>NZ_JACIBC010000001.1 GCF_014195095.1 Rhizobium sp. BK602
TATCGATATCCATGACCGAACTCCAAAAGTCAGCCTTGAATCTGATTTGCTCCTTCTTGGAAATCCCAAACCCTTAATTCGTCACCACAGCCTAGCCGCAACCACGCAAAGAGCGCGCTACTGCCATTCGGCGTGAATAGCTAACGCAAGAGACGGTGACCGTCTTGCAGTGAAATGGCGACGCCGACGGGGTTCGAATTTCACCTGTGGGTTTACATAGCTGTATGACGTGTGTCTGCTTTTGCAAGTTCAGCGTTCGGCTTCGAATGTCCGAACTGTGGGCGCAAAGCTGCCATACTCGCTATAGTAACCAATTGCCGGCTTTGGGAGCAAATTGCGGACTTCGGTGCCCAGTTTTGTTCCGGATTGGTATAATTTTGGCGCACCCGACAGGATTCGAACCTGTGACCTTTGGAATCGGAATCCAACACTCTATCCAGCTGAGCTACGGGTGCATGCCTTTGGCGAGCTGACTCGCCTGTCCGATGGCAGGTTCTTAGCCCAGGAAGCGTTTGGCTTCAATGCGGAAAATGCGCGAAAGAGCAGATCGGTGCGATGAAATGAAGCAAGGCCGCGAACCCTGGGGGAGCGCGGCCTTGCTTGTCGGGTGTCAATGTTGCGGCTCAGACCTTCATGGCGCCGGGGCCGGGGATGGCCTTGGGCGGGACCTTGCCGAGGATGATCATGCCCAGCACCTCATCCTTGGTGACGTCTTCGGTGCGGGCGTGGCCGACGACCTGGCCGTTCTTCATCACCGAGACGCGGTCGGCGAGGTCGAAGACGTCGTGGATGTCGTGGCTGATGAGGAAGATGCCGATGCCTTCCTTCTTCAATTGCTTGATCAGCTCGCCGACCTGCGCCGTCTCCTGCGGCCCGAGTGCCGCCGTCGGCTCGTCCATGATCAGGATGCGGGCGTCGAAGAGGATGGCGCGGGCGATGGCGACCGACTGGCGCTGGCCGCCCGAGAGCGCCTTCACCGGCTCCTTGAAACGCTTGAAGTTGGGGTTGAGGCGTCCCATCACTTCGCGGGCCTTGGCTTCCATGGCGACATCGTCGAGCGTGCCCCAGCGGGTCTGCAGCTCGCGGCCGAGATAGAGGTTGGCGGCGGCGTCGACATTGTCGGCGACGGCGAGCGTCTGGTAGATCGTCTCGATGCCGTATTTCTTGGCGTCGCGCGGGGTGCGGATATCGGCGGGCTCGCCATTGATCAGGATATCGCCGCTGTCGCGCTTGTAGGCGCCGGAGAGGATCTTGATCAGCGTCGACTTGCCGGCGCCGTTATGGCCGAGGAGAGCGACGACTTCGCCGGGATAGAGGTCGACCGAGGCGTTGTCGACAGCGTGAATGCCGCCGAAGGAAATGGAAATGTTCTTCATTTCCACAAGCGGAGTGGTTTGATCCGTCATGGTTCGGAATTCCTTTTACTTGGCACGCGAGCGGTAGACGATGTCGAGCCAGACGGCGACCACCAGGACGACGCCGACGACGACGTTCTGAATGGGCGTGTCGACATTGGCGAGCCCCATGCCCGATTGCAGCGACTGCATGACCAGGGCGCCGAGCATGGCACCGGCGACCGTGCCGCTGCCGCCGGCAAGCGACGTGCCGCCGATGACGGCCGCGGCGATGGTGAAGAGTTCGTAGGTGGTGCCCTGCGAGTTAACGGCCGAGTTCAGGCGCGCGGTCGAGATCGCGGCGGCGACGGCGGCAAGCAGGCCCATCAGCGCGAAGATCTTCACGATGACCCAGCGGGTCTTGATGCCGGCAAGCTCGGCAGCTTCCGGATTGCCACCGATGGCGAAGACATAGCGGCCGAAGCGCAGGCGCGTGGCGATGAAGGTCATCACGATGCCGATGAGGACGGCGATCAGGACCGGAACGGCGATGCCGTAGGGAATGTCCAGGCCGTTTTCGGGCCAGGAAATATTGTGTTCCGTGGCGTAGCGCTTGGCGATGCCGACCGGCCAGTTATAGCTGTTGAAGAGATAGACCGTGCCGAGCACGATGGCGGAGCCGAGGCAGGCCAGGAAATATTCCGCCCAGAGCGGACGGCGCGGAAAGTGAAAGCGCTTTCTCTGCTGGCGCGAGCCGATGATGCCGACAATGATCAGCAGGCAGGCGATCACGCCGACGATCCAGCTCCAGGTGGCGCCGATCGAGCCCGTGGCGCCGCTGCCGCCCATGATGACGAAGGTGGAATCCATCGGCGCCACGGTCTGGCCGCTGGTGACGTACCAGGCAAGGCCGCGCCAGACGAGGAGGCCGCCGAGGGTGACAATGAAGGAGGGGACGTTCATGAACGCGATGATCGCGCCCTGGAAGGTGCCGATGGCCGTGCCGATCACCAGGCCGCAGAGCAGCGTGATGATCCAGGTCCAGGAACTGTCGAAGCCGAGATATTGCGGCAGCCACTTGGCCTGCATGACGCCCATGATCATGGCGACGAAACCGAGCACCGAGCCGACCGACAGGTCGATGTTGCGCGTAACGATCACAAGCACCATGCCGGTGGCGAGAACCGCGATTTCGCAGGTTTGCACCGAAAGGTTCCAGAGGTTTCTGGCCGTCAGGAATTCCCGGCCGTCGAAGACCCTGAGATAGAGATCGAAGCCGATCCAGATGATCAGCAGCGCTCCGATCATGCCGAGCAGGCGGGTATCGATTTCCGTGGCGCGCAGAAAGCGGGTGATCGCGCCGGCATCCGCGTTCCGAGGCCCGCTCGATGTGGTGGACTGTGTCATATCGGCCATCGCTTTGCCGTTCTCCCTCTGTCGGGCGCGGCCGGCGATGCATTCTGGCTATCGCTGGCAATCGCGCCAATCTCAAAAATCCGTGCCATCGCCTGTCCAGCCGGTCTTCCGCCGGTCCCGATGGCCGCCATCCGGCGGGCCACGGTGTGCGAGAGGCACAGTACGTTACGGGAAGCTCCATCTCCGGCTGCAAGGGAGGGTTGTTAGCTTCCAATCCGCATTCGACGCCGCAACGGTGTGCCGCTGCGGCGTCGGTATTCGATCGGTCAGTCGTTCAAGGACGGCTTATTTGCAGGCTGCGACGGCGCCGGCCTTGACGCCCTGGCATGCCTCGGCCTTGGAGATCCAGCCGGCGTCGATGACGACGTTCAGATTGTCCTTGGTGATCGCGATCGGCGTCAGGAAGACGGACTTCATGGCAACATGCTTCGGACCGCCGTCGAAGGTCTGGACGCCGGCGATCTGGTCCATCGTCTTGCCGCCGGCAAGCGAGAGGGCGATTTCGGCGGCGCGCTTGCCGAGTTCACGCGAGTCCTTCCAGATGGAAACAGTCTGCGTGCCGAGCGCGATGCGGTTCAGGGCAGCCTTGTCGGCGTCCTGGCCGGAAACCGGCACGGAGCCTGCGAGGCCCTGGGCGTCGAGAGCGGCGACTGCACCGCCGGCGGTGCCGTCGTTGGAGGCGACGACCGCATCAACCTTGTTGTTGTTGGCGGTCAGGAACTGCTCCATATTGCGCTGTGCGTTCTGCGGCAGCCAGCCGTCCGTATAGGCTTCGCCAACGTTCTTGATCTTGCCGGCGTCGATCGCGGACTTCAGCACTTCGATCTGGCCGGAGAACAGGAAGTCAGCGTTCGGGTCGGACGACGAGCCCTTGATGAAGACGTAATTGCCTTCCGGCTTTGCCTTCAGCACTTCGCGAGCCTGCATGCGGCCCACTTCCTTGTTGTCGAAGGTGATGTAGAAGGCGGCCGGATTTTCGATCAGGCGGTCGTAGCCGACAACCGGAATGCCTTCGTCGGCGGCCTTTTCAACGGCCGGGCCGATGGCGTCGGAATCCTGTGCGAGAATGATGAGGGCATTGGCACCCTGCGAAATCAGGGATTCGACGTCGGTCAGCTGCTTGGAGGCGGACGATTGAGCGTCAGCGGAAATATATTTGGCGCCGGCGGCTTCGAGCGCCTTCTTGATGGCGGCCTCGTCGGTCTTCCAACGCTCTTCCTGGAAGTTGGACCAGGAAACGCCAACGACGAGATCCTTGGCGAAGGCGGCCGTCTGCATGGTCAAAACGATAGCCGCGCCCGCAGCCAGCTTGATGAAAGCTTTCATATTATCCTCCCGAGTGAATGCGACCGCGCGTATCCTGAAACTCCCGTCGGCCGCCACGATATGCTGGCGAGAAAGGTTTTGATTTTTTTCTCGACAGTCGAGAAATTTACTGTCAGAGATTTTTTCAACTGTCAACACCCGCATCGCCAGCTTTAATCGGCCGCTGGACAAGAGCCATCTGGAGATGCGATCAGGAGGGTGGAATGAGAGGGAGGCTTCAGGATGTTGGCCAAATCGAGCACCGAATTGGTCCGCCAGAAAAACAGCGTCCTGGTGCTGACGGCGCTGCGTCGCCATGGCCCGCTCGCCCATACCGAACTCTCTGATTTCACCCGGCTTTCGTCCGCGACCGTATCCGTCATCACCGCCGATCTGGAGCGGGCGCAGATCATCGAGAAGGCGGAGCAGCAAGCCGCCAGCGGCCGCGGCCGGCCGCGCGTTCTGTTTTCGCAGCGGCGCGATTGCGGCTATCTGATCGTCGTCATCATTTCATCGGACGCCGTGCAATATTCGCTTGTGGATTATGCCGGACGGCTGATCGACCGCTTCACCGAGGAGCGGCCGCAAGAGGTCTCCGGCGTCGGCTCCTTCGTGGCGGCGCTGCGGGAGGCACTGGATCGAATCGTCGCCCGTTCGCGCCTGTCCCGCGACAAGGTGCTGATGATCTCGATCAGCAGCAAGGGGCTGGTCGATGCGTCCGAGCCCATCTTGCGCTGGTCGCCGATCTTCGGGCGCGACGAGATCGATTTCGCCGCGGTATTGCGCGAGGACTGGCCGGCGAAGGTCATCCTCGGCAACGAGACGCTGCTCGTCGCCGCCGCCGTCGGCCGGCAGGAGGAGAATGCCAGGGGGGCGGGCTTCCGGGCGCTTGCCGCCCTGTCGCTCGGCCACAGCATCGGCCTCGGTATCGTGCGCCGTGGCGCGGAGGGCGACCATCAGATATCCGCACCGAATTTCGGTCATATGCTGCATCTGCCCGGCGGCGGCCTTTGCCGCTGCGGCGCGCGCGGCTGCATCGAGGCCTATGCCGGTTTCTACGCCATCCTGCGCTCCGCCTTCGATGTGCCGCTCGATACGATCCCGGCGAAGTTCGTTCCGATTTCCGAACTCGACAAGATCGCGACGAGCGCGCGCCAGGGCAATCGTCGCAATATCCTTGCCTTTCGTCAGGCCGGATTGGCGCTCGGCAATGGCCTGTCGCGCATGCTGAGCCTGCATGAGAGCATGCCGATCGCCATCACCGGCCCCGGGGCGCGCTATTACGATCTGCTGCTGGAGGGCATAAGCGAGGGGCTGGCGGAATCCCATGTCGTGCGCATGGAGGGCATGCCGGAATTGCGCGTCATCGTCGACGAGCAGACGCTGGTCTTCGAGGGGCATCTGAACCGCGCGCTCTCGATCATCGACAATGATATCGTCAGGAGAGGGGCCTCGGTTGCCGAATTGCGCGACGAGGCCGTTTGAGGGGTGACAGGGGCAGGCTGCCGGCGGCTCCGCGTCCTCAAATCGGCGGGAACCTCGGCGCGCGCGAAATCGCGGCATTCCTCCTTTGAAATCAATCCGCCGAGCCCAGGGACAGCTCTTCTCCGCGAATGTGCAGGATACGGTCGATCAATCCCCATTCCAGGGCCTCTTCCGCCGTCATGAAATGGTCGCGGTCCATGCCGCGTTCGAATTCATCATAGGAGCGGCCGCAATGCTCCGCGTAGAGCCGCGTCATGCGGTGCTTGGTGCGCTTGATCTCCTCCGCGTGGATGAGCATGTCGGAAGCCTGACCCTGGAAGCCGCCCAAGGGCTGATGGATATGGATGCTGGCATTGGGCAGCGCGGTGCGCTGGCCCGGCTCGCCGGCCATCAGCAGGAACGACCCCATCGAACGGGCTGTTCCCATGCAGAGCGTGTGCACCGGCGCGCGGATGTAGCGCATGGTGTCGTACATGGCGAGGCCGCTGGTCACGACACCGCCCGGCGAATTGATATAGAGGCTGATCGGCTTTTTCGGGCTTTCCGCTTCCAGAAACAGCAATTGCGCGCAGACCAGGGCCGAGACGGTATCGTTCACCTCGCCATTCAGGAAGATGATCCTCTCGCGCAGCAAGCGGGAATAGATATCGAAAGAGCGCTCTCCTCTGTTGGATTGTTCCACGACCATGGGGACGAGTTGCATCGCTTCGCGCATCGGCGAACTCCAATGTTCTTGAAATTGTTGAGGGATCTAGAGTGTCAGGCGGCGCGCATCATGCGGGGGCCGTTGTTGTTCGCCGCCGCGTTCGCAGCCTGTCGAAGTCTCACATCGTCCAGCTCGTGGATGATCCGGAGGCTGGTGCCGCCGCTTGCGTTCGGGGCTATCCTGAAGGTTACGGTGCTTTCGAAAAATGGCGGGGCGTCATCCCGCAGTCTGTAGCGGACCTCTTTTCCAGGCGTGACGGAAATCGCCTCGGGATTTGCCAAGGCTTTTCGGGGCAGCCAGTTTTCCCGAAGCTCAGGGGTGCTGACCGCGCGCCAGACCTTTTGCGGCGGCTCGTTGAGATCATATTCCAGTTCGATGCCGTTTCTCTGTTCCGGGATATTCAGGTCGGTCATTGGTCCATATCCTTCAACAAGATCTTGAGAGCTTCGATCCGGGCAGGCCAATAGGCGCGGTATTTCGCCAGCCACTGGGCAATGAGGGTCAGCCCTTCCGGATCGACTTCGTAATTCACAAAACGCCCCTGTCGCTCTTCCCTGATCAGCCCGGCGCTGCGCAGCACCGCAAGATGCTGCGACATCGCCGGCTGGCTGATATCGATGCCGTCGCGCAGGGCACTGGCGTTGCTGCCGCCTGTCGCCAGCTTTTCAAAGATGGCGCGGCGGGTCGGATCCGCCAAAGCCCGGAATATCTCGTTCTCTACCATGCAGACAGATAAGCACACACTTATGCGATTCGCAAGAGCTTCCTGCCGGCCTTGGATGACGAGCTCTCGGTTTCCGGCCGCGGTCTCTGCAATGCTTGTGAAGCGCACCAAAGAAAAAGTCCGCCGCGAAGAGATTCGCGGCGGACCTATCGGTTGGCCATATCTAACGGAAGGGAGGTTATTTAGTCGACCTTCACCAATCGGCCTTCCTTGACCGACTGCAGCGCCGCATCCGCGAGCTTCAGCGCGGCGAGGCCGTCGACGCCGGACGGGGTGATGGCGGCACCCTTTTCGATCGCGGCGATGAAGCTCGCGATCTCGTTGGCATAGGCTTCGGTGTAGCGGGTCATGAAGAAATCGTGCAGCGGCGGGCGGGTATAGCCTTCGCCATTGGCCACCTCGATCGAGAACGGCCGCTGGTTTTCAGCGGAAACCAGGCCCTTCGAGCCGTGGATTTCGATGCGCTGGTCGTAGCCGTAGGTGGCGCGGCGGGAGTTGGAGATGATCGCCTGCTTGCCGGATGCCGTCTGCAGGATGACCGAGACGCTGTCGTAGTCGCCTGCCTCGCCGATCGCCTTGTCGATCAGAACGGCGGCGGTCGCGGTCACCGAAACCGGCTCTTCGCCGAGCAGGAAGCGCGCCATGTCGAAATCATGGATGGTCATGTCGCGGAAGATGCCGCCGGAGCGCTTGATATAGTCGACCGGCGGTGCGCCGGGGTCGCGCGAGGTGATCGTCACCATCTCGACCGCGCCGATGCGGCCATCGTCGATGGCCTTCTTGACGGCCATGAAATGCGGATCGAAACGGCGGTTGAAGCCGACCATCAGCTTGGCATTGGTCTCTTGCACCACCTTGATGCAGGCCTTCACGCGGGCGACGTCCAGATCGACCGGCTTTTCGCAGAAGATGGCCTTGCCGGCGCGGGCGAAGCGTTCGATAAGATCGGCGTGGGTGTCGGTCGGGGTGCAGATGACGACCGCGTCGATATCCTTGGCGGCTTCGATGGCCTCGATGGTGCGCACGTCGCAGCCATAGGCCGACGCGATGGCGTCCGCGGCGGCGGGGAACGCATCGGCGACAGCAACGAGCTTGGCATTGGCATCGCCGGTCACGGCTTTCGCATGCACCTTGCCGATACGTCCGGCGCCGAGCAGACCAAATCTGACAGTCATGTTTACCTCCCTGGATTTCGGAATAAATGAACCGAATAATGATTTAGATGGAATTTTCATTCCATTTTCCGCGAGCGACGTCAAGCCGCCAGCCTTTCACAATTCCGAATATCCCGCCGCGAAAGCGGCAGGTCCGTGGCGCTGTTTTCGAAACTTCTTCACAGAGTTCGAGATCATGCGCTAGAACGGCTCGGTGTTTCACGGAATCACTGCGCCGTTCCATCTTCTTGTGTCAATGCAAATCCGGACGGAAAACCGCCGCGCACTTTTCCTGGAATTGCTGTAAAGACGGCTTTCATCCAACAGGCGAACGAGACCCATGCAACTGATCGATCCCACTCATCCTCTCTACAAGCCGCTCTGGGTGCGCGTCCTGATCGTCGCTGTTTGTTTCGGCTGGGCGATCGTCGAAGCCTTCGGTCCGCAGCCTTTCTGGGCCGTGCTGGCCGGCGGGCTTGGCGCCTATGCCGCCTGGGTGCTGCTCCTGACCTTCAATCCCGCGCCGCCCAAGGCGGAAACCGAAGCCGCAACAAGCGAGCCGGATGAAGACGATCAGGCGGTGGAAGACAAGAAATAGCTAGCGCGGCAGGCGTCTTATGGCTTCGTCGATCAATTGATTGGCGACCATCATGCGCATCGTCGCCTGATCGCGAAAGGGCGGGGCGACGCCGTCGGGGTGATTGGCCTTGGCGAAGGCGCGGCGTTTCTCATGCAGCTGCTGAAGCGTATGCTGCGGCGTGATCGCCAATTCGCTTGCCACCTCTTCCCGCGAGGTCCGCGCCAGATGTTCCGGCATGGCGGGCGGTTCCGGCTCTTTCTCTTCGGGTTCCGGTTCGGGCGCGGGGATTTCGTTGCCGAGGTTGTCGACATAGGCGTCGTCCGGGCGGGCGGACGCTGTCCGCTCGCCGCCTGGAACGGTGGCGACGAAGCTCACATTGAGGCCGCGAACGCGATGCGTCGCCTCGTCCTTCTCCGACTTGTCTTCTTCTTCCGTATCGAGACGATCGAGGACGGATTGAAACAGCGATTGTCCAAACAACATGCCTGCCTCCTGCGGCGCAGAAGCTAGTCGTGCAAGTTGGCGCGGAGCTTATGGCCGGCACGCCATTCCGAGACTTCGTTGGCCGCGACTTCGCTGGCTCGGCCTCATGCCAGGAGAAGATTGCGGCTTTCCTGCAGGATCATGTCGTACAAAAGCCGCGCGCTCGGCGGCATGGCGCGTTCGCGGGCGGTGATCAGGCTGTAGGGCTGTACCTCGATGTCGAAATCGATCGGCAGAATGCAGGATTCGCCTGCCTCGGAATTCTGCCCGCAGATGAATTGCGCCATGTCGAGCGCGATCGGGGTGATGGCGTCGGTCTTGCAGACCACGGCAAGGGTCAGCAGCAGGGAAGAGGTGTTGATGATGTTTTCCGGCAACGGAACGCCCGCGGTCAGGAAGATGTTCTCGACCTTGCGGCGCAGCAGCGTGCCAGGCGGCTGGAACACCCAATCATAAGCCGGCAGATCCTCGAGGCTGGCCACCCCCTTCTTCAACAGCGGATGTCCGCTGCGGACGACGAGACAGGCCTTCTCCACGCCGATCTCGGAGGCGGTGAACAGCCGCGGATTGAGTTCGTCGGGAATGCGGCTGATGATGAAGTCGTGGCGGGCGGCGAGCAGTTCGCGCGCGAGCACGTTGCTGTTGTCGACCTCGATGTTGATCTCGATGCCAGGATAGGCGCGCGTGACGCGCTGGATCGCCGGCACGACCAGGCTGATCGCCGGCGCCGTCACCGCGCCGAGAAAGACGGAGCCGCCCTTACCGGTCCTGAGCTCGCCGATCTCGCGGCCGGCCTCGCGCAATTCCAGCAGGATCTTGCGCGCCCGCTTGGCCAGCGCCAGGCCGAAAGGTGTCAGCACGACGCCGCGCGCGACACGCTCGTAGAGCGGACTCTTGACGATGGACTCCATTTCGGAGAGCATCCGCGAAGCCGCAGGTTGTGACATGTTCATGGACTCAGCGGCGGCCGAAATCTGCCCGTGATCCTCGATCGTGACGATCATCCGCAGGTGATTGAGCTTCAAACCGGCTCTGAGCAGCGTATCGTCACGAAAACTGTCCGAGTGAATCTCTATGCCTTCACTCGCATAATCGTTATATATTTTCTCCATCATGGCCATTTTTCCCCCTTCGCGGCAAAAAAGTACTATTTTTTAACATTATACCAAATTCGGTATATGTTTTGCCAGTTATTCTATTTGACAGTTATACGAAATCGTACGAGTTTGCCCAGCGTGCGCTGGGTACAGCTCATGCACGTGAGAGCGTGGAGGAGTCCTACTTCGTTTCTCACAACCAGAAGTAACCCATTCCTTCTACGGAACCTGCCGCAGTTTCGGGCGGGCATTTTTTGTCCGCTGCAATATTAACAAGGGAGAGAGTAATGAAATCCATTATCTCATTGATGGCTGCCACTGCCTTCGGCGTCGCCTCGCTGATGACACCTGCCTTCGCGGCCGACAAGGGCACCGTCGGCATCGCCATGCCGACCAAGGCTTCGGCTCGCTGGATCGATGACGGCAACAACATCGTCAAGCAGCTTCAGGCTGCCGGTTACGGCACCGACCTGCAGTATGGCGACGACGACATTCCGAACCAGCTCTCGCAGATCGAAAACATGGTCACGAAGGGCGACAAGGTTCTCGTCATCGCTTCGATCGACGGCACCACGCTGTCCGACGTTCTGCAGAAGGCGCACGATGCCGGCATCAAGGTCATCGCCTATGACCGTCTGATCCGCAACAGCGGCAACGTCGACTACTACGCCACCTTCGACAACTTCAAGGTTGGCGTTCTCCAGGCCGGCTCGATCGTCGACGCCCTGGGCCTCAAGGACGGCAAGGGTCCGTTCAACATCGAGCTCTTCGGCGGTTCGCCGGACGACAACAACGCCTTCTTCTTCTATGACGGCGCAATGTCGGTCCTGAAGCCCTACATCGACAGCGGCAAGCTGGTCGTGAAGTCCGGCCAGATGGGCATGGACAAGGTCGGTACGCTGCGTTGGGACCCGGCAACGGCCCAGGCTCGTATGGATAACCTGCTGTCGGCCTACTACACCGACGCTCACGTCGACGCCGTTCTGTCTCCGTACGACGGTCTGTCGATCGGTATCCTCTCCTCGCTCAAGGGCGTTGGTTACGGCACCGGCGGCGTGAAGCTGCCGATCGTTACCGGTCAGGACTCCGAAATTCCGTCGGTCAAGTCGATCATCGCTGGCGAGCAGCACTCGACGATCTTCAAGGACACCCGTGACCTCGCCAAGGTCACCGTCAGCATGGTCAACGCGCTGATGGAAGGCAAGACGCCTGAAGTCAACGACACCAAGACCTACGACAACGGTGTCAAGGTTGTTCCGTCCTACCTGCTGACCCCGGTCGCGGTTGACAAGACCAACTACGAGAAGATTCTCGTCGACGGCGGTTACTACAAGGCTGATCAGCTGAAGTAATTTTCCAATATAGCGGTCAGGGCTCGCCGAAATGCGGGCCCTGGCTTTGATATTTCAGACGATCGCGCGGTCTGCTATGTTTGATCGCGGCGTTGGATACGGACAATGGACAATACCATCCTCGAAATGCGGAGCATTACCAAGTCGTTCCCCGGTGTGAACGCCCTGGAAAATGTCAATCTGAAGGTACGCCAGGGCGAGATTCATGCTTTGGTCGGCGAAAATGGAGCCGGCAAGTCCACTCTCATGAAGGTGCTCTCGGGGGTTTACCCGGCCGGCACCTACGATGGCGATATCTATTATGATGGCGCGGTCCGCCAGTTCAGGACCATCAAGGATTCCGAGGAAATCGGCATCATCATCATCCATCAGGAGCTGGCGCTCGTGCCGCTTCTGTCGATCGCCGAAAACATCTTCCTGGGCAATGAGGTCGTCGCCAATGGCATGATCAATTGGCAGGAAACCTTCACGCGCACCAAGCAGCTCCTCGCCAAGGTGGGCCTCAAGGAATCTCCGAATACGCTCGTCACCGACATCGGCGTCGGCAAGCAGCAGCTCGTCGAGATCGCCAAGGCCCTGTCGAAGAGCGTCAAGCTTCTCATTCTCGACGAGCCGACGGCATCGCTCAACGAAAGCGATTCCGATGCTCTCCTCAATCTCCTCATGGAGTTCCGCAACCAGGGCATCACGTCGATCATCATCACGCACAAGCTGAACGAAGTGCGCAAGGTGGCCGATCAGATCACGGTCCTGCGCGACGGCATGGCGGTGAAGGCGCTGGACTGTCACGAGGAAGAGATCAGCGAAGATATCATCATCCGCAACATGGTGGGCCGGGAGCTCGCCGACCGCTATCCGCCGCGCTCGGTGCCGATCGGCGAGACGATCTTCGAAGTCAAGAACTGGAATGCGTTCCATCAGCAGCATCGCGATCGTCAGGTTCTGCACAATATCAACATCAACGTGCGCAAGGGCGAAGTGGTCGGCATTGCCGGCCTGATGGGCGCGGGGCGTACCGAATTCGCCATGAGCGTCTTCGGCAAGTCCTATGGCCACAAGATCAGCGGCGAAGTCTTCGTTGACGGCAAGCAGGTCGATACCAGCACCGTTCGCCGGGCGATCGACGCCGGTCTCGCCTATGTGACGGAAGACCGCAAGCAGCTCGGCCTCGTTCTGACGAACAATATCCTGCACAATACGACGCTCGCCAATCTGATGGGCGTCTCGAAGGGAACGGTCATCGACGACGTGCGCGAGCTGCAGGTGGCGACGAACTATCGCGCCAAGCTGCGTATCCGTTCGTCCGGTGTCTTCCAGGAGGCAGGCAACCTGTCCGGCGGCAACCAGCAGAAGGTGGTGCTGTCGAAGTGGCTGTTCTCCGATCCGGATGTCCTGATTCTCGACGAGCCGACACGCGGCATCGATGTCGGCGCCAAATACGAAATCTATTCCATCATCAACCAGCTTGCCGCCGACGGAAAGGGCGTTCTGATGATTTCATCGGAAATGCCAGAGCTTCTCGGTACCTGCGACCGCATCTACGTCATGAACGAGGGTCGAATCGTTGCCGAACTGCCGAAGGCAGAGGCAAGCCAGGAAAGTATCATGCGCGCTATCATGCGCTCAGGGGAGAAGCATCAATGAGTTCGGCCAACCCAGCCACGGAAAGCAGCCACGTCGTTTCCATCGGCGACCATATCCGCAACAACATCCGCGAATACGGCATGTTGATCGCGCTCGTCGTCATCATGCTGCTGTTTCAATATCTCACCAACGGCGTTCTGTTCAGGCCGCAAAACCTGACCAACATCGTGCTGCAGAACTCGTTCATCGTCATCATGGCGCTCGGTATGCTGCTGGTCATCGTGGCCGGCCATATCGACTTGTCCGTCGGTTCCGTGGTCGGCTTCGTGGGTGCGGTTGCGGGCGTTCTGGTCGTGCAGATGCACATGAACCTGGCGCTGGCAACAGTCATTTGTCTGCTGATGGGGGCCGCGGTCGGTGCCTGGCACGGATATTTCATCGCCTACCACCGCATTCCGTCGTTCATCGTCACCCTGTCGGGCATGCTGGTCTTCCGCGGCCTGACCTATACGATCATCAATACGACGGGTAACGGCAGCAGTATCGGTCCGTTCCCGCCGGCCTTCCAGATCGTGGCGACGGGCTTCGTTCCCGATTTCATCGACATGGGTACTATCCGTTCGACGTCGATCTTCCTGACCATCATCATCCCGATCGTCATGTTCCTGCTTGCCTGGCGCCGCCGCAGCGTGAACGAGAAGCATGGTATCGATGTCGAGCCGTTCAGCTTCTTCCTCGGTCAGAATCTGGTGGTTGCCGCCGCAACCATCTTCATCGGCTATCAGATTTCTTCCTACCGAGGCCTGCCGAACGTTCTGATCCTCATGCTGTTGCTGATCGCGCTCTATAGCTTCGCGACGCAGCGCACCACGATCGGTCGCCGCATCTATGCCATGGGTGGCAACGAAAAGGCGACAAAGCTTTCGGGTATCGATACCCGCCGCCTGACCTTCTACACTTTCGTCAACATGGGCATTCTTGCCAGCATCGCCGGCATCATCATCGCCACGCGCCTGAATTCGGCAACGGCCAAGGGCGGCGACGGCCTCGAGCTCGACGTGATCGCGGCCTGCTTCATCGGTGGCGCTTCTGCCTCCGGCGGCGTCGGCAAGGTGACGGGTGCCGTTATCGGTGCCTTGATCATGGGCGTGTTGAACCAGGGCATGTCGATCCTCGGATACCAGACGGACTCGCAGAAGATGATCAAGGGCGCCGTCCTGCTCGCTGCCGTGTTCATCGACGTGTACAACAAGAACAAGGGCTGATCGCCGCTCGCGGCCAGCCACGATTTAAAAACCAAATCCATGACGGGGTCCGGCTCTCGCTGAGAGCCGGAGCGGGATACTGCATCCATGCCCTGTCCATTAGGAAAGGATGAAATTATGCTCATTTCCCAGATCAAGGGCTCGAATGGCGACATCATCGTTGCCGTCCGCAACGGGCCGGGGGCTGTGGCGAAGGCTGTCTTGAACGCCGCCAGCGTTTACGCCCTGGCGCTGGAGGCTGCCGATAGTGGCAAGTCCCTCGTCTCCGTCATCGAGGCACATGGTCTCGGCGAGACGATCGATCTGGAGAAAGCCTATGCCGAAGGCCGCTTCCTGTCGCCGATCACGCATCCGGATGCCGCTCACCTGCACCTGACCGGCACTGGCCTCACGCATCTCGGCTCCGCCGCGACCCGCGATTCCATGCACAAGAAGACCACGGAAGCGGCGGAAGAAACGCTGACCGACTCCATGAAGATGTTCAAGATGGGCATCGAAGGCGGCAAGCCGAAGGATGGCGAGAAGGGCGTGCAGCCGGAATGGTTCTACAAGGGCAACGGCTACGGCGCGGCTGCGCCGGGTGCCGCGCTTGTCTCTCCCTCTTTCGCGCTCGATGGCGGCGAGGAGCCGGAAATGGCGGGCATCTACATCATCGCCAAGGACGGCACGCCCTTCCGCATCGGCTTTGCGCTCTCGAACGAATTTTCCGATCACGTCACCGAGCGGATCAACTATCTCTATCTCGCCCATTCCAAGCTGCGCCCGGCAAGCTTCGGCCCGGAAATCCGTATCGGCGCGGCGCCCGAGGACATCCGCGGCTCTTCGCGGATCAAGCGCGGCGACAAGGTGATCTTCGAGAAGCCGTTCCTGTCGGGCGAGGCGAACATGTCGCACACCTTCGCCAATCTCGAATATCATCACTTCAAATATGACCTGTTCCGGGTTCCCGGAGACGTGCATGTCCATATGTTCGGTACGGCGACGCTGTCCTTCGCCGAGGGCATCAAGCCGGAGGCGGGCGACGTCTTTGAGATCGAAGTCGCCGAATTCGGCCTGCCGTTGCGCAATCCGCTTGCTGTCGCCGCCGAGGAGAAGGTGGCGGTTCGCCAGCTCTAATCCGTCGAGACCGGCTGCCCCAGCGCAGCCGGTCGGTTCCAAGAAGATTCAGGAAGGCATGAAGCCATGACCATTCATCAGAACTTGATTGCCGGGGAATGGACCGGCGCGACCGGTGCGGAAAACATCAATCCGTCTGATACCAACGAGGTCGTCGGCCTCTATGCCAGCGCCAATGCGCAGGATGTCGCCGATGCGATCGCCGCCGCCAAGGCTGCGTTCCCGGCCTGGTCGCGTTCCGGCATCCTCGAGCGTCACGCGATCCTGCGCAAGACCAGCGACGAGATCCTGGCGCGCAAGGATGAGCTCGGCGCACTGCTTGCCCGCGAAGAGGGCAAGACGCTGCCCGAGGCGATCGGCGAGACGATCCGCGCCGCGCAGATCTTCGATTTCTTCGCCGGCGAGGCGCTGCGCCTGGCGGGCGAGACGCTGCCTTCGGTGCGCCCGAACATCGGCGTCGAGATCACCCGCGAGCCGCTCGGCGTCATCGGCATCATCACGCCCTGGAACTTCCCGATCGCCATTCCGGCCTGGAAGATCGCTCCGGCGCTCTGCTACGGCAACACCATCGTCTTCAAGCCGGCCGACCTCGTGCCCGGCTGCTCCTGGGCGATCGTCGATATCCTCAACCGCGCCGGCCTGCCGAAGGGTGTGCTGAACCTGGTCATGGGCAAGGGCTCGGTCGTTGGCCAGGCCATGCTCGACAGCCCGGTTCTCGCCGGCATCACCTTTACCGGTTCGGTCGGCACCGGCAAGCGCGTGGCGCTTTCCTCGGTCGAGCACGGCCGCAAGTACCAGCTGGAAATGGGCGGCAAGAACCCGATGGTGGTGCTTGAGGATGCCGACCTGACGGTTGCCGTCGAGGCGGCCGCCAATTCCGCCTTCTTCTCGACCGGCCAGCGCTGCACGGCCTCGTCGCGCCTGATCGTCACCGAGGGTATCCACGACAAGTTCGTGGCGGCGCTGACGGAGAAGCTGAAGACGCTCAATGTCGACAATGCCATGAAGTCGGGCACGCATATCGGCCCGGTGGTCGATGCCAAGCAGCTGAAGACGGACACCGACTATATCGAAATCGGCCGACAGGAAGGCGCGAAGCTCGCTTTCGGCGGCGAAGTCGTCAGCCGCGACACGCCCGGCTTCTACCTGCAGCCGACGCTGTTCACGGAAGCCACGAACGAGATGCGCATCAGCCGCGAAGAGATTTTCGGGCCGGTCGCCTCGGTCATCCGGGTGAAGGATTACGAGGAGGCTCTCGCTGTGGCCAACGACACGCCGTTTGGTCTCTCCTCTGGCATCGCCACGACGAGCCTGAAGCATGCGACGCATTTCAAGCGCAATGCCGAAGCGGGCATGGTGATGGTCAACCTGCCGACGGCGGGCGTCGATTTCCACGTGCCGTTCGGCGGCCGCAAGGGTTCGTCCTTCGGTCCGCGCGAGCAGGGCAAATATGCCGCCGAGTTCTTCACAACCGTCAAGACCGCCTACACGCTGGCCTAAAAGCCGATTTCAAGGCCCGGGCGCGAACGAGGCGACCCGGGCGACGCAAAGGGTACTGAGACTATGAAAAAGAAAGCTGAATGGCCGCGCAGGCTGCGCTCCTACGACTGGTTCGGCGGCACCGGCAAGAATGCGATCATGCATCGCTCCTGGATGAAGAACCAGGGCCTGCCGGCCGACACCTTCGACGGCCGGCCGATCATCGGCATCTGTAATACCTGGTCGGAGCTGACGCCCTGCAACGCGCATCTGCGCGATCTCGCGGAGCGCGTGAAGCGTGGCGTTTACGAAGCCGGCGGTTTCCCGGTGGAGTTCCCGGTCTTCTCGGTTGGCGAGAGCACGCTGCGCCCGACGGCGATGATGTTCCGCAACCTGGCGGCCATGGATGTCGAAGAGGCGATCCGCGGCAATCCGGTCGACGGCGTCGTGCTGCTCGGCGGCTGCGACAAGACCACGCCCAGCCTGCTGATGGGGGCTGCCTCCGTCGATATCCCGGTCATCCTCGTTTCCGGCGGTCCGATGCTGAACGGCAAGTGGCGCGGCAAGGATGTCGGTTCAGGCACGGCCATCTGGCAGTTCTCGGAAATGGTCAAGTCCGGCGAGATGTCGCTGGACGAATTCATGGACGCGGAGCAGGGCATGGCCCGTTCGGCCGGCAGCTGTATGACCATGGGCACGGCTTCGACCATGGCGTCGATGGCCGAGGCGCTCGGCATGACGTTGCCCGGCAATGCCGCCATCCCGGCGGTCGATGCGCGTCGCCGCGTCATCTCGCAGCTTTCCGGCCGCCGTATCGTCGACATGGTCAAGGAAGACCTGAAGCCTTCCGATATTCTGACCAAGGAAGCCTTCGAGAACGCCATCCGCGTCAACGGCGCCGTCGGCGGCTCGACCAACGCCGTGCTGCATCTGCTGGCGCTTGCCGGCCGGATCGGCGTCGATCTGTCGCTCGACGACTGGGATCGCCTCGGCCGCGAAGTTCCGACCATCGTCAACCTGCAGCCTTCCGGCAAGCACCTGATGGAAGAGTTCTATTATGCCGGCGGCCTGCCCGTCGTCATCAAGGCCGTCGGCGAGATGGGCCTGCTGCACAAGGATGCGATCACCGTCACCGGCGACACGATCTGGAACGGCGTGAAGGACGTAGTCAACTACAATGACGACGTCATCGTCCCGCGC
This sequence comes from Rhizobium sp. BK602, assembly GCF_014195095.1. Taxonomy (GTDB): domain Bacteria; phylum Pseudomonadota; class Alphaproteobacteria; order Rhizobiales; family Rhizobiaceae; genus Rhizobium. The sequence goes on from NZ_JACIBC010000001.1 coordinate 18,281, forward strand.
GAGAAGGCGCTGACGCAGTCGGGCGGTATTGCGGTTCTGCGCGGCAATCTCGCGCCGAAGGGCGCAGTGCTGAAGCCGTCTGCTGCTTCGCCGCATCTGATGCAGCACAAGGGCCGCGCTGTCGTCTTCGAAAGCATCGAGGACTACCACGCCCGCATCAACCGCGACGATCTCGACATCGACGAGACCTGCATCATGGTGCTGAAGTACTGCGGACCGAAGGGCTATCCGGGCATGGCCGAAGTCGGCAATATGGGCCTGCCGCCGAAGGTCTTGAAGAAGGGCATCACCGACATGATCCGCATTTCGGATGCGCGCATGTCCGGCACCGCCTACGGCACCGTCATCCTGCACACGGCTCCGGAAGCCGCCGATGGCGGACCGCTGGCGCTGGTCCAGAATGGCGATATCATCGCCGTCGACGTTCCCGCCCGCACCATCCAGCTCGAGATCTCCGACGAGGAATTGGCAAAGCGCCGCGCCGCCTGGGTTTCCCCGGTCAAGCCGCTCACCGGCGGTTACGGCGGTCTCTACGTCAAGTCGGTCATGCAGGCCGATACCGGCGCCGACCTCGACTTCCTCGTCGGCCCGCGCGGCTCGGAAATCCCGAACAATCGCGACAGCCACTGAGATCGATGTCTGGAATTGAAGAAAAAGGGGGCGGGACGCAAGTTCCGCCCTTTTTCGTACGGTCGCTGAGGAGCCGGATTTTGATCTCGGCGATTACGCCCTGGGAGATTGCCATGCTCGCGGAGAAGGGGCGTATCGCGCTTGGCGAAGATGTTGGGCGTTGGCTCGACACCGCGCTGGCCTTGCCAGGTCTTCAGCTCGCACCCATAGAGCCGTCGATTGCGGTGGACAGTGTCCGTCTGCCGGGAGCGTTCCAAGCCGATCCGGCTGATCGGATCATTGTCGCGACGGCGCGTTTCCATCGCGTTCCGCTGCTGACGGCGGATCGCGCGATCCTCGACTACGGCGAGAGGGGTCACGTCGAGGCTCTTTCCGCAGATTGAGCCTTCACGTTATCAGCTCTGGCTCTGGCTCTGCCCCTGGGTTGCCACCGTCACCTTCACCGTGAGGGTCTCGCCCGGCGTGCCGATCCGCATGCCGGAGACGGGAGCCGCATCTCGATAGCAGAGGCCTGTCGCGATGCGGACGTAGCGGGCATCGGGGCAGACGTCGTTGGCCGGGTCGAAGCCGACCCAGCCGAGGCCCGGAACATGGGCTTCGGCCCAGGCGTGGGTGGCGGCCTGCTCGTTCTTGCCTTCCATCATCAGGTAGCCGGAGACGTAGCGCGCCGGTATGCCGAGAGCTCGAGCGCCGGCAATGAAGATATGGGCATGGTCCTGGCAGACGCCGCTCTTCTTTTCCAGTGCCTGTTCGGCTGTTGTTTCGGTGTCGCTGGTGCCGGGCTTGTAGTCCACCGCCTTGTGGATTGCGCTCATCAAGGCGTGCATCTTGCCGAGTTCGTTGTCGCCGGAAAGGCCGCGCAGCAATTCCTTGGTCAGCTTGCCGGCCTTGGTGCGCGGTGTCTCGCGCAGGAAAAGCCAGAGTGGGCTGAAACCGCTGTGCTGGCCGGTCACGCCGTTCAGATCCTCGGTCTCGACCTCGCCGCTGGCAACGATCCGCGTCGTCTGCTGTTCGCCGTCGAGCGAGACAAGCGTGGCGCGGTTGGCGAACTGGTCGTCATATTCGACCTCCGGATGGGCGCCTTCCACCGTCAGCTTCCAGTTGAGAACCGTCTGGCCGGGACCGGTGCGGGGCGTCAGCCGCAGGCGCTGCAATGAAAACTGCGACGGTTCGTCGTAGCGGTATTCCGTGATGTGGCTGATCGTCAGTCTCATAGTGTCATCCGCTTACTGATAAAACCGGTAGCCGTCGGAGATTTCCGCGCTCAGCTTGTTGTTGCGCGACACGAAATCCTCCAGGAACTCGTGCAGGCCCTGATCCATGATGTTCTTGATCGTGAGCTTCTGCAGCAGCTCGCAGATGGCGTCGGCGGTATCGTGCGCCGGCAGCCGCTTGTTGTGCTCCAGCGCCAGATAGCTGATATTGCTGACGATCTTGTCGTAGCAATAGGCGAGCGAGCGTGGCATCTGGCTGTTGAGGATCAGGAAGTCGGCGATATTGGCCGGCTTGTATTCCGGATCGTAGGCCCATTTATAGGCGCGATGGGCGGAGACCGAGCGCAGGATCGATTCCCATTGCGCATTGTCGAGCGAGGAGCCGACATGCGAGACCGACGGCAGCAGGACGTAATATTTCACATCCAGGATGCGGGCCGTATTGTCGGCGCGTTCGATGAAGGTACCGATGCGGGCGAAGTTGTAGAGCTCGTTGCGCAGCATCGAGCCGTGGAAGGCGCCGCGGATCAATCCGGCGCGGCGCTTGATGACGTCGATCGTCTCCGGCAGCTCGGCGGTCTTCAGGCGCTTGCCGAGCAGCGTCTTCAGCTCGATCCAGCACTCGTTGGTCGCTTCCCAGGTGTCGCGGGTCAGCGCCGTGCGGACCATGCGGGCATTGTTGCGGCCATATTCGATGCACGACATCACGCTCGACGGATTGGAGCGGTCGCGCATCAGATAGTCGATCGCATCGGCGCCCGAGAGCTTGCCGTGTACCTCGTTATAGGCTTCGCGGACGCCGGCGCTTTGCAGCACGCCGTCCCAATCGTCTTCGACTGCTCCGCTGCGCGTCAGCGACATGCGCTGGCCGGCATCGACGAGGCGGGCGATGTTTTCGGCGCGCTCGATGTAACGGAACATCCAGTAGAGGCCATTCGCGGTTCTTCCCAGCATGTCCGTTCAGTCCTCCAGAACCCAGGTATCTTTGGTGCCGCCGCCCTGGCTGGAATTGACCACCAGCGAGCCTTCCTTCAGGGCAACGCGCGTGAGGCCGCCGGGAATGATCCGCACCTTGTCGGATACCAGCACATAGGGACGCAGGTCGACATGCCGGGGCGCGATGCCCTTGTTGACGAGGATCGGCACGGTCGACAGCGAAAGGGTCGGCTGGGCGATGTAATTGTTCGGCCTGCTCTTCAATTTATCGGCAAATTCCGCCCGCTCCTTCTTCGAGGCGGTTGGTCCCACGAGCATGCCGTAGCCGCCGGAGCCATGGACTTCCTTGACGACGAGGTCGGCTAGATTATCGAGCACATATTGCAGGCTGTCGGGTTCGGAACAGCGCCAGGTCGGCACGTTCTCCAGGATCGGCTTGCGGCCGGTGTAGAATTCGACGATCTCCGGCATGTAGGAATAGATCGCCTTGTCGTCGGAAATGCCGGTGCCGGGGGCATTGGCGATGGTGATATGGCCGGCGCGATAGACGTCCATGATGCCGGGAATGCCGAGAGCGGAATCCGGGCGGAAGGTGAGGGGATCGAGGAAGTCGTCGTCGACGCGGCGATAGAGCACGTCGATCGCCTCGTAGCCACGGGTGGTGCGCATCTTCACCTTACCGTCGATGACGCGCAGGTCGGAGCCTTCGACCAGCTCGACGCCCATCATGTCGGCGAGGAAGGAATGTTCGTAATAGGCGGAATTGTAGATGCCGGGCGTCAGCACCGCGACGCGTGGCTTGCCGGTGCAGCCGGGAGGGGCGAGCGAGGCGAGGCTCTGGCGCAGCAGCAGCGGATAGTCCTCGACGCGCTGCACCTTGTTCTGATGAAACAGCTCCGGGAACATCTGCATCATCGTTTCGCGGTTTTCCAGCATGTAGCTGACGCCGGAGGGTGTGCGGGCATTGTCCTCAAGCACATAGAACTGGTCTTCGCCGGTACGCACGATGTCGGTGCCGACGATATGGGTGTAGACGCCGCCGGGCGGGCGGAAGCCGATCATTTCCGGCAGGAAGGCGTCGTTCTTCTCGATCAGCTCGCGCGGGATGCGGCCGGCGCGGATGATTTCCTGCTTGTGGTAGATGTCGTCGAGGAAGGCGTTGAGGGCGATGACCCGCTGTTCGATGCCCTGGGCGAGCTTGCGCCATTCGCGGCCGGAGATGATGCGGGGGATGATGTCGAAGGGGATGAGCTTTTCGGCGGAATCGGCATGTCCGTAGACCGCGAAGGTGATGCCCGTCTTCCGGAAGATGTTTTCCGCGTCGCGGGATTTGGCAATGAGATGGCCTCTGTCCTGGCCGGAGTACCATTCGAAATATTTTTCGTAAGGCGTGCGCGGACTTTCATCCGCAGTAATCATTTCATCAAATGCCAAAGGCGCGGTCCCCATGTTTTTTACCATTTGAATACAACAGTTTTGACAATGCAAGAAGTATGCGCAGTTGGAGCTACGAATTTCAGAGCCGCCAAAAATGCCGGATTTCCAGGCATTTCCGGCCGTCACATGCGTTAACGAAAGGTGACTGCCTCTAACGCGCGATCAAAAATTGAGCATCTGCTTATTCCGCTGTCCATCCTCTCGTCGCGTCCGACGAAGCCGAGGTGAAGAAAAATTGATGGTTGCGTTCAACGGATCGATTTTGACGCTTCTCCTGCCTTCGGATATCAGCGTGTGCCTCCCTGGCGCGTGACGTTCCGGTTTCAATCCCGAAGCCGGGTCCTGCTCGCGAAATCAACCTCGGTCAGATAGCTCCATGCTCCTCGATAAATTCGCGCCGGCAATCTTCGTCTTCCTGTGGTCCACGGGCTGGATCGTCGCGAAATACGCCGCGATGCATTCGGGGCCGTTCACCTTCCTGACGCTCCGTTACGGGTTTTCCGCACTTGCCTTTGTGTTGCTCTGTTCCTTCACGGGCGCCAGATGGCCGCGCGACTGGTCGAGCGTCTTGCGCGCCGTCTATTCCGGCATCTTCCTGCACGGCATATATCTCGGCGGTCTCTGGTGGGCGATCGCCGAGGGCGTGCCGGCGGGAATCTCGGGCATCATCGCCGCCCTGCAGCCGCTGATGACGGCGATGGCCGCGCCCTATCTCGTTGGCGAGCGCCTGCAGCCGATGCAGCGTTTCGGCTTGTTGCTCGGCTTCGTCGGCATCGCGATCGCCATATCGCCCAAGCTTCTGGCCTCCGACGCGGCCAGCCTCTGGCAATCGGCGGTCCCGCTCGGCGTCAACCTGCTGGCCATGGTCTCGGTCACCTACGGTACGCTGTATCAGAAGCGTCATTTGCAGACCGGCGATTTGCGGACGATCGCGACGCTGCAATATGTCGGGGCGCTGATCGTCGCCGTACCGCTGGCGCTGACATTCGAGGATCTGCATTTCGACGGCACGCATCAGGCGATCCTTGCGCTCGTCTGGTCGGTCTTCGGCCTGTCGATGGGCGCGGTCGGGCTGTTGCTCTATCTCATCCGTCGCGGGCAGGTGTCGCGCGCGGCGTCGCTGATCTATCTGATGCCACCGGCTGTTGCCATCGAGGCGGCTATTGCCTTCGGCGAGCCGCTGACCCTGCCGATCATCATCGGCACGCTGATCGTAGTGGCCGGCGTCTATCTGACCAACCGGCGCACGGCGGACGTGGTGCCCGAATAGGGCAGGCGGATTGGCTCCCCTTCGTCAGCGGCGGAACAATCTGCCGTCGACGACGAGCAGGCTGGAAAGGATGAGGGCCAGTCCGGCAAACTCGTAAGGCTCCAGCCGCTCCCCCAGGAAGACCGAGCCCAGCATGATCGCACTCGCCGGCACGAGCAGCGTCACCAGGGATGCGTTCGTCGCGCCGGCCGACGCGATGAGGTTGAAATAGAGAATGAAGGCGACCGCGGTCGTGAAGACCCCGAGAATGCCGACCGCCATCCAGGTGGATGGGGTTGAGGTCACGATTTCGTCGGCTCCGTAAAGCAGGAAGACGATCGGCACCATCAGGACGGTAGCGGCGGTGAGCTGGCCGGCCGCGACGACCGATGGCTTGATGTCCCGGAACCGCTTGGCATAGACGACGGCAAGGGCGTAGGAGATCGCCGCGCCGATGACGGCGAGCTTGGCCCAGGTCGGGCCGCCGAGATCGGACAGCAGGCCCGGACCGATCATTACGGCCGCGCCGGCGATGCCGAGCCCGACGCCGGTAAGCTTGGCGGTCGACAGCTTCTCGTCCGCCGTCAGCAGGTTTGCCACGAGGATCGTCCAGAGTGGCGTCGTCGCATAGAGCACGGAGGCCAGTCCCGCGCCGATTTTCGTTTGCCCGGTGAAGATCAGGGAAAAGGGGATGACGTTGTTGAGCAAGGCGAGGCACAGGAAGGAGCTGGGTCTCGCCAGGACGGGGGCGAAGGAGATGCCGCGCATGCGCAGCCACAGATGCAGCACCAGCGCGGCGATCGACACGCGGTAAAGCACGAGCGCTAGCGGCGGGATCTCGGCGACAGCGATGCGGGCAAAGAAGAAGGAGCCGCCCCAAAGACCGCCCAGAAGCAGAAGCTGCCCCCAGTCCCTTGCCGACATCGACCGTGTGAGTGCCGTTGTATGCAATGCCTTGCCTTCAAAATCGGGAATTCCACGATATGCTGACATTCTATCCGCACGGCATCTGATTTGGACGCAATGCCAATCCAAACATGGCCGGCCGATCCAAACCAGATTTGCGTGAGAGCCATGCGATTTCGAAATTACTGCCGCGAGGGGTTGCAAGCGCATCGCTCACCTTCTTCGAAAAGAGAGCTTTGATGGCAATTGGTATCCGGCTGGCGACTGTCGAAGATCTTCCGGATATCGCGCGTGTCGTCGTGAATTGCTGGAGGTCGACCTTCTCGGGTCTGCTGGCCTCCGATTTTCTGGAAAGCATGTCCGTCGACCATCAAGAGCGGCGCCATCGCCGCTATTTCGGACGCGCTGATGTGCGTTATCATGTTGCCTTCAACGAGAGGGATGACGTCGTCGGATTTGCAAATGGAGGGCCGAGTCGCCACACCGGTTTTACGCATGACGGCGAAATCTACGCGCTCTATCTTCTTCCGGCCTATCAGCGCCAGGGAATAGGAACGTCTCTTTTCAGCAGGGTCGCGGGTGATCTTGAAGGGGCTGGATGCAAGGGGGTACTGACATTCGCGCTCACCTGCAATCCCAACCGGGGCTTCGACCACCGATTGGGTGCCCGGCAAGCGGCGGCCGAACCGATCATGCTCGGCGGCACGGAGATCGGCCAGGTTGCTTATCTTTGGGACGATACTTCCGTCCTCATGCGAGACCTTCGCCGGCTCGCAGGTTAGGTACAACAAGGGGACCGTATGGAATCGATTATCGAGATTGGGACCATAAAAGATGTTGAGCCGTGGGCGGAGCTTCGCGTTGCGCTGTGGCCGCATCACTCGCTCGAAGATCATCGAGCTGAGTTGGGTCGGGTGTTTCTTTCGGAAAGCGGAGAAGCCGTCGCATTCATCGCACGAAATGCTGCGAATGAAGCTGTCGGGTTTGCTGAGGCCACCTTGCGACATGATTATGTGAATGGCTGCAGCAGCTCGCCCGTTCTATTCCTCGAAGGGATTTATGTCCGGCCCGTTGACAGGCGAAAGGGTATCGCACGATTGCTTTGCAATGCCGTTGCCGATTGGGGGAAGTCGCTTGGGTGTATTGAGTTTGGCTCTGACGCGCTGCTTGAGAATTCAGCCAGCCACGCGCTCCATGCCGCCCTGGGATTTGAGGAGACACGGCGCGTCGTATTCTTCCGAAAGCCGCTATAGGCCGGCGTTGCCCTTCCACGAGGATGGCTTGCCGGGCAAATCCTAATCTTCGCGACAAAAAAGGGGGCCGTTCGGCCCCCTTCCTCATTCGATCAGGCGCGTTCGCGGCGCTGGCCGCCATTGCCACGGCGCTTCATGCCGTTGTTGCCGCCATTGCGCTGTTCGCCGTCATTGTGGCGGCCCGAGGGTCGGCCATGGGCGTGGCGCTGGCCGCGATGGGCGCCGGCTTCGCCATTGGCGTTGGCCGGGCCGTTGTGATGCGGCTTGCGGGCCGGGCGGAAATCCGAGGTCGATACGAGATCGTTGTCGGCTTCGATGCGCGGCGTGCGTTCGTCGCGGCGCTGGCCCCGGAAATCGGCATTGCGGTTGTTCTCGCGCTGCGGACGATCGTCGCGATGGCGACGTTCCTGGCGCTCACCACCACGGGCGCGGGCTTCGCCGTTTTCGCCTTCACGCTGCGGGCGACGGGCGGGGCGGCCTTCGCCGCGTCCCTGACCTGCGCCGCCACGGCCCTGGCCTTGACCCTGGCCGCCGCGACCGCCGCGGTTGTTGCCGCGTGCCGGACGGCCGCGATCGGCCGGAGCCTCGCCGCTGGCGACGGCGATCTCGATGCCCATCAGGCGTTCGATGTCGCGCAGAAGGCGGATTTCGTCCGGGGCGCAGAAGGCGATGGCGATGCCGTCGCGTCCGGCGCGCGCGGTGCGGCCGATGCGGTGGACATAGGCATCCGGTACTTCCGGCAGGTCGTAGTTGTAGACATGCGAGACGCCGGGGATGTCGATGCCGCGGGCGGCGACGTCGGTGGCGACGAGAACGCGGATTTCGCCGTCACGGAAGCCCTTGAGAGCGCGCTCGCGCTGGCCCTGGCTCTTGTTGCCGTGAATGGAGGCGGCGGCGAAGCCGACATGGTCGAGATGCTTCATCAGCTTCTCGGCGCCGTGCTTGGTGCGCAGGAAGACGATGGCGCGGCCATCCGGATTGGCGGAAATGGTTTCCTTCAGGATCTCGGTCTTGTGGTTCTGGCCGGCGACGAAATGGACATATTGCTCCACCTTGTCGGCTGCCTTGCCGGGAGGCGAGACTTCGACCTTGAGCGGATCGGTCAGATAGTCGGAGGCGAGATCGGCAATGGTCTTCGGCATGGTGGCCGAGAACAGCAGGGTCTGGCGCTTGGCCGGGACCAGCTTGGCGATCTTGCGCAGGTCATGGATGAAGCCGAGATCGAGCATCTGATCGGCCTCGTCGAGGACGAGATAATTGACGTGGCCGAGCGAGATGGCGCGGCGGTTGATGAGGTCGAGCAGGCGGCCGGGAGTGGCGACGAGAATGTCCGTGCCGCGTTCAAGCTGGAGCTGCTGCTTGTTGATGGACGCGCCGCCGACCACGACGTTGATCCGGAGCTGCGTCTTGCGCACGAACAGGCGGAGATTGTCGGCGATCTGGTTCACGAGCTCGCGGGTGGGGGCGAGGATCAGCGTGCGGGTGGTGCGGTTGTCGGGCCGCTTCGGGTTTTTCAGCAGCATCTCGACGAGCGGCAGGCCGAAGGCCGCGGTCTTGCCGGTGCCGGTCTGGGCGAGGCCGATGAGATCGCGGCCCTGGAGAACAAGCGGGATCGCCTGCGCCTGGATCGGCGTCGGGGTGGCGAAGTTGTTCTGCGACAGCGTATCGACGATCTGCTTGGAAAGACCAAGCGAGTGAAAATCGGTCAATTCAATACCTTTCGGGGGCGCCAAAGCAAAAAGGCCGGGTCGCACCATGCGGTCCGGTCTGTCTCTGGCGTCAAGAACCCCGCGTGAAGTGGGAACTTGTAAGTTGGAAAAAGCTTTCCAGCGCATCCGACCGCCTTGGGTGCGGTCTCATTATCTAAGCGCTTTTGTCCTTCTCTTGCGTACGTCTAGTCCCGCAGGGCACGCTCACGCGGCGGCCGGAAGGTGAAAGCTGAGGCGCATTTGGTCTCATTTGCCGCCAAAGTCAAGGGGTAGGGTGCAAAGCTTACGGGTCGGCGCAATAAAAATGCCGCCGGGAGAGCCGGCGGCATCGTCGATGCAAGTATGACATCGGTGGGAGCCCGATGCTCTTCTAAACCTTACCGGCAGAGCTCGACGCGATAGGGCTCGCCCCAGCGGTTGTGCCGCCAGGCCCAGTAGCAGCCATGATACGGACGAACATAGACCCGCTCGTAGACCGGACCGTCGTAATAGGCGGGATAGGTGCGATAATAGGTCGGATAGGCCGGGTAGACCGGATAGGCTGGACGGGCGGCCCCGGCGACGAGAGCGCCGCCGACGACGCCGGCGGCCAGGCCGCCGAAAAATGCGCCGCGCTCGGAAGCGGCGGCACTGGTGGTGGTCACGGAGGCGGCGCTGCCCAGGGTCAGCGCTATGAGGCCCGCCGTCGTTACGGTGCGAAGCACGGACATTGAAATTCCTTTCTCGAACACAGGCCCCCCAGCCGAAGCCGACTTCGAAATTGGGCGGGAAACGGGGCGAAGTCGCGGCCAAATCGGTCGTCGCCACATTAAATTTTGTTCATGCGCGGGCGGATGAAACAGTCTGATTTCGCTCCGGAAATCGGGGGACGTCCTCGCCTTTGAGCGGCCGGCGCAGAGTGGGGCTCAAGGTTGCGATACGGCGTTCTCCGCGAGCGGCGAATATGGTTAACGGCTTGTTAAAGCGCTTCGTGATAGGCCTTGGTTCCGTAAACGATTATGAGCGGCGAGAAGAGGACCCCTGTTGAACTCGGACGGTGAACTGCTGGAGCTGGCCTGCCGCCGGATCGCCGATCTGGATCAGCCCGCTTATGTCAAGAACAGCGATCTGCGTTACGTCGCCGTCAACCGGGCCTATGCGCGCTTTTTCCGGCGCGACGTTTCCGATTTTATCGGCAATCGCAGCCGCGATCTCTTCGACGGCGGCGAGGAGGTCGACCGGGAAGACAAGGAGCGCCGTGCACTGGTCTTCGGCACCGAGGAGACGGCCCTATGCTTCGATCCCGCCGGCGATCACAGGTCTCGTGTGCAGATCGAGAGCTTTTCGCCATCCGAAGGTCGCCTTTATGTCTTCGGCGTCTTTCTCGACGCGCCGGCCGTGGCCGCGATGCCGCCCGCTGAGCGGGAACCGGCCGGCGATGCCGGCGCAAGGATCGATGAGATCGGTCTTTATCGCACGATCCTCGAGGATCTGCCGGTTGCCGCCTTCGTGCGCGACGCCGGGCATCGGCTGGTCTATTCCAACGAGGCCTATGCGGCGATCACCGGGCTCAGCCGCGCCGAGGTGCTCGGCAAGACCGAACACGAGATGTTTGAAACCGGCGGCGAGGATTACTTCGCCGAAAACGAACAGGTGCTGAACGAAGGGCGCGGTTTCGCCTTCGAGGGGCAGGTGGTCGACCGGCAGCATGTGACGCATCCGATCATGACGCGCCTCAACCGCGTCGTCACGTCGGACGGCAAGCGTTATGTCGTCGGTTCGATGACCGATATTTCCGTGCTGAAACTGCGCGAGACGGAGCTGATCGAGGCGCAGGCGCGTGCCGAAGGCTTGCATCAGGATCTGGAGAACATCCTGCGGTCCATGCCGATCGGCGTGATGATCCATGACGGCAATTACGATATCGAATATACCAACGACGCCTTCTACGACATCTGGAGCTTCCCGCGGGGAGAGCGTTTCGAGGGCCGGCCCTATCGCGACCTGATCGTCAAGCATTTCGAGCTTGGTCGCTACGGTATCGATGCCGGCAGCGTCGACGACATCTATCAGGCGCGGCTCGACTTCTTCCGCAATGCCGGAGCGCATCTGCAGACGGAGATCAGCTTTGCCGACGGCAAGACCGTCATCATGGACGCGCGCCGCATTTCCAACGGGCGCACCCTGATCGCCTATGCCGACATTTCTTCCGTGCGCCGGCAGGCGCAGGAGATCACCGAGGCCCGTCTCGCGCTGGAGCATCTCGGCGATCTGATGACGGATGCGACGCATGCCATGTCGCAAGGGCTGATGATCGTGCAGGACGGCATCATCATGCTGGCGAACGACGCGCTGAAGGAGATGCTGCGCGTTCCCGCCGACAGTCTGGAAATCGGCAAGCATTGGTCGGCCGCCTTCGAGCATTGCGCGGCGCGCGGTGATTTCGGCCCCGATCCGGAAGCCTTGCGTCTTGCCTGGGAAGAGGGCGTGGCGGCCAATAGGCCGATCTCGACGGTATTCCGCGTCGCTGGCGAGCGTTGGATGCAGCTCGAAGCGGCAATGAGCGAGAGCCGTCGCTGGACCGTGGTGCTGACCGACGTCACCGACATGAAGGAACGCGAGGCGGAATTGCAGCTGCTGCTGGCCCGCAGCGAGGCCGCCGACCGGGCCAAATCCGAATTCCTCGCCAATATGAGCCATGAGATCCGCACGCCGATGAACGGCGTTCTCGGCATGGCGGAATTGCTGGCCAAGACCGATCTCGACGCCCGGCAGAAGACCTTCATCGACGTCATCGTCAAATCCGGCAATGCGCTGCTGACGATCATCAACGACATCCTGGATTTCTCCAAGATCGATGCCGGGCAGATGCGCCTGCGCAGGGCCGCCTTCGATCCGGCGGAAGCGGTGGAGGATGTCGCGACGCTCCTGTCGTCGCCGGCGGCGGAGAAGGATATCGAGCTTCTGGTGCGCACGGCGCCCGGCGTGCCGGCGATGGTGCTGGGCGACGCCGGCCGTTTCCGCCAGATCATCACCAATCTCGTCGGCAACGCGATCAAGTTCACCGAGCGGGGCCATGTGCTGGTCGAGGTGGACAGCCAGCAGATCTCAGCCGGCGAGGTCATGCTGACGCTCAGGATCGAGGATACCGGTATCGGCATTCCCAGGGAAAAGCTCGATTCCATCTTCGAGAAGTTCTCGCAGGTGGATGCGTCCACGACGCGCCGCCACGAAGGCACGGGGCTTGGGCTTGCCATCACCGCGGGCCTGGTCGATCTGTTCGGCGGCTATCTCGAAGTCGACAGCGAGTGGGGCAGGGGATCGGTTTTCACCGTGCATCTGCCGCTGCCGCCGGTGGCTGCGCGGAGCGAGCCGCGCGCGGTGCCGGTCAACGTCAAGGGCGCGGGCGTCCTGGTCATCGACGATAACGACATCAACCGACGGATATTGAACGAGCAGTTGCTGCAATGGGGTTTTGACGGCTACGCCGCCGAAAACGGCCGGGCGGGACTGGAGATCCTGCGAACGGCTTTCGACATGGGCGTGCCCGTCGATGCGGTGATCCTCGATTATCACATGCCGGACATGAATGGCGACGAGGTGGCGCGCACCATCCGCGCCGATGCCCGTTTCGACGCCGTGTCGCTGATTTTCCTGACATCCATGGATGCGGTCGGCGGCGACAAGGAATTCGCCACACCGAACGGCCAGGCGCATCTGATGAAACCCGTCCGCGCCAATGTGCTGCGCAACACCATCATCGATGTCGTGCGCATGGCGCGCCGCCAGCGGGCGAGCGGTCATGCCGCGGTTGCCGCGCAGCTGCCGATCGAGGACGAAGCCGAGGTCGCGATCCATGCGGCCGAACGGGATATGGCGACGAGGCCCGTCAATGCCATCGATGTTCTCGTTGCCGAGGACAACGAGGTCAACCAGATCGTCTTCACGCAGATTCTCCAGGTCACTGGCCTGCGTTTCCTCGTGGTCCAGAATGGGGAGGAGGCCGTGGAGGCCTGGCGGCAGTTGCGGCCCTCGCTGATCATGATGGATGTCTCCATGCCTGTCATGAACGGCCATCAGGCCGCCGGCATGATCCGGCTGCTGGAGCAAGAAGCCGGGCTGGGGTGCCATGTGCCGATCGTCGGCGTCAGCGCGCATGCGCTCGATGTCGATCGCGACATGTGCCTGGAGGCCGGCATGGATGATTATATGTCGAAGCCGATCAGCCCCGAACTTCTCGAGGCCAAGATCCGCCGGTGGCTCGGCGAGGACGCGCTGCGGACGGAGCGTTCCGGCAATTAGAGCGTTTCAGCGCTTCGCGGAATTGTTGAAACGCTCTAACTTTTTGTTTTATGCAATTCCGGGCGGAAAACCGCTGCGCACTTTTCCGGCATTAGGTAGCAAAGACCACCAAAAGCGCCTTACGCCTCTGAATCGAAACAGAATTTCAGGCCATCATTCCCATGAATGCCGCTGACATTGATTGGGTTCGTGACAACGTTGCCAGGGAGCCGGCATCGGCGGAACAGCAATGCGATTGCGGAGAGTGACGCTTTTCAGAGTAGAGGGTGTGAATACTTCGGACATGATGCCTCTGGTTGGGAAATTCGATGCACGGCTTGGGCTGCCTAAGCCTCCCTGGTCCCGCGCCCCTTTTCATCGGATGCAGGTGTTCGCGATTCCTGACCCGGCATCTGTTCCGCCTCGTCAAGAATCCATTCGCGAAAGGCGACGACACGGGGATCGGAAGCCGTTTCCTGCGGATATACGAGGAAATAGGCGAGTTCGGACGGGATTGGGATGCCAAGATCGAAAAGCCGGACAAGCCGCCCCTCGGCCAGATCGTTTGCGACAGTGGTCAGGTCCACAAGTGCCACAGCATCCCCGCTGATCGCGGCTTGAAGCATTTCCGATGACGTGGCGAGCGCAACCGTACGACTGTCGTCGAAGGCGTCGATACCGGCAGCCGCCATCCACGTCGACCAGTTCGGCCACGCAACACCCTGTCGCTCCCATTCGATATGGACCAAGGTGTGATCAAGCAGATCAGTCGGCGTTCGAATGGGCCTCTCGGACGCGAGTAGCCGAGGACTGCATACGGGCACGACAACGTCATCAAACAATCGATCAGCGCAAAGGCCGGGATAGTTTCCCGTGCCAAAGCGAATGCCGATATCGATGTCGTCCAACTCGAAGTTGCGCACCTCGGGGGAGATATCAAAGCGCAGGTCGATTTCCGGCCAAGCGCCACGGAAGCGTTTCAGCCGCTGCATCAGCCATTTGACGGCAAAGTCCGGATCGACGGTGATTTTCAGGTGGCGGGAGCCGCGCTCGCTCCTGCGGGCCTGCGCGACGGCACGCTTCATGAGTTCGAGCGCGTCACCGGATGCGCGGCAAAGGATCAATCCAGCCTCCGTCGTGCGGATCGAGCGATTGGTGCGCTTGAAAAGCGACAGGCCGAGCTGGTCCTCGATTTCCTTGATCTGGTAGCTGACCGCCGCCGGGGTCAGGCCAAGTTCGTCGGCCGCTCGACTGAAGTTCAGATGTCGCCCCGCGGCATCAAGCGCTCTTAGCGCCCGCATTCCAGGAATCATGCTCATTTTTGTTTCAAAGAAAGTTTGAAATTCTGAACAAGAATACTCGTTTCCCTGCTCGCATTCAATATGCGAGCATGTCAATTATTCGAGAAATATCAGGTCACCGCGATAACCGCAAAGAATATGCCACATGAACTCGACCAAAATTATCCTCAATTTTTTTAATTCAAAAATGCACGATCTGGTGTGTCGATTCAACGCTGAAACGCGCCGGCGGCGGACACTGCATTACCTCAAGCGACACTTGCGTCGTCTTACTGAGCAACGTCTACGGGACATAGGCGTCAACCCGGAGAACATTCCTCATCTGACGAAATGTGAATTCGAGTTTTGAAATCAGGCCCCAATGGGCTTCTGGGAAGAAAGCCCCGACATCTGGGCATTCATTTCCACATGCCTGCAATGGGCCGAAAGCAATCGCGGGTCGCACGGATATCCAGCAAAAGGCTTTCGATCTCTCGCCAAAATTAACCATTTAGACCTCCTTCGGTCGACCTCGACGCGAAGTCCAGACAAGAACCTGGATCATGTTCAGGATGATACAAATACAGCTCTGATCTCCCGCGGCCTTTTCGTCCGCCGTTCTGCTGTGCCTGCCGTCGACCTCTGGAGTCTGAACATGACCCTCATCGCCACCGCCGCCATTGCCCATCGCTCCCACGCTAAGCTGTTGACCGTCAGTGTCTTGGTCGGGGGCTTGGAAATACGTCCGGCCTTCCTCCAGATGGCGGAGGGGTTGAGCCGTGGCGAACCCCGACGACACGCCCAGGGGCCAGCATTTCTTGCTGTCGCCAGAGTGCCGAACGCTGACGGTGCTCGATCTCGCCAAGATGCGGGATGCGACTGCCTACAACTGGTTTAAGCGCCTGCGCTGGCACCAGACGGAGGGCAAGCCTTACTGCCCCAAGTGCGGAACGTTGCGCTGCCACACGATGAGCCGTAACCGCTTCAAGTGTGCCGAGAAGACATGCAAGGCCGTGTTCAGCGTCACCTCGGGCACGGTCTTTCATGCGCGGAAGCTGAGCTTCAAGAAGATGCTCATCGCCATCTGGTTCTCGGCGAACTCGGTGAAAGGCAAGGCTGCGCTCCAGCTCTCGCGCGAGATCGGCGTCCAATACAAGACCGCCTGGGTCCTCCTCATGAAGCTGCGAGAGGCCATCGCATGGCGTAGGGAGGAGATGGTACTCGATGGCGAGGTCGAGATTGACGGCAAGTATGCTGGCGGCCACATCCGTCCTGAAAACAAGGCCGAGGATCGCATCGATCGTCGCCTCAAGAAATACCAGAACATGAAGCGGCTGTGCGCTCTTGCGATCCGCCAACGCGGACTGGGAGGGCAGACCTTCACCCGTATCATCCGAAACGAGGACGGCAACGCGGCCTGGGCGGCCGTCCGAGATCACGTGTCTCGGGAGGCAACGGTATTCTCGGACGAGCACGGCAGCTATCACGGCAGCTATAATGACCTGGCTGGTCTGAACAAGCTGGAGCGCGTCAACCACTCAAAGGCCTATCAGACGGACGATGGCACGAACACCAACCAGGTCGAGAGTTTCTTCTCACGCGTTCAGCGTGCCTATGTCGGCATCCATCATCGTTTTCCGTTGAAATACTTCGACTGGTATGTGGCCGAGCTCGCGTGGCGTGAGGATTGTCGCCAGGTGAGCAACCGCGGCCATACGTTCCAGGTGCTTGGCAAGGCACTGTGTCGCCCGACGTCACGCTATCTATGCGGATACTGGCAGGGCAACAAGCCGCCGGACCTGATCTGGGAAGGCTAAGTAGCGACCTCCCATAGAACCTTCCGACCGTCGAACTGACCCGACTGCCGCACACGTCCTGCAGTCGTCAGTTGGGTCAGGACCGCCGACAAGCGGTGTGCGATGTCTGAGAGATTGGCTGGCTCGCTCGCGATGCCGAGCTTGGCTGCAAACTTCGCGGCGCAGTCGGTCACCGAAATCGGTTCCCCTGCCTCGCCCAGAACCTCCAAGACGGCTTGGCGTTTGTTCACGCCGCTCATCGCCGCCTTCACCTCGGACGATGACCGATTGGCCTTCTGAGAGCGTTTCCCCTGTTCAGGCCCCGTCAGCGCTGATGCCTGGTAGTCGGGCCCGCAGCTCAGGATGACGCGGTCCAGCGCTCTTATCAGTTCTTGAATGTCGCCCCGCTCCCTCTCAAGCTGTTGCAGCCTGTCAGTAAAGGCGGCTCGTTTCTGCTTCAACTCGTACGCTACATTCATTCGGGGCTCCGTTTTCACCGGAGCCAAGGTAGCCGCAACACCATTTCAGGTCTGGTGGCTTTTGCTACCTAATGCCGCACTTTTCGTGGAATTGCTTTAAGCCTGCCTGATCCCGCAGAGCATTTCCCGCTTGCCGGCGAACCCCTTGCGCCGTTCGACGGTAAAGCCCGCCGCCTGCAGGTTGCGGCGCACGAAACCGGCGGCGGCATAGGTGGCGAAACTGCCGCCGGGCGCGGTCTTGTCGTACAGACGTTGCATCAGGTCCGGCGACCACATGTCGGCGTTTCGCGATGGCGCGAAACCATCGAGATACCAGGCATCGAAACCCGCGGCTGCCTGGCTGACGCCGTCGATCGCCGGCCCGCAGACGACGGTGAGGCGCGTGCGGGCATCAAGGGCGAGGGAGACGACGCCACGCGGATCTTGCGGCCAGGCGGCGACAAGCGCCCGGCGCTCCGCGTCGATCTCGGGCCAGCGCGACAGCGCACGGTCGATCTCCTCGGCCTGCATCGGGTATAGCTCGAAGGACATGAAATGCAGCTGCGCGCCCGCCTCGCCATGCTGGCGCCATTGCCGCCAGGTCTCGCAGAAATTCAGGCCGGTGCCGAAACCAAGTTCGCCGATCAGGAAGCGTTCTTGTCCGGCCCAACGCGCGGGCAGGCCATTACCGGCGAGGAAGACATGGCCGCATTCCAGCCGGCCGTCCGTCTGGCAATAAAAATGGTCGCCAAAGGCGGTCGAATAGGGCATATCGCCGTCGCGCCATTCGAGCTTAGGGCTTGCCGCATTGGTGTCGGGCGTTTGCGTCCGATTGGAAACTGGATCTGTCATGGGAAAAGCCGATAATCCTCCAGCGCTTGCGGGTCAATCATCCGTCGATCTGCTGATCGTCGGCGGCGGCATCATGGGCCTGTGGGCCGCGGTGCATGCGGAGCGGCTGGGCATCAAGACGCTGCTCGTCGATGCTGCCCGGATAGGCCAGGGGGCGAGTGGCGGCCTGCTGGGCGCGCTGATGCCGCACATGCCGGACAAGTGGTCGGAAAAGAAGCAATTTCAATTCGATGCACTCGTGTCTCTTGAGGGTGACATTGCGGTTTTGGAAGCGGAAACCGGGCTTTCCGCCGGCTATCGTCGTTCGGGCCGGCTCATTCCGCTGCCGAAGCCGCACCTGCACAGGATCGCACTCGGTCATTCGCAGGACGCCGAGAGACATTGGTGCCATGGCGATCGGCAATTTCATTGGCATGTGTCCGATACCGCGCCGGTCGATGGCTGGATCGATCCAAACGCCGGCGCCAGCGGCTTCGTCTTCGACACGCTCGCCGCCCGCGTCGCACCGCGTTCCCTGTTGAAGGCGCTGGTAAGCTTTCTCGGCAAAGCGAAGCATGTCCGGCTTGTCGAGGGATTGCAGGTGGACGGCATCGATCCGGACAATGGTGTTGCGTCGACCCGCGAGGGCACCATTCGTTTCGGCCGTTGCATTCTCTCGGCTGGGCATAGTTCCTTCCCGATCCTCGATGGCGTGACTTCGGGTCTTCATTCTTCCCTCGGCCAGCCGGTCAAGGGACAGGCCGCGCTCCTGAAGGCGGATGTCGATGCCGGCCTGCCGGTGATCTTCCGTGACGGCCTCTATATCGTTGCGCATGAAGGTGGCCTGGTAGCCGTCGGCAGCACCAGCGAGAACCGTTTCGACGATCCCCTATCGACCGATGGCCTGCTGGATGGCCTGCTTGCCGCGGCACGGGCGATGGCGCCTGTGCTCGCCGATGCCGAGGTGGTCGAGCGCTGGGCTGGCCTCAGGCCGAAGGCGATCGATCGCGACCCCATGGTGGGGGCGCATCCGGAGCATCCGCGCCTGATCGCGCTGACCGGAGGCTTCAAGGTCAGCTTCGGCCTCGCTCATCGCCTCGCCGAGGCGGCGGTCCGGGCGGCGGCGGGCGCTGTCTGCCCGTTTGAATTGCCGGAGACATTCGCGCTTTCGAGCCATATTACTGTAGCATCGCATAAAATGTGAATATATGGAGAGTTTACGGGGCTCTCAGGTCGTCAATCTGTCACGCAAATCACCTATCTCCTTGCTCGTCGGCGAGCACTTGGTTCGCCGTCTTCGGAGGAGATTTCATGCGCTACGCCATTTGCTTCACGCCGTCCGCGAGCGATCCGCTGACGCTCGTGGCCGCGAATTGGCTCGGCCGCAACGTCTATTCCGGCGAGATGGTCGATCCGCCGGCCATCCGCGGCCTCGGCATCCACGAGATCGCCTTCCATACCGCCGTGCCGCGCCGCTATGGCTTCAACGGCACATTGAAGGCGCCGTTCAGGCTGGCGGAGGGCATGTCGGAAGCCGGCCTGTTGCGCGACCTCATGCG
Source organism: Rhizobium sp. BK602 (assembly GCF_014195095.1). Classification (GTDB taxonomy): domain Bacteria; phylum Pseudomonadota; class Alphaproteobacteria; order Rhizobiales; family Rhizobiaceae; genus Rhizobium. Next base: position 37,799 of record NZ_JACIBC010000001.1, read on the forward strand.
CTTTTCCGGCGCACTGACGCCCTTCGAGATTTCCCGGCTGGAGGTGGCGCGTCTTGGTTGTGCCTTCGGCCTGGTGCCGTCGGAGCCGTGCCAGCCGATGCATTTCCTTGCCGCATCGGTGATCCAGGCCTTCGATCACTATCGCGCCCCTCTCACCGAAGCGGAAATCGAACGCAGCGACCCGGATGGTCTCTCGGCGGCGCAGTTCGTCAATCTGCATCGCTGGGGCCATCCGCATGTGATGGACGAATTCCGCTTTCACATGATGCTGACCGGTACGGTCCACGTCACCGATCTCTCGCGCATGGAGCAGGTGCTGCGCGACGTCTTCGAGCCCGTCCTTGCCGATCCGGTGCCGGTGGCAAATATCGCACTGATGATGGAGGAAGGAACCGGCGGTCCGTTCCGGGTGCATTCGCTACATCCGATGGGCAAAGTCAGTGCCCGGAGGATCGCCTGAAGCATGCCGCGCAAAAGTGTGCAGCGGTTTTGCGAACAATGACATGCGCAAAATCAAAGACTTAAAGTGCGAGGAGCGAATCTGAAAGATCGCGATGCGCTTTAAGCGCTTATTCCTGAAAGGAAAGTGAGTTTCTCACTTTCCGGCTCGACATTCCGGCCGTGAATGCTACCGTCTGCCGCATATTCGAGAAGGTGCCTTCATGTCCGATATCTATTCCCGCAACCTCGTTGGCTACGGTCGCAACCCGCCCGATCCGAAATGGCCTGATGATGCCCGCGTCGCGGTGCAGTTCGTGATCAACTACGAAGAGGGCGGGGAAAGCTGTATTCTCGACGGCGATCCGGCTTCCGAAAACCTGCTGTCGGAAATCGTCGGTGCCGCACCCTGGCCGAACCAGCGCAATCTCAACATGGAATCGATCTATGAATATGGCTCGCGCGCCGGCTTCTGGCGGCTGTGGCGCATGTTCACCGAACTCAAGGTACAGGCGACCGTCTACGGCGTGACGCTCGCCATGGCGCGCAATCCGGAAGCGGTCGCGGCGATGAAAGAGGCGGGCTGGGAAATCGCCAGCCATGGCTATCGCTGGCTGGAATACAAGGATTTTAGCGAGGATCTGGAGCGCAAGCATATTCTCGAAGCCGTGCGCCTGCATACGGAGCTGACCGGCGAGCGGCCCTACGGCATGTATCAGGGCAAGCCGTCCGACAACACGCTGCGGCTGGTCATGGAGGAGGGCGGTTTCCTCTATTCGTCGGATTCCTATGCCGACGATCTGCCCTATTGGGTCGACGGCGTGAACGGCAAGCCGTTCCTGATCATTCCCTATACGTTAGAGACCAACGACATGCGCTTCGCCACGCCGCAGGGCTTCAATTCCGGCGACCAGTTCTTCACCTATCTCAAGGATGCCTTCGATACGCTCTACGAGGAGGGCAGGCAGGGCAGTCCGAAGATGATGTCCGTCGGCCTGCATTGCCGTCTGGTCGGCCGGCCGGGCCGGGCAGCGGCCCTCAGGCGCTTCATCGAATATGTGCTGAAGCACGACAAGGTCTGGATACCCAGGCGCGTCGAGATCGCCCATCATTGGCATCAGCATCATCTTCCTGCCGGCGCGGCCTGAGATGGTGACGCGCGACGATTTCGTGGCCCGTTTCGGCGGCGTCTTCGAGCATTCTCCCTTCATCGCCGAACGTGCCTATGATGACGGCGCAATCGTCGAGCCATTGACGTCGGGCGGTGTGCATGCCGCCCTGGCCGCTGTCTTCCGCGCCGCCAGTCCGCAGGAGCGGCTTGGCGTTCTACGGGCGCATCCCGATCTGGCCGGCCGGCTGGCGATTGCCGGCGAGCTCACCGAGGACAGCCGCAAGGAGCAGGCCGGCGCCGGGCTCGACCGGCTGACCGCCGCAGAACATGCTCGCTTCACCGAGCTCAATACGGCTTACGTGACGAAATTCGGCTTTCCCTTTATCATCGCGGTCAAAGGACTGGGCAAGGACGATATTCTTGCAGCCTTTGAAATGCGGATCGGCAATGGCCGGGACGCGGAATTTGCGACCGCGACGGCGCAGGTGGAGAAGATTGCCCTGCTGCGCCTGCAATCCATGCTTCCGGAGACCTGAATGACCGATAATGCCGATACCAGCCTGCCGTCTTTCGCGGTCGGTGCTATCAACCTTGCCTCCGCGCGTCTCGGGGCGAGGGGGCTCTATGCGACCGACGAATTCTTCGCGCCGCTGGAGCGCATGCTGCAGGACGTGCCGGCAAGCTTCGATCCGGAGCTCTACGATGACAACGGCAAGTACATGGATGGCTGGGAAAGCCGTCGCAAGCGCGTGCCCGGCCATGACTGGGCGATCGTCCGGCTCGCCATGCCGGGCCGCATTTTCGGCTTCGACGTCGATACCAGCTATTTCACCGGCAACTATCCGCCCCACTGCTCCATCGAAGCCGCCTTCGTCGCGGATGGTGATCCGACGGATGCGACCGTGTGGACCGAAATCCTGATGAAATCGCCGCTCGGACCGAGCGCGCATCATTATTTCGAAGTGGCCGACAGGCAAAAGATCTGGACGCATCTTCGCCTGCACATCTATCCCGATGGCGGCGTGGCGCGTCTGCGTGTCTACGGTTCGGCCTATTTCGATTGGTCGAAGGTCGGCGGCGGGGAGCAGGTCGACCTCGCTTATATCTTCAACGGCGCCAAGGCGCTCGCCTGGTCGGACGCCCATTACGGTCATCCCGACAAGATGCTTGGCCCCGGCCGCGGCATCAACATGGGCGATGGCTGGGAGACCAAGCGCCGGCGCGGGCCGGGCCATGACTGGGCGATCATCCGCCTCGGCCATCCCGGCATGATCAACCGCGTCATCGTCGACACGGCCTTTTTCAAAGGCAACTTCCCGGACACATGCGAGCTGCTCGGCGCCTATCTGCCTGGCCACGGTGACACGTTCACGGATGCGGAGATTACCGCTTCCGAGAACTGGAAGCCGATCCTGTCGCGCCAGAAGCTGCAAATGGATCATAGTCACGAATATGGCAGCGATGTTCTTGCCTCGATCGGCCCGGTGACGCATGTGCGCTTCGCCATGCATCCCGATGGCGGCGTGATGCGGCTCAGGCTTTTCGGCAACAAGGCATGATCTATTTTGTCTTCGCTGCGCATGGCATATATTGCGGCTGAAGGAGCGATGCCGCGATGAAGCCATCGGAAGCATTGGAGAAAAACAGGCAGGCGATCCGCGACGCCACCAGGCGGTTCAAGGCGGAGAACCCGCGTGTTTTTGGTTCAGTTGTGCGTGGCGAAGACAAGCTCGACAGCGATCTCGACATTTTGGTGGACCCCTTGCCGAGGGCGACTTTGTTCGACCTGGGTGAGCTGCTGGAGGAATTGGAAGACCTTCTGGCGGGCACGAAAATTCATCTTCTGACACCGGGCGATTTTCCGGAAAAAGTGCGCGCGCGCGTTCTCGATGAGGCGAAGCCAGTATGAGTTTGGACCGGTTGATTGCGCATCTTGATCGCATGCAGCAGGCTGCGTCAGAGGTCGGTCAATTTATTCAAGGGATTGATAGAGACACGTTTCTCAAGGACGTTGAGAAACAGCGTGCGGTCGGCATGAATCTCATGATGATCGGTGAGGTGGCCACTCGCATCATGGAGGACTATCCGGAGTTCGCCGCCGAGCATCCGGACTTGCCGTGGCGCGCGATGCGCGGCATGCGAGACCGAATTGCGCATGGATATTTCGACATCGATTTCACGAGTGCCTGGGAAACCGCGCGTAAATCTCTTCCCGAGTTGCTCTCACAACTCGACTCCATCCGCCATTGGCGGGCAGAAGGTGAATGATCATATGACACAGACGCTCGAAATCCACCCTCTGACAAAGGCTGCCTTCGCGCCGTTCGGGGATGTGATCGAGGCCGATCCGGCGACGATGCGGTTCATCAATGGCGGCACGACGGAGCGTTTCCATGCGCTGTCCGCTGCCGAAGCCATCGGTGACGGCGCACGCGTGATCCTCAACATCTTTCGTGGCCAGCCCCGCGCCTTTCCCTATGCCATCGAGATGATGGAGCGCCACCCCTTCGGCAGCCAGAGCTTCGTGCCGCTCAACGACCGTCCGTTTCTGGTCGTGGTCGCGGAGGATGAAGGCGGCAAGCCGGGGACGCCGCGGGTCTTCCTGGCGCGTGGCGACCAGGGCGTGAACTACCGTGCCAATGTCTGGCACTATCCGCTGATGGCCCTCGGTGAGCCGAGCGATTTCCTCATCGTCGATCGCGATGGGCCGGGAAACAATCTGGCGGAATTCTTCTTCGACACCCCCTTCACCATCGGAGCGCCGACCCCATGACCGGACTGACGACCCATGTGCTCGATACCGCCCTCGGCAAGCCGGCCGAAGGGCTGGTGATCGATCTTTTCAGGATCGAGGGGGAGGTGCGACAGCATCTGAAGACGGTCACCACCAATGCCGACGGGCGCGTGGACGGCGGGCCGATCCTGATCGGCGACAGCTTCGTCGCCGGCACCTATGAACTGCTGTTCCGCGCCGGCGATTATCTGCGTGGGACCGGAGCCAGTTTGCCGGATCCGGCCTTCCTCGATCTGGTGCCGATCCGCTTCGGCATCGCCGACACCGCGGCGCACTATCATGTGCCGCTGCTGATCTCGCCCTACGGCTATTCCACCTATCGCGGGAGCTGACCCTTGCGCTTTGCTGTCATCGCTGATGTGCACGGCAATCATCTGGCGCTGGACGCCGTGCTTGCGGATATATCCCGCCAGGGCATCGCCGATATCGTCAATCTCGGCGATTGCTTCAGCGGACCGCTGACCGCGGGAAAAACGGCCGAGATCCTGCTTGCGACCGACGCGGTGACGGTGCGTGGCAATCACGACCGCTATCTGATCGAGCAGGCGCCGGAGGCGATGCATGCTTCCGACAGGGTCGCGCATTCGCAACTCGGCGAACGTCATCTCGAATGGCTGCGCAGCCTGCCTTTCAACGCGGTCTACAAGGACGAGGCCTATCTCTGCCATGCGACGCCGTCAGACGACAATGTCTACTGGCTCGAAACCGTCTCACCGGACGGTCATATCCATCTGAAGCCCATCGAGGAGATCGAAACCCTGGCCGTGGACATCGATTTCCCGCTGATCCTATGCGGCCACAGCCATATTCCGCGCGCCGTCATGCTTCCCGACGGCCGCCTGATCGTCAACCCCGGCAGTGTCGGCTGCCCGGCCTATGACGACGATCTGCCCCATTATCACAAGGTCGAGGCCGGCCACCCCTTCGCTTCCTACGCCATCATGGAAAAGTTGGATGGCATCTGGATACCGACCTTTCGGCAGGTGGCTTACGATTACCGCGCGATGGCGGAACTGGCGGCGGAACGAGGGCGCAAGGACTGGGCCAGCGGGCTGGCGACGGGCTGGCTGCGCTAGACGTCAGCGAGAATATCGCGCCCCACCGCCTTGATATCCCGCTTGCCGCAGAGCGCCATCGACATGTCGAGTTCCTTGCGGATGATCTCCAGCGCCAATGTGACGCCATCCTTCCCCATGGCGCCGAGGCCATAGAGGAAGGGGCGGCCGATGTAGGTGCCCTTGGCGCCGAGCGCCACGGCTTTCAACACATCCTGGCCGGAGCGGATGCCGCCGTCCATATGCACCTCGATCCTGTCGCCGACGGCATCGACGATGCCAGGCAGCATGCTGATGGAGGAGGGGGCGCCGTCGAGCTGGCGGCCGCCATGATTGGAAACGATGATGGCATCGGCGCCGGTATCGACGGCGGCCTTCGCATCCTCGACGTCGAGAATGCCCTTGATGATCAGCGGCCCGCCCCATTGTTCCTTGATCCAGGCGACATCGCTCCAGGACAGCCGGGGATCGAATTGCTCATGCGTCCAGGTCGACAGCGATTTCAGGCTGGTGACGTTCTTGGCATGGCCGATGATGTTGCCGAAGCTGCGGCGCTTGGTCTGCAGCATGCTCATGCACCAGGCCGGCCGCGTTGCCACCTGCCAGATGTGCTTGGGCGTGAATTTCGGCGGAGCGGAGAGGCCGTTGCGGATATCCTTGTGGCGCTGGCCGAGGATCTGCAGGTCGGCGGTCAGCACCAGGGCAGAGCATTTTGCCGCCTTGGCGCGGCTGATGAGGTTCGTCACGAAGTCGCGATCCTTCATGACGTAGAGCTGGAACCAGAAGGGCTTCGTCGTCACCGAGGCGATGTCCTCGATCGAGCAGATGCTCATGGTCGAGAGCGTGAAGGGAATGCCGAATTCCTCCGCCGCGCGCGCCGCCAGCATTTCGCCGTCGGCATGCTGCATGCCGGTCATGCCCGTCGGCGCCAGCGCCACCGGCATCGACACCTTCTGGCCGATCATGGTGCTTTCCAGCGAGCGATTGGTCATGTCGACGAGGACGCGCTGGCGCAGCTTGATCCTGGCGAAGTTGGCCTCGTTCGCGGCATAGGTCGACTCCGTCCAGGAGCCCGAATCCGCATAGTCGAAGAACATTTTCGGCACGCGCCGTTTGGCGAGCTGTTTCAGTTCGGCGATGGTAAGCGGCGCGGTCATGGCAATCTGCCTTCTTGATGGAAATCCTATGGGAGGGTTCGAGTCAGAATGGTTCGCTTCCGGAGATGGGGCTATTCTCTCAACGAGATCACTTCAAGGTCGATTTCATAGCCTTGCCGGCGACATAGGTCTCTGCAATCGCCCGGTCGTCGCCCATGGTCTGCAGCAGGAACAGTTCTTCCGTGAGGCTCTTCACCACTTCCATCTTCAGCGCCATGGCCGGCGTGGCGGCGGCGTTGAGAATGGTGAGGTCGGCGTCGGTGCCGACGTCGAGCGTGCCGATCCTGTCGGCGAGCGACAGGGCCTCGGCATTGCCGCGCGTCATGTAATAATAGCTTTCCAGCGGGTTCAGGCGTTCGCCGAGGAGCTGCTGGATCTTGTAGGCCTCGTCCATGGTGCGCAGCATCGAATAGCTGGAGCCGCCGCCAATATCGGTGGCAACGCCGATGCGCACCGGCTTTTCACGGCGGGCGAGCGCCTTCAGCGGAAAGAGGCCGGAGCCGAGGAAGAGGTTGGAGGTCGGGCAATGCACCGCGACCGCGCCGGCCTCGCTCATGGCATCGGCTTCGCGCTCGGACAGGTGGATCGCGTGGCCGAAGAGGCTTTTGCGGCCAAGCAGGCCGTAGCGGGCATAGATATCCGTGTAGTCGATCGCCTCCGGATAGAGCTCGCCGGTGAATTTGATCTCGTCGTGGTTCTCCGAGAGATGCGTCTGGATGTGCAGGTCCGGGAATTCACGAGCAAGGGCCGCGGCCGCTTCCATCTGCGCTGGCGTGGAGGTGATGGCGAAACGCGGGGTGATGGCGACGTGGTTGCGGCCCTTGCCGTGCCAGTCCGATATCACCTGGCGGGTCTCGTCATAGCCCATCTCGGGCGTATCGAGCAGGCCCTGCGGCGCGTTGCGGTCCATCATCACCTTGCCGCCGACCATGCGCATGTTGCGGCGCAGGGCTTCGGCAAAGAAGGCGTCGGCCGAGGTCTTGTGCACGGAACAATAGGCGACTGCCGTCGTGGTGCCGTGGCGGATCAACTCGTCGTAGAAATGGGTGGCGATGCGCTCGGCATGGGCGCTTTCGACGAAGCGGCATTCCTCGGGGAAGGTGTAGGTGTTCAGCCATTCCAGGAGGTTGGCGGCATAGGAGGCGATCACCTGCATCTGCGGGAAATGCAGGTGCATGTCGATGAAGCCCGGCAGGATCAGGTGCGGGCGGTGGTCGACTTCGGTTACATGCGCCGGCGCCTTAGCCTTGACGTTCGCATAGGGGCCGACAGCGGTGATGACGCCATTTTCGATCAGCAGGCCGCCATCGCTTTCATACGAATAGCTGTCCGTGTCATCGAGGCTCTGCGGCGCATGCTTGAAGGATAGCAGGCGGCCGCGCAAAAGGGTGGTCATTGGTGTTTTTCTCCGACGGAGCTTTCGAACCAGGCGACCAGCAATTTGCGCTCCTCCGGCGTCACCTCGGTGACGTTGCCGGGAGGCATGGCGTGGCTGCGGCCGGCCTGGATATAGATCTCGCGGGCATGCATAGCGATTTCCGCGTCATTTTCCAGCCTTACATCCTTCGGCGCCCGGGCAAGGCCTTCAAAAACCGGCTCGGCGGCATGACACATCGAACAGCGCGTCGAGACCATCTGCTTCACCGCCGGGAAATGCGCATCCGACGCGAATTGCTGGAAGGCGGGCGCGACGGCTTCGGCATCCTTCTCGCCGGTCAGCACCTTCGGCACGGTCGACAGCCACATGATGAGGATGAAGAGGATGACGGTGACGATCCAGGTCCAGGTCGGACGACCCTTGCGGGCATGGGTGGTGTTGAACCAATGGCGGATGGTGACGCCCATCAGGAACACCAGGGCGGCGATGATCCAGTTATAGGCGGTGCCGAAGGCCAGCGGATAGTGGTTCGAGAGCATGAAGAAGATGACAGGCAGCGTCAGGTAGTTGTTGTGCAGCGAGCGCTGCTTGGCGATGCGGCCATATTTCGGGTCGGGGGTGCGCCCGGCGATGAGATCGGCGACCACGATCTTCTGATTGGGGATGATGATCATGAAGACATTGGCCGACATGATCGTCGCGGTGAAGGCGCCGAGATGCAGGAAGGCGGCGCGGCCGGTGAAGAGGTGCGTATAGCCCCAGGCCATGAAGACGAGGACGGCATAGAGCACCGCCATCAGGCCCCAGGTATTGTTGCCGAGTGGCGACTTGCAGAGCAGGTCGTAGACGATCCAGCCGCCGGCCAGCGAGGCCAGCGAAATGATGATGGCGGCGGGGACGCTGACGTCGAGCACATGCCGATCGATGAGGAAGAGATCGGCGCCGCCATAATAGACGATGCAGAGCATCAGGAAGCCGGAGAGCCAGGTGAAATAGCTCTCATATTTGAACCAGGTCAGGTGCTCGGGCATCGTGGCCGGCGCCACCAGATATTTCTGGATGTGATAGAAGCCGCCGCCATGCACCTGCCATTCCTCGCCATAGGCGCCGGGCGGAAGATGCGGGCGCTTCACCAGCCCGAGATCGAGCGCGATGAAATAGAAGGACGAGCCGATCCAGGCAATCGCGGTGATGACGTGGAACCAGCGGGCAGCGAAGGCCAGCCATTCCCACGCTATGGCGTATTCATACATTCAGTTCCCCTTTTCTTCCTCCGACTCGACACCTTGCAAAATGTTGGGGACGGAGGGAAGGGGGGAGTTTGATGTGTCAGGGAAAAGCGACACTCTTGTCGAGCGTCCAGCTCGCATTAGATCAGAATATGGCGAGTTGTGAAACGCCTGCGGCTGCTTTGAGCGGGCTGCGTCCGCGGTGGCCGTCCATTTCGACGGAGAATTGCCCATGCGTGGTATTCTGGCGTTCGTATTCTTTCTTTTTGCTACCGCGGCGATGGCGCATGATGCACCGTCCGGCTGGACCTATGATCCCTATTGTTGCAATGGCGACAGCGAGACCGGCGATTGCGAGATGATCCCGTCCCGCACGGTCACCGTCATCCCCGGCGGCTATCGGATCATGTTACAGCCGGGCGATCATCGTTATGTGACGCATGCCCATATTTTCACGTTGCCGCAGGGCAAGACGATGCGTTCGCCCGATGGCTCCTATCACCTGTGCCTGTTTCCGGACGAGAACACGCCGCGCTGTTTCTACGCGCCTGACATGGCTTATTGAGGTCTATCCAACGGCATGCCGAATTCGCCGAGAATCCAGTCCCTGAAGGCGCGGATTCTCGGTGTGTGGCGTCTGGTTTCGGGATAGGCGAGCCAATAATCCACGCCGTCCGTCGAAAGGATGTCGAAAGGCTGGATCAGCCGGCCCGACGCCAGATCGTCGGCATAGAATTCCGGCGTCAGGACGGCGACGCCTTGTCCGGCTATGGCTGCGCTTGCCTCGAAGGATTGCGCGCCGAGCCTGCTTCGCGGTCTTCCCTGCAGGCCGGGGTCGGGAACGCCGGCCTCTTCGAACCATTGCGTCCACCAGGGATCGCCGGCATCGATGATGCGCAGCTTGAGAAGATCGGCGGGTTGATGGACGCCGCCTATGGTCGCGGCCAGGTCCGGGCTGAGCATCGGCGTGAAATACATTTTCATCAAGAGATGCGCGCGCAGGCCCGGCCATGTGCCGCGCCCAGCGCGGATAGCGATATCGGAGGGTTCGTGGGCAAAGTCGATGATCGAGGCGGAGGTGGCGAGCCTTACCGCGATATTCGGATGCTTGAGCTGAAACGAGCCGAGATGGCGTGCGAGCCATTGCGAGGCAAATGTCGGCGTCGAATGAATGAGCAGCGTGGTTTCCGCGCCGCCGCCGCTGGCAGACGCCGTTGCTTCGCTCAGCATGCCGAAGGCCTCGCTGACCTTCGGTGCCAGCTGTTCGCCTATTTCCGTCAGCGCGATTTGGCGTGGACGCCGCAGGAACAGCGGCTCGCCGACAGTCTCCTCCAGCAGTTTGATTTGATAGCTGACGGCCGTCTGCGTCATGCCCAGTTCCTCGCCGGCGCGCGTGAAGCTGCCGAGCCGGGCGGCGGCCTCGAAGACGCGGAGCGCGTTCAGCGGAAACTGTTTCGACAGTTTCATGGATAAGTTCTCTTTATGTATGTAGATGAAGGTTCGATTGGAATTTCAGCATTTTCAGCGGCAAACTGCAATCCATATCATCGATTGGTTTGAGGTGTTGTCATGGCTTGCCAAGCTGTTGAGCAGGTGAATATCGCGAGGCCTTCCGCTCTGGAGCGAGTGCTGACGGTTTTGTCAAAGGTCGTTCCTGGCCGGGCGGAGTCGGCGCCACGCCTGGATCTGGAGGAGATGTCCGATCGGCTGAAGCGCGATCTCGGATTTCTCGACGGACGCGAACCCTATTGTGAAGACAGGCGGGTGCGGTAGGCCGCAAATGTCGTCAGAAGCTCGGCGGCCGTCATGGCGGCGATGACCTCGGGACGCTTGTCCTTTACCGCCGCGCCGCCGATCGGCAGCGTCAGCCGGTCGAGCGAAGCCTTGTCGCCGCCTTCGCGGGCGAGCCAGCTGGAGAACGTCGCGCGCTTGGTCGCCGAGCCGATCATGCCGACATAGGCGAGATCGGTCCGGGCAAGTGCCTGCTGGGCGATCAGGAAGTCCAATGCGTGGTCATGCGTCAGAATGACGATGGCGGAACCGGCGGGGATTTCCGAGATCAGGGCCTCCGGCATGGCAACGAGACGGGCGCTGATATCGGCAGGAAGCTCGTCCAGCTCCTCCTGACGCGTCTCGATGACCGTGGTGACAAGCGGCAGCGGCTTCAGCGCGATCGCCAAGGCGCGACCGACATGACCGGCGCCGAAGAGATAGACGTCCGGCCAGTCTCCGCTTTCGTCCCGCAGCCGCCGTCTCAGCGCCTCGATGACATCGGGCGTTGCCGGGCGGCAGCGGAGCTGCGTGCGGCCGCCGCAGCATTGGCCGATCTCGGGGCCGAGCGGAATATCCATGAATTCCGTGCCGCCACCCGCCAGCATCGCGCGGGCATTGCCGATCGCCAGATATTCGAACTGTCCGCCGCCGATCGTTCCCCAGATATGCTCCGCCGAGACCAGCATGAACGTGCCGGCCTCGCGCGGCGTGGAGCCCTGCGTGCCGGTAATTTCAATCAGGATGGTGCGTAGGTTTTCGGCAAGGAAGGTTTCGAGGGGTTGGGTCATGAGTTCGGACCCTTGGAGTATGAGGAGAGTGTGTACCCCCCTCGTCCTTCGGACCTTTCGGGACATCTCCCCCACAAGAGGGGAGATCGTCGGGAGTTTGCCGCGCCATCGGTGGAAGCAATAAACCCAGCTTCAGCAGATACAGTCTTTGCGTGGTGCGAGATGGTGCCACGGGTTGCCAATCTCCCGCCTTGTGGGGGAGATGCCCCGAAGGGGCAGAGGGCGGGCGTTCGGCGCGAAGCAACGAACACCCTGAGCGTGAGCGAAGGGTATCCCTTACCAGGCTGCCCCTCCCAAACCATCACATCCCCTTCAACCGCTCGACCGCCATCAGCACCCGTTCCGGTGTTGCCGGCGCGTCCAGCCTTGGGCAGACGCGGTAGTCGGCGACGCTGGCGACGGCCATGGACAGGGCTTCGAGCACCGAGATGCCGAGCATGAAGGGCGGTTCGCCGACGGCCTTGGAGCGGCCGATGGTGGCCTCGGCATTTTCGGACCATTCGGCAAGGCGGACGTTGAAGATCTTCGGCCGGTCGGAGGCGAGCGGGATCTTGTAGGTCGAGGGCGCGTGGGTGCGCAGCCGGCCCTTGGCATCCCACCAGAGCTCTTCGGTGGTCAGCCAGCCCACGCCCTGCACGAAGGCGCCCTCGACCTGACCGATATCGATGGCCGGGTTCAGCGAACGACCGACATCGTGGAGGATGTCGGTGCGGTCGATCAGATATTCGCCGGTCAGCGTGTCGATCGATACTTCCGAGCAGGCGGCGCCATAGGAGAAATAGTAGAAGGGCGTGCCGCGGCCGGCTTTGCGGTCCCAATGGATTTTCGGCGTCTTGTAGAAGCCGGCGGCGGAAAGTTGCACGCGGGCGAAATAGGCCTGCTTGATGAAATCCGGGAAGGGAATTTCACTGTCACCAACGCGCACGCGGTTCGGCAGGAACTGCACCTCCTCGACGCCGACGCCCCATTTTTCCATCGCGAAGGCGACGAGCCGTTCCTTGATCTGCCGGGCGGCATCGAAAGCTGCCATGCCGTTGAGATCGGAGCCGGAGGAGGCGGCGGTGGCCGAGGTATTCGGCACCTTGCCGGTCGTGGTGGCGGTGATCTTCACCCGGTCGATATCGACCTGGAAACTGTCGGCCAGCACCTGCGCCACCTTGGTATAGAGACCCTGGCCCATCTCGGTGCCGCCGTGGTTCAGATGGATCGATCCGTCCTGATAGATGTGCACCAGCGCGCCCGCCTGGTTGAAGGCGGTCATGGTGAAGGAGATGCCGAATTTCACCGGCGTCAGCGCGATGCCCTTGCGGATGAAGCGGCTGGAGCGGTTGAATTCGATGATGGCGTTGCGCCGCGCCTGATAGTCGGAGGTTTCCTCCAGCTCGTCGACGATGCGGTGGATGATATTGTCCTCCACCTCCTGGTGATAAGGCGTCAGCGTCCGGCCAGAACCGGGCTGGCCGTAGAAATTGGCGCGGCGGATTTCCAGCGGGTCCTTGCCGAGCGCATAGGCGATCTCCTCGATGAAGCGCTCGCCGCCGACCATGCCCTGCGGGCCGCCGAAGCCGCGGAAGGCGGTGTTGGAGACGGTGTGCGTCTTCAGTGGTTTCGATGTGAGATGCACATGCGGGTAGAAATAACTGGAATCCGCATGGAACAAGGCACGGTCGGTGACCGGGCCGGAGAGGTCGGAGGAAAAGCCGCAACGGGCGGCATAGGTCGCGTCGACCGCATGGATGTGGCCGTCATCGTCGAAGCCGATTTCATAGTCGACCAGGAAGTCGTGGCGCTTGCCGGTGGCGGCCATGTCCTCGTCGCGGTCCGGCCGGAATTTGACCGCGCGGCCGAGCCTCTTGGCGGCGACGGCGGCGAGCGCGGCGAACTGGTTGCCCTGCGTCTCCTTGCCGCCGAAGCCGCCGCCCATGCGGCGCACGTTGACGGTGACCGCGTTGGACGGAATGTTCAGCACATGGCCGACGATGTGCTGGATCTCGCTCGGATGCTGGGTGGAGGACCAGACGGTCACTTCGTCATCCTCGCCGGGGATCGCCATGGCGATGTGGCTTTCGAGATAGAAATGCTCCTGGCCGCCGATGCGCATCTGCGCCTTGATGCGGTGCTTGGCATTGGCCATCTCGGTTTCCGGCTCACCGCGCTTCAGCGTCATGGGCTCGTAGACCAGCGGTGCGCCATTGGCGAGCGCGCCGTCGATGTCGCTCCAGTGCGGCAGGTCGTGATAGTCGATTCTGGCAAGGCGTGCGGCGCGGCGAGCCGCATCGCGGGTCTCGGCAATCACGGCGAAGATCGGCTGGCCGTGAAACTCGACCTTGGTTTCGGCGAGCAGCGGCTCGTCATGCATGCCGTTGGAGCTGGTGTCGTTGACGCCGGGAATGTCCTTGCCGGTGAACACCCAGACGACGCCCGGATAGGCCTTGACGGCGGAAAGATCGATGCCGGCGATGTCGGCATGGGCGCGGTCGGAAAGGCCGAGCGCGCCATGCAGCAGGCCGGAGGGTTCCGGCAAATCGTCGATATAGTCGGCGGCACCGGTGACATGCTTATGCGCTGAATCGTGTTTCAATGACCCGTGCATCGAGCCGTTGATCACCTTGCGTTCCTCGAAGGTGGACTTGTCCATGGTTCAGGCCTCCACCGTTGCGAAGCGCTGCAATTCCTGCGGCGCACCGGCCGTTTCCAGATAGAAGCGGATGAGCAGGTTCTTGGCGGTCAGTTGCCGGTATTCGGCGGTCGCGCGCCAATCCGTCAGCGGCGTATAGTCGGCGTCGAAGGCGGGGCGGGCTGCGGTGACGGTCGCCTCCGTCCAGGGCTTGCCGATCAGTTCGGCCTCGACCGTGCGGGCACGCTTCGGCGTGCCGGCCATGCCGCCGAAGGCGATGCGGATATCGGCGACATTGCCGGCATCGTCCAGCGAGAGATGAAAAGCGCCGCAGAGCGCCGAAATATCCTCGTCGCGGCGCTTGGAGATCTTGTAGACGGCGAAATGACAGTCTTCGGCGGGGTAGGGTACGAAGATGCTCTCGACGAACTCGCCGGGATTGCGGTCCTGTTTGCCATAGTCGATGAAGAAATCTTCCAGAGGCAGCGTACGCGTACCGGCAACCGAGCGCAGCCTGACGCTCGCACCGAGCGCGATCAGTGGCGGCGGCGTGTCGCCGATGGGTGAGCCGTTGGCGATATTGCCGCCGATCGTGCCCATGTTGCGCACCTGCTCGCCGCCGATGCGGTTGATCAGGCTTGCGAAAGCGGGGATTTTTTCGGCGATGGCGGCAAAGGCGCGGCTGTAGGTGACGCCGGCGCCGATGGTCAGGCCGCTCTCGCCCACGGTGATCTTCTGCAGGTCGGTCAGGTGATTGATGAAGACGACCGGGTCGAGCTTGCGCATCTGCTTGGTGACCCAGAGGCCGACATCGGTGGAGCCGGCGACGACCGTCGCCTTCGGCTCGTCGGCGAGGATCTGGGCAAGGGCGGGAACCGAACCCGGCACGATCAGGCGGTCGCCGTCGGAAGAGGTCATGGTGATGGTGTCGTCGCCCTGCATGGCCCAGAGCCGGGCGATGATGTCGGCCCTGGTCTTTTCCAGCGGATCGAAGAGGGCGCTCGGCCGCTTATGGCTCACCTGTTCGGCCGCCTTGACGATCGGCTCGTAGCCGGTGCAGCGACAGAGATTGCCCTGCAATGATTTCTCGATCTGCGCCCGGCTTGGTTTTTCGGTCGATAGCCACAGGCCGTAGAGCGACATGACGAAGCCCGGCGTGCAGAAGCCGCATTGCGAGCCATGGCAGTCGACCATGGCCTGCTGCACCGGATGCAGCGTGCCGTCCCTGGCGGCCAGATGCTCGACGGTGACGACATGGGTCGCGTGCAGGGAGCCGACGAAACGAATGCAGGCATTGACGGATTCATAGTGCAGGCCGCCGTCGACCAGCCGTCCGACCAAGACCGTGCAGGCGCCGCAATCGCCTTCCGCGCATCCCTCCTTCGTACCCGTCAAATGCCGGTTGAGACGCAGGAAATCGAGGAGCGTCTCGGTAGGGCGCAGGCTGGAAAGCGTCATATCCTCGCCGTTGAGGATAAAGCGGATGCTGTCGTTCATGTCGTTCCCAATTATCTTTTGTCGGTCAGGGCCGGATAGGTCAGGCGAATCCGGCCCTAACCGTCTATCGTTATTCCGCGGTCCAGCCACCGTCAATCGAGACGTGGGTGCCGGTGATCTGGCGGGCCTCGTCGCTGGCAAGGTAGACCGACAATGCGCCGATCTCTTCGGCCTTGACGAATTCATGCGTCGGCTGCGCCTTGAGGATCACCTCGTTCTTGACCTGCTCCTCGGTCATCCCGCGCGCCTTGGCCGTGTCCGGGATCTGCTTTTCGACCAGCGGGGTCAGGACGTAGCCGGGGCAGATGGCATTTACCGTGACGCCGAATTCGGCGAGCTCGAGCGCCACCGTCTTGGTCAGGCCCAATATACCATGCTTTGCCGCGACATAGGCGGATTTGAACGGGGAGGCGACGAGGGCGTGGGCCGAGGCGATGTTGATGATGCGGCCGTATTTCTTCGCCTTCATCAGCGGCACGGCGGCGCGAATGGTGTGGAAGGAGCTCGACAGATTGATGGCGATGATCTGGTCCCATTTCTCGATGGGGAAATCCTCGATCTTCTCGACATGCTGGATGCCGGCATTGTTGACGAGGACGTCGACGCTGCCGAAGGTCGAATTGGCGGTCGCGATCAGGTCGGCGATCTCGGCGGGCTTGGTCATGTCGGCCGGATGGTAGATCACTTTGCCGCCGCCCGAGGCTTCGAGCGTGTTTCTGATGGCATCGATCTCTTCGGGCTTGCCGAAGCCGTTGAGGACGATGTTGTCGCCCTTGGCGGCGAAGGCCGTCGCGATGGCGAGGCCGATACCGCTCGTGGAACCGGTGACAACGACTGTTCTTGCCATGATCTTCTCCTTGGACGCGCGCCGTCTTGTTGCAGCGCAATAGCGGTCTGAGGTTAGTCCCAAACCTGCGGATATGGCAATCGCACCGCTGCAAGACTCTTTTGCGACAGAGGTCTTCATATATTCGCGAGCTGAAAGGCGGTCTTTTCGACAAAAATTTCGTTTTGCTTTCTTTTCACATTCGTTTTGCTGCCGTATCTGTTGTTAGGGAAAAAATTAGAGGGAGGACCGCATGGGCGGTTATGTCTTGGCGATCGACCAGGGGACGACGTCGACACGGGCGATCGTTTTCGATGGCAACATGAAGGTTGCCGGCGTCGGGCAGAAGGAATTCACCCAGCATTATCCGAAATCCGGCTGGGTCGAGCACGATGCCGAGGAGATCTGGGCTTCCGTCCTGTTCACGGCCGGCAAGGCCATCGAGGCCGCCGGCATCACGGCCAAGGACATTGCCGCGCTCGGCATCACCAATCAGCGCGAAACCGTCGTCGTGTGGGATCGCGAGACTGGAAAGCCGATCCACAATGCCATCGTCTGGCAGGACCGCCGCACCGCGAGCTATTGCGACAAGCTGAAGCGGCAGGATCTGGAAAAGCTCTTCACCCGCCGCACCGGCCTGCTGCTCGACCCTTATTTCTCCGGCACCAAGCTGTCCTGGATGCTGGCCAATGTGAAGGGCGCGCGTGCCCGCGCCGCCAAGGGCGAGCTCTGCTTCGGCACGATCGACACCTTCCTGATCTGGCGTCTGACCGGCGGCAAGAGCTTCGTCACCGATGCGACCAATGCCTCGCGGACGCTGATGTACAATATCGCCAATAATGAATGGGACGAGGATCTGCTCGAGATCCTGCGCGTGCCGGCGGCCATGCTGCCCGAGGTGAAGGATTGTGCCGCCGATTTCGGCATCACAGAGCCGTCGCTGCTCGGTGCGGCGATTCCCATTCTCGGCGTGGCGGGCGACCAGCAGGCGGCGACCATCGGCCAGGCCTGCTTCGAGCGCGGCATGATGAAATCCACCTATGGCACAGGCTGTTTCGCGCTGCTCAATACCGGTGCGGATATCGTGCGCTCGAAGAACCGGCTGCTGACGACCATCGCCTACCGGCTGAACGGCGAGACGACCTATGCGCTGGAAGGTTCGATCTTCATCGCCGGGGCGGCGGTGCAATGGCTGCGTGACGGGCTGAAGGCGATCCAGCGCGCTGCCGATTCCGGCGCCTTGGCGGCGAAGGCCGATCCGACCCAGGACGTCTATCTCGTGCCGGCCTTCACCGGCCTCGGCGCGCCGCATTGGGACCCGGACGCCCGCGGCGCGATCTTCGGGCTGACGCGCAATACCGGCCCGGAGGAAATCGTCCGCGCCGCGTTGGAGGCGGTCTGCTACCAGTCGCGCGACCTGCTGGATGCCATGCACAAGGATTGGCGCAACGGCAGTGGCCGCGAGACGGTGCTGCGCGTCGATGGCGGCATGGTCGCGTCGGACTGGACGATGCAGCGGCTTGCCGACCTGCTGGATGCTCCGGTCGACCGTCCCACTATCCTCGAAACCACCGCGCTCGGAGCTGCCTGGCTCGCCGGCAGCCGTGCCGGCGTCTGGCCGGATCGCGATGGTTTCGCCAAGGCATGGGCGCGCGACAGGCGGTTCGAGCCGGCCATGGACGAGAAAACGCGAAGCGTCAAACTCAAGGGGTGGAAGGACGCCGTGCGGCGGACGCTGAGCGCGGGATAATCGACCGGCGAGGCCCATCTCTCACCTCAGGTTATGCCGTGTAAGATTTGTTTATTTTCCTTCCGTTAGGAGAAGCAGCGATAGTCGTCCCGCATCCGATCCTGCCGTCGCAGGACCGGGTGCGGGATCGATTTTTTGGATGAACGCCTTCTGGGGATATCAAGGCGCGTAATGGCTGCTCAATTTTCGGAACTGAAGAAACATATTTATCGGCAGATCAAGTATCATGTGTCCCGGCCGAAGCCGCCTGTCCTGGCGGAGCCGTTTCGCGGCCCCGTCCTCGTGGTCGGTTCGGCGCCGGTGTCGCACAAGCCGGTGGATTTCGACGAGACCTTCCGGGTCATCACCATCAACGGGTCCCAGGTGGTGACGAAGGCATGGGGCATCGAAGCGCCCGACGTGGCGCTCGTGCAGTTCAACCAGATCGAGGGAACGAACACCAATGCCGTCGAAGTGCGGCGCGTTCTCAATGGCGAGCGCGCCAAAATGCTGTACGTTCTGCTGTGGCGCAAGGAGCGGCAGCGGCTGGAAGACGGGCTGAAGGCCTTCAATTATCGCTACGACAAGCTCGAGATCGTCGATCGCTACAAGCGTATGGCGCTGCTCGATAGGGTGGGCGGCGTCAAATGCAGCGAACTGGGCGCCGACGACAAATGCTCGAACGGCATCAACGCCGTGCTTTTCGCGCTCTACAACGGCGCGACCGCGGTCATCATCACCGGCATCAACCCGGATTCCGGCGGCCATGTCTATAATCAGGAAAACCTGACCCGCCTGCATGTCCGCAAGGACAGAGAGGTCCTGTTGCGGCTGATCGAGCGCGGCTATCCGGTCTTCACCAGCGATCCGGCCGTGTCACAGTCGGTTGGCTTGCCGCTATGGGAGGGCAAGGCGAAAGCTGGGCAGGCGTCCCAAGCAGCCGCAAAGGTTGTCCGGCCTTTCTCGAAACCGGCAACTATTCTGGACCCGTCCCCAAACTGATCGGATCATAAGGCGTCGCCCATTTCTTAATGATCGGTGCGCCTTGTTGACGGCATTGCTGCTGGGGAAAGCGGCATGCGCCCTGATGTCGCGGAAACCTGCCGGGCGCGCTTTAGTCAACGAAAAGACTTATTCGCCCGGAAATTCGATGCCGACGTTTGAAACAGGGCATCGGCTATGCGTGTCATCTGGTTGCTATTCGTTGGACTGCTATCGAGCCCGGCTTGGGCGCAGGCCGTCCCTTCGGCCGAATGGACACATGTATCTCCCCAGACTTCCGGATGGTCGGCGCCGCAATTGGGCGAGGCGAAGGCCTTTGCCGACGCGCATGATGTCAGCGCCGTCATGGTGGTCCAGCATGGATCCGTCGTTGCCGAATGGGGAGATACGAGCAAGCCGATGGAACTGGCTTCCATCCGCAAGAGCCTGCTCGATTCCCTGATCGGGATCGCCGTCGCGCAGCATCAGATCGACCTTGCCGGCACGCTCCAGCAATTGGGTGTCGACGACAAGCCACCATCGCTGTCCGATCAGGAAAAGCAGGCGACGGTCCGCATGCTTCTCGAGGCACAATCCGGAATCTATCATCCGGCGCTCTATGAAACGGAGGCGATGGCCGCGCGGCGGCCGCAGCGCTTCAGCCATGCGCCGGGAACGTTCTGGTATTACAACAATTGGGACTTCAACGCCCTCGGCACGATCTACGAAAAGGCGACCGGCACCTCCATCTATGACGCTTTCGAGGACGAGATCGCGCGGAAGATCGGCATGCAGGACTACGACCCGCATGCGCAGCACAAGGTTCGCGGCCGCGCGTCGATCCATCCCGCCTATACGTTCCGGATGAGCACGCGGGATCTTGCCCGCTTCGCTCTCCTTTTTCTGGATGGTGGGCGCTGGAACGGGCAGGAAATCGTTCCCCGGCAGTGGGTGCGCGACAGCACCACGCCCTATTCGGACGCCGATCATGGGTTCGGATACGGCTATCTCTGGTGGACCGCCGACCGGCCGTTGCCGGCCACCGATGCGAGCGCCAATGCGTTTCACCTTCCGACGGGCGCCTATTTCGCCTGGGGCGCGGGCGGGCAATATGCCTTTGTCATCCCGCAGGACGATCTGGTCATCGTCGAACGCACCGACCGCGATCTGCGGCTAAAGTCTCCCCGGCTGCATGAGGTGGCCAATTTGATTGGCCTTATCCGCCAAGCCGGGCATCTCCAGCAATAAATTTTGACGTCGCCTGTCGGAGCGGGCGATACTCCTGCGTCTTTAGGGGAGAGGAGCAACGCATGCTGTACGCAATCCTGTGCTACAACGACGAAGATACGGTGTTTGCCTGGTCCAAGGAGGAGGAGCAGGCGACGATGGACCGTTTGATCGCGGTGCAGAAGCCGCTGGGCGAGGCCGGCAAGCTCGGCCCGGTCGCGCGGCTGATGCCGACGACGGCGGCGACGACGTTGCGTAAGGGCAAGAACGAACCGCTGGTCATTGACGGCCCCTTCGCCGAGACGAAGGAGCAATTGCTCGGCTTCTACGTCATCGACTTTGAGACACTCGACGAAGCAATTGAATTTTCGAAGAAACTGGCGGCTGCCAATCCCGGCGTCGGCTCCTATGAGATCCGGCCGCTTTATGTCTTCAGACCGGGGACGCTCGCGACATGACGGATATTGCCTGGATCGATATCGCGCTGACCAATGCCCGGCCGCAGGTGGTCGGTGCTCTGCTGCGCTATTTCCGCAATCTCGACATCGCCGAGGAGGCGTTTCAGGAGGCCTGCCTTCGGGCCTTGAAGACCTGGCCGGACAAGGGGCCACCGCGCGATCCCGTCGCCTGGCTGATCTTTGTCGGCCGCAATAGCGCCATCGACGCGGTGCGCAAGCAGGCGAAGACGCAGGCTCTCCCGGACGAGGAGGCGATCTCCGATACCGGCGATGCTGAGAGCGATCTTGCCGAGCGGCTCGACGGCTCCAACTATCGCGACGATATCCTGCGGTTGCTGTTTATCTGCTGTCATCCGGACCTGCCGGCGACGCAGCAGATCGCGCTGGCGCTGCGTGTCGTCTCCGGCCTCTCGGTGGCGCAGATCGCCCGCGCCTTCCTCGTCAGCGACAGTGCCATGGAACAGCGCATTACCCGCGCCAAGGCGCGGGTTGCCGCCGCCGGCGTGCCCTTCGAGACGCCGGGCCCGGTCGAGCGGGCCGAGCGGCTGGCGCTGGTGAGCGCCATAGTCTATCTCATCTTCAACGAGGGCTATTCTGCCGGCGGGCCGGGGCGCGAGGCCTCTGCTTTCGCCGACGAGGCGATCCGCCTCGGCCGATTGCTGCTGCGCATCTTTCCCGGTGAGCCCGAGGTGATGGGTCTGCTGGCGCTGATGCTGTTGCAGCAATCGCGGCAGGCGGCGCGCTTCGATGCAGATGGGCAGATCGTGCTTTTGGAAGACCAGGATCGATCGCTCTGGAACCACACGCTGATCGACGAGGCGCTGGCCATGCTCGACAAGGCGATCCGCCATCGCCGTCCCGGTCCTTATCAGCTTCAGGCGGCGATCGCCGCGCTGCATTCGAGGGCCAAGCGGGCCGAGGATACCGACTGGGCGGAAATCGATCTGCTCTACCAGACGCTGGAGCGGGTGCATCCATCGCCGGTGGTGACGCTGAACCGCGCCGTCGCCGTCGCCAAGCTCAAGGGACCGGAAGCCGGACTCGCCCTGATCGAACCTTTGGCGGACCAGCTCGACAGCTATTTTTATTTTCATGGACTTAGAGGTGGCTTGCTCATGCAATTGCAACGGGCGCAGGCGGCACGTTCGGCCTTCGACCATGCCATCGCGCTTGCCCGCTCGCCTGCGGAGGCTACGCATATCCGTCACCAGCTCGACCGCTTGAGCGCCACGGCTCCGGCGATCGCAAAGTAGCCGCCGAGTTGTCCGGTCCCTGTCGGGATAGGACAGCCCCAAACGTCCTGGGACATGGGCCGATCGGGCCGTTTCACATTGGAGAGAGAGATTAGACCATGACCGAACAGACCGCACGCCACGAGCTTTCGCTGACCCGCATCATCCACGCGCCGCGCGAGACACTCTATCGCTGCTGGACGGAGGCGGAGCTTGTGAAGCAATGGTTCGCGCCGCTGCCCTGGACGATTTCTGCCGCCGAACTCGATGTCCGCGCCGGCGGCACCAGCTCCGTCACCATGCGTAGCCCCGAAGGCGAGGATTATCCGAATGTCGGTGTCTATCTCGAAGTGATCCCCGACGAACGGATCGTCTTCACCGATGCCTTCACCAGCGCCTGGGTGCCGTCGCCCAAGCCTTTCATGGTGGGAACCATTCGGTTCGAGGATATCGGCAGCGGCAAGACGCGCTATACCGCGACGGTCCTGCATTGGACGGAAGAGGACCGCGAGAGCCATGAGGCGATGGGTTTTCACGAGGGCTGGGGCCAATGCACCGACCAGCTCGCGGCGCTGGCGGCCAGGATCTGATTTCCCGAGTCATATCCGATGGATGTGCCGAAGCCCTATGCTTGAGATTCAGGAGCGAAAGCTTGGGCCGGGGGATCGCGCGAGCTTCGGAAAATGAGTCCGCGTCGCCGCCGAAGCTGTTGATTTCGGATTCGATTTGCTAAGGCTCGCCCACCAGGGATGAGAGGAGTGAGCCATGCTGCACGTCACCATAGCGCCGGTCGCGCAATCGGACGCCGAGGACCTGATCGCGGCCAATGTCGCGAGCCGCGCCTATCATGCGCCTTGGGCCTATCCATTCGTCGATCGCGATGGCTTCGACGCCTGGTTCGGGCATACGGTGACCGGGCCTAATATAGGCCTGGTGGCGCGCGACGCCGCTACGGGCGGCATCGTCGGCGTGGTCAATATCAGCCAGATGGTCTGGGGCGGGTTTCGCAGCGCCTTTCTCGGCTATCACGGCATGGTGGGTTTTGCCGGCCGCGGTTTCATGACCGAGGCATTGCGCCTGGCGGTTGCCCATGCATTCGATACCGTCGGCCTGCATCGGCTGGAGGCCAATATCCAGCCGGCGAACCAGGCCTCCATCGCGCTGGTCCAGAGGCTCGGTTTCCGCATGGAGGGATTCTCGCCCAAATATCTGAAGATCGGTGGTGTGTGGTGCGATCACGAGCGCTGGGCATTGCTGGCCGACGATCCGAGGCTCTGATGTTGAACGTGAGGTGGTTCGGAGGGTGATTCCAGAGCGGTGGCGAAGCGGTTGATTTCGGATTCGAATTGCCTATCTCTCATGTATGTAGTAACTTCTCTACAAATGGAGTTCGGGCGATGACGGTCATGAGCAGTCGGGAGTTCAATCAAGACACAAGTGGCGCCAAACGCGCCGCCGCCGAAGGTCCGGTTTTCATCACGGACCGCGGCAAGCCCTCGCATGTCTTGCTAAGCATGGAAGAGTATCTGAAATTGGCAAAGAAGGGACCGACTGTCGCCGAGGCGTTTTATTCCCCGGGTGCGGATGAGATCGATTTGGAAATCCCGAGACTCGACGGCGACTTTGGTTTCAAACCGGCCGATTTTTCATAATGTATCTGCTGGATACGAATGTCATTTCAGAGCTTAGAAAGCTCAGCAACGGAAAGGCCGATCCAGTCTTTGCCCGATGGTTTGATGCCATCGCGCCGGATATTCTTTACACCTCGGTCATCACGCTTTTTGAAATTGAAAATGGCATACTGCTTCTTGAGCGACGCGATCCTTCACAGGCCAAAATCCTTCGAGACTGGTCCGAGAAGGTAAGGACCTCTCTCCACGGGCGTATCTTATCCATCGACGAGCCTGTGGCCATGCATTGTGCCGCGACGTTCGTCCCCAATCCGCGACCCTGGCGTGACGCCTTCATCGGATCGACGGCTGCCGTTCATCGCTTTACGCTCGTCACCCGCAATGTCCGCGATTTTCAAGGATTGGATATCGACATCGTCAATCCGTGGATCGGCGCAGCCTGATCCTTCCTCATCAACATTATCGAACAAACCGTTCGATAATTCATATTTGCGATTGCGGCCCCGCCTTCCTATCTCGTCCATCAACAACAGATGGATATTTTGCCATGGAACTTGGCCTCTATACCTTCGCCGACGTCAATCCCGATCCCGCTCTGAACAAGGGCGAGGAGGCGGCACGGCGTCTGAACGATCTGATCGAGGAAATCGAGCTGGCCGATCAGGTTGGCCTCGATGTCTTCGGGCTGGGCGAGCATCACCGCCCGGATTATGCGGCCTCGGCCCCGGCGGTCGCGCTGGCGGCGGCTGCGACGCGAACGAAGACGATCCGGCTGAGCAGCGCCGTGACGGTGCTGAGCTCGGACGATCCGGTGCGCGTCTTCCAGCAGTTTTCGACGCTCGATCTCCTGTCCGGCGGCCGGGCGGAGATCATGGCCGGGCGCGGCTCCTTCATCGAATCCTTCCCGCTCTTCGGCTACAATCTCGAGGATTACGACCAGCTCTTCGAGGAGAAGCTCGACCTGTTGCTGGCGATCCGCGATGGCGAACAGGTGAACTGGACCGGAGAGATGCGCGCACCGATCAACGGGCGAGGGGTCTATCCGCGGCCACTGCAGGACCCGCTGCCGATCTGGATCGCAGTCGGCGGCACGCCGCAATCGGTGGCGCGCGCCGGCGCGCTCGGCCTGCCGATGGCGCTCGCCATCATCGGCGGCGAGCCACGGCGGTTCGCGCCGCTCTTCGATCTCTACCGCGAGGCGGCCCGACGCGCCAAGCAGGATCCGGCCCAATTGAAGACCAGCATCAATGTCCACGGTTTCATCGCAGACACGACCGAAGCGGCGGCCGATCAGTTCTACGGGCCGCAGGCCGAGGTGATGAACCGCATCGGCCGCGAGCGCGGCTGGGGGCCGACAAGCCGGGCGCAGTTCGATCAATCGCGCGGGCCGAACGGCGCGCTCTTCGTGGGCGCCCCCGAAACCGTGGCCGAAAAGATCGTGGCGCATCACAAGCTGTTCAAGAATGATCGCTTCCTACTGCAGATGGCGATCGGCACCATGCCGCATGATCAGATCATGCGCGGCATCGAGCTCTATGGCACGAAAGTCGCGCCGCTTGTGAGAAAGGCATTGACTGATGAGGGCGGAGAGGCGAAAGCGACGGTCTGAACCTTCATGCCCCCACGTCTGTGGACATGAGCGAGCCAGCCGGAAGCCGTGAATGATCGTTACGAACGACGACGAACTGACCAAGCTGAAAGAGATCGGCCGCATCTGCGCCAACGCGCTGCAGGCGATGGCCGCCGCCTTGGAGCCGGGCATTACCACGCTGGAGCTCGATGCGATCGGCCGCAAGGTGCTGGAGGATGCCGGAGCGCGTTCGGCGCCCGAGCTTGTCTATAAATTTCCCGGCGCCACCTGCATCAGCGTCAACGAGGAAGTGGCGCATGGCATTCCCGGCCCACGGGTGATCCAGGCCGGCGATCTCGTCAATCTCGACGTTTCCGCCGAGAAGGACGGGTTCTTTTCCGATACCGGCGCCTCCTTTGCCGTACCGCCGGTCAAGCCGAAGATCGAGCGTCTTTGCCGCGACGGCAAGCGGGCGCTGTGGGTCGGGCTGAACCAGGTTCGCAGCGGCGCACCCTTCTCCAAGATCGGCCATGCCGTCGGCGCCTTCGCTCAGAAGAACCGCTACACGCTGATCGCCAATCTCGCCAGCCACGGCATCGGCCGTTCGCTGCATGAGGAGCCGGCCGAGGTTTCCACCTGGGCCGACCCCGACGAGACGCGGATCATGGAGGACGGCCTGGTCTTCACCGTCGAGCCGTTCCTGTCGCTGGGCGCTACTTGGGCCGAGGGCGGTGATGACGCCTGGACGCTTTACGGCGATCCGCGCGCCGCGACCGTGCAGTATGAGCATACGGTCGTCGCCACCCGCAACGGGCCGGTCATCCTGACGCTTCCGGACAATTGAGCGGGCCGCTCAATCGTCCTTCTTCGTTTCGCCGCGGATGATATCGGCGGCGGCCTGTTCGAGGATCGCTGCGATGCGGGCGCCCTCGGCCTTGCTCCATGGATGTCTGGACCGCAGCGCCGAGCGCAGCAGGTCGCGCGCGCGGTGAACCTCGCCGCCGTCGCGGCCGAAGGGGCGGTCGTCGTCGCCGGCATCTTCACCGCCGAAGACCCGCTTCACATGCGCCATCTTTTCGCCGATCGCGCTGAGCTTGGCGAGCGTGGCCTCGACCAGCGCCTGGTTTTCCTCGACGCGCTTCTGGCCATCTTCGGTGATGCGGTAGAGCTTCTTCGTGCCGCTCGCCTCGACTTCGGCCAGGCCCGTTTCCTCAAGATAGGTGAGGGCGGGGTAGATGACGCCGGGGCTTGGTACATAGAAGCCGCCGGAGCGCTCTTCGAGGGTCTTGATCAGCTCGTAGCCATGCCGTGGTTGCTCGGAAAGCAGGGCGAGGATGATGAGCTGCAAGTCGGCGGCGTCGAATTTCCGCCCGGTGCGAAACCCGCCGCCGAACATGCCGCCCTTGAAGCCTCTCATAAAGTCTCTCCCATGCCGGCCACGGGAATCGTGGCCTCTGCCATGTCGTAGGATATATGCCTCGACGCTGTCAAAGTCAGCGCCGAACATGCGATCTCCAAAGCCTCTCATATCGTTTCTCCTTTTGGGTGATGAGGGTTTGTATCGTTAGTCATGTCGTAAGATATATATCGTAAGATAATATTTGCAAGAGGTATCGCAAATTCCATCGATCGAACCGAGCGGGGAAGCCGCGGCCCCTATGGGCGCCAACTTGGCATCGCTGAACAATCACATCACGATCATGCAATAAGCGGTTACATCTATGTAAGAATAGGGCTTGGCTGGTTGCCGCTTGTGGCGAACTGCCTTAGGTTCGCCGCGAATGAACGTCATTGCGGTTCCTCCCCGACAGAACCCGATTAGGAAAGCTCGCTTATCGTGTTTCACTCTTTCTTCCCCCAGCCGAAATTGCTGTTCACCTCGATGGTGGTCTGGACGCTGGTTTGTATTGCTGCCTGGTATGCATTCTTCTCTGGCCTTGGGACCCAATTGGGTTTCGTCATGCCGTCGGAAGGGCAGGAGCCTTACGATCTCAGCTATTTCCTTCTGTGGGGAAATCTGTGGTTCTATGGATTTTTCCTGATTGCTATCGTGATCTTTTGCGGTGCATGGCACATCCGTGCCTGGAATCATCCATGGAAGGTCTGGTCGCTCTGGGGATCGGCACTGATCATCCTCGTGACCTACTTCGGTGTTCAGGTTTCGGTGGTGATAAACAATTTTCGCCGTCCTTTCGGGGATCTTCTTCAGGCGGCACTCACAAAGCAACCGGGCGTCACAACGGAAAGCTTCTACTCGCTGATGACGATCTTCGCGCAGATCGCTTTTCTCAGCATGTTTGTCTCCATTCTGACCGACTTCTTTACCAGCCACTATATTTTCCGGTGGCGCACGGCGATGAACAATTTTTACATGTCGAAATGGGAGAAGTTGCGCCATATCGAGGGGGCGTCCCAGCGTGTACAGGAAGACACCATGCGCTTTTCCTCCGTGCTGGAGGGCCTAGGCATCAGCCTGATCAACTCGGTGATGACGCTGATCGTATTTCTGCCGATCCTGCTGGCGCTTTCGACCTATGTCACCGAACTCCCCATCATTGGGAAGATTCCTCATTCGCTCTTCTGGCTGGCGCTGTTCTGGTCCATTTTCGGCACGGTGTTGCTGGCGGTTGCGGGTATCAAGCTGCCTGGCTTGAATTTCAAGAACCAGCGTGTCGAAGCAGCGTATCGTAAGGAACTCGTCTATGGTGAGGACCATGAGGATCGGGCGCAGCCGACAACCGTTGGGGAGCTTTTCGCAAATGTTCGGCGGAATTATTTCCGCATCTATTTCCATTACGTGTACTTCAATGTCGCCCGCTATTTTTATTTGCAGGCCGACACGATGTTTGTCTTGTTCATGCTGGTCCCGACTTTCGTAGCCGGTGCGATCACCTATGGTATCTATCAGCAGATCGCGACAGCTTTCGGCCAAGTCAGCAACTCGTTCCAGTATCTCGTCAATTCATGGACGACGATCATCGAGCTGTTGTCGATCCATAAGCGTCTCAAAGCCTTCGAAGCGGCGATCGACGACGAGCCGCTGCCGTCTATCGACCAGAGATATCTGGAGCAGGAAGCGGGCGTCATACACGCTGACGGCTAAGCAGGCGTACCAAATAAAAGGGCCCGCGTTCGACGCAGGCCCTTTTTTCATGAGATCGAGCAACTTGTCCGGTCTCACCCCTGCTGCGGCTTCTCGCGGGTCGCGATCATCGGGATTGCTTCGGAATAGCTGACGCAGGCGACGCCATCACGGTGGCAGACGTCGCTGACGAAGCGGTCGAGCGCCCGCCAATAGGCGCCGTCGTTCATCTCGACGAAATGGAAGCCGAGCTGCAACGGGATGCGGTCGCCGTTATACTGCTTGTCGAAGGCGGCTTCGAAGGCCTCGAAGGTACGGTCTTCATAGGTCTTGGAATTGGCTTTGTCTTCCACGCCCTTGGAGTGGCGGACATAGAGATTGTAGTCCATGCCGATGACGGGCCGATGGCTTGGGCCTTCCGGGATCAGCGGCAGCCCGAAGCGATAGAGCCCGCCGACCAGCTGCGGTAGGGCCGGCCCCTTGGTCACGAGGCTGGCGTCATAGAGGAAACCCATGTCCTTTTCCGCCGGCACGAGGCCGTCGCTGGTGGAGAGATAGGGCGCCCGGAAGCCCTTGACGCCGTGAGTGGCGAAATCCTGCCAGCCCTGCGGCTCCTTGTCCGCCAGGCCGACATTCTTCCATGCGTCGCGCAGGGCGATGCGGGCATTCATGAATTCCTGTTTCCAGTCCGCCGCACTCCAGCCCTTGCCGTCGAAATGGCCGCAGGCATGGCTGGAAATGTCGTGGCCCTCCAGATGCGCGCCCCAGATATTGTCGATGCGGGTGCGCACGTCGTCCTCGCTCTTGGCGAAACCGACATTGGACTTACCGACCCTCTGTCCCGGTCCCTGATAGGCCTTTGCCTGGGCGCGGTTCATCAGGAAGGTGCAGGAGAGGAAATAGGTAAAATGCGCGCCGTTGCGCGCGGCGATCTCACGGCTCTTCGTCCACAGCGCATTGTCATGCGCGCCGTCGAAGGAGATCATCACCAGTTGCTTCGGCTTTTCATCCGCCTTGGCCACCATGGGCAAAGCCAGGGTGAGGGCGAGGGATACGCAGGAGACAAAACGAGACATGGGCACCGGGATAGCGTGATGGAGCTGCTCTTGTCCGAAGGTCGCTTGGCTGTTTTCGGTAGCAGACTCAGGAATTTATCGCTTCCTGTCGTGCAAATGCGGCGAAGCTGCGGTGAAGCTGGTAATTTTTCGCCACAATCGCTAAGCATGTCATCACAAAATAGAACGGGATTCACTCATGTCATTGCTCATTCTCGGCATCGTTCTTTTCCTCGGCATCCATCTCATCCGCGTCGTCGCACCGGGATTTCGGCGTTCTATGATCTCCAGCTTCGGTGAAGGCGGCTGGAAGATCGGCTATTCGGTGGTGAGCGTCATCTCGCTGATTCTGCTGATCTATGGCTTCGGGCAGGCGCGTGACCAGACGCCGATCTGGTCGCCGCCGTTCTGGATGAGCCATATTTCGGCGCTGCTGATGCTTTTCGCGCTGATCTGTCTTGCCGCCTCGCTCTTGCCGGCGGGGTATATCGCGGTGAAGACGAAGCATCCGATGGTGCTGTCGGTGAAGATCTGGGCCTTTGCGCATCTGCTGTCCAACGGCGATGGCGCCGCGATATTGCTGTTTGCGGCCTTCCTCGCCTGGGGCGTCATCCTCAGGATTGCGCTGAAGCGCCGCGAGCGGGCCGGTGAAATCACGCTCCGCCCCTTCGTGTCGGCGACATACGATCTCTATGCCGTCATCATCGGTGCGGTGGCCTGGGCATTGATCATCTGGAAGCTGCACGCGTGGATTATCGGGGTTTCCCCGCTGGTTATGTGACGATTTCTGCCATTCCCCCTTACAACGGCCGCAAAATGGGGTAGAAGGCCCCACTACCATAAGCTCTTTGCAATATTTTGGCCTGCGCCGGAGACGAGAATGGCATTCAACGACGACAGCTTCATCCGCGAGGTGAACGAGGAACTGCGTTCGGACCAGTTGCGGTTCGTATGGCGCCGTTTTGGCCGGCTTATCATCGGCGCCGCTGTGCTCATCGTTCTCGGCACCGCCGTCTATAGCGGCTATCGCTATTGGTCTGGTCAACAGGCCGGCAGTAGCGGCGACCAGTTCATTTCGGCGCTGACGCTCGCCGACCAGAACAAGACCGACGAGGCTCTGGCCGCGCTTGCCGCCATCGAGAAGGATGGCAGCGGCTCCTATCCGCTCTTGGCGCGCATGCGCGCCGCCACGCTGCAGGCGCAGAAGGGCGATACCGCCGGCGCCGTCGCTGCCTTTTCGGCAATCGGCAAGGAAACCGGCATTCCGACAGTCGTCCGCGATGCGGCCCGCCTGCGCGCCGCCTATCTGCTCGTCGATACCGGCAGCTACGATCAAGTCGCGGCCGAGGCGCAGGAGCTGGCGGTGCCGGCGAACGCCTTCCGCCATTCGGCGCGCGACGTGCTTGGGCTTGCCGCCTACAAGGCGGGCGATTTCGCCAAGGCGCGGCAATGGTTCCAGGCGATCGTCGACGATCCGCAGAGCCCGCGCAATGTCGGCAATCGCGCGCAGATGCTGCTTGACCTCATCACGGCATCCGGCAAAGCTCCGGCTGCAAACGGCTGAAGGGTAAATCACTAAATGAGTTTCACGGTTGCGATCGTCGGTCGCCCGAATGTCGGTAAATCCACGCTTTTCAACCGTCTGGTTGGCAAGAAGCTGGCGCTTGTCGACGATACGCCGGGCGTGACCCGCGATCGCCGCCCAGGCGATGCCAAGCTGATCGATCTGCGGTTCCGCATCGTCGATACCGCCGGTCTCGAAGAGGCCGGCGAGGAGACGCTGGAAGGCCGCATGCGCGCCCAGACGGAAGCTGCGATCGACGAGGCCGATCTGACGCTGTTCGTCGTGGACGCCAAGATGGGCCTGACCCATGTCGATAAGACCTTGGCTGAAATGCTGCGTAAGCGCGGCCGGCCTGTCGTGCTCGTCGCCAACAAGTCCGAAGCACGCGGCTCCGACAGCGGCTTCTACGACGCCTATACGCTCGGCCTCGGCGAGCCTTGCCCGATCTCGGCCGAACATGGCCAGGGGATGATGGACCTGCGCGATGCGATCGTCGATGCCATCGGCCATGAGCAGGCTTTCCCGCCGGAGGAAGATGAGGCTGAGACGAATGTCAGCATTCCCCGCCCCGAAATCGGCGAGGATGGCGAGGAGATCGACGAAGAGCCCGCCTATGACGAAACCAAGCCGCTGCGCGTCGCGATTGTCGGCCGCCCGAATGCCGGCAAATCGACGCTGATCAACCGCTTTCTCGGCGAGGACCGGCTGCTGACCGGTCCTGAGGCCGGCATTACGCGCGATTCGATCTCGGTCGACTGGAGCTGGCGCGGCCGCACGGTGAAGATGTTCGATACGGCCGGGATGCGCCGCAAGGCGAGGGTCACCGAGAAGCTGGAAAAGCTGTCCGTCGCCGATGCGCTGCGCGCTATCCGTTTCGCCGAGACCGTGGTCATCGTCTTCGACGCCACCATTCCCTTCGAGAAACAGGATCTGCAAATCGTCGATCTGGTTATCCGTGAAGGCCGCGCCGCCGTGCTTGCCTTCAACAAGTGGGACATGATCGAGGATCGCCAGGCGGTGCTTGCCGATCTGCGCGAAAAGACCGACCGGCTGCTGCCGCAGGCGCGCGGCATCCGTGCCGTACCGATTTCCGGCCAGACGGGCGAGGGGCTCGACCGGCTGATGCAGGCGATCGTCGATACCGACAAGGTCTGGAACAAGCGTATTTCCACCGCCAAGCTCAATCGCTGGCTGGATACGCAGCAGGTCCAGCATCCGCCACCGGCGGTCTCCGGACGGCGCATCAAGCTGAAATACATGACGCAGGTCAAGGCGCGTCCGCCGGCCTTCATGATTTCCTGCACGCGCTCTGATGCGCTGCCGGAATCCTATGTGCGCTACCTGATCAACGGCCTGCGCCAGGATTTCGCCATGCCCGGCGTGCCGATCCGCATCCATTTCCGGTCGTCGGAAAATCCCTACGAGAACAAGAAGAAGCGCTGACGGCCTCTGCCCTCGCTCCGGCGGGAGAAGGGTGGCGCTCCCGAGTTTATCGAAGGGCGCCCGGCTGTGCCGGCGTTACCGGGAAAGCGGTCTTTCAGCCTCTCGGAGAGAGGGGATTGAGATCAGGCCGCGCTCTTGTTCAGCGCTTCGCGCAGGGTGACGATTTCCCCCCGCAGCCGCGCCAGTTCATCCGCCGTCGTGTTCGATGCCTCGAGGATGCAGGGGGGTATGTCGGCGGCTTTTCTCTTCAGGGCGACGCCCTCGCTCGTGAGGCTGATCAGCACCTGGCGCTCGTCCTCCTTGCTGCGGGTGCGCTGGATGAAGCCGGCTGCCTCCAGCCGCTTCAGCAGCGGCGTCAGCGTGCTTGATTCGAGGAAGAGCTTCTCGCCGATGCCGCCGACGGTCTGGCCATCCCCTTCCCACAGCGTCACCATGACGAGATATTGCGGATAGGTGAGGTTCAGCGCGTCGAGCATCGGCTTGTACAGCCGATTCATCGCATGGTTCGCCGAATAAAGGGCGAAGCATATGAAGTCGTCGAGTTTCAATAGATCGTCAGCCATGTCCAATACTCCGTATGGGAGTCGATATAAGTCGTGCGATAAATAATCGTAATCCCAAAAGCGAAATATCGCCATGCATTTTTGCGGATTTCCAATCAATGGGCCGCATGAGTGTCGGCGTCCTTGTCCCCCATTCCGGTCGCATTGGCCGATTGCCGGGCACGCGGGAGCTGGTGGTGGCGCGCACCTCGCTCCTCGTCGTCTACAGGGTGATGGAGTATATCGAGCTGATTCGCGTCCTGCACGGCGCGCAGCAATGGCCGCCGGCCGATGGCGAATAGGCTATTCTTTGTCGGTCAATGCCCGGCCACGATGGTTGGCGATGCGGACATTGCCGATGAATTGCGCCGTCGCGGCTTCCCAGGAATAGTTGAGCGCCAGGCTGCGGGCCGCCTCGCGGGAGGAGGACAGGGCTGCGCGGCAGGCTTGTCCGAGGTCCTCATGGACCACGCCAGCTTCATCGTCGCCGGCCAGAATGTCGGCCGGGCCGGTGACGGGATAGGCGGCGACGGGCACGCCGCTGGCGAGCGCCTCCAGAATGGCATTGCCGAATGTGTCGGTCTTCGACGGAAAGACGAAGACGTCGGCTTGTGAATAGGCATGCGCCAGCGCCTCGCCGAATTTCGCGCCGAGGAAATGAACCTGCGGGTAGAGCTTTTGCAGCTCCGCCCGCGCGGGTCCGTCGCCGACCACGACCTTCGAGCCCGGCAGATCGAGATCGAGGAAGGCCGGGAGATTCTTTTCCAGCGCCACGCGGCCGACCGTCATGAAGATCGGGCGGGGCAGGCCGAAGGGATTGTCCTCCAACGGCTGCGGACGAAACAGCGTCGAATCGATGCCGCGGCTCCAGGGCAGCAGATTGCGGATGCCCTTCAGCCTGAGCTCGTCGGCAAGGCTCGGCGTTGCGACCATGCAGCCGGAGCCGGCATTGTGGAACCATCTGACGAAGGCATAGAGCCAGCGTTGCGGGATCGGCAATCGGGCCGAGACATATTCGGGAAAGCGGGTGTGATAGCTGGTCGAGAATGGCATGCCGTTCTTCAGGCACCAGCGCCTGGCCGTCAGCCCGAGCGGACCTTCGGTGGCGATGTGAACATAGGTCGGCCGCGCTGCCATGATCCTGGCGGCGACCGTGCGGTAGCTGGCGATGGAGAGGCGGATTTCCGGGTAGGTCGGGCAGGGGACATTGCGAAAGCCTTCCGGCGTAATCATGCTGACGTCGATACCCATGCGCGCCAGCTCGCGATTGGTGTTTTCGATCGAGCGGACCACGCCGTTGACCTGCGGGTGCCAGGCATCGCTGACGATGAGCAGGCGCTCCGGCACCGCGACCGGAGTCGCAGCCTGATCCCAGCTATTGTGATTGATGTCCGACAACCGTTGCAACATGCCCAACACACTTCATCCGCACCGCACCCTTTTGGTGTCGGCAGAACCAATTGCGGTGCGATAAAGATGATTCCCGCGCCTGATCTATTGTGCGGGCTGTCCATGATGGAAATATTACAGTGCTCAGCGAGCCGTCTGCAGCTTTTCCGGGGGTACCAATGCACCGTGTTCCTGGATCACTTTCGCGGCGATGCCGGCGGCAAAACGGGCGGCGGCGATGGGATCGTCATGCTCCAGATAATGGGCGAGGAAGGCGCCGTTGAAGCTGTCTCCGGCGCTGGTGGTGTCGACGACCTTGGCGACCTTGACGGCCGGAACCAATGTCTCTCCGGCGTCGGTGCCGATGGTCGCGCCGTCGGGGCCGTTCTTGACGACGACCATGCTGGCGCCGTGCTGTCGGTAGCGCCGGATGGTGCCGGCAATGGAATCATCGGCGAAATGGGCGACTTCGTCGTCGAAGCTCGGCATGACGATGGTGGAGGCGCGGGCGCCTTCGCCGATCAGCGTGTGCATGGCATCCAGGCTCGACCAGAGGCGCGGGCGGATGTTGGGGTCGAAGACCACCAGCTTGCCGACAGCCTTGGCGCGGCGCAGTTCGGCCAGCAACGTCTCGGCGTCCTCGTGCGAAAGGATGGCGAGCGTGATGCCCGAGAAATAAAGGACATTCGAGGCCTCGATCGCCGTGCGTAGCGCGTCGCCGTCGGTCGCGAGCTGGCGGGCGGCCGAGCTGTCGCGCCAATAGCTGAAGGAGCGCTCGCCGTCCTTGAGGTTGATCATATAGAGGCCGGGGGTCTTGCCGCGAAGACGGCGAATGCTCGTCGTGCCGATGCCGTGCTCGGTCATGAAGGCGAGCATCTCGTCGGACATGGCGTCGTCGCCGAGTGCGGTGAAATAATCGATCGACCAATCTTGCGGCAGGCAGGCACGGGCATACCAGGCGGTGTTGAAGGTATCGCCGGCAAAGCCCTTGCGCAGATGACCGTCCTTGGCCTGCGACAATTCCACCATGCATTCGCCGATCGATAGAAAACGTCCGCCCAAGACTTGCCTCCCGCAGTTTGCTTGCCTGCTGCATACCCGCATGGCGCCGCTTGAGCAAGGTGGACGGCGGGCCCCGCCGTCCACTTTCGGAGCTTTACGGCAAGTCCATATGATAGCATGCCGCAGTCTGGCCGGGGCGCACCTGTTCGGTCGGCGGCGCCTTCGTCCGACAGATATCCGTCGCCTTCCAGCAGCGTGGCGAGAAGACGCAGCCGGGCGGCGGATTGAGCGGCGAGGGCGGATCGCCCTGCAGGCGGATGCGCTCGCGGCCGCGGGCCAGCTTCGGGTCGGGGATCGGTGCCGCCGAGAACAGCGCCTGCGTATAGGGATGGGCCGGATGGTCGAAGACGGTGGCGGCGGAGCCCGCTTCCACCACCTTGCCGAGATAAAGCACCAAGACATCGTCCGAGATCAGGCGCACGACGGAGAGGTCGTGGCTGATGAAGATCAACGTCAGGCCGAATTCCTTGCGCAGCTTGCGCAGAAGCGTGATCACCTGGCCCTGGATCGAGACGTCGAGAGCAGAGACCGGCTCGTCGCAGACGATCAGCTTCGGCCGGGTGATGACGGCGCGGGCGATGCCGATGCGCTGCGCCTGGCCGCCGGAGAACTCGTGCGGATAGCGGTTGATCATCTCCGGCACCAGGCCGACCGCCGCCATGATCTCGCGCACGCGCTCCTGCCGCTGTGCTCTCGTCAGCTTCGGCTCGAAGACGGTCAGTGGCTCGGCGATGATGTCGCCGACGGTCATGCGCGGATCGAGCGAGGCGATCGGGTCCTGGAAGATGATCTGCATGTCGCGGCGGCCGGCACGCATCTCCTCTTCCGACAGATCCAGCAGGTTGCCGCCCTGCCACATGATGCGGCCCTTCTGTGCCTTGATCAGCCGCAGGATGGAGCGGCCGAGCGTCGACTTGCCGCAGCCGGATTCGCCGACGATGCCGAGCGTACGCCCCGTCTTCAGCTCGAAACTGACATCGTTGACGGCTGTCAGGATCAGCGGCGGCTTGAAGAGGGATTTCGAGGGAAGCTCGAATTCGGTTGTGAGATGCTCGACCTTCAGAAGCGTCTGTTCAGCCATGGACGAGGCTCCGTTCCTGATTAGCCGAGAGGGGATGGAAGCAGGCGGCGCAACGCTGCGGCGCGAGCTTGTCGAGCGGCGGCGCGGCATCAAGACAGTCGTCCTGCACATGGGCGCAGCGCGGCGAGAAGGAACAGCCGCGCGGCAGATGCATCAGGTTCGGCGGCCGGCCGGGGATGACGGCGAGGTCGTCGACATCCTGATCGGGCCGCGGGATCGAGGCGTGCAGCGCCGCCGTATAGGGATGGGCCGGGTTTTCGAACAGTTCCTCGACCGGCGCTTCCTCGACGATGCGGCCGGCATACATGACGGCGACGCGATCGGCGAGACCGGCGACGACGCCGAGATCGTGGGTGATCATGACGAGCGCCGTATTCATCTCCGCCGTCAGCTCGTTGAACAGATCGAGGATCTGCGCCTGGATGGTGACGTCGAGCGCCGTCGTCGGTTCGTCGGCGATCAGCAGCTTCGGCCTGGTCAGCAGCGCCATGGCGATGACGATGCGCTGGCGCATGCCGCCGGACAGCTCGTGCGGATAGAGGTTGAAACGCCGTGTCGGGTCGGGGATGCCGACGCGCTTCAGCATATCGAGCGCTGCTGCCGAGGCGGCGCGCGCCGAAAGCCCGCCATGGACCTCGAGCTGTTCCGTCAACTGCCGCGAGATGCGCAACGACGGATTGAGGGCCGTCATCGGGTCCTGGAAGACCATGGCCATGTCCTTGCCGCGCACATGGTCGAGTTCCCTGGGTTTCAGGGCCAGCACGTCCTTGCCGTCCAGCAGCGCCTGGCCACTGGTGCGCCCGTTCTTGGCGAGCAGGCCCATCAGGCCGAGGAAGGTCTGGCTCTTGCCGGAGCCGGATTCGCCGACGATGGCGATGCGCTCGCCACGGCCGATCTTCAGGTTCATCTTCGAGACGGCGGCGACCTCGCCTTCCGGCGTGCGGAAGGTGATCGAGTAGTCTTTGAGTTCGAGAAGTGTGTCTGTCATGTCAGCGATCCTTCGGATCGAATGCGTCGCGCAGGCCGTCGCCGATGAAGAGCAGGCTCATCAAGAGGGCGACCAGGAAGCCGGCGGGGAAGAACAGCAGCCAGGGCGTCGTTTCCATGCCGGCCGAGCCTTCGGCGATCAGCGTGCCGAGCGAGGTCAGCGGTTCCTGCACGCCGAAGCCGAGATAGGAAAGGAAGCTCTCCGTGGCGATGATCTCCGGAATGGTGAGCGTCGCATAGATCACCACCGGGCCGACGAGGTTCGGAACGATGTGCTTGAGGATGATCTTGAACGAACGCTGGCCGGAGGCCCGGGCCGCCTCGATGAATTCCCGCTGCTTGATGGAGAGCGTCTGGCCACGCACGATACGCGCCATGGTCAGCCATTCCAGCGCACCGATCGCCGCAAACAGCAAGTAGACGTTGCGGCCGAAGATCACCATCAGCAGGATGACGAAGAGCACGTAGGGCAGGGCGTACATGATATCGACGAAGCGCATCATGATGGCATCCACCCGACCGCCGAAATAGCCGGCGACGGCGCCGTAAAGCACCCCGATGACGACCGAGACGAGGGTTGCCACGAGCGCGACGGTCAGCGAGACGCGCGTGCCGTAGAGCGTGCGTGCCAGCAGGTCGCGGCCGTTGCCGTCGGTGCCGAAATAGTGGCCGGCGGCGAAATCCGGAGGCCCGCGGAAGGACGTCCAGTCCGGGTCCTCATAGTTGAAGGGCAGGAAATACGGGCCGAAGATGGCGACCAGCACCAGAAACGCCAGCACGACGAGGGAGATCGCAGCCGCCTTGTTGCGCAGGAGGCGGCGCATCGCATCGCCCGTGAGGGAGCGCCCTTTCGGCGCCAGCCCCTCGGCTGAAAGCAGCTCCGCTTCCAGCAATTCACGTTTTGCGGAATTGAGGATCATCGCATTCTCACTTTCGGGTCGAGCCAGGCATAGGCGATGTCGACGAGCAGGTTCAGGACCACGATCAGAACCATGTAGAAAATGACCGTGCCGAGCACCATGCCGTAGTCGCGGTTGAGCGCGGCGCCGACGAAATAGCGGCCGACGCCGGGAAGGCCGAAGATGCTTTCCACCACCAGCGAGCCGGTGAGCAGGTAGCTTGCCGCCGGGCCGAGATAGGAGACGACGGGCATCATCGCCGGCTTCAGCGCATGGCGCATGACCGTGAGCCGTGGGCCGATGCCCTTGGCCTTGGCGGTGCGGATGAAGTTCTGGCCCATCACCTCGATCATCGAACCGCGCATCAGGCGCGAAATGCGCGCGGCATGCGGCAAGGTCAGGACGATGACGGGCAGGATCAGGAACCGTATCGAGCCGTTGCCCCAGCCGCCGACCGGCAGCCAGCCGAGCGTGTTTCCGAAGATGAGCTGCAGGATCGGGGCGATCAGGAAGCTCGGCATGACCAGGCCGATGAGCAGGCCGCCGCCCAGCCAGTAATCGGCCGCGCGGTTCTGATAGAGCGCCCCAAGACAGCCGATGAATATGCCGATAACGGTCGCCAGCACGAAAGCGGCGCCGCCGATGGTCAGCGTGTAGGGAAAGCCCGACATGATCTGCTGGGTGACGGTGAAGTCCTGATTGGCGAAGGAGGGACCGAGATCGCCCTTCAGCACGTCGCCGACATAGATCAGATATTGTTCGACCAGCGGCTTATCGAGATTGTAGTGGGCTGCGAGGTTGGCTTTGACTTCCGGCGGCAATGGCCTTTCGCCATCGAAAGGGCCGCCGGGGGCAAGACGCAGAATGAAAAAACACACTGTCACGGCAATCCACAAAACCGGGATTGTCGACAGCAGACGACGGAGAGCGTAGCGAAACATGGGTGCGTTGAGGCCCCGCCAGCCAAGAGCGGGCGGGGCCTTTTCCTATTATTCTTTGATGGACAGCCAGCGGGTACGGTGAATGTCCTGAATATTGTCGACGAAGCCCTGGACCTTCGGAGCGACGATATTCTGGGAGACATAATAGTAGATCGGGATCGCGGCACTGTCGTCGAGGGCGATCTGCTCGGCCTTCTTGTAGATCTCGGCGCGCTTCTTCAGGTCGGTTTCCTCGTTGCCCTGCTTGATCAGCGCATCATAGTCCTTGTTGCTCCAGCGGCCGTAGTTCATCTCGACGCCGGTGGACAGCAGGTTGAGGAAGTTGATCGGATCGTTGTAGTCGGCGAGCCAGCCGGCACGGCCGATCTGCACCTCGCCACGCTGCATTTCATCGTAATGCACCTTGGTTTCGGTGTTGTAGAGCTCGATATCGACGCCGAGCGGCTTCCACATGGCGGCGATCGCGACGGCGATGCGCTTGTGGTTGTCGTTGGTGTTGTAGCGAAGCTGTGCCTTCAGCGGATGGTCGGGACCGAAGCCGGCTTCCTTCAGCAGTTTCTTGGCCTCTTCGACCTTCTGCTTGTAGGGCTCATCCTTCCAGCTCACATAGGCCGGTTCGCCATAGTTGGAGGTGCCCGGCGGCACCCAGGAATAGGACGGCAGTTCGCCGGTGCCGAGGATCTTCGGGCCGATGACTTCGCGGTTGACGGCCATGGAAAGGGCCTGGCGGACACGCTTGTCGTTGAAGGGCGGCTTGGTGAAGTTCAGGACGTAATAATAGGTGCCGAGGAACGGAACCACATGTGCTTGGCCGGGAAGGTTCTTCTGAATCCAGTCGAACTGGTCGGCGGGGAACGAGGTGAGGATGTCGAATTCGCCAGCGCGATAGCGCTTCAGCGCCGCAGCCTGATCTTCGAGCGTGTAGTAATTGACGTTGTCGATCTTGATGTCCTTGGCGTCGTAATACTGATCGCTCTTGACCATGCTCACATGCGAACCGGGCACCCATTCGGTGGGCTTGTAGGGGCCGTTGGTGACGATGTTGCCGATCTTGACCCATTCGTCGCCCTTGGCCTCAACGACATGCTTCGGCACCGGATAGGCCGTGTAGTGCATCAGGGCGTTGATGAAATAGGGGGTCGGGTTTTCGAGCGTGATTTCCAGTGTCTTGTCGTCGATTGCCTTGACGCCGAGCTGTGTCAGATCCTTGATCTCGCCCTTGTTGATCTTTTCCGCGTTCAGGATCGTGTACTGAAGATAGGCATACTGGGCGGCGGTCTTCGGGTCCATCAGGCGCTGGAAAGCGAAGACGAAATCCTGTGCCGTCACCGGCTGGCCATCGGACCATTTGATGCCGTCGCGCAGCTTGAAGGTATAGACCTTCTGGTCGGGGGATACGGTCCAGCTTTCAGCCTGTCCGGGAATGGGGTTGTCCTTGGGATCTTCGGTCACCAAGCCTTCGAAAATATCGCCGTCGATACGGTTTTCCCAGTCGCCGGAAATCTTTTGCGGGTCGAGCGACGTGGGGTCGCCGCCGTTGTGGATATTGAGGGTCGCGGCATGCGCGGAGACGCTCAATAGGGTGCCGACGAATGCCGATGCGATAAGTTTTCGGGTGAAATAAGTCATATCTTTCCCCACCTTTCTGGAGTGACGGACCTTGTTTTTTCAAGGTTATTTTAGTTCCGCAGCTAACCTGGACGTGCAGGTCAATGTCGCAAGTTATCCGAAGCGACGTCGCTTTCAAGCCCCCCTGGTAAATCGCCGCTGGCGGCCGGGAAATTTCCACTTCCGAGGGTTTTGCGAAATCGGCCTCATAAATCTTGCGCGTGCAATCCGGATCGGCGCTTCCCGGCTTGCGGCTTGCCGCCTCGTGTTTAGTGTGCGATTTGAAGGAACCTGTGAAATCGAGGCGGATCGTTGATGGCATCGGCGGACAAGACGGCGGGAGCCGATTGGTGGCGTGGCGCGGTAATCTATCAGGTCTATCCGCGATCGTTTCAGGATACCGACGCCAATGGGCTCGGCGATATCAAGGGCATCACCCGCCGCCTTAAGCATATCGCCTCACTCGGCGTCGACGCCATCTGGCTGGCGCCGTTCTTCACCTCGCCGATGGCCGACATGGGCTATGATGTCGCCGACTATTGCGACGTCGATCCGATCTTCGGCACGCTCGCCGATTTCGACGAGATGATGACGGCGGCGCATGCGCTAGGGCTCAAGGTCATCATCGATCAGGTGATCTCGCACACCTCGGACCGGCATCCCTGGTTCGTCGAGAGCCGGGCAAGCCGCGACAATCCCAAGGCCGACTGGTATGTCTGGGCCGATCCGAAGCCGGACGGCACGGCGCCGAACAACTGGCTGTCGATCTTCGGCGGGCCGGGCTGGGAATGGGATGGCGTGCGCCGGCAATATTACCAGCACAATTTCCTGGCGTCGCAGCCGGACCTGAACTTCCACAACGCCGAAGTGCAGGATGCCGTGCTCGCCGCAGTCAAATTCTGGCTCGACCGCGGTGTCGACGGTTTTCGGCTGGATACTGTCAATTACTATTTCTGCGACAAGCTTTTGCGGGACAATCCGCCGGCGGCGAGCGTGGTCGGCGGCCTCGATGCGCCGGAGAGCAACCCCTACGGCATGCAGAACCATCTCCATGATAAGACGCAGCCGGAAAATATCGGCTTCCTGAAGCGGTTCCGGGCGCTGCTCGATCAATATGAGGGCCGCACGACCGTCGGCGAAGTGGGAGATGGCGCCCGCTCGCTGCAGACGGTGGCCGCCTATACGAGCGGCGGCGACAAGCTGCACATGTGCTATACGTTCGATCTGCTCGGACCGGATTTCACCCCGGCGCATTTCCGTCGCTGCGTCGGCGATTTCCAGGCCAATGTCGCCGATGGCTGGGTCTGCTGGGCTTTCTCCAACCATGACGTCAACCGCCATGTCAGCCGCTTCGCCGAAACCGAGGCGGAGCAGCCGCGTGTCGCCAAGCTGGCGATTTCGCTGCTGTCTGTTCTGCGCGGCTCGATCTGCCTCTATCAGGGCGAAGAGCTTGGCCTGCCCGAGGCGGAACTGGCCTTCGAGGATCTGCAGGATCCCTATGGCATTCGGTTCTGGCCGGCCTTCAAGGGCCGCGACGGATGCCGCACGCCGATGCCGTGGGAAGGGGGACGGGCGCATGCGGGCTTCACCACGGCCGAGAAATCATGGCTGC
This sequence comes from Rhizobium sp. BK602, assembly GCF_014195095.1. Taxonomy (GTDB): domain Bacteria; phylum Pseudomonadota; class Alphaproteobacteria; order Rhizobiales; family Rhizobiaceae; genus Rhizobium. The sequence goes on from NZ_JACIBC010000001.1 coordinate 80,555, forward strand.
CGGTGCCCTATCAGCATGCGGCGCTCGCCGTCGACAGGCAAGAGGCCGATCCGCATTCCGTGCTGCATCACTATCGCGAGACGCTGGCCTTCCGGAAGCGGCACGCGGCACTGCTCGATGGCGATATGATCTTTCTCGACACGAAGGAGGATGTGCTCGCCTTCACGCGCAGGAAGGGCGACGAGACGCTGCTCTTCGTCTTCAATCTCTCCCGCAAGCCGGTGAAGGTCGCGGTGCCGGAGAATCTGCGGATCGCGAGAGCGACGCCGATGCCTGGCTTCGATCCGGCCGTCACCGGCGATGTCATCACGCTTGCGGCGCTGGATGTGTTTTGCGGTCAACTTGGGTGATCAGCGCAGCAGCTTGTCATAGTCGGTATGAGAGCCGATCCAGAACCAGATGAGATCGTCGCCGTCGGCAACGGCAAGCGCCCGCCAGGAAATGCCGACGCGGGCCGACCAAAAGCGGCCTACCGGCTTGAAATGCAGCGAGGGATGTTTCGGGTTCGCTTTCAGAAGCTCGAAGTTGCGGTCGGCCAATTCCCGGACATGCTGCGGCAGCTTCTCATAAGCTTGCCAAAACGACGGCGCGGCATGATGTTTCACAGGGCCTTTGTCTTCCCTATGCGGAAATCAGCAAGTGCTTTGTCCGCCAGCCGATCCAGCTTCCCGGCGGCAACATCGGCTTCCATCTGCTTGTCCCATCGGCTTGCCTGAAGCGTTTCGAACCATTCGGCGAAGGCTTTGAAATCTTCTGGCCCCAGCTCGGTGACGTTTTTCTCAATCTGTTCAAGCTTCGTCACGATCGTCTTCCATTGCCAAGCGATTTGTATCGTAGGGAAAGATAACAATAGACCCTGCGCAATTGAAGTCCCATGGCCTGTATTGTCGATTGCGCCTCACCCGATCAGCATGAATTTGTCCACATCCACGAGACCGCGATCCGATATCTTCAGATGCGGGATGACCGGCAGCGGCAGGAAGGCGAGCTGCAGGAAGGGTTCTTCCAGCGTTGCGCCCAGGGCATAGGCCGCCTGGCGCAGATGGTGCAGCGTGTCGCGCACGCTCTCATAGGGCTCGAGACTCATCAGGCCGGCGACAGGCAGGGGGATCTCGCCGGTGACGACGCCGTTTTCGACGACGACGAAGCCGCCATTGATGTCGCTGAGACGGTTGGCGGCGAGCGCCATGTCATCCTCGTTGACGCCGACGACGCAGATATTGTGGCTGTCATGGCCGACGGTCGAGGCGATCGCGCCCTTCTTCAAGCCGAAGCCCTGGACGAAGCCGTTGGCGTGGTTGCCGTTCTTGCCATGTCGCTCGATGACGGCGACCTTGATGATGTCGTTGCCGAGGTCGAGATCGGTCTGGTTGCCCTTGACCGGCAGGCGATGGCGGCGGTGTTCGGTGATGATCTTGCCGGGCACGACGCCGATGACCGAGCTTTCGCCCTCGGTAACCGGCACGCCGAAATCGGCGGCATTGATCGGGCGTGCCCTGACGCTGTCGAGGCCGACGGGGGCGACGGGCTTGCGGGTGGCGAAGAGCTCGGCCGTGACGCGGCGGCCGGCCGAGAATACCGTCTCCGCCTTGCAGCTTTCCAAGCTGTCGATGATGATGAGATCGGCGCGCCAGCCGGGTGCCACCAGGCCGCGGTCGCGCAGGCCGAAGGCGCGGGCAGCCGAGATCGAGGCGGCGCGATAGATCGCCAGCGGCTCGACGCCATGCGCGATCGCCGTGCGGATCACGTAATCGAGATGGCCCTGTTCGGCGATATCGAGCGGATTGCGGTCGTCGGTGCAGAGCGCCAGATAGGGCGACAGCCGCTCGGTTATGATCGGCATCAGCGCATGCAGGTCCTTGGAAACCGAGCCTTCGCGCACGAGAATGTGCATGCCCTTGCGGATCTTCTCCAGCGCCTCCTCGGCGGTGGTCGATTCATGCTCGGTGCGAATGCCGGCCGAGAGATAGCCGTTGAGATCATTGCCGCGCAGGAGCGGCGCATGGCCGTCGATATGGCCGCCCTGGAACGCCTCCAGCTTGGCCATGCAGACGGGGTCCTTATAGACGACACCGGGAAAATTCATGAATTCGGCCAGGCCGATGACCTTGGGATGGTCGCGGAAAGGCAGGAGGCGTTCGATCGGCAAGTCGGCGCCGGAGGTCTCCAGATGCGTCGCCGGCACGCAGGAGGAAAGCTGGACGCGGATATCCATGATGGTTTCGAGAGCGCTGTCCAGGAAATACTGGATGCCCTCGGTGCCGAGCACATTGGCGATCTCATGCGGATCGCAGATGACGGTGGTGACGCCATAGGGCAGGACGCAGCGGTCGAACTCGTGCGGCGTCACCAGCGAGGATTCGATGTGCAGGTGGGTGTCGATGAAGCCGGGCACGACGATCCGGCCGGAGATGTCGATCTCCTCGTGGCCCTGGTAGTTGCCGCAGGTGCCGACGATGCGGTCGCCGCAGATGGCGATGTCGGAGGCGACGAGTTCGCCCGTCACCAAGTCGAAGAAGCGTCCGCCCTTGAGCACGATATCCGCCGGTTCGCGGCCGACGCCCTGGTCGATGTAGCGTTCGAGTTTGGCTGACATGGTTCATTCCTGCGTTTGCTGTGATTCCGTATAGCCCCTCACCCTAGCCCTCTCCCCGCCATGCGGGGAGAGGGGATCGGTCCGAATTTGTTGATAGAGCGGCGCTTCTTCCGGCTTGGCGAGAGACGGCGGACCACCTCACCCCGTTTTACGGGGAGGGGGCTTTCCGCTTTTGCCGATGATAATTGCCCATTTCGGCCTTGTGAGAAGAAGGTGTCGTTCGCCTCAGATATTATTCTGCAAGATCTCCCTGAGCTTTCCGAACAGCTCGTCTATATGGTGCTTTTCGATGATCAGCGGCGGGGAGAGGGCGATGATGTCGCCGGTGGTGCGGATCAGCAGGCCTTTTTCGTAAGCCTTGAGGAAGGCGGTGAAGGCGCGCTTGGTGGGTTCGCCGGCGATGGGGTCGAGTTCGATGGCGCCAATCAGGCCGGTATTGCGGATATCGATGACATTGGGGCAATCCTTCAGGGAATGCAGCGCATCGGCCCAATAGTCCGACAGCTCGGCGGCGCGGGTCAGCAGGCCCTCTTCCTTATAGGTGTCGAGCGTGGCGAGAGCGGCGGCCGAGGCGATCGGGTTGCCCGAATAGGTGTAGCCATGGAAGAACTCGATCATATGCTCGGGTCCCTGCATGAAGGCGTCGTGGATTTCCGAGGTGACGAAGACCGCGCCCATCGGGATGACGCCGTTGGTCAGGCCCTTGGCCGTGGTGATGATGTCGGGGGTGACATCATAATATTGGGCCGCGAAAGGCGCGCCGAGGCGACCGAAGCCGGTGATGACCTCGTCGAAGATCAGCAGGATGCCGTGCTTGGTGCAGATGTCGCGCAGCTTCTGCAGATAGCCCTTCGGCGGGATCAGCACGCCGGTGGAGCCGGCGATCGGCTCGACGATGACGGCCGCGATGGTCGAGGCATCATGCAGCGTGACGATGCGCTCGAGTTCGCTGGCGATATCGCCGCCATGCTCCGGCTCGCCGCGGGTGAAGGCGTTCTTGCCGGGAACATGCGTGTGCGGCATGTGGTCGACGCCGGTGAGCAGCGTGCCGAACATCTTGCGGTTGGTGACGATGCCGCCGACGGAGATGCCACCGAAATTGACGCCGTGATAGCCGCGCTCGCGGCCGATGAGGCGGAAGCGGGAGCCGTTGCCCTTCACCCGGTGATAGGCAAGCGCCACCTTCAGCGCGGTCTCGACGGATTCGGAGCCGGAATTGGTATAGAGAACATGGTTCATGCCCTCGGGGGCGATGTCGACCAGCCGGTTTGCCAGCTCGAAGGCCTTGGGGTGGCCGAGCTGGAAGGCCGGGGCATAGTCGAGTTCACCCGCCTGCTGGCGGATGGCTTCGGTGATCTTCGGGCGGCAGTGTCCGGCATTCACGCACCACAGACCAGCCGTCCCGTCCAGCACCTGACGTCCGTCGTGGGTGGTGTAATACATATCCTTGGCGCTGACGAAGAGGCGCGGTTCCTTCTTGAACTGGCGGTTGGCCGTAAACGGCATCCAGAAGGCGCGCAAATCGTTGGGGGTGGCATTGAGACGGTCGGACATGCTGTTCTCCATGGCCATTCGGGGACCATTTCCCGATCGCGGCGCGACGGCGCGATTATTGACTGCCTGGTCAAATTATCAGCCGGCCTTTTGGCGTCAAGATGACGTCGGGAGCCGCGGGACAGGGGGACGAATGAGGCGATGGAGGACGACGTAAAACGGTTTCGCTTTTAGTCCAATCTTGTCTCGTCTTGTCTTGTTTGCCGGAGCAAATCAGATCAGATTTGTTATCGAGCTAACATAGAACCGAATGCGGACGTACGAGGTATTTCTCGCCGAAAGGCGGGCGTTTGACACGAAAAAGCTGGCAAATCGAAAATTTGCCAGCCAAATCATTTATATATGTGGTGATGAAAGCGACTTGACCTCAAGGGTTGGAAACGACCATCCCCATGCAGACCTAGCCTCGGCAGTCCCAAAGCCAATTCTGGCGATTAAGCGGCCGTTCTACTTTTTTCAGGTTCACAATAAATGTCTTCCAGCGTTTCGAGAACCCGGATGACCGACTCTGAAGTGCTGGAGTAGTAAATGGTTTGAGCATCGCGGCGGGTTTTCACCAGCTTCTGGGCGCGGAGCTTTGAAAGATGCTGGGAAAGCGCAGATTGGCTAAGGCCGACCTGATTGGCCAACACGCCAACAGGAACCTCGCCTTTGACCAGGCTGCAAAGAATCATAAGGCGCTTGGGGTTCGCCATCGCCGATAGTAATGCTGCCGCCACGTTGGAGTGGTCGGCCAAATTTCTTGTCTTCATCTCTTTGATCTTCCTAATGCGGAGCGTACATCAGAAATTGTGATATTTCCAACCGGGGAGCTAAACCCGATAATTAATAATACCAAGGGGGGGCAAAGATTGTATATACCTAAATTTAAGGTATCGAGTATGCTATTTTAGATATGTATGAATTAGCGTCGTTCAACTCCCCTAAAGGCGGGTCAAATTCCCATCTGAGGGTGCGATCTCCCCAAATTAGGTCGATTCCTGCCATATCCAGGCCATAAATCCGCCAATCTCCCCCCTTGGCACCCCCTGATGCGGTCACGAGGGCAGAAACAAGATCGGGGTGCCTGGCTACTAATTCTCGCACTAGCACATCCGCATCCCGTGCCAAGATCTCGTTAGCCGCCGAAAGAATCATGAGATCTTCCCCCGGCAAAACATAGGCCTTTCCGAAGCCGCCATTCAGGCTTGCGGCGATCGGGACGAGGCGGAAAAAACAGAAATCCGGAAAGTCCGCATAAAGCTTCGCCTTGGGATGGCGGGCCAGAAATCGCGTGCGGATGCGCGCGTGGAATGGGCCGTCGCGGTCCACGCGCTCGGCTCGGCATTGGATGCTGAGACGGGGGTGGGCGAGGGGATCGCCCTTGCCGGGTTCACCGAAGAGCGCGGAGGCGCGAGGGTCCTTCGAGAGTGCCTTCGTATGGGCGGAAAGACCGGAGACGAGCATGACCGGCACGCCGTCGATATCGGTGCCGGTCAAGACGCGGCTGACGGCAGGAAAGCCGGTTTCAGGATCGAGGACGGCAAGAGCCGCGTGACGGGCGGAGCGCAGCAGAATGCGCGCCTGCCGGCGCGCCTCGTTGTCGGTTTCCCGCAATACGGATGACTTGTCGTTCATCGTTGCCTCCGCAGGCGGGAAGAGCGGTCGGCGCGGACTACTCCTTCCGCCGGTGACTGGTCAGGCCAGCCACGACGTCCTGAGCGGAAATCGTCCCGATAATCGCACCATTGTCAACGACGCCGATATTGCCCGGCTGGCGCGTCAGCGCGTCGAGAATGTCGATCAACGGCGTGGTTGCCGCCGCCGTGCCGGTGACGGAGCCGCTGGCGGGGGGATGGCCCACGCCCTGCTGCATGACGTCGCGCGCCGTCAGCATGCTGATCGGGTTCATATGCTGGACGAAATCCGCCACATACTGATCGGCAGGGTTCTTGACGATTTCCTGGGGCGTGCCGCACTGGATGATGTGTCCGCTCTCCATGATGGCGATGCGGTTGCCGATGCGGAAGGCCTCGTCGAGATCGTGGCTGACGAAGAGGATCGTCCGCTTCAGGCGGCGCTGGAATTCCAGAAGCTCGTCCTGCAGACGGGTGCGGATCAACGGGTCAAGCGCCGAGAACGGCTCGTCCATGAGCAGGATGGGTGCTCCGGTGGCAAAGGCGCGGGCAAGGCCGACGCGCTGCTGCATGCCGCCGGAGAGTTCGTTGACGCGGCGGCTGGCCCATTGCGTCAGGTTGACGAGTTCAAGCTGCTCGTCGACGCGTTTCTTGCGCTCAGGCTCCGGCACGCCGGCAAGCTCCAGGCCGAAGCCGACATTGTCGGCAACCGTGCGCCAGGGCAGCAATGCGAATTGTTGGAATACCATGGAGACCGTGTGCATGCGCAGGTCGCGCAGCGTCTTGGGACTACAGTCATAAGGATTGACCGGCCCGGTCTTGGTGTTGACGACGACATCGCCGCGCACGACCGGCGCCAGGCCGTTGACGGCGCGCAGCAGCGTGGACTTGCCGGAGCCGGACAGCCCCATGAGCACGAGGATTTCGCCTTCCTCGATTTCCAGCGAGGCATTGGCGACGCCGAGCACCAGGCCGGTCGCCTTGCCGATCTCGTCACGGGTCTTGCCTTCGTCGGCGAGCTTGAGCGCCGCCTCGGGACGATCGCCGAAGATAATGCTGACATTGTTGAAGCCGACGGCGGTGGTCATGAGTGGTCTCCTTCGCCGGGGGCACGGAACATGCGGTCGAGAATGATCGCGAGAATGACGATGCAGGCGCCGGAATCGAAGCTCTTGGCGACGTTGACGCTATTCAGCGCGCGCAGAACCGGCACGCCGAGACCCGGAGCGCCGACGAGGGCGGCGATGGACACCATCGACAGCGACAGCATGATCGTCTGCGTCAATCCGGCCATGATCTGCGGCGTTGCGAAGGGCAGTTCCACCTTGCGCAGCACCTGCCGGGGAGTCGCGCCGAAGGATTCGGCTGCTTCGACGAGGGATGGCGGCGTCGAGATGATGCCGAGGCGGGTCATGCGGATCGGCGCGGGAATGGCGAAGACGACCGTGGCGACGAGACCGGGCACCATGCCAAGGCCGAGCAGGATCATCGCCGGCACGAGATAGACGAAGGTCGGTATGGTCTGCATCAGGTCGAGGATCGGCCGCATGAAGGCGTAGAGCCAGGGGCGGCGGGCGGCGGCGATGCCAAGGGGCACGCCGACCAGCATGCTGACGAAGGTCGAGGCCAGCACCAGCGCCAGGGTCTCCGTCGTTTCCTTCCAATAGCCCTGGTTTATGGTGATCAACAGGCCGATCAGGGTCAGGATGGCGACCGGAATGCTCCGGCGCAGCCAGTAGGCGACAGCCGCGAAAACAACGACGACGATCAGCGGATGCGGCACCTGCAATATGAAAAGCAGCGCCTTGATCACATGCGCGACAAGGAAGGAAAGCCCGTCAAAGAACCACGTGACATTCGTCGTCAGCCAATCCACGACGGCTTTTGCCCATGGTCCGATGGGGATGCGATAGTCGGTTAACCAGTTCACGTTTTTGCCCACTCTTGGGGCGGCTGTTCCGGACGTCTTGGGTCGTTCCGGATAGGGCCGCCGGAGAATAACGGCCTATGGCGCGACATGGGATATTGCCCGATGCACGGCACCACAGGAGGGAAACAGTCCGTTCACCGAAGAGAAAGGGGCGGTTGAGCCGCCCCTTGTCCCCGATGTTACAGGCCGAGCTTGGCCTTGACTGCCGCGAGCCCGTCGCCGCCGTCCTTGGTGGTGACGCCAGCGAGCCAGGGCGTGATTGCCGTGGGATTGGCCTTCAGCCATTCCGTCGCAGCCGCTTCCGGTTCCTTGCTGTCGTTCAGGATCTTGCCCATGATCTCGTTTTCCATCGGCAGCGAGAAGACGAGGTTTTTGACGAAAGTACCGACGTTCGGGCACTCCTGCAGATAGCCGGCACGGACGTTGGTGTAGACTGTCGCACCACCGAAATTCGGACCGAAGACATCGTCGCCGCCGGTTAGATAGGTCATCTTGTAGGTGGTGTTCATTGGATGCGGAGCCCAGCCGAGGAAAATGATCGGCTTGCCTTCCTTGTCGGCGCGGGCCACCTGGGCGAGCATGCCCTGTTCGGAGGATTCGACCACTTCGAAGCCCTTGAGGCCGAAGGTGTTCTTGTCCACCATGTCGATGACCAGGCGGTTGCCGTCATTGCCCGGCTCGATGCCGTAGATCTTGCCGTCCAGCTCATCCTTGTGAGTGGCGATATCCTTGAAGTCCTTGATGCCGAGTGCTGCGCCCTTTTCGTTGGTTGCCAGCGTGTACTTGGCTCCCTCCAGGTTGGCGCGGACGGTTTCGACCGACTTGTCTTCGGCAAACGGCTTGATGTTCTCGGCCATGGAGGGCATCCAGTTGCCGAGGAAGACGTCGATGTCCTTGTTTTTCAAGGATTGATAGGTCACCGGCACGGCAAGGACCTTGACGTCCGTGTCGTAGCCGAGGGCCTTCAGAAGGATGGAGGCCGTCGCCGTGGTGGAGGTAATATCCGTCCAGCCAACATCGGCGAAGTGCACGGTGCTACAGCTGGCCGCTTCGGCTGCGGAAGCTGCGGTTGCGCCCAGCGTAAGCGCGGAAAGGGCTGAAGCGAAGGCAATTGCGGTAAAAGTCGTTTTTATCATTGCGTGACTCCCAGTCTAACGTTCCCAAGCAACCACCAATAACCGACATTTTCAAGCGACCACAGCGTATTTGCGCCGGTTTGCGGGGGCTGATTGCGACGCGTGCATTTTTCCTGTCCAGTATCGCCGTGCCGTTACCTTGCCGCGTGAGTCCGCGTTAATTCCTGTGGTTTTTGCCGACGGCATCTTTTCATCACGCGGCGGAGCACCCATGAAGCGGGCAAGGAGAATGTCATGGCCAAGCTCTATTTCCATTATTCGACGATGAATGCCGGCAAGTCGACCATGCTGTTGCAGGCCGCCTATAATTATCAGGAACGCGGCATGCGCACCGCGGCTTTCATCGCGGCGCTGGACGATCGTGCAGGCCGCGGCAAGATTGCGTCGCGCATCGGCCTGACGATGGACGCCATGCCGTTCGAGGTTTCGGACGATCTTTATGCGCTGGTCGAGGGCATGCATGCCGACGAGCCGCTGGCCTGCGTCTTCGTCGACGAAGCGCAATTCCTGTCGCGCGAGCAGGTCTGGCAGCTCGCTCACATCGTCGATCGCCTCGGTCTGCCAGTCATGGCCTATGGCTTGCGCACGGATTTCCATGGAAGACTGTTTCCCGGCTCGCAGGAGCTGCTGACCATCGCCGACGAGTTGCGCGAGGTGCGGACGATCTGCCATTGCGGGCGCAAGGCGACGATGGTCGTTCGCCTGGATGCCGCCGGCAAGGTGGCGCGCGAGGGCGCGCAGATCGAGATCGGCGGCAGCGACAAATATGTCTCGCTCTGCCGCCGGCACTGGGAAGAGGCGATGGGGGAAGAATAGGCGGGCCGCGTCATTGCGTCATCCGGCCGGCGGCTGCGAATGGCTTTATGATTGCCGCAATGGGGATGATTGTCGCATCTCGTGGGAGGAAGCATGAAATCGCTCTGTCTGATGGCCGCGGCCGCGGTTTTACTCTCCGGTTCGGCGGCCCTGGCCGATGGTGACGCGGTCGCCGGTGCGGCGGTCTTCAAGAAATGCGCCGTCTGCCACACCGCGACCCAGCATGAGAACCATGTCGGGCCGTCGCTGATGGGTGTCGTCGGCCGCCCGGTCGCCACCGTGCCCGACTACAGCTACTCATCGGCGATGAAAGCCTTCGGAGCCGACGGCAAGGTTTGGGACGAGGCGCTGCTCAAGAAATATCTGCCCAGTCCGCAGTTCCTGGTGAAGGGCACGAAGATGACGTTCCAGGGCTTGAAGAGCGACAAGGATGTCGACAATGTCATCGCCTATCTGAAGAATCCGGCCGCGGCGCAGTAAAAGGGACGAGTTTCGCCGTGCTCCCATTTTTTCTGCACGCCTGTTTCTCAACCCTATCGGTGAAAAGCGATGCGTTTCGTCAATCCCATCCCGTTTGTTCGCGACATCAACCGTTCAAGGGAATTCTATAGCAAGCGGCTCGGCCTGAAGATCATGGAAGACTTCGGGAATTTCATTCTTTTCGAAACAGGCTTTGCGATCCATGAGGGACGGTCGCTCGAGAAGACGATCTGGCGGCAAAACATCCATCCGCTGGAGTCTTACGGGCAAAGAAACCTGCTTTTGTATTTCGAACATGAGGATGTCGATGCCGCCTTCGCAAAAATCGCGCCGCATGTCGATCTGATCCATCCCGTCGAAAAGCAGGAGTGGGGGCAGAGGGTCTTTCGCTTCTATGATCCGGATGGACACGCGATAGAAATCGGCGAACCGCAGGATGCGATGCCGAAGGGCGATTGAAACGGGAAGAGGTGCGGGTCGCCTGGCGATATCATGCAGCTCCGGCATTTTCTTCGCACCTATAAGCGGTTAGTCTCGCCGATAACGGCAATTGAGAGACGCTTTCATGGTCAAGGCGCATTCCCTCGACGGCGAGATCGATAAGACGGAGGCGACGCTCGACGACGCGATCAAGAGCTTGGACGTGGCAAATACCGTCCTTGCCGGTCACGCCAGGGGTGACACACGTCCCGATGCCATCAATTTCCCGGTTGAGGAAGCGCTGGCACGCGAGGTCACGGAGTTGCTCGATCGCTGGAAATCCCTGGGCGCCGCGCTGGTCAAGGAGCTCGACCGGATGACGGCAATCGTCGAGCTGCAGTACCGGCAATCGCTCGGCGAGAAAATCGATGGCGGTTCCACCGGCCTGTTCCGCCGCGGGATCGGGCACAGCCACCTCAAACCGGCGGCGATCCTGGCCGATCTCGATGCGGCACTTGCGGTTTCCGCCTCGCTGGCCGAGCTGTTCCGGCGCGCGCGGCCGGTGCTGGCTCGGGCGTTTCGGGACTATGAAGCACATTTGACGCGGGTCATCGAACGGCGGCGGCATCTCGATTTCGATATCGAGACTGCGCGTTTGCAAGCTGATGGCTTGGCTCCGAGGATCGAGGACCGACGGGCCGGCGCCCTGTCGGCGCGGGACGAGGATGCGAAATCCGAGCTGGAGGCGGATCATCGGCGGCTGCTGGCCGAACATGATGTCTTGCGGCAGCGGGAACGAGTCCTGCAGCCACGGCGGTCGGCGCTTCAGCGGCTGATCGATATCTACGAGACCTTGGCGGGCGCGCTGAACGGGCAGGTGGCCGCCGTCAATGCGATGGCGGCGAAGCTCGCCGTCGATACCGAACAGCGCATCGCTCTGATGAAGGCTCTGGCATCGGACGCCGTGCCGCCATTGCCGGTTGTCGAAAGATCCGCTCCGGTCGCAGCGCTGATCGCCGCCTTCGAGGCGAATGTGCTCGCCGGGTACGATCTCGCGACGCGCAAGGCACATGTCGACAGCGTCTTTGCCAGGCGGCTGGAGCCTCCGCCGCCAGCGGAACCGGTGACCGAAGAGCAGGCCCAGGACGAGACCGGGAGCGAACCCGCGTCATCGTCCGAGATTGAAAAATGAAAACAGCCGGTTGCCGTTCCCGATGGAAACACATATCTGCTGAGGCGCGACTATATCGCGCGGGTTCAAGGCGTATTGCGCCTTTGCGTGTCGAGCGACACGCGGCGCCTTCAAGTGCGTCGCGATCTTTCAGATTCGCTACCCGCGCTTTAGGTCTTTGATTTTGCGCATGTCGTGATCGCAAAACCGCTGCAACACTCTTGCGCGACATGCTTTAGAGGAGACATCCATGCTTGATTCGATTGCTGCGTTCTTCAGGCGGATCGGCGCCGCCATTGCGCGCGGCCTGGGGCTTCTCGTCGCCTGGATCGTCTGGCCTTTCCTCGCTGCACACGGCTGGTATCAGCGGCGCAACTGGCTGATCAAGCTGCCGATCGCCGCCTTCGTGACTTTGATGGCGGTCCTCTACATCTACTTTATCTGGCAGACGCAGGTCTGGAGCGGCTTCGATGCCAATTATCCCAGTGTCTACAGGTTTGCCGATCGCAAGGTCGGGGCGGGGCAGGAGCTGCCGGCAACGAGCGGGCAGCAGGTCGCAGCGACCGCGCCGAAAGCCTGCCAGACCTCGGGGACGGTTGATGTCACCGCCGATCTTATCGATTTCAACGTCAACCAGAATGCCTGGATCTCCTCGATGCTGCTGTTCAAGCTCGGCTTCTTCGGCATGAGCTGGGACGATACGCCTTTCCTCGACAACAAGGCGGCCTTTCAGCGCGGCGTGAACCAGGCGGTGCGGCGCACGTCGGTGGAGCTGGTCGATACGCTGGGTCGCGTGCGCGGCACATCCGGCATCAACGGCGACCTGCAGAGCGCCCGCGGCAACCTGCAATTCGATGAGGCGAGCTGGTATTTCGGCCTGCGTCCCTTCGGTCCGAAGACGCCGACGCCAAGCTACTATCGCGCCGCGATCACCAGCCTGCGCAAATTCAACACGGATCTCGGCACCTGCAATGCCGTCTTCGACAGCCGCGCCGACAACCTCCTGCAATTTATCGACCGCGTCGCCAACGATCTCGGCAGCACGTCGGATATCCTGGCGGAGAGGTCGGAGAACCACAATTACGGGTGGTTCGACATGCGCGCCGACGACCGCTTCTGGTTCGCCTATGGTCAGCTCTACGGTTATTACGGCATTCTGAGCGCCGTCGGCGCCGATTTTAAGCAGGTTATCACCGAGCGCAATCTCGGCACGCTTTGGTCGGGGACCATGAAGCAGCTCGAAGCGGCACTGCGCATTCAGCCCGCGATCATATCGAACGGGCGCGAGGACGGCTGGATCATGCCGAGCCATCTGGCGACAATGGGCTTCTATATTCTGCGCGTGCGTTCCAATCTGGTGGAAATGCGCAGCGTGCTTGGCGGTCGATGAGACGCCGTGGCGATCGTCCACAACGGCGATCGCCCACGCTCTACGGCATGGGTGCGGGGGCTGCGAATTTAAGGGATGTTGTGAAGATCAGGTGATCAGTTTCAGCCGGATCGCCTTCGCGACGAGCTGCGTGCGGTTGACGCAATCGAGCTTCTTGATCGCATTCATCATGTAGGCGTTGACCGTGTGGTCGGAGAGGGACAGGATCTGGCCAATCTCGACGGAGGTCTTGCCCTGGGCGGTCCAGCGGACGACTTCCAGCTCGCGGGCCGAAAGCGTATGAGCGGCGGCGCTGTCGCTGCGCTTGAGGCAATTGTAGGTGTCGAGCGCCTGCAGCGCGATCATGGTCAGCTCGTTGAGCTCGCTCTGGCCAAGACTGCTGCGATTGCCCATGAACCAGAAGATCAGCCGCTGCCCTTCGGACGAGTTGATGGGCATGACGATCCCCATAGGGCAATCATGCGCCGTCAGGAGCGTGCACAGCTCGCGCGGCAGATCCATGCTGTGCGTACCCTTTTCCACGAGGTGCCAAGCGCGCGGCATGACGGAGTCGCGGGCACGCAGCAGCATCGGGCAACGACGCAGCAGTTGCTGGCGGTCGAAATCGCGCAAAAATTGCGCGGGCATCGAACCTTCGATGATCAGCGGCGCCAGCATGGAATCTTCTGAAACCGGGGCAGTCATCAATGCGACGCTGCTGAAGCCGAAGGCGGAGCGCGTGCGCTCCAGCGCCTGAGCAAAAGCCGTCTGCGTCCGGGCTGTGGCCAACTCGGCGGAAAGCAACAGTTGTCTCTCAGCAGTGATGAAATAGGACATATATAGAGGCGCCCACAGCGTGTTGTCGCTATCAAATACTGGATTTCCAGGCGAATGCTAGACGCAAAAATACCACATATCCAGTAATAATTTCATTTTCATATATTTTAATATTGTAAATTGCTGATTTGTAATACTTTTTTGGAAATGAACCCTATGAGGGCAAAAATCTTATTCCGTTGACTTCTTGCATTATAGCGTCGGCGCAGGTCTTGGGATGGCCAGCGAGGGGAGGATGATGACGGAGAAAAATTGCCGATAGACTTCCGCGCAAGCCTTCGTCAACATGGTCTTCAGCGGCCTGAGGCGCACAGCCTTAGCGTTCAAACGAGAGACTTGCCGCCCAGGATGAGCGCCCGTGAAAAGGTTGCCGCCGATGCCATGATGATCGCGACCGGCGGGCGGTTGATGCCGGTGTGCCTTGCGAAGGCGCAAAGCGATTGCTATCGGTTTGGCACGCAATCGCTTCCAGGCTTCCATTCCATGCATTTTCGCTTTTCACCACAGCTCGCAGCCTGGTCTTGCCGCCGGATTCTGTGGTTTCTGACGGCTGCCTGTCTTTCGGTATTTTTCGTTGGTTCGGCCGAGGCTGGCGGTCTTCAAGGCGGTCGGCCGATGGAATTCCTGCTGGTGCACGGCGACATGCCCGCCTGCCGTGTTGGCGATGGCTGTCCGGACTGGATCTCCGCCGAGGGGCAGATCGTGGCGGATTCGCCGGGGAAGCTGGGGAAGTTTCTGAAACGCCTTGGAAACCGCAGGCTGCCGATCGTCGTCAATTCGCCCGGCGGCGATGTCAGGGCGGCAATGGCGATGGCCGATCTGATCCGCAAGCGCAAGCTGGCGATCGCGGTCGGCCGGACCCGATCGCGCGATTGCCCCTATGACGAGCCGCTTTGCCAGGCGGCCCGCGCGAAGGACGGGTCCCTCCGTGGGACAGCGTTTTCGGCCGGCGCCATCTGCTTTTCGGCATGTCCCTTGTTTTTTGCCGGCGGCGTCGAACGCGTTTCCAGCCCCTTTGCCTTTCTCGGCGTGCACCAGATCACCACCACCTATAGCGAGGTGCGCGTTCAATATCGTACCGAATATGAGACGATAAACGGCAAGCGCAAGGTGCTCTCGAGGCAGGAGGTGGGGCGTAAATTCGTCGGCAAGTACGATACGACGAAGCTCGACAAGCGGCAAAAGGCGAGGCTGGTCGGTTTTCTCGGCAAGATGGGTATCGACGGATCGCTCGTCGACCTGATGCTCGGAACCGAACCGGCATCCATCCATGTCATTTCCCAGATGGATGCGTTGAGGCTGCGCCTGACCACGGAGCTCGCCGCCGCCGATCAGCTTGTAGCGGCACGCAATTGCAAGGACGATCAATCGATCGCGGAGTGCGCCGCGTCGCCGGCGACTATGCCGGCAGCCGTCGGGGAGTAGGAACTGCCCAGGCTGTCAGGCAGCCTTGCCTTTGGCCTTGGCCATGATCTTTTCGAGATATCCCAGCAAAAGGGCCGAGACGACGAAGGCCAGGTGGATGATGGTGAACCACATCAGCTTGCTGTTGTCGTATTGGGTGGCGTTGAGGAAGATCTGCAGCAGGTGGATCGATGAGATCGCCACGATCGAGGAGGCGACCTTGATCTTCAGGCTGCCGGAATCGAGCTTGCCGAGGAAGGAGACTTCGCCTTCGGCTTCATCGAAGCGGCTGACGAAATTCTCGTAGCCAGAGATCATCACCATGACGATCAGGCTCGCCACCAGGGCGGCGTCGATCAGGCCGAGAATGGCAAGGATCATGTCCGCTTCATCATATTGGAAGACGTTGATCGCGACCTTGTAGAACTTGTAGGCGAAGGAGACGGCATAGACCGCGAGCGAGGCGGCGAGGCCGAGATAGAAGATGACCAGAAGCCAGCGGCTGGAGAGAATGATGCGCTCGACCAGTAGTTCCAGGGACTTCATATCGTTTCCTTTTGTCCGTCCTGCATTTCGCGGCGCACAATAGGCGAGGCGCTTCCTGGCGGCAAGGTGCGAGCGTTTCGTTGAGGACAGCAACCCGCGGCTATTCACAGTGGATATTTATTGGGTTATCCCGACTGTAGGAACGGCTCAATGTTCAGGGCGGGAGCGGATCTATGGCAGCAACGGTGGCATCCGACATCGAAATCGCGCGCGCCGCGAAGAAACTGCCGATCGTCGAGATCGGCGTCAAGCTCGGCATTCCGGCGGAGGAGCTCGCACCCTACGGCCACGACAAGGCGAAGATCGGCGCGGGCTTCATCGCGTCGAAGGCGGGCAACAAGGATGGCAAGCTGATCCTCGTCACCGCGATCAACCCGACGCCGGCGGGTGAAGGCAAGACGACCACGACCGTCGGGCTTGGCGATGGGCTGAACCGCATCGGCAAGAAGGCGATCGTCTGCGTACGCGAGGCCTCGCTCGGTCCCTGCTTCGGCGTCAAGGGCGGTGCCGCCGGCGGCGGCTATGCGCAGGTCATCCCGATGGAGGATATCAACCTGCACTTCACCGGCGATTTCCATGCCGTCACCTCGGCCCATAATCTGCTGGCGGCGCTGATCGACAACCATATCTATTGGGGCAACGAGCAGAATATCGATGTGCGTCGCATCACCTGGCGGCGCGCCATGGACATGAACGACCGGGCGCTGCGCGACATCGTCGCCTCGCTCGGCGGCGTTGCCAACGGCTATCCGCGCGAGGGCGGCTTCGATATCACCGTCGCCTCCGAAGTCATGGCGATCCTCTGCCTGGCTTCGGATCTGAAGGATCTGGAAAAGCGCCTCGGCGACATCATCATCGGCTACCGCCGCGATCGCACGCCGGTCTATGCCCGCGACTTGAAGGCGGACGGTGCGATGGCGGTGCTGCTCAAGGACGCCATGCAGCCGAACCTCGTGCAGACGCTGGAAAACAATCCGGCGCTGGTGCATGGCGGCCCATTCGCCAATATCGCCCATGGCTGCAATTCGGTGATCGCCACGCGCACGGCGCTGAAGCTGGCCGATTATGTGGTGACGGAAGCGGGCTTCGGCGCCGATCTCGGCGCGGAAAAATTCTTCGACATCAAATGCCGCAAGGCCGGGCTTTCGCCGGACGCGGCCGTCATCGTCGCGACCGTGCGGGCGCTGAAGATGAATGGCGGCGTCAAAAAGGACGATCTCGGCCAGGAGAATGTCGAGGCCCTGGTGAAGGGCTGCGCCAATCTCGGCCGTCATGTCGCGAATGTCCGCAAGTTCGGCGTGCCCGTCGTCGTCGCCATCAATCATTTCGTCTCGGATACGGATGCGGAAATCGAGGCGCTGAAGAACTATGTCGCTCGCCTTGGCGCCGACGCGATCCTTTGCCGCCATTGGGCCGAGGGATCGGCGGGGATCGAGGAGCTTGCCCAAAAGGTGGTGGAGCTTGCCGAATCCGGCCAGGCGAAATTCCAGCCGCTCTATCCCGACAATCTTCCCCTGCTGGAGAAGATCGAGATCGTCGCCTCGAAGATCTACCATGCCGGCGAAGTGACCGCGGACAAGGCCGTGCGCGACCAGTTGCGCTCCTGGGAAGACCAGGGCTACGGTCATCTGCCCGTCTGCATGGCAAAGACGCAATATTCCTTCTCGACCGATCCGAACGTCCGTGGTGCGCCGGAAGGCCATATCGTATCGGTGCGCGAGGTGCGTCTTTCCGCCGGAGCTGGCTTCGTCGTCGCCATCACCGGCGAGATCATGACCATGCCGGGCCTGCCGAAGGCTCCGGCGGCGGAGCGGATTTTCCTCAATGATCAGGGCTATATCGAAGGATTGTTTTAAGTTCTGATTCTGGTGGAACTGGGCTTGTGCCGAGGGGACGGCTTCATGCCGTCGTCTCGGCAACTCAGTGGCAATAGCGAAAGCCGCCGTTTCTCTTCAGCACGTCCAGATGAAAATGCGTCTCGTGGGCGGCGTCGCTCTCCGGGTCGAGGACGGTCGAGAAATAGAGGCAGGCCGAGGCGCTGGCCGTGCGCTGGAATGCGCCCGTCAGCGTCGGGTCCTCGCGCCGGGGTTCGATGTCGATGGTCTTGCCGTTCTCGAAGGTGAAGCCGGCAATGTCGATGGCATTGCCGCGGGCATGTTCGGAGATCTTGCCGGTGGTGGCGTTGTTGCGCAGGCGGCAGATATAGGTCGAGGCCTGGTTGATCGTGACGATCCGACCGTTGTCCTTCAGCGCGGCGGCGGAAGGGATCACGCTTTCCTTCATCCAATGGGCAAGCGCCAGGGCCGCCTCGCAGCGCATCGTGCCTTCCGGTTTCAACCGGATACCCGGCAGCGCTTCGGTAAGCGCGATCGGTTTGTCGATGCCGCAGCCATTGCCGTCGTCGATGCGGGGGATGTCCTTGAAGATGGCGCCCATGGCGGTCAATTGCGTGAGGCAGGCCTCGTGCTCGTCGTCCGGCTCGGTTGCGACGGTAGGGGGCGGAGTGAGAGGCGGCTTGGGCGGCCCCTGCATTTCTCCGGCGGATGGCTGGCTATCCGAAATCACCGGCTTCTCGGTGGGAACGGGTGCTTCCGTGGATGGTTGCTGGGGTGGTTCGCTATCCGGCTTTGGCTGCGGTATCGGGCCGGTTTGGGGGAGGGATGCTGCCGTCAGCATGATGAGGGCAGTGATGGCGGAGATGATCCGAAATAGCATCAAGTATTTCACCCATTTCTAATAGTGATGCGGTGAAAACGCTCGACACAGCGATTTCGTTGCAATTCAGCAACTTTTGCGATCCACTTTTAAACATGAGAATTTTATTCATGATTATCTTGCTCGGATATATTGACAGTAAAACTCATGTTTTTTATGCGACAGAAACAAGGCGGAATTTTTCCGTCTGTTAACGGAACGAGCCCAGCCAGCCCCTTGCTTGCCCCAGACGCAGCAACCAGCCAGCCCGGTGAAGCAATTCGAAAGGAATGGTTATGGTTGTCCGGCGATCCCGCTCGGCTCTCTTGGCATGCACCGCGGTTCTGGCTTTCGGGCTGGGCACGGCGTCCTATGCACAGACGGCTACCCAGAATGATACGACGACAGGCGAGGCGGCGCCGAAGAGCGACCGCGCGACCGATCTGAAGCCGATCGTGGTCAAGGGCAAGGCGACGAAAGACGTGCTTGCCGACTCTCCAACGACAACCGAGACGACGGCGCAGGAGATCGACGACAAGCAGATCAACAGCATCGAGGATCTCGGCCGCAGCACCGAGGTCGGCGTCGGCTTCAATCGCAACAGCGGCGGCGTCAATATCCGTGGTCTCGGAGACGACCGGGTGCTGACCACCGTCGATGGCATCGAGATTCCCTACCTGCTCGACGGCTCGCGCGACGCCGATGGTGGCGTCAACAGCTTCGACTTCAATTCGCTTTCGACCATCGATGTCGTACGCGGTGCCGATTCCAGCCGTGCCGGCTCCGGCGCCCTCGGCGGCGCCCTTGTGCTGCGCACATTGGAGCCGGAAGACCTGATCGGCCCTGACGCTACCTGGGGCGGCATCTTCAAGTTCGGCTATGACGGCGACGACCGCAGCATCGGCGGTTCGGCGGCTGTTGCCAAGCGGATCGACAATACCGCCGTGCTCTTCCAGGGCGGCTATACGCATGGACATGAGCGCGAGAACAACGGCGATGTCGGCGGCTACTCCACCACGCGTACCGAGCAGGACCCGGCCGACTACAATGAGCGCAACGGCCTGTTCAAGATCCGCCAATATACCGATGTAGGCACTTTCGGCATCACGGCGGAGCATTACAACAAGGACAAGACCATCGACTGGCGCAGCGCCCAGAGCCTGACCGGCAACTTCCGTCCGGGCGACTACGACAAGACCGACAATGTCGAGCGCAACCGCCTGTCGCTTGACTACAAATATGAGGCCGATAGCGCCGATTCCCTCATCGACACCGCCAATGCCGTCTTCTACTGGCAGAATCTGGTGCGCGAGAACGGGGTAGAAGGCTATCGCAATACCTCGGTCATCGGTGATTACTGGCGCCGGAACGAGCTGGAGGAGCGCAGCATCGGCTTCAGCGGTAATGCCTCGAAGGCTTTCGATACCGGCAACTTCCGTCACAACGTCACCGCCGGTCTCAATGTCGCCTTCTCCAAGACGCATCAATATTCGGCGGGCGAGGATAGCTGCGCTCTTCCCCGCTGGCGCGCAACCTGCGCATTCCTGCACACCAACCAGTCCGATATGCCCGATGTCGATGGCAAGCGCGTCGGCGCCTTCATCGACGACAAGATCGAGATCGGCTCCAGTGGCTTCTCGCTGACGCCGGGCCTGCGTTTCGACTGGTACGATTATTCGCCGAAGAACACGGATGCCTATCGCGATAGCGCCAATTATACCGGCCTGCCGTCCGGCCAGTCCGATACCCGCTTCTCGCCGAAGCTGCGTGCAGCCTACCAGCCGCAGAACAATGTCGAGTTCTATGCGCAATGGGCCATGGGCTTCCGTGCGCCGAATGCCAGCGAACTCTATCTGAACTATGGCGTGCCCGGCGGCTATGTCGCCTACGGCAATCCCGACTTGAAGCCGGAAACCAGCAACGGCATCGAAATCGGCACCAATCTCGGCGATGACGATTTCGGCGGCCACATCGGCGCGTTCTATAACAAATACAAGAACTTCATCGACTCGGAAGTGTCCCGCGATCCCACTGGCACCTATCCGCTGGGCATCACGGAATACTTCAACCGCGCCAATGTCCGCATGTTCGGCATCGAGGTCAACGCGCACAAGAAGTTCGACAACGGCATCCACATCAAGGGTGCGCTCGCCTATGTCAACGGCAAGGATTCCGATAGCGGTGAATGGATCGATTCCGTGGCACCTGCCAAGGCGGCCTTCACCGTGGGCTATGCCACCGAGATCTGGGGAACCGACCTGACCTTCATCACGGCGACCAGCGAGCCGAAGAAGGATGGCGACAACTTCCGCACGCCGGGCTACGGCATCTTCGATCTCACAGGCTGGTGGGAGCCGGAACAGGTGAAGGGCCTGACGCTGCGCGCCGGTGTCTACAACATCTTCAACAAGACCTATTACGACGCGCTCAATGCAGCGACCACCACCACCATGACGCAGCCCGCCGCCTTCTATTCGGAGCCGGGACGGACCTTCAAGCTGACGCTGACGCAGAAATTCTAGGGAAGCCGAATACACGCAGCAAACTTGGGCGATGCTTCGGCATCGCCTCTTTTTTGCATTCTGGCGTAGCGTGTTCATGCGTGCGCAATTGTAAATCGTAGCCGCCAATGTTATTGAGGCTGTGTGATCTTTAACCCGTTTTGAGAGAGGAGGACCGTATGACCAAGATTGTCTGGCATATTCGCCAGTTCGGTCCGACTCAGGCCCTGCAAATGCGTTTGCAGGGCTGATCAGAGGCTGTCACTCACTCATTCCTTCTGGTCTGCCCCTGTGGGTAATGCAGCGCCGAACGCATGTGTTCGCGCGGCTGCATCATGACGATTTCCCAAACGATATCCTCATTGCGTGGCGATAAGGCTCCCTTCGTCGATGCAGGATTCCGTTCGGGTCACACCGGAAGAAGACCATGACTCTGATCAATCTGCGCAATGTCGGCATCACCCTGGGTGTGCCGCTGATTTCCAATCTCAATTTCACCGTCGCCGCCGGCGACCGCATCGGCATCGTTGCCGCCAACGGGCGGGGCAAGTCCACGCTGCTCAACTGCATCGCCGGCCGGCTGGAGCCGACGGTCGGGGACATCACCCGTTCGCGCGGCCTGACTGTCGGCTATGTCGAGCAGAATGTCCCCGCCGAGCTCGCAAATGTATCCTTCCATGATGCGGTGCTTGGCGCTCTATCGGCCGAGCAGGCCGAGAGCGAGGGCTGGCGCGTCGATGTCACGCTGGATTCACTCGATGTGCCGGAGGCGCTGCGGGGGAGGGCGCTCGCGGCGCTCAGCGGTGGCTGGCAGCGGCTGGCCATGCTGGCCCGCGTCTGGGTGACCGAGCCAGATGTTCTGCTCTTGGACGAGCCGACCAACCATCTGGATCTTACCAAGATCGCTCTGCTGGAAGAGTGGCTGAACGCTCTGCCCCGCGATGTGCCTGTCCTGATCGCAAGCCACGACCGCGCCTTTCTCGATGCCGTCAGCAACCGCACCCTGTTTTTGCGGCAGGAGCAATCGCAGACCTACGCCTTGCCCTATGGCCGGGCGCGGGCGGCGCTGGACGAGGCGGATGCCTCGGATGAGCGGCGCTTCCAAAAGGACATGAAGGTGGCGCAGCAACTGCGCAAGCAGGCCGCCAAGCTCAACAATCTCGGTATCAATTCCGGCAGCGACCTGCTGACGGTGAAGACGAAGCAGCTCAGGGCTCGCGCCGAGAAACTGGAGGATGCGGCCCGGCCCGGCTATCAGGAGCGCTCGGCGGGCACGATCAAGCTTAGCAATCGCGGCACGCAGGCGAAGATATTGCTGACGCTCGACGACGCCTCCGTCGAGACGCCGGATGGAACGCTGCTGTTCAAGACCGGCAAGCACTGGATCTGCCAGGGCGACAGGGTCGTTCTGCTTGGAGCCAATGGTGCGGGCAAGACGCGGCTTGTCGAGATGATGCAGAAGGCCATCGCCGATCAGCTCGCCCTGGGGACTATCCGGGCGACGCCCTCGCTGGTGCTCGGCTATAGCGATCAGGCTTTGTCCAATCTCGGCCAGGAGGATACGCCGCTTGACGCGATTACCCGTTCGTTCGAGCTTGGCGAACAGCGGGCGCGCACCCTGCTTGCCGGTGCCGGCATGGGCATCGACATGCAGGGCTGTGCTATCGGCAGGCTGTCGGGCGGGCAGAAGGCGCGGCTGGCGATGCTGGTGCTGAGGCTCACCAACCCCAATTTCTACCTGCTCGACGAGCCGACCAACCATCTCGATATCGACGGGCAGGAGGCGCTGGAGGACGAGTTGATGACGAACGAGGCGAGCTGCCTGCTCGTCTCCCACGACCGCAGCTTCGTCCGCAACATCGGTAATCGGTTCTGGCTGATCGACAGGAAGCGGCTGGTCGAGGTGGAGGGGCCGGAGGCGTTTTTCGCGGAGGCCAAAAGGCAGGAATGAGAGGTAGGGCAGCGGAGCGCCGACGGACGGCAACTTTAAGCATATCTACTCGTCAAGTTGACAGCGTGAAATATCGGAGTGCAAAAGACAGCCGAAGCTTCATGAGGGTGCAACTTGACGAGTTTGTTTCTGAACGATCGCTTAAATCGCCCTACATACTGGATGTTCATCTCCATACTCTTGGGATTTTGGATCGGAGCCGTCGTTCTAAGCAAGATGGGCTACGCGCCCGATCTCTTACGCTATACGAACCTCGCCCTCTTCTTCGTCGCTTCTGTGATGGGGGCGCGACTGCGGGATTTCGGATGGTCAGCCTTTTGGGGGTGGGCGGGAGTTGCGGCATTTAGCTTCACTATCCCCATTGGCATAATGGTGATGCGAGAGCCAACAATATTGTCGGGCGGCGAGATAAGTGGTGTCGCTGGACGCTACATTTTGTTACTCTCCACTCTTCCATTCTGGGCTCTGATCGTAGCCGTGGGGCTTCCTGCTAGTGATCCGAATAGTAAGTATGGAAGGTCATCGCGGTACAATATAACTGTATCGGAAAGTACGCAGCAGTTCGCATTGCGCTGGACCTCTTGGACGTTCGCAATTTTCAGGCGACGCGTGAACCGCTCAGTTTACTGGGTTGGCGTGTCGACTGTCTTTGCGATTCTTTTCGCACGAGTGGCGGCGGAACGTGGCAGCAACGACGAAGTTTTGGATACGCTGCGGTTGTTCTTATTGGTAATTGTTATTGTTGCTAAGCTCGTTGCTGCGCGCCTGCGCGATTTTGGGTGGCCTGGGAGTTGGGGATGGGGTGCAGTCTGTGGTCTAAATTTTGTTGTTCAAGGGATAATGTTCTCGTTCATTGAGGACAACCAGATGGATGCTTTGCTGACATATGTGAGGTCGGGGCCAATACTTCTTTGTTTGGCTATAATTGTCGGCGTTGGCATCCCGAGAGGAAATCCTGGCATTAATAAATTTGGCCCGCCCTTTCACTGGAGGCGAAGCAAGGTGGCTGCTTAATCTCGACATTCCCGCTTGCACATCCCCTCATCTCACGCTAACAATTCCCGCCATGAACATGTCCTTGAACAACATCGCAGTTTGGTGGTGGGCTCGCTGAGGCGGCCTCGACCAATCGTGTTCAAAGACGACGAGTGAGCCGCCCGAGATTTCGAGGCGGCTTTTTTGTTATAAAGGCCGTCTGTCATCCGGGCCCGATAACGGAGTGAGGAACAATGGTAACGATCCTGCGGGATGATGGTGCGGAAATCTACGAGACGAAGGGTGGGATCACCGTCACCCGGCAGCGCCGGCCGACGCCCTATGCGGATGCCGTATCGTCCTATATCGACAAGCTCGACGAGCGCCGCGGCGCAGTCTTCTCGTCGAACTACGAATATCCCGGCCGTTATACGCGTTGGGACACCGCCATCGTCGATCCGCCGCTCGGCTTGTCCTGCAACGGGCGCGATGTCTGGATCGAAGCCTATAACGAGCGCGGCGAGGTCATTCTCGGTTTTATCGCCGAAAAGCTGAAGACGGTTTCCGATGTGACGCTCGGCGCTTCGACGCCGCGCAGGCTCGACCTGACGGTAAAGGTGCCGGATCGCGTCTTTACCGAGGAAGAGCGCTCCAAGACGCCGACCGTGTTCACCGTGCTGCGTGCCGTCACCGATCTCTTCTATTCGCAGGCCGATGCCAGCATCGGCTTCTACGGCGCCTTCGGCTACGATCTCGCCTTCCAGTTCGACGCCATCGACCTGAAGCTCAAGCGTCCCGACGACCAGCGCGACATGGTGCTCTATCTGCCGGATGAAATCCTGGTGGTGGACAATTATTCCGCCAAGGCCTGGATCGACCGCTACGACTTCGCCAAGGGTGGCGTCTCCACCGAAGGCAAGTCCGGCGAAATCGCCCCCGAGCCGTTCCGCCATACCGATGCCATTCCGCCGAAGAGCGATCATCGCCCCGGCGAATATGCCGAGCTGGTGGTCAAGGCCAAGGAAAGCTTCCGCAAGGGCGATCTCTTCGAGGTCGTGCCCGGTCAGAAGTTCATGGAACGCTGCGAGAGCAAGCCGTCCGATATTTCCAAGCGGCTGAAGGCGATCAATCCGTCGCCCTATTCCTTCTTCATCAATCTCGGCAACCAGGAATATCTGGTCGGCGCATCGCCGGAAATGTTCGTGCGCGTCTCCGGCCGCCGCATCGAGACCTGCCCGATCTCGGGCACGATCAAGCGCGGCGACGATCCGATCGCCGACAGCGAGCAGATCCTGAAATTGCTGAATTCCAAGAAGGACGAATCCGAGCTGACCATGTGCTCCGACGTCGACCGCAACGACAAGAGCCGCGTCTGCGAGCCGGGCTCGGTCAAGGTCATCGGCCGCCGGCAGATCGAGATGTATTCGCGCCTCATCCACACGGTCGACCATATCGAGGGCCGGCTGCGCGACGACATGGATGCCTTTGACGGCTTCCTGAGCCACGCCTGGGCCGTTACCGTCACCGGCGCGCCGAAGCTCTGGGCCATGCGCTTCATCGAAAGCCATGAGAAGAGCCCTCGCGCATGGTATGGTGGGGCGATCGGCATGGTCGGCTTCAACGGTGACATGAACACCGGCCTGACGCTGCGTACCGTCCGCATCAAGGACGGCATCGCCGAGGTGCGCGCCGGTGCAACCTTGCTGAACGACTCGAACCCCGAGGAAGAAGAAGCAGAAACCGAACTGAAGGCCTCCGCCATGCTCGCCGCTATCCGTGATGCCAAGACTGCCAATTCCGGCAAGCAGCAGCGCGACGTCGCGTCCGTCGGCAAGGGCGTGAAGATCCTGCTGATCGACCACGAGGACAGTTTCGTGCACACGCTGGCGAATTACTTCCGCCAGACGGGCGCTATGGTGTCGACCGTGCGCACGCCGGTGCCGGAAGAGGTCTTCGACCGGCTGGACCCCGATCTGGTGGTGCTGTCGCCGGGACCGGGCAATCCGAAGGATTTCGATTGCAAGGCGACGATCAAGAAGGCGCGGGCGCGCAACCTGCCGATCTTCGGCGTCTGCCTGGGGCTCCAGGCGCTTGCCGAAGCCTATGGCGGCGAGCTGCGCCATCTGGCGATCCCGATGCACGGCAAGCCCTCGCGCATCCGCGTGCTCGAGCCGGGTCTGGTCTTCTCCGGCCTGGGCCGCGAAGTCACCGTCGGCCGCTATCACTCTATCTTCGCCGATCCCTCGACCCTGCCGCGTGAGTTCATGATCACGGCCGAAAGCGAGGACGGAACGATCATGGGCATCGAGCATGTCAAGGAGCCGATCGCGGCGGTGCAGTTCCATCCGGAATCGATCATGACGCTCGGCGGCGATGCCGGCATGCGGATGATCGAGAATGTGGTGGCGCATCTGGCGCGCAAGGTGAAGACCAAGGCGGCCTGAAGCCAGGAACCGCCAGCCGTGAATTGGAAAACGCCCCCGGTGTCCGGAAAGGTGCTGGGGGCGCTTCCGTTTTGGGCGAGCGATTATGATGACATCGGCTTTTTGTCGCCGGTTTCGCTCACATGGGCCTGCTGTGAGGTGGTTTGACTTGCCGCAGGTTGTCCCCTAATCTTTCCGCGTTCCTGTGGGGCGCATCGGCATTGGGGCCGAAAGGGCTAGGCCCGCCCGCTGATAACCTCAGCAGGAGTCTGTCCATGCCAACCCTCGATACCTATCGCAAACAAGCCAAGCTGCTGATGCGCTGGCACCGTGACCGCGACTATTCCATTGGCGGAAGAGTTCGCGTGCTCGACCGTTTCAGCGCGCTGACGGATCGCGAGATCCTGGCGATGAAATTCCCTTTGGCGCTGGCGCAGGAGATCGTTGCGGTCGAGGCGGGCCACAGAAGCTGGGCCGAGTTGAAGGCCGTGGCGGTGGATGCGCCGAAGACGCCGGCCGCATCGACGGAACCGCCGGTTTTCAAGAGCGTCATACCGATCCTTTTCGTGCGGGACGTGACGGCCAGCGCGGCCTTCTTCAGGGACAGCTTGGGCTTCGTGGCAGAATTCCTGCATGGCGCAC
Source organism: Rhizobium sp. BK602 (assembly GCF_014195095.1). GTDB lineage: Bacteria > Pseudomonadota > Alphaproteobacteria > Rhizobiales > Rhizobiaceae > Rhizobium. Next base: position 107,616 of record NZ_JACIBC010000001.1, read on the forward strand.
CGCCGTTTTATGGAGCGGTGTCGCGCGACGGCATCTGGATCCACTTGCGGCTCGTCTACGAGCCCTATTTTGCCGCGGCGGCCGCAAAGGAGGGGTCGCTCATTCTGGCTTCGATCGAAGTTTCGAATGTCCAGGGACTGTTCGAGGAGTTCAAGGCCAGAGGCGTGGAGTTCGCACAGCGACTGACCAAGCAGGCCTGGGGCGGCACCGATTTTCATGTGCGCGACCCGGACGGCAATGTGATTTCGTTTGTTGCGTTCAGATCGTGACGTTTTGATCCGTCGAGGGCTGCCGGAAAGCGGCCGCCCTTACAGGTCCTCGCAATCCTGCCAGCCTTCCTCGAAGACGAGCTTGTCGAGCGGCAGGCGGTCGCGCCAGCCCTTCACGGCAAGTTCAGGCATGTCGTAGAGTTCGTCGACATAGCCGAGGCAGAGCCAGGCGACGATCTTGACGTGGTCGGGTATCTTCAGGATCGCCTTGATGGCGTCCTCGTGGAAGATACTGACCCAGCCGACGCCGACGCCTTCGGCGCGTGCCGCCAGCCAGAGATTTTGTACCGCGCAGACGGTCGAATAGACATCCGTCGCGGGATTGTGCGTGCGGCCGAGCACGACCGGGCCGCCGCGCTTGGTGTCGCAGGTGATGCAGATGCTGAGCGGCGCCTTGCGGATGCCTTCCAGTTTCAGCCGCTGATATTGCGCGCGCCGCCCGCCTTCGAACATCAGGGCGGCTTCCTCGTTTGCCTGGCTGAATGCCTGCCACGCCCGTTCGCGCGTCTCCGCCTGCCGGATCATGATGAAGTTCCATGGCTGCATGAAGCCCACCGAAGGCGCGCGATGGGCCGCCTCCAGCAGCCGTCGGACGAGATCGTCGGGCAGGGGATCGGGCCGGAACTGGTCGCGCACGTCGCGACGCGTCTCGATGGCACGGTAGACCGCCGTGCGCTCCTCCTCGGAAAAGGCGCAAGCCGCGATCAGATGAGCGGCTGCTTCCGGCGATACGGTGGCGGAGGAGGTGTCGTACGGATCGGCGGGATCATCGGAGGGCTGCATGTTCAACCATAGGGCTTGGAGTGGGATGCCCTTCGCCTGCGGATGCCGTCCGTCATGCTAGGGCGTATGTCTACTGCGCGATCGCGCGGCAAAGTACCAGCAGGATTTTCACCTGTAGCGCATGGCAGGCCTCGAATCCGTGCGGGATTGCGACCTCGATCATTCTTCATCCGCTTGGGAAAGCCGGCTTGGATTGGTTTAACCGGTGCATTGGGGATAAATTGTGGTGCGCGCGAGCCAGTCCATCCATTTGATAGATGGGCCATCCTTTGACAAACGGGCCGTTCTGCATCATATGAGCCCTTGATGAGCCGCCTGCGCGAATTTCGCGCGGGCGGTTTTGCATTTGAATGGCGCCGTTTTTGCAATTCGTTCGCATAAGCACGGTGTGCCGACATCTGGAGAAGCGCATGAACAGCCGAGGAAACGATACGATCAGGCGGCTTGCCCTGTGGGGTATCCCGCTATCGCTTGGTGTCATGGGGCTGAAGATGGTCGCCTGGTGGGTGACGGGTTCCGTCGCGCTTCTGTCGGACGGTCTGGAATCCCTCGTCAATGTCGTTGCCGCCTTCATCGCCTTCTTCGTCATCCGCTATGCGCAGAAGCCGGCCGACCGCGACCATCCCTTCGGTCATCACAAGGCGGAATATCTCTCCGCCGTCACCGAGGGGGTGATGATCGTCGTTGCCGCGCTGATGATCGTGCAGGAGGCGGTGGGGCATCTCGGCAACCCGCAGCCGATGCAGGCGCCGGTGCTCGGCCTCGTCGTCAATCTCGGCGCCGGTGTCATCAACGCCTTCTGGGCGCTGACGCTGATCCGCGCCGGCCGGGAGCATCGCTCGCCGGCCCTGACGGCGGACGGGCAGCATATCATGTCGGACGTCTATACGTCGGTCGGCGTGCTTGTCGGCCTGTTGTTGGCACTCGGAACCGGCTATCCGATCTTCGACCCTGTGCTTGCCATCCTGGTCGCCATCAACATTCTCTATCAGGGCTGGAAGGTGATCTCGGCCTCCATCGACGGCCTGATGGACAAGGCCGTCCTGCCGGACGAGGAAGGGGCGATCAAGGCGGCGATCGCGACGCATGCCGAAGGCTCTCTCGGCGTGCACGACCTGAAGACGCGCCGGGCTGGGGCGGTCACTTTCGTCGATTTCCACCTGGTCGTGCCGGCTGCCATGCCGGTGCGTGAGGCCCATCGCATCTGCGACCGCCTTGAAGACGCCATACGAGCGATCCATGCGGGCGCGGAAATAACCATTCACGTGGAGCCGGAGGGCGAGAAGGCCCACGGCATCCGCGTCAAAGTGATCAAGGAGACCTGATATGCCCAAGACCGATGTTTCCGGCCTGTCGATGCTCGGCAGCCAGACGGAAACGGCCGCAAACCCCGAAGCCGCCGTTCTCGAGAAGGTGCCCGCCGGCCATGCCGGTACGGATTATGTCGTGCGTTTCACCGCGCCGGAATTCACCTCGCTCTGCCCGATGACCGGCCAGCCCGATTTCGCCCATATCGTCATCGACTATGTGCCGAACGAATGGCTGGTGGAATCGAAGTCGCTGAAGCTCTTCCTGCATTCCTTCCGCAACCACGGCGCCTTCCACGAGGATTGCTCGATCTATATCGCCAAGCGGCTGGTCGATCTACTGGACCCGAAATGGCTGCGTATCGGCGCCTACTGGTATCCGCGCGGCGGCATCCCGATCGACGTTTTCTGGCAGACCGGCAAGCCGCCGGAGGGCGTATGGCTGCCGGATCAGGGCGTGCAGCCCTATCGCGGGCGCGGGTAACGAAAAAGCCGCCATCCGGAAGGAGGCGGCTTTTTGCTATCGTCAGGGGTGTATGAGCTCAGGCAAACGAGCTGTCGTCGCCGCCCGAGTCATAGGACGAATCGTCGTAGTCATCGTCGTCCTGATCGTCCGGGGTGTAGTCGGCATTCTGGACGCCGCCGTCGTCCTTGTTGTTGTCGTCGTTGCCGAAATAATTGTTGTTGATGATCGTTTCCTGTGCCGGCTGGTCGGCGGCGTTGGCGGCGGTGCCGCCGAAGAGGCCGCCGAGGCCGGACGCCGCTGCCGTGCCGCCGAGATGCGGGCTGAAGAGGCTGGAGAGCGAATTCGCCAGCATCACGCCGCCGGCAACGCCGGCCGCCGTACCCAGCGCCCCGCGCAGGAAGCTGCCGCCCGCCGAGGGGCCTGCTGCCTGCTGGGTCCACGGACCGGACGGCTGCGGCTGGCCGCCCCATGGGCCGGGCTGCGGCTGCGCATTGCGGGCATAGTCGTCATAAAGCCGGCCCTGCTGCTGCGGCGGATAGCCCGCCTGCGGCGCGGGCGCGCGCTGTTGCTGCTGATTGCCACCGAAGAGCGAACCGAGACCGCCGAGGAAGCCGCCGCTGCCCTGAGGCTGTGCGTGGGCATCGGCGCCCTGCTGCTCCAGTTCGTGCACGCGCGCTTCGAGCTGCTGGATGCGGTCGGCCGCTGCCTTCATGCCCTGTTCTTGAACAAGCACGGCCTGCGCCAGGAAATAGGGCGCGGCGGGCTGTTCGCGGATCGACTGGTTGATGAAGGCTTCGGCATCGGCGTCGCGCTGGGTGTTGGCGGTCGCGCGCACGCGGTCGAAGAGAGAGGCGAGCAATTGACGTTCTTCGGGCGACATGATGGCCTCCTTGGCGATCTGTTGCTGCAAATTCGGAGCGCGAGATTTCCCACGCTGACCTGACGTAGGATGCAATTCCGGCTTTTCAAAGCCTGTGCAAGTTACATTTCGGTAATCCGCAACCATAACACCCTGTTACCGGCCGCTATTCACGCCTTGCCTTTTTCCGGCATTGTTTTACGCATTGAGTCGCACTATGTGCGGTGAACGACGCATCATGCTGGAGAGTGGAATGAACGACGAAGACGAACAGGAAGACAAGAAGACCGAGCAGCCCTTGGGCAAGGACGCGGAGGCGAATCTTTTCAAGTCGCGTTCGATCTTCATCTATGGCGGCATCACGCAGGAACTGGCGCAGAAGGTCTGCTCGCAGCTCGTTGCTCTTGCCGCAGCCAGCGATGACGACATCCGCATCTACGTGAATTCGCCCGGCGGCCATGTCGAATCCGGCGATTCCATTCATGACATGATCAAGTTCATCAAGCCGAAGGTTTGGATCATCGGCACCGGCTGGGTCGCCTCCGCCGGCGCGCTGATCTATGTTGCCGCTCCGAAGGAGCGCCGCATTTGCCTGCCCAACACCCGCTTCCTGCTGCACCAACCGTCCGGCGGCACGCGCGGCATGGCCTCCGACATCGAAATTCAGGCTCGCGAGATCATCAAGATGAACGAGCGCCTGAACAAGATCTTCTCGGAAGCCACCGGCCAGCCGGTCGAGCGCATCGCCAAGGATACGGACCGCGACTACTGGCTCTCCGCCGAGGAAGCCAAGGCCTACGGACTGGTCTCGCGGATCGTGACCTCGCAGGCGGATATCTGATCCGCTGGGTTTTGCCGTTGACATGAAAGCGCCCTCGCTTGCCGGACGGTAGGCGAGGGCGTTTTGCTGCAAGGCGAAGAGATTCAGCCCATTGCATCTTGAGGAAGGCGCTGGCGGCGGTTCCGCCGCCAGCTTTCGCCGCTCGGGAGGGTGCAACGTTTCCTGAAGCGGCGGATTTGGAAGAGGCTGACGTGCGGTCTCGTGCGCGCCTCCTCCTATGGAGTGATCTCGACCGGGGTTCCGTCCGGCATGGCGATGACGGCCTCGTAAAAGCCGTCGCCGGTCGTTCGCGGCCCGGATATCAGGCAGCCATCCGTTTGGCATCGTTCCGCAAGCCTGTCGACGGCGGCCCGGTCTCCCAGCGACACCGCGATATGATCCCAGCCGACGCGCTCGCCTTGCGCGTCGGCCGCAAGCCATGGCCCGGTCATCAGTTCGATCTGGTCGGCGCTTTCCGGCAGAGAGACGAAGCGGGATATGAAGCCGTGGCGGCGCCGGCTGTGATAGGGTTCGCCGACCGTCGCCCCGAAATATTTCATCCAGAATGCCGCTGCGGCATCGAGATCACGCGTCCATAGAGCGGTATGGGCGATGCGCATCTTCCTCCTCCCGATCCTGATTGCGGGTGACGATGCCGGCGCAAAGGGGCGCTGCGCAAAGCAGTATGGCGAGCGCCCAGAAGGAGCCGGGCAGGCCGATGTGATCGGCCACGAAGCCCATGCCTGCGGGACCGACGAGGACGCCGGCATAGCCGGTCATGGTGATCGCGGCGATGGCAAGCCCCGATGGCATGGCCGTCTGTGCTCCGCCCTTGCGGAACAGCACCGGCACGATATTGGACGCGCCGAGCCCGATGAACAGGAATCCGCTCATGGCGAGGATCGTGACCGGGCTCAGCAGGAGAATGGCGAAACCAGCGACCGCGATGATCCCGCCCCACAGCAATATCGCCCGGTCGCCGATTTTTGCGGTGATCGCATCGCCGCCCAGGCGGCCGACCGTCATGGCGATGGCAAACAGCATATAGCCGAGGCCGCCATGGCTTGCATCGAGCCGGCCCTCGGTCGTCAGGAGCAGGGCGCTCCAATCGAGAATGGCACCTTCGACAAGGAAGGTGATGGCGGCAAGGAATGCAAGCAGCAGGACGAAGCCGCGCGGAATGACGAAGAGCGGCGCGTCCTCCGACTGCGCGGTCTTCAGCAGCCGGGGCCAGGCGATGGCCATGGCGAGCACCATCAGCGCCGAGCAGAGCAATGTTGCAACGAGAGGGCCGGCCTGAATGGAGAGCAGCAGCGTCACCAGCAGCGAACCGACGAAGCCGCCGATGCTGAAAAGCGCATGGAAGCCGGACATCAGCGGTCGGTCCGCACCCTTCTCGACTTCGACGGCGTGGATATTCATCGCGACGTCGATCGAGCCTAGAGATGCGCCGAAGGCGGCGAGGGCGAGACCCAGCGTGAACGGTGTACTGGCTACCGTCAGAAACGGCAGTATGATTGCGAGCCCGAGCCCGGCGGCGATGATGATCGGCTTGCTGCCGTATCGCGCGCTCAACATGCCGGTGACGAGCATTGCGGCCACGGAGCCGAGGCCGAGGCAGAGCAGCAGCATGCCGAGCACGCCGTCATCGACCCCGAGCCGGTTCTTGGCGAAGGGCACCAGCGGAGCCCAGCAGGCGAGGCCGAAGCCCGCAACCAAGAAGGCAAGCCGTGTTGCGAGCCGGGTCTCCGGCCGATCGGTGGATTGCATGATGTTTCCCTGTCTTTCCAAAAATCAGGAGGATGAAGCGACGCCATCCGGCTTCAGAAGCGTGAAGCCGGCGGCTAGGGCTGCTTCCTCATCCTCGGCCGGCAGGTCGTTCTCGACGATCAGCCAATCGATATCCGCCGCGCCGCCGATGCGATGCGGCGCGCGTTCGTGAAATTTCTCGGATGTGATCATCGCGATGCGCAGCGCGCTGCGCTTGAGGAGCGTCCGCTTGAAGATCGCGTCCGCATGTTCGTACACGCTGATGCCGTTTCGCGCCGAGATCGCGCAGACGCCGACGAAGCAGCGATCGATGTTCATGGTTTCGATCGCCGCCACAGCACCGGCATCGACGCTGCCGCCCACCACGGGATCGACCGCTCCGCCGATCAGCACGAGCGGAATGTCGCCACGTTTCATGACGGCGCTGGCTATATCGATGGAATTCGTCGCGATCGTCACTTCGCTGTTCTTCGGCAGCAACTCCACCATCGCGAGATTCGTGCTGCCGCTATCGAAAAACAGGAATTCGCCCGGCTGGATCATTCCGACCGCTACCCGCGCCAGCACTCTTTTTCGATCGGATGCCTGCCCGATCCGGGCGGAGATGGGCTGAGACAGCGTCAAAAGCGGAAGCGCGCCGCCATAGACACGCCGGCATTTGCCCTCGGCGGCTAGCGCCCGCAGATCGCGGCGCACGGCATCCTCGGACACGTTGAACTCCGCCGCCAGCGCCGCGGCCACGATCTCGCGCCCCTCCGCAAGCCGTGATTCGATGACATCTCTTCGGGATAATGGAAGTGAACTGCTCATGATCATGCATTAACGTGTAATAACGAGAGAGTCAATTTGCATGTTATTGCATGATTTGTGAGGGGTAGAGCTACCTCAACCCTGCGGCTGGCACGGACTGCATAATTCCGGTCGCGGACTGATAGCTCTTGCTGCCTCTTGTTACTCATTCTCAAAACAAAGCTTGCACGTCCCAGGCTTGTAATGCTCCATGCGCGCTTCGCTTTCACGAGTCGCGTGCCTCTGCCATGTTCAAGGATTTTTCGGTTCAAAGCCTGTTCATGGGCTGTCTCACCGCCGTCGTCGGTTTCTGCAGTTCCTTTGCGGTCGTGCTGCATGGGCTGCAGGCTGTGGGGGCAACGGGTGGGGAGGCGGCGTCGGGTCTAATGGCGCTGTCGGTATCGATGGGGCTTTGCGCTGTCATCTTGAGCGCCGTGACGAGGCTGCCGGTCAGCATCGCATGGTCGACGCCGGGGGCTGCGCTGCTCGCCAGTGCCGGCGCGATCGAGGGCGGTTTTCCGGCGGCGGTCGGCGCTTTTCTCGTCTGTGCGGTGCTGATCGTCGTTGCCGGCCTGTTCCGGCCGCTCGGGCGGGCCGTTGCCGCCATTCCGGCGACGCTCGCCAATGCGATGCTTGCCGGCGTGCTGCTGGGGCTCTGTTTCGCGCCGGTCAAGGCGATCGCCTTCAATCCGCTGTTCGGCCTGCCGATCATGGTCGCCTGGATCGTGGTCGGGGCGTTCAAGCGGCTGTGGGCGGTGCCGGCGGCGCTCGGCGCCTTCGTGCTAGTGCTGGCCTTCGGCGTGAAGATCCCCGCGGGGGCTTTCGCGTCGCTGGCGCATTCGCTGGTGCCGAGCGTCGAGTTGGTCACGCCGGTCTTCACCGTCGCCGGACTGGTCTCCATCGCGCTGCCGCTGTTCATCGTCACCATGGCGTCGCAGAATATTCCCGGGATCGCAGTGCTGAAGGTTCATCACTACGATCCGAAGCCGGGTCCGCTCTTTGTCATGACCGGCCTGTTTTCGCTGCTTGCCGCGCCTTTCGGCGGCCATGCCGTCAATCTCGCCGCCGTCACCGCTGCCATGTGCGCCGGACAGGACGCGCATGCCGATCCCCGGCGGCGCTATTGGGCGGCGATCGTCGCGGGCGTTGTCTATATTATTCTCGGCCTGCTTGCCGGCGCGGTGACGGCCTTCGTCGCTCTCGCGCCGCCGGTCCTGATCGAGGCGGTTGCCGGACTGGCGCTGGTCGGCGCGCTCTCCAATTCGGCTCTGAATGCCTTTCAGAGGGCCGAATCGCGCGAGGCGGCGGCCGTCACCTTTCTGGTCACGGCCTCCGGCGTCTCGCTGGCGGGGATCTCCGGTGCCTTCTGGGGGCTGATTGCCGGCGGGCTGATGATGGCGCTGTCGCATGCGGTACAAAAGCTGAAGCGATAAGTGGCAATTGCCGAAGAGATGGGCAGGGGGTTGCTTCTTTTTCGCCGCGCGGCTATAAGCGCGGCCATGAAGACGACTGGCGCAAAGATTTCCGAACAGATTGCACGTGGGCGCGTTGCCCTGCGTGACAATACGCGCGCCCTCACTTCGCTTCTCCTCCTCGGCCTTACGCGCGGTTGCCGGGTCCTTTGAGGAGCGCCCGGCGGCCGAAAAGCCCGCTGGCCATCGCTCCTCGCGACTTACCCTAAAATCGACAGCATACCCTCCAAAGGGTCCGCATTTGTCATCGCCAAACCGTCTGTGATCGGTTAAGACGCGGGGCAAATGACGGGAAAGGAAGAGACGAGACCATGGACGCGAACAGCCATTCCCCCAAAGGCATGCCCGAAGCAGCGGTGAAGTACCGCGCCTATCCGCAAATCAACATTCCCGACCGTACCTGGCCTTCGAAGACCATCACCAAGGCGCCGATCTGGTGTTCCGTCGACCTGCGCGACGGCAACCAGGCGCTGGTCGACCCGATGGGTCATGACCGCAAGGCCCGCATGTTCCAGCTGCTGCTGGACATGGGCTTCAAGGAAATCGAGATCGGTTTCCCCTCGGCCTCGCAGACCGACTTCGATTTCGCCCGCTGGTGCATCGAGCAGGGCAATGTGCCCGACGACGTGTCGCTGCAGGTTCTCGTTCAATGCCGGCCCGAGCTGATCACCCGCACCTTCGAGGCTCTGGAAGGCGCCAAGAAGCCGATCGTGCACTTCTACAATTCCACCAGCGAATTGCAGCGCCGTGTCGTGTTCGCCAAGGATGTGAAGGGGATCAAGGAAATCGCCGTCGATGCGGCGAAGATGATCACCGATATGGCCGCCAAGGCCGGCGGCGGCTATCGTTTCGAATATTCGCCGGAAAGCTTCACCGGCACCGAGCTGGATGTGGCGCTGGAAATCTGCAATGCCGTCATCGAGGTGGTGAAGCCGACGCCGGACAACAAGCTGATCATCAATCTGCCGTCTACGGTCGAAATGGCGACGCCGAACGTCTATGCCGACCAGATCGAATGGATGTGCCGCAATCTCGACAACCGCGAGAACCTGCTGATCTCCCTGCATCCGCACAACGACCGCGGCACCGGCATCGCCGCCGCCGAGCTGGCCCTGATGGCCGGCGCCGACCGCGTCGAAGGCACGCTGTTCGGCAATGGCGAGCGTACCGGCAATGTCGACGTCGTCACCATGGCGCTCAACATGTTCACGCAGGGCATCGATCCGGAGCTGGATTGCTCCAACATCGAGCGCATGAAGGACGTCTTCGAATATTCCAACCAGATGGCGATCGGCGAGCGTCACCCCTATGTCGGCGAGCTGGTCTATACCGCCTTCTCCGGTTCGCATCAGGACGCGATCAACAAGGGCATGAAGGCGGCGAAGGTCGCCAATCATCCGGTCTGGGAAGTGCCCTATCTGCCGATCGATCCGCAGGATGTCGGCCGCACCTACGAGGCGATCATCCGCATCAACTCGCAGTCGGGCAAGGGTGGCATCGCCTATATCATGCAGCAGGATTACGGCATCAACCTGCCGCGCAATCTGCAGGTGGAGTATCGTGAGGAGATCCAGCGCATTACCGACGAGGAAGGCAAGGAGCTGCCTGCGAAGCGGATCTACGAGCACTTCATCGAGCGCTACGTGACGCAGCCGAATGCCCGCCTGCGCTTCGTCGACCATCACACTTTCGCCGATCCCGAGCATAAGGGCCAGCGCATCGTCGCCGCCGAGATCACCGACAATGGCGAGGTGAAGCGCATCGAAGGCCGCGGCAACGGACCGATCGACGGCTTCATCAATGCGCTGTCGATCTATCTCGGCATTCCGATGACGGTCGAGGACTATTCCGAGCACTCGCTGCAGCATGGCTCCAACGCCGCGGCGATCTCCTATGTCGAGACCTCCTATCCGGGCGGCAAGCTCTTCGGCGCCGGCATCAACACCAATATCGTCGCCGCATCGCTCGAGGCGATCGTCTCGGCGGCGAACCGCGTGCTCGATCTCCAGAAGAAGAGCTGAGTTCAGTCTCGATCGTTTGATGCATGGAAAATCCCTCGGCATCGTCGAGGGGTTTTCTTTTCGCCTATTTGGTCTCGGCGCTCTCGTCCTTGCCGATGAAGCCGCCGGATTGCCGTGACCAGAGAGCGGCATAGATACCATCGCGGGCGAGCAGCTCCGTATGCGTACCATCTTCGGCGATCCGCCCTTGGTCGAGCACCACGATGCGGTCCATACGGGCGATGGTCGACAGGCGGTGGGCGATGGCGATGACCGCCTTTCCCTCCATGACGCCATAGAGCGTCTCCTGGATGGCGGCTTCCACCTCCGAATCCAGCGCCGAGGTCGCCTCGTCGAGCACCAGGATCGGTGCGTCCTTGAGGATGGCGCGGGCAAGGGCGATGCGCTGCCGCTGTCCACCCGACAGGTGGACGCCGCGTTCGCCGACATGGGCATCGTAGCCGGTGCGGTCATCGCGATCCACGAGGGTCGCGATGAGGCCGGCGGCTTCCGCCTTGTTCGCTGCTTGGGCGATTGCGGGTTCCGGGAAACGGGGATCGCGATGGGCGATGTTGTCGCGGACGGAGCGATGCAGCAGGGCGGCATCCTGGCTCACCATACCGATCTGCTGGCGCAGGCTTTCCTGCGCCACGGCGCGGATATCCTGCCCGTCGATCTCGATAATACCCGCTTCCGGATCGAAGAAGCGCAGCAGCAGATGGACGAGCGTCGACTTGCCGTTGCCGGAGCGACCGACGAGACCGACCTTTTCGCCGGGCGCGATCCTTAGCGAAACGCCGTCGAGGCCGCCGTTTCCCTTGCCGTAGTGATGGCTTACGTCCCGGAAGGTGATCGCTCCCTTGCGGACCACAAGCGCAGGCGCGGCGGGCCTGTCGGCGATGGCGAGCGGTTGCGCGACGGTCAGCAGCGATTGCCGCAGGGCGCCGAGGTGGCCGAACAACGATGATACCGCATCGAGCATCCATTCGGCCATGCCGGCGATGCGGAAGCTCAAGGCGAGCGAGGCTGCAATCAACCCGAGCGGCGCGCTGCCGGCCTGCCACAGGAAGACGGCATAGCCGACCAGCCCGACGATCAGAAAGCTGCCGAGGAACAACATGCTCGAATTGACCATGACCTCGAGCTTCTGCACGCGCACGAATGTGGCGCGGGCGGCGGCGAAGCGCTCCCGTGCCTCGCGGTCTTCTTCCTCCGCATTGGCGAAGAGCTTGATGATATCGATATTGGCATAGGTATCGACCAGCATGCCCGTCAGCGCGGAGTAGGCGCCCTGATAATCCTCGGATGCCTTACGAAGTCGTGGAATGACGACGGCCATCAGCCCGAGATAGCAGCAGACCCAGATCAGCAACGGCCAGATGAGGCGCGGATCGATCGCGGCCATCAGCCAGAAGGAGCCCGCGACATAAATGGTGACAAAGGACAGGGTGTGCAGCACGGCATAGGCGGCACCCGTCGCCGAACTGCCGATATCGCGCACCTGCGCGGCGATCCGTCCGGAAAAATCCTGGCGGAACCAGCCGACGGATTGGCGGAGCACATGGCGGTGCGCCCGCCAGCGGACCAGGGTTTCGGCATTCGGGCGGAAGGCGATATCGTCCAGGCTTTCGCGGAGATAGCCGGCAAGCGGCCGTCCGATCAGGACGAGCGCGGCGGCGGTGAGCAATGCGACGCCGTGCGAGGCCCAGAGCCGATCCGGTCGCACTGTCGCCAGAATATCCACGAGATGGCTGGTATAGCCGATCAGCCAGACCTCGATCGCCGCGCCGATCACGGTCAAGCCAAGGCTCATGGCCATGACAAGGCGAAACGGGCGCAGATTGCTTTTGAGGTAGCGCCAGCTATCCGGCGGCAGGGTCGGGTCGTCATAATTCTGGAATGGATCGACGAGCTTTTCGAAGCGACGAAACATGGGTGCCCTCCAGGGGCGAGAATGGCAATTTGATGGATGGGCCGAACCAGCAGCCCGTCACGGCACTGCTTTTCAGCGGTGGTTTCCTGTGCCGTGGGTTCTCATCAAAGTGCTCTCCTCTGAAAGTCGCTTGGGTGGATCTATAGCGCATGACGCCTTCGATGTCAGCGGCAATCACCGGTTTAGCGCGAAGGCCATGCGCGCTGTGATGGCGCGATGTTGCCGGGGCGACACACTTGCCTGTCGGCGAGGTAAGGCGAAGGATTGTATCAAGATGATTTCCGGATTATTCCCGAATGCCATATATTTTTCTAAGGTTAAATTATATGATATTCTTCTGGTTCAGAATGCGGAGGAGGGGAAAATGCCGCGCATTGCCAAATTATACTTCAAGACGGCAATCATATTCCTGATCGTCGGAATCGGGATAGGCCTCAATATGGCGATCACCAGGGATCACAGTGTTATCGGTGCGCATGCGCACGCCAATCTTCTTGGCTGGGTGACCATGGCGATCTTCGGTGGCTATCATGCCCTGAACCCACGCAAGGCGGAAAGGCGCCTGGCGATGGTTCAATATGTCGTTTACACGGTGGGTGTGGCGGTCTTGGTGCCGGCCCTCTACCTCATGCTTCTCGGCAATATGGCCATGGAGCCGGTCGTCGCGGCCGCATCGATCGTCACCTTTATCGGCGTGCTGCTATTCGCGGTGATCATCTTTACCGGCGAGCAGGCGGCGACAACGATTTCGCCGGCACCGTTTCGTTAAACGCCGTTTCATCGAGCCACTGACGGGAACGGAAGCGGCGGACGCTTGTCCGCCCTTCGGCTCAGGATTGATTGCGGGAAAGCTCGTCGCGGAGTTTGGTCAAGCGTTCGAGTTCTTCCTCCTGCTCGGCGATGCGCTCCGATGCCCGCTCCTCGTCCGCGGCGCCGGAATAGGCGGTTGCCTGTTCGATCAATTCCCGCAGGTTTTCCCGGATGATGGCCATGCGTCTGTCAAGTTCCGGAATGGTAAGCAGAATCTCGGACATATTCGATCTCCACGGCGAACGCCCGCCAAGCGCTCTCAGCGGCTGCGATCGATGGAATATAGTATCCTCCGGTCGAGCCAAAGCCGCAAGCACAAGCTCGTTCGGCGACATGCGCAGGATCGAGGATCTAATAAAGGGCGAGACGTAAATCCGAAAGATCGCGATGCGGTTTAGAGCGTCGCAGCGTTTCCTCGAATTGCTCTAGATTTCCGTTGCGACCCTGTTGGCGATCTCGTCGAGCATCGCGTCGGAGGAGGGGCCGACGACCGCATAGGTCGTACCATTGCGATGCCAGGAGACGATGCTGATATCGTCCTTGATGATCTCGTCGAAATTGCCGTCGCCGGGCGCGCCGTCTCTTTTCGTGAAGCAGACGGCGATGACGTCGCCGTCGAGATTCTTGTAGATCAATTGCCCGGCAGGCCTGCCATCGGCGACGAACATGCGCGCGCCCTGGAAAACCAGCCCGTCGGCGGCAAGATCCGGCAGGTTGAACGTCACGCCCACCGTACTCGTCAGCCATTTGGTGATTTCGTCGACTTCGCTTGCCTGCACCTCGACCATATGGCGTGGTTGGCGCGAATAGATGCGGTGATAGGCAGCGATCTCGTCCAGCCAGGTGCGGCTCGGCGTCGTTGCCGCGGGGACGGGGGCGGGCGCGGGGGAGCTGGTCGGAAGGACGCCGAGAAGATAGCCCATGCCGCCGCCGACAACGAAGAGGATAAGGGCTGCGGCCAGCGCCTGGCGGCCGGTGGGAGCAAGCTTGAAGGCGGGCCTGGACAGGCGAGGAGCCGGCTCTCGCGCCTTGGGCGCCTGCGCACTCTTGATCGAGCGCACCAGCGCCAGCGGCACCGGTTCCTTCAGCACTTCGTCGAAGGCTTTGCGGCCGACATCGGAGCCATGCTTCAGCTCATCGAAAATCCGCCGTGCTTCCGGATCGGAAGCGATCAGGCGCTCCAGCTCTTCCTTCTCCTCGCGGCTCGTCTCGCCGTCCATGAAGGCGGACAGGCGGGCTTCGAGCGGCATTTTCTTCATATCCTGCAATGTCAGAACCTTCGCGGCGTGCGGCTGTGGCCCTGGGCGGCGAGGCGAAGACGGGCGCTGGAAAGCCGCGTCGTCACCGCCGACAGGGGGATGCCGAGAATATCGGCCGTTTGCTTGTAACTATGACCTTCGACGTCCACCAGCAGGAAGACGCTGGCCAGTCCCTCGGGCAGGGACGTGACCATGCGATGCGCTTCGCTCGCCTCGACCGGATTGGAATGAACGCCGGGTGCTGCCAGTTCTCCCTGTTCCAGCGCGGCTCCCTTCGCGGCAGACCGCAGACGGTGGCGGCGGGTCTCGTCGAACCATTGATGGCGGGCCATCGTGTAGAGCCAGCTCTCCAGCCGGCCGTCATTGCTCCAGAGATGAAACTTGGCAATGCCGCGCTGACAGATGCTTTGAACGAGGTCGTCCGCCTCGGTGAGGTCGCCGGTCAGCGTCACCGCGAAGCGCCGGAGCTTCGGGAGAAGGCCGACCAGATCGCGTCTGATATCAGTGGCTGCTACCGGCGTAGGCATTGTCTTTCCAGGCAGAGGTTCGGGTCTGTTGTGCTGCGGATATCTTCCGGCGGAAGACGGCTTTTCTCCGGGGAAAAGCGGTGAGAGCCGGAGGATTGTTCCATTATGGTATGAACCATTTTCGTGCCGTTTCGCAAGTCTTCAAAGAGGGCCGCATGCTTCCTTTCAACGCCTCACGCGAAGTTGAGACGGGCGCTTCCCGCACAGGTCTCAATAGGTGATCTGACCGTTCAGCGATTGCAGCAGCGAGCGATAGGCCCAACTGTTTTCGCCGCCGCGATCGCGGATTTCGACAAGCTGCACGCGCGCGCCCTGGACATCGCCCTGTTCGAGCAGCGCCTGGCCCATATAGGAGCGGGCTAGGATGTAATTCTCATCGCGCTGCAGGGCCTTGCGATAGTAGCTCATGCCGAGTTCCATGCGGCCGGCCTTGCGGTTGGAATAGCCGAGATAGTTCAGGATGCGGGGATCGTCCTGGTTCCTGGCAAGCTTCAGGACGGTGATGGCATTGTCATATTGGCCGGCATAGGCGAATTCGCGCGCCGCCTGGAAAAGCTGATCGTCGTTGAAGCCGCTCTTTTGCGGTTTCACGCACTTTTTCTTGTCCTTGTCCCAGACTTCGCCGTTCTTGCATTCGGTGGTCGTCTTGCTCTTCGGCGGCGGCGCGGTTTCATCGCTTTCGGAGCCGGCGGCGAAGACATGGAGATTGGCGCCGAGCAGGAAGCCGGCGGCAAGCGCGATCGTGACCGAATTCTTCATCCCGACACCCATGATATCCTCTCGAAATCACATGCTGCGATTGTAGCTCCGGATAGGCGAAAACGCTACCGAAACGATGGGATAGGGCGGATAAAAAGCCGGGATTACGAAGCCAGAATGTCGACGCCCGCGGCCTGTATTTCGTCGCCGCGCGCATTGAGGCTGAAGCGTTCCGCCTTGAGCTCCCACGCGCCGGGATGGCCGTCGATGGTGAAGAGATTGTAGGCGGCGGCCGGTTTCAGGCCGCCGGGACCCTGCGAGGCCGAGGCGATGCCGACGACCGGCACCGGGCCGGTCTGGCCCTTGAGCCAATGCAGCGTGTTGAGGTGAGTATGACCATGCAGCACCAGTTCGGCGCCGCCGGTCGAGATGACGGCGGCGAAGCGGCGGATGCCGATCATGCGCTTGTAGAAGCTGGTGGCGCCGCGAATCGGCGGGTGGTGGATCATGACGATACGGAAGAGGCCGGCCTCGCCGGCAGCGCGCAGCATGTTCACCGTTTCGCGTGCCTGCCGGGCGGAGAAAAAGCCGCTGGCGGCGAAAGGCGGCGTGGCGACCGCCGTGGAGCAGCCGATCAGCGCGACGCGATCGCGGATGCGCAGATAGGGGAAGATGTGCCGATCTTCCCGCCATTCGGGCGGCGCATGGTCGCCTTGAACATAGGGATACCAGGCTCGCATCGCCTTTTCATAGGCGCCCGGCACATAGGCATCGTGATTGCCGGGAACCACGGAGGTGAAGGCGGGATCGCCCACGGTTTTCAGCCATTCGGCCGCCGTCTGGATCTCGATGCCGCTCGCCAGGTTGACGAGATCGCCGGTGACCGCGAGATGGTCGGCCTGCTTTGCCTTGATATCGTCGAGAAGAAGATCGAGCGTATCGCCGAAAAGATGCTTGCGCCGGTTCCGGTGCCAGTTCACAAAACCGGTAATCCGCTTGGAAGCAAGTTCCCTGATGGAAAGGCGTGGCAAAGGACCCAGATGAACGTCGGAGATATGCGCGAGCTTGAACATGGGATGAGACATAACCCAGTCCATCGTCAAAACAAATACATCCGTTGCCGGTCGATGGATCGTGACGGCGGAGCGGCGGCATGAGCGGTCCCGAGCGCCTCGACGAACCGCGCCGGTGGTGGGAGAAACTGCTGGGCCGGATGCTGCACGCCTATTTCGCGCTGACCCGCAGCATGACCATGGGCGTGCGCGCGGCCTGCTTCGACGGAGAAGGTCGCATTTTCCTGGTCCGGCATTCCTATACGCCCGGCTGGCATATGCCCGGCGGCGGCGTCGAGCGCCATGAGACGGTGGAGCAGGCGCTGGCGAAGGAATTGCGGGAGGAGGGCAATCTGGTGATTTCGGGGCGGCCGCAGCTCTTCCATGTCTATTTCAACAACCGGACCAGCAAGCGCGATCACGTCGTTTTCTTCCGCGCGCAGGTGGAGCAGACCGCACCGCGCCGGCCGGATAGCGAGATCGTCGAAAGCGGCTTCTTCGCGCTCGATGCCCTGCCGCCGGGGACGACCAAGGCGACCTACCGGCGGCTGAAAGAGCTGGAGGGCGGCGAGCCGCCGGCGAGCTATTGGTGACTATTCCGCCGCCTTCGTCAACCGCTCCCGCCCGTGTGGACGCGTGAGGTCCAGCTCGGGGCCGACCGGGACGATGCCGGTGGGATTGATCGTCCGGTGGCTGCGGTAATAATGATCCTTGATATGCCTGAAGTTGGTCGTCTCGGCGACACCGGGGACCTGATAGAGATCCCGCAGATATCCCGAAAGGTTCGGATAGTCCTCGATGCGGCGGATGTTGCATTTGAAATGGCCGACATAGACGGCGTCGAAGCGGGCAAGCGTCGTGAATAGCCGCCAGTCGGCCTCGGTCAGGCGATCGCCTAGGAGGTAACGGCTCTTTTCCAGCCGCTGGTCGAGCCTGTCCAGGGTTTCGAACAGGCGCAGTACGCTCTGCTCATAGGCATCCTGCGCGGTGGCGAAGCCGGCCTTGTAGACGCCGTTGTTGACCGTGTCGTAGATGGTCTCGTTCAGCGCATCGATCTCTGCGCGAAGCTCCGAAAGGTAGAAATCATCCTTTGAGCCGGTCAGTCCGTCGAAGGCGCTGTTGAACATGCGGATGATCTCGGCGGATTCGTTGCTGACGATCGTACCGGTCTGCCTGTCCCAGAGGACTGGGACGGTGACGCGGCCGGAATAATGCGGATCGGCCTTGACGTAGATTTCCCATAGCGCCTTGGCGCCGAAGAGATGATCGACCGTGCCGCCGTCCTTGTCTTTGAATTCCCAGCCGTTTTCCAGCATCAGCGGATCGACGATGGAAACGGAGATCAGCTCTTCGAGCTTCTTCAGCTTGCGGAAGATCAGGGTACGGTGCGCCCAGGGGCAGGCGAGCGAGACATAGAGATGATAGCGTCCGGCCTCCGCCTTGAAGCCGCCTGTGCCGCTCGGCCCGGCTGCGCCGTCGGCCGTGATCCAGTTGCGGAATTGCGATGCGGCGCGCTTGAAATGGCCTTTGGTTTCCTTCGTGTCGTACCAGACATCCTGCCAGACGCCATCAACCAACATGCCCATTGTTCGATCCTTTCGGAATGCTGCGAATAACCCGGTTTCAAGATACGATATGATTCCGCAATTTCGAGGCGACAAACGCTGAACAGTGTGTCGCGGGTAAGATCTCGGGCTGCGTGGGGGCGATCTTAAGGGATGGGCTATGCCCGAATCCCGACATGATCATGCATCAAGACATGGGCGCTTGAATTTTGCATTGGACGCGCCGGATATTTCCTGCTATCGGGCTTGTCACACTTTGAGGACCACTTGTCATGAAAGCAATCAGAAGCCTGCGACGACGCCGATGATCCCGAACGCTCCACGAGCGCTTTCGAGAACCATCCCGTATGTCTATCTGGTTTCTGTGGTCTAATGTACAAGCACGATCTGGTCTACCTCACCGAGGATGCGTCGCACGACGCCGTTATCGAACTCATCAACGAAGAAGCATTTGGTCCCGGCCGGTTTACGCGCGCCGCGGCGCGGATTCGCGAGCAGGGCTCGCATGACCGTTCGTTGTCCTTCATCTGCGCCGATGACGGCGAGACGATCGCCTCCGTGCGGATGACGCCGGTGCTGGCCGGTTCGGTCAAGGGTCATCTGCTCGGCCCGCTTGCCGTGCGTCCCTCGCACAAGAACAAAGGCATCGGCCGTGAGCTGGTGCGGATCGCCATCGAGGCGGCCAGGCGCAAGGGGTCGGAAGCCGTCATCCTGGTGGGCGATCCGCCTTATTACTGTCCGCTTGGTTTCGAGAAGGTCGCCTATAACGCGCTGACCTTTCCGGGGCCGGTCGATCCCAACCGGGTGCTTGTCGTGCCGATTGCCGCCGACACGCATGAGCGGCTGCAAGGCACGATCGCGTGGCGGGACGATGCCGCATCGGCCGCTGCCGATGAAGAGGTTTACGACGATGATCTGCCGCCGGTGGCGATCGCAGTCTAGTTTCCGCAATTTCCACAGGCTTGGCCGAATGCCGCCCGCGTGTTCCCCACGCGGGCGTTTTTCATCTACCTGTCATATGGCGAACCTAGAGTTTTGCTCGTTCTGATGAAGAGCAATTGCGAAACTTGGGGGTAATGCAATGACCGGAAATCTCACGCAAAAGGATATATTCCCGACCAGTCAGCTCGAGGATGCCGACAGGGAAGGCCACAACTGTACCGACAATCCGACCATGGGGGAAATCATCGGACGCCGCTTTTCGCGGCGGGGTTTCCTGCAGGGCTCGCTTGCCGTTTCCGCCATCGCCGCAACGGTGGGGCCTGTTGCATTGCTGAGCGCGGAAAAGGCACGCGCTGCCGGCGGTTCGGCCTTCGTCTTCAAGGAAGTCGAAGCCGGGGTCGATGCCGATCATCATGTCGCCGAAGGCTACGACGCCAATGTGCTGCTGCGCTGGGGCGACGCGCTCTTTGCCGATTCACCGGCTTTCGATCCGAAGAACCAGACCGCCGAGGCGCAGCGCCGCCAGTTCGGCTACAACAACGACTATGTCGGCTATATTCCGCTGGAGGGCTCCTCCGAACACGGTCTGCTGGTGGTCAACCACGAATATACCAATCCGCACCTGATGTTTCCGGGCCTGGTGACGATTGCCGACGGCAAGATCAAGCAGGCGCCACTGAG
Organism: Rhizobium sp. BK602; assembly: GCF_014195095.1. Classification (GTDB taxonomy): domain Bacteria; phylum Pseudomonadota; class Alphaproteobacteria; order Rhizobiales; family Rhizobiaceae; genus Rhizobium. The sequence continues at coordinate 127,619 of NZ_JACIBC010000001.1, forward strand.
CAAGGAACAGGTGGATATCGAAATGGCCGCGCATGGCGGCACCATCGTCGAAATCCGTAAGGTGGACGGCCGTTGGCAGGTCGTGCCCGACGGCAAGTATAATCGCCGCATCACCGCGACGACTGAGATGCGGTTGACCGGTCCGGCGGCCGGAAATGACCGGCTGAAGACCGCGGCCGACGCGACCGGCGCCAAGGTTTTCGGCACGCTGAACAATTGCGCCGGCGGCGTCACGCCCTGGGGCACCTACATCATGGCCGAGGAGAACTTCCATGGCTATTTCTCCGGCAAGCTGCCGGAAGGCCATAAGGAAGCCGCCAACTACAAGCGTTACGGCGTGCCGGAGGGCAGCTACGAATGGGCGAACTTCTACGATCGCTTCGATCTGTCGAAGGAGCCGCACGAGCCGAACCGCTATGGCTGGGTGGTCGAGGTGGACGTGCTCGATCCGCAGTCAGTGCCGAAGAAGCGCACGGCGCTCGGCCGGGTGAAGCATGAAGGTGCTGCCAATATCGTCTCCAAGGATGGCCGCGTGGTCCTCTATCTCGGTGACGACGAGCGCTTCGATTATGTCTACAAGTTCGTGACCGCCGGCGCCTATAATGCCGCCGACCGCGCCGCCAATCTCGAGTTGCTCGACAACGGCACGCTCTACGTCGCCAAGTTCGCCGAGGACGGCACGCTCGCCTGGCTGCCGCTGACCTTCGGCCAGGGGCCGCTGACAGCGGAAAACGGCTTTGCCAGCCAGGCCGACGTGCTGATCGAGACGCGCCGCGCGGCAGACCTGCTCGGCGCGACCAAGATGGACCGGCCGGAAGACATCGAACCCAATGCGGTCAACGGCAAGGTCTATGTGATGCTGACCAACAACAGCAAGCGCAAGGCCGATCAGGTCGATCCCGCCAATCCGCGCGCCGACAATGCCTTCGGTCACATCATCGAGATCAGCGAGGATGACGGTGTCTTCTCCGCGACCAAGGGCAAGTGGGAAGTGCTGCTGAAGTGCGGCGATCCTTCCGTTGCCAATGTCGGCGCCTCCTTCTCGACCGAGACGACGAAGAACGGCTGGTTCGGCATGCCGGACAACTGTTCGATCGACGCCGCCGGCCGTCTCTGGGTGGCGACCGACGGCAACAGCAACAAGGCGACCGGCCGCACCGACGGCCTCTGGGCTGTCGATACGGAAGGTGCCGCGCGGGCAACCTCGAAGCTGTTCTACCGGGTGCCGGTCGGCGCCGAACTATGCGGCCCGCTGTTCCTGCCCGACGACCGGACGGCCTTCGTCGCCGTGCAGCATCCGGGTGACGGCGGCGACGACTGGTCGGGTCATGGCCGTCCGTCCTACTACGAGGACTTGTCGACGCGCTGGCCGGACTTCAAGCCGGACATGCCGGTGCGTCCCGCCGTGGTGGCCATCACCAAGACCGGCGGCGGCAAGATCGCCGTCTAAGATATTGTAAGGAGTAGATTATCGCCCCGTCGGCATCAGCGGGGCGATAGTTTTTTCTGCAGGAAATAGCGGCTGCGGCCGGCGGGAAATTCCGGGAGTTCGCCGAAGATGGCGTAACCCTGCCGCTGATAGGCGCGCAAAGCCTGCGGGTTGAAAGTATCGATCCAGGCGCCGTGGCAGCCGCGCGCGATCGCCTCGGTTTCGGCCGCGTCCAGCAGCTTGCCGGCCATGCCCTGGCCGCGAAGCGTCTCCGGTACGAACAGCCACGCGGTGAACAGCCAGCCCCAGGCCGTATAGCCCGAGATGCCGCCGATGGCATTGCCGCCTTCATCGCGGATCAGCACGGCAAGCGCGCGCCGGGCCGAGGGGCCGACATCGGCCGCGTTGAAGGCGGTCAGGCCGTCGCTGATCGCCGCGAGATCGCTTTCGCAAGGGGTGTCCGTTACATCGAGCCGTGTCATGGGTTCACCGTCCCTCGCGCCACCACATGGCCGAGAAGGCGAAGAGGAGGGCGGCAAGACCGGCAAAGCCCGCAAAGAGCGGCAGGTTGTTGATACCCTTCAAGATGGTCTCGTCGGTCATGCGGATGGTCAGGCGCTGATTATCGGCTATACGCACGGCGCCGCGCACCGGCAGGATCGGCGGGACGGTGACGCCGCCATTCGAAGCGGCGACGCGCGTGACGAGCCCCTTGGTCTTCTCCGCGAGTGGCTTCAGCGTCTCCGTCGTCGAGATCATCGCCTTGAATTCGAGCGCGTCGACGGCACCGACATGCACCAGCGTCGAGAGAGTGCCGTTGCTGATCTGATAGAGCCCGATCTCATCCATGTGTTTCTCGGCCTGATAGAGGCCCGGCTGGGCTTGGTGCAATGCCAGGGTCTGCGTCTTGCCGGAGGGCGAGCGGATGGTGGCGGGGCCGGGATCGTCGCCGATGGTCTGACGGGTCACTTCCAGGGTGCGGCCGGCGGCGCGCGCGGTCAGCGCCTCTTCCTCCAGCGCCGGCTCCTTCAGCAGCCAATGGGCGATGCGGCGATAGAGCGATACGTGCGGTCCGCCGCCTTCGAAGCCGCGCGCCCACAGCCAGCCTTCGTCGGAGAGCAGCATGGCGACGCGGCCCTGGCCGACGCGGTTCAGCACCAGCAGCGGATTGTTGTCGGCGCCGACCATCACCGTCTGGCCCCGCGGTTTCTCGACATCGACGCTGCGGAACCAGCGGCCCCAATGCGGCGGCTCGGTCTCCGATCCGTCGAGGCCGCGCGTGACCGGATGCTTGCGGCCCTGATCCGACAGGCGCGGATAGAAGGGTTTCTCGATCATCTGCCCGGTCGGCTCGGCCGGCAGCACCGACGAAAGCGGCGTCAACGCGATCGAATTGCCGGCCGCGTGTTCGGGCCCGGCGGCCACCAGCAGGGCGCCGCCATTTTCGACATATTGGGCCATGTAATCATAATAGATCGTCGGCAGGACGTTCGGACGGTCCTGATAGCGATCGAAAATGATCAGGTCGAAGGAGTTGATCTTGTCGACGAAGAGTTCGCGTGTCGGGAAAGCGATCAGCGACAACTCATTGATCGGCGTGCCGTCCTGCTTGTCTGGCGGCCGCAGGATGGTGAAGTGCACGAGGTCGACGGAGGCGTCCGATTTCAGCAGGTTGCGCCAGGCGCGCTCACCGGCATGCGGCTCGCCGGAGACCAGCAGCACGCGCATGTTCTGGCGGATCCCTTCGATCAGCTGGACGGTGCGGTTGTTGACGGGGGTGACCTCGCCGGGCACTTCGGCAACGGCGAATTCGAGCACGTTGTTGCCGGCGCGCGGCACCTTGAAGCTGAAGGGCGTGTCCTGGCCGGGTGTGGCCTGCAGCGTGGCGATCTCGTCGCCATTCATCTTGACGGTGACGGCCGCTGTGCCGCCGGGGCTCTTGCCGTCATCCACGACGCGCAGCACGAGCTGTTGCTCGTCATTGACGATGCCGAAGCGCGGCGCGCGCGCCACCTCGATACGCCGGTCGAACTCGTCCGGCTTGCCGGTGATCAGCCCGTGGATCGGCGCGTCGAAGCCGAGCGCCTGGTTGACGCCGGGAATATCGTGGATCTGGCCGTCGGTCAGGAAGATCGCACCGCCGACGCGGGCGGGCGGGACATCGGCGATCGCCGAGGAGAGGGCGGCAAAAAGCCGTGTCGAGGGAGACTCGGATTCGGCCGGTTCGCGCACCTCGACGATACGCGGCTCGATGCGGGGGAACTGCGCCAGACGATCCTTCAACTCCTCCAGGGCCTCGTCGGTCATCTTGATGCGCTCGGGCGTCTGCTGGCTCAGGCTGCGATCGACGATGACGGGAACGATGGTCGACAGCTGGTCGCGGTCCTCCTGCATCAGCACGGGATTGGCGAGCGCTGCCAGGAGGGCGAAGGCTGCGGCCATGCGTATCCAGCCGCCGCGCATGCGCCGGAAGATCGCCAGCGCCGCAATGGCAAGCGTCAGCACTGCAAGTGCGGCGAGAACGGGCCAGGGCAGGAAGGGGGCGAAACCGATATTCATCCTATTGCCCCAACCGTTCCAGAATGTCCGAGATATGCACCTGGTCGGATTTATAGTTGCCGGTCAGCATATACATCATGATGTTGACGCCGCTGCGGTAGGCATATTCGCGCTGTGCCTCGTCGGGCGGCACGGTCGGCAGCAGCGGTGCGCCGTTTTCGTCGATCGCCCAGGCACCGGCAAAATCATTGCCGGTGATCATGATCGGCGTCACGCCATCGGCGGAGGCAACGGCATTGCCGTCGCCGCGCGTGTCCTGACGCGCCTCGATCCAGAGCGGACTGTCGGCATAGCGGCCGGGAAAGCTCGATAGCAGATAGAAGGATTTCGTCAGCACATGGCCCTTCGGTACAGGTTCCAGCGCCGGTATATCGAGATTGGCGAGGATCGCCTGCAGGCGCTGGCCGTTGGGGCTTGGCGTGGTGTTGTCGCCCATCGTGTCGATGGCGTCGCGCGTGTCGAACAGCACAGTGCCGCCGTTGCGCATATAGGCGTCGATGCGGTTGATCGCATCGTTCGACGGCATGGGCGCGGTGGCGGAAATCGGCCAGTAGATGATGGGATAGAAGGCGAGATCATCTTTGGCGGGATCGAGCCCGACGGGCGCGCCCGGCTCCAGCGTCGTGCGATAGGTGAGGAAGTCGGAAAGACCCGCGAGACCGCGCTCGGAAAGACGATCGACCTCGGATTCACCGGTCACGACATAGGCGAGATGCGTCTTGTCGAGCCGCGAATAGATGGTGTCGTCACCCGGCTTGGAATCGTCCGCCCAGGAGTTTGCCGGATGCAGGAAGGCGGCAACGGCGATCGCCAGCAGCAGCACCGCCGCGCCGCTGGCCGCCGTCTTCGCCGATCTGCGCAGGCGCGGGAAGGCGCCGTTCATGACCAGCACGATCAGGCTGTCGGCCAACAGGACCAGGAAGGCGAGGGTGAAGAGGATCGGCTTGGCCGACCAGGCCTCGCCGCCGATGAGGCCCTCGCGGGTGACCGAAAGGTCCGCTCCGGAGGCGCTCAACGGCTTCAGCTCGGTGCCATCGGGCAATATGTTGAGCGCCACGAAACCTTCCTCGGCACCGTAGAGGCCGGGGGGATTGTCAAAATTGGCGGTGATCGCGCCCTTGCTGCCCGTATCGAGCGGGCGGGCATTGCCAGTTTCGCTGGTCAGCGCGCCCTTGGCGGTCAGGAGCCGGAACGGCGGCAGCGCCTCGCGGGTCTTCGGCGCATTCTCCCCGGAGGTCACCCCGCCGGAGCGTGAGAGCTGCACGATACGGCGCAGCATCTCGACGAAATCGCCTGAGATCGGCAGGTCGGACCATTGCGGCTCGGCACTGACATGGAACAGCACGACACGGCCGGCCTGCATCTGCTTTTCCGTCACCAGCGGCGTACCATCCGCAAGGCTTGCCCAGGTGCGTTCCGCCAGATCCGGCGTCGGTTCGGCAAGCACCTGGCGTTTGACGAGCACGTTGGTCGGCTTCGGCATGCCGGCGAAGGGGCCGAAGGCGGGGAAATCGGCGAGCGGCTGCGGCTCGGCCCAGGAGAGCGCGCCGCCGAAGGTGCGTTCCCCCTGACGCAGGGTCACCGGCACAAGCGGGTCGTCGGTCGGCGCGGCGGCGAGGCGCGGCCCGGCGAAGCGGATCAGCGTGCCGCCGTTCTGAAGCCATTGCTGCAGCGGCGCATAGCTTTCCTGCGGCAGGCGGCCGACATCGGCCATGATGATGACGGAGGGATTGCCGGCCAGCAGCTCGGGGATCGATTTGGCGAGATCGGCGCTGTTCGGCTGGATCAGGTCGGCATAGGGCTGCAGGGCGCGCTGGATGTAATAAAGCGGCGACAGGATCGGTTGGAATTCGTCGGCCGCCTGCCCGGACAAGAGCGCCACGCGGCGGCGCTTGAAGCCGTCATCGAGCAGGTGCACGCTGCCGGCGCTGGCTTGCCGGTCGATGCTGATACGGGCGAAATCGTTGCGCATCTCGAAGGGTGCCGCGATCGAGCCGGTCGCCACCGTCTGGCCGCCGGCGAAGTTCAGGGAGCCCGCCGCGATCGGCCGTCCCTGATTGTCCTGCGCGGTCAGCCCCAGCCGCATCGGGGTGGTGCCGTTCAGTCGCGTTGCCGTAACCGTCATGTCATTGGCGGCGTTGGTGGCGCCGGTGATTGCGACCACATTGTCGCCGTCGCCTTCGATCAGACGCAAATCGTTGGGCCGCAGGGCGGCGAGCTGGCTGACGACATCATCCTTGTCGCTGCTTGCGACACCGTCGGACAGGAAGGCGACGGTGCCGGGCTCGGTGCCGCTGAGGGCGGCCTTGACGGTCTGGACGGCACGCGCGCGGTCGGGGACCAGCGGCCTCGGATTGATCGCATGCAGCCTGTCGCGGGCGGCGGTCGCCGCACCCGGCGTCGCATCGTTGCTCTGCTCGGCGGTAAAGGCGATCGAGACCGGGAGGCCCTTGGCATCGGCATCGTCGATCAGCGCGTCGGCGGTTTGTACGCGGCGCTCCCAGTCGGAGGCGCTGGCCCAGCTATTGTCGATGATGAGCACCAGCGGGCCGCCGCTCGACAGCGTGTTGCTGCGCGGATTGACCATTGGATTGGCGATGGCGAGGATGACGAGGGTGGCGAGCGCCATCCTCAGCAGTGTCAGCCACCAGGGGCTGCGCGCCGGCGTTTCCTCGCGCTTCAGGATCGCGGCGAGGATGCGCAGCGGCGGAAAGACCTCCGCCTTCGGCTGCGGCGGCGTCAGGCGCAACAGCCACCAGATCGCCGGCAGCAGGATCAGGGCGCCGAGGATGGCGGGCGAGGCGAAAGCGAAGGAGAGGCCGCTCATGGCTGCCCTCCCGAGGCCACCCTTGCGGGCATGCCGGAGAGATACATGTGCACCGCCACCAGCGCTTCCGACGCCAGGCGGTCGGTGCGGTGGCTGACGAAGGTCCAGCCGAGATGCCGCAGCGATTGGCCGAGATTGTCGCGGCGGGCGAGATAGGCGCGCTGATAATCGTCGCGCAGGTTTTCGGCACGGCCGGCCATCAGTTTCGAGCCGGTCTCAGGGTCGGTGAATTCGGTTCGGCCATTATAGGGGAAGATTTCCTCGGCCGGATCGGCGATCTCGACCACATGGCCGCGCAATCCGCGCCGGGCAAGCGGCCCGATCCTGCCCATGACGCTGTCGGCGTTGTCGAGGAAATCGCCGATCAGGACGATATCGCTCCAGCCGCGGATCATCGAGGTCTGCGGCAAGCCGCCTTCCAGCGGCGTATGCATCAGCGCCGCCGCGAGCCGCTCGGCGGCATTGCGGGTGGACACCGGTTCCATGATGCCGGGGCAGCCGATGCGCTCGCCGGAGCGCGCGAGGATTTCGGCCAGCGCCAGCATCAATACCAGCGCGCGGCTCTCCTTGGACACATGGCCATAGGTCGATTTGTACATCATCGACGGCGACATGTCGGCCCAGAGCCAGATCGTGTGGGCGGCTTCCCATTCATGGTCGCGGATATAGGTGTGGTCGTCGCGGGCCGAGCGGCGCCAGTCGATGCGCGACAGGCTTTCGCCTTCGGTATAGGGACGGAACTGCCAGAAATTCTCGCCGATGCCGCGCTTGCGCCGGCCGTGCCAGCCGGCAATGACGGTATTGGCGATGCGCTTGGCCTCGACAAGGCAATCCGGCACGAGAGCGGCACGGCTGCGAGCGCGGGAGAGGGCATCATTGCCTGAAGTCGGGCTGACGATCTGTCCGATGGATGCCACGCGCTTATACTCTCCTCGAAATCCGCGTTACGTTGCCGATTGCTTGATCAGTCCTGCGATCACGTCCCGTACCGACATGCCTTCGGCGCGGGCGGAAAAGGTCAGCGCCATGCGGTGCTGCAGCACCGGCTCGGCCAGTGCGTGCACATCGTCGAGCGACGGCGCAAGCCGGCCTTCATAGAGCGCGCGGGCGCGGGCGCAGAGCATCATCGCCTGGCCGGCGCGCGGACCGGGACCCCAGGCCACATGCTTGTCGGTCGAGGCATTGCCCTGGCCGGGACGGGCGGAGCGCACCAGCGACAGGATGGCATCGACGACGCCGTCGCTGACGGGCATCTGGCGGATCAGCCTCTGGATTTCCATCAGGCGCTCGGCATCGATGACGGCCTGCGGCGTCGCTTCGCTGAGGCCGGTGGTTTCGAGCAGGATTCGGCGCTCGTCGGCAAGCTCCGGATAGTCGACGTCGACCTGCAGCAGGAAACGGTCGAGCTGGGCTTCCGGCAGCGGATAGGTGCCTTCCTGCTCCAGCGGATTCTGGGTCGCCAGGACATGGAACGGCGCCGGCAGGTCGTAGCGCTGGCCGGCGATGGTGACGTGATATTCCTGCATCGACTGCAGCAGCGCCGATTGCGTGCGCGGCGAGGCGCGGTTGATTTCGTCGGCCATCAGAAGCTGCGCGAAGACCGGGCCTTTGACGAAGCGGAAGGAGCGGCGGCCGCTTTCATCCTGGTCCATGACTTCGGAGCCGAGAATATCCGAAGGCATCAGGTCCGGCGTGAACTGGACGCGGCTGGAGCCGAGGCCGAGGACGGCGCCGAGCGTGGTGACGAGCTTGGTCTTGGCGAGGCCCGGGACGCCCACGAGCAGCGCATGGCCGCCGGCCAGCACCGCCAGCAGCGTATTTTCCACAACGCTTTCCTGGCCGAAAATGACCTTCGAAACCTCTTGGCGAATGGCGGCGATATCGCTCAACGCCTGCTCGGCGGATGCGATGATGGCCTGGTCGTCGAGGCTCGTTTCAGTCGATTTGATCATGCCCATTTGCGTCTCCAATGGCCGAAAAACAGTACGCGCGAATCGCAGACCTTACACATTTGCCCCATACCCAGTACAACTTATCGCCATGAAGACGGCTGACAAGCACGTTTCGAATGACTATCTCGTGAGAAACGGCTCTATTCAGGACTAAGAGCAAACCGGGACGGAAGAATGGCAAGCGAAGAGATCAGGACGACCGGCGACGCGGCAAGCCTGGCTGCGCTGATTTCCCGCGCCGCCGGCGACAGCGGCGGCGGCAAGAAGGGCCTGCCGCCCGTGGAACGCTGGAATCCTCCGTTCTGCGGCGATATCGACATGGAAATCAGGGCCGACGGCACATGGTTCTACCTGGGAACACCGATCGGGCGCGCGCCGCTGGTGCGGCTGTTCTCCACCGTCCTGCGTAAGGATGACGACGAAAAGACCTATCTCGTCACGCCTGTGGAAAAGGTCGGCATCCGGGTCGTCGACGCGCCTTTCGTCGCCGTCGAGATGAGCGTGACGGAACGGGACGGCAAAAGGGTGCTGACGTTCCGCACCAATGTCGGCGATGTCGTGGAGGCCGGTAAGGAGCATCCGATCCGCTTCGTCATCCGCGGCGACAATGACGAGCTGAAACCCTATCTGCATGTCCGCGGCCGGCTGGAAGCGCTGGTGACGCGCGCCGTGATGTACGATCTCGTCGAGCTTGGCGAGCCGGTGACGATCGCCGGACACGAGATGTTCTGCGTGCGCTCCGGCGGCACGATCTTCCCGGTCATGCCGGTCGCCGAACTGGATGCCCTGACGCGATGAGCGAATTCCCCCTTTATTCCGCCGATGAATTTCGGCGCCGCGCGCTCAATCAGAGCGGCAGCCCGGTCGAGCTCGCCTGGCGCGACCATGGCGATCATGTCCTCAATCCGGAAACCATCCTGCAGGTGGAAGGCCAGTCGCTGCGCGATGCGGCGGTACTGGTGCCGGTGGTGGACGATGGCGACGACGCCAAGGTCATCTTCACGCTGCGTACCTCGACCTTGCGCAAGCATTCCGGTCAGATCGCCTTTCCCGGCGGCACCATCGATCCGGAAGACGCTTCGCCGGAAATGGCGGCCATGCGCGAGGCGGGCGAAGAGATCGGGCTGGCAAATATCTTCATCGAGCCGGTGGCGCGCTTGCCGCATTACCTCGCGGCGACCGGTTTCCGCATCACGCCGATCCTTGCGGTGGTCAAGCCGGGTTTCGAGCTGGCGCTTAACCCGACCGAGGTGGAGGACGCCTTCGAAGTGCCGCTCTCCTTCCTGATGAACCCGGAGCATCACGTCACCGACAGCATGGTATGGCAGGGAATCCAGCGGCGTTTCTACCGTGTTCCCTACGGATCGCGCATGATCTGGGGCATTACCGCCGGCATCGTCCGCACAGTATATGAAAGGCTCTATTCATGACCTCCGTTGCCGGTGAAAGCTGGTTCAAGGACGAGGCCCTGCGGCGCGTTCTCTCCCTCCTGAATGCGGATGGCGGCGAGGGTCGTGTCGTCGGCGGTGCGGTGCGCAACAGCCTGATGGGATTGCCTGTCGCCGATATCGATATCGCCACGACGCTGCTGCCGCAGGCGGTCGTCGAAAGGGCTGCCGCCGCCGGGATCAAGGCGGTGCCGACGGGGATCGCGCATGGAACGGTGACTCTGGTGGTCGAGGGAAAACCCTTCGAGATCACGACATTGCGGCGCGACGTCGAGACGGATGGCCGCCATGCGCAGGTCGCCTTCAGCGATGACTGGCAGGCCGATGCCGAGCGGCGCGATCTCACGGTCAACGCGCTTTACGCCAGGGACGATGGCGAGGTGGTGGATATGGTCGGCGGGCTTGCCGATCTGGAGGTTCGCAATATCCGCTTCATCGGTGATGCGGCGACGCGGATTGCCGAGGATTACCTGCGTATTCTGCGGTTCTTCCGTTTCTTTGCCCATTACGGCAGCGGCCGGCCGGATGCCGGCGGGCTGCGCGCCTGCGCGGCCGCGCGCTCGAAGATCGCGACGCTTTCGGCCGAGCGCGTCTGGTCGGAGATGAAGAAACTGCTTTCGGCCAAGGATCCCGGCCGGGCGCTACTCTGGATGCGGCAGGTCGGAATTCTGACCGAGGTGCTGCCGGAAACGGAAAAATGGGGCATCGACGCCATTCCGGCGCTGATCTCAACGGAACAGGCGCTCGGCTGGGCGCCCGATCCGATGCTGCGGCTTGCGGCCATCGTGCCGCCGGATGCCGCAAGGCTGGCAAAACTCGCCGAGCGCCTGCGACTGTCGAAGGTGGAGGCGGCCTATCTGCAAGCCTGGGCGAATGCGCCCGGGATCAAGGACGATATGTCCGATGCGCCCTTCGACCGGCTGCTGTATCGCTATGACAGTCCGGGCGTTATCGCCCGGTTGAAGCTGGCGCTTGCCGTCGCACGCGGCAAGGCGGAGGGCGATTTCGAGGAGATGGCGCGCGCCGCCCGGATCGGCAAGCTGTTGGAGCGGGCGGTCCACTGGAAGAAGCCGGTGTTTCCGATCACCGGCGCGGATGCGCTGGCTGCCGGCGTTGCCGCAGGTCCCAAGGTAGGCGAAATCCTTGGCAAGCTCGAGCAACAATGGCTCGACGGCAATTTCAGCATGGACCGGGCAGCGCTGCTTGCCCGGCTCAAGGAGCTGATTTAGCCCGGCTGCGATGAAGGCGGGTCAGGCGGCGTTCGCTTCGTCGCGAATGCGAGCCTTGATGTTGTCGACCATGTTTTCACGGATGACCGTCTCGCCATGCGCGGTACGCATATGCTCGACGGCGCGACGAACCACCTCGGCGTCGTCGTTTGCACGGGTGTGCCAGTCGCAGCCAGGCACAAGCGTTCCACATTCGAACAGTCGCATATCTGCCTCCTGATATTTGGACGTCCCATCCATGCCGGATGCCATGAACGGCATGTGGATCAAAACGCAAAAGATGCGCAATGGTTTCGCGTGCCCGGCAAGGCTTTTGCCCTGCCGAACCGCTTTCTGCCGCTCAGTCCGGCATGGCCCAGGCCCTGAAGCAATCCGAAGTTTGATTTGTCGGGAGCGGTGTCTGCCTTGTCGGCCGTTCCGTGGTCATCCGGGCGACATCGCCCGGCGACATGCCGGAGAGTTTCATCCTGACCTGCTGGACGAAGCAGGAGAGGGGCAGATCCGAGCCGCTTTTCAGCCGCAGGTCCTCGGCCAGCCGGACGATAAAATCCGGTGTATCGACCGTCCGCGACAGCGGCCGGTCATTGGTGGTTTCGACCGCTTGATTCTGTACTGCCATTACAACCTCCTCCGATTGAAACGAGCATTACCTAACCCTGGTATTTCCTCCGTCTTTTCATGCTACTACCATTATCGACGCCATTCTACGGCCAACGCACGACCGGGGGCAGGGACGACAGAATGGACTCGACATTGCCGCCGGTCTTGAGCCCGAAGATCGTACCCCGATCATACAGCAAATTGAATTCCACGTAGCGTCCTCGGCGGATCAATTGTTCGTCACGATCCTCTTCGGTCCATGTCTCGTTGAAGTTCGAGCGCACGATCCGGGGATAAACCATGGAAAATGCCCGTCCGACATCGCGGGTGAAGGCGAAATCGGCGTCCCAGCCGCCGGCTTCCTCGTCGGAATGCAGCCAGTCGAAGAAGATACCGCCGATGCCGCGCGGCTCGTTGCGGTGCTTCAGGTAGAAATAGTCGTCGCACCAGGCCTTGTAGCGCGGGTAGTCCGCGACCTTGTGGCGCTCGCAGACGATCTGCATGGCGCGGTGGAAGAGGACGCTGTCCGTATCCTCCTGGGTGCGTCGGCGATTGAGCACCGGCGTCAGGTCGCAGCCGCCGCCGAACCATTGGCTCGTCGTCACCACCATGCGGGTGTTCATGTGTACGGTCGGCACGTTCGGATTGACCGGGTGGGCGATCAGCGACAGACCGGAAGCCCAGAAGCGGGGATCTTCGTCGGCACCGGGAATTTGACTGCGGAAATCGGGCGAGAATTCGCCATGGACGGTGGAGGTGTGGATGCCGACCTTCTCGAAGACGCGGCCTTCCATCATCGACATGCGGCCGCCGCCGCCTTCGCCCTTTTCCCGCAGCCAGTCCTTGGCGACGAAGCGGCCCGGTTCCTGATCGGAGAGGGGGCCGGCAAGTTCATTTTCCAGCTGTTCGAACTCGGCGCAGAGCACATCGCGCAGGCTTTCGAACCAGCCGCGCGCCGCTTCCTTCTTGTCTTCGATGTCCTCGGGCAGTCCCTTGGGAAGGTTCGGTCGTTCCATATGCGCTCTCCGACAGGACGGGCGATCAGAGGCCCGCGATTCGATTCTTGTTTTGAATATCAGCAACATCATGGCGGAACCAGCACGCAGCCGCGGCTGGAGAATCGACTCGCAAATTGTTCAATGCAGTACTATCTTCCGTCCAAAGGCGAGGTTTCATGATGAAAATACCAGGACCGCCGCCCCTCGATGGGTTGAGACGTAGAATTTCCCGGCACCGGGAGGAAAATCCCGCCGGCAGAAAGAGTGAGTTCGTTCGCGAAACCTTTTGCCTCAGCCGTCCGGAAGCGCGCGCCAAGGCGCGCGAATGGTTCGATGCCTTTCCGAAGGCGGCCTATTGGACGGAAGTCGAAAGCTGGCGACTGGTCGAGGGCGACCGCATCGAATTCACCATGCGGCGCCTGCCATCGGCGGATTGAGCGCGGAACAGGAATTGCACTCCATTGCCGCCGGTGCGACGCAGCTATTGCGTATTGCGCAGCCGGCTTTCGATCAGCAATCCGCTTTCATCCAGGATCGGATGCGCGACGGACACGATGTGCGCGTTGATACGCTTCAGGTCGCGCAGCATGTCGAGATGCAGCGAGCTGGTCTGCAGGCTGTCGACGCGGCCGTCGCGCAGGCGCTCGAGGTGTCGCTCGGAGGACTGCTTTTCCAGCCGGCGGACATCGACCTTCACTTCCATGAGCTGGCGGGCGAGATTAAAGTCGCGGGTGACGAAGATGGTCTGGGCGATGCGCAGATTGTCGACCGTCAGCTTGAAGAGGCTTTCCAGCTCCCGATAGCCGTCGTCCGAGAAGGTCAGGCCCTTGCCGATCTTCTTTGCCACCTGCTCGGCCAGGCCCTTTTCGATGATGTCGCCGATATGCTCGAGGTTGATGGCATAGTCGATGATGACGATCGACCGACGGCCATTCTCGTCATCCAGTCCTTCGCGCCCGAGTTTCGACAGATAGATCTTCACTTCCTGCTGGATACGATCGACACGCTTTTCCAGAACCGCGATTTCCTTCAGCGGTGCCAGGTCATTGTTGTTGAAGGCATTTTCCGTGCGGATCAGCATGCGCTCGATGAGGTCGCCGACGCCCAGAACCTCGCGCGTCGCGCTGGCTAGCGCCACGACCGGCGTGCTCAGCGCATTGTGATCGAGGTATTTCGGCCCGTCGTCGGTCTGCGGATCGTTGGGAACGATCCGACGCATCATCTTCGACAGGGTGGTGGAGAAGGGCCAGGCGCAGATGGCGAGGGCGATGTTGAACAGCAGGTGCACGTCGACCGGCAGTTTGGCCGGCGAAAAATGCAGAGCCTGCATCCATGCACCGATATAGCTCGCGAAGGGCAGGACGAGCAGGCAGCCGATGGTGCGGACGATCAGGTTGCCGAGCGTGACCCGCCGGGCCGTGGCCGGGCCGGACAGCGTGGCCATGACGGGCGGAATGGCGCCGCCGAGATTGGCGCCTAGAACGAGGGCAACGGTCAGGGCGGGGGACAGGATGCCGGTCGAGGCGAGCGAGAGGATCAGCACCACCATGGCGAGGCTCGACGACGAGACGAAGGCAAGCACCGCCGAAAAGATCAGCGCCACCGGCAAAGCGCCGTCGAGCAGGCCGATGAAGGCGCCGAGCGCCGGCGATTGCCGCATCGGCGCGGTGGCAAGGCTCAGAAGCTGCAGCGAGAGCAGCATCAGGCCAATGCCGATCAATGCGGTGCCGGCCCCCTGCTTGGTGGTGGACGAGCGGCGATAGAGTACGATGCCGATCAGGATGATCAGCGGCGACAGCCATTCGATGCCGGTCGCGACGATCCAGGCCGTGACTGCGGTACCGACATTGGCCCCGAGCAGCACGATTTGCGCCATGCTCGGCAGGACGAGATCGCGCTCGACGAAGGAGGCGATCATCAGCGCGGTCGCGGTCGAGCTTTGCAGGGCGACGGTCGCCACGAAGCCGGAGACGAAGGAGCGGAGACTGCCGCGCGTGCCGCTGGCAAGGCCGGTCCGCAGCCGGGCGCCGAAGGCGCGCGATACACCATCCTTGACCTGCGCAAGGCCAAACAGCAACAAAGCCACGGCCCCGAACAGATTGATCATGACGACGGTGGATTCCATTTCGTCTTTTTATGTCTTTCTCATGCCGTCATGTTGTCGATGATGATCGGAAGCTCAGCGGAAGCCACTGAAAAGGCATGGGTTTCAGCGTCTGTTCCGCGTAGGGAATCGCGGCTCTTTTGGTTGCCGGCTAAGAATTATACGCTTTCAGCGCTCGCAGTCCAACACCATCAGCGACATATCTGGTCAATATTTGCGCAGTGCCCGGTTTCAGGGCTGCTCTGGCGGCTGTACGGCCGCAGAGGGGGTGCCGTCTCTAGGGGAAGGCTTGGGCAAGCTATTGTCGGAGAAGGCTTTCTTGACCTTTTCGATGGTTGCCGGCCGTCGCGCTGGCGTTCCGGCAGGCGAGGGACCGGCGGCTTCGGCGGGAGGAGTGTCTGTCCTTGTTGCGACATGCAGCGTGGGTGCTGTTCGAGCCTCCTCGCCGACCGGCGCCGTCGTAAGGATTTCCCGCAGCGTGGCGGTGACGGGCAGGTGGCCGGTCAGCTCGGTATTGGTATGATGCCAGGCATGCGCGACCCGCCGATCGGGTGAGAGATACGACCGGGAGTTCAATTCGCCGAACCAGTCCCATTCGCCGATGATGTCGACGACGTCGGTAAAGATCGGCGGCATGGCGATGCGGGTGCCGATCGTGACGATCTTCATCCTTTCCGCCAGCGTCGCGGCTCGCTGCGCGTCGTGCCCGCAGAGGTCGTGAAGTGCGGCTGCCAGGACCAGATTGCCCTTGGAGTGGCCGGCAAGCAGGCGAAAGGAGAGGCGGGGATCGGCAAGAAGGGCGCGTACCGTGCGCGTGTCGAGGCTCGTGCGGGACGCGGTTGCGTCGGCAGCGCCGACTTTCGGCCGCCCGGCAAAATCATCCAGCATTTCAAGGATGGGGCGCAACCCCTTGAGATGGCCGAAGAAGAAATGCCCGCCGAGGCTCTCCGTGATGATATCGGCAAGGCCGTAACCGGAAACGACGACGGCGACCGGAGCGGCGATAGCGTCCGCGACATTGCGGGCGAAGGCTGCCGCGCCGAGGGCCGAGCCGCCGATGCCGGCGACCGCAAGGGCGGTTACATCCCGGCCGCCACGCAGGATGAATTCCTCCGGCGTCTCGCACAGAACCACCGCCCCACCGCCGCTCGGCGGCACGATCATGATGGACCCCTCGGCGGAAAGGGAATCGCTGATATAGATGGCTTCCTCCGGCGTGATGACCTTGACGTCGTAGAACAGGGCATCAAGCGCCGTATTACGCTGGCGCAACGCTTCGAGCGCGAGATTGCGCGCGGGCGAATGCTGCAGCCGTTCGGGAAGGCTGAGGCTGCGTGCGAACTGAGTCACGGTGAGGGTGAATGCCGTCTGGAACATGGGTCACCTCGCCAGGGTTGCCGTAAGTTAGAGCATTCCGATGGAAAGCTTCTCACACTTTATCCAGCGTGCCAACGGCAATTCACCGAGACGGCGCTCGGGCGGGGCGCGACATTAGGTCCATTGCGTCTGCCGCAGGGCTTCGCCCGATATCATCGCGGCGGACATGGCCAGATTGATGGAGCGCTGGCCCTCGACCATCGGGATGAGAATACGGCTGTCGGCCGTCTCGTGCACATGGTCGGGCACGCCGGCGCTCTCGCGGCCGAAGAGCAGGATGTCATTATTCTGGAAGGCGAAATCGGTGTAGTGGCCGGCCGCCTTCGTGGAGGCAAGCACCAGCCGGCGCCCGCTTGTCGCCCGCCAGGCTTCGAAATGCTCCCAATTGACGTGGCGGGTCAGAGCAACGGCGGCGAGATAATCCATGCCGGCGCGTTTGAGATTGCGGTCGGAAATGTCGAACCCGGCCGGCTCGATAATATCGACGCCAAGGCCGAGGCAGGCGGCGAGCCGGAGAATGGTACCGGTATTGCCGGGGATATCCGGCTGATAGAGGGCGATGCGCAGCGAAGTCATGATCTGCCACTAGCGAAATTGCCTCGATTTGTCTTCGGCTATTCGCCGAGTGCCCCGGTTTTTGTGATGACGCCCATCAGCAAAATTGAAGGATTTAGCCCATTTTTGCGGCATATTTTGCTTTCCAAACGACAAAAGGCGCGCTAAAAGGCAAGCGCTCTACAACTTGCGAAAGAAGGAGGCTCAGATGGATATCTTGTTTGTAATGATGCGCCTCCGGGCCGTGAATCCACGGATTTGAAGAGCGCTACAAGGCGCGTATTCGCAAGTACCCCCCTTCTTTAAGTCATCGCGCGGCCGGCATGGCCTCGTTGTTTTATCACCCAGCCACCATATGAGTCCGCGATCCTTGGGCGCAGTGGATGGTCGAAGGGTCGAGTCTCTGGAGCATTTCAATGTTTAGCTGGTTCGAACGCCGACTAAATCCATTTCCGAGCCATGAGCCGGACGTTCCGCCACGGGGTCTTTTTGCCTTTTGCTGGCATTACACCAAGCCGGCCGCGCCCTGGCTGATCGCCATGAGCATCCTGACGATGCTGATCGCGATCGGCGAAGTGGCGCTGTTCCAGTTCCTCGGCGATATCGTCGACTGGCTGACGAAGGCCGACAAGGCGACCTTTCTGCAGACAGAATGGCACAAGCTGTTCTGGATGGGGGCCATGGTGCTGGTCGGCCTGCCGCTGGCGGCCGTGCTCGACAGTTTCATCATGCATCAGGTGCTGCTCGGCAACTATCCGATGATCGCGCGCTGGCAGATGCACCGCTTCCTGCTGCGCCACAGCATGACCTTCTTCGCCAACGAGTTCGCCGGCCGCGTCGCCACCAAGGTGATGCAGACCTCGCTCGCCGTGCGCGAAACAGTGATGAAGATCCTCGACGTCTTCGTCTATGTCGTGACCTATTTCCTGTCGATGATCCTGGTGATCGCGGCCGCCGACTGGCGGCTGATGCTGCCGATCCTGCTGTGGCTCGCCATCTATATCGGCATCGTCTCCTACTTCGTGCCGGTGCTGCGCAAGATCGCCGCGCAGCAGGCGGACGCGCGCTCGACCATGACCGGCCGCGTGGTCGACAGCTACACCAATATCGCCACCGTGAAGCTGTTTTCGCATGCCGGCCGTGAGGAGACCTATGCCAAGGCAGGCATGCAGGACTTCCTCGACACCGTGCACAAGCAGATGCGCAAGGTGACGATGTTCCACGCCTCGGTCTACATCAACAATTGCGCGGCGCTGTTCATCGTCTCGGCGATGTCGATCTGGTTCTGGCTCAACGGCTCGATCTCGGTTGGCGCCATCGCCATCGCCATCGGCCTTGCCATGCGTGTCAACGGCATGTCGCAATGGATTATGTGGGAAGTCTCGGCTCTGTTCGAGAATATCGGCACGGTCTATGACGGCATGGACATGATGACGAAGCCGCATGACATCGTGGATACGCCGGCGGCGGCGGCAATCGCTGTCAAGCAGGGCGCGATCCGGTTCGATCATGTTCGCTTCCATTATGGCAAGGCCAAGGGCGTCATCGACAACCTGACCTTCGATATCCGTGCCGGCGAAAAGGTCGGCCTTGTCGGCCGCTCCGGCGCCGGCAAGACGACGCTGATGAACCTGCTGCTTCGGTTCTACGATCTCGAAAGCGGGCGGATCACCATCGACGGCCAGGATATTTCCACGGTGACGCAGGACAGCCTGCGTTCGCTGGTCGGCGTGGTGACGCAGGATACTTCGCTGCTGCATCGCTCGATCCGCGACAACATCGCCTATGGCCGTCCGGAGGCAAGCGACGAAGAGGTGATCCAGGCCGCCAAGCGCGCCAATGCCTGGGACTTCATCGAGGGGCTTGTCGACATGCAGGGCCGCAGGGGGCTCGATGCCCAGGTCGGCGAGCGCGGCGTCAAGCTCTCGGGTGGCCAGCGCCAGCGCATCGCGATCGCCCGCGTCTTCCTGAAGGACGCGCCGATCCTGGTGCTGGACGAGGCGACCTCGGCGCTCGATTCCGAAGTGGAAGCGGCGATCCAGGAGAACCTGTTCGCGCTGATGCAGGGCAAGACGGTGATCGCGATTGCCCACCGCCTGTCGACGCTGACCGAGATGGACCGCCTGATCGTCCTCGACAAGGGCCACATCATCGAGGAAGGCACCCATCAGGCGCTGATCCACGACGGCGGCATCTATGCCGATCTCTGGAACCGCCAGTCCGGTGGCTTCCTGGCCGATCATGACGAGGCCGAGGCGGCGGCGGAGTAATGGATTGGACGATTGGGGCGCTGCGGCGCCCCAATCTCTATTCTACCGATCTTCCCGTCCATGCCATATGCGCAGGATGAAAACAGTCGAGCCCGCAACTTCGTAGCGCATTTCATAAGCGCCCACGATGATGCGCCTTACGTCACGAGGCTCGAACTCCTCGAGCCTTTCGCCGACGCGCGGATATTGAAGCAGCTGCAGCGGAGCAGCGGAAAGTGTTTGCACGGTTCTTATCGCTGCCGCTTTATTGACCGATGTCAGGAAGTCGTGGACACGGATCAGATCGGACTGCGCTTTTGCGGTCCACTTGATTTCCATCAGCGGTGTCGCGCCTCGTCTTCCGGTTCGCCCAGTCCGCGCACCCAATTCTCGATGACTTGATGGTCAACGACATTCCCGGCATCGACGTCGGATAACGCCTCAAGCGTCAGCCTGTAGCGTTCTTCCTGCAACTCCACCCAATTGTTTAGCGCCTGCTTCACGATCCATCCACGCGAGCGCTCGAGCCGGGCCGCCATCTGGTCGATTTTTTCCGCCAACGACAAGGGAACATGCGCGGTAAGAACCTTCGTGTCAGCCGTCTTGTTGCTCATTTCCATCGCATCCTGTTTCTCGTCGCATGCTAATGGGTGTGATGAGTTTTGCATAGATATCTATCGCTTCTAATCTTTTTGATTAGGATCGATTGTATTTTTGCGATGTCCGGAAATACGAGTGCAAGCAGTGAAACCTAACGAAAATATAACCTTTTCCGCGAGCCGTCGTTACTTTGCGCAGCTTTGGAAATTCCCTATATCGCTCAGATGCTGATCCGTTCCGTCTTCCGACTGTTCGAAACCTGGATTGATCCCTATTACCGCAGCGGCGATCTCCGTCCGCCGCGGTCGCTCGGGGCTTTCATCTGGTATTATGTCGGGCAGGCGAAGGGGCCGTTTCTGGCGATGGCGGCGCTCGGCGGTGCCGTGGCGATGCTGGAGGCGGCGCTGTTCTGGTTCGTCGGCCATCTCGTCGATATCCTCGACAAGGTTAGTCCAGGCGAGGGCTGGAGCGGATTGCTTGCGGGCCATGGCGGCGCGTTGCTTGGCATGGTCTTCGTGGTGCTGGTGGTGCGGTTTCTGGTGGTCAGTCTGGGCGCGCTGGTCGAGGAGCAGGTGGTCGTGCCGGGTTTCCTCAATCTCGTGCGCTGGCAGGCCTATCTTCATGTCTCCCGCCAGTCGGTGAGTTTCTTCCATAATGATTTTTCCGGCCGCATCGTCACCAAGGTCTGGTCGGCGGGGCAGGCGACGGGCGATCTCGTGGTGTCGCTGCTGCAGGTGGTCTGGTTCATCATCATCTATGCGGCTTCGACCATCGCGCTGGTCGGTGGGCTCGATTGGCGGCTTGCGCTGGTGATCGCGGTCTGGATCGGCGTCTTCTCGCTGCTCGCCCGCTATTTCGTGCCACGAATCCGCCGTCACGCCCGCAATGCCGCCGAAGCGTCGTCGATGCTGAATGGCCGCATGGTCGATGCCTATGCCAATATCCAGACCCTGAAACTCTTTGGGCGCGAAGAACAGAACGACGCCTATATCCGCAACGGCTTCGATCGTTTCCAGGCCGCGGTCATGCCGTTCACGCGGCTTCTGACCGGCGTTCGTTCGTCGTTGGCGCTGCTGTCGGGCGTGATGATCACAACGATCGCGGCCCTTGCCATCCATTTGTGGTTCGCCGGCCAGATTTCGACCGGCGGCGTCGCCTTCACGCTCAGCATGGTGCTGCGGCTCAACATGCTCTTCGGGCGCATGATGGCGCAGTTCAATGCCATCATGCGCAATCTGGGCACGATCCAGAACTCCGCTGAAATGGTCTCCGAGCCGATCGGCCTCGTGGATCGTCCCGGCGCCAAGGACCTGCGCATTGTCCGGCCGGACATCCGCTTCGAGCATGTGAATTTCCACTATGGCCGCGGCAGCGGCGTCATCGATGATTTCTCGCTGACGATCCATGCCGGCGAAAAGGTCGGCATCGTCGGCCGGTCCGGGGCCGGCAAGACGACATTGGTCAATCTGCTCTTGCGTTTCTACGATCTGGAGGGCGGCCGCATCCTGATCGACGGGCAGGATATCGCTGCGGTCCGGCAGGAGTCCCTGCGGGCGGGGATTGGCATGGTGACGCAGGATACGGCGCTGCTCAACCGGTCGATCCGCGACAATATCCTCTTCGGCCGCGCCGATGCGAGCGAAGCGCAATTGCTGCAGGCGACGCGCCGGGCGGAGGCGGACGCCTTCATCTCAAGCCTGGAAGACCAGAAGGGACGCAAGGCCTATGCCGCCCATGTCGGCGAGCGCGGCGTCAAGCTTTCCGGCGGCCAGCGCCAGCGCGTCGCGATCGCCCGAGTCATGCTGAAGGACGCGCCAATCCTGGTGCTCGACGAGGCTACTTCGGCGCTGGATTCGGAGGTCGAAGCGGCGCTGCAGTCCAATCTCGAAACCCTGATGGAGGGCAAGACTGTGCTTGCCATCGCGCATCGCCTGTCGACCATCGCCAAGCTCGACCGGCTGATCGTCGTCGACAAGGGCAGGATCATCGAGGACGGCACACATGACGAGCTGCTGGCCCGGGGCGGCCTCTATTCCGAACTCTGGGCCCGCCAGTCCGGCGGCTTCATCGCGGCCGACGCGGAATGATCAGATTGCACCGCTCGGCTAAGCCCGAGCGAAATCAAGATCCTATTTTGAAATGCTGAACTCGGTCATCAGGCCGAAATGGTTCGATCCCATGGCATCCGGTATCTGCCGGACGGAGGTGAGCCGGAGCGGGGCGCGCGCGAAAACATGATCGATGGCGATGCCATAGGCGCCGGCTTCGACCGGCCATGTGGCAGGTTCGGGGAATGTGTGCCTCAGTTCGGTATCGTCGAGAAACTGCCGCATGTCGGGCGCGATGACCGCGGCGTTGAAGTCGCCGGCAAGGATCAACGGTTCTTGCACATCTTTCAGGATCGAACCGAGGATATTCAGTTCGATGGCGTGGAATTCGTCGAAATAGGGCTTGCTGAGATGGGCGGAGGCAAAGGCCACCGGCTGGCCGTCCATGTCGATGGTCGCCAGGATGAAACGATTGCTCCAGAGACTGCCGAGACTGCGTATCTCCTGCGTCCGGAAGGGCCGCTTCGACAGCAGCAGGGAGTCGCAGCCGTCGGTCATGATGCCGCAGCCGATGCGGTAGGGATAGGTATTGCCGATACGCTGCAGCTCCGTCTTTATCGGTTCGGCCTCGAAAATCTCCACGACATCGGCTTTCGAGCTGATGATGAAGTCGGCGATGCGGGCGCCGTTTTCGAAATTGCTGTTCTCGATGTTGAAGGAAAGCAGCCTGACGCTCTTGTCCGCATTGGCGACCGCGGGCGCGTCGGCGGCATATTCCCGCAGCATCAGCACCGAATGAACCGTGAGCCCGATGCCGAAAACAAGCAGGAGAGCGGCATACCAATGCCGGCGGAAGAGGAGTGCCAGCAGGGCAAGCGCGATGGCGAGAAGACCGAAGTGCGTCTGGAGGCTTTCGAAGAAGGCGAGCAGCCAGAGATCCATGACATAGCGCGCCGCCAGCGTGCCTAGCAGAAGCGTGATGAGCACGCACAAGACGCAATAGATCGTCTGCCTCATAAATCGTATCCTTAGGCCTTGCTAAAATGCGGCTCGGCGCAAGGGGAGAGCGCCGGAGGTGGTGGGCAATATCATCATGGGACCTGCATGGGCCGGCGGCGAGGAAAGCCGCCCGCCGCATAGATCCGAACTGGGCGTATCATGGATTTTGTTGCAATGCAGCATTGAATTCATTGTCTATTTTGCTTTGCAATGTGAAATTTTATTATAAGAATCTTACGGTTTTTCATGCTCTTACGTCGATTTTCCTGACGAGGCGGATTTTAACCTCGACGGATGCGGCCAAATAGCGCGCTTTTCCCGCGACATTGTGCCTCCACCCCTTGCCAAGACTGGACATAATTTGCGATCAAGCTTAGAACGCGGCGGGATACGGAGGAATCTATGGCGGAATTGTGGTCGCGTTGATTCGCCGTTGGTGAGGGGACCGCAGCGCCTAGCTGCGGATTTTGCGGAAGAGGATGGTCCGGCATTGAGCGAGCATACTACGACAGGTGAAACCACGGGCGAGCCAACTCGCCGAGATTTCCTTTATCTGACGACGGGCATGGCTGGCGCAGTGGGCGCCGTTGCCGTCGCATGGCCGTTCATCGACCAGATGCGGCCGGATGCCTCGACACTCGCTCTCGCTTCCATCGAAGTCGACGTGACCAGCCTGGAGCCCGGCATGTCGATGACGGTGAAATGGCGCGGCAAGCCGGTTTTCATCCGCAACCGCACCCAGAAGGAAATCGATGACGCCAAGGGCGCGCAGGTTGCCGAGCTGAAGGACCCGGTCGCCCGCAACGCCAACCTGCCGCCGGATGCACAGGCAACCGACGTCGCGCGCTCTGCCGGCGACGGCAAGGAGAACTGGATCGTCATGATCGGCACCTGCACGCATCTGGGCTGCGTGCCGCTCGGTCAGGCGGGGGAATATGGCGGGTGGTTCTGTCCCTGCCACGGTTCGGTCTATGACACCGCCGGTCGCATCCGCAAGGGGCCGGCGCCGATGAACCTTCTCATTCCGCAATATGCGTTTTCATCAGAAAAGAAAATCAAGATCGGTTGAGGGGGAGCTGAATCATGAGTGGTCATTCGTCTTACGAGCCGTCCACGGGGCTCGAAAAATGGATCGACGCGCGGCTGCCTCTGCCGCGCATGGTCTATGACAGTTTCATCGCCTATCCGGTCCCGCGCAACCTGAACTATGCCTATACGTTCGGCGCCATGCTGGCTGTCATGCTGCTTCTGCAGATCCTGACCGGCGTCGTTCTCGCCATGCATTACGCAGCGGATACGACTATCGCCTTCAACTCGGTCGAAAAGATCGTCCGTGACGTCAATCACGGCTGGCTGCTGCGTTACATGCATGCCAACGGCGCGTCCTTCTTCTTCGTGGCGGTCTATCTCCACATCGCCCGCGGTCTCTACTACGGCTCCTACAAGGCGCCACGCGAAATCCTCTGGATCCTGGGCGTGGTGATCTATCTCCTGATGATGGCGACTGCTTTCATGGGCTATGTTCTGCCCTGGGGCCAGATGTCCTTCTGGGGCGCCACCGTCATCACCGGCTTCTTCTCGGCCTTCCCATGGGTGGGCGACTGGATTCAGACCTTCCTGCTTGGCGGTTTCGCCGTCGACGATCCGACGCTCAACCGTTTCTTCTCGCTGCATTACCTGCTGCCCTTCATGATCGCGGGTGTCGTCATCCTGCACATCTGGGCGCTGCATGTGACCGGTCAGACGAACCCGACCGGCGTCGAAGTCAAGCTGAAGACCGATACCGTGCCCTTTACGCCCTATGCGACGCTGAAGGATGCGCTTGGCGTCTCCATCTTCCTGCTGGTCTTCGCCTATTTCGTCTTCTATCTGCCGAACTTCCTCGGCCATGCTGACAATTACATTCCGGCCAATCCGCTGAAGACGCCGGCCCACATCGTTCCGGAATGGTACTTCCTGCCCTTCTATGCGATGCTGCGCTCGATCACCTTCAACATCGGCCCGATCGACTCCAAGCTCGGCGGCGTCCTGACCATGTTCGGCGCGATCATCGTGCTGTTCTTCCTGCCCTGGCTCGATACCTCCAAGATCCGCTCGGCGGTCTATCGTCCCTGGTACAAGCTGTTCTTCTGGCTGTTCGTTGCCGATGCCGTTCTGCTCGGCTGGCTCGGATCGCAGCCGGCGGAAGGCAATTTCGTGCTGATTTCGCAGTTCGCGACGCTGTTCTACTTCCTGTTCTTCCTCGTGGCCATGCCGGTGCTTGGCATTGTCGAGACACCAAAGCGCATTCCGAATTCGATAACGGAGGCGGTTCTTGAAAAGCAGGGCGGCAAGAATGCTGCTCCGGTCGAAGCGTAACCGGCGGTAGGGGAAGAGAACAATGAAAAAGCTTGTTGCCGGCCTTCTGTCCCTGGCGCTCATCGGCGGCCTTACCACGGCTGTCGCCATCGCCGCGGAGACCAAGCATGCCGCCGAGTCCGAGACGCCGCATTATCCGCTCAAGGAGCCGCGGGAAGAACACTGGACCTTCTCGGGTCCCTTCGGCTACTACGACAAGGCCCAGCTCCAGCGCGGCCTCAAGGTCTATACGGAAGTCTGTTCCGCCTGCCATTCCATGAAGCTGGTCGCCTTCCGCACGCTGGAGGATCTCGGCTACTCGGAAGCGCAGATCAAGACCTTTGCGGCGAATTACGAAGTGCAGGACGGTCCGAACAGTCAGGGTGAGATGTTCACCCGCAAGGCCCTGCCGTCGGATCATTTCCCGTCGCCGTTCCCGAACGACGAAGCGGCGGCCGCCTCGAACAATGGGGCCGTGCCGCCGGACATGTCGCTGCTTGCCAAGGCGCGCGAAGTCGAGCGTGGCTTCCCGCAGTTCATCTTCGACATCTTCACCCAGTATCAGGAAGGCGGGCCGGACTATATCCACTCGCTGCTGACGGGCTATGAAGAGCCGCCCGCTGGCTTCCAGGTGCCGCAGGGTTCGCATTACAACCCGTATTTCGATGCGGCCGCGACTTTTGCCATGCCGAAGCCGCTTTCCGACGGCCAGGTGACCTATGACGACGGCACGCCGCAGACGGTCGATCAGTATTCGCGCGATGTTTCCGCCTTCCTGATGTGGGCTTCGGAGCCGCATCTGGAGGATCGTAAGCACCTCGGCTTCATGGTCATCGTGTTCCTGCTGATCTTCTCGACGCTGATCTATCTCACCAAGCGGTCGGTTTACGCCAAGGCCGGCGCGCACTGAGCGATTTCGTCATGCAATCGACGGGAGGCGGCTCTTCGGGGCCGCCTTTTTTGTTGGTATCGCGCACGGGTCTTGATAGGGTGCGGCCGGCCCTGTCATAGCCTGAGAGTACATATTTTCATGAACACCATCGCTTCGGAGCTTGCCGCCAGCATCCGCTCCATTCCGGATTATCCCAAGCCCGGCATTATCTTTCGCGACATTACCACGCTGCTCGGCGACGCCAGAGCATTCCGCCGCGCCGTGGATGCCCTTGTGCATCCCTATGTCGGCACCAAGATCGACAAGATCGCCGGCATGGAAGCGCGTGGTTTCATCCTGGGCGGCGCGGTGGCGCATCAGCTGTCGGCGGGCTTCGTGCCGATCCGCAAGAAGGGCAAGCTGCCGCATGATATCGTGCGCATCGCCTATAGCCTGGAATATGGCGTCGATGAGATGGAAATGCATCGCGATGCCGTCAATCCCGGCGAGAAGGTGATCCTGGTGGACGACCTCATCGCCACGGGCGGCACCGCCGTCGGCGCGACGCAGCTGCTGCGTCAGATCGGCGCCGAAGTCGTGGCCGCCTGCTTCGTCATCGACTTGCCCGATCTCGGCGGGCGCAAGAAGCTCGAGGCGCTGGATGTGCCGGTTCACACCCTGGTGGAATTCAGCGGGCATTGAACGCTTCTCTCAGAGGGAAGACGCTGCGCGATGATCTCAACTGTTGAGTTCGCGGAGGGTGCCTACCTCCCTCTGTCCCTTTCGGGACGGAGGGGGTATCAGAGGCGCGGCAACGAGGAGCTTCATTTGCCTCGTTCTTCTCCTCCCAAAGACGTCACTCAAATTCCAGCACGGAACTCTCGAACCGCAACACCGGCACGCCATGCTGGTTGAACCCGTCGCAGGCGATGGTGTTGAGCGTCCAGCCGGGACGTGAGGCCAGCGGGCGGCTCGCAAGCAGGGTGACGCCGTAGGTCACCGTATCGCCGGCAAAGACAGGGCGCAGCCATTGCAGGTTCCGGAAGCCGGGCGAGGGGCCGAGATTGGGCGGCTTGATGCCTTCGCCCGCGAGGCGGGCGGTTTCGTCCTTCCAATAATCGACGAAGGTGCGCATCCAGACCGCGCAGGTGTGCCAGCCCGAGGCGCAGAGACCGCCGAACAGCGTGTCCTTGGCGGCTTCCGCATCCACGTGGAAGATCTGGGGATCGAAGCGCGAGGCGAAGCGGACGATGTCTTCCGGGGTAAACAGCCGGCTGCCGATCTCGGTGCGCTCGCCCGTGGGGTAGAGGTCGATCATCTTCATGCCGGCGTCTCCACGGCCAGGCGCATGCGGATCATGGTGGCATTCTCGCCGAGGCAGACGAGTTCGCCACGCTGGTTTTCCACCTCATGGCGGAACTTGACGATGCCCATGCCGGGGCGGGAGCGCATGGGGCGGGATTCGAGCACGATCGAGCGCCCGGAAAGCGTGTCGCCGGCGAGAACCGGCTTCTTCCATTCCATGAAATCGATGCCGGGCGCGCCTTCGGAGGCGGTGTCGAGCAGATAGGCGTCGCACATCATGCGCATGAACATGGCGGAGGTGTGCCAGCCGGATGCCGCCAGTCCGCCAAGAATGCTGGCGCGGCCTGCAGCCTCATCGATATGCATCGGCTGCGGGTCGAATTCCCTAGCGAATTCAAAGATCTCCTTGGCCGTCACATGCTTGGGGCCAAGCGAAAACGTCTGTCCGGGCTGGAAATCCTCATAGGCCAGTTTTGCCATGTCCGTCATCGTCCTCCTCATCCATGTTCGGCAATCGCATGGCTGCAGGGCATGGTGCAAGCGATTTCATCGCTGCGATGGACAAACGTGCGGCTGAGATATCCTGCCGCATCGCAGCCGCCGATTGCGGCCGGCATGCGCAGGGGGAGATGCCGGCGCTCGGGGAGAGCCGGCAGGGTCTTTATCCATCAGGTGTTGAAGCGGAAGTGGATGACGTCGCCGTCCTGGACGACATATTCCTTGCCTTCGTCGCGCGCCTTGCCGGCTTCCTTGGCGCCGGTTTCGCCGTTGTAGGCGATGTAGTCGTCATAGGCGATGGTGTTGGCGCGAATGAAGCCGCGTTCGAAGTCGGAATGGATGACGCCGGCCGCCTGCGGCGCCTTGGTGCCCTTTTCGATCGTCCAGGCGCGGGTTTCCTTCGGGCCGACGGTGAAATAGGTGATGAGGTGCAGCAGCTTGTAGCCGGCGCGGATCAGCCGGTCGAGGCCGGCCTCGTCGAGACCGAGTGCGGACAGGAATTCGGTGGCTTCCTCTTCGGGCAGCTGCGCCACTTCCGCCTCGATGGCGGCGGAGATGATCACCACTTCGGAATTCTGCTCCTTCGCCATGGCGGCAACGGCCGCCGTGTGTTCGTTGCCGGCAACGGCATCGGCTTCCGCGACGTTGCAGACATAGAGCACGGGATGCGAGGTCAGGAGGTTCAGGCTCTTGAGGATGCGGGTTTCCTCCGCATCCAGCTTCGACAGCAGCGTGCGGACAGGCTTGCCCTCGTTCAGGAGCTTCAGCGACGCTTCCATCAGCGGCAGCATCGCCAGGGATTCCTTGTCCTTGCCGGTGGCGCGCTTGCGCGTCTGTTCCGTGCGGCGCTCGAGGCTCTCGAGATCGGCGAGCATCAGCTCGGTCTCGATGGTCTCGGTATCGGCGACGGGATTGATGCGGCCTTCGACATGGGTGATGTCGCTGTCTTCGAAGCAGCGCAGCACATGCACGATGGCATCGACTTCGCGGATGTTGGCGAGGAACTGATTGCCGAGGCCTTCGCCCTTCGAAGCGCCGCGCACGAGGCCGGCGATGTCGACGAAGGAGATGCGCGTCGGGATCAGCTCCTTCGACTTGGCGACATCGGCCAGCTTGCGCATGCGCGGATCGGGAACCGCGACTTCACCCGTGTTCGGCTCGATCGTGCAGAAGGGATAATTCGCCGCCTGCGCCGCCGCCGTCTTGGTCAGCGCGTTGAACAGAGTGGACTTGCCGACATTCGGCAGTCCGACGATACCGCATTTGAAACCCATGGCACCTTGTCCATATCTTGAAAATCTTTGCTGTGCCTATGGGGGAAGGGCCGTTGCGGGTCAAGCCTTGCGCGGGAAAAGCGGCGTTTTTCTGCGGCAGACCATGCTTGCGGGCCGTCGGCAATCTCTCCCGCTCACGGCTGCTTGATGCCGACGGCTGGTGCGGCGGGTCGTTTTCCTTGAATGGCCGATTGCGGTGCAGTATAAATCTGTTATCAGCGACAAAGCCTTTTCCTCTGTCATCAACGGTGGTTCCGATGAGTGACAATGACGTTGTCCTAAAACCGAAGACCAAGACAAAGCCGAAGGTCGAGCGGCCGAAGCTCTACAAGATCATTCTCGTCAATGACGATTATACGCCGCGCGAATTCGTCATCATGGTGTTGAAGGCCGTCTTCCGCATGAGCGAGGAGGCGGGCTATCGCGTGATGATGACCGCGCACAAGCTCGGCACCTGCGTTGTGATGGTCTGCGCGCGCGATATCGCCGAGACCAAGGCGCAGGAAGCGGTCGATCTGGCAAAGAGCGCCGGATTCCCGCTGATGTTCACCACCGAGCCGGAAGAATAGCGGTCTTCGGGAGCGTCAGGACACGGTTGGGCGGCGGATCTGGAAGCCGGTCTTGTCCTGCGAGAAGCCGCAATTGGCATAGAAGCGCAGGGTTGCCGGGTTTTTCGAGCCGGTCAGCAGCATCACCTTGTAGCAGTTCTTGTCCCACGCGGTCTCTATCGCCTTGCGGATCAGCACGCGGGCGTGGCCCCGCTGGCGATGCTCGGCATGGGTCACGACATTCTCGATCAGTGCATAGGACGCAGCGCCGCGCGTCAGGTTGGGGATGACGGCCAGGGTGACGGAAGAGACGGCAATGGTGCCGATAAACGCCGCGAAGATCGTCATCCCCGGATGTGCCAGCATTTCGGCAAAGCGGTCCTCGGCCAGCGCCGGCTCCAGCTCGGGATCGCCGGGATTGAGATGCCGATAGAGCGCGAGAAGGGTAGGGAGATCGCCGGCCGCAGCCGGGCGGATCACCATAGCCGTGTCGCCGCGGTTTACGGCTTCCGCCATCTCAATCGTCCTTCTTGCCGAACATTCTCTTCAGCAT
Organism: Rhizobium sp. BK602; assembly: GCF_014195095.1. GTDB lineage: Bacteria > Pseudomonadota > Alphaproteobacteria > Rhizobiales > Rhizobiaceae > Rhizobium. Next base: position 157,979 of record NZ_JACIBC010000001.1, read on the forward strand.
CTCAGCCATCGGACCGGTCTCGGGCATGCGCGGCTGGTTATGGCTGCGGGCCTGGTGGATATGCGATTTGGCCACCGGCTTCTTTTCCTGCTTCGGCGCCTCTTCCTCCGCCTTGCCGCCGAGGGCAAGGGCGATCTTGTTCATGAGCTGGGAATCCTCGCCGCGCGCCAGCATGTCGGCATTGTCGGCGAGCGCGTCGAACAGCGGTTCCAGCCAGTCGCGGTCGACCTTGGCGAAGTCGCCGAGCACGTGATTATGCACCAGCTCCTTGGCGCCGGGATGGCCGATGCCGAGCCGCAGCCGCCGGTAGTCGCGGCCGCAATGGGCGTCGATCGACTTGATGCCGTTGTGGCCGCCATGGCCGCCGCCGGTCTTCAGCCGCGCCTTGCCGGCCGGCAGATCCAGTTCGTCATAGATCACGACGAGATCGGAGGGTTCCAGCTTGTAGAAGCGCATGGCTTCGCCGACGGATTCTCCAGAGAGGTTCATGAAGGTCTGCGGCTTGATCAGCAGGACCTTCTGGCCGCCGAGGTCGCCTTCGGCGATCTCCGCCTTGAATTTCTTCGACCACGGCGAAAAGCTGTGGCGGCGATGGATCGCGTCCACTGCCATGAAGCCGATATTGTGGCGGTTGCCCTGATATTTGGCGCCGGGATTGCCGAGGCCTGCAATGAGAAGCATGCGCTTCACCCTTTGGAAAATGCCGATGCCCTTCACCACAGGGATTTGACGGCAAAGTCAAGGCGCTATGCCGTCAGTCGCCGAGGTGCAGGCCGTACTTGAGGAATATCTGCTTCTGCGTGCCGTCGGCGATCAGCTCGTCGAGTGCTGCCTGCATCCGCTTGCGCAAATCCTCGGGAAAATCCTTCTGGCAGGCGATCCCCATCGGCTGCTCGGAGAGGATGGTGACTTTTTCGACCGCATTGCCCTCCTTCTTCAGCTTGTCGAAGTATATTTCGGAGATCGGCATCAGGTCGATGCGGTCGCTCATCAGTTTCTTCAGCGTCGCCTTGAAGTCGCTGCCGACATCGATGCGCGGGAAATTGGCCCGCCGCAACGTGGCCTCGGTGTAATCCTCGCGCCATGTGCCGACGATATAGGCTCGCGCTTCGTCGAGCGTATCGGCGGTGACGGGAGAGCCGGCATGCTTGATGAGGATATTGCGGTCGATCAGCAGGGGCTCGACCCATTTGAACAGCTTGTCGCGCTCTTCATTGTGGGCGGTGACGAAGACGCAGGTCATCGGCGCCGTCTGCGCCTGGGCATAGGCGCGAGCCCAGGGCATGATCTCGATCGAGTAATCGACGCCGATATCGGCCATGATCTTCCGCACCTGCTCGACGGTCGCGCCGACCGGAGTCTTGCCGTCGCGATAGTTGAAGGGAGGATATTCCTCCGTGGTGAAGATGACGGTTTGCGCCTGCGCCGCGGCGGCGAGGCCAAGGAGGGAAAGACTGAAAAGAACCGGGAGCAACAGTTTCCGCATATGGTCGTCTCCCGTTATGATGCTTGCGCGACTGAGGGGCGGCTGTCCGGCAATGATCCCGCGAGCGTCTTCATCAGACTGTCGGGATGCTGCGGCCGATAGAAGAGATAGCCCTGGCCGTAGTCGAGGCCCATGGTGCGCAGCGTGGCGCATTCCTCCTCGGTCTCGATGCCCTCGGCGATGACGGTGCAGTTCATCTTGTGCGAGAGCGTGGTGATGCTTTCGACCAGCATGCGGCTCTTGGCGCTGACATCCGAGGCGGTGTCGTTGATGGCGCGGATGAAGGATTGATCGATCTTGATGATATCGACCGGGAAGCGGTTGATATAGCTCAGCGACGAATAGCCCGTGCCGAAATCGTCAAGGGCGATGCGGCAGCCGTAGCGGCGTATCTCGTTGATCACCATGCGCGTTTCCGGATTGTCATCCATCAGCACGGCCTCGGTGATCTCCACCACGATGCGTTTCGGCGAGAGATCATGGCGCGAAAGCAGGGCGGCGATGCGCACCGGCAGTTCCGGCTCGAATTGGAGCGGAGAGAAGTTGATGGCGAGATAGCTGTCCTGCATGCCGTCGATGCGCGAGAGGCGCGCGAAATCGGCAATCGCCTTTTCCATGATGTGATTGCCGATGCGCACGATCGAGCCCGTCTCTTCGGCCACCTCGATGATCCGGCCCGGCGGCAGGATGCCCTTCTGCGGATGGTTCAGGCGCATCAGCGCCTCGAAGCCAGCCACCGAGCGATCGTCGATATTGACGATCGGCTGGAGATAGGCTTCGAACCAATCCTCGCTCAGACCGCTTTCGATATGGCTTTCCAGCTCGGCGCGGCGGCGGGAGGCGTCCAGCATGCTGTTGTCGAAAATCTGCGCGCCATTCTTGCCGTCATGCTTCTTGGCATACATGGCGATATCGGATTTCAGCAGCAGTTCGGCGGCATTGGCGGCCTGGCGTGGATAGATGGCGATGCCGATGCTGGCGCTGAGACGCGCATCGCCGCCGAATGGCGCTTCGAAGACTTCGGCAATACGGGCCGCCATGTCGACAGCCCTGGCTTCCGCATCCTCGGCAAGCAGCAGGATGGCGAATTCGTCGCCGCCAAGGCGGGCGGCGATGTCGCCGGGCGCCAGCCGTGCCTGCATGCGTGCGACGAGTTCGCGCAGGGCCGCGTCACCGGCGGCATGGCCCATGTTGTCGTTGATCCATTTGAAACGGTCGAGATCGATGAAGAGGCAGGCAAGCTCGCGCTTGCGCATATCCGCCTCGTTGATCTTGGCATCGAGCGCCGTTTCAAAACCCTGCCGGTTCAGCAGGCCGGTCAGATGATCGGTGATCGCCTGACGCAGGTTGCGGTCTTCCGATTGCTTGAGATCGGTCACGTCGGTCATGACCGAGAGCGAAAGGCCGTCCTGAATCGCGGCGGTCTCGAGGATCAGCACGTCCATCACCCGGCCATCCCGGCACTGGAACTTCACGGTGACTTCGAAGCGGTCGGTGCCGTCGGAATGGCTAGGCTTGCGTTCGACATATTCCGCGCGGGAATCCGGCATGACCAGACTTACGAATTTGCGTCCGAGCACCTTGGCGCGGGCATAGCCCGTGGCGGCCAGCCAGTAATCGCTGACGGCGGCGATGCAATCGTCCTTGTCGAGCGAGAACAGCATGGCGGGTGTCAGATTGTAGGTATCGGTGGCGCGGCGATGGGCGAGCTTGAGTTCGGTCTCCTCACGCTCCAGCTTGCTCTGCATTTCGTTGAAGCTGTTGGCGAGCCGGCCCATCTCGTCATTGGACTGCCAGTCGACATGGTGGCGCGACCCCAATCGCCGCGTCGCCTCGATGGCGTGAGTCAGCCGCATCAACGGCTGGATGACGAAGATGCGGTTGCCGATCAGGGCGGCACCGAACACGGCCAGGACGGCAAAGATGAAGATCGAGATGAAGACGATCTCTTCGCTTTTCAAACCGGCGAACAGGCCGAGCGTCGGATAATAGACGGTGATCGTGCCGAGATTTTTAGCGCCGTCGATGCCATTGTAGATGATCGGACGGGCGACGGCTTCGAGCTGGCCCTTGTAGGATTTCGGAATGGTCGATTGGGTGACGTCGAGCTGACCGGAGACATCGCGGACATTGACCTTGACGATGGCGCCCTCGGCGACCGTCGTCGCGCTGATCTGCGCGACGCTGTCTTCGTCCAGATCCCACAGCGGCTTGGCCAGCGCCTGAGCATTGGCGACCAGAAGGACGGCGATATGGTCCTTGATCTCTTTTTCGGCTCGCTCCGACGACAAAAACAGGAACAGCACGAAAAGCGGTGCGACGAAGATCAGTAGCGCACCGCAGACGATCGCGAAAAACCTGTTTTCGACGGAATGGCTCATAGGCTCCGTTTGCTCCCCGGTCGCAGATCGGCCGATCTTGGGGTTGCCGTTCTCTACAACTCTTTCGCGTAAAATTTCACGAATGTGTTAAATGTTGCTGAAACCGCGGGGTTAACGGATTTAAATCAAGTATTCATTCCGCAAATTGCAATATTACTACTACTTTTATTAGAAAATTCACATGAAAAAACCCGCCGTCCCCTGGGGGAGGCGGGTTCGCATGCGTCGCGACGAAGCGGCCGATCAGGCGCTGGCTTCTTCGCTGCCTTCTTCTGCAAGGCCGGCGGCCGGAGCAACGATCGTTGCGATCGTGAAGTCGCGGTCGGCGATGACCGGGGTCACGTTCTTCGGCAGGGTCACATGCGAGATGTGAATGCTGTCGCCAGCCTTCAGACCGGACAGATCAACGGTGAAGAATTCCGGGATCGCATCGGCCGGGCAATGAACTTCGACTTCGTGGCGAACGACGTTCAGCACGCCGCCAGCCTTGAGGCCCGGGGACTTCTCGTGGTTTTCGAAGTGAACCGGGATTTCGACGGTCACCTGGGTGTTGCCGGAGACGCGCAGGAAGTCGACGTGGAGCGTGAAGTCACGGACCGGATCGAGCTGGTAGTCCTTCGGCAGAACCTTGATCTTCTTGCCGCCGACGTCGATCGTCGCGATCGTGGTGAGGAAACCACCGGCATGAATGCGCTTCGTCACCTCATTGGTGTTGAGAGCGATGGAAACGGGGGCCTGCTTGTCACCATAGATGACAGCGGGGATGAGACCATTGCGGCGAAGTTCACGGGCGGACCCCTTACCAACCCGTTCGCGCGCCTCGGCCTTGAGCTCGTAGCTTTCGTGGCTCATAGCTATTCCTTTCGAGGTTATTTGGAGAGTTCATCCGGTCGCCGGCATGCGGGAGCCGATTGAACTGGAGGAGGGCGAGCCCATCCTCATCCGCGTTGCCTCCAAGGGTGTCTACGCGGACGCGTGGCCTATAATACAAAGAGGCCGCCGGCGCAAGCATCTCTGGAGTAAGCCCATCTGTGACGACATTGCAACTCCCGATAAAGAGCGGTCGACGCTATTTCTATCAGTGCCTTGACATGTGCCGCCCGTCTCTTCAACAGTCGATTTCAATCGATCAGGGTCAAAGGAGAGGTCGGGTCATGCGCTCCCGGGCTATCGCCGCCGCCGCGGTTTTTTCCATCTGTCTTGCCGGAGCTTCCCACGCCGCAGACGTCAGCGAGCAGGGCGCCAAGGAGCTGCGCAATATCCTGACGCATTCCCTCTCTCGCGATCTCGCCCGCAGCGGTTTCGTCACCGTCCAGCCATCCGGCGATCAATACGAGATCACCTATGATCTCGCGAAGTTTTTCGAGAAGATCAATTCGAGCGCCTTTTCGGTGACGGGCTTCAAGCCGCTGTCGCTGTTTGCACAGCCCGTCGAGCAGGGCCGGTGGCATCTCAAGGGTGACAACAGCTTCGATGTTTCCGTCCGCTCGCCGACGTCGGATTCCAGCTATTCGGTTGTCTCCAGCTCGTTCGAGGGCATTTTCGATCCTGCGATCGAAGCGATGCGATCGATGGATACAAAGGGCAGCGGCATCAAGTTTTCCACTGTCGGCAGCGGCCCGAAAAGCGGACACAAGGCGGATTTCTCCATCGACAGCATGTCCTCTTCCGGTACGGTCACCGATGGGGGCGGGGCCGGCAAGGTGAACCTGCAATCGCAGGGAACCTTGCAGCGCTTCAGCGAAACCGTCACCGCTCCCGATGCGCCGGCTTTCAATCTCAGCGCCGACAGCGTCGATGTCAAACTGGTTGCGACGAGCCTGCCCGTGAAGGAGTTGCGCGCGCTCGCGCATTTTTTCATCCAGCACATCAAAGCGAAGCAGCTATCCGAAAGCGGCAGCGCCAAGTTTGCGGAACTGGTGCGTAACGCCTTGCCCGGTTTCGGTTCGCTCACCGAGACGGTGACGCTGAACAACATGCTGGTGGCGACGGATAAGGGAAAGGTCGGCGTCAAGACGCTGAATTATGGCTTCAAGATGGATGGCCTGACAAAGGCTTCCAACATCAACTTCGGCCTGCGGGCGGAGCATTTCACGCCTGACGAGGGGCTCATCCCGCCGACCTATGCCGCTTTCGTGCCGGAGACGGTCGATGTGCAGCTCGGCGTTCCCGACGTGAATTTCCAGGGTCTCGTCGATGTGGCCTTGAAGGCGGTTGCGACCGGCGAACGGCCTGTCTCCGGCGACACCTTGAAGCGTACCGTGTTTCCGAGTGGTCGCGCGGTGCTCCAGTTTCCGAAGATCAGTGCGACGTCCGGCATCTACGATGTTGAGGTCTCGGGCGAGATGAAGGGGTCTTTGCAGGCTCATTCGGATTATTCCCTGAAGGCGACGATCCTGGCTCGCGACTTCGACAAGACGGTCGCTGCCGTTCAGGATGCGGCCAAGACGGACCCGGAGCTGAGCAAGGTTTCCTTCGGCCTGCTGGCCGTCAAAGGTTTTGCCAAGACAGATCCGGATGGCCGTTTGCGCTGGGATGTCGCTGTCGATGAGAATCGCACCGTCACGGTCAATGGACAGGTGCTGAAAGGGCCGAAAGGCCCATAGGGATCGTATGCGCCGCGATTGCGGCATCATCGATCCAATCGGGAACCCGCTTCAGGGTTCTTCTGTTTCAATTTGTTTTTCCTAGCATATTTGGGGGTATTTCATGCGTTTCAAAGCAGTTGCCGCGGCGGCGGTTTTCGCCGCGGGTCTGGCTGGCGCGTCGCAGGCGGCCGAGATCAGCGAGCAGGGCGCCAGGGACCTGCTCGGTAACCTGACCTTTTTCCTGCCCGACGATATGGTCAAGAGCGGCTTCATCGCCGTGAAGCCGGCAAGCGGACATTATGAAGTCACTTATGATCTCCAGAAGCTTTTCGACAAGCTGAACGTCTCCGATTTTTCCATCAGCGGCCTGAAGCCGTTAACGGCGCTGGCAACGCCACAGGATAGCGGCTTGTGGAATATCGAGGGCAGCAATGCGATCGATGTGACGGGGCGCGGCAAGACGGCCGGCGGTCCGGATGTGGAATTCCGCTACGCCCTTGCCTCGTCCAGCATGAAGGGAGTCTTCGACCCGGCGCTCCATTATGTCCGCTCGATGGATCTGAAGGGCAGCGGCATCAGCTTTACCACCAAGACCACCGACAAAGACAATGGCGTGCAGACGAACGATGCCACGGCCGACAGTCTCAGCTACACGCTGTCCTCCGCCGACAGCGGCGAACCGGGCAAGCTCGATCTCAAGCTGGAAGGAAGCCTGCAGGCCCTCAACAACAAAATCTCGTCCGACGACATGACGCTCGGCGAGGTCAAGATCGGTGCCATCGACGTCAATGCCAGCGCCACCAAGCTGCCGTTGAAGGCGCTGAATGAAATACTGAGCTTCGTTTCCGCCCATAAGGAAACGAAGACCCTCTCCGATAGCGAACGTGCCGAGATCAAGGCATTGCTGCTGAAGGCGATGCCGATTGCCGGTTCGTTCGAGGAGGCGGTTTCCCTCAAGGATCTCTCCATTTCGACGCTGTTCGGCGATGGCGGCCTGCAGAAGATGGACTATTCCTTCAAGGTGGCCGGGCCGACCGATGCCATGAATGCCGATTTCGGCTTGAGCGCCGAGAAGCTGACGCTGGCCTCCGGCCTTGTTCCGGCGGACTATGTCGCCTTCATTCCGGATAGCGCGGAAATGAAAGTGCAGCTGCCGGGGCTGAATTTTTCGGCGCTGATGGATGTGTTCCAGCAGACGGATCTCGGTAATCCCGTTTCCGAACAGGCTATGGGCGACAAGCTGCAGCAGGCCATGTTCCCTGACGGGATGATCACGATCAACTTCCCGAAGATCAGCGCCGTCTCGGGTCTCTACGATGTGGAAGCATCGGGCAGCATGCGCGGCGAACTGGGCGAGAGCGACCGCGTCGAGATGAACATGACGGTGCTTGCCCGCGATCTCGACAAGACGATCGCAGCCGTTCAGGAGGCCGCCAAGACCAAGGAGGATCTGGGCCAGCTTTCCTTGGGTCTGCTGATGGCCAAGGGCTTTGCCAAGACCGACACCGATGGCCGCTCGCGCTGGGATGTCAGCATTGCCGACGACAAGACCGTGACCGTCAACGGCCAGGTCATCAAATAGGCTCCTCGAAACCCAGAATGTGCAGATGTTTGTCCTAAGGCCGCTGGCCCAGCGTTCGATTTCCCTTCTCTGGGCCGGCCAGGTGCTGGCGGCGACCGGATCCGAATTCTACATGGTTGCCGTCGTCTGGATCGCGGCGGATTTCATCGGCAGCGATGCGGGCTATGTTTCCGCCCTTCAGTCGGGTGCGCTGCTGTTCGGCAGCCTCTTCGGCGGTATCCTGACCGATCGCTGGCGGCACAGCACCACGATGATCGCTTCCGATCTGTTGCGGGCGCTACTGCTGCTGGTCCTTTCGATCGCCGGATTGTTGCAGGTCATGAGCCTGCCGTTGCTGGTGACGCTCGCCGGCTGCATCGCGCTGTTGACGGCGGCCTTCGATCCGTCATTGCAGGCGACCTTGCCGACGATTGCCACCGATCCGGATGTCCGGCACGCCACAAATGGGTTGTTCGATGCGACGCGGCGCATGGCGCGCATTCTGGGGCCGAGCATGATTGCGCTCGTCAACGGCTTCCTGCCGAAATCGCAGTTTTTCTCGGTGGCGGCCGCAACCCTGCTGCTGTCTGCCCTGGGGGTGTGGCTCGCTGTCGCCAGATTGCCATCCGCGCCGCGGCGGCGCGAATTTTCCGGCACGGCCGCGGTGGTTGACGGCGTTCTCGGCGGCTGGCGAATGGCGCGGGGCCATGCCGCCATACTCTACGGCCTCTTCACCAACCTGATGGGAAATATCGCCTGGGCCATGGGCATCCTGCTCGGGATGATCCTGCACCTGCGCGAAACCAGCGCCGACCCGCTGACCGATTACAGCCTGATGATGCTGGCCTATGGCGTCGGCAACGTGACGACCAATCTCATCCTCAGCAACATGAAGCCGCGCCGGCCGGTGGTCTGGATCGTCGTGGCGAAGCTGATTTTCGGCACCGGCGTCTTCCTGTTGCCGCTGATGCATGATCGCCTGTGGCTGATGGCGGTCGCCTGCTTCGCCTCGATCAACGGCCCGTTCGAAAATCTTGCCATGCTGCATCTGATGCAGACGCGCAGCGAACCGCATCGTCTGGCGCAGGTCTATCGTCTGCTGATGTGCGCGATCTTTCTCGGCCTTTTCCTGGCCTACTTCGCGTCGCCGAGCCTGTTTGCCTGGTTTGGCATCGCCCCGTCGATCATGGGTGCCGGAGCGGCGGTGTTTGTTTCAGGATTGATCGGGATCGGTCTGCTCGCTTGGCGCCGCCACCATCCTCGACCCGCCGCAAAAGCGGGGTGAGGGCGGGCCGGCTGTGGAAAGCAAGTTTCAGTCGAACAGGCTTGAGACCGATTCTTCCTGGCTGGTGCGGTTGATCGCTTCGCCGATGAGGTTTGCCGTCGTGATGACGCGGATATTCGGCGCCGATTGCACGGCGGTCGTCGGCTGGATGGAATCGGTGATGACGAGTTCCTTCAGCTTCGAATTGGTGACGCGGGTCACCGCGCCACCCGACAGGACGCCGTGGGTGATATAGGCGGTGACGCTTGCCGCGCCCTTTGCGAGCAGGGCGTCGGCGGCATTGCAGAGCGTGCCGCCGGAATCGACGATGTCGTCGATCAGCAGGCAGTCTTTTCCTTCGACGTCGCCGATGATGTTCATCACTTCGGATTCACCGGGGCGATCACGGCGCTTGTCCACGATCGCCAGCAGACAGTCGAGACGTTTGGCGAGCGCACGGGCGCGCACGACGCCGCCGACGTCGGGCGAAACCACCATGACGTTGCCGATATCGTAGTTGGCCTTGATGTCGCGAGTCAGGATCGGAATCGCGTAGAGATTGTCTGTGGGAATATCGAAGAAGCCCTGGATCTGGCCTGCATGCAGGTCGAGCGTCAGAACGCGGTCGGCGCCGGCCTCGGTGATCAGATTGGCCACCAGCTTGGCCGAGATCGGGGTGCGTCCGGAGGCGCGTCGATCCTGGCGAGCGTAGCCGAAATAGGGAAGAACCGCCGTGATGCGCCGCGCCGAGGAGCGGCGCATGGCGTCGATCATGATCAACAGTTCCATGAGATGGTCATTGGTCGGAAACGACGTCGACTGAACGACGAATACGTCTTCGCCGCGTACGTTTTCCTGGATTTCCACAAAGATTTCCTGGTCCGCGAAACGCCGGACGCTGGCCTTGCCCAAGGGAACACCAAGATAATTGCAGATCGCTTCGGCAAGATGCCTGTTCGAATTCCCTGCGAAAACCTTCATTTTGGCCCGCCTATTACCAATCTGATAGCCGCGCTTTTAACCGCCTCGCTTCCGAATGCAAGGGGGAGACGCACGATAGTTCTTATATTTCTGAAAAGCTTGTGGCTATCCACCGCGAGAATCGCGCCAGGAATTGAATTCCGACATGGTCTTGCTGGCGATTTTCTGCATGACGGCCGGCGGGACGGCGGCCCAGGGATCGCCACGCTTCAGCGGTGCGCTTTCGGCACCCTGAATGCGATGCAGGCGGGCGCCGCTATTGTCGAGGACGTCCCAGACATAGGTGACGGAGATTTGCGGTCCGTCCTCGAAGGCGGAGAGATAGCCCTTGAGAATGTAGCTGGCGCTGGAATCGCCCGAACCCTTGATCGTCAGGCCGAGAGAACGGGCTTCGGCGCCGAGCTGGCGTGAAAGCGGCGTGACGGCTTCGACCGGGGCGCCAATGATCGGCAGGAAGCGGACGCTGTTGCCGCCGGTCGCGGCGGGGGAAAGCGATGCCTGCTGTTGATCGGGCTGCGGCTCCTCGCTCTGCTGGGTCATCTGCGGTTGCGGCTGCGAATCTTCGGCCAGACGGCGGTCGATTTCGCGCTGTTCGTCGGCCTGGGAGATCGGATTGTTGTCCGGCGGGATGGCAGCGGTCTGCGAGCCATCGAGCGGGCGCGACGCGTAAGGATTGGAGCCGCCGTTTCTGAGGGCGGCCGCCTGATCGTCCAGCGAGCCGCCGCCGGCGCTTTGCGGCTGATAGCCCTGTTGCTGATAGGTTTGCTGCTGGTAGCTATAGCTGTTCTGCGAGGTCTGGAAGCTCCGCTCCTGCCGCGAGTTGGCGGCCATGCGCTCGACATCGCGCTGGGTGACGGGGCTGGAACCGGCGTCACCGATGCTTTCGGGCGGCGTCAGGGCGTCTGTCGTGTTGCAGGCGGCGAGCGCAAGGCATAAGCCGACGGGAATCAACGCTGTCCTGACCAGTCCCATGCGCACGATCCTTTTCCTTCGAGGGCCTCCCCGTTCAGGATCGCTATTTTACGCCGCTAACGGTTAAGAAATTCGAGCGGATGCCGCGACAGGGCTCTCGGGGCCTGCGAGGTCGTCAGATAGGTCTGGCCGAGGGTCATTGCCGTCCCCGTATCGGAATCCATGATGATCATGTGCACGAAGAGCGACATGTCCTCGCCGATCTCCTGGGGATTGCCGGCATGGAACATCTGATGCTCCATCCAGGACGGGGCGAAGCGGGCGCCGAGCGAATAGCCGCAGGCATTCAGCCGGTGGCGGGCAAGGCCGCGCTCGTCCATGATCTTCGCATGCATGTCGAAGACGTCGCCGAAGGTGTGGCCGGGTGTCAGCACGGTCTCGACCGCCTGGATGGTTTCGAGGCAGGCGCTGAAGAGCTCGCGGTGGCGGTGGCTCGGATCGCCGATGACGACGGTGCGCATCATGGCGGCGTGGTAGTGGGCATAGGTACCGGCCCATTCGAGCGTAAGCTGGTCGGCTGCATCCAGCTTGCGGCGGCCGGATTTATAGCGGCAGAGCAGGGCCTCCGGGCCGGAGCCGATGATGAAACCATTGGCGGGATAATCGCCGCCGCCGGAGAAGATCGTGCCCTGCATCGCGGCGAGAATTTCGGCCTCGTCGGCGCCGGGTCCGATCAGGGCCAGAGCTGCGTCCAGCGCGTCGTCGGCAAGGGCGGCGGCGCGTTCGATATAGGCGATTTCGGCCGGACTCTTGATGAGGCGCAGGCCACCGACGAGATAGGATGCATCGACGATCTGGCCGAAGGTCGCGATCTGGTTGTCTAGCAGGCGGGCGGCGCGGCCGGTCATGCCGTGCGTATCGTACTCGACGCCGATGCGGGCGCCGAGCAGGTCGAGCTCGACCAGCAATTCCTTGAGGTCGAGCGCCGGATCGGCATTGGTGCGGTCGACCCAGACGCGGATGTCGGAAATGATCGAGGTCAGCTGCGCCTGGCGGAGGTCGGCCGAGCGGGTCAAAAGAACCATCGTGCCATCAGACTTGACCACCAGCGTCTGAAAGAAGCAGTAGCCGAAGGTGTCGTAACCCGTCAGCCAATACATGCTTTCCTGCGCGAACAGCAGCATCGCATCGAGTTTGTCTTCCTGCATTTTCGCAAGAAGGCGGGCCAGGCGGGCGTCGAATTCGCTGCGGTCAAAATGCAGGGCCATGTCAGGAGCTCTCCTCGATGGCGATGGCGGAAATCTGCCGGCCGTAATCGGCCTCCTTCGCATGCGTGGTGCGACGATAGGAGAAGAAGCGATCGGCATCGGGGTAGGTGCAGATATCGAGGCTTTCCGCGCTCACGCCCGCCTTGCGCAGACGGCCGATCGTCAGCGCCGGCAGGTCGAACATCGCGTGGCCTGGCCGTTCGGATGGGATGAAATATCGGGCGTAACCGGGATCGTAGGAGGTGAAACGGTCGACGAATTCGGGGCCGACTTCATAGCTTGCCTGGCTGATCGAGGGACCGAGGCAGGCGGTGATCGTCTCGCGCCTGGCGCCCAGCGCGACCATGGCTTCGATGGTGTTTTCCAGCACGCCGGTCAACGCGCCCTTCCAGCCGGCATGGGCGGCACCGATCACCCGGTTGTCGCGGTCGGCAAATAGAATCGGTCCGCAATCGGCGGCCAGCACGCCAAGCACGATCCCCGGCGTCGCCGTCACCATGGCGTCGGCCTGCGGCCGAGTGCCGTCATAGGTGGAATCGACGGTGACGACATCCGGCGAATGGATCTGATGCACCGTTGCAAGCCGTTCCAGCGGCAGGTCGAACCAGCCAGCGACACGACGGCGGTTTTCCTCGACATGGCCCCGGTCGTCATTCGATCCGAGACCGACATTCAGACCGCGATAGAGTCCCTGCGAAACGCCGCCTTCGCGGGTGAAATAGCCATGGCGGATGCCGGCGCTCTTGGCGGCGCTCAGCAGCGTGCTTTCGATCGGAGTCGGCAATGCTGCGTCCCTTGATGTCGTTTTTGGCGTGGAGCGTGATGAGTAACGCGTCTGTGGCGAAGCGGTTCGATTTGGTGGGGATGTTGGCCCAGCCATGCGCGCTCTGTCAATCCGCCGGCGTCCGTCCCTTGCTCAGCGCGCCGGGCGGAAGGGCATGAGATCGACCGCGGGGCTCGAGACCGCGAGCACCTTGAAAAGCTCTCCCATCTTGCCTTCGCCGGCGCCGGCAAGCCGTTCGACGGCGGTGCGAATTCCCTCCTGCGTGGTGGCATCGCGGTCGCGGCCGAGGCTCGCGGCGCGCTCCAGCAGGCCGAGGCCGAGCAGAAAATCGCCCTGATGGCAGCATCCGTTGATATGCAGGCCGGAGGCGAGCGCCGTTTCGGCCAGATGCTGGAAATCGACATGGCTGGTGAGGTCGGCCTCGCCGGGGTGATCGAGCGGCGGGTCGTATTCATGCATGCGCACGGCCTGCAATGTATCGCCGAAGCCGGTCGCCATATGTCCATAGTCGATGGCGAGCGCGGTGCCGCCATCGGCGGAGAGCCGGTCGCAGATCGTCGTCATCACCGCTTGCCGGGCAGGGGCAATCTCGAAGATCGTGCCGACCGGCGGCAGCGGCCCTTTGGGAAGCAGCTCCGGATCGAGGCTCGCGACGCCGGCGGCGAAGGTCAGCTCATCATCGGCGTCCAGTCCGACCATGCGCTCGCGGAAGCCGTTGGCGGTGCGGACGAATTGGCGGATGGGAATGGCGTCGAAGAGTTCGTTGGCGGCGAGCAGGGTAAAACCCGCCGGCACGTCGCCGAAATCCGAATGCCAGGAGATATTGTCGCCATGCTCGGCCAGCGTCTGGCGTTGAAAGCCCTGCAAGCGCTCGCTGGTTTCGACCAGATGCACGCTCATGCCGGCATGGAGGGCTGGCGCCAGCTTGGCGATGACGCGCAGCATGTCGGCCATCATCGTACCCCGTCCGGGACCGATTTCCACCAGGCGGACATCGGCGGGCGTCCCATGGCGCTGCCAAGCATGCACCATGAAGATGCCGATCATCTCGCCGAAGAGCTGGCTGATTTCGGGGGCGGTGACGAAATCACCGAGACGACCGAAGGGCTCGCGGGTCTTGTAGTAGCCATGCTGGGGATCGGCGAGGCAGAGCGAAAAATAATCGGTGATGCTGACCGGTCCGTTGTTGCGGATGATGGCTTTGATTTTTTCGCCGAGCGCGGTCGTCATTATTTGGTCTCGCTAATGCATGGTTCCGAAAAAGTATAAGGCGGTTTTCGGAATGACCATACGATATTTCATCCAGAGCTCAGGCCGTCGCGCCGGCAGCGGCATGGCGGGCGCGAAGCACGGCCCAGAGGCCGATCGCCACCATTGGCAGGGAGAGCACCATGCCCATGGTTAGCCAGTTCGTGCCGAGGAGATAGCCGAGCTGGCTGTCAGGCTGGCGGAAGAATTCGACAAAAATACGTGAGAGCGCGTAGCCGATGATGAAAACGCCGCTGACGGTGCCGGGCTTCTTCAGCGCCAGCGCCCAGCGGGTGAGGGCGAACAGGACGAGGAACAGCACGATGCCTTCTAGGCCGGCCTCATAGAACTGGCTCGGATGGCGGGGATCGAGGCCGGCAGGGCAGATGCCCTGGTTGGCGGCGGCTAGATGCGGGCTGCAGAACACCATGGCCCAGGGAACGTCGCTCACGCGGCCCCAAAGCTCGCCATTGACGAAATTGGCGATACGGCCGAAGAACAGGCCGATGGGCGCGACCGCGGCGACGATGTCGAACATGCTCCACATCGGAATCTTGTTGCGCCTGGCAAAGAAAGTCATGGCGATGGTCGTGCCGACCAGCCCGCCATGGAAGGACATGCCGCCCTTGTTGATCTGTATGGCCCGGATCGGATCGGCGATCACTTTGTCGAGATCGTAGAACAGGATGTAGCCGATGCGGCCGCCGAGGACGATGCCGATGGCGACCCAGAGAATGAAATCGTCCAGATGGACGCGCGTCATCGGCGCGGTGTCGTTCAGCCAGAGCTTGCCGTTGTCGACCAGACGGCGGGCATAGAGCCAGCCGAGCAGGATGCCCGCGACATAGGCGAGGCCGTACCAATGGATGGGCCACGGGCCGAGCCAAAAGGCGACCGGATCGATATCGGGGAAGGGCAGGATGGCGGCGAGGTTGGCGGAGGTCAGCAAGATTGTCGGGTCCGTTAGAGCATGAGTCCCAAAAAGCGGGTGAGGTTTCGGGATCGGAGCATGCTAGTCCAATGTGCGCGGAACATGGCGGTCGCTATCGAAACGGTCAAGTCGATATTCTCACGTCGCTCCTCGCGCGCCGGCTTGTCCCGGCCTATCTCAATTTGCTTGCATCGGCCCCTGGGAAATCCTACCTCATCCCTATCTGGCCCTTTATGATGCCGTCCCATGGGCCGACGGCCGCAAGGAGATCATTATGAGCACTGGACCGAACCGTATCATGGACGAATTCGCCAAGTTGATGACCGATGCCGCCGGTGCTGCCCAGGGCGTGCGGCGCGAGATCGAAACGGCCTTCAATGCCCATGCTGAGCGCTGGCTGAACAGCCTCGACATCGTCAAGCGCGAGGAATTCGAGGCCGTTCGCGAGATGGCGATCAAAGCGCGCGACGAGAACGAGGCGCTGCTGGCCAGAATCGAGGCGCTCGAAGCGCGTCTTTCCGCGAAAAGCAAGTAAGCGCGATTAATTTTGCTAGAAATCGGTGCGGCAGGGCCCTGCCGCGCACTTTTCCTCTAAAATTTTCGGTGGTTTTTCCACTTGTGGACACTGGCAAAAAAGCCAATCGCCAGAGTCATTTATGACTCCCTTCTGAATAGACGCCGGAAGAGCTTTCCACAGCACCCTTCTCCAAAATCTCCCTTGAGGGGCTGGCATGCCGGGCATGCCGTTATACACTGATTTTAAATGATGATTCGAAACGGACTTGGTAAGCTCCGGGCAGGGTGGATGCGTTAGTCTGGCAGCCGTTCAACATCATCCCGAAGATGTTTCCGGAGTAAAACTGTTTGCGTTCTTTCAGTGTTCGAGCACGGGAAAGCTGCATTCGTTCCGGTCAAGAAGGTGCTGCATGAGCCTTATGGAAATGGAAGTCGAACGACAGTCGAATCCGGTCGATATGATCGAATTCGTGGCCGCCAACAACGACTGGTCGTTCGAGCGGTCGGGCGAAGACGAAATCGCCATGACCGTCGAGGGGAAGTGGACGGATTATCATGTCTCCTTCTCCTGGATGGAGGAATTCGAGGCGCTGCACATAGCTTGCGCCTTCGACATCAAGGTTCCGGATATCCGCGTCAACGAGGTCATCAAGCTCCTGTCCTGCATCAACGGGCAGGTGCTGATGGGGCATTTCGACCTGTGGCGGCAGGAGGATATCGTGATCTTCCGGCAGTCGCTGCTGCTGTCGGGCGGCGCCGAGCCGACCAACCGGCAGGTGGAAGTGCTGCTCTCCAACGCCCTTGACACCTGCGAGGCTTACTATCAGGCTTTCCAATTCGTGGTGTGGTCCGGCCTCGACGCCAATCGCGCCATGGAGGCCGTGCTGTTCGAAACCGTGGGCGAATGCTGATATGACCGCCGCATCCTCAAGCCTTCTCGCATCGTCCGGTGCCATCATCCTGATCGGCGCCGGCAATATGGGCGGCGCGCTGCTGACGGGCTGGCTGAAGAACGGCGTGCCGGGTTCTTGTGTGATCGTGGTCGATCCGCAGCCTTCCGAGGCCATGTCGAAGCTGATCGGCGATGCCGGTGCCAGGCATGTGACGAGCGTGCCGGCCGATATCAAGGCCGGCGTCCTCTTCATCGCCGTCAAGCCGCAGGTTCTGGATGCGGTGCTGCCGCCGTTCAAGCAGGTGGTCGGCGCGGATACGGTGGTGGTATCGATCGCGGCGGGCAAGACGCTGGCATCCCTTGAGGCACATCTTGGGAAGGCGGCGATGGTGCGCGCCATGCCGAATACGCCGGCCATGGTCGGCCGTGGCGTCACCGGTGCCTTCGCCAATGCCGAGGTCGGCGAGCGCCAGCGGCAACTGGTGAACGATCTTCTGAAAGTGTCCGGCCCTGTCGAATGGGTGCCGGAAGAGGCCGATATCGATTCCGTGACGGCGGTGTCCGGCAGCGGGCCGGCCTATGTCTTTTATCTCGTCGAGTGCATGGCGGAGGCGGGGCGAAAGCTCGGTCTGCAGGCGGACCTCGCCATGCGGCTCGCACGGGAAACTGTCGCGGGGGCTGGTGAATTGTTGCATCAGTCCCCCGATGACGCTTCGCGCTTGCGCCAGAACGTGACCTCTCCCGGTGGAACGACAGCGGCGGCCCTTGCCGTCCTGATGGCGCAAGACGGCATGCAGCCGCTGTTCGATGAGGCGCTGGAAGCAGCGCGCAAGCGCGCGCAGGAACTGGCGGGCTGATTTCAGGATAAAAGGACATGCCCATGGCGGAAGAGATCACCTATGGCGATTTCGAGCGGGTGGATATCCGTGTCGGCACGATCATCGAGGCTGAAGCCTTTCCGGAAGCGCGCAAGCCGGCCTACAAATTGAAGATCGATTTCGGGCCGGAGATCGGCATCAAGCGTTCCTCGGCGCAGATCACCGTGCACTATACGCTGGAGAGCCTGATCGGCCGGCAGATCCTCGCCGTCGTCAACTTCCCGCCGCGCCAGATCGGCCCCGTCCGCTCCGAAGTGCTGACCCTCGGCTTCGAGGACGAGAATGGCGCGATCGTGCTGGCGGCGGTGACGCAGCCGGTGCCGAACGGCAGGAAAATGATGTGATCCTGGCCTTTTCCCGTTGGGGAGAAGGTCATCCGTCAATGGATATCCCGCGACAGCGGATCACTCAGTCTGAAATCCAGAAACTCCGCTTCAAAACCCTCGCGCTGCGGCGAGCAGAAGACGGGACCGACCGAGACGTCCTCCAAGGCCGGATCGAACCAGGCGAGCCGGGCCATGCGCCACTCGCTCATCTTATCGGTGCGGTACTGGATGAACAGCGCATCGCCGTTGCGAGTCACCCGCACGGAGATGGCGTCGAAATCGTGATCGAGGCGAAAGGCGGACCAATCGGAATTGCCGTTGGTGACGACGACGCTGAAATGTTTGGCGCCGTCGGTAAACTCGATCCCGCATTTCATCCAGCGCGTGGCGTCATGGCGGACCATCAGGCCGGCCTGGTCGTAGAGCTCGCGATACTGTCCGACAAAGGTGATCTCGGCGGTGAAGTCGCCGCGGCGCGCCTGGCCGAGGAAGTGGCCGTCGTCGTGATGGAAGCCGTAATAGGTTGCCTGCCAGAAATCGGTCTTGTCGCCGGAGCGGACGGACAGGCGGCCGTGGTTCATTTCCCAGACTGGCGGGGGATTGAGCCAATGCATGTCGTTGATATCGATCGGCATACGGCGCCTCTCCTCAGGCGGGAATGCGGATGGTGGCGCGCAGGCCGCCGAGTGGGCTGTCGCCGAGCGTGACATTGCCGCCATGGCTGCGGGCGATATCACGGGCGATGGCAAGGCCGAGGCCGGTGCCGGACTTGTCGAGATTGCGCGCCTCGTCCAGTCGGAAGAATGGCTTGAACACGTCCTCGCGGGCATTGGCGGGAATGCCGGGACCGTCATCGTCGAAAATGAGGGTCAGCCATTTCGCGCTGTGCTTGGCTTCGACATGCAGCGTCCTGGCATAGCGGCGGGCATTCGAGGCGAGGTTCGTCACCAGTCGCGTGAAGGCGTTCGGGCGGACGGAGATTTCGTCGTCGCCATCGATGGAATAGGTCATGGTCTGGCCGTGCAGCGAGAAATCCTGCTCGACCTTGTCGAGTATATCGCTCAGCCGCAGCTGGCCGACATCCTCTTCCGCCTCGCCGCGGGCGAAGGCCATATAGCCTTCGAGCATGCTCTGCATGTCCTCGACATCCTCGTTGAGGCCGATGAGATCCGGATTGTCGCCGACAAGGGCGAGCTGCAGCTTGAAGCGGGTGAGCACGGTGCGCAGATCGTGACTAACGCCGGAAAGCATGGCGGTGCGCTGCTCGATCTGCCGCTCGATGCGCTCGCGCATCAGGATGAAGGCAAGGCCGGCGCGGCGGACTTCATCGGCACCGCGTGGCGAATAATTCTCCAGCCGCTGGCCCTTGCCGAAGCTTTCGGCCGCCTGCGCCAGCGCCAGGATCGGCCGGATCTGGCCGCGCAGGAACAGCACGGCGATACCGATCAGCACCAGCGACGTGCCGACCATCCAGAGAATGAAGATATGCGTGTTGGACGCATAGGTCTGGCTGCGCTTGGCGAAGACGCGCAGCACCTTGTCCGGCAGCTTGATGCGGATTTCGACCAGGCTGGAATTGCCGACCGTATCGACCCAGTAGGGCAGGTTGATCTGTTCGCGGAGTTCGTCGCTCAGGATGCCATCCAGAATGGAGAAGAACGGTTTCTCCCGCGGCGGCGGCAGTTCTCCGCCCGACTCGATGGAAATGCTGAGGTCGAGCTTCTGCCGCGCCATCTGGGTGACTTCGGAATAATCCGGGTCCTGCGGATAGGTCTGGATGATCTCGATGATGGCGGCGATGTCGCGCACGGTGGCCATCGACAGGCGCTGCGTCACCATCTGCCAGTGACGTTCCATGAAAACGATGGTGACGACACCCTGCAGGATGATCATCGGCAGGATGAAGATCAGCAGCGATCGGGCATAGAGACCGGTCGGCAGCCGCCGGCGCAGCCAGCGCGACAGCGGGCGCAGGCCGTTCGAGGGCGTATGCTCCTGATCGCGCCTGATCGAGTCAAATGTCACCATCGCCGCGAACCCCAGGGAACTGACATCAATCTATGCTCAGGCGGTAGCCGATGCCGCGCACCGTCTGCAGCCAGATCGGATTGGCCGGGTCGTCCTCGATCTTGCGGCGCAGGCGGTTGATCTGCACGTCGATGGTGCGTTCGCCGACCTCGGCGTCGCTGCCGATTAGCTCATGGCGGGGAATGGTGTCGCCGGCGCGCTTGGCGAAGAGCAGCATGATCTCCTGTTCGCGGTCGGTCAGGCGGATGAGCTCCGAGGCCCGCTTCAGCTCCTTGCGGGTCAGCGAGAAAGTATAGGGGCCGAACATCACCTGTTCGATCTTCGGCGCATCGGCCGGTGTGTTGCGCCGGAGGATATTGCTGATGCGCAGCACAAGCTCGCGCGGATCGAAAGGCTTCGGCAGATAGTCGTCGGCACCCGCTTCCAGCCCCGCGATGCGTGCGTCGGCCTCGGCAAGGGCGGTCAGCATGATGATCGGGATGTTCTTGATGGCGCGCAGGCTCGATGTCAGCGATATGCCGGATTCGCCCGGCATCATCACATCCATGATGATCAGGTCGAAATCGAGACCCTCGAGCTTGCGGCGGGCCTCGGCGCCATCGGCGGCGGCCGTCACCCGGAAACCTTTTTCCATCAGATAGCGGTTGAGCAAGGCGCGGATGCGGGTATCGTCATCCACGACCAGGAGGTGAGCGGCATCGTCCGAAATTATTGTCTTTGTCGTCATTCAATCCGTCTCGTTCTTGTTCCGTCTATCCGATCGAGATGATCCCGTGCCAAATCCGTATGGGCATTTTCCGATACGAAATCACATCTCAGTCCTGCATTCCCCTCAGGAACCGTTTGACGCTTTCGCGCGTCGCCTCGGAGGCACCTTCGAATGCCCGTTCAATACGGCGCGATTGCGGCTCGGCCAGCGCCAGGGCCAGATCGCGGCCGGCCTGGGTCGGATAAAGCTTGCGCTGTCGACGATCCTCGGGCCCGGCCACCTGACGAATATAACCTGAATCGATCAATTGTTTGAGAACCCTGGCCAAACTCTGCTTGGTGATCTTCAATGTTTCCAAAAGGTCCGCAACCGTCATGCCGGGTTCGCGGTTAACGAAATGGACGACGCGGTGATGCGCGCGCCCGAAGCCGCTCTTGTCCAGGATCTGGTCCGGATCGGAGACGAAGTCGCGATAGGCAAAGAAAAGCAGCTCGATGATCTCGAAATCGATGATCCCGACATTCCCCATCGGCGTTGCCAGCAAGTCCGGTTTCGCCGCTTTATGGTTCATCTGTCGTGTCACCTTGGCATTTCCTTTCCTATTTTGGGCCAGTGGGAAACCCGTGCCGAGAATATGTCAGCCTCATTGACATATCCTGTGTCGTGACAAGTTTCCATCGATCCTGAATGGCCCCACGGATCGCCATCATCTGCAAATTAGGCCGGGCCTGGCGAAACTCCAGCGTGTTTCGAATTTTCCCCCCTGTTTTGTGGAGGAGGCGAAACAGCGACAATAAGCGACAATCGCAGCGTTGGGTATGATGGATTGGGTCTGCTTCATTGGTGGTCGAGCGACAGGGATATCGAATACCGGTGGCAAGCAAAGCTGCCCGGCGCCAGGTTGACGCCTGCGTCGTGGCGAGCACGCCACGAAAGCTCATGGTATCGTCCATCAGCAAAAGCGATGAACGCTTACGAAGGAACGTCCATCGGTTGTCATGTCCAGGAAGCAGTTTCCGGAATGAGCGACAAGGCCGGATGCGGACGGCACATCCGGCCTTGTCGGTCCATTGTCCTGTCTTACTTGCGGCCGAGCACCGCGCCGACGATGGCCGAGAGCACGCCGCCGGCGACCAGCGAGGAAAGGCCCTGCGCAATATAGCCGGTGAGAGCTTCGCTGCCGATCAGGTTGAGGAGGAGGCCGCCGCCGAGACCGCCGATCGCGCCGGCGATCGTTCTGGCGACAAGATTGATCCCTTCCTGCTTCAGGACGGCGCTGGCTCCGTTACCGCCGATAGCGCCAGCAACCAGCTGCGTGATGATAGGCCCCAAACTTTCCATGATTACCCTTCTCCCGTTGTTCCGGAAGCCATTTCCGGATGCCGTCGCGCCGCGTCCCGGATCAAGCCTCGGGAGTGGCGGTAATCCTCAGTCATATAAGAATTACATCATGCACCGGTCGGTGGAAATAGAAAGGCAACTCCAACGGGAGATTTCTTCGATAAATCAGGGGAAAAGCTGCCTGAGCGGGCAGGCGGCCACCCGGCCGCTTGCGATTTTGACCTATTGCTGCCGTTGAGGCGCGAATCACTGGTAGACATAGACGATGCGACGGGTCTCCGGATCGACCAGGACCGGCTGCCTATTCACCTCGACGTAGCTGTATCGATAGTCCGGTATGCGATGAACCGTCACACTCTGCGGAAGCGTGGCGCCGATCACGACATTGCCCCGCAGCCGAACGGTTTCGGCCGGGTTCTCGGCAATATAGGTCTGGACCTCGCTTGGCGGCGTGATCGCCACGACATTGCCGTTGTCCTGATCGACGGGGCCGATCAATTCGTCATCCGGGCCGGGCTGCGCCGTCTGGACGCTTCCGGTTTGTACGGGGTCGGTCTGCTGATAGGAGATCACGGGTATGCCGAGATCATCCCGGTGCTGTTCCACGACCAGCATATTGCCGTTCTGCTCGACATTCAGATATTGCGCGTAGACCCAGCCGCGCATGCCGTTGACGTCGACGCGGCACCAGCGGCTGCCTTCGATGCAGCCATCCAGGGTAGCTTCGGAGCCGCGGGTCGCCATGCCGATGGTCGGATATTCCTGGCCGGGGCCGGAGCGAACTTCCATGTCCGTGGCGGTGGTCGCGGACATTTCGGCCTGCGCCAATCCGGCGCTGCCGACGAGAACGAGGCTGGCCAGCAGCAGGTTTTTCTTCAAGGGCATAGGCTTTCTCCTTTGCAATGGGAGCTTGAATGTCAAACGCCCCGAATGCTTGAGTGTTCCGCTGGTGGCCGTGACCGCCCATGTGCCGTTGGAGGGAAATCTCGTAACAGGCTGTTTTATTGTCTCTTTTAGAAAAATTTGTGGAGTTTGGTCCGATCCGGACGATCGTCCGAATTGGCGACAAGCGTTCGCCGGCGGCGCCATTTTCCGGGCGAGGGGCTGTTTTACCGGGTGTTTGTGATTATACCGGCAGCACGGATATCAAACAGACGAGGCGCTTCATGGGCATGCTCCAGGCCGGCATCATTCCGGTGACACCTTTCGAACAGAACTGCACCATCCTGTTCGACCCGGAGACGAAGGAAGGAGTGGTGGTCGATCCTGGCGGCGATGTCGATATCATCCTGCAGACCGTGCGCGAGAACGGGATCACCCTGAAGGCGATCTGGCTGACGCATGGTCATATCGATCATGCCGGCGGCGCCGACGAATTGCGCGCCGCACTGGGGCTGGAGGTGATCGGGCCGCATGAGGATGATTTGCCGCTGCTGCAGGACATCGAAGGCAAGGCCAAGATGTTCGGCATAGAGGGCGTGCGCAACGTCGTGCCGGATCGCTTCCTGAAGGATGGCGACAAGGTTTCCTTCGGCGATCATGAATTCGAGGTTTTCCATTGCCCCGGTCATGCGCCGGGTCACGTCATCTATTTTAATAAGGCGCAGAAATTCGCGCATGTGGGCGACGTGCTGTTTCAGGGTTCGATCGGCCGTACCGATCTGCCGGGCGGCAATCATCAGCAATTGCTGGATTCGATCCGCGACAAGGTGTTCCCGCTGGGTGACGATGTCGGCTTCATCTGTGGGCATGGTCCGGGCGGCCAGATCGGCGAGGAGCGCCGGACAAACCCGTTCCTGCGCGGTCTCTGAAAACACAAAAAGCGCCGCGATTTCGCGGCGCTTTTTCATGATGTCAATCCGTTCGGCGATCAGTCGGCCGTGCAGAAGTGGCGCATGCCGTCATAGCCGACATAGGTGCCGCTGCGGCCGTCGAAGCTTCTGTAGCGATCGTAGCAGTAGCGCATCCACTGCGACGACCAGGGGCGCAGGCCGGCGGACGGCGGTGCATAATAGCTGACATCGCGCTCGACATAGACGCGGCGCGGCGGCGCGCGATAATAATAGGCCGGGGGCGGTGCATAGTCGGGATCGACATAGACCGGCTCTGGTTCGACATAGCGCGGCTGGTTGGCGATGGCGGAGCCGACGATCAGGCCGGTTGCGAGCCCTGCGGCGCCGAGCGCCCAGCCATCGCGGCGATGCCAGCGATCGTCGGCTGAAGCTGTGGAGATGGAGGTCAGCGTCAGAGCTGCCGCCATGGTGGACATCAGGAGGGTTTTGCCGAGCGCGTTCATTGGTCTATCCTCTGAGGGAATCGGGAAGATCATGTTCCCGATCTTGCGTTAGGGGTAGACTAGACACGGCAAGCTGAATGCAGACTGAATGACAAAACCCGGCATCTCTGCCGGGCCTCAACTCGAAAGATAGCCTCTAAGTGCTCTCAGCCGGCAATCTGCAGATTGACGGCCTTCGGTCCCTTGCCGCGGCGATCCGGTTCCGTGTCGAAGCTTACCTTCTGGTTTTCCGACAA
Organism: Rhizobium sp. BK602; assembly: GCF_014195095.1. Taxonomy (GTDB): domain Bacteria; phylum Pseudomonadota; class Alphaproteobacteria; order Rhizobiales; family Rhizobiaceae; genus Rhizobium. Next base: position 182,605 of record NZ_JACIBC010000001.1, read on the forward strand.
TCCTGCCAGACCAGAAGCCTGTACTGCGGAAATATGCACAAAGATGTCCGCGCCACCCTTGTCCGGTTTGATAAAACCGAAGCCCTTATCGGTATTGAAAAACTTTACAGTGCCAGTCTCGGCCATGCGTCAGGTCCTTTTCTCTCTGCCCACCATCCACAAGGGCAGCATTACGTGTATTGCCCTTGCGGGCGCTTGCAGGCAGTTGTCGCAATTTAAAGGAAAAGGTCCCTATACCTCGGCGTGGTCATGAAGTGATATCCGCGTATCGTTCCCCAACCAGGCTGACCGGAATATTAGCGTTCCCGGCGCGCAATTTCTTAGGACTTCCCATGCTCTAAAAATGCCCGAACACCGTTGAGAGTGCTGTGTTTATTGGGAATTGGCAAGCAAAAGTTTTCTAACGTCCAAAAAGGGGCTTATTGCCGTAATGCAACCCTGCTAAAGCGATTCGCAAATTTTCCCTCGCGGCCACGAATTTCTAAGGTTTTTGTATCGTTTGCGATATAAATTTGACGAGATTTTCCCAAATAGGATCTGAAAAATCCGTTTTTTCGAGCATTCGAAAAAATTTCAGCGATCGCCGTCTGAAACAGCCATAGCGAGTAATTTTACCGGTTTTTTACGCGGTGACGCTGCGCCGGCGCGTCAGTTCGGGCACCAGCTCCACAGCGAGCATGGCGGTGAACATCAGAGTGCAGCCGATATAGCCAAGCGGTCCCATGGTTTCACCGAGTAGCAACGCCCCGAGAGATGCACCGAACAGAGCCTCTGACGAGAGGAAGATCGCGGCTTGCGGCGCGGTCGTATAGCGCTGGCCGATCACCTGCAGCGCAAAGGCGAGGCCGGAGGAGAATATGCCGACATAGAGGATCTCGCCGAGCGCCGCGCGGATAGCGGCGATGCTGATCGGCTCGAAAATTACCGCGACGGCCAGAGTCAGAATGGCGGTAACCGCAAATTGCGTGGCGGAAATGCCGAGCGGCCGGCCGGTTTCACCGACCGACGCGCCGGCGAGCGTAATTTGAGCCGCCCAGAAGAGGGCGCAGACGACCGTCAGCATGTCGCCGATCGTCAAGTGCGCCAGCGAGCCGCCGGACAGAAGGTAGATGCCGCTCAGCGCCATCAGCGCCGCGGGCCAGATCACCCAATGCGGCTGGCGACGAAAGAAGACGACGGCGATCAGCGGTACGAAGACGACATAGAGGCCGGTGATGAAGCTCGAATTGGTGACGGTCGTCGTCAGGAGCCCGATCTGCTGCGTCGCCGCGCCGCCGAAGAGCGCCAGGCCGATGAGCAGAAAGGAGAGCCGGTTACGACGCGTCAGAGGCCTTTCGACCTTGCGGTTTTCCATCCAGACGAAGGGCAGGACGACGATGGTGGCGACGGTAAAGCGCAGGCCGATGAACCAGAATGGTGCGATCGCCTTCATCGCCGTCGATTGCGCGACGAAGCCGCCGCCCCAGATGGCGGCAGCCAGCAACAATACCAAATTCGCCTGTATGCGAGTCATCTGCATCCTGCGGGTGGGGGAGAAAAGGAGGGCGACCGTTAGCAGCTGCCTTTTGCCGGGGCAAGGGCGAAACCTGCTGTGAGGCGCCCGATCCCGCCGCTATCGCGTCGCCCTGGAGACCCGCAGCAAGGCACCATTGTCCTCGTCGGTGGTGATCAGCAGCGCGCCGTCCGGGGCGACGACGATATCGCGCAATCGGCCGAATTCGTCTTCGAACAGGCGCTCGCGTTCGACCACCTTGCCGCTGCCGTCGCGCTCGAGGCGCGAGAGCAGCTGGAATTTCAGCGCCGTGACCAGGAAGTCACCGTTCCACTCCGGAAACATCTTGCCGCGATAGATGGCGATGGCGCCGGGCGCGATCGAGGGGTCCCAGTAGAAGATCGGTTGTTCCATCCCCTTCTTCTCGGTGCCGATGCCGATCTTGGTGCCGGAGTAGTTGCGTCCATAGGAGATGACCGGCCAGCCATAATTCTTGCCGGCTTCCGGCGTGTTGATCTCGTCGCCGCCTCTGGCACCGTGTTCCGCCGTATAGAGCTTGCCATCGGCGGTGTCGAAGGCGATGCCCTGGGGATTGCGGTGCCCCTTGGACCAGATCTCGGGCAGGGCTTTGCCGCCGTCCTTGAACGGATTATCGGTGGGAATGCCGCCGTCGGCCTTGATATGGATGATCGAGCCGGCATCGTCCTCAAAATCCTGGGCGCGATCCTGTTCGCCGCGATCGCCGAGGCTGACGAACAGGCTGCCGTCCCCGGCAAAGGCGATACGTGCGCCATATTGGATATTGCCGCGCGACAGCCTGTTCATCAGAAAGATGCGCTTCACCTCGCTCAGGCGCGTCTCGTCGGGCGACAGGATGGCGCGGAAGACGGCGGTGCCGCTGCCGCCATCTCCTGAAACGGAGGCGGTGAAGAAGATGGTGCGGTTGCTGGCGAATTTCGGATCGAGAGCGACATCCAGCAACCCACCCTGGCCACGGGCATGCACCTCCGGCACGCCGGCGATGGGCTCTGATACCTTGCCGTCGCGGATGATGCGCATGCTTCCCGGCCGCTCCGTGACGAGATAGGCGCCATCCGGCAGTGCCTCGACGGACCAGAGATGATCGAGGCCGGTTGCGATCGTTTCCACCCTGACCGTGACCTTCTGTGTGTTGACGGTCTTGTCCTCGGCGGCCAAGGCGGCGTTTGCGGTCAGCACGGCAGCAGCAACAAGGGCAGCGGCAAATCTCGCTTCGTGAAGGCGCATCGATCCAATTCCTCCCTGGCGTGGTTGCCCCTGCAACGTGGGGTGGATGGATCGCGGTTCAAGGCGGGCCAGGGCGTCGATAACGTCTTTGTGTCCGCAGGCAGGGTCTGCTTACCCCTTGGACCCCGGCTCGACCCGCTCCGCGTCGAGGATATAGCGCAGCGGCCCGCGCGTGGCGGCGTCGAAAGGCCAGCAAGTGGCAAGCGCCAGGTGATGGCCGGGCGCGGCCGGGTCGATGCCGTTTTGATCCCATCGCGCGACGCGGCCGTGGCCGGCGCGGAAGGTGACCACCTTGCCGTCGCGGCGCGTGACCTCGATCAGATCGCCGGGCCTGACGTCCTTCAGCCAGCGAAAATGCGTGTCGCGATGAGCGGCGATGACGGCGGTGCCCTCGTCGCCTGGCTCAGGCGTATCGGTCAGCCAGCCCGGCCCGAAGGCCAACGCTTCACCGCTGGCGCCGGTGAGCACGATTGCTGCGGCACGGATCCGTGGCGCGCGCACCTCGGCCTCAGTGGTGAAGTCTGCCCAGGGCCAGGGTTTTGCATCTTCGCCGCGCAATTCGGCGGCGAAGGCGCGTTTCAGGAGGATTTGCGACAGCTCGGCCTTGGCCTTGATGTAGAGCCCATTGCCGAGAAAGCTCAGACCCACGAGGGCAAGGGCCGCAATGCAGGCGAAGACGAGCTTTTCGAGACGGCTGAGCCCGTTCTCCCCGAAGGGAGAAGGGGAAAGCGTGGTGCGTTCCCCTTCCGTCATGTCACGACCGCCCGAAGAAGCGGCGGCGCAGCTGCATCAGCCCGGCGGAGATTGACGCGAGCGCGATGAGGAGCAGGCCGATCATGATGTTGCGCTCGGCCGGCGTTGCGGTTTGCGGCAGGTTGACGTTGGAGGTCGCCTGGCGGGCGATCATCCCGGCGGTGGCCGGCGTCGGCGCGGCTGCTATCTGGCTTGCCAGCTCGACGCGCGCCCGCAGGTCCGGTGCGGATGTTCCGCCGGCTTCGTCACTATCGACGTCGTCGGGGCTGACGGGATCGACGGAGGCCTTGTGCTGGCCATTGGGTGCAATGACCGGGCTTTCGCCTTCGCCGAAGACCTTGCCGAAGTCCCAGCCGGCCGGCAGGTTCAGCGGCAATTTGGCCGAGCCAAGGGGCTGGTCGTCCGGACGCGAAGGCGTCACGTCGACGGCAACCAGGCTGGTGACCCGCGAGACGAGATGATGGGCAAGCGCCACCGCCTCGACCTGCTTGTCCAGCACGGCCCTATCCTGGATCTCGTAGGCGCGGGCTTCGATGTCGTCGATCTTGCGGCGGGCCCAGAGCTGCGAAATGCCCTTGCCGTCGGCGGCATTGGCGATATCCATCTCGACGCGCCAAGGCTGGTCGCCGGTCTTGCCGACGATCTGCAATTTGCCGACTGGTTGCGCGTCCGCAAGCTGCGCCGTCAGCACGACCGGCTCGCCGGCATAGAGGTCGGGCATCGGGTTCGGCGTGATATTCTCGGCCTTGGCGTCGGCGAAGGTCGCGGCGATGTCGGTCATGGCCGGATTTTCGAGCTTGTTGAATAGTTCGCCCATCCGCTCGGCCACCTGATCCTGCGAACCGATGGCGGTATAGGTGCCGCGGCCGACTTCCGCCGCCTTGGTCATGAAATAGGTATTGGGCGCCGACCCGATGCCGACGGTGAAGACGCGGGCGTCGGCGCGGTTCTGGCTGATCTCCTGAAAGAGCTGCTGTTCGTTGCCGATCGCGCCGTCCGTCAGGAAGACGACCTGCCGCAGGGCGCCATCGGCGACCGGCCCCTGATTGCGCAAGGCATCCGACAGGGCAGGTAGCATTTCCGTGCCACCATCGGCGGTCAGTCCCCTGACATAGGCGATGGCCTTTTCGCGATTGTCGGGCGTGGCGGTGACCAGGTTCCCGAAATAGTCGGTCATCGTGTCGTCGAAGCGGATGACGTTGAACCGGTCCTCGGGCTGCAGTTTGGAGATGGCGAGCGCCAGGCTGGTACGGGCCTGCTCGATAGAGGGGCCGGACATGGAGCCGGAATTGTCGATGACGAAGACCACCTCGCGTTTCGGCTGCTTGGCCGCCGCATCCGGCGCGGTCGGCGGCGTAACGAAGGCGAGGAGATAGGTCTTGCCGTCCTTGGTCTCGCGGAACAGGCCGGCGCTCGGCGTCTTGCCGGGAGCAGCCTTCCAGGTCAGCTCGAAATCGCGGTCGGCGGGAGCGGCCTCGCCCTTCAAGGAGATCGTGCGATCCTGCGGGCCGTTTTCGGCGATATTGATCTCATGAAAGGCGGACTTCACCTCGCCGAGCGGGAAGCCGGCCTTGAGATGGACCGTCAGCGCGACCGGATTGATCTTGGCGTTTGCGCGCGGATCGAGGACCGGCGCTTCGATCTTCTGGCGGTTGGGCACCGGGTCCTGCGGCACGGCGAAACCGGTGCCGTTGTTGAACTCGACGCTCTGGACGATCGGCTGCGGATTATAGCGCGGCGCGACGACCGTGGGGAAGCGAAGCGAGAATTCGCCCGATGATTGATGGACGGCCTGCTGATATTCGATCTGCACGACAATGGTTTCGCCGGGGCCGATATTGGCCACCTGGTTGGTGAAGATGTTCGGGCGCTGCTGCTCAAGCAGGGCGGTTTTCTTGCCCTGGGCCTTGGCGTCCTCATAGATCTGCCGCGCTTCCTCGCGCGGCTTGATCTGGCCTTCGATGAAGCGGTCGCCGATCTGTATCCGCAAGGTGTCGACCGCCGCGCTTTCCGGCAGCGGGAAGACATAGGTGCCTTCGACCCAGCCCTTGCTCGGGTTCTGGAAACGCTGCGTGACCTTGACGCGCGAGACGGGGCCGGTGACGTCGATCTCGACATCGGTCTTCAGGCGCGGTGCCTCGACATAATAGCCGGGCTCCTTGGATGGGAAGAGCAGCGAGCCGCTATTGACGTCGTTCGGACGGATGAGGCTGGCGAGCTGCTGACCGGATCGATCCGGCGGGGCCGCCGTCTCGGCGCGTGCCACCGTAACCAGGCTGAAGAGCATGGCCGTCAGGGCGGCCAGGGCTGTCATTGCGATGGAGAAGGAAGAAAAGAGATTGCGCGCTTTCAGGCGCGTGGTTGCGCATTCGTCATCCAGAAACATGATTACCCCCTACGTTACTGGCTGCGATTACACGATAAGAGTGTGGGAAGCGGGCCGCTTCAGGACCGAATTGCGGCGCCGTAAAGCATTTGTTAAGGTTAATTTGTGGCGGCGGAGGCGTCAGGCGATCCATCTGATTTTTTGGAGGAAATCGGCGCGACTTCAGAGATTGAATCAGGTCGTTGATGCAATGAATCAACTTTCGTGCAGAGCGTTCCGTGTCTGCCCGCCGTTTCGATGCCCCTTTCAGCCGGAGCGTGTAGAATGTCTTCGTCCTGGAAAATGGCGGGCGTATGGCGACCCAACGAAAACGTGTGGCGTGCAGTCTACGGCGCGCGAAATAACGTCGCCATGACGCCTTTGTGCTTGAAACGGCGGCCTACATTCGACATAGAGCTTAGCGCAGAAATCTGGTCCACAGGCTTTCTGCCCAGTTCAACCGATTAGGACCGATCATCATGGCCTTTCTTGCCGACGCTCTTTCCCGTGTTAAGCCTTCTGCCACCATCGCCGTTTCCCAGAAAGCGCGCGAGCTGAAAGCTAAAGGACGCGACGTGATCGGCCTCGGCGCCGGCGAGCCGGATTTCGATACGCCCGACAATATCAAGAAGGCCGCCATCGACGCGATCAACCGCGGCGAGACGAAGTACACGCCGGTCGCCGGCATCCCGGAACTGCGCAAGGCGATCGCCGCCAAGTTCAAGCGCGAGAACAACCTCGACTATGCTCCCGAGCAGACCATCGTCGGCACGGGCGGCAAGCAGATCCTGTTCAACGCGTTCATGGCGACATTGAACGCCGGCGATGAAGTCATCATCCCGACGCCCTACTGGGTATCCTACCCGGAGATGGTATCGCTATGCGGTGGCACGCCGGTTTTCGTCGAGACGACGCAGGCCAACGGCTTCAAGCTCCAGCCCGCCGATCTCGAAAAGGCGATCACGCCGAAAACCAAGTGGTTCATGTTCAACTCGCCGTCCAATCCGTCGGGCGCCGCCTATACGCATGCCGAGCTGAAGGCGCTGACGGACGTGCTGGTCAAGCATCCGCATGTCTGGATCCTGACCGACGACATGTACGAGCACCTGACCTATGGCGACTTCAAATTTGCCACGCCAGTCGAAGTCGAGCCGAGCCTCTATGACCGCACGCTGACGATGAATGGCGTTTCGAAGGCCTACGCGATGACCGGCTGGCGTATCGGCTATGCCGCTGGCCCATTGCAGCTCATCAAGGCCATGGACATGATCCAGGGTCAGCAGACCTCGGGTGCGACCTCGATTGCTCAGTGGGCAGCCGTCGAAGCGCTGAACGGCCCGCAGGACTTCATTCCGCGCAACAAGAAGATCTTCGAAGGCCGCCGCGATCTCGTCGTGTCGATGCTGAACCAGGCGAAGGGCATTTCGTGCCCGGTTCCGGAAGGCGCCTTCTACGTCTATCCGTCCTGCGCCGGTCTGATCGGCAAGACGGCGCCGAGCGGCAAGGTCATCGAGACGGATGAGGACTTCGTGTCGGAACTGCTGGAATCGGAAGGTGTGGCCGTTGTCCATGGCTCCGCCTTCGGCCTTGGTCCGAACTTCCGCATCTCCTACGCGACCTCGGAAGAGCTTCTCGAGGAGGCTTGCCGCCGCATCCAGCGTTTCTGCGGCGCTTGCAAGTAAGCGAATAGCTCACTCAAATTGAAGGAGGCCCGTCAGCGATGGCGGGCTTCTTGATTTTGTAGCTACATGTAGCTACTTTTAAGCCATGAAGACAGTTGCTATCCGGGATATGAAGAACAGGTTGACCGAACTTGTCCGCGAAGTCGAGGACGGAGAGGTTATCGTGGTCACCAGAAATGGCCAGCCGGTTGCAGATCTGGTGCCGCATAAGAAACGCGGTGGCCTGAATCTGGAGGCGGGCAGGGCGTCCCTCCGCGCGAAAGGGGTTCGCAATCCGATCCCGTTCATCGCAGATGATTTCGATGAGCAACTGCCGGAGGATTTTCTTTTGAGGCCGTTGCCGGAGATATGAGGGTCCTTTTCGATACTCATATTGTTTTAGCCCTCCTCGGGGATGTTCTTGAAAAGGAGTATCCTCGTATGGCGAGCCGGCTGCTAGACCCTGCTACCGTCAGTTTCGTCAGCGTCGCAACGCTCTGGGAGATGGCGATCAAAACCAGATTGGGGAAGCTAGATCCGGGAATGCCTTTGGAAGACATTTCCGGGCACCTGGAAGAGTTCGGAGTTACAATCCTTTCGATTGAACCTTCGCATGTCTTGACGGCAGCCGATCCCGAACCGGCGACGCGTGATCCGTTTGACCGATTGCTATTGGCCCAATGTCAAGTCGAGGGCCTTAAACTGGCAACGGTTGATCGCGCATTGGCTCACCACCATTTGGCTTTGAAAGCGTAGCGCTAAGATTTTGAATCAACGGTCTCTTATTTCGATTCCGCTCCTCGACATAACCTACTGAAATCAGACTCAAAGTCCCAATATTGTTAGCATGATGAAGGTGGCGAAGAGGATGAAATGGGTCATGCCTTCGATGGCGTTGGTTTCGCCGTCATTGAGGTTGATGGCGGCGGCGATGAGGGTGATCATGATCATCACCGTTTGCACCGGCGTCATCGCCATGATGAAGGGCTGGCCGGTATAGAGCGCGATTGCCTCCATCACCGGCACCGTCAGGATGACGGTCGAGAGCGAGGCGCCCATGGCGATGTTGATCGTCGCCTGCATGCGATTGCGCAGAGCGGAGCGCAGTGCCGTCAGGATTTCTGGCGCCGCGGAAATGGTGGCGACGACGATGGCTGCAATTGCGGGCGGCGCGCCGCTATTGTTGAGGCCGACATCCATGAAGGCGGACATGAATTCTGCGAGCACGCCGATCAGCACGACGCCGATCAGGATCGTGACGATGGAGGTCACCGTCGATTCCTCGCCGTGATGCTCTTCCTCGGCGCCGTGCTGCTTTTCGATGCGCGGATAGCTGTAGCTGAAGAAATAGCTGTGCTTGCCGACCTGCATGCGCAGGAAGAGAGCGTAAAGCGCGATCATCGCAACGATGGTGAAGGCGGAATAATAGTGCCATTTCGCCTCGGGGACGAATTCCGGCACGATCATCGAAATGCCCATGGCCGTCAGGATCATCACGCCGTAGGATCGGCTGGAGTCGTCATTATAGGGTTGCTCGCCATGCTTCAGCCCGCCGATCAGGGCGGCGAGGCCGATGATGCCGTTGATGTCGAGCATGACGGCGGAATAGATGGTGTCGCGCACGAGCGTCGGCGAGCTTTCTCCGCCCATCAGGATCGCCAGCATGATGACTTCGACGGCGACGGCCGACAGCGTCAGGATCATCGTGCCATAGGGGTCGCCGACCTTGACCGCCAGGATTTCGGCATGATGAGCGACGCGCATGGAGACAAGTATGATGGTGGCGATCAATGCCGCGGCTGCCAGGATCGATGCGGTTCGCCCCATCTCCAGCACGGAATGTTCGTAGAGATAGGCGATCATGCCCACCGCCAGGGCGACGATCAGGAATTTTTCCTGCTTCAGCCAGCTCGATATTGCCAAGATCCCCACCTCTCGCGCCGATTCACTTTTGCACTCTAAATCAATGGTTTCTCACATCAAGCATGTGTGTGGATGACAAAATTTGCAGTCGGCGCGGTTTAATGGAATACTGCGCCGATAGGTCTGCCCAACACATATCGCGGCATCCTCGATACTCGTCTCAGATGGACCGCGGTCCTGCCGGGTAGAGCCCGGACCAAAGGTCTTGGCGGACGGGAAGGAGGCTATGCATGGTCAAGGTCACTTACGAAATCGTGCCGCATGACGGCGGATGGGCGTATCGTTTCCGAGACGTCTATTCCGAGGCATTTCCCACCCATTCGGAAGCCGTGGAGGCAGCCAGGATCGTAGCGGCCGAGCAGCAGGTCGGCGGCGATTCCGCCGAGATCAGTTGGCAGGACGAGCGCGGCAAGTGGCATGAGGAATATGCCGATGGCGGCGACCGGCCGGAAACGGAAGTCGTCGATGGCCAGGTGCATTTCCCACCGGTCGATACGGCGCCTGGTGCCTAGAACGCATGGCGACTTTCAGATTCGCATCTCGCGCTTCAGGCTCTTGATGTTGCGCATGTCGTTGTCGCAAGACCGCTGCACATTTTTGCGCGACAGGCTCTAGCCGCGAATATAATCCAACAACCCGGCCACCAGAGCGTCGAATGTCACGCGGCAGCGTGGCGATGTCCGCAAATTTTCGTGCATGGCGACCCAGGTATCGAGCGAGAGCTCGATGTCGGGAAGCAGCCGGACAAGGTTTCCATCCCTCTTCGCAAGCGGCACCTGATAGAAGCCGATGCCGATGCCGGCGCGCAATGCGTTGTGCAGGACGATGCTGTGATCCGATTTGAAGGCGAAGGAGAGGCCGTCGAACTGGGGATAGCGCTTCATCATCGCGCGGATGAAGGCCGTCTGGCGATCGAAGCCGATGAGCCGGTGGTGATGCAGATCGCCGACGTTTCTGGGTTCGCCATGCCGGGCAAGATAGTGGCGATGGGCGAACAGGCCGAGCGTGATGGTGCCGACACGCCGGGCGAGTAACGCGTCCTGCGCTGGCTCGACCATTCGCACGGCGATGTCCGCTTCGCGCTGCAACAAATCCTCGACGGTATCGGAGGCGGAAAGCTCGATGGCAAGGCCGGGATGGTCTGCCTGCAGGCTGGCCAGGATCGGCGGCAACACTTCCGTGCCGATGACCTCGCTGGCGCTGATGCGCACTGTGCCGCTGACATCGTCACGCGAGCCGGAGGCCGCCCGCAGCAGGGCGGCGGCGGTGCTGGCAAGCGCCTGTGCATGGGGTTTGAGCGCAAGCGCTGCGTCGGTCGGGAGCAGGCCCTGCTGCGAGCGCGTGAAGAGCTGCGAGCCGACAGTCTCCTCCAGCGCGCCGATATGGCGACCGATGGTGGGCTGCGTCAAGCCGAGCTCCCGTGCGGCGGCCGAGAGCGAACCGTGCTCCAGCACGGCGAGGAAGGTGCGGTAGAAGTCCCAGCTCGGTTCCCGTATCATCATGCATTTTTGTATAGCATATGAAATATTTTCGGCAATTTCGTTTATTCATTCCCCGTCGCATAGTCATTTCATCGAACCGATGGAGACGACGATGACTGAGCAGATGGAGAATGGAAGAACAGCCCTCGTACTGGGTGCAACAGGCGGCATCGGCGGTGCCGTCGCACGCGGACTTGCCGCTCGCGGATGGCATGTCCGGGCGCTGAACCGGAATGCCGACGAAGCCGCCCGACTGGAGCCCGGTTTCGAATGGGTGCAGGGCGATGCGATGCGGGCGGGCGATGTCTTGAAGGCGGCGGAAGGCGCCGAGCTGATCGTGCATGCGGTCAATCCTCCGGGCTATCGCAACTGGGCGCAATTGGTCCTGCCGATGCTCGACAGCACAATCAAGGCGGCAAGGGCTGTCGGAGCAAGGATCGTCCTGCCAGGCACAGTCTATAATTTCGGGCCGGACGCCTTTCCCGAGGTGAACGAGGATAGCCCCCAGCGTCCCCGGACGCGAAAGGGCGCAATCCGCGTCGAAATGGAGCGCCGTCTCAAGATGGCGGCCGAAAGCGGTACGCCCGTCATCATTCTGCGCGCCGGAGATTTCTTCGGTCCGCAGGCCGCCAACAATTGGTTTTCGCAAGGGCTGGTGACATCCGGCAAGCCGGTGGGATCGATAAGCTATCCGGGTAAGGCGGGCATCGGCCATCAATGGGCCTATCTGCCCGATGTGGCGGAAACGATGATCCGGCTGATCGAGAAGGCCGATGCGCTTCCCACCTTCGCCGTCTATCACATGCGCGGCCATTGGGATGGTGACGGGCGGCAGATGACCGGCGCCATCGAACGCGCGATCGGACATAGGGTAAAAGTGAAGGCGTTTCCCTGGTGGATATTGCCGCTCGCCGCACCCTTCGTACCCTTGATGCGCGAGCTCAGCGAAATGCGCTATTTGTGGAGCGTGCCGCTGCGGATGGGCAATGACAAGCTGCTGGCCGTGCTCGGTGAAGAGCCGCACACCCCGATCGATGAGGCGGTCAGGGCGAGCCTGATGGCCATGGGTTGCCTGCCGGCGCGCTGATGGCAGCCGTCAGGCGTTGAGCTCATTGAGGGCAATTTCCGCAACCGTGAGGTCCGAATTCGCGTTCTTCGTGTCACCGTCGTCCAGAAACCAGGTGGCAGAAAGTCCGGCATAGGCAATGATCCATTGCAGCAGCCGTTTCGGCTCGAGGCCGGCTTCGGCGCAGACGATCGGCAATTGCCGCTGCAGGCGGCCCGGCTTGGTGACGGTGGGTAGCTCCGGATTGCAGAATATATTGGCGAAATCGAAGCCGCGTTCGCCATGAACGCGCTTCGGGTCGATGGCGAGCCAGCCGCGAGGGCCGAAATCCAGGATGTTCTCGTGGTGGATATCGCCGTGGAGCACGGTCAAATCCCGCTGATCCGCCAGCAGACCCTGCGCGACTTCCGCGCAGGTGGCGAGCATGCCGCCATGGATGAGCGCGGCTGGTTCCAACTCATGGAACCAGCGGTCGAGCGGCACCAGATCGGACGGCAATTCCGCCAGCCGTGGCGCATGCAGCTTCGCGGCTGTACGGCACATGATCCGGCTTGCCGCGTCATCGCCGCCGTCCATGGCCATCGTCAACAGCGAGCCTGGCCCTGTCGCCCGTTCCAGAAGTGCCGCGTCGTCGTCATGCTGGTAGACGTAAGCGGCTCCGTCACCCTCCCACCAGCGCAAGACCCGATTGCCGAACTTCTCGTCGATATTGAGCGCAACCTTCAGCATGGTCGGCTTCTCGCGCCAGATGACGGGGAGGAGATGGCTGGAATGGGTGATGATGGGCTTGCCATCGGGTGTCAGCGACCAACGGTCGACATAGGGTTTAAATATGGCCTGGTTTTGCAATGAGTTCACTGTCATCAAGCCGAGACGCCCTCTCTATCAAAAGGCGAGTGCTGCTCGCCGATCGCCGCAAAGTTAGATGGGGAGCGAAGACTGCATGGCCAAGCCGGAAATTGCTTTTATCAATCGTCGGCATCACGGATTTGGTGAAGGCAGCCTCGCTGCCGTTCCGATCCGTGAGAGGCGGGCTCATTTTCGTCGCAATCATGGGAAGGCGAGAATGTGCCCGTCTCCCAGGCGACACCGAAAAGAGCGTCATGCGAATAGAACTGCAGTTCCGCAGGGGGGGAGCGGCCTCCTGGCGGCGGATTTCGCGCTCCGCCGGTTGGCAAAGCGCGAAAAAGGTTTGGGCAAAAGCGAAGCCTACGCGACCTCGTCCAGAGTTGGGTAGTCGGAATAGCCCTTCGGGCCGCTGCCGCCGTATAGATTTGCCTGGTCGACGGGAGTGAGCGGAGCATCTTCCTTTAGCCGGCGTACGAGGTCCGGGTTGGAGATGAAGAGCTTGCCGAAGGCAACGACGTCGGCTTTGCCGCTGTCAACGGCCTCTTCCGCCAGCTCGCGGTTGTAGCCGTTGTTGAGCATCCAGCCGGCCTTGCCGCCGGCGGCCTTGTAGGCAGCATGAAGGGCGTCATAGTCGAAGGGCAGGAAGTCACGTGCGCCGCCGGTTGCGCCTTCGATGACATGAATATAGGCGAGGCCGTACTGGGCCAGGCGTTCCACGACATAGGTAAAGAGCGCTTCCGGGTTCGGATCGCTGGCATCATTGGCCGGCGTGACCGGCGAGAGGCGGATACCAGTGCGGCCGGCGCCGATTTCTTGCGTTATCGCGTCGACGACCTCGAAAAGGAAGCGGGCGCGGTTTTCAATGGCGCCGCCATATTGGTCGGTGCGGTCATTGATATCGCCGCGCAGGAACTGGTCGATCAGGTAACCGTTGGCGGCGTGGATTTCGACGCCGTCGAAGCCGGCTTCGATCGCGGCGCGGGCGGCCTTGCGATAGTCCTCGACGATGCCTGGGATCTCACCTGCATCGAGTGCGCGCGGTTCGGAGGTCTCAGTGAAGTTGCCGGTGCCGTCCTTGTTGACGAGATAGGTCTTGGCCTTGGCGGCCCTTGATGTGGAGGAGACCGGCTTGCCGTCGTTCGGCTGCAAGCTGGTATGGGAGATACGGCCGACATGCCACATCTGCACGACGATCTTGCCGCCATTGGCGTGCACGGCGTCGGTCACCTTCTTCCAGCCGTCGAGCGCTTCCTTGGTGTAGAGGCCGGGCACGTCGGCATAGCCTTGGCCCTGATGCGTGATGGCCGTTGCTTCGGTGATGATCAGGCCGGCGGTGGCACGCTGGGCGTAATATTTGACGTTCAGATCGTTCGGCACGGCATTCGGAGAACGGTTGCGCGTCAGCGGCGCCATGGCGATACGGTTTGCGATGGAAATATCGCCAAGGGTGGTTGGTTCGAAGAGTTTGGTCATGGGTGGTCCTTCTTGTGGTGATGGTTGGATGATGAGGGAGGATCGGCAAAGGTTATTCAGGCTGTGGCGGATGCACGCGGCGAGGGGGCCGGATGCTCGTTGGCATGCTCACAGCTCCCGCTGCAGGGTCGCGAGAAATTCGTTGATGGTTTCCTCGTTGCGCTTGTAGAAAATCCACTGACCGAGGCGTTTCGTGGTCACGAGGCCGGCCCGTTGCAGGGTGCCGAGATGAGCGGAGACCGTCGATTGCGACAGGCCGCAACGCTCGAACTGACTGGCGCAGACGCCAAGCTCGAGCGGGTGCTCCTGTGTGGCAAAATGGGCATGGGGATCCTTGAGATGGTTGAGGATCTCAAGCCTCGCCGGATGCGCCAACGCCTTCAATATCTCAGTTCTATCCATGGTGCTTACCCTATGAATATCGAAATCTGACGATTTATGTATCGTCGATTTTCGATATATCAAGATGCGACGCCGGATATTATTTGCGACGGATGGATTTTGTGCGTGCTTAGAAAATGAGCAAAAAAAGAGGGCCACCGGAATGAACCAGGGCCCTATAGGTGTGAAGGTCAAAAACCTCCAGAGGGGAACAGCTGCTGCGGTGGAACTGGGAGGAAAAGCCACCATGTGCATCAGCTGTGGGCGTTATGCTGCTAATTTGTGCAGTGCGCAATGCTTTTTTGTGCATGGCAGTTATGCATTTGCGATGCCAAGTGAAAAAAGGGCAAAAAAAAGGGCCGCCGGTAACAACCAGGGCCCTATAGGTATGAAGGTTATAAACCTCCAGAGGGGAACAGCCAATGCGGTGGAACTGGGAGGAAAAGCCACCGTGTGCATCAGCTATGTGCGATATGGTAGTTAAATGTGCATGCTTCAACTCTGTTTTGTGCATATCAGCTATGCATTATACGCTTAACTAACATACAAGATGTAAAATATGAATATTTTACAATGGTTTAAGCCGCGTTAGAAATTCCAGTTGCGCGCCTTTGCGACGATAAAATCTCGGAAAACCTTGAGTTTGGCCGAATTCTTCATCTCGTCGGCATAGCAGAAATACGTGTCGAAGGACGGCACATCGGCATTGATGGCAAGCTGAATCAGGCCCGGATCTCGGCCGACGATATAGTCGGGCAGTACCGCGATGCCGATGCCGAGCAGGCAGGCGCGCTTGATCGAAGTCTGGCTGTTGATCTGCAGATGCGGCACGCGCTTGTTGTCCGACGAGCGGCCGGCGACCTCCAGCCAGTTGACGTCGAGCAGGTAATTCGGCGCGGGCTCGCCAAAGCTGATGATGCGGTGCTCGTCCAGATCCTCCACCGACTGCGGCTCGCCGTAGCGGTTGATATAGGAGGGGGCAGCATAGACATGCATGTGCACGGTGAAGAGCTTGCGCTGGATGAGATCCGATTGTTGCGGCTGGCGCAGTCGGATGGCGCAGTCGGCGTGGCGCATGTTCACGTCCAGCTCCTCGTTGTCGAGGATGAGCTGGATCGACATGTCGGGATAAAGCTGCAGGAATTCCTGGATCTTGTCGGTCAGCCAGCCCTGGCCGAGGCCGACCGTCGTCGTCACGCGCAGCTTGCCGCTGGGCTTGTCGGTCGTTTCGGTCAATTGCATCTTGACCGTTTCGAGCTTCAGGAGAACATCATGCGCGGTGCGATAGAGCAATTCGCCCTGTTCGGTCAGGATCAGGCCGCGGGCATGGCGATGGAACAGCTTGATGCCGACATCCTGCTCCAGCGCGCTGACCTGTCGGCTGATGGCGGATTGGGACAAATGCAACTTGTCTGCCGCATGCGTGAACGAACCCGCTTCGGCAGCCGCGTGAAAGATACGCAGCTTGTCCCAATCCAATGGCATGCCGTTTCCCCTCATCGGCTGCATCACTCCGCAGCCACGGCGACGGGCAGGTGCCCGGTCAAGTAGCGTTCCGCCTCAAGCGCGGCCATGCAGCCCATCCCGGCGGCTGTGATCGCCTGTCGGAACGTATCGTCGGTCACGTCACCGGCGGCATAGATGCCTTCGACACTGGTCGCGGTCGAATCCGGCGCGGTCCAGAGATAGCCATTGTCCTTGAGCTTGAGCTTGCCCTTGAAGAGTTCCGTCGCCGGCGCATGGCCGATGGCGACGAAAACGCCGTCGATGGCAACGTCGGTGACGACACCCGAGCGCGTGTCACGCAGCCGCGCGCCGGAAACCGACGGCGGCATCGGCGGCTTGGCCGGCGTGCCGGTGATTTCGGCGATTTCGGTGTTCCAGAGAACCTTGACGTTTTCCTTGGCGAAGAGGCGCTCCTGCAGGATCTTCTCGGCGCGGAAGGAATCGCGGCGATGCACCACCGTCACCGACTTGGCGATGTTGGAAAGATAGAGCGCTTCCTCGACGGCGCTGTTGCCGCCGCCAACCACGATCACGTCCTTG
The DNA here is from genome assembly GCF_014195095.1 of Rhizobium sp. BK602. Lineage (GTDB taxonomy): Bacteria > Pseudomonadota > Alphaproteobacteria > Rhizobiales > Rhizobiaceae > Rhizobium. The sequence continues at coordinate 199,361 of NZ_JACIBC010000001.1, forward strand.
TTGCGATAGAAGAAGCCGTCGCAGGTGGCGCAGGCGGAAACGCCGAAGCCCTGGAAATGCTGTTCGCTCTCGATGCCGAGCCACTTGGCCTTGGCGCCGGTCGCGATGATCAGCGTATCGGCGGTCCAGACCTGGCCACTGTCGGTGCGGGCGAGGAAGGGGCGCTTGGTGGTGTCGACTTCGGTGACGAGATCGTTGACGATCTCGGCGCCGACATGCTGAGCCTGCTGCAGCATCTGTTCCATCAGCCAGGGGCCCTGGATCGGATCGGCAAAGCCCGGATAGTTTTCGACATCCGTGGTGATCATCAGCTGGCCGCCCTGTTCGAGGCCGGCGATCAGAACCGGCTCCAGCATGGCGCGCGCGGCATAGACGGCGGCCGTGTAGCCGGCGGGGCCGGAACCGATGATGAGCACCTTGGTGTGGCGGGCGGGCATGGAAAATCCTTTCAATCTCAGCGCTTCGTCAATCGCGGCTTCAAAACGGGCAAAGCGGGCGATTTCACGATCCGCCCGCTCATTTATGATTGCCGCATGCATTTATTCAAGGGCAGCCTTGCATTACTAACAGAGCAAATCTGCTTTGTGTAAGATTCGGTTACGCGAGGGAAACTTTCTTGCGTATTTCCCCGCTTTATATAGAAGCTGGCGATGGGGAATTAAAGAAAGGCCATAAAAGTGCTGCGAGCCGAACTCGACGCCATCGATATCAAGATTCTGCGGGAACTCCAGCGCGATGGGCGGATGACCAATGTCGAGCTTGCCGATCGAGTCGGCATCTCCGCGCCGCCCTGTCTGCGCCGGGTGCGCAAGCTGGAAGAGGCGGGTGTCATCGAGGGCTACCACGCCATGCTGAACAGCCCCAAGCTCGGCTTCGATCTCGTCGCTTTCTGCATGGTCGGTCTCAAGCATCAATCGGAAGCCAATCTCAAGGCCTTCGCCAGCGTGACGGCGGAGTGGCCGCTGGTGCGCCAGGCATGGATGGTGTCGGGCGACAGCGATTTCCTGCTGCATTGCGTTGCCGAAAATCTCACCCGGTTCCAGGATTTCGTCATCGAGGTGCTCACGGCCAATGAGCATGTCGATACGGTTCGCACCATGCTGACCATCCGGCAGGTGAAGAAGCTCGGCCTGGTGGAGCTCTGAGACCATGGCGGATCGCCCCTGGCATCGATCGCTGATCAAGGCCGGCGCCCGGCTGCTGCTCGGCAGTTCCCGTGCGCATGCGCAGGACTGGTTTCCGGGGCTCACTATCATCCGCAGGAACGGCACGGGCGAAGTGTTCTATCATCGTGCCAAGGTGGCCGATCTCGAGAATAGCGATCGGCTGCGGCAGGATGCCGGTGCGATCATCCACATCGTCGGTTCCGGCCCGTCGATCCGCGACTGCGATCTTTCCGGGCTGGAGACGGGGAGCGCCATCCTGCTGAACGGCGCCATCGGCTTGATCGGCGAGCAGATCGCCACGCCGCTTGCGGTCGCCGTCGAGGATGAGCGTTTCGTCTGGCGGCATTCCGAGATGATGCGGCGCAGGATCAAGCCCGGCACCGTCTGCCTGTTCTCCGTCGCCGTCCTGCGGGCACTTGCCACGCTCGACAGCCGTTGGTTGTCGGACAAGACGGTCATTCTGATCGACAATGTCAGCAAGCCCTATGGTGCTCCGCGCCGGTCCCCAGACGATATCAGGCGGCTCGATTTCGTGCGGCTCAATACGGCCGGTACCGCCGGCTTTTCCTTCGCGCCGGATCGAGGCGTCTTTCAGGGCGGCTCCGTCGCGGTATCGGCGCTGCAATTTGCGCTTGCCTGTTCGCCGGAGACCATCGGTTTCCTCGGCATCGACATTTCCAATGCCGGCGAGCCTCGCTTCTACGAGACCGGCGATGAAAGCGCCTTTTCCGGTATCGCCCAGGCCGAGGACCGCATTATCGAGCATTTTGTTTTGGCCGGGGACATCGCGGCCGAACGAGGCGTGACCTTCGTGAATTATTCGCCGGTTTCGGCGCTGTTGAAGCATGGGTTCGGCTACGATGCCCGGTTCGCCGCCGCATCGACGATCTGAGTGGCAGGGAACGGACGCATGGGTTGGCTGAAGCCGAAAGTAGCGGATGCGAAGAAGCTGATCATCGATCCGCCCAGGCCGCAGGAGGGGCGTCACGGGATCGCCATCGCCGTCTGCGTCAAGGATGAAGCGAGCTATATCGAGGAATGGGTGCGGTTTCATCGGGCCGTCGGCATCCGGCATTTCTATATCTACGACAACGGCTCGACCGACAACACCCGCGTCATCCTTCGCGATCTTCTCGACGAGGATGCGCTGACGATCATTCCCTGGGCCGGGTGGATGAAGGACGCCGCTACGGATACGAGGCTGAACGGCCAGGTGATCGTCTTTGCGCACGCCATCCTTAATTTCGGCGGCGCCCACCGCTGGATGGCCTTCATCGATGTCGACGAATTCCTGCTGCCGAAGGAAGGGCATACGGTCGAACAGGCGCTGGCGGCGGTGGGAGATTTCCCGAATGTCTCGCTGCCCTGGCATATGTTTGCCACCAGCGGCCATGAGACCCGCCCTGATGGTCCTTTGACACTGAACTACACGATGCGCGGCGCCGATCCGATGACCCGCAAGGAAAATGTCAGCAACTTCAAATGCATCGTTGACCCCTGCGAGGTGACCGAGGTCAGCGTGCATCAGTTCAAGACCCGGGAATTCGGCGATCTCACGGCCAATGACGCCGGAAAGCGCTTCACGCGCCGGGCGCGGAAATCGCCGGATTTCTATTCGAACCGGTTCCTGCAGCTCAACCACTATTATACCAAGTCTCGCGAGGAACTGATGGCGAAGCTCGCGCGCGGCTGGGCCTACGATACCTCGCCGACCAAATATCGCGACAAGGTTCTGTCGATGGTGAGGAGTATCGAGGAGGATGTGGTCGAGGATCGGGCTATGGTCGATTTCATCGAGCGCAACGGCATCGACCTTGGTCGATAATCCGCCCGATCAGCCGAGCAGCCGCCGGTAGATATCGCCGATCGCCGTCGCTTCCTTTTCGAGCGCGAATTCGCTGCGGACGTGACGCACCGCGTTTTCACCCTGTTCAAGCGCCTGTTCCGGATTGGCCAGATAGACGGCGATCGCCTTGGTCAGGGCCTCGCCATCGCCAGCCGGCACGATCGCGCCGGTTTCCCCGGGTACGACCAGCTCCGCATAGGCGCCGGCGTCGGAGGCGACGACGGCGGTGCGCGAGGCCATGGCTTCCAATGGCGTCAGGCCGAAACCTTCATTGCGGGATGGGGCGACATAGAGCGTCGCGCGACGATACCAGGGTCTGACGTCATTGACTTCGCCCAGAAAGCGGATGCGGTCGGTGAGGCCGGCATCGGCTACCATCTTCACCAGTTCGTCGGCAAAGCTGCGATGCTCGGCCGTTACCCGGCCGCAGATGACGGCGGTCCAGTCCGGATAGCGCGGCAGAAGCTCGATCATCGCCTTGACGAAGAGATCGGTGCCCTTCTGGTGACGGACGCGTCCGAAGCAGCCGATCAGATAGGTGCCGGGCAATCCGGTTGCGGCCATTCGGTCATCAGGCACCTCCGGCGGATGGAACAGCTTGAGATCGACGCCATGCTGGATCACCGTATGCGGCACTTCGAGGAAACTGCCGGAACGTGCGTTCGTGGCGATGACAGCATCCATGCGGCGGATCAGCCAGCGCGTATAGCCGGTGTGGCGGCGCTGGGCGGCCGAGGTGAAGACCAGCTTCAGCGGCATGCGCAGCACCGAGCGCAAGAGCAGCCCAACCAGCATCTCATTGTTGCGGCGCGCATGCCAGACACGGACGCGATGGCGGCGGGGCTTCATCCAGAGGCCCGGAAGCCGCGCCCAGTCGAGTTTCGGCAAATCCTCCGGCAGGCCCGGACCGAGCGTGACGATGTGGCAGCCGAGCTCGATCTGCTTCGGTATCAACTGCACGATCGTGGAGGTAACGCCGGAGAGCCGGCGTTTGAAATTCGTCGCGATGACCTCGATCTCGCTGAGATCGGTCGCATGCGATGAGTCACGATCGCGCACGGGCGATCAGCCCCAGGATACCGAGAGGATTTCGTAGGCCTTGGCGCCGCCGGGGGCGTTGACCTCGATGGAATCGCCGACTTCCTTGCCAATCAGGGCGCGGGCGATGGGCGAGGAGATCGAAATGCGGCCGGCCTTCACATCGGCTTCCTGATCGCCGACGATCTGATAGATTTTCTCTTCCTCGGTGTCCTCGTCGACGAGCTTCACCTTGGCGCCGAACTTGATCTTCGAGCCGGACATCTTGGAGAGGTCGATGACCTCGGCGCGCGCCGTCAGGTCTTCGAGCTCGGTGATGCGGCCTTCATTGTGGCTCTGGGCTTCCTTGGCTGCATGGTACTCGGCGTTTTCGGAGAGATCGCCATGGGCACGGGCTTCCGAAATTGCTTCGATGATTCGCGGGCGTTCTTCCTGCTGCCGCCAGCGCAGTTCTTCCTGCAGCTTGACGAACCCGTTCTGCGTCATCGGTACCTTTTCAACCATTTTTCTTGTCCTTCACTCCCTGCGTTGCTCTGTCGCAGACACAAAAGAAAACAGGTCCCGAAGCGGTACTTCGGAACCATCCAGAGCCATTATTCTGTCATCTATAGCAGATTGCGGCGGGCGATTTCCAGAAAATTCGAAGACTTATGGCGAGGCTGATCTCGGTCAGCGCTCGCCAAAGTCAGTTTTACACAATCAACGACCGGTGGCTCGAAAGTAGCGGCCGCGGTCCTCAGCTACCTCAGAAATAGCTCTGCAGCGGCTGAACTTCCAGATTGCCGGCCTTCAGCGCCTTGATCGCCATGGCTGCGGCTTCCGCACCGGCCATGGTGGTGTAGTAGGGCACCTTCTGCATCAGCGTCGCGCGGCGCAGCGATTTCGAGTCCGAGATCGCCTTGTTGCTGTCGGTCGTGTTGATGACGAGCTGGACCTGGCGGTTGCGAATGGCATCCTCGATATGCGGACGTCCCTCGAGCACCTTGTTGATCTTGGTCGCCTCGATGCCGTTTTCGGCGAGGAAACGCTGGGTGCCGCCGGTGGCCAGCACCTTGAAGCCCTGTTCGGCCAGCATGCGAATGGCGGGCAGAACGCGCGGCTTGTCATCGTCGCGGACGGAGACGAAGACGGTTCCGTCACGCGGCAGTTCGACGCCGGCGCCGAGCTGAGACTTGGCAAAGGCCAGCGCGAAATCCGTATCCAGACCAATAACTTCGCCCGTCGAGCGCATTTCGGGTCCGAGCAGGATATCGACGCCGGGGAAGCGGGCGAAGGGGAAGACGGCCTCCTTGACGGCGATGTGCTTCAGCTTGCGCGGATCGGGCTTTTCGCCATAGGCGGCGAAGGTCGCATCCAGCTTCTCGCCGGCCATGACGCGGGCCGCGATCTTGGCGATCGGCGCGCCGATGGTCTTGGCGACGAAGGGCACGGTGCGCGAGGCACGCGGGTTGACTTCCAGCACGTAGACCGTGTCGTCCTTGATGGCGAACTGCACGTTCATCAGGCCGCCGACGTTCAGCGCCTTGGCCATGGCCTTCGCCTGGCGTTCCAGTTCGTCGATCATGGCAGGCGACAGCGTGCGCGGCGGCAGCGAGCAGGCGGAGTCGCCCGAGTGGATGCCGGCTTCCTCGATATGCTCCATGATGCCGGCGACGTAGACGTCCGTGCCGTCGGACAGGCAGTCGACGTCGACTTCGATGGCATTGGTCAGGTAGCTGTCGAACAGAAGCGGGTTCTTGCCGAGCAGCGTGTTGATCTGGCCGGTCTTGTCGTTGGGATAGCGCTGCTTGATGTCTTCCGGCACCAGTTCCGGCACCGTGTCGAGCAGGTAGCTCTGGAGCTGGCCTTCCGAATGGATGATCTGCATGGCGCGGCCGCCGAGGACATAGGACGGACGCACCACCAGCGGGAAGCCGATTTCGGTGGCGACAAGGCGCGCCTGCTCGACCGAATAGGCGATGCCGTTGTTCGGCTGGTCGAGGTCGAGCTTCATCAAGAGCTTCTGGAAGCGGTCGCGGTCTTCGGCAAGGTCGATTGCGTCAGGCGCGGTGCCGAGGATCGGAATGCCGTTCTTTTCAAGCGCTTCGGCGAGCTTCAGCGGCGTCTGGCCGCCGAACTGGACGATGACGCCGACGACTTCGCCCTTCTCCTGTTCGGCGCGCAGGATTTCGATCACGTCTTCGGCCGTCAGCGGCTCGAAATAGAGCCGGTCGGACGTGTCGTAGTCGGTCGAAACGGTTTCCGGATTGCAGTTGATCATGATCGCTTCATAGCCGGCATCCTTCAGCGCGAAGGCGGCATGGCAGCAGCAATAGTCGAACTCGATGCCCTGGCCGATGCGGTTCGGACCGCCGCCGAGGATGACGACCTTCTTGCGATCGGAGACCTGCGCTTCCGAACGGGTGGCGCCGACGAAGGGCATCTCGTAGGTCGAGTACATATAGGCGGTCGGTGAGGCGAATTCGGCGGCGCATGTGTCGATGCGCTTGAAGACCGGGCGAACGTTCAGGCTGTTGCGCAGCTCGGCGATTTCCTTCGGACGCTTGTCGGTGAGGGTCGCCAGACGCGCGTCGGAGAAGCCCATGGCCTTCAGCATGCGCAAGTTGGCCGCATCTTCCGGCAGGCCATGTTCGCGGATGCGGGCTTCCATGTCGACGATCGCCTTGAACTGGGCGATGAACCATGGGTCGATCTTGCAGCCTTCATGCACTTCTTCCGGGCTCATGCCGAGGCGCAGCGCCTGGGCGACCATGCGCAGGCGGTCGGGCGTCGGGGTGCCGATGGCGGCGCGGATGGCGTTGCGGCTGCCTTCGCCTTCCTCGGTGCCGGGGATTTCGATCTCGTCGAGGCCGGTGAGGCCGGTTTCGAGGCCGCGCAATGCCTTCTGCAGCGATTCCGCGAAGGTGCGGCCGATCGCCATGACTTCACCGACCGACTTCATGGCGGTGGTCAGCACCGGCGAGGCGCCGGGGAATTTTTCGAAGGCGAAGCGCGGGATCTTGGTGACGACATAGTCGATCGACGGTTCGAAGGAGGCAGGCGTCGCGCCGCCGGTGATGTCGTTTTCCAGCTCGTCGAGCGTATAGCCGATGGCGAGCTTTGCCGCGATCTTGGCGATCGGGAAGCCGGTGGCCTTCGAGGCGAGGGCGGAGGAACGCGACACGCGCGGGTTCATTTCGATGACGACGAGGCGGCCGTCCTTGGGATTGACGGCGAACTGCACGTTCGAGCCGCCGGTCTCGACACCGATCTCGCGCAGAACCGCGATCGAGGCGTTGCGCATGATCTGGTATTCTTTGTCCGTCAGCGTCAGCGCCGGAGCGACGGTGATCGAGTCACCGGTATGGACGCCCATCGGGTCGATATTTTCGATGGAGCAGATGATGATGCAATTGTCCGCCTTGTCGCGGACGACTTCCATCTCGAATTCCTTCCAGCCGAGCACCGATTCTTCGATCAGGACTTCCGTGGTCGGCGAGGCATCGAGGCCGCCGCCGACGATTTCGAAGAATTCCGAGCGGTTGTAGGCGATGCCGCCGCCGGTGCCGCCCAGCGTGAACGACGGACGGATGATGGCGGGCAGGCCGACATGGTCGAGTGCCTGGGCGGCGATCGCCATGGCATGGCTCATGTAGCGCTGCTTGCGGTCGCTCTCGCCGAGGTTCCACTGGTTTTCAAGCGCGTCGAGCGCCTTGTCGAGCTCTGCGCCGGACAGCGATGCCTTCAGCTTGCTGCGCTCGGCTTCATGGGTCTTGCGGTCGGCGTCCTTGATGTCGGTTGCGTTCGCCAGCATCGAGCGCGGGGTTTCAAGGCCGATGCGGGCCATGGCCTCGCGGAAGAGGGCGCGGTCCTCGGCCATGTCGATGGCGGCGGGCTTGGCGCCGATCATCTCGACATTATAGCGGTCGAGTACGCCCATGCGCTTCAGCGACAGCGCGGTGTTGAGCGCGGTCTGGCCGCCCATGGTCGGCAGCAGCGCGTCGGGGCGCTCCTTGGCGATGATCTTGGCGACCACTTCCGGCGTGATCGGCTCGACATAGGTCGCATCCGCCAGGCCCGGATCGGTCATGATCGTTGCCGGATTGGAGTTGACGAGGATGACGCGATAGCCTTCCTCCTTCAGCGCCTTGCAGGCCTGCGTGCCGGAATAGTCGAATTCGCAAGCCTGGCCGATAACAATCGGTCCTGCACCGATAATGAGGATCGATTTGATATCTTGGCGCTTCGGCATGGGCTCTCATCCGTTTTTTGGTTGCGCGAAAAACCGGCCAGGGTGGGAGATCACCGGCCGGGGCGCATGGGCAAGTCTTTTCAGGCTAGAAGCGGCTTATAGGCAAATGTATTTGCAAACGGAACCCCATAAATCGCGGAATCGACAGGAATCGGGAAGAGAGATGCGATCGAGGGAGGCAATTGGCCCCAATGGCGGTTTGGCGCCCATATTCGTTCGTCCCTCGCCACGCATGCGATCCAGCCATGGTTCTGGCGGGAAAGCCGGCGCCGGGTTTTCGGTCGATGGCGGCGTCGCGAAATTTTTCTTTGAGATTTTCATAATTTATGGTGACACAGTATATTTCAGAAAGAGCTATACTCTGTTGACTCAACGGGTTGTTTCGCCGGGAGGTGCATTATGGACTGGAAAGGACGTCGGCAATCCGACAATGTCGAGGATGAACGCGGCTCGTCGCCGATGGGTGGTGGCGGTTCCCTTGGCGGTGGCGGCATACGTTTTCCCGGTGGCGGCATAGGGGGCGGTGGTCTCAGCTTTCGCACCATCATTGTTCTCGTGGTCATCTTCCTGGTATTGCGGGCCATGGGCGTCGACGTCATCGGGCTGCTGCAGCAGAGCGGCATGCTGACCGGCGACTCAGGCTCCAGCTATCAGCAGAGCGATTCCGGCGGCGGCACTGCCACGCCGGCCAATGACGAGATGAAGCAGTTCGTCTCCACGGTGCTGGCCGATACCGAGGACACCTGGACCGGCATCTTCAAGTCGATGGGGCAGACCTATACCGATCCGAAACTGGTGCTGTTTTCCGGCCGTTTCCCGTCGGCTTGCGGCACGGCTTCGGCTGCAACCGGACCTTTCTATTGCCCGAGCGATCAGAAGGTCTATCTCGACATGGCCTTCTTCCAGCAGATGAAGGATCAGTTCGGCGCATCCGGCGATTTCGCGCAGGCCTATGTCATTGCGCATGAGGTCGGCCACCATGTCCAGGATCAGCTCGGCATCCTGCCGAAGTTCAACCAGGCCCGCCAGACCATGAGCGAGGTGGAGGCCAACAAGATGTCGGTGCGCATCGAGCTGCAGGCGGATTGTTTCGCCGGCATCTGGGGCAAGTTCACGCAGCAGAAAGGCATTCTGCAGCAGGGTGATCTCGAGGAGGCGCTGAATGCCGCGCAGCAGATCGGCGACGATACGCTGCAGAAGCGCAGCCAGGGCTATGTCGTGCCCGACAGCTTCAACCATGGCACCTCGGCGCAGCGCATGAAGTGGTTCAAGCAGGGCTTCGATTCCGGCAAGCTTAGCGATTGCGATACGCTGAACAATCCGGTCTAGCGCCTAAATGCCTCCCCCCGAAGTGCGGGGGAAGGCATGCCAATTATTTCTCGCTGTCCATATGTACCAGCTGTGCCTCGGGATAACGGCCGCCGGCGGCGGCATCCTTCGGAACAGCCCGTTCTATTGTGGCGAGATCCTCCGCCGACAGCTCGACGGACAGGGAGCCCAGTGCTTCCGCCAGCCGATCGCGGCGTCGGGCACCGACGACGGGAATGATGTCCTTGCCCTGGGCTGCGACCCAGGCAATGGCGATCTGGGCGACACTGACCCCTTTGGAGTCGGCAATCCGGCGCAGCGCCTCCACCAATTTGAGGTTCTTCTCGACATTGCCCGCCTGAAAGCGCGGGCTGATGACGCGGAAATCGCCCTTCTGCGCGGCGGCATCCTTCTGCCAATGGCCACTGATCAGGCCGCGCGACAGGACGCCGTAGGCGGTGATGCCGATCCCGAGTTCGCGGCAGGTGGGCAGGATCTGGTCCTCGATGCCGCGCGAGATCAGCGAATATTCGATCTGGAGATCGACGATCGGGTGAACGGCGGCGGCCCGGCGGATGGTGTCCGCACCAACTTCGGAAAGGCCGATATGCTTGATGTAGCCTTCCTTGACGAGGTCGGCCATGGCGCCGATCTGATCCTCGATCGGCACGTTCGGATCGAGGCGCGCCGGGCGATAGATATCGATATGATCGACGCCGAGGCGCTGCAGCGAATAGGCAAGGAAATTGCGGATGGCGGCGGGGCGGGCGTCGTAGCCCAGCCAGGCGCCGGCGGGATCTCGCAGGGCGCCGAACTTGACGCTCAGCAGGAAATCGTCGCGCTTCAGCCCTTTGATCGCCTCGCCGATCAGTATTTCATTGTGGCCCATGCCGTAGAAGTCGCCGGTATCGAGCAGGTTGACGCCGGCATCGAGTGCCGCGTGAATGGTGGCAATGCTCTCGGCGCGATCCGACGGCCCATACATGCCTGACATGCCCATGCAGCCGAGGCCGATGGCCGATACGTCCGGACCGGTCTTGCCCAATTGATGCATCTGCATTTCCGTTCTCCTTGGTCTGCGGCGCTGCTTTGTGTCGTCAGGCAGCGTCTTCGGGATTGGTTTTACCTCTTTCACGTTTGTGCGATAATCCTGGTATATCGAAACGGGTTGTTTGGAATTTCGTACAATGGATGAACTGCCACTCGCCGATCTCGATGCCTTTGCCGCCGTCGCCCGCGAACGGAATTTTCGCGAGGCCGCGCGCAAGCGCCGGGTTTCCGCATCGTCGTTGAGCGAGGCATTGCGGCGGCTGGAGGAGCGCCTCGGCGTGCGGCTGCTCAACCGCACTACCCGCAGCGTCACGCTCACCGAAGCCGGTGAACGGTTGATCGAGCGGCTCGGGCCGGCGATGGGCGAGATCGCGACCGCGCTCGATGACATCAACAGTTTCCGCGATACCGTCGGCGGGACGTTGCGCCTCAACGTGCCGACGGTGGCCGCCGTCGTCATCATGCCGGGGATCGTCAACCGTTTCCTGAAGGCCTATCCGGGCATTTCCGTGGAGATCATCGCCGAAGACAGCTTCATCGATGTGCTGGCGGCGGGCTTCGATGCCGGCATCCGCTATGACGAACGGCTGGAGCGGGACATGATCGCTGTGCCGATTGGCCCAAGGCGCCAGCGCTACGTCGCGGCCGCGTCGCCGGCTTACCTTGCCGCATATGGAACGCCGCTGCATCCGCGCGATATTCTCGATCATCGCTGTATTCGTCACCGTTTCCTGAGAAGTCCGGCCTTTCCCTGGGAATTCGAAAAGGCGGGTGAGGCGGTCGTCATTTCGCCACCGACGGTTCTCGCCAGCAATTCGATCGACATGGAGCGCAGTGCCGCGGTGGCGGGGCTTGGCATCATCTTTACCTTCGAGGAGTTCATTGCCCCGCAAATCGCAAGCGGCGAGCTGGTCGCCATTCTCGAAGATTGGAGCTCGGTTTTTCCTGGTCCGTTCCTTTATTATGCCAGCCGCCGTCATATGCCGGGGCCGCTTCGGGCCTTCGTGGATTTCCTGAAATCGGAGCAGCGACGCATGCCGCAGGATTGATGGCCTATCGTCTCATGGATCAAAAAAATCCGTCGATAAATCAGGAAGATTGAAGCGTTCACGGATTGTTTCGGCCAAAATCTTTCGGTAAGGGGTATTTTCCGATTTTTCGTTCACGTTCTGTCTCTTCATGGGGATAGGGCCGCCAAAAGGCAAACTCCATGATCGACCAGAAATTCGCGCGTCGCGGCCTGTTCCTCGTTTTCCTGATCCTCTTCCTCGACGTCATCGGCATCGCCATCATCATGCCGGTCATGCCGAAATATCTGGAGGAGCTGACGGGTGCGACGATCAGCGAAGCCGCGACCGAGGGCGGCTGGCTGCTATTGGCCTATGCCGGCATGCAGTTCCTGTTTTCGCCCTTGATCGGCAATCTGAGCGACCGCTTCGGGCGCCGGCCGCTCTTGCTCGCCTCGGTGCTGACCTTCGCGATCGACAATTTCATCTGTGCCATCGCGACATCCTATTGGATGCTGTTCGTCGGCCGCATTCTCGCGGGCATCAGCGGCGCGAGCTTCTCGACCTGTTCCGCCTATATCGCCGACATCAGCAACGACCAGAATCGCGCCAAGAATTTCGGCCTGATCGGCATGGCCTTCGGCGTCGGCTTCGTGCTCGGGCCGGTCATCGGCGGCTTCCTGGGGGAATTCGGTCCGCGCGTGCCCTTCTATGGAGCAGCTGCGGTCGCTTTTCTGAATTTCGTCTGCGCCTATTTCCTGCTGCCGGAAACGCTGGAGGCGAAGAACCGCCGTCGTTTCGAGCTCTGGCGCGCCAATCCGCTCGGTGCGCTTCGTCAGATGCGGCATTATCCCGGCGTCGGCTGGGTGTGCGTCGTCATGTTCCTCAATTGGCTGGCACACGGCGTCTATCCTGCAGTCTGGGCCTTCATCTCCTCCTATCGTTACGGTTGGAGCGAGGGGCAGATCGGCTTTTCGCTCGGCGTCTATGGCATCGGCGCGGCGATCACCATCGGTCTGGTCCTGCCGCGGCTCGTGCCGCTGCTGGGCGAATGGAAGACGGCGCTGCTGGGCATGACCTTCTCCGGCATCGGCCTGATGGGCTATGCCTCCGCCTGGCATGGTTGGATGGTCTATGCCGTCATCGTCGTCACCGTCATCGAGAACGTCGCGGACGCGCCGTTGCGCTCGATCGCCGCCGGCAAGGTGCCGCCGTCGGCGCAGGGCGAGCTGCAGGGCGCGCTTGGCAGCCTGACCAGCATTACCGCCATTATCGGGCCGGTGCTCTTTCCCTATCTCTTCCGCTATTTCACCGCTCCCGAGGCACCGGTCACCTTTGCCGGGGCACCCTTCATCATGGGGGTGATCCTGACTCTGGCCGCACTGACCGTCTTCGTCGTCAAGGTACGCAAGAGCGCGTCGAACGCAGTCGTGGAGCCGGTGGCTCAAGAGGTTGCCTGAATAATCATCAGATATTTTGATGTCCTGATGAATTCTTTAGCATCTTGGCACCGTCAGCTGGCTTTTCGGCTCAAGTTGAGGTAATCCGGCAGGCTCGCGCATCCCTGGGTGGGAGCAGTTTGCGCGTCTTTTACAAATCGAGCTTCAAAATGGACATGCCTGCAACTGCGCGCCCGTTCGCGCACGACAACAACAATTCGTGGTCCGCGCATTTCCGCGCTACACTGGCGCTCGGCATACCGCTGATCGGCGCGCAGCTGGCGCAGCTCGGCATCAACACCACGGATGTGATGATCGTCGGTCGTCTCGGCGCCGAGCAGCTCGCGGCCATGGTGCTTGCCGCTCAATTCCTGTTCACGATCCAGATCTTCGGCTCCGGCTTTTCCATTGCCGTCGTGCCGCTGGTGGCGCAAGCCTATGGGCAGGGCAACGTCATGGCGGTTCGCCGGGCGCTGCGCATGGGGCTCTGGGTCGTCACGGCCTATTGGCTGCTGGCGCAGCCTGCCTTTTTCTACTCGGAACAGATCCTGCTGGCCGCCGGTCAGAACCCCGAAGTGGCGCGGCTTGCCAGTGGTTATATCGATATCGGCCATTTCGCCGTGCTGCCGGGACTGCTTTACAATGTCATTCGCGCGCTCGTCAGCGCCATCGGCCGGGCCGGCGTCATCCTCCATGTCACCATCGCCATGCTGGTGATGAATGCGATCCTCGCCTATTGCCTGGTGCTCGGGCATTTCGGCATGCCGGCGCTTGGGCTGCATGGCGCGGCCATCGTCTCCGTTGCGGTGCAGACGGCCGGCTTCCTGTTCATCCTTGCCTATGTTCAGAGCCGCGAGGAGACGCGCCGCTATGAGATATTCGTCCGGCTCTGGCGACCGGACTGGCATGCCCTGTGGGAAGTGGTGCGTCTCGGCTTTCCGATCAGCATCACGGTTCTCGCCGAAGTCAGCCTCTTCACGGCCGCATCCTTGCTGATGGGGCAGATCGGCACGATCGAGCTCGCGGCGCATGGTATTGCGCTGCAATGGGCCTCTATCGCCTTCATGATCCCGCTCGGCCTCAGCCAGGCGGCGACCGTCAGGGTCGGCGTCGCGCATGGGCAGGGAGATCATCTCGGCCTGACGCGGGCTGCGATTGTCGTGCTGATCGTTTCGTGTTTCATCTCGCTGGGCGGCAGCATCCTGTTCGCGACGATGCCGGAATGGCTGGGAAGCTGGTTCCTGGACGTGGCCTCGGTCGATGCGCCGAAAGTGCTCGCCTATGCCGCTCCGCTCATCGTTGTCGCGGGTCTGTTCCAGCTCGTCGATGGCCTGCAGGCAATTGCCAGCGGCCTGTTGCGCGGCCTCAAGGATGCGCGGGTGCCGATGATCCTCGCTCTGATCGCCTATTGGCCGATCGGCTTCTTCCTGGCCTGGCTGCTGGCCTTCCCGCTCGGTTTCGGCGGAATCGGCATCTGGTTCGGCTTCCTCCTGGGGCTTGCCTCGGCCGCGACGATGCTCTGCGTGCGCTTCTATATCCTGCTCCGCTCGGAGAGGGCGGCCGGCTGAAGCTCGGCCGCTTTTCCGATCTTCAGCCGCAAGACTGCTGACAGATATTGGCAGTATGATCCCGTATATTGGTGCCATACCAATCGATGGGAGATGACCATGACATTCAAGGCAAGCGATCGTAGCGAGACCAATCTCTTCTCGCTGGAAGGACAAGTCAGCCATGGTGCCGTCGTGCGCATGCTCGCGCAGCCGGGCGCTTCTCGTCAGTATGAGCAACCGGCCGCCAAATCCTATTGGCTGGCCGTCGCATGCGCCGAGCATGTTCGCTATGGACGGGCGCATGGCTTCATGCAGGTCAATCACGGCAAGCAAGGGCCGCTGCGGCGCATCAGGCCGGGCGATGGCGTGGTCTACTATTCGCCGTCGGTGGTCATGGGCGGAAAGGACGGCTTCCAGAGCTTCACGGCGATCGGTCATGTCCGCGACGGAGAGCCCTATCAGGGCCAGATGGGATCGGGCACGGCCTATCGCCGCGATGTCGACTGGCTGGACACGCCGGACCAGCCGATCCGTCCTCTGCTGGACTGGCTGGATTTCACGCAGGACAAGAACTGGGGCTACAAGCTGAGATTCGGCCTTGTGTCCTTCGGCCAGTCCGATTTCGAGTTCCTGCAGGAAATCATGACCAGCGAACTCGAGGAAGTCAGGCGGCGGCGCATGATAGCGTGAGCGTGCTCGTGGCCGAATGCATTCCGCCGAAAGAAAAACCCCGGATTGGCGATCAATCCGGGGTTTTCCATTGATGTGAAACGACTTGACGCGTTAGGCGCGTTCGGCGAGCGCCGGTTCGCCCTTCTTCTCGCGCACCAGATTGACGAAGCGGCGGAAGAGATAGTGGCTGTCCTGCGGGCCGGGGGAGGCTTCCGGGTGATGCTGGACGGAGAAGACCGGCTTGCCGGCGACGCGCAGGCCGCAATTGCTGCCGTCGAAGAGGGAAACGTGAGTCTCCTCAACGCCTTCCGGCAGCGAGTTTGAGTCGATCGCGAAGCCATGGTTCATGGAGACGATCTCGACCTTGCCCGTCGTGTGGTCCTTGACCGGGTGGTTGGCGCCATGATGGCCCTGATGCATCTTGGCGGTCTTGGCGCCGAGGGCGAGGCCGAGCATCTGGTGGCCGAGGCAGATGCCGAACAGCGGGATGTCCGCCTTCAGCAGATCCCGGATGACCGGAACCGCATATTCGCCAGTGGCGGCCGGATCGCCGGGGCCGTTCGACAGGAAGATGCCGTCCGGCTGCAGCGCCAGCACGTCATCGGTGGAGGCGGTTGCCGGCAGCACCGTGACCTTGCAGTCGAGGCCGGTGAACAGACGCAGGATGTTGCGCTTGACGCCATAGTCGAGGCAAACGACGTGATACTTGGCATCGTCGGCCTTTAGTTCGCCATAGCCTTCGTTCCAGACCCAGGGTGTCTGTGACCATTGCGAGGACTGGCCCGATGAGGCGACCTTGGCGAGGTCGAGGCCTTCCAGGCCGCCCCAGGCCTTGGCATCCGCCTTCAGCTGGTCGATGTCGAAGACGCCGTTCGGATCATGGGCGATGACGCCGTTGGGCATGCCGTTTTCACGGATCCAGGCGGTCAGCGCGCGGGTATCGATGCCGCACATGCCGATGATGCCGCGCGCCGTCAGCCACTGATCGAGATGCTTGGCGGCGCGGTAGTTCGAGGGATCGGTGATATCGGCTTTGAAGATGACGCCGACGGCGCCATGGCGGGCGGCGGGCGTCAGATCCTCGATATCTTCCTCGTTGGTGCCGACATTGCCGATATGCGGGAAGGTGAAGGTGACGATCTGGCCGAGATAGGAGGGATCGGTGAGGATCTCCTCGTAACCTGTGAGCGCCGTGTTGAAGCAGACTTCGGCTTGGACCTTGCCGGTCGCGCCGATACCCTTGCCTTCGATCACGGTGCCGTCGGCGAGAACGAGCAGGGCACTCGGCTTTTCAGTTGTCCATGGGGCTGTGGCGGTCATTGTCATCCCGTTTCCGGCGTCGTGCGCAGCCTTGAAGAAGCCGTCGGCATCCGCCATGTTTGTAGCAAGGTACAGCCGGCGACGCGTGTCTCGGCTTGAGATCTTCATATCGATCTAATGTGCAGGTGATGGACATAGCCAAACAAGGCGTGCCGGTCAATGCGCGCCGTTCGTTTCCCGCCAGGGAATTCGTGGGTTTCGTGCCCGGCGGACGCAATTGCATTGATTGCCGCTCATGGTCTATGAGACTGGCAACATGAAATAAGAGGCCGGGCGATCCTCGCCGGCCTCATTACGGAGTTAAAAGACATGATCCGCGAAACGCTTTCCAACGCCCAGAAGGATGCCATGAGGGCCAAGGACGCGGCGAGGCTTTCGACCGTGCGCCTGATCCTTGCCGCCATCAAGGACAAGGACATCGCCAATCGCGGTCTCGGCAAGGAGCCGGCAAGCGACGACGAAATCCTGCAGCTGCTGGCCAAGATGATCAAGCAGCGCGAAGAATCGGTGAAGATCTATGTCGATGGCGGCCGCCCGGAGCTGGCCGACAAGGAGCGCGAGGAAATCGCCGTCATCCAGGGCTTCATGCCGGAACAGCTTTCCGAGGACAAGGTGCGGGAGATCTGCGCCGCCATCGTGGCCGAACTCGGTGCACAGGGCTTGAAGGACATGGGCAAGTGCGTTGCCGCCCTGCGCGAGCGCTATGCCGGGCAGATGGACTTCGCCAAGGCTTCGGCGATTCTCAAGGATCTGCTGAAGTAATTCCGCACGCCCGCAAGGGCCGAGGTCGATACCGGCTTAAAATAGAGAAGGCAGGAGCTGGGGGAGCTCCTGCCTTCTTGCGCTTTGCAGCCGTTTGATGACGCAGGGTGGGGCCCAAAAATCAAACGTCTATTGCAAAGGCACCCATGTGAGGCGGCGCCGGGGGTAGGGATGGTGCCTCACATGGGGATGGGTGAAACCTTATCTGGTGATCCTGATCTGCTGCGGCAAGTCCATGCCTTGCGCGTCGAGCCAGGACACCTGGACCTTGATGCCGGCCTTGAGAGCCGGAACCTTCATGTCGACCGGCAGTTGATAGCCGGCATTGGTCTGGAGCACGTTCGTGGCGATCGCGGGAGCCGCGCCATCCGTCGTCGTTGCCGAGCTGTAAGTCGCTGTGGCGAAGAGGGCGGCGGCGGCAAAGGGTGCCAGCAGAACGCGCATCTTTTATCTCCTAAACTGAAAACCCAGTGCTTGTCGGTTTCCGGTTCGTCGGGGACGTCTAGGCATGTCGCGTCGCGAAGCACATTTGTTCGCCGGCTTGTCTCGTCCCGTGAGAAGGAAGCTATTGCGCCGCACACCAACAATCAAATTACAAAAAAATAATGTTTGACTTACAAACCATGCCGCAAATGCGCCACCAAAAGGGATGAACGCGCGCCCTCCTGTTCGGGGTCGATGGCCGCGCGAGATTTTGTCGCGTCCTTTTCGAAGGGAGGCTTACAATCTGCAAGCCTTTGCTTTTCCACTGTTTTTCTTGCACGGCGAAGCTGCATTCATGGCCACTTCTCATACACATATAAGATGCAGAATGGGCGTGAAGATTCTGTTTTTCCCGATGACCGGATCGCTTTCCAGGACGGTTTGCGGACATTAACGGAGCCTATGCGTTCACGGTCTTGTGATCGGAAAGGTTGCGTTTCGCGGCTGTTCGGACGGGCTGTGAATAGCGGGCGTGTTGAAAGGCTTGCCGTGGCAATGCGTGGCGTTCCTGCTTATAAGGGGGCGAGCCAGAGGTAATCATGCGATTTTCCAATACGTTTCTCGACGAGATTCGCGACCGCGTTCCCATTTCGGACGTGATCGGTCGTCGTGTGACTTGGGATCGCCGCAAGACCAATGTGCCGCGTGGTGACTATTGGGCCTGCTGCCCGTTTCACGGCGAGAAATCGCCGAGTTTTCACTGCGAAGATCGCAAGGGCCGTTATCATTGCTTCGGCTGCGGCGTCACAGGCGACCATTTCCGTTTCCTGACGGAGCTGGAGGGCTTGAGCTTTCCGGAAGCCGTGCAGCAGATCGCCGATATGGCGGGCGTTGCCATGCCGGTTGCCGATCCGATGGAGGCGAAGCGCGAGAAGGAACGCACCTCGCTGCTCGACGTCATGGAGATGGCGACACAGTTCTTCCAGGATCAGCTCCAGACGGCGACCGGCGCCAAGGCGCGTGCCTATCTGCGCGACCGTGGCCTGACGGGCCGGACCATCGAGACCTTCCGCCTCGGTTATTCGCCGGACAGCCGCAACGCGCTGAAGGAGTTTCTGGCCGGCAAGGGCATTGCCAAGGAGCAGATCGAAGCCTGCGGCCTCGTGGTGTACGGCCCGGATATTCCGGTGTCCTACGACCGGTTCCGCGACCGCATCATGTTCCCGATCCTGTCGTCCCGGGAAAAGGTGATCGCTTTCGGCGGCCGCGCCATGTCGTCGGACGCGCCGGCGAAATATCTCAATTCCAACGAGACCGAGCTCTTTCACAAGGGCAATGTGCTTTATAATTTCACCCGCGCGCGCCGTGCCGCGCAGGGGAGCGATGGCGCCGGCACCATCATTGCTGTCGAAGGCTATATGGACGTCATCGCCCTCCATCAGGCTGGTGTCGAGAATGCCGTCGCGCCGCTTGGAACCGCGCTGACCGAGAACCAGCTCGAATTGCTCTGGAAGATGACGCCGCAGCCCGTGCTTTGCTTCGACGGCGACGGTGCCGGCATTCGGGCAGCCAATCGTGCCGCCGATCTGTCGCTGCCGCATATCAAGCCCGGCCGCACTGTCCGTTTCGCCCTCCTGCCGGATGGCAAGGATCCGGATGATCTCGTCCGCCACGATGGCCGCGCGCCCTTCGACAAGGTGCTGGCGCAGGCAAAGCCGCTGGCGGAGATGATCTGGACCCGCGAGGTCAACAGCGGCAAGTTCGACACGCCCGAGGCGCGCGCCGAGCTGGAGGCGCGGCTCAGGCAGATGGTGTCGGTCATCTCGGACGAAGATGTGCGTCGTCACTATCAGCAGGACATGCGCGACCGGTTGAACGGTCTCTTCCAGCCGCAGTTCCGGCGTGGCGGCAATCCGCAGGGGCGCGGCTTTTCCCGCGACGGCGGTGGCCGCTCCTTCGGCGGTCGTGGCGGGCAGGGGCAGGATGGGGCGGCGGGCAGCGTCAGGCCGTCGGATCGTCTGACGCGATCGGGCATGATCAAGGGGCATCTGGAGGTTCCGGGCCTTCGCGAAAGCGTGCTGGCGGTGACCATCGTCAATCATCCGTTGCTGTTGCAGGACGAATATGACGAGATCGCCGCGATCGACTATGAGAGCCGCGAGTTGCAGCGCCTCTGGTCCGCCCTGCTCGGCGCGGCGGCGACCATGACGGGACCGCAGCTCACGCGGGAGCGGCTGCTCGAGGTGCTGGAGGAGCAGGGTTTCGGGGCATTGCTGAAGGGCCTCGACCAGCAGGTGCGCAACGCCCGCCTCTGGACCGCGACCGAAGAGGCGGCCATGGAGGATGCGCGCGAGGGCTATCGTCAGGCGCTGGCGCTGCACAAGCGCTCGAAGGCGCTGCGCTGGCACAAGATCGAACTGGAGCGCGCCATCGCCGAGGCGACCGAGGACGGCGACGGGGAGCTCATCGAGCAACTGATGCGCGCTCTGCAGGAAGTGCAGCTCGAAGCATTGCGGCTGGAAAACCAGGAAGCGATCATCGACGGTTTCGGCGTGCTGTCCGGCCGTATCAAGGGACCCGCGGGGAAATAGGAATAGATGTCTCAGCCGGATAGACAGGAGCCGCGGTTTTCCGCCGACAACGCGCTGTTTGCGGATCGTGGCCCATCCGCGCCGCTCGACGTTCTCAAGCGCGTCTACGGCTATTCCGCCTTTCGCGGCAAGCAGCAGCAGGTAGTGGAGCATGTGGTCGGTGGCGGCGATGCGGTCGTGCTGTTTCCGACCGGGGCGGGCAAATCGCTGTGCTTCCAGATTCCGGCGCTTTGCCGCGACGGCGTCGGCATCGTCGTCTCGCCGCTGATCGCGCTGATGCGCGACCAGGTCGAGGCGATGAAGCAGCTTGGCATCCGGGCGGCGGCCTTGAATTCGTCGCTGTCGCGCGAGGAGGCGAGCGATGTCTATCGCGCCGTCTCCGGCGGTACGCTGGATATGCTCTATGTCACGCCGGAGCGCCTCCTGACCGATGGCTTCCAGCAGATGATCGCCAGGGCGAGGATTGCCCTGTTTGCGATTGACGAGGCCCATTGCGTCTCGCAATGGGGGCATGATTTTCGGCCGGAATATCGCGATCTCGGCAAGCTTGCGGAACTCTTTCCCGATGTGCCGCGCATCGCGCTGACGGCGACGGCCGATCCGCATACGCGCGACGATATTATCGAGCGGCTGGCGCTCGACAATGCCAAGGTCTTCACCACCAGCTTCGACCGGCCGAACATCGCCTATGAAATCGTCGAGCGCGATCAGCCACGCCAGCAATTGCTGCGCTTTCTCGATGGCCATCGCGGCGATAGCGGCATCGTCTATTGTCTGTCGCGGGCCAAGGTCGAGGAAACGGCTGAATGGCTGAATGGCCAAGGCATTCGCGCGCTTGCCTATCATGCCGGCATGGACCGTGCCGTCCGCGACGCCAATCAGGATGCCTTTCTCAAAGAGGAGGATCTCTGCCTGGTGGCGACGGTCGCCTTCGGCATGGGCATCGACAAGCCGAATGTGCGCTATGTCGCGCATCTCGACCTGCCGGGCTCGGTGGAGGCCTATTATCAGGAGACGGGCCGCGCCGGGCGCGACGGCCTGCCCTCCGAAGTCTGGATGGCCTACGGCATGGCCGATGTCATCCAGCGCGGGCGAATGATCGACGAGGGCAATGCGGCGCCGGAGATCAAGCGTGTCGAGCGTGCGAAGCTCAATGCGCTGCTTGCCATCTGCGAGACGGCCGGCTGCCGGCGGCAGGCCATTCTCGCGCATTTCGGCGAGGCGCATGGCGGCGGCTGCGGCAATTGCGATACCTGCCTGAAGCCTGTGGAGACCTGGGACGGCACGGAGGCGGCGATCAAGGCGCTCGCCGCCGTCTATCGCACCGGCGAGCGTTTCGGCACCGGCCATGTCATCGATGTGCTGATGGGCACGGTCAACGAGAAGACGGAACGTTTCGGCCATGTGAACATGCCAGTCTTCGGCGCCGGCAAGGATATTCCCGCCCGCACTTGGCAGTCGGTTTTCCGGCAGTTGCTGGCGAACGGTTTCATCAGCGTCGATCATGCGGCCTTTGGGGCGATGAAGCTCGAGCCGGAGGCGAAGGCGGTGTTCAAGCGCGAGCGTCAGGTTTTCTTCCGCAAGGATCGGCCGGAAGCAAGGCGCGGGGCGAAGAAGGCGGCGCGCATCGAAAAGCGGCAGTCGAGCCTGTCGGGCGAGGCCCAGCCCCTGTTCGAGGCACTGAGAAGCGAGCGCGCCAGGCTCGCCAAGGCGCTGGGCGTGCCGCCCTATGTGGTGTTCCCGGACACGACCCTGATCGCCTTTGCAACGGAACGGCCGACGAGCCGGGATGCGCTGCTCGGCATTTCCGGCGTCGGACAGGCGAAGCTGGAGCGCTACGGCGATGCATTTCTGAAGGTGATCGAAGAGTTCACCGATCGGTGACGCGCTTGCCGGATGTGCTCACATCCTCGCAGTCATGCCCCCATCGACGGTCAGGACATGGCCGTTGACGAAGGATGCGGCGTCGCTGGCGAGGAACAGCGCGGCGCCGGCGATCTCGTCCGGCCGTCCCCAGCGCTGGATCGGAATGCGCTGGCGCACCACCGGCATGAGTTCCGCATTCGCTACCATCGCGGCATTCGTTTCCGTCGCGAACCATCCCGGCGCGATGGCATTGCTGGTGATGCCGTGGGGACCGAACTCGACCGCCATGCCGCGCACGAGGCCGGTCAGTCCCTGTTTCGCCGCCGGATAGACGCAGTCGCCGGGCATGGTGACACGACCGCTGATCGAGGTAACGGAGATCAGCCGCCCATGATTGTGCCGTTTCATCAGGCGGGCTGCATCGCGCGAAAGCATGATCGAGGCGGCCAGATCCGTATTGAGCAAAGCGAGGATCGCCTCGTCCTCGAAGTCGGCCAGGGGGCGCCTGTCGCGGGCGCCGACGTTGTTGATCAGGATGTCCAGGCGGCCATGCCGTCTCTCGATATCAGCCATCGTCGCGCTCCGTGCCTCGCGATCGGCGACATCGAAGGCGGCGGCTTCGGCCGAGCCGTCTGCCGCGCGGATGGCATTCACGGCGCTGTCCAGTGTCGCGGCGGTCCGTCCATTGATGATGACGTGGGCTCCCGCCTCGGCAAGCGCCTTGGCCATTTCGAACCCCAGGCCGCGTCCACCGCCGGTAACGAGCGCCACCCGGCCCGCGAGGGAGAATCTGTGGACTATGTTCATGGTTCTCCCCTGTTCTGAGATCGAAATCGATCTGCAATCATTTAGTGGACTCAGTCAAGTAATTTTTGCAATGGCGACAAAGGGGCTGAGGTTGAAAACCTGCCTGCGGTCCACACGATTCGACAGATAATGTCAGGCGGTCCGCTGTATCGTGCCGCTGCCATGAGGTTACACATTTGCCGCGGCCGGATGCAGCAAGAGGCCGGAACCTGTGTTATTTCTTGGTTCGTTAGGGCTCCGTGATCAGCATCGGAATGTGACCATGACATCTGCATTCATATCCCATCTACGGACTGAGCTTGCCGGATTGAAGGAGGCGGGGCTCTATAAATCCGAGCGTGTCATCACCTCGAAGCAGGCCGGAGAGATCGCGGTTGCGAGCGGCGAACGCGTATTGAACTTCTGCGCCAACAATTATCTCGGGCTGGCTGATAACGAGGAACTGGCCGAGGCGGCGAAGACGGCACTCGATCGTTACGGCTATGGCATGGCCTCGGTGCGTTTCATCTGTGGCACCCAGGAGGAGCACAAGCAGCTCGAGGCGCGGATATCAGCCTTTCTCGGCATGGAGGACACCATCCTCTATTCCTCCTGCTTCGACGCCAATGGCGGGCTGTTCGAGACCCTGTTGTCGGAGGAGGACGCGATCATCTCCGATGCGCTGAACCATGCATCGATCATCGACGGCGTGCGTCTCTCCAAGGCCAAGCGCTTCCGCTATGCCAACAATGATATGGCGGCGTTGGAGGAGGAGCTGAAGAAGGCGGAAGGCAGCCGCTTCAAGCTCATCGCCACCGACGGCGTCTTCTCCATGGATGGCATCATCGCCAATCTCGGCGGCGTCTGCGATCTCGCCGAGAAATATGGTGCCATGGTCATGGTCGATGACAGCCATGCTGTCGGCTTCGTCGGCGATCACGGTCGCGGTTCGGCGGAACATTGCGGTGTCGAGGGCCGGGTCGACATCATCACCGGCACACTCGGCAAGGCGCTTGGCGGCGCGTCGGGTGGCTATACCTCCGCTAAAACCGAGATCGTCGATTGGCTGCGGCAGCGCTCGCGCCCCTATCTTTTCTCCAATACGCTGGCGCCGGTCATCGCGGCCGCATCGCTCAAGGTCTTCGATCTGATCGAGAACGGCGATGCCCTGCGCAACCGGCTTCGCGGCAATGCCGAGCTCTTCCGCAGCGAAATGACCAAGCTTGGCTTCACGCTTGCCGGCGCCGATCATCCAATCATCCCTGTCATGCTCGGCGATGCCAAGCTGGCGCAGGAAATGGCGGCGCTGATGCTGAAAAAGGGCGTCTACGTCATCGGCTTCTCCTTCCCGGTCGTGCCGAAGGGACAGGCGCGCATCCGCACGCAGATGTCGGCGGCCCATTCAAGGGCCGACGTCGAGCGGGCGATCAGCGCTTTCGCCGAAGCGGGACGGGAACTCGGAATCATTTGAATCGGATGGAGACGACGGCTCATGTCGAACATGATGAAGGCGCTGGTCAAATCGAAGCCGGAAGTCGGGCTCTGGATGGAAAACGTGCCGGTTCCCGAAGTCGGGCCGAACGATGTGCTGATCCGGGTCCGGAAATCGGCGATCTGCGGCACGGATGTGCATATCTGGAACTGGGATCAATGGGCGCAGAAGACCATTCCGGTGCCGATGGTCGTCGGCCATGAATTCTGCGGCGAGATCGCCGAAATCGGTTCGGCGGTGACGAAATATCATGTCGGCGAGCGTGTCTCCGGCGAGGGGCATATCGTTTGCGGCAAGTGTCGCAACTGCCGGGCGGGCAGGGGCCATCTCTGCCGCAACACGCTCGGCGTCGGTGTCAACCGCCCCGGCTCCTTCGGCGAATTCGTCTGCATTCCCGAATCCAACGTCGTGCCGATCCCCGACGATATTCCGGACGAGGTGGCGGCGATCTTCGATCCGTTCGGCAACGCGGTGCACACCGCGCTGTCCTTCGATCTGGTGGGCGAGGACGTGCTGGTCACCGGCGCCGGGCCGATCGGCATCATGGGCGCCATGGTCGCCAAGCGCTCCGGCGCGCGCAAGGTCGTCATCACCGATATCAATCCGAACCGGCTGGCGCTCGCCCGCAAGCTCGGCATCGAGCATGTCGTCGATGCCTCGAAGGAAAATCTCGCCGATGTCATGACGTCCATCGGGATGACGGAAGGCTTCGACGTCGGCCTTGAAATGTCGGGTGCGGCACCGGCCTTCCGCGATATGATCGACAAGATGAACAATGGCGGCAAGATCGCCATTCTCGGCATCGCGCCGGCGGGCTTCGAGATCGACTGGAACAAGGTGATCTTCAAGATGCTGAACCTGAAGGGCATCTATGGCCGCGAGATGTTCGAGACCTGGTACAAGATGATCGCCTTCG
Organism: Rhizobium sp. BK602; assembly: GCF_014195095.1. Classification (GTDB taxonomy): domain Bacteria; phylum Pseudomonadota; class Alphaproteobacteria; order Rhizobiales; family Rhizobiaceae; genus Rhizobium. The sequence goes on from NZ_JACIBC010000001.1 coordinate 224,824, forward strand.
TCCAGGGCGGGCTCGACGTCTCGCCCGTCATCACGCACCGCATCGGCATCGACGATTTTCGCGACGGGTTCGAAGCGATGCGATCCGGCAATTCCGGCAAGGTGGTGATGGACTGGATGTGAGCCGGTTGTGGCTTAATCGCATCAAGAACGCTTGCAGATTGCGGAAATACAGCCGTTTCACGGAACTGCTCTTGTCAACGCAAAGGGACTTCCTATCTACGGGGAGCAATCGTTCACGGCGTCCAGAGCCTGTGGATAAGGCTTTTTCTGGAATTTAACGAGCTTTTTTGCTGGAAAAGCTTGACGAGAACAAAAATTGTAGGAATCACCGTTTGTCTTCGGAGAGAACGGTAAACTGGATCAGGCGGATCATATATACCATGGCCGGAAATCCAAACGCAATCCAGCTTTGCTGTCCGGTGCCGGTGATCGTGGTTAATCAGGCATTAAAGGTCAACCCGTTAGGTCTTTATCGGTGATTCGGGGCTGGCGCGCGGCGCGCCGGGCCAGAGCGGTCATTCACCGCGTGTAAGTTTTGAGCGTCAGGGAAAGCGACGATATAGAGATGGCAACCAAGGTCAAAGAGAACGAAGAAGCTGAAGTCGAACGCGACGGCACCTCGGACGGCCCGCTTCTCGATCTTTCCGACGACGCGGTCAAGAAGATGATCAAGGCCGCGAAGAAGCGCGGCTACGTGACGATGGACGAGCTCAATGCCGTTCTTCCGTCCGAAGAAGTGACGTCCGAGCAGATCGAAGACACGATGGCGATGCTCTCCGATATGGGCATCAACGTCATCGAGGACGAAGACGTCGAAGAGGCGGGCGCGGCAGGCGGCGGTGACGACGACGATGCCGGCGGCGACGAAGACGGCGAGGGTGGCGAGCTTGCGCCTTCCACCGGTTCGGCGCTTGCGACCGCCAAGAAGAAAGAACCGACCGACCGTACCGACGATCCGGTGCGCATGTATCTGCGCGAGATGGGTTCCGTCGAGCTTCTGTCGCGCGAAGGTGAAATCGCGATTGCCAAGCGCATTGAGGCTGGCCGCGAGACCATGATCGGCGGCCTCTGCGAAAGCCCGCTGACGTTCCAGGCGCTGATCATCTGGCGCGACGAACTCAACGAAGGCACGACGCTGCTGCGCGAGATCATCGATCTCGAAACCACCTATTCCGGCCCCGAGGCCAAGGCGGCGCCGCAGTTCCAGAGCCCGGAAAAGATCGAAGCGGACCGCAAGGCCGCCGAAGAGAAGGAAAAGGCCCGTCGCGGCCGTTCTTCCGGTGACGACGACATTACCGATGTCGGCGGCGAAGGCATGCCCATCGAGGAGGAAGAAGAGGACGAGGACGAATCCAGCCTCTCGCTCGCCGCGATGGAAGCCGAGCTTCGCCCGCAGGTGATGACGACACTCGATACCATCGCCGAGACCTACAAGAAGCTGCGCAAGCTGCAGGATCAGCAGGTCGAGCAGCGCCTGTCGGCATCCGGCACCCTGTCGTCGGCGCAGGAGCGCCGCTACAAGGAGCTGAAGGACGAGCTGGTCAAGTCGGTCAAGTCGCTGTCGCTGAACCAGAACCGCATCGACGCTCTCGTCGAGCAGCTCTACGACATCAACAAGCGCCTCGTGCAGAACGAGGGCCGGTTGCTGCGCCTTGCCGAATCCTACGGCGTCAAGCGCGATAGCTTCCTGGAACAGTATCAGGGCGCCGAGCTCGACCCGAACTGGATGAAGTCGATCGGCAATCTGGCCGCGCGCGGCTGGAAGGAATTCGCCAAGAGCGAAAACACCACGATCCGCGACATCCGCCAGGAAATTCAGAACCTTGCGACCGAAACCGGCATTTCGATCTCGGAATTCCGCCGCATCGTTCACATGGTGCAGAAGGGTGAGCGCGAAGCGCGCATCGCCAAGAAGGAAATGGTCGAAGCCAACCTGCGCCTCGTCATCTCCATCGCCAAGAAATACACCAATCGCGGTCTGCAGTTCCTCGACCTCATTCAGGAAGGCAATATCGGCCTGATGAAGGCGGTCGATAAGTTCGAATATCGCCGCGGCTACAAGTTCTCGACCTATGCGACCTGGTGGATCAGGCAGGCGATCACCCGCTCGATCGCCGATCAGGCCCGTACGATCCGTATCCCGGTTCACATGATCGAGACGATCAACAAGATCGTCCGCACGTCGCGCCAGATGCTGCACGAAATCGGCCGCGAGCCGACGCCGGAAGAGCTGGCCGAAAAGCTCGCCATGCCGCTCGAAAAGGTGCGCAAGGTGCTGAAGATCGCCAAGGAGCCGATCTCGCTTGAAACGCCTGTCGGTGACGAAGAAGATTCGCATCTCGGCGACTTCATCGAGGACAAGAACGCGCTTCTGCCGATCGACGCCGCTATCCAGGCGAACCTGCGCGAAACGACGACCCGCGTGCTGGCCTCGCTGACGCCGCGCGAAGAACGCGTGCTGCGCATGCGCTTCGGTATCGGCATGAACACGGACCACACGCTGGAAGAAGTCGGCCAGCAGTTCTCGGTTACCCGCGAGCGTATTCGCCAGATCGAAGCCAAGGCGCTGCGCAAGCTGAAGCATCCGAGCCGTAGCCGCAAGCTGCGCTCGTTCCTCGACAGCTAAGCGGCCCCTGCCGTTGTGCAATTAAAACCCGGTTCGCGAAAGCGAGCCGGGTTTTTCTATAGATGGCAGCTTGCCAGATAGGTCATGACCATGACGAATGCTCCGCCCGATCCCATCGAAACGCTGCTGTCGGCTCGATTGCGTGACCTGTTGGCCGGTTATCATTGGATATCCGATGTACTCGGCCGTTCCTCGGCAAGCGTTTTTCGCCTGGAAGCGGACGGTCGGCCGCCTCTCTATCTCAAGAGTGAAATCGTCAGTCCGTTCAGCGAGTTGGATGGCGAGGTTGAAAGGCTGCATTGGCTTGCTGCGCAAGGGTTTCTTTGTCCGAAGCTGATCGCGCATGAGATCGGCGGCGGCCGTGGATGGTTGCTGATGACGGCGCTCGAGGGAGTCGACCTTGCCAGTGCCGCCCCGCTTTTGCCTCTGGATCGCGTGCGCATGCTGGCGCAGGCACTGCGGACGCTGCACGGCATCGATATCGCGGCCTGCCCCTTCGATCATCGGCTGGAAGTCAGGATCGAGGCCGCGAAAGCTCGTGTGCTTGCTGGCCTTGTCGACGAGACCGATTTCGATGAGGCGCGCCTGGGACAGTCGGCGAGGACGCTTTTCAGGGAGCTCGTAGAGCGTAGGCCGGCGGGGGACGATGTCGTCGTCACCCATGGCGATGCATGCCTGCCGAACTTCATCGCCGCTGGCGATCGCTTCGCTGGCTATATCGATTGCGGCCGTCTGGGTGTCGCCGATCGTTATCAGGATATTGCACTGGCCTGCGGCAGCATTGGGTATAATTTTGGTGAAGCGCTGGTTCCGCCCTTTCTGGAGGCCTATGGGATCTCCGAGGTGGATGTGGAGAAAATGGACTATTATCAGCTGTTGGACGAGTTCTTTTAGCTGTAGGCGCATTGGCGCGGGTGCCAGGCGATCACGCAGGTGTGTTTTTGAACCATTGCGGATCGCATGGAGGCCTGACAAGTTCGATTCTGATGGCTGCCTCTTTCTTGACGCGCTGTCGGATACCATATGTCAGCGGGCTTGAAAGTCTTCTGATCTGTTTGCCGGTAAGGATCGAATGAATCGATGCGCGACTTCCTCTTGATTGCTTTCTCCTCGCGAGCCATCCGCTGAACGATGGAAAAGGTTGCGGAAAAACGGGATAAGGAAATGAGGCCGGGCTTTGTCCTTTCGATCCTCCTGCATGTCCTGTTTTTCGCTATTTTCCTGCTGCCGCTGCTGCCCGCACCGCCACAGGCAAAGCCCGAGCAGAGCGTCAATGTCGAGCTGGTGCCGCAGCAGGAGGAAAAGCAGGAGCTTGCGACGAAGGAGAACGAGAAGCCCGACCAGCCTCCGAAGCCCACGCCGAAGCCCGATGAGAAGCCGCAGCAGCAGACGGCCGAAGCACAGCAGCAGCCAGAGCAGCCTCAGGGGAAAAAGTCGGACGAACAACCGCCAAAGCAATCCGATCCCGACGGCAAGGAGCAGGCTGAAAAGCCTTCATCAAAACCTGCTGAGACTAAGGCCGATAAGCCCGAAGAACACGCGGAAAAGCCCGCATCCAAACCTGACGATGCCGGCGCCGACAAGCTTGACGACAAAGCGACGCAACAACTTTCCGCTACGGAGACACCACTCCCGGATATGAAAGGCGACGAGAAGGACCCGACGACCACGCAGCAGGCTGAGGCCTTGTCGCAGGCAAACGATACTCCGCAGACACCGCCGAACGATGCTGCCGCGGAAGCGGCAGAAGTCCAGGCTCAAGCGCAGCAAGCTCAACAGCAAGCCGATGCCCAAAGCCAGGAAGCGAATGCGGCCAAGCCGCCGGCAACCGATTCGACCGCCAAAACCTCCTCCTCGGCCCCGGATGTTCTGGCGACCAATGAACCTTCGGATTCGCAGGTGCAGCAGCCGCAGGCGCAATCGGCCGATCAGAATGATCTGCAGGCGCAAGCTGCCGTACAGGCGCCGCCATCCGATCCGCAGGAGCAAAATCCGGCTAACCGGACAAAGGATGAGGCAAAGGTTGAGCCGCAGATTGTCGTTCCGTTGGTCAAGCCATCTCCGACAGAGCAGGCTTCGCAAAGCCAGTCGGCTTCGAGCAGTCAGGGCGGTCAGACAGGCGGTACTGCCTTAGTCACCGAGCCGCAACCACCCAAATCACTTGTGCCGAAAAGAGCTATTGAAGCCAAGAAGCTCTATTCAGGTGCCGAGATGGCACGTCTTTCGAAGAGCGACTATGATGCTTGGAAGAAGCTGCCGCGACGTGATCGGGTGCGTTATCTTTGCAACTCTGAGGAGAAGTTGCAGTTTAGCCACGATCTTGGTGCAGTAGGCTTTAATAACTCTGCGCTATCGTCCGCTATGCTTTCTGATATCAGCTTGTTTGGGGATGGGGTTGCGGTTGATACGCCCAGCGGCTGGCAAAGGGTGGCATTCACCTGCCAAGTGGATAGCGACGCGCTGAAAGTTGTCGCCTTTTCCTATACCGTCAGAGGACATGTTGCCCCAAGCCAGATGGATAGATCACGTTTTCTCGGAAATTGACCTTGAATGGCCACATCCGGCATCCACCTGAAACAATAGTTTATTTCAGCCCAATCGAAATTCCGCCCATTTCATCATACAATTGCCTGCAAGCCTCCCGATTCATTTCTCCTCCCTTTGCAGCGCACATTCCGATGACGACGATCACAGCCGATTCCAATTCCTTGGCCGCTGGCCATTCCACGCTTCGCGGTGTCCTTGTGGCATTCGCCTCCTATGCCGTCTTCGCTTTCAGCGATGCGTCGATCAAGATGCTGCATGGGACGTTGCCGTCCTATCAGGTAGCCTTTATCGGTGCGCTGTTCGGCCTGGCGGCGATGCCTTTCCTGAAGAAGCGGGGTGATGATTGGCTGGATATGGTGCGGACGTCGAACCGGCCCCTGTGGATGCTGCGGTTTGCCTGTGGCGCCACCGGCGCGATCTGCTCCATCATCGCCTTCACCAAGCTGCCGATGGCGGAGGCCTTCGCGCTGCTGTTCCTGCTGCCGTCCTTCGTCACCATCCTGTCGGTCGTCTTTCTGAAGGAGGATGTTCGCTGGCAGCGCTGGACGGCGGTCATTCTCGGTTTCGTCGGCGTGCTCGTCGTGCTGCGGCCGGGTTTCCGCGAGCTTTCGATCGGTCATCTTTGTGCTGCGATCGGCGGCCTGGCCGCGGCGATCTCGATCGTCGTCAATCGCGGGCTCGGCTCCAAGGAAAAGCGTATTTCGCTTTATGGCGCCGGCCTGTTCGGCACGCTTACCATCAGCGGTCTTCTGATGCTGTCGGAAGCGACCATGCCGGCACAATGGCAATGGGTGTTCCTGGCGGGTTATGGGCTGCTCGGCGCCTGCGGCAGCGTGCTGCTGTTGCTTGCGGCGCAGATGGCGCCGGCCAATCTCGTCGCTCCGCCGCAATACAGCCAGATGATCTGGGCCATCGCGTTCGGCTATCTGCTGTTCAACGATAGTATCGACCTGCCGATGGCCTTCGGTATCGGCCTCATCATCTTCTCGGGTCTGCTGACGCTGGCGCGCGAGCGCAAGCGCGGCACGCCGCTGCCGGCCGCTGTCGCAGCCAGTCCGCAAGCGGCCCTTGCGACGGCAGAGGACGAGAAGGCTGCGGCATCAGGCAGGTGACGCGCAATCCTGGTCGGTCGCGATTGCCTGCCATGGCGCCGCCGCGCTAGTTTCTGGCGCAGCCTTCGGGCCGAGGCTCGATCCATAGGGGAAGCGACGGGTATGAGATCCGGTCAGTTCAGAATGTTCCGCTCCCGCGCCATCGGCATCGAGGCCGTGAGGGCTGAAACGGATTATAGCTTTCCCAAGCATACGCATGATCAATTCGGCATCGGCGTCATTGACGCCGGCGCGCAGGAATCGCTGAGTGGGCGTGGAATGGTGCGCGCCGAGGCTGGAGATGTCATCTGCTTCAACCCAAATGAAGTGCATGACGGCATGCCCATCGGCGAAAGCCGCGCCTGGACGATGCTCCATTTCGATCCGCCGGTGATCGGCGGTCTCTTGAACGATATCGGCGAAGGGAAAGTGGCCGGCGCCGAGTTTCCGTTGCCCGTCATCCGCAATGACCGGATGGCGGCGTGTTTCGCAATGCTGTTCCCGCTTGTAATCGACAATTCAACGCCATGGGATAGGCTGTTCCAGGAGGAACTGCTGTTGTCGCTCGTCGCGGCCGCGATGAGCGAGGGCGTGCCGCCGCCGCGCGATGTTGCCGTTCCCGCCGCCATCGGTCGCGCCCGCGAACTGATCGATGATGATCCCGCGGCATCTTTGACACTTGCCGAACTCGCGGCTGTATGCGGGCTGAGCCACTTCCAGTTCCTGCGTGGATTCAGCAAGGCGATGGGGCTTACGCCCCATGCCTATCTGCTGCAGCGCCGTATCCACGAAGCACGCCGCTTGATTGCGGCGGGCACGTCCCTGGCCGAGGTAGCCTTCGCCAGCGGCTTTGCCGATCAGAGCCACATGACGCGCCATTTCGTTCGCAATTTCGGCATTACGCCAGGCGTCTATGCGGCGGCAGTCTGTTAGACCTCTGCAATTTTGTTCAAGACCGGGACATGATGAAGGGTTTTTCTGCGCCGCCAAGCGTGGCGTACAGAAGGAGAGACCATGTATTTCCGCCATTCAGACGATATGTGGAGCGAATTCCCGGAGCTGGTTCCCGGCGTAGTCTTCGCCGAGGGGATCACGGCGGATATCGATGTCGTCGGCCGGCTCTCCGGTTTCCATGCCATCGCCGAAAAGCGGCTCGAGAAAAGCCCGGAAGGAGAGATGCCGGAAATCCAGGCATGGCGGCGTGTCTTTGCCAAAATGGGATTGAAACCGACGCAATATCGCTGTGCCTCGGAGGCACTGCTTCGCCGTTTCCGCCAGGAAAAATCGTTGCCGCAGCTGCATCCGCTGGTCGATCTTTGCAATGCCGTCTCGATTGCTTTCGCCACGCCGGTTGCCGTTTTCGATCTTGCAAAGATTTCCGGTGATCTGGAGGTTCGCCACGCGACGGGCCGCGAGTCCTATCTGACTTTCGCCGGCGAGACAGAGCATCCCGAGCCGGGCGAAGTCATCTTTGCCGATGGGGCAGGGCGGGCGCATGCGCGGCGCTGGACCAATCGGCAGAGCGGCGTTTCCGCAGTTCGCGGGGATACGCGCTCCGTGCTGATCGTGGCGGAGGCGATGCATCAGGGAGCTGGCGGTGATGTGCCCAGGCTGATCGAAACCATCGCAAGGGAACTTGCGGCGATATGGGCGATCAGCGCCAAAACCGCTTTACTCAGCCGCGCCTCACCACGATTTGATGTCCAGGGCTGAAGCTTTTGGCGGCAAAGTGCCGATGGCGGCAAAAACGCGGTTGACAAGCGCCGCATTCGGGCAGAGCAGGGAAGTCTACTCAATAGCTCATATTTCTCATGAGAATAGTTCCGGGCGCCGGCGCCCGGAATCGAAGAAAGACCCATGGATACCCTGCAAAGCCAAGGCCGAACCAGTGCGCTCGGCCACCCCGGATATCGTTCCTTCGCCGCCTCACGCGTCTTTTCCTCCATCGGTTTCCAGTCGGTCACCGTCGCCATGGGCTGGATGATCTACGATCAGACGCATAGCGCTTTCTATCTTGGTCTCGTCGGCTTCTGCCAGTTCGTGCCGATGGTGTTTCTGACCTTCATCGTCGGTCATGTGGCCGACCGGTTCGATCGCCGCCGCATCGGTCTTGCCTGCCAGCTCATCGAGGGTCTGACGGCGCTGCTGCTGGCTATTGCCGTCTGGCAGCATTGGATCGGTCCTCATGGCATTCTCGCCGCCGTCGCTATCATGGGTGCGGCGACCGCCTTCGAGCGTCCGACCATGGCGGCGCTGCTGCCGAACATCGTGCCGTCTTCGATGCTGCAGGTGGCGATCGCCACGTCCACCTCGATGATGCAGACCGCCTTCATCATCGGCCCGTCGCTCGGCGGCTTGCTTTATGGTCTGAGCCCGATCGCGCCTTTCATCGTCTCCGCGGTTCTCTATGTCATTGCCAGCGTCAACGTCATTTCGATCCGTGTGGAGCGGCAACAGCCTGCCTCGCGCGAACCGGTGACGCTGAGTTCGGTCTTTGCCGGCGTTTCCTTCATCAAGAGCCGGCCGGTAATGATGGGAACGATCTCGCTCGATCTCTTCGCCGTGCTGCTCGGCGGCGCTACGGCGCTGCTGCCCATGTTTGCCCGCGATATCCTGCATGCCGGTCCTTGGGGGCTTGGCCTCTTGCGCGCGGCGCCTGCGATCGGCGCCCTGGTCATGTCGATCTGGCTGGCACGGCACCCGCTGCAGAGCGGCGTCGGCAAGAAGATGCTGTTCGCCGTCTTCATATTCGGCGTGGCCACCATCGTCTTCGCGCTCTCGACCAACATCATCCTTTCGGTCGCGGCGCTGCTGATCATCGGCGCATCGGATACGGTCAGCGTGGTGGTGCGCAGCTCACTGGTGCAGCTCCTGACGCCCGACGCCATGCGCGGCCGCGTCAATGCGGTCAATTCGTTGTTCATCGGCACCTCCAACCAGCTCGGAGAATTCGAATCCGGCATGCTCGCCAGCGCTCTCGGTCCCGTGCTCACTGGCATCGTCGGGGGTGTCGGCACGATTGCGGTTGTGCTGCTCTGGACGCGGATTTTCCCCGATCTGACGAAGGTGAAGACGCTGAAGGGCTAGGGTCTGGCGCGCGACGTGAATGGCTTGATCCATTCACGAGGTATCCAACATGTTTTCCAAGCCGACATCGCGTCGGATATGGCTGCTGGCTCGGCCAATGTTCTGGCGCCGAGGCCGTGCCTGTAAACGGCACCGCGACATCGCCTGAAACAGGTGCCTTATACGATCGCCGAGGCGAAACGTCCGCGTGAACTCATGATAATTTCTCATCTGCCGCATTCCGTTTGATCCGATGATCAACAAGGAGTGCACTTGGAATCCTGTCGTGTATAATGAAGCTTTCGTCGCTCATGCATGAAAGACTTTCATGGGTAAGAGACCGCTTCCTCCGTTGAGTATCTTGCAAGCCTTTTGCGCCATCGTGGAGACGGGCGGTTTTGGACGTGCCGGCGAACGGATGGGATTGACGCAGACTGCGATCAGCCACCAGCTTTCCCAGCTTGAAGGCTGGATCGGCGGCAGGCTTTTCGAACGTGGCCGTTTTGGTGCCCGGCTGACGCCGCTTGGCGCTCGCCTCCATCCGGCTATCGTCGAGACGATCACGCAACTGGAGTCCGCGCTCCATCAGGCGCGAGCGAGCGTATCGGTTCGCGCGCTGACCTTGTCGGTGACGCCGGAATTTTCGAGCCAATGGCTGGCGTCGCGATTGCCGGATTTTTGCCGGCGCCATCCCGACATCGAGTTGAAGATGGCCGTCGGCTACCAACGCCCCGATTTCGGGCCGGCTGGTGTCGATCTTGCAATCTGGCTCGGGCGCGACGAGGCCGGGCTTGTGGTCGAGGAATTGCTGATCGACGAGGAGTTCGTCATCAGCTCGCCCGAACTTTCCCGGCAGCTGCCTGGGCGCAATGCGATCAGGGCGGCTCCTCTGCTGCGCTATGCCGGCATGCGGCATACGGTATTGGATTGGCAGCGCTGGTATGAGCAGGTGACCGTCGGCGGGGAGGACGATCGGGACGGCGACGGTTTCGATATTGGCCATGCGGTGGAAAACGGGCCGTTGTTCGAGACTTTTGCGGATATGCTCCAGGCGTGCCGGGAGGGGCAGGGCTTTGCGCTGGTTCGCAGTTCGCTCGTCAGCAAAGACATTGCGGATGGAAGTCTGCTCCGCTGCTTCATCGAGGTTCAGCCGGCAGCCACCAGCTACAATCTGCTCTATCCACCCAATGCACTGCAAAACCCATCGGCGGCGTTGTTTCGCAACTGGCTGCTATCCCAGGTCAAGGGCGGCCAAGGGCCCGATCGATGATTGCTGTCAATCGCGCAGCCTTATCAGGCCGGCTTCGGTCTCCCTGAAGCCGAGGCTCCGGTAGAAGCCGATAAGATGTGGTTCGAAATCGACATGCAGCCAGGTCGCGCCGCGTTCGCGCGCGATTGCCGTTGCCTGTTCGATCAGCTTCGTTGCTATTCCCCGTCTCTGGAAATCGCGTGCGACACAGGTATCGAGGATGAAAGCATGGATGCCGCCATCCCATGCCACGTTCACGAAGCCCACCAGCCGTTCTCCGGCATAGGCGCAGACATGGGCAAGGCTTCTCGAGAGGACCGGCGAGAAGTCGCGTGGCGTCGGTTCATTCCAGGCCGAGGCCCACAAGTCGTTGAGTGCTTCGTTTCCAGGATGGGGATCGATCCTGACATCGATCGTCATGGCCGTCTCCCGCCGCTTGCTCATCTTGCTGCAATATCAAGTCTAGCTGCATCATCCATCCGTTGCGAGCACCCAAAAGTGCATGATCTGTCGGATCGCGCTATCATCGATCGTCCTTTGCGCGTGCAACCGGAACAGAGGAGACCGATATGTCCTATGTCGATGGCTTTATTCTTGCCGTGCCCAAAGACAGGTTCGAAAGCTACAAGGAACTGGCGCGCAAAGCGGCCGAGGTCTGGAAGGATCACGGCGCGCTGAGCTATGTGGAGGCGATCGGGGACGACGTGCCCTATGGAGAGCTGACCTCCTTTCCCCGCGCCGTGCTGGCCAAGGACGACGAATTCGTGATCTTTTCCTGGATCACCTATGAAACCCGCCAGCATCGCGACGCCGTTCTGGAAAAGGTCATGGCCGATCCCCGCCTGAAGGACGACATGGAGAACATGCCCTTCGACGGAAAGCGCCTGATCTATGGCGGCTTCGAGATCTTCCTGCAGGCCTAGTCCGACGGCGGCCGGACTTGACTTTCCGACCGCCTCGGCTGACCTGATGCGCATCATCGCGCTGCTATTGTCCTAGGGAGCCATCATGCCTCAGACCGTCATCACGCTCTCCACCCATGGCCAGGGGCTCTACGAATTCACGAAGCAGGCGCAGGATTTCGTTCGGGCGGCGGTGGGATCGGGTGCGGGCGAGGGGCTTTTGACCGTCTTCGTCCGCCACACGTCCTGTTCCCTGCTCATCCAGGAGAATGCCGATCCGGATGTGAAAACCGATCTCAATGCGTTTTTCCGCCGCCTCGTGCCGCCGTCTTCCGATCCGTCGATGCGATGGATCGTGCACACGACCGAGGGGCCGGACGACATGCCGGCGCATATCAAGGCGGCGCTGACGCAGGTATCGATCGGCATTCCCGTCATGCGCGGTCGTCTAGCGCTTGGCACCTGGCAGGGCATCTATCTCTTCGAGCACCGCGACCGGCCGCACCGGCGCGATATCGTCCTGCATCTTTCCGCCTGAGCCTCCGCGAGCTTGGGCGAACTCCTGTTAACCGTCCTGAATACCTTGTGAATGGCTGGTTCGCGTCCGGTTCAGTTTGGCCGGCCTAACGTATCGCCAATCCCAAGGCGCCGGTTCGTTCGTCGAACCGCAGATCGGGATCGCTTACAATTCAAGGACTGAAGGAGAAACACCTATGATCAATCTTTTCGTGAAGGCAGGTATTGCCGCTCTGATCGCGCTTGGTGCCGTTTCCGCCACGGCTGCGACCGCATCGGCGAACGAATTCGCAGCCAATGTTCACCAGGTCCGCTACGATCATCATCGCGCCCGTGCATGCTCGCCGACCGGTGCCGTGCAGAAGGCGCGCGCCATGGGCCTGCGTCGCGCCCATATCGTCAATATCACGCCGCGCCGTGTCGTCGTCGACGGCCTTAGCCGTCGCGGCCCGGAGCGCATCGTTTTCGCCAATGTACCGGGTTGCCCGCTGATCCGTCGCTAAGGTCCAGGAGCGATGGATAGTCTCAGGTAGGAGGCGAAACGACGTCTCATCCGTGCAATTCCATGCCTGATGAAGTTGCCCTCGTGAAAGGGGCGATCTTTTATTTTCTGTTGCCCGTCGAAGCTGTCTCTGGCATCGGTTTTGCCGTCGTTGTACCTGAATGAGACGTGAACCGTTGATTCTGGACTTGTTCAGCGTCGCGCCGATACTTCTCTCGCACTCGCTCAGGAGATGCGGCAAGTCTATGAGAGAGATGCCTTTCACTTCTTGGAGGACACCAATGAGAAAAATGCTGGCAAAGTTGGGGGTTGCGGCCGCCATCGCTGTCACGGCCCTGTCGGGCACGGCGGATTACGCTTCCGCCCAGGGCGTGGATATCTATGTCGGTCCCGGCCGGCATCGGCCGCCACCGCCGGACTATTACGAGCCGCCGCCGCGCTTCGACCGCCGCCGCGGCTGCGATCCCCGGCAAGCCGTGGATGTCGCCCGCAGCTACGGCTTGCGCCGCGCCCGCGTGGTCGACGTGACGCCGCGCCGCGTTATCGTCGATGGCTTCGGCCGTCGTGGCCCGAACACGATGGTGTTCGCCAATGTTCGTGGTTGCCCGCTGCTGGGTCGCTGATAAAATCCATGGACGCAGGTTGCGTCCATGGTCGCTTTCGCTTATCGGCGGGGGCCGCGAAACCGCCCTTTGCTCGATCCTATCGGATCAGAGCGAAGGGCGGTTTTGTTTTGCGGCTAGAGCGGGTCAGTGTTTCACGACAGCATTGAACCACTCTATCTTTTTGTTTTGACGCAATTTCAGACGGAAAACCGCAGCGCAGTTTTCCTGGAATTGCTCTACTGCTGGATCGCGTAGGTGATGCTGACCGAGGCGTTATACGTGTTTTCGCCGCTTGCCACCGGAACGGCCTTGTCGGCGGCCATCGCCATGGATTGACGCGCATAAGGCTGCGGCGGCATGACGACGGCGCCGTCATGGATCGAAATGATGTGGCCGAGCTTGACGCCGGCGGCTTCGCTCAGCGTCTTCGCCTTGGCCGCGGCATCGGCGACCGCGTTCTTGCGGGCCTCCTGGAGCACGGTATCCGGCTTGTCATTGGTGAACTGGATATCGCCGCCCTGATTGATGCCGAGCTTGACCACCTGATCGAGCAGGCTGCCGAGCTTGGAAAGATCGCGAACGCGGACCGTAAGGCCATTCGTGACCTGATAGCCGGTCAATGTCGGCGGTTGCGGCTGGCCGCTCTTGTCGTTCGGATAGACATATTGCGGCTGGATCGAAAAGCCCGAGGTCTGCAGGTCACGCTCGGCAATGCCGCTGTCCTTCAGCGTCGCGAGCACCGCACCCATCGCCTTGTTGTTCTGGTCGAGCGCGTCCTGGGCGGCCTTTTCCTGCTTGACGACCGAGAGGGTCACGATCGCCATGTCCGGTGCGACTGATGAATGTCCCTCGCCAGTGACTGTGATGATCGCGTCCCGCGGCTTTGCTTCCTGGGCCAGAGCCGGGATGGCCGGAGCGAGGAGCGTCGTACCCAAAAGAGCGGCGAAAGCAAAATCTCTGGTTTTCATCAGCGGCATGGTTCGTTCCTTGGTTGGTATTTCCTCTATATTCGCTTTTGCGGATTGATTGTGAAGGTATTGCGGCAGTCCCTTGTGGGAAAAGACGAATTGGGCTAGAGCCAATTCGGCGCCAGGGGAGCCATTGCCCCGACGCCGCACGTGCGACGACCTGTCATCGTGCCGGGCCTGTAGCTCAATGGTTAGAGCCGGCGGCTCATAACCGCTTGGTTGGGGGTTCGAGTCCCTCCGGGCCCACCACATTATTTTTTCTCAATGACTTATAGAGCGGTTAGCCGCTAGGGTTAGCGGAAGATTTTGTTTCGGCCCTCGGGGCGCGGTGATGTCAATTAGAGACAATGGAAAGGGCGTCGATGGCCAGCGGTCTTGAACATGGTGGTTCGACTTTGTCGCTTGATGGGGCGTTCTTCGAGCTGCTTACCGATAGTTTTCGGCGGATCGTCGGGACGCCGCTTGTCGAGCCGGGGCAGGGGCCGGATTGGCTCTATCATGATGCCCCTTTCGTGGTGGTTGCGCATAATACGGATGCTGATCCGCGGTTCGTCTATTCCAACAGGGCCGGTCAGGCTTGTTTCGAATATCCGTGGGATGAATTTGTGACGCTACCGTCGCGTCTTTCGGCGGAGCTTCCCAATCGCGCGGAACGCCAGATATTGCTGGATGCGGTAACGCGGGACGGTTTTATCTCCGGCTATCGTGGGCTGCGGATCGCAAAGTCCGGGCGGCGCTTCTGGATCGAAGATGGTATCGTCTGGCAGCTCATCGACCGTGACGGAAATCGGCGTGGGCAGGCGGCGACGTTTTCGACGTGGCAAGACGTTTAAAGCGCGTCGCGATCTTTCAGATCGTTACCCGCGCTTTAGGTCTTTGATGTCGGGCATGCCGTGCTCGTAAAACCGCTGGACACTTTTGCGCGACATGCTTTCAACAGGCTGAGCGGGCGGAGGCTTCTTGTTCATCGGTCGGCTGGAGCTGCGACATGAGACCCAACCTCGCGGCTATTGGCATCTGACGCTGGTCAGAGGAAGCCGTCCGGGCCAGCTTATGCCATCAGCTCCAATCTGTCCTCTCGCTTGATCCGGCGCAATCTGTCGTAATCTCTCTCCTTGGATTGTTCGAGTTCATAGGCAAACAATTCCGCGGCATCACGGCCGGCCGTAGTCCGATCGTCTTCGATCACGGCGGCGATGCGACGGAACAGTTCGGCTTCGAAGCTTCCTGCCTGGGCAAGCGGGTTTGGTCTCGCCAGGCGGGCGCCGCCATCCAGCCGAATGGTGGAGACATAAAACTCGCCCTCGTAGTCGGCGCCTGCCGAGGTCAATTCGGCCCTGCCATAGAGCAGCAAACCGGTTTCCCAGCGGTCACAGAGATTGATGGTGAGTTCGTCGAACGAATAGTCGCAGGAGAAGGCGTCGTGGTCCATCGTCAGGCCGCCGTCCGTGGCGTTGAATCTGGCGACTGAATCGTGTCTTCGACGAACCCTGCCGCGAGAACGCGGGCGAACCGGCCTTGCCGATGTTCCGTTGTCGAGGGGAGGTGGGGCCGGACGTCGCGGCAATCACGGCTTCCGGCAATAGCCAAACTATCGCGCCTTGCAGGCATGAATTGCACGCTTCCTTTCCTTGCCCCTCGGGGCAAACTACAGTTTCCCGATCGTCGATCTGGTTTCGCTGACTTCGTGCAAGATCTCCACCTTGCGCGGGCTCATTCCATCTCGGCGATTGGCTCGCGAGAAATAAGGTCTCACATGACATGATATGTGTCAACATTAATTATGTTTATTGTCGCCAGAGCCAACACTGATAGTGTTTTCTTCCGTTGCGGCGTGCCGCGTCCCGTGTCCGGCACCGGCCGGCGAAGGCTTAGAATGTCGAGGTTCTGGAAGGTGGTAGCGGCGGGCTATTTCCGCGCAATATGTCCGCAGATGCGGCCTATGATGGTGAGTCGCTCCAGCTCCACCGTAAAGGTTTCGAGCGCCGGGTTGTCGGAAATGATCTTGACCTGGCTGGGCTGGGTGAAGGGAACGCGTTGCAGGCGCTTGATCTGCGGCTCGGAATAGCCGTCGCTGATGGCGTAGACCGTATCGGTCGACATCAGGTTCTGCGAGAGGTCGACGATGACGCGGTCGCCGGGCAGGTAGGTTGGCTGCATGGAATCGCCGATCACTTCCATGATAATGGTGTGGCTGGGCGATGCCTTCGCTTCATTGCGTAGATAGCCTGCGGGAATCAGCCATTCCGCGACGATCTTGTGTCCGGCGACATTGCCGGCGCCGACGGGGAGGTTAATGACTTCGCCGATAATGCCGCTGCCGGCCCCGAGCTTGACGTCGACTTCGGGCATCGCGCCTTCGATTTTCGGCTGCCAGTGTTCGCGGCTATAGCTGAGCTCCTCGTCCCCCTCGGCAAATCCGATGTTGTCCTGCTCGTCGGGATCGAAAGAGGTGACCATGCGCGATCCCGGACGCTCCACCTTGCGGGGGCCTTCGCCCGTCAGCAGGTAGCCGGCGGTGGTGCCGAACTTTTTGGCATAGCGATCGGCAATGTCCGGGCCGAATTCGTTCTGGCCGTTTTCGTGGGCTCGATAGGTCGAGAGCCCGATGCCGAGCGCCTCCGCTGCCTTCGTTGCCGAGGAATAGTTTGCGGCCTCGCGTGCCGCCTTCAGTCGTTCGCCCATGGATTTCCGCATGACCAGACACTCGCAAAATAATTAACATAAATCATGTTGACATCCGCATTAATAGCAACATAATTTGTGTTTATCAAGATGTCGATGATGGAGTTCATCACGACATGCCGAAGCGAAGAGCGTTCGGCAAAAATAGTTTGGGGAGTAATCGCATGACGTCGATGAGAAAAGGCAGGACAGCAGGGGGCGGATCGCTTCACTTCGATTTCTTTTGGGGATGCCCCGATTGTCGCCGAGCCTTGTCGATCGCCGAGGTGATCGAGCGGCATTGCGAAGCTTGCAGCAGTCATGTGGAGCCGGCGCAAATGCATGATCGCGCTTCGATCGAGGGCGAGCACGGCGGGGAAAAAGCGGCATGAGCGAGATCATTCAAGGCTTCCTCGCCTGCGTCGCGGCTGCATCGTTCTTCGCCTGTGTGCTTGCGGCCCTGCAGCGGATCGTTTCGCCGTTGACCTTCGATGACGACGATGAAATCGGCGGGGCGCCGGAAGGCGATCTGATCCATTTCCCGATGGTTCAGGACGGTTCTCGGCGAGAGAGCAAGCCATGATCGCATTGTTCATCTGATCGCGGAGCATGCATGCGGCTCCGCCTGGCGTCTTGCTCGGGCGAACCGGCACGCGTTTCAACCACTTACGACAATCAATCGAAAAAGCTGGCCGGGGTGGCCAGAGGAGGTTTCCATGAATGAATTTCAGATCGGAACGGAGCCGGTTGCCGGCGGTCATCTCGGATGGATACGCAAGGTTCACCGTTCTACCAACGAAGTCCTCAAGGACGCGCGTGGCGAGCCGATCGTCTTTTCCACGCAGGATGCAGCCAAGGCCGCCGCCGGCGAGGCGATGGTTGCTTATCTCAACACGCCGATGCTGCGCGACGGAGCCCGGGTGGAGGCGATATCGAAGGCGGAAGCGCTATTCAAGCCGAAGCACGCTTTTTCCGGCTCGGATCATAAGGGCGAGCGGGTCGCGTGATCGGAGCGATGTGGTTGATGGCGTTTGCTTTTTTCTCACTGAATAGAGGTTTAGGACGATGACCAAGGGCAGGCTCGATATTCTTCTTGACGGTCTCGGCATCAAGCTTGTGCCCGTCCATCGTCGGCGCGCTCCGGCGCAAAGTCATGCGCGGGGCACCATGCAGGAAATCCGTGGGCAATATGGCGACGGACATCTCGTCTTCGTTCTGCGCTGCATTCGCCAGACCGGCAACAACCGGGATGAGCTGTGGTCGGATACGATCGGCGCGGTCTCCGACATTCTGGTGCAGCGGCAGGATTGGGCACTGCAACGGCCTGGCGACGTGCTGACCGCTTTCGACGATGTTGCGCTCGCCAGCCTGCGCGCCGACGCGGTGGCAAGGCGGCCTTGGCCGGTGCGTGCAACCCTTCGGACCCTGATCTATCGCGAACTGGAGAAACGCCTCGATGTCCACCAACGTCTTGCAGGTTGACGATCTCTCGGAACGGGCGGCTGCAATCGCGGATATCAGCCTGATCGTCCGCGCTCGTTTCGTCGAGGCGGCCGACACGATGGTCCATCTCGACGTGCGCGGCGTGCGTCCGGATCGGATGCGAACTCTTTGGCCGGATGTTCTGCCGGAACCAGCGGATCATGGCGACATCCGTATTCGCTACCGTCCGAGTGCCGCCGCCATCAGCCGTGCCGAGGAAGTGTTGCAGGGTTGGCTGCTGACCCATGTCAAGGATCAGGAACGCCGCGTTCTGCTCTCCCGATGGTCCGTCTGCCTTGCAGCTCCCCATGTCGCCGGCTCTTTCCGCGATTTCTGCGCCAGAACGGGCCGGGTGAGGCGAACGGCGGAACGGCGAATTCAAGCGGAATTTCAGACTCTGGCCGGTGTGTTGCCGATTGCCATGCCAGCGCTTCAGGAGCCGGATTGGTCCCGCATATCGCCGATGATGCCGAATTCGCCCGGTGCATTTGAACGGACGAAAGCGCCCGTTACGAGGCATGAATCCTATTGGCTGCCAGAGGATGCAAGGCCGGTCTTCGACGCGGCCAGTCCGGAACTGACCGCATTGGCGAAGCGGTTGGAACGGGAAAACAGGCGCCGGGCAAAGATGAAGGCCTGATCCACTGGAAATCCTGGTCCGAACCCAGGCTTTTCTTCAAGATCGATCAGTGCCGCCGCGAGCCGGCTCCAGCGCAAACACCGCGCCCGGCCTTTCACGTTCAGCCGCGTCACCGAAATCCGCGACGGAATATTCCACCAATAGCCGCAGCCGCGAGTGCGGCAGATGGGCACGCCATGGATCGCCGATCAGAACCTTAATACCCTGTTGCAGGCAGCGATCGAGAAACGCCGTGACCCGTGCGGCGAGGTCGGCGTCATAGAAGAGATCGCCGACGCAGATAATATCGGTAAGGGGAGGCGCGCTGCCCGTTATGTCGGCAAGGACGGGTAGAATCGTCGCGCCGTTGATGGCGGCGTTCAGATCGATGGCGGCGATGGCGTAGGGATCCACGTCGGCGGCCACCACCTCCATCGCTCCCGCCTTTGCTGCGGCAATGCCGACAATGCCTGATCCGGCGCCCAAATCGAGTACGCGCTGGCCAACGACGGTCTCCGGTCGATCCAGAAGATAGCGTGCCAGAGCCAATCCTCCACCCCAGTAATGCGCCCAGTAGGGCGAGCCGAAGTCAGGGTCCTGTTCGGCGAGCCGTCGCAATCCGCTTTGCGGTCCGGCCTTGTGCAGTCGAATCTCCGGAATGGATGGAACGGCTTGCACGGGAAGGTTGGCGGCGATGAAGCCGCGGATGGTACTTGCTGGATCAGCGGGCCGGGTCTCCGCGGCACGTCGCAACGCCATCAGACGTTCGGTGGCATACGCGCAGCAAGCGTCGAGCATTTTTGAGCTCGACAGTCCCATTTGCTCTATCGCGATGTTGTGAAGCCGGTGCGCCATCGCATCTTTCGTCGCTTCCTCCAGCGTCAGTATCGCGTGGATCTCTGCAGCGTAGCTGTCATATTCATTGCGGGCGTCTGCTATTGCGCGGATGCCGATCGGGTCCCATTCATGCAGAAGAATCGCTCGGATCTGTGCGAGATATCGATTGAGATGATGTCGATCTTGCTTTGAGGGCATTTGCCTGCCTGGAAGTGGGGTCGCAACAAGGCGCTGGAGTGGTATTCAACCTTGATCGTCGGACTCGAGATATCGATATTATCATGAAATTTCAAATGCTTATTTGGTCATTCCATCAAGGTTCTACAATCCTTGCGGGTCCCACAACGATCAAGGGTGTCGCCAAGGGCGCCGTTTTGGGGTATTGATTTTGGCATGATGAGAACAGTTGCAGCGACGCACTGTTGACCGCAAGCGGTTTGTTTTCCGCCACCTGTTTCCTTTCAACGTTCCATCGGAAATTCCAAAGCATGTCCACTGCCGACAAGCCTGTCGCGCCGCGCAAGCCACGTGCCCGCCGGCGCAAGACCGCGTCCGTGGGTGATACCCCGCTCGACTATATGCTGAAAGTCATGCGTGACGATGAGGCGGACCAGAAGAGGCGGGATGAGATGGCGAAGATCGCCGCATCCTATGTCCACCAGAAGCCGAGCGAGCGCCAGGGGAGCGGCGCCAAAGCCGGCCACAGTTTCACGATCGACTTGAGCAACGCCACGGATGAACAGCTTGCGACACTCGAATCCCTCTTCGGCCCGCTTGCCGGAGCCGTCAGCGATGATGGCGGCGATCCGCGCGGAGAAAGCGAAGCGGAAGGCTGAGGCCGAACGGGCGGAGACCGTACGCCGGATCGCCGACGAGGCGGAGAAAATTCGGCAGCGTTGCCAGTCACTTGCCGGCTTCGTTCGCGAGGCCTGGCATGTGGTCGAGCCCGCCGTCGATTATGTGCATGGCTGGCATATCGATGCCATCTGCCGACATCTCGAGGCGGTGACATCCGGCGACATCACACGGCTATTGATCAATGTCCCGCCCGGAACGATGAAGTCGCTGCTTTGCGGCGTCTTCTGGCCGGCCTGGGAATGGGGACCGAAGAACAGGCCGGAACTGCGCTACCTCGGCTCCTCTTATTCGGAGCATTACGCCAAGCGTGACAACAGGCGAATGCGGGATCTCGTCGCTTCCGAATGGTATCAGACACTCTGGGGCGACCAGGTGAGATTGACGCGCGCGGGGGAAATGGCTTTCTCCAACACGCGCATGGGCTTTCGCCAGGGCGTGCCGTTTTCGAGACTGACCGGCGGGCGCGGTGATCGGGTGATCATCGACGATCCGCATTCGGTCGACGGCGCGGAATCCGAAGCCGAGCGCGCATCAACCGTGCGCACATTTCGGGAATCCGTGCCGACGCGGCTCAACGATCCTCAACATTCGGCAATCGTCGTCGTGATGCAGCGCCTGCATGAAGCCGATGTTTCCGGCACGATCCTCACGCTCGGGCTTGGCTACGAACACCTCATGCTGCCGATGGAATTCGAGCCGGAGCGCCGCTGCTGCACATCGATCGGCTTTGTCGACCCAAGGATGGACGAGGGCGAGCTGCTTTTTCCCGAGCGCTTCCCTCGAACGGTGGTGGAGCGGGACAAGGTGCCGCTCGGCTCCTATGCCGTCGCCGGCCAGTTTCAACAGCGCCCATCGCCGCGTTCCGGCGGCCTGTTCCAGCGCGGTGATTTCGAGATCGTCGATGCCGTGCCGGCGGCGGCCAAACGTTGCCGCGCCTGGGATTTCGCCGCCTCCAAGGCGCGCCCTGGCCGCCAGCCGGACTGGACGGTCGGGCTTCGTATGGCCGAAGTCGGCGGCATTTTCTATGTCGAGACGATCGCTCGCGGGCGCTGGTCGCCGGCGGAGGTCGAGCGCAACCTCAAGAATATGGCAACCCAGGACGGACCGATGGTGACGATCCGCATGCCGCAGGATCCGGGCGCGGCTGGTAAGGCCGACGCCGGGACGAAGATCAAGCTGCTTGCCGGCTTCCCGATAAAGGTCCTGCCGATTACCGGCGACAAAGCGACGCGTGCCAAGCCGGCTTCGGCACAGGCGGAGGCCGGAAATATCCGGTTGCTGCGCGGCGATTGGAACGAGGCATTTCTCGATGAAATCTGTGCGTTTCCGAATGCGCAGTTCGACGATCAGGTGGACGCCTTTGCCGATGCGCTGAATGAGCTCGCATTGGGCTCTTCCTTCAGTTTCAAGAACTTCTAGAGCCTTTCGAGGCGTCTCTCTTCAAAAATATGCCAAAGGATACTCCATGGGACATGTACTCTCGATGGTTCGCGATGGGCTGGTGAGCCTTGCGTCTCGCATGGGGACGGAACGCGACAAGGCCGCGTCGGTATTCTATGCCCAGCCGATCCTGACCGACGAACAGCTCGTCGCCGCCTATCGCAGCTCGTGGCTGCCGCGCAAGATCGTCGATATCCCGGCACTGGACAGCTGCCGCAAATGGCGCAACTGGCAGGCGGAAGGCGATCAGATCGGCTTGATCGAGGCGGAAGAGCGGCGGCTGAATCTGCGCGGCAAGGTGCTGGAGGCTGCCAAGAAAGCGCGGCTTTTCGGCGGCGCGGCGCTGTTTATCGGTTCCGGCGATGCCGATCCATTACGGCCGCTCGATGTCGAGAGCATCGGCAAAGGCGGGTTGAAACATCTGACGGTCCTGACGCGTCGCCAACTTGCCGCCGGAGAGCTTGAGCGAGATCCGACCTCGGAATGGTATGGTTGCCCGAAACTCTACACGCTGACCGGTGCCAATGGCGCACAAGTCGCCATCCATCCGTCGCGGCTGGTTATTTTCAATGGTGCCATGGTGCCGGAGGCGGATGCAGGCGGGCTGCTGGGGCAGGGCGGTCATGGTTGGGGAGAAAGTGTGCTTACGGCGACCTTCGACGCCATCAAGAACGCCGATAGCACAGCCGCCAACATTGCCAGCCTCATCTTCGAGGCGAAGATCGATATTATCAAGGTGCCGCAATTCTCGGCCAATATCGGCAACCAGGCCTACGAAGACGCCGTACTGCGCCGCTATAGCCTGGCGAACACCATCAAGGGCATCAACGGCACGCTGATCCTCGACGCGGAGGAGGACTATGACAGCAAGAGCGCGTCGCTGTCTGGCCTGACGGATATCCTGATGGCGTTCCTGCAGATCGTCTCAGGGGCGGCCGATATTCCGGTCACGCGACTGCTCGGCCAATCTCCCGCCGGCCTCAATGCGACGGGCAATGCGGACATGAAGAACTATCATGACCGTATCCAGGCGATCCAGGAGCTTGAGTTCACTCCAGCCATGTCCCGGCTCGATGAGTGCCTCATACGCTCGGCTACGGGTGCTCGCGATCCGGATATCTATGCCTCTTGGGCACCGCTGGAGCAGATGAGCGAAAAGGACAAGGCAGAGATATTCAAGACCAAGGCCGAGGCGGCGCGAACTCTGTTCGGTTCATCCTCCGGGCAGGAGATCATTCCGCGCCAGGCGTTGTCTGAAGCACTGGTGAACATGCTCATCGAAGATGGGTCGCTGCCGGGTCTGGAGGCGGCAATCCAGGCGCTGGATGCAGAAACTACGGAGACGGCCCCCGAAGTGGCTTCTACACCCGAACCATCCGTCTCGTCGTAGGGCACCAAGACAGTCTCAACCAAAGTCGATTTCGACCAGGGATATTTCATCATGAACTTCACAGACATTGTCACCGTCGCGGGAACGCGGCGGACCGGCGACGGCTATCTTGTCGCCGATGCCCGGATCGCCCGAACGGGCATCCAGAACTATCTCGGCGCCGAGATCGGCAGGGCGGAGATGCCGACCGTGCGGGTCTATCGTCCCGGTGCGGAGGTCTTCTCTGAGGATACCTTGAGGAGTGTCGCTCACCGGCCGGTGACAAACGAGCATCCGCCGGAAATGGTCACATCGGAAAACTGGAAGAAATATTCCGTCGGCCAGACCGGCGACGAGATCGCCGGCGAGGGCATCTTCATCCGTGTGCCGCTGATGGTCAGCGACGAGGCGGCCATTCAGGACATCGAGAGCGGCAAGCAGGAGCTGTCCGCCGGCTATGTCTGCGATCTCGATTTCACGGCCGGCGTAACGCCTGCGGGCGAGGCCTACGACGCCATCCAGAAGAACATTCGCATCAATCATATCGCCATCGTGCGCCGTGGCCGTGCGGGATCGAAAGTCTGCATCGGCGATGTGGCAGCACCGTGGGGCTGCGCTCCTCTCGCAGCCCCACGTTCCAATTCCGATTACCACGAGAACAAGGAAGGGATGATGCCCACAAAGACAATTGCGGTTGACGGCATCGGGGGCGAAGCCAGCGATCAGGTCTCGGAGCTTGTCGCGGCCCTGCAGAGACAGCTCGCGGATGCCAAGGCCCAGATCGTGGCGGCCGATGCCGCCTATCAAAAGGCAATCGCCGTCCGCGATGCCGAACTGGATGCCGTCAAGGCGAGCCTCGTGGGTGATGCCGAGATCGATCGCCGGGCCGAGATGCGCGCCGAGCTTATCGGGCTCGCCAGGGCAATCGTCGGCGATATGAAGACCACGGGCCTATCGGATGCGGCGATCCGCAAGGCGGTCGTCATCGCCAAGATCGGGGAAGGCGCTGTCGAAGGCAGATCCGAAGCCTACATCGACGCGCGCTTTGACATGCTGGCCGAAGCCGTCCGCGAACCTCCGGATCTTTTCGCCGCCGCTGTCAAGGACGGCATCACCACGCCGCAGGCGTCGATGTCGGCGGCTTTCAGCGCCTATGCCGCCATGGTGCGCGACCTGCAGTCCGCGCATCTGCCTGCCAATCCCGTTTAACCAGGTCAACGAAAAGGAGACGCTTCAATGGCGACTTATCAGACCACCTATGGAAACGCTCCTCAGAAGGGCCTGCACGGGCAGATCGCTTCCGAGGAAAAATCCAACAAGATCAGCCGCACGGTGGAAAGTGCCGCCGGCATCAAGTTCGGCCAGCCGGTCCAGCGCGGTCTCGCCGATCATGGCGTGGCACCCTATGCCGCCGGCGGCAAGTTTCTCGGCATCGCCGTGCTGACGCCGACGGTGCTGCCCGGCGCGACGCAGGTGGACGGCTATGCGCAGTTCGTCACCGGCGCCTTCCTGACCTCCGGCCAGATGTATGTACGGGCGGGCAGCGCGGTCGCTGACGGCGACGCCGTCTACTACAACCCGACCACCAACGCCTACGTCAACGCCGCCGGCACCGGCATCGTCGGTCCCATTCCCGATTGTTTCTTCGACACGAGCGGCGGCAACGGCGACATCGTCGAAATCTCGCTCAAGCACAGGAGCGCCTAATCCATGAACCAGTTCGTTCGACAGCATTTCGCCGATGCCCAGGCGGCCTATTCCTTCGTCATCGCGCAGGGCCGCAATATCGAGACGCGCATCTACCAGCGCCGCTATCCGACCTTCAACTATGGCCTCCATGTGCCTGTTGTCACCGAGGGCAATGAATGGGCCGCCGGCACGACTTTCTTTACCGTCGACAGCGCGGGCGAGGCGAAGTTCCTTTCCGGCGCCGGTACGGACATGCCGTTCAACCAGTCGACCCGCGACAGCGCCAGCCATGATTTCGCGATGGTCGGCTCGGGTTGGGAGTGGAATCTGGAGGAGGTCAACCAGGCCGCGCTCTACAATCTCGATCTCAATGCCTCCAACGCTATTTTCGCCGCCGATAAGATCGAGCGCCTGCTGAATTCCGTCGCCATGGTCGGTTCTACGGAAAAGGGCTGGACCGGTTTCGTCAACGATCCGAACGTGTCGCGTGTCGATGTTGCCGCTGATGGCGCCGGCTCCTCGACGTTCTGGTCGGCCAAAACAGCCGATCAGATCCTGCGGGATGTCAACGATCTTATCGGCGGCGTGCGTGAGAGCACCGGCGAAGTCGAGTGGATCGACAGCCTGCGCCTGCCGCCGGAAGCCTTCCGCCTGATCGCCACCAAGCGTCTTGCCGATGGCGACGGCTACATCACCGTGCTGGAATTCCTGCGGCGCGGCAATGTCTACACGGCCGAGACCGGCCAGCCGCTGGACATCCAGCCGCTGCGCGAGCTTGCGACAGCTTCGCAGGATGGCGGTGGCCGCATGGTGGTCTATCGCCGCGATCCGGAAGTGCTGCGCTTCCATCTGCCGATGCCGCGCCGGGTGCTGCAGCCGCGCCAGAAGTCGATCATGAGCTTCGAGACCGGCATCATCGCCCGCACCGGCGGCACGGAAGTGCGCCTGCCGGCGGCCATGGCCTATGGCGACGAGATCACTGCCGCGGCGTGACGATCGTCTTCCTCCCTCCGTTCCGGCGGAGGGAGGAGCATCCCCTTTTCGCTGATCGACGGGAACTCTCATGTCCGCAGCTTTCTACGGCACGCTCGATGCCGCCGACATCTATTTTGCCGATCGGGGCAATGCCGCCTGGGCCGCGGCCGGCGATGATGACCGCCAGGCGGCGCTGGTGCGCGGATCGCAGGCTCTCGACGGCCTTTACGAGCCGCGCTTTCCCGGTCTTCGCGCCGGCGGATACGATCAGGCGCTGTCCTGGCCGCGCAAGGCAGCCGTCACGGCCAATGGCGAGGCGATCCCCGATGATATCGTGCCGCTGCCGGTGACCTATGCCGCCTATGAGGCGGCGGCCGTCGAGCTTGCCGAGCCGGGCAGCCTGACGCCAGTGATCGTTGCCGCCCGGACCGTCAAGCGCGAGCAGGTCGGGCCGCTGGAGATGGAATATGCGGTTGCCGGCTCGGGTGCCGACATGATTGCGGCCGCACGGCCGGTGCTGACCGTGCTGGACGGCCTTCTCTATCCCTTCCTGCGTCCGGTCCTGCCGGGCATTCTGGTGGTGTGATGGCAGCTTTCGACTATGACAGAACGCGGATGACGGCCGAGCGGCTGATCGCGACATTCGGCCAGAAGGGCAGCCTGCGGCGCATCGTCAATGCCGGCCCCGACTACGATCCGGTTCAGACGAGCGAGGCGTTTGCCTGTTCGCTCGTCGATCTCGATCATAACGAGGCGCATGTCGCCGATGCGCTCATCCAGCGTGGGGATCGCATGGTCTATCTCTCGACCGAGGGACTATCGATCACGCCAACGCTGGCCGACCGGCTTGTGATCGGCGACATCGAGCATGCGATTGTCGATATCCGGCCGCTATCGCCGGGCGGGACGATCGTGTTTTGGCAGTTGCAGGTGCGGCGATGACGGCGCTGGCGCGCTTCAGGGCGGTCCTGACGCTCTGGTTGCTGGTTCGCTCGATCCTGCTGCTCAACCGGCTTTCGGCAAGGAGAGATGGCGTGGCGCATGCCGCGCGCCGCAGCCCGAAATCGACGATCCGCGCCCGCTATGGCGGCCGAACCTTCCTGAATTTCGAACCGCGTGCGTCCCCGACGGAAGACCCTCGGCGGTCGCGCGGCATTCCATAGGGGCATTCGACATGGCGTCTTCCAATTTCTCCGCCGAGATCGCCGCCTGGGCCGAGCGGACCAAGAAGCGCATGGAGGAGGTGGTGAACCTCTCCGCGCAGCGGCTGGCCGAGGCGATCGTCGAGGCAACGCCGGCTTCCGGCGAGCTTGCCAACTCCTTCCAGATCTCCGCCTCGCCGCTGCAAAGCGGGGACGCCGGGCGATCTGATGGTCAGCCGGTCAATCTGGCCGGCCTCGGCGTGCCGCTGGGCGGCATGATCTACATGGGCTTTACCGCGCCTGAGGCTGCCGAAGTCGAGTATGGCAAGGATGGCCGGGCGGGGCAGGGCATGGTGCGGCTCGCCGCGCAGCAATGGCCCGATATCGTCGAGCGCGCCGTGCGCGACACGACGGCCTGATCCTTCGAAATCTCAACAGTCTAGACAAGGTGACGCATGGCGACGGCAACGGACGCTCTCATTCTGGCTGCGCTGCTGGATCATCTGGCCGCGCTCGAATTCCAGCCGGTATTGCCGGTGGCGCAGCCGGGGATTGCCTTTCCGCCGGCGGGGCAAGAAAAGCCGGATCATTATCTGGCTGTCAGCTTCCTGCCCAATCGGACGCGACAGGTGACGCTCGGCGACGATCCGCAGCAGAAGCGCGGGCTCCTGCAGGTTTCCGTCTATTGGAAGGCCGGCGGCGGGCTGATCAAGCCGCTCGATGCCGCCGGCCTGGTGATCGACCATTTCAACAACAAGACGCTGTTTGCCTCTGGCGTGAAGATCACGATCAGCGGCGAGCCGTGGGCCGCAGGCCCGATCCAAGAGGATGACCGCGTGCAGATACCGGTCACCATTCCCTACACCGCCTTTGAACCGGAGACATGATCCATGGCGAATAAAAGCACGAAAAAGGGCTCCAAGGTCTACGTATGCGAGACCGCCCAGAATAGCGACCTGACGGCCAGCGCCTATGCCGCGCTGACCTGGGTGCAGGTCGGCAAGGTCGGCAATATCGGCGATTTTGGCTCCGATTCCACCATCAACAACTACAACACGCTCGACGAGCCGGTGCAGCAGAAGCAGAAGGGCGTCTCCAATGCCGGCGACCCGGAGCTTGAAGTCGCCTCCATCGCCGACGATCCCGGCCAGGACATCCTGCGCGTCTTCGGCGATCCCCTGAACATCAACAACATGGCGATCAAGGTCGAGCGCAACGACGCGCCGCAGGGCAAGACCAACACGATCTTCTATTCGCGCGGCGTCGTTTCCGGCCCGCTCTATCCCGGCGGCGGCTCCGACGATTTCGATCTGGAGAAGTTCAAGATCGGCCTCAACCAGCTGCCGATCCGCATCGATCCCGTCACCACGCCGTAAGCGCGATCTTTCGGAACCTTGCGCGCGTCGCTCTCCTGCGGCGCGCGGCCACTCGAATATGTCCCAACCGATAAGGTGTTTCCTTGGATATCTCCAGTCTCGTCAATTCCGAAGATCTCTTCGAGCTGCAGCTCCTGCATCCGGCCACCGAGGAGCCGCTCGGCATCTCCTTCATGGTCCGCTCGGCCGAGAGCAACGAGGTGAAGAAGATCGTTCGCCAGCATAGCGACCGCTTCCTCGCCAGCCGCAAGAAGAAGCTGACGACCAGCAAGGTCGAGGCCGAATATCTCGACAAGGCCGCCGCCGCCATCGCTTCCTGGAACTGGGGCGAGCAGCAGTGGAAGGGCGAGCAGCCGGTGCTCTCCTTCGAGAAGGCTCGCGAAGTCGTCGAGGACGCCGGCTGGATCTACGATCAGGTGGCCGGCGCCTCGGAGGACCGCGCAAATTTTATGAAGAGCTTGCCGAAGGGCTTTCAGAAGCCGTAAGGATCGTCGCACGCTACGATTGCGTGCGCGATACTAACGGCGAGACCCGGCGCGAACGCAACGAGGCCTTCGAGCTTATCAGCCCGGAGGCCGAGGTGCCAGAGGCCGGCCATGCGCTCTGGGACTGGTTCTGGGATCTGCGTTCAGCGCAGGCCCCCGGCTTTTCCGGTCCGGCGCCGCTTTCCCACCTGGAAATGCTGGCCTGGCTGCACCTGACCGGCAATCTCCTGCGCCGCGAGGACATCGCCGTGCTGAAGGCGATGGACGGGCGCTATTGCCAGGCGGTGGAGGAGGAGACGGAGGCGATCAGGGCGCGGGAGGCGGGGTAAGGGGCGCGCACCGGATTGAGGGCGACGTAGCGGAGCGCTGCTGCCAGATGTTCTTCATCCATGGCGACACAACCGAAGCGGCCCTGCCAGAAATGGCCGGTCCGGCGCAGCCTCGCATGGATGTGGCCGGCATAGGTGCGATGAACGCGAGATAGTGCGCGGCGAATACCGTCAGCATCCGTCGGAACGAGGATGAGGTGAACATGATTGGGCATCAACACCCAGTCCCAGACTTCTACGCCGGCGGCACGACAATGATGGGCCAGGAGATCGCGATAGAGCGCATAGTCATCATCGCAGAAGAAGGTTTGCGCCCGCCCGTTGCCGCGTTGGGTCACGTGATGTGGAATATCAGGGATGATGATACGAGCAAGACGGGCCATCGATTGCGTTGGTCAGATCTGAAAGCTTATTGAGTGCACTGTCACCGTAATTCCTTATGGATTTTTAGGGTGCGTAAAGTCGATATAGTTCTTTTGTGCGGTCTGCAGGTCGTGGTTTACGGTTGAAATATTCCATACGCATCCCTCGATATCCTCCTTCCGGCCGGGTTTGTTTTCGCTCTCGATAAACTTTTCAAGTCTGTTGACTCGTTGTGCCGCCATTTCCGGTGACAAGCCGATTTGCTGAAAAGCCTTCTCGGCATACGTCCGAATTGCGTTGTAATATGTCGTGCCAAGCACATCTCGGCATTGATAAGCAATCACGAAACTCACGTTCACATCATCGATGACTTTACCGGTCAGCTGAAGACGCTTGTGCTCGTCGTCGGCTAAAACTTGCGTGAAGATTGTGCACGCGAAGAATGCAGTCAGAAGTAGTTGAGGCTTCATTGTCGCTACCGCTCTTATTAACGCTGTGTCTCTAACCAGTCCGCGTTCGTTTTGCCGTCAATCATTACGTAGAGACGGTCCGCTCTGGAGGTGTCTTCATTGTCAGTTGGATATTGACATCTGGAGGTGCCGCGAATTGGTGTGCCATAAGCGTTAGGAGCATCGTAAGTTATAAGAACCTCAAACATCAGAGGTTTTACCCGGCCTTGGTCAAAATCCTTCATCCTGGCTCCCTGGATGAGCGGCCCATATTCGTCTCCCGCCAAATAGCGTTTATAGTCGGCGCGGTTGAGAGGCTCGTTGGATTCTTTGATTTCGACCCGCTTGTATCCTGCTGGCGCTAAAAGTCTCAGTTTCAAAACCTCTTCGCACACGGTCACCAATTTCGATTCAGAAGAGCTACAGCCGCCAATGGCTGGCAGCAAAAGAGCCACGCTGACCAATCTCCACAATCTAATCACGAAATCCCCCATTCAAAGCGCAGGGTTGTATTTCGCATGTTTTGAAAAGGTATGCCAGTGACAGATATTGCAAATTCTGCCGGCTTGATAGCCTTTGGCTATTGCACTTTTTAGGTGTCAATCAAAGTATTAGCGATCACCACGAATGTCTAACATGGCATTAAGAGCAGCGTCGAGCTTGCGATCTCTGTCGCTAAGTGCGTCCGTACATTCTTTTTCTGTAACGCCAGGATTCTTATAGTCTCGATTTTTCTGCAGTAGCGTTTCCCAAGAGCCAATCGTTTCGCGCACCAAGCCAGCATCCGAGCTTAGTCTAGCCATTACCGCTTCGACCTTTTGGCGCACCTTTAGGTAGGTATCAATGCCAGCGACATTCCGGCAAATATAGGCTGTGGTTAGGCTGGAGTAGGTGGCGTTGTTGACCTGAATCGCTAAATTATGGATCTCTTCGCGATAATCCGCATGAGCGTTGCCGCTTATTACACATGCAAAAGTTGCTAAAATTATTCGGCGCATGATGCCCTCATAGGTTGATCTAGGCAATCTTAGAGGGAAAAGGTCGTTCGCGCAAGAAACGCGATAATGCAGCTCTGAATTTTAAACGCTTACTTGTTTCTCTCGCATAGCGACCGCTGAAACAATGACAAACAGCCGTTGTGCCGTTTGCTTTGGCCTGAAACGCTGCCTCTCACGTCTGATTCTCGAAAGGAGTACCGGTGCAAGATATTACAAAATTGGGAATTCAGATTTCGACCTCGGGTGTCGATGCTGCTACTACGAGCTTGGATGATTTCAGCTCAGCAGCGACGCGGACGCAAAAAGCAGCTGGCGCTACTTCCCGAGCGTTTGATGTCGTAAGTGCGCGGGCAAATATCACGAGTGGCGCTATCGGAAAGGCAAATGCGCAAGTTTTAAATCTCACTGACAGCTATGGTGCCGCCGCAAGTAATTCCGGTAAAGCAAAAAGCCTTTTAGTTGCTATGAATGCTGACGCGAGCGCAATCACATCATCTGTTCAATCAGTTGACAATAAAGCACAAAATGGTGGCACGACATCCGACAACCGAGGCGGAAGCACATTAACGCAAAGTCGAGCTGTGAACGCCATTGCTCAGCCAGGTTTTAAGTTTAGCGAGCCGCCGCAGATTGATTGGAAGGATGTTGGTCTGGGCGTGGCCGCTTTTCTGCTTATACAAGGAGGGGGGCGAATTAAGGATCTCAGGGGTGAGGCGGCAGCGGCAGTAGGAAATGGAGTGAATTATATCCGTCCTTCTGCAGTCAGAGAAAGGGCGGAAGGAAGCCTTGATGCTCAAGACGCGGACGCCCGGTATCTAGCAGACCATTTCGGTGATGAGATCCCAGCTGCAAAAGAATACGCGGCTCAAACCAAGCAGGCGAAAGACATTAGTGATCTTGTTACTAAAGTATCTGCTGTCTTGAAGGTAAATCGGGAATCAATTGTCGACACAATAAGAAATATCAATGCTGACAATGAGAATATGGCGGTAAGGCTTGATTATGCCGCCGTACATGCAGACTCCAACCTACATGCCCTGGGAGTCGCTCGTGCGAAGTTTCAGACAAATGCCGATAATGGTAAACTGACGATAGAAGATATCCAGACGGTAGTTGATCTTGCCAAGAAAGCATATGCGGAAAGCGGTGATCAAGAACTTGGTCAAATGGCGTCGTCGTTGAGCGAAGCTCGTGGGCCGCTGATAAGGACGGTCAGTCTAATACAGAATTACGGAGAACAAGCGCAGCGTGCTTATGAGAAGCGTCTTTCGGGCTTGCCTGAGACGGCGCAAGCGGCGGGCAAAGCAGTGACCACGCAGCAAACTTCTATTGAAAACAACGCGGCGAAAACGCAGAGCGACCTTCAGAATTTGTCGACGGCGGCAGCATATGTGCCAGTCGGCAACGGCAAGGCGAAGTCTCTCGTGGATGCCAGTTCGAATAAGGTCATACGGGCTCAGAAAGACGCGGTGGATGGTCTTACGAAGTCCTCACAAACTTACACCGAACAGACCAAACTTGGCAGCCAGGCCTCTACCCAATCCGCTGTCGCGACGGACAATGTGAAATCGAAGGTTGTCACGCTGAAGCAAAGTCAGGACGAGCTTCAGAAAAGCTGTGCAGTGCAGTTGGCGCAAATGCCGCAATTGACCAAGGCGGCCAACGACCAGGCTGATGCCTATCGGCGTGTTGCCGACGCGCAGGCGCTGCAGAAGCTCGCGGGCGATATCCAGTTCCAGCAGGATCAAATGGGCCGCTCGACCGTCGACCAGACTGTTGCTTCGACACAGAAGCAATATGGTCTGCCGGTCGACATGAATTCGGCCTCTGCCAATATCATCCGCTACAATGAACAGCTGAAATATGCCCGCGAGCTTGCCGGCGATTTTGCCTCGACGCTGGTCAGCGGCTTGCGCAATGGCGAGGGCCTTTGGAAATCCTTGGGGAAGGCGGCGATTTCCGTGCTCACCAAGATTTCCGACCGGTTGCTGAACGATGTGCTCAACAGCCTGTTCAAGGTCAACAGCGCCGGTAGTGGGTTGTTTGGTGGCCTCTTCGGTGGAGGCGGGCTGGATCTCGGCATTTTGGCGCGGTCGCCGCAGGCGGCGAGCGTTATCGCGAGCGGCGCCAACGGCTTGTTCGCCGATGGCGGCTATACAGGCCCCGGCGGCAAGCACGAGCCGGCCGGCATCGTTCACGCCGGCGAGGTCGTCTGGAGCCAGAAGGATATCGCCCGGGCGGGCGGCGTCGGCATCGTTGAGGCGATGCGGCTTGGTCGGCGTGGTTATGCCGATGGCGGCGTGGTCGGCGAGGGCGGGCCGCAACTGGTGCGGGCGCCGGATGTTGCCGTTCCCGTCCGTCGCCTCAGGGCCGATAACCAGAACGATGCCTCCGGCTCCGCTTCCGGCGTGCATGTCACGGTCGGCGTTTCCGTCGATGAGGACGGCAATCTCAAGGCCTATGTGAAGAATGTCGCGCAATCGGAAGCGCAGAGTTCGACGCGGCAGGGGCTGAATGATTTCAATCAGCAGCTTCCCGATCGCGTCGCGCAGATCAACCGCAATCCCCGGAGGCGCTGATGGCCGTTTCCTATCCCTACAGCCTGCCGGCCTTTGCCGATCTCCTGAAGATCTCCAGCATCGTCTGGGACATTCAGCGCAATGACGAGCTTTCCGGCTCCGGCGATGGCCGGGTCTGGCAGGCGGAGCTGGCGCCGCCGCTCTGGACCGGCACGGTGACGCTCTCCGACATGTACAATGCGGAGGCGAAACAGATCGCCGCCCGCATCCGCAAACTACACGGCGCCCAGGAGGCGCTTTTTCTTTATGATCCGCTGTCGAAATATCCACAGGCCGACCCCGACGGGACGAAGCTCGGGAGCGCGAGCGTCAGCATCGCCGCGCTCGGAGCCGACAACGCTTCGCTCAGCCTCACGGGCCTGCCGGCGGGGTATCGGCTGACTGTCGGCGACAAGATGCAGATCGGCTATGGCGGCCGCTATGCCTTTCTCGAAGTCTCGGAAACGGTGACGGCATCGGGGGCGGGCACGACGCCGGTCTTCGGCGTCTTCCCGCATCTGCCGGCCGGCTTTGCCGCCGGTCTCGGCGTAATCCTGCTGCTGCCGGCCTGCAAATGCCTGGTCATGCCGGGCAGCCACAATCCCGGCACCGCGAGCGGCCCCATCACCTCCGGCGCCACCTTCAAGATCATCCAGAAGAAATAGACGATGAAGAACATCACCTCCGCCTTCCTCGCGGCGCTGACCGGCGCGCGCGACAAGGGGCTCGTGCCCCGCCGCTTCGTCTGGATCACCGGCAAAGATATCGCCTCCGGCGCACCGGCCTCGATCGGTCTGTGGACCGGCGATGACGATATCAATATCACCGTCACCTCTGGGGTGACCGGACTGCCGGAGGCAAGAGCCTATTATGGCGGCCTCAATCTGCAGGTAAGCCCGATCCCGCGCACCGCCGACCTGACGATCCAGACTGTGACGATCACCATCGGCCAGATCGCGCCGGTGGCGCAGCAGCTTGTCCGCGGTTACGATCTGCGGCTGGCGCCGGTGGAGATCCACGACATGGCGTTCGATACCGCGACGCGTCAGCCGAGCGCGGCCCCCGAGATCGCCTTTCTCGGCATCGTCGACGGCGCGCCGATCAAGACGCCTTCGGTGGGACAGGACGGCGATGTCGAGATATCGGCGATTTCGGCGGCCATCGCCATGCTGGAGCGCACCAATCCGGCCAAATCCTCCTATGAAGGCCAGAAGCGTCGCAGCGGCGACGAGTTCGGCCTTTATTCCAGCACCGTCGCCAACTGGCAAATTCCATGGGGGCAGAAGGGATGAGCGAACTCGTCAGGGTCAAGAACTGGCGCGCCTGTTTCGTCGCCGAGATCGACCGGCTGAAGCGCACGCCCTTTGCCTGGGGCAGCCATGATTGCGGGCCGGGCCTTGCCGGCAATCTGGTGCTGGCCATCACCGGCGTCGATTGCGCCGACCAGTTTCGCGGCGAATATTCGACCGCCGCCGGCGCGCTGAAGACGATGAAGGCGGCCGGCTTCGACAATCTCGCCGATCTCGTCGCCACCATGCTGCCGGAGATCCACCCGAGCCAGGCCCATATCGGCGATATCGCCGCCATCCCGCACGACGGCCCCTTCGGCTATGCGCTCGGCGTCGTCAATGGCGAACGCATCTTCGTGTTGCGCGAAACCGGTCTCGGCACGGTCGATCTGCTCGACGCCGCACGCGCCTTCAAGGTCGGTTGATACGGCGATACGCCGCCAAGCTCCATTATCCCAGGCCGGTGACATGTCGGCGCGGCCTCGACCGCGGCGACCCTTTCCCATGCGCCAATCGAGGTCGCCCGATCCATGAAATATCTCATCCTGCTCCTGAACGTCCTCGGCTTCTGGCTGATGGCGGATGCCGCGCACGCCGAACCGATCAGCTTGGCGATCAGCGCGATTTCAGGCTTCCTCACCTCGATCGGCGCCATCGGCAAGCTGGTGCTGACCGTTGCCCTGAATGTCGGTCTGTCCCTGATTGAAAAGGCATTGGCAAAGAAGGAGCAGCCCCGGCAGGCTGGCACCAAGCTCGAGATCAGCATGGGCGACGATCACCCCATGTCCTTCGTCATGGGCAGTTATGCCACCGCCGGCCGGCGCAAATATGCCGGCACATGGGGCGAGGACGGCAAGACGCCGAATGCCTATTTCACCGACGTCATCGAGATCGGCAGCCTGCCGAACCACGCCGGCGAGCGCGGTCTCACCAGCGTCTGGATCGACGATCAGGAAGTCGGCGTGCTCTGGGAGGAGCCGCATCCGGACGGGCGCGGTTTCCCGGTGGCGCAGTATCGCGTCGGCAGCAAGGACTATCTCTGGATCAGGTTTCTGGATGGCACGCAATCGGCACCCGACGCCTTCCTGACCGCGAAGTTTGGCTCCGAGCCGGACCGGCCGTGGAAATCGACCATGATCGGCCTCGGCTGCCAGATCGTCATCCTCACCGCCCGGTACAACACCGATCTCTTCTCCGGCGTCCCCGCCGGCCTTTATCAACCGCACCCCGTGCGGCTCTACGATCTCCGCAAGGATTCGTCGGTCGGCGGCAGTGGCGTGCACAGATGGACCGATCCGTCGACATGGGAGGCCTCCAGCAATCCAGCCGTCATGATCTACAATCTGGCGCGTGGCGTCTATTATGGATCGGAATGGGTTTACGGCGGCCAGAACATAGCCGCCTTCTGTCTGCCGGCGGCAAGCTGGATGGCGGCGGCCAATGCCTGCGACGCTCCCGTAACGCTCGACGGCGGCGCCAGCGAGCCCGCCTTCCGTGCCGGCTACGACATCCAGTGCGACCAACAGCCGCTTGACGTGATCTCCGAGCTTCTCAAGGGCTGCAACGGCCGCATGGCCGAGGTCGGCGGCATCTTCAAGATGCTGGTCGGTGCGCCCGGCGGCGCCGTCTATTCCTTCTCCGATGACGATATCATCGTCACCGAAGAGCAGGATTACCAGCCCTTTCCGACGCTCTCCGATACCTATAACGCCATCGAGGCAACCTATCCCGAGCCCACTGAGAAATGGGCGACGAAGGATGCGCCCGGTCGCTATAATACCGATCTGGAGACGGAAGACGGCAACCGCCGCCTGCCGGCACAGATCGAGCTGCCGGCCGTGCCCTTCGCCAACCAGGTGCAGCGCGTCGGCCTGGCGATGATCCAGGACTATCGCCGCTTCCGCGTGCACCAGATCTCGCTGCCGCCGGATGCCTATCCGCTGGAGCCCAACGATGTCGTCTCATGGTCTTCGGCACGCAATGGCTATGCGGAAAAGAAGTTCCTCGTCGTCAAGGTCGAGCCGCAGCCGAATTTCCTTGTTGTCGTTACACTGAAGGAAGTCGATCCGGCAGACTACGATTGGCATAGCGGTCTGCAGCTGCCGACCGCGACAGGATGGATCGGCCCGATCACGCCGCCGTCGCAGCCGATGACGGGTTGGGCTGTCGAGCCCGCGACGGTCAAGGATGCGGGAGGCATCGATCGTCGCCCGGCGATCAAGATCAGCTGCGCGGCGGACATGGACGACGTTGAGCGCGTCTGGGTGCAGGTTCGGCTGAAGGAGACCAGCGATGTCGTATTTGACAGCGACAGCACGCGCTACCAGTCGCCATTCTCGTGGATCATATCCGGCCAATGGATGCTTCCGGACACCGACTATGAGGTGCGCGGGCGATATATTCCGAAGTCGACCCGCGCTACGGACTGGTCCACATGGCTGACGGTCAAGACGCCGAATATCCTGATATCGACGGCAGATGTCTTGGATAACTCCATCACGGCGAACAAGATCGCCGACGCGGCCGTGATCGCTTCCAAGATCATGGACGAGGCTGTCACCAACCTGAAGCTGGCCGACGCCGCTGTCTCGACGGCGAAGCTGCAGGTCTCGGCGGTGACGGCGGAGGTGCTGGCGAACAGCGCCGTGATTTCCTCCAAGCTGGCGGATGGTGCGGTGACGGCGGCAAAGCTTGCCGACGCTATGATCGAAGCGACTAAGTTCGCATCAACCATTAAGCCGGTCGAGATCGTCTCCGCGCTGCCGGCAACCGGCAATGTCGAGGGACGCACGGTCTATCTGACCACGGATGACAAGCTCTATCGCTACACCGGCAGCGCCTGGACGGCGGCTGTCGCTGCGGTCGATGTCAGCGGCACGTTAGTTTCCTCACAGATTGCCGATGGCGCGATTACCAACTCGAAGCTGGCGGCGCTGGCGATCGATGCAACCAAGTTCGCGTCCACCATCAAGCCAGTTGAGATTGTCTCCACGCTACCGACCAGCGACAACGTCGAAGGCCGCACGGTCTATCTGACCACGGACGACAAGCTCTACCGCTACACCGGCAGCGCCTGGACGGCGGCAACGGCGGCGACCGACATTGCGGGGCAGATCGTCGGCACTCAGATTTCCGATGGTGCGATCTCGACGCCCAAGCTTGCGGCGGGTTCCGTCACCGCCAACGCGCTTGCGGCTGGAGCGGTCACCGCCGACAAGATTGCCGCCAACACGATCACGGCCGGCCAAATCGCTGCCGGCGCGATCGGCGCGACTCAGATCGCCGCTAACGCTGTCACGGCGAAGAGCCTTGTCCTGCAGGATTGGGAAAA
Organism: Rhizobium sp. BK602; assembly: GCF_014195095.1. Taxonomy (GTDB): domain Bacteria; phylum Pseudomonadota; class Alphaproteobacteria; order Rhizobiales; family Rhizobiaceae; genus Rhizobium. Next base: position 263,151 of record NZ_JACIBC010000001.1, read on the forward strand.
CCTCATTCCTGATAACCAGATGCAGTCTTCTGCATCGTGGCCAGTGTTGACCAATAGTGTCGTAAATCCTGCGACATCTCAGGCTTTCACCTCAAAAGGTGCGATTGACTACGGCTATGTGAGCGGCAGCAGCTATGTGCAAATCCTGCAAAGCCAGCCGTTTGCAATCGTAGCCGGTCAGCCATATCTGGCATCGGTGCAGGCAATCAGAACGTCTGGCACCAAGTTCGGATTGTGGATACGGGTTCATTGGCTGGGTGCAGACGGTAATCTTCTCAGCCCTGATACCTACGTCACAATCTGTTCCTATGGCACGGCTGATGGGGGAACGGCGGACGGGGTTCAGACCTTTACCGCTAACATCACGCCGCCAGCGACGGCTTATGGAGCCGTCATCAAAGGGTACATCCATCGCACCTATACTGACGGCAATGTCTCGATCGGCGGTCTAAGCTGGCTGCGCCGGCAAACCGCATCCCTGATCGTTGACGGCTCTGTCATCGCGTCGAAGATCGCCGCCGACGCGGTGACAGCCACAGCAATCGCAACCGGCGCAGTCACGGCCGATGCCATTGCGGCTAATGCAGTGACCGCCGGCAAGATCGCTGCGAACGCCGTCACGGCGGGTACGATCGCGGCCGGGGCTGTCTCAGCCTCACAGATTGCTGCAGACGCAATCACCTCGGATAAGCTTGCTTCCAATTCCGTCACTACGGATGCTCTGGCGGTCGGCTCCGGCAAGAACCTTCTGCAGAATGCGAGCTTCTCTGCCGGTATGGACTGCTGGACTTATGGATCAAGCGGGACTGTCCCCAGCCTGTCCGTTAGAATTCGGACCACCTCAGAGACCTATGCGGGAAAGAACAACCCCACCTTGATGGTGTTTCAGAACAGCGGCCCGACCTCAGGCAGCTATTATACCGACGTACGCTGGCTGCGCTCGGATGCTGACACGCTGGCTGTCGACAACCTCAAATACGGCGTGTCCTGCACGGCAGGTGAAACGCTGGAGGCGACCGCCTACGTTTCGGCCCATCGTTGCATCGTCGACCTTCGCATCGAGTGGCGCACTTCCGATGGTTCGGTGGTGAGCTATGCCGGCCCTTCATCTAACAGCGCGAACTCATCTAGCTCGACTGACCCTGATACCTGGCCGCGTCTTCGTGTAGCAGGAGTTGCGCCTACCGGGAGTGTGTGCGCGGGCGTCCATATCCGCAAGCGTGACACGAACAGCGGCTCGACGGACAGCTACATGTTTGTAAACAAACCGATGCTGTGCCGCATCCCGGCCGGGGCTACGGAGGCGACGCCCTGGAGCAACGGGGATAGTGTCCTCATCACCGCTGGTGGCATCGTCGCCAGCGCCGTCACCGCCAATGCGATCGCCGCCAATGCAGTGACGGCTGGGAAGATTGCCGCAAATGCCGTCACGGCGGGCACCATTGCGGCTGGCGCTGTGACCGCCGCCACTATCGCTGCCGGCACGATCACCGGCGACAAGCTCGCTGCCAATACCATCGGTGCGGCACAAATCGCGGCCAATTCGATCACCGCCAAGTCGCTCATTCTGACCGACTTCAGCAATATTGTCGATAATGGCTGGTCTCAGGGCGATCTCACGAGCTGGACGGTTACGGGGCAGTTATCCTATGCGAATGATGCGAGTCAGGGGGACGCGTCGGGCTGGATACTCGGCGCGAATGGCGTGTTCTGCGCGGTCTCCCAGTTCTACCCGGTCGTGCCTGGCCAACAATACGCGTTTGAAGTCTGGGTGAAGAATTCTGACGGGACCTACGCCGCCGTCGTCTACGCCTGCACCAAGGGGGCATCCTCTGAAACGATCACGTATACCCAAGCCGCAGCGACCTCGACGATGGGGTCATGGGTATTGCTTCGGGGAAAGGTGACGATACCCAGCGGCCAAACGCGCTGCGCCATGGGTCTCCAGATCGGCCGTCCCTCTACCGGCGGGGCTGGAGCGCTTTGGTCGCGTCCGATGATGCGCAAAGCCATCAATGCCGAGTTGATCGTTGACGGTGCCGTCACCGCCAATGCGATCGCCGCGAATGCCATCAGCGCAGGGATGATACAGGCCGGCGCGATCAGTACCGACAAGCTCGTGGTGGGCGGCGTCGACTACACCCGCATCGCCAAAAATAGCATTGGTCAGCGGCGAACTCAGGGAATTAGCGCCGGCCCATGGGGGGACGGCACGCTGCGCACGATCTATACCTGGTCGATCAATAACGACAATCCGAGCGCAGTTCTGACGGGCTTCACAGTCACCCTCTATACGAACGCCAGCTCAGGCACCGGTCATATGTATCTGATCAACACGACGACTGGTACGCAATTGCTGGACCTGACTGTGAGTGCACCGGGCACGAACACCTATGCCTACAACATGATCATGGAAGATGTCGCGTCGGCCGGCGTGCATAGCTATGCCATTCAGGTCGCGGCTCTGACCACGGTCTCAGGCATCCTCTATCAATCCTGGACACTTAGATAGGAGACCGCGATGTATCGCATCGACACCATGTATGACCCGATGGTCGAGGCGCTGTTGGCGGCCCGATCGGAGGGCAAGACCGAGCGCTGGATGGCCGCCGCAGCCTTCTGGCTCGGCCGGCAGCAGATCTACAACGTCGCGGATTTCTGGCTTGCGCTTGCCGCCAAGATCACTTCCGGCTTAGTCGAAGCCGACAAGGATGCGATCCTCGACCAACTCAGCAACAAGGAAGCAGCCTTGGTCAGCGCGGCCGGCGATTGGCCGGAGACGCCGGAAACCCTGCTCGCCATCGTCGCAGGCTGGTCTCCGGAGCCGATCGCTGTCGATCTCTACGCCTATGCCGCAACGAAGCGCTATGCCGTCGAAACGGGCGGTATCGTCCTCAATGGCATGTCGATTATGACAGATCGTGCCAGCCAGGCGCTGATTACCGGCGCCTATAACTATGTGACGGCCAATCCGGACGTGGCCGTGCAGTTCAAGACGAGCGGCGGCAGCTTCGTCGAGTTGACGGCCGCGCAGATGACGGCTGTCGCCAATGCGGTCGCCGCGCATGTACAGGCGAGTTTCGCGGCTGAAGGCGAGGTTGATCGGCAGACTGTCGCCGGAGCGATTACCAAGGCGGCGGAGATCGACGCCTTCGCGTGGCCGTCGAATTCGTAAGGAGAGCCGTGATGTCCAGCCTCACAGCGTCCCTCAAGAAACAGAACGAGTTTCTGCAAGGCGAGGTCGAGCGCTTCGCCAATGCCGTCGATAGCCTCGCCGCCCAGCTTGCCGAAGCGCAAAATCGGATCAAGGCGCTCGAGGTACCGGGATCGGAAGTGGTTCCGGCCGAACCTGATGTGACCGCCGAAGATAAACCTGCCGCCTTCGCCAGGCCTGCACGTCACCGGCGCTAGACCAGCCGTTCAAACGCACCCGCCATGGGCGGGCTTCTCTTCATCAAGGATCAGAATCAATGAACCACGCGAAGTTCTTCGCGGCGGTACGCTTGTCGTTGTTCGCCGGGCGCCTGTCGCAAAACAAGGTCAATGGCATGGAGACCATCCTTGACGTATGGGAGGCCTTGCCCTTCGATGCGCGATGGCTGGCCTATATGCTGGCGACTGCCCTTCACGAGACGGATGCGACCATGTGCGCCGTCTCGGAAAATCTGAACTATTCGGCGGCTGGCCTTCGCACCACATTCCCGAAATACTTCACGGCGGCTCAGGCGACTGCTTACGCGCGACAACCGGAGCGTATCGCCAATCGCGCCTATGGAAGCCGCATGGGCAATGGCAACGAGGCCAGCGGCGATGGCTGGCGCTATCGTGGTCGTGGTCTGGTGCAGATCACTGGCCGCGACAACTATGAAAAATACGGGATCGCGAATGATCCTGACAAAGCGCTTGATCCGGTCAAGACGGTCGAGATCCTGTTCGATGGCATGATCAATGGCCGATTTACCGGCAAGAGGCTCGCCGATTTCTTTTCCGCGACAACGGCCGATTGGTATGGCGCGCGCAAAGTCATCAACGGCACGGACCGTGCCGATGAAATCGCCGGCTACGCCAGGAAGTTCGCTGCTGCGCTCGAGAGCGCTCGCTAAACCACGACGCGCCATTCTCGATTTTACCTTCCTCCAGACGGGCTTCGCATCACCGGTGCAAATGTTGCGTCTTCTCGCCTGCACGAAGCATGAGCCAGACGACAAGATCTTTCGGCGCTTCGCTCTGCATATCGCATTCACCGCTATCGACGCTTTAGCCTGCATGTTCGACCCCGGTCGTCATATCGGCGTGTTCTATGCTTGACGGCGGAAAACGGAATTCATTCCGAAATGAAAGGGATCAATAAGTGCTCAATACCAACACCATTCATAACGTGCTGAATATTCTTATCAGCCTGTCTGCGCTCTTCGTTGCCGTCCTGCTTGCCACTGGCTGCTCTCAATTTAGCGACGGCATGCTGGAATGCTCGCAGTCCTTCCTCAGCCCGCAGATCACTGCTTTCGTAATTGCGGGACTCTCCGCATTGAAGGTGGCCATCAACGTCGTTCGGGATGGACTGTCGGGTCTGGTGAAACCCCAGCCACCGGTCAGCAAATAAGTTTGCTCGTTCGGCCAGCCGGGGGCCGGCGATGGTTCTTTTGACGACATGTTGAGTATGAAGAGGCGATTGATGGCGATTAACGAGTTTCTCGATGCCTTGGGCATCAAGGCGGGTGTCGTTATTGCCGGTCTCTCCGGTGGTATTTTGCGAGGACTGTCACGACGTCGATATACCACCCGCGAAATGGTTGCGTCGCCGATTTGTGGGGCCCTTGCCGCCGCCTATCTGACGGAGCCGGCATTATATTATTTGCGAGTTATCAACTGGCCGCTGCCTCAGAAAGATGTTGCTGCGATGAATGCCACGGCCTTCGTGGTCGGCGTCTGTGCCATGTGGATCGCCGATCTGCTCTTCGATACGATCTCGCGTTGGATCAGAGGCGGTCGGGCTCTTCCATAGCTCGCGTCCATATCGGTTTGCGATCGACTGTTGCCCGCCCTCTCCTGTACAGGAGAGGGCGTTTTTTGCGTTTTCTGTCTCGAGAATCATCCTGTCCGGTCGAGCCAATCGTGAAAATTTGCAGGCTAAGTCACCGCTTCCCATCGCCAAGTGTGATGACTTCATCTGAACTAATCATTTTCGTCGCAGATTGTGGACTGATAATAGTCATGCCGATACTAGGACATGGATGATGGAAGGTGCCTGCGATGAAACATTGGCCCGATACCCGAATTCTTGATCTCTTCGGTATCGATCTACCCGTCATTCAAGCACCCATGGCTGGAGCAACGACGCCTGAGATGGTGATCGCGGTTAGCGAGGCGGGTGGCCTTGGGTCCTTGCCGAGTGCGCAGTACAGTGTCGAGCAACTACGGGCGGCATTGGATGAAATACGAGCCGCGACGAAGCGGCCGATCAATGTGAATTTTTTCACCCACGTTGCACCGCAGCCCGATCCCGTACGGCTAATGGCATGGCGAGCACGGCTTGCGCCCTATTATGTCGAGGCCGGGCTCGACCCGTCTACGCCGGCTCCTGCAGGTGCAAGAGCTCCATTCGACCGCTTATTCTGTGAGGTTGTGGAAGCCTATCGGCCTGAAGTCGTCAGTTTTCATTTCGGGCTACCGGACCCGGAATTGATGAAACGGGTGGGGGCCACTGGGGCGAAGATCATTTCGTCGGCGACTACCGTGGCGGAGGCTCGCTGGCTCTCTGAGCGCGGCGTCGATGCCGTCATTGCCATGGGGTTCGAGGCGGGCGGTCACCGCGGCAGTTTCCTGACGGAAGATATGGCGACGCAGGTCGGCACGATGGCGCTGGTGCCACAGATTGTCGATGCGGTTGATGTTCCGGTTATCGCTGCGGGTGGTATTGCTGATGGGCGTGGCATTGCGGCTGCTTTTGCGCTCGGTGCCGCGGGCGTCCAGATAGGAACGAGCTATCTTTTCACGCCGGAGGCTAGAATTCCGCCGGTTCATCGTGCTGCGCTAGAACGTGCCGGCGATGACAGCACGGCATTGACCAATGTCTTTACCGGGCGGCCGGCAAGAGGTGTGCTGAATCGCATCATGCGTGAGGTTGGGCCGCTCTCGGATCTGGCGCCTGCTTTTCCGACGGCGGGCGGCACATTGGCACCTCTCCGTGCCAAGGCAGAATCTTTCGGATCTGATGACTTCACCAATCTCTGGTCTGGCCAGGCGGCGAGGTTGGCGCAGCCTCTGCCATCGAGAAAGCTTACCGTCGCATTGGCGAATGACGCGCTCGCACGCATCAAACGATTGACGAATTGCTGATAGACCAAGTCTCATCTTTCTATTGACCGGGAGGTGGATTGGTGGAGAGCCGTGGAGGCGAAACAGGAGGAGATTTCATGATTTCGGCGATGGATTTGACGGACCGTTTTGCCGTTTCCACATGGTCGCTGCATCGCGCGCTCGGCGGCACCTATCCCTATAGACCTGGTGGCACCCAAACGCCGGAGCGTCAGGCTACCTATGGGAACGGCTCGGTCGAACTGATCGATCTCCCCCGACAATTAGCCGAACATGGAATCTTCCGCATGGAAATCTGTTCGTTCCATCTGCCGAGCAGCTCGCCGGCTTATATTGCAAACTTGCGGCATGCCCTGGATGATGCGGGCGTTAAGGTGCAGACGCTGCTGATTGAAGATGGTGATCTCAGCAAACCGGAAACGGCCGAGCGCGATGCAGAATGGATGGCGGGCTGGATCGATATCGCCGTTGCCCTTGGAGCGAAAAATATGCGCGTGATCGCGGGCAAGGAGTCTCCGACCGAGGAGGCTTTGAGCCGGGCGGAAATGCATCTCGGCCGTCTGGCCGACAGGATGAGCGGTTCCGGTGTGCGCCTCGTCGTCGAAAACTGGTTCGTATTGCTGCCGGGGCCAACTGAAGTCAATCGCGTGCTCGATAATCTCAATGGCAGGCTTGGCCTCAACGGCGATTTCGGCAATTGGAGCGGCGAGGGCAAATATGCCGATTTGGCCAAAATCATGGGGCGTGCCGAACTTTGTCATGCCAAGGCGCATTATTCGGCAGCTGGTCTTGACGCTGAGGATTATGTTCGTTGCGTCGAACTTTCCAATGCCGCCGGTTACAAAGGCCCGTTCACGCTGATCTATGACTCTTCATTCCATGAAAATGAATGGTCGGGCATCTTGGAAGAACGGGATTGCATCGCCGCAGTATTGGGGAAGACCGCGACTATAGGATAGCGTCTTCACAGACGTCGATTGCGGCCGTGCGCCTTGCCTCAATGAAATTCATGTTTATGCAGGGCGCCAAGCAACTGATCTTGAGTCTGATAGCCAGCGTCATAGAGGCTGATCGCGATATTGGCTGCCGATAAGCCTTCTTGACTCTGCAGTTTGATGCTGCGTTCCGCGCACCAAGCGTAGAGTGCGCCGGCAAGAATATCGACATCGTCGGGATAAAGGGGCGAGTTGACCATCATAGACATTCGCTGGACCAAGGGTAAAGGCTCGAACTCGAGCGGGATGCTGCAGAGACTGCTTTGATTCCGGAAGTTTGCAATCAACATCGTGTGCCGGCGTTAACGCCCGCCTGATTTGATACAGCGCCGGTATCGTATTGGTACAAATATCCAGTCGAAGGGCTATTGTGGCCGCTGATCCGGCGCATGTAGTGCCGGGTTTTTGATTGCGTCCTTTTCACCATGCGGCTCGGCGAACAGCAGGGCGCCCAGCACGAGCGTGAGCGCCACCAGGATCAGCAACATGAACTTTGGCCTCGACGGCATCATTGATGGACTGGATTGGACGCCTCGACTGCTGCTTCGATCAATTCCTCCGCATAGGATAGAGCCGAGGCGGTGTCTTCACCGTCGAGTTTCAATTCCCGGCATTTTCTATGCATGGCTTTGCGGATGTCAGCCAGCAAGGTCGCGTCGAGATCGACTTGGCCATCGTCAAAAACATGTGTCAGGGCGGACTGAGCGACAATTTCAAGGACTGCGACACGACCCTCGATTTCTCCCATGGAGGGAATCGCATTCTTTTTCACGTGACGCTTGCAGTCGCGATGCGTGGTGAGCATTTTCGTAGGTCTCCTCTGCTGAGGCAGATAACCAGCGAGAGGCAAAAAGGTTCAATCGAACTCAAGGAAAAACTGAATTAATACTGGAATGGCCGCTCCAGCGATATTGAGACCAACGAAATTTGCGGGGTGCCTCACTTCATCGGGCAAAGATTGGGGTCCGATAATACGTCCGCGCAGCGGGGAGAGCGGCGGAAATCGTCATAATAAAGCGTCCATTCCGTTGTGTCGGCAGCGCGATAGGGACCAAATTTAAAATATTGGTTCTTGCCCAGTCCTTTGTCGGCATGACCAATATGTCCCTTGACGGTGACGATCCATTTGTCATTCGCGAAAATCTCGATATGCCCCGTGCCGTCCGGGCCTGGCTTTGTATAGATGGCAAAGTCGATCCAGCCGGAATCCGGCGTCGGCAATTTGTTGCCGTGGTCGGTTATGGTGATGGCGCTCGTGCAGCCGGTGAATTCTTTGCCATCCGCTGTTCCCCAGTTGCCATCCGTGGCGACCAGCGCGCGCATCTGGTTGGTGTCCGACCGGAACCAGACAGGTGTCTGATCGCCGTCGCAAGCTTTTGCTCCGTCATGGGAATAGGTCTTCGGTGGAGCGACATAGTTGGTCTCCACCGTTGCAAATAGCTTGCCGTTATTCAGTCGCAGGGCCAGAAACGGACTGAAATCGCCCTCGGCTTTCGGCCCGATCTCGCGTTTCCATTGAGCGATGAGATAGCGATGATCGCCTGTCGGGATAGGGTCGGCGAATTTAACCGCAAAGCCATACCAGACGCCTTGGTCATAGGGGACGCGATATTTCGTGCGCTCCCAAATCTCTGCTCTTTCGCTGCAGTTTGCCTTGCCAGGTGAGCAGAGCGGCTTGACGCTCAGTTTCAGCGCGCCGCTGCCCGTGCGCTTCACTTCCGATTGAAATTCGACCTTTCCAGCCTTTTGTTCGGCATTATCGCGGTAGTAGAGGTGACCATCCGGTGCGAAATCGCTGCCGTCGAAACCATCCCGGAGTACTAATTGAGCGGGTTCTTCGGCGAAGGCCGGTGTCATGGCACAGGTGCACGTGCAGGCCAGTATGGCAGGCAATGCATATTTTGCGTTCATGACGAGCGGCTCCTTTGGTGGACATTTATGGAATGCTATCAATGACCTGTTCGCCTGCCGTGGGCAAGGGCGGTCATATGCGGAATGCGTCAGGCTGCATATTGTCATGGCATGGCGCCACAACCATTGGCTGATAATTTTTGAATTTTCTATTCCACTTTAACCGCCTGTTAGACGCTTTCCAGTTCTTATGACTGCAAGTTGGGCTTGCCTGCGGATATCAATGCCCCGGACATGAAGGTTCGCCGCCGCAGCTTGAGGCAAGGATTCGATGTCGGTCATGATTAAAACCGGCTGAGAATTGCAGTTGGGGTTACCCGTGAGCAATGGAAACGCAGCCGGAGCGGCGGAGGGAGATCTCGCGCCGCGGCGAAAGATTGTCATTCTGACGTCGCATGTCTTTCTGCGAGGTTATCGCAAGGCGTCGGTCCATTTTGTCGCGTCCTGCTGGGCGGAGCAGGGGCACGATGTGCATTTCCTGACCTTGGGCCATAGCTGGCTGACTTGGTTGAAGGATCGCCGTCGGTTTCGGGCGTTGTCGCAATCCCAGGCGAACAGGTTTGAAACCGTTGCGCCGAACCTGCATGCGGGTGCCTATCTACCGCCATTGCATGCTTTCAGCTCCGGCAATCGAGCTTTGAATGCGGCAAATGCCCTATTCTTTCGCCTCTACGGCAAGTATCTCCCCACCTTTGCTCGCCGAGTCGTTGCCGCCGCGGATCTGGTGGTGATCGAAAGCGGCTCGGCTCTTTCCTTCTTTGACTATGCAAAGACGCTGAACTCCCGCGCGTGTACTCTCTATTTTTGTCGCGATCTGCTCCGTAGCGTTGGGGCGGCGCCGATATTACAGGACATGCAGGCGGCCGTGATTGGCCGCTTCGATACGGTGTGCGTACCGTCGGAGCGGCTTGGTGCCTTGCTGCCGTCGGGTGGCCGCCTGAGGGTCATTCCGCAGGGTGTCGATGCTCGCCTTTTCGACCGGCTGTATCCTTCTCCCTATTCCCCCGGCACTCACAATGCGGTCTCTGTCGGCAATATGTTGTTCGACGAGACGACGGTCGCTGCCATGGCGGCAGCCGCGCCGGATGTGAATTTCCATGTTTTTGGAGCCGGCTGGCGCGGTGTTGTGCCCGCGAATGTCGCTGCCTATGGCGAGCGTGATTTCGAAAGCATCGTGCCTTATCTGCAGCATGCTGATTTCGGTCTTGCGCCCTATCGCCTGACGGCGGATGAGATTTATCTGGCGGAATCAAGCCTCAAGCTAGCGCAATACAGCTATTGTGGTTTGCCGGTCCTTTTGCCCGATCTCATCCCTTTTCATCGTCCCAATGCCATTGCTTATCGCTTGAATGGGGAGACCGCTTGGCGTGAAAAGATCGATGCGGCGCTGGCCATGCGGCGCTCACCAGCTTTTCGCGAGGGGATTTTGACCTGGGATGATGTCGCTCGGCAAACACTGCACGCGGCCTTTGAGCCGACCTGAGACCTCACGCTGGCGAGAGGAAGGCCATTAGACCATTAACCAGCGAGCGGGCGGGCCTGGGTAATCTGTCGCCGATTGCATCCAACAGCAACTGACCATCGCCAGGTGCCACGACGCGCAACATGCGCAGCACCAGCAAATAAGTGATCGCTCCGACTGGGATAGCCGTCGCGACGGCCGGTATTCCCTCCAGATAGTAGATGGCGATACCCGATGCCGCCGCGCAAATGACGGCGGCGGCCATTGTCTTTATCAGAGCGCCAAACGGAATGACGACTTGTGAGCTCTTCCGAGCTGCCCAGGCGAGAAGGATGAAGGTCAGTATGCCGATCGTCGCGCGGGCGATTGCCGCACCTTCCAAGCCTGCCAGCGGCACCATCACGGCAAGCAGCAGCATGGTCGAAAGACCGCTCGTGATTTGTACGCGCAGCAACAGGATACTGCGTCCGGACGCCCCGATCATGCCCCACGCGATGACGGAGAGACCGGCCAGCCAGACGGAAGCGAGCAATATGGCCGCCGAAAGGACTGCCGGTTTGAAGTCATCGCCGAAGATGAGCGGCATCAGATCGGGCATGATTGCCGCGCCGCCGAGGCTGACGGGCAGCATGACGAGCGCCACGATGCGGATGACGCGCTGATAGACGAGTTGCAGCGCCGGGCGGTCTCCCTTTGCATGCCCGTCGGCGAAGTTGACGATCAAGGCCGGAGAGATTTGCAGCATGATCTGCTCGATCAATCCTGCAAGGCCGAGGCCAGCGGCGAAATAACCGACGGCGCTCGATGACAGGAAAAAGCCGAGAAACAGGAATTCGATGCGCGACAAGACGAGAATTTCGATGAGATCGCTCAACCACATATAGCGGCCATAGCGATGCATTTCCGGTGTCAATGCGTTGCCGGAGGCTGTGATGCTGCGGTCGACATAGTCGCGCAGCCGCAATGCTTGCGGCAGGTAGCGCGCGATATAGCCGGCCAGCGCGCCCGTCGGGCCGAGCAGCCAAGCTCCAATGAAAACGAGCGGTATTTGCATCATGCCGCCGATTACGGTGGTACGCGCGGTCTCTGCGAAACGATTGCGGCTGCGGGCGACGGCCGTCGAAAAGACATGAAAGGCGTAGCTCAGGAAGAGCAGGGCCGTCATCACCCAGAACCAGGCATGGCGGGCATCGCGATGGACGTAGGTAATGGCGACGAAGATGATAATGCCAACGCCCACCATGAGAACCGAGATCATGAAACTGCGTAGTGCCGCACGCACCAATGCTTTCCATGCGTTTCCTTCGCCTGAAAGGCTGCCTGCGTTTCGCAGCAGCGTTTGCGGCAGTCCCATATCCGCCAGCGCGGCGGCGGATGTCGCAATCCAGAGCGCATAGGCAACCTTGCCGGAACCTGCCGGGCCCAGCAGGCGAGCGGCAATGACGCTGCTGGCGAAGCCGGCCGCGAGCGAAATCAGCGTCGCCGCCAAACTGATCAGCGAGCTTTTGAGAAGGTTGGACTCGGAGGCGCTCATGATAATCAATCATGAGGATAGTCTCATAACCTTGTGTTAAAGGCAGACTGATACTTCTCGCCAGTGTTCCAATCGATATTTGAGACGACCGCCGTGACGGATAAGGCTGCCGATCGAGATGGATTTCTCATTCCCGGATATTTGCAGAAGGGATTGGGCGAGCGTGCGCGCAACCTGCTTTGGCGATTGATGTCTCCGTTGCCGGACAAACCCTATTGTGCGCTCAAATATCTCGTCATTCGCGGCAGGCTTCCCAACCTGTCATCACCGCAGACGTTCACAGAGAAGATCCAGGCTCGGAAGCTATACGACCGCAATCCACTATTTCCGCGCTTTGTCGACAAGGCTGGCGCCAAGGCGCTGATCGCCGAGCGGGTCGGCGATCAATATGTCATTCCGACGCAATGGGTCGGCACGGATCTTGCCGGCGTGGATTGGTCGAAGATCATCCTGCCTGTTGTCGTCAAGCCGACGCATGCAAGCGGTGTGGGTCGGTTTCTCTATGAGCGGAGCGACATCGATCGACTGCTTCATAGCAATCCTTCGGCGGAGTGGCTGGCGATCGATCATGCCGCCTACAACAGGGAGTGGGCCTATCGTCAGGTCGAGCGCCGCATCCTGGTCGAAACCATGTTGCTGGCAAACGGGCGTGTTCCCTGGGATTATCGGCTTTTCACGTTCAACGGCAAGGTCTCGCATATCGAAGTGGACATCCGGGAGAGTGGACAGGGTTATTCCTGCAATTATACGCCGGACTGGCGTAAACTAGAGTTTTATGACCCAGACTATCTTGGTCTCTATCCGGGAGAGGTGCCACGGCCGGCACGGCTGGATGAGATGATTCACGTTGCCGAAACGATCGCTCACGATATCGATTTTGTCCGTGTCGACCTCTATGCGTCGGCCGATTGGGTTTATGTCGGTGAGTTGACATTCTATCCCGGCGGCGGTTTCGAGGCCTTCGAGCCGAACGATTATGATTTGGTGTTGGGCGAGAAATGGCGGGTCGATTTTGAGATACCGAAGAGATAGGTAGACAAATCACTTGGCCGCTTCCTGGCCAGCCGCTGAACTGAGAGGAATGATTTCATGACGATCGAGGAAGACCTCAGCCGTATCGCGCTGCAGGAGGAGACGCTGCGTTTCGATGCTTTCGATCTCTCGACCGCCTGGGTGCTCGGCAAGTTGCTGCATGATCTTGCCAGCGAGCGCAATCTTGGGGTGGCGATCGATATCACGCTGCACTCGATGCCTGTCTTCTACAGTGCGTTGCCGGGGTCGACTCCCGACAATTCCGGCTGGATTCGGCGGAAGCGGAATATGGTATTGCGCTATTTCCGCAGCAGCTATGCCAGTACGCTCCATCTGCAAAAGCAGGGAAAGACGATCGAGGACAACGGGCTTTCAAGCGCCGATTTTGCGGCATCGGGCGGCAGCTTCCCGATCCTCGTCAATGGTACGGGATGTATCGGAGCCGTGACCGTATCCGGCCTGCCGCAGCGCGAAGACCATAACCTCGTGGTCGAGGCTTTGGCGCTTACGCTCGGCCACGAGCTGCACAATCTCAGCCTGTCGTAAAAGGCAGTCGCGGCGCCCGGCCTGAAACGGGCGCCGCGACTGTTATCAGATCTTTCCGCCGGCTTCGGCGATGACTTTGGTCAGACTGCCGGTTGCCGGGAAGAGCGGGATCAGGCAGGCCTGCAAGGCATGGTAAATATCACCCTTGCCCGGAAAAAGCGTGTGGGCAGGAACAAGCGTCTCCGTCAGCTCCTCATGCCAGCCGCCATTCTCATGGTCGATGAAGTGGCGCGCGACGACGCCCCAAATCTTGCGGTAGCTGGCCTCGTGGAAGTCACTCGGCAGATGTTCATTGAGGTAGTGCGCGGCGCCGGCGCCTTCGGATGCGGGCCACCATAGCTTGTTGCGCTTTGCCGGTGCGTCGGACCAATCGAGCGTATAAAAGAATCCGCTCCTATCGTTGTCCCATCCGAGCGACATGGATTGGGAAAAGAGGCCCTTCGCCGCATCCGGCATCCAGTCGTGGCGCCGACCGCCAAGCGACCAGAGCTGCAGGATAAGGCGTGCCCATTCCAGCCAATGCCCCGGCGTCGTGCCTGACGGACGGAACATCTCGTTGCCGCGGTAATCCTTGTCGAGTTCCCAGTCGGCGTTGAAATGCTCGGCGACGCGCCAGCCGACGGAACCGGCGGAACGGCGGATGACGAGATCGGCGATGCTCTCGGCCTTATCGAGATAGCTCTTGTCGCCAGTCGCTTCGAAAGCGGCCATAAGCGCCTCGGTCAGATGCATGTTGGAATTCTGGCCGCGATAGCTGCCGCCATCGATCGGCGACCAATCCCGATTGAACTCCTCGGCGATGGCGCCGTGCTTGTCTTCCCAGAATTTCGTGTTCAGGATCTCGGTGACATCGGCGAGCATGCCGTCGGCGAGGGGATGGCCGATCGTCTTCGCCGACGAGGCTGCGAGCAGCACGAAAGCGTGGCCATAGCCCTGTTTGCTGGCGTCGACCGGGCCGTCGTTGTTGAGCGACCAGACATAACCGCCATGCTCGGCATCACGATGATGCTTCCAGAGATACTCCATGCCGTGATCGACGATGTCTTCCGAGCCGGGTCGGCCAAGCAGCGAGCCGATCGAGAAGCAATGGATCATGCGCGCGGTCGAATGGATGCCGCGTACGGGATTGATTGCATCCAGCGGTTTGCCGGCGTCATCCATATCGTAAAATCCGCCCTTCGGATTGACGGCACGATATTGGAAGAAATCAAAAAGCGCGCTCGCCTGGTCGAGCAGCCAGCGCCGATGGTAGGCACGCGTGCTCCAATTTCCAAGAGCGGCGGTTTCACGCTGTATGCTCATGTCATTCTCCTGAGGTTTCATTGCCATAAGCCCTATAGCGCCGCCTCAAAGCGCTGTCATGACATAATGAAATGAAACGCTGTTGGTTGCCTCCCGTTATTCCCCATCTGTCGAAATTTTGGACTGTCTGCTCCGGCATTCTTCAAGAGGGGACGGGCCTGGAAGCATTGTTCTTGCCCTGGCGATGTATGAGGTGTAGATATGTTGACATAAACATATCTTTATGTGATCTGGATGCGAAGTCGCAATCAGGCCAGAGGAATTCGCTTATGTTTGACAATCTTTTTGGTTCGGAAACGGCGAAGCGGGATGGCAGCGAGGTCTTCGAAGCCTTGCGAAAGGCTGCGAGCGAGCGGATCCTCGTGCTTGATGGCGCCATGGGCACGCAGATCCAGGGGCTGGGCTTTGATGAAGATCAGTTTCGCGGCCACCGTTTCATCGGGTGTGCCTGTCACCAGAAGGGCAATAACGACCTTCTTATCCTGACCCAGCCGGACGCTATCGAAGACATCCATTATCGCTATGCCAAGGCCGGTGCCGATATCCTCGAGACCAACACCTTTTCCTCGACCCGCATCGCCCAGGCCGATTATCAGATGGAAGGCGCGGTCTACGACCTGAATAAGGAAGGTGCGGAGATCGTCCGCCGCGCGGCGAACCGCGCTGAACGCGAGGACGGCAAGCGCCGGTTCGTTGCCGGCGCCATTGGTCCGACCAACCGCACGGCTTCCATTTCCCCCGATGTCAACAATCCCGGTTATCGCGCCGTATCCTTCGACGATCTGCGCTTGGCTTATGGCGAGCAGATTGATGGGCTGATCGACGGCGGAGCCGACATTATCCTGATCGAAACCATCTTCGACACGTTGAACGCCAAGGCGGCGATTTTTGCCTGCGAGGAGCGGTTCGAAGCCAAGGGTATTCGCCTACCGGTCATGATTTCCGGCACCATCACCGATCTTTCCGGCCGCACGCTTTCCGGCCAGACGCCGTCCGCCTTCTGGAATTCCGTGCGTCATGCAAGCCCGTTTACGATCGGCCTCAACTGCGCGCTCGGCGCCAGCGCCATGCGTCCGCATCTGCAGGAACTGTCGGCGGTCGCCGATACCTTTGTCTGCGCCTATCCCAATGCGGGCCTGCCGAATGAATTCGGCCAATATGACGAAACGCCTGACATGATGGCGGCGCAGGTGGAGGAGTTTGCCCGCGAAGGTCTGGTCAACATCGTTGGCGGTTGCTGCGGCTCGACGCCGGAGCATATCGCCGCGATCGCTCGGGCGGTTTCCAAATACCCGCCGCGCCCGCTTGCGGCGCACCGTCCCTTCATGGCGCTCTCGGGGCTGGAGCCCTTCGAACTGACGAAGGATATTCCCTTCGTCAACGTCGGTGAGCGCACGAACGTCACGGGCTCGGCAAAGTTCCGCAAGCTGATCACCAATGCCGACTATACGGCCGCGCTGGCGGTCGCTCGCGACCAGGTCGAGAACGGCGCGCAGGTGATCGACATCAATATGGACGAGGGCCTGATCGATTCCGAGAAGGCGATGGTCGAATTCCTCAACCTGATCGCGGCCGAGCCGGATATCGCCCGCGTGCCGGTCATGATCGATAGCTCGAAATTCTCGATCATCGAGGCTGGCCTCAAATGCGTTCAGGGCAAGCCGATCGTCAACTCGATCTCGCTGAAGGAAGGCGAGGAGAATTTCCTCAGGCAGGCGCGATTGCTGCGCAATTATGGCGCGGCCGTCGTGGTCATGGCGTTCGACGAGCAGGGGCAGGCCGATAGCTATCAGCGCAAGGTCGAGATCTGTACCCGCGCCTATAAGCTTCTGACCGAAGTGGCGGGGTTGCCGCCGGAGGATATCATCTTCGATCCGAATATTTTCGCTGTCGCGACCGGCATCGAGGAGCATAACAATTACGGCGCCGACTTTATCGAGGCGACGCGGACGATCCGCCAAACCATGCCCTTGGTGCACATTTCCGGCGGCGTGTCGAACCTCTCCTTCTCCTTCCGTGGCAATGAGCCCGTACGCGAGGCGATGCATGCCGTGTTCCTCTACCATGCCATTCAGGCGGGTATGGACATGGGCATCGTCAATGCCGGCCAGCTGGCCGTTTACGACAACATCGATCCGGAGCTGCGCGAAGCCTGCGAGGACGTTGTCCTCAATCGTCGATCCGATGGCACCGAGCGGCTGCTGGAGGTTGCCGAGCGGTTTCGCGGTGCCGGCAGCCGGGAAGCCAAGCTGCAGGATCTCGCCTGGCGTGAATGGCCGGTCGAGAAGCGGCTGGAGCATGCGCTGGTCAACGGCATCACCGATTATATCGATGTCGATACCGAAGAGGCGCGGCAAAAGGCCGAGCGACCGCTGCACGTCATCGAAGGGCCGCTGATGGCCGGGATGAACGTCGTCGGCGATCTGTTCGGTTCGGGCAAGATGTTCCTGCCGCAAGTGGTGAAATCGGCCCGCGTCATGAAGCAGGCAGTCGCCGTGCTGTTGCCTTACATGGAGGCGGAAAAGCTTGCCAATGGTGGCAGCGGCGAGCGTCAGGCAGCCGGCAAGGTGCTGATGGCGACCGTCAAGGGCGATGTGCATGATATCGGCAAGAACATCGTCGGCGTCGTGCTCGCCTGCAACAATTACGAGATCATCGATCTCGGCGTCATGGTGCCGGCGACGAAAATCCTCGAGACGGCTATTGCTGAGAAGGTCGATATCATCGGCCTGTCCGGTTTGATCACGCCTTCCTTGGATGAAATGGTGCATGTCGCTTCGGAGATGGAGCGCCAGGGCTTCGATATTCCGCTGTTGATCGGTGGAGCGACGACCAGCCGCGTGCATACCGCCGTGAAGATCCACCCGGGCTACGAGAAGGGGCAGACGGTCTATGTCACCGATGCCAGCCGTGCCGTTGGCGTCGTCTCGGCGCTGCTGTCGCCGGACGCTCGACAGGGCTATATCGATACGGTCAGGGCCGAATATGCCAAGGTCGCGGCGGCGCATGCCCGCAGCGAGGCGGAAAAGGTAAGGCTGCCGATCGCCCGCGCTCGCGAGAATGGCCAGAAGATCGATTGGAGCTCGTACCGGCCGGTCGCGCCGCAATTCTTCGGCACCAAGATCTTTGAAACCTATGATCTTGAGGAGCTTACGAAATACATCGACTGGACGCCGTTCTTCCAGACGTGGGAGCTGAAGGGCCGTTTCCCGGCAATCCTCGAGGACGAGAAGCAGGGCGAAGCAGCACGGCAGCTTTATGCCGACGCGCAGGCCATGCTCAAGAAGATCATCGCGGAGAAGTGGTTCCGGCCGCGCGCCGTCATCGGCTTCTGGCCGGCTGGTTCCGTCGGCGATGATATCCGCCTCTTTGCTGATGCGGAACGTTCCAAGGAACTCGCGACCCTCTATACGCTGCGCCAGCAATTGTCGAAGCGGGACGGTCGCCCGAATGTGGCCTTGTCTGATTTCGTTGCGCCGGTTGCGAGCGGCGTGGGTGACTATGTCGGTGGTTTCGTCGTCACGGCTGGCATCGAGGAGATAGCCATTGCCGAGCGCTTCGAGCGCGCCAATGACGATTATTCCTCGATCCTCGTCAAGGCGCTGGCCGACCGCTTTGCCGAGGCTTTCGCGGAGCGGATGCATGAACGGGTGCGCCGCGAGTTCTGGGGCTACGCAAAGGACGAGAAGCTGAGCGGCGACGATCTCCTGGCGGAGGCCTATGCCGGCATCCGTCCGGCTCCGGGCTATCCCGCGCAGCCGGATCATACCGAGAAGGAAACCCTGTTCCGCCTGCTCGATGCCGAGGCGGCAACCGGCGTGAAGCTCACCGAAAGCTATGCCATGTGGCCCGGCTCCTCGGTCTCCGGCCTCTATATCGGCCATCCCGATTCCTATTATTTCGGTGTCGCCAAGGTCGAACGCGATCAGGTCGAGGACTATGCCGCCCGTAAGGGAATGACGATTGCCGAGGTCGAGCGCTGGCTCGGACCGGTGCTCAACTATGTGCCGGAAAAGCGCGATGCGGCGGTAGACGACGCAGCGTAATTGCGAGTCGTTTCGGCGGGTTGGGCCGACAGGCTGATAATCTGATTCAGGTCGTTCATGCGGTCGAGAGGTGATTCACCTTTCGACCGCACTTTTTTGATTCTGAACGCATTTTACGTCGCGCCGATCGTCAGTTCCGCGACGAAGTCATAGGCGTCCCCACGATAAAGCGAGCGGGTGAATTCCACGGCGCGGCCCGAGCCGAGATAGGAAATGCGTTCGATCGATAGGCCCGCGGCGCCGATTGGAACGCCGAGTAAGCCGGCATCCGCTTCCTTCATGTTGGTCGCCGATATGCGCTGCACGGCGCGTACCGGGCGGACCTGGCGCTTTTCCAGTTCGGCATAGAGCGAGGATGTGACGATCGACGGATCGGGCAGGAACTCGCCGGAAACGCTGGCATGTTCGATGGCGAGCGGCTGATCGTCGGCGATGCGCAGGCGGCTGAGCCGGGACACCTTGGTATCGGCGGCGAGGCCGAGGATCATCATCTCGTCAGGCGAGGGCGTATGCACGCCTTTATGCAGCCATTCGGATCGGGCCGTCATGCCGCGTCGCGCCATGTCTTCCGTGAAGGAGGTGAGCTGCGACAGTCGCTGTTCGACCTTGGAAACAGGCTTGGCGACGAAGGTGCCGGACCCGTGGCGGCGTACGAGGATGCCCTCCGCGACGAGATCATCGATCGCCTTTCGCACCGTGACGCGGCTGACGGCCGCATATTCGGCGATATCGCGCTCCGGCGGCAGGGCGTCACCCTGTTTCAGCGTGCCGAGCTTGACGGCATCCTCAAGCGTCCGGCGCAGCTTGACATAAAGCGGACCGGTGCCACCCGCGAGCAGGCGTCCTGGCGAGAAGATCGCACTCAAGTCCTCGCTCATCGCGCGATCTCCTTCCTGCCTTGCAATGCCTTTGCGGCCAGCTCCACGGCGCCGCGCAGGGCGTCGCCTTTCGGCTCCGCGAGCAGCGCCCTATGACGGGCTTCGAGCCATGGGTGGTAGGCTTTCGAGAGGCCGCCGAGGAGGCAGATCGACGGGCATTCCGGCCAAAGGAGTGCGTCGAGGCTCCGGGCGATCGCATTTGTCGCTGTTTTCACAATCTCGACGGCGATAGCATCCCCTCTTTCGGCATATTCAAAGACGATCGGCGCATAGCGCGCGAAGTCCTTGGGCTTGGAGGCGTGGGCGAATTCGACCACGCGTTCCGGATCACTGCCGAATTCGGCGACGATTTTTTCGGTCAGCGGCGAGGGGGGCAATATCCTGTCATGCGCCAGAAGCACGCGCTCGAGCAGGTCGCGGCCAAGGCGCGCGCCGCTTGCCTGGTCCCCGATGACAAAGCCCCAGCCGCCGATGCCCCAGCTCTTGCCATCGCGCCGAGCATTGTAGACGGAGCCGGTGCCGAAGGCGCCGATGATTCCGTCGGCGTCGCCGAGCGCTCCCTGAAGCGCGATCGTCGCATCCGTAACGACCCTGCCTCCCGCAAAGGGTAAAAGCTCTTCCAATCGTTTGCCGTAATTGCCGACATTGGCACCGGCCGTACCGACGACCGCTGGCAATCTGTCGATCGATCCGGGGTCCAGGCCCGCATTGTCGAGTGCCTGTCGGGCCGATGCGATGATGTGGGTCAGCGAGTTCTCAAGATCGGACAGGATATTGGCAGCACCTGCCTTGCCGGTGCCTAAGACATTGCCGCTTCTGTCCGTCACGGCAGCGCGGCAGTTTGTTCCGCCGCCGTCGATGCCGATCGCAAACTCCGTCATCCTATCCTCCGGATATGGCCCATTCCCCATTTTCTCTACAATACCAAAAAAATACCATTTACCAAGAGGGGATCTGTCGCTTTTTTCGATCAAATATCATATTGAAAAACAATGATAAAAAATTTTAATCCATTGCAAGTTGGTCGAAAAGTTAAAATCGACTGGACAATTGGTATTTTTTTGGCCTTAATTCCTGCCAAGGGAACAGTTCGAGCCGACAGGAGCGGAGCCGGCAAAACAACAATGGCCGGAAAGTCCAGCGAAGGGTGGCGGACCTTCATCATTGTCGGTAGCCGCGTGGGCCGGAAGGGTCAGTGCGGCGGTGTTCGTCATGTTTCTCCCTTGTAGCGAGTGCGTGGTGCTTCCTGCGGTTTCAGGTGCGTCACGATGGGGTTGAGCAGGCGTAGTGCCTTGAGCACCCTTTGCTTTCAGGGCCGGCAAGTCTTGGCGGCTCTCAGGAGCGTTGGCGATCTTCGAATATGCCAGCGGATTTCAGATCGAAAACAGTGCCTCACCAGGCGCTTAAAACAGGAGAGGGAAATGAAAAACAATGTTCTGAAGGGCTTCCTCCTCGCATCCAGCCTGCTGACTTCGGTCGGCTTCGCGCATGCGGCGGATGTAACGCTGACGGTTGAAAGCTGGCGTAACGACGACCTGCAGATCTGGCAGGAAAAGATCATCCCCGCTTTCGAAGCCAAGAACCCCGGCATCAAGATCGTTTTCTCGCCGACGGCTCCCACCGAATATAATGCATCGCTGAATGCCAAGCTCGATGCCGGCTCCGCGGGCGATATCATCACCTGCCGTCCCTTCGACGCTTCGCTGGATCTTTTCAACAAGAAGCATCTCGTCGATCTGACGTCGCTGTCGGGCATCGAGAACTTCTCGCCGGTCGCCAAGGCTGCCTGGTCCACGGACGACGGCAAATCGACCTTCTGCGTGCCGATGGCCTCGGTCATCCACGGCTTCATCTACAACAAGGACGCCTTCGACAAGCTCGGTCTCAAGGTTCCGACGACGCGCGACGAATTCTTCGCCGCCCTCGACAAGATCAAGGCCGACGGCACCTATATTCCGATGGCCATGGGCACGAAGGATCTGTGGGAAGCCGCGACCATGGGCTACCAGAACATCGGCCCGAACTACTGGAAGGGCGAAGAGGGCCGTCTGGCGCTGGTCGCCGGCAAGGAAAAGCTCACGGATGCGCCGTGGGTCGATCCCTACAAGGAACTTGCCAAGTGGAAGCCCTATCTCGGTGATGGCTTCGAAGCGCAGAGCTATCCGGACAGCCAGAACCTCTTCACGCTTGGAAAGGCCGCCATCTATCCCGCCGGTTCGTGGGAAATCTCGCTGTTCAACACGCAGGCTCAGTTCAAGATGGGCGCCTTCCCGCCGCCGGTCGAAAAGGCTGGCGACACGGCCTACATTTCCGACCATCCGGATATCGGTGTCGGCCTGAATGCCAAGAGCGCGCATCAGGAAGAAGCCAAGAAATTCCTGAGCTGGGTCGCTTCCGACGAATTCGCCGACATCTATGCCAATGCGCTGCCGGGCTTCTTCAGCCTGAACTCGCATCCGGTCAAGATGAGCGATCCGCTGGCGCAGGAATTCGTGTCCTGGCGCGGCAATCACAAGTCCACCATTCGCTCGACCTATCAGATCCTGTCGCGCGGCACGCCGAACCTGGAAAACGAAACCTGGACGGAATCCGCCAACGTCATCAACGGCACGGATACGCCGGACGTGGCCGCCAAGAAGCTGCAGGACGGTCTCGACAAGTGGTACAAGCCGGGCAAGTGAGCCGCTAATCCACGGGGTAAGGGACTTCGGCCCCTTACCCTCCTTTTTATGTCGGCGAGCCGTCCGTTGGCTGGCATCGCGACATCAGCATCGTACCGTGCCGAGATCGCTCCTTCAGGCTTCGCCGAAGAGCGGTGATGGTGGTCGGATTTGACCCTTTGTGCTGCCGCCTCGATCGCAGCGAATAACAATAGGCAGAAAGCCATGAGCGACGCCGAGACATCAGCCGCCTTCGATGCGGCGCCGATCAAGCGCCCCAGGCGCTGGCACATTCTCGTTTTTCTTCTTCCGGCCTTCCTCGTCTATACGGCGGTCATGATCCTGCCGCTGATCGAGACGCTTCGGCTATCGCTTTACAATGTCGTCGACAATCAGTCTGTCTTCGTCGGCCTCAACAATTTCAAGGTGTTGTTCGGCGATGATCGCTGGGCGCATGATTTCTGGAATGCACTGCGCAACAACCTGATCTTCTTCGCCATTCACATGTGCGTGCAGAATCCGATCGGGATCGCGCTTGCGGCCCTCCTGTCGCTCTCGAAGTTGCGCTTCGTCGCCTTCTACCGCACGGCCATTTTCCTGCCGACGCTGCTGTCCTTCGTCGTGGTCGGCTTCATCTGGAAACTGATCCTGTCGCCGCTCTGGGGCGTTGCGCCCGAGCTGATGAGCATGATCGGTCTCAAATCCTTCTTCGCGCCCTGGCTCGGCAAGCCGGGCACGGCATTGATCACGGTGGCGCTGATCTCCGTCTGGCAATATGTCGGCATTCCGATGATGCTGATCTACGCGGCGCTGCTGAATATCCCCGAAGAGGTCATCGAGGCGGCCGAATGCGATGGCATCACCGGCTGGAGCCAGTTCTGGAAGATCAAGCTGCCGCTGGTGCTGCCGGCGATCGGCATCATCTCGATCCTGACTTTCGTCGGCAATTTCAATGCGTTCGATCTGGTCTATACCGTGCAGGGTGCGCTTGCGGGGCCTGACGGCTCCACCGATATTCTCGGTACGCTGCTCTATCGCGTCTTCTTCGGCTTCCAGCTACAGCTCGGCGACCGCTCGATGGGCGCGACCATCGCGACGGTGATGTTCCTGATCATCCTTGCCGGCGTCTCGCTCTATCTTTTCGTCATCCAGCGGCGCATCCGCCGCTACCAGTTCTGAGGAGCGGCGACCATGTCGAAGGCACGCACTTCACCCATCCGCACCGGCTTCGTTCACCTGGCGCTCATCGCCTATACGCTCGTCGCCGTCTTTCCGGTGTTCCTGACGATCATCAATTCGTTCAAGGATCGCGCCTCGATCTTTCGTGCGCCGCTTAGTGTTCCGACGCCGTCCAGTTTCAGCCTCATCGGGTATCAGACCGTGCTCGGGCAGGGGAACTTCGTCAGCTATTTCCAGAACAGTTTCGTCGTGACGATCGTCTCGATCGCCTTCACGCTGCTGTTCGGGGCGATGGCGGCGTTCGCGCTGTCGGAATATCGCTTCCGCGGCAATACGATGATGGGGCTCTATCTTGCGATTGGCATCATGATCCCGATCCGCCTCGGCACGGTCGCCATCCTCCAGGGGATGGTCGCGACCGGGCTGGTCAATACGCTGACGGCGCTGATCCTTGTCTATACTGCGCAGGGACTGCCGCTGGCGATTTTCATCCTCTCGGAATTCATGCGGACTGTGTCCGATGACCTGAAGAATGCCGGCCGCATCGATGGCCTCAGCGAATATGCGATCTTCTTCCGCCTCGTGCTGCCGCTCATCCGTCCGGCCATGGCGACCGTCGCGGTCTTCACGATGATCCCGATCTGGAACGACCTGTGGTTCCCGCTGATCCTGGCGCCGAGTGAGGCGACCAAGACGGTGACGCTCGGCTCGCAGGTTTTCATCGGCCAGTTCGTCACCAACTGGAATGCCGTGCTGGCGGCGCTGTCGCTCGCTATCCTGCCGATCCTCGTGCTGTACGTCATCTTCTCCCGCCAGCTCATTCGCGGCATTACCTCCGGAGCAGTCAAGTGAGCGCATCCGCAAAGCCGATCCGCGTTCTCGTCGCCGGCCTTGGCAATATGGGCCGGAGCCATGCGCTCGCCTATCACAACAATCCCGGTTTCGAGATCGTCGGTCTCGTCAACCGGTCGAGACCGGCGCTACCGGAAGAGCTGCAGGGATATGCGATCCATCCGGATTTCGAGACGGCATTGAAGGAGCTGAAACCGGACCTCTGCTCGATCAGCACCTATTCCGACAGTCATGCCGATTTTGCCGTCAAGGCTTTCGAAGCCGGCTGCCATGTCTTCGTGGAAAAGCCGCTGGCAACCACGGTTGCGGATGCCGAACGGGTCGTTGCGGCTGCGGAAAAGGCGGGAAGGAAGCTGGTCATCGGCTATATCCTGCGCCATCACCCGTCCTGGACGCGGCTGATCGCCGAGGCGCGCAAGCTCGGCGGTCCCTATGTCTTCCGCATGAACCTGAACCAGCAGTCGAGCGGACCGACCTGGGAAACCCACAAGGCATTGATGCGCACGACGTCGCCGATCGTCGATTGCGGCGTGCACTATGTCGACGTCATGTGCCAGATCACCGACGCCAGACCGATCGAGGTGCGCGGCATGGGTCTGCGCATGTCGAACGAGATCGCGCCGGACATGTATAATTACGGCCATCTGCAGGTGATTTTCGAGGACGGGTCCGTCGGCTGGTATGAAGCCGGCTGGGGGCCGATGATGTCCGAGACGGCCTTCTTCGTGAAGGATGTGATGTCGCCGAACGGTGCGGTGTCGATCGTCATGGACCCCGGTGCCAGATCCGACGACATCGACGCCCATACCAAGACATCAATCATCCGGCTGCACAGCGCCGAAACCGGGCCGAATGGCCGGTTCATCCGGCCGGACGAGGATCTCCGCATGGATGGCGAGCCGGGGCATCAGGAGCTGTGCGACCGGGAGCAAGCCTTCATGCTTAAAGCCATCCGCGAGGATATCGACCTCAGCCGCCATATGACCGATGCCGTTCAATCGCTACGCATCTGCCTCGCCGCCGACGAGAGCGTGCGCTCCGGCAAGCCCGTTTACCTGTAAGGATAAGAGACTGTGGGATCGCTTCAACTGAAATCCATCCGCAAGGCCTATGGTACCCATGATGTGCTGAAGGGCATCGATCTCGACGTCGAGGATGGCGAGTTCGTCATCTTCGTCGGCCCGTCCGGTTGCGGCAAGTCGACCCTGCTGCGCAGCATCGCCGGCCTCGAAGACGTGACCTCCGGCGCGGTACTCATCAACGGCAGGGACGTGACCGTGACGCCGCCCGCCAAGCGTGGCATTTCCATGGTGTTCCAGTCTTACGCGCTCTATCCGCACCTGACGGTGAAGGACAATATGGGGCTCGGCCTGAAGCAGGCCGGCACCGCCAAGGAGGAAATCGAGGGCCGCGTCGCGAAGGCATCCGGCATGCTGTCGCTCGAGCCCTATCTCGCTCGCCGTCCGGCCGAGCTGTCCGGCGGCCAGCGCCAGCGCGTCGCCATCGGCCGCGCCATCGTGCGCGAGCCAGAGCTCTTCCTGTTCGACGAGCCGTTGTCGAATCTCGACGCGGCGCTGCGCGTCCAGACCCGCCTTGAAATCGCCCGGCTGCACCGCAGCCTGAAGGCGACGATGATCTATGTCACCCATGATCAGGTCGAGGCCATGACGCTGGCCGACAAGATCGTGGTGATGAACGCCGGCGCCATCGAGCAGATCGGTTCGCCGATGGAGCTTTACAATCGCCCGGCCAATGTTTTCGTCGCCGGCTTCATCGGTTCGCCGCAGATGAATTTCATCTCCGCGGAAAAGCTCGGGGAAACCAGTGCGAAGACCATCGGCATCCGTCCGGAGCATATCACGCTGTCGCGCGAGCAGGGGACGTGGGCGGCCAAGGTCATCCATGTCGAGCATCTCGGCGCCGATACGATCATCTATCTCGAATCCGACCAGACCGGCCTTCTGACCGCACGCCTGTTCGGCGAGCATCAATATGAACCGGACGAGATGGTCTACGCGACCCCGGATGCGGGGCACATGCACCGCTTCGACGAGAACGACCGGGCAATTCGCGCTTAAGCGGCTGTTTTGCGTATCCAGGGGCTCCGCTTCGGCGGAGCCTTTTTTATTTGCCTTGTGACAGGCCGCAATATTCCGGTCGTCCGGATGAACTCACATGACTGTCATGAGGCGGGATTATGTTGCATTCGAAAGACTTTAACGGGAGCCATGCATGGAGACGATCGATCGCAAGAGTGGCAGCGCTCTCTGGCATCAGATCGGTGAAATCCTGGCGGCGGATATCGCCGCCGGGACGTTTGCCGCGGGTGCAAGGCTGCCGACGGAGCCGGAGCTGATGGACCGCTTCGGCGTCAGCCGCTTCACCGTCCGTCAGGCGCTTGCCCATCTGGAACAGCGCGGATTGGTGCGTGCCGAGCAGGGACGGGGGACTTTCGTGCACAAGGGCGTGCTGGACTATACGCTCTCGAAGAAGACGCGGTTTTCGAAAAACCTCATCGAGCAGGGCTTTGAACCTGGCGGCGAACTCCTGGTCCATGAGATCGTTCCGGCGTCGGAGCATGTCGCCGCTCGGCTGAAGCTTGACGAAGGTGTTCCGGTCATCCGCCGCCGTGGCGTGATGACGGCGGATGGCGTTCCGGTCGAGCTCGGTGAGACCTATTATCCGGCGGTGCGCTTTCCGGACTTCGATAGAGCGAGATTGCAATATCCGACGATCACGGCGACACTCGCCAGCTATGGCATTCGCGACTACGAGCGCCTGTCGACCGAAATCGAGGCGCGCATGCCCAGCGCCGAAGAGGCGCGGCTGCTGCGGCAGCCGAAATCGGTGCCTGTCCTGGTGATCCTCAAGGTGGATGCCGATAGCGACGGCGTGCCGATTGCCTATGCCGAAACGGTATGGTCGTCCGAGCGGGTGACCTTCAAGGTCGATATGGGATA
Source organism: Rhizobium sp. BK602 (assembly GCF_014195095.1). Taxonomy (GTDB): domain Bacteria; phylum Pseudomonadota; class Alphaproteobacteria; order Rhizobiales; family Rhizobiaceae; genus Rhizobium. Next base: position 290,826 of record NZ_JACIBC010000001.1, read on the forward strand.
GGTATCTATCGGTGGGATAGAATATTCACGACCTTGCCGAGGGGATCGCGGACATAGAAGCGGCGAACGCCCCAGGGTTCGTCGGTCAGTTCGTAGACGATTTCGAAATCCATCGACTTGGCGCGCTCATAAAGCTGGTCGACATCATCGGTCTCAATCGAGAGATCGGGAACGAGGGTGTCGGAACCGCCTTCGCTGGCTATGCTGATCTGCGGCGTGGCCGTCGCATCGGACGCGAAGGTCAGTATCCAGCCGTGGTCCATTGCTATGTCGGGGCCCAGCAGATCGCCGTAGAAAAGGCGGGCGCTATTGGGATCGGCGGCGTGAAGATTGGGAACGATGCGCAGAACGGTCATGACGCTCCTCGACGGAGAAATGGAGGCGGGCCTTTGCCGCGCCTCCATCGTCTTACCTCAGACAGTGACGGAAGGCAGCAGCTTGGCGCGTTCGGCCAGAATCTGCCGGCAGGAGCTGGCGACCTCGCGGCCCTTGAGGACAAAATGTTCCTTGAAGAACTGGATATGCGCTTCCGATTCCTGGAAGTGATGCGGCGTGAGGACAGCCGAAAGGATCGGTACGCCCGTATCGAGCTGGACGCGCATCATTGCGTCGAGGACGGTATTGGCAACGAATTCATGGCGATAGATGCCGCCATCGACGACGAAGGCGGTGGCGATGATGGCCGAGTAGCGGCCGTTGCGGGCGAGCGTCTGGGCATGCAGCGGGATTTCCAGGGCGCCGGGCACATCGAAGATATCGATGGGAGAGGCGCCTTCCGTCGTCTGCCATTCGGCAACGAAGGAATCGACGCACCGATCGACGATGTCGGCATGCCAACGGGCCCGGATCAATGCTATGCGGCCCGGTTGCGTGGAAATGGATATGGTCATGAACTTGCCTTTCAAGGGTTGTTGTCAATATCCCTTGGGCGAACACGCGGGACCGCCGAGTCCCTCCTGCGAGGGGCTACCGATCCAGCTTGCTCTCTTCCATCCGGACTATACCGTCGGCTCCGGCATCTCACCGGATCTGCTGACCCTTCCGGCGACCGGAAGGCGCTCGCGGGCTCGAAGATTTCTCTCCATACCGCCGGTGGGGAATTGCACCCCGCCCTGAGAACGGTTTGGACTATAAATGCGCTGCAACAGAAATCAAAGAAAAACGCCGGGCAATTTACCCGGCGCTCGCGAAAAATCTGTTCTGTCCGTCAGTCCTGAATGACCAGAAGATCGGAAGCGGCAAAGCGCAACGTCACCCTCTCGCCGACGCTGGGCGGCATCATGCCGGGGCTGTTGAACATGTCGAAGGAAATCGTGTTGCCGCCGACATTCATGCGCGTGCGGATGACCGAGCCCAGGAAATGCGCCGAGGAGACTTCGCCGGTCAGCGCGGTGTCGCCCTTGGCCGATTCGGCAAGCGAGCCCGCCTCGGGACGCAGCGCCAGCGATACGGTGTCGCCAGGTTTGTAGGCCGTGACCGATTGCTTCAGCGTCACGCCCTGGTCGCCGATCATGATGCGGTTGCTGTCGGGGTCGACGACCTTGCCTTCGATCAGGTTCAGGGTGCCGACGAAGGAGGCGACGAAGCGGGTGGCCGGCGTGTTGTAGATCTCGAAGGGCGTGCCGATCTGGTCGGCGCGGCCGGCATTCATGACGACGATGCGGTCGGAGATCGACAGGGCCTCTTCCTGGTCGTGCGTCACGAAGACGGTGGTAATGCCGAGCTGCTGCTGGATGGCGCGGATTTCCTCGCGCAGCGACACACGGATCTTGGCGTCGAGCGCCGAGAGCGGCTCGTCGAGCAGCAGCACCTGCGGTTTCACGGCAATGGCGCGGGCGAGCGCCACGCGCTGCTGCTGGCCGCCGGACATCTGGTAGGGGTAGCGGTTGGCAAGATGATCGAGCTTGATCAGGCCGAGCATTTCCTTGACGCGTTTGTCGATGTCGGGCTTGGCCATGCCGGCGACCTTGAGGCCGAAGGCGACATTGTCGTGCACGGTCATGTTCGGAAACAGTGCATAGGCCTGAAACACCATGCCGATATTGCGCTGGTTCGGCTTCAGCGGCCGCTGATCCTTGCCGTTGATCGTGAGGGTTCCGGCGGTCGGGCTTTCAAAGCCTGCGATCATGCGCAGAACCGTCGTCTTGCCACAGCCTGATGGTCCGAGGAAGGAGATGAACTCTCCCTTCTCGATATGCATGGTGAAGTCGTGAACGACCTGGACCTCGCCGAAGGATTTTTTGAGATGGGTAAGTTCGAGAAAAGCCATGGTGAGGAGCCTTACGCCTTAATCGGAGCGGATTTGGAGAAACGGGAGACGAGCTGCAGGAGGCCCATGCTGAGCCAGGTCACGGCGAGCGCGATGATCGCCAGCGCGGACGACTGATAGGCCTGGTTGGCGCCGACAAGCTGCATGTAGGGGCCGAATGCCGGGCGATTGAGCAGCGATGCCATGGTGAATTCGCCCATGACGATCGCGAGCGTGATGAAAGCGCCTGATAGTACGCCGCTCATGACATTGGGAAAGATGCATTTGAACATGATCGTCGTCCATGTGGCACCTAGGCTTTCCGCCGCCTCCGTCAGCGTCCCCACATCGATCGTCCGCATCGCCGTGTCGACAGACCGATACATATAGGGCAGCGACAGCACGATGTAGGAGCAGACGAGCAGGATATTCGTGGTTCCATTATAGCCCGTCAGCGGCAGGATCGACGACGAATTATAGAGGCGCAGATAGCCGAAGACGATGACGATCGCCGGAATGACCAGCGGCATCAGCGTGATGAATTCCACGATCGGGCGTATTTGCGGCAGGCGCAGGCGAACCCAGTAAGCCGTCGGCACGACAAGCAGCATGCCGAAGACGATGGTCAGCAGCGCCATCAGCATGGAATAGCCGAAGGCATACAGGAATTGCGAATCGGAAAAGACCGATGCGTAGGCGTCGAAACTATAGGCATTGCGGCGCATGCGCAGCGAGAATTCCAGCGTGCCGATCAGCGGCACGATGAAATAGATGGCACCGATGATAACCGCGATCCAGGCAAAGAATTTCTGTAATTTCATTTTTGCCACCGTTCGGCGCGGATGCGCATCAGAATATAGATGACGTTGGAGATGCCGGTGATGACGATCATGCCGAGCGCCATGGCATATCCGAGGTTGGCGTTATGCAGCACATCGCCCCGAATTTGCGCATAGAGCTGGATCGGAACGATGTTGAGCGAGCTGCCGGTGAGCGCAATCGCGGTCGCGATGGCGCCGAACGCATTGGCAAACAGCAGCAGCGTCGTGCCGAGCAGGCTTGGCCACAGGATGGGGAGCGCCACCATCATCCAATATTGTCCGTTTGTGGCGCCGAGGATGGAGGCGGCTTCGCGCCACTCTTTCTTCATGCCGTCCAATGCCGGCGTGATGATCAGGACCATCAGCGGGATCTGGAAATACATATAGGTGATGGTGAGGCCGAGGAAACTATAGAGATTGAAGCCGGTCGAATAGAGACTGAAGCCGAACCAGTTCATCATCAGCACGGTGACGAGACCAAGGCGTCCGATCGTGGCGATGAAGGCGAAGGCCAGCGGCACGCCGGCGAAATTGGAGGCGACGCCCGAAAAGGTGAGGAATACGTGGCGTATCCAGGCCGGCAATCCGCCCATCACCAGTGCCCAGGCCAGATAGAAGCCGATCAGCGCGCCGCCCAGCGCGGAGGCGACCGACACTTTGATGCTGATCCAGTAGGAGTCCATGATGGACTTCGTGAACAAGTCCGCGATGTTCTTGAGCGTGAGGCTGCCGTCGGGCGTCAGGAACGCGCCGGCGACCAGATAGATGGTCGGGAGGATCAGGAACAGCAGCGCGAAGATCAGAAAGGGCGCGATACCCAGCCAGTCGACTACGGCGCGTTTGCTGATCAGGGGAGCGGAGCTGATCGTTGATGTTGTGACGGTGCTCATGAAAGGCCCAGTTTGCAGCATCGAAAAACGGAAAACCTCCCCGCCGGGGCGGGGAGGTCATGTCTGGTCTGATTACTGTACGTTCGAACCGACGACAGAGTCCCAGTTGGTGGTGATTGCGGTCTTGCCGGCGGCCTGTTCGTCGAGCGTCGGGAAGACAGCCTTTTCATAGGCGGCGGCCGGCGGCAGCTTGTCGAGAAGCTCCTGCGGGACCTTCTTGTTCTTTGCCAGGTCGTTGAAGCGGATCGGGTGGCAATAGCCCTTCAGCCAGCCGATCTGGCCTTCGTCGGAATAGAGGAACTCCATCCAGAGCTTGGCGGCGTTCGGATGCGGAGCGAAAGCCGAGATCGCCTGCACGTAGACGCCTGCGACGACGCCGGAAGCCGGAACGGTGACTTCGACCGGCGGGTTGCCGTTCAGGCTGTCGCGCCATGCGAGGCCGTTATAGTCCCATGCGACGACGATCGGGGTGGCGCCCTGAGCGAGCGAAGCGGACTTGCCGATGACCGGAACGAAGTTGCCAGCCTTGTTGAGCTGGGCGAAGTACTTCAGGCCGGCTTCGCCGATCTTGGTGGCATCCTTTTCGCCAGCGGCGAGGCCGGCGGCGTAGGCGGCCTGGACGGCCTGGTTGGAGGTGCGCGGGTCGCCGGCGAGCGAGACGGTGTTGGCATATTCCGGCTTCAGCAGGTCAGCCCAATCCTTCGGCGGGTTCTTCACGACATCCTTGTTGGTGACGAAGGACAGAACGCCGTAATAGTCGCCATACCAGTAGCCGTCGGCATCCTTGGCGCTGTCTGGAATGGAGTCCCAGGTCGAGACCTTGTAAGGCTGGATCAGACCGTCTTTCTTGGCGGAGGGGCCGAAGGAGAGACCGACGTCGATCACGTCCGGAGCCTGCGGGCCGGTGTTGCCCTTGTTGGCGCGGATGGCTTCGACTTCGTCGCCCGAACCGGCATCCGGATTGAGCTCATTGACCTCGATACCGTACTTGGCCTTGAAAGCAGCGATCAGGTCGCCGTAACCGCACCAGTTGTGGGGCAGGGCAATCGTGGTCAGCGTGCCTTCCTTCTTGGCGGCGGCGATGAGGTCGGCGCTCGGTTCGGCGGCGGCGATGGCGCTCGAGGCGACAAGCATCGCGGTGGAAAGCGTCAGAAGTCGATGAATTTTCGAGATCACTGGTATTCCTCCTTTTGGGTTTTCAGTGTCTGGCGTTGCCATTAATGACGTTGCATGAATGTTGTGTGACGGCTTGAAGGCGTTGTGTTTCCCGAAAACTCCGAGGATTTACTTTTATTCGGGAACCGTGACAGCTACTGTTTTGTCCGTCGGCCCGGAGGCCATAATTTTATACTTCCCCTTCTTTATTAGCTTAGTTTCCGGAACAGCCTCGTTTGCTCGAAAAGGCCCTCCAGGGTCTTCATGCGTTCGCTCGTCTCATCCCAGGTCGAACTCTGCACCGCTTCGATCAGGGCTTCGACGATGAAAAGGGTGACGACGGAGGAATCCCAGGCCGATGGCGCCTCGATCTGCACGCGAAACGTGTATTTCGCGTGCTTGCCAGCCGGCGTTGCCCATTGGTCGGTGAAGACGATGATCTCCGCGCCGCGGCGGCGTGCCGCTGCGGCCAGATTGACCATTTCCTGCTCGTAGCGGCGGATGTCGAAGATCACCAGCAGATCGCCGGGATTCATGTTCAGGACATATTGCGGCCAGGCGCTGGAGTTGGAGGAGAGCAGCGTCGTGTTCGGGCGGATGACCTGCATGTGGGTGAAGAAATATTCCGCAAGCGCGCCGGTGATGCGCCCGCCGACGAAATACAGCCCGCGTTTGCGTTCCGACAGCAGCGCGGCGACATTGTCGAAGGTTGCGGCGTCGATATCGGTCAGCGTCTGGCGCAGATTGCCCATGATGGCATCGGCGAAACGGTTCAGGATATGGGTGCCGGGAGCGTTGGACGCCCAGCGGTCGTGCTTGGTCAGCGGATTGGAGATGGTCGCCTCGACCTCCTGATGGAGGCGCGACTGGAAATCAGGATAGCCCTTGAAGCCGAGCTTCTGCACCATGCGTGCAACGGTCGGCGTTGACACGCGCGCATTTTCGGCGACCGTCGTAATGCTGCCCAGCCCCGACACAGGGTAGTTGTCGAGCAGACTCTTTGCGAGCTGCTTTTCGGCGCGCGTCAGCGCGTCGAATTGGGCATGAATCACGTCTGAAACTGTCTTCGACGCATTGCTCAATCTGTTTTTGCTCCCCGGGACGGTCTTATGCCAGTCTCCTGAGGACGATATAACAACGCTGTCACATTTCGAGTCAATGTCACAAATGAAGAAATAATTTCAGTTTACGGTTGACAGTCGCCAAAACCTGAAGAATTCTTTTCTTATAAGAATTTTATCAAGAGCGATGGGGCGCCTTCAATGCTTGCTCAGCAAGGCATCTTGACGGAAGCGGATGGCGAATGCGTCGCGGTCGAACGACCGGATGGCAAGAGCCCGATTTTCATCGTTTGCGAACATGCGTCCCGCACGTTGCCGGAGCATTTCGGTGATCTCGGCCTGTCCGAGGAGGCGCTTTCCAGCCATATCGCCTGGGACCCCGGCGCGCTCGCCGTTGCCCGCAAGATGTCCGCCAGCCTCGACGCAACGCTGGTGCATCAGCGATTCTCCCGGTTGATCTATGATTGCAATCGCCCGCCGGAAAGCCCCGGTGCCATGCCGGAAACCAGCGAGATCTATACGATCCCAGGTAACCAGCACCTTCGGCCTGCTGATCGGCAAGCCCGCACCCAGTCGCTCTATCTTCCGTTCCATGGACGCATCGAGACCCTTCTCAAGGACCGGGTGGCGAAGGGGCGGGAAACGGTGATCGTCACGGTCCACAGTTTCACGCCGGTCTATAATGGCAAGCCGCGCGCCGTGGAGCTTGGCATATTGCACGATGACGACCGCTGGATGGCCGATCGCATGCTTGCCGCGGCCGCCGAAGCACCGCTTTACCGGACCGAGCGCAATCAGCCCTACGGGCCTGAGGATGGCGTCACCCATACGCTGAAGCTGCATGGGATCGCCAATGGTTTGCATAATGTAATGATCGAGGTCCGTAACGACCTCATCGTGGATGACGTCGGCCAAGGGGTCATGGCCGATTATCTGACAGGGCTTATCCAGAACAGCCTGGACGCCTGATAAAAGAAGAAAAGACCCCGGGGAGCAGTTTCACTGCGATCGGGCCGTACGGCAAGAGCCGGCGGCCCACATGACATATGGTCGCCCGCAATTCCGCGAGCGATCGGGCTTTAGGGGGAATGACATGTCTGATTACTCAGAGTTGGACAAAAAGCAGGACATCCACATCCTCCACTCCATGGGCTATGCTCAGGAGCTGGAGCGGCGCATGAGTTCGTTCTCGAATTTCGCTGTATCCTTCTCGATTATTTGCATTCTTTCAGGTGGCATCAATTCGCTCGCCCAGGCGACGTCGGGCGCGGGCGGTGCCGCAATCGGTATCGGCTGGCCGCTTGGCTGCTTCATTTCGCTGGTTTTCGCCGTGGCGATGGCGCAGATCAGCTCGGCCTATCCGACCGCGGGCGGGCTCTATCACTGGGGCTCGATCCTCGGCAACCGCTTCACCGGCTGGCTGACGGCCTGGTTCAATCTCCTCGGCCTCGTCACTGTTCTCGGCGCCATCAACGTCGGCACCTACTATTTCTTCCTCGGTGCCTTCGGCGGCTATTTCGGCCTGGTCGACACCACGGTGGTGCGCATCATCTTCCTCGTGGTGATCACCGGCCTTCAGGCATTGGTGAACCATATGGGTATCGGTCTGACGGCGAAGCTGACCGACTTTTCCGGTTATCTGATCTTTGCGACCTCGATCGCATTGGCGGTCGTGTGCCTGGTGGCCGCGCCATCCTATGATTTTGCGCGGTTGTTCACCTTCACCAACTATTCCGGCATCGCCACCATCGCCGCCGACGGTTCGGCTACGGGCGCGCCTGTCTGGCCGCAGGTGTCGACGTTCTGGGTCTTCGCCCTCGGTCTCCTGCTGCCGATCTATACGATCACCGGCTACGACGCCTCGGCGCATACCTCGGAAGAGACCGTGAAGGCCGCTCATTCGGTTCCGCGCGGCATGGTCTCTTCGGTCCTCTGGTCGGCTCTGTTCGGCTATATCATGCTGTGCTCCTTCGTCCTGATGCTGCCGAACATGGACGACGCCGCCAAGCAGGGCTGGAACGTCTTCTTCTGGGCGATGGACGCTCAGGTGAACCCGATCGTCAAGGATATCCTCTATTTCCTGATCTTCATCAGCCAATGGCTGTGCGGCCTTGCAACGGTGACGTCGGTCTCGCGCATGATCTTCGCCTTCTCGCGTGACGGCGGCTTGCCGGCATCGAAGGCGCTCTCCAAGGTCAGCCCGCAATACCGCACGCCGGTTGCCGCGATCTGGACCGGTTCCATCCTGTCCGTGCTGTTCGTCTGGGGCTCGTCACTGGTCTCCATCGGCGATACGCCGGTCTACACCATCGTCGTTTCGTGCACCGTCATCTTCCTGTTCTTCTCCTTCGCGATCCCGATCACGCTCGGCCTTTTCGCCTGGGGAACGGCGAAATGGGACAAGATGGGTCCGTGGAACCTGGGCGAAGGCCTGTTCAAGCTCTTCGCGGTGCTGACCATCATTTCGATGATCGTGATCTTCGTTCTCGGCATCCAGCCGCCGAATGACTGGGCCGGCATCATCACGGTCGGCTTCCTCATCCTGACGGCGGTCGTCTGGTTCGGTTTCGAACGCCGCCGCTTCAAGGGGCCGCCGATCGGCGACGCGATTGCCAAGCGCAAGGCCGACATCGCGGCGGCCGAAGCGGCAGTCGGCGAAAGCTGAGCGCAGGTCATCTATCCCGAAATCACGGAGCCGCGGCGGTGCGGCTCCGTTCACCGGTCAACGCAGCGCAGCCGCGGTTTGCTCCTGCAGAAAACGACGCTTTGTTGGCCGATGTCACAATCTAACGTCCAGGCGGATCAATCATGAGCACTAGCTATACGTTCGACGACCTCAAAAAGGATGTGGCCGAGGGGCGCATCGACACGGTTCTGGCATGCCAGGTGGATATGCAGGGCCGCTTGATGGGCAAGCGCTTCCAGGCGGAGTTCTTCGTCGAAAGCGCCTGGAAGGAAACGCATAGCTGCAACTATCTCCAGGCAACCGATATCGAGATGGAGACCGTGTCCGGCTACAAGGCGACCAGCTGGGAAAAAGGCTATGGCGACTATACGATGAAGCCGGATCTCGCGACGCTGCGCCGGATTCCCTGGCTCGAGGGCACGGCGCTGGTGCTTTGCGACGTTCTCGACCATCACACCCACGAGGAGGTGGCGCATTCGCCGCGCGCGATCCTCAAGAAGCAGGTCAAGCGCCTCGAAGCATTGGGTCTGAAGGCCTACATGGCCTCGGAGCTCGAATTCTTCCTCTTCGATCAAAGCTATGACAGCGCGCGTGAGTCCGGCTATCGGGATCTGAAGCTCGCCAGCGGCTACAACGAGGATTATCACATCTTCCAGACCACCAAGGAAGAAGAGGTCATGCGGGCGATCCGCACCGGCCTGCAGGGCGCCGGCATCCCCGTCGAAAATTCCAAGGGCGAGGCTTCCGCCGGCCAGGAAGAGATCAATGTTCGCTACGCCGATGCCCTGACCATGGCGGACCGCCATGCGATCATCAAGAACGGCTGCAAGGAGATCGCCTGGTCGAAGGGCAAGGCCATCACCTTCCTGGCGAAATGGAACTATGGCGCCGCCGGCAGCTCCTCGCATATCCATCAGTCGCTATGGAGCGCCGATGGCAAGAACTCCATCTTCTTCGAAGAGGGGGCGAAATATGGCATGTCGCCGACGATGAAGCATTATGTCGCGGGGCTTCTGGCTCATGCCAGCGAGATCACCTATTTCCTGGCGCCCTATATCAATTCCTACAAGCGTTTCATGGCCGGCACCTTCGCACCGACCAAGGCGATCTGGAGCAAGGACAACCGCACCGCGGGCTATCGCCTCTGCGGCGAGGAAACCAAGGCGATCCGCATCGAATGCCGTGTTGGCGGTTCCGATCTCAATCCCTATCTGGCGTTCGCGGCGCTGATCGCTGCCGGTCTCGACGGTATCGAGAACAAGCTCGAGCTGGAAGCGCCGTTCGTGGGGGACGCCTATGGTGCCCGCGAGGTGCGTGAAATCCCGCGCACGCTGCGCGATGCGACGGTTGCCTTGAGCAATTCGAAGATGCTGCGCGCCGCTTTCGGCGACGATGTCGTCGATCACTATGCCCGCGCTGCGGAATGGGAACAGGAAGAGTATGATCGTCGCATCACCGATTGGGAGGTGGCGCGCGGATTCGAAAGGGCGTAAGCCTGCCGTCGTTGTCGGTCCTGCCTGATTTTCGTCGCCAGGCGAGGGTAGGGAGATGGCTGCGGTAAAGCGCTTCTTTCGGCGGCGCAGGGGCTGCGGGGCGACATCCCCGGAGCCCGCCGATAATATGTTCGTGACTACAAAAACAGGATTTCGATCATGACCATGATCACATGCGTATCGCCGGTGAACGGCGAGGTTTATGCGGAGCGCCCCGCCTTGTCGCTGGAGGCCGCCAAGGATGTGGTAGCCCGCGCTCGCAAGGCGCAGAAGGATTGGGCGCGCCGCCCGCTGGAAGATCGCGTTCAGCTCGTGCTGAAAGGCGTCGCGCGCCTCAACGAGATGGCTGATGTCGTCGTGCCGGAACTTTCGTGGCAGATGGGCCGCCCGATCAAGTATGGCGGCGAATATCGCGGCTTCAACGAGCGCTCCAACTATGTCGCCTCGATCGCCGCCGATGCGATGGCGCCTCTGGTCGTAGAGGACAGCGCCAATTTCGCGCGTCGCATCGAGCGCGAGCCGCATGGCGTTGTCTTCGTCATAGCGCCATGGAATTACCCTTACATGACGGCGATCAACACGGTTGCTCCGGCGCTGATGGCCGGCAATACGGTGATCCTCAAGCATGCCAGCCAGACGCTTCTGGTGGGCGAGCGGCTGGTGCAGGCTTTCGTGGAAGCCGGCGTTCCCGCCGACGTCTTCCAGAATGTCTTCCTGGATCATGAAACCACCTCGGCGCTGATCGCCGCCGGTAGCTTCAATTTCGTCAACTTCACCGGCTCCGTCGAAGGTGGCCGCTCGATCGAGCGTGCCGCCGCCGGTACCTTCACCAGCCTCGGCCTCGAGCTGGGCGGCAAGGATCCGGGCTATGTCATGGAAGACGCGGATCTGGATGCTGCCGTCGATACGCTGATGGACGGCGCGACCTTCAACTCCGGCCAGTGCTGCTGCGGCATCGAGCGCATCTATGTGCATGAATCGCTCTACGATGCCTTTGTCGAGAAGTCGGTCGCCTGGGTGTCGAATTACAAGCTCGGCAACCCGCTCGATCCGGAAACCACGCTCGGCCCGATGGCGCACAAGCGTTTCGCCAAGGTGGTGCGCGAGCAGATTGCCGATGCGGTCGCCAAGGGCGCCAAGGCACTAGTCGATCCCAAGCTGTTCCCGGCCGATGACGGCGGCGCCTATCTTGCGCCGCAGATCCTCGTCAATGTCGATCATTCCATGGCTTTCATGCGCGAAGAAACCTTCGGTCCCGCCGTCGGGATCATGAAGGTGAAGAGCGATGCGGAAGCGCTGGAGCTGATGAATGACAGCCCCTATGGCCTGACGGCGTCGCTCTGGACCAAGGATGTCGAGCGCGCCTCGCGCATCGGCCGCGACATCGAAACCGGCACCGTCTTCATGAACCGCGCCGACTATCTCGATCCGGCATTGTGCTGGACCGGCGTCAAGGAAACCGGCCGCGGCGGTTCGCTGTCGATCATCGGCTTCCACAATCTGACGCGTCCGAAATCCTACCATCTGAAGAAAGTAACAGCATGAGCACTATCTCAGCCAATTGGAGCTATCCCACCGCCGTCAAGCTCGGCCGGGGCCGGATCAAGGAACTGGCGGACGCCTGCAAGAGCCTCGGCATCAAGAAGCCGCTGCTGATCACCGACCGGGGACTTGCCTCGATGGCGATCACCCAGACGGCGCTGGATATTCTCGAAGAGGCCGGTCTCGGCCGCGCCATCTTCGCCGATGTCGATCCCAATCCGAACGAGAAGAACCTCGACGCCGGCGTCAAGGCTTTCAAGGATGGTGGTCATGACGGCGTCGTTGCCTTTGGCGGCGGCTCGGGCCTCGACCTCGGCAAGTGCGTCGCCTTCATGGCCGGCCAGACGCGTCCGGTCTGGGATTTCGAGGATATCGGCGACTGGTGGACCCGCGCCAATGTCGAGGGCATCGCGCCGATCGTTGCCGTGCCGACGACGGCCGGCACCGGCTCGGAAGTCGGGCGCGCCAGCGTCATCACCAATTCCGAAACCCATGTGAAGAAGATCATCTTCCACCCGAAGTTCCTGCCGGGCGTCGTCATCGCCGATCCGGAACTGACTGTGGGCATGCCGAAGATCATCACCGCCGGCACGGGCATGGACGCTTTCGCGCATTGCCTGGAAGCCTATTCCTCGCCCTTCTATCATCCGATGTCGGCCGGTATCGCGCTGGAAGGCATGCGGCTCGTGAAGGAATTCCTGCCGCGCGCATATAAGGAAGGCACCGACCTCGAAGCCCGCGCCAACATGATGAGCGCCGCCGCCATGGGCGCCGTTGCCTTCCAGAAGGGCCTTGGCGCCATTCATGCGCTGTCGCATCCGATCGGCGCCGTCTACAACACGCATCACGGCATGACCAATGCCGTCGTCATGCCGGCCGTCCTGCGCTTCAACCGCAAGGCCATCGAGGACAAGATCGCCCGCGCCGCCGCCTATCTCGGCATTTCCGGCGGTTTCGACGGCTTTTATGACTATGTGCTGCAGTTGCGTGCGGAGCTTGGCGTGCCGGAAAGCCTCTCGGCCATGGGCATCGCGCCGGATCGCATCGACGAGCTCTCGGCCATGGCGATCGAAGACCCGAGCGCCGGCGGCAATCCGGTGCCGATGACGCTGGAAAACACCAAGGCGCTGTTCCGCGATTGCTTCTAAGTTGATGTGCCTGACTATTGATCGTGCCACGCGATTTCGCGTGGCACTTTTTGTTTGCTTGGTGAGCTGATTGCCGTAGTTTCCCGAACCGTATGGAGATCGTTCATTCGGAGAGAGGGCTATCGATGGAAGCTGCTGGATTGACGGACGCGCCGTCGCTTGTGATCCTTGTCGCCGGCGCAGTCGGAGGGGCTTGCGGCGGCGCTCTTGGCGCCCGATTGGCACAAGCCAGCTTCTGGAAAGGCCCCGTAATTCTCGCATTGGCATGGCTGATCAGCAGCATCGTCGTCTCGCTGCTTGCAGTTCTGTTTGCCATATCGGATACGGTCGCCAGCATTGTCGGTACGGTATCGTTCATACTTGTCGCCGGCCTGTGCGGCCGCTTGCTGAAGATAAGCGGAAGGGCAATCGCCAATATTATCCTCGGCGGATTTCTGGGCGCGATGTTGTTCGCATTTATCCTGGTCTATGCGCTCTATCGGCATTGAATTCAGCCGCCCGCATCAACAGCTTCCTTTGACGAAATCAATCAAAACAGAAAGGCCGGCGGATGGTTGATCCGCCGGCCTTTCTGTTTGTGATGCGTCCGCAATCAGTCGACGAATTCGACGACCACGCCGGGCTTGACCATCTTGGCGAGTTCGGTCGCGTCCCAGTTGGTGAGACGGACGCAGCCATGGCTCTGAGTCTTGCCGATTCTCGAGGGATCCGGCGTGCCGTGGATGCCGTAGGTCGGCTTCGAAAGGGCCATCCAGACCGTACCAACCGGACCGTTCGGGCCGGGCGGGATGTTGAGAACCTTGTCGTTCCCGGCCTGTTGAAAGTTGATCTTCGGATTGTAGGTATAGCCCGGATTGAAGGCGACGCGCTCGACGGTGACCGTGCCGGACGGCGAAGGCGTGTCGGCCGAGCCGATGCTGGCGGGATAGGCGGCAATCAGCGTGCCGTTTGCATCATAGGCGAAGACCTGCTTGCGGCCCTTATCGGCCAGGATCTTGGCGACGGTGCCGGTCTTCGGCTTGCCGGTATTGACGACCTTGATGGTGGTGCCGGGAACGGTGAAATCGACGCCTGGATTGAGCTCCTTCAGATAGCCCTCGTCCATGTGGAAGCGTTCGGCCAGCATTTCCGTGGTCGAGGTATAGCCGAGCGACGGCATTTGCGACTTTTCGGCATAGTCTTCCGGGATCGATGCAACATAGGGGCCGGCGGCATCGGCGGACGTGATCGTATAATTGACGATCGGCATGCCGCCCGAGAGGCGCAATTGCTCGAGGATCGAATCCGTATCCTTCGGATCGAGCGTCTGGCCGGTCATCTGCTGATAGGCGTAGATGGCCTTGGTGACATTGCCGCCCATATGCCCGTCGATGGCACCAGGAGAAACGCCCTGGCGGGCAAGGAAGACCTGGAGCGCGGTGATCTCCATCTTCGATTTGCCCTTCAGCGTGATCACCGGCTCGGCCGGCTGCTTGCGCGGGACGTCGGGAGAGGCCTGCTGCGGATCGATTGAGGCATAGTCGTTGCCGGTCGGCTGCTGCGATTCGGCGTTTGCGTTCGGCAGCGGCTGACTGTCGAGCGGTTGACGCTGGATCTCGCTGTCGTTCGGAATACCGCCGGTAACCAAGCTGCGATCCTGCTGGCCGTAGCCGTCATCGTTGTAGCTATCAGTGCGATACTGACGGTAATCACGGTAGCCGCCATTGTTGGAGAGCTGCGTGTCGCCATAGCGGCCGCCCTCGGCATAACCGTCATTGTTGTTTGGGTCGGAGGCTGGGGCCTGAGGATAATAGGTGCTGGCCCGCATCGCGGTGGCGATGACATTGCCGTAACGGTCAACCAGAACGCGCCGTCCGCGTCCGTCGCGGGCATAGGTCAGGCCGTTCTGATCCGGATATTGGTCGAGAATGCGACCGTCGGGGGTTACGAAGACGATGTCATTGTTCCTACCGCCGTAGGTTTGCGCCTGCGCATCGGTCAATGCGAGCGCCGACACGGTGGCAGCCAGGGCTGCGGCAAGGCTGAATTTCAGGAACCGGTTCACGTCTATCGAATCCTCGGGGTACTAGCTGAGCCGACACACACATGGCAATTTTGACGCCAGTATGGAATTTTAGATTATCATGCTGAATAAAATATAAAAATTTGTGTGATCAAGACGTCAAGTTAACCTTCGGTAAGCGAAATCACCATTTATTCTCGCCGCGCCCCGTTTCGGGACTATCTTCGGAAGGGGTCACAGGGCGCGTGCCGATCAGGGAGAATTGCCAGACATGATGGACTTTGCCGCGGCCAAGGGGCCGAAACTCACGCTGGATGAAAGCTCCGTGCTCGATATTGGCGCTTGTGTCGTCGATGGCAGCGATCTCGCGCCCGGACGCGCCATTCCCGATGACGGCGATCCGCGTATCGATCATTCCCTGGAGGGGTTTCTCTTCACCTGCGGGCCGGATCATATCCGCCATCCGCAGCCGATGTCGGGTGCGTTCGAAGGAAAGCGCTATCCGCTGCACGGCTCCTTTTCCTCGCATCCAGCCAGGATTCTCTGGACGCGCTTCGAGGATGGCAATGCCGAATGCCGTGCCGATATCGACGTCGTTACCGCCGAGGGGCTGACGGCGCGGCTGGAGCGCCACTGGCGGATAGACGGTGTGATGGGCGAGGTTTTCCTCGCGGATCGCATCGTCAACACCAGCTCCGAGGCGATGCCGGTCTTCCTGATGTATCATATGAATATCGGCGGCAAATGGTTCGACGACGGCGTGCGCCTTGCCGGTCAGATGCTGGAAAATGGTGGCTTTCCCTGGACGTTCGGCGAGGAGCTGGGCGGCATTTTCTGCGTGCAGGCGACGGCGAAAGGAGAGGATTGGGCCGAGCTCCGTCTCGGACCGATCGCGGCCATCGGCGGCAAGTCGCTGAGGGTACGTTTCGGCACGGACACGCTGCCGTTCCTGCAGGTCTGGCGCAACCAGCGCGCGCCTGCCGACGTCCTCGGCATCGAGCCGGTTTCGCATCGCTGGGTGTCGCGCGCCGAACTCGAAGAGGCGGGTGAGTTCGATATTCTCCAGCCCGGGGAAGCCAGGAATTTCATGCTCAACTTTGCCTTCGTTTGAGGTGTCTGTGCGGTTGACGCTCGCCCTGCCGCGGCGTAGACCAAGGCCCTCGGTTTCAAAGAGGAAATAAACCATGGATATCCGTCCGATCGATGACGAATACTCGGTGTCCGGCCAGATCACCGTGGAGGATCTCGACGAGATCAAGGCCTTGGGATTCAAATCGATCGTCTGCCATCGCCCGGATCAGGAAAGCCCGGATCAGACGCCGTTTGCCGCCGTCGCGGCGCGCGCCAAGGAGCTTGGGCTTGAGATTACCCATGTGCCCGTCGGGCCTATGGGCGTGACCGAAGAGGCCGTGCAGGGCATGGTCGACGCGCTCGACGAATTCCCGCGGCCTATGCTCGGCTATTGCCGCTCCGGCGCGCGTTCGACCGCGATCTATCAGAAGACGCATCACATTCGCGGCTGAGCGGCCGTTTCACTGAATATATAGGATATTTTGGGCGTTGCCGGCGAGCAGCGCCCAGTTTGTGACCCGTCACCGGACAACATCAGGAGAGAAGTATGAGCATCAAGCGTATCGACGTCGGAGTCCGCATGAGCGGCGCCGTCATTCACGGCAACACCGTTTACCTCGCCGGCCAGGTTGGCGAAGGCGCAAGCGTCACGGATCAGTGCAAGTCGGCTCTGGCCGAAGTGGATCGCCTGCTGGCCGCTTCCGGTTCCAGCAAGTCGAAGATCCTGCAGACGCTGATCTATCTCGCCGATATCGCCGACTTCGCCGAAATGAACGCCGCCTGGGAAGCCTGGGTCGATCCGGCAAACACGCCGGCTCGCGCCACCAGCGAAGCCAAGCTCGCCGCGCCGAAGTACAAGGTCGAGTTCATCGTCACCGCCGCGATCGACTAACTCGATCAGACACGTTCCAAAAAGCCGGTGGGCTCGCGTTCACCGGCTTTTTGTTTGCGAAATTTCCGTCAAGGTGCGGGAAGGGGTGATGGCCTCGGGATCGAGCTGGATCTCGATGATCGCCGGCTTGCCGCTGGCGCGCGCCCGCTCGAAGGCCGGTGCGAATTCCTCCGTCGTCCTCACGGTTTCACCGTGGCCGCCATAGGCGCGGGCCAGGGCTGCGAAATCCGGGTTTTCCAGTGCCGTGGCGCTGACGCGTCCGGGATATTCGCGTTCCTGATGCATGCGGATGGTGCCATACATGCCGTTATTGATGACGAGCGCGATCAGCGGCAGGCGGTATTGCATGGCGGTCGCAAATTCCTGGCCATGCATCATGAAGCAGCCGTCTCCGGCAAAGCAGATCACCTCGCGCTCCGGAAAGAGCTGCTTGGCGGCAACCGCCGCCGGCAATCCATAACCCATCGAACCGGAGGCCGGGGCGGCCTGGGTGTTGAAGCGGCGGAAACGGTGGAAGCGGTGCAGCCAGGTAGCATAATTGCCGGCGCCGTTGGTGAAGATCGTGTCGGCGGCCGTATTGGCCTCGATCCAGTCCATGATCCGGCCCATATGCACCGCGCCGGGGCTCTTTTCCGGCGTCGTCGACCAGGCGAGGTAGGCGGAATGCATGCGCTCCGTTCGCTCCGCCCAACGCGGTTCTACCGGCGCTGGGAGATCGGCGAGTGCCGTCACGAAATCGGCGGGGCTGGCGCAGATTGCGAGATCCGGGCGGTAGACGCGGCCGATCTCGGATGGATCGGGATGAATATGGATGAGCTGCTGCTGCGGGTAGGGGATGTCCATCAGCGTATAGCCGGAGGACGGCATTTCGGAGAAGCGTCCGCCGAGCAGGATCAGCAGGTCGGCCTGCCTGATCTCCTTTGCCAGCGCCGGATTGATGCCGATGCCGACATCGCCGGCGTAGCTTGGATGGAGATGGTCGAACAGCATCTGCCGGCGGAAGGAGCAGCCGACCGGCAGCTTGAAGCGTTCGGCAAAGCTTCTGATGCCGGCAACCGCACTCTCATCCCAGCGCGTGCCCCCGAGGATGACCATTGGCCGCTCGGCTGCGCTTAGGCGCCGGTGCAGGTCGTCGATCTGGGCGCGGCCAGGATGGGCTGATACCGGCGTGTAGGGCTTGGCCGGCGGCGCCTCGACCTCGTCGCGCAGCATGTCCTCGGGCAGCGTCAGCACGACGGGACCGGGCCGTCCCGATGTTGCCACCGAGAAGGCGCGGGTGACGAATTCCGGAATGCGGGCGGCATCGTCGATCTCGCCGACCCATTTTGCGAATTCCGTGAAAGCGCGGCGGAACTCCACCTCCTGAAACGCCTCGCGCTCGCGGGCGTCGCGCTGCACCTGGCCGATGAAGAGGATCATCGGGATCGAATCCTGGCGAGCGATATGCAGGCCGGCGGAGGCGTTGGTGGCACCCGGTCCGCGGGTGACCATGCAGATGCCCGGTTCGCCGGTGAGCCGGCCCCAGGCGTCCGCCATCATCGCGGCACCACCCTCCTGGCGGCAGACGAGCACCTCGATGTCGCTGTCACGCAACGCATCGAGCACGGCGAGAAAGCTCTCGCCGGGAACGCAGGAAATGCGCTGTACCCCATTTGCCTTCAGGGCTTCGACGATGAGCTGGCCGCCAGTTCGCTTCATGTTTTTGCCTTCCTCTCCAGTTCCGCCAATTCGGCCAGAACTTCCTCCTGATGCTCGCCGAGACGCGGGCTCGGCCGGGTATAGGTCAGCGGCGTCTCCGACAGAACCACCGGCGTGCGCACGCTCGGGATCATGGTGCCGGCGGCATCCTCCAGATCGATCCGCAAGCCGCGCGCCTCGATCTGTGGGTCCGCGAACATATCCTCGATCGTATTGATGGCGCCGGCCGGTACGGCATTGTCCTCGCAGGCCTTCAGCAGTTCCGCCTTGTTCCATGTCAGCGTTTTCGCCGAGACGAAGGCGCGGACCTCATGGCGATGGGCGACGCGGGCCTTGTTGGTGGCGTATCGCTCGTCGTCCGCATGCGTCTCGATGCCGAGGATGGTGCAGAGGCGGCGGAACTGCCCGTCATTGCCGACGGCAAGGATCAGATGGCCGTCAGCCGTCGGCACGACCTCGTAGGGCGAGATATTCGGATGAGCATTGCCGAGGCGCACGGGAGCCTTGCTGGAAATCAGATAGTTCATGTTCTGATTGGCCAGCACGGCGGATTGCACATCGAGCAAGGCCATGTCGACCAGCTGGCCTTCGCCGGTCTTCAGCGCATGGATCAATGCCGCCTCGATGGCGGAGACAGCGTAAATCCCCGTGAAGATATCGGCGATCGCCACGCCCGCCTTCATCGGCTGTCCATCCGGCTCGCCAGTGATCGACATGAAGCCGGACATGCCCTGCACGATATAATCATAGCCCGCAAGCCCGGCATAGGGCCCGGTCTGGCCGAAGCCGGTGATCGAGCAATAGACGAGCTTGGGGTTGATTTTCTTCAGGCTCTCATAGTCGAGGCGATATTTCACCAGGCCGCCGAGCTTGAAATTCTCGATCACCACATCCGCGGTCTTGATCAGCCGGCGGACGATATCCTGGCCCTCTTCGGTTCTGAGGTCGACAGTGATGGAGCGCTTGCCGCGATTGGTCGAGTGATAGTAGGCGGCCGAGAGATTTTCCCCGTCCTTGCTCTCGACGAAGGGAGGCCCCCATTGGCGGGTGTCGTCGCCGCCGTCGGGGTTCTCCACCTTGATGACATCGGCTCCGAGATCGGCCAGCATCTGCCCTGCCCAGGGGCCGGCGAGAACGCGGGCTAGCTCGATGACGCGGATGCCGGAAAGCGGCGGTTTCTTCGTGATGTTGGCTGTCATGTCGATCCGGATGAGCGGCTAAGGTGTGAAGGCATCTCCAGATGTATCGGATACGGGCTTGGAAGCAAAGCGCCGCTCGCGCCAGAGAATATAGAGGCCGGAGGCGATGATGATGACAATGCCGAGCCATTTGATCGTGTCGGGGAAATCGCCGAAGATCAGCCAGCCAAGTATCGTCGCCGAGACGATCTCGAAATATTGCAAGGGTGCCAGTGTCGAGGCCGGGGCGGCGCGATAGGCATGGACACTGAGAATACCCGTAATTGCCGCGCTGACGCCGACGCCGAGAAGATGGATCATGGCAACGAGATCCGGCGCGACCGGATCGAGGATCGGCGATCCGGTGCCGTGGCCGAGGGTCAGAAGCATCAGGCAGAGCAGCGTGCCCCAGATACCGGTCTGGAACTGCATCGACCAGGCCCCCTCGCTATGGGAGACGACGCGGGTGATCATCGCGTAGACGGCGATGCAGAATGCCGTGACGACGGGCAGCAGCGCGACAGGGCCGACCTCGGTGAAGCTTGGCTGGATGATCAGCATCGCGCCGAAGAAGCCGACGGCGCAAGCCGTATAGCGGCGCCAGCCGATGGTCTCCTTCAGAAAGATACTGCTGAGGATGGTCAGCATCATCGGTTCGACGAAGAAGATGGCGATGGCGTCGGCGACTTCCATGACCTGCAGCGTGGTGACGAAGGAGATCATCGACAGAGTCAGCACGCCGGCGCGAATGGCATGCACGCCGCTTCGGCGCAGCGACCATGAGCCCCATTGGCTTTTCAGCGCCATGAATGGCAGCGCGAACAGCGATTGGAGAATGAAGCGGGCGGCCGTGACTTCCGCCGGCGGAACGGTGGCGGCGGCGAGCTTGGAAAAAATGTCGATGACTGGCGACAGGATGACCGACAGAAACATCATCGACAGCCCGAAGGTCATCTCCGACTGGGAAAAACGGGACGAGGGGCCAGCGCTGGCATTCATTCGAAAATTCCTGTGCAATCAGGATTTTGCGGTCACCCGCTGGCACCAGTCGGCAAAATCCGCAATCGCCGCGCCCGCGCCGATCTCGTTCAGCGTCTCGTGGCGCATGTCCTGATGGATGGTCAGGCTAATATGCGAGAAGCCAGACCGTTTCAAATGATTCGACAACCAGGCGATTGCCTTTCCATTGTTTGTTGCCGGGTCGTGGCCGCCGCCGACCAGATGGATCGGCATGTCGCGTCGGAGCCGATCGAGATAGGTCTTTTGCGGCGCGCGGAAGGTCAGCTCGAAAAGATCCAGCCACAGCGACACCGAGGCATTAAAGCCGCAGAGCGGATCGGCGATATATTTGTCGACTTCCTCGGGGATGCGCGTCAGCCAGTCGAATTCGGTGCGGCGGTTTTCGACCGACCGTCCCCAGACACCGAAGGTCAATTTCGGCAACAACTCGCTCGGCACATCCGATCCCTTGAACATGCGCTCCGTTTTCAGAATGACCTGGGCGGCGCGGCCGGCAGGGCCGGGATTGAAATTCGAGTTCCAGACCGTGACGGCATCGAATTTGTCGGGATGCGTGACCGCGACGTTCAGGCTGATCAACCCGCCCATGGAATGGCCGAAGAGAATGATCGGCAGGCCGGGATGCGCCGTAGCGGCAAGCTCGCGCATCGCCAGCACGTCGGCAATGACGGCATCGACGCCGTTGCGGCGGGCAAAGCGGCCGAGCGGTGCGTCGGCGGCCACCGTTTCGCCGTGGCCGCGATGGTCATGGGCGTAGATGTGATAGCCGCGCGCGGCCATGGCCCTGGCGAAGCCTTCGTAGCGGCGGGAGTGTTCGGCAAGGCCATGGCTTATGAGAAGCACGCCCCGCGCTTCGGCCTGCGCCGGTAGATGATGATAGGCGAGCGTCGCGCCCGTCGGGCTGTCCAGGTGCCTGGTTTCGGCAAACATGTGCGTGTCCTCCCAACGCTGACGAAAGGTGATCGTCTTTGCGATTGCAATGGAGGACGGCCGAAGCTCACAGAAATAATCTCGGCTGTGGCCACGAAGGAGGGTTGCTTCCGGTCGATCAACCTGCTTATTTGTTCTCATATTGTTCCAGTTGGAGGCATGGGAATGAGGCTTTTGCTTCAAGGATTTATGGTTGCGGTTCTGTCCGCGATGGTGGCGGCGAGCGCGATGGCGCAGGACGGTAGCCGGGGCCGGACGCGGTTCATTCTGGCGGCGAGCTGGGAGCCGGCGTTCTGCCAGGGCAACCAGAAAAAGGCCGAGTGCCGCAACCAGTCGCCGAATAATTTCGACGCCAAGAACTTCTCGCTACATGGGCTTTGGCCGATGCGGCAGGAATATTGCGGTGTTTCGGATGACTTGAAGCAGGCCGATCGCAGCAGCGATTGGAAGGATCTGCCCGCCGTGCAGCTGTCGGGAGAGGTGAAAGCGAAGCTGGACAAGGCCATGCCGGGCACGCAATCCGGGCTGGAGCGGCATGAATGGATCAAGCATGGCACCTGCACGAAGCTCAGCGCCGATGATTATTTCTCAATCGCGACGGGTTTGATCGGTGAGCTCAATGGCTCCGCCGTGCGTGACCTTTTCGCTGAGAATATCGGCAAGGAACTCGATGCCGAGGCGATCAAGGCTGCCTTCGACCAGAGCTTCGGTGAAGGCGCCAATGCCCGCATCAAGATGAGCTGCCGCCGCGTTGGCGACGTCCGCGTGATCTCGGAGCTGACGATCGGCCTGTCCGAGGACGCGCTCGATTCATCGCAAGCGAGCGAGCCGCGGCTTGCGCAGCTGATACAGGGTGCCGGCAGGACGTCGTTCGGCTGCGACCGCGGCGTGGTGGATGCGGCCGGATTCTGAGAGAGCTGCCGCCCTCTCATACGGATAAATGCCCTCGGACAAGGTTTCGCCGTTGCCCGAGGGCGGGGTTTCGCCTACATAGCGGCACAATTCGCACTGTTATCCGCCCGTGGAGTAACCCAAGCTATGGCACGTCAGTTTATTTATCATATGGCCGGACTGAATAAGTCCTATGGCGCCAAGAAGATCCTGGAGAATATTCATCTCTCCTTCTACCCCGACGCCAAGATCGGTATTCTCGGTCCGAACGGCGCCGGTAAGTCGACCGTGCTGCGCATCATGGCCGGCCTCGACAAGGAATATACCGGCGAGGCATGGCTCGCCGAAGGCGCGACCATCGGCTACCTGGCGCAGGAGCCGCAGCTCGATCCCAACAAGACGGTGTTCGAAAACGTCATGGAAGGCGTTGCCAAGAAGACCGAAATCCTCAATCGCTACAACGAATTGATGATGAACTATTCCGACGAGACCGCGGAAGAGGCCGCCAAGCTCCAGGACATCATCGACAGCCAGAATCTCTGGGATCTGGAAAGCCAGGTCGAGATGGCGATGGAAGCATTGTGCTGCCCGCCGCGCGATGCCGACGTCAACAGCCTTTCCGGTGGTGAGCGCCGCCGTATCGCGCTTTGCCGCCTGCTTCTCTCGCAGCCGGACCTGCTGCTGCTCGACGAACCGACCAACCATCTGGACGCCGAGACCATCGCCTGGCTGGAAAAGCACCTGCGCGACTATCCGGGTGCCGTGATGATGATCACCCACGACCGCTACTTCCTCG
Organism: Rhizobium sp. BK602; assembly: GCF_014195095.1. Lineage (GTDB taxonomy): Bacteria > Pseudomonadota > Alphaproteobacteria > Rhizobiales > Rhizobiaceae > Rhizobium. The sequence goes on from NZ_JACIBC010000001.1 coordinate 314,348, forward strand.
ACAATGTTACCGGCTGGATTCTCGAACTCGACCGCGGCCGTGGCATTCCCTACGAAGGCAACTATTCCGCCTATCTGCAGGCCAAGGCCAAGCGCATGCTGCAGGAAGCCCGCGAAGAAGCCGGCCGTCAGAAGGCAATCAGCCGCGAACAGGAATGGATCGCCTCCAGCCCCAAGGCCCGTCAGGCCAAGTCCAAGGCGCGTATCAACGCTTACGAACAGCTGGTCGATGCTGCCGAAAATCAGCGTCCCGGCGATGCGCAGATCATCATTCCGGTCAGCGAGCGTCTCGGCCAAGTGGTGATCGAGATGGAGGGCATCACCAAGGGCTTCGAAGGCCGCACGCTGGTCAACGATCTGTCGATCAAGCTGCCGCCGGGCGGCATCGTCGGCATCATCGGCCCGAACGGTGCCGGCAAGACGACCCTGTTCAAGATGATCACCGGGCAGGAAAAGCCGGATTCCGGCTCGGTCCGCATCGGCGAGACGGTGCATCTCAGCTATGTCGACCAGAGCCGTGACGCGCTCGACGGCAATAAGACCGTATGGGAGGAAATCTCCGGCGGCGCCGAAGTCATCAAGCTCGGCAAGTTCGACATGAACTCGCGCGCTTATTGCGGCGCCTTCAACTTCAAGGGCGGCGACCAGCAGCAGAAGGTCGGTAATCTCTCCGGCGGTCAGCGCAACCGCGTTCACCTGGCCAAGATGCTGAAGGCTGGCGGTAATGTGCTTCTGCTCGACGAACCGACCAACGACCTCGATACGGAAACACTGGGGGCGCTGGAAAGCGCGCTCGAAAACTTCGCCGGCTGCGCCATCATCATCAGCCATGATCGCATGTTCCTCGACCGCCTGGCCACGCATATCCTGGCCTTTGAAGGCGAAGGTCATGTCGAATGGTTCGAAGGCAATTTCGAAGATTACGAGCAGGACAAGATCCGCCGCCTCGGCCCCGATGCTCTCAATCCGGGCAGCCAGGCGCACAAGCGGCTGACACGATAGGTTTGCCGTCTTTCTGTCATCGAAAGCCCCGGCATTGAACTGACCCCCGAAAGTTGGACGACAATTTTCGGGGGTTTTTCTTTGCCGTAGAACAAGAGGTCCGTATTCCCCAGCCGACAAAAACTAATGGATTTCCGACGCCGAATTCATGTCGCGAGCGATTGGCTCTTGCAGACTCCATCCAAATCACATAAAGATATCTTTATATCTTGATTGGGTGTGGAATGACGGACTTGGTGAAATTGGGGCTGGATGATCTGGTGGACGTGCTGAAGGCGGCCGGCGAGCCGACGCGCCTGCGCCTGCTGGCGCTGCTCGCCGCGGGCGACCTGACCGTAACCGATCTTACGGAAATTCTCGGCCAATCCCAGCCGCGCATTTCGCGCCATCTGAAGCTGCTCGGCGAGGCCGGTCTGATCGACCGCTATCAGGAGGGTGCCTGGGCCTATTTCCGGCTGAAGCAGGAGGGTAAGGCCGTTGCCCTGACCCGCACGCTGCTACGGCATACGGCGGAGAACGACGCCGTGCTGCTGCGCGACGGTGAGCGGCTTTCCGCCGTCAAGCGCGTCCGCGCGGAGCGGGCTCAGGCCTATTTCAGCCGCAACGCCGCCGAATGGGACGAGCTGCGTCGCCTGCACGTCGCCGATGAGGATGTCGACAAGGCGCTGATCGAGCTGATCGGCCCGCAACAGATCGATACGTTTCTCGATCTCGGCACCGGCACGGGACGGATGCTGCAGTTGCTGGCCGGCCACTATCGCCGGGCGGTCGGCATCGATGCCAGCCGTGACATGCTGGCCGTTGCCCGCGCCAACCTCGATCGGTCCAACATTACCGCCGCCTCGGTGCGCCATGGCGACATTTTCAACTTGCCGCTGGAAGCCCAGGATTTCGATCTCATCACCATCCATCAGGTGCTGCACTTCCTGGATCAGCCGGAAATCGCCATCAACGAGGCCGCGCGAATGCTGAGGCCCGGCGGCCGTCTTGTCATCATCGACCTTGCGCCGCACGGGCTGGAATATCTGCGCGAGGACCATGCGCATCTGAGGCTGGGCTTCTCCCATCAGACCATGTCGGAATGGCTGAAGCTGGCCGGCCTCGATGTCGAGCAGGTTCAGGATCTTCATTCGGGGAAGGAAGGCGGTCCGGCATTGACGGTGACGATCTGGCTGGCCCGCGACCCGCGGCTGCTGATTGCCGCCGAACAGGACCAACGGTCGTCCCCCATTCTTGCCGGGAGAGTTTGATATGTCTTCAAGGACTGAAAACGGCCAGGGTAATATCCGTATTTCCTTCGAGTTCTTTCCGCCGAAATCGGAAGAGGCCGAGGTGCAATTGTGGAATACGGTCGCCGATCTCAGCGACTGGCAGCCGGAATTCGTATCCGTCACCTACGGTGCCGGCGGCTCGACCAAGGCACCGACCTTGGCGGCGGTGCGCCGGATGATCCACGAGACGCCGTTCACGACCGCCTCGCATCTGACATGCGTCGGCGCCACGCGCGAGGATACGCATCGGGTCATCGATGATTTTCTCGCCGCCGGCGTCCGCCGTTTCGTCGCTCTGCGTGGCGATCCGCCGGGCGGGGTCGGCTCTGCCTATCAGCCGCATCCCGGCGGCTATGCCAATGCCGCCGAACTGGTGGCGGCATTGCGCGAGCGCGGCGATTTCGACATTTCCGTATCGGCCTATCCGGAAAAACATCCGGAAAGCCGCGATACCGCCGCCGACATCGATATGCTGAAGCGCAAGGCCGACAATGGCGCCGACAGGGCGCTCACCCAGTTCTTCTTCGACAATGATGCCTTCGAGCGTTATCACGACCGCGTGCGCGCCACTGGCATCAAGATCCCCGTCGTTCCCGGCATCATGCCGATCCAGAACCTGACGCAGCTGAAGCGCTTTGCCGGTGCCTGTGGCACCAGCATTCCGACATGGCTGGATGAACGCTTCGACGGTATCGACGACAATTCCGAGGCGAGGGCAGAGGTCGCCGCCGATGTCGCCGCCGAGCAGATCCAGGATCTGGTGCGCCGGGGCATCCATGAATTTCATCTTTATACGATGAACCGCTCGCCGCTGGTCTCCGCGGTCCTGGAGCGGCTGGGCATTCAGCGCAGGACCGACGCGCCGGCCGGTGCCGCCGCCTGAGACAAAGACGATGAGATGAAAAAGCGCATGTCGGTCTTCGACATGCGCTTTTTAAATGAATAGGCCGTTTTGTTAGCTCTCAGGAGTTCAGTCGGTTATGGTGTTCGTCATGCGTCAGATGAAAAGCATCGTGAGCACGAAGACGAACGCTGCACTGACCACTAGGACGTTGATGGATCGCGTCAATCCCATGTCTTCCTCCTTAGTCAACCGTTAGACTCTATGTCGGAAATGTGTCGCTTGGAAAGCAAATTCGATGCTGCGGCGCGGTATGGCGCTTCGATTCTGATTCATGAATTTTAGATAATTGATTGTTTTATATAGAAAAAATTGGTTTCTGAGTTGTTCACGAAATTTAATGCGCCGTTAATTTGGCTGTGAACAAAGTTAAGGTGATATTCGCCATCGAGCCGCGTAGCGCCGGTTTGCGGCATGGCGTGCGCCCGTTTGAGTTACGCGTTGCTTGCTCCTGCATCGCGCCGCAGCCGTGCGTAAATCCGTCCGTCGAGAATGAGTAGGCCGGCGCCGATCAGCAGCATGCCGGCGACCTCAGCCCAACCCAGCCGCTCCCCGAGAAATAGAAAGCCGAGCAGGATGGCGCTTGGCGGCACGAGCAGGGTGACCAGCGAGGCATTGGTTGCGCCGGCGAGCGCCAGGATGCGGAAATAGAGGATATAGGCGAAAGCGGTCGACAGCAGCGCCAGGCCGAGAATGGCGGCGAGCGTGCCGGCCGCTGGCATCGGAAGCGTCCAGGGCTGGTCCAGCAACAGGGCCACCGGCAGCATGATGGCCGACGACGCCGTCAATTGGCCTGTTGCCACAACCGGCGACGCCATGCCCTTGAAACGTTTGGCATAGATGGCAGCAAAGCCATAGGAGATAGCGGCCAGGATCGGCAGCAGCAGTGCCCAGAGCGGCACGCCGGCACTGCTCGTCAGGCTGGGGCTGAGCAGCAGGATCGTGCCGAGAAACCCCGTCACGCAGCCGGCGATCTTGGCCGAGGTCAAGCGCTCGTCGGTGGTCAGCTGATTGCCGATCAACACCGTCCAGATCGGCGTCGTCGCATTCAGGATGGAGGCGAGCCCGGCGCCCATCTGTGTCTGGCCGATGAAGATCAAAGCATGCGGCACGGCGTTGTTGATGAGGCCGAGCAGCAGGAATTGCCGCCAGTGTTTTCGCAGCAGTTCATAGATCTGGAGGCGACCGCCGATGTAGATATGCAGCGCCAGTGCTGCCAGCGACAGGCGCAGGAAGACCAGCGTGAACGGCGGGACGGAATGAACGGCGATACGGGCAAAGAAGAACGAGCCGCCCCAGATCAGCCCGAGCGCGAGCAGCAGGCCCCAGGTCATCGCGCTCATGCCGCTCTTGTTGGTGTTCATCGATGTTTGCCTCCATGCTCGCGATATCTAGGACGAAGCGAGGGCTGGCCGCCACCCGTTTCTTGCTGCGTGCCATCGCCTTTGAAGGACACCGATCGAGACGGGATATCGCAACAAAAAAGGCGGCACATGGCCGCCTTTCGAGGGAGAGGAGCGGGGCGCTCAGAGCGCGTTCAGCAGCGCCTGCGTTGCCCAGCCATCGGCGGGAAGGCCGAGGCGGAACTGTTCCTTCTGGATGGCGACGCGCGTGCCGGAACCGAGAATGCCGTCGATCTTGCCGACATCGTAGCCGCGAGCCGTAAGCTTGGTCTGCAGCGCCTTCATGTCGACATCGTTCAAGCCGGATTCTGGCGTGCCTTTGTTATAGGTCGGTGCGCCAGCGAATCTGGTGGCGAAATAGGCAGCCGACGTCGTGTAGATGAAGGACTGGTTCCATTCGAGAAAGGCGTTGTAATTCGGATAGGTCAGGAAAGCCGGGCCTTTGCGACCCTGCGGCAGGATGAGGGCAGCCGGCAGCGAGCCGAAACTGGTGTTGCCGTCGCGCGGCTCGACGCCGAGCTTGAACCAGTCGGCGGCCGTGAGCGTCCCGCCAAGCCCCGACTTTTCCCAGGGCAGATTGTCGGGCACACTAACCTCCTGCAGCCAGGGCTGGCCGCGCTGGAAGCCCAGGCTTTGGAAGAACCGCGCCGTCGTGAGAATGACGTCGGCCGCGCTTGTCTTCATATTGACATGGCCGTCGCCATCGCCATCGACACCGTAAGAGATGATCGAGGGGGGTAGCATCTGGGTCTGGCCGATTTCCCCGGCCCAGGCACCCGTCATGGTATCGGGGTCGGCATCGCCATGTTGCACCATTTCGATGAAGCCGATCAGACGCGGGCGGAAAAACTCAGGCCGGCGGCAGTCGTGCGAGAGGGTGACCAGCGCATTGCGGGTATTGAAATTGCCCTGAACGGCGCCGAAATCGGTTTCCATCGCCCAATACGTGGTGATGATACCCGGGGGTACGCCATAGTCCTTTTCAGCCTTGGCGAAGACATCGGCATATTGCTTCAATTTCTGGCGGCCGATATCGAGGCGTCCCTGACTGACGGTGCGCTGCGAGAATTCGAGGAAGGTCTGGCGGAAGACGCCCTGGCTCCGGTCCATGGCGAGAACCTTGGGGTCGATCTGCGCGCCGGCCAAGGCCTTGTCGGCGGATGCCGCATCCGCGCCGGCGGCGATCGCGTCGGCCTTGACGCCCGCCAGGAAAGTGGAGAGATCGCCACCGCAGGCTGCTTTGGGAGCGTTGTTGCCATCCGTGCCGGATGCGGCGGCGGGGGCCGCGCTCTGGGCCATCGCCACGCCGGTCATGGCTGAAGCGAAGAACAACGCAAGCGCGCTGCGTCGAATGGTGTGGCGGTCCATGAGCGATCCTCTTTTCCGATAGAATAGGGTCGCTTTCACAGAAGATTGTGACAGAAGCAAGAGAGAAGTTAGGGCAGTCTCAAGAATTTCCTTCCTTCTGTACTGCCGCTACCCAATTGTGCCAGTTCTGTTCGGAGCCGGCGAAAACATTGATGTCCGTCGGCCCCTTGATGCCGGGGATGACGCCGGTGGACGTGTACTGCCAGAAAGCCCAGGAGCGGTCGCTGTAGGTCGCGGTGGGATGCTTGGCGACCGAGCGGACCCAGAAGTGATAATCCTTGAAGTAACCCGCAAGATTCTCGCGATGGAAATCGACCGAGGTGTAGATGATCGGGCGCTTGCCATAATAGGCTTGCAGGCGATCCATGAAGCGCTTCATTTCCGTCCGCACCGTTTGCGGATCCGGTCTGGTACGGCAGGTCGGAGAGCCAGGGTTCCATTCGACATCGACGACCGGCGGCAGCATCATGGCGTCCTTCGGCACATTGCGGATGAACCAGTCGGCCTGTTCGTCCGCGGTCGAGCAGAAATAGTAGAAATGATAGGGCGCATGCGCGAGGCCGGCCGTGCTGGCTTCCTGCCAATATTCGCTGAAGCGCGGGTCGATCCGATCCTTGCCTTCGGTCGCCTTGATGAAGACGAAGGCGACGCCGGAATTCTTGACCGTCCGCCAATCGATATCGCCCTGCCATTTGGAGACGTCTATGCCGTGAATCGGATGGCGCTCGGGGTGATCGCGGCCGAAATCCTGCGGCTTCGTGTCCTGAAAACGGGTTTTGGGGATGGCGGCCGTCTGCAAGGCGTCATAGCCCGTCGTGCAGCTATTCAGGAGAAGGGCAAGCGGCATTAAGCACAACAGAAGCCGGCGCATGGATATCCCGTTATGGCGCGAGTGATCTTGCTGCCCCAAGGCTTGGCTTCCGTGATAGATGGTCCCCGAAAATCCAAAGAGGCAAGGGCAGAGCTGTTGTCAGCCGCCTTACCACTTTATTCACCATATCAACGTAAAAAATCCGTTATCTTCAAGCAAAATCTTATACTTGAAGCGTCTCTTGGCCGTATTTTGCCCGGAAATCCGCTTTTGGTCTAGGCCTGCGCCTTGGTGATCACGGCTCTCCAGGCATAGCCTCGCCCGATTTCCTCGAAGACAAGTCTTGCGCCATGGCTGCGGGCGCTTTCCTCCAGCACGGCGCGCAGATCGGCCCGCGGCGTCACATGGAATTTCGTCAACCACCCCTTCAGCAGGGTCCGGAACCAGGCGGGAAGGCGCTCCTGCTGGCCGAAATCGACGACATGCAGCTCGCCGCCGGGCACCACCGCAGCGAGCGATGCGGAGACCGCGCTTTTCCAATCGGGGATCATCGACAGCGCATAGGAGACCATGACGCGGTCGAAACCCTCGACGCCGAAATCGCTCGAGGAAAAGGCGGTGGCGTCGGCGACCCGGAAGTCCGGCATCTGCTTCAGGCCGCGGAAATTACGGCGGGCGGAGATCAGCATCTCCTGGGAGATATCGAGGCCGTAAAGCTTGGCGGAGGGGAAGCGGCGGTGAGCCAGCAGCATGTTGCGACCCGTGCCGCAGCCCACTTCCAGCAGGGAGCCGCCAAAGGGCACGTCGAGATAGGCGATGGTGCGGTCGCGGCCGAAAAGATAATATTTGCGGGTCAGGTCGTAGATGTGCCGCTGGTAGCGATACATCCCGTCCATCAGACCGGCATGGCTCTTGGAGGCTGCCTCGAGGCCTGTTTCCGCCTGGCTCACGCTTTCTTCCCGTAAATATGGAAGCCGCCGTAGATCGCGGAACGGTCGCGGAGGTTGAGATCCTGCGAGCGTGCCTCGTCATAGACCCATTGATCTCGGATCGCCGGCGAAAGACGGCCCTCGATGATGCTCTTTTCGGCGGCGGTGCGGAAAATCACGCGGGCGCCGTCGCGGGCGGTGCGGGTGATCTCGGCCCAGAGCGCATTGAGCTGTTCGTCGGTCATCCAGTCCTGCGCGTCGAGCAGGATGTAGCGGTCGCGCGAGGCGGCGGGCTTGGAGGCGAGTAGCTCGGTGAAGTTGGCATGATGCACGCTGACGCGATCGGCGTTGGCGCGAATGGCCTCATAATGCTCCGGCTTCAGATAGGTCGGCAGCGGCCCCTGATGCGGCGCGGCGTAGCGACGCGCAAAGGCCTGCCAGGCGAAATAGTTCTCCCGCATCGGGAAGTGACAGGTGAGCTTTTCCAGGCGATGCTTGAGGACGCCGGCAATCGAATCGTCGCCGGCAAGGCTGGCGAGCTCATCATATTGCTGCGGCGGGATGCCGAGGCCGAAAAGCGAGCTCTTGCGGCCGAGCAGCCAGCGCACCATCGGCCGGTCGAAGATCGGCGCGATTTCATTGTCGAAGAACTGCCGTTGTTCGCGCAGCGTGCGGGCTTCGGTCAGCTTGGCGAGGCGAACGCCGTGCAGGCGGGCCAATATATGGGCGGCGCCGATGAAGCGGCCGAGCAGGCCTGTCTTGTAGATATTGCGGTTGAATACGGTCACGCGGCGGCGGCCATAGAGATCCCGGCCATCCCAATAGGCGGCGGTTGCCGGATCGAGCCGGGGCGCGATGAATTCCTCATAGGCCTGGCTGTTGGCGCTGACGCCCGGCGTGCCGAAGAAGCGCACGAGGTCGGCATGAGCGGGCAGCAGCCGGAAGGCGGCGAGCTTCAGCTTGTTCAGCGCGATATGGTGCCGGTTGAGGTCGACGACGTCGATCGAGGCCGGGCTCTGCGAGAGATAGGCGAGCATGTTGCAGCCGCCGGAACCGATGGTGACGATGCGATGATGCGGCTGAAGCTCCATCGCCTCCATGTCGACATCCGGATCTTCCCAGATCTGCGGATAGACAAGGCCGGAGAACAGCATGCCGAACAGACGTTCGGAAAAGCCGGCCTTGGACAGAGCCTTGTGTTGCAGCAGAGCGTCCTTGAGTTTCCGGTTCTTGTGGAGACCGGCTTCCGGGGCGAATTCCGTCATCTGAGTCTTGTCACCGATTTGTCAGGTTCAGCGCGTGTAACCCGGCAATGCTACAGTCTGATGACGTGGGCTGTTGGTAGGCGGGACTATAGGGCGGCCGCACGGATATTTGCGGAAGAGTGACGATGATAGCTCTTTCATATTGCTGCGTTTCCTGATTGTCTCCGCCTACCTTTGGAGGGCGTGCGGCATGCGTTGGATATCGAGAGCGATCCTGGCTCTTGTCTTTTTGTTGGTGATCATTGTCGTTGGCGGTGCCGTCTGGCTTTCCATCTCGCCACCTGAGTTGCTTCGGGTCGGTGACGGTTATGCCGCCAAGATCGTTTGTTCGAACACGTTTATCGCCAAGCGCGATCCCGACCAGGTCCTGGCGGACGATGTGCAGGCGCCGGGCAATCCGGCGCTGAGGCTGGTCCGGGTTTCGGTCAATCGGGAGGAGGGGCTGGTGACGGCTCGCATCCTCGGCATGTTCGCGCCCAATTATGCACTCTATCGCGGCGCGCTCGGTTGCGCGACGGTGCCGGATGGTGACCTGCAGGCGGCGCGCAGCGCGGTCTTCCTCAACAAGGTGAAGGCGCCGAAACGCGATTCGGTTTGGCCGGACGGCGACAGGGTCGCTGTCGATGCGGACGGGACGGGTGCCGCGCTCTCCAAATTGATCGCCGATCCCGATCTTGCCGGCCAGGCCATGCGCGCCATCGTCGTCGTCAAGGATGGCCGCATCGTCGCGGAGAATTATGGCGAGGGTTTCGACAAGGCTACGCCACTGATCGGCTGGTCGATGACGAAGACGGTCAACGCCGCCATCATCGGCCGCCTGATGCTGACCGGCAAGATGTCCTTCGACGATCAGAACCTGCTGGCGCAATGGAGCGCCGACGCGCGCAAGACCATCAAGCTCAGCGATCTCCTCGGCATGGAGAGCGGGCTGGCCTTCAATGAGAGTTATGGTGCCGTCTCGGACGTGACGCGGATGCTCTATCTCGATGCGGATACGACCAGCATTGCGACCAATGCCCGACAGGAGGCGCTGGCCGGCGAGCGCTTCAGCTATTCCAGCGGAACCGCAACCCTGCTTTCACGGATCTGGATGAACAGGCTCCCCAACCTGAGTGCCGCGATCGGCTATCCGCGCGAGGCGCTGTTTTCGCCCCTCGGCATGGCGAGTGCGGTACTGGAGGCGGATGAGCGCGGCACCTATGTCGGCAGTTCTTATCTCTATGCGACCGCGCGGGACTGGGCTCGCTTCGGGCAATTCCTGCTGCAGGACGGCGTGTGGAAGGGCCAGCGCCTGCTGCCGGAAGGCTTTGTCGGAGCCATGCGTACGCCGACCAAGGCGTCCGGCGGCACCTATTCGCAGGTTCAGGCCTGGCTCGCGGGGCCGGGTGGTTCAGATGGGCAATTCGGCCTGCCTTCGGATACGTTCTGGATGCTCGGTCATGACGGCCAGAGCGTCGCCATCGTGCCGTCGGCCAATCTCGTCTTCGTGCGTCTCGGACTGACACCAAGCTGGGTCGGCTACAAGCCGCAGATCTTGCTGAAGAAGATCCTGGATGCGACGACGCCGGCCAAGACGTGAGGTCCGGGCCGGCGTCTTCGAAATGAGATCAGCTTGATCAGTAGTTGCCGTGGGCGACGTCCGTCAGCCCCTTGCGCTTGGCATCGTAATAATAGCCACGCGCATAGAGCTGAACAGCATTGACTTCCTTGTTATCAGTCTTGCTGTCGGCAACCATCCATGCGCCGCGCAGATATTTGGCGGCATATTTGATGTTGGTTTCGGCGTCGAGCAGACCCGACGGCGGACCTTGATAGCCCATGGACTTGGCCGTGTTGTACTTGATCTGCATCAGGCCGAAATAGCCGGCCTTGTTGTAGGCCTTGGAATTATAGCGGCTCTCGCGGTGTACGACGCGATGAATCAGCGATTCCGGGATTTCGTAAAGCTTGGCGTATTTCTGGATGAGCTTCGACACGTAGCCCTTTTCCGCCGGCGGCACATCGGAATCGTAGTTCGGAGCGATGGGTGCCGCGGAAACGACCGTGGGGCCGCTGGTATCGAAGTTGAAGTCGTAATGCATGCGGTTGTCCGCATAGCGGCGCAGGCCGATCTGCTCGGGCGCCGCATAGGCGACTTCGGCCGGCGCCATGGTGGGCGCGTCGCTGCCGGGCCGTGGCGTCGGGACGACGGACTGGATGGCCACGACGTCGGAGGTCATCGGGATGGTCGCCTGGGCGGTCGATGCCGAAACCGGAAGGAGCGCATTGTCACCGGGGCGTGCCGGATTCGGCATTGGAATGGCGACGACGGAAGGGATGACCGGCTCGTCGGAGGCGGCATAGGCCGCAGCCGGCGATGGATTCGTCGGGGCTGCGCCCGTTGCGGCGGCAATGGCGACCGTGCCCTGGTTCGGTGGCGTCACGACCGGACCGCCCATGCGGTCCTGCGCGGCCTGGATCTGGCCCTGGGCAACCGGAGAGCCGGTGCCGACACGATCGGACTTGGTCAATGCCGCTTGTTGCATCGGCTGGCCTTGCTGGCCCGTCGCAGGGGCTGCAGCAGCCACGGCTGCGCCACTCGTGGACGGTGCGACACCTGTCGTCATCGGGCCAATAGTCGGATTCGGCACGTTGGTCCGAGCCGACGGGAGTTCTGCCTGGGACGTCTGTTGCTGAGTGCTTGCACACCCCGCAAGGGCGCCGCACACCATCGCCGAAAAGGCAACGCTGCGCTTCAGGCCGGGAAATCCGATCGCTACCATTCTGTCACTTTCGAAAAAACCACCCCATGTCCTGCGATGCAAATCCGTCACAGGATCGGTAAATTTATGAATCCCCATTAACCTATCCGTGATCGCGCCGCAACCCTGGCCGGCGTCACGCGGCCATGCGGCGGTAGCCGGCGGTCACCGCGCCGGCGGCGATCAACAGGGTTCCGCCGGTGCGATTCACGGCGCGTTGCACGCTGGCCTTGCGGATAAAGCCTCGCGCCATGTCGGCGACGAAGACATAAATCAGCGAGTTCAGTGCGGCCAGGGTGAGGAAAGTCGCCTCCAGAATAAGGGTTTGCGGAAGGAACGGCTTCGACATGTCGAGGAATTGCGGCACGAAGGCAATGAAGAAGATGATGCTCTTCGGGTTCAGGGCCGTTACAACATAGGCGTGCATCATGATCTTCAGCGGCTTTTCCTCAGGAAGATTGTCGTTGTCGCCCAACGGACCGGTGACGATCGGGGCGCGCCAGAGCTTGATTCCGAGGAACATCAGATAGGCGGCACCGATCAGCTTCAGGACCGTGAACAGCGCTGCCGAGGTGGCGAGAAGGGCGCCGAGACCGGCAAGCGAGGCGGTCATCGCCGTGAAGTCACCAAGCGTCACGCCGGTGACGGTTGCCAATGCGGTCTTGCGGCCATGACCGAGTGCGTAGGAGATCACGAGGAGGATCGTCGGGCCGGGAATTGCCAGCATGATGCAGGATGCGGCGGCGAAAGCGAGCCAGGTTTCAATCGACATGGAATCCTCCTCTATTCCTTTTCGCCGCCAGCAAAGACATTGGATTTGCGATCCGTCAATTAGGACTGCGTGTATTTTTGCCCGATGTGATCCATGACTTCGGCAAACCATGGTGTCGACAGATCGAAGGCCTTGCCGCCCTTGATGCGCGGGAATTCGATGGTGCGTAGCTTGCCGTTCTGGCCTTCGTCATGGCCGGTGACGCCGGACACCTTGTTCAGCGCGCTTTCGACCGCAAGATCGACCATGCCCTGGATCAGGCGCAGATCATCGCCGTTGGCCGGTGCTGAGCGGGCGAAATAGCCCGACTTCTGTACCATGGAGCGCTCGGCGCCGAGCAGTGAGGCGAACTGCTTCTGGAACCAGTTGCCGACATTGACGGTGTCGATCTTCACATGGCCGAAAGCGTCGCGCTTGATGGTTTCGCCGGCGGCCTCGCGTTCGGCGACGATGGCGTCGAGCCCGGCGCCTTCGGAAACGAACAGCGTCACCTGGCCGGTCTTGTCCATGAGGGCCTTGAGGCGATCGGCTTCCGCTTCGATATCGAAGGCCATCTCCGGCAGATAGAGGCCGTCGATGCCCTTCATCTCGGCGTTTATCATGAAGCCTTCGACATATTCATTGCCGTTGGTCTTCTGAATATACGCACGGGCGGTTGCCGCCGTCAGCCAGCCGCAGTGGCGTCCCATGACCTCGTGGATGACCAGGGTGCGCGGGGCGGCGGTCTGTTCGTTGCTGACATTGTCGAAGAAATACGCGCCGACTTCGGCTGCCGTCCAGGCGCCGAGAGACTGGCGGATCGGCACGACGTCGTTGTCGACCGTCTTCGGCAGGCCGACCACGGTCAGGTCGTAGCCATTGGCGCCGAGATAGGCGGCGAGATCGGCCGCCGTGGTGTTGGTATCGTCGCCGCCGATCGTATGAAGGATGGTGACACCGTCGGAGGCGAGGCGTTCCGCCGCGACGCGCAGCGGATTTTCGCCTTCCTTGACCAGGCCGCGCTTGACGCAATCGGCGGCGTTGGTGAGCTTGACTCGGCTGTTGCCGATCGGCGAACCGCCATAGCGGTGCAGCAGGTACGCACGCTCGCGCATGTCGGGCGTAATTTCGATGCGGTCACCCAGCAGAACGCCCTGATAACCGGAGCGATAGGCGATGAGCTCGAGATCGGGTGCTACGTCGGTATAGCGCTGGATCAGGCCGCCGACAGCGGACGACAGGCAGGGAGCCAATCCGCCGGCGGTGAGCATTGCGACTTTCTGTTTGGCCATGGGGAACCTCCTTGCAGCCGTACTGCGTTATTGCGGTGAGTGCCGTCGAATGGATGCGACAGGCGGGCATGGCTGTAAAGTAAAGAATTTAAGAAAACAGCGCTTTGTTGTTTCTCGCTATGGCGATTATGGCCGGTCAGCCATCGGGATCATCCCCAGCGGCATGGGTTCGAAAAATGGGTTCGAAAAAGATGTGGTCGAACACGGCATCATTACCGAATTGTGAAAACTGTTTTCGAGCCTGCGGCCAATGGGCAGCTTGCAATCGCAACCATTATTTGATCAACGTGTTTCTTCTTTGAAAGGGTAGTTGAGGCCGTGTTGTCGTTCTGGGAAAAATTGCTGAATGCTGTTGGTAGCACCGCTGGCAATGCCCTGTCGGCGGTGGTCGAGGCGATCCGTACGCTGTTCGAGGGCGACCCGGAAACACGCCGCAAGGTCGCCTTTTCTGTCGCGATAATCGCTCTTTCCGCCAAGATGGCGAAGGCCGACGGCATCGTGACCGAAAACGAGGTCAACGCCTTTCGCGAAATCTTCGAATTTCCGCCGGACCAGGCCAAGAACGTCGCGCGTCTCTATAATCTGGCGCGTCAGGACGTCGCCGGCTACGAGGCTTATGCCGAGCGGCTGTCGTCGCTCTGCGTCACCTGCGCCAATGATTGCCCGGTGCTGGAAGACGTGCTTGATGGTCTTTTCCATATCGCCAAGGCGGACGGTCTCATCCATGAGAAGGAAATAGCCTTCCTTCAGAGCGTCGCGCAGATCTTCCAGATGAGCGAAGAGCGCTTCGAGCAGATCATGGCGCGCCATGTCAGTGGCCGCGATCCCTATAAGGTGCTCGGCGTTTCACCGCAGGACGATTTCCCGACCATTCGCCGCCGCTATCACGGGCTGGTCTATGAGAACCATCCCGATCGTCTCGTCTCGCGCGGCCTGCCGGAGGAGTTCCACCAGATCGCCAACGAGCGGATGGCGGCTCTCAACGCAGCCTATGCCGAGATCGAGAAAGAACGCCGCGCCGCATGACATCCTTTCCGGCAGATTTCGCAGGCGCCAGCGTGCAGGCGTCGCCGAACCATGGCGAGCGGAAAGACGGGCGCAAGCCGGATATGATCCTTCTGCATTATACCGGCATGGGCACCGCCGAGGGCGCGCTCGACTGGCTCTGTCGCGACGAAAGCCAGGTATCGAGCCATTACTTCGTCTTCGAGGATGGACGCGTGATCCAGCTCGTGCCGGAAGAGCGCCGTGCATGGCATGCTGGCAAGAGCCTGTGGCAGGGCGAGGCGGATATCAATTCGCTATCGATCGGCATCGAGATCGCCAATGCGGGTCATCCCGGTGGCCTGCCGGAATTCCCCGATGCGCAGATCGAAGCAGTGATCGAACTGTGTCGTGATTGCGGCCAACGCTGGGCAATCGCGCCCGAAAGGGTACTCGGACACTCCGATGTCGCCCCCGTGCGCAAGGTCGATCCGGGCGAGAAATTCCCCTGGGCGCGGCTGGCTGCGGCGGGGATCGGTCACTGGGTCGAACCGACCCCGATCACGGGTGGGCGCTTCTTCCAGAAGGGCGATGTCGGGCAGCCGATCGAAGCCTTGCAGTCGATGCTCTCGCTCTATGGCTATGATACGGAAATAACGGGCGAATTCTCCTCAAAACTGGAAGGCGATGTTCAAGCTTTCCAGCGCCATTTCCGCCAAGAGAGGGTCGACGGCATCGCTGATTTTTCGACCATCGACACGCTGCATCGTCTGCTCTCTTCCTTGCCCCGTTTTTCCTGACGCTGCTTGGGTGTTGTTTGCGCCGGAGCACCCACTCCCGCGCGAAAAATGCGTAACGTGCTGCAACGCCACATCATTTCCCTATTATCTCCGCATTGCACTGGTCTAACGACGCTCGCTGAACGGCGGTCGCGCAGGTCGAGTTTGTGTGTAGCGCGGCCGTAAACGAATAAACGGGGACCGTGCCCTCCGGCGGCTCTTTTTGCCTCCAGCCGGATTGATGGATTTGCGCCATCCGCGTTCCCACGCCTGGAGACAAAAGACTACATGAAAAACTTGATTATTGCGGCAGCGGCATGCGCGAGCGTGCTGTTGACAGGGTATGATTCTGCCTTTGCCGGCCCGCGCGGCGAGAAAACCGAGACTGTTCCCCTGCGCATCGCCAAGCGTACGACCGGTTATCCGATGCCGAACGTTCCCGCCGAATTGCGCGATGCTGAAACCTCTTTTGCACAGCAGAACCGTTATTCCGTCCTGATTGCCAAATACGCCAAGCAGAATGGCGTGCCGGTTCAATTGGCAACTGCCGTTATCAAGATCGAGAGTAACTTCAATCCGAGAACGACCGGCAGCGCCGGCGAAGTCGGTCTGATGCAGATCAAGCCGGCGACGGCGCGGATGATGGGCTATTCCGGCAAGACCAAGGGTCTTTACGATCCCGAGACGAACATCAAGTTCGGCATGAAGTACCTGGCCATGGCGCAGGATCTTGGCGGCGGTCCGACCTGCAACACCATTCTCAAATACAATGCCGGCCATGGCGCGACCCGGATGAACCCGATCTCGAAGAGATATTGCGGCAAGGTGCTGGCGCTGCTCGATTAAGACCGGTTTACGGTGGGATTGCGGGTAGGGCGGAATCGCTTTCCATGCTATCGAACTTGCGCTCATTCGCGAGGGATATGACATGGCAGCGGATTTCAGGTTCATCGTTGTCGGCCGGGGAATGATGGGGGCGGCCGCCGCCCGCCATCTGGCCAGGCGGACGGATGGCATTGCGGTCATCGGTCCGGATGAACCGGAGGACCGCGCCAGCCATCAGGGCGTCTTCGGCAGCCATTACGATGAAGGCCGTATCACCCGCACTATCGACCCCGATGCCGACTGGGCGCTGCTCGCCAATCGCTCGATCGCGCGTTATGCCGAGATCGAGCGCGACAGCGGCATCCCGTTCTATGCGCCGGTCGGCTGCCTCGTGGTCGGGCCGAAGCGAGGCGGCGCCGATGCCTATGTCGGCGATATCATCGATGCGGCGTCCCGGCTGGGCGTCCGGACTGCGCTTCTCGACGATGCCGGGCTGAAGGCGAAATTTCCCTTCTTTTCCTTCGCGGAAGGCAGTGAGGGTGTCCACGAGCCGCGGGGCGCCGGCCATATCAGTCCGCGGAAGCTCGTGAAGGCGCAGTCGCTGCTGGCGGAAAAGGCGGGGGCCAAGGTCATCAAACAGACCGCCGTGTCGATCCGCGACGAGGACGGTCTGGCGGTCGTCACCACGGCGGAAGGCGAGACGTTCCGCGCCGAGAAAGTCCTGCTTGCCGCTGGCGGTTTCTCCATTGCCGAGAATCTGTTGCCGCGACCTGTTGAGATGAAGGTTTATGGCCGCACAGTGACTTTCTTTGAGCTCGGCGAGGACGAAGCCGAGGCGATGTCGGCGATGCCGTCGCTGATATCCAAGACGCCCGACGATGCCGACAGCATCTATATGCTGCCGCCGATCCGCTATCCCGACGGCAAATATTACATGAAGATCGGTGGCGATCCCGACGACCTCCAGTTCGATAGCGAGCCGGCGCTGCGTGCATGGTTCCGCACGGCCGGTCGCGACAAGGCGCGCGATCATCTCTCGCGGATTTTCCACGGGCTGGTTCCCGGCGTAACGCGGCCGTCCTCATTCACCAATTCCTGCGCCGTCTCCCATTCGCCGACCGGCTATCCCATGATCGGCTACACGTCTTCGCCGCGCGTGGCGGTTCTGACTGGTGGCTGCGGCACCGCGGCCAAGAGCTCGGACGAGATCGGCAGGCTCGGTGCGGAGCTGCTGCTCGAAGGTCGAATCAAGGACGACGGCTACCGCACGGATTTCTCAGCACATTTCCGCGCCTAGGAAGCGGCTGGAATAAAGCTGCATATTTCAGTGGCAATTGCCGGCGGTCTCGGTTAATGAGCCCCTGCCAGTTGGCCGGGCAGCCGCGCTTTACCAATGCCGAAAGGCGGTAGAGTGAGGAAAGTCCGGGCTCCACGGAAACACGGTGCCGGATAACGTCCGGCGAGGGCAACCTCAGGGAAAGTGCCACAGAAAGCAAACCGCCCGGTCCTCGGATCGGGTAAGGGTGAAAGGGTGGGGTAAGAGCCCACCGCGTCTCTGGCAACAGCGACGGCACGGTAAACCCCACCGGGAGCAAAACCGAATAGGGATGACGCGGAGCGCGAAAGCGTTCCAGCCCGTTTCCGGGCCGGTCATCCGGGTGGGTTGCAAGAGGCGGCGCGCAAGCGACGTCCCAGATGAATGGCTGCCACGTTCCGGTCTCGGCCGGAGCCATACAGAACCCGGCTTACAGGCCAACTGGCAAATCATTCCCGCCTTGCCGGGACATTCCGTCCGTATGGCGAAAACAATTTTTCGAACCGCTAACAAGCCTTGTTTTCCAGCTTGTCCCGAGGTCGGCGCGCAAGCCTTTTGCTTGTGAAAACAATCTGTTTCGAGGCCTTCCGCGAGGGGCATCCTAACCTTTCGTTAAACTTAACGCCTTATGAATATTTAGGCTGTGGCCACGTCTCTGTGGTCTCATCCCATTGACGCCCATATGGTCCCATGGTATCCCAAAAGCACATTGCACAAGGGCAAATCAGTGCCCATTCATCGCAAAGCCATGATCCCTCCTTTCAGGGAGGCGTCGGAAGGGCGTTCGTTCTTTCGGCTTGCGAAGCTGTGTCCGATTTTGGCTATGTCTGTGGGCGAGTAGTTGCCCGTAGGTCATGGGGAACGGGTGTTTCGCGTCATGAACCGCTTCCTGTCGAATGCGACCAACAGGATCGATGCCAAGGGCCGGGTATCCGTGCCGGCGGTGTTTCGGTCCGTGCTGGCGGAGCGCAATATCCAGGAGCTGTATTGTTTCCAGGATTTTGTGTTTCCGGCGATCAGCGTCGGCGGTCTCGATCTGCTCGACCGGTTCGAGCGGCAGATCGCGGCGGACGATCCGTTTTCGCCGGCGGCGAACCAGATGTCGCTCCTCATTCACGGGGGCGGGGTCTTCATGAAGCTCGATGCGGAAGGGCGGTTGATGGTCACGGATTTTATCCGCGGCTTCACCGGTATCACCAGCGAGGTGACCTTTGTCGGTCGGGCGGATCATTTTCAACTGTGGCAGCCGGAGGCTTTTCAGGCCTTGCAGGCGCAGGCACGAGAGGAGCGCAAGCTGGCGGGGCGGCGCTCGGAATAGAACGGGGAAACGGAATGGTGGCGAATTCAGGCGGAGGTTTGACTGATGCCGATGGCGGACCGGTTCGCCACATTCCGGTTCTTCTCAAGGAAGTGCTCGAGGCGCTGGCGCCGGCTCCCGGCAAGCTCATTCTCGACGGCACGTTCGGTGCCGGCGGCTATACGTCGGCCATCCTGGCGGCTGGCGCCGATGTGATCGCGCTTGATCGCGATCCCACCGCCATTGCGGCGGGGCAGGCGATGGTTGCGACCCATTCGGGTCATCTTACTCTTGTTCAATCGCAGTTTTCGCAGCTTGCCGATCAGGCGCCAGCGGGCGGGCTTGACGGCGTGGTGCTGGATATCGGCGTCTCCTCCATGCAGCTCGACGAGGCCGAGCGCGGCTTTTCGTTCAGCAAGACTGGTCCGCTCGATATGCGCATGTCGGCCAGTGGCGTATCCGCTGCCGACGTCGTCAATCGCGCCAAGCTTGCCGATCTCATCCGCATTTTCGTTCTTCTCGGCGAGGAAAAGCAGGCGCCGCGCATCGCGCATGCGATTGAAAAGCGCCGGGCTGAGGCGCCCTTCGTCACGACCCGCGATCTTGCCGGCCTGATCGAGGTTGTCACGCCGCGGAAGGCCAAGGACAAGATCCATCCGGCCACCCGCGTCTTTCAGGCGCTGCGCATCTTCGTCAATGACGAGCTGGGCGAGCTGGCGCAGGCGCTGTTTGCCGCCGAGCGGGCTTTGAAGCCGGGCGGACGCCTGGTGGTCGTCACCTTCCATTCCCTGGAAGACCGCATCGTCAAGAAGTTCTTTTCCGACCGCTCCGGCCGTGCCGCCGGTTCCCGTCATATGCCCATGGTGCAGGAGCGCGCGGCGACTTTCGACGCGATCGGCAAGGCGGTGATTTCGGCAAGCGATGCCGAGGCGGAGATCAATCCGCGGGCGCGCTCGGCCAAGCTGCGCGCGGGTCTTCGCACCAGCGCACCGGCGGAGGCCGCCGACCTCTCGATCTTCGATCTGCCCAATCTCGCCAGTCTCGGAAAGCTCGGAGGTTGATATGCTGAGAACTTTTGACATCGTTCTGATTGGCGTCATGACGGCGATGGCCAGCGTCACCTACACGATCAAGCATCGTGCCGAGCTGAAGCTCGAGGAGGTTCGTCGCCTCGAATCCGAGATCAAGCTGGAGAAGGATACGATCGAACTTCTGAAGGCGGACTGGGCACTGGTCGTTCAGCCGACCCGCCTTGAGCGCCTCGTCAACAACTACAATAGCGAACTCAAGCTGCAGCCGACGCTTTCGACCGCCATCGTGCAGCCGAGCGAGCTGCCGATGCTGCGCTCGCAGCTTCCGCCGCCGATCGTTGCGGACGCCAAGGACGATGCGAAGGCCGGCAATGCCAAGGCAAGCGGCGTAAAGCCCAGCAGCGCCAAGACCAGCACGGCTTCGGCATCGAGAAACGCCGACACGACGGATGCCGAGATCAGGAAGGCGATCGCCGATGTGGCCAATGCGCCGGCGCCGCGACCGGTCGCCAAGGCGCCGCCGATCAAGCGCAAGAAACAAGAAGTCGACAATATCGCAACTGGATCGGTGGACGAGTAATGTCTTTTCTTTCTCGCATCATGGTCTTGAAGAGCAAGGCACATTTCTCCACCGACGGTAACAATCGCCCCAGCGGCTTCGGCAATTCGGCCTTCGAGGGCGTTCGCAAGCGCAAGTCCAACCAGGCCAAGAGCCGCGTCGTCCTTCTGGTCGCGAGCTTCACCGTCGTATACGCGATTATCGGTGGCCGCCTCGTGCAATTTGCAACGACCGCGCCGGACACCACGTCAAGCATCCTGCCGCCGGACCGGCTGATGGCCTCGCGTCCGGATATCGTCGACCGCAATGGCGCGCTGCTGGCAACCGATATCCGTACCGTTTCGCTGTTCGCAGAACCGAACAAGATCATCGATCCGGATGAGGCAGTCGAGCAGTTGCGGACCGTCCTGCCCGATCTCGATACCAAGGGCACCTACAAGAAGCTTGCGGTGAAGACCTCGCATTTTGCCTGGCTTCGCCGCCAGTTGACGCCGAAGCAGCAGAACCAGATCCTGGCGCTCGGCATTCCCGGCATCGGCTTCCGCCCCGAGAAGCGCCGCTTCTATCCGGGCGGCTCGACCGCGGCCCATATTCTCGGCTACGTCAATATCGACAATCGCGGCGTTGCCGGGATGGAGAAATATATCGACGACCAGGGGCTTGCCGATCTCGCCGCCGCCGGAATGACCAACGACCAGCCGCTGCAGCCGGTCAAGCTTTCGATCGATCTGCGCGTGCAGGACATCGTTCACGACGCGGTGGTCAACGCGGTCAAGAATTTCCAGTCGAAGGGCGCCGGTGCCGCCGTGCTCGACGTTCACACCGGCGAAGTGCTGGCCATGGCCTCGGCGCCGGATTTCGATCCGAACTACCCGAACGAGGGCGCCTCCGAAGGCTGGCTCAACCGCATGACGAACGGCACGTTCGAAATGGGTTCCACCTTCAAGACCTTCACCATGGCGATGGCCTTCGATGCGGGCAAGATTACCCTGCGCGACGCCTTCGACGCCACCAATCCGATCCGTATCGGCGGGTTCACCATCAAGGACTTCCACGGCCAGCGTCGCGTGCTGACCGTTCCGGAAATCTTCCAGTATTCCTCCAACATCGGCACGGCAAAGATCGCCGACATCGTCGGTATCGATGGCCATAAGGAGTTCCTCACCCGCATCGGCCTGCTCAGCAAGATGCAGACCGAGCTGCCGGAAGTGAAGATGCCGACCCAGCCGCGCGTGTGGAAGAAGATCAACTCGATCACCATCTCCTTCGGTCACGGGGTCTCCACGACCCCATTGCAGACGGCTGTCGCCGGTGCGGCGCTCGTCAATGGCGGCAAGCTGATCGAGCCGACTTTCCTGCCGCGCACGCGCGATCAGGCCGATCTGATCGCCAAGACCGTGGTCAAGAAGAGCACCAGCGACAATGTCCGCTTCCTGCTCGACTTCAACGGCTCGAAGGGCTCGGGTCGTGCCGCCCGCGTGCCGGGCTATGATGTCGGCAGCAAGACCGGGACGGCCGACAAGGTCGTTCACGGCCGCTATTCGAGCACGCTCAACTTCAACACCTTCATGGCTGTGTTCCCGATCGATAATCCGAAATACATCATCATGACCTTCTGCGACGAGCCGAAGACCGGTGAGCATGGCGGTACGATCTCGGCCTATACGGCCGCGCCGATCGCCCGCGACATCATTGCGCGGGCCGCGCCGATCCTCGGAATCCAGCCGAGTTTCGGAAGCGATAACTCGGCCTTGCTGGTGTCTTATTAAGCGTGAAAGAATACACGGGTCGATTCGCGAGGGGCGGACAGATCAGAAAAGGCGAAAAGTACATTCAATGAACTTGCGGGATATTGCCGGAAATGTATTTCCGGAGCTCAACGGACAGGTCGGCGGAACGCTTGGCGATCTTGAGATAACCGGCCTTTCGGCCGATAGCCGCAAGATTGCGCCGGGCATGGCTTTCGTCGCGGTCTCCGGCACCAAGGCGGATGGCGCGAGCTTCATCGCCGATGCCGTTGCGCGCGGTGCATCCGTCATCATCGCCGGCCCCGGAGCATCCGCTGCCGGCGTGCCAGTCCTGACGGTTGCCGAGCCACGCCGGTTTCTGGCCGTTGCCGCCTCACACTTCTATGGCAGGCAGCCGGAAACGATGGTCGCGGTGACCGGGACCGCCGGCAAGACCTCGGTCGCGTCGTTCACGCGGCAGATCTGGGCACATGCGGGCCATGCGGCCGCGATGATCGGCACGACCGGTGTCGTCTCTCCCACGCGTAATGATTACGGCTCGCTGACGACCCCCGACCCGGTGTCGCTGCACCAGCTGCTGGCCGAACTCGCCGGCGAAGGCGTCACCCACGCGGCGATGGAAGCCTCGAGCCATGGCCTGGATCAGTTCCGCCTCGATGGTGTCCGGCTGGCCGCCGCCGCCTTCACCAATCTCGGCCGCGACCATATGGATTACCATCCGACGGTCGAGGACTACATGGCCGCCAAGATGCGGCTGTTCCGGGATCTCTTGCCGAAAGGCTCGCCGGCCGTCATCTTTGCCGACGACCAATGGTCGCCGCAGGCCATCAGTGCCGCGCGTGACGCCGGGCAGGAGATCCGCACCGTCGGCCGCAAGGGCGATTTCCTGACGCTGAAGCGCGTCGAGCACTTCCGCCACAAGCAGATCGCCGAAGTCCATTTCGGCGACGATATATTCGAAGTCCATATTCCGCTCGCCGGCGACTTCCAGATCGCCAATGCGCTCGTCGCGACCGGTCTTGCCATATCCACGGGCGTTGCCGCCCCAGTCGCCATGGCGGCGCTGGAGAGGCTCGTCGGCGCTTCCGGCCGGCTGGAGCTTGTCGGCCATACCCACGACGGCGCGCTCGCCTACGTCGATTATGCCCACAAGCCGGATGCATTGGAAAACGTGTTGAATTCCGTGCGGCCGTTCACCACCGGCCGCATCATCGTCGTCTTCGGCTGCGGTGGCGACCGCGACCGCGGCAAGCGGCCGATCATGGGGGAAATTGCCTGCCGCCTGGCCGATGTGGTCATCGTCACCGACGACAATCCGCGTTCGGAAGAGCCGGCATCGATCCGCGCGGAGATCATGGCGGCGGCGCCCGGCGCCACCGAAATCGGCGATCGCGCCCAGGCGATCCGCGCAGCCGTGGGCATGTTGACATCCGGCGACACGTTGATCGTCGCCGGCAAGGGGCATGAGGAAGGTCAGACGATCGGCAGCGTCACGCTGCCCTTCTCGGACCATGCCGAATTGCGCAAAGCACTGGAGGAGGTAAAGTCTTGAGCTGGCTTTGGACAACTGAAGACATGATCGCCGCCATTGTGGGCCGTTCCTTCGGAGCGTTGCCTGAAGGCATTACGGGGATTTCCATCGATAGCCGTTCGATCAAGCCCGGCGAAGCGTTCTTCGCCATCAAGGGCGATCGTGTCGATGGCCATGATTACGCCAATCTGGCGATGGCGAACGGCGCGGCGCTGATCGTCATCAGCGAGGCGCGGCTGCCGGCGATGGGGCGGCTGACCGTGCCGAAGATCGTCGTCGATGATGTGCTGGCGGCACTCGGACGGCTGGGCGTTGCCGCCCGCGAGCGCACGCAGGCCAAGATCATCGCCGTCACCGGCTCGGTCGGCAAGACCACCACCAAGGAAATGCTGCGCCGGACGCTGTCGCCGTCGGGCAAGGTGCACGCCTCGGTCGCCTCCTTCAACAATCACTGGGGCGTGCCGCTGACATTGGCACGGATGCCGCAGGATACGGATTTCGGAATTTTCGAGATCGGCATGAACCATCCCGAAGAGATCCGGCCGCTTGTCAAGATGGTGCGCCCGGACGTGGCGATCGTCACGACGATCGCGCCGGCCCATCTCGGCAATTTCCGCAACATCACCGAGATCGCCGCCGCCAAGGCCGAGATTTTCGACGGCGTCGTGCCGGGCGGCCACGCCGTCCTCAATCGTGACAACGATCAGTTCGAACTGCTGGAGCACGCCGCCTTGGACGCCGGGGTCGAGCATATCCACAGCTTCGGCCAGCATGCCAAGGCGGATGTTCGTCTGGCCGAATTCAATGCGTCGGAGGAAAATTCGACGCTGTGGCTGACCATCGGCGGCGAGACGATGGAAGTGGCAATCGGCGCGCCCGGCCGGCACATCGCGGAGAACGCGCTGGCCGTGCTCGGCACGGTCATGCTCGTCGACGCCGATCTCGACAAGGCGGTCGAGGCGCTCGCGACGCTGCAGGCGGAAAAGGGCAGGGGCCAGCGCCACAAGCGCGCGATCGGCAACGGCTATTTCACGCTGATCGACGAAAGCTACAACGCCAATCCCGCATCCATGCGCGCGGCCATCGCGCTGCTGGCAACGACATCGCCCGATGCCAATGTCGGGAGCAGGGCGGGCAGGCGGATCGCCGTTCTCGGCGACATGCTGGAAATGGGGGACTATGCCCAGAGGGTGCATGCAAATCTTGCCGGACCGCTGCTCGCGGCCGGCATCGAGCATGTCTGGCTGGCGGGTCCGGAGATGGCGGCGCTGAGGGATGCGCTGCCGGAAAGCGTTTATGTCGAATACCGCGAGAAGACGGAGGAGCTCTCGGAATTCGTGCTCAATTCGGTCGCCCCAGGCGACGTCTTGATGGTGAAATCGTCGTTGGGGATGGGTTTCGGGAAGATCGTGGCAGCTTTGCTTGACAAGTTTCCAGCATTCTCCGACACGGGGCCACACTCCCATCAGGGGCTTTAGAAAGGGCTCTTATGCTGATCTGGCTTGCCGAACTGTCGGACCACGTTCATTTTTTCGCTACTCACTTCAGATTTCTCAATCTGTTCAGATACATCACGTTCCGTACCGGCGGCGCCTTGTTCACCTCGGCATTGTTCGTCTTCCTCTTCGGACCGCGAATCATCTCCTCCCTGCGCGTGCGCCAGGGCAAAGGACAGCCGATTCGCGCCGACGGACCGCAGACCCACTTCAAGAAAGCCGGCACGCCGACCATGGGCGGGCTGATGATTCTCGCCGGCATCGTCGTGTCGGCGCTGCTGTGGGCGGATCTCGCCAATGTCTATGTGGTCGCGACGCTGCTCGTGACCCTGGGCTTCGGCGCCATCGGCTTTTATGACGACTATCTCAAGGTGACGAAGCAGAGCGACAAGGGCTTTTCCGGCCGCGCCCGCCTTGGCATCGAGTTCATCATCGCCGCCATCGCCGTCTATTTCATGATGAACACGGCGCTGACCTCCGGTCCCGCCGGCTCGACCTTCGGTTCCTCCGTCGCCTTCCCGTTCTTCAAGAGCTTCATGATCAATCTCGGCATGTTCTTCGTGCTGTTCGGCGCCTTCGTCATCGTATCCGCCGGCAATGCGGTGAACCTGACGGATGGTCTCGACGGGCTTGCCATCGTGCCGGTCATGATCGCCGCGGCTTCCTTCGGCGTCATCTCCTACCTTGCGGGCAACTTCGTCTTCGCCGATTATCTGGCGATCAACTTCGTGCCTGGCACCGGTGAATTGGCCGTGGTCCTCGGCGCCGTCATCGGCGCCGGTCTCGGCTTCCTTTGGTTCAACGCGCCGCCGGCGGCAATCTTCATGGGCGATACCGGCTCCCTGGCGCTCGGCGGCCTGATCGGCTCGGTCGCCGTCGCCACCAAGCATGAGATCGTCATGGCAATCATCGGCGGCCTGTTCGTGCTCGAGGCGCTGTCCGTCATCATCCAGGTCGGCTTCTTCAAGATGACCAAGCGTCGCGTCTTCCTGATGGCGCCGATCCATCACCACTTCGAGAAGAAGGGCTGGACGGAGAGCCAGGTTGTCGTGCGCTTCTGGATCGTTGCGGTCATCCTGGCGATGATCGGCCTCTCCACCCTGAAGCTGCGGTGAGGCGACGATGATCCCTGTCACCACGCTCAAGGGAAAGAAGGTCGCGCTCTTCGGCCTCGGCGGTTCCGGTTTTGCCACCGCGCGGGCGCTTGTCGCCGGCGGCGCGGAAGTGACCGCATGGGACGACAATCCCGACAGCGTGGGGAAGGCGGCGGCGGAGGGAATTCCGGTTGCCGACCTCAGGGGGATCGACTGGAGCGGGCTGTCGGCTTTCGTGCTGGCGCCCGGCGTGCCGCTGACGCATCCGAGGCCGCATTGGACCGTCGATCTTGCTCATGCCGCAGGTGTCGAGATCATCGGCGACGTCGAGCTCTTCGTCCGCGAGCGGCGGGCGCACGCGCCGGATTGCCCTTTCATCGCCATTACCGGCACCAACGGCAAATCCACCACGACGGCGCTGATCGCCCATATCCTGCAATCGAGCGGACGTGACACGCAGCTCGGCGGCAATATTGGCACGGCGATCCTGACGCTGGAACCGCCGAAGACGGAGCGGTATTTCGTCGTCGAATGCTCCTCCTACCAGATCGATCTTGCGCCGACGCTCGATCCTTCCGCCGGCATCCTGCTCAATCTGACTCCGGATCATCTCGACCGGCACGGCACGATGCAGCACTACGCCGATATCAAGGAGCGGCTGGTAGCCGGCAGCGGCGTTGCCGTCGTCGGCGTCGATGACAGCTATTCCGCTGTGATCGCCGATCGTATCGAGCGGGCGGGCGGCAAGGTGGTCCGCATCTCGCGCCGGCATGAGCTGATCGATGGGCTCTATGCCAAGGGCAGCCGCATCATCCAGGCGTCGACCTGCGCGATAGCGGAGATCGCCGATCTCGACGGCATCCAGACCTTGCGCGGCAGCCACAATGCACAGAATGCGGCGGCGGCCATCGCCGCCTGCCTTGCGGTTGGCGTTTCCGGCGAGGAAATTCGCGCCGGGCTGAAATCCTTCCCCGGCCTGAAGCATCGGATGCAGCCGGTCGGGCGGCGGGGCCGCGTCGTCTTCGTCAATGATTCCAAGGCGACCAATGCCGATGCCGCCGCGCCGGCTCTTTCCAGCTACGACCATATCTACTGGATCGCCGGCGGCCTGCCGAAAGAGGGCGGCATCACGACGCTGGCGCCGCTCTTTCCGCGTATCGCCAAGGCCTATCTGATCGGTGAGGCGGCGCCCGCTTTCGCGGCGACGCTTGGCGAACAGGTGCCCTACGAGATTTCCGGCACGCTGGAGCGGGCGGTCGCCCATGCGGCAGCCGAGGCGGAGAAAGACGGGCACGAGACGGTGGCGGTGATGCTGTCACCGGCTTGCGCAAGCTTCGATCAGTACAAGAATTTCGAGGTCAGGGGTGACGCTTTCGTCAGCCATGTGGCTGCGATCGAGGGTGTCACCATGCTGATCGGTTCAGCAACAGGAGGCAAATGATATGGTAAGCCGCGTTGAGCGTGGGGCCTTGGCCGATTGGTTCTGGACCATCGACCGTGTGTTCCTGGCATTGTTCGTCCTGCTGATCGGTATCGGTTTCATGCTCTCCTTCGCGGCCTCACCCGCGGTTGCCGAGCGCATCGGGCTCGAACCCTTCCACTTCGTCAAGCGTCATGCCCTGTTTCTCGTTCCGGCCATCGCGACGATGATCGGCATTTCCTTCATGACGCCGCGGCAGGTGCGGCGGACGGCGGTCATTCTGCTGATCGTGTCGCTGGCGATGATGCTGTTCGCCTTGTTCTTCGGCATCGAGGTCAAGGGCTCAAGGCGCTGGGTCAACATCGCCTCGCTGTCCGTCCAGCCCTCGGAATTCATGAAGCCGGCCTTCGTCGTCGTCTGTGCCTGGCTGTTTGCCGAACATGCGCGCCAGCCGGAAATTCCGGGCAATCTCTTCGCCATCATCCTGTTCGGCATCGTCGCAGCGCTGCTCGTCGCCCAGCCCGACCTTGGCCAGACCATTCTGACGACGGCGGTCTGGGGCGGCATGTTCTTCATGGCCGGCATGCCCTGGCTGTGGATTTCGGTGCTCGGCGGCCTCGGTGCCGGCGGGTTCGTGGCGGCCTATTACGTCTTTCCCCACGTGGCGCTCCGCGTCGACAAGTTCCTGACCGGCGAGGGCGACACATTCCAGGTCGATACCGCCAAGGAAGCGATCATCCATGGCAACTGGTTCGGCGTCGGTCCGGGCGAGGGGATCGTCAAGCGCATCATTCCGGACGCCCATACCGACTTCATCTTCTCCGTGGCGGCCGAGGAATTCGGTGCCGTCTTCTGCATGGTGCTGGTCCTGATCTTCGCTTTCCTCGTGCTGCGCGGCCTGTCGCATGCCTATAAGGAAAAGAACGATTTCAACCGTTTTGCCGTTGCGGGCCTGGTGCTGCAGATCGGTATCCAGTCGATCATCAATGTCGGCGTGAACCTGCAGCTTCTTCCGGCGAAAGGCATGACGCTGCCGCTCATTTCCTATGGCGGCTCGTCTATGACCGCCATCTGCGTGACCGCTGGCTTTATCCTGGCACTGACGCGCCATCGGCCGGAAAAGCGGGCGCAGGACCGCAGCCTCTTCCGCGTGACGCATGGACTGCCGGCGGAGTGATCACTTTGGGCCCGACTATTCCTCGTTTCCAGTCTCCGGCTTTCAGCCATTCTCCATTCGCTTTCGCGAAGGTGGCGGTCTATGAAGGAAGCATGACGGGCTTCGATGACGCAGCCGCGGCGGCTTCCTATATTAGGGAGATGCCCCGCGTAGAGGGGTATTCGCGGGAGCGAAGATTATGAGTAAAGGCATTATCCTGCTTGCCGCCGGCGGAACCGGCGGCCATGTATTTCCGGCGGAGGCACTGGCCTACAAGCTGAAGGAGCGCGGCTATTCCGTGCACCTCGTCACCGACAGCCGCGCCGAGCGTTATGCGGGCAAGTTTCCGGCCGACGAGATCCATGTGGTGCCGTCGGCAACGATCGGCTCGAAGAACCCGCTCAAGGTCGCGAAGTCGTTGTGGACCTTGTGGACCGGTATCCGCGCCGCGCGCCGGCTGATCCGCACCATCAAGCCGCTCTGCGTCGTCGGCTTCGGCGGTTATCCGACCGTGCCGCCGCTGCTGGCCGCCACCCGCATGGGTGTACCGGCGATGATCCACGAGCAGAATGCCGTGATGGGCCGCGCCAACAAGGCGCTCGCCGCGCGTGTGCAGGCGATTGCAGGCGGCTTCCTGCCGGAAAAGGGCGGAGCCTTTCCCGAGAAGACGGTGACGACCGGCAATCCGGTGCGTCCGGCGGTCATCGAGGCTGCCAGGCAGCCTTATGTTCCCTCGGTTCCGGATGATCCCTTCAATCTGGTCGTCTTCGGCGGCAGCCAGGGTGCGCAATATTTCTCGAAGGCGGTGCCGACGGCGGTCAGCCTTCTGGAGGAGCCGCTGCGCAAGCGTCTGCGGATCACGCAGCAGGTGCGTCCTGAGGATATGGAAACCGTCAATAGCTGCACGAGGAAGCTGGACATGGGGGCGGAGATCGCGCCTTTCTTCAGCGACATGGCGGAGCGTATCGGCGCGGCCCATCTGGTGCTCTGCCGTTCCGGTGCGTCGACGGTATCCGAACTGGCCGTCATCGGCCGCCCGGCAATCCTCGTGCCCTATCCCTATGCTCTCGATCACGACCAGGCGGCCAATGCGGCGGCGCTCGCCGCCACCGGTGGCGTCAAGGTCATTCCGCAGGCCGAGCTCACGCCGGAGAAGCTTTCGACCATTCTTCGCGGCGCGATGACGATGCCGGAGAAGCTGGCGAAGATGGCGGCAGCCGCCAAACAGGCCGGCAAGCCGGACGCTGCAAGCTTGCTTGCCGATATGGTTGAGGCTATTGCCGCAAAACGTTCAATTCAAGACTTCAAGGGGGCAGGCGTATGAAGCTGCCGAAGGCCATCGGCCTTGTGCATTTTATCGGGATCGGCGGGATCGGCATGAGCGGCATCGCCGAGGTGCTGCATAATCTCGGTCATCGCGTCCAGGGGTCCGACCAGTCGGAGAGCGCCAATGTCCAGCGGCTGCGCGACAAGGGTATTCCCGTCCATATCGGTCACAAGGCGGAAAATCTCGGCGACGCCGAGGTCGTGGTTGTTTCCACAGCCATCAAGAAGAGCAATCCGGAGCTCGTGGCCGCGCGCGAAAAGCTGCTGCCGGTGGTGCGCCGCGCCGAGATGCTCGCCGAGCTGATGCGCTTCCGCAATGCCATCGCCATCGGCGGTACGCATGGCAAGACGACGACCACCTCGCTGGTGGCGACGCTGCTCGAAGCCGGTGGTCTTGATCCCACGGTCATCAATGGCGGCATCATCAATGCCTACGGCACCAATGCCCGCATGGGCGAGGGCGAGTGGATGGTGGTCGAGGCGGATGAATCCGACGGCACCTTCCTGAAGCTGCCCGCCGATGTCGCCGTCGTCACCAATATCGATCCGGAGCATCTCGACCACTACGGCAATTTCGATGCCGTGCGCGCCGCGTTC
Organism: Rhizobium sp. BK602; assembly: GCF_014195095.1. GTDB lineage: Bacteria > Pseudomonadota > Alphaproteobacteria > Rhizobiales > Rhizobiaceae > Rhizobium. The sequence continues at coordinate 345,239 of NZ_JACIBC010000001.1, forward strand.
CGGCAGTTTGTCGAGAACGTGCCCTTCTACGGTTTCGGCGTCATGTGCATCGATCATCCGGAGGTGCAGTCGCTCGTGGGACGCATCGAGGATCGCAAGATCGTCACCTATGGCGAGAACCCGCAGGCCGATGTGCGTTTCTCCAATGTCCGCATCGACGGCACGCGTTCGCTGTTCGATATAGAAATCCGCAGACGTCGCACCGGCAAGGTGATCCAGATCAAGGATCTCGTCATGCCGATGCCCGGCCGCCACAATATTTCCAACGCCACGGCCGCGATCGCCGTCGCCAACCGGCTTGGCATTTCCAATGAGGCCATCGCCAAGGGGCTTGCCTCCTTCGGCGGCGTCAAGCGTCGCTTCACGCTGACCGGCGAATGGAACGAGGTCAAGGTCTTCGACGATTACGGCCATCATCCCGTCGAGATCAAGGCGGTCTTGAAGGCGGCGCGCGAGGCATGCAAGGGGCGGATCATCGCCGTCCATCAGCCGCATCGCTATACGCGCCTGGCGAGCCTGTTCGAGGAATTCGCGGCCTGCTTCAACGATGCCGACAGTATTTTGCTGGCGCCGGTATACGCCGCCGGCGAGGATCCCATCGAAGGTGCGGATTCGCAGACACTGGTGTCGCGCATCAAGGCTGGCGGTCATCGCGATGCGCGCTATATGCCGTCTCAGGAAGCGCTCGCCCCCATGATTGGGGAGATTGCGCGACCGGGTGATTTTGTGGTTTTGTTGGGGGCTGGCAGTATCACATATTGGGCAGCGTCATTGCCAAAGGAATTGGAAGGCCTCTCGGGTAAGTCCGCATGAAACAGGTAAATGGGGAAAAGCTTCTGGCGTCGCTCGGCGACGGTGTAAAAAATATCAGAGGCCGGCTGACGCCGGATGCTCCGATGGATCGCGTAACGTGGTTCCGCGCCGGCGGATTGGCGGAGCTGATGTTCCAGCCGCATGATACGGACGATCTGATCGAATTTCTGAAGATCTTGCCGCAAGAGGTACCGCTGACCGTGGTCGGCGTGGGATCGAACATCCTGGTGCGCGATGGCGGGATTCCCGGCGTGGTCCTCAGGCTCTCGGCCAAGGGTTTCGGCTCGGTCGAGCTTGCCGGCGAGAACCGCATCCTGGCCGGAGCCATCTGCCCGGACAAGCATGTTGCAGCCATGGCCATGGACAACGGCATCGGCGGCTTTCACTTCTACTACGGCATTCCGGGCGGTATCGGCGGTGCGGCCCGTATGAATGCCGGCGCCAACGGCGCGGAGACACGCGATCGAGTCGTCGAGGTGCATGCGGTCGACCGCAAGGGCGTCAAGCATGTGCTGACCAACGAGCAGATGGGGTATACCTATCGCCATTCGGCGGCGGCGGACGACCTGATCTTCACCCATGTCCTGTTCGAGGGCTATCCCGAGGATCGAGCCAAGATTCGGGCTGAAATGGATGCGGTGCGCGCCCATCGCGAAACGGTGCAGCCGATCCGCGAAAAGACCGGTGGTTCGACCTTCAAGAATCCGGATGGCCTGTCCGCCTGGAAGCTGATCGACGAAGCGGGCTGCCGCGGTCTCGTCATCGGTGGGGCGCAGATGTCGTCGCTGCATTGCAACTTCATGATCAACATGGAGCAGGCGACGGGCTACGACCTCGAATATCTCGGCGAGCAGGTTCGCCGCGAGGTGTTCGAGAAGTCCGGCGTCAAGCTGGAATGGGAGATCAAGCGTCTTGGCGTCTTCATGCCCGGCCGCGAGGTTCGTCCCTTCCAGGGCGTGACCACGGAATAGAATTGCTCCGCAGTCTTCCAAGCTCATGTTTTGATTCAAGAAAAAAGGCCGGGTTTTGCTCGGCCTTTTCAATTGCTTATGACGAGATTCTCAGACTTCCTCGTTGCCCGACAGCAGGATGCCGATGAGCGAGAGTGCCGCCGCTGCCGCCAGATAGTAGCCGACATAGACCAGGCCATAGGTCGATGCGAGCCAGGTGGCGATGTAGGGAGCGAGCGAAGCGCCGACGATGCCGCCGAGATTGAAGGTCATCGAGGCGCCGGTGTAGCGCACCGCCGTCGGGAAGGGGGCGGCAAGCGCTGCTCCGATCGGGCCGTAGGTGAAGCCCATCAATGCCAGGCCGATGATCGAGCAAGCGAAGGCACCAGCAAGGCCGGCACTCAGCAGCGACGCATAGAAGAAGCCGAAGACCAGGATGCCGACGGTCGTCAGGATCAGGATCAACCGGCGTGAATAGCGATCCGACAACAGACCCGAGATCGGGATCGTCAAGCCGAAGAAGACCACGCCGACGAGCTGGACGACCAGGAACTGGCCCTGCGAATAGCCGAGACCCAGCGGCAGGGGGCCGTTGCCGGGGGCACGGGTGCCCCAGCTCAGCGTAAATGCCGTCATCAGATAGAAGAGCACGAAGGTCGAGACTGCGATGATGGTGCCGAGTATCAGGCTGCGGAAATGCGAGCGGAAAATCTCGACGATCGGGACGGAGACGCGCTCCGCCTTTTCGATGGCGCGACGGAATTCCGGCGTTTCGGTGATCTTCAGGCGGACATAGAGGCCGACGACGACCAGCAGCAGGCTGAGCACGAAGGGAACGCGCCAGCCATGGTTGAGGAAAGCTTCGTCCGACATGCTTTCGCGCAGGATCAGGAAAAGGCCGGCAGACAGGATGAAGCCGATGGGTGCGCCGAGCTGCGGGAACATCGCATACCAGGTGCGCTTGCCCTCCGGCGCGTTCTCCGTGGCGAGCAGCACCGCGCCGCCCCATTCGCCGCCGAGACCGAGGCCCTGGCCGAGGCGGCAAAACGCCAGCAGGATGGGCGCGAGCACGCCGATCGACTCATAGGTCGGCAGGAGGCCGATCACGACCGTCGAGAGCCCCATGGTCATCAGCGCCGCCACCAGCGTTGCCTTGCGTCCGACCTTGTCGCCGAAATGGCCGAAGATCATGGCCCCGATGGGGCGGGCAAAGAAGGCGATGGAAAAGGTCGCGAAGGACTGCAGCGTTGCCGAGGTCGGATCGCTGGCGGGGAAGAACAGCTTCGGGAAGACGAGAACCGCCGCCGTTGCATAAACATAGAAGTCGAAAAATTCGATTGTCGTGCCGATCAGGCTCGCGATCAGAACGCGCGCCGGGGAATTCGCAACAACGCTGTTCGATGACGAGGGGGTCGGCGATGAGGGGGATATCGCGTCAGTCATGGGCCTACCAATTTAGATGATGCTAAGGTTCGCTTAGCGGATAGCGTGTGTCCCCTAGCGTAATTTTTGTTCGACGCAAACGTTTAAAAAGCAAGGAATCAATAAATGCGTGTTATTATTTAGGCGTACTCGTTGAGTCGCGAGCAATTAAGTGAGTGTTTGCCGTTTTTGTAGGCATCCAACCGGCGGGTTGGGCAAGACTCTGATTTTTTCGTAAATGGCTGACTTTCGCTTTTGGTTGAGGGCAAAGGAGAAGGGGTTCATGCAGAAGAAGCTTATTGCGGAGTTTCTTGGGACGTTCTGGCTTGTATTCGGCGGCTGCGGAAGTGCGATCTTTGCCGCCGCGTTTCCAAGCCTCGGTATCGGTTTTCTCGGCGTAGCTTTCGCATTCGGGCTGACCGTGCTCACCATGGCCTATGCGGTCGGCGGTGTGTCGGGCGGTCATTTCAATCCGGCGGTTTCCGTCGGACTTACGGTTGCCGGCCGCTTGCCGGCTTCGCAGCTTATACCCTACATTGTCGCCCAGGTGGTCGGCGCCATTGCGGCGGCGGCGGTGCTTTACCTGATCGCAAGCGGCAAGGCTGATTTCCAGCTTGGCGGTTTTGCTGCGAATGGTTACGGCGAGCATTCGCCGGGCGGCTATCCCCTGGTTTCGGCGCTGGTGGCCGAGATCGTGCTGACATTGTTCTTCCTGGTGGTGATTCTCGGTTCGACCAGCAGCAAGGTGCCGGCGGGTTTCGCGCCGATCGCCATCGGTCTCGCGCTGACGCTGATCCATCTGATCTCGATCCCGATCACCAATACGTCGGTCAATCCGGCCCGTTCGACGGGTCAGGCCTTGTTCGTCGGCGGCTGGGCTCTGCAGCAGCTTTGGCTGTTCTGGGTTGCTCCGATCGTCGGTGGAGCGATCGGCGGACTCGTCTGGAAACTGGTTGACGATCAGGACTAAAACAGGGGTTCCAAACCCTTGAAAAGGCCCGCGCCGGCAAGCCCGGCGCGGGCCTATTTGTTTAAAAAAATCTAAAGGCGGATATTTCCGTCGTAGCAACTCTATGATTCTAATGGCAGAATTCTTTAGGTCGATTTGATTCGAACCAATGGATCGTGACGGGACCGACAGGAAGTTAACGAAAGTAAACGCTTCATTAACCTTAATGTCGTTCTAATCGGGTCAGAGAAGACGGTGCGAGAATCGCTGTCAGGCGAGTCGAGCGAGCGTCGAGAGAAGATGGTGAGTTTGGGGGTATTGATGGGTGCCAAGCATGTGGCTGTCCTTATGGGCGGATTTTCCTCGGAAAGGCCGGTCAGCCTTTCCTCGGGAAAAGCATGTGCTGATGCCCTCGAGGCTGAAGGCTATCGGGTCACGCGCGTCGATGTCGAGCGCGACGTGTCCGCGCGCCTTGCCGAACTGAAGCCCGATGTCGTTTTCAATGCCTTGCATGGGCCTTTCGGTGAAGACGGCACCATTCAGGGCATTCTCGAGTATCTGCAGATTCCCTACACCCATTCCGGCGTGCTTGCCTCGGCGCTTGCGATGGATAAGGCGCGTGCCAAGACGGTTGCCGCTGCGGCCGACATCCCTGTCGCTGCTTCGCGCGTTCTCGATCGCTTTGCAATTGCCGGCGAGCATCCGATGAAGCCGCCCTATGTCGTCAAGCCCGTGCGGGAAGGGTCGAGCTTCGGCGTCGTCATCGTCAAGGAAGATCAGGCGCATCCGCCGCAGATCGTCGCGTCGTCGGAGTGGCGTTACGGCGACGAGGTCATGGTCGAGCGTTACGTCCATGGTCGCGAGCTGACCTGCGGTGTCATGGGCGACGTGGCGCTTGGCGTCACGGAGATCGTGCCGCTGGGTCACAGCTTCTACGACTATGATTCCAAATATGCCAAGGGTGGTTCAAAACACGTCATCCCGGCGGAAATTTCACCGAATCTTTACCAAAAGATACAAATATTAGCGTTAAGGGCGCATCAAGCTATCGGCTGCCGTGGTGTCAGTCGGTCTGACTTTCGTTATGACGATCGCTTCTCCGAAGAGGGTGAACTTATCTGGTTGGAAATCAACACTCAGCCGGGCATGACGCCTACCTCGCTGTTGCCTGAAATGGCCGCTCATGCCGGCTACTCTTTTGGTGAATTTCTCCGGTGGATGGTGGAGGACGCGTCTTGTTCTCGCTGACGATCAAAAATTTCAGGCGATCCCGCCACCGTGTCCCGCTCGCGATCGATGATGTCGAGGATGCATTCGTATTGCCGCGTCCGATGCGTCGTGTCGTGCGTTTTCTGGTGAGTCTCGGCTCCGGTCGCGTCAATATCCCTGCGCATACGGGCACGATTTCGACCGTTGCGCTGTTTGCGGCGACTGGCCTTTACGGCATGTCGATCGGCGGTCATACGCAGGATGTCGCGCAGGCGACAACCTCGGCTGCGGGCTTCGCCATCGAGGATGTGAAGGTCTCCGGCAACGATCAGACGTCGGAAATCGAAATCCTGCAGCTTCTCGGCCTTGACGGCACGACCTCGCTCGTGGCGTTGGACGCCGATGCGGCGCGCCAGAAGATCTCGAATTTGCCCTGGGTCGAGAATGTCGAGGTCCGCAAGGTCTATCCGAAGGCCATCGAGGTGAAGCTCACCGAGCGCAAGGCCTATGCGATCTGGCAGCACGGTTCTGAGCTGTCGCTGATCCAGAAGGATGGCAGCGTGATCGCGCCGTTGCGCGACAACAAGTTCGCCAAGCTGCCGCTTTTCGTCGGCCGCGATGCCGAGGCGGCTGCCGCGTCGATCGATGACGAATTCGCCAAATGGCCGGATGTTCGCAGCCATGTGAAGGCCTTCGTGCGTGTCGCCGGCCGTCGCTGGGATCTCTATCTCGACAATGGCGTGATCATCAAATTGCCGGAAGACAACATCGATGGCGCGCTGGCGCGCCTGACCAAGCTCGATCGGGATCAGAGCCTGCTGCAGCGCGATATCGCCGCAGTGGATCTTCGTCTCGACGATCGCACGGCCATTGAATTGACCCCGGACGCAGTGGTTCGCCGTCAGGCGGCGCTGGATGCAAGAACCAAGGCTTTGAAGAAGGCAGGGCAGGATACATGAGCTTGTTCAGTTCGTCCCATTTCGGTCTGCCGCGTCTGAAGCCGCTGTCTTCCAAGCGGTCGCATATCGTATCGGTCCTCGATATCGGCTCGACGAAGGTCGTCTGCATGATCGGACGCCTGACGCCACGCGAGGAAAGCCAGGTGCTTCCGAACCGCACGCACAATATCGAGATCATCGGCATCGGCCATCAGCGCTCCCGCGGCATCAAGACCGGCGTGATCGCCGATCTCGACGCGCTGGAAAACGTCGTTCGTCTCTCGGTCGATGCGGCCGAGCGCATGGCCGGCCTCACCGTCGACAGCCTGATCGTCAATGTTTCCGCCGGCCGTCTCGGCAGCGATATCTATACGGCCACCGTCGATCTCGGCGGTCAGGAGGTCGAGGCCAACGACCTGAAGAAGGTGCTGGCTGCTGCGTGCCAGCAGTCGCTCCGCCAGGAACGGGCCATTCTGCATTCGCTGGCCACCGGCTATTCGCTCGATGGCGAACGCGGCATTCGCGATCCGCTGGCGATGTTCGGCGATGAGCTGGGCGTCGACATGCACGTCGTCACCGCCGAGCGCGCTGCGCTCCGCAATCTCGAACTTTGCATCAACCGTGCGCATCTTTCGGTCGAGGGCATGGTGGCGACGCCCTATGCCAGCGGTCTTGCGGCTCTCGTCGACGACGAAGTCGAGCTCGGCTGCGCCGCCATCGACATGGGCGGTGGCACGACGACGATCTCGGTCTTTGCCGAAGGCAAGCTGGTGCACACCGATGCCGTCAGCCTTGGCGGTCATCACGTCACCACCGACCTTGCCCGCGGTCTTTCGACCCGCATCGAGGACGCCGAGCGGCTGAAGGTGGTGCATGCCTCCGCGCTCGCCAATTCCTCGGAAGAGCGCGAACTGATTGCCATTCCGCCGATTGGCGAGGATGAGCGCGACCAGCCGACGCAGGTGCCGAAGGCACTGGTGTCGCGCATCGTCAGAGCCCGCATCGAAGAGACGCTGGAGCTGATCCGCGATCGCATCCAGCGTTCGGGCTTCAGCCCGATCGTCGGCAAGCGCGTCGTGCTCACCGGCGGCGCCAGCCAGCTGACCGGCCTGCCGGATGTCGCGCGGCGTATCCTTGCCCGTAACGTCCGCATCGGCCGCCCGATGGGCGTATCCGGCCTGCCGACGGCGGCCAAGGGCCCGGCCTTTTCGACGGCCGTGGGATTGATGATCTATCCGCAGGTCGCGGACATGGAGACACATGCGGCGGGCAGCGGTCTGCTCTCGTCGCTTGGAGGTAACAACAGCCGCATCGGCCGCGTCGGCCAGTGGCTGAAGGAGAGTTTCTGAGTGCCTGATCCCGGATCGCGACAAGCGCTTTCCGGGCAGGGGTCAGGCGAGTGAAATATAGTGAATTGGCCGGCGTGGCGATGCGGCCATAAAGAGAAGGAACGGGTACAATGACTATCAAGCTGCATAAGCCAGATATCACCGAGCTGAAGCCGCGGATCACCGTGTTCGGTGTCGGTGGTGGTGGCGGCAATGCCGTCAACAACATGATCACGGCAGGCTTGCAGGGCGTCGATTTCGTCGTCGCCAACACGGATGCGCAGGCGTTGACGATGACGAAGGCGGAGCGGATCATCCAGCTCGGCGTCAACGTCACCGAGGGCCTCGGCGCCGGTTCGCAGCCGGAAGTCGGCCGCGCCGCCGCTGAAGAGTGCATCGACGAGATCATCGATCACCTGAACGGCACGCATATGTGCTTCGTCACCGCCGGCATGGGCGGCGGCACGGGCACGGGTGCAGCGCCGGTCGTCGCACAGGCCGCCCGCAACAAGGGCATCCTGACCGTCGGCGTGGTCACCAAGCCGTTCCATTTCGAAGGCGGTCGCCGCATGCGTCTCGCCGAGATGGGCATCCAGGAACTGCAGAAGTCGGTCGATACGCTGATCGTCATTCCGAACCAGAACCTGTTCCGTATCGCCAACGACAAGACGACCTTCGCAGATGCCTTCTCGATGGCTGACCAGGTTCTCTATTCGGGCGTTGCCTGCATCACCGACCTGATGGTGAAGGAAGGTCTCATCAACCTCGACTTCGCCGACGTCCGTTCGGTCATGCGCGAAATGGGCCGCGCCATGATGGGCACGGGCGAAGCCTCCGGCCAGGGCCGCGCCATGCAGGCCGCCGAGGCCGCCATTGCCAACCCGCTGCTCGACGAAACCTCGATGAAGGGTGCGCAGGGCCTGCTGATCTCGATCACCGGCGGCCGTGACCTTACCCTGTTCGAAGTCGACGAAGCTGCGACCCGCATCCGCGAGGAAGTCGATCCGGACGCCAACATCATCCTCGGCGCCACCTTCGACGAATCGCTGGAAGGCATCATCCGCGTCTCCGTCGTCGCAACGGGTATCGACCGCGCGCTCAACGAAGCCGCCGACAAGACGATGGAATTCCGTCCGGTCGCGAAGCCGGCTATCCGTCCTTCCGCGGCCGCCGCTCCGGCAGCGGCCGCAGCTCAGCCTGCCCATGTCGCGCAGGCCCATATCGCCCAGGCTCCTGTGGCGCAGGCTCCCCGAGCCGTCGATCCGATCGCCCAGACCATCCGCATGGCGGAAGCCGACATGGAGCGCGAGCTGGAAATCCAGATGGGTGCCCGCCAGGCTCCGGTTCAGCAGCCGGTCGCCCAGCAGGCCGCCGCTCAGGAGGATATTTTCCGTCCTCAGAGCCGCATCTTTGCTGCCGCACCGGAAGCTCAGCCGGTCCGTCAGGCTCCGGTTCAGCCGGCGCCCGTCATGCATCAGCAGCCCGTGATGCAGCAGCCGGTTCGTCAGGAACCCGTCGTCCGTCAGGCTCCGGAGCAGGTCCGCATGCCGAAGGTCGAGGATTTCCCGCCGGTCGTTCAGGCCGAAATGGAACATCGCGCTCAGCCGGTTGCCGCTCAGGCTGCCGAAGAGCGTGGTCCGATGGGGCTGCTCAAGCGGATCACCAATTCGCTCGGCCGCCGCGACGAGGACCCGGCCTTCAACGACATGACGGCTGCGGCACCGGCCGCTGCTCCGCAGCAGCAGCGCCGCGCACCGTCGCCGGAGGCCAGCCTCTACGCACCGCGTCGTGGCCAGCTCGACGATCAGGGCCGTCAGGTTCCGCAGGCCCGCATGGCAAGCCAGGAAGACGATCAGCTCGAAATCCCGGCCTTCCTGCGTCGTCAGTCGAACTGATCCGCAATAGGGCGGCCTTTTAATAGGTTGCTAACCATATTTGGTGAATCCGGGGCATTCGTGCCCCGGATTTTGTTATTTCGGTGCTGTCTTTAATTCTAAAATTACCTAGCAAAATCAAACATCTGCTTTCGTAACAAAGCGAAAGAAACAGTGATTTGGAATGCGATGTTCCGGCGCGTATGTAGGTAGCAAGCGAGCCTGCGGAATCGCACCCGGCAATAAATTGCATGTGGCTTTCCGTGGCGTAGACAACAGACTGAACCGGCAATGAGGGCAGGGTCCAAAGCAGGCCGCCCGATCTGGGTCAGATAGACGAAGGCAGAATTTATATGGCAATTGGATTGCTGGGTTTTCAGACCACCATTGCAAATCCCGTGACACTTTCGGGCATCGGCGTTCATTCCGGCGCTGACGTATCGATCACCTTCTATCCGGCCGAAGCCGGCACGGGCGTCATCTTCCAGCGCATGCACGACAATGGCGACGTGACCGAGCTGCGCGCCGTGTCCTCGCAGGTCGGCAACACCGATCTCTGCACCGTCCTCGGCTTTTCCCCGGCGCGCTCCGTCGCGACGGTCGAGCATGTCATGGCGGCGATCTACGCGATGGGCCTGGACAACGTCATCGTCGAGGTTTCCGGCGCGGAAATGCCGATCATGGACGGCAGCTCCTATCCCTTCATCGAGGCGATCGAGCAGGTCGGCATCGTTTCCCTCGGCGTCAAGCGCCGCTATATCCGCGTTACCAAGCCGGTTCGCATCGAAGCCGGCGGCTCCTGGTGCGAGTTCCGTCCCTATGACGGCACGCGCTTCGAAGTCGAGATCGATTTCGACTGCCCGCTGATCGGCCGCCAGAAGTGGGAAGGCGACCTGACCGCCGAGACCTTCAAGCGGGAGCTGTCGCGCGCCCGTACCTTCGGTTTCATGCGTGATGTCGAGCGCCTCTGGGCGTCCGGTCATGCGCTCGGTTCCTCGCTCGAGAACTCGGTCGTCATCTCCGACGACAACACGGTGATCAATGTCGAAGGCCTGCGCTATGCCAAGGACGAATTCGTCCGTCATAAGACGCTGGATGCTGTCGGCGATCTGGCGCTGGCTGGCGCCCAGTTCATCGGTTGCTACCGCTCCTATCGCGGTGGTCACCGCATGAATGCGAATGCGCTGAAGGCGTTGCTGAGCGATCCCACCGCCTATGACGTCGTCGAGACTTCCGCGCCGCGCCAGCGTGCGCACAGCCGTGATTTCGTCACGGTCAATGCTCCTGAATTCGCTCCCTGGTCGGCGTGACCTCCAGAAATCCAGAGAGCAAAGTTGCCGCTCCCGAAAGGGGGCGGCTCTTTTTTTGAGAGGAGATTCGCGGTCGGGGCCGCAGAGCCAGCCGCGATATGGCGTTCAGACGCTTGCGAGGAGAAATCTCTTGTCAATACAGAGGTTAAAGCCTGCGATCAGGCGGTCTTTGCCACAAAAATGCGTTAATGCATCATCATTGCGTTGCCCTGATGGTGTTTTTACGGCTAGAAACGCCAGCGAGAAGAACGCCGTATCCGCAACAACGGCTAGTGGGACAGTCATCCGATGGGTTTTGCAAGGTCTGAAAGCATGAAGATTACAGCACGGGCGTTGCTCGTATCGCTTCTCCTGGCCGGTACCGGTGCGGTGGTAACGGGATGCAATACGGACAAGGATATCGACATCACCAAGTTGGGCGTCGAAACCGATCCGCCGGAAACCCTCTATAATCAGGGCCTTGCCAACATCAAGGCCGGAAACATGGCGGAAGCCGGACGCAAGTTCGACGCCATCAACCAGCAGCAGCCCTTCTCCGAATGGGCGCGCAAGGCGCTGGTCATGAGCACCTTCGTCAAATACCGCACTGGCCGCTATGACGAGGCCGTGCAGTCGGGCAATAGCTACCTCAAGCAATATCCCGGCTCGGCGGATGCCGATTACGTCCAGTATCTCGTCGGTTCGTCCTATGCCAAGCAGATCATGGACGTGACGCAGGATCAGCGTGCCGCGCAGCAGACGATCGAGGCGATGAACAAGGTCGTCACCAACTATCCGAGCTCGCAATACGTCAGCGACGCGCAGGCCAAGATTCGCTTTGCCCGCGATCAGCTGGCCGGCAAGGAAATGCAGGTCGGCCGCTATTATCTCGAACGCAAGGATTACCTCGCGGCCATCGCGCGCTTCCGTGTCGTTGTCGAGCAATACCCGACGACGAATCAGATCGAAGAGGCTTTGGCGCGTCTGGTCGAGGCCTATTATGCCATGGGCATCGTCCAGGAAGCCCAGACGGCCGCGGCCGTGCTCGGCCACAATTATCCGGATAGCCGCTGGTATGCCGACTCATATAAGCTCCTGAAGACCGGCGGTGTCGAACCCAGCGAAAATGCAGGCTCCTGGATTTCGAAGGCAGGTAAGAAACTTCTTCTTGGGACGTGAGATTGAGCGCGCATGCTGACCCAGCTTTCGATCCGCGATATCGTTCTGATCGAGCGGCTGGATCTTGCCTTTGAGACCGGTCTGTCGGTTCTGACTGGCGAAACGGGTGCGGGTAAATCCATCTTGCTCGACAGCCTGTCGCTGGCCCTTGGTGGGCGCGGCGACGGCGGTCTCGTGCGTCATGGCGAGGATCGCGGCCAGGTAACGGCCGTGTTCGATGTCGACATGAAGCATGCCGCCCGCAAGCTTCTGCGCGAGAACGGCATAGACGATGACGGCGATCTGATTTTTCGCCGCACGCAGTCCGCCGACGGGCGCACCAAGGCTTTCGTCAACGATCAACCCCTCAGCGTTCAACTGATGCGCCAGGTCGGCCAGCTGCTGGTCGAAATCCACGGACAGCATGACGACCGTGCCCTGGTTGATACGGATGCGCATCGCATGCTGCTCGACGCCTTCGCCGGCATTGGCGAGGAAACGCAGGCGCTCGGACGTCTTCATAAGGTCTGGCGCGATACGGAGCGGACGCTCAGGAAGCAGCGGGACCAAGTGGAAAATGCGGCCCGCGAGGCCGATTATCTGCGCGCCGCCGTCGAGGAATTGGAAAAACTGTCGCCGCAGGATGGCGAAGAGGACGAGCTGGCCGAGAAACGCTCGCGGATGATGAAGGCTGAGCGGATTGCGGGCGATATTGCTGAGGCGTCCGAATTCCTGAACGGCAATGCCTCTCCCGTGCCGCATATCGCCTCGCTGGTGCGCCGCCTGGAGCGCAAGAGCCATGAGGCGCCGGGTCTGCTCGAAGACACGGTGGCCTTGCTCGATGCGGCGCTGGACCAGCTTTCCAATGCGCAGATGGAAGTGGAAGCGGCGCTACGAAAGACCGAATACGATCCGCGCGAACTGGAGCGCGTCGAAGAGCGGCTTTTCGCGCTGCGTGCCGCCTCGCGCAAATATTCCGTGCCGGTCACCGAACTGCCGGCGCTGGCCGAGAAAATGGTCGCCGATCTCGCCGATCTCGATGCCGGCGAGGAGCGGCTGGCGCGACTGGATGCCGAGTTGGCGGTTGCCAAGGCCGCCTATGACGCCGCAGCGCGCAGCCTTTCCGAGAAACGCCATCATGCCGGCGAAGCGCTTGCCGCCGCCGTCATGGCCGAGCTGCCGGCGCTGAAGCTGGAGCGGGCGCGCTTCATGGTGGAAATTACGACGGACGCCGAAGAGGCAACCGCCGACGGGATCGACACGATCGAGTTCCATGTGCAAACGAACCCCGGCACCCGGCCCGGTCCGATCACCAAGGTCGCTTCCGGCGGCGAGCTGTCGCGCTTTCTGCTGGCGCTCAAGGTGGCGTTGGCCGATCGCGGCTCCGCTCCGACCCTGGTCTTCGATGAAATCGACACCGGTGTGGGCGGCGCTGTGGCCGACGCCATCGGCCAGCGGCTGAAGCGGCTTTCGGAGCGGGTGCAGGTGCTTTCCGTCACGCATGCGCCGCAGGTCGCCGCGCGCGCCGCGACGCATCTTCTGATTTCCAAGGGTCCAATCGCCGCCGGCTCGGAGAAGATCTCCACCCGCGTCGCCACCATGGCGCCGACCGACCGCACCGAGGAAATCGCCCGCATGCTCGCCGGCGCATCGGTCACCGAGGAGGCGAGGGCGGCCGCCAAGCGGCTGTTGGCGGGCAACGGCTGAAAAGCTTAGGTCTCACCCTCTCCACTTCCCATTCCCCGATTTTTCACTAAAACATCTCGGAAATCCGGGAGTGCGAATCCATGAGCAGCGAACAGAAGCCTGTCGATGATCTGACCGAGGAAGAGGCGGCCGCGGCGCTTGCCTATCTGGCCGCCGAGATTGCGCGCAATGATGCGCTTTATCACGGGCAGGACGCGCCGGAAATTTCGGATGCGGACTATGATGCGCTGAAGCGGCGCAACGACGCGATCGAGGCCCGCTTCCCGGCGCTCGTTCGCGCTGACAGCCCGTCGCGACGGGTTGGCGCAGCGCCGTCGGAAACCTTCGCGCCGGTCGTGCATGCGCGGCCGATGCTGTCGCTCGACAATACCTTCTCGCAGGAGGACGTGCAGGATTTTGTCGCCAGCGTCTATCGCTTCCTTGGCCGGCTGCCCGATCAATCGATCGCCTTTACCGCTGAGCCGAAAATCGATGGGCTGTCCATGTCTATCCGTTACGAGAACGGCCGCATGGTGAATGCGGCAACGCGTGGCGACGGGACGACCGGCGAGAATGTCACCGCCAATATCCGTACCATCAAGGAGATCCCGCAGACTTTGCCGCCAGGCGCGCCAGCGGTCGTCGAGGTGCGCGGCGAGGTCTATATGGCCAAGAGCGATTTCCTGGCGCTGAACGCGCAGATGGAGGCGGAGGGCAAGCAGACCTATGTCAATCCGCGCAACACCGCGGCCGGCTCGCTGCGTCAGCTCGACGCGAAGGTCACGGCCAGCCGCAAGCTCAAATTCTTCGCCTATGCCTGGGGTGAGATGTCCGACATGCCGGCGGATACGCAGTTCGGCATGGTGCAGACGTTCGGGGAATGGGGTTTCCCGGTCAACCCGCTGATGAAGCGGCTGAATTCTGTTGCCGATATTCTCGCCCATTACGACGAGATCGGTCTGCAGCGCCCGGACCTCGATTATGACATCGACGGCGTCGTCTACAAGGTCGACAGTCTGGAATTACGGGCGCGTCTCGGCTTCCGGTCGCGCTCGCCGCGCTGGGCGACGGCGCATAAGTTTCCCGCCGAGCAGGCATTCACGCGACTTGTCGATATCGACATCCAGGTTGGCCGCACTGGCGCGCTGACGCCGGTGGCGCGGCTCGAGCCGATCACTGTCGGCGGTGTGGTGGTGACCAATGCGACGCTGCACAATGCCGATTACATCAAGGGGATCGGCAACAAGGGCGAACCGATCCGCGACGGCCGCGATATCCGCGTCGGCGACATGGTGATCGTGCAGCGCGCCGGCGACGTCATTCCGCAGATCGTCGATGTCGTGCTCGAGAAGCGCGACGCTTCGAGCGTCGCCTATGAATTTCCGAAAACCTGCCCGGTTTGCGGCAGCCATGCGGTGCGCGATATCAATGAGAAGACCGGCAAGGTCGATGCGGTGACGCGCTGCACCGGCGGCTTCATCTGCCGGGCGCAGGCGACCGAGCATCTGAAGCATTTCGTGTCGCGCAATGCTTTCGATATCGAGGGGCTTGGTTCCAAGCAGATCGATTTCTTCTTCGAAAGCGAAGATCCGGCGCTGCAGGTGCGCACCGCGCCGGACATATTCACCCTGGAGAAGCGCCAGCAATCCTCGCTGACGAAGCTCGAAAACATCGATGGTTTCGGCAAGGTCAGCGTTTCCAAGCTCTATGCCGCCATCAACGAACGTCGCGACATCGCGTTGCACCGCTTCATCTTTGCGCTCGGCATTCGTCATGTCGGCGAGACCACGGCGAAGCTTCTGGCGCGCTCCTACGGCACTTACGATGCTTTCGAGACGGCGATGAAGGAAGCTGCCCCGCTGGCCGGTGATGCCTGGAACGATCTCAACAATATCGAGGGCATCGGCGAAGTGGTCGCCCGCGCCGTCGTCGAATTCTACAAGGAGCCGCGCAATGTCGAGGTGATCTCGCGGCTCCTCGAAGAGGTGCGTCCGCAGGAGGCGGAACAGCCGGCAACCTCGGACAGCCCCGTCGTCGGCAAGACCGTGGTCTTCACCGGTTCGCTGGAGAAATTCACCCGCGACGAGGCCAAGGCCAGGGCCGAAAGCCTTGGTGCCAAGGTCTCCGGTTCGGTCTCGAAAAAGACCGATATCGTTGTGGCCGGGCCGGGGGCTGGTTCGAAGCTTGACAAGGCTCGGGAGTTCAACGTGCAGGTCATGACCGAGGACGAGTGGCTGGCATTGATCGGGGGATAATGCGGCGGCGGCAAATCGATGAATTTGCCGCCTGTTGCGTTCATATCCTCAGCCGGGCCATCGCGAAGGCATCGACATATTCGCCGTTGCGAAAGGCAAAGGCCTTGTGTCTTCCTTCGGTCTCGAAGCCGAATTTTTCGTAGAGCCGGATTGCGGGCGCGTTGTCGACATAGACGGTCAGTTCCAGCCGCTTGATCGCCAGCCAGTTGTCGGCGGCATCCACGAGGGCGCCAAGCAGCGCCGAGCCGACGCCACGGCCGGTGAAATCGTCATGAACGCCCATGCCGAGATGGCCGGTATGGATCTGCCGGCCGGAATGGCGGCGCAGGCCGGCATTGCCGATGATCCGGCCGTCGAGAACGGCAACGAGGTTGATGGCATCGGGGTTGGGTTTTTCCAGCCATTGCCGGGTATCCTCGATGCTTTGAAAAGGCAGGCGTAGCGTGCCGGCGCGAAAGCCGGGCAGGTTGGCGATCGTCGCGATCCCTTCGGCATCGGCGGGGCGCGCGGCACGGATCTCTACCGTTCCGGCACTGCTGCCGGATCGTCGCTCATTCGGATCTTCCTGTTCGGAATTCATAGGCTCTCCTTGATGTTGGGGAGGAGAGCGAAGGTTCAACCCTGCTCGCCTCGGCAGGGTTGAAGGGGATCGCAGTCAGCTTAACGCAATGCCGCTCCCACTCGCCCTGCAAGGGGTGAGGTGGTGAGAATATGCATCGTGGTGGCGCGGTTTGCGATCATGCGGACAGCTTCCCGTGCTTTTGCTGCGAAGTCAACAGGCTTGCGGTGCCGCGCCAGACGTCGGCTTCAGCCTATCCCGGCGAGCCGCGCGTAAGGCGTGGGGATTCAAGCATTCTCCTCTCTTGCATCCCTCCGGCGCCATCTTACTTTAGCGGTGCCGCCCGAACTTAGGGGTGGCGGATGTCGGAGGATGATTGATGAGGTCTTTGAAGTTGCATGCCGCGCTTGCCGCGTTCCTGGCGCTGGCGCCCGTTACCGCATCCGCCGAGGTCGTCGGCAAGGTGGGGGTGGACTGGACCGGCAATGATATTCTGGTCGATGCCGTGCCCGACCCCGGCGTGTCGGGTGTCACCTGCCACGTCACCTATTTCGACCGCAGCGTCATCGATCGGCTGCGAAAGGGCAACTGGTTCGAGGACCCGTCCAACAATTCCATCGCCTGCCGCCAGACCGGGCCGATCAGCATCGGCGATATCAATCTCTCGCAGAGCGGCGAGGAGGTGTTTCGCGCCGGGCTGTCGCTGATCTGGAAGAAGCTCGTGGTCACCCGGATCTATGACAAGAAGAACGATACGCTCATCTATCTCATTCATTCGCGCGAATTGACCGACGGCTCGGCAAAGATGGCGATTTCCACCATTCCGCTGTTCGGCCAGGCCGTCAATTGGAAGAACGGCAAGCCGAATTGAGATTGCGGATATAGGCCCTGGACAACCACTGAGCGGCTTGTACCAAAAAAAGTTTATCCTTTTGGTTGCCCAATCCCTCGTGGCAGCTTTCCCATTGCGTCGTTTTGGTGCAGTTTTATGGGCGAACGTGGGAGTGCCACTCCTATCTGTTCACGGCCTGCCTGGTCGGCGCACCGGCTACACCCCTGCCGACGCCGATTTTAGAAATACGATCGCCCTGAAGTTGACGCTTCAGGGCGATTTCGATTTGGGTGATTTTTCGCGGTCAGGCTGCTTGCGCCAACTGCTCGGCGATAACGGTATCGAGGTTGAGGAAGCAGACCATGGTCTTTTCCAGCGCAACGATGCCGCGGCAGAAGGCGCGCTGTGTTTCCGGGATGATCTCCGGCGCCGGCTGCAGGTCCTCGCTCTTGATGCTCATCATGTCGGAGACCTGCTCGACCAGCAGGCCGACGAGCTTGCCGGCGATATCCGTGACGATGATGGCGGAGCGCTCCGATGGTTCCGTCATCTTCATGCCGAGGCGGCAGGCCATGTCGATGACCGGAATCACCGCGCCGCGCAGGTTGATGAGGCCGAGCACATAGGGTGGCGTATGCGGCATCGGCGTCACCGGTGCCCAACCGCGGATTTCGCGGATGGCCATGATGTCGATGCAGAATTCCTGGTCGCCGAGATGGAAGGAGACGATTTCCAGGTAGGAGCCCGATTGTTTGATGGCATTCGTCATGATGAGAACGTCCCATTGGCGCCGGCAGCAGGCGGCGGTCACGATGAAAGAGGATCGGCTGGAGCGGCTCGGCGAGGCTTCAGCGTCCGGAGGCTGTTGCGCCAAAGGCGTCTTGCGGCTCCGGCGGGCGTCATGCCCTTGTAAGCAAGATTTATCCGCCGCGGCTTTCCGCGGCGGGCGAGTCCGATCTCGCCCATATGCTGCAGATGTTGGCGCGGAGTGGTTAGGATTGCTTTAACGAGAGCCTTCCGGCGCGGGTTTTTCGGAAAACATCTTCTTGAATTGCGTCTCCCGGCTCGACCCGCTACATCCGGACAATGATTGCCCGCCCTCTCGGATATCGAGTTGCAGCCGGGCGAGGTGAGGAAATGCAGCGATGAAGACCGTGCGGATAGTTGTCTGGGTGGCCGTGTTGATCGTGGCCGGGATATTGGGGTGGTTGACGGTCGGGGGACCGAAATCGCCGCAGGCGGTGGCGGAAGGGCCTTATGGCGTGCCGTTCACGCTGGTCGCACAGAACGGTCAGCCGATCAGCGAACAGGCGTTTCGCGGCAGGCCGGCGGCGCTGTTCTTCGGCTACACGCATTGCCCCGACGTCTGCCCGACGACGTTGTTCGAAATGAACGGCTGGCTGCAGAAGGTCGATCCGGATGGCACGAAGCTCAACGCCTATTTCGTCACGGTCGATCCGGAGCGCGATACGCCGGAGATCATGAACCAGTACGTCTCCAATGTCTCCAGCCGCATCACCGGCATTTCCGGCGATCCCGGCAAGGTGATGGACATGATCAAGGGATTCCGGGTCTACGCCAAGAAAGTTCCGCTCGACGAGAAGGAGCCGAACGGTGATTATACCATGGATCAC
This sequence comes from Rhizobium sp. BK602, assembly GCF_014195095.1. Lineage (GTDB taxonomy): Bacteria > Pseudomonadota > Alphaproteobacteria > Rhizobiales > Rhizobiaceae > Rhizobium. The sequence goes on from NZ_JACIBC010000001.1 coordinate 364,135, forward strand.
ACTGCCTCGGTTTTCCTGCTCGATTCCGCCGGCCGTTTCGCCGGAACGATCGCCTATCAGGAAGATCCCGATACCGCAGTCAAGAAGCTGGAGAATCTGATCAAGAAAGGGTAGGGCGCCGATGGGGGATGGTGCCGGAGGAGAGAGGAAGTCCAAATTCATCCTGATTGCGGGCGCGGGGCCGGCCGGATTGGCGGCGGCACTGGAACTGGCCCGGCGCGGCTTTGCGCCGCGCATCGTCGATGACGGCGACGGGCCGGTGCCGCCGGAGGAAAGCCGCGCGCTCGGCGTCAATGCCCGCACGCTGACGCTGCTTTCTCCGTCCGGTGTGGCCGAGCGCATTGTCACCGCCGCGCAGCCGATCGCTCATTTCCGCATCCGCTCGGGCAGCAAAACCTTGGCCGATGTCGATACGCGGCAGGTGCGGGGCCGTTTCGGCGCCATGCATGCCTTGGCGCAGGGGGTGACGGAGCGGCTGTTGATTGAGGCACTGGCGTCTTATGGCATCGCGCCGGAATGGCGGACCGCGATCGCGGCGGAGCCGATCGCCGATGTTCTGGCGCCGGTGGTGACGCTGCGGCGCGCGGACGGGGCGACGGAAACGCTGCGCCCGGATATAGTGATCGGCGCCGACGGCGCGCATTCGGCGGTCCGCAAGGCGCTGGGCGCCGGTTTCCCCGGCGAGGCGCTTGAAGCCTATTTCCATATTGCCGATTTTCGCTATGTCAAACCGGTGGATGCGCAATTCGCCGAGATCACCCTCTTCGATCCCGGCATGATCGGACGGTTGCCGGTCTCCGGAGACGTCCTTCGCTACATCTCGACGCGGCAGGATTTCGAAGACCGTATCGTCCATCCGGAGGTCGTCGCCGAAAAAGTCTGGGTCTCGCAGTTCCGTATCCATTTCCGCCATGTCGAGCCGATGGCCAAGGGCAACGTCTTCCTGGTGGGCGATGCGGCGCATATTCACTCGCCGGCGGGCGCGCGCGGGATGAATCTTGGCATGGAGGATGGGTGCTGGCTCGCCTGGCTCATTGCGGAGGGCCGCGAACAAGAGTATTCGGCACTGAGAATTCCAGCCGTGAAGCAGGTGCTGAAGCAGACCTATGGTCTCACGCGCCTGATCACCATGGAAAATCCGCTGGCGATTGCGACGCGCAATCTGGTCGCGCCGCTGCTTCTGCGTTTCGGGCCGGCGCGGCGCAGGCTGCTTCATAATATCGCCGGTTATGATACGCCGAAGCCGCCGTGGATCGACTGGGCCGAATGAAATTAGAGAGACCGAAGAATTGAGCGAAATCCGCCTGTATGTGACGACGACCGAGAGACAAGCCGAACAGATTCTCGATCTGATGACGCCCGTTTTCGAAGACGAGGAATTGCCGATCGCGACCACCGAGATCGACGAGAAAAAGGATATCTGGGAAGCCTCGATCTATCTCTATGCCGATGAAGAGGAAGGTGTGCGCGCCCGGTTCGAGGCGCTGCTGAAGCCCGCCTTTCCGGGGCTTGCCATCGAAAAGGAGGTCATTCCCGACGTCGACTGGATCGCCAAGTCGCTGGAGGGGCTGAAGCCGGTCCGTGCGGGCCGTTTCCTGGTGCATGGATCGCATGACCGCGACAAGGTGCGGCCGAGCGATATCGCCATCGAGATCGATGCCGGCCAGGCTTTCGGAACCGGTCATCACGGTACGACGGCGGGTTGCCTGGAGATGATCGAGACGGTGCTCGCTGCCCGCAAGGTGCGCAATGCCCTCGATCTCGGTACCGGCAGCGGCGTGTTGGCGCTCGGCGTGCGAAAGCTGCGCAATATTCCGGTTCTGGCCACGGACATCGATCCCATCGCCGTGCGCGTCGCCCGCGAGAATGTTCGCCGCAACGGCATCGCGTCCGGCATCTCGCTGGAAACCGCGCCGGGGTTCCATTCCACGGCCTTTTCACGCCATGGGCCGTTCGACCTGATCATCGCCAATATTCTTGCCCGGCCGCTGATCAAGATGGCGCCGCAACTGGTCGCTCATCTGGCGCCCGGCGGCTCCGTCGTGCTTTCGGGCATTCTTGCCGAGCAGCGCTGGAAGGTGCTGGCGGCCTATAATGGCGCCAGGATGCGGCATGTGCGCACCATCTGGCGCAACGGCTGGGTCACCATCCATCTCGACCGGCCTTAAACTCCTTTCCCCGCCTTGGAGCTTGTCGAAGAGGCGGGAGGGGACTTCAGTCTGAGCCTGAAACGCAAAAGGCGGTGCCGAAGCACCGCCTTGCAGATCGGTATTTGACCGATCTTGCCCGCGAGCGTGTGGAGGAGTGCTCAAGCGGGCTCTACCGTTCTGGTCCGATACAGGGTGGGAGGAGGAGTCCCTGTCCGATCCGATGTGAACGCTAGCTTTTGTAACTGTTAGTGGCGACCGCCACGGCTGACGCCGATCGCCTTCGAGGTCTCGACTTCCAGCTGACGAAGCGAGCCGACGGAGTGGCGTACGGTGCGACGCTCGCCGGCCAGCGCGGGGCTAACATATGCGGAGCGGGTGATAGGCATTGTCTTTGGTCCTTTTCGAGCGGGTTCATCGTGAACCCCGTTTGTTGCGCTCCATATAGCGACTCGCCCTCTTGCGCGGCAGGGGGTGTGCTTCATGGGAGCTATGCAGTAGATGCATGTTTCGTGCCGTGAAGATGTCACAATCGAATCCGGATGCTCATCAAATGGGCGAATTCGTTAACGTCCGGCATTCGCATCCTGGCGCGCAGCGGCCGTCAGTTCCGGCCCGTGCATCGCTTGTGCGATCTAGCCGGAAAATCGTTTCCCACTTGCCCGGATCATGTTCTAACATGCTGTCGCCGCTTGCTTTCGCGGTTTCCAGGGTCATTTTCGGATTAAGCCATGTTCCAGTCTTTCGACGTCACGTCCACCCCGCAATTCGGCCGCGAACGCGTTGCCGGCCTGCGATCCGCCTTCGGCGATCTCGACATTGACGGCTTTCTCGTCCCCCGCGCGGACGAATATCAGGGCGAATACGTGCCTAAATGTTCCGAGCGTCTTGCCTGGCTCACGGGATTCACCGGATCGGCCGGTGTTGCATTGATAACACGGTCGCAAGCCGTTGTTTTCGTCGACGGCCGCTATGTGACGCAGCTTGCCGAGCAGGTGGACCGGTCCGTCTTCACCGGCGGCGATCTGGTCGGCGAGCCGCCGCATGTCTGGCTACCGCGCCATGCACCAAAGGGGTTCAGGCTCGGCATCGATCCATGGCTGCATACCGGCGCCGAGGTGCGGCGGTTGGAAAAGGCCCTGGCGGAGATCGACGGCAAGCTCGTCTTCCTGCCGCATAATCCGCTCGACAAACTCTGGAGCGATCGGCCGGCCGAGCCGCTTGGCGGTGTCATCATCCAGGACATCGGGCAGGCCGGTGTTTTGGCGCGGGACAAGCTCGCGACCATCGCAGCCGATCTGAAGGAAAAGAACCTCAAGGCGGCGCTGATCACCGATCCCTCCTCGGTCGCCTGGATCTTCAATATTCGCGGCAACGACGTGCCGCATACGCCGCATCCCCTGGCGCGCGCCATCATCTATGCGCAAGGCGAGGCCGAACTCTTTCTCGACAAGCGCAAGACCAAGGTCGAGGCGGAAGCCTATCTTGCGCAGATCTGCAAGCAGCTTCCGCCGTCCGATCTTGTCAAGCGGCTTGCCGCGGTTTCCGCAAATGGCGGGCGCATTCTCGTGGACCCGGACCTTGCGTCCTATGCGTTGACCGATCTCATCCGCCGCGAGGGCGGCGAGGTGGTGGAGGGGAACGATCCCGCCAAATTGCCTCGTGCCCGCAAGAATGCCGCCGAGATCAACGGTTCGGCCGCCGCCCATCTGCAGGACGGGGCCGCGATGGTCGAATTTCTCTATTGGCTTGAGACCAGCAAGCCCGGCACGGTGACGGAAATCGCCGCCGCCGAACGGCTGGAGGCTTGCCGCGCGCGCGTCGGCCAGAGCATGCAAAACCCGCTGAAGGACATTTCCTTCGACACGATCTCAGGCGCCGGCGAACATGCGGCGATCATGCATTATCGCGTGACGACGGAGAGCGACCGGCTGATCCAGGCCGGCGAACTCTTCCTGATCGATTCCGGGGCGCAATATATCAACGGCACCACGGACATCACCCGCACGGTGGGCATCGGCGCCGTCTCCGAGGAGCAGAAGCGGCTGTTCACACTGGTTCTGAAGGGCATGATCGCCATCAGCACGGCGCGCTTTCCCAAGGGAACGCGCGGCTGCGACCTCGATCCGCTGGCGCGCATCTCGCTGTGGAAGGCCGGCGTCGATTTCGCCCATGGCACCGGCCATGGCGTCGGTTCCTATCTCTCGGTGCATGAGGGGCCGCAGCGTATTGCGCGGCTATCGACGCAGGAACTCTTGCCGGGCATGATCCTTTCGAACGAGCCGGGCTATTATCGTCCGGGCCATTTCGGCATCCGCATCGAGAACCTGATCTATATTCGCGATCCGGAGGAGATCGAGGGCGGTGATATCGCCATGCTCGGTTTCGAGACGCTGACCTTCTGCCCGATCGACCGCAGCCTCGTCATCCCGCAACTCCTGACGCATGACGAGCTGCATTGGCTGAACGATTATCACGCCAGAACGCGGGAAGCGTTGATGCCGCTGATCCACGATGCGGATATCCGGGCATGGCTGGAAAATGCGACGCTGGAGCTCAGCCACTGAGGCATCCGCCTCGTAGCCCTTCCGCGACATGCGGGAGGGCGGATTGATGTTCACGAGACCTCAAACGCCTGCGAAATGTCTCCAGGCGATCACGATGACCCATCCGGCAATCAACATATAGGTCGAGGAGAAGCGCAGGCCGACGAGCAGGGCGGCGACCATCGCCACCTTGGTGTCCCAGCCGCCATTGAAGAAGGCGGGGGCGACGAGGGTGGTCAGAACGGCGGCGGGAACGGCATTCAGGGCCGCTTCGACGCGCGGCGGGATGCGGGTCATCTTGACGATGAGGATATAGCCGCCGATGCGCGTCAGGAAGGTGACGACGGCCGCCGTGAGGATCAGCAGGACCATGTGCAGGTTGAAATCGAGCATGGTCAGACCTCGTGATGCTCGTGGGCGAGATCGGGCTTCCGGTTCGCCTTGACCGGCGGCAGGATGGCGGCAAGCGCCACGCCGGCGAGCGCGCCGATGCTGACATGCCAGGGCGAGCCGACGTAGCGATAGGCGACGGCCGAAGCGGCAGCGCTGGCGATGACGACAGGCAGGAAGTTGTCGCGCCGGCGGAAGCCGATGACGATGCCGAGGAAATAGACCGGCAGCAGGATATCGAGGCCGATCGCCTTGGGGTCGCCGATCATGCTGCCGAGCAGGCCGCCGATGAGGCTGAGCGTGATCCAGGTGACATAGATGACCGCAGCGAAGCCGAAATACCATGCGAAGGTAACGGGCTTGCCGCTCTCATGACGCTTGACCGTCTCGGCGAATTGCGGATCGACCAGCAGGAAGAAGGTGAAGAATTTTTCGACGGGCGAAAAATGCCGGATATAGCGGGCGATCGCAGCGGAATAGAGCACATGGCGGAAATTGACAGCCAGGATCGACAGCACGATCAGCCAGGCCTGGACATTGTGGCTGAAGAGATCGATGCCGACCATCTGGCTGGCGCCGGCATAGACGGTGCCGCTCATCAGGGTGAGCTCGCCGAGCGACATGCCCTGATCGCGCGCCAGGGCACCGAACAATGCGCCGAACGGCGCTGCCGCCAGAGCGACGGGAGCACCACCCTTCAAGCCGTCAAGAAAATCCGCGCGACTCATCGTCCGCTCCATCCTTCGTGGAAAGCCCAGCGCCTTTGCCCTTCGGACCCGCATGGATCAAAGGTACAGGTGCGAAGCAGGAATGCTGTTGCGATTTTGCGCATTCGTTCGTTTGCGCGGCGCAATCGGAGCTGTAAGCTGCGCAGGCAATGTCGGCAATTCAATTTCCTTGATGGGTCAATTGATTTCTTTGATCCAGCCCATTGGATTTGCGCGGAAAACCCCTGGGTGTCACAGATGAAGAAGATCACGTTCCCGAAAGAAGAGAAGGCCGCGATCGTGGCCCGCCTGCAGCAGTATTTCAGCGACGAGCTCGACCAGACGATCGGCACGCTGCCGGCGGAATTTTTGCTCGATTTCTTCGCGACCGAAATCGGTCCGCATTTCTACAATCAGGGCCTGCGCGACGCCCACGCGGCTCTGATGGCCAAGATGGAGGATTTCGGCGAGGCGATCTATGTGTTGGAGAGGGAAGCGGAGAAGCGCTGACCGGTTTACGTCTTCGGTTGGAACGTATGTTCCGGCCCCGGGAATCTCCGGGCCTTCACGTCCTGCGCATAGGCTTCCACCGCCTGGGAGATGGTTGGCGCCAGCTCGGCGAAATGCTTGACGAAGCGGGGCTTGAAGTCACTGAAGAGGCCGAGCATGTCATCGGAGACCAGCACCTGGCCATCGCAGGCGGGCGAGGCACCGATGCCGATCGTCGGGATGTCGACCGAGGCGGTGATTTCGCGGGCGAGCGGCTCCACCGTGCCCTCGATCAGAAGCGCGAAGGCGCCGGCGTCGGTAATCGCCCTGGCGTCGCGCCGGATCTTGTCTGCTTCCTCGTTCGAACGGCCGAGCGAACGATAGCCGCCGGTCGTGTTGACCTTTTGCGGCATCAGCCCGACATGGCCGAAGACCGGGATGCCGCGGCTCACCAGGAAGGCGACGGTCTCGGCCATCTCTTCGCCGCCCTCCAGCTTGACGCCGTCGGAGCCGGTTTCCTTCAGCACGCGGGCGGCATTGCGGAAGGCCTGTTCCTTCGATTCCTGATAGGAGCCGAAGGGCAAGTCGACGATGACGCAGGCGCTCTCGACGCCGCGCATCACCGCCTGGCCATGGGCGATCATCATCTCCATGGTCACGCCGACCGTCGATTCCAGGCCATAAAGCACCATGCCGAGGGAATCGCCGACCAGAAGCAGGTCGCAATGCGGATCGAGCAGGCGGGCGATCGGCGTCGTATAGGCCGTCAGGCTGACGATGGGGCGCGTGCCCTTCATGGCCTCGATTGCGGAAGGGGTGATGCGTTTGGTGCGTCCGGCAGCGCTCATGTCAGGCAGCCTCGTTGTTGGCGATCAGTCCATGGCCGATCACGCGGTTGTCGAGCAGGCGGGTGGTGCCGATACGGACGAAGAGAGCGACGAGGATCGGCTGTCCCTGCAGCGAGGCCAGAGGCTCCAGCGTATCCGGATGGCGGACGGCGACGACTTCGGCGTTCGCCAGCGGCTCCCCGGCGATGAAGGCTTGCAATCCGGCCTCGAGAGCGGCTGGATCGTCGATGCCCTTGCGATAGAGCCGTTCCGCCTCCGCGAGCGCCTTCGGCACGATGACGGCAGCGGCGCGTTCGTCTTTCGACAGGTAGACGTTGCGGGAGGATAGCGCCAGTCCGTCGGCATCGCGGACGGTCGGCACCGGCACGACGCGGACCGGCTGGGCGAGATCCTCCACCATGCGGCGGATGATCGCCACCTGCTGGTAGTCCTTCTCGCCGAAATAGGCGCTATCGGGCTGGACGATGTTGAAAAGCTTGGTGACGACCGTGGCAACGCCGGCAAAGTGGCCGGGGCGGACGGCGCCTTCCAGCTCCATGCCGAGCTTCGGCACGTCGACGACCGTCTCCATCGGTCGGGGGTACATGTCGCCGACGCCGGGCGCGAAGATGAAATCGACCTTGCCGCCGCACAGCATGGCGCTGTCCCGTTCGAGATCGCGCGGATATTTCGCCAGATCCTCATTGGCGCCGAATTGCAGCGGATTGACGAAGATGGAGACGACCACAATATCGTTTTCCGCCGTGGCGCGGGAGACCAGCTCCATATGGCCGGCGTGCAGATAGCCCATGGTCGGCACCAGGCCGATGCTCTTGCCCGCCCTGCGGTGAGCGGCAAGCCGCTCGCGCAATGCGGCTATGGTGCTGACAGTCTCCATGATGCTCCTCCACGGACGCGCCGCCCGGCGCTTGCCCGCCTCCCGTCTTTTATTTGGCGGCTCTTCTAACGTGTGCAGTGCAAAAAGGCAATTCAAGGAGGGCGGTCACTGGCCCTGGTGGTTCGAGCCGACCCCGATCTATCAAACCTTCTCATATAGCTTAGCGCTTTCCTCAATCTTTTGCGTTTATCTGCCGTCATGGCGAAGATCGTGGCATTGGCGGCGTATTTTTATCAGGCGGCGGTGGCTTTCGGGCTGCTGATCGCGGTGGCACATCTGCTGACGCCGGCGGATTACGCGGCCTATTCGCTGTTCATCTCGATCAGCCAGTTCACGGCCATCTTCTGTTTCGAATGGATTCGCTTCGCCTGCAGCCGTTTCTATCCCGGCCAGGAGCCCGGAAGCGAGGCGGCGGAGCGGATGGCGCTACGCATGGAATTCGCTGCCTGCGCGGTGCTCTGCATTCTGGCCGCCTGCGCCTCGATCTTTTTCGCCGTGCCGGGGGAGATCGCCGTGCTCGGCGGTCTGGTGGCGATTTTTCAAGGCGCTAGCGACCTGCATCTGACCATGCTGCGCTTCCGACAGGAGTTCCGTGCCTTTTCGCGGCTTCAGGGTTCGCGCGCCACTATTCTCGCCGCCGGCACGCTGGTCGGCGCGGCGATTGCGCCGACTTTCACTTGCACCGTGGCCGGCCTGCTCGGCGGTTATGTCGCCTACAGCCTGCTGGCGATGGTGCTGACCCGCAACAGCTTGCACGAAGCGGCAAGCCTGGAGCCGTCGCTGGTGCGCAAGCATTTCGTCTATGGCAGCGTCGCGGCCGGCGCTTCCGTCATCGGTCTTCTGGCGCCGCTGGGTCTGAAATCGATCCTGACAGCGGCTCTCGGAGCAGGGGGCGCGGCCGGCGCATTGCTGGCGCTCGACCTGCTGCAACGGCCATTCATTCTGATCGTTTCCGCCCTGCAGGCGATCCAGTATCCGGATGTGGTCGCCACCTATGACCGCGAGGGCACCACGCCGGCATTCAGGCGGCAGCTCGGTGGCTATTATTCGTTGCTCTCGGGCTTCACGCTGATGACGGCGGCGGGCCTTTTCGCGCTTCTGCAGCCCATTGGGCATATCGTCATCGCGCCCGGCCTGCGCGAGGGATTTCTGGCCGCAGCACCGTTCGTCACCGGTCTTGCCGCCTGCCGCGCCCTGACCTTCAACATGCTGCCGACGCCGGCGCATCTGCGCCATCGGCTGCTGGCGATTTTCCTGCTGGCGGCGGCGGACTGCGTGCTGCTCAATGCGGGAGCCTTTGCGGCCGGCCATCTCGTTGGCTTCAGCGATGGTGCGCTGATGGCAGGCGGCATGGCCGGCGCGCTTGTCGCGATGGGATTCGGCGTGAAGGTGCTGATGTCGCTGCCCTTCGATTTCGTCCGGCAGCCGGTCGTCCTGTCGGCGATAGCGCTGGCGCTGCCGGTGCTGGCGACCGCCGGCTTCGATTATTCGCTATGGGTTTCTGTCGGCGCTGGCATCGTCGGCGGTGCTGCCTTCTGCCTGTTCGGGCTCTATAGCTATTTCGTCACGATGTTTCGCCCGCAGGCGCAGTCCTAGAGCAATTCCAGGAAAAGTGCGCAGCGGTTTTCCGTCCGGAATTGCTTAAAAAACAATGAGCTAGAGCGCTTCCAGCATCGCCAATATGCGATCAGCGCTGCGGTCCCAGGAAAATCGGGCGACATTCCGTCGGCCCTTTTGGCGCAATTCCTCGCGCAATTCCTCGTCGCCGGCGATCCGCCGCATGGCCTCGACCAGCTCATCCTCTTGTGACGGATCGAAATAGAGCGCGGCATCGCCGGACGCCTCGCGCACGGCCGGGATATCTGCCGACAGGACCGGGCAGCCCTGCGTCATCGCTTCCAGCGGCGGAATGCCGAAGCCCTCGTAGAGGCTTGGAAAGACGAAGGCGGTGGCGTGGCGTTCCAGCGCGGCGATTTCGGCATCGCTGAGCCTGCCGGGAAAGAGCAGGCGGTCGTTCGATTTTGGCCCGTTCGATTTAAACACGGTCGGCGCGGTGCCGCCGACCACCACCAGCTTTTGATTGGGATCTCCAAGCGCCTCGAAGGCGCGAATGGCGAAATCGAGGTTCTTGTTCGGCTTCATCGTGCCGACCAGCAGGAAGAAGGAATTGCGCTTGAGGCCCAGCCGCTCGATGACGCTGTCGTCCGGTTCGATGGCGGCGAAGTGATCGACGGCATTATAGACGACATCGATATTCTGGGCGGGGACGCGGAAGACGGCGGCGAGCTCTTCGCGCGAGAATTCCGAGACCGTGCCGATCTTCGCCGTGCGTGTCAGCACCGTGCCGAGTGCGCCGTGCAGCAGGCGGTAGCTGCGCTTGAAGGATCGCGGATGCCGGAAGATCGTCACGTCATGGATGATCACGGCTTGACGGCGGTGCAGGAGGGGACCGCTGCCGCCGAAGCCGATCAGCCGGCCGCGACGGGCGCGGGCGAGCAGCGACGTCTGTTCCCAGAGATGGCCCGGACCGGAGCCGAAGGCATCGACCGATATGGCCGAGAGCTCTATGTCGATCGGCGTGCCGCGAGGAATGGCCAGCCGCCAGCTTGCACCCTTCAACGTGGCGGGCACGGCGCCGGCGGCGATCTTGCGGTCGAGCGCCAGCGTCAGTTCGCGCGCGAAACGCTGCACGCCCGACAGAGGCTGGCCGAGAAAACGCCCGTTGATGGTGATCGACTGCACAGATACATCCATATTATCTAATATATGGAATAGTTTGCGCCATTTTCTTTAGAGAAGCCTTAGCTTGCGCCAAGAGATTTTAGGCAAGCGCCTCTTCGCTGCTGATAATGGCGACGCCGCGGGTGCGCATCTCGCCGATCGCCGCCTGAACGCCGGCCGGATCGATGCCGCGGCTGGCGTCCTCGATGAAACGGACGGTGACGCCCGGCAGCATCTCGACCGCATCGAGCGCGGAGAATTTCACGCAATAGTCTGTCGCAAGGCCACAGAGGTCGAGCGCGGTCACGCCTTCGGCGCGCAGATGCGCGGCAAGGCCGGTCAGGGCCGCCTGGTCATTGTCGCGGAAGGCGGAATAGCTGTCGACATCGGGGTTCTGGCCCTTCTGCTGGATGAAATCGATGCCGTCGGCGTGGAGATGGGGATGCAGCCTGGCATCGTCGGTATTCTGGACGCAATGGTCGGGCCACATCATCTGCGGCTTGCCGGAGAGCATGCCCATTTCGAAGGGCTTCTTGCCGGGGTGGGCGGAGGCGAAGCTGCCGTGGGCGGCCGGGTGCCAATCCTGCGAGGCGAGGACAAGATCGTATTTGCCACTGTCGATGAGCGCATTGGCGACGGGTACGACCTGATCGCCCTCCGGTACGGGAAGATTACCGCCGGGGCAGAAACCGTTCTGGATGTCGATCAGCAGCAAAGCTTTCATGAGGCCTGTCCTTCGTTTCTGTTGCACTGCACGATGCCAAGCGTTGCGCTGCGGATCAAGCCTTTTGCGGCCCGCCCGATGACGTGGCGGGACGCAATGCTTCTCAAGCGGTCAGGAGGGCTTGTGGCCCTTGATGCCGTAGAAGGCGATGTAGAGGTAGCAGATGACCGGCATCAGGAAGGCGAGGTGGATGCCGATCGTGTCGGCAAGGCCGCCTTGAATCACCGGCAGGATGGCGCCGCCGACGATAGCGAGGCACAGGATGCCCGAGCCCTGGCTGGTATATTTGCCGAGGCCGTGCAGCGCCAGGCTGAAGATCGTCGGGAACATGATCGAGTTGAAAAGCCCGATCGCCAGCACCGACCACATGGCGACATGGCCGGTGGTCAGCACGGTCGTCAGCAACAGCAGGATGACGATGGTGGCGTTGAAGGCCAGCGCCTTGCCGTCATCGACATGGCGCATCACCAGCGAGCCGATGAACCGGCCGATCATGGCGCCGCCCCAGAAATAGGAGACGTAGTGCGCCGCATCCGCTTCCGAGAAGCCGGCGATGTCCGGCTGGCTCAGGAAGTTGACCAGGAAGCTGCCGATGCTGACCTCGGCGCCGACATAGAGGAAGATGCCGACGGCGCCGAGCACGAGATGGCGATACTGCCAGGCGGAGCCGGCGCCGCGCATGGGCTCGATGGTTTCCTCGTCTTCGACCTGAGGCAGCTTCAGCGCCGCGAAAACCGCGGCCAGCAGCAGGAAGGCGGCGGCGAGCATCAGGTAGGGCAGCTTCACCGCGCCGGCCTCGGCGAGCCGGATGGCGTCGAGCTGTTCCGGCGTCGCATTGGCGGCCGCAACGGTTGCGGCCGACAGGATCAGCATGGCGCCGAAGATCGGGGCGATGGTGGTACCGAGCGAGTTGAAGGCCTGGGTCAGGTTCAGGCGGCTGGCGGCGGTATCGGGAGGTCCGAGAACCGTGACATAGGGGTTGGCCGCGACCTGCAGGACCGTGACGCCGGCGGCGAGCACGAAAAGAGCGCCGAGAAAGAGGGCGTAGATGCGATAGCTGGCGGCCGGGATGAACAGGGCGCAGCCGATCGCGGCGATGACGAGGCCGACGACGATGCCCCATTTATAGGTGATGCGCTTCACCAGCGCCCCTGCCGGCAGCGATACGATGAAATAGGCGCCGAAGAAGCAGAACTGGATCAGCATCGACTGCGTATAGTTGAGCTGGAAGACGCTCTTCAGATGCGGCACCAGAATGTCGTTGAGGCAGGTGATGAAGCCCCACATGAAAAAGAGTGAGGTGAGTGCGATAAGCGCGAATTGATAATTACCCTGGCCCTGGTGCGCGGAAACGCGACCGCCGGCGGGCGCAGAGCTTGTTGCTATGCCAGCCATTTTTATCCTCGATTTTTGCTCTTGCCAGCCCTCGATTGTCGATCGGGTGGGGGACCCTGAATGCGCCGAACGGCAGGCTGGCTACGGCTTGCCGGGAGATCGCGGAAGGCACGATCACTCGAAGCCGTCAGATCGATATAATCGATTAGCCTCTGATTGGTAGCATGCTAGCGATACGGATTTTGCAATGCAGCAATGCGGGAGGTGGGAGGCTGGAATAAGCCCGATTGCATCGCCCAAGTCATTTCTTGGTTTTGTCAGCAAATTCCGCTTGTCGCCCCATAAAATAACTTGATGTCGACTTGGTGTCGTAGGGAACGCTGTTGCTTTCTGTGAGTAATTTCTAGATGTTCTTGACTTGTTCCTTTTGTGCGGATCAAATTCGCTATCTGAAATTTGCGGAGAAATACAATGAGTAATTTGGATTTAAAGGAGTTTCATTCCTTCCTTGAAGAATTGATCGAAGAATTTTCAGACGACAGGCGGTTCTCCGTCGACAAGACAGTGAGCGCGATCCTAACCCGGCACCCTCAGCGCCTGGCTAAGATCCAAGATCACGTCAACGATCTGGGTCTCAGGGCGCTAATCCGCAACAACTGCCGCGCCAAGAATAGCGCAGCCAGCAACGGTCCAGACATGTTTGGCCACTATCGTCTCGGTAAGCGCGTTTCCGTGCCATACCGAGATGAGCAGGGCAAGCTGCGCTGGCACAGGAAACGGCGTAGCGAACTGTCCTTCACCGACCTTGATGGAATCCGAGCACGCTTGAGCGATCGTCCGACCCGGCAGTCGCAGGAGCGCCAGGATTTCGACGATATCGCCAGAAGGACCGAACCGTACCGCGACAAGGCGGGTAATGTTAGCGAAGCCCTTGAGATGGCGCGGCGGGACGGCCGATAGACTGGTATTCCGCTTCAAGCAGCGGCCTATTTTTATTAGAACTGGTCAGCCTGCCAGATGCTGGATTTATGCGGGTTCGACGACAGGTTCTGGGTTATGCAGCCTTTTTCTTGCGCTTCTTTTTCTTTCCTTCCTCGTCGACAGAGTTGTCCGCCACGAAGGTGTAGCTGCGCGCGATACCTCGGACATGAAGGGCTTTCATAGTTCTCATCAGGCTTATCCGCGAGAAAAGAGGCAGGTTAAGTGACCGGTTGGCTGGATTCTTCCGGGTAATGATGACGAACTGAATGTGGCACTTGCCATCGGTCAAGAGCATCATCGCTTTTCCCATGTTCTCGGTGCCAAATGCGGCCTCAAGAAGTACTGCTAGCCTCTCAACTGATTCATCCTCAAGACGAAGGAGCTCGATCGCGTTGATCCCTTGATTGAAAAGATGGCTGAGCTGGTTAGAAAGCGTCGAAACCTTGACATGGTAAAAAATAATATTCCCGTTTCGAACGGCCAACAGATCACACGGTTCTACTTGTGTTTGCCCTACCGGAGCGATGCTCGACTTGTCGAGGCACGCAACCCCGTCCTGTGTCTGGGCAACAGCTAAATTGTACGCGCCTTCGTTCGACTGCGTGTAGGGGGGAAGATCGGTGGCGACACAGAGTGGGTCAAGAGAGGCAGTCAGGCGGGCAATGTAGTTGTTGTCAACGCGGTACCACTGTCCCTCCGAGAGGTGGAACGTTGAGCCCCCCGCGATCGCGAGCGTTGTATCGAACACGAGGCTCTTGAGAATACTGTACCTGTCCCTCGGTGTTCCCTCCTCATCGGCAAGGACGAGGCTGTGGCGAGATAGGGTTTCAATATCCACATCTCCGATCTCAATGTCCCTGCTGGCGAGGTAGTCGTAGTAACGGCGGATGTACACGTCATCATACACAAGGCTGGCACCGGCGCCAGAAAACGTGACGAACACATTGTCGCTGTAGTTGATAATTTCCGGGACCGTGAGGTTCAGGTCGGCCTCTTTGGCGTGGAGTGCCACCAGCAATTGTTCGTTTAAAGCGTTGAGTATCACTGGGTCCTTCACCGGAACTATGTTCTGTATATCTGGAAACGATATCTTAAACTGCTCGGCGGCGTACAATTCCAGAAGCTTTTCACAGAGTGAAGCAAGACCGTCAACGGGCGTGTCGGTGCTTATGCGCAGGTTGCCGGCGCCCGTTGCATGGCGGAACAGGTCTTTGTGTTCGTCTCGCACTTTTCCGGTAAGGCTTCGCAGGATGGTGCTATCACGATCGAAATCGAAAAAGGTCAACTCTGACTCGATCGGCAACTGCGTACGCTGACGCTTTGCAGCGCTTGGCTCGACTGTGTCCGTGCTTTTTAGCTTTTTCGGATCGAGGCTGTTGAGCGTGACACGCAGGCCAAAGTCATACTCGTAGCTGGTGTCCTTGAGATTGTGTGCCACGTGCCCGAAGGATAGAGCGAAGCACCTACCGCCCGTCGGGAGAAACACAAGTGCGCCCATGCCTACTTGGCTGAGGTTCTTTTGTACGCCAAAATAGCTCCTCCACCACGGTGGCCGCGGTTCACTGTCGAGTACGAAAAGTGCGGCGCCGTCGGGCAAAAAATCAGCTTGAACCTCTGCGTTCAGCGGATGGCCTTCGACAAGTGCATTTGCTTGGTCGAACCCTAGCTTGAGCAGATAGATTGAAAAAGATCGACTCTTGGACATGCATCTCCCCCAACATCTCCAGTAGAGATAGGTATAATGCGGTGGGAGATGAAATACAACTATTGCGCGGACTAGCTGGTTTCGGAATTCGCGTAATGTAACTTCGTGGTCGCTAGACAGAAGGCGGGAAAATCCTCACACCCGCTCCACAAACCCATCCAACACCCTTTTCTGCCCCGCCCGATCAAACTCAATCGTCAGCTTGTTGCCCTCGACGCCGGAGACATTGCCGTTGCCGAACTTGATGTGGAAGACGCGGTCGCCGACCATGAATTTCGAGGGTTCGGAGGAGGTGGATTTGGCGACGAGTTCGCCGTCGATGGTGCGCACTTTCGGGCCGCTTTCGCCGTAGCCGATGCGTTCGACGGCGTGGCCGGAGCGGGAGCCCCAGTTGTCGCGGGTGGCGTCGGTCTTGTTGGCCTGGGCGCGTTTCCAGCCGGGAGTGGAATAGGAATTGGCGAAGGGATCGGCCTTGTCGAAGCGCGACTGGCCGTAGCCGCCGCGGCCGTAACCGCCGTAGGATTGTTCCATCTCGGCGACTTCGACATGGCTTTCCGGCAGTTCGTCGAGGAATCGGGAGGGGATGGTCGATTGCCAGAGGCCGTGGATGCGGCGGTTGGAGACGAACCAGATGTGGCAGCGGCGCTTGGCGCGGGTGATGCCGACATAGGCGAGGCGGCGTTCTTCCTCCAGGCCAGCGCGGCCGCTTTCGTCGAGCGAGCGCTGGTGCGGGAACAGGCCTTCCTCCCAGCCGGGCAGGAAGACGGTGTCGAATTCCAGCCCCTTGGCGGAGTGTAGCGTCATGATCGAGACGGCGTCGAGATTTTCGTTCTGCTCGGCGTCCATGACAAGGGCCACGTGCTCCAGGAAGCCGCGCATGGATTCGAAGCTGTCCATGGAACGAATGAGTTCTTTGAGGTTTTCCAGCCGCCCCGGCGCTTCCGCCGATTTGTCGTTCTTCCACATGTCCGTATAGCCGGACTCTTCGAGGATCTGCTCGGCAAGCTCGGTATGCGGCGTGTTTTCAAGCAGGCCCTGCCAGCGGCGGAAGGACTGTACGACGTCGAACAGCGCCTTGCGCGCCTTCGGCTTCATCTCGTCGGTCTCGATGATATCGGCGGCTGCCGCCAGCATCGGGATATTGCGCGCGCGGGCATAATCATGCAGGGCGCGGACGGTGGTATCGCCGAGGCCGCGCTTCGGCGTGTTGACGATGCGCTCGAAGGCAAGATCGTCGGCCGGCTGGCAGACGAGGCGGAAATAGGCCATGGCATCGCGGATTTCGAGGCGCTCATAGAAGCGTGGACCGCCGACGACGCGGTAGTTGAGGCCGAGCGTGACGAAGCGATCTTCGAATTCGCGCATCTGGAAGGAGGCGCGCACCAGGATCGCCATGTCGTTGAGATTGTGCTTGTTGCGCTGGAGCTGCTCGATCTCCTCGCCGATGGCGCGGGCTTCTTCCTCGGAATCCCAGGAGGCGTGTACCTGCACCTTGATGTCATCGGGATCGGAGCGCTCGGTGAACAGCGTCTTGCCGAGCCGGCCCTCATTATGCGCGATCAGATGCGCGGCGGCGCCGAGAATATGTTCGGTGGAGCGGTAGTTGCGCTCCAGCTTGATCACCTTGGCGCCGGGGAAATCCTTTTCGAAGCGCAGGATGTTGTCCACCTCCGCGCCGCGCCAGCCATAGATCGACTGGTCGTCGTCGCCGACGCAGCAGACGTTCTGCGGTTCGCCCTTCTGTCGCTGTGCCAAGAGGCGCAGCCACATATATTGCGCGGTGTTGGTGTCCTGATACTCGTCGACGAGGATGTAACGGAA
The DNA here is from genome assembly GCF_014195095.1 of Rhizobium sp. BK602. Classification (GTDB taxonomy): domain Bacteria; phylum Pseudomonadota; class Alphaproteobacteria; order Rhizobiales; family Rhizobiaceae; genus Rhizobium. The sequence continues at coordinate 381,426 of NZ_JACIBC010000001.1, forward strand.
GCGCTGGTGATAGTCCTTCAATATATCCGGATTTTGCCGGAACATGTTGATCGGATGCAGCAAAAGATCGCCGAAGTCGCAGGCGTTCAATGTCTTCAGGCGGGCCTGATAGGCGAAATAGAGATCGCGGCCCTTGCCGTTTGCGAAAGCGCGGGCGTCGCCCTCCGGGATATCGGCAGGGCCGAGGCCCTTGTTTTTCCAGGCGTCGATCATGCCGGCGAATTGCTTGGCCGGCCAGCGCTTGTCGTCCAGACCTTCGGCCTGGATGAGCTGCTTGATCAGCCGGATGACGTCGTCGGTATCGAGAATGGTGAAGCTGGAGGAGAGGCCCACCAGCTCGGAATGACGGCGCAGCAGCTTGACGCCGATCGAGTGGAAGGTCCCGAGCCAGGGCATGCCCTCGACGGCGCCGCCGACGAGCAGCGCGATGCGCTCCTTCATCTCGCGCGCCGCCTTGTTGGTGAAGGTGACGGCGAGGATTTGGCTCGGGAAGGCGCGGTTGGTAGAGAGGATGTGCGCGATGCGGGTCGTCAGCACCCGCGTCTTGCCGGTGCCGGCGCCGGCGAGCACGAGGACAGGCCCGTCCAGCGTTTCCACGGCTTCGGCCTGCTCCGGGTTGAGGCCTGAGAGATAGTCGGGCCGGCGGCCGCTGTCGCGTGCTGCCATGGCGCGCGCCGCAATGCCGCCGCCGGTGCTTGCAGGGGCGGGCGTGGGGCGGCGCGGAACCAGGTGTTCCGGCTCCTCGTCGAAGAAGGGAATGTCGTCATGTCCGATGGTCATGCGGCTCAATGTAATGATTCTGCCCTGAAAGGCAAAAGAAACGGGCTAAAAATAGAACAAAAAGTGCACATTCACAGGTGTCCGGAGGGCTGTTTCCGCGCCTGGGCGAGGATCCGAGGATGCGAATGAAATGCCTCGTTGTCCCCGTCAAGATTACAACTTCGTCATAATCTGCGGCAAAGCTTGCCGCCCATGGTCAAAAAAACGATATTGCAGCAAATCGGGCACAATCCTGCGTTATATCGCCGTTTGCCCGAGGGGTGGCCTCATCAAGTGCGCCTGACGTGACGAGGCCAGATAGATTGACGACGCGATTTCATCGCCTCTGACAACGAGCCGGAGACGTGCATGACCGCCTGGAAGCAGCTTTCCTTGTCTTTTCTGTTGCTGGCGGCTGGCATCGCCGCTGTCCTGGCCTTCGTGCCCGGTGCAGCCGACGTGTTGCGGGGAGCGGGTGTCCCCGAGGCCGTCGTGGCGACCGTTGCGCCTGGCGAGGGCGCCAAGGGTGACAAGGCAGCGAATGGTGGCGCGCGGCGCGGCCCGGATGTGCCGCTGGTGGTAGCTGAGCCCGTCATCGGCGGCGTGGTCAACGATCGCCTGAGCGCCATCGGCACCGGCGATGCCATCCGCTCGGTCGTCGTCATGCCGCAGGCGGCGGGCACGATCCGCGAAATCCTGATCAAGTCCGGTGATCGGGTGAAGCAGGGGCAGGTGCTGGCCCGCCTCGACAATGACGAGCAGATCATCGCGCGCGGCCAGGCGCAGGTGGCGTTGAGAAGCGCCGCCGAGAAATCGCAGCTCTATCGCAACATCAAGTCCAGCGTCTCGCGCATGGACGTCTTCGACGCCGAGATCGTCGAGCAGGGCGCGAAGCTCGCGCTGCAGGCGGCGGAACTGGCGCTGACGCGGCGCGACATCGTGGCGCCGATCGACGGCATCGTCGGTATCGTGCCCGTCGTCATCGGCGACAATGTCACCACCGCCACCAGCATCGTCACGCTGGACGACCGTTCGGAGATCCTGGTGGATTATTGGGTGCCGGAGCGGTTTGCCAATACGGTCAAGGTGGATCAGCCGGTCGAGGCGACATCGGTGGCGCTGCCTGGACGCCAGTTCTCCGGCGTGGTCGAGGCGGTGGACAACCGCGTCGATGGTGCCAGCCGGACATTGCGCATCCGCGCCCGCATCGACAATGCCGCCGACGAGCTGCGGGCCGGCATGTCCTTCAGTGTCGGCATGCGCTTTGCCGGCGAAACCCATCCGTCCGTCGACCCTCTGTCGGTGCAATGGGACGGTGAGGGCTCCTATGTCTGGCGCATCGCCGACGGCAAATCGTCCAAGGTTCGCGTCAGCGTCGTGCAGCGCAATCCGGATGCGGTGCTGGTTCGCGGCGATCTCAAGGATGGCGATCTGATCGTCACCGAAGGTTTGCAGCGCGTGAGCGAGGGTGGGGCCGTGCGCTTTGCCCGCGAGGTCGCCGAGGCCGCGGAGGTCCTCACGCAATGACGGGGCACCATGACGGTCCGGCGGATATGTCCGACGCGGGGGGCGGCAAGCAGGCTTTTACCGCGCTTTTCGTGCGCCGGCCGATCCTTGCGCTGGTCTTCAACACGCTGATGGTCGTGGCCGGCCTCGCCGCCTATTTCGGCGTCGAGGTGCGCGAACTGCCCGATGTCGACCGTCCGGTGGTCACCGTGCGGACCATGTTCGACGGCGCGTCGCCGCAGACGGTGGATCAGGAACTGACCAAGGTCATCGAAGGCGCGGTTGCCCGCGTCAGCGGCCTGAAGTCGCTCTCCTCCAGCTCTTCCTTCGGGCAGAGCCGGGTGACGCTCGAATTCTCCGACGCCACCGATCTGTCGGTTGCCGCAAACGACGTCCGCGATGCCATCGGCCGTATTGCCGAACAGCTTCCGGACGAGGCGGATGCGCCGCAGATCGTCAAGGCGGATTCGGACTCGCAGCCGATCATGCGCCTTGCCGTCACCTCCGGCACCATGACCATGGACGACCTGACGCAGCTGGTCGACAAGGAGATCACCGACCGGCTGGCCGCCGTCGACGGCGTTGCCGATGTCGAGCTCTATGGCGATCAGGAGAAGGTCTTCCGCATCGATGTCGATCAGGCAGCCCTTGCCGGGCGCGGACTGACCATCGGCGATCTGACAACGGCGCTGGAAACGGCGGCGCTCGACGTCCCGGCCGGATCGCTGAAAAGCAACCGGCAGGACATCGTCGTGCGCGCCACGGCCGCGCTGCAGACGCCCGAGGATTTCGCGCGGCTGATCATCAAGGACAGGATCAGGCTCTCGGATGTCGCGACCGTGACGCTTGGCCCGCGCGACGGAACGACGGCGCTGCGGTCGAACGGCGTGCAGGGCGTCGGCCTCGGCATCATCCGTCAGGCGCAGTCGAATACGCTCAACATTTCCAATGGCGTGAAGGCCGTGGTGGCACAATTGTCGAAATCGCTGCCGGAAGGCACGCGCATCACCATCACCAGCGACGATGCCGTGTTCATCCAGGGTGCGATCCATGAGGTGGTGCTGGCACTGGTGCTGTCGGCGCTGATCGTCACCATCGTCATCTATCTCTTCCTGCGCGACTGGCGCGCGACGCTCATCCCGGCCGTCACCATGCCGGTGGCGCTCACGGGAACGCTGGCCGCGCTCTATATGGTCGGTTTCTCGATCAACATTCTGACGCTACTGGCGATCGTGCTTGCGACCGGTCTCGTGGTGGATGACGCCATCGTCGTTCTGGAAAACATCGTGCGGCGCAGATCGGAGAAGATGGGGCCACGCGCGGCGGCGGTGCTTGGCACGCGTGAGGTCTTCTTTGCGGTCATCGCGACCACGGCGACGCTTGCGGCCGTCTTCATTCCGCTGTCCTTCCTGCCGGGGCAAGTGGGCGGCCTATTCCGCGAATTCGGCTTCGTGCTCGCCTTCTCCGTCGGTCTGTCGTCGCTCGTGGCGCTGACGCTTTGCCCGATGCTGGCCTCGCGCATGCTGACCAGGGAGATGCGTGAGGATCACGGCATGCTCGGCCGTTTCGGCGCGCTGTTTTCTGGTGTCTATCGCCGCACGCTCCGGGCCTGCCTCAATGCACCGCTGGTGGTCATCGTCTTCTGCGCGATCTTTTCGGCGGCCGCCGTCTTTGCCTTTCTTGGCGTGAAGAGCGAGCTGACGCCGAACGAGGATCGCGCCCTGGTAATGCTGAGGCTGACCACGCCGCAGGGCGCCAGCCTCGATTACACCAAGGATCAGCTGCAGCGGGTGGAAGAGAAGCTGCAGCCGTTGATGGATAGCGGCGACATTCGCAACGTCTATGCCATCTCCGGCCAGAACGGGCAGATGAACACCGGCTTCATGGTGTTGACGCTCGCGCCCTGGAGCGAGCGCCATCGCACGCAATCCGAGATCGTTGCCGATATCAACCGGGCGATGGCGCAGGTGCCGGCGCTGCGTGGCAATGTCTTCCAGTCGAACAGCCTGCGCATTCGCGGCGCCGGCAGTGGTGTGCAGATGGCGCTGACCGGCAACGATCACGAAGCCTTGACGCAGGCGGCGCTGAAGCTGGTGCAGGCGCTGGATGCGACCGGCCGATTCGACACGCCGCGTCTCAACAACGAGCCGACGCAGGCGCAGGTCTCCGTCGCGATCGACCGCGAGCGCGCCTCCGATCTCGGCGTCGACATCACCGGCCTGTCGACGGCGCTGCAATCGCTGCTCGAAGGCCGTTCCGTCGTCGATGTCTTCGTCAAGGGCGAGGCCTATCCGGTGCTCCTGACCTCGACCATGCGGCCGATCGACGATCCCACAGATCTCGAAAACGTCTTCCTGAAGACCGGCGACGGCAAGATCGTGCCGATGTCGGTCATCGCCAGCCTGAAGGAAGGGGCGGTCGCGCCGCAGCTCACCCGCGAGCAGCAACTGGCGTCGGTGGCGATCACCGCCGGCCTCAAGAACAACATGTCGCTCGGCCAGGCCGTCGAGGAGGTGACGCGAATCGCCGCGCCGCTCCTGCCGCCCGGCGCGCGGCTGATCCCGCTCGCGGAAGCGGCGACGCTGGAGGAGAATTCCAGCGGCATGGCGCTCACCTTCGGCTTCGCCATCGTCATCATCTTCCTGGTGCTGGCGGCGCAGTTCGAAAGCGTGCTGTCGTCGCTGATCATCATGTCGACGGTGCCGCTCGGCCTTGCCTGCGCCGTCTTCGCGCTGGTCATCACCGGCTCGAGCCTCAATATCTACAGCCAGATCGGCCTGGTGCTGCTTGTCGGCGTCATGGCCAAGAACGGCATCCTGATCGTCGAGTTCGCCAACCAGCTGCGCGACGACGGCGCAAGCGTGCGCGAGGCGATCGAGAGGGCCTGCGCGCTGCGCCTGCGGCCGGTGATGATGACGATGATCGCCACCATTCTCGGCGGCGTGCCGCTGGTCTTCGCCGATGGAGCGGGAGCTGAAGCACGCATCGCGCTCGGCTGGGTGATTGTCGGCGGCCTCGGCTTCGCGACCCTGGTGACGCTTTACGTCACGCCCGTCGCCTATCTTCTGATTGCCCGTTTCGCCAAGCCCCAGGCGCATGAGGAGCAGCGGCTGCACGAGGAAATGTCGGAAGCCGTGCTGAGGGCGAAGCTGATGAAGCTCAGGGCGGCGGAGTAGCTGCCCGTATTTTCCGCCTGGGCGGGTGCAACCGAAGATTTATGGTAAATCACCCGTTTCGATTAGCTGTTTATTAAGCATGAATGCTAATCATAGCGCCTGTAACCGCTCGAGTTCAGGCGCTGTTTTTTTGCCGGACTCATCGTCTGCCGACGCGTGTCGGCCCGCGCGCATGAGCGCCCGCGGCATGGTTCGAATGTCTCCTTGTGCTTGTTGTCTATTGTTGCGTCCGGAGTCCGTGTGTCGTGAGTATTTTTTCGACCTTCATCAGGGTTAGTCCCTCTGTCAACACAGCCCTTGAAGTCCTCAGAAACACCCAGTCGAACCTGAATGTCGCGCAGCGGCAGATGTCGTCGGGCCTGCGCGTGCAGACGGCCAAGGATGACGCCACCTATTGGACGATCTCGACATTGACGCGCACCGACATCAGCGGCATTTCCTCGGTGCAGGACGCACTCGGGCTTGCCGCCGCGACCGTCAGCACGGCATCCGAAGGCGTCACCAGCGCCATCGACATCGTGACGAAGATCCGATCGAAGCTGGTCAGCGCCTATGAGGACAGCGTCGACAAGACGAAACTCAATGACGAGATCAGCCAGCTCAAGGAGCAGCTCCGCAGCGTCGGCCAGTCGGCGAGTTTCAACGGCGTCAACTGGATCGTGCTGCAGGACGGTGACGACCCGACCGAACCACACCGGATTCCGGGATCCCTGATCCGCCATACCGACGGCACGATCGCAATCGGGATGCTGGACTATGAGGGCGCCACGTCGACCAGCGGCACCATCCCATCGACGGATGCACGCTATCTCATCGATGACCAGTCCAGCGGCAGCGGCGGCTATGGCGTGCTCACCTCCACGGCCTTTGCGACGGAGGCCGGTGCCGCCCAGAACTATGTGCTGATCGGCAGCAAGAATGGCGACACCACCGGGCAGGTGGAAATCTCGCTCGATGCGACCACGACGAAGGGCGCGCTGACAGACATGGTGAATACCGTCACCGCCATGCTGCATCAGCTGAGTACCATCGGGTCGGCCTTCGGCTCGCTGGAAACGCGCGTCAGCCTGCAGAGCCAGTTCGCGACGAATCTCAGTGATTCGCTCACCAGCGGCGTCGGCAAGCTTGTCGATGCGGATATGGAGCAGCAGTCGAGCAGGGTGCTGGCATTGCAAACCCAGCAGCAATTGGGCCTGCAATCGCTGTCCATCGCCAATGCGAGCTACAACACGGTGACACAGCTTTTCCAGAATCTTTGAGCGGACAAGCGACTGATTCCGAAGAGAAATGACGGAATTTCCACCAAGTCGTGCCGGTCTTTGGCGCGGCCGTCGGCATTCGGATCAGCGCATGTGGATGCGGAGCTGGGGCGTTCTCGGTCGTACACGAAGATTTCGCTTCATCATATTGCCGCAATGCTCCATATCTGCTTCGGACCATCGAACCGGAGAGCGACGATTCCATGATCAAAAAAATTGCCATTCTTGCCGTCTCGGCGGCCTTTCTCAACGCGTGCACGACGACCGATCCCTATACGGGCGAACAGAAAGTATCCAACACAGCGGGCGGTGCCGCGATCGGCGCCGGCGTCGGCGCTGTCGCCGGTCTTCTGATCGGGCATTCGCCGGCCTCGCGCCGCAATGCCGCGCTGATCGGCGCTGGCGTTGGTGCCTTGGCTGGTGCCGGCATCGGCAATTACATGGACCAGCAGGAATCCGAGCTGCGCGCGCAGTTGCAGGGCACGGGTGTCTCCGTTACCCGCGTCGGCGACCGCATCATCCTGAACATGCCGTCCGCCATCACCTTCGATATCGACCAGGACGCCATCAAGCCGGAATTCTTCGCAACGCTGAATTCGGTCGCCATCGTGCTGCGCAAGTTCAACCGCACGCTGATCGACGTCAACGGCCATACGGATTCGACCGGCAGCCTGCAGCATAACCAGGATCTGTCCGAACGCCGTGCCGGCTCGGTCGCCTCCTATCTCGGCAGCCAGGGCATCGACCAGCGCCGCATGTCCGCCATCGGCTTCGGCCCGAGCCAGCCGGTTGCGTCCAATGCCACCGAAGCCGGCCGCGCCCAGAACCGCCGCGTCGAAATCCAGATCGCGCCGATCACACAGAACGGCTGATCCGGCATCGACATTCCGACAAGGACGGCCGGGTTGTGAAACCCGGCCGTTCTGTTTTGACGTTTCCGTCAGGAATGCATCTTTGCGCCTTTGGTGATCTTGTCGACGATCTTCTTGTCGGCGCGCAGCGCGATGCCGACGACTTTGGCGTCTTCGGGCGCAAATTCGGAAAAGACCGCGCGGTTAGCCGTATCGTGGCCCGTCGAGAACATTTCCTCGATGAAGATCGAGGCGGTGATGTCGCGCTCCAGCGAGCGGCGATGGATGGTCGACATCGTCTCTTCGTCGGCCGATAATACGATCATCGGCTGGATCGACATCGCGTTGTAGAGATTGCCGGCCCGGTCGCGATAGGGTTCGCCGATGATCTCGGGACATTGCCCGGCGATCCCGGTCGACAGGAAAGCGGTCACATTCAGCTTCTGCCAGGATTGAAGATTGTTTCGCAGGACGATTGCGATTTTGGTATCAAACATCGGTAGCCACTTTCATGCCGTTTGGAAACGAATTGTTGCGCCAGGATCTAGCCAGCTCGATCTTCGAAGGTCTTGAACGTTTGTGCGCCGTTCCGGACGGGAACAGCATCGTGTCGGCGCCCGCCTATCCCGGTATCGAGAGAATTCAGGCGCAGTTTCGCGGCGATGCCTTCGAGCCGCACCGGCACGACACCTATGCTCTCGGCGTCACCATTCGCGGCGTGCAGGCTTTCAGCTATCGTGGCGAGCGGCGCTACAGCCTGCCGGGCCAGGTGATCGTCCTGCATCCGGACGAAGTGCACGACGGCGGTGCCGCGACCGACGACGGGCTGGTCTACCGCATGCTCTATCTGGAGCCGTCCATGTTGGCGCAATGTCTCGAAACGGCCCGTATCGGCTTGCCTTTCGTGAACGAGCCCCTGGTGGAGGATCGGCGTCTCGCCGGCCTGCTGCTGGCGGCACTTGGCGAGCTCGACAGCGAACTGGACGCGCTTTTCGTTGATGATTTCATATCGCGGGTGGCGAGCGGATTGGCCTCGCATGCGCGGCTGCCGCAGAAATCGCTGGGCAATATCGCCTGGGGGCAGGTCAAGACGGCGCGGGATTATCTTGAGGCCCATGCCATGCGCGGCGTCCGCTCGGAGGAGCTGGAACGCATCACCGGCCTCGACCGCTTTGCGCTTTCGCGCCATTTCCGCGCGGCCTTTGCCACCAGCCCGCACCGCTTTCTGCTGATGCGGCGTCTGCAGCTGGCCAAGGCGCTGATCGGCGATGGCGAGCCGATCGCCGAAGTCGCGGCGGCCACCGGCTTTGCCGACCAGAGCCATCTGACCCGGCATTTCAAGAAGGCTTTCGGCATGGCGCCGGGCGCTTGGAGTGGGATGATCGGCGTCGCGCGGCTATCGTCGCAGCGCCGATGAGTGCATCCCTGAGCAATGCCTAGTGCATGCCGAGGAACTGTTTCAGCTCCGGCGTCTTCGGATCGGCGAAGACTTCGCTCGGCGGGCCGATTTCATGGACGCGGCCCTGATGCATGAAGACGACGCGCGAGCAAACGTCGCGGGCGAATTTCATTTCATGCGTCACCATCAGCAGCGTCATGCCTTCGCTGGCCAGTTCGCGCACGACGGCCAGGACTTCCGACACCAGTTCTGGATCGAGCGCCGAGGTGATTTCGTCGCAGAGAAGGGCGATCGGCTGCATGGCAAGCGCTCTCGCGATCGCGACGCGCTGCTGCTGTCCGCCCGAGAGCTCGTCGGGAAAGGCGTCGAATTTGTGCCCAAGGCCGACGCGGTCGAGCATGCGCCGCGCCATTGCCTCGGCATCGGCCTTGGAAGCCTTCTTGACGACCATCTGCGACAGCATGACGTTGCGGCCGGCGCTCAAATGCGGGAAGAGATTGAACTGCTGGAAGATCATGCCGACCTTCAGCCGCAGCGCCTTGAGATGCAGATCGTCGGGCAGAAGCTGGGCGCCGGCCACCGAGATCGAGCCGTCGTTGATCGTCTCCAGCCCGTTGATGCAGCGAAGCAGTGTCGATTTGCCCGAGCCGCTCTTGCCGATGATGGCGATGACCTCGCCGGGTTCGACATCGAGGTTGATGCCTTTCAGTACCTCGTTCTCGCCAAAGCTTTTGCGGACTTCAGTGACCTCGATGAGCGACATTCAGCTTCCTTTCCAGGATCTGGCTGCTTTTCGACAGCGGCCAGCACAGGGCGAAATAGATAAGGGCGACGAAGCCGTAGACGGTGAACGGCTGGAAGGTCGCGTTGGTGATGACGGTGCCGGCCTTCGACAGTTCGACGAAGCCGATGATGGAGGTGAGGGCGGTGCCCTTGACCACCTGCACGGAGAAGCCAACCGTCGGCGGCACGGCGATGCGCAGCGCCTGCGGCAGGATGACGTAGCGCATCTGCTGGAGATAGCCCATGCCAAGGCTGGCGGAGGCCTCCCACTGGCCTCTTGCGACGGCCTCGACGCAGCCGCGCCAGATCTCGGTCAGGAAGGCGGCCGACCACAGCGTCAGCGCGACGCCGGCGGCAAGCCAGGCCGGCACGTCGATGCCGAAGAGCCCAAGGCCGAAAAAGGCGAGGAAGAGCTGCATCAATAACGGCGTGCCCTGGAAGAGCTCGACGAAATATTTGACGGCAAGGCGCGCGACCTTGCGCTTGCCGATCCGCATGAACAGCAGGATCGCGCCAACCGTGCCGCCGCCGATGAAGGAGACGAGCGAGAGCAGGATGGTCCAGCGCGTGGCGAGCAGCAGGCCACGCAGGATGTCCCAGGTGGTGAAATCAGTCATCGGCGAACCCTGCGCGGGAAGATGAGGTTACCGGCGACCGCAAGCAGTTGCCGCAGGACGATCGCCAGAAGCAGATAGATCGCCGTAGAGACGAAATAGGCTTCGAAGGCGCGGAAGGAGCGGGACTGGATGAAGTTTGCCGCAAATGTCAGGTCCTCGGCGGCAATCTGCGAGACGACCGAGGAGCCGAGCATGACGATGACCACCTGGGACGACAGGGCCGGCCAGATGCGTTGCAGCGAGGGAACGAGAATGACATGGCGGAACGTCTCGAACCGGGTCATGGCAAGGCTGGCGCCCGCCTCGAACTGGCCGCGCGGCGTCGCCTGGATGCCGGCGCGGATAATCTCGCAGCTATAGGCGCCGAGATTGACGATCATGGCCAGGTTGGCGGCGGTCATTTCGTTCATCTGGACGCCGATGCCGGGCAGGCCGAAGAAGATGAAGAAAAGCTGGATCAGGAACGGCGTGTTGCGGATCAGCTCGACATAGGTGGCGACAATCGGCTTGAGCCAGCGCGGACCGAGCGCGCGCGCCCAGGCACAGGCGATGCCGAGTGCGATGCCCGCCACCGCGCCGACCAGGGTCAGTTCTATGGTAACCAGGATGCCCTTGATCAGCACCGGATAATAATCGGCGATCCAGCCGAAATCGAAGTGATAGCGCATGAGACGGTGCCTTGCTCGGTCCTGCCGCGCCGGGTGGCGCGGCAGGGCCTGCGTTGATCAGAAGCCGGCAGGAAGGTCGGCGCCCAGCCATTTCTGCGATATCTTGTTCAGCGTGCCATCGGCCTTGGCGGCGGCAATGATGTCGTTGACCTTTTTCTGCAGGTCGCCCTCGTTCTTGTTCAGGCCGATGTAGCAGGGGGAGTTGGTGATGAGGAATTTCATCTCCGGCTTCTTCGGCGGGTTCTTGGCGAGGATGGCGGCGGCAACGACGTTGCCGGTGGCGACCAGTTCGACCTGGCCGGAGAGGAAGGCCGAGATGGTGCCGTTATTGTCCTCGTAGCGCTTGATCGTCGCGTCCTGCGGCGCGATCTTCGTCAGCGCCAGGTCCTCGATGGCGCCGCGCGTGACGCCGATCGTCTTGCCCGACAAATCCTCGGCCTTGGCGGCGGCAACGCTGGCCGGTCCGAAGACGCCGTTGAAGAAGGGCGCATAAGGAGCGCTGAAATCGATGACCGCTTCGCGCTCGGCGTTCTTGCCGAGGCTGGAGATCACCAGGTCGACCTTGTTGGTCTGCAGATAGGGAATGCGGTTAGCGCTGGTGACGGGCACCAGTTCGGTCTTCACGCCGAGCTTTTCGCCGATCAGGTTCGCCACGTCGATGTCGTAGCCCTTGGGCGCCATGTCGACGCCGACGCTGCCGAAGGGCGGGAAATCCTGGGGAACGGCGACACGGATCGTGCCACGCGCGGTGATATCGCTCAAGGCGTCCGCCCGGGCTGCATGCGGGTCGGAAAGTGAACCCATCGCCAGCATCGCCATACCGAGTGCCATGAGCAATTGTCTGCGCTTCATCGAATATCCTTCCAATCGTGGGCTATGTAAAAGTTGCAGGACAGAACGCAAAACATATGCCAGTCGCTTCTGGGGCGTTTGTTGTCGCTGGCCGCGCGCCTCTTTTTGGCGGGAAATTTACGGCAAATGCACATTTCAGCGGACATATGATTAAAGAATGAGCAGAAAATGAAGGTGCTCGTTTTACGCGATGCCTGTCAGCGAGCGTCCTTGCGGGTGCTATTTTCATGACTGGACAGCGTCGTTGCTATGTCCCATAGAACCGCAAAAGGTTAACGTCCTTCCATGTGCTTTTTGATGGAGATTCGAGAAGATGGCTCTGGCTGACGCGAAGGCGGGAATACGCAACGAAGAAGGGATCGCAGCCGTTATCGGCGTCCTGAAACAAGTCTTCGGCGAGCGCTTCCAGACCGGTGAGAGCTTCCGCGCCCAGCATGCGCACACGACGACCTATATTCCCTCCCAGCTTCCCGATGGCGTGGTGTTCGCCGAGAGCCGGGATGACGTGCAGGCCGTGGTCAGGGCATGCGCCGAGCACAAGGTGCCGGTCGTGGCTTTCGGTACGGGCTCGTCGCTGGAGGGGCAGGTGAATGCGCCGCAGGGCGGTATCTCCATCGATTTCAGCCGGATGAACCGCGTGCTTGAGGTGAATGCCGAGGATCTCGATTGCACCGTCGAGCCCGGCGTCACCCGCGAGCAGCTCAATACCTATCTGCGCGACACCGGCCTGTTCTTCCCGATCGATCCCGGCGCCAATGCCTCCATCGGCGGCATGACGGCGACGCGCGCCTCCGGCACCAATGCCGTGCGCTACGGCACGATGAAGGACAATGTCCTGGCGGTGACCGTGGTTGCCGCCAATGGCGAGGAGATCCGCACGGCGCGGCGCGCCAGGAAATCGTCCGCCGGTTACGACCTGACCCGGCTCTTCGTCGGTTCCGAGGGCACGCTCGGCGTGCTGACCTCGGTGACGCTGCGCCTGCAGGGCATTCCGCAGAAGATCGCCGGCGGCGCCTGCTCGTTTCCGGATGTGAAGGCGGCCTGCGATGCCGTCATCATGACGATCCAGATGGGCGTGCCGGTTGCCCGTATCGAACTGCTCGACGCCGTGCAGATGCGGGCGTGCAATCTCTATTCCGGCCTGGCCTACGAGGAGCGCCCGACGTTGTTCCTCGAATTCCACGGCACCGAAGAGACCGTCGCGCTGCAATCGGAACAGTTCGCCGAGATCGCCGCCGAGTGCGGTGGCGGAGAATTCCTCTGGACCAGCAATCTCGAGGAGCGCAACAAGCTCTGGAAGGCGCGCCACGATGCCTATTGGGCAGCCCGCGCGCTGGCACCGGAGCTGTCGGCGCTGTCGACGGATGTCTGCGTGCCGATTTCGAGGCTTGCCGAATGCGTCGCCGAAACCCAGGCCGATATCGAGAAGCATGGATTGCTGGCGCCGATCGTCGGCCATGCCGGAGATGGCAATTTCCATGTGCTGGTGCTGTTCGACGACAAGACGCCGGAGGGCATCGCCGTGGTCGAAGCTTTCGTCGCCCGGCTGAATGCGCGCGCGTTGGCGATGGACGGAACCTGCACCGGCGAACATGGGGTGGGGCAGGGCAAGATGTCGTTCCTCGAACAGGAGCTTGGCGGCGCAGTCGATCTGATGCGTCAGGTCAAGCAGGCTCTGGATCCGGACGCGATTTTCAATCCCGGCAAGATCTTTCATGGTCATTGAAAAACCGAAGATCGCCGTCATGCCGGCTTGTTCCCCGCGTGAATGACGCTAGGCTATGGTGTTCCGTTTTCGGATAGAGCACGAAAGCGGGCGAAATGCCCTGGATGTGGAACAGGTTTCCGGCGATCGCGATGCGGTTTGGGACGGAACGCGGATCAAGGGTGCCCATTGCCTGTGGGTCGGATATAGGCGCCTTGGTGTTGTAGTTGGCATGCAGAACGGAGACGGTGCGCATTGTTAGGTAGGGTCCTGGTTTTTCTGGGGGGAGTGTTCGTGGTGGTGCTGTTCGTGGCACTGCTTGCGCCGCTCTTCATAGACTGGACCGATTTCCGCAAGAATTTCGAAGATCAGGCGAGCCGCATCATCGGCAAGAAGGTGACGGTTCACGGCACCGTCGATGCTCGTTTTCTGCCGTTTCCGTCCGTCACCCTGCATGATGTTCGCGTCGGCCAGGAGGCGGATGGGACGCCGCTGGTGCAGATCGCCGAATTCTCCATGGATGCCGAGCTGGCGCCGTTCCTGTCCGGCGAAGCGCTGATCTTCGACATGCGCGTCTCGGAGCCGAAGGTGCGTTTGCGGCTGCTCAAGGATGGCACGCTCGACTGGATGCGCGGCAGCCAGCCGGAAATGCCTGCCAAGTCGGTCGTGCTGGAAAGCGTGCATGTCGATGGCGGCGATATCCAGTTCATCGACGAGCAATCCGGACGCACGCGGCATATCACCGGCTTCAATGCCGAAATGTCGGCGAAATCGCTGGCTGGTCCCTGGCGGATCGAAGGCAATGCGGCGCTCGACGGCGAACACGGCAATTTCACCATCTCCAGCAGCCAGCCGGACGACAGCGGCGTGTTGCGGGTCCGCACGCGGCTGGTGCCGGACAGGCATCCCGTCAATGTCGATCTCGACGGCGAGTTGAAGCTGGTGAACAGCAAGCCGGACTATATCGGCCTTTTCACCGCCGGGATCGAGGACAAGCAGGCACGCAAATCCGCCGATGAGCCGATCCAGCCCCGCGTCAAGGGCCGCTTCGAACTGACCAACGAGCGCATCCGGATTTCCGAATATCGTCTCGAGGTCGGTGCGGCGGACGATCCCTATGTCGTGACGGGAGAGGCGACGCTGGATACGGGCAAGAAGCCGGAGTTCCTGCTGACCGCGGATGGCCAGCAGATCGACGTCAATCGCCTTGGCAACAACCAGGGCGCCAGCGGCAAGACCAACCGCAATCCCGCCATCTCGGCGCGACAGCGCCTGAACAACCTGATTGCGGTGGCTGCGGAGATCCCCATCCCGCAGGTGCCCGGCAAGGCGACGTTCCGCCTGCCGGCGATCGTGGCCGGCGATACGACGATCCGCGACGTCCAGCTCGATCTCCAGCCCGCCGGAACCGGCTGGAAGATCGACCATGCGATCGGCACGCTGCCGGGGCGCACGCAGGTCGAGGCCAGCGGCAGGCTGATGCTGCAGGGCGAACCGAATTTCGTCGGCAATCTCGTCGTCGCCTCCAACCAGCCCTCGGGCCTGGCGTCCTGGCTGGTGGGATCGGTCGATCCGGCGATCCGGCAGTTGAAACAGGCCGGCTTCTCCGCCGATGTCAGCCTGCGGCATGACGAACAGCGCTTTGAAAATCTCGAAATCGCCATCGGTTCGGCGACGCTGAAGGGGCAGCTTGTCCGGCAGGGGCAGGCCGACAAGCAGGCCGCGAAACTTGCCGTGGATCTCAGCGGCGACGCCCTCGATCTGGATGCATTGCGGGCATTGACCGGATTGTTCACCGGCCAGGATGCCGGCGCCAATCTGCTTGATCATCAGATCACCGCGCATCTGAAGGCGGATAAATTCACGGCGTTCGGGGTGCAGGCCGACAATGTGGAGACCTCGTTCTCGGTCGCCGGCGGCGCGCTGACGCTGGACAAGCTCGCCGTGCGCGATGTTGCCGGCGCCGAGATCACCGCGACAGGCCGCGGCGACGGTCCGCTGCAGGAGCATAAGGGGTCGGGCGAGATTACCTTCAAGGCGGCCGATCCCGGCCCCTTCTTCGAGATGCTGAGCCAGCACCTGCCGCATCATCCGATCATGGATCGGCTGGTGCGCAATGCCGCATGGTATGGCAATACCGCGCTGCGCGGTGCCCTGACCCTCGGCGGCGAGGAAGGCGACGGGCTGGTCGTGACGCTGGCCGGCGTTTCCAACGGCAGCCGCGTCAATCTCGACTACCGCATGTCCGACCTCCTGGCGCTGGCCGGCAAGGGAACGACGACGCTGGAAGCGACGCTGGAGAATTCGGTGACCTCGATCCTCTTCGGACAGGCGGGTCTCGATCCGCTGCCCGTCGAGGCCGACGCCAATGGTCGCATGACGCTGAAGGTGACGGCCGACGGCACGGAGCCCGCGGACGCGGCGCTGACCTTCGCCACCGACAAGACCTCGTTCACCGCCAACGGCAAGGTCGACGTGCGCCCCAACAATTTCCTCAACGGCACTATCGCATTGTCGCTCGAAAGCGCCGATCTCGATCCGTATTTCGTCATGAACGGCATCGGCGTGCCGCAGATGGGAACGGGCCTGCCGGTCAAGTTCCAGGCGAATGCCGCGATCGATGCCGACAAGATCGTTGTCTCCGATATGAAGGGGGTGCTTGCGGACAATAATGTCTCGGGCAAGCTGACCGTCGACCGCAAGGCGCCCACCATCAAGGCGACCGGCGAACTGACGCTCGACAGGGCCGATCTCGGCTGGCTGAGCGAAGCGATCTATGGCCCGATGACGGATGCCGCGACGGGCAACTTGACCAAGGCCAAGCTTGGCCTGCCGATGTTCAGCGGGCTTGACCTCAACGTCAAGCTTTCCGCCAAGCAGCTTTGGCCGGGGATATTCGGCCCGATTGCCGATTTCAGCACCAATGCGGCCTATAAGGGCGAGGAGCTGCGGCTGAACGATATAGCGGGCGGTTGGAACGGCGGCACCATTGGCGGCAATCTCATGCTTGCCAATTCCGACGGCACCGGCCTGCTGCAGACGAAGCTTTCTCTTGCGAATGGAGATCTGGCGGCTGTCGCCTGGCAGCGCGACGGTGCGCCGCTAGCCAATGGTCGCTTCGGGCTGGGGCTGAGCGTCGAGGCCAGCGGCAAGAGCGTGGGCGAACTTGCGGTCAATGCCAGCGGCTCGGGCGAGATGAAGCTTGGCGATACGCATGTCCGCGGCCTCAACCTCTCCGTCCTGCCGCCGCTATTGTCGGCAACCGACCAGATTCAGGGCGATATCACCGCCGACAAGGTGCTGCCGATCCTGCAGACGCTGCTGAACAATGGCGAAGCGGCGCTGCCGGCCACGAGCATTCCGTTCAACGTCTCGGGCGGCGTCATTCGCGCCACCAATATCAGCGTCGGCAATGAGCTGGCGAAGCTGTCCGGCAATGCGGAGATCAGCCTGCCGGACGAGCGCATGAAAGGTTCGCTTGGCATCGCTTTCGCGGCCGGCAACGAATCGCTGAGCGGTGCCGAACCGGCGCTGCGTCTCGATTTCGCAGGGCAGCTTGCAAGCCCGGGCCGAACGATTGACGTCACCGATATCACCAGTTTCCTGTCGCTGCGGGCCTTCGAGCGCGAGCGCCGCCGCGTCGAGCGGCTTCAGGCGAGCGTATTGGAAAAGCAGCGGCTGCGGCGCGAGGTGGCGCTCTACAAGTATGATGCGGGCGTGCGCGAAGCCCAACGCCAGCGCGACGCGGCCATCGAGCAGCAGCGGCTCCTTGAGGAGCAGCGCCTGAGAGAGCTCGCCCGCGAGGCGGCGGCCCAAAAGCAGGCGGAAGCGGCGACCAAGGCGAAAGCCGACGCGGATGCCCGCGAGAAGGCGGAGGCAGCGGCGCGCGCAAAGGCCGAAGCGCAGCAATTGCCGGTGCTGAACGGCCAGGTGCCGCAAAAGATAGCGCCGCTGAATTTCAACGGCCTGCCGGGGATTGCGCGGTAAGCGCTCGCTGGCGATAGCCAGTGCGCGCGCTCGTCGAGAGCAGGGGCGTTACGGGACAGTTTGGCGCAGGGATAGCTACGCCCGTTCCTTCAGCCATTTCAAGACATAGAGCCGAAGGGCGGAGGAGAGGTTGCTCGCCGAATCACGTCCGTCGTCGATTTCGGAAATCAGAGCCGCCAGAGAGGTGCCGCGTATTTTCGCGATCGCCTTCAGTTCGCTCCAGAAGGCGTCTTCAAGGGAAAAGCTCGTGCGATGGCCGTGCAGCGTCGCGGAATGTTTGCGGATCATCGGTGGATCGATCAAAAAGTTAGGAAATGGGAGAGGTAATTCTTAAAAAGAGTCAAAAAGCTAGAGCAAGATACTGATTTCAAGAGAATTTCGATTGAGGCCGAGCGGCCTAGTCATCTGTTTTGGGCTGGTCGATACGGCCGGATTCATGCGCCTTGGCGGCCTTGTCGTTGAGCGCCTTGGTCAGGTTCTTTTCCGTCTTGGTGCGGCCGAAGCTGATGCGGTTCTGTTCCGCCTGCTTTTCTTTTTCCGACCGGGCCTGCTTCTTGCGGAACTGGCGCAGATTGACGATTTCGGCACTCATCGTTGTCCCCACTGCCGATGAAAAAAGGGGAGCGCAAGCTCCCCCCGGATATTATTGCTTCTTGCGGAATGCGTCGAGAGACACGACCGAGCCCGGTTTCTTCTCCTCGCCATCCTTGGCGGCGGCCGTTGGCTCTTCGCCACCTTCGGCCGGCGCCGGATAGGCGGTGATCTCGCTGGAGGGAAGTTCCTCGTCGTCGGCGAGCGGCACGTCGAATTCCAGCTCGAAATTCACGGACGGGTCGTAGAAACCGCGAATGGCATTGAAGGGGATGACCAGCTTTTCAGGAACGTCGGAGAAGGAAAGGCCGATTTCGAACTGGCTTTCGGTGATCTTCAGATCCCAGAACTGGTGCTGGATGACGATGGTCATCTGCTCGGGATATTTCGACTTCAGGTGCTGCGAAATGCGCACACCGGCCGCGCCCGTCAGGAAGGTAATGAAGAAATGATGGTCACCCGGCAGGCGGCCGGTGGCGGCGACTTCGGTCAACACCTTACGGATGACCCCACGCAGGGCGTCCTGTGCCAAAATGTCGTAGCGGATATGATCCTGCCCCATGCTTTCCTGTCTTTCGTTGGCCATGTTTTTTCTAAGGCTTATGCCACGGCGAGCGCCGACGGGAAAGCCCCGTGCGCGAGTCATCATCTGATCATACATAATATAGCAGAGAGGGAGAAGGTGAAGGCTTCTGTTGCCAGGTGCCTTCGGACCCCGCCTAAGAGTGCGACCCCTTAGGACTTTATTTGAAGTGTCACACCGCGATTAAGCAGCGAGACGAGCTTCCGCATAGTTGTCGTTTGCAACTACAATTTTAGCCCGATAACGGTGGTACAATGCCGAGCGAAAAGTCGATCTTTACACCCTTGTCGATCCTGTTTCGCCCCCATCAAAAGCCGGCCTGAAGCAAGTTCGTCCGGTCGGTTTTTGGTGGAGGCGCCGGGTACCGCCCCCGGGTCCAATAGGTTTATTACACCGCTCATTTATCGCCATAGCCGGCCCGAAGACCGGCATGGCTGATATAGTGTTTTCCGCGGGCGAAGGGAAGGGCAATTGTCACAAATGCGTCGTCGGAGGCATACGGTTGTCCCGATCCCATGCGACAAACGGCGAGAATTGCCGGGATTATGCCCTGCTGCGGTTGGTTTCGCGCCGACTTGCTATTAAATTAGCAGCGAATGGAATCGGCAGGCGCCGCTCTTGCTGGCGTCTTACCGAAATGTCGGAGCTCAGAATGGTTCGCCACCCGGAATATCAATATCTCGATCTGATGGCGCATCTGCTCGAAAACGGCGACCGCCGCATCGACAGGACCGGTGTGGGCACGCTGAGCGGGCTTGGCGCCATGATGCGCTTCGACCTTTCCAAGGGCCAGATTCCGATCTTCACCACCAAGCGGGTCTATTGGAAGCTCGCCGTGAAGGAGATGCTGTGGTTCCTGACCGGGGATACCAATATCCGCAACCTCTTGAAGCAGAATGTGCGGATCTGGACTGACTGGCCTCTGGCTGCCTATCGCAAGGCGACGGGCGAGACGATCAGCCAGGAGGATTTCGAGGCGCGGATACTGGCCGACGAAGCTTTTGCCGAGAGATGGGGCGATCTCGGCCCTGTCTATGGCAAGCAGTGGCGGCTCTGGCGCGATGCCGACGGCAAGGTGCACGACCAGATCGCGACCGTCATCGACCAGCTGAAACACAATCCAAGCAGCCGCCGGATGATTTTCCATGCCTGGAATGTCGGTGAGCTCGCCGGCATGGCGCTGCCGCCATGCCACATGGTCTATCAGTTCCATGTGTCGAATCTGCCCGCTCCGGGCGAGACGCGCCGGCCGCGGCTGAGCCTGATGGTCTTCCAGCGCTCATGCGATCTCTTCCTCGGAAATCCCTTCAATATCTGCCAGCAAGCCGTCTTGTTGGCCATGGTCGCCCAGCAAGTGGACATGGATGTGGGCGAGTTGGTCTGGGCCGGCGGCGATGTTCACATCTATCTCACTCATCTCGATGCGATCCGGGAGCAGATCAGCCGTGAGCCGCGTCCGTTCCCGACCCTGCGGCTGCTGCGCCGGCCCGAGAGCATCGACGATTACCGTATCGAGGATTTCGATGTGCGCGATTATGAGCCGCATGCGGCCATTGCGGCGGAGGTCGCCGTCTGACGGCAGATTCCGGCGATAGCGGAAAAGTGAATTCAGGAATTGATATAAGCGTTTAGGCTCATCTCCGGAGAAGAGAGGAGCGCGCCAATGTCACGTCTGACCGCCAAGGATTTTCATCCGGAACTGCTGGAACTCTACGATTATTATGCGCATGGGAAAATCACGAAGCGTGAGTTTCTCGACCGGGCCGGCAAGTATGCCGTGGGCGGCCTGACGGCTGCCGCGATCCTCGGGTTGATGAGCCCGAACTATGCGCTCGCGCAACAGGTCGAATTCACCGATCCGGACATTCTGCCCGAATACATCACCTATCCGTCGCCGAATGGGAATGGAACCGTTCGGGGCTATTTCGTTCGGCCGGTCGCCGCCAAGGGCAAGGTGCCGGCGGTTGTTGTCGTGCATGAGAACCGGGGACTGAACCCCTATATCGAGGATGTCGCCCGGCGTGTGGCAAAGGCCGGGTTCATTGCGCTCGCACCCGATGGTCTGACGTCGGTCGGTGGTTATCCGGGCAATGACGAGAAGGGGCGGGAGCTGCAGCAGCAGGTCGATCCGCAAAAGCTGATGAATGATTTCTTCGCCGCGATCGAGTTCCTGATGAAACATGATGCGACGACCGGCAAGGTCGGCATTACCGGCTTCTGCTATGGCGGCGGTGTGGCGAATGCAGCCGCGGTCGCCTATCCCGAGCTGGCGGCGGCCGTGCCCTTTTACGGACGTCAGCCGCGCGGGGAGGACGTGCCGCGTATCCAGGCGCCGCTGTTGCTGCATTATGCCGGGCTGGACAAGGGGATCAACGAGGGCTGGCCGGCCTATGAGGCGGCGCTGAAGGCATCGAACAAGGTCTATGAGGCCTATATCTATCCCGACGTCAATCACGGCTTCCATAATGATTCGACGCCCCGCTATGACGAGGCGGCGGCCAAGTTGGCCTGGGACAGAACGATAGGCTGGTTCAAGCGCTATCTGGCCTGATCCACACCATGGTGCGGAGATGTCTTCGGGTCAGGCGGCGTGCCGGCTGGCGACGAGGACGGCGCCGATAACAAGCAATATGGCGCCGGCGATCTGCCAGGCATTGTCCGACAGCGTCATCCTTCCGGATCGCGCCGCGTCGAATATCAGGCCCGTGAGCAACTGGCTGGCCACCAGCATCGCGATGGTCGGTGCCGCGCCCAGGCGCTGATAGCCCCAGATCCCGGCGAAGACGACGAAGGAGCCGAGCAGGCCGGGCAAAAGCGCCCACGGCCGGATTGTGCCGACGGCTTCGGCAATGCCGGCCGTACCCTTGCGGGCAAGGAGCAGCAGCAGAAGTGCCGTTAGTCCCACTGACGAATTGACGACGAGTGTAATCAAAACCGTGGAGGCGGACTGGGTGATCCGCACCATCAGAATGTTCTGCAGCACCAGCGATATGCCGGCGGCGGCGAGGGTCGTCAGGATGATGTAGCTCGACATGCTTTGGCCCTCAGGTCTTTTGCATGGCGTCCGGTTCGGTCCTTTGGTCCAGCAACAATTGCAGGAAGGCGAGATCGAGCCAGCGCCCGAACTTGGTGCCGACTTCCGGAAGGAGGCCGACCTGCCGGAAGCCGAGCTTTTCATGCAGTCGGATCGAGCCGATGTTCCCGGCCTCGATGCCGGCGACCATCGCGTGTTTTCCGATCCCGCGCGCGCGGGCGATCAATTCGATCATCAGTGCTTTGCCGACGCCGTTCCGGCGCTGGTCGCCCCGGACATAGACGGAATGTTCGACCGTGTGGCGGTAGCCGTCGAAGGCGCGCCAGTCGCCGAAGGACGCGTAACCGACGACATCGTCCCGATCGTCGATGGCAACCAGTACCGGATAGCCGAGCTTTAGCCGATCGCGCAGCCAATCCCTTCGATTGTCCGCGTCGACCTGTTTCTCGTTCCAGATCGCGGCTGTATTGGCGACAGCATCGTTATAGATCGCCGTGATGCCTTCGATATCTGCTGCTATCGCATCGCGAATACGCATGGTCTTTCCCTCGGTCATCTCGTGAGATGGATATGGACTGTCGGAATGCCTGGTTTCATATATCGGATTCCAAGCGGAGTCTACTATATTATTATAAAAGTCTACTAAGATGTCATTAGGATGGAGCAATGATCGGGAAAGGGCGTGGAGATCGGATTAAAAATTGAGAAATATCAGTGGATAGTCCTTCAGCTTGATTGCGCCATCGGAGTTTCCGTCCTGGCCACATGGATCTGCGCAAAACGATACTATGAGCAGTCATGGCGGTGGTTCTTCGGGTTGCGGGAGTGGAATTCGTCCACTATATTGCTACGTATGTCCCAACTCGACGATATAGACAGACGCATCGGCACACGCATCCGCATCGAACGCGAAAGCCGCGGCTGGTCGCTGACGGAACTTGCGGAACGTTCCAATGTCTCCCGTGCCATGATCCATAAGGTCGAGCGTGGCGAAAGCAGCCCGACGGCCACCTTGCTTGCCAAGCTTTCCGGCGCGTTCAGCCTCAGCATGTCGGCGCTGATGGCGCGCGCGGAAATGCATCAGGGCCGCTTTCTGAAACGGGGGGACCAGCCTGTCTGGATCGATCCGCAGACCGGCTACGAGCGGCGGCATGTTTCGCCGAAGTCGGATTTGCCCTTGGATCTTGTCCGCGTCGAACTGCCGGCCGGAACGGAGGTGCCGATGCCGGCTTCGGCTTTTGCCTTCATGCGGCAGCTGATCTGGGTCCTCGAAGGAGAGTTGGTGTTCTTCGAGGGGGATACCAGCCACGGAATGTCCGCTGGCGATTGCCTTGAACTCGGTCCGCCGACGGATTGTGTTTTCAGGAACGAAAGCGAGCGCCCCTGCATCTATGCCGTGATTCTTCTGCGCAATTCATAGGCAGGGGATCCAGCCTCATAAGCAGAGGCTATAATGGTTCGCCTTGCGCACTGACCCTTTCCCGCACGAGGTCGAGGAACTGTCCCTGCGCCGCTGTCGGCATCCAGCCGGATCGCAGCGTCAGGCCGATCGGCCGCGCCGTGTGGGCGAGATTATAGGGCAGGGCCTTGATGAGGCCGCGTTTCAGCTCGGCTTCCGCCTGCAGGTAGGAAATGCAGCCGAGATGGTCGGTCCTGTCCAGAAGCTCGCGCATCAGGATGAGAGAGCCGGATTCGACAATGCTCGACGGCCGTCGTCCGATGCTGTCGAACATGGCGTCGAAATGCTTGCGGATCGGCGTTCCATGCAGGCCCACCACCCAGGGGTAGGAGGCAAGCTCCTCCAATCCTATGTCCCGTCTTCCGACAAGCGGATGATCGCGGCCGGCGACCAGCACCAGGGTATCGGTGAAGAGCACGCGTTGCTCCACGTCCCCGATCGGGGCGGGATCGCGCAGGGCGCCGATCAGAAAGTCGATCTCGCCGCGTCTCAAGCCGGCCAGGAGATCGGCATAGGGTCCTTCCAGCACCTGGATCGGTGTTTTCGGGCGAAGTGCCCGGAAATTGGCGATGGCCTGCGGCAGGACATAGGATCGCGACAGCGGCATGGCGCCGATGACGATGCGTCCGGCTTCCTCGGACATTGTTTCGGCAAGATCGGCCTCCGCCTGGGCGAGTTCCGCGAAGGCGAGCCTTGCGGCCTGGGCGAGCGCCTGCGCCGTGCGCGTCGCAACGATGCCGTAGGATGTGCGCTCGAAAAGGGGGCGGGCCGCTTCCTGCTCGAGCTGTGTCACGGCGCGGTGCACCGTCGGCTGGGCAAGGCCGAGGCGGCGGGCGGCGAGCGTGAAGTTCTCCATTTCGCGCACGGCGATCAGCGCCTGGAGCTGCGCCGTGGTCGCGGTGATGCGGAGCCGGGGGCTGAGATCGGACAAGGCCGGATCGAGATAGCCGAAAGCGCGCCGAACGCGCCTTGCGAGCACTTCGCCCTGTTTGTTGACGAACAGGCCCTGAGCGGTGCGGGTGAAAAGCGCCATGCCGACGCCGCGTTCGATTTTCGAGAGCGCCTGCGTCACGGCCGGCTGCGACACATGGCATAGCTCCGCGGCCTTGGTGACCGAGGCCGTATCGACGACCATCAGGAAGACCCGCAGGTGGCGGAGATTGTGCTGAAGCTCGGGTTCGGACGGCGCGGCGGAATTCAAGACGGGAGACGCTCCAATATGCGGTCTATACGCTGGCTCAGCGAAAGATCGGCGCCGCTGAGGCCGAGATTTCCGATCCGGCGCTGCCAGTCGACGGCGGCGGATGCCATGCCGTCCGGAAGGCCGAGATCGCGCAGCGTGACGGCCACTTCCTCCATCTCCGCCGCGCGCCGGGTTCCGTGCACCATCATTCGTTCGAGGTTGTAGGACGAGCGGGCCACCCAGTCGATCCCCGGATCGGAGGCCTGCAACGATGCCAGAACCGCCTCTTCGACACCGGCGCGGCGTGCCGCCAGAACACATTCGGCGGTGAGCGCTTCGAACCCCTTGATCATGACCGAGCGCAGCATCTTGATCGAGGAGGCCTGTCCGACCTTGTCGCCGGCGATGTGGGCATCCATCCCGAGGCCGGTCAGGAGCACCTCGGCGGCCGCCGCGCTGCTGCCCGCAAGCAGGAGCGGGGTCCGGTGGCGGGCGGGGTAGACGGGCGCCATCACCGCGACGTCGACATAGCGTGCGCCGGCCTCCTCGACGATCTTGGCGGCCGCGACCTTCGTCGCCGGGGAGCAGGAATTGCAGTCGAGGTAGAGCGCGCCCGCGTCGAGATGGGGGGCCGCCATGCCGGCGGCTTCAAGGGCGCGGTCGGCGGTCACCAGGCTGAAGACCGCGCTCTTGCCGCCTGTCGCCTCGCGTGGCGTTTCGCCGTATTGGACGTCCAGCCGCGTGCAGGCGTCGAGAAGGGCTGGTCGATCATCCATGCTGTTGATCTTGACGTCGAAGGTGGCGAGAGGGGCTTGGATCGGGCTGTTTTCGACCGTTTTCCAGCCGGCGGCAAAGGCCTGTGCCGCTTCCCCGAATCCAATGAGTGCAATCGTCGACATGCCGTCGGTTCCTCGTGCGAAGATTCAGCCAAGCAATCTTATAGCAAAAACTTATCACCGGGGATCGCGGTGGCGCCACGATCCCCGGCTGAACGGCCAATGCTCAGTGAGCCGGGTCCTTGACGTTGTCGTAAGTCTTGAACTCGACGTTGTACAATTCGCCATCGACCTTCTCGACCTTGCGCATGTAGATATCCTGGACGATGTCGCGGGTTGCGGGATCGATGGAGATCGGGCCACGCGGGCTCTGCAGCTGCATCCCCTTTGCCGCATCGACGAAGGTGTCGCCGCTCGCATCGCCCTTGGTCTTGTCGAGGGTCTTGTAGATCAGGTCGAGCGCATCCCAGGCGGCGGCAGCGACCATGTTGGGGCGCATGCCGTCATTGGCCTTCTTGAAAGCCTCCACGAAAGCCTTGTTCTCGGGCGAGTCATGGTTTGCGGAGTAGGGGCCGCCGGTGATGACGCCGATGGTCGGGTCGCCCATATTGTTGAGCAGATCGTCGTCGGTGACGTCGGCCATGGCGATGACCTTGATGCCCGACTTGTCGAGACCACGCTCCACGAACTGCTTCATGAAGGCGGCACCCGCACCGGTGGGAACGAAGACGAACAGCGCTTCCGGCTTCTCGTCGGCGGCGCGCTGCAGGAAGGGCGCGAAGTCCGGATTGGCAAGCGGCACCTTCAGCTTGGAGATCACGGTGCCACCATTGGCCTCGATGGTCTGCTGGAACCATTTCTCCGCGTCGGCGCCGGGACCGTAGTCGGAGACGATGCTGACGAATTTCTTCGCGCCGTTTTCCGGCGCCCATTTGCCGATGACGCTGGCCACTTGCGGAATGGTCCAGGAGGTTCTGAGCGTATAGGGCGAGGCATTCATGATCGACGATGTCGCCGCCACCATGATCACCTGCGGAATCTTGGCGCGCTTGGACAGTTGCGCCACCGAGAGCGCCGCCGGCGTGTTTCCGAAGCCGGTCAGGATGGATACCTTGTCGTTCGTCACCAGCTCCTGCGACAGGCGCAGCGCGTTGTCGGCGACGCTGCCGTCGTCCTTGACGATCAGCTCGACTTTCTTGCCACCGGCCGTATCGCCCTTGGTCGCGACGTAGGTCTTGATCGCGGCGCTGATCTGCCGGCCGTTGGACTGGAAGCCGCCGGTGAGCGGGATGACGACGCCGACCTTGACGGTATCCTCGGCAAAACTCATTGCCGGTGCGCTCATCACGCCGATGGCGGTGACGGCACTCAATGCCAGTTTCCTGATATTCATGTTTCTCCTCCTGGTGACATTATCGGTTGTGGATGTGGTTTTCGACCGGCCCTCTTCCGGCGGAATGCGGATCATTCAGTGTCTTTGCTGCTTCGGGGCGGAGGTTGCCGCACCGGCGCCGACGCCGAGGAATTTCCCGAGCGTTGCGCCGTCCTGCGCCAGCGCGGCGCTGCTACCGGAATAGGCGACGGTGCCACGCTCCAGGATCACGGCCTTGTCGGTGATCGCCAGGATTTGCTGCGCGTGCTGCTCGACGATGATGGCGGCCAGGCCCTCGTCCCGGACGATGCGGCGGATCGCGGCAAGCAATTCCTCGACGATGATCGGCGCCAATCCCTCGGTCGGCTCGTCCAGCAGCAGGATCTTCGGATTGAGGACGAGCGCGCGGGCGATCGATAGCATCTGCTGCTCGCCGCCGGAGAGCTGGTTGCCGTAGTTGCTCCGGCGCTCCTTCAGCCTCGGGAAGAGCTGGTAGACGGCTGCAAGGTCCCATCGGCCGGGGCGGGCGACGGCGGTGATGTTTTCCTCGACCGTCAGCGATCGGAAGATGCCGCGTTCCTGCGGCACCCAGCCGACGCCCGCTTCGACGCGTCGTTCCGGCGTCAGGCGTTCGATGTTCTGGCCGCCGACCGCGACCTTGCCACCGTGATAGCGCGTCAGGCCGACGATGCTGTTCAGCGTCGTCGTCTTGCCGACGCCGTTGCGGCCGAGCAGGGCCACGGCCTCGCCCTGACCGACGGAGAGGCTGACGCCGTGCAGAACCACGGCCTTGCCATAACCGGCCTTCAGACCGTCCAGCGTCAAGAGCTCAGTCATGATGCGCCCCTCCCAGATAGACTTCCTTGACGCGGGGATCTGATGAAATCTCCTCGACGGTGCCTTCCGCGAAGAGTGCGCCTGCGACGAGAACCGAGATCCGGTCGGCGAAGTTGAAGACCAGGTCCATGTCGTGTTCGATCAGCAGGATCGAGACATCGGCGGGAAGCGCCGCCAGCCTTGCCAGAACCTCGTGCCGGTCGGCTTCCGGCACGCCGGCCGCCGGTTCGTCGAGCAGCAGCACCTTCGGCTTGCAGGCGATCGCCATGGCGATTTCGAGAAGGCGCTGCTTGCCGTAAGGCAGGCCGGAGCAGGGCTGGTCGAGGACCGTATCCAGGCCGAAATCCCGAACCAGGCCGGCAATCTCGTCCTCGATGCCCGGCAATGTGCCGGCATAGCGGAACCAGTCCTTGCCGTGCCCGCGCCGCTCGCTGATGACGAGACCCAGGCTTTCGACGACACTCAGATCTCCGAAAAGCTGGTTGATCTGAAATGTCCGGACGAGACCGCGCTGCACGCGCTTTTCGCGCTTGAGCGACGAGACGTCTTCGCCGTTCAGCAGGATCTGGCCGCTGGAAGGCGCGAGCACGCCGGTCAGAAGATTGATCAGCGTCGTCTTGCCCGCGCCGTTCGGCCCGATCAGCGCATGGCGCGCGCCGCTTTCCAGGCGAAACGACACATCGGTCGTGGCCTTGAGGGCGCCGAATGTCTTGTTGAGATTTCTGGTTTCAAGAACGGCGGCGGTCATGGTGCCCTCCGTGTGGACGCGCGATCCCTGACGAGGTTGCCGCGAATGGTGGTGAGGTGGGCGGTAATGGATCGGACCAGTTGGCGGGGGCGGTCGCGGCCGATCAGGACGAAGGCGACGAGCAGCATGCCGAGCCAGAATTGCCAATATTGCGGCGTCAGCGACGACAACCCGTCCTGGATCAGCTCGTAGACCAGGGCACCGATAAGGCCGCCGTAGAGATAGCCCGTGCCGCCGATGACCAGCACCATCAGGCCATCCGCCGACTTTTGGAAGGACAGCGCGTCCAGCGAGATGAACTGCTGCGTCTGGGTGAAGAGCGCGCCGGCGATGCCGGCATAGGCGCCGGACAGCGTATAGATGGCCACGAGCCGCGCATTGACGGGAACGCCGACGGCCGAAGCGCGCAATGGATTGTCGCGGATCGCCTTCAGCGAGTAGCCGAAGGGCGAGGAGACGATGAGACGGGCGAGGAGGAACAGCACGAACAGGACGGCGAGGCTATAGGCATAGCCGGTATGTCCGTAGATATCGAAATCGAAGACGCCGAAGAGCGGTTCGATGGTGATGCCCTGCAGGCCGTCGGCACCGCCGGTCAGCCAGCTCGCCTGATTGGCGATCTCGGCAAAGACGGCGGCAACGCCGAGCGTCACCATCAGCCGTGTCAGGTCGCCGCCGCGCAGCAGCAGGAAGCTTGTGAGGAAGGCGACGACCGCGCCCGAGAGCGCGCCGACGATCAGCCCGGTCAGCGGCTCGCCGGTGACGTGGATCGAGAAGAGGCCGCTCGCATAGGCGCCGACGCCGTACATGGCCGCCTGTCCGAGGGAGACGATGCCGGCATAGCCGAGGATCAGGTCGATCGACAGCGCGAGGATGGCGAAGCCGACGATCTCGGTGAGGATCAGATGCTGGTTCGGGAACAGGAACCAGGAGACGATCGCGAGAGCCCAGAATGCCAGTTCGAGGATGCTCCAGCGAGCCGATTTCCTCATGACGTCCGATACCCGCTGCTCCAGGGCAGGAAGTGTGGAATGGGATGTCCGCATCAGCCGGCCCTCGCGAAAAGGCCCTGGGGCCGGACGACCAGCACCGCGACGAGCACGATATAGATGATGAAGCCGCCGAGCGAGGGGACGTAATATTTGCCGAGCACGTCGGCGATCCCGAGCAGGAGCGACGCGCAGAGCGGACCGTACATGCTCGACGTTCCGCCAACGGAGACGACGATCAGGAAATAGACCATGAACTTCAGCGGAAATGTCGGGTCGAGGCCCAGTATCTCGGCCCCGAGCGCGCCGCCGAGGCCGGCAAGCCCCGAGCCGACGGCAAAGGTGGCCGCAAAAATAGTGTTGACATGGATGCCGACGCCACGGGCGACGCGCCGATCGTCCACGGATGCGCGCAGCCGGCTGCCGAAGCGCGTGCGGGCAAGGATCAATTGCAGTGCGACGGCGAGCGCGCCGCAAACAAGGATGAGGAAGGCGCGATAGACGCCGATGCCCATGCCCAGCACATCGACACGGCCGCGCAGGAAATCAGGCAGGTTCAGGATCTGCTGCTGCGATCCCATCACATAGTCGATCCCGGCAACCGCCATGAAGACGATGCCGATGGAAAACAGAACCTGGTCCAGCGGTGTCTTGTCATAGAGGCGGGCGTAGAGCGTCTTTTCGAGGACGATCCCGGCAAGGGCCGTGGCAAGGAAGGCGATCGGCAGCGTCAGCAGAAAGGGGACGCCCCATCTGTTTGTCAGAATGACGGTGACATAGCCGCCTGCCATCGCGAATGCGCCATGCGCCAGATTGATGAAATTCATCAATCCGAGGGTCACCGCCAGTCCGCAGGAAAGCACGAACAGCAGCATGCCATAGGCGAGGCCGTCAAATAAAAGGGTCAGCATTGTTCCTCCCTGTCCTGCTCGCTGCTGCTGCGAGGCAATCGGCTCGGCTACCTCTCCCGGACGCATGTTCGGCAGGACCTGTTGGGTCTTGAATGGTGATTAGCCATGACGGGAAGAGGGGCGCTTGCCCATTTCAAAATGGTCGCCGCCCTATAAGAAAAAGCTATAGGCACCCGATCCGGAGGCGCTCCAAAGTGGTGGCGCTATAGCCAAAACTTATTGGCGAGGCATCAAATCCAAATTGGCAAAGCGGGCTCTCGGGCGTGAAATCACGCGCAATTCGGAAGGAGATCCCATGTCGGAACAAAAGACTGCACTTGTCATCAGCGCACACGCCGCTGACTTCGTATGGCGCTGCGGCGGCGCGATCGCGCTGCATGCCGAGCTTGGTTATAAGGTGACCGTGGTTTGCCTGTCCTTCGGCGAACGGGGCGAATCCGCCAAGCTGTGGAAGCAGCCGGGCATGACGCTCGAGCGCGTGAAGGCGGCGCGGCGGGCAGAGTCGGAAGAGGCGGCGAAGGCGCTTGGCGTCCACGATCTTGTCAGCTTCGATCTCGGCGATTATCCGCTGCGCCTGACGGACGAGGACAAGTATCGTCTGGTCGACGTGATCAGGCGCGTGCAGCCGGCCTTCATGCTCAGCCATTCGCAGTACGACCCCTATAACACCGACCATATGTATGCGACGCAGGTTGCGCTCGAGACCCGGATGATCGCGCAGGCCTGGGGGCATGAGCCGGGCCAGAAGGTGCTCGGCGCGCCGCAGCTCTATCTGTTCGAGCCACACCAGACCGAGCAGATGGGATGGAAGCCGGATGTCTTCCTCGATATCACCTCCGTCTGGGACAAGAAGCGCGCCGCCATCGAATGCATGGAAGGGCAGGAGCATCTCTGGGAGTTCTACACCCGCGTCGCCCAGAACCGCGCCAATCATTTCCAGCGCAATTCCGGCGGCCAGTCAGGCGGACGTGCGGCGCAATATGCGGAAGGCTTCCAGTCCGTCTTCCCACGCACGGTCGATGAGCTTTAATGCGCTCTCGGGAGGAGCATGAGATGGAACCCTGTTTCGATATCGCCCATCTGGCGCATGTGGAGATGTATTCCGACAAGTTCGAGGAAAGCCTGGATTTCTTCGTGAATGTCTATGGGCTGACGGTGACTGCTCAGGACGAGCGGTCGGCCTATCTGCGGGCGTGGGATGACTACGAGTTCCATACGCTGAAACTGACCCGGCATCACACCACGGGTGTCGGGCATATCGCTTACCGGACCTCGTCGGCCGCGGCCCTGGAGAGGCGCGTCAAGGCGATCGAGGCGAGCGGTTATAAGGTTCTCGGCTGGGTCGACGGTGATCCCGGCCATGGCCGGGCTTTCCGCTTCGAGGACCCGTTCGGCCATGTGTTCGAGATCTATTGGGATACGGTGCGCTATACGCCGCCCGAACAGGAAAAGCCGGCGCTGAAGAATCTCGCGCAGCGATATCATGCGCGCGGCTGCCATCCGCGCCGTCTCGACCATCTCAATCTACTGGCTTCTGACGTCGCCGAATTCCGGCGCTTCATGGAGACCTGCCTCGGTTCTCGCGTGACGGAGATGATCCAGCTCGACAATGGCAGGCTTGGCGGTTGCTGGTTCACCGTCAACAACAAGACTTACGATCTGGCCTGCACCGAGGAGCATGGCGGCGGGGGCGGACGTCTCCACCACGTGACATATGCCACCGACAGTCGCGAGGAGATCCTGCGCGCCGCCGACATTTTTCTGGAAAACGGCGTGCATATCGAGACCGGCCCGCACAAGCACGCC
Organism: Rhizobium sp. BK602; assembly: GCF_014195095.1. GTDB lineage: Bacteria > Pseudomonadota > Alphaproteobacteria > Rhizobiales > Rhizobiaceae > Rhizobium. The sequence goes on from NZ_JACIBC010000001.1 coordinate 413,277, forward strand.
ATTCAGGGCACCTTCTTTCTCTATGTCTGGGAGCCCGCCGGTAACCGGGTGGAGCTTGCCAATTCCGGCGCTCGCCTGATCCTGGCGCCGGACTGGCAGCCCGTCGTCTGGACGGAGACGGAGCGCAAGAAGGGGCAGGCCTGGGGGCTGAAGACGATCGAGACCTTCCACACGCACGGCACGCCGCCGGTGGACAAGAAAGGAGTTTGATGATGGCTATCGTTGTGCAGGAGATCGCCCGGGTTTCACAGGATGTGATCGACCGCCTGGCGCATGCGGGCGTCGCGACCGTGCATGAGGCGCAGGGGCGCAAGGGCATGCTCGCCAGCTACATGAGGCCGATCTATGCCGGCGCGCAGGTTGCCGGCTCGGCGGTGACCATCTCGGCTCCTCCCGGCGACAACTGGATGCTGCATGTGGCGATCGAACAGCTGAAGCAGGGCGATATCCTTGTTCTCGCGCCGACTTCGCCCTGCGATAACGGCTATTTCGGCGACCTGCTGGCGACGTCGGCCATGGCGAGGGGATGCAGGGGCCTGATCATCGATGCCGGCGTGCGCGATGTCCGCGATCTCACGCAGATGGGCTTTCCGGTCTGGTCCAAGGCGATATCGGCGCAGGGCACGGTCAAGGAGACGCTCGGCTCCGTCAACGTGCCGGTCGTCTGCGCCGGTGCCTATGTCGAAGCCGGCGATGTCATCATTGCGGATGATGACGGCGTCTGCGTCGTCAAGCGGGAGGAGGCGGAGGCCGTTCTCGTCGCCGCCGAGAAGCGCCTCGCCAACGAGGACGCCAAGCGCAAGCGGCTCGCCGCCGGAGAACTGGGGCTGGATATTTACGAGATGCGCCCGACCCTTCTCGCCAAGGGGCTGAAATATGTATGAGGAGGGCATTGCCTGCCTGTGGATGCGAGGCGGCACCTCGAAGGGCGCCTATTTCCTCGCCGACCATCTTCCGGCGGAGCCCGCAGCGAGGGATGCGCTGCTGCTGAAGATCATGGGGTCGCCCGATCCCCGGCAGATCGACGGGATCGGCGGCGCCGATCCGCTGACATCCAAGGTGGCGATACTCTCGGCATCGAGCCGTCCCGACGCCGATGTGGACTATCTGTTCCTCCAAGTCTTCGTGGATCAGGCCGTCGTCAGCGATGCGCAGGGATGCGGCAATATTCTCGCCGGCGTCGGCCCGGCGGCGATCGAGCGCGGTCTCGTCGCGGCGAGCGACGGTGTGACCGAAGTCCGTATCCACATGCTGAATTCCGGCGAGGTAGCAGTGGCGCGCGTCGAGACGCCCGGCGGCCGCGTCAATTATTCGGGCATGACCGAGATCGCCGGCGTTCCGGGTAGCCATGCCGCCATTCCGCTGCTGTTCGAGAACATAGCCGGCTCGATGTGCGGCGCTCTGCTGCCGACGGGCCGCGAGGTCGACGTCATCGACGGGATAGAGGCGACCTTGATCGACAACGGCATGCCTTGCGTTATCATGCGTGCTGCCGACTTCGGGCTGACGGGGGAGGAGAACCGCGAGGCGCTGGAGGCCGATGCCGCGTTGAAGGCGAGGCTGGAGGTCATCCGCCTGAAGGCGGGGCCTATGATGAATCTTGGCGATGTGCAGGCCGCTTCCGTTCCGAAAATGACGCTGGTATCGCCGCCAAGGCGTGGCGGCGCGATCTCGACGCGGAGCTTCATTCCGCACCGCGTCCATGCCTCCGTCGGCGTTCTGGCGGCGGTCACGGTCGCGACCGCAACGCGCCTTGCCGAAAGCCCCGCCGCGCATTTGGCGAGCGTACCGTCGGACGGGCGCTACCAGATCGAGCATCCCACCGGGTCGATGGAGGTTTTCCTCGATATCGGCGAGGACGGCTCGATCAGGGGGGCCGGGACGGTGAGGACCGCGCGCAAACTCTTCGATGGCCGGGTATTCGCCGGATAGAGCCCGCGAGCTGTCGGGCGATCGCCCCCTTTTCCCGTTTCGCTTGCTGGCATTCCCTGCGGTTGAGGATAGTCTTCGCCTCAAACGATGGAAGGAGATCGGCAATGGATATCGCAGTGATTGGAGCCGGCGCGATGGGAAGCGCCATTGCGCGGCGATTGGTCGAAGGCGGCGCCGGGGTGCTGACCTATCTCGAAGGCCGTTCGGCGGCGACTGTCGAGCGGGCAAAGGCGGCCGGCATGCAGCCTGTGGAACTGGACAGGCTTGTCGAGGCCGATATCATCCTCTCCATCGTGCCGCCCGCCGAAGCTGTCGGCGCGGCGGAGCTGATTTCCTCGGCCTTGCGGCGTCGCTCCAGGACGACGACATTCATGGACTGCAATGCGATCTCGCCCGGAACGATGCAGCAGGTTGCGGCCGTTTTCGGCCGCGATTGCGGCGATATTCTCGACGGGTCGATCATCGGCGCGCCGCCGAAGCCGGGGCAGGCGGGACCGAGACTCTATGTCAGCGGCGATGCCGGCGACAGGAGCAGCGTGCTGGCGGATCACGGGCTGCAGGTGCGCCGGATCGAGGGCGGGATCGGCGCCGCGTCGGCATTGAAGATGTGCTATGCCGGCATCAACAAGGGCGTCACCGGCCTCGGCACCGCCATGCTCCTGGCGGCGATCCGGTCCGGCGCGGATCAGGGGCTGAAGCGGGAGCTGCGCGAAAGCCTGCCCGATCTCGACCGCAAATTTGTCCAGGGCATTCCAGACATGTATCCGAAGGCCTATCGCTGGGTCGCGGAAATGGAAGAGATCGCCGAATTCCTGGGGAAGGACGATCCGGCGGCGCTGATCTTCAAGGGCATGGCCGGCCTCTATCGGAAAATGGCGGAGGACCGGGCCGCCGGCGGCGCGCTTGCGAGTGCGCTCGATGCGCTCAATGACGAAGCCTGACGCCGGCCGGCGTCTGCCCCCAGCTTTTCGACGGTATGATCTTGCAAGGAGCTGCGCCCGGCGGGCATATGAAGGCGTCGATCGCCGCGTGAGGGGAGAAGCATGTCCGGATCAATCAAGACCCCAGCCAAAACCATTGTCGTCGCGGTATCGCGCAATGGCATCATTGGCCGTGATAGCGATATGCCATGGCGGCTGTCGTCCGATCTCAAGCGCTTCAAGGCCATGACGCTCGGCAAACCGGTGATCATGGGGCGCAAGACCTTCCAGTCGATCGGCAAGCCGCTGCCGGGCCGGCCGAATGTCGTGATCACCCGCGACACCGGCTTTTCGGCCGATGGCATAACGGTCGTGCACAGTCTGGACGAGGCCATCGCGCTTGCGGATCGTCTGGCGACGGCAAGTGGCGCGGACGAGATCTGCATCGGCGGCGGCGGCGAGATCTACCGGCAGGCGATCGGTCTGGCGGACCGGTTGCTGGTGACGCATGTCGAGGCCGATGTGGAGGGCGATACCGCCTTTCCGGCAATCGATCCGGCCATCTGGCAGGTCGACAGCGAGCTTGCCGTGCCGGCGGGCGAGAAGGACAATTATCCGACCCGCTTCGTCATTTACTCCAGGCGCAAACGCTAAATCCTGTTCGCGGAATTCAACTATTTTCCAATAAATCCGCCGAACTTCCTGAAGTTGCGTTGAAAGCAGGTGCGTCGATACCTATAACGGGAACAATCGCCGCCGTCCGCGAATTTCGCGCAGCGAATGAGAAGGTTTGGCGCGATCACTGGGAGTCAACAAACAAAGAGGTTTTGATGCCTTGGAGCAATCAGAATGGCGGCGGCGGTGGCCCATGGGGCGGCGGTGGCGGCGGAAATAATCAGGGACCCTGGGGGCAGGGACCGAACCGGCCGCGGGGAAGCGGCAGCGGCGGCCCACCGGATCTCGAAGACATTATCCGTCGTGGCCAGGACCGGCTGAAGGGCTTCGTTCCCGGCGGCTTCAATGGCGGCGCCTTTCTCATCATAGCCGCGGTCATCGGTGTTTTCTGGCTCATTCAATGCGTTTACACGGTGCAGCCGGATGAGCGCGGTGTCGAGCTGCGGTTCGGCAAGCCGCGCGCCGAAGTCTCCATGCCCGGCCTGCATTTCCATTTCTGGCCGATGGATCGCGTCGAAATCGCCAAGGTCACCGAACAGCAGCGCAATATCGGCGGGCGTTCCGGCTCCGGTTCCAATGCCGGTCTGATGCTGACGGGCGATCAGAATATCGTCAACGTCCAGTTCTCGGTGCTTTACACCGTCACCAATCCGCAAGCCTATCTCTTCGAGGTCGAAAGCCCCGACGAGACGTTGCAGCAGGTTGCCGAAAGCGCCATGCGTGAGGTGGTCGGTCGCCGTCCCGCCCAGGATATCTATCGTGACAATCGCCAGCAGGTCGCTGTCGAGGTGAGAAACATCATTCAGGACACGATGGACCGCTACAACGCCGGCATTTCCATCAATGCCGTGCCGATCGAGGACGTGTCGCCGCCGCGCGAAGTGGCCGATGCCTTCGACGAGGTGCAGCGCGCCGAACAGAATGAAGACCAGCAGGTGCAGGAGGCGAACCAATACGCCAACCAGAAGCTGGGTCAGGCGCGCGGTCGCGCAGCGCAGATTCGCGAAGACGCTGCCGCCTACAAGGATCGCGTCGTCAAGGAAGCCCAGGGTGAGGCGCAGCGCTTCATCTCCATCTACGATGAATACGTCAAGGCGCCGGAAGTGACCCGCAAGCGGTTGTTCCTCGAAACCATGGAGTCCGTCATCGGCAATTCCAATAGCATCATCATCGACGACAAGCAGAGCGTCCTGCCCTACTTGCCGCTGAATGATCTCGGCAAGTCCTCGACGCAGACGGGCAACGCGCCCGCTGCCGCAGCTCAGCCGGAGGCCAAATAATGACGTCCAGCCGTTTGCCAGCCATTCTCATCGCGCTCGCGGTGCTGCTGCTGATCGTTTATTCCTCGGTTTTCGTGGTCAATGCCCGTGAACAGGCGATTGTCCTGCGCTTCGGCCAGATCCGCGACGTCAAGACCGAGCCGGGTCTCTATTTCAAGCTGCCCTTCGCCTTCATGGATGCCGACCGCGTGCAATATGTCCAGGATCAGGAGCTGCGCTTCGATCTCGACAATATCCGCGTGCAGGTCTCGGGCGGCAAGTTCTATGAGGTCGATGCTTTCGTGGTCTACAAGATCACCGATGCGCGCAAGTTCCGCGAAACGGTATCGGGTGATCGCGATGCGGCGGAATCGCGCCTCAGAACCCGTCTCGACGCGTCGCTGCGCCGGGTCTACGGTCTGCGCGGTTTCGAAGCCGCTCTTTCCGAAGAGCGCGCATCAATGATGACGGAAGTGCGCGACGACCTGCATCGTGACGCCGAAACGCTCGGCCTCAACATCGAGGACGTCCGCATCCGCCGCACCGACCTGACCCAGGAAGTGTCGCAGCAGACCTACGACCGCATGAAGGCCGAGCGCCTGGCGGAAGCCGAGCTGATCCGCGCCCGCGGTAACGAAGAGGGCCAGCGCCGCCGCGCCATCGCCGACCGTCAGGTCGTCGAGATCGTCGCGGATGCGCAGAAGGATTCGGAAATCCTGCGTGGTCAGGGCGAAGCCGAGCGCAACGGCATCTTCGCCGATGCATCGCAGCGCGATCCGAGCTTCTATGAGTTCTATCGTTCGATGGCCGCCTATCGCTCGTCGTTCGGCTCGGGCGGCAAGACGCTCGTGCTGCCGCCGAACCAGTCGGAATTCTTCAAGTATTTCGACAGTTCAGCCGGCTCCGCTGCCGCGCCGGCGACGGCAAAGCCCGCGAACTGACGCGCGAAAACTCCTGGAAATTAGAGGGGGCTGCCTGTTGGCGGCCCCTTGCTTTTGAGGAGCGGCCCGGCAATTTTACCATGATTTCAAAGGCGCAACGGCCACACGGGGATTTCGCAAAAAGGTGATTTCACGCTTCATCATTCCGCCTTATGTTGATGCTTATACAAGACTTCCCTTTATCGATGAGGATGCCTGATGGCCTTGACCAATCGCCTGCCTTTCAGACGTTCGTTCGCTCTTCTGGCCAGTGTCGCGCTGATCGCCGGCCCTGTCCTGGGTAGTGTCGGACAGGCACGCGCGCAGACGGCGCCGGCACCCTCGGCCTCCGGCAATCAGGCACCCGCCGCCGCGACCAATCCGGCCCAGGCGCCGGCCGTCAGCCCGCCGGTCACAGATCCGGGCGCGGCACCGACGACGATGCCGGCGGTTCCCGGAAATCCCAAGGCGAATGCCGGCCCGGCTTCCGTTGCCGATCTGGCATCGGGACTGCTCGACGCGGTGGTCAATATTTCGACCTCCCAGAAGGTCAAGAACGAGGGCGATGGCCCGGCGACACCCAAGGTGCCCGACAATTCGCCGTTCCAGGATTTCTTCAACGACTTCTTCAAGAACCGGAACAACGACAACAGCAACCGCAAGGTCAGCTCGCTCGGTTCCGGCTTCGTCATCGATCCCTCGGGCTACATCGTCACCAACAACCACGTTATCGAAGGCGCCGACGATATCGAGGTGATCTTCCCGAACGGCACCAAGCTGAAGGCGAAGCTGATCGGCACGGATACGAAGACCGATCTTTCGGTGCTGAAGGTCGAGCCGAAGCGCCCGCTGGTGGCGGTGAAGTTCGGCGATTCCTCGAAGATGCGGATCGGCGACTGGGTTATGGCGATCGGCAATCCCTTCGGCCTCGGCGGCTCGGTGACGGTCGGCATCGTTTCGGCGCGCGGGCGCAACATCAATGCCGGCCCCTATGACAATTTCATCCAGACGGACGCCGCGATCAACAAGGGCAATTCCGGCGGCCCGCTCTTCAATATGAAGGGCGAGGTGATCGGTATCAACACGGCCATCATTTCGCCGAGCGGCGGCTCGATCGGCATCGGTTTCGCCGTTCCGTCGGAATTGGCCGAGGGCGTCGTCAAGCAGCTCATGGACTTCGGCGAGACCCGCCGTGGCTGGCTCGGCGTGCGCATCCAGCCAGTGACCGACGATGTGGCCAACAGCCTCGGCCTCGACAGCGCCAAGGGCGCTCTGGTGGCCGGCGTCATCAAGGGCGGTCCGGTCGACAACGGCACGATCAAGGCCGGCGACGTCATCCTGAAATTCGACGGCAAGGATGTGGACGAAATGCGCGACCTGCCGCGCGTCGTTGCCGAAAGCCCGGTCGGCAAGGAAGTCGACGTGGTCATCCTGCGCGACGGCAAGCAACAGACCATCAAGGTTACGCTCGGTCGCCTGGAGGATGGCGATCAGGCGGCGGCCGCGACCGGCGACAAAGGTAGCGACAGGGGCAGCGACGGCGACAAGAGCAAGCCGCCGCAGCTCGCACCGGATGGCAATGGCGGCGGCAATGACGGCGTCATCAATCCCGACGACGGTGACGATGGCGACGACGGCATGGACGGTCAGGACCAGGGCGACGACCAGCAGCAACAGACGCCTTCGCAGCCCCAGGCGGCCCAGAATGTGCTCGGCATGAAGCTTGCGACGCTGAACGCCGAGAACCGCAAGAGCTTCGGCATTGCCGACAGTGTCGACGGTGTCGTCATTACCGAGGTCGCGCCGGGTTCGGCCGCGGCCGAGAAGGGCCTGAAGCCCGGCGATGTCGTCGTGGAAGTGGCGCAGGAATTCGTTCAGACGCCGACCGCGGCGTCGGAGAAAGTGGCCTCGCTGAAACGGGAAGGCCGGCGCAACGCCCAGATGATGATAGCGTCTCCAGCCGGTGACCTGCGCTTCATCGCCGTGCCGCTGGAATAGGCGTCAAACCTACACCGTCCGAGCTGAGCGCCATTCTGTGGCGGCCAGCCGGTAGAGCACATGGCGTTGCAGGTGAGGGTGGCTATCCGGTACGCCCGGATGATTGAAGTCCCCACCATCGACACGCTGCATGCCGATCCGCTCCATGACGGCGGTCGAGCGGATATTGTTGTGGACGGCGAAGGACACGATCTCGTCGAGACCGAGCGTTTCGAACCCGTGGACGAGCAGCGCCCGGGCAGATTCGCTGGCAAATCCCTTGCCCCAGAAACGGGCCGAGAGCCTCCAGCCGATCTCGACCGTGCCCTTTTTCACGAAGGGCTCCAGATGATCGGTGCGCGCCAGCCCGCAAAAGCCGATCGCTGCGCCGGTCGCCTTGTCCTCCAGTGCATAGAAGCCAAGGCCGGTTTCGGCGATCATGGATCGGACCCGCTCCAGGAATGCATCCGCTTCGGCACGATTGCGACGAAATGGAAAGAATTCCATCACCCTCTCATCCGAATTGATTTCGAAGGCGAGATCACGGTCTTCGTCGCGCCAGTTGCGGATAAGGAGGCGTTCTGTTTCGGCAATGATCATGACGCGGGGGACCGTTTATGGCTGGAAAAGTCGATTTTGGATTAGGAGGCCGACCGCGTGGATTTTGGTTTCTCGAAATGAATACGAAGCTTCGTACCGGTTGCCTCGGCGTAGCGCTGCAACGTGCGGGTGGACGGCATGGAGCGACCGCTCTCCAGCCTGGCGATGGCGGCTTGCGTCGTTCCCATTGCCTTGGCGACATCCTCTTGGGTCATGGCAGCGTCGGCACGAGCCTTGATGAGAGCTTCGGCAAGGGCAAATTCTTCTTCGAGCGCATTGTAGGCTTCGGCAATTTTCGGATTCTTGAGCCACTCTTTTGCAGCATCAGCAACCAAAAGACTCTTCGGCATTATTTGACCTCCCTTGCGCGCTTCAACGCTATTTCGATTTCTCGGCGAGGTGTCTTTTGAGTCTTTTTTCGGAAGACGTGAACGACAACCACCCTGCGCTCATGAGCTGTGACATAAGCTGCGCGAGCGATGCCATCTTTGCCCCGCATGCGCATTTCCCAGATCGGGCCTTAGAGATGCTTCACATAGGGTTCGTGGACATTCTGAGGGCCGGCAATTTCGATCAACCGAGCAATACGCAGAAAACTAGCAATGATATCCTCAGGAAAGGCGTCCAATTGAGCGTGAACATTTTCGTTGAGAAACTCGACTGACCATACCATGAATATATACCATTTTTGCAATGATTTTTCAATGTGGATGGTCACTGCCTAGGCTGATCTGTCAATATCTATCGTTGTATTTCAGGCTTTGACGAAATCCGTCTTCCGGTAGCCCTGGATGTAGAGCAGGGCGGTCAGGTCGCCATGGTCGATGCGCATCTTCGCCTGCGCGGCCACGGCGGGCTTGGCGTGAAGGGCGACGCCGGAGCCGGCGAGCTGCAGCATGCCAAGATCGTTGGCGCCGTCGCCGACGGCCATTGCCTCATCCGTGGCGATGCCGAGTTCTTCGGCGATTTCATTGAGCGCATCGATCTTGGCCTGCTTGCCGAGGATCGGTTCGGCGACGAGGCCGGTCAGCACGCCATTGTCCTCGAGCAGGATGTTGGCACGGTCCTGATCGAAGCCAAGCGTTGCGGCGATGCGGCTCGTGAAGACGGTAAAGCCGCCGGAGACCAAGGCGGAGTAATAGCCCTTGGCCCTCATCGTCGCGATGAGTTCGCGGCCGCCGGGCGTCAGCGTGATCCGCTTGGCGATAACATCGTCGACAACCGAAATCGGCAGCCCCTTCAGCAGGGCGACGCGTTCGCGCAGGGCGGGCTCGAAGTCGATCTCGCCATTCATGGCGCGGGCGGTGATGGCGGCGACCTCATCCTTGAGGCCGATTTCTGCCGCGAGCTCGTCGATACATTCCTGGCCGATCATGGTGGAATCCATGTCGGCGATCAGCAGCTTCTTGCGGCGGGTCTCCGCGTCCTGGATGACGAGATCGATCGGCGCGCCACCGATGATAGCGGCAATATTGGCTTGCGCGGCCTTCAGGTCGACATCGTCGCGCAGGGCGATATCGCAGGCGATGCCATCGGCCAGCCAATAGAGCCCGGACGCCTTGACGGCGTCCGCCGCCCGTTCGGCGATGACCGGAACGAGAACGGGGTTTGACGGATTGGCAATAAGCGTGGCAACGAAGGCCATGATCAAAATTCCTGTAAGCGATATCGAAGCGATCCTGATAACCGGGCCGACCGCCAGCGGCAAGTCCGCGCTTGCGGTGGAGTTGGCGCGGGCGCATGGCGGCGTCGTGGTGAATGCCGACAGCATGCAGGTCTATGACACGCTCCGCATACTGACGGCACGGCCGTCGGAAGCGGATATGGAAGGCATCCCCCATCATCTTTACGGTCATGTGCCCGCGGGGCAAGCCTATTCCACCGGTATCTGGCTGCGGGAGACGGCCGCGCTGTTGGAACGCCTGCGCCGCGAAGGACGCATGCCGGTCTTCGTCGGCGGCACAGGGCTTTATTTCAAGGCACTGACCGGTGGTCTTTCGGACATGCCCGATATTCCCCCGGAGATCCGCAACCGGCTGCGGGAGCGGCTATTGGTCGAGGGGGCGGAGGCATTGCATCGCGCGCTTGCCGATCGTGATCCCGCCGTGGCCGAGAGCCTCAATCCGCAGGATGGTCATCGCATCGTGCGGGCGCTGGAAGTGATCGAGGCCACCGGACAGTCCATTGCCACGCTGCAGGGCCGCACCGGGCCCGTCATCATTGATCCCGCTCGCGCCCGGAAAATCGTCGTGCTGCCGGAGCGCGCCGTTCTGCATCAGCGTATCAACGGCCGTTTCGAGACGATGCTCGCCATGGGCGCGGAGGAAGAGGTCCGCGCGCTGTTGGCTCTGGACCTGCCTCCGGAAAAGCCGGTGATGAAGGCGATTGGGGTTTCGCAGATCGCCGCGATGCTGCGCGGCGAAATCTCGCGCGCGGAGCTTGTCGAGACCGGCGCCGCCGCGACGCGCCAATATGCCAAGCGGCAAATGACCTGGTTTCGCAACCAGATGGACGAAAGCTGGGAGCGTATCAGCCCTTAGTCTTTGCTGTAGAGGCTGCTGAGCGGCTTCTTCAGGATACTGTCGCGCAGTGACAGGCCGGGCTCTCGGCGCGCAGACGGAGCGGCATCCCTGCTTGAGGCCGGCAGGTTGCCGGCATTGTCGTCGCCGCGATAGTCACGGCGCAGTTCCGCGAGACGGCTGTCGATCGATGTCTGAGGCGCCGTGGTCGAGGAGGGAGGGGCCGCCGGGCGCGGCAGCATGTCGGGGCGGTAGGGCTCCACGGGCGCGGCGGCGCTTGCCGCCGGCTGTGGTGACGGCGCGGGCTCATCGAGGAAGTCGTCGTCGATATCGTCCATCGCGTCGTTCGAGGAAGCCCCGTAGCTTTGCTGGAATGCGGAGATATCGGGGCCTGTGATCGAGCGCATGCGGCTGATGATGGTACGCAGATCGACGGTATCGGGCGTTTCCTCGCTCGTTCTGGCAATGCTGCCATTCGCCTTCGGCAGCAGATGATCCTCGACGCGGGAGAAGCGCATGCGCATCGGCACGGCGATGGCTTCGCCGAATGCGATGGCCTCGCCGTTGCCGATGGAAGAGAGGAAGCTCGTCGTCGAGATCGAGGAATTCGGTATGGCCGAACGGATGATATCCTGGTCGCGATCGTTGGCGAGGCGCATGGCGAACAGCGTCGAGCATTGCGACAGGATCGTCTGGTCGAGTTCTCCCGGCCGCTGGGTGATGATGCCGAGCGACACGCCATATTTGCGGCCTTCCTTGGCGATGCGGGCGATTGCCTGCCGGGTCGGAAAGAAGCCGAGGGTCGGGTCGGCGGGAATATAGCGGTGCGCCTCCTCGCAGACGACAAGCATATGGATCGCACCATCGCTCCAGAGCGCCAGTTCGAAGGCCATGCGGCAGAGGACGGAGGCGACGGAATTGACGACTTCGGAGGGAATGCCGGCGAGCTGGAAGGTGCAGATCGGCTTGTCGTCGCCGGGAATGCGGAAGATCTGCGCGATCGTCTCCACGATTGTGTCGCTGATCGTATTGTTGGAGAACATGAAGTGATAGCGCGGGTCGTTGATCGCCGAGATGATGCGCATCTTCAGGGAGCGCAGGTGCGGCTTTTCCTGGCGGCCCTCGAGACGGCCGATGCGTTCGTCGATGAGGGCAAGCAGATCGGCCATGCGATAGGGGACGGGCGTGTCGGCGGTGACCGAGCTCTTCTCCGTCTGGCGGCGCATCAGCGAGGAGTCGCCGCCGCGAAACGCACGCTTGGCCTCCGGAATGACATCGCGCAGAATGTCGAGTTCATCGGGAATGGGCGGGCGGCCGCGAAACACGACTTCGGCGAATTCGTCGAGCCGCATCAGCCAGAAGGGCAGGTCGAGCGTTTCGGTGTCGATGACCACGGAATGTTTCGGAAAGGCGGCCGCGAATTCATTGTGCGGATCGAGGATCAGGACGCGCAGTTTCGGATCGGCAACGATCGCCTTGTGCAGGAGCAGCGAGACGGCGGTGGATTTGCCGACGCCGGTGGAGCCGACCACGGCAAAATGCTTCGCAAGCATGGAGGGAATATGGATGGCGGCATCGATGCTTTCGTCCTGCGTCAGCTTGCCGATGACGCAGCTGCTGTCCTTGCCGGCATCGAAGATGCGCATCAGGTCGGCGGCGCGGATGCGGTGCGCGATGGCGCCGAGATAGGGATAGGCGGAGATGCCGCTCGAGAATTCCTCGCGGCCGTTCAGCCCGACGCGGACTTCGCCGAGCAGCTCCACCTCGATGCGGAACAGATTGTCCTGGTCTTCGCCCCAGCCGGTATTGCCGGTGTTCATGGAGTAGACGAGGGCGGCGACGCGGTTGTTGCCGACGCTGATGGAGATCAGCTTGCCGACGGACCAGAGCTCGGTGAGGTCGGTTCCACCGTCCTCCGCGACCGCGGCGATGGTTGCCTTCGAACCGCTGCATGCGACGACACGGCCAAGGAAACGGTTTCCCGGCTTGAGCTTGTCGCGGCGATCGAGATCGCCGGCTTTGCCTGACGTCTGCAGGTCGTTGTTGAGCAAAAGGCTACTCCCAGCGTTAAGGTCTGGAGCATAGGCAGGGCGGCTTAATAAAACCCTTTCGGGCCGGCGCGCTTTTTATGGGCATCGGCAGGCGCCGCGATTTTTTATTGCGGAATGCGTTGACGCTCGGAAATTTTCTGTCTATCACTTCGGCCCATGAAAAACTCGATCGTTCTTATCGTGGTGGGAAGGCGCATGGGCAGGATGGTGTAACCATCCGGCGACAGCCACCCATGCGCTAGATGACAGGCTCCCCAAGGGGCCTTTTTTTATGCCCGAAATCGAGATTTCATTCTTCCAAACCTCCAGCAGACAGCGGAACAAACGTATGACCGGCACAGATAATCAGGCGAACGGCAATCAGATGACAGGCGCGGAGATCGTGCTGCGGGCGCTCAAGGACAATGGCGTCGAGCACATCTTCGGTTATCCGGGCGGTGCGGTTCTTCCGATCTACGACGAGATTTTCCAGCAGGATGACATCCAGCATATCCTCGTGCGTCACGAGCAGGGCGCGGGCCACGCGGCCGAAGGCTATGCCCGCTCGACCGGCAAGGTCGGCGTGATGCTGGTCACTTCCGGTCCCGGCGCGACGAATGCCGTCACCCCGCTGCAGGATGCCTTGATGGATTCCATTCCGCTCGTCTGCCTGAGCGGCCAGGTTCCGACGACGCTGATCGGCTCGGACGCATTCCAGGAATGCGATACGGTCGGCATCACGCGGCCCTGCACCAAGCACAACTGGCTGGTCAAGGACGTCAACAAGCTCGCCGCCACCATTCACGAAGCCTTCCGCATCGCCCAGTCGGGTCGTCCGGGTCCGGTCGTCGTCGATATTCCGAAGGATATCCAGTTCGCCACCGGCACCTATACGCCGCCGGAAACGCATGATGTCCAGAAGAGCTACCAGCCGAAGATCCAGGGCGATCTCAACAGGATCAAGCAGGCTGTCGAACTGATGGCGAAGGCACGCCGGCCGGTCATCTATTCCGGCGGCGGCGTCGTCAATTCCGGCCCGGAGGCTTCCAAGCTGCTGCGCGAACTCGTGGAGTTGACCGGCTTCCCGATCACCTCGACCCTGATGGGGCTCGGCGCCTATCCCGCATCCGGCAAGAGCTGGCTCGGCATGCTCGGCATGCACGGCTCATACGAAGCGAACATGGCGATGCATGATTGCGACGTCATGGTCTGCATCGGCGCGCGCTTCGACGACCGCATTACCGGCCGCCTGAACGCCTTCTCGCCGAATTCGAAGAAGATCCATATCGACATCGATCCGTCCTCGATCAACAAGAACGTTCACGTCGATATCGGCATTCTCGGTGATGTCGGCAATGTTCTGGAAGATATGGTCCGGCTGTGGCGCGCGCTGCCGCAGAAGCCGGCGGCGGAACGTCTCGGCGACTGGTGGGCGGACATTGCCCGCTGGCGTGCGCGCAACTCCTTCGCCTACAAAGCGAGCGACGACGTCATCATGCCGCAATATGCCATCCAGCGTCTCTACGAGCTGACCAAGCATCGCGATACCTACATCACCACCGAAGTCGGCCAGCATCAGATGTGGGCGGCGCAGTTCTATGGTTTCGAACAGCCGAACCGCTGGATGACCTCGGGCGGCCTCGGCACCATGGGCTACGGCCTGCCGGCTGCACTTGGCGTGCAGATCGCCCATCCGGAAAGCCTGGTCATCGACATCGCCGGCGATGCGTCGATCCAGATGTGCATTCAGGAAATGTCGGCGGCGATCCAATACAGCGCGCCGATCAAGATCTTCATCCTGAACAACCAGTATATGGGCATGGTGCGCCAGTGGCAGCAGCTGTTGCACGGCAACCGCCTGTCGAACTCCTATACGGAAGCCATGCCGGATTTCGTCAAGCTGGCGGAAGCCTATGGCGCCGTCGGCCTGCGCTGCGAAAAGCCGGGTGATCTCGATGCCGCCATCCAGGAGATGATCGACGTCAAGAAGCCGGTCATTTTCGATTGCCGCGTCGCCAATCTCGCCAACTGCTTCCCGATGATCCCCTCGGGCAAGGCGCATAACGAGATGCTGCTGCCGGACGAAGCCACCGACGAGGCCGTTGCCAACGCCATCGACGCCAAGGGTCGGCAGCTGGTTTGATCGGAACGCGGGGACACGGTAGACTTGCCGTGTCCCACTTCTTGAGGAGTCAGAAGCATGACCAGAGCAAAGATGTCCGACAACGGCAGGATTACATTCACACTGCCCAAGTCGGTTCGTGATGCCCATGGTTATGAGGCTGGCACTGAATTTGAAGTGACCGAGCATGACAACGTCATCACGCTGGAGCCGGTGAAGCAGGAACAAAGGCTTGTTGAGAAGAAGCTGACGATAGATGAGTTCTTGTCGCTTATCCCCCGGTATGACGGACCGCCGATTACGGATGAGATGATTGATAAGGCTATTGTATCGGAAGCGAACCGTAGGTGGGACAAAGTGAATCGGCAGTGGGATGAAGACAAGAACGATTGATACCAACATTCTTGTCCGTGTCCTTGCCAGAGATGACAGCAAGCAATGGCAGGTCGCGGCAGAGATTTTACGAACCTCCAATGTCGTCATTCTCTCGACCGTTCTGCTGGAGACGGAGTGGGTTCTTCGCAAAAGTATCGGAATGACTTCGCGGCAAATCTCCGGATTGTTTCGATCACTGCTCGCATCGGACACGATCATATTCCGTGAACGCGAGAGGGTGATTTCAGCTCTGGACGCTTTTGAAGCCGGCCTCGATTTCGCGGATGCTTTTCATGTCTCCAGTCTCGACGCAGGTGAAACCTTCGTCACGTTCGATCGCGATCTCGTCAAGCTCGCGCAACAATACATGGATCATGTCAGCATCGAGCTGGCATCCTGACTAAAAGAACCGAGGAAACGGAACAAGGATCATGAACGCACACCTTCAACCCACGGGCTCCGCCTATTTTATTTCGCCGGAAACCGCGGCGATCGAGAGCCATACGCTATCGGTTCTCGTCGACAACGAGCCCGGCGTGCTTGCCCGCGTCATCGGCCTTTTCTCCGGTCGCGGCTACAACATCGAAAGCCTGACCGTCTCCGAGACGGAGCATCAGGCGCATCTGTCGCGCATCACCGTCGTCACCCGCGGCACACCGCAGGTGCTGGAGCAGATCAAGGCGCAGCTTGAGCGCATCGTTCCGGTTCACCGCGTCGTCGACCTGACGGTGCGCGCCCGCGAACTCGGCCAGGAACGGCCGATCGAGCGCGAAGTGGCGCTGCTGAAGGTTGCAGGCAGCGGCGAGACCCGTGCCGAGACCTTGCGTCTGGCCGACGCCTTCCATGCCAAGGTGGTGGATGCCACCGTCGAGCATTTCATCTTCGAGATTACCGGCAAGTCCTCGAAGATCGACCAGTTCATCGCCATCATCAAGCCGCTCGGTCTGATCGAGGTCTGCCGCACCGGCATCGCGGCGATGAACCGCGGCTCGCAGGGAATGTAACGGGCCTCACGTCGTTGACCGGCTTTCGAGTGTCGCGTAGGTTCGCGGCGCTTGGGGCCGGCAGGACGGACCCCATCTCAGGCGGGTGAGATCATTGGGGTTTGCGATCGGGGAAAAGTTGCCTGAAATCGGCGAGAAGAGTTGGCATCCGCCTGATGGTATGCGTCTCGGCGCCACCTTCTATGTGCGCAGTGCCTTTCCCTGGCTAGGGCAGTATTTCGGGGCGCAGACGATTGCGACCACATTGTCGCCGGACATCGGCGGCGTGT
This sequence comes from Rhizobium sp. BK602, assembly GCF_014195095.1. Taxonomy (GTDB): domain Bacteria; phylum Pseudomonadota; class Alphaproteobacteria; order Rhizobiales; family Rhizobiaceae; genus Rhizobium. Next base: position 429,879 of record NZ_JACIBC010000001.1, read on the forward strand.
TGTCCTGGGGCGGGCGCATACCGGCAAAGACGGCGGCGGCGATCGCGCGGATGCGCGGGCTGCCGCGCTGGAATCTCGAAGACGGTTTCTTGCGTTCGGTCGGCCTGGGGAAGGCCGGGGCCATCCCTCTTTCCATCGTGGTCGACGATCTTGGGCTGCCCGTGGATGCAAGCCGGCCCTCGCGCCTCGAACGCCTGATTGCCGGTGCGGAGGATGTCGGGGAGCTGGGCAAGGCCATCCGCGAGCAGATCGTCCGTAACAGGCTTTCCAAATATAATCACCTGCCGCACAAGCCGCCGGCAATCGAGCGCACGACCAAGCGTCGTATCCTGCTTGTCGATCAGGTGGTCGGCGATATCTCCGTCGGCAAGGCGCTCGGATCTCGCGCCTCGTTCGAGCGGATGCTGGCTGATGCGCTGGCAAGCGATGTCCAATGCCTGATCCGGACGCATCCGGATGTCATGGCCGGCCATGCCAAGGGATATCTGGCGACCGATGCCGCCGCGAAGGGCGGAGCGATCTTCGTCGACGATGCCGTATCGGCGGCGTCGATCCTTGAGGTCGTGGATGAGGTCTGGACCGTGTCCAGCCAGTTCGGTTTCGATGCGCTGCTGCGGGGCATCCCCGTGCGTTGTTACGCCGCTCCCTTCTATGCCGGCTGGGGGGTGACGGAAGATCATTTCGGCGTCTACGTGAAGGCCACGCTTGCCGGCAACCGAACGAGACGCAGGACGGTCGATCAGATTGCCGCGGCAGCCTTCTCGCTCTATCCGACCTATCGCGATCCCGCCGACTGGCGGCTGCTGGATGTCTTCCAGGCGATGGATCTGATCGTGGCGCAGCAGCGCGCCGATGCCGGATCCTGACAGGGCGCGTCGTTAAAGCATTTCCAGCGACTTCTTTCGCGACGGTGGTGGGAAGGCGGTGTCGAGGGTGGCCCAGTCTTCGTCGCTGATATCGAGCGAGACGGCATCGCGGTTTTCGGCGATGCGCTGCGGATTGGAGGTCTTGGGAATAGCGATGACACCATCGCGTTCCAGCAGAAAGGCGAGCGCGACCTGGGCCGGCGTCGCCTGATAGGTCTTGGCGATATGGATCAGGTCGGGATGATGCAAGAGCCGGCCCTGCTCGATCGGCGAATAGGCCATGATCGGAATGTTGCGCGCCTGGCACCAGGGCAGCAGATCATATTCGATGCCGCGCCGCGCGAGGTTATAGAGCACCTGGTTGACGGCGACGTTGCCGCCGTCGGGAACGGCCAGCAATTCCCCCATATCGTCGACATCGAAATTCGAGACGCCCCAGGCGCCGATCTTTCCGGCAGCCTTCAGGCTTTCGAAAGCCGCGACCGTTTCGGCCAGCGGATGTCCGCCGCGCCAATGCAGCAGATAAAGGTCGATGCGATCGGTCTGCATCCGTTTCAGGCTGCGCTCGCAAGCCTCGATCGTGCCCCTGCGGCTGGCGTTATGCGGATAGACCTTGCTGACCAGAAATACCTCGTCGCGCCGCCCCTCGACGGCCTTGCCGACGATTTGCTCCGAGCCGCCATCGGCGTACATCTCGGCGGTGTCAAGCAGCGTCATGCCCAGGTCGATGCCGGCCTTCAGGCTGGCGATCTCGTCCTTGGCGCGGGCGGCATTTTCTCCCATATTCCACGTGCCTTGGCCGAGCACCGGCACGGTGACGCCGGAGGGGAGGGTGACGGCGGGAATGGGGTCGTGCATGGCCTGTCCTCATTGTGAACAAGGGCAAGGATAAGGCCGTTCATCCGGATTTCAATCAAGACATTCATGTCACTGTGACAATCGTCCCATGGCGTTCGAATCCAAGGCGAATTAGGGATGTGCCAGACATGCGCCTCGATACCCGGCGCATCATACTGAATGAATGGCGCCGCCGATCGGAACGGCGTCCAAGGAGGCTTTATGGCGCTGGATACGTTTCTGGCTCTTCTTCTGTTTGCGTTCACGACCTCGATCACACCGGGGCCGAACAACATGATGCTGTTCGCATCGGGTGTGAATTTCGGCTTCCGCCGCACGATCCCGCATATGCTGGGCATCGGTGTCGGCTTCTTGTCGCTGCTGCTCGGTGTCGGGCTGGGGCTTGGCGCGCTGCTGCACACCGTGCCGCTGCTTTACACGGTCCTGAAATTTGCCGGTGGAGCCTATCTCGTCTGGATCGCCTGGAAGATCGCCACCTCGCGCAGCATCAGCGAGAGGGAGAGCGGCGCGCAGCCGATGAGCTTCATGAGTGCCGCCGTCTTTCAGTGGGTCAATCCCAAGGCGTGGGTGATGGCGGTTACCGCGATGGCGACCTACACCAATCCGCAGCTCTACCTGATCAGCGTCCTGCTCGTCGGCTTCGCTTTCGCGGCAGTCAACGTTCCCAGCGTCTCCACCTGGGCCGGCTTCGGCTCGGCCTTGCGCGACTGGCTTTCCGATCCGGTTCGTCTCAAATGGTTCAACATCACCATGGCGGTTCTTCTGGTTCTCAGCCTCTGGCCGATGCTAAAATAACGTTATGTTCGGCTTGTTGAGCATGAGCCAGATGATGCCGATGACAGCGAAAAAGGCGGGAAAGCCGCAGGCAAACCAGATGCGGTAAAGCCGGTGATAGGCTGGAGGCAGCGGCAATCCCGCGGCCGACGCCGCTCGCGCGAGATTGCGCAGCCGGATTTGTATCCAGACCACCGGCAGCCAGAAAATGCCTGTCAGGACGTAGAGCAAGAGGGAAACGGCGATCCATCCCTCGTGAAGCGACCAGCCGATCGACTGTGCCAGATAATAACCGGTTATTGGCTGGAAAATCACGGCAGTCGCGGTGAACACCGTGTCGGCGATGACGACTGTGCCTGCGACATGCGCGATCAGCTTGGGATCGCCGGTGCGGTGCGCCATGACCATGAAGAAGGCGATGCCCGCGCCAGTGCCGAACAACACGGTGGCGCCGATGACGTGGGCGAGGCGAAGAAGCTCCTCCAACAGCATCAGCGTTCCTCCAATATCGCAAGCGTGACGGCCGTCAGCAGGATCGATGGCAGGACCTTGACGAGCGGTCCGAGCGGATCGAGCCAGAGGGATGGTTCCAATATCGTTCCGCCAGCGAGATAGGCGAGGGTGACCAGCAGCATTCCGTAGAGTGCGGCGCGCGCCGAGGGCCGCAGGAGAACGAGCGCGCCAAGGGCGATGTCGAGAAGGCTTGTGGCGATCGTCAAGGCGTTTGCCAGACCCTGCGACATGAAGGGCAGAAAATGCCGGCTCGCGGCAAGCGGACTCAGCATCGGGATGATGCCGGACATGATCCAGAACAATGCAAGACTGAGGATCATCAATGGCTTCAGGAGATAGAGACGGGCAAACCATACGTCCTGAATGCCGGCGGGGTTGGCGTCGAATATCTCGGCCGCCGTTGCCAGACGCCAGTCGGGGCGGTGTTGCTTATCCTGACGGCTAAGAACGCCTTCCGGCATCACGGCCATCGCGGTCGAGCGAAGCGGCGAGCGCCAGCCGAGCTTGCCGGCGATATCCGCCGCCCAGGTGATTGGTCGTGCCAGACCGGCCGGCATCGTCACCATCCGTGCCGGCGGCAGGCCGAGCCAGCTTCGATGAAGGGCCACAAGGTCGCGAAGCGTCCAGACGTCATTGCCGGCAAGATCGATGTCGGCACCGTGCGGGAGCTGGCCGGCGACCGCTTTCGAAACGGCCATCGCGACATCGCCGACGGAGACGATCTCGATCGGGCTGCGTGCATGGATCAGCGGCAGGATGCAGGGCATGGCGGCAAGGGCGCGCAGCAGCGCCGTACCGCCATGGGCGTTGCGGCCGATAACGAGCGCCGGCCTCAGGATCACATAATGGAGTCCGCTTGCCGCCAGAGCCTCGTCCGCGTGGCGTTTCGTCGCCAGGAACGGGCGTTTCTTGGCTCCGCCGTCCGTGCGCGCGGAAATCTGGACGATAAGCTCGGTTCCCGATGTTTCCGCTGCGGCATAGAGGGCGAGCATCGCCTTTTCCTGCGTGGCGGCGAGATTGTCCGAAAGCCCGTCCTGAAGCGCGCCGGCACAGTTGACGACGGCTTGCTGGCCGATCAGCAGCGCCTGCCAGTCGGCTGGGTCGGTCAGTGTTGCCAGGTCGGCTTTGATCCAGTTGATCGACGGATATTTGATGCGTGCCCGGTCCGGGTTGCGGGCAAGGCCGGTGACACTATGCCCGTCCGCGGGCAACCGTGCCGCGACCACGGAGCCGATAAAACCAGTTGCGCCGAGAATCAGAATGTTCATGGCCGGTAGACTAGCCAAAAGCGCCAGCAAAGGCAGTGGGTTGCTTCATCCGAGCGTGGTCGAAACACTGAAGAAGGTGCTTGGCGATGCCATGGCCAAGGCTTAGACTTGAGTCTCATTCGACAGGGAGAACCATGATGCACGATCATGACGACCACCATCACCATGATCACGACAAGCATTATTCCGACATGCAGGCTCGGGTGAGGGCGCTGGAGACGCTGCTGACGGAAAAGGGGTTGATCGATCCCTCGGCGATCGATGCCATCGTGGAGACTTATGAGACGAAGGTCGGGCCGCGCAATGGGGCACAGGTGGTGGCCAAGGCCTGGAGCGATCCGGCGTTTGCCGACTGGTTGCGGCGCGATGCGACGGCGGCGATCGCCAGCCTCGGTTTCACCGGCCGGCAGGGCGAGCATATGCGTGCGGTCTTCAATACGCCGGAGACGCATAATCTCGTCGTCTGCACCCTTTGCTCCTGCTATCCCTGGGCGGTGCTCGGCTTGCCGCCGGTCTGGTACAAGGCGCCGGCCTATCGGTCCCGCGCCGTCATCGATCCGCGCGGCGTGCTGGCGGAATTCGGCCTGACTTTACCGGAGGGGCAGAAAATTCGCGTGTGGGACTCGACGGCCGAGCTGCGTTATCTCGTCATTCCCGAGCGTCCCGCCGGCACGGATAGCTTCAGCGAGGCGGCGCTGGCCGATCTCGTCAGCCGCGACGCGATGATCGGCACGGCGATCGCCAGGGCACCGGAGGCGGCACAATGAACGGCCCCCACGATCTCGGCGGCCAGATGGGCTTCGGTCCGGTCGCGCCTGAACCGAATGAACCCTATTTCCATGCCGAATGGGAGAAACGGGCGCTCGGCATCACACTGTCCTGCGGCGCGTTCGGCGCTTGGACGATCGATGAAAGCCGGCATGCGCGGGAAAGCATTCCGCCCGCAAAATACCTCACCGCCAGCTACTACGAGATCTGGACGCGCGGTATCGAGATGCTGTTGGAACGGCATGGTTTCGCGACGCGCGAGGAATTGCGGGCCGGCCATTCGTCCCGGCAAGGCACGGTGCCGAAGCGTGTGCTGAAGGCGGACATGGTCGCCGGCGTTCTCGCCAAGGGCGGGCCTTGCGACCGGCCGGTCGAGACCGCGGCGCTTTTTGCGGTCGGCGATCGCGTGCGCACGAAGAATTTCAATCCGACGGGCCATACGCGCCTGCCGCGCTATGCCCGCGCCAAGACCGGCGTCGTGGAAGCCGTGCAGGGCTCCTTCGTCTTCCCCGACGACAATGCCCATGGCAAGGGCGAGAACCCGCAATGGGTCTATACGGTCGTCTTCGACGCGCCGGAGATCTGGGGCGAGGGCGCCGATCCCTCGCTGACTGTTTCCATCGATGCCTGGGAGAGCTATCTTGAGCGCGTGTGAGACGAGCTCGCCCCTGGCGCAATCGCCACAACTGCCGACATCCGCCGATGGCGAGCCGGTTTTTCCCGAGCCCTGGGCGGCGGAGGCCTTCGCCATGACCGTGCATCTACACGAGAAGGGGCTGTTCAGCTGGAGCGAGTGGGCCGAGGTGCTTTCGGCCGAGCTGCACAAGCCGGGCCGGGCCGAAGACGGCAGCGATTATTTCGATTGCTGGGTGGCGGCGTTGTCCGGACTGCTGGTCAGCCGGGGTATTGCCGATGCCAACCTCATCCTCGACCTGCAGAGGAGCTGGCAGCGTGCGGCGGAAGCAACGCCGCATGGCAAGCCGATCCTGCTGCAAAACGATCCGCAGCGTTGAGCGGTTTTACCGCTTGCGTCCGTCCGCCGAATCCTGCCAAGTCGCTGCATGCAATTTGCGCCACAACAAGATGAAGCGCTGAAGGCCGTTGCCAAATGGCTGAAGGAGGGGCGCTCACCGCTGTTCCGTCTGTTCGGCTATGCCGGCACGGGCAAGACGACGCTTGCGCGGCATTTCGCCGAGCATGTCGATGGCGATGTGCTGTTTGCGGCTTTCACCGGCAAGGCGGCGCAGGTGTTGCGTTCGCGCGGCGCCAGCAATGCCAAGACCATCCATTCGCTGATCTATCGCCCGCGCGGCGAGGAGGCCGTCGAGGACGAGGAAACCGGCAAGACCTCGATCGCGCCGATGTTCACCATCAACCGCCAGAGCCCGGTCGCCAAGGCGGCGCTGATCATCGTCGACGAATGTTCGATGGTGGACGAAGCACTCGGCCGGGACCTGATGAGCTTCGGCACGCCGATCCTGGTGCTCGGCGATCCCGGCCAGTTGCCGCCGGTCTCGGGCGGCGGCTTCTTCACCAATGAGGAGCCGGACTATCTGCTGACCGATATTCACCGTCAGGCTCGCGACAATCCGATCATCCAGCTCGCCATGCATGTGCGCGAGGGCAAGGAGATCATGCATGGCGACTACGGTACGGCGCAGGTGATTTCGAAAAACGAAGTGACGCAGCCGCTGGTGATGGAGGCGGATCAGGTGCTGGTCGGCACCAATCGCACCCGCCGGCGCTACAATCAGCGCCTGCGCGAGCTCAAGGGCTTCACGACGGAATATCCGCAGTCTGGCGACAAGCTCGTCTGCCTGCGCAACGATCCCGCCAAGGGTTTGCTCAACGGCTCGCTCTGGCAGGTGATGACCTCCTCCAAGGAAACGACGAAGCCCGGCATCAATCTGCTGGTGCGGCCGGAAGACGACGACATGGATCGGGGCGCGGCGAAGATCAAGCTCTTGAAGCAGGCCTTCGAGGAGGTCGAGGGTGAAATCCCCTGGTCGACGCGCAAGCGCTATGACGAGTTCGATTACGGCTATGCGCTGACGGTGCACAAGGCGCAGGGTTCGCAATGGAACAATGTCGTGCTGTTCGACGAGAGCTGGGCCTTCCGCGACACGCGCGAGCGCTGGCTCTATACGGCGATTACGCGTGCCGCCGAGACGCTGACGATCGTTCGCTGAGGCCGCAGGTTAAGTAGCGTTGCGTCTAGCGAAAGATCATCAATCTTTTGCATGGATCGATGTTCGAATCTCGTTGGTCTTGCGGCCCGCAATGGCATAAAAGGGCGCCAATATCCTCTATAATCATGGATTTCGATCATGCCCGCCAAGCTCTCCGTGAATCTCAACGCCATCGCAATGCTGCGCAACCGGCGCGATCTGCCCTGGCCGAGCGTGACCGGTCTCGGACGCATCGCACTGGCGGCGGGCGCGAGCGGCCTGACCGTGCATCCCAGGCCTGATCAGCGGCACATCCGCTTCTCCGACCTGCCGGACATTCGCGCGCTGATCGACGATGAGTTTCCGCAAGCCGAGTTCAACATCGAGGGCTATCCGAGCCAGGAATTCTTCGATCTCTGCGCCTCCGTCGAGCCCGAGCAGGTGACGCTGGTGCCCGACGATCCCGCGCAGGCGACCTCGGATCATGGCTGGGATTTCGCCAAGAACCGTGATCTGCTGGCAGATGTCGTGGCCCAGTACAAGACGATCGGCTGCCGCGTCTCGCTGTTTGCAGATGGCGACGGCGATGCGGAAGCCGTCAAGATCGCGAGGGAAGTCGGCGCCGACCGCATCGAGCTTTATACCGGCCCTTACGGCGGCTGCTACGACGCGCCGGAACGGGCCGCGGTCATTCTCGAAGCGCTGGGCAAGACGGCCGATGCGGCATTTGCGCAGGGCCTTGCCGTCAATGCCGGTCACGATTTGACGGTCGCGAATTTGCCGGCGCTGCTGAAACGCATTCCGGCACTTGCCGAAGCGTCGATCGGTCACGGGCTGACGGCGGATGCGCTGGAATATGGCATGGCGGAAACGGTTCGGCGGTTCTGCCGGGCTTGTGGTCAGGTGGTTTGATAAGCGGGATTTGCTGCTGGACAGGCATATTTCGCTTTGCCGCGCTTTCCTGCCTGGCCCCTCATCCTAGCCTTCTCCCCGCATTGCGGGGAGAAGGGACGACAGAGCGAGATTGGGAGCCCGCACAGTTCGATCAGGGCTTGCGCACGCGGCAGCTAACCCCCTCTCGCCGCAATGCGGGGAGAAGGTCGGGGTGAGGGGTCAGGCACAAAGGTGCGGCAGTCGCGGACCTGCCTGACCATCCAAAAACTCAACCCAGCAACGCCGCCTTGTGTGCTTCGAAGAAGGCGCGCACCGTTTGCGGTTCCTTGCCGGTCAGCTTGTTGAAATCATTCGTGAGGATGTCGAATTTGCCGGCGCGGGTGTTGTCGTCGGCGGAGACGAGCATGTCGGCCACGAATTTCGGCATGCCGGCGGCGATGATCCCGGCGGCAAGCTGTTCGTCGCTGACCTGCACGACTTCCAGCGGTCGGCCGGTAACGGCCGTGACGACGGTCGCCACGTCCTGGGTGGTGAGGGCGGTCGAGCCGGTCAGCGTGTAGGTTGCGCTTTCGGCTGTGTCGGAGGCAAGCGCTGCGGCGATGGCCAGTGCGCAATCGTCGCGGCTGATGTTGCTGACGCGGCCGTTGCCGGTCGCGGTGTACCATTTGCCGGTTTCGAGATTGTGCGGCAGGGCCCAGAGGAAATTGTCGAAATACCAGGCGTCGCGCAGGATCGTGTAGCCGATGCCGCTCGCCTTGATGGCGTTTTCGGTGCCGAGATGATCGGGCGCGAAGCTGACGAGGGAATTCTCCGGCGCCGGCATCGAGGTATAGAGGAGATGCTTGACGCCGGCCTTCTTTGCCGCCTCGACGGCAGCCGTGTGCTGCTTCAGGCGCTGGCCGGGAACGGCGAGCGCGTCCGTGCTGATGATCAGCAGGCGATCGACGCCGGCAAAGGCCGCGGGCAGGGTGGAGGCATCGTCGAAATCGGCCTTGCGGGTAACGACGCCCTTGGCGGCGAGATCGGCGAGCTTCTCGGGGTTGCGGGTGGCGGCGATGATGCGGCCGGGCGCGACCTTGTAGGTCTCCAGCAGGTGATGAATGACGCGCTGGCCGAGCTGGCCGGCGGCGCCGGTAACGAGAAGGGTGCTGCTCATGTTCTTATCCTTTTTTGACCGCCGCGAACTCGCAGGGGCTGGTTGCTCTCAAAAAGAGACCAGCACTAGATTGGGGTTTGACTTCGACCTGTAAAGGAGGCAGTTTTTCAGCCCTACGTTACCAAAAAGGAACCGCCTTGAGTACCAGCGCCGTCGTCAATCTGCGCAGCACGCAAGCACCGTTGCGCGCCGTCGATATCAGCAAGGTCACGTTTACCGATTGTCCGGTGCGGGACTTGGTGTCACAGATCGGCGGCAAGTGGTCGGTGCTGCTCTTGGAGGCGCTGGCGCAGCGGCCCTATCGTTTTGGCGAGCTGCGCCGCATGGTGCCCGATATTTCGCAGCGCATGCTCACACAGACCCTGCGCGAGCTGCAGCGCGACGGCTATGTCGGCCGCGAGGTTTTCCCGACCAAGCCGCCGAGCGTCGAATACCGCATGACCGATCTCGGCTATTCGCTCTATGAGCCGCTGGCACATCTTTTGAACTGGGCCGAGGCCAATCAAGAGGCCGTGCGCGCCGCGCGCGCTCGTTTCGATCAATCCCCGGACTGAGCGCCACGCCGTGAAATCCCTGAAAATTGCCATAGTTGGCGCCGGACCTGCCGGGCTTGCCGCCGCCCTGTTTCTCGCGCGCGCGGGCCATGCGACCGAGATCATCGAACGTTTCGACAATCCGGCGCCGGTCGGGTCTGCCTTGATGCTGCAGCCGACCGGCCTCACTGTTCTGGAATCTCTGGGGCTCGGCCCCGCCATCCACACGGCTGGCAATCGCATCGACAGGCTGTACGGCACGGAGACCAGGCATGGCCGTATCGTGCTCGATGTGCGCTATGACGCACTGGCCGGCGGCCGCTATGGGCTTGCGGTTCATCGTGCCGCCTTGTTCGATACGCTATATGACGAAGTCTCCGCACGGAGACACTTCGTATTCACCGGGCGGCGAGTGGTTTCCACGCTGGAAGAGGATGGCCAGACCTATCTGGTGATCGAGGGCGGCGAGCGGCTGGGGCCTTATGATCTCGTTGTCGACGCCAGCGGCGCGCGGTCGGAACTGGTCGCTGCTTCGCCCGTCGCGCCGCCCACGCGCAATCTCACCTATGGTGCCTTCTGGGCGACGCTGGATTGTCCGGACGGATTGGTGGACGAGAGGGCGCTGACGCAGCGTTACGATCAGGCGAAGGTGATGATCGGCGTACTGCCGATCGGACGGCGCAGACCGGATCTGCCAAAGCAGGCGGCCTTGTTCTGGAGCCTGAAGGTTGCGGATGCCGATGAGGTGCGCCGGCAGGGGCTCGATCGCTGGAAGGCGGCGGTTCGTGGCTATTGGCCGGAATGCCAGCCCTTGCTCGACCAGATCCGCGATTGGGATCAGCTGACGCTGGCGCGCTATGCGCATCGGACGGTCGCCACTTCCTATAGTGGCCGCACCGTCTTTGTCGGCGACGCCGCCCATTCCACCAGCCCGCAGCTCGGGCAGGGCGCCAATATGGCGCTGCTGGACGTCGCCTCCCTTGCGCATGCGCTGGCCGGCAGCGGCGATATCGAGACGGCGCTCGCAGCCTATGCAAAAGCACGACGGCTGCATATGCGGCTGTTCCAATTGCTGTCGCTGGCCTTCACGCCGTTCTACCAGTCGGATTCGGCAGCACTTGCCTGGATCCGCGACCGGCTGGTCGCCGTCATCGCCAAGATACCGCCGGGGCCGCAAATATTGGCGTCGATCGTCTCCGGCACCCTGGTCGATCCTTTTGCTGCGGCTGGCCTCAGTGAATGCAACTGGCTGCAGAACACTGTTCCGCAGCCGTCCTGATCATTTTCCACGTTCGGTCAGGAAGATAAGCAACGCCACGACCGGGAAAGCGACGCCGATCCACGAGGCAAGGTTCCAGCCGCCAGTGGCATAGGCCCAGCCGCCGAGCGCCGAACCGATCGCACCGCCGGCGAAGAATGTCGCCATGTAGAGACCATTCAGGCGGCTGCGGTGTTCGGCGCTGAGCGCGAAGATGGCGCGCTGACCGAGCACGAGATTTGTCTGAACGCCGAAGTCGAGCAGGATGCCGGCGAGCGTCAGGGTGAGGAGCGCCAGCAGGGAACCGCCGCCGGAAAAATGACCGATCAGGAAGGCGACGATCGCAATCACCAGGGCGAAGGCGGTGGCAAGCTTCGTCCAGCCGCGATCAGCGACACGTCCAGCAATTGGCGAGGCGATGGCACCTGCCGCACCGGCCAGCGCGAAGAGGGCGATGCCGTTTTGCGTCAGGCCGAAAGCGGGGCTTGCCAGCAGCAGCGGCGTCGTCGTCCAGAACAGGCTGAAGGCGCCGAACATGCAGGCCTGATAAAGCGCGCGGCGCTGCAGTACCGGCGTATGCAAAGCGAGATGTCCCATGGAGGACAGCAGCTGCCCGTAATGCAGCTTCGTGTGTGGCACACGGGTCGGCAGAACGAGGCGCAGGATGACGATCAATCCGATCATGAGGCCGGCCGAGATGAGGTAGACCGCATGCCAGGACAGGAGCTCGGACAGAAAGCTTGCGGCAGGGCGGGCCAGCATGATGCCGACGAGCAGGCCGCTCATGACATTGCCGACGACCGCGCCGCGGCTGGCATCGGGTGCCATATGGGCTGCGAAAGGCACCAGAACCTGCACCGCGACCGACGCAAGGCCGATACAGAGCGAGGCGAGCAGGAAGAGCGACGGCGACCAAGCGAAGGCAGCGCCGACCAGGGCCACGGCTGCGAGCGCAACGAGCGTCAGCACCAGACGGCGGTTTTCCAGGAGATCGCCGAGCGGCACGATCAGCAGCAGGCCGAGGCCATAACCGATCTGCGTCAGGGTCACGATCAGGCCGGTTGCCGCCGGTGTGAAGCCGAGCGCCTGGCTGATCGGGCCGGCCAGCGGCTGGCCGTAATAGAGATTGGCGGCGACCAGTCCGCAGGCGGCGGCGAACATGAAGGTCATCAATGGCGAAATGGTCTTTTGGGAGAGCGGCGTGCTCTCCCGCGTGGCAGCGGCTGTCGCGGGCATGTCTTGATCCTTGATGCGGGCAAGGGGAGCGTGCTCCCCGAAATTTCGATGAAAATCAGTCCAGTAATTTCATGGTGGCTTCGGCGACGGCGAGCATCTGCTCGTATCCCCGGCCGGTTTTTCCGATCACGCGCATGCCTTTGGTGAGACAGAGCAGCGTGCAGGCGATGCTTTCGGCATCGATATGCTTGGGTACAGAGCTATCGGCCTGTCCGAGGCGGATCAGATCCAGGATGCGGCGCTCGTCGAAATCGAAAGCCACGCCGACGCGGCCGGCGACTTCCTCGTCGAAAAGCGCGAGTTCCGTCGCGCTGCCGACGACGAGGCAACCCCTTCGGCCGACCTCGCCACAGGATGCCTCGGCAAAAAACCTCACCAATGCGTGCAGCTTGTTGCGGCCGCTGGAAGCGCGGTCGAGACACTCGTCGATCAATTGCTGCCGTACATGGCGATAACGGCCGAAGGCGGCGAGGAATATGCCGCGCTTGTCGCCGAACGCCTTGTAGACGCTGCCGGCCGTCAGCCCCATGGCTTCAGTCAATTCGCTGATCGAAGCGGCATAGTAGCCGCGCTCGGAAAAGACCCGCAGCGCCTCGTCAAGGGCGGCGTCCATGTCGAATTCCCGCGGGCGGCCGCGATGTCTGGGCGAAATGTCGAGCGTATCGGTTGTCATGCCCGCAATTTAGGAAATGATCGTTTCCAAATCAAGCGGAATTTTGCGCCGCAATAAAATAGGGATGCTGGATGAAGATTTCCGAGGCCGCCCTCGTGGTTCGAGGCCTTGTCGCCGGCGCTGACGCTTCGGCAACAGGGCACCTCACAATGAGGGCGGGTCTAGCGCCGGCTTGTAACTTGCTCTGCGCTCACAGCGAAGCGCGCAATCCGTACCTCGCTCCATCCTCATGGTGAGGCACGCAGCCCGGAGGGCGGAGCTTCGAACCAGGAGGATGGCCCGGAGGCCGGCGATCACAAATCCAGCACCCAGGTCTGACCGTTCAGTTCCGGGCCGAACATGCGGTGCTTCTCCTCCGAGACCAGGCGGAAACCCGCCTTGATATAGATGGCGCGCGCGGCATCGAGGATGTCGTTGGTCCAGAGGGAGAGCTGCCGGTAGCCGGCGTCGCGAGAAAAGCGGATGCATTCGTCGACCAGCCGTTTGCCGAGGCCCAGGCCGCGCGCCGTCTTGTCGACATAAAGCAGCCGGAGCTTGGCAATACCGTCGCCGCCGTCGGCGACCATGATGGAGCCGATATTCAGGCCGCCGCGTTCGGCGATCCAGCAGCGCTCCTTCGCGGGGTCGAAATTGGAAAGGAACTTGCCCGCGACTTCGGCGACCAGGCCCTCGAAACGCTGATCCCAGCCATATTCCTCCGTATAGGCGCGGGCTTGGCTCTGGACGATCCAGCCGATATCGCCCGGCCTAGGGGAACGGATAACCACCGGCGGCTTGATTGCCGGCTCGCTTTCGAGTGTCGTCTGGATCGCCTGCATGGCCCCGACGATACGCTCGGGGCCGCCGATGGCCAGCCTGTCGAAATGCGCGGCGATCTCGGCGCGCGAACGGCGGACGAATTCGAGGACCTGCTCCCGTCCCTTGTCGGTGACTGTGATGGTCTGGCTGCGCAGGTCATTCGGATCGGGCTTGCTCTCGATCAAGCCATCCTCGCGATAACGTTTCAGGATCCGGCTGAGATAGGCGGGGTCGAGATGGAGATCGCGCGTAAGCGTCGCGGCGGCGATGCCGCCATGCGATCCGATTTCGAACAGCACGCGGACTTCGGTCAGCGTGTAGGGGCTGCCGAGATAGGCCCTGTTCAGCAGGCCGAGGAAATTGGTGTAGAAGCGGTTGAAATGGCGGACCGCGTCGATGGCCGCGAATTCTGTTGTGATAGAGTCAGGCATGGATATCGCCTCCCTGGGATATGGGAGACGATGTCCGTTATTTGTTTGACTGAGTCAAGTAGTTGATGGCCTCGCTATGCAGCCCGTCTGCCTGCGGCCTTCTCCGCGCCGAGGGCGAAATCAACAGCACTACCGGCATGGATGGTCGTGGTGTCGAAGCCCGGCAGGGTCAATGCATTGGGGTCGAGGATCAGGCAGATCTCGGTGCAGCCGAGGATGACGCTGTCGGCGCCGTCGGCCTTGGCGCGCTCGATGATGCCGGTCAGCTTCCGGCGGGAAACGTCGCTTACGATGCCGGCACAGAGTTCGTTGAAGATGATGTCGTGGACGGTGGTGCGGTCGTCGGCGTCGGGAACCATGATGGAAACGCCGTTGCTGGCCATGCGGTCGGCATAGAAACCGTGTTCCATCGTGTAGCGCGTTGCCAGAAGCAGCGGCTTGACGCGGCCGGCAGCCTTCAGCGCGGCGGCCGTCTCATCGATGATGTGGATCAGCGGGACGGATATGCGCGCGGCCACTTGCGGCGCGATCAGGTGCATGGTGTTGGTGCAGATCAGCACGCATTCGGCACCGGCTTCCTGCAGGCGGTGCGCGGCATTGCCGAGACGGGCGGCGGCTTCGTCCCAGCGTCCGGCCTTCTGGAGCGCGACGATTTCTTCGAAATTGACGGAATACATCAGCAGTTCGGCGGAGGCGAGGCCGCCCAGGCGGTCGCGAACCATTTCGTTGATCAGGCGATAATAGACTGCCGAACTCTCGAAACTCATGCCGCCGATCAGGCCGATGATACGCATTGTGCTGTTCTCCGTTGTTCTTTCTGAGTGACGCAATAGTGCGTCATATCGGCCGCCGGATGTTTGCAACTTTTGTCTTATTTGGTCTGTTTTTTGCGGATATTTGCGCAAATGTGATATAATGCGCAAAAATACAGCGTCACTATGGAGATTGCCGCGCATGCTAGACGAACGCGACCGAAAGATTCTCGATCTCCTTCAGGCCGATGCCGGCATCTCGGTGACCGATCTTGCCGACCGCGTGGCGCTGTCGGTTTCCGCCTGCTCGCGGCGTATCCAGAAGCTGGAGGAAAGCGGCCATATCGCCCGGCGCATCGTCGTGCTCGATCGTGAGAAAATGGGCGTGCCGACCACGGTCTATGCCCTGATCAAAACAGCACATCACGCCGATGAGTGGATCGAAAGGTTTCGCAAGGCGATCGGCGATATTCCCGAGATCGTTGAGGCGCATCGGCTGACAGGCAATCACGATTACATCCTGAAGATCGTGCTGCCGCGTGTGGAACAGTACGACGTCATCTACAAGAAGATCGTGCGCAAGGTGGAGCTGTTCGATGTGTCCGCCTCGATCTCCATGGAGGAGCTGAAAAGCGGCGCCTCCATTCCCGTCGGCTATGCGCAATAGGTCCATAGAGTCGCAGGCGGAGTTTGCATATTATCCCGGCTCGTCGTCTCCGCTAAGATGCTTTCGAGCGCGTGCTTTGGAGGCAGTTTGTCATGAGTGATGCCGACATTCAAAATTACGCTCTAGCCGGCGAAAAACTATTGTGGCAGGGCAGGCCGAAACAGGGCCTTATGTTTAGCAGGAAGGATCTGTTTCTGGTGCCGTTTTCTCTGATGTGGGGCGGCTTCGCGATCTTCTGGGAAAGTATGGCCGTACGCCAGGCCAATGCACCGTTGTTTTTCAGGCTATGGGGACTGCCCTTCATCCTGATCGGCCTGTATCTCGTCGTCGGCCGTTTCGCGCTGGATGCGTTCATTCGTGCCAGAACCCAGTATGCCGTCAGCGATCAGCGTATCATCGTCTTGCGCGAAGGCTGGTTTTCCAAGCTCATGGCCATACCGCTGGAGCGGTTGCAGACCCTGGATCTGGATCAGAGTGGCAATGGAACGGGGACGATCAGCTTCGGAAACGATATCCAGACCGGCTATGGCCGCCGTGGCGGTATCGGTCTTTGGACACCCGCGCTTTCGAATATTCCCCAATTTCTCGGCATAGCCGATGCGCGCGAGACATTCGATCTGATCCAGCGCGCCAGAAATCGATGACGGTATTCAAGGTTTCCCCGCATGAATCATGGCCGCACGGGTGCCATGCATAAAAGGCGGTTGCTGACCGCCGCCCTCAACTCTACGTTTGCTGGGATGTGGTAGATGCGGGGTGTCGTCATGCAGGATCATCATATCGTCGTCGTCGGGGGCGGTTTCGGCGGATTGCAGCTCGCCAACGATCTGAAGGGGGCGCCGGTTCGCATCACGCTGATCGACCGGCGCAACCATCATCTGTTCCAGCCGCTGCTTTATCAGGTCGCGACCACCTTGCTCGCCACGTCCGAGATTGCCTGGCCGATCCGCAACTTTTTCCGGGACCGGCCGGAGGTGACGACCCTCCTGGCGGAAGTCGTCGGTGTCGACACCCAGGCGCATACGGTGAAATTGAAGAATGGCGAGACGATCGGCTACGATACGCTGGTGTTGGCGACAGGTGCGACGCATGCCTATTTCGGTCGTGACGAATGGGAGCCGGTGGCGCCGGGGCTGAAGACGCTGGAGGATGCGACGACGATCCGCCGCCGCGTGCTTCTGGCTTTCGAACAGGCTGAGATGGAGAAAGATCCAGCCGTTCGCGAGGCGCTGCTGACCTTCGTCATCGTTGGCGCCGGGCCGACCGGCGTCGAGCTTGCCGGCATCATTGCCGAGCTCGCCCGCAAGACGCTGCCGAAGGAGTTCCGCAACATCGATACCACCAAGGCGAGGATCATTCTCGTGGAGGCGGGCCCGCGCGTCCTCACGAGCTTCGTCGAGGAGTTGTCGGACTATGCTCAAAAGGCATTGGAGAAGCTCGGCGTCGAACTCCGTTTCGGCAAGCCGGTCACGTCCTGCACCGCCGAGGGCGTCACCATCGGCGATGCTTTCGTACCCTGCCGCACCATCGTCTGGGCCGCGGGCGTTCAAGCCTCGCCGGCGGCGAAGTGGCTCGATATTCCGGCTGATCGAGCTGGGCGCGCCATTGTCGACAAGGATTTGCGGGCGCCGGGCCTGCCGGACGTTTTCGTCATCGGGGATACGGCGGCGGTGACGCGGGACGATGGTAGCCCCGTGCCGGGCATCGCGCCGGCCGCCAAGCAGCAGGGCGCCTATGTCGCCAAGGTGATCAGGGCGAAACTATCAGGTCAACCGGCACCGGGGCCGTTTCACTATCGTCATCAGGGCAGTCTCGCCACCATCGGCAAGAGCGCCGCGATCATCGATTTCGGCTGGCTCAAGCTCAAGGGCTGGCTCGCCTGGTGGGTCTGGGGCCTCGCCCATATCTACTTCCTGATCGGCACCCGCTGGCGCATCGCCGTCGCCTGGAGCTGGCTGTGGATCTATATCAGCCGCCAGCACAGCGCCCGGCTGATCACGCAGCGGGAAACCATGCGCGAGGAATGAAAAAAGGGCAGCCAGGCGGCTGCCCTTTTCCTGTCGGTCTTCACATGCTGACGTTTAGGCCAGCGAGGCGATGTCGATGACGAAGCGGTAGCGGACGTCGCTCTTCAGAACGCGCTCGTAGGCTTCGTTGATGTCCTGGATGTTGATCTTCTCGATCTCGGCCACGATGTTGTGCGCGCCGCAGAAGTCGAGCATTTCCTGGGTTTCCTTGATCGAGCCGATCATGGAGCCGGAAAGGCTGCGGCGGCCGGGGATCAGCGAGAAGGCATGGACGGGAACCGCATGTTCGGGAACGCCGACCAGCACCATGCTGCCGTCATACTTCAACAGGTTCAGATAGGCATTCCAATCGATGGCGGTGCCGACCGTGTTGATGATCAGGTCGAAACTGCCGGCGAGCTTGGTGAAGGTTTCGGCGTCGCTGGTGGCGTAGTAGTGATCGGCACCCAGCTTGAAACCATCTTCCTTCTTCGAAAGCGTCTGGCTGAGAACCGTTACTTCGGCGCCCATGGCATGCGCCAGCTTGACGCCCATATGGCCGAGGCCGCCCATGCCGACGATGGCAACCTTTTTGCCGGGGCCGGCCTTCCAATGGCGCAGCGGCGAGTAGAGGGTGATGCCGGCGCAAAGCAGCGGCGCCCCCGAATCCAGCGGGATATTGTCGGGGAAGGAGAGGACGTAGCCTTCCTTGACGACGATCGAGTCGGAATAGCCGCCATAGGTCGGCGTCTTGCCGTCTGCTTCGACGTCGTTGTAGGTCTGGACGAGGCCGGGCAGGAAGTGCTCGTAGTCCAGATCGCGCGTGGCGCAGGTGGTGCAGGAATCGACGAAGCAGCCGACGCCGACGCGGTCGCCGACCTTGAACTTGCTGACCTTCGAGCCGACGGCGGTGACGATGCCGGCGACTTCATGGCCCGGAACCATCGGATATTTCGAGCCGCCCCATTCGTTGCGGGCCTGGTGGATGTCGGAATGGCAGACGCCGCAATATTGGACGGAGATGACGACATCATCGTCGTTCGGCTCGCGGCGCTCGAAGGTGAAGGGAGTGAGCGGCTTGGACGCGTCGGTGGCGGCGTAGCCCTTTGCAATAGCCATGGGATATTCCTCTTGTGTCGGATTGGCTTTGGGTGAGGGGGAAATCGGAATGGCCGACTATGCATCGGAAGCGGGCTGCAGCGTTAGAGCGATCCTGCAAGCTTTATGTACGATTCTCCAAATCTGGAGGGTGGCTGCTCTTTCGAAATGCCAGCCGCAGACCTAGATAGGTCTCTATAAATTCTCGAGAACATTTGGCCGCGCATGACCCTGCCTTTCAATCCCAACCAGGAACTCGCTTCCATCATCGACCGCTTTACCCCCGCGGACGGGGAGTATCGCACGCCGATCGACGGCCTCAATCTTTACCGGCAGGCGGCTGCGACCGTCTGGCAGCATGGGGCCTATCGACCGTGCTATGCCGTCGTGGTGCAGGGACGCAAGACCCTGACCGTCGGTGCCGATACCTATCATTACGGCGCCGGCGAATATATTTTGACCGCTCTCGATCTTCCGGTCTCGACGCAGGTCACCAATGCCGGCAGCGACACGCCCTATCTCTGCTTCGGCATGGCGCTCGACAGCGAACGGCTCAACGAGCTGCTGGCGCGCGTCGATATCCCGCGCCAGGCGGTGACGGCGGAACCGATGCGCGGGCTGGCCGTCAATGCGGCATCGCCGGAACTGCTGGACGCCTCGCTGCGGCTGCTCCGGCTGCTCGACCGGCCGGAGGATATTCCCGCCATGGCGCCGCTGATCGAGCAGGAAATCCTCTATCGCCTGCTGACCGGCCCAAATGGCCCCCGATTGCTGCAGGTCGCCATGGCGGAGAGCCAGAGCAACAGGGTGGCTCGCGCCGTCGCCTGGATTCGCGGCAATTTCGTCCAGCCGCTGCGCATCGAGGAGCTGGCCGAGCGCGTGGGCATGAGCGTTTCCTCGCTGCATCATCATTTCAAGGCCGTTACGGCCCTAACGCCGATCCAGTACCAGAAGCAACTGCGCCTGCATGAGGCGCGGCGGCTGATGATCGTGGAGCAGCTCGACGTCGGCTCCGCCGGCCATCGCGTCGGCTATCAGAGTCCGTCGCAGTTCAGCCGCGAATATAGCCGCCTTTACGGCTTGTCGCCGCTCAGGGATATCGAGGGCAAGCGCGGTCCGGTCGCGGCGGAATAGTTTCGCGTGCTTTATTGATGCGGTGCAGCGACGATTTTCGCTTGACGCTTGCCTGGCTCTACGCCATAACGCGCCACGAACCGTACCGTACGGTACTCATGTGGGAGTAGCCATCGTGCTCAGCGAAGCAGGACAGTCGAGCGAGTTTTCGCCGCGCCAGAACGCCGTTCTGGAGCAGGCGTTGCGTTTGCTCGTCGATGGCGGCGAAAAGGCGCTGACGACCTCGGGCGTCGCGCGTGCCGCCAATTGCTCCAAGGAAAGTCTCTATAAGTGGTTCGGCGATCGCGACGGCCTGCTGTCGGCAATGATCACCTATCAGGCCAGCAAGGTGCGCACTTTCGAACGCAACGGCGAGCGGCTGACGGCGGTGAGCCTGCACGATCACCTCGTGGTCTTCGCGCGCGATCTGCTGGAGGTTCTGGCGGGCGACGTGTCGCTGGCCCTGAACCGCCTGGCGATCGGCCAGTCGAACCGCGACGGCTCGAAGCTCGGCAAGCTGCTGCTCGAGCGCGGCCGCCGTCAGATCGATCGCCGCGCCAGCGGGCTCATCGATGCCGGAAAGCGGGCAGGGCTGCTGCGCTTCATGGATGCCGATGAGGCTTATCATACGCTTTACGGGCTCGTCGTTTCCGATCTGCATGTCCGCATGCTGCTCGGCGAGCCCGGTTTGAAGGATACGAGCCGTCAGGCGGAGAGGGCGGTCACCGCTTTTCTCAAGCTTTACGGCACGGAAAAGGTTTTGGCGGAAGCAGCAGCAACCGTCTGAGAAGTTTCGATTTACGCCTTACACCAGACAAGCAAAGGGAAGGAAAAACAATGCGCGTCTATTACGATCGTGATGCCGATCTCAATCTCATCAAGTCGAAGAAGGTTGCCATCATCGGCTATGGCTCGCAGGGTCGCGCTCACGCGCTGAACCTGAAGGACAGCGGCGCACAGAACGTCGTGATCGCACTCAAGGCCGGTTCGCCGACGGTCAAGAAGGCCGAAGCCGATGGCTTCAAGGTTATGACGGTTGCCGAAGCTGCCGGCTGGGCCGACCTGATGATGATGGCCACCCCGGACGAACTCCAGGCCGACATCTACAAGGCCGACATCGCTCCGAACATCCGCGACGGCGCCGCGATCGCTTTCGCACACGGCCTCAACGTTCACTTCGGCCTCATCGAGCCGAAGGCTTCGGTCGATGTCGTCATGATCGCGCCGAAGGGCCCGGGCCACACGGTTCGCGGCGAATACCAGAAGGGCGGCGGCGTTCCCTGCCTCGTTGCCGTTCACCAGAACGCTTCCGGCAATGCGCTTGAACTCGCTCTCTCCTACGCCTGCGGCGTCGGCGGCGGCCGTTCGGGCATCATCGAAACCAACTTCCGCGAAGAGTGCGAAACCGACCTCTTCGGCGAACAGGTCGTTCTCTGCGGCGGTCTCGTCGAGCTGATCCGCGCCGGTTTCGAAACGCTGGTCGAAGCCGGCTACGCACCGGAAATGGCCTATTTCGAGTGCCTGCACGAAGTGAAGCTGATCGTCGACCTGATTTATGAAGGCGGCATCGCCAACATGAACTACTCGATCTCCAACACCGCCGAGTGGGGCGAATACGTCACCGGCCCGCGTATCATCACCGACGAAACCAAGGCCGAGATGAAGCGCGTCCTGAAGGACATCCAGACCGGCAAGTTCACCTCGGAATGGATGCAGGAATACCGCTCGGGCGCTGCCCGCTTCAAGGGTATCCGCCGCAACAACGACAGCCACCAGATCGAAGAAGTCGGCGCCAAGCTGCGCGGCATGATGCCCTGGATCGGCAAGAACAAGCTGGTCGACAAGAGCGTCAACTAAGCTTTTCGGCTACTGCTGGAATGGGAAGGGCCGGGGCGAAAGCTCCGGCCCTCCTATTTCCGCGTTTTGATTTGCAGGTATTTCGTGGGCTTGCCGTCGAAACCGCCGCCGTCGGCTTCTGTCATCGCCATATCTCTCCAGCCGTTTTCGCCGAGCAGAGCCGTCAGCCATGTGGCTGAGGGGTAGTTATAATAACGGCCGAACATGTCATGTCCTTCCGCATCGCCGGCCTTGAAGGTGGCGTGGAAGATGCCGCCATCCTTCAATGCGCGGTGGACGCGACCGAGAACATCCGCGAGGGCGGCGCGGGGTACATGCAGCAGGCTGGCTTCCGCCCACACGCCGTCGAACATCGCCTCGGCATCGAGCGCTTCGAACCTCATGATCTGAACGGCTCTGCCGATCAGGGCTTCCGCCTGTTTGGCAAGTTCGGTCGAACCATCGGTCGGCGTCACGTCGAAGCCGCGTGAGATCATATAGGCCGCATCCTGGCCGCCACCGCAGCCAAGTTCGAGGATGGATGCGCCGGCGGGCAGGGCCGCGAGAAAGGCATCGAGCCGGCGTTGCGGCAGGTTGCGCTTGCGGCCGGCATAGAGGGCGGCGTTGTCGTCGTAGAAGGAGGAGGTCGGATCGTTTGTCATGTCAATCGGCTGCCTTCGGTAGAAGGATCACATTCTCCAACCCCTTGAAATGAGCATCGCAGGTCAGAACATCGGCGTCATGCTGAAGGGCAGTTGCATAGATGATCGCATCGGCGGTAGCGAGCTTATGTTGCATGCAGATTTCCGCGGCACGGCGAGCGATTGCCGTGTCCAGTGGTACGATCTTGCACAGCATCGTATAGGCAATGAAATTGTTCAGGGCGTCTTCATCTTGTTCGCGAAGAAGCCATTTGGAAAGTTCAAGCTGGACGATCGTCGGGACGATGCTGTCGCCAGGAGCTGGAATTTGGTCGGATAGCTGGCGTCCGGTCGGGCTATCCAGAATCCATTCGATCCAGGCGGAACTATCGATGACGCGCATCAGAAGCGGTCGTCCCGATCCCGATACCGATCCGGATTTGCGCCGCGCGCCATACCCTTGAGATCTTCCAAAGTCGGGACAGGCATAAGGAGCACGCCTTTGCCTTTTGGAATGAACACGAACTCCTGGCCCGCGCTCCAATGCTGCTCGTCGCGCACTTCCTTCGGGATCGATATCTGAAATTTCGACGAGAGGGTCGCGGTCGCCATTCTTACATTTTTCCTATCGATTGGGTTAGCGTAAGAATATCACTTGGAGAGAGGAATGTGTAGGTCCTTTGGGAAGCACGAAATGGGCGTGCCGAGTTGGCAGAAAGACCTCACTACACCGATCAACTCCGATTCCTTGTCACCCTGACAAACAAAATAGGTCAGTATTGTTGACTTATCTTTTATTGCGTGATTTTGTGGTGCAAAGACCAAAAATTACGAGGAAGCCCCATGTTGAATTGGGAAAATATCTTTGCGACGCGTTCCAGCCGTATGCGCGCCTCTGAAATCCGCGAATTGCTGAAGCTCCTGGAGCGGCCAGACATCATCTCTTTTGCCGGCGGCATTCCCGATCCAGCGCTATTTCCGGACGAGGAATTCAAGCAGGCCTATGCGGACATTTTTTCCGGTCCGGCGGTCAACGCGGCGCTGCAATATTCGGTCAGCGAAGGCTATGGGCCGCTGCGCGAGTGGCTTGTGGGGCAGATGGCGGCGCTCGGTATTCCCTGCGAGCTTGACAATGTCTTCATCGTCTCCGGTTCGCAGCAGGGATTGGACTATCTCGGCAAGCTCTTCCTGTCGCCCAAGGATACCGCGCTGGTCACCGCGCCGACCTATCTCGGTGCCTTGCAGGCTTTCAATGCCTATGAGCCGACCTATGATCAGCTGACCCCCGGTGGCAATCGCACGCCGGATTCCTATCGTGCCGCGGCCGCGCAGGCGGGTGGACGGGTCAAGTTCGCCTATCTTTCCGTCGATTTCGCCAATCCGACCGGCGAGACCGTCGATCTCGCCGCCCGTGAAAAGCTGATCGATCTCGGCGACGAGCTGGATATCGCCATCATCGAAGACGCCGCCTATCAATCGCTGCGTTACGATGGCGAGCCGATCCCGCCGATCCTGGCATTGGAAATCGCCCGCAAGGGCAATATCAACGATACGCGCACGATCTATTGCGGCAGCTTTTCCAAGACTTTGGCGCCGGGTCTTCGCGTCGGCTTCGTCGTCGCGAATGCGCCCGTTATCCGCAAGCTGGTGCTGATGAAGCAGGCGGCCGATCTGCATTCCTCGACCATTAACCAGATCGCCATCCATCAGGTTGCCGAGCGCGGTTTCGATGCGCAGGTCGCCAAGATCCGTAAGACCTACAGCCACCGCCGCGACTGCATGCTGGCGGTACTTGCCAAATACATGCCTGAAGGTACGAGCTGGACCAAGCCGGAAGGCGGCATGTTCATCTGGGTCACACTACCGAAGGGCATGGACGGCGCCAAGCTGCTGGCGAAGTCGCTGGAGACCGCCAAGGTGGCATTCGTCCCCGGTCAGGCCTTCTTCGCCGATGGCTCTGGCGCGAATACGTTCCGCATCAGCTTCTCCCGTGCGGATGAGGCCATGATCGAGGAGGGGATTTCCCGGCTCGGGACATTGATTGCGAGTGAGATCGGGGCGATGGCGGCGTAAGCCGCCACGCCATTTGCATGTTTACTTGGCCAAATGCGGCGCGATCAGCGACAGGTCGGCGTCGCTCAGCCGGTCGCTGGCGGTGTTGCGCTGGTGCCAATAGGGATAGAGCAGGGGGAGCTGGCTGACGTCGTCGAGACGCTTGCGCTCTTCTTCGGTCAGCTTCAGTTCGGCGCTGGCGATATTGTCCCTGAATTGCGCCTCGGTGCGGCCGCCGATGATGACCGAGGTCACGCCCTTGCGGCCGATCAGCCAGGCGAGTGCCACCTGCGCCGCCGAGACGCCGCGGCCGTCGGCGATCTCGACCAGCGCGTCGACGATGTTCCACAGCCGGTTCTCGTCGCGGATCGGCGGTTCGGTCCAGCCGGCGAATTGACGCGTGCCTTCCGGCGTTGCCTGGTTGCGGCGATGCTTGCCCGAGAGCAGGCCGCCGGCGATCGGGCTCCAGACGAGAATACCGAGACCCTGGTCGATACTAACAGGCACAAGCTCGTATTCGGCCTCGCGGGCCTCGAGCGTATAGTGAATCTGCTGGCTGACGAAACGCTGGTATTTCTCGCGCTCACTGACGCCGAGCGCCTTCATGATGTGCCAGGCGGAGAAATTCGAGCAGCCGATATAGCGCACCTTGCCATGGCGCACGAGCGTGTCCAGCGCTTCCAATGTCTCTTCGAGCGGCGTCTGGCCGTCCCATTGATGCAGCTGGTAGAGATCGATGACATCGGTCTTCAGGCGCCTGAGGCTGGCCTCGCAGGCTTCAATCAGATGCTGGCGCGAGGAGCCGGCATCATTGACGCCCGGCCCCATGGGAAAGCGCGCCTTCGTGGCGATGAGCACGCCGTTCTTGCGTGGGCCGCCGATGATTTCGCCAAGGATTTCCTCCGAGACGCCCTGTGAATAGACATCGGCCGTGTCGATCAGGTTGACGCCGGCGTCGATGCATATGTCGACAAGTTTTTGGGCTTCCTTGACACCGAGATCACCGACGGTTTTTGCCCAGCCCACGCCGCCGAAGGTCATGGTGCCCATGGTGATGGTGGAAACTTTGAGGCCGGAGCGGCCAAGCAGGCGATATTCCATAGATCAGTCCTCCTCGATCTCATCTGAAATACGTGCGTCAGAAAATAGCGCGAGGCGGCAATGGTCAAGATTCAATCATCATACGAACGGCGATCTATTCAAATTCAACTGTCACAATCATGTTAAGCCGTGCGTCTAGACAACCTCCTACACCCTAGCCGAGGATGTTTCATGAAGACGCTTGTTTCCGCTTTTGCCGGCCTGCTGGCCGTAGCCCTTTTCTCCGGCGCTGCCGCTGCTGCCGATCTCGTCCTTTATACCAGCCAGCCAAATGCCGATGCGCAGGCGACAGTCGATGGCTTCATGGCCGCCAATCCCGGCGTCAAGGTCGACTGGGTCCGTGACGGCACGCCGCAGGTCATCGCCAAGCTGCAGGCGGAAATTCAGGCCGGCGCGCCCGTCGCGGACGTTCTGCTGATTGCCGACACGGTGACGCTGGAACGCTTGAAGGAAGCCGGCAAGCTCATGGCCTACAAGTCGCCGGAAGCTGCAAATTACGATCCGTCGCTCTACGACGCCGACGGCTATTACTACTCCACCAAGCTGATCACGACAGGCATCGTCTACAACACCGCCGCTACGATGAAGCCGGCAAGCTGGCAGGATCTGGCCAAGCCGGAAGCCAAGGGTCTCGTCGCCATGCCGAGCCCGCTCGCTTCAGGGGCCGCCCTTATTCACGCGCAGACGCTGGCCGGCGTCGGCAGCCTCGGCTGGGACTATTACAAGAACCTCGCCGACAACGGCGCGATTGCCGCGGGCGGTAACGGCGCCGTGCTGAAGGCCGTCGCCTCCGGCGAAAAGGCCTATGGCATGATCGTCGATTACATGCCGATCCGCGAGAAGGCCAAGGGTGCGCCGCTGGAGTTCGTTTTCCCGACCGAGGGCGTTTCGGCCGTGACCGAGCCGGTCGGCATCCTCGCCAGCACGCAGCATGCCGACGCCGCCAAGAAGTTCGTCGATTACGTCCTCTCCGAAAAGGGCCAGGACGGTTTCCTGAAGCTCGGCTATATCCCGGCCCGCAACGGCCTGGCGCTCCCCGCCGGCTTCCCCGCGCGTGACAGTATCAAGCTTTTGCCGTTGAATGCGGCCGAAGCCCTGAAGAACACGGATCAGGACCTGAAGACATTCTCCACCTACTTCAAGTCGAAGTAATCCGAACCGGAATGTGAATGTACGGATATGTGCGTAAGGGAAACAGCCAGCCGGCCTGGCTGTTTCCTTTTGTTGTTGCCGTCGTCCTGTTGCTCAGCGTTCTGCCGCTGGCGCGGCTGGTGCTCGTCGGCATCGGGGCGCTCCTGCGCGGCGGTGCTTACGAACTGGTCACCGATCCCGCTCTCTGGCATGCCGGCTGGTACACGGTCGAGACGGCCCTGCTCGGCACGATCATCTCCGTGCTGCTCGGTTGCCTCTTCGCCTTTCTGCTGACCCTGACGGACCTGCCGGGCAGGGGAGCGTTGAGCTTCCTGTTCGTGCTGCCGATGATGATCCCGCCGCAGGTGACGGCGCTTGCCTGGGTGCAGATGTCCGGCCCGTCGAGCCCCTTGCTGAAGGCATTGCATATCGCCCCGCCGCTCGGCTCGCCGCAGCCGCTCTATTCGGTCGGCGGCATCGCGCTTCTCTATGGCGTCCAGCATGCGCCGCTGGTCTATCTGGCGCTGCGGGCCGGGCTGATGGCGCTGCCGCGCGATGGCGTCGAGGCCGCAAGGCTTTCCGGAGCCTCTGGTCTGCGTGTTTTCCGCGATATCATTCTGCGCTTGTCGCTGCCCGGTATCATCGCCGGCGCGGCCATTGCCTTCGTCTCCTCGGTCGGCAATTTCGGCATTCCGGCAATCCTCGGAATTCCTGCCTCGATCTATACGCTGTCGACGCTGATCTTCACGAAATTCTCCACATTCGGTCCGCGCACCTTCGGCGACATCGCCGTGCTGTCGACGATGATCGCGTTGATTTCGGTTGCGGGACTTGCCGTACAGGGCAGGGCGCTGCGAGGCCGGGACTATCGGGTGATCGGCCTTTCCGGCGCATCGGCCGCCTTTGCGCTCGGCCGCTGGCGTTATCTTGCTCTACCGGTGCTTTGCGCGATCCTGTTCGTAATGCTGGTCGCGCCTTTCCTCGCGCTCGTCGCCGGTGCATTGGTGCCGGCCTATGGCGTGCCGCTGACCTTCAAGACGGCCTCCCTGAATGCCTTCGCCGAGATAGTGTTTCGCCAGACGGTCACGCGAACGGCCTTTGCCAATTCGCTGTTCCTTTCGACGGCGACGGCTCTTGGTCTCCTAGTGGTGACAATTCTGTCCGCCTATGTGCTGACCCGTCGGAAAGACAGGCTGAGCGGGATCGTCGCCGGGCTGATCGAGATACCCTATGCCCTGCCGGGCATCATCATCGCCGTCTGCTTCATCCTGGTGTTTGCGGCACCGCTGCCGATCCTGAACGTCACGCTCTACGGTACGATCTGGATCATCCTGCTTGCCTATTTCTCCGCCTATTTCGCGGTCAGCCTCAAGCCGGTCATGAGTGCCTTCCTGCAGCTCGATCCTGCGCTGGAGGAGGCGGCGCGTCTTTCCGGCGCGGGCTTCCTGCGGCGCCTGACCGATATCATCGTGCCGCTGATCGCGCCGGCGGCGGGGGCGTCGGTGATCCTGGTCTTCCTGATCGCCTGCAATGAATTGACGGTTTCGGCGCTGCTCTGGTCGGCGGGCACGCAGACGCTCGGCGTGGTGATCTACAATCTCGACGATGGCGGCAGCGCCGATCTGGCCTCGGCCATGTCCGTCCTCGTCGTCGCCATGGTGGTTGCCATGATGCTGCTCTTGGAAATTCTCGCCAAGCGCCTGCCGAAGGGAGTCGTGCCATGGCGAAGCTGATCCTCAATCATGTCAGCAAGGATTTCGGCACGGGCGGTCGCGCGGCGGTTCATGCCCTGTCGCTTGACGTTCGCGAGGGCGGATTCCTGGCGCTGCTCGGGCCATCCGGCTGCGGCAAGACCACCGTTCTCAGAATGATCGCCGGCTTCGAGCAGCCGACGGATGGGTCTATCCATCTCGGCGAGCGGCTGCTCGCTGATGCCGCGAACATGCTGCCGCCGGAGCGGCGCAACATGGCGATGGTGTTTCAGTCCTATGCGCTATGGCCGCATATGAACGTATCAGACAATGTCGGCTATCCCCTCAAAGTGCGTGGCATTTCCGGCGAGCGTTACCGCCTGAAGGTGCGCGAGGCGCTGTCGACGGTGCGGCTGGAAGATTATGCCGAACGTCGGCCCGCCGATCTCTCCGGCGGCCAGCGGCAGCGTGTCGCGCTGGCGCGCTGCCTGGTGACATCGCCCGATGTCGTGCTGCTGGATGAGCCGCTTGCCAATCTCGACCGGCATCTGAAGAAGGAGATGGAAGAGACCTTCCGCGAATTCCATCAGCGCTCGGGTGCCACCATGATCTATGTCACGCATGACCAGAGCGAGGCCATGGCGCTGGCAAGTGATGTCGCCGTCATGTCCGAGGGCCGAGTGCTGCAGGTCGCGCCGCCGGCGGAGATCTATGCGCGGCCTGAGGGCCGGCTCGTCGGCGGTTTGGTGGGGCAGGGCGCCATCCTGTCGCTTGCCATCCCAGAGGGGGGACCACGCTTGATGGATTGGCCGGTGCTGCGGGCAATCTGGGACCAGCAGACGGGCAATGCGCCGCGCGCCGACATCCTCGTCCGGCCCGAGGATGTGGTTGCCGATGCCGGGGGGCTTTCCTGTCGTGTGGAGTCCATTCTTTATGAAGGCGAGCGCTATGCCTTGCGGCTTTCGTTGCCGGACGGTCAGCTGTTGCGGGCGTATAGCCGAGAGGCCATGAAGCCCGGCGATGTCCGTGCCGTCGCCATCCGCTCGGCATGGCGGCTATGAGCGGGGACGGGGTTAAGGACAAGATGGTTGTCCGCTGCCTTCACCTGTGCTTGATTTGCCCGATGTCACGAATGGGAGTCGCGTCATGTCCGATCAAAGCTTCCCGACCTTCGATCTCGGTGTCTTCGAGGCGGCTGGCGACGCGGAGAAGCGGCGGCTCGGCACCGAGGTGGACGGAATTTGCCGGGCGACCGGCTTCCTGGCGATTGCCAATCATGGCGTCGATACGGCCGTAATCGACGGCATATGGGCAAAGACCCGCGCGTTTTTCGACCGGCCCGCCGACGTCAAGCAACGGGCCAAGGCGCCTTATCCCGGTTATCCCTATGGTTATCTCGGTCCCGGCGCGGAGGCTTTGGCGAAGTCGCGCAATGTCGATACGCCCCCGGATCTGAAGGAAAGTTTCAACGGCGGTCCGCTTGCGGTGCCCGTGGGCATGACCGATCCCGAGGCGCTCGGCTTTTGCTATGCGGCGACCATCTGGCCTGAGGGGCCCGAGGGGTTCGTGGAAGCCTGGAAGGCTTATTATCGCTCCATGGAGGATCTCGCGGCGCGGATCATGCGGGTCTTTGCCACTGCCCTCGGCCTCGGCGAAGATTTCTTCGACGCTTACGTCGACGCGCCGATCAGTGCGCTCCGGGCTTTGAACTATCCCGAACAGCGCGTTGCGCCGCAGCCTGGGCAATTGCGCGCGGGAGCGCATACCGATTATGGCAGCCTGACGATCCTGCTGCCGCAGCCAGGCTCCAAGGGGCTGGAAATCATCGCGCCGGACGGCCGCTGGACACCGGTCCCTGCCGTCGAAGGCGCCTTCATCATCAATATCGGCGATCTCATGGCGCTCTGGACCAATGATCGCTGGGTCTCGACCGTACACCGCGTCGTCAATCCGCCGCCGGAGGAGGGCGGCATGCAGCGGCGGCAGTCGCTCGCTTTCTTCCATCAGCCGAACTGGTCTGCCGAGATCGCCTGCCTTCCATCCTGTATGCCGGCAAGCGGGGAGCCCAAATATGCTCCGGTTCTCTCCGGCCCCTATCTCATGGGCAAGTTCAAATCGACCGTCACCCCCAGGGCCGGCTGATATGAGCGAAAAGAGCCAATCGCAATTTCCATAAACCGGAACGCTTCATGTCCCTTCGCCTTGCCACCTTCAATGTCGAAAATCTTCTGACCCGTTTCGATTACACCGGCTTTCGCAACCAGTTGCGGCAGGACCGCGTGCTCAAGCTGTTCGACGTGAAGAACGAGAACATCTACCAGCAGCTGGAAGCGGCACGCGTGGTGGCCGCGACGGACGACACCAGGCAGATGACGGCGCTCGCCATCGCCGATGCGGATGCCGACATCATCTGCCTGCAGGAGGTCGACAGCATGGCGGCGCTGCAGGCTTTCGAATATGGCTATCTCTATCGCATGGTCGGCAACGGCTATCGGCAGAAATTCCTGATCGAAGGCAATGACAGCCGCGGTATCGACGTGGCCGTGATGATGCGCGAGGAGACACGCGACGGGCAGCCGATCGTGCTCAACGACATCAAGAGTCACGCCATGGTGACATATCAGGACTTCGGGCTTTTCAACGAAGATCTTGCCGCGCTCGGCCTCAATCCGACCGACAAGCTCTTCAAACGCGATTGCCTGGAGCTGGACCTGACAATCGGCGGCGTGCCGTTTTCGCTCTACGTGGTGCATCTGAAGTCGATGGGGCCGGCGCGGGAGGGTATCGACGGCCGCCAGTCGACCATGCCGGTGCGCCGCGCCGAGACGCTCGCCGTGCGCCGGATCATCGAGAACCGTTTCGGCACTGGCCATACGGACAAAAAGAATTTCGCCATTTGCGGCGACATGAACGATTATCAGGAGCGCGTCGATGTCATCGGCACGCGCCACAGCGGCTATCGTTTCGAGCACCGGGACGAGGAGATCAGCGCACTCGACGTCTTCAGCCGGGATGGCTTTGCCGAGAATGTCATGCGCCGTCGCGACGAACTCGACCGCTGGACGCTCTATCATGCGCGCGGGCCGCAGGAGCAATGGCTCTGCCAGCTCGATTACATCTGGCTGTCACCGGCGCTGGCGCGGGCCAACAGTGCGCGGCTGCCCGATGTCGTGCGCTCCGGCCAGCCTTTTCGCACCATCTTTCCGCCTGGGCAGGAGATGGAACGCTATCCTCGCACGGGCTGGGACAGGCCGAAGGCCTCCGATCACTGCCCCGTCGTCATGACATTGGATCTCCTATGAACTCCGCTTTCAAATTCCACGACGATACGGCCGGCTGGCCGCCCGAGAAAACGGTCTTTCCGGTGAAGCGCATCGAGCTCAGCGTCAAGCCCGGCGATCATCCCTTCCACCTTGGCGAAGCGGAGGCGGCGCAGGAGAACTGGAAGAGGGAGATTGCCGCCAATCCCGCGCTCTATGATGGCCGCATGATCTTCCAGCATCGTCTCTCGGTCAGCGAAAGCGCCATTGCGGGCGAGGCCTATGTGACGCCGTTTTCCACCTTCCTCTGGTGGCGCAAGCAGAAGGAGAGGACCGGGGGTTTTCACGTCTTCGCCTTCCCGGTCGCGGTTTCCTCCGATGGTGCGATCATCGCCATTCGCATGGCGCAGCATACGGCCAATCCGGGGCAGATCTACTGCGCGGCGGGTTCGCTGGATGAAAACGATATCGTCGACGGCCATTGCGACATCGACGGCAACATGCGCCGCGAGGTCATGGAGGAAACCGGTCTCGATCTCGGCGCGGCTGTCGCTGAGCCTGGCTACTACGCCACTCACGCCAATCGCTCGGTCACTCTGTTTCGCGTCTTTCGCTTTCCCTGGACGGCCAGGGAGATGCTCGAGAAGATCGAGGCGCATATGCTGGTGGACGAGGAAAAGGAGATCGACGGCGCGGTCGCCATTCGCTCGGCCGATCCCGCGGCACATCATTACAGTCCGGCGATGCTGCCGATCCTCGCCTGGTTCTTCGAGCGCGAGACATAGCTTTAGCTTGCGCTCCAACAGGTTGCCGTTATGAATTGATGCCTGGGGTGGCCGGACAATCGAATGTCATGTGATGGAGGCAAGCTTGGCCCGCAGCTACAGTGTCTATGACGTATTCACCGACAGCCGATTGGCGGGCAATCCACTGGCGGTCATTTTCGATGCCGAGGGTCTGAGCGACGAGGCGATGCAGGCGATCGCCAAGGAGATGAACCTCTCCGAGACGGTCTTCGTTCTGCCGCCGCAAAATCCTACCCATACCGCGGCCTTGCGCATTTTCACTCCAGGCCGCGAACTGCCTTTTGCCGGTCATCCAACCGTCGGAACGGCCATTGCCCTGGCTGAACGCGCCCATGCCATGCATGGCGGCGATGTCGATCTCGTCTCGGTGCTGGACGAGCGGGTGGGGCCGGTGCGCTGTGCGATCCGGCTCAGGCAGAAAAGGGCAAGTTTCGCCGAGTTCGATCTGCCGCGAAAGTCGCAGCAGATCGTGCTGCCGCTCGACAAGGCTGATCTTGCCAATGCGCTCAGCCTGAAGATCACCGAGGTCGGTTTCGAGAATCACGTTCCCTCGATCTGGAGTGCCGGCGTGCCGTTCCTGCTGGTTCCGGTGCACGATCTTGGGGCGGCCGAGCGGCTGGAGTTCGATCCGCAGCTCTGGGAAAAGACGGCGCCCTTCGTGGATGGCGCGCTGGCCTCTGCTTTCGTCTACTGCCGTGGGGGAATCAATCACACGGCGAAATTCCATGCCCGGGTATTTCCGATCGGCATGGGCATTACCGAGGACCCGGCAACAGGGTCGGCCGTGGCCGCCTTTTCCGGCGCGATCAACCACTTCGATCGGCTGACCGATGGCCATCATCCCTTGATCGTCGAACAGGGTATCGAGATGGGCCGCCCATCCTTTATCCACCTCCATATCGACGTCGATGGCGGCGAGATTGCCAATGCACGGATCGGCGGTCAGGCGGTTCGTATCGCAAGCGGAATCATTGAGCTTTGATTTTTCAGGGTTTTTCCCGGTCTTCGAAATTTTTTTGACAAATAATCAAAGAAAATTCGTCTGGCCGCTGGACAATCAAACCGATCCTATTTATATGCCCGGTCACGCCGCCAGCAAGCGGCTACGGGTGATTAGCTCAGTTGGTAGAGCAGCTGACTCTTAATCAGCGGGTCGTAGGTTCGAGCCCTACATCACCCACCAAATTCTCTCAGAATATCATTGCGATAGTGGCGCCAGTTAAAGCTGGCCGCCGGCGGCGGAAGCGCGAATTCGGGCTATTTGCCGTTACGATTAACTCTCGTCATCGACGGATTGCTGGATGATCTTGATAGCGGCTTTCAGTGGCCGAAGATTTTCCGTCACCACCACCCAAATCACATCGTCCGCGATTTTATGGTATTCATGGCGCAGGACATTGCCAATGCCGCGTATCCTCTTCCATGGAACATCGGGAGCAAGGTTCAACAGCTCGTCGGGAATGTGACGGCAGGCTTCCGAAATGATTTCCAACGCCCGCTGTGTACCGAGGCGGAGCAGCCAATCACGCTCGAACTCCGCAAGGGACTTTCCGGCTGTATGGACTTCGACGCCCTCGATGGTTTCCAGAATTTCAGCCAGAACCGGCCCGACCCTGCGCTTGACCATCAGAAAATACGGATGGCGGATTGTTCGATGTCGGTTCGCAGCATCGGGTGCAGACTGTTGCGGGTCGTAACGTCAACATCCACGGAAAGCTCTTCCTCCAGAAGCTGCTTAATCCCGACCAGATCGAGGAGCGAGAACCGCTTGGCCGGATCGTAATCAATGAACAGGTCAAGGTCACTGGACGCACGCGCTTCATCACGGACGGTCGAGCCGAAAAGATACAGGGCCGTAGCGCCCATATCCTTGATGGCATCGGCGTGCTGTTGAAGCTTCTGAATGGCATCGGTTCGGTTCATGGCGATAGCTTATAGCAATTCGCGCAAGGCATCCACCTTCATCGTTTTGACGGGTTGCCGGTTTCGTTCTTCGGAAACCTCATCGCAAAGGCTCCCCTAGGAACGGGTGACGATAGGCGTCGACATTCGATCGATGTCGTAGCCTTCCTTCGCTATCTGACATTGCGTCAGCGCCCGCCTAATGCCTCTTGTGGCCGCCTTCCATCATGCTGAAGACGAAGATGACTGCCAGAAGCAGCAGCAGCATATAGTCGAAAGGGGTCAGCAGGTGCAGCAGTTCCATGATGTTTCTCCTCCCAGAGAACATGAACCAGAACAATTATTAGTATGTTCTTTTATTTGGTGTATGCCAAGATTTTTACATCCTGCGGTGCAATAACCTTGTTGTGCGTGGCACAAACAACTGTTTGATTGCAAAGGCAATATTGCCGTCAAGGCCATCGCATTCGCCCTTAGGAACCATTGGGCGGCTCACGGCCTTCTATTGTCAATAAATTTTATGGAGTATATTGCTGTGCTCCGGAGCATGCGCGGTTGGCGGCGATGCGTTCATCGGCGTGATCGGTCGGTTTGGAAGGATTTGGCGATGACCACTTATTCTCACGATCCATCGCATGGTCAGCCCGTGATTGCCATTATCGGCGGCGGCGTCTCGGGCGCGGCGGTCGCTTTTCATCTGCTGCGGGGCCAGCGGCTGCGGCCCGGCCAGCTCTTCATCTTCGAACCGCGCGAGAGGCTGGGAGCCGGGCTTGCCTACGACTCACAGGACCCCGCCCATCGCATCAATGTGCCGGCGGCGAAGATGAGCCTGCTTCCCGACGATATCGAGCATTTCCAGCGCTGGCTGAAGGAGCGCGATGCGCTTGCCGGCGACGAGACGGCCGTTGCGGCGAATGGCAACCTGTTTCCGCGACGCGCATTGTTCGGCCGCTACATCAACAGCATGCTGCAGCCTTACATCGATGACGGAAGCGTCACCCATGTCGCGGACAGGGCCACCGACGTTCGGCGCTCCGGCGAGCGCTGGGTGATCCGGGGCGAGGGCGGAAGGCGCGTGGAGGCCGATCTCCTGATCATCGCCACCAGCCACCCGTCGCCGCTGCCGCCCCAGGTCCTGTCGCGCGCGCTCGATGGCCATCCACGTTTCATTGCCGATCCGACGCGGCCGGATGTGCTCGCCGCCATTCGCGCCGACGACCGCGTGCTCGTGGTCGGCAACGGGCTGACCTCTGCCGACGTGATCGCATCGCTTGATCTGCGTGGTCACAAGGGGCCGGTGACGGCGATATCGAGGCATGGCTTGCGGTCTCGCGGTCATGCCGCGGCAAAGCAGGAGCCTTTCGGCGATTTCGTCAGCCGCCCATCCAGAACGGCGCTTGAATTGCTGCGCCGGGTGCGCGCCACGATCCGTGAAGCCGAAGGCCAGGGATGGAGCTGGCATGCGGTCATCGATCAGGTGCGCGCGCAAGGACAGGATCTGTGGCGGGCAATGCCACTTCAGGAGCGCCGGCGCGTCGTGCGACATTTGCGGCCCTTCTGGGATGTGCATCGTTTCCGGGTCGCGCCGCAGGTGGAGGCCGTCAGCGAGGGGGCTATCCGGTCGGGCCGGCTGGAGGTTCTCGCCGCTTCCGTCGAGGCCGTTACCACGAGCGGCGGCGCGATCGACTGCACACTGCGCCTCGGCCGTTCGGCGGGCAGCGTCGATCGCCAATTCGATGCGGTGGTGGTGACCACCGGGCCGGGCCATCGCGGCATTCTGGAGACGCAAGGCTGGATCGGCGCGCTCGCGGAAGCGGGCTATCTCGCCATCGACGCGACGCGCCTCGGCCTTGCCTGCAATACCGCGTCGCAGGCGCTGGGCGCCGACGGAGCGCTCGCGCCGTCCTTGTTCATCTCCGGGCCGTTAGCGCGGGGCACGTTCGGCGAGTTGATGGGCCTTCCTGAAGTGGTGGAGCATGCGGTCTTCGTCGCGGGGCAGGTGGCGGCGGCGCTCGCCGACCATGAAAAGCGCCGGCAAGGCCGGACTGAAATCGGCATCAGCGCCGCGTAAAGGCAAGAAAAACTGCAAAAACGTTGCTTAGGCGATACATTTGCCTAAATTTACGCATATAAACTATACAATTTGTGAGTTATCGTCTTGTTCGTCAAAGACCGTGGTATTACTTCCATGGCCAATGATGACAGGATCGGCGGCTGAGTCTCGATCGATCATGCCGGGCTCCCAACAATCGAACTTGCAGTAAAGCGGATAGCTATGCTCACGAAAAAAGGAAAATACGGGTTGAAGGCGCTGGTGGATCTGGCGCGCCTCGCACCGGGCGAAACTGCGTTCATCAACGACATAGCTTCGCGCAACAATATCCCGAAGAAATTCCTCGACACGATCCTGCTGGAATTGCGCAATGCCGGCGTGCTGCGCTCTAAGAAGGGGCCAGGCGGCGGCTATTCGCTGTCGCGCCCCGCCACCGACATTCGCATCGGCCATGTCATCCGCACGCTCGACGGCCCGCTCGCGCCGATCCGCTGTGCTAGCCGCACGGCCTACGAGGCCTGCGACGATTGCGCCGATCCGGAACGCTGTCATGTCAGGCGCTCCATGACGGAAGTCCGTGATGCGATCGCCGACATTCTCGACAATATGACGCTGGAACAGTTCGTCGCCGGCGGTGGCGCCGGCATCGAGGTCGAAGAGCGGGAAGACTATCGCGCTTCGAACATCGGGTAACCGCCTGCCACACCACGTTTGATTTGACCGCCGGTCTCCAGGGCCGGCGGTTTGCGTTTGGGCTGGCCTCATCCCCCTGGTGGCGTGACGCCGTTCAGATGATAGTTGCCGACGAGATGATGTTTCCAGCGCACGGGCTCCTGCAGCGTGTGGGCGCGGGCGTTGCGCCAATGGCGGTCCAGATTGAGGCCGATGCGTGTGGAAGACGTGCCGGCGAGTTCGAACAATGTGTTCGATGCCTCCATGGCGATTTCCGCGGTCAATGTTTTCGCGGCGGCGGCTGCGAGCGCGGCATCGATCACATGATCCTCGCTCGGATTGATCTGGGCGATGTCGATCTTTCGGCCGGCCCGGTCGAGCGTAGCGGCGGCGGCCTCGATGCGGATGGCGATCTCGCCGATCCGGGCGATGGTCAACGGATCGTCGGCGGCGCGCTCGACGCCGCTGTTCATCCAGGGGCGGGCGCTGTTCTTCACGAACTCCACGGTTTCGGCGAAGGCTGCCCGCGCAATGCCGAGATCGATGGCGGCATGGATGATCTGTCCCAGCAGGCTTATGGTCGTGGGCGTCTCCATGCTCTTCGGATACGGAATGACGGCATCCGCGCTGACATGGACATTGTGCAGCATGGTCGTTCCGCCGCCTGCCGTACGCTGGCCGAAGCCGTCCCAATCGTCGATGATCTGCACGCCTTCGGTGCCGCGCGGCACCAGCGATATGCTGAGATTGTCGCTGTTATCGAGCGCCAGGATCGCCAGCCAGTCGGCAAACAGCGCTCCGGCGGCGCAGAGCTTGCGGCCGTTGATGCGATGGCCCAGGCCATCGGATGCCAGCCGGGTTCCATATTGACCGGCCGTCCTGATGCCCGGCTCGCAAAGCGCGCTGCCGAAACGATCGCCGGCCAGCGCCCGGGCGAAGAAGGCGCTCTGTTGTGCCTCGCTGCCGTTGCTGCGCAAAACCTCGAGAACATGGAGATGGTTCTGCGCGATCTCGGCGATCGAGGGATCGGCTTCGGCGAGAATGGCAATGACTTCGGCCAGAACGGAATTGGAGATGTCGAGCCCGTCATAGTCCGAGGGCGTGGTGATGCCGAGCAGGCCGGATTGGGACAGAGCGTCCACTTCCTCATAGGGCAGCACGCGGTTGATGTCGCGTTCGCTTGCCTGCTGCAGGTAGCGCGCGGCGAGCGACCGGGCGATCTGCAAGGCTTCCTCTTCGCTTTGAATACGGTGCGCGGGCGGCCTGACGTGCTCGTGCAACTGCGAAACAGTTCCCATCCATCACTCCATCGGCCGGTGGCATATCAGTGACTTAACGGTTCTAGCTCGATAAGCGCCTAATTTCTATAGAACTACTTTACATTAGATTTTCTTTGCTTATCCGGATTTTCTTAGCTGGTCATAATAGGCGCCGAATGGAGAAATTGTAAGCGCGGCCGATAGGCCGTGAATTGCCATCCAGGAGAGCGCCATGGTCGCGACACTGATCGTTCCCGGTTTGAACGGCTCCGCCGAGGGTCACTGGCAGCGCCATTGGGCGCGCGATCGCGCCGCAACCATCGTTCGTCAGGCATCCTGGTCGAGGCCGGTGCTGAAGGATTGGCTGGCGGCCCTGGAAAGCGAGCTGGAGCGGGTGGGCGAAGCCTGGCTCGTCACCCATAGTCTCGGTTGCCTGCTTGCCGCAAATCTGGCGGGCCGGCCGGCCGCGCGCCGCGTGAAGGGGGCCTTTCTCGTGGCTCCCTGCGATCTCGAGCGGACGGAGAGACTGCATCCCGCTGTCGTCGATTTCGGAACCTTGCCGGCTATGGCCTTGCCGTTCCCCAACCTCGTCGTCGGCAGCCATGACGACCCCTACATGGATTTCGCCGAGCTTCGCCAGCGCGCTACGTGCTGGGGCAGCGAGTTGCACGATCTCGGTGATGCTGGACATGTCAATATTGCCAGCGGTTTCGGGCGTTGGCCGCAGGGCTACCAATTGTTCGACGCCTTCACCAGGCGGGTCGAAAATCGGGTGAAGGAGCGGGCGAGCCGGCCGTTGCACGACGTCTTGTGTCCGGCCATGTCGTAGGCGCTGTTCCCTGCCGAAAACCGCCGGTCGCAAGAAACCGCTTGCTACCGGCGCATTTTCGCGCTTTCATATACGACTAAATAAGTAGACAATAACAACAACCACATTCCGTCGAGCGATGCGCTCGAGCATGCAGGTTGACGAAGGGATCAGGTTTCCGTGTTTGGGCGGGAACCCGCCGGAAGCCCCCGGAGAGGGCGCTTTCGGGGTTTGAGGACGTAAGCGACCCTTGTGTGTTTGCGGGCGCGGTGCTCTGGCGGCCCATGTCGGCCGGTTGCGGGCACCAGATTCATCGGCAAAGTTTCAGTATGCCCTTAGAAAAGCATGATCGACCACCTTTCGCCCCCAGGAGTTGATATGACGGTTCAGGGATTGTTTTCCGCCAGGGCAAATGCCTCGGCATCGACCTACGCAATACCGCGCATTGCCGTTATCGGCCGCGGCTTTTCCGGCATGATGACGGCGATCGCACTGATGAAGACCATGCGGACGCCGTTTCACCTGCAGCTCTTCGATCCCAATTCCAGCGTCAGCGGCGGTCAGGCCCTGGCCTCCGGCCATAGCAGCGAAATTCTCAACAGCCGCGTGCGCGATCTCTCGGTATCTGCCGGCGATCCCGACGATTTCAACGACTGGCTCTGCAGCAATGCCGCCTTTCGCAGCGCCGTGCCAGCGGCGATCCCCGGCTTTCTGCAAATCTTCGTGCCGAAGAGCATTTTCAGCGATTACGTCTATCAGCGCTTCTCCGAAGCCTTGTCCTCCCGCCGCGACATCACCGTGCAGGTCAGCAGCGAGACGGTGACCGGTATCCGCCGGGGCCGGGGAGACCGTTTCCTGGTGGAGAGTGCCAGCGCCCCCAATCCCCTGTTCGACATGGTGATGCTGGCGACCGGCTATGGCGTTTCGGCTGACGAACCGCAGAGTGGTGAGCCGGTGGCGATGCCGACAGCGGTGCGGGCGCGCCGCCTCGTATCGCGTCCGCATACGGTCTTGCTGGGCAGCGGGCTGCGCGTCGTCGACCGGCTGCTGCAGATGCGCGACAATGGTTATGCGGGCCAGATCACCATCGTTTCCCGGCGTGGTTTCCTGCCGCAGAGCCACACCCGCAGCAATGCCGATCCGGTGTTTCCCGCCGAGGCGATGCCCGGCAATCTCAGTGACATCATCCGTTTCATCCGCGGCGCCTGCCAGGAGGCGGAGGCAAGCGGACAGAGCTGGCAATCCGTCATGAACGGCCTGCGCAAGCATGCGCGGTCGCTCTGGCGTTCCTTGCCGGCCGGGCAGAAGCAGCAATTCAACCGCCATCTTCGCGCGCTTTACGACAGTCACCGCAATCGCTTGCCCGAGGCGTTGCATGTCCGACTGCAGCAGGAGCTGGCCGAAGGCAACACAGTGCTGCGTCGCGGGCATTTCCAACGGCGCACGCCGACCGGCCTGACGATGCGGCCCGCCGGCCAGCAGGAGATCGAGCAGATCTACGCCGACGAGGTGATCGACTGCCGCTGCCAGGAGCCCGACCTCGATGCGCCGTTGATGCGCAGCCTGATCGATGCCGGTCTCGCCATGCCGGACGAGCTGGGTCTCGGTCTGGCCGTGGAGGCCACGGGGGCTCTTTCCGTGGATGGCCGGACCATCGATGGGCTATTTGCCATCGGGCCGCTCGGCCTGGGCAGCCTGCCGGATATCGACCTGGTGCCGGAGATCGTCTCGCAGGCCTATGCCGCCGCCGAAGGCGTGGCGACCCGGTTCTATCCGCAGTGCAAGGCTGTGTGATTAATCTTGTCCCCGCACCAATGACGAACTTCGCCATTGCCGCCGCGCGCTAAGGGACCTATCTCCCCGCGAGTATTGTTGGGGAGACGGGATATGGCGGGAAAGCCGATCGTGTGCACGCCGGAAGAGGTGTTGAGCTTCTGGTTTGAGGAATGCACCAGCGAGGACTGGTTCGGCTCGACCGTCGATCTCGATGACGAGATCGGCCGTCGGTTTCGCCATACGCATCTGGCTCTGGCCGCGGGCGTGACCGATCCCTGGCGAGCAACGCCGGCAAATCGGCTGGCCGCGATCATCGTCCTCGATCAATTCCCC
This sequence comes from Rhizobium sp. BK602, assembly GCF_014195095.1. GTDB lineage: Bacteria > Pseudomonadota > Alphaproteobacteria > Rhizobiales > Rhizobiaceae > Rhizobium. The sequence continues at coordinate 471,030 of NZ_JACIBC010000001.1, forward strand.
CGCAATGTCTATCGCGGCACTCCGCTCGCTTTCGCCACCGATGGCTTGGCATTGCAGGAGGCGAAAGCTGCCCTGGAAGCTGGCGCGGACCGGGAAATGCCGGCGGAATGGCGAATATTCCTCTATTTGCCATTCGAACATGCCGAGAGCCTTGCCGAGCAGGATCGGGCCGTTGCGCTTTTTCAAGCGCTCGGCCTGGATGAGCAGATCGATTATGCGCTCCGGCACCGTGCCGTCATTGCCGCCTACGGTCGGTTTCCGCATCGCAATGCCATGCTGGGGCGCGTATCGACCGAGGCTGAGAAAGCGTATCTCGCCCAGCCGGGAGCGGGTTTCTGAGGGGATAAAGGCGGCAGATGCCTTTCTGTCGCCTTTCTTTGCCTTACAAGGCTTACGCGAGGGGCTATGAAATGCGCAATCGCAGTATAGGTGGATTTCGTTCTTTCATTTCTTCCGCGCGGCGAATCCGTTTACTCAAGCCGCCAGCGATTTTATCCGCGACGAGGAGCTTTGCTTGCGCCTGCTGAAACACCGCCTTCGTTTTTTGTTTGCACTGCTGCTGGGGCTGAACCTTGCCATGGGGACAGGCCCCTTGGTGGCAAGCCATGCCTTTGCGCAGGATCAACAGTCGGGGCAGCCGGCTCCACAGGCGGAGCAATCGCCGCAGCTTGCCAATGGCCTGTTGGATGCCACGGTCGCAGATATCGACAAGGCGAAGAAGGAATATGGTTCACTCGAGGAGGCCTCGAAGGCCGACGGCGCCGATGACGAGGCCCTGGTCGCGCTGTCCGGCCGGGCCGACGAACTCAACCGCACCATCGCGGCGATCTCCGCGCGCCTGAAGCCGCGTTTCGCCGAGATCGATGCGCGCCTGGGGCAGCTCGGAGCAGCGCCGAAGGAAGGTCAGCCGCCGGAAGCGCCGATCGTCACGCAGGAGCGCGATCGGCTGAATGCCGAGCGGTCGCAGATCAGCGCCCTGACCCTCGATGCCGAGAATCTGCTGACGGCGACCAACCGCATTACCATGCAGTTCATGGAAATGCGCCGTAAGCTGTTCGCCGAAACGCTGTTCAAGCGCACCGGTATTTCCGCCGACACGTTCGAGGATGCCGGAACGGCCTTCGTCGACGAGGGCGTCCGGTTCAGCGCTGCCGTGACGAGCTGGATGGGCTTCGTCCTAAAGGCGAAGTTCGGCTCATTCCTTGCCGCCGTTCTGTTGTCGCTCTGCGCGGCCCTGATTTTCCTTCTGGGCGGCTACCGGCTGTTCCGCCGCTACTATGTGCGCGACGAGAGCATCGAGAACCCGTCCTATATCAGCCGGTTGTCGGTCGCTTTCTGGTCGACGCTGATCCGCACGCTGTCGCTGGTGGCGTTCCTCGTGACGTCTTTCCTGAGCCTCTCCAACTTCAACGTGCTGCGGCCGGATATCGCGCCGGTGCTGGGGGCCTTCTTCGGCTTCATCTGGCTCGTCTACTTCGTCGGCCGCCTGACCAATGCGGTTTTCGCGCCTTTTCGGCCGCATTGGCGGCTCGTCAAGCTGTCGAACAAGGGTGCGAGGTCGCTGAGCTGGTGCCTGCAGGCCATGGCCGTCGTCAACGGCCTCGATTATGTCTTCGACCGCATCAGCGAATCCATGGGCTCGCCGGTCGTCGTCACCGTCGCGAAGAGCTTCTTCGCCGCGCTGCTGATCGGTCTCATCCTGATTGCCTCTTCCTTCGGCCGGCCGATCCTCGCCAAGAGCGGCGATCCGGACGATCCAGGCCGCCGCTGGCCGCATGGGATGGCGATCATCCTGCGGGTGCTGGGCACGCTGCTGATCTTCACCGCCGTCATCGGCTATGTCGGCCTCGCGCGCTTCATCGCGACGCAGTTGATCATGATCAGCGCCGTTGTGGCGACGATGTATCTCGGCTTCCAGTTGGGCAAGGCCGTGTCCCGGCAGGGGGTTTTCGCCGAGACGATCATTGGCCGTTTCCTCGAGAACCGCTTCAAGCTCGGCGAGGTGGCGTTGGATCAGGCCGGGCTTGTCGCTGGACTTTCGACCTATGCGATCGCGCTTCTGACTGGTATCCCGCTGATCCTTCTGTCCTGGGGTTTCCACATCCAGGATCTGGAGCTGATCGCCTATCGCCTGTTCACCGAGATCCGCATCGGCAACATGTCGATTTCGCTGGTGGGCATCTTCGCGGGCATCATGCTGTTTGCCGGCGGCTATCTGGTGACGCGCTGGGTTCAGCGCTGGCTGGACAGCAATGTCATGGCGCGCGGCCAGATGGACCTGGGGGTACGCAACTCGGTCAAGACCGGCATCGGCTATCTCGGCATCGCGCTTGCCGCCATCATCTCGATTTCGGCGGCCGGCATCGATCTGTCCAGCCTGGCGCTGGTTGCCAGTGCGCTTTCGGTCGGCATCGGTTTCGGCCTGCAGAATATCGTGTCGAACTTCGTTTCCGGCCTGATCCTGCTGGTCGAACGGCCCTTCAAGGTCGGCGACTGGATCGTCTCGGGAACGTCGGAAGGCATCGTCAAGCGCATCTCGGTGCGTGCCACGGAAATCGAGACGTTCCGCAAACAATCGATCATCGTGCCGAATTCGGAGCTGATCAATGCGTCCCTCGGTAACTGGACGCATCGCAATCGTCTGGCACGCTCGGAAATCCCGGTTTCCGTCAGCTTCGAATCCGATCCGAAGAGGGTGATGGAAATCCTGCTGGAGCTGGTGCGCGGCGTACCGAAAATCCTGCGAAACCCGGAGCCGCATGTCGAGTTCCTGCGTTTCGGTCCTTCGTCCCTCGATTTCGAGATACGCTTTTATCTCTCCGACCTCTCCGACGGCATGGAGATCCGCAACAATCTGCGCATCGATATCCTCAGGCGTTTTCGCGAGGAGGGGATTTCCATTCCCTATCCGCATCAGGAGCTGCATATCGTCCGCGATGGCAAGCGCGGCAGGCAGAGCGAGCTTCTGGCGAGCAGCGCGCTCGCCGAGGCCGCGGATGGGCCGGAGGGTGAGGGCGAGATTGTCGCAAGGCATATAGCGTCGCCGGCCGAGGAGCCGCAGCCGGAGAGCAAGAGCACGGGGCGCCGGCGCGGCCGGGCGTCCGCCGATTGATGGTCCCGATACCGGTCTTGGCCGGATCGCTCGATCCGCGCGAGACGGCTCTGGGCGGCTAATATTCGAACAGTTCGAAGTATAGGGAGGGGATGTTCCGGTCTTGAAAGACTAGAGCGTCCCTTTCGCATTCTTGCGGCGAGTCCATGGCTTTGACGGCCAATTTTTCACTTATGGGAAACCAGTCGACTTAACAAAGGCTCAAATGCTTTGCTGTAGAAACTCCGGACGAGGTGGGGTTTTTATTAGCGGGTTTTTAGCATGTCATTTTTGGGTATTTCGGGAATGCAATATTCCGGCGGTTCGCTGGCGGGGGCGCGCATCATTCTTGCCGAGGATTCGAATGTCTTTACGTCGATGATCAGCGCGAAGTTGAAGAACCTCTTCGACATAGACATCGAAATCTGCCGGAACTTCGAGGAATTGCAGTTGGCTTACGACAAATCGTCGGAGCCGATCCGCCTGGCGATCTCCAACATCAACCTGCCCGGGGCGGAAAAGGGCGAGGCGCTGGAATATCTCATCGATCTCAGCATTCCGACGATCGCCTTCACCGGCACCTTTCTCGCCGGCATGCGCGACGAGCTGATCGCCAAGGATGTCGTCGACTATATCCTCAAGGACAATGTCTTTGCCGTCGATCTGCTGGCGGAATCGATCTGCCGCTTCCTGACCAATCATCGTCATCATGTGCTGATCGTCGACGATAGCGCCACGGCGCGGGCGCTGCTGTCCAGCCGCCTGAAGCGCTATAATTTCCGCGTCAGCGTGGCCGAGAACGGCGCCAAGGCGCTGGAAATCCTGAAGACCAACCGCGATATCGGCCTGATGGTCACCGATTACAACATGCCCGACATCGACGGGTTCGAGCTGACGCGGCGCATTCGCGCCACGATCGGCTCGCACGAACTGCGCATCATCGGCGTGTCGTCCTCGACCAACAGGCTGTTGTCGGCCCGCTTCTTGAAGGCGGGTGGTAACGATTTCATCCTGCGTCCTTTCATCGATGAAGAATTCTACTGCCGCGTGAACCAGAATCTCGACACGCTGCTGCAGATTCAGTCGGTCAGACAGGTGCAATTGAGCGCATGATGCTCTAAACAAGGAAACGAGGGGACTAGGAGGGGATATAAATATGAATATAATTCATGTTTTGCGGAGATTTGTACAATCTCTGGTTCCAATTTCTTCACGAATCCTGTTCACGATGGTACGCGCGGTGGTGGTGTTTCAGCCGCACTAGGCCGAGACGATCGGAGCGCTCCGCGCGGTTCTGGAGGATGTGAAGGGAATGGTTTTCAGCGTGGATTTCCTCAGCGACGGTCAAGGCCATCGCCGTGGTAGCCAGAAGATACTTCTGGTGGAGGATTCGCGCATGTTTTCCGCCGTTCTTTCGCATCGTTTTCAGACGGAACTGGGGCTGAGCGTCGTCCACTGCGCCTCGCTGAAACAATTGAACGAGGTGCTTGCGACTGGTGAGGCGGGCTTCACCATGGCGGTCGTCGATCTCAACCTGCCGGATTCCCCGCATGGCGAGGCGCTGGATGTCGCCATTGTCCACCAAATCCCCTCCATCGTCTTCACCGCGTCCTTCGACGTCGCCATGCGCAACCGCATCATGGAGCGCAGCATTGTCGACTATGTGCTGAAGGACAATGAATTCGCGCTCGACAACCTTGTTGCCGCCGTGAGGCGCGGCATCTCCAACCGCAGCACCCGCGTGCTGGTGGTGGATGATGTCCCGTCAGCGCGGCGCGTGCTGGTCGATCTCCTGGAGGCGCAGCAGTTCAAGGTCGTTGAAGCCGGCTCCGGCGACGAAGCCCTGGCTGCGCTCGAGGAATATAGCGACATCGAGATGGTCCTGACCGACTATCACATGCCCGATATGAACGGTCAGGAGCTGACGCGGCGCATCCGCCATCATTACAGTTCGGACCGGATGCGGATCATTGGCATCTCGTCGTCGAACGACCGATTGCTGTCGGCAACCTTCCTGAAGGCCGGCGCCAGCGATTTCATCTATCGCCCCTTCGTTGCCGAGGAGCTGCAATGCCGCATTGCGCTCAATGTCGAGACGCTGATGCAGCTCAAGCAATTGCGTGCGGCCGCGGCGAGCGACTATCTGACCGGACTCTATAACCGGCGCTATTTTTACGATCAGGGACCGAGGATCGTGAATGAATGCCTGCGCCATCAGCGCCCGAGTGCCGTCGCAATCCTCGACATCGATCGCTTCAAGCATCTGAACGACACCTATGGCCACGAGATCGGCGATCAGGTGCTGAAAGCCGTTGCCGGCCGGCTGCAGTCGCTGTTTGAGGGCAGTGGCAATCTTCTGTCCCGGCTGGGCGGCGAGGAATTCGCCATTCTCTTCACGGGAATGGATTCACGCGCCGCGACCGCTCTTTGCGACGAGGTGCGCGTCAATCTTTCGACGCTGAAGGTCAATGCCGACGATGAGGAACTGTCGGTGACGGTATCGATCGGTGTGGCGGAAATCGCCGGCTACGAGGCATTCGAGAACTATCTCAATGCCGCCGATCAATTCCTCTACATGGCCAAGCACAATGGCCGCAACCAAGTCTATTCCGACATCAAGATGGCAGGACAGGCAGCCGAATAGGCGGCCTGTGGCCGTTTGGGCGTGGCGCGTGTTGTCCTAGAGCGCTTCATCGCTTCATGGAATCGTTGAACCGCTCTATGCCATTGCTTTTGCGCAATTCCGGACGGAAAAACGCTACGCACTTTTCCTGGAATTGCCCTAGACGACGACGCCGGTGCGGCTGCTCGACATGGTGAGCTTGCGTTCGGCGCGCTCCTGCTGGGGCGAGCGATTGTAGAGTTCGCGATAACACTTGGAAAAGTGCGAGGCGGAGACGAAGCCGCAGGCAACCGCCACTTCCACGACTGGCATGGAGGACTGCACCAGCAGGTGGCGGGCGCGGTCCAGGCGGATTTCGAGATAGTAGCGGGCGGGCGAACGGCCCATTTCCTGGCGGAACAGGCGCTCGATCTGACGGCGCGAGAGGCCGGCGTCGTCGGCGATCTCGAGCAGCGATAGCGGCTCGGCGAGATTGCTCTCCATCAGTTCGATGATCGACAGAACCTTGGCGTTCTGGACGCCGAGGCGTGCACGCAGCGGCAGGCGCTGGCGGTCATGCGGGCTGCGGACGCGGTCGGTCAGCTGCTGCTCGCAGACGCGGTTGACGAGGTTCTCGCCAAAGTCCTGGCCGATCAGGTTCAGCATCATGTCGAGCGAGGCGGTGCCGCCGGCGCAGGTGTAGAGATTGCTGTCGACCTCGTAGAGGTCGGCATAGACTTCCGCCTGCGGGAAGGTCTCGGAGAAGCCGGGGAGGTTCTCCCAATGGATCGCGCAGCGCTTGCCGTTCAGGAGACCTGCCTGGGCAAGCACATGCGCGCCCGTACAGAGGCTGCCGACGGCGACGCCGCGATTGTAGGTTTCGCGCAGCCAGGCATTGACCGACTTGTTATGGAATTCCTCGACATAGATGCCGGAACAGACGAGCACCATGTTCGGCCGATTTTCGCCGCCGAGATAGCGCCGTTCGTCGGCGAGCGACGAATTGACCTCAAGGCCGATGCCGCTGGAGGAATAGACCTTCTGTCCGTCTACGGATGCGAGCCGCCAGGTGTAGGCGGGATAGCCCAGCATGCGGTTGGCGATCCGCAGCGTTTCGACCGCGGCGGAAAACGGCAGCATGGTGAAATGCGGAACGAGGAAGAAAACCAGGGAACGCGTCTTATGCGGGGGCTTGCTCATATCAGGAAATCCATGCTCCACGACCACTGCGTATAACTTGCGTCAATTGCGCCGGTTCGTTGGTCTATTAGCGACATTGGCATGGAAATTAGCGGCCGCAAAGAGATATTTGGGCCGGCTCGTTAAAATCGCCACGGGAAAGAATGGAGGCCGGGCAGTCAAGCAATTCCCGTCAGATGATCAAATATATATGCGGATTATTATCAAGATAAAGAAAAGGCGGGATCGCATGCGCTAGATGTTCGAAAGGCGACACTCGTTGCAGTTGAGCATCGCCTTTCGGAATTCAGGACTTGTTGCAGTCATCGCGCCGCCTTGGAATTCTTGGTTTCGTCGATGGCGGGCCAACCCAGATCCTTGCGCATGTCGTCGGAGAGGGATTCGAGCTCGCGCTCGGAACGCCACTGCTGCCAGCGATCGGCGATACGGGCGATGAAGGGTACAAAACTGCCGCCCTGCGGGAACGGGCCCCGCGATCTGCCGGTGTCTCTATAGGTAATCGTCGTCATTTCCAGGTTCCTTCCGGTTTGAGATGCCCGAAAGGTCGCGACCTTTACGAGCTAATATGGGACTGGTTCATTCATCAATCAAGCGAATAGATCTTATAGCTGCTATTAGTATTCTTGAAGGATCGCGGCTTGCCGGGCTTACGTTCAAGGACCGACAGCGTACGATCCGGCGGCAAGCCGCGGGCGTTGACGTCGTCGATCAGATGCGCGGGGAAGCGTGTGGCGATTTCATCGAGCGTATTCTGGGCCGTTCGCTGGACTTCCCGGACACGCATCAGATTGAACAGGCGAGTGGCTTCGCTAAGGACCGTGCCAGCCATGGTCGTTGCTCCTTTCGGCTGCTGCACCAATTTCACTGCAACGAATATGATGCTTCGTTGACATTCAGACAAATGAAATGATATGGTGTTTAAGATCAGAAAAATTGAAAGTAACCGATATGACCGTACCCTTCCGCCGGCCCATACCGCTGCTCGACAATGAAGTTCTGCGCACCTTTGTCGCCATCGCGGAAACGGGCAATTTCTCCACCGCCGCCGACGCTGTCTTCCGCACGCCATCGGCCGTTTCGATGCAGATCAAGAAGCTGGAAGAGCAGCTTGGCGTCACGCTGTTTCTGCGCGATGCGCGATCGGTAAGCCTGACCCAGCACGGCGAAATGCTGCTTTCCTATGCCCGCAACATCCTGGCGCTCTCCAACGAGGCCGTATCGCGCTTCATCATGCCGGAACTCAGCGGCGTGGTGCGGCTCGGCGCGCCCGACGATATCGGCGAGCGCCTGCTGCCGAGTATCCTCAAGAGTTTTTCCAAGAGTTATCCGGGCATCATGGTCGATGTGACCGTGGATATGAGCATCCAGCTGAAGAAGCGCATCGAGGAGCAAAGGCTGGATCTGGCGCTGATCAATTGCGCGACGCGGCCGTTCCCGACCGAAGGCGAGGTGATCTATACCGAGCGTCTCGTCTGGGCGGGCGCCAAGTGCGGCACTGCCTATCGGCAGGACCCACTACCCATCTCGATCTGGGAAGACGGGTGTATCTGGCGCTCGGAGGCCCTGGCGCAGCTCGAACGGCAGAAGCGGGCCTACCGCGTTTCCTACTTGAGCGCCCATACCATGGCCCAGCGCGCCGCCATCGTTTCGGATCTCGCCGTGGCGCCGTTCCCGCGTTCCTACGTGACCGAGGACATGACCATTCTCGGCCCGAACGAGGGGCTGCCGGAACTGACCTCCTTCGACATCCGCCTGCTGACGGCCGCGCAGATGACCGGTCCGATGCAGGCGGTCGCCGATAGTATTCGGGAAGCTTTCGTCGAGATCGCGCGCGCCGCCGCTTGAGGAGGGCAAGTCAAATCCGGCCGTAAGGCCGTATTTGAGCCGAACGATCCTAGGGAGAATTGCCATGCCCAAGATCGACATCGCCGCGGTGCCGGAGCGCAGGGGCACGGGGTATCCGCCGCAGTTCAATGCGCTTTCCGCCGAACGTATCCGCCAGCGGCTGGGTGACGCTGGCGGGCTTATGGATTTCGGGGTCAATCTCACGCGTCTGCCGCCGGGGAACTGGTCGAGCCAGCGTCACTGGCATTCGCATGAGGATGAATGCGTCTATGTGCTTGAAGGCGAGCTGACGCTCATTGAAGATGACGGTGAGACGGTGCTGCGCGCCGGCGACTGCGCCGCCTTTCCGAAGGGGACCGGCAACGGCCATCACATGATCAACAGATCGAAGGCGATGGCCGTCTATCTCGAAATTGGCTCACGCCAGCCCGCCGACGTCACCACCTGCTCGGACATCGACATGATGAGCACGAACGCCGACGGCCGGTTCGTGCACAAGGACGGCACGGCCTATTCCGAGCCTTGAAGCGCGGACCTGCAACTATTCCCGGCTGCGTCGCCGTCTGCGGCCACCGCCTTCTCCCCCGGCATCGTCCGCCGGCAGCTTCCGTTCCGGCAGAGTGACGACTTTCGACAGTTCCGGGAAGGCGTCGACCTTGTTCGGCAGGGCCATCGCATAGACGAAATGCTCCTGAAACTTTGATTCAAGCGCCGTCTCTATCTTCTCGATTTTGCTCACGGTTTCCTCGATCTCGCGGCGATGGCCGCGATTGAGGAGCGCCATGCGTGCGCCGGTGCCGGCGGCATTGCCGACGGCTTTCACCTTGTCGAGCACACAATCCGGGATCAGGCCGAGCACCATCGCGTATTTCGGATCGATGAAGGTGCCGAAGGCGCCGGCGAGGCCGATGCGGTCGACATGGCTAATCCCCTGCTTGTCCATCAAGAGCTTGACGCCGGCGTAGAGCGCGGCCTTGGCAAGCTGGATGGCGCGGACGTCGTTCTGCGTCACCGTGATGCGCGGCTCGCCGTCGCGCAGCAGGTAGGAATAGGTGCGGCCGTTCTGCAGGATACGCGGCGAGCGCGCCATCATCGCGCCATCGACGACGCCGTCCTCGGAGATGATGCCGGTCAGGAACATCTCGGCGATGACCTCGATGATCGCCGAGCCGCAGATGCCGGTAACGCCGACGGTCGCGGCGGCCTCCTCGAAGCCGGGCTCGTCCGACCAGGGCTCGATGCCGATGACACGGTAGCGCGGCTCGAGCGTCACGGGATCGATGCGTACGCGCTCGATGGCGCCCGGAGCGGCGCGCTGGCCGCTGGAGATTTCCGCGCCCTCGAACGCGGGGCCGGTGGGCGAGGAGGCGGCAACGACGCGGTGACGATTGCCGAGCACGATTTCGGCATTGGTGCCGATATCGACCAGCAGCATCATCTCGTCCTGCCGGTGCGGCCCTTCGGCCAGCGTCGCGGCGGCGGCATCGGCGCCGACATGGCCGGCGATGCAGGGCAGCATATAGATGCGCGTGCCCGCATTCATCGGCAGGCCGATCTCGGCGGAAGTGAGGTGAACGGCGCCGGAAACGGCGAGCGCGAAGGGCGCGCCGCCAAGCTCGGTCGGGTCGATGCCGAGGAAGAGGTGATGCATGATCGGATTGCCGACGAAGACGGCGTCGAGAATGTCCTGGCGCGACACGCCGCCATCGGCGCAGACCTTGTCGATCAGCCCGTTCAGCGCCTCGCGCACGGCATTGGTCATGGCGCCGCGGCCGTCCGGGTTCATCATCACGTAGGAGACGCGGCTCATCAGATCCTCGCCGAAGCGGATCTGCGGGTTGGAGGCGCCCGCCGACGCCACCGTGCGGCCCGACAGCAGCGAGGAAAGATGCATGGCGATCGTGGTCGAGCCGATATCGCAGGCGATGCCGTAGGCTTCGTTCTTCAGGCCGGGATAAAGCGCGATCAGGCGCGGGGGATCGCTTTCATGATCCCGGTGGATCGCGGCGGTGACTTTCCATTCGCCCTTGCGCAGGATCGATTGCACCTGCGGGATGATATGGAAATCGATTTCGAGATTGTCGTATTTCCAATCCGTGGCGATTGCCGCCTTCAGCCGGTCGAGATCGCCCGACGGCTTGTGCATGTCCGGCTCCTCGACCTCGACATAGCACATGTGCACGGCGGTATCGCGGGCGATGACCCGTTCGTCGGCGGCCTTGCGCACCACCTGCGCGTTGATGACCGTATCCTGCGGCACGTCGATGACCAGGTCGCCCTGGATCAGCGCGGAGCAGGAGAGGCGACGGCCCTCCGGCAGGTCGCGCACTTCGGCATAGCGCTTTTCCTTCGGGCCGATCGGCGAAAGATGGTCGTTGGCCGAAACGATCTTGTGCTTGGCGAAATTGCCCTCCTGCACGGACACCTGGCAGCGCCCGCAGGTCGCGCGGCCGCCACAGACGCTCTCGACATAGACGCCGAGCTGTCTTGCCGCCTCCAGCACCGGTGTTCCCACGGCAAAGCGGCCACGCTTGCCGGAGGGCATGAAGAGGACGAGGGGGTCTTGGTTGGTCATTACAGGTCTTTCGGTTACCCCTTCTCCCCTTGGGGAGAAGGTGCCCGATAGGGCGGATGAGCGGGTGAGGAGCCGCGGTAGCAAAGGTTATAAAGGGGCAGAAACCTCTCCTTGCAACACCTTTCGCCAGCTCTTTGGGCGTCCTTCTCCCAACGGGAGAAGGTGTTTTATTCCCTTACAGCCCCCGCGCCAGCGCGTGCCGCGCGCCCGCCGCGACGTCCGCCGCCAGCGGCCGGTGCCGCCGAAGCGGGAGCGCTCGCGCCGCCTTCGGCCGGCTTGTAGTCGCGGTAGGTCATGATCCAGTTGGTGCAATTGGCGTCCGTACCGTTCAGCACGTTGGCGGCGCGCACGGCTTCCATTTCCTGTGGGCGGCAGGGGTTCATGATCGCCGAGGTCATGCCGGCGCCGATGACCATGGGGATGAAGCCGGCATTGATGCCATGGCGGTGCGGCAGGCCGAAGGAGATGTTGGAGAGGCCGCAGGTGGTGTTGACCTTCAACTCGTTGCGCAGGCGGTGCAGCAGCGCGAAGACCTGGCGGCCGGCGTCGCCCAGCGCGCCGATCGGCATGACCAGCGGATCGACGACGATGTCATGCGGCTTGATGCCGTGATCCATGGCACGCTCGACGATCTTCTTGGCGACGGCGAAGCGCACGTCCGGATCCATGGAGATGCCGGTCTCGTCGTTGGAGATGGCGACCACGGGCACATCGTATTTCTTCACCAGCGGCAGGATGGCTTCGAGCTTTTCCTCCTCGCCGGTGACGGAGTTGACCAGCGGCCGGCCCTTGGCGACCTTCAGCGCCGCTTCGATGGCGGCCGTCACCGAGCTGTCGATCGACAGCGGCACGTCGACGAGGCCCTGAACGATTTCCAGCGTCTGCACCAGCAGGCCCGGCTCGGTCTCGTTCGGGTTGACCGAGGTGACGCCGGCATTGACGTCAAGCATGGTGGCGCCGGCGGCTACCTGTTCCAGCGCATCCTTGATGACGGTATCGAAATTGCCTTCGATCATCTCGGCGGCCAGCTTCTTGCGTCCCGTCGGATTGATGCGTTCGCCGATCACGCAAAAGGGCTGGTCGAAACCGATGATGATTTCGCGAGTGGCGGAGGCAACGATGGTGCGCGTCATGTCTGATCCTCTGGTCAGTTGGCCCGATAAATCTGGTCTATCGTGCGGTGATTTGGGTTACAAGCCGGCCGGGCTCCTCCGCCCGCCGGTTATGAACAATCCGGTCAATGCGTCTGCGGCGGCGGATGATGCGCGGCGGCCTCGGCCATCTCCTGCTGGTTCTCTTCCTTGCCCTCGCGGATATGCTCCAGGCGCTCGGCGACCAGTGCATCGGTGCGGCTGGCCTCGTGCTTCCATGGCCGGCGGCCCTTCAGCACGCCGGAATCATGCACCATCTCCGCGACATATTCTTCCTGGCGATAGGCCATCACATGGATGCCGGACACGCCTTCGATGTCCTTCACCTCGTTGATGATGTCGATGCAGAGCTGCTTGCCTTCCTTCTTCTGATCCTCGGCGCCCTCGATGCGCTTGATGATATCGTCCGGTATATGCACGCCCGGCACGTTGGAGCGCATCCAGCGGGCCGTCCTGGCCGAGGCCAGTGGGCCGACGCCGACGAGGATGAAGCATTTCTCGTGCAGGCCGAGATCGCGAACCTTCTTCATGTATTCGCGGAACATCGGCACGTCGTAGCAATACTGGCTCTGGACGAACTGTGCGCCGGCCTCGATCTTCTTGGCCAGACGATAAGGCCGGAAATCATAGGGCGGGGCGAAGGGGTTGATGGCGGCGCCGAGAAAGACCCTCGGCGGCGAGGTCAGCTTGCGTCCCGACAGGAATTTCGAATTGTCGCGCATGATGCGCACGGTTTCGAGCAGCGACATGCAGTCGAGATCGAACACCGGCTTGGCGCCGGGCTGGTCGCCAGCCTGCACGCCGTCACCGGTCAGGCACATGATGTTCTGCACGCCCATGGCCGAAGCGCCGAGCACGTCGCCCTGGATGGCGATGCGGTTCTTGTCGCGGCAGGCGATCTGCATGATCGGCGCGTAGCCCATGCGCGTCAGCAGCGCGCAGATGCCGACCGACGACATGTGGCAATTGGCGCCGGAGGCATCGACGGCGTTGATGCCGTCGACCCAGCCGTCGAAGATGGCGGCGCGCTCGTAGACATCTTCCGGATTGGCGCTGTCGGGCGGGTTCAGTTCGGCGGTGACGGCGAACTCGCCGCGCCGCAGCACGCGCTCCAGCCGTCCGAGCGAGGAGTGGCCGGGCAGGGGATCGAGCGGCAGATGCGCGCCGAGCGGATTTTCATCGATATGCGCCATCGATCAGGATTCCTTGCTTGCCGCTTCGCGAGCCGCGGCGGCTTCCGCCGTGACGCGCAGCCAGGAGGAGGTTTCGCGCAGCGACTGGTTCACCGGCTTCTGCACGTTCAGGATCGCATCGCCATAGGCCATGTTGCGCGAGCCGTTCCATGCCTGGACCCAGACGCAGGGCATGTCCGGTTCGACCTCGCAATTGCCATTGGCGCGCACGCCGCCGCAAGGGCCGTTGCGCAGCTGCTTCGGACAGTTCATCGGGCAGGACATGCCGGTGGACGACAGCGCGCACTGGCCGCACATGCGACAGTCGAACAGAAAACCCTTCACATTGCGCTCGACGAAGGTGATGGGACGTTCGACGCGCTCATAGCCGAGCTTTTTCCACAGCGGATGCAGCAGCAGGAAGGCATCGGCGAAACGGCGGTAGAACCATTCGAGGAAGCGCGAGTGACGCACCGCCCAGAGGCGGACGGTATATTTGCGCCGGGCACGACGGTTCGGCGAGACGCCGGCGGGCGTGTAGGCGCCGCTCGCGGCCTTGGCGGCCGGGGCGGCATTGCCGGGTTTCTGGACGGCGTCAGCCATTGTCGCGGCCTCCGGCCTTCACCAGCGCCACCAGACGTTCCCGGTCATAGGCGGTCTCCAGCTCGCTTGCCGCCTTGTCGGCCTCGGCTTCGAGATCGTCGGAAACGGGCACGGGATCGGCCTTGCGCCATTCGGCGAGATAGTCGTCAGTCTCGGCGGCGCCGGTGCGCATGGCGCACATGTCGATCGCTTCGGTGAAGCGCAGCGAGAGCTCGCGCTTGGCCGTCTGCCTGCCTTTCTTAATGATGACCTGGGCCGGAATGTCCCGCCAATAGACGACAATGCGATCTGCCATGCAGAATTTCTCCTCTTTGATCAAGAATGCACGTCCGCCGATCCGGGGACTGCGCTTGCGGCGACGCGGCGCATGCTGAAAAGCGACGCGGCGCGGAAAGCTTCTCCATCAGCGGCAACCAACTGTATCATTCTTGAAAATGATCGGCTTTTCCGGCGCGATTCCACGTTCCCGACGCAGGCCAGCATGGCGACAACAGCGGTGCGCCGCAAGCGGGGATGTGGAGCGGGATGTCGTAATCAGACGGCCAGAAGTTCACGGGCGAGATCGCCGTAGCCGGTGTGGCGATACTCATAGTCCAGCCCGAGATAGGCGGCGGCGGCCTTCGCCTTTTCCTGCAGTGCCGGGTCTTCTTCCTGCGAGAGATAGACGACCTTGCGGTAATTGCCGAAATACATGTCCTTCAGCTCCGGATGGCGGTCGAGGCCGAGCGGCACGATGACGAAGGCTTCGAACTGCCGGGCGAGGAAATCGGTCAGGAAGAAGGAGGTGATGTCGTCGTCGCGGGCGGCGAAAGCCTCGTTGCCGCTGAAGAAGGAATAGCAATGCGGGCCGGACAGGCGCTCGATGCCCTCGCTCTCGCAGATCCTGTCGATCTCGCCGCCGGTGCCGCAATCGGCATAGCCGATGAAAATCGTTTCGAAACCGCGCGCACGCGCATTCGCGATCGCTTCCCGGAGAGCCGGCGCGATCTTCTGTGGATAGGAGTGGTAGATTGCCGGAAGACAGTGCAGGTCGATGTGATCGAGGCTATTGATTCTGGTGATCGCCAATATTTCGCGCGCGATTGCGCCGCACGCGATCACATGAACTTTTCGAGCCGTTGTGCGTTTATCGCGCGGAGAATTCGTCTCCGTTTTCTGCCGATCAATATCCATTCCGAGGAGGGCTCCAGATCATGACCGCATCGACACTCACCAAAATCGCAGCCGCCTGCGCAGTCCTTATGGTACTCGCTTCCTGTGCCAACACAATTCGCGGCGTCGGCAGGGACACGGCCAACGCCGTCAATGCGACGGAGGATGCCGGTCACAAGGTCAAGAGGGCGGTTGTCAACTGATTTGGGGTGCTGATCGGCCGGCGGCAACCCTTGTCGGTGCCGCCGGTATGATGTCGGCGCCGATCAGGCGCCGGCGGCCAGGCTGTTGTGCTTGCGCTTCATGAATTCCTTGGCCGTTTCGACGGCCACGGCGGCATCGCGGCAGTAGGCGTCGGCGCCGACGGCCTTGCCGAATTCCTCGTTCAGCGGCGCGCCGCCAACCAGAACGACGTAGTCGTCGCGCAGGCCCTTTTCCTTCAGCGTATCGATGACGACCTTCATATAGGGCATGGTCGTTGTCAGCAGTGCCGACATGCCGAGAATATCGGGCTGTTCGCGCTCGATGGCGTCGAGATAGTTTTCGACCGGGTTGTTGATGCCGAGGTCAATGACGTCGAAGCCGGCGCCTTCCATCATCATGCCGACAAGGTTCTTGCCGATGTCGTGGATGTCGCCCTTGACGGTGCCGATGACCAGCTTGCCGAGCTTCGGCGCGCCGGTCTGTGCCAGCAGCGGCCGCAGGATCGCCATGCCGGCCTTCATCGCATTGGCGGAAAGCAGCACTTCGGGAACGAAGAGAATGCCGTCGCGGAAGTCGATGCCGACGATGCGCATGCCCTCGACGAGCGCCTGCGTCAGGACGTCGTAGGGTGTCCAGCCGCGATCGAGAAGGATCTGCGTCGCTTCCTCGATTTCTTCCTTCAATCCGTCATAGAGGTCGTCATGCATCTGCTGCACAAGTTCCTCGTCCGAAAGTTCCGCGAGAATGATTTCGTCGTCAGACATGCGCTCCATCCCGTTTTCGTGCAATGCATCAGAGGCTTGTATAAATCACTGGCGCTATTACGGATAGACCTGAAGCATGACAAAACCCTTTTCGAAAGCGACGTGTCGAGGATCAATCGCGACGGATGAAAATGAGAGATTTCACCGGTCCGATGTCTGTCCTATGCTAGTCGCTGGCGCATAAAGGAATGTCCGCGCGAAGGAATAGGATAGCATGGAGCCCGATAGACGCATTCATGCGCAGGAGTGAGGAAACATCATGGACGATATGATTGAGCAACCGGCTGCAGGCGGCGATGGCGGCGGACGGCGTTCGCGTGGCGAGGGCAGAGGTGCTGCTGCAAGGCGCGCATCGCGCAGTGGCGGCGGACCCGGTCCCTCGCTTCCGTATATTCAGCGCAAGATCGGTGTCTACGAGGTGCTGGACGAGGAGGGCTTGCAACTCATCGAGCGCAATGCCGATACCGTGCTCGAGGAGATCGGCATCGAGTTTCGCGACGACGCGGAAGCATTGGAGCTGTGGAAAGAGGCCGGCGCCGACGTCAAGGGGCAGCGCGTGCATTTCCCGAAGGGGCTTTGCCGCGAACTCTTGAAGACCGCGCCGAAGGAATTCACCTGGCATGCGCGCAACAGCGCCCGCAACGCCCATGTCGGTGGCAAGGCGACGATCTTCGCGCCGGTCTATGGGCCGCCCTTCGTGCGCGATCTCGACGGCAACCGCCGCTATGCGACGATCGAGGATTTCCGCAATTTCGTGAAGCTCGCCTATATGGCGCCGTCGATGCATTCGTCCGGCGGCACGGTCTGCGAGCCCGTGGACATTCCGGTCAACAAGCGCCATCTGGATATGGTCTACAGCCATATCAAATATTCCGACAAGCCATTCATGGGCTCGGTGACCGCGCCGGAACGCGCCGAGGACACGATCGCCATGGCGAAGATCGTCTTCGGCGACGATTTCGTCGAAAACAATTGCGTGACGCTGAACCTCATCAACGCCAACTCGCCGATGGTGTTCGACGAGACCATGCTCGGCGCATTGAAGGTGTATGCGCGGCATAATCAGGCATCGGTGGTGTCTCCCTTCATCCTCTCCGGCGCGATGAGTCCGGTGACGGTGGCGGGCACGCTGACGCAGATTTTGGCGGAAGTGCTGGCCGGTGCCTCCTTCACGCAGTTGATCCGCAAGGGATCGCCGGTGCTTTACGGCACCTTCGCCGCCTCGATCTCGATGCAGTCGGGTGCGCCGACCTTCGGCACGCCGGAGCCGTCGCTGGTGTCCTACGGTTCGGCCCAGCTTGCCCGTCGCCTCGGACTGCCGTTCCGTACCGGCGGTTCGCTCTGCGCCTCCAAGGTGCCGGATGCGCAGGCCGCGCATGAATCGGCCAATACGCTGAACATGACGCTGCTGGCGGGCACGAACTTCGTGCTGCATGCCGCCGGCTGGCTCGAAGGCGGTCTTGTCTCCTCTTATGAGAAGTTCATGATCGACCAGGATCAGCTCGGCATGATGCAGAAGATGGCCGAGGGCATCGATCTCTCCGAAAACGGCCAGGCGCTGGACGCGATCCGCGAAG
Source organism: Rhizobium sp. BK602 (assembly GCF_014195095.1). Lineage (GTDB taxonomy): Bacteria > Pseudomonadota > Alphaproteobacteria > Rhizobiales > Rhizobiaceae > Rhizobium. Next base: position 488,966 of record NZ_JACIBC010000001.1, read on the forward strand.
TCGGCCCCGGCAGCCACTATCTCGGCTGCGGTCATACGCAGGCCAATTTCCAGACGGCGTTCTATCGCTCGGCGCTTGCCGACAACAACTCTTTCGAGCAGTGGGAAATCGAAGGCCAGAAGCGGGTCGAGGAGCGCGCCAACGCGCTTTGCCGCTCCTGGCTCGATCATTACGAAGCCCCGCCGCTCGATCCGGCCATCGACGAAGCGCTGCTGGCCTATATCCAGAAGCGTAAGGATTCCATGCCGGACGCCTTCACCTGAAGAGAGCCCGAAGCCGCCAGGGAGCAAGGCGGTGCAGTCCGCGTCGCAGACCTGATCCAGAAGGAAGTCTGGCGGCCGCACTATCAATATAAGGGGCCGCGGTGAGCGGCGGCTCCACCATTCTGAGGAAACTCCGTGCGGCGCTCGGCGCCCACGGAGTTTTCGTTCGAGGCGTCGTATCCTTCGGTGAAGGCGAGGGGCCGTTGCTGGCCGACGGGACGGCGGCGCGAAGCGTCATCCTGCTCGGCAATATCGGCGGCTCGCTCTGGGAGCCGTTTTCGCGCTGGCGGCAATTGCCCGAAAATACCGGCCGCGCCGATCCGCTCGACGATTGGTCGAAAGCGCTGATTCTGCCGCTTGCCGCGGCCTTGGGCGCGAGTGCCTATTTCCCCTCCGATCCGCCCTGGCAGCCCTTTCAGCGATGGGCGATGCAGGCGGAGGGGCTGAAGGCTTCGCCGCTCGGCATTCTCATCCATCCGCAATATGGCCTGTGGCATGGCTATCGCGGTGCCCTGGGTTTTGCCAATGCCGTCGACGCGGATGCCGCGACGGCGCATGCCGGCCATCCCTGCGATCATTGCGTCGAAAAGCCGTGTCTCTCGGCCTGTCCCGTCGATGCGGTCACATCCGCCGGCTTCGACGTCGCAGGCTGTCGGTCGCATCTGGCAACGGCGCAGGGAAGGGCTGGCTGCGGGGCCGGCGGGTGCCTTGCCCGCAACGCCTGTCCCATCGGCGCGGCCTATTGTTATCCGAAGGCGCAGCTTGCCTTTCACATGGCGGCGCTTCACCTGTAGCGAGAGCGTTCCTTCTTTCGCCGCATTTTCCATGCGCCTTGATGTTCGTGAAATCCTTCGGAGTCGCGCTTGATTCGATTGTTGACCGTGCTTGCCGTTCTCGGCCTTGCCACAGCCGCCTCCGCCGACGAGGCGTGCCGCAAGGTTACGCATCTGGGCGACGATTACACGATCTGTACCTTCGATCCCGCAGCCGACAGCATCCGGCTCTATGAATATGGCCGTGACGGCAAGCCCTACGGTTCGTTCCAGGCGCTGGAGGACGGGCTACGCGAGGATCGCATCCGCATCCGTTTCGCCATGAACGGCGGCATGTATCAGGACGATCAGTCGCCGGTCGGCCTCTATATCGAGCAGGGCAGGCAGTTGAAGGCGATCAATACCAACAGGGGATGGGGCAATTTCCATCTCCTGCCGAACGGCGTCTTCTACATCCAGCCGGATCGCGCCGGCGTCATGGAGAGCAAGGCCTTCGTCGCCTCAGGCATCAAACCCGCCTATGCGACGCAATCCGGGCCGATGCTGGTCATCGACGGCAAACTGCATCCGTCCTTCCTCGTCGACAGCACCAGCTTCAAGATTCGCAACGGCGTCGGCATCGCTTCGGACGGAAAAGTGATCTTTGCCGCTTCGGACGGCGCGGTTCGCTTCCACGATTTCGCGACCTTGTTTCGCGACGACCTCGATTGCGCCAACGCGCTTTTCCTCGACGGCAGCATCTCCAGTCTCGACATACCGGAATGGCAGAGGCGGGACGGGCTCTTTCCGCTTGGGCCGATCATCGCGGTGACGGAACCGCTGCCGCAGTGAGCGCGGCGGCGCGCAAGGTTGGAGCCAGCCACATTCGCTAATCGAGGTAACGGAGGATCGCATGTCCTCCGGATATGCATTGGCGGATTGGGGCTTCGAAATATCGATGACGGAAATTGCAAATGGGGCAAAGGCGCTGGTCTTCATGACGGCGCGCGATTGCGAAATGTATGTCAGGCAATCGCTGGCGAGCCTTTCGCGGCAGACGCTCGACGACCTGCATGTCCTTTTCATCGACGACTGTTCCGAGGACGATACCGGTGTCATCGCCGAAGCGCTGCTCAAGGATCTTTTTCCGAACCGGCACACTTTCATCCGCAACGAGACGCGATGGGGCAAGTCGCGCAATGTCTGGGAGCATCTGAAGCCGCGCACTAAGATGGCCGAGTTCATCGCCGTCCTCGATGGCGATGACCAGCTGATCATCCCCAATATTCTGGAGCGGATGTCTGAGAGCTATGCCGGCGGGCAGGACGTCGTCTGGACGAACTTCATCACCGATGGCGGCGGGGTCGGCGGCAACGGTCCGCTCGATCCCAATCTGTCGCCGCGCCGGCAGGGCTGGAAGACCAGCCATCTCTTCAGTTTCCGCGCGTCCTTGCTGGACAATGTTCCCGAGGGGTATCTGCGCGACGATGCCGGGCAATGGTTCATGGCGGCCTGCGACATTGCTCTTGCGCTGCCCATCCTCGACCAGACCCGGCGCTATGAGTTCATTCCGGTCAATGCCCATCGTTATACGGCGACCAATCCCTATTCGCATCACAATCTCGATCCGCAGTCGCGCGGGCTGAACTCCACCGCCCAGCAGCGTTCGGCGCAGCAGGTGTTCAACAAGCCGCCGCTGCCGCTTATCCGGCCGGCAGATGGTATGGCTCCCGAGCCCGCCGCCGTTCCTGATTTCGTCGAAAGCCGCGCACCCGTGGTGGTTGCTACGGCCGGAGCGACGGATGCCTGGCAGGAGACCGCGAGCGGTATTCTTGTCGCCGGCTATCCGACCTTGCTCGACGCCCAATCGGTCGCGGGCCGCAATCCGCTGACGCCGATGCAGATCTGGGCGCTTCGTCGCGCCGCGCTCAGCCGAGGTGACACGCCGAATATCCTGCATATCGGCGCTCCACGCTCCGCCTTGGCGCTGGCATCCATTCTCTCCGGCCTCGATGCCGGGCTGAACTGCCTGTGTCTTTCGCCGGAACAGGTTGGCGATATGGAAGCGCGCTTCGTTGCCAGCGGCCTGACCGAGGGCATTTCCATCATCGAATCCGAGGCGGCCAACATAAGTTTCGAAGAATTTTCCGCCGTCTTTCCGGATACCAGGCAGATCGCCGAGGACATCAAGTTCGATCTGGTGGTCGTGGACCTGATGAATACGTCCTATCCGGCCGAGAGCGCGCTGGTCGCGCTGCCGGCGCTGGCGGGCAACCTGTCGCCGCGCGGCTTCGGATTGTGCCTTTTCGCGCAGGACAGCGCTACCGAAGTGATGGCGGCCAAGCGTTGGGCCAGCGTCAGCACCGGCCTGAAATTCTGCCTCAATGCCATCGGCGGCAGCGGGTTGATGGTCATCGGCGGCCGCTGATGATGCTCCCGAATCCGCCGATCCATTTTCGATAAACCTCTGCACGTTGGAAAGAACCGCGATGACTCTGCAAGCCACGGTCGCCTGCGAAGTGAACAGCTACCGGACCCCGGTCCGATTTCACCTTCCCAATCCGAACGATCATATCCAGAGGATCATCCTGCAGAGCCGCGCCTTCTATGAGCGGGCTATGCTGGAAGACATCGGATCATCCTTGCCGGAAGATGCCTTCGTCATCGACGTCGGCGCCAATATCGGCAATCACACCCTGTTTTTCAGTGCCGTCGCCGGTGCCAGGATATTGGCGATCGAGCCGAACGGCGAAGCGCTGCATATTCTGCGGGCGAACGTCAACCTGAACGGCTTGCAGGATCGTGTCGATATCAAGCCGATCGCCTTGGGTGCCGAGGCGGGCATGGGAAATATCATCGAGGAGGATTCCTCCAGGCTGGGGATGGCCCGCGTCATGGTTACGGCCGAGGGGCAGGTTCCCGTGGCCCGTCTCGACGATATCGTCCGGGGGCAGCATGTGCACCTGATCAAGATCGATGTCGAGGGCATGGAGGTGGAGGTGTTGCGCGGTGCCGTCGGCACGATAGAGCGATGCAGCCCGCGGCTGCTCGTCGAAGCTGCGACGGCGCAGTCATTGCGGGATGTCGAAGCCATCTTGCGGCCGCTCGGCTATCGCAAGATCAAGGTCTACAACGAAACGCCGACCTATCTGTTCGAAGCGAAGTTTGCCGAAGCCTATCCGGAACGGCGCATTCAGGCGATCGACCCCGCGCATGTCGCCGCCCTGCCGCCGACGGAAGAGATCGTTGCCGGCATGGCGACGGTTGCCGGCAACGAGGTTGCGCTGCGCGCGACCGTCATGTCGCTGCTGCCGCAGGTCGATCGGCTCTATGTCTATCTCAATGGCTTCACGGAGGCGCCGCGCTTCATCGCCGAGCATCCGAAGATCCGGCATTACATCGATACCGATGGCACGCGCTATGGCGATGCCGGCAAGTTCTGGGGGCTGGAGCAGGTCAAGGACGCCATCTATATCAGCTGCGACGACGACATTCTCTATCCCGATGATTTCGTCGCCCGCATGGTCGGCGAGCTGGCGCAATTGCGTGGCCAGGCCGTGGTCAGCGTGCATGGCTCGATCATCCTGCAGCCGAGTCTTGGCTACTATAAGGATCGCAGCCGCGCCGTCTTCCACTACGAGCGCGCCCTGATGCGGCGCCGGCGGGTCCATGTGGCGGCGACCGGTACCAGCGCCTTCCATTCCAGCGTCGTGCAGGTGACGCTCGCCGATTTCCGTCACCGCAATATGGCGGACATCTGGCTGACGGAACATCTGCACCGCAAGGGCATTCCTGCCTACGTCGTGCCGCGCAAGGACGGGTGGCTGAAGTCGATAGAGGTGCCGCGCGCAACGATCTACGCGCAATCGGCGGCGGCTACGGGGTCGGCCTATGACAGTTCGCGGCCACAGGACGAAGTCCTCTCGACGATGTATCCGATCTCGCTCCTGAGCTCGGATGCCGCGGATGCCTCCTCGATCATCTATCTCGTGGATGCCGATCGTCCCGACGGATTGGTGGAATTCATCCTCGCTGTTGCGGCGCGCGAGCGCGATGCGATCGTTTTCGTGACCTGCGATCACGAAAACGAAGCGATGCGCAACGTGACGCTCCATCCGGAGTTTCTCTGCGAGGTGCATCTCGTCGCCCGCAGCGGCGGCAATCCGTCCGCCTATTTCGACTTGCTGTCGAAGCATGCGGAGCGGGTCAAAGCCTGGACCCTTCGCGGCGGCAACGAGCTGAAAATGGTGGGGGCAGGCGAATGGAAGAAATGGTTCGCGCCGAGCCAGCCGGTTGCGAATGACGATCGGCCGGACCTGGAAGCCACGGCGGTTCGCCAATGACATGGCGTGCCGGCGGCCGGATTGAAGGCTGTTCCGGTGCATCGATATTCGCTGCAAGCATCCGCTGACTATGAGCGGTAGGTCTCCCGCTCAGCCGATAGGGGATGCGATCAGGAACCAAAATCCTGAAGGAAGCCGGCCGTCACCGTTTTCGGCCGGCTTCGATATTGGCGATGCTTAGCCGCGGCGACGGCGCTCGCGGGCCGGAGCTGCTCCACCTTCATTGGCGGTCTTGTTGCGCAGCGGACCGATCCGCTCGACGATGACCTCCAGTGTCGGGCGCGGGCCGGGCGTGTAGCTATCGAGCGCTTGGCGCATGGCGGCGAGATGGCCGCAGGAGGTGCCGCAGCAGCCGCCGATGATCTTGGCGCCGGCGTCGCGGGCAAGGCGCGCATAATCGGCCATCAGCGGCGGCGTGCCGGAATAATGGATCTCGGCGCCACGATATTCGGGAATGCCGCAATTGCCCTTGACGATCACGGTCGCTTCCGGATCGGCATCCGTCATGTCGAGCAGGCTGGAGAGGATATCCGAGGCGCCGACGCCGCAATTGGCGCCGACGGCGAGCGGGCCTTCGCCGACATCCTTGGCGACGCCGTGAATATCCTTCGGATGCAGGCCCATCATGGTCTTGCCGGCGGTATCGAAGGAGCCGGTATAGGTATAGGGCAGGCCGACCTTGACGGCGGCTTCGGCGGCGGCGCGAATTTCCTCGGGCGAGGACATGGTCTCGATCCAGGCGACGTCGGCGCCGCCGGCTTGCAGACCCTCGATCTGCTCCACGAAGGCGCTGACGGCATCTTCGTAAGTCAGGGCGCCGAGCGGCACCAGCAACTCGCCGGTCGGGCCGACCGAACCGCCAACGATCACCTTGCGGGTGGCCTTGTCGGCCACCGAACGGGCGATTTCCGCGGCCGTCTTGTTCAGGCTGTGAACACGATCCTGGGCATGATGCAGCTTCAGGCGATGGCGCGTGCCGCCGAACGTATTGGTAAGAATGATATCAGCGCCGGCATCGACGAAATCCTGATGCAGTTTGGTGATCCGCTCCGGATGCTGTTCGTTCCAGAGTTCCGGCGCTTCGCCGGCCTCCAGGCCCATGGCGAAAAGATTGGTGCCCGTCGCTCCGTCTGCAAGCAGCACGCCCTTTTCGGCAAGAAGTTCGGTCAAGGGATTGGCTGTGACGGTCATCGCGGCTCCTCGGGATCTCTGGATTGAAATGCAGATATAAACATTTCTTTATATGGCTGCAATGGCTGGATGAAGGCAATGATTGCTCAGCCAGGCGATGGCGCGGGAAAAAATGTTTGCTCGATGTTTTTTCGTCCATCCACATGCCGCGATCCATGCTGGTTTCTGCATTTTCCGGAAGAGCTTCAGTTTTCCTGCAAGTCAAAGCAGAAAATTTTCAAAAAATTTTCGGATTCATCCTTATTTAAGCACTTGATAACCCTCCGGTAACGATGTGCCGTTATCAATCAAGCCGTGGCGGGGGACACCGCCTCCTCTCCGGATCAGGTAGTGCGTACCGGAGAAGCGAGCCTTGCAGTGTTTGATGCAAGCGAGCCGGCGTTTTTTGGCAAACCGCGTCGATCTTCGGATCGCGCGGTTTTCGCGTTTCGGTGCCTGGTCATCGTCTCATTGAAAACGATAGCGGCGCGATCTCATGCATGTGGATAGCCATGCTCATAGCGCGACAAGACAAGCAAAAGCCGCCGATGCGGGTGCATGGCGGCCTATCCATGTGCAGGCTTGACGGCCGGTCAGCCGACGCTGTAGGTCCGGATGAAGCGCACGAGGCTGGAGCGGGTATCCAGTTCCTGCAGGCGGCTGTCCGGGCGGCGCGAGGGCAGTTTCGAATTCCAGGCGATCTGAATGGAATTCTTGTTGTTGAAGATGAAGAGCATCTGGGTATCCTCCGAGCCGGATCGACCGGCTTTTGTTGTTTGATTTGGCGGTGGAAATATTCCTCTTCGATACGGCGGGCAATGGATGGAGTCGTCATCCGATGTCGCAAATAGAGTAAGTTATGAAGCGTGGTTCGCTCGCCTCGGATTTCCGGTTTCCGGCCGCCTGCAATGGTGGCGAAAACAAGGCAAACTCCAGATTTTACAGCGGCTACACCAGATTGAGGCAGTGACGGATGACGAAAGCGATCATGCTGCAGGGAACCGGTTCCGATGTCGGAAAAACGGTATTGGTCGCCGGCCTTTGCCGCCTGTTCGCCAATAGGGGCGTCCGGGTTCGTCCGTTCAAGCCGCAGAACATGTCGAACAATGCGGCGGTCGCCGAGGACGGCGGCGAGATCGGACGGGCGCAATGGCTGCAATCGCTGGCGGCGCGCGTGCCCTCGTCGGTGCATATGAACCCGGTGCTGCTGAAGCCGCAATCGGAGACCGGCAGCCAGATCATCGTGCAGGGCAAGGTCTGGGGACAGGCGAAGGGCAGGGACTATCAGGCGCTGAAGCCGCAACTGCTCGGCGCGGTGCTGGAAAGCTTTGCGACCATGCGGGCCGGAACCGATCTGGTGATCGTCGAGGGCGCCGGCTCACCCGCCGAGATCAATCTCAGGCAGGGCGACATTGCCAATATGGGCTTTGCCACCCGCGCCAACGTGCCCGTGGTACTGGTCGGCGATATCGATCGCGGCGGGGTCATCGCCTCGCTGGTCGGCACCTATCATATCCTACCGGAGGATGACCGGCGGATGATCCGCGGCTATCTGATCAACAAGTTTCGCGGCGACGTCTCGCTGTTCGGCGAGGGGATCAAGGCCATCGGTAGTTTCACGGGCTGGCCCTGCCACGGCGTCGTGCCATGGCTCAGGGCTGCCGGGCGATTGCCGCCGGAGGACTCGGTCGTTCTGGAGCGGCTGGTACGAGGGTCGGGCGGCGCATTGAAGATCGCCGTGCCGGTTCTGTCACGCATCGCCAATTTCGACGATCTGGACCCGCTGCGCGCCGAGCCGGATGTCGATCTGGTCTTCGTCCGCGCCGGCGAGCGCTTGCCCGCCGATGCGGCGCTCGTGGTGCTGCCGGGCTCGAAGTCCACCATCGGTGACTTGATGGACCTGCGGGCCGAGGGATGGGATCGGGATATCGCCGCCCATGTCCGGCGCGGCGGACGCGTCATCGGCATTTGCGGCGGCTACCAGATGCTCGGCCACACGGTCCGTGATCCGCTCGGCGTCGAGGGATCGGTGAGGGAGACGCCGGGGCTAGGCCTGCTCGACATCGAGACGGAAATGGCGCCGGAAAAGACCGTGCGCAACAGCTCGGCATTCTCGACGGAATATGATGCGCCGCTCTCGGGGTATGAAATCCACCTTGGCGTGACGCGCGGCAAGGATTGCGACCGGCCTTCGACCATCATCGATGGCCGGCCGGATGGCGCGATCTCCGGCGACGGCCGCATCATGGGCACCTATCTGCACGGACTTTTCACCAGCGATGCCTATCGCTCGAAGCTGTTGGCCAGCTTCGGTCTGACGGAGGAGCGGCAAAGCTACCGCGCCGGCGTCGATACCGCGCTGGACGAGATCGCCGGAGAACTGGAAGCGGTGCTCGATCCGGCCTGGCTCGATAGTCTCATGGGCTAAAGCTCGCCGGAAACCTCGCGCCGCCGGCGGTCGAGTTCCTCGCTGTAGCGGCGCAAGGTGTAGCTCTCGGTGAGCAGGCCGATCACGCGACGCTCGATGAGGTCGTTGACGACGACCAGCGCTTCGCTTTCGGTCTGGTCGAACAGGGCGGCGGCCTGCTTGGCGTTCATCTGCGGCTGCAGGAAATCGTTGCGGTGGCGGATGAAATCGGCGAGGCCGTGCTCCTCGTCATCCTTCTCCACCGGGCTCGCATAGACATCCGGCATCAATACCATGCCGGCATATTTTTCGTCCTTGTCGAGCAGAATGACCCGCTGGGCCGAGCCGATCGGGAAATTGCGGCGAAATTCCTCGATGCTCATGTCGACGCGCGCCGTATGCACGTCCGGACGCATCATGCGGGCGACGGTCAGATTGCGTATCCAGCCGACGTCATGGGCGCTACGGATGCTTTCGCCGCGCAGGTGGAAGCGCCATGTGGCGAAGGAGTAGCCGAAGGTGGTGCGCACCACCAGCGATGAGGTGATGACGGCGGCGAGCACCAGCGCCGTGATCGGGAAATCGCCGGTGATTTCCAGCGCCAGGAAGGTCATGGTCAGCGGCCCGCCGATGATGGCGACGGCAAGCGAGCTCATGCCGACGACGGCATAGATGACCGGCGTCAGCGTGGCGTGATCGAAATAGGGAGCGCAATAGGCGAAGATCTTGCCGAGCAGGGCGCCCATGAACAGCGAGGCGAAGAAGAGGCCACCCCTGAAACCGGAGCCGATCGACACCGCCGAAGCAAGCGATTTCAACAGGAAAAGACTGGCTAGTCCCCACAGGGTGACTTCGCTGCCAACATTCAGATGCAGGGCGCCATGGCCGGCGGAAAGAACCTGCGGCGAGATCAGCGCCAGAAGGCCGACGACAAGGCCGCCCAACGCCGGACGGAAGGGCGGCGCGATCGAGCTCTTGCGCGCCAGTTCCTCGACGAAGGCGACGCCCTGCATGATCAGGATGCCGATGCCGGCGCAGAAGGCACCGAGCAGAACGGCCGGCAGATAGTCGGCGGGGACGACGGCGCCGAACCGGCCGACATCGATGGCGAAATCATCACCGGCGAGTATGCGGGCGATGAAGGTCGAGATCAGTGCGGAGACAACGACCGGGGTCAGCGTCAGGATGGAATAGGTGCCGATGATCAGCTCGAAAGCGTAGAAGGCGCCGGTGAGCGGCGCATTGAAGGCGGCGGCGATGGCGCCGGCAGCACCGCAGCCGACCAGCATGCGAAGATCGGCCCGGCGGAACTGCATCTTGTAGCCGAATTTCGAGGCGATGCCGGCGGCGAGCTGCGTATAGCCGGCTTCCAGCCCGACGGAGGCGCCGAAACCGTTGGAGATCAGGTTCTGCACGGCGACGAGGATGCTGTCGGTCAGCGACAGCCGGCCGCCATGCAGCGCATTGGCCTCGATCGGGTCGACCATCGGCTTCTTGCGGGTGCGCGACAGGATGAAGATCATCAGGCCGAGCAGAATGCCGCCGGCGATCGGCGCGATCAGCAGCAGGGATTTGTCGGTGATCTGGATGGCGGCGGAGCTCAGCCGGTCGTCGTCGGGGATACCGTAGACGAGGCTGTGCAGTTGCCGCGAGATCAGGCTCATTGCCGTGACGACGCAGCCGGAGGTGATGCCGACGAAGACGCCGGCAATGACGAGGCCGAGCTCTCCCCGACGGAAAAGCGCCCTTAGCCGGCTGGCGCTGAAAAAGACGGAAAGCAGGCCGAGATGGCGCGGTTGAAATTTCTGCAGCATTGGAGACAGACGATAGTTTTGTGCTCAGGTCCTTGTGCCTGGCTTCCATAAACTTCTAACATCAAATAATTACGGCAAAAAGATCGCTTAGTCAGCGGTTTTTAGATCGATTTCGCGGCTGGAACAGCTGGTGTCGCATCCCCCACCTTGATTGACTTGCCCAGGCCGAGAGCCTAATCATGGCGCATAACGAATGGTTCCCGGGCGGCGATCTGCCGCATGGGATGAAAAGGGAATGTGAAGGGGCGGACCCAATCCGGGCGCTCTCATCACAGCCGACCCCGCGACTGTAGAGCGGTCAGGGTCTTCTGGCCGGTTTGAGGCAATTGCGTTGACGATCCGCATGGTGCGGGCCGGGCGTAACGGTCTTTCTCCGGAAAAGCCACTGGCATGGCATCATGATCAACCGGGGCTGGACGCCTCTAAGTCTACGAATCGTCCGCCTTTTCATGATGATCCGCCGGGAAGGCGAGAAGATCCGCCGGCGCATGAGCGGGGGTGACCGGTCCTCGGTTCGCCCCCGCTTGCCGCGCCTTATCCGCGAGCCAGGAGACCTGCCATGCGTGCCGGGCACTAAGCCCATTCTTGGGACGGATGTCCCGCTGCCAGCACGGAGGTTGTCATGGCGCAAAACGAGTTTCAGGCGCGGAAGTGCCCGGTTTCTTATTCTGTCAGCAATGCGCTGGTTTGCGCCCTGATCCGGGGCGGCTATCAATCATGACCTCCTCGCCATCCGGCGCCGTCTTCGTTCTTGGCGGTGCGCGTTCCGGCAAATCCCGATTCGCCGAATCATTGATCTCCGATACCGGCCTGGCACGTCACTACATCGCGACCGGGCAGGCGTGGGACGATGAAATGCGCGATCGCATCGCGCAGCATCGCGCCGATCGCGGCGAGCTGTGGACGACGCATGAGGAGCCGCTGGACCTCGTCGCGCGGCTGGCGGCGATCGATGGCCAGGGGAAGGCCATCTTGGTCGATTGCCTGACGCTCTGGGTCACCAACCTGATGATGGCCGAGCGCGCTATGGCGGCGGAATTTTCCGCTCTCACCGAATTCCTGCCGAAGGCAAAGTCGCGGCTCGTCCTCGTGTCCAACGAGGTCGGGCTCGGCATCGTGCCTGAAAACCGCATGGCGCGCGAGTTTCGCGACCATGCCGGCCGGCTGCACCAGATGATCGCGGCGGCAAGCGCCGAAGTCTATTTTGTCGCGGCGGGACTGCCGCTGAAAATGAAGGGTTGATCCGCATGAACCAGGAAAAGATTCCCGCCACCGTCATCACCGGCTTTCTCGGCGCCGGCAAGACCACGATGATCCGCAATCTGTTGCAGAACACCGGCGGCAAGAAGATCGCCCTGATCATCAACGAATTCGGCGATCTTGGCGTCGACGGCGAGGTGCTGAAGGGCTGCGGCGCGGAGAACTGCACGGAGGACGACATCATCGAGCTGACCAACGGCTGCATCTGCTGCACCGTCGCCGACGATTTCATCCCGACCATGACCAAGCTTCTGGAGCGGGATGCGCGCCCGGATCATATCGTCATCGAGACATCCGGCCTGGCGCTGCCGCAGCCGCTGGTCGCCGCCTTCAACTGGCCGGATATCCGCACCCAGGTTACCGTCGATGGCGTCATCACCGTGGTCGATAGCGCCGCCGTCGCCGCCGGCCGCTTTGCGGATGACCATGACGAGGTGGAAGCGCGCCGGGTCGAGGACGATTCACTCGATCACGAAAGCCCGATCGAGGAACTGTTCGAGGATCAGTTGACCTGCGCGGATCTGATCGTCCTCAATAAGACCGACTTGATCGATGTCGATGGTCTCGGCCGCGTGCGCGCCGAAGTCGCCTCGCGCACGGTTCGCAAGCCGACGATCATCGAGGCGAAGAACGGTGACGTCCCGGCCGCCGTGCTGCTCGGCCTCGGCATCGGCACGGAAGGCGATATTGCCAATCGCAAGTCGCATCACGAGCTGGAACACGAGGACGGAGCACCGCATGACCACGACGAATTCGACAGCTTCGTCGTCGAGCTCGGCCCGATCGCCGATCCCGCCTCGTTCATCGAAAGGCTGAAGGACGTGATTTCGGACCATGACGTCCTGCGTCTCAAGGGCTTTGTCGATGTTCCGGGCAAGCCGATGCGCCTGCAGATCCAGGCCGTCGGCAGCCGCATCGATCACTATTTCGACCGCGCCTGGACGCCGGGCGAAACGCGGGCGACGCGGCTGGTGGTGATCGGGCTGCACGAGATGGATGAAGGGATCGTGCGCGCGGCGATCGAGGCTTTGGCTTGATTATGTATCGTCAAATGATACATTGTTGACGGATTAAGGCATCGGGTTCGTGGTGATCGTTTCATACAAGGGGAAGTTCGCTGAAGCTGTTGCTCTCGGCAATGTACCAAAAGGCTTTCCGGCCGATCTCGTTCGTTCGGCGCAACGCAAGTTGACGATGTTGAACTATGCGGCTGCGCTGGATGATCTGCGATCGCCGCCCGGCAACCGTCTGGAGCGGTTGCACGGCGATCGTTCAGGTCAGCATTCGATCAGAATCAACGACCAATGGCGCATCTGCTTCCTATGGACCGAGGCAGGGCCGCGTGATGTCGAGATCGTGGACTATCACTGATGGAGCGTAACATGACCGAGTCCAGACTTCCGCCGATCCATCCGGGCGAAATTTTGCGGGAGGAATATCTGAAGCCGCTGACGATGAGCGCCGGTGCTCTGGCGAAGCATCTTAATGTGCCGCGAACGCGCATTGAAAGACTGGTTTCGGAAGAGACCGGCGTCACCCCGGATACGGCGCTGCGGCTTGCACGATTTTTCAGCACGACACCGGATTTTTGGATGGCAATGCAAACCGGCTATGATCTCGCGCTCGCTCAGGCAGAGAAAAGCGATGTTCTAGCCGCCATCAAGCCGCTCCAAGCTGCCTGATCAATGAAACGAGTTAACGCGGCATGCATCTCCTCCTAGCGCAAAAGGGAACGATCAGCGACGGCGAGGAGGCGATCGATCTCGGCCAGTCCCCCGGCGATATTCTCTTCCTGTCCGCCGCCGACACCGAGTTGGCGGCGATCGCCGCTGCGCATGGGGAGGCTGGCTATTCGCTGCGGCTCGCCAGCCTGATGAGCCTCAAGCATCCGATGTCGGTCGATACCTATATCGAGCGGACGGCGCGGCATGCGAAGCTGATCATCGTGCGGGCGCTCGGTGGGGCCAGCTATTTTCACTATGCGCTGGAGGCGCTGCATGCCTGTGCCGCGCGCAGCGGTGCGTCGATTGCGGTCCTGCCGGGGGATTCCAAGGCCGATCCCGGGCTGACGCCATTTTCCAATGTCGCGCTCGAGGACCTCAATGCGCTGTGGTCCTACTTGATCGAAGGCGGCGATGCCAATTCGCGGGCCTTTCTCGGCTATGCCGAGGCGATGCTGTCGGGGGCGGACAAGCCGGCTCCGGCGGCGCCGCTGATGAAGGCCGGGATCTGGTGGCCGGGCAGGGGTGTGATCGGGGTTGAGGAGTGGAGAGGAATCTCGGCGTCCTTGATGGTAGCCGGGGAGGGATTTGCCCCCCCGACCGTCGCGATTTCCTTTTACCGTGCCCTCGTTCAGAGCGGCGAAACCAAGCCCGTCGAAGCGATGATCGAAGCCCTCGTCGCCGAGGGCATGCGGCCGTTGCCGGTATTTGCCTATAGTCTCAAGGACCCTGTTTCCGTCGGCATTCTGGAAAGTGTCTTTGCCGAATTGAAGCCGGATGTCGTCGTCAATACCACGGGATTTGCCGTCTCGGCGCCGGGTGCGGATCGGCAGGCGACCGTATTGGAGGCAAGCGACGCCGTCGTGCTGCAGGCGATCTTCTCGGCGTCTTCCCGGGAGGCGTGGGAGGCATCGTCGCAAGGGCTTTCGGCGCGCGATCTCGGCATGAACGTGGCTTTGCCGGAAGTGGACGGACGTGTGCTTGCCCGCGCCGTCTCGTTCAAGGCGGCCGCCCGCTATGACGAGCGCGTCGAGGCCAATATCGTTGCCAGTGAGCCGGCCGAAGACCGGATGCGCTACACGGTGCGGCTTGCCGGCAACTGGGCGCGGCTGCGCCGGACGCCATCTGCGGAGCGGCGTGTGGCGTTGGTCATGGCGAACTATCCAAACCGCGATGGGCGACTTGGAAACGGGGTCGGATTGGATACGCCGGCGGGCACGATCGAAGTGCTGAAGGCGATGGCGGCGGCGGGCTATCCCGTTGCTGATCTGCCTGGTGACGGCGATGCGCTGATGCGGCACCTGATGGACGGTCCGACCAATTCAGGACATGATGGAAAGATCGTCCGCGAGACGCTTTCCATCAGCGAATACAAATATTTCCTCTCGTCTCTTCCGATCCAGATTCAAGAGGAGATACAGACACGCTGGGGCGAGCCTGAGGCTGATCCTTATGCCCGTGACGATATGTTCGCCTTGCCCTTTGCCCGTTTCGGCACGGTGCTGGTCGGCATCCAGCCGGCGCGCGGCTATAATATCGATCCCAAGGAAAGCTATCATTCGCCGGACCTCGTGCCGCCGCACGGGTATCTCGCCTTCTATGCCTTCCTGCGCCAATCCTTCGGCGCGCATGCCGTCATCCATATGGGCAAGCACGGCAATCTCGAATGGCTGCCGGGCAAGGCGCTGGCGTTGTCGGAGGCGTGCTATCCCGAAGCGATCCTCGGGCCGCTGCCGCATCTCTATCCTTTCATCGTCAATGATCCCGGCGAGGGCACGCAGGCCAAGCGCCGCACGAGTGCCGTCATCATCGACCACCTGACGCCGCCTTTGACCCGTGCGGAGAGCTATGGCCCGCTGAAGGATCTCGAAGCGCTGGTGGACGAATATTACGAGGCTTCGGGCGGCGATCCCCGCCGCATCCGGCTGCTGCGCAAGCAGATCCTCGATCTCGTCGCCGACATCGGCCTCGATCAGGACGCCGGCATTGCCAAAGGGGAGGGCGAGGACGAGGCGCTGCGGAAGCTCGACGCCTATCTTTGTGATCTCAAGGAAATGCAGATCCGCGATGGGCTGCATGTCTTCGGCGTCTTGCCGGAAGGCCGGCTGCTCACGGATTTGACCGTGGCGCTGGCGCGCGTGCCGCGTGGTTTGGGCGAGGGCGGCGATCAGAGCCTGCAGCGGGCGATCGCGCGGGATGCTTTGACCCCGGATGCGGATTTCGATCCTCTGGATTGCGATATGGCTGCCGAATGGACCGGCCAACGCCCCGAGATCCTTGTCAATATTTCCGACGATCCCTGGCGCACCCAGGGCGATACCGTCGAGCGTATCGAACGTCTGGCTGCGAAACTCGTCGCTGGCGATATCACATGCCCTGAAAGCTGGCCGCACACGCGCGCTGTCGTCGCGGAAATCGAAGCCCGGCTGAAGCCCTCGATCCTCGCCTGCGGCGAAGCGGAAATCTCGTCCTTGATGAAAGGTCTCGACGGCCGGTTCGTACCGCCCGGCCCCTCGGGCGCACCAACGCGTGGTAGGCCTGACGTCCTGCCGACCGGACGGAATTTCTATTCGGTCGACAGCCGCGCCGTGCCGACGCCGGCGGCTTACGAGCTTGGCAGGAAGTCGGCGGAGCTCCTGATCCGCCGCTATGTGCAGGATCACGGCGAGTGGCCGGTTTCCTTTGGGCTGACGGCCTGGGGCACGTCGAACATGCGCACCGGCGGCGACGATATCGCCCAAGCGCTGGCGCTGATCGGCGTCAAGCCGGTCTGGGACATGACCTCGCGCCGCGTCACCGGTTACGAGATCATTCCGCCGGCACTGCTCGGCCGGCCGCGCGTCGACGTCACGCTGCGTATTTCCGGCTTCTTCCGTGACGCCTTTCCGGAGCAGATCGCGCTGTTCGACAAGGCGATCCGGGCGGTCGGCGGCCTGGAGGAGGATGCGTCGGACAATCCGATCGCGGCGCGCATGCGCGGCGAAATCGCGCGGCTGCGGGCGGCCGGACTGGATGAGGCCGCGGCGGACCGACGCGCCGGCTATCGTATTTTCGGTTCCAAACCCGGTGCTTACGGCGCGGGCTTGCAGGCGCTGATCGATGAGAAGGGCTGGGAGCGGCGTGCCGATCTGGCCGAAGCCTATCTCGTCTGGGGCAGCTATGCCTATGGCGCCGGCGAGGAAGGCCGGGCAGAACGCGGCGTGTTCGAGGAGCGGCTGCGGTCGATCCAGGCTGTCGTGCAGAATCAGGACAATCGCGAACACGACCTGCTCGACAGCGACGATTATTATCAATTCGAGGGCGGCATGGCGGCGGCGGCGGAACAGCTCGCCGGCGCGCGCCCGTCGATCTATCACAACGACCATTCCCGGCCGGAAAAGCCGGTGATCCGTTCGCTGGAGGAGGAGATCGGCCGGGTGGTGCGCGGCCGCGTCGTCAATCCGAAATGGATCGCCGGCGTCATGCGCCATGGCTACAAGGGCGCTTTCGAGATCGCCGCCACCGTCGATTATCTCTTTGCCTTCGCCGCGACCACGGGTGCGGTGCGCGATCATCATTTCGAAGCCGTCTATCAGGCGTTTATCATCGATCAGAACGTGCGCGACTTCATGGCGAACAAGAATCCGGCCGCGCTGCGCGAGATGAGCGAGCGCTTGCTCGAAGCCATCGACCGCAGGCTCTGGTCGCCGCGCAGCAATTCCGCGCGCTTCGATCTGGAGGCTCTGGCAAGGAACAAGGACGCGGTCGCATGAGCGCAGTCGTCGAATTCGGGCCGGCGGCGCGGAAATCCATCATTTCAGGGAGAAGACAATGAGCGAAGAAACGGTCGAAACGGGGAGCGAGGCGCCAAAGAGCGACGATGCCCGCCACTCCGAAAAGATGGCCAAGAAGAAGGTCGCCCGCGACAAGATCATGGCGACGAAGACCGATGAGAAGGGGCTGATCATCGTCCATACCGGCAAGGGCAAGGGCAAGTCGTCTTCGGCCTTCGGCATGATCTTCCGCCATATCGCCCATAAGAAGCCCTGCGCCGTCGTGCAGTTCATCAAGGGGGCGATGTGGACCGGCGAGCGGGATCTGATCGAGACGCATTTCTCCGATATCTGCCAGTTCCACACGATGGGCGAGGGTTTTACCTGGGAAACGCAGGATCGCGCCCGCGATGTGGCAGCGGCGACGGCCGCCTGGGAGAAAGCCAAGGAGTTGATCCGCGACGAGCGCAACTCCATGGTCTTGCTGGACGAGATCAATATCGCCCTGCGCTACGATTATCTCGATATCAACGAGGTTCTGGAATTCCTGAAGACCGAGAAGCCCTACATGACCCATGTCGTGCTGACCGGTCGCAACGCCAAGGATGAGCTGATCGAGATCGCCGATCTGGTCACCGAAATGGAGCTGATCAAGCATCCGTTCCGTTCCGGCATCAAGGGGCAGGCGGGAGTCGAGTTTTAGTGGGAGGAACGGCCGGCGCTTCGGTCTGCGATGGCTGGAATTAGACCGAAGTGTTCGCGTTGGGTCAGCTATTGAAAAACTTGCCGATGCCCATGCTTTGATGCGGGATGCCGATGATATGAATTTCGTCTGCTGCGATCAGATAGAAAATCAGATGTTGGCCTTCGGGAAAGCAGTAGTAGCCTGCGCGAATATCGCTTCGATTCCTGCCCAATTTCGGATTTTCGGCAAGAAATGCGCATCGCTGATCGAGTCTGCGGAGGTACTCGTTGCGCTTGGCTTTGCCCCGCGTCGATTCCGTATAGCGGCCAATACCAGCGAGATCCTGCTTGGCGCGAAGGGTCAAACGGTAGCGACGCTTCATTGTCCGTTGTCGAGTTCTCCGATCAGGGAGTCGATAGAGAAGTCATCGACGAATTCGCCTCTTTCCGCTTGGGCTGCTCCCTCCGCGAGATGCGCGCGCAGTGCGGCCAATCGTTCCATCCGTTCTTCCATACCGCGCAGGGCGTCTCGCACGACCTCACTGGCGGAGCCGTAGCGTCCGCTGGAGATCTGCTCGCGGATGAAGCTTTCCCAATGCTCGCCGAGACTGAGGCTGGTCGTTGCCATGGCATCCTCGATATTCATTTAGAATAAATATGAATATAGTCTGGGTTGCGGGGAAATAGAAGCGTTGCAGCGGATCTCAGCTTTTTTGGCCGGATGATATCAGATCCCCAGCCACACACGGACGGGATTGCTGGGATCCGCCAGCAGCTTGACCGCGAAAGCGATGCAGACGATGACCAGCAGCGGCTTGATCAGTCTCGCGCCGATGCGCATGGCGAGGCGCGAACCGATTTGCGCGCCGAGAAACTGACCGAAGCCCATGATGAGGCCGACTTTCCAGAGGATGGCGCCGGAGACGCTGAAGACGATCAGTCCGCCGAGGTTGGAGCCGAAATTCAGCAGCTTGGTGTGCGCCGTCGCCTTCAGCAGGCCGAATCCGGCGAGTGTCACGAAGGCCAGCATCAGGAAAGAGCCCGTTCCAGGCCCGAAGGCGCCGTCGTAGAAGCCGATGAGCGGCACCAGGGTGATGCCGAAGAGGCCGGCGGTCATGCGACGATGCTTTTCAACATCGTTGAGATTGGGCTTGAAGGCGAAATAGAGCGCAATCGCGATCAGGAGGAAGGGCAGGATGATCCGCAGCACGTCGCCCGGCATGATCGTCGCCAGCGCCGCGCCCAGCATGCCGCCGATCATCGCCATCAATGCCATTGGCAGTTGCTCGCGCAGGTGCACATGGCCCTGCCGGGCATAGGCAATGGTGGCGGAGGCCGCGCCGCAGATCGACTGCACCTTGTTGGTGCCGAGCGTCTGCAGCGGCGGAATGCCGGCCAGCAGCATGGCCGGCACGGTGATCAATCCGCCGCCGCCGGCGATCGAATCGACGAAGCCGGCAAACAGGGCGGCGAGGAAAAGCAGAAGCAGCAGATGAAGGGTAATGTCGTGCAAGGCGGGGGACTCGGGAATTCGAAGGCATGAAATCGAGGCGCCTTCTTGCATCCCTGAGGTGACAAGACAATTGCCGTCAAGACACACAGGGCGAATTTGACGGGTGAGGGATGGGTGGGTACATGTGTGACCATCGCCGTCGCCAGGGAGTGAACATGACGACCTATGCCGATTCCCCCCGCCGCTATGTTCTGGGTCTCGGTTGCGAACGTGGCACCGACTGGAACGATGTGCGCCAGCTCGCCGAAAGGGCGTTGCAGGAGGCGGGCATCGAGGCTGGTCAGCTTCTGGCGGTCGTTTCGATCGATACGCGGATGAACGAACCGGCAATGCTCGAGGTGGCCACCCATTTCCGCCTGCCGCTGCGCTGCTTCAACGTCGCCGCACTTGAGCGCGAGACGCCGCGCCTCAAGAACCCGTCGGACCTCGTCTTTGCCCGTGTCGGCTGCCATGGCGTTGCCGAAGCGGCGGCCTTGGCCGCGGCCGGTCCCGATGCGGCGCTCGTGCTTCCGAAAATCAAATCCAGTTTTGCCACGGCCGCGATCGCCAGGATCGGCTGAGCATCGAATCTCCCCCATCGAACAATCGTCATGTGGGGCATGCGTGGGGCATTTCGCCGGCGATATTTCTCATGTATTCCCATAAATCCAGAGCGGGATCTTCGGACGTGTGGCGCCGTTGGGGCGAGGTCGCGCTTGGTCAGAATGTTCGTAAGGAAAAATCATGCATAAGGTCATCTACGATACGGACCCGGGCGTCGACGACGCCATGGCGCTGCTCTTCCTGCATCGTCATCCGGATATCGATCTTCTCGGCATCACCACCGTCTTCGGCAATGCCTCCGTCGACACCACGACCCGCAACGCGCTGTTTCTGAAGCGCGAATGGGATATTCCGTGCCCGGTCGCCCGCGGTGCCAGCGTCACTTTCGACCCCACCCGGCAGGAGCGGGCCTGGCCGACCATGGTGCATGGCGAAAACGGTCTCGGCGACATCGAGGTGCCGGCGACGATCGATCTGCCGACCGATCCGCGTCCGGCCTATCAGTTCATCATCGACACCGTGCGCGCCCATCCGGGCGAGGTGAGGCTGGTCGCCGTCGGCCGCATGACCAATCTGGCCCTGGCGCTGAAGCACGATCCGGAGATTGCCGGGCTGGTCAAGGATGTCGTCATCATGGGCGGCAATTTTTATGTGCCGGGCAATGTGACGCCGGTGGCGGAAGCCAACATCCATGGCGATCCGGAAGCTGCCGATGCCGTCCTGACGGCACCATGGAAGGTTGTCGTCGTCGGCCTGGACGTGACGTCGGTGACGACGATGAGCCGCTCCTATCTCGCCGATATGGCGAGGGACGGCGGTTCGGCGGTTCGGCTGCTGTCGGACCTGTCGCAATCCTATATCGATTTCTACGGGCACATCGTAGACGACGGCATGATGGTGCATGACAGCTGCGCCAGCGTCTATGTCGTGGCGCCGGAGCTTTTCGATACGATCGAGGGCGCGGTGCGCGTCGTCTGCGGCGGCATTGCCGATGGCCAGACGATCGTCAAGCCGGACGGCCGGCATTTCCCGCCGAACGAATGGGACAATCTGCCGAGCCAAACGGTGTGCACCGGTATCCGCTCGCAGGCCGTCATCGACCTGATCCGTGACGCGATTCTCGGTCAGGCAAAGCGCTGACATCGACGGGAGAGGGCGGAGATTTCGCTCTCTCCCGATCCGCCCGTCGCGGGTTGGCGTCTGTTTCGTAATGTTCTCAGATGTTTATGCTGCGAGATTTGATAATTTGAGTCAGGCGCTTGATGTGATGATTCAGCTTTTCCTCGGGCGTTCCGGGTCGCCTTCGGGAAAGTTTTTAGCGTAGCGCCGCTGCCGCGCGGGCTTGGTCTGGCCTATCATTCGATGATCGGACAAGAGGTGGGCCGCGGCCGGCTCATCCCGTTCTCAAGATTGCAATTTTAGCCGTCGGGGCATAGGACAGATGGCATGAACGATACCGCATTTTCCAATCTGCCGGCGCTGGAGCCGGGCTCCGTCTGGCTTGTTGGCGCGGGCCCCGGCGATCCCGGTTTGCTGACCCTGTTGGCGGCCAAGGGACTGGCCGAAGCGGATATCATCGTGCACGACGCTCTCGTCAACGAAGATTGCCTGAAGCTCGCCCGCCCCGGCGCGATACTCGAATATGCCGGCAAGCGTGGCGGAAAGCCGTCCGCCAGGCAGCGGGATATTTCGCTACGCCTGGTCGAGTTGGCACGGGCGGGAAAGCGCGTGCTGCGGCTCAAGGGCGGCGATCCCTTCGTCTTCGGGCGGGGCGGCGAGGAAGCGCTGATGCTGGTGGAGCACGGCATCCCCTTCCGCATCGTGCCGGGCATTACCGCCGGTATCGGCGGTCTTGCCTATGCCGGCATTCCGGTCACCCATCGGGACGTCAATCATGCCGTCACCTTCCTGACTGGCCATGATTCCTCCGGCCTGGTGCCGGATGCGATCAATTGGGAGGCGATCGGCAGGGGCTCGCCCGTCATCGTCATGTATATGGCGATGAAGCATATCGCCCAGATCAGCACCAATCTCATCGCCGCCGGCCGTTCCGCCGACGAGCCGGTTGCCTTCGTCTGCAATGCCGCGACTTCGGCGCAGCAGGTGCTGGAAACGACGCTCGGCCGCGCCGAGGCGGATGTCGCCGCCTCCGGCCTGGAGCCGCCGGCGATCGTCGTGGTCGGCGATGTCGTGCGGCTGCGTCCCTCGCTCGATTGGCTCGGCGCTCTTTCCGGCCGTACGCTCGTGCCCGCAGCGGACATAAGGACCGGCCTCGGCCACAAGGTGCCGGCATGAGCGGCCTATTGATCGCCGCGCCTGCTTCCGGCTCGGGCAAGACGACGATCACGCTTGGATTGCTGAGGGCGCTGCGAAAGAGGGGCGTTGCGATCGCGCCCGGCAAGGCCGGACCCGATTATATCGATCCCGCCTTTCTTGCTGCCGCAAGCGGTTCCGCCTGCCTCAATTTCGATCCCTGGGCCATGCGTCGCGAGCTGATCTCCGCCAATTCGGCGCTGCATCGCTCCGGCGGCCGCATGCTGATCATCGAAGCCATGATGGGCCTGTTCGACGGTGCGGCCGATGGTTCCGGCACGCCGGCCGATCTTGCCGCCTTTCTCAGCCTTTCCGTGGTGCTGGTGGTCGATGCCTCACGCATGTCGCAATCGGTTGCCGCCCTGGTCAGCGGCTATGCCAATTTCCGTGCCGATGTCCGCATTGCCGGCGTGATCCTCAACAAGGTCGGCAGCGACCGGCACGAAGCGATGCTGCGGCAGGCGCTGGAGGCCGTGCGCATCCCCGTCGTCGCCGTCATCCGTGCAGACAAGGGGCTGACTTTGCCGGAGCGGCATCTCGGCCTGGTGCAGGCCGGCGAACATACGGGTCTGGAAAGCTTTATCGAGCACGCGGCGGAAACGCTGTCCGAGGCCTGCGATTTCGGGCTGCTACTGCGCGCCGCGCAACAGAATGTCGTTCGGCCCTCGGTCGCCAATATCGCGCGGCTGATGCCGTTCGGGCAGCGCATCGCAGTGGCCCGCGACATCGCTTTCGCCTTCTGCTACGAGCACATGCTGCTCGGCTGGCGTCGGCGCGGGGCCGAGATTTCGTTTTTCTCGCCGCTTGCCGATGAGGCTCCGGCTGACGATGCGGATGCCATCTATCTGCCGGGTGGCTATCCCGAGCTGCATGCGGGCAAGCTCGCGGCGGCGGGGCGTTTTCACGAGGGAATCAAGGCTGCGGCCGCACGGGGTGCGCGGATCTATGGCGAATGCGGCGGCTATATGGTGCTGGGCGAGGGTCTGGTGGATGCGGGCGGCGCCCGCCATGGCATGCTTGGTCTGCTTCCCGTCGTCACCAGCTATGAGAAGCGCCAGCGCCATCTCGGCTACCGGCGGGTGATGCCGCTCGCCGGCTCCTTCTTCACCGGGCCGATGACCGCGCATGAGTTTCATTATTCGACCATCGTCTCGGAAGGGGCGGCGGACCGGCTGTTTTCGGTCACGGATGCGCTCGGAACCGATTTGGGTGAGGCTGGTCTGCGGCGCGGCAACGTCGCCGGGTCCTACATGCACCTGATCGATCTTGCCGGTGACGCGGCGTGACGGGCAGGATCGTGCATGGCGGCGGGATCACCGCGGCGGCGCGGCTCCATGGCGGTCGGCCCGAGGATTGGCTCGATCTGTCGACGGGCATCAATCCCAATCCCGTTGCCGTGCCAGACATTCCCGTTTCAGCCTGGCATCGTCTGCCGGATCAGCATCTGGCGGATCGGGCGAGAGAGGCGGCGCGCGCCTATTATCGCAGCGGCGCCATCCTGCCGCTGCCGGTTCCCGGCACGCAATCGGTGATCCAGCTTCTGCCGCGGCTTGTGTCCGGCGGCGGTGCCGCGATCCTGTCGCCGACCTATGGCGAATATGCGCGTGCTTTCAGGCTCGCCGGCCTGTCCGTAACGGATGTTGCCGGGGTCGACGAGGTTGCGGCCGGCACCGAGCTGATCGTTGCGGTCAATCCCAACAATCCCGACGGCCGCCGGCTGACCGTCGATCGCCTGCGGGAATTGCATGACCGGCAGCGGGCACATGGCGGGATACTGGTGGTCGACGAGGCATTCGGCGACATGGAGCCGGAGGCGAGCCTGGCGCCCTATGCGTCTTCCATGCCGAACCTCATCCTCTTCCGTTCCTTCGGCAAGTTCTTCGGCCTGGCCGGTCTGCGCCTCGGTTTTGTCATCGCGGAAGCGTCCATCCTCGCACGCTTCGAGGACTGGCTCGGTCCCTGGGCGGTGTCCGGGCCGGCGCTGTCGCTGGCGGCGTCCCTGATGGCGGGCGACACAACCGCCGTCCGAAACCGCATTCTCGACCGCCGCGCGGCGCTCGACGCCGTTCTTCGCGGAGCCAAGCTCAATATCGCCGGTGGGACGGGGCTGTTCGCCCTCGTTGCCGATGGCCGTGCAAACGACCTATATTCGCATCTCTGCCGCCATCATATTCTTGTCCGCAAGTTCGATTATGCGCCGGATTGGCTGCGTTTCGGTCTTGCTCCGGACGAGGAGGCGGATCGCAGACTGGCCGGGGTGCTAGAGGACTATTCGACATGACGATCGACGAACATTTGCTCATCCTCATCCTGGCATTGCTGCTGGATCGCATCATCGGCGATCCGGAATGGCTGTGGCAGCGCCTACCGCACCCTGTCGTGCTGTTCGGCAAGGCAATCTCCGTCTTCGACCGCCATTTCAACGCGCGGCATCTGCCGGATCTGACGCGCCGCCGCAACGGAGTGATGTCGATCGCCGCACTGCTCTTTGGTGCCGCTATTGCTGGCTGGCTCATTCATGGGCTGCTCGGCTTCTTCGGCTGGTTCGGCATTCTGGTCGAGGCTGGTCTGGTGGCGATATTCCTGGCGCAGAAGAGCCTGGCCGATCATGTCGGTGAGGTGTCGAATGCGCTGCGCAGCGAAGGGCTGGAGGGCGCGCGCCGCGCCGTGTCGCGTATTGTCGGACGCGATCCGGAAACGCTGGACGAACCGGGCATCTGCCGTGCTGCGATCGAAAGCCTTGCCGAGAATTTTTCCGACGGCGTCGTGGCGCCGGCGCTCTGGTATGCGGTCTTCGGGCTGCCGGGCCTGTTTGCCTACAAGATGCTGAACACTGCCGATTCGATGATCGGCCACAAGACCGAGGCCTATATCGATTTCGGCTGGGCCTCGGCACGGCTGGACGACCTCGCCAACTGGCCGGCGGCGCGGCTGTCGATCCTGCTGATCGCTGTGGGTGCGATGGTCAAGAAGGGGATGTCGGGGCTTGGCAATACGATCCGCGTCGCGGTGCGCGACGGCGGCCTGCACCGTTCACCCAATTCCGGCAGGCCGGAAGCGGCGATGGCCGGCGCTCTCGATATTCAGCTTGCCGGGCCGCGCGTCTATGCCGGCGAGGTCGTGCGCGAGCCGATGATCAATGGTGCCGGACGTGACACGGCAACCGTCAACGATGTCGAGACCGGCATTTCCATCTTCTATTCGGCCTGCTCGGTTCTGACGCTTCTTGCCTTCCTGGCCTTCCTCTTGCTGCTCTGACAGGCCTCATCCACGTTAACGAATTGTTCGCCATACGTATTAATTTAGTATAATCGGATATATAATAGTCTCCTCTTCATCGGAATTGTTTCGAAAAGAAGCAAACGATGGAAGGGGACAAGATGAAAAGGGTCGTGATAGCCGCATCCGTATGTCTATGCCTGCAATTTCATGTCGCTTCGGCTCAGGCCGAGAGCGTTCTCGCCAGAATTGACCTTCGCTCGCAGACGATGACCGTTTCCGAAGACGGCGTGTTGAAGTATCGCTGGAAAGTATCGACCGCGCGCAAGGGCTATGTGACGCCGATCGGTTCCTATACGGCCAAATGGCTGTCCCGCGATCACCGCTCCAAAAAATATGATGATGCGCCGATGCCTTACGCGGTATTCTTCAACGGCGGCTATGCCATCCACGGCACCTATGAGCTGAAGCGCCTGGGGCGGCCGGCATCGCATGGCTGCGTGCGCCTGGAGCCGCGCAATGCCGCGACCTTCTTTTCGATGACCTCGGAAGTCGGGCTCAAGAATACACGTATCATCATCACCGACTGATCTTTGTTTGGCGGGATGCTCATAGCGCGTGGTGCAGCCGCAATGCTGCCGTATCTTGGCGGCATGCCGGCGTCTCGGGCAATCGCGCGCCAGAAGCCGCGTTGCTGTTTCCGCAACAGTCCTTCGGCAAATTGCCGGGGTCTCCGGTGGAAACCATTGGCTTTTGGAATGGATTTCCCTATGAGGGGGATTGAATTATCATTTCAAGAGGTATGGGCGTGACTGCTACATTCGACAAAGTTGCCGACATCATCGCTGAGACAAGCGAAATCGACCGTGAGACGATCACTCCAGAGAGCCACACGATCGACGACCTCGGCATCGACAGCCTCGACTTCCTGGACATCGTTTTTGCCATCGACAAGGAATTCGGCATCAAGATTCCGCTGGAACAGTGGACCCAGGAAGTCAACGAAGGCAAGGTTTCGACCGAGGAATATTTCGTCCTCAAGAATCTCTGCGCCAAGATCGACGAACTGCGCGCCGCCAAGGGCTGAGCAACGTCTTCACTTTTTTGACGCCCAGCCGCTCCTGACTATAGCGGCCGGGCGGTTTTATTCTTAACTATCGTATCCTGCCCGGACCGCCATGGATCGGCGGGTGGGATCGGAGGCGTTCATGCTGCTGGAATATTTCCAGATGATCGACCGGGTCGAATCCGTCGATCTGTCCAAGGGCCTTTTGAAGGCGCATTCGGTCGTTCCGGCCAAAAGCCCGGTTTTCGAAGGCCATTTTCCCGGCATGCCGCTCGTTCCCGGCGTTCTCCTGATCGAAACCATGGCGCAGGCCTCGGGCATGCTGGTGCTGGCGGCGACCAACTTCGCCTATATGCCGTTCCTCATGTCGGTCGATGGCGCCAAGATGCGCACCTTCGTCGAGCCCGAGGCGGAACTCGACATCGAGGCCGAACTGGAGCATGACGGTTCCGGTTTCGCGGTGACCAAGGCGCGGATCACCATTGCCGGCAAGAAGATCTGCGATGCGCAGTTGAAGCTGCGCACCATGCCGTTTAATGAGGTGCCGCTCGCCGACATCGTGCGCAAGCGGGCCGGCGAGGTCGGGCTCCTCGACGCTATCGCCGCCAATGGCTGACGCCACCGGCTTGCATGGCGCCGCATTCTTAGAGTTGTTTTGACGCAATTCCGGACGGAAAACCGCTACGCACTTTTCCTGGAATTGCTCTAGAGGATTGATGAATGAGCAAGGCTCAGAATGATGTGGTGATCACGGGTATCGGCATCGTCACCTGTCAGGGTGTCGGCAAGGACGCGCATGTCGCCCTGCTGACCGCCGACAAGACGCCGGCAACCATCGTCGAAACCGAGAAGTTCAAGCCCTATCCGGTGCATCCGTTGCCGGAAATCGACTGGTCGCAGCAGATTCCGAAGCGTGGCGATCAGCGGCAGATGGAAAACTGGCAGCGCATCGGCGTCTTTACCGCCGGTCTGGCGCTTGATGATGCCGGCTTGAAGGACGATCTTGAGGCCTGCGGCAGTATGGACATGATCGTCGCGGCCGGCGGCGGCGAGCGCGATCTCAATGTCGATACGTTGATCGTCGATGAAGGCCTGAAGCGCAACGATCGCGAGCTGCTGCTGAACGAGAAGCTGACGACCGAACTGCGCCCGACGCTGTTCCTCGCCCAGCTCTCCAATCTGCTCGCCGGCAACATCTCCATCGTTCATAAGGTGACGGGTTCGTCGCGCACCTTCATGGGCGAGGAGGCCGCCGGTATTTCGGCCGTCGAAACCGCGTTCCATCGTATCAAGTCCGGCGAATCGAGCCATGCCTTGGTTGGCGGCGCGTTTTCGGCCGAGCGGCAGGACATGATGCTGCTGATCGAATCGGTGAACGCGCATGCGATTGGCGACTGGCATCCGCTCTGGTCCCGCAAGCCGGAAAACGGCGGCGGCATGATCATGGGTTCGCTCGGTGCCTTCCTCGTGCTGGAATCGCGCGCCTATGCGGAAGCGCGGGGCGCGCGCATCTATGCGACGATCGACGCGATCGAAGGTGATCGCGGCAGCCGCGATGGCGGCAAGTTCGAGGCGCGACTGGAGCGCCTGCTGGCGCCCGCCAAGGACACACAGGATGACGACACGGTGATCTTCTGCGGCACGACGGCGATCACCGATCTGGCAACACGAGAAAAGGCCGTGCTGGAAGCGCAGCTCCCGGCGTCCGCCATTCGCGCCTATGCCGGCGTTTCCGGCCATGGGCTGGAAAGCCAGTTCCCGCTCGGGCTTGCTTTCGCGGCGCTTGCGGTTGCCAACAAGGCCAAGGTGCCGGCTTTCGACGCCAGCCATGAAAAGCCGATGAAGGCAGGCGCCCGCAAGGCGATCGTGACGACCGTCGGCCATGCGCGCGGCGAGGGTGTCGCCGTCCTGTCCGGCGAAGCGTGAGGAGTTAGGATCATGACCGCATCCGCCTACAAGGATCATCTCGGCCGCCCGATCGTCGCCGTTACCGGCATGGGCATCATCACCTCGCTCGGCCAGGGGCTGCAGGACAATTGGAACGCGCTGTCTTCCGGCACGTCGGGTATTCACGGCATTACCCGCTTTCCGACCGACGGGCTTTCGACGCGCATTGCCGGCACCGTGGATTTCATCGATATCCCCGCGCCGAACGCCGTCGAGCGCTCCTATGCCTTTGCCCGCGAGACGACGATCGAGGCGCTGGCCCAGGCCGGGATTTCCGGCGATTTCAATGCGCCGCTCTTCCTGGCGGCACCGCCGATCGAGCCGGAGTGGAGCGCGCGCTTCGAACTTGCCGACCGTTCGCCGCCGGCCGATCATGCCGGCGATGCCTATGAGCGCTTCCTGGCCGCCATGCGCCAGCGCCCCGATCCGGCCTTCCATGAGGCGGCCCTGTTCGGTGCCATCTCCGAGCGTCTTGCCGATCGTTTCGGCACGCGCGGCCTGCCGGTCACGTTGTCGACGGCCTGTGCGTCGGGCGTCACCGCGATCCAGCTCGGCATCGAAGCGATCCGCCAGGGCCGCACAAACCGGGCGCTGACGGTTGCGACCGACGGTTCGCTGAGTGCCGAGGCCCTGATCCGTTTCTCGCTGCTGTCGGCTCTTTCGACCCAGAACGATCCACCGACCAAGGCCTCCAAGCCCTTCAGCAAGGACCGCGACGGCTTTGTCATCGCTGAAGGCGCTGCGACGCTGGTGCTGGAATCGCTCGAGGCGGCGGTTGCCCGCGGCGCGAAGATCCTCGGCATCATGAAGGGCGCCGGCGACAAGGCCGATTCCTTCCATCGCACCCGGTCTTCGCCCGATGGCGGCCCGGCGATCGCGACGATCCGGGCAGCGCTTGCCGATGCCGGCATGGCCGAGACCGATATCGGCTATATCAATGCCCATGGCACCTCGACGCCGGAAAACGACAAGATGGAATATGGTGCCATGTCCGCCGTCTTCGGCGAGCGGCTGCCGACCATTCCGGTCTCGTCGAACAAGTCGATGATCGGCCATACGCTGACGGCGGCCGGCGCGGTCGAGGCGGTGTTCTCGCTGCAGACGATGCTCACCGGCACGCTGCCGCCGACCATCAACTACAACAATCCCGATCCGTCGATCATCCTCGACGTCGTGCCGAACGAGAAGCGCGAGAAGCAGGTGAATGCCATCCTTTCGAACTCCTTCGGGTTCGGCGGGCAGAACGCCAGCCTTGTCATGGCGCTCGAACCGGCCTAATCGGGCTTTTGAAGAACAAGACATAACTGCGCCCAAGGGGCGAAGGATTTTTGACATGCGTGCTTTGCAACTGATCGACGACCGCAAACTGGAGATCACCGATCTGCCGGAGCCGGAGGCACCTGGCGCCGGTGAAGTGACCTTGCGGGTCAAGGCCGTCGCTCTCAACCACATCGACGTCTGGGGCTGGCGCGGCATGGCCTTTGCCAAGCGCAAGATGCCGCTGGTGATCGGTGCCGAAGCGGCCGGTGTCGTCGAGGCGATCGGGCCGGGCGTCGCCAATGTGCTGCCGGGCCAGCTCGTGTCGATCTATGGCGCGCGCACCTGCGGTCTCTGCCGCCATTGCCGCGAGGGCCGAGACAATCTCTGCGAACATGTCGGCGGCGTGCATGGCTTCCATCTCGACGGTTTCGCGCAGGAGAAGGTCAATCTGCCGGCGCGCCTGCTGGTTCCGGCTCCTCCCGGTGTCGATGCCATCGGCGCGGCGCTGGCGCCCGTTACCTTCGGCACGGTGGAGCACATGCTGTTCGACAATGCCAAGCTGGAGCCGGGCGAGACGATCCTCGTTCATGCCGGTGGCTCGGGCATCGGTACGGCCGCCATCCAGCTCGCCAAGAAGATCGGCTGCACGGTCATCACCACCGTCGGCTCCGACGACAAGATCGAGAAGGCGAAGGCACTCGGCGCCGATCACGTCATCAATTATCGCACCGACCGTTTTGAGGGCGTGGTGCGCAAGCTGACCAAGAAGAAGGGCGTCGACGTCGTCTTCGAACATGTCGGCAAGGATACCTGGGCCGGCTCCATGCTGTGCATGAAGCGCGGCGGCCGTCTCGTGACCTGCGGCTCCACGTCGGGCGTCTCCACCGAGATGAACCTGATGATGCTGTTCCAGCAGCAGCTGAAGCTGCTCGGCTCCTTCGGCTGCCGCATGGAGAACATGGCCAATGCCATGCAGAAGATGGCGCGGGGCCTGGTGCATCCGGTCATCGATACCGAAGTCGGCTTCGACGATATCGACCGGGCGCTGGAGCGGATGGAATCGCGCCAGATCTTCGGCAAGATCATTCTCAAGATGGACTGATCGGCGTGAAGCTCTTCATTACCCGGATCGTGCTTGCGCTGAGAAACTTCCAGCAATGGCTGGTGGCGCAGGTCATCTTCGGATTCCTGAATTTCCTGAAGCTGTTTCCAGCCGATGGCGGCATCAATTTCGCCGACTGGCTGACCCGGAAGATCGGTCCGCGCACGCGCCGGCATCAACTGATGCTGACCAATCTGCGCAACGCCTTTCCCGACAAGAGCGAGACGGAAATCGGCGAGATCGCGCTGGCGAGCTGGGGCAATATGGGACGGCTGGCGGCGGAATATGTCTTCCTCGACCGGCTATTCGATTTCGATCCAGCGCGTGAGGAGCCCGGCCGCGTCGAGGTCTCCGGCATACCGATCTTTCTCGACCTGAGGGAGAATCGCCGTCCGTTCATCGTCTTTACCGGGCATACTGGCAACTTTGAGTTGTTGCCGGTGGCCGGTGCGGCGTTCGGACTGAAGGTTACGGTGCTTTTTCGGCCGCCGAACAATCCCTATGTGGCACAGAAGGTCTTCGACTTCCGCGCCAAGCGCATGGGTAATCTCGTGCCTTCGCATGCGGGATCGTCCTTCACGCTGGCGCGGCAGCTGGAGAATGGCGGTGGGGTCGGCGTGCTGGTCGATCAAAAGTTTCGCAAGGGGCTGAAGACGCTGTTTTTCGGCCGCGACGTCAAGACGAACCCGCTGCTGCCCAAGCTTGTAAGGCAGTTCAATTGCGAGGTTTACCCGGCTCGCTGCATCCGTTTGCCCGGAAATCGCTATCGTCTGGAGATAGAGCCGAAGCTTGAGATGCCGCGCGACGAGCGTGGAAATCTGGATTTGCCGGCGACGGCGCAGCTTCTCAACGACAAGGTCGAAAGCTGGGTCCGGGAGCATCCGGAGCAGTGGCTGTGGTATCACGACCGCTGGAATATCAAGAAAACTGTTTTCTGAAATATTGCTGAGATTCAGGCAATTGTACCGCAATGGAGCAGTTTTGACGCCATTGGCGCAGAGCCTTTGGTGTTGAGTAAGCCTGTGCTTTCGAAAAATTCGCCTTTCCCGTGAACTTCCCTGCGCCAGCATTGAAAGTGAGGGTAAGTCATGTTATTTGCATTCGAAGAAAGTTTGGTGAGATTGCGGACACCAAGCTGATATCCTTGTTCATGACAGTTTCGGGAATGAGGCCCGAGGCTCAATCATGTGCGAGGGCAGGAGGGCAATTTGCTGGCACTCTTTCATGCCTTCTCCACGAAATGTGCCCAGATACAACGTGCGATCAAGCTGGGTGATGATGAACTGGTTGGTTCTCTGGATCGCGAATTGGAACCGCTCATTGCGGCGATCATGGCCTACAAGGCCAGTAGTCTCCTTGAAATGTACATGCAGCTCCAATTCATGAGCAATCTCATTCGCGAGGAATCGGACGATCGCTCGCGGGTGCTGCGTAATTCTGCATCGTTGTCCTTGTTGATCGACCGCTATTTCGGCGGTGCCAGCGAGGCGGCCGCGGAAGTGTTGATGGCCTTCTCCACGGAGAAGAGCGAACACGAGAGCGAAATGCCGAGCTTCGACGAGGACAATGTTCTCAACGATGTCATTCTCGACAGCCTGCCGGATCGCGTTGCCGTCATCACGCGCGACTATCGCTATCTCTACAGCAATGCGGCCAATTCCTCCTTTCTGAAGTCGAAGCCGATCGAGCTCGTTGGCCGGCATCTCGCGGAATTCATTGGCGCCGAATGCTTCGAGACCAGCTTCCGAAGCAAGCTCGATGCCTGCTTTGCCGGTGAGACGGTGGATTGCCTCTACCCGGCTACACGCCCGGCGGATGCCGGCAAGCCGCTGCATTGCCGCATGACGCCACTGCGCGCCACCAAGCCAAGAGGCGAGGTAATCGGTGCACTGCTGGTGGTGCATGAGGTCAGCGTCGTGCCGGCGAATATGCTGGTGGCCTGATCAGCCATTTCGGCTGCCGAACAGCAAGCGCTCGATAGCGCCCGCAATCCTGCGGACGCCTCCTTTGTTGCCCTCTTCATCGTCGTATTCGCGGGCTGGCGAGCTGGTCTCTTCGCCGGCCTGAATGGGTTCGCCCTTACCGTCTATTGTTTCGCATTCGAAGCAGAAGCAGCGAAATCGAATGGTTTTTGCCTTCGTCATGCTGCCGGTCTGTTCCAGCTCGCAAAGGGATCGGGCAGGTTTCTCCAACGCTCGGGCGTGAATGTGTCGGCTGTGACCAGACAGGCGTCCAGTTCGGCGGTGATCCTTTGCCGATCCATCGGTGCTGCGCCGATGAAAACGAGTTCCTGGCGGCGATCGCCCCAGATCGGGTCGAGATAGGGGGCAAGTGCGCGCTTGAAGGCGGGGTCGCGGGGCCATTGCTCCTGCGGCACGGCGGCCCACCAGAGGCCCATCTTGCCGGTGCGGACCAGCGCGCCAGCCTGGCTCATTTCACCCACGTAATGCGGACGGGTGGCGAGCCAGAAGAAGCCCTTGGCACGCACGACACCAGGCCAGGGGCGATTGAGAAAGGCCTGGAATTTCGTTGGGTCGAACGGTTTCTTCGCGCGATAGACGAAGGAGCTGATCCCATATTCCTCGGTTTCCGGGACATGATCCCTGAAGCCGTGCAGCTCCTTGTACCAGAGCGGATGCGTCTCGGCGCGGTCGATGTCGAAGCGACCCGTCCCCAGCACCTCCGCCGGCTCCACCGCGCCGAAATCGGTCTCGATCAGCCGTGCGTCGGGATTGAGGCCGACGATGATCTTGCGGGCGGCGTCACGTTCATCGGCGCTCGCAGCGCCGACCTTGTTGAGGATCACGACGTCGGCGAATTCGATCTGTTCGACAAGCAGGTCCACAAGGGTCCTGTTATCGCCGTCTCCGGCGGTCTCGCCGCGATCGGCGAGGAAATCGGTCGAGCCGTAGTCGGCGAGCAGATTGGCGGCATCGACGACGGTGACCATGGTATCGAGCTTGGCGATGTCGGAAAGGCTGTTGCCGTCCTCGTCGCGGAATTCGAAAGTGGTGGCGACCGGCAGCGGTTCGGCGATGCCGGTGGATTCGATCAGCAAATAGTCGAAGCGGTCCTGTTCGGCGAGCTGGCGCACCTCCTTCAGGAGGTCGTCGCGCAGCGTGCAGCAGATGCAGCCATTGGTCATTTCGACCAGTTGCTCCTGTGTGCGCGAGAGATTGGCGCCGCCGTCGCGCACCAGCGCGGCATCGATATTCACCTCGCTCATATCGTTGACGATGACCGCGACCCGCAGGCCCTGGCGGTTGTTGAGGATATGATTGAGCAGTGTCGTCTTGCCGGCGCCGAGAAAGCCGGAGAGGACGGTGACCGGGAGTTTTCTGTTCATGACAACCTCTTTTGTAATGTAATATCATCACATATCGGGATCTGAAAAAAGCGAGCGGAAAGCTCGCTCCTTTCGGCGATATGACGCCTGTCTCAGGAGAGGCAGGTCTTCAGGGAACTGGCGATGCCGCGCATCAGGTCGAAATAGAGGTCCGGGCCTTGCGGCAGGGTCGCCGCTTCCGGATCGAGAACGCCGGATTTCGCCGAAGTGCCCTCGATCACGACATTGACCAGCTTGGGCTCGAATTGCGGTTCGGCGAAGACGCAGGTGGCGCCGAGGTCTGCGAGCTTGCCGTGGATTTCCGAGACCCGTTCCGCGCCGGGAATGGTTTCCGGGCTGACCGTGATGGAGCCAGCGACGTGCACGCCATAGCGGCGTTCGAAATATTGATAGGCGTCGTGGAAGACGATGAATGGCTTGTCTTTGACCGGGGCGACGGTTGCGACGATCTCGGCGTCGAGCGCATCCAGCCGGTCGTCCAGCGCCTTTTGGTTGGCTTCGTAGGTCAGGGCATTGGCAGGGTCGGCCGCGACCAATGTCGTGGTGATCTCCGCAGCCATTGCCTTGGCATTGTGCGGGTCGAGCCAGAGATGCGTGTCGAATTCCTCATGGCCGTGGTCATGATCATCGTGATCGTGTCCGGCGCTTTCGGCGTGCTCGTCGCCATCGTCATGTGCTTCGAAGGGGCCGCCTTCGCGGAATTTCAGCTTGGCGATGCCGGGCGCCTTGTCGAGCTCGACGACAAGCGCATTCGCGCCGAGGGCGGATAGCGGTTTTTCGAGGAAGGCTTCCATGCCGGGGCCGACCCAGAAAACCACCTTGGCCCCCTGGAGAGCTCGCGCATTCGAAGGCTTCAATGCGTAGGTGTGCGGTGAGGCGGCGCCATCGACGATCAGATCGGGCGTACCGACGCCCTCCATGATCGCGGCGACGAGCGAATGGATCGGCTTGATCGACACCACCACGTTTGGAGGATCGGCGGCCAGCGCGGTGCCGGAAAAAAGTCCGGAGAACAGCAGCGAGGCGGCGAGGGGGAGGATGGTTTTTACCATGGTCATAGAGGATCGCCCTTGAATGGGTCTGTTATGTTATTACATCAATTGCGTTATGCTATAACGTGTGCGATAGCAGGGCGCAACAGCGCAAGTGGAAATTTCATGCTTTCTTCCGTGGACAATCAGAGCCGGCCACTGGTGTCGCTCCAGGATGTCGGCGTCCGCCGCGACGGACGCTGGCTGGTGCGCGGCGTCGACTTTTCGGTGAGCCGCGGCGAGATCGTCACGCTGATCGGCCCGAACGGCTCTGGCAAATCCACCAGCGCCAAGGCGGCGATTGGCGTGCTGAAGCCGGACGAAGGCCGCGTCGAGCGCGTGACCGGTCTCAAGGTCGGTTATGTCCCGCAGAAGCTTGCAGTCGATTGGACGTTGCCACTCAGCGTCCACCGCCTGATGACACTAACCGGGCCGTTATCCCAATCTGAATTGACGGCGGCGCTGGAGGCGGTGGGGATTGCCCATCTTGCCAAGGCCGAGGTACAGCACCTGTCCGGCGGCGAATTCCAGCGGGCGCTGCTGGCGCGCGCCATCGCCCGCAAGCCGGATCTGCTGGTGCTGGACGAGCCGGTGCAAGGCGTCGATTTCAACGGCGAGATCGCCCTTTACGACCTCATCAAGTCGATCCGCAATTCTGAGGGCTGCGGCATCCTGCTGATCTCGCACGATCTGCATGTCGTCATGGCGGCGACGGATACGGTCGTTTGCCTGAACGGTCATGTCTGCTGCCGTGGCACGCCGCAGACCGTCAGCCAGAGTCCGGAATATGTCCGGCTGTTCGGCACGCGGGCGGCGCAGTCGCTGGCGATCTACAGCCACCATCACGACCATACGCATCTGCCTGACGGGCGCGTGCAGCATGCCGACGGCACGATCACGGATCACTGCCATTCGGGCGACGGTCATCACGAGCACGATCATCAAGATCATGACCATGCGGACCATGAGCATGATCACCACGATCACGGCCACCATCATGCGGAGGGGACGCGCCATGTTTGACGATTTCTTCCTGCGCGCCATCCTGGCCGGCGTCGGACTGGCCTTGACCACCGGACCGCTCGGCTGCTTCATCATCTGGCGGCGCATGGCCTATTTCGGCGACACCATCTCGCATTCGGCACTGCTCGGCGTGGCGTTGTCGCTGCTGTTCCAGCTTAACCTGACGCTCTCCGTCTTCGCGGTGGCGGCACTCGTCTCGATCCTGCTTCTGTTCCTGCAGCGCAGGCAGGCGCTGTCGGCCGATGCGCTGCTCGGCATTCTCTCGCATGCGACGCTGGCGATCGGCCTTGTCATCGTCGCCTTCATGAGCTGGGTCAGGATCGATCTCATCGCCTTCCTGTTCGGCGATATTCTTGCGGTCAGCCGTTCGGATGTCGCGATGATCTGGGGCGGGGGCATCCTCGTCTTGGCGGCGATCGCCTGGCTTTGGCGGTCGCTGCTGGCATCGACCGTCAACCCCGAACTGGCGGAGGCCGAGGGGCTGAACCCCGAGCGAGCCAAGCTGTTCTTCATGCTGCTGATGGCGGTCGTCATCGCCATCGCCATGAAGATCGTCGGCATTTTGCTGATCACGGCGCTGCTGATCATTCCCGCCGCCACCGCCCGCCGCTTCGCGGCGACGCCGGAGATGATGGCGGTCTTCGCCTCGCTGGTCGGCGCGGTCGCCGTCGTCGGCGGGCTGTTCGGCTCGCTGCATTATGACACGCCATCCGGCCCGTCGATCGTCGTCGCGGCGCTCGGTCTGTTTATCATCAGCCTGCTGCCCCTTGCCCGCAGGGGTAGCGCGCCGGCGGCGCAACAGAGAGGACAGGAATCATGACCACTCCGATGCTCACCAAGAACCAGTCGCTCGTCTTCGACGTGCTGACCAAGGCGGAGGGGCCGCTCAGCGCCTATACCATCCTCGACAAGCTGCGCGACCACGGTTTTCGCGCGCCGCTGCAGGTCTATCGTGCTTTGGACAAGCTCTTGGAATATGGCGTGGTGCACCGGCTGGAGAGCATCAATTCCTTCGTCGTCTGCGCCCATCCGAACGAGGATTGCCACAGCCACGGCCTCGTCGCCTTCGCCATCTGCGAAAGCTGCGGCCAGGTGATCGAATTCCACGACCATGAGGTTGACCACCGGCTGATGGACTGGCTGAAATCGCAGAAATTCAAGGCCGAGAAGTCGACCATCGAAATCCGCGGTCATTGCGCTGGATGCGCGGCCTAATCGAGCCTTTTCAAGTCGCGGGCGAAACGCTGCCAGTTGGCGACATAGTTGCGAGCCGAGCGGCGCAGGCCCTCGATGGCGGCCTCGTCCAAGGTGCGGATGGCTCTTGCCGGGGCGCCGACGATCAGCGAGCCGTCGGGAAATTCCTTGCCCTCGGTCACCAGCGCATTGGCGCCGACAAGGCAGTTGTTGCCGATCTTCGCGCCATTCAGCACGGTGGCGCCCATGCCGATCAGTGAATTATTGCCGATGGTGCAGCCATGGATGATGGCGTGATGGCCGATGGTGCAGCCTTCGCCGATCGTCGTGGGGTAGGCGGGGTCGGTGTGCACCATCACGCCTTCCTGGATATTCGTGTCCTTGCCGACGGTGATCGGTTCATTGTCGCCGCGCAGCACCGCGCCGAACCAGATGCCGACATTCTCGCCGAGTTCGACCTTGCCGATGACGGTGGCATCCGGCGCGATCCAGTAGAGACCGGCTTCCGGCGTCTTCGGAACAAGACCGGACAGGGCGTAGAGCGGCATTGCTGTTCTCCTCGGTCAAACCACCTTCAATACCAGCGTCGCCACGCCGTCGACGGCGCAGGTGATCCGGTCGCCGCGCGCGACCGGGCCGACGCCGGCTGGTGTGCCGGTCATGATGATGTCGCCCGGCGCCAGCGTGAAGAGCTTCGACAGTTCGGCGATGATTTCCGGCACCTTCCAGATCATTTGCTGAAGGTCGCCGCGCTGCGCCGTCTCACCATTGCGCATCAGCCAGATGCCGCCCTTGTCCGGATGGCCGACTCGGGTTGCCGGCATCAGCGCCGAGATCGGGGCGGAATGTTCAAAAGCCTTGGCGATCTCCCAGGGGCGGCCGAGCTTCTTGGCCTCGCCCTGCAGGTCGCGGCGGGTGAAGTCGATGCCGACGCCGTAGCCGTAGACGCAGTCCAGCGCCCGCTCGGCGGGAATATCGGCGCCGCCGCTTCGAAGCGCGATCACCAGCTCGACCTCGTGATGCACGTCCGACGACAGCGGCGGGTAGGGGAAGTCGTCGCCAACCAGCAGATTGTCCGGATTCTTCTGGAAGAAGAAGGGCGGCTCGCGGCTGGGGTCGTGGCCCATCTCGATCGCATGGTCGGCATAGTTGCGGCCGACGCAATAGACCCGGCGCACGGGAAAGGACTCGGCTTCACCGTCGATCGGCAGCAGGACGGGGGCGGGCTGGGGAATGACGGTGGCAAGCGATGCGGTCATGGCAACTCTTCAAATGTTCAATCTGTATCTGGAAGACCTATGGCCCTCCGACTCCGTTGATCAACCTAGCATCATTGTTGCCGCCGGGAAAACCGGTCTTGGAGAAGGTTTTGATGTGGAGCACGGATAGAAAGGTTTCCCGTCCAGGCCGATGAACCGCTCTCGGTTTTTCCGCATCGCCGTATCGCACTATCGTCGCCCAAGAGATCCCATAGTCATCGAGAGAAGCTTTTGTCATCGCGTATCGCGGATGCTATGGTGGGCCGTTAGTACGGCAATACCATGTTAGCTGACCTATTCTCGTTTATCTGATTTCACACCCGCAGAGGAGAATTGCATGTCTAAAATGATGATTCTAGGCGTAAAGGGTGAAGCCGGTCTATGGCTCGTTGACTTTGATGCAGGCACCGTCACCGCGATGGACGGCAGTCGTGAAGACTTTATCTCTGGTGACGACAGCGACGATAAATTCGAAACCGACCTTGATGTTGCGGTCGGCTTCGAGACGAAGGAAGTAGCATTCTCTGGTCAGTTCTTTCAGTCCAAGGCAGCGGATGTCGCCGTTGGCTTCGAACCGAAAGAGGCAGCTTTTTCCGGTCACGTCTTCAGAAGCCCGGGGGCAGATGTTGCCGTTGCCTTTGAGCCGAAGGAAGCGGCGTTCTCCGGGTTGCTCTTTCAGTCCAAGGCAGCGGATGTCGCGGTTGGCTTCGAACCGAAGGAATCAGCTTTTTCCGGTTTGTACTTTCAGTCCAAGGCAGCAGACATTGCGGTTGCCTTCGAACCGAAGGAAACAGCCTTCTCTGGTCACTACTACAAAACCCCGGACACAGACGTCGACGTTGCGGTCAAGGCCAAGGAGGCGGCGTTCTCCGAATGATCGACCGATAGCCGGTTGCGAAATGTTCGGAGTTCCGTCCGCTCTGCTCTCGGTCGAATAGCATGATTTCCGACGCGCCATTGACTTCTTATTCCGATCGCAGTTGCTCTCCGAATGAGACAATGGCGCGTATCATGCCATCGCTGAGAAAGCATGGAATAACCCGGCTTGCCCGATTGACCGATCTGGACAGGATCGGCATTCCCGTCTGGAATGCCATCACGCCCAATTCACGCTCCATCGTCATCAACCAGGGCAAGGGGATCGAAGACATAGACGCGAAGGTGTCGGCGGCGATGGAAGCGCTGGAGCGCTCTGTTGCCGGAAATCCACAAATCGAGAGCCGGCTGACAAGCTTCCGACAGCTGGAATCCGAAGGGTCTTTCGGCGATCCGCTGCATTGTCTGATTTCGGTCGGGCGAAGCGAAATACAGGCCGAGGAAGCGGTAGCCTGGACGCTGGGACATGACATTATTGCCGAACGCGATGTGTGGGTCCCTCGTGACGCCGTCCTGCTCGACGACACACAAGCGAACAGATTCTGGCAATCTTCGGATGGTCTTGCGTCCGGCAACACGCTCCTCGAAGCGACGTTTCATGGCTTGCTGGAACGCATCGAACGCGATGCGGAAGTGATCTCGCAGTTCGGTTCCACGGAAGAGAGAAGACGACGCTGTATCGACGTGGCTTCGTTGTGCGACCCTGTTCTCAGCGGTCTCGCGCAGCGGGTTTGGGATGCGGGGTTTCGACTGCAGATGTTCGACACGACAAGCGACGTCGGCATTCCTTGCTTCGAAGCCTTCATGGCGCCGGTCGTGCCGTCCGAAATTGCGTTGCGCTACATTGAGGTGACCTACGGCGCCGGGGCTCATCCGAATCCGGTTCGTGCCGCGATCAGGGCCGTTACCGAAGCAGCCCAGTCAAGACTGACATATATCAGCGGTGCCCGTGACGACATCCATCCCGACACCTTCGCGCGGCCGCTTCCAGACCACTTGCGTGATGCACTGTTCATGCAGCCGAATAATTATGCTCCGCTACCGAATACGGTCATGCGAGCGACGCTCGGTGACATGCTCCAGGGCGTTGTCGGCAAGCTCAAGGCGGTGGGAGTGAAGTCCGCAATCGTCGTGCACCTAAACCCGGCAGAGGATGATTTCAGCGTGGCGAAGGTTCTTGTCCCCGAATTGGAAAACCCGGATGGGAAACGAAAGCGAAGGTTTGGGTCTCGTGCGCTGAAGAGGATCATGAAGTCGAGATGAAGGTGATTTTCGCAGGCCCCACGCTTTACGGTGCAAATTTGCCGTCAAACGCCGGCTACCAGCTGCGCCCGCCCGCCAGACAGGGAGATTTCCACAAAGCCATTCAGGACGGTGCCACGGTCATCGGGCTCATTGACGGGGTTTATGAGTATGTCCCCGCCATCTGGCACAAGGAGATTCTGTTCGGACTTGCGCAAGGGGTTCATATCTTCGGGGCTGCGAGCATGGGCGCCCTGAGAGCCGCGGAATGTGCCGCATTCGGTATGATGGGGATTGGCGAAATCTTTGACGGCTACATGAGCGGTGCATTGGAAGACGATTCCGATGTTGCGCAATCTCATGCCCCCACCGAGGTGGGCTTCCTTCCTCTCAGCGAGCCCCTCGTCAATGTCCGCGCGACGATTTCGAGATGCTTGCAACTTTCGTACATCACAGCTGCCGAGCATGATCAACTCTTGGCGGCCGCGAAAGCGATTTTCTTCAAGGAGCGTACCTATAAGCGCCTGGTGCTGTCAGCTATTCCGGATGGAACCCGAGCATCCGAGGTGTTGGCGATATTGCGTGCAAATAGTGTCAATCAGAAGCTTCATGACGCGCAACTCCTTGTCGAAGCGGTCATGAGAACACCCGATCGACGCGTTGCTCCTCAAATCAATTGGACATTTGAGGCAACAAATTTTTGGAAAGCCACGTTTCCGGTCTGCTAGTCGACATCATACCGGATCTCGTAAAGACATGGCTTGAGCATTGAGTGCAACGGGCCAAAGCAGGGCTGACAGGTCGCGAAAGCGTTCAGGCTTCATTTTTATACGTGAAAGTGTTATCTCGGCGCGAACAGACACTTTTGGCTTGACGAGTATCGATTGAGCACTGATTGGATGGAATGAAGTGCTAAGTCACTATAAAAACAAGGTTTTTTCCGTTGCCCCAATGATCGACTGGAC
This sequence comes from Rhizobium sp. BK602, assembly GCF_014195095.1. GTDB lineage: Bacteria > Pseudomonadota > Alphaproteobacteria > Rhizobiales > Rhizobiaceae > Rhizobium. The sequence continues at coordinate 531,031 of NZ_JACIBC010000001.1, forward strand.
CGATCGCCATTGCAGGTATCTGCACCGGCAGATCAGCCGGCATGCGCTGCTCTATACCGAGATGGTGGTGGCGGATGCGATCATTCATGGGCCGCGTGACCGGCTGCTGGGGCATGATGCGAGCGAGCATCCCGTCGCCCTGCAGCTCGGCGGCTCCGATCCGGCCAAGCTTGCCGAGGCGCTGCGGATCGCCGAAGCCTATGATTACGACGAGATCAATCTCAATGTCGGCTGCCCCTCCGACCGCGTGCAGTCCGGCACGTTTGGCGCCTGCCTGATGCTGACGCCGGAGACGGTGGCGGCCTGTATTGCGGCGATGAAGGCTGTCTCGAAGGCGCCGGTGACGGTGAAATGTCGGATCGGCGTCGACGAGCAGGAGCCGGAACAGGCGCTGCCGGAGTTGATCAGCCGCGTGCTCGACGCCGGCGCGGACGCCATCTGGATTCACGCCCGCAAGGCTTGGCTGAAGGGCCTGTCGCCAAAGGAGAACCGCGAAATCCCGCCGCTGGACTACGATATCGTCTACCGGATGAAGAGTCGCTGGCCGGATGTCTTCATCGGCATCAATGGCGGCATCCAGACGCTGGATCAGGCAGAGGCGCATCTCGCCCATGTCGACGGTGTCATGCTCGGCCGCACCGCCTATCAGAATGCCGCCATCCTCGCCGATGTCGACCATCGTTTCTTCGGCGAAGCGGCGGTCGAGCCGGACTGGAACGGGCTGCGCGACCGGATGATGGCCTATGCCGAACGCCACATCGCCAATGGCGGCCGCCTGCAGCATATCGCCCGCCACATGGTTGGCCTGTTCACCGGCGTGGCCGGCTCGCGCCGCTACCGGCAAATCCTGTCGACCGATGCCAACAAGCCGGGGGCAGGGCCGGAGGTGATCGCGGCGGCGTTTGCGGCCGTAGAATTTGGCGCGGATGCGGAACGGGTCAGCGCGTAAAACCCTCGCCCGAGCGGGGAGAGGGGGCGTTACCGGGATATTGCCTTTCGCTTACCGCTCAAGGCCTGCATCGCTACGCTCCGCACCCCTCATCCGCCCTTTGGGCACCGTCTACCCGCTGGGGAGAAGGAGATAAGAAAAACGGCGCGGTTTGCACCGCGCCGTTCGAAACCTTGATCGGTCCGTCAGCAGAGGCTTAGTTAGCCTGGATGTTGACAGCCTTCGGGCCCTTGCCCATGCGATCCGGCTCGGTGTCGAAGGTGACCTGCTGGCCTTCGCGCAGCGACTGGATGCCGGAAGCCTGGAGAGCGGAGATGTGGACGAACACGTCCTTAGCGCCGCCTTCCGGGGTGATGAAACCAAAACCCTTGTCCTGGTTGAAGAATTTTACAGTGCCCTTGGTGGCCATCGGGATAGTCCTTTTCCCATCAGTCTAAGTTTGTCCGGAAACCCGAACGGTTTCGCCTCCGCGCCATGCGAAAGCAGTCGAGAAGTTCACGTACGGGGAAAGAACGTCTGCGCAGGTCGGGGCGAAACCCGGCCGCGCTGCCTCACGCAGGCGGCATTGCCAAATCAGTCCAGTCACCGGCATGCAAATGCCCGAGCGGTTGTATGGGTGACAGGGTTCGAGGGAAAAGGCAAGGGGTAATATTAGGGCGGACCGAGAAAAGGGGGCGATAGGGAGGGAGAATCAAGGGGTTGGAGGTAATGCTCTGCTCAATGCGTTCCGTCTTGATTGTATATACGATCCGCTTTTCAACCTTGTGGTTACGATGTAGCATTTAAATAGAGTCGCGCACCAACTATCGAACTTTCGCAATGAAGATGCCCAGCCGCAAACATACTGAAATAAGAAGGGTTGCTATATTGAGCGATAGTGGTGATATTTTCGGTTCATTTGCCTGCGGAATGTTACTAGGTTCGATATTGTCGCTTTTTATTTTTGCTGAGCAAGTTAGAGGTAACGTACTTACAGAAGGTACACCCATGCAGTATGCGGATGTAGTCACAATAGTCTTAACATGTGTGACCGTTGTTATTACCTGTGTCAGTATTGTTCTTGCGATATTGGGTGTCTTCGGCTTCCAACAATTAAAACAAAATGCGGTCGAAGCCGCCATTCGGCATGTCGAAAAAGAGCTTTCTACCGGAGGTAACTTAAGGTCGCTTCTGGAAAATAGGGTTGATGCGATGGTCGCAAGCTATGCCAAGCAAGAAGTCAAGTCAGACGACTGGGGCGATGAAAACGATGAGTACGGTGAGGCAGCATCATGAGCGCGGAATGGCAAAGACTAGCGCCTGAGATACGTGTGCTATTAGAGAAATACCATCAGACTATACCGGTTAAACTAGGTGAACTCGCCAAAGAGTTGGGGCTTGCCGTAAAAGCTGCAACGTTGGACGTTGGCATCTCGGGCGAGATTGCTCCTGATCCTGATATTGTCGGAGCTTTCAAAATTCGCATAAATAGACATGAAGTTAAGACCAGGCAGAGATTCACCCTAGCTCACGAGATTGCGCATTTTTTGCTGCATAAGGATCGCATAGGTAACGGAATCGTTGACAATATTCTCTATCGTTCAACGCTCTCGGACAAATACGAAGCGGAGGCGAATAGACTTGCGGCTGATATCTTGATGCCGGAAGCCGTGATTTTAGATTGGCGGAAGCAAAGAAAAGGGCTGGCTAAAAGAGAGTGTGTTCATCCTTTGGCTGAGCTTTTTGGTGTTTCCGAAGATGCGATGTCGATTAGGCTAGGGCTTAAATAAATGCTTAGAAGTCCTGTGGAACTCACGTACATTCCTATTCTAACCGTACGTCCCGCCGAGATGGTGGCTTTGCGCGAGCTTCCTGATCTAGCCAAAGATCGCATGCTCCCTCATATTATCCTGCGACCATGGCTCAATTCAAATGAGCTGAGAAAATCTATCGATAAGATTCAACATGCGTATGGCAAACGACCATGGATTGTCGAACTAGATGATGACATCGACTACGCAAGCGAGAGCCCAGCGTGGCAACAGATGCAATCGCTTCAAAATCCGGAAAAGGGATTCGCGAACTGGATCAATTTTGTTGCGCGCATAGACTATGCCATTCCGGTTTTACAGATAAGTGAAGACAGTGAAGCAGTCGAGAAACAGATTGCTGCTGTGAAGGAGCTTGGTCGCGGAGCAGTGGTTCGGTTCCCAGCGCAAGTATTTCATGTGGTGCCGAAGTTCGTGGATTTCCTACAGCGGTCAAATTACAATGATGTGCTGTTTATACTTGATTTTGGCCAAGCGGATCAGCGGATATTGACGCGGTACATAACGGCTAAGGCCCAATGCGATGCTATTATTTCACGTTTCCCAGATGCAAGCATAGCTATATCAGCGACGACGTTTCCTTTCGAATTCTCTGAAATCAACAAGCAGGCGATTTTTGAGCGCGAGTTCTATTTGGAATTGGCCAATCAGAATCCTCAACTAAAGCTAATTTACAGTGACCGTGGGAGTGCTCGCGCCGAGAGGTTGGGCGGGGGAGGAACTCCTATGCCGAGAATAGACCTTCCTGGCTCAACGGTTTGGCGCTTTTTTCGCGAAGAGGTTGGACAAATTGTTTTTGGAAAACGTGTGATCACGGCAGAAGAGAGAGAAAGCGGCTATCGATCGGCAGCGGCGAGGGCTATCAATGATCCGGCATGGGATCATAATTTGAATATCTGGGGTACCCAGTTGATTAAGCTAACGCAGATCGGTGCAGACTACTCAATCAACGCCCCGGTTAGAGCAACTGCCGCCAGAATAAACATCCACTTATTTCGGCAATCCACCTTTGGTTACGCCGGTGATATTAGTAATCTAACTGAAGATGATTGGTCTGACGATTTGTAATATCCTGGGCAAATAGGTTCCACTTATTTTCTCTAATTTCAGACAGCTTTTTTCTTTCTTCTCTGTTTGCAAAATGAGGATTTAGATACAGTAGCTCTTCGCGAGTTATTTCCTTTCTTTCGAAAGCTCTTGCTGTCAATTCGATGTTTTGGTGGTATTTTTTATTAATAATTTTATTGAGTATAATTCTTGCGCTATTTCCATTATTCTTAATATTTTCTCTCTCAGATATCATATATCTTTCGATGAAGCTGTTAGGTATTCTTTTTGTTCTGCCTTTTATTTCTGTTGTGATCCTTCTTTTTTGATATCGTAGTAGAGTTACCTCATTCATTTTGCATATTTCTGCCGCATTATTAATGTGTATCTCATCTGCAACAATGACGACGTGATCAAAATAACTCTTGTATATCTCTATTTGTTTATCTAGGCGACGGAGCGAGTCTTTTGCACTTTTAACTTCGAAGGCATACAATAAGTTGTTGCTACGCAAAGCTATATCTGCACGCGCTCCGCATTTTCCATTACTGAACTCGTGTATGAGAATTGTATCGTGGAGAAAGTGATACTTTCTCACGATATGGTTGATAGTGGAAATTTTAAGTTCAAATTCAGCAGATACCATCTGGCCCATCACGATAGAGTCGACGCTATGATGAGGGAATTATTCTAAGGATTCCTTGGCGGCAAACGAAAATTTGCCTACCTCCCAGGCCGCCCCGTCTTCCCCTTCGTCCGGCCCTTCCTCTGCTTCTCATCCACCGCATCCTCATAGGACCCCACGCCCGGCTTGGCGCGGATGATCGGCTTGTCCGGTATTTTGCCGGTGACCGGCTTTTCCGTCCTGCCGACGGTCATCTCGTCCAGCGTGTTCCTGCGGAAGAGGGGCGTGCCGGCATCGCTGCCGGGGCCCATTTCGTCGAGGTTGGGTTTGGCGAAATAGGAAGACTGTGCTCCGTCCTCATCCTGAGGTGCGGAGGTCGAAGACCGGAGCCTCGAAGGATTGGGGCGGCCCCCCTTGCTCTCGATGGATTTTGCCTCTTCCCGCGCCATCGGATCGTCCATGACGGCGAGTTCGGCGGCCTTGAGGCGCTTGATCTCGTCGCGCAGGCGGGCGGCCTTTTCGAAGTCGAGGTCGGCGGCGGCGTCGCGCATGGCTTTTTCCAGCGCGTTGAGATGGGCCTGCAGATTGTTGCCGACGAGGTGGCCGCCATCGGCGAAGCCCTTGCCGGCGGCGCCGCCGATATCGGCGCGGACATGGTCCTTCTCGTAGACCGAATCGAGGATATCGGAAATCTTCGCCTTCACCGATTCCGGCGTGATGCCGTTTTCCTCGTTATAGGCCATCTGCTTTTCGCGGCGGCGGCTGGTCTCGTCCATCGCCCGCTGCATCGAGCCGGTGACGGTGTCGGCATAGAGGATGACCTTGCCGTCGACGTTACGGGCGGCGCGGCCGATGGTCTGGATCAGCGACGTCTCCGAGCGCAGGAAGCCTTCCTTGTCGGCGTCGAGGATGGCGACGAAGCCGCATTCGGGAATGTCGAGACCCTCGCGCAGCAGGTTGATGCCGACGAGGACGTCGAAGGCGCCGAGACGCAGGTCGCGGATGATCTCGATGCGCTCCAGCGTGTCGATGTCGGAGTGCATGTAGCGCACGCGCACACCCTGTTCATGCAGATATTCCGTCAGGTCCTCGGCCATGCGCTTGGTCAAGACGGTGCAGAGGGTGCGGTAGCCCTTGGCGGCGGTCTCGCGGATCTCGCCGAGCACGTCGTCGACCTGGGTGCGGGCGGAGCGCACTTCGACCGGCGGATCGATCAGGCCGGTCGGACGGATGACCTGTTCGGCGAAGACGCCGCCGGACTGCTCCATTTCCCAGCCGCCCGGCGTCGCCGACACGGCGATCGTATCCGGGCGCATGGCGTCCCATTCCTCGAAGCGCAAGGGACGATTGTCCATGCAGGAGGGCAGGCGGAAGCCGTATTCGGCCAGCGTCGCCTTGCGGCGGAAGTCGCCGCGATACATGCCGCCGATCTGCGGCACGGTGACGTGGCTTTCGTCGATGAAGATGATGGCGTTGTCGGGGATATATTCGAACAGGGTCGGCGGCGGCTCGCCGGGGTTGCGGCCAGTGAGATAGCGCGAATAGTTTTCGATGCCGGCGCAGGAGCCGGTGGCCTCCAGCATCTCGACGTCGTAGCGGGTGCGCTGCTCCAGGCGCTGCGCCTCCAGCAGGCGGCCGGCCTTTTCCAGCTCGGCGAGGCGGAGTTTCAATTCCTCCTTGATCGCCTTGATGGCGCCGTTCAGCGTCGGGCGGGGCGTGACATAGTGCGAATTGGCGTAGATCTTCACCGATTTCAGGTCGCCGGTCTTCTGGCCGGTCAGCGGGTCGAATTCGGTGATGGCGTCGATCTCGTCGCCGAACATGGAGATGCGCCAGGCGGCATCTTCCAGGTGCGCCGGGAAGATTTCGATGGTGTCGCCGCGCACGCGGAAGGAGCCGCGGATGAAATCCATGTCGCGGCGCTTATATTGCTGCGCCACGAGGTCGGCCAGCAGCTGGCGCTGATCCAGCCGGTCGCCGACATTCATCTGGAAGGTCATGGCCGTATAGGTCTCGACCGAGCCGATACCATAGATGCAGGAGACCGAGGCGACGATGATGCAGTCGTCGCGCTCCAGCAGCGAGCGGGTGGCCGAGTGGCGCATGCGGTCGATCTGTTCGTTGATCGAGCTCTCCTTCTCGATGAAGGTATCCGAGCGCGGCACATAGGCTTCCGGCTGGTAATAATCGTAATAGGAGACGAAATACTCGACCGCATTGTCCGGGAAGAAGTTCTTGAACTCGGAATAAAGCTGCGCGGCCAGCGTCTTGTTCGGCGCGAGGATGACGGCGGGGCGCTGGGTCGCCTCGATCACCTTGGCCATGGTGAAGGTCTTGCCGGAGCCGGTGACGCCGAGCAGCACCTGGTTGCGGTCGCCGTTGCCCAATCCTTCCACGAGATCGCGGATCGCCGTCGGCTGGTCGCCGGCGGGCTGGTATTCCGAGGCCATGCGGATCTCGATGCCGCCTTCGGATTTGTTCGGGCGGGCGGGGCGGTGCGGCGTCCAGAGCTTGCCGTCCTTGAAGAGCGGATTGCCGCTTTCGATCAGCTTCGACAGCGCCTCGACCGTCGCGGTGACGCCACCGGGCGCAATCTTGTCGGCATCCTCAAGCGCGATATCGAGACCGGAAACCGGATTGAGGCCGGCGGCGGCGCGCGTCTTCGGGTCGGTCGAGCCGCCCATGGAGACGCCGCGGGCGGTCTTGCCGGCGGTGATCTCCACCTTCTTGCGGTGCTTGCCGGCCTTGGAGGCGATCTCGCGCTGGCTTTCGATGCTGCCGGCCTCGGCTTCGGCCTCGAGCTGCTTCACCCAATCGGCGACGCTGCCGCTCAGCGGCGCACCTTCAAACGGCGCCTGTGGCGCCTCTTCGAAACCGGTCGGGGCGGGAGATTTCTTCGGTGATTTTGCCATGGGCGGAATATGGCGAGAGTCAATGCCGATGTGAAGAGGCAAAGAGTACAAAAGGGAAACAGGTGGCGGTTTTTTTAGTTCGGCGACCTTATCGAATATGCTACAACCCACATGCGACTGGTGCGTTGCGCGGACTCGAAAGCCCGCCCGGCGCGATCCTCATAAGGCGCCAGGGGAGGAACCGGCCGCGACGTCGACATGCCCGGCCAAGGCCGGGTTCCCCCCAGCTTCGACGGCATCCGGACTTGCCCGCCTCGCCGCCGCCATCCGGTCGGAGGATCATGATGACCGCATTGGATAGCTTACGTTCTCTGTCCCCCCAGCAGCGAAACACCGTCATAGCCGCCTATCTCGGCTGGACGCTCGATGCTTTCGATTTCTTCATATTGGTCTTTGTTCTCAAGCATATAGCCGAGGAATTTCACACCGATGTTCCGGCGGTTGCCGTAGCGATCTTCCTGACGCTGGCCATGCGGCCGCTCGGCGCGCTGATCTTCGGGCTCGCGGCCGACCGTTTCGGCCGACGGGTGACGCTGATGGCGGACGTGTTGCTTTATTCGCTGTTCGAATTTCTTACCGGCTTCTCGACCGGGCTGACGATGTTCCTGGTTCTGCGGGCGCTTTACGGCATCGCCATGGGCGGCGAATGGGGCGTCGGCGCCTCGCTGACGATGGAAACCGTGCCTGAGGAGTCACGCGGCATCGTGTCCGGCATTCTGCAGGCGGGCTATCCCTCCGGCTATCTGCTGGCCTCGATCGTATTCTTCCTGCTCTTCCCGGCTATCGGCTGGCGCGGCATGTTCTTCGTCGGGGCGCTGCCGGCGCTGCTGGTGCTCTATATCCGGCGCAACGTGCAGGAGTCACCGGCTTTCGTGCAGCGCCAGGCGAAGCCGCAGCGGCCGTTTCTGACGGTATTGCGCGAGAATATCCCGCTGTTCCTGTGGGCGGTGCTGCTGATGACCGCGTTCAATTTCTTCAGCCACGGCACGCAGGATCTTTACCCGACCTTCCTCGAAACCCAGCGGCAATATGACAACCACACCGTCGGGGCCATCGCTATCGCCTATAATATCGGCGCGATGATCGGCGGCCTGACCTTCGGGGCACTGTCGCAGCGCATCGGCCGGCGGCGCGGGATCGTCATCGCCGCCTTGCTGGCAATCCCGGTGGCGCCGCTCTGGGTCTATGCGCACGGGCCCGTCATGCTCGCCGTCGGCGCTTTCCTCATGCAATTCTTCGTGCAGGGTGCCTGGGGCATCGTGCCGGTGCATCTCAACGAGCTGTCGCCGGAGGAGGTGCGCGGCACATTCCCGGGCTTTGCCTATCAGCTCGGCAACCTGCTTGCCTCCGGCAATGCATCGATCCAGGCGGGCCTCGCGGCACACTGGAACGGCGATTATGCCTTCGCGCTGCTGATCGTTGCGGCCATCGTCGCGCTCCTGGTGGCGCTGCTGGCCGGCTTCGGTTTCGAGAAGAAGGATGTCCGTTTCGGCAGGGAAAATGTGGAGGAGGCGAGCGGCGCGCTGCCGTCCTAGCCGCGTTCTCGCAAGGAGGAACCGGCGGCAGCACGTCGTCGGCTTTCCGCCTATTTACCGCAAATCTCTGAGATCTTCGCCTGCGCGAAACCGCGGGCGAGTTCCTGCATGCCGCCGACCGAGGATATTAGCTCGCCGATCGGGCCGCTGACGCCGACATGAGAATCGGTGATGCGGCAAGCGCCGACATCGACCGTTACCGACGCCTCCAACTGCCCTTTCACCGTTGCCTGCAGTACGCCATGCGATTTGCAGGCGAGATCGGCGTGGGCATTGATCTGCACGCCGCCCGGCGCGCTGCAGACATCGAGCGATTTGACTTCGAACTTTTCCTTGTGATCGACGCCCGGCAGCTTCTTGCACGGGTCGGCTTCGTTCACCGACTTTTCGATCTGCGGTCCAAATTTGCTCTGCAGTAGCGACCAGCAGGAGCCAGGTGCCGCCTGCGCCTGCGTCGCGGCTATGGGCAATGGCGACAGCGGCAGGACGACGGCGGCTGCCAGCAATCCCATGCGGAGCGGCGCAAGAAGCGAGAAGGACAGTGCGGCGGAGATTTTGGTCACGGAGATCGATCCCTTGGCAAGTGGGAGGATGTTTGCGGTATTCTTCATGGCTTGAGTGAATGTAGCAAGGCCGCATCTGAGGCAAAGATGAGGCGCTCAGTGTCAAGCCTTGAGAACTTTGCAGTTGCTAAAGCGGTCGTAGAAGGTTTGTCCACGCCAAATGATCAGTGGGTATATCCACCAGATTAGGCCAAGAGTGAGGACAATTGGGGGTAATAAAATAGAAGTTGTAGCGCTATCGGTTGAGAGGAGGTTGCCGTCCCGTGCCGTTTGAATTCCCCGCTCGATGAGGAGATCAAAATCGAGGCCTCCGGGCTTTGTCACGAAGAAATTGATGAAGCTGAGGAGGGAAAGGATAATCAACGGCAGGAATTTCAACGCTTCGCGTTTAAGTTCTGTCCTAAATCCTGGCGGACTATCTTCAACCGTAGCGACATGGAGCGACAGTAGCCGTTTTCCAGGCGTGCGGCGGCCATTCGCCGACCCATAAGCGAGGGCTAGCGGTATGATGAGGAGTACGACGTCGGACATCAGCGCGTTGCTGTTTGTACCTGGATCGATGGGGTTACCGTTTTTGTCGACTGCGGCCGAAAACGATCGCGCGTAGGTCGTTGCGCCGTCTTTCGACGAGACGGATGAAAGGAACAGATAGTAGCCGTCGCTGCCAAGCCATGACACATGGCAGAGTTCATTGACACGTGTTTCCCCCGGTTTGAGCGGCCATTGGGCTTCGATCTTTTCGATGAGAGGACCGGATGCTGTTGGCGAGCATTGACTGCTTTGAAAGAGCGGGACGCTCAGGTTCCACGATGTCACTATCGACAGGATCAGAAAGAAGAGAATCAGCGCGACTTCAATGATGATGAGGTCGATGAGATACGCAGCCACACGTCGCCAGAAATACCGTGGCGGCAAGCTACTTAATTGTTGGATCGTACTCATGAGGCCCTCGATTCTGATCTAGCTGCTAGCGTACGCCGCTCCAGCAGCCGATCAACCTTTGAGCGTGACTGTCCCGTGATCAATTCGCTTTATATTGGTGGAGCAATTCAGCGCGGCACTCCACCCTTGAAATTCCGGAGATTTGCGGGGCATGGTGCGGACGATTCTCGACAAATATAGGATTTCATCATGCCCTTTTCACTCAGCCCGGCCGCCATCTGGCCGGTGATCATGCTGTTTGCCTCCAACATTTTCATGACCTTCGCCTGGTATGGGCATCTGAAGCATAAGGGCAGCGCCATCTTCATCGCCATTATCGCGAGTTGGGGCATTGCCTTCTTCGAATATTGCCTGGCCGTGCCGGCCAATCGCCTGGGGTCGGCCGTTTATACGACGGCGCAGTTGAAGACCATGCAGGAAGTCATCACGTTGATCGTCTTTTCCGGCTTCTCGGTCTTCTGGCTCGGCGAGAACCTGACCTGGAACCATGCCATCGGCTTTGCCCTGATCGCCATCGGCGCATCCTTCATTTTCCGGGGATGAGGCGAGGGCGAGCTGCTAGGCAGCGGCGGTCGTTCGTCCTATGATTCGAAGGTAAGGTCGGCAAAGCTTTTGAGGAAAAGCTGCCGGCGGATCGGTATTACGGGAGGATGGCATGGCGGGGTTGTTGCAGCCGGCATCGCATGCGGCGGTCGCGGGGCTAGCGCCGCTCGAGGCGAACGGCAAGAACCTGTCGATGGCACCGCATCGTTTCGGCTACCTCGAACCCACGGACGCGGCAACCGGTATCGCCGCCTTGCGCGGGCGATACGAGGAGCACGGCTATCTCTGGCTCAAGGGCTTTCTCAAGCGCCAGGATGTGCTCGATTTCCGCGCCTGGGTGTTTTCGCACCTGATGGAGACCGGGCTTCTGAAGCCCGGTTCCGATCCGATGATCGGGCTAGCCGGCCAAGGCGAGTTCGACAAGGTGCTGGCCGACCGGCGGCTGATGTCGCTGGTGCGCTCGGTCGCCTATGAGGGCTTTTGCGCGCAGCCGCGGCTTGCCGCCTTCATGGACGAATTCCTGCAGGGCATTTCCTATCTTCACAAGCGCAAGATCATGCGTTTCACCCGGCCGAACACCAATGCGGTTACACCGGCGCATTACGATCTCGTCTATCTGCGCGGCGGTACCAGCCGCATCGTCACGGCGTGGATTCCGATCGGTGACATTCCTGCTGACATGGGCGGTCTGGTCTATCTCGAGGGATCGCATCGGATCGGCGCCGACATGGAGCGTGAGTTTGCGGCCAAGAGCGTGTCGCTGACGCCGGAGGAGCGTATCAGCGCCTTCAACAAAAACATGACGGAGGGAGGCTGGGTCTCCAAGGACCTGCCCGACATGGCCGAGCGCTTCGATACGCGCTGGCTGGCTGCCGATTACGAGGCCGGCGATGTCGTGCTGCACAGCCCCTATATGATTCATGCCTCGACGACCAACCGCGATCCGCTCGGCCGCCTGCGTCTGTCGACCGATATTCGCTACCAGAATGTCGAGGACGAGATCGATGTCCGATGGAACAACCATTGGAGCCTCGGAGACATGCTCTGAGAGCAGCCTTCCCGCTCAATTCATCTGGTCGAGAATCTGCTGTGCCGGCGCGTAGCCTTGGGCGGCGGCCTTTTTGAACCAGATGATCGCCGTGTTGCGATCCCTAGCGACGCCGTCGCCGCGCAGATAGGCAAAGCCGAGATGGAATTGTGCCTTGGGCAGGCCCTGATCGGCCGCCTTGATGAACCAGGAAACGGCCTGGCCGTAATCCTGCGGCACGCCTTTGCCGAGTGCGTAGAGGCTGCCGACGCCGTCCTGCGCGGCAGGCTCGCCTTTGTCGGCGAGCGGCTGCCAATGGACGAGGGCGCCGGCATAATCGCCCTTGTCATAGGCGGCCTGTCCATCATCGGCGGCATGTGCCTGGAAGGCAACCGCAAGCGCCAGCTTCAGTCCGAAGCCCATCTGCTTGAGCCGCATCGGCATACTCCTTGTCCCTGGTTCCCGTCCGGCCGGAGTTCGGCGCGGTGGGATATTGGTGCAAACCTGAAAGCGCCCGCCTCAGATCGGAATGGTCTTGCGCTGCAGCGGCTTGTTCTCGTCCATGCCCGGTTCATTGTCGTTGCCGCTCAATGCCTTGGCTCTCTGGAACCATTGGAAGGACTTCGCCCAATCCGCGGGCACGCCGTCGCCATCGCGATACATCACGCCGAGATTGATGGCCGCGTCGACATAGTCCTGCGCCGCCGCTTTTTCGAACCACTCGACCGCCTCGGGTCCGTTCTTCGCAACACCTTCGCCGTCGCGGTACATCACGCCGAGATTATAGGCGGATTCGACATCGCCCTGATCCGCCGCCTTGCGGAACCATGAGATGGCGGCGGTGTCGTCTTCGGCAATGCCGTCGCCGTCGGCATACATGGTGCCGAGATTATACTGGGCGTCCGCGTCGCCCTGTTCGGCAGCCTTGAGGAACCAGAAAAGGGCCTGCTTGCCATCCTTGGCCACGCCCTGGCCGTCGCGATACAGGATGGCCAGGTTGTATTGCGCCTCGATCTTGCCCTGGTCGGCGGCCTTTCGATACCAGTCAAGCGCCTGGCCATCGTCCTTCGGCACGCCTTCGCCCTCGCTGTACATGATGGCGAGATTATATTGCGCGTCGGCGTTTCCCTGGTCGGCAGCCTTGCGATACCAGATGGCGGCCGCGCTCTTGTCCTGTTTCACGCCGTCGCCATTGTCATACATGACAGCGACGTTGAACTGGGCGTCGGCATTGTCCTGTGCCGCGGCCTTGCTGTACCAGGCAAAGGCCTGCGCCCTGTCCTTGGGGACGCCGTCGCCCTCGTCATACATGGCGCCGAGATTGTATTGCGCATCGGCATAGCCTTGCTCGGCCGCCTTGCGATACCAGGCGGCCGCCTGGGCGTAGTCCTTGGCGATGCCTTCGCCCTTGTCGTACATGCTGCCGACGTTGAATTCGCCTTCGGCATTCCCCTGGCCGGCGGCCTTGCGATACCAATTCAGCGCCTGGACGAGGTTCTTTTTGACGCCATTGCCGGCTTCGTACATCGCCCCAAGCTTCAGCTGCGCCTGGACATCGCCCTTGTCCGCAAGCGGCCGCCAATAGTCCAGCGCCGTCCTGTAGTCGCCCCGGTCATAGGCATTCTGCCCGGTGTCGGCATGCGCAACGCCATTGAACGCCAGTGCGAAAAGCAGTCCGATGGCCGCTCGCTTGAAATGCACGATATCTTCCTCAATTCACGGTTTGTGGGACGACTAGACAATGGGCGGGGTGGGGACGCAAGGCGCCTTTCGCACCTGGGTCAACATCGTCAACAGCCTGCGAATACCCCGCCGGCGCATCCGTCGCGGGCGCGAGGGTTCGCGTTGAAGCAGATACCGGTCTTCCAATGTCCAAGCTGTCTCTCCCCGCCCGCAAGCTGAAGGGCTATCGATCCGAACAATATGGCGATGTCTTGGCCGACGACTGCGGCAGCTGTGGATGACGTCGGTTTTCCGCCATCCGGCGGCGATATCGCCTTCACCCCGGCAATACGTCATAAAGCCGGAAGATCCAGGTGATCTGATAGATCAGGCCGATGGTCACGAAAGCGGCCTGGAACCGGCGATTGGCGGTGATGGCGGCGATGATGCAGAGCACGATATAGATCACGTTGCGCATCGGGTATTCCCAGCCGAGCGAGCGGAAATAGGTTTCGCCCTTCAGCAGCGTGTCGATGAGGTCGACGGCATAGGTAACGGCGAGAAGGCCGAAAAACCAGCGTCGTCGGGAAATGAAATATTCCTCGAAGCCGCCATAGTCCTCGATCGATGGAGGATTGAGCAGCACGCAGAGAAAATAGAACAGGCAGCAGAAGCAGATGAGGAAGAGATAGACGCCGAAACTGATCTCGGCGACGGATTGCAGCCGATATTCCCACCACCAGAAATGGATGATGAACAGGAACATCGACAATACCCAGCCGAGATGTACGAAATAGACGCGATGCTTGCCCGGCGCTTGTACGAAGCCGGCCAATCGGGTCAGGAGCTGGGCCAGCGAAAGGCCGATGACCATACTCATGACCGTCCTGATATAGACGTAGACTTCCGGCGACCGTGCGGCTTCCATCCCGTCAGCTCTCCGTGGGGACCGCCTTCGGCGCGCCGTTCTCGTCGAGCGCGACCATGATGAACGTCCCGGCCGTCACCTTCTCCATCTTGTTGTAGCGCGAGCGGTGCGCCCAGGCTTCGACGATGAGGGTGATCGAGGTGCGGCCGACGCGTTCGATATCGGTGAAGACGCTCAGCGTATCACCAATCTTCACGGGCAGTTCGAACGCCATTTCCTTGACGGCGGCGGTGACGACGCGGCCGCGCGCGCGCTCGGCGGCGCGAATGCCGCTTGCCAAGTCCATCTGCGCCATGACCCAGCCGCCGAAGATGTCGCCGGCGGGATTGGCGTCGGCGGGCATGGCCAGCGTGCGCAGGGTCAGTTCGCCTCGCGGCTTGGGGCTGTCGTTCATTCATCGGCTCCTATCGAACAGGCATGATTCCGGCCTTCAGCCTACGCAATCAGGCCCGAATGGGAAAGGTATCGCTTGTGTGCCGTCACCAGGCATTTGCAATCGGCGGTGGATCGTTCCGACCTGCGCTCGGAGCGCTGTCCGTTTCGATAGAGGACAGCCGGCAGGCGGTAAGCATTCATTCACCGTTTCTGTTTAGCATTTGTAACCGTTGTCGACCGGGGCCGGGACAGCAAGAGCGGATCTGGAGTATGGCGTATTTATCCCTTCTGCGGCGGGCGGCGCTGCCATTGCTGCTGTCGTCGGCGCTGGTCGCCTGCACGGCCGATAGCCTCGTGCCGCCATCGAACATCGACAACAGTGCCCGCGTGAGCTCGATCAAGCCGCATCGCAGCGTGCCGTCTAGGCAGTTCAGCTACCAGGGCAGCCAGGCGCCGTTGAACTCGGCTTCCGCCAATTACGCCAATGGCGACGGTTCCTTCGTCAATCGGCAAAGTGCGGCGGCGCTGCCGCCTTCCGCCGCCGCAAAGCAGGGCCGCCTTCCGATGAACGGCGGTGACGAGGCCGTGACGACGACGGACGTCGAACAGGGGCTGGCGCCGCAATCGAGCATACCCTCCGAAGGCGTCAACATGGATGCCGAACTCGGCGTCGGGCCGAGCGAGGAGGCGCAGTCCGGCTCGGTGGTCGGGCTGGCGCAGGAGGAAGAGCAGAATATCGCCGAGGGCCAGACGGATCAGCCGGTTGTCGATGGCATCGGCTCCGATACGCCAATGCAGACCAACCGCTCGATCATCCAGCGTCCCGCCGCGCAGGCCGAGCTCAACCAGTCGCCGATCCGGCGGCAACAGGGAACGCAGGTGGCGATGCTTCCCCGCGTCGACAATCCGATGCCGCGCATCGACCAGGAGCCCGAGGTGCCGCAGTCGGCGCCGGGCGCCATGCCGGCATCGGAAATCGCCTGCCGGCAGGAATTGCAGCGGATGGGCGTCGTCTATGTCGACAAGCCCGCGATTTCCAACGGTCCGTCCTGCCAGGTTCCCTATCCGATCTCGCTCAGCGGCCTTTCCGGCAACATCGCCGTCCGGCCGGCAGTGACGCTGAATTGCCAGGTGACGCTGGCCTTCGCGAAATGGGTGAAGAATGAATTGGCGCCGGCGGCGCGCACGCGCTACTGGTCGGGCATCGGGACCATCGTGCCGATGGGCGGCTATTCCTGCCGCCGGATGAACAATAGCCGGCAGCGCTACAATCCGATGTCGGAGCACGCGCATGGCAACGCCATCGATATCGGTACTTTCGTGCTGAAGAACGGCCATGTCATCGACGTGCGCAAGAAGGGGCTGTTCTCCTTCCGCGAGGGGCGTCTGCTGAAGGCGGTGCGCAGCGACAGCTGCCGCTATTTCGATACCGTGCTCGGTCCCGGCAGCAATCCCGAACATTGGAATCATTTCCATTTCGACCTCAGGGACCGCAAGGGCGGGCGGCGATACTGCAGCCTCTGATATCGATCGCCGGGGTTTACCCGCGATCGGAATCGCGGTTAACTGCGCTGGGATTGAGGAGCCGTTCAATGGAAAATCCGCCGAGAAGGAAAGGCAGCCTGGGAAAGGCCGTCGCCGCTGCGCTCGTTGCGATCATTCTCGTGATCGGCGGTCGCTGGTATGCCTATGTCGCCTATGCCGAGGATCCTTTCGATGAGGTCGGCATCGGTCTCAACACGATGATGCCAGGCCCGATCCGTGAAAAGGGCTGCGACATGTTGAAGGCTCGCTTCGAGAACAGGACGCTGCCGCCGGCCGGTTGCGGCGTCAACGGCAACTGGTGATCACAAGCCCTTAGCCGGCAAAAAAGAAAAAGCCGGCGAGGGGCCGGCTTGAGTGGTGCTCAGCAATGACAGGGGATCTTTGCTGGCTCCGAAAAAGAACTTTATGGCACAATGACGCATGAATAATGGATGCGAAGGCAATCAGTCTTCGAATATTCAGGCGCTGACGTTGTCGCCAAGAGGCGTTGGGCGGAGTTGCGACAAACCGTTGCTCACCTAAGGAGCTATATGCCCGACGAAGGTCACGATTTAATGACAGCTTGTTCCTTTTGGCGAACGCACTGTTCTGCTAGCGCGGGATGGTAAAAGCCATTTGCCGATTATATAGCGGGCAAACGCCGCGAAATTAATCATCGAACCGGACTTGCCTGCATCATGGCCCCGATCATTTCCATCCGTAATCTTACCAAGACCTATGCGAACGGGTTCCAGGCGCTGAAAGGCATCGATCTCGATATCGACAAAGGCGAGATCCTGGCCCTGCTGGGCCCGAACGGCGCCGGCAAGACGACGATGATCTCCATCGTCTGCGGCATCGCCAATCCAAGCGGCGGCACGGTGACGGTCGGCGGGCATGACGTGGTGAAGGAGTTTCGCGCGACGCGCACAATGATCGGTCTGGTGCCGCAGGAGCTGACCACCGATCAGTTCGAAACCGTATGGAACACGGTAAGCTTTTCACGCGGATTGCATGGCAAGAAGCCCGATCCGGCCCATATCGAGCGTGTGCTGCGCGATTTGTCGCTCTGGGACAAGAAGGACAACATGCTCCGCCAGCTTTCCGGCGGCATGAAGCGGCGCGTGCTGATCGCGAAGGCCCTGTCGCACGAACCGCAGATCCTTTTCCTCGACGAACCGACGGCGGGCGTGGATGTGACGCTGCGCAAGGATATGTGGCACGTCGTCGAGCGGCTGCGCGCTTCCGGCGTCACCATCATCCTGACGACCCACTATATCGAAGAGGCCGAGGAAATCGCCGACCGCGTCGGCGTCATCAATGGCGGCAAGCTGCTGCTGGTGGAGGAAAAGAACACGCTGATGGCCAAGCTCGGCCGCAAGCAGCTCATCCTCGACCTGGCGGAGCCTCTGGACGCCGTTCCGCGTTCTCTCGACGGCAACGGCCTGTCGCTTGGACCGAACGGCATGACGCTGATCTACGATTTCGATGCCGAGCATGAGCAATCGAGCATTGCCGTGCTGCTGTCGCGGCTGGCAACCGAGGGCATTCACTTCAAGGACCTCTCGACACGGCAAAGCTCGCTTGAGGACATTTTCGTATCGCTGGTGGGAGAAGGCCAATGAACTTCGAGGCGGTCAAATCCATCTATGCCTTCGAGATGGCGCGCACGCGCCGCACGCTGCTGCAGAGCGTCGTCTCGCCGGTCATTTCCACCTCGCTCTATTTCATCGTCTTCGGGGCCGCGATCGGCTCGCGCATCCAGCTGGTGGAAGGGGTCTCCTATGGCGCCTTCATCACACCGGGGCTGATCATGCTGACGCTGCTCGGCCAGTGCATCAGCAACGGTTCCTTCGGCATCTATTTCCCGAAGTTCACCGGCACGATCTACGAGGTTCTGTCGGCGCCAGTCGCCATGACCGAGATCGTCCTCGGCTATGTCGGCGCGGCGGCGACCAAGGGCATGCTGATCGGGCTGATCATCCTGCTGACGGCGAATTTCTTCGTCGATATCACCATCCAGCACCCGGTCATGATGGTGCTGTTCTTCGTGCTGACAGCGATGACCTTCAGCCTGTTCGGCTTCATGATCGGTATCTGGGCCGGGAATTTCGAGCAGTTGAACCTGATCCCCATGCTGGTCGTGCCGCCGCTGACCTTCCTTGGCGGCAGCTTCTACTCCATCAACATGCTGCCGCCCTTCTGGCAGGCGGTCAGTCACCTCAATCCGGTACTCTACCTCGTCAGCGGTTTCCGCTGGAGCTTCTACGGCATCGCCGACGTCAATCCGGTGCTGAGCCTTGCGATGATCACGCTGTTTCTCTTCCTCTGCCTTGCGACCCTCTGGTGGATCTTCAGGACAGGGTATCGGCTGCGGAACTGATCGCGGGGAGGCGCGCCGAACAATCGGTTGCCAGCGAAAGCTTCGCGGTCCATACATCCGATGCTGATGCCGGTCGCGAGGCCGGCGCAAATCCTATCGTAGGCAACCATGTCGCAAATTCCCCACGCCTCTTCATTGCCCGATGTTCTCTCGCGTCTCGACCGGCTGACCAACTGGGAGAAAAAGCCACGAAACGAGATGCGCGTCGGGCTCGAGCCGATGTTCGACCTGATGCAACGGCTGGGCGATCCTCACCGGAGTTTCCGCGCCATCCATGTCGCCGGCACCAAGGGCAAGGGCTCCGTTTGCGCGCTCATTGAAGCGAGCCTGTTGCGGGCGGGATTGCGGGTTGGGCGCTATGCCTCGCCGCATGTGGACCATGTCAACGAGCGCATCAACGTGGCCGGCCGTCCGGTTGAGGATGCGCGGCTGGCACGCGCCATCGAACGCGTGCTGGATTGCTATGAAGCGGCGAAGCGCGAGGCGACGGCTGGCGAGGATGCCACCTGGTTCGACGTCATCACGGCTGCCGGCTTTCTGATCTTCAAGGAAGAAGGACTGGAGTGGGCCGTCGTCGAGGTCGGGCTTGGCGGTCGGCTGGATTCCACCAATGTGGTGTTCGGCGAAGTCGCTGTCGTGACCAATATCGAGCTGGAGCACACGGAAATCCTCGGCAATACGCGCGAGGCGATCGCCGGCGAGAAGGTCGGTATCTTGAAACCCGGCGCGGTCCTTGCCACGACGCTCGCTGTCACCGATGCCGCGGGACGCATCCTGCAACGGCGCGCCGATGAGCTTGGTTGCCGTGTATTGCGCACGGATTTTTCCGAGGATGCGACGATCGCCGACAGGAATGCCGTTCTGGTCGGCCTCGTTCTCGACCATCTGGGGGAGGTGGGCGAGCAGGTGCGCGGGACAGCCGGAACGAGCAGGCCGATCGGCGCGTGGTTGCTCGATCGGACCGTCAGGGACAGTGCGCGTCTGCCGGGGCGAATGGAGCGGGTGAGTTTCCGGCCGCAGCCTGCTGGACCAGCCGCGCAGCCGGTGCCGATTATCATGGACGGCGCGCATGTTCCCTTCAATATCGAAGCGGTGCTGCGCGATATCACCCGTTCTAGCGAAGTCTCGGGCGATTGCGTGGCGGTCGTGGCTCTGGCCTCCGACAAGGATGCACGCGGGTTTCTGACTGTCCTGTCCCGATATGTTGCCTATGCCGTCTTCACGGAGGCCTCGGGAACCGGCCGCGCCCATCCGGCCGGTGAACTGGAGGCGCTGGCCAGGTCCATGGGAATGGCCTGTATCTCCGAACCCGATCCGCACAGGGCCTTCGGCCGTGCGGTGGCGGCGGTCTCGGAGCGCGGCGGCTGGATGCTCGTCACCGGCTCGCTCTATCTCGTCGGTGCCGTGAGACGCATCGTGTTGAAAGGGGCCGATTGAGATGGACATCAGTATTCGGCCGGCACGTCCCGGCGACGCGGCAGCCATAGCCCGCCTGCATCTTGCGGTCTGGCGGCAGACCTATCGGGATCTGGCTTCCGACGAAGCATTTCGCATCATGGACGAACCCTTCCGCGCGGCGCGCTGGACGAAGACCTTGGCCGAGCCCGGCCGCGATCAGCTCGTGCTTCTTGCCGAGCAGGGCGAGCGCCTGGTCGGGATCGGTGCGGCTGGCGCGCCGTCCCTGCCTCTTTTCGAGGGGCGAGGCGAAATCAGGTCGCTCTACATCGATCCCACCATAAAACGCCAGGGTATCGGTCGCCGGCTGATGCGGGAGCTGGCGTTGCATCTGGCGGCTCGAGATTATCCGGGGGCCGGGCTCGGTGTCGTCGTCGGCAACGATCCGGCGATAGCCTTCTATCGGTCGTTGGGCGGACGAGTGGCCGGAGACTATATCGATCCCGGCCCGATCTGGCGTTCCGACAACATCCTCATCCTCTGGGATGATTTCTCGTCGCTGATATAGTCCGACCGGACGTCTCTATCCGTTGGCCGTCTTCCTCCGCGGCGCCATCGTCATGGCTATCACGCCGATGATGACGCAGACGAGACCGGTTCCCGCCGTCGGGGTCAGGGGCTCGCCGAGGAACATGACGCCGATCGCGACGCCGATGGGGACGCGCAGATAAGCTTGCGCGGTGGTTCCGACGGAGCCGAGGGTCTGGATCAGCCGGAAATAGATCGTAAAGGCGAGGGCCGTCGAGAGGATTGCCAGCGCGAGAAGCGCAAGCATCGATGCCGCCGAGGGCACAAGCGTCCATGGTCTATCGACGACGAGGCTGACGGGGATGAGGATGGCCGCACCGCAGAGCAGGGAGCCGACGGCCGGCATCATCGGATCGAGACCTTTGAAATTGCGGCCGAACAGGGCAGCTCCAGCATAGCAGATCGAGGCTGCAACGACGGCAAGCTGTGCGGGCAATTGCCGGCCGAAGCCGTTTAATGCGTCGAGGCCGATGATCAGGCATATGCCGGCCAGGCCGATGGCGATGCCGAAGAGCTTGCGTGCCGTTAGCGCCTCGTTGCGCAGCACCACGGCGGCCAGAAGGAAGGTGAAAATTGGCGTCGTCGAGTTCAAGATGGTTGCGAGGCCAGCATCCACCGTCTGCTCGGCCCAGGCGATCAGCGTGAAGGGGATGACGCTGTTCAGGCCTGCCTGAATAAGGAAGCGGCGCCATACCGCCGGATCCTTCGGCAGCGAGAGACGGCGCCAGCGGACGATTGCGAAGAGCAATCCGCCAGCGATCAGTGTGCGCGCCGCAATCAGGGTGATCGGCGGGATCGTCTCCACGCCAACCCGGATGAAGCTATAGGAGGCGCCCCACAGGGTTGCGAGCACCAGCAGGAGCATCAGCTCCGTCAGCGTGTTGGGGGCTTTTGTCGGCATGATGGCTGAACTTTCAAAATCGATGAGCGGTGTCCGCCTGCTTTTCTATGCCGGTCCGGCACATGATGCTTCGGGTCTCATCGAAGTATGCTAAGCATGTCGCGCAAAAGTGTGCATCGGTTTTGCGAGACCGACATGCGCAACATCAAAGATCTAAAGCGCGGGAAGCGGATCTGAAGGATCGCGATGCGCTTTAGTCAGTCTCTCAGCCTCAATTCGTCCGTCTGCATCTGCATCGAGCCCAGCGTTTCCAGGAAGCTCATGCCGAGCAGGCTCTGATCGAGCTTGCCGTCTTCGGCAACGGTGGCGTCGATGTCGCGGCGCTTGATCGGGCCGATGGCGACGGTGCCGAGCTCGACGGGGGCGGCTCTCGCCCGTCCGTTCGCGGTGATCATCGTTAGGGAATAGGTGAGGTTTTCCGGAATGATGCCGACGCGTTCGGCGTCCTCCCGCGACAGCGCGATGGTGCTGGCGCCGGTATCGACCAGCATGTCGATCGGCTGGCCGTTGATCATCACCTCCGCCTCGAAATGGCCGTTGGAAAGCTTGTGAAGGATGACCTCCTGTCCGCCCTCGCTCGTCGTCACGACGACGGCATGCCCCGGCACCAGGCCGGCGAACAGCCGGTTGCCGACCGCCTCGGCGTCGCGGCGGTAGATATAGACGGTCGACAGGGCCAGGATGATCACCAGCCAAATCAGCAGGTTGCGCAGCGACTGGCTGACGGTCTGGCGGCTCGCCCAGATGCCGGCGGCCATCATCAAGGCAAGTGGCAGGAGATAGACGACGCGCGCGAAATCGTCGTTGGGCATACCCAGCGTCGTGCCGTTACTGTTGTTGAACAGCAGGAGCGCGAGACCGATGCCAATGATGGCGAGGGCGATGTTCAGGCGGTTCATACGGTGCTGCGCTCCCGCGCCAGCCGTTGGCGGCGGGTTTCCCGGCGCGGCTTGCGCTCGACGGTTGCCAGGCGTTCCGGCAGCACCTGCATGATGTCGCGGCGCTCCTCGTCGCTATAGCTCATCCATGCGCCGATTTCCTCGCGCGTGCGTCCGCAGCCGAAGCAATAGCCGGTGTTCATGTCGATGGAGCAAACGAGGATGCAGGGTGTTAGCATAAGAGCATATATCAACGCTTCAAAGGTACATGGCAAGGGCGCAGAAAGCGGCGATTTCGCAAATCTGCTGCGTCGCGCCGATGGTGTCGCCAGTATGGCCGGAGAGCCGCTGGCGCACGCGGCCGGTAAAGAGAAATGCCGCCGCCGCGGTGATGAAAAGACAGAGGATGAAGGGCATGAGCCTGAGGCTCGGCCAGAGCAGAAACGCCGACAGCACCAACGCCGAAATCAGCGCGATCTGCGTGGCGCCGTAGTCCGGCTTGCCGGCCGAGGCGGCGACCCCGTCGGGCTTGGCCGGCGGCAGGGCATACCAGTGCCAGACCATGGCGCCACGGCTGAGAACGGCGGCGGCCGGCAGTGTCAGGGCGGCGTCGAGGGGCGGAAGCCCGCGGCCGATGGCGGCAATGGCGGCGGCGCGCAGCCCGAAGGAGAGGATCAGCGCCACGGCACCATACGTACCGATCCGGCTGTCCTTCATGATGGCAAGCGCCCGGTCGCGATCCTTGCCGCCACCGAGGCCATCGGCGGTGTCGCTGAGACCATCCTCATGCAGCGCGCCCGTCGTCACCGTCTGGATAGCGAGCGCCAGCAGCGCTGCCATCAACGGATCGCTCCCCAAAGCGAGCAATGCGCCGAAGACAATGGCCGCGGGCAGGGCGATCAGCAGGCCGGCGACGGGAAAGGCGCGCGCGGTATCGCCAAGCTTGCCGTCGTGGCCCTCGAAAAAGGAAGAGGGAACGGGAATGCGGCTCAGGAAGGCAAGGGAGCGCGCGATGTCGCCGCTATAGTCGCGAATATCCATCCTCGTCCCGTCATTCCTTCCAGAGCAGTTCAATGTTCCACGGAATCGCTGAACTGCTCCATCTTTTGTTTTGACGCAATTCCCGACGGAAAACCGCTCCGCGCTTTTCCTGGAAGTGCTCTACTTCTTTGATTCTAGAGCGGATTCAGATTTTAGGTCGAACAGACCTAAAATCATCCGGCTCCAGAGCATGGGCCTGCGACAGCATAGGGCGCTTTTTGCTGTTGTTCGCGCCTTTGCCGGCGACTAATAGAGTCGCACGCAAAGAACCTGATTTGACACCAAAAGACAAGGAACGGCTTTCATGAGCGTTACCGGCCTGCCATTCGACGATTTCCGCACGCTGCTGCGCGACCTTCCGGGTCCGGATTCCCGGGCGCTGGTTGCGGCGCGTGAGCGCGACGCGCAGCTCACCAAGCCGCCGGGCGCGCTTGGCCGCCTCGAGGAAATCGCCTTCTGGCTCGCGGCCTGGACCGGACGACCGCCGGCCGTCACCCGGCCGCTCGTTGCGATTTTCGCCGGCAATCACGGTGTCGCCAAGCAGGGCATCACGCCGTTTCCGCCATCGGTGACACAGCAGATGGTGGAGAATTTTGCCGCCGGTGGCGCGGCCATCAACCAGATCTGTGTCGCCTATGATCTCGGTCTCAAGGTGTTCGATCTGGCGCTCGATTTCCCGACCGGCGACATCACCGAGGAGCCGGCGCTGTCCGAGCGGGATTGCGCCGCGACCATGGCCTTCGGCATGGAAGCGATCGCCGGTGGCACGGACCTGCTTTGCATCGGCGAAATGGGGATCGGCAACACCACGATCGCCGCCGCCATCCATTATGCGCTTTATGGCGGCACCGCCGAGGAATGGGTCGGTCCGGGCACGGGGTCGGAGGGCGAGATGCTGAAGCGCAAGATCGCCGCCGTCGAAAAGGCCGTGGCGCTGCATCGCGATCATCTGTCCGATCCGCTGGAAGTGCTGCGCCGGCTCGGCGGCCGCGAGATCGCCGCCATGGCGGGTGCCATCCTCGCGGCGCGCATGGAGCGAATCCCGGTCATCATCGACGGCTATGTCGCAACCGCGGCCGCCTCGATCCTGAAGGCTGCCAATCCCGCCGCCCTCGATCACTGCCTGATCGGCCATGTCTCGGCGGAGCCCGGTCACCTGAAGGCGATCGACAAGCTCGGCAAGACACCGCTTTTGGCGCTTGGCATGCGGCTTGGCGAAGGCACGGGCGCAGCCCTTGCTGCCGGTATCGTCAAGGCCGCCGCCGCCTGCCATTCCGGCATGGCGACATTCGCAAGCGCCGGCGTCAGCAACAAGGATTGACGGAGCAAACCACGGGTCCCGATCGCCTCCTGTGCGCCGTCAGGCGTCTGCTTTGCGGAAACCGGGCACTTCAAGGCGCAGTTGATGCCTGATCCAGCGTGAAACCGTGACGATCGCCTGGTCGTCGCGCGTTCTCTTGGGGACGACGAGGTAGTATCCCAGGTCCGTCTTCACCACGTCGTTCACCACCTGCACCAGTCGGCCGGTCTTCAATGCGTCGGCCAGAAAGATAGGGTTCGCCATAGCGAGCCCCTGGCCGGACGCAGCGGCGTCGATCGCAAGTGCAGCCTGGTTGATATGAAGTTCCGCGCGTGCGGCATGTCCACCAAGCAGCGGTGCCCAATTGGCCTGGCCGTCGTTGAGCAAGCTGAACCGGGCAATGTCCTCGGCCGCAAGCGGCAGCGAAAAATTCGTGACTAGGTCGGGGCTGGCCACCACGATCATGTCCGAGAACAGAAACTCCGTCGCTAATCCCAACGGAAAAGGCGGCCTGGTGAGCCTTACGGCCAAATCGACGCCATCCCGATCAAAGTCGGAGATTGCATCGGTCGCCATCACACGCAGTTCGATATCGGGATGTTCGGTAGCGAAGCGGGGAAGGTTCGGAATCAAGCATTTAGACGCGAAGGTTGGGGTAACGCTGACCGTTACGACCCGCTTGCGCGATAATGCTACGTCGGTTGCTTCTATCAGCTGCACGAAGGCACGATGAACCTCCGCGAAGTAGGCATGGCCACGATCGGTCAACAGTACGCCGCGCCGCTGACGCAAGAACAGCGCAAAACCAAGCCTGTCTTCCAATGCGCGCACCTGCTGGGCGACGGCACCTTGCGTCACACCGAGCTCATCCGCCGCTGCCTTGAAACTCAACCGCCGTCCCGCGGCCTCGAAGGCGCGCAGGGCATTCAGCGGAGGGAGGGTTCGATTGGCGAGCATTGGAATAAGACTGTAGATTTTCTAATGTCACGTTTCAATCGATCTGATGCCAGAGCCGCGAAGAATTGCGATAAAGATTATTTTGCAGAAAGGGTTAGCGTTGCTCTGGAAGAGCTGAATTTAACCCTTGGATGATATTCTTGCTTGTGCGAGGGCCTGGCTCATGCGGCTGACGTATCTGGTGTTCGGGTTGCTCGGTCTCTTCTGGGGATCAAACTTCAT
Organism: Rhizobium sp. BK602; assembly: GCF_014195095.1. Taxonomy (GTDB): domain Bacteria; phylum Pseudomonadota; class Alphaproteobacteria; order Rhizobiales; family Rhizobiaceae; genus Rhizobium. The sequence goes on from NZ_JACIBC010000001.1 coordinate 557,136, forward strand.
CTACATGAAATGGTCGGCGGAACTGATCACGCCGGCGCAAATCACGCTCCTGCGGGTGTTCTTCGGTTTCCTGCCATTGGCCATCGTCGCGTGGCGAAAAGGCGTGATCGACCGTGAACAAGTGCGCCATCTGCCGCATTTCCTCGTCATGGCAGTTCTCGCGACGGCCTTCTACTACTTCGCCATCGCAGAGGGCACCGCATTGCTGCCCTCTGGAATTGCCGGGATTTTGGGTGGTTCGATTTCACTCTTCACGACCATCGCAACCGTTCTGTTTCTCCGCTCGGAGAAGCCCAACGCCCTGATGGTCGCCGGGGTGCTCGTGGGCTTTGCCGGCATCATCCTGATCGCGCGCCCTTGGGAGGGATCTGGCAGAACAATCGATATCCACGGCGTTTTCTGGATGTTGGCCGCCACTGCGGTCCTCGGCCTTTCCTATGTCTATGTTCGTCGCTTCCTGTCGCCCTTCAACCTGCCGCCACTGGCTCTGGCCACCTGGCAGACCGGGCTTGCGTTGCTGGTGCTTCTGGTGCTTGTCGACCGGACGGGGATGGCAAACATCCTGCACGATTGGCATGCCGCCGCCGGCGCTGCGATCGGGCTCGGCGTTCTGGGAACCGGAATGGCGTTCCTGATCTATTACTACCTGCTGCAAGAGCTGGGCGCGGTCGCCGCCTCGGGTGCAACCTATATTACGCCCAACGTCGCACTGCTGATCGGCTGGTTCGTTGGCGAAGAAATCGGCATATTGGAAATCTCGGCGATCATCCTCGTGCTTGCTGGCATTGCAATGTTGCAGATCGGTCGTCAACGCGTCGTACGGCAGGTGGAGCAACTCAATCCCGTAACGACCAAATCACAGTAGCTCGATGGATCATTCTTGGAGCCGCGGAGCGCGTGACAATCGCGCGTTCCATGTCCAAAATTTCGGCCGACTTTCGATTTACGTCATAAAGCTGTAACAAGCTCCCGCGCGACTCAGCCGTCGGCTTGCCTTGAGAGAGGCAAGACGGTATTCGCAGAGCAGCTAAAGTGCAGCCGGGACATCGCAAGCGGGGCAGGAATGGCCGAATTTTCGAAATCGACGGTAACCAAGGAAACGGGCATCCGGCATTTCTTTGCCGCGGCCGGTTATTCCTGGGGCGGCTTTCAGCGTCTGTTGCGGGAATCGGCGTTCCGGCAGGAGCTTCTGTTCGCCGCCGTTGCCCTGATCCTGCTCATTGCGGTTGGTGCGACGCTTGGCGAAATCGTCATTGCCCTCGTGCTGTTTCTCGGCGTTTTTGCGATCGAGGCGATGAATACTGCGGTTGAGGAGGTCATCGACCGGATTTCACCGGAGATCTCCAACGTCGGCAAGCATGCCAAGGATCTCGGCTCCTTTGCCGTTCTGTGCATGCTGGCCGCGTCCGGCCTTTATCTTCTCTATATTATCGGCAGCCACCTGTTCTTCTCCTGAGCGACGGCGCCGGACGTCAGGCGAAGCTCTTCTTGCGGCGCTCGACAAGCGGCGCATCTTCGATGGCCGGCAGGCTTTGCAGGACGCGTCTGGCTGGCAGGATGGCGATGACTTCGGTGCCTTCGCGCAGTTTGGATTTCAGCAGGAACTGACCGTCATGCTTGGCGAGGATCGCCTGAACGATCGGCAATCCGAGGCCGGTGCCCTGTTCGGCGCTCTTGATGGCGATGGACCCCTGGCCGAAGGCGGAGAGAACCACGGGAATTTCCTCTTCGGGAATACCCGGACCATTGTCCTTGATCGCCACATATTGACCGCCGCCGGAGGTCCAGCCGACCTTGACGGTGATCTCGCCGCCCTGCGGCGTGAATTTCACGGCATTGGAAAGCAGGTTGAGGATGACCTGCCGGATGGATTTCTCGTCGGCCCAGACGGAGGGAAGCTGTGGCTCGAATTGCGGCGCAATGGAAATGTTCTTGCCGCGGGCGCGCAGCTGCACCATGCCGATGCAATCCTCGGCCACATCCAGCAGCGAGATCGCTTCCTCGTTCAGCTCGTATTTGCCGGCCTCGATACGCGAGAGATCGAGGATCTCGTTGATCAGATTGAGCAGATGCTGGCCGGAACGGTGGATATCCGTGGTGTATTCGCGATAGGTGGCATTGTTGAGCGGCCCCATGACCTCCGCCGACATGACTTCGGAGAAGCCGAGAATGGCATTGAGCGGCGTTCTCAGCTCATGCGACATCGAGGCGAGGAAGCGCGACTTGGCGAGGTTCGCCTCCTCGGCGCGGCGGCGCGCCTCATCCGACATCGACTTGGCGACCTCGAGTTCGGCGATGAGATCGTCCTTTTCCGACTGGAAGGACAGGATCTTCAGGTTGGATTGAAACATCCGGTTGGTGATGAAGCTGAAGAAGACCACGGCGACAGCGATGGCAGCGGCAAGCGTGATGTCGTACGGGTTGCGGGTCAGCGCCGCCGTGACGGCAAGGACGACCATGGCAGGCGCAAAGGCAAAGGCCACGGCGCGGGGCAGCATGAAATTCGCCATCGTGGTGATGCAGATGGCCACCAGCAGCGTCGCGCCCTTATAGAGGGCAAAGCCGTCCCCGCCGCAGGTCGAACAGTTCTGCATCGCGAAGAAGGCCCAGCAGAATCCGATGAGCAACTGGCCGAGCAGCAGGATATTGCGCCATTTCCTGGCGCGCTCGGCAGTCATTTCCGATTTCCTCGCACGGCGGCCGAGCAGCATGTTGACGGCATGTGCCGTCAGGGTCGGGATAGCCCAGACGAAGATTTGCACGTCGCGCGTCAGATAGACGCCGAGCGCCGCAACGATGATGGCGAAGATCGGCATGATCGACGCGCCCTGCAGCAGCGTGTCGATATGCATCATCATCAGTTCACGGTCGAAATTGCGGCTATGGCCGGATTGCAGGCGCTCACGCGTCTGCCGCACGGCCTTCGACACAGCCCGGTTACGGTGACTGCGCGATCGGTCGACGATGATCTTATCTGTCGATGTGCTGACGCCGGTACTCATGGTTGCGTTGAAACTTAGCTTTCAGAGAGCTACAGACTAGCGGCCAAACCTTAAGAAGATGCTGCTCGCAATGTTTTGTTTGCCATCTTTGCCAAGGGTTTGTTGTTGAAGGAGGCAAAAGCGTGACGCGGTTCGGCCGCCTGTTTCGTGACGGCGTGACCACATTCGCGCTGCTGGCGCTGATCGGCTTGCTGGCGATGAAGTTGAACAATCGTTCGGAACTTGTTCAAACAGGACGATTTTATGTTGTCGATGGCGACACGCTTGCCCAGGGTGGCGAGCGTTTTCGGCTGCGTGGCATCGATGCGCCGGAATTTCGGCAGCAATGCCGGCACGATAACGCGGATTGGGCATGCGGCCAGGAGGCGCGCAAGGCGCTCGACCGTCTGGTGAAGGTCGGTTCACCCGAATGCCGGGGCAGCGACAAGGATCGCTATGGCCGTTTGCTGGTGATCTGCAGGACGGGCGACCTCGACATCAATGCCGAGATGGTGCGCAGCGGCATGGCCCTGTCTTATGGAGACTATGAAGACGAGGAGGGTTTGGCGCGGCGGAACAGGGCGGGCCTATGGGCCGGCGATTTCGAAAGGCCGCGCGACTATCGGCGCGAGGAGCAGATGGAACATGTGGCCAATGGTGGTTCGTTCGGCGGATTGATCGATCATCTGCGGCAATGGATGGGGTGGGACCGATGAGCGTGTCGCTACAGGAGATGCAGGCTCTGCGGAACGCGATTGCCGGTTGTCGGGTCTGCCGCGACGCGCCGATGCGCGGCGAGGCGGACCGGCTGCCGCATGAGCCGAGGCCGGTGGCGGTCCTGTCGGCGACGGCGCGCATCCTGATTGCGGGACAGGCGCCGGGACTGCGGGTGCATGAAAGCGGCCTGCCGTTCAACGATGCCTCCGGCGACCGGTTGCGGCAATGGCTGGGTGTCGACCGCGACAGTTTCTACAATCCCGACCATTTCGCCATCGTGCCGATGGGCTTCTGCTTTCCCGGCTATGACGCTGCGGGCAGCGATTTGCCGCCGCGTAAGGAATGCGCGCCGCTCTGGCGGCAGAAAGCCATGGCGGCCATGCCGCAGATCGAGCTGATCCTGACCATCGGACAATATGCGCAGGCCTGGCATCTCGGTGCGGCGCGCATGGGGTCGATGACGGAAACCGTCGCGGAATGGCGGCGCTATCTCCTGACCAACCGCTCGCCCGCCGTGCTGCCATTGCCGCATCCGAGCTGGCGCAACAGCGGCTGGCTGAAGCGCAATCCCTGGTTCGAAGCCGAATTGCTGCCGGTGTTGCGAGATCGTGTGAAAAACCTTGTTTCGTGAAACAAATTTCTTTTCTTTCGATAAAAACGCGCTATAGAGGGAATATAATTCGAAAGGGTAGCCGAAATGGACCGTCTTGACCGCAAAATCCTGCGTCTGTTGCAGGAGGATTCCACTCTGGCCGTGGCCGATCTTGCCAAAAAGGTCGGGCTGTCGACGACACCATGCTGGCGCCGTATCCAGAAGATGGAAGAGGATGGCGTCATCCGTCGCCGCGTGGCGCTTCTCGATCCGGAGAAGGTCAACACCAAGGTCACCGTCTTCGTCTCGATCCGCACCAACAGCCATTCGATCGAATGGCTGAAGCGCTTCTCGGAAGTGATCGCCGATTTTCCGGAAGTGGTGGAATTCTATCGCATGAGCGGCGATGTCGACTATCTGCTGCGCGTCGTCGTTCCCGATATCGCGGCCTATGACGCCTTCTACAAGCGCATGATCGCCAAGATCGAAATCCGCGACGTTTCCTCGGCCTTCGCGATGGAGCAGATCAAGTATTCGACGGAACTGCCGCTGGATTACATGCTGCTGGAGAATGCGAAGTCGAACGAGGATTGATGTTCGATCGGCTGACATGCCGATGAGCATTCTCCAACATTTTTCGAGAAAGCAACGCCAGGGCTGCGGTCGGGTTTGAGCCCGAACATCGCCCTGGCGTTGTTGTTTCAGGGCGCCGTGCCTCTGCGATCACTGGCCGTAGGTTGCGGTGATGGAGGCGGAGGCAAGCGCATTGGCACGCGTCATATAGCCGACCAACGCGCCGCTGGCGTTGCTGTCCAGGCCGAGCTTGTCGACCTTGAGCGCGGTAACGGTCAGGACATAGCGGTGCGCGGGACCGGGCGGCGGGCAGGCGCCGCCGAAGGACGAGGTGCCGAAGTCGGTTCTGCCCTGGATGGCGCCGGCAGGAAGGCCGGCGCCCTTGGCCGATCCGGCGCCGGAGGGCAGCGAATTGGCGGATGCGGGGATATCGAACACGGTCCAATGCCACCAGCCGGAGCCTGTCGGCGCATCCGGATCGTAGAGCGAGACCACGAAGCTCTTGGTTTCCTTCGGCGCATCTTTCCAGCTGACCGCCGGCGATACATTGCCGCCCTTGCAGCCGAAGACATTGGCAACCTGTTCGGTCTTCAGCGTGCCGCCATCCTTCATGTCGGGGCTGGTGAGTTCAAAGGCCGAAACCTGGCTCGACGACAGCAGCGCGGCGGCCAGAGCCATGGCGATAGGATATTTCATGACAATCTCCAACAAGACGACGCCGCTCGTGGCGTCGATGGCGGGAGATTGTCATTCCGCTGGAACGAGCGCTGCGCTGTTTCGATCAGTCTTTGCGCCGTTTCGATCAACTTCGCGGCGATGGTTGCGGATTTCGCTCGGCGCGAATTCGAAACGCGCGCGGAAGCGGGCGGTGAAGCGGGACGCCGAGTCGTAACCGACGTCGAGGGCGATCTGTGTCACGGATTTGTCGGTGGTCTGCAGCAGGGTGAGCGCCGTCGTCATGCGGATATCGGCCAGAAGCTCGGAAAAGCTCGTTCCCGACGCCGCCAGCTTGCGCCGCAGACTGGCTTCGCTCATGCCGATCGCCTTCGCCAGATCCGGCGCGCGCCAGGAATGGGACGGATCGGAGGTTATGATCCGGCGCAGGCGTTCGATCGGTCCGGGGTTCGCGATCGGCGCAAAGCGGTGGCCGAGCGCGCCGAGCCATAACAGGACCTCGTTGACGCGGGATGCGGCGATGCTGTCCGGCAGCAAGGGGCCGCTGCGTATCGCTTCGACTGCCTTGCTATAGGCTTCCTCGAAGGCCGGCGGCATATTGCGGAGAACCTTGACGTCCTGTACCGGCCTGGCGCCGCTGACGGCGGCCTCGGTGATCAGGTTCGGCGCGAATTGCAGGGCGAGCGCTTGGTAGCCGTTGAGCCCATCGGGCTCGTTGATGATATCGGATGTGAGGCCTTCGGGAATCAGGACGAGATCGCCGACGCGTGCCTTTGTCTGCATGCCCCCGTCGAGAATGATCTTCTGGCCCTTCTGAACGAGCACGACGCCCGGCGCCGGCGATGCCAGACGTTTGCAGAGCAGACGGGTACTTTGCATGATGCATGCCGTCGTTCCCGCCCCGTCGCGCCGGGCGATATCGCGATCGGGCAGAATGGAGAAGTTATCCGAGATTTGAAACACCGTGCCTCCGCAACTCTTTCGCCGGCTGTCCCGTCAGCGGGGGAGCAAACGCCGTCTAGCGTAGCGGAGGACGTTGGTTCGCGAAACTGCCTTTTGCGTATCGCTTGGCAGAGGGCGGACGCCGCCGGGGTCGAGGGATCGGCGGCGTCTGTCGATAATGCCGGTTACTTTCGTTCCAGTCGGGCCAGCAGCGACGAGGTATCCCAGCGATTGCCGCCCATGGCCTGGACGTCGCCGTAGAACTGGTCGACGAGGGCCGTCAGCGGCAGCTTGGCCTCGTTGCGGCGGGCTTCCGCCAGCACGATGCCGAGATCCTTGCGCATCCAGTCGACGGCGAAGCCGAAGTCGTATTTGCCGGCATTCATGGTCTTGTGGCGGTTTTCCATCTGCCAGGAGCCGGCCGCACCTTTCGAAATGACATCCACGACCTTTTCGATGTCGAGGCCGGCCTGCTTGCCGAAATGGATGCCCTCGGCGAGGCCCTGGACGATGCCGGCGATGCAGATCTGGTTGATCATCTTGGTGAGCTGGCCGGCGCCGACCGTGCCCATCAGTCCGACCATGCGGGCATAGGCATCGATGACGGGCCGTGCCTTCTCGAATACGGCCTCATCGCCGCCGCACATGACGGTCAGCACGCCGTTTTCCGCGCCGGCCTGGCCGCCGGAGACGGGGGCGTCGATGAACTCAACGCCTTTTTCCTTGGCTGCCGCATGGAGTTCGCGGGCGACTTCCGCGCTCGCCGTCGTGTTGTCGATCAGGATCGCGCCCGCCTTCATGCCGGAGAGTACGCCGTCCTTGCCGATCGTCACCGAGCGCAGGTCGTCATCGTTGCCGACGCAGGTGAAAACGAAATCGGCGCCTTCGGCGGCAGCGGCTGGGGTGGTGGTAAACTTGCCGTCGAACTGCTTGGCCCAGGCTTCCGCCTTGGCGATGGTGCGGTTGTAGACGGTCACGTCGTGACCACCCTTGACCTTCAAATGTCCTGCCATGGGATAGCCCATGACGCCCATGCCGATGAAAGCGACCTTTGCCATTCGCGAAACTCCCTTACGAATTTTGACTGAAGGCTTAGCGGAAAGGTGAGGGGGACGGAAGACCGGTTTGTCGGCGAACTTGTCTCGGTATCATCCGGTTTGAAAGATAATTCCGCTTATTGCCTGTTTGTCGAAATCGAATTTCGATGCAATCGCGGAAATTCACAATATCAGATGTCGATATAATCCATGGATTTGCAATTCTTAGGGCATCAATAGCAATGCCGGTGGCAACGGGACCAGTCCCGATCCGGTGGGGAAAGGACTTTTCATGATCTCGCGCAGACAGACACTCAGCCTCCTTGGCGCCACGGCCGCAGCACTTGCGCTGCCTTCCATCCGGCCGGCGCGCGCCGCCGCCGCAACCACTTTTCGCATAGGCTGGCAGAAGAACGGCGTGCTGGCGCTGGCCAAGCGCAAGGGCTCGCTGGAGAAGCGTCTCGCCGATCGCGGCATCTCCGTCGAATGGTCCGAATTCACCTCCGGCCCGCCACTCCTGGAGGCGCTCGGCGCCGGCGCTCTCGATTTCGGCGGGACGGGTGACGTGCCGCCATTGTTCGCGCAGGCCGCCAACGGCAATCTGCTTTATGTGGGCCAGTACTCGGGAAGCCCGGAGGGGTCTGCAATTCTGGTGCGCAAGGATTCGCCGATCCAGACGCTCGCCGACCTCAAGGGCAAGAAACTGGCTTTCAAGCGCGGGTCGAGTGCTCACAATGTTGCCGTCAAAGCTCTGCGCAAAGGCGGCCTGACGGTGGACGATGTGCAGGCGCTCGATCTCGCGCCGCCGGATGCTTCTGCGGCATTCAAGACGGGCGCAATCGACGCCTGGTCTATCTGGGACCCCTATCTCGCCATCGCGGAGGCCGATCCGGATACGCGTATTCTCGCGACGGCGCGTGGCCTGCTCGATTCCTACAGCTATTTCCTGGGAAATGCCGATTTCACCAAGGATAATGCGCAGGTTATCGTGGATGTGCTCGATGAACTCGCCAAGGTCGGCACCGCGGCGCAGGCCAATCTCGACGATACGGTCGCGGCGCTTTCGGAGATTACCGGCGTGCCGGCCGACATTACGCGCGTGACGTTGACGCGTCCCGATTTCAATCTCGGTCGCGTCTCGACGATCACCGACGCAGCCATCGCCTATCAACAAGGATTGGCGGACGAGTTTTATGGCCTCGGGATCGTTCCGAAGAAGCTCGCCATCACGGATATCGTCTGGCGGCCGAAAGCAAGCTGAAGACCGACAGCCTATTCGCTACGACCGACATGGTCCCGCTCGAAACACGGCGGGCGCAGGCCATCGCGTGGAAAAATATTCCGCGAGATGGCAAACAATAGAAATTCTGCATTGTCGATATAATCAGTAGTCTATGCCACTATCCCAGAAAGCCCCAAGGGACATGCTCCCGACGACACGCGCCTAGAAGACAGGAAAACACCATGACCGCGACTGCCAAACCCATCGACTTCCTGTGGTTCATTCCGACCTCCGGCGACGGCACCTATCTGGGGTCGACCGATCTCAACCGCGGGCCGGAAATCGGCTATCTCACGCAGATCGCCCAGGCGGTCGACCGGCTTGGTTATTCCGGCGTGCTGCTGCCGACCGGCGTCTCCTGCGAGGAGTCCTTCATCACGGCGGCGGCTCTGTCGGCGCATACCGAAAAGCTGAAATTCCTGGTGGCCATCCGCCCCGGCACGGCATCGCCGGCCTATTATGCCCGTCTCGCCTCGACGCTCGATCGCGTGTCGAACGGCCGCGTGCTGCTCAATATCGTGGTTGGCGGCAGCCCCGCCGAACTGGCGGGTGACGGCATTCATCTCGAGCATGACGAGCGCTATGCCCATGCCGACGAGTTCTTCACCGTCTGGGAAGAGCTTATGGAGAAGGGCTCTTCGACATTCCAGGGCAAGTACATCACGGCGACCAATGCAAGGCTCGGCCTGCCGCCGGTGCAGTCGCCGCGCCCGCCGCTCTATTTCGGCGGCTCCTCGGATGCCGGCATCGATTTCTCGGTCGGCCGTGTCGACAAGTATCTGACCTGGGGCGAGCCGCCGGCACAGGTGGCCGAAAAGGTCGAGAAGGTCCGCGCCGCCGCTGCCAAAAAGGGCCGCGAGGTCAGCTTCGGCATCCGCCTGCATTTCATCGTTCGCGAGACGGACGAGGAGGCATGGGCGGCCGCCGACCGGCTGATCTCCAAGCTCGATGACGAGACGATCCGCGAGGCGCAGGAGCAGTTCGTCAACCAGTCCGATTCCGTTGGCCAGAAGCGCATGGCTGCCCTTCATGGCGGCCGCCGTGACAAGCTGGAAGTATCGCCGAATCTCTGGGCAGGCGTCGGCCTCGTCCGCGCCGGCGCCGGGACGGCGCTGGTCGGCTCGCCGAAGACGGTTGCGGCACGGCTGCGCGAATATCAGGAGATCGGCATCGAAACGGTGATCGGCTCCGGCTATCCGCATCTGGAAGAAGCCTATCGCGTTTCGGAACTGCTGTTCCCCGAACTCGGGCTGACCCGCGAACAGCAGCGGGCCGGATTCCGCAACGAGTTCGGTGCCAAGCAGATCTTCGCCGGCGGCAGCCATGGCGGCAATCTGAAGGTCGTTTCCGGCTCGTAACGCGAACAGATCAGGGAGATCCTCATGTCGGCATTCGACACGTCCTTCGTCCGCGTTGCCGCGCAAAGCCGGGTCCGCCCGGCAAAGCCAGCGCGGCCGGCCATCTCCCTGGAGCGGTTTCTGCCCTTCCTGCTGCCGATCGTCATCATAGCGGTCTGGCAGCTCGGCTCGTCGATCGGATGGATCTCCACGCGAATCATGCCTTCGCCGGCAGCGGTCGTCGTCGCCTTCTGGCAGACGACGGTTTCGGGGCAATTGCCGCATAATATCCTCGTCAGCGCCGGCCGTGCCTTCAGCGGCCTTCTGGTCGGCGGCTCGATCGGCTTCCTGCTCGGCATCGCCAATGGCGTGTCGCGGCTGTCGGAAAAGCTGACCGACACGAGCCTGCAGATGCTGCGCACCATACCGCATCTGGCCATGGTGCCGCTGGTCATTCTCTGGTTCGGGATCGGCGAGGAATCGAAACTGTTCCTGACGGCGCTCGGCGTCATGTTCCCGATCTATCTCAACACCTATCATGGCGTTCGCAATGTCGATCGCGGCCTGATCGAGATGGGCCGGGTCTATGGCATGAGCAATTGGACGCTGTTCAAGAAGGTGATCTTCCCCGGTGCGCTGCCGTCGATCCTCGTCGGCCTGCGCTTTGCGCTCGGCATCATGTGGCTGACGCTGATCGTGGCGGAATCGATCGCTGCATCCTCGGGCATCGGCTACATGGCCAACAATGCCCGCGAGTTCGGCATGACCGATGTCGTGGTGCTGACGCTGGTGATCTATGCCGTGCTCGGCAAGCTTGCCGATGTCGTCGCCCGCGCGCTCGAGCGCCGGGCACTGCGCTGGAACCCGGCCTATCAGAATTGAGGAGCCTCCCATGACCGCCGCTGCATTGGAACGCCTTCATTCGGAGGCATCGGGGCTAGGGCTGTTGCCGGCAGGCGCAGCCGCCATCCGCATCAAGGGGCTGGAAAAGAGCTTCGGCAACAATCGCGTTCTGCGCGGTATCGATCTCGATATCCCCGCCGGCCAGTTCGTCGCCGTCATCGGCAAGAGCGGCTGCGGCAAGAGCACCCTGCTGCGCATCCTGATGGGGCTCGATGAGCCGACCGCCGGCAACCTGCGTTTCGAAGCCGGCAATGGTGCGGAATCCGCCCCGAATGCCCGCATCGTCTTTCAGGAGCCGCGCCTGCTGCCCTGGTTTTCCGTGGCCGACAATGTCGCCGTCGGCCTCGGCGAGGGCGTACCGCAGGACGTGGTCCGTGCGGAGACGGCGGCCGTTCTCTCCGAGGTGCAGCTTGCCGAAAAGGCGGACGAATGGCCGTCGCGGCTTTCCGGCGGCCAGCGGCAGCGCGTGGCGCTCGCCCGCGCATTGGTGAGCAAACCCGGCGTGCTGGCGTTGGACGAACCGCTTGGGGCCCTGGATGCGCTTACCCGCATCAGCATGCAGGAATTGTTGAACCGCGTCTGGCGCGAACTGGGCTTTACCGCCGTGCTGGTGACGCATGATGTGAGCGAGGCCGTGCATCTGGCCGACCGCGTCGTTGTGCTGGACGAAGGGCGCATCGTGCTCGATCTCGCCGTTCCCCATCCGCATCCCCGCCGCCATGGCAATCCGGCGCTGGCCGAACTCGAGGGCCAGTTGCTGGCCGCGATCCTCGGAGATGCGCGGGCAGGCTGATCATGCCGCGACGGTTCTGATCGGACCGGGCGCCGAGCGTCCGTGAAGGCGTCAGCTCGTCGGGCTGTCCGGGCGGAACTGGGCGGGCAGCCTGTCGTGGTAGGGATAATACTGGAAATAGGGCATCGCCTCTTCCAGCACGCGCGAGAAGGATGGTCGCTCGAGCAGGCGCTGGTAATAGCTTTTCAGCCGGACGTGCTGCTCGCCGAAAGGCACGAGCGTCTCGGCGTAGAACAGCGCGGGAGCGGCGGCGCAATCCGCCATCGTGAAGGCGTCACCGACGATCCAGAGCTTTTCGCCCAGTTGCTGCTCGATCATCCCATAGGCGGTGCCCAGCAATGCCTGCGCTTCCGCCACGGATCGAGGATCGCGTTCATCGTCCGGCCGCCGTTTATCGGCGACCATCCTCTGCATCGGTTCCTGCACATAGTGATCGAAGAAGCGGTCCCAGAGGCGGACGCAGAGCGCATCGGTCGGATCGGGCGGCAGAAGCGGCGTCGGACCGGGATAATGCCGGTCGAGATATTCGATGATGATGCTCGTCTCGGGAACGGTGCTGTCGAGCGTCTCGTCGCGCAGGACGGGAAACTTGCCGATCGGCCAGAGGCGCAGCAGCGAGGCGCGGGAGTCTTCGTTGCCGAGATCGATGATCCGGCTTTCGAAGGGGGTATCGTTTTCATAAAGCGCGACCAGCACCTTATGGCAGAACGAGGCGAGGGGATGCTGATAGAGGATGAGCGACATGCGGTAGCCTTTCCTGCATCGAGGTCTCGCGAAGCATTACCCGCCGGATGGCGAAATAACGGATCGCTTGCCCTTGCGGAGGCATATTTATCCGATTGGATCGCTATTCCAACCCCCATGCCGCCTCATCTCATTCCGCGATGAGGCGCGCTATGATCAGATGGCCCGGCGTCGGGTGTCCGTCTTCCATGCGAACATTGATGTCGGTGATTTCGACGAGTTCGAAGCCGGTCGCCGTCAGGCGCTCGCGCACATAGGTTTCCGCATGGGCAAAGCGCTGGTGCGGCCCGACCATATAGGGGCGCCCGGCCAGCGTTGCCTCGGGCAGGGTCTCCGAGGAAAAGATGAAAAGCCCGCCCGGCGTCATGTTTTCGGCGGCGCCGAAGAACAGCGGCTCCAGCGCACCGAGATAGGGCAGGACGTCGGTCGCGGTGATCAGGTCGAAGGGCTCCTCGTCGTTGTCGTCGAGGAAGTCCTCGACCTCGGCGACGAACAGCGTTTCGTAAATGTCCTTCTCATGGGCGACTTCGACCATGTTTTCGGAAATATCGATGCCGGTGATGTCCTCGACGATATCGCGTAGCGTGCCGCCGGTGAGCCCGGTGCCGCAGCCGAGGTCGAGCATGCGCTTGAACGGACCAAGGCCGAGCGCCTGCAGACGCTGGCGCACGAGGACCGGGACATGATAGCCGAGCTGCTCGACGAGCACGTCCTCGAAGACTTCGGCATGCTGGTCGAATAGCGTCTCGACATAGGCGTCCGGTGCCTTTACCGGCGTCTCGCCGCGTCCCATGGAGGCGATGCGCACGGCCGCGCCGCCGTGATCCTCCGGGTCGATCGCCAGCACTTCCTCATAGGCCTTGACAGCGGCGTCGACATCGCCGGCTTTTTCCAGGGCCAGCGCGCGATTGTAAGCTTCCGCCAGCGCCTCTTCGTCGATTTTCTTCTTTGCCATGAGTGATCAGTCCTTCGTTCGTCAGGGAGGCATTAAGGCGCTTGAAAGGCTTTTGCAATGGCTGCGATGAAGGAGCAAAATATTCGCTCGCAGCAGGGTCAGGCCATAAGACCTTTGCGCGAAAGAAGAAAAAGGGAGGAAAAAATCATGGCCACTGAGCTCACCACGTCCCATCTCCTGGGTAGCGCCGCAGATCGAAAGCCGCCGCCCATGCCGGCGACGACGGGGGAGGTCACCAATACGTTGAACCATTATTACCGCGGCGAGCTTGGTCGAATGACCAGTTGGCGCGATCGCATCGACCGGACCTCGAACTGGGCGATCACCGTCGTCGCGGCATTGCTTTCCGTGTCGCTGTCGACGCCGACGTCGCATCACGGCGTGTTGCTGTTCGGCATGATGCTGATCACATTGCTGCTGACGATCGAGGCGCGGCGCTATCGCTTCTTCGATGTCTATCGTGCGCGGATACGGCAATTGGAACGCAGCTATTTCGCACAGATTCTGGCACCTGAAGCCGATCTCAATCCTGATTGGGCAGTATCGATCGCCAAAAGCCTGCGCGCACCGCGGTTTCTGCTCAACTATTTCGAAGCGATGCAGCGGCGTCTGCGGCGGAATTATTGCTGGATGTATGCGATCCTGCTGTTGGCGTGGATCTTGAAGATCTCGACGCCGAAGCTGCAAACGGAGGGCGTGCCGCAAGAGCTGGCGCAGTCGTGGAGCTATATTGTCGACAACGCCGCGCTCGGACCGATCCCCGGTTGGCCGGTGATTGCAATGGTGGCTGCGTTCTACGCCGTCATTCTTTATGGCACCCTACGTCGCGGGCCGGATGACGGCGATTTTACCCATGGCGAGGCGCATGTCTGATCCTGCTGGTAAGCCAGACTAATGCAGGATGAGTTCTCCCTTCAGAGCCCGCCATTCCGTTGCCGAGATCAGCTTGCGGTGAACATAGCGCACCGAATGGAGGGGGCCGTCCAGCTTCTCCTGCCAGAATTTGAGAAAGCCGCGCATCTCCGGGAAGTTCGGAGCGAGATCATAGTCCTGCCAGATATAGGTCTGTAGAAATTGAGGATGATCGGGCAGACGGTAGAAGATCTGCGCCGTGGTCAGCCCATAGCCCTGCAACTGCTTCTGCATGTCGTCGTGCATGAGGTCTCTCTTTCTGTTGCCACTGCTTTCCATGACGGATGGTCACGGAAAAATGGAAGCAGCTCAAGGTAAACCTATGCTTTATAAAAGTGTCGCAAAAGAAAATTTATTCACAAAAATCAATATGATAGCAGCATGGTCAGGCGAGTGCTGCCAAAGGGCTGGGCGGCATGGTCGGATGCCGCCCCGGTTTCCGGTCAACGTTTCAGGTGCCGTGTCAGATAGGCTTCCATGCGCGCCCAGCCATTGCGCATGATCTCGACGATGGAAAGATAGAAGATCGCCGCCCAGAGATAGGTCTGGTAGTCGTAGGTCTGCGAGAAGGCGTAGCGCGTTTCACCCATCAAGTCGTAGACGGTGATGATGGAGACGGTGGCGGAGCTCTTGATCAGAAGAATGATCTCGTTGCCATAGGGGCGTAGTGCCACGATCAGGGCCTGAGGCAGGATGATCTTGTAGAAGGTGACGAGCTTGTGGAGGCCGAGCGATGCTGCCGCCTCGCTCTGGCCGCGATGGACGCTCTGGATCGCGCCGCGGACGATTTCGGTCTGATAGGCGGCAGTATTCAGCGTCATGGCAAACAGGCCGCAATTGAAGGGATCGCGGAAGAACCACCAGAGGCCGATATAATCGAGAAAGCCGCGAGCTTGCGGAAAGCCATAATAGACGATGAAAATCTGCGCCAGCAGCGGTGTGCCGCGGAACAGATAGACGTAGCAATAGGTCAGGCCGTTCAGGATCTTGTTCTTCGACATTCTGGCAAGAGCAAGCGGGATCGAAAGTATCGCGCCGAGAATGAAGGACGATCCCACCAGCTTCACGGTGATCCAGAGACCGTGCAGGAAGCGCGGGCCGAACTTGAAGAACTTGGCATTGTCCCAGTTGGTGATCATCATCGTGATCAGCGCAATGCCGAGCAGCGCCCAAAGGGCCAGGAAGAAATAGCCGGCGATGCGGGCCTTGGAGAAGCGCCGCATGGTTTCCGGCGGCGCCGGCTGTGCCGGGATCAGGGCTTCAGCGTAACTCATCGGCGAAACTCCGCACGTTTTGCCCAGCGGTCGAGATAGGACAAACCTGCCGAGGAAATGATGGCAAGCACCAGATAGAGGGCGCAGGCGATCATGTAGAAGAAGAACGGCTCTTTCGTCGAGCGCACGGCAAGGCCCGTCTGGCGAACGACATCGGTCAGCCCGATGATGGAAACATAGGATGTATCCTTCAGGAGGTTCATCCAGAGGTTCCCGAGATTCGGCAGGGAGATGCGGATCAGCTGCGGCAGGATGATCAGGCGCATCGTGCGGGCGCGGTGAAAGCCGAGCGCGTCGCCGGCCTCGTATTGGCCCTTGGGGATCGCCCTGAAGGCCGACAGCAGCACTTCCGAGCAATAGGCCGAGAACACGATCGAAAGCGCGATCATGCCGGCGATGAAGGCATTGATCTCGATCTGACCGGTATAGCCCACATAGGCCAGCGCCGTTTGCAGCAGGATCTGCATGCCGTAATAGATGATGAAGAGGGTCAGGAGCTCTGGCAGGCCGCGGAAGATGGTGGTGAAGACGCCGGCCGCCAGCCGCAACGATCGTTCCTCCGACTGCTGCGCCAGGGAGACCAGGAAACCGATCACCAGGCCGAGCGGCAGGGTCAGAACGGCTACCGTGATCGTGACCTTGAGGCCGCCGGCGATCTCGTCGCCCCAGCCGGTATCGCCGCAGGCGATGACCGTGTTCTGGCCGAACAGTGTGAAAAGTCCGACCGGGCCGCATAGCGGGTCGAAAATATTATTCAGCCAGGCCCATAAGGAGCCGAGCGCGGAAAACAATCCGCCCATACCGTATTTCCCCTCACGGCTTATGCCGTGTTGCTCTTATATAGCCCTTGTCAAACAAAAACGGCGGAAGGGCAAGCTTCCGCCGTCGTCTTTTCCCAAGGAATCGACGGCCGATCAATCGCCGTAGACGTCGAAATCGAAATACTTGTCCTGGATCTTCTTGTAGGTGCCGTCGGCACGGATCGCTGCGATCGCCGCGTTGAACTTGTCCTTGAGCGCGGTTTCGCCCTTGCGGATGCCGATACCGGCGCCGATACCGTTGATTTCGGGATCGATCTTCAGCGTGCCGAGCATCTTGCAGCAGCTGCCGGCATCCGACTTGACCCATTCGGAGAGAACGACGACGTCGTCGATGACGGCATCGATACGGCCGTTGGAGAGGTCGAGCTTGTATTCGTCCGGTGACGGATAGAGCTTCAGTTCGGCGTCCTTCAGATGCGCGGTCGCGTAGTTGGCGTGCGTGGTCGAGGATTGCGCGCCGATCGTCTTGCCCTTCAGGGCTTCATCGCTCGTATCGGTAATCTTGGAATCCTTCGGCACGGCGATGGCCGGCGGCGTGTTGTAGTACTTGTTGGTGAAGTCGATGGACTTTTCACGCTCGGGCGTGATCGACATGGA
This sequence comes from Rhizobium sp. BK602, assembly GCF_014195095.1. Taxonomy (GTDB): domain Bacteria; phylum Pseudomonadota; class Alphaproteobacteria; order Rhizobiales; family Rhizobiaceae; genus Rhizobium. Next base: position 574,271 of record NZ_JACIBC010000001.1, read on the forward strand.
CGAGACGATGGCGTCGAACTTCTTGGCCTGCAGGGCCGGGATGATGCCGTCGAAATCCTGGTTCACGAAGGTGCACTTGACCTTCATCTGATCGCAAAGCGCATTTGCTATGTCGATGTCGAAGCCGACGATCTTGCCGGAGGCGTCGAGCGATTCGTAGGGCGGGTAGGTTGCGTCCGTACCGATGACGATCGAATCGCCGTCAGCAAGTGCTGCGCCGGCGAAAAGCGACATCGCTGCAAGCGATGCAGCAGCGAGAAGGCGAGTGGAGATGCGCATTTTGATCCTCTCTGTTGGCGACCGGCGGCTCTTATTCTTCATGGGCGGCCGGTCGGAATGCAGCGGGCCAGCGGCCTGCCTTGGCGCGATATTCGTACTTTTTTTCCGCAAATTGCAACTGGAATTAAAAAGTCATTTCGCATCGCACACCGTCTTCAAAACGTTCGGAGCGATTTCAAAAACTGAACAAAAGCCGTCTGGCGCATTCAGGTAGGGTTAATTCACGCCTTCTAATAGTGCCGGAACAATGTGACCACCTGCCGCGATTCAACCCCAAGAATATCGAAAATCGGCCGGGATCATCAGGCATCACCTCCGCGGGCTTGGTTCCGCAACCTGGCGGAGAAAAATGATAAAGAGGAGACCCATTGATGGGAAAGCGATCCAGACTATTTGCCAGCGCTGCATTTCCGCTGCTGTCATTGTCGATAGCGTTCGAGCCGGCCGCCGCTGCCGCATTGCGTGAGCAGGTCATCGCTCCGTTGAGCAGTGCGGTTGCCGGTTCGGTCGCTGTCGATGGCGGCGCGAGCTTCGAAGTTGCCCAGGAACAACCGCAGGGCGGCGAATCCGAAGAGGAGTTGCGCAAGCACAAGAAGCCGGGTGAAGCCGAGCAGGGTCAGAAGCACGAGGCCGCGCCCGAACCCGAGCAGCCAAAGCCGCATAAGCAGCAGGAGGCTCCGCAGCCAAAGGCTGTCGAGAAGCCGGCTGCGCCGGAGGCACAACCGCCAGAGCCGCCGGCACCGAAGAAGCCACATGCGCAAAATGCCGAGCAGCCTGGCGCGCAGCCAGAGGTTCAGCCTCGTCCCAAGGCCGCAGCACCTGCCGCCGTTGCGCCGGAGACGCAACAGGGCCAGCCGGAGCAGAAAAAACACAAGCAGAATGCCGATCAGCAGCCTGCCGCGCAGCCGGAGATAGCGCCGCAGCCGAAGCAGGCTGCTCCCGCCGAAGCGCCGCAAGGCGAGCCCGCGCAGAAGCCGCACCAGAAGCCGCAGGCCGAGCCGGCCGAACCGGCACAACAGAAGGCTCCCGCCCAGCAGGAGGCTCCGGCTGCTCATCAGCAGAACCAGAAGCCGCCGGCTCAGTCCGCCGAACCGACCCAGCAAAAGGCTCCGACACAGCAGGGCCAGCAAGCGAAGCCGGAAGGCCAGGCTCAGCCCGAGCAGAAATCACAGCCGAAGCCTCAGGGCCAGACCGCTGCACCCGCACAGCAGGAAGCCCCGGCCGTCCAGCCGTCCCAGGCTCAGCAGGGAACGGCGGCCCAGCCGGAAACCCCGGTGGCGCCGGGCAGCCAGCAGGGTCAGAAGCCTGGCGGCAATAAGGCGCAGGGCAAGCCGCAGCAGGGTGAGCAGCCACCGGCTGCCAATCCGCAGCAGCCCGCGCTAAAGGCCGAGCCTCAGCAAAATCAGGCCGCACCGCAGCCCGGCAAGCCGCAGCCGAGCACCGAAGCCGGTGCTCCCGCGCAAGGCAATGCCAAGCAGCCGGCGGCCAATGGTGCTCCGCAACAGCAGGGCGCCGAGACGGCCGTTCCGCCCAGCGCTCCGGTCTCGCCCGAGGAACTGGAACGTCGCAAGAAGATCGCGGAAAACCCGGCCGAGAGCAAAGGTCCCGTCATTCTGCCGGTCCAGAACGGCGCCGCCGTGCTGGATAGCGACAAGGATGCGGCCCGGCGTGGCCATCGCCAGGGTGGACAGAACCCCGGCGGACAGCCCGGTACGCAGGCAGGGCAGCCGGGGCAGGCCGTGCCCGCTCAGGGAGGCCAAGGCCAGGCACGTCAAGGTCAGGCAGCGCAGGGCCAGCCGGCACAAGGGCAGACGACGCCTGTGCCGCCACCGGCCGCCTATGCCAAGCCGCCGACATCCGATGCGGAGGCACAACGCGCCGCAGCAGGCGGCCAGCCGCAGCCGCCCGTGAAAATGGAGGCCGTCACCAGCGAACAGGGCCGTCGCCTCGACCGCCGTCCCAATTTTGCGGCGCCGGCCGGTGCTGCGGTTCAGACGATCATCAATCAGGACAATCGTACCATCGTGAATGTCGATAACAATTATGTCGTCCGCAACGATGATACCGATCGTTTCGTTCGCGCCGGCGAGCGTCCGACCTATGAGCAGCTTGCGCGCGATCGCTATCGCGAAACCATCGATCAGCCGGATGGCGATCGCATCATCACCGTGCGCAACCGCTATGGCGACATCATCCAGCGCTCGCGCGTCGATGCGGATGGCCGCGAGTATGTGCTGTTCTATTCGCCGGAACTCGAGCAGCGTCCGGATGACGACGACTATTTCCGCGACCCCGGTGATGACCTGCCGCCGATGCGCCTCAGCATTCCGGTCAGCCAGTACATCATCGACACGGGAACGGACCGGGATGCCGATTACTACGACTTCCTGCGCGAGCCGCCGGTCGAGCCGGTGGAGCGGATCTATTCGGTGAACGAGGTTCGCTATTCCGCCCGTATTCGCGACAAGGTGCGCCGTATCGATCTCGATACGATCACCTTCGCGACCGGCAGCGCGGAAATCCCGATGTCGCAGGCCAGCACGCTACGCAACGTTGCCGACGCGATGGGCAAGATCATCAAGCGTGACCCGACGGAAAGCTTCCTCATCGAAGGCCACACCGATGCCGTCGGTTCTCCGGAAAGCAACCTCATTCTCTCGGACCAGCGGGCGGAATCGGTCGCCAAGGTGCTGAGCGACGTTTATGGCATTCCGGCCGAAAATCTTGTGACCCAGGGATATGGCGAGCAATATCTGAAGGTGAACACGCAGGGACCGGAGCAGGAAAACCGCCGCGTCACCATCCGCCGCATCACGGCGCTGGTGCGTCCGGTCGTTTCGAACCGGTAAGCCTATCCGATCTGATCGATGCAAAGGCCGTCGGGAAACCGGCGGCCTTTGTCATGTCGACGGCTTGCCAAGCCCGACCGTGGCGGCGATGAAATCGGCAATGGCAATGGTGTCGTCGAGATCGAAAACGGTGAGCGCGGCGGCATCCTCCACCGGATGATCGGCGGCAATGGCGACGATGTGCCGATCCTGCGGCGCCAGCGGCTCGCACTTGGCGGCCTCCAGCCGACGCGCCTCGATCTTCGGGATCGGCTCGCGCTTGTAGCCCTCGATGAGCACGAGGTCGCAGGGGGCTATCCGGGCGAGGATTTCCTCGAAACTCGGCTCGGGCGCACCGCGCAGCTCGTGCATGATGGCATAGCGCGTGCCGGAGACGATGGTGACTTCATGCGCGCCGGCCTCGCGATGGCGAAAGCTGTCGGCGCCGACCTTGTCGATGTCGAAATCGTGGTGCGCATGCTTGATGGTCGAAATCTTGTAGCCGCGCCGGGTGAATTCGGACACCAGGCGAACGGCGAGGCCGGTCTTGCCGGAGTTCTTCCAGCCGGCAATGCCGAAGATCTTGGGTCGGGCGGCGGTCATGGCTGTGTCTCCAATGCCGCAAGCCATCTTTCCGCGGCAGCCAGCTCGTCGGGCGTGTTGATGTTGAAGAAGGGGTCGAGCGCGCCGATCGGCGTGTCCATGACGGGAAAGTCGACCGTTCGGAGCGGGTGGCGCGCAAGAAAATCCCGAACGCGTCGTTTTTCATCCGCGCGAATCCAGGTCTCGAGGTCGTCGGCGATGGAGATGGGCCAAAGGCCGAATACCGGATGTTCGCGCCCGAGCGAGGCGGCAATCGCGATCTCGTCGCGGCCCTCGATGGCTTCCGCGAGGCGGGTGACCAGATCGAGCGGAAAAAACGGGCTGTCGATCGGCACGGTGACGATATGGGTTGCTAGCGGATGATGTGCCGTTGCCTGCCGCATGGCGGCGAGCACACCGGCAAGCGGGCCGAGCTTGCCGGGAAGCGTATCCGGGATCAGCGGCAGCCCGGCCGGGTCCGGAAAATCGGCGTCGGCATTCAGGGCGACAGGCGCCTTTTGCCGCTGACCGATCCGCTCCGCGACACGCGTCAGCAGCCTTCGACCACCGAGCGGGACGAGCGCCTTGTTCAGGCCCATGCGGCTGGAGCGGCCGCCGGCGAGCAGGAAGGGCGGGATTTCGGCGGGATCGGAGATGAAGCCTGGCATGCTGGCGACCTCAGGCGGGCACGCGCGGCTCTGATTCCTGGGCGATAGGCTGGGCCGCTTGCCGCTTTCTCTCCCGATAGAATGTATAGATGCCCGACGCGATGACAATAGCGGCGCCAATGAAGGTCCAGGCATCCGGCACTTCACCGAAGAAGAGCAGGCCGAGTAGCGCCGACCAGATCAGGCTCACATAGCGAAAGGGCGCGACGAAGGAGATTTCACCCGTGCGCATCGCGAGGATGGTTGCCTGATACCCGATGAGTACCAGGATCGACGCGAGCAGGATATGCGAGAACGAGGTGAGGCTGACCGGCTGCCAGCCGCCGAGCGGTTCCGTCAACAGGGCGCCGAAGATCGAAATCGAAATCGCGGTGCACACCGTCACCATCAGCGACGGGACGTCCTTGTCGATGCAACGGGTGGCCAGGTCGCGGGCGACGGTGACGAACATGCAGGCAATGGAGAGCAGGGCAGCCGTCGTAAAGCCGCTGGGGTCGGGGCGGACGATGATCAATACGCCGACGAAACCGATGATGATCGCCGCGCAGCGTCGCCAGCCGATGGGCTCCTTGAGAAACAGCGCCGCTCCGAGCGTAACGGCGAGCGGCACCGCCTGCTGAATGGCCGAGGCATTGGCGATCGGCATCATTCCAAGCGCGGTGATGTAGGTTCCCGCCGCAATTGCCTCACAGGCGATGCGCAGGGCGATCATCGGCTGGAGAATGACCTTCCACGAGCGCAGGGCACCCATATGCCGGGCGAGCAGGTAGACGATGATGCTGGTGAAAAGCCCGCGGATAAAAATGATCTCGCCGGCATTCATCACCGAGATGACGGATTTGGACAGGGCATCGCTACAAGCGAAACCTGCCATTGATGCGGCCATGTAAAGGGCACCCTGCGTATTCTTGGTCCGCGGCATGAAACGATTCCCTGGATATATCAGTTTGACCTACTGCTCTTTTCGTCAAATTGGAATCGCTCATAGTTCATTGGCGGCGGAATTCGATTGTGCGTTGCAGCGAAAGCCAGGGTTGATGGGGGTCCTGGTTACACCGAGCGTGCAAAATGGGACGCCATTTCCGATTTTTCGTAGATTGTAGAAGCTTTTATGTCGGCGATTAATGCTTATTCAATCTTATTTCCCGAGGCTCCCACTCGGTTTTGCATGAGGCAGAAGCATCCACCGCAGCGCAGCAGGAATGACGATCCCGCCGTCGCCGGATACCTACCAATCTGATTGGGGCGTGGCATGTTCTTCATTGATCGTCTTCTGCAAAGTCGCCGGATCGTGACAAAGGTTCTCATCTTCGTCGTGCCGCTGGTGGCGCTGATCGCCGGCGTTGGTCTTCTCGGCTACCATACGGCCAATATCCTCAACGGGCATATGACCGTTACGCGGGCGACGATCGAGAATATCAGCGACTTCGAGAATCTGCAGGCTGCGCTGCAGGAGTTCACCACATCGCCTTCCGATGAGACGCGCCAGGCGCTGAGTGACAAGATCGATGCGCAAGCCGCCGGCGTTCAGCGTCTGAACGGCCTGCTCAGCGACGATCAGGGTGCCAAGATCTCCGCCGTGAAGGCGCTTGCCGACAAGATGCGCGCCCAGGCGGCCACGCTCTGGAACATCCGGCAAAAGCAGGACGCCGATATCGAGGCGATCCGCAAGGCGGTGCAGGCCATCGAGGCGAGCGGGGCGGCCGCGGCCAAGCAGATCGACATCATTCGCAAGGATTTCGGCGACAAGGAGACTTTCGCGAAGGAATTGCTCTACGACGCCGCCGCCTACAAGGGTCTGTCGGAAAAGATGAGCAACTTGCGCATTCAGGTGCAGATGGCGACCGATGCCGACGAGGAAATTTCGGACGCGCGCACCTATACGGATGCGATCCTGAAGCAATTGGCGACATCGCAGGCGCTGGTTTCGAAGCGCGGCGCCGGTCTCGTCAACAATGCCGCCGACGCGGCGGGCAAGCTCGATGCCGTCCTGAAGGGGAGCGCTACGTCCGACCAGAAGGTCGAGGCCATGGGACCGATCCTGCAAAGCTTCGTGAAGATCGAGGGCGACATGACCCTGCAATCGGCGAAGAACAGCGATACCGCCGCCGATCGCTTCGTCGGCCTCGACAAGATCATCGACGGTCAAAAGGAGCTGCTGGATCGCGTCGATGCGGCGCTCAGCGTCATCGACCGGCTGACCTTGCATGCGGCGCGCATGGAAAATGTCCGTGACGCCGCCTCGCGCGATGCCGTGATGGCCGATCTGGCCGAACTGCAGGATGCCGCCGCCAGGATTTCGGCGCTCGGCCAGACGAATGCGACGATGCGGGATCTCGCCGCCCGCACCAAGCCACTGATCGACAGCGTCACCAAGGGCTCGGCGGATCTGTTGCAGACGGCCGCGGATTGGAAGACCGGACGGGTCGAGGCGAACGGTATTTTGGCGGATGCGATGACATCGCTGCGCGGTTTCGTGGCCCAGGCGCAGGAAATCGGCAAGGAAGACAGCGAGCGCTCGGCCAATGTCTCCGTCATCGCGATGATCCTCGGCACGCTGCTGGCGATTGTGGGCGGTCTGATGCTGGTGGAGACGCTGCGCGGGCCTTTGAAGCGGGTGACCGAGATCATGACCCGTCTTGCCAGCGGCGATCTGGATGTGGCGATCGACGGCCGCAATCGTGGCGACGAGATCGGCGACATGGTGCGCTCCGTCACGGTATTCCGGGATGCGGCACTGGAGAACGTCCGGCTGGAGCGGGAGGCGGAGAGCGCCCGCGCACTGTCGGAAGAAGAGGCTGCGGGCCGCGCCGCCGAGCGCGCCCGGATAGAGGCCGAGCAGAAGCAGGCGCTGAATGCGCTGGCCGATGTGCTCGCCAAGCTCGCCGACGGCAATCTCGAAGACGGCATGCGGGAAGACCTTTCCGCCGATTTCGTCGAGATGGCCTTCACCTATAATCACGCGGTGGAAGCGCTGCGCGAGACCCTGACGGATGTCCGTTACACCGCCGAGGAAATCAAGGGCGGCACGGGCAATCTCGCCACCTCCGCCGACGATCTGGCGCGCCGCACCGAGCAGCAGGCGGCCGCCCTGGAGGAAAGCTCGCGGGCGCTGCATCGCCTGAGCGAGGTCGTGCGTTCGACGGCCGATCGCGCCAAGCAGACCGCCGCCTCGGTGAACGAGACCCAGGCCTATGCGACCCAATCCGGCGAGGTCGTTGCCAAGGCTGTGGGGGCGATGGGCGAGATCAATCGCTCGTCGGAAAAGATCGCCACCATCATCGGCGTCATCGACGAGATTGCCTTCCAGACCAATCTTCTGGCGCTGAATGCCGGCGTCGAAGCGGCTCGCGCCGGTGAGGCGGGACGTGGGTTTGCGGTTGTCGCCCAGGAGGTGCGCGAGCTCGCGCAGCGCTGCGCCAATGCCGCCAAGGAGATCAAGGGGCTGATTTCGGCGAGTTCGGCGCAGGTACGGAGCGGCGTGCATCTGGTCGAACAGACCGGTGCGGCGCTGAGCGAAATCATCGACCATGTCACTGGCGTCCAGAGGCTCGTCGCCGATATTTCGTCCGCGACCGCCGAGCAGTCGACGGGCATCGAGGAAGTGACGCGGGCAGTCGGCGAAGTCGAGCTGATCACGCAGAGAAATGCGGCGATGGTCGAGGAGAACAATGCCGAGATCCACGGGCTGCGCCAGCGCGTCGATATGCTCTCCGAGAAGATCGACCGTTTCCGGACCGGCGAGGGCGATACGGAATACCAAGGCCATAACGGCGCTGAAACACGGTATCGCGCTGCTTAAATCTGTATATTAGAGAAAATATATAATCCATTGAAAATGCCGGCCAATGGGCCGGCATTTTCCGTTGATCACGACAGGTCTGGAGATAGGCGAACCTGGTCTTCGCGCCAGTGCTGCCAGCGGCGGCGCAATTCGCCCGGCCGCAAGCCGACGGGCTCATCGAGTAGCTCAGCCGCGACGATGCGGTCGGTGCGGAAATGGCGGAAGCCCTGTCGCAGCTCGCACCAGGCGACCAGCAGGCTGCTCGTTTCGGCATAGCCGAGGAGCACCGGCCAGACTGTGCGTTCGGTCTCTTCGCTGGCTTCCGAGTTGTAGCGTAGCCGCAGTTTCATGCCGTTGCGGATTGCCGATCTGAGCAGCGATGCATCGACACGTTCTTCGGGCTTGCCGCTGGTCGGCTTTGCGCCCACGCTCGGCTCGATGACGAAAAGGCGAAGGCGCTCGGGGACGACGGCGGCGATCTTTGCCACGACATCGCGTGCCGCGTTGGCGAGCACCTTGTCCGAATGGGCGGAGACCCATTGTGTGCCCAAGACTACCGCCTCCAGTTCGTCAGGCGCCAGCATCAGTGGCGGCATGTCGTAGCCGGCGGCGAGCAGGTAGCCCAATCCAGCCTCTCCCTCGATCGGCACTCGCTGGCCGATCAGGTCCGCCACGTCGCGATAAACGGTGCGCTTCGAGACCTCCAGTTCCGCGGCCAGCGCGCTCGCCGTCACCGGTCGGGTCGTTCGGCGCAGAATCTGGATGATTTGAAACAGTCGGTCGGCACGGCGCATCGCATACTTACTCCTGCTGACAGTATGCTGGCAGCAGGAGCGTGCGACAAGGAGTTCTGCGAGGCCGCGAAGGCTTTGCGGTCAATCGAGAGGACTAGTTATGAAGTTGGCTTCCACCCGTCTCATCGCAGGCGATATCAAGGCCATGGTTGCCTTTTATGAGATGGTAACCGGGGTCCAAGCCCAGTGGCTCGCTCCGGTCTTTGCCGAGATCGAGACCCCGGCGGCAACCCTGGCCATCGGCTCTGTCGAGACCGTCGCGCTTTGGAAAGAGGGTAGCGCCGAGCCCGGCGCCAATCGCACCGCCTGCCTGGAATTCCAGGTCGAGGACATCGATGTGGAATATGAGCGCCTGAAGAACAAGGTTCCTCTGCTCCACGCGCTGAAGATGATGCCCTGGGGCAACAAGACCTTCCAGTTCCGTGACCCGGAGGGAACGGCCGTTTTGCTCTATATGCCGGCGACCGACGAGGCGAAGAAGCGTTTCGCGTCGCGCTAGGTTGCGGGAGCGCATCGTCATGCTGTCACCTCGATCCCGACCGGAATCAGGCTGGCCGGCACGAGGATCAATAAACAGCGCACGGATTAGCCGATCGCTATCGTACGTGCCGCGCTCTGATCAGATCATCGGGCGAAATCGAGCGTCTAGCCGCCGGTGACGCTCATGTGGCGTGCGACCGCGGGCCGGTTGTGGGTGCGGTCGATGATGAAGTCATGGCCCTTCGGCTTGCGGGTGATGGCTTCGTCAATCGCGGCATAGAGGAAAGCGTCGTCCTCGGTGGCGCGCAGCGCCATGCGCAGGTCGGCGGCGTCGTTCTGGCCGAGGCACATATAGAGCGTGCCGGTGCAGGTCAGGCGCACGCGGTTGCAGCTCTCGCAGAAATTATGGGTCAACGGCGTGATGAAGCCGAGCCGGCCGCCGGTCTCCTTGACCTCGACATAACGCGCCGGGCCGCCGGTCTTGTAGGGAATATCGGTCAGCGTGAATTGCCGTTCGAGATCGGCCCGCAGCTTGGACAGCGGCAGATACCGGTCGGTGCGATCTTCCTCTATCTCGCCCATCGGCATCGTTTCGATGACCGTCAGGTCCATGCCGCGGCCATGGGCGAAACGCAGCAGTTCGGGTATCTCCGCCTCGTTGAAATCTTTCAGCGCCACGGCATTGAGCTTGATCTTCAAGCCGGCCTTCTGAGCGGCGTCGATGCCCTCCATCACCTTGGCGAAATCGCCCCAGCGGGTGATGGCGCGGAACTTGTCGGGATCGAGCGTGTCGAGGGAGACGTTGATGCGGCGCACGCCGCTATCATAGAGTTCGGCGGCATGGCGGGAGAGCTGCGAACCATTGGTGGTCAGCGTCAGCTCCTCGAGTTCGCCGCTTTCGATGCGCTTGCCGAGTTCGCGCACCAGAAACATGATGTTCTTGCGCACCAGCGGCTCGCCGCCGGTGAGCCTGATCTTGCGCACGCCCTTGGCGATGAAGGCGGAACAGAGCCGGTTCAGCTCTTCCAGCGTCAGCAGGTCCTTCTTCGGCAGGAAGGTCATGTTTTCCGCCATGCAATAGCTGCAGCGGAAATCGCAGCGATCGGTCACGGAGACGCGCAGATAGGTGACGGCCCGACCGAAAGGGTCGACCATTGGAGATGCATCCGCCACAAGCGGCGCCCCGCTGCCTATCGTACCGACAATGCTGTTCACGAAAACCTCCGTTATCATGCTAATGTGTGCATAGGCGATTGTTGCGTCAAGGGAAATGCATTTCGAATGCACTTGCGCGCGAACGTGTCGCGGCCTACTTCTCGCCATAGCTATTGAAACGCATGGGAAGATCGATGAGCGACGTCTGGCCAACCGAATTGCGGGTCTCGAAGGATCGCAAGCACCTCGTGGTGAGCTTCAATGACGGCAAGAGCTTCGATCTGTCGGCGGAGATGTTGCGCGTGCTGTCGCCTTCGGCCGAAGTGCAGGGGCACGGGCCGGGGCAGAAGATCACCGTTCCGGGCAAGCGCAATGTCGGCATCATGTCGATGACGCCGACGGGCAACTACGCCGTTCGCATCGGCTTCGACGACATGCACGATACCGGCATCTTCACCTGGACCTATCTGCGCGAACTCGGCGAGAAAGGCCCGGAGCTCTTTGCGGCCTATGAGGCGGAGCTGACGGAAAAGGGTCTGAGCCGCGATGCCGCGGGCAAGTCGCATTAATATCGTTTGTAGCAGGGGGCAGGCATGACGGGCAGGGGTAGGGAAAGCTGGCAGCGGACCAAGGGCGGCAAGAACGAGAGCAAGGTCTCTTTCGTCGAACTGTTTTTCGATCTCGTCTTCGTCTTCTCGATTTCGCAGCTGTCCCATGCGCTTGCCGGCCATTTCACGCCGCTCGGCGCGCTGGAGGCCATCATGCTGGTCTTCGCGGTCTGGTGGGTATGGGTGTTCACGGCCTGGGTGACGAACTGGCTCGATCCCGAGCGCATGCCGGTGCGCATCATGCTGCTCGTGCTGATGTTTGCCGGGCTGGTGCTCTCGGCCTCGATTCCCGAAGCCTTCGGCGAGAAGGCGATCTTCTTTGCCGGCGCCTATGTCTTCATGCAGGTGGGGCGTTCGCTGTTCACCGCCTATGCGCTGAGAGGCGTCAATGCCGGCAATTATCGCAATTTCCTGCGCATATCGAGCTGGCTGATCCTGTCGGGCATCTTCTGGATTGCCGGCGCGATCTTCGGAGGCGAGACACAGGTGCTGCTATGGCTCGCGGCGCTGGTGATCGAATATGCGGCGCCGGCTCTTGGGTTCCGCACGCCAGGTCTCGGCAAATCGACCATCGAGGATTGGGATGTCTCCGGAGCGCATCTCGCCGAGCGTTGCGCGCTCTTCATCATCATCTGCCTCGGCGAAGCCGTGCTGCTGGCGGGGAGAACCTTCGCGGAGGAGCCGCTTTCGCTGCTGATGATCGCCGTGTTCATCATTGCCTTCGTCGGCACGGTCGTCATGTGGTGGATCTATTTCCAGTTCGGCCATGAGCGTGCCGCGCATCGCATCGAGCATGACGACACACCCGGCAGCCTGGCGCGGCAGGCCTTCACCTATGCGCATATTCTCATCCTCGCCGGCATCATCCTGAGCGTCGTCGGCGATGAATTCCTGTTCTCGCATGCCCGCGACCAGGCCGATTTGCACACGGCGGCCGCCATTCTCGGCGGCCCGGCGGTGTTCCTCATCGGCAATCTCTGGTTCAAGGGCGCGACAACCGGGAGGCCGCCGCTGTCGCATCTCGCCGGCCTTGTGGGGTTGGCGCTGTTGCTTCTGACCTTGCCGATGGTGGTGGTCTATCAACTCGGCGTTCTCGCGACGGCCGTGCTGATCGTCGTGGCGATCTGGGAATATGCGTCGCTGTCGCGCGCCGTCCCGCTGGCGCGGCCACCCGGCAATCACTGATCGCCGACGGCCTCCAGAGGGTCGCGCTCGTCCTGCAGCAGCAGGCCGATGATGCGCTCCATATGCTTCGTCATGATCTCGCATTCCTCCACCGGCGCGTCCGAGAGCATGCGGTTTATCAGATCGTTCTGGATGACGATGGCTTCTTCCGTCACCCGCCGGCCCTCGTCTGTGAGGTAGAGCCTGAGGACGCGCTTGTCGTTCTTGTCGCCGCGCCGCTCAAGCAGGCCGCGCTTTTCCATTTGCGGCAGGAGCATGCTCATGTTGGAGCGTCCGACCAGCAGCTTGCGCGCCAGTTCCTGCTGCGAAATGCCCTCGAAACGGAAGAGATTGATGAGGATATCGAGATGCGGCGTCTTGATGTTGAGATGTCCGAGCGCCCGGCTGAGAGATTGCTGCATCAGCTGGCAGGCGCGGGCGACGGCGATCCAGCTGTGAAAACGCGGATGATCCCAAGGTAGGGATTGATTTTTGTTCATCGTTGTACTTTATTGTTCATAGTTGAACATATTTTGAGAGTCCCACTATGCCACCCTTTGCGCTCAAGGTCACCCGGCTGGGATTGTCCAGCCTCAGTCGTGTTTCGCCAAGGCTTGCCGGGCGGGCCGCCTTCAAGCTCTTCTGCCTCACGCCATCGCGGAAGCCGCAGGGCGCCAAGGCCAAGGCCGCCCATGCCGAGGGCAGGGCGCGGCTTGCCGCCGCCGAGGCGATCATGCTGTCCTTCCGGGGCGGCCAGGCGATGTCCTATCGCTTCAATGGTGGCGCCAAGGGCAGGCGTCCGCGTTACCTGATCGTCCATGGATGGGGTTCCGGCAGCGAATATATGTCGGAACTGGCCGTTTTTCTTGCCGATACGGGCGCGGAGGTGATCACGCTCGATCTGCCGGGCCATGGCCGCTCGCCGGGACGTTTCCTCAACCTGCGCCTTGCCGTCTCCGCAATCGCCGCTGCGGCGCAGCGGTTCGGTGCCTTCGACGCGACCATTGGCCATTCCTTCGGCGGAGCCTCGATTGCGCTGGCCGCGGCCGGGTTCCTGCCAGGCGTCGAGCCGGTCCGGCCGGAGCGGCTGGTGCTGATCGGCGCTCCGAGCGCGATGGGCTGGCTGTTTACCGATTTTGGCGGGCTAATGCGGCTCGATCCCGCGACGCAGGCGGCGCTCGAAGAGGAAGTCGGCCGTGTCACCGGCAGGTCACTCGAGGATTACGACACCGGTCGCGGAGCGCGTGATCTCGGCAGGCCGATGCTGGTCGTTCACGCCGAAGACGACAAGGAAGTGAGCGCCGATCATGCCCGCGCCTATGAGAGGGCGGGTGGCGAGGTGCGCGTGCTGTGGGCGAATGGTTTCGGCCATCGCCGCATCGTCAGCGCCGCCCCGGTGCTGGCGGCCATCGGCGAATTCCTGGCGGAAGGGCAAATCTCCGAAACGGATGAAAATACGCTCGAAACCGACGATGAAACGGTGATATCGTTTGCCCGGACTCAGGCGCAGCGTGTGTCATAGCGACGTCATGCCTCGTGTCTAACTCGTCGGCATCCGACTTTGAAAAGACGCGAGGCAAAATGCGGATCATTACGTCCGTCGAAGAATTGAATGAGCTTTACGGTGGAGCCGGCGAGGCGGCGACTGCCAAGGTGACGAGTGTGCTGACGCCGCTTTATCGCCGGATGATCGAAGCGTCGCCCTTTATGGCGCTGGCAACGGTCGGTCCGGAAGGGCTCGATTGCTCGCCGCGCGGCGATCTTGGCGGTGTCGTGCGCGTGGAGGATGCCAAGACGCTGCTGCTGCCGGACTGGCGCGGCAACAATCGTGTCGATTCGCTCGCCAACATCGTGCGTGATCCGCGTATTGCGCTGATGTTCCTCATCCCCGGTTCGAATAACACGATGCGGCTCAACGGCCGCGCCGTCGTTTCCATCGAGCAGAGCCTGCTTGATAGTTTCGAGATGGACGGCAAGCATCCGCGCAGCGTCGTGGTGATCACCATCGACGAGGTCTATTTCCAATGCGCGCGGGCGGTCATGCGTGCCGAGCTGTGGAATACCGAACGGTTTGTCGATCCGTCCAGCCTGCCAACGCCCGGCATGCTGCTGAAGGCGGCAAAGGACGATTTCGATCAGGAAACCTATGATCGCGAATGGCCGGCGCGGGCCGCCAAGAGCATGTGGTGATCGGGCAGCCGTCGATGATGCGCCGGCAGCTCGCTCAGATGCACCTCAGTTCCGGTAAATGAGCCAGTTCTTGCTGAAGTCTTTCTGCATGCCGTCCTGATAGGCGGAGCTGCAATTGCGGCCGGCATTCTTTGCACAATAGAGCGCAATGTCCGCCTTGCCATAGAGCTCGCCGGGGTCGGCGGCCTCGGACGCCATGCAGAGGCCGAGCGAGATGGTGACCGGCCCGTAATTCACCCTGGTGCGCGAGTTCTTGAACGGGGTGGTTTCCAGCGCATGACGAATGCGCTCGCAGGTCGCCATGGCTTCTTCCGGCGTGTAGCCTTCCAGCAGCAAGGCGAACTCCTCGCCGCCGGTTCGGGCGACGAAGGTCTCGCGGCGCACATTGGCGCGGATGACCGAGGCAACGGTGGCCAGGATCTTGTCGCCGACCGGATGGCCGAAACTGTCGTTGATCCGCTTGAAATGATCGATGTCGGCCAGTATCAGCGCTGTGACGGGCCGGGCCATCGGATTGTCGAAGACGCTGGCGAGGCGATCGTCGAAGGCGCGGCGATTAGACAGGCGCGTCAGGGCGTCGGTGTTGGCGATGCGCTTGTATTCATCCAGCTCCTTGCGGACCTGATCCATTTCCTGGCTGCGCTGGCTGACGCTCTCGACGGTCCTCTCGCCATGCGCCATGGTATCGCCGGTGGCTTCCGCCAGAAGGCTGATGGCGCCGCGCAGCAATTCGGCGCTGTTGTGGTTCTTCGACATGATGCGCTGGCAGGTCTCGCCGAGCAGCCGGTTATAGCTTTCGAGCGAGGTCTGTTCCTGTTGCAGCGCGCGCAGGACGCCATCCAGTTCGACGATGATGCGCGCATGCGCCTGGTCGAAAACGCGGTTGGCATGGTGGGCGAAGTATCTGGCGCCGATGGCATCCAGCTCCTCTTGCGTGGCGTTGCTGCCGAGGGCGGCGAGTTCGCGGGTCAGCACGGGGTTGGAGCCGATATAGGCTTCGTAGAACAGCTCGTAATTGCGCGGAATGGGAGCGACCCCCATGGATCGCATGGCATAGGTGATCTGTCCTGCCACGTCGGGAACTTGCGCTTTGGGCGCAACCACCGTACTCATCGGCAAACTCCATAATATCGATTTATGAAAGCACTAACTTTACTTAGCCTAAGAATCTTAGAAAAGGAATAAGTCAATTAAAATCAAATTTTATCTGTAATCTAAGAGTCAAAACTAATTGCTTTCATATATAGATATACTTAGCAAGAAGGCGCCTTGCGGCGCCTTCCTTTAACTTCTTCCGGTAGAAGCGATCAGCCCAGATTGAGCTCCTGGAAGAAATCATTGCCCTTGTCGTCGATGACGATAAAGGCGGGGAAATCCTCCACTTCGATCTTCCAGACCGCTTCCATGCCGAGTTCCGGGTATTCCAATACCTCGACCTTCTTGATGCAGTCCTGGGCGAGGCGCGCGGCCGGCCCGCCGATGGAGCCCAGATAGAAGCCCTTATGCGTCTTGCAGGCCTCGCGCACGGCACGCGAGCGGTTGCCCTTGGCGAGCATCACCATCGAGCCGCCGAAGGACTGGAACTGGTCGACATAGCTGTCCATGCGGCCGGCCGTCGTCGGGCCGAAGGAGCCGGAAGCGTAGCCTGCCGGTGTCTTGGCCGGGCCGGCATAGTAGACCGGGTGATTCTTCATGTAGTCGGGCATGCCTTCGCCCTTTTCCAGGCGTTCACGGATTTTCGCATGCGCGAGGTCGCGGGCCACGATGATGGTGCCGGTCAGCGATAGCCGGGTCTTGACCGGATGGCATGACAGTTCCGCGAGAATATCGGCCATCGGCCGGTTGAGGTCGATACGGACCATCGATTCCGAGAGCTTCGCCTCGTCGATCTCGGGCATGTATTTCGACGGATCGGTCTCGAGTTGTTCGATGAAGATGCCGTCACGGGTGATCTTGCCCTTGGCCTGGCGGTCGGCGGAACAGGAGACGCCGAGGCCGATCGGCAGGGAGGCGCCGTGGCGGGGCAGACGGATGACGCGGACGTCATGACAGAAATACTTGCCGCCGAACTGCGCGCCGACGCCGAGGCTCTGCGTCAGCTTGTGGATTTCCTTTTCCATCTCGATATCCCGGAAGGCGTGCCCGCTTTCGGAGCCTTCCGTGGGGAGACAGTCCAGATATCGCGTCGAGGCGAGCTTGACCGTCTTGAGGTTCATCTCGGCCGACGTGCCGCCGATGACGATCGCCAGATGGTAGGGGGGACAGGCTGCCGTGCCGAGTGTCAGGATCTTCTCTTTCAGGAAATCCAGCATGCGGTCGTGGGTCAGCAGCGACGGCGTGCCTTGATAAAGGAAGGTCTTGTTGGCGGAGCCGCCGCCCTTGGCGACGAAGAGGAATTCGTAGGCGTCGGTGCCTTCCTCGTAGATATCGATCTGCGCCGGAAGATTGTTCTTGGTGTTCTTTTCCTCGAACATCTTGATGGGCGCGAGCTGCGAATAGCGCAGGTTCTTCTTCTCGTAGGCGTCGAGCACGCCCTTGGCGAGTGCCGCGCTGTCGCCGCCCTCGGTCCAGACGCGACGGCCCTTCTTGCCCATGATGATCGCCGTGCCGGTGTCCTGGCACATCGGCAGCACGCCGCCGGCGGCAATATTGGCGTTCTTCAAGAGATCGTAGGCGACGAAACGGTCATTATCGGTCGCTTCCGGGTCTTCGAGAATGGAGGCGAGCTGCTGCAGATGACCGGGGCGCAGGAGATGGTTGATATCGGCAAAGGCCGTTTCGGCGAGCAGTCGGATGCCCTCGGGATCGACGGTCAGGATATCCTGTCCCTTGAAGCTATCGACCGAGACGTAATCGCTGGAAATCTTGCGGTAGGGGGTGGCGTCGGCGCCGAGAGGAAAGAGATCATCAGCCATGCGTGGACCTTTCAATGCCTTGAAGTGGCGGGTTTGGAAACGGTCTAAATCCGGCTGGGTGCAAATGCAATTGCTTGGCTGTCAGGTCGACATTTCAAAAACGGGAGATTGTCGATGGGGGATGTGCAGGACGGGTGAGTCTTTTGATGTTGAAGCCTTGTGCCCGGCCCCTCACCCTAGCCCTCTCCCCGCCTGCGGGGAGAGGGGACTTGTTCTGTGTTTGCTGCGTCTACTGAAGCTGCTGATCTTGCGCAATAAACTCCCTCTCCCCGCATGAGCGGGGAGAGGGTTGGGGTGAGGGGCCATGCACATGGTTGCGGCATCGCAGGACATGCCTGACAATCCCTGAAGGAGGAACTTACCTCGGCCCGATCATCGTCTCCGGCCGGACGATCGCATCGTAGTCCTCTGCCGAAACCAGCCCGCTCGCCAGGGCTTCTTCCTTCAGCGTCGTGCCGTTCTTGTGCGCCGTCTTGGCGATCTTGGCGGCGTTGTCGTAGCCGATCTTCGGGGCGAGCGCCGTTACCAGCATCAGCGAGCGTTCGAGGCCAGCCTTGATATTGTCCTCACGCGCCTCGATGCCAACGACGCAATTGTCGGTGAAGGAGACGGCGGCGTCGCCGAGCAGCTGCACCGATTGCAGGAAGTTGTAGGCCATCATCGGATTGTAGACGTTGAGCTCGAAATGTCCCTGGCTGTCGGCGAAGGTGAGGGCGGCGTTGTTGCCGAAAATGTGGATGCAGACCTGCGTCAGCGCCTCGCATTGTGTCGGATTGACCTTGCCGGGCATGATCGACGAACCCGGCTCGTTTTCCGGCAATGCCAGCTCGCCGAGGCCGGCGCGCGGGCCGGAGCCGAGCAGGCGGATGTCGTTGGCGATCTTGAAGAGGGCGGCGGCGGCGGCATTGATGGCACCATGGCTGAAGACCATCGAATCATGGGCGGCCAGCGCCTCGAATTTGTTCGGCGCGGTGACGAAGGGTAGGCCGGTGATCCTGGCGATCTCGTCCGCGACCTTCTCGGCGAAGCCGACCGGCGCATTGAGGCCGGTTCCGACCGCTGTGCCGCCCTGCGCCAGTTCGCAAAGGCCCGGCAGCGTCAGTTCGATGCGCTTGATCGACGAGGCCACCTGCGCGGCGTAGCCGGAAAACTCCTGCCCCAGCGTCAACGGCGTCGCGTCCTGCGTGTGGGTGCGGCCGATCTTGATGATATGGGCGAAATCGGCAACCTTCTTTTCCAGCGCCGCATGCAGATGCCGCAGGCTCGGCAGCAGGTGATGGGCGATCTGTTCGGCGCAGGCGATGTGCATGGCCGTCGGATAGGTGTCGTTCGACGACTGGCTCATGTTGACGTGGTCGTTCGGATGCACCGGCTTCTTCGAGCCCATGACGCCGCCGAGCATCTCGATCGCGCGATTGGAGATCACTTCATTGGCGTTCATGTTCGATTGCGTGCCGGAGCCCGTTTGCCAGACGACCAGCGGAAAATGCGCATCGAGCTTGCCGTCGATGACTTCCTGCGCCGCTTCGACGATCACTTTGCCGAGAGCGGGGTCCAGTTGGCCGAGCTCCATATTGGCGCGGGCCGCCGCCTGCTTGACGATGCCCAGGGCACGGACGATCGACAAGGGCTGCTTTTCCCAACCGATCTTGAAGTTGCCGAGCGAGCGTTGCGCCTGGGCGCCCCAATAGCGGTCGCTTGCCACATCGATCGGGCCAAACGTGTCGGTTTCGGTGCGGGTGGAGGTCATGATCCCTGATCCTGCTTTTCCGTTGCAAAAGATAGCAGTGATATAGGTCCGAACGGCCTTCAAGAAAACAGCGGGGCATCATATTTCATGACTTATTTTATCATGTTTTTATCGTGCCCAAAATGCGTGCTCTTTTTAACACGCTTGCCGGATATTCTTTGTGGCGTCTTCCGGTGCGCGCGAAAATTGCAGGAAAATTCAATGAAAAATTAACCAATAATTTCATAATTTTGTATGAATTAAATCGCGAAGCCTGCTTCTGCTTTGACACACAAAGTTGAGGCGCTGAACGAATGACGGGTCTGGCCGTTTTCATTATGATGGTTAAACGATGTTGCTAACATCGCGCCGATTTGAAAACAGCACCGTCTGTCTCGACGCTACCGCACGACACGGGGACTGATTACAGAATGAAACTTGTCACCAAAGCCGCAGCATCTGTCCTGGCTCTATCCTGCTGCATCTCCGCCGTTGGCGCGACCTCGGCGAACGCGATGACCCTCATGGACTTCATTCGCGGAGGACAGGGGCGTCAGGAGAGCACGCAAGTCTCCGCTCCGCTCACCGCCAATCCGCCGCAGGCTATGCCGAGCGCCAACGCAGCGCCGCAGACCCGCCAGCCGCTGCCGACGGTCAGTGCTCCGAAATATTATACCTACAAGCCAGAGGCCATGCGGCTGATCGCCTCGAGCCGATTCGCCGATCCGGTCGTGACCGGCGCTGTCGCCGACGCTTCCGCGTCGCCTGTCGTCGTCGATCACGGTGCTTCCCAGCGGCATCACCTGACCGAAGTTCGCGTGATGGCGACCAATGACGTCGCCAAGGCGGTCGAGGCCTATTATGCCGACCAGAGCAAGCCGCTTCTCTGGGTCTCCGACAATGGCATCAACGACAAGGCAAAGGCCGCCATGGCGGTTCTCGCCGATGCGGGTGCCGTTGGTCTCGACCCCGCCGACTACGCCGTGACGCCGCCGAGCTTCGACGCCGCCAGTGTCGAGCCGGAAATGCGCGACCGCGCGCTGATGCAGTTCGAGCTGACACTGTCCAGCAAGGCGCTGATGTTCATCCAGGATACGATCCGTGGCCGGCTCGATCCGAACAAGCTCTCCGGCTATCACGACTTCAAGCGCAAGGACGTCAACCTGATGCCGGTGCTTGCGCTGCTGCAGGCCAGCCCGGACGTTGCCGCCTATCTCAACAGCCGCAGCCCCTCGAACCAGCAGTTCGCTCAGCTGAAGGCCGAGCTTGCCAAGCTCAAAAGCGAAAGCGGCTCCGATGGCAGCCATATTTCCATCTCGCTCAGCGGCATTCTCAAGCCGGGCGGAAGCACGCCGGAGATGGCCAATATCGTCAAGGCGATCCAGCATCGCGGCTCCGAGGCGCTGAAGACGGCGCATGCCGCGACACTCGCCGCCTATCAGGGCACGCCGGACTACACGCCGGATCTCGTGGCGCTGGTCGAGGGCTTCCAGAAGGAGAAGGGGCTGACCTCCGACGGCGTGATCGGCCAGTCTTCGGTTCGTGCCATGGTCGGCGAGAACAACGATGTGAAGATCCAGAAGCTGGTCATCGCGATGGAGCAGCTGCGCTGGCTGCCGAGCGAGCTCGGGTCGCGCTATGTCTTCATCAACCAGCCGGCCTTCATGGTCTATTACCACAACAACAACCAGGAACAGCTGTCGATGCGCGTCGTCGTCGGCAGCAAGCAGCACCAGACGTTCTTCTTCGAGGATCAGGTTCAGACGGTCGAGTTCAATCCGTTCTGGGGCGTCCCGCAGTCGATCATCATCAACGAGATGCTGCCGAAGCTGCGCGCCGATCCGAACTATCTCGATCGCATGGGTTATCAGGTCGAGGTCGGCGGCCGCGCCGTCGCGTCCTCCAGCGTCGATTGGTACGGCTCGACCAAGAACCTTTCCGTTCGCCAGCCGCCGAGCAGCGATAATGCCCTGGGTGAGCTGAAGATCCTCTTCCCGAATTCGCATGCGATCTACATGCATGACACGCCGCAGAAGAGCTTCTTCAAGAAGGATATGCGCGCGCTCAGCCACGGCTGCGTCCGTCTCGCCGATCCGCGCGCCATGGCTGCAGCCGTGCTCAGCACCACGGTCGATGACGTCGCCAAGCAGATTGCCACTGGCCAGAACAAGGCCGTCGCCGTGCCGCAGAAGTTCCCGATCTATATCGCTTATTTCACGGCCTGGCCGAACAAGGATGGCGTCGTGCAGTATTTCAATGATGTCTATGATCGCGATGCGGCCACGCAGAAGGCGCTCGATGCGACCTCGAAGGCACGCACCGCTCAGATCTGAGTTTGGTTCGATCAGCAAATATGCAAAGGGCGGCCCATTGGCCGCCCTTTTTGTTGTCTGTCGTATGAAATGACACCGGGTGGCGGGCAGTTCAGTTCTTCGCTTCGATCCGCCACTCCCGGCTGCCAAAAGTGACGTCGAAACGCGAGAGGAAGGAGCGGCCGAGCAGCCCGTCCACTTCGCTCCCCAGCGCTGTTTCGTCAGCGAGAACCACGGCTGTGATATCGCTGGCCTGGACATGCCCGACCTTTACGGTGGTGGCTGTGGTGTGCGTGGCTTGAGAAACGCCGTTCGCCGTCTGAAGCGATATTCCATTGTTGCCGTCGACCGGCAGTTTGGCTCGCGCGGCGAAGGCTTTGCTGACCGCCACGAAGCTTGCGCCGGTGTCGACGATGAATACGCCCTCCGTGCCGTTGACTGAGACCTTGGCGAGGATGACGTTCTTGCCCTGCGTCGGGAACCGATCGCTGCCGGTGGCATAGGTCGAGGCGCATTTTCCCATGGTTTCATAGAGTTTGATGATCCCACGCACGACCGCTGTGTCGTTGCGATCGGGATTAGTGGAAACCCAAAGCTGAAGCGGTCCGATCGCCTCGCAATATTCACCGAGTTCGCGATAGCTGGCGGAGATTCCCTCGAATATCGCGCTGTTCAGCATCGCGATATTGTCGGTAAGGCCGATGACCGAATAGTAATCATCGATGGCGTCGCGATATTTCTTGGCATTTTGGCGAATTCGCGCCCGCTGGAAATAGAAGTCGGGCATTCCCGGCGACATCGCTATTACATCGTTCGAAACCTTAAGCGCTTCGTCGAAGTCGCTGAGATCGTCCAGAATTTGGGCGGCTGAGCTCAGGGCGATATTCGAAGGCTTACACTTGCTGGAGAAGGCGATGAAGACTTTGGCAGCTTCGCGGCGATAGCCCTGCTTCACGAGCTCGTCTGCGAATTTATAGACTGCATTCCAATCGCAATGCTCTCGCCGCAACATATCGAGGTCGGCCGCCATCACAGGCCTGCCTGCGACAATGTTCGGCAGAGGGGCGATGTCGAAATGCTCATAGACTGCCGTGAGAGCCGGATCGGGTTTGGCGCCGGCTCCGGTTTCCGTCTCGACATATCCGACAATACGGTCGCCGTAGATGTAGAACCAAATACCGGCGCATAGTGCCGCGCAGATAAGCAGCGTACGGACAATGGGAGCAAACCACCCTCGGCGGCTTGGCAATCTACCGGCGTTCCGGTCTTCGGGATCTGCTACGAGCAAGGGGGAGCGCTCCGCTATCGAGTTATCGTCCCGCCTCGGCGACACCGTGCGCGGAGGGCTTCCCTCGGACGGTCGCGTTGCCGATGGCAGGACGTCGATAGGTTGTGGCGGATCCGCGTGAATCGCGCAAGGCCCGTTGCAACCGCGCCATTCGAACCAACAGAGATTTCGGCGATCTCAGGCCGCCAGCAGTCCCTCGACCAGTTCCGGCGTCAGCTCGTCATAGTGATAGATGATGCGGTTGGGGCCGAGCGTTTCCACGCCGACATCGGAATAGCCGAAGGGGACCGCGACCGAAGGCACGCCGGCGTTGCGGGCGACGAGGATGTCGTTGACGCTGTCGCCGATCATGATCGTACGGCTGAGGTCGCCGCCGGCTCGTTCGATGGTGCCGATCAGATGTTCGGCATGTGGCTTGCGCACTGTGAAGGTGTCGCCGCCGGTGATGGCTTCGAAATAATGGGTGAGGCCAAGGCGTTCGAGCAGGGTCCGCGCCAGGCCTTCCATCTTGTTGGTGCAGACGGCGAGTTTATAGCCCTGACCTTTCAAGGCATCCATGGCTGCCAGGAGGCCCGGATAGGGTTGGGTGGCGCCCGGCATCGTCTCGGTGTAATGCGCGATGAAGCGCTGCAGCAGCGCCGGCAGTTCTTCCGGGCTCAGCGTATAACCATGCAGCTTGCAGGCGCGTTCGATCATCACCTGCGCGCCATTGCCGACAAGATGCGTCACGTCGTCGTAGCTGACCGGGGGCAGATCGAGGGCGGCGATCGTGTGATTGAGGCTGGCGACGAGATCGGCATGGGTGTCGAGCAGCGTGCCGTCGAGGTCGAATACGACAAGGGGAGATTTCACGAGGAATCAGCCTTTGGTAACGGAAAAAAGCAAGTCTTCCGGAGTTAGAAGATCAGGCAGCCAAATGCAACAGAAGGCGCGTTGGGGGCCGTCGAAAGAGCCCGTTGATTTCTATGCAGGACCGTTATTTTGGCTTTCGTTTGCTGGGAGAGCCGTGTAAACAGCACCCAACGTAACAATCGGGAGCAGGTGGCGCATGGACGCCCGCCAAATGAAGATCGAAGCTGCGAGAGCGGCCCTGGCCTATGTCGAGAGCGGCATGCGGCTCGGGATCGGTACGGGCAGCACGGCGGAGGAATTCGTCCGGCTGCTGGCCGAGAAGGTCGCTGCCGGCCTGACGATCGAAGGCGTTCCGACATCCGAGCGCACGGCCAGGCTCTGCGTCGAACTCGGTGTACCGTTGAAGTCCCTGGATGAACTTCCCGAACTCGATCTGACGATCGATGGCGCTGACGAGGTCGACGGCGCCTTGCGGCTCGTCAAGGGCGGCGGCGGTGCGCTGCTGCGGGAGAAAATCGTCGCATCTTCCTCGGCGCGGATGATCGTGATTGCCGATGAGAGCAAGGTCGTGCCGACCCTTGGCGCCTTTCCGCTGCCGATCGAGGTCAATCCGTTCGGCCTCGTTTCCACCCGTATCCAGATCGAAAAAGCCGCGTCCCGCCTCGGTCTTTCCGGCGCGCTGAAGTTGCGCCAGTCGGAAGACGGCAACTTCATGACCGATGGCGGGCACTTCATCATCGACGCATCTTTTGGCCGCATTCCTGATGCAGAGGCGCTGTCGATTGCACTGAATTCGATTCCCGGTGTTGTCGAACACGGGCTCTTTATCAACATGGCGACACTTGCGATTATTGCCGGCCCTGCTGGCGCACGCACGTTGCAGGCGAACAATACATAGGAGCACTGAACTCATGATCAAAATTGCGGGTCTTGGCCGTCTTGCCGCTGCGACCATCGTTCTTTCTGGTATCGCGCTCGGTTCCGTCAGTGCGCAGGAAGTCTCGGAAGAGCAGATCAAGGCCGCTCGCGCCGCGATCAGCGCACTCGGCATCACGAACCAGTTCGACAACATCCTGCCGAATCTCGCCGAGCAGCTGAAGAGCACGATGATCCAGGCAAACCCGAATTTCGGCGATGCCATCAACTCGACCGTCGATGCAACGGCCCTGGCGCTCGCGCCGCGCCGCGCCGACCTCGAGCGCGAAGCAGCCGTGACCTATGCCAAGGCTTTCAGCACGGATGAGCTGAAGGCGATCGCCGACTTCTATAATTCGCCCGCCGGCAAGAAGCTCCTGAAGGATGGCCCGATCGCCACCCGCGAGCTGTACAAGGCCGCCGACATCTGGGGCCAGGGCATTTCCCGCGACCTCGCCAACCAGAGCAACGACGCCCTGCAGAAGGTCGTGAAGGCGCCCGTTATTGCTCCGGCGACCGATGCCCCCGCGACTACCCAGCCGGCACCGACGCAGAAGAAGTAAGTTTCTTTCCGCGATCCCACCCGACATGGCGTCGGGATGTTTGAGGATCGCCGAATGCAAGTTTTTACAATTCGAAAGCCCGGATATCGTTCCGGGCTTTTCTTTTGGCATGGTGAGATCCTATATCAGTGCCAACCCTCACGGGCGCCTCATGCGCCGTCAAAATCTCGCAGGAGTATCCGATGTCTTCCTATGATTTCGATCTTTTCGTCATTGGCGGCGGTTCGGGCGGCGTGCGCAGCGCG
Source organism: Rhizobium sp. BK602 (assembly GCF_014195095.1). GTDB lineage: Bacteria > Pseudomonadota > Alphaproteobacteria > Rhizobiales > Rhizobiaceae > Rhizobium. The sequence goes on from NZ_JACIBC010000001.1 coordinate 599,622, forward strand.
CGCGTTGCCGCCTCGCTCGGCAAGAAGGTCGGTATTGCCGAGGAATATCGTTATGGCGGCACCTGCGTCATTCGCGGCTGCGTGCCGAAGAAGCTTTTCGTCTATGCCTCGCAATATAGCGAGCATTTCGAGGATGCGGCCGGTTTCGGCTGGACGGTCGGCGAGACCAGCTTTGACTGGAAGAAGCTGATCGAGGCAAAGGACAAGGAGATCGCTCGCCTGGAAGGCCTCTATCGCAAGGGGCTCGACAATGCCAAGGCAGAGATATTCGATACGCGCGCCGAGCTGGTCGATGCCGATACGATCCGTCTCCTGAAGACCGGCAAGACCGTCACTGCGGAAACGATCGTCATCGCCACCGGCGGCACGCCGAACCTGCATTCGGCGCTGCCCGGCCACGAATTCTGTATTTCCTCCAACGAGGCGTTTCATCTGGAGGAGCTGCCGAAGTCGATCCTGATTGCCGGCGGCGGCTATATCGCCGTCGAGTTCGCCAATATCTTCCACGGTCTCGGTGTCGACACGACGCTGATCTATCGCGGTGCCGAGATCCTGTCGCGCTTCGATCAGGACCTGCGCAAGGGGCTGCACGAGGCGATGGACGCCAAGGGCATCAAGATTCTCTGCCACGACATCATCGAGAGCGTCGAAAAGACGGAGCGGGGCCTGAGCGTCCGCACGAAGAACGACAAGTCGCTGGCCGTGGATACGGTGATGCTGGCGCTTGGCCGCACCCCGAACACCAGCAAGCTCGGGCTGGAAGCGGCCGGCGTGGCGATCAACGGGCAGGGCGCCATCGTCGTCGATGAATATTCGCGCACCTCTGTGCCGAACATCTATGCGCTTGGCGATGTCACCGATCGGGTACAGCTGACGCCGGTGGCGATCCACGAAGCCATGTGCTTCATCGAGACCGTCTACAAGAACAATCCGACCCGTCCGGATCACGAATTGATTGCGACCGCCGTCTTCTCGCAGCCGGAAATCGGCACGGTCGGCCTGACGGAAGAGGAGGCGTCCAAGCGTTATCCGGAGCTCGAAGTTTATCGCGCCCAATTCCGGCCGATGAAGGCGACATTGTCCGGGTCCGGCCGCAACGAGAAGATGATCATGAAGCTGATCGTCAATGCCGCCGACCGCAAGGTGATCGGCGCGCATATCCTCGGTCACGACGCCGGCGAGATGGCGCAATTGCTCGGCATTCCCCTGAAGGCCGGCTGCACCAAGGAGGATTTCGACCGCACCATGGCCGTTCATCCGACGGCGGCGGAAGAACTGGTGACGATGTATACGCCAAGCTATCGCATTCGTAACGGCGAACGTCTCTGAAGAATAAGGGCAGTCTTTCGACCATTCATAAAAGGCTCCCTGAATAGTTGCTCCGCCTTTGCAAGCGGCCGGCAAAGGTTTATAAGCGCGCAAAATTTACGGCGACGGGCACTTGGCGAAGAGACCAAGGGTAAGAACAGGTGATGGACATGGCACAGAATTGGACACCGAACAGTTGGCGGCAGAAACCGATCCAGCAGGTGCCGGAATATCCGGATGAGGCAGCGCTGGCCGCCACGGAGGCGCAGCTTGCAACCTATCCGCCGCTGGTCTTCGCCGGTGAAGCGCGCCGCCTGAAGGCGCATCTCGCCAACGTCGCCGAAGGCAACGGCTTCCTGCTGCAGGGCGGCGACTGTGCCGAAAGCTTTGCAGAGCATGGAGCGGACACGATCCGCGACTTCTTCCGCGCCTTCCTGCAGATGGCCGTCGTTCTGACCTTCGGTGCGCAGTTGCCGGTCGTCAAGGTCGGGCGCATTGCCGGCCAGTTCGCCAAGCCGCGCTCCTCGAACATCGAAACGCAGAATGGCGTTTCGCTGCCGAGCTATCGCGGCGATATCATCAACGGTATCGAGTTCACCGAGGAAGCGCGCATTCCCAATCCGGAACGCCAGATGATGGCGTATCGCCAGTCTGCCGCGACGCTGAACCTGCTGCGTGCCTTCGCGATGGGTGGCTACGCCAACCTCGAAAACGTGCAGAAGTGGATGCTCGGCTTCGTCAAGGACAGCCCGCAGGGCGAGCGCTACCGCAAGCTTGCCGATCGCATCGGCGAGACCATGGATTTCATGCGCGCTATCGGCATCACTGCCGAGAGCAATGCGAGCCTGCGCGAAACCGATTTCTTCACCAGCCACGAAGCGCTGCTGCTCGGCTATGAAGAGGCCTTCACCCGCGTCGACTCCACGACCGGCGACTGGTATGCGACCTCGGGACACATGCTGTGGATCGGCGACCGCACGCGCCAGGCCGACCATGCCCATGTCGAATATTTCCGCGGCATCAAGAACCCGATCGGCCTGAAGTGCGGTCCGTCGCTGCAGGCGGACGACCTGCTCAACCTCATCGACATCCTGAACCCGCAGAACGAAGCCGGCCGCCTGACGCTGATCTGCCGTTTCGGCCACGACAAGGTTGCCGAAAACCTGCCGCGCCTCATCCGCGCCGTCGAGCGCGAGGGCCGCAAGGTCGTCTGGTCCTGCGATCCGATGCACGGCAACACGATCACGCTCAACAACTACAAGACGCGTCCGTTCGAGCGCATCCTGTCGGAAGTCGAAAGCTTCTTCCAGATCCATCGCGCCGAAGGTACGCATCCGGGCGGCATCCACATCGAGATGACCGGCAAGGACGTGACCGAATGCACGGGCGGCGCCCGCGCCGTCGGCGCCGAGGACCTGCAGGATCGCTATCACACCCATTGCGACCCGCGCCTCAATGCCGACCAGGCGCTGGAACTTGCCTTCCTGCTCGCCGAGCGCATGAAGGGCGGCCGCGACGAGAAGCGCCTGCGCGCGCACGGCTGAACTGCGACAACACGACCATCGCCTCACGGGCCGGCCAAAAGCCGGCCCGTTTGCGTTGGATCAACGGCGCTGAACATCGCTTCATTTCTTTCCAATTGACGGAGCGGACCTTCTCGGGAAGGCTGCGGCAAAAAGGGAGAAAGCCAGCATGAATGACGAACATAGCGGCAGTTGCCTGTGCGGCGCCGTACGCTTCAGGACGCGCGGCAAGCTGCGGGAGGTGGTCGCCTGCCATTGCTCGCAATGCCGCAAGCAGACCGGGCTCTATTACGCCGCCACCAACGTGCCCCGTGACAACATCACCATCGAGGGCGAGGAGGCGATCACCTGGTATCGCGCCAGCTCCTTCGCCCGGCGTGGCTTCTGCCGCACTTGCGGCTCGGCGCTTTTCTGGCTGGCGGACGTGGCCGACGAGATTTCGATCATGGCCGGTCTGTTCGATCAGCCGAGCGATTTGCAGATCGCCTATCATATCTATTGCGCCGACAAGGGCGATTTTTATGAGATCGGCGATGGACTGCCGCAATACAGGCAGGGCCGGCCGGGGCTGGCGACGGCGGGACCTTCGGACTAGCCCATCAATAATTCCCGCCCTTCTCGGATACGACCTTACTCAATCTCGCGATCTCTTCGCGGACTGCCGAAAGCTCCGTCAGCACCTGCAGGTCGATCTTCTGGTGCAGCGACAGCACTTCGAGTTCGGCCTTGAGATTGACCTCGTAGTCCTTGGCCGCCTCGAAGCGGTCGCGTTCGGCCTGGCGGTTCTGCGACATCATGATGATCGGGGCCTGGATGGCGGCGAGCATGGAGAGGACGAGGTTGAGGAAGATGAAGGGGTAGGGATCGAAGGCGCGGGTCATGAGGATAATGGTGTTGACCACGCACCAGAAGACCAGGAACAGCAGAAAGCCGATGATGAAGAACCAGGAACCGCCGACGCGGGCAATGCCGTCCGCCAGACGCGCGCCGAAGGATGACTCGGCCGAGAAGGCGGCATTGACGTCGGTGGACACGATCTTTCGCTCGTGTGCCTTCTTCAGGACGCGTTTTTCGATCTCGCCGAGTTCCTCGGCGGTCTTGTCGAAATGCTGATGGATGAAATTGGGCAGATGGGACATGGGGTGCTCCGAAGACTCGATCGCCTTTGGCGCCAGTATTCGGTCGCACCCCGTGCAAATGCAATGCAAAAAGCCTAGCTGATCTAGCTGCCCTGGCTGACCAGCTGGGCGTGCGACGGGAAGAAGCGCTCAAGCCCGTAGTCGCGCCCGAACATCGCATCATGCTGCAGATAGCGATAGTCGCGCATCAGGGGGTCGAGGGTCTGCTCATTGCGCGACCAGTCCGGAAAGGCCTGGTTGTCGCGCGTGGCGAGCTGGTAGCGGTCGACGATGGTGTATTTCTTCTGCACCCGGCCGAGGAAGCCGGTGTAGAAGGGGTGCTCGTAGCCGGCGCTCTTGAGGAGATGATAGGGGAGCTGCGAGGGGCTGATGGTGCCGATATCCTTGCGCACGCCCTTTTTGCTCGACCAGACGACCAGCGGCGTCTCGTGTTCGCGCTTCATGACGTCGAGCGGCGCCTTGCGGGTCGCGACCTGTTCCGGCATGTAGCCGGTGTTCGGATAGACGCTGCCGAGCGGCGGCAGGTGATCGCCCCAGAGGACGATAATCGTCTCGCGGTCGCGCTTCGAGGCCCAGTCCATCAGCATCTTCAGGCTCTGGTCGGATTCTCGCACGCCCTGCGCATAGGTCTCGAGCGTGTCGCGGTCGGCATCGCCGAGATCGCCCCTGATGCCGATGGTATTGTCGACATAGCGATGCGGTTCGTAGGGGCCATGGCCCTGTAGCGTCACGGCGAAGAAGAAGAAGGGCCGCTCCATCTCGTCGCCCTCGCGCATGATCTCCTTCATCAGCGAGTCGTCCGAGGCGAAGATGCCGCGCTTTTCCATCGGTGGCATGGTGTCCTCCGTATGGAACTCCTCGAAGCCGAAGGCCTTGTAGACCTCGTTGCGGTTCCAGAACCAGCCGCTGAAGGGATGGAGTGAGCGGGCGGCGTAACCCTCGCCCCTGAAGAAGGTGGCGAGCGACGGGATCGGCCGGCGGATATATTGCTGATAGGGGATGCTGCCGTACGGCAGGAAAGCATTGGAGAAGCCGGTCAGCGCCTCGAACTCGACATTGGCGGTCATGCCGCCGAATTCCGGCGAGAAGACATTGCCGGACTGCGCCGCGCGGATGGTCGGCATCGGGTCGGGCTTGAAGGATATGTTGGAGAGCCGGGTCGGATCCCAGAGGGACTCGCTCATCAGCATGATGACATCGGGCTTTTCGCGCGGCCCGGAGAGATAGGCGTAGTTGCGCGCCGGGATGGCGTCGATCGCGTTCTGTCCGTAGCCCGCCGGCATCTTCACGTCGGCCATCGGCATGTTCAGCGAGAAAGCGATGATGAAGCCGTTGTAGCTATAGTTCTCCTGCTGGTCCCAGACGATCGGGATGATGCCGAGCTTTTCGCGGATGAAGGAATATTGCGTCGGGTCCATCTGCGAGACGAAAAGGGCGGCCAGTGGCAGGCCGATGGAGAGACGCCCGACGCGGGCAGCTTGCGAAAGTCTTGTGGCGTTGCGCCAGGCATGGCGCCAAAGGAGCGCGAGGGCCGCGATCGAGACGACGATGCCGACGGCAAGAGCAATAGCGGTCAAGGGCCGCTCGCGCACCATCACCGGCATGAGTTCCATGATCTGGCGCCCGAACAGGAAGTCGGACGGGTAGAGCGGATCGGAGAGATAATGCTGCTTCTGGTTGGACAGGAAGGCCGGAATGAGCACCAGCGGCGCGACCACCAGGATCGACTGATGCGCGCGGCCGAAGACCGCATCCAGTAGAAGCATCAGCAGCATGACGATGCCGACGGTTGCGAGCGCGGGATGGGTCGGCGAGACGAAATAGGTCGGAATATCCGCCAGTTCGCCGCGCGCAACCCATTCCACCAAAGCGACGATCAGCGACGCAAGCAGGAAGGTGGAGCCGAGGCCAAGGAGCTGGCGGACAGCTCTCGACTGCAGTCTCGCCTGGCCAAGCTTTTGAAGTATGGCGGGCTTGCCTGCCAATGCGGAACTGGATACCGGGGCGATCACCGATCTCTCCGTATGTTGTCAAATCTTCATATAATTGTCATCCCTTTGTCATGAACCCTGGGTGAACCGCAAGGCTGGCTTAGTATTTTTCCGATCATCAAATCGTGTAGGTGGGAGCGCTGCCGTCTTTCGATCGCGACGGCCGCCAAAGGCTGTTGCGGAACAGGGGGCGCGTCGCTAAATATATGGCATGACACAGCAAAGCCCCATCACCCAGACCATCCGCATTGCCGTCGCCCAACTCAATCCGACGCTCGGCGACGTCTCCGGCAACCTTGCCAAGGCGCGGGAAGCGCGGGCCGAGGCGGCGCGTGAAGGCGCGGATCTTTTGCTGCTGACGGAGCTGTTCATTTCCGGCTACCCGCCGGAGGATCTGGTGTTGAAGCCGGCTTTCCTGCGCGCCTGCCAGAAGGCTGTGGAGAGCCTTGCGGCTGATACCGCCGATGGCGGCCCGGGCGTGATCGTCGGTTTTCCGCGGCAGGACGAGACCGGGCGTTACAACTCCGCTGCCGTGCTCGACGGCGGCAAGGTCATCTTCATCAGGGACAAGGTCGATCTGCCGAACTACGGCGAATTCGACGAGAAGCGCGTCTTCGATGAGGGCACGATATCCGGCCCGGTCAATTTCCGAGGGGTGCGCATCGGCATCCCCATTTGCGAGGAGATCTGGAACGATCTCGGCATCTGCGAGACGCTGGCGGAAAGCGGCGCGGAAATCCTTCTGGTGCTGAACGGTTCGCCCTATTATCGCGGTAAGGTCGACGTTCGTCATCAGGTCGCCCTCCGTCAGGTGATCGAATCCGGCTTGCCGCTGATTTTCGCGGCTCAGGTGGGCGGCCAGGATGAGCTTGTTTTTGACGGCGCGAGTTTCGCCTTCAATGCCGACAAGACGCTGGCCTTCCAGATGAGCCAGTTCGAAACCGCGCTGGCGGTGACGACATGGAAGAAGAACGGCGACGGCTGGCACTGCACCGAAGGCCCGATGGTGCATATTCCCGAAGGCGAAGAGGCGGACTATCGCGCCTGCCTGCTGGGTTTCCGCGACTATGTGAATAAGAACGGTTTCAAGTCGGTCGTGCTTGGCCTGTCCGGCGGCATCGACTCGGCGATCTGCGCGGCGATTGCCGTCGATGCGCTCGGCGAGGAGCGGGTGCGCACGGTCATGCTGCCGTACCGCTATACCTCCGAGGATTCGCTGAAGGATGCCGCCGATTGCGCCAGGGCGCTCGGCTGCCGTTACGACATCGTCCCGATCGAGGAGCCGGTGACCGGCTTTACCTCGGCACTGGCCGATCTCTTCGAAGGCACGGAAAGCGGCATTACCGAAGAGAACCTGCAGAGCCGCGCACGCGGCACGATCCTGATGGCGATCTCCAACAAGTTCGGGTCGATGGTCGTGACGACGGGCAACAAGTCGGAAATGTCTGTTGGATACGCCACGCTTTACGGCGACATGAACGGCGGTTTCAATCCGATCAAGGATCTCTACAAGATGCAGGTCTATGCGCTGTCGCGCTGGCGCAACCTGCATGTGCCGCCGGGGGCGCTTGGCCCGTCCGGCGAAGTCATCCCCTCGAACATCATCGATAAGGCGCCGTCCGCCGAACTCCGGCCGAACCAGACGGACCAGGATTCGCTGCCGCCCTATCCGGTGCTCGACGATATTCTGGAATGCCTGGTGGAAAAGGAAATGGCGGTCGAGGAGATCGTCGCGCGCGGCCACGATATCGCCACCGTTCACCGCATCGAGCACCTGCTTTATCTCGCCGAATACAAGCGCCGCCAGTCGGCGCCGGGCGTGAAGATCACCAAGAAGAATTTCGGTCGCGACCGGCGTTATCCGATCACCAATCGGTTCCGCGATCGTTGATCGCAACGCCATCCGGCAAGTGGAGACGCTATGCGCAGCTCGGTCGAGATCTACAATATCCGCACCGGTGAGAACCGGATCGTCTGGCAGACGGACAGGTTGATCGAAGCGCCGAATTTCGCGCCGGATGGGCGGTATCTGCTGCTGAATGGCGATGGGCTGCTCTATCGGCTTGCCGTCGACGGCAAGAGCGAACCCGTCCAGGTCGATACTGGCTTTGCGAGGCTCTGCAACAACGACCATGGCATTTCGCCGAATGGTTCGCTGATCGCCATTTCCGACAAGACCGAACATGGCAAGTCCTGCATCTATGTCCTGTCGGCCGAAGGCGGTACGCCGCGGCAGGTGACGACCAACCTGCCGTCCTACTGGCATGGCTGGTCGCCCGATGGGCAGCGCTTCTCCTATTGCGGTATCCGCAACGACGTCTTCGATATCTATACGATCTCGGTCGAGGGCGGCGAGGAAACACGGCTGACGCATGGCGAGGGCCGCAACGACGGGCCGGACTATTCCGCCGACGGGCAATGGATCTACTTCAATTCCAGCCGCACCGGCCTGATGCAGATCTGGCGCATTCATCCCGACGGCACCGGTCTCCAGCAGGTGACACACGACAACTACGGCAACTGGTTTGCCCATCCGTCACCGAAGAACGACAAGGTCGTGCTGATCTCCTACGACCCCGATGTCTTCGATCATCCCCGCGATTTGAACGTTCGCATGCGGCTGATGGACATGGATGGCGGCAACCTCGTGACGCTATTCGAGCTTTTCGGCGGGCAGGGCAGCATCAACGTGCCGAACTGGTCGCCCGATGGCGATGAATTCGCCTATGTCCGCTACGAGCCGGCGTGAGTGCTCTGGACAGGCCGCGCGCTCCGCTATAGTTTTCGATCGTTCTCAGGGCGCATCCGATCCGCGGGAAGGGCAAAGCCCACCTGATGCATGGAATATGAGACTGCCACACCTCTTTTCAGTCTGTGGGCGCGGATACCGGACGTGAATGAAAGGAGGTCTTTCATGACCACGCGCTCCCTGGCGGGCAATGTTACCGTCGATTCCCTCAAGAAGCAGGCCAAGGCCTTGCTAAAGGCCGTCCGTTCCGGCGATCCGTCGGCGCGCAGCCGTGTCGCACCGTATTTTCCAGATGTCGCCGAAGTGGGACTTCAGGATATCCAGCTCGTCCTTGCCCGCGAACACGATTTTTCGAGCTGGACGAGATTGAAGGCACATCTGGAGAGCGCCGACCGCCAATCGGCGCCTCAGGATCAGTTGGCCAATCAGTTTCTATCTCTCGCGACGGTTTCTTATTTCTCCAGCATTCCCGCCGACCCCGCGCGTTTCGACGAGGCGCTCAGGCTGCTGGAGGCGCATCCGGAAATTGCCGGGGATAGCATCCATGTCGCGGCCGTGCTCGGCGATGCGGCCGGCATAAGCCGCTGGCTCGATCGGCAGCCGCAGCTTCTCGACCGCAAGGGCGGGCCGCATGATCTCACGCCGCTGATGTCTGCCGCCTATGCCCGGCTGCCAGGCCGTTCCAGCTTGCCGGCGGCCAGAGAGCTTGTCAGGCGCGGCGCCGACGTCAACGCTTTCTTCCTCGATGGCGGCCAATACCGCTTTACCGTGTTGACGGGTGTTTTCGGCGAGGGCGAGGCCGGGAAAGTGCGCCAGCCGCCGCATCCGGAATGCGAAGCCTTCGCACGTCTGCTGCTCGATGCCGGCGCGGAAGCCAACGACAGCCAGGCGCTCTATAACCGCATGTTCGAGCCCGACAACGCCTGCCTGAATCTGCTTCTGGAATACGGGCTTTCCGCGAGAGACAGGAACAATTGGCTGGTGCGAGAGGACGGCAAGCTGGTGGCGAATTCACAGACCGTCTTCGACTATCAACTGGCGTGGGCTTGTGAGAAGCGCATGGGCGAGCGCGTGAGATTGCTGGTCGAGCATGGCGCTGACGTCAACAAACCTGTGAATGGCCGAACGCCATATGAGTGGGCGCGGTTGGGTGATGACAAGGATTTGGTGCTGTATCTTGTGCAAAAGGGAGCTGTGGCGGTCCGTCTAAAGCAAGAGGATTGGGTCTATATTCAGCTTCGGCGAGCGGATAGCGATATTGCAGCCGATCATGCGCAACTCGCCGATCACATAAGGACAGTTGCGCGCGATATCGACATCGTGGAGGCGATGCATCGGGCGCATCCGGCCATGCTGCATGAGGCAGCTGGTGACAACGCCATCAAGTCCGTTCGCTGCATGCTGGCGCTTGGCTTCGACGTCAATACCATGACCAGCCGCACGCCGCTGCACGAAGCTGCTTTGCATGGTCACATCGAGATGGCGAGGCTACTGATCGAGCATGGTGCCGACACCACCATCCGCGATCCTTACTACTATGCCCCGCCGATCGGCTGGGCCGCGTACAATGGCGAGCCGGAGATGGTCGAGTTTCTGAAGACCCAGCCGCTCGATATTTTTGCCGCCGCCGCTTTCGGCCAGATGGCGCAGTTGAAGGATAATCTGGAAAGGCGGCCAGAGCAGGTGGATATCCGTTTCGGGGATTTTCGCCCGGAAGGGCAACCCTACGAACGAGACTGGATGACCCCGCTTGGTTTTGCCATCGCAAACAAGCGTGCGGAAGCGGTGCGCCTGCTGGTGGAGCATGGCGCGGATCGCTCGGTCAGGGATGCTTCCGGCCGTTCGTACCGGGATCTGGCGGTAGAGGAGGGCGACGAGACTATCATCGCCCTGCTGCGGCGGCCTATTGTGTCGGTTGCGGCCCGGCAGCCTTCGGATGCTTGAGATCGAGGCTGCCCTGGTCGGTCGCGAGGAATTGCGGGCCGACCTGACGCACCTTGCGGGCTGAAGGATCATAAGGGCGATCCGGTTGCACCGGTTTTGGCTCGGCCTGCGTGACCGTGGGCGCAGGTGCGGCCGGCGTCGGTTTCGGCTGCAAGGCGGTATCGGCCTTGGGCTTTTCGGTCTCGATCGTGGTGATCGAGCTTTCCGGCTGGGCGAGCGATTGACGCTGTTCGCGGGCCGGAGGGGGAGCCTCGGGCGCCCTTCGAGTCTCGATGACGGTATTCGGGGCGGCCGAGGAAGGAATGCTGCAGCCGTTCTGCTGCATCTCATCCAGCAATTCCCGCCGCTCCACACCGGCGTCATCGATACGGGACACGCTGAGCTCGCGTTCATCCATCAGCGAAGCGAGATCATCCCGCATGCGCTGCATCGCGTCGTGCATGTCGTCGCAGACGGCTTCATTATCGTCGCCGAGCACCGTCAGGCTGCTGTCGGGTGAGCAACCCTGATTGCGCATGTCGCTTTTCAGCCGCCGGATCATCATGTTCTGCTGGACGATGGCGCGCGAAAGTTCGCGCGTCTTGGCGTTGGCGCCGATGATTTCCGTGGTGTCGGCGTACTGTCCGCGCAGGTCCTCACAGATGGGGCTTACTTGGGCAAAGGCCGGCGTCGTCGCCAGCAGGGACAGCAACAGGCAGGGCGAGAGGAGTTGTTTGCCGCGGCTCACTTTATGCTCTTCGAAAAGCGGATGAATTTTCAGGCAATATATACCGCGGAGCTTAACAGCGTATCCATCAAAACTCGCTGATTTCGAAAAGTTTTTGAGTAGCCAGCCATGGCCGGCTTTTCGAACGGCCGCCATGGCGCGGCCGTTCGCAGGGCATTGTCTCAGCCCGGCTGCGATGCCTCGACGACGGCGAGGGCCGCCATGTTGACGACGCCGCGCGAGGTGACCGAGGGCGAAAGGATGTGAGCCGGCATTGCCGTACCGAGCAGGATCGGGCCGACATGCAGGCCGTCGGTCATGGTCTTGACCACGCCGAGCGTGATGTTGGCGGCATCGAGGTTGGGGAAGACCAGCAGGTTGGCTTCGCCGGAGAGGGTGCTGTTCGGCATGACATGCCGGCGCAGGCTCTCGGAGATGGCGCTGTCGCCATGCATTTCGCCGTCGACTTCCAGATCCGGCGCGGCTTCGCGCACCAGCGCCAGGGCCTCGCGCATCTTGGTCGCGCTCTCCGATTCCCGCGAGCCGAAGTTCGAATGGGAGACGAGGGCCGCGCGCGGCTGGATGCCGAAGCGCTTGATCTCCTCTGCCGCCAGAACGGCCGACTCGGCGATCTCTTCGGCGCTCGGATTAAAGGTGACGTAGGTGTCGGTGTAGAAGGTCGCGCCGCGCTGCGAGATCAGCAGGCTGAGTGCGGAGAAGTCGCGCACATCGGGGCGCTTGCCGATGATCTGGCGGACGATACGCAGGTGGCGCTCGTAGCGGCCTTCGAGACCGCAGATCAGCGCATCGGCTTCGCCGCGCTTCAGCGCCAGCGCGCCGATGACGGTGGTGTTGGTGCGCACGATGGTGCGCGCGGCTTCCGGAATGACGCCGCTGCGGCCGACCAGCGAGAAATAGAGCTCGACATATTCGCGGAAGCGCGGATCGTCTTCCGGGTTGATGACGGCGAAGTCGGTGTTCGGCCGGATCTTCAGGCCGTAGCGCTTCAGGCGGGTCTCGATCACCGAGGGACGGCCGATCAGGATCGGAGCCGCCGTGCCTTCCTCAAGCAGGACCTGGGCGGCGCGGAGCACACGCTCGTCCTCGCCTTCGGAAAAGACCACGCGCTTGCGCTCGGCGATCTTCGCGGCGGCGAAGATCGGCTTCATGACGAAGCCGGAGCGGAAGACGAAGCGGTTGAGTTCGTCCATATAGGCATCGAAATCGGTGATCGGGCGCAAGGCCACGCCGCTTTCCGCCGCCGCTCTGGCGACTGCCGGCGCGATGCGCAGGATCAGGCGGGGATCGAAGGGCGAGGGGATCAGATAGTTCGGGCCGAAGACCGGCGTCTCGCCGGTATAGGCGCGGGCGGCGACGTCGGAGGGTTCCTCGCGGGCGAGCGAGGCGATGGCGCGCACGGCGGCCATCTTCATTTCCTCGTTGATCGTCTTGGCGCCGCAATCGAGCGCGCCACGGAAGATATAGGGGAAGCAGAGGACGTTGTTGACCTGGTTCGGAAAGTCCGAACGGCCGGTGCAGATCATCGCGTCCGGGCGGGCGGCGCGGGCAAGATCCGGCATGATTTCCGGCGTCGGGTTGGCGAGCGCCATGATCAGCGGCTTTTCCGCCATCTTTTCGAGGAGCTCGGGCTTCAGCACGCCGGCGGCGGACAGGCCAAGGAAAACGTCGGCGCCGGGGATCGACTCGGCAAGCTCGCGCTTGTCGCTCTTCTGGGCGTAGACGGCCTTCCACTCGTCCATCAGGACGTTGCGGTCTTCATAGACCAGGCCCTCGATGTCATGGACCCAGATGTTTTCGCGCCTGGCGCCGAGAGTGACCAGCAGGTTGAGGCAGGCAAGCGCCGCGGCACCCGCGCCGGAGGCGACGATCTTCACCTCTTCGATCTTCTTGCCGGCCAGTTCCAGGCCGTTGAGGATGGCGGCGGCGACGATGATGGCGGTGCCGTGCTGGTCGTCGTGGAAGACCGGGATTTCCATCTTCTCGCGCAGCCGGCGCTCGACGTCGAAACATTCCGGCGCCTTGATGTCCTCGAGGTTGATGCCGCCAAAGGTCGGCTCCAGCGCGGAAATCGTGCTGACCATCTCATCGACGGTCGGCGCCTGCACTTCGATATCGAAGACATCGATGCCGGCGAATTTCTTGAACAGCACGGCCTTGCCTTCCATGACCGGCTTGGAGGCGAGCGGACCGATATTGCCGAGGCCGAGCACGGCGGAGCCGTTGGAAATCACGGCAACGAGATTGGCGCGGGACGTGTAGTCGGCGGCGGTTTCCGGATTGTCGCGGATGGCGAGGCAGGGCGCGGCAACGCCCGGAGAATAGGCGAGCGCCAGGTCGCGCTGGTTGCCGAGCGGCTTCGTCGCCTGGATTTCCAGCTTGCCGGGGCGTGGATAGCGGTGAAAGAAGAGCGCCTGTTCGTCGAAATTGCCGCTCGCCATGTTCTTGGCTGACTTCGATGTGTCGTGCGTATCCATCACGCTTCTCCATTCCTGCTGTCGCGCTCGCGCCTGAGTCCCCCTCCTTACATCAATCGCTTCGGCTGCACAGTATGCAATTGACGCATCCGGAGGGTTTTTTGTCGCGGCAAACGCATAAAATTTTCCGCCCGCGAAAACCATGACTTTGTCGCGGCCGGCGGCGTCACATGGGGTTCATGGCAGGCAATTATGACGGCGGGAAATGGAGAAAGCACGCATGACCCTCATTGCCTCTCATCGCGGCGGCAAGCATCTCTGGCCCGAAAACACCCGGCTCGCCTTCTCGCAGACGGCCAGGCTCGACGTCGATCTCGTCGAGTTCGACGTCCATCAGACCCGTGATGGCCGGCTCGTGGTTCATCACGATGCGCTGATCGACCGAATGACGGACGGGACGGGCGCGATCGCGGATTTCAGCTATGACGACCTGATGGGCCATATCGTCATCGGCAGCGGCGGCGAGACCATCCCCACACTTGGCGAAACCATCGATATCTTCCGGTCGTCCTCGGTCGATCTGCGGCTGGAAATCAAGACCAGGCAGGACGGCAGCGCCTATGACGGCATGGAGGGCCGGATCATCGAGGCGCTGCTGGCCGCCGGCATGCTCGGACGTACAATGGTGACCAGCTTTTCGCTGCCGTGCCTCGAAGCCTTCGCTACCGCGCTCGGCAAGCGCGGTCTGAATGCCGGCGACCTGCTTGGCGTGACCTTCCTCTGCTCGCCGCAAACGACGGCGCAGATCGGCTGGAGCGGAATTCTTGCAGCACTCGCGCGGCTTGGCGTCCGCGAGATCGGTCTGCGTGCCGACACGATCGATGCCGAGACGATGGCATTGCTCCGTAAAAACGGCATTACGGTCCACGGCTGGGCCGCCCACACGGTCGATGCCGCACGGACGATGTTCCGCCTCGGCGTGGCCAGTTTCACCACCGACCGTCCAGATCTCGCCATTGCCGCAAAACATGGGTGATTTCCGCTTGGCGGCCGCTGCACACAGTATTTGTCATCATCCTGAAACACGAGTCTGGTTTTGGAATAGCCAACGTAGGATAGGGCACGGACACTGAGTTCGTGAATGAAAACATGGACACTCGGCGATTTCGGACGCTGTTCATTTCTGACGTGCACCTCGGCTCGAAAGCGGCCAAGGCGGACTATCTTCTCGATTTTCTGCGCTATCACGAGGCCGACACGATCTTCCTCGTCGGCGATATCGTCGATGGCTGGCGGCTGAAGCGCAGCTGGTACTGGCCGCAGGATTGCAACGATGTCGTCCAGAAGCTGCTGCGCAAGGCACGCAAGGGCACGCGGATCGTCTATATCCCCGGCAATCACGATGAATTCCTGCGTGATTTTCCCGGCATGCATTTCGGCGGCATCGAAGTGGCCGAGCGTGCGATGCACGAAGCGGCCGACGGAAAGAAATATCTCGTGCTGCATGGTGACGAATTCGACGTCGTCGTGCGCAATGCCCGGTTGCTCGCCTATCTCGGCGATTGGGCCTATGACATGGCGATCAAGATCAATATCGGCCTCGCCGCGGTCCGTCGCCACCTGAACATGCCTTACTGGTCGTTCTCGGCCTGGGCGAAGCTGCAGGTCAAGCACGCGGTCAATTTCATCGGCGAGTTCCAGCATGTCGTCGTCGAAGAGGCGAGACGCAACAATGCCGATGGCGTCATCTGCGGCCACATCCACCATGCCGTTATCGAGGATCTCGGCGGCATCCGCTATATCAATACCGGCGATTGGGTCGAAAGCTGCACGGCGATCGCCGAGCACGAGGACGGCACGTTCGAGCTGATCACCTGGCAGTCGATCACCGAAGCTCAACCGGTTGGCGTCGCCGTCGAGGAACTGCCGAAGGCGCTTGGCGCGCAGGCGGCGTAGCAATCGCGCCGCCTCACGCATCGGATAACGACCATTCACAATTATTGATCGTCGCAAACCCGACAGCCACGCCGTTTTCGTCCGAAACGGCTGGGTGAGGTTATCTCCCGCCATGGTCGTCACCCCAATAGGATGATAGGGACATCTTAGTTCCCCTTCAGGTCTGTCATGATTCCCGCGACAAACTCTCTGCAGGGCGAGGATGCGCCTTCCTATTTTCGTCTGCGCACCGCTCTGTCCTATTGCGCGCCGTTGTTCGTCAACGGCATTGCCCTGCCGTTCTTTCCGATCTGGCTGGCGGGCTTGAATTTCAGCGACCGGGAGATCGGTCTTATCCTCGCCGTGCCGATGGTGGTGAAGGTTCTCGTCATACCGATCGTCGGCATGCTGGCCGATCGTGTCGACGAGCGGGCCGATGTGCTGTTGTGGTCGGGCGGGTTGTCGCTGTTGACGGCGATCGCGCTATACTGGACCAGCGATTTCTGGCCCGTGCTGCTGGTCTATTCCATCCAGGGCGCGACCTACGCGCCCTATGTGCCGATCGTCGAATCGATCGCCATTTCCGGTGTCCGGCGCTGGGGTTTCGATTACGGCTCGATGCGCGTCTGGGGGTCGATCATCTTTATCGTTTCGACCCTGCTTGGCGGCGCGATGATCGGCAGATGGGGCAGCACGATGGTTCTGCCGACCATGGTCGCGGGCTTCGTGCTGACCACGCTGGTGGCTTTCCTGTGTCCGCGTATCGGCCCGACGCGCCGGCGCCGCGATCCGATGAGCCTGCCGTCGCCGACCGGCGGTTCGCTCCGCTCGCCGCAATTGCTGATCACGATGATC
Source organism: Rhizobium sp. BK602 (assembly GCF_014195095.1). Classification (GTDB taxonomy): domain Bacteria; phylum Pseudomonadota; class Alphaproteobacteria; order Rhizobiales; family Rhizobiaceae; genus Rhizobium. The sequence goes on from NZ_JACIBC010000001.1 coordinate 616,207, forward strand.
GGTGTGTCCGTGCAGCAGTCGAGCCACGCCATGCTCTACGCCTTCGCATCGATCTATTGGCGCGAGCTGGGTTTCTCGGGCACCAAGGTCGCCATCCTCTGGAGCATCGGTGTTGCGGCCGAGGTCATGGTGTTCTTCCTGTCGAAGATGCTGAGTCGCCGCTTCAGCGCCTGGACGCTGATCCTCTTTGGCTCTGTCGTGTGTGTCGGACGCTGGCTCCTGTTTCCGATCAATCTCGGCTTTGCTGGCTATTTCGCGCTGCAATGTCTGCACGCCTTCACCTTCGCCTGTGTTCACACCGGCATCCAGCGCCGCATCGTCGCTTCCGTGCAGGAGACGCAGGAGGCATCGGCACAAGGGGCCTACTTCTTCTACAACGGCATGTGCCTCGGGCTGATGACCCTGGCATCGGGCTATCTCTACGCCTGGCTCGGTCTTGCGAGCTATTATGTGATGGCCGCCGCCGCCGCCGTCGGTCTCGTCATGGTGATCTTCGCGCGCAATCTTGAACCCGGCAACGCCTCCATCGGCGGCAGGGCAAGCGGCATCCCGTGAGCGGCGTAAAACGAATTCATTTGGATATCAAAAAGCTATGACATATTTTGACGGTGGCGCGGCATGGAAATGTCATAGACACTCGGTGTATTAACCATCGACGACAGGCAAGGAACGCCGAGTCGGCGATTTCGCCGCAAGACCTGAAAGACGCATGAGTTTGAAAGCAGCCGAGCAAAAGACCGATGCACCGAGGATCGATGACGAGCCCGATGGCAGCGGGCATCGCTATCGGCTGGAGGGCAACTGGCGCAGCGCCAATATCCATGGCGTGCTGCGGCAGATCGATCAGCTGTCCAAGCGCAGCGGCGGCGGCCAGGTGGTGATCGATCTTTCCGATCTGTCGGAGATCGATACGGCCGGCGCTTTGCTCATTCGCCGCCTGAAGGAAAGCCAGGAAGCGCACGGCGCCGATGTCCGCATCGAGGGCTCCGATGCGCATATCGATGAACTGCTCTCGGCCTTCGCGGAGGATTTCGAGGAGGAGAAGGCCGAACCGAAACCCAGGAAATCCTGGGCGGAGCGTATTTTCGCGCCGATCGGCGAGAGTGTTTACGAGATCTGGGGCAATCTTGTCGCGGCCATGTATATTCTCGGCTCGGCGGTGCGCGGCGCACAGCTGAAGTTCGGGCGTGGCAGCGGCGTCTCTCCGGCCTCGATCGTCAACCAGATCGATCATATGGCCGTGCGCGCCGTGCCGATCATCCTCCTGATGTCCTATCTGATCGGCGCCATCATCGCGCAGCAGGGCGCCTTCCAGCTGCGCTATTTCGGCGCGGAGGTCTTCGTCGTCGATCTGGTCGGCATCCTGCAATTGCGCGAGATCGGCGTGCTTCTGACGGCAATCATGATCGCCGGCCGCTCGGGCAGCGCAATCACGGCCGAAATCGGCTCGATGAAGATGCGCGAGGAAGTGGACGCCTTGAAGGTGATGGGCCTCAATCCCATCGGCGTGCTGATCTTCCCGCGCTTGGTGGCGCTGACCGTGGCGCTGCCGCTGCTGACGATCCTTGCCAATTTTGCCTCGCTCTTCGGCGCGGCGACGGTCGCCTGGGCCTATTCCGGCATCACCTTCGCCACCTTTGTCTCGCGCCTGCATGAGGCGATCAGTCTTTCCACCGTCATTTCGGGCATGATCAAGGCGCCGTTCATGGCGCTGGTGATCGGCATCGTTGCCGCCGTCGAGGGCCTGAAGGTCGGCGGCAGCGCCGAATCGCTCGGCCAGCATGTGACCTCATCGGTGGTGAAGTCGATTTTCGTGGTAATCCTCATGGACGGGCTGTTTGCCATGTTCTATGCGGCGATCGATTTCTGAGGGGCCGGCAGTCATGAGCGCGCTTCATTCGGAAATTTCATCGCAGCCGCATGAGCGGGACAGGGATATCGTGCTGTCGGCGCGTGATGTTACGGTCGGATTCGGCAGCAAGATCGTGCTCGACAGGCTCAATCTCGATGTCTATCGCGGTGAGATCCTGGGCTTTGTCGGCGCCTCCGGCACCGGTAAGTCGGTGTTGATGCGCACGGTGCTGCGGCTGCTGCCGCGCCGCTCCGGCAAGATCGAGATCCTCGGCAAGGATTACGACAAGCTCTCCGAACCGGAGCGCAATCAGCTCGACATGCGTCTCGGCGTGCTCTTCCAGCAGGGGGCGCTGTTTTCCTCGCTGACGGTCAAGGAGAACATCCAGGTGCCGATGCGGGAATATCTCGATCTGCCGAAGAACCTGATGGACGAACTGGCGCATCTGAAGATCCGCATGGTCGGCCTTGCCGCGGACGCCGCCGACAAATATCCCTCCGAGCTTTCCGGCGGCATGATCAAGCGCGCCGCCCTTGCCCGCGCCCTGGCGCTCGACCCCGATCTGGTCTTCCTGGACGAGCCGACGTCCGGCCTCGATCCGATCGGTGCTGCGGAATTCGACGAGCTGATCGCCAAGCTGCGAGACACGCTCGGCCTGACCGTCTATATGGTGACTCACGACCTCGATAGCCTCTTCTCCGTCTGCGATCGTATTGCCGTTCTTGGACAAAAGCGGGTATTGGTGGAAGGAACGGTTGAGGACATGCTCGCCTGCGACGACCCCTGGGTGCAGTCCTATTTCCGGGGTAAGCGCGCGCGGTCGATCGTGCCGCGGGAGGACATCGCAGATCGAAACGACGTCAACGGCGCTGGCGCCCACAGCCGCGAGAAGTAACTGGAACAATGGAAACCAAAGCCAATTATACGATCGTCGGGTTCTTCACGCTGCTGGTCATCGCGGCGGCCTTCGGCTTCGTCTACTGGATGGCGGAGTATGGTCGCGGCGGCCCGATGGCGGAACTGGTTGTCCGCATTCCGGGCTCGGCAAACGGCCTGAGCGTCGGCTCGCCTGTCCGGTTCAACGGCATTCAGGTCGGCTCGGTGCAGGGGCTGTCGATCGATGCCGACGATCCGAATTATTCGCTCGCCTTTACCGAAGTGCGCGCCGACGCGCCGGTCTACACCTCCACCAGGGCCATTCTTGAAATTCAGGGCCTGACGGGCGCCGCCTATATCGAGCTTTCCGGCGGCCGCAACGGTGACGAAAATATCCTCAAGCGCTCGCTCGACACCGGCAAACGCGCCGTGCTGCTCGCCGATCAGTCGAGCGTCACGAACCTGCTCAATACCGCCGACAAGATCCTCAACCGCGCCAACGATACGATCGGCGATATCCAGGGCTTCGTCTCGGATTCGCGCGCGCCGTTGACCGACACGGTGCGCAACGCGCAGACCTTCTCGAAAGCTCTGTCCGACAATGCCGATAATATCGACAAGTTCCTGGCAAGCGTCGGCCAGCTTTCCGACACGTTCAAGAACGTATCGGTTCGCATCAATTCCACGCTCGAGGCGGTCGAGAACCTGGTGCGTGCGGTCGACTCGAAGAAGATCAACGATGTCGTCGCCAATGCCGACAAGATCACCGCCAATGTGGCGGATGCGACGACCGACCTGAAGGCGACGATTGCCAGCTTCAAGCAGACGGCAGAGACCTACAATGCGTTCGGGCAGAAGGCGCAGCAGACGCTCGATCGCGTCGACGCGCTCGTCGCGCAGATCGATCCCGCCAAGGTGAAGGGGTCGGTTGACGACATTACCCAGGTGACGAAGGATGCGCGCACCGCCGTCGCCTCCATCCGCGATGTCGCCAATTCGGTCGCGGCACGCCAGCAGGACATCGACCAGACGATCGCCAATGCCCGGTCGATTTCCGACAAGCTCAACTCCGCCTCCGGCAAGGTCGACGGCGTTTTGAGCAAGGTCGATTCGCTGCTGGGTTCCGGCGATACGCAATCGCTCTTTGCTGAAGCCAAGGATACGCTGCAGTCGTTCAAGAAGATGGCTGACAATCTCAATGCCCGGATCGGGCCGATCGCTGACAATCTGCAGAAGTTCTCGAGCAGTGGTCTGAGCAACGTCCAGACTCTCATTAACGACATGCGGGGCACGGTTGACAATCTGAACAACACAATCACTAATTTCGACCGCAACCCGCAGCGCCTGATCTTCGGCGGCGATACGGTCAAGCAATATGACGGCCGGACGCGGCGCTGATGACAAGAGCAATTCCAGGAAAAGCGGGCGGCGGTTTTCCGTCCGGAATTGCATAAAAGCAAAGAGATAGAACAATTCCGCGCTTCCACGAAACGCGGAGCTGTCCTAGCGATTTCAAGGCTGTACGGGATAGGCGGAATATGATGGGTTGCGTTTCAAGTGATCGTCGTCGGGTGTATCGGAAGACGGCGATCGTACTGCCGCTGCTCGCGGCTCTGCTCAGCGGCTGCGGCTCTTCCGCCAGCAATGATACCTACGATCTCTCTGCTTCGGTGAAGGCAAACGGGCCGGCGGTGAAGGGCCGGCAGATCCTGATCCCGCCGCCGACGGCGCTGCAGGCGCTGGACAGCAACCTGATCGTCATTCGCGTCTCTCCCTCGGAAATCCAGTATCTCGGCAAGGCGCAGTGGAGCGACAAGCTGAGCCGCATGGTGCAGTCGAAGCTGGTCGAGGCTTTCGAGAATACCGGCAAGCTCGGTGGCGTCGGCGTTCCGGGGCAGGGGCTTGCGATCGACTACCAGATCGTCAGCGATATCCGCTCCTTCGAGATCGATGCGGCGGGCGGGCAGAAGTCGGCCAATGTCGAAATCTCGGTCAAGATCCTCAACGACCGCACCGGCACGATCAAGGCGCAGAGCGTCTTCCGCAAGACCGTTCCGGTCTCCGGCGGCAGCAATCCCGATTTCGTGCGCGGGCTGGACACGGCCTTTGCCGGCGTCACCGCCGAGATCGTCGACTGGACGCTGCGCTCGCTCTAGCCCATCGTTTTTACGCAATTCCGGACGGAAAACCGCAGCGCACTTTTCCTGGAATTGCTCTGACGGCGCCTATTGCTCCATCAGGGTCTTCAACGCGTGAAGATCCTTGTCTATGTGCTGCGCATCCGCCGCAAACTGTTCGTCGGTCATGCCGGGCAATCTCAGCAGCGTGAACATCACCTCCGCACCGTCGCCGTTCGGCACGATCCTCAGCGCGTTGTGGACCTGCAGACCGGATTCGAGCGTGACCACATGGTCGATGACGCCGAATTCGTTATGGGGCGCGAAGCGGATGCGCGCCGAGCCGAGAACGCCGGAGGTGATCCAGTCCTCGCCGTCCCTCGTGAGCCCGGATGTCAGGCCTGAGGCCCAGAGCGGCATGTTTTCCGGGCGGCTCGCGAAGCCATAGACTTCGTGCCAATGGCGATCGATGGAGACGTGAATGATCCTGGCTGTCATGGTCGACATGGATATTTCCTCCTCTATATGCCGTTTCGACGGGCCGGATCGCCCGGTCCTCGGAAAAAATTCCGTGGATTGGCGCGGGCTTTCGCAAAGGGGTCGATTCGGCCTCTTCGAAGGCTTGCCGTTTCCCGCCCGGAGTGCAACAACAACGCCGAACGCATAACTCCCGAAGGCGAGATCCGTTTCTGGGAAGGCTTAGGCGTCATTTCGAAATCTCATGCGTCCCGCTTTTTCTGAGCAGGCGGCGCAGCAGGCGAATTATTGGAGGATTGTCGTGGAAAAGGCAGAAATCGGGCTCATCGGTCTCGCTGTCATGGGATCAAACCTGGCGCTCAATATTGCCGAAAAGGGTAATAAAATCGCCGTGTTCAACCGCACGCCGCAAGTGACGGATGAATTCTATGCGAATGCGGGTGCGCTGAAGGACAAGATCATTCCCTGCAAGACGATCGAGGAATTCGTCGAATCGATCCGTCCGCCGCGGCCGATCATCATCATGATCAAGGCCGGCGAGCCGGTCGACCAGCAGATGGCGGCGCTGCAGCCCTATCTCGACAAGGGCGACATCATGATCGATGCCGGCAACGCCAATTTCCGCGATACGATCGCCCGTTTCGACCGCCTGAAGGATACCGGCCTGACCTTTATCGGCATGGGTGTGTCCGGCGGCGAAGAAGGTGCGCGTCACGGTCCGTCGATCATGGTCGGCGGCACCGAGGACTCCTACAAGCGCGTCGAGAAGGTGCTGACCTCGATCGCCGCCAAATACAAGGACGAGCCCTGCGTCGCCTGGCTCGGCAATGACGGCGCCGGCCATTTCGTCAAGACCATCCATAACGGCATCGAATATGCCGACATGCAGATGATCGCTGAAATCTACGGCATCCTGCGCGACGGTCTCGGCAAGAGCGCCGCCGAGATCAGCCATATCTTCGGCGAATGGAACAAAGGCCGCCTGAATTCCTACCTGATCGAGATCACCGAAAAGGTTCTGGCTGCCAAGGATCCGGCGACCGGTAGCGCCGTGCCGGATATCATCCTCGACAAGGCCGGCCAGAAGGGCACGGGCAAATGGTCCGCGATCGAAGCGCAGAACATGGGCATTCCGGCCACCGCCATCGAAGCGGCCGTTGCCGCCCGCAGCCTGTCGGCCATCAAGAGCCAGCGCGAGGCCGCCGAGAAGATCTTCGGCACGCCGGACTACAAATTCCCGATCGCCTTCGGCCCCGAACTGCTGAAGGATCTGGAACTGGCGCTGTTTGCCGCCAAGATCGGCGCCTATGCGCAGGGCTTCGCGGTCATGGCGGAAGCCTCGAAGGAGTTCAACTGGTCGCTGCCGATGCCGGTCATCGCCAAGATCTGGCGCGCAGGCTGCATCATCCGTTCGCAGTTCCTCGATGAGATCACCAGCGCCTTCACCAAGACGCCGGATGCTGCCAACCTGATCGTCACCCCGGCCTTCGCCGAGATGGTCAAGGAATCGATCCCGGCGCTGCGCCGCATCGTTTCGGCTGCCACCGCCTCCGGCCTGCCGGTTCCGGCGCTGGCCTCGGCCCTGACCTATTTCGACGCCTATCGCCAGGCGCGCGGCACCGCCAACCTGATCCAGGCCCAGCGGGACTTCTTCGGCGCCCATGGCTTCGACCGCGTCGATGGCAAGGATATCCACCACGGCCCGTGGGGCAGCGGCGCGAACGGCTGATCGCCGTTTTCCCATAAAAGAAAAAACGAGCCCGTCGGATGTCTCCGGCGGGCTTTTTCTTGATCATCAGCCCTTCGGCCAGATCGGCGGGCTGATGCTTTGCAGGAGTTCCGGCTCGATGCCGTCGATCCGGGCGATGACGGCCTTGCCGAGTTCCCGGCCGGCATGGCGGAAGTCTTCGTAGATCGTAATGATCTCCGGGCGAATCCAGCTCAGCACGTCGGTCGACTGCTTGGCGACCATGTCGATATCCTGGCCGAGACGGAAGCCCGCGGCCTCGATGCCGGCATTGACGGCGATGGCGCCGGCGCTGCTGGAACAGACGATGCCATCCGGCGGATGCGACGAGCGCATCAGCGCCTCGGCCGTATCCTTGATATCGGCGAGCGACGTGTCGGTGCTGGCACGCAGCGGAACTTCCTGAGCATGATATTCGCGCAGGCCCGTCTGGAAGCCGATCTGGGTGTGCAGGTAGTAGGTGAGCTTGCCCGGCGGCTGCAGCAGCGCGATGCGGCGGCGGCCTTTGGCGACCAGCGCGCGCACGGCCTCGCGCGCGAAAGCCTCGTTGTCGAAGTCGTGAAACGGATGGGAGATTCCCATATTGGTGCGCCCATGCGTGGCAAAGGGCATGCCACGCTCATGCATGAGCTCAACCCGCGGGTCGTCCGGCTCGGTGCGCGATATGATGACGCCGTCCGCCGAGCCGGTATCGAGAATATAGCGCACCGGCACCAGCGGGTCCTTGCTGTGCGAATGCGGGGTGATGACCAGATGATATTGCGTGCCGGCCAGGACCTCGGAAATACCGAAGACCATCTGGCTGGTGAAGCCCATGATCTCTTCGTCGATGCTCAGCACCAGCGCGATGACGTTCGTCTTGCCGGTTCTCAGGCGCACGCCGGCGCGATTAGGCTGGTAGCCCAATTGCCGGGCAACCATGCGCACCCGCTCCTTGGTTTCGGCTCCAATATCGGGGGCATCCTTCAGGGCGCGGGAAACGGTGGTGATTCCGAGGCCCGTCATGAAGGCAATCGTCTTCAGCGTCGGCCGCTCGGGCGTGGGCTGAGTAGCGCTGCCAGAAATCTTCTTATTGTCCATCTCGTCCAAGCCCGCCTCCCGGCCGCCTCCCGCGGCCAATCCGCTTATATCGCTTGCAGCAGCGCCGCAAGCACATGCGCAATGCGGTCGCTCCTCCCTCATTGAAGAAATCTGTAACGATACAGTAGAAAAGTCGAGCGCTTTTTCTGTTGGAGCATCGAAATGGGTATCCAGCGGTTGAATCCACAGCTGAAGCTGAAAAATTTTGCATCTGCGAGAGGCGCTGCGAGATTTATAAGGCAATGCAGCATTTTTAATTTAAAAAATTCAAAGAACTAAAGGGAAATCTTATGGATGCGTGTTGCTGATGAAGCTGCGGGCACATCGCATTTTTTACAAGCATAAAGGTAATCTGAAAGCGTCTGATCGTGCTTTCCGGAAAATTTCGCGAGCGGGCGGTTGCGCGTTGAAAATGATTCGACTACGTTTTTCCGGCAACGTTTCAGTGAGGGAGGAAAACTCATGAATATTCGTTTGATGGCGGCTGCACTGGCTGCTTCGGTCGTATTGCCCCTGGGAGCAGCCAATGCGACGGATCTCGAAGTAACGCATTGGTGGACGTCCGGTGGCGAAGCCGCTGCCGTGGCCGAGCTGGCGAAGGCGTTCGACGCCACCGGCAATCACTGGGTCGATGGCGCGATTGCCGGCTCCGGCGGCACCGCGCGTCCGATCATGGTCAGCCGCATCACCGGCGGCGATCCGATGGGTGCCACCCAGTTCAACCATGGCCGCCAGGCAGAAGAGCTCGTGCAGGCCGGCCTCATGCGCGACCTGACCGATGTAGCGACACAAGAGCACTGGAAGGACATCATCCGTCCGTCGAGCCTGCTCGATTCCTGCACCATCGACGGCAAGATCTATTGTGCTCCGGTCAATATCCACTCCTGGCAGTGGCTCTGGCTTTCGAACGCAGCCTTCAAGAAGGCTGGCGTTCCGGTTCCGAAGAACTGGGATGAGTTTGTTGCCGCAGGCCCCGCGCTGGAAAAGGCGGGTATCGTTCCGCTCGCCCTGGGTGGTCAGCCGTGGCAGGCGGCTGGTGCTTTCGACGTGCTGATGGTCGCCATCGCCGGCAAGGATACCTTCCAGAAAGTCTTCGGCGGCAAGGACGCGAAAGTCGCGGCCGGGCCGGAAATCGCCAAGGTCTTCAAGGCTGCCGACGATGCCCGCAAGCTGTCCAAGGGTTCCAACGTTCAGGACTGGAACCAGGCCACGAACCTGGTCATCACCGGCAAGGCCGGCGGGCAGATCATGGGCGACTGGGCGCAGGGCGAGTTCGCGCTCGCGGGCCAGAAGGCCGGCACGGATTATACCTGCCTTCCGGGTCTCGGCGTCAACGAAGTCATTTCGACTGGCGGCGACGCCTTCTATTTCCCGTTGCTGAAGGATGACGCCAAATCCAAGGCCCAGGAAGTGCTCGCCAAAACGCTGCTCGATCCTAAGACGCAGGTTGCCTTCAACCTGAAGAAGGGCTCGCTGCCGGTGCGTGGCGACGTGGATCTCGCGGAGGCCAACGATTGCATGAAGAAGGGCCTCGAAATCCTGAAGAAGGGCAATGTGATCGAGGGCACGGACCAGCTTCTCTCCGCCGATACGCAGAAGCAGAAGGAAGACCTGTTTTCCGAGTTCTTCGCCAATCCTTCGATGACGCCGGAAGCAGCGCAGAAGCGCTTCGTCGACATCATCGCTGCAGCCGACTGATCTCAATCCTCTCGCTGTCCTGATGCCGGTCGCTCGGTGCGGCCGGCATCACGGCCGGAGCCACCTCGTGTGATCCGGCTGACGGCAGTGCCTCTCTTGGCCGACGGACCCGCGACATTGTCGGGTTCGGCCATGGGCGGGGAGAGCGGACGGGAGCCGCGGTCAAGCCCGGTCCCGGTCATCGAAGCAGTTGCGCTTCAGAAGGAGCTACAATGACGGGTCCCGCGAAAGCCGACCGGCCAAATCAATATCTGCGTAATCTGAATTCGAAAATTGCATCCATTCCGATGATCCTGACCGCCGTGGTCATTTTCCTGGGCGGCTCGATCTGGACGGTGGTTTATTCCTTTACCAGTTCGAAGCTGCTGCCGCGTCTGAACTTCGTCGGATTGGATCAGTATCACCGCCTGTGGGCGGCGCCGCGCTGGATCGTATCCATCGAGAACCTTGCGGTTTACGGCATTCTCTCGATGATCTTCAGCTTGGTCATCGGCTTCGTGCTGGCCGCGTTGATGGATCAGAAGATCCGCTTCGAAAATACGTTCCGCACGATTTTCCTTTATCCCTTCGCACTTTCCTTCATCGTCACCGGCCTGGTCTGGCAGTGGCTGCTCAATCCCGAATTCGGCGTCCAGTCCGTGGTGCGCTCGTTCGGATGGACGAGCTTCACCTTCGATCCGCTCTATACCCCGAGCATCGTCATCTACGGCGTGCTGATCGCCGCCCTGTGGCAGGGTACGGGTCTTGTCATGTGCCTGATGCTCGCGGGTCTGCGCGGCATCGACGAGGACATCTGGAAGGCGGCGCGCGTGGATGGCATCCCGATGTGGCGGACCTATCTGTTTATCGTCATTCCGATGATGCGCCCCGTCTTCATCACCACGCTCGTCATCATCGCCAGCGGCATCGTCAAGGTCTACGATCTCGTCGTCGCGCAGACGAGCGGCGGCCCGGGCATCTCGTCGGAAGTTCCGGCGAAATACGTCTATGACTACATGTTCCAGGCGCAGAATCTCGGACAGGGTTTCGCAGCCTCCACCATGATGCTGGTGACCGTCGCCATCATCATCATCCCCTGGGCCTACCTGGAATTCGGCGGAGGGCGCAAGCGTGTCTGATTCAACGACTCTCAACAATGCGAATGACGCCGCGAGCCCGGCCGGCAAGACCTTCTCGGGGCCGAACGGCCGCAAGCCGCGCCGGACGCTCTCGGGCCGCAACATCATGCTCTACGGCACGCTTTTCGTTGCCGCCGTTTATTATCTCTTGCCGCTTTACGTGATGATCGTCACCTCGCTGAAGGGGATGCCGGAAATCCGGCTCGGTAACATCTTTTCGCCGCCGCTCGAAATCACCTTCGAACCCTGGGTCAAAGCCTGGGCGACGGCCTGCACCGGTCTCAATTGCGACGGTCTTTCCCGCGGCTTCTGGAATTCGGTACGCATCACCGTTCCGTCGACGGTTCTTTCGATCGCGATCGCATCGGTCAATGGCTATGCGCTTGCCAACTGGCGGTTCAAGGGAGCCGATCTGTTCTTCTCGATCCTTGTCGTCGGCGCCTTCATTCCCTATCAGGTAATGATCTATCCGATCGTCATCGTGCTGCGCGAAATCGGCATCTACGGCACGCTCACCGGGCTGATCGTGGTGCACAGCATCTTCGGCATGCCGATCCTGACGCTTCTGTTCCGTAATTATTTCGCGTCGCTGCCGGCGGAGCTTTTCAAGGCCGCGCGCATCGACGGTGCGGGCTTCTGGCAGATTTTCCTGCGCATCATGCTGCCCATGTCGCTGCCGATCTTCGTCGTCGCGATGATCCTGCAGATCACGGGTATCTGGAACGACTTCCTGTTCGGCGTCGTCTTCACCCGGCCGGAATATTATCCGATGACCGTGCAGCTCAACAATATCGTCAATTCCGTTCAGGGTGTGAAGGAATACAACGTCAACATGGCGGCAACGATCCTGACGGGTCTTGTTCCGCTGGTCGTTTATTTCATCTCCGGACGGCTTTTCGTCCGCGGCATCGCCGCCGGCGCAGTGAAGGGTTGATTCATGACCAGCAGCGTTTCCATCAAAGACCTCTCGCTCGATTTCGGCGCGATCACCGTTCTGAAAAACCTCAATCTCGAAATCAACGACGGCGAGTTCCTCGTCCTGCTGGGCTCTTCCGGCTGCGGCAAGTCCACGCTTCTCAACTGCATCGCCGGCCTGCTCGACATCACCGAGGGGCAGATCTTCATCAAGGGCAAGAACGTCACCTGGGAAGAGCCGAAGGATCGCGGCATCGGCATGGTGTTCCAGTCCTATGCGCTCTATCCGCAGATGACGGTCGAAAAGAACCTGTCCTTCGGCCTGCATGTCGCCAAGGTGCCGCAGCCGGAGATCGATAAGCGCATCGCGCGCGCCGCCGAGATCCTGCAGATCCAGCCGCTTCTGAAGCGCAAGCCGGCCGAGCTTTCCGGCGGCCAGCGCCAGCGCGTGGCGATCGGCCGCGCCCTGGTGCGCGATGTCGACGTGTTCCTCTTCGACGAGCCGCTGTCCAATCTCGACGCCAAGCTGCGCTCGGAGCTGCGCGTCGAAATCAAGCGGCTGCATCAGTCGTTGAAGAACACGATGATCTACGTCACCCACGACCAGATCGAGGCCCTGACGCTTGCCGACCGCATCGCCATCATGAAGAGCGGCATCATCCAGCAGCTCGACGACCCCACGACGATCTACAACAAGCCGCGCAATCTTTTCGTCGCCGGCTTCATCGGTTCGCCGTCGATGAACTTCCTGCGTGGTGAACTGGTCAACCGCGAGGGCAAGATCGTCTTCGCCACCAATGACGTGCTCTTCTCGCTTGATGGCTACGAAGCCGGCGAGAGGTTGGAGGCCGGCCGCAAGGTCGTCCTCGGCGTGCGACCGGAACACATCAAGGTCAATGAAGGTTTGGGGGCGGAAACGCACGACGCGACCGTCGATATCGAGGAGCCGATGGGCGCCGACAATCTGCTCTGGCTCAATCATGCCGGCCATACCATGTCGGTGCGCATAAACGGCGCCCGGCGTTTCGGCCCGGGATCGCGCCTCAAGCTCGGCTTCGACATGACGCTCGCCTCGCTCTTCGACGCGCAAACGGAACTTAGAATTTAGTCACATAAGGCGGGGGCGGCGTGCCGCCTCCGCCCACGGCGGTCCGAGGAGGTCCGATGTCGTCCGCATTCAATGATGGTTTCAGTCTCGATCTGGCTGGTTCGTGGCGTCTGACGTCCCCCAACAGCAATCATTCCCTCTCCATGCCGGTTCCCGGCGACGTCCATTCCGCGCTGCATGCCGCCAGCCTCATCCCCGATCCCTATTTTGGCCGGAACGAAGAGGTGGTGCAGTGGGTCGCGCATCAGGATTGGCAGATCGACCGCAGCTTCACGCTCGATGATGCAAGCGGCGACTGGTATCTGGATATCGACTATCTCGACACGGTGGCGAGCGTTTATGTCAACGATGTGCTCGTGCTCGAAGGCAACAATAGCTTCCAGCGCTATCGCCCCGATGTTTCCAAGGCCCTGAAGACGGGCGAGAATAAGATCCGCATCCTTTTGCATTCCAGCATCAAGGCGGGGGCCGAGCTGCAGGGCAAGCAGCCGTTCTACATTCCGTACAGCACTGGCAATTCGCCGATCCCGAACGGCAACATGCTGCGCAAGCCGCAGTGCCATTTCGGTTGGGATTGGAACATCGCCATTGCTCCCCTCGGGCTTTACGGCACCATCGCGCTGAAGAAGCTGGAGACGGCGCGGATCGAGACGGTGGTTACGCGGCAGTTCCACAACGGCGACGGCTCGGTCGATCTCAAGGTGACGGCGACCTTGTTTGCCAAGGGCACCGGCGTCGCCCAGGTCTATTTTTCGCTCGATGACGAGCGGCTGCGGCTCGACATCGGCGTCAATGCCGGCGAGACCTCGATCACACATGTCTTCCATCTCGACAGGCCGAGGCTCTGGTGGCCGGCCGGCAGCGGCGAGCAGGCGCTCTACGAACTCTCCGTCGAAACGAACTCGGAAAGCGTGACGCGCCGGATCGGGCTGCGCACCGTCGAGCTCATTACCGATGAGGACGAGGCGGGCAGCCGCTTCGCGCTGAAGGTCAATGGCCGCGAGATCTTTGCGCGCGGCGCCAACTGGATTCCGGCGGATGCGCTGTTTTCCCGCTCCAGCCCGGCTTTGACCGAAGACCTGCTGCAATCCGCCGCCGACGCCAATATGAACGTCATTCGCGTCTGGGGCGGCGGCTTCTACGAGCATGACTGGTTCTACGACACCTGCGACCGGCTCGGCCTGATGGTCTGGCAGGACTTCATGTTCGCCTGCAATCTTTATCCGTCGACGGGCGATTTCCTGGAAAATGTCGAAGCGGAGGTCGGCTACCAGGTCCGGCGGCTGGCAACGCATCCGTCGATCGTGCTGTGGTGCGGCGATAACGAGCTGGTGGGGGCGCTCACATGGTTCGAGGAGTCCCGCAAGGACCGCGACCGCTATCTCGTCTCCTACGACCGTTTGAACCGGACGATCGAACTGGCGATGAAGAAGGCGCTTCCGGACGCGATCTGGTGGCCTTCCAGCCCGGCCTCCGGTTATCTCAACTTCGGCGACGCCTGGCATGCGGACGGCTCCGGCGACATGCATTACTGGTCGGTGTGGCACGAGAACAAGTCCTTCGACAATTATCGCTCCGTGCGCCCGCGCTTCTGCTCGGAATTCGGCTTCCAGTCCTATACGTCGCTGCCGGTCATCAAGACCTATGCGGACGCCAAGGACATGAATATCGCCTCTCCGGTGATGGAGCTGCACCAGAAGAATGCCGGCGGCAACGAGCGTATCGCCGGCACGATGTTCCGCTATTTCCGCTTCCCGAAGGATTTCCCGAATTTCGTCTATCTGAGTCAGGTGCAGCAGGGCCTCGCCATCAAGACGGCGGTGGAATACTGGCGGTCGCTGAAGCCGCATTGCATGGGCACGATCTATTGGCAGCTCAATGATACCTGGCCGGTCGCCTCCTGGTCGAGCCTCGATTACGGCGGGCGCTGGAAGGTGATGCACTATCTGGTGCGCCGCTTCTTCCAGCCGGTCTCGGTTGCGGCCATTCCCTCCGAGGACAACAAGAGCATCCGCTTGTCACTGGTCAATGACACCGGTGCCGATGTCACCGTTGATATCGCCGTGTCGCTCCTCAGGCTTGATGGCGAACGCGTGCCGCTGACGACGGCGCATGCAGTCTGCACACCGGATGCGGCCGTCACCGCATTGTCCATCGATGCCTCGCAGGTGCCGGCCGATTGCCTGCTCGCCTGGCGCTTTACCGCGTCGAACGGCATGGGCGGCGAGGGGCATTATGTTCACGGCACCTACAAGGCCCTGGAGCTTCAACCGGCGGGCCTCACGGTCCTGAGGGAGGAGAGCGAGGAGAACGGCACCGTCGAGCTGATCGTGACAGCGAAGGGGCTGGCGTTGTTCGTGATGATCGAGAGCGAGACGGAGGGGCGTTATTCCGACAATGCCTTCGATCTCGCCGCCGGCGAGAGCCGCCGTATCGTCTTCACGCCGACAAGACCGCTTGCCGGCGTCGTTCCGGAATTCCGCATTTACGACCTGCAGTCCAGCCAGTCGGTGGATTGAGGTATCCGGCCGCCCTCGGCGGTATTTCAGGGCCATAGGCCCAAGACAGAGACGGCCATAAGGCCATTGGAGAGCATGACGATGACGAAACTTGGATTTCAGATTTATAGCGCCCGCAATTTCCAGCCCTATTCCGATATCTTTGTGAAGCTCGGCAAGGCCGGCTATGCCGAAGTCGAAGGCTTCGGCGGCATCTATGCCGATCTCGACGAGGCCGGCCTCAAGAGCCTGCGTGCCGAGCTCGACAAGAACGGCCTGGTCATGGCAAGCGGCCATTTCAGCCCGGATTTCCTCGACGGCCAGGTGCAGAAGTCGCTGACGATCGCCAAGACGCTCGGCATGGATTCCATCTACGCGCCGCATCTGGCCGCCGATCAGCGCCCGACGGATGCCGCCGGCTGGCTCGCCTTCGGCAAGCGCCTGCATGAGATGAGCAAGCCATACAAGGATGCCGGCTTCGAATTCGGCTGGCACAACCACGACTTCGAATTCGTCAAGCAGGCCGACGGCTCGCTGCCGATCGAGCAGATCTTTGAAGGCGCACCGGACATTTCCTGGGAGGCCGATATCGCCTGGGTCATCCGCGGCGGCGGCGATCCCTTCGCGTGGATCGAAAAGCTTGGCCCGCGTATCACGTCCGTTCACGTCAAGGACATTGCGCCGGCTGGCGAGAACAAGGACGAGGATGGCTGGGCGGATGTCGGACATGGCACGGTTCCGTGGCCGAAGCTCATCAAGGCGCTGGCCCGCACCAAGGCCAAGCATTTCGTCGTCGAACATGACAACCCGAACGACATCGATCGTCTGATCACGCGTTCGATCGCATCCTTCAAGACCTTTTGAGGCATATTTCCATGGCTAAGGAACTCGGCGTCGGCATCCTCGGATGCGGCAATATCTCAACGACCTATTTCAAGCTCGCTCCGCTCTTCAAGGGGTTGAAGGTGCTGGCTTGTGCTGACATCAACATGGAAGCGGCGCGGCTGCGCGCCGAGGAGTATCAGGTCAAGGCACAGACGGTGGACGAGCTGCTCGCCAATGACGAGCTCGATGTCATCGTCAACCTGACCATCCCGGACGCGCATTTCCCGATCTCCAAGCGCATTCTGGAGGCCGGAAAGCATGTCTATTCCGAAAAGCCGCTGGTGCTGACGCTGGAACAGGGCGAGGAACTGCGTCGCATTGCCAAGGAGAAGGGGCTCGTCGCCGTCGGCTGCGCTCCCGATACCTTCCTCGGCGGCGCGCACCAGCTTGCCCGCAAGTTCATCGATGACGGCGGCATCGGGCGCGTGACGTCGGGCACCTGCCACGTCATGAGCCCCGGCATGGAAATGTGGCACCCGAACCCGGACTTCTTCTTCCTGCCGGGCGGTGGTCCGATCCTCGATCTCGGACCCTATTACGTCGCCAACCTCATCAACCTCATCGGCCCGGTAAAGCGCGTCGGCGCCATGACCTCGATGGCGTCGCCGACCCGCACCATCACCAGCCAGCCGCGCAACGGCGAGGTCATCCCGGTGAAGACGCCGACGACGATCCAGGCGCTGCTGGAATTCGTCAGCGGTGCGACGGTGACGCTGACGGCGAGCTGGGATGTCTGGTCGCATCGCCACGCCAATATGGAGCTCTACGGCACCGAGGGCTCACTCTACGTGCCGGATCCGAACTTCTTCGGCGGTACGGTCGAGGCCAGCGGCCGCGACAAGGAGATCAAGCCGCTTGCCGACTGGGCGCATCCCTTCGGCATAGCCAACCAGGAAAGCCCGAGCGGCGCGCGCGCCAATTATCGCACGGCGGGTCTCGCGGACCTCGCGGCATCGCTGATCGACGGCCGCGATGCGCGTTGCTCGCTCGACCGCACGCTGCATGGGGTCGACGTCATGACCTCGATCCTGAAGTCGGGCGAGGAGAACCGCTTCATCGATTTGACAACCACCTGCACCCAGCCGGCGGCGCTTGGCATCGAAGAGGCGCAGGCGCTCTTGAAGTAGGCGCAGGAAAAGCTAGTTTGCGCGCGGGTGGACAGCCCGCGCGTTTTTCATCTCAAAGGAATTTAGATCATGGCTTGGCAACCGGCATCCGATCGCTATGCGAACATGAAATACAACAGAACAGGCCGCTCCGGCCTGAAGCTGCCGGCGGTTTCGCTGGGGCTTTGGCACAATTTCGGTGGCGACACGCCGCATGACCGCAAGGTCGACATGTGCCGCACGGCCTTCGACCTCGGCATCACCCATTTCGATCTCGCCAACAATTACGGCCCGCCTCCGGGCAGCGCCGAGACCGCCTTCGGCGAAATCCTGCGCACCGATTTCGCCGGCCTGCGCGACGAGCTGATCATCTCGTCCAAGGCTGGCTACGACATGTGGCCGGGTCCGTACGGCGAATGGGGCAGCCGCAAGTATCTGATCGCCTCCTGCGACCAGAGCCTGAAGCGCATGGGGCTCGACTATGTCGACATCTTCTATTCCCATCGCTTCGATGCGGATACGCCGCTCGAAGAGACCTGCGGTGCGCTCGATCATATCGTCCGTTCGGGCAGGGCGCTCTATGTCGGCATCTCCTCCTACAATTCGCAGCGCACGCGCGAAGCGGCCGCCATCCTCAAGGATCTCGGCACGCCCTGCCTGATCCACCAGCCGAGCTATTCCATGCTCAACCGCTGGGTCGAGGACGACAAGCTGCTCGATACGCTGGACGATCTCGGCATCGGCTCCATCGTCTTCTCGCCGCTGGCGCAGGGCATGCTGACGACGAAGTATCTGGGCGGCATTCCCGAGGACAGCCGCGCGGCGCAGAACCACTTCCTGAAGCGCGATTTCATTCGCCCGTCGATCATCGACAATATCCGCAAGCTCAATGAAATCGCCGAGAAGCGCGGCCAGACGCTGGCGCAGATGGCGATCGCCTGGGTCCTGCGCGGCGGCCGCGTCACGTCCGCCCTGATCGGCGCCAGCCGCTCGTCGCAGATCGTCGATTGCGTCAAGGCGCTCGACAATCTCGACTTCACGGCGGAAGAGCTGAAGCAGATCGATGTCTATGCCAAGGAGGCCGACATCAATCTCTGGGCCAAGTCGGCCGAGCTTGCGTAATTACCCGAAACGCCCGGAACCATGTTCCGGGCGTTTTGCCTTCGTTTGATCCCTTGCCGCCCGAACGGCGGATATTGCTGCATTCTCTGGAGGAGATGGCCCATGATCCGCAACCCGATCCTGCCGGGTTTTAACCCCGATCCGTCCATCTGCCGCGTCGGCGACGATTATTACATCGCGACCTCCACCTTCGAATGGTACCCGGGTGTGCAGATCCATCATTCGCGCGATCTGGTGAACTGGACGCTGGTGCGCCGACCGCTGGAACGGGCATCGCAGCTCGACATGCGCGGCGAGCCGGATAGCTGCGGCATCTGGGCGCCATGCCTCTCCTATGCCGATGGCCTGTTCTGGCTGGTCTACACCGACGTCAAGCGCTTCGACGGCAATTTCAAGGATGCGCATAACTACATCGTGACCTCGCCGACGATCGAGGGTGAGTGGTCGGAGCCGTCTTATGTCAATTCCTCGGGCTTCGACCCCTCGCTGTTCCATGACGACGACGGCCGTAAATGGTTCGTCAACATGCAGTGGAACCATCGCACGGAAAGCTTTGGCGGCTCGCCGAAATCGCCGGCTTTCGACGGTATCCTGCTGCAGGAGTGGGACGCGGCGACGAGATCGTTGAAGGGGCCGATCAAGAACATTTTCGCCGGCACCGAGCGCGGATTGGTCGAGGGGCCACATCTGTTCAAGCGCGATGGCTGGTACTATCTGACGACTGCCGAGGGCGGCACCGGCTATGATCACGCCGTCACCATGGCGCGGGCGCGCACGATCGACGGTCCCTATGAGCTGCATCCGAACAAGCACCTGATCACCTCCAAGGGCCATCCGGAAGCGGTCTTGCAGCGGGCGGGGCACGGTCAGTATGTCGAGACCGCCGACGGCCAGTTCTATCATACGCATCTCTCCGGCCGGCCGCTGCCGCCGCATCGCCGCTGCACGCTCGGCCGCGAAACCAGCCTGCAGAAATGCGTCTGGAAGGAAGACGGCTGGCTCTATCTGGAAAACGGCACCAGCGTTCCGGAGGTCGATGTGCCCGGCCTAAATGGGGCGGTGCATGTCGAGAAGGCGCGGCGCAGCGGCTACAATTTCGATGGTGGCAAGCTGCCGGCAGATTTCCAATGGCTGCGCACGCCGCAGCCGGAGCGCCTGTTCAGCCTGGCGGAGCGGCCCGGCCATCTGCGGCTGTTCGGGCGCGAAAGCATCGGTTCCTGGTTCGAGCAGGCGCTCGTCGCCCGCCGGCAGGAGCATCATAGCTTCCGCGCCGAAACCGTCGTCGAGTTCCAGCCGGACACCTATCAGCAGGTTGCCGGCCTTACCCATTACTATAACCGCTTCAAGCTGCATGCGATCGGTGTGACGCTGCATGAGACGCTCGGCCGCTGCATCACCATCCTGAGCTGCCCTGGCGACTATCCGAATGCGCGGCTCATCTATCCGGTCGGCGCCGGCGTCTCGGTGCCGGAAGGACGCATTCAGCTCGCTCTCGAGGTTCGCGACAACGAGCTGCAATTCTACTGGCAGGCGGAGGGCATGGGGGCATGGCAGGCGATCGGTCCTGTGCTCGATGCCGGCGTGATCTCCGACGAGGGTGGGCGCGGGGAGCATGGTTCCTTCACCGGTGCCTTCGTCGGCATGTTCGCCTTCGATACGTCGGGGCGGGCGAAGACGGCGGATTTCGACTGGTTCAATTACGACGAGCTCTGATTTTACCGATCATCGGCACGCCCTTATCTGCAAGGGAAGGCGGCATTGCCGTCGGATGCGACCTGTCGATGAGCTGTCGTACTTATTTTGTCAGTAAATCCCGGCAAGCATCTCATTTTTATTACAAAAATGTAATAGAATCGTCAGGTTCGCTTCATCTCTCACGGGATAGAAGCCTCCTTTGCAAATAACGAATCGAGGAAACATCCCAATGAGAAAAATCCTTTCTATCCTTCTCGCCGCCTCGGTTCTGACAACGCCGCTGGCAATGGCCACCGAGGCCAATGCGGCGCCGGCGAACAAGCAGATCGTCGTCAAGAAAGACGTGGTCAAGAAGAAGATTGTCGTTCGCAAGGGCGGCTGGGTAACGGGTCGCCGTTTATCGGCGTCCGACCGCCGCCGCGCTGCCAGCGTTGACTATCGCCACCACCACCTGTCGGCTCCGCCGCGCGGCTATCACTGGGTTCGCATCAAGAATAATTTCCTGCTCGTCGGCATGACCAGCGGTTTGATCTCAAAGGTACAGAGCGCCCGTTAAGGGCAGTCTTGATATTGGACGTGCGGAGAGGCGCTCCGATGGGCGCCTTTCGCTTAATACAATGGCCGATATCAGGCGGGAGCCGAAAGCCACTTGCAGCGGATCGCGGCAGGTGGTTTCTTTGTTTTCAATGGTCTGGCGGTTGCCTGATAGCAATCGGGTTTTGCGGCAGTGGGGAGTTTGGTTTTCATCGGGCCATTCCCGAGGAAAGGAATGGCAATGAAGACGATCGCTG
Source organism: Rhizobium sp. BK602 (assembly GCF_014195095.1). Lineage (GTDB taxonomy): Bacteria > Pseudomonadota > Alphaproteobacteria > Rhizobiales > Rhizobiaceae > Rhizobium. The sequence continues at coordinate 637,292 of NZ_JACIBC010000001.1, forward strand.
CCGGTGTACTCGACGTCGCCTATGAGGAGACCGGCCCGGAGGACGGCTTTCCGATCCTGCTTCTCCACGGTTTTCCTTACGACGCCCATGCCTATGATGACGTTGCACGGCAGCTGGCAGGCAAGGGACTGCGTTGCATCGTCCCGTTTCTTCGTGGCTATGGCCCGACGCGTTTCCTCTCGTCGGAAACGCCGCGTTCTGGCGAGCAGGCGTCGCTCGGGGCCGATTTGCTGGCCTTGATGGATGCGCTCTCGATTGAGAGCGCCATTCTCGGCGGTTATGATTGGGGCGGCAGGGCGGCTTGCATCGTCGCCGCGCTCTGGCCGGAACGTGTTCGTGGTCTGGTAAGCTGCGGAACCGGCTACAATATCCAGAATATCGCCAAGGCAGGACTGCCCGCTTCTCCTGAGGAAGAGGCTCGCTACTGGTATCAATATTACTTCCATTCTGAGCGCGGCAGGGCCGGGCTGGCCGCAAATCGCCGCGAGTTTTGCCGCTTCATCTGGCGGCTATGGTCTCCGACATGGGCGTTTGACGACGCGACCTTCGAGCGCAGCGCGGCCGCCTTCGACAATCCTGATTTCGTCGATGTCGTCATCCATTCCTACCGTCACCGGTTTGGCGGCATTGCCGGCGACCCTGCTTTCGCAGAGATCGAGGCGCGCCTGGCGAGGCAACCCGATATCATTGTGCCGACAATCGTGTTGCAGGGCGCCGACGACGGCGTCGATCCGCCAAGAACGGCTGACCGCGATGCAGCTCATTTCTCCGCACATTATCAGCGCCGGATATTGGCTGGCGTGGGGCACAACCTGCCGCAGGAGGCTCCGGGTGATTTTGCAGAAGCGGTACTTTCGCTCCTTTAGATCTTTGGGGGTATTCGCGGATGACCAGCACGGTACCTGACCTTCAGGACGCGGGCGTCAGACTTCGTCGGCCTTGCGAGGCCGACATCGACGCGCGGTTTGCTCTGGGAACGAATGCCGATATCGCAAGAATGTTTGGCGTCAGTCGGGATAACGTCCGGCCGTTTACAAGGGCTGCGGCCGAGAAATGGGTTCGGAACTTCGATCAGCATCCACATGCCTGGATAATCGAAGCAGAGGGATCGCTGATAGGAGAAATTCGCCTTGACCGTGTCGATCTTCAGGATCGAAGGGCTTCCATGGCGATCGGTATTTACGATACGACGTGTCTCGGTCGCGGGTTCGGCAGCAAGGCTATCAAGCTTGTGTTGGGCTATGCCTTCGGTGCGATGCAGCTACATCGGATCAGTGTCCGCGTTCTTGCCTACAACGACCGGGCTATTAGAGCGTACGAGAAATGCGGTTTCGTTCCCGAGGGCCGCGAACGGGAGACGGCGTTCGTCGATGGGCATTGGTACGATGACATTATCATGGGCGTGCTCGCGCATGAATTCGCGGCGCTGTAGCCATCGCATTCCGATTTAGCTTGCAGCATCGCAACCAGGCATTTTTCAACAGAATCAAAAATCCCCGGCGCATTGACCGGGGATTTTTGGTTTCACCTATCATGCTGAGATCTCAGCTCAGGCGGCCCGCCGCGTGCGCCAGCATGGTGTAGACCTTGCCGGTATCCGAGGTCAGGTAGGACTGGGTGACGCTTTGGTCGCGGTCGGTGCGGGCGACGTCCGCCAGGAGCTTTTCGAAATCGGCGATATAGCGGTCGACGGCGGTGCGGAATTCCGGCTCGCGGTCGTACTTGCGCTTGATGTCGTCGAAGGTCTGCTGGCCCTTCAGCGTATAGAGGCGGCGGGTGAAGACGTCCCGTTCGCCACGCTGGTAGCGGCGCCACAGATCGACCGAGGCGTCGTGGTCGATGGCGCGGGCGATATCGACCGAGAGCGAGTTCAGCGATTCCACCACATGGCGCGGATTGCGCGTCGCACCGGCTTCGGCCGGGGCGCGCGGCGCCGGCTGGCGAGCGGGCTGTTGCAGGTCGCCGCGTTCGTCGCGCGATGCACCGCGCAGGAGATCGCTGATCCAGCCGCCGCCTGCCGCTTCCTGGCGGGTCGGCGCCGGCGTCTCGGCGGGCCGTGGCTGCGGAACGGCCGGGCGGTCGGTGGCGATGGAGCCGCGCAGGCCGAGGGTTTCGATCGGAGGCTGCTGGGGCTGCGGAGCCGGCTGTTGCGGCACGGCCTGCTGGACCGGCGCCTGCGGCGCGGGCTGCTGCGGTCTGGGCGCCTGAGCGGTCGGGGCGGGAGCTGCCGGGCGAGGCCGCTGAGCCGGCTGGACGTCGGCAAGGGCGCGGGCTGCCGGCTCGGAAATCTCCAGCTGCTGCGTCGAGCGTCCGACGATCTGCGAGATGTCCTGCAGCGCCTTGATCTGCTCGGCGACGGCGCGGCGCATGGCGGCAGCGCTTTCCTTGGCCTCTTCCGGCAGGTCGAAGGCGCCGCGCTTCAGTTCGCTGCGGGTCAGATCGAGTTCCCTGCGGATATCGCTTGCCGAGCGGCGGATTTCGTCGGTCGCGCCGGAGAAGCGGCCGACCGCGTCATCGACGGCGATGCGCAGCGTTTCGCGAAGCTGCTGGGCGGCGCCATCCGACGTCTTGCCGGCAGCGGCGAGCATCTGTTCGACATCGGCGATCGAGGCCGAAAGGCCGCCGCGCAGGCGATCCGTCAATTCGCCCGAGCGACGCTCGGCGTTGGCGAAGGTGCTCTCGACGGTCTGGTTGGCTTCCTCGCCAGCCTTCTGGATCGAGCCGCGCATGCTTTCCGCCGCCTGTTCGGCGCGCTTTTCCGCATCGGAGAGAACGCGGCCAATATCGGCGAAGGAGGCCTGCATGCCCTGGCGCAGATTGCCAGTCACCTGGTTGGAACGCTGCTCGGCGCGCTCGAAGGCGGTTTCGACCATGCTGCCGAGGGAGCGCATGGTGTTTTCGATCTCTTCCGAGCGCTGTACCAGGCCGATGGCGAGGTTCTGAAGCGCGGTTTCGCGCTCCTCCAGTGTCGAGACGAGGTTCGATTGCGCCGCGCCCAGAAGCTGGGATGCCTGCGACAGGACCTTGGAATGCTCGTCGAAGCGGCCGATGATGCCGCCGACCTGCGACAGCGTCTTGCCGGAGATCTCGGAGAGCTTGTCCACCTTGCCTTCGAGCAGGCGCGTCGAGGCCGCGACCATTTCGCCGGCCTTTGCCGCGGAGTCGGCAAACTGGGCGGAGGTAACGCCGAGGCGGTCGTCGATGCTGCTGAATTCCTGGGCAGCGTTGTTCAGCATGCCGACGATGGTGGAATTGTTGTCCGCCAGCCGCTCGATGATGCCGTTGACGCTGGCGAGCAGGTTGTTCTCCAGCGCGCTAACCGTGCTGGCGGCATGTTCCGTACGGGCGGAAATGGCGGCCAGCGTATCATTGGTGCGCGAGGCGATGGCGCCGATCAGGGCGGCATTCTCGGCGCGCAGCCGGTCGCTGCTTTCCTGCGCTGCCTGCGAGATCAGCGCAGCGGCTTCCTGGCCCGTTGCAGCGTAGCGGTCGACGATCGGACGCGCCTTCTCGTCGATCAGACGCGACAATTCGGTGGAGCGGCCCGCGAGCATAGAGTTGAGTTCGCGGGTGCGCTCGTCGAGCGTCGTGCGGATCGAGGTGCCGCGGGCTTCCAGAGCCTTGTCGACATCGGCGAGCGTCGAGCTGATCTCGTGGGCGCGCTGCTCCAGGCTGGAGCGGATCGCATTGCCGCGCTCATCGAGCGCGCGTTCGACCTGTGCCATGGTGGAGGCGATCTGTTCGCTGCCGCCGGCAAGCGTATCGCGGATGGCGGCGCCGCGCGATTCCAGCGAATGTTCGGCGGAAGACAGCGCCTGCGAGATGGCGTTCACCTGGTTGCTGACCAGTCCCTCCGCCTCGGCGACCTTGTTGACGATGGCATTGCCGGCTTCCGAGAAGGTCTGGGCGACGGCGGCGGCCTGGCCTGCCAGGCGATTGTGCGTTTCGGAGACGCGGGTGACGATCTCTTCGGAGCGCTCGCTCATGGCGCGGGTGAAGGCATCGCTGCGGTTGCCGAGGTCGTCGGCGAACTGCTGACCGGTGCGGGCGAGCAGGTCGGCCGTGCGTGTCGCTTCGCTGTCCATGCCCTGCGCGGCATCGGCGACGGCGGTGCGCAGCGTCGTGGCGAGATTGGTGGCCTTGCCTTCGATGGTGCGGTTGACGGCTTCCAGGCCGACATTGAGCGCACGGTCCATCGTCGACAGGCGTTCCTCGATGCGGGCGCTGCCGCTTTCGAGCGCCTGGCTCAGATTGTTGGTCCGGCTGTCGATGGCCTCGGCCATGGAAGCCAGCCGGGCGTCGAGCGCCGAGGTGAGGCGGGCCGAAGCATCGTCGCCGCTGCTGTCGATGCGGGCCGCGCCGCTCGCCAGCGTATCGGAGAGCCGGCTGCCGGCGGCATCGACCTGGGCGGCCACGCCGCCCACGCCGTCATGGATGCGGTTTTCGAGGGCGGAGAGGCTGGCCTCGACGCGCGAACCGGTTTCGGCGAAGCGGCTGGTCATGCCGTCGATCGACTGGTTGAGGTTGGTCGAGAAGGTCTCCGCCGAGCGGGCGATATCGCCGGCTGCCTGCTGGATGCGCCCGGCAATGTCGCCGGCGCCGCTGCTCAAGCGCTCCTCGAGCGTCTTCGCGCTGGTGTCGATGGTCTGGCGCAGCGAGGCCTCGCGGTCCTCAAGCGACATTTCCAGCATGCTGGCGCTGGTGGCGATCGAGGTGCCGATGGCGGTCGCCTGTTCCATCAGCGTGTTGTCGATCTGCTCATGGGCGTCGCGCAGCGTCAGGCTGATGGCGTTGCTGCGATCCTCCAGGGTGGAGCGCATGCGCTCATAAGCGGAGGCGAGGTTTTCGTCCATCTGCGACAGGCCGGCGCCGAGGGCCTTTTCGACCCGTTCCGCCGAGCCGCCGACAACGCTCTCGATGCGCTCGCTGCTGCTGCCGAGCAGGCCGGAAAGTGCATCCGTATGCGCGCTGAGCGAACGGTCGAGGCGCTCCTGGTTTTCGGTATAGGCGGCGCGAATGGCATCGGCCTTGTCGCCAAAGGCGCCGGCAACGCGGGATTCCGCGCCGGAGACGCTGTCGAGCAGGGCATTGGCGCGGGATTCGAGCGTGCTTTCGAAGCGGCTCTGGTTCTCGGCGAGAGAGATGGCGAAGGCCATGCTCTTGTCGTCGAGCGTATCGGTCAGCGCGGCATGGCCCTGATTGATCGACTGGGCGATCGCTTCGGCGCTGTTTGCCAGCGTTTCCTCGATGCGAGCCTGGTTGTCGGACAGTGCGATGGCGAGCGCCAGCGTCTTGTCGTCCAGGCTGCCGACGATCTTGTCATGCGTGCCGGCGACGGTGTCGGCAAGCGCATCCATGCGGCTTGCGAGCGTATTTTCCAGGCGCGACTGGGTATCGGCCAGCGAGGCGGCCAGGGCGGTCGCCTTCTGGTTCAGGGTGTCGGCGACGGCGCTGTGGTTGTTGGTGAAGGCGCTAGCGATCGCCTCGGCGCGGTGAGACAGCGTTTCCTCGAGGCGCGACTGACCCTGGTTCAGGGCATCGGCAAGCGCCTTGGTCTTGCCATCGAGGGTGTTGGCGACCATTTCCGCATGGCCGGCGACGGTATCGTCCAGACGTGCCTGGCTTTCGGAGAGGGCGATGGCAAGTGCCATGGCCTTGTCATCGAGCGTGTCGGCAATCTTGCTATGGGTATCGGCCAGGCTGCTGGTCAGGCTTTCGGCACGGCTGGTCAGCGTGTCTTCGATGCGCGACTGTCCTTCCGAAAGGGCAATGGCGAGCGCCATCGCCTTGTCGTCCAGCGCATCGGCAATCTTGCTGTGGGTATCGGCCAGGGCGCTGGTCAGGTTTTCCGCGCGGTTGGCGAGCGTGTCCTCGATGCGGGATTGTCCGTCAGAGAGGGCGATGGCGAGTGCCATGGCCTTGTCGTCGAGCGTATCAGCCAGCCTGTCGTGCGTATCGGCGACGGTGCTGGCAATGGCATCGGCTCGGCTCGCCAGCGTGCTTTCGAAACGGTTCTGGCTTTCGGCAAGCGATGTCGTCAGCTTGGCGGCGCGTTCGTCGAGGGCCGAGGTCAGGCTCTCATGGGTGCCGCTGACGGCATTGAGGATGCCGGCCGAACGGTCCGCCAGGGTCTGTTCGAATCGGGACTGATGGTCGGTGAGCGCGCCGAAGAGGGCGCTGCTGCGCTCGGCCATGACGGCGTCGATATGCTCATGCGCGGAGCCCAGCGCCTGGGTGATCTCGCCGGTGCGGGCGGAGAGCGTGTTGTTGATCTCGCTGACGCGGCCAAGGAAGGTGTTGGTCAGCTCGCTGGTGCCCTTGTTGAGGGCGGACGAGATATCCGAGGTGGCGGTTTCCACGGTTTTGGTGAATTCGCCGGAATGGGCCGCGAGCGTGCTGGTGAGCTCGCTGGAACGGCCGCTGAAGGTCGAGGCGAGTTCTTCCGTGCCGCTCTGGAGCGCGGCGGAGACATCACGCGCCACGCCCTGCACGGCGGAGGCGAATTCGCCGGCCTTCGAGCCGATCGCGCTTTCGAGTACTTCCTGGCTGGTGGCGAGCGTCGTTGCCAGCGCGAAGGACTGATCGGTCAGCGAGGAACCCAAGCGTTCGATGCTGGAGGTCAGGATGCCGTCGATCGCGTCCGAACCGCCGCTGAGCGTCTCGTTGATCCGCGTCAGGCTTTCCGACAGCTTGCTGTCCAGCGAACCGGCGCGCTTGTCGAAGGCGGAGGTGAATTCGGAAACGCGTTCGTCGAAGGTGGTCGAGAGCTGCGCCACGGTCGATTGGAACCGCTCTTCGAAGAAGCCGGAACGCAGATCGATATCCATGATGGCGTCGTCGGCGGTCGATTGCAGGCTCTGGCGGAAGCTCGCGCCCTTTTCGTCGAGGGAGCGGTTCAGCTTGGAGAGCACGTCGTCGAGCGTGCCGGTGATCGAGCGTTCGCCGCCGGTCAAGCTTTCACTGATCTCGCGGGTGCGGGCAACCAGCGTTTCGTTGAGCTGGCGGGCGCGCTCGTTGAGAGCGGTATTCAGCTTCTCGGTATTGGCGTCGAGCGTGGATGCGCGGGTTTCGAACTGGCCGAGCAGGTCTTTGCCGCGTTCGGCCAGCGTGGAGGACAGCGCGTCAAGGCGAGTGTCGAATTCCTGGCTTAGCGCGAAGCCGGAGGCATTGAGGTTCTGCAGCAGGCTGTCGGTCTTGGCGGCGAGCAGCGTGCCGAGCGCCTCCACGGCGGAATCCGACTTTTCCATCAGGGTTGCGGCGCGGGTGTCGATCATCGAGGCGAAAGCCTCGCCCGAGGTCGACAGGCGCACGGCGATCTCTTCGGTCGCCAGCGACAGGTCTTCCTTGATCTGCTCGTGCACGCCGACGATCGAGGAGCGAATGCGTTCGGCATGATTGACGATCGCGTCGCGTTCGGAGCCGAGTTCGTGAACGAGACCGCGCACGCGCAGTTCGTTGTCGGCGTAGCTGCGCTCCAGCGCGTTGACTTCGGTGTGGACCAGGGTTTCGAGCTCGGTGGCGCGGGCGATGGTGCGCTCGATGCCTTCGTTCATGGCCGAGACTTCGCGGCGAACGGCCTGGCCGACCGTCATGATCCGCTCGGAAGCAACCGTTTCGGGCTCAACCAGGCGCAGGGCCACTTCCGCCATGGAGCGGGCGGCATTGCGCATCTCGTGGGCTCGCGAAATCATCATGCCGAAGGCATAGAAGAGCAGTACCGGAACGACGATGCCAATGATGCAGGCAATCAGGCCGGGCAGGGCGGCAAGATCGGCGATCGAGCGCAGGCCGCGGATCTGTTCGCCATAGAGCAGGAAGGCGAGGCCGGCGCCGCCGATGATCCAGAACAGGGAGACTATGGTGGCGTTGCGGACGGCTCTGCTTTGCGAGCCGCCGTCGAGCGCCTTCAGAATGCTGGCCGGGCTGGCGCGATTGGCGTCATTGGCGGGTGCGAAGACGGGGCTCTTCGGCGCCTCGGCGGGACGGGCGGTGGTACCGCGCGCAGCAGACGCCTTGTGGGACGCATCTTCCTGGGACTGTTTTGCAGGCGGATTGGATGGCTCAGACACACTTGCCTCCGGGGCATCGGATGTTGAATTGCCGCGAGACTCCAAGTTCTCTTCACTGAAATCGATCTGCAGCGCTTCGTCCAATGCCTGGAAGGCCTTGTCCTCGATCGACTCGATGTACTTTTTGTTCGCCATACGGTTACGCCTCGTTACAACTCACTCGGGCCTGCCGTGTCTCTTCCGGAAATCCGCCGTGTCCGGAAAAGACGAACCCTGCCTCCCGGGGTCATCCGTTCCCGACCGGAGCCGAGATGGATTTCCCATTACATTTCAGAGTGGATAACCGCTTTATCAAACGGAAGGTATGAAAACATTACCACTATCCACTTTCCGGGCAAAGGCATGCGCCATGAACCCAATTTAACAGTATCGTAGTGACACATTCCCCCAGACGTGACAATGAATTCCACCGTCTTGTCATCACGGCATTAAGCATTTGTTAACATTTTTTGCCTGCGGAGCCGGGCGAAAATCTAATAATTTAGCCATGTTTAACGCGTGTTAACCATATCGGGAAATTTGCGCCCCGAATGTGCCAAAATTTAACTCGATGGCCATTCGCAGGCCGCAAGCATGCGGCAGATCCCAAAGAAGTCATAGATATAAAGACGGGAGAGTTGGCACATGGCAGCATTGAATATCGCGTTCGAAGCCCCGGACAATTCGCGTGGCGCGGCGCCATCGCGGGACCGGGCAATCGACCTGGTTCATCTTGCGAAGCAGACGATGGGCGACAAGGCCCTGGAAGTGGAAGTGCTCCAGATGTTCGCCCGGCAGGCGCGGTCCTGTCTGCAGGAGATCGGCAGCGGCGACGGCAAGCGCATCCGTGCGGCGTCGCACCGCTTGAAGGGAGCCGCAAGCGCGGTCGGCGCATTCAAGGTGGCGGACGCTGCCGATGCGCTCGAAAGCGATGCCGGCGACGCCTCGCGCATGGCCGCGGTGACGGCCTGCGTCATCGAGGCCGAGAATTTCATCCTGAAGCTGTCGCGCTGAGCGAAGCTGTAGCAAATCACGGATTCTTGTCACGGCGCCGCCGAGGGAATAGCCCCTTCGGCGGCGCAAATGTTGACTGCCTCCGGGAATTGTTGGAAGAAAATCCCATATCTTCCTTCACACACGAATACCGGACATCACCCACATGACCAAACTGACCATCGTCGCTTTCGACGGCACGCGTTTCGATCTCAATGCCGACGAGGGCTCCACCGTGATGGAAAACGCCGTTCGCAATTCCGTGCCTGGCATCGAGGCTGAATGCGGCGGCGCCTGTGCCTGCGCCACCTGTCATGTCTATGTGGACGAGGCCTGGACGGAGAAGGTCGGCGGCCCGGAGCCGATGGAAGAAGACATGCTGGACTTCGCCTTCGACGTCCGTCCGACGTCGCGCCTCTCCTGTCAGATCAAGGTGACGGCGGCCCTCGACGGGCTCGTCGTGCATGTTCCCGAACGCCAGGCCTGAGAGCCGGCGACTTTCCATCGTCATCTGTCGGCAAAAAAGATGCCTCGCTCAGCTTGTCGCAGCGAGCGAGGCAAGGCGGGCGCATCACCGACAGGCAAGGGAGGAAACACCTGCGGCTTCAGGACGCGCCAGGAGAACACCGGCAATATGCGTCACAAACAGAACTCTGACAGGTCTTTGCGAAAAGCTTTTCTCTTTCCGCTTTTGGATCCGTCAGCATCGGATCAGCGCTGTTACTGAGTAGGAAAAACCTATTTCAGATTCTCGTAAAGTTCAAAGAGCGGAACTGGCGAACGATTCACAGCTTATAGTGACAGTTTTCACACAGTCGCCGTGATCGGGCTGCGATTTTCGCGGCAAGAGTGCCGCGATGGCATGCTCATTCGCCATATCGGCGGGTGCGATAGGTCAGCAAACGCTGCATTCGGGTCTGGAAGTTGAGTGCTTCGATTCGGTCGAATCGGGCCTGATCCCTGTCATGCAGTTCGGTTTCGCGCGTGGTCGCTTCGTTTGCCATGTTTTGGAGTATGTCGCAGTTGCGTGCGGGCGGCAGGGCGAGGATTGCCTGTTCCATCCTGCGCGCATGCTGGCGTGCGATTTCCACATGCCGATCCTCGTGGCGGCGGATGTCGGCCGAGAGCGTGTCCCAGATCACGGACAGCTGACGGCTCGCGCGCCGCCGGTCGCGCCAGCGCGGCAGGATCACCTCGGTATCGACCGTCACCTTCACGTTTGCGATGCGGCAGCGCCCGTTTCTTTCCTCGTAGGTCGCGTTGCCGCCGAAGCGGATTTTCGTCGCTCCGGGATGATGGCTGCTGGAACCCATGGCGATCGGTCCATGCGCGTTCAGTGCCGCATCGAGCGCATCGGCTGTATCGCCCTTGATATCGAAATAGGAAATCGATTTGCGGGCGATCACTTCCGCTTCGGCCGGACCGGAAATGCCATACATAAGCAACAGGATAAGCGAGACACGTGCGTGTCGGGATGCAAGCGGCATTCGTACTGCTACCAGGTTGAACTTCGATCAAGCTTGCGGCATAGCCACTGCGAGCGCAATATCAAGCGCGAGGTTTTTTCGTTTTCAATGGGATGGATGGTTCGTGACGGAGCTTCGCAGCCATAGCTGGCATGTCGCGCATGGGCGCAGCCTCGATGTCGGCGAACACAGCGTCATCATGGCGATCGTCAACGTCACCCCGGATTCCTTTTCCGATGGCGGCCACTACGAGGCGGTCGACGCCGCGGTCGCGCATGCGCTCGCCTGCATAGAGGAAGGCGCCCAGATTATCGATATCGGTGGGGAATCGACCAAGCCGGATGCGGAGGCCGTGAGCGCCACGGAAGAGCAGGGGCGGGTGCTGCCGGTGATCGAGGCGATGCGCGCCAAGACGGACGCGCTGATCTCGATCGATACTTATCGCGCCGACACCGCTAGACTTGCCATCGGAGCCGGCGCGCATATCGTCAACGATGTCTTCGGCCTGCAGCGCGAGCCGGAAATCGCGACGCTGGCCGTGCAGACGGGTGCGGGGCTCTGCATCATGCATACGGGCCGGGAGCGACAGAAGCTGACCGATGTCATCGACGATCAAGTGCTGTTTCTCAGCCGCTCGCTCGATATCGCCGCTGCGGCCGGCGTAGCCAAGCAGAACATCGTGCTCGATCCGGGTTTCGGCTTCGCCAAGGATACGCAGGAGAACCTGGAGCTGATGGCGCGCTTCACGGCGCTGCATCGTTTCGAACTGCCGCTGCTGGCCGGCACGTCGCGCAAGCGCTTCGTCGGCGCCATTACTGGGCGGGAAGCACAGGACCGGGACGTGGGAACGGCCGCAACCAGTGCGATATTGCGGTTGCAGGGTGCTGCGATTTTTCGGGTACACAATGTCGCAATCAACAGGGATGCGCTGGCGGTTGCGGATGCTATTCTCAGGACACGGGCGAAATTAGGCGGCAGGACGCCATAAGCGATATGATCTACACCATCACCCTTCAGAATTGCGCTTTCTTTGCTCGCCATGGCGTGCATGACGAGGAGGAATTCCTCGGGCAGCGCTTTTTCGTCGATGCCGAACTCGATGTCGAAGCCGGCAATGCGCTGGAGCGGGATTCCATCGACGATACCGTCAATTACGGCATCGCCTTCACCGTCATCGAGGAAATCGTCACCGGCCGGCGGCGCTATCTGATCGAGGCTCTGGCGCTCGATGTCGCCCGGGAGCTGTGTCGGCGTTTTCCGAGCATTCGCCGCGCAAAGATCACCGTGCGCAAGCCCAATGCCCCGGTTCCGGGCGTTCTCGATTATGTGCAGGTGAGCGTTGAACATTTTGCCTGAAAGCGGCTTCGGGAACGGTTCGATCCGCGCCACCCTCGGATTGGGTGGCAATCTCGACAATCCCGTGCGGGCGATGGCGCTCGCCTTGCGGATGCTCGATCAGCGCGCGGACTGCCGCGTGGCTGAGGTTTCGCGTCTTTATCGCACGCCGCCCTGGGGCAAGACGGATCAATCCTTCTTCTATAATTCCTGCGCCGCCATCGACACGACGCTGGCGCCGGAAGCGCTTCTCGACGTCTGCCTGGATATCGAGCGGGAGATGAAGCGCGTGCGGCTCGAACGTTGGGGCCCGCGCACGATCGATATCGATATCCTCACCTATGGCGATGTCGAACGGATCGAGCCGCTGCTGACGATCCCGCATCCGCGCATGACCGAGCGAGGCTTCGTGCTGATGCCGCTCGCCGACTTCGCTGTCGATCTCGTCGTCAAGGGACGGAAAGTGGGGGATTGGCTGAGCGCGGTCGACGTGCAGGGCATCGAAATTGCCGATGAAAGCCGGGATTGGTGGCGCTCCACGTAAGCCAAAATGAAGCGGCCGGCATTGGAATACCGGCCGCTTCAGGAGCAAATCTCGAATTTATTCTATTCGATCGAGCCTACAGCCATCTGATCGACATCGGCGCGCTGCAGCGTGACGCCGATGACCGGCACCATTTGCTCGCCGACCTTGACCGAGATCGTCACGTTCATCGACTTATTGTCGGTGACGCGGGCAATCATCGCGCCGTTCAGCTTCTGGCGGTTGAGGCCGAGCACGACCGTACCGTCATTGACGGTGCCAGAGGTGACGTCCAGGCCTTTACCGGCCGCGCCGTCGAGGAATTTGCCGCTGTAGCTGCCGCCGCTCTGGGTAATCTCGGCCGACATTGGCTGCTGGAAGACACCGACCCGGCAGGTGCCATCAAGCTTGACACCGGCATTGCTGCCGTCGAGCGCCTTGCCCGTCAGGTTGCAGGTGAACTTCGTGCCCTTGTACTTGCCGGCGACGATTTCTCCTGGCCCCTGCCAGACGCCGGCAACGGATTGGAAGAAGGTTTTGTCACGGGATGCCGCATCGGCTGAATGCACCCAAGCACCTAAGGAAAGGGCCGCGGCGGCTAAGCCGCTAACAAGAAGAAACTGGCGCGAAAACATGGACATTCCCTAACGAAGAGGAACCTGAAACTGGTGTCCACTTTTGCCTCAGAATGGTTAATGCTTGGTTTCCTGTGCGGCCGAAAGCCGTTAATGCCGGCACATGCGAGCGTCAGCGGCCGGTGATGTTCGGGGCGAGATCGCTGGCGAAATCGCCGATGCCGGGCCGTTTCAGCGCCCTGAATGACAGAGGGCGGCAAAGGTCCATGGCGGCAATGCCGATTCGTGCCGTCATCATGCCGTTGACGACGCCTTCGCCCAGGCGCGCCGAGAGTTTCGAGGCGAGACCGTGGCCGATCAGCTGCTGCAGGATGCTGTCGCCGACCGCGATGGAGCCGGTGACGGCAAGATGGGCGAGCACGTCCGTCATCAGCCGGATCATGCCGAGCGTTCCCGGCCTGCCGCCATACAGTTCGGCCATGGCACGCACCAGTTTGGCCGATTCGTACAGCACGTAGAGAATGTCCACCAGCGCGCGCGGGCTGACGGCGGTGACGACGGAAACGCGCTTCGAGGCGCCTAGGATAAGGGCGCGGGCGCGACGGTCGAGCGGCGCCAGCAGTTCGCGCTCGGCAAGCTCGATCAGGTGCGGCGCGTCGATGATATCATCCTCGGCCGCCTTTAGCGTCGCCCGGCCTTTCGCCGTTTCCGGATTGGCTTCCAGCAGGGTGCAGAGACGCGCGACCAGCGCTTTCGCACGGGCAGGGCGCGTTTCCGCCATGGCTGTGTCGGCCTCCGTCTTGATCGTCTGCACGGCGGCAAGCCGCATCATGCCGGCGGTTTCGCGAATGACGATGGCAAGGACGGCGAGAATGCCGATGGCGAGCACGGCAAGAGCCGTATAGCCCAGCCAGTCGGCGCGGCTGAAGAGGTCACGAATCAGCTGGTCGGTCCAGAGGCCGAAGGCGAGCGAGAGCAGGATGCCGAGGGCGCTGAGCGCGACCTTGCCGAAGGAGAAGCCCGGCCGGCGCGGTATGGCAATGGCGTCATCGGGTGCGGCAAGCGTCGGGTTGAGGAACGGATCGTCCTCGTCCGGCGTCAGGACGATTTCGGTATCGAAGCTCTGTGGCTTGCGGCGCGGCGTTTCCACGGTTCTTTTCACATTCGCGGCATTCCCGGACACCTCCGGTTCCAGCGAAAAGGCGGCCGGACGGCGGGAAAGGCCTTTGGGGTCGTCTTCGGTCGGCTTCGTCATGCGAGGCGGTCTCCGAACAGGAATTGCATGGCGCGGTCGAGGCGGATATGCGGCACGGACAGCTTGATGCCGCCGCCGGTCTCGTCCAGTTCCGGCGGGCGGAAACGGACAACGCACACCTCGGGCAGATGGACGTTCGTCGCGCCGGGATCAAGGGCTTCGAAGAGCCATTGCGGATTGGCGGGCAGGTCGCCGGGGAAGATCGCCGTCTTGCGGTTGCCATCGAAGATCTCGCCGTCAATCTTTTCCCCGGCCATCGGCGTGCCTACGATGACCGGCAATGTCTGGCCGTCGCGTTTCACGGTTGCCTCGCGCGTGGCGCGGACGGAGGCGAGCGCCATGACGTCTATGCCGGCTCCGGCCATGCCGATGCGGTCGATGGCGCGCTCCACCAGCCGGCGCGTCAGCGCTTCCAGCCGGTCATGGCTTTCGTGATGCAGATGATCCGCCTTGGTCGCCGCGACCAGCACGCGGTCGATGCGGCGGCCAAGCAGAGAGGAGAACAGGGAATTCGTGCCGGGGCGGAAGCAGGCGAGCACATCCGTCAGGGCGCGTTCGAGATCCTGCACGGCTTCGGAACCGCGATTGATGGCTTGCAGCGCGTCGACGAGCACGATCTGACGGTCGAGACGGGCGAAATGCTCGCGAAAGAAAGGTTTGACCACCACGGATTTATAGGCCTCGTAGCGCCGCTCCATCATCGCCCAGAGCGAGCCCTTCTGCGGCATGGTGCCGGCCGGCGGCACGAGCGGCGCGAAGGTCAGCGCCGGCGAACCATCGAGGTCTCCGGGCAACAGGAAGCGGCCGGGCGGCAGGGTGGACAGCGAGCGCTCGTCGGATTTGCAGGCTTTTAGATAATCGGCAAAGGCGGAGGCGAGATCGCGCGCCGCCATCTCGTCGGCGGGGGCGGCAATATCGGCCGCCTGCGTCATCGCCAGCCATCTTTCGGAAAGTTCGGCGCGAATGCCGGTTCTTGCCAGCGCCAGCGTCTCCTCGCTGAAGGTGCGATAATCCTTGCCGAGCAGCGGCAGATCGAGCAGCCATTCGCCGGGATAGTCGACGATGTCGATGGAAAGGCGGCCTGGCGAGAATAGCCGGTTCCAGCCGCTGGCGCTCTGGTAATCCAGTGTGATGCGCAGTTCCGAGATCGCGCGCGTCGAATCCGGCCATATGCGCTCCTTCACCAGCGCGCGGATATGGTCCTCGTACTGGAAGCGCGGCACGGCATCATCCGGCTGCGGTTCGAGGCGGACGGCCGAGACGCGGCCGGACTGAACCGGCTCGAGCAGCGGCAGGCGGCCGCCATTCAGCAGATTGTGCACGAGGGAGGAAATGAAAACGGTCTTGCCCGAGCGCGACAGGCCGGTGACGCCAAGGCGAATCGTCGGGTTGACGAGGCCTGTGGTGCGGTCGACGAGATTGTCGAAGGCGATCAGAGCGTCGTCCGTGAAGGAGGTCAGGCTTGGCGGCAAGGCGGAATCCCTGAATGACAGCGTGGTCGTCAATATAGGAAGCGATGGGGAATCCGAAAAGATCGGCGCGCCTTACGGTGGAAAACCCTATTGTGGATCGCCGCTTGGTCTCGCCGTTCCTATTCGGTGAGGAATTCCTTCAGGATCCAGCCGGAGCGCGTCGCGTCGACAACGGCAAGCCCCGCCGTCGGAAATCCGTTGGGCAGGGCCGCCGCCAGGGCGTCGTGACCGATCAGGGCCTCGAGGGTCTGTTCGATGACCGGATTGTGGCCGACGAGCATGACGGAATTGACGGTTGTCTGCGAGGAGATGATGTCGAGATAGGTGTCGAGGGTCGCATTGTAGAGAGCATCGACAAACAGGAATTCCGGGGCGGGCGTCATGGCGCGGCGAACGGCGTCGGCGGTCTGGCGACAGCGCAGCGCCGTGGAGGAGATGACAAGATCCGGCTTGTAGTCCTTGTCGGCTGCCTTGTCGGCGACGATCTCGGCCGCGGCATAACCGTCGTCGCTCAGCGGACGGTCGAAGTCCCTCTGGCCGGGGGTGGCGTGCTGGGCATCGGCATGACGGAGAAGGTAGATCCTGGATGGTGGCGGCGAGATGCTGGTCATGGCGAAGTTCCCACGCTTTATCGTCCTTTGACGTATCGTCTCATCCCATGCGCCGTCAACTACGCCGCAATCGCCGGAGCAGGCATCCAACGGCCATTCACGCGAAGGTTACACCGAGAGCATAATTTTGATATTGCAAGAATATGATGAAAAAATAGACCTTTAGCCGAATTTTGTGACAAATTTAAAAATCCGTTTACAGCGTCTATTTGGCTTGAATCGATACTACCGGTTGGGATATACACCCCGCGATATGAGATGTTCTTCAGGAGAATCGCGTTGAGTGAGAAGATCGATCTTAGCAATTATGTGCCCTCGGAAACCGAGGAGTTCATGAATGTGCGTCAGCGGGCTTATTTTCGAGCGAAGCTCGTTGCCTGGAAAAATGATATTCTAAGAGAAGCGCGCGAAACTCTCGATCATCTGGCCGAAGAAAGCGCAAATCATCCCGACCTTGCTGATCGGGCCTCCTCGGAGACAGACAGAGCCATCGAACTTCGGGCTCGTGATCGTCAGCGCAAGCTCATCTCGAAAATCGATGCGGCCCTGCAGCGGATCGAAGACGGTACCTATGGCTATTGCGAGGAAACCGGCGAGCCGATCGGCCTGAAGCGTCTCGATGCGCGTCCGATCGCAACCTTGTCGATCGAAGCGCAGGAGCGTCACGAGCGCCGCGAGAAGGTCTATCGCGACGAATAGGGTTTTGCGGGCTTCAGCGGAGCGCAAGGATTGAAAAAGGCACGGCGGATATCTCCGCCGTGCCTTTTTGATGTTCGCAGAACGTTTTGGCGCGTGCTACTTGTCGCGGTTGACGCTCATTTCGCCGAAAATACGGGCGACTTCCTTCTGAAGGGCCGCGTCCGAACCGGTGATCGGCGGCGCAAGTTCCGGATCGCGGCGCTGCACGGCGGGAGCCGCTGGCTGCTGTTGCACCTGACGTTGCTGCGGTGCATTGGGAATGATCCGTTCAGCGGTGAGATTGTTCGCCATTTCCGCCTCCAGGACACGCTGGAAATCCGAATCGGGTTCGCGTGCCGGCGGCGGCGCGACTGTCGGCGCCGCGGTGACGGCCGGAGACGGCTGCTGCGGCAGAACCACATGACGCGCGGCATCGAGTATGTCAGCGGCTTCAGCCTCCGTCAGGATCGCGGCGGTCTGAGCCGCGCGCTGCTGCTGGGGCTCGGGAGGCTGCGGCTGCGCGACTGCCGGCGCGGCGGCACGTGCGACGGGCTCGGCGGCCAGGGTCGGTTCCGTCTTCAGATAAGCCTCGATCCTGGCTTCCGCCGGTTGGGGCGGCTGTGGCGCTGGAGCCGGCTGGGGTTCGAGGCGCGGTATCTCCAGGGCCTGTTCAAGGCGTCGTTCGGCGGTAATCGGCGCTTCGGCGGACGCGGCTGCTCCGGCCTTGGCCGGATCGGAAATGCCGGATTCGATCACGATGTCGGTTGGGCCGCCGATCATGATGAGATGCTCGATGCCGTCCCGGCGGATGAGCACAAGCCGGCGGCGGGCATCGACGGCGGCGGCGTCCAGCACCTGCAGGCGCGGTTGGCGGTTCTTGCCGCCACGCACGAAGGGCGATGGCGCCCGGCTGCGCAGAATCCACAGGATGCCGATCAACAGGAGAAGGGCAATGCCAACTCCACCGGCTGCAAGAAGAAAGCGGCTGCCATAGGCTCCGGCGATGTCGTCCCACATGTCGAGATACTCCGTAATTTTCCCCGATGTCGTGGCCTGCCGCTGCGAAACGGCGGGCCGCGCGCCTTCCTCTTGTCTTGATATGAGGCAATCATATGGACAGGTGCGCCTCCGAGACAAGATAATATCATTCTTTGTCCGGCGCTCTTCCTTGTGAATACAAGCCTTTCTGGTCCCGCAAAGCTTTTTGCCGATGCGGCAAATTGCTAAAGAAGATTCGACAAGTCCGAATCCGTTAACCCGTCGAGTGCATGACGTGACGCGGAAAAGGGCGGAGACGAGGGGTTTATGACGAAGCAGCGTCAGTCCGACGAGTATAGCGTACCGCTGGTGGACCGCGGGGTTCGTTCGGGCACGGTGCTGCGCATCATCCTGCTGGCGCTTGTGCTGGTTGCGGCCGCGGCTGCCTTCGTGATCTTCAAGGATCAGCTCGACAATGAGGCGGTGCTGGGCGGGCTCGGCATCCTCGCCATGGTCGGTATCTTCTTCCTTGTGTCCTCCATCATCGGCTTCGTCGAAGTCATGCCGCAGACGCAATCCGACGGGCTGGCGCGCTCCTTCCTCAACAGCCATCCGGACGGCACGCTGATCACCGACGAGAAGGGCCGCATCGTTTACGCCAACGCGGCCTATGGACGGCTGACGGGCGCCACGAAGGCGACCGACGTGCAGTCGCTGGAGACGTTGCTGTCGCGCAATCGCGAATCCAACGAGGCACTCTATCGCCTGGCCAACGGCCTGCGCGACGGCAAGGAGGGATCCGAGGAGTTCCGGCTGCTCAAGCCGCTGGGCTCGGCGGAAGGCGGCGGCAATGACGGCCATTGGTACCGCCTCAAGGCGCGCGTCTTGCCGCCGGAATCGGGGCGCGGCAGCGCGCTGCACATCTGGCAGATCACCGACATCACTTCGGAACGGGACGATCAGGAGCGCTTCTTCAAGGAGTTGCAGAACGCCATCGACTACCTGGACCATGCGCCGGCCGGCTTCTTCTCGGCCGGCCGCAAGGGCGAAATCTTCTATCTCAATGCGACGCTCGCCGAATGGCTCGGATTCGATCTCACCAAGTTCATGCCGGGCTCGATGAGCATCGGCGATCTGGTCGCGGGCGAGGGGCTGGCGCTGATCCAGTCGGTCCAGGCCGAGCCGGGGCTGAAGAAGACCGTCACGCTCGATCTCGACCTGCGTCGCGCCAACGGTCAGAGCCTGCCGGTGCAGATCGTCCACAGCGTCACCTCGATGCGTGACGGCGCGCCGGGCGAAAGCCGGACTATTGTGCTGACGCGGCATAATGGTGGCGACAGCGAACAGTCCGCTTCCGCCGCCGCGATGCGCTTCAGCCGCTTCTTCAACAATACGCCCATGGCGATTGCCTCCGTCGATGGCGCAGGACGTATCCTGCGCACCAATGCGCCCTTCCTGAAGCTCTTCTCCGATCTCGTGTCGCGTGACGACATCGAGCGGGGAGCAGCGCTGGAAATGGTGGTCAACGAAAGCGACCGGCCGCGGCTCGAGGATGCGCTTGCCGCCGCCAAGGACCGGCAGGGCGATATCCCGCCGATCGATTCCCGCAATCCCAAGGACGATACGCGGCATTTCCGTTTCTATATCAATGCCGTCATCGACCAGACCGACGAGGCGCCGGAAGAGGCGGCGATCGTCTATGCCGTCGAGGTCACCGAGCAGAAGGCGCTCGAGACCCAGATGGCGCAGACACAGAAGATGAACGCCGTGGGCACGCTCGCGGGCGGTATTGCGCATGATTTCAACAATGTGCTGACCGCGATCCTCCTGTCTTCGGATCACCTGCTGCTGCAGGCGCGACCATCCGACGCCAGTTTCGCGGATCTCATGGAGATCAAGCGCAATGCCAACCGCGCCGCCGTGCTGGTACGCCAGCTGCTGGCTTTCTCGCGCAAGCAGACGATGCGGCCGACGATCCTCAACCTGACTGACGTGATCGGCGATCTGCGTATGCTGGTCGAGCGGCTGCTCTCGGGTACGCATGTCAAGCTGGATGTCGACTATGGCCGCGATCTCTGGCCGGTGAAGACCGACCTGTCGCAGTTCGAGCAGGTGCTGATCAATCTCTGTGTCAACGCCCGCGACGCGATGCCGGGCGGCGGCACGCTGACGCTGCGCACGCGCAATCTGCCGGCGGCGGATGTCGCAGCCTTCAACTATGCCTATCTGCCGCATGAGGAGATGGTGCTGGTCGAGGTCAGCGATACCGGCACGGGCATTGCGCCGGAGATCATGGACAAGATCTTCGAGCCCTTCTTCACCACGAAGGAAGTGGGCAAGGGCACCGGCCTCGGCCTTGCCATGGTCTATGGCATCATCAAGCAGTCCGGCGGCTATATCCATCCGGAATCGGAAGTGGGCAAGGGCACGACCTTCCGTATCTTCCTGCCACGCCACATCGTCGAAATGCCGGCGATAACCGAGGGACAGACGCCGGAAAGCCGCGAAGTCTCGGCCATGGACCAGAGCGTCGCCGCCATGGTTCCGGCCGACGAGCCGGCCGACCTTACCGGCAAGTCCGCCGTCGTGCTGCTGGTCGAGGACGAGGAAGCGGTGCGTCGGGGCGGCAAGCGCATGCTGGAGACACGCGGCTATACGGTCTACGAGGCCGGCTCCGGCGTCGAGGCGCTGGACATCATGGACGAGCTGGACGGCAATGTGGATGTCGTCGTCTCCGACGTCGTCATGCCGGAAATGGACGGTCCGTCGCTGTTGCGCGAGCTGCGCAAGAAATATCCGGACCTGAAATTCATCTTCGTATCCGGCTACGCCGAGGACGCCTTCGCCCGCAACCTGCCCGCCGACGCCCAGTTCGGCTTCCTGCCGAAGCCGTTCTCGCTGAAGCAGCTGGCGGTGGTCGTCAGGGAGACGCTGGATAAGTAGATGAAATTTTATCGGGAATGAGACTGCAAAATAAAGCTATAGAACGCAGCCCGCAGCAAGACAGCGGACAAAAGCCGGTCACAATCGGATGGCAGCAACTGCAGGATGTTTATCGCTCATCTTCCCGCAGGCTATATTCTCTCGAAACTCGTTATGCGGCGAGATGCCCTCTACAAGAGGTCGCTCGTGGGCGTCGCTTTGGCGTGTTCCGTTTTACCGGACGTGGATCTTGCCTATTTCTATCTCATCGACCAGCGAAGGCATGCTCACCACGATTATCTCACACACACGCCGATATTTTGGCTCGCGATAGCTGGTATTTTGGCTGTTGGGCTCATCGCTTGCCGCAAGAGCTCGTGGCTGATATTTGTCGCGATGGGCCTGCTCAGCATATTGTTGCATCTCGTCCTAGACACGGTTGCTGCCGACATCCGCTGGTTATATCCGTTCAGCGATCGCGCCTTTAATCTCGTTCAGGTGCCGGCACTTTATCAGCCTTGGTATCTCAACTTCCTCTTTCACTGGACGTCCTGGATCGAGCTCGCAATTTGCCTTCTGGGAATATCCATCTTCTTGAAAGACATTTTCCAGACGAGGCCACAGTAGCCACATTCGTGGCAGGTCGAAGGTCAGAGCACGTCACCTAAAAGTCGGCTCGGTTGCCCATACTCACCTGAATATAAAGGGCGGCATGTTGCCGCCCGTCATTCCATTACTCCGCCAAAGCGACCGCAATCTCCGCCGCAAGCCGCGCATTGTTCTCGACCAGCGCGATATTGGTCTTCAGGCTGCGGCCGTCGGTGAGGTCGAAGATGGTGCTGAGCAGATAGGGCGTCACCGCCTTGCCGACGATCTCGTCGCGCTCGGCGCTGTCGAGGGCGCGGGCGATGTAGATTTCCATTTCCTCGCGCGGGATTTCGTCAGCTTCCGGCACGGGATTGGCGATCAGCATGCCGCCGTCGATGCCGAGCTGTTCGCGGGTTGCCTGGAAATTGGCGATCGCGGCCGGGCTGTTCAGCGTCAGCGGGCTCGGCAGGCCGGAGGCGCGCGACCAGAAGGCCGGGAATTCGGCGCTGTCATAGGTGACAACCGGAACGCCGCGGGTTTCCAGCACTTCCAGCGTCTTCGGAATGTCGAGGATCGCCTTGGCGCCGGCGCAGACGACGATGACGCCGGTGCGGGCAAGTTCTTCAAGGTCGGCGGAAATATCGAAGCTTTCCTCGGCGCCGCGATGCACGCCGCCGATGCCGCCGGTGGCGAAGACCTTGATGCCGGCGCGGGCGGCAGCAATCATCGTCGCGGCGACCGTGGTCGCGCCCGTGCGGCGTTCGGCGATCGCGAAAGCGAGATCGGCACGCGAGACCTTCATCGCGCCCTCGGTCTTGGCGAGCGCCTCCAGCTCTTCCGGCTCAAGGCCGATATGCAGGACGCCGTGGATGACGGCGATCGTCGCCGGCACGGCACCCTCCTGGCGGATGATCGCCTCGACGCTGCGCGCCATCTCGATATTGCCGGGATAGGGCATGCCATGGGTGATGATCGTCGATTCCAGCGCTACCAGCGGCGCGCCGCGCAGCTTGGCGGCGGCGACTTCCTTCGAATAGGAGATCGGCAGCAGGGGGGAGATGGCTTTGGTCATGGTCTAGTCCAATCGGCTGAAACAGGAAATGCGAAATCAAAGCGCTTCATGACAGAATTGCGGCTTCAGGAACAAGGGCCAACATCGTCTTCAAAAGCGCGGGCGAAAGATTTTCCGCCGTGGCGAGGGGAGATTGCACGGTAATGGCCGCCGCCGCCGCGCCATGGCGCACGGCCTCGCGGATGTCATGGCCGGCAAGCAGCGCGGCAAGGACGCCGGCGGCCAGCGAATCTCCCGCCCCGGTGACATCGGCGACATCATCGACCACGGGCGGCTGCAGGCTGACGATGACGTCCCGAGAAAAGGCGATCAATTCGCGCTTGCCGCGGGTGATCACGCCGCTCTTCAGGCCGAGCGCGCGCAGTCCGGCAACCCATTCGCGCGGATCGTCCGGCAGCAGCTCGGTCAGCGCCGCGGCCTCCGCCTCGTTGAGGAACAGGTGATCGATGCCATCGAGGCAGGGCTTCAGGCGCACGACCTTTGCCGGCGAAATGGCGATGGCCGCGACCGGCTTGCCGCAGCCGCGGGCCCGCACGGCGATGGCGCTCAGCGTCTCGGCCGGCAGATTGGCGTCGCAGAGGACAAGATCGGTCGTCTCGAAAGCATCGCGAATGGCGCGGATGGCGAGCCGCCGCGGCACGAACAGCTTGTAGAGCTCCATGTCGGCAAGGGCGATCACCAGATTGCCGTCACGCTCGAGGATGGCCGTGTAGCTCGGCGTCTTGCGGTCGAGGAAGACGAAGGGTCTGTCGTCGATGCCGGCGAGGCTTGCGGCTTCCGCCACCATCTCGCCGGCTGGATCGCCGCCGCGCGGCGACACGAGGCGTACATCAAAGCCGAGGCGGGCCAGATTGCGCGCCGCGTTGAAGCCGCCGCCGCCCGGTTCCTCGAACCATGCGCCGGGGTTGCTGGCGCCCGGTGCCGTCTCGCCGAAAATGCGGCCGCGCCGGTCGATATGAGCGCCGCCGAGAACGAGAATCTTCTTCGTCATATCGATCTCCTCAGCGGTCAAAAAGGCGAATCGAAGCCGTTGATAACATGTCGGAAATGGCTCTGGCGGACAGGTAAGTGCTTGGGATGAAAGAGGAAAACAAATATAGAACGAAATTCATTTTACCTTTTTCTTTCAATTGCTTGTTGTACCCTTGCGGCATGAGAACAAATAGAGTACACAATTCTCATCAGCGGCAACATTGCTAGAGCGGCTTCAATAACCTAAAGGTGGATCGGATGTCTCAGAATTCTTTGCGGCTTGTAGAGGACAAATCGGTGGATAAAAGCAAGGCACTTGAAGCGGCACTCTCTCAAATTGAGCGGTCGTTCGGCAAGGGCTCGATCATGAAGCTCGGCTCTAACGAGAACGTGGTCGAAATCGAAACTGTTTCCACCGGCTCTCTGAGCCTTGATATCGCCCTCGGCATTGGCGGCTTGCCGAAGGGGCGCATTATCGAAATTTACGGGCCGGAAAGCTCGGGTAAGACGACGCTGGCGCTGCAGACGATTGCCGAAGCCCAGAAGAAGGGCGGCATCTGCGCCTTCGTGGACGCAGAGCACGCGCTCGATCCGGTCTATGCCCGCAAGCTCGGCGTCGACCTGCAGAACCTGCTGATCTCGCAGCCCGATACTGGCGAACAGGCGCTTGAAATTACCGATACGCTGGTTCGCTCCGGCGCCATCGACGTTCTCGTTGTCGACTCCGTCGCGGCGCTCACGCCGCGCGCCGAAATCGAGGGCGAGATGGGCGACAGCCTGCCGGGCTTGCAGGCCCGCCTGATGAGCCAGGCGCTGCGCAAGCTCACCGCTTCGATCTCGAAGTCCAATTGCATGGTGATCTTCATCAACCAGATCCGCATGAAGATCGGCGTCATGTTCGGCTCGCCGGAAACGACGACCGGCGGCAACGCGCTGAAATTCTACGCCTCGGTGCGCCTCGACATCCGCCGCATCGGCGCGGTCAAGGAGCGCGAAGAGGTGATCGGCAACCAGACGCGCGTCAAGGTCGTCAAGAACAAGATGGCACCTCCCTTCAAGCAGGTGGAGTTCGACATCATGTATGGCGAAGGCGTTTCCAAGACCGGCGAGCTGGTCGATCTCGGCGTCAAGGCCGGCATCGTCGAAAAGTCCGGCGCCTGGTTCTCCTATAACAGTCAGCGCCTCGGCCAGGGCCGCGAGAATGCGAAGCTCTTCCTGCGCGACAATCCGGACCTCGCCCGCGAGATCGAGCTGTCGCTGCGCCAGAATGCCGGCCTGATTGCCGACCGCTTCCTGCAGAATGGCGGCCCCGATTCTGGCGATGAAGGCGACGCTGGCGGCGAATAACGAGTTTCGGGCGCAATTCCCGGCTTGATACGACCTGAATGCTTGAACCGGCCGCATTGTCCAAGGGATGTGCGGCCGGTTTTGTTCGTGCGGCTGGACAGCGCCCGGAGCGAACGATAAAAGCCTCTGACTTTGAAGCTAGAGCGGTTCAACTCTTCACGGAATCTTCGAACCGCTCTACGCTATTGTTTTAACGCAATTCCGGACGGAAAACCGCTACGCACTTTTCCTGGAATTGCTCTCGTTGCTGAGCGCAGGACTGAAGGGCATCATATGAGCGGCGTGAATGAAATCCGGTCGACCTTTCTCGACTATTTTAAGAAGAACGGCCATGAGATCGTGCCGTCGAGCCCGCTGGTGCCGCGCAACGACCCGACATTGATGTTCACCAATGCCGGCATGGTGCAGTTCAAGAATGTCTTCACCGGCCTGGAGCAGCGTCCCTACACGACGGCATCGACCGCGCAGAAATGCGTGCGCGCCGGCGGCAAGCACAACGACCTCGACAATGTCGGCTATACCGCCCGTCACCACACCTTCTTCGAAATGCTCGGCAATTTCTCCTTTGGCGACTATTTCAAGGAGCGCGCCATCGAGCTCGCCTGGAACCTGATCACCAAGGAATTCGGCCTCGACGCCAAGCGCCTGCTGGTGACGGTCTATCACACCGACGACGATGCCTTTAACCTCTGGAAGAAGATCGCCGGCTTCTCGGATGACAGGATCATTCGCATTCCCACCAGCGATAATTTCTGGGCGATGGGCGATACCGGCCCGTGCGGCCCTTGCTCGGAAATCTTCTACGACCATGGCGACCATATCTGGGGCGGCCCTCCCGGTTCGCCGGAAGAGGATGGCGACCGCTTCATCGAGATTTGGAATCTCGTCTTCATGCAGTTCGAGCAGATCACCAAGGAAGAGCGGGTCGATCTGCCGCGTCCGTCGATCGACACCGGCATGGGTCTCGAGCGCGTTGCCGCCGTATTGCAGGGCAAGCATGACAATTACGACATCGATCTCTTCCGCGCGCTGATCGAGGCTTCCGAGGAAGCGACCGGCGTGAAGGCCGAGGGCGAACATCGCGCCAGCCACCGCGTCATCGCCGATCATCTGCGCTCCTCCGCCTTCCTGATCGCCGACGGCGTGTTGCCGTCGAACGAGGGCCGCGGCTACGTTCTTCGCCGCATCATGCGCCGCGCCATGCGCCATGCGCAGTTGCTGGGCGCCAAGGAACCGTTGATGTGGAGGCTGCTGCCGGCGCTGATCCAGCAGATGGGCCGCGCCTATCCGGAACTGGTGCGTGCCGAAGCGCTGACCTCCGAGACGCTGAAGCTTGAGGAGACCCGTTTCCGCAAGACGCTGGAGCGCGGCCTGTCGTTGCTCAACGACGCGACCTCGGATCTGCACAAGGGCGACAGCCTCGACGGCGAAACCGCCTTCAAGCTCTACGATACCTATGGCTTCCCGCTGGACCTGACGCAGGATGCACTGCGCGCCCGCGGCATCGGCGTCGATATTTCCAGCTTCACCGACGCCATGGAACGCCAGAAGGCCGAAGCGCGCTCGCATTGGACCGGCTCCGGCGACAAGGCGACCGAGACCATCTGGTTCGAGCTCAAGGAAAAGCATGGTGCCACCGAGTTCCTCGGTTATGACACCGAGGCCGCCGAAGGCGTGATCCAGGCGATCGTCAGGGACGGCGTTGCCGTCGACAGCGCGTCCGCTGGGGACAAGGTGCAGATCGTCGTCAACCAGACGCCGTTCTATGGCGAATCCGGCGGCCAGATGGGCGATACCGGCGTGATCGCCGGCGACAATGGCAAGCTTTCGGTCAGCGACACGCAGAAGAAGGGCGAGGGCCTGTTCGTGCATGCCGCGACGGTCTCCGAAGGCACGATCAAGGCCGGCGACGCCGTCGTTCTGACGGTCGATCACAACAGGCGCTCGCGCCTGCGCGCCAATCACTCGGCAACCCATCTGCTGCATGAGGCGCTGCGTGAAGTGCTCGGCACCCATGTGGCGCAGAAGGGCTCGCTCGTCGCGCCCGAGCGTCTGCGTTTCGACGTCTCGCATCCGAAGCCGATGACGGCCGAGGAGCTGAAGGTCGTCGAGGATATGGCCAATGAGATCGTGTTGCAGAACTCGACGGTGACGACCCGCCTGATGAGCGTCGACGATGCGATTGCCGAAGGCGCGATGGCGCTGTTCGGCGAGAAGTACGGCGATGAAGTGCGCGTGGTATCCATGGGGCAGGGCGTGCGCGGCGGGAAGGCCGGCAAGCCCTATTCCGTCGAGCTTTGTGGCGGCACGCATGTCGCCGCCACCGGCCAGATCGGTCTTATCCGCGTTCTCGGCGAAAGCGCCGTCGGCGCCGGTGTACGCCGCATCGAAGCCGTGACGGGCGAATCCGCGCGCGACTATCTCGCCGAGCAGGATGACCGCGTGAAGACGCTGGCGTCGTCGCTGAAGGTGCAGCCGGCCGATGTCGTCTCGCGTGTCGAGGCGTTGCTGGACGAACGCCGCAAGCTGGAGCGCGAATTGGCGGACGCCAAGCGCAAGCTCGCCATGGGCGGCGGGCAGGGCGGTTCGGCCGATGCGGCTCGTGACATCGGCGGCGTCAAGTTCCTTGGCAAGGCCATTTCCGGCGTCGATCCGAAGGATCTGAAGGGGCTTGCCGATGAAGGCAAGACCAGCCTCGGTTCCGGTGTCGTCACGCTGATTGGCGTCTCCGAAGATGGCAAGGCCAGCGCCGTCGTTGCCGTCACCGAAGACCTGACCGGCCGCTTCAGCGCCGTCGATCTCGTCCGCGTCGCCTCCGCCGCCCTCGGCGGCAAGGGCGGCGGCGGCCGTCCCGACATGGCGCAGGCCGGTGGACCGGACGGCGCCAAGGCCGATGAAGCGATCGAGGCGGTTGCCGCGGCACTGGCTGGCTAAGACCAGGATTTATTTTGCTATTGAGTAACGGCGGGGGCGAACAATCCCCGCCGTTTTTGCTTATGCCCGAAACTCAGCAGGATTTGTCAAATCGGGATATGGTTCCTTGGGGCCGATCGATTTGCAGGGGGCTGATATGAACGGCAAAACGGCATGGGCGCTCTACGAAACCCGTCTGCGGCGGGTTTCGGCCTATATCCACGAGTCTCTGGATGAAGAGCTGGATATGGAAAAGCTTGCCGGGATTGCCTGCATGTCCAGCTATCACTGGCACAGGATCTACAGGGCAATCTATGGCGAGACGGCGGCTGCCACCGTCAAGCGGCTGCGGCTGCATCGTGCCGCCGGCGATCTCGTGAATACCCGTCTATCCATCGGCGACATTGCAAAGCGGTCGGGCTATCCCAACCTCCAATCGTTCAACCGCATCTTCAAATCCGTCTACGGCATGCCGCCGGCGCGATATCGGAATGAGGGAAGCCACACGATCTTCGAACCCAGCACCCAAGGAAGGATCACGGTCATGTTCGACGTTACGCTTCGCACCATTTCCCCGATGTCACTGGTCGGTGTCGCTCATCGCGGCTCCTACATGCAGATCGGACAGGCATTCGAAACCTTGTTCGGCACGATCTTCGCCCGTGGTCTTGCTGCGCCGGATATGCGGATGATCGGTGTCTATCTCGACGATCCCGATGTCGTGGAGGCCGACAAGCTGCGGTCTTATGCCTGCGTCACTGCCGGCGGGACCGTCGCTGCCGATGCGCCGCTGGAGCGCCGCTCGCTCGAGGGCGGTGATTATGCCGTGCTACGTCACCGGGGTCCCTATGCAAACATGCACAAGGCCTATCAATGGCTCTATGCGCAATGGTTGCCGGCTTCCGGACGGCAGCTGCGCGATACGGTCATGTTTGAGGAATATATCAACAATCCGCGCGACGTCGCGCCTGCGGAGCTGTTGACCGATATCTATATGCCACTCCAATAGCGGCATATAGTTTGATCTGTTGAGGATTCCCCCTTAACGCCTTGTATTGTCAGGCATTAGCCGGCTTCGGCATGGCTGCATTGTCAATCTCGTTGCCGCGGCGGTAGGCGTCGCGGTCGCTGATCCGGCTCCAATAGTCGATGAAGGCCGGGCGCTTTTCGATCGTCCCGAAATTCAGCCCATAGCCAACATGCGAGCCGACATAGACGTCTGCTGCGGTAAAGCGGTCGCCGGCGATGAAGGGCGAGGTCGTGACGGCATGCTCCATGGCATCGAGCACATTTGCGAAGCTGCCGCAGCCGGCCATGCGCAGGCGTTCTGGCGGCACTTCGAAGCCGAGGGCACGATTGGTGATCGCCATCTCGAACGGCCCCGCCGCAAAGAACATCCAGCGGAAATAGCGGCCGCGTTCGGCTGCCGTTGGCGCGAGGCCGGCTTGCGGAAAGGTTTCGGCCAGATAGGCGCAGATGGCCGCACCTTCGGTGACGATGGTATCGCCATGCTTGATGGCCGGCACCTTGCCCATGGGGTTGAGCGCAAGATATTCCGGCGCCTTCATCGTCGTGCCGTAGTCGAGATATTCGGTGCGGTAGGGCTGGCCGGTTTCCTCCAGCATCCAGCGGGCGATGCGTCCGCGCGACATGGGGTTGGTGTAGAAAACGAGTTCATCGGCCATTTCTCTCTCCCTTTTGTTGCGCGCATTCTTGCCACCGGTTCGCCACGGCGGCAAGATTCCGCGCAAAAGAAAACCCGGCGCTGAGGCCGGGTTTTCGCATCCGCTTATGTCGGCAAGGCTTAAGCAGCCATGGCCTTCTTGAGGTTCTCGTCGATCTTGTCGAGGAAGGCAGTGGTCGACAGCCACGGCTGATCGGGGCCGATGAGCAGCGCCAGGTCCTTGGTCATGTAGCCGGCTTCGACGGTATCGACGCAGACCTTTTCCAGCGTGGAAGCGAACTTGGCGAGTTTGGCATTGTCATCGAGCTTGGCGCGATGCGCGAGGCCGCGGGTCCAGGCGAAGATCGAGGCGATCGAGTTCGTCGAGGTTTCCTGGCCCTTTTGATGCTGGCGGTAGTGACGGGTGACCGTGCCGTGCGCGGCTTCGGCTTCGACCGTCTTGCCATCCGGCGTCAAGAGAACCGAGGTCATCAGGCCGAGCGAGCCGAAGCCCTGGGCAACCGTGTCGGACTGGACGTCGCCGTCGTAGTTCTTGCAGGCCCAGACATAGCCGCCGGACCACTTCAGCGCCGAGGCGACCATGTCGTCGATCAGGCGGTGTTCGTAGGTGATGCCGGCTTCGTCGAACTGAGCCTTGAACTCGTTCTGGTAGACTTCCTCGAAGATGTCCTTGAAGCGGCCGTCATAGGCCTTGAGGATGGTGTTCTTGGTCGACAGGTAGACCGGCCACTTGCGCATCAGGCCGTACATCATCGAGGCGCGGGCGAATTCGCGGATCGACTCGTCGAGGTTGTACATGGCCATGGCAACGCCGGCGCCCGGAGCGTTGAAGACTTCCTTCTCGATGACCGTGCCGTCTTCGCCGACGAACTTGATGGTCAGCTTGCCCTTGCCGGGGAACTTGAAGTCGGTGGCGCGGTACTGGTCGCCGAAGGCGTGACGACCGACGACGATCGGCTGCGTCCAGCCCGGAACCAGGCGCGGAACGTTCTTGCAGATGATCGGCTCGCGGAAGATGACGCCGCCGAGGATGTTGCGGATCGTGCCGTTCGGGCTCTTCCACATTTCCTTGAGGTTGAATTCCTTCACGCGAGCTTCGTCCGGCGTGATCGTGGCGCACTTGATGCCGACGCCGTACTTCTTGATGGCGTTGGCGGCGTCGACGGTGACCTGGTCGTTGGTGGCGTCGCGGTTTTCGACGGACAGATCGTAATAGTCGATATCGATATCGAGGTAGGGGAAGATCAGTTTTTCTTTGATGAGCTGCCAGATGATGCGAGTCATTTCGTCGCCGTCGAGATCGGCAACGGGGTTAGCGACCTTGATCTTCTTCATGCTTCTGCCTCGTTTAAGCTGTTGGGACCGGACGGTCCGGTGAATGATATGAAATCCCGAGGGGCTATAGCACCGCAAGTCCGGAACGCAAAGCCGATAGAGGCGCCAAAAGGGCGTTTTTGCAGATCACAGCCGCTTGAGCGCACGGATGCGCTTTTCCCGACCGGGCCATTGCCAAAGCGGAGGATGCGGCTAATGTCGCGCGCATGCTTCGCTGATTATTATGGATTTTATCATGCAGAAAATTGCCGCCGCCGCTTTTCTCTCGGTTTTCCTGCCTCTCTCGTTCGGTGTCGGGCCGGCTATGGCGGCCGATGTGACGACGCCGGTCAAGGCGGTGATGGATGCGACCGTTTCGAACTGGGCTGGCGGCGACAGCGACTGGCAGGATATTTTCGACGAGAACACGCTGGCCGACCGCTACAGCAAGGACTTCATCGCCAAATACAAGGCGGCGGCGCAGTTTCCCGCGGCCGACGAGGACGGCATTTCGCCCTTCGATTACGATGTCATCGTCGGCGGTCAGGATGCCTGCCCGCTGCAGGACCTGAACATCGCCCCGCAGCCGCCGAAGGGCGATGCGACGGAAGTGATCGCGACCTTCAAGAAATTGGCCTGCCAGGGTTCGGACGCCGACTCCCAGGCGACGACCACCGTGCGTTTCGAGGTCGTTCAGGAGGGAGGCAAACCGGTTATCGACGACATCATCACCGTCGACGAAGGCGGCCAGTCCAATTCCCTCAAGGGCGTGATGCAGGATATCGTCAAGCAGCAGCAACAGCAGCCATCCGACCAGCAACAGAAGCAGCCGGATCAACAGTAGACCGGCCGACAGAGGCTTCCCCCGCTCAAAAGCCTTGCCGATCGCCGCCTGTCTCGTTATTGCGACCGTGATTTTCGCGGTATGATGATCCGCGCATGGGGAAAAGCGTCATGGCTGGCACGAATAGCGAGCGTCAACTTCTGGCCGAAGGGCCGGCCGTCATTCTGGTCGAGCCGCAGATGGGCGAGAATATCGGCATGGTGGCGCGCGCCATGGCGAATTTCGGGCTTGCCGAGTTGCGTCTCGTCAACCCGCGCGACGGCTGGCCCAACGAGAGGGCGCAGGCGACCGCCTCCAAGGCCGATCACATCATCGAGGCGACCAAGGTCTACGACACGCTGGAACAGGCGATCGCCGACCTCAACTTCGTCTATGCGACGACGGCGCGCGAGCGTGACGGCTTCAAGCCCGTGCGGTCGCCGGTGGTTGCCGCCGAGACTCTTCGGGCGAGGTTCAAGGCAGGCGAAGGCACCGGCATCCTCTTCGGCCGCGAGCGCTGGGGGCTGACGAACGAGGAAGTCGCATTGGCCGACGAGATCGTCACCTTTCCCGTCAATCCGGCCTTCGCTTCGCTGAACATCGCCCAAGCCGTGCTGCTGATGTCCTATGAATGGATGAAAACCGGGATGGAGGATGTCGCCGCCGTGCCGTTCCAGGCGATGGAGCAGCGGCCTTCGACCAAGGAGCAGCTCTTCGGTCTGTTCGATCAGCTCGAGGAAGCATTGGATGCGCGCAACTATTTTCATCCCGCCGGGAAAAAGCCGAAAATGGTCGACAATCTGCGCGCGGTCCTCTCGCGCCGGGCGTTTACTGAACAGGAAATCAGCGTCTTGCGCGGGGTGATCTCGTCCCTCGACCGCTTCACGCGCAAATCTCCGCGCGGCAGTGGCTCGCATCCAAGATCCTCAAGCGCACCCAAGGAAATCCCAAGCGATGATAGCAGCAGCGAATGAGCTGAAACCGGTCCTCGTCTTCGATTCAGGCATTGGCGGTCTCACCGTGCTGCGCGAGGCGAGGGTGCTGATGCCGGAGCGCGGTTTCATCTATGTCGCCGACGATGCCGGCTTTCCCTATGGCAGCTGGGAAGAGGAGGGGTTGAAAGCGCGCATCGTCGATCTCTTCGCCAGGTTGCTGACCGAATACGATCCCGAGGTCTGCATCATCGCGTGTAGCACGGCGTTCACGCTGGCCGGTGCAGCCTTGCGTGCCGCCTATCCGCAAATGACCTTCGTCGGTACCGTGCCGGCGATCAAGCCTGCGGCGGAGCGGACACGCTCAGGCTTGGTTTCGGTGCTGGCGACGCCGGGCACCGTCAAGCGTGCCTATACGCGCGAGCTGATCCAGTCCTTCGCAACGCAATGCCATGTCCGGCTCGTAGGGTCGGAAAACCTGGCGCGCATGGCGGAGGCCTATATTCGCGGTGGTGCCGTCTCCGACGAGGCCGTGCTTTCCGAGATCAGGGAATGTTTCGTTGAGAAGGACGACCACAAGACGGATATCGTCGTGCTTGCCTGCACGCATTATCCCTTCATGGCCAATATTTTCCGCCGGCTCGCGCCTTGGCCGGTCGATTGGCTCGATCCGGCCGAAGCGATCGCGCGCCGCGCCCGCAGCCTGGTGCCGCAGGTGGCCGATGCCGTGCATCCCGACAATTTCGACTTTGCGATCTTCACCTCCGGCGCGCCGGATTTTCCCACCCGGCGGCTGATGCAGGGTTTTGGGCTCAAGGCTTGACGATGGCTGATAAAATTTCATTGCGTAAACTCGATCTCGCGGACATGCCGGCAGCCGCGGCCGTCCATCGCGCATCCTTCAATGAACGGCTGCCGACGCTCGCCGGGCTTCATACGCCGGAAGAGGATGTCGGCTTCTGGACTGCGGTCGTCTACAAGGATTGCGAGATCTGGGGCGCGGAAGAGGACGGTCGCCTGGTGGGCGTGATCGCCTTTCTCGAAGACTGGATCGATCAGCTCTATATTCTGCCCGAGGCCCAGCGACGCGGCATCGGCACGCGCCTGCTCGATGTCGCCAAGTCGACCTATCCGGTGCTTTCGCTCTGGACATTCGAGCGAAATGAACCGGCCCGCCGCTTTTACCTGAAACACGGCTTCTTCGTTGTTGACGAGTCGGACGGGGCAGGCAATGAGGAGAAGGAGCCCGACGTGCTCTACAAGTGGGAAGCGCGGTTGCATCGGCTGTAGCGCCGATATCGAACCGCGCCGCATGTGAGCTTATCGGTGATATTGGGGAGGACGTATTGAATGGCTTTTGAAGATCGTTGCAGTTTCGCTCTCGAGGCAAATCATGCGCCTTACTGATTGCCATAATTTCCATGATTTTCGCGCCTTGGCCAAAAGCCGTCTTCCAGGACCGATCTTCAACTATATCGATGGCGCCGCCGACGACGAAGTGACGCTGCGGCGAAACACGGCGAGCTTCGAAAGCTGCGATCTCGTTCCCAACGTCCTGCGCGGCGTCAGCGAGATAGACATGTCCGTCACCGTCATGGGACAAAAGCTCGCGACACCCTTCTACTGCTCGCCGACGGCCTTGCAGCGCTTGTTTCATCACGAGGGCGAAAATGCGGTTGCGGCCGCGGCCTCGTCGCTCGGAACCATGTTCGGTGTCTCCTCGCTCGGAACCGTCAGTCTCGAGGAAATACGCAAGAAACATGCGGGGCCGCAGGTCTACCAATTCTATTTTCACAAGGACCGCGGACTGAACCGGGCGATGATGCAAAGGGCGAAGGAGGCCGGCGTCAACGTCATGATGCTGACGGTCGACAGCATTACCGGCGGCAATCGCGAGCGCGATCTTCGCACCGGTTTCTCGATTCCCTTCAAGCTCAATCTCGCCGGCATCGCACAGTTCGCCATCAGGCCCGGCTGGGCGTTGAACTATCTCACGCATGAGAAATTCCGGCTGCCGCAGCTTGATGAGCATGTGGACATGAGCGGCGGCGCCATGTCGATCGGCAAGTATTTCACCGAGATGCTCGATCCGTCGATGAACTGGAACGACGTTGCGGAAATGGTGAAGCATTGGGATGGCCAGTTCTGCCTGAAGGGCATCATGTCGGTCGAGGACGCCAAGCGTGCGGTCGACATCGGATGCACCGGCATCGTGCTGTCGAACCATGGCGGGCGGCAGTTGGACGGCTCGCGTTCGGCATTCGATCAGCTGGCGGAAATTGTCGATGCCGTCGGCCATCGCATCGACGTGATGATGGATGGCGGCATCCAGCGTGGAACGCATGTGCTGAAGGCGCTCTCGCTCGGCGCCAAGGCCGTTGGCATCGGCCGCTTCTATCTCTACCCGCTGGCGGCTGCCGGTCAGGCAGGGGTGGAGCGGGCGCTCAGGCATCTGCGCACGGAGATCGAGCGCGACATGAAGCTGATGGGATGCACCTCGGTCAGTGAACTGTCGCGGGCCAACTTGCGCTTCAGATAGACCGCACAATCGCCTGTGGGTTTTTTCAATCCACGGGCGCGAAGCTTTGAAATCTTTGCTAGACCGTGGCGCGTCCTTTCGGAAAGATGGGACGCATCCGCGATTGATTCTTGAGAATAGGGGAAGTGCATTGCAGGTCGGCATCGACATGGGAACGGCGTCCGGCGGGACCAGCGCCCAGCTCGATATCGAGGAGCTGCTGGCCACCCGTCTGCTCGTGCAGGGCAATTCCGGTTCCGGGAAATCGCATCTCTTGCGCCGCTTGCTGGAGCAATCAGCGCAATGGGTGCAGCAGGTCATCATCGATCCCGAAGGCGATTTCGTCACGCTGGCCGACAAGTTCGGCCATGTGGTGGTCGATGGTGAGCGCACCGAGGCTGAGCTTGCCGGCATCGCCAACCGCATCCGCCAGCATCGCGTCTCCTGCGTCCTGACGCTCGAAGGGCTCGATATCGAGCAGCAGATGCGCGCCGCTGCCGCCTTTCTCAACGGCATGTTCGATGCCGAGCGTGAATATTGGTATCCGGTGCTGGTCGTCGTCGACGAAGCGCAGATGTTCGCGCCCTCGGTTGGCGGCGACGTCTCGGAAGATGCGCGCAAGATGTCGCTCGGTGCCATGACCAACCTGATGTGCCGCGGCCGAAAGCGTGGCCTTGCCGGCGTCATCGCCACGCAACGTCTGGCGAAGCTTGCCAAGAATGTCGCGGCCGAAGCCTCCAACTTCCTGATGGGGCGCACCTTTCTCGATATCGACATGGCGCGCGCCGCCGACCTGCTTGGCATGGACCGGCGGCAGGCTGAGATGTTCCGCGACCTGAAGCGCGGCAATTTCGTAGCACTCGGCCCGGCTCTGTCGCGTCGGCCGCTGCCGATCACCATCGGAGCGGTTGAGACCTCGGCGCGCTCTTCCAGCCCGAAACTCATGCCGCTGCCGGATGCGCCGGAGGATGTCGAGGATCTGATCTTTACGCCTGACCCGGAAGAGTTCACGCGACCCGTCGTGCGCCGCGCCACGCCGGCACCGCGTCCGACGACCGATATTCTGGCCGAGTTGTCCCGGTCGATGCCGGCCGCCAATACGGCTCCGGCGGAGCCGAAGACCAGCCAGCCGGAACTATCGAGCGAGGATCGCGAGGCGCGGGTAGGCGCGGTTCTGTCGGAAATCCTCGATGATCCGGCGTCGGGTTTCCGCACGGATTCAGTGCTTTATCAGGAGTTTCTTGTGCGGCTGCGCATGCGCCGCGTTCCCGGTGCGCCGATGAGCCTGTCGGAATTCCGCCGTCGCGTGGCGATCGTGCGTTCCGGCGCGGATGAGGAGGTCATGGCGACGGACCGGTGGGCGACGGCGATTTCGCTGTCTTCCAGGGTTACCGACGATCTGCAGGGCGTTTTCCTGATGCTCGCCAAGGCGGCCATCTGTAGCGAGCCTTGCCCTTCCGATGCCCGCATCGCCCGCGCCTACGGCACGCATTCTGCCCGCCGCGCCCGGCGACTGCTCAGCTATTTCGAGGAACAGGGCAGCGTCGTCGTCCACACGGATTTCTCCGGCAAGCGCGTCGTCGCCTTCCCGGACATGGACTGCCAGACCGCGCCGGGCGACGCCAATGCGGCCGATGTCGAGGGCGGCGAGCAGGCGGCGGCGGAGTAATCAGGCGCGGGGCGCTGTTGATCCGTATCCCGGATACGCTTATAATCATCCCCTCAGGAGATGGTGTCATGGCTGCGCGTGATAGAATCCAACGGTATAGGGAAAGTGGTGGAGCGTCCGACCTCGTAAGGGTGGAAGTTCTTGTTCCGGCTGCGCGTCGTCATGATATTCTGTCGCACGCGGCTGAAATGCGCGCCGAACATAGGCAGAGAAAAGAACGTCTGCAGCAGGATATCGAAGACGCGCTCAGTCGCTACGGAGTGCGGCTCCTTGATAATATTGATTTGGATCGGCTGCCGGAAGTGGCGCAGAAGGTGAAGGTGATCGCCAAGGCTTTGATGGAGCGAGGCGATGCCCGTGCCTTTGCCATGGGACGCCGTATGCTTGCCGAGGTCGAGCGATAAGCGATGGCGCTGACGAAACTGCAAAAGGAGATCATGGCTTCCATCGCGAAAAATCGCTCGGAAACCAGCTATGTCGCCGGTGGGCTGGTTCTGAATATGAATTGGCCCCGTCTGTCTGACGACATCGATATTTTCCAAGATACCGACGACGAAATCGGTCCTACCGCCGAGCGCGATATGGAAACGCTGCGACACGACGGCTTCCGTGTTTATGTCGAGGTCAATGTCTATGGCTGCGTCGAGGCGGAGGTTTCTAAATCGCAGGAGAATACTCTCATCCAATGGATGAGTGAATCTCGAACCCGTTTTTTCCCGCTTGTTCGAGATGAGGAGTGGGGAGCCAGGCTTCACCCCGCGGATCTCGCCGTGAACAAGGTTCTGGCGGCATCTACCCGGACAAAGCCGCGAGATTTCGTCGATTTGTTGATGATCGACGAAAGATTGTCTCCGCTTGGTGCGGTTGTCGTGGCAGCTTCGGGAAAACCGCCGCATTATTCACCAATCAGGATAATCGATGAAATTCGGCGCAGAGGGCTATCGATTTCGACCGAGGATTATGATTCCGTGAAAGGTCTTCCGGTCGATTTGACGGCTGGCATTATCCGCGACAAACTTGTCGAGGTGCTGGATAGGGCGGAGCGTTACACCCGATCTGTGCCGGCGGACATTGTCGGTCTGCTTGCAGTCAATGCCAGCGGCATACCTGTTCAGATCTCAGCTCTGGGCGAGGGGGGCGTGCAGTTTCGAAAGGCGACTTCCGAGCCCGAGTTGATGCCGTCGTTGCCGGATGTGCCGGATGAATGGCGTGGCTTGGGTAAATTGGGGTGAAGCCGTGCATCTTGCCAATCCTGCTGTTGACATTTTCATGACGACCCCTTACAGACCGCGCCAACGCCGGGCAGAAATGTCCGGTGTTTCATTGACATGTCCCGTGGCTTCGTCCGTTCGCTAACGTGAGAAGCCTGTCAGAGCTCGAAACCGGAGTTCAGAGGAGGGCGTGTTTCCTTCGCGGTTCGGCAACGGGCCGCCATAACACTTTGAAAGGAAATACGATGAGCAAGCGCGAATCGTCCAAGTACAAAATCGACCGCCGTATGGGCGAAAACATCTGGGGCCGTCCGAAGTCCCCGGTCAATCGTCGCGAATACGGCCCGGGCCAGCACGGCCAGCGCCGCAAGGGCAAGCTCTCCGACTTCGGCGTGCAGCTGCGCGCCAAGCAGAAGCTGAAGGGCTACTACGGCGATCTGCGCGAAAAGCAGTTCCGCGCCATCTTCGCAGAAGCCGACCGCCGCAAGGGCGACACCTCGGAAAACCTGATCGGCCTGCTCGAATCGCGCCTCGACGCGATCGTCTATCGCGCCAAGTTCGTTCCGACGGTCTTTGCTGCCCGTCAGTTCGTCAACCACGGCCACGTCACGGTCAACGGCGTTCGCGTCAACATCGGTTCCTACCGCTGCAAGGCTGGCGACGTGATCGAAGTTCGCGAAAAGTCCAAGCAGCTCGTCACCGTTCTGGAATCGGTCGCTCTGGCTGAACGCGACGTTCCGGACTACGTCGAAGTCGACCACAACAAGATGGTTGCCACCTTCGCTCGCGTTCCGACCCTCGGCGATGTGCCGTACCCGGTCGTCATGGAGCCGCAGCTGGTCGTCGAATTCTATTCGCGTTAATAAGCGGATAACTTTCTTGATGAATGAAAAAGCCGCTCATTTCGAGCGGCTTTTTTGTCTCTGGAGCGCCTTATGACGGATTTGCAGGCAATTCTCGATGACATCCATGCGGAGCTTTCGCCGCGCATCGGCGAGGGCAAGGTTGCCGATTATATTCCGGAACTCGCCAAGATCGATCCGAACCAGTTCGGCATGGCGATCGCTACCGTGAACGGTGACCTCTACAGCGTCGGCGATGCCGCGATCCCTTTTTCCATCCAGAGTATTTCCAAGGTCTTCATGCTGACGCTCGCGCTCGGCAAGGTGGGTGAAAGCCTGTGGACACGGGTCGGACGCGAACCGTCGGGCACGGCCTTCAATTCCATCGTCCAGCTGGAGCGCGAAGAGGGCATACCGCGCAATCCCTTCATCAATGCGGGCGCGATTGCCATCAGCGACGTGGTGCTGGCGGGACATGCACCGCGCGAGGCGATCGGCGAATTGCTGCGCTTCGTGCGCTACGTCGCTGACGACGAGACGATCACCATCGACGACAAGGTGGCGCGTTCGGAGACGCAGACCGGCTACCGCAATTTGGCGCTTGCGAACTTCATGCGCGCCTATGGCAATCTCGATCATCCGGTCGAGCATGTGCTTGGCGTCTATTTCCATCAATGCGCGCTGTCGATGAGCTGCCAGCAGCTCGCCAAGGCGGGGCTTTATCTCGCGGCGCGCGGCAGCAATCCGATCACCGGCCATTCCGTCGTCTCGCCGAAGCGGGCGCGGCGCATCAATGCGCTGATGCTGACTTGCGGCCACTATGACGGCTCCGGCGATTTCGCCTATCATGTCGGCCTGCCCGGCAAGAGCGGCGTCGGCGGCGGCATCATGGCCGTGGCGCCGGGTATCGGTTCGATCGCCGTCTGGTCGCCGGGGCTGAACAAGGTCGGCAATTCGCAGCTCGGCGCGGTGGCGCTGGAAATGCTGGCGGCGCGCACGGGCTGGTCGGTGTTCGGCGATTGAGACCCATGTCTTCCTGCCGCGCTTTCTGCTATCAGCGTGGCAAAGCCTGAGGGATGACGAGAATGAACATCGCGACGACAGTGGCGGACGAGCTTGATATCGACACGGAAGACGGCGGCAGCGCCGTTCATCCGCTGTTTGCCGATGCACCACGGTCGGTCTCCTTCAACAAGCTGCGCAAGCGCCTGCTGCGGCAGGTACGCCAGGCGCTCGACGATTTCCAGATGCTGAACGGCCAGAAGCGCTGGCTGATCGGCCTGTCCGGCGGCAAGGATTCCTATGGGCTGCTGTCGATCCTGCTCGATCTGAAATGGCGCGGCCTGCTGCCGGTGGAGCTGATCGCCTGCAATCTCGATCAGGGCCAGCCGAATTTCCCGAAGCATGTCCTGCCGGACTATCTGACGAAGATCGGCGTCGAGCACCGCATCGAATATCGCGATACCTATTCCATCGTGAAGGCAAAGGTGCCGGAGGGGGCGACCTATTGTTCGCTCTGTTCGCGCCTGCGCCGCGGTAATCTCTATCGTATCGCCCGCGAGGAAGGCTGCGACGCGCTGGTGCTCGGCCATCATCGCGAGGATATTCTGGAGACCTTCTTCATGAATTTCTTCCATGGCGGCCGGCTTGCGTCGATGCCGGCGAAGTTCCTGAACGACGAGGGCGATCTGATGGTGCTGCGCCCGCTCGCCTATGCTGCCGAGGATGACCTCGCCAAATTCGCCGTCGCCATGCAATTTCCGATCATTCCCTGCGATCTCTGCGGCTCGCAGGACGGTTTGCAGCGCAATGCGATGAAGGAGATGCTGGCCGATATCGAGCGCCGCATGCCGGGCCGCAAGGATACGATGCTGCGGGCTCTGGCGCATGTGAACCTGTCGCATCTGCTCGACCCGAAGCTGTTCGATTTTGCCGCGCTGATGGCGCAAAAGCCGTGAACCGCCTCGTCCGGTTTTAAATCTGCGCTTTCACCACATCTCTGTCATCGAATCGGGCATAAGAGAGTTCTTCTCCAGACCCGCGGGCCATCGATGACATTTTCCGATTCCGATTTCGACTATCTCCAAGCGACCGTGAGCGAAGCGGCGGCGCGTGAAATCCTGCCGCGCTTTCGCAATCTCGAAGCGGGCGATATCGCCGAGAAGACTTCGTCCATCGATCTGGTGACGGAGGCCGATCTGCTGGCGGAGCGTCATATCACGGCCGCGCTGAAAGCACGCTTTCCGAATGCCCTTATCGTCGGCGAGGAAGCCTACGAGGCGGATAAGAGCGTGGTGCCGGCACTGGCGCATGCCGACCTCGCCTTTGTGATCGATCCGGTCGACGGTACCTTCAATTTCGCCTCAGGCCTGCCGGTCTTCGGGACGATCCTTGCCGTTGTCGCCGGAGGCGAGACGATTGCGGGCATCATTCATGATCCGGTGCTCGGTGATACGGTGACGGTCATGCGCGGCGCGGGCAGCTATCTGCGCCGGCGGGAAGGGCAGGCGAGCCGGCTCAAGGTCGCGACACCCGCTCCCTTGAAGGATATGGCCGGCATTATCGCCTGGGGCCATATGGAGGAGCCGGATCGCTCGCGCATCAGCGCCAACCTCGCCAAGGTGCGCATGGCTTTCGGCTTGAACTGCTCGGCCTATGAATATTGGCTTGTCGCTTCCGGCCGGCTGCATTTCATCGGCCATTCGAAACTGATGCCCTGGGACCATCTTGCCGGCGTTCTGACGCATCAGGAGGCTGGCGGCTATACGGCAAAGTTCGACGGCACGCCCTACCGGCCCGGCGAAACCACGGGCGGCATTATTTCCGCGCCGGATGAGGAAAGCTGGCGACTGATCCGCCACGAGATCATCGGCGTCTGACAGGAGAGGATCGCATCATGACATCGCCCATCGACGTTACCGCGCTTGCCGACCTGCTGCGGCGGGCGGCGCAAGCGGAAATCCTGCCGCGCTTTCGCCGGCTCGGCGGCGGCGACGTTCGTGCCAAGACCGAGGCGACCGATCTGGTGACGGAAGCGGATGAACAGGCCGAACGGATGATCAAGGCCGAGGTGGAGAAGCTCTGGCCCAAAGCATTGTTCATCGGCGAGGAGTCGGTCGCGGCCGATCCTGACTTGCTGCACAAGCTGCAGGGAGCCGACTTGGCCATCATCGTCGATCCCGTCGACGGCACGTTCAATTTCGCATCGGGCATTCCCGCATTCGGCGTCATGGCCTCTGTGGTCTCCAAGGGCGAGACCGTGGCGGGCATCATCTTCGACCCGATGGGCGATGATTGGGTGCTGGCGGAAAAGGGTGCCGGCGCCTGGCTACGGCGGCCGGATGGCGAGGCGCAGCGCCTCTCGGTGACAGCGCCGGTTGCGCTGGAAGACATGGTCGGCATGGCATCGACCGGCTATCTGCCAAAGAACAAACGCGCGGAGATCCTGGGCAACCTCGCCAAGGTGCGCTTTATCACCAACTATCGCTGTGCCGCCCATGAATACCGCACCTTTGCCGGCGGACATGTGCATTACATCATGTACAACAAGCTGATGCCCTGGGATCACCTGGCCGGCACGCTGATTTCCGAGGAAGCCGGCGCTTATGTCCGGCGTTTCGACGGTTCGCCGTATCTGCCGCATCATCTCGATGGCGGGCTGCTGCTTGCGGTCGACAAGGCATCCTGGGATGTGCTGCGGCGTGAGGTTTTCACCGTCTGACCATGAACGGGGCGGCCCCATGGCTTTTCGCCGACGCTTGCGACAATTTCGGCCTGTCGGCCCTACTTGGAAAGTCGTGAGCGCGGCGCTATTTTCTTGTGATCGGCAACCGCCTGTCGGCGAGGTTTGCCGGGAGGACGAGGCCGATGTCTGAGACGAGCCGCAAGCTGACCACCATCTTCTGTGCTGACGTGCAAGACTATTCACGCCTGATGCAGAA
Source organism: Rhizobium sp. BK602 (assembly GCF_014195095.1). Lineage (GTDB taxonomy): Bacteria > Pseudomonadota > Alphaproteobacteria > Rhizobiales > Rhizobiaceae > Rhizobium. Next base: position 679,974 of record NZ_JACIBC010000001.1, read on the forward strand.
GGACGAGGAAGGAACGCTGGCGACACTCAAGCGCTATCGCGATGCCATGGCGCGGCTGATCGAGGCGCGCGGCGGCCGTGTCGTCAATACCTGGGGCGATGGTGTGTTCGCCGAATTTCCGAGTGTTGTCGAGGCGTTGCGCGCAGCGGTTGATGTCCAGAATGAACTTGCCGGCTATAATGCGAAAAGCGATCCGGGGTCGCAGATGCAGTTTCGCATCGGGCTCAACCTCGGCGACGTGATCGCCGAGGGCAACGATCTCTATGGCGATGGCGTCAACATCGCCGCCCGCCTGCAGGCCTGCGCCACCGCCGGCGGCATCGTGATTTCCAACACCGTCTATGATCAGGTTCGCAACAAGGTCGCGGTTGGCTTCGATTTTCTCGGTCAGCTTGAGGTCAAGAATATCGATGGCGGCGTGCCGAGCTATGCCGTGCGGATCGGTGTGGCCCAGGCCGCCGGCGCGACGGCTGCGCCATCGCGGCCTAGCGAACCGCCCAGCAGCCCGAGCCGGCCGAATCCGGCGCCCGTCGCGGGTGCCGTGCCGATTTATGGTCCGCTGGCCATTGCCGCCATTGCCGTGGTGGTCGCCAATGCTGTCACGTGGCACGGCGATTTCTGGGCTGCGTGGCCCTTGCTCGGCCTTGCTTTCGTGGCCGCCTTTCGCTGGGTGCGGACGAACAAGCAGATCGATCCGCTCCTGGCCATGCCCGCCGTGATCGGCGTCGGCCTGATCGGCATCAATCTTCTGTCCTGGCACGGTACGCTTTGGGTAATATGGCCACTGCTGGGCTTGGCTGTCGTTGCCGCGCTACGCTGGACCAGACGGCAGCGCGGCGATATCTGAAGGCCGCCGCGTCGCTGGAGCAGTTCAGCGTTTCGCGGAACTGCTCTATCTTATTGTTTTTACGCAATTCCGGACGGAAAACCGCCGCGCACCTTTCCTGGAATTGCTCTAGAGATTTTCGATCAAACGTGACCCATGCCAGGCTCCAGCTTCGGACTGTCGCCGGGATGGGTGAAGAGTTTTCCATGCTCGGCCCAGAGCGTCGAAACGATCGTCAATGCCCCGAAAATGGTAAAGCCGGCGAGGAGCGGCTGGGGAGTACCGTCGAACATCTGGCCGACCAGACCGCCCAGAACGACGCCGAGAGTGGTGGAGATGGAACTGGTGATGGCGGCGGCAGTGCCCGCCAGATGTCCCATCGGCTCAAGGCTGATCGCCATGAAATTGGTGGTGATGACCGCAAACATCATCAGCATCACCGAGATCAGGATATAGGTGAACAGGAAGCTCGGCAGGCCCGCCATGCCCACGGCATAGCCGAAGGCGCCAAGCAGGGTGAAGACGATCATGGCGGCATGCGAGATGCGCCGCATGCCGAATCTGCGCACGAAATGGCCGTTGGCGAACTGTGCGACGGCCGTGCCGGCCGCAGTCGCGGCAAAGGCGGCCGGAAACAGCTCGCCAAGGCCGTAGACATCGGCGAAGACCTGCTGGACGGAAACGACATAGGCGCAGATGATACCGGTATAGAGCGTCAGACCGATCATGTAGCCGCAGGTGATGCGGTTGGTCAGCACCGTCCTGAAGCCGGACGCAACCGAAGCGATCGAAAGCGGCAGGCGTTCATGCTGCGGCAAAGTTTCCTTCATGCGGAAGAAGGCGACGAGGAAGAGACCGGCGCTGGCTATGCCGAGGACGATGAAGATCCACTGCCAGTTCGAATAGGCGACAATCATCTGCCCGACGGCGGGCGCCACCATCGGCATGATCATGAAAACGATCGTGACATAGGACATGACGCGCGCCATTTCGCGGCCGCCGAAGCAGTCGCGCACGATCGCGAGCGTGGTGATGCGGACGGCGGCGGCGCCGACGCCCTGGACGAAGCGCAGCACCAGCAATCCGGTGAGGCTGCCGCTCCAGGCGGCGGCAAACAGCGCCACGGTGTAGAAGGCGAGGCCGCCGAGCAGGATATTGCGGCGGCCATAGGCGTCGGACAGGCTGCCGAAAAACAGCTGGCAGATACCAAAGCCAAGGAAATAGACGCCGATGACCAGCTGCGTATCGTTGGGATTGGCGACCGCCAGAGACTGGCCGATGTTCGGCAGCGCCGGCAGCATGCTGTCGATGCCCATGGAAATGCTCGCCGTCATCAGGGCGATGACGATGATGAATTCGACGATGCCAAGGCCGCTGCGGGCGGAGCCGGATTGCGCCGCTGTTTCTGTGTGGGGCGAGTTCATGCCTAAATGCCTGTCAGTGAAGGGCGAGGGACTGGTCGGACGGCGGCGGTGCGTTCTGTGGCCTGAAGAGGCGTCCCTTCTCCGCGATCAGCACGAAACCGATGCCGATCAGCGAAACGGTGAAATAGCCGATGATCATCGGCGTCGCCGTGCCGTCGTAGAACTGGCCGATCGCCGCGCCGATCGAGGCGCCGCCGACCGTGCTCATGAAGCCGAGCACCGAGGACGCCGTGCCGGCGACGTGACCCAGCGGCTCCATGGCCAGCGAATTGAAGTTCGAACCGATCCATCCGAACTGGAACATGGCCAGCGCGAAGAGGATCATGAACAGCGGGAAAGGCATCGGCGAGGGGCCATAGAGCTGCACCATCAGCCAGAGAAAGGTGATGGTGGCAAAGCCGAGCAGGGCGGCATGCGATAGCCGCCGCATGCCGAAGCGGCCGACGAGTTGCGAGTTTATGAAGGATGACAGCGCCATGAACACCGCCACGCCACCGAAGGCAACCGGCGTGTAGACGCCGAGTCCGTAGATATTGTTGTAGATCTGCTGCGCTGAATTGATGAAGCCGAACAAGGCACCGAACAGGAAGGTGCTGGCGAGGGTATAGCACAGCGCGACACGGTTCGTCAGAACCATGCCGAAACCGGAGATGACGGATCTCGCGGTCAGCGGGCGGACATTTTCGGGCTTCAGTGTTTCCGGCAGGCGGAAATACATCCAGATGCCGACCAGCATCGCCATGGTGCCGATGAAGACGAAGATCATATGCCAGGTGCTCATCAGCATGATGACCTGCCCGCTGCCGGGCGCGATGACCGGAACGATCATGAACACCATCATGATCAGCGACATTACCTCGGCCATCTGCCGGCCGCCGAAGACGTCGCGCACGATGGAAATGGTGATGACGCGCGTCGCCGCCGAGCCGAGACCCTGAATGAAACGCAGCACAAGCAGGCCGGCAAAGGATGGGATAAGCGCGATGCCGAAGGCGGCGATGATGTAGACGACAAGGCCGATCAGCAGCGGGATGCGGCGGCCGAAGCGGTCCGACAGCGGGCCATAGAAGAGCTGCGCCGAACCGAAGCCGATCAGATAGGTGGTTACGACATATTGCCGATGATTTTCGTTTTCGACGCCGAGGCTGGCACCGATCTGCTGCAGGGCGGGGATCATGATGTCGATCGCCAACGAATTGATCGCCATCAGGAAGGCCGCGAGCACGATGAACTCGCGTTTGCCCATGGGCAATTGCCCATGGGACTGAGCCTGGGGTGTGGTCGTCACGGTTTTATTCCCATAAACATATCAAGGCGCTGCCCGGCGGCAGCGCCTTATCAATTGAATTGGACTATGGAAACCGGACGAAAGAGCCCGGTGACCGGTCAGGCGGCGCCGCGCACGCTGATGCCGTTTTCCTGAAAATGCTGCTGCAACTCGCCCGCCTGGAACATTTCGCGCACGATATCGCAGCCGCCGATGAACTCGCCCTTCACGTAGAGCTGAGGAATGGTCGGCCAGTTGGAATAGTCCTTGATGCCCTGACGGATTTCCGAGTCGGCAAGGACGTTGATGCCCTTATAGTCGACGCCGATATAGTCGAGGATCTGGACCACCTGGCCCGAAAAGCCGCATTGCGGGAATTGCGGCGTCCCTTTCATGAAGAGAACGACGTCGTTGGTCTTCACTTCATTGTCGATGAATTCGTGAATGCCGCTCATGGTCTTCCATTCCTTTCACGTGCGGGGTCAAGGTCCGCAAGTTTCAAATCTTTTCCTTAAATAGCAAGCCGGCGGTGCGATTTCCAGCCGCAATCATGCGTCGACATGTTTTTCATCGCATGAATGGGCTTTTGCGCAACATCGGTTTCCGGCGGCCCTATATGTTGGAATTATCACCTTTTTTTGAACAGTGCGTTTTGAAATCGCGTCTTCAACTCAGAAGCTGAACAACACACATAGGAAGAAACAAGGGACGCTTAATATTACGCTGCTGGGCTTTTTCAAGCGGTAGCGGGAGAGTTGTGTAGGCGCGCCGGCAACGGTGGCGTGGCTGATGCGGGTCCCTTTTTGAATATTGCATTTTTGAGGGAGTGGGCATCATGAGCCATCACCACTATTCCGACGGTCAGGTCGGCGAGGAGCAGGAATTTTATGGCTCCAGCCAGACGAGCGAGGGCGAGCGGGAATATTATGAGCATGTCCGAACCCCCAGGGCCTCGATATTGAACAGCGCTGTCACCGTCAGTGCCATCGTCCTCATTCTCAGCATCGCTTTCGGCTATCGCGTCTCGACAGGAGCGACGACGCAGCAGCAACCGGTCCAGCAGCCCCCGATCGTCCAGAAGATCATGACCGCGCCTCCCGCCGACCCTTGCGCCGATTATTCGCCCTATGGCGGCCGGGAGTGCTGAGGCAGGGTTTCGTTAACCCTGTCGTGGGATCATCTTGGCGCGTTTTTCCTGGCCGTCTGCCATGAAAAAGCCGGCAGGCCATGGTGTTGGCAGTGCCACAAGTCCATGTGATGCGTCGACGCGCCGGGGAACCAAGAACATCATGAGTCATATTGAAAAGCGGGTGGTCCTTCACTTCCCCGGATTCGAGCCCTTGGATGCGGCGGCGCACCGGGCCCGTTACGAGCGTTCCGCCAGGCAGAGCGCGGCGGCGTGGGGTTTCACCGCTGTCGTCGACACGCTCAGGAATTTCGGCAGGGCTCCCTATTTCGACGTCGTAGCCAAGGGTACGGGCTGGCAGACCGACAGCCGTATTCATATCCTCGATCACAATGATCTGGTGGCGCGGCTGAACGGCAGGCCGTTCTTCTCGCGGCTGGGGCAGGGGTATCTCGCGGCCTTCAAGGTCGCGGCATCCGGCGGCATGGCCGGTTATTTCCGCCATGCCTGGCGATTTGGCCTCTTCTTCATCTTTCCCTTCCTGCTGATGCTGCTCGGACTGGCGATCAGCCTGTGCATCGCCTTTCTCCCCTTTGTGCTTGGCCTGCCGTCTTGGAGCCATATCGGCAGCATCGCGCTTGCCGTGGCTTTCTTCATCTACGTCTTCCTGCCGCGTGCCGAGCGGCTGCATACGCTGCATCTCTTTTCCGACTGGGAGATGGCGGTTGCCATGGCGGGTCTGAACGGCATCGGCGCGGCGCAATGGGTCGAGGCCTGCGCAATCAGCGCCCGGCAGGCGCTGGAAGAACCGGCCGACGAATATGTCATCACCTCGCATAGCATGGGCTCGAGTGTTGCTGCCCATGTGATCGGGCTGCTGCTGGAGCGGGAGCCGGATCTGTTCCGGGGCAAGCGCGTCGTCTTCACGACGCTCGGCAGCGCCATTCTGCAATGCGCGCTCATGCGGCCCGCTTCCGTGCTGCGTTCACGGGTCGGCTTGCTCGCCCGATGCAAGGAGATCGCCTGGCTCGACGTCCACTGTCTGACCGACGCCATCCATTTCTACAAGGCAAAGGTCGCGGCTCTCTGCGGACACGAGGATGCGCCGCAACCGACGATCATCTTCATTCGCTTCAAGAAAATGCTGTCATCGCAGCATTACGCCAAGATCAAGCGTGATTTCCTGCGCGTGCACCGCCAGTATGTGCTGGGACCGGATGTCCGGGCACCGTTCGATTTCACGCTTCTGACGGCCGGCCCATTGCCGGCCTCGGGTTTTGCCGCCTATACGCAGGCCGATATGCCCGACCTGACATTCGCCGCCGGTGGCGACGGCGCGCGTCTAACCTCAATCGGGTGCTGAGGTCTGCAAGGCCAGGGCGTGCAATACGCCGCCCATGTTGCCCTTGAGCGCGTCATAGACCATCTGGTGCTGCTGCACGCGGCTCTTGCCGCGGAAGGCTTCGGCCACGACTTCCGCAGCATAATGGTCGCCATCCCCGGCCAGGTCGCGAATCGTCACCTTGGCGCCGGGAATGCCGGCCTTGATCATGTCTTCGATATCGCCGGGATTCATTGGCATCAGTGATTCACCTCATTCTATTCGGCAGCAGCGAGTGCGCTGCCGTCCATGAAGGCAGGAAACCACGATTCATGCGCGTCGCGCAACTGCTGAACGGAAACCGATAGCAGCCCGTCAACGACAAGCGCGTCGCCGCCGACCGTGCCGAGGCGGCGGAAGGGCACGCCGGCGCTTTCAGCATTGATGCAGACGAAATCGGCGACATCGGCCGCAACGGCAATGACATAACGCGCCTGGTCCTCGCCGAAGAGAACGGCATGCGACAGGCCCTTGCATTCGCCGAGATCGATGGTCAGGCCCTTGCCCGATGCCATCGCCATTTCAGCCAAAGCCAGGGCCAGGCCGCCCGAGGAAATGTCGTGGCAGGCGGTGACCTGGTCATTGCGGATGGCGGAGCGGACGAAATCGCCGTTGCGGCGTTCCGCAAACAGATCGACTTCCGGCGCCGGGCCGTCGGACGAGCCGAGGATATCGCGCAGATAGATGGACGAGCCGAGATGGCTGCCATCGACGCCGATCATGATGACGTGGTCGCCGTCCGAGGCGGAACCGATGCGTGCCATCGCCTTCCAGTCCGGCAGCAGGCCAACGCCGGCGATCGTCGGGGTCGGCAGGATTCCAATACCGTTGGTCTCGTTATAGAGCGAGACATTGCCCGAAACGATCGGGAAATCGAGCGCGCGGCAGGCTTCGCCGATGCCTTTGATGGCGCCGACGAACTGGCCCATGATGTCGGGCTTTTCCGGATTGCCGAAATTCAGATTGTCGGTCGCGGCCAGTGGCTCGGCGCCGGTGGCGGTGATGTTGCGCCAGCATTCGGCGACGGCCTGCTTGCCGCCTTCGAACGGGTCTGCCTCGACATAGCGCGGCGTCACGTCGGAGGAGAAGGCGAGCGCCTTGGTCGGATGCCCCTCAACGCGGACGACGCCGGCGTCGCCACCGGGAAGCTGCAGGGAGTTGCCCTGGATCAGCGTGTCATATTGTTCGTAGACCCAGCGGCGGCTGGACTGATTGGCCGAGCCGACCAGCGACAGAAGCGCCTGGGCATAATCTTCCGGCGCCGCGACGAGGTTGGCGGGCAGGGCGGCGCGCTTGTCGGCCTCGCGCCACGGGCGGTCATATTCCGGCGCCTGGTCGCCGAGATCTTTGATCGGCAGGTTGGCGACTTCCTCACCCTGATGAATGACGCGGAAGCGCAGGTCGTCCGTGGTCTTGCCGACGATGGCGAAATCCAGGCCCCACTTGACGAAAATCGCCTTGGCGACCTCTTCCTTCTCCGGCTGCAGCACCATGAGCATGCGCTCCTGGCTTTCCGACAGCATCATTTCATAGGCGGTCATCCGCTCTTCGCGCACCGGCACCTTGTCGAGATCGAGCTCGATGCCGAGGTCGCCCTTGGCGCCCATTTCGACGGCGGAGCAGGTAAGGCCGGCGGCACCCATGTCCTGAATGGCGATGACGGCGCCGGTCTGCATCAGCTCCAGGCAGGCTTCCAGCAGGCATTTTTCGGTGAAGGGGTCGCCGACCTGAACGGTCGGGCGCTTTTCCTCGATCGATTCATCGAATTCGGCCGATGCCATGGTGGCACCGCCGACACCGTCACGGCCGGTCTTGGCACCGAGATAGACGACGGGCAGGCCGACGCCCTTGGCTTCCGACAGGAAGATGGCGTTGGATTTCGCGAGACCCGCGGCGAAGGCGTTGACCAGGATGTTGCCGTTGTAGCGCGCGTCGAACTCGACTTCGCCGCCGACCGTGGGAACGCCGAAGGAATTGCCATAACCGCCGACGCCGGCGACGACGCCGGAAACGAGGTGGCGGGTCTTGGGATGATCCGGTTCGCCGAAGCGCAGGGCGTTCATCGCGGCGATCGGGCGTGCGCCCATGGTGAAGACATCGCGCAGAATGCCGCCAACGCCGGTGGCGGCGCCCTGATAAGGCTCGATATAGGAGGGATGGTTGTGGCTCTCCATCTTGAAGACGACGCAGTCGCCGTCATCGATGTCGACGACACCGGCATTTTCGCCCGGCCCCTGGATGACGCGCGGTCCCTTCGTCGGCAGGGTGCGCAGCCACTTCTTCGAGGACTTATAGGAGCAATGCTCATTCCACATCGCCGAAAAGATGCCGAGCTCGGTAAAGGAAGGCTCGCGGCCGATCAGATCCAGGATGCGCTGATACTCATCCGGCTTCAGGCCGTGGGCGGCAATCAGTTCCGGGGTGATCTGGATCGTATTCGAAAGGGTCATGGGCGCTCGAAGGTCCTTGCCTGTAAAGGGTTTGAAGGCCGGTCACGGGATCGGGGTCTCTTTAGCGCATGTGAACCTGTCGCGCGACAGGAAAATGACTGCCATTCACAATAGGCAGTCACAGGCACGATGACGTGCGGCCGCTTAAGCGGCGATCAGAACTTGTAGCCGACCAGGACGCCCACGCGCGTCATGCCGCCATTGGGGCCATCGCAGATATTGGCGTGCGAGGAATGGGCGATCTGCGCCATCATGTTCCAGTGGCTGTCGAAATTGTAGCCGACGCCGGCATATTCGTGGAACAGCAGCCGGCAGCCGAGCATCGGGCCGTGTTCGGTCCAGTCGTCGAGATTGCCGGTATGCACCGTGCCGCCGAAGCCGGCCTCGGTGAAAATGCCGTTGCTGTGCGTGAGCGTCCAGGACAGGCCGCCATAGAACTGCGTCGCCGAACCCGCCGTGCCGACGGAGGTTCCGACATGGATGCGCGGATGCGCGAGCTGATCCTTCCAGTCCGCTGTCGGATTGTAGCCGAACGGATTGAACAGCACCTGGACATCCGGAAAGACGCCCTTTTCGTGATCATATCCGCTCTGGATGGAGGCGCTGGAACCGAAACGCAGCTCATCGAATATCTTGTTGTCGGCGGCAGCGGCGACGTGAGTGCCGGCAAAAACCGTTATTGTCGCGACGAAAATGCCTGAGAGGCCACCTTTTCCGGAAAGGCGGCCCAAAATGGAAACCTCAACCATGCACTCCCCCCAATATGGTGAGCGAATCGGATTTTATCGGTTGGATGGTAACAGCCGCGAAACCGGGGTAAAGCACGCATTAGTATGCATTGCTTATTTTTTGTAACCGAAGCGAAATCGCAACAATGCTGTCATATATGGCTGTCGTAGCCGGCCGAGCCGTTCTCGAGCAGGCGGCGTAGCGTCATGAAGCCGGCCAGGGTATCCTCGCGGTGCTGCGGCGAGGAAAAGGCGACGCGAACGCGATGATAGACCTTGTCAGAGCGGCCAGCCTTGAATTCATCCTCGTCGTCGACCAGCACGCCATCGGTGATCGCTGCATTCTTGAAGGTGCCGGAAAGCCAGGGCTCGGGCAGTTTCAGCCACAGGAACGGCACATGCGGGTGCGAGTTGAACTCGAAACCGGCCAGTGTCTGGCGCGCCAGCTGCTCGCGTGCGCGAATTTCCTCGACCGCCTTGCGGCGCAGCGCCAGCGCATGACCTTCAAGCACCAGCCGCGCGCAGGTTTCCGCCAGGATGAAGGGCAGGCCGCCGGTGGTCATCTTGTGGGTGACCTTGATCCGCTGGGCGAAATGCGGCGGGCAGGCGACCCAGCCGCCGCGCACGCCGGCCGTGACCGACTTCGACAAGCCGCTGACCAGGAAAGTGCGCTCCGGCGCGATGCTTGCCATCAGGGGATTGGTATCTTCGGTCATGCCGCCGTAAAGATCATCCTCGATGAGCCAGACGCTGTGGCGCCGCGCAATGGCGGCGATCGCCCGGCGCCGCGCTTCCGGCATGGTGACCAGCGTCGGATTGTGGGCGGTCGGCATGAGGAAGGCCAGCCGGGGATGCTGCTGCTGGCACAGCCGCTCGAAATCGTCGGGTATGATGCCGTGTTCGTCGGAATCCACCAATAGCGAACGGCGACCGAGCAGGCGCGTGGCGCGGCTGACCTGGGTATAGGTCAGGTTCTCGAAGACGATCTTGTCGCCGGGGGAGGTGACCGCGGATATGACGGCAATGGCGCCGGCATGGGCGCCGAGCGTCGGCACGATCGTCTCGATCGCCGGCTGCCAGCCGTTGCGGGCAAGCCATACCTGGCCGGCACGGAACCAGTTGGACGGGAAGCTGCGCGAATAGGAGGAAATCTCCGCCTGGTGATCGCGGCTGATATCGGCAAAGAGCTGGCCGATGATTTGTCCCTGGCCGATGTCGGGCGCGGCCGTCGTATCGAAACGGATCTTGGTGTTCGGGACTTCCAGCCCGCGCGTGCCGGCCAGCGCCTGCGTGATCGGATCGATCGGCTCGATCTGCTTGCCGTTGGCGCGGTCGAGCACGTAGGTGCCGCGTCCGACTTCACCGGCAACCAGGCCGCGTTCGTGCACCAGCGCATAGGCCCGGCTGACCGTGCCGATCGTCACCCCGATGTCATAGGCAAGATTGCGCTGCGGCGGCAGCTTCGTCCCCGGCGGCAGGACGCCATGGGTGATTGCGTTCTCGATGCTGTCGGCAACGCGGATGTAGACCGGTCCGGTGCCGCTGGAGATGTCAGGCAGCCAATTTGTCATAATGACAATTCTTAGATTGCATCGAAAATAGAGTCAATATTATGAGTCAATTGTATCGTTTGGCTCGATGCATTGTTTTCTCAGCGAACGAACGAGCGAAGAAATGAGTACAATTGATTCAATTCAATCAGCCCAAACCATTGTCGTCGATTCCACGGAGCGCGGCGTCGGACCGATACGGTCGATGTTGCGCGCGTCGCGTCGTCTTCTTTCGTCCTTGGCACTTTGGCGGCAGAAGCGCGAGACACGTTGGACGCTACGGGATCTCACCGACGATCAGCTCCGCGATATCGGCCTCACGCGAAGCGAGGCGATGATCGAGGTCGGCAAGTCGTTTTTCTGGGATTGAGCGGTTCGGCGCGCGCATTAAGCCAGCGCGCGTCCGTTTTGTCCGAGACCATCCAGATTCTTGACATTGCTCGGCCTGTGAACGAACTTGTTGTCGCTGCGCGACTGGCGGATTGTGATGGAGAACCATTGTGGAACGCGGCGACCTGATATGCCGACCGCCTGGGCCCTACCGAGAACCGCAATGGGGGCTCACATGCGCTTGGACATCGATCGGATCGAAGCTGCTGCCACGACCATACACAAGGTCTTTCTGCATACACCGCAATATGTCTGTGAAAGTCTCAGCCGGGCTCTTGGCTGCCAAATCATTCTCAAAGTGGAAACGATGAATCCCGTGCGCTGCTTCAAGGGCCGTGGCACCGAGATGGTTTTGGCGCGGTTACAGTCGCAAGGTCACACGAAATCGGTTGTTTGCGCTAGCGCGGGGAATCTCGGGCAGGCACTCGCCTACGGCGGCCGATCGAGAGGCTTTGATGTCACGGTGACGGCGTCTGCCACCGCCAATGCCTTCAAGGTGGAAAAGATGCGGCTGCTGGGAGCAAATGTGGTGTTGGTCGATGGGGAGATCGAAGCCGCGCTGCAAGCGGCTGCGGATCATGCCGAGGAAACAGGTGCGTTCCTCGTGGAGGACAGCAAGAATCTCGACACTTGCGAAGGTGCGGCGACAATCGGGCTTGAGCTTTCGGAACTTCCTCAAGCGCTGGATGCCGTCTTGGTTTCCTTGGGGGCTGGCGCAATGGCGACCGGCGTCGGTTATGCCCTGAAGTGCCGGCGGCCAAATGTGGAAATGATCACAGTCCAGCCCCGAAATGCACCGGCTATGACTCTTTCCTTCAAAGCCCGGCAGATTGTGGACGCTGGCACCCCGAATACTATCGCCGATGGGGTGGCCGGGCGCTATGTAATCCCGGAAGTTCTCGATGATCTGCTGGTCGTCGTCGATGATGCCCTTTTGGTCAGTGAGGAGAGCATCAAAGAAAGAAGGAATGCGATTACTATACCTGCATTCGGGACTTGTCGTGGAGCCTGCCGCTGCGCTCGGAGTCGCTGCCATTCTTGAGAACCGACAGCATTTTGCCGGCAAGGCCGTGGCAACCGTTCTCTGCGGCGGCAATGTCGAACCCAGGGCGTTCGAAGCCTGGATTGGGAAGCCCTAAAAGTGCGTCCGCGTGGTGGCTTATTCGCCGGTAATAGAACCGCGGCGGCGAAACCGTTACTGGCAGCCCTTCGTGCCAGCGGCCCAGCGGTTGACGTCGCCGGTGATGCGGCCGCCGGAGGCGCCGGACATCATCGGGCCGAAGGCCTGCAACTGCGCCGGATTGCCTTCCGCCTGCACGACCAGCGACGGTCGTCCGGTCGGGTGCTTCTTGTCGACCACGAGAATGCGCGGCCGGCCGGTGAAGGAATTGAGTTCGGGGGCGAGCTGATAGCCTGCGAAGGCCGGATCCGACGACTTGAACCAGCAGGCATTGGCGCTGACCATGACGCGCTCCATGGTCGAGAGAGCGCTGCGATCGGCGGTAATGGTGGTCGGCGCCCGTGTGGCGCAGGAGGTGACGAGCAGGCCGAGTGCGGCAAGTGTGGCCGCGGAATACAGTCCGGTGGCGAGGCGAGGGCGCATCAATCTTTGTTCCGATGATCTGGTTTAAGGCCGCTCGCGGCCGGTGACGAGGGTGAGCAAGACGCGCGGCGCCCGTTCCACAAGATCGGGCGCAACGGCTTCCGCTCCGGTTGAGCGCCTCAGGCGGCGATCACATCGAGGGCGGAGGCGAAGAGGCCACGGCCGTCCGCGCCGCCATGGGCAGCTTCGATGAGGTTTTCCGGATGCGGCATCATGCCGAGCACATTGCCCTTGGCATTGATGACACCGGCGATATCGTTGATGGAGCCGTTCGGGTTGGTTCCTTCGGCATAGCGGAAGACCACCTGGCCGTTGCCCTCGACTGTCGCCAGCGTTTCGCTGTCGGCAAAATAGTTGCCGTCATGATGGGCGACGGGGCAGCGGATGATCTGGCCCTTGCTGTAGGCGCGGCTGAAATCCGTCTCGGCATTGGCGACCTCGAGCTTGATTTCGCGGCAGACGAATTTCAGCGAGGCGTTGCGCATCAGCGCGCCCGGCAGCATGCCGGCTTCCACCAGGATCTGGAAGCCGTTGCAGACGCCGAGAACCTTTACGCCCTTGTCGGCCTTTTCCTTGATCGCCTGCATGACCGGCATGCGGGCGGCAATCGCGCCGCAACGCAGGTAATCGCCATAGGAGAAGCCGCCGGGAATGACGATGAGGTCGACATCCGGAATGTCCGTTTCCGTCTGCCAGATCGTTACCGGCGCCTTGCCGGAAATCTTCGTCAGCGCCGCGATCATGTCACGGTCACGATTGAGACCGGGAAGTTGAACGACTGCTGATTTCATGACTCTGCTCCCGAGAAAGGCGATGGATATTCACTTGGAGTATGTTCCGGGAGCCATATCCCATTGCCGAAGGCAAGGAAAGAACGGCTCCCGGAAAACGGCATCAATCGATCGAAATGCTATAATTCTCGATGACCGTATTGGCGAGGAGCTTTTCGCACATGGCTTTCAGTTCCGCTTCGGCCTTGGCCTTGTCTGTGCTGCCAAGTTCGAGGTCGAAAACCTTGCCCTGGCGGACCTGGCCGACGCCTTCGAAGCCGAGCGCGCCGAGCGCGCCTTCGATGGCCTTGCCCTGAGGGTCGAGAACGCCGTTCTTCAGCGTGACGGTAACACGAGCCTTGATCACGATTGTCCTTCCTGAACTTACTTGACGAGAACCGGGCCCGTGCCGCGCACGGGTTCGTTTTCATTGATGATGCCGAGGCGGCGGGCCACTTCGGAATAGGCTTCCAGCAGGCCGCCCATGTCGCGGCGGAAACGATCCTTGTCCATCTTCTCGTGGGTTTCGATGTCCCAGAGACGGCAGCTGTCCGGCGAGATCTCATCGGCGAGGATGATGCGCATCATGTCGCCTTCGAACAGGCGGCCGCATTCGATCTTGAAATCGACGAGCTGAATGCCGACACCGAGGAAGAGGCCAGTCATGAAATCGTTGACGCGAATGGCGAGCGCCATGATGTCGTCGAGTTCGGCCGGATTGGCCCAGCCGAAGGCGGTGATGTGCTCTTCGGAGACCATCGGATCTTCGAGCGCGTCGGACTTGTAGTAGAACTCGATGATCGAGCGCGGCAGCACCACGCCTTCCTCGATGCCCAGGCGCTTGGCGAGCGAGCCGGCGGCGACATTGCGCACGACGATCTCGAGCGGAATCATCTCCACTTCCTTGATCAGCTGCTCGCGCATGTTGAGGCGGCGGATGAAGTGCGTGGGAATGCCGATCTTGTTCAGATGGCTGAAAATGTACTCGCAGATGCGATTGTTCAGAACACCCTTGCCATCGATGACTTCGTGTTTCTTCTTGTTGAAGGCAGTGGCGTCATCCTTGAAGAACTGGATCAGCGTGCCCGGCTCCGGTCCCTCATAGAGGATCTTGGCCTTGCCTTCGTAAATACGGCGGCGACGGTTCATGGGTATTGTTCTCTGTCGTTGGCGCTCTCGGAGTAGCGCAAGTGGATCGATCTGTGGGCGTCCCCATAACGGATAAGAAGCAAATTCACAATCCGCCAGCGCCTCCTTCCTCGCAATTCCGGCACCGGCAGCATAACCAGGGCGGGAATCGGGATTTCGTCCAGCGCCATTTTACAGGCTTTTGGGCGACGATGGAATGAAGCCGGCTGGTACTTCACAGATGAGTGGGCCGTCGCCCTGCCGCTCTGCGGCAAGATCAGGGCTTGAGCTGGCTCAGAAACTTGGCGAAGACCATCGTGCCTTCCGGCCAGGGACCGTGGCCGGAATCGGCATTGATATGGCCGGCCTCGCCGGCGTCGATCAACTGCGAGCCCCAGCTGCGGGCCAGCTCCTCGGCATGCTCGTAGCTGCTGAAGGGATCATTGCGGCTGGCGATGATGACGGACGGAAAGGGCAGCGGATCGAGTGGGTAGGGGCCGAAGGTCATCAGATGCTTCGGCCTGATCTCCGAGTTGGCGACATCCGGAGGCGCGACGAAGAAGGCGCCGGCGACCTTGTTTCGGAAATACGGGATCGCATGGATGACCGAGGGAATGCCAAGGGAATGCGCCACCAGTACCACCGGTTTCGTCGCGGCATTCACCTCTTCGGCAATACGGGCGACCCAATCGTCGCGCACCGGCTTCGACCATTCCGCCTGTTCCACGCGCCGCGCCGAGGAGAGTTTCTGCTCCCAGCGTGTCTGCCAGTGGTCCGGGCCGGAATTGGTGTAGCCGGGGATGATGAGGATATCTGCGTCGGAAGCTTTCATGACTGGTCGATTTGGAAAAGGAAGATTGGCATGTCAAGGGAAAAGGCGACAATTGCCGCAAAATTTGCTAGAATTGCGTTTGCCGGTAGCGATTGACGATGTCGGCGCGTTTTGTCCGACATGTTTCCGCCGCCGGTCGAACAGATGGCCGATGAGGAGGAGAACACTATGTCGGCATTTCACGTCATGGCTGGCGCGGATCACACATTCGCGCGTCCGGCTATCCGCAAGATCGGTATCGCCGACCTTGTCGATGCCCTGAAAAAGGGACTGGACGACTTCAGCGAAAAACCATCGCATTATGTCTTCCTGTGCCTCATGTATCCGATCGCAGGCATCGCGCTTACCCTATGGAGCTCGGACGCCGATCTGCTGCCCTTGCTGTTTCCGCTGATGTCGGGCTTCGCGCTGCTCGGCCCCATGGCGGCGATTGGCCTCTATGAGATCAGCCGTCGACGGGAAAAAGGGCTCGACACCTCCTGGCGGCATGCCTTCGATGTGCGCTTTTCGCCGGCTCTGCCGTCGATCATCGCGGTCGGTCTCATGCTGTTCGCCCTGTTCATCGTCTGGCTGGTCGTGGCGCAGAACATCTACGTGGCCTTCTTCGGCGATACAGTGCCGATCACCTTGTCGTCGTTCTTCTCCAACGTGCTGACCACGTCGCAGGGCATGGCGATGATGTTCTGGGGCAACCTCGTCGGCTTCGTCTTCGCCCTCGTCGTCCTGGCCACCACGGTCGTCACCTTTCCGCTGCTGCTCGACCGCGATGTCGGTGCCGTGGCTGCGGTCGACGCCAGCATCCGCGCGACATTGATCAATCCGATCCCGGTCGCGGCCTGGGGCTTGATCGTGGCCGCTCTGCTGGTGATCGGCACTATCCCGATCTTCGCGGGACTTGCAGTGATCATGCCCATACTTGGCCATGCCACCTGGCATCTCTATCGCAAGCTGGTGGTATCGGCCGAAGTGCATTAGGGGACCGGCCTGCCATGGTTCCCGTCGGCCCGGCGGGAACCACAATGGTCTTGCGGCGTTGATCCGCGCGTCCATCTTGCGAATTCGAATATTCGGGAGATGGCTGCTGCTCAGCCGAGGATGCGGTTCATGGCATGGCTCAAGCATATTTTCGCGCGTTTCGCGACGATTGTGTCCGAAGGGGCGGGCAAACCTGTCGTCTTCATACTGGCGCTGCTGTCGGTCGTCGTCTGGGGCCTCACCGGACCGATATTCAGCTTTTCCGAAACCTGGCAGCTCGTCATCAATACGGGGACGACGATCGTCACCTTCCTGATGGTCTTCCTGCTCCAGAACGCGCAGACGCGCGACACGCGCGCTATCCAGGCCAAGCTCAACGAGCTCATCCTGACCAGTGCCGCGGAAAACCGCTTCGTCGGGATCGAGAACCTGGACGAGGAGGATCTGAAGCATCTCGACCGTCTGGTGGAAAAGGCGGCCAAGCGGGACGGAAACGGGGAAGGAAGATCCGCACGACGATCGATCCGCCAGAAAATCACGCAGAAGACGTAGACATGCCGAGCCTTCTGCCGCTTCAAGGTTCCTCTTGTTTCAGGATGATGTAACGGTCGTGCGTATCCAACGCCTCTGGATCGACCGATACGATCGACAGCGCTCCCGTCCTGGATACGAGAATGAACGAGTAGGGGTTCGCGGTCGCGTCGTTCGCAAGGAGCAATGATCTGTCGAGCAATTGTGCCAGTCTTGCACCGCTTGCGAGAATATCCGGCTGTCGGAATGCCTCCGCGAGGTAGGTCGTTACGAGCTGCGAATAGTCGTTCGCCGATCCCTCATGGACGACGCAGGTGACGGGGGCATTGCGCATATTCTCAACGCCGTGCACCACATCCACGCCCTGTACGTCCTGTTCGAGCAAGGCGGCGAAGCAGCGCCTCACCAGCTCGTCGTCTGCGGGATGTTCGAGAACCGCGTCGAACCAGATCATCGCACGGATACCCGGTGCAAGTGCTCGTCTTTTTCGAGATCGTAGATTTTGCTCATTGAAGGTTCCCGCGCATTTGGAAGGCGCCGAGCTTTATCGCAGGAAGGCGATCCTATTGCAAAAACGCAAGGAGCGGCGCGTTTTGCGCGCCGCTCCTTTAAATTTCAGGCGATGGATCGGCCAGGATCAGCCGAAGACGCGCTTGAAGATCGTATCGACGTGCTTGGTATGATAGCCGAGGTCGAATTTTTCGCGGATGTCCTCTTCCGACAAGGCCGCGCGCACTTCCGGATCGGCAAGCAGTTCCTCGAGGAAGTCCTTGCCCTGTTCCCAGACCTTCATGGCGTTGCGTTGCACGAGACGATAGGAATCCTCGCGGGAAACGCCGGCCTGAGTCAGCGCCAGCAGCACGCGCTGCGAATGAACAAGTCCGCGGAACTTGTTCAGATTGTTCATCATATTCTCCGGATAGACCAGGAGCTTGTCGATGACACTCGTCAGGCGGGCGAGCGCGAAATCGAGCGTGACAGTCGCATCCGGGCCGATCATGCGTTCGACCGAGGAGTGTGAAATGTCGCGTTCATGCCAGAGCGCCACGTTCTCCATGGCCGGGACGGCATAGGAACGGACCATGCGGGCGAGACCGGTCAGGTTTTCGGTCAGCACCGGGTTGCGCTTGTGCGGCATGGCCGAGGAACCCTTCTGGCCGGGCGAGAAATATTCTTCCGCTTCCAGGACTTCGGTGCGCTGCAGATGGCGGATTTCGATCGACAGGCGTTCGATCGAGGAGGCGACGACGCCGAGGGTGGCGAAATACATTGCGTGGCGGTCGCGCGGAATGACCTGTGTCGAGACCGGCTCCGGCTTCAGGCCGAGCGCGGCGGCGACGTGCTCTTCGACGCGCGGGTCGATATTGGCGAAGGTGCCGACAGCGCCGGAAATGGCGCAGGTGGCAACTTCCTCGCGGGCGGCGATCAGGCGCTGCTTGCAGCGCTCGAATTCGGCGTAGGCCAGCGCCAGCTTGACGCCGAAGGTGATCGGCTCGGCGTGGATGCCGTGCGAGCGGCCGATGGTGACAGTGTCCTTATGCTCGAAGGCGCGGCGCTTCAGCGCGTCGAGCAGCTTGTCGATATCGGCGAGCAGGATGTCCGTAGCGCGCACGAGCTGGACGTTGAAGCAGGTGTCGAGCACGTCGGACGAGGTCATGCCCTGGTGCACGAAGCGGGCATCGGGGCCGACGATTTCGGCGAGATGCGTCAGGAAGGCGATGACGTCATGCTTGGTGACGGCTTCGATCTCATCGATGCGGGCGACGTCGAAGGTTGCTTTGCCGCCCTTTTCCCAGATGGTCTCGGCGGCCGACTTCGGAATGACGCCGAGTTGGGCCAGTGCATCGCAGGCATGTGCCTCGATCTCGAACCAGATGCGGAACTTGGTTTCGGGCGACCAGATGGCGACCATTTCCGGTCGGGAGTAGCGCGGGATCATGGGCTCTCAGCTTTCTTGGGTAACGGGAAACGATTCCTGGCGCCCCCATAACAAAGAAGGGCGGCAATCTCAATGTTTCTCGGCTCAATCTTTCGCCTGCGGCTCAATTGGCCCGTCTGGCAAGATAAAGGCTCACTGCCGTCAGGCCGACAAGACCGAGCGGTAGGAACAGGCCGAGGCCGAGAATGGCGAACTGGTAGACGGCGCTGGCGCTGGTGAAGGCGAACTGGAATGCCCAGATCAGCGTGGCGAAGGGCGCATGCCAGCGGGCATAGAACCAGCGATAGTCCATGGCAAAGACGAAGGCGGTCATGGCGACGGTGCCGAGCGACAGCGCCAGGAAGAAGGCCGCAAAGCGGGCTTCCGGCCCATGGCCACGTGCAAGTCGTCTTGCGAGCGGCAATGCCAATGGCCAGGCAAACGCGCCCCCGAGGAAATAGACGATGATCAGGGCCGGCAAGTGGCTCGTCAGCAGCCCGTTTCGCAGATAAAGCGAGGCCAGGGCGGAAAAGGCCATCAATCCGCCCCAGCCCAGGGCTTCGAGCAAACGCCGGCGATAGGAAGGGGCGGCGGTCCTGAGCCGCCCGCTGGCAACGGCGATGCTGGCCGGGTTAGTTTGATCCAACGCGGCCTCGTTCTGCCGCGGCGCGCAGATCGGAAACCGTCTGCCTGTAGGCTTCGACGGAGCCGCCCTTGAAGATGGCCGAACCCGCCACGAGGACGTTGGCGCCGGCGGCGGTGATGATCGGGGCCGTATCGACGGTGACGCCGCCGTCGACTTCGAGCTCGATCGGCCTGTCACCGATCAGCGACTTGGCATTGCGAATCTTGTCGGCCATGGCTGGAATGAATTTCTGGCCGCCGAAACCCGGATTGACCGACATGATCAGGATCAGGTCGATATCGTCGAGGACGTTTTCCAGGATCGACAGCGGTGTTGCCGGATTGAGGGTAACGCCGACCTTTTTGCCGAGACCCCGGATCGTCTGCAGCGAACGATGCAGATGGACGCCGGCCTCGGCATGCACCGTGATCCGGTCGCAGCCGGCCTTGGCGAAGGCTTCGAGATAGGGATCGGCGGGCGAGATCATCAGGTGGCAGTCGAAGGTGGCGCTGGTATAGGGTCGCAGCGACTTGATGACATCGGCGCCGAAGGAAATATTGGGCACGAAATGCCCGTCCATGACGTCGAGATGAATCCAGTCCGCTCCGGCTTCGGTCACATCTTTGACTTCCTGCCCGAGCTTGGCGAAATCGGCCGCGAGGATGGAAGGGGCAATGCGGATCGGCAGGGTCATGGGATGGCTGAACTCCGTCTGATTTTTTCGCGCTTGGCTTATCACTGGTTCGGCAGGCAAACAACCTAATGGACGATGCTTGCGCGGATCATATCAATTCGACGGCGTCGTCGGCGGCACGAAGGCCGTGCCGTGCCATTCCAGCAGCCGGTAGGGATTTTCCGTCAATTCGTGGTTCTGGCCGAAGGTGATGGGACCGATCGCGGTCTGGAAGGTCGTGCCGATGAGCTTGTCGGCGACGGGTTTGTTTTCCGCCTTGGCGCTCTCCGCTGCCTGGTCTGCGATCAGGGTTGCGGCGGCGGCGGGCAGGATGTAGCCGTCCGGCTCGATGCCGTTGGCGCGCATGGCCTGGACCGTCGGCTGCGCAGCGGGCAGGGACGCATAATCGGGGAGGGCGATGGCCTGAACGCCGTCCGCCAGTGGCACCGGCTGGTTAGCGGCCCGCATGGCATCGCCGCCCATCAGTTTCAGCGGAATTTTCTCGTTCTGGGCGTCGCGGGCGATGACGGCGACGTCGCTGCGGTCGCCGCCGACGAAGACGCGGGTGGCGCCGGCCTTCTTCAGACGGCGGACGAGGGCGATCTGCTGATCCTGCCCGGGGCGGTAGGTATCGTTGAAGACCGGTTTCAGGCCCTTGTCCTCCAGCGCGCTGCGGATCGCGCCGACCAGCTCGCGGCCATGGATCGTGCCGTCCTCGATCAGGGCGATCGGCTCGGCGCTCCAGCTCTTCAGGATGGCGTCGGCGGCCAATGCGGCCTCGGCGCTGTCGACCGGGGCGAGACGGAAAAGCGGCCAGCCGTTCTTCAGCGCATCCTCCATGAGGATGTGCGAGCGTGCGGACACGGTGATGACGGGAATGCCGGCTTCCTTCAGCCGAGGCAGGGCGCTTTCCAGGGTCTCGCTGCAGAGAAAGCCGATCGCGGCCTGCACCTTGGCGGCGATCAGCGCCTCGGCGACCGCCTGGCCGCCATCCTCGCTGCAGGGTTCGTCAACGACCGTGGCGGAATCCTGGCGCGCCTGTATCTCGAAATTGGCGCCGGCGGTGATCTGGGCGCCGAGAGCGGCGAAGTTTCCCTGCTGCGGCGCAACGATACCGATATTGACGCCCGCGGCATGGCTGCTGCCTGCTGCCAGAAGCAGCATCATCAGAAGCGGTGTGCGACGCAGAACATTCATCAACTGTGTATCCCGGGCAAATCTTCTGCCCTTTTAACCGCCTGAGGGTAACCGTCAAAGAAAAAGCTGCAAAATCGCTCTGTTTTCAATGATCCCGTGGTAGAAAAGCTAATCTCTGCCCGCCATATTGAACGGAAATGAGAAATGACGAAAACGAGGGGACAATCGTGCTAGACAGGCAGCGTATGGATCCGGCGCTCTATCGCGATGCCATGAGCCGTTATGCGGGACATGTGCAACTGGTGACCACGGCACTCGGCGGCGAGCGGCGCGGGGTGACGATTACGGCTGCGTGCTCGGTGTCGGACAATCCGGCCACGGTGCTGATCTGCCTTAACAACGGCAATGTGAAGAATGACATCTTCTTCAAGAGCGGCGTCTTCGCGCTGAATGCGCTCGGCGCCCATCATCAGGCGCTTGCCGATGCCTTTTCCGGCAAGACCGGCCTCACCAACGACGAGCGCTTTGCCAGCGGCAAGTTCGAGACGCTGGCAACCGGCGCGCCTGTGCTTGCCGACGCTCTGGCCGCCTTCGATTGCCGCGTCACCGAGATCAAGGAAGCGTCGACGCACAACATCATTTTTGGCGAGGTGATGGCGGTGCGTTTCAGTGAAATCAAGCCGGCGCTCATCTATATGAACCGCGACTATCACGCGCTATAAACTCCCTGAAGGGAGATATCATGTCCGACACAACCGCACCTTCTTTGCCTGGATCGATCGACGAGACGATCGCCTTGCTCGGCGCTCACGACTATCTCGCCGGGCGCGCGCTCGGCGCGGTGCTGTTTCTGGCCTTGAAGATGAAGCGGCCGCTGTTCCTCGAAGGCGAGGCCGGCGTCGGCAAGACCGAGATCGCCAAGGTGCTGTCCAGGGCGCTCAACCGGCCGTTGATCCGCCTGCAGTGCTATGAAGGCCTCGACGTCTCCTCCGCCGTCTACGAGTGGAATTATCCGGCGCAGATGCTGGAAATCCGCCTCGCCGAAGCGTCCGGCCTGACCGATCGCGACCGCATCGAGGCGGATATCTTCTCCGAGCGCTATCTCATCCGGCGGCCGGTCCTGCAGGCGCTGTCGAATGTAGGCGGTCGCGCGCCGGTGTTCCTGATCGATGAACTGGACCGCACCGACGAGGCCTTCGAGGCTTTCCTTCTGGAGGTGCTCTCCGATTTCCAGGTGACCGTGCCGGAGCTCGGCACGATCCGGGCCGCCGAACCGCCGATCGTCATCATCACCACCAACCGCACCCGCGAGGTGCACGATGCGCTGAAGCGCCGCTGCCTCTATCACTGGGTCGATTATCCGGAAGCCGCGCAGGAGCTGGAGATCATCCGCCGGAAGGTGCCCGGCTGCAACGAGGCATTATCCCGGCAGATCGTCGCCTATGTGCAGAGGCTGCGCGCGCTCGATCTCTTCAAGAACCCCGGCGTCGCCGAAACCATAGACTGGGCGACTGCCCTGACGGAGCTCGACAGGCTGGCACTTGATCCAGAGACGATTTCCGATACGCTCGGCACCCTTCTGAAATACCAGGACGACATCGCCCGCATTCAGGGCGGCGAAGGCAAACGGGTGCTGGACGAGGTGAAATCCGAACTGCTTGCGGCGGGGTGATCCCATGCAGCCGCAAGCGCAGAATGGGATTGCAGCCTCATCGTCACCGACCGGTGATGGTCGTCTTGCCGACAATATCGTCTTCTTCGCCCGCGCGCTTCGCAAGGCGGGATTGAAGATCGGACCAGCCGCCATTGCCGACGCGATCGAGGCCGTCGAGGCGATCGGTATTGGTTCGCGCGAAGAATTTCATGCGGCGCTCTGTTCCACCTTCGTCAAGCGGCATGAGGATCTTGCGGTTTTCGACGAGGCTTTCCGGCTGTTCTGGCGCTCGCGCGATCTGCTCGGGAAGATGATCGCTATGATGTCGCCGGTGGCGCCCGACCATCGCGACAAGGAGAAGCCGAAACCCGGCGAAACCCGCGTCAGCGACGCCTTGCTCGGCGACAGCGACGACCGTAGGCCACGGCGTGAGGTGCCGGAAATCGAGATCGATGCCCGCTTCACAACCTCGGGAAACGAGGTGTTGCGCCGCATGGACTTCGCGCAGATGTCGGCGGCGGAGATCGCCGTTGCCAAGAAGGAGTTGGCGAAACTGAATTTGCCGCTGGATAGCGTCCGTACCCGCCGCTTCGCGCCGACGCAGGCGCCGGCCAGAATCGACCCGCGCGCGACGATGCGCTCAGCGCTGCGCACCGGCGGCGCGCTGATCCTGCCACGTTATCGCCGGGCCAGGGAAATGCAGCCGCCGCTCGTGGTCTTGGCCGATATTTCCGGCTCGATGAGCCAATATACCCGCATCTTCCTGCATTTCCTGCATGTGCTGACCGAGAAGAGGCGGCGGGTGCATACTTTCCTGTTCGGCACGCGGCTGACCAATGTCACGCGGGCGATGCGTCACAAGGACCCGGACGAGGCGCTGGACGAATGCGCCGCTGCCGTGCGCGACTGGTCGGGCGGCACCCGCATCGGCGAGACGCTGAAGGAGTTCAACCGGCTCTGGGCGCGGCGCGTGCTCGGGCAGGGTGCTATCGTGCTCCTCATCACCGACGGGCTGGAGCGGGAGGGCGTCGAGCTGCTCGCAGCGGAAATGGACCGGCTGCATCGCTCCTGCCGCCGGCTGATCTGGCTCAATCCGCTGCTGCGTTTCGATGGCTTCGAGCCGCGTGCCCGCGGCGTGCGCGCCATGCTGCCGCATGTTGACGAATTCCGCCCGGTTCACAATCTATTATCTCTGGCCGATCTCGTCTCGGCCCTGAGTGCCGGCCGCGCCGACGCTTACGATCCACGCCGTTTTCTCGCCAAGCTGTGAGGCAGACATGACGAACATATCCGAAAGCCTTGATCCGCTTGTGATTGCGGAGGAATGGGTGTCCGCCGGGCGTTCCGTGGCGGTGGCCACGGTTGTCGAGACCTGGGGTTCCGCTCCGCGCCCGGCCGGCAGCCATCTGGTCATCGACGGTGAGGGCAATTTCCATGGCTCCGTCTCCGGCGGCTGCGTCGAGGGCGCTGTGATCGCCGAGGCGCTCGACGTCATCGAAAGCGGCAAGGCCCATATGCTGGAATTCGGCGTGGCGGACGAGACGGCCTGGCGGGTCGGCCTGTCCTGCGGCGGCCGCATCCGCGTCTACGTCGAAAGGCTCGACTGATGAACCGTCAGACTCTGGCGACATTGAATGCGCTGCGGCGGGCGCGGCAGGCGGCGATCCTGGTCACCGATCTCTCCGGCGGACCGGACAGGCTGATCGTCGAAGGGGATGCCGTCGAAGGTGCGTTCGGCGACGCTATCGCCGCCGCTTTCCGGTCCGGCAAGTCGTCGGCAGTGGAAATCGACGGGCAAAACCTGTTTCTGAACGTGCATCTGCCGCCGCCGCATATCGTCGTCATCGGTGCCGTCCATATCAGCCAGGTTCTGGCGCAGATGGCCGGGATTGCCGGTTTCGATCTGCGCATCATCGACCCCCGCACCGCTTTCGCGACGCCGGAGCGCTTCGAGGGGATCGATCTTGCCGCCGACTGGCCCGTGGATGTTCTGAGGGAGCGGCCGCTCGACGCCTACACGGCGCTGGTGGCCGTTACCCATGATCCCAAGATCGATGATTTCCCGATAGCCGAGGCGCTGCGGGTCGGTTGTTTCTATGTCGGCGCGCTCGGCAGCCGCAAGACTCACGCAAGCCGCCTGGAGCGGTTGAAGCGCGAGGGCTTGACGGAGGCCGATCTCGCCAGGATTCACGCGCCGATCGGGCTTCCGATCGGCGCCTCCAGCCCGGCCGAAATCGCCGTCGCCATCTTGGCCGAAATCATCGGTGCGCTGCGCGGGCGAGATGTTTTATCACCGAAGGGTGACAGGGCATGATTTTCGGGGATTTTGCGACGAGCGAGGCGGAAGGCACGGTGCTGGCGCATTCCGTTCGGCTGCCCGACGGGAGCCTCGCGAAAGGCCATGTGCTTGGTAGCGCCGACCTTTCGCGCCTCGCCGCTGCCGGGATCGATCGCGTGATCGCCGCTCGGATCGAGGCTGGTGATCTGATGGAGGATGAGGCGGCGGAACGCCTGGCGCGCGCAATCGCCCCCGACCATCTGACATTCTCCGAAGCCGCCACCGGCCGGGTCAACGTCCATAGCGCGGTCGACGGCCTGTTCGTTGCCGACCGTGCCGCCGTCGACCGGCTGAACCAGGTCGATCCCGCCATCACGCTTGCCTGTCTCGCTGATCATGTTCCGGTGCGTCGCGGCGACATGGTGGCGACGTTCAAGATTATTCCGCTGGCGGTCTCGGGAGAAAAGATAGCCGCCGGGATCGAGATATTGCGGCAGGCAACCGTTTTCGAGGTGAAGCCGTTCCAGCCGCATGCCGTGTCGCTGGTCGCCACGGAGCTGCCGTCGTTGAAGGCCTCCGTGATGGACAAGACGGCGCGCATCCTGTCGCAACGGCTGCAGCCTTCCGGCAGCGTCCTGCAGCGGGAAGAGCGCGTGGCCCATCGCGCCACAGCCGTTGCCGAGGCGATCGGCGGAGCGCTGCGGGCGGCGGACCGCCTGCCGAAGCTGGTGGTCGTCTTCGGCGCTTCCGCGGTCATCGATGCCGGCGACGTCATTCCGGAAGCCATCCGGCTGGCGGGCGGCGAGGTGATCCAGGTGGGCATGCCGGTCGATCCCGGCAATCTGCTGGTGCTTGGCAAGGTTGGGAAAACCCATGTTCTGGGCGCTCCGGGCTGCGCCCGCAGCCCGAGGGAGAACGGCTTCGACTGGGTGCTGGACCGCATTCTCGCCGGCGAGGAGCCGACGGCGCGGGAGATCAGCGGCATGGGCGTCGGCGGCCTGTTGATGGAGATCCAGTCGCGGCCCCGGCCGCGCGAGATCGCCGTCAAGCCGGAAGCGCAGATCTCCGTTGCCATCCTGCTCCTTGCCGCCGGCAGGGCAAGTCGCATGGGCGAAGG
The DNA here is from genome assembly GCF_014195095.1 of Rhizobium sp. BK602. Classification (GTDB taxonomy): domain Bacteria; phylum Pseudomonadota; class Alphaproteobacteria; order Rhizobiales; family Rhizobiaceae; genus Rhizobium. The sequence goes on from NZ_JACIBC010000001.1 coordinate 706,357, forward strand.
CGGGCCGCACAAGCTTCTGGCAGAGTTCGACGGCATGCCGCTGGTGCGCCGTTCCGCCACGACGGCCCTTTCCAGTGGGGCAGCGGCCGTTATCGCCGTGACCGGGCATCGCCGGGAGGACATCGAGCAGGCGCTTGCCGGCCTCGCCGTCCAGCGGGTTCACAATCCCGATTATGCGTCCGGCATGGCAAGCTCGCTGATTTCAGGCATCGGCGCGTCTTCGGCGCAACAGGCCGATGGGACGCTTGTCATGCTGGCCGACATGCCGGGCATCACCGGCGATGATCTGAAGGTCCTGATCGCCGCCTTCCAAAGGGCGAATGGTCAGGCGATCGTACGGGCGGTTTCGCGCGGCAAGCGTGGCAATCCCGTCATCCTGCCGCGAGCGGTCTACGATGCCGTCATGCGCCTGGAGGGCGATGTCGGCGCCCGGCACATCATCGAAACATCGGGGCTGGCCGTCATCGATGTCGATATCGGCGATGCCGCCCATCTCGATGTCGACACGCCCGAGGCCGTGCTCGCCGCCGGCGGTATATTGAAGGAATAGGAATGGACACGATCGAAATCGAAGAGATGTTCCAGGCGCTGGGTCTGGTGACGATCAAGCGCATGTTCGGCGGCAAGGGCATCTACCACATGGGGCGCATCCTCGCGCTTGAGGTCGGCGGCGAGATATTGCTCAAGGCTGACGAGATCAGCGCCCCGGAATTCGAGGCCGCGGGTGCCAGGCGCTGGGCCTATGAGGGCAAGAAGGGCAAGGCCGTCAACATGCCTTACTGGTCGATCCCGGACGATGCTTTCGATGATCCTGATATCATGGCGCGCTGGGTGCGGCTTGCCTATGAGGCGGCGGCCCGCGCGGACAAGTGAAATCAGTGAAAATCGTCTTGGTGCAGATGCGCGATAGCCGCCTGGGCAAAGGCGGATAGCGGCTGTGGCAGCTCGCTGCGGCCAAACCAGCCGAAATCCGAGAGCTTATCCGGCTCAACAAGGCTTGCTTCGCCGGAGAAATCCTTGGTGACGTAGATCATGGAGATCCAATGCTGCCGGTCGGCCTCGACAAGAACTTCGATGGTGCAGAGATAGTCGATCTCGCCGATGGAGAGGCCGCTCTCTTCTTCGGCCTCACGGACGGCTGCTTCCGCCGCCGGCTCCATATGGTCAACCTTGCCGCCGACGATGCTCCAGAAACCCGCTTCCGGAGCTTTCAGGCGCCGATAGAGCAATAGCTTACCGTCCCGCAAAATTGCGAGACCGGTCCCTAATCCTGGGAAATCGATGCCGGGTTTGCCCATGCCGACGCTCCGACCGCAGTTGCAACTCGCATATCTGTGGATATGCGAGTCGTCAGAGGCTGTCAGGCCTTGGCGTTGGCAACGATCAGCATGAAGGCGGGGATGTCGTCGCCGAAGCCGACCGGCGTCGGACCGTCGTCGTGGTCGCGATAACGATTGCGGCGCTCACGATTGTCATCGTTGGCAGCGGGGAAGGGCCGGTGATTGTTACGAGAACCGTTGTGGGACTTGTTGTTCTCAGACTTGCGCTCGTTTCTCACGCTTTCGGCCTTTGCTGGTGCTGCTTCGATCGTTTCGACGCCATTATCCCCGGCGTCGTTATCAGATTTATGACTCGAGGCGCTCCGGCCCCCACGGCCGCGATCCCGGTCGCGGCCCTTGCCCTTGCCGTCACGACGGCGGGAAGAGCGGTCATCGTCCCGGCTTTCCTCGGCCGGCGGCAAGGCCGACAGATCGCCGTTCAGCCATTCGACAGTCTCGCCGATCAGCTTTTCAATGGCGTCGGTGTGCTTGGTCTCGCGCTTGGTCACGATGGTGAAAGCAGCACCCGAGCGACCGGCGCGGCCGGTACGGCCGATGCGATGGACATAGTCTTCCGAATGGATCGGCACGTCGAAATTGAAGACGTGGCTGACATCGGGAATATCGAGGCCGCGGGCGGCGACGTCGGAGGCCACCAGAAGCTTGATATTACCGTCCTTGAAGTTCTGCAGCATGGTCATGCGCGAGCGCTGGTCCATGTCGCCATGCAGTGCGCCGACGGAAAAACCATGGCGGTCGAGCGAACGGAAGAGGTCCGAGACGTCCTTCTTGCGGTTGCAGAAGATGATCGCGTTCTTGAGATCCGTCTGGGCGCGGATGAGATCGCGCAGCGTGGCGCGCTTCTCATAATCCTTGCCATGCGAGGCGACGAAGCGCTGCGTCACGGTCTTGGCGGTCGATGCCGGCTTGGCGACTTCGACGCGTTCCGGGTTCTGCAGGAAGCGATCGGCCAGCTTCTGGATTTCCGGCGGCATCGTTGCCGAGAAGAACAGGGTCTGGCGCGTGAAGGGAATGAGCTTGGCGATGCGCTCGATATCCGGGATGAAGCCCATGTCGAGCATACGGTCGGCTTCGTCGATGACGAAGATCTCGACGGCGCTCATCAGCAGCTTGCCGCGCTCGAAATGATCGAGCAGGCGGCCGGGCGTGCAGATCAGCACATCGGCGCCACGCTCGAGCTTGCGGTCCTGATCTTCGAAGGACACGCCGCCGATCAGCAGGGCGATGTTCAGGCGGTGATTCTTGCCGTACTTCTCGAAATTTTCCGCAACCTGCGCGGCAAGTTCGCGCGTCGGCTCGAGAATCAGCGTGCGCGGCATACGGGCGCGGGCGCGACCCTTTTCCAGCAGCGTCAGCATCGGCAGGACGAAGGACGCGGTCTTGCCCGTACCCGTCTGGGCGATGCCGCAGATATCGCGGCGCTGCAGCGCAAAGGGAATGGCACCGGCCTGGATCGGAGTCGGCGTCGTGTAGCCCGCGTCTGTCACCGCGGAAAGGACTTTTTGGCTCAAGCCAAGGTCAGCAAATGTTGTCAAAGGGAAAACTGTTTCCGTTCCGGTTCGGTCGAACACTTATGACTCGACACGCAACTGCGTGCCGCAATGCAGCGCGACATAGAACCAAATACCCGCGAAGTCAAGGAAAGCGGGCGCTTCAGTAAGCTTGATGGCCTTTCATAACGCAATTTTTAGATTAGCGCCATCTTTGTTGCTCGTTTGTCACAATTCCCGTGGCGAAATTGCGCCGAGGCCGCTGATATAACCTGCCAGTTTCGTGCCGGCATTGATGAAATACATCGGGTCGATCGGTTGGCCGTTCTCGCGTACTTCATAATGGAGATGCGTTCCCGTGGAACGGCCGGTGCTGCCCGCCAAACCGACGGTGTCGCCGGATTTGACGGCGTCTCCGACCCGGACGAGAATTTGCTCCATATGGCCGTAACGTGTCGAGATGCCGTCGCCATGATCGATCTCGACCATATTGCCATAACCGCCCGTCCAGCCAGCGGATACGACCTTGCCCGGCGCGGTCGCCCTGATCCGCTCGCCAGGGCTAAAGTGGAAATCGGTGCCGGTGTGCAGCGCCAATTTGCCGAGGAACGGGTCCTTGCGATTGCCGAAGGGGCTGGTGATCAGCCGGCCCGGCGCGGGATTGCGGAAGGGCAGGGTTTCAGCCGCGCCGCGCACCAGCTCCAGGCGTGTCAGGGCCGTATCGAGGTCGGCCATGGATTGCTCGAAGCGGTCGACATTTTCGGGCGCGACATAGGGGCCGCCGACACCTTCGTCGCCATCGTCGGGACCATTCTGCCTATCGGCGATCGCGGCATTCACCGTCGGGAGCTTTACGCCGACATTCTGCATGATCGACTGGATCTGATCCGCCGTGTCGGAAGCGCCCGCCGTCAGGCGCCGCACGCGGGCGAGCTGATCCTGCTCGATATGCTTCAGCGACAGGGTCACCTTGGAAAACACCCTGTCGGCACGGTCGGCGACCGTCTCGGGGGCTGGGACATAGGCGAGGGTGGAATTATCCGGGGTGGCGTCGGCGGGCTTGCCGCCCGACAGCAGCTTGTCGATGGCTCTGAGGTCGCCGGTCAATTCCGCATGATCGCCCTTGCCGGCGCGATCGCTGCCGGCTGCCGCATCCGGGCTCTTGTCGGTCAAGCCCGAGTTTTCGGCGCGATCGAGCAGCGCGTCGAGTTTGCCGTGGCGCGAGGTCAGCGCCTGCTGCTGTTCCATCAGCTTGTCGACCTTGCTTTCGACCACCTGCTGATCCAGCAGCTGACGGGAGGTGACGCGATCGACCTGGGCGCGCAGGGCGGCGATACGGTCTTCGTAGTCATATTGCATGCGCGCCTGTCTCGCCATGGTGGCGCCGATGAGGTCGTCGCGCAGCACGAGATAGGATGTCGCCAGCAGGTAACCGAGGGAAAAGACGCCGACGAGGCAGATGGCAAGTGCCGCCATCCAGGGGCGGACAGTCATATGACGCACGGTATCACCGCTCGCCACGATGATCGTGTGATGCGCCTTCCGCCTGCCGAAAACCCTGTTTTGAGCCTTGGCCGTCACCGAGAATCTCCCAACCGACGCATCCTGACATCCACGGGAGATTAGACGGGTTTATGGTTAATGATTGCTTTACGCGAGACCCTCAGAAAAGGGAAAAACTCTTGCGGCTTAATATGTTAGGCATTGCTTGTGGAGGTGAGCGAACGATAGAAGGAAGGGGTCAGGCCGGCTTCGGCGCGGGCGATATCGTTGAACGGCGCCTTGAGCGAGCCGCGGAAATTGGCGCGCACCAATTCCTGGAAGGTACGGGCAGGATCGCGCCGTTCTCTGGCGCATAGAAAGCGAAACCACTTGGCGCCGACCGCCACATGGCCCTTCTCGTCATTATAGATCACGTCGAGCACGGCAGCGCTTTCCAAATCTCCGGTCTCGCGCATCTTCGCCTGCAGCGCCGGCGTCACGTCGAGGCCGCGAGCCTCCAGAATGAGCGGCACGACGGCGAGGCGGGCGGTCAGGTCCGTACGGGTCGCATGCGCCGCCTGCCAGAGGCCGTCATGGGCGGGCAAGTCGCCATAATCGGCGTCGAGATCACGCAGGCGCGCGCGCACCATCTTGAAATGCTTGGCTTCTTCGAAGGCGACCTGCATCCAGCCATCGAAAAAGGAATTGGGCACCGATTCCGTGGCGAAGCGGGCGACGATGTCGAGCGCCAGGTCGACCGCGTTCAATTCGATATGGGCAATGGCATGCAGCAGCGCGATACGCCCCTTCAGCGTATGCAGCGACCGCTTCTTCATATGCTTCGGCGGAACCAGCTCCGGCTTTTCCGGCCGGCCGGGGCGATCGGCCAGCGGCGGATCGAGCGGCGAGCGCAGGGACAGGGTGCGCGCGAACCAGCGGGTGGCCGTCTCCTGGGCGAGCGTCGTCTTGCGGTCGAGATCGGCCGAGCGGATGGCGGCAATGGCGCCGCCGCGCAGCGAGGTGATTGTCTCGATTTCAACCGATGTCGTCATCGGCCTCAGAGCTCCCCGACGGCGGCCAGCACCTCTTCGGCGTGTCCAGCCACCTTGACCTTGTCCCAGATGCGCGCGATGCGACCGTCGGCGCCGATCAGGAAGGTCGAGCGGACGACGCCCATATAGGTCCTGCCGTACATGCTCTTCTCCCGCCAAACGCCATAGGCTTCGGCCGCAGCCTTCTCTTCGTCGGAGGCAAGCGGCACGCCCAGCTCATATTTCTTGACGAACTTGTCGTGGCTTTTGACCGAATCCGGCGAGATGCCGAGGATGGCGGCACCGGCCTTTTTGAAATCCGCAGCCAGGGCGGTGAAGGATACCGATTCGGCGGTGCAGGCGGAGGTGTTGTCCTTGGGGTAAAAGAAGATCACCAGCGGCTTGCCGGCAAAATCGGCCAGGCGCACGCGGCCGCCGCCATCGCGGGGAAGATCAAAATCCGGGGCTACGTTGCCGATTTCTAATTCAACCGCTGGGATTTTGGTCACGGGAAAACCTTTCTTTCGCCGGGATTTTGGATGACACTAGGTTTCACGCATATATACTGTACCGGTATGCCGTCCACATCGGACGCAGCGTCACCAACAAAATTACGAAAAACGAAAGGGACGCACGGGAGTGATCCGAGGCGAAAAGATTACATTCCGCAAGAAGGATCTTGTCCCGCTCGACCACTTGCCTTCTGCCAAAGTCGACGATCCCCTGATCGTGCATGTGCCGGAAACGACCCGTCGCAAGCGTTCGCATGTATGGCATGTCTGCCGCATCACCTTTGTCTTCATTGCCTTTCTCTCCCTGATCGTCGGCGCGGTGGTCGCCTCGATCGAGGGCGGCATCTTCGATCAACCGCTCTCGCAGAAGGCGCAACAGGCGCTCGATCAGGCCATCGGGCCGCGCTACAAGGCCGAAGTCGGCTCGACGGTGATCCGCTTCACGCCGAGCCTGCGGCTGGCGCTCGAGGCCCATGACGTCAACGTGGTGGATCAGGAGAGCGGCAAGCATTTGTCGACCATGTCGTCCGTCAGCATGGAACTCGATCCGCTGGCGCTGGTCGAGGGTCGCGTCGAGGTGGCGAATGTTGCGGCCGAGGGTATCGCGCTCGATACCTCGCTTCTGCCGCAAGGCGATCCCATCGATATAACGACGCTGCGCGTCGATGCCCTGCCGCAGGCGCTGAATTCGGCCTTCGACAATCTCGATTTCCTCGAACGTTTCGTCGAGCGCGGCGGTACGAACTCGGTGCGCATTTCCGGCTTCGCGGTCAAGCTGGCCCGCCAGGAGGGCGAGCCGATCTCGCTCGTGGTCGATAATCTCACCTTCGAACGCAGCGGACAGACGGGGCTGCATCTCTACGGAGAGGTTTCCGTCAATGGCTCCGTCGCGACGCTTGACGTGGTCGCGGACCAGCGGGAGGCCGGCCGCAGCTCTTCGCTGGTCGCCAAGCTTGCCAATCTCGATCTGAAGCCGGTGACGATGGTCTATGACCAGAACGGCACGCCGCGACAGGGCATCATGAGTTTCGCCGGCATGACGGTGACGGCCATTCGTGGGGATGCCGGCACGGAGCCGAAACTCAGCGCTTCCATCGACGTGAAGCCCGGCACGCTCTACATGGATCGCGATCCGCAGGATCTGACGCAGGCCAACATCAATCTTGCCTATGATTTCAGGCGCCAGACGCTTGAGATCGAGCAATCGAAGGCGCAGTTCGTCGGCACGATCGTCCCTTTCTCGGGCGCCCTGATCGATCTCGATCGCATCGATGCCAATGCCGGCAAGGGATTCGGCATCGATTTCCTGATCCGGGGCGGCACGGCGGCCTCGTCGATCTCCGGCGAGCAGCCGGTCAGCTTCGACGGACAGGCGACCGGACGCTTCCTGTCGGCAACGAAGGAGCTGCAATTCGACAACCTCGGCGTTTCGACGCCGCTCGGCTCGCTGTTCGGTTCGCTGCATATGAAGCTCGGCGACAGCTCGCCGGAAATCAGCTTCGGCGGTCGAGCCGACAAGCTGGATACCACCGCGATCAAGCAGCTTTGGCCATTCTGGATGGCTTCCAAGCCTCGCGTCTGGGTGGAGAGCAATCTCTTCGGCGGCACGGTCACCAATGCGGTCATCTCCGTCTTCATTCCCGCTGGGCGGCTGCGGGCGGCGGCGCAGACCGGCAAGCTGCAACTCGGAAAGAACGAGCTGCATATCGCTTTCGACATCGATGGCGCACGCCTCGATGTGCCCGGCGAAATTCCGCCGCTGCGGGATATGAAGGCGCATTTCGACCTGACCGGTCCGACCATGAGCATCGATATCGCCAACAGCACATCCTATTTCCCGACGGGCCGGTCGGTGACGCTCAAGGACAGCAATTTCTCGATCCCGTCCGCCTATGACAAGCCGCTGATGGCGCAGCTCGACCTCGCAATATCCGGCACCGGCGACGCCATCGGCGAGCTGCTTACCTACAAGCCGCTGCAGGTCTTGCAGCGCACCGAGTTCAAGCCGGAGAATTTCAACGGCAAGATCCAGGCCAATGTCGAGGCGACGATCGGCCTGATCAGCGACCAGAAGCCGCCGCCGCCGGTCTGGAAGGCGAATCTGCGGCTTGATGACGTCGATCTTCTGAAGCCGATGAACAATCGGAAAATTACCGATCTGAACGGCGAGATCGACGCCGATCCTCAATCGGTGCATCTGCAGACGCAGGCGCTGATCGACGGCATTCCCGCGCAGATCGACATGGTCGAGCCGACCGACGACAAGTCACCGGCCAAGCGCAGCCGGGTGATCACGGCCACACTGACGGATGCGCAGCGCACGGCCGTGATACCGGGCCTCAACGACATCCTCAGCGGTCCGGTCAAGGTGGAACTCACGCGCATCGATGACGACCGCCAGGGCGTGAAAGTCGATCTTGGCAAGGCGGCGTTGACGGTGCCCTGGGTCGGCTGGGCAAAGGGCAGCGGCATTCCGGCGACCGCGCAATTCGAGGCTTCCGGCCCGGACAGCCAGACGGCGCTGAAGAATTTCGTGCTGAAAGGGGATGGTTTCGGCGTCAGCGGCGATCTCGTCGTGAGCAAGGGTGGATTGTCATCGGCCAATTTCAGCAGCGTCAAGCTCTCGGCGCTCGATGATTTCGCGCTATCGGTCAAACGCAGCAAGGCAGGTGCCTACGACATATCCGTTTCGGGCAATTCGGCGGATCTGAGGCCGGTTCTGGCGCGGCTGAAGACATCGACGAGCAAGAGCGGCGGCGGCAATGGCGACGATTCGTCGAGCGCGACCGTGCGCGCCAATCTCGACAAGGTCATCGGTTTCAACGACGAGTCGATCGGCAATCTCAAGGGCGTCTATTCCGTTTCCGGCGGGCGCATCGTGGCGGTGGACTTTTCCGGCGTCACCCGCAGCGGCGAGGCGGTCGTCAGCCAGGTGAGCAAGGGCGCCGGCAGCGGCACCATCCGTATCACCAGCGGCGATGCCGGCGCGGTGGCGCGCTTCACCGATCTCTACAAGCATCTGAAGGGTGGGTTGCTCAACCTCTCCCTGCGCTCCACCGGGCCGGACGATTGGGACGGTTCACTCGACATCCGCAACTTTGCCATCATCGACGAAAAGAAGCTTTCGACCATCGTTTCGACGCCGAGCGGCAAGAACGGCAAGAGCCTGAACGCCGCCGTCAAACAGAATATCGACACGCAGTCGCAGAGTTTCGAGCGTGGTTTCGCGCGGCTGGTGCTGCGCGACGGTGCACTGTCGGTGGAAAACGGCGTCGTGCGGGGAGCGCAGGTGGGGGCGACCTTCCAGGGCATGCTGAAGGACGCCAACGGCAAGATGGACCTGACCGGCACCTTCATGCCCGCCTATGGCCTGAACCGCCTGTTCGCCGAAGTCCCGATCGTCGGCTTCATCCTCGGCAACGGCAGCGATCGCGGCCTGATCGGCATCACCTTCCGGCTCACGGGCACGATCGAAAAATCGAGCATGCAGATCAACCCGCTGTCGATCATCGCGCCGGGTGTTTTCAGGCAGATTTTCGAGTTCTGAGCTGGCAGCCTGACATTGCCAAAACGAGAAAGCCGGCGAGGACGCCGGCTTTGCGTGTCATCACATTGTTTCTACTCAAGCAGCCGGGCGCACCAGAATGTGCTTCTTCTTGCCGAGCGAGAGCTTGATGACGCCGTCGGCGGTGATCTCGCCGCTGCCGATCAGCTTGCGTTCGTCACTGACCGCCTGATCGTTGATGCGTACCGCGCCGCCCTGGACATGGCGGCGGGCTTCGCCGTTCGATGCGGCCAGGCCGGCGCGCACGATCAGCGACAAGAGACCGATGCCGGCGTCGAGTTCGGAGGCGGGAACGTCGATGGACGGCAGGTTCTCGGAAAGGCCGCCTTCCTCGAAGGTCTTGCGTGCGGTTTCGGCTGCCTGTTCGGCGGCGTCGCGGCCATGCAGGATGGCGGTAACTTCCGTCGCCAGGATCTTCTTGACCTCGTTGATCTCCGATCCCGCGAGCACTGACAGCCGCGCGATCTCGTCCATCGGCAGTGTCGTGTAGAGCTTGAGGAAGCGCGAGACGTCCGCATCTTCGGTGTTGCGCCAGTATTGCCAGAAGTCATAGGCTGACAGCAGGTCGGCATTCAGCCAGACCGCGCCGGTGGCGGACTTGCCCATCTTGGCGCCGGAAGAGGTCGTGAGCAGGGGCGATGTCAAAGCAAAGAGCTGCTTCGTCCCCATCCGGTGACCGAGGTCGATGCCGTTGACGATATTGCCCCACTGGTCCGAGCCGCCCATCTGCAGGCGGCAATCGTAACGCTTCGCCAGTTCGACGAAATCGTAGGCCTGCAGGATCATGTAGTTGAACTCGAGGAAGGACAGCGACTGCTCGCGATCGAGCCGCGTCTTGACGCTGTCGAAGGACAGCATGCGGTTGACCGAGAAATGCCGGCCGACATCGCGCAGGAATTCGAGGTAGTTCAGCGAGCGCAGCCATTCGGCGTTGTTGATCATCAACGCATCCTTCGGGCCGTCGCCGTAAGTGAGGTAGTTCGAGAAGCAGCGCTTGATCGAGGCGATATTGCTTTCGATCGTATCGATCGTCATGAGCTGGCGGGCTTCGTCCTTGAAGGAGGGATCGCCGACCATGCCGGTGCCGCCGCCCATCAGCGAGACGGCGCGGTGACCGGTCGCCTGCAGCCAGTGCAGCATCATGATCTGGATCAGAGAACCGGCATGCAGGCTCGACGCCGTCGGATCGAAGCCGATATAGGCGGTCACGGTTTCCTTGGCGAAGAGATCGTCGAGGCCGGTTTCATCGGAAATCTGGTGGATGAAGCCACGCTCTTGAAGGGTACGCAGGAAATCGGATTTGAACTCAGCCATGATCTTGGTCTCTCGAAGCCGCATTGATGGAAGATGCAGCGAAATCGCTGTTGTTGAACGTCGCGGCGCGTTTAGCACCGATTTGGCGGTTCGTCACCATTTTGGTGGAGCCAAGTTTGTAAACGGGCGCTTCTCAACGTGAATAGACCGTAACATCGCCCCGAAGCCGCCGGGAATGCGCCGCGCATTCGCCCAAATCAAATCCTAGTCATTGATCGTTGATCCCGTGTGTGCCTCATGTTTCGTGAAAGAAACCGGTATGTCACCTTTGTTTTCGATGATGGGATTGTCATCCAAAAAGACGATCTGGGCATGGTTTGCCATCATATTGGTTCTGGCCGGCGCCGTTGTTGCCGGCCCGGCCGAAGCGCAAAGTCCCCTAGAGAAGCGAATAGCGCTGGTCGTGGGCAACTCCGCCTACAAGGCAGGTGCGTTGCCGACGCCTGCGAATGACGCGGGCCTGATCGCACAGACCTTGCAGGCTGCCGGTTTCGATGTCATCGGCGCGCGCGATCTCGACCAGAACGGCCTGCGCGATGCCCTGCGGGACTTTCTGGCGAAGGCAAGTTCCTCCGGGCCCGACACCCTGGCCTTCGTTTATCTGGCGGGCTACGGGCTGCAATATCAGGGGGACAATTATTTCGTTCCCATCGATGCTCAGATCGCCAACGCCACCGATGTTCCCGTTGAGGCCATTCGCATTTCCGACTTTACCCGATCGCTGGCGGCGATCGGGAACAAGGGCAGCATCGTCGTTCTCGATGGTGCCAGGGCCAATCCGTTTGCCCAGACGAACCAGCCTCTTGCCGGCGGTCTGGCGCTCGTCGAACCGGATGCCAATCAGCTGATCGCGTTCAATGCCGCACCCGGCACCGTCGCGCCGCAGGAAGCGGGACCTTATGGCGCCTATGCGCATGCCTTGGCGGAAATGATGCGCGTCGGCGGTCTTTCGCTTGGCGAGGTCTTCGACCGCACGCGCCTCAGGGTCGGCGATTTGACCAAGGGTGCGCAGATATCGTGGGATGCCTCCAAATTCGGTGGCGCCTTCACATTTTTCGACCGCGGCCCCGATGCGCCCCCGGCCCAGGTTTCCAGCTATGATAGCGCTGTGATCCGCACGAAAGCCATCCGCGACTTCGATGAGCGGGATGCCTATTTCGCCGCGCTCGACCGCGATACGCTGCAAGGATACGAGGATTTCCTGGCTGCTTATCCGAACGATTCGATGGCACGGCGCGTGCGTGCGATCATCGCAGCCCGCCGCGAGGCGATCACCTGGCGCGAGACGTGGATGACCGATACGCCGCAAGCCTATTGGTCCTATCTGCGGCGCTATCCGCGCGGCCCACATGTCTGGGACGCCCGCCGTCGTCTCGAGCACCTTGAAGCCGCGTTGGAGCCGCCACCGTCATTCACGGTCATCGAGTATGACGTGCCGCCGCCTCCGCCGGCAGAGATCGTCTATGTCGATCGGCCCGTCCTTTATTTCGACGATGCCGATTTCGGCTATGCACCGCCTCCGCCGGTGGTCTTCCTGGCACCGCCGCCACCGGATTTCGTCGTGCTTTCGCCGCCGCCGGCTCCGGTCGACCTCTATGTCCTGCCGGCTCCGGTTTTCGTTCCCGTGCCCGAATGGGTCCGGCCGTCGCGCGATGTGGCACCGCCGCAGAACGACATCATCTTCAACAACATCCACAATACGGTCGTGAACAACACGATCATCAACAACAGCACGACGGTCAATAACACGACCGTCAATCAGGCTGCGCCCACGGCTCCAGGCCCGACGGCGGGACAGACGCTGGCGGGAACGGCTGTCGCCGCCGGGGCAGGTGCCGCGGCGCTCCACGTCGCCTTGCCGCCCTCCGTGCAGAAAAAGGCTGCGATCCTGCAAAAGCAGAATCCGGTCGCTACGGCCAAGGCGCCGGCAAATGGTACCGCGCCGGTCACGCAGCCGCAGACCGGGAATGCCGCCTTGCATGCTCTTCCCGGTACGCATGGACAGCCTCTGCCATCGGCTGGCAAAGCGCCTGTCAATCAGCCGCAAGGTCAGCCAAAGCAGCTCCAGGCTTCGCAACCTGGCAACGCGCCTCATAATAATCCGGCATCGGCTGCCGCAAAGCCGGTCGGGCAGGGAGCGAATGCCAATGCTCATGCGCTTCCCGGCATGCAGGGACAGCCTTTGCCGCCAGTGGGAAAAACGCAGGCTACCCAAAACCAGGTCCAGCCGAAAAGAATTCCGCCGACACAGACTGGCCCGAATGCCGGACAGAGCGCAGCAACGGGTTCCAAGCAGCCCGCTAATGGTCAGGTTGCAAACCCCTCCGCCGCGTCTGTCGTCGCGAAGGCTCCCTCCAGACCGGTCGTCAACGCCAGCCAGCCGTCGCATTCTGCCTCGGCAGCGCCAAGGCGTATGAATGTTGTCGCGGCCTCCAGGCAGAAACCCGCACCGCAGGCGGTACATCAGGCAAACCCGCCGCGCATGGCCATGCAGGCGAAAGCGCCGATCACCAAGCCGCAAGCTCAGCCGAGGCCGCAGCCCAAGGTCGTGCAGCAGGTAAAGAGGCCGCCGCAGGCGGTCGCGCAAAAGCCGCCGGCCAAGAAAAAATGTGGAGCGCCCGGCCTGCCGGCATGTCACTGATCGGTGAGGCTGCATCCGGTTTCGTTGACGGGATTGGCCATGCTCGGCATCCCTTCCTCGGCTTGCAATGCTGTGCTTGAATGACTCTGCAAGGCTCAGCAGATGGGAAAGCGATCACACATGGGCGACACGATCATTCTGGAGACTCCGCGCCTCATCCTGACCATGTGGGACAGTGGCGACGCCGCGCTGATTCGGCAGCTGCATGCGACGATGGAAACGACGCGCTATCTGTCCGGCGCCGCGCCCTGGACGCTGGAGAAGGCGGAGGAGCGGCTGAAATCCTGGTTTGCCGAGCAGGCTCGCGATGGCGTGACGAAATACAAGATGTTGAGGCGGGAAGACGGCCGTTTCATCGGTCGCGCCGGCTTTTCGCGATTTGAGGAAGAGAGTGGGCGCGGGGAGTTCGAGCTTGGCTATTCGATCCGCCGCGAAGCCTGGGGTAACGGCTACGCCACCGAAATCGCCGGCGCGCTTGCCGACTGGTTTTTCAGGCGCGGCATCGCCCGCCGGTTCATTGCCTTTACCCATCCGGACAATGTCGCCTCGCAGCGGGTCTTGCAAAAGATCGGAATGCGAGAAAGCCCGCCGATGGTGATCGACGGGCTTCCATGTCCGAGTTTCGCAATGTCGCGATAGGAGGCTGGCCTCTTACCTGATGCGCTTGGCGGCCGGCTCCGGCACCAGTTCGCCGTTCAGACGGCGGTCGAGGTAATCCTCGCATTCGCCGAGCAGCGTTTCGACCTGGCCATTGAAGAAATGGTTGGCGCCTGAGACGACCTTGTGGGTAATCAGGATGCCCTTCTGCGTCTTCAGCTTTTCCACGAGACCGTTCACGTCCTTTTCCGGGGCGACCTTGTCGGAATCGCCGTTGATGATGAGGCCGGAGGACGGGCAGGGCGCCAGGAACGAGAAGTCATAGATGTTCGGCTGCGGCGCGATCGACATGAAGCCTTCGATCTCCGGGCGGCGCATCAGCAGCTGCATGCCGATCCAGGCGCCGAAGGAATAGCCGGCAACCCAGCAGCTCTTGGAATCGGGATGCAGGCTCTGCACCCAGTCGAGCGCCGAGGCGGCATCCGACAATTCGCCGGCGCCGTGGTCGAATTCGCCCTGGCTGCGGCCGATGCCGCGGAAATTGAAGCGGAGCGTGGTGAAGCCGCGCTTCTGGAACATGTAGAAGAGCTGGTAGACGACCTGATTGTTCATCGTGCCGCCAAATTGCGGATGCGGATGGAGGATGATCGCGATCGGGGCGCTCTTTTCCTTCGAGGGCTGATAGCGGCCTTCAAGGCGGCCTGCGGGGCCGTTGAAAATTACTTCGGGCATCGATACTCCGGCTCTTCTTTTTCTGCGTTCGAACCATACGGGACGCAGCAAGTTGACTTGACGAATGCGCTCATCTTTTCTAGAACGCAGTTTAGAACAATTCGAAACTTGATGCGGGCTTCCACGCGTTGCTTGTTCAGCGGTTTGTGGAACGTGTCATAAGGCATGCCCGGCTGAAATTTCAAGGAAAATGAGCCGGGCCTAACAAGGCTTCGTCAGGCAGGAAGAAGATTATGGCGGCAACGCGCCTTTATCTCGACTGGAATGCCACCGCTCCGCTTCATCCGGCGGCGCGTGACGCCATGTTGCATGCTTTGGATCTATATGGAAACCCCAACTCGGTTCATGGCGAAGGCCGGGCGACACGGGCGGCGATCGAGGCCGCGCGCCGGCAGGTCGCGGGCCTGACGGGTGCCGAGCCGGCGCATGTCGTTTTCACCAGCGGCGCGACCGAAGCGGCCAACATGGTGCTGACACCGGAATTCCGCATGGGCCGCACGCCGATGTCGATCGGCCATCTCTATGTGTCGGCGATCGAGCATCCGGCCGTGCGCGAAGGCGGTCGTTTCGCCAAGGACAGGATCAGCGAGGTTCCGGTCACGCCGGATGGGATCGTTGATCTCGCCGCGTTGGAGACGATGCTTGCCGCGCATGACAGGGCCGACGGGCTGCCGATGGTGGCGGTCATGCTTGCCAACAACGAGACCGGCATCCTTCAGCCCGTGACGGAGGCGGCGAAGCTTGTCCATGCGGTGGGCGGTCTTTTCGTTGTCGATGCGGTTCAGGCGGCCGGCCGGGTTCGGCTCGATATCAACGAGCTCGGCGCAGATTTCCTGATCGTCTCGTCGCATAAGATCGGCGGACCGAAGGGGGCTGGCGCCCTGATCTCGCGCGGCGAGATCCTGATGCCGAAGCCGCTGATCCATGGCGGCGGCCAGGAGAAAGGGCATCGTTCGGGCACGGAAAATGCCCTGGCCGTCATCGGCTTCGGTGCCGCCGCGGCTGCGGCAGCCGCCGACTTCGACAGCCGCAATGCCGCCGCCGCAAGGCTCCGGGACCGGCTTGAAGACGGCATGAAATTCGCCGCACCCGACGTCATCATTCATGGCGAGGCCGGCGCGCGCGTGCCGAATACCAGTTTCTTCACCCTGCCGGGGCTGAAATCCGAAACCGGGCAGATCGCCTTCGATCTCGAGGGCGTGGCGATCTCGGCGGGCTCGGCCTGCTCCTCCGGCAAGGTCGGCGAGAGCCATGTGCTGTCGGCCATGGGCTGCGATCCGAAGCTCGGGGCGCTGCGCATTTCGCTTGGTTTCACGACGACCGAAGAGGATGTCGATCGTGCGATTGCGGCCTTCGCCAGGATCGCCGGCCGGCGCAAACCGGCGGATGCGGTCGCCTGACGACTTACAATTTCGCGGAAATGAAAAATTCCGCTTGCCAAGCGGGCTGAAAAGTCCCTTTTGGCCGACTACATAGAGGGCAGAGATAAATCTGCCGCAACGTTGACAAGCTGCCGGACCTTGGATCCGGCGAGATTGGAGAACGACATGCCTGCAGTCCAGGAAACGGTCGATCAGGTTCGCCAGATCGACGTGGACCAGTACAAATATGGTTTCGAGACCATCATCGAGATGGACAAGGCTCCGAAAGGCCTGTCCGAGGATATCGTCCGCTTCATTTCCGCCAAGAAGCAGGAACCGGAGTGGATGCTGGAATGGCGCCTTGAGGCCTATCGCCGCTGGTTGACGCTGGAGGAGCCCACCTGGGCCCGCGTCGACTATCCGAAGATCGATTTCAACGACATCCACTATTACGCCGCGCCGAAGAAGTTCGCCGGCCCGAAGTCGCTTGACGAAGTCGATCCGGAGCTGCTCAAGACCTATGAGAAGCTCGGCATTCCCTTGCGCGAGCAGGAAATTCTTGCCGGCGTCGAGAAGCCGAAGATCGCCGTCGATGCGGTGTTCGACTCCGTTTCGGTCGTCACGACCTTCAAGGAAGAGCTGAAGAAGGCCGGCGTGATCTTCATGTCGATCTCGGAAGCCATCCGCGAGCATCCGGATCTGGTGCGCAAATATCTCGGTTCCGTCGTGCCGACGACCGACAATTTCTATGCGACGCTGAATTCGGCCGTGTTCACCGACGGTTCCTTCGTCTTCGTGCCGAAGGGCGTGCGGTGCCCGATGGAGCTGTCGACCTACTTCCGCATCAACGAGAAGAACACCGGTCAGTTCGAGCGCACGCTGATCATCGCCGAAGAGGGAGCCTATGTCTCCTATCTCGAAGGCTGCACGGCGCCGCAACGCGACGAGAACCAGCTGCACGCTGCTGTCGTCGAGCTGGTTGCGCTCGACGATGCCGAGATCAAGTATTCGACCGTCCAGAACTGGTATCCGGGCGACAAGCACGGCAAGGGCGGGATCTACAACTTCGTCACCAAACGCGGCGATTGCCGCGGCCATCGCTCCAAGATCTCCTGGACGCAGGTCGAAACCGGTTCGGCGATCACCTGGAAATATCCGTCCTGCATCCTGCGCGGCGACGACAGCCGTGGCGAGTTCTACTCGATCGCGGTTTCGAACGGCCATCAGCAGGTCGATAGCGGCACCAAGATGATCCATCTCGGCAAGAACACATCGAGCCGCATCATCTCGAAGGGTATCGCCGCCGGCGTGTCGCAGAACACCTATCGCGGCCAGGTTTCGGCACATCGCCGCGCGACCAACGCCCGCAATTTCACGCAATGCGACTCGCTGCTGATCGGCGACAAGTGCGGTGCTCATACCGTGCCCTACATCGAGGCGAAGAACTCGACGGCACAGTTCGAGCACGAAGCCACCACGTCGAAGATCTCCGAAGACCAGCTGTTCTACTGCCTGCAGCGCGGCATTCCCGAGGAAGCGGCGATCGCGCTGATCGTCAACGGCTTCGTCAAGGAAGTCCTGCAGGAACTGCCGATGGAGTTCGCCGTCGAAGCGCAGAAGCTGATCGGCATCTCGCTTGAGGGCAGCGTCGGCTGACGCCCGAACGAATTTAATTCTGGCGCGTCAGGCGCGCCGCACCCCATTCCTTCGATAGGATTCTACTATGCTTGAAATCAAGAACCTGCATGCCCGCATCGCCGAAGACGGCACCGAGATCATCCGTGGTCTGAACCTGACCGTGAAGGCTGGCGAAGTTGCCGCCATCATGGGGCCGAACGGCTCGGGCAAGTCGACGCTCTCCTATATCCTCGCCGGCCGCGACGACTACGAAGTGACGGAAGGCGATATCCTTTATAACGGCGAGAGCATTCTTGGGCTGGACGCCGCCGAGCGTGCCGCAAAGGGCATTTTCCTCGCCTTCCAGTATCCGGTCGAAATCCCCGGCGTTGCCACCATGCAGTTCCTGAAGGTGGCGATGAACGAACAGCGCAAGGCGCGCGGCGAAGCCGAGCTGACGACGCCGGACTTCATGCGCCGCGTCAAGGACGCTGCCGCCAAGCTGCAGATCAATCCCGACATGCTGAAGCGTCCGCTCAACGTCGGCTTCTCGGGCGGTGAGAAGAAGCGCGCCGAGATCCTGCAGATGGCGCTGCTGGAGCCGCAGCTCTGCGTGCTTGACGAAACCGATTCCGGCCTCGACATCGACGCGCTGAAGATCGTCGCCGACGGCGTCAATGCTCTACGCTCTCCGGACCGCGCCGTGATCGTCATCACCCACTATCAGCGCCTGCTCGACTATATCGTTCCGGACACCGTTCACGTCCTCTACAAGGGCCAGGTGATCAAGTCCGGCGACAAGACGCTGGCGCATGAGCTCGAAGCCAATGGCTATGCCGACATCATCGGTGCTGCGGCCTGATCGGGGCGGAAAGGATACGTCGATGAATGTTCAGACGACGACCCGCCTCACAGCCGCGGAAACGGCGCTGATCGAGGCTTACAACAATCAGCTTGGCGACTTGCCGGGCGATGGCGAGGTATTCGCCATTCGCGATCGCCTGCTTGATGACCTCAAGACCGCCGGCCTGCCAACGCGGCGCTTCGAGGCTTGGCATTATACCGACTTCAAGAACCTGCTGCGCCTTGTTCCGACGGATCTCGGTACGGGTAGCGTCGAGCCGCTGTCGCCGACCGTTGCCGGTTCGGCCGTTCTTTCGGTTCTGCAGGGCGAGGCCGCCGGCAAGACCTCGGTCGATGGCCTGTCGGTCAGCCGCTATGTCGATAGCCTGACGAGCGGCGCGGCCGCCGTTGGCCTGGAAGCCCTCGGCAGCGATGACGCCATCGGCCGCATCAATGCCAGCTTCGTGCGCGACGGCTATGTCGTCGAATTCCCCGAAGGCACGGAACTCGATCAGCCGCTGGAAATCCAGTTCATCCATGCCGGTGGGCAGATTCACAGCCGACTGCCCGTGACCTTCGGTGCCGGCGCCAAGGCGACCGTGATCGAGCGTCACGAGGGTGTTCCGGGCGCTGCGGCGCTGGTCTCTTCGGTCAGTGAAGTCAAGCTCGGCAAGGGCGCGGAAGTCACCTGGATCATCCTGCAGGAGCAGGGCTCCGAGGACACGCATCTCGGCCAGATCCGCATCGATCTCGGTCAGGACGCCAAGCTGAAGCTGTTCGTCATCAATGCCGGCGGCAAGCTGGTGCGGCAGGAGCTGCATATCAAGGTTTCGGGCGAGGGTGCGGATCTCGCGCTGCGCGGCGTCAACCTGCTCGGCGGCGACACGCATACGGATGTGACCATGGTGCTCGGCCATGACGTGCCGCACACCGGCTCGACGGAAATCGTCCGCAACGTGGTGTTCGACCGCGCCCGCGGCGTCTTCCAGGGCATGATCCGCGTCGCTCCGGATGCCCAGAAAACCGACGCCCGCATGGCCTGCAATACGCTGCTGATGTCCGACGATGCCGAATTCTCCGTCAAGCCGGAGCTCGAGATCTTCGCCGACGACGTGCAGTGCGGCCACGGCGCCACTGTCGCTGATATCGACAGCAACCATCTCTACTATCTGATGGCGCGCGGCATTCCGAAGAACAAGGCCCGCGCCATGCTGGTCAATGCCTTCGTGGCCGAGATTGTCGAAGAGCTGGAAGACGAAGCCCTGGTCGAGGCGCTGGAAGGCGTTATCTCTGCCTGGCTCGAAAAGCACGCCTGATTGGAGCAATGCTCGTGGACAAGATCGTACCAGCCACCGCCTATGACGTCGAAGCGATCCGTCGGGATTTTCCGATCCTGTCGACGACCGTCCATGGCAAGCCGCTGGTCTATCTCGACAACGGCGCGTCGGCGCAGAAGCCGCAGGTCGTGATCGATGCCATTTCGCACGCCTATTCGAGCGAATATGCCAATGTGCATCGCGGTCTGCATTTCCTCTCCAATGCCGCCACGGAAGCCTATGAGGCGGCGCGCGAGAAGGTGCGCCGTTTCCTGAACGCGCCGTCGGTGGACAATATTGTTTTCACCAAGAACTCGACGGAGGCGATCAACACGGTCGCATACGGCTGGGGCATGCCGAAGATCGGCGAGGGCGACGAGATCGTCGTGTCGATCATGGAGCATCACTCCAACATCGTGCCCTGGCATTTCATCCGCGAGCGGCAGGGTGCGAAGCTCGTCTGGGTGCCGGTCGACGACGAGGGCGCGTTCCATATCGAGGATTTCGAGAAGAGCCTGACGGAACGCACCAAGCTCGTCGCCATTACCCATATGTCGAACGCGCTCGGCACGGTCGTCCCGGTGAAGGAAGTCTGCCGCATCGCCCATGAGCGCGGCATTCCCGTGCTGATCGACGGGTCGCAAGGTGCGGTGCACATGCCTGTCGACGTGCAGGATATCGATTGCGACTGGTACGTCATGACCGGTCACAAGCTCTATGGTCCCTCGGGCATCGGCGTGCTCTACGGCAAGAAGGACAGGCTCGCCGAGATGCGGCCCTTCCAGGGCGGCGGCGAGATGATCTTCGACGTCACCGAGGAGAACGTCACCTACAACGATCCGCCGCATCGTTTTGAAGCCGGTACGCCGCCGATCGTACAGGCGATCGGCCTCGGCTATGCCCTTGATTACATGGACAGCATCGGCCGCGACGCGATCGCGCGCCACGAAGCCGATCTGGCCGCCTATGCGGCGGAGCGGCTGCGGGACATCAATTCGCTGCGTGTCATCGGCACGGCGCCCGGCAAGGGCGGCATCTTCTCCTTCGAGCTTGCTGGCATACATTCCCACGATGTCTCGATGGTGATCGACCGCCAGGGGGTCGCCGTTCGCGCCGGCACGCATTGTGCCCAGCCGCTCTTGAAACGTTTCGGCGTCACCTCCACATGCCGTGCATCGTTTGGCATGTATAATACCCGTGCCGAAGTGGATGCTCTGGCCGATGCGTTGGAATATGCGCGGAAATTCTTTGCCTAAGGAGGCAAGCAATGTCACTCGACGAAAGCGAACAAAAGATCGACGTGCGCGAGGGCATCGTGCATTCCAGCATCCCCGAAGATGAGCTGGCGCGGCTGAGCGATGACATCATCAGCGCCCTGAAGACGGTCTATGATCCGGAAATTCCGGCTGATATCTTCGAGCTCGGTCTGGTCTACAAGATCGACATCGAGGACGACCGTCTCGTGAAGATCGTCATGACCCTGACCGCGCCTGGCTGCCCTGTCGCCGGCGAAATGCCTGGCTGGGTCGAAAACGCCGTCGGCGCCGTCGAAGGCGTATCCGGGGTGGAGGTTTCCATGACCTTCGATCCGCCATGGACGCCGGACCGCATGTCGGAAGAAGCGCAGGTCGCGGTCGGCTGGTATTGAAGGCCGGTATTGAAGCCGGGGGCCGCAGGCTTTACATTGAGACTCGAAGCGCCGGATCTTGACCCCGGTTGCGGAAGGAGAATGGGCCTATGGGCTTTGCAGTGATGAGCATGACGGATGCGGCCGCAGCCCGCGTCAAGGCGATCGTCGAAAATTCCGGCGCCGATGCCAAGGGCGTTCGCGTCGGCATCAAGAAGGGCGGATGCGCCGGCATGGAATACACCATCGATCTGGTGACCGAGCCGAACGCCAAGGACGACCTGATCGAACGCGATGGCGCCAAGGTCTGGGTCGAGCCGTCGGCTGTGCTCTATCTGCTCGGCACCGAGATGGGCTTCGAGACCACGACGCTGCGTTCCGGTTTCACCTTCACCAATCCGAACCAGACCTCGGCCTGCGGCTGCGGCGAATCCGTCGAGCTAAAGCCGGCCGACCTCGCTGCCCTGGCGGCGCAGCGGCAGGAAGCGCAGCCTGCCTGAACGGGCTTGGTCCGCAACTTGCAAATGGCCGGCTGAAGAACGAATGTAGCATCTGGATTTCCCGGCGCCTGCAATGATTTAGCGTGGATGATTTGCAAATGCCGCTCGCCACAAGCTGAGCTGGGCCTAAAGAATTTCCGATTTTCTTCGAATCGCGAAAACGCTCTATCCCTTTGTTTTTACGCAATTCCGTACGGAAAACCGCTTCGCACTTCTCTTGGAATTGCTCTAGCCTGCAGTTTATTTCAAAACCATTTTATTGCCAGAGAGACGAATGATCACACGTCGCTGCATGTTGATGATGTCGGCCGCTGCAATATTGCCTGGCGGGAGCCGCGCGCAGAGCCTTGCTCCGGCCAATGATTTTCCCGCGCCTCTCGCCTTCAGGATTGTTGTCCTGCCCGGCGGCTCCGATGCAAAAGACCTCGTCCTGATGGCCGTCTATGGCGAGGGAGAAGACGAAACGAAGTTTGTCATCGATATTCGTGGCCCGGATGACAAGCAGGATGGCTTGGACGGGAAGGCTGAAGCCGGTGGTCCGATAAGCTTCTCGCGCGGCTCATTCCGTCATGTTCCTGGCTCTCGTCCAACGCGATTCTTCGGGGAATTGGCCAAAGCCATCGCAGCAAACGCGCCCAGCGCCTCGAATGCAAAGCTCGATACGCTGCCGTTCGGCATGGCATTTCTCGGAGCGGCGAGAGCCCGCCTTCCCGGCGGCGGGTTTGGACGCGGGCCGGGGAACTGGTACCCCACCAAGCTCTTCCTTGGCGAAGAGGCAGCCGAAGTCTATTTCAATTTCAATCTGATTTCTGGTGAGGCGGAATTCAGCATGAAAGATTCGGACTATGGCAATACGGTCCTTTCCGAATTGTCCAAGGTGATCTGGTAGCTTGCCGCGGGCACCGGCGTCAGCCTGAGGCCGAGCGCTCGGACGACTTTCAGGATGGTCGCGAATTCGGGATTGCCTTCGCCGCTCAGGGCGCGATAGAGCGCAGAACGGTTCATGCCGACATCCTTGGCAAGCTTGGTCATGTTGCGGCGGCGGGCGACTTCGCCCAATGCCCGGGCAATAGAGGCGGGATCGCCGGTTTCGAAGGCGGCCGCGATAGAGAGGTTCAGGGCTTCCACGCCGATCGGCCACTGTTTCGCCATGTCATATGCCCTTCCGTACGGGTATCGATCCGACTTCCAAGATCCAAAAATGCGTCATCGAAGACGCCGCGCCTCCGGCTGGACGCGCGGCATTTTCATAGAGATGTTTGACGATGGATTTATGTCGGATGGGAGCGAAGCGATTGAACCGCTTCGCTCTTTTGCTTTTACGCAATTCCGGGCGGAAAACCGCTGCGCAATTTTCCCGGAATTGCTCGCAGATACTATTCCGCCGCCTCGGCGTAGGATTCGACCGGTGGGCAGGTGCACACCAGATTGCGGTCGCCAAAGACATTGTCGACGCGGTTGACCGGCGACCAGTATTTGTCGACCCGGAAAGCGCCCGGCGGGAAGCAGGCTTGTTCGCGGGAATAGGGCCGGTTCCATTCGCCGACGAGGTCTTCGACCGTATGCGGCGCGTTCTTCAACGGATTGTCCGTCTTGTCCATCCGTCCCTCTTCGATGGCGCGCGCCTCCTCGCGGATCGCCAGCATCGCCTCGCAGAAGCGATCGAGTTCGGCCTTGGTCTCCGATTCGGTCGGCTCGATCATCAGCGTGCCGGCGACCGGCCAGCTCATGGTCGGTGCGTGGAAGCCGCAATCGATCAGGCGCTTGGCGACGTCATCGACGGTGACGCCGGCGCTGTCGACCAGCGGCCGCGTGTCGATGATGCATTCATGCGCGACACGGCCAGCCTTCGACTTGTAGAGTACGTCATAGGCGCCCTTCAGCCGTGCGGCGATATAGTTGGCGTTGAGGATCGCCACCTTGGTCGCCTGCGTCAGCCCTTCGCCGCCCATCATCAGGCAATAGCTCCAGGAAATCGGCAGGATCGACGCCGAGCCGAAGGCCGCCGCCGAGACGGCGCCCGCGCGGCCGTCGGTCTCGGGATGGCCGGGCAGGTGGGGTGCCAGATGCGCCTTGACGCCGATCGGACCCATGCCGGGGCCACCGCCGCCATGCGGGATGCAGAAGGTCTTGTGCAAGTTCAGGTGGCTGACGTCGGAACCGATGTCGCCGGGGCGGGAAAGGCCGACCATGGCATTCATGTTGGCGCCGTCGAGATAGACCTGGCCGCCATGCTTGTGGACGAGATCGCAGATCTCCTTCACCGTCTCCTCGAAGACGCCGTGCGTCGAAGGATAGGTGATCATGCAGCAGGAGAGGTTGTCGGCATACTGCTCCGCCTTGGCGCGGAAGTCGTCCATGTCGATATCGCCATTGTCGCTGACCTTGACGACGACCACCTTCATGCCGGCCATCTGGGCAGAGGCCGGATTGGTGCCGTGCGCCGAGGTCGGTATCAGGCAGATGTCGCGGTGTCCCTCGCCATTGGCGATGTGGTAATTGCGGATGGTCAGCAGGCCGGCATATTCGCCCTGCGCGCCGGAATTCGGCTGCATGGAGAAGGCGTCGTAGCCGGTGACGGCGCAGAGCTTTTCCGTCAGATCGTCGATCATCTCGCGATAGCCCAGCGCCTGATCGGCAGGGACGAAAGGATGAATATCCGAGAATTCAGGCCAGCTTATCGGCAACATCTCAGCCGTTGCATTAAGTTTCATCGTGCAGGAACCGAGCGGGATCATCGAACGGTCGAGCGCCAGGTCGCGATCCGAGAGACGGCGGATGTAGCGAGTCATCTCGCTTTCGGCGCGGTTCATGTGGAAGATCGGATGCGTCAGATATTCGCTGGTGCGCAGCAGGGTTTTCGGCAGGCGATAGCCGGGCTCGAAATCGGCGAGACGGAAGTTGCCGCCGAAGGCGCGCCAGACGGCCTCCAGCGTCGCCGGCCGCGTGCGCTCGTCGAGGCTCATGCCGATTTTCGTTTCGCCGACCTTGCGCAGGTTGACGCCCTCGGCGACGGCGGCGCGCAGGATCAGGCCCTGCATATGCCCGACGTCGACCGTGATCGTGTCGAAGAAGCTTTCGGGCTCGACGGTATAGCCGAGCTTCTCCAGCCCCTTGGCCATCAGCACGGCCTTCTGATGCACCTGCTGCGCGATCGCCTTCAGCCCCTGCGGGCCATGGAAGACGGCATACATCGAGGCCATGACGGCAAGCAGCACCTGCGCGGTGCAGATGTTCGAGGTCGCCTTTTCGCGGCGGATATGCTGTTCGCGGGTCTGCAGCGACAGACGATAGGCGCGGTTGCCGCGCGCATCGACCGAGACGCCGACCAGCCGTCCGGGCATGGAGCGCTTGTAGGCGTCCTTGACCGCCATATAGGCCGCGTGCGGGCCGCCATATCCCACGGGTACGCCGAAGCGCTGCGAGCAGCCGATGGCGATATCCGCGCCCATTTCGCCGGGCGACTTCAGCAGCGTCAGCGCCAGCGGATCGGCAGCGACGACGGCGATGGCGCCGGTCTGGTGCAGCCTGGCGATCAGGCCGGTGAAATCATGGATATGACCATGCGTACCCGGATACTGGAAGATGGCGCCGAAGACATCGACCGGGTCGAGATCGGTGAAAGGATTGCCGACGATGACGGTCCAGCCGAGCGGTTCGGCACGAGTCTTGATCAGCGCAATGGTCTGCGGATGGCAATCGGCATCGACGAAGAAGGCCCTGGCCTTGGATTTCGCCACGCGCTCGGCCATCGCCATGCCTTCGGCGGCGGCGGTCGCTTCGTCCAGCAGCGAGGCGTTGGCGACATCGAGACCGGTGAGGTCGCAGATCATCGTCTGGTAGTTCAGCAGCGCCTCGAGGCGGCCCTGGCTGATTTCCGGCTGATAGGGCGTATAGGCCGTGTACCAGGCGGGGTTTTCCAGAATGGTGCGCTGGATGACCGGCGGCGTGATCGTGCCGTAATAACCCTGGCCGATCAGCGACACCAGCACCTTGTTCTTGTTGGCAGTCTCGCGCAGCTTGTCGAGCGCCTCGCGCTCCGTCATCGGCGCACCCCAGGCAAGCGGTGCCTTCTGGCGGATGGACGGCGGCAGGGTGGCGTCGATCAGTCTGTCGAGACTGCCATAGCCGATCACCTCAAGCATATCGGCCATCTCCGAGGGAGAGGGGCCGATATGGCGCCGGTTGGCGAAATCGTAGGGCTGATAATCCGTGAAGGTGAATTCCGTCGGCGTGGTCATTATGCAATGAGCTCCTTGTAGCCGGATTCGTCAAGCAGGGCATCAGCATCGGCAGCATTCCTCAATTTAAGCTTGAAGAACCAACCGTCCCCCATCGGATCGGAATTGACGAGTTCCGGATCGTCCACGATGGCCTGGTTGATTTCGGTGATCTCGCCATCGAGCGGACAATAGACTTCGGACGCCGCCTTGACGGATTCCACGGTGGCGGCATCGTCGCCCTTCGAGAATTTGGCGCCGACTTCCGGCAGTTCGACGAAAACGAGGTCGCCGAGCTGTCCGGCGGCATGCGCGGTGATGCCGACCGTCGCGACGGCGCCTTCGATGTTCAGCCATTCGTGTTCTTCGGTGAATTTCAGCATGGATAATCCTCTCTGGCGGTGACGCTTCAGCGTTTGTAGGTGGGGGTAATGAATGGCAGGGCGGAAACCGTAACGGGCAGATACTTGCCGCGCACCTCCGCATAGATCTGGGTGCCGGGTTCGGCGAAAGCCACGGGCAGGTAACCCATGGCGACTGGACCTTCGACACTCGGGCCGAAACCACCCGAGGTGACTTCGCCGATCCCGGTCTTGCCCTCGGCGTCGGCGTAGAGCTTGGCGTGGCCGCGCACGGGGGCCTTGCCTTCCGGCTTCAGCCCGACGCGGCGGCGCGAGGTGCCTTTTTCGAGTTCGGCGAGGATACGTGTGCTGCCGGGGAAACCGCCGGCGCGGGCGCCGCCGGCCTTGCGGGCTTTCTGCATTGCCCATTCAAGGGCGGCTTCGACAGGGGATGTCGTCTGGTCGATGTCATTTCCATAGAGGCAAAGGCCAGCTTCCAGACGCAGCGAGTCGCGGGCACCGAGGCCGATCGGCTGAACATCGGGATGTTCGAGCAGCCGCTTGGCGATGTCTTCCGCCTTGTCGGCGGGCACGGAGATTTCGAAGCCATCCTCCCCGCTATAGCCGGAGCGGGAGACGAGGCAGGAAACGTCGTGCAGCCGACAATGGCGTACATCCATGAACCTCATATAGGCGATATCGGCCCAGAGTTCGGCAAGCACCGAAACGGCGCGGGGACCTTGCAGGGCGATCAGGGCGCGATCGAGTAAAGTGACTTCGCAGGTATCTCCGATATGATCCTGAAGATGCTTGATATCTTCATGCTTGCAAGCCGCGTTGACGACGACAAAGAGATAATCGTCCATATGGGTGATCATCAGGTCGTCGAGGATATCGCCCTTGTCGTCGGTGAAGAAACCATAGCGCTGGCGTCCCTCTGCCAGGCCGAGGATATCGACCGGAACGAGGCTTTCCAGCGCCAGCGCCGCATCCTCATATTTGCCGGAGCGGGCGCGGATGGTGACTTGGCCCATGTGGGAGACATCGAACAGGCCGGCGGATGCGCGGGTCCAAAGATGCTCCTTGAGTACGCCGGGCGCATATTGCACCGGCATGTCGTAGCCGGCGAAGGGCACCATGCGGGCGCCAAGCGACAGATGCAGCGCGTGAAGGGGTGTTGTCTTGAGGGCAGCGGTCTCGTCCAAATGACGCCTCCGGGGTTTGCGCCTGATAGAGGCGCAGAGCTCAAAATTTCGGCGCGGCTGCGCCTTACGATGAGCCCCCTCTGTCTCTTTGCCTGAGATTGTTATCCCTTCGGCGAACGCTTGCGCGTTTCTCTCCAGAGTTCCGTCTGCCCGCTGCTGGTCCTTTGGCCTGAGAGTTTCCGGGGCGGTTGCTCCTTCGGCACCGGCTCGCGCCGGATTCTCCCAACAGGGTTGGTCGCCATTATCTGGTAGTGGCGGGAGATGGCAAGGGGCAAATGTCGCCATCGAACAAATTTTTGTCGCGCCGGTCTTCGCGCCGGCGCCGAAGGCGCGACCGATGGATGCAGGGACTTTGCAACGGAGCATTGGGACGCTATCCCATAACGACAACCGAGGAGCCGGGCAGGAGATGATGATGAACCGCAATTTTACCGCCGCGTTGCTGATGTCGGCGGCCATGCTGTCGCTTTCGGCGGCAACCGTCGCCGCGCAGCAGAGCAACAGCGCGAATACCATGCCCGGCATGCAGATGGATAGCGCCAAGGCGCCAGACGGAAGCGCCGCGGCCAAACTTGGCGATCTCGACATCAGCGGTGGCTATGTTCGCGCCATGCTGCCGGGTCAGCCGGTCGGCGGGGGCTACATCACCATTCACAACGCGGGCAAGACGGATGACAAGTTGACCTCCGTGACCTCTTCGGCTGCCGGCAAGGTGGAATTGCACGAGATGAAGATGGAAGGCCAGATCATGAAGATGCGGGAGGTCAAGGGCGGCGTTACCATCCCCGCCGGCGCGACGGTGACACTGTCGCCGAGCGGCATGCATCTGATGTTCAAGCAGGTGAAGGAGCCGTTCAAGCAGGGCGGCGCCGTGCCGGTCATGCTGATGTTCGACAAGGCAGGGATGGTCGATATCACCCTGCCGGTGACGTCGCCGCAGGGGAAGTGAGCGACAAAATTCCCGCCCTCGAACAATTCCGATTTCCACTTTTGGCCGAAATGCTCTAAAGCCACGTCCAAAGGCCGGGAATAGCCCGGTTCACGCATTTTCGAAAGAAGAAGAATGGCCGGGATTGAGCATATTAAGGTCGAGCCTGACGAGGCCGGCATGCGCCTCGACCGCTGGTTCAAGGTGCATTTTCCTGGACTTGGCTTTGGGCAGCTACAGAAGCTGATGCGCTCCGGCCAGGTGCGCGTCGATGGTGGTCGCGTCAAGACGGATGCGCGCGTGCAGCCGGGACAGATGGTGCGCGTGCCGCCGCTGGATGTCGATGCGAAGGGGGCGCAGAGCGGCCCGATCGCCGGGAAGGACTTGAAGCATTCCGGTGACGCCGAGCTTCTGTCGCGCATGCTGCTGCATGAGGACGAAAAGGTCTTCGTGCTCAACAAGCCGGCCGGCCTTGCCGTGCAGGGTGGCTCGGGCCTGACCCGCCATATCGACAAGATGCTGGAGGCATGGACGAGCAAGAAAGGCGAGAAGCCGCGCCTGGTCCATCGCCTCGACCGCGACACGTCGGGCGTTCTCGTGGTCGCACGCACGCGCGGTGCCGCGCAGAAGCTGACGGCTGCCTTTCGCGAACGCGACACCAAGAAGACCTACTGGTCGCTGGTCAAGGGCGTGCCGCGCAAGCATGAGGACAAGATCTCGACCTGGCTGGTCAAGGAAGCCACCGCCGACGGCGACCGCATGCGCATCGCCAAGCATGGCGAGGAGGGCGCCGATCACGCCATTTCCTACTATCGCGTGCTGGAAACCGCCGCCCAGCGCCTCGCCTGGCTGGAAATGGAGCCCTATACCGGCCGCACGCACCAGCTTCGCGTCCATGCGCTGCATATCGGCCATCCGATCATCGGCGATCCGAAATATTTCGACGACGATCCGAACTGGGATTTTCCGGGCGGCGTCCAGAAGCGGCTGCATCTGCATGCCCGCCATATCGATATCCCGCATCCGAACGGCGGGCGTCTGCGGGTCACGGCGCCGCTGCCGCCGCATATGGTGCAGACCTGGAACCTCCTGGGCTTTGACGAGGCGTCGGCAGGGGAGCCGGACGACGAATGAAACTCGTTCTTTTCGATTGCGACGGGACGCTGGTCGATAGCGCGCGGCTGATCCATGAGGTCATGGCGCGCACCTTCGTCGCCTTCGGCTACAAGCGCCCGGACATCGCCTCCACCAAGTCGATCATCGGGCTGACGCTGGATATCGCCATTGCCCGCATGCAGGGAAAGCAGCATGTCGACGACGAAGCGATCGCCATGACGGCGCATTACAAGTCGATTTTTACCGACGTGCGCGACGAAGGGGATATGCAGACGCCGCTCTTCGACGGCATCAGGCCGCTGATCGAGACCTTGGCTGCACGCGACGAATTGCTGCTCGGGGCGGTGACCGGCAAGTCCCGCCGCGGCCTCGTCCATATTCTCGATTCCAACGGTTTCGCGCCCTATTTCGTCGTGTCGCGCACCGCCGATGATTGCCCTTCCAAGCCGCATCCGGCAATGGTCACGGAATGCTGCGAGGAGACGGGCGTGGATCCGCATGATACTATCGTCATCGGCGACGCCGTCTATGACATGCAGATGGCGAAAGCCGCCGGTGCGACCGCGATCGGCGTCGCCTGGGGCTATGCCTCGGTCGAGGAGCTGCTGGCGGCCGGCGCCGATACGATTGCCCATCATCCGAACGACCTGTTGAGCCATATTCTCTGAGGTGACGCCATGCGCGACCTGTTGAACGACCTCTCCGAGGGCCTGAGCCATCCCGATCCGATCCGCCGCGCGCAGATCCAGATGAAGAAGCCGTTGCCGAAGCGGTTCTACAAGGACGTCACCATCCGCGAGAGCGAGGACGGCTATGCGATCGAACTCGACGGCAAGGTGGTGAAGACACCGGCGCGGCGGCCGCTTGCCGTGCCGACCGAGGCACTCGCCAAGCTCGTGGCGGCCGAATGGGCGCGTCAGACCGATGTTATCGACCCCGCCACGATGCCGGTGACCCGGCTGGTCAATACGGCGTTGGACGGCGTCGCCACCGACCCGCAGGCGGTTTTCGAGGATATCCTGCGTTTCTCCGCGAGCGATCTGCTGTGCTATCGCGCCAATCAGCCGGAGCGCCTGGTGGAACGGCAATCCGAGCGCTGGGACCCGGTGATCGACTGGGCCGCCCAGGATCTCGGCGCCCGCTTCATCCTGGCGGAAGGCGTCATGCATCAGGAGCAGCCGCGCGAGGCGATCGCCGCCTTCGCCGTGACGCTGCGCAAATACGACACGCCGCTAGAGCTCGCCAGCCTGCATACGATCACGACGCTGACGGGTTCGGCGATCCTGGCGCTCGCTTTCGCCGAAGGCCGCCTGTCGTTTGCCGAGGTCTGGTCGCTCGCTCATCTCGACGAGGATTGGACGATCGAGCAATGGGGCAGCGACGAAGAGGCCGAACAGCGCCGCGCCCAGCGCTTTGAAGAGTTTCAGGCTGCAACGGATGTTTTTTCCGCGCTTCGCAGTTGAATAGTGTTGATTTGCAGCCCGTTATATCGAACTCTGCATCCTATGGGGTTGGGAATTCGGGACGCGAATCATGCTGTTGTTGAGGTCGGGTGCGGCACTATCGGCGCTCGTTGGGTGTTTGGTGCTGACCGCGTGTTCGAGCTGGTCGCTGACGCCGCCACCTCAAGTTCCCGAATATGATGTTCGCAGCGTCACGGTGGTTGCCGACCAGGCGATCCCGCCTGTTCCGCCGACGCTCTTGTCCGCCACGAGCGAACGCATCAACGCCGCAATAGCGGCGACGACGCGTGATGCGCCCTTGCCGAAAGTGGCCTTGACGATCCGTGTCACGGACCTGCGCAAGGGACGCAGCTTCAACCATGATCGCAACTCGGCAAAGATCAACGTCGATGCCGCGTCGCTCGAAACTGGGGCCGTGCTTGCCATGGCCACCTTCGACTCGGTGAACTACACGCCGGATCAAACCGCTGCCAACGACCTGATGGCCGAAGATATAGCCGCCCGAATTCGCTCGATCTTCGTGCTGAATACGCCGCATTTGGTGAATTGAACCAACGGCTTCAAACTGCCGCCGCGCCATGGTAAGCCGGATCAGCGGAGAAGAGGGCCATCATGAAAGAGATCCTGCAGGAACTGGAACGTCGCCGGGGCGTCGCAAGGCTCGGGGGCGGGCAGGCGCGCATCGATGCGCAGCATGGGCGCGGCAAGCTGACGGCGCGCGAGCGCATCGACATTTTTCTCGATGAAGGTTCCTTCGAGGAGTTCGACATGTTCGTCGAACATCGCTCGACCGATTTCGGCATGGACAAGACCAAGATCGCCGGCGACGGTGTCGTCACCGGCTGGGGCACGGTCAATGGCCGCACCGTGTTCCTGTTCGCGAAGGACTTTACAGTTTTCGGCGGCTCGCTTTCGCAGGCGCATGCCGAGAAGATCATGAAGGTCCAGGACATGGCGCTGAAGAACCGCGCGCCGATCATCGGCATCTACGATGCCGGCGGCGCGCGTATCCAGGAGGGCGTGGCCGCACTCGGCGGTTACGCGGAGGTGTTCCAGCGCAACGTGCTTGCCTCGGGCGTCATTCCGCAGATTTCCATCATCATGGGCCCTTGCGCCGGCGGTGACGTTTATTCGCCGGCCATGACCGATTTCATCTTCATGGTGCGCGACACCTCCTACATGTTCGTGACCGGACCGGACGTGGTGAAGACGGTCACCAACGAGACCGTGACCTCCGAGCAGCTCGGCGGCGCATCGGTGCACACGACGAAATCCTCCATCGCCGATGCCGCCTACGACAACGATATCGACACGCTTCTGCAAGTGCGCCGGCTGATCGATTTCCTGCCGCAGTCGAATACGGCGGCATTGCCGGAGATCGAGTGCTATCAGTCCGTCACCGATGTCGACAACTCGCTCGATACGCTGATCCCCGCCAATGCCAACAAGCCCTATGACATCAAGGAACTGATCCTGAAGGTGGCGGACGAGGGCGACTTCTTCGAGATCCAGGCGAGCTTCGCCAAGAACATCGTCTGCGGCTTCGGCCGCATCGAGGGAGCGACGGTCGGCTTCGTCGCCAATCAGCCGATGGTGCTCGCCGGCGTGCTCGACAGCGACGCCTCGCGCAAGGCGGCGCGCTTCGTGCGCTTCTGCGATTGCTTCAATATCCCGATCGTCACCTTCGTCGATGTGCCGGGCTTCCTGCCGGGAACGGCGCAGGAATATGGCGGGCTGATCAAGCATGGCGCCAAGCTGCTCTTCGCCTATGCCGAGGCGACCGTGCCGAAACTGACGGTCATCACCCGCAAGGCCTTCGGCGGCGCCTATGACGTCATGGCCTCGAAGCATCTGCGCGGCGATCTCAACTATGCCTGGCCGACGGCGCAGATCGCCGTCATGGGCGCGAAAGGGGCAGTGGAGATCATCTTCCGCAAGGATATTGCCGACCCGGAGAAGATCGCGGCGCATACGAAGATGTACGAGGATCGTTTCCTGTCACCCTTCGTTGCCGCCGAGCGTGGCTATATCGACGAGGTGATCATGCCGCACTCGACCCGGCGGCGTCTGGCGCAAGGCTTGAAGATGCTGCGCAACAAGAGCCTGACCAATCCATGGAAGAAACACGACAATATTCCGCTTTAAGAGCATGTCGCGCAAAACTGTGCGGCGGTTTTGCGAGAGCGACATGCTCAAGATCAAAAGCTAGAGCACGAGAAGCGAATTTGAAAGATCGCGCCACGCTCTAGGCATGTGGCAACAAGTCACGGACCTAACACGGTAAATTGATTGGACGTCAAAAGCCGTGTTTTCAACTTCCACCCCGTCCAATCTATTCCTTCTTTTCAGGGGGATTCAGACATTGGAGTTTAAAATGGCGCTTTCCGATCGGCTGACGCAATATCAGCCCCATGCACTTACCGTACTGCGTATCATCACCGGCCTGTTGTTCATCGAACACGGCACCCAAAAGCTGTTTGCTTTCCCGGCTGGCGGTTCCTTCGATGGACCGCTGCCGACCTTGATTCTCATCCAGGGCCTTCTGGAAGTCTTCGGTGGCCTCGCCATCGTCCTTGGCCTGTTTACGCGTGTCGTTGCCTTTATCCTGAGCGGCAACATGGCGGTCGCCTACTTCATGGCGCATTACCCGAAGAACTTTTTCCCGGCCAACAATGGTGGCGATGCAGCGATTCTCTACTGCTTCATCTTCCTGTTCCTGGTTTTCGCAGGCCCGGGCCTGTTTGCGATCGATAACCGCAAGAAATGACATCGTTCGACCGGGCTTGCGGCACCCCTCGCAAGCCCGGCGGATGTCATGCCGACAGGGCGTGAACGGCCGCTGCCCCGCAGCCGCCTCCTGCCTCAGGCGGCAAGCTTGAGACCCGCAATGCCGGCGACGATCATGCCGATGCAGACGAGGCGAACCAGGGTTGCGGGATCACCCAGCAGCCATATGCCGAGAAGAACGGTGCCGACCGTGCCGATGCCGGTCCAGACCGCGTAAGCCGTGCCCATCGGCAGTGTCTTCACCGCCAAGCCGAGCAGAACGATGCTCACCACCATCGAAATGAGGGTCAGGATTGTCGGCATCGGCCGTGTGAATCCATCGGTATATTTCAGGCCGATAGCCCAACCGATTTCAAACAGGCCTGCGAGAAAAAGCAGGAACCAAGCCATGATACGCTCCTTTGTCAAGAGCGAGGCCGTCCCCGCATGTGCTTACGGCCGGATGACGTCCGGCCGCCGCAGTCGTCTGCGCTGCCTGTGATATGCTATTGCTCGACCACTATTTCAAGCGGGCTTTTGCATAGCTGTCATGCAACCATTTTCAGGCGAGCCGCTCGGCGTGCCACTTCAGATGGTCATCCATGAAGCTGGAAATGAAATAGTAGGAATGATCATAGCGCTCGTGCATGCGCAGCGTCAGACCGATGCCGGTGCCCTTGACCGCCTCTTCGAACAGCCAGGGACGCAGGCCGTTTTCAAGGAAGCCATCCGCCTTGCCCTGATCGATCAGGAATTCCGGAAAGCGCGCGCCGTCCTCGACGAGGGCACAGGCATCATATTTCCGCCAAGCGGCCTTGTCGGCGCCCAAATATTTCTCGAGGGCCGGCGCCGACCAGTCTGCCGTCGAGGGCTGAACGATCGGGGCGAAGGCGGAGCAGCTCTTGAAGCGATCGGGATTCTTCAAGGCGATGGTCATGGCGCCATGGCCGCCCATGGAATGGCCGAAAATGCCCTGCCGGCTCATGTCGGCGCGGAACTGCTTGGCGATCAGGGCCGGCAGCTCCTCGGTGACATAGCTATACATCTGGTAGTTTTCGGCCCAGGGCTCCTCGGTGGCGTCGAGGTAGAAGCCGGCACCCTTGCCCATCTGCCAGTTGGTCAGCTCATCGGGCACGTCATTGCCGCGCGGGCTGGTATCCGGGCAGACGATGATCAGGCCGAGGTCGGCGGCCATGCGGCGATATTCGCCTTTCTCCATGACATTGGCGTGGGTGCAGGTGAGGCCGGAGAGATACCAGAGAACGGGGCGGGGCTCGGTGATCGCCTGCGGCGGCACGAAGACCGCGAAGGTCATCTCGCATTTGCAGGTTTCCGATTCGTGCGAAAAGACGCCCTGCATGCCGCCGAAGGCGGTGTTCTGGGAAATGATGTTCAAGACTGGCCTCCAGGCGGATTTTGAGTTTTGGCACGCCGGCAAAGCCGGTCGAAGGTTTCGAGGAAGGCGGAGCGGTCGCGCGGCGAAAAGGCGGCATTGTAGCCCTTGCTCTCGCCGGTTTCGCGCAGATGCGCGCCAAGGTCGCGCATGGCCGTGGCCATTCCGATATTGCTCTTGTCGAAGATACGACCGGTCGGCCCCGTCACCAGCGCGCCGGCGGCGACGCAGCGCCCGGCCAGCGGCACATCGGCGGTGACGACGATATCGCCGGGTCCGGCATGATCGGCGATCCAGTTGTCGGCGGCGTCGAAGGCATTGGAGACGATGACGTTCCTGACCATAGGATCGCGCGAGGGTCTCAGCCCCGAATTGGCGACAAGCGTCACCTCGATGCCGTGGCGCTCGGCAACCTTCAGAATTTCCGGCTTCACCGGACAGGCATCGGCATCGACATAGATCATGGAAATATGAGTATTTCAAATGGCATGCGGCGATGAACTCATACGCCGCATGCGCTTGGCCAATAACGCTTAGTACACGACGACGCCGCGGATGCTTTCGCCCTTGTGCATCAGATCGAAGCCCTTGTTGATGTCTTCGAGCGGCATGGTGTGGGTGATCATCGGGTCGATCTGGATCTTGCCCTGCATGTACCAGTCGACGATCTTCGGCACGTCGGTGCGCCCGCGCGCGCCGCCGAAGGCCGTGCCCATCCAGTTGCGGCCGGTCACCAGCTGGAACGGACGCGTCGAAATCTCCTGGCCGGCGCCGGCAACGCCGATGATGACCGACTTGCCCCAGCCGCGATGCGAGGCCTCCAGCGCCTGGCGCATCACCTTGGTGTTGCCGGTGCAGTCGAACGTGTAGTCGGCGCCGCCGATCAGGTCGCCATTGCGCTTGGTCAAATTGACGAGATAGGGCACGATATCGTCGCCGACCTCCTTCGGGTTGACGAAATGCGTCATGCCGAACTTCTCGCCCCAGGCCTTGCGGTCCGGATTGATGTCGACGCCGATGATCATGTCGGCGCCGGCAAGGCGCAGGCCCTGCAGCACGTTGAGGCCGATGCCGCCGAGACCGAAGACGATCGCCGTCGAGCCGATCTCCACCTTGGCGGTGTTGATGACGGCGCCGATGCCGGTGGTGACGCCGCAGCCGATGTAGCAGACCTTGTCGAAGGGGGCGTCCGGATTGATCTTGGCGAGCGCGATCTCCGGCAGCACGGTAAAGTTGGCGAAGGTCGAGCAGCCCATATAGTGGTGGATCTTGTCCTTGCCGATCGAGAAGCGCGAGGTGCCGTCGGGCATGACGCCCTGGCCCTGGGTGGCGCGGATCGCGGTGCACAGGTTGGTCTTGCGCGAGGTGCAGGAATAGCATTCGCGGCATTCGGGCGTGTAGAGCGGGATGACGTGGTCGCCCTTCTTCACCGAGGTGACGCCGGGACCGACATCGACGACGATGCCGGCGCCCTCATGGCCGAGGATGGCGGGGAACAGGCCTTCCGGATCGGCACCCGACAGCGTGAAGTCGTCGGTGTGGCAGATGCCGGTCGCCTTGACCTCGATCAGCACTTCGCCGGCCTTCGGCCCCTCGAGCTGAACCGTCATCACTTCCAGCGGCTTGCCGGCCTGAACAGCTACTGCGGCGCGTACGTCCATCGTCTCATCCCTTCTCATAATGATTTTGTCGGCGCGACATTCGCATGCGCGCCCCGAACGGCTCAAGCTAAAAATCAGACACTTAATGCCGTATTCTGATCAGGCGAACTCCATGATCACCGCGTCGACGGCGAGACTCTCGCCGGGTTTGGCATTGATCTTGCCGACCGTCAGGTCGCGCTCGGCGCGCAGGACGTTCTCCATCTTCATCGCTTCGACGATGGCCAGCGTTTCCCCCGCCTTGACTTCCTGCCCCTCGGCGACCGCGATGGCGACAACGAGGCCGGGCATGGGGCAGAGCAGCAGTTTCGACGTATCCGGCGGCAATTTCACCGGCATCAGCCTGTCGAGTTCGGCCTGGCGCGGCGTGAAGACTTTGGTGCCGACGGAAAGCCCCTGCCAATCGATGCGCAAGCCATTCAGCACGGCGCGGATCTGCGCCGTTACCTTGCGTCCGTCGACCGTCCCTGTCCAGACCGGCTCGCCCGGCCGCCAGTCGGCTGCAACCGCCAGGGTCTTTCCATCGATCCGCATGTCCATTTCGAATGGAATGGTGACGAGGCCGTCCACCAGCGTGATCGGAATGTAGTCCGCACCGAGCTTGACCACCCATTCCTCGCGCAGCGGCCCCGCCGCCGGCCGCAGCCTGTCGGCATAACGCTCGCGGCGGCCGGAATCGATCAGGCCACAGGACAAGGCAATGGCGGCGAGCACCGCGATGTCCTTGCCGTGCGGCGTCATCGGCGCGAAACCGTCCGGATATTCCTCGGCGATGAAGCCGGTGGAGAGACGACCCTCGCGCCAGCGCGGATGTTTCATCAATGCCGACAGGAACGGCATGTTATGCTCGATGCCATCGACGACGAATCCGTCCAGCGCCTCGGCCATGGCATCGATCGCGGCAAGCCGCGTCGGCGCCCAGGTGCAGAGCTTGGCGATCATCGGATCGTAATACATCGAGATTTCGGCGCCCTCGAAGACGCCGGTATCGTTGCGGACGACGCTGTCGCCGTTCTGGCCCTCGCGCGGCGGGCGATAGCGGCTGAGACGGCCGATCGACGGCAGGAAATTGCGATAGGGGTCTTCGGCATAGAGGCGGCTTTCGATCGCCCAGCCATTGAGCTTGATATCATCCTGCCCGAACGGCAGCGTTTCGCCAGCGGCGACGCGAATCATCTGTTCGACGAGATCGATGCCGGTGACGAGTTCGGTTACCGGATGTTCGACCTGCAGGCGGGTATTCATTTCAAGGAAATAGAAATTGCGGTCGCGATCGACGATGAATTCGACCGTGCCGGCGCTCTGGTAATCGACCGCCCTGGCAAGCGCGACGGACTGTTCGCCCATGGCCTTGCGCGTCGCTTCGTCCAGGAAAGGCGAGGGCGCCTCCTCGGCCACCTTCTGGTTCCGGCGCTGGATGGAGCATTCGCGTTCGCCGAGATAGACGACATTGCCATGGCTGTCAGCCAGAACCTGGATCTCGATATGGCGCGGATCGACCACGAATTTCTCGATGAAGACGCGATCGTCGCCGAAGGAGCTCCTTGCCTCGGAACGGGCACGATCGAAGCCGTCGCGGACCTCATCCTTGCTCCAGGCGATGCGCATGCCCTTGCCGCCGCCGCCCGCCGATGCCTTGATCATCACCGGATAGCCGATCTCGCCGGCGATCCTCTCGGCATGGTCGGCATCGTCGATGACGCCGAGATAGCCGGGCACGGTGGAAACCTTGGCGGCATTGGCGAATTTCTTCGATTCGATCTTGTCGCCCATGGCCTCGATCGCCCTGGGTTTCGGGCCGATGAAGACGATGCCCTCCTTCTCCAGCGCCTGGCAGAAAGAGGCGCGCTCGGAGAGAAAGCCATAGCCGGGATGCACGGCCTCGGCGCCGGTCTGCTTGCAGGCGGCGATGATCTTGTCGGCAACGAGATAGCTCTCGGATGCCGGCGCCGGCCCGATATGCACGGCCTCGTCGGCCATTTCGACATGCAGGGCGTCGCGATCGGCGTCGGAATAGACGGCGACGGTCCGGATGCCCATCCGGCGCGCGGTCTTGATCACACGGCAAGCGATCTCGCCGCGATTGGCGATCAGGATTTTCTTGAACATGCAAACTCCGCCCAATGCATATGCCTGTCAGCGTTTTAGCCACAAATCGCCCCGGCGGTCCATGAGGAAGATGAACGGCCTCAGGGCGAGGGTACGGATCGCGCCTGCACCCGCTCGCGCCAGATGATGAACAGGCCTGATCCGACGATGATCAGGATACCGATCCATTTGGAGAGATTGGGAAAATCACCAAAGAGCGCATAGCCGAGAATGGTGGCGGAGATGATCTCGAAATACTGGAACGGCGCCAGCAGCGACAGGGGCGCCAAGCGGAAGGCGCGCACGACGAGCATATGCGCATAGCCGGAGATCGAGCCGAGAATCAGCAGCAGCAAGAGACCGAGCCATGAGGCGGGCAGGGACGGCGCAAAATCGGCGACGCCTGCAGACGAGCCGGCCCAAACAGCGGCCGCCATGAAAATCGTGCCGCCGATACCGGACATGATCTGCATGGTCAGTGGCGAGTCGGCCTCGCCGATGGCTCGGTTCATGAAAAGATAGAGCGCATAGACGAAGGCGCAGCCGACCGGCAACAGCGCCTTCAGGCCGAAAACCTCGAAACTCGGCTGAATGACGATCATCGCGCCGCAGAAGCCGATG
This sequence comes from Rhizobium sp. BK602, assembly GCF_014195095.1. Lineage (GTDB taxonomy): Bacteria > Pseudomonadota > Alphaproteobacteria > Rhizobiales > Rhizobiaceae > Rhizobium. The sequence goes on from NZ_JACIBC010000001.1 coordinate 746,127, forward strand.
AGAATCGCCAACCAACGCCGCCAGCCGACCTTATCGCCGAGAAACAGGGCGGAAAGCGCGGTCAGGATGAAGGGTTCGACGAAATAGATCGCAAAGACGTCGGCAAGCGGCATGTATTTCACCGCCGCGAAGAACAGCAGGCTCGCCAGGCCGTGCAGGACGCCGCGCAGCAGGTTCAGCCACGGCCGTTTCGCCGAAAGGGTCGACCAGCCGTAAACCGTCATCAGCAGCGGCAGGGTGCAGGCGAGCTGGAAGAAGAAGCGGTAGAAGGTCACCTGTCCCGGCGACATGCTCTCGAAGGTCGCCATATATTTGGCGATCGCATCCATGACCGGCAGCACGATCATGGCGCCGGTCATGATGGCCATGCCCTGCAGAGAGTTCTGTTGAGTGGGTGCGGCGGTGGGATCGGACATGGTGAGCCATCAATCACAGGAACGCCGATCGATCAAGGCGCGGTTGCAGCTGCACTGCCGGTTTCATCACATGATTTGGCCCGGACTTTCCCAAATGGGACAGATCATGGTGGCGGCATGACGCCCTTAGACCTATCTCTACCCGGTTAATCCGCTAAAAATTTAAGCGCGCCGCTTAGAATTTCACCGGCGCGACCGAAACGGAGGATCGCACCGATGTTGAAGACGGAACAAGAAACGACCGTTTTTTCGGATGAAGGCGACGATACCCTGGGCGGGCGAATCTCCATGGCCCGCGATGCCGCCGGCATCAATCTCGAATCACTGGCACATCAGCTCGGCGTCAAACGGGAAACGATGCTTGCCTGGGAATCCGACCGCTCCGAACCAAGCCCGTCCGTTCTGGCGACGATGGCGAGCCTGTTCGGCGTTTCGCCGGCCTGGCTGATGAGCGGAACCGGCGAGGGGCCGGGCGAGGACAGCGATCAGCGCGCGCTGGAAGCGGTCAAGCTCGAATTGTCGCGCTTGCGCTCCGCCCATCAGGAAATCGGCCGGCTGATCGAATCGACCACCCGCCAGATCGAGAGACTTGATTATCAGGTCCGCCTGCGCAACGTCAGCAAGGACGTCGCGCATTAGGCAATAGGCTAGGCGTCAGGCCTCGTTGACCGTTTCGCCGAAAACCTGTTCGAAGGATTCGCGCAGGCGGATATCCACATCCGCCATCATCACCGGCAGGCCGAGATCGACGAGGCTGGTGACGCCGTAGGCGGATATTCCGCAGGGAACGATTCCCGAGAAATGCGTGAGATCGGGATCGACGTTCAGCGACAGGCCGTGAAACGTCACCCATTTGCGCACGCGGATGCCGAGCGCGGCGATCTTGTCCTCGGCGACAGTCCCATCCGGCAGCAGCGGTTTTTCCGGGCGGCGCACCCAGACGCCGACACGATCCTCGCGCCGCTCGCCGCGGACATTCATCGAATCAAGCGTGCGGATGATGACTTCTTCCAGCGCGGCGACGAAAGCGCGGATGTCCTGACGCCGGCGCTTCAGATCCAGCATGACATAGGCCACGCGCTGGCCGGGACCATGATAGGTATATTCGCCGCCGCGTCCGGTGGCGAAGACCGGGAAACGCTCGGGCTCGATCAGATCCGACGCATTGGCGCTCGTGCCGGCCGTATATAAGGGGGGATGCTCGACCAGCCAGACGAGTTCCGCAGCCGCGCCATCGGCGATCGCGGCCACTTCGGCCTCCATGGTCGCCACCGCCTCGTCATAGGGCACGGGACAGTCGGCGATGCGCCAACGCACCGGCGGCGAGCCGGCAAGCGGAAACATTTGATGTTCGAGATCAGTGCGGAGCATCCAGCCAGTCCTTGTGCAGCCCATGCGGCCGGGCATCTCTGACAAAAAGCGGACGGGCCGGCAAGCACCGCCTATATGGAGGCTTCCACAGGCTATTTCAAACGCCTGTGAAAACTCTTCAAAAAAACTGACATATATCCCTTGTGCCCCCCGAATGCTTTTGCTACATGCAGCCCCGCCGGAGCAATTCGGCACCTACCACGATGCGGTCGTGGCGGAATTGGTAGACGCGCAGCGTTGAGGTCGCTGTGGGGCAACCCGTGGAAGTTCGAGTCTTCTCGACCGCACCAAACAAATAACCCGCTTCGGCGGGTTTTTTACTTTCTGGCTCCCTGCAGTCATCGATATCCTTTTAGGCTGCGCCCATCTGCGATATTCTCGTAATAATCGGTAATTTCGTACAGTTACCGTTCATGTTCGACGCCATATGGTATCGCTCATCGAACCCGATTGGGCGTCAATTGACAAACCGGGAGGGCGAGATGATTAATAGTTTCGACATTCGTCATAGAGCGGAGGATATGCCAATGACAAGTCGTGCCATCCTGTTGATGTCTTTTGCATCTTTTGCAGTCCTGGGTTCGATGGCCCTCTCATCACCAGCTTCTGCGCTGACGATGAAGGAATGCAGCACCAAGTATCAGGCCGCCAAAGACGCCGGCACCCTGAACGGCCAGAAGTGGAATGACTTCCGTGCCGCACAGTGCGGCGCCGATGCTTCCGCCGCCACCACGCCGGCAGCCACGGCACCGGCCGCTACGACGCCTGCAAAGACCACGACGACCGCCAAGGTTGATCCGAACGAGCCGGATGTCACCAAGCCGCCGGCCAAGGAGCCTGCGAAGCCGACGACCGTCGCTCCGTCGGGCGTAAAGTTCCCAAGCGCGGTTGATACCAAGTATTCGAGCGAAACGCCCGGCAAGGCTCGCTTCCACACCTGCGTCGACGCCTACAATGCCAACAAGGCTGCAAACAGCCTCAATGGCCTGAAGTGGATCCAGAAGGGTGGCGGTTACTACAGCCTCTGCAACACCAAGCTGAAGGGCTGATCTCCACAGCTTTCATGCAAATCGAGCGGGCGCCCCAGTGGCGCCCGTATCGTTTTATGAGGACGAATCAGGATTTCGCCTTTTCCCATTTCTTTACGAGCCGGTCGCGCTTCAGCTTGGACAAGCGCTGCAGCCAGAATATGCCGTCGAGCTGGTCGACCTCGTGCTGGATGCATGTGGCGAGAAAACCCTCGGCTTCGGCTTCCCGGAGCTCACCGCCGATATCCTGATAGCGCAACCGGATCGCTTTCGGCCTGATAATCTCGTCGGTAAAGCCGGGCATCGACACGCTGCCTTCGATATGTCGCTGCATGTCCTCGGAAAACCAGGTGATTTCCGGATTGATATAGGTGCGCGCACCGTCTTCACGGCTGAGCTCGATCACGGTGACACGCTGGAGCACGCCGATATGGGCCGCCGTGATGCCGACGCCTGGCGCGGCATGCATCGTCTCCAGAAGATCGGTGACGAGACTGCGCAAGTCATCGTCGAAAACGGTCACCGGTGCGCAAGCGGCTTTCAGCAGCGGGTCGGGGAAGCGGAGGATGGAACGGACTGTCACGGTTCTCTCTATCAACGGGGCGGCATGGCCGAGGCCTCGAGAACAGGCTCGACAGGCGCTGCCATCACTATCTTACAGACACGATAAGAAATGTTAGCTTTCCCGTCTATCCAATTGTTGACAATCAGCTTTTAGCCGCCATTCTCGATATTGAATTCCCATGACGGAACCCGGAATGCGAGGCGGCACATGACGACGACCGACGAAGACGTTCGCAAGGCCGCCACCGACGCCGGCCTCGATATCTACAACGAGGACGGTGTCGTCCGCTCCGATTTCCTGGCGGATGTCAGTCATGCCATCGAGCGCGACGACCGCGCATTCCTGCAGCAAAATGTCGTCCGGCTGCATGATTCCGAGCTCGGCGATCTCCTCGAATCCTTGCCGCCACATGAGCGCCTGGCGCTGGTACGGCTGCTCGGCGACGATTTCGACATGACGGCGCTGACGCAGGTCGACGAGGCGATCCGCATGGAAATCGTCGACCAGATGCCGAACGACCAGATCGCCGCCGGCATCGGCGAACTGGATTCGGACGATGCCGTCTATATTCTCGAGGATCTCGACCAGGAGGACCGCGACGAGATCCTGTCGCAGCTGCCGTTTACCGAACGGGTGCGCCTGCGGCGCGCCCTGGATTATCCCGAAAGCTCCGCCGGGCGCCGCATGCAGACGGAGTTCGTCGCCGTGCCGCCGTTCTGGACCGTCGGGCAGACCATCGACTACATGCGCGACGAGGAGGGGCTGCCGGAGAGCTTCTCGCAGATCTTCGTCATCGATCCGACCTTCAAGCTGCTCGGCAGCGTCGATCTCGACCGTATCCTGCGCACCAAGCGGAAGACGAAGGTCGAGAGCATCATGCGGGAAAGCTCCCATCCCATTCCCGCCGAAATGGACCAGGAAGAGGCGGCCCGGCTTTTTGAACAATATGACCTGCTGTCGGCCGCCGTGGTCGACGAAAACGACCGGTTGGTCGGCGTGCTGACCATTGACGACGTCGTCGACGTCATCAACGAGGAGGCCGACGAGGACATCAAGCGGCTCGGCGGCGTCGGCGACGAAGAACTGTCGGACAATATCATCTCGACGGTACGGTCACGCTTCGTCTGGCTGGCGGTCAACCTGATCACGGCGATCCTGGCTTCCAGCATCATCGATGTCTTCGACGGCGCGATCGAGAAGATGGTGGCGCTGGCCGTGCTGATGCCGATCGTCGCCTCGATGGGTGGCAATGCCGGCACGCAGACCATGACCGTCACCGTCAGGGCGCTCGCCACCGGCGACCTCGATATCTACAACGCCTTCCGCGTCATCCGCAGGGAGGCGGGCGTCGGTTTGCTGAACGGCGTTCTTTTCGCCGTCATCATGGGGGCGATCGCAACCTTCTGGTTCCACGATTTTCAGCTCGGGATCGTGATTGCGGCGGCGATGATCATCAATCTGGTTGCCGCCGCGCTTGGCGGTATCCTGTTGCCGCTGGTGCTGCATCGATTCGGGGCCGATCCGGCCATCGCCTCGTCGGCCTTCGTCACCACGGTCACGGATTGCACCGGATATTTCGCCTTCCTTGGCCTTGCGACCTGGTGGTTCGCGATACACTAGACCTGAGCGAGGCTTATCGCCGTTCTGCGCAAATTGACTATTACGTAAAAGTCAATATTATGTGATCTCGCAAGACATGGGCGGATGACGAGTGGAAAGATTCTATAGCATAACGGAGCTGACGCGGGAATTCGGAGTTTCGACCCGGACGCTTCGCTTTTACGAGGACGAGGGGCTTATCCATCCCGAGCGTCGGGGCCGCACGCGCTTGTTCCGGACAGCGGACCGCCGCCTGATCCAGGAAATCCTGCGCGGTCGCCGCATCGGCTTCACCATCGCCGAAATCCGCGAGATCATCCAGGTCTACAAGGAGCCGCCGGGCGAAATCGGCCAGCTGAAGCTGCTGATGAAGCGCGTCGATGAGAAGCGCGAGGAGCTGCGCCAGAAGCGCAAGGATATCGACGATACGCTGACCGAACTCGACAATGTCGAGGAAGCGTGCCTCGGCCGCCTGGCCGAAATCGGCGTGGGGACTTGATTCCCTGGACCTGTTTACTCCCCTAAGGCGAACATACGTTGGATTCCTAACAACCAACGCTTAGAGGCCACGGCGCGACCATTGGCATCGAACTCTGCACGAACGCCTATTCCCAGAGGGAAATTCCCTCTTGCAATATGGCGCGCTGCACCGCTTCGCGGGTCTCCAATCTTCGAGCATGAGATGTCCAGGCTGGATAGTCATTTTGCATATCGATGGCCATGCGATTCCCCCACCTGTAGAATACGAGCAGATAGGGATCGACAATGGAATAATGCTCTCCCACAGCCCAGATTTTGCCATTCAGCTTGGATTCTATCAATGCAAATGCGGAAGCCAGATGCTCCTTTCCTTTGTTAACCAAGGGTGCGTACATCGATTCATCCGGCAAGAAAAAGTCAGCGCGCCAGATCATTCGAACAGCGACCGCATGAACCGCACTGGATAACCAGTTAAACCATTCGATGGATCGGACGATACTTATGGGGTCAGTTCCCAGGAGTTTCGCATCGGGATTCTCCAGACCGAGATGCAACAGAATTGCAGGCGCTTCCGTGAGGCTGAAATTTTCGGCGAGGAGGATGGGGATTCGCCCTTTCGGGTTCAAGCGACGGAATTCGTCGGTCTTGGTTTCAGGGTGGCCGGGAGACATTAGCGCTAACGAATATGGCCTTCCGATTTCCTCCATGATGATGTGAGGCGCCAAGGAGCACGAGCCGGGTGCAGCATGCAGCGTGTAATGCATCGATTCCTCCGAAATCAGTATTCCTATTTTAAGGTTGCGATGACTGACCTGGATAAGCAGGATCGTCAAAGTCCGGGCGCAGTAAAAACAGTTAGTCGCGGTTCGTCATTTCATTCCCTTCCGATTGCAGCGCATTATAGAGAGACAGCGCGTGCCAATGCTTTACCGCTGAGAAAAAGAAGAATCGCGACTTGGTCGTCAGGCCCCCCGTCACCCCGCATGCCCTTCATAAAGGGTACGCGGCCAGCTCTGATCGATGAGCTTTAGGTCCAAACGTCTAGATCCAGCGGCGGGTATGCCTGCAGTAGAACTCGAATTCGCAGCCGAAGCGCGCGAGCAGATGCATCTCCTCGCGATGAATGACCAGCATCGTGGTCAGGGCCGCCGCCACCGCCGCCATGGCGATGAACCAGAGATTGCCGATCAACAGGCCGAGGCTCATCGTCAGCAGCGTGTAGCCGAGATAGGTCGGGTTGCGGCTGAAGCGGAATGGCCCCTTGGTGACGAGATGCGTGCTGCAACGCTGCGTCAGCACGGTCGTGCGGCTTTCGATCAGGGTCTTGACCGCCCAGACATTCAGCGTAACCGCGACGAAGGTCAGGAGCGCGCCGATCGCCCAGCCGATGGCGGCAAACGGCTGAGGCAGCCGCATGGGATAATCCTGGTTGAGATACAACGCCGCTATGACTGCGAGACTATACAATACAGGCGGCCACGGAAAACTCAGCGACTTGGAACGATAGGCATTCATAGAATAACCCTGTCATTGCGCTTGTTCCGTGCATTGTAGCGCGATTCGCGTCACTCGTTCATCGCTATCTGCCTTGATTGCGCCCGACATCAGCGGCGAAAACAGATTTTGTGCCTGCAGCCGCTCCAGCGTGCACTGGCAGAAGCTGCGGCACATGGTTTCGCTGCCGGAGCGCGTGCAGGAGGTCTCGCATTGCCTGATATAGTCGACCGCCTGGTCGACGGGTTGCGGTGGCATGACCAGCGACAGAAGATAGACGAGGCTGATGAGCAGCGGCTGGTGGACAAGGTAGAAGATCAGGCTGTGGCGGCCGGCGCGGGCGATGAGGTTGCGGCCGGAGCCGAGCTTCGCCAGCGAATGAAGCCATCCGAACCGGATTGCCAGCTGCGCCATGCCCAGACCGAAAAGGAAAGGCGTCAGCCAGGGAAAGAGCGGCACATAGTCGTTCGACCGGGGGATGCTCTGGGACAGGCCGACCCAGTAGAGCCACGGGGCGTCGAAAAAAGCGGAATGCAATGAGAAGGGTGCGACGACATTGTCGACGATGATGCCGGCCGCAAGCAGCAGGGCGACCGACAAGGTCGCGAAAGCCGGCAGGCGCAGGAAGAGCAGCCCGATGATGCTGGCCGCCGCAATGCTGTGCAGGATGCCGAAGAAAATCCATTCGTCGCGCATGCCGATGAAGGTGACGATGGAAATCGCGGCTGCGGCTGCGACGATCATGCCGAGGCGCTTGAAATAGGATTGCCAGCGGATTTCCGGCGTGCTGGCAAGCACCAGGCTGACGCCGGCGAGAAACAGGAAGGTGCTGGCAATGGCGCGGGCGTAGAATTTCAGCCAGCCGGTCTCCGCCGTACCGGGATCGAGATAGCCGAAGAATTCGAAATCCCAGGTGCCGTGATAGCTGGCCATCGCCAGGAGTGCGGCGCCACGCGCCGTATCCAGAATGCCGATGCGGGGCGTTTTCTGCGGCGCATCGGTACTCTCGGCAATAACGGCCATCGGCGGGTCCTTCCAGGCATGAATTCAGATCGTCGGCGCCGGCACCTTCAACGGCGGAGTGGCGCTGTCATGGCACATCGATATCCATGATGGCCAGACGGGCGTCGGAAAAAAACTGCCGGCGAACCAGTACCACGATGATGAAGAGCGTGGTGATCATGAAGACATAGGGGCTCAGGAACCAGCCGAGATAACCGATCGACAGGAAGATTGCTCTGAGGCCCGCATTGAAATTGCGGGCGGCGATGACGTTCATGCGGATCACGCGCTCGGCGGCGCGTTCCGCCGCCGGCGGATCGAGCTCGGCATCCTGCCGCATCGGCAGGGCGCCGAAGAGGATGGTGCAATAGTTGAACAGGCGATAGGCCCAGCCGAACTTGAAGAAGGCATAGCCGAACAGGCAGGCAAGCCCCGCCACCTTGATTTCGAAAGCGGCGCGGCCGCCATTGAGAATGAAAGGCAGGTCGGAAAAGAAGGCGTTGACCTTGTCGGTGGCGCCAAGCAGGGCGAAGCAGCTGCCGATGGCGAAGATCGACGTGGACGCGAAGAAGCCGGTTCCGTTCTGCAGGCCGGACAGGATCTGCGTATCGATCATCTTCAGGTCGCGGCGCAGCGAATTGTGAATCCATTCCCGGCGGCGTTCGTTCATCGCCAGCGTCAGGCTGGTGCGATTGAAGAAACTGGCGCTGGTGGTGATCCAGTTGAGCGCGATCCAAAGCACAACAAAGAGGGCGAGGGCGACATAGTCGGCAGTCGTCATGAAGGCAGATTCTCCAAATCCATAGGGTGCCGATTCTAGCTGACGGGCGTTTGCGCGCAATGGCCTTATGTTTGCACCGCCTGATGCCTATATGGTATGTCGCAGGGATGAAATCCGATGTCGGTTGATCGCCGTACAGGGGGGCCTCGATGGCGTAGCCTTGTGACGGCTCGATTTGCCGAGGAGCACCAAAGGTCCATGTTTCTTTCAGTTTTCGATGTTTTCAAAATCGGTGTCGGACCGTCCAGTTCGCACACGATGGGCCCGATGTCCGCCGCCAATCGGTTTCTCGACCTTCTGCTGTCGAACGAATGGCCGCGCCCGTCCTCGAACGTACATGTCGCGTCGATCAAGGTGAGCCTGCACGGTTCGTTGGCGCATACCGGTATCGGCCATGGCACGGGCAGGGCGGTGATTCTCGGCCTGATGGGCGAACGTCCGGACCAGGTCGATCCCGACCGGATGGATATCGTCATCGACGAGGTCGAGCGCAGCGGCCGCATCATGCCGCCGGGCCATCCGGCCTATCAGTTTCAGCCAAAGACCGATCTGATCTTCGACAAGAAGGTGCCGCTGCCGGGCCATGCCAACGGCATGAGCTTCTCCGCCTTCGACAAGGACGATCGCCTGCTCGTCAAGCGCATCTATTATTCCGTGGGTGGCGGTTTCGTCGTCACCGATACCGAGCTCGAACAGATGCGCGCCGACAAGAAGAAGTCCGCGGCATCCGGTGAGCGCATACCTTTCCCCTTTGCCACGGCAAAGCAGATGCTGGAGATGTCCGAGCGCTCCGGCCTGTCGATCGCGCAGATGAAGCGGGCCAATGAAGAGACGCGCATGAGCAGCGACGAGCTCGACGCCGGGCTCGACCGCATTTGGGCGGCGATGAGCAGCTGCATCGATCGGGGCCTGAAGGTCGATGGCATCATGCCGGGCGGACTGAAGGTACGCCGCCGCGCCCGCGCCATCCACGACAAGCTGCAGGAGGAATGGCGCAGCAACCGCATCAATCCGCTGCTCGCCAACGACTGGCTGAGCGTCTACGCCATGGCCGTCAACGAGGAGAATGCCGCCGGCGGCCGCGTGGTCACGGCTCCGACGAACGGCGCGGCTGGCGTCATTCCCGCGACCATCCGCTACTACCAGCATTTCCACGAGGACTGGGACCAGGACGGCATCCGCAACTACCTGCTGACGGCCGCCGCCGTCGGCGGCATCATCAAGCACAATGCCTCGATCTCCGGCGCCGAAGTCGGCTGTCAGGGCGAGGTGGGTTCGGCGGCCGCGATGGCGGCTGCGGGACTTGCCGCCGTCATGGGCGCTTCGCCGGAGCAGATCGAGAATGCCGCCGAAATCGCGCTGGAACACCATCTCGGCATGACCTGCGATCCGGTCGCGGGTCTCGTGCAGGTGCCCTGCATCGAGCGCAATGCGCTGGGCGCCGTCAAGGCGGTGACGGCCGCCTCGCTCGCCATCAAGGGCGACGGCCAGCATTTCGTCCCGCTCGACGCCTGCATCGAGACCATGCGCCAGACCGGCTACGACATGAGCGAGAAGTACAAGGAAACCTCGACGGGCGGCCTTGCCGTGAACGTCGTCGAGTGCTGAGTGTGGACGCCCGCCGATAAGAGCTTGACGCTGCCGGTCAAAAGGATTTCAACGGCGTCATGGCTTTGCATATCATCAAATTGTGCGTGGGCGCGGACTCACTGGAGGACCTGCGCGAATGGGTTTCCGAGCGGGCGATGAGCGCCATCGCCGCCGGTCTGGAGCCGCATACGACCCATACCACCCGCATGGTGCCGAAGCGCGTGGACGAGCTGCTGGACGGCGGCTCGCTCTATTGGGTGATCAAGGGGCAGGTGCAGGCGCGACAAAAGCTCTTGGGCATAGAAACCTTCACCGATGTCGACGGCATCCATCGCTGCCGGCTCATCCTCGATCCGAGCGTGATCGAGACCGCCAGCCAGCCGCGTCGGGCCTTTCAGGGCTGGCGCTACCTGCCGCAGGAGGACGTGCCGCGCGATCTCGACAGTCTCGGCGGCGGCGTCAACGAACTGCCCGCGGATCTCCGCCGCGAGCTTTCCGAGCTGGGCTTGCTCTAAAACAAGCCGCTCAACGCAGCCGTATCTGCACCGGAGCCTGGCCGTTCGGCGAGGTGATGTGCAGGTGGATATGGGCTTCCGGCTGCGAATAGCGCCAGGCGCGGGCGCCGTGGCAGAGCAGAATGCCGATCAGATCTTTCGTCTTGTTGCGCGAACGCGAACGGTTGAGGCCGAGATCGGCCAACCGCAATGCCGCCTCATGCAGCGGATGAAGGGCAAAGCCGCCCTTCGGCTTGATCTTTCCCGCGCCATCGAGCGAGAAACCAGGAAAGTTCTCGTTCATCGCCATTTCACATCCCCGTAACACATTACAAACTCAGGGCCGGCCCGACGAACATTCGGGACCGGAACGCCGGGTCTCGCCACGCGCAACCCGGCAATCTCTCGGCAATGCGATGCACAGACGGTGATCGCATTCCTATTCCAAACTCGCCCAGCACTTCACGCCGGCTTTCTTGAGTGCCTTGCAGGCATTGACCGCCGCATTCTGGTCGGCAAAGCCGCCGAAACGGGCGCGATAGCCGCCATCATAGGCAACCGCATAGGGCTTGGCGGCGCGCAGCGCCTTGCCGCCCTTGCTCTTGGCATTGTCGAGCAGATCGCCGGCACCATCCTTGCTGGAGGAGACGCCGATCTGTACGACCCAGCCGGTCGGACCCTTTTCAGCCTTGCTCGCCTTTTCGGGCTTTTCAGCCTTCTCGACCTTCTGCGGCTTGATGATCTTCGTATCGGCCTTGGAGGTGGATGCCGTCGTCACGCTATCGACTTCGACGGCATCGTCTTCATCGTCAGATGCGGGCGTCGGAGCGATGGACGCGACTTCGTTCGATGCGGCGCGCTGCTTCTGCTTGGTCGCGAGCAGCGGATTGGCCGACTTCGGCGTTACCGCGGCGAATGCAGCGGCGCTCGACGGCTGCTCGTCATCATCCGCTTCCGCCGCTGGCGCGATATTGGCCTTTGCCGTGGTGACGGCAACCATGCGGGCGCTTGCCGCCTTGACGTTCGGCGTCTCCGCAACGGTCTGGGCGACGATGTTGGAGGAAATATGCTTCGTCGATGCCTGCGGCAGATAGGTGGCGATCAGCTTGCGCATCTGGTTGTCGCGGGCAGGCGTCGAGGTGCCGCCGAGCACGACGCCGACGATCGACCGGCCATCGACCTTGACCGAGGTCGCGAGATTGTAGCCGGCCGCGCGCGTATAGCCGGTCTTGATGCCGTCGACGCCGCGGACGCTGCCGACAAGGCGGTTGTGACCCAGAATGACCCGGTTACCGAGATGGAAGCTCGTTTCCGAAAAGAAGGGGTAATATTGCGGGAAATGTTCGCGCAGGGCGACGCCAAGGCGGGCCTGGTCGCGCGCCGTCGTCATCTGCGCGGTGTTCGGCAGGCCGTTCGGGTTGCGGTAGGTGGTGCGCGTCATGCCGAGCGCACGAGCCTTGTCGTTCATCATGCGGGCGAAACCGTCTTCCGAACCGCCGAGCATTTCACCAAGTGCCATGGCGGCGTCATTGGCGGATTTGGTCACGATGCCCAGGATAGCCTCGCGCACCGTCACCGAGCGCCCCGTGCCGATGCCGAGCTTGGTCGGCGCCTGCATGGCGGCGTTCTTGGAAAAGACGACGGGGGTATCGAGCGTGATCCGGCCGGCTTCAAGCGCCTCGAAAGTCAGATAGACCGTCATCATCTTGGTCAGCGATGCCGGATAATGGAGCGTGTCCGCATTCTCGCTATAGAGGACATTGCCGGTATTCGCGTCGATGACGATACCCGCATATTTCGGGCCTCCGGCTGCATTCGACGCATCGACGGTGATGGTCACCGTCACGGTCGAAATAGCAAGACCAAACAGCACCTTCGTCAGAAGCTTACCGGTATGCGACGAGGATGCGGAGAAAATTGATCTGGACACTACTTCACTCTCTGCTTGCATTTATGGTCTCGATTATCCGGCCGCCGCCTCCATGAACGCCCGTTGCGTTCCAACCTAGAGACTTAGCGTTACCAATCGGTTTATGATGAACAGTTGGTTTCAAGTTTTGGCACCATTTTAGCCGTCATTAGCCGACCTAGCGCCGGCGTTCGGTGCCGCGACGAGCCGGGCCTTGACGAAGGCTTGAACAGCCTCGTCCATCGCCCGCCAATCCTTGAGCTGATTGCTGGAAAAACGATAAAGTACGCTGAGATCCTTGCCGATCGCGACATCGCGCTGGCAATCGCCGCTCGTCGCCTGATCGGGCGAGGCGGGCAGGATGCAGCGCACGACATAATCGGGTTGATTGGCGCGGGGCGCGGTCAGCAGTACCTCGCCGCTATAGCCGGCATCGGCGCGCAGGCGATGGCCCGTCAATCCGTAAGGACCGGCAAATGCCTCGCCCTCCGTCAGATGCGAATAGATCGGCTCCAGCCGGCCGGACATGTCGCGTGACATTGTGCTCTGGCTGATCTGGAGAAAGATCAGCGGCGAAGATTGCGAGATGTCGTCAAAGCGCAGCCGATCGGCCTCGCTGTACCCCTGCATCTGCGGCCAGGTGAGGTAGAGATCGATGCGTTCGGCGGCGCCATCGATCCTCTGGCTTGGAAAGCGGATAGTATTGGCGCCGAGCCGCAGCGTGTCTTCCCCGACCATGACGGTGACCGGTTTCGTGCTCGCCGTATGGCCGGCAAGCGAGATCCTTTCCCCGAGCCAATGGCCGCCAACGGTGATCGCGATCGTCAATCCCGCGAGCACGGCGACGCCTGCCGTCAAACGGTAGACAAGACCGCTCGATATCAGCGGCCGTTCATCGATCATGGAGGCGGACGACAAAGGAGGGGTCATGCGCTTGCCTTCGGTTTCCAGTCGCCCGCATCATCACCTCTTGATGATGTCGCGGTAGCAAAAGACCCTGATGAGTCCCGTTACCGAATGATTGTCGCCATGATGGTTAATGGGTCGTTAAAAATGGGCAGGCTTGCATGTTTAATAGCGCATGCACGACGCGGATAGCCGGAAGGAAGAGCCGTTCCCGGGACAGCGGGAACGGCTCGAGGCGCCGGTCAGGACAGAATGCGGGGACAGACCGGTGCCCCTGACCCGGATCGCCGGCGCTAGGCCACCGCCGATCTCCAGGTTCTTGGAGACTTATTTCAAGCTGCCGACGGCGACGGCGCGGCCGTCCTGTATCTTGACCCAGCGAGCGGGATCATCAGCGGACTGGCGCTTGAGGAAGGTGTATTCGGTGTCCGACCAGAGATTTACCTTGTTGCGCATATTGTCGAGAATGAAATCGCCGCGATCGGTGCGCACCGTCAATACGGCGTGCCCCTCGCCATTCGGCTGCAGGACGACGGTCATCAGCAGGTCGGAGGGAGAGAAGCCGGCTTCGATCAGCTCCTTGCGCTTCAGGAGCGCGAAGTCCTCGCAATCGCCGGCGACGGTCGGGATCGCCCATTTTTCCTCGACGCCATAAAGGTCCATGTCGGTCATCGGCTTGATCGTCGTATTGACCGTGTAGTTGATCTTCAGGAGGGTCTTCCAGCGGTCCTCGGTGAGGATGGCGGGACCGGCATCGCCGCCCGCATAGGCGCATTCCTTCGGATTCTCCTTGCAGAACTGATAATGACCGATCGGCGGAGCGGCATCGCCCGTGATCGTCATGTTGGCAGGCGTCGCGTGAGCGAAGCCGAGACAGCCGAAGGTGAAGAGAGCTATTGCGGCGTAACCGCGAAGAAGGAATTGAAAGCTCATGTCCGTGTCCCTGTTTTATTAGGACCAGAATGACATGCAGGCTTTTATCCCACGCAAAATTACGCAGTTAAATTAAGTGCTTAGTTGAATCAAATACCGCGAAAATTATCATAAAATTTGAATCAAATTCGAGATAAAGCGGAAAGCAGGTCTGAAAAACCGCCGGCGCCGGGAAAAGCGGCAGGGAATATTTTATCCAATTGTTTTCATTGGATTTATTTCTCCAAAATCCGGCTTTTCCATTCGTTTTGCCGCCCGGCGGCTTTCTGGATGGCGATCGAGAACATCGTTCCCGTGTGCCGTCATGATCGCGCCAAGACGGCGAATGTCCGCGCGTCGTGCCATTTTGAAACAGAGTGCCGAAAATTATTTTTGGATTTTTTACTGCCTTCAGGCGAGGGCGCGGAATTCGTCGGTTGCCGCGACGATGGCCGCGGCCATCTCCGATGTTCCTGGCGAATGCGCCGCGTTGGGAACGATGACGAGCTGCGCCGCCGGCCAAGCCTGCGACAATTCCCAGGCCGTGGTCATCGGCCCTTCGAGATCAAACCGGCCCTGAATCATCTTGCAGGCAATACCCTGCAGCCTGCCGACATTCCGCAAGATCTGCCCGTCCTCCAACCAGCCGCGATGATGGAAGTAATGCGTGATGATACGGGCTCTCGCCGTGACATAGCGTGGGTCGGACCAGCGCTCCGGCAGGCTCGCGCGCGGATCGACGAGGATCGAGGCCGCTTCCCATTCATGCCAGTCCCTGGCCGCCTTGACGTGAACGGCCGGGTCCGGATCGCGGAGCAGGTGGTAATAGGCTGCCACCAGATCGCCGTCCCGCATAGTCTGCGGGACAGCCGCGCGAAAGCGCGCCCACTCCGCCGGAAAGAAGCGAGCGAGCCCCTTGTAGAGCCAGTCGATTTCCGATGGGCGGGTCATGGTCACGCCGGTGACGACGAGCCCAGTGACATGGTCCGGATGGGCCTGGGCATAGAGCAGGGCCAGGGTGCATCCCCAGGAATTGCCGAAGACCAGCCAGCGCTCGATGCCAAGAAAACACCGGAGCCGCTCGATGTCGGCCACAAGATGCCAGGTCGTATTGGCGCTCAGATCGGCCTCCGGCTCCGATGCGTGCGGCAGGCTGCCGCCGCAACCTCGCTGATCGAACTGGACGATGCGATAATGATGCGGATCGAAGAAGCGGCGGATGCTGCCGGAGCTCCCCGATCCCGGACCGCCATGCAGGATAAGGACCGGCTTGCCGTTGGGATTTCCCGATTGCATCCAGTGAATGCTGTTGGCATCGCCAACATCGAGCATGCCCCGCTCATGGGGTTCGATTTCCGGATAGAGCGTCGTCATCGGTGGCCACGTTGTTGCGCGAATGGAGCGCCTCTGTTTCCAGAAGCAACGTGACGGCAGAATGACGCGATCAGAGGAATTCGCGCAATGTCTCGCGCGATTGCACCGACAGGAATTCCACGGCGACGCCCTCGATGAAATGGCGCACGACGCGGCCGCGCATGTTGCCCAGTCGAACAGGTGTTCCAATCGGCGGACGCGCCTCGACGTCGACGGCGGCGCCGGAGAGGGAAAGATCCATGATGCGGCAGACATAGCGGGTGCCGTCTTCCAGCGTCAGCTCGCTCTGGGTACTGCGCGGCGTCAGGCGATCGTGGCGCCGATCTTCCGGTAGGCCGAGTTCATGCTTGTTGGCAAGCCAGGTAAGCTGGGCGGCGAGCTTCTCCCGCTTGCGGTCGGTCGCGTTGATCGACATGGTGAAGCCACGACCGTCGACGGCGACGACATTGCCCTCGACGCGGCCGAGATGATCGATATAGGCGACGACGCGCTCATCGGCGCGCGGACGTCCCAGGCAGGTGACATACATGTCGCCCGGCGACATATCCGTGACCAGGCATTCGAACTCTTCATAGCTTGCCAGCATCAGACGACCCTGCATATTGATCGGAACCCGCTGAAAGGTCCGCTGATCGCTGCGGGGCGCAGTCCGTGCCGTCAGATTGGAGCGCGTCGACTGATCTGGCTGGAATGAATGCATGAACGAGCTTCTTCAACCGATTATGAGTTCCTGCAATCATTAGCCGAAACTTCTTAAAGCAAGGTTGTCTTTTCGGACCAGCAACTTAGAAAGGGCGGCTAAATCTGTCTCGCGATGAAGCAACAGGCCCTTGATCGCGGGCGGCGGGCTTGGAGTTCAGAAGTCGGCGCATCAGTTCGCCGATCCCCGCTGCCTTGTCGCGTGGCGCGGCCAAATCGACCGGATCGGGATATAGTGGTGGTTCGACCGCGCGGGCAGGGCGCTCATGCAGCAAACGGCTGCGATCGAGTGCCAGGAACTCCAGTCGGTCGTTGCTCAGCCAGGCCATTTGCGCTGCCGGCGTCAGACAGCCGAGCAGGCGATCGCAGCATTCGGCGGACGAGCGCAGCGGCATCAGCACCATCTCGAAGGCCATGTGCCGGCCGCCGATGCTGTAACCCGTGGCGTTGATCAGGGCGGGGACGACATGCTCCATGACGCCGGTTGCGATTCCCACGGGATCGCTGGCCTGGCTGCCTGCCCACAGGGCCGTGAAACTCTCGCCGCGAATCTCGCGTCCCATGAGGCTGCAGATCGCCGTTCCCGCCAGCCGAAAACGCGGCGCGGCATCCGGCATCCGCTCCAGGATGAAGAGCTGCGGCAGGATATGGCGAACCGCGGACGGCTGTATCAAATTGCGCTGGGGCGCGTCCGCATTGCCGCGGAGCTGCTCCCAGTAGGTAAATATCTCGATGCTCGGCTTTTGGCGCATGACGCGTCCGTGTCCCATTTCGGTTCAATTTCCGGGGCGCTCATCGCCCTTACATCTTGCCTTGCGTATTTCATGCCAAGCCGGACCCGTTAGGGTTAACGGAGTGTTTCGCTTGTCTTCGCGGCACGGTAATGGGAGAAACGGACATCACTTCATGAGGGTGACCTACAGCACGAACTGACGGGCGCGGGATGAAGCCATTGCGGCGGAGACCCCGGCGGGGAGCGTCCGAACAAGCCGTCCGGCCAGGACGGCTTTTTTTTTGAATTTTGCTGCGGTATGTCTCGGTTCCCTTTCAGGACAGCAGAGCAAGACATGGATGATGCAGAGGCGCCGCGCCGCCAGCCAGAAGACCCTCGGCCGCCGCAGCGCGTGCCGGCTTTCAACCTTCCGCCGGTCATCCTGGCAAGCTTGGCGTTGCTGATTGCCGTCTTCGCGATCCAGAACCTGCCCTGGTGGTCGGACGATACGCTGAACTGGCTCTATTTCACCTTCAGCTTCATGCCGGCGCGCTATGCCTTTCCGCTGTCGCAGCAGGGACTGGAATGGCTGTGGACGCCGGTCACCTATTCGCTTCTGCATGGCGGCATCGAGCATATCGTGTTCAACGGACTGTGGCTGATGGTCTTCGCCGCGCCGGTCGCGCGACGTATCGGCGCCACGCGTTACGTCATCTTCTGGGTGTTTTCGGCGGCCGCCTCCGCATTTCTGCATGCCGTGATCTATTGGGGCGACCAGACCCTGCTGATCGGCGCATCGGGTGTCGTCTCAGCCCTGATGGGCGCCGCCTGCCGCTTCGCTTTTCCTGCGATGGATGGACGCCGCGGCGGCATGCGGCAGGCGCATCTCAATCCGCGCCTGTCGATCCTGGGCTCGCTGCGCAGCCGCACGGTCGTCGCCTATATCGTCATGTGGGTCGCCGGCAACGCGCTGGTCGCCTTCGGCATCACGCTTGTCGGCGACAACGCGCAGCCGGTCGCCTGGGATGCGCATATCGGCGGCTTCCTCTTTGGTTTCCTGCTGTTTTCCCTGTTTGACCGCCAGCCTGGCATCGAAGTCGAAAACTCCGCTACTCCGACGGAATGAAGCTGTTGCTTTCTTGCCTGCACAGGCGCAAGATTCACGCTTATCGGCCGCGCGAGCGTGGAGAGTAGCGTGACCGATGAAGGGGCGTCGGGCCGGAATCTGGGGTGATTTCGGAACAAAGCCGGGGCTTCGATGTTCACTGTGCTTTCGAGATTGGAGGATCGAATGTCAGTTTCCGTAAAGGCCATACTCGACATCAAGGGTCGCGACGTCGTTACCACCGGGGGTAATACGACCGTCGCGGAGGCCGCGAGGATTCTCAACGAGAATCGTATCGGCGCCATCGTTGTCGTCGGCATGGCAGGCAAGATTTCCGGCATCTTCACCGAGCGCGACGTGGTCAACGCCGTTGCCAAGCATGGTCACGGCTGTCTCGACCAGCCGATCGCCTCGCTGATGACGGCAAAGGTTCATCGCTGCAAGGAAGAGACCACCACCGATGAATTGATGGAAGTGATGACCCAGCGCCGCTTCCGCCATGTTCCCGTCGAGGAAAAAGGCAAGCTCTCCGGCATCATCTCGATCGGCGACGTCGTCAAATGGCGCATCCGTGAAATCGAGCTCGAGGCCGAACAGATCAAGGCCTATATCGCCGGGTAAGAAGCGGCTCGGCAGGGTCGAAGCAATCGACCGGCGGTCGGTCGCGACCGCGATTGCGCCGCGTGTAAAGCGAGGGGCCGGGTGGTGCATCCTATACGCATCCATCCTGCCCTTCTAGGCAAGCTGGCCCGCAGCGATCATTTCCCAAAAGCTTTTCCGTCTATTTGACGCTACCGCGCGTAGGCTTCCTGCATGCGCCGGATTTCGGTAATCCGCGCCGAGGTTTCCTCGTAGCCGCGTTCGATCGCCTCGCCGGCGCGGTGAAATTCCGAGAGGCCAACATCGCTGAGGCGCGGATGCAGCGCCAGGTCCGGCGGGTCGCCGGCAAGGCGGGCGCGGGAGATGCGATCCTGAATGATGTTGAAGGCCTGTACCATGACGCTGGTCATGCCGAGCTTGGTGGTTGGCACTTCTTCGCGCCGCTGCGGCTCGCCACCGGGCGGGCCGGCATTGTGCTTGACGACGGCCGACCGGCCGAAAAGATCGTAATGCAGGTTGACGGCAACCACGAGCGGCTGCTCGTAGGCGCGGCAGACAGAGACGGGTACGGGATTGACCAGTGCGCCATCGACCAGCGTCCGGCTGTTGGTGCGAATGGGTTCGAAAATGCCGGGCAGGGCATAGGATGCGCGGATGGCGGTGATCAGCGAACCGTTGGCGATCCAGACCTCGTGGCCGGTGTTGAGCTCGGCTGCGACGGCAACGAAGGGGCGGTTCAAATCCTCGATCGACAGACCTTCGAGATGCTCCTGCATGCGCTTGGTGAGCCGCATGCCGCCGAAGAGGCCGCTGCCGCCGATGGTGAGATCGAGCAGGCTTGCGATGCGGCGCATCGTCAGGGATCGGGCGAAGCTTTCCAGCTCATCCAGCTTGCCGGCAAGATAACAGCCGCCGACCAGGGCGCCGATGGAGGTGCCGGCGATCATGCCGACCTCTATGCCGGCTTCGTCAATGGCCCGCAGCACGCCGATATGGGCCCAGCCACGAGCGGCGCCGCCACCCAGCGCCAATGCAATTTTTGCTTTCTTTGGGGGAGCAGGCGCAACAGGGGGAACAAGCGCACCTTGCGATCCTGTCGGCCCCGGATCCACCGAAGCCTGCCCGGCACCCTGACGCCCCAAACCCCAATTCAGCATGGCATCACTTCCTCCGAGACGTATGCGTGCTCTGCTAGAAGATTGGCCCTTTTTGGTTTCCAAATCGTATATTTAGCTATGGCCGCCGCGCAAGCGGCTCGCCGCGTCTTATTGACGATAGACGTCGCTGGGATCGAAATGCAGGTGATCGTCGACGACCTTCACCACCGGTTTGCCATCCTCCAGCTCGACCGTGCGGTAGAAGCAGGAGCGCCGTCCAGTATGGCACGTTGCATCGTGTCCGGCGACCTCGACTTTCAGCCAGATGGCGTCCTGGTCGCAATCGGTCCGGATCTCCCTCACCGTTTGCAGGTTTCCGGAGGTTTCGCCCTTTTTCCAGATTTTGGCGCGCGAGCGGCTGAAATAATGGGCCGTTCCGGTCTTGATGGTCAGCGCCAAAGCTTCGGCATTCATATGCGCGACCATCAGCAGCTCGCCGTCTTTTGCGTCGGTAACGATCGCGGTGATCAGGCCGCGATCGTCGAAACGGGGCGTGAAGTCGCCCGCATCCTCAAGCTCGGACTTGTCCGCAGAAGGTGCGTTGAATACCAGGTTCATATCTCCGGTTCTTTCGTTGAAGCCTTTTTAGCGGCTCCGGACCATCGTCATGAAGCGGACCTGTTCGGCCGGATCGGCCTTGAAGGCGCCGGTGAACGTCGTCGTCAGCGTCGAAGCGCCCTGCTGCTGCACGCCACGCATCGCCATGCACATATGCTCGGCTTCGATCATGACGGCGACGCCGCGCGGACGCAGGGAATCGTCGATGGCATTGGCGATCTGGGCGGTCATCGCCTCCTGCGTCTGCAGGCGGCGGCCAAAGATTTCGACGACGCGGCCGATCTTCGACAGGCCCAGCACGCGGCCGTTCGGCAAATAGGCGACATGCGCCTTGCCGATGATCGGCACCATATGGTGTTCGCAATGCGAGTAGAACGGAATGTCGCGCACGAGGACGATGTCGTCGTAGCCCGAAACCTCTTCGAAGGTGCGACCAAGCACGTCCTCGGGGTTCATGTCGTAGCCGGCGAAAAGCTCGCGATAGGCCTTGGCGACGCGGGCCGGGGTATCCAAGAGGCCCTCGCGCTGCGGGTCGTCGCCTGCCCAGCGCAGCAGCACGCGAACGGCGTCCTCGGCTTCCTTCTGCGACGGACGATCCAATATCGGATCGGTTTCAACGGCCTGCGGAAAGTTCTTTACAATGGCGTCCATTACCTGTGGTCTCCTGACCCGCACTTGCGGATATCATCTTGTCGGACTCGCCACTGGTATTTCCCGAAACACGGAGAATATGTACCTTTGGCGGGCTCCGGGGCGTTCTGGCTGGCGGACAAGCCTGCCGTCCTGCACGGTTTCCCATCAAACTTACAGAAGACCATTGCATTTCTGTGGCCTTCGAACGACATACATATAGTATGGCATTGCCCCTGTGAAAGTCTCCTAACAAGAGACGCTATGTTTTTTGTTAGGAAACGCAAACAGGGTACATCGGAGCAAGATCGATGATGGACGAGATCTACAACAGCAAGATTCTGGAGTTCGCCGGCAATATCGAACGCATTGGCAGTCTTTCCGACGCCGATGCAAGCGCTCAGGCCCATTCCAGACTTTGCGGTTCCCGCGTCAAGATCTGGCTGAAGATGGACGGCGATGTCGTTACCGATTTTGCGCACGACGTCAAGGCCTGTGCGCTCGGTCAGGCCTCTTCTTCGATCATGGCTCGCCATGTGGTTGGTGCTACCGCCGGCGAATTACGCCAGGCACGCGAAGATATGCTCGCCATGCTGAAAGCGGATGGAGAAGGCCCCGACGGGCGCTTCGAAGACATGCGCTACCTCCGGCCGGTCAGGGACTACAAGGCTCGCCACGCATCGACGATGCTGACCTTCGATGCCGTCGTAGACGCGATCGGGCAGGTCGAGGCGGCACGCAATGGTCCTGTCGTCTCGTCGGCGGAAGCCGTCTGATCGAGATCGAACCGCAATGTGTCAATTCTGTCTCATGCAGGACGACGATGAAGACGAGGGCGGCGCTGCTCCTTCCAATCATGCGCGCCGCAATTCATCACCACCTGGTGATAAGGTGGTCAGATCTCGGAATTACTCCGGTCCCTTCCGCAAGACGCCCGACAGGCTGCTCGGCATGGCCCTCATCCGCCTCTACCAGCTGACGCTTTCCGGTTTCGTCGGCAATGGCTGTCGTCATGTCCCGACCTGTTCGGAATACGGCTATGAATCGGTCGCCCGGCACGGCCTTTGGGCCGGTGGCTGGATGACGCTGTTCAGGGTGGCGCGCTGCGGCCCCGGCGGCACGAGCGGGCTCGATCCCGTGCCGGAGCGCCTGGATCGGCGCTATCATTGGTGGGCGCCGTGGCGCTATTTCGCCATCGGCCGAAAACCCGCCGGAGCGGCATGAGGACTTACGTCGCATTGCTGCACAGCATCGTGCTCGGCCCTGGACGCAGGGTGATCATGAGCGATCTGAAGGCAATGGCAGAAGAACTCGGCTTTTCGAACGCCAGAACCTTGGTCGCGACCGGCAATCTGGTTTTCGAAGCACAGGAACAGCCGATCAGGGAGATCGAAACGCGACTTGAAGCCGGATTCGTCGGCGCTTTCGGCAAATCCGTCGATATTATCGGCCGCGATGCCGGGGCATGGCTGAAACTTGCCGCCGGCAATCCGTTCAAGGACGGAAAGGGCAGCGAGGTCATCGTCCGCGTCATGCGCCAGCCGCTCGATGCCGCCATCCTCACGATGCTCGACAAGAATCGCAGCAGTACCGAACGCATGGCCATCGTTGACGGCGATCTCTGGATCGACTTCGGTGGCAAGGCAAGCGAAACGCGTCTGCTTCCGGCACTGACGACGAAACGCCTTGGCGTGGGCACGTTGCGCAACTGGAATACGGTGCAAGGACTGGCCGCAATGATCGATCCGTAAAGCGCTTTTTCTTTACTAGACGGCCAAATATCGCTATCAGGCGACCGCGCTCAACACGTCATTGACCGCATCTATTGAAACCACCCGCATTCGTTGGCGGGACTGGACAAGGAGAATTTCGATGTCCCAATCCGTTTCCCTGACATTTCCCGATGGTTCCGTGCGCAGCTACGATGCTGGTGCAACCGGCCGGGATGTCGCCGAATCCATTTCCAAATCGCTTGCCAAGAAGGCTGTCGCCATTGCGATCGACGGCACCGTACGGGACCTTTCCGATCCGGTGACCGAAGGCAAGATCGAGATCATCACCCGCACCGACGACCGCGCGCTGGAACTGATCCGGCACGATGCCGCGCACGTCATGGCCGAAGCGGTGCAGGAATTGTGGCCCGGCACGCAGGTGACGATCGGCCCGGTCATCGAAAACGGCTTCTACTACGACTTCGCCAAGAACGAGCCCTTTACGCCCGATGACCTGCCGGTCATCGAGAAGAAGATGCGCGAGATCATCCAGCGCAACGCCCCCTTCACCAAGCAGATCTGGTCGCGCGACAAGGCGAAGGAAGTCTTTGCCGCCAAGGGCGAGCGCTACAAGGTGGAGCTGGTCGACGCCATTCCCGAAGGCCAGGATCTGAAGATCTACTATCAGGGCGATTGGTTCGACCTTTGCCGCGGTCCGCATATGGCCTCGACCGGCCAGATCGGCACGGCCTTCAAGCTGATGAAGGTGGCCGGCGCCTATTGGCGCGGCGACAGCAACAATCCGATGCTGACCCGCATCTATGGCACGGCATTCGCCGAGCAGGCTGATCTCGACAACTACCTGCACATCCTCGCCGAAGCCGAAAAGCGCGACCATCGCCGCCTCGGTCGCGAAATGGACCTGTTCCATTTCCAGGAGGAAGGCCCCGGCGTCGTCTTCTGGCACGGCAAGGGCTGGCGCATGTTCCAGACGCTGGTCTCCTATATGCGCCGGCGGCTGCAGGGCGACTATCAGGAGGTCAACGCGCCGCAGGTGCTCGACAAGTCGCTTTGGGAAACCTCGGGTCACTGGGGCTGGTATCGCGACAATATGTTTAAGGTCACGGTCGCCGGCGACGAGACCGACGACGATCGCGTCTTCGCGCTGAAGCCGATGAACTGCCCCGGCCACATCCAGATCTTCAAGCATGGCTTGAAGTCCTACCGCGAATTGCCGATCCGTCTTGCGGAATTCGGCGCCGTGCATCGCTACGAGCCTTCGGGCGCGCTGCACGGGTTGATGCGCGTGCGCGGCTTTACGCAGGACGACGCGCATATCTTCTGCACCGATGAGCAGATGGCGGCTGAATGCCTGAAGATCAACGATTTGATCCTGTCGGTCTACGAAGATTTCGGTTTCGAGGAAATCGTCGTCAAGCTCTCCACCCGTCCGGACAAGCGCGTCGGCTCCGATGCTCTCTGGGATCGTGCCGAAAGCGTGATGATGGACGTGCTGAAGACGATCGAGGAACAGTCCGGCGGCCGCATCAAGACCGGCATTCTGCCGGGCGAGGGCGCGTTCTACGGGCCGAAGTTCGAATATACGCTGAAGGACGCCATCGGCCGCGAATGGCAGTGCGGCACGACGCAGGTCGACTTCAACCTGCCGGAACGCTTCGGTGCATTCTACATCGACCAGCATTCCGAAAAAACGCAGCCGGTGATGATCCATCGCGCCATCTGCGGCTCGATGGAACGCTTCCTCGGCATCCTGATCGAGAACTTTGCCGGCCATATGCCGCTCTGGGTTTCGCCGCTGCAGGTGGTGGTCGCGACCATTACCTCGGAGGCCGATGCCTATGGCGAAGAGGTTGCGGAGGCGCTGCGCGATGCCGGTCTCACGGTCGAGACCGATTTCCGCAACGAGAAGATCAACTACAAGATCCGCGAGCATTCGGTGACGAAGGTTCCGGTGATCATCGTCTGCGGCAAGAAGGAAGCCGAGGAGCGCTCGGTCAACATCCGCCGCCTCGGCAGCCAGGCGCAGACGGCGATGTCGCTCGACGAAGCGATCGCATCGCTCGCGCTCGAGGCCACCGCGCCCGATATCCTGCGCAAGCAGGAAGCCAAGCGGATCAAGGCCGCTTGATGGAACACTCTCTGGCGGCGTCTTCAGGCGCCGTCAGAGGACCGGCGCCGAGGTCCGAGGAATCGGTCGTCGAAGCTCCAAACATGGTCTTTTGAAAACGACCAGACGGCATGGCGGGAAGCCGGCCAAATCCCGCCCTCAATCCATGCTTTCGCCATCGTCCCCACCGGCTGCCGGAGCCAGTTGCTCATAGGTCGGCAGCGGCTGCTGGCGGGTCGAGATTGCGGGCGTCTGGTTCGGCGCCGCCTGCGGCGTCTGGACAGGGATCTGCTGCGCCGGCTGCTGGTCGTTGGCATCCTGCGGCTGCTGTTCCTTCATCAGCACCTCGACATCGGTGTTGGTGCCAGCAACCACGGTGAAATCGCGCTGGTAGATCTTGTCCTTGTTGCGGGCGATGGCGGTGTACTGGCCTTCGGCCAGCACCATCGCCGGGAAGGCACTCAGGCTTTCGCCGACGATGTCGCCGGCGGAAGTCAGGATCGACCAGGCCGTATCGGCGATCGCTTCGCTGCCGGCATCTGAGACCAGCTTGAAGGTGATCTTCGCAGCCCGGTGCTGGATCGTCGCTTCCGTGACCTTGCCGGCCTCCACCTGGATATCGGCGCGGATGACGGCATTGACTTCGCCATACTCGGAAACGACGTGATAGGTGCCGGCGCTGAGGCCGACCAGCGTGTTTGGCTTGACATCGGACATGACGAGGCCGCGCTCGCCATCTTCCTTGGCATCGCTGGAATAGATCGAGAAGCTCAGTTCGGCAGGCGGGATGCGCATATCGGAACCGGACACGGCATTCAACACCATGCCGCCGGCGTCGAGCACCATGGTCTGTTTGCGCACGTCACCGCTTTCCGGCACGGTGAGCTTCTTGGTCACGCCGGCGCGGCCGAAGGAGACGTTGACGAAGTAGTCGCCGGGCAGGAGATGGAAGGAGGCCGAGCCGCCCTTCGAACTTGCCACCAGCGGCAGCTTGCCGTCCGTGCCGGCAAAGGGGCTGAAGACATACCAGGACAGGCCCTGCTGTTGCGGCCCGCTGTCCGGCGAAAGCTTCGCTTCCAGCGAGACGTCCCGCAGCGTCCCGGCGGCTGAGTTCTCGCCGTCAGGAGCGACGAAGGCGTTGAGCTTCGGCATCTTGACGCTGCCGTCGAGCTGCTTGAACTCCTGAAAGGCATCCTGCGCCGGGGCCGCCGTGCTCCAGCATGCGACCATCGCCAAAGCCGCGCTCAATCGGCGAGCGGATGAAATGCCTAACATGAGTTCCCAACCGATTGACTTCCGATATAACACAGGCCACTTCAAGACCAACGCGATGGCAAATTCAAGACCCACATTCCCCGCGCATGAAAATGAAAGCAATCATTCCATGAAAACCGATATCAAGCTTGTCGATTATCTGGCGGTTCGCCGGTCCATTCCAGCGTTTCAAATGAGCGAGCCGGGCCCGGACAAGGCCGAGATCGAGGACATCCTGCGGCTGGCCTCGCGCGTGCCGGATCACGGAAAGCTCGCCCCCTGGCGCTTCATCGTCTATCGCGGCGAGGAAAGGGTGCGGATCGGCGAGGGGCTGTTGAAGCTCGCGCTGGAAGCCAAGCCGGACCTGTCGGACGAGATGATCCAGGTCGAGCGCACGCGCTTCACCCGCGCGCCGGTCGTCATCGCCGTGGTCAGCAAGGCGGCACCGCATTTCAAGATCCCGGAATGGGAGCAGTTGATGTCGGCCGGCGCATTGT
Organism: Rhizobium sp. BK602; assembly: GCF_014195095.1. Lineage (GTDB taxonomy): Bacteria > Pseudomonadota > Alphaproteobacteria > Rhizobiales > Rhizobiaceae > Rhizobium. Next base: position 773,100 of record NZ_JACIBC010000001.1, read on the forward strand.
GCCTCAACCTGCTGATCTCCGCCAATGCCCACGGCTGGGTGTCGAACTGGCTGACCGAATGGTTCGCCTATGACGAGCGCGCCTATCCGCTGCTCGGCGTCCAGCCGGGCGAAAAGGTGGCCGGCTTCATCCATATCGGCTCCTCCGACTTCCCGCCCGTCGAACGCCCGCGTCCGGAACTGACGGAAACCGTAAGCTGGGTCGGCGGCGAGGACGCGTAATGTTCTATACGACGGATACCAACCAGCACGGCCTGTCCCACGATCCCTTCAAGGCGATCGTCGCGCCAAGGCCGATCGGCTGGATCGGTAGCAAGGGCAGGGACGGTTCGCTGAACCTGTCCCCCTATTCCTTCTTCAACGCCATCAGCGACCGGCCGAAGCTGGTGATGTTTTCCTCCACGGGGCGTAAGGACAGCGCCCGCAATGTCGAGGAAACCGGTGTCTTCACCGCCAATCTCGTCAGCCGCAACCTCGTCGAGAAGATGAACCATTCATCCATCTCCGTGCCCTATGGGACGAACGAGTTCGAGCTTGCCGGCCTGACTGCCGAGCCGGGCAGGCTGGTCGATGCTCCCTATGTGGCTGAAGCCCTTGCCGTTCTCGAATGCCGGGTGACCGAGATCATGCGCCCCAGGGATCTCGATGGCCAGCCGACGGACAATGTCATGGTCTTCGGCCAGGTCGTCGGCATCCATATCGATGAGACGATCATCCGCGACGGGCGACTTGACATGGCGCTCGCGCGTCCCGTGGCCCGGATGGGTTACATGGACTATAGCGAAGGCAGCGATGTTTTCGAGCTGCTGCGGCCGAAAGCGCCGTAAGCCCCGCTCGTCAGCTCCGCGCATTAGTGGTTAATAAACAAGGTAAACGGCCCGTAAACCTTTCGTCAGTAACGTCACCGATATGAGTTTGCGGGCCGGGAATCGTCCCGCCGCTATCGGGGCAATACGTGATCATAGAAGCATTTCTTCGCTGGGCCGAGACCGCCAAGGCAGAGGGTAGGGCAAGGGCGGCCAATGCCCTTGGCCGCGCCTATCTGCAATCGGCAATGTCGCCCGAGGAGCGCTCGGCGGCCGAGATGGCGATGATCTATATCCTTGATGATTCCTCGCCGCGCGTACGCCTGTCGCTCGCCGAGGCCGTGGCGCGCGCGCCGAATGCGCCGCGCAATGTCATCCTGGCGCTTGCCGAGGATCAGCCGGAGATCGCCGGGCAGGTCATTCTCCTTTCACCGATCTTCACCGATGGCGATCTCGTCGATCTTGCGCTGCGCGGCAGCGACGTGACGCGCGTGCTGATCGCCTCGCGCGGACAGGTATCGCGGCCGGTTTGCGCGGCTCTTGCCGAAATCGGCGGCGAGACAGAAATCCTTTGCCTGCTCGAGAACGACGGCGCGTCCCTGCCGCGCGCCTCGCTGAAGCGTATTGCCGAGCGGTTCGGCGGCCAGGCCGATATTCGCGGCCTGCTTCTGGCGCGTGACGCCTTGCCATCGGATGTGCGGCACCTGCTGATGCGCCATGTCTGCGACGCTATGGCGGGCTCCGGTCTCATCCAGGCCACGATCGATGCGGGCCGGTTGCAGCACATTACGCGCGAGGCGGGCGAGGCGGCGACGGTCTCCATCGCCGGAACGGTTGCGCACGACGACATTTCCGATCTCGTCGAGCATCTGCGCCAGTCCGGCTGCCTGACGCCGGCCTTTCTGATGCATGCGCTCTGCACCGGCAAGGTCGATTTCTTCGCCGGCGCCATCACCAATCTCTCCGGCTGCGACGAGCGTCGCGTCCGTTCGATCCTTTCGAGCGGACGGACCTACGCCGTACGCGCCCTCTATGAATCCGCCGGGCTGCCGCACGATATCAGCATCGTCTTCGTCGAGGCGACGCTGATCTGGCGGGAAGCATCGCGCGTGGCTGATGGCACGAAGCTCGACAATGTCTCCGCCCGGCTGATGCGCAAATTCCGGGTCGCTGAACAGTCGCCGGCTGCGGCTATCCAGTTGCTCGAGATGGTCGAGAAGCTCGCCAATGCCGAGCGGCGGCAATCGGCGCGGGATTTCGTCGCGCTGGCCGCGCTGACGGCCGCGTGATATGGATCGGCCTTCGCAGTTTCGGGACCATGTTCTTGCTGACCATTGCCATTGAATCGCCGCGCCAGGACGGCGTCATCCGTCTCCTCGACATGTCGACCGCCTATGCGGAATCGCTTTATCCGGCGGAGAGCAATCATCTGCTCGACCTGGCCTCGCTGGAGAAGCCCGAAGTCACCTTCTGGGTCGCGCGGCTGGAAGGCGAAATCGTCGGCTGCTGCTCGCTGGTCGAAGCGGGCGACGGCACGGCGGAGATCAAGCGCATGTTCGTCGATCCGGTCGCCAGAGGGCAGAGGGTCGCTCAGAAGCTGATGGACGTGCTCGAAGAAAAGGCCTCGCAAAGAAGGCTGACGGCCGTGCGTCTCGAAACCGGCATATACCAGCCGGAAGCCATCGCCCTCTATCGCAAGTTCGGTTATGTCGAGATCGAGCCGTTCGGCGACTATCAGCCCGACCCGCTCAGCCTGTTCATGGAAAAGGCGCTTTAAGTTTTTGTTTTGACGCAATTCCGGGCGGAAAGCGGCTCACGCATTTTTCCTGGAATTGCGCCAGATCCCGGCTCGGTCAGCCGTCGGAGCCATCCCGGACATGCAATTGCAGTTCCGGCTCCTGGGCATGCTGCTCCTCGCTCAATTCCGCCTCGCGAATCCATTCGCGCCAGATCGCGACAATGATCGCCATCAACACCGGGCCGATGAAAAGACCGAGGAAGCCCATGGTCTTCACGCCGCCGACCAGACCGAAGAAGGTGGGCAGGAACGGCAGCTTGATCGGACCGCCGACGAGCTTCGGGCGCAGGGTCTTGTCGACGATGAACAATTCGATCGTGCCCCAGAGGAACAGCCCGATCCCGGCCCAAAGCGACCCGCTGGCGATCAGATAGATCGAGACAAGGGACATCGAAAGCGGCGCGCCGCCCGGCACCAGTGCCATGATGCCCGTGAGAACGCCGAGGGTGACCGGCGAGGGGGCTCCGGCGATCCAATAGGCGACGCCGAGAATGACGCCTTCACCGATGGCGATCAGCGTCATGCCCATGACGGTGGAGCTGATCGTTGCCGGCACCACGCGGGAAATCCGCTCCCAGCGGTTCGGCAGGATGCGTTCGCCCAAAAGATCGACCTGGCCGACGAACCGTGAGCCATCGCGATAGATGAAGAACAGCGCGATCAGCATGAAAAGCAAGGTCAGGATGACGTGGAAAGCGCCGCCGCCGGCGGCCAGCACCGCGCGGTAGATATTGCCGATATGCGCGCCGCTGACGAGCTGCGCCAATTCGCCGATGGAACCGGGGCTACCGATATATTGCGTCCATTGCTCGCCGAGCCAGGCGCCGATGACCGGCAGGGCCAGTATCCATTGCGGCGGCGGGGCGCCGTCGCGGTTGACGTGCACCGCCCAGCTAAACCATATGCGCACCTCGCCGGACATGTAGATGGCCGAAAGCACGATCGGCAGTACCAGAAAGGTGACGATGAAGGCGATCGCGATCGACGCGGCGAGCGTCGTATTGCCGCCGGTCCGGCGCACGAGATCGCTGTAGAGCGGCCAGGTGGCGAAACCAATGACCGCGGCGGCGAGCACCGGAACGAGAAAGCCATAGAAAAAATAAATGCCCGCGGCCGCAATCAGGATCAGCAGCCAGCGCGCCGCCGAAATGGACGGAATAAGGGCCATGCGGGAGGGAGCGGTCGGCCCCAACCAACGCGGCTCCCTAGGCTTATGACGTTCGAATACACCCACCGGACTTGCTTCACCTTTTTATTGGATCAATAGGTTATGGGCTATGATCTGGGCCGATTCAAGGGCCGCCGCCCGAAAGCCTATATAATCCGTTGTCGCCACCATGCGACGACTACCGATACGGGCAGAGCCGGTCGCTCAGGATGGCCGGCGCACGACCTTGAACGCAAAGAACTGGGTCTTCTGCGTCGGATTGAAATTGTTGTCGGCAACGAAGATCAGCACGTCCGTGCCATCCTTCGCCTTGCCGAAGGTGACGCCCTCGATATTGTCCGGCGCTAGGCCAAGCGCCCGCAGATCCATGATCTGGGTCTTGCGCACCGGCACGATGCGCTGATCGGTCTTGGCGAGCGACGGAATAGCCGAAACATCGGTCGCGCCGTCCAGATCGAACATGTTGATGACGACCGAATTGCCGATGCCCTGCGCATAGCCGCGCTCGATCGACAGGAGATGCCGGTCGTCGAGCGCCAGGATTTCCGACATGCCGAAATCGTTCCAGCCACCGGCCTGGGCCGGCGCCTGCGGGATCGGCGAGACCGGATAGACATATTGGGCTTTCTGCCCGCCGGTTGCCGCGTCATAGCGGATGAGGCGGGCAAGCGCTCCATTTGTCAGCGTCGTCATCGGCCCGTCCTGATAAAGGGCCGACTCCATGCCGACGAGCAGATCGCCGCCGGACAGAAACGCGAGCCCCTCGAAAGCCAGATTGTCACGGATGCCCGTGCTCTTGTCGGCGGTCGGGGCAAAGCCGTCCGGCAGCGGCAGTTCGCGTACGAAGCTGCCATCGCGATTGGCGACACGCACGAAAGGCGGCAGCAGCGCCTTGCCGTCGCCTTCGCTGCTCCAATAGATCCCGTCCTCGCCGATGCGGATCGACTCGGCGTCGACCTTGCGGAAGGCGAAGGGCTGACCGTCCTTGTCCTTCAGCGTGACATGATCGAGAATCGTCACGCCCTTGAGGCCATCGGCACCGACATCGATGTCGAGATCGTAGAAGCGGGCCGGCGCCTTTTCGGAACGGTCGTCGCTGATGGAGATATAGCGGCCAGTCGATGGATCGAAATCGATGCCCGACAGACCGCCGACCTCGACGCCGTTTTCAACGAATCCAGTCGGAATATCGTATTCGCCGAGATAGGAAAGGCTGATACCCGCCTTGCAGTCGCCAAAGGGGCAGGGCACGTCGATCACTGCGCCAATATCGGCGGCCCGGACGGTCGTGGACAGAAGAAGAGCGGCGGCAGTCGTCAGAAGGGGCTTCAGCATGGCGATATCGTTACATCCGGATACGAGTTGGCGGGTCGGGCCGCATCTACGCATCCGCCCATGACGCTTTCGTAACGGATTGGGCTTTGTTCGATGAAAATGTTGTGTGGTCGGCTTGCGCTTGCCGCCGCTGAAATCAATCGTCATCCGACATGAAGGTGTGGCGCATGGCCGACACAAAAACGTCTGCCTGACCGACGATTTCTCGCGCATCGCTCAGCTCAATAAGTTCACCCGTATAATCGGCGACCAAACGAATTTCTTCCGCCCGCTTCAACAATCTCCCCATGTCCTTGGAGATCGGTCCATTCTTTATCAGATATTCGCTGAAGGCGTTGATGAGGCCGCGATGGGTTTTGCCAATGTCTTCCCTGGCAAGGCGGCCAGAAGCAAAAAGAGCAGCTCGTGCAGCGTCGAACATGGCGTAATAGGCACGATTACAAGCGCCATCCGCATCACCCAATTCAAGCAGGGGGCGCGCTGATTTGCACGCCTGCTCCGCTTTGGCCATCAGACCTTTCGGCGCCAATTTGTCGCTCACACCCGGATGCCTTCCCTCGCGATGTTATGAAGCAAACCCGGATTTGAATATCGCTCCGGATGCTCCCACTCATCGAGCCAGATCGGCAACGGCGAGATGTTAATTCCAGTCTCAAGCAATACATCGAAAGCAATGTCAGCCATCGCCAGCTTGGTGGACAAAAAGCGCTGATGTTTGCCACCCAAAAGAACGGCAACATCGGCATCGCTATCGGAACGATGTTTTCCGCGAGCGCGGCTGCCATAAACAACGGCGCCAGCCATCTCATAGCGATCTGCGATCAGCCCTAGAAACCGCTCAACTGCCCGTCTGGTATCAAGATCAATCTTGTGCATGGGCCCTCAGTGCTCCGACAAGCCTCCAACGCATGCACCAAAACCATGGACCGGAGGCGGCACCAAGCAATGATGCCACCTCATCCTGTCAGATATCCAGATTCTCAGCAAATGCGGCGCGTTCCTGGATGAAGCGGAAGCGGGCGTCGGCCTTGGTGCCCATGAGATTGTCGACGGCGTCGCGCGTGCCCTCGAAATCCGCTTCGTCGATCTCGACGCGCAGCAGCGTGCGCTTGGTCGGGTCCATCGTCGTTTCCTTGAGCTGCGCGGGAAGCATTTCGCCCAAGCCTTTGAAACGGCTGATTTCGACCTTGCCCTTGCCTTTGAACTCCGTCTCCATCAATTCGAGCCGGTGGGCGTCGTCGCGGGCATAGATCGTCTTTGCCCCTTGCGTGATCTTGTAGAGTGGCGGCACCGCCAGGAAGAGATGCTGGCCGCGGATCAGCTCCGGCATTTCCTGATAGAAGAAGGTGATTAGCAGCGAAGCGATGTGAGCGCCGTCGACGTCGGCATCGGTCATGACGACGATGCGTTGGTAACGAAGATCCTCCTCGCGATATTTCGAGCGTGTGCCGCAGCCGAGCGCCTGGATGAGGTCGGCGATCTGCTGGTTGGCCGACAGCTTCTCACGGCCGGCGCTGGCGACGTTGAGGATCTTGCCGCGCAGCGGCAGGATCGCCTGGTTCATGCGATTGCGCGCCTGCTTGGCCGAGCCGCCTGCCGAATCGCCCTCGACGATGAAGAGTTCCGCGCCCTCGGCGGTGTTCTGCGAGCAATCGGCAAGCTTGCCCGGCAGACGCAGCTTGCGCACCGCCGTCTTGCGGTTGACTTCCTTTTCCTTGCGCCGGCGCATGCGCTCCTCGGAGCGCTCGATCACCCAGTCCAGCAGCTTTTCGGCTTCGGCCGGATTGTCGGTCAGATAGTGATCGAAGGGATCGCGCAGGGCGTTTTCGACGATGCGCTGCGCCTCGACGGTCGCAAGCTTGTCCTTGGTCTGGCCGACGAATTCCGGCTCACGGATGAAGATGGACAGCATGCCGACGCCGGAGATCATCACGTCGTCGGTGTTGATGTTGGCCGCACGCTTGTTCTGCGTCAGCTCGGCGTAGTTCTTCAGCCCCTTGGTGAGCGCAATGCGGAAGCCGGCCTCATGCGTGCCGCCTTCGGGGGTGGGAATGGTGTTGCAATAGGAATGGATCTGCGGATCGCCACCATACCAGGTGATCGCCCATTCGAGCGAACCGTGGCCGCTTCCCTTTTCCGACTTGCCCGCGAAGATTTCACGCGTGACGGTAAACTCGTTGCCCATCGTCGCCTTGAGATAATCCTTCAGGCCGCCGGGGAAATGGAAGACGGCCTTTTCCGGCACGTCCGCGCCCTCGGGCGCCAGCTCAGGGTCGCAGCTCCAGCGGATCTCGACGCCGCCGAACAGGTAGGCCTTGGAACGGGCCATGCGGAAGACGCGCGCCGGATCGAACCTGGCATGATCGCCGAAAATCTGCGGATCGGGATGGAAACGGACGCGGGTGCCGCGACGATTATGGACGTCGCCGAGCTCCTCCAGCCCACCCTGCGGGATGCCGCGCGAGAAGCGCTGACGATAGAGCTTGCGGTTGCGTGCCACCTCCACTTCGAGATCGTCCGACAGCGCGTTGACGACGGAGACGCCGACGCCGTGCAGACCGCCGGAGGTCTCGTAGGCCTTGCCGTCGAATTTGCCGCCGGCATGCAGCTTGGTCATGATGACTTCGAGCGTCGACTTGCCCGGAACCTGCGGATGGTTCTCGACAGGAATGCCGCGGCCGTTGTCGGTCACGGTCAGGTAGCCGCGCTGATCGAGATGTACTTCGATGAAATCGGCATGGCCGGCGACGGCCTCGTCCATGGAGTTGTCGATGACTTCGGCGAAGAGGTGATGCAGCGCCTTTTCGTCCGTGCCGCCGATATACATGCCGGGACGCATGCGTACCGGCTCGAGCCCTTCGAGAACGCGGATGGAATTCGCACCGTATTCCTCGGCGGAGGAAACCGCCGGCGCCGGGCGCGGGGCAGGGGCGGCAGCGGGGCTTTCAGCCTTGGCTGCCGGCTTTTCCGCCGCCTGCTGCTTCGTGACGGGCATTCCGGAGAAGAGATCGTTGCTGTTATCCATGGAGCTGTTCAGATTGTCCTTGAAGGGGCATTCCCCAAAAATCATCGCTATCGCGAATCACCTTGATTCTGCCAGAAACGACGCACAAGCGCGATGGCACCCCGCTGGCGGGCAAACTCGAAAAAACATTTGCGTTGCCGGGCAGCGAATGGCAAGCCGTGGGCCTCCGAAGGAAACTACGCCCATGCGAATGTCCACAGCTCATTTGTCGATCCTAGCCGCAATTGCGGCCTTTTTGCCGATGGCCATCGCCTCGGAGGCTTCAGCCGAAGCGCTGAAACCCTTCAAGGACAATCTGTTTTCCGATCAGACCGTGATCGAAAGCCATGACAACGGTGCGTTCCAGACGATCGACTACCAGGAAATGCGGGATATCAACGGCCGCGACCAGATTCCGGAAAAGCGCGTCAAGCCGGACTATATCGAGACGGGCGTTCGCTGGAAGGCGCAACAGGACGAGACCCTGGCACTCGTAGACCGGAAGCTCGACGTCACCCGCGTCGGGCCGGCCTCCGGACAGGGGTTCACCGTGATCTTCATCCATGGCAGGGGCGGCGACCGCCGGCTGGGATCGAACGACTACACCTTCGGCGGCAACTTCAACCGCCTGAAGAACCTGGCCTATGGCAATGGCGGCACCTATTATGCGCCGAGCGTGAAGAGTTTCGACAGCAATGGCGTCGCTGATATCGCCGCGCTGATCCGCTATTCCTATGAGCAGTCCGGCGGCAAGCCGGTGATCCTGACCTGCGCCTCCATGGGCAGCTTCATCTGCTGGGGCATCACGCGCGACGCCGAAAGCGTCAAACGGCTGAAGGGCATGGCGATCCTGAGCGGCGTGACCGATCCGGATTTCACCAAGAGCGCCTTCTACAAGGCCAAACTGCCTCTCTGGTTCACCCACGGCAGCAAGGACCCGGTCTATGCCGCGGCCGATCAGCAAGCCCTGTTCGAAAAGCTCTACAAGGGAGGGTATCCGACACGCTTCACCCTGTTTGCCACCGGCAATCATGGCACGCCGGTGCGCATGACCGACTGGCGCAAGGTGCTGAACTGGATTCTAGACCCGCAGCCGTCATGATCCTTTCGGAAAATTTCGATTTATTTTCGGAAAAGCGCCCGTCTAACCGATTTGAACCCATTTCCACGCAATCGGTAACTTTTCTTTCCCTCGCAGTTTTGTTAGTGCGGCGCATGGATGAAGGGGGAATGAGGACATGACCAAGACGATACGGCCGCTTCTGGCGGGCAACTGGAAAATGAACGGCACGCGCGCCAGCCTGGATCAGGTCAAGGCCATCGCCGATGGCGTGAAGACGCCGCTGTCGGAGAAGATCGACACGCTGCTGTGCCCGCCGGCAACCCTCCTCTATGTCGCGACAGCCCTCTGCGACGACAGCCCGCTGGCGATCGGCGCGCAGGATTGTCACCAGCTGGTGAGCGGCGCGCATACCGGCGATATCTCCGCCGCGATGATTGCCGATTGCTTCGGAACCCACGTCATCGTCGGTCATTCCGAGCGCCGCAGGAACCATGCCGAAAGCGATGCGCTGGTGCGCGCCAAGGCGGAAGCGGGGCTTGCGGCCGAACTCACCACCATCATCTGCATCGGCGAGACGGCCGAAGAGCGCGACCAGGGCCAGACCCTGGATGTGCTCAAGCGTCAGCTAGCCGGCTCGACGCCCGACAGCGCCACGTCGGAGACGACCGTCATCGCCTATGAGCCCGTCTGGGCGATCGGCACGGGCAAGGTTCCCACATTGGCGGATGTCGAGGAGGCGCATGCCTTCATCCGCAAGGAACTTGCGGCACGCTTCGGCGGCGATGGTGAAAAGTTCCGGCTTCTCTATGGCGGCTCCGTAACCGGCGCGAATGCGGCGGAGCTGCTCGGGGTCGCCAATGTCAATGGCGTGCTCGTCGGAGGACAGAGCTTGAAAGCCCCCGATTTCCTCGCCATCTATGGCGCATTCGAACGGCAGTTCGCCTGAAGCACACACTTGCCTGAATTCCGATCTCAAAAGGGCTTGGAATAGGCGATAGCCTCATGTAAAGAGCCGCGAGCTTTTATTTTTGATGCCCGTGCCTGCGGGCAGGACTGGACCCATGCAAACCGTACTGCTTGTCATCTATCTCATGGTTGTCATCGCCCTTATCGGCGTGGTGCTGATTCAGCGCTCGGAAGGCGGTGGCCTGGGCATCGGCGGCGGATCGGGCTTCATGTCGGCGCGCGGCACGGCCAATGCGCTGACGCGCACCACGGCAATCCTGGCGACGCTGTTCTTCGTCCTGGCACTGGGTATGAACATCCTGTCGCGCTTCGAGGGACGCCCGACCGATATTCTCAACCGCATCCCGAGCACGGCGGGCCAGGGCAGCGGCATTCTCGATTCGCTCGGCGGCAGCGCGGCTCCGGCGGGCGGCCAGCAGCAGCCGGCCAACAATAACAGCGGCGTTCCGAACAGCGGCGCAGTTTCTCCGCAGTCGCAGACAACGCAGCCTGCTCAGGCGCCAGCCGCCGGTCAGCCGGCCGCTCCGGCGGCAACCACTCCTGCGCCTGCCCAGAGCGGTAACGGCGTTCCGACCGGCAACTAAGCCCGGTCGCGTGCTTTCATCTTCCGGCAGGTCCTCGGATCTGCCGGTTTTGTTTTGTCGATATTCCGTCTTCTGTGTCCAAAATTCCGGAAACGAATTTTAGGGCTAGCGGAATCATTTGTGAAAAGGTATCCGGTGACTCCCATGGCGCGATATGTATTCATCACTGGCGGCGTGGTTTCTTCCCTCGGAAAAGGAATTGCGGCTGCGGCTCTCGGAGCGTTGTTGCAGGCCCGTGGCTATCGGGTCCGCCTGCGCAAACTCGACCCCTATCTGAACGTGGACCCGGGCACGATGAGCCCGACCCAGCACGGCGAGGTCTTCGTGACCGACGACGGTGCGGAAACCGACCTCGACCTCGGTCACTATGAACGCTTTACCGGCCGCTCGGCCACCAAGACCGACAACATCACCACCGGTCGCATCTACAAGAACATCATCGACAAGGAACGCCGCGGCGACTATCTCGGCGCCACCGTCCAGGTCATTCCGCACGTCACCAACGAGATCAAGGATTTCGTCGTCGAGGGCAATGACGATTATGATTTCGTCATCTGCGAGATCGGCGGCACGGTCGGCGATATCGAAGCGATGCCGTTCATGGAAGCGATCCGCCAGCTCGGCAACGACCTGCCGCGCGGCTCCGCCATCTATGTCCACCTGACGCTGATGCCCTATATTCCGGCCGCCGGCGAGTTGAAGACCAAGCCGACGCAGCATTCCGTCAAGGAGCTGCAGGCGCTCGGCATTCATCCCGACATCCTCTTGGTGCGCGCCGACCGGGAAATCCCGGAAGCGGAGCGCCGCAAGCTCTCGCTGTTCTGCAACGTCCGCGAATCCGCCGTCATCCAGGCGCTCGACGTCGCCAATATCTACGACGTGCCGATGGCCTATCACAAGGAAGGCCTCGACAACGAAGTGCTGGCCGCCTTCGGCATCGAGCCGGCTCCGAAGCCGCGCCTGGAACAATGGGAAGAGGTCTGCAACCGCATCCGCACGCCGGAAGGCGAGGTGACCATCGCCATCGTCGGCAAGTATACCGGCCTGAAGGATGCCTATAAGTCGCTGATCGAGGCGCTGCATCATGGCGGCATCGCCAATCGCGTCAAGGTGAAGCTCGAATGGATCGAGTCGGAAGTCTTCGAAAAGGAAGATCCGGCGCCCTATCTCGAGAAGGTCCACGGCATTCTCGTGCCCGGCGGCTTCGGCGAGCGCGGTTCCGAGGGCAAGATCCTGGCGGCACGCTTTGCCCGCGAACGCAAGGTGCCGTATTTCGGCATCTGCTTCGGCATGCAGATGGCCGTCATCGAAGCGGCCCGCAACCTTGCCGGCGTCGAGCACGCCTCCTCCACCGAATTCGGCCCGACGGCAGAGCCGGTGGTCGGCCTGATGACCGAATGGCTGAAGGGCAATGAGCTGCAGAAGCGCACGTCATCCGGCGATCTCGGCGGCACGATGCGTCTCGGCGCCTACAAGGCAGCCCTGAAGAAGGGCACGAAGATCTCGGAAGTCTACGGTTCGACCGATATTTCCGAGCGTCATCGCCACCGCTATGAAGTCAACATCGACTACAAGGATCGGCTCGAAGAGTGCGGCCTCGTCTTCTCCGGCATGTCACCGGATGGCGTCCTGCCGGAGACGATCGAATATCCCGACCATCCCTGGTTCATCGGCGTTCAGTACCATCCGGAGCTGAAATCCAGGCCGCTCGAGCCGCATCCGCTGTTCTCCAGCTTCATCGAAGCGGCTACCGAACAGAGCCGGCTGGTCTGACGGCAGCAAATCGCTTGCGGTAGTCGCTCGGACTTACCGCAAGCCGCTCCCGGAAATGATGCCGCATGGTGGCGAGCGAGCCGAAACCGCTGGCCACCGCGACATCGTCCAGTGAGATCATCGTTTCCTTCTCGAGAAGATCACGGGCGTACCGCAACCGCTCCGCCAGCAGCCATTCGCCCGGTGCCATGCCGGTCGTGGCCTCGAAGCGCCGCTGGAAGGTGCGAGTGCTCATGCCGGCGCGCGCCGCCAGCATGGCGATGGGCTGCTCTTCCTGCAGCCGCTCGCGCATCCATTCCAGCAGGGGACCCAATCGCGCGCCCTCGCGCTGCCGCAGTACCGGCGCTTCGATATATTGCGCCTGTCCGCCCTCGCGGTGTGGAGGCACCACCAGTCGCCGAGCGACGCTGTTTGCCCCCTCGGGTCCGAAATCCCGTCGTACCACATGCAGGCAAAGATCGATCGCTGCCGCACTGCCTGCGGCCGTCAGCACGGCATCCTCATCGACATAAAGCACATCGGCATCGACGGTGATGTCGGGATAGCGGGCGGCAATGGCATCCACGTAGCGCCAGTGCGTCGTTGCCTTGCGCCCCGCCAATAGCCCCGCCGCGGCAAGAACGGCGACGCCCGAGCAGAGCGACATGATGCGCGCTCCGCGGCGGCTGGCCGCCTGCAGCGCCGCGATCAATGGTGCGGGCACGGGAGCTGCGATCCCCCGCCAGCCGGGAACGATGATCAGATCGGCTTCGGCAAGACTATCGAGGCCATGGTCGACCTGGACGGAGAGGCCGCCGGCGGCGCGCAAAGGGCCATCCTCGATGCCGCAGGCGGAAAAGCGATACCAATTCTCTCCCATCTCCGGTCTCGGAAGACCGAATATCTCATAGGCTACACCGAACTCGAAGGTGCAGAGCCCGTCATAGACGAGGGCGGCGACGTGGGGACCATGAAGAAGGGGAGCGGAAGGGTTTGGCATGATCTTTACGCTATATGGCATTATGGCCAATTTCAATCCCCCGAGGCTTGCCCCACAAGCATGCGTGTCAACCAAAGCAGGAGCCTCCCCATGCCAAGCCGTGTCAGCGAAGTACCCGCCGCTCTTCCCGCCGTCGTCGCCGAATATTACGCCCAGAAGCTCGCCTTCGAGACGGATTGCTCGGACGTGCAGCTCTCCATGACCGCCGGAACCGTCGACTTCGTTCTTCTGGACGTTCGCGGCCCGGCGCTGTTCGAGCAGAAGCACATTCCGGGCGCGACCAACCTGCCGCACGGCAAGATCACCGCACGCAAGATGGCGGAATGGTCCGACGATACGCTCTTCGTCGTCTATTGCGCCGGTCCGCATTGCAACGGAACCGACAAGGCAGCCCTTCGCCTTGCCTCGCTCGGCAAGCGCGTCAAGGTCATGATCGGCGGCATGGCAGGCTGGGCCGACGAAGGCTTCACTTTCGTTGAAGCCTGAGAGAACCGACAGCGAGAGCCCGGCGCGGGCAGGGCTTTCCGGCTGCACATTGCAAAAAATCACGCTGCTACGTCATTTGACTGTCGACGGCGCCTTCGTTTCCATGGCACCTTGCCGGTAAGCATAATGGGAACGAAAGTATGATCCTCAATCCATTCGACGACCGGGTCGAACGCTCGAAGACCAAGATCGCCATTACCTTTGTTAGCTTGATTGCGTTCAACATCGCGGCCTGGATTTGGGCATGGGTTGCCTTCGCCGACAGGCCGTCGCTGCTGGGCACGGCCTTTCTCGCCTATATGTTCGGCCTCCGGCATGCGTTCGACGCCGACCATATCGCCGCGATCGACAATGTGGTGCGCAAATTGATGCAGGAAAAGAAACAGCCTCATGCCGTCGGCTTCTTCTTTTCGTTCGGTCATTCGTCCATCGTCATCATCGCCTCGATCGTGATCGCCGCCACGGCGGCGGCGATGCAGAACCAGCTCGATTCCTTCCATGAGGTCGGAGGCGTCATCGGAACGGCGGTCTCGGCCGCCTTCCTGCTGCTGATCGGCATCGCCAATCTCTTCGTGCTGAAAGGCGTATGGTCGGCCTTCAACCGTGCCCGGAGAGGCGAAAGGATCGCCGACGAGGATCTCGACATGCTTCTGGCCGGAGGCGGTTTCCTCGCCCGCATCTTCCGGCCGATGTTCAAGGTGGTCACGCGTTCCTGGCACATGTATCCGATCGGCTTCCTGTTCGGCCTCGGCTTCGATACGGCGACGGAAATCGGGCTTCTCGGCATATCTGCGGCGCAGGCGGCGCAAGGCATGTCGATCTGGACGATCCTCGTCTTCCCGGCGCTCTTCACCGCTGGCATGTCGCTGATGGATACCATCGACAGCACGCTGATGACCGGTGCCTATGGCTGGGCCTTCGTCAAACCGGTGCGCAAGCTCTGGTACAATCTGACCATCACCGCCGCTTCTGTCGTCGTCGCCATCTTCATCGGCGGCATCGAGGCGATGGGGCTGATCTCCGACAAGCTCGGCCTCGAAGGCGGCATCTGGCGCTTCATTGGCGAACTCAACGACAATCTCGCCAATTTCGGCTTTGCGATCGTCGGCATCTTTCTGCTGAGCTGGCTGGTTTCGACCATCCTCTACAAGACAAAAGGCTACGACAGCTTGCAGATCAACCACTCCTGACGCATCATCGGTGGTATCGACGTGGCATGCCGTGGGACCGACATCATTGTCCGCGGCCTGCGGCTATGTGCAGTGAGGGGCATGACATGACCCAAACGAGCGGCATTCTCGGTCTTGCGCTGATGGTTGGCATCCTGTCGGTTGCTGCCATCGATCCCGTTCTGGCGCAGGCCGCAAACTGTTCACGGCAGCCAACGGTCAGCGATCGAAGGCAGACGCTCGATTGCGAGCCGGGTCTCAGCGTCACCATCGAACGCGGCGCGCACTACCGGTTTGCCGACCGCAATCGCGACGGCCAGCTGGACGCCATCGTCCTCAACAGCAAGGCAGCGCTGGTCGATGTCGAGGGCGGCCGCATTCGCGGCGGCTTCGAGGTGGTGACGCCGCAGGCGATCGCGGCGGTGCGCGGCACGCGCTGGGCGGTGGATGCAGAGCGTGGCAAGACGTCGGTGCTGGTGCTGCGCGGCCGCGTCGCCGTCAACAAGGTGGCGACCGGCGAGGGCGTCACGCTCGGACAAGGGCAGGGCGTGGATGTCGACCGTGGACGTTCGCCCCTTCGCGTCACCCAGTGGGGACAACCTCGCATCAACGCATTGATGGCCCGTCTCGGCCAGTGAGAACCATGCGCAGACCGCCACTGCAGACGCTGATCGCGCTTGTCCTGACCGCCGTCTGGGGTGCAAGTCTCGGAATCGCGCATCTGCGGGGCGACATCCCCTTTATCGACGGCGCCGAGGCGACACTGACGAATCTGAGGAATATGCTGGGCGGCAGCCGCCAGCCGCCCGATATCGTCACCATCGTTGCCATCGATGATGAAACGGCGCGCGTCGCCGGACATTATCCGCTGCCTCGCGCCACGCTCGCCAAGGTCGTCGATGCCATTGCCGCGCTGGGACCGAAGGCGATCGCGCTGGACATGTTGCTGGTCGATCCCGGCACGGAGGCCGACGACGCGGCTCTGGAACAATCGCTGAGGCGCACCAATGCGGTGCTGGCCGCCGCCGGCATCTTTCCCGAAAGCCGGCAACGCGTCGCCGACAGCAGCCGGGAGCCGCTTGCCCGCGTGCCGAGCGCGTTGCAATTCCTCGAACCGCTGCGGCGTTTTGCCGAGGCCGCAAGCTACGGCATCGTCAATGTCCAGACGGACAAGACGGGAACACCGCGTTTCGTGCCGCTGCTGTTTCGCAGCGGCGAGCGCATCGAGCCATCCTTCTCCCTGCGCGTCGCCTCCGCGGCAACCGGAGAGCATACGACCGTCATCTCCGACCTCATCAAGATCGGCGACCGCTCGGTGCATACCGATACCGGCTATCTCATGCCGCTCTCCTTCTACGGTCCGCGCGGCACGATCCGCACCATCAGCGCCAGCGCCGCCCTGAACGGACAATTACCGGACGAAGCGATCAGGGACCATATCGTCGTCATCGGCGCGACCGTGACCGGGGCAGGTGACGTGTTTCCGACACCGTTCGATCCGATCCTGCCCGGTGTCGAGGTCATCTCCACCTCGATCTCTCATCTCATCGCCCGCGACGGCCTCATCCGCGATCACGGCGTACGCCTGCTCGACGTTTATTTCGCCATCGGGATGCCGCTGCTTCTCGTCGGCCTGCTGGCCTGGCGCCGCAATACGATCGGCCTGATACTGACGATCCTGGTGGTCCTTGCATGGATGGCGATCAATATCAGCGCCTTCAAGCACGGTATCTGGCTGAGCGCCGCTCTGCCCGCCGCCGCGACAGTGCCGCCGGTCCTGCTTTTCGGCGCGGCGCAACTCTGGCTCGGCCGCCGGCAGGCCAGGCATTTTGCCGAGCAAAGCGACCTCCTGCAGCGCATCCAGGCGCCAGGGCTCGCCGAACATCTTGCCCGCGATCCCGGTTTCCTGGCCCAGCCCGTGCGGCAGGAGGCGGCTGTGGTCTTCATCGACATCAACGGCTTTACAGGCTTGAGCGAAGCCATCGGTCCGACGGCGGTACGCGAATTGCTGAACGGATTTTACGATCTCGTCAGCGAAGAGGTGACAGCCAGCGGTGGCGCCATCACCAGCTTCATGGGTGACGGCGCCATGATCCTCTTCGGCCTGCCGCAGCCGAAACGAGCCGATCCCGCCAACGCAGCCCGCTGCTGCATCCGCCTTGCAGACCGCATGCGGCACTGGCTGGCGATGCTGCCGGAAGCGACGGCATCGCGCATCGGCTTCAAGATCGGCGCACATTTCGGCACCATCGTCGCCTCCAGGCTCGGCGGTGGCGATCGCCAGCAGATCACGGCGACGGGCGATACGGTCAATGTCGCCAGCCGCCTGATGGAGGTGGCCGCGCGCAACGGTGCGGAAATCGCCATCAGCAACGATCTGCTGCAATCGGCCGGACGGGACAGCGAGCCCTATCTACAGGGCAAGCTGGACGGCCCGATCGATGCGAGCCTGCGCGGCCGCGCCGGCTCCTTGTCCGTATGGCTGTGGCGCAGCCAGGGATGACGGCGAATGCTCGGCGCGTCGCATCTTATCCGCGCCACATGGGAATGATGGACATGACCAGCAGGCAGGCGAGCGAGATGTTCAGTACTCGCCATTGCCATGCCGCTTTCAGCAGGCGGCCAAGCAATCGCCCGAGAGCGCACCAGACCGCGAGCGAGAATGCGGCGACGAGGCAGAAGGTCGAGCCGAGCAGAACTGCCAGGACAGCCGGGCTGCTCGCCAGGGCGGCGAATGAGGCCGCGGCGCCGACCGTCATCGCCCACCCCTTGGGATTGTACCAGAGCATCCAGACACCGGCCGCGAAGCTGGTCGGCTTAACCACGCTCCCTGCAATGCGCGGCGGGCCGCTTCTGCCGATGCGGACGGCAAGCCAGACGAGGTAGAGTGAACCGAGCGCCTTCATCACGACCTGCAGCGCCGGCAGGGCCATCAGCAGGCTGCCGAGGCCGGCTGCCGCCGCGCAGGCGATCGAACCGAGACCGACGGCGCAACCGGCCATGACCGGGATGGAACGACGAAAGCCGAAATGGGCGCCGGAAGCGGTGGCAAGGGTCGTGGCACCGCCCGGCGTGATCGTCGAGACAAGGGCAAAGAGGATCAGCGGCAGCAGGGATTCGATGGTCATATGAGCCTATCTCCATTTTCAGCGAGAGATAGGCGAAGGCACGGCATCAGAAAAACGAATGTTGAAGGCCATATGCATTAGCATCTATAATGCTACCCATGGCCCGAAATTTCGACATCGCCCTGATCAGAACCTTTGCGACCGTCGCCGACCACGGCAGCATGACGGTCGCCGCCAACAGGCTGCACATGACGCAAGGTGCCGTCAGCCAGCAGATCAAGCGGCTGGAGGACATGCTCGACAGTGCACTTTTCGAACGCGACAGGCGCGGTCTGAAGCTGACGGACAAGGGGGAGCGTCTGCTCGGCAATGCACGGCTGCTGCTGATCCTCAACGACGACATCTGGGCCGATATGACCGAGAGCGCCGTGGAGGGCAGCGTGCGGCTTGGCGTCCCCTACGATCTCGTCGGGACGACATTGGCGCCCGTTCTGAAATCCTATGCCGAACGCCATCCGCAAGTGGAGATTTCGCTCGTCTGTGCCTCCTCGCCGGAACTGCTGCAGGCGCTGGACAATGGCGGCATCGATCTCGGCATCGTCGAGGAGCCGGTCGGCGCCTCGCATGGCGAGTGCCTCGCTGTCGATCGGCTCGTCTGGGTCGGCGCAAGGGCAGGCAATGCCTATCGCAAGGATCCTTTGCCGGTCTCGATGGTCGCCGATACCTGCGCTTTCCGGCCATCGGTCTTCGCGGCGCTGCGCGACGACGGGCGGCGCTGGCGAACCGTATTCGAAAACGGCAATATCGAAGCGACGACTGCGACGGTGCGCACGGATCTTGCCGTAACCGCTTGGCTTGCCTCCACCGTTCCGGCCGATCTCGACATCCTTGGCGCAG
Source organism: Rhizobium sp. BK602 (assembly GCF_014195095.1). Taxonomy (GTDB): domain Bacteria; phylum Pseudomonadota; class Alphaproteobacteria; order Rhizobiales; family Rhizobiaceae; genus Rhizobium. Next base: position 792,195 of record NZ_JACIBC010000001.1, read on the forward strand.
GTGAGGGACTACCGGAGCTGCCGGCCTTTTCCATCAATCTGCATATGCCCAGGGGCAAGGCGTCACCGCCTGCAGGCGAACTCGCCCGCCATATTCGGGACGGCTTGATGCGGCCGCGACAGGTCACGGCCGCTTGAGGACGTATCAGCCGGTTACGCCGCCCGCGGCAGCGGACCGACATAGCGTGACTGCGGCCGGATGAGACGACCATCCAGGATCTGCTCGCGCGCATGGGCGATCCAGCCGACCGTGCGGCCGATCGCGAAAACGCCGGTGAAGGAGCTGCGCGGGAAGCCGAGGGCGTCGAGCAGCAGGGCGGTATAATATTCGACATTGACGTCCAGCGGCCGATCCGGCTTGCGTTCCTTGAGGAGCGCCAGGGCGGCGGCCTCGATCGCCTCGGCGAGCGCGATGCGGCCGGCATCGGCCTGGCCGCTTGCGAAGATGGGTTTCAGCGCCGTCTTCAACGCATCGGCGCGCGGATCGCGAACCCTATAAATGCGATGGCCGAAGCCCATCAGGCGCTCGCCATTATCGAGCGCCTGCGATAGCCACGGCCGCGCATTGGCCGGCGTGCCGACGGCATCGAGCATATCCAGAACCGGGCCGGGAGCGCCGCCATGCAGCGGCCCCTTGAGAGCGCTGATCGCCGCCAGGACCGACGAAGCGAGCCCCGCATGGGTCGAGGCGATGACGCGGGAGGCGAAGGTGGAGGCGTTCAGGCCATGGTCGGAGATCGTCACCAGATAGGCGTCGAGGCCGGCCGTCTGCTCCGCCGTCGGGAGCTTGCCCGTCAGCATGCGCAGGATGTCGGCGGATTGCGACAGCGAAGCGTCCGGTCTGATCGGCGCTTCGCCCTTCTGAAGGCGCAGTATGGCCGGCAGGAACACAGCAGGCGCGGCCATCAGGCGGATCGCCGTGGCGAAATCCTCTCCGTCCGCGATACGGGCAAGCAGCGCGCGCATGGCCTCCACCGGCGACAGGGCAAGCACGCCCGCGTCGGCTGATTCGACATGTGCGAACAACTCTTCTCGGGCAGGGCCTAATTGCGCCTTGATGCTTTTCGCGTCGACGTGTTCCTCGAAGAGACCGTCGAGCAGCAGGGCGGCGACATCCTCGAAACGGCTGGTCGCCACCAGATCGTCCAGCGAGACGCCGCGAATGATCAGCCGGCCGGCAGCGCCGTCCACATCGGACAGCTTGGTTTCGGCGGCAATGACATCCTCAAGACCACTTTTCATCATCATTCTCCTTTGACTATGCCCCTAGATCAGACCTATTTTTATTGACGTCAATCTTGATGCAATTGATCAATGTGAGGACATATGAGCTGGCTGACGGCCGAGCAGGCACTGAACCTGCTGGGCACAAAATCGCAGACGCTTTACGCCAATGTCAGCCGCGGCCGTATCCGCGCGAAGCCGGATCCGGCCGACAGCCGACGCAGCCTCTACTTCACCGATGATGTGAAGCGGCTGGCGACGCGCCATGCCGGGCGGCGCAAGACCGAGACGGTGGCGGCGGAAGCCATTCAATGGGGCGACCCGGTGCTGCCTTCGGCATTGTCGACGGTCTCCGACGGGCGGCTCTTTTATCGCGGGCGGGATGCCGCCGGTCTGGCCGAGCATGCCACATTGGAGGAAATCGCGCGTCTTCTGTGGGATATGAAGCGACCATTGCGGCTCGAGAGGCAAGGTGGGAGCAAGAATCCGCCATCCCTGAGCGCTGCCTTCTCCGCCCTGGCCGAGCGCGCCACCACCGACCTGCCTTCACTGGGGCGTTCGCTGTCAGCCCTCCAGAACGAAGCGGAAAGCGTCTTCGGCAGCATCGCGGAAGCACTGGCGCCCGGAAATCGCGACCTGCCGCTGCATCAGCGCCTCGCCATAGCCTGGGACAGGCCAGACGCCAGCGATATCATTCGCCGCTGTCTCGTGCTCTTCGCCGATCACGAACTTAACGCCTCGACATTTACGGCCCGTATCACGGCTTCGGCCGGCGCGACCCTGTCGGCCTCGGCACTCTCCGGGCTTTCCACCTTGACCGGACCGCTGCATGGCGGCGCATGGCAAAGCGTGCGATCGCTGATGATCCGCGCCGCGGCGATCGGGCCGGAGGAGGCGGTGCGTGGCTATCTGGCGGAAGGGCGGCCGCTGCCGGCGGTCGGCCATCCCCTCTATCCCGACGGCGATGCACGCGCCAAGGCGTTGCTCCCGCATATGACATTGCCGCCCTTGTTCGCGGAGGTTCGCGAAAAAGCTGAGGAACTGGTGGGCGAGCGCGTCAATGTCGACTTTGCCTTGACGGCGATGACCTCGGCCTATCACCTGCCTCCCGACGCGCCGCTGATCATCTTCGCGCTTGCCCGCACGGTCGGCTGGCTGGCGCATGCCATGGAGCAATCGACAAGCGGTCATCTCATCCGCCCACGGGCGCGTTACGTCGGACCAGCGGTGACGTGACAGACGGCCTCAATATTGTGGCCATCGGGGTCGAGGACGAAGGCGCCATAATAATTCGGATGGTAATGGGAGCGGATGCCGGGCGGCCCATTGTCCCGCCCACCGGCCGCCAGCGCTGCTTCGTAGAACCGGTCCACGACGGCCCTGTCTTCAGCCGTAAAGGCGACATGGACGCCCGTCTGCGGCACATCCCGCTGTCCGATCCAGAAGAAGGCTTTCGGCCGGACACCATATCCGGCAAAGGTCTCACCTTCGGCATAAAGACGCATAATGCCCAGCGGCAGCAGGGCCGCATCGTAAAAGGCCTTCGAACGCTCCACATCGCGAACGCCGATCGTCACATGATCCAGCATATTCCCTCCAGACATCACTTGTGCCGATATCCATATCGGTCGCCTCACGATGCGGATCATGCAGGCAGCTGGCAAGGTGGACTGATGAATTTCGACCGATGATGCGAGTCGGGCGCGGGTGGGGCTTCACAGATTCGTGAGTGAGCCGATCCGGCGCGGCTGCATAGCTCGCCCGTCATTTGTTCATTGGAAAATACCGCGAAATGTCTTTATGGAATTTCAACCGATAAAAATCCTTCCAAGGAGATAGAGATATGCAGATCGGAATGATTGGCCTTGGCCGCATGGGCAGCAACATGGTGCAGCGCCTGATGAAGGGCGGCCACAGCGCCGTCGTTTTTGACGCGCGCCCCGAAAGCATCGCGACGCTTGAAAAGCTCGGCGCCACCGGCAGCACGTCACTTGAAGATTTCGTATCGAAGCTCGCCCGTCCGCGCGCCGTCTGGCTCATGCTGCCGGCTGCTATCGTCGATCAGGAGCTGGCTGCGATCGTTCCGCTGCTCGAGGAGGGCGATATCGTCATCGACGGCGGCAACTCCTACTATCACGACGACATTCGCCGCGCCGACGAACTGAAGGCCAAGGGCATCCACTATGTCGACGTCGGCACCAGCGGCGGCGTTTTCGGCCTGGAGCGCGGCTATTGCCTGATGATCGGCGGCGAGACGGATACGGTCCAGCATCTATCGCCGATCTTCGCGACGCTGGCACCCGGCGTCGGCGACGTTCCCCCGTCGAAAATGCGCTCCGAGGAAGCCTCCAAGGCAAGCACCGCCGAGCAGGGTTATCTGCATTGCGGCCCGTCCGGCGCCGGCCATTTCGTCAAGATGGTCCATAACGGCATCGAATACGGCCTGATGGCCGCCTATGCCGAAGGCTTCAACGTGCTGCGTCATGCCAATATCGGCCTTGAAACCGCCGAGAAAGACGCTGAAACCGCGCCGCTCTCTCATCCGCAATATTATCAGTACAATCTCGACATTGCCGAGATCAGCGAAGTCTGGCGCCGCGGCAGCGTCATTACTTCCTGGCTGCTCGACCTTACCGCAGACGCCCTGCACGGCGATGCGGCGCTGTCGCAATATGCCGGCCGCGTCTCGGATTCCGGCGAGGGCCGCTGGACCATTTCGGCGGCGATCGACGAAGGCGTGCCGACGCCGGTGCTCAGCGCAGCGCTCTACGGCCGATTCGCCTCGCGCGGCAATGACGACTACGCCAACAAGGTTCTCTCGGCCATGCGCGCAGGCTTCGGCGGCCATCACGAGAAGCCGGTCAAGTAATTCGCATCCGGATTTGCTGATGCTTCTGCCGGGCAGGTCAAACTGCCCGGCATTTTCGTGTCCGGTTTAGCCCAGCAATTCCGGACGCAACAGCAGCACCCGGCATTCATCACCCACTGCAAGCTCCGGCGCATGCGCCGGGCGGATGATGAGGCAATCCGAGCGGGAAAAAACCTTCATCATCGACGAATCCTGCTTGGAAAAGGGCTCCGCCAGCCAGCCGCCGTCGGCGGAGGCCCTCAGCGTCGCGCGGACATAGTCCTGGCGCTGATCATTGGCCTTGAGGGTTATCGCGGCGCGGGCCGTCGCTTCACGCTTCACGGGCGGCAGCAAGGCGAGCTTGCGGATCAGCGGCTCCAGGAAAAGCAACCCGCAGACGAGGCTGGAAACCGGGTTGCCGGGCAAGCCGAGAACATGGATGTCGCCGAGGCTGCCGACCATCAGCGGCTTGCCGGGGCGCATGGCGATACGCCAGAAGTCGAGCTGCATGCCCGCCTCGACGAGCGTCGCCTGCACGAGATCGTGGTCGCCGACGGAGGCACCGCCGAGCGTGACGATGATATCCGCCTTCGCCACCTGCGCCCGGCCGATCGCGGCGGTAATTTCCCCTTTGTCGTCAGGAACGATGCCCAGATCGAGCACATGGGCGCCGGCGCTGCGAGCGAGTGCTGCAATACCGAATGTGTTCGAGGCGATGATCTGCGAAGGCCCTGGTTCAGCTCCCGGCGTCACCAGTTCGTCGCCTGTCGCAAGGATCGCCACCAGAGGACGGCGATAAACGTCGAGCGCCGGGTGGTTCATGGCGGCGGCGACCGTCAGCCGCGAAAAATCCATCACCGTGCCTGCCGGCAGCACAATTTCGCCCTCGGTGAAATCCTGGCCGCGCGGGCGGATATGCTGCCCCTGGCGCAGAGGGTAGGTGGTGCGGATGCGGCCGTCCTCCAGCGCCGCGGCGTCCTCCTGTAGCAATACGCTATCGGCGCCGGCGGGAACCGGCGCACCAGTGAAGATACGCACGGCCTCACCCTTGCCGACCTTGCCTTCGAACGCATGGCCGGCCGCGGCGGCACCGATGACGTTTAGTTCCGAGCCCGGCTGGGCGGCATCCTCGTAGCGCAGGGCGTAACCATCCATCGCCGAGGCATCGAAAGGCGGCTGGGTGATGCGGGCGGCCAGGTCCTTGGCCAATACGCGGCCTTCGGCCAGATCGAGCGGAACGCTTTCGACACGATGCAGCGGCGTTGCGCTGTTCAGCAGACGGGCCTGGGCGTCGGCTACCGGTAAAAGGCTCATGCGTCAGGCCTCCGGGTGACGGAAATCGCCGGACTTGCCGCCGGATTTCTCCAATAATCTGATGCCGCCGATCTCCATCGTCCGGTCGGCGGCCTTGGCCATGTCGTAGATCGTCAGGCAGGCGACGGAGACCGCCGTCAGCGCCTCCATCTCGACGCCGGTGCGACCGGTGAGCTTTGCGGTCGCAACGACACGCAGGCCGGGCAGGGCGGCATCTTCGGTGATATCGACCGAAATCTTGGTCAGCATCAGCGGATGGCAGAGAGGAATGAGGTTGGCGGTCTGCTTGGCGGCCATGATGCCGGCAAGCCTCGCCGTGCCGATGACATCGCCCTTCTTGGCGTTGCCCTCGCGGATCAGGGCAAGCGTCTCCGGCTGCATGGCCACATGGCCTTCGGCGGTGGCGACACGCACCGTTTCGGCCTTGTCGCCGACATCGACCATATTCGCCTCGCCGGAGGCGCCGATATGGGTGAGGCCGGGCTCGCGCGCGCTCATGTCACTCGGCCGCCACGGCGCCGGCGTCGCCGGTCAGCAGCAGACGCGTGGCGGCAGCCACGTCGTCCTTGCGCATCAGGCTTTCGCCGACGAGGAAGGTGGTGATGCCGGCGGCTTCGAGGCGCTGGCAGTCGCCATGGGTGAAGACGCCGCTCTCGCCGACCAGCAGCCGGTCCTTCGGCACCATTCCGGCCAGGTTTTCGCTGACGGTGAGGCTGACCTCGAAAGTGCGCAGGTTGCGGTTGTTGATGCCGACCAGCGGCGAGGACAGCTTCAGCGCCCGTTCCATTTCCTCGGCGTCGTGCACCTCGACCAGCACATCCATGCCAAGGCCAAAGGCCTCGTCCTGGAGACGCTCGGCGTCGCTGTCGGAGAGCGAGGCCATGATGAGCAGAATGCAGTCTGCTCCCCAGGCACGCGCCTCATGGACCTGATAGGTCTCGAACATGAAGTCCTTGCGCAGCGCCGGCAACGAACAGGCAGCGCGCGCGGCCGTCAGGAATTCCGGCGCGCCCTGAAAGCTCGGGCTGTCCGTCAGCACGGAAAGGCAGGCAGCGCCACCGGCCTCGTAGGCCTTGGCGAGGGCAGGCGGGTCGAAATCCGGGCGGATGAGGCCCTTCGAGGGGCTCGCCTTCTTGATTTCGGCGATCAGGCCGAAAATGCCGGCATCCTGTTTGGCGAGCAGCGCCTTGTGGAAGCCGCGCGGCGCCGACTGGCCGGCCTGCATGGCCTTCAGATCGGCAAGCGAGACCTTGGCCTTGGCGGCGGCGATTTCCTCGCGCTTATAGGCTTCGATCTTCCTGAGGATATCGCTCATGGCGTCCTACCCCTGTTCTTCGGCATTGGAGACGGCGATCAGCTTTTCCAGTGCGGCGGCAGTTGCACCGCTGTCGAGCGACTGGGTCGCGATTTTCATTCCATCATGGAGCGTTTCCGCCTTGCCGGCAATCACCAGCGACGCGGCGGCATTGGCAAGCGAAATATCGCGATAGGCATTTTTCTCGCCGGCGAGCACGGCGCGCAGCGCGGCCGCATTGGCCACACCGTCGCCACCCTTCAGCGCGTCGAGCGAGGCATGCGGGAGACCGAAATCGGCAGGCGTCAGCTCGAAGGTGCGGATCTTGCCGTCTTCGAGTGCTGCAACCGAGGTGGTTCCGGTGGTGGTGATTTCATCAAGGCCATTGCCGTGCACGACCCAGACGCTCTCGGCGTTCAGGTCCTTCAGCACCTCGGCGAGCGGCAGGACCCATTGCGGGGCGAAGACGCCGAGCAATTGCCGACGGGCGCCGGCCGGATTGGAGAGCGGGCCCAGCAGGTTGAAGATCGTCCGCGTGCCAAGTTCGACGCGGGAAGGGCCGACATGGCGCATCGAGGAATGATGCAACTGCGCGAACATGAAGCCGATACCGGCTTCGCGGATACAGCGGGCGATCGTCTCCGGGCCGATATCGAGCTTGATGCCCAGCACGGACTGTGTGTCCGCCGTGCCGGCCTTGGAGCTCTGGGCGCGGTTGCCGTGCTTTGCCACGGGCACGCCGGCGCCAGCGACGATGAAGGCCGCCAGCGTCGAAATATTGTAAGTGCCGAAGCCGTCGCCGCCGGTGCCGACGATATCGATCGCATCCGCCGGCGCTTCCACCGGCAGCATCTTGGCGCGCATGGTGGTGACGGCGCCGACGATCTCATCGACGGTTTCGCCGCGCACGCGCAGGGCCATCAGGAATCCGCCGATCTGCGAGGGCGTGGCTTCGCCCGACATCAGGATCTCGAAGGCCTGACGGGCTTCGTCGCGCGTCAGGACCTCGCGATTGGCGACCTTGGCAAGGAAAGGTTTCAACTCAGCCATCGGCTATCGATCCTCCCCACCGGGCCTAGCGAGACATCGCCTGATCGGCGAGGCTCTGATTGACCGTTACGGTATATTTGGACTGCAGGTCGCTGACCATCTGATCCAGAATGTCGTCGCCGGCGGCGTTGGCGATCTGCGCCGCCTGCTGATCGGCATTGCTCAATGCGTCCGTCGTCGGATTGTTGTTGACGTCCGTGACCTTCAGCAGGATCTGCGTGGTATCGTCGGCGCCCACCGCATTGGCAACGGCATCGACCGGACCGGAGAAGACCGCCGCGACGCCGCCGCGACCCAGCACCGGATCGTCGGTCGTGCGGGTGACATCGGCCTTGCTTTCGACCGCGATGCCCAGCGGCGCGGCGATATCGGCAAGCGACTTGCCCTTCTGGGCTTCCTGCTTCAGCTCGGCGGCCTTGGCGGCAAGTGCGACCTTCTGCTGCTCGGCGGTCCAGTCGGCAACGGCCTTCTCACGCACGTCCGTGAGCGGACGGTCGTGGTCGGGCGTGACGTTCAGGACGTCGTACCAGACATAGCCGTCATTGCCGACGGTCAGTGGCGCGGCATTGCTGCCCTGATCGGCCTTGAAGATTTCCGCCAGCAATTGCTGCTTGGCCGGCAGGTCCTTGACCTCGTCGCCGTTCTGATCGAGCCCCTTCGCATCGATCGCATCGATGGTCACGGTCTTCAGCTTCAATTGCTGCGCCGCTTCCTGCAGCGATGCGCCGGAGCCGCGCAGGTCTTCGAACTTGTCGTGAACGCTGGTGATTTCGCTAGCGGCATTGTTGAGCGCAATCAGCTTGCGAACGTCTTCCTTGACCTCGTCGAAGCCCTTTGCGGTCTCGTCCTTTACGTTCGTGACGCGCAGGATCACCGGGCCGAAGGAGCCATCCACGACGGGCGTCGTGCCGCCTTCCTTGGTGACGGCAAAGGCAGCCTGGGCGATCGTCTGATCCGGAACCTGATCCTTGGTGAAGGTGCCGAGCAGCACATCGCTGGGCTTCTTGCCCTGGTCGGAAACGAGCTGATCGAAGGTCGTGCCGGTCTTCAGCGCATCCGCGGCCGCATTCGCCAGATCCTTGTTGGCGAAGGTGATCTGCTCGATGGTGCGCGTCGCCGGCGTCGTGAAACTATTCTTGCGCTTCTCGAATTCGGCGCGAACGGCGTCATCGGGGATGCCTGCGGGATCGGCGATGTCGGCGGCCTGCAGCTTCACATAGGCGACCTTGCGGTATTCGGGAGCGCGGTAACGCGACTTGACGCCATCGAACCACTTCGACAGCACGTCATCGGCCGGAGCCTTCACCGGATCGATATTGGCATTGGTCAGTAGCAGGTAGTCGATGCTGCGGCTTTCGTCGTGATACTGCTTGACGGCATCGACCAGAACCTTGGGAGCGGTGAAGCCGTTGGAGACGGCCTCGACGATCTGGCTGCGGACGGCGACCTTGCTGCGCTCCTTGATATAATCATCAGGATTGATGCTGCTGTTGCGCAGCAGGAGCTCGAACTTCTGCCGGTCGAACGTGCCGTTCACCGCCTTGAAGGCCGGATCGTCGCCGATGAGTTGCGCGAGACGGTCCTGCGACAGGCCGAGATTCATGTCGCTTGCGAGCTGGTCGAGCGATGCGCCGGCCACGAGCTGCGCCACCGTCTGCTGTCCGATGCCGAAAGCGCGCGCCTGGTCCGGCGTGATCTGCATGCGCAATTGCTGGCTGATCGCCTGGATCTGGCGGCGATAGGCGAGGCGGAATTCGTTGGCGTCGATGTGCTGGTCACCGACGGTGACGACGGTATTGCTGCTGCCGCCGGTGATGAGGGAGCGCTCGACCCCCCATATGCCGAAGGCGGCGGCCAGAAGCAGCAGCAAACCCTTGGCAAACCAGGTATGGGCGATTTTTCTCAGCACATCGAACATCGGAAGGCAAACCTCGTCATAAACACCGTCTTCACCCCGGGGGCGAAGCAATCGCAGTTCCTTAGAACAATCCGAACCGGAATTGAAGAGCTACAAGGGAAATCACCGGGCCGGGTATGGCGATGTCGGAACCTTTACCCAGGATTGACGTTGAATGCCGAGAGCGCATCGCGATCCTTCGGATTCGCTTCTTGCGCTTTCGGTCTTTGATTTTGCGCATGTCGTGGCCGCAAACCGCTGCACACTTTGCGCGACATGCTTTAGCAAACAAGAGGAGCCGACGATGGTCGAAACGAAATCCGCTTCCGCCCAATCCGCCGCCGCAAAGGCCCGCGCCGACGTCGCGGTCGACGATCTCGCCGCACAGATTGCCGCACTGCGCGAGGACCTGACGAAGCTTTCCCAGAGCGTGGCAGCGGTCGGGCAGGGCGCGAAATCCGTCGTTACCGAGGAAGCCCAGGAGATCACGGAACAGCTTAGGGAGCGGGTGCGCCAGGAGCCGATCTTCATGGTGGCGGCCGCGGCCGGCATCGGTTACCTCATCGGCCTGCTCAGCCGCCGCTAAGATTGACGCATCGCGACGCCGATCAAAATCCTATCTCCGCAGTCACAGCCACCTGCAGGTTCATGCAAGCGCTGAAGCCGCTCATATGAGGCGCCGGATTTTATCGTTCCCTCACACGGGCGGCGATCCGGCACCTCCCGTTGGCCAGGGACGACTGCTGCATCTTTGTGACACCTCCCGCGACATTTTCGACCATCCTTATTTGTGATCGCGCACCCTCTTGAATCGAGCGGGCACTTACTATACGTCACGGCATTATAAGGTTGCTTATGAATAGCAGGCTTCTCATATCATGACCACGGCCCCGACCCTCGGATTTCTCCTGCATGACGTTGCCCGGCTTCTTCGGAAGCGGTTCGAGCAGCGCGCGAAGGATATGGGATTGACGCGTTCGCAATGGCAGACGCTCGCCTATCTCTCGCATAACGAAGGCATCCATCAGGCCGGTCTCGCCGAAATATTGGAGGTCGAGCCGATCACCCTCGTGCGCATCCTCGACAAGCTGGCCGAACGCGGCCTTGTCGAGCGCCGCCAGCATCCGAAAGACCGCCGGAGCTGGCTGCTCTACATGCACGACGAGGCCCGGCCGTTGCTCGAGGCGATGCGCAATGCAGGCGACCTGACCCGTAAGGAGGCGCTCGAGGGTGTCCCGCCCGAAGAACACGAGCACCTCTACCAACTGCTTACCCTTATGAAATCCAACCTGGTCCAGGCCTGCCGCTCGACGGTCGGCGACAAAGAGACACATCATGGCTGACGCATCCACTCCGCTCCGAGTACCCGCAAATGCAAACTCCGCCGATGAACAAGCGGCAATCGAACAGAACCAGACAACCGTGGCCGAGGCACCGTCCTCCAGCCCGACGCCCGCGCCGGCCGCGGCTGGAAATGCGGCTCCGACCGCGAATTCCGAAAAGCCGCGCAAGCGCCGCAGCCCGACCCGGCCGATCCTCTTCGCGCTGCTGCCGGTCGCGCTGGTGGTCGGCGGTTATTACTACGTCACCGGCGGGCAGGTCATGTCCACCGACAATGCCTATATCCAGGCCGATATGGTCGGCGTCTCCACCGATGTTTCCGGCACGGTGATCTCGGTCGATGTGCATGAGAACGAGGTGGTGAAGAAAGGGCAGGTGCTGTTCCGGCTGAAGCCCGATTCCTTCCGCATCGCGCTCGAAGGCGCGCAAGCGCAGCTCGGCAATGCCCGCAACCAGATCCTGAACCTGCAGGCAAGCTACAAGCAATCTCTCGCCGAAATCGCCCAGGCGCAGGCCGACATCCCTTATTACCAGACCGAATATGAGCGCCAGCAGAACCTGATCAGCAGCTCGGTCGCCTCCAAGGCCGCCTACGATCAGGCCAAGCACAATCTCGAAGCCGCACAGCAGAAGGTTTCGGTCGCCCAGGCGCAGGCGGCAGCCACGCTCGCCCAGCTCGGCGGCAATGCCGATCTGCCGGTCGAACAGAACCCGGTCTACCTGCAGGCCAAGGCCACCGTCGACAATGCCCAGCGCGAACTGGACGACACCGTCGTGCGCGCGCCCTTCGACGGCATCGCCACCAATGTTCCCTCGCTGCAGGTCGGCGCCTATCTGACAGCCGCCCAGCAAGGCTTCTCGCTGGTCTCGACCACCAATATGTGGATCAACGCCAGCCCGAAGGAAACCGAGCTGACCTATGTCCGCATCGGCCAGAAGGTCGACATTTCCGTCGACGCCTATCCGGGCGTCACCTGGAAGGGCACCGTCGCCAGTATCTCGCCGGCCTCGGGGGCGAGCTTCTCGCTGCTGCCGGCGCAGAACACTACGGGCAACTGGGTGAAGGTGGTACAGCGCATTCCGATGATCATCAGCATCGACGACATGCAGGGTAAACCGCCGCTGCGCGTCGGCATGAGCGTGGTCGCCGATGTCGATACCGGCCATGCACGCGGCCTGCCGGATGCCATCGCCGGCCTATTCGGCCAAGCCCGCGGTCAGGATCATGAGTAACGCGGCAGTCTCTTCCGGCCCGATCGCCAATCGCGGCGCGATCACCGCCTGCGTCATCCTGGCGGTGATCATGCAGGCGCTGGACACCACCATCGCCAATGTCGCCCTGCCGCATATCCAGGGCGACGTTTCGGCCAGCGCCGACCAGATCAACTGGGTGCTGACCTCCTATATCGTCGCCGCCGCGATCATGACGCCACCCTCCGGCTTCCTGTCGGCCAAGTTCGGGCGCAAGCGCGTGCTTCTGGTGGCGATCGCCGGTTTCGTCGTCGCCTCCGTGCTGTGCGGCCTGTCGGAATCCCTGGTGCAGATCGTCGGCTTCCGCCTGCTGCAGGGCCTGTTCGGCGCCTCGCTGGTGCCGCTGTCGCAGGGTATCCTGCTCGATATCTATAATGTCGAGGAACGCGGCCGTGCCATGGCGCTGTTCGGCGTCTCCGTCATGGTCGGTCCGGTGCTCGGCCCCGTCATCGGCGGCTGGCTGACCGATAACATAAGCTGGCGCTGGGTGTTCTACATCAACGTGCCGATCGGCGCGCTCGCCTTTTTCGGCATCGTCGTCTACGTCACCGAAACCAAGCTGGATGCGCTCGCCAAGCTCGACTGGTTCGGCTTCGGCATGCTGTCGATCGCCATCGCAGCGCTGCAGCTTTTCCTCGATCGCGGCGAACAGCTCGACTGGTTCTATTCCGGCGAGATCATCATCGAGGCGCTGGTCTGTGCCTGCGCCTTCTATCTCTTCATCGTGCACACGTTCACGGCCGAAAGAAGCTTCGTCAATCCACGGCTGTTCCTCGACCAGAACTTCGCCGTCAGCATGCTGTTCATCTTCATCGTCGGCGTTACCTATCTGGCCTCGCTGGCGCTGATGACGCCCTATCTGCAGACGCTGATGGGCTATCCGGTCGTCACCGCCGGCATCGTCATGGGCCCGCGCGGTCTCGGCACCATGTCCTGCATGTTCCTGGTGGGACGGCTGATCGGCAAGGTGGACACGCGCTGGCTGCTGTTCATCGGCCTGGCACTGACGGCCTGGGCGATGTACGACATGACCGGCTGGACGCCCGATGTCTCGCAATGGACGCTGATCTCTGTCGGCTTCGTGCAGGGGGCGGGGCTCGGCTTCCTCTTCGTGCCGCTGACCACCATCGCCTTTGCAACCCTGCCGGCGCAGATGCGCGGCGAGGGGACCGGCCTCTACAATCTCTCGCGCAATATCGGCTCCAGCGTCGGCATCTCCGTCGTCTCGATGCTGATCACCGAGAATACGCAGGTCAACCACTCGACCATCGCCGCCTATGTGACGCCGTTCAACCGATATTTCGACGCGACGGCGGCGCAGGGCCTGAGCCCGGTGACGGCCGTCGGCCGCGCCGCGCTCGACAACGTCATCACCACGCAGGCGACGATCATCGCCTATATGGACGATTTCAAGCTGCTGATGCTGATGTCGATCTGCGCCATGCCGCTATTGATGCTGCTGCGCAAGCCGAAGGCGCCGCCGGCGGTCGACCATAGCGTCGCGATGGAATAGCAGCGCGGTCTTTCCAGTTCGCTGCGCGGCTGACTGGCCGCCGGATATCGTGCCGGCGGCCTTTTATTATCTCCCCCTGTTAGGGGAAACGACGGCTCAAAAAGCGCGAGCCGGCTGCGCCGAAACGCCAGAGCGGATCGACATTCTTGCTGATCCCGATCCGCTTGCCCGCGACCAGGGGCAAAGGCTCCGCTTGTGCGATTTCAAACGGTGCCACATCCAGCGCCAAGCCGTTCTGGCCGATATCGATGCCGAGCGCCTGCGTCAGCTTTCCCGGGCCGCTGCAGAGCGCCGCCATATCGGCGACACCGCGTCTGCGGATCATCTCCTCGATCCCGCTCTCCGGCTCCAATGCCCGGATCAGCACGGCGCTGCCGGTCGTGCAGACGAAATTCACGCACCAATGGATGCCGTAGGAGCGATAGACATAGACATGCCCAGCCGGGCCGAACATCGCCGCATTGCGCGCCGTCGGCCCGCGAAAGGCATGCGACGCCTCATCGTCAGGCCGATAAGCCTCCGTCTCCACGATCCGCCCGCCGACCCCGGCCGCCAAAAAGCGCATGCCGATCAGATCCGCCGCAACGGCCACGGCATCGCGGGAGAAGAAGGCGGTCAGGGCAGGGCCGGCAAGCGGCATCGTGCCAAGGGGCAAAAGCTGATCTTGCGGCGTCATGGACGGGCAATGTCCTTCCGGAGAGTCGATCCGCAAACCAGTATCGCGCCTTCTCCGAAACGCCTAGCCCAATCCCCACCTTCTCCTTCGGCGCGGATTTGCGTCAGCCACGAACGCTGCCGGTTGACGCTCCGGCCCGAATAGCTGTAAAGCCAGCCGACCACATTGCTGAACATCGTGCTTCGGCAGCAGGAAGAGTGTCCGAGTGGTTTAAGGAACCGGTCTTGAAAACCGGCGTGCGGGAAACCGTACCGTGGGTTCGAATCCCACCTCTTCCGCCATTTCCCTTTCCAATTGCATCGCAAATAGCCGGCGAGGCGACCGGGTCAAATGATCTGGACGTCGCCTCGGGTATTTTTGAACCAAGGACTTACACCGGCGTGCAGAAGAGCTGCGTGAATTTGAAGCTCGTCAGCCAGGCAATATCCGGAGACATGCCGACGTCGTGAATTTCCTTGTCGTCATAGGCGTCGATTTTGAAGCTATATTCCAGATCCTGAAATATCTCGATGATCTTCGAGACCGTTTTGGTTGGATTGTCGAAGAGGAAATTGTGAAGTTCGAGGTTGATATAGGGCCGGTCGGACAAGATCCTCGGCGCTCCGAGCAGCACCTCCAGATCGGCGCCGTCAACGTCGATTTTCAGAAAGTCGACCTTTCTGGAATGATCATAATCGTCATCGAGCCGGACGACCTCCACCTTCGTCGACATTCTCGGGTCCTGATCCGAGGACAGGACCATGAACGAGCCCATATTGTCCTGAACAGGCAGGAAGCCTCTTTGATCTCCGGCGGCACGGGGATGGACGACAACATTGCGAAGCCCGTTCAGTTTCGCATTGCGCTCGATCAGGGCGGCATTGCGAGGTGAGGCCTCCCAGGCATGAACCACGCCGGTCGGCCCCGCGCATAGCGCCAGAAGAACCGTGGTCAGCCCCTGATGGGCGCCGCATTCAAGAACCGTCGCCCCCGGCTTGATGGTGTCGATCCACCATTGCCGCTCGCTCTGCCATTGATTGGGATAGTTATACCACTGTCGCCCCAGCTCATCCTCGACATGGACGTCAAACTTATACGGTCCGATAGATCGCTCTCTGGCAATAAACGGCTCAAAGATCTCCGACATGCTAGTATGCCCCCTTTAACCAACAACAAGGCATTCAACCGGAAGCTGAACGCAGCTCCATAATCTATATGCACGCGCGACATCAGGCAATAATTAGAATTGACTAATGATTACCCAGGCCGATCGTGATTTCCACAATAGCAATGCGACATTGCAGGGCGGGCGAAGCGGATATCGGCTCGCGGTCCGCAGACTTTGCCGGAGATCGGTCGCCCGCGAAAAGGTGATTGGCCTTCCGCCTTCCGCAACGCTACTAAGGCCGTTGGAATGACATAGCCGGAGTCCATCGTGTCGCTTGCCGATATTTCGCTTCTGAGCGCCTTGCTTGCCGGGGCGCTTTCGTTTCTGTCGCCCTGCGTGCTGCCGCTGGTGCCGCCCTATCTGTGTTATATGGCCGGCATTTCGGTCGAGCAGTTTCGTGGCGGTGGGGCCGCGGTGGCGGCGGGGCCGAATGTTCGCGGCAATGTGCTGTTTTCCGCCCTGTTCTTCACGTTGGGCTTTGCGACCGTCTTTGTCGCGCTTGGCGCCGGCGCTTCCTCGATCGGCATGCTGCTGCGCCAGCATCTCGATATCCTCGCCAAGATCGGCGGCCTGATCATCGTCGTCATGGGCTTGAATTTTCTGGGTGTTTTCCGCCTGGGCATTCTGGCTCGCGAGGCGCGGTTCCAGGGTGGCGGCAAACCGGCGACGCTGACGGGGGCCTATATTATGGGCCTGGCCTTCGCCTTCGGCTGGACGCCCTGCATCGGGCCGGTGCTCGGCGCCATTCTCGGGGTCGCGGCCTCGCGCGAGACGGTCGGGGCCGGCGCCGGGCTGCTCGCCGTCTATTCGCTCGGCCTTGCCGTTCCGTTCTGGATCGCGGCCGGCTTTTCCGGCGCCTTCATGAATTTTCTCGTCCGCTTCCGCCGCCATCTCGGCACGGTCGAGAAGATCATGGGCGTGTTTCTCATCCTGACCGGGCTCGCCTTCATCTTTGGCTATGTCAGCGACATGGCGATCTGGTTCCAGCAGACCTTTCCAATCCTGATGAAAATCGGTTAAGCCGGACACTCTCTTCCGTCTTTCGTTTCATCAGTTGAGTGGAACATGCCCGATGGCTGACATTGTCGGTCTGCTGCTGCCGTTCTTCGGCCTCATCCTGATCGGCTACATCGCCGCCCGCGTCACCCGGCAGCCGGCCGAGGCGCTCGGCTGGCTCAATACCTTCATCATCTATGCCGCTCTGCCGGCGCTGTTCTTCAAGCTGGTCGCGCAGACGCCGATCGAACAGCTGACGCGGGTCGATTTCATCGTCGCCGATATCGCCGCGACCTATTCGATCTTCCTGCTGCTGTTTCTCGCCGGCCGCTTCCTGCGGCGCAATTCGCTGGCCGACAGCACCATCCAGGCCTTTGCGGGGTCCTATGGCAATATCGGCTATATGGGGCCGGGCCTGGCGCTTCTGGCGCTCGGCGAAAAGGCCGCCGTTCCCGTGGCACTGATCGTCTGCTTCGAGAACGCCCTGCATTTCATCGTGGCGCCGACGATGATGGCGATGGAAGGAGAGGACAAGCGTTCGCTGCCGCAACTGGCCGCCGATATCGCCAGGAAGGTGCTGCTGCATCCCTTCATTCTCTCCACCGCCCTCGGTTTCGCGGTTGCGGCTCTTTCCGTGCATCCGCCGGTCGCCTTCCAGCGCTTCGTCGATTATCTCGCCCAGGCTGCGGCGCCCTGTGCGCTGTTTGCCATGGGCGTGACGCTTGCGCTGCGCCCATTGAAGCGCATTCCGACGGAGATCGGCTATATCGTGCCGGCCAAGCTCATCCTGCATCCGCTGGTGGTCTATCTCGTGCTGCAGGCGGTTGGTGGTTTCGACCCCATCTGGATCGAGGCGGCGATGCTGCTCGCCGCCTTACCGACGGCGACGAATGTCTTCGTCATCGGCCAGCAATATGGCGTCTGGCAGGAGCGGGCATCGGCCACGATCCTGATCACGACCGCCTGTTCGGTGGTGACGGTATCGCTGCTGCTTTACCTGATCAAATCCGGCGCCTTACCGGCGCAGCTTTTCCCGTAGCATCGCCGGAAAGCCGCTGAGGCTGCCACCCGGCTGGATGCCCTCGCGCATGACGAGATTGCGCAGCGGCGGAATGGCGGACAGCACATGCATGCCGGCGGCGCGCAGCATCTGCACCGGCAGGAAATCCGACAGCAGCGACCGGTTGAGCAGGTCGACGCTTGCCGTGCGGCTGACGATGTCGGCCCGGCGCTTGCGGTCGAAACTATCGCCGGCGGAGGAGGGGATCGGCTTATCGGCGTGCTCGCAGAGAATGTCCGACAGGGCGAGGATATCGCGCAGGCTGAGATTGAGCCCCTGGGCGCCGATCGGCGGAAAGACGTGAGCAGCCTCGCCGATCAGCGCGGCGCGGCCCTTGCCGAAGCGATAGGCGGTCATGCCGGAAAGCGGCCAGACCTGCACATTGTCCTCGACCGTGACCTTGCCGAGCATCGACTGCATGCGATCCTCGACGAGGCGGCCGAGCTCTTGCAGCGATTTTTCGGCATTGGCGGCGGCCTCCGCCGGCTTCTGCACCCAGACGAGACTGGAGCGATAGCCGGGCAGGGGAACCTGGGTGAAGGGTCCGCTTTCGGTGTGGAATTCCGTCGAGATATTCTGATGCGGCAGGCTATGCGCGAAGTTCAGCACCATGGCGGACTGCGGATAGGACCAGGTCTTGGTCTTGATGCCGAGCGTTTCGCGCACCATCGAATTGCGACCGTCGGCGCCGACGACGAAAGCGACTTCCAGTGTCTCGCCGTTGCCAAGCGTCACGCTCACACCATCCTCGCGGATGGAAACTTCGGAGGCAGTCTTCTCGACGAGCGCGATATTGCCTTCGGCCCTGACGGCTTCGCCGAGACTTTCGAGCAGCACGGTATTCGGGATATTATAGCCGAAGGCGTCGAGACCGATCTCGGTCGAGCGGAAGGCGACCGTCGGCGCGCGCAATAGGCGTTTCGTGCCGTCGATGATTTGCATCGTCGTCAGAGGGGCGGTGGAAGGGGCGATCCTATCCCAGAGCGCCAAGCGTTCCAGGAAACGAATCGACTGGTCCATCAGCGCCGTGGTGCGCCGGTCGGCCTTGTTGTACGGCGCTGCCACGAGGGCGACGGAACGTCCGCCCCGCGCCAGCGCGATCGCCGCCACCATGCCCGCCAGACCGCCGCCGATTACGGCCACTTCAACCTGCTTCATATCGAATGCCTCAAATGCTTCTCGTCTCAAAATAAGCACTTAGCCTGTTGAAATCCATGGGATGAAACATCGCAGCGGGTGAAAATGACAGCAACTCGCTATAGCGTGCCCGGAAAATGGACACTTTTGCGCTGGCAGTGCCGGCCAAAGGATGCATATTAGCGAGAAAAATCGCCTGCCGGGGCAGGTGAATAAGCGGGCGAGTCACGGGGCGGATGAAAATCTTCAATTACAAACGGGTGCCTTATGCGGAGATTCGCGCTTTCTCCGTACACATCTTGACGGCATCCGGTTCATTTCTGGCCTTTCTCGGCGTCGTCGCCGCGGCGGAACATCGCTTCGTCGACATGTTCTGGTGGCTTGGGCTCGCTTTGCTCGTCGACGGCATAGACGGGCCGATCGCCCGCAAGGTCAGCGTCAAGGAAGTGCTGCCCAACTGGTCGGGCGACACGCTCGACAACATCATCGACTACGTGACCTACGTGCTGCTACCGGCCTTCGCGCTCTATGAGAGCGGCATGATCGGCGAGCCCTGGTCCTTCGTCGCCGCCGGCATGATCGTGGTTTCCAGTGCGATCTACTACGCCGATACCGGCATGAAGACGGACGAGTATTTCTTTTCCGGCTTTCCGGTCGTCTGGAACATGGTGATCTTCACGCTCTTCGTCATCGGCGCCAGCGCGACGACGGCCATGATCATCGTCGGCATCTCCGTCGTCCTCACCTTCCTGCCGATCAATTTCCTGCATCCCGTGCGCGTCAAGCGCCTACGGCCGCTCAATCTCGGCATATTCCTGTTCTGGTCGGCGCTCGGCATGTATTCGCTGCTGATGCATTTCGTCATGCCGCAATGGGCCGTCGTCCTGTTCATCGTCAGCGGCCTCTATCTCTATTGCATCGGTGCGGTTCTGCAATTTTTCCCGTCCCTCGGGCGTCAATAGGATTTGTGCGTCATGAAGAAGACCCAAGCCATCCACATCCATGAAAACGGCGGTCCCGAGGTGATGAAGCTGGCGGAGGTGGATCTGCCGCCGCCCGGCGCCGGCGAGGTGCAGATCCGCCATGCGGCGATCGGGCTGAACTTCATCGATATCTATTTCCGCTCGGGCCTCTACAAGGCGCCGCAATTTCCGCTGCCGCTCGGCAAGGAAGCCGCCGGCACGGTGACCGCCGTCGGGCCTGGCGTCACCGACTTCGCCATCGGCGATCGGGTGGCCTATGCCGGCTCGGATGGCGCCTATAGCGTCGAGCGCAACATCGAGACCCGCCATCTCGTCAGGGTTCCCGACGATATTCCGCTCGAAACGGCGGCGGCGATGATGCTGAAGGGCATGACGGCCGAATATCTGCTCAACCGCACCTTCAAGGTCGGACCGGACACCGTGCTCTTGTTCCATGCCGCTGCCGGTGGCGTCGGGCTGATTGCCGGGCAATGGGCGAAGGCGCTGGGCGCGACCGTGATCGGCACGGCCGGTTCGGCGGAGAAGGTCAAGCTGGCGCTGGCAAACGGCTACGATCACGTCATCGACTACGGCCGCGAAAACTTCGTCGAGCGTGTCCGCGAGATCACCGGCGGCAAGGGCGTCGATGTCGTCTACGACTCCGTCGGGCGCGACACGTTTCCGCAGTCTCTCGACTGCCTGAAATCGCGGGGCCTGTGGGTAACCTTCGGCCAGTCCTCCGGACCGATAGAGAATTTTAACCTTGCCACCCTCAACCAGAAGGGCTCGCTTTTCGCCACAAGGCCAAGTCTTTTCGCCTATATCGGCACGCCTGAGGAATTGAGAGCCAGTGCAAAGGCGTTATTTGCTGTTGTGCAAAGCAGCAAAGTGCGTATCAATATCCATCAGACCTATCCGTTGAGCGATGCGGGGCGCGCGCACACGGATCTGGAAACAAGGAAAACAAGTGGAACTACGCTGCTGATCCCATAATCCAAGGGCAGGACGGTGGGAAGGAAATGAGGGGAACGTGTCGTCATCCGATGTGCCGGCAGCCGGTGCGTTATTGTCGGTTCGCAAACTGACGAAGCTGTTCGGTAGCTTTGCTGCCTGTAATAAAATTGATCTGGAAATCCAGTCCGGCGAGATTCATGCTCTGCTCGGGGAAAACGGCGCAGGCAAATCGACCCTCGTGAAGATGCTGTTCGGCGTGCTGGAGCCGAGCGCCGGCGAGATTGCCTGGCAAGGCAAAGCCGTATCCATCACTTCGCCGGGCGAAGCCCGCAAGCTCGGCATCGGCATGGTATTCCAGCATTTCTCGCTGTTCGAGGCGCTGACGGTTGCCGAAAACATCGCCCTTTCCCTGGATGACAGCGTTCCAATCGGAAAGATCGTCGAGGAAGCCGCCAGCCTGTCGCGTGCCTATGGCCTGCCGCTCGATCCGCACGCGCATGTTGCCGACCTCTCCGTCGGCGAGCGTCAGCGCATCGAGATCGTGCGCGCGCTGTTGCAGAATCCGAAGCTGATCATTCTTGACGAGCCGACCTCGGTGCTGACACCGCAGGAGGCCGACAGGCTGTTCGAAACCCTTTTCCAGCTCAGGGATGAGGGTCGCTCGGTCCTCTATATCAGTCACCGCCTGGAAGAGGTGCAGCGCATCTGTTCGCGCGCCACCGTGCTGCGTCACGGAAAGGTCACCGGCGCCTGCGATCCCCGGCAGGAAACCACGGGCTCGCTCGCGCGCATGATGGTCGGCAGCGATGTCGCCAGCGTCCAGCATGAGGGTCTCGGCAAGAAGGGCGACATCCAGCTCGAGGTCGCGGGCCTTTCCGTTCCTGCGCGGACGCCCTTCGCCATCTCGCTGAAGGATATTTCGCTTCGGGTGCGTTCGGGGGAAATCCTGGCGATTGCCGGCGTGGCCGGCAACGGGCAGGGAGAGCTTTTCGACGTTGTTTCCGGCGAACATGCGGTAGCCTCCGACGATCTGATCCACGTGCGCGGCAAGGCGGTCGGTACCAAGGGTATCAATGCGCGCCGCCTGCTTGGCGCCGGTTTCGTGCCGGAGGAGCGTCATGGCCATGCCGCCGTGACGGGCCTGAAGCTGTCGGACAATCTGGTCCTGGCGCGAGGCCAATCGGATCGCAAGGCCTTCCTCGGCGGTGGTTTCCTGAACGTGATCCGCCATGGCGCGGTCAAGCAGGCGGCAAAGCGCATCTGCGAGGCCATGGATGTGCGCAAGAGCGGCGACGACCCCGCGGCCGGCGCGCTGTCCGGCGGCAATCTGCAGAAATTCATCGTCGGCCGCGAGCTGGACCGCCAGCCGTCGGTGCTGGTCGTCAACCAGCCGACCTGGGGCGTCGATGCGGGCGCTGCAAGCCGCATCCGTCAGGCCTTGGTCGATCTCGCCCGCAGCGGCTCGGCCGTGCTGGTCATCAGCCAGGATCTCGACGAAATCTTCGAAGTGGCGACCGATATCGCGGTGATCTCGGAGGGGCGCCTGTCGCCGGCCTATCCGGCGGACGAGCTGACGCGGGAAAAGATCGGCATGCTGATGGGCGGCCTGCATGAATCCAAGACCCATTCGGAGCCCGCGCATGCGCATTGAACTCGAAAAGCGCCCGCAGGCCTCGAAGCTCTACGGGTTCGTCTCGCCGCTGCTCGCGCTGGTATTGATGCTGATCGCCGGCGGCGTGATGTTCTGGCTTCTCGGCAAGGACCCGCTGGAATCGCTCGATGCCCTGCTCGTCGAACCGCTATTCGACACCTGGTCGCTGAACGAACTGGCGAAGAAGGCCGGCCCGCTGATCCTGATCGCCGTTGGCCTGTCCGTCTGCTACCGCTCCAACAACTGGAATATCGGCGCGGAAGGGCAATACAGCGTCGGCGCCATCTTCGGCTCGATCATTCCCGTCTATTTCTACGATTGGCATTCGCCGATGCTGCTGCCGCTGATCCTGATCTGCGGCGCCATCGGCGGTGCGCTCTATGCCGCCATCCCGGCGCTTCTGAAGACGCATTTCAATACCAATGAAATCCTCACCAGCCTGATGCTGACCTATATCGCCCAGCTTTTCCTCGATTGGCTGACGCGCGGTCCCTGGCGCAACCCGGATGGCCACGGCTTCTATGGAACGCGCGACTTCGTTCCCGAAGGCGTGCTGCCGCCGATCTGGGACGATACCATCACGGCGCATTGGGGCTTCGTCTTTGCGATCGTCGCGGCCATCCTGCTCTGGTTCATGATGCGATACACGCTGAAGGGCTTCGAGGTGGTCGTGCTCGGGCAGTCCGAACGGGCAGGGCGCTTTGCCGGCTTTTCGCCGAAGAAGATGGTCTGGTTCGCATTCCTTCTGTCCGGCGCGCTTGCCGGCCTCGCCGGCATTTCCGAAGTCTCCGGCACCATCGGCCATCTTCAGCCTTCGATCTCGCCGGGCTACGGTTTCACCGCCATCATCGTCGCCTATCTCGGCCGTCTCAATCCGCTCGGCCTCATCGCATCCGGCCTGGTGCTGGCATTGACCTATATCGGCGGCGAGGCTGCGCAATTGTCGATCGGCGTTTCGGACAAGGTGACCAGCGTCTTCCAAGGCTTCCTGCTGTTCTTCGTCTTGTCCTGCGACACGCTGATCCTCTACAAGATCCGCTTCGTCCGGTCGCGGACACACGTTAAGGCCGGAGGCGCGGCATGACATTCTTCGAAGCCGTCCTGCTGACGATCATCACGGCCGCGACGCCGCTGGTCATTGCCGCCATCGGAGAATTGGTGGCCGAGCGCGCCGGCGTGCTCAATCTCGGCGTCGAGGGCATGGTGATCATGGGTTCGGTCGGTGCCTTTGTCGCCGCCCAGATCTCCGGCTCGCCCTATGTAGGCCTCGTTGCGGGCATTGTTTGCGGCGCGCTGTTTTCGTTGCTCTTCGCTTTCCTCACCCTGACGCTGGTGAGCAATCAGGTGGCGACCGGCCTGGCGCTGACCATCCTGGGGCTCGGCGTGTCCGGCATGATCGGCGAAGGCTATGTGGGCGTTCCGGGAATCCGCCTGCTGCCGATCGAAATCCCGGTCCTCTCGCAGATCCCCTATATCGGCAATGTCCTGTTCAAGCAGGATATCGTCTTCTATCTGTCGATCGCCCTGGTGATCGCGGTCAACTGGTTCCTGTTCCGCAGCCGCGCCGGCCTCAAGCTTCGCGCGATCGGCGACAATCACGGCTCGGCCCATGCGCTCGGCATCGATGTCATCCGCACGCGCTACCTCGCCGTCATGTTCGGCGGTGCCTGCGCCGGACTTGCCGGAGCGCAATTATCGCTGATCTACACGCCGCAATGGACGGAAAGCATGTCCGGCGGACGCGGCTGGATCGCGCTTGCGCTCGTCGTCTTCGCCTCGTGGCGTCCGTGGCGCATTCTCATCGGCGGCTATCTCTTCGGCGCCGTGACGATCCTGCAGTTGCACGCGCAAGCCTTCGGCATCGGCGTGCCCTCGCAGTTCCTCTCGATGCTGCCGTATCTTTCCACGGTTGTCGTCCTGGTCATTATCTCTCAAAATCGGCGCGCGACACTGATCAACACGCCGGCATCGCTCGGCAAATCCTTCGTGCCGGATCGATGAACAACTAAAAAGACGGGTTATCGGAAACCTTCCAACCAACAGGGGTTACTATGAAGAAACTAGCTCTCTCACTCGCCGCCACCGCGGCCCTCATCGTCGGGTTCGGCGCCGCCACCTCGGCGGAAGCAGCTTCCAAAACGAAGATCTGCTTCATCTATGTCGGCTCGAAGACCGACGGCGGCTGGACACAGGCACATGACAAGGGCCGCCAGGCGCTGCAGAAGGAGTTCGGCGACAAGATCGAAACGCCGTTCCTCGAAAACGTTCCGGAAGGCCCGGATGCCGAACGCGCCATCGAGCGCATGGCCCGCTCCGGCTGCGCGATGGTCTTCACCACCTCCTTCGGCTTCATGGACCCGACGATCGCGGTCGCCAAGAAGTATCCGAAGGTGAAGTTCGAACACGCCACCGGCTTCAAGACGGCTGACAATGTCGCGACCTACAATTCGCGCTTCTATGAAGGCCGCTACATCAGCGGCGTCATCGCCGCCAAGCTGTCGAAGACCGGCACGGCCGGCTACATCGCCACCTTCCCGATTCCGGAAGTGGTCATGGGCATCAACGGCTTCGAAGCCGGCGCCCGCTCGGTCAATCCGAACTTCAAGATGAAGGTCATCTGGGTCAACACCTGGTTCGATCCGGGCAAGGAAGCCGACGCCGCCAAGGCGCTGATCGACCAGGGCGTCGATATCCTGACCCAGCACACGGACACGACCGCGCCGATGCAGGTTGCCGAACAGCGCGGCATCAAGGCTTTCGGCCAGGCGTCCGACATGATCGCCGCCGGCCCGAAGTCGCAGCTGACTGCGATCGAGGACACCTGGGGCGCTTACTATATCAAGCGCGTCCATGCCTTCTTCGACGGCACCTGGAAGTCCGAACAGAGCTTCGACGGCCTGAAGGACGGCATCCTGACCATGGCGCCCTATACCAACATGCCTGACGACGTGAAGAAGCTGGCCGAGGAAACCGAGGCCAAGATCAAGTCCGGCGAACTCGCGCCCTTCACCGGCCCGATCAACAAGCAGGATGGCACGCCCTGGCTGAAGGCCGGCGAACGCGCTGACGACGGCACCTTGCTCGGCATGAATTTCTACATCGAAGGCGTCGACGACAAGTTGCCTGCCGCGAAGTAAGCTTGCCTTAGTAATGCAGAGTTGAAAAAGGGCGCCCATGGCGCCCTTTTTTGTTGCGTTGCATCAACGAATGTCGATTTACAAAAGTATTACTATATGATTTTTTCTCTCTCGGCCTCAGGAGATGGCCCATTGGGAGGATATTATGAAACTGAAGACTGCACTGGTGAGTGCCACGATTCTTGCTGCTTGCATGTTCACGTCCGCATCGGCAAAGGACCTGGTCGTCGGCTTCTCACAAATCGGTTCTGAATCCGGCTGGCGCGCGGCAGAAACCACGCTGACCAAGCAGGAGGCCAAGAAGCGCGGCATCGATCTGAAGTTCGCTGACGCGCAGCAGAAGCAGGAAAACCAGATCAAGGCGATCCGCTCCTTCATCGCCCAGGGCGTGGACGCGATTCTGCTCGCTCCGGTCGTCGAAACCGGCTGGGATTCGGTCCTGAAGGAAGCCAAGGAAGCCAAGATCCCCGTCATCCTGCTCGACCGCACGATCAACGCGCCGAAGGATCTCTATCTGACCGCCGTCACGTCCGACCAGATCCACGAAGGCAAGGTTGCCGGCGACTGGCTGGTGAAGAATGTCGGCGACAAGAAGTGCAATATCGTCGAGCTCCAGGGCACGACCGGCTCCTCGCCGGCCATCGCCCGCAAGAAGGGCTTCGAGGAAGCCATCAAGGGCCACGACAACCTGAAGATCGTCCGCAGCCAGACGGGTGACTTCACCCGTGCCAAGGGCAAGGAAGTCATGGAAAGCTTCCTGAAGGCCGAAGGCGGTGGCAAGGACATCTGCGCGCTCTACGCGCATAATGACGACATGGCCGTCGGTGCCATCCAGGCGATCAAGGAAGCCGGCCTGAAGCCGGGCAAGGACATCCTGACCGTATCCATCGATTCGGTTCCGGACCTCTTCAAGGCCATGGCGGCCGGCGAAGCGAACGCAACGGTGGAACTGACGCCGAACATGGCAGGTCCCGCCTTCGACGCGCTCGACGCCTACCTGAAGACCAAGAAGGAACCGCCGAAGTGGATCCAGACCGAGTCCAAGCTCTATACGCAGGCTGACGATCCGCAGAAGGTCTACGAGGCGAAGAAAGACCTGGGCTACTGAGATAGAAATCGATCGTGTCGGCCGGACAAGCGGCCGGCACGCTCTTTCGGCGCGGAATTGCCTTGCATTACAGCGTCGCACGTCACATGCGACGTGCAAAATGACGCTGTAACATCTTAAAATTGCTGCGTAATTTTATCCTTAAATCGATACTGATTTAAAGAATTATGCAGCAGGCAAACGGCAGTTCCGCGTTTTTCATGCAGCTCAATCCAAGGAAATTCTCGCGCCATGGCTCACGATGTCGAGCGCCTTCTGACAGCAACAGGCTTCTGCAAATATTTCCCCGGTTCCACCGCGCTCGACCATGTCGACTTCACGCTGCGTCGGGGCGAGGTCCATGCCCTTCTCGGTGAAAATGGCGCGGGCAAATCCACTCTGATCAAATGCATGACCGGCGCCTATCGCCGCGATGCGGGCAGTCTCGTCCTCGATGGCGCCGAGATCGATCCGCACGATACGCTGGCGGCACAGAAGCTCGGCATCGGGACGGTCTATCAGGAGGTCAATCTCCTCGCCAATCTGAGCGTGGCGGAAAACCTGTTTCTCGGCCGCCAGCCGCGGCGCCTCGGCATGGTCAGCAGCCGGCTGATGAACAGCATGGCCAGGGATCTGTTGCTGCAATACGGCATCGATATCGACGTGACGCGCCAGCTTGATCGCTTCTCGGTGGCGATCCAGCAGGTCATCGCCATCGCGCGCGCCGTCGATCTCTCCGGCAAGGTCCTGATCCTCGACGAGCCGACCGCAAGCCTCGACACCCATGAAGTCGCCATGCTTTTCGGCGTCGTGCGAAACTTGAAGCAACGCGGGCTTGGAATTGTTTTTATTACTCATTTTCTGGAACAGGTTTATGAAATCTGCGACCGGATCACCGTTCTTCGCAACGGCCGGCTGGTCGGCACCCGCGACGCTGAGGGCTTGCCGCGGCAAACCCTGATCGCCATGATGCTGGGCCGCGAACTGGCGGAGGCCGAAGCAAGCACGAAGCAGGCGACCAGCGAAAGCGGGCCGGCGAAATATCACTTCAGCAATTTCGGCAAGCGCGGCAAGATCAAGCCCTTCGATCTGGAGGTTCGTGTCGGCGAGGTTGTCGGCATCGCCGGCCTGCTCGGCTCGGGACGCACGGAGACCGCGGAGGTGATGTTCGGCGTCGAGCGCGCCGATAGCGGCGAAGCCAGGATCGAGGACAAGGCGGTGAGCCTTTCCGGCCCGCGCGCCGCCATCAAGAACGGCTTCGGCTTTTGCCCGGAGGACCGCAAGACGGACGGGATCATCGGCGACCTCTCGATCCGCGAGAACATCGTCATGGCGCTCCAGGCCCGTCGCGGCTGGGCTCGTCCATTGTCGCGCGGCGAGCAGAACGCGATCGCCGACCGCTACATCAAGGCGCTGGATATCCGCACCACAGACCGGGAAAAACCGATCAGGCTGCTGTCCGGCGGCAATCAGCAGAAGGCCATCCTGGCACGCTGGCTGGCGACCAATCCAAGCTTCCTCATTCTCGACGAACCGACGCGCGGCATCGATGTCGGCGCCCATGCCGAAATCATTCGGCTGATCGAGGATCTGTGCCGCCAGGGAATGTCACTGGTGGTAATATCCTCCGAGCTCGAGGAGCTTGTGGCCTATAGTTCCCGCGTCATCGTGCTGCGCGACCGCGAGCATATTGCCGAGCTGACCGGTGCCGAAATCACCGCCGGCCATATCGTCGACGCCATTGCCACGGCTCAGAGCAAGCGGGAGGAAGCATGAGTTCCCAGATCAAGGCATCCTTGTTTCGACTAATGCCGCAGCTCATTGCCTTGGCTGCCATTCTTCTTTTGAATTTCATCATGTTCCCGCATTTCTTTCATCTGGAAGTGCAGAACGGCAGATTGTACGGCAGCCTCATCGACGTCCTTAATCGCGGCGCGCCCGTGGCACTGCTGGCGATCGGCATGACGCTGGTCATCGCGACCAAGGGTATCGATCTTTCGGTCGGCGCGGTGATCGCCATTTGCGGCGCGGTCGCGGCATCCGCGATCGTCTCCGGCCATTCGCTCGCCTATACGCTGCTGCTGACCCTCGGCGTCGGGCTGGCATGCGGGCTGTGGAACGGCTTGCTGGTCGCCGTGCTCGATATCCAGCCGATCATCGCGACACTGGTGCTGATGGTCGCCGGCCGCGGTATCGCGCAGCTCATCACCGAAGGCGTCATCATGACCTTCAACGACGAGGGGCTGATCTTCTTCGGCAGCGGCTCCTTCTCCTGGCTGCCGATGCCCGTCGTCGTCTGGCTGGCAGTGGCGCTCGCCGTCATCCTGCTGGTCAGGCGGACCGCGCTCGGGATGCTGGTCGAGGCCATCGGGATCAATCGCCGCGCCAGCACGCTGTCCGGCATCCAGACGCCGATCCTGCTGATCGCCGTTTATGCGCTGAGCGGCCTGTGCGCCTCCATCGCCGGCATCATCGTTTCCGCCGATATCAAGGGTGCGGATGCCAACAATGCCGGCCTCTGGCTCGAGCTGGACGCGATCCTGGCGGTCGTCGTCGGCGGCAACTCGCTTCTCGGCGGCCGCTTCAGCATCGTCGGCTCGCTGATCGGCGCCATGATCATCCAGTCGGTCAATACCGGCATCCTGCTCTCCGGCTTCCCGCCGGAATTCAATCTGGTGATCAAGGCCGTCATCGTCATCATCATTCTGGTCATCCAGTCTCCGGCTCTCCAGTCCGTCACGGCATTTTTCTGGCGCCGGCGGGGCGAGGCGCGGATGATCCAAGAGGAGCAGGCAAAGTGAACTCGAAATACCTTCCGCTGCTCGCGACGATCGTCATCTTCATCCTCGCCTATACGGGCTGCGCCCTGCAGTACCCGACCATGCTGTCGACCCGCGTCGTCGGCAACCTCTTGACGGACAACGCCTTTCTCGGGATCGCCGCGGTCGGCATGACCTTCGTCATCCTCTCCGGCGGCATCGACCTGTCGATCGGCTCGGTCATCGCCTTCACCGGCGTCTTCCTGGCGATCATCATGCGCGACACATCGATCCATCCGCTGGTCGCCTTCGTTCTGGTTTTGGTGATCACCACGGCTTTCGGCGGCGGCATGGGCGCGATCATCCATTATCTCGGCATGCCGCCCTTCATCGTCACGCTGGCGGGCATGTTCCTGGCGCGCGGCATCGCCTTCGTCCTGTCGATCGACAGCATCCCGATCGACAACGAGTTCTATACCGGGCTCAGCGACATGTATCTGCTCTTGCCGGGCGGCGGGCGTCTGACGCTGATCGGCGCCATCATGCTGCTCGTCTTCGCCGGCGGCATTCTTTTGGCGCACCGAACGCGCTTCGGGGCCAATGTCTATGCGCTCGGCGGCGGCGTCCAGACCGCGCAGCTGATGGGCGTTCCCGTGGGACGCACCACGATGCAGATCTACGCGCTCTCCGGTTTTCTGGCCGGTCTATCCGGAATCGTTTTTTCCCTCTATACATCCGCCGGATATTCGCTTGCCACCGTCGGCGTCGAGCTCGACGCCATCGCCGCGGTGGTTATCGGCGGAACATTGCTGACGGGAGGAGCAGGGTTCGTGGGGGGAACTCTCATCGGAATTCTCATACAAGGCTTGATTCAGACCTACATCACCTTCGATGGAACGCTTTCCAGCTGGTGGACGAAGATATTGATCGGGCTGCTACTGTTTGCGTTTATTCTGATGCAGAAAGGTCTTCTGCTCCTGTCCCGTTTCAACCGACGTTACGCTTAGGGAAGGATCGGGGGCTTGCGCGGCAGATTGCTTGAGACACGAAAATCCGAAGGGAAATCACGAACGAGCCATGCTCAGGTCGTCGATGATCTCGGAAAAGCGATCGTGGCGGGCGTCTTTCCCATCGGCAGCATCCTTCC
The DNA here is from genome assembly GCF_014195095.1 of Rhizobium sp. BK602. Taxonomy (GTDB): domain Bacteria; phylum Pseudomonadota; class Alphaproteobacteria; order Rhizobiales; family Rhizobiaceae; genus Rhizobium. Next base: position 822,639 of record NZ_JACIBC010000001.1, read on the forward strand.
GGGCGACAGCGATCTCCTGCAGCGGTTCAAAGTGTCGCGCACGGTTCTGCGCGAAAGCATGAAAACACTGGCGGCAAAGGGGCTGGTCGTTCCGCGCGCCCGCGTCGGCACCCGGGTGACCGAGCGCATTCACTGGAACATGTTCGACAACGAGGTGCTGACCTGGCACTTCGAAAGCGGTGTCAACGAAGAGTTCCTCCTTCATCTCTATGACATCCGCCTGGCCTTCGAGCCGTTTGCCGCCAGTCTGGTGGCGGAGCGGGCGGGCGCGGAAGAGGTCGAGCTGCTGCGGCGGCTGGCCCTGGCGATGGCCGCCCCGGAACATACGCCCGACAGCCTCGCCCTTGCCGACCTGCATTTCCACCTGGCCGTTACCGAAGCATCCCACAATCCTTTCATGCGCTCGCTCGGCGGCCTGATCGAGGCCGCGCTGGTCGGCATGTTCCGCATGAGCGCGCCGCCCAGCAGCAACGGCTTCGCCAATATCGCCGATACGCATATGGCCATTGTCGATGCGATCGCGGCTCATGACGGACTGGCGGCCTACAAGGCGATGGAATTCGTCATTTTCGATGGTCGCCAGCATGTGCTGCAGGCCTTCGCGGCGCTGACGCATGCCTGAGCGCAACCTCTAAATTCGCCGTAGTTTCCATTCAACTCGTCGCCAAGGTCATTGTTTAGGCAATTCCGGATGGAAAACCGCTGCGCATTTCGCCTGGAATTGCTCTAAGAGAGGACGAAGCCTACATAGGCCTCGCCGAGTCGCATCTTTCGGAGCTTGAAATGGAACGCACCTGTCTCGCCATCATCCTTGCCGCAGGCGACAGCACCCGCATGAAGTCGTCGGTTTCCAAGGTGCTGCATCCGATCGCCGGCCGGCCGATGATCGCGCATGTGATGGAAGCGATCGCCAGGACCGATATTTCCGCCGCAGCGCTCGTCGTCGGCCGCAATGCGCAGGAGGTGACCGCCGCAGCCGATATCGGCGGGATCGAGGTCGAAGCCTTCCTGCAGAAGGAGCGCCTGGGCACCGGTCATGCCGTGCTGGCTGCCCGCGAGGCGATCGCTCGCGGCTATGACGATATCATCGTCGCTTACGGCGACGTGCCGCTGCTTACCGACGTGCCGCTGCGCGCCGCGCGCCAGGGACTTGCCGAGGGCAACGACATCGTCGTCATCGGTTTCCATACGGAAAACCCGAACGCCTACGGCCGCCTGCTGGTGAAGGACGGCGAACTGATCGCCATCCGCGAGGCGAAGGATGCGACGGATGCCGAGCTTGCGGTGACCTGGTGCAACAGCGGCCTGATGGCCATCAACGGCCGCAAGGCGCTGGATCTGCTCGACCGCATCGGCAACAGCAATGCCAAGGGCGAATATTATCTCACCGATCTCGTCGAGATCGCCCGTTCGCTCGGCGGCCGCGCCGTTGCGGTCGATGCGCCGGAAGTGGAAATGACCGGCTGCAACAATCGCGCCGAACTCGCCGTCATCGAACGTCTCTGGCAGGAGCGGCGGCGCCATGAGCTGATGCTTTCCGGCGTCACCATGATCGCGCCGGAAACGGTGTTTCTCGCCTATGACACGGTGATCGGCCAGGATGCGCTGATCGAACCGAATGTCGTCTTCGGTCCCGGCGCGGTGATCGATGGCGGGGCGGTCATCCATGCCTTCTCGCATATCGAGGGCGCCCATGTCAGCGCGGGCGCGACCGTCGGCCCGTTCGCGCGGCTGCGCCCGGGCGCGGACCTTGCCGGCGGCTCCAAGGTCGGCAATTTCTGCGAGGTGAAGAACGGCAAACTCGGCGAGGGCGCCAAGGTCAATCACCTGACCTATATCGGCGATGCCACCATCGGCGCTGGCAGCAATATCGGCGCCGGCACGATCACCTGCAATTATGATGGGGTCAACAAGCACGAGACCCATATCGGCGCCAACAGCTTCGTCGGCTCGAACTCGTCGCTGGTAGCCCCCGTCAGAATCGGCGACAATGCCTATATCGCCTCCGGCAGCGTCATTACCGAGGATGTTCCCGCCGAAGCGCTGGCCTTTGGGCGGGCACGCCAGGAAGTAAAGCCCGGCCGTGCCAAGCTCATCCGCGAAAGGGCCCTGGCCATCAAGGCGGCCAAAAAGGGCAGCCACTAAACCCGTGGTCGATCCCGCGTAACGGTCGGACATCGAAAGTGACCGTGACGGCAATTGAGGAAAATCGACAGAATCATTAGGACTTGCCTTCACATTTGAGGCCAGACGGAGAGTTGTATGTGCGGCATTGTTGGGATTGTCGGAACGAAGCCTGTAGCCGGGCGATTGGTGGATGCCCTGCGGCGTCTCGAATATCGCGGCTACGATTCGGCGGGGGTCGCGACCATCCATGACGGCGCAATGGATCGTCGCCGCGCCGAAGGAAAGCTCTTCAACCTGGAAAAGCGGCTGGATGCGGAGCCGTTGCCGGGCGTGACCGGCATTGCCCACACCCGCTGGGCCACGCATGGCGTTCCGAACGAGACCAATGCCCATCCGCATTTCGTCGAAGGCGTCGCCGTCGTCCATAACGGCATCATCGAGAACTTCTCCGAACTGCGAGAGGAGCTGAAGGCCGAGGGCAGGGTCTTCACCACGCAGACCGACACCGAGGTCGTCGCGCATCTGCTGGCGAAATATGTCGGCGAGGGTCTCGACCCGCGTGCGGCGATGCTGAAGATGCTGAACCGCGTCACCGGCGCCTATGCGCTCGCCGTCATGTTCCAGAGCCATCCCGATACGCTGATGGCCGCGCGCTCCGGCCCGCCGCTCGCCGTCGGCTTCGGCAATGGCGAGATGTTCCTCGGTTCCGACGCCATCGCGCTCGCGCCCTTCACCAACGAGATCACCTATCTCGTCGATGGCGACTGCGCCATCATCACGCGCAATAGCGCCACGATCCTCGACTTCAACGGTCGGGAAGTCAGCCGGCCCCGGCAGATATCGCAGGCGACTGCCTATGTCGTCGACAAGGGCAACCACCGCCATTTCATGGAAAAGGAAATCTACGAGCAGCCGGAGGTGATCTCCCATGCGCTCAGCCAATATGTCGACTTCGTCGGCCATCGCCTGCGGCCGAATGCGTCGGCCATCGACTTCAAGGGCGTTTCCGGCCTTGCCATCTCCGCTTGCGGCACGGCCTATCTCGCCGGATTGATCGGCAAATACTGGTTCGAGCGCTATGCCCGCCTGCCGGTGGAAATCGATGTCGCTTCCGAATTCCGCTATCGCGAGATGCCGCTGTCGCCGTCGCAGGCCGCCTTGTTCATCTCGCAGTCGGGCGAGACGGCGGATACGCTGGCGTCGCTGCGCTACTGCAAGGACCATGGCCTGAAGATCGGCGCCGTCGTCAACGTCAAGGAATCCACGATCGCGCGCGAATCCGACGCGGTCTTCCCGATCATGGCCGGGCCGGAGATCGGCGTTGCCTCGACCAAGGCGTTCACCTGCCAGCTTGCCGTCCTGGCGTCGCTGGCCATCGGCGCCGGCGTGGCGCGCGGCACGGTCAGCGCCGCGGATGAAAGTGCGATGGTGCGTCATCTGGTCGAGATGCCGCGCATCATGGCGCGGGTGCTGAACATCATCCAGCCGCAGATGGAAAGCCTTGCGCGCGAGATCTCCAAGTTCAAGGACGTGCTCTATCTCGGCCGTGGCACCAGCTTCCCGCTTGCGATGGAAGGCGCCCTGAAGCTCAAGGAAATCTCCTATATCCATGCGGAAGGCTATGCCGCCGGCGAGCTGAAGCACGGTCCGATCGCGCTGATCGACGAGAACATGCCGGTTATTGTCATCGCCCCCTATGACCGCTTCTTCGACAAGACGGTCTCCAACATGCAGGAGGTGGCGGCGCGCGGCGGCCGTATCATCTTCATCACCGACGAGGCCGGTGCGGCTGCCTCCACGCTTCCGACCATGGCGACGATCACCCTGCCGGTCGTCGATGAAATCATCGCCCCGATGATCTTCTCGCTGCCGATCCAGCTGCTTGCCTATCACACCGCCGTCTTCATGGGCACGGACGTCGATCAGCCGCGCAATCTCGCCAAGTCGGTGACGGTCGAATAATCCGCTTTCTTCGCGGCTTTTCGCGCAGATAACGTCGTCGTGAACCGGGCCGATATGCGGCCCGGCGGCGTGACTGGCGGGTTGTGCGCATCGCGAATTTCTGGCACGATTCACGCTGGAGATGGTGGGGGAAATTTGCCGGGAGCGGTAGGCGACGGAACGGAGTTTTCGAACGGCGAATGACGGAAAAGCCCATCAAGATATCCGTGGCGGCACGGATCAGAAATAATTTCCTGGCCGGCGTGATCATCTGCGCGCCGATCGCCATTACCTTCTGGCTCACCTGGTCTGTCATTCATTGGGCCGATAGCTGGGTTCGGCCCTATATTCCCGCGCGCTACGATCCCGAGAACTATCTGAACTTCGCCGTGCCCGGCACCGGCGTGCTGATCGCGATGATCTTCATCACGATCATCGGCTTCCTCGCCAAGAACCTGATTGGCCAGAGTATTGTCCGCTTCGGCGAATCCATCGTGCAGCGCGTGCCGCTGGTGCGCACCATCTACAAGAGCGTGAAGCAGATCTTCGAGACCGTGCTGAAGGAGCAGGGCACCTCTTTCAAAAAGGTCGGTCTGATCGAATATCCGAGCCCCGGTCTCTGGTCGATGGTCTTCATCTCCACCGATGCAAAGGGCGAGATCGCTTCGAAATTCAATGCCATGGGCAAGGATATGGTGGCGGTTTTCCTGCCGCCGACGCCCGTGCCGACCGCCGGCTTCCTCGTCTTCGTGCCGCGCGAGAAGATCACGGTTCTCGACATGAGTCCCGAGGACGGCGCCAAGCTTCTAATTTCCGGCGGCCTGGTCTCGCCCGACTATCGCGAAAAGCTGCTCGCGCCCAAGGAAGTACCGCCTGTTCCGATAAAATCGCTGTCGTAGCAATCACTTGCTTCCGCCTTCTCGCAAATCCCACACGTTGGGAGCGAGTTGTCATGTCTCTATCATGTTGCTGTCTTAGACCGTCTGCCGGAAAGGCAAACGGGCGCATCTCATCCTCGAATATCCAGCTTCAAAGCCGGAGACGAACATTCGATACGGCTTCCGGCCGATCGGGGATGAATGCCGTTCCAGCACATGGTTTCATCAGGAGGTATTGCCGTGAAGCGTTCAATGACTTTGCCGCTGCTGTCAGCAGCGCTCGCTACTTTCGTCTTTTCCGCGCCGGCCGTGGCCCTTGCCGATAATTCCGTCACCGTCGGCGGCATGACGCTGGTCAACAAGGGCCTCATTGCCATCGGCCGCATTCCCGCCAATCAGCGCGACAAGTTCGGCGAGACCTTCGGCTCGGGTTCCGGCATGTCGATCGATGCCAAGAGCTGGGTGCGCAATGCCGACGGCACCTACAAGGGTTCGCTATGGTTGCTGCCGGATCGCGGCTATAACGTCGAGGGCACCACCGACTATCGTCCGCGCCTGAACACCATCGACGTGCAGCTGACGCCGGTCGCTCCCGGCGCCACGCCGCCGGCCGGCAAGGAGCAATCCGGCCTTGAGGTAAAGCTCGCCGACACCATGCTGCTGACCGACAACAAGGGCGCCGACACCACCGGCCTCGATCCGGCGGGCGGCACCCGCCAGGCGGAAGGCGCCATGCCATTGCTGCCGCAAGCACCGAACGGCAAGCTCTCGCTCGACAACGAGGCCATTGCCCGTCTGCCCGACGGCACCATGTTCATCAGCGACGAATACGGCCCCTATATCTATCGCTTCGCGGCCGACGGCCGGATGATGTCGGCCACGCAGCCACCGGCTGCGCTGCTGCCGATGCGCAATGGCGCGGTCAATTTCGCCTCGAACAATCCGGGCCCTGGCGAAAGCGCTCCCGATCCGAAGGACCCGACCAGCGGTCGTCAGAACAATCAGGGCCTCGAAGGCATGTCGCTCACGCCAGACGGCAAGTTCCTGATCGCGGTGCTGCAATCGGCGACCCGTCAGGATGGTGGCGATTCCGGCTCGACCCGGCAGAACACCCGCGCTTTGGTCTATGACGCCGCCGATCCGGCAAATCTGAAGCTGGTGCATGAATATATCGTACCGCTGCCGGTCTTCACCAACGACAAGGGCAAGACGGCGGTGGCCGCGCAGAGCGAAATCGTCGCACTTTCGCCGACGAGCTTCCTGATGCTGGCGCGCGACAGCAATAACGGCTACGGCCTGAAGGGCGAGAAGTCGCTCTACCGCAGCATCAACGTCGTCGATATCTCGGCCGCCACCGACATTGCCGGCAGCGCGTTCGATGCCGACAAGCCGGTCGCTCCGAAGGGCGTGCTCGATCCCTCCGTCAAGCCGGCGGCCGTGAGCCAGCTCATCGATATCAACGACGGCGCCAACCTAGCGCGCTTCGGACTGCACAACGGCGCACCGAACGACCGCAACAACCTCTCGGAAAAATGGGAGGCCATGTCGCTCGTCAGCGCACTCGACCCGAAGCAGCCGGACGACTACTTCCTGTTCGTCGCCAACGACAACGACTTCCTGACCCAGGACGGCTACCAGGTCGGCGCCGCCTACAAGGCGGAGGGCGGGGCCGATGTCGACACCATGTTCCAGGTGTATCAGCTCACGATCCCCGGCCTTTCGGCGAAGTAACGGATTTTCCGAGATGGATGGACGCGGCGCTCGCGTCCATCCGGTTAGAGCAGTTCAGCGTTCCACGGAATCGCTGAACTGCTCTATCTCTTTGTTTTCACGCAATTCCGGACGGAAAACCGCTACGCACTTTTCCTGGAACTGCTCTATCCCGCGCGCAGGAACCGGATCGCCTCGTCGCGACGGAAGAGATAGAGCAGGGTACGCACCGCCATGCCGCGCTCGCCGGTCAGATCCGGATCGCGTTCGATCAGATAGGCGGCGTCCTTGCGGGCAATTTCGAGAAGATCGGCATGAGCTTCGAGGCTGGCGATGCGGAAGCCCGGCGTGCCGGATTGCCGCGTACCGAGCAATTCGCCTTCGCCACGCAGCTTCAAATCCTCCTCGGCGATGCGGAAACCGTCCTCGGTGTCGCGCATGATCGACAGCCGCGCATGGCCTGTTTCGCCGAGCGGGCCTTTGTAGAGCAGGATGCAAGTCGAGGCCTCGTCGCCGCGTCCGACGCGGCCGCGAAGCTGATGCAGCTGCGCCAGGCCAAAGCGCTCGGCATGCTCGATCACCATGATTGTCGCATCGGGGACGTCGACGCCGACTTCCACCACTGTCGTTGCGACCAGCAGGCGGGTCTCGCCATTCTTGAACGCCATCATCACGGCATCCTTCTCCGGCCCGCTCATCCGGCCATGGATGAGCCCGACAGCCGGGCCGAGTGCCTTGGTCAGCGTTGCATGCCGCTCCTCGACTGACATTAAATCGGATTCTTCGGTTTCCTCAACAAGTGGGCATATCCAATAGGCTTTCTTGCCTTCGGATAACGCGCTTTTCAATCGCGAAACGATCTCACCCGTACGCTCGGTCGGAACAGTAATGGTCTGGATGGGTTTGCGGCCGGCCGGCTTTTCGGTGAGCTTGGAAACATCCATGTCGCCGAAGGCGGCAAGCACCAGCGTTCGGGGGATGGGCGTCGCCGTCATGACAAGCATATGCGGCGAGATGCCTTTCGCGGTCAGCCGCAGGCGCTGATGGACGCCGAAGCGATGCTGCTCATCAACGACGGCCAGCATGAGATTGGCATAAGTGACGCTGTCCTGGAACAGCGCATGCGTGCCGATGACGATCTGCGCTTCGCCGGACGCGATGCGTTCGAGAATGGCGTCGCGCTCGCGGCCCTTGGTCCGCCCGGTCAGCACTTCGACGGAGAGATTGGCGCTGGCAGCGAATTTCGAGATGGTGGCGTGATGCTGCCGTGCCAGGATTTCCGTCGGCGCCATCAACACGGCCTGGCCGCCGCTTTCGAGAACGGCGGCAATCGCCATCAGCGCCACCAGCGTCTTGCCGGCGCCGACATCGCCCTGCAGCAGGCGCAGCATGCGCTCGGTGCCGGCCATATCCTTGAGGATATCGGCAATGGCCTGCGTTTGGCTGTTCGTCAAGGAGAAGGGAAGGGATTCCAATATCTTCCGGCTGATTTCTCCAGTCGGATGCACGGGTTGGCCGGCGACCTTACGCAAACGCTGGCGCACCAGCGACAGCGACAATTGCCCGGCCAGAAATTCGTCATAGGCAAGCCGGCGCCGAGCCGGCGACTGCGGATCGATGTCGGCTGCGTCGCGCGGCGCATGCAGCATGTGAAAGCTGTCCGATATCGAGGGAAAACCCTGCTTCTGCGCCAGCGCTGCATCGTCCCATTCCGGCAGCTCCGGCATGCGGGTCAGCGCTGCCTCGATGGTCTTGCGCAGGAATTTCAATGCCAGTCCCGCCGTCAGCGGATAGACGGGTTCGACCAGCGGCAGGTTCTGCGCCTCGTTTTCGCGCATGATGTAGTCGGGATGCACCATCGACGGGCGGCCGTTGAACCAGTCGACCTTGCCGCTCACGGTGACCGTCTCGTCAACAGGCAATTGTTTTTCCAGCCATTGCGCCTTGCCGCGGAAGAACACCAGCGCGAGTTCGCCGGTTTCATCGTGCAGATAGACGCGATAGGGCACGTTGCTGCGCGGATTTGGCGGCGGCTGGTGGCGATCGACGCGGCCGGTGATGGTGACGATGGCGCCCTGCGGCGCCCGCGCGATGCCCGGCTGCTCGCGCCGGTCTATGATGGAATGCGGCGCGTGGAAGAGCAGGTCGATTACGCGGCAATCCTCGACCGTTTCCCGGTCGAGCAGCTTCACCAGCAGCTCGGCAACCTTCGGCCCGACGCCGGGCAGCGAGGAAATGGAAGCAAATAGCGGGTCGAGAATAGCCGGGCGCATGGCCGGCAAAATGCGACGGGGAGGGTGGACTTGGCAAGGGCCGATGGCAGCGACGGCCTTTCTGAGGCCGACACTCCCCGGAAAATTGCACGAGGGACGCTTTTTTCCGAAAAACCGGTTCCCACCTTACAAGGCTGGTTTTATAGAGACGCATCAACATAAGGGTGTTTTTGATGACTGGGCTCACTCTCAGCAGTGCCGATCTCGATCCTCGCCGCCGGCGCATCCTGTTTCGCTGCTGGCATCGCGGCATCCGCGAGATGGATCTGGTCTTCGGCCAGTTCGCCGACAATGAGCTGCCGGGCCTGAGCGAAGCCGACCTCGACGAGCTCGAGCGCATCATGGCCGAGGAAGACAACGATCTCGTCAAGTGGGTTCTCGGAACCCAGCCGACGCCGCAGCATCTGCAAACGCCGCTGTTCCAGCGCCTGGCGTCCTACAAGCCCGATTTCGACGAGATCGCGGAAAGGTTCGGAATAACGAGATGATCCCCGGTTTCGACGCGAAGAAACTGCTCGCCGCAAGCGAGCCGCTGACTGTTGGCCATGTGCCGTCCGGCCTGGAACCCTTCCTGCTGGCTGAGCTGGCAAGAACGGGACAGCCCGTCGCCTATGTCATGTCGGACGGCCAGCACATGGCCGATGTCGAGCAGATGCTCGGTTTCCTCGCGCCCGAAATCCCGGTGCTGACGCTGCCCGCCTGGGACTGTCTTCCCTATGACCGCGTCTCGCCCAGCTCCGACACCTCGGCGCGCCGTCTCGCGGCCTTGAGCGGCCTCATCGCCTATCATCGCAAGCCGCATGCGGCGATCGTGCTGGTGACCGTCAACGCCATGCTGCAGAAGGTGGCGCCGCAGGATGTGATCGAGAGCCTTACCTTCTCCGCCAGGCCCGGCAATCAGGTGCGCATGGACGACATCGCCGGCCGCCTGGAGCGCAACGGCTTCGACCGCGTCGCCACCGTGCGCGAGGTCGGCGAATATGCCGTGCGCGGCGGCATTCTCGATGTCTTCGTGCCGGGTACGGAAGAGCCGGTACGGCTCGATTTCTTCGGCGATACGCTGGAGAGCATCCGCAGCTTCGATCCCGCCAGCCAGCGCACGACCGGCCAGGTCCGCTCCCTCGATCTCAATCCGATGAGCGAGGTGACGCTGACGCCGGATACGATCAGCCGCTTCCGCAAGAATTATCTCTCATCTTTCGGCGCCGCCACGCGCGACGATGCGCTCTATGTCGCGGTCTCTGAAGGCCGCCGCTATGCCGGCATGGAGCATTGGCTGCCGCTGTTCTACGAGAAGCTGGAAACGGTCTTCGACTATCTCAAGGGCTTCCGGCTGGTCACCGACCATACGGTGCGCGAAGCCGCCGAAGAGCGCTCCAAGCTGGTCTTCGACTATTACGACGCCCGCCTGAATTCCGGGCAGGGTGGCAAGGGCCAGATGGCGCAGGGCACGCCCTACAAACCCGTCACGCCCGGCCAGCTCTATCTCGACGGCAGCACCTTCGGCAAAGCGCTCGATGCCTTCAACGCCATCCGCATTTCGCCTTTCAACGAGCATGAGGGCGAGGCGCGCCGGGTGATCAGCGTTGACGCCCGCCAGGGGCCGCGCTGGGCGCGGTCCGCCACCGAAAGCGCCGATAGCGAACGCGTCAACGTCTTCGATGCCGTCGTCAAGCATATTGCCGATCGCCGCGCCGCCGGCGACAAGGTGCTGATATCGGCCTGGACCGAGGGATCGCTCGACCGCCTGTTGCAGGTGCTGGCCGAACATGGGCTGGCGCGCGTCAAGACGATCGAGGCTTTCAATGATCTCGGCAGCCTGGCGAAAGGCGAGGCGGCGGCGGCCGTGCTCAGCCTGGAAGCGGGTTTTGAGGCGGGCGATCTCGTCGTCATCGGCGAGCAGGACATTCTCGGCGACCGCATGGTGCGCCGCTCCAAGCGCCGCAAGCGCGCCGCCGATTTCATCTCCGAGGTCGCCGGCCTCGACGAAGGCTCGATCGTCGTCCATGCCGAGCACGGCATCGGCCGTTTCGTCGGGCTGAGGACCATCGAGGCGGCCGGCGCACCGCATGCCTGCCTCGAGCTGCGCTATGCCGACGACGCCAAGCTGTTCCTGCCGGTCGAGAACATCGATCTGCTGTCGCGCTATGGCGGCGAGGGCACCGAGGCGCAGCTCGACAAGCTCGGCGGCGGCGCCTGGCAGATGCGCAAGGCCAAGCTCAAGAAGCGCCTGCTGGATATGGCGGGAGCCTTGATCCGCGTTGCGGCCGAGCGATTGACGCGGCATGCGCCGGTGCTGACCGCGCCGGACGGGCTCTATGACGAATTCGCCGCCCGCTTCCCCTATGACGAGACCGACGACCAGATGAACGCCATCGATGCGGTGCGCGACGATCTCGGCGCCGGCCGGCCGATGGATCGCCTCGTCTGCGGTGACGTCGGCTTCGGCAAGACGGAAGTGGCGCTGCGCGCCGCCTTCGTCGCCGCCATGAACGGCACGCAGGTCGCGGTCGTCGTGCCGACGACCTTGCTTGCCCGCCAGCATTTCAAGACCTTTTCCGAGCGTTTTCGCGGCCTGCCGATCCGCGTGCAGCAGGCATCCCGCCTCGTCGGCGCCAAGGATCTGGCGCTGACCAAGAAGGAAGTGGCCGAAGGCAAGACCGACATCGTCGTCGGCACACATGCGCTGCTCGGCTCGGGTATCCAGTTCGCCAATCTCGGCCTGCTCGTCATCGACGAGGAGCAGCATTTCGGCGTCAAGCACAAGGAACGGCTGAAGGAGCTGAAGAGCGACGTGCATGTGCTGACGCTGTCGGCGACGCCGATCCCGCGCACATTGCAGCTTGCCATGACCGGCGTGCGCGAACTGTCGCTGATCACCACGCCGCCGGTCGACCGCATGGCGGTGCGCACCTTCATCTCGCCCTTCGATTCGCTCGTCATCCGCGAAACGCTGATGCGCGAGCATTATCGCGGCGGCCAGAGCTTCTATGTCTGCCCGCGTCTGGCCGATCTCGCCGATATCCACGCCTTCCTGCAATCGGATGTGCCGGAGCTGAAGGTGGCTGTGGCACACGGCCAGATGCCGGCCGGCGAGCTGGAAGACATCATGAACGCCTTCTACGAAGGCCGCTACGACGTGCTGCTCTCCACCACCATCGTCGAATCCGGCCTCGACGTGCCGACGGCCAACACGCTGATCGTGCACCGCGCCGACATGTTCGGCCTGGCGCAGCTCTATCAGCTGCGCGGCCGCGTCGGCCGTTCCAAGGTACGCGCCTTCGCGCTGTTCACCCTGCCGGTCAACAAGGTGCTGACGACGACGGCCGAGCGCCGCCTCAAGGTGCTGCAATCGCTCGACACGCTCGGCGCCGGCTTCCAGCTCGCCAGCCACGACCTCGATATCCGCGGCGCCGGCAATCTGCTCGGCGAGGAACAGTCCGGCCATATCAAGGAAGTCGGCTTCGAGCTTTACCAACAGATGCTCGAAGAGGCCGTTGCCGAGGTCAAGGGCGTCGACGAGATCCAGGATACCGGCTGGTCGCCGCAGATTTCCGTCGGCACACCGGTGATGATCCCCGACGATTACGTGCCGGACCTGCATCTGCGCATGGCGCTCTATCGCCGCCTCGGCGAAATCACCGAAATCAAGGAGATCGACGGCTTCGGCGCCGAAATGATCGACCGCTTCGGCCCGATGCCGCAGGAAGTGCAGCATCTCCTGAAGATCGTCTACATCAAGTCGCTGTGCCGCACCGCCAATGTCGAGAAGCTGGACGCCGGCCCGAAGGGCGTCGTCGTGCAGTTCCGCAACAAGGAATTCCCGAACCCGGCCAACCTTGTCGGCTACATCGCCAAGCAGGGCACCATGGCGAAGATCCGCCCGGACCACAGCGTCTTCCTGACGCGCGACCTTCCGACGCCGGAGAAGCGGCTGCAGGGGGCGGCGGTGGTTATGACGCAGTTGGCGGAGCTGGCGAAGTAGGGAGGCGCTGATCAGTGTCCACGAAAAGGACCGTTTTGGAGGCACACGTGGCCTCCTACGCTGATCCGATTGCGTTCAAGATCGGCGATCCAATTAATCTAACCGGTAAATCCGATAACTGGAAAGGTCACATATGGCTTTGGGCGGTGGGACCGGATGGCCGCAGTGGATGGATTCCTGATGCTGCTGTTCTCTTGTCTGAGGAACCATCCATAGCGTCCCGTAACTATTCAGCCATAGAGCTAACCTGCTCAGTAGGTGAGATATTGACGGCCTTGGAGGAGACCCATGGCTGGGTATGGTGCCAAGCGGCCGACGGCGTTAAAGGATGGGTGCCATCGGAGAAACTGTCATCGGAAGATGTCGGCTGAACGTGATGATATTACGGGAAGACACAATATTGCATCTCCACCGATTGGCATTCCAAGCCTCTGCTTCAAGTGAGCGCAGGCGCTCGAAAAAGAAGTGTTCCATCTCAGGAACAAAACTAATAACTTCGAATCCCGCTTCTTCCAATAGTCGTTGCGATTTTTTGTTTTCCGGTCATGCGAAAGCGCTGACCCTCGCGAGTTTCAACATGCAGTCGGCCACCGCCAATGTCACCGAGGCAAATTCGCTTCCAAATCGGCAAATCCAGGCATCCTGGTTGAAATAGTAGCCGGGCTCAACACCCCAGCCGGGATCGAAAGGATCATCGCATAGACCGTCCTAGCCTATGATCCAGCCGGTGCTTTTCAAAATGATGGTCCAGGGCGCATAACCGCTTTTGCCGCGCGGTCGCTCATGTGCCGCTATGCTCGGCGTCCAACAGCAACAACCTTAGCAAAATAAGCCGTGCCGTCTCAATCATTTCCCACCCTCAACGCAACATTCAATTCATCCCCGCCCGCGCCTCGGCCTTCATCTTGGCGATATCTTTCAGAGCTCCAACCAGCACGTCCGGCGTCTGCGCGCCGCTGACGGCATATTGCTGGTCGAAGATGAAGAAGGGGACGCCACTGACGCCGATCTTCTGGGCAGCGTCGATCTCGGCGAGCACCAGGTCGCGGTCGGCGTCGGAGGAAAGCAGGGCGGCAATGACGGAGCGGTCGAGGCCGGCGCCTTCGGCGATATCCAGCAGCACGGCATGGTCGCCGACATTGCGGCCTTCTTCGAAATTGGCCTTGAAGAGGGCGGTGACCACCTTTTCCTGCTTTTCGCGGTCTTCCGTGCCCGCCCAATGGATGAGGCGGTGGGCGTCGAGCGTGTTTGGGCCGATCTTGATGGCCTCGAAATCGAACTTGATGCCGACCTCGCGGCCGAGGTCGGTCAGCATCTTGTGTGCCTGCGCGACGCGCTCCTCGCCGCCGAGCTTCTGCGCCAGCGCCTTCTTCTGGTCGACGCCTTCAGGGGGATAGTCGGGATTGAGGCGATAGGGGCGCCAGTTGAGATCGACGCCCACTTCGTCCTGCACCTCGGCGATCGCCAGCTCCAGCCGTGCCTTGCCGAGATAGCACCACGGACAAACGACGTCCGAGACGATATCGATCGTGATGCGTTCCATGGTCGTATCCTTCCGCTTTATTCAGCTTAAAGACCCCATCTAGGCCTTCGGGGCGGCCGCTTCAACCGGTTACCAAAAAGGAACCAGCGACCTTTCCCGCCCGCAAGGTCTATTGCGCCGAGGAATCCCACCATGTCGGGAGCTGATAACCATAGAGCGGTAGCGCATCCGGATGAGCGATGCGGCTGCGCCGCGCCACCCATTGCTGGCCGATATGGTAGAGCGGCACCACATAATAACCGGAGATCAGCATACGGTCGAAAGACCGCACGGCATCGCGGAAATCCTCGGCGGAGCGGGCCGCCAGGAAATGATCCATCAACGTATCGACATCGAGATCGGCGACACCGGCGAAATTGAGGCTGCCCTCAGCCTTTGCGGCGGTGGAGCTCCAGCGCCCCACTTGCTCGATGCCCGGCGACAACGAAGAGGGGTAGGCCTTGAGGATCATGTCGTAATCGTAGCTGATCGTCCGGAGCTGATATTGCGAATCATCGACGGTACGGATCGTCACGGCGATACCGAGCAGCGCCAACGTCCGGCGATAGGCAATGGCGATGCGTTCCTGATCGGGATTCTGCGTCATGATCTCGAAGCTGAGCTGACGCCCGGCGCTATCGACCATCTTTTCGCCCTTGATCGTGTAACCGCCCTGCTTGAGGAGATTGACGGCCTTGCGCAGGATGGCGCGGTCTCGGCCGGACCCATCGCTGACGGGTAGCCTGTAGGTACCATCGAGCACATCGGGATCGATGCGATCCTTGATCGGGCCGAGCATGGCCAGCTCGCGTGCATCGGCGGGCACGCCGAGCGAGGAGAGGTCGGAATTCTGCCAATAGCTCTGCGTTCGCGTATAGGCGTTCGAAGAAAGGTTGCGGTTGACCCATTCGAAATCAAAGGCAAGCGTCAATCCTTGCCGCACGATCTTGTTGGCGAAGATCGGCCGGCGCGTGTTGAAGACGAAACCGAACATGCCGCTCGGCAGTTTCGGCTTAAAAACGTCCTTGACGACGGTGCCGGCGGTCACGGCCGGGAAATCATAGGCCTGCTGCCAATGGCCGGGGCTGCCGTCGGGATAGACGTCGATATCGCCCTTCTTGAAGGCTTCGAACAGCGTGGTCTCCTGTAGGAAATAGGTGACGGATATCTCGTCGTAATTATCGACACCGACCTTTGCGGGAATGTCCTTGCCCCAATAGTCGGGATCGCGCTGGTAGATGATACGCTGCCCCGGATCGATGCTTTTGACCTTGTAGGGGCCGGAGCCGATTGGAGTGGCAAGCGTGGTCCGATCGAAACTCTCCGGATCGATGGCGTGTTTCGGCAGGACCGGCAACGTGGCGATGATCAGCGGCGTTTCGCGATTCGCCTTGCCGTTGAAGTGGATGAGAACGCCATGCTCGCCGACCTTCTCGATCTTGCCGATTGTCTCCAGCGGGGAGGAGAAAACCACACGGCCCTTGTCGCGCAGGAGCTGGAAGGTGAAGATCACGTCTTCCGGCGTCACCGGCTGTCCATCGGACCATTTGGCGTTCGGATTGAGGTTGAACTGGATGAAGCTGCGGCTGTCGTCCCATTCGACGCTTTGCGCCAGCAGTCCATAAAGCGTGAACGGTTCGTCGCGCGAGCGCTGCATCAGCGATTCGTAGACGAGATTGCCGTAATCCGGATCCCACATGCCGCGCGCCGTGGTGCGCATGCTTTTCAGGATGAACGGATTGAGATTGTCGAAGGTGCCGACGACGCCGTAGCTGATGCGACCACCCTTTTTGACGTTCGGATTGACGTAGGGAAAATGCGTATAATCCGCCGGCAGGGCAGGATCTCCATGCATCGCGATACCATAGAGCGGCTGGGCGGCCGCCACGGTATAGAATGCCGAGAAGAACAGGAAAATAGCGATCCGGAGCGCTTGCATGGCATCCTTTCCGGTAAGGGGCATGATTCTGCGGAACCTTATCATGACAGTGCCGAATCCAACACGCGGCGAGGGGAATTCTTGCGTCTCAACAGAAAAGACCAAAGAAACGCTGGATATCCGCGCCTGTGCGATGTAACAGGGGGGCCGGGTTTCTCGGGTCATGCATTTGCCTTATTCATTCGACAGGTGGACGGCGGTTTGACCCGATTGGCATGGGGCGGCAGGCTGTCGTCCCGCATCGGATTTCAGGAGGCGGTTTCGCTATGATGTTCAAGACTGACAACACAATGCGGGCAGGTCTGTCTGCTCTGGCTCTCATGATCGGCGCAGCACTTCCGGGGGCTGCCTTTGCCCAGGATGCCTCCGCCGCTCCCGCCGATGGCGGCGATGCCAATCAGCCGCGCCTTGGCTGGTACAAGACCTGCACCAAGCAGGACGACGCCGATATCTGCATCGTTCAGAACCTGATGATGGCCAATAACGGCCAGCTCGTGACGGCAGTCGGCCTCATCTCGGTCGATGGCAAGGTCAATCGCAAGATCCTGCAGATCTCCGTTCCGACCGCGCGCCTGATCCCTCCGGGCATCACCATGCAGGTCGATGGCGGCAAGGGCCAGAAGATCGACTATGCCGTCTGCCTGCCGGACAAGTGCACGGCCGAAATTCCGGTGACGGATGCCATGATCGCATCGCTGAAGAAGGGCACCGACGTGACCTTCACCTCGATCAACTTCCGCCGCGCGCCGAACCCGATCAAGATTTCGCTCACCGGCTTCGGCGCGGCCTTTGACGGCCCGGCGATCTCCGACTCCAAGCTGGCCGAGAGCCAGAAGAGCCTGCAGGACAGCATGCAGAAGAAGGCTGAAGAAGCCCGCAAGAAGCTGGAAGATGCGCAGAAGGCCGCCAAGCAGTAAGCTGCGGGCGTCCACGAGAATGCATGAAAAAGCCCGGTGCGAACCGGGCTTTTTCTTTTGCGCTGTTCTTGCAAGAGCATGATCCGCTCAAACGAAAGGGAAGACGTTGGGAGCGTCTTCCCTTTGCGAAATCCAGGGTGAAGCGGAGGCTTAGTGCGCGAAGCTCATCTTGGGCTTGAGTTCGCCGGTAGGCGCTTCATCGAATATCTGAGCGATCTGCGGGTTGCGTAGCGGCTCGCCGCTCTCATCGCTGATCAGATTCTGCTCGGATACGTATGCGACATATTCCGTCTCGTCGTTTTCGGCGAGAAGGTGATAGAAGGGCTGGTCCTTGCTGGGCCGCACTTCTACGGGAATGGAATTCCACCATTCTTCGGTATTGGCGAATTCCGGATCGACGTCGAATATGACACCGCGGAAGGGGAACATGCGGTGCCGAACCACGTCGCCTATATTGAATTTTGCGTAGCGTTCTTTCATGGCGCGACTTCCTTTCAAGCAATCATGTGGTGAATTCCACCGCCGATATCAAGGATTTTGCCCCGATTCCTTCATCCAACCGTCACATTCGATTAACGCCGTTCACCCTCTGGTGGTTCGAATAGGCGAGGCAGGAATTGTAACATCCGATGAGGCAGCCGTGACCGAGAAATGCCTGCCTCATGCTTGCCAATATGAAAAAGCCCCGGCGAGCCGGGGCTTTCACTTCGGTTCTTATACCGAGTAGTACATGTCGTATTCGACCGGATGCGGGGTCATCTCGAAGCGCATGACTTCCTGCATCTTCAGCTCGATGAAAGAATCGATCTGATCGTCGTCGAAGACGCCGCCGGCGGTCAGGAACTTGCGGTCCTTGTCCAGGCTTTCCAGCGCTTCGCGCAGCGAGCCGCAAACCGTCGGGATCTTCTTCAGTTCCTTCGGCGGCAGATCGTAGAGATCCTTGTCCATGGCCTTGCCCGGATGAATCTTGTTCTTGATGCCGTCGAGGCCGGCCATCAGCATGGCCGCGAAGCCCAGATAGGGGTTGGCCGTCGGATCGGGGAAGCGGACTTCGACGCGCTTCGCCTTCGGGTTGCTACCGAAGGGGATACGGCAGGAGGCCGAGCGGTTGCGGGCCGAATAGGCAAGCAGAACCGGAGCTTCATAACCGGGAACCAGGCGCTTGTAGGAGTTCGTCGACGGGTTGGTGAAGGCGTTGAGCGCCTTGGCATGCTTGATGATGCCGCCGATGTAGTAGAGGCAGCTCTCGGAGAGGCCCGCATACTCGTCGCCGGCGAAGGTCGGCTTGCCGCCCTTCCAGATCGACTGGTGAACATGCATGCCGGAACCGTTGTCGCCGAAGATCGGCTTCGGCATGAAGGTTGCCGTCTTGCCGTAGGCATTGGCCACCTGATGGACGACATACTTGTAGATCTGCATCTTGTCGGCGTTGCGCACCAGCGTATCGAACTTGATGCCGAGTTCGTGCTGGGCGGCGGCGACTTCGTGGTGATGCTTTTCGACGACGACGCCCATTTCGGAGAGAACCGTCAGCATTTCAGAACGCATGTCCTGAGCGCTGTCGACCGGAGGAACCGGGAAGTAGCCGCCCTTGATGCGCGGACGATGGCCGAGGTTGCCGGTCTCATAGTCGGTGTCGTCATTCGACGGCAATTCGCTGGAGTCGAGCTTGAAGCCGGTATTGTAGGGATCGGCCTTGTACTTGACGTCGTCGAAGACGAAGAATTCGGCTTCAGGGCCGAAGAAGGCGGTGTCGCCGATGCCGGAAGCCTTGAGATAGGCTTCGGCCTTCTTGGCGGTGCCGCGCGGGTCGCGGTTATAGGCTTCGCCCGAGACGGGGTCGAGAATATCGCAGATGATCACCATGGTGGACTGCGCGAAGAACGGGTCCATATGGACCGTGTCCGTATCCGGCATCAGCACCATGTCGGATTCGTTGATCGCCTTCCAGCCTGCGATCGAAGAGCCATCGAACATGACGCCGTCGGCGAACATGTCTTCGTCGACACAGACGACGTCCATCGTGACGTGCTGCAGTTTGCCCTTGGGGTCGGTAAAGCGCAGGTCTACGAACTTGACGTCGTTATCCTTGATTTGTTTTAGAATTTCGCTTGCCGTCGTCATTAAATTTCTCTTCCCTTGACTTAGATGACGATTTTTGACCGCGGCCGTGAGGCCGGGCGGGTTAGATGGCGTCTATGCCGGTTTCACCGGTGCGGATGCGAATGACCTCTTCGACGTTGGAGACGAAAATCTTTCCGTCGCCGATACGGCCAGTCTGCGCTGCCTTGCGGATAGCGTCGATCACCGCCTCCGCATTTTCGTCCGCCAATACGACTTCGACCTTCACCTTCGGAAGGAAGTCAACGACGTATTCGGCGCCACGGTAGAGTTCCGTGTGACCTTTCTGACGACCGAAGCCCTTCGCTTCCGTGACGGTGATACCCTGCAGGCCGACTTCCTGAAGGGCTTCCTTCACTTCGTCGAGCTTGAAGGGCTTGATGATCGCTTCGATCTTTTTCATGAGAAAATATCTCTCCGCTTTTCCTGTTACAGCAGGACTACTCCCCGCTCGCCCAACGTGATGCACGTATCATGCCAGTTCAGAACAGCTCGCTGCAAAAAATCCCGACGAATTGATGCCGAGATCTCGGATTGATGAGGATTTTTCGAGAAAATGGAAGCGATTTCGCATCAAATTGAGCTTCATAAGCAAAATTTTGCAAAAAAACGCCTGAACCTTCACAATCGTACCTTTGAATGACGCGAGCTTACGGTGAAATATTTTTATGCAAATGCATTTTTATTAGGCAAAATCTGCGCCGGAAAAGCGGTTGTTTTTCAGGCAGGTTTCGGATTCAATGAAGCCTATCATGATGTTACCACTCGCCGATCTGCTTCTCTCGCCCGATGAGATGGCGGCCGTTGACCGGGCCGCTGCCGCTTCGGGCATCGATTCCTATGGGCTTATGGAAAAGGCGGGGCAGGCGGTTGCCGCAAGTGCTCTTCGGCATTTCCCCGAGGCCGGACGATATGTCGTGCTTTGCGGCCCCGGCAACAATGGCGGGGACGGCTATGTGGCGGCGCGCGCGCTCCGGCAGAGCGGCGCCGACGTCGCACTTTTTTACCTCGGCGACCCCGGGAAGCTGAAAGGCGATGCCGCGCGCGCCTTTGCGGATTGCCCGGTCGCCGGGACGGCGATCTCGACCTATCTGCCGCAGGCTGGCGATGTGGTGATCGACGCCATCTTCGGGGCGGGTCTCTCTCGCCCGGTTCCGGACGAGGTCGCAGTGATAATATCACTCGTCGCCGATGCCAGGGTTCCGGTCATCGCCATCGATCTGCCGTCCGGCGTCGACGGCAATAGTGGCCAGATACTCGGCGCTGCCTTCCAAGCCGAACGCACGATCACCTTCATGACCCGCAAGCCCGGTCACCTGCTGCTGCCGGGTCGCGATCTCTGCGGCATATTGGAGGTGTTCGACATCGGCATCCCCGCGCGCATCGTCCGCGCCGAGGCGGACACCAGGATCGCTGAAAACATGCCGGCGCAGTGGCAAGCGGCACTGCCGGCGGCGGTTACGGATATCCATAAATACAAGCGCGGCCACCTCGTCGTCTTTTCGGGCGGGGCAATCGCCACCGGCGCGGCACGCATGTCGGCCATGGCCGGGCTGAAAGCCGGGGCAGGGCTTGTCACCATCGCCTCGCCGGAACAGGCGCTGGCGGTCAATGCCGGCATGCTGACGGCGATCATGCTGCGCGCGGTCGAGGACGAAGCGGCCTTGCGAGCCTGGCTTACCGACAAGCGGCTGTCGACCTTCGTTCTCGGCCCCGGTTTCGGCGCCGGCGAAAAGGCCCGGCAATTCGCGCTGGCACTCGCCGATCGTCAACTCGTGCTGGATGCCGATGGCATCACCTCGTTTCGCGACGACCCGCAACGCCTGTTCGAGGCTTTCGCGGATGGCCCGACGCGGATGGTGCTGACGCCGCATGAGGGCGAGTTCGCCCGTCTCTTTCCCGATATCGCCGCCGACAGCACCTTGAGCAAGGTGGCAAAGGCAAGAGCCGCCGCCGCGCGCGCGCATGCCGCCGTCATCTACAAGGGCGCCGACAGCGTTATCGCCGCACCCGATGGAAGGGCGCTGATCAACGCCAATGCCCCGTCATGGCTCGCCACCGCCGGCTCCGGCGACGTGCTCGCCGGTATTATCGGCGGATTGCTGGCACAGGGAACCCCCGCCTTCGAAGCGGCGGCGGCCGGCGTCTGGCTGCATGGCGAGGCCGGGCAACGCGCGGGAAAAGGGCTGACGGCGGAAGATCTCGTCTCGCATGTCGCACCCTTTTGAGGGGCGCTACTTCGCTACTTCCTCCTGAAGCGCGATCGCGCCATGCGGCGCATTGACCTTGCCTTCGTGGATCATGAAGGCAAAGACATCGCGCGGCGCGGCCTCGACCTTGCGCTCTGCATCGATCAGCGGCAGATCGTCGGGAATCCTGCCTTCGGCCCAGCTTGCCAGCCGTTTTGCCCAGGCCGTCAAATCCTTTGGCGGATAGCAGGTCTTGATGTCGTCGGAGCCCTTCTGCAGGCGGGCATAGACGAAATCGGCGGTCACGTCGGCAATCATCGGATATTCGAAATGCTCGGCGCAAACCGGCGCGACATTGTATTTGGCAAGCAGGCCCACGAATTCCGGCACCTTGAACGAATCATGCCGGACCTCGACGACATGCCGGAGCGCCAGGCCGTCCTGCCTGGCCGGCAGCAACTTCAGGAAGGCCTCGAAATCATCCGGATCGAATTTCTTCGTCGGCGCGAATTGCCAGAGAAGCGGGCCAAGGTGATCGCCGAGTTCGCTGATGCCGGACTCGAGAAAGCGCTGCATCGATTCTCCCGCCTCGGCAAGCACGCGCCGGTTGGTGACGAAGCGTGTCGCCTTGAGCGAGAAGATGAAGCCATCCGGGACGTCGGCCGCCCATTTGGCGAAGACTTCCGGCTTCTGCGTGCTGTAATAGGTGCCGTTGACCTCGATCACCTTCAGCTGGCGGCTGGCGAAATTCAGCTCGTCCTTCTGCTTCAGCGTGTCGGGATAGAAGGTCCCGCGCCAGGGCTCGAAGGTCCAGCCGCCGATGCCGGTTCGGATCGTGCCTGCAGTGGTCATTCTCTCCTCCATTGCCTTAGCTATGTTGCTTAGCTATCTTTTGAGAAACTCTTGTTGAACAGGGTTGTCCGATGACGATCGTCACCATTCACAAAGCCAAAACCGACCTCTCGAAACTTATCGCTCGCGCAGAAGCCGGCGAGGAGATCGTGTTGGCACGTGGCAACAAGCCTGCTGTCAAACTCGTGCCGGTTGAGGAACCACAGGCCAAGCCGCGTATTCCTGGGGCGTTCGCTCACCTGCGCGGCAAAATTCCAGATTCATTCTTCTTCGACTCGCTACCTGAAGACGAACTCGAAGCCTGGGAAGGCAAATACTCGTTCGACGGTGAGATGTGAGACTGTTACTCGATACGCATGCCATCGCCTGGTGGCTTTTCAACGATTCCCGGTTGTCATCCAGCATTCGCGCTTTGATTGCCGACCCACAGAATGACGTCTTTGCGAGCGCCATCTCAGCCTTTGAGATGGCCACAAAATTCCACACTGGGAAATGGAACGACTTTGGCCCTCTCGTCATGGCTTTTGAACAAGCTATGGCGGCCGAGCGTTTCGTGGTTCTCGACGTCTCGGCTCGGCACGCTGTGCAAGCTGGACTTCTGGACGGTAACGACAAGGACCCCTTCGATCGAATGATCGCAGCGCAATGCAAGATCGAGGGCCTCCTATTGATCAGCGCCGATTCGGCTTTTAAAGCGTTTGGCGTCGAGCCGCTCTGGTAGCCGTCACTCCGCCGCTGCCACCTTCTTGATCGGCCGCCGCTCCAGCAATTCCTTCAGGAACTGGCCGGTATAGGACCGCTTCTCCTTGACAATCGTCTCCGGTGTGCCCGAGGCGACGATCTCGCCACCGCCATCGCCGCCCTCGGGGCCGAAATCGAGAATCCAGTCGGCGGTCTTGATGACCTCGAGATTGTGCTCGATGACCACGACCGAATTGCCCTGATTGACCAGTTCATGCAGCATTTCTAGGAGCTTGGCGACATCGTGGAAATGCAGGCCGGTTGTGGGTTCGTCGAGGATGTAAAGCGTGCGGCCCGTCGATCGCTTCGACAGTTCCTTGGCTAACTTGACGCGCTGCGCCTCGCCACCCGAAAGCGTATTGGCCTGCTGTCCCACTTTGATATAGCCGAGGCCGACATCCTTCAGGCTCTGCAGCTTGTCGCGCACGGCGGGAACGGCCGCGAAGAAATCGACGCCCTCTTCGACCGTCATGTCGAGCACGTCGGCGATCGACTTGGTCTTGAAGGTGACGTCGAGGGTTTCGCGGTTGTAGCGCTTGCCGTGGCAGACGTCGCAGGTGACGTAGACGTCGGGCAGGAAGTGCATCTCGATCTTGATGACGCCATCGCCCTGGCAGGCCTCGCAGCGACCGCCCTTGACGTTGAAGGAGAAGCGGCCGGGCTGATAGCCCCGCGCCTTGGCTTCCGGCAGGCCGGCGAACCAGTCGCGGATCGGCGTGAAGGCGCCGGTATAGGTGGCCGGGTTCGAGCGCGGCGTGCGGCCGATCGGCGACTGGTCAATATCGATCACCTTGTCGATATGCTCGAAGCCATCGATGCGGTCGTGATCGGCCGGGATTTCGCGCGCGCCCATGACGCGGCGCGCGGCCGACTTGTAGAGCGTCTCGATCAGGAAGGTGGACTTGCCGCCGCCGGATACGCCGGTGACCGCGGTGAAGACGCCGAGCGGGATCGAGGCGGTGACGTTCTTGAGGTTGTTGCCTCTCGCGCCGACGACCTTGATTTCCTTACCCTTCTTGATCTTGCGGCGTTCGTCGGGAACGGGAACGCCGAGTTCGCCGGAGAGATATTTTCCGGTCAGCGACTTTGGGTTCGCCATGATGTCCTGCGGCGTGCCATGCGCCACCACCTGGCCGCCGTGCACGCCGGCGGCCGGGCCGATATCGACCACATCATCCGCTGTCAGGATCGCATCCTCGTCATGCTCGACGACGATGACCGTGTTGCCGATATCGCGCAGATGCTTCAGCGTTTCCAGCAGGCGGGCGTTGTCGCGCTGGTGCAGGCCGATCGACGGTTCGTCGAGAACGTAGAGCACGCCCGTCAGTCCCGAGCCGATCTGCGAGGCCAGGCGAATGCGCTGGCTTTCGCCGCCCGATAGCGTGCCCGAGTTGCGCGATAGGCTCAGATATTCGAGGCCGACATCGTTGAGGAAGCGCAGGCGGTCGCGGATTTCCTTGAGAATGCGCACCGCGATCTCGTTCTGCTTGTCGGTGAAGGTCTCCGGCAGGGCGTTGAACCAGTCGCGGGCGACGCGGATCGACATTTCCGCGACCTGGCTGATATGCAGCTTGTCGATCTTGACCGCCAGCGCTTCCGGCTTCAGGCGATAGCCGTTGCAGGCCGGGCAGGGGGCGGCCGACATGAAGCGCTCGATCTCCTCGCGCGCCCAGGCGGAATCGGTTTCCTTCCAGCGCCGCTCGAGGTTCGGCACGATGCCTTCGAAATTCTTGTGCGTCGTATAGGAGCGCGCACCGTCGGCATAATGGAACTCGATCTTGTCTTCGGTGCCGTTGAGAATGACGTCCTTCGCCTTGTCGGACAGCTCATTCCAGCGGCTGCCGAGCTTGAAGCCGTAATGCTTGCCTAGCGCTTCCAGCGTCTGATTGTAATAGGGCGAGGTCGACTTGGCCCACGGCGCGATAGCGCCGTCGCGCAGCGTGCGCTCGGGTTCCGGAACGATCAGATCCGGATCGATCTTCTGCTGCGAGCCGAGCCCGTCGCAGGACGGACAGGCGCCGAAAGGGTTGTTGAACGAGAACAGGCGCGGTTCGATTTCCGGAATGGTGAAGCCGGAGACCGGGCAGGCGAATTTTTCCGAGAACAGCACGCGTTCATGCGTCTCGTTCAGCGATTTATTCGCCGAGCCGCCGGCCGCCGTCTCTTCCGGCGGCAGCGGCTTGTCGGCGAATTCCGCGATCGCAAGACCATCGGCGAGGCGCAGCGAGGTTTCGAAACTGTCGGCAAGGCGGCTCGAGACATCCGGCCGGACGACGATACGGTCGACCACGACATCGATGTCGTGCTTGTACTTCTTGTCGAGCGCCGGGACGTCGGCGATCTCATAGAACTGGCCATCGACCTTGACGCGCTGGAAGCCCTTTTTCATGAGCTCGGCGAGCTCTTTCTTATATTCGCCCTTACGCCCGCGCACGAGCGGCGCCAGGATATAAAGCCGGGTGCCTTCGCCGAAGGCGAGCACGCGATCAACCATCTGGCTGACCGTCTGGCTCTCGATCGGCAGGCCGGTGGCCGGCGAATAGGGCACACCAACGCGGGCGAACAGCAGACGCATATAGTCGTAGATTTCGGTGACGGTACCGACCGTCGAGCGCGGATTGCGCGACGTGGTCTTCTGCTCGATCGAGATCGCCGGCGACAGGCCGTCGATCTGGTCGACATCCGGCTTCTGCATCATTTCCAGGAACTGCCGCGCATAGGCCGACAGGCTCTCGACATAGCGGCGCTGTCCCTCGGCATAGATCGTATCGAAGGCGAGCGACGACTTGCCGGAGCCGGAGAGGCCGGTCATGACGATCAGCTTGTTGCGCGGAAGATCAAGGTCGATGCCCTTGAGATTATGCTCGCGCGCGCCACGTATGGAAATAGTCTTCAGTTCGCTCATCGTCGTATAAAGGTCCCTTGGAGTCTGCCTTTATTTAGTGATGCCAGCCCGCGAGTCGAGGCTGAAATGAAGGACAGGACCAGGTTTTCGATTCGGTTGACAGGATCATACGGACAAACTAGAACAAATAAAGAACAAAATTCCTTGTGGATGACACTCCCTTGGATGGTTGCTTAAATAGCACCTGACGGCGGCAATGGTCTAAGGTGCGCGGATGAAATTTTGGAGCCGTCGATGGGCGGCAAGCAGGGTGATGTCATGGCCGGTAGTGTGAACAAGGTAATTCTGGTTGGAAATCTCGGGGCGGACCCGGAAATCCGCCGCACGCAGGACGGCCGCCCGATCGCCAATCTCAACGTCGCGACCTCGGAAACCTGGCGCGACCGCAACTCCGGCGAACGCAAGGAAAAGACCGAATGGCACCGCGTGGTGATCTTCAACGAAGGTCTCTGCAAGGTCGCCGAACAATATCTGAAGAAGGGCGCCAAGGTCTATATCGAAGGCGCGCTCCAGACACGCAAGTGGCAGGACCAGAACGGCCAGGACCGCTATTCGACCGAAATCGTGCTGCAGGGCTTCAACTCGACGCTGACCATGCTGGACGGCCGTGGTGAAGGCGGAGAGGGCGGCGGTCGCGGTGGTCGCGGCGGCGGTGACTTCGGCGGCGGCTACGGCGGTGGCGATTATGGTGGCGGCGACGATTACGGCCAGTCTGGTGGCAGTGGTGGTCGCAGTGGCGGCAGCCGCGGTGGCCAGTCCAGCGGCGGCGGCTCCGGCAGCAACTTCTCGCGCGACCTGGATGACGATATCCCGTTCTGATCGGGTCGATTTGATCGAGGGATCATACCGAATTTTGTTGAACAGCCCGCCTTTCCAGGCGGGCTTTTTCGTTGGTTGCCTTTTAGTGGTCGGCGCGCCCGTTTAGCTCTTTCAGAATAGATTCACAGCTATTTATGGTTCGAATGATATTCTCTTCGGTCAGGATGTGAACTCTTGCGATCTCATCAGCAAAATACATAAACAATATCTTCTTCTATAAGTCTTTTTCCGTAACTATGCTTATAGAGGCGTATTCCTTGTCGTTTTTATCGGACAAATATTCCATTTTTAAAAATGTATAGCCATACTTTTTGAAGAACGCCCTTATTATGTTTGTAAGCATTAAAGGCCCCGTGCGCTATCGGCTTTGGATTTTTCTGATGAGAATCTTATGACGATTGGATGCATCATCTTTCCCGGCGGGCTTCTTCTATGCGACCTGAAGCGCCGACCGCACGCCGTCCACGACAAACTGCGCTGCGAGTGCCGCGAGAATGACGCCGAGCAGGCGGGTCAGGATGGCGCGGCCGGTGGCTCCCAGCATGCGGTCGAGCCGGTTGGAGATCGCCAGAGCCGCGAAGACCAGGCAGAGATTGGCGGCGATGACGCCGATCAGCTGCGCCCGGTCGAGCGTCGTCTGTAGCGAACCGGCCAGCAGAATGGTCGCCGAAATGGCGCCCGGACCGGCGATCAGGGGCAAGGCGAGGGGAAAGACGGCGATGTTGCGGATATGATCCTTGGTGATCGCCACTTCCGTCGTCTTCTCCTTGCGATCCTGCCGCCTCTCGAACACCATCTCGAAGGCGATCCAGAAGAGCAGCAGGCCGCCGGCAATGCGGAAGGCGCCGATGGAGATGCCGAGCACCCCGAGCACGCTGGCGCCGAACAGGGCGAAGGCGGCCAGGATAAAGAAGGCGATCAGCGAGCCGCGCAGCGCCACCTGCTTGCGCTCGGCGGCGTTCATGCCGGCCGTGAGGCCGATGAAAAGGGGAGCAAGACCGGGTGGATCGACCGTGACGAGCAGCGTCGTGAAGGCATTGATCAGCGTGTCCACACTCGCCATATGATCCCCGACCGTCATTTCCATGGTTGTTACCCCCATTGATATGCGAGGAATGAGGTTTCGCAAAGCGCAATGCGGTGAAACCGGAACGCACTGCCACGGAAATGTTCGATTTGGCGGGTTAAGAGGGGAAAAGCCTGTTCAAAAGCACCCACCCAAATTGGCGCTGACGGGGCCTTTCGGCTATAAATTTCACAGTGATTCTAAAAGAGATCGTGATCTGTTTTGACTGAGCAAACACCACCCGGCGGCGGGAAGCTCCCGCCAGGCATCGAGCCAATTTCCATCATGGAGGAAATGCAGCGGTCGTATCTCGATTACGCCATGAGCGTGATCGTCAGCCGCGCGCTTCCCGATGTTCGCGATGGTCTCAAGCCCGTTCATCGGCGCATCCTCTACGGCATGTCGGAACTCGGGATCGACTGGAACAAGAAATATGTGAAATGCGCCCGCGTCACCGGGGATGTGATGGGTAAATACCATCCGCACGGCAACCTGGCGATCTACGACGCGCTCGCCCGCATGGCGCAGCCCTGGTCGCTGCGCATGCCGCTGATCGACGGGCAGGGCAATTTCGGCTCCGTCGACGGCGATCCGCCGGCGGCCGAACGCTATACGGAATGCCGCCTGCAGAAGGTCGCGCATTCGCTGCTCGACGATCTCGACAAGGAAACGGTCGATTTCCGCGATAACTATGACGGCACGCTGAGCGAGCCCGTCGTGGTGCCGGCCAAGTTCCCGAACCTGCTGGTCAACGGCTCCGGCGGCATCGCCGTGGGCATGGCGACCAATATCCCGCCGCACAATCTTTCCGAAGTGATCGACGGCTGTATCGCGTTGATCGACAATCCGGCCATCGAGCTGCCGGAGATCATGCAGATCATTCCGGGTCCGGACTTTCCGACCGGCGCCAAGATCCTCGGCCGGGCCGGCATCCGCTCGGCCTATGAGACGGGGCGCGGCTCCATCATCATGCGCGGTGTCGCGACGATCGAGCCGATGCGGGGCGATCGCGAGCAGATCATCATCACTGAAATTCCCTATCAGGTGAACAAGGCGACGATGATCGAGAAGATGGCCGAGCTGGTGCGCGAAAAGCGCATCGAGGGCATCTCCGATCTGCGCGACGAATCCGACCGTCAGGGCTACCGCGTCGTCGTCGAGCTGAAGCGCGACGCCAATGCTGACGTCATCCTCAACCAGCTCTATCGCTATACGCCGCTGCAGACCTCCTTCGGCGCCAACGTGGTGGCGCTGAATGGCGGCAAGCCGGAGCAGCTGACCCTGCTCGACATGCTGCGCGCCTTCGTGTCCTTCCGCGAGGATGTCGTCAGCCGCCGCACCAAGTACCTGCTGCGCAAGGCGCGCGAACGCGCCCACGTCCTGGTCGGCCTCGCCATCGCCGTCGCCAATATCGACGAGGTCATCCGCGTCATCCGCCATGCGCCCGATCCGCAGTCGGCGCGCGAAGAGCTGATGACCCGCCGCTGGCCGGCCGCAGACGTCGAATCCCTTATCCGGCTAATCGACGATCCGCGCCACCGCATCAACGAAGATGGCACCTACAATCTTTCCGAAGAGCAGGCACGCGCCATTCTCGAATTGCGCCTGGCCCGCCTGACGGCGCTCGGCCGCGACGAAATCGGCGACGAACTCAACAAGATCGGCGCCGAGATCAAGGACTACCTCGAAATCCTGTCGTCGCGCCTGCGCATCCAAGCCATTGTAAAGGAAGAGCTTGCCGCCGTTCGCGACGAGTTCGGCACGCCGCGCCGCACCGAGATCGTCGATGGCGGCCTCGAGATGGACGACGAGGACCTGATCGCCCGCGAAGACATGGTCGTCACGGTTTCGCATCTCGGCTACATCAAGCGCGTGCCGCTGACCACCTATCGCGCCCAGCGCCGCGGCGGCAAGGGCCGCTCCGGAATGACGACGCGCGACGAGGATTTCGTTACCCGGCTATTCGTTCTCAACACGCATACGCCGGTTCTGTTCTTCTCCTCGCGTGGCATCGTCTACAAGGAGAAGGTCTGGCGCCTGCCGATCGGCACGCCGACATCGCGTGGCAAGGCATTGATCAACATGCTGCCGCTGGAGCCCGGCGAGCGCATCACCACGATCATGCCGCTGCCCGAGGACGAGGACAGCTGGGACAATCTCGACGTCATGTTCTCGACGACGCGCGGCACCGTTCGCCGCAACAAGCTGTCGGATTTCGTTCAGGTCAACCGCAACGGCAAGATCGCCATGAAACTGGAAGAGGAGGGCGATGAAATCCTCTCCGTCGAGACCTGCACCGAGCATGACGACGTGCTGCTGACGACGGCGCTCGGCCAGTGCATCCGCTTCGCGGTCTCGGACGTCCGCGTCTTTGCCGGCCGCAACTCCATCGGCGTTCGCGGCATCACGCTGGCGCCGGGCGACAAGATCATCTCGATGACGATCGTCAACCATGTGGACGCCGAACCCTGGGAGCGTGCCGCCTATCTCAAGCGTGCCGCGAGCGATCGCCGCTCCGCCACGGGCGACGACGAGGAAATCGCGCTGGTCGGCGAAGACGTCACCGAAGAGGGACAGCTTGGCGACGAACGCTATGAGGAACTGAAGGCACTGGAGCAATTCGTGCTGACGGTCTCCGAAAAGGGCTTCGGCAAGCGCTCCTCCTCCTACGACTTCCGCATTTCCGGCCGTGGCGGCAAGGGTATCCGCGCCACCGATACGTCGAAGACCGGCGAAATCGGCGAGCTGGTTGCCGCTTTCCCTGTCGAAGACGGCGATCAGATCATGCTGGTGTCGGATGGCGGCCAGTTGATCCGCGTCCCAGTCGGCGGCATTCGCATCGCCAGCCGCGCCACCAAGGGCGTCACCATCTTCTCGACGGCCAAGGATGAAAAGGTCGTTTCGGTCGAACGCATCAGTGAGCCGGAAGGCGACGACGAGGCGAGCGAAGAGGGAGCCGAGGACGACGTCCCGAATGGCGCAGGCGACGCTTCGGGCGACAACACCGAGGCGGGCGCCGGCGAAGACTAATTCGCAGCCTTCATCCAGAGAAACGAAAACCGGGCGGCTTGGCTGCCCGGTTTTTTTGTTGGGGCTTAGGGCAATTCCAAGAAAAGGACACAGCGTTTTTTCGTCCGGAATTGAATAAAAACAACAAGCTGGCGCAACAAAAAACCGGATGCTGGGGGAGCATCCGGTTTTAATCGACCCGGCTGGCTCAGGGCCGCGCGCGGGTGGGGAGTTATGGAAAACTCGCCGAATTCAGAGGGCCTTGTGGTGCTTGTTCAGCTTCTTGCTCTCCTCGCTTTCGCGATGGAGGGCCGATATGGTGGATGCGACAGACACAACGAACATGATGCTGATGAAAAGCGTAAGCACCGTCAATATCGTGAACATGATCGCTCCCTTCCTCTCGTGGAACTAGCGCTCAGATCCCTTTAGTATTGGCTGGAGGCAGCGAAGGGACGAGCCGAAGCAAAGGGACCATAGATCTTCGACTGGTCAGGCTTTTGATCGTAAAGAGCGATCGTCGCTGCAAGCATTCCCGAAATCATGGTCATCCACACAACGTTAATAAGGGTGATCTTGTCGGGCATACTCTGTTTCCTTCTTACTGCAATGAGCAAATCTAAGGTTCGAACTTTAACGCAGCGGTTCGTGAATGGTTCCGCTGTATGTTGAGGCCATGTCTATCAGCGTCCGCCTGAAGCGACCTTGAATGCCTCGTTCATCTGGCGTTCAGATTCGCGATGCGTTTTGCGCATGGCATTGATGATTTCTTGTGCAGAAATGCCATCGTCCTTGCCAGCACGGCGCGTCCACTCGATTTCGTAATTGCTCGAAAACAGGTGGATGACGTGCTCGATGGCGAGAGAGCCGACAATGGCGACTGCGACGACGAGGACCAACATGGTCAGATATCCTTGAGCCGGACGGGGAGGGACCGAATGGAACCGATCCGCTTGTGTTGGCCTGAATAAAGCATGGCCGGGCTGAAACGGCCTTGAACGCCTCATTCATCTGACATTCAGAGGCCGACGCAGGGGTGCAAATGACTTGCGGGAAGGGGCTATCCGTGACAAAAGGCGTCGAAACAACGAGCCGGCCCGGTATGACGACAGCCTTTTATCCCGGATCTTTCGATCCGATGACCAACGGACATCTGGATGTCCTCGTACAGGCGCTGAATGTCGCCCCGAAGGTTATTGTCGCGATCGGTATTCATCCCGGCAAGAAGCCGCTTTTTTCGTTCGAGGAGCGGGCGGAACTGATCAAGCGGTCACTGGCCGATGTGCTTCCGCAAAAGGCGGCCGCAATTTCCGTCGTCGCCTTCGACAATCTGGTGGTCGACGCGGCGCGCAAGCATGGTGCGAGCCTCCTTGTGCGGGGACTGCGCGACGGCACCGATCTCGACTATGAAATGCAGATGGCCGGCATGAACCGGCAGATGGCGCCGGATATCCAAACCCTGTTTTTGCCCGCCGGCACCGCGTCGCGGCCCATAACCGCCACATTGGTAAGGCAGATCGCTTCCATGGGCGGCGATGTCAGCGCCTTCGTCCCGTCAGCGGTTCTGAAAGCCCTGACAGGCAAGTTAAAAAATCCGGCCGAATAGAAGCCGGACCGAATTCATTTCCCGAACGGAGCACCCATGAAACTCTTTCATATCGCATTGGCGGGCGCCCTCAGCCTCGCCGCCCTCGCAGGCAGTGCTATTTCGGCGGCCGCCGAAGAGCTTCTGACGATCCAGCTCAAGGATGGTCCGGTCGTCGTTCAGCTCATGCCCGACGTCGCGCCGAAGCATGTCGCGCAGATCGAGGCGCTGGCCAAGAAGGGCGCCTATGACAATGTCGCCTTCCACCGCGTCATCGATGGCTTCATGGCCCAGACGGGCGACGTCCGCTACGGCAATCTGTCGAAGGGCTACGATGCCGCCAAGGCCGGCACCGGCGGTTCCGACCTGCCCGACCTTCCGGCGGAATTCTCCAAGGTTCCGTTCAAGCGCGGCGTCCTCGGCATGGCGCGAGCCCAGAATCCGAACTCCGCCAATTCGCAGTTCTTCATCATGTTCGCCGATGGCGACTTCCTGAACAACCAGTACACGGTCGTCGGCAAGGTCGTCTCCGGCATGGAATTCGTCGACAAGATCAAGCGCGGCGAAGGCCAGAACGGCGAAGTCAGCAATCCGGACCGGATGATCAAGGTCACCGTCACCAAGAAGTAATTTCACACGCACGATCCCAAAGTCTTGGGATAGGATCATGCGCAATCAAACATAGAACGAGGAAACGAACATGGCTGAGATCAAGGACCCAGAAAACACCCTCATCCTGGAAACCACCAAGGGCCAGGTTGTCATTCAGCTTCTGCCGCAGGTGGCGCCGGAGCATGTCGCCCGCATCAAGGAACTCGCACGCGAGAAGGCCTATGACGGCGTCGTCTTCCATCGCGTCATCGACGGCTTCATGGCCCAGACGGGCGATGTCGAGCACGGCAAGGTTGGCGGCAATACGGCTCGCGCCGGCACCGGCGGCTCCTCCAAGCCGGACCTGAAGGCCGAGTTTTCCGCAACCCCGCACGTTCGCGGCACCTGCTCCATGGCCCGCTCGCAGAACCCGAACTCCGCCAATTCGCAGTTCTTCATCTGCTTTACCGACGCTCCCTGGCTGAACAAGCAGTATTCGGTCTGGGGCCAGGTCATCTCCGGCATGGAGAATGTCGACCAGATCAAGCGCGGCGAGCCGGTGCGCGATCCGGATTCGATCGTCTCGGCACGGGTTGCCGCCGACGTCTGATCGTGATTATTCCTGAAACCCGCCTCCTGCGCCGTGGGCGTGGGGGGCGGGTTTCGCTTTGCCTGGATTGCCTGAATGCGTGTTGACCTTTTCGATTTCGACCTGCCGGACGAGCGCATCGCGCTCAGACCCGCCGAGCCGCGCGACAGCGCGCGCCTGCTCGTGGTCGATCCGAATGCGGAAACTGTCCTGAACGATCATCTGATCCGCGATTTGCCGTCCTTCCTGCGCCCTGGCGACGCCGTGGTCTTCAACGACACGAAGGTCATTCCGGCGCAATTGGAGGGCATTCGCCACCGCGAGGGCGCGCCTGGCCAGCAGGTCTCGGCAACCCTGCATATGCGCGCCGCGCCCGATCGCTGGAAAGCCTTCGCCAAGCCCGGCAAGCGCATCAAGATCGGCGACCGCATCCAGTTCGGGCACGGCGAGAATGTTTGCGTGCTCGGCTCGCTCGACGCGACCGTCGAGGAGAAGGGCGAGGGCGGTGAGATCACCCTGCGTTTCGATCTCTCCGGCCCGGCGCTGGACGAGGCGATCGCCACGGTCGGCCATATCCCGCTGCCGCCCTATATCGCCGCCAAGCGTCCGGAAGACGAGCGCGACCGCGCCGATTACCAGACGATCTATGCGCGCGAGGAGGGCGCGGTCGCAGCGCCGACCGCCGGCCTGCATTTCACCCCGTCGCTGTTCGCCGCCCTCGACGCCATGGGCGTGGAGCGGCATTTCGTGACGCTGCATGTCGGCGCCGGCACCTTCCTGCCGGTCAAGGCCGACGATACCGAAGACCACAAGATGCATTTCGAGATCGGCCATGTCGACGCGGAAACGGCTGCCAAACTCAATGCCGTGAAGGCGAGGGGCGGGCGCATCGTCTGCGTCGGCACGACGTCGCTGCGGCTGATCGAAAGTGCGGCCGCCGAGGACGGCACGATCAAGCCCTGGCGGGGTGCGACCGGGATATTCATTACCCCCGGCTATCGCTTCAAGGCCGTCGATCTGCTGATGACCAATTTCCACCTGCCGCGCTCGACGCTGTTCATGCTGGTGTCGGCCTTTGCCGGCCTCGATACCATGCGCGCGGCCTATACCCATGCTATCGAGACGGGCTATCGCTTCTATTCCTATGGCGATGGCAGCCTGCTCTACCGGAAAGACTAGGACGACATGAGCGAGAGCTTTCAGTTCACATTGAAGAAGACCGACGGCGGCGCCCGTCTCGGCGAAGTTTCCATGCCGCGCGGCACGATCCGCACGCCGGCCTTCATGCCCGTCGGTACGGTCGGCACGGTCAAGGCGATGTATCTCGACCAAGTGCGCGAGACCGGCGCCGATATCATTCTCGGCAATACCTATCATCTGATGCTGCGCCCGACGGCGGAGCGCGTCGCCCGCCTCGGCGGGTTGCACGAGCTGATCCGCTGGCAGCATCCGATCCTGACGGATTCCGGCGGCTTCCAGGTGATGTCGCTGTCGGGCCTGCGCAAGCTCGACGAACAGGGCGTGACCTTCAAGTCGCATGTCGACGGCAGCCTGCACCATATGTCGCCGGAACGCTCGATCGAGATCCAGGGACTGCTCGGCTCGGATATCCAGATGCAGCTCGACGAATGCGTGGCCCTGCCTTCGACGCCGAAGGAGATCGAGCGCGCCATGGAGATGTCGCTACGCTGGGCCGAGCGCTGCAAGACCGCCTTCGGCAATCAGCCGGGCAAGGCAATGTTCGGCATCGTGCAGGGCGGCGACGTGCCCGAACTGCGCGTCCGCTCGGCGCAGGCGCTCAGCCAGATGGATCTGAAGGGCTATGCCGTCGGGGGCCTCGCCGTCGGCGAGCCGCAGGATGTGATGCTGCGCATGCTGGAAACCACATTGCCGGAACTGCCGACCGAAAAGCCGCGCTATCTGATGGGCGTGGGAACGCCAGACGACATCCTGAAGTCGGTGGCGCGCGGCATCGACATGTTCGACTGCGTGATGCCGACCCGCTCTGGCCGCCATGGCCTGGCGTTCACCCGCCGCGGCAAGGTCAATATCCGCAATGCCCGCCATGCCGAGGACATGCGCCCGCTCGACGATCAATCGAATTGCCCGGCCTCGCGCGATTATTCCCGCGCCTATCTGCATCATCTCGTCCGCGCCAATGAGGCGCTCGGCGGCATGCTGCTCTCCTGGCACAATCTCGCTTACTATCAGGAATTGATGCAGGGCATCCGTCAGGCGATCGCCGAAGGCCGATTTGCCGATTTCATGGCTGAGACGATGGAGAACTGGGCGAGGGGCGATCTCGAGCCGGTGTGATCTAATATTGAAGAGGTTTTAGCGACCGCTTTTTTTGAACAAGGTATTATAACTCGTTGTCGCATGTGATTTTTCGTGCGGCTTCATGCCAGATATATTGACCCGATGTTTGATCAGCGCAGCGATCGATCCAGTCGTTGATCTTATAGAAGGCGATAGCCACAAGCACCAAGTACAGCAAGGCTCCGAGTATCAGCACGTAGACAACCATACGAAGAAGTCTTGCCAAGCTGGCGCCAAACACCATGTCGCTTCCAATCTCTGTTGTCAGTTACGTTTGGGCGATACAGCTAATCCACTATCCGCAAAGACAATCTTCGATTGAATTTTGACGCTTTGATGTTTTGTAGTGCGGCGCTAAATCTTGCATGGATCGGGATTTCGCGCTAATCGAAATCCGTCGAAAAAGGCAGGGTCGGTCTCGGTAGGCCCGACCCCTTCCATCCGGAAGCTCTGTTCCGCGCCGTTGGCGTGAGAACCCGCGACGCGGAACTTGGCCATCGTGGCCGAGTGCTCCTGCGTTGGCGTGGCCGTTTCGACCGACATGTCTCCGCGGGAAAACCCTCTGGAGCTGTCATGCGACTGAACCACCTGGATTTACATGTTCCCGATGTCGCCGCGACGCGGGATGTTCTCGTTGCCGCCTTCGGCCTTATCGAGGTCGAGACGCGCGGCGCAAACGGTCTCGCCATCCTGCGCGACGATGCCGGTCTCGAACTGGTCATCAGCCAGCCGATCGAAAAGTTCGGCGGGGCCGATTCGGTGTCGGTCGGCCGCAACACCTATCATATCGGTTTCATGCTGCCGTCGCGCGAGGCTGTGGATGCGCAATTCGAGCGTGCCAAATCGGCCGGCTGCGAGATCCGGCAACCGCCGTCGGCGGTACGGGGAGGCTGGCTTTTTTATTGTTTTGCGCCGGGACGAATTCTGATCGAGGTCGGCTGGCGTCCGGAACCAGAAGATAGGATAAATAGCCTAACGTCTATAATGAGTTATGTCGCAATGCTCATATGATGAATGAAGTATATTCAGGCGGTGTCCTTGAGGCTTTTCGCGAAGCCATGGCGCCGCCTGGAATGGCGCCGGCATGAGAAAGCATTTGGAAAAATAGCGAATCGCAATAAACGGTCTGTCCACCGATGATAAGCTTCATTGGCTAATTTGATCGCGTTGGGTTTGGAATTCCTGTGGATTTCGGCTACAACGCTTTCTCTTAATCGATAAGGGCTGTTCTAATCCAATAGGAGGCACCTGCCGTTGAGGGCGCAATATAGATTGGGGACCTGTCTTTCCGGGTTGCTGTTTGTCGGATTGGCGGCCACGAGCTGCACGACCGAAACAGTGACATCATCAGCGGCAGCCACCCATAGCTCCGCCAAGTCCATCAAGCCGACGAAAGTGACGTACAACTATACCGCCAAGGATCGCGACTGTCTGAAGCGGGCCATGTATTTCGAGTCCGAGCATTCGGACAATGATGGCTATATGGCGGTTGGAACTGTCGTCATGAACCGGCTGACGTCCGGGGCCTATCCTGAATCGATCTGTGGCGTGGTCGCACAGGAGCGGCAATTCGCGCCCGGCGTCATGACAAGAGTGGTTCGCCCCGAGGCCGAGCCGGAATTGGATACGGCGGCAAATGCGATCCTGCGGGGAGAACGGCATCCGCGCGTGAAGGATGCGATGTTCTTCCACACGGACGGGCTGAAATTCCCTTACAACAACATGCATTATGTCGCCGTGGCCGGAGGAAACGCTTTCTATGAGAAGCGCGGCCGTGATGGCGAGCTGCAAACGCCGGCGCCGCTTCCGGCCTATGAAGTGGCGATGAACTACGTGCCGATGCAAGGCATGTCGGCGACGCAATCGCCGTTCGTATTCCCGGAAACGCGACAATTGCCGCAGCAGCCGTCATCCGTCGTCGCTTTCACGCCGGTTTCCCCGCCTGCCGCGATGATGCCGGCAGCAACAACCGCAATTCCGACTCCGGTTCCCGTTCCGACCTCGGTTCCCATCCCGACACCGGCTCCGATGCTGATTTCGACGCCAGCCGCCGACATGAACAGCATCAGCAATCCGGCGCCGATTTCCACCGTGGTCATTCCGCAGCCACGCCCCGATTTGGAGAGCGCACCGAGCTCCGGAATTTCGGCCAGAATTCGAGGCTAACGCGATCGGATCAGGCTTTTTTCGCGGCGCGTCTCGTATGCAAGACAGACGCGCCGCCCTTTGATCCGAATGCGGCGTCGCAGGTCAAATCCCCTCACTCATGGCATTCGGCAAAATCTGCACACTGCCGATCTTGTAGCCGCCGTCCGGCTGGCGCGTGATCTGATAGATCGCCGTCCAATCCTTGTCGTCGCGGCCGGTGATCAAAACCTCCTGGTAGACGACAGCGCCATTGTCGATGGCGCGGCCTTTGCCGAAGGCATAATTGCCGGGGCGGTAGACCGGCCGATAGCTCTTCTTCACCATGGCCAGAAAGCTGTCCTTGTCCGGAAAAAGCGCCTTGATGCCCGGAGCCGCGAAGGAATAGGCCGTCGCGGCGTCATCGTGCAGAAAGGCCTCTATCTGCCCTTCTATCAGGCTCTGCGCCGCCTCGACCGGATCTTGCGCGCACGCCGCCGTTGCTTGGGCTAGACCCAGGACGAGGGCAAGGAACAAAGCGCGCATAGGCGATCTCCGGCAAATATGAGCCGGAGGATAACGCGTTTCCCGTTTTCTTAGAAGCTGCCTGCCTCGCTGCGACCATCGTGCCGAGCCGCAACGAGGCTGCTGTTCTTATTGCCAGCGGCGGAACAAGGCGCTGGCATTCACGCCGCCAAAGCCGAAGCCGTTGGAAATGGCATAGTCCATCGCCATCGGCCGGGCAGTCGGGCCGACGATATCGATGCCTTCGGCCGCCGCATCGGCTTGCCGCAGATTGCGGGTCGGAGGCGCGATCTGGTCGCGCAGCGCCATGATGGTAAAGACCGCTTCGAGACCGCCGGCCGCGCCGAGAAGATGGCCGGTCGCGGCTTTCGTACCGCTGACGGCAATGCCGCCGTTGCGGCCGAAGACCGTCTTGATCGCCTCCATCTCGCCGCGGTCGCCGACCGGCGTCGATGTGGCGTGCGCGTTCAGATGCTTGACTTCAGCCGGTGAAATGCGGGCTTGCGATAGAGCTGCCAGCATCGCCCGGCGCGCGCCGTCGCCATCCTCGGGACCGGCGGTCATGTGATAGGCATCGGCGGCCGTGCCATATCCAACGAGTTCGGCAAGAGGCGTGGCGCCGCGGGCCAGCGCGTGTTCCAGCCTCTCGATCACCAGCATGCCGGCACCTTCACCCATGACGAAACCATCGCGTTCGGCATCGAAGGGGCGGGAGGCTTCCTCGGGTCGATTGCTGAAACCAGTGGAAAGGGCGCGAGCCGCAGCAAAACCGCCGAGGCTGACCTTGTCGATGCAGGCTTCCGCGCCGCCACAGATCGCGACATCGGCCTCGCCGGCGCGAATGAGCCGTGCCGCATCGCCGATCGCCTGGACACTGGCGGCGCAAGCGGTGACCGGCGCACCGATCGGTCCCTTGTAGCCATAGCGGATGCTGACCTGGCCGGCCGCCAGATTGACGAGGAAGGAGGGCACAGTGAAGGGCGACAGGCGCCGCACACCGCGAGTCTCGGCCGTGCGCACGGCGTCGGCGATCGCCGGAAAACCGCCGATGCCGGAAGCGATCACCGTGGCGGTGCGCTCGAGAGCGGATAGATCGGTCGGCCGCCAACCAGCTTGACCGATCGCTTCCTCGGCGGCGGCCATGGCGAAGAGAATGAAGCGATCCATCTTCTTCTGATCCTTGATCGGCACATAGCGGTCGGCATCGAAGCCGGCTTCGCCATCTTCCTCGAGGCTCGGCACCATGCCGCCAACCTTGGCGGCAAGTTCGCCGACCATCGCCTCGGGGAGCCGCCGCAGGCCCGAGCGGCCTTCGATCAGCCGCTTCCAGGCCGCGTCCACACCAACACCGAGGGGTGAAACCAAGCCCATGCCGGTCACGACGATACGATCCATATTCCTTGCTCCTATTCGCTCAGGCATCAAAACCCAGAAACCACGATTTCATCTGCTCTATCCGCTCATGGACGGCCTCGTCAGCGGCAGGCCCCGGCACGAGCATCGTGTCCTCCGGATGAAAGGCGCGACCGGTGACGCGATCGATCAGAAGGGGATCGCGATCTTCGCCGGTCGTCGCATCGGCAAGCCGCATGGCGATGTCTTCAGCCGGCAGATGCCGATTGCCCCAGGTGAAGAGAGCCATCAGAACGGGGAAGAAGTCGCGACCCTTTGCGGTCAGCACATATTCGTAGCGTGGTGGCCGTTCGCTATAGAGACGGCGCTCGAACAGACCTTCCTCGGTCAGATGTTTCAGCCGGCGGGTCAATATATTCGGCGCGACCCCAAGGTTTTTCTGGAATTCATCGAACCGCGTCAGTCCCTGAAGGGCATCGCGCAGGATCAGAATGCTCCACCAGTCGCCAACGCTTTCAAGGGCACGGGCAGCGGGACATTTGAAGGAACTGAAGCTGGTTCTCTGCATGGCGGAAGCGGATAGCACGAGTAACTATCATCATGCAAGTTACAAAAGTAGACCGCCAGGCGAGAGCCGCCTCAATGCTTCGAGGCCTTGCCGCTTTGCGTCGAGGCACCTCAGTATGAGGCAGGGAAGCACGCTGAGTTTACCGAAAAGGGGGAGCCTCGAAACACGAGGGCGGATGACACGATTCCGGCTTACGTCCGCGATTCCGCCGGTGTCGTCGCCGTAACTTCTTCCTCCGGAATATCGTCGAAGGAGGCATAGTTGAGGTTATAGAGCTTCGAATAAAGCTTGCCGTTGGCCATCAGCGCGTTGTGATTGCCGCTTTCGATCAATTGGCCGTTCTGCAGCACGATGATGCGGTCGGCCTCGCGGATGGTGGCGAGACGGTGGGCGATCACCAGGCCGGTGCGGCCCTCCAGCAGCTTCACCAACGCCTTCTGGATCAGCATTTCCGTATAGCTGTCGATATTGGCCGTGGCTTCGTCGAGCACAAGGATCTTGGCATCGGCGACGAGGGCGCGGGCAAAGGAGACGAGCTGACGCTGCCCGAGCGACAGGCCGCCGCCGCGTTCACCGAGCACGGTATCGTAGCCATCCGTCAGCCGCATGATGAACTCATGCGCGCCGACAGCCTTGGCGGCCTCGACGATCTCCTCGCGCGTCGCCTCGGCCTTGTTGTAGCGGATGTTCTCCAGCACCGTTCCGGTGAAAAGAAACGGCTCCTGCAAGACCATGGCGATCTGCCGGCCAAGCGAATCCTGGGTGAGGGAACGCACATCATGGCCGCCGACCAGCACCTGGCCTTGCTGCACATCGTAGAAGCGATGGATCAACGCCATGGAGCTCGACTTGCCCGAACCCGTGGGGCCGACCAGCGCCACGGTCTCGCCGGGATTGACCCTGAAGCTGACGTTCTTGAGTACAGGGTACTTTGGGTCATAGCCGAAGACGACGTCGCGGAACTCCACCGAGCCGTCCATGTCCGGCGACAGCACCTTGGCATCCGGCGCGTCCTGGATGTCGATCGGCACGTCGAGCACCTCCGTCAGCCTCTGGCCGGACGCCATGGCGCGCTGCATGACCGAATATTGCATGGTCAGCGAGCGGATAGGGTCGAAGAAGCGCTGGATGTAGAACAGGAAGGCGACCATGACGCCGACATCGAGCCTGTGGTTCAGCACCATCGAACCGCCGACGATGATGACGATGGCCATGGCCATGCCCGTCAGCGTATCGACGATCGGCACCATCACCTGTGCATATCGGGCCGCGGTCAGATGCGCCTTCAGGTTCGTGTGGGCCTTGTCGTCGAAGAGATTGAAGTTGACGCGCTGCCGGTGCATGCCCTGGACGGCGCGCACGCCATGGATCGCTTCGGCCAGCGCGCCGCTGGTGATGGAATTGGTTTCATGCGCATTCATGAAGGCGGTACGCGCCTTCGGCAGCCAGAACAGCCGGACGATGAACAGGATCGGCATGACCGACAGCGTCAGCAGGCCAAGCCGGAAATCGAGCGACAACATCACGACGACGATACCGAAGAGCAGGGCGATGTCGCCAACGGAAAGCACTGAAGTTTCAAGGAATTCCTGCATGGAGTTAACATCGCCCTGCAGGCGCGACATCAGGCGCCCCGCCTCGGTCTTGTCCATGAAGGAAAGCGAAACGCGCTGCAGATGCGCAAACATCGCCCGGCGGATATCGAAGAGCACCTCTTCCGCCACCTGGCCGACGAAGGTCTCCTGCACATAGCTGGCGGCATAATTGATGAGGATCGCGGCCGTGAAGATCGCCAGGGCCATCCATAATGCCGAATGATTGACCGCGCCCGGCATCATCGCATGGTCGATCGCATAGCGGATGACGAGCGGAATGACGATCTGCGACGCGGTGAACAGCAGCACGGCGACGACGGAGATATAGACCTGACGGCGATAGGGACTGACGAAGGCCCAGATGCGCCGGATAATCCGGCTGTCGAAGACCTTGCCGAAAATCTCCTCCTCGACGCGA
Source organism: Rhizobium sp. BK602 (assembly GCF_014195095.1). Classification (GTDB taxonomy): domain Bacteria; phylum Pseudomonadota; class Alphaproteobacteria; order Rhizobiales; family Rhizobiaceae; genus Rhizobium. The sequence continues at coordinate 865,300 of NZ_JACIBC010000001.1, forward strand.
TGCGAGCCGACCACGGCACGGGGAGGGCGGCGTCCATCCTCGCGCACGTCGTTGCGCTCGGTTTCGATGGTCTCCGACATGGTCACGCCTCCTTCTTCCGCTTTTCGACCCGGCCGTCGGAGGCTGTCGCAACGTCGTCATCGGGGCGGACCTGAAGATCGTAGAGCGCCTTGTATCGTCCACCGGCAGCCAGAAGCTGCTCATGGGTTCCGCGTTCGACGATCTCGCCATCCTCGATGAACAGGATCTGGTCGGCGTGCATCAGCGAGCTCAATCGATGCGCGACGATGAGGGTCACACGATCGCGGGCAAAACGCTTCATGCCGCTGCGGATACGCTGTTCGGTCGCCGCGTCGATCGCGGCGGTGGAATCGTCGAACACCATCACCGCCGGCTTCAGCATCAACGTCCGGGCAATCGTCAGGCGCTGGCGCTGGCCGCCGGACAGCGACACGCCGCGCTCGCCGACGACGGTGGTGTAACCGGCCGGCAGGCCGAGGATATAGTTGTGGAGCTGAGCGGATTCGGCCGCGCGCTCGATACGGCCTTCCTTCGCCCAGGGGTCGCCATAGGCGATATTGTTCTCGATGCTCGTCGTGAACAGAAAGGAATCCTGCTGCACGACGGCAACCGTCTGCCGCAGCGACTGCAGCGTCGCCTTGGCGATATCCTGACCATCGATGGTGATGCGGCCGGAGGTCGCCTCGTAGAAACGCGGGATCAGGTGCGCGATGGTGGATTTTCCGCTGCCGGGCGGTCCGACGATACCAATCGTCTCGCCGCGCCGCGCCTCGAAGCTGACGTTGCGGAGCACCGGACGCTCTTCCAATCCGGGATAAGCGAAACCGACATTCTCGAAGCGCAGCACGCCCTCGGTCACCTCGAGCGGCTTCGCGTCGGGCGCATCCTTGATGGCGATGTCGAGATCGAGAAGCGCGAACAGGCGCGAACCGCAAGTCGAAGCGCGCGCGAAAGCGTTCACCATCAGCCCGAGCTGGCGCACCGGCATCTGCAGGATCGTCATGAAGGTCAGGAACGAGGCGAGGGTGCCGACGCTGATCTCGCCCGCGATGACCTTGGTGCCGCCGATCCAGAGCACCAGCCCCATGGCGGCGAAGAACGAGAAATTCATGGCGCTGGTGTTGACGACACGAATGCCGACGCGCCGATGGGCAAGCGCGAGCGCATTGTGCGATGCCTTGTCGAACTTCATCAGCTCGTGCGCCTGTGCGGCGAAGGCACGCACGACACGGATGCCGCCGAGATTCTCCTCCATCACGCGGGTGAGCACCGATAGGCGCTCCTGCAGATCGAGCCAGGTGGCACGCAGCCTCAGTTGCGTTACCGACGAGCGCCAGGCGACGAAGGGCACGAAGCTGAGCGCCAGGAGGCCGAGCGTGACATCCGTCGACAGCAGCATATAGGCTCCGACGCCAATCAGAATGGTGAGCAGCACCATGCGCACCAGCGCCGTCGAGAAATACATGCGCACGCCTTCGAGATCGAGCAGGCCGACGGTGATCAGATCGCCGGAATGAACCTTGTCGTGGAAGCTGAAGGAAAGCTGCTGGATCTTCTCATAACAGGCGAGCCGCAGCTCGTAGCCGATATGGTGGCCGACGGCTTCGCTGTAATAGTTCTGCACCATGGTGAAGAGGCCGCGCGTCATACTGACGACGAGCAGGAGCAGGGCGGTCGTCATCAAGGCACTTTCGGCGATCTGGCCGGCGGCACCGCCGGCAACCACCGTTTGCGTCTGGTCGACGGCGCGACCGAGCAGGCGTGGGATCATCAACTGTAACGTTGCAGCTACGAAAGTGGCACCTATCGCGACGCTGGTTTGCCAGGGATGACGGAGCGTCATATGGGTGATCCGCGCGATGGTGGAAAGACCTTTCCCCCAGCCAATCGCATTGACATGCGCCAACGAAACCAAAGGCTTCGTGGCGCTTCTTAAAGAAGCGCTACTCACGTTCTTATCCAGGCATTGTTTGAACGAGGCGGGCCCGAAATCGGGTTCGGATCGCAGGGGGAAATATTGGTAGGACGAATTTTGCCGATTCCGATGGATCATTCAAGCGTCATTTGGTCACAAGTACCACCGCGACGTTAGATTCCGTGTTCGATGGGAGAGGCTGCAACACCGCACTTGCGGAGAGCGGAATCAGCTCCGAAATTCACGCAGGCAATTGATGACTTCGCGCAGCCCCCTTGTCAGGTGCTTGTCGCGGCGCAGCACCATTCCAAGCTGACGCGTCAGCCTTGGCTTGACAGGCGAGGTCTCGAGATGATCGCTCCGATCGCGCTGCAGGGCCAAGCCCGGCAACAGTGACCAACCGAGGCCGGCCGCCACCAGTTCCTTGACCGCCTCGACGCTGCCGAACTCCATCGCCGGCTTCAAACGGATTCCGTCGGAAGCAAACCATTCGTCGATCGCACGTCGGGTGTTGCCGCCCTCGTAAAGCAGGAAGGTCTTGTCCTTCAGGAAATCCGTCCCCGGCCCATCCTTCGGCATGTGGCTGCCCTTGGGTGCCACGGCAAGAAGCTCATCCTCGTAAAACGGCTCGACTTCGAGCGAGCGCCCGGCGGCGGGCAGGACGACGACCGCGAGATCCAGCGCATTCGCCTCCAGATCGCGAAGGATATCCTCGGTGTTGCCGATCCGGACAATGATTTCCAGGCCGGGCATGCGTTTCTTCACGGCAGCGATGGCGCGGGGCAGGAGATGAATGGAGGCGGTGCCGCCGCTGCCGATCCGGACGCGTCCGACAGACCCTTCGCGGTAAGGCATCATCGCCTCATGTACCGCCGAACAATCCTCCAGGATACGGCGCGCATGAAGCAACAGTTCGACGCCAGCCGGAGAAGGTTGCGCGCGGCGCCCCACGCGCTCGATCAGCCGAACGCCAAGCCGCTGTTCGAGAAGCTTCACCTGCAGGCTGATGGCGGGCTGCGTCAGTCCCGCCTTGTCGGCGGCGGCGGTGAAGCTGCCGAGATCGATGACGCTGACGAAGGCGGAGAGCTGATCGAGGTTCAACACAAAAGAATTCCTTATGGATTGCATTATTCCAATAATCTTCCTTCGCGGTAAATTCCAGCGCATTCTTCCATGCAGCCGAGAGACGCAAACCCCTGGCGATGCCGACGGATGGCGGGCCTTGCGGCGCGGGGCGGATCAAGAGGAAAAGCAGTGACGACCGATACAGAGAAAACGCTGATAGCGACGTTCGGATGGAATGAGATCCGGATGGCGAGCCTTCCACGGCGAGTGCTGGCGACATTTGCGACCTATTGGCAGGTGCGGCAGACGCGGCGAAATCTCGCGGATTTATCCGATGACCAGCTTCGCGATATCGGCGTGACCCAAGCCGAGGCAAAGCGCGAGCTCGGCAAATCCTGGTATTGGAGCTAGAATACCCGTCATGACGCAGGATACCGGCAACGCTATCCCATAAGGGGCGCGCTCAGGGACCGGCGATCTCCGTGCTCTGACCATGATCGGCGTATGAAGCTTCGCCGAAATGGGCCTTCAGCCGATTTTCCTGACGGCGTTTCGCATAGGGCGTGCTGCGCGCGGCGGTCTCCTGCACCAGAGGATCATTGCGCAGGTCGACATCGGCGATGGCTTGGTCGGCATAGGGGAAGAGATCCTGCCGGCCCCAGGCGCGCCAGGCCTTGGCGACGCTCAGGCGCAGCCGGATATAGGTGTAGCCATAGGCGGCGATGGTGCGCCCGAAACGCCAGGCATAGCGGGTATAGAAGCGGAGCGGATTTTCGAGCGGCATGCCATAGCGCCGCTCATGACGGTCCATGATGCGGCCGAGCCCGAATTCGGCGAAGGCGACACCCTCGCGGCGTGGGCCCTCGCGGTAGGCGATGAGATTATACAGCGTCGTCAGCCGCATGCCGTTCTTGAGCTGCACCCGGCGCTTGAACACACGCTCCATGTGCTCGAAATCGTAATAGCGCCGGCTGGCCTCATGGAAGACGGCATCGAGTTCGGCATCGCTCATGCGCGGGTGATGCGTAACGCGGTGATTGAGATCGTATTTGTTGAAGTCCGGGTCCATCCAGACGCCGGCATCCTTCATACGCTTGTGATCCTCGCTGCCGGGCAGGGGCGTGAGGATATTGAAATAGAGCACGTCGATTGCCAATTCCCGCTTGATCAGATCGACATCACGCAGGATGGATTCGCGGGTATCGGCGGGGAAACCGATGATGTAGCCGCAGCTTATCACCACCGGATGCCGCTTCCATGCCAGCACCATTTCGCGATATTCCTCGATGCGGTTCTGACGCTTCTTGGCGGCCTCCAGATTGTCGGGATTGATATTTTCCAAGCCGATGAAGATCAGACGGACCCCGGCCCGCACCACCTTGTCGATGAAGCCCGGGATACGATGCGCCATGGTATCGACCTGGATCAGCAGCCGCACGTCCAGTCCCTCGCGCTCGCGCAGCTCGATCAGGCGATCGCAATAGGCCTCCCAATTGCGGTTGCGGGCGAAGTTGTCGTCGGTGACGAAGAACTTGTTGACACCCGCCGCCGCATTCAGCCGGATGATGGTCTCCAGCTCGTCCGCCGTGCGGAAGCGGCTGTGGCGGCCCTGCACGTTGATGATGGTGCAGAAGGAGCATTCGAACGGACAGCCGCGTCCGAGGTCGAAGCTCGACCAATGCGTGAAGGAGCGCCGTACGATCGGACCTGGGAGCAGGGGCACCGGCGATCCCGGCAAGACGGGCTCGCTCTTCAGATAATTGTAAAGCGGCTTCAGCGTGCCGGCCAGGGCGTCGCGCAGCACGATATCGAGGCGATCCGGTTCGGCCTCGCCGGCAAACTGGCTGACACCGAGCTCCCGCGCGAGCGTCAGTTCCTCGGCATTTTCACCAAGCATGGCGACGCAGCCGGACACATGGAAGCCGCCGATGCAGACCGGTACACCCGCCTGGCGCAACGGCCGGGCGATGTCCATGGCTCGCGGATACTGATTGGTCTGCACGCCCACCAGCATCACGATGGCGCGCGTTCCCTCGGTGCGATGGCTCTTCAGGATGGCGGGAATATCGACCCGCGTATTGGTCTCGTCGATGGCGTGCACCTCGACATCGATCCCCGGACCGAAAACCTCGCGCGATACCGCGTCGTTGACCAGCGCCCAGACACAAGCCAGTGAATTCGAGGGGATGGCCGAGCGTATCCAGCGGATCGGATAACCATCATCATCATAGCGCGTCGCCTTGATGAGCCAGATTTCCACGCGGCGTACCGGCAGTCCTGGAGAAAGACCGTCGTTCGTCGCCTCGACGAGTGGATGCCCCCGCATGCGATACCCCTCAATAAAGATATTGCTAATTTAGCTTTATCCGGTCCTTATGCAACGTCAAGGGGAACTTTGAGGAAGGGGAGCAAACAGCACGAATAAGTTGAAAAGGGTAGGGAAATCCGTGGCGCTCCAACCTCCAAACTCACTGTGAAAGGCGGATGGACTGTTGCCGTTTCAATCCTGCCGGACGACGGCGCCGATCATATTGACGACCAGGCGCGCCGCGGTCAAAGCCGACAGGCCATCAATATCTGCGGGAGGATAGAGCTCGACAAGATCGACACCTGCGATCTTGGCGCGTCGGCCGAGGCCGGCGATCAGCTCGATCACCTGCGTATAGGTGAGGCCGCCGGGTGTGCGCGCCGCAACGCCGGGCATGATACCGGGATCGAGACTGTCACAGTCAAGGGTGACGACGACCCGCGCACCCTCGGGAATATGCCGGAGAGCGGCATCCATGCCCTGAGCGTGAATCTCGCGGGCGGTCACGAAGCGGCTGCCGTAGAGCTGCGCCGCTTCGATGTCGGCGAGGCGGGCGCTGCCGACACTACGCAGGCCGACCTGCACCATGCCCGCGACATGCGGCATCTCGCTCGCCCGGCGCATTGGGCTTGAATAGCCGTAACGCTCGCCATGCACTTCGTCGCGCCGTCGCGCCAATCGATATGAGCGTCGATCTGCAGGACCCAGACCGGTTCGTGACCGGCAAAACCGGCAAGGAAAGGAATGGTCACGGAACAATCGCCACCGATCAGGATCGGCACAGCCGGCAATCCCAGGACCTCGCGCGTCTTAGCCTCGATCCGCGCCCGGTTTCCGGCATTGTCATACAGGATGGTCTCAACATCGCCGGCATCGATAGCGACAATCGGCTTGCCAGCGAACAGCGGGCCGCCAAGATCGAAATCCCAGTGCCCGACGAGCCCGGCATCCTCCTGGCTCGCGGCACGGATGGCGTCGGCGGCCGAAGCATGGCCGCTGCTGTCCTTGCCGGGATAGGTGCTGCCGTGACCGGCTCCGAAGATCACCACATCAGGCAAGCGACCATCGGCAAGCTGATCAGGAAAGCCGAGAAAGGGAGGCGAAACGCTCATTTCCTGAACCCACCCAGCGGCCATACAAAAGTCAGATAAGATAGATTATGGAACTAAAACCGATATCAGCTCGGTTTCACCCGTATCACTTTCGCCCCGATCTTCTCGGCCAATATCTTCGGATCGCAGGCAAAAATGCTGTCCGGGCGTCCAGCGGCGCACCAGACCTGATCATAGGACAGCAGGCTTTCGTCGATGAAAACCGGCAGGTTTACGCGATGGCCGATCGGACCGACGCCGCCGATGGCGAAGCCGGTTTCGTCACGGACACGGTCGATGTCGGCGCGCTTCAGGCGAATTCCGTAAGTCGTTGAAATGTGAGCCGTGTCCGCATTATGGGCACCGGATACGAGAAGCAGCGTCAGGCTATTGGTTTCCGCGTTGACGAAGACGAGCGATTTGACGATCTGGCCAACGGCGCATCCGGCCGCTTTTGCGGCTTCCTCGGCGGTGCGTGTCGACTGCTCCATCCGCTTGATGGAGATATCGAGGCCGAGATCGCGAGCCGCGAGCTCGACGCGCTCCAGGCTCGAAAGCTTCTTGCTGTCTTCGCTCATAGATCGTCATCCTTCACATCGAGTTCTATGCGCATCTGGTCGTAGGCCGGTTCGACATTGTCGGGCGTTTCCGCAAGCACGGTCTCGTAGTCGAGCGGCGTATGCATATGCGTCAGGATCGCATGCTTGGGCTGAAGCCGTTCGATCCAGGCGAGCGATTGCTCCAGCGAAAGATGGCTTGGATGCGGCCGATATTGCAAGGCATCGATGATCAGAATGTCGAGATTTTGAACTTTCTCGACAGATTCCACCGGGAAGTCACTGATATCGCTGCAATAAGCGAGCCCCCCGATGCGGAAGCCGAGGGAATGGATATCGCCATGCTGCTGCTTGTGCGGCCAGATGGTGATCGTGCCGCCCGGCCCTGCGACCGTGAAACTCCGCTCGAGGCTCTCGATGATGATCGGCCGGACGATCGGCGGATAATTGCTGCCCGGCGGCGTTTCCAGGCAGTAGCGGAAACCCTCGCGAATCCGGTCCATGGTCGGCTGGTCGGCATAAATCGGAATGCGCTCATGCGAATTGTGGAAGAAGCCGCGCAGGTCGTCGATGCCGTGAATATGATCGGCATGCGCATGCGTGTAGAGCACGGCATCGACCGAGCCGACGCCGGCGCGGATCATCTGTTCGCGAAAATCCGGCCCGGTATCGACGACCACCGTGGTGATGCCACCATCCGGCGCGATCTGCTCGATCAGGAAGGAAGCACGCGTGCGGCGGTTTTTCGGGTTCTTCGGGTCGCAGGCGCCCCAATCGCCCGTAATGCGCGGCACGCCCGGCGACGACGAGCAACCCAATATGGTGAAGCGCCGCCGATAGCTCACGCCGTCAGACCCTTGTCATCTTGGAGAAGCAGCGGAAGGCGTTCGCCGTGGTGATCTCGGTAATTTCCTCCGGCCTGACGCCGATCGTCTCGCCGAGCACTTCGGCGGTGTTGACGACATAGGACGGCTCGTTGCGCTTGCCGCGCCAGCGCTTCGGCGCAAGATACGGTGCGTCGGTCTCGACCAGCAGCCGGTCGTGCGGGATCGTCTTGGCGATCTCGCGCAGCTCCTCGGATTTCGGGAAGGTCAGAATGCCGGAAAAGGAGATGTAGCCGCCGAGCTCGACGCCGGTACGGGCGAGGGCCGGACCGGCGGAGAAGCAATGCAGGATGAAGGGGAAAGCCCCCTTCCCCGTTTCCTCCGTCAGGATCGCCGCCATGTCCTCGTCGGCGCTGCGGCTATGGATAACCAGCGGCAGCTGCGTTTCGCGGGCCGCCGCAATGTGGCGCAGGAAACCGGTCTTCTGGTCTTCCGGCTTCACCGTGTCATAGAAATAGTCGAGCCCCGCCTCGCCGATCGCAACGATCTTCTCGTGCTGATTGGCCAGTCGCACGAGATCCTCGGTCTGGATGTCCAGCTCCTGGTCGGCGCTGTTCGGATGCGTGCCGACCGAGCAGAAAACCGACGGATAGCGCTCGGTGAGCGCGAGCAATCCGTCGAGCTTGCGAACCTTGGTCGAGATCGTGACCATCTGCTTGACACCGACCTCGTGCGCGCGCGCGACGATCGCGTCGCGCTCCTCTTCGAAATCGGCGAAATCCAGATGACAATGCGTGTCGATCAGCATGGCCAAACCTTATTCGACCGTCGGCGCCACATAGCGCGGGAAGACCGGCTTCGGCGCTTCCAGCGGTGTGCCGGAGACGAGGCGCCCGGCCTCGCCGAGTGCGGCGAAATCGCGCTTGTCGGCGGGAATGGCGATCAGGTCCAACAGCTTGGCCGAGGATTCCGGCATGAAGGGCTGCAGGAGAATGCCGATCTGGCGCACGACGTCGGCGGTGACGTAGAGCACGGTCGCCATGCGGGCCGGATCGGTTTTCTTCAGCGCCCAAGGCTCCTGGCCGGCGAAATAGCGGTCGGTCTCGGAGACGACGGCGATGATCGAGGCAAGCGCGCGATGAATGAGCTGCTTGCCCATATCCTCGCGGGTCGACGCCAGCAATGCGTCGGCCTGCGCCAGCAGCGCCTTGTCCTCATCGGTGAGCTCGCCGCATTCCGGAATCTGGCCATCGCAATTCTTGACGATCATCGACAGCGAGCGGCTGGCGAGATTGCCGATGCCGTTGGCGAGATCGGAATTGATGCGCGTGCCGATCGCCTCTTCGCTATAGCTGCCGTCCTGGCCGAAGGAGACTTCGCGCAGGAAGAAATAACGCACCTGGTCGAGGCCAAAATGGTTCACGAGATTGACCGGATCGACGACGTTGCCGAGCGACTTCGACATCTTCTCGCCCTTGTTGAGCAGGAAGCCATGGGCATAGACCCGCTTCGGCAGCGGCAGCTTCGCCGACATCAGGAAGGCGGGCCAATAGACGGCGTGGAAGCGGATGATGTCCTTGCCGATGATATGCAGGTCGGCCGGCCAGTATTTCGCCCGCGGATTGTTGCGGTCCTCGATATAGCCGGTCGCTGTGATGTAGTTCGTCAAGGCATCGACCCAGACATACATGACGTGCGAGGGATCGTTCGGCACCTTGATGCCCCAATCGAAGGTGGTGCGCGAGATCGACAGATCCTTGAGGCCCGACTTCACGAAGGAGATCACCTCGTTGCGGCGCTCGGCTGGTCCGATGAAGTCCGGGTTCTCTTCATAGAGCTTCAACAGGCGATCCTGGTATTCGGAGAGCTTGAAGAAATAGCTTTCTTCCTGCACCCATTCGACCGGCGTGCCCTGCGGCCCGTAGCGCACGCCGTCGGCGCGCAGCTCGGTTTCGTTTTCCTGGTAATAGGCTTCGTCACGCACCGAGTACCAGCCGGCGTAGGAATCCTTGTAGATGTCGCCGGCGTCGGCCATCAGGTTCCAGATGTTGCGCGACGTCTCATGATGCCGCTCCTGCGTGGTGCGGATGAAATCGTCGTTGGAGGCATTGAGCAGCTTGCCCATCGCCTGGAATTCGTCAGAATTGCGCTTGGCGAGCTCCTGCGGCGTCAGGCCCTCGGCACGCGCCGTCTGCTGCATCTTCTGGCCATGTTCGTCCGTGCCCGTCAGGAAGAAGACGTCGCGCCCGTCCAGCCGCTGGTAGCGCGCAAGCGCATCGGTGGCGATCAGCTCATAGGCATGGCCGATATGCGGCTTGCCGTTGGGATAGGCGATCGCGGTGGTGATGTAGAACGGGGTCTTATCGGTCATATCAGGCAATGGTCCGCTTTACGGTTTCATCGTTGTTATTCTTGCACCCGCACGCTTTAGCGCATGTTTGCTGGGAGCGAAACACCAAGTTTCGCAACTGCGGTATTCCTTAGCCGGGGCCGTTCGCTTGACTTGCCCCGCTCCCGGCTTTACGCCTTCGCAAAAATCAAAGCGCGGGACAGAAATCATCGTGAGTTCGGATTCCAGTTTTAACAGCCGGTCCCATGCCTTGAAAGGGCGGCGGCTTTGAGTTTTCCTGCTGTATTCCAGCCCCTCTATTCCTTCTCCGGCTTTTTTGTCGGCATGCTGGTCGGCATCACCGGTGTTGGCGGCGGCTCTTTGATGACGCCGCTGCTTGTGCTGCTGTTCGGCGTGCATCCGGCTACCGCGGTCGGCACCGATCTTCTTTACGCCGCCATCACCAAGACCGCGGGAACGGCCGTGCACGGCATGCATGGGCGCGTGAATTGGAAAGTGGTGGGCCTGCTTGCCTCGGGCAGCGTGCCGGCCGCACTCGCCATGCTGTGGTTCATGGCTGGTGTCAATCGGGAAAGCCCGGCGGTCGCGCATGCGATCACCCTCTCGCTCGGATGCCTGCTGATCCTGACGGCGCTGATGCTGCTCTTTCGCGGCCATATACTACGCGGCATGCGGCAATGGCGCGGCGAACACGCAATGCTGGCGCCGCGCACCATCGCGATCCTGACCCTGGTTCTCGGCCTGGTACTCGGCACGCTGGTAACCATGACCTCCGTCGGCGCCGGCGCACTCGGCGTCACTGTGCTCCTGGTGCTCTATCCGAATCTCAACGTCCGCGAGATCGTCGGCTCCGATATCGTCCATGCCGTGCCGCTGACCTTGATCGGCGGCATGGGCTACTGGTTCATCGGCGAGATCAACTGGTCCATGCTCATCGCGCTCTTGATCGGCTCCATTCCCGGCATCGTCGCCGGCAGCCTGCTGGCACCGCGCCTGCATGAACGACTGATCCGCATCGTGCTCGCCGTCACGCTGACGATCGTCGCCTGGAAGCTGATCTTTTCCTAGAACGGTTCAGCGTTTCACGGAATCGCTCTGTCCTATTGTTTTTACGCAATTCCGGGCAAAAAGCGCAGCACTTTTCCTGAAGCTGCTCTAAAGCGAAAGCTGCTGTTTCAGATCGCCAAGCACGGTGATGATCGTCTGCTTGCGATCGAGATTGTAGGCTTGCGATATGTTGAGCCGCTCCGTGACATCGGAATAGAGCCGGGAGAGCTTCTCCGCCACCACGAGACGCCCGTCCAGCGCGGCCGCCCTCGCCCGGGCCATGATGTCGTCGCCGATATGGGACACGAAGAAGCCGAAGATCGTATCGCTCTCCTTGGCCGACAGGGCATCGGCAAGCCGGTGCATCGCCCGACGTGCCGCTGGACCTTCCGCCGAAATCACCTGCTCATAGGCCGCAACGATCTCGCCCCCGCCGTAATTCAGGAGTTTCAACGCCTCGCTGACGCTGCCCTTGGCCGATGCGAACAGCTCGCTGCCCTGCCCTGCCGACAGTCCGAGATTGGCCAGTGCCTTGCCCAAGGCGTCGTCGCCGAGCGGCGCCAGCTTCAGCGGCAGGCAGCGCGAGCGGATGGTCGGCAGCAGCTTGCCCGGCGCATGCGACAGCACGAGGAACAATGCGCGCTTCGGCGGCTCCTCAAGTATCTTCAATATGGCGTTGGCGGCATTGCGGTTGAGATCGTCGGCCGGATCGATGATGACGACGCGCCAGTTGCCAGTGCCGGAGGTCTGCGAGAAGAATTTGCCGGCGCGGCGCACCTCATCGACGGTGATCGCCGATTTCACCTTGCCGGTCTTGTCGTCGACGGGACGGGCGAGATGCAGCAGATTGTGCGAGGCGCCGCCGGAAATCTGGCGGCTGATGGCCGAGGCCGGATCGGGATCGGCGATCACCTCCGGCGCTGTCGCCGGATCGGGATGAGAGAGCACATGGTTGGCGAAGCGGAAGGCGAGCGTCGCCTTGCCGATACCCTCCGGCCCTTCGATCAGCACGGCGTGGTGGCCCTTGCCGGAGCGATAGGACTGCGCCAGAAACGCCTCGGCCTCTTCGTGACCGAAAAGACGGGTATTGTCCTGCGGCGGGATCGCGCCGTCGAGAATGCCGGGCCGGTCTTCGCTCATTGCGCCACTTCCGGTCTGACGGCAGCCATATGGTCCGCCGCTTCCAATCGCCTCTCGACGATCGACGCTATCTCATCGGCGATGGCATCCTCCTTACGCTGCGCATCGATGACATGGCAACGATCGGGGTCACGGGCAGCGATATCGAGAAAGGCCTCGCGGCGCTTCTCGTGGGTCTGCAATTCCTCTTTCTCGAAGCGATCCGGCGCGGCATCGGCCGAGGCGCGCTTGCGTGCACGCTCCAGGCCCTTTTCGGCGGGAATATCGAGGATCAGCGTGCAGTCGGGCACGACGCCATTGACGGCCACCCGTTGCAGGGCCTCGATGAAATCAGGCTCGAGATTGCCCGTGACGCCCTGATAGACGCGCGAAGAATCCATGAAGCGGTCGCAGAGCACGATAGTGCCGCGCGCCAATGCCGGGCGAATGACCTCTTCGACGTGATCGTTGCGCGCCGCGGCGAACAGAATGGCTTCCATGCGCGTGCCGAACATCTCGGCGGCGCCCGACAGCAGCACATGCCGCACCGCTTCCGCCCCCGGAGAGCCGCCTGGCTCGCGCGTGACCAGAACCTCGTGACCGAGCCCGCGCAACCGTTCGGCCAACCGGCGAATCTGGGTCGATTTGCCGGCCCCTTCCCCGCCCTCGAAGCTCACGAACAGTCCGTTTGCATCAGCCAATGATCATGTCCTGCACTTGTGTAACGCCCCAGCGATGCGCAGCGTGGCGTGTGCCCTGTTTAACCCAAGACGTACGTGGACGAAACCACGTAAACATCGAGGCCGGACATTCTATATAGGCTGTGAACAAGGATTTCGCGAGGTGGCAGGCGCTCAACCCGGCGTCGGCGCGTCCCAGAGCCAGGAGAACAGCAGCGTTTCCGTCAGCTCCTTCAAGGCATCGAAAGCACGCCGGCCGAGCGTTCCCTGTGCGACCGGCTCCTTGGTGTAAAGCGGCAGTTCGCGCAGCAGCCGGGGGCCGGCGAAGACACGGAGCGTTCCCGCTTCGTAGCCGGCTTCCACCGGCGCCACCAGCGGCCAGCGATAAACGATGCGGGCTGAGAGGCGATCGGGATTGTCGGCGGGAATGTAGACATCGACCGGCACCTTGGCCAAAAGCCCGACAGTCGATTGCGCGCCGCCATAGACGCTGGCATTGCCGATCACTTCCCCATCGGCGAAGATACGCTGGCTCTTGAAATTGCCGAGACCCCATTCCAGCACGCGGCGGGTTTCCTCCGTGCGTTCCTTGTCGGTTTTCAGGCCGCCCAGCGCCAGGAAAAGCCGCTTGCCGTCGCGCTGGATGGAGGTGACGATCGAATAGCCCTCGCCCTCCGCAAAACCAATGCCAAGCCCATCGACACCGATGTTCAGCGGCAGCAGCGGATTGCGATTGCGCTGGAAGATCTTGTTCCAGGTGAAATCCGCCTGGGCGAAATAGGGATAGAAATCCGTGTGATTCTGCTGCAGATCCTGCGCCAGTGTCACCAGTTCCCGCGCGGAGACCTTGCTGCCGCCGGTCGGATCGTCCGGTTCCGGCAGGCCGGTGGAGTTGGTGAAGACCGCTCGCCGCATGCCGATCTCACGCGCACGCGCCGTCATGCGCCTTGCGAACTCCTTTTCATTGATCGACATCCCCTCGGCAATGACGATGCAGGCGTCGTTGGCCTGCTGTACCGCTATCCCCTGCACCAGATCACCGACGCGCACGCGCGATTTAAGCGCCGCGAACATGGTCGAGGCGCGTGACGGCGCCCCGCCCGTTCGCCAGGCATATTCGGAGACGGGATAGTCGGTGTCGGGGGAAATCTCTCCCCGCTTGAGCGCATCGAAGACGACGTCCAGCGTCATCAGCTTGGCGAGCGACGCCGGAGACATCGGCTGATCGGCATTCTTGGCAAGCAGAATCGTGCCGGTGGACGCTTCCACCATGAAAGCCTGCGTGGCCTTGGTATCGAAGGCGGGCGATTGTGCCTGTTGCGCGGATGCGGTCGAAGCCTCTGCCCCGACAAGGAGGAAAAACGCGAAAAAAAAGCGCCCTAGCATGCCGGCTCCCCAATACGACCGACCCCGATCTCATCCGCCGGGGTGAAGTTTCAGGCTATCGCGCCGATCAATCGACTTGCGTCCGGTCCTGATGCTGGCGACGATATGCGGAGAGGATCGACTCTTGCGTCAACCCGTCATTGCGGACCATGACCGCATCGAAAGCGAGATTGACATAGACGGTCTTGACTGGAGCATCCTGATAGGCCGCGACCGTGGAAGCCAGCGACGGCGTGGCAAGGCTTGCCATGCCCGGCGCGAAATCGGGGCGCTCGTATGGAACCGGCCCGATCAACGGCAGAACGACGAGCGTCGGCTCGACGGGATCGGCTGATGGCATGGCGCCACCGTTCCACGTCATCGGCGGCGGATTGTTGCGCTTGGCGCCGCCGGGAGCCGTCGGTGTGGAGCCGGCAAAGGCGGTGGCCGAGTAAGGCGACGGCTTCGGCGTCGGCGCGAGTGCCGGTGTAGCCTCGAAGCTGCTGCGTTGCGGACGGTTCCTGCGGGCATAGCTGTCCGAGTCAGGCAATTGATCGGCGGTCATTCCGCCATTCGAGGCAACCATCACACCCGTCGCGATCTGGCCGCCGGGATTGATGCTCGGCAGGCGCGACCCCTTGGGGACGTAGGATGCCATCAGATAGGGCTCGTCATGACCGTCCATGCGGGCACGACCGACATATTGCACGCGCACGTCGCCGGTGCCGCTGTGCTGCAGGTCGAGCATCTGCGCCGTCTTGTTGGAAAGGTCGATGATGCGGCCCGGATGATACGGTCCGCGATCGTTGACGCGCACGATGATGGAAGAGCCGGTTTCAACATTGGTGACGCGCGCATAGCTCGGCAGCGGGAAGGTCGGATGCGCGGCGGTGAGCGCCTGCTGGTCATAGACCTCGCCATTGGCCGTTAGCCGGCCATGGAAGGCCGAACCGTACCAGGAGGCGATACCGATTTTGTTATAGGCGTAGTCTTCCTTGGGATAATACCACTTGCCCTTGACCTGATAGGGATTGCCGACCAGGAAACGCCCGCCGCCCTTGGGAACAGGCCCATTGGCGACCACGCGCGGGCTGGCCTTCACGCCATATTCTTTTTCGGAAAAATATTCCTTGCCGTGCTGACGTTTCGTCGCAACCTTCTGCGTTGTCCCGCAGGCCGTAACGGTGGCGCACATCACAGAGAGAGCAACCCAACGCATAGCCGTTGCGTATGTCACCGCACGATTATCGAACTTCATCTGTCCCACGCCACTCAACTATTTACCAAGGCCGAGGCATGCAACGGCATATCCCCATACCGTCTACCTGCTACGCCTCAATCACCTAACGGTACTTTAATCATGATTGCATGTTGTCGAATTTGCGTTCGGATTTGACCGGATACGGATATTTCCGAAGATTATGGTTAATGCATAGTTAAATTAAAAATGCCGTCAAGGCGGGCGGATTCGAGCAATCGCTCCATAACGAGGCCCGCATGGCGCGTTTTTCCCATTTCGTATCAGGACGGAATCGGCCTTGCCATCGATGCTCCGGCCGTGACGTTGCCCTGGCTGATGACATAAAAAGCCGAGATGGATGTGCCTTGCTTTTGCCTGGGTGATGCTCCAAGTTCCGCTTTGCCGGGGGGCCATGCATTTTTCCAGATGCATCAACGGAGGAAATGACCATGCGATTTGTCAGAACGTTCACCGCCGCGGCGATCGTCGCTCTCATCGGCACCGGCGCAATGGCGCAGACGGCCACTACGCCGTCAACAACCACGACCACGCCATCCGCGACGACCACGGCGCCGGCAACCACAACCAATTCAGCGGGAACGACGACCAAGCAAAAGGCGATGAAGCCGGTGCAATCGGAAGTTTCCAAGGCCTGTTCCGCGCAGGCCGATGCCAAGGGTCTGCATGGTAAGGAACGCTCCAAGTTCAGAAGCCAGTGCAAGAAGAATGGCGGCAAGGTCTAAATAGACCACGGCGAGGCTACGGCCATTTCCAATCGCCCTGCCCATCGCGAATGAACCATTCGCAAACAGCTTCCGGCGGATCGCAAGATCCGCCGGTTTTCGCTTTGGCAAGATTTTCGAGCGTTTGCGGCCTGCCGATCACCCGAACAATCGGCCTCAAAGGAAGATGGCAAGCGCCCTAGAGGACACGACCAATATCCAATTACCGAATTATACGGATATCCGTGCTGCGCGCTGGACCCAGGCAGATCAACGACATGACGGGCCATTTCTATCAGAGTTTTTGGTGAGAGCGATGGGGCTCGAACCCATGACCTACTGATTAAAAGTCAGTTGCTCTACCAGCTGAGCTACGCTCTCCCTCTCCGCGGGCGATTGGCGCCCCGGCTGGAAGTGCGCGGAACATATGCAGACGCCCTATTGTGGTCAACCCATAAAATCGCCGTTGCCACGGCGCAGAATGTTTTTCCGCCGGTTCGAGCGGTCGAATCCGGCGAATGAGCCGGAAAACCAGGGCATTCGGCCTGAAAGGAGAACTTTGGATATCTCCGAATTGGCTTGCCGACTTCGATCCGAGAAAGCTCGGCCAGCCAGGTGGTGTCCATCGATCATCAAGGTAGCGGGAATCGCGCTCGCCACCCCAAGCGCAATTGTTTGCGGCTCGAATCGCTTTTGGTGTATATCAGCACTTGTGAACAACCCACCGAGTCTCAGGAGGACCTTATGGAAGTCGGTTGGATTGCAGCAATTATCATCGGTGGCCTTGCCGGCTGGTTCGCTGAAATGATCATGAAAAGCGATACCGGCATACTCATGAACATCATCCTCGGCATTGTGGGCGCGATCGTCGCCAGTTGGCTGTTCGGGCTCGTGGGCCTTGCGCTGCCGTTCAATGCCTTGGTCAACTATCTGATCACCGGCTTTATTGGCGCCTGCATCCTGATTTTCGTCGGCAGACTGATCAGGCGATAGATATGCCCCGGGCGAAGGCCCATCTGAATGAAAACGAAAGGGAAGACGGGAAATCGTCTTCCCTTTTTGCTGCTCCGACGACACCCCTTGCCGCTCGAACCCTTTCCAATCGCGCCCCGAGCGCTAGATACCGAAAGGGAATCAAAGAGGAGGTCGGAAGCATGACGCAAAGCGCCAATCGGACGCCGAGTCGCAAAGTGGTGCGCGGTCGCCCCTACAGCATCGCCGAATTCGCGCGTAAATATCGCCTCGACGACCAAGAGGCCAAGCGCCTGTTCGAGAAGTTCGGCCCGTCATCGACGGAACTCGATTTGCTGATGGAAGCCAAACGCAGACCGCCGAGCTTCGCCTCCGCCATCGGCCATTGAGGCAACCCAAAAGCAGGAGCGGCACTGAGCCGCCCCTGCATTAGCGGAACCAAGGCGAAGGCGCCGATACCGTTCTTTCCCTGATACGATCAGCATGGCTTGTCACCTCCCATGGGGCATGCCAAGATTTGATATATCAGCATGGACATCGGGTTCGGCCAGGGATGCAAAATTCACAAAGCCACCTCGCCTATCTCGCCTTGGAATATCGGATCGTCACGCTGGCGCTGAAACCCGGTGCGCTGGTGACGGAAAAGCAGCTTATCGAGCTGTCCGGCCATGGCCGCACGCCGGTGCGCGAGGCGATCCAGAAACTGGCATGGCAAGGACTGATCCATGTACGCCCCCGCGTGGGGCTTCAGATTGCCGACATCCGGCCGGAGGACCTTCGGCACGTCATGGAGGTCCGGCGCGAACTCGAGCCGATCGCGGCGGCACTGGTTGCGACGCACGCCGACCAGGAACAGCGGAACCAATTGCTCGAATGCGCGCGCCTGATGACCGACTGCGCCGCGACGGGCGATCTGCCGGGTTTCTTTGCAGCCGACAAGGCTTTCGATGAAATCCTCGAAGCCGCCTGTCCGAACGGCTTCATCATGGCGGCTCTTGGTCCGGTGCAAACCCATTCCCGCCGGCTGTGGTATTCCAGCGCGACGCCCGAGGGTATGGACCGCTCGATCACACTACATGTCCGCGTCATTCGGGCCATTCATCAGGGCAATGCCGAAGATGCCCGCCAGGCAATGGCGACGCTGATCGACGATCTCAGCGGTAAATGAAAAAGGCGGCCTCGCTGCCGAGGCCACCTTCGCTATTTCACCGTTCGACGGAAAACCGCTGCGCGCTTTTCCGGGTATTGCTCTTAGCCGACGAAGGCGCGTTCGATGACGAACTCGGCCGGCTTGCTGTTGGCACCTTCATTCAGGCCCGCCTTTTCCAAGAGGTCCTTGGTGTCCTTCAGCATCGCCGAGGAGCCGCAGATCATGCCGCGATCGATGGCCGGATCAAGGGCGGGAACGCCGAGATCGGCGAAGAACTTGCCGTTTTCGATGAGATCGGTGATGCGGCCCTTGAACGGGAATTCCTCGCGGGTGACGGTCGCATAGTGGCGCAGCTTGTCGCCGACGACTTCGCTCAGGATTTCGTCGTTGCGGATTTCCTCGACGAGATCGAAGCCATATTTCAGCTCCGCGACGTCGCGGGTCGTATGCGTGAGGATCACTTCCTCGAACTTCTCATAGGTCTCGGGATCGCGGATCAGGCTGGCGAAGGGCGCTATGCCAGTACCGGTCGAGAACATATAGAGCCGCTTGCCCGGCGTCAGGGCATCCAGCACCAGCGTGCCCGTCGGCTTCTTGCGCATCAGCACTTCGTCGCCCGGCTTGATGTTCTGCAGATGCGAAGTCAGCGGACCGTCCGGCACCTTGATCGAGAAGAATTCGAGTTCGTCGGCCCAGGCGGGGCTTGCGATCGAATAGGCGCGATAGAGCGGCTTGCCCTCGACCATCAGGCCGATCATGGCAAATTCGCCCGAACGGAAACGGAAACCCTGCGGCCGCGTCATCGTGAAACGAAAGAGCCGGTCGGTATAATGCGTCACACTCAGCACCTTCTCGGCGAAAACGCCTGCTGGTACTGCGGAAACAAATTCATCGGTCTTGGCGGGGGCGTTCATTCAGTATCGGGTCCCGTATTCGTCGTAAGGCGTCGTGCTTGTCTGTCTGCTTTTGGCGAGGCTCATATTATACTACAGCCTGGATTTAAAGGTATTCCATTCCATCCCGCGAAGCGGAGCTGAAATATGTATATTCCAGTCAAGATTTAATCGAGCCTGGAATAATATGATCGACAGTCCAGCCGCGGCAATCCGACATGTCAAATAGCCGCAGCCTCCAGCATGATCAGGCCGACTTGGCCGCCAACCGCCGCCAGCTGTAGGTCTGACCGCCTTCCGCTTTTCGGGCGGTCGGCTGATAGTAGTGCGGAATGCCCGGCAGGCGGTTTTCGGAAAGCCGCTTCAGGGCAGTTTCGTTGGTGACCGCGAAACTATCGATGCCGACACGCAGCATCAGCGGAATCTGGTCGATCAGCACATCGCCGACGGCACGCAGTTCGCTGGCATAGCCGAGACGCTCGCGCAACAGCGAGGCATGGCTGAAGGCGCGGCCGTCGTTGAAGGCCGGAAAGGCGACGGCAACGATGTCGAGGCGATCGAGATAGGGAGCAAGCCTGGTCACATCGTCGGCCGGTTTGATCACCACGCCCAGGCCGGCTTCATTGCTCTCCTCGGCCTTCGCGATCAACGCATCGAGGCCGAGCAGCGGCTTCTGGCTTTCGGTCGCCTTGACCTCCTCGGTCTCGATGATCCAGGGATCGTTTTCGACAAAACCGGTTTCCCGCCAAATCTTCGTCATCACCATCTCCTTACGCCGCTTCTGCCGAGGCCGAACCGTAGAGCGCGTCCTTGAACGGCTGCGGTCCGACGCGACGATAGGCATCGAGGAAAATTTCAGAGGGATCGAGGCGCAGGCCGAGATAGGTGTCGACGATCGTCTCGATCGCGTCCGTCACCTTCTCCGGCTCAAAACCACGGCCGATGATCTCGCCGATCGACGTATGCTCGTCGCCGGAGCCGCCGAGCGTGATCTGATAGAGTTCAGCGCCCTTCTTCTCGACGCCGAGCAGGCCGATATGGCCGACATGGTGATGGCCGCAGGCGTTGATGCAGCCGGAAATCTTGATCTTCAGCTCACCGATCTCCGCCTGGCGCTCGGCCGAACCGAAGCGCTTGGAAATCTCTTGCGCGACCGGGATCGAGCGGGCATTGGCGAGCGCGCAATAATCGAGGCCGGGACAGGCAATGATGTCGGTGATCAAGCCGGCATTGGCGGTTTCGAGACCGGCAGCGACCAGCCCGCGATAGACGGCTTCGAGATCGGCCAGCGCCACATGCGGCAGGATCAGGTTCTGCTCGTGGCTGACGCGGATTTCGTCGAAGGCATATTCCTCGGCGATATCGGCGACCACATCCATCTGCGCGTCCGAAGCATCGCCCGGAATGCCACCGATCGGCTTCAGCGAGATCGTCACCATGCCGTAATCGGGGTTCTTGTGTGGCTGCACGTTCTGCTGCACCCAGCGGGCGAAGTCCGGATCGGCCTTCTTCCAGCGGGCCAGGTTTTCCCAGCCTTCGGCGCGCTCCGGAAGAGCCGGCGGTGCGAAATAGGTCGAAATCGCCTGAACGTCGGCCTCGGGGAGCTTCAGCTCCGTATCCTTCAGCTTGACGAATTCGGCCTCGACCTGCCGGGCCAATTCCTCGGCACCGGTTTCATGCACGAGGATCTTGATGCGCGCCTTGTACTTGTTGTCGCGGCGGCCATGAAGATTGTACACGCGCATGATCGCCGTCGTGTAGGACAGCAGGTCTTCTTCCGGCAGGAAGTCGCGGATCAGCTTGGCGACCATGGGCGTACGGCCCTGCCCGCCGCCGACATAAACGGCAAAACCAATCTCGCCCTTGTCGTTCTTCTTCAGGTGCAGGCCGACGTCGTGCACCTGGATCGCGGCGCGGTCGCGCTCGGCGCCGGTGACGGCGATCTTGAACTTGCGCGGCAGGAAGGAGAATTCCGGGTGAACGGAAGACCACTGCCGCAGGATTTCGGCATAGGGGCGCGGGTCGGCGACTTCATCGGCGGCGGCACCGGCAAAATGGTCGGCCGTGACGTTGCGAATGCAGTTGCCCGAGGTCTGGATGGCATGCATCTCGACCGAGGCGAGCTCTGCCAGCACATCCGGCATGTCAGACAGTTTCGGCCAGTTGAACTGCAGGTTCTGGCGCGTGGTGAAATGGCCATAGCCGCGGTCATAGGTGCGGGCGACATGCGCGAGCATGCGCATCTGGCGCGAGCTTAGTGTGCCATAGGGAATGGCGATGCGCAGCATGTAGGCATGAAGCTGCAGATAGACGCCATTCATCAAACGCAGCGGCTTGAACGCATCCTCCGAGAGCTCTCCCGAAAGGCGCCGCTGCACCTGATCGCGGAACTGGGCAACACGTTCCGCAACAAAGGCGTGGTCAAATTCGTCGTAGCGATACATAAATTTCCTCGGGCCTTTTTCAGACTGCAATGAATTCCGGATCGGCCGCGGCATAGCCCGGCGCGTATTCCATCGTGGGACCTTCGGCACGGATGCGCTCACGCAGGCGCAGCGGCCAAAGCTTGCCACCGGTTTCCTGAACGTCGATCAGATTGACGTCAACGACCTTGTTGTCGGCGTAAGCCTGCTTGCCGATCGCTTCGAGCGCGGCTTCCGCTTCCGCATGCCGGGCGACGAGCGCTTCCTGCAGGGACGTCGACCACTCGCCATTGGCATTCAGCCAGACGGCGATACCGTCCGTCAGCCGGTTTGCGGTCAAAACCTTGTCGACCATGGATCAGCTCCTTGCAAATTCTTGAGCGGCGGTCACCTGTCGGACCAGCGGCTCGGACTGTTCGAAATTGGCGCCGGCGACGGCATCGCCGATGATGACCATGACCGGGCCGCTCAACTCGTCGCGGTGTTCCAGATCGGGCAGGTCCTTTAGGGTACCATGCATCAGGCGTCGATCACGACGGCTGGCATTCTCGATGACGGCGACGGTGGTCTCGGCTGGAAGACCGGCCTCCATCAGACGGCCGGCAACGGAGGCGGCGACCGTGCGTCCCATATAGACAGCGATGGTCGCGCCGGAAACGGCAAGGCTCGCCCAATCCGGCAGGACATTGCCGGTCAGGTCGTGGCCGGTGGTGAAGACCAGCGAGGATGCGACGCCGCGCAGCGTCAACGGCAGTTCGAAATCGGCGGCGGCGGCAAAGGCGGAAGTAATGCCCGGAACGATCTCATAGGTGATGCCGGCTGCACGCAAGGCGGCCATCTCCTCAGCCGCCCGGCCATAGACCAGCGGATCGCCGGACTTCAGCCGCACGACGCGCTTGCCGTCTTGGCCGAGCTGCACCAAGAGGTCGTTGATCTCTTCCTGGGACTTGCTGTGGCACCCCTTGCGCTTGCCGACGGAAAGGCGCTCTGCATCGCGGCGCCCCATGTCGACGATCGCCTGCGGCACGAGCGCGTCGTAAACGATGACGTCGGCTTCCATCATCACACGCTGGGCCCGCAGCGTCAGCAGGTCTTCCGCGCCGGGACCGGCCCCGACCAGCCAGACATGACCATCGACCTTGCGCGCCGACTGCAAGAGACTATCGGCGGCGCGTTGGGCCTGGGAAAAATGGCCGGCACCGACGGCATCGGCAACCGGACCGGAAAAGAAACGGCGCCAGAAGATGCGGCGGGCGACACCACGCGGTACGAGCCGGTCGACCGGCTTGCGATAGCGTGTCGCAAGCTCGGCGAGCTTGCCCAGCGACGGCGACAGCATCTGGTCGATCTGGGCGCGGATCATCTGCGCCAGTACGGGGCCTGCCCCTTCCGTACCGATCGCGACGGCAACGGGGGCTCGATTGACGAGCGCCGGCGTATAGAAATCGCAATAATCAGGCTGGTCGACGGCGTTCGCCGGAATTTTCTCGGCACGCGCGGCATCGACGATCGCTCGATCGGCCTCGGCATCGCCGGTTGCGGCGAAAACCAGGACAGCGCCCCTCACCTGCTCCGAAGAGAAAGCGGCGCGCACGGTCTCAATGCGGTTGGCGATCAGGAAGGAATGATAGTCAGCTTCCGGTGCCGAGGCATAGGCGACGATTTTTGCCTGCGTGTTCAACAGCAGCCGCACCTTGGCGAATGCCTCGTCGCCATTGCCGAAGACAGCCGTCACCCTTCCTTCCACGCGAAAGAAGGCGGGAAACGCCGAGAGCTGTTCAGTCTTGGGAAGCATTATCATTCCACTTCGAGGTTTCCCGAATATCGCCTTTGCTGCCACCAGATTGAAGAAACAGAAATTCTAATGCCCCGGCAAGTCCGTATTCTTTTGCTCGACATCTCCACGATTTGAGCAAAACTCACCAGAACCGCCGACACGAGATAAATATATGAAATCTATAGACTATTATGATTTACTCCCCTCAGTGACTGGTCTATTGCCTGTGGCAAACGCTGTCTATACGTCATTTGCGCATTCCGCCGTCCTGGCAATGCCGCTAAGCTTAAAGAAACATTCGGAGTAGGACGCTTGACCGCAAACACCATCGCCGCCCGCCTTCTAGACATCATGGAACGCGATATCCTGCCCCTGACGCAAAGAGGCGTCGCCGCCGGAAACAAGGTATTCGGCGCGGCGATCCTGCGCAAATCCGACCTGTCGCTGGTCCTTGCCGAAACCAACAACGAGCTGGAAAATCCGCTCTGGCATGGCGAAGTGCATGCGTTGAAACGCTTCTACGAGCTCGGAGAGAAGCCGGCCACCAAGGACCTGATCTTCCTCTCCACCCATGAGCCCTGCACCATGTGCATGTCGGCGATCACCTGGGCCGGCTTCGACAATTTCTATTATTTCTTCAGCCATGAGGATTCCCGCGACGCCTTCGCGATCCCGCATGACCTGAAGATCCTGAAGGAAGTTTTTGGACTGGAGCCGGGCGGCTACCGCCGGCAGAATGCCTTCTGGAACAGCTTCGCCGTCGCCGATCTGGTCGAAACCGAGGCTGACCCGCTGAAAACCAGCCTCAAGGAACAGACCGCGCGCATCAAGGCCGCTTACGCCGCGCTCTCCGAGAGCTATCAGGCATCCAAGGGCGATAACGACATTCCGTTGAACTGATGATTGAACCGGCAAGGCCGAACGATAGAGAATTCCCAATGGAAGCATCGCGAGACATATCCCGCCTGATCGAGATCATGGCGGCGCTACGCAATCCTCAGACCGGCTGTCCCTGGGACATCGTCCAGACCTTCGAGACGATCAAGCCCTATACGATCGAGGAAGCCTACGAGGTTTCCGACGCCATCGAGCGCAAGGACATGGACGATCTGTGCGAGGAGCTCGGCGACCTGCTGCTGCAGGTGGTGTTCCATGCGCGGATGGCCGAGGAGGCCGGTGAGTTCTCCTTCGGCGACGTGGTGGAAGCCATCACCCGCAAGATGATCCGCCGCCACCCGCATGTCTTCGCCGTTTCCGGCGCCGATACGCCCGAGGCGGTCAAACTGCAATGGGACGAGATCAAGGCCGAGGAAAAGCGAGAGCGCGCAGAACGACGGGCACGTCGCGGCATTTCGGAAGATTTCAAGTCGGGCTTCCTGGGCTCCGTGCAGCGCAGCTTTCCCGCCCTGACGGAAGCGCTGAAATTGCAGGAGCGCGCGGCGAAAGTTGGCTTCGATTGGTCGGCGCCGGAGCCGATCCTCGACAAGATCGAGGAGGAGATCGGCGAGCTGCGCGTCGCTCTTGCCAGCGGCGAGAGGACCAAGGTCAGCGACGAACTCGGCGACCTGATCTTTGCCGTCGTCAATATCGGCCGGCATGTGAAGGCCGATCCGGAGCAGGCGCTACGGGGAACGAATACGAAATTCCGCCGTCGATTCAATCATATCGAAACGGTCCTTGAAGCGGAAGGCGAGACCCTCGAACAAGCCTCGCTGGAGCGGATGGAAGACATATGGCAGGCAGCGAAGGCCATTGAGAGACAGCTCGCCGAATAGAGCAATTCCAGGAAAAGTGTGCAGCGGTTTTCCGTCCGGAATTGCGCAAAACCACGACCTAGATCGGTTCAGCGATTCCGTGAAACGCTGAACCGATCTAGGTGCGACCACGCCCTGCCTATTCCCAATCCTCGCGCTGCGGCTTCGGGCCGCGACCCAGGCGCCGTTCCAGCTCCGCAGCTTCCGTCTCGGTAAGACGCACATCGAGCGTCACCGTGCCGTCCTCATTGTCTTCGCGCCTGTCGACAACGGCGTGATTATAGAGCCAGGGCAGCAATGCAAGCTTGTCCACCGGCAGCGTGATCGTGGTTTCGGTCAAGACGCCGGAAAGCCGGCGGCTGATCTCATCCATCAGAAGGTCGACGCCCTCGCCGTCCCGCGCCGATACCGCGACGACATTCTCCATCGTGGACGCCTTCTGGACGATGGCGTCATGTGCCTCGGGCTCAAGCCGATCGATCTTGTTCCAGACTTCGAGGATGCGTTCAGCACCTTCCGCCTCGCCTATGCCGAGATCGCCGAGAATGCGCAGGACGTCGGCGCTCTGCGCCTGATTGTCCTCATCCGACAAGTCGCGCACATGCAGGATCAGGTCGGCTTCCAGCACTTCTTCGAGCGTGGCACGGAAGGCCGCAACCAGATGGGTCGGCAGATCGGAGATGAAACCGACGGTGTCGGAGAGAATAACGGTGCGGCCATGCGGCAGCTTCATGCGCCGGAGTGTCGGATCGAGCGTCGCAAACAGCATGTCCTCGGCCAGCACGCCCGCGCCGGTGATCCGGTTGAACAGCGTCGACTTGCCGGCGTTGGTATAGCCCACCAGCGCCACGATCGGATGCGGCACCTTCTTGCGCTTGGCGCGATGAAGCTGGCGGGTACGCACCACCTGCTCCAGCTCGCGCTCGAGCCGGAGAATGCGCTCCTGCAGCATGCGCCGATCAGCTTCGATCTGGGTTTCGCCGGGACCGCCCATGAAGCCCGCGCCGCCGCGCTGACGTTCAAGGTGGGTCCAGCTTCGGACCAGCCGGCCCTTCTGATAGTTGAGATGCGCAAGCTCGACCTGCAGCGTGCCTTCCTTGGTGGAGGCGCGGCGGCCGAAGATTTCCAGAATGAGGCCGGTACGGTCGATGACCTTGGCGTTCCATGCCTTTTCGAGATTGCGCTGCTGCACCGGCGTCAGCGGATGATCGACGATCACCAGACCCGCATTGAATTCATCGAGCAGCGCGAGGATCTCTTCGATCTTGCCCGTCCCGAGCAAGGTGGCGGGCCGCGGATCGTTGATCGCAACGATGGAGCCGTTGACGACGTCGAGGTCGATCGCCTGCGCCAGTCCCTTGGCCTCCTCGAGCCGGCTCTCCGGCGGTCGTGAGGTCGTGATCGCGCCATCGGCCTGCGCCGACCGCGATGCGCGCGCCTGCTTCAAAACAGGCACGACGACGACGGCACGCATGTCATCCCGATGCTTTGCTGCTTCCGGGATGATGGAGTCGTTTTTCGTATCGCGTGTCGTGATGACGGCTAATCCTAGGTTAGGATGCGGCTTCTTCGCTCTCGAACATCTGCATGGGCTGACCCGGCATGATGGTCGAGATCGCATGCTTGTAGACGAGCTGCGAATGACCGTCGCGGCGCAGCAGGACGCAGAAATTGTCGAAGGAAGTGACAACGCCTGTGAGCTTGACGCCATTAATCAAGAAGATCGTGAGTGAAATTTTTTGCTTGCGAACAGTATTGAGAAACAAGTCCTGCAAGTTCTGAGAACGTTCCGCCATCGCGCCGCTTCTTTCTTTTTTGCCGACCTAAGTCGGTGAAATATCAGGATATACTGAGAGCCCGGACGGGAGATACCCTCACACTCTCCCCTCCACCGATTGTTGGTATCAAATCGCAGTCTTTTCCGCAACGTCGAAAAAGGCCTCGCGAATTTTCTCGGAAACGTTACCGGGATGACCGTTGGCAATCGCCTCTCCATCGATCGCAACGATGGGAAAACAGATGCTTGTGGCGGCCGTAATGAACACTTCGCGCGCCGCCATCATCTCCTCGACGGAGAAATAACGCTCGACAATCGTCAGCCCGAGCATGGCCGCGACATCCATCAGCGTCGTGCGCGTAATGCCGCGCAAAATGCCATGCTCGGCCGGCCGGGTAACCAGGTTGCCGTCGGCATCGACGATCCAGACGTTGGTCGCAGCGCCCTCCTTCACCATGCCGTTGTGATCGATATAGATCGCCTCCTGCGCGCCGGCCTCCTTGGCCTGCTGGCGCGCCAGCGCGTTCGGCAGAAGCCCGACGGACTTGATATCCACCCGGTCCCAGCGATTGTCGCGCAGTGTGATCGCCCTGATGCCGTTGGCATTCTTCCTGGCGATGATGGACGGATCGGTGCTCTTGGCGGTGACGACGATCGAGGATGGCGTGCCTTCCGCCGGGAAGACGTGATCGCGCCGGGCGACGCCGCGCGTCACCTGCAGATAGAACAGGCCGTTGCGGACATGATTGCGGCGGAGCGTCTCACGAATCACATGGACCAGCGCCGCACGGCCCATCGGCCAGGCAATGCGCAGCTCGCCGAGCGAACGGTTGAGCCGGTCGAGATGCCGCGTCAGGTCGACGATCAATCCGTGGCGAACCTCGCAGACCTCATAGACGCCATCGGCAAACTGATAACCGCGATCCTCCACATGAACCATGGCGTCGCCATGCTTGACGTAACGACCATTGACATAAGCTATTCTCGGCATGTCGGACCTTGATCAGAACTTCACGAAACATAGGGGCTCGCGCGGCGATTTGCTCAGCCACGCGGCCGATGTCAGACCCCGAGCGACTTCAGCTTGCGATGCAGCGCCGAGCGCTCCATGCCGACAAATTCCGCCGTACGCGAGATATTGCCGCCGAAGCGATTGATCTGCGCGATCAGATAATCGCGCTCGAACATCTCTCGCGCCTCGCGCAGCGGCAAGGTCATGATGTGATAGTCGTTCTTGGCGGATACTTTTGGCAGCATATCGCCGAGATCGGTCGGCAGCATCTCCGCCGTGATCGGTGTCTCAGGGCCGTCGGTGCGCGCCAGGATCATCAGACGCTCGATGTTGTTGCGCAGCTGGCGGATATTGCCCGGCCAATCATGCGCCTGCAGAACCGCCATGGCGTCGTCGCCGATCCGGCGGGAGCGAATGCCCGCCTGCTCGGAAATCTGCCGCATCAGCTGATCGACGAGGAATGGAATATCCTCGCGCCGCTCGGCAAGCGCCGGCACCCGCACGGGCACGACGGCGAGACGGTGATAGAGATCCTCGCGGAACAGGCCTTCGGCAATCCGGCTTTCCAGATTGTAGGCCGTGGACGAGATGATGCGGACATCGACCTTCACGCGCTTGGAACCGCCGACGCGCTCGAACTGCTGATCCACGAGCACACGCAGGATCTTGTTCTGCGTCTCGCGCGGCATTTCACCCACTTCGTCGAGATAGAGGATGCCGCGATGCGCTTCTTCCAGAGCGCCGATCTTGCGCGGCTGGCCGGGCGAGCCCTCGGTGCCGAACAGGGCGATTTCCATCCGTTCCGGCGTGATGGTCGCGGCATTCAGCGCGACGAAGGGACCATTGGCCCGCGTCGACTTCTTGTGGATCATGCGCGCCACCAGTTCCTTGCCGGAGCCGGAAGGGCCGAAGATCATCACGCGGCTGTTGGTGGGAGACACCTTGTCGATGGTCTGGCGAAGCTGGGAAACCGCGACGGAGGTACCGATCAGCTCGACGGCATCGCCGGTGCGGCGCTTCAGTTCGGACACCTCGCGCTTCAGCTTGGAATTTTCCAGGGCACGCTCGGCGATCAGGATCAACCGATCGGCCTTGAACGGCTTCTCGATGAAATCGAAGGCGCCGCGCTTGATGGCGGAAACGGCAGTCTCGATATTGCCGTGACCGGAGATCATGACGATCGGCAGATCCGGATGTCGTGCCTTGATCTCATCCAACAAGGCAAGCCCGTCGAGCTTGCTGCCCTGCATCCAGATATCGAGGAAGATCAACCGTGGTGCCCGGTCCGAGATCGCGGCAAGCGCACTGTCGCTGTCATGGGCCGTGCGGGTTTCGTGCCCCTCGTCGGAAAGAATTCCCGAAACGATTTCGCGAATATCTTCCTCGTCATCCACCACGAGAATGTCAGATGCCATAAACGCTTTCCTTGTCACTTGCTGTCGGGGCGACGGCGGCTTGCTCACGGCGCGGCAGATGCACGCGGATCATGGCCCCCCTGCCCTGGTCGAAATCGGCGGGAGCGTCGTGCAGTTCGAGCTGACCGCCATGGTCCTCAATGATCTTCTTGACGATCGCCAATCCGAGGCCGGTGCCCTTTTCGCGCATCGTCATATAGGGTTCGAGAATGCTGTGCCGGTTCTCGACCGGCAGACCGCGGCCATTGTCGATGATATCGACGGTAAAGCGGTCGCGTTCGGCATCGAGCGACGCGCGAACGAGGATTTTCGGCTCCTCGCGGGCCTCGCCACTCGGCACGCCTTCGATCGCCTCGACGGCATTCTTGATGAGATTGCCGAAAGCCTGGCCGAGCATGCGCGCGTCGAACATGCCCTCCAGCCGCTCGTCGCCAAGTTCGCGTTCGAACTTGACATGGTTGTTGCCCATTTCGCGCAGGAACACGGCGTCGCGCAGGATATCGCGCAGATCGCTCGGTTCCATCGTCGGTTTCGGCATGCGGGCGAAGGACGAGAATTCATCGACCATGCGGCCGATATCGCCGACCTGGCGGATGATGGTGTCGGTACACTGGTCGAAGACGGGACGGTCGGCCTCGGCGATATTCTTGCCGAAGCGGCGACGGATGCGTTCGGCCGAAAGCTGGATCGGCGTCAGCGGGTTCTTGATCTCATGGGCGATGCGGCGCGCGACGTCAGCCCAGGCTGTAGAGCGCTGGGCGATGACCAGATCGGTGATGTCGTCGAGCGTGATGACGTAGGATTCGTTGGCATCACGCGTTTCCTCCCGCGTCACCTGCACGCTGAGCGTACGCACAGTGCCGCCGCGCACGAGGCTGATCTGCTTACGGAAATCGTTGCGATGCCGTGTCGTGGCCTCGGTGACGACCTGCTCGACCTCGGGGGCGATCTCGGCCAGGTTCTTGCCAACCAGCTCATCGCTCTTCAAGCTCAGCAATTCCTCAGCCGAGGTATTGGCGATGGTGATGCGCCGATCATGCTCGATGCCGATCACTGCCGCCGTCACGCCGGACAGCACCGCTTCGATGAAGCGGCGGCGGTCATCCACCTCGTCCTTGGCTTCGAGAATCTCATCGCGCTGGGTGCGGATCTCGGAAATCATCTTGTTGAAGGTGCGCGACAGGCTGCCGACGTCGCCATCGGCGGCGCGGACCGGCACCAGCACGTTCATGTTGCCGGAGGCGACATTGTCGGCGGCGCTGATCAGAAGGCGGATCGGCCGGACGATCCGGTCGGCGACCGCGATCGCCGTCCAGATCGCCGCCAGAAGCACGATCAGGGCAAAGCCGATGTAGAGGATCGCAAAAGCGATCTGCAGCGACATGCGCCCCTCTTCCATCGCCTTGTATTCGGCCGTGTTGTCCTCGACCATGCGCATGGCGTTCATGACGCGCGGATCGACGGCACGGACGGTGTAAAGAAATGCGCCGGGAAGCTCGTCCAGCTTGATGACCGCGCCGACCAGATTGGTGACGCCGGGCGGGATCAGCGTCGGCTGACCATCGGCCGAGGCCTCGAGCGCATCCTTCGGGATTGCCGGCAGCGGACGTTCGGTCTTGATGTCAGCCTGAACAATGGCCGTGCCGTCGCGGCGCACCAGGAAAGCGCCGAGCAAACCGCGGCCCTTGGCCTGCCGCGTCATCAGATCGGCAAAACCCGTGCGGTCGAGATTGTAGAGCGAACGGTTGCGTTCGAGGTCGTTGGCCATGGAGACAGTCTGACCCTGAAGGTAGCTGGCATTCTCCATCAGATAGGCCTGCGCGACATTCTGCGAGGAGCTGATGATCTGCTGTGTCCGCAGCGCAAACCAGCGATCGAGGCCGACATTCAGCGTCAGGCTGGCGACGATGGCCACCAGAATCGCCGGCGTAATCGCGACGATGGAAAAGAGCACGACGATACGGATATGCAGGCGCGCCGCGGCGCGGCCACGGCTGCGCGCCTTGACGAGACGCGCCACTTCACGCGCGATCAACGCGATCAGGCCCAGAACGAACAGACCATTGATCACGACCGAGGTGAAGACGACCGAGGAGGTGGGAGCGATCGGCGTCAAACCGAGAAGCACCAGAAGCGTGGCGATCGCGCACAGCAACGCCCCGCCGGCCAAGATCAGGCCGGGAAGCGCGAAGGACGCACGCCGGTCCGTCACCTTGACAACCGCCTCGTCGCTCGCCGCCGACGACACCGCGTCCTGCTTCATTCCCATCATCTCCAGGCGCAGGCGACGGTCGGCGCCTTGGCCAAATTGCATCAGCACGGTTCAGCGCAGCGCGAAGCAACAAACAAAATGCCGCCGCCTCGCATCGAAGCGAAATTCACGCTTCAATTCACTCAATCAACACGCTGAAATGTCTGGACAAACTTTCTTTGTGCAGGTCTCAGCCCGATGAATCGCTATCGCAAAAACCGTGAACCAGCTGCGTGACCTTTAAGCAACGCATTGTGGCGAAAATGCAACGCATCCGATCACATTGTCAAGCCGTACGCGAGCTCCGATAGACGGAAACTCCCAGTTCTCTGATCTTTTTGCGCAACGTATTGCGGTTAAGACCGAGAAGATCGGCGGCTTTGATCTGATTGCCGCGCGTGGCGGTGAGCGCCGCGAGAATCAGCGGATACTCCATTTCGGTGAGAACGCGATCATAGAGGCCGGGCGGCGGCAGGTTTTCGCCGAAGCTGGCGAAATAACTGCGCATATTCTCCTCGACCGCCTGCGCGATGGTCATGGTGCCGGTGCGCACCGGGCCCTTTTCGATCGGGCTGTCGGGCACATCGGCGCGCAGTTCCGAATCGATGATCTCGCGAGTGATGACATCCTGCGGATAGAGCGCCATCAGCCGGCGGATGAGGTTTTCCAACTCGCGCACGTTGCCGGGCCAGGGATAGGCCTTCATCAGTTCCAGCGCTTCCTGATCGAACCGCTTGGAGCCGAGCCCTTCCTTTTCCGCCTGCTGGACGAAATGACGAACGAGATCGGGAATATCCTCGGCGCGGTCGCGCAGCGGTGGCAGACGCAGCGGCACGACGTTGAGGCGGTAATATAGATCCTCGCGGAACAGGCCCTGATTGATCGCCTGCTTCAGATCCTTGTTGGTGGCGGCGACAATGCGGACGTCGGTGCGGATCGGCGTACGGCCGCCGACGGTCGTATATTCACCCTGCTGCAGGACGCGTAGAAGACGCGTCTGGGCGTCCATCGGCATGTCGCCGATTTCGTCGAGAAACAGCGTGCCGCCCTCGGCCTGCTCGAAGCGGCCGGTGGAGCGCGTCTGTGCACCGGTGAAGGCACCCTTCTCGTGGCCGAACAGTTCGGATTCGATCAGGTCACGCGGAATGGCAGCCATGTTGATGGCGACGAAGGGGCCATTGCGGCGCTTGCCGTAATCGTGCAGCGCGCGGGCGACGAGTTCCTTGCCAGTGCCGGACTCGCCGGTGATCATCAGCGTCAGGTCGGTCTGCATCAGACGCGCCAGCACGCGGTAGATTTCCTGCATGGCGGCGGAACGCCCGACCAGCGGCATGCCGTCCTGCATGTCGTCGTCGAGCTTGGCCGGTTTGCGCTTCGGCTCCGACAGGGCGCGGCCGATGATAGCGATCAGTTCCGTCAGATCGAAAGGCTTCGGCAGATAGTCGTAGGCGCCCTTCTCCGATGCCTTGATCGCCGTCATGAAGGTGTTCTGCGCGCTCATGACCAGAACCGGCAGTTCCGGCCTCGCCTTCTTGATGCGCGGCAAGAGATCGAAAGCGTTTTCATCCGGCATGACGACGTCGGTTACAACGAGGTCGCCTTCGCCGGCGGAAACCCAACGCCAGAGCGTGGCGGCATTGGATGTGATGCGCACATCGTAGCCCGCGCGGCTCAAAGCCTGGTTGAGCACGGTGCGGATTGCCGCATCGTCATCGGCGACAAGGATCGTAGCTGTCATCGAGTAGTCCCTGTAGAGTTCGGAAGGGGGGCATCTTCAAGCGTAATGCCCTTGGAGGCGGGCATCAGAACGCGGAATGTGGTGCGATGATTCTGGCTATCGCATTCGACGATGCCGCCATGGTCACCGATGATCTTGGCCACAAGCGCCAGGCCAAGACCGGTTCCGTTCGTCTTCGTGGTGATGAACGGGTCGAAAAGGTGCGGCACGAGATCGGACGGCACGCCGGGACCGTTGTCGATCACGCAGAACTCCAGCGGAAGCGAGATCTTCTCGCGCGTGCCGGCGACGGAAAGGCGGATGCCGGGGCGATAGGCCGTCGTCAGCAGGATCTCGCCGTCAGGCCGGTCGCCGATCGCCTCGGCGGCGTTCTTCACCAGGTTGAGGAAGACCTGCACGAGCTGATCGCGGTTGGCATAGACGGCCGGCAGCGACGGGTCGTAATTCTCGCTGAGTTTGATGTTGCGCGCAAAGCCGGCCTTGGCGACCGCCTTCACATGATCGAGCACGGAATGGATATTCACCGGCACGCGATCGACCGGGCGCTCGTCGGAAAACACCTCCATGCGGTCGACCAGCGAAACGATGCGGTCGGTCTCGTCGCAGATCAGACGCGTCAGCGCGCGGTCATCGTCTTCCACCGACTGTTCCAGCAATTGGGCAGCGCCACGAATGCCGGAGAGCGGGTTCTTGATCTCATGCGCCAGCATCGAGGCAAGACCGGTCACCGAGCGGGCGGCGGCGCGATGCGTCAGCTGCCGGTCGATCTTGTCGGCCATGGAGCGTTCCTGGAAAACCACCACCACGGAGCCGGGTTCGCTGGACACGGGCGCGACGTAGATATCCACCAGCTTGTCCTGCCCGAGGCGCGGCGAGCTCAAGTCGACGCGATATTCGTTGACCGGCGCGCGGCGTTCGCGCACCTGGTCAATCAGCGCCAGCAAGGGGCTGCCGAAGGGGATGAAGGCAGAAATTTCGTAGCGCGCCAAATGCGAGGCGCTGGCGCCGAAAAAGGATTCGGCCTCCCAATTGGCGAAAGCGATCAGACCGGCCTCGTTGACCATGACGACCGGATTCTGGATGGCGTTGAGAACGGCCATGGCCATGGCATTGCCGGTATGGTCCGTGGACCCGGATGTGGATTTCGAACTCATGCGGCCTCCTGCACGGACTGGGCGGGAATGGACCCTGCCTGCAGCGCCGCATGCAAGAGCCTTGCCACCTCACGGCAGTCCTTCGACGTCATAATGCTTGCCTTTTCAGCGCCATTGATGGTGGAAGCGTAGCGGTCCAGATACCAGCCGAGGTGCTTGCGCGCATGGCGAATGCCGACAGCTTCGCCATAGAAGCCCAGCATCATCTCGTAATGTTCCAGCGCGATATCGGCGATCTCGTCGAGGCCGGGTTGGCGATGGCCGGCCAACATGCCCGCATGCCACGGGCGCCCCTGGCATCCACGTCCCACCATAACCGCGTCCGCACCGGAGCGACGAAGGATTTCCTGCGCATCTTCGGGCGTATCGACATCGCCATTGGCGACCAACGGAACGGAGATGACGTCGCGCACGGCGCGGATCGCATCCCAATCCGCCCTGCCCTCGTAGAATTGCATGCGAGTGCGACCATGGATCGTCACGAGCTGCACGCCAGCCTCTTGCGCCCGGCGGGCGATATGCGGCGCATTGATGGAATTTTCGTCCCAGCCGAGCCGCATCTTCAGCGTCACCGGAATATCGACGGCCTTGACGGTTGCCTCGATCAGGCCGAGCGCATGATCGGGATCGCGCATCAGCGCCGAGCCGGAATAACCGCCGATCACCTTCTTGGCCGGGCACCCCATGTTGATATCGATGATATCGGCGCCATTGCCGGCGGCGATCTTCGCCGCCTCCGCCATCCAATGCGCCTCGCGGCCGGCAAGCTGCACCATGTGCGGCTTCAGGCCGGCGCTCTTCAACCGCGCCCAGGATTCGGCCGTGTCCTGCACCAGCTCGCGGCTCGCCACCATTTCGGTGACGACGAGGCCGGCCCCATGCCGCAAGGCCAGTTGCCGGAACGGCAGATCGGTGACACCGGACATCGGTGCGAGAATCACGCGATTGCGGATCGGGACGGAGCCGATTGAAAATGGGGTTGCAAGCTCGAATGGAAGCAAATGATTATCTTTCAGGCACACCATGCATCTGCACTATTTTTAGACAGTCTTGTGAGGCTTGCCAAGAGGTTTCGGAGAATGCCGATATTTTTTGGGCAAATGCTGGAAAATACCCATTCGAGACGCTAGACCCTGCTGTGCAAGGTCCTGGTCTGGCGATTTGTTTAGCATGATCTTGCCCAAGAACCGCTTCACGATTTTTCGAGGATCATGCTGGAGCGAAGCCTTTCATCGCTGGGGGTTTATGACGCAAATGCACTCAACGCAACCGATGTCGATCGGAATCGTGATCGTTGCAGCCGGACGCGGCGAGCGCGCTGGGGCACCCGAGGAAGGCCCCAAGCAATATCGCCCGATCGGCGGCAGGCCGGTTATTGCGCATACGCTTGAAAAATTCGTGACATGGCCGCAGGCCGCAAGGGTCGTGACCGTCATCCACCGCGATGACGAGGCCCTGCTCCGCTCGGCGCTGCAATCGCTTGCCGATTCGTCCGGCATCGAGATCGCCATCGGCGGCGCCACCCGCCAGCAGTCGGTTCTTTCCGGGCTCAGACACTTGTGCGACACCGGCATCACGCATGTGATGATCCACGACGCCGTGCGCCCCTTCTTCGATCAGGACCTGCTCGATCGCGTCGCCGCTGCACTGGCCGCCGGAGCGCCTGCCGTGCTGCCTGCCATGCCGGTGACGGATACGCTGAAGCGAGCCGATGCCGAGGCGCTGGTGACGGAAACCGTGCCCCGCGCCGGTCTCTACGCCGCGCAGACGCCGCAGTCCTTCCGCTTCGCCGACATATTGGCGGCGCATGAGAAAGCCGCCGCCGAAGGCAAGTCGGATTTCACCGACGATGCGGCGATCGCCGAATGGTCCGGCCTGCCGGTCACGGTCGTTGCCGGCAGCGCGGACAATGTCAAACTGACGATCAAGAGGGATATCGCCATGGCCGATGAAAAGCTTTCCGCCGGCCTGCTGCCGGATGTGCGCACCGGCAACGGCTATGATGTCCATCAGCTCGAACCGGGCGATGGCGTGACGCTCTGCGGCGTCTTCATTCCGCACGACCAAAAACTCAAGGGCCATTCGGATGCGGATGTCGCGCTGCATGCGCTGACGGACGCCCTGCTCGCCACCTGCGGTGCCGGCGATATCGGCGATCATTTTCCGCCGTCCGATCCGCAATGGAAAGGCGCCCCCTCGCGCATCTTCATCGAGCATGCGGCAAAGATCGTCCGCGAGCACGGCGGCACGATCATGAATGCCGATGTCTCGCTGATCGCCGAGGCGCCGAAGGTTGGGCCGCATCGCGAAGCCATGCGTGGCAAACTCTCGGAATTCCTCGGGATCGACATCGAGCGCTGCTCGGTCAAGGCGACCACGAATGAGACGATCGGCTTCGTCGGCCGCCGCGAGGGCATCGCGGCCATCGCGACGGCGACCGTCGTCTATCGCGGAGGCAGGCCATGAGCCATTTTCCCGAGGAAATCCTGACGCTTGCCCGCGATATCGTCACCGATTTCACGGCCAGGGGCTTGATGGTTGCCACGGCGGAATCCTGCACGGGCGGACTGATCGCCGGGGCGCTGACCGAGATCCCCGGTTCTTCGGCGGTGGTCGATCGCGGCTTCGTCACCTATACGAATACGGCCAAGATGGAGATGCTCGGCGTCCAGGAGCGGACGCTTGCGCAATTCGGCGCCGTGTCGAAGGAGACGGCCCTGCAGATGGTCCATGGTGCCCTCTTCCGCTCGCATGCCGATCTCGCCGTTGCCGTCACCGGCATCGCCGGACCGGGCGGCGGATCGGCGGACAAGCCGGTCGGCCTGGTCCACCTCGCCGCCAAGGCGCGCACGGGCTCCCTCATCCATCGCGAAATGCGCTACGGCGATATCGGGCGTGACAAGATTCGTCTCGCCACCGTGCAAACGGCACTGGAAATGCTGGTAAGCGTCGCTCAGCCGTAAATCTTGCCGGCGCGCGCCTCGAAGGCATCCGTGAACATGCGGAAGGCGCGATCGAACATCGAGCCCATCAGGGCGCCGAGAATGCGGCTCTTGAACTCGTAATCAATGAAGAAATCGATGCTGCTGCCGGTTTCCGTCGGCTGGAAACGCCAGCGGTTGTCGAGATATTTGAACGGTCCGTCGATATATTTCACATCGATCGCCCGCTCCGCCTTGTTGAGCAGCACCTGCGTCGTAAAAGTCTCGCGGATCGCCTTGTAGCCGACGGTCATGTCGGCGACCAGCAGGACCTTGCCGTCACGCTCCTTGCGGTTGCGGATGACCAGCGCCTCGCAGAGCGGCAGGAATTCCGGATAGCGTTCGACATCGGCAACGAGATCGAACATCTGGTCAGGCGTATGCGGAACGGGGCGGTGCGTTTCAAACTGAGGCATGAGCGGCAATTAAGCAGGACGGCCCAGAAGATCAAGAAGCTCACGCATGTCGCCGCGGGATTTTAACTGCAAAACCGGCACATCCGGGCCATGCTGCGCAAGGCCGGCCAGGACCTTGGGCGCGAATTTGCGTTCCCAATCCCAGATATAGCGCAGGAATTCCCAATCGATACGTTCGGGGCAGCCCGGCGCCATGTCCGGGCGAGACCGCCCCAACCACCGGGCCGCCCTCGACAAAGCACCCCACATGCACAGGCGACGCGGCATGCGCACCCAGAGAACCAGCTCCGTGCGCGGCAATCTCAGATCAAAGCTTGACGGTGCCGTTCCATCGATCAGCCAGCGCGCCTCGGTAACCTTGGCCGCAATCAGCGCGCGCTCCTCCGCCTTGTCTCGCTTTACCCAGCCCGGCAGCCAGAAAAATTCGCGATCCATCGAGACGTAGGGCAAGTTTGCGCACGCGCAGATCTTCCGCGACAGTGTCGTCTTACCGCCGCCGGAGCAGCCCATGACGAGAATGCGATCGGCGATCCTGAGACGGGCTACGCCTTCGGCTATACTGCTCAATTCCTTCATGTTTCATCTCCCTAAAGCAGTCCATATCGGCACCATGAAATCATGGTTGCGGTCACTCGGGAGCGTCGAGAAGATTGAGAAGCGCGCGCATCTGCCGGCGGCTCGTCAATTGCAGCACCGGAATGCCAGGACCATACTCGGCAAGGCCGGCAACGATCCTGGGCGAATACACCTGCTCAAAGGTCCAGATGAACCGCAGAAATTCCCACTCGATCTTTTCCGGGCAACCGGGCGCCATGTCCGGGCGCGTCCGCCCAGTCCATTTGAACCATCTGGAAACGGCACCCCACAGGCAAAGCAGCCGCGGCAT
The DNA here is from genome assembly GCF_014195095.1 of Rhizobium sp. BK602. Taxonomy (GTDB): domain Bacteria; phylum Pseudomonadota; class Alphaproteobacteria; order Rhizobiales; family Rhizobiaceae; genus Rhizobium. The sequence continues at coordinate 904,203 of NZ_JACIBC010000001.1, forward strand.
GCGCACCCAGATGACGACATCGCTCCTCGGCAGGCGCAGGTCGAATGTCGTGGTGTTGGTGCCATCCATGATCCAGCGATCCTGTGCCACTTTCTCCGCGATGATGCGTTTGCGCTCCGTTTCGTCGCGCTCAGCCCAGCCGGGAAGCCAGCGGACATCCCTGTCGAGCGACACATAGGCGAAGCCAAACCGCTTCGCGATCTTCTGCGACAAGGTCGATTTCCCTCCGCCGGAACAACCGATGACGAGAATGTGGTCCGCCGCGCGGATTAGATTAGCCGCCAGATCCAAATCGTTGATTTCACCGCGTAAAGAAGAAGACGATCTCTGATCCACGCCAATCTCCCATTCAGATTTTCGACTGAAGGCACGCCAGCAGCGCATCGCCATCGCGGTAGGATCTCAACATCACCACAGGCACATGTTGCCCGTGACGTGCCAGCATCTCGTCGAACTGCGGCGCCTCCTCACGCTCGAAATTCCAGACGTAGCGGATGAAGGTCCATGTCAGCCGCTCCGGACAGCCCAGCGCCATTTCCGGCCGCGTCCTACCCCTGAAACGCAGCCAGCGCCAGAAAATGCCATAGAGCGCGACGTGGCGAGGCGGACGCCGCCACAGCACGATATCGGCCCGCGGGAGGCGCAGTGGCAGCGTGCCTGGGCTGTTGCCGTCCATAATCCAGCGCGGCCCGTCGACCGCCTGCTTGATCCGCTCGATAAACTCCGCGCGTGGCCGCGGCTTCCAGCCAGGCAACCAGAAGACATCGCGGTCCATCGACACGTAGGTCAATTCGCGCAGCTTGGCGATCGCCTGCGCCAATGTGCTCTTACCGGTGCCGGCACAGCCGACGACGAGGACGCGTTCGGCATTCTGGAGGATGGATGCCGCTGTCTCGATATCGACGACATAGGATGGCGCTTGCGGCGCGACGATCTGCTCCACGGTCCAGCTCCATCTCCATAATGAATCTTGACGGACAGCCCCACCGGCAACACACGGCGGGGCGTGTCCTTTAGGCTGCGCAGATGATGGTTTGATGACGGCACAAACGAAAACCGCGGCAAGATCGCCGCGGTTCGTTCAAAAAGCAAGAGCCTATAAAATTCTACTCGGCGGCGAGCAGAACCTTCTTTTCGCGTGCCGCCCGCAGCCGGGCAAAATCGTCGCCGGCGTGATGGGACGAGCGTGTCAGCGGGCTGGAGGCGACCATCAGGAAGCCCTTGGTATAGGCGACCGTCTCATAGGACTTGAACTCCTCCGGGGTGACGAAGCTCATGACCTGATGGTGCTTGCGGGTCGGCTGCAGATACTGGCCGATCGTCAGGAAGTCGACATCGGCGGTCCTGAGGTCGTCCATCAGCTGCAGCACTTCATTGCGCTCTTCACCGAGGCCGACCATGATGCCGGACTTGGTGAACATGGTGGGATCAAGTTCCTTGACCCGCTGCAGCAGGCGGATCGAGTGGAAATAACGGGCACCGGGGCGCACCGTCAGATAGTTGCCAGCCACGGTTTCCATATTGTGATTGAAGACGTCGGGCTTGGCGGCCACGACGCGCTCCAGCGCGCCGGGCTTCTTCAGGAAGTCGGGCGTCAGGATTTCGATCGTGGTCGTCGGCGAAGCGGCGCGGATGGCCCAGATGACCTTCTCGAAATGCTCGGCGCCGCCGTCGGCCAGATCGTCGCGGTCGACGGAGGTGATGACGACGTGGCTGAGGCCCATCTCCTTGACGGCCTTGGCGACATTTTCCGGCTCGGCCATGTCGAGCGCATTCGGCTTGCCGGTCGCGACATTGCAGAAGGCGCAGGCACGGGTACAGATCTCGCCCATGATCATGAAGGTGGCGTGCTTCTTGTCCCAGCACTCGCCGATATTCGGGCAGCCGGCCTCCTCGCAGACCGTTACGAGCTTGTGCTCCTTCACGATCGAGCGCGTCTCGGCATAGCCCTTCGATGTCGGCGCCTTGACGCGGATCCAGTCCGGCTTGCGCAGCACTTCCGTGTCCGGCCGATGGGCCTTCTCCGGATGCCTGACGCGCTTTGCCTCAGGATTGATCGTGTCGAGTATCGTGACCATGAAACGTCTACTTTCCGCCGCTTGCCCGCGGCCTCTTCATCGCCGGGCGAATTTGGCGAGGAATATCAGAATGCATGCACCAATGAAACCGGTGACGAAAAAACCGAATCTGCCGCCGGGCACGCCGACATGCAGGCCGGCGAGAATGGCAGCCGCAACCACCGAACCGGCAATACCGAGGACGATGTTGAGGATGACGCCATAGCGCACCTCCATCAGCTTGCCGGCGAGCCATCCCGCCAAACCGCCGATGATAACCAGACCCAGCCAGCCGATACCTTCCATCACACCCTCGCGCCAAGCGCTTCTTGAAGCATGCCACCCAGGAAAACCGCCCCGCGTTTTTCCCGGAACTGATCTAGGCGATCAACCTCGCCAGCAGCACCACAACGATCGCACCGACGGTCGCGTGAATGATCTCGACCACTAGCGGGCTCTCAATGCCCAGCGAGATCCCGAACCAGCTGAACAGGAACCCGCCAACGAAAGCACCGATCACGCCACTGACCAGGCAACCGATCAAACCGCCGCCGCCACCGACGATCAGGCTGGCGAGAAACCCCGCTACCAGACCGATCAGAAGAAAGACGACCCAGCCTTCCGCACTGATAGACATGATGATTTCCTTTGCTATTTTCCACCCTCAACAGAGAGGATAGAGGGCCTGCAAGGAAATTATCAAGCGTTCAGCACGCGGCCGTAGGCGTCCAGCACGGCTTCCTTCATCGATTCCGAAACGGTCGGATGCGGGAAGATCGTGTGCATCAGTTCCTCTTCCGTCGTCTCCAGGTTCATGGCAACGACGAAGCCCTGGATCAGTTCGGTCACTTCCGCGCCGACCATGTGAGCACCGAGCAGCTCGCCGGTCTTCTTGTCGAAGATGACCTTGACCATGCCCTGATCCTCGCCGAGCGCGATCGCCTTGCCGTTGGCGACGAAGGAGAAGCGGCCGACGCGGATATCGCGGCCGAGTTCCTTGGCCTTGGCTTCCGTCAGGCCGACAGAAGCAACCTGCGGATGGCAATAGGTGCAGCCCGGAACCTTGCTCTTGTCCGTCGGATGAACATTCGGCAGGCCGGCGATCTTCTCGATGCAGACGACACCCTCGTGCTCGGCCTTATGCGCCAGCATCGGCGGGCCGGCGACATCGCCGATCGCATAGATGCCCGCAACATTGGTCTTGCCATAGCCGTCAACGACGATGCAGCCACGATCGGTCTTCACGCCGAGCGCTTCCAGGCCGAGGTTCTCGATGTTGCCCTGCACGCCGACAGCCGAGATCATGCGGTCGGCAACGATCTGCTGCACCTTGCCGTCTTCCGTCTCGACATGGGCAGTGATGCTGTTGGCACCCTTCTCGACCTTGATGACCTTCGCCTTGGTGAAAATCTTCAGGCCGCGCTTTTCAAGCTGCTTGCGGGCGATACCGGAGATTTCGGCATCCTCGACCGGCATGATGGTCGGCATGACTTCGACGACGGTGACGTCGACGCCCATGGAGCGGTAGAAGCTCGCGAATTCGATGCCGATGGCGCCCGAGCCCATGACCAGCAGCGACTTCGGCAGGACGTCCGGCTTCAGCGCTTCGAAATAGGTCCAGATCAGCTTGCCGTCCGGCTCGATGCCAGGCAGCGCACGCGGACGGGCGCCGGTAGCGATGATGATATGCTTGGCGGTGTAGGTGCCTTCGCCCTTGACGTTCTTCGGCAGCGGATGCTGCGGCTCGACGACGGGCTTGGTCGACTTGCCGACGACGATCTCGCCGGGCTTGGTGATCTTGGCTTCGCCCCAGATCACGTCGACCTTGTTCTTCTTCATCAGGAAGCCGACGCCCTGATTGAGGCGGGCGGAAACGCCGCGCGAGCGGGCAACGACCGCCTTGACGTCGGCGCTCACCTTGCCCTCGAGAACAAGGCCGTAATCCTTCAGGTGATTGGAATGGTCGAGGATCTCGGCCGAGCGCAGCAGCGCCTTTGTGGGTATGCAGCCCCAGTTCAGGCAGATGCCCCCCAGGTGCTCGCGCTCGACGATCGCGGTCTTCAGGCCAAGCTGGCCGGCACGCACGGCGGCGACGTAGCCGCCCGGACCGGAGCCGATGATGATGACGTCGTAATTCTCAGCCATATGTTTCCTGCCTTCTTGGTGGCGGCCGGTAAAGCGTCAGCCTGCCTTGATTTGTTAAAGTCCGAGCATCATGCGCGCGATCGGCTCGAGGCCGCGACCGAGCGCCCGGGTATTTTCAGCATCGAGATGCACGCCATCGAGGGGCGTGGTGACGGCAACCGAGCCGCCATCGAAAAAGCCGCAGCCTTCCTCGTCGGCCAGATCGCGATAGAGCGTGGCGAGCTTGCCCGATTCCGTGACCGCGCCGAGGAAGCTGGCGGCGAAGGCCTCATTGGCGGTTTCGGAAACGACAGGCGGCGCCACGATCAGAATCTCGGGAGCATCGTACTCGAACCCCCATGCATGATTGCGCACCAGCCTGATCAGCCGCCGGATACCCTGCATCGCCGCGAAAGCGGAGCCCGCCACCACCGGCTTCATGTCATTGGTGCCGAGCATGATGATGACGAGATCGAGCGGCCCATGCGTCTGCAGGATTGTCGGCAGCACCCTCGCACCGTTGCGGTCGCAATCGGCCAAATGATCGTCGAAAGCGGTGGTGCGGCCGTTCAGTCCTTCCGGAATGATCCGGGCGTGATCGCCGAGCGCCTTCTGCAGCACGCTCGGCCACCGGTCTTCATAGGCATGCCGGTCGATCGTCTCGGCGTTATAACCCCATGTGAGCGAGTCGCCATAACACAGCACGGTCTTGGTCATGCATGCCTCCGTTCGACGACAAGCCTCAGACGAGCATCCCCATCGGGTTTTCGATGTAGGTCTTGAAGGCACCCAGGAGCTCGGCGCCGAGCGCACCGTCGACGGCGCGATGGTCGGTCGACAGCGTAACGGTCATCACGGTGGCAATCGCCATTTCGCCCTTCTTGACGATCACCCGCTGTTCGCCCGCGCCGACGGCCAGGATGGTCGCATGCGGCGGGTTGACGACGGCGGCGAAGTTCTTGACACCCATCATGCCCATGTTGGACACGGCGGTGGTGCCGCCCTGATATTCCTCGGGCTTCAGCTTGCGTTCCTTGGCACGCTTGCCGTAGTCCTTCATCTCGTTGGAGATGGCAGACAGCGTCTTCACCTCGGCACTGCGGATGATCGGCGTGATCAGGCCGCCCGGAATGGAAACGGCAACGCCGACATCGGCATGCTTGTGCTTGACCATGGCGCTGTCGGTCCAGGAGACGTTGGCATCCGGCACGTCGCGCAGCGCCAGCGCCAGGGCCTTGATGACCATGTCGTTGACCGAGAGCTTGTAGGCCGGAGCACCGTCCTTCGACTTCGGCGCGGCATCGTTGAGCTGCGTGCGCAGCGCCAGCAGCGCATCGAGTTCGCAATCCACGCTGACGTAGAAATGCGGAATGGTCTGCTTGGATTCCTGCAGGCGCTTGGCGATGGTCTTGCGCATGCCGTCATGCGGCACAAGCTCGTAGGAACCGGGCTCGAACAGCTTGAGAACAGCGTCGTCCGACTGACCCTTGGCCGCGGCAGGCGCAGCAGCGGCCGGCTGGGCAGCGGGGGCGGCAGCCGGGGCCGCCTTGGCAACGCCGCCACCGGCAACGACCGCCTCGACGTCCTTCTTGATCACCCGGCCATGCGGACCGGAGCCAGCGAGAGCGCCGACATCGATGCCGGCTTCCTTGGCGAGACGGCGGGCGAGCGGCGAGGCGAAGGTGCGCTGACCATCCGCTGCCGCGGCGGGAGCCGGGGCCGCGACAGGCGCGGCGGAAACGGTCGGAACCGGAGCAGCGGCGGGGGCGGAAGCAGCCGGAGCGGCTTCGGCCTTCGGCGCGGCGGCCGGTGCACCGGCGCCGGAAGCAGCGGCGGCAACATCCTCGCCATCGGCGGCAAGCACGGCGATCAGGGCATTGACCTTGACGCCTTCGGTGCCGGCGGGAACGACGATCTTGGCAACGGTGCCTTCATCGACGGCCTCGACTTCCATCGTCGCCTTGTCGGTCTCGATCTCGGCGATGACGTCGCCGGACTTGATCTTATCGCCTTCCTTGACCAGCCATTTGGCGAGGTTGCCCTCTTCCATGGTCGGCGAGAGGGCAGGCATGGTGATGTTGATAGGCATCGATGAGCCCTCCCCTTATTTGTAGCAAACGGCCTTCACCGCATCGACCACTTCGCCGACGTTCGGCAGCGCCAGCTTCTCGAGGTTGGCGGCGTAAGGCATGGGTACGTCCTTGCCGGCGATCGTCAGGATCGGCGCATCGAGATAATCGAAGGCCTGCTGCATGACGCGGGTGGCGATTTCCGTGCCGACGGAGGATTGCGGATAGCCTTCCTCGACGGTGACCAGACGGCCGGTCTTCTTGACGGATTCGATGACCGTCGGAAGATCCATCGGGCGGATGGTGCGCAGGTCGATCAGCTCGACATCGATGCCCTGGGCTTCCAGCTCGGCGACAGCCTTCGTAGCATAGGTCATGCCGATGCCGAAGGAGACGACCGTGACGTCCTTGCCGGAGCGATGAATGCGGGCCTTGCCGATCGGCAGAACGAAATCGTCAAGCTTCGGCACTTCGAACTGCTGGCCGTAGAGAATTTCGTTTTCCAGGAAGATGACCGGGTTCGGATCGCGGATGGCAGCCTTCAGCAGGCCCTTGGCGTCGGCTGCCGTGTAAGGCATGATGACCTTGAGACCGGGGATCTGGCTGTACCAGGCCGCATAGTCCTGGCTGTGCTGGGCGCCGACGCGGGCTGCCGCGCCGTTCGGGCCGCGGAAGACGATCGGAGCGCCCATCTGGCCGCCCGACATATAAAGCGTCTTGGCGGCGGAGTTGATGATGTGGTCGATCGCCTGCATGGCGAAGTTGAAGGTCATGAACTCGACGATCGGGCGCAGGCCGGCCATGGCCGCACCGACGCCGATGCCGGCAAAGCCGTGCTCGGTGATCGGGGTGTCGATGACGCGGCGGGGACCGAATTCCTGCAGCAGACCCTGGGTGACCTTGTAGGCACCCTGATATTCGGCAACTTCCTCACCCATGACGAAGACGTCCGGGCTGGTGCGCATTTCCTCGGCCATGGCGTCGCGCAGCGCTTCACGCACCGTCATCGTCACCATTTCCGTGCCGGCCGGGATTTCCGGATCGGCGGGTGCCGCAGCCTTCGGCTGCGCGGGAACCGGAGCCGGAGCAGCTGCTGCCGGTGCTTCCGCCTTGGCCGGTTCGGCCGCCGGAGCCGGCTTGGAAGCCGAGATATCCGCAGCGGATTCACCGTCCTGCAGCAGGACCGCGATCTTGGTATTGACCTTGACACCTTCGGTGCCGGCGTCGATCAGCAGCTTGCCGATCGTGCCTTCGTCGACGGCCTCCACTTCCATGGTGGCCTTGTCGGTTTCGATTTCGGCAATGACGTCACCGGAAACGACCTTGTCGCCTTCCTTTTTCAGCCATTTCGAAAGCGTGCCCTCTTCCATCGTCGGAGAAAGGGCGGGCATGAGAATATCGATGGGCATGGGTCGTCCCTCCCCGAATTAAAGCAGAATGTCGGTGTAGAGCTCGGATGCATCCGGCTCCGGATCGGACTGGGCGAAATCGGCACTGTCGGCGACGATGTCGCGGACATCCTTGTCGATCGCCTTCAGATCGTCTTCCGTTGCCCAGCCCTTTTCGAGAAGGCGAAGACGAACCTGTTCGATCGGATCGTGCTCGGAGCGCATCTTCTGCACTTCGTCCTTGGAACGATACTTGGCCGGGTCCGACATGGAGTGACCACGATAGCGATAGGTCATCATTTCCAGAATGATCGGGCCCTTGCCGGAGCGGCAATAGGCGACCGCTTCATCGGCCGCGGCCTTGACGGCGCGCACGTCCATGCCGTCGACCTGGATACCGGGAATGCCGAAGGAGGCACCACGCTTGGAGAAATCGGCCTGCGCGGTGGCGCGTGCCGTCGACGTGCCCATGGCGTAACGGTTGTTCTCGATCACGTAGATCACCGGCAGCTTCCAGAGCTGCGCCATGTTGAAGCTTTCGTACACCTGGCCCTGGTTGGCGGCGCCATCGCCGAAATAGGCGACGCTGACATTATCATTGCCGCGATACCAGTTGGCGAAGCCGAGACCGGTGCCGAGCGAAACCTGCGCACCGACGATGCCATGGCCGCCGTAGAAATTCTTTTCCTTGGAGAACATATGCATGGAGCCGCCCTTGCCTCGGGAATAGCCGCCCCGGCGTCCGGTGAGCTCGGCCATGACGCCACGGGCGCTCATGCCGGTGGCCAGCATGTGGCCGTGGTCGCGGTAGCCGGTGATAACCTGATCGCCGTCCTTCAACGCCAGCTGCATGCCGACGACGACAGCTTCCTGACCGATATAAAGGTGACAGAAACCGCCGATGAAGCCCATGCCGTAGAGCTGACCGGCCTTCTCCTCGAAGCGGCGGATCAGCAGCATCTCACGATAAGCCTCGAGCTCCGCGTCGCGGTCGAATTCCGCGATCGGACCACCATTGGTCTCCTTGGCTGGCCTGGACGTAGTCTTGCGGCTGGAAACGGACGCGGATTTGCGCGGCGCCATTCAACCCTCCCTGTGTGAGTAGCCTCGTTCTATCGTGCCGCGTAACATAGGGAAGATTGTCCGCCACAGCAATGCTATAATTGCATGGCTCATATTCTCCGCAAATCATTGTTATAATTGCGAAAAATTCGATTAACCGGAATTCTGTTAATTATGGCTATTTATTGAAAATCACGACTTCGTTGTCTTTGGAATAGGTCAGCTGATAGCGCGCGTATTGATCGAGCATATCCTTGTCCAGCGAGCCGTCGCTGAGCAAGGCTACCGCCTTTTCGAGATGCTCGCGCCTGGCGACGAGATCGGCAAGCTCCTTGCCGCGCTCGATGCGCCGCTGCTCGAAAACCTCCGTCGCCTTCAGGCCGTAGTCGCCATGAATGCAATGATAGCCGAAATAGCTGACGAAGGCGATCGTGATGGCAGGAAGAACAAAACGACCCAGTCTTCTCTTCTTATGATATTTCGTCCACATACTCGCCCGCTCGAACGCCCTACAGAACCATGATCGCCCCTCCTGCCCCGGCGCGAAGGCGGGGGCAGACTCGGATAAGATCACGCCAAATCAAACATCTGGGGCGACTCTAGCGGGCAGAGATTAACCATCCGTTGACCCTAACATTCCCTCAACGAAAAACCGCGCCCGAAGGCGCGGCTCGATGATCGTGCGGGATTGGATGGAGGCCCGCAGGCCTCCGGCCTTATCAGCCGCGAAGGATGGAGCGGCCGGCATACTTTGCCTGCGGGCCGAGCGCTTCTTCGATGCGGATGAGCTGGTTGTACTTGGCAAGACGGTCGGAGCGCGACAGCGAGCCGGTCTTGATCTGGCCGCAGTTGGTGGCAACCGCGAGATCGGCGATCGTGGAATCCTCCGTCTCGCCCGAGCGGTGCGACATGACGGCCGTGTAGTTGGCCTTGTGCGCGGTTTCGACGGCGTCGAGCGTTTCCGTCAGCGAGCCGATCTGGTTGACCTTGACGAGGATCGAATTGGCGACGCCCATGCGGATGCCGTCGCGAAGACGGGCGGAATTGGTGACGAACAGATCGTCACCGACGAGCTGCGTCTTCTTGCCGATCAGGTCGGTCAGGATCTTCCAGCCTTCCCAATCGTCTTCGGCCATGCCGTCTTCGATCGAAATGATCGGGTATTTGGCGGCGAGTTCGGCGAGGTATTCAGCCATGGCGCCGGATTCGAGCGTGCGGCCTTCGCCTTCCAGCACGTACTTGCCGTCCTTGAAGAACTCGGTCGAAGCGCAATCGAGGCCGAGAGCGACCTCCTCACCTGGCTTGTAGCCGGCCTTTTCGATCGACTTCATGATGAAGTCGAGGGCGGCCGGAGCGCTGGAGAGGCCCGGTGCAAAACCGCCTTCGTCGCCGACATTGGTGTTGTGGCCCTGGGAAGCCAGTTCCTTCTTGAGGACGTGGAAGATTTCTGAACCAATGCGCACGGCGTCGCGGAAGGTGTCTGCGCCGAGCGGCAGGATCATGAATTCCTGGAAATCGATCGGGTTATCGGCATGGGCGCCGCCGTTGATGATGTTCATCATCGGAACCGGCAGCAGGCGGGCATGCGCACCGCCGACATAGCGGTAAAGCGGCAGGTTGGAGCTCTGCGCGGCAGCCTTGGCGGTTGCCAGCGAAACGCCGAGGATGGCGTTGGCGCCAAGGCGCGACTTGTTCGGCGTGCCGTCGAGCTCGATCATGACGCTGTCGATCTGGATCTGGTTTTCAGCGTCCATGCCGCCGATCGCATCGAAGATCTCGGTGTTGACGGCCTCGACCGCCTTTTCGACGCCCTTGCCGTGGTAACGCTTGCCGCCGTCGCGCAGTTCGACAGCCTCATGCGCGCCGGTCGAGGCGCCCGACGGAACCGCCGCGCGGCCCATGCTGCCGTCTTCGAGGTAGACATCGACTTCGACGGTGGGATTGCCACGGCTGTCGAGAATCTCGCGGGCGATAATGTCGGTGATTGCGGTCATGATAGCTTCCTGCTCGCTGGGTTATAAATCGATTGAAATCGTCTTAATCGAAGGCGCGGAAATTTCAATGCCGCTCCGCGCTTCGATCCGGTATTCCTTCAGGCCGCGTTATCGCAAATACATGTCAGCCTGTTGAATGCCGGCTAGAGCGTTTCCGCTTTTCTTCGAATCGCGAAAACCCTCTGTCTCTTTGTTTCAACGCAATTCCGGACGGAAAACCGCTTCGCACTTTTCCTGGAATTGCTCCAGTTCATGCCTTGGCGATCGCGTCGAAGGCCAGCAGCTTCTCCAGAAGCCGCGGCATATCCTTCAGATAGACCATGTTCGGACCATCGGAAGGCGCATTGTCCGGGTCCTCATGCGTCTCGACGAAAAGGCCGGCAATGCCGACGGCGACAGCGGCCCGCGCCAGGGTCTCCACGAAACGGCGGTCGCCGCCCGTCGAGCCGCCCTGCCCGCCCGGCTGCTGCACGGAATGGGTGGCGTCGAAGACCACCGGCGCGCCCATGGCCGCCATGATCGGCAGCGAGCGCATGTCGGAGACCAGCGTGTTATAGCCAAAGGAGGCGCCACGCTCGCAGAGCAGGATATTCGGATTGCCGCTGTCGTTCAGCTTGGCGAGCACATTCTTCATGTCCCAGGGCGCCAGGAACTGGCCCTTCTTGACGTTGACGACCCGGCCGGTCTTGGCGGCGGCGACGAGAAGGTCCGTCTGACGCGACAGGAACGCCGGAATCTGCAGGATATCGACCGTCTTGGCGACCAGGGCGCACTGCTCTTCCGTGTGGATGTCGGTTAGCACCGGGAAGCCATATTCCTTCTTGAGATCGGCAAAGACCTCCAGCGCCTTTTCCAGACCGATGCCGCGCTTGCCGGAAAGCGAAGTGCGGTTCGCCTTGTCGAAGGACGACTTGTAAACAAGACCGACGCCGAGCTTGTCGCACAATTCCTTCAGCACGCCGGCGATCATGAAGGCATGCTCGCGGCTTTCCATCTGGCAGGGGCCGGCGATCAGCGACAGCTTGGCGGTGTTGGAAAACAGGACCTTGGATGCGCCTTCGCCGACGATCACTTGCGAATTCGTGCTCATGCTATCTCCTCAAAGGCGAACAGCGCGCCCTGTCCGGGGGCTGGCTTTGCCAATATGCGGTTGTTCTTACGCGTGTAGGTGACGCCGTTAGCAGCCAAATGCGTCGATGTCACGGAAAGATCGCGCGTCTTGAAAAGGATTGCGCGCGCTCGCAGGCCCGGATCGAGGGTCTGCACCGGAAAATCATAGAAAGCCTCCATGCCCGCCGGGGCCAGTATCTCGATCCTGGCATTGTCCACCTCGACCGTGACGCCGAAGGAGTGCTCGGCGATTTTCGGCCCGCGGGCGAGCTTTTCGAAAAAGTCGCGAAACTCCGCCGGCCTCGGTGTTGACACCGCAATCCTGGCGATACCGGTGACACCATTGGCGTGGCGCTCCAGGGCGCTGCGATCGGCCGGCAGCGGATTGATGCGCTGGCAGCAGAAGGCAAGAAAATCCGGAGACCGCAGATCGGCGGCGAAAGCCAGGCGGAAGCCCGCTATGGTCTCCGAGCCGTCCGGCATGCGCATCGGCCGCGAGAAATCGAGCATGCGCCCCGCCGACATGGCATTCGCCTGAAACCGCTTGTCGTCGGCACCGGCATCGCCCGTGCCGAACACAATGGCCGAGAAGCCCTCCTCACCGACGCGAAAACGATAGGCCCGGTCACGGGCAACGAAGACATTGCCCTTCTCGATGCTCGCCTCATAGTCCTCCCGGGACGCAATGCCCAGAGGCTCCAGATAGGTCTTGTCGGCGAGGAAGACGCAGGCATTCACCGTGCCGAAGGGATGGCGGGCGTCGGGCGCAACGGTAAAGCCGAGTTTGCCCAGCCGTTCGCGCGCGAGCGCGATATTGACCGTCGGCAAAACGAGATGATCCAGCGGATGCGGCAATGAGACCATGGCTTCCCCCTTCATGCGCCTCGCAGGTTTGCGCTCTTCGGCCCTTCAATTCAAGACGAAAGCGCGGCGGCTAAAAAGAGCCGAATCGCATGCGGACGGTTTTTCCTGCCTCGGATGCGTCAACCGGACGAAACCAGCCCTGGAAGAAGGCATGACAGCGGCGCCACGAGTACGACGAAGCTCACCGAGGCTATTCGGCGTTCCGCCACAAGCTGTTTGCCTCCACCCATGGCATGCCCTTGCTTTTCCTGTAAATAATTAGGCCTCGGCACGGAAATACCGACAACCAACACAGGTCCGGGACCTGTTCTGTTCCCATTTATTTGATCGGCTTATACCACATTCACGAAAATTTAAGGGCTTGCGGAACACATATGGAACATATAGTGTCCGTTCTGCATTTGTTTCACGACACATTCTTGATTCTGGGGTTCCAAGACGATGTTGACGCGCAAGCAGCAGGAACTGCTTCTCTTCATTCACGAGCGGATGAAGGAGTCCGGTGTTCCGCCATCTTTCGATGAAATGAAGGATGCGCTCGACCTTGCGTCCAAGTCCGGCATCCACCGGCTGATCACCGCTCTGGAAGAGCGCGGCTTCATCCGCCGCCTGCCGAACAGGGCGAGAGCGCTGGAAGTCATCAAGCTGCCGGAAGCCTACAGTCCGAGCCTGCAGCCGCGCCGCGGCTTCTCCCCGAGCGTCATCGAAGGCAGCCTCGGCAAGCCGCAACCGGTGCAGCCGCCCGCGCCGGCCAAGCCGGCTAACGAAGACAATAGCAGCTCCGTTTCGGTCCCGGTCATGGGCCGAATAGCAGCCGGCGTTCCGATCTCGGCCATCCAGAACAATACCCACGACATTACCGTGCCTGCCGACATGCTCGGCTCGGGCGAACATTATGCGCTCGAGGTCAAGGGCGACTCGATGATCGATGCCGGCATCTTCGACGGCGACACCGTGATCATCCGCAATGCCACCACAGCCAATCCGGGCGATATCGTCGTCGCACTCGTCGACGATGAGGAGGCCACGTTGAAGCGCTTCCGCCGCAAGGGTGCGTCCATCGCACTGGAAGCGGCCAATCCGGCTTACGAGACCCGTATCTTCGGGCCGGATCGGGTCAAGGTGCAGGGCAAGCTCGTCGGCCTCATTCGCCGTTATCACTGACCGGCGACATTGGGGTGGCCGGCACTGTGAACGTGCCGGTTCGCCAATCATAGGCGCGATGCAGGTTCCAGGGGCGCGCCAGATTTTCAAACGCTGCGCGGATTGTCGGCTTGTCGCTGTTGAGGTTCATCTCGATCGATCCCGTTTGGCGCAGTGTCGCTCCCGTGAACAGCTTGGCGCCGGAGCGGCAGCGATCGAGGCGCAGCCGGACAGGCGTCACGACAATATTGGCGGTCTCGCAGGCGGATGGGAGATAGGCGGCATCCTCGATGATGACGAGCATGTCGCCGTTGTCGAGCATCGCCACGCACCATGCCCGCTTCTGGCAGGCGAACCCGCCCTCCCCCGCCTGATCCAGCGCCGCATCCATCGCCTTGCGGACCGTATCTTGCTCTCCGGCATTCAGCCGCCGGTTTCTGTCCGATTTGCCGATCTGGGGAAGCTGGCTGTCGGATGGCAGCATGACCGGCATGCGATGATCCGTCAGCGCCAGTGCCCTTTGCCATTGCTCGAAGATGAAATCGGGCAGCCTCTCCCGGTTGGTGGCCAATGCGCCATCGCGCACCAGCGCGACCATCGTGCCATCCTCGGAGATTATCAGATCTGGCCTGCGGACGCCGGAACCAAGCGCGGCCGCCGCGACGGAGCCGAGAAGCAGCAGAACGCCGACATGACGTATCCCTGTCCGCAACAAGGTCATCACCAGGAAACCGGCAATGAATGTCGGCATCAGCCAGGCCGGCTGTCGACCGAAGGTAATGTCGCCGTCCCAGCCAGCCACCGTCCTGGCGATGACGATGACGATCTCCAGTCCCTCTCCGGTGACTTTCCAGAAGGGAGCATCAAGTCCAAACGGCATTAGCAGCATCGCGAGCATGCCGAATGGCATGACGATGAAGGATACGACCGGCATGGCCGCCAGATTGGCGGCGAGGCCATATGTCGCCAGACGGTGAAAATGCTCGATCGAGAAGATTGCCGTCGAGGCGCCGCCGATGAAGGAGGTCGACAATACGCCACCGAAGAAGCGGGAGATGAAGAGCAGCGGCCTTAGCAGCTTGAACCGAGAAAGGACATGCTCGCGATGCCGCCGCCGCTTCCAAAGCGAGTATCCCGACACCAATGCCAGCGTCGCGGCATAGGACATTTGAAAGCTCGGCCCAAGCGCCTGCGACGGCGACAGGACGAGAATGACGATCGCCGACAGCGCGACGTTGCGCAGACTGATCGACGGTCGGTCGAAGAGCACGGCCACCAACATGATCGCCATCATGATGAAGGCTCGTTCTGCGGACACGCCGAAACCGGAAATGAGATAATAGGCCGTGACCGTCACCAGCGCACCGAAGGCTGCGATCTTCTTGGTCGGCCAAGCCTGGGCAACGCCGGAAAACAGGCTGAGGAAGTAGCGCAGCCCGACGTAGAAGATGCCTGCCGACAGCGCCATGTTCAGACCGGAAATCGCGATGATGTGCGTCAGGCCGGCGGTACGCAGCGCTTCGGTCGTTTCCGTCGAGATCGCGCGTCTCTCATCGGTGACAAGGGCCGCGGCAAAGGCGCCGGTGTCGCCGGGCAGCGTCCTCCTGATTCTATCACCTATGCCGTTGCGCAGGCCGGCAAGCCAGATATCGGCCTTGTCGACGATCGATCCCTCGGCATTGTCTCCGGCCGGAGATATCAGCGTCGGCGTTCCATAGGCGAATCCATTCGCGCCGATGCCATTGAAATAGGAGGCGAAAGCGAAATCGTTGAGACCGGGCAAGGCAGGCCCGGCCGGCGGCGTCAGGCGCGCCCTGCCCTGAATGCGATCGCCAAGATCGAAAGGCGCGGATTGCTTGCGCACGAAGATCGTAACGCGCTCGGGCGGCCGGCGAATGGCCGGTTTCTCGGTTGCGTCCACCCTGACGACATAACGCCAGCGCCCATTGTCATAGGATTCACGCCGCTCGACCCGGCCCGTCACCGTGGTCGTCACCGGCGAATCGAGCATGACGGTCGATGCGCGCCATGCTTCGCATTGCGCCAGAGCCATACCGAAGCAGGTCAGCATGCCCGCAAGCAGAAGATGCCGCAGCCAGGGCCCGGCATGCTGCTTGAAAAAGAAGGCGGCTGCGAAAACCAGCAAAGCGACGGCAACTGTTTGCGGCGGTGGGTCAGCCCCGGCCCCAAACCACAGGATGGAGCCCAAACCCATATAGACCGGCGCGAAGAGCAGCGCCCGTCCGTGGCCCGCCTCCTCGGTGACGAGCAGCAGAAAGCCGTTCCAACTCCGGGTAGCCGCCAGGCGCAGGCGCGTTGCGAGCCTGGCCTGATCCTGCGTCCGCAACGGTGAGAGGGGCATGGCAGTCGCGACGGCAACCGCGAGATCATGGTCACGCACGGCGACCTCGGCGCGATCGCGGCCGTCTACCTGCCGATCAGGTGCCTCTAAATTAGGCATGCGCCCCGCGCCCACGCAAAACTACAGCTATAACGAGATTTCTGCCGTCACCGTCAGGTGAATTCAACCAAAATCGCACGCCAAACGGATAAAATGCCTGCCCACCCAGGGAAGCGCAGCAATTTCATCTACCGCAGTGCCCAAAAGTTGATACTGCAATGCACAAATAGCTGTAAGGATAACTTGGCATTAGGCTCTGGATCATATAGCTAATCCCTAGTCGCTTAACCTTTTGGCGCTTTTTATGGCGTCAATCCCGCCAAATCTTGGAGGATCAGCATGACGGAACAAAGCGCGAAACTAACTTGGGGCGAAAAGACGGTGGACTTGCCGGTAAAATCCGGAACCATCGGCCCAAGTGTCATTGATATTGGTGCCCTTTATAAGAACACCTCCACTTTCACTTACGATCCTGGTTTCACCTCGACCGCATCGTGCGAGTCCAGCATCACCTATATCGATGGCGACGAAGGCGTTCTGCTGCATCGCGGCTATCCGATCGATCAGCTGGCCGAACACGGCGATTTCCTCGAAGTCTGCTACCTCCTTCTCTATGGCGAACTGCCGACGGCAGCGCAGAAGAAGGATTTCGACTATCGTGTCACGCATCACACCATGGTGCACGAGCAGATGTCGCGCTTCTTCACCGGCTTCCGCCGTGATGCGCATCCGATGGCCGTCATGTGCGGCTGCGTGGGCGCCCTGTCGGCCTTCTATCACGACTCGACCGACATCACTGATCCGCACCAACGCATGGTCGCAAGCCTGCGCATGATCGCGAAGATGCCGACGCTCGCCGCCATGGCCTACAAATACCATATCGGCCAGCCCTTCGTTTACCCGAAGAACGATCTCGACTATGCGTCGAACTTCCTGCGCATGTGCTTTGCCGTTCCTTGCGAGGACTATGTGGTCAATCCGGTGCTCGCCCGCGCCATGGACCGCATCTTCATCCTGCATGCCGACCACGAGCAGAATGCTTCGACCTCCACGGTTCGTCTGGCAGGCTCTTCCGGCGCCAATCCGTTTGCCTGTATCGCGGCGGGCATTGCCTGCCTCTGGGGCCCGGCACATGGCGGCGCCAACGAAGCTGCGCTGAACATGCTGAACGAAATCGGCACGGTCGATCGCATTCCGGAATTCATCGCCCGCGCCAAGGACAAGAACGATCCGTTCCGCCTGATGGGCTTCGGTCACCGCGTCTACAAGAACTACGATCCGCGCGCCAAGATCATGCAGAAAACCGCGCACGAAGTTCTCGGCGAACTCGGCATCAAGGACGATCCGCTGCTCGACATCGCGATCGAACTGGAGCGCATCGCTCTGACCGATGAATATTTCATCGAGAAGAAGCTCTATCCGAACGTCGACTTCTATTCCGGCATCACGCTGAAGGCTCTTGGCTTCCCCACGACCATGTTCACCGTGCTGTTCGCGCTTGCCCGCACGGTCGGCTGGATCGCCCAGTGGAACGAGATGATCGAAGATCCGCAGCAGCGCATCGGCCGTCCGCGCCAGCTCTATACCGGCGAACCGCCGCGCAACTACGTTCCGGTTTCCAAGCGCTAAGCCGAACCGCAGAACAACAAAAAACCCGGTCAGAAATGGCCGGGTTTTTTGTTGGCGAGAACATCGAGAAGGATCACGGCCGCTTTTTCCCCGGGCGGCTCCTCTGTCTGCATGCGCTGCCAGACGAGATCATAGCCCTGCAGCATGGCCGACCGCTCCGGCGTATCGCTGGCCAGGCGCTCGATCATACGCGCCAGCATGCCGGGCCGCAGCACATCATTGATCAGCTCCGGCACGACGGCATAATCCGCGATCAGGTTCGGGAGAGCGGCCGTCCAGATCTTGATACGCGACAGCACGAAGCGGGCGAGCCATTCCGTCTTATAGGTCGAGACCACGGGAACGCCGGCAAGGCCAAGCTCAAGAATCACCGTACCCGAAGCGGCCATTGCCGCATCCGCTTCCGCAAATGCCAGCCATTTCGCCTCCTGGCCGACCACAACAGCCGGCTTGATGCTCCAGCTTTCAAGAAGGGAACGCACCAATGCCTCCTGCCGCGGGACGGTGGGCAGTATGAAGCGAACGCGATCGTTTCGCCGGCTAAGCTCGATCGCTGCCTGTTCGAAGACCGGCAAAAGCTGGCGAATTTCGGAGCCTCTCGAACCGGGTAGCAGCAGGATCGCCTTGTCACCAAGCGGTGTATTCATCGAGCGCAGCGCACGCTCACGGCGTGTCTTGAGCAGGCTGGGGTCCACCGTCAGGCGATGGCCGACATAGGTCGTCGCCGGCCCTGTCAATCGTTGCATCGCCGCCGGTTCGAACGGCAGGATAGCCAGCACATGATCGACATAGGCAAGCATCTTCCGGGCGCGGTATTCTTTCCACGCCCAGACGCTGGGACAGACATAATCGACGATCGGCAGGTCCGGCAGGGCCGCCCGCACCTTCCTGGCGACACGATGGGTGAAATCCGGGCTGTCGATGATCAGCAGCACATCCGGCCTGGCCGCGATGATGGCATTCGCCGTCTGCCTGATGCGGGCAAGCAGCTTCGGCAGCCGCTTGATCACCTGCGAAAAGCCCATGATCGACAATTCGGAATAATCGAACAGCGATTGCAGGCCCTGCGCCTCCAGCGCCTCGCCGCCGACACCGACCAGCTCGATCGGACCGTCATGACGGCGCTTCAATGCCGCCACGAGATCACCACCGAGCAGATCGCCCGAGACTTCACCGGCAATGACGGCGAGTTTCAACGGTTTCCCGCTCACATGAACCCCTCCGCGGCGAGACCCCGGTCGATGCCGCAGACAAAAATACCCGCGTCATCGGCAGCCGCGATCACCGCATCCCGATCCAGCACCAATGCCCTGCCCGCCTCTACCGCGACCCCGGCAAGGCCAGCCTTCTTGGCATTCAAGACAGTGGAAACACCGATCGACGGCAGATCGGCGCGCACATCCTGCTGCGGCTTGCAAAGCTTGACCAGAACGCCGCGCCGGCGCGTCGAGATGCGCCTTTCCGCACGCAGGCCAGCGACGCGCTCGATCATCTGGTCCGTGCCCTCGGCGCCTTCGAGCGCCACGACGCGGCCGCCGACGCTGACAGCACCCTGGCCGACATCCAGCAATCCCAGGGCATCGGCGG
The DNA here is from genome assembly GCF_014195095.1 of Rhizobium sp. BK602. Taxonomy (GTDB): domain Bacteria; phylum Pseudomonadota; class Alphaproteobacteria; order Rhizobiales; family Rhizobiaceae; genus Rhizobium. The sequence continues at coordinate 923,631 of NZ_JACIBC010000001.1, forward strand.
CCTTGGCACCTTGTGCAATGTCGCGGAAATCTTCTTTCGACGGTGATAGGCGGCCAAGCGGCCCGGTGGTCGCCAGCAGGTCCGGCGCGATCTCGTGGGCGCCGACGACGCGCACGCCTCCGGCCTCGATCAGCCGGATGACCATCTGCAAGACGGCATTGTCACCGCCGGACAGAAGCGTGCGGATAGTCGAGGGCAATTGCCTGATCACCCGCCAGGTCGGATGCACCTCGCGCCAGGGCGGACGGCGCGCAACACCGCCCGACATGACGACCCGGTCGACACCATAGCGGCGGAACATGGCTTCGAGGCCGGCAAAATTGCCGACGCCGAGATTGGCATGATCGAAAGCGGACCAATCGCGGTCCGCCTCATCCGTCAATGCGATAATGACGGGATTTTCGCCAGCCTGGCGGGCAGCCTCGGCCACATAGGCCGGCAAGAATCCGCTGCCTGCGATGATCGCCAGCCGACCCCTGTCGGTCTGACCGTTCGCGGCCACCTCAGCCCTTACCGCGATTGGGCGAGGACAGCGCGCGATCGCTATCGGCAGCGATGAAATCGAGGATTTCCATCGCTTCCTTGCAATCGGCATATTCGCTGCGGATCGCGGCCGCATTGTCGCGGATCGAACCTTCGCCTTCGAAAATGCTCTTATAGGCGCGGCGAACCCGATGGATGACCGAGCGTTCGATGCCAGCACGGGTCATGCCGACAATGTTCAGGCCGGATAGGACGCCCGGATTTCCATTCAGCATGCCATAGGGAATGACATCGTAACTCGCGGCCGAGAGGCCGCCGATGAAGGCCTGCCGGCCGATGCGGGTGAACTGATGCACCGCGCAGCCGCCGCCGAGAATGGCGCGGTCCTCAACGGTGACATGTCCGGCCAGCATGACATTGTTCGACATGATGACATTGTTGCCGACGCGGCAATCATGGGCGACATGGGAATTGGCGAGGAACAGATTGTTATTGCCGACGATCGTCTTGCCGCCGTAATCGGCCGTACCGGTATTGATCGTCACGCCTTCACGGATCGTGCAGTTCTCGCCGACATCCAGTGTCGTCTCCTCGCCGGCATGATGCACGCTCTGAGGATCACCGCCAACGACGGCCATGGGGAAAATCTTCGTGCCCTTGCCGATCGTCGTCCGGCCGGTCACGACCGCATGCGTCAACAGCTGGACGGAATCATGCAGCACGACCTTGGGACCGACATGGCAGAACGGACCAACGACAACATTCTCGCCGATGACCGCCCCGTCTTCGACAACCGCGAGCTTATGAATGCGCGCGCTTTTTGCAATGCTGCTCATGCCTAGTCCTGATCCTTCCGTACGATCATCGCACCGATATCGGCCTCGGCGACCACCGAACCGTCGACCTTGGCGTCGCAATGGAATTTCCAGATCGTGCCGCGCTGCTTCTGCTTGACGACATGGAACTCCACGCGGTCACCGGGAACGACCGGTTTGCGGAAACGGGCATTGTCGATCGTCATGAAATAGACGAGGTTGCCGCCAATGCCGTCCTTGCGGGCGCAGATTGCGCCTGCCGTCTGCGCCATGCCCTCGATCAGAAGCACGCCCGGCATGATCGGCGATTCCGGGAAATGCCCGGTGAACTGCGGCTCGTTGGCCGTGACGTTCTTGATGCCGATGGCGGAATTGTCGCTATCGATCTCGATGATCCTGTCGACCATCAGGAAGGGATAACGATGCGGCAAAAGCTTCATAATCTCGATAATGTCAGCCGACGACAGCGACGTCTTGGCGTCTTCAGTCATGCTCCGCACTCCCGTCCTTCTTTTCTCTGGCTCCTGACCGCTTTGCGATCTCCGCCGACTCTCTCAGAAAATCCCACAAGGGCCGCGCGGGAAGACCCGCATAGCGCTCACCCGCCGGGATACTGTTCATAACACCGCTCTTGGCGCCGATCTGAACACCATCGCCGATATGGATATGGCCGTTCAAGCCCGCCTGACCACCGATCTGCACACCATCGCCGATCACCGTGCTGCCGGCGATGCCGACCTGGCTGACGATCGCGCAATGACGCCCGATGCGGACGTTATGTCCGATCTGCACCTGATTGTCGATCTTGGTGCCCTCGCCGATTACGGTATCGTCCATGGTGCCGCGATCGATGGTCGTATTGGCGCCGATCTCGACATTGTCCTGGATGATGACGCGACCGATCTGCACGATCTTGATCATGCCGCGCGGTCCCGGCGCATAGCCGAATCCGTCCTGGCCGATCCGGGTGCCATTATGAATGATGACACCATTGCCAAGATAGGAGCAGAGGATGCTGGCGCCGCCGCCGATCGTGCAATTGCGGCCGATCTTGACGCCGGGTCCGATCATGGCATTAGCGCCGATGCGCGTCCCCTCGCCGATCTCGGCACCCGGTCCGACCACGGCACCCGGCTCGACGCCGACATTGGGCTCAAGCCTGGCCGTCGGATCGACGAAGGCAGCCGGTGAGATCACCGCCGGCGTCGAGGTCAGCGCGACCGGGCGCATGGCCTGCGGATGCAGCAAGGCGCCGGTCAACGCGAAATCGGTATGCGGCTTCTTGGACAGAAGAACGGGGATGTGGTCGGGCACGAAAGACTTCAGCGCCGGCAGGCAGATAATCGCCGAAGCCCGACAGGTCTCCAGCTCGGCACGATTCTTTCGGGAAAGAATGTAGCAGATATCGCCTTCGCCAGCCCGATAGACCGGCGCGATGGACTTGATGATGACGCCGGCAAAGGCCTCATCAGCAAGCACCGCCCCAAGATGCTCGGCCAGCGCACTAAGGCTGACACCATCATGGGGCGGGAAAAAACCAATATGTTCCATAAGCACCAGCTCCAGAACGGTGTTCAAGCCCGCAGTTCTGGGCTGCCGATATCAGAACTGGTTGGCGATGCCAAACCGGAAATTCTCGACCTTGTCGTAGTCTTCCTTGAGAACCGGCACAGCATAGTCAACACGGATGACGCCGAAGGGCGACGACCAGATCACGCCTGCACCGAGCGAGGCACGGATCGAGCTGTCATTGTGCAGCACGTCCCCGAACAGATTGGCCTTGTTGCCAAACAGCGTACCAGCATCGGCAAAGGCTGCGAGGCGCAGACCGATATCCTGCGGAACACCCGGCATCGGCATGCTTGCTTCAGCCGAAGCCGTGAAATAGGTCGTGCCGCCGAGCGGATCGCCATTCGACGAACGCGGACCGATACCGGCATTCTCGAAGCCACGGATTTCGCGGCCACCGATCGTGAACTGATCGAAGACGTTCAGCTTGCCGTCCGTCGGCATGACATAGCCGGCGCCGACCGTGAACGAACCGATGATGTCGGCCTCGTCGCTGATCATCTTATAGATACGCGCCTTACCGTTCAGCTTGTAGAAGTCGGAATCGCCACCCAGACCAGCATATTCATGCGTGAACTTGGCGATGATGCCTTCGCGCGGCAGGTTCTGATCGTCCAGAGTGTTGTAGGTGAAGGTCTGAGACACCGTCGACTGCACCCAGGGACCGTTCTCCACCAGGTTCCGGTAAGGAGCGGAGAGATGATCTTCCCAATCGTTCGTGCCGTCGTAGCTCAGACGCTTGTAGTTGTAACGCAGCGTCGTTGCCAGGTTATCGGTGATCGGGGCAGTCACGCGCAGCGAGAAGCCCTGCTCCGAATAGTCATAATAGTCGTCGCTCGACGTCTGGTTCTTGAAGATGTCGAAACCGGCAGCCAGACGATAACCGAGGAAATAGGGCTCGGTGAACGAAATATTGTAGGTGCGGTTGCCTTCGGTACCGGCACCCGCAGCGATGCGGATGTACTGGCCGCGGCCCAGGAAGTTCTTTTCTTCCACCGATGCTTCCAGCAGCAGACCGCCATTGTTGCCCACCGCGTAACCGGCACCGATACCGAACGAGCCGGTCGGTTGATCTTCGACGTTGACGATAACGACGACACGGTCGGCAGCACTGCCCTGCGCCGTGCTGATGTCCACCTTCGTGAAGTAGCCGAGCGCGTCGAGGCGGCGCTTGGCGCGGGTGATCATTTCCTGGTTGAACGCGTCGCCTTCGTTGATGTCGAACTCGCGGCGGATAACGTAATCGCGCGTGCGGGTGTTGCCGCGGATCTCGATGCGTTCGACATAGGCGCGCTCGCCCTGATCGACCAGATATTCGATACCGATCGTGTGACCGCTCAGGTCGCGATTGCCGCGCGGCGTGATGCGGGCGAACGGATAACCGGCCGACGCAACGCGCTTGGAAATGTTCTCGATCGAGGTCTGGATGTCCTTGGCGCTGTAGACGTCACCCTTGTTGGTGATGACCAGGCTCTTCAGGTCGTCGGCATTGACGCCGTCAACCGTCGAGATGACGTTGATGTCGCCATAGGTATAGCGCGGACCTTCATCAACATTGAAGTTCAGCGTGTATTCATTGGACTGCTCGTTCAGCGTCGCATCGGCGCTGACGATGCGGAAGTCCGCGTAGCCGTGGTTGTAGTAGAACTGACGCAGCGCATCCTGGTCCGCCTGCTGGCGCTCGGGGCTGTAGACGTCCTTACGGGTCAGGAACGACATGAAGTTCGACTTCTTGGTGCTGATCACCGAAGCCAGACGGCCGCTGCTGTATGCCTGATTGCCCGAGAAATTGATCTTGTCGATCTTGGTGCGGTCGCCTTCATTGATGACGAAGGCCACGTTGATGCGACCCTGCGCGACCGGAACGGTCTGCGTCGTCACCTGGACTTCATTACGACCGATCGCCGCATAGGCGTCCTTGATCGTCTTGATGTCGGCCTGAACCTGCGTCTCGCTGTAAGGGCCGGCCGCATGGGTCTGGACGATACCCTGCAGCTTGTCATCCTTGATCTTGCGGTTGCCGTTGAAAACCACAGCGTTGATCAGCTGGTTTTCCTTGACGGAAACGACCAGCGTACCGCCGGAAACGGACACATGCACATCGGAAAAGTAGCCGGTGGCATAAAGTTGCTTCACGGACGTGTCGATATCAGCGGGCGAAAAGCTCTTGCCGGGCTTGATCGTGATGTTGTCGCGAACAGCCTCGGCGCCAACGCGCTCGGCCCCGCGAACATCGATCCGCTGAATGACAGCAGCTTCCGCGACTGAAGCAGAAGCGAGTGTGATAACACCAGCGCCCGACGCAACAACACCTGCAGACAGCGCTACCGCCGACACTGCGTTCAAAAATCTTGAACCAGCCTTCATTTTCACTTCTTACCTTTTTTCAGTCGTCCCCAGCCTCGAGCGAACCCGATTCCGGCCACGTGTGTCGTTTTACCCGCTTTTGACATACAAGCAAGGGAGCAAGTTAATTTCTGTTTACTTCATTTCAAAGCGTGGCCCATTGGCCACTACAGCTTTGAAACATCGTAAATAAATCGTAATTCCTCTCTTACTCCCCCATCAGCCTAGTCTGGAGCTGATGTCGTTCCATGTCGCAAACACCATGAGTGATAGCACCATCGCGAATCCGATCCGGAAAGCAATATCCTGTGCCCGTGCACCCAAAGGTTTTCCCCTTACGGCTTCAATCGCATAGAACATCAAGTGCCCGCCATCAAGTACCGGGACCGGCATCAAATTTAATAACCCAATAGAAACAGAAAGTATGGCGGCAAATTGCAACACTGCAGCAAAGCCTAAAGTTGCCATCTGACCGGACATTTGCGCCACGCGGATCGGCCCGCCGAGCTGATCGGCCTTCATGTAGCCGCCGATGACGTTGCCAAGATATTCGACGGTGCCGGAAATGATGTTGCCAGTCTGCTTGACACCCTCACCAATCGCGCGCAGGGGTCCGTAAGCCTCGTAGCGGAGCTTGATCGGCTTCTGGCCATCGGTAATACCGATGCTGGCGACCTCGACCTCGTTGCCGAAGGCGTCGGGCTCCTGCGTCTTCTTCGGAACCAGCTCCACGTCGCTCGTCTCGCCATTGCGCTGGACGGACAGGAGAATGGCCTTGTCGGCATGCGAGGCCGCGTAGCGCTGCACTTCACCGATGGAACCGATCGCGCGCCCATCCACCGAGAGGATGCGGTCGCCGAGAGCTATCCCCTTCCCGGCCGCAGGGCTGTCCTGCGCGACGGTGGCCACGAGCGGATCGACCGGCGCAATGCCGATACTGCCGATGTCCTTCTTGTTGCCGGACGCGTCGGTTTCCGTCAGGGTTGCCGGCTCCATTGAAAAATCGCGCGTCTGGCCGTTGCGCTCGACCGTCAACACGATGGTCTTGCCGGGACGATCGCCGATATAGCGGGCAATATCGTAATAGGTCGCGACATCGTTGCCATCGACGGCGATCAGACGGTCGCCGGCCTGCACGCCGGCCTTCGCGGCCGGTCCACCCGGTTCGACCGCCGTCACCTGCGGATCGACCAGCGCGATGCCGATGCGGCCCATCTCCATCTTGTTGCCGAACTGATCGGTGTCCTCGACGAGCTTCGGCACAAGGTTGAAGTCACGCTTCTGACCATCGCGCTCAACCGTCAGCACGAGATTGCGGCCAGGCCGCAGGCCGACATAACGCTGGACTTCGTCGAAAGTCGCGATCTGATTGCCATCGACGGCGATCAGCCGGTCGCCGGGCTCTATCCCGGCTTCGGCGGCGGCACCGCCGCGCGTAACCATGGCAACGACCGGATCGGCGACGGTGCGGCCATAGACGCTGAAGAGAACGGCGAAAATGGCGATGGCGAGAAGGAAATTGGCGATCGGACCGGCGGCAACCGTCGCGGCACGCTTCCAGAGCTTGGCGCCGGCAAAGGATTGCGCCCGCTCCTCCTCCGTCATGGCCGAAAGCTGGTCGACATCGGTCTTGCTCGAGGCATCCTCGTCGCCGAAGAAGCGCACATAGCCGCCGAGCGGGATGAGCGACAGTTTCCAGCGGGTGCCATGACGGTCTGTGAAGCCGGCGATTTCCGGACCGAATCCGACCGAAAACGCCATGATGCGGATGCCGGACCAGCGGCCGACCAGATAGTGGCCCATCTCATGCACGAAAACGAGCAGGGACAGCACGAAAACAAATGTGATGACGTTGTTCGTCAAGAAGCCGATGATGCCTGCCACGCTACCCATGCAACGATCCTGTTCGCGTTGATTTCACACACCGAGCAGAACGCTGCCCAGTGACATGGTCTCGCCGCTCATTGTCAGCGAGATTACGATAGCCAACAAAAACGCTGCAAAACAAGCAAAAATTAGTCCATCCACCCGGTCCATCACCCCGCCATGGCCGGGAATCAGGTGGCTCGAGTCCTTGACGCCGAAGCGGCGCTTCATGAAAGACTCGAACAAATCCCCGATCTGGCTGCAAATCGACAGGATCAGAGCGAGCGCTGGAATCCATAAACCATCCGCGGAGAAATAGCTCCAGACGACCGCCGTTCCGGCAATCACGGCCGCGATCGCACCGCCGATGGCCCCGGACCAGGTCTTGCCGGGCGAGATGCGCGGCGCAAGTTTTGCGCCACCGATGGCGCGGCCGACGAAATAGGCAAAGATATCCGTCGCCCATACGGTGGCAAAGACGAACAGCATCAGCACGAAGCCGCGCAAATCGTCGTCGCGGATCTCGGCAAGGGCGATGGCGGTCAGACCCGCATAGACTATTCCGCCGGGCAGCCACCAGCTCTTATGGCGTATGGCGACCATGATCGATGTCGCCGCAGCGAAAGCGATCAGCACTTCGAGGGAATAGACCGATTCCTCCATCAGCGTGGAGCCGCCAATCAGCACCAGCCCCAGCCAGCCGAGCGCGTTGCCCTGCGGGTCGCGGCCATGCAGATCCGATATCGTCGACCATTCGTAATAGACGAGCAAGCCGATGGCGACCGCCAGGATACGGAAGTAGAAACCGCCGAACCAGGTCGCGGCAAGAACGATCGCGGCAAGGATGATGCCGGAAATGATGCGCAGCCGGAGTTCGCGACTCATCAGGACCCCACGGCCGCCGCCTGCTTGGCGGAAAGGCCGCCAAACCGCCGATCGCGCGCGGCGTATTTCTCCAGCGCGGAGAAGAAAAGATCGCGGCTGAAATCCGGCCAATATTCCGGCATGAACATGAATTCCGAATAGGCCGCCTGCCAGAGCAGGAAGTTCGACAGCCGCTCCTCGCCACTGGTGCGGATGATGAGGTCGGGATCGGGGATGCCGGCGGTATCCAGCCGGGCGCCGACCAATTCCGGGCTGATATCCTGCGGGCGCAGCCGTCCCGCCTCGACATCCCGCGCGAGGCTGACAAGCGCGCGCGAAATCTCGTCGCGGGAGCCATAGTTGAAGGCAATGACCAGGGTCAGCGCGGTATTGTCCTTGGTGGTCTCTTCCGCCTCGATCAAAAGAGGCAGGATGTCGCTGCGCAGGTTGTTGCGATCGCCGATCACGCGGATACGGACATTCTGGCGATGCAGTTCGGCGAGATCCCGGCGGATGAAGGCCTTCAGCAGGCCGAGGAGATCGCTCACCTCGGTTTCCGGCCGGCGCCAGTTCTCCGAGGAGAAAGCGAAGAGGGTCAGGTATTTTACGCCGACATCGCCGGCGGCTCGCACGGTCTCCCGCACCGCCTCCACGCCCTTACGATGGCCCATGGTGCGCGGCAGGCCGCGTGCATTGGCCCAGCGCCCGTTGCCATCCATGATGATGGCAACGTGTTCGGGTATGGCAGAGAAGGTGGGAAGCGACATATGGGTCCGGTTTCGTTCGGCGGGAAAACTCTGGCCTCTTAATCTAGGGCACACGCTCCGCTTTCAATATCTCGTGATCGAAAGCGCGTCACCCCAGCATGACATCAGACCTGCATGATTTCCTTTTCCTTCTCGACTAGCAAGCGGTCGATGTCCGAAATCGTCTCATCCGTCATCTTCTGCACACGCTCCGAGAGGGAACGGCTCTCATCCTGTCCGATGTCGCCATCCTTTTCGGCCTTTTTGAGACCGTCCATGCCGTCGCGGCGCACATGGCGAATCGCCACCTTCGCCTTCTCGGCATATTCATGGGCGACCTTGACCAGCGAGCGGCGGCGCTCTTCGTTGAGCTCCGGCAGCGGAATGCGCAGGTTCTGCCCGTCGACGATCGGATTGAGGCCGAGATTGGACTCGCGGATGGAGCGCTCGACGGCGCCGACCATCGACTTGTCCCAGACGGAAACGGTCAGCATGCGCGGCTCGGGAACGGTGATATTGGCAACCTGGTTGAGCGGCATGCGCGAGCCATAGGCTTCAATCGTCACCGGATCGAGAATGTTGGCGGAGGCTCGACCGGTACGCAGGGAAGCGATGTCGCTCTTGAATGCCGCGATGGCGCCGTCCATGCGGCGCTTCAGTTCCTTGAGGTCGGTGGCTTCACTCATATTTATACTCCCCGTGTGGTAGGCGGCACCGGGAGAACCCGGCGCCACAGGAATGTCAATTGTCGGATACGATGGTCTTGCGACCGCCGCCGGTCAAGATTTCCGCGAAACCGCCCTCTTCGTGGATCGAGAAGACGATGATCGGAATGGAATTTTCGCGCGCCAGCGCCACGGCGGCCACGTCCATGACGGCGAGGCCCTTTTCCAGCACCTGGCTGTGGGTCAGATGATCGAAACGCTCGGCGTCAGGCACCTTCTTCGGGTCGGCGGAATAGATGCCGTCGACCTGCGTGCCCTTGAAGATGGCCTCGGCGCCGATTTCGGCGGCTCGCAACGCGGCGGCAGAATCGGTGGTGAAGAAGGGATTACCGGTGCCGCCGGCGAAGATCACCACGCGGCCGAGCGAGAGGTGATACAGCGTGGCGCGCTGCGAAAAGCTCTCGCAGATCTCCGGCATGGAAATGGCAGAAAGAACGACGGTGTCGATATCGAGCTTGCGCAGCGATGTCGCCAGCGCCAGCGCGTTGATGACGGTTCCGAGCATGCCCATATGGTCGCCGGTGACGCGATCGCCGCCCTTGGAGGCCACGGCGACACCGCGAAAGATGTTACCGCCGCCGACGACGACGCCGACTTCGACGCCCATTGCGCGCGCCTTTGCGATATCGGATGCGATCCGGTCAGCGACGGTAACGTCGATACCGAATCCCTGGCTGCCCATCAGAGCTTCGCCGGAGGCCTTGAGCAATACGCGCTTGTAGATCGGCTGGGACATCGTGGCTCCTTGAAGTGATCGCGGGGAAGATTGTGAAAGCCGGATACACGAAGGGCACCGCGTTGTCACGCGATGCCCACGGGTTTTCCCTGATATGGTTTCAACCAATCTTTGATATGTCACGCGTCGTCAACGGACGAGAGGCGCTCGCAGATCAGCCCTTGGCGACAGCCGCAACTTCGGCAGCGAAGTCGGTTTCTTCCTTTTCGACGCCTTCGCCGAGGAGCAGACGGGCCATGCCGACGACTTCGATCGGGGCACCGGCGGTCTTTTCAGCTTCCTTGACGGCAGCAGCGACCGTCAGGTCCGGATTGATGACGAAAGCCTGCGAGAGAAGAGCGACTTCCTCGAAGAACTTGCGCATGCGGCCTTCCACCATCTTCTCGATGATGGCTTCCGGCTTGCCGGATTCGCGGGACTGTTCGATGAAGACGTTGCGTTCGCGCTCGGCGACCGCGGCATCGACTTCTTCGGCGCGAATGGCCAGCGGGTTGGTGGCGGCAATGTGCATGGCGATCTGGCGACCGATCGACGTCAGAACGGCCTTGTCACCGACCGACTTCAGGGCGACGAGAACGCCGAGCTTGCCGATACCGTCGCCAGCAGCGTTGTGGATGTAGGTCGCGACAACGCCATGCTCGACTTCAAGCTTGGCGGCACGACGAAGCGTCATGTTCTCGCCGATGGTTGCGATCGCGTCCTTGATGGCATCTGCGACCGACTTGCCGGATGCGGGATAGGTCGCAGCCGAAATGGCTTCGACCGTGCCGTCGGTGGACAGCGCAACTTCGGCGATGCCGCGAGCGAGATCCTGGAAGGCATCGTTGCGGGCAACGAAGTCGGTTTCGGAGTTGAGCTCGACGACAACGGCCTTGTGACCGGCGCCGGCAATGGCGACCAGGCCTTCAGCGGCGGTGCGGCCGGACTTCTTGTCGGCCTTGGAGATGCCCTTGGCGCGCAGCCAGTCGATCGCGGCTTCGATATCGCCGTTGGTTTCGGTCAGCGCCTTCTTGCAGTCCATCATGCCTGCGCCAGACTTTTCGCGCAGTTCTTTCACCAGTGCAGCCGTAATCTCGGTCATAAGCTTCCTCTTGTCGGTTCATACGGTGCGGCGGCGGCATCAAGCCGAAGCGGCACCGATTTGAGGGACGAAATGTACCCGTAAGTATGACAGCGTTATGAAGCCGCGTCATACATGGAATTCTTGTCTGGAGCATGCCGGGCTTCACGCGCCCAGGCCATGCATCACCTAAAACAGAACAAGGCCGCCCGAACTCCTTGAAGTCGCAAACGGCCTTATCCCGGATATCAATGCGCTCGGGCGGACTGGATTGCGTCCGCCCCTCCGCGCGATCAGGCTTCGGTGCCGCCTTCGACCAGGGTCGGCTCGACCGGAGCTTCGACGGAAGCGCCGAGGTCACGGCCCGATGCGCTCTGCTGGCGGGCGATGCCGTCGATGGCAGCGCGCGAGATCAGGTCGCAGTAGAGGGCGATGGCGCGCGAGGCGTCGTCGTTGCCCGGGATCGGATAGTCGATCAGGTCCGGATCGCAGTTCGAATCGATGATGGCGACGACCGGGATGCCGAGGCGCTTGGCTTCGTCGATCGCGATCTTTTCCTTGTTGGTGTCGATGATGAACATCAGGTCCGGGGTGCCGCCCATATCGCGGATACCGCCGAGAGCCTTGTCCAGCTTTTCGCGCTCGCGCTCAAGGTTCAGACGTTCCTTCTTGGTGAAGCCCTGGGCTTCGCCGTTGAGGATTTCGTCGAGCTTGCGCAGGCGCTGGATCGAGTTCGAAATCGTCTTCCAGTTGGTCATCATGCCGCCGAGCCAGCGGGCGTTGACGTAGTACTGAGCCGAGCGCTTGGCGCTGTCGGCGATCAGTTCGGACGCCTGACGCTTGGTGCCGACGAACAGAACGCGGCCGCCACGGGCAACGGTGTCGCTGACAACCTGCAGGGCGCGGCTCAGCAGCGGAACCGTCTGTGCGAGGTCGATGATGTGGATGTTGTTACGATCGCCGAAGATGTACGGCTTCATCTTCGGGTTCCAGCGATGCGTCTGGTGGCCGAAGTGAACACCAGCTTCCAGAAGCTGACGCATAGAAAAATCAGGCAATGCCATGCCTTTGACTCCTTTTCCGGTTGAACCTCCGCAAGGCGAACAGCATCCTCTTCGAAGATGCCACCGGGCGGAACCATCCGGATTTCTCCCGGACAATCCCATGCCTTACGTGTGGAATGCGGGTGCCCTTACATTCGATTCGCCGGGAATGCAAGGGCGAGACGAAAAAAAGAGCGATCAGGCCGGCTTTGACCCGATACCTTACTGGCAAGCCTTGGCGTCGAGCACTTCCAGCTTGGAGAGCTTGCCGGTCAGGACGAAATCTCCATAGTCCATGGTCAGGTCGCGGGTGATGCCGTTTTCATACAGCTTGAACGACATGCGGTAGACCGGCATGGCGTCGCCCTTTGACTTCTCGTTGAAATAGGCGACCGTCACCGGCCAGAACGGCGTCTTGGCGAAGGCGCCGGCTTTGTCGGCATCGGGATCGTCCTTGGCGGGCACCTCCTGCTTGCCGACGACCGTGGTGGCGATCAGCGGCTTGTCGCCGTCGTCGGAACCGTCGAACACCTGGGCTTCGAAGAAATTCCTGCCCTGCTTGGCATTGTGGATGATGTCGAGCATGTGCTCGGTCGGGAAGCGGCTCTGGATCAGCTCGACCTGTTTGGCCTGCGGCTGCGTCAGGTCCACCTTGATGCCCTTCTGGTCATCCGTCGCCGCGCCGCGCACATCCTTGTCGAGCTGGTCGTCGGTGTAGGACTTGGTCTCGAAGCGGAAAACGCGCTTGGCGAGATCCTCGAACGTCGTCGTCTGCTGGTCGCTGACGCGCGTGGTTTCGCCCGTATCGATCTGGGTGACGAAGCGGAAATTGGTGGTGAAACCGGTGCAGTCGGAACCGTCGAATTCATAGACCATGCGGCCGAACATGCCGGCGATGCCGGAGCGGTCGGTGGCGTCCTTGAGCTCGAGATCGTAGACGGCGCGATGCGCGATCAGCCCGCTCGGGCCGGCGGCTTGGGCCGTGGATGCGCCCAGAGACGCGACGCCCAAACTCGAAACAACAACGGCGGCCAGACTCGAGCGGAACATTCATTATCTCCTGTTGGACTCGCACGCGATGTTATAAGAACGCTTTCGGCTAAAACGAGACTGCCGATCCACATTGACGGAATTTAGTCTTGATGCCGGATTTTTGACGATTTTACAACAAAACGGGAGATGAAAATGTCCGACGCTATCGAAGGCCGCTTGAAGGAGCTTGGCATCGTCCTGCCGCAAGCCGCCGCGCCGGCCGCGAACTATGTTCCCTATGTCATCAGCGGCAATCTTCTTTATCTCTCGGGACAATTGCCGATGGAAAACGGCAAGATCGCCGTCACCGGCCATCTTGGCGGGAATGTCGACGTTGCCGGCGGCCAACGCGCCGCCGAGCTGTGCGCCATCAATATCCTCGCGCAGGCGAAGGCGGCGCTTGGCGGCGATCTCGGCCGCATCAAGCGCCTGGTCAAGCTGAACGGCTTCGTTGCCTCGGTGCCGGAGTTCGTGGAACAGCACCTCGTCATCAACGGCGCCTCCAACCTGCTGGCCAATGTGCTCGGCGAAGCCGGCAAGCATGCCCGCGCCGCCGTCGGCATGGCGGCGCTGCCGCTCAATGCCGCTGTCGAGATCGATGCCATTCTGGAAATCGCCTGATGAGCAGCATCGCCTGGCTGACCGAGCGCCCCATCGCCCATCGCGGCTATCACGACATGAACAAGCAGGTTTGGGAAAACACGCTTTCCGCCTTTAGCCGGGCGATCGAGGCGGGCTTTGCCATCGAATGCGATCTTCACTATGCCTCGGACGGCGTTCCGGTCGTCTTCCACGACGACGACCTGCAACGCGTCTGCAACCTGCCCGGCGAAGTGCGCGAGCGTACCTCGGCCGAGCTGGGCCTGCTGTCGATCGGCGGCACCAGGGACAAGATCCCGACGCTGAAGCAGCTCCTGCGGCTCTGCGACGGCAAGGTGCCGCTCGTGCTGGAGCTCAAGGGGCGCGAGGGCGATGATGACGGCTTTGCCGAATCCGTGCTGGAAGTGCTGGAAGGCTATAAGGGGCCTGTCGCCCTGATGAGCTTCGACCGCTGGCTGCTGAAGGATCTGAAAGCGTTGAAGGCACCCTACCCCGTCGGCCTGACGGCGGAAGGAATTCAGCCCGAGACGTTTTTTCAGCATGACGAAGCCATGCAGCTTGGGCTAGACTTCATCTCGTATTTCTATGGCCACCTGCCGAACCCCTTCATCACGGCGCAGCGCCAGCGCGGCATTCCGGTCATCACCTGGACCGTCCGCGACGAAGCGGCCCGCAAACATACATTCGCCAATGCAGACCAAATGACCTTCGAAGGGTTCGATCCAAGGGAAAGTTCTGCCCTCACCTCATGACAGACGAATTATCCATTCGCGTAGAACGGTCTTTCAAGAATATCGCCCCGGAGAGCTGGTCCAGGCTTGCCGGGGCATCGAGGACGGGCACGCTCCTGCCTTACAATCCTTTCGTTTCACATGCCTTCCTGTCCTCGCTTGAGGAGTCCGGCTCCGCCACCGACAGGACGGGCTGGCTCGGCAGCCATCTGTTGCTCGAAACCGATCGCGGCGAGTTGATCGGCGCGGTGCCCGGTTACCTCAAGAGCCACAGTCAAGGCGAATATGTCTTCGACCACGGCTGGGCCGATGCATTCGAGCGCGCCGGCGGCCGCTATTATCCGAAGCTGCAATGCTCTATCCCCTTCACGCCGGCGACGGGACCGCGGCTGCTCGTCGCCGAGGGACGGGATCGCCGGGCGATCCAGCCGGCGCTCGCCGAAAGCCTGAAAGAGGTGACCCGGCAGATCGGCGTCTCCTCCGCCCATATCACCTTTCTGCCGGACGATGAGATCTCGGTCTTCGAAAGCGACGGCTATCTGCACCGCACCGACCAGCAATTCCATTTCATCAATGACGGCTACGCCAATCACGACGCCTTCCTGGAAACGCTGGCCTCGCGCAAGCGCAAGGCATTGAAGAAAGAGCGCCGCACCGCGCTCGAAGACGGAATCAGCATCGACTGGCTGACGGGCAGCGACCTGACCGAAGACATCTGGGACCAGTTCTTCGCCTTCTACATGGACACCGGCAGCCGCAAATGGGGGCGGCCCTATCTCACCCGCGCCTTCTATTCGCTGATCGGCGAGCGCATGGCCGACGATATCCTATTGGTCATGGCCAAGCGCGCGGGCCGCTATGTCGCCGGCGCGATCAACTTCATCGGCGGCGAGACCCTATACGGCCGCCATTGGGGCTGCATCGAGGACCACCCATTCCTGCATTTCGAAGTCTGCTATCATCAAGCGATCGATTTCGCGCTCGCCAAGGGGCTGAAGCGGGTCGAGGCCGGCGCGCAGGGCGAGCACAAGCTCGCCCGCGGCTATCTGCCTGTCATCACGCATTCGGCGCATTATATCGGCCATCAGGGCCTGCGCCGCGCCGTTGCCGACTATCTCAAGCAAGAGCGCGAGCAGGTGGAGGAGATGAGCGAGATCCTGACGGAACACAGCCCCTTCCGCAAAGGCGAGCGGCAGGATAACTAGAGCAATTCCAGGAAAAGTGTGCCGCGGTTTTCCGGCCGGAATTGCGTAAAAACAAAGAGCTAGAGAGTTTCTATGCTTCCGTGAAGCGTAGAAACTCTCTAGCTTCTCCGCATATGCATAATCGGAAGACGAGGAGACCCTTCATGACCAGCCCGGCCTATGACAGCAACAATATCTTCGCCAAGATCCTGAAGGGAGACATCCCCTCGGTGCGCGTCTACGAAGACGAGCACACGGTCGCCTTCATGGATGTCATGCCGCAATCGCCCGGCCATACGCTGGTGGTGCCGAAGTCTCCGTCGCGCAATCTGCTCGACGCCGATCCGGCCGCCCTGCCGCATCTGATCACCACCGTCCAGAAAATCGCCGTTGCGGTTCAGGAAGCCTTCGATGCGGATGGCGTCTATATCGCGCAATTCAACGAGCCGGCCGCCGGCCAGACGGTCTTCCATCTGCATTTCCACATCATTCCGCGTCACGAGGGCGTGGCGCTGAAGCCGCATTCGGGCAAGATGGAGGATGGTGCGATCCTGGCGGAAAATGCCAGGAAGATCGTCGAAGCGCTGGGCTGAACTGGAGACGCGGATGATTCGCCATACCGTCGCCTTTCGCCTGAAACATGCGGCCGGCTCGGCCGAGGAGGCCAGATTTCTCAGGGACGCCCTTGCTCTGAAAGAGATACCAGGCGTCCGGAACTTCGAGCAACTTCGGCAGACCAGCTCCAAGAACGACTTCACCTTCGGCTTCTCAATGGAGTTCGATGACCAATCGGGCTACGACGCCTATAACGTCCACCCGGACCACGTTGCCTTCGTTCGGGACCGCTGGGTGCCTGAAGTGGAATCCTTCCTCGAAATCGATTACACGCATCTCTAGAGCGTTTCAGCGCTTTCCAGAAGCGCCGAAGCGCTCCAACCATTTGTTTTTACGCAATTCCGGACGGAAAACCGCTTCGCACTTTTCCTGGAATTGCTCTAGTTTTTTATGAATACATCAGAATAAGCATATAAAAAGGCTACATTGTTTCCAATGCAGCCTTTTCAATTTTCTCAAGCGGCCAAGCGGCAATTACTTGCGCGGCACTTTCGGTACCGTGCTGCCCTTACGGGGCGACTTGCCATCCTGCACATCGCCGGCGGCGGCTGCCGTCTTCGCAGAACGGCGGGCGTCGGGCGCCGTGCCGCTCTTGCCGACACGGCTCCGCGTCTTGACGGTGTCGCCGTCATCCTCTTCCACCTCAACCACGGCGTCGACCACTTCCGCCTCCGGCTTCGGCCGGATCGGCGCGGTATCCGCGACGGAATCGAGCAGGATACCGGTGGTGCCGTCGTCCTTCTTGCCGACGGTGACCTTGACGACGCCGCCCTTCTTCAGCTTGCCGAAGAGGATTTCGTTCGCCAGCGGCTTCTTGATGTTTTCCTGGATGACGCGCGCCAGCGGACGGGCGCCCATCTTGTCGTCGTAGCCCTTCTCGGACAGCCAGGCGATCGCATCCTCGTGCAGGTCGAAGGTGACGTTGCGTTCGGAAAGCTGCGCCTCGAGCTGCATGATGAACTTCTGCACGACCTTGTGGATGACCGTGGTCGGCAGCGGCGCAAACGGAATGGTCGCATCCAGGCGGTTGCGGAATTCCGGGGTGAAGAGCCGGTTGAGGGCCTCTTCATCCTCGCCCGTGCGCTTGGACGAACCGAAGCCGATGGCGGCCTTGGCCATTTCCGATGCGCCCGCATTGGTCGTCATGATCAGGATGACGTTGCGGAAGTCGATCTTCTTGCCGTTATGGTCGGTCAGTGCGCCATGGTCCATGACCTGCAGCAGGATATTGAAGATATCCGGATGCGCCTTTTCGATTTCGTCGAGCAGGACGACGCTGTGCGGATGCTGGTCGACGCCGTCGGTCAGAAGGCCGCCCTGGTCGAAGCCGACATAGCCGGGAGGTGCGCCGAGCAGACGGGAAACCGTGTGACGCTCCATATATTCCGACATGTCGAAGCGCAGCAGCTCGACGCCGAGCGACGAGGCAAGCTGCTTGGCGACTTCCGTCTTGCCGACACCGGTGGGGCCGGAGAAGACGTAGCAGCCGATCGGCTTGTTGGGTTCGCGCAGGCCCGCGCGGGCAAGCTTGATCGCGGTCGACAGGGCTTCGATCGCCGTATCCTGGCCGTAGACGACCGAGCGCAGCTCCTGCTCCAGATTGGCGAGAACCATCTCGTCATCCTTGGATACCGTCTTCGGCGGGATGCGGGCCATCGTCGCGATGGTAACCTCGATCTCCTTCTCGGTGATCAGCTTGCGGCGCTTCGACGGTGGCAGCAGCATTTGCGCCGCACCGGTTTCGTCGATGACGTCGATCGCCTTGTCCGGCAGCTTACGGTCGGAGATGTAGCGAGCCGACAGCTCGACCGCCGACTTGATGGCGTCGTTCGAGTAGCGCAGGTGATGATACTCTTCGAAATAGGGCTTCAGGCCCTTCATGATTTCGATGGCATCTTCGATGCTCGGCTCGTTGACGTCGATCTTCTGGAAGCGGCGGACCAGCGCCCGGTCCTTCTCGAAGAACTGACGGTACTCCTTGTAGGTGGTAGACCCGATGCAACGGATCGCCCCCGAGGACAGAGCAGGCTTCAACAGGTTCGATGCGTCCATCGCGCCGCCGGAGGTCGCGCCGGCACCGATGACCGTATGGATCTCATCGATGAACAGCACGGCGCCCGGATATTCTTCGAGTTCCTTGACCACCTGCTTCAGGCGCTCTTCGAAATCGCCGCGATAACGGGTGCCGGCCAGCAGCGTGCCCATGTCGAGCGAGAAGATGGTCGCGTCGGCCAAAGCCTCCGGAACCTTGCCCTCAACGATGCGCTTGGCGAGGCCTTCGGCGATCGCCGTCTTGCCGACGCCGGGGTCGCCGACATAGAGCGGATTGTTCTTCGACCGGCGGCACAGAACCTGGATCGTACGGCTGACCTCGGAATGGCGTCCGATGAGCGGATCGATCTTGCCGTTCTTGGCCTTCTCGTTGAGATTGACGCAATAGGCCTTCAGCGCGTCCTGCTGCTTCTTGTTGCCGCCCTCCTCCTGCTCGCCGCGGGAGGTCGGCTTGCTCTCGGATTCGCTGTCTTCGGCGCCGCGTGGCGTGCGGGTCTGGGAGGCCCCCGGACGCTTGCCGATGCCGTGAGAAATATAGTTGACCGCGTCGTAGCGGGTCATTTCCTGCTCCTGCAGGAAGAAGGCCGCATGGCTTTCCCGTTCGGCGAAGATCGCGACGAGAACGTTGGCGCCGGTCACTTCCTCGCGGCCCGAGGATTGCACATGGATGACGGCGCGCTGGATGACGCGCTGGAAGCCGGAGGTCGGCTTCGAGTCCTCGTCATAACCAGTGATCAGGTTTGAAAGTTCATTATCGACGTATTCAGTCAGAGTCTTACGGAGCGCGTCGAGATCAACATTGCACGCGCCCATGACAGCTGCGGCATCGGCGTCGTCAACCAGCGCCAATAGCAGATGTTCCAGCGTGGCATATTCGTGATGCCGCTCATTCGCGTAGGTCAGTGCCTGATGCAGCGCCTTCTCAAGACTAGGCGAAAATGTTGGCACGTTGAGATCCTCACTTCTTTTCCATAACACATTGCAGCGGATGCTGGTGCTGCCGGGCAAAATCCATCACCTGGCTCACCTTCGTTTCAGCTACTTCATATGTATATATCCCGCATTCGCCGACGCCGTGATTATGGACATGAAGCATGATGCGGGTGGCACTCTCGAGATCCTTTTGGAAGAAACGCTCCAGGATATGGATCACGAAATCCATGGGCGTGTAGTCGTCATTCAGAAGCAGCACGCGGTATAGGTTGGGTTTCTTGGTCTTGGCCTTGGTGCGCGTAATCACCGAGGTCCCGCGATTTCCGTTGTCCCCGTTCCTTTCGCTGTCGTTTTGCATCCGGATCGGCTCAGCGATCATTTCATTCATTCCTCAAATCATCCGGCAGAAGCTGACGCATTCCGACTTGGCAAACTGGATTGGGCAACTGACACTGTCGGGCCGGATATCCGAACCTCTAACTTAGTTCATATTGGTGTGATTTTAAGCCCCCTGCCGGACACTGCAATCACAATTCGTCGCCAAAACGGGTCGTGATCAAAAAAGTCACGGTCAAGGTCACGCCGAAAGCGGCGACCGAAAACACAAAAGGCCGATTGCGGCATGCGCAACCGGCCTTTCGAAAAATTACCAGCCCTGAGCGAAATGCTTAGGCCGCAGGCGCAACCGAAGCGGCGGCCTTGCTGGCAGCCTTTGTGGCAGCGGCAACCGGGGCTTCGAACGGCTTGTATGCGGTCTTGGCGAGATCGGCGTACAATTCGCCCAGCTTGGTCGCCTCAGCGACGAAACTTTCGTAGGAAGACTTCACGAAGTTGCTCTGAAGCTCGAAAGCGGCTTCGAAGCTCTTGACGCCGGCAAGCGTCTCCAGATGCGCAACACCGTCCTGGAAGGACTTCTTGGAATATTCGGCGGTTTCGGTAGCGATCGCCTGAAAACCCTTGCTGACATCGGAATAGCTCTTCAGCGCCGTGTCGATGGCTTCTTTACCCTTCTTGTTCGCTTCGTCGAAATTGAACATGTTTCTCCGTCCCTATGTTGACTGACCGATGGCCCGTTTACGAGGACAAGAGTTAAATGCAGCGCACAAATAGTCAAGTAGTCTTGTGCGATGCAATATCCATTCTGGATTGTATTTTCAGGTAAGGCGAGCCGGTGATGAAGGAGGTCAAACAGCATCCTTCTGATTTTGCTAAAATATATCAAGCAAGTTGCAACTGCAGGCTTTGTGAGAAAAATTCTTGCCTGCCCAAGAAATCCGGCTTTTGGCCTAAACCAGGCCCAATTCAGCTCGAAATGGCGAGCATCTAGGTTATTTCCGGGCGATTATTCAAAAAAAGAGCCGCATTCCGATGAGAATGCGGCTCTTTTCGAGATTGAGGCAATCGAAAACCGACCTTTCGATCAGAGATCGACGTCCAGGATTGCCATGGAGAAATTGTAGGAACGGTCGCCGTCTTCGTCGTCGATATAGACAACGCCCAGAAATTCTTCGCCAAGATAGACTTCCGCCGAGTCGTTCTTGCGGGGACGAGCCTTGACCACGATCTGCGGGTTGAACGTGCGCTTGAAATAGGCGTCGAGTTTCTTGATTTCGTCAGGCTTCACAATTTATCTCCGCGAGGATTCTTTGGGTTTGGCCGCTTCTTGCATAGGAAAAGCGGCAGTGTAAAGACCGGAAGCGCGCCTTCCATCCCGGCCGGCGACGCAACATCCCGAAAATCAGGCAGGACTTTCCTTAGATCCCGGCGCCCATGATCTGGTCGACGATGATCTTTTCGGCAAGCAGCTGATCCATCGAACGAGAGGGCTCGGAACAGCCGGCCTCACCGACCACCTTGGCCGGAACACCGGCCACCGTCGTCTTCGGCGGCACTTCCTTCAGCACGACCGACCCGGCCGCGATGCGCGAGCAATGGCCGATCTGGATATTGCCGAGGATTTTCGCGCCAGCGCCGATCAGGACGCCATGCGCAATCTTCGGATGGCGGTCACTGCCCTCCTTGCCGGTGCCCCCGAGGGTGACGCCATGCAGGATCGAGACATTGTCGCCGATGACGGCGGTTTCGCCGACGACCAGGCCGGTTGCGTGGTCGAGGAAAATGCCCTTGCCGATGCGCGCGGCCGGGTTGATATCCGTCTGAAACACGCTGGAGGAACGGCTCTGCAGATAAAGGGCGAAATCGCGTCGGCCACGGTTGAGCAGCCAATGCGCCAGACGATGAGTCTGGAGCGCATGGAAACCCTTGAAATAGAGAACCGATTCCATGAAGCGCAGGCAGGCGGGATCGCGATCATAGACGGCCTGGATATCGACGCGCAGGATCGAGCCCCATTCCGGCCAATCGGCCAGCATTTCCTCGAAGGTCTGGCGCAGCAGGATGCCCTGCATGTCCGGGTGGTCGAGGCGCTCGCAGATCCGGTAGATGACGCATTCTTCCAGCGACCGATGATTGATGATCGTCGAATAAAGGAAGGCAGCCAAAAGCGGATCACGGTCAGCCGCGGCGCGGGCTTCCTCGCGCATGCTGTCCCAGATGGGATCGACGACCTTGACGGAGCTCAAGCCCTCGACCGGGCGGATGTCCGTTGCTGCGACCATTGGCGGTCTCCTGATTTCCTATCGATGGGACATTATATAGAGTAAAAGTCCGACAACATAAATGGGTCAGGAGCGCATGAGTTTCGAGCGTGATTTTGCCGGTGGTCTTCTGCGCGCGCGTTGCCGCGATATGGTTGCCATACTCACCATCGACAATCCGGATCGGAAAAATGCGGTCACCGCCGCCATGTGGCGGGCGATACCGCAAGCGCTGCGCGCCCTGACCGACGAAGCGCATGCGCATGTGATCGTCATTCGCGGCGAAGGCCGGGATTTTTCCGCCGGCGCCGACATCAGCGAATTCGACCATTTGCGCAAGGATACGGAGACCGCCGTCGCCTACGAGGCGCTGAACAGCGATGCCTTTACCGCCATCCGCCATTGCCGCGTGCCGACGATCGCCGCCATCCGTGGCGTTTGCTATGGCGGCGGCTTCGGGATAGCAGCCGCCTGCGACCTGCGTGTCGCCGAAGAGGGCGCGCGCTTCTCCGTGCCCGCGGTTCGCCTCGGCATCGCCTACCCGGCCGATGCCGTGCAGGATATCGTCAATGCGCTGGGGCCGCAGATGGCCAAGGTCGCATTGTTCACCGGCGCGCCGATGTCGGCCGACAAGATGCTTGCCGCTGGCTTCGTGCTGGAAGAGATCGCCACCCACGCCTTCGATGACGAAGTTTCAGCGCTGGCCCATGCAATCGCCGCCAATGCACCCATCGCGCTGCATGCCTCGAAGCTCGCGGTGCGCGCCGTCGTCGAACAGGACAGCGACCTTCTGCGTGAGGCCGAGGTCATCGGCGCCGAAACCTTCGACAGCGCCGATTATGCCGAAGGCCGCGCCGCTTTCGCCGCCCGGCGGAAACCGCATTTCACCGGCAAGTGACTTCTTTATCGAGCGGCAAGCCGCTCGTAGAAATCGAGAACCGCCTGCTTGAACAGCTTGTCACCGACGGCAAGCATGTGGTCACGGTTCGGAATGTCCAGCGCAATGGCATGCGGCATCAGTTCGGCAAGCTCCTGCGCCGAGCCGGCAATGTCGTCCTTGGTGCCGACGGCGATCAGCGTCGGCGCCTCGACCTTGGCGACATCCTCTCGGGCGGCAAGATCGCGCGATCCCATGATGCAGGCAGCCAGCGCCTCGCGGTCGCTCTTCGTCTGGTCGGCGAAGGCGCGGAACATGCGGCCGCGCTGATGCGTGACGTCGTCGAGCGAGGGGGCTAGCAGCGCGTCAGCGATCGGGTCCCAATCGCCGACTCCATCGACCATGCCGATACCGAGGCCGCCGAGCACGAGCGAGCGAACGCGATCCGGATGCGCCATCGCCAGGAAGGTCGAAACGCGCGCGCCCATCGAATAGCCCATCACATGGGCCTCCGGGATGCCGAGATGATCGAGCAGGGCGACGGCATCCTCGGCCATGAGCCAGGGGTGATAGGCATCGGCATCGTAGGATTTGTCGCTCGCGCCATGGCCGCGATTGTCGATGGCGATGACGCGATAGCCGGCATCCCCCAGCGTCTTCAACCAGCCCGGATTGACCCAATTGGCAACCGCAGTCGAAGCAAATCCGTGAATGAGCAGCACCGGCGCGCCATTCGGATCGCCCTCGTCGAAATAAGCGAGCTTCAGGCCGTCATGCACGAAATGGGAAAAAGGGGGAATATTCAGATTCATCGCAAGGTCTTCGCAAACATGGTCTCTTTGGCGGCGGAGCTTATTTTATCGGCGATATCAGGTGAACCCCGCAGCCCGAGAAAATCTGTGCGCCGAACCGGACTTTCGCACTACACAATCGGCAAGAAGGATTATAAAGAGAGGCGACCAAGTCTGGCGCAACATTCATGCCATCCAGGGCAAGACGTATTCGGAGATCATCATGGCCGGCCACAATATTCCCCATTTCCAGAACGACGGCGGACATCGCGCGATCGAGATCGGCGTGAAGGAATTCATGTGCACCGGCGCTTCGGTCCCCTACGACCATCCGCATATCTTCATCGATTTGGGCGATGAGAACGAAAAGGTCTGCCCCTACTGCTCGACGCTCTATCGCTACAATCCGTCCCTGAAGGCGGATCAGACCAATCCGGCCGGCTGCATCTTCAATTTCAAGGCCGCCTGAACGCGCAAGGATCGGATCGGACATAGCTGAATGCCGATCAAGAGCGCCGCGATCATCGGTGCCGGGATAGCCGGCCTCACAGCGGCGTTGGCGCTGGCAAGGCGCGGCATCCCTTCGACAATCTTCGAGCAGGCCGAAGCGCTGACCGAAGTCGGCGCCGGCCTGCAGCTTTCTCCCAATGCCACGCATATCCTCGACGCGCTCGGCGTGCTCGATGCGCTTGTGCCCATCTGGCTGGAACCGAAGGAAATCAGGCTGGTCTCCGGCTCATCGCTGCGGGCGATCGCCTCCGTTCCCAGCGGCAGTTTCGCGAAAGCGCGCTGGGGGGCACCTTATGGCACAGTCCATCGCGCCACCCTGCAAAGGGTGCTTCTCGGTGCCGTCACGGCCAATCCGCTGTGCACGCTGCATCTCGGCCGCCATCTCGACACCACCAGCAGGCTGGCGTTCGACGCGATCACGGGCGTGGAGGCCGATCTGGTGATCGGTGCCGACGGCGTCTGGTCCAAGGCGCGCGCGCTGGTGCTCGGCGCGCCCTCGCCCGGCTTTTCCGGCAATATCGCCTGGCGTTTCACCATTCCCGAAGCGCTCGCGCCCTCCATTCTGGACAGGACGAGCGTGACGGCTTTCCTCGGCTCCTCGGCGCATCTCGTCTGCTATCCGATCCGGGAAAATGCCGCCTTCAATATCGTGGCCAATACGTCCGGAAGCAGTGCCAGCCACGACTGGGACACCACCGGCACCGAAGCCCAGCAGGCCCACCTGCTGCGCCGCTTTTCCGGCTGGAATGCCACCATCAGAAAAATGCTGGAACAGCAGGAACAAGCAACCTTCTGGCCGCTCTATGAAGCAGGCGCCGGGCGCTGGCACAATGGCAAGGACGTGGTGCTGATCGGCGATGCGGCGCATGCCATGATGCCCTTTGCCGCCCAGGGTGCCGCCATGGCGATCGAAGACGCCTTCGAACTCGCCGGCATGGTTGCCTCGCGCCCGCTGCCCGAAGCGCTGGAGCTTTTTGAAAGGCATCGCACCCCGCGCATCGCAAGGCTGCGCCAGCGCGCCGCCTTCAATCAATTCGCCTACCATGCCCGCGGTCCGGTGCGGCTGGCGCGCGATCTCGTCCTCTCCATGCGTCCGCCGCAAAGCCTCGCGGCGGATCTGGATTGGATCTACGGCTACCGCGCCATCGGCTGATCAGACCTCTTTGGCGGCAGCAAAGCCCTTTTCGATATCCGCCTTGATATCGGCGACATCCTCAAGACCGATCTGCAGGCGCAGCACCGGCCCTTCCGTCGGTGCCTTGGTGACGCGCCGGTCCTTCAGGCTGACGTGCAATGCGAGGCTTTCGAAGCCGCCCCAGGAATAGCCGAGGCCGAAAATCCGGAGCGCATCGAGGAAGGCATGCGCCTTCGCCTTGAACTTCTCCGGGCTATCGACGGCGAGCACGAAGGAGAAGATGCCGCTCGATCCCTTGAAATCGCGCTTCCAGATGGCATGGCTCGGGAAGCTCGGCAGGGCCGGATGCAGCACGCGCGCGACCTCCTCTCGCCCCTCGAGCCACTCGGCGACAGCGAGTGCACTCTGCTGATGCCGCTCCAGCCGCACGCCCATGGTGCGCAAGCCTCTCAACACCTGATAGGCGTCGTCCGGCGCGCCGCAGATGCCGAGCTGGCCATGGGTGTCCAGCAACTGCTTCCAATGCGCCGCATTGGCGGACACCGTTCCCATCAGAATGTCGGAATGTCCGGCCGGATATTTCGTCGCCGCGTGAATGGAGATGTCGACGCCGTGATCGAGCGGCTTGAAATAGAGCGGCGTCGCCCAGGTATTGTCCATGGTAACGACGCAGCCATGCCGGTGAGCCGCGGCCGAAATCGCCGAAATATCCTGCATTTCGAAAGTGTTGGAACCCGGCGCCTCGGTATGCACCAATTTGGTGTTCGGCTTGATCAACTGCTCGATACCGGCGCCGACCAGCGGATCGTAATAATCGACCTCGACGCCCAGGCGCTTCAGCATGGTATCGCAGAAGAAGCGCGTCGGCCCGTAGACCGAATCAACCACCAGCGCATGATCGCCGGCGGACAGGAAGGCGAGGAACGGTATGGTCACTGCGGCAAGGCCCGATGGCACGATGACCGTTCCCGCCGACCCCTCCAGCTCATCCATCGCCTCGCAAAGCGCATCCGTCGTCGGCGTGCCGCGCGTGCCGTAGGTATATTTCTGGTCGTGCGTCTCCATGGTCCGCGCATTGGGGAACAATACCGTGGATGCACGGACGACCGGCGGGTTGACGAAGCCATGATAGTCGGATGGCGAATAGCCGATATGGGACAGGCGCGTATTGATGCCGGCGTCCTGCAGCGGAGTGTCTTTGTCTTTCATGCCTGGATATGCCTTTGGTGCTGTGGGACTTCGATTTTTGGCGATCAAGTCCCGCCGGGTCAACCCGGCAGTACCCGGAAAGACCTCTAATTACTTAAGATCTAAAATAATGAATTAGCGGAAGTTTGCGCTGTTTTCGCGCAGATTTTTGGCAAAACGCCGCCTAAATAGCAGCCAAACGCCTCATTTCGTGCCGCCACGAGCGAAAATGCCGAATAATTCCTCAATAATTCGGGCAGAGTCTTGACCGGAAATGCATTTGCGACTGTGATAGGACGGCTCGCACCGGGGAGAGTGAGGGAACATGGTTCTCCAGGAACCGCCTTCGGGAGCGATATAATTTTAACAATAAAACAATAGGCAAAGGTTGGGAAAGATGAAAAAGTTTGCTCTGTCCGTATTCCTCGGCGCTGCGGCCCTGGCATATACGACGTCTGGCGCGTCGGCTTCGACGCTGAGCGACGTGAAGGCCAAGGGCTTCGTACAATGCGGCGTGAATTCGGCCCTTCTGGGCTTTTCGCAGCCGGACGCATCCGGGAACTGGTCCGGTTTCGACGTCGATCTGTGCAAGGCCGTGGCCGCAGCCGTCTTCGGTGACGTGACCAAGGTGAAGTACACGCCTCTCAGCGCGAAGGATCGCTTCACGGCTCTGCAGTCGGGCGAAATCGACCTGCTGTCGCGTAACACGACCTGGACCATCAGCCGCGATACCGCGCTCGGCCTCAACTTCCGCCCCGTCACCTACTACGACGGCCAGGGCTTCATGGTCCGCAAGGAACTGAACGTGAAGTCGGCCCTCGAACTGTCCGGCGCCGCCGTCTGCGTCCAGTCCGGCACGACGACGGAACTCAACCTCGCCGACTACTTCAAGACCAACAATCTTCAGTACAATCCGGTGGTCTTCGACAAGCTCGAGGAAGTCAACGCCGCTTACGACTCCGGCCGTTGCGACGTCTACACCACCGACCAGTCCGGCCTTTATGCGCTGCGCCTGACGCTGAAGAACCCCGACGACAATGTCGTCCTGCCGGAGATCATCTCCAAGGAGCCGCTCGGCCCGGCCGTTCGCCAGGGCGACGACCAATGGTTCGACATCGTCAGCTGGACCGCCTATGCGATGGTTAACGCCGAAGAATTCGGCATCACGCAGAAGAACGTCGACGAGATGAAGAACTCGGCCAACCCGGACATCAAGCGCTTCCTCGGCGCTGAACAGGGCTCGACGCTCGGCACCGACCTCGGCCTTACCAATGACTGGGCCTACAACATCATCAAGGGCGTCGGCAATTACGGCGAAGTCTTCGACCGTAACATCGGCGCTGGCAGCCCGCTGAAGATCGCTCGTGGCCTGAATGCCCTGTGGAACAAGGGCGGCATCCAGTACGCACCGCCGGTCCGCTAAGCCCCGGCCGCATGATTTCGGAGAAAGGCGGCTTCCGCCTTTCTCCTTAGAAAACAAGCCCGAAACGGGCACACTGGGGAAAAAACTCCGCATGG
Source organism: Rhizobium sp. BK602 (assembly GCF_014195095.1). Taxonomy (GTDB): domain Bacteria; phylum Pseudomonadota; class Alphaproteobacteria; order Rhizobiales; family Rhizobiaceae; genus Rhizobium. Next base: position 951,647 of record NZ_JACIBC010000001.1, read on the forward strand.
CAACAACCACGAATTCGCCCGAGGGCGAAAGCTCCGTCGTATCCACGATTTACAATCCGAAGGTCCGTGGCCTGTTCTATCAGGTCCTTACCCTTCTCATTCTGTTGGCGATCGGCTGGTTCATCGTCCACAACACCATTCTCAATCTGCGCGCGACCAACCAGCCCTTCGGCTTCAGCTTCCTCGTCGGGCGCGCCGGTTTCAATCTCGGACAGGCGCTGATTCCCTTTTCGAGCGACTCGACCAATACCAACGCGCTCGTTGTCGGCCTGCTCAATACGATCCTGATCTCGGTATGCGGCATCATCGCCGCGACGATCATCGGCTTTCTCGTCGGTATCGGGCGCCTCTCGCACAACTGGTTGATCGCCAAGCTGAGCCAGGCCTATGTCGAGCTCTTCCGCAACATTCCGCCGCTGCTGGTCATCTTCTTCTGGTATAGCGGCGTGCTGGTCTTGCTGCCGCAGGCGCGCGATGCCCTGCATCTGCCGTTTTCCACCTATCTCAGCAATCGCGGCCTCGCCGCTCCGAGCCCGATCTTCGGCACCGGCATGTGGGCTGTCGGTATCGCCTTGATCGTCGCCATCGTCGCGGTATTTTTCCTGGCGCGCTGGGCTCACAAGCGTCAGGCCGCGACCGGCCAGCAGTTTCACACCATCTGGGTCTCCATTGCCCTGCTCGTCGGCTTGCCGTTGCTGGCCTTCTTTGCGACCGGCATGCCGCTTTCCTTCGACTATCCGGTGGCCGGCAAGTTCAACCTCACCGGCGGCTTCGTCATCGGTCCGGAATTCATCTCCCTCTTCCTGGCGCTTTCCTTCTACACCGCGTCCTTCATCGCCGAAATCGTACGCGGCGGCATTCGCGGCGTGGCAAAGGGGCAGTCGGAAGCGGCAGGCGCGCTCGGTCTCCGCGCTTCCGCCATCACCCGCTTGATCGTCATTCCGCAGGCACTGCGCATCATCATCCCGCCATTGACCAGCCAGTATCTCAACCTGACGAAGAACTCGTCGCTCGCCATCGCCATCGGCTATGCCGATCTCGTGGCCGTGGGCGGCGTCATTCTCAATCAGTCCGGGCGCGCGATCGAGGTCGTCATCATCTGGATGATCGTCTATCTCACGCTCAGCATCCTGACCTCGCTGTTCATGAACTGGTTCAATGCCAAGATGGCTTTGGTGGAGAGATAAGATGTCCGACGCAAACCAAGGCTTCGTAAGCAAGACCATTCTCCCGCCGCTGCCAGCTCCCACGAGCGAAAAGGGCGTCGTCCACTGGGTGAGAAAAAACCTGCTGGCGACACCGAAGGACGTGGTGCTGACCGTCCTTGCCATCGTCTTCCTCGCCTGGGCCATTCCGCATATCGTCAACTGGCTGTTCCTCCACGCGGTATGGAGCGGCACCGACCGCACCTTCTGCGCGACGACGGTACAGGGCGGCACGCAGCCCGATGGCTGGAGCGGCGCATGCTGGGCATTCGTCCGCGCCAAGTTCACCATCTTCATGTTCGGCCTCTATCCGCCGGAAGAACGCTGGCGGCCGATCCTGGTCGCGATTCTCACCGTTCTGATCATCACACCCCTGCTGATACCCGCCGTTCCCAGGAAGGGGCTGAATGCCATCCTGGCCTTCATCGTGCTCCCGATCCTGGCATTCTTTCTGCTTTACGGCGGCTTCGGCCTCGAGGTGGTGGAAACCAACCGCTGGGGCGGCCTGATGGTGACGCTGATCCTGTCGTTCGTCGCGATCGGTGTATCCATTCCATTCGGCATCATGCTGGCGCTCGGACGGCGTTCGAAAATGCCCGTCATCCGCATGCTGTGCGTGCTCTTCATCGAAGTCATCCGCGGCATTCCGCTGATCACGGTGCTGTTCATGGCCAGCGTCATGCTGCCGCTCTTCCTGCCGCAGGGCTGGACGATGGACAAATTGCTGCGCGCCATGGTCGGCGTTTCGCTGTTTACCTCGGCCTATATGGCGGAGGTCATTCGCGGCGGCCTGCAGGCGGTTCCGAAGGGGCAGTTCGAAGGTGCCGATTCACTCGGCCTGGGCTACTGGCAGAAGATGCGGCTGATCGTGCTGCCGCAGGCGATCAAGCTGGTCATCCCCGGCATCGTCAACACCTTCATCGGCATGTTCAAGGACACCTCGCTGGTGTCGATCATCAACATGTTCGACCTGCTTGGCATCGTCCGCCAGAACTTCGCGGATGCGACCTGGGCAAGCGCCGTGACGCCGATCACGGGCCTTGTTTTCGCCGGTTTCATATTTTGGCTGTTCTGCTTCGGCATGTCGCGCTATTCAGGCTTCATGGAACGCCATCTCGACACTGGCCACAAACGATAAGAATCGAGGGAAATAAGAATATGGCTGACGCTCAACCGAAAAAACTGACCATTTCCGACACGGAAGTTGCGGTCGAAATCATCGGCATGAACAAGTGGTACGGTGACTTTCACGTGCTGCGCGACATCAATCTCAAGGTCATGCGCGGCGAGCGCATCGTCATTGCAGGCCCGTCCGGCTCCGGCAAATCGACGATGATCCGCTGCATCAACCGCCTGGAAGAGCACCAGAAGGGCCAGATCATCGTCGACGGCACGGAACTGAGCAACGATCTGAAGAAGATCGACGAAGTGCGCCGCGAAGTCGGCATGGTGTTCCAGCACTTCAACCTCTTCCCGCATCTGACGATCCTGGAAAACTGCACGCTGGCGCCGATCTGGGTGCGCAAGATGCCGAAGAAGCAGGCGGAAGAAATCGCCATGCATTTCCTGACCCGCGTCAAGATCCCGGATCAGGCGAAGAAATATCCCGGCCAGCTTTCCGGCGGTCAGCAGCAGCGCGTGGCGATCGCCCGCTCGCTGTGCATGAACCCGAAGATCATGCTGTTCGACGAGCCGACCTCGGCGCTCGACCCGGAAATGATCAAGGAAGTGCTCGATACCATGGTAGGGCTTGCCGAAGAAGGCATGACCATGCTCTGCGTCACCCACGAAATGGGCTTCGCCCGCCAGGTCGCCAACCGCGTGATCTTCATGGACCAGGGCCAGATCGTCGAACAGAACTCCCCGAAGGAATTCTTCGACAATCCGCAGCATGAGCGCACCAAGCTGTTCCTCAGCCAGATCCTGCACTGATCCAGCGATTATCGGACAATCGAAACCCGTCGGCCGTGACACGGCCGGCGGGTTTTCAATTTGATGCGCGCCCCTCATCAAGCATCGCATTAACCATCTTGACACTCGAAGCGAACCAGAACATTGTGCGAACAAACGAGGGCAAGCACAATGGCATCCGGCGAAAAATTCATCATCCTCCCTTACAGGAAGAACCGGGGAAATCTGGTTCCGGGGGAGATGCGGCAGGCATCGAGCGCCGTCAGCGCCGAGAAGATCGCCTCCTCCATGTCCTCCCGTTTCGTCGGCGTGGCCGCCTATGCCGTCATCGTCGATGAAGAGACCGGCGACATGAGCTCCCCTCGCCTTCTCGCCCGCCACGGCGAAATCGCGGACCTGAACGCCGCCTGATCTTGCTTGCAGCTAAACCAGCTAAGACATTCAGCGCAAAGGTAAGGCGTAGGTCTGCTTGACGATTTGGCTTGGCACATCGGTCTTGACGTTCTGAATACCGTTGATCTTGGTGAGGTGCGTCGACTGGAACTGCCGGTAATCGTCGAGATCGGAGACAACGACACGTAGCAGCGCATCGCTTTCGCCGAGCATGATGTAGCATTCCATGACCTGCGGTAGCTTCTTCATTGCCGCCATGAAGTGATCGATCGTTTCGGCGTCCTGGGCGGTCAACCAGACGCGGGCGAACATCGAGAGGGGCAAGCCCGCCTTGACTGGATTGACCACCGCCACGTAGCGATCGATGATGCCAGCCTCCTCCAACAGCTTCACCCGCCGCAGACAGGGCGATGGCGACAAACCCACTTCCTTTGCCAGTTCGATATTCTGGAGACGTCCGTCGCGTTGCAACGCCCGCAATATACGCTTGTCGATATCATCCAGCCGCATTGGCATTCCCTACCAATAATCCGAGTAATCGGAATTTCAATGCCAATTAATTGGGAAAAATTGGCGTCTTTGCAACCGGGTTGCGTGCATTTCCTCCTATGATGCCAATCATGGACAACACAAATCTGCTTTTCTTCGCAGTCACGGTGCTGCCGCTCATCTGCACACCTGGCCCGGACATACTGTTCGTGGCATCGCAAACCCTGTCGGGCGGCGCGGCGGCCGGATTGCGCGCGACCGCCGGTGTCTGCCTCGGCTACGTGCTGCATTCCGCCCTTGTAGCGCTCGGCGTGGCCGCCATCATCGCCACCTCGCCGGTGCTCTTTGCGGCCCTGCGCTGGCTAGGTGCCATCTACCTGATCTATCTCGCAATTCGGTTGATCCGCTCCTCGATGAAATCCGGCAGGCTCACGCTCTTCGCAACGGCCGGCACAAACCAGCTTCAGCAAGGCTTTCTCACGGCCCTCCTCAACCCAAAAGGTATGATGATCTACTTCGCCATCCTGCCGCAGTTCATGCAGCACGAGGACAATATCGCCCTGCAAGCCTATGTTCTCTCGGCGATCTTCATCGGACTATGCGCCGCCATCTACACCATGCTCAGTTTCGTGATTGCGGCAGTCGGCGCACATGGCCGCTTCAATGACCGCCGCCGGCGATGGATCGAAGGAATAGCGGGCGGTCTCCTTCTCGTCGCCGCCGGCAGGTTGGCCGCGTGAGCCAGCCTATAGCGCAACATCACGAAGGCGATATACTATCGCCTGCCGCGCGAGACGCGGCTTTCGCGAGGCGTTGGGGAGCGGGGCGTGAAGAAGAGTGACAGGATCATCATGACATTTGCGCTTCTGGGCGTGGCGATCATCGTCATAAAGCTCGTCGGCACGATATCCGGATACGACCTGATCGACATGGCGGTAAACGCGACCAGGCCAGCGGATGCGGGCGGGTGAATGGCGGCAGCTCGGTAAGTCCCCCAATCGGCAAGATAATACACCTGTCTGTCATTTTGGATTGGCGGCAAACGCGGCAAGCTCTTGCGGAGAACGAATATGGATGATCCGAGCCCGTTCCCGATGCGCTTCAATGGCGACAAGCAGCTTTGGGCGCATGTCCCGATGCAGTTGCCACATCATTTTGAAAAGGCGAATGGTAACCGGAAACATGGGGCATCCATCGGGTCCATCCGGACGACCGTGGAATAGGGATTTTATCTGGCGTTTACTGGCCCACCAATAATGAACCCATATCGGGTGATCCACGAAGATGATCGTATCGGCCATCTCCATTCGACGCAGAATAGATGCCCATGAGCCATAACCATCGATCAGCCACCGCGCTTGCGAGAGCCAGGTCTCATGGGCAGCCGTGAATTCCGCCTCGGATATCTGAACCCAGTTCGGTTTCCACTGAAGCTTGTCGATAGCATGATAGGGCAAGGCGTGTGCAATGCTCAGCGCCCTGCACATCGTCGACTTTCCGCCGCCTGCGTTTCCAATCACCATTACGCGCGTCATAAATGAAGAATAATGCATCGCCCCAGCAACGCAAAGGCTGCCGTAATCGCTTTGGACCCGGCACCCATCACGGCAAACGAGTACATCCCAAAAATTCACTAAATCATTGTAATTGAATAAATTTTGGCGACCCCTGCAGGATTCGAACCTGCGACCACATGCTTAGAAGGCAAGTGCTCTATCCAGCTGAGCTAAGGGGCCTTGAGGCCAAATCACCGCGTGTTGCTCGCGGCGGGCAACACATGCCTGAAAGTGCCGCCAAACTCAATGGGCGGCACTGCAATGAATGCTCGGGTTCAATGCGTCCAGGGCTGGATGCGGTTGAAGCGGAAGTTATCGGTATAGGAAACCACCTGGCGATTGGCATCCTTGGGCGCGATGACGCGATATTCGATGCCTTCGCGCTGGGCATAGGCTTCGGCCTGTTCCTGCGTCTCGAAGGTCAGCTTCAGCTGCTGGCGGGTGTCGCCCGAGGAGGTATAGCCCATGATCGGATCGATCTTGCGGGGGCTCTCCTGGTCGAACTCCAGAACCCAGAGATGGGTCTTGGCCTTGCCGGACTGCATGGCGGTCTTCGCGGGACGATAAATCTTGGCAGGCATCGCTGCAGCGCCTCCGAATAAGCGGGAAAGCCCGCTTTCTTGCTTCTCTTGTCTTAGCGCCACGCTTTCGAGCAGCGCCCATATGGGATTTTGCTTAGCTGCGAATCCCTTTGTTTTCAAGCCCAAAAGGCGGACAGGCCCGATCTCGATCCAACGATATCATGGGAGATAAAAATGGTCGGAGTGGAGAGATTCGAACTCCCGACCCTCTGGTCCCAAACCAGATGCGCTACCAGACTGCGCTACACTCCGTACCCTTCCGCATACCCCTTCTGAGCATGAAGTCGCTCGGCCAAAGGATCTGCGTCGAATTCAAACACCGTGCATATTGCCCGGCGGAACGAGTGGGGAGATACACGGTTCATCCCCGCGCTGCAACAGCTAAAATTGCGCCGGCACCACCTTCCCCGGCAAATATCTATTTGCCGGGCTTGGCGGAAATGGTGGCGCTCGTTGCCTTGTCGCCGACAGCGAGACCGAGCTTCCGGACGATGCCGGCGTTCAGCTCGATGACGTAAGCAACCGGGCCGCCAGAGCTGATGATCGCTTCCGAATAGGGAACGGCATTTTCCTGGATATGGGTGACGACGCCATTGCGGTCCAGAAACAGCATGTCCAGCGCCAGCTTGGTATTCTTCATCCACATCATGACGGGACGCGGCGCGCCGAAATCGAAGAGCATGCCATGATCGGCCGGCATGCTGTCGCGATACATCAGGCCGTATTCCAGCTGCGGTTCCGTCAGCGCCAGTTCCACGGTGAACTTATGGGTCTCGCCTTTGGGGCTGGCAATCGACAGCGGCTCGGATGAGAACTTGACCGCTTGCTGGCTCATCGCCGGCGCGACAAAGACCGGAACGGGGGCGCCAACAAGAAAAAGCGCCATGGCGGCGCTCTTCAAGATGGTGGAAATCACATTTTTGGCCATATCAATGCGGCCGCGTGGCCGGGCTCGGCGCGTCAGGATGGATTTCCGCCGCCATCAGCCCCTTTTCGCCCGGTCCGAAGCGGACGAGCACCACCTGCCCCGGCCGCAGCTCGGCGAGACCGAAGCGGCGCAGCGTTTCCATATGCACGAAGATATCTTCCGTGCCCTCGCCGCGCGTCAGGAAGCCGAACCCCTTGGTGCGGTTGAACCACTTGACCAGAGCCCGCTCCAGTCCGCTTGTGGCGGTCACCTGGACATGCGTGCGCACCGGCGGCATCTGCGAGGGATGCACGGCGGTCGATTGATCCATGGAGAGGATCTTGAATGCCTGATAGCCGCGCTCGCGGCGCTGAATCAGCGCGACGATGCGCGTTCCCTCGAGAATCGTCTGGTAACCGTCACGACGAAGGCAGGTCACATGCAACAAAACGTCCTGCATGCCGTTATCCGGAACAATGAAGCCAAAGCCCTTCGCGACGTCGAACCATTTGACGACACCGGAGATTTCGATGAGCTCGACGGCTTCGCCCGACATCTCTTCGAAGTCAACGATTCCCTTCGATGAAATTCTGTCACTCATCCTAGCCAGCCCTCGATTACGCGTCACACTGTTACGGTTAACTGATTCCTTGAAATCAAGATTAACATCTTGGTAACGGAAAAGCGCAAGTCCTAGTTTTCGTTTATTCCCACCCTTAGATTATCACGCGCAAGTCTTGCCTGAAGCTGGAGCCACGCCCCATGATCGGCCCGGCGCAACATTAGAGAGGAAATAGAATGCGTTATCTCCACACCATGGTCCGTGTTACGGATCTCGACGCATCACTGCATTTTTACAGCACCCTGTTCGGCCTTACCGAAACGCGCCGTCACGAAAACGAGAAGGGACGCTTCACGCTGGTCTTCCTAGCCGCCAGCGCCGACGTCGAGGCGACGCGCGCCAATGGAGCCCCGTGCCTGGAACTGACCTACAACTGGGATCCGGAAGACTATACCGGAGGACGCAACTTCGGTCACCTCGCCTATGAAGTCGACGATATCTATGCCATCTGCCAAAAGCTCATGGACAATGGCATCACCATCAACCGGCCGCCCCGCGACGGTCATATGGCCTTCGTGCGCTCCCCGGACGGCATTTCCATCGAAATCCTGCAGAAAGGCGCAAACCTTCCGCCGGCCGAGCCCTGGTCCTCGATGCAGAATACCGGCGCCTGGTAAGCCCAGGCTTTCGCGAGGCTTACGGCACGCGCGCAGCCATCGGTTTCGCGCTTGCCGGCCATACCCGCTCTCCGGCATGCTTGGACGACTCGAAGCATCATGCATCGGATTTCGCGGGGTCTTCCGTTCCCAGTCAGCACCGCGCGATATCATCGTCCCTCGCAGGAGGCCGTTCCGATGCAACCTTTTCAAGCGGGGAACGTCCTTTGTGCCACAGGCAGATTTTATCCGGCAACGAGAAGCGTGCAAGCGCTATCGCCATCGCTCTTTCGTTCATGATGCTCGCCGGTTGCGCGACGACGGGCGACAAGCCGAAGCAGACGGCGGAGGCCACGCCGCCACCCAGCGCCGACGAACAGCTTGCCGATGCCCTCAACAGCAGGGCCGAGGCGAAGCGGCTGAGGGGCGATGTCGCCTATCGCGATCCGCTGGTGCGCAGCGTGCATGGGGTACGCTCGCAAATGATCGTGGGACAGGCAACGGATCAATCCGCCCTCGTGTCGGGACAAGGTCAATCCGCCGACACTCCGACCGGCATTGCCGGCCTGGTGACGCAGCCGACCGGGGTCAATGCCAGCAGGAGCAGCATCTATTCAGCCCCGCCGCCGATCGCCGTCAATCCCGATGGCACCCTGGCCAAGACGCAGCCCGGCGCGGAACCGCAGGGAATCGTTCCGATCACGCGCAGCGTCTACAGCATGCCGCCCAACGCCATGCAAAACATTGCGCCGCAGCAGGACAATGGCGGCATGGCATCCGGCCGGACCTCCGAATCGGTACTGCCGCCACCCGTCATCCGCAATGCCGCTCCCACGTCGGCAAGTCCGATGAAGCCGACAGCGGACGCAACGCCCTCGAAAATCATGCCGGCGCCCGGCTCCAACGCCCACAGGATCGATAGCAAGGAAGCGTTGATGCTGGCGCATATTGCCGCGTCGAAGGGCCAGGGCCAGAGCGGCAAGCCACTGATCGGGCAAACCGTCAGCACGCCGGGCCTTTGAACCGTCCCTGTCGGCAGACGTCCACAACATCCTGTTTAGGCAGGCTTATTCAAATTTCGCTGTAGCTTCATGCACCTGTCATTTTTTCGAAGAAAAAGCGAAATAGGCGCTTGCGGGAATGAAATCACCCCGCTATAAGCGCGCCACACAACAGCAGCACGCGCCCTTCGTCTATCGGTTAGGACGACAGATTTTCATTCTGTAAAGAGGGGTTCGACTCCCCTAGGGCGTGCCACTGCTGTGTGTAGTTCCCAAACAATCTTGTTTCTTCCCGTTGTGGCGCCTTTGCGGTATTCCTATATGCTCGCAGATGGTATGCGCCCTTCGTCTATCGGTTAGGACGACAGATTCTCATTCTGTAAAGAGGGGTTCGACTCCCCTAGGGCGTACCAATCGCGTGCGGCTCCGGCTTTTCCACAATCGCCTCGAAAAATCTTCTCCTGGCTGTGGATTTTTCTCGATTTTCCGCTTGCGGGAACGGAAGGTGCTGACTATAAGGGCGCCACAGCACGCGCCCTTCGTCTATCGGTTAGGACGACAGATTTTCATTCTGTAAAGAGGGGTTCGACTCCCCTAGGGCGTGCCACTGTTTCCTCCCGCAAAGCACTGATTTTTCATTGAAAAGACCGCGAATTTCCGTCGCCGGTCAGACTGCCTTGGCGGCGTCCGTGACGCGGAGCTGAACGCGCCTGCTCCCCTGCCAGTGATCGGCGCCGAGCGTGCCGGCGACATGGAGCTGAGCCCCTCTGGACGACAGCAGCAATTCGCCGAGCGGTGTCTCCGCGGCACGGAAAGCGATGCCGTCGAGACGGCCGCCATCCTGCGATTCCAGCGTGACCTTGATGTGCGACTGGCCGACCAGACGCGAGTCGCGCAGGCGGTGGCTCGGCAGGGCGAAGACCGGCTGCGGATGACCGGAGCCATAGGGGCCGGCTGTTTCGAGCTGGTCGATCAGCTCCACGGTCGCGCCGCTGGCGCCAAGCGCGCCGTCGATCTTCAGCGTTTCGTTGGCGACCAGCCCCGCCACCTGCTTTTCCGCCTTCTCGGTGAAGAAGGCGCGCAATTTGCCGAGATTGCCGCGCTCCACGGTGAGCCCTGCCGCCATGGCATGACCGCCGCCCTTGACCAGGAGGCCGGCATCGACGGCGGCGCGCACCATGCGGCCCATGTCGAAGCCATTGATCGAACGGCCGGAGCCCGTGCCCTTGCCGGTGGGATCGAAGGCGATCGCGAAGGCCGGGCGACGGAACTTGTCCTTCAGCCGCGATGCGATCAGGCCGACGATGCCGGGGTGCCAATTCTCGCGCGCCGTGATGATGACGGAAGCGCCGTCGCCGTTGCCATATTCCGCCAGCGCCTCGGCCTCGGCCTCCTGCAGCATGGCCGCTTCCATGGCCTGACGCTCGCGGTTCAGTTCGTCCAGCTTCTCGGCAATGGTCTCGGCCTCCCCGGCATCGTCGAGCGTCAACAGGCGTGCGCCAAGCGCCGCATCACCGATTCGGCCGCCGGCATTGATGCGCGGACCGATGAGGAAGCCGAAATGATAGGGCGTGACCGGCCCTCCTAGGCCTGCCTTGCGGAAGAGCGCCGCGAGGCCGGGATTGCCCTGGTGCCGGGCGGCGATCAGGCCCTTGACGACATAGGCGCGGTTCAGTCCCTTGAGCGGCACGACATCGCAAACGGTGGCCAGCGCGACGATGTCGAGCAAAGCGAGCAGATCGATAGAGCGGACGCGGGCATCGCCCGCCTCGCGCAGCTGCCGCAAGGCGGCGACAAGCACGAGGAAGACGACGCCGGCAGCGCAGAGATGCCCCTGCCCCGACAGATCGTCCTCGCGATTGGGATTGACCAGCGCATGGCAATGCGGCAGCTCGTGGCCGACCTGATGGTGATCGATGACGACGACGTCGATATTGCGAGCCCTTGCCGCATCCAGCGATTCGAAGCTGGTGGAACCGCAATCGACGGTGACGATGAGCTTCGCGCCATTGTCGATGAGCTGGTTGATGGCGGCCGGATTCGGGCCATAGCCTTCAAAGATGCGATCGGGAATATAGATGCTGGCGGGCACGCCGAAATGGGTTAGGAAACGATAGAGCAGCGCCGAAGACGCGGCGCCATCGACATCGTAATCGCCGAAGATCGCAACCGTCTCGCCCGTCCTGACGGCGCGCAGCAGACGGGCGGCCGCCTTTTCGCAATCGGTCAGCAGATAGGGGTCCGGCATCAGGCCGCGAATCGTCGGATCGAGGAAGGCCATGGCCTCGTCGAGGCCGACACCGCGCCCCGCGAGCACGCGAGCAATCAGATCCGGCAGACCGTGGACCTGGGCGATGGCAAGCGCCCTGTTCTGGCCGGCCTGGTCGAGCCGGGAGATCCAGCGATTGCCGGAAACGGAGCGTTCGACGCCCAGAAATGCCCGCTGCACTGGATCTGCCGGTTGTTCCACCATGTCTCCCAGAATTGAACGGCCCGCTTCGTTTTCGCGCGGGCCGACGCCGGATTATTCCTTCGGCCGCTCGATACGGATAACCTGCGGCTCGCCGACGAGATAGCCTTCCGTCTTGATCGAGGCTACCGCCTTGCGCACCGAATCTTCCATCGTCGCATGGGTGACGAGGATGATGGTCTGGTGATCGGAGGGCGACAGATGCTGGGTCGAGCGCTGCACGATCGATTCCAGCGAGATGTGATTTTCCGCCATGCGGGTCGCGACGCTGGCGAAGACGCCGGTGCGGTCGAGCACGGTCAAGCGAATGAAATAGCCGCCCTCGTGGCTCTGCATCTGCGCCTTGCGGTAAGGCTCGAGCGCCTTGGCGGGATGGCCGAGAACCGGTACGCGCTGGGCGCCCGGCCGGCTCTTGGCGATATCGGCGATATCACCAAGCACGGAGGATGCCGTCGCATTGCCGCCGGCGCCCGGGCCGACCATCAGCAGCTCGCCGAGAATGTCGGATTCGATCGCCACGGCATTGGTGACGCCATCGACCTGGGCGATGACCGATTCGAGCGGCACCATCGTCGGATGGACGCGCTGTTCGATGCCGCTTTCCGTGCGCTGGGCGACGCCGAGCAGCTTGATGCGGTAGCCGAGTTCGGCGGCGGCGCGGATATCCTCGATCGAGATATTGGTGATGCCTTCGAGATAGATGTCGTCGGCCGCGATGCGGTTGCCGAAGGCGAGCGTCGTCAGGATGGCGAGCTTATGCGCGGTGTCGTTGCCCTCGATGTCGAAGGCCGGATCGGCCTCGGCATAACCGAGACGCTGGGCTTCCTTCAGACAATCGGCAAAGGACAGGCCCTCCTTCTCCATCCGGGTCAGGATGTAGTTGCAGGTGCCGTTCATGATGCCGTAAACGCGCGAAATCGTGTTGCCGGTCAGGGATTCGCGCAGCGCCTTGATGACGGGGATGCCGCCGGCGACCGCCGCTTCGAAATTGAGCAGCGCGCCCTTCTCCTCGGCAATCTCCGCCAGCTCGACGCCGTGATAGGCCAGCAGCGCCTTGTTGGCCGTGACTACATGCAGACCGCGGGCAAGCGCGGCGCGCACCGCGGCATTGGCCGCGCCTTCGGAACCGCCGATCAGCTCGACGAAGACATCGATATCGGCCTTCTGCGCCAGATCGACCGGGCCGCCGAACCATTCGATGCCGTCGAGATCGAGACCGCGATCCTTGGTGCGGTCGCGCGCCGAGACGGCGACGATCTTGACCGGGCGACCGCAGGTGACCGCGAGCTCGTTGGCGCGACTTTGGATGATGCGGACCAACGAGGCACCAACGGTGCCCAAGCCCGCAATGCCGATTTTGAGGGCATCTGCCATGAGGAATTCCTGATCAATGTCTTGGGACACGGCAGCCGGGGAAACGGCTGCCGTGAAAAATTAGGACCGATGAGCGTTCAGCGAAATCACATTATGCATGGTTTCATCCGCGGTCGAGAGGAAACGCTTCAGGTTGCGCGCCGCCTGGCGGATGCGATGCTCGTTCTCGACCAGCGCGATACGCACATAATCATCGCCCTGCTCGCCGAAGCCGATACCCGGCGCCACGGCGATGTCGGCCTTTTCGACCAGCAGCTTGGAGAATTCCAGCGAGCCGAGATGACGGAACTTTTCCGGGATCTTCGCCCAGGCGAACATCGTCGCTGCCGGCGGCGGCACGTCGAAGCCGGCCTTGCCGAAGCTGTCGACCAGCACGTCGCGGCGGCGCTTGTAGATGTTGCGGACTTCGGCGATGTCGGAACCGTCGCCGTTCAGCGCATGGGTCGCCGCCACCTGGATCGGCGTGAAGGCGCCGTAGTCCAGATAGGACTTCACGCGCGTCAGGGCCGCGATCAGGCGCTCATTGCCGACGGCGAAGCCCATGCGCCAGCCGGGCATGGAGAAGGTCTTCGACATCGAGGTGAACTCGACGGTGACATCCATGGCGCCCGGAACCTCCAGCACCGACGGTGGCGGGACGTCGTCGAAATAGATTTCCGAATAGGCCAGATCCGACAGCACGATGATGTCGTGCTTCTTGGCGAAGGCAACGACTTCCTTGTAGAAATCGAGCGTCGCCACATAGGCTGTCGGGTTGGACGGGTAGTTGAGAATCAGAGCCAGCGGCTTCGGGATCGAGTGGCGCACGGCCCGCTCGAGCGGCGGGAAGAAGCTGTCGTCCGGTTCGACCTGCATGGAACGGATAACGCCGCCGGCCATCAGGAAGCCGAAGGCATGGATCGGATAGGTCGGATTCGGGCAAAGAATGACGTCACCGGGCGCGGTGATCGCCTGCGCCATGTTGGCGAAGCCTTCCTTCGAGCCGAGGGTGGCGACAACCTGCGTATCCGGGTTGAGCTTCACGCCGAAGCGGCGGGCATAGTAAGCGGCCTGTGCGCGGCGCAGACCGGGAATGCCCTTGGAGGAGGAATAACGATGCGTGCGCGGGTCCTGGACGACTTCGCACAGCTTGTCGACGATCGCCTTGGGGGTCGGAAGGTCCGGATTGCCCATGCCGAGGTCGATGATGTCGGCCCCGCCCGCTCGCGCGCTGGCCTTCAAACGGTTGACCTGTTCGAAGACGTAGGGCGGCAAACGCCGGACTTTATGAAACTCTTCCATTTCTTTCCCCATGGGACAGCGGCCCTTGCAACCGCAGTGAAGTTCGTCGATCTCCCGGTCAGCCACGATACGAACTTGGGAATCGCGGCGCCGTATTATGCAGACGCGAAAGATACGGTGAATCTTGGGCGGCTATGAGCGCGAAACACTCTCAACCAGGAAGAAACATCGAAATTCGGCCTATCGGAACGCTTTGCGTCCAAATCGCCTGAAACGCAAGGCTAATTCTGCGTCTGGCCGGGCTGTCCGCTCTGCTGCTGTATTTCGGACAGCGTATCCTGGCCGTGTTCGGCGGCGAGCTTGCGCATGTCGGCGACGCGCTTCTGGTATTCGGCCTCGGAAATCGAACCGGCCTTGCGCGCCGCGCCGAGCGCCGTCATCTGCTTGACCATGTCGGCGGCCTGCTGATCGTTGATCTGGACGTTGGCGGCCGTCGGCGGAGCGTTGAAGGAAGGATAACCGTCCTTGTAATGCTGCTGGGTGCTGCCTTCGTCGACAGGGCTGCCATTGGCGGACTTGACGACTACGGCCTGCGGCGCCTGCTTGCGCTTGGCGAAGGCGGCCTTTTCCTCAGGGGTGGAGCAGCCGGCGAGTGCCAATGCGAGGATGCCGAACAAAGCACCGCAGAATACGGAATTCCGGTTAAGTCTTGCCACCATGCCGCCCATATCGTCGTCCTGCCCTATTGCCTTGCTGTGGGATGCGACTGTTAAATTTGTCGCAGCGGCAAAGCAAGAGCAGGGTTGCGTTTCATTCGACTTGTATTCCTTTTCCCGCAAGATGTACAAATGGAAAACAAAAGAGATTTGCCGCCGGGAGGATGATGCGTGACCGACAGCAAGCGGGACAAAAGTGAAGGCAACGGCGCCTTTCCCGGCTTCGATCCGAAATCGGTCGAGCCCTATATCGTCAGGGATCCCGAGGCGATGGCCGTCAACTTTGCCCGCGCGCTGGAAAACCTCGGCAAGGCCGCCTCCGCCTGGCTTGCGCCGCGCGAAAGCGGCGAGAAGGTCGATACCGTCGCCGATCCGATCACCGACATGGTCAAGACGCTTTCCAAGGTCGGCGAATATTGGCTTTCCGATCCACGCAGGACGCTCGAAGCGCAAACCCATCTCCTGTCCGGCTATTTCGGCCTGTGGACGAAGACCATGCAGCGCCTCAGCGGCGATTCGTCGACGGAGGCCGCGCCCGAACCCGTCAAGGACAAGCGCTTTGCCGACGAGGATTGGCAGAAGAACCCCTTCTTCGACTTCCTCCGCCAGACCTATCTCCTGACCTCGGGATGGGTGGAGAAGCTGGTCAGCGACGCCGAGGGGCTGGACGAGCATACGCGACACAAGGCCACCTTCTATACCAGGCAGATCACGGCGGCGCTGTCGCCGACCAATTTCGTCGCGACCAATCCGCAGCTCTATCGCGAAACGGTCGCCTCCAACGCGGAAAACCTGGTGCGCGGCATGAAGATGTTTGCCGAGGACATCAGCGCCGGGCGCGGCGAACTGCATCTGCGCCAGACCGACATGAGCAAATTCGCCGTCGGAAAGAACATGGCGCTGACGCCCGGCAAGGTGATCGCCCAAAGCGATGTCTGCCAGATCATCCAATATGAGGCGACCACCGAGAAGGTGCTGAAGCGGCCCTTGCTGATCTGCCCGCCATGGATCAACAAATTCTACATTCTCGACCTCAACCCGCAGAAATCCTTCATCAAATGGTGCGTGGAACAGGGGCACACGGTCTTCGTCATCTCCTGGGTCAATCCGGATAATCGGCATGCCGCCAAGGACTGGACCGCTTACGCTCGCGAAGGCATCGATTTCGCGCTGGCAACCGTCGAGAAGGCGACCGGCGAGAGAGAGGTCAACGCCGTCGGCTACTGCGTCGGCGGCACGCTGCTGGCGGCCACGCTTGCCCTGCATGCCAAGGAAAAGAACAAGCGTATCCGCACGGTGACCTTCCTGACGACGCAGGTCGACTTCACCTTCGCCGGCGATCTCAAGGTTTTCGTCGATGAGGAACAGATCGCCGCACTCGAACAGCAGATGAACGCCCTCGGCTATCTCGAAGGTTCGAAGATGGCCACCGCCTTCAACATGCTGCGCGCCTCCGAGCTGATCTGGCCCTATTTCGTCAACAGCTACCTGAAGGGCCAGGACCCGCTACCCTTCGATCTTCTGTTCTGGAACGCCGATTCCACTCGAATGGCAGCGGCCAACCATTCGTTTTATCTGCGCAATTGCTATCTCAACAACGCGCTGAGCCAGGGCAAGATGGTGCTCGACGGCAAGACCCTGTCGCTGAAGGACGTCAAGATCCCCGTCTATAATCTCGCCACGCGCGAGGACCATATCGCGCCGGCCAAGTCCGTCTTCGTCGGCAGCCAGTTCTTCGGCGGGCCGGTGGAATTCGTGGTCACCGGCTCCGGCCATATCGCCGGCGTCGTCAATCCGCCGGACAAGCATAAGTACCAGTTCTGGACCGGCGGGGCGATCAAGGGCGAATACGACCAATGGCTGGCGCAGGCCACGGAAACGCCGGGCTCCTGGTGGCCGCATTGGCATGGCTGGATACTTGCTCAGGACAAGCGCATGACCGATGCGCGCAAGCCTGGCGGCGCGGCCCTCAACGCCATCGAGGAAGCGCCGGGCAGCTATGTCATGGAGCGCGCCTGAGCGGCAATCCATGCTCTTCCATCCGCCTCTCGTTCCCGCGCGGCTGATCGCCCGCTACAAGCGCTTCCTGTTCGACGCCGAGCTGGAGAATGGTGAGATCATCACCGGCTCCTGCCCGAATACCGGTTCGATGCAAGGCCTGACGACGCCCGGATCGCGCATCTGGCTCTCCGAGCATGACAGTCCCAAGCGGAAATATCGCCATGTCTTCGAGCTGATCGAGGCCGACGGCACCACGGTCGGTGTCAATACGGCCATGCCGAACCGGCTGGCGGCGGAAGCCATCGCTCTTGGCCAGGTCGCCGATCTTGGCGACTACACGACCGTGCGGCGCGAGCAGAATTACGGCCGCAACTCCCGCATCGACCTGCTCTTGACCGACCCGCTGCGGACGACCACCTATGTGGAGGTCAAGAACGTCCATTTCATGCGCCGGCCCGGCCTCGCCGAATTTCCCGATACGGCCACGGCCCGGGGGGCCAAACATCTCGAAGAGCTGGGCGACATGGCGGAGGCGGGATACCGCGCCGTCATGCTGTTCGTGATCCAGCGGCACGATTGCCATCGCTTTCGCGTATGCGGCGATCTCGACCCCATCTATGCCGCGGCCTTCGAACGGGCCTTGAAGCGCGGCGTCGAAGTCTATGCTCTGAAATGCAGGGTTTCGCCCACGGAAATAGCGCCGGCAGGGTTGATCCCGATAGACGAACCCGGCATAGCTGCATTAGATACCAAGTATAAAGATTTCCACTGAAGGCTGACCATGGTGAATTACATCGAAGCGGCAACGGCGCCGGCGAAAAATACGGGGGCGATCCGCCTCTACGGGCCGGATGCCTTTGCGGGAATGCGCAAGGCGTGCCAGCTCACCGCCCGCTGCCTCGATGAACTGGCCGCCATCGTCGCACCTGGCGTGCCGACCGACACCATCGATCGCTTCGTCTTCGAATTCGGCATGGATCACGGCGCCTATCCGGCGACCCTGAACTATCGCGGCTATACGAAATCCTCCTGCACCTCGATCAACCATGTGGTCTGCCATGGCATTCCCAACGACAAGCCGCTGCGCGAAGGCGATATCGTCAATATCGATGTGACCTATGTGCTCGACGGATGGCATGGCGATTCCAGCCGCATGTATCCGGTCGGCGAGATCAAGCGCTCGGCCGAACGGCTGCTGGAAGTGACCTACGAATCCCTTGTGCGCGGCATCGCCGCCGTTCGCCCAGGCGCGCGCACCGGCGCCATCGGCGAAGCTATCCAGACCTATGCCGAAGGGGAACGCTGCTCGGTCGTTCGCGACTTCTGCGGCCATGGAGTCGGCAGCCTGTTCCACGATTCGCCCAACATCCTGCATTATGGCCGCGCCAGCGAAGGTCCGGAACTGCGTGAGGGCATGATCTTCACCATCGAGCCGATGATCAATCTCGGCCGTCCGCATGTGAAGGTACTCGGCGACGGCTGGACGGCCGTCACCCGCGACCGCTCGCTGTCGGCCCAATACGAACACACGGTCGGCGTCACCGCGACCGGCTGCGAGATCTTCACCCTGTCGCCCGGCGGCCTCGACCGCCCCGGCCTGCCGCCGCTGCAGGCATAATTCATGGCGAAACGCCCCGCTTCTTCCTCCGGTCATGGCGACATGCCCATCGATGGCGGCGGGGCGACGGATGGGCTTGAAGACGCATCGCTTTTCGACGAGCGGCTGTTTTTCGCGCCTCAAGCCGCCAAAACCGGCCGGCTCAACAAGGCAGCGAAGCCACAGAATACACCCGCCCCTGCCGAAGCGCATTATCACGGCCATCGCGAGCGGCTGCGCAACCGCTATCGCGACAGCGGCGATGCAGCGCTTGCCGATTACGAAATCCTTGAATTGCTGCTGTTCCGGCTGATCCCGCGCCGTGACACCAAGCCGATCGCCAAGGCGCTGCTTGCACGCTTCGGCACGCTCGGCGGCGTTTTCGGCGCGCCCGCGCATCTGTTGCAGGAAGTCAGCGGCGTCGGCGAGGCCGTGGCACTGGATCTGAAGCTGGTGGCGAGCGTTGCCCAGCGCATGCTGAAGAGCGAGATCGCCGGTAAGCCGGTACTATCCTCCTGGAAAGCCCTGATCGACTATTGTCACACGGCGATGGCGCATGAGACACGCGAACAATTCCGCATCCTGTTTCTCGACAAGCGCAACGCGCTGATCGCCGACGAGGTGCAGGGCCATGGGACGATCGACCACACGCCGGTCTATCCGCGCGAGGTGGTGCGGCGGGCGCTGGAGCTCTCAGCCACCGCCGTGATTCTCGTGCACAACCATCCCTCGGGCGACCCGACGCCCTCACGCGCCGATATCGACATGACCAAGACGATCGTCGACACGGCCAAGCCCCTCGGTATCACCGTTCACGATCATGTTATCATCGGCAAGAACGGTCATGTCAGTTTCAGGGCGCTGCGATTGTTCTAATTCGGGCGCACATCACGCAATGTAAGACATTAGAAAAAGATAATATCTTTTTTATTTTCAAATTACTTTCTGCGGCCGGCGCACCTTGCTCGTCCGCAGTCTGGCCTGTCCTCGACATCGCGCGCCGCCGGCTATCGCTTTTCAGGTAGGCGTCAGGATGATCTGGCAAAAGGGCGATGCTACCGTATCGGCCCGTTCGCCTCCGGAAGCTGTTGTTTTGATTGCGCCCGCCCGTTCGAGGTTCGGCGTGCCCGGAGACCACATGCTGAAGCCCTCGTCGCCGCTCTCCCGCCGTTTACGCCGTATCGGCCGTGCCGCGTTCCTTGCCATCTCGCCATTCGCATTGGTCGCCGGCGGCTTCTATGCCCATATGCTGTGGACGACGAATTTCCATCCGGTCATCGCCGGCGAGGTCTACCGCTCCTCGCAGCCCTCGGCCGCCACGATCGCGGAACTGCAGAAGCAATACGGCATCAAGACGATCATCAATCTGCGCGGCAACAATACCGGCCACGCCTGGTACGACAATGAGGTCGCCCAGGCGAAAGAGCTGAACATCACCCACATCGATTTCGGCATGTCGTCCAGCCATGAGCTTACCCAGGAACAGGCTTCACGGCTGGTCGAGATCATGCGCGATGCGCCGAAACCACTCCTGATCCATTGCCAGGCGGGCGCCGACCGCACGGGACTGGCCTCGGCCCTTTATCTCGCTGCAATCGCCAAGACCGGCGAGGCCACCGCGGAAGGCCAGATGTCGATCATCTATGGCCACCTGCCCCTCTCCTTCACCCATGCCTATGCGATGGACCGGACATTCGAGAAGCTGGAGCCCTGGCTCGGCCTCCCGAACTCCTGAATATCGCGCCTTCCCTGTTAGATAATCTGTAACATTGAGCCGCTACCGGTTGACGGACTGCATGTTGCATTGCGACATTGATTCCGTATTCAAACATCCGAGGCTTTCCCATGGACCAATTCGATCTCCTCGTCGTGGGCAGCGGCCCTGCCGGCCGCAGAGGCGCCATTCAGGCTGCCAAGCTCGGCAAGAAGGTGCTCGTGATCGAACAGGGCAAGCGTGTCGGCGGCGTGTCCGTCCATACCGGCACCATTCCCTCAAAGACGCTGCGCGAGACGGCGCTCAATCTCTCCGGCTGGCGCGAACGCGGCTTCTATGGCCGCGCCTACAGGGTCAAGCAGGAGATCAGCGCCGAGGATCTGCGCCGCCGTCTGCTGATCACCCTCGATCACGAGGTCGAAGTGCTGGAGCATCAGTTTGCCCGCAATCGCGTGCAGCACATTCGCGGCCGCGCGAGCTTCATCGATCCCCGGACCATGCAGGTCGTGAAGGATGACGGCGAAATCGTCAACGTCAGCGCCGCGAGCATTCTGCTTGCCGTCGGCACGAAGCCCTTCCGCCCGGACTACATGCCCTTCGACGGCAAGACCGTTCTCGACAGCGACGAGCTGCTGGAGATCGAGCAGCTGCCACGCTCCATGGTCGTTATCGGCGCCGGCGTCATCGGCATCGAATATGCGACGATTTTCAGCGCGCTCGATACGCAAGTGACGCTGATCGATCCGAAATCGACCATGCTCGATTTCATCGACAAGGAGATCGTCGAGGATTTCATCTATCAGCTCCGCGACCGCAACATGAAGCTGCTGCTTGGCCAGAAGGCCGATAAGGTTGTCCGCCAGGATGGCAAGGTCGAGCTGACGCTCGATAACGGCCGCCGCATCGTCACCGACATGGTTCTGTTCGCCGCCGGCCGCATGGGAGCGACCGATACGCTCAATCTCCCCGCTGCCGGCCTGGAGGCCGACGGCCGTGGCCGGCTCAGCGTCAATCCGGAAACCTTCGCCACCAGCGTGCCGCATATTTTCGCGGCCGGCGACGTCGTCGGTTTTCCGAGCCTGGCCTCGACCTCGATGGAACAAGGCCGCATCGCCGCCCGCGTCGCTGTCGGCGCCATCGCCAAGGAGCCGCCGAAATACTTCCCCTACGGCATCTATGCCGTGCCGGAAATCTCTACCTGCGGCCTTTCCGAGGAAGAGGTCAAGGAACGGCACATCCCCTATGAATGCGGCATCGCCCGCTTCCGCGAGACCTCTCGCGGCCATATCATGGGCCTCGATACCGGCCTCCTGAAGCTGATCTTCTCGCTGAAGACCCGCCGCCTGCTCGGCGTCCATATCGTCGGCGAAGGCGCAACCGAACTCGTGCACATCGGCCAGGCCGTGCTGAATCTCAAGGGCACGGTGGAATATTTCGTCGAGAACACCTTCAACTACCCGACACTCGCCGAAGCCTACAAGATCGCTGGCCTCGATGCCTGGAACCGCATGGGCGATATCAAGTCGGAGCTTTGAAGGAGCGACGAACCTCACAATTGTGGAATAGTCCCCTCTCCCCGTAAAACGGGGAGAGGGTGAGGGGCCATTCACGAGGACAGTCAATTGCGTGGTCCTAAACCAGAAACAACACAACGAGCCCGTACTCTGCGCCAATCAGATAATGACGCGGAAGCAAAATTATGGTCGGAGCTGCGTGACCGGCGCCTGAATGGCTTTAAGTTCGTCCGGCAGCATCCCGTAGGACCCTACTTTGCCGATTTTGCCTGCCGTGAAAAGTATCTCATTGTAGAACTCGATGGCAGCCAGCACCTCAATAATGCTCATGATCTTCAACGTGATGCTTTTATGAATGGCCAGGGTTGATCCGTCGTCCGTTTCTGGAATGTTGATGCGCTGACAGCAATGTCGTCAGTTCTTGAAACCATCGTTGCCATTTGTGATGACCGGCTCACAGACACGGTGGACGCGCCTGATCTGCGGTTCTTTCCCGCGCAAAACAAACGATAACTCTCTGTCCAGCCGATAGCTGGCGGCCCCTCACCCCAGCCCTCTCCCCGCATGCGGGGAGAGGGAGTCTATGCCATGCTCACCCACCCAACCCCACTAACGAAAAAAAGCCCCGCCGCGAACGGCAGGGCCTGATTTCAGTCCGGAAGAAAAACCGATTATTCGGCGCTGTCTTCAGCAGCCTTCTTCTTCGGGGCGGCCTTCTTCTTCGGCGCAGCAGCAGCTTCTTCGCCTTCGGCAGCTTCAGCCTTGGCGGCAGCCTTCTTCTTCGGAGCGGCCTTCTTGGCGGCCGGCTTGTCTTCGGCTTCGTCGTCCGCCAGCAGCGCTTCCTTGGAAACGGTCTTGTCGGTGACGTCGACTTCGGTCAGCAGGTGATCGATGACCTTTTCTTCGAAGATCGGGGCGCGCAGGTTGGCGGAAGCGCCGGGCGTGTTGCGGAAGAAGTCCAGGATTTCCTTTTCCTGGCCCGGGAACTGCTGGAGCTGGGCGTAAAGCGCGCGCTGCAGTTCGTCTTCGCTCACTTCGACGCCGGCCTTTTCGCCGATTTCGGAGAGAACGAGGCCGAGGCGGACGCGGCGTTCGGCCAGCTTGCGGTAGTCTTCGCGAGCCTTTTCTTCCGTCGTGTCTTCGTCTTCGAAGGTCTTGCCGGATTCGCTGAGATCAGCCTGGATCTGGCGCCAGATGCTGGCGAATTCGGCTTCGACCAGCTTCTGCGGCGTGTCGAACTGGTACATTTCGTCGAGCTGGTCGAGGATCTGGCGCTTGACCTTCTGGCGGGTGACCGAACCGTACTGGCTTTCGATCTGGCCGCGGACGATTTCCTTCAGGCGGTCGGCCGATTCCAGGCCGAGCTTGGAGGCGAGTTCGTCGTTGATCTCGACGTCGCCGGGAGCGGCAACTTCCTTGACGGTGATGTCGAAGGTGGCTTCCTTGCCGGCGAGGTTCTTGGCCGGATATTCAGCCGGGAAGGTCACGGTGATGACCTTCTCGTCGCCAGCCTTGACGCCGACGAGCTGCTCTTCGAAGCCCGGGATGAAGCGGTTGGAGCCGAGAACCAGCTGGGAATCTTCGTCCTTGCCGCCGTCGAAGGCAACGCCATCGACCTTGCCGAGGTAATCGATGGTGACGCGGTCGCCATTGGCGGCCTTGCCCTTCTTGGTTTCGTAGCTGCGAGCGCTTTCAGCGATCTTCAGGATCTGCTCGGTGACTTCGTCTTCGGCGATCTCCGCGACTTCGCGGGTGACCTTGATGCCCTTGACGGACTTCAGTTCGATCGCCGGAATGACTTCGTAGGAGAGCGTGAATTCGAAATCGGCCTCGGCGGCGAGGATCTTCTCAGCCTCGTCCTTGTCCTCGGTCATGGCGATTTCCGGCTGGGTTGCCGACTTTTCGCCGCGCTCGGTCAGGATCGCCGGCGGCTGGTCGCGAACGATCTCGTTGACCAGGTCGGCCATGATCGACTTGCCGTAGACCTTCTTCAGATGCGCAACCGGCACCTTGCCCGGACGGAAGCCGTTGATACGGACCTTGTCCTTGACCTCGGCCAGGCGTTCGTTCATGCGAACTTCCATGTCCTTGGCGGGGATGACCACCTTGATTTCGCGCTTCAGCCCTTCAGCGAGCGTTTCGATAACCTGCATTGTCCTACCTTCATTCATGCCGGCCGTGCTCGGACAGCCGTTCGTTTCGATGAGCACGACGCCGGAAAATCCGAGCGTGGCTTGGATGCAATTCCTTGTCATTCTGCCAGAGCGCCGCGCGTTCCAATCGAACGCGCTAAAGGCAGCCCTGTCTCCGAACATCTTGTCCGCCTTCGACTTGAAAGCGGGATGCTCAAGGCAAAATGGCGCTTCCAACAGCGGGTCGGGAGGCAGGCCGTTAAGCCTCTCCCGTCCACAAGGCAGCCTTGGTGCGGGTAGAGAGACTTGAACTCCCACGCCTTGCGGCACCAGAACCTAAATCTGGCGTGTCTACCAATTTCACCATACCCGCGTTCCCAAAACCGCATGGCGATGCCTGCCCATGGGGCCTTCCGGAGCGCGGCGTCTCTATATCACCCGTTTCAAACCACGCAAAGGAAAAATGACGGTTCCGCGACCATGCGCAAGCTTATCCGGTTTCCATGGACAAACATCGTCAATAAAGCGGCTCCTCGTACACAGGTTTGCCGTCGAGAAGCAGGCTTCTGATATGGGCAACGCCATCGGGCGAGATACGGGCCGCGATGGCGACGCGACCGTCATTGCGGGCATGCTCTAGCTCGCGCCCCTGGCCTTCCGGCACGTAGTAGCGCTCAATACCGTAGGTGACCCCGATTATCGCCTGCGATGCGTCGGTCGGATCGCCATCGAAAGCATAAGCGACAAAAGGCAAGCTTTTGAGCACGACCGTGTCAGGCTTCGGATCGAGCGCGCCGAATGATGATTCGACAATGCCCCAGTAACCGTCGTCCTGCCTCTTCAGGCGAACGGACAGGATCACGGCATTCAGGCTCATCTTCGGCGGGCCGACGATCAGTGTCGAGATCGGAACCCGTGAAATGTCATAGTTCAGCGTCACGTAGTCGCCGCGCAGCAGATCGCGCGGATCAACCGGCGCGGTTTTCAGCAGGATCTCGACGCCGCTCCGCAGGCCCCAGGCCCGCTCGCCGACCATATAGGCAAGGACGGCTGTCTGCAGGGCTGCGACGATCATGGCCGCAAGCCACAGGCGGCGGGAGAGATTGCGCCCAGGCGCATTCGTATCAACGATCGGCGTCATGCCTTTTCTCCCTGCCCGTTACCATGCGAAAAACGGCGCTCCAGCCGGATGACCAGCCAGGCGGCGGCCGCGACCAGCACGCCGCAGATCAGGAAAAAGCCCGAGGTGCCGATGATCGAGCCGACCGTCTCGCCGGCCAGATAGAGAATCTCGCCGGCGAACACGACATAGGCGAGATAGCGCACGGCTCCATTGTCCCGCCCGACAAGAGCGATCGCGACGACAGCGCTTGCCAGCGTCGCGAAGGCGAGCAGGATAAGGGCCAGCTTGCCGTGACCCCAGATAGTCTCGTCCAGGATGCCGCCGTCGATCTCGCCATGGATCGCCAGCAACCCGATGGCGGCAACAAGAAAGCTATAGAATGCCGGTGCCGCACCGGCAGTCAGCGTCATCCGCCGCAAGGGCGAAGCCGGCAGGCTGACAGCCAGAAAGGCGGCCATGCCGGCGGCGGCGAGCAGGATCGCCGCCCGCAGGCTCTCATGCCGGGCGAAAATCCATGTCAGCCAGCCGACGATGACGAGATAGGCCAGGTGCCGCGCGCGCGGCGCATCAGCATAGCGCACAAGCACAATCACGACCGCCGCCATGACCGGAGGCACCCAGGGCATGGGGCCGTACCAGTCATCCGCATGCTCCCAGAGATAGAAGCCACAGAACCCCCAGGCCAGGAACCCGGCAAGCGCGACCTGCGCCGACGAGCGAAACAGCGCAGCCGCGACAGCAGCGGCGGCGAACCACACGACCATCATCGTCAGGCTATCGCCGGATATATTGTACATCTGGCCAACCAGCGACATGGCGCCGCCGAAACTGATCGTTCCGAGAATGAGAAGCGCCGAGGCGAGGACCGAACGTCCCTGCGCGGCGACATAGGCGCCGCCGAGATAAAAAGCCCAGATGATCCCGACGATACCGAAAAGGCGGACGATCCGTGGGATCTCCTGCCAATTCGAAGCCACGAAGAGCAGGATGGCGGCCCCGACCAGCAGCGCCGCCATGGCGGCCAGCACGCGGCCGAGGCTGAAGCTCGCCGGACGGCTGTCATATTCGCCGAGAATAGCCGCGGCCGCCGGCGCACCGATCAGCCCCTTGTCAACCCAGATCTTCAGATCACGCTCAAGCCTGCCTCGATACATGGTGCCCCGCCCGCGATTCCTCACCCCACATATGTCTTAGCACATCTCGATACGTGAACGAGATCGACACCTTGCGATCATATCGGCCAAAGAAATCCGCCCCACATTCATCCAACATTAAGACTTTATTCGGCATACAGAAGGCTTGCCTTGAGAAGCCGGAATGAGTCATGCGCGACAGACATATCTCCCATGATATTATTGCGCTGCACAAAATCCAAAAGTCATACTATTGATAGGTTATTGAAGGACGGCGGTGGCGCGCCGCTTCGGCGAAAGCCGGAAAGAGCCCGGGAAGATTTTCCTGACATGGAATTCGGAGCCGCACTCTCCTCCTCCCAGTGCGCTTCGATGGATTGACGACACTCCTCCTCCCAGTCGTCAATCACCACAAATGACGCCCACCGCATCCTCCTCCCGCGGTGGGCGTTATTTTTTCCACCATCTAAATCGTTTAAAGCACTCAAAACCACAAACATCGCGTTCGCTTGCTCCGATGTCGATCAAGACAAGGAAAGCAAGTCAGGCGTCGGAACCTTCGATTCCGCCGCGCCCATCGCGACAGCACCCGACAACACCATGGAGGACGTCGCGCATCGCCGCCGAATATTGGCGGAATTCGGGCATTTGCCCGACACCTGAGCGTAAGTGCTTATTTTTGGCGAACTATGCGCCTCTCGGAAGCAGGACCACATAGACACCCTGTTGCACACAAAGCAGCCACCATCTTGGGCAAAAGGTCCATGAGGATTGCAAATGATGCATAGGTGACATGAGGCTTTCGCTCTTTTAGTTTTCGCGGCGCAGCATATATTTAAATCCATTAGATCGACGACGGAACCAATCGCGGAACCGCTCGATACCAGATCCTCGAAAGGGACTTACAATGAACCTGACCCGCTCTTTCAACAACTGGCGCAAGTATCGTCAGACCGTTTCCGAACTCGGCCGCATGAGCACCCGCGAACTGCACGACCTCGGCATCGACCGTTCCGACATTCATCGCGTCGCTCGCGAAGCCACCGGCCGCTAATCGCCGGACAGGCTTCGCCGATAGCGAAAGCCTCACAACGCCCGTTGCGGACAACCGCGGCGGGCGTTCTTTTTTGTGCGTTTGTTAGCAATCGCAGCAGCGGACTGCCGCCTCCGAGCCATTCCTCCCATGCATGGCACATAAAAATTGGGCATTGGCGGGTTTTTAGGCGTCATATTGCACAAATGCATAGCAGATGCCTTTTATTCGCACTGCAAAATCAACGTCCTTATGTCTATATGTATCTCAAGCGCTGAGACGGCAATCACGCCGCTCGCAACCAAATGACTGAGGACACGATCATGAACCCGATTCGCATTGCTAAGAACTGGATCAGCTACCGCCGCACCCTGAACGAACTCGGCAACCTTTCCAGCCAGACCCTGTCGGATATCGGCGTAAGCCGTTACGAAATCCGCAACATCGCTTCCCGCTCCTTCCGTTAATACGACGGACCAAGTGGACTGCCTCAAGACGGCGCCCTTCGGCGCCGTTTTTGATTCCGGGGTCTGCGTAAAGCAATTGGATCGCCGGCCTGCCCGTGGTAATGACGCGCGCATGACAAAGACCAGCTCCTTTTCCCCCATCCATGTGATCGGTGGCGGCCTTGCCGGCTCCGAGGCCGCCTTGCAGATCGCCAGCGCCGGCGTACCCGTCATCCTGCATGAAATGCGCGGCGTGCGCGGCACCGAGGCACACAAGACCGACGATCTTGCCGAACTCGTCTGCTCCAACTCCTTCCGCTCCGACGATGCGACCAGCAATGCGGTTGGCGTCATCCATGCGGAAATGCGCATGGCCGGCTCCCTGATCATGGCCTGCGCCGACAAGCATCAGGTTCCGGCCGGCGGTGCATTGGCGGTGGACCGCGACGGCTTCTCGGCGGCGGTGACGCAGGCGATCAACGAGCATCCGCTGATCACCGTGCAGCGCGAGGAGATCCAGGGACTGCCGCCGCGGGAATGGGACCAGGCGATCATCGCCACCGGCCCGTTGACGGCGCCCGGCCTTGCCGGTGCCATCCAGGCCGAGACCGGCGCGGATGCCCTTGCCTTTTTCGATGCCATCGCGCCGATCGTCTATCGCGACAGCATCAACATGGACATTTGCTGGTATCAGTCCCGCTACGACAAGGTCGGGCCGGGCGGCACCGGCAAAGACTATATCAACTGCCCGATGGACGAAGCCCAGTACAACGCCTTCCTCGACGCGCTGATCGCCGGCGATGCCGTCGGTTTCAAGGAATGGGAGGGCACGCCCTATTTCGATGGCTGCCTGCCGATCGAGGTCATGGCCGAGCGCGGCCGCGAGACATTGCGCCACGGGCCGATGAAGCCGATGGGCTTGACCAATGCGCACAACCCGACCGTCAAGGCCTATGCGGTGGTGCAGCTGCGTCAGGACAATGCACTTGGCACGCTCTACAACATGGTCGGTTTCCAGACGAAGCTGAAATATGGGGCACAGGCCGAGATCTTCCGGCTGATTCCTGGTCTGGAGAATGCCGAATTCGCCCGGCTCGGCGGCCTGCACCGCAATACCTACATCAACTCGCCGACCCTGCTCGACCGCTCGCTCGTGCTGAAGTCGCGGCCGGGCCTGCGTTTCGCCGGCCAGATCACCGGCTGCGAAGGCTATGTCGAAAGCGCCAGCATCGGTCTGCTCGCCGGCCGCTTCGCCGCAGCCGAACGCAAGGGCGAAAGCCCGTCACTGCCGCCGGACACGACGGCGCTCGGTTCGCTGCTCAACCACATCACCGGCGGCCATATCGTTTCCGACGAGGAGCCGGGAAAGCGGTCTTTCCAGCCGATGAACATCAATTTCGGACTGTTTCCGGAGCTGGAGCCGGGCTCGATCGTCAAGCCGGAAGGCGTCAAGCGCTTCCGTGGCAAGGACAAGACAATCATGAAGCGGCAATTGATCGCCAAGCGAGCGCTTGCGGATTGCGCGCAATGGCTCGGCGTGGAGACGCCCGCCGTCGCCGAAAGCGCCTGATGTCTCTTGATTACGCCTTCGCCGCCGGCAAGGCGGCGGAGGGCTTGCCTTCATCGCCCGCAACATAATTGCCCAGCAGCCAGAGCGAGACCTCGGCGGCTTCCTGCGCCGTTGCGAATTCGAATGTGCCGTTGTGATGGGGCGCGTCGAGGAAATCGATGGTGAGGCCGCGGCCGGTTCCCGAAGCCTTGGCTCGCGCCCGCCCCGGCTCGATCAGGTGAACGCTGAAATGATTGCGCAGGCTGCGCATGAAACCGGCCTTGCCGTCATGCAGCCGCACGAAAACGGCCTGCCCGTTCGTGGTCGCCTGCAGTTGCCGGATCGCTTCGGTCGGAAAAGCCCGTCCGAACTCGAGGATGGCAAGCCCCGTATCATGCAGGCCGTCTTCCTTGTTCTGCGACGCCATGCGCGTCGCGAAGAAGGCGAAGAAAACGACGATCGCGAAGAGTGTGCACCAGACGACGATGCCCATGGCGGCTCCTCCATGAATGCGGGCGACCAGAGCGGCTCAACGTTTCTCAGAATCGCAGAAGCGCTCTATCTTTGTTTTGACGCAATTCCGGACGGAAAACCGCTGCGCACTTTTCCTGGAATTGCTCTCATCGGCAATCTCCTTAAACCACGAGACTTGCGCGAGCGTGGTCGGATTCAGATTTTCTTTGTTATCGAAGCCAGAGCCATGCGCAATTGTCTGCGCCATTGCGGCTCTTGAAGCGACCGATCGAACAGACCCGCGCCCAAGGTCTGCGCGCGCTTCAGCACAGGTTCGGCCAGCACCGCCGGCAGGAATGCCGGGAATACGGCCGGCGCGATAGGGCCGGCGGCCCTCGCCTTCGCCAGATGTTCGCGGCCGAGCCCCGCAAAGGCTTCGATGGCGGCGGAAATGCGCGCCTTGTCCTCCCCGGCGAGGAAGGTATCGCGATCGAGGCCGGTTGCCGTCAGGATTTCCAGCGGCAGGTAAAGCTGGCCACGCCGGCGATGCAGCGGCATCAGCAGCAGCAGCCCGGCAATGGCCTGCGCCACGCCGGCATGACCGGCGGCGTCCGCGGAGCGCGGTGCATCGTCGGGCGACAATATCAGGCTCGCGAGCTGGATCAGTGCCGAGGCCGTCTCGCCGGCATAGCCTTCCAGCGTGCCGCGGGTCTCCATCGGATCGTCATAGAGGTCGAAGATCCTTGCGTCGACCATGTCGATCAACGTCTGGCGCGGCAGACGGTACTGCTCGATCGTGGCCAGCAGCTCGGCCGCAACGGGATTGGCCGCGCTCGATCCATGCGCCTGCCCTTCCAGCAGGTCGCGCCAATATTGCATGCGCACCTCACCCGGCAGGGGCTCATGAACGAGGTCGCGGACACGCGCCAGTTCGGCACTGAAGGCATAGAGCGCGGCAAGCGCGGCACGCTTGTCCTGCGGCGACAGCAGGCATGCGAGATAGCGGTCTCGATCGGTGTCGCGGAGCGTCGCCAGGCAAATCTCCTGGTTGCTGCGAGGAACGGCATTCGTCGTCATGCGTGATCCGATCCCCGTCAAACGGCGATCAGCGCCGCGGCCACCGCTCGCGACTCGGACAACATGATGTTGAAGGTGCGTACGGCGGCTCCGGTGCTCATCGGGTCGGAGGAAATTTGTTTGGCGCGCAGCGCTGCCTTCAGCTCCGCCGGCAGGGGCCGCAATTCCGGGCCCGTACCGACCAGAAGCACCTCGATCTGGGCGGCTTCGTCGAGCACCTTCTGGAAATGCGCCGGCGTCAGCGCATCCTCCAGCGTCATGTCCCAGCCGTAAATGCCGGAGGGCAGGCACAGCAGCGAGCCGCGATGCGACATATCGGCGAAGCGGAAGCCGCCATTGCCGTAAGCGTCGATCGGTGCGCGGCCGGGAAAATGCGCATTCCGGATTTCTATACCTTTTGCCACTCTGTCACACCGCTGGTTTGCCTGATTGCACGTCGCTCCCCGTTTCTCCCTCGTTCTCGTCGCCGGTCTGGAACTTATCCGGCCGCAGCTTGAAAACGATCAGGACCGGCGCCGCGATATAGATCGACGAGAACGTGCCGACCGCGACGCCGAAGAGCAGGACGAAGGTGAAGGAGCGGATCACCTCGCCCCCGAATATATAGAGCGCGAACAGCGCCAACAACGTCGTCGCGGATGTCAAAACCGTGCGCGACAGCGTCTGATTGATCGAGGCATCGATCAGGATCGGCAACGGCATCTGCGAATAGCGCCTCAGATTCTCGCGCATGCGGTCATAGACTACGATCGTGTCGTTCAGCGAATAGCCGACGATGGTCAGCAGCGCCGCGATCCCCGTCATGTTGAATTCCATACCGGTCAACACGAAGAGGCCGAGCGTCAGGATCACGTCGTGCAACGTCGCGACGATCGCACCGACGGCGAACTGCCATTCGAAACGCAGCCAGATATAGACGAGGATGGCGGCGAGCGCGGCCAGAACGGCGAGCGAGGCTGTCCTGGTAATCTCGCCGGAAACCGCAGGCCCGACCACTTCAACGCGGGAGAAATCATAGTCCTTGCCGAGCTCATCGCGCACCATGGTCACCGCGGATTGCTCGGCATTCTCGCCGCCCTCCTGCGCATGCACCCGGATCACGGCGCCAAGGCGGTCATCCAACCGCTCGACCCGCACGTCGCCGGCAATGATGTCCTGCAGGCGCTGCTGGATATTAGCGGGATCGGCCACGCCCTGCTTGGCGCGAACCTCCAGGATTGAGCCGCCGGTGAAATCGATGCCGAGATGCATGCCGACAGTGGCGAAAGCGAGCAAGGTCGCAAGCGACAGCGCAGCCGATATGGTGAACGTATAGCGGCGAATGCCCATGAAGCGAATATTGGCGCCGTCGAAGATGCCGCTGCGCACGCCAGCCAACAGCGAGCGCGGCTTGCGATGCGAAATCCAGGCATCGATGAGCGAGCGCGTGACGAAGCAGGCGGTGAAGAAGGTAGTGAAGACGCCGACGATCAGGGTCGCCGCAAAGCCACGCACCGCGCCGCTGCTGACATAAAAAAGGATGGCCGCGACGATGAGCACGGTCAGATTGGCGTCGGCCACCGTTGCCGCCGCCCTGTTGAAGCCGTGCCGCAGCGCATCGAAGAGATGGTGCGTCGTCTTTTCCTCCTCGCGCACGCGCTCGTAGATCAGTACGGTCGCGTCGAGTGCGATGCCGATGATCAGCACGATGGCGGCAATGCCGGGGAGCGTCAGCGTGATGCCGAACAGGCCCATGATCGCCAGAACCATGATCATGTTGACGATGAGCGTCGCGGTCGCGGCGACACCGAGCAGCCCATAGAAGCCGATCATCAGTACCGCGACGAAAATCGCGGCGACAACGCAGGCGATGATGCCCGAACGCATGGTCTCGCTGCCGAGGCCCGGCTTGATGGTCCGTTCCTCGACCGTGGTCAGTGTCGCCGATAAGGGGCCGGATTTCAGCATCACGGCCAGATCCTGGGCGCCCTGCGCCGTGAAGTCGCCTGGGAGATTGATTTCGCCGGTGGTAATGGCGTTTTTCAGCGATGCGGCCGAGAGGACTTGACCGTCCAGGACCACGACGATGATCTTGCCGAGATTGGCCGCCGTCGCCTGCGCGAACCGGCCGCTCGCCTCCGGCGTCAGCCTCACCGAGACAGTGCCAGCATTATTCTCGACGTTGGAGACGGCAACCGCGTCGGCGACGTCTATGTTCGAGAGAAGCGGCTGTCTCTGAACAAGATAGCCGACGGGCGGATCATCCTCGGAAAACAGCACTTCCGAACCGGCGGGCGGACGGCCGTTGATGGCATCCTGCACCGGCATCGACGGATCGACCAGACGGAAGCTGAGACTGCCCTGCTGATTGACCAGTGCCTTCAGGCGCTGTGGATCGCCGAGGCCCGGCACCTGGATGGCGATGCGCTCGCCCCCCTGCCGACGGATCATCGCTTCGCCGACATCGATCTGCCCGACGCGATTGCGGATGACCTTCAGCGACCGCGCCATGATGCCGGACAGGGCATCGTCGATGCCGGCATTGGTGATGTCGATGGTCAGGGCGCCGTTGTCGCCTTGCGACAGAACGGCCTGCAGCTTGCCCGAGGCCGCATCGGTGATCGGCTTCAAGGCATTGACGGCAGCTTGCACCTGGGCGGGATCGTTGATGCGGAGCTGGATTTTCTGACCGGTGCCCGTCAATCCGGAATAGGCAATATTGACCGTGCGCAATCGTGCACTGATGTCGCCGACGACCGTTTCCAGCCGATCCCGCACGACATCGCCACGCTCGATCTTGAGCATGATGTGCGAACCGCCCTGCAAATCGAGCCCAAGCCCGACCTTGCGTTGCGCAAGCCAGGACGGCAACGAGGAAAGCCGGTCTTCGCTGAGCAGATTGGGTATGGCAAGAACGACGCTCAAGAGAACGGCGAACCAGATCAGGGCGGTCTTCCACCAGGAGACGTGCAGCATCGCTCTCTCGAGTTTGGGCTTCCTACCGCGCCGGGCATGCAAGAACACATGCAAACGGCGCAGTAACACCTTGAATTTGTGCACAATCCCTTGCGAAAGTCGAATCCGATCTTCGAAGCCCTGTGCAAGATGGGCAGGCCTCGACGGCCTGCCGCTGCATCAAGACCTTACGCGGCGTCCGCCTTGACCGGTTCACCCTTCACGCGCACTTCCGAGATCGCGCCGCGAACGACGCGGATTTTGACGCCCTCGGCGATTTCCACTTCCAGCTCTTTTTCGTCGACAACCTTGGTCACCTTGCCGACGATGCCGCCGCCGGTGACGACCTGGTCACCGCGGCGGATGTTCTTCAGGACCTCGTCGCGCTTCTTGGCCTGCGCACGCTGCGGGCGGATAAGCAGGAAATACCAAACGACCATCAGCGGCACAAACAGGATGATCATTTCAAAGCCGGAACCGCCGAAGGCACTCGCGGCTGAATCTGTCGCGCTCTGCGCATATGCGTTGGTGATAAACATCGAGAACTCCCATTAAACTTCCAGCGGGAACAGGCCCCGCGTCAGGTGGCCGGAATATAGTTACGCGCATGACGATTGCAACAAAAACAGCCGCCAACCGTACCGTTTTCCCGGCCTCTTAGCCTTTCAGCCCCGGAAGGAGCATGATAGCCGACAAGACAAGGCACGATTTAAGACCTTCCCGACCAATTTTCTGGAGGAAAAACGGTGACCGAAAACCAGAACGCCCTGATCCTTGCGGAAGTCCGCCGTCTCGCAAACGCCCTCGAACGGCTTGCCGGCCCAGCACCCGCGATCAATGACTGGGACGCCGCCGATTGCTTTGTCTGGGCGCCTGCCCGGCTTCATCTGCAGCCCGTCGCCCGACCGAACCGCGTCGCGCTCAGCCTCATTCGCGGTGTCGATCACGTCCGCGATATCCTCCACGAAAACACACTGCGTTTTGCCGAAGGCTTTGCCGCCAACAATGTCCTGCTCTGGGGCGCGCGCGGCATGGGCAAGTCGTCGCTCGTCAAGGCCGTGCACGAGGACGTGCGCCGCTCGACCGGCATCTCGCTGAAACTGATCGAGGTGCATCGCGAGGATATTTCCTCGCTGCCGGTGCTGCTCGACATCCTGAAAGCCACGCCGCACCGTATCATTCTCTTCTGCGACGACCTTTCCTTCGACCATGACGACACGGCCTACAAGTCTCTCAAGGCGGCGCTCGACGGCGGTGTCGAAGGACGTCCGGACAATGTGCTGTTTTACGCCACCTCCAACCGCCGCCATCTGTTGCCGCGCCACATGATGGAAAACGAGCAGTCGACGGCGATCAATCCTTCGGAAGCCGTCGAGGAAAAGGTATCACTTTCCGATCGCTTCGGTCTCTGGCTCGGCTTCCACAAATGCAGCCAGGAAGACTATCTGCAGATGATCGACGCCTATGCCGATCATTTCAAGCTCGGCCTCGAGCGCGAGCAGATGCATCATGAGGCGCTTGAATGGGCGACCACGCGCGGCGCGCGCTCCGGACGCGTGGCCTGGCAATATATCCAGGACCTGGCGGGACGGCAAAGGATCGTTCTGGAGCGGGACTGAGCCAGCTTTCAATCGTCAAACGACAAAAAGCCCGGTGTTGACCGGGCTTTTTGCAGACTCCTTGAGACGCACTACCTATTCAAGGAACGTCATTGGGTTGACCGGGGCCGAATTCTTGCGGACTTCGAAGTGAAGCTGCGGCTGCTGGACGTCGCCGCTCATGCCGGAGGTCGCGAGCGTCTGGCCGCGCTGGACCTTCTGGCCGCGGGCGACGCTGAGCGCGTCGGCATGGCCGTAGACCGTGACCGTACCGTCATCGTGGCGAACCAGGACCGTATTGCCGAGCTGCTTCAGGCCATTGCCGGCATAGATGACGACGCCGTTTTCGGCAGCCTTGATCGGCGTACCCGACGGAACCGAGATATCGATGCCGTCATTGCGGCTGCCGTTGACGTTGGAGCCGTAGCCGGCGATGACCGCGCCACGGACCGGCCAGCGATACTTGCCGATGCCGGTTGCTTCCGGTGCGTCGGCGGATACGTCGGACTTGTTGGCGGCGTCGCTGACCGACTGCGTCGGTGCGATGCTGGCCACGGCCTGCGGCTTGGAAGCGTCAGCATCGGCGGCACTTGCGACCTTGGCGCTGACCTTCGTAACCGGTTTTGCGTCCTGCTGAACAGCGGCCTGCTTTTCGACAACCGGAGCGGCCACCGATTTCGCCGCCGACTTCTGGGGCTCGATGGAGGCGGTCTTGATCGCATCCGCACCGTTGCCCTGCAGGTGCAGCGTCTGGCCGACACGGATGCCGTCGCCCGACTGCAAGCGGTTTGCCTGTTTCAGTTCATCGACGCTCACACCGGTGTTCCGGGCAATCCTGGCGAGAGAGTCGCCCGGCTTGACCACATAGGTGCCGTCGCCCTTCGGCAGCGGGCCTTTGCCGTTGCCAGCGGCAAGCTTGCCAGGCTCCGCGAGGCCGGCCTGCGATTTGCCGCGCAGCTGACCGTTGGACGGCAGTACGACCGCATCCTGCTCCGGCGCCTTGGCGGGGCCGGGCATCTTGCCACCCCTTGAGAGATCGGTCGCTTCCGAAGCAACCTTTGCTGGGCTCGGAGCGCCCGTACCGTTCATGGTGGGAATGATGATCTGCTGGCCGGGCTGCGCGCCAGCGCCGTTTCTCAGGCCGTTGGCCCGCAGGATTTCCTTTTCCGGCACACCGTAGCGGCGGGACAGGAGAGCGACGCTCTCGCCGGGGCGTAGCGTTACGCTCGGAGCATTGACGGTCGTCCAGCCGGAAGAGTTCGCGGCAGAGGCCCCAGCGTCCTTGACGACGCCAGCCGAAGCCGTATCCGGCGCGAGCGTCGGCTCCATGCGGGTAGCGGCCTTGTTGCGCGATGCCGGGAAAGGCTGCGCGAGCGCCTGCCCCTCGGCAACCGGCGCCGGGCGCTGCCGTGCCGGCGATGTGCTGGGGGCGGCAAGCTCGGAGCGCTGGATGGCGACGGGCGCGGTCGATACCCGGGCGCTGGAATAGGAAGGATTGTAACCGGCTGGAGAGTTCGGATAGGTCCGACGCACCGGCGCGTTCTGTTGCGAATAATCCTGCTGCTGGTAGCCGCCATCCTGGGCGACATCAGCTCTTGGAACAGGATCGCCGTCCGGGCCGTTCAGGGCGCCGCCGCGATTGATCGAGCCTGTCATCGTGCTTCGATCCGGCGAACTGGAGAAAAGCCCGCTGAAACGGGTCGTGTCCGAACTGCAAGCTGTCGCGGTGCTCGCCAAGAGAATGGCCACCAGGACTTTCCCTGCCGATTTACCGTAGTTTGAAGAAAGACTGAAACCCATGACTCGACCCACTAGAGACGCAACTGTTTATGGGTCGATTAAAGCGCGTTAATCTTACCATGCGGTTAAAGCACTGGTGTCGCATGTGTTTTTTTGAGGAATTGCTAACCATAGAAAACGAATCCGCCGCGCATCCGGGATACGCGGCGGCTATCGATCCAAATTTGGTCTCAAAGATAGGAAGCGAGCAGCGGCACGATCGGCTGATACGGAACCTCGAAAAGTTCCTCCCGCTCGAAGCGGCTGCCGGTCTTGGTGAGTCGCACCATGCGGCATTCCGTCTCCGACAGCATCAACGGCGCGATCATCGATCCGCCGGATACCAGTTGTTCGGCATAGAAGCGCGGCATGGCGCTGAAAGCCGATGTCACCAGGATGCGATCGAACGTGCCCTCGCCCGGCAAGCCGGCGCTGCCATCGGCCTGACGGATGATGACGTTGCGCAGACCGAGCGCATCCATGCGCTGCTGCGCCGTCGTGGTCAGGGTCTTGTAGCGATCGACCGTCAGCACCCGCTCGACGATGCGGCCCATGACGGCGGCCGTGAAGCCGCTGCCGGTTCCGATTTCGAGAACGCGGTGCCCGGGCTTGATCTTCAAGGCGTGCAGAAGGCGAACGACCAGATCCACGCCTTCCATGAAGGCGCCGCACTCGATCGGGATCGTACGGCTGGAATAGGCATCGTCGGCGAACTGAGCCGGCACGAAGGGCAGACGCGGCGTCTGTTCGACGGCCGTGAGAAGGTCGATATCCAAGATGCCTTCGGCGCGCAGCCGCAACACAACGGCTGCAAAGCCTTCCTTCTCGACCAAACGAGGTGTCAATCCGCTACTCCATACCCGAGCGCCCGCGCCACGCGGTCTTGCGCCGAATAATCCGTCAAATCGAGTTTCAAAGGAGTTACCGAAATACGATTTTGTTTCAGCGCGTGGATATCCGTGCCGGGGCGAAAGATGCCGCTACGCTCGCCGAAACGCAGCCAGTAGTAAGGAAAGCCGCGGCCATCGGCGCGCTCATCGACCTGCAGATTGAAGGCGAGATTGCCCTGCGCGGTGACTTCCGTGCCGGAGACTTCCTCCGGCTTGCAGTTCGGAAAATTGAGGTTGAGAAACGTGCCTTCGGGCAGGTCGACATCGATGAGCTTGGCGATCAGGGCCGGCGCGTGCGCCTCCACCACATCCCACGGCACGACACGCGTGCCGTTCTCGCGCACATAGGCCTGGCTCAGCGCAAAGGAACGCACGCCCTGCAGCGTACCCTCGATTGCACCGGCGATCGTCCCCGAATAGGTGACGTCATCGGCGACATTGGAACCGGCATTGACGCCCGACAGCACCAGATCGGGCTTGATGTCCATGACTTGGCGGATACCCATGATGACGCAATCGGTCGGCGTGCCGCGCAACGCATAATGCTTGTCGGAGATCTTGCGAAGACGCAGCGGCTCCGAGAGGCTCAGCGAATGCGCCAAGCCGCTTTGATCCGTTTCCGGCGCGACGATCCACACATCGTCGGACATGGTGCGGGCAATGCGCTCCAACGTTGCCAGTCCTTCGGCATGAATGCCGTCGTCGTTGGTCAGAAGTATCCGCATCGCCCCACCGATCAATTATGCTGCTTTTTCGATCCTCTTCAGACCACCCATATATGGCAGCAGTGCGTCCGGAATAGTCACCGAACCATCATCATTGAGATAATTCTCAAGAACCGCGATCAGGCAGCGACCGACGGCCGTGCCCGAACCGTTGAGCGTATGGACGAATTTCGTCGCCTTGTCGTCCTTGCCGCGATAGCGCGCATTCATGCGCCGCGCCTGGAAATCGCCGCAGACGGAGCAGGAGGAAATCTCGCGATAGGTATCCTGCCCCGGCAGCCAGACTTCGAGGTCATAGGTCTTGCGCGCACCGAAGCCCATGTCGCCGGTCGACAGCGTCATGACACGGTAATGCAGGCCGAGGCGCTTCAGCACCTCCTCGGCGCAGGCCGTCATGCGCTCGTGCTCGGCGATCGAGCTTTCGGCATCGGTGATGGAAACGAGCTCACACTTCCAGAATTGATGCTGGCGCAGCATGCCGCGCGTGTCGCGTCCGGCCGAGCCCGCTTCCGAGCGGAAAGACGGCGTCAGCGCGGTGAAGCGCAGCGGCAGCTTTTCCTGATCGAGGATATCACCGGCGACGAGATTGGTCAGCGTCACCTCGGCGGTCGGGATCAGCCAGCGGCCATCCGTGGTTTTGAATGAGTCCTCGGCAAATTTCGGCAGCTGGCCGGTGCCGAACATGGTTTCGGCGCGCACCATCAGCGGCGAACTGACTTCGGTATAGCCATGTTCGCCGGTATGCAGGTCGATCATGAACTGGCCAAGCGCACGCTCCAGGCGGGCAAGCTGCGAGGTCAGAACCGTGAAGCGCGAGCCGGAAAGCTTGGCGGCGCGCTCGAAATCCATATAGCCGAGCGCCTCGCCGATCTCGAAATGCTCCAGCGCCTTATGATTCCAAGTGGGCTTTGCGCCCCATGCATGCTTGACGACATTGTCATGCTCGTCCTTGCCGACCGGCACGTCGTCGAGCGGAATATTGGGAATGCGCGACAGGGCGTCGTTGAGCTCGGCCGACAGCACGCGCTCTTCTTCCTCCGCCGCCGGCAGCGAGGTCTTGATCTCGGCGACTTCGGCCTTCAGCTTCTCGGCAAGCTCGGTATTCTTCTGCGCCATGGCCGCGCCGATCTCCTTGGAGGCGGCGTTGCGGCGGGACTGCAGATCCTGAACGGACTGGATGACGGAGCGGCGCTTCTCATCGAGTGCGATGAGGTTTTGCGACAAGGGCTCGGCACCGCGCTTGGCAAGCGCCGCATCCAGAGCCTCGGCATTCTCACGAATCCATTTGATATCAAGCATCGTCGTTCCGCGTCGTTAGACATGACTATAACTCCGACCGAAAATTCGGTCGGAGATCGAATTGGCACCCCCCTATGGAAGGACGTTTCCGACCTGCCGCTTAGACATTATCCGTCTTGGCGACATCGGAGGTCTCGCCATTCTCCTCGAGCGCTTGCCGGGCACGCTGGCGCTCCACGAGTCGCGCCGCGTAAATGGAAATCTCGTAGAGAAGGATCGTCGGCAGTGCAAGGCCGATCTGTGACATCGGGTCCGGCGGCGTCAGCACGGCAGCAACGATGAAGGCGAAGACGATGGCAAACTTGCGCTTCTCCGCCAGCCATGTCGAGGTCAAGAGGCCGACACGTGCCAGCAGCGTAGTGACCACCGGCAGCTGGAAGACGAGACCGAAGGAGAAGACGAGCGTCATGATCAGGCTCAGATATTCCGAGACCTTCGGCATCAGCGCGATCGCCACCTGGCCCTCACCGGGCGCCTGCTGCATCTTCAGGAAGAACCACATCACCATGGGGGTGAAGAAGAAATAAACGAGCGCCGCCCCCATCAGGAACAGCACGGGCGATGCGATCAGGAACGGCAGGAAAGCCGCCCGCTCATTCTTGTAAAGGCCCGGCGCCACAAACTTGTAGATCTGCGCAGCGATGATCGGGAACGCGATCACCAGCGCGCCGAACATGGCGACCTTCACCTGCGTGAAGAAGAACTCCTGCGGCGCGGTATAGATCAATTCGGCCTTGGCGAGATCGAGACCAGCCCAGACCACGGCCCATTTATAGGGATAGACCAGGTAGTTGAAGAGATGCTTGGCGACCGCGAAGCATCCGATGAAGGCAATGAAAAAGGCGGCCAGCGACCATATGAGCCGCGTGCGCAATTCCATGAGGTGCTCGATAAGCGGCTGGGGCTTATCGTCGATATCACCCGTCATGCCTCGTCCTTCTTCTTAGGCGTTGTTTTGCTGGCCGTGCGCTTCTTCGCAGCCGCTGCTGGTACATCGGCGCCGGCTGCGGCGACCTTGGCGCGCGGTGCCCGCTTCGGCTTTTCCGTGACGACCGGTGTAACGACTACGGCCGCCACTTCGTCGACCTTGGCCGGCGCCTTCGCCCGAGGCTTGCGAGCCGGCTTCGGCTTGGTAACAGCTTCCGCAGATGCGACAGCGGGTGCCGCCGCGGCCACCGTTGGAGCCACAGTCGCGGCGGGAACGGTCGGCGGCGTTTCCGGCAGACCGAGGCTAGGCTCGGTCATCGGTTCGGATGGCAACGGCGTGGCGGCTACGGGCTTGTCGATCGTCGTCGAACGCTGAAGGTCCGCCTTGATGTCGTTGCCCATCTGCCGCAGCGGGTTCATGGCCTCGCGCAACGAATTGACCGGATTGAGTTTTTGCGCGTCTGAGATCGTCTGACGCACATCGTCCAGATCCGCCTCGCGCATGGCCTCATCGAACTGCGCACGAAACTCGCCCGCGACCTTGCGGGCGCGCGCTGTCATTTTGCCGATCGTCCGTAAGGTTGCGGGCAGCTCCTTAGGGCCAATGACCACAAGCGCCACAACGGCGATAACCACCAGCTCGGACCAGCCTACGTCGAACATGAAAAGGCTCCTGGGCCGACAGCAGGCCTTTCAGCCCGCGGCGTGCCCGACATGATTACTTCGTTTCGTCGGCCTTATGCTCGACCGTGCGGGACGTTGTCGTCTGCGCCGTCGTGTCTTCGTCGTCGTTCATGCCCTTTTTGAAGCTCTTGATGCCCTTGGCGACGTCACCCATGAGCTCCGGGATCTTCCCACGACCGAACAACAACAGCGCGATGGCCAGGACGATGAGCCAGTGCCATATGCTTAGAGAACCCATTGCGATAACTCCCAATTTCAATGTCATCTCGATGTAAGACGTTTGCGAATGTTTTTCAAACACCAAAATGCACTGGATCGGCGCTTATGGGGATAGTGCGCACCGATACCAGAGCCAAACGTCTCCAACCCGGGAGAATGACATCCATATTCGCATTCACTAATGGCGAAAGCGAGACGCGGCGCGCGATTGTGAAAAAAGCCCGGCCGGGGCTGGATCGATTCCAAATACCCCATAGACCGGGACAAGGCCTATTCGTCCGAACCGCCGCTCGGCGCCAGGAGGCCCAGTTCCTCCAGATCCAATTGCGTGATCGGATCTTCGTCTTCGGTCAATTCATCACTCATCAGCGGCGACGGCACGTTGAAATTGGCCGGGATGCGGCCGGACAGCAGCCCCGCCCCTTTCAGCTCCTCGAGGCCGGGCAGATCGCGCAGCTCTTCAAGGCCGAAATGATCGAGGAAATCGCGGGTCGTACCCAGCGTCACCGGCCGGCCAGGCGTGCGCCTGCGCCCACGAAAACGAACCCAGCCGGCTTCCATCAGTACGTCGAGCGTACCCTTGGAAGTCTGCACGCCTCGGATATCTTCGATCTCGGCACGCGTCACCGGCTGATGATAGGCGATGATCGCCAGCACCTCGAGTGCCGCCCGCGACAATTTCCGGGCCTCATTGTCGTCCCGCCGGATGACGAAGGAGAGATCGGCGGCGGTGCGGAAGGCCCAGGCGCCATCGACCTGGATGAGGTTGACGCCTCGCATGGCATAATCCGCCTTCAGCCGCTGCATGATGGCGTGGACATCCACGCCGCGCGAGACGCGCTCGGCAATGAACCCCTCGGATACGGGCTGCGCGGAGGCGAAGACCAGCGCCTCCGCGATACGTTCGGCCTCGCGAAGCGCGCGTTCGTCGACGACTGGTACCGTCGGTTCGGCTGCCTCGTCGTCCAAGGACTGTTCGTTATCGGAAACGGTCACGCTCGCTCCTATTCCGCAGCCTCAAGCTCGGCATGCTTCGGCCCGCGCCGCATGTAGAGCGGCTGGAAGGCACCCTCCTGGCGCATTTCCAGCTTCCCCTCGCGCACGAGTTCCAGCGAGGCGGCAAAGGCGCTGGCGATCGCGGTGACGCGCTCGCTCGCATTGGTCATATAGTCGAGCAGATAATGCTCCAATGCCGTCCAGTCGGTGATTTCGCCGATCATCCGATTGAGAATCGTGCGGGCATCGACCAGCGACCAGACGCGCCGGCGCTCGATCGTCACCTGCGTGACGGCCTGACGCTGGCGCAGGCTGGCATAGGCGGTCAGAAGCTCGTAGAGGCTGGCATCATAGGCGGATTGGCGCCGGTCGGGAATATGCTCCGGCGCGCCGCGCGCGAACACGTCGCGGCCGAGGCGATTACGGTTGACGAGATCGCTCGCCGCGTCGCGCATGGCTTCGAGGCGTTTCAGGCGGAAGGCGAGCGTCGCAGCCATCTCCTCGCCGGTCGGGCCGTCTTCCTTGCTCTGCTGCGGAATGAGCAGCTTCGACTTGAGATAGGCCAGCCAGGCCGCCATGACCAGATAATCGGCCGCCAGTTCGATGCGGATACGGCGGGCGCTCTCGATGAATTGCAGATATTGCTCGGCCAGCGCCAGCACGGAAATCCGCGAGAGGTCAACCTTTTGGTTGCGGGCAAGATGCAGCAGGAGGTCGAGCGGGCCTTCGAAGCCGGCGATGTCGACGACAAGCGCCGGTTCGTGCATGCCGCGCTCGGCATCACCGTCCTGCCACAGCTTGTCCATCGGTGCTGCCGCCTGCTGGCTCTTTTCCATGCCGCTCAACTTGTTCACCCGTCAGATCCCCGGAACCGGCCTATGCCACAGCGAACATGGCGTCGAATTCGGCGCGAATCGCTGCTTCGTCGGCACCGTCATTATAACCGAAAGCCGCCTCGACCGCCTTTGCCCTCGCAAGGGCCGCGCCGGCCAGGACCGGAACATTGCGCACCACCTGCTGCATCTCGTCCATGACACCATTGCAATGCAGCACGATATCGCATCCGCCCGCAACAATATTCGCCGCCCGCTCGCCGATCGTACCGGCGAGCGCGTTCATCGACGTGTCGTCGGAAAGCAGCAGACCCTTGAAGCCGATATAGCCGCGGATGATCTCATCGATCACCTTGCGCGACGTCGTTGCCGGATTGGCGGGATCGATATCGGTAAAGACGACATGGCAAGTC
The DNA here is from genome assembly GCF_014195095.1 of Rhizobium sp. BK602. Classification (GTDB taxonomy): domain Bacteria; phylum Pseudomonadota; class Alphaproteobacteria; order Rhizobiales; family Rhizobiaceae; genus Rhizobium. The sequence goes on from NZ_JACIBC010000001.1 coordinate 995,758, forward strand.
ATCGCCATCAATTCATCTTTCAGCGCGACGAAGGGCGGGAAATCATGGGCTTCCAGCTCGGCGCGCGAAACGGTGACGACCGGCAACTCGTGATGCGAGTCGGCAAAGCCACGGCCGTGGCCGGGCACATGCTTCATGACCGGAAGAACGCCGCCGGCCTTGAGACCCTCGGCCGCCGCACGGCCCATCTCCGCCACCGTCACGGGATCGCCGCCATAGGCGCGATTGCCGATGACGTTGCTCGATCCCTCCACCGGTACGTCGAGCACGGGCAGGCAATCGACATTGATGCCGAATTTCAACAGATCGAAGGCGTGGAGGCGCGACATCAGCCAGGCGGCGCGAAGTCCCTTCTGCCGATCCTGGCGATAGATGTCCCCCAGGGCCTGGCCGGAAGGATAGTGCGGCAGAAGCGGCGGACGGATGCGCTGCACCCTACCCCCTTCCTGATCGATAAAGACAGGCGCATCGCGGCCGACGCTATCGCGCAGGGACGCGACGAGATCGGAGATCTGCGCCGCCTCGGAAATATTGCGCCCGAAAAGGATGAAGCCCCAAGGCTGCTCAGCCTGATAGAAGGAACGCTCTTCGGGAGTGATGGAATGGCCGCTACAGCCGAGGATCATGGATTTTGATTCGGTCATGCCCGAATCATAGCCGCCACGTCGAGAAATGCGAAGGACGTCAAGGCGAGATACACAAGAAGAAGCTGTTTCAAACGAAAATGGCGGGCATTTGCCCGCCATTTTTTACGATGTGTGGTCCTGCCGCTTACTTCGAGATCAGGCAGGTGCCGCCGGCAGCGCGGAAGCGCTGGCAGAGGTCGGCAGCCTCGTCCTTGGAGCCGGCGACGACGCGCACGCGATAGTACGTGCCCTTGCCGGCAATGTCGGCCTTGCGGATTTCAAGCGGATGACCGCCGATGACGCTGGCGAACTTGGCCTTCAGGTTTGTCTGCGACCGCTGTGCTTCGGCCTCGGAAGGCAGCGAAGCGATCTGCACGCCGTAAGCGCCGCTGGCGCTGACCGACGCCGCAGGCGTGGCCTGAGCCGCCGCCGGGCTCGCGGATGCGACCTGCTGCGGTTTCGGCTGGGCCGGGGCAGCAGCAGGGCGGGCAGCGGCGCTGGTGTTCTCGGCCGCCGCGCTCTTGGCCGGCGGCTGTGCCGGGCGCGAGGTCGGAAGCGGCGTCGTCTTGACGACCCGGATCGGCGTGCTTTCGGCGCTGGCCGCGTCATCGTCGGCGGCTGCCGGCTGCGTATCCTGCCGAACATCGGCGGTTGCGACCTGGGTATTGCTGACCGGCTTTACCGCGGCGGTCTTTGGCGTCGAGGCGGGAGAAGCAGCCGTCGTGGTATTGTCGACGACGGGCTCGTCGCGTGCAACCAGCGAACCATCCGGCTTGACGATCATGGTGCGCACCTTGCGCGGCGAGACCGACGGAACCTGACCATCGTCATTGGAAGCCACATCGGCGTTATTGCCGTTCGGCAACAGACGCGGATCCTCGGTTTCTCCAACCGGCGTCGGCGAGACCTGATCGGCGCTGCCGTCATCCGGCGACACCGCTTCCGGGATCAGCGTCTTCTGGACGACATCCACCGGCTGCTCATTGGAGGACACCAGTTCCTTCTGCTTGGGCGCCGCATTGCCGTCACCAGCGACGCGATCGTAAACAGCCTTGTCCTGGTTCGGGACAACGGTGCCGCCCGGATTTTCCGGAGCGACCTTCACCGGATCGGCGTCGGCGGTGATCACCCGCGGCTCGCCGGAGAAACTGGAGATGGGCGAGCCATGACGAACCCAGCCGTAGACGCCATAGGCGCCGAGGCCGAGAACCGCGATGACGGCCGCTGCGGTCGCCATGCCACGGAAGGAGCGTGCCGGACGGCGATAGGCGTGAGCCGCCGGGTTCAGCGTCATGCGGGCGACGTTCTCGACCGGATTAGCCGCTTCGCGATAGCTGCGGCGGAAATCTTCCTCCAGCGCGCGCTCGAACTCGTCGAACTCCTCGACGGGCTGCTTGGCGACCACCGGGGCGGGTTGCGCTGCCGTGTTCTTGGACCAGGAGGCTGCCGTCGCGGCTCCGCCAAGTGCCGCGGCAACGGCCGGCTTCACCGGATCGGATGCCGTTTCCTTGGCGGGCGTGCCGAACAGGCTCGCCATCTCCGCATCGATATCGAAATCATATTCCGGCGGAACCGCGATCGGCGCTTCCGGCTCGACCGGCGGCAAGTTCGGAACATGCGAGCCTTCGAAGGTCTCGACACGATCTTCCGTATCGGCAATTTCCGACGGATCGAAAGGCAACGCCTGATCGATGTCGAGCGCAGGTACTGCCTTCTGCGCCAGCGGCACGGCGGCTGCGACCGGCGGCTGAACCGGAGCGGGTCGGGGAGTCTCCACGACCGGCGGCACAATGGCGGCCGGCGCGGCGGCAACGGGAGCCGGGATTATCGGCGTTGCCCTGGAGATGACCGGCGCGGCCACTGCTGGAGCCGGCGGCGCGACCGGAGCGGCCGCCTTGGCTTCGGCAAGATCGAGTTGAGCAAGTTCCATCTCGATATCGGCAAGATCGAACTCGAAATCATCGCCAATGAAAGGATCGTCAGCCTGCAGGGTGATCGGCTTCACCTCTTCGCGCGCCGCAACCACGGGCGCAGCGGCAACCACGGGAGTGGCAGGCGTCGGTACCGGCTGCGAGGCGAAACCCTCGAAGGCGGGCTCGACCGGCTCCTCGGACGCGTTGCTCCGCGCGGGAACGGGATAGCGGTCAACATCGGCCAGTAGATCGTCAATCTCGGCGGCAAGAGCTGCCGCATCGAAGCTGGCCGGCTTGGCCGGTTCCGATGCCGTGGCGACTGGCTGCGACGCAACGGGGTGCGCCCGCGGGACTTCCCGCGCCGCCGGCAAATCGAAATCGATCGAAGTATCGATGGCGCGCACCGAAGCGATTGGAGGCGCGACAGAAGCGGCGGCGGCAGGCTTCGGCTGCTCACGCGTGTCAGATTGAGACGCCAGGGTAAAATTGGCGATCGGCAACCGCACGGTGGCGGCAGCAGACTGCGGCGTCGGCTTGACAGGCTGCGGAGCTACCGGCTGAAGAACGGCGACGGGCTGCGGCGCTACCGGAACCGATGCGGGCTGCAAGGCCGGAGCGATCGACATTTCCAACTCGTCGATGAGATCACGCGCACCGATGGTGGGCTTGATCGGAACAGCAGGCTGCTGCGGCTCAACGAATTGGGGCTCGATGCTCGCCGGCGCGGCCGGACGGGCAGGTTCAGCTGCTTCGGCAGCAAGCGGCTGCTCTTCCGGCACGACCGGGATGTCATCAGCAGGACTCAAACGAGGCGCATCATAGCGCTCGAACTCCCTGAGGAGTTCGTCTTCGAGGTCAAAGGCGGGATCTTGCCGCTGAGACGCAGGCGCCGCCTGGGCGGCTGGCCGCGGCTCGAAACCGACGATGCGGGCGAGTTCGGCAAGCGGATCATCATCCGCAAAGAACCCGTCGTTTCCGCTTGCGCGATACGCCAACTGTTTTTCTGCCATCACCCAATCCACTCGCAAACGCTACAGTTAAATGCCAGCGCAATGTGGGTAAATGGTGACGTTATCGCATTTCGTCCGGCGCTGCGGTCCCGGTTATACCAAGACCCGACTTCAAAACCGACGCGACAGCGTGCACCAGCCCAAGTCTGGCAATGCTTAATTCTCGGTTCTTATCGTTAACAAATCGTAATTCAGGTAAATCTTTACCTTTGTTCCAGTGTCCGTGGAACGAACTTGCCAAATCGTAAAGATAAAATGCGATGCGATGCGGCTCCTGAGCCTGCGCCGCAGCTTCGACGATTCGCGGGAATTCGGCAATCTTGGCGACGAGCTGCAATTCGGCCGGATCGGAGATCGTGCCGACGACGGCCTTGGCCAGATCGAGCGAGGCGATATCGAGATCCGGGAACGCTTCCTTGGCCTGGCGGAAGACCGACATACAGCGGGCATGCGCATATTGCACGTAGAAGACCGGATTGTCCTTGGACTGTTCCGTCACCTTGGCGAAATCGAAATCGAGCGGCTCGGAATTCTTCCGGTAGAGCATCATGAAGCGGACGGAATCGCGGCCCACCTCGTCCACCACTTCGCGCAGCGTGACGAAATCGCCCGAGCGCTTCGACATCTTCACCGGCTCGCCGTTGCGGAACAGCTTGACGAGCTGGCAGAGCAGCACTGTCAATTTCGCCTTGCCTTCCGACACGCCACGCGCGACGGCTTCCAGCCGCTTGACGTAGCCGCCATGGTCGGCGCCGAGAATATAGATCATCTCGTTGAAGCCGCGGTCGAACTTGTTCTTGAAGTAAGCGACGTCGGCGGCGAAATAGGTGTAGGAACCGTCCGACTTGATCAGCGGCCGGTCGATATCGTCGCCCACTTCCGTCGAACGGAAGAGCGTCTGCTCGCGGTCTTCCCAGTCCTCCGGCAACTGCCCCTTCGGCGGCGGTAGCGCGCCCTTGTAGACATAACCCTTGAAGGTCAGGTCGTTGATGGCGGTACGGATCAGCGCGGCGCCGTTGGCGTGCAGGGTCCGCTCCGAGAAGAACACGTCGTGATGGACGTTCAGCGCCTCGAGGTCCTCGCGGATCATCGCCATCATCGCGTCGATGGCGCGCTCCTTGACGATCGGCAGCCACTGCTCTTCCGTCATGCCGCGAAGCTTGCTGCCGAATTCCTTGACCAGGGCTTCGCCGACCGGAACCAGATAATCGCCGGGATAGAGACCGGCCGGGATGTCACCGACCTGCTCGCCAAGCGCCTCGCGGTACCGGATGAAGACCGAGCGCGCCAGCACGTCGATCTGTGAGCCGGCGTCGTTGATGTAATATTCCTTGGTGACCTCGTAGCCGGCAAAACCGAGCAGATTCGCCAGCGCGTCGCCGACGACGGCGCCACGGCAATGGCCGACATGCATCGGTCCCGTCGGATTGGCGGAGACATATTCGACATTGACCTTCTGGCCCTCGCCGAGCGTCGAGCGGCCGAATTTCTCGCCTTCGGCGATCATCGTCGCCAGCAGGCGCTGCCAGTAGCCGACTGAAAGGCGGATGTTGATGAAGCCCGGACCGGCCACCGAGACCTCGGCGACGTCGGCATCTTCCTTCAGCTTGCCGATGATGATTTCGGCCAGAGCGCGCGGATTCGTACCCAGCGGCTTTGACAGGACCATGGCCGCATTGGTCGCGACATCGCCATGGCTGGCGTCGCGCGGCGGCTCCACGCCGATACGTCCGAAGTCGAGTTCGGATCGCTTTTCTCTCACAATATCAATTTGCTCAAGGGCGTTCTTAATTCTTGCTTCGAAGTCGGTGAAAAGGTTCATCATATCGTCCACATGTCGCTTGGGCGGGCCGCTTCGGCCCGACGCCGCCGCTGCCTACCGCAAATCGGGAGTCTGGTCAAACAGACGCCTGTGGGCACTGATCGCATAGGTGTCGGTCATGCCGGCCAGATAATCGCCGACATGGCGAGCCTTGGCGGCAACGGCAAGCCCGGCGATGTGATCGACCCAATAGTGGCTCTGCATCTCCTTGGGATTGTCCATATAGGCCCGGAACAGGTCCGTGACGATCTGCGCGGCGCCGGCGCGGATGCGCATGATGTCGGGATGACGGTAGATGCGCTTGAAGAGCATCTGCTTGATCTGCTTGTCCGTCTCGGCCATCTCGGGAGAGAAGGCGGCAATGACGCGGCCGGCGGCGCGGATATCGCCGACGCTGCCGGGCTTGATCTCGCTCAAGGCCTGCTGCGAGACGGCAATCACGTCCTCGACCATGCGGGTAATCTGCCGGCGCATGATCTCATGGGTAAAGCGGCTCGGCTCCAGATGCGGGTAGCGCTCCCGCACCTCGGCCATCAGCTTCGACAGGAACGGCACCTCTTCCAGCATCTCGAAGGTCAGGTAGCCCGAACGCAGACCATCGTCGATGTCGTGGGTGTTGTAGGCGATATCGTCGGCAATGGCCGCGACCTGCGCCTCAAGGCTAGCATAGGTCGCGATTTCCAGATCGTGGATCTGGCAATAGTCGAGGATCGGCTGTGGCACGGGACCGCGCGTCTCTTTACCATCGGGCGTCAGCAACGGGCCATTGTGCTTGACCAGCCCTTCCAACGTTTCCCAGGTGAGATTGAGGCCGTCGAATTCGGCATAGCGCCGCTCGAGCTTCGTCACGATGCGCAAGGATTGGGCATTGTGGTCGAACCCGCCATAGGGCACCAGCATTTCGTGCAGGGCATCCTCGCCGGTGTGGCCAAAGGGCGTGTGACCGAAATCGTGGACCAGCGCGACGCCTTCGGCGAGATCCTCGTCGAGCCTGAGCGCCCGTGCGAGCGCGCGCGCCACCTGCGCCACCTCGATCGTATGCGTCAGGCGCGTGCGGTAATGATCGCCGTCCTGGGCGATGAACACCTGGGTCTTGTGCTTCAGGCGCCGGAAAGCCGTCGTATGCACGATGCGGTCGCGGTCGCGCTGGAAATCGGAGCGTGTCGGGCTCGATCCTTCTTCATAGAGCCGCCCACGCGACCTCCAGGGATCGGTCGCATAGACCGCCTTCTCTCCATAACCAAAACCCAATGCATGCCTGTCGATCGTCATCATCCATCCATTCCGGCGTTGAAGCGCCGCGTATCCGACTGGACACGCAAGGATCGTTCCATTTCCTGAGCCGCCTTCCCCACATTTGGATGCTGCCATCCGAATACAAGAGCCGGCCCATTGACGCCGCTTCGCGCCCTTCATACCTATAGCAAAGACAAACAGCAAAATGGCGCGCGGCTCAACCGTCAAACCATCGCTGTCACCAGCCGCACTTTCATGATAAAGGCTATGGATATCAGCCGTTTGAAAGTCGGACGGCCCATTGGTTCTCTCCGGATCTTGACCCCGGCAGGAGGAAAGCATGACTGAGACAAGTGTAACCCTATCGGACGCAGCGGCAAAGCGAATCGCCGCGATCGTCGGCGCCGAGGCCGGCAAGCACGCGCTGCGCGTCGCCGTCGAAGGCGGCGGATGTTCCGGATTTTCCTACAAATTCGATCTTGCCGAAGGCCCGCAAGACGATGACATCATTGTCGAAAAAGGCGATGCCAAGGTGCTGATCGATCAATTGTCGCTGGTCTACATGGCCGGTTCCGAGATCGATTTCGTCGACAACCTGCTTGGCCAGTCTTTTCAGATCAAGAATCCGAATGCGGTCGCAAGTTGCGGCTGCGGCACCAGTTTTTCGATCTGACGCTCCTGTTTTTCCACAGTTTGATCACCGGCCGGAAGCGCCCGCTCCCGGTCGGTTTTCATTTGCATGGTGGTCAAGGCCGGCGGCTGCGGATAGAAAGAAGGCGAAGCAGAGGAGCCGACCCTTCATGAAGATCGCCACCTGGAACATCAACGGCGTCAAGGCGCGCATCGAGAATCTGTGCCAGTGGCTGAAGGATTCCGATCCGGATATCGCCTGCCTGCAGGAGATCAAGACGGTCGACGAAGGCTTTCCGCGGCTGGAGATCGAAGCGCTCGGCTATCATGTCGAAACGCACGGCCAGAAGGGCTTCAATGGCGTCGCCATCCTCTCCAAGACGAAGCCGGATGAGGTTAATCGCGGGCTGCCGGGTGACGATGCGGATGAACAGGCCCGCTTCATCGAGGCGGTCTTCTCCGTGCCGGGACATGGCGTGCTGCGCATCTGCTGCCTCTATCTGCCGAACGGCAATCCCATCGATACCGAAAAATACCCCTACAAGCTCGCGTGGATGGAGCGTCTGCGGCGATTCGCAGCCGACAGGCTTGCGCTGGAAGAGCCGATCGTCCTCGCCGGCGACTACAATGTCATCCCGGAGCCGCATGACTGCTTCGATCCGAAGGTCTGGGAAAACGACGCGCTGTTCCTGCCGCAGACCCGCCAGGCTTTTCGCCAGCTCGAAAATCTCGGCTTCACCGACGCCGTGCGCGCCACCACCGATGCGACCAAACTCTATTCATTCTGGGACTATCAGGCCGGTGCCTGGCCGAAAAACAACGGCATCCGCATCGACCACCTGATGCTCTCGCCCGAAGCCACCGACCGCCTGACCTCCACGGCCATCGAAAAACATGTCCGCGCCTGGGAAAAGCCCTCGGACCACGTTCCGGTCATTGCACATCTCGATTTTGCGGACAGGAACGCCGCCTGACATACGGACGGAAACGCAGCCGTGCCATGAAAGCGGCTGCTGCGCCAGGCTGACGCCGGTCACTCGGAACCGGCGACATCCAATTGATGCGACATGGATACGGCGACGCGACGGTCGTTCTCGGTGGCGACCGAGAAGGCCTGCTCCTGCAGATCTTCCATCCAGCCACAGTCCTTCGGCTTGCACTTGTCGAGCGCCGCCGTCATGAAGGCCAGGCCACGCACGGACTGACCTTCCTGGAACAGGATATTGCCGAAGACCGCCATGGCGCCGGGATGGCCGCTCTTGCGGGCCTGGTTCAGCCACTTCTTGGCCTGCTGCACATTCGCGGAGCCGCCCTCACCCGTCAGCATCATCTGCGCGAGCTGGAACTGTGCCTCGGGAACGCCGAAGGTGGAGGCGACCTGGAAATAGAGCTGGCGAGCCTGGCTGAGATCGATCTTGACCGGGCTGTTCTGAATGCCGGTCTTGTAATAATTGGCGAGCGCAAGCAGCGCATTGATGAAGAAGCCGGTATCTTCCGAGCCAGGCTCCACACCCTGCTGGGCGATCTCACTATAGATCTTGAAGGCCTCGAAATCGTCCTGCGTGACGCCATCGCCGTCGGCATACATGTTGGCCAATGCCCAGCGCGAACCCGTATGGCCCTTTTCGGCGGCATAGCGATAGGCCTCGACCGCCTCTTCCTTCTGGCCGTTCTTATAGGCCCGGAAGCCGAACTTGAAGAGATCGAAAGGACCGGATTCCTTGGTGACGCCGGCATTGATATCGAATGCCCGGCACTGACCCGTAAGCACCACAAGGGTGGCAAGCGACAGGCTGAGCAGCATTACTCTCGCTGATATGAACTCGGACTTAAACATAACAGTCGATTTCTCTCGCTCCATTCGCATCCGCCACGGCGTTTCCGCCTGTACCGTAAGGTCCGCGAATGTATTCCCTACCGACGCACGGACCAGCCTGACCTTCCGTTGAGAAGGTTCGCGCGGCAACAGTCCAATGCTGTTCGCCACATTTCCGAACATAGTGGGAAATTGTGTCCAAACGAGCATTCTTGTTGCTGCGAACGCTCGGCGCTGCCGAAACAACGCCCCGCGTCACCGCTCTGAAAGGGGTGCTCGCGACCGGATGATTTCGGGATTCCCGCTGGAAATAACGGCTTTCCGGCTGCATCGGAAACGTCACCGTTCCGGTCCCGGACTGCTCGTTCTGACTAAGTGGAAACTGACCCATCAACCGTTTACGCACTTTCTAAAAGGCTCACCCCTTTGCCTGTATAATCGCTGCTCCTCATTTGTGGCGGGAAATGGACAAATTGGGCATCGAACACGCGGCTGTAATCTGTTGAAATGAAGTGTTGCTGAATCGTCACAAAGAGATTGCCGATCTTGAGCTTCTATTAACCATAGAACCGCTATCCGGGATGGTTTTGCGCGGCGCGACCGCAAATGATCTTCGCAAGACACAGTATAAAAACGCCGCGAGACCAAAAAGGGCTCGCGGCGCGGGAATCGATTGAAGCTATAGAGGAAATTCTTCCAAACTTGCTTCAATTCAATGGGTTAGGCTCAGAACCTCACCTTCATCGAGGTCGACAGGGCGGCAACCAGGTCGTTGCCGTAGCTGTAGGTAGCGTCACTGCCGTAGACGATGCCGTTGGAAGTCATCTGGCCGGACTTGCCGCTGGTCAGCAGGCCAAGCGCACCGGCGAAGGTAAACTCGACATGCTCCGTCGCCTTGTAGTTGACGCCAGCGCCCAGCGTCCAGGTATCGGAATTCATGCCATAGCCATGGCTGGTGCCGCGATCCCACGTCAGGCTGAGCGCGCCGCTCCACTTGTCATTGAACTTGTGACCGATACCGCCGGAGATCGTCCAGCCGTCCTGATAGAGCAGATCGAGCGAGGTAAGCTGGGTGGCGCCACCCGGACGGCAGGATATGCCGCGCGTGGAGGTCGGGCAAAGCGCGATGCTCTGCAGAACGCTCCAGTTGGTCCACTTGACCGAGCCGAAGGCCAGCCAGTCCGGAGCAATGCCGGTTTGGATCTTCCATTCCAGCGAGTCCGGCGCATCCGCCGAGCCGAAGACGGAGGTGGTCTTGCCGAAGAACGCGCGGATCGGCGGCAGTTCCGTCAGATCGACCGTGCCCTTGAGGTTGTCGTATTTGACGCGGCTGTTGTAGAGCAGGCTGGTGCGGAACGCGTATTCGTCGATCTCATAGGCAAGACCGGCGCGCCAGCCCCAACCATGACCGTCGACGTCGAGCGAGCCGACACCGTCATAGACGGCGGAAAGCGGAGCCGGAATGGCCGAGACCAGACGGGACTTGTAGCCGCTGACCTCCTGGTAGAAGCCGCCGCCGATCAAGCGTAGCTGACCCGGACCGGCATCGAATTTGTACGAGCAGGTCGCCGCATAATTATGCGTGCGCAGCTTGGTCTCGATCTCGTTGTTGGCGCCAGCCCAATTCAGACCGGGATTGCTGTGGCCACCAAAAGGTTCGGAATAATCCGCCAAGCAGTCGATGTCGTCGGTGATGCCGATCTTGAAGCCGATATACGGGATCGCATAGTTCTCGGTCACATCCGTGGAACTCGAGCGTCCGTTGAGATTGCCGTCAGCCGGATTGGTATCCTTGGCGTTCTTGAACTTGCGGCCGGGCATGACATACGTCACGCCGGACTCGAAAGCGTAGCGGCCCTTGTCGAAAAGCAGGTCGATATCGTAACCGCCGCGATCAAGCCCGCCCGCAAAGGCGGCGCTTGCAAAGGACGAGGTGATAACGAGCGCGAACGTGCTCTTCAACGCAATACGAAATGCCATTGTGTCTCCCCCACTTGTGCATCCATCCATGCGATTGTTGCGACGATCCTTCGACTTGGCAATGCACCCTTCGTGCCCGGCAAGCCTGGAGGATGGTGACTGATTTACGTAAGAAAATGAGCGACCTGTCTCATTGTGGCGGAAATTAGATAATTTTTGCTTTTTGAAAAACATTAAATGCCTCAGATAGATTATTATACCTCCCTGAAACAATTCTGTTACAATCTGACAACAGTTTCGCTTTTCGAGAGAACCTTCAATTTAATAGGATAATTGCTTTTACCTGCGCGAAGCTGGCGATTGGCAGGATGGCCATCTTCGATGCCGCCATCGAATCGACGGCGCAAACAAAAAGGGCATGCGGCGCCTGTCCGCATGCCCTTCCGCTTGAATGAATAAAGACCGATTATCAGCCGGCTTCGCTGACCCTCGCGAGCGCGACCTTGAGGCTGGCGAGCTGACCTTGCAGCTCATCCAGGCGCTCGCGTTCGGCGGCGACCACGTCCGGATTGGCGTTGGCGACGAACTTCTCGTTCGAAAGCTTGCCGGTGATGCGGGCCATCTCCTGTTCGTTCTTGGCGATGCTCTTCTCCAGACGCGCCTTTTCGACCGAGAGGTCGATGAGGCTGCCGAGCGGCAGGCAGATGGTCGCCTCGCCGACGACGATCTGTGCCGCACCCCTCGGCGCCACGTCGGAGAGCAAAATCTCCTCGACGCGGGCAAGCCGCTTGATCGCCGCGTCGTGGCGGAACAGGCGCTCGCGGGTCAGGCTGTTGGCGCCGACGATCACCAGCGGCGCGGTGGCGGCCGGCGGCACGTTCATTTCCGAACGCACGGAACGCAGGCCGGAGACCAGATCGATCAGCCAGTTGATCTCATCGGCAGCGACATCGTCGGCATAGGACGGCGCCGGCCAGTCGGCGTGGCAGATCAGGCCATCGCGTTCCTTGCCCTCGCCCGCCGTATGCGCCCACAGCTCTTCGGTCATGAAGGGCATGAAGGGATGCAGCAGCTTATAGGTCTCCTCAAGCACATAGGCCGCGCAGGACTGCGCTTCCGCCTTGGCGTTCTCGTCGTCGCCGCTGAAGACCGGCTTCAGGAGCTCGAGATACCAGTCGCAGAACTGGTTCCAGATGAAGCGGTAGAGCGCTCCCGCGGCGTCGTTGAAGCGATAGGCTTCGATCGCCTCCGTGACGTCACGCTCCGTCCGGGCAAGCTCGGTCAGAATCCAGCGATTGATGGTCAGCTCGGCTGCTTCCGGCACGAAATGCGGATCGCTCTTGGCGCCGTTCATCTCGGCAAAGCGCGTGGCATTCCAAAGCTTGGTGCCGAAATTGCGGTAGCCGGCGATGCGGGACGGGTCGAGCTTCACGTCGCGGCCCTGCGCCGCCATGATCGCCAGCGTGAAACGCAGGGCGTCAGCGCCATATTGATCGATGAGCTCGAGCGGATCGATGACGTTGCCCTTGGACTTCGACATCTTCTGCCCGTTCTTGTCGCGGACCAGGGCGTGAATATAGATCGTATGGAAGGGTTCGACGGGATCGCCGTTCTCGTCCTTCATGAAATGCAGACCCATCTGCATCATGCGGACGACCCAGAACGGGATGATGTCGAAACCGGTGACGAGAACGTTGGTCGGATAGTAACGGGCAAGCTCCGGCGTCTTGTCCGGCCAGCCGAGCGTCGAGAACGGCCAGAGGGCGGACGAGAACCAGGTATCAAGCACGTCTTCGTCGCGCGTCAGGATCTCGCCCGGCTTGAAGTTTTCCAAGAGGTCCTCGACATAGGCCTTCATCGGCCCCTCATGCGACAGATAATGCTGGATCGCCGCCTGCAGCGCTTCCTCTTCGCTCTTCTCGACGAAGACCTGCCCATCGGGACCGTACCATGCCGGGATCTGATGTCCCCACCAGAGCTGGCGGGAAATGCACCAGGGCTCGATGTTTTCCAGCCAGTTGAAATAGGTGTTTTCCCAGTTCCGGGGCACGAACTTGGTTTTTCCCTCGCGGACGGATTCCAGCGCGGGCTGTCCCAGGGTCTTGTTGTCGACGAACCACTGTTCGGTCAGCCGCGGCTCGATCGGCACACCGCCACGGTCTCCGTGCGGCACGACATGCGTATGCGGCTCGATCTTGTCGAGCAGGCCTGCCTCTTCGAAGATGCGGACGATGATCTTGCGCGCCTCGAAGCGGTCCTTGCCTTCCAGCTCGTCCCAGGCGCCGTGCAGCGCCGCCGGATTGTCGAGGCCTTCGAGGAAGTCCTCGTTCTCCTTGATGGTGATGGTGGCATCGACGTTCATAACGTTGATGGCGCGCAGCCCTGCCCGCTTGCCGACCTCGAAGTCGTTGAAATCATGGGCGGGCGTGATCTTCACCGCGCCGGTGCCGGCTGTCGGGTCGGCATAGGAGTCGGCGACGATCGGAATCCTGCGGCCGACGATCGGCAGGATGACATGCTTGCCGACGATCGGCTGGTAGCGCTCGTCTTCCGGATTGACGGCAATGCCGGTATCGCCCAGCATCGTCTCCGGACGTGTCGTCGCGACGACGATATAGTCGCGCGTCTCGAACTCGGTCGGCTTGCCGTCCTCGTCGAAGGCGATCGGATACTGATAGGTGACGCCCGGCTCGAGCGGATAGCGCAGGTGCCAGAGATTGCCCTTCATCTCCTGCTGCTCGACTTCCATGTCGGAAATTGCGGTCAGGAGCTTGGGGTCCCAATTGACCAGGCGCTTGTCCTTATAGATCAAGCCTTCCTTGTAGAGCGTGACGAAAACCTCGAGAACGGCCTTCGACAGGCCTTCGTCCATGGTGAAGCGTTCGCGCGACCAGTCGCACGACGCACCCAGGCGCTTCAGCTGGTTGAAGATCAGGCCGCCCGATTCCGCCTTCCATTCCCAGACCTTCTCGACGAAGGCTTCGCGTCCCATGGCGTGACGGTTGGGCTGCTGCCGTTCGGCGAGCTGGCGCTCGACCACCATCTGCGTGGCGATGCCGGCATGGTCCATGCCCGGCTGCCAAAGTACGTCCTTGCCGCGCATGCGCTCGAAACGCACCATGATGTCCTGCAGCGTATTGTTCAGCGCATGCCCCATGTGCAGCGAACCGGTCACGTTCGGCGGCGGGATGACGATGGTGAAGGTTTCGGCGCCGGGCTTGGCGTTCGCACCGGCGCGAAAAGCGTCGACCTCATCCCATTTCTGGGCGATTTTCGGTTCGACGGCGGCGGAATCATAGGTTTTGTCGAGCATTTTGGGACCGGATCTCTAGGGTTCGGTTATGCGGGTTGTAAATAGGATGGCCGCGGGCAAGTCAATAAAAAAGCCGCCCCGGAAGCCGGAGCGGCGGAGGTCTACCCGAAGCTCAGGCCGTCAGCGGCGCGGGCCGCGCGCCACTCGTTCGATTTCTTCGCGCACGAGACGCTCGACCAGCGTCGGCAGATTGTCGTCGAGCCACTCCTGCAGCATCGGCCGCAGCATCTCCTGTGCGATCTCATCCAGCGAACGGCGCGGACCGCCGTCGATCGCGGCCGCAAGCTCATCGAAGGAGCGCGCCACTTGCACTCCGGTCGCTTCCGAGATCAGCGACGGCGGGAGTTCGGCCTGTACCTGAGGCAGGAAACGATCGGCGGATACCGCGGGCTGCGGTTGCGGATTGGAAACCGGCGCGGCCGCGACGGTCGCAGTCTCGACGCGGTCCACGGCCGGTTGCGATTGCCCGTCGATCTTGGCCGCATGGGCGGCAGCCTCGGCCAGAAGGGCGGCCGCGGACGCCGGCACGGCGGAGACGGGCGCATCGGTGACCGCGCCGCGCAATGGAACTGAGGCGGCAACGGGCTCGACCAAAGCTTCGGCCAGACGCGCGGCCATGGATGGCGGCAGCTCGCGCGGTGCCTCGCGCGCCGGGTTCAACTGCGCGGCATTGCGCTCGGAAGCAGCACGAACGCGGGCCGCAACGTCGGCCAGCGACAAGGTACGGGCCGGCGCTTCCGGCTCACGCGACGGCGCCTGCGAATTGGCGGCGACGAAACGCGGCTCCGGGTCGGCAACGGAGGATGCGGCGGCCATTTCCGCGGCGGCGAACTCCTCATCGACCGTCAGGCGGATATCATCCTCCCGCTCATCGTCGGCAGTGGTGTAAACGGGCGGCAAAGAGGGCGAAATAGACTTGGCGGCGCCGGGTTCGTTGCTTTCGATGATACGGCGAATGGACGCCAATATCTCTTCCATGGACGGTTCACGCACTACGCTTGGCTGAGCCATATTCATCCCCGTTTTCCCAGATGCAACGACCGGAATCCCGTAAAAGGAGCGCCCGAATCAGCGCCACCCTAGAATACTACCCTGGGGAAAAAAATCACTGCCGCAGTCCTAAACCCGGTGATGCACAGTTTTGTTACGGCAGTCGCGAATCACCTGGCAATCATCGCTTTTGCCGGGTGCCGGCACAATAAAAAACGGGCGCCCGAAGCGCCCGTCTGGTGACTATCCGGTGATCGCCGAGGCAGATCAGAATACGAATTCCTTGGCCTTGGCGAAGCCCGGCAGCGGCTTGACCGATGCATTGAAGAAGACGTTTTCGGACAAGGCGCCACGCTCGCGGATGAAGACGGTGGCACGGGCGGCATGACCATAACCGAGCACGACGATCAACCGGCCGCCTTCGCCGAGCTGGTCGAGAAGCGCCGGCGGCACTTCCTCGACGGAGCCATCGACGAAGATGACATCGTAAGGACCGCCGGCGGCATTGCCCTTTTCCAGCTCGCCGGTGACGACGGTGACGTTGTCATTGCCGAGGGCTGCGAGATTGGCCTTGGCCTGCGACGCCAGCGCCTCGTCGGATTCGAGCGCGGTGACCTTACCGGCGAGGATCGACAGCAATGCCGAAACGTAACCGGTGCCGGCGCCGACATCCAGAACCTTGTCCTGCTTGCCGATCGCGCCGAGCTGCAGCAGCTTTGCCAGCGGCGAAGCTTCCATCAGGAAACGCCCCGGCTTGCCGGCAGCCGCCGGACAGACCTCGATATCGGTATCGATATAGGCCAGGAGCTTCGACTTCTCCGGCACGAAATTCTCGCGCGGCACCGTCAGAAACGCATTCAACACGGAATGGGAGGTGACATCCGTCGTGCGGATCTGGTTCTCGACCATCTTCACGCGTGCTGCTTCGAAATCCATCATATCCTCTCGCGCCCAAGGGCTAAGCCGGTTTTTGCTCTTATGCTCCGCGTGTCTTAATCGCGTGCGGCTGCGCTTTCAAGGCATCCCGGCAACGGGCGCGGAAATTCTGACGATGCGTCGCCGCGCGACAACAGCCCGTCGTCCTTCCGGCGCGATCAAACCACCTTCTTTTTGATGAGCTCGGACGGCTCGGCCGCCGCCCGCCCGCCCCTGCCGAGATTGCGGCCGAACTCGTGGAACGGCCTCTCTATATAGAGGTAGGACAGGCGGGAGACGACCAGCGTACCGGCAAGGGTCGCCGTCAGCAGATAGAGTGCCTGCTCCCAAGGCGACGCCAGCCCCATCCTTGGCAGCGTGGCGAGCGCCAAAAGCAGCACCAGCATATGCGACAGATAGAGCGAATAGGCCATGCCGCCCAGCCATTGCAGCGGCCGGCTGCAGGCAAGGGCGGAGATTTTTTCATAGACGGCGCCCCTGCCCTCGCGGGCCGAAACGATCACCAGGATCGCCGTCAGCCAGATGGCGAGCGGCAGATAGGCGACGGAACGCTGCAGGATGCACAGCCCGACGCCAACAAGCCAAAGCTGCGGCAAAGGCAGGGATTGGAGAAAAGGCTCGCCAAGCGCACGATGCTTCATGAAATAGAAGCTGGCGATGCCGATACCGAAATCCACCAGCCATTTGCCGAGAAAGCTCTGCGGCAGCTTCGGCAAGATGGCCGAGATCGCGAGCATCAGCAGAACGAGAAGCGTGATTCGCAGCCATGATATCGGCCTGGCGACCAATCCGATCAGCAACGGCGCGACCAGATAAAACTGCCACTCGAGCGAGATGCTCCAGGCCTGACCGAGAAAGGCATAATCGGTCGATGGCAGGAGGCGTGGCGGCACCAGCCCGTGCAAGCCCGTCACATGCGCCAGCAGATGCCAGGGCCAATAGGCAAGCGTATCCGCGGCAATGCCGATACGCGCGGCCTTCATCGAACCGTCGGGCGAATTCGTCCATATCTGCAGCGCGATTGCCGCGACCGTGACCGAGATCGCCAGATAGAAGAGATAGGCGGGGAAAATTCGAAGTGCGCGCCGGGCGATATAGAGACGATACGGCTCCGGCCGCTTGTCGATCAGCGCGGTGATGGCGAAGCCGCTGAGGATGATGAACACATCCACGGCATATTCATTATAGAACCGCTCCTGAAACAATCGCCCGTGAATGGCGACGGCCGAGGCGACATGGCCGACCAGAACCCAGATCGCCAGCAGACCCCGCAAGGCCTCGAATTCTCTCACATATTTCATAAACCGCTCCACCAGTCTATTCGAATGTTCGAACGGGACATAGGGGAGCAATCGATTTCTGCAATGCAATATCGTTGCTGCAAATGCGTTATCACGACGATCGGCCGGTGTGGCGGCAGCTCCCCCAAGCACAATCGACAAGTTATTTGATCATCGGCGGCAATAGGTCTTGCACTCTCCTGAGATTCGTTCTAAACGCCCGCCATCACTCGCCTTTATTTATATCGGATGGCCTCGTGGCGGAGTGGTTACGCAGAGGACTGCAAATCCTTGTATTCCGGTTCGATTCCGGACGAGGCCTCCACCTCCCCTAGTTTTCGTCAGCTTTGACACCGGTATGGTCGATGTTTTGCGCCGGAATCGGCGCATGGGAGCATGAGCGATCCTGTCTCCGTCGCAAGCACCCTTCCCTCCGGTTACGGACACCCCTTGCCCGCAACTAGCGGAAAGCCCTGATCGGGCGATTTGCGTCATTTTTGCAACAAAGATTTTTTTCAAGTAGCGTACATATAGTTCGCAAATCTTAGTAACTTGCCAAATCAGCGAAGCGGGTTCACCAAATAGTTCGTGAGACTTACTATCTCACATCCGATGACAGGGAACATTGAACGGGATGGGGTTGGGCACGCCGTTTTTCGGCGCGATATCTCATGCCCAATCATGAAAAGATTGGAGTTATTATGAACATCAAGAGCCTTCTTCTCGGCTCCGCTGCCGCGCTTGCAGCAGCAACCGGCGCGCATGCGGCGGACGCCATCGTCGCCGCCGAGCCGGAGCCGCTGGAATATGTCCGCATCTGCGACGCATACGGTCCAGGCTACTTCTTCATTCCGGGTACCGAAACCTGCCTCAAGGTCGGCGGCAAGGTTCGTACCGAAGGTGAATGGTACAACGCCTATAATCGGACCAGCAGCCAGGGCACGCTCTGGCATACCCGCGCGGAATTGAATGTCGATACCGCGACCGACACCGAATACGGCCCGTTGAAGACCGAAACCATCGTCCGCTGGGACTGGAACGACGGCGGCTCGACGAGCACGAACCTGCTGTGGTCCTATATCAGCCTCGGCGGCTTTACCGTCGGTAAGAAGGACTCGGCTTACAACCTGTATATCGGTTACGCCGGCGACGTCATCAACGACGACGTGATCTATGACGGTCCGTACGAACTGAACCAGATCACCTACAACTACGATGCCGGCAACGGCTTCACGGCTGTGGTCTCGGTCGAAGACAGCAACTCCAGCGGCTCCGGCGCTTCCTATGGCGCAAGCTGGTGGACGGATGACAAGGAAAATCACTACGCTCCGGACGCCGTTGCCGGTCTCGGCTACAAGGCCGGCGCATGGCAGTTCCGCGTCGTCGGTGGTTATGACTCCATCGTCGAGGAAGGCGCCATCAAGGCTCGCGTCGATGCCGACTTCGGTGCTTTCTCGGCCTTCCTGATGGGCGGCTGGAACACGGACGGCGACAAGCTCAACAAGTATGCCGGCACCAACCAGGACGTCTCGGCTTGCACGGCGCCGAACGGCACCGTCAATGCAGCCAAGTGCGGCTGGGGTGACTGGGCCGTCTGGGGCGGCGTTGGCGTTCCGTTCAATGAAAAGCTGAAGTGGAACCTGCAGCTCGCCTACACCGACTCGAAGATCTTCGAAGCAACCACGAACCTGAAGTTCAATCCGGTCAAGGACCTGCTGGTCGAGCCGGAAGTGACTTATGTTCACTATGACTACGCCAAGGACGATACGGTTTCCGGTATCCTCCGCTTCGAGCGCAACTTCTGACCTGATCTGACTTGACCTCCGATCAGAGAAGAGAGGGGCCTGGCTTTCCCTGCCAGGCCCCTTTTCCATGTCGGCTCCTCGAACAGTTTCTTTCGTCTCCGGCCCTATCGCATTGCGTGTCGCGCGACGGCCATGGTCAACTTTAAAGCGGAACATTCGGGCAGCTGCCGCGTTTATCTGCTAAAAGGGACATGGTTCGAACATAAGGAGTCGATGTCTTGAGACATTTCGCTTCGCTTGCCCTGGCCGCTACGCTGACCATGGGAACGTTGCTGGCGGCCTCTGTGCCGGCAATGGCAATGCCTGCGACCAATTCGCCCTCGCCCAATGTTTCCGGCATCGTTCTCGTCCAGGAACGCGGATCTCGGCGCTATCTGGATTACGATCGCGGACGGCGGGAATATTGGCGCGAGCGTCATCATGATCGCCGCCATTGGCGCGAGAGCCGCGACCGGCGCTGGGATCGCCGTTGGGATCGGCGCCGCTATTGGGATGACGACCGGGGCTATTATTATGACCGGCGCTACTACCGTCCGCGCCGCAGCGGCTTCATCCTGGAAATCCGCCCGTAATCCGGAGCAATGAAGCGCGGCGCGCCGCCTTGCATGTTCCGCAAAAGATTCCGGCCGCTGTCGAAGGAATTCGACAGCGGCCGGTTCATGTTCCGCCGGTCTGCGCCGACCGGCATAAACACTGATGCCGAATTAACGGCAGACGCGTTCCTTACGGATGACCCAGTGGCCATGTACCTTGTGCTTCACGGTCTTCACGAAGCAGTCATGGTGATGGCGATGGAACGGGGCAGCCTGGGACGGCGCGCTGACGGCGACGACGGATGCCAGGGCAACGGCGGAAGCGAGAATCAGGTTTTTCATGTCGAACCTCTAAAGCATTTGGGGGACTATGCTGCGCAATAGCGCCCGTCCTTGATGCGCCAACTCAGCTTAACGATACATGAATGTATCCTCACATTTTCGAGAGCAGCCGATTGCGCCCCAGCGATAATGATTTCGCGTTCCCTACCATGACAGAGCTACGATCGGCGGAGATCGACGAACCGGCGCTCATCCGGACGCCCTTAGTGGAACTGAACGAGAGCGTTCGCCGCAAACTCGCCGAATTGGATCAACAGTTCACCGAAAGCCGAGAGCTTCTGCAATCGAGCAAGTTCAAGCTAGTTTTTCGAGGAAAGGCAAATCGAACAGCGGCGCGGTGTGCGTGTTCTATGAAGAAGAGTGGCTCCCCGGGCCGGATTCGAACCGGCGACCTGTCGATTAACAGTCGAATGCTCTACCGCTGAGCTACCAGGGAATGCGCTTGGCGCGGTGTGAGCGGGGTAATACAAATGCTTTCCCGATTTGCCAAGCGCTTTTTTCAAAAAAATCGATTTCCCTTGTATTATTTCGTCGCCTCACCATTTCCTGTGGATGACTGACCAAGCCAGAACGACGGAAAACAGCGGCCGCAACGGGGGTGAAAAGGCCCGGCGTTTCGGCATAGATCCCAGCCGGCGCGAGCTGGTGATAGGCTCCATCCGCATCCCGCTTCCAAGATCCCGCCTTGCCCGCGTTGGGCTCGGCATCGGGCTGATCATCGGTGGCTGCCTCGGCTTTCTGCCCATTCTCGGCTTCTGGATGCTGCCGCTTGGCTTCGTCGTGCTGTCGCATGACCTATCACTGGTGCGGCGCTGGCGCCGACGCTTTGCCGTATGGTGGACGAGACGGCGCCGTCCGGCGGGCTGATTGCCGCTTCTTCCCTACGTCGTGGACAGAACCCTGGCGGGATTGCCGACCACGGTCGCGCCCGCCGCGACGCTTTTGGTGACCACCGAACCGGCCCCGACGATCGCGCCGTCGCCGATCGTCACCCCACCCAGGATGATGGCGCTGCCGCCGATCCAGACATTCTTGCCGATTTCCACTGGCCGCGCGATCTCGAGCCCCGTGCTTCGCAGCGCCGGATCCTTATGATGTTCCGGGCAATAGATCTGAACGCCCGGTCCCAGCATGCTGCCTTCACCGATTCGCACCGAGGCGCTGTCGAGAATCGTGCAGCCGGCATTCAGGTAGACCCTGGGACCGAGCCAGATGTTGATGCCGTAAGTGCAATGAAACGGCGCCTCGATGAAGGTGCCCGCGCCCGCGCCGGCAAACAGCGTCGACAGCATCGGGCCAAAACTGCCGCGCTGGACCGGCGACATCATATTGTGCTGGTGCACGGCGTCGCGGGCGCTTGCCCGCAAGGCCTCCAGCTCGGGATCGAGACAGCAATACCATTCGCCGGCCGCCATCTTCTGTCGCTCGCTCTCCGCCATGGATTCGCCTCCCCGCGCTTCGTTATGCAGGGACGATCATGCACATGACGGAAGCGGACGGCAAGGAGCAGGTCCCGCTGAATTCATACGGACCGGAAGCCCCAGGCCGGCGGCTTCCGCAATCATCAGCACCGGCGGAGCGAAACCGGCCAAGGCAAGTATAGCCGCGATCGGAAATGAGATTCCGATCATATAGCCCATCGTCCCGACAAGACATGGGATCGACGAGGCATGTGCATCTCGCTCGCGATCATAAATATTAGACAAACATCAAGTTACACTTGCCGCCCCAACTGTCCTTTCCTTCCAGTTCAGCCGAAACAGGTCTTTGAAAGCGTTTGCAGAGACGAAAAACCGCCTCCGAGCGGCAGATTCGCACCCACAACAAACTGTCACACAGCATGTCTATAACGCCGCTACCGCGGACTTGCGCAAGGCCACCGGTTCCGAACTTTTCAAAAGGAAATAGGGATATGTCCAAACTTAAAAATTGCATTTCGGCGGCCGCCGCCGGTGTGATGAGCGTCGCGCTGGCCCTGCCGGCCGCCGCCGCGCCGACCAAGTTCGATTTCTGGTTCGGCCTGTCGGGCGACCTGGAACGCGTCGTCCAGACGCTGTGCAAGAACTTCAACGATTCGCAGAAGGATTATGAAGTCGTCTGCACCAGCCAGGGCAACTACGACGCCACCCTGCAGAACACCATCGCCGCCTTCCGCGCCGGCAAGCAGCCG
The DNA here is from genome assembly GCF_014195095.1 of Rhizobium sp. BK602. GTDB lineage: Bacteria > Pseudomonadota > Alphaproteobacteria > Rhizobiales > Rhizobiaceae > Rhizobium. Next base: position 1,018,100 of record NZ_JACIBC010000001.1, read on the forward strand.
GCCGTCGTTCAGGTCTACGACGCCGGCACCGCGACCATGATGCTCTCCGGCGCCTATTACCCGGCCGGCAAGCTGATGTCCGAAAACGGCTACAAGATCGACTGGAAGGACTATTTCCCCGGCATTGCGCGCTATTACGCGACGTCCAAGGGCGAGCTGCTCTCCTTCCCGTTCAACTCCTCGACCGCCCTGCTCTACTGGAACAAGGACGCCTTCGCCAAGATCGGCAAGACCGCGGCTCCGAAGACCTGGGAAGAAGCAGCCGACGACATGAAGGCGCTGAAGGGCGCAGGCTATGATTGCCCGATGGCGATCAACATCTCCGGCAACGAGAGCTGGCAGCTCATGGAGCAGTTCTCCGCGATCCATAACCAGCCGATCGCCACCAAGAACAACGGCTATGACGGCCTTGACGCCCGCCTCGAGGTCAACAAGACCAAGTTCGTCAAATACGTGACCGACCTCAAGAGCTGGTACGATCAGGGCCTCATCAAGATCAAGTCGAAGGATCTCGGCCAGGACATGGTGCAGGCCTTCGCCGCCGGCGATTGCCAGATGATCATGACCTCGGTCGGCGACCACGGCACGGTCGGCAAGACCCAGAAGGCCGGCATGAACTGGGATGTCGCCGAGCTTCCGGTCTATGCCGGCACCGAACGCAAGAACTCGCTGGTCGGCGGCGCTTCGCTCTGGGTCCTCTCCGGCAAGTCGGCTGACGAATACAAGGGCGCTGCCGCGTTCCTGAACTTCATCCACGACCCCAAGACCGCCCTGTTCTGGTCGACCAACACCGGCTATATCCCGGTGACGAACTCCGGCTTCGAATTCATGAAGTCCTCCGGCTTTTACGACAAGGCCCCCTACAAGGGCCGCGAAGTCGCCATCGCCAGCCTGACCGCTTCCGAGCCGACCTCGATCACCCGCGGCATCCGTCTCGGCAACTTCACGCAGATCCGCGCCGAATTCGGCAACCAGATGCAGGCGATCTTCGCCAACAAGGTCAGCGTCCAGGACGGCATCGACAATCTCGTCAAGAACGGCAATGCCGTCCTCGAGCGCTTCGAAGCCACCTACAAGGGCAAGCAGCTTCCGTAAGCTGAAAGCCGCGACACACAGCGTCCGCCGGGACTTTCCCGGCGGACGTTTGTCATGACCGAGAATGGCATCAGACCAAAGCCGGAAGAATCCATGGAAAAGCGTACGACTTTCAGCAAATGGAGTGTCGGCATCCTGTTCGCAGTGCCGCAGCTCCTCCTCATCTTCACCTTCTTCTATTGGCCGGCGGGCCAGGCGATCTATTGGTCGCTGACGCTGCAGCAGCCCTGGGGAGGCGGCAATATCTGGGTCGGGCTCGACAATTTCAGATCCATCCTCGCCAGCGCCGATTACTGGAACTCGGTCACGATCAGCATCGTCTTCGCCGCCATCAGCACCGCCATCTCCATGGGCGCGGCACTGGTGCTCGCAGCGCTGACCGACCGGCAGCTGCGCGGTTCGAAATTCTACAGCGTCGTGCTGATCTGGCCCTACGGCATCGCGGCTCCGGCCTCGGCCATGGCCTTCCGCTTCATCCTGGCGCCCGAGGCCGGCTTCATGTCGGTCGTCAACCACTGGTGGCCGGGCTTCTGGGACCCGGGCCTCGACGGCAATGCCGCCATGGCCTCGATCATCGCCGCTTTCTCGTGGAAATATATCGGCTACAGCTTCATCTTCTTCCTGGCCGCCTTCCAGGCCATTCCGCGCTCGCTGATCGAGGCGGCGGCCATGGACGGCTCCGGCGTGCTCCGGCGCTTCTGGGACATCCAGTTTCCGCTGATCACGCCGACGATCTTCTTCCTGCTGGTGATCAACATCACCGAGAGCTTCCAGGATTCCTACGGCATCGTCGATATCATGACATCAGGCGGCCCGCACAACTCCACCAACCTCATGGTCTACAAGATCGTCTTCGACGGCTTCAGAGGTCTCGATTATTCCGGCGCGGCGGCGCAGAGCATCATTCTGATGCTGCTGATCATCGTGCTCACCATCTTCCAGTTCCGCTTCATCGAGCGGCGCGTGCATTACCGTTGAGGCTGACATGGTCGAGCGTACCCCCATTCTCAATTTCTTCACCCATGTGATCCTGTTCCTTGGCTTCGTGGTCGCGGTGGCGCCGCTGGCGATCGTCGCGATCGCGGCATCCCACAATCTCGCCGACGTCAACCGTGTCCCCATGTCGCTGATCCCCGGCACCGATTTCTGGGTCAATCTCAAAACGGCATGGACCACGGCCAATCTCGGGCCCAAACTGCTGAACAGCCTGATCTTCGCCGGCGGCGTGGCGGCGGGCAAGGTGATCCTTTCGGCGCTGACCGCCTTTTCGCTGGTCTATTTCCGCTATCCCGGCCGCCATCTCATCTTCTGGCTGATCTTCGTCACGCTGATGCTGCCGCTGGAGGTGCGCATCGTGCCGACCTATGCCGTCGCCGCCAACGTCTTGTCGCCCTATCAGGCGATCCTCGACGTCACCGGCATCAGCTGGCTGATCGAGAAGGTTTCCGGCATTCAGGTGTCGCTGGAGCTGGGCTTGCTCAACTCCTATCCCGGCCTGATCCTGCCACTGGTCGCCACCGCCACCGGCACGTTCCTCTATCGCCAATTCTTCCTGACGGTGCCGGACGAGCTGACCGAGGCCGCCCGCATGGACGGCGCCGGATCGCTTCGCTTCTTCATCGACATCCTGATGCCGCTGTCGCGTACCAACATGGCGGCACTCGGCACCATCATGTTCCTCTGGGCCTGGAACCAGTATCTCTGGCCGCTGCTGGTCACCACCGATCCATCGCACGCAACCGCGGTGACCGAACTCAAGCAGCTCATCCCGAATATCGGCGGCCTTCCCGAATGGCATATCGCCATGGCGGGCACGCTGATCGTCATGCTGCCGCCGCTCGCCGTCGTCGTGCTGATGCAGCGCTGGTTCGTCCGCGGCCTCATTTCCACCGAGAAGTGACCCTTATAGGCTGTCGTGCCTCAAGGCACGGCAGCCGGCCTATGGACGATCCGTCACGCTCATCGGAACGAGCTTCGCCTCCGGGTCTCCAGAGCGTTTAGCCGCCAAAGAAAAATGCCCGGAAATCGGGAAAGATTTCCGGGCGTTCCTGCTGAAAATTCATGTCTGAAATCAGCTTGCCAAGACCTTGAGCGGCGTGACGGAGGCGACGGCGTCAAGTCTCAGTCCGGTGTCCTGGGCAAAGAGGTGAAGATTCTCTCGCGGCAATTCCAGCGCCACGGCCTGGCCGGTTTCGCCAGTGGTGTGGTCGGCAACCGCAACGGCAAAGCTGGAGCCGTTGATGTCGCAATGGATAACGCGGCCGGCGCCGAGCTCTTCCACGAAATCAACCGTCGCCGGAACGGCGCCCGGCGTGCCGGCCGGCACGAGACGGGCATGCTCCGGGCGGATGCCGAGAGCGACCGGCTGGCCGGCATGGCGCTTGCCGATATTGGCGTCGATGGCGATCGGCAATCCGTCGAAGATGAACTGCTCGCCATTGGCCGCGAAGGAACCTTCGAAGAAATTCATGGCCGGCGAACCGATGAACGAGCCGACGAAACGGGTGCGTGGGGTGTTATAGACCTCGAGCGGCGTGCCGACCTGCTCGACATTGCCCTTGTACATGACCACCAGCTTGTCGGCGAGGGTCATCGCCTCGACCTGATCGTGGGTGACGAAGACGGAGGTGGCCGAGAGGCGCTTGTGCAGGCGGCGGATCTCGACACGCATCTGCACGCGCAGCTTGGCATCGAGATTGGACAGCGGCTCGTCGAAGAGGAATACCTTCGGTTCGCGGATGATGGCGCGGCCCATGGCAACGCGCTGGCGCTGGCCGCCGGACAGCTCGGCCGGCTTGCGGGCGAGGAAATCCTCCAGGCCGACGATGCGGGCGGTTTCCTTGATGCGGCGGTCGCGCTCCTCACGCGGCACGCCGGCGACCTTCAGGGCATAGCCCATATTGGCGGCGACATTCATATGCGGATAGAGCGCGTAGTTCTGGAAGACCATGGCGCAACCGCGCTCGCGCGGCTCGAGCTGATTGACGACCTTGCCGTCGATGACGATCTCGCCCGAGGAGATATCCTCAAGCCCGGCGATCATCCGCATCAGCGTGGACTTGCCGCAGCCGGAAGGGCCGAGAATGACGACGAATTCGCCTGAGCAAAAATTCAGGTCGACGCCGTGTACGACCTCATTGCGCCCATAGGCCTTGCGAACCTGCTCGATCCGGATCTCTGCCATCTTGTTCTTCCCCGCCTGTCAAATCTGGGCATGTCATTCCGGTGGACTGCTAGCGAAGTTGCATTACAGAACGGTGACAGGATCAGGCGCGAGATGATGATTTCTGATCGGCTCGCATCCAGGCATTGCGAGACATCAGGGCCGCCAAGACGCCGGCCGGATAGACATGCTTCGACTTCGGGTTACAGGACATATAAGGAGCATGATGGATCGGCATCGAGAGAGATCACAGCTTTGAAAGCCAATGAACAGAAGCCAGCCGTCCTTTGGTTCCGCAAGGATCTGCGTCTGGACGACAACCATGCGCTTCACATGACAACACAGACGGGACGACCGGTCATCCCGATCTACATTCGCGAACCGCCAACACTGGGGGCGGGGTCGCTCGGCAGAGCTCAAGACTGGTGGCTGCATCATTCATTGACCGCTCTGCAAGAGAATCTACGCCGCCTCGGTAGCTCCCTGATCTTTCGAAGCGGTGACGCCTTATCCGTCCTCTCACAGATCCTGGAGGAGACCGGCGCCGACACCCTCGTCTGGAATCGGCGCTACGACCCCGCGAGCATTGCCGTCGATACCCGGATCAAGGATGTGTTGCGCGGACGCGGCATCGATGTTCGCAGCTTTGCAGGCCAACTTCTGCACGAACCGTCGCGCCTGCTGACAGGCACCGGCAATGGCTATCGAACCTATGCCTCGTTCTGGCAAGCGCTCGAAAAATCGGGAGAACCGCCCCCTTGCGTCGACGCTCCGCGGGCCATGAATATACCGGCCTCGTGGCCCACCTCGGAAAGGCTGGATGACTGGGGTTTGCTGCCCGGCGGGCCGAACTGGGCGGGCGGCTTCTCCGAGGTCTGGGTTCCCGGCGAAGCATCGGCGCGGGATCGTCTGCTTCACTTTATCGAGACGGCATTTGACGGCTATCGACGCAATCGTGATTTTCCTGGCGAGCAAGCCACCTCCCTGCTGTCGCCTCATCTGGCAATGGGGGAAATTTCTCCCGCACGAATCTGGCAAGCTACCCTCGATCTCAGAGGCAAAATCCCGGCGGAAGACATCGTCCATTTTCGCAAGGAACTAGCCTGGCGAGAATTTTCACATCATCAGCTTTTCCACTTCCCGAAACTTTGCTCCATGAACTGGAATAGCCGCTATGACGACTTCCCCTGGCGGTCCGAGCCTCGCCTCTTTGCCCTGTGGAGCCGAGGCCAAACCGGTTACCCCATCATCGATGCCGGGATGCGACAGCTCTGGCGGCATGGCTGGATGCATAACCGCGTGCGAATGATCGTGGCCTCCTTTCTCGTGAAAGATCTGCTGATCGACTGGCGTCAAGGCGAGGCGTGGTTTCGCGACACTCTGGTCGACGCGGACGCGGCGAACAACGCCGCGAACTGGCAGTGGGTCGCCGGCTCCGGTGCCGACGCCTCCCCCTTCTTCCGCATATTCAATCCGGTACTGCAAGGCGAAAAATTTGACCCTGAGGGTCGATACGTGCGTGAATTCGTGCCTGAGCTGTCCCGCCTCGACAACCGCTACATACATCGCCCCTTCGACGCACCGGCCGCATCACTCGCACAGGCCAGCGTCACTCTTGGCAAGAACTATCCGCTGCCGATTATCGATCATGCCGGGGCAAGGCAACGCGCTCTGGCCGCTCACGCGGCAATGCGTGGCGCATGAGTTATGTGCTGTCTATTCGGCAGTGCGCGGTGAGGAGGATCGGCCAGCATCACGGCGCTTGCGACGATAACCAAGGACGCGTTGCATCAGGCCGAAATAAAGGCCGTAGGGCAGCAATTTCGCGAGTTTCAGCTTGTAGGTGAAACTCTTCGGGAAGCTGATCTCGAAGCCTGGCGATTTCAGACCCACGGCGACCGCCGCCGCGGCATCTTCGGCCGAGATCAGCCCCGGCATCGGAAATTTGTTCTTCGCCGTCAGCGGCGTCTCGATATAGCCGGGCGTGACCAGCTGAATGCGAATCCCCAGACGACCCAGGTCGAAATTCAAGCTTTCCGCCATGTTGATCAGTGCCGCCTTGGTGGCGCCATAGGCAGCACTTCCCGGCAACCCGCCGTAGCCGGCCGCCGACGAGACGATGGCGATCTGTCCATGCCCCCTCGCCCGCATATGGCGTACCGCCGGCACGAGACAGTTGACGACGCCATGAAGGTTGACCGCAAAGCTCCGTTCGAACACCTCGTGGTTCAAATCCTCGCCGCGCGCCGGTAGGTAGATGCCGGCATTCAGCACCACCAGCGCCAGGGGGCCATGCTGGTATTCGATGGCGGCGACGGTATGCTCCATGTCCTCGGCGCTGGTAACATCGCCATCGAGCACAAAGATGTTGCCCGGCAATGCGCTCGCCTCCGCCTGCAGCTCCAGCAGCGCCTCATGGCGGCGCGCGGTGACGGCCACCTTGTAGCCTTCGCCGGCGAGCTTCAGCGCCAGCGCCCGCCCGAGCCCGGAACTCGCGCCCGTGATCCAGACAACGCCATGTTCGGGACGGGCGACGAATGGGCTCATGGCTTTCCTCCTTGGCAGACTCTTGCCCGACATCCATGATCGGGCCAACTTATCCAGGCATTTTAGGAGTATCGCATCATTGTGGCCGCTTTCGGCCTGCCGGAAGCGGACGCAGCCGAATTCGATACCGATGACCGAAAGAGAGCTCTTTGAAATGGTATCGTCTTGCAAGCTTTTACCATGCAAGTTGAATTTTGCGGCTTGCGAGGGGCGCGAGGAACAGAATTTCTTGCCTATCCTGGCTTGTGAAGGGAAAAGACCGTTCTTACAGTAGTCCTGAACAGAAGGCAGAGATTCCATGACCGTCCATCCCTCCGTCCTAGAAGCGATCGGCAACACGCCACTGATCAAGCTCAAGGGAGCCTCAGAGGCGACGGGCTCGACCATTCTCGGCAAGGCGGAATTCCTGAACCCCGGCCAGTCGGTCAAGGATCGCGCCGCCCTCTACATCATCCGCGACGCGGAGAAGAAAGGCCTGCTGCGGCCCGGCGGCGTCATCGTCGAAGGCACGGCCGGCAATACGGGCATCGGGCTGACCCTCGTCGCCAAGGCGCTCGGCTACCGCACCGTCATCGTCATTCCGGAAACGCAGAGCCAGGAAAAGAAGGACGCACTGAAGCTGCTCGGCGCCGAACTCGTCGAAGTGCCGGCGGTTCCCTACAAGAATCCGAACAATTACGTGAAGCTCTCCGGACGGCTTGCCGAGCAATTGGCCAAGACCGAGCCGAACGGCGCGATCTGGGCGAACCAGTTCGACAACGTCGCCAACCGGCAGGCGCATATCGAAACCACGGCGAAGGAAATCTGGGCCGACACCAATGGCAAGATCGACGGTTTCATCTGCTCGGTCGGTTCCGGCGGCACGCTGGCGGGTGTCGCCATGGGTCTGCACGCCTTCAACAAGGACATCAAGATCGGTATCGCCGATCCGGAAGGCGCGGCCCTCTACGAATTCTACAAGAACGGCGAGCTGAAATCCTCCGGCTCCTCGATCACCGAGGGCATCGGCCAGGGCCGCGTGACGGCGAACCTGGAAGGGTTCACCCCCGATTACGTCTATCAGATCACCGACGCCGAGGCCCTGCCCTATGTCTTCGATCTGGTCGAGCACGAGGGCCTTTGCCTTGGCGGCTCGACGGCCATCAACATCGCCGGCGCGGTGCGCCTCGCCAGGGATCTCGGACCCGGCCATACGATCGTGACCATTCTCTGCGACTACGGCAACCGTTATCAGTCCAAGCTCTTCAATCCGGATTTCCTGAAGTCGAAGGGCCTGCCACTGCCGTCCTATCTCGCAAAGAGTGCCGACATTCCCATCCCATACGAAAATCTCGCGTGACATCATGCCGGTGAATGCCCTCTATCGTGACGATTTCTATCTTTCGACCGCGGAGGCTGTCGTCACCGCGATTCACGAAGACGGGGGCATAGAGCTCGACCAGACCTGCTTCTACGCCACCTCGGGCGGGCAGCCGGGCGATACCGGTTTCCTGGAGCGCGCCGACGGCTCGAAGATCATGCTCGGCCAAACCAGGCACGGGCCGATCAAGGATATCGTCATCCATGTTCCGCTCGAGGGCGAAGCGCAGCCGATCCTCGGCGAAAAGCTGGTGCTGCATATCGACTGGGCACGCCGCTACAGGCTGATGCGCATGCATACCGCCTGCCACCTTCTGTCGGTCGTCTGCCCCTATCCGATCACGGGCGCGGCTGTCGGCGAGGACGAGAGCCGCGTCGATTTCGACATGAGCGAGACGATCGACAAGGACGAGGTGACGGCAAGGATGATGGCGCTCGTCAACGAGAACCATCCCGTCTATGTGCAGTGGATCACGGACGAGGAGCTTGCGGCCAATCCGGGTATCGTCAAGTCCAAGAATGTGCGCCCGCCCGTCGGGCTCGGCCGCGTCAGCCTGGTCTGCATCGGCGAGAATTCCGCCGTTGACAGCCAGCCCTGCGGCGGCACACATGTGTCGGAGACGCAGGAGGTCGGGGCAATCCACATCGCCAAGATCGAGAAGAAGGGCAAGGAAAACCGCCGCTTTCGCATTCGGTTCGGCACGCCCACGGACGACGCCTAAAGTCGCCCAGATCCCACATCCAGACACAACCCTCAGAATCAAAATAGGCAGGGAGAGATCATCATGACAGCGGAGAAAAGCCGTTTCGTCGTATCCGCCGATTGGCTCCAGAACGAATTGGGCGCCAAGGATCTGCGCATCCTCGACGCATCCTTCTACCTGCCGGCGCAGAAGCGCGATGCCGATGCCGAATATGCCGGCGGCCATATTCCCGGCGCCATCCGCTTCGATCAGGACAAGATAGCCGATCATTCCACCGGCCTGCCGCATACGGTTCCCTCGCCGGAATTCTTCGCGGCCGAGGTGGGTAGGCTCGGCATCAGCGAAAACGATCTCATCGTCGTCTATGACGGTCCCGGCCTTTTCGCCTCGCCGCGCGTCTGGTGGCTGTTCCACCTCGTCATGGGCGCCAAGAACGTCTTCGTGCTCGATGGCGGACTGGATGGCTGGAAGGCCGAGGGACGGCCGCTGGAAACCGCCCTGCCCGCATTCGAACCCACGACCTTCAGGCCGAATTTCAACCCAGACCGTATCGTGCCGCTCGAGGAGATGCGCGGGATCGTCGACAGCGGTTCGCTGCAGATCGCCGACGCCCGCAGTGCCGGCCGTTTTGCCGCCACTGAGCCGGAACCACGCGAAGGCATGCGTTCCGGCCATATGCCGGGCGCGAGAAGCCTGCCGTCCGGCGTCTTTGCCGTGAACGGCAAATTCAAATCGCTGCCGGAACTGCGCGAGACGATCGCGAAGGCTGGTATCGATCTCGACAAGCCGGTGGTCACCACCTGCGGCTCCGGGATCACCGCCGCCATCATCACGCTGGCGCTGGAATCGCTTGGGAATGACAGCAACCGGCTCTATGACGGCTCCTGGTCGGAATGGGGCAGCCGGCAGGATACGCCCGTTGTCACCGGCAACGACTGAACGGCGCGGTCCCCGTGAAAACTCCCTCCTCGCTCAAGGTCCATATCACCCGGCTGGAAATGACGGCGCCGCCCAAGGCAAGCCTGGCGGTGCCTGTCAACATCCAGACAGCCATCATGCGCGCGCCGGACATTCCGCTGCCCTTTTACCGCTATCTCTACCGTCAGGTCGGCGCTCGCTGGCACTGGGTCGAGCGGCTGCGCATGAGCGACGAGGAACTGGCGGCGACCCTGCACGATCAGCGCAACGACATCAGCGTGCTCTACGTCAACGGCGCGCCGGCCGGCTTCTTCGAATATTTCCGCGAAGATGAGGACACGATCGAGCTCAGCCATTTCGGCCTGATCGAACACGCGCTGGGCCTCGGCATCGGCAAATGGTTCCTGCTGCAGTCGCTTTACGCCATGTGGACGCTGAGCCCGCAACGCGTCACCACGACCACCAACAATCTCGACCATCCGCGAGCGCTCCAGCTCTACCAGATGTTCGGCTTCTCGCCGGTCTCGACCGGCGAAGGCATCGTACGGCCGCTCAGCGACAAGGAATTGCTGGAACTGGCGAAAAAAGCCTGACCGCAGGAATCGGGTGGCTTCCGCCGCCCGCGCAGCGCATCACATGACACAGCTCAACAAGGAGATTTGTCATGTCCGCCATCGCTTTCGCCGCCATGCCCACATCCGATGCCGAGGTCCTCTGGAACGGCGGTGCGGATGCCTACGGCCTTCCGCCGGAGACGATGGTCTCAGATGGTCCCGGCCATCCCTGCCGCCATTGCCTGCGCAATGTCGATGCCGGCGACGAACTGCTCGTCTTCGCCTATCGGCCCTTTCCGGAACTGCAGCCCTATGCCGAGACCGGGCCGATCTTCCTCCACAAGGAGCCTTGCCAGCGCTATGCCGCCGAGGAAGTCCTGCCGCCGATGCTGACGACCAGCCCCGACTTCATCGTGCGCGGCTATGGCGAGAACAATCGCATCGTCTACGGCACCGGCGCCGTGACACCGATCAGTGACATTCCGACCTATGCGGCGGAATTGCTGAATCGCGAGGGCATTGCCTATGTGCATGTCCGCTCGGCGCGCAACAATTGCTACCAGTGCCGGATCGACCGGGCGTAATTCAAGGCGCATGCCGTCATGAAAAGGAAGCGCCGGCATATCGCTATGCCGGCGCTTCCATCCGACGTGGTGCGATGGGATTTACGCCACGTTGAGGATGCTTTCCGGTGCGACGGCCTCATAGCCCAGCGCCTCGGCCACCGGCTTGTTGGTGATGCGGCCCTTATGCACGTTGAGGCCGTTGCGCAGATGCTTGTCTTCGGCAATCGCCCGCAGGCCGCGATCCGCCAGCGCCAGGCCATGATAGATGGTGGCATTGTTCAGCGCATGCGCGGAGGTGACGGGAACAGCGCCCGGCATGTTGGCGACGCAATAGTGCACGACGCCCTCGACCTCATAGGTCGGCTCGGAATGGGTGGTGGCATGCGAAGTCTCGAAGCAGCCGCCCTGATCGATGGCGACATCGACGATGACCGAACCCTTCTTCATGCCCGACAGCATCTCGCGTGTGACCAGCTTCGGCGCGGCGGCGCCGGGAATCAGCACCGCGCCGATGACGAGATCGGCCGAGAAGACCTCCTCCTCCAGCGCCTGGATGCTGGAATAGCGGGTGTGGACACGGCCGTTGAAGATATCGTCGAGCTGGCGCAGGCGCGGCAGCGAACGGTCGAGGATGCTGACATCGGCGCCGAGACCGGCAGCCATCTTGGCGGCATGCAGGCCGACGACGCCGCCGCCGATGATCGCGACCTTGGCCGGCAGCACACCCGGCACGCCGCCGAGCAGGATGCCGAGGCCGCCATTGGCCTTCTGAAGCGCGGTGGCGCCCGCCTGGATCGACAGCCGGCCGGCCACTTCCGACATCGGAGCCAGCAGCGGCAGGCCGCCGCGCTCGTCGGTAACGGTCTCATAGGCGATGGCGGTCACGCCGGAAGCGAGCAGGCCCTTGGTCTGCTCGGGATCGGGCGCCAGATGCAGGTAGGTGTATAGAAGCTGACCGTCGCGAAGCTGCGCCCATTCGGAAGGCTGCGGTTCCTTGACCTTCACGATCATGTCGCACTTCTCGAAAATATCCTTGGCACTTGCGGCGATCCTGGCGCCGGCGGCGACATAGGCATGATCATCGGCACCGATACCGGCACCGGCCTTGGTTTCGACCCAGACCTCATGACCATGGGCGACATATTCGCGAACCGAGGCAGGCGTCAAACCGACTCGATATTCGTGATTCTTGATCTCTTTCGGACAACCGACGCGCATCTTGTTCCTCCCTGAACATCCATCCGCTCTGCAGTGGCGCTGTTCGAATGAGACCACCTCCGCCCCGCAATGTCCTTGCAAAGACAAATTGCCCGATGGCTATTTTTCGTGGAATATTGCGCCAGATTGAATTTCTTCGAAGGATCTTCGAATGGCAGAGCTAGACACCATGGATCATTCGATTTTGCGGGTGCTGCAGCAGAACGCCAGGATCACCAATGCCGAGCTCGCCGAGAAGGTCGGCCTGTCGCCATCGGCCTGCTCGCGGCGGCTCGACATTCTGGAAAAGAGCGGTGTGATCGACGGCTATCATGCCCGCCTGTCGCACAAGGCGCTCGACTACAAGATGATCGCCATCGTGCATATCTCGCTGTCGGGCCAGTTCGCCAAAACGCTGTCGGAATTCGAAGCGGCGGTGAAGCGCTGTCCGAACGTTCTGGTCTGCTACCTGATGTCCGGCGAATACGACTATATTCTGCGCATCGCCGCGCGCGATCTCGAAGATTACGAGCGCATCCACCGCGATTGGCTTTCGGCCCTGCCGCATGTGGTCAAGATCAATTCCAGCTTTGCGCTGCGCGAGATCATCGACCGGCCGAATGTCGGATTGTAGCCCGACCTATCGCAAATCGAGCAGCAGGGCGCGATGATCGGAAACCTCCGGCTCGGCGACAGGATCGAACGCGACCACGTCCACCGCCGGATTCACCAGCATATAGTCGGCAAAGCGCGGCTCCTTGCGGTAATGGGAGGTGCGGGTGTCGCGATGTCCCCGTGACGTGACGAGATCGGTAAGCCCCAGGGCTGCGAGCGCCTCGAAAGTCACGCTTCCCGGCAACACGTTGAAATCGCCGCAGACCACCAGCCTCTCATTGCCCGGCCACACCTGACGGATCACATTGACCAATGCTTTCGCCTGATGATGGCGCGCCGGCGTATCACCCTTGCCTTCGGGATCGCGCAGGCCATGCATCTGGGCGATCGTGATCGGAAAGCCGCCGTCATAGTCGAACAGGCGGATGCAATGGGCATTGCGCGACCGCGGATGCGGTCCCCAGCCATCGGCGCCGAACTCCCCGTGCACGAAACCCAGGGCCTGGCCGATGACCGGATATGTCTTACGCACGAAGGTGGCGAGACCGAATTCCGAGGCAAACCGCCGATCGCCGTCGAAGAGATCGCCTCGCGCCACGGGGTAGAACACGGCATCATGGTCAGGCAGGGCCGCCTTGATCTCCTCGAAGAGATTGGCGCGCTGCAAGAGCTCGACGCCATGATCGCGATAAACCAGCCAATCGGCTTCGGCAGCGGGTGTCCGCACGACTTCCTGCAGGCAGAGAATATCCGCATCGACATCGACCAGATATCGCATCAGCGGCTCGTGCAGCCGGCCGCCCCATGCATTCAGCGAGATGATGCGCAACGCCATGTTCTTCCCTCCCCAACATCGGCTAACCGTCCAACTCGCCACCGTCCGGTATGGATGGATGATCCAATTCTCGCCTGGAACGGACCGGCAGTGCCGATTCGGAACGAATGATCGCAATTTTAGCGATCATCCTAAACAGCTTTCAATGCATGCCCTGTATCGGAGAATTCGGAGACATGCACGCGTCGAGGTGAAATCATGCAGTCATCTTCAAAACCGCCGGCCCAATACAATCTGAAGATCAAGACAAGGCGTTCGCAGCGCCGCCGCGTCCGGTTGATGGGCCAGGTATGGTATCTCGCAAAAGCGGTGACCGGCCGTGTGGTCGATCTTTCCGCCAGCGGCATCGCGCTCGACCTGCAATCCCCGATCCACGCAGCCGCCGGCAGCAAGGTCCGCATCGAGTGCAGCGAGATCGGCCTGCTGGATGGTATTGTGCGCTGGGTCCATAACGGCCGAATCGGCATCGAATTCGACCCGTCTTCCAATGCCTCGGCTCTCGTCGCCTCCTATTTCCGCTTTTTCCACAAGGACATACAGCCGGTTCTCAGGCGCTGACGGCCTGTTTCCTCACTCCGCGCGGGAACCACAATAAGCCTGTCATATTACAGGTGCACACCTTCGAAAATCGTCCTAATCTCCCTCACCCCCAGAGGTGATCGAGAACCATAATTAGTCGTCGAAGGAGTGTTTCATGTCTTCCATACTGGAATTGTCCAGCATGTCGCGCCGTTCCCTGCTGCAGGGCCTCAGCGCCACCGCCGCGCTCATCGTGCTGCACCCCTTCGCTGCCCGCGCGGCCGGCAATCAGGCGCATCTGCGCCTCATGGAAACGACAGACATTCACGTCAACGTCTTCCCCTACGACTACTACGCCGACAAGCCGAACGACACGATGGGCCTGGCGCGCACGGCGACCATCATCGACAATATCCGCGCCGAGGCCACAAATTCGCTGCTGATCGACAATGGCGACGTGCTGCAGGGCAATCCGATGGGCGATTACATGGCCTATCAGCACGGCATGAAGGAGGGCGATGTCCATCCGGTCATCAAGGCGATGAACACGCTCGGCTACGAGGTCGGCACACTCGGAAACCATGAGTTCAACTACGGCCTCGACTTCATGTTCAAGGTGCTCGGCGGCGCGAACTTCCCCTTCGTCTGCGCCAACCTGACCAAGGGCCAGCTCGCTTCCGACCCGAAGAAGGACGATCTGTTCTTCAAGCCCTATCTGATCCTCGAAAAGAAGATCAAGGACGGCGCCGGCAATGAAAGCCCGATCAAGATCGGCTTCATCGGCTTCGTGCCGCCGCAGATCATGCTCTGGGACATCAAGAACCTCGAAGGCAAGGCGCAGACGCGCGATATCGTCGAGGCCGCCAAGGCCTGGGTGCCGGTCATGAAGGAAGAAGGCGCCGATATCGTCATCGCGCTGTCCCACTCCGGCATCGACGGCAGTGCTCCCTCCGACAAGATGGAAAATGCCTCGCTCTATGTTGCCGCCGTTCCCGGCATCGACGCTGTCTTCACCGGCCACCAGCATCTCGTCTTCCCCGGCCCCAAGACCTGGGACGGCATCAAGGACGCCGATCCGGTCAAGGGCACGCTGCATGGCAAGCCGACCGTCATGGCGGGATTCTGGGGCTCGCATCTCGGCCTGATCGACCTGCTGCTCGAAAAGGACGGCAACAGCTGGAAGATCGTCGACTTCACCGCCGAGGCACGGCCGATCTATCACCGCGACGACAAGAAGAAGGTCATCGCCGACGTCGCCGACAAGAAGGAAGTGGTCGAGGCCGCCAAGGCCGAGCACGAGGCGACGCTCACCTATGTCCGCACGCCCGTCGGCAAGACTTCCGCGCCGCTCTACTCCTATTTCGCGCTCGTCGCCGACGATCCCTCGGTGCAGATCGTCAGCCAGGCGCAGATCTGGTACATCAAGCAGATGCTGAAGGAGACCGACTACAAGGACCTGCCGGTGCTTTCGGCGGCAGCCCCCTTCAAATGCGGCGGCCGCAACGGCCCGGATTATTATACGGACGTTCCGGCCGGCAACATCGCCATCAAGAACGTCGCCGACCTCTATCTCTATCCGAACACGGTGCAGGCGGTCGTCATCAATGGCGCGCAGGTGAAGAACTGGCTGGAAATGTCGGCGGCGATGTTCAACCAGATCCAACCAGGCGCCAAGGATGCCCCGCTCCTCAACGACAGCTTCCCCTCCTTCAACTTCGACGTCATCGACGGCGTCACCTATCAGATCGACCTGTCGCAGCCGCGCCGCTTCGGCGATGACGGCAAGGTTCTGAACGCCGATGCCAACCGCATCCTGGACCTGCAATTCAATGGCAAGCCGATCGATGCGGCACAGAAATTCGTGGTGGTCAGCAACAACTACCGCGCCGGCGGCGGCGGCAACTTCCCGGAAATCGCGGCCGACAAGGTGATCTACAAGGCGCCCGACACCAATCGCGACGTCATCGTCCGCTATGTGCACGAACAGGGCACGATCAACCCGACCGCCGATGGCAACTGGACCTTCAAGCCGCTGCCGGGCACCACCGTCCTGTTCCCCAGCTCGCCCAAGGCCAAGGATTTCGTCGCCGAAGTGAAAAGCGTGAAGATCGAGGACGCCGGCGAAGGCGCCGACGGGTTTAGCAACTTCCGGCTGGTGCTGTAGCCCCCGATCGTTCCCTCTCCCTGTTTCGAAATGGGGAGAGGGCGACCCGCAAATACCCGGTTTATCTCGCCCTTGGCGGGCGAGAAAGCAATTTCACTGGTTTAGGAATTGCGATACCGAGGGTTCAGCATATTCGGGACTAAGCGCAATTTCTAAACCATTGAAATTGCAAGAGCGGGGGTCCGTGTCTTGTTCAAATTAATTCAGGAGCTCTCTGCGTCCCTGCCTACCCCCGCCCTTGCAATTTCTAAGAATTAGACGAGGGACGAGCCCTCATCTAATCCTAAGAAATTGCTTTCCCGCCCGCCAAGGGCGGGACAGACCTCACTCCGCCGCCAGCGGCTTCTGGCCGAGGCTGAACTCTTCCATTGCCGCTTTGAAATCGCTCCGGTCGGGGCATTGCGACAGGCGCGTGCGGAAGGCTTCGATCATCCAGGCCGCCGCGGGGCCTGGCGGATTGGAGAGCTTGCGGACGGCATAGATCGGATACTCGCCCTGCTCATAGGCATCGAGATCGAGATGCACGAGCCGGCCCTTCTGCAGGTCCTCATAGATCAGCGACGCCGGCAGGCCACCCCAGCCGAGGCCGCCGCGGATCAACTGATGCTTGGTGGCGATATCGCTGAGATGCCAGATCTTGTAGGACAGGACGTTGAAGTCCCGCCCCTTGGTGAGGTTCGAAGCATCGGTGACGACCAGCTGCACCTCTTCGCGCACGTCCGCGAGGGTGAGCGGCCGCTTGATCTGGGCGAGCGGATGGCGGGGCGCGGCGACCGGCATCATGAAGGAGTGGCCGATGCGCTCGATCACCATGGAATCGTCCTGCCTTATCACCGCGCCGCCGATCCCGATCGTCGACTTGCCGCTGGCGACCAGTTCCATCATCGTGCCGAGCTCACCCGTATCGAGCCGCAGCGAGACGGACGGGAATCGCTCCTGAAATTCGTTCAAAACGGCGACCGTGGCATTGGTCGGCACCATGACGCTGATGGCAACGGCCACTTCCGCCTCCAGCCCGGTCTTCAGGCCCTTCACTCTTGCGCGCATCACCTGGAGATCGGAGAGAATGCGGCGCGCATCCTCCAGCATCACCCTGCCCGCGTCCGTCAATTTCGGCTGGCGCGAGCCAGAACGCTCAAACAGCGGCATTTCGAGCTGCGCCTCCAGATTGGCGATGGTGTAACTGATGACGGACTGCGCGCGATTGAGCACGCGCGAGGCAGCGGAGAAGCTGCCGGACTCGGCAACGGTCAGAAAGACCTGCAATTGGTCGAGGGTCGGGTTGGGAAGCATGGGCTATCCATTCTATCGATAATTCCAATCCATATTATCACAGTTTTTCTCGATAGCACTGAGGACTTATCTATGGATGCGAAACGAGGCCGGACTCCCCACCCGGTTATCGCAACCCATTGATAAGGAACATAAGCATGTCCTCCATCCTGCTGCTGACCTCCAGCCCGCGCTCCGATTCCATCTCGACCAAGATCGCCACCGATCTTGCCGACAAGATCAAGGCCCAGAATCCGGGCAAGACGATCGTTCATCGCAATCTTGCCGGCGCTCCGCTGGCCCATATCGATGAGCGCTTCACCGCCGCCATCCGCACGCCAGCCGACGCCCGCACTACCGAACAGAAGGAAACCATCAAGGTTTCCGACGAACTGGTCGACGAGCTGCTCGCCGCCGACACCATCGTCATCGGCACCGGCCTCATCAACTTCGGCATCTATTCGTCGCTGAAGTCCTGGATCGACAACGTCGCCCGCGCCGGTCGCACCTTCACCTACACCGAGACCGGCCCGAAGGGCCTCGTCACCGGCAAGAAGGCCTATATCGTTCTCGCATCCGGCGGCGTCTACTCCGAAGGCCCGGCCGCTCCGCTGAACCACGCCGTTCCCTACCTGAAGTCGGTTCTCGCCTTCATCGGCATCACGGACGTCGAAACCGTTTATGTCGAAGGCCTCGCCTTCGGTCCGGAAGCTGCCGAAAAGGCTCTGGACGCAGCACAGGCCCGCGCTGCCGAACTGGCACTCGCCGCTTAATCGCAAGAGCGATCGTAAATCACGGCGGCCGGCTCAATGCCGGCCGTTTTTTATTTTCCGCCGCCTCGCGCCAGTTCCCCCATGAAGCGCCTCGCGGCGTCCAGAATTTCGTCTGAAAGCGCCTCGTCGTTCGCAACACGTGCAAGACCGACAGCACCGGCCATCAGGCAGATGGCAATGATCGCGTCATGCCGTGCTTCACCGGCGTCCGCCTGCGGCATCCGCGCCGTCATCGTTTCGATATTCTTCCGCATTCCTTCCGTGGCAACGGTGCGGACAGTCTCGCCGCTGCGGGCGATATCGGCGGTTAGAGCCGCATAGGCGCAGCCCTCGCCGCAATGGTCGCGATGGAAAGCACCGAGATAGTTCTCGGCATAGTCCTTCAGCGGGATATCCGCGGGATCGATCCCCCGCTCCGCCAATTGCCGCCGCTGCGATTCGATCGCCGACTGCACGGCCTCCGCGACGAGCTCGTCCCTCGAGGCGAAATGCTTGTAGAAACCGCCGACCGTCAGCCCGGCTTCCTTCATGAGATCGGCGACACCGATCCCCTCCAATCCTACCTCGCGCAGGCGCTTGGCGGCGAGCGTCACGATCCGCTCATGCGTCTTCTGCTTTTCAAGCTGCGAATGACCCATTCGAAAAATCTCCTCGATCCACCTTGACAATGTGGATTACAATCATAATCCTATTGGAGAACGATCATAATCCAGATCGCCATCAAAGCCAATAGGAGTTACCAACATGCGCCTCAAGAACAAGGTTGCCATCATCACCGGCGGAAACAGCGGCATCGGGCTTGCGACCGCCCGCCTCTTCCTCGCCGAGGGCGCCAAGGTCGCCATCACCGGCCGCAATCCCCAGACCCTTGCCGCCGCCGTCGAGGAGTTGGGCGGCGATGTGCTGGCGTTGCAGGTCGATGTCACCGACGTTGCGGCCACCGAGAAAGCCTTCGCGGAAGCGGCTGAGAAGCTTGGCAATTTCGACATCGTCTTCGCCAATGCGGGAATTGCCGGCGAAACGGCTGTCGGAAAGACCACGCTCGAACAGTTCGAGACGGTGGTTCGCACCAATTTCACCGCCGTCTTCTTCACCGTGCAGGCGGCCCTGCCGCATCTGAATGACGGTGCGTCGGTGATCCTGAACGGTTCGGTGCATGCGGTTCTCGGCATCCCCGGCTATTCCGCCTATGCCGGCACCAAGGCAGCTGTCCGCGCCATGACCCGCAACCTGGCTTCCGAACTCGCGCCGCGCGGCATCCGTGTCAACCAGGTGACGCCGGGCGCGACCAAAACGCCGATCTGGAATACGCGGGCAATGACGGAAGACGCCAAGGATGCGCTGGAAGCCCGCTTCGGCAGCCTGAGCCCGCTCGGCCGCATGAGCGAAGCGGAAGAGATCGCCAAGGCAGCCCTCTATTTCGCATCCGACGATTCGAGCAATGTCACCGCCATCGAGATCACCGTCGACGGCGGCGCCACCAGCGCTCCATCGGGCGCCAAGCTCTTCCGGACAGCAAGGGAGGCATAAGGAGCCCGACTTCCCACGGGATCGCAAAGGTCGCCCGGCATCGACGCCGATGGCGGCCTTTTTTCATCGCGAAGATAATCACAATCCAGACCGCCGGATTGTCAGCGCCGAGCAGGACTGGCCTGCCATTTATCGTGAAAGTGGCTTTGGCCTTCGGACGATCCCTTGCGGTATAGGCGGTCACAATGCATCGATGGGAACCTATCCAGAGCGCAGACGCCTCGTAGACGGTCGGAGAAACTCCGTGAAAGACAAGCTGCATACCTATCGGGTCAATATCGTCTGGACCGGCAATGACGGCACAGGAACGTCGAGCTATCGCAGCTACCGACGCGATCACGAGATCAGCGCCGAGGGAAAGCCGACGATCGCCGGATCGTCCGATCCGAGCTTCCGTGGCGATCCCGCCCGCTGGAACCCCGAGGAGCTGCTGGTCGCATCCCTTTCCGCCTGCCACAAGCTTTGGTATCTCGGCCTTTGCGCCCAAACTGGCGTGATCGTGCTTTCCTATGAGGATGCGGCCGAAGGGACCATGCTGGAGGAGAGCAGCGGTGCCGGACAGTTCACCTCTGTCGTCTTGCGTCCCAGGATCGTCATCGATGCGGCATCGGACGCGAAGACAGCGCTCGACCTGCATCACAAGGCGCATGAGATGTGCTTCATCGCCCGTTCGATGAACTTTCCCGTCAGCAATGAGCCGCAGATCTTGGTCGGGACGATCTAGACGGGCAAGAATCCGCGATTTCGAAATCGCGGCTTCAGTCCGTTTCGCGAACTCAGACCTGACGGGTCTTTTCGCCATCGCCGAACAGCGACGGACCGTTCTGATCGATGATCTGCCGCGCCTTGCGGAAGGTCGATTCGAGCGCGTCGTCCGAGGATGTGAAGACATCGGCGCGAATGAAATTACGCACCAGCGTCTCGCCGTTCACTTCCTTCTCGATCCGGCCCATCAGGCGAAACTGATTGCCCTCGCGCTGCGGCGTCGCATGGATCGTGCAGTCGCCATGCGTCTGCGGCTCGGCCGCGACGGAGGAGCCGCCGGTCTTTTCGGCGCTCGTCGCCGATGCACCGCCGGTGAAGATCGAGAGGATATTCGACAAGATCGAAGCCATGTTCCGCCTTTGGAGCGCTTCAGCGCCTCGTGGGGCTGATTGACCGCTCTATCCCATTGTTTTTACGCAATACCGGATAAAACCGCTGCGCACTTTTCCCGGAAATGCTCTAGCACGAAGGTTGCGAGGTCGCAAAGTCAAATGATCAGGTTGGCGAGGATGTCGTTTTCGGTAATGTCCTCGTAACCCATGCCCGCCTTTTCGAAATTCGCGATCAGCTGCTTGAAATTGTCCGGATCCTTGGTTTCGATGCCGATCAGGATCGAGCCGAAATTGCGGGCGGTCTTCTTCAGATATTCGAAGCGGGCGATATCGTCGTCGGGACCGAGCAGATTGAGGAAATCGCGCAGCGCGCCGGGACGCTGGGCAAGGCGCAGGATGAAATATTTCTTCAGCCCGGCATAGCGCATGGCGCGCTCCTTGACGTCGGGCAGACGCTCGAAATCGAAATTGCCGCCGGACACGACCGCGACGATCGTCTTGCCGCGAATGGCGTCGCGGTCCATGGTTTCCAGCGCGGTGATCGCCAGCGCGCCGGCGGGCTCCAGCACCACGCCTTCGACATTCAGCATATCGGTGATGGTCACGCAGATGGCGTTTTCCGCGATCAGCCGGACCTGCTCCGGCGCGAACGCCTTCAGCGCAGCGAAATTCAAGTCGCCGATGCGCCCGACCGCGGCACCGTCGACGAAATTATCGACCTTGGTCAGCGTCACCACCTGCCCCGCCTCGATGCTGCGCCTGAGGCTTGGCGCGCCCGCCGGCTCGGCGAAGACGAAGGCTTCCCTGGCAAGGCGATCGGCGAAATAGCCGGTGATGCCGGCGGCCAATCCGCCGCCGCCGACGGGCAGAATGATGTGATCCGGCAGAACGCCCTCGGGCAATTGCTCGGCGATCTCGGCGGCGACCGTCGCCTGCCCCTCGATGATATCGGCGTGATCGAAAGGCGGCACCATGACGCCGTCGATCTGCTGCACATGTTCGCGCGCAGCCTGATAGCACTGGTCGAAGAAGTCGCCGAAGAGTTTGATGGTGATGAAATCGCCGCCGAACATGCGGGTCTTGTCGATCTTCTGCTGCGGCGTCGTCACTGGCATGTAGACCACGCCCGGCACCCCGAAATGACGGCAGACGAAGGCGAATCCCTGGGCATGGTTGCCGGCCGACGCGCAGACGAAGGTCTTGCCCGTGCCGCCCTCGGCGATCACCTTGCGGAAGAAATTAAAGGCACCGCGAATCTTATAGGAGCGGACCGGCGTCAGATCCTCGCGCTTCAGCCAGATGTCGGCCCCGTAACGAGCGGAAAGATGCTCGTTGAGCTGCAGCGGCGTTGCGGGAAAAAGGCCACGCATGGCCTCGATGGCGTCGGGAACATTCTGCTTGTCCACGGGTCTGGTCCGTTCTTGTTCGATCCGCCTTCGCTATGGCACAGGAAACATGAGTAACGAAAGCCTGTTTATCGCGCTTTCGGACCTGTCGAGGCGACATAATGGCGACCCGGCCCGCAAATGTCCGTCCGGCCGGCAGCCACCGAGCATGCACCGGCACGTCGCTGCCGTCAAAACCCTAAAATCTTCGAATTGACAGGACGAACCGCTCCGCTTCCAATACGAACCAGCCATCATGATGATGGTTAGAGGCCCGCCCTAACCCGGCCCAGCCGATTCCGGCGGGCTTCGCTTTGTACTTTTCCTTCCGAATATTACCAGATTTTTCTAATTTAAATTATCGGAATATTCATGGATGATTGAGGCAAAGCCTCCCGGGCGGGAAATGGCAGCCTTTGCAAAGATTTGGTTCCACGGCGATCATGGTGCGGACGACGGGGGTCGAACCCGTATAGCCTAAGGCCGAGGGATTTTAAGTCCCTTGCGTCTACCAGTTTCGCCACGTCCGCGCTGGGCGATTTCAATAACTTGCATGGGTTGATTTGGGAAGCTTTGCGCGGTCGTTTTTTGATCGGCAATGAAGCTTTCTTGCTACCCTTGCAGATCGGACCCATCGCATTCGATAGACTCCAAAAGATAAGGCGGCCCAACGGACCGCCTTGCTCAACTCTGCTATGTCTTGCGACGATCAGCGAATGATGATCGTGAATGCGCTGCGCGGATACCAGAAGCCGTCGCTGTGGCGGCGGTAGCCGGGGCGCGCGTGACGGTAGCCCTGATAGCCCTTCCAGTAGCCGGGACGATAATGCGGAGGACGACGATTCGGGCGATGCCTTCTGTCTTCCCAGCGCCGGCCGTCCCGCTCGCGGTATTGCACCTGTTCGATGGCCGTGCTGGCAGCGCCTACCGCCGGCTTGGCCGGGTTGAGCGGTGCTGCGACCGAAGGCGTAACGGATGCGAATCCCATGATCAGAGTCAACGCGCCTGCGCCGACGATGTTGAAGATTTTGCTCATAATGTCTCCAATCAAAGTTTACGGCTCTTCATTGAAGCCTAATTGATGAACGCATTATGAATGCCACCAGAAATAGCGATCACATAATCGGCATTCCTTACTATTCCGGTGCCTGTTTGCGGCAAAACGGGACCCATGAAAAAGGCGCGGCTCTCGCCACGCCTCGTTTCATCGTCAATGGAGCAGAATCAGCCGGCGAGCTTCGCGGCGATCTTGGCCACATGGGCGCCCTGGTATTTCGCGCCCTCCAGCTCAATCTCCGAAGGCTGGCGCGAACCGTCGCCGTTGGTGATCGTCGAGGCGCCGTAGGGCGAGCCGCCCTTGACTTCCTCGGTGCCCATCTGCCCCTGAAAGGCATAGGGAAGACCTACCACCGCCATGCCGTGATGCAGCAAAGTCGGGATGAAGCCGAGAATGGTGGATTCCTGGCCGCCGTGCTGCGTGGCGGAAGAGGTGAACACCGAACCCACTTTGCCGACGAGCTTGCCGCTGAACCACAGACCACCGGTCTGATCCCAGAAATTGCGCATCTGCGAGGCCACGGTGCCGAAGCGCGTGCCGGCGCCGACGATGATGGCGTCGTATTCCGCCAATTCGTCGGGCGTTGCGATCGGCGCTTCCTGGTCGAGCTTGAAGTAGGAAGCCTTCGCCACCTCTTCCGGCACGAGTTCCGGAACGCGCTTGACCGTTACTTCGGCGCCCGCCGATTTCGCGCCTTCGGCGACGGCATAGGCCATCTTCTCGATATGACCATAGGCGGAATAATAGAGGACCAAAACCTTTGCCATGAACATCTCCCATCTGTTGGACACGATGAATTCCGGCGTTAGTCTTACCAGCGCCAGGACCAAGACGCATCCCCGGCAGCTGGAACGCACTGTTCACCCGATGTAGACGAACATCATTTGCGGCCACTATTTCTCTTCGTGGGCGAAAGGAGAACGGTGGTTTGCATTCGCAGCAAACGGCGTTACCTATTCGAGACATCAAACGCGCGGGCAGCGCAATTCCACGGATGCTTCCATGACCAACGAAACCATTGTCACCGCCGCCATGCTGGCCATCGGCGACGAACTGCTCTCCGGCCGGACCAAGGACAAGAATATCGGTCACCTCGCCGACATCATGCTGTTGTCCGGGATCGATCTGAAGGAAGTGCGCATCGTCGCCGACGACGAGGATGCGATCGTCAGCGCCTTGAACGCGCTGCGCGGCCAGTATGACTATGTTTTCACCTCGGGTGGCATCGGCCCGACGCATGACGACATCACCGCCGATGCCATCGCCAAGGCTTTCGGCGTCGCCTGCGAGCATGAGCCGGAAGCGATGCGGATCATGGGTGAAATGTATGCCCGGCGCGAGATGGAGTTCACCGAGGCCCGCCAGCGCATGGCGCGCATGCCCGTGGGATCGAAGCATATCGCCAATCCGGTTTCGACCGCTCCCGGCTTCAACATCGGCAACGTCTATGTCATGGCCGGCGTGCCGCAGGTGTTCCAGGCCATGCTCGACAATGTCGTGCCGACGCTGCGCACCGGCACGCGCATGCTCTCGACGGCAATTTCCTGCCCTTACGGCGAAGGCGAGATCGGCACACCACTCGGCGCCATCCAGAAAGCCCATCCGGATACCAGCATCGGTTCCTATCCGCGCTATGTCGGCCAGTCCTTCTCCACCGAGATCGTCGTGCGCGCCCGCTCCGCCGAACGGGTCGAGACGGTCGCAGCCGAGGTCAGGGCCATGATCGAGGATATCAGGCAGGCAAAAGCCAGGGAAAATCAGCCGTCTGCGACATGAGGCTCAGATCGAACCCGCCAGCCGTGGGGAACCGGATCGGTATATGCCGCATTAATATCAGACGGAATGGTGGTATAATGAACTGATCCGATCCCTTCCGAAACGGGAGATCACGTCATGTCCTACAAGACCATATTGGTCATACTCGACACTCCTGAAAACGCGAATGTGGCGGTCGACTTCGCCAGTGCGCTCGCCCGGGAGTACGGCGCGCACATTGTCGGCCTGCATGCGGAAATCGTCTCTTCCGTGCCGCTGGTCGCACCGATGGAAATTCCCGATCCAGTGGCCGTGCAGGCGCTTCAGGACATGGCACACAGCCAGGCGGTCGAGATCGAACGGCTGTTCCGCGCGAAGATGGAACGCGAGGGTCTCGACTATGACTGGCGCAGCTTCATGAGCACCGTCGGCTACGGCACCGAACCGCTGATCGAAAGCGCCCGCAGCGCCGATCTGCTGATCGCCGTGCAGCCCGACCCCTCGAAATCTTCGGACTTGCATGTCGATGTCGAAAGCTTTCTGTTCGAAAGCGGCCGTCCTGTGCTGATGATCCCCTATATCTTCACGCAGCCGAAGCCGATCCGCCGCGTGCTGATCGCCTGGAACGGCTCGAAAGAAGCGGCCCGTGCCACCTTCGACGCCTTGCCATTCCTGAAAGCGGCCGATTCCGTGGAGATCTTCTCGGTCGATACGTCCGAGAGCTCAAAGCATTCGCCGGAACAGATCAGCGCCGATATCGGCGCGACGCTTGCCCGCCACGGCGTTCGCGCCACGACGGCCACGGCGACCTGCGGCGGCAAGACGCCCTCGCAAGTCATCGAAAACCGCCTCGCCGACAATTCGATCGATCTGCTTGTCATGGGCGCCTATACGCATTCCTGGCTCTGGCAGCTGATCTTCGGCGGCACGACGCGGACGCTGCTGCACTCGATGACGGCGATGACCTTGCTCGCGCGGTGAGTTTGCACGATCCCGAAATCGAAAGCCCGAAATCGAAAGATTGAGCGTCGGGATCGCGCGATCTTGCGGGAATTCAGACATCCTTGGCAGATCCCGACGGCAGCCGGCAGCGCCCCGCTCTTGCCTTTTGGCCGTAAATCCAGCAGAAAGCAGCGACCGATGGCAGAATTCCCGCCCGGGAACCATTCGCGCGGTCCATGGAACATGAGGCAGGACGCCGAGCGGCCGCTTGCCTGGATCATGTTCAGGCAGACGGCGAGCGAACAGCGTTTCAGGATTCGGTCCATGATCCGCGCCCGTTGCGGGGTCTGCTCAGGGTCGCCGGCCGTGCCGGCGCGTCGTTATTCCATGCCCCGGAGCTTTCTGCCATGTCCCTGCCCGATAAAGCCTTTCCCGTATCCTGGGATCAGTTTCACCGCGATGCCCGCGCGCTTGCCTGGCGGCTTGCCGGCCTCAACCGCGAGTTCAAGGCGATCGTCTGCATCACCCGCGGTGGCCTGGTGCCGGCCGCCATCATCTCGCGCGAGCTGAACATCCGCCTGATCGAAACCGTCTGCGTCGCCTCCTATCACGATTACTCCAGCCAGGGCGAAATGACCCTGCTGAAAGGCATCACGCCGGAGCTGATGACCGACGGCGGCGAAGGCGTGCTGGTTCTCGACGACCTCACGGACACCGGCAAGACGGCGCTCGAAGTGCGGGCACTGATGCCGAAGGCGCATTTCGCCTGCGTCTACGCCAAGCCGAAGGGCGTGCCGACCATCGACACCTTCATCACCGAAGTCAGCCAGGACACCTGGATCTATTTCCCCTGGGACATGGGCTTCACCTATCAGGAGCCGATCGCCAAGGGTCATCGCGGCTGACTTCCATCGCCGGCACCGCGAATCAGCGGCGAATTTTCCTGGGGTGCCCGAATCGGGCGCAACGGTCGGAATTGAGGGTGGGCGCTTCGGCGCCCACTATATTTAGTGGCATCCACCCATCGAGAACATGTGGGATTCAAGGCCTTCCGCGCGAATCATGAGACGCTACGGCATGGTTTTGCCTCCATGCCAATGGCTTCGCGGTCACGGTCACAATTTTGTCGCGTTTGTTTTCGTTGCCGGTGATATCCGCCCCCATAGCGGTCTCACGAAGGGCGAGCATTTTCCGCCAAGAGCTTGAATCTTCTAGCCTCCTGGCATTTCCCCAATTTCCACAGATCAGCCCACAAGATATTGTGGTTAAAAATCCGTCGCAAACCACCCCTTGACGGAATCGGGTCTTTCAAAGTTAATGAGAAACGTTGCGGCGGCGACTGGGCCAGGCGGAATAACGAGGGCTGGTCCTCAACTCGAAATCGGATTTGGATTCAGGGCGATGCACCATTCCCATGGTGGCGCCGTGAGGGGTTTTGTGCCGATCTCGAAGCTGCCGAAAAAACACATGCGGGGACTGGCGGCAATAAGCTGTTAATACTATATTTAGTGTTTGCAGCCACCATCACCACAAGATACAGGAAGAGCATCTCCGGATGACACCTCCTGTCAGAAAGCGGATCAGAGACTGGCTGCGCGTTAAATTCGCGATGCCGGAATGAGAATTTTTGCGCCCTGTTCACGAGGCGGGCGCGCACCAACGAATGAGGATTGGGACATGCGCATCGAACGTCGCTTTACGAAGGCCGGCCAGTCACCCTACGCGGAGATCGAGTTCCGCAAGGCGACCAGCGAGATCAAGAATCCCGACGGCTCGATCGTCTTCCGCCTCGAAAACATCGACGTTCCCGCGCAGTTCTCCCAGGTCGCGGCCGACATTCTCGCGCAGAAGTATTTCCGCAAGGCCGGCGTGCCCGCCAAGCTCAAGAAGGTCGAGGAAAACGACGTTCCTTCCTTCCTGTGGCGCTCCGTTGCCGACGATGCGGCCATGAAGGATCTAGCCAAGGAAAAGCAGAGCGGCTCCGAAACCGATGCGCGCCAGGTCTTCGACCGTCTGGCCGGCACCTGGACCTACTGGGGCTGGAAGGGCGGCTACTTCTCCTCCGAAGAAGACGCCTCGGCCTTCCGTGACGAGCTTGCCTATATGCTCGCCACCCAGCGCGTCGCGCCGAACTCGCCGCAATGGTTCAACACCGGCATGCATTGGGCCTACGGCATCGACGGCCCCGGCCAGGGCCATTATTATGTCGATCCGTTCACCGGCAAGCTCACCAAGTCCAAGTCGGCTTATGAGCATCCGCAGCCGCATGCCTGCTTCATCCAGTCGGTCGAGGACGATCTCGTCAACGAAGGCGGCATCATGGACCTCTGGGTTCGTGAAGCGCGTCTGTTCAAATATGGTTCCGGCACCGGCTCCAACTTCTCGCTGCTGCGCGGCGAAGGCGAAAAGCTCTCCGGCGGCGGCCGCTCCTCCGGCCTGATGAGCTTCCTGAAGATCGGCGACCGCGCCGCCGGCGCCATCAAGTCTGGTGGAACGACGCGACGCGCCGCCAAGATGGTCGTCGTCGACATCGACCATCCGGATATCGAGGAATACATCAACTGGAAGGTCAAGGAAGAGCAGAAGGTCGCCGCCCTCGTCACCGGCTCGAAGATCGTCGCCAAGCATCTGAAGGCGATCATGAAGGCGACGGTCAATTGCGAAGGCGACAATGACGATTGCTTCGACCCGGCCAAGAACCCTGCCCTGAAGCGCGAGATCCGCGCGGCTAAGAAGGATCAGGTTCCGGAAAACTACGTCCAGCGCGTCATCCAGTTCGCCCGCCAGGGCTACAAGGATCTTGAATTCAAGACCTACGACACCGACTGGGATTCGGAAGCCTACCTGACCGTTTCCGGCCAGAACTCCAACAATTCCGTCTCGATCAAGGACGAGTTCCTGCGCGCCGTCGAGAGCGATGCCGACTGGCACCTGACCGCCCGCAAGGACGGCAAGGTCATCAAGACGCTGAAGGCGCGCGATCTCTGGGAATCGATCTCCTATGCCGCCTGGGCATCGGCCGATCCGGGCCTGCACTTCAACACGACGATGAACGACTGGCACACCAGCCCGGCCGCCGGCTCGATCCGCGCATCCAACCCGTGCTCGGAATACATGTTCCTCGACGACACGGCCTGCAACCTCGCTTCGCTGAACCTGATGACCTTCAAGGATGCGGCCACCAAGCGCATCAACATCGCCGACTACGAACACGCCGTCCGCCTCTGGACCGTCGTTCTCGAAATCTCCGTGATGATGGCGCAGTTCCCGTCGCGCCGCATCGCCGAACTTTCCTATGAATACCGCACGCTCGGCCTCGGCTACGCCAATATCGGCGGCCTGCTGATGTCGTCGGGCATTCCCTACGACTCGGACGAAGCCCGCGCCATCGCCGGCTCGCTGACCGCGATCATGACCGGCATTTCCTATGCCACCTCCGCCGAAATGGCTTCCGAGCTCGGGACCTTCCCGATGTTCAAGCCGAACCGCGAGAACATGCTGCGCGTCATCCGCAACCACCGCCGCGCCGCCTATGGCGAGACCTCGGGCTATGAGAGCCTGTCGGTCAATCCGGTGGCGCTGATCCACGGCCACAATCCGGACCAGGACCTCGTCGCCCATGCCAAGGCTGCCTGGGACAAGGCGCTGGAACTCGGCGAAAAGCACGGCTATCGCAACGCCCAGGCAACCGTCATCGCGCCGACCGGCACGATCGGCCTCGTCATGGATTGCGACACGACCGGCATCGAACCGGACTTCGCGCTGGTGAAGTTCAAGAAGCTCGCCGGCGGCGGCTACTTCAAGATCATCAACCGCGCCGTTCCGGAAGCGCTGCGGGCACTCGGCTACAGCGAAAGCCAGATCGCCGAGATCGAGGCCTATGCCGTCGGCCATGGCAACCTGAACCAGGCGCCGGCCATCAACCCTTCGACGCTGAAGGCCAAGGGTTTCACCGACGAGAAGGTGGAAGCCGTCAACGCCGCGCTGAAGAGCGCCTTCGACATCAAGTTCGTCTTCAACCAGTGGACCCTCGGCGCCGACTTCCTGAAGGGCACGCTGAAGGTTTCCGACGAGCAAATGGCCGATATCAGCTTCAACCTGCTCGACCATCTCGGCTTCTCCAAGAAGGACATCGAAGCCGCCAACATCCATGTCTGCGGTGCGATGACGCTGGAAGGCGCGCCGTTCCTCAAGAACGAGCATCTCGCCGTCTTCGATTGCGCCAATCCCTGCGGCAAGATCGGCAAGCGTTACCTCTCGGTCGAGAGCCATATCCGCATGATGGCGGCTGCTCAGCCCTTCATCTCGGGTGCGATTTCCAAGACGATCAACATGGCCAATGAAGCAACCGTCGAGGATTGCAAGAACGCCTACATGCTGTCCTGGAAGCTCGGCCTGAAGGCGAACGCGCTCTATCGCGACGGCTCCAAGCTCAGCCAGCCGCTGAACGCCTCGCTGATCGAAGACGAGGATGACGAGGATGCGCTGGAGGAATTCCTGCAGGCTCCGGCAGCCGCCCAAGCCGTCACCGTCACCGAGAAGATCATCGAACGCGTCATCGAAAAGGTCGTCCGCAGCCAGGAGAAGCTCCCCGGTCGCCGCAAGGGTTATACCCAGAAGGCCAAGATCGGCGGACACACCATCTTCCTACGCACCGGCGAATATGACGACGGTCGTCTCGGCGAAATCTTCCTCGACATGAACAAGGAAGGCTCGGCTCTGCGCGCCTTCATCAACAACTTCGCCATCTCCGTCTCTCTCGGCCTGCAATATGGCGTGCCGCTCGAAGAGTATGTCGATGCCTTCACCTTCACCAAGTTCGAGCCGGCCGGCATCGTCACCGGCAACGACGCGATCAAGAACGCCACGTCGATCCTCGACTACGTATTCCGCGAACTGGCGATCTCCTATCTCGGCCGCCACGATCTCGCCCATGTCGACACCTCGGACTTCAACGCCACGGCGCTCGGCCGCGGCATTTCGGAAGGCAAGGCCGATGTGTTCTCCAAGGGCCTGACCCGCGGCTACAAGCCGACGCTGGTGCCGACCTCGGGCGAACGCCCGGCAGCCGAGGTCAAGGGTTCGGCCACGGCCGCCCCTGCCCGCGCCTCCTCGGTCTCGACGATCTCCGCCTTCTCCGGCAATGCCGTGCGCAAGCTGGAAACGACGAGCTCCATCTCCACCTCGGAAGTCGTCGCCTTCAAGCGCGACTATGAGGAACGCGCCAAGGAGCTGGCCGAAGAGATCGCCGAGGAAGTGGCCGAAGAAACCGGCCTCTTCACCGACAAGGCGGCGGACGACGCGGCAACGGCCAAGACCGAAGCCAAGAAGCTGGAATCCGAACGCCGCGCCCGCTCCATCATGCAGGGCTACACCGGCAACATGTGCACCGAATGCCAGAACTTCACGATGGTCCGCAATGGGACCTGCGAGAAGTGCGACACGTGCGGCGCGACGAGCGGGTGCAGTTGATTGGAAGGCGGCAGTCGTATCGCCCCTATAACGAACTTGACGAAGTAGAAAAACCGGGCGCCCAGGCGTCCGGTTTTCGTTATAAAAGTAGATTGAAATCCATGAGCGGAATTCTATCCGTTGAGGGCTAAGCGCTCCCCTGTTCGGTGAACGATGGGTGCAAGCTTGCAAGAGGTTCGTCGCAATGTTCAATAGCGATCATAAATGCGGGGGGCTGATGCGTTACATCGTTGCTGGCTTGCTATCGAAACCACCTGAAATCGCATCTCCTCATATCCGAGCCGGAGCGAAGGATAGAGGCCATCTCGTCACATCCGACATTTACATGACCGCCGCCATCACTTACGGGAAGGCCCATATTGTAGGGCTTAAGGGCGAACGACCATGCTGATCAAGCAAAGCGACTACCATCGGATCTACCGGGTCATCAACAGCCTGCTGATCAACGAAAACGCCAATCCCGCTACGGCTTCGATGTATTTCAGCACGTTTGGGGCCTTCATTCTCGAACATCATTTCAAGGTCAAGGCAAAGCCGAAAGGCGGTCTCGCCGCTTACAATCTAGACGGAAAACACATCCTTTTCGCCGACCAGCGCGATGATGGCTATGTCTCCGGCGCCGGCGAAAATTTCCACTGCTGGGTTGAGGCGGACGGCTGGGCAATCGACTTCATGGCCCCGGCGTTCTCGGAAAGTGCGCCGGATCTGTCGATCCATTCGAAGATGTTTCAGCGTCCGCTTTCCTCCATGGCGCAATCCATCAACGATCTCAGCCAAACCGGAGATTTCTTCTATCATTCCGAGCCTGATGCTACGAACCGCCGTTTCGCCGACTGGCGCAAGCAACCGATGATCGGAGACCTCGCTATCGTCGCCACCAACTGGTTTCGGAAGTCGCCTAAGAAAATGCAGGCGTCAATCACGGTTCGGAATCAGGACGGGAAAACCAACCTTGTGCCGCTCATCGGCAATTCCCTGGTCGGCGCGTGGTGATGTTCGAAAGCGCCTTCAAGCCGAAATAGCGATTGCGGTATGGCTCGGAGTTTGCCTGCAAAGAACTATTCAGCTCTGTGCTGACCAAACTCGGTTTGAGGCAATGAAAAGCATTGCTTTTCATGATGGTCGATGGGCCACTGCGAGATGGCAATTGGGGTGGATACACCCACCCCCCCATCAATGATGCGGATGCATGCATTCCCCGTGATCGGCCAAAACCTCGATCACCCGGCATTGGTCGACGCGGCCGTGGCCGCAGCCTTCGACCATCATTTCCAGCTCGGCCTTCAGGGCCATCAGGCTGCGGATGCGCTGTTCGACTTCGATCAGGCGGGCCTTGGCGATGGCGTCGGCGGAGGCGCAGGATTGGTTGGGGTCGTCCTGCAGCGTCAGCAGCGTGCGGATGGCGTCGATCTCGAAGCCCAGTTCGCGGGCGTGGCGGATGAAGGCGAGACGGTGCAGATGCGATTGCGCGTAGGAGCGCTGGTTGCCCTCGCTGCGCTCCGGTTCGGCCAACAGACCGATGCTCTCATAATAGCGGATCGTCGGGACTTTCACGCCGCTTTGCCGGGCCGCTTCGCCGATGGTGATCTTTTTCATGATTTTCCTCTTGCACCTCTAGTCGCTAGAGGATGTAGGAAGGATGCCACGATTTGACAAGGAAACGGATCATGGCAGCGGCGACACAGACGAAGTACAGAATCGGCGGCATGGACTGCGCCTCCTGCGCGGCCAAGATCGATACCGCCGTCCGGCGCATGCCGGGTGTCGAGGACGTCTCCGTTTCGGTGACCGCCGGCACGATGACCGTGCGTCACGACGAGACCAGCAATCTCACGGCGATCGAGAAGAAAGTGACCGGGCTCGGCTATTCCGTCGCGCCGATTGTGGGCAAGGCAGCCCCCGCGCCTGCCGAACATCGGCATGACGATCATGGTCATCAATGCCAGGGCGATCATGATCACGACCATTCGCACGATCACCACGGACACGATCATTCGACCCATGATCATTCCGCGCATGACCATGCCGCTCATGATCATGATGGCGATCACAAACACGCTGAAAAGGAAATCGAGGGCCTGCACGGCCATGATCACGGGCCGACGAACGGCCCGTGGTGGGCGAGCAAAAAGGGTCGCTTGACGATCCTGTCGGGCGCAGCACTGGTTGCCGCCTATGCGGTCGGCCATCTCGTCCCCTCGATCGCGCCCTATGCCTTCATCGCCGCCATGCTCGTCGGCCTCGTACCGATCGCCCGGCGTGCCGTCATGGCGGCGCTGGCCGGCACGCCTTTCTCCATCGAGATGCTGATGACCATCGCCGCCGTCGGCGCCATCGTCATCAATGCCGGCGAAGAGGCGGCAACGGTGGTCTTCCTCTTTCTCGTCGGCGAGCTGCTGGAAGGCGTTGCCGCCGGCAAGGCGCGCGCCAGCATCCAGTCGCTGGCGACGCTGGTTCCGAAAACCGCGCTGGTCGAGGAAAATGGCCAGACCCGCGAAGTCCAGGCCGAGGCCCTTGCGGTCGGCACCACCATCCTCGTGCGTCCCGGCGACCGTATCGCCGCCGATGGCGTGATCATCGAAGGCGAAAGCGCCATCGACGAAGCGCCGGTGACGGGCGAAAGCACGCCCGTGCGCAAAGGAATGGATGCCAAGGTCTTCGCCGGCACGATCAATACGGATGCGGTGTTGCGCGTCAAAGTCACCGCCGCGGCCGCCGACAACACCATCGCCCGCGTCGTCAAGCTGGTCGAGGAGGCGCAGGAATCCAAGGCGCCGACCGAACGCTTCATCGATCGTTTCTCGCGCTATTATACGCCAGGCGTCGTCGCTGTCGCCGCGCTGGTCGCAGTGCTGCCGCCGCTGGTGGCCGGCGCGAGCTGGCTGGAATGGGTCTACAAGGGCCTCGCCATCCTGCTGATCGGCTGCCCCTGTGCCCTTGTCATCTCGACACCCGCGGCCATCGCCGCCGCGCTGTCGGCCGGCGCCCGCAACGGCCTCCTGCTGAAGGGCGGCGCGGTGCTGGAGACCATGGGCAAGGTAACGAAGGTCGCTTTCGACAAGACCGGCACGCTCACCGAAGGCAAGCCCAAGGTGACCGATGTCACCGCTTACGGACATACCGAGGCGCAGGTCCTGTCGCGCGCCGCCGCGCTGGAAAACGGGTCGAACCATCCGCTTGCACTCGCGATCCTGGAGCGGGCAAAGGCCGACAGGCTCCCGGTGCCGCCCGCCGCCGAAGCGAAGGCCCTGCCCGGCAAGGGCGTCAGCGGCCGGGTCGGCGGCGAGGCCATATCGCTTTTGTCGCCACTGGCCGCGCGCGAGATCGAGGCATTCTCGGATGAACAGAATGCCCGGATCGAGACCCTGAATGACGACGGCAAAAGCGTTTCCGTGCTGATCGTCGAAAACAAGGTCGCCGGCCTGATCGCCATGCGCGACGAACCGCGTGCCGATGCCCGCATCGGGATCGAGGCGCTGAAAGCAGCCGGCATCGGCGCGGTGATGCTGACCGGCGACAATGCACGGACGGCGGCGGCCATCGCCAAGGGTCTCGGCATCGAACCGCGCGCCCAGCTGCTGCCGGAAGACAAGCAGCGGGTCGTGCGCGAGCTGCAGGCGCAAAAGCAGGTGGTCGCCAAGGTCGGCGACGGCATCAACGATGCCCCGGCGCTCGCCGCCGCCGATGTCGGCATCGCCATGGGCGGCGGCACCGATGTGGCGCTGGAAACCGCCGACGCCGCCGTCCTGCACGGCCGCGTCACCGATGTCGCCAACATGGTCACGCTGTCGCGCACGACGATGAGCAACATCCACCAGAACATCACCATGGCGCTCGGCCTGAAGGCGGTGTTCCTGGTGACGACGATCGTCGGCATCACCGGCCTTTGGCCCGCCATCCTCGCCGATACGGGCGCGACCGTGCTCGTCACCGCCAATGCGATGCGGCTTCTCGGCTGGAAGGGCGCGAGAGCCTGAGGATCATGCCGGGCGGCGAGGTTTTCTTCCGCCGCCCACTCTTCACGATCCGTTCAAAAGACCGCGCAGCTCCGGCAGCTTGTCGTTGACCAGCCAGCCGTAATAATTCTCCTCGGGAAGCTTTCTGCCGCCGGGCCTGTCGGCATCCTGCCGCAGCGCCAGCGCACGGCGACGGGGCTGGCCGACATTGTAGAGCGTCGCGGTCAGGCCCGGATTGCCGGAAATGTCGAAGCCCTGATCACGATAGGCATCGATTGCGTCCTTGATGATCGCGGCGATGTAGAGAACGCTGCGAGAGGGGTCCATGATGTCGCGATAGATCGCCTGCGGGTCATCCGGCGACAGTTTCGGCAATCCGCTGGTGGCGTGCACCAGATCCGTGACCTCCAGCGCCGTCAGCGGGCTGATCTGCCCGAGGCCGAAGGTCTGGCCGGCATAGAAGGGCTGGAAAAATGCCCTTTGGAACGTCAGGTTCTCGTAGGAAACGTCATCGATGGTCCTGCCGCGAAAATTCTCGTCCCACACCTCGTCGCGGCATTCCCACAGGTCGTTGCTGGCCGTGAGAGCGTCGCAGCGCGCGAATTCCGGCTTCTTGACGAAGGATTGAACCGATACGCCTTTGTAGGAAAAGGAGAAATCGGCCTTCGAATAGGCAAGCGCCTTCACATAGTAGGACTGGACCCGGTCGACGATGGTGATGTTGTAGGTATGCTCGCCAACAAGGGCGCCGACGATATGCATCGGATCGATGCCGTAGGCTTGGGCTGCTTTCCTGATCTGCTGCATCAGGCTCTTGTCCTGACGCAGCACCGTGAGGATCTTCTGGTATTTCTCTTCATAGGTGGTGGCGAAGGCCTTGGCGCGCAGGGCCGAGGCGCTGGGGACCGCCGGCTGCTCGGAAAAGCGGTTGCCGGGAGGCACGAGCACCATGTCGCGGGCGGCATCGGCAGAGGCGGCGGAGAGGAACATAACGAGGCAGATCGCCGGGATCTTCGATAGGCTTATTGGCATTCGATCATCGCTTTCGTGGACGGCCCCGACTGCAAGGCCACTGTCATATTCGATCAAGCTCCTGAAACAAGGCTGAGCTTCCGCTGCCGAAAGCGGATCACGATAAGTTTTGTTGGTGAGCGCCCGATCGCGCCAAAATCGTGGGTTCCGATCGGCACCACGATCAATCTTGTCGCCGCCTCCACTGGCGCGACGGGGCATTGACGCATATCTTCACCGGCATCGTCATCAATCGTAAGAGCCGGTTTTGTTACTTGAAATTTCAATCGTCGTCCTGCTGACCATCCTCAACGGTGTGCTGGCAATGTCGGAGCTCGCCGTGGTTTCCTCCCGCCCGGCCCGTCTCAAGGTCCTCGCGGACCAGGGCAGCAACGGCGCCCGTCTGGCGATCAACCTGGCCGAAAACCCCGGCCGCTTCCTGTCGACGGTCCAGATCGGCATCACCCTGGTCGGCGTTCTGTCCGGCGCCTTCTCCGGCGCGACGCTCGGCGCCCGTTTCACGGGCTGGCTCATCACCCAGGGCCTGTCACAGGGGCTGGCCGACGCCCTCGGCGTGGGAACGGTCGTGGTCGCCATCACCTATCTCTCCCTGATCGTCGGCGAGCTGGTGCCGAAGCAAATCGCGCTCAGGGCACCCGAGACGGTCGCAAGCAAGGTTGCGCCGGCGATGACCGTTCTCTCCAAGCTCGCCTTGCCGCTGGTGTGGCTTCTCGACGCCTCTGGCCGCCTGGTGCTCACTCTTCTCGGGCAATCCGGAAAGGGTAGCGACAGCGTCACCGACGAGGAAATCAAGACCATTCTTGCCGAGGCGCAGAGCGCCGGCGTGATCGAAAGGGAAGAGTCGGCGATGATTTCGGGCGTCATGCGCCTGGCGGATCGCACGGCCCGTGCATTGATGACGCCGCGGCGCGAGGTCGAGCTGATCGACATCGACGACAGCGCGGAAGAGATCCGCGCACAGCTCCGCCAGACCAGCCGCGCGCGCCTGCCGGTGCGCAAGGGAAGCTCCGACGAGGTTCTCGGCGTTCTTTTCGTCAAGGACTATTACGACGCCGTATCCACCAAGGGCAGCGCCGATCTCAAGGCGCTGACGCGCGAAGCCCCGGTCGTCTCGGATCTCGCCACCGCCAACACCGTCATCCAGACGATCCGGACCTCGCCTACCGACATGGTTCTCGTCTTCGACGAATACGGGCATTTCGAGGGCATCGTCACCTCCGGCGACATCATGGAAGCCATCATGGGCGTGTTTCAGGCGGAAGCCGGCGAAGAACCGGCGGTCGCCCGCCGCGACGACGGCTCCTATCTCGTCTCCGGCTGGATGCCGATCGACGAATTCTCCGAATTCATGAGCATCCCGCTGGACGATGACGCCGAATACCAGACCGTCGCCGGCCTGGTCCTCGAAGAGCTGAAGCACCTTCCGGAGCTTGGGGAGAGTTTCAGCAGAAACGGCTGGCGCTTCGAGGTCATCGATCTCGACGGCAGGCGGATCGACAAGCTGCTGCTGACCCCCGAAAAGGCCGAGGCCGCATAATGGCGTGACCAAGCCAGCTTCCCGACGAGCCGGGGAGCTTTGCTGCATGGCAGCAATTTTCACGGATCATGACGCCGAAAAACTGCGACAGCTCCGGCAACACATGGCATAAGGGCGCCGAAATCTCTTTCTTCGGGCCGCGCGTAACCATGATTCGTATCGAAAATATCAGCAAGCAGAACAGCCACCGCATCCTCTTCATCGAGGCATCCGCGGCGCTCAACAGAGGCGAGAGCGTCGGGCTCGTCGGCCCGAACGGCGCCGGCAAGACGACGCTGTTCCGGATGATCACCGGGCAGGAACTGCCCGACGAAGGCCAGGTATCCGCCGACAAGGGCGTCACCATCGGGTACTTCAATCAGGATGTCGGCGAGATGGAAGGCCGTAGCGCCGTTGCCGAGGTCATGGAGGGCGCCGGGCCGGTGAGCGCCGTTGCCGCCGAATTGCGCGAACTCGAAGCCGCCATGGTCGATCCCGACCGGGCTGACGAGATGGACGCGATCATCGAGCGTTACGGCGAGGTGCAGGCGCGCTACGAGGAGCTGGACGGCTATGCGCTGGAGGGCCGCGCCCGCGAAGTCCTGGCCGGCCTGAGCTTCAGTCAGGAGATGATGGACGGCGACGTCGGCGCGCTGTCGGGCGGCTGGAAGATGCGCGTGGCGCTTGCCCGCATCCTTCTCATGCGCCCCGACGTCATGCTGCTCGACGAGCCCAGCAACCATCTGGATCTCGAAAGCCTCATCTGGCTGGAAGAGTTCCTGAAAGGCTATGAAGGCGCGCTGCTGATGACCTCGCACGACCGCGAGTTCATGAACCGCATCGTCACCAAGATCATCGAGATCGACGCTGGCTCGCTGACGAGCTATTCGGGTGACTACGAGTTCTACGAACAGCAGCGGGCGCAGAACGAGAAGCAGCAGCAGGCGCAATTCGAGCGCCAGCAAGCCATGCTCGCCAAGGAAATCAAGTTCATCGAGCGCTTCAAGGCGCGCGCCTCGCATGCCTCGCAGGTGCAGAGCCGCGTCAAGAAGCTGGAAAAGATCGACCGCGTGGAGCCACCGAAGCGGCGCCAGACGGTCGCTTTCGAATTCCAGCCGGCACCGCGCTCCGGCGAGGACGTCGTCAATCTGAAGAACGTTCACAAGAAATATGGCGGCCGGGTCATCTATGAAGGGCTGGACTTCATGGTCCGCCGCCGCGAGCGCTGGTGCATCATGGGCATCAATGGCGCCGGCAAGTCTACGCTGCTGAAACTGGTCGCGGGCTCGACGACGCCGGACGAAGGCAGCGTTGCACTCGGCGCCAGCGTCAAGATGGGCTATTTCGCCCAGCATGCCATGGATCTGCTCGACGGCGAACGCACCGTGTTTCAGCAGCTGGAACATGATTTTCCGCAGGCGGGCCAGGGCTCGCTGCGCGCGCTTGCCGGTTGTTTCGGCTTTTCCGGAGATGATGTCGAAAAGAAATGCCGGGTGCTGTCAGGCGGCGAAAAGGCGCGCCTCGTCATGGCGATCATGCTTTTCGACCCGCCGAACCTGCTGGTCCTGGACGAGCCGACAAACCATCTCGACCTCGACACCAAGGAAATGTTGATCAAGGCCCTGTCGCAGTATGAAGGCACCATGCTGTTCGTCTCGCACGACCGCCATTTCCTCGCGGCCCTTTCCAACCGCGTGCTGGAACTGACGCCCGAGGGCATTCATCAATATGGCGGCGGCTATACGGAATATGTCGAGCGCACGGGCTATGAAGCGCCCGGCATCCATGGCTGATCGGAGGAGCTGAGCCGATTGCTCAGTGCAGGCTGACCGGGTTCACCGCCGCGCTGTCGATTACGGCAACCGGCGCGGTCCGGCCGCGCACGCGGATTTCGATGCGCCGGCGCGATTCGACGGCACCGGCCTGCCCGCGCGTCACCGTGTCGCCGGGCAGGATCAGTTGTGCCGCCGACATCGGCAGGATGGTGGCGTTCTTCAGCTTCGGATTGGCTTTCAGGACATTGGCGACGGCGATGGCGCGCGCCAGGCCAAGACCGGCATTGTCGGCCGGTTCGACCGCCGATATCGGCAGCCTGCCCTCCATCGCGCCGATCAGCGTGTCGTCGAGGTTCGAGATTCTGCGCGCCACCGGCTGCTCGTCCGTATGGCCGATGACCTCGACGATATTGGCATCGTAGTCGTTGAGGTTGCCGGCGATCTCGTCGGCAACGGTCGTGTTGAGCAATTGCACGAAGGTCTTGGTCAGATCGGTGCTGCCGGACTGGAAGTAGTTCGTCCGGACATCGTCGAGATTGATGATCGGCGGCCATTCGCGGGGGCCTACCCCTCCCTGCCCCGCGGCAAGCAGCTTATCGACCCTGTCCGGTGCCTTGGCCAGTTCGATATCGTGCTGTTTCAGCACCTCGGCGACCTTTACCAGCTCGCGCAGATCCTCCGGCTTCACGCCCTCGGCGCTCAAGCTGTCCAGGGTTTCGCGCGCCAGCACCAGCTCGCGCCATTCCTTTTCCAGCTTTGCCTGGTCCGCCGGCGAAAGGTCGCCGGACTTGAGCTGCCGTTGCAGCTGCACGATGAGATAACTTTGCTCGGAGCGCTTCTGCTCCAGAAGGGCAAGCTGCTGCTCCGCCTCCTTGAGCTTGCGTTCGGCCTCGTAGCGATGGCTCCGTTCCGCCGAAATCATGGCGGCCGCGACCAGCAGCAGGCAGAAGACCAGCAGCAGCATGGATTCAGCCATGGTCAGGCCAAGAATGAGGCCGCGATTGTAGCCCTTGTGCTCGAGCTTCGGTGCCTTGTCGGAAACGCCCATCACCATAGGTGCCACCGACGCTTCGGCCGCGCCGCGCCGGCAAGCGGCGCATTCTCATTGGCCGATCGACCCGAATCCATTCGGTTGTCCACCGATGCGGCATCGGAAGCAGGTGAAACAAGCTGTGCCGGCGCCGGCCGCGGCAAGTCCGCCATGCGCTTCAGCGTCTCCTCGATGTTGCGCAGCGGCTGCAATTGCGCCTCGGCCATCTCCTTGATGGCGGCAATGGCGGGCGCCAGCTCGGCGCGCACGACGTCTTCGGGAGAACGGATATCTTCAAGCTTCTTGCCGACGGTTTCGACCGCCGCGCCGAATTTGCCGATAATCTCGGAAAGCTGCGCCGTCGTATCCGTCAGTTGCGCCGCCGCCTCGTTGATCGGCTTGACCGCCTGTTTCGCCAGGACTTCCAATATCTTCTGGATTTCCTCGCCGTTGCGTTCGGCCTGTCGGGCGATCTCTTCGAAACCTTCCGACAGCATCTGGTTGCTGACGCGCCGATAATGGGAAAACTCACGCGACGATGAATCGAGCTCCGAACGCACGCGCCGCGTCATTTCGGCGAGCTCATGGCGAACGCTGCGCTCGATATCGATCGGATCGCGACGCATCTGGTTGAAGAGAATGCGCAGCGTCACACCGGCGATGGTCGAGGTGACGGCGATGCCGAAATTGCGCACGATGGTCTCGATCGAGGTCTCGCCGGCAAAGAGATAGAGCGAGACGCCAAGGCTCGACAGGGTGAAGAGGAAGCCCATGTAATAGAGATTGTCGCCGGCCTGCTCGTTGTGTAGCCGGAAGCCGGCAAAGGCGAGCGATACCGCGAAATAGACCGCCATCAGCAGCAGCGGCACGCCGGTGACGACCGGCAGCGACCAGCCCAAGAGCTTCGACGTCCAGATGAAGATCATGCCGCCGATGGTGACGGAGGAGAAGAGGATCATCGGCCCGTAGTCGCGCAGGGCCTGTCTCGTCTCGACATCCGCCATCAGCGTATCCCCTCTAGTCGGACGAAGCCATCGAAATAGCCGTTATTGTCCTTGATCCACTGCGCCCAGAAGTTTGCAAGCTCCTCAATGCCGAACTTCATGCCGGGCCTTTGAAAGGCAAGGATCCTGATCTTGACACCATCCAGTGACGTGCGGAAGCGGTCGCGCGCCGGGCTTGACTGGAACTTCCGGTAGGAAACGCCGTCGCGATAATTCGAGAAGGCGTCGGTGTGCTCGATCATGTCGGAGGCAATGTAGAGCTGCTTCGGGATGCTACCCGAGGCGCCGGCGAAGACTTCGAGATTGATCTTCTGGATGCCGGCCATGATCGGCGATTGCTTGCCGGCTTCGCCGACGTTCAGTTTGCCGGCGATATCGGCAAGCGGCTTTTGAAATCCCTTTTCCCAGCGCGCCTGCATCAGCCTGGGATTGCTGGTCCATTCGTCGGCGCTGGCGCCGCTGCCGGGATTGCAGCCATGGAAGGTTTGGACGAGCACGCCTTCCTTCTCCGTCAGGGCATAGATGTCGATCGCGCCGCCGACCGGCACGTCGGCGACGATCTTCTGGAACTGGTTGCGCAGGTCGAGCGTCGTCGTGTCCGAAATCGGGTCGGTGACATCAAGCAGGATGGCCGTCTCCGATTTTGGCCCATCCACCGGGCAGAGCGATGCCTGGTCGACCGCGACATTGCCGCTCGCCTTCAAGCGCAGCCAGCCATAGGCACCGACAATGCCGAGGGAGAGGACGGCAAGGCATACCGTCGCAATGATGAGACCCGCCGAGCCACCGCCCCGGCTACGCCGCCTGCGTCGCGCCAATGCCATTCTCCGGGAAAAGATGATCGAGCTTGTGATACTTCTCGATCGCGCTTTCGAATTCGTCGCCGATCCGCTTGATCTGGTCGCTCAGTTCCGCCTGCGCGCCCTGGATGCGCTCGCCCAGCACCTTGTCGTCCCACTCCTCCTCGGTACGGAGCACCGGCGTCAGCCGCTCGAGCCGATAGCGGGCGGAGAAATAGGCGGGCTCCGGCTCCGTGCGCGCGCTTGCGTTCGCCTCGCGATAGATGGTCAGCAGCGTGTTGGCGGTGCGTTCGAGATGGTTCTGGTGCTCGGCGAACAGGCCGGCAGTGCGGGCACGATGCGCGATGATGGCGGCGGTCTCCTGACGGCGCATGCTGAGATCGCGGATGATGGCCTCGATCTTGCTGTTGTGCTCGTCGCGGATATCCCGGAGATCGTCGATCAGATCGACCCGGCGGTCGATATAATTGCTTCTTGCTGCATCGAGACGCTTCTGCACGCCGGCAAATCCCGGATAGGGATCGGTCAGATAGCAGCCGTCGATGAAGGCGAAGAGCGAGAACATCAGGCCGACGGCAAACAGCATCCAGGAATTCAGCTCCTGCAGGCCGAGCGGCGCCGTCTTCAGCCGCTGGATCACCTCTATGCCCGCGCCGGACAGAATGGTCGCCGAGACCTCGCGGTAATGCGCCAGCGCGATGTTGATCCCCAAGGCCACGGCGACATAGGCCACTAGCCCCAACAGGCCAAGCAGCTTCAGCAGAAACGACCGATGCACGAGGAAACGGACGCAGAAGAAGGAAAACATCAGCGCCGCGCCGATGTTCAGGAAGGCGAAGGCCGCCGCCTCGGTCACGCCGCCGACGATCCCCTGCTCGCTGCCCTTGGCAAGAAAGCTGCCGTTCATCACCATTTCGATGAGGACGAGGAAGACGATCAGCGCCACTTTGAAACCCCAGGCCGCCTTGCTGGAGACCTTCGCGGCGCGTTGCAGCCTGTGCCTGGCCTTGAAATCCACCATTTCGTCTTCGGCGGTTTTCAGATTGCGGCGCAGGCCGTGCAGCTCGTCGACGCCGCTGGCCGCTTCCGCCCTGAAATCCGAAACGCTGGAGGCATTCGCCTGGCGGATGAGCCCGAACTGCCCCTCGAAATCGAGATTGCGCAACCGGCTGTCGAAGGTTTGGAACTGATCTTCGAGCACCTGATACGAGCTCTTCTTCTCCGCCTCGACCCAGCCGATGACGCGCTGCTCGGTCTCGTCGAAGGACTGGGCATTCGCAGCCGGCCGGTTGGATTGGCCGGCGGACGCGCCTTTCTCCTTGAGGCTAAGCGTCGTGCTCAGCTTCTCGACATCGACGACGGGAAACACATCGGTCGAGGCCCGGAAATCATGGCTGGTCTCGCGGGCTGTTTCCCACAAGCGGTTTAGAGCTTCGAAACGCAACGATCCTCCCCGAGGGAATTATCAACTTTAGAAGGACTGACGATAAACCGATACCGCACCGGTTGTCCCTGGTCCAGAGCAGTATCCCGGAAGTTAAAATGGGATTGTGGTAAAGACTAGCCCGAACGAAGAATACGCTTCGCAAGCCCGCCATCGCCGGTAGCGAAAGCCCGAAATTTGCATTCGGCTTTAACAAATCACTCGCCAAATCATGAAGATCGCCTAACTTGCTCCCATCGAGAAAGACCCGGAGATCAAGACCATGGCATCCTCTCCCCTTAAGACCATTTGCATCTACGGCGCCGGCGCACTCGGCGGCGCGATCGCGGCAAAGCTTGCTACGGGACTGGGAGAGCAGGTGACCGTTTCGGTGGTGGCGCGCGGTGCGCATCTGGAAGCGATCCGCGCACAGGGCCTGCGCCTATGGGAGGCGGGTGCCGATCGTCCGCTCGTGGCACGCATGACGGCAACCGACAATGCGGCGGAGCTGCCGCCGCAGGATCTGGTGATCACCGGACTGAAGGGCCATCAGCTCACCGCCGCCGCGCCCGGCATCGCCG
The DNA here is from genome assembly GCF_014195095.1 of Rhizobium sp. BK602. Lineage (GTDB taxonomy): Bacteria > Pseudomonadota > Alphaproteobacteria > Rhizobiales > Rhizobiaceae > Rhizobium. The sequence continues at coordinate 1,062,736 of NZ_JACIBC010000001.1, forward strand.
GGCTCCTGCATTCCGGCACGCGCGTCGCGATGATCCTCAACGGCGTGCCCTGGTGGTATTTTCACCGGGACCGGCAGAGCGGTCATGCCGAGCGCCAGATCGAGGAGCTCGATCCGAATGGCGAACTCTGGCGGCGGATCGGGCCTGAGCGGGTCATCGGCTGCGTTGCCTATCAGGGCGCGGAGGTCATCAATCCCGGCGAGGTCGAGCTCAGCAACAACGGCCGCTTCATCCTCGGCGAGCCCTCCGGCGAAAACTCTGTCGACATCGAGGCGATTGCGACTCTGCTGCGAGAGGCCGGGGTCAATATTTCGATTTCGCCGCGCATCCGCGACGAGATCTGGAGCAAGCTGATGGGCAATGCCGCCTTCAACCCGATCAGCGCACTTACCCGCGCCCTGATGTCCGACATCATGCAGAACCCTGCCCTTGCGGCCATGGTCGGCGACGTCATGAACGAGGTGAAGGCGGTCGCGGAATCTTTGGGCGCGCGGATCGCGATTTCCGTCGAGGAGCGCCTCGAACGCTCCCGCCAGATCGGCCCGGTGCGCACCTCCACCCTGCAGGACCTGCTGGCCGGCAAGCCGCTGGAAATCACCCCGCTCGTCGGCGCGGTCGTCTCGCTCGCAAAGCTGACGGGCATCTCTACGCCAACCTCGGCGACGATCCTGGCGCTGGTCACGCAACTGGACCGGGAGAATATGCGGGCGGCGGAATAGCCATTACCCGCCCTCGCGCTTCGAGGATCATCCTTCGACAAGCCCAGGGCTCCCACCGCAGCGTGAGGGCTGATCTTCGGTATCCGCGGCACGCTCGCTCCAGTCCTGACGGTGAGGCGTCTTGACGGCCTAGCATCGCGACGGCGGCAAGATCTCGAACCCACAGGGCTGGCCCGCGAGATCAATCTCACCTCCCATCACCCTCGTCTTTATATCCCGCTTATTTCTTCGCCTGCCGCCGCGAATGGATTTCCTATGCGGCCCGGCGTTACCCTCCGCTCAGAATGCAGAGGTAAACGCCATGCTGGATACACATTCACCGAATCTGGCCGAATCCATCCGTATCCTCGTTCACAACAGCGACGAGAAGCATCACCGCATCGCCGCGTCTGCCCCCGCCGGCAAGAGCCAGACGAAATGCAGGCTGCGCAACCGCCAGGTCCGCGAAAGACGCACCTTCCAGGCCATGTTCGCCTTCGGGCTGCTGCTCGGCGGCCTGGAGCTGTTCATCGTGCTGCATTATCTCTGAGCGGCAACGGATCATGACAGCACCTGCCTTGCAAAGACGTCCCGGCGGTACGATCACGGCGCTCGTCACGCCGTTTCGCGATGGGTTGCTCGATGACGTCGGGCTGATGGCGCATGTGGAATGGCAATTGCTGAGCGGCGTGGACGGGCTGCTTGCCTGTTCGCTGACCGGCGAAGGCCCGACGCTGACCACGAACGAACGCGCGAGGATCATCTCGATTTGCGTCGAGCTGGCAGAGGGCCAGGTTCCCGTCATCGTCGCCAGCGGCACCAATGATACGGCAACGACCATCGAGGAGACACGTCAGGCCCAAAACCTCGGCGCCGACGCTGCGCTCGTCACCCTTCCCTATTATTCCAGACCGAGCCAGAAAGGCATTCTTCAGCACTTCGAACGGCTGGCCGACAGTACCGACCTGCCGCTGATCGTCCATAACCATCCGGCCCGCACCGCCGTCGGCCTGGCTCCGGCAACCGTCGCCAGGCTCGCCGAAATCCCCTCCGTCATCGGCATCGCCGACGGCAGCGGTGATATCCGTGGGATTAGCGAGTGGCGGTCATTGCTGCCGGAACGGATCGGGCTCTATGCGGCCGATGATCGGGCAACCCTCGCCCTCATGATAGCCGGCTGCCGCGGCTCTTTCTCCAGCGCCGCCAATATCGTGCCGCGGCTCGTCCGTGCCATGCAGCTATCGGCCGGATGCGACCAGACGGCAGCGGCGCGGCAGATCGACGACCGGCTGCGGCCGCTCTTCCAGGCGCTCGCACGCGAAAGCGAGCCCGCCACAGTCAAGCAGGCTCTTACCTTCCTGCGGGGAATGAGCCCGGACGTACGGCTGCCGCTGACGCAGGTCGAGAGCGAAACTCGCCAGGCTCTCCAGGCGGCGATCGCCCCGCTCGTTCCTGCCCAGCAAGCCCGGATGCCGTCGCTGCCGACTTTCCGCCTGGGATTATGAAATCGGCCTATCCCTATGAGATTTTTATATTTTAGCATTTTCTTCCGAATGGAATTCATACCGTGCCGGCCATAGATTCATGGACATGGCGCTGCCCCTTCAGGTCGCCAGCGCCGGTGACACTTGGAAAGGAACTCGAATGTCACGCCATATGCAGGACGGCCTTCTCGCCGTCGCACCGCGTCTTGCCCTCGTCATTCTCGCCGCCGGCATCATCCAGCTTCTGATGCATTGGGCCGGCAACTGAGCACATCAATCGTTTATGAGGATAAAGACATGGCAAACGCACACGCTCTCCAACGACACATGGCCCGCATCGCAGCATCGCCTGCCCCCGCCCGCTTCACCATCGGCCGCGACCGGCGCGGCGCATGGATCGTGCAGGACCGGCAAGGTCTCGTCGGCGGCCTATTCGCCAGCGAGGCGGCGGCGGCGCATTTCGCGGCGGAAGAATGCAATCACAATCCAGCCGATATCTGCCGTGCCCCGGAAGGCTCGGTGCTCGACTTCGGCGGCTTCGTCGCGCCGATCTCCAACCTGCATTGAGGCATGATCGTCCAGGGTGATTTTCGATCGCTCGTACAAGCGGCCAACGCTTCCTTAACCCCGGTCCGGATAGGATGCCGGCCGGGTATTAGTAAAGTGAAAGCGCAATGTCGAAGCCTGCCTTCCGTTACAGCCACTATGATCTCGGAGAACAGCGTGGCGGAGCCGTCATCGAGATCACGCTCTCGGCCATCGCCAATGTCCGGCTGATGAATAGCGCCAACTTCGAGCGCTTCACCGAAACCTTGAAACATCAGTTCCTCGGCGGCGTCGCCAAGAAGTCACCCATCCGGCTGAGCATTCCCGAAAGCGGCCATTGGCATCTCGTCGTGGACATGGAAGGCCATACCGGCATGGCGGAATCGAGCGTCAGGGCGATCGCCGAAAAAGTGCCCGCGCCGCGCATGCAGAAGGTGGAAACCGAAAACGTCACCGGCAAGTGATATGCTTTCTACCGCTCGCCACGCTCCTTGCGCAGCTTTGCCCACCAGTCCAGCCGCTTGCGGATTTCCCGCTCGAAGCCGCGCTCCGGCGGATCGTAGAAGGTCTGGCGACCCATCTTTTCCGGAAAGTAGTTCTGGCCTGAAAAGGCATCCGCCTCGTCATGATCGTAGCGGTAGCCATCGCCGTAGCCCTCGGTACGCATCAGCTTCGTCGGTGCATTGAGGATCTGTTTGGGCGGCAACAGCGAGCCGTTTTCCTTGGCGGCCACGGTTGCGGCCTTGAACGCCGTGTAGAGTGCATTCGATTTCGGGGCGGTGGCGAGATAGACGCAGGCCTGCGCCAGCGCCAATTCGCCTTCCGGCGAGCCGAGATACTCGTAGGCGTCCTTGGCGGCGTTGCAGATCACCAGCGCTTGCGGATCGGCAAGGCCGATATCCTCCACAGCCATCCGCACCAGCCGCCGACCGAGATAAAGCGGGTCCTCGCCGGCATCGAACATACGGGCGAGATAATAGAGCGCCGCATCCGGATCGGAGCCGCGTACCGACTTATGCAGCGCCGATATGAGATTGTAGTGGCCGTCCTGCGCCTTGTCGTAGACCGGCGCGCGACGCTGCACGATCTTCACCAATGCGTCCGGATCGAACTGCTCGTCCTTGCGGGCGGCACGCCAGACTTCTTCAGCCAGCGTCAGCACCGAGCGGCCATCGCCATCAGCCATGCGGACCAGGCTGGCGCGGGCATCCTCTGTCAGCGGCAGCGGTTTGCCCTCCGCCGTCTCAGCCCGGCGCAGCAGCTCCTCCAGGCTTTCTTCGTCATGCGAGCGAAATGTCAGCACGCGGGCGCGAGACAGAAGAGCGGCGTTGAGCTCGAAGGACGGGTTTTCGGTCGTCGCCCCCACCAGGATGACGGTGCCGTCTTCCATGACCGGCAGGAAGCTGTCCTGCTGGGCGCGGTTGAAGCGATGGATCTCGTCGACGAACAGCAATGTCTGCCGGCCATCCATGCGGCGCAGGCGCGCGGCCTCGAACACCTTCTTCAAATCCGCCACGCCGGAAAAGATCGCCGAGATCTGCTCGAAAGCCAGCCCCGCCTCGCCCGACAGCAGCCGCGCCACCGTCGTCTTGCCGGTGCCGGGCGGCCCCCAGAAGATCATCGAGCCGAGCGAACCGGATTCGATCATGCGGCGCAGCGCGCCATCCTCGCCGGTCAGATGCGACTGACCGGTGACATCGGCAAGCGTTTGCGGCCGCAGACGATCGGCGAGAGGCCGCTTGCTGGCGACCCCTTCCGGTATCTTCGGTGCAAACAGATCATCACTCATCGGAAAAACTGCCGTATGCGCTGGCCGTCGCGCTCGATCTCGACGCGCCAGAAGCTTGGATTGCCGCTGACGGCATCCTGTAGCACGTCCGTCGAGGTAATGGCGACGCCGTTGACGGAAATGACAATATCCTTCGCCGCGAAACCAACACGGTCGGCCGGCGAGTTCGCCTTCAGGCTCTCGATGACGACACCGACCGTATCCGGCGGCAGGTGCAGCTCATCGGCGACGCGCGGCGAGAGATTGGCGACGGTCACGCCCGCGAAGGGGTTGTTGCCCTGGATCAGCTTTTCGGCGCGCGGCGTGCTTTCGGGCGCGGCCGAGAGCGTCATGCTGGCCTGATGCTCCTTGCCGCCGTCCAACACGGTTAGGCTGACGGTGGCGCCAAGGCCGGCCGTCGTCAGGCGATAGCCAAGTGCATCCGGATGCTCGACGGGGATATTGTTGAGAGCAGTGACGACTTCACCGGGCTTGAGACCGGCCTTGGCGGCCGGCCCGCCATCGACCACCTTGGTGATCAGCGCGCCGCGCACCTTGTCGAGGCCGAGCGCTTCGGCGACATCCGACGTCACCGGCTCGAAGGAGGCGCCGATATAGGGCCGATCAAAGGTCTTGTCGCCACGATCGGCAGCCGCCAGGAACACCTTCACCAGATTGGCGGGAATGGCGAAGCCGATGCCGTTGGAGCCACCGCCCTGCGAAAAGATCGCCGTGTTGAGACCGATGAGCTCGCCGCTCATATTCGTCAGCGCACCGCCGGAATTGCCGGGGTTGATCGAGGCGTCGGTCTGGATGAAGAAGCCGACCTCGTTCTTCACCTGATTGCGGGCGAGCGCCGAAACGATGCCGCTCGTCACCGTCTGGCCGACGCCGAAGGGGTTGCCGATCGCCAGCACGAGATCGCCGACTTCGACGGCATCGGAATTGCCGAGCGGCAGGATCGGGAAGTTTTCGGTCTTGGACTGGATCTTCAAGACGGCGAGATCGACGCGATCATCCTTGAGGACGACCTTGCAGGGAAACTCGCGGCCATCGGACAGCGCGATCTTGATATCGTCGGCGCCATCGACGACGTGGTTGTTGGTGATGACGGTGCCATTCGCCTCGACGATGACGCCGGAGCCGAGCGAGGATTGCTTCTCGGTGCGATTCGGCATGCGCTGGCCGAAGAACTGCTCGAAAAAGGGATCGCCGGCAAAGGGCGACTGCCGCTGCACCACCCTCTCGGCATAGACATTCACCACCGCTCCGGCCGTCTGCTTGACCAGCGGCGCAAAGGAAAGCTGCATTTGCATCTGGCTTTCCGGCACCGACTTGGCGGTCTGCGCCGCGGCGGAAAGCGGCATCGCCATGATGAGGGCAATCATCGAAACAGCGGTGCGCCTCAGCAGAACCTGCATGGAATTATCCTTTTTGAATGCTCTTGAAACAACGTTGTAGCGCCCGATTCTAGAAAGGAAAGAGGGCGGAAGCATGAAGCATAAGTGGTTGTGGATGCCCGCGAAAAACAGACGCGATGAACAAAAACCTGTGATCGCGCATTTCGTTTCGGAAATTGGCAGATGGAGCAAGACCATGCGATCAAACAGCCTTGCGGCGGCTTTCCTCGTCACCACCCTCACCCTGTTCGCCAACGCCGGAACATCGCAGGCGGCGAGTTTCGATTGCGAGGCCCAAAACCTGAAGCCCGACGAGAAAGCCATCTGCGACGTGAGAGCGCTCAACGATGCCGACGTGAAGATGGTGACGACCTTCGACCTGCTGGCGGGGCTTCTGGCCATGGGCGCGCGCGGCACGATGCAGGACGAGCAATCCGCCTGGCTCAAGAAGCGGCAGGCCTGCGGCGCCGATGTCGCATGTTTGACATCTTCCTATCAGGAGCGGCTGAAGGAACTGGGGGAGATGTACAAGCAGATCAATCGGCCGCTTTAAAGGGGAACTATCAGTTTCTAGCGCGGGGGGCGATCTTGTTCTGTCGTCCCCTCTTCCCGCCTGCGGGGAGAGGGCTAGGGTGAGGGGCTACCGCGGGTCCGGCACACTCTGCCGTCTCGGCTGATTTCGAGAAGGCCCCTCATCCGACCTGGAGCAATTTCGCTGTGCGCAACTGCTCCGGCCCACCTTCTCCCCGCTTTTGCGGGGCGAAGGAGTTTTTACTTCCCGCCCAGATCCCTGACGGCGCCACGGTCGGCGCTGGTCGCAAACGCCGCATAGGCTTTCAGCGCCGTGGTGACATTGCGCTTGCGCGGCTCGGCCGGCTGCCAGCCCTTGGCATTCTGGGCTTCGCGGCGGGCGGCTAGTTCCGCGTCGTCGACGCGCAGGCTGATCGTGCGGTTGGGGATGTCGATGTCGATCATGTCGCCCTCGCGCACCAGGCCGATCGTGCCGCCGTTTGCCGCTTCCGGCGAGGCGTGGCCGATGGAAAGGCCGGACGTGCCGCCCGAGAACCGGCCGTCGGTGATCAGCGCGCAGGCCTTGCCGAGGCCCTTCGACTTCAGATAGCTCGTCGGATAGAGCATTTCCTGCATGCCGGGGCCGCCCTTCGGGCCTTCATAGCGGATGACGACGACATCGCCGGCCTTGACCTCGTTGCTGAGGATGCCCTTGACGGCAGCGTCCTGGCTTTCGAAGACCTTGGCCGGGCCGGAGAATTTCAGGATCGATTCATCGACGCCGGCCGTCTTCACGATGCAGCCGTCGAGCGCCAGATTGCCCTTCAGGACGGCAAGCCCCCCATCCTTGGAGAAGGGATGCTCGACGGAGCGGATGACGCCGTTCTGGCGGTCGGTGTCGAGCTCTTCCCAGCGCGCATTCTGGCTGAAGGCGACCTGGGTCGGAATGCCGCCGGGTGCTGCGCGGAAGAATTCGCGCACCGTTTCGCTGTTGGTGCGGGTGATGTCCCAGCGATCGATGGCGTCGCCGAGCGTTTCGGCATGAACGGTCGGGCAATCACGGTTGATCAGGCCGCCCTTGTCGAGTTCACCGAGGATCGACATGATGCCGCCGGCGCGGTGCACGTCTTCCATGTGAACGTCGTTCTTGGCGGGCGCAACCTTCGACAGGCACGGCACGCGGCGCGACAGCGCATCGATGTCGGCCATGGTGAAATCGACTTCGCCCTCATGCGCGGCGGCCAGGATGTGCAGAACCGTGTTGGTCGAGCCGCCCATGGCAATGTCGAGCGCCATCGCATTTTCGAATGCCTGCTTGGAAGCGACGGAACGCGGCAGGATCGATGCATCCTCCTGCTCGTAATAGCGGCGGGCGAGATCGACGATCAGATGGCCGGCCTCGACGAAAAGGCGCTTGCGGTCGGCATGGGTGGCGAGCGTCGAGCCATTGCCCGGCAGCGACAGGCCAAGGGCTTCGGTCAGGCAGTTCATGGAATTGGCGGTAAACATGCCCGAGCACGAACCGCAGGTCGGACAGGCCGAGCGCTCGATGACCTGAACGTCCTCGTCGCTGATCTTGTCGTCAGCGGCGGCAACCATGGCGTCGACGAGGTCGAGCGCGACCTTCTTGCCGTGCAGGACGACCTTGCCGGCTTCCATCGGGCCGCCGGACACGAAGACCGTCGGGATGTTGAGGCGCAGCGATGCCATCAGCATGCCGGGGGTGATCTTGTCGCAGTTGGAAATGCAGACCATGGCATCGGCGCAATGGGCATTGACCATGTATTCGACGCTGTCGGCGATAAGCTCGCGCGACGGCAGCGAATAGAGCATGCCGTCATGGCCCATGGCGATACCGTCGTCGACGGCGATGGTGTTGAATTCCTTGGCGACGCCGCCAGCCGCCTCGATCTCGCGCGCGACGAGCTGGCCGAGATCCTTCAGGTGGACGTGGCCGGGCACGAACTGGGTGAAGGAGTTGACCACCGCAATGATGGGCTTGCCGAAATCGCTGTCCTTCATACCCGTCGCGCGCCAAAGGCCGCGCGCGCCGGCCATGTTGCGGCCATGGGTCGTGGTTCTGGAACGATATGCTGGCATGGTGTATTCCTCGTCGTCTTGGAAATGCGGTGCCGGCCGGCCATGGCTTCGCGCCGGAAAGGGCGCCGACAACTACGCGTTTTGGAATTGTCCTAATCCAATCGCACCGGACTGTCACTATCAAGTCGACCGAATCCGGTACGCCGCAGGACGGCCAATCCCAGGCATAGAGCGCTCATCGTCCGGTCAAATGCCGCGCATGGGTGAGAACATCTCCCATTCTATCACGATCGCGCACGAAAAGTTGCTTTTCATCAAAGAGAAATACCGTCCTAAGACTGTAACCTATCATGCATCTGCTGCGTACAGAGCGTATCATCCCTGTGATCGCAGAAAGGACTATAGCAATGGCTTCCTACCGTCCGCCAAGAATCGGCTCCTCCGAGATCACGCCGCGCTCGATCTATCTGCGGCGGCGAGAATTCCTGACCATCGCCGCGGCTGGCGCCGGCATGGCTGCCATCGGCGGCAAGGCCGCCCTTGCGGAGGCGCTGACCGCAACGAAGAGCAATTATACCGTCGACGAGAAGCTGACGCCGCTGAAGGACGTCACCACCTACAATAATTTCTACGAATTCGGTCTCGACAAGGCCGATCCGGCCAAGCTGTCCAGCAAATTCAAGCCCCGGCCGTGGACCATCAAGGTCGACGGCATGGTCAACAAGCCGGGCACCTTCGACATCGACGCGCTGATCAAGGAATTTCCGCCGGAAGAGCGCATCTACCGCATGCGCTGCGTCGAGGCCTGGTCGATGGTCATACCCTGGGACGGTTTCCAGCTCTCGGCCCTGCTCGACAAGGTGGAGCCGCTTGGCAGCGCCAAGTTCGTGGCCTTCGAGACGGTCGTTCGTCCCGAAGAGATGCCGGGCCAATCCGGGGTATTCCAATCGCTGGACTGGCCCTATGTCGAGGGCCTGCGGCTGGACGAGGCGCGCAATCCGCTGACGCTGCTCGCCGTCGGGCTCTATGGCGAGACCTTGCCGAACCAGAACGGCGCGCCGATCCGGCTCGTCGTGCCCTGGAAATATGGTTTCAAGGGCATCAAGTCGATCGTGCGCATCACGCTGACGGACAAGCAGCCGCTCAACACCTGGCAGGCGACCAACAGCCAGGAATACGGCTTCTACGCCAACGTCAATCCGGCGGTCGACCATCCGCGCTGGAGCCAGGCAACCGAACGGCGCATCGGCGAAGGCGGCTTCTTCAGCGCCAACCGTCACCCCACCCTGCCCTTCAACGGCTATGCCGATCAGGTGGCCAGCCTCTATGCCGGCATGGATCTGCGGGCGAATTTCTGATGGCCCTCTCCCTCACCCTGCCCAAGCGCTGGCAGCCGGCCTCCGTCTGGGCGCTTTATATCGTCGGCCTGCTGCCGGCGGCATGGGAATTCTATCTTGGCGCCACCGACCAGCTCGGCGCCGACGCGGTGAAGACCTTCGAGCTCTTTCTCGGGCTCTGGGCGATCCGTTTTCTATTGTTGACGCTCGCCGTTACCCCGGCGCGCGATCTCTTCGGCTGGAACTATTTGCGCTATCGCCGGGCGCTCGGCCTGCTCTGTTTCTACTATGCGCTGATGCATCTGGCCGTTTACATGATCCTCGACCAGGCGCTCGACGTGCAGGCCGTCATCGACGACGTCCTGAAGCGGCCCTTCATCATGTTCGGCATGGCCGGGCTGGTGATGCTGCTGGCGCTGGCGGTCACGTCCAACAATTTCTCGATCAAGCGTCTCGGTAAAAAATGGATCTGGCTGCATCGGCTGGTCTACATCATCGCCGCTTGCGGCGCGCTGCATTTCGCGCTGTCGACCAAGGTGCTGTCGCTCGAGCAATTCATCTATATCGGCCTGCTGATCGCCATGATCCTCTATCGGTCGTATCGGCCGATCATGATGGAGAAGCGCCGGGCGGCACGCAAACAGCCGGCGCCCGCACGATCGAAGGCGGCGTGAGGCGTCGGGACGATCCGACGCCTCGCTAAGCGGAACTATTCGACCGATGCGCTGAGCGAAGCCTGCTTCTGCCGGCCGTCGGAAACCTCGACGGTCGCCGTAAGCCCGGCGATCAGCTTGGTGCCCTCGGGCACCTTGTCGAGGGCGATGCGCACCGGCACGCGCTGCGCCAGGCGCACCCAGCTGAAGGTCGGGGTGATGTTGGCGAGCAGGCTGCCGGAGGTGCGCTCACGATCCTCGATGCCGTTGGCTATGCTTTCCACATGGCCGGCAAGCGTTTCCGTCTGGCCCATCAGATGGATGGAAACCGCATCGCCGACATGGATGCGCGGTAATTTGGTTTCCTCGAAATAGCCTTCGACACGCAGGGAATCGCCGTCGATCAACGCCACCTTGGCAGTGCCGGCCGTCACGTAATCGCCCGGATGCAGACTGAGGTTGGAGATGCGGCCGCTGACGGTGGCGCGCACCTCCGAACGGTCGAGATTGAGCTGCGCGAGATCGCGGTTGGCGATTGCCTCGCGGAGGGAAGCATCGGCCTGCTGTTCGGTGGTCCGCGCCTGTTCCTTCTGCTGCACCGAGGCGGCATCGCCAAGGCGCTGCTGCCGCTGGTTTTCGCGCTGGGCCTGTTCCAGCGCCGCTTTGCTGCTTTCAAGTGCCGCGTCCGCCTGCTCCAGCGCGATGGCGAAACGCTCGCGATCGACGCGGAAGAGGATGTCGCCCTTCTGGACGGTCTGGTTGTCCTTGACCAGAACCTCGCTGACGAGGCCGGAGACATCCGGCGCGATGCCGACGACATCGGCCCGCAGGCGCGCATCCCGCGTCCACGGATCATCCATGTAGTGCCCCCAGAGTTCGCGGCCGACGAAGACGGCGCCAATGACGAAGGCAAGGGTAACGGCAATACGGCCGATGATTTTGAACGTGTTCATGTGAAGTACCAACGAGACAGTGAGGAAACGGCGCCGAGCAGCAGGACATAAAGCGCGAGATCGAAGAGACCGCGATGCCAGACCAGGCCATAGGCTCCAACCCTTGCAAGAAGGCGCCGAAGCGGAATGACGGCGAGCAGCGTCGCGAGCATGAGGACGAGGAGGCGTGGGATATAGACGCCATAAAGATCGAATTCTGCGGGCATGATATTACTCGGCGGCAATGGGTAATGGTGAGGATGTATCGGGCACCGGCGGCCGCCAGCTCTCCGGCGGCTCCGCATGCGGGAAGAGTGCCCGGCGCAGGCCGACCAGGGCATCGAGGCTGGCGCGGCCCGCCGCTCCATCCCGGAGCGCAATCGTCTCCAGACTATGGTCGATCGACTGGCGCAGATCGTCCGACGGATCGACGGCATGCCCGAGCTTAAGACGGGAACGATAGAAATCCGCGACGCCGGAAAGAACGGCGCCGACCGACGAGGACCCGCCGGTGGTCAGGCGCTCGCGCTCCTTCTGGAGCATCAGCACATTGAAGCCCAGGCGAACCTCGGCATAGCCATCGACCTTTTTCAACTCGCGGTCCTCGACGGCGGCAAGGCGGGGAACAAGCTGGCCAAGACGATCGAGAATGCGGCCCGACAGGCGCGCGTGATCGCGCCGGCGCGCACCGGCGGCGGTCTCGGCAAGATCGCTCCAGCCGGCCCGCACCAGCCGCGATGCTGCTAGTTCAGCGCCGAACGGCCGCGTGAGCTGCGTCCAGACCAGCGCGAAACCCACACCCGCCAGAGAGGCAACCGCCCCGTTGATGAAGGTGGTGAAATCGGCGCTGTAGCGGTCCTGCAGCGCGATGAAGGTGGCGCCATTCACCGTCAGCAGCATGGCGAGCATGTTCGATTGCGGCCGCGGTATCAGCAGGCCGAGCGCCAGAAAAGGTGGCGCGAAGGCGAGCACGAGCAATTCATAGCTGTTGATGCCGGGCAAGATGGCGAAGATATAGACGAAGGCGATCACCAGGCTCACCGCGCACCAGACGAACATCGATGTGATGAACGGCACCGGCCGGTCGAGGGCAGCGAAGAAGGAGCAGGCGACGGCCGCCATGGTCACGAAGCCGGCGCCGTCTTCCCAACCGGATACGATCCAGAAGAAGCAGGCAACGGCGATGCCGACGACGACCGAGCCGGCGGAGAAGGCCAGCAGCGCATAATCATAATGCCGGCTGCGCCCGACGACGTCGCGATGACGGAAGACCGGGCGCCAGGCGCCTCCCTGCTTGCCGGCGACGATTTCGTGGCGCAGCGTCAGACAATCCTGCCATAGATCGACGATTTCCCTCAGTCGCGCGAGCGCGCTGGAAAGCACGAGGTCATCCCAGTTCAGCTCGGGATCGGCAGTCTGTAGGGCCTCGATCTTGCGGGAGAGAACGACAGCGGTCGTATCGGCTTCGCTCCTGTCGCCCTGGCGCAGCCAATCGGCGACCTCGTTCAGAACCACGACCAGCTCCGGCGGCAACACGGTCTCTCTCGCCTTCAACGCGTGCAGACGATCCGCCAGCGACGAGAAAAGCGGCAGCAGCATCAGCAGGCGGCCGCGGAGCTCGCGGGAATGGCGGACGATATCGCGACTGTCCGCGTCATACCGCAGCTGGCTGATGATGAGGTCGAGCCCGGTGACATCGGCGGCGAGCTTCTGACGTTTCAACGGCGTGGCCGGCGAAGCGCCCTCGCCGCGCAGGATCTCGTCCGCCCAGCTGCCGGCATCATCGAGCCAAGTCGTGATGCGCTGGCCAAGGACCGAGCGAACGCTGGTCGGGAAGATGATGGAACTGACGACGCTGGCGCAGACGATGCCGATGATGATCTCCTCGGAACGGGCGAGCGCAACGTCGAAGACCGTTTCCGGCGAGCCAACGGTCGGCAGGGCGATCATCGGCAGCGTATAACCGGCCAGCATGAAGACATAGCTGCGCGAGGTCCGGTCGAGCATCGATATGAACAGCAGCGTACCGGTCCACAGCGCCACCACGACGGAGAGGAGCTCCGGCGCATTGACGAAGAGCGGAACGAGAAAGACCGCCGCCGAGGCCCCGAGCAGCGTGCCCAGCGCACGGAAAAGCGCTTTCGAGCTGGTTGCCCCGGCCAGCGGATTGGCAACCACATAAACCGCCGCCATGGCCCAATAGGGGCGCGGAAGATCCAGTGACAGGGCAATGAACAGCGCGAGCATCGCCGCCAGGAAAGCCTTGGCGGAAAACAGCCAGTCACGCCAGGACGGGAAAATCATAAGGCATCCTCGCGCTGCTCTTCCGGCAGCTTCGGCATCTCGAATTCCTCGAAGGCCTTCAGCACGCGGATCGCGGCCTCGATATCGGCCTTATCGACGTCGGCGAGAATTTCCCCCCGCAGCTCATCGAGGGCCTTCTCCATGCGCGCGGCGAGCACCTCCCCCTCGGCCGTCAGCCACAACCCCTTGGCCCGGCGATCGATCGGATCGTCACGGCGCACGACGAGGTTCATGCTTTCAAGCTGATCGATCAACCGCACCAGCGAGGGACCTTCGATGCCGACATAATTGGCAAGAACCACCTGCCGTACGCCGCCGCCGAGACGGCCGATCCACAACAGCGGCGCGGCCGATGCTTCCGATACCCCATGGGAACTCAAAGCAAGATCCACCACCCGCCGCCACTGACGCCCGGTCGATAAAAGATTGGCGGTAAAAATGCGCTGCAGGTCGTTGAGAGTGTTCATAGCTACCTATTAGCATTAAATTAGTTAGGATTCAAACAATATGGACGAAATGAACCTGCCGAATTGGAAAGGCAGCTATGCAGTCAAGGAAGAGAGCTAAGGCGAGCTTTCGTCCGGCGGGCTTCTATCGGACTTCTCTTCCCGTTGAAATGACGGCATCAAGCGCCAGAGCGGCAGCTATTCCCACGGCATAGGCCAATATATTCCACAACGAAAACACTCGCCCCAGCAATAGAGCACCTGCAGTCGTCAATCGAAAGGCGTCCAGCCATGGCATGTGAACCAGCCGAAAAAATTCGACGCACATGGCAATCAATGCCGCGGTTCCGGCGATCTTTCCATGTTTCGCCGTGACTCGCATCGATGCGAGCAGGAGATAGACCATCGATCCCCAGAGGATCGAGCCGCCATATTTGACGACCGTAAAAGGCAGGTGCGCCTCGTATCCAAACCGCCTGAGCGCAAGACCAAAGGCGATGATCAGGGCGAGAGCTGAAAGCAGCAATACCCTTCTCGATGAGTCACTTTTCCGGACTTCCAAATATCGCCCCTCGCAGACATCACCCTCAGGTGCTCGTAACCCGCCATCTCCATGAAAAGCAAGAGCAGACAAGTTGACTGTGGATACGGAAAATTCACGCGTGCCGATACAATGTTGGGCTGTAATTTCGCCACGCTCTTCCAGTCATCAGCATTGTTATCCGAGACGTCATCCACGCCGAGAGCGAGAACCGTTGAATGTCGAAAGCCGCTGCCCTCGAAAAACTGTTGCCGTCTCTCGATAACTATCTCACCCGCGTACCTGCCCATTCCGATCTGAAAGGCATCCGTCGCTTCGCCGTCGAGCTTCTATTCTTCGGCATAAAGGAGGCGCGCGCCTGTCTTTTCGTGGGGTTGTTTTTCCTGGCGATCTTCACGGTTCCGGAAGCGGGTATCCTTCATATCCCACGCTACGATGTCCTGCTGATCATTGCGCTCGCCATCCAAATCTGGATGGTTTGGACGAAGCTCGAAAGTATCGACGAGCTGAAGGCCGTCTGCCTCTTCCATGTCGTTGGCTTTGCACTCGAAGTCTTCAAAACGTCGGGCAACGTACAATCCTGGGCCTATCCGGACTTTGCCTATACCAAGCTTTTCGGCGTCCCGCTATTTTCCGGCTTCATGTATGCCGCGATCGGCAGCTACATCATCCAGGCATGGCGCCTGCTCGATCTTCGCATCAAGCATCATCCGCCATACTGGATGGCCGGCCTAATCTCGGTCGCCATCTACGCCAATTTCTTCACGCACCATTATATCGCTGACTATCGCTGGTATATTATGGCCTGCACACTGGGGCTCTATGCGCGCTCAACGGTGATCTTCCGTCCCTATGACAGCGATCGTCGAATGCCACTACTGCTATCCTTCATACTGATCGGTTTCTTCATCTGGCTGGCGGAAAACATCAGCACCTTTTTCGGTATCTGGAGATACCCAAATCAGCTCGGCGCCTGGTCTGCAGTCCACATCGGAAAATGGAGCTCCTGGTCTCTTCTTGTCATCATGAGCTTCACCATCGTCGCCAATCTGAAACACATCAAGAAACACGTTCATATTCCGCAATAATATCGCCGAGCCGAAAACAGCACGCCCTCATGCGGAGAACGCCAAGGGCCTGATGATCGCTCATCCGACCTTTCTGATCCCGTCTCCGAAGCGAGCCTCAGTTGGTCGCCTTTTGCACGGCGGGATCGATTGGCCGGCTGCCTGCGTAGAATGCCACGGTGAAAACGGCGACCAGGGCCAATGCCGAGCCGAGCCATGCGGTCCCCAGAATTCCCACGCGGTCCACCGTTTCGCCGCCGGCCAACGCGCCGGCAGCCAAAGCCCATTGAAACAGCGAGTTGAAGACCACCTGCCCGCTTTCTGGCGAATGGATGGAGGAGCGGTACATCCATGTCTGGAGAGAAACGGGCAGACCGCCGAAGGCGAAGCCCCATGCGATCACCAGCATGATGGCTGCCGCCTCGATCCCGCCGATCAATGCAAACAGGGCGGTTGCCATCGCAATGAGAAAGCCCACGCCGATCAGCGTTTCCCGCAAATGCGAATTGACCAGCGTTCCGGCAACAAAGTTTCCGGCAAAAGCGGCGACACCATAGGCCAGCAGAATCGGCGTGACATAGACCCCATCGATCCCGGCGAGATCGACCAGCAGCGAGGTGATATAGGTATAGGCGACGAAATGGCCTGTGACCAGAAAGCCGGTTGCGAACAGGCCCACGCGAGCCGCCGGGAGGGCAAACAAGGCTGTCATGTCGCTGAAACGAACGCCCTTTGTCGTCGGCAGTGACGGCAAGAGAACGATCTGAGCGAACAGGACAAGCACCGCAAAGGCTGCATTGGCGACGAAAGCCATGCGCCATCCCGCCAATTCCCCGAGCAGCGTTCCGGCTGGCACGCCAGCTACGGTGCCAATCGAAACGCCCGACAAGATCACCGCGAATGCCAGCCCGATCTTGTGATCCGGCACGAGGCGCGCGGCAGCGGCAACCGCAAGCGCCCAAAAGCCGGCGACGGCCAGTCCCAGCAGGAACCTGGCGAACAGCAATACCGCAAAGCTCTCGGCAAACGCAGCCAGGCCGTTTGAAACAGCCAACAGAAGGGTCATGGTCAAAAGGCCAAGCCGGCGATTGATGCGTCCCGCCGCAAGCATGAGAAGCGGCCCCGCAATTGCCGCCACCAGGCCGGGGACCGTCACCATCATCCCGGCCCGCCCTATCGACACGCCCATCTCACGGGCGATGCCGTTGAGAAGACCTACAGGCAGGAATTCTGTCGTGACGAGGGCAAAGGTGCCCGCGGCCACGGAGCATATCGCCAGCCATACTCTTATCGAGACCTCATCCGCCTTCAGCATCATCGTTCCATCAATTTTATATCGATCGGTATATTACTGATCGATATAAAATTATCGACTGCGGCCGTCAATCCTGTTATGTACCGATCGATCTAAAATTGGACACAAATCATGGGACGCCCGCGGGAATTCGATATCGATCAGGCGCTCGACTGCGCCTTGAAGCAATTTTGGGAGAAAGGCTACGAGGGCACGTCCCTCTCCGATTTGACGGACGCCATGGGCATTACCCGCCCCAGCCTCTATGCGACCTTCGGCAACAAGGAGCAGCTTTTTCTCAAGGTCATCGAACGCTACGGCCATGATCATGCGGTCTATGCGCGCGACGCCGTTGCGCAGCCCAATGCGGCGGCTGTGGCGCGATACCTGCTGCGCTCGGCGGCCGACGCGCAAACGAACCCCGACTACCCGCATGGCTGCCTCGAAATGCACGCCGCCCTCGTCTGTAGCGACGATTCGCAGCCGATCAGGCAGATCCTCATCCAACGCCGGGCTGCGGCTCGGACACTGTTGCAGGAGCGTCTGGAGCGGGCGATTGCCGAAGGGGACTTGCCGCCGGATACCAATGCCGCCGATCTGGCGCGGCTTCTGTTCGCCATATCGCAAGGCATGGCGGTGCAGGCTGCCGATGGCGCCACGCGGACCGAGTTGCACCGCCTCGCCGACGATGCGCTCCGGCGCCTGGGATTGACGGACTGAGGAACACTTATCCGGATCGTTCGTGCGTGACGAACGCCTCCATCAGCCATCCTCATATGCAAAATATGCAAAAAGGCCGGATGATCGCTCATCCGGCCTTTCGATTCTTATACGAAGCGAGCCTTAAGCGGCTGCGGCTTCTTCCTCGGCGGCAACGCGAGCCTTGTCGGCTGCGCCCTTGGCGGAGGTGTCGCGATCGACGAATTCGACGACTGCGAGAGCGGCATTGTCGCCCTGGCGGAAGCCGGCCTTCATGATGCGCAGGTAGCCGCCGTTGCGGGTGGCGTAGCGCGTTGCGATCGCGTCGAAGAGCTTCGAAACGACGGCGGCGTCGCGGATCTGCGAGATGGCCTGACGACGAGCGTGCAGGTCACCGCGCTTGCCGAGGGTAACCAGCTTCTCGACGATCGGACGAATTTCCTTCGCCTTCGGGAGCGTGGTGACGATCTGCTCATGGGTGATGAGCGAAGCCGCCATGTTGGCGAACATCGCCTTACGGTGGCTAGCGGTTCTATTCAGCTTGCGGCCGGCTTTACCGTGGCGCATGGCTATTCTCCTTCACTTGCAGGCTTCATTCGCCTGCCGTTTGAAACGTTAGTATTGGTCTTCGTAACGCTTGGCGAGATCTTCGATGTTCTCGGGCGGCCATGCCGGCACTTCCATGCCGAGGTGCAGGCCCATGGAAGCGAGAACTTCCTTGATTTCGTTCAGCGACTTGCGACCAAAATTCGGCGTGCGGAGCATCTCTGCTTCGGTCTTCTGAATGAGGTCGCCGATGTAGACGATGTTGTCGTTCTTCAGGCAGTTTGCCGAGCGAACGGACAGTTCCAGTTCGTCCACCTTCTTGAGGAGAGCCGGGTTGAAAGCGAGTTCGGTAACTGCTTCCTCTTCGGTTTCCTTCTGCGGTTCGTCGAAGTTGACGAAGACGCCAAGCTGATCCTGGAGGATGCGAGCCGCGAAAGCGACGGCATCTTCACCGGTGATCGAACCATCGGTTTCGATCGACATGCTCAGCTTGTCGTAGTCGAGAACCTGTCCTTCGCGGGTATTTTCTACCTTGTAGGACACCTTCTTGACCGGCGAATAAAGGCTATCGACCGGGATGAGACCGATCGGAGCATCTTCCGCACGATTACGTTCGGCCGGGACGTAGCCCTTGCCGTTGTTGACGGTGAATTCCATGCGGATTTCGGCGCCCTCGTCGAGCGTGCAGATGACATGCTCGGGGTTGAGGATTTCGATATCGCCGACCGTCTGGATGTCGCCAGCCGTGACCACGCCTGGGCCCTGCTTGCGGACGACCATGCGCTTGCTGTCATCGCCGTCCATCTTGATGGCGATTTCCTTGATGTTCAGCACGATGTCCGTCACGTCTTCCCGAACACCCGGGATAGAGGAGAACTCATGCAGCACGCCGTCGATCTGCACGGCCGTCACAGCGGCACCGCGCAGAGAGGACAGCAGAACGCGGCGCAGCGCGTTGCCGAGGGTAAGACCGAAGCCACGCTCCAGCGGTTCGGCCACGAGCGTTGCCTTGGTGCGGCCGCTCGAGGTGAACTCGACCTTGTTCGGCTTGATCAGTTCCTGCCAGTTTTTCTGAATCATATTCTTGCCTTCCGTTCGTTGTCACCATCCAATCGTGACAACCGAGCTTGAGAAGCACCGGGCTGGGCACAGTCGCGCCGGCCGGTGTCGTGAGTGGCGATGATCAGACGCGGCGCTTCTTGCGCGGGCGGCAACCATTGTGCGGGATCGGCGTCACGTCGCGGATGGACGTGATCATGAAACCGGCAGCCTGGAGCGCGCGCAGAGCGGATTCACGACCGGAGCCCGGACCGCAAACTTCGACTTCCAGCGACTTCATGCCATGTTCCTGGGCCTTCTTGGCGCAGTCTTCAGCAGCGATCTGGGCAGCGAACGGGGTCGACTTGCGCGAACCCTTGAAGCCCTTGGCACCAGCGGACGACCAGGCAATCGCGTTGCCCTGTGCGTCGGTGATGGTGATCATCGTGTTGTTGAAGGTCGAGTTGACGTGCGCAACGCCCGACGTGATATTCTTGCGCTCGCGACGGCGAACGCGGACGGCTTCCTTGGCCATGATAGTCCTTTCTTGGATCTCTGCACCGCCGTAACGCCAGCGGCTACACCGGAACGGCGCCCTTGCGGCCCCGCTCCAAACTCAAAAGAGGCCGGCGCAGACCGCCAGCCTCCAACATCCGGCTTCCCGGAAATTACTTCTTCTTACCAGCAATAGCCTTTGCCGGGCCCTTGCGGGTGCGGGCATTGGTATGGGTGCGCTGGCCGCGAACCGGCAGGCCGCGACGATGACGCAGGCCGCGGTAGCTGCCCAGATCCATCAGACGCTTAATGTTCATCGCGGTTTCGCGACGAAGATCGCCCTCGACCTGATAGTCGCGGTCGATGGTTTCGCGGATCT
Source organism: Rhizobium sp. BK602 (assembly GCF_014195095.1). GTDB lineage: Bacteria > Pseudomonadota > Alphaproteobacteria > Rhizobiales > Rhizobiaceae > Rhizobium. The sequence continues at coordinate 1,082,913 of NZ_JACIBC010000001.1, forward strand.
GCAGAACTTCGGCGTCCGTCAGCTGATTGACGCGACGCTCAGCCGGAATACCGACCTTCTCGCAGATTTCCTGTGCAAACTTCGGTCCGATCCCGTGAATGTAGCGAAGCGCAATAACTACGCGCTTTGCAGTCGGGATGTTGACGCCAGCGATACGAGCCACGCCTGTTCTCCTTGCATTCCTTTTGCCTAGGCAAAGGGCTTTGTTATGCAGCCCTGGGGCTGCTTGTTCGACTTAGGTCCGCAACACGTCAAAACGACCGTACCCGGACTTCCCGGTGGAAATCCGCGCCGATCGCATGGCATGTCGCGAGTTGGCGCGGTGTTTAGCGGAATCAGTGCAAAAAAGCAACCGCTCCCGGCAAGTTTATTTTAAGCTATCTAAAGCTCAGAGAGGATAGCCTCGATATCGGCGGTCACATGCTCGATGTCGGCCATGCCGTCGACCGACCTGAGCTTGCCCTTGGCATAGTAGTAACCGATGAGCGGAGAGGTTTCCTTGTAGTAGACCTGCAGACGCTCGACAACGGTTTCCCTGTTGTCGTCGGCCCGGCGCTTGAAATGCGTCGAACCGCAACGGTCGCACACACCCTCCACCCTGGGACGCAGGTTTTCGTCGTGATAGCCGGCGCCGCAATTGGCGCAGGTATAGCGACCCGAGATACGGTCGGCGAGCACGGCGTCGTCCACCTTGATCTCGATGACGGCAGAAAGGTCGAGACCCTTCGCCTTCAGCATCGCTTCTGTCGCATCCGCCTGCACGAGCGTGCGCGGAAAACCGTCGAGGATGAATCCCCTGGCGCAATCCGGCTGATCGATACGTTCAGATACGATAGCGTTGACGATGTCGTCCGAAACAAGCTTGCCGGCGTCCATCACGGCCTTGGCGCGCTTGCCTACTTCAGTCCCGGCCGCTACCGCGGCCCTCAGCATATCCCCCGTGGAAAGCTGCGGGATGCCATGCTTTTCCACGATACGCTGGGCCTGGGTTCCCTTACCTGCACCCGGCGGCCCCAAAAGTATCAATCTCATCGCCCCCTCTTTCCTCCACGCAACTTCGATTTCTTGATCAGGCCTTCGTATTGCTGTGCGATCAGGTGACCCTGAATCTGCGCCACCGTATCCAGCGTTACGCTAACCACGATCAGAAGCGAAGTGCCACCCAGGGCCAGCGGAATACCGGTCTGGGACACGAGAATTTCGGGCAGGATGCAGACGAAGACGAGATAGATCGCGCCGATCACGGTGATGCGGGTCAGCACATAGTCGATATATTCGGCGGTGCGCTCGCCCGGACGGATGCCCGGAATGAAGCCGCCATGCTTCTTCAGATTGTCGGCCGTATCCTTCGGATTGAAGACCAGAGCGGTATAGAAGAAGGCGAAGAAAGCGATCAGGCCGGCGTACAGCACCATGTAGATCGGCTGGCCGTGGCCAAGGGCGGCGACGATCGAGGTGACCCAGGTCGGCAATGCCGTATTGTTGCCGAGACCGGCAACCGTTGCCGGCAGCAGCAGCAGCGACGACGCGAAGATCGCCGGGATGACGCCCGACGTATTGAGCTTCAGCGGCAAATGCGAGGTGTCGCCCTGGAACATGCGGGTACCGACCTGGCGCTTCGGATACTGGATCAGCAGGCGGCGCTGGGCGCGCTCCACGAAGACGATCAGCGCGATGACCAGGATCGCCACGACGAGGACGGCGAGAATGAGGCCCGTCGACAGGGCGCCGGTGCGGCCAAGTTCGAGCGTTCCGGCAAGCGCGTTCGGAAGACCGGCGGCGATGCCTGCGAAGATGATCAGCGAAATACCATTGCCGATACCGCGCGAGGTCACCTGCTCGCCGAGCCACATCAGGAACATCGTGCCGCCAAGCAGCGAGATGACGGTGGAAATGCGGAAGAACCAGCCCGGATCGAGAACAACACCGTTGCCGTGCTCAAGGCCGATCGCAATGCCATAGGCCTGCAATACGCCGAGCAACACGGTGCCGTAGCGGGTGTACTGGTTGATGATCTTGCGGCCCTGCTCGCCTTCCTTCTTCAGGTTCTCGAGCGCCGGCACGACAGAGGTCATGAGCTGAACGATGATCGAAGCGGAGATGTAGGGCATGATGCCGAGCGCGAAGATCGCCATGCGCTGAACGGCACCGCCGGAAAACATGTTGAAGAGGCCGAGAATGCCGCCCGACTGATTCTGGAAAGCCTGGGCATAGGCCAGCGGGTTAAGACCCGGAAGCGGGATATGGGTTCCCAGTCGGTAGACAAGGAGAGCGCCAAGCGTGAACCACAGGCGCTTCTTGAGATCCTCGGCTTTGGCGAAGGTCGAAAAATTGAGATTGGACGCCAATTGTTCCGCTGCAGAAGCCATTCAAATCTCCGCACTACCAATTCCGGCATCATCGGCCGGGTCCGGAATCAGTCTGTAAATTGTTCAAAAGCCGGGCTTCGGACGGATTGCACTGCAATCGGATGCCTCACCCTCGGTTCCCGTTTTTCACCGGAAAGACACTGCTGCATCAATCAGGTTCGTGAGGCTCACATATGGGAGCAAAATCGCCCGGTGTGAAGCACCCCGGGCGACTTATTGATAATATTATTCTGCGGCAGAAGCGAGCAGCTTGATGGAGCCGCCGGCCTTTTCGATCTTTTCGACCGCGGTCTTGGAGGCGCCTGCAACTTCCAGCGACAGCTTCGCCTTCAGTTCGCCATCCGAGAGTACGCGCACGCCATCCTTGACGCGGCGAATCACGCCGGCAGCCTTGAGGGCAGCGGCATCGACAGTCGACTTGGCATCGAGCTTGCCGGCGTCAACCGCAGCCTGGATGCGAGCCAGGGATACGACGACGTAGTCGGAAGCGAAGATGTTGTTGAAGCCGCGCTTCGGCAGGCGACGGTAGATGGGCATCTGACCGCCTTCGAAGCCGTTGATGGCAACGCCCGAACGGGACTTCTGACCCTTCACACCACGGCCGCCGGTCTTGCCGGAGCCGGAGCCGATGCCGCGGCCGAGGCGCTTGCGGCTGTGGGTCGAACCTTCGTTGTCCTTGATCTCATTCAGTTTCATAGCGAATACCTCCGGCTTACTTCTCGTCGACGACGCGAACGAGATGCTGGACAGCACGGATCATGCCACGAACGGCCGGAGTATCTTCCAGCGTGCGGCGACGGTGCAGCTTGTTCAGTCCGAGACCGATCAGCGTCTGACGCTGAACATCCGGACGGCGGATGGGGCTGCCAATCTGTTCGACCGTAACGGTCGCCTTGGCTTCTGCCTTCTTGGTCGTCTTGGCCATAGGTCAAACTCCCTTATTCTTCGGAGGCGTTGCCCGAAGCGGAACGACGAGCCTGCAGGGTGGCATACTTGATGCCGCGCTGAGCTGCGATGTCCTTCGGGTGAACCTGGTGCTTCAGGGCGTCGAACGTGGCGCGAACCATGTTGTACGGGTTCGACGAGCCGGTCGACTTGGCGACGACGTCATGAACGCCGAGCGTTTCGAAAACGGCGCGCATCGGACCGCCGGCGATGATACCGGTACCGACCTTGGCCGAGCGCAGCAGAACCTTGCCGGCGCCATGACGGCCATGGACGTCGTGATGCAGCGTACGGCCGTCGCGCAGCGGTACGAAAATCATGTCGCGCTTGGCGCTTTCGGTTGCCTTGCGGATGGCTTCCGGCACTTCGCGTGCCTTGCCATGACCGAAGCCGACGCGGCCCTTCTGGTCACCGACGACGACGAGAGCGGCGAAACCGAAACGGCGGCCACCCTTTACAACCTTGGCGACGCGGTTGATCGCGACCAGCTTGTCGACGAATTCGCTATCGCGCTCTTCACGGCTCTGACGGTCTTCCCGCGGAGCCCTCTTTTCCTGTGCCATTGTCCTCTTCCTTTTTCTTTTCCGGGTGCAATCGGCAAACAAAATGAAGACCGCATGCCCTCCCCGAGGGAAAACCTGCGGTCCGGTGAATATCCGGCCGGCGACCAGGGGTCATCGGCCGGAAACCTGCTTAGAAGGACAGACCGCCTTCGCGGGCTGCTTCAGCCAGAGCCTTGATGCGGCCGTGGTAGATGAAGGCGCCGCGATCGAACACGACTTCCTTGACGCCGGCCTTGGAGGCGCGCTCGGCGACGAGCTTGCCAACGAGGGCTGCGGCTGCGGTGTCGGCACCGGTCTTCAGAGAACCGCGCAGATCCTTGTCGAGGGTGGAGGCGGACGCAAGCGTCTTGCCGGCCACATCATCGATGACCTGGGCGTAGATGTTCTTCGACGAGCGATGAACCGACAGGCGCGGACGGCCATTGGCCACCGACTTGAGTTGACGACGCACGCGGTTGGCACGACGTGCAAGTGCTTCTTTCCTGCTAGCCATTTCGCGTGATCCTTACTTCTTCTTGCCTTCTTTGCGGACGATCCGCTCGCCGGCATACTTAACACCCTTGCCTTTGTAGGGCTCGGGACCGCGATATTCGCGGATTTCAGCTGCAACCTGGCCGACCTGCTGCTTGTTGATGCCGGTGACGACGATTTCCGTCGGCTTCGGCACAGCAATGGTGATGCCCTGCGGCGGCTCGTAAATCACGTCGTGGCTGAAGCCGAGCGCGAGCTGCAGGTTCTTGCCCTGCATGGCGGCACGGTAGCCGACGCCGTTGATTTCGAGCTTGCGCTCGTAGCCATCCTTAACACCCTTCAGGATGTTCTCGATCATCGTGCGGGACATGCCCCACTTCGAACGAGCGTCCTTGGAGTTGCTAAGCGGCGTAACGACGATTGCGTTATCTTCCAGCTTGAGACCGATTTCGTCGTTAGCAACGAAAAACAGTTCGCCCTTGGGGCCCTTGGCAGTCACCTTCTGGCCATCAACCGTGGCCGTGATTCCTGCAGGTACCTGAACGGGCTTTTTACCGATACGAGACATTTTTCAAACCTGTCTGTTTCGAAGGAGATCCATGCTCGATCTTAGAAGACCGAGCAAAGAACCTCGCCACCAACATTCTGTTCACGAGCCTGGTGATCAGCCATCACACCCTTCGGAGTCGAAAGGATGATGATACCGAGACCGTTCGCGACCTGCGGAATGGACTTGACCGAGACATAAACTCGGCGGCCCGGCTTGGACACACGGCCGATCTCGCGGATCACCGATGCGCCTTCATAGTACTTGAGTTCGATGCTGAGCTCAGACTTGCCGTTGCCGAAATCGACGACGGAATAGCCACGGATGTAGCCTTCAGCCTGGAGAACATCGAGAACACGCGCACGGAGCTTGGACGCAGGCGTCGAAACCGACGACTTGCGGCGCGAAGCGCCATTGCGGATGCGGGTGAGCATATCGCCCAAAGGATCAGTCATGGTCATCTAATCTGCTCCTTACCAGCTCGACTTGACGATGCCCGGCACCTTGCCGAGATTGCCGAGTTCACGCAGCGCGATACGCGACATGCGCAGTTTGCGGTAATAGGCGCGCGGACGGCCAGATACTTCGCAACGGTTGCGAATACGGGTCTTCGATCCATCGCGCGGGAGCGATGCCAGCTTCAGGGTGGCCTTGAACCGGTCTTCGATCGAGAGAGACTGGTTCATGATGATTGCCTTCAGGGCAGCGCGCTTCGCGGCCTGGTTGGCAACCGTATTGCGGCGGCGCTTGTTCTTTTCAACTGCGCTTGTCTTCGCCATATCAGGGTTCCTTTTCTACGCTCGTCGTTACGGTTATTGACGGAACGGGAAGTTGAACTCTTTCAGAAGAGCCCGTGCTTCGTCGTCGGTCGTCGCCGTCGTGCAAACGATGATGTCCATGCCCCACATCTGATCAACCTTGTCGTAGTTGATCTCAGGGAACACAATGTGCTCCTTGATGCCCATGGCGAAATTGCCACGACCGTCAAAGCTCTTCGGGTTCAGGCCGCGGAAGTCGCGAACGCGCGGGAGCGCGATGTTGACCAGACGATCCAGGAACTCATACATGCGGGCGCCGCGCAGCGTCACCTTGGCGCCGATCGGCATATTTTCGCGGACCTTGAAGCCAGCGATGGAGTTGCGCGCGCGGGTGATGACCGGCTTCTGGCCGGCGATCGCTGCGAGGTCTGCGGCAGCAACGGTCGGCTTCTTCGAATCAGCCGTCGCTTCGCCAACGCCCATGTTGATCACGATCTTGTCCAGCTTCGGGATCTGCATTTCGTTGGGGTAGGAGAACTTCTCCTGCATCGCCGCGCGAATGCGGGCAACATATTCCTTCTTGAGCCGCGGCTCGTACTTTACCTCAGCCATCGATCACTTCTCCCGAGGTCTTGGCCACGCGGACCTTCTTGCCGTCTACAACCTTGAAACCGACGCGGGTCGGCTTGCCGTCCTTGTCGACGATCGCAATGTTGGACAGGTGAAGCGGGGCTTCCTTGCTGATGATGCCGGCTTCCTGGTTCTGCGTCTGGCGCTGGTGGCGCTTGATGACGTTGACGCCACGAACGACCGCGCGGTCTTCCTTCGGCAGCACTTGAATGACTTCGCCGGTGCGGCCCTTGTCCTTACCGGTCAATACGACGACCTTGTCGCCCTTACGGATCTTCTGCATCGCTCCGCTCCTTACAGTACTTCTGGAGCCAGCGAGATGATCTTCATGTGGTTCTTGGCGCGAAGTTCGCGCGGAACCGGTCCGAAGATACGGGTGCCGATCGGCTCTTTCTTGTTGTCGATGAGGACTGCTGCGTTGGTATCGAAGCGGATGACGCTGCCATCCGGACGACGGATGTCCTTGGCGGTACGAACAACAACCGCCTTCATCACATCACCCTTCTTCACACGGCCGCGCGGGATAGCTTCCTTGATCGAAACGACGATAACGTCGCCGATCGAGGCATACTTGCGCTTCGAGCCGCCCAGCACCTTGATGCACATGACACGACGTGCGCCGGAATTATCCGCCACGTCGAGGTTTGTTTGCATCTGAATCATGTCAGGTCGCCTTCTTGTTGTTACCGGAATGGTTGGGCTGAACAGCCCCCTACCCCGGCTTATGGACTAGTGTCTTGTCTGATTTTACCGGCGCCCGGGACCACCAGGGTCGCCTTCGCCGGCCATCAATAAAGCAAAAGAACGCCCGTTCTCGAGCGTCCTGCTTCCAAGCTCGTGCTTCATACAGATATTTCGCCCAAGCGCAAGGGCCTGAGCGAAATTCTGTTACTTGGACTGGGCGGAAACGACCGTCCAGGTCTTGTCCTTGGAGATCGGCGCGCATTCCTCGATGGAAACGACGTCGCCGACCTTGTACTGATTGTTTTCGTCGTGAGCCTTGTACTTCTTGGAACGACGAACGGTCTTCTGGAGCAGCGGGTGAGCGAAACGACGCTCAACGCGGACAACTACCGTCTTCTCGTTCTTGTCGCTGACCACGACGCCCTGCAGAATGCGCTTCGGCATGTTATTCTTCCTTTAAGCCTTTGCTTCTGCCGCCTTCTGGCGGGCAATGGTTTTCACGCGAGCGATGTCCTTGCGAACTTCGTTGATGCGCGAGGACTTCTCAAGCTGGCCGGTCGCCTTCTGAAAGCGCAGGTTGAACTGCTCCTTCTTCAGCTTGGCAAGCTCGTCCTTGAGTTGGTCGGCGCTCAGGGCGCGAACATCTGCGGCTTTCATGAGCTTCTTCCTTACTCTGCAATGCGCTGAACGAAGCGCGTCTTGACCGAGAGCTTGGCGGAGCCGAGGCGCAGAGCCTCACGAGCGATTTCTTCGCTCACACCGTCGATCTCGAACATCATGCGGCCGGGCTTGACCTTGCATGCCCAGTATTCGACGGAACCCTTACCTTTACCCATACGGACTTCGGTCGGCTTTGCCGTCACCGGAACATCCGGGAAAACACGGATCCATACACGGCCGGCGCGCTTCATGTAGCGCGTGATCGCGCGGCGAGCCGCTTCGATTTCGCGAGCGTTGACGCGGTTAGGTTCCTGCGCCTTCAGACCGAATTCGCCGAAAGCCAGATCAGAACCGCCCTTGGCGACGCCCTTGATGCGACCCTTGAACTGCTTACGGTACTTCGTACGCTTTGGTTGCAACATTTTCTTATTCTCCGAACTTATCTGCCACGTACGCTATCAAGCGTTGTCGCGGCGGCGGTCTCTATCGCGATCGCGGCTAGCCGGACCCTGGGCGTCGCCTTCGAGCGCGCGGCGTTCGGAGGCCATCGGATCGTGCTCAAGGATTTCGCCCTTGAAGATCCAGACCTTGATGCCGCAGATGCCGAATGCGGTTTCTGCTTCTGCCGTACCGTAGTCGATGTCGGCGCGCAGCGTATGCAGCGGCACGCGACCTTCGCGATACCATTCCGTACGCGCGATTTCAGCACCACCGAGACGGCCGGCGCAGGTGATCTTGATGCCTTCGGCGCCAAGACGCATCGCGGACTGAACGGCGCGCTTCATGGCGCGACGGAAAGCAACACGGCGCTCGAGCTGCTGAGCGATCGACTGGGCAACCAGCGTCGCGTCGATTTCCGGCTTGCGAACTTCAACGATGTTGAGGTGCGTTTCGGAATTCGTCATGTCCGACAGCTTCTTGCGGAGCTTGTCGATGTCAGCGCCCTTCTTGCCGATGATCAGGCCCGGACGAGCCGAGTGGATCGTGACGCGGCACTTCTTGTGCGGGCGCTCGATGACCACCTTGGAGATACCTGCCTGCTTCAGTTCGTTCATGACGAACTTGCGCATCTTCAGGTCTTCGTGGAGAAGCTGGCCATACTCGGCATTGTCCGCGAACCAGCGGCTATCCCAGGTACGGTTGATGCCAAGACGAAAACCGATTGGATTGATTTTCTGACCCATTATGCGGCCTCCTCTTGAGCTTCCACTTCGCGAACGACGATCGTCAGATGAGCGAAGGGACGTTCGATACGCGATGCGCGGCCACGGCCACGAGCGTGGAAACGCTTCATGACGATGGACTTGCCGACGTAAGCTTCCGCCACGACCAGCGAGTCAACGTCGAGATCGTGGTTGTTTTCTGCGTTGGCGATCGCGGATTCGAGCGTCTTCTTCACGGCGCCAGCAATACGCTTGCGCGAGAATTCCAGCTCTGCGAGCGCGCGGTCAACCTTCTTGCCGCGGATCGAAGCCGCGACCAGGTTGAGCTTCTGCGGGCTGACACGGAGCGTGCGCGCAACTGCCTGCGCCTCATTGTCCTTCAGCCGGCGTTCGGTTTTTGCCTTGCCCATTGTTACTTCCTCTTCGCCTTCTTGTCCGCACCGTGACCATAATAGGTACGGGTCGGGGCGAACTCGCCGAACTTGTGTCCGACCATGTCTTCATTGACGCTGACCGGAATGTGCTTGCTGCCGTTGTAGACACCAAAGGTGAGGCCAACGAACTGCGGCATGATGGTAGAGCGACGGCTCCACATCTTGATTACTTCGCTACGTCCGCCTTCGCGCACCTTCTCAGCCTTCTTGAGAAGATAGCCGTCAACAAACGGACCTTTCCATACTGAACGAGCCACTTGAGACTTCCTCTCTTACTTCTTGCGCTGATGGCGCGAGCGCATGATCATCTTGTCGGTCGACTTGTTCGACCGCGTACGCTTGCCCTTGGTCGGCTTGCCCCACGGGGTCACCGGATGGCGACCACCGGAGGTGCGGCCTTCACCACCGCCGTGCGGGTGGTCGACAGGGTTCATGACAACACCGCGGTTATGCGGCTTCTTGCCACGCCAACGCGAACGACCGGCCTTGCCATCGTTGATGTTGCCGTGATCCGGGTTGGAAACCGCGCCGATCGTGGCCAGGCAGGTGCCATGCACGAGGCGCTGTTCGCCCGAGTTCAGGCGAAGGATCGCCATGCCCTGGTCACGACCAACGAGCTGGGCGTAGGAACCGGCGGAGCGAGCGATCTGACCGCCCTTGCCCGGCTTCATTTCCACATTGTGGATGATGGAGCCGACCGGGATGAACTGAAGCGGCATGGTGTTGCCCGGCTTCACGTCCACGGCCTTGTCCGAAGCGATGACCTTGTCGCCCGAAGCAAGACGCTGCGGAGCGAGGATGTAGGCCTGCTCGCCGTCCGTATACGTCACCAGAGCGATGTAAGCGGTACGGTTCGGATCGTATTCGATACGCTCGACAGTCGCCTCGACGTCGAACTTGCGACGCTTGAAGTCGACCAGACGATAGCTGCGCTTGTGACCGCCACCCTGGAAACGCACGGTGATACGGCCGGTGTTGTTGCGGCCGCCCTTGGAGGTCAGGCCTTCCGTCAGCGCCTTGACCGGCTTGCCCTTGTAGAGCGAGGACCGGTCGACGATGACCAGCTGACGCTGGCTCGGGGTCGTCGGATTGAATGTTTTCAATGCCATTTTCTTATTCCTCAGAGACCGGTGGAGACGTCGATCGACTGGCCTTCGGCGAGCGTCACAACAGCCTTCTTCACGTCCTTCTGCTTGCCGACGAGACCTTTAAATCGCTTGGTCTTGCCCTTGCGCAGCAGAGTGTTGACGGCCGTGACCTTGACGCCGAACAGCGCTTCGACGGCAGCCTTGATTTCAGGCTTCGTCGCGGTCTTGGCAACGTTGAAAACAACCTGGTTGTTATCCGAAACCAGCGTGGACTTTTCGGTGATCGCAGGAGAAACGATCACATCGTAATGGCGAAGATCCGTCACTTGAATCGCTCCTCTAGAGCTTCAACTGCAGCCTTGGACAGCACGAGCTTGCCGCGACGCAGGATGTCGTAAACGTTGATGCCCTGGATCGGCAGAACATCGATGTTCGGGATGTTCTGGGCCGCGAGCTTGAAGTTGTTGTCGAGCTCGGCACCACCGATGAAGAGCGCGTTGGTCAGGCCGAGCGTCTCGAAGGTGCTGGCCAGAGCCTTGGTCTTTGCATCGGCTGCAACCAGGCTGTCGATGACGATGACGTCTTCGGACTTCAGCTTGGCCGACAGAGCGTGACGCAGGCCGAGGGCGCGAACCTTCTTCGGCAGGTCATGCTCGTGGCTGCGGGCAACCGGGCCGTGAGCCTTACCACCGCCGCGGAACTGCGGAGCGCGAGCCGAATGGTGACGGGCGCGGCCCGTACCCTTCTGCTTGTACATCTTGGCGCCGGTGCGCGCTACGTCCGCGCGGCCCTTTGCCTGGTGCGTGCCCTGCTGCTTCTTGGCAAGCTGCCAGCGAATGACGCGGGCAAGAATGTCTTCACGCGGCTCAAGGCCGAAAATCGCATCAGAAAGGGAAACCTTCCCGGCGTCTTTTCCCTCGAGGGTCTTGACGTTCAATTCCATTGGTTTGGCTCCCTTACTTCGCGGCCGACTTGACGGCATCGCGCACGATGATCCAGGCACCCTTGGAGCCGGGAACAGCACCCTTGACGAGGATCAGACCGCGATCTTCGTCGGTCGATACCACTTCGAGGTTCTGCGTCGTGACGCGCGTCTGGCCCATGTGACCAGCCATCTTCTTGTTCTTGAACACCTTGCCCGGGTCCTGGCGCGAGCCGGTCGAACCGTGCGAACGGTGCGAAACCGACACACCGTGCGTGGCGCGCAGACCGCCGAAGCCGTGGCGCTTGATAGCGCCGGCAAAGCCCTTACCGATCGTCGTGCCGGTCACGTCGACGAGCTGGCCCGCCGTGAAGTGAGCGGCCTTAAGCTCGGTGCCGATTTCCAGCAGGTTGTCGTCCGTAACGCGGAATTCGACAAGCTTGGCCTTCGGTTCAACGCTGGCAACGGCGAAATGACCGCGAAGGGCCTTCGTCGTGTTCTTGACTTTCGCCTGGCCGGCACCGAGCTGAACTGCGGTGTAGCCATTCTTTTCAACTGTGCGCTGGGCTACGACCTGGCAGCCATCCAAACGCAATACGGTTACCGGGACATGCTCGCCGGCGTCGTTATAGACGCGGGTCATTCCCACCTTTTGTGCAATCACACCTGAACGCATCGGTTCAATCCTTCTCACTCAGCTCGAGAACCAGGTCTCAGAGCTTGATCTCAACATCGACACCAGCGGCGAGATCGAGCTTCATCAGCGCGTCTACCGTCTGCGGGGTCGGGTCAACGATGTCGAGGAGGCGCTTATGCGTGCGCATCTCGAACTGCTCGCGGCTCTTCTTGTCGATGTGCGGGGACCGGTTAACCGTAAACTTCTCGATACGAGTCGGAAGCGGAACGGGGCCCCGGACGCTAGCACCGGTGCGCTTCGCCGTCGACACGATCTCGCGCGTGGAAGCATCGAGAATCCGGTGATCGAACGCCTTCAGGCGAATGCGGATATTTTGGCCGTTCATTCGACGTTATCCTTGTGTTTGTTATCTCGCGTGCCTCAAAAAAGCGGCACGGATTGTTCTGTTTCCTAAGGCGGACCACCGGTTTCAAAGATCGAGAGGGACGCCGACGACGGCATCCCCATCCACTCTTTAGGCCTTTCGACCCACCTTATTGTTAATTTCACTGGCCACTTCGCTATGCGAAGCAGCGCGCAAATCGCGCTCGCGCGCCATTTGCAACATTTCCATGTCATAAGCAAGCGGCTAAAGCCGCTTGCATCATATTATTGTCATCGAATCGGCCACTCGGATGGAGCGGCCGCCTTCGAATTACTCGACGATGGATGCGACGATGCCGGCGCCGACGGTGCGGCCGCCTTCGCGGATCGCGAAGCGCAGCTTTTCTTCCATCGCGATCGGCACG
>NZ_JACIBC010000002.1 GCF_014195095.1 Rhizobium sp. BK602
TATCGATATCCATGACCGAACTCCAAAAGTCAGCCTTGAATCTGATTTGCTCCTTCTTGGAAATCCCAAACCCTTAATTCGTCACCACAGCCTAGAGCATTTCCGTTTTAGATGGAGGCACGGAAATGCTCTATCACTTTGTTTTCACGCAGTTCCGGAGGCAAAACTGCTTCGCACCCTTGCTGGAATTGCTCCAGGTCAGATCGAAGCGCCTCCATCGATAATGATATCCTGGCCTACGACATAGGCGGCGGCACTGGAAGCGAGCCAGATCGCCGCAGTCGCGATTTCATCTGGCCGCGCGACGCGCTTCGACGGATTGGTCGCGGCGATTCGACTGTCACGGGCGGCGCGATCCTCGCCCGGCCGCATGGACATGGTCGTATCGACAGGGCCGGGGCAAAGGCAGTTGATCCTGATGCCATGAGGGATCGCTTCGAGCGCGGCCGTGCGGCTCAGCGAGCTGACTGCTGCCTTGGATGCCGCATAAGCGCCCAGCGACGGACGTACAAGCTTTGCGCCGATGTTAGAGCCGATATTGATGACCGCGCCGCCACCGCCTGCTTTCATCTTCAGGATTTCGTGCTTCATCGACAGCCAGAGACCAAGCACGTTAACCGAGAAAACGCGCGAAAACTCTTCTGCCTCCATCTCGTCCGTGGTGCCGGAGGCGATCATGCCGGCACAGTTTACCGCAATGTCAAGCTGGCCGATCTCGTTAAAGGCCGCCGAAAGGGCAGCCTCGTCCGTAACGTCCACGGCGAAAATCCTCGCAGTTCCACCAGAGCTGCGGACTACTTCGGCGGTGTCTTCCAACTCGGACCTGCGCCGGCCGATTAGGATGAGGCTGGCTCCCTCAAGCGAAAAAGCGACGGCGATGCCGCGCCCAATCCCGCCGCCGGCACCGGTCACGAGGACGGTCTTGCCGATGAATGCTGCGTTGCCCATAATTGCTCCATTTATGTAATGATCGACACATAATTATGCAATTGGCGAAGCGTTGTCGAGCGCATTATATGTTGAACGACACAGAAAGGGAGCGGCTTATGACCGAGCGTGGGCGTCCGCGGCGCTTCGATAGAGTGGAAGCCTTGGAAAAGGCCCTGATGGCATTTTGGCATAGAGGCTATGAGGCGACCTCAATGAACGATCTTGTCGTGGCGATGGGAATAAATTCGCCCAGTATCTATGCTGCTTATGGTTCGAAAGAGGCATTGTTTTCCGAAGCCGTGCAGCATTATCGTTCGCATTACGCAGCGGCTTTGCTTGAGGCGCTAAACGGCGCGCCGGACGCGGCGACCGGCCTCTCGGCCATGTTCGAGGCGGCGATCGATCTTTTTACTGGGCCGGATCGTCCGCACGGATGCTTCATTGTCTCGGCGGCGGCTGGGAATGCGCCAGAGGCCAGCGCAATACAGGAGGAACTTTCCCGGCTTCGTCGCGAGCGAAGCGACGAGATCGCCGCGCGGATACATCGGGATGCAATCGCCGGCCGACTCCACTTGGATTTAGAGATCCAAGCTCTGGCGGATCTTTATACGGCGATCCTTCAAGGTATGGCGATCGCTGCACGCGACGGTGTTACGAGAGCAAGATTGTCCAAACTATATGTTCCGTCGATCACTGCATATCTCACGACCTGTTCCAATCAGTAGGAGTGAGAGGATGCGCTCTAGCAATTCCAGAAAAGAGCATGGCGGATTTCCGTCCGATGGCACATTCATACGGCAGGCCATGCGATACCCGTCACTATCGTGATTTTCAGCGATCAACCTGTCTTGGCCGCTACGCCTTCGGATAAATCACGCCCTTGCGCAGGATGATATTCCCGTAGAGCCTCGGCTCGCTGGTCTGCACCAGCGCATGCGCCTGCTTCACCCGCTCGTAGAATTCCGCCGGCAGCAGCGGCACGACCCTGATATCGGGCACATGCCGGGCGCAGACCTCGATCATCTCCGCATGCACCGGATCGACCGCGTCGCGGTCCTGCCGCACGGTCGCCCGGAAAATCGCCTGCGGCACGAAGTCGTCGATCGGCAGGACGCTGAGCACGGCATCGAGCACCCGCACGACGCCGTGGCCATCGAGGCGGATCAGCCGGCGGGCATGTTCGAGACCCGGATAATTGCCGTCGACGAGGGCGATCTCGTCGCCGTGGCCCATGGCGCGCAGTGTTGCCAGCAGTTCGGGGCTCAACAGCGGGTCAATGCCCTTCAGCATGTTCTATCTCCTTGAAGAGGATGTTTTGGTCGATGAGGTAGCGCGCGAAGATCGGCAGGCTGGCGCCGCCGATGGCACGCGCCTGCGGTCCCACGGCGCCCTCGATGATTTCGGGCATGACGACGCCCTGCAGGTCGAGTTCCGCGGCCGCCTTGGTGGTGGCGCGCACGATCCGTTCGCGCACCCAGTCCGGAAAGCCGCCATCGATGACGGCGGCGCTGAAATCGATGACCGAGGCGGAGGCGACGATCGCCTGCGCCAGCGCCTTTGCCGTGTCCTGTATCCAGATTTCCAGCGGCTCGCCGAAATCGATCCAGTTGTCGGCGGAATACCAGAGCGGCCGGGGATCGAAACCATAGTCGCGCAGCAGGTTCTCCAGCACGAAGATCGAGGCGATCTCCAATAGCTGCCGGTTCTCGCCATTGCGGCCGCGCACCGGCAGGGGGCCGAGCGCGCCGGCGGTCCCGGTCCGTCCGACGAAGATCGAGGAGTTCAGCACGATACCGCCGCCGATGAAGGAGCCGATGAAGAAATAGACGAAATCGGGATAATGCGGACCGACGCCGAAGACGAGTTCCGCGCCGCAGGCGCTGGTGGCATCGTTTTGCATATGCACGGCATAGGGCACGCGCGTCGCGATTTCCGATTGCAGGTCGAAGCCGCGCCAGACATCCATCGCTCCCTCCGGAGCGCCGACCTCCTCCGCCCAGTTCCAGAGTTCGAACGGGGCGGCGACGCCGAGCCCGGCAAGCCGGGCGCGTTCCTCGCCGCTGAGGCGCGATTCCAGCTCCTGGATGCCGGAGGTGACGAAGGACAGGATGTCCTGGGGCAGCGGATAGGGATAGGTCTGATGGAGCTGCATCCGGATCTGCCCGACGAAGTCCATCAGCACGAGATCGGCGCTGCGCCGGCCGATCTTGACGCCGAAGGACAGCACCGCATCCGGATTGAGCCGCATCGGGATCGACGGCTGCCCGACGCGGCCGCGCACCGGCTCGCCGCGCGACAGCAGCCCGTCCTTCTCCAGCGCCCGCATGATGACGGAGACCGTCTGCGCCGACAGGCCGCTGCGCCGGGCGATATCGGCTTTCGACAGGGCGCCGTGCCGGCGCACCAAGGAGAGCACCAGCCGTTCGTTGTAGGCGCGCACGCGAACCTGATTCGCACCCCCGCTGGGGTCGAGAATCAAGGGTGATGCCGGCGCATCCGGGTGGTCTTGCAGGGGAGACATTGGCCCGCTCCTTCCATCATGGCCATGCCCTATTTTTCATCAAAATGCCATATCCGATTAATAATTCAATCGGATTTATTTATTGACAGAACGAAATCTTTAGGCTCAGATATAGGCCGTCGAGGACGCAGGCATGGCTTTGGAGGAGGTCCATTCGGGAAGAAATCCAGTGGACATGGTGCGTTCTAACCGGACTCGAAGTGAGCCGGGACTGCCGGGAGGTCCCGGTCTTTCAAACATTGGGAGGATTGAATGAAGAAATCCGTTATTTCCGCAGCATTCGCCGCTCTGGCGATCGGCGTCGCCTTTGCCGCTCCGGCCAAGGCCGCCGGCGTATCCGCCTGCCTGATCACCAAGACGGACACCAACCCTTTCTTCGTCAAGATGAAGGAAGGCGCGACCGCCAAGGCCAAGGAACTCGGCGTGACGCTGAAGTCCTATGCCGGCAAGATCGATGGTGACAGCGAAAGCCAGGTCGCCGCGATCGAAAGCTGCATCGCCGACGGCGCGAAGGGCATTCTGATCACCGCTTCCGACACCAAGGGCATCGTCTCCACGGTCAAGAAGGCGCGTGACGCCGGCGTGCTGGTCATCGCTCTCGACACGCCGCTGGAGCCGGCCGATGCCGCCGACGCGACCTTTGCCACCGACAATCTTCTGGCCGGCAAGCTGATCGGCGAATGGGCCAACAAGACGCTCGGCGACAAGGCCAAGGATGCCCATATCGGCTTCCTCGACCTGACGCCGTCGCAGCCTTCCGTCGACGTTCTGCGCGACCAGGGCTTCATGATCGGCTTCGGCATCGACCCGAAGGACCCGAACAAGATCGGCGACGAGACCGATTCCCGCATCGTCGGTCATGACGTGACCAACGGCAACGAGGAAGGCGGCCGCAAGGCCATGGAAAACCTTCTCCAGAAGGACTCCAGCATCAACGTCATCCACACGATCAACGAACCTGCCGCTGTCGGCGCCTACCAGGCGCTCAAGGCCGTCGGTCTGGAAAAGCAGGTGCTGATCGTGTCCGTCGACGGCGGTTGCCCCGGCGTCAAGTCGGTCAAGGAAGGCGTGATCGGCGCCACCTCGCAGCAGTATCCGCTGATGATGGCTGCCCTCGGCGTCGAGGCGATCAAGAAGTTCGCCGACTCGGGCGAAAAGCCGAAGCCGACGGAAGGCAAGACCTTCTTCGATACCGGCGTCTCGCTGGTCACCGACAAGCCGGTTTCCGGTCTGAAGTCGATCGACACCAAGGAAGGCCTCGCGAAGTGCTGGGGCTAAGCCTCTCCTGAATGTGATATGATCCCGTCTGAAAGCCGCGTCACCTCAAGGGTGGCGCGGTCCCTTGGGCGGGAACTACACGGTCGCGATATCAACGCCGGTCGGGTTTGACCCGGTCGGCTTCAACAGCCGGCAGTTTCCGCGTGGTTCGGCGCGGTAGCGGAGGAATACAATGTCCGGAGCACAGGAATTCGAGCGTGTTCTCGACGGCAGCGACAAGAACGTTGCCTCGTTCGAACACCGTGATACCTCTCTTCTCAAGCGCGTGCAGCATTTCCTGCATTCGACCCCGGCCGCAGTGCCGTTGATCGTGCTGGTGCTGGCAATCGCCATTTTCGGCGCCACCATCGGCGGGCGGTTCTTCTCCGCCTATACGCTGACGCTGATCCTGCAGCAGATCGCCATCGTCGGCATTCTCGGCGCGGCGCAGACGCTGGTGATCCTGACAGCCGGCATCGATCTTTCGATCGGGGTGATCATGGTCATCTCCTCCGTCATCATGGGCAATGTCGCGGTCACCTATGGCCTGCCGACGCCGGTCGCCATCATTGCCGGCATGGCCGCGGGCGGTATCTGCGGTCTGCTCAACGGTTTCCTCGTCGCCAACATGAAGCTGCCGCCGTTCATCGTGACGCTCGGCACCTGGAACATCGTCATGGCGACGAACTTCATCTATTCCGCCAACGAGACGATCCGCGACACCGATGTCGACGAAAAGGCGCCGCTGCTGCATCTGTTCGCCGCGAGCTTCAGGGTCGGCGGCGCGGTGCTCACCCTTGGCGTCATCGCCATGGTGCTGCTGGTGCTCGGTCTCTGGTATATTCTCAACCACACGGCCTGGGGCCGCCACGTCTATGCGGTCGGTGACGATCCGGAAGCGGCAAAGCTCTCCGGCATCCAGA
Source organism: Rhizobium sp. BK602 (assembly GCF_014195095.1). Lineage (GTDB taxonomy): Bacteria > Pseudomonadota > Alphaproteobacteria > Rhizobiales > Rhizobiaceae > Rhizobium. The sequence goes on from NZ_JACIBC010000002.1 coordinate 5,632, forward strand.
CCAAGAAGGTGCTGCTCGCCGTCTATGGCGTCTCGGGCCTGATCGCGGCCTTCGCCGCCTGGGTCTCGATCGGCCGCAACGGTTCGGTCTCCCCGTCCTCCGCCGTGACGGACTTCAATCTTCAGGCAATTACCGCGACCGTGATCGGCGGCATCTCGCTCTTCGGCGGCCGTGGCTCGATCCTCGGCACGCTGTTCGGCGCCATGATCGTCGGCGTCGTCTCCATGGGCCTCAACATGCTCGGGGCCGATCCGCAGTGGAAGGTCCTCCTGACGGGCGTGCTGATCATCGGCGCCGTCGCGATCGATCAATGGATCAGAAAGGTATCGGCATGACCACCGGCGAACCCATCCTCACCGCCCGCGGCCTCGTCAAGCGCTATGGGCGCGTGACCGCGCTCGACAATGCCGATTTCGATCTCTATCCCGGCGAGATCCTCGCCGTGATCGGCGACAACGGCGCCGGCAAGTCCTCGCTGATCAAGGCGATTTCCGGCGCGGTCGTCCCCGATGAGGGCGAGATCAAGCTGGAAGGCAAGCCGGTTCATTTCCGTTCGCCGATGGAGGCCCGCGAGGCCGGCATCGAGACGGTGTATCAGAACCTGGCGCTGTCGCCGGCGCTCTCGATCGCCGACAACATGTTCCTCGGCCGCGAGGTGCGCAAGCCTGGCATCCTCGGCTCCTGGTTCCGCATGCTCGACCGGCCGGCGATGGAAAAGCGCGCCCGCGACAAGTTGACCGAGCTTGGCCTGATGACGATCCAGAACATCAACCAGGCGGTGGAAACGCTCTCGGGCGGCCAGCGTCAGGGCGTGGCGGTGGCACGCGCCGCAGCCTTCGGTTCCAAGGTCGTGATCATGGACGAGCCGACGGCGGCACTTGGTGTTAAAGAAAGCCGCAAGGTGCTGGAACTGATCCTCGACGTGCGCGCCCGTGGCTTGCCGATCGTATTGATCTCGCACAATATGCCGCATGTCTTCGAGGTGGCGGACCGTATCCACGTCCATCGCCTCGGACGCCGGCTGACCGTGATCAATCCGAAGGAATACACCATGTCCGACGCCGTTGCCTTCATGACCGGCGCCAAGGCGCCGCCGGCCGAGACCGTCGCCGCATGAGCGCATCGCTCGACGATATTGCCGGCGCGATCATCGCGCGCGCCGGCAATGTAAAGCGTTTCCTGGTGGCCATCGCAGGCCCGCCGGGTGCCGGCAAATCGACCTTGGCCGATAATGTCGCCGAGGCGTTGAAGGCGAGGGGCGAGAGCGCCGAAGTCCTGCCGATGGACGGCTTCCATATGGACAATGCCGTCCTGATCGAGAAGGGCCTGCTGAAGCGCAAGGGCGTGCCGGAAAGCTTTGACGTCCGTGCCTTCCTCGATATCGTCAGGGCAGTGCGGGCCGCCGATCAGGAAGTGCTGGTGCCGGTCTTCGACCGCTCGCGCGAGATCGCCATCGCTTCGGCCCGCGTCGTCTCGCCCGATCACCGCTTCATCGTGATCGAGGGCAACTACCTGCTGCTCAATCAGGGCAAGTGGGCGGAGCTGGAAGGCATGTTCGACTATTCGATCATGCTCGCTCCGCCGATCGAGGTTCTGGAGCAGCGGCTGTGGGACCGCTGGAAGGGCTACGACCTCGATGACGCCGCCGCCCACGCCAAGGTCTACGGCAATGATCTGCCGAACGGCCGCCTGATCCTGGAAAACCGCCGTCCGGCAGACGCTACCGTCGACATCGTGCAGGGCTGAGCCCCCGCATCATTTCCTTGGCATCGGCGATTGTTTTACAATGGCGGTTGGTGTTATCGAAGCGCGACACCACAAAGCATGAGCCCGAAAAGTGCGAAGCGGTTTTCGGGCGAGATCATGCACCTATTTCCAGAGGTTCGCGCCCATGCAAAAGCTCACCATCCGCCGCCCCGACGATTGGCATCTGCATCTGCGTGACGGCGCCATGCTGGAGGGCGTGATCGGCGATACCTCCAGGCATTTCGCCCGCGCCATCATCATGCCGAACCTCGTGCCGCCCGTCGTCACCACGGCGGATGCGACCGCCTATCGCGAGCGCATCCTGAAGGCCCTGCCGTCCGGCGACCGTTTCGAGCCGCTGATGACGCTCTATCTCACCGAAGATACCAGCCCCGACGATCTCGAAGAGGGCAAGAAGAGCGGTCTCATCACCGCCGTCAAGCTTTATCCGGCCGGCGCGACGACCAATTCCCACGGCGGCGTGCGCAATTTCGACAAGGCGATGCCGGCGCTGGAGCGCATGGCCAGGATCGGCCTGCCGCTCTGCGTGCACGGCGAAGTGACCACGCCGGAGGTGGATATCTTCGATCGCGAGGCCGTCTTCATCGAGACCGTGCTCGACCCGTTGCGCCAGCGCCTGCCCGAACTGAAGGTCACCATGGAGCATGTGACCACGGCCGATGGCGTGAATTACATCAAGTCGGCCAAGGCCAATCTCGCCGGCTCGATCACCACGCATCACCTGATCATCAATCGCAACGCTATCCTCGTCGGCGGCATCCGGCCGCACTATTACTGCCTGCCGGTCGCCAAGCGCGAAAACCATCGCCTGGCGCTGCGGGCGGCCGCGACGAGCGGCGATGCCAGGTTCTTCCTCGGCACCGATTCAGCCCCGCATGTCGATCCCCTGAAGGAATGCGCCTGCGGCTGCGCCGGTATCTATACCTCGATCAACACCATGAGCTGCCTGGCGCATGTCTTCGAACAGGACGGCGCGCTGGACAGGCTCGAGGCTTTCGCCTCGCTGAACGGCCCGGCCTGGTACGGGCTGGCGCCGAACGAGGAGCGGATCACGCTGGTCCGCCGCCCGGAAGCCGTCACTTTCCCGGCCAAGATCGAGACCGGCGCGGGTCCCGTTACCGTCTTCGATCCGATGTTCCCGCTGCATTGGGACGTCGAAGGCTGAGACGGCTCTGTCTGGAGAGGTTCAGCGTTTGTCGGAATCGATGAACCGCTCTATCCTTTTGTTTTGACGTAATTCCGGGCGCCGATAAAGGATGTTTGCAGATCTTGAGGCATTGCAAGTAATGTCTCAATATCTATCAATGGATAGATGGCTATTTATTATCTGACGTAACCGATTTGATACCCTTGAAGGGTAGTGTGCCGCCGATCCCCTACGGTGCGGAATGAAACCGTCCAAGGAGCAGCATGCAGCTAGACTATAATTCTCTCCTGCTGGCCTTGGGGGTGTCCTCATCCTGTCTTGCGGTGACTTTGGTGGGAAGCTGGCTGGCCCGCCGGCCGGAGACGTTTCTGCTGACCTGTTCGGCGGGGCTTGCGCCCATCGTCGGCGGCATCTTCTGCTACGGCGCCTATGTCGACAATCCGCGGCCGATGCTTGCCATCCTGACCAGCCTACTGTTTTACATTGGTTTTTCGATCATATGGGCGGCGGGATACCAGTTCCGTATGCGCCGGCTTTCCATCGACCGCGTCCTGCTGGGAAGCCTTGTCGGCATTGTCGCCTCCGTGCCGGCCATGCTCGCCGGTTATGACGGTCTGGCGTTCATGGTAGAGAATAGTGTCATTGCCGTACTCCTCATGCTGACGGCGCGCGAATATTGGCTGAGCCGCTGTGAGGCGCCCGTACCGCTCTACGGCATGAGCGGGCTCTATGCGCTGACCGCCGTGTCCTTTGTTCTGTGTGCCGGGGTTCTGATCTGGGACGGCAAACTCGTGCTCGGTCATGCGCCGGATAATTGGGCCGAGGATATCAGCCTCGCCATCTGCATCGCGGGCATGACGGGCATTGGCGCCCTGTCGCTGTCGCTGCATCAGTGGCGTCAGGCGGCCCATCATCGGCTGGAGGCGATCACCGATCCCTTGACCGGACTGCGCAACCGGCGGGCTTTGTTCGATCTCCATCGGCATCGTCCCTTCGGCCCGTCGACGGCGGTGATCGTTTTCGACATCGATCGCTTCAAGGCCGTCAACGACCAGCATGGCCACGCTGCCGGCGACATCGTGCTGAAGCTTTTCGCCGAGGAACTGTCGGCTGGCTTACGGGCCTCCGATACGGCGGCGCGCCTTGGCGGCGAGGAATTTGCACTTGTCCTCGACAATGCCTTGTCCGGCCAGGCCGAGCAGATCGCCGAACGGGTCCGCTGCGCTTTCGCCGCCCGCGAGATCACCGTTGAAGGCAAGCGCTTCGCCTGCACGGTCAGCGCGGGCATCGCGCTTGGCACAGCAAAAGGCATCGCTTTCGACAGCGTACTCAGCGCCGCCGACAAGGCGCTTTACGCCGCCAAGCGCAACGGCCGAAACCGCGTCGAAGTTGCGGCCTATCTGCATACGGTCATGCCGGACGCGTCCCGCACGGCGTCCTGAGCCGGCCGGGAGGAATTTTAGAACAGGGCGCGGACGAAGGCACAGGCGGCGAGCAGCGATGCCCCCGTGCGCAGATGGTTCCATTTCGTCCAATCGCCGAGATAGGTCGCCCAGAGCGTGGCGGCCTCGGTCGTACGGCCATCGACCTTGTCCAGCGCGTCGTTCAGCGGCACGTTGAAGACGATCGTCGACACGAAGGTGGTGACGATATAGAGCGCCGCGCCGGCCAGCATCAGGATGCTGACGCCGCCGCGCCAATGCACGATCGCCATCACCGCGATGAACACCGACAAGGCAAGCGTCACAAGAAACACTGCCATGAAAGGCGATCGCAGGATCGTCGTGTTGATCGACTGCATGGCGGCGATGCCCTGTTCGGCGGGAAGCCGGGCAAAAGCCTGCATGATGAAGGTCGAGAACGCAAAGAAAATACCGGCGATGAGACCGCTGCCGAGCGCGGCGGCGATGAGAGCGATATTCGTGATCGGCACCATGAAGCTCCTCCTCTTCAAAATGTGACTGATTCTCTCACTCCCCGACTGTGATAGGCTCTTTTGCGGTGCTCTGCGACATCTTTGCCGATAGCACGGCCTCATTGAGATGCGGCGCGTGCAAATCCCCTGAACTGTCTGGAAACCGCCGCTGCTAGCTGCTATTGCCGCAGGAATGTCCCGATGAGCGAAGGAGGCCCCGCATGACCCAGATGACATTTTCCGACCGTGCCGTCATGGCCGAACTGGTGGCGAAGATGCTTTGGGAGATCAAGGCGGTGCATTTCAGTGCCGAGAAGCCCTACAAGCTCGCTTCGGGCATGGCGAGCCCGGTCTATATCGATTGCCGCAAGCTCATCTCCTATCCGCGCATCCGTTCGACGGTGATGGATTTCGCCGCGAGCCTCATCGTGCGCGATGCCGGCTTCGAGCAGTTCGATTGCGTCGCCGGCGGCGAGACGGCGGGCATTCCCTTCGCCGCCTTCCTGGCCGAGCGCCTGAACCTGCCGATGATCTATGTCCGCAAGCAGCCGAAGGGTCATGGCCGCAACTCGCAGATCGAGGGCCATATGCCCGAAGGCGCCCGCGTGCTTGTGATCGAGGATCTGACGACGGCGGGCGGCAGCATGTTCACCTTCATCGACGCCATCCGCGCTGCCGGCGGCATCGTCGATCACGGCATGGCGCTGTTTTACTATGGCATCTTCCCCGAGGCCGAGGCGCGCTTTGCCAATGGCAAGGTCCGGCTGCATCATATCGCCACCTGGCGCGACGTGCTCGCCGTCGCCAAGGAGCAGAAGCTGTTCGACGATAAAACTCTCGAGGAAGTGGAAGCCTTTCTCAATGGGCCGCTCGCCTGGTCCGGCCGAAATGGCGGCGTGGCGGAATTGCCGACGAAGTGATGCTTTGCTTTTGCCGCAAAGTTATCTAATCGATTTATAGAACCAGACCGACATGCGCTCCAGGGAGGCCGGAATGATATTGTGCTGTGGCGAAGCTTTGATCGACATGCTGCCGCGGGATACGACGTTGGGCGAAAAAGCCTTCGCGCCCTATGCCGGCGGCGCGATCTTCAACACGGCGATCGCGCTTGGCCGCCTCGGCGTTCCCACCGGTTTCTTCACCGGTATCGCCGACGACATGATGGGCGATATCCTGCGCGAGACGCTGGCGGCGTCCAAGGTGGACTACAGCTATTGCGCCATCGCTCCCCGCCCGAGCACGATCGCTTTCGTCAAGCTGGTCAATGGCCAGGCGACCTATGCCTTCTATGATGAAGGCTCCGCCGGCCGCATGATCACCACGGCCGACCTGCCGACGCTGGGCGACGATTGCGAAGCCCTGCATTTCGGCGCCATCAGCCTGATCCCCAATCCCTGCGGCGAGACCTATGAAGCGCTGCTGAAGCGCGAATATCAGAGCCGCGTCATCTCGCTCGATCCGAACATCCGCCCCGGTTTCATCAAGGACAAGGCGGCGCATCTGGGCCGCATCAGCCGCATGGCCGCCATGTCCGACATTCTGAAGTTTTCCGACGAGGATCTGGAATGGTTCGGCATTCCCGGAAACCACGACGAGCTCGCCGCCCATTGGCTGAACCAGGGCGCTAAGCTGATCGTCATCACCAAGGGTGCTGAGGGGGCCACGGGCTATACCAAGTCCCTCAAGGTTTCCGTTCCCAGCGAGCGTGTCACCGTGGTCGATACGGTCGGCGCCGGCGACACCTTCGATGCCGGCATCCTGGCCTCGCTGAAGATGAACGGCCTGCTGACCAAGGCGCAGGTTGCTGCGCTGGACGAGAAAGCGTTGCGGGATGCGTTGGCGCTCGGCGCCAAGGCTGCCGCCGTCACAGTGTCGCGTGCAGGGGCCAATCCGCCCTGGGCGCATGAGATCGGGCTTTAATCAACCCTACCCTTGAGGGGGAGGGTCGGCACGCAGTGCCGGGGTGGGGTGATTTAGCCATTCCGACGCGGAAAGCCCGTCACCCCCACCCGCCGCTTTGCGGCGACCTCCACCTCAAGGGGGAGGTAAATAGGCGCCTTACTTCTCCAGCTTCGCCAGCGCAGCCACCAGCCCCTGCGTCGAGGAATCGTGGCCGGCGGCGCTTTCCTTGCCTTCGATGACCGGGAGCAGGCCGGTGGCCAGTTCCTTGCCGAGTTCGACGCCCCACTGGTCGAAGGAGTTGATGCGGAAGAGCACGCCTTCGACGAAGACGCGGTGTTCGTAGAGCGCGATCAGGCGGCCGAGGGCAAACGGCGTCAGCTTGTCGTAGACGAAGGTGATCGACGGGCGGTTGCCAGTGAAGACGCGGTGCGGCGCGATGAAATCGGCTTGTCTGTCGTCCATGCCCTTGGAGGTGAGCTGGGCCTTGGCCTCCTCGAAGGTGCGGCCTTTCATCAGCGCTTCCGACTGCGCCAGGCAATTGGCCATCAGCAGCTCGTGCTGATGACGCAGATCCGGCTCGAAACCATTGGCGGCGATCATGAACTCGGCCGGGATGATGCTCGTGCCCTGGTGGATCAACTGGTAGAAGGCGTGCTGGCCATTGGTACCGGGCTCGCCCCAGACGACCGGGCCGGAATTGCCCTCGACCGGCGTGCCGTCGATGGTGACGCCCTTGCCGTTCGATTCCATGTCGAGCTGCTGCAGATAGGCCGGGAAGCGCGACAGGCGCTGGTCGTAGGGCAGGATGGCGCGCGTCGGATAGCCGAGCACGTTGCGGTGATAGAAGCCGATGACGCCGAGCAGCAGCGGCAGGTTTTCCCTGAAAGGCGCCTTGCGGAAATGATTGTCCATGGCATGGGCGCCATCGAGGAACTTGCCGAAATTCTCCGGGCCGATGGCGATCATCAGCGGCAGGCCGATGGCCGACCAGATCGAGTAGCGGCCGCCGACCCAATCCCAGAAGCCGAAGACGCGCTCGCTGTCGATGCCGAAGGCGGCGACCTTGTCGAGCGCGGTCGAAACGGCGGCGAAATGGTGCTGCACAGCCGCCTCGCCGAGTGCCTTGGCGATAAAGTTGCGCGCCGTCTGGGCGTTGGTCATCGTCTCGACGGTGGTGAAGGTCTTGGACGCGATGATGAAGAGCGTCGTTTCCGGCGAGACGAGCTTCAGCGTGTCGGCGATATGGGCGCCGTCGATGTTGGAGACGAAATGCGCGCGTGGGCCGTCATGGAAGGGGGCGAGCGCCAGCGTCGCCATGACCGGGCCGAGATCGGAGCCGCCGATGCCGATATTGACGACGTCGGTGATCGCCTTGCCGGTGGCGCCTTTCAGCGCGCCGGAGCGGATGCCGTCGGCGAACTTGCCCATGGCGGCGAGCACGCCGTCGACATCGGGCATCACATCCTTGCCGTCAACGAGGACGGGCGTATTGGAGCGGTTGCGCAGCGCGGTATGGAGAACGGCGCGGTTTTCGGTGAAGTTGATGGCAACGCCGGAGAACATTTCCTCGCGCTTGGCGGCGACGCCGCCCTCGGCTGCGAGCTTTTCAAGCAGTGCCAGGATCTCGTCATTCACCGCCGTCTTGGAATAGTCCATCAGCAGGTCGTCGAAGGCGGCGCTGAAGCGGGAGAAGCGTTTGGGATCAGCGGCGAAGGCGGCGCGGATATCGGTCGCTTTGGTGGCCGTTGCGGTGCTCTTCAGTTGGTCGACGAGGGCGTTCATGGGGGCTCCTTGCGGTTCGCGCCGCTTGCCGTCTGGCGAGGGCAGGGCACTTAATGTTTGGTCGCGAAAACTATTCGCTATGTAGGGCGTAAATCAAGTTCACCTATCCGGCAAAACGAAAAAAGCCGCTCGCTTTTTCAGCGAGCGGCTTTTGCAATCGCACGGAATTATGTCAACCGCGCAACTCCTTGCGCAGGATCTTGCCGACGTTCGATTTCGGCAGTTCGGTGCGGAACTCGATGAAGCGCGGCCGCTTGTAATTGGTGAGGTTGGCGGCGCAATGCGCCTTGACATCGGCTTCCGTCAGGGCCGCATCCTTCTTGACGACGAAGAGCTTGACGGCCTCGCCGGAATGCTCGTCCGGTATGCCGATGGCGGCGGCTTCCAGAATGCCCGGATGCATGGCGGCGACTTCCTCGATCTCGTTGGGATAGACATTGAAGCCCGAGACCAGGATCATGTCCTTCTTGCGGTCGACGATCTTGGTGTAGCCGCGTTCATCCATGAAACCCATGTCGCCGCTGCGGAAGAAGCCGTCCGGCGTCATCACCTTGGCGGTCTCCGCCGGCTGCTTCCAATAGCCAGCCATGACCTGCGGCCCGCGGATGCAGATTTCGCCGACCTCGCCGAGCGGCAGGGATTTGCCGTTCTCGTCGCGAATGTCGAAATCGGTGCCGCTGATCGGCAGGCCGATCGTGCCGGAGAATTCCGAACTGTCGAAACGGTTGGCGCTGGCGACTGGCGAGGTCTCGGAAAGACCGTAACCCTCGGTGATCCAGGAGCCCGTCATCTTCTGCCAGCGCTCGGCAACCGGCCGCTGCACCGCCATGCCGCCCGCCAGCGTAGCGGTCTGCGACAGGTCGAGCTTGGCGAATTCCGGATTGTTCATCAGCGCGTTGAACAGCGTGTTGAGGCCGGGGAACATGTCGAACTTGTGTTTGCCGAGTTCCTTGATGAAAGCGGGAATATCGCGCGGATTGGCGATCAGCAGATTATGCGCGCCGAGCGACACGCCCATCAGCGAATTCACCGTCAAGGCGAAGATGTGATAGAGCGGCAGCGCGCAGACGAAGTTGAGCTGCTCGGGCCGTGGTTTGTTGATATAGGCGCTCGCCAGCCAAAGCTGCAATTGCAGCTGGTTGGCAAGCAGATTGGCATGGGTCAGTATCGCGCCCTTGGCCACGCCCGTCGTGCCGCCGGTATATTGCAGGAAAGCGATGTCGCTGCCGGTGAGCCCTGCCGCGTGCAGCGGCAGCCGCGCGCCTTCGGCAAGCACGGAGGCAAAGCCGCGATGGCCGGGAATGGACCATGCGGGCACCAGTTTCTTCACCTTGCGGACGATGAAATTGACGATATGACCTTTCACACCGAGCATCTCGCCGAGCGAGGTGACGACGACATGGCGCACATCCGTATGCGTCAGCACCTGTTCGACCGTATGCGCGAAATTTTCCAGAACGAAGATCGCCTTGGCGCCACTGTCCCGAAGCTGGTGCTCCAGTTCGCGCGGAGTGTAGAGCGGATTGACGTTGACGACGACGAAGCCGGCACGGAGGATGCCATAGGCGGCGATCGGGTTCTGCAGCACGTTCGGCATCATGACGGCGACGCGGTCGCCCTTCTGCAGGCCGAGGCTTTGCAGCCAGGCGCCGATCTTGCGCGTTTGGGTGTCGAGGTCGCGATAGGTGATGGATTTGCCCATGCTGGTGAAAGCGGGCCGGTCGGCGTAGCGGATGCAGCTTTCCGCCAGCAACTCCGCAAGCGATGCATGCTCCAGTGGCGGCAGTTCGGCCGGCACGATGTCGGGATAGGAATTAAGCCAGATCTTGTTGACGACCGGTCCACCCGAAGGAGCGGAAACTGAATTCATGCGCACGTCCTCCCTGACGCATCCTCGCGCGCCGCGCTTGGGCCGCGGCGCCTATCTAGCGTGGCATTCTCCGGCTGAAAAGTCTCCCACTTTTCGCGCCGCCAACGCTAGGTTCTCAAGCCTTGGCATCGAACTGCATGGACGCTATCTAACTTTAACGTAAACGTCAACAATTGCGCGATGTTAATCCTTTTTTCATAATTTTGAAAAAAGCACTGGAACTTTTGCGATAACAGCGCGTTAATGGGCCGTGGGCGAAAACCCATCGGAGCATCGTGCCTTTCGCAAGTGCGAGGGATCTCGGACGCTCCAAACTTTATGTGAAGCGTATCCAAAGGGAGGTGCGCACATGCATAAACAGAGTGCCGATACGATGAGCCATGACCTCTATGTCAAGGACATGTCGATGCTGGTCGCATGCGACCGGGTCGAGGGGTCCAGGGTATTCGGTTCGGACGGCAAGCAGATCGGTCATATTGAGCGCCTGATGCTGGAAAAGAGCGATGGGCGCATTGCTTTCGTCATTCTGAGCTTCGGCGGCTTTTTCGGCATCGGTCAGGAACACTACCGGCTGCCGTGGGAAAAGCTGCGCTATGACGCCCGCATTGACGGCTATCGCATCAACATGACCAAGAATGATGTCGAAAAGGCCTGCCGATTCATCGGCAAGGACGATGCCGCCCTTCAAAAGGACCACGGCCACAAGAGCCACGACTATTTCGGCGTGCCGCCTTACTGGATGTAGGCGCGCGAAAGGGCAGGGCGGATGAGCCTCGCTTGCGCGGGGCTATAGGCATGTCCGGCCTATTGAAACCGCCCGTGCCTCTGGAGCACTTCGATCCTGTAACCATCGGGATCGGTGACGAAGAAGAAGAGCCCGAAGAGCTTTCCATCGCGATTGAGTTCGGTGATCTTGCCGGGGGTCAGCCCCAGCGAGGAAAACCGGGCATGCTCCTCGTTGAGTTCGTCGACCGAAACGGCGAGATGGCCATAGGCCTCGCCGAGCGGATAGGGCTCCGTGCGGCCCTGATTGACGGTCAGTTCCAGTTCGAAGCCGGTCTCGCCATTGCTGAGATAGATCAGCGTGAACGTCGGAAAGGCGATGCGGTCGGCGACCTCCAGCCCGAAGGCCTTGCGATAGAAATCGACCGAGCGCGCCTCGTCGAGAACGCGGATCATCGAGTGGATCATCTTGGCCATCGGTATCTCCATAGCTCGTTCCAACATCGCAATGACGCCAATGCCATCCGCTGCCGGTCAAGGCAAGCGGCGGCGATGTCATATGCCGCATTTAAACTTACATTCGGGGCTTCTGAATTTCGAGATGCCTGCGTAGACTGCCGGACGGTCTTGGGGGAGGAAATTCATGTACTACGCCATCCTGGCCTATCACGAAGAAGGCGTCGTCGAATCCTGGAGCAAGGAGGAGGATGCGGCGCTGATGACCGAGTTGCTGGAAATCAACGACCGTCTCGTCGCCGAGAAGTCGCTCGGGCCGGCGGCGCGCCTCGGCGCGACCCGCGGCGCCGTCACCTTGCGGGGCAAGGGGGCGGGACTGGTCATCGACGGCCCCTTCGCGGAAACCAAGGAACAGTTGCTCGGATTCTACGTGGTTGATTTTCCGACGCTCGATGCCGCGGTCGCGGCGGCGCGCGACCTGCGCCGCGTCAATCCGACCGCCGTCTATGAGATCAGGCCGATCTCGCTCTATCTGCCCGGAGCGCCGTTGAATTCGGGGGAAGGCGGTTAGAAAGGCCAACTACGCTTCAGAGGCGCACTAATCTCAAGCTGTGAACAAGCTGATAGTTATTGTTGCCCTGAGCAACCTCTGTAAGCTCATTGCCTCCCCACGTTTTTGTTGTCAAATGGAGATGGTCTCTATTATCGGCGAGATAGCTCAGCTTCTTTAACAGTAGCGATAACCCTTCAGAATCGAAGCATATTGAAATCTCGCCGTGTGAGCCTTTTTCGTGCTCGACTGTTAGTATCACTGGCCTCGCCCCCTCATTTCAAATTTCCTAATCTCCGATGGACAAAAATAGCTATCCCATCAATTGACATCGACGCGCAGCTTTTCGCTAGAGCCGTTTTGTTATCAATGCGCCTGCACGCCGATCTTCCGTGTCACGGCATGCTCGATCATCTCCATGCCATCATAGATCAGCACCGCCATCAGGCCGACGATCAGGCCGCCCTGCAGGATGAAGGCGGTGTTGTCGTTGACCAGCCCGGCGATGATGACTTCGCCGAGTGACTTGGCGGCGACGGTGGAGCCGATCGTCGCCGTGCCGATATTGATGACGGTGGCGATCTTCAGCCCCTCGATGATCAGCGGCAGGGCAAGCGGCAGCTCGACGCGCAACAGCCGCTGCCAGCCGTTCATGCCCATGCCGTCGGCGGCATCGAGGACCGAGGCCGGCACCTGCTGCAGCCCGGCCACGGTGTTTTCGAAGATCGGCAGCAATGCGTAGAGGAACAGCGCGATCAGGGTGGGCACCGCGCCGAAGCCGGTGGTCGAGATGGCGAGTGCCAGCACGGCAACCGGCGGAAAGGTCTGCCCGGCATTGGCGATCGCCCGCGACAGCGGCAGGAAATCGGCGCCGATCGGCCGCGTGACGAAGATGCCGCCGAGAACGGCCAGAATGCCGCTTGCGGCGATCGAGATCAGGATCAGTTCGAGATGGCTGAGCGCCAGGCTCGGCAAGCTGTTTTGCGTATAGATCGGCGACGCCCCGAATTTGGTCAGCGGCGCGAGGACGGGCGTCAGCCATTCCGGACGGAACAGCAGCACCAGCAGCAGCGCCAGCGCCAGAAGGCGGAAGAGGTTGGCGGCGAGAAATTTCATGCTTTGCGGCCCAGCTCGATCAGATGCCGCATCGAGATCGAGCCGACAGGCACCTTGCGCTCGTCCTCGACCGCCGCCTCGTCGGCGCCCTGCCAGATCATCTCCGCCAGCGCGTCGCGCAGGTTGAGCGTCTGCGACAGGCTATAGCCGAGGCCCGGCCGTGGCGGCTGCATGCTTTCCTTCAGCGGCAGCAGCGACATCAGTTTCAAGGCGCGGTCGGACGTACCGGTCAGCTGCTGGACGAAGGGATCGGCCGGCTCGGTCAGGATCTTCTCCGGCTCCGAACATTGCAGCAGCTTGCCGCCGCTCATGACGGCGATCTGGTCTCCGAGATGGAAGGCCTCATCCATGTCATGGGTGACGAGGATGACGGTCGTGCCGAACTGCTTCTGGATGGCGAGAAGATCGTCCTGCGCCTTGCCGCGGATGACCGGGTCCAGCGCGCCGAAGGGCTCGTCCATCAAGAGCAGTTCCGGCTCCGCCGCAAGCGCGCGGGCGACGCCGACGCGCTGCTGCTGGCCGCCGGAAAGCTGGCTCGGATATTTGCCGGCAAAGGTGCCGGGATCGAGGTGAAAGAGAGCGAGGAGCTCTTCGACGCGGCGGTCGATCCGCGCCTTCTCCCAGCCGAGCAGCTCGGGAACGGTGGCGATGTTCTGCGCGACGGTTCGATGCGGAAACAGCCCGTGTCCCTGGATGGCATAGCCGATACGGCGGCGAAGCTCGGTCGCCGGCACGTTCATGATGTCCTCGCCGCCGACCGAGATGTGTCCATCGGAGATCGGCACCAGCCGGTTGATCATCCGCATCAGCGTCGATTTGCCGGAGCCCGACGTGCCCACGATGACGGTGATCGTGCCCTTTTCCATGCTCATGCTGACATTGTCGACCACGGTGGCGCTGCCGTAGCGCTTGGTGACACCCTTGAGCTCGATCATGCTGGTCATGCGCTTTGTCCCCGGATGCTGTCGATGACCGCATCGAGGATGACGGCCGATGAGAAGGCGAGAAAGACGGTCGGCACGGCGCCGAGCAGCACCAGGTCGTTGGCGGTCTGGCCGATGCCCTGGAAGATGAAGGTGCCGAAGCCGCCGCCACCGATCAGCGCCGCGACGGTGACGAGACCGATCGCCTGCACCAGCACGATGCGGATGCCGGTGAGGATGACCGGAAAGGCGAGCGGCAGGTCGATGCCGGTCAGGATCTGCCGGCGCGTCAGGCCCATGCCGGCGGCGGAATCGCGCACGGAAGGATCGACGCCGGCAAGGCCGACGACGGTATTGGCGACGATCGGCAGCAGCGAATAGATCACCAGCGCCACCAGGGCCGGCGCCACGCCGATGCCCTTTACGCCGATCGCGGCGGCCAGTGGCACGTTGGCGGCGATATAGCCGAGCGGCAGCATCAGGATGCCGAATAGCGCCAGGCTCGGAATGGTCTGCACCAGGCTCAGCGCCCGCAGCACCACGGCGCGTATGCGCGGTTGCCAGTAGCAGAAGATACCGAGCGGCAGCGCAAGCAGGATGGCGATGGCGACCGAGCCGAGCGACAGGACCACATGGCCGAGTGCCTCGCTCCAGAACTTGTCGGCATTGTTGGCGTATTCCTTCATGATCGACAGGTTGTCGAGCAGGCCGGACCGCAGCACGCCGCCGAGGATCGCGGCATAGAGCGCGAGCGAGGCGACCCGAAGCCAGGGCGTCAGCTGCAGCTTCACCAGCGCATCCGAGATCACCAGGCCGAGGGCGGCGAGCAGCGCCCAGAAAGCGCCGCCCGGCGTGATGCGGGCGACGGTACTGCCGGCGGGCGTCGCCGCCGTCGAGACGAGACCGAGCGTGACGATCAGGAAGGCGATGGTCAGCGTGGCGATGCCGAGGCGGGCAAGCGGGCTGCGCAGGAAAATCGCGGCAAGGGCGGTGGCGGCGAGAAGAACCAGCAGCGTGAGCGCGGCCGGCTGGGCGAGGAGCTGCGTCAGCAGCTGCGGCTTGCCGGCGGCGATGCGGTTCGCCTTGACGATGATGAACGGCATCAGCGCCGCCGCCGCCACGCCTCCCGTCACCAGCACCACCCCGAGGCGGTCCACCCTGCGAACCGCGCGCGCATCTTCCATCAGGCAAGCTCCGTCAGCGTATGGTCCGGAAGAGCGCGTAGCCACGCATCCGCCGGATCATGCCCCATCAAATTCCTGCGGTCCCACTTTATCAAAGCGGGACCGCAAGGGTAGCCGGTCGAGATTACTTCAGGAAGCCATTGTCCTTGAGGTAGGATTCGGCGACGGCCTTGGCCGGTTCGCCATCCACCTGGATGCGGCCGTTGAGCTTGCGCAGCACGTCGGCGGTAAGGCCCTTGAAGACCGGAGCCAGAACCTCTTCGATCTTCGGATTGGCCTTCAGCACGGCTTCGCGGACGATCGGCGTTGGCGCGTAGACCGGCTGCACGCTCTTGTCATCCTCGAGAACGGTCAGTTCCGCCGCTTCGATGGCGCCATCGGTGCCGTAGACCATGGCGGTGTTGACGCCGTTGGTCTGGTCGGCCGCCGCCTTGATCGTCGCCGCGGTGTCGCCGCCGGACAGCACGACTTCCTGGTCGGGCTTCAGCTGGAAGCTGTAGGTCGTCTGGAAGGCCGGCAGCGCCGCCGGCGAATTGACGAATTCGGAGGAGGCCGCGATCTTCACCGGCCCGCCGCCGGCAACCCATTTGCCGAAATCGGACATGGTCTTCAGCTTGGCCGGGCCGGCGACATCGTTGCGCACGGCAATCGCCCAGGTGTTGTTGGCGGGCGACGGCGTCAGCCAGACGATCTTGTTGGCGTCGTAGTCGAGCTTCTTGGCGAGGTCATAGCCCTGCTGCAGGTTCTTCCAGGCCGCGTCGTCGGCCTTGTTGAAGAAGAAGCCGGCATTGCCGGTATATTCGGCATAGATGTCGATTTCGCCCGAGGTGATCGCCTTGCGCACGACCGGCGTGGTGCCGAGCGCGATGCGATCCTGCGCCTTGATGCCGTTGGCGTTGAGCGTGGCAAGGATGATATTGCCGAGCAGGGTGCCCTCGGTGTCGATCTTGGACGAAACCACGACATCGGCGGCGCTGGCGCCGCTGGCAACGAAAGCCGCGAGCGTGGCGGTGAGTGCAAGCTTCTTGAACATGACGTTTCCCTCTGTACCCCGTTGAACCTTTGTTTGCGTATCCGCTCGGATTTCAGGGCCGGTCCGGACACGCAATCTGTAACCGCGGGTCGAAATACCCGCGGGCGAAGTCCTGTCTGCATCGGGAAGTAGCGCTCATCCTCGAAAAATCGATGATGCGCCGATCCGCCACCCGCAGTCGCCGCGCGATTATGACGAGGGTGCCCGGCATAATCGCGGAAATAGTTTTCTTTTTTCGGGGGCAAGCGTGTTTGTTTTTGTTCCCCTTACCCGTTTGCCGCTGTTCCGATCTCCTTTTGATTGTGGGATCAGCTGGACGGCTCCCGCACGATAGCCGCTACCTCTCTGTTTTGGGATATCTTTTTTCAAGAACACATCATATCGTCGCGCGTCTCGGCCGGAAGCATTGGGCGCCGGCCTGAAAGGAGCCTTGGCTTGTATCTCGGGGCATTGTTCGTCGCCGACATGGTGTTTTCCGTCGGTTCCGTCCGGGAGACCGCCCGCCGGCTCTCCTTTTCCGCCTCGACCGTATCGGGCGCGCTTCGGCGGCTGGAGACGGAGCTGGCGATGAAGCTCGTCGAGCGTGCCTCCGGGGAGCTTGCCACCTTGCTCGCCAGCGCCAAGGTGAAGAAGGGCCTGCAGCCGATTCTCGCCGGCATGCGCGCGCTTTCCGCCCTGACCAGGGAGCCGCCGGCGCCGGAAGCCTATGCGCAATGGGCGGCCCGCCTGCCGTTGAAGATCGCCACCATCGAGCGCTTCCTCGAGGTCGCCGATCAGGGGAGCATCAATCGCGCCGCGCGCCGGCTGCGGCTCGGTCAGCCGCAGCTTTCGCTGCAGATCGCCAATCTCGAGGAACTGTTCGGCTGCCGCCTGTTCGAGCGGCAGGCGCAGGGCTCGATGTTGACCGAGGCCGGGCGCGAGATCCATGCCATCCTTGCCGGGATCGCCCATGCCTGGGACGAGATGAAGGCGACTTCGGACGAGCGGTTCCAGCGGGTGGCGCGCGCCGTGCGCATCGGTTCGATCATTCCGACCGGCTCGGAAAGCTGGGTGGCCCGCTCGCTCGCCAGCCTCGTGGCCCGTTGGAATGTCAGCGGCAACCGCAACATGCTGTCCTTGATGCTGATGACTGCCGACGATCTGCGCGAGGCGCTGCGATCCGGCCGCATCGATGTCGCGATCGTCGATTCCGTCTTCGGCCTCGACGCCTTCGAGCATATGGAGCTGCTGGCGACCGACATGGTGGCGATCGCGCCGCCCGACAGCACGGAGGCGACGGTGGCGGCGCTGGTGGACAATCATCCGCTCTGCGTGCCGAGCCCGCGCACCGGTATCGGCAATGCGGCGACGGCCTTCGGCTATGACAGCGGCGACCGGCGCCGCTTTCGCGGCCGCGACATCACCTCGGCCGATTCGCTGCCCGTCATCGTCGATCTCGTCGCCAATCACGGCTATGTCTCTTTCCTCGGCCGCGTCAGCGCCATGCCGATCGCCGACAAGGTCCGCATCGTCGATCCGGAAAAACCGCTGCCGCTGTCCTATTATCTCGCCCATAACGGCCGGAAGGCCTCGGTCGATGCCTGCCGGCTGATCCAGCAGGCCGCGCATGAACTGGCGGCGGGGTAATAGCGGCTCGGCACTGCATTTTCCCGCAAGGATTACTGGGAACCGCCGGCCGGCAATCCGGAACCATGGCCTTACCTTCGGCGTTATTCCTCTGCCCGCGCGAATGCGGGAAATGATGCGATCCTCGGGGCCGGCGCGGCGTCGCCGGCCCGGGCGGATCGCTTTGGAGGAGAAGAGAAATGAGGATCGTTGCAACAGCTCTGCTGGCGCTGGGTATCCTCGCTTTGCCGGTGACCAGTGCCGACGCGCATCGCCGCCACCATGGTCACTGGCATCATCGCTACGGCCCCAGCGTGATGATCGCGCCCGGTTTCTTCGGCGTCTATGTCGGCCCGAGCTACGGTCATCGCTACTATTACCGCGACCGCTACTGGCGCGGCGATGACTGGGAATATCGTCGTTGGCATCGCCCCTATTGGCGCGATCGCTATTACGACCCGTGGGATTGATCGCGCGGGACGGATCGCCGGCGCGGCGAGTGGAAGCATGATGTGAAAAACGGCGCTGGAGGGCGCCGTTGAGATGCGATTGTTCGTCGAGATCGCCGGTCAGACCGGGTTCAGCACATGCACGGCGCGGTCGGCCATCAGATCCTTCACCTTCTCGCCATAGGCGGCCATATGCGCCGCAGCCGCATGCGCCTTCAGCGCCGCCAGGCTTTCCCATTTTTCAACGACGACGAAGGTATCCGGCCCAAACGCCGGATCGGCCCCCTCGACATCCACCACGGCGGTATATTCGATGCAGCCGTCTTCGGCATGCACGGCCGGAACATTCGCCTGAAAGGCTTCGAGCACTTCGGCCCGCTTGCCGGGCTTGGCGGTGAGGATGGCGAGAACGTGGATCATGGTGTTTTCCTTGAAAGACGTGGGTGAGGCTGTCGTGGACGTGCCAGGCGGGGGCCGATTCAGGGGCCGGGTTTGAGGAATAGCATAGATCGGCAAAGGCTGAATGCTTGACTTCATTTTTGTGGAGACGCAATTTCTAGTCAGGCGTGAACTTTGACACGTCTAGCCATTATCGCGCGAGAGGGGCTTGCGCCGGCTAATCATGTGAGAGGGAAAAATGGGGCTTTCCGTACAAGAGCAGATGCTGATCGAACAACGCGTGACCAATGAGGCGAAATCCGTTGGCGCGGCCTATCTGCTTTGGTTTTTTCTCGGCTATTTTGGCGCCCACCGCTTTTATCTCGGCAGGGTCGGCAGTGGCGCCGCGCAGTTAATCTTGCTGGTGTTGGGCTGCCTGACGGCGTTTGTTTTTGTTGGCGTCGTTCTTCTGGCCGCGCTCAGCATCTGGTGGGTTATCGACGCGTTCCTCATCCCGGGAGTGATTGCCGAACAAAAGGGTATAGTTCGCCAGCGTCTGACCGATGATGCTCTCTATATGAACCGGCAGGCGGAGGAGCCGAAGCGCACCGTCATTCCAGGGCATGTGTGAAAGACACGCGATTTAATCAGCCAGATGCTCGCCGTCGTCCTTCGCCGGGACGATGGCTTTTATATCGAACCTCGTGCGTTTTAGCTTCGCCATGGCGGCGCAATGCAATGGCATCTTCGGGCGTATATATTTGAGAAAACTGGTGCCGCTTACGTGACTCGAACACGTGACCCCATCATTACGAATCTTAGACTCTGAGTTGAGTACGTTGACGAGTGTAACTCTCATTCACTGACGCTCATGCGTCTAACCATGCCGTGTTTCAGCCCCGTATGGTGTCTGTTTTTCATTTCGCTGGCTCAGACCTATCATCAGGCAATAAATGGCGGCTTGGGCCTATGGTTCATGCCCTTGAGACTATGAAAATAGACAGAAAATCAATCTGTTAGCTAATGGCGGCTTTGGAAACTTCCTCCGATATGGTTCACATATGGCGCCATGCACCATGAACTCTCCAAATTCCCAGTTTTCTTTCCTCAATTTCTACTTAAATTATTGATTTCATATAACAAATCTCATGATGAGGATTCACTTCTATCCCCAAATATGCTATCAGGGAGAGTCCACTTGGAGTCCTGTAGGTGGATGCCGCTAAGGCTATTCATTGGGGTATTCCATGGCTACACTTCGCCTCACTTCTAAGTCGCTTATCCAACCCGTCAAAGTCGCTATCGCTGACCAAAGATCATTACATATTTGGGACACAGAACTGTCCGGCTTTGGCTGCTATATCTCTCCGAAAGGCAAGATCAGTTGGCTTGTTCAACGATGGACAGGTGGCAGGGAGAGCGGCAAGGCTACTCGGCAGGTCATCGGTAAGGGTGATCTGATTGATCTACAAGAAGCCCGTCAGATTGCGAGGCGTGTCCTCTTGGATATCGACAGCGGGATTGATGTCGTAGAGAGGAAGCGTGAAGCGCGTAAGCCCAAGGTTCAGCAAGCTACGATTACCGTCTCTGAGGCTATCGAAAAATTCTCCGATCTTTCCGCACCATGGAATTCAGGCAGGACGGAAACATACCTGTTAGAACGACAGCGGAGATTATCGGTAGGGCTGGCTGAACATTTGTCTAGTCCCCTGTCTGGAATTCAAAAGGCTGATATCAGGGTAGCGCTCGATAAGAAGGAAACTCAGAGCACAAGACAAGCTTTGTATGCCGCTTTGTCGCCGTTCCTATCATGGTGCCTCGAAAACGATCTGATCGAAATAAATCCTTTGGCCTCGATATCGGCAATACCGCCTGTCGCATCTCGTGAGCGTGTCCTTACGAAACCGGAGATCAAAGCCCTATGGTCGGCTTCATATCATATGCCTGATCGTTGGGGTTCATTCTATCGGCTTCTCCTGTTGACCCTACAACGTCGCGAAGAGGTGTCCGGGATGCACTCGTCTGAGATTGATTTCGATAAGGTAGAATGGACAATCCCGAAGGAGCGGACCAAAAACGGCAAGGTTCATATCGTCCACCTATCATCAATGGCGTCGGCTGAGCTGGCTCAAGCTCAAGGGTATATATTCCCTGCTTCCAAGGTCAGATTGAGGGGCGAAAAGACAGAGGCTCATATCTCTGGGTATTCGAAAATGAAGTCCAAGCTAGACGGATATATGAAGGCGGAGCTTGCCAAAGAAGAGCACGAATTCAAACCGTGGCGTGTTCATGATCTTCGAAGGACTGCGGCGTCTGGACTGGCTGAAATGGGTGTCCTACCCGAGGTGATCGAACGGATACTCAACCATACATCGGGTGCAGCGGGTGGATTGAAAGCGGTCTACCAGCGATACGAATATATGAAGGAACGGAAAGAGGCGCTTGAGGCTTGGGGCGGATGTGTCGCTGAGTTGGTCGGGGCGAAGATGAAAGCAGTTGCGCAAGCCTCTTGATTTCTGCCTGAATATGATGCTCAATCGTGCCTATGAGGCTGCTCTCAGAGAAACGGCCGTCATTGTACTACTTTGGCAAGTAGCAGATTGTTGCCCCCGCGTGAGCGCATAAGTGCGGATCGAAAGGCTAAGTGAAGCGGATAAGGCAAGCTGCTACGAGATAGGTGCCTAGGGCAATCGCCCAGAAGAGACCTATTGATGTGGCTACTGTCCCGGAGAGGGTGTCTTGCTTTAAGCGACCCTTATTCAGTTTACGGGACTACTGAATCTCCCTTCTTTTTTGACGTGTTAAGTTTGCCCTCAAGGGGACATGCTTTCCTTGACTCATGGAGGCTTGCTGGCGAGCTTAGGTTATCTCACGCTACATTCTACCCGCAAGAAGAGGAGCGCTCTCTGTGGCCTTCTGTGTGGCAAAGGGAGTTATGTGCTTAGATATGCAATGAAGTGGAAGTAAATTCTTAGAATATCAGGTTCAATTAGGGCGGATGACCTATCATCTATAAATATAATTCGAAATAATTTGTTTAAATTTAATTTTTTGCTTGACTTTTTCGAAAAAATAATGAATGTATAAGTATAGGATTAAGTGATTCTATGTATATATTTTAAATAATCCACTCGAATTTCAATTTTATATCTTGACAAATCGAGAAAATTATTGCAAGGATAACTGTAAGGATAGAGTGATTTTGCTCGTCCTTAAATTGACTAACGTCTTAGTTGGTCTAATTCTTGATGCTGGCTGATTACGCCAGAGGACACAGGCTCCTAGAAGCACACGGTCCAATAACCTCAACCACATCTAAAATCGAACGAATCTTCATGCCGTTCCCGGTTCAGCACGGAACGAAGTTCCTTTGAGGGCTTCGCCCGAAATGAGCTCTGAGCGGACGAACCATGATTCCAGAAAGGAACACGCATACAAACATGAAAACGAGAACGAGTTACGTCGTTTATGGGGGGACGCCAAATCCTCCTAGCAAAGAACCAATAACCATTGACGGCTCATTTCCCAACGCAGGGAAGATTTCGGATTATTTTCCAGAGAAAGCCGAAAACAAGAATATGATCCGTGAAGTCGAAGATTGGATGAAAGTCATCGTCAAAGAAAAGAAGTCTGGCGATCTAATCGACTGCGTCATCTTCAAATCGGAAAGCAACAGTGGGACTAAGTTCTTCCTGATTGGCTTTTCAAAGTCCCGACCTGAGGGTGCGCGTGGGCCAATAGGTAAATTCGATACGCCCGAGCAATGCAATGGGAAGTTTAGAAGCTTCCAAGATGCACAGCAAGCACTCAGGTTCTGGATAGATAACCCCGCATCTGGTGTCGAATACGTCGATGATGAGCGGAAGTACAGAACGTGGACTCGGTAATCCGGGCGACACCTCATGTCTTCGCGACTGAGGAAACTAACTTAAAAAGTATTTTAAAGCAAAAGGATAAATAACAATGGCATTCAACTTTTACAAAGACCCTTCTTTCAAAAAGCCGTTTAGCGAAATGAACAAGGCGGAACGCGATCTCGCTATCTATGAGCTTAACACGTATATCAATGAAGTCTTCGATTCCCATCTCTCCGACGACATGATTGCCTATCTCGGCCAAAATCTCGCCCGTGCCAAGCGAGGGCAAAAGCCCAATGAACATTTGGGTTTGTCTGACACTCCGGTTCAGTCAGGCGGGGCTCATGAGGGGGAGTACGTCAAGAATATCTTCAGCTTGAAGACTAAGGACCCCTTCGACTTTTAAGGAAACGCTGATGAAAGCTAGGCCCATTACGATTGGCCCTGATGGAAGTGTCCGTGTTCCTCTTGCTCGAAACGGAGAGGCCGAAGCGATGATTGATTTCGAGGATTATCAAACCCTCATTTCACTCGGGGTTTCTCCGAATTGGCAACAGACTGGCCGGTCAGTATCGGCAAGGACACCTAAGGGTAACATGCTTGTCGGACGCATTCTGATGGATGCTAAGGCAGGGCAGAGAATGCAATACAAAGATGGCAATCCGCTGAACCTCAGACGAGATAATCTCTCGATACGGGAAGGTGGCTTTTCTGTCGTGAACAACCTTGAGCAACTGACTGCGGCTTGAGGCGAAGTACGGCTACGACAAGCGTAGCTTGGAAGTACCTTCTATTTGACTCATAGAGGCTCATGGAGAGCGTTCCGTGTATTTTGGTTATAGATGTAGCTGAAATGGATGAATGACTCTGTACGGGCTTCCGTGAGTCAATGAGGGCAGTAATCCGTAGTATATAGGATGTATATAGGAGAATATGGATACGAACGAAGCAACTAGATTTCTGAAATACCTGACGCATAAAAATATACACGATAAATATGTTTCGGACCAAGATCATTTGTTTCAACTATACCCTGAGAAGGGGCGAGATGGATTGGTCCCAAGGAAGGCACAGCTAGGACGATTGGCGTCGTCCCTCAAAGATTTCGAAAAGGCTCAAGAAGACGGTTATGCAATTGGTGTCACTGTCAATTTCGTTACTGGCAACAATCGGGTAAATGAAAACGTCCTGTATTACCGTGCTGTCTGGCATGACGATGACGGCAAGGGCTTCAATGGGGACGGCATGCCGGAGCCAACACTTGTAGTGGAGACCAGTCCTAATCGATTCCATCGTTATTGGTTTATCGACCGAAGCAAGGGCGAGATGACGACAGACGAATGGACGGGTATCATGGAAGTCATGGCCTGTGTGTATGGTTCCGACAAGGGACACCCTTGCCAAGCTCTCCGGTTGCCCGGGTCCTATCATCAGAAGGGCGAACGTCATCGTGTCGAGATCGTTGGCGGGACTGAAAATCTGTATTCTGTATCTGAACTGCGGGAAGCCTTCGGGACGATGGCGGATTACGGCCTAGATGAGGTTGATGATCTTCGGGCAACACCGATTCCTGTCGATTGGGAGCAAGACCGCGAGCGGATAGCAAAGGCCCTGAAGTCCCTGTCTTCCGATCGCCGGGATAAATGGTTTGCCTATGGCGGAGCGATCTATGACGCCTGTGGTGGTGCCATCGAAGGATTTCGGATTTGGGATGATTGGTCCCGAACTTCCGAGAAATATGATCCGGCTACCCAGGTTGAATATTGGAACAAGGAATTTCCAAAGCGAGGGAATGCCTCCAACAAAACTGGTCTCGGGACGATTTTCCGGGATGCCATCGAAGCAGGTGCTAACCCGGATAATGTCTTTCTACTCCCCCATGAGGAGCAGCAACCCGAGTACGATTACATCGATTTCTCGACCGCAAAGCTTGATGATGACGAGTTTCCGAAAGCCGTCATAAACGAGGTACGAAAGACATTTGACGGGTTCGGCCATAAGCCTTCTGAGGCGCACTATGGCGGATTGGAGGATATTGCCAAGACGTTCCACAGGATGGCTGGCGGGGCTCTCGCTCCCAATTTTTTCCTAAGCGCACTGCCTTGCGGGATGGGAAAGACGACGGTCGTAACCGAATGTACCAAACAGCTTTTGGATTGGCCGACGTATAAGAACGCTGGCGTCATTTATTTTCTGTCGAGGATTGTGGAAATCAACACTCTTGTCGAGCGTATGGGACTATCGAAAAATGATTTCGCGGTTCTGGTATCGGAAGGTCGGCAAGGCGATGTCAAAAACCACGGCAACCCCGAGCCAACGAAAGCCAGAGTCCTCTTTACGACGCACGAGCAACTGAAGAGGCGGCTTGAAGGCGGACAACAGTTCGAAGAAATCGACAAGCTCTTTTACAAGAGCCGTCCTCGAACGGTTCGGGTTTGGGATGAAACGATTGTCCCAAGTAGGGCGCTGACATTGGAGAAATACGGCGTTAGCAGCCTCCTGCGTACTCTGGCAAAGAATGGCTATGGCGAGCTTGCACACGAGCTTGATTGCTGGACTGGCGCAATCGGGGGCTTAGAGACAGGCGAAACCGTCAACGTACCTGTCGTGAATGAAGTCCTGACATCGCTTCAGGATTTCCGCGAGATGTTCAACGATACCGACGACAAAGATAATGCCGAAGCACTGTGGAAGCTGTCGGGACGTAGAGCACGAATTAGGCGGGATAACCTATACGGCGCAACGACCCTTGATTACGACGACACTCTACCCAAAGACCTAACCCCAATGTTGATCCTTGATGCAAGCGGGGAGCTTCGGAAGACATACGCCTTTTGGGAGAAATACCGGAAGGACTTGGGCGGCTCGCTAAAATTTCTGCGTTCACCCCCGAAAACGTATCATGGACTGACGATCCATCATTGGAACAAAGGGGCTGGTAAGGCTGCGAGCAACGATTGGAAGAGGGCCGGGGAGATCGCTGAGGGCGTCGTCAAGGCAATCAATACCTGCGTTCCGGTAGGCGAGGAAGTCTTAGTTATCCATCATAAACAGGGGAGGGTCAAAGGCAAACCCGGTCCTGATATGGAAAGGCTTGTCCGCGAGGGCGGGTTAAATCCGAATGCCAAGGTTCAATTTCTGACGTACGGGAATCACACGGCGACAAACGAATTTGCTCACGTCAAACACGTCGTCCTTGCTGGTATCCTCCAATACAATGAAGCTCAGTACGAGGCGTATGGACGCGGTGCGAAAAAATCGAAAACAGAAGACGAGTTTTCGGATAGCGATTTGCACAACGTTCGTGTCGGAGAGATCGCCCATAATATCTTTCAGGCAGCTTGTCGCGGTCAAGTCAGGGTAGCTCAAGGCGGGGATTGTCCAGAAGGGTGCCACCTTTGGATCATCTTCCCGAACGACAGAAAGAAAGGCTTCTCTCAGAACCATCTAGCGAGAGTCTTCCCTAGGGCTGAAATCATCGATTGGGAACCATTCGGAAAGCAGCTTACCGGGAAAGCAAAGCAAGCTTTCGAATTCATTCAGAGCGTCTTTGCTGGCCCGACTATTGAGCTAAAGGCATCCGCCGTCATGGAGCACTTGGGAATGCAGAAGTCTGACTTCTATAAACTCATGGTTAGGCCAGATGTGAAAGCGGCTCTTGAGACCGAAGGCATCGAATTGGTCAAACCGAGAGGCCTGCCCGCCTACCTCACACTGGAAGTTCCATCCAAAGCCTTACCTTGGGAGACAGGGACCATCGAAGGCGCGGGGGCTTTAAGCTTTTAGTTCGAGGAAAAAACATGGTGTGGGGAAACGCTTATATAGATTACCCCTTATAAGTGAATCCCTACACCTACCTTGGGGATGACGGGCGGGGATACCAGAAGAATTTCCGTTTCGAGAGCCTGAGGCAGTCCCTCTTCTTTCTTCTCGTACTCATGAACCGAAGGTTCCTTAGGCCCCGCCCGGGTCCATAGATAAATACATATCTTTGATGCCGACAGGAATTGAGACACGAATTCCTTGGTTGATAAAATGCTGAAGTACATCTTCGAAGTATGCCTTAGATGGTCGGCTCCCCGCTATAACGGCAAGTTCACGACCCGCAGATGTAAGAATGGCTGACCCCGTAGAAAGGCTATTTCCTTGGTCTCTCTGAAATTCAAGGACTACAGTACGTCCATAATACCATACGTGAATATATTTAGGGAGATTAGGTCGGATATAGCCTGATGCTGTTGCATGTTGAATCAATCCCATGCTTTCGAGTTCCGCCAGATCGCTAAAACTCATTGAATATCCATCCTCATCTCTGGATGCCTTGACTTCTTTTGTAAAGATTGGGGTAAGATTACCGACCACCCATAAATTTCGGCAGAACCTTGTAAAAAGCTCCGCCTCTGTCCTACTCATTTGAGCAACGATATCCATAGTTCTCCGAGAAAACGAACCGGTCTTGTTGGCTTCCCCTGCTAGTATCTTTGCCCAGACAGATTGCATCTCTTCGTTCGAGACCAATCGGGCCTTCTCAAAAAGATACCTGACAAAATCTTCGTCTAGCTCTTCCGGCTTCGCTTCCGCCGAGAGGTGAGGAATAGCCTGTGCTGTCACAGATTCGATGTTCTCTTGATTCTTTTCCTCTTCGAGAACCATCCGCTTGACGGCACGCTCTCGGGTTTCCGTAATCTCAAGGTCAGTGAGTGCTAGAATCTTCTTTGCGTCAGCTTCAGCTTGCGCCACCCTTCTAATTTGCCAAGGCTTTGCAATCCCGCCTACTGCATCCGACACACGATTGATCAGAGCCTCTCCAGTCTTGCCTGTTGGAATCGGTACAAGCATTTTAAACCTCTAAGCCCTGCCAAATTTTCCAAAGACAATGAAAAGAGTAGCACCAGCCAATGCGCCTAATAGCGCATAGTAGCTACCGTCCTGTGTTGGGCTCCAAAGCCATTCTCTGAAGCTCAATAAACCTTTGAATTTCTCTGCTGCGATAAACCCTGCTAGGATTGCCAAGGTTGACCCTGCGATAGTTGCTGCTAGAAGCTTTGTCAGATATCCGCCTTGCACCTGCATCCCCGACTGATTCTTGAGTTGTACAGAGATTCAGCCAGATTCAACTTAAAGAGTCGAGGACATTTCGAATGACTATCCTGTGAATAGCCTTTGCCGAAAACAGGGTAATTTCTGTGAGAAAATTTCAGGGTGCCATACACTATACACCCTTGGGGACCGAACCCCCTGCTACCCCCTGAAGGGCTTTTCGACAGGGTGAGGATATTCTCTGTATCAATGTGAGCGAAAGCGAATACCCATCGAGCACGCGGGCCGTCGTTCATGTCGGTCTAGCTTAGAGATTCTTCTAATCGTGCCCGCTCATGCCAACGTCATTAGATTTATGCCGCTTTAGCTCAGCTGGTAGAGCCAGCGAGCTGGTCGAGCGCGGGTTAGTGTTCGGTATCTAATTGAATATGCACAGGGAATGACAAAAGGAAATGGTGCCGCTTACGTGACTCGAACACGTGACCCCATCATTACGAATGATGTGCTCTACCAACTGAGCTAAAGCGGCATTCAAGGGGCGTTCGGTGCGGCCCCGCGATTTGCATGGCGCTGATACAGTCAATGCGGAGAGATTTCAAGCGCTCAAATCGTCAAATGGCAAAAAAGCGGTCGGCTTGTGAAAAACCGGCCGCCTTCAGAGGGTGTCTCAGAGCGCGAGCCGGGCGCGGGCCTGGTGGTATTCTCTCTCCAGCCGGTCGACCAGTGCGGCGGCGGGCTCGATGGCCTTGACGGCGGCGATGCCCTGGCCGGAGCCCCAGATGTCCTTCCAGGCCTTGGCGCCGGTCGTCGCCGTTTCGAAATCCATTTTCGAGGGGTCGGCTTCCGGCAGCTTGTCCGGGTCCATGCCGGCGGCGAGGATCGAGGGTTTCAGATAATTGCCGTGTATGCCGGTGAAGAAGTTGGAATAGACGATGTCGGCCGCCGCGCCGTCGACGATCGCCTGCTTGTAGGCGTCGACCGCGCGGGCTTCTTCAGTGGCGATGAAGGGCGAGCCGATATAGGCCATGTCGGCGCCCATCGCCTGGGCCGCCAGGATCGCGCCGCCATTGGCGATGGCACCGGCCAGCAGCAGCGGCCCGTCGAACCATTCGCGGATTTCCTGCACCAGCGCGAAGGGCGAGAGCTGGCCGGCATGGCCGCCGGCGCCGGCCGCCACCGCGATCAGCCCGTCGGCGCCCTTGCGGATCGCCGAATTGGCATGGCGGTTGTTGATGATGTCATGCAGGACGATGCCGCCATAGGAATGCACCGCCGCATTGACCTCCGGCACGGCGCCGAGCGAGGAGATGACGATCGGCACCTTGTATTTGACGCAGAGCATCAGGTCGTGCTCCAGCCGCTTGTTCGAGGTGTGGACGATCTGGTTGACCGCGAAGGGTGCCGACGGGCGCTCCGGATGGGCGGCGTCATAGGCGGCGAGATCCTCGGTGATCATCGCCAGCCATTCGTCGAGCTGGCTTTCCGGCCTTGCATTCAGCGCCGGGAACGAGCCGACAACGCCGGCCTTGCATTGTGCCAGCGTCAGCGCCGGATGCGAGATGATGAAGAGGGGCGAGGCCACGACCGGCAGCCGCAGGCGTTCGGTCAGGATTGCAGGAAGAGCCATGAACATCATCCGTATTTGACGTTTACGAAAACGTCAAAGGGATAGCAGATGTGTTGCGGGAGGGGAAGATGGTGATGAGGCAGTGGGCAGTAGGCAATAGGCAATGGGCAATAGGAAGGGGGATGGAGAGGCTTGACCGGCCACGCACCCGGAGTTTCCTCTACTGCCTACTGCCTACTGCCTACTGCCTACTGCCTACTGCCTACTGCCTACTGCCTACTGCCTACTGCCTACTGCCTACTGCCTCCCCATTTGTGTCGTCTTTCCCCTTTATCCCCGCCCGACTGTCCGCCGATGATTGGCAGAGACTTGCACATTGCCGGTCGGCACGTTACCGAATCCGGTTAGCGAATGGTAAAGAAGCTGGTTGTTTTGCCGCCAGAGCAATTTCCAGGAAAACTGCGCAGCGGTTTTCCGTCCAAATTGCGCAAAAACAATCGCTCTAGAGTATGCGGGCGTATTGCGAGTAAGAGTAAAGGACCTGATGTGAGCGGATTAGAAACGGCTATCAGAAATGCCCTGGAGCGATCCGATCGCGCCAATCCGGAAATTCGGGCCCGTATCTATCAGTCGGCTCGCCAGGCACTGGAAGCCGGACTTCGCAAGCAGGACATTACCGATATCGACGTCGTTGCCGCCCAGCGCCAGCGCCTTGAGGCGACGATCCGGCAGATCGAGGGCGAGGAGCGCTCCCATCCCGCTGTAATGCCGGAGCCGCAAGCGGTGCCTATTCCCTCGGTGACGCCGCAGGCCCGGCAGCCGGCGCAGCACGAGGATCGTGAGCCGGAGATGAGCGTGCGCGGCGAGACGCGCGACCGGCCGATCGCTGCGTCCGGGCCCGACGCCATCGAGCCCGATGCGCCGGCCGGCGATTTCGGCGACATGCGCGCCGGCCCCTCCGATCATCTCGGCGTCGACAGCGACGTGCCCCATGCCCAGGCGCCGGCGGCGGCCCGGTCGATGAATTTCAAGCCGGAACGCGCCGCCGTTCGCCGCAAGCCGCGCAAGATCTTCTCGCGGCTGCTGGTCTTCTGCATCCTGCTCGCCTGCCTCGGCGTCGGTGCCTGGTGGGTGAAGACCTCGGGCGTGTTCATGACGGCGGCGCAGCGCGACACCAGCGTTCCCAATCCGCCGGCCCATGTCGATTCCCAGGATTTCAGCGGCAGCAACAGCGACGACGATACCGCCGATGACGACGACAATAGCGGCCCCGTCAATCCGGGCCTGGCGACGATCGATCCGCAGAACAGCTTCTCCGACGAATGGATCGAGATCTTCAAGCCGACCGATGCGGCGAAGGTCGTCAACGGCATCCAGTCGAAATCCGAGAACGTCTCGGAAAACGAAGGCCCGGCGGTGCGGCTGACCTCGGCGAGCGTCGGTCCGGACGGCAATGCCTCCATCGAAGTGCCCGCCAACGTGTTGCAGCAACTGGCCGGCAAGTCGTCGACCGTCGCGCTGACGCTGCAATCCACCTCGGACACGCCGACGCAGATCACCGTCGAATGTGATTTCGGCTCGCTCGGCAATTGCGGACGGCATCGTTTCAACGTCACGCGCCAGAAGACCGACGCCCTGTTCCAGGTGCGCTACGATCGTTCGCTCGCGCCGACGGCGGCGGGCCATCTGGTCATCAACAGCGATCTCGACGGCAAGGCACGCGGCGTCAACATCTACGCCATCCGCATCCTGCCGGGCCAATGAGGCGTTCGCGCCGTCCTATTTGAGGATCTGCGCTCCCGAGCCGAGGATCTTGTCGTCGATCTTGCCGATCGCCTTGTCGTCCTTGCCGTCGTAATCGAGCGTCAGCAGGATGTGACGGATGAGGTTCAGGCGGGCGCGGCGCTTGTCGTTGGCGCGGATCACCGTCCAGGGCGCATAGTCCGTATGCGTGTCCTTCAGCATGCGGTCGCGCTTCTCGCTATAGTCCTTCCATTTCGTCAGCGCCGCGATATCCATGGAGGAGAGCTTCCAGACGGCGCGCGGATCGTGGCGCCGGTCGTGAAAGCGCTTGAGCTGCATTTCCCGGCCGATATCGAGATAGAATTTGAAGAACAGGATACCGTCCTGAACGATCAGCCGCTCCATCCGCGGTGCCTGCTTCAGGAATTGCTCGTATTGCTGCGGTGTGCAGAAGCCCATGACCGGCTCGACACCGGCGCGGTTGTACCAGGAGCGGTCGAACAGCACGAATTCGCCCGCCGTCGGGAACTGCGCGACATAGCGCTGGAAATACCACTGCCCCGCCTCGCGGTCGGTCGGCTTGGTCAGCGCCACGACGCGCGCAAGGCGTGGGTTCATATGCGCCGAGGTCGCCGCGATCGAGCCGCCCTTGCCGGCAGCGTCGCGTCCCTCGAACAGCGCCATCACCCGCTTGCCGGTCGCCTGCAGCCAGAACTGCACCTTGATGAGTTCGATCTGCAGCTTTTCCAGCTCTTCGAGATACTCCTCATCCTTTAGCTTCTTCTTGTAGGGATAGCCGCCCGAACCTAGCGCTTCCGTGTCGATCCATTCGGGCAGCACGGGATCGTCGACATCGAATATGCGTTTCTGACCGTGGATATCCAGTTCCACCGCGCGGCTTTCCACTTCTTCCGCCATGCGCTCTGCTCCCCGCAATTGGCGCCCTCCGGGCGTTGCCCTTTGGACGCGGCAAAAAGACCACACGGGCAAGTTGGGATATTTATCCTGTCTTTTCAAGCCTTTTGCCGATCGCCACCCTCGCTGTTACATTTATTGTTGTCAGTGGCCCGCCGCTGTGGATAGGGCCAAAAACTTCTGTCATGAATCGTCGCTAAGACGCGGAGTCTTGATGTCCGCGATGGCAGGCGAAGGGACGGGTGCACTTGCAAGACGAATGGTCATTCCTCAGGAAGCTGGCGGCGCGGTTGCGGCAGGAGATCGCCATTCTCATCCTGGCCACGCTCATCGCCATCCTGGCGCTCATCGAGGGGATCGGTGCGGGCTTCGTCTTCTGGCTCTGGGCGGCGGCCGTTTTCGTGGCGTTGACCCGCGCGCCGCTGGTCGAGCAGGCGGAACCTCCGCCGCCCGCCGAGCCGCGGCCGGTCGATCCGGAAACCCTGCTGCGCACCGTCTCCGCCGGCCTCGCAGCCCTTGACATGCCGGCGCTGATCATCGACCGCGAGGCATCGGTCCTGGCGCAGAACCCGGCGGCCGAAAAGGCATTCGGTGCCTTTCCAGCCGGCGCGCATATTTCCGCCAAGCTGCGCTCTCCGAGCGTGCTCGACATGGTGCGCGAGACCATCGCCACCAATGCGCCCAACCAGATCGAACATTCCGAGCGGCTGCCCTCCGAGCGCGTCTACATCATCCGCATCGCACCCGTCGAGCTGCCGGATATAGAGATCGAGCCGGGCATGTTCTTCGTGCTGTCCTTCCGCGATATTTCGGAGCTTCGCCACATCGACCGCATGCGTTCCGATTTCGTCGCCAATGCCAGCCACGAGCTGCGCACGCCGCTCGCCTCGCTGCGCGGTTTCATCGAAACCATCCAGGGACCGGCCAAGGCGGACCCGAAGGCGCAGCAGCGTTTCCTCGGCATCATGTTCGATCAGACGACGCGCATGAGCCGCCTGGTCGACGATCTCCTGTCGCTGTCGCGGCTGGAACTGAAGTCGCATATCGCGCCGGATCAGAAGGTCGATCTCGTGCCTCTGCTCGGACATGTGCGCGATTCACTGCTGCCGTTGGCCGGCGATCTCGACGTCACCATCAACCTGCATCTGCCGCCGGCAAAGGCGGAGGTGCTCGGCGATCGCGACGAACTGGTGCAGGTTTTCGAAAACCTCATCGAGAATGCCTGCAAATATGGCCAGGAAGGCAAGGTGGTCGACGTTTCGCTTCTGAGCGAGCCGGGTCAGGCCGTCGAAGTCGTCGTCTCCGACCGGGGGCCGGGCATCCCGGCCGAACATGTGCCGCGTCTCACCGAACGCTTCTATCGCGTGAATGTCGAGGACAGTCGTTCCAAGAAGGGAACCGGCCTCGGACTCGCCATCGTCAAGCACATTCTGACCCGCCACCGCGCCAGACTGATCGTCAAGTCGGAAGTCGGCAAGGGAACGGATTTTACCGTCCGCTTCTGACAGCTTCTGTGAATCCCCGTCATCATGTATGAATTATCCCATTATTTTCAACGGGATGACTCGTCATAATTGTTTCATGCGCCTGACATAAAAGGTCGATGCTTCGACCGGTAAGAAGGGGATGCTGAAAAGGTGGGTGCGCCGTCCGCCACAGTGCTCTTCAAAGCTTGTTAGGGGATTCGTCATGAATGCTTTGAAATTGTCCATTCTTGCATTGGTTGCATCGTCCACCTTTGCCGGCGTTGCCGCGGCCCGTGATCAAATTCAGATCGCCGGCTCCTCCACCGTGTTCCCTTATGCGAAGATCGTTGCCGAAACCTTCGGTGAGACCTTTACCGGCTTCAAGACGCCGGTCGTCGAATCCGGCGGTTCCGGCGCTGGCCTGAAGGAATTCTGCAAGGGCGTCGGCGCGGATTCGATCGATATCGCCAATTCCTCGCGCCCGATCAAGGGCAGCGAAGTCGAGGCCTGCAAGGCGGCGGGCGTCACCGATATCCAGCAGGTCAAGATCGGCTATGACGGCATCGTCTTCGCTTACGACAAGGGCAATCCGGACATCAAGTTCGTGCCCGCCGATCTCTACAAGGCGCTCGCCGCCGAAGTTGTCGTCAATGGCAAGCTGGTCGCCAACCCTTACAGGAAATGGTCTGAGATCAATCCGGCGCTGCCGGATTTCGAAATCGCCACCTATATTCCGGGCGAAAAGCATGGCACGCGCGAAGTCTTCGAAGAGAAGGTGCTCGCCGCCGGCTGCAAGGAGTCCGGCGCGCTCGACGTCATCAAGACGACCGTTTCCGATGCCGCCCAACAGGCCAAGACATGCATCGCCGTGCGTAAGGACGGCGTGGCAGTCGATATCGACGGCGACTATCCCGAGACGCTCGCCCGCATCAACGCCAACAAGCACGGCGTCGGCGTCTTCGGCCTGTATTTCTTCCAGAACAATGCCGACAAGCTGAAGGTCGCGACCGTAAGCGGCGTCGTACCATCGGGTGCCACGATTGCCGACGGTACCTATCCGGTCTCGCGCCCGCTGTTCTTCTACGTCAAGAAGGCGCATCTCGGCGTCATTCCCGGCCTGAAGGAATATGTCGACTTCTTCACCAGCGACCAGATGATCGGTCCGGACAGCCCCTTGGCCGAATATGGTCTGGTGCCGGCGCCGGATGCCGAGCGTGACCAGATCCGCAAGGATTTCAGCGACGGGAAAATCATGTGATCGCACAGGAATTGCCCGCCGGCGTGGATTTCACCGTGCCGGCGTTCGCCGGGGAGTAGGCCGGGAATTGGAAATGAGTGTATCGCTGCTGCTGCTGTGCCTGTCGATCGTCGGCGCCTCCGTTTTCGTGCTGGGGCGCACGCGGGCGGCTGCGCTATCGGGCGGCAGATCGTCGGCGATGCATTCGCGGCTCGGCTATTACGGCGCCTATGCCGCCATTTGGGCGACCCTGCCGGCACTTGCGCTGATCGCGGCCTGGCTATGGATCAGTCCGCAGGTGATCGATCGCCTCGTGGTCAAGTCCTTTCCCGACGAGGTGAAGGCGCTGCCGGCTGCCGAGCTGAACCTCAGCTATGGCATGGTACGCAGCATTGCCCATGGCATGCGTCTGCTGGATGACCGGCAGCGCGCTGCCGTCGGCGATGGCACCGCCGATCTGCAATTGATCCTGGCGCAGAAGGGTGTGCCGCTAGCGACGAGGCCGACCGGCTATATGATCGACGCCGCCAACAGCTACAACGGCATGCGTCATCTGAGCCGCGTCGTCATGTCGGCCGCGGCGATCGCGCTTTCCCTCGGCTGCGGCATTTTCGGCCTGCGGGCCATCGCGCCGCGCTTTCGCGCCCGCAACCGGGTGGAGCAGGTCATTCTCGGCGGCCTGATCGTCGCCTCCTCCATCGCCGTGCTGACGACGGTCGGCATCGTCGCCTCGATGCTGTCGGAGGCGGCCCGCTTCTTCGGCATGGTCCCCGCCGCCGAATTCTTCTTCGGCACGGTCTGGGACCCGCGCTTCGCCGGCGCAGGCTCGCAGGCTTCGGGAACCTTCGGCCTCGTGCCCTTGCTGGCCGGTACGCTCTATATCGGCCTTGTCGCCATGCTGGTTGCCGTGCCGATCGGATTGTTCGCCGCCATCTACATGGCCGAATATGCCTCCGCCCGCCTGCGCTCCGTCGCCAAGCCGATGCTGGAGGTGCTCGCCGGCATTCCCACGATCGTCTACGGCTTCTTCGCCCTCGTCACCGTCGGGCCGTTCCTGCGTGATCTCTCGGCCGATCTCAACGGCCTGGTGACGGGCAATTATGCGAGCTTCATCGAAGCCCAGAGCGTGCTGACCGCCGGTTTCGTCATGGGCGTCATGCTCATCCCCTACGTCTCCTCGCTTTCCGACGACATCATCACGGCGGTGCCGCGCTCGCTGCGCGACGGTTCGCTCGGCCTTGGCGCCACCCGTTCGGAAACGGTCAAGCGCGTGCTGCTGCCGGCGGCACTGCCGGGCATCGTCGGCGCACTGCTGATGACCGCGTCGCGGGCGATCGGCGAAACCATGATCGTCGTGCTGGCTGCCGGCGTCGCCGCCCGCATGCAGCTCGATCCCTTCGAGCCGATGACGACGGTCACCGTCAAGATCGTCAATCAGCTGACCGGCGATCTCGAATTCACCTCGCCGCAGACGCTGGTCGCCTTCGCGCTCGGCATCACGCTCTTCTGCCTGACCCTGTGCCTGAACGTTTATGCGCTCTACATCGTGCGCCGCTACAGGGAGCAATACGAATGAGCGGCGCCCTATCCTCCGCAAAGCCGCCGATGCCGCGTGGCCTGACGGCTGGCGCGATCCGCCGCGATATCGGCATCAAGCGCCGTTACGCGGCCGAGCGCCGTTTCCGCGCCTATGGCATGGCCGCGGTCATCTTCGGTCTCGTCTTTCTCGCCATGCTGCTCTTCTCGGTGGTGCGGCATGGCTATACGGCCTTCGTACAGACCTCGATCACGCTGCCGATCGAGTTCAGCGAGAGGGTGATCGATCCCGCTGGCAAGCGCGGCGGCGATCCGAATGTGCTGATGGCGGCCAACTATCCGCTTCTGGTCCGCGACGCCCTGGTGGCGATGCTCGGCATCGACCCCGCCAACCGGCCCTTGGTGCGCGAGGCGACGGCGATGGTCTCGGACAGCGCTCGCACCGTGCTGCGCGACAAGGTCATGGCCGATCCCGCAATCATCGGGAAGACGGTGAAGGTCACGCTGCTTGCCGGCGCCAACATCGACTCCGCCAACAAGGGGCAGATCGATCTGACGGTGGCTGAAAAGGACCGCAAGGTCTCCGACCGGCAGCTCGCCTGGATGAAGCAGCTCAGCGATGGCGGCGCCCTCGACGAGGCGTTCAACACCGGCCTGTTCCTGTCGGGCAATTCCAGCCGTCCGGAGGCCGCCGGTCTCGGGGTGGCGCTGATCGGTTCGTTCTACCTGATGCTGACCGTGCTGGCGCTGGCACTGCCCATCGGCGTCGCCACCTCGATCTATCTCGAGGAATTTGCGCCGAAGAACCGGCTGACGGATCTGATCGAGGTCAATATCAACAATCTCGCCGCCGTACCCTCGATCGTCTACGGTCTGCTCGGTCTTTCGGTCTTCATCAACGTCGTCGGTCTGCCGCGTTCCGCCTCGCTGGTCGGAGGGCTGGTGCTCAGCCTGATGACGCTGCCGATGATCATCATCGCCACCCGCTCGGCGCTGCGCGCCGTGCCGCCGTCGATCCGCAGCGCGGCTCTGGGCCTCGGCGCCTCACGCATGCAGGTGGTGTTCCATCACGTCCTGCCGCTCGCCATGCCCGGCATCCTGACGGGCACAATCCTCGGGCTGGCGCATGCGCTCGGCGAGACCGCGCCGCTGCTGTTGATCGGCATGGTCGCCTTCGTCGCCAACTATCCGTCCTCGCCGCTCGATCCTTCGACGGCGCTGCCGGTGCAGATCTACATGTGGGCGAGCGAAGCCGAGCGCGCCTTCGTCGAACGAACCTCTGGGGCGATCATCGTCCTGCTCTTCTTCCTTGTTGCGATGAACATCGGGGCCATCCTGCTGCGCCGTCGCTTCGAGCGGCGCTGGTGAGGGGAGATGCTGCAATGAACATGATGACGGAAGCAGCGGGCGAAAAGGCACTGGCCAGGAAGATGACCACGATCCCCTACAAGATGATCGGTCAGGACGTCTCCGTCCATTACGGCGAGAAGCGCGCCCTGTTCGACGTGAACCTGAAGATCCGCGCCAATACGGTGACTGCGCTGATCGGCCCGTCGGGATGCGGCAAGTCCACCTTCCTGCGTTGCCTCAACCGCATGAACGACACGATCGAGACCTGCCGCGTCACCGGCAGGATCACGCTCGAGGATCAGGATGTCTACGAGAACATCATCGATGTCGTCGAGCTTCGCGCCCGCGTCGGCATGGTGTTCCAGAAACCCAATCCCTTTCCGAAGTCGATTTACGAGAACGTGGCCTATGGCCCGCGCATTCATGGCCTGCATCGCTCCAAGGCCGATCTCGACCATATCGTCGAGACCAGCCTGCAGAAGGCGGGTCTCTGGGGCGAGGTGAAGGACCGGCTGCAGGAGGCCGGCACCAGCCTGTCCGGCGGCCAACAGCAGCGCCTGTGCATCGCCCGCGCCGTCGCCGTCAGCCCGGAGGTCATTCTGATGGACGAGCCCTGCTCGGCGCTCGACCCGATCGCCACCGCCAAGGTCGAGGATCTCATTCACGAGCTCAGGGAAAACTTCACGATCGTCATCGTGACCCACTCCATGCAGCAGGCCGCCCGCGTCTCGCAGCGCACCGCAATGTTTCACCTCGGACATCTGGTCGAGGAGAACGATACCGATAAGATGTTCACCAATCCCGACGATTTCCGCACGCAGGATTACATCATGGGCCGTTTTGGTTGATGATGATCCCCGCGCGGCTCCTTTCACACGTTTCACCTTGAGGATAGCAAAATGGTCTCCACCCACATTCTTTCTGCCTATGACGAAGACCTGAAGTTCCTGACCCGCCGCATCGCGGAAATGGGCGGTCTGGCGGAACAGATGGTCAGCGACAGCGTCCGCGCGCTGGTGCATGGCGATGCCGCCCTCGCACAGAAGGTCATCTCCGACGATGTCGTCCTCGACCATGCCGAGCGCGAAGTCGGCGACAAGGCGATCGTCACCATCGCGCGCCGCCAGCCGATGGCGGCCGACCTGCGCGAGATCATGGGTTCGATCCGCATCGCCTCCGATCTGGAGCGCGTCGGCGATCTCGGCAAGAACACCGCCAAGCGCGTCATCGCCGTGCAGGGCCACGGCGTTCCCCGCCGTCTTGCCCGCGGCATCGAGCATCTGTCCGAACTGGCGCTCAGCCAGCTCAAGGAAGTGCTCGACGTCTACACGACCCGTTCGCCCGACAAGGCCGTGTCGATCCGCGAGCGCGACGAGGAAATCGACGCCATGTACACCTCGCTCTTCCGCGAGATGCTGACCTACATGATGGAAGATCCGCGCAACATCACCACCTGCACGCATCTTCTCTTCTGCGCCAAGAACATAGAGCGCATCGGCGACCATGCCACCAATATCGCCGAGACGATCTATTACATGGCGACCGGCGCCCAGCCCGAAGGCGAGCGCCCGAAAGACGATACCGCCAACACCGTCGGCGCAGTGACGGAATAATCTGGAAGCGAAGAAAAGGAGACCATAGGCGCATGGTTCCGAGAGTTGCTGTTGTAGAAGACGAGGAAGCGCTCAGCGTTTTGCTGCGCTATAATCTCGAGGCCGAGGGCTTCGAGGTCGATACGATCCTCAGGGGTGATGAAGCCGAGTTGCGTCTCCAGGAGCGCACGCCCGATCTTCTGATCCTCGACTGGATGCTGCCGGGCGTGTCCGGCATCGAGCTCTGCCGGCGGCTGCGCATGCGGCCGGAGACGGAGCGCCTGCCGATCATCATGCTGACGGCCCGCGGCGAGGAGAGCGAGCGCGTGCGCGGCCTTTCCACCGGCGCGGACGACTATGTCGTCAAGCCGTTCTCGACGCCGGAGCTGATGGCCCGCGTCAAGGCGATGCTGCGCCGTGCCCGTCCGGAGGTTCTCTCCACGGTGCTACGTTGCGGCGATATCGAGCTCGACCGCGAAACCCATCGCGTTCACCGCAAGAGCCGCGAAGTGCGTCTGGGTCCGACCGAATTCCGCCTGCTGGAATTCCTGATGTCGTCGCCCGGCCGCGTCTTCTCGCGCTCGCAACTGCTCGACGGCGTATGGGGGCATGATATCTATGTCGACGAACGCACCGTCGACGTCCATGTCGGCCGCCTGCGCAAGGCGCTGAACTTCTCCAATATGCAGGATGTCATCCGCACCGTTCGCGGCGCGGGCTATTCCATGGAAGCCTGAAGCATGTCGCGCAAACGTGTATGCGGTTTTGCGACCACGACATGCGCAGGTCAAAGATTTGAAGCGCGAGACGCGGATCTGAAAGATCGCGATGCGCTTTAAGCGGGAAACCGCTCAGGCTTCCACCATAGCGGCGGAAACAGAAAACGGGCCTTTCGGCCCGTTTCTTTTGTCTCGATGATAGGCAGGTCAGCCGCGCGACTGCGGCGCCGCCCGGCGCCGCTCGTGCACCGGCTGATAGGCCAGCCGCTGATGGTAGCCGCAATAGGGCGAGGCATCCGGGCTGTCGTTGCCGCAGAAATGGAAATCATCCTTCAGCGGGTCGCCGACCGGCCACTTGCAGGTGCGCTCGGTGAGCTCCGTCAAGCCGAGGCGACGCGAGATCGGAACGACCACATTGGCGGCCGGACGATATTCGATCTCGTTGACGGCATCGACCTCGATCTCTTCCTTGAGCATCGTCGCACCCTGCTGGCGGGTGATCGTGCGGGTAGCGACGCGCGAGGCGTAGTTCGGCGCACGCGGCGCCGAGGTGCTGCGCTTCGGCGCTCGGGCAGCCGTCGCCGTGCCGCCGGCCTTTGCCCGGCCCGGAAGGCTCAAGCGATGCACCTTGCCGATAACGGCGTTACGGCTGACGCCACCGAGCTGTGCCGCGATCTGGCTGGCGCTCAAACCTTCGGACCACAGCTTCTTCAGCTTCTCGACGCGTTCGTCTGTCCAATTCATGCCCTGTCTCCGCTGTCGCGTTTCCGATGGCAGAATCCTTCACCATTGCCCCGCATTTGGTCGAGGCGCGAAACGCTCTAAAATTGTGGTGACTAGTTCCGCCGCATGCAGTCTAGCAATTGCTTTTTAACCTAGTGTGAGGCTGACTCCGTGACAAGAGTCGCGGGAATCCTGAGGAATCGATTTCGAGGTTTTCCCCAACTTGCTGTGGCGGCGTGGCATTTATGCCATATGAACGATCACGCATGTCCCGTTCGTTCCGAAGCGCTGTTTCGCACCTGCTAAAGCGCCAGTTTTGTTGACATCGCGGTGCAAAACATCAATAGTGCCCAGGCCGCCGCAAGGCGGCATTTTTGATTTTTCCGGGCCCGTTTCCTTGGAGGGAAGCGCTTGGCCCTAAAGGTTGTGATCAGGGAGAATAGGCCATGGCTGAAACCGCGCCGCTTTACGACACCTATATGCGTGCCCCGCTGCGGTTTGAGCGAGGCGAGGGCGTATGGCTGATCACGGAAACCGGCGAGCGCTATCTCGATTTCGCCGCCGGCGTCGCGGTGAATTCGCTCGGCCACGCGCATCCCCATCTGGTCTCGGAATTGAAGGCGCAGGCCGACAAGGTCTGGCATCTGTCGAACCTCTATGAAGTGCCGGGCCAGGAGAAGTTGTCGAAGCGGCTGACGGAAGTCACCTTCGCCGACAAGGTGTTCTTCACCAATTCCGGCGCAGAGGCGCTGGAATGCGCGATCAAGACGGCGCGGCGCTATCAGTTCGCCAAGGGCCATCCCGAGCGCTACCATATCATCACCTTCGAGGGCGCCTTCCACGGCCGTACCATCGCGACGATCGCCGCCGGTGGCCAGGAAAAGTATCTCGAAGGCTTCGGCCCCAAGGCGCCGGGCTTCGACCAGGTGCCCTTCGGCGATCTCGACGCGGTGCGCGCCGTCATCACCGATGCCACGGCCGCGATCCTGATCGAGCCGGTGCAGGGCGAGGGCGGCATCCGGGCCGCGACCAACGAGTTTCTGCGTGGCCTGCGCCAGATCTGCGACGAGCATGGTCTGCTGCTGATCCTCGACGAGGTCCAGTGCGGCGTCGGCCGTACCGGCAAGCTCTTTGCCTATGAATGGTCCGGCGTCACGCCCGATATCATGGCCGTGGCCAAAGGTATCGGCGGCGGCTTTCCGCTGGGTGCCTGCCTTGCGACGGCGGAGGCCGCTTCGGGCATGAAGGCCGGCACGCACGGGTCGACCTATGGCGGCAATCCGCTCGCCATGGCCGTCGGCAATGCCGTGCTGGATGTCGTGCTGGCCGAAGGCTTCCTGCAGCATGTGCGCGATGTCGCGCTGGTGTTCCGCCAGGGTCTCGCCTCGCTCAAGGATCGTTTCCCCGATATTATCGAGGATATCCGCGGCGAGGGGCTGATGCTCGGCATCAAGGCTGCCGTTCCGCAGGCGGAGTTGCTGCAGGCGATCCGCGCCGAGCATCTGCTGGGCGTGCCGGCCGGCGACAACGTCATCCGTTTGCTGCCGCCGCTGGTGGTGACCGCCGAGGAAGCACGCGAGGGGCTTGCCCGCATCGAACGCGCCGCCGAAAGCGTGCGTGCGGCTCGCGTCAAAAAGTCGGCCTAAATCCAGCGCCCGTTGATTGGGGCGTTTTTGCCCCGCGCGGGCGTTGTTGTTTTCTAGAGTACAGGTAGGGACATGGCTTCTCCGAAACACTTCCTCGATCTCTCGGCCGTCGCGGCCGCCGATCTGCGCAGCATCATCGACGATGCGATCGTACGAAAGAAGGCGCTGAAGGCGGGCACCGCCGACAAGCCGCTTGCCGGCAAGATGCTGGCGATGATCTTCGAGAAGCCGTCCACCCGCACGCGCGTCTCCTTCGATGTCGGCATGCGCCAGCTCGGCGGCGAGACGCTGTTCCTGTCGGGCACGGAAATGCAACTCGGCCGCGCCGAGACGATCGGTGATACCGCCAAGGTGCTGTCGCGCTATGTCGACGCGATCATGATCCGCACGACCGAGCATTCGCGCCTGCTGGAGCTCGCCGAACATGCGACCGTGCCGGTCATCAACGCGCTGACCGACGACACGCATCCCTGCCAGATCATGGCCGATATCATGACCTTCGAGGAGCATCGTGGCCCGATCAAGGGCAAGACCATCGCCTGGACCGGCGACGGCAACAACGTGCTGCATTCGCTGGTCGAAGGCGCCGCCCGTTTCGGCTATCGCATGAATATGGCCGTACCCCTTGGTTCCGAGCCGAAGGATCACTATCTGAACTGGGCCCGCAACGAGGGCGCCGAAATCATGCTCTCGCATGATGCCGACCGTGCGGTCGCCGGCGCCGATTGCGTGGTAACCGATACCTGGGTTTCCATGAATCAGGAACACCGGGCCCGCGGTCACAACGTCTTCCAGCCCTATCAGGTCAACGCGGCTTTGATGGCACAGGCCGGCAAGGACGCTTTGTTCATGCATTGCCTGCCCGCCCATCGCGGGGAGGAAGTGACGGACGACGTGATCGATGGTCCGCAATCCGTTGTTTTCGATGAGGCGGAAAACCGTCTTCATGCGCAAAAGTCGATTCTTGCTTGGTGCCTGGGCGCGATCTGAGGATATGAACCGCGTCTGACGGCGCGGGCCCTAGAGCCGGATGGTCTTAGGTCGAAGCGACCTAAGACCTGAATCCGGTCTAGAATCAAAGAAATAGAGCATGACGTCGCCCGAAAACCGCTCTCACTTTTCGGCGTCATGCTCCAGGAGTAAAGCAATGGCGGAAAGTGCAGCCTCGCTGGGTCAATTCGATTTTGCCGGCGACGATCATGTCGTTCCTTTCCAGGTCGAGGGTCTGGACGTGCGCGGCCGCGCCGTGCAGCTCGGGCCGATGCTGGACGCAATTCTTGCCCGGCATAATTATCCGGCCCCGGTTGCCCGGCTTCTGGCCGAGGCCGTGGTGCTGACGGTGCTGCTCGGCACCTCGCTGAAGTTCGACGGCAAGTTCACCGTACAGACGAAGGGCGACGGTCCTGTCGATCTTCTCGTCGCCGATTTCTCGACCCCGGAAAATGTCCGCGCCTATGCCCGCTTCGATGAAGAGGCGTTGGCGAAGGCCGTGGCCGCCGGCCAAACCGAGCCGGAACAGCTGCTCGGCAAGGGCGTGCTCGCCTTTACCATCGATCAGGGTCGTTTCAGTCAGCCCTATCAGGGCATCGTGGCGCTCGACGGCGCCTCGCTCGAAGAGATCGCGGGCACCTACTTCCGCCAGTCGGAACAGATCCCGACCCGCGTTCGTCTGGGCGCCGCCGAACTGTTCGACCGTGACGAGGCCGGCAAGCCGCGCCATCGCTGGCGGGCGGGCGGTCTCATCGCGCAGTTCCTGCCGGAAGCACCGGAGCGCATGCGCCAGCCGGACCTTCATGGCGGCGACGGCGACACCAGCCTGCGCGAACATGCCGAGGATGATGCCTGGGCGGAGGCCCGCACGCTGGTGGAAACGATCGATGCCGACGAGCTGACCGATCCGCAGGTCGGCACCGAGCGTCTGCTGTTCCGCCTGTTCCATGAGCGCGGCGTACGCGTCTACGAGCCGCAGGCGGTCTTCGATCGCTGCTCCTGTTCGCGCGACAAGCTGAAGGGTGTGTTGCAGGGCTTCTCCGCCGAGGAGATCGAGGCAAGCGAGGAGAATGGCGAAATTGCCGTCACCTGCGAATTCTGCTCGACCACTTACCGTTTCGAGGTGGCCGAGGTGACGGAAGCCTGATCGGGCTCAGTTCAGCGTCCGCAAGAGATTGGGCGTATCCAGCGAGAAGGCGGGGATCTTGACGTGAAAGAGCTCTCCGTCGTCCGTTTCCATCTGGTAATGGCCGAACATCATGCCCGACGGCGTGTCGAGCGGGCAGCCTGACGAGTATTCGTAGGTATCGCCGGGTCTGAGCCGCGGCTGTTCGCCGACGACGCCCGGTCCAGTCACTTCATCCACCAGCCCGTTCTGATCGGTGATATGCCAATAGCGTGTCACCAGCCGGACGGAGACTGTCGAGTGATTGGAAATGACGATGCGATAACCCCAGACATAACGGTCATCCTCCGGATCGGATTGCTCCTCCAGATAGAAGGGTTCGACAACGACTTCGATATCCCGTGTTAGAGCGCGATACATGCCTGACACCTTGGTCACCAATCCGGAACGTCATGCGTTCGATCAAACGTACACAGGGCGCTCCAGCATTTTAAGTCTAGGGCATCTGATCCGCTTTCTATGATCCCACGAAAGCAGGACATCTAGCGGTATCCTATAAG
Source organism: Rhizobium sp. BK602 (assembly GCF_014195095.1). Classification (GTDB taxonomy): domain Bacteria; phylum Pseudomonadota; class Alphaproteobacteria; order Rhizobiales; family Rhizobiaceae; genus Rhizobium. The sequence continues at coordinate 50,499 of NZ_JACIBC010000002.1, forward strand.
CAGTCTGCTCCGTCAAGGAACGGATCGATGAAAATGGCTATAATGGAGTAATTCTGCCTGTTTTTCAGATATTAAGGCTGAAATCGAAGATTAGCCGGCGCACACCGGAAGTATGGGAGGGGGACTGCATCCTCGTTGCGCAAACCCGCCCGAACGATATTCGGGCGGGTTCCAATGAGAGGCTTAGGCCGAGACCTGAGCCAAGGCGCGGGCGAAATCCTCGACCAGATCGTCGCCGTCCTCGATACCGGCGGAGAAGCGCACGGTGCCCGGCGAAATGCCGAGTTCGGCACGGGCTTCGTCGGTGAGGTTCTTGTGCGTGGTGGTGGCCGGATGGGTGATCAGGCTCTTCGAGTCACCGAGGTTGTTGGAGATTTTCACGATCTCCAGCGCGTTCTGCAGCTTGAAGGCGGCTTCCTTGCCGCCCTTCAGTTCAAAGGCTACCAGCGTCGAGCCGCCGCTCATCTGCTTGGCGATGATATCGGCCTGTGGATGGTCCTTGCGGCCGGGATAGATCACGCGGGCGACCTTGTTCTGCTCGGCGAGGAAGTCGGCGATCTTGGCGGCGTTCGCCGTCTGCTGCGCGACGCGCAGCGGCAAGGTCTCGATGCCCTTCAGCAAAGTCCAGGCGGTAAAGGGCGACATGGCCGGGCCGGTGTGGCGATAGTAATCCTGCAGGTTCTCGTCGACCCATTGCTTGTCGGACAGGATGACGCCGCCGAGCGAGCGGCCCTGGCCGTCGATATGCTTGGTGGCGGAATAGACGACGATATGGGCACCGAGTTCCAGCGGCTTCTGGAACAGCGGCGTGGCGAAGACGTTGTCGACCACGACCTTGGCGCCGATCTGGTTGGCGAGCCTGGCGACGGCGGCGATATCGACCACTTCCAGCGTCGGGTTGGTCGGGCTTTCCAGGAAGAACACCTTGGTGTTCGGCCGGATCGCCTTTTCCCAGTTCTCGGCGAAGCGGCCGTCGACCAGCGTGCATTCGATGCCGTATTTCGGCGCCAGCGTCTCGACCACCCAGCGGCAGGAGCCGAACAGGGCGCGGGCCGCGACGATATGGTCGCCGGCCTTCAGCTGGCAGAGGATGGCGGCGGAGACGGCAGCCATGCCCGAAGCGGTGGCGCGGGCTTCTTCGGCGCCTTCCAGCGCGCACATGCGCTTTTCGAACATGTCATTGGTGGGGCTGCCGTAGCGAGCATAGATGAAACCGTCGGTCTCGCCCTTGAAGCGCGCTTCCGCGGCTTCCGACGTGTCGTAGACGAAGCCCTGGGTCAGATAGATTGCTTCGGAGGTCTCGCCGAATTGCGAGCGCAGCGTTCCGTTGTGTACGAGCTGGGTTGCGGGGCGCCAAGTCTTGCTCATGCCATCACCACTTTCAAAACAAAAAAACCGGTCGCGAAAGCAGACCGGTTCAACCCCGGTCTTTTTAGCCACTTGTTTAACGTGGCTGCAAGCCGACCGGCCAAATCACCACGGGATAAGTTGCAATACTGCTGTTGACGGCTTGCGTCAATTCCCCGAGTTTGGTTTTGTCTGCCACGAATTATGGAGGCATGATGGCTCGCAATACTGGGATTTTGGCCGATCGCGCCATTGCAGCGCTTTTCGAAGCCGGACGGCTGACGAGCGAACGGGAACTGGACGTCGATCAGATCCAGCCGGCGAGCCTTGACCTGAGACTCGGCTCGCATGCCTTCCGCGTCCGCGCCAGCTTCATGCCCGGTCCGTCACATCTGGTCGCCGACAAGCTTGACCGGCTGAAGCTGCATGTGGTCGATCTTTCCGAAGGCGCGGTGCTGGAAACCGGCTGCGTCTACATCGTGCCCTTGATGGAGCGGCTCGACCTGCCTGAGGACATGTCGGCCTCAGCCAATCCGAAAAGCTCGACCGGCCGCCTCGATATCTTCACCCGCGTCATCACCGACCGGGCACAGGAATTCGACAAGATCCCCGCCGGCTATTCCGGTCCGCTCTATCTCGAGATCAGCCCGCGCACCTTCCCGATCGTCGTGCGTCGCGGCTCGCGCCTGTCGCAGATCCGCTTCCGCGTCGGCCAGGCTCTGCTCACCGAGCCGGAACTTCTGGCGCTGCACGAGACCGAAACGCTGGTTGCCAGCAAGAAGCCGAACATCACCGGCGGCGGCATTGCACTGTCGATCGATCTCGCCGGCGACAAGGAAGGCCTGATCGGTTATCGCGGCAAGCATCACACCGCCGTCGTCGATGTCGACAAGAAGGCGCAGCACGATATCTTCGATTTCTGGGAACCGCTCTATAGCCGCGGCCGCACCGAACTGATCCTCGACCCGGATGAATTCTACATCCTCGTGTCGCGCGAGGCCGTGCATGTGCCGCCGCATTATGCGGCCGAGATGACGCCCTTCGATCCGCTGGTGGGCGAATTCCGGGTTCATTATGCCGGCTTCTTCGACCCCGGCTTCGGCCATGCGCCGGCCGGCGGCCGCGGCAGCCGCGCGGTGCTGGAAGTGCGCAGCCACGAAGTTCCCTTCATCCTCGAAGACGGCCAGATCGTCGGCCGCCTCGTCTACGAACACATGCTGGAACAGCCAAGCAGCCTCTACGGCTCCGGCCTCGGCTCGAACTATCAGGCGCAGGGCCTGAAGCTGTCGAAGCATTTCCGGCTGTGATTGGTCTTCAGCCGGCCTTGACAGAGGCCGGCAACTGTTGGACATCTCAGGGTGTCAGGCGGGTGTAGCTCAATGGTAGAGCAGCAGCTTCCCAAGCTGAATACGAGGGTTCGATTCCCTTCACCCGCTCCAGCTTTTTCATTTTGTCGTTATAGACCTGCAGCCTTGCGTAGAGCTTCGTTTATCCGGCTTTGCCAGCCCTCACCGTTTGCCTTGAAAGCTTCGATGACATCACGGTCGAGGCGGATACTGACGGCAAGCTTGGGATTTTCTGATTTCGGACGCCCGCCCAGATTCCTGCGGATTTCCTCGGTGAGTTCGGGGAACGCTTCGGTAAACGGCTTGGCCTTTCTCAACGCTTCTTCCGTGACCGGGGGATTGTCGGAAACCTCGTCCCAATCCTGCTTCGTATAACCTCGGCCTTCCTTGAAGGAACGCGGGCGTTCAAATTTGACAACCATCAGAGCAGGCTCCTCTCTTTACTACTGGTTACTACTGGCACGCCGCATGGAAATGACGGAAATACCTTCCGAACCAAGGGTGCAGAAGATCACTGAAATCGTGTCGTCTTGCATCTTGCCGATAGCTTGGAAGCGATTCTTCTTCGCCTGAATCACAACGGAATTCAGGAAAAACTCGAGAGATAATGCGGCAAAGTCGAGACCGTGCTTCTCCAAGTTAGCTATTCTTTTCGGCTCGTCCCAAGTGATTTTCATTCAATTTTGTATATACGAAAACTAGGGGCTCGTCTATGGTTTCCGTATATACAAAAAGGTTACTGTGAGAGGAACGGAAACTCCCACATCAGACCCTTGTGTAGCGCGGCATCGCTGTTCGGACTCACGACGATGATGTAAAGCACCCCACTGCGGCGATCGGATGCCGCCTCAATAAAACCTTCCTTCGTTCAGGTTGCTGCCAGACAATCGTGACAGAAGGTCGTTCCCAATCGGAACGGATGACATGCCGAACTTTGCATCACTTTACAGGTTGAAGGCCATCTTCACGCGCGGCATGCTGCGGATATCCCGCCATACCAAGGTGCGGCGCGGCACGACGATCCTTTGGAAGGATGGCCGCGTCACCATCGGCGAACGTGCCTATATCCGCAAGGGCGCCGTCATCGACGCGCAGCGCGGCAGCATCGATCTCGGCAATCATGTCTCGCTGAACGACTATGCCGTCCTGCTCGGGCGCGGCGGCATCACCATCGGCAATGATGTGCGCATCGCCGCTCATGCCATGGTGGTCTCCTTCGATCACAATTTCGACGATGTCACCCAGCCGATCCGCCTGCAGGGCGTCACCATGAAGCCGGTCGTCATCGAGGACGATGTCTGGATCGGCGCCGGCGCGAAGATCCTCGGCGGCTCCCATATCGCCAAGGGCTGCGTCATCGGCGCGAATGCCGTCGTCAAGGGCAGGACCGAGCCCTATGGCGTCTATGTCGGCTCCCCCGCAAGGCTGATCAAGCGGCGAGGGGAGAAGAGCAAGCTTAAGCCCGCAAAACTCGAATTGCTTCCCGGCTCCAAGCGGACGCTTGACCGTTAGCCGCGACGATCGCGGCTGAGGACTATCCTTGTCCGTTGCATGACGTGATATTCCCCCTTCGGCGTGACTCTGTTACATCGGTTGAGACACCAGAAGCAGAGAACATCCGACCGGAGGCCCGACCATCCTCATGCGCCTTTGCCTTTCGTCGCTGATATCCGGAGGCAGGTCCATCGCGGCAGCGGCGGTGATTGCACTGTCCTTCGCCATGCCGGTCGCCGCGCAGGATGCGCCGGCCTCCAATCTCCCCATCCTCTTCGATGCGCGCGAACGCCTGCCCAAGCCCGATCTGTCCTCGCTGGTCAGGCTGCGCTTCCTGACCTCGGTCGATTTCCCGCCCTTCAATTTCGTCGATCAGAACGGCAAGCTTGCCGGCTTCCATGTCGATCTCGTCCGCGCGATCTGCGACGAGCTCGGCATATCCGACAAATGCCAGATCCAGGCGCTGCCCTTCGAGGAGTTGCAGGGCGCACTTTCGGCCTCCCAGGGCGATGCGGTGATCGCCGGCGTCGCGGTGACGCCGGAGCTGCGCAAGCGTTTCGCCTTCTCGCGCCCCTTTCTGATCCTGCCTGCTCGCTTCGTGCGCAATCTCAAGGCGCCGATCGACGGCCGGACGGCGGCGGCCCTTGCCGGTCATTCCGTCGGCGTGGTCAAGGGCACGGCGCATGAGGCGATGCTGTCAGCCTTCTTCCCGGCGCTCAAGCCCTCGACCTTCGACGACAAGGACGCGCTGCTGGCGGCCGTCAAGGATGGCAAGGTCGATGCCGCCTTTGCAGACGGCTTGCAATTGTCCTTCTGGGTTTCGTCGCCGTCGGCTGAAAAATGCTGCGCGCTGTTCGATGGTCCCTATCTCTCGCAGCAATTCCTTGGCGAAGGCCTGACCATCATGCTCCGTCAGCAGGACGGCGACCTGACGGCCGCCATCAACCATGCGCTCGCCACCCTGTCGCGCGACGGCCGGCTGCAGGAAATCTATCTGCGCTATTTCCCCTACGGGCTCTATTGAGCCCGTTTCAGCCCTTGCGATAGCGGGCGATGGCGCTGCGCTCGATGGCGGCGCAGGTGAGCTTGTCGAGGCCGAGACGGTCGCGCAAGAGGCTCAGCAGCCGCAGCTCCTCTGCCTTGACCGAAAGATCGGCGGACGCAACCTCGACGGCAAGCGCATAGGCCGTGTCGTAGAGCTTTGCCGGCAGGGTGTCGCGCACGGTTTCCAGCACGATGTCGAGGCCTTCATCGCGCGCCAGTAGCTTTGCGCAGTCGCGCGACACGGAGATCAGGCGCTCGTCGTCAAAGCCCTTGAAGACCGGCAGCGCATGGATCAGCTCGCCGATCCGGCCGAGTTCCCGGTCGTTCATCGTCCGGTCGACGGCGGACGCGATGACCATGACGTAGATCAGGGCCTCTTGGGCGGAAAGCGGCTTATTCATGTCGAAACAATATCCTTTGAAACTGTCGGCAGATTAGAAATGGATGTCTTTCATGACAAGAGCTGGTGGCGGAAGCGTGACGTCAGATCGGATTGAGCGGATCTTCCTTGGCTGGCGCCGGCGCCAGCGTTGATTTGTGGCCCTTGCGCGGATCGTCGCCATAGATGCCGCGCTTCTGCTGCTTGGCCTGTTCCGCGACGGCGGCCAGCGGAGATCCCGGTTCCGGCTCGGCCCAGCCGAAACGCACCAGCCATTCGCTGAGGTCGACGCGGACATAGCGGCAGCTTGCCGTCACCGTGCCTTGCCAGGTCTCGCTCGGCAGGTCGCAATCGACGGTACGGCCGCGCAGATACATGCGGAAAGCGGTGCGCGCCGCCGTGCCGCAAGGCCAGCTTGAGCCGTCCGACCCGGTGCACATGCGGCCGACATCGGTGGGGATGATGCCGGAAAGCTGTACGCTCCGGTTGCCGATGGTCAGCACGCCGGCGCGATCGGAGAAGGGGTGTATCAGTTCCACGGGCTTCGTCGCCTCGGGGGGCGTAGGGCTGTCGCCCGTTTTCTGCGTGTCGCCGGGTGCGGCCTGTGGCGCCGGCTGCTGCACCGGGGTAGGGGTGGAAGCAGATTGAGCCGGATCGTTTGCTTCCGGGGTTTTGGCAGGCTCCTCCGCCTGCGCGGCACCCAGCGTCAGCCAAGAGCCGACGATCATACCTGCCACAGCTGCAAGCCAAATATCACGACGCATGGGGAGAAAACTTTCCTATTGGCTGGCCCAGATAATCCGGGCGATCCATTCCACATCCGCAAGATCGAAGCTGCGGTTGGGATGGTCTGGGTTGAGCGACAGCAGCTCGATCGATTTCGCGCTCTGCCGCAGCAGCACCTTGGCCATGACCTCGCCCTCGCGGGTCTTGACCACGACGCGGTCATTGCGCCGGATCTGTGCGCCCGGCTCGACGATCAGGATATCGCCGTCGCGATACAGCGGCAGCATGCTTTCGCCCTGAACCTCAAGGGCATAGACGCCACCCTTCTGTCCGGGGGCGGCGGGAAACTCCACCATGTCCCAGCCCTGGCCGGCTGGAAAACCACTATCGTCGAAGAAGCCGCCGGCGCCGGCCTGTGCGAAACCGAGCAGCGGGATGGAGCCGTTCGAAAGGGAAGAGGCGTGACCGGAGACGCCGCCGATGCCCGTCAGGGGCCGCAGGAAGCTGAGAAACTGTTCCATGCTGGCGCCGGTCGCATCCAGCACCTTGGCGATCGATTCCGTCGAAGGCCAGCGCAGCCGTCCGTCCTGGCTCAGCCGCTTCGATTTGTTGAAGGAGGTGGGGTCGAGACCGGCGCGGCGGGCGAGGCCGGATGGCGTCAAGGCGTGCCGCTCGGCAAGCCTGTCGATCGCGTTCCATATCTGCTCGTGTGACAGCATCGCCGCTCAGCGTTCGGAATGCCGGATATCCGGCGTTGACCTTTAAGGGAAAGGTTAGCCGAGGCCCATTTTCGAGTAAAGGGCAGCCTAGGAATACGGTCCTTTATCCCCTTGCTTTCGGTCCGCAGGCTTCAGGTTTTCTGCGGCTGCGCCTTGCTGTCAGGCTGCTCCTCGTTCTGGAACTCCTTGGCCAGCCCCATGAAGCCGCGCATGAATTTCTGCATGATCCCGAGTGTGCGGTCGACCTCTGCATCGCTGGGCAGGCTCGATCCGCCATTGGCGGCCACGGCCTTTTCCAGCTTGGAAACGCGGTCGGACAGGCGGTCCAGCTCGTCGTCATAGGCGGAGCGCTCGTCGGCGGCCATGCGGCAGACCAGATTGCCGTTCTGATCCTGGCAGATCGACATGGCGCCCGTCTGCTTGTCGAGGCGGATGAAATGATCGCCGCTGCGCTCGAGCTGGAAGCGCGCCGCATCCGGCTCGACTGCCTTGGCGGGCACCGCGAGAAGAAGAGCGGCGGGCAAAAGCATCGCCGCGAGACCGATTCCGATTTCCTGTGTCATGCCATCCTCCGGATTTCTGCGTCAAAACCCTGAATCCGCCACGGAAACCGTGGACATCGGCGGCGGTTTTCGTCAAAGCCCTATCAGGACATGTTTACACGGGGATGATGACCGCGATGCCAGTGGTTTACAAGATCGTGCCGGATGCGCTCTGGCAGCAGGCCAGACAAAGCGGCGTTTTTCATGGCGCCTCGATCGATCTGACCGACAATTTCATCCACCTGTCGACGGCGCGGCAATCGAAAGAGACGGCGGCGCGGTATTTTGCCGGGCAGGATGGCCTGCTGCTGGTGGCGATCGACGGCGATGCGCTCGGCGACAAGCTCGTGTTCGAGCCGTCACGCGGCGGCGAGCTCTTCCCGCATCTCTATGCGCCGCTTTCGCTCTCGGCCGTGCTCTGGGCCAAGCCGCTGCCGCTCGGCCCCGACGGCGCGCATGTCTTTCCGGAGATGCCGGAATGATCGGCGCTTTCCGTGACCTCGGCCGGCGCGGCCTCTTTATGTTCGATCCGGAAACGGCCCATGGCATGTCGATTGCCGCTTTGAAGTCCGGCCTTGTCCCGGCCTGCCGCACCAGCAACGATCCCCGCCTGCGCCAGACGGTCGCCGGGCTCGATTTCGCCAATCCGATCGGCATGGCGGCCGGCTACGACAAGAATGCCGAGGTGCCGGAGGCACTGCTGAAGCTCGGTTTCGGCTTTACCGAGATCGGCACGGTGACGCCGAAGGCCCAGCCCGGCAATCCGCGCCCGCGCATCTTCCGCCTCATCGAGGACGAGGGCGTCATCAACCGCCTCGGTTTCAACAATGAAGGCCATGAGGCGGCTCTGCGGCGTCTGCAGGCGGTGCGCGGCAGCGGCATCATCGGCGTCAATATCGGTGCCAACAAGGACAGCGAAGATCGCATTGGCGATTATGTTGTCGGCATCCGCCGCTTTTATTCCGTGGCGCGCTATTTCACCGCCAATATCTCTTCGCCCAACACGCCGGGCCTGCGCGACCTGCAGGCGCGCGAAAGCCTCTCGGCGCTGCTGTCGGCCGTGCTTGCCGCGCGCGACGAAGAGGCGGCGAAGGCCGGCAAGAAGATCCCGGTCTTCCTGAAGATCGCGCCGGATCTGACCGAAGAGGGCATGGACGACATCGCCGCCGAGGTGCTGGCGCATGCGCTCGACGGGCTGATCGTTTCCAACACCACGCTTTCGCGTGACGGCCTGAAGGATCAGGCGCAGGCGAAGGAGGCCGGCGGCCTCTCGGGCAAACCGGTCTTCGAGAAGTCGACCGCCGTCCTTGCCAAGATGCGCCGCCGCGTCGGCGCCGTCCTGCCGATCATCGGCGTCGGCGGCGTTTCCTCGGCGGAAACGGCGCTGGAGAAGATCAAGGCCGGCGCCGATCTGGTGCAGCTCTATTCCTGCATGGTCTATGAGGGGCCGGGCCTGCCCGGCCGCATCGTCGCCGGCCTGTCGACGCTGCTCGACCGCGAGCGCGTCGCCTCGATCCGCGCGCTGCGCGACGCCAGGCTGGATTACTGGGCCGACCGGAACGTCTGATCGACGCGTTTCTTCAGGCCGATGAGCAGGAAAAGGCCGCGGAAGAGCAGGAAGGCGTTCATCGCCATCCACAGGCCGTGATTGCTGAGCGTCGGCACGAGGATCGCAAGCGCGACCAGATAGCCGGCGAAGGACAGCAGCATGCGGTTGCGCATCGCTGCCGACCAGGTGGCGCCGATGAACACGCCGTCCATCAGGAAGGCGAGGACGCCCGCCAGTCCGGAGACGGCGGCCCAGGGCAGGTAGCTCCCGGCAGCGGCGCGAACCTCTTGCGAGGTCGTCAGCAGCCGGATCAGCGCCGGGCCCGCCACCAGGAAGAAGAGCGTGGTGGCCAGCGCCAGCCCGAAGGACCAGAGGCTGGCCAGCTTCAGCCCACGCTCGAAGGCCGGACGATAGTTGGCGCCGATCGAGCGCCCGGTGATCTGCTCGGCGGCATTGGCCAGCCCATCGAGATAATAGGCCGACAGCAGGAAGAAGTTCATCACCACCGCATTGGCGGCAAGCGTGACCGCGCCGAAGCTGTTGCCGATGCGGGTCATCAGGGTGAAGGCGCCGAGCAGCACGAAAGTGCGGATGAGGATGTCGCGGTTGAGCGCGAAGAGCTGCCTGAGCTTGGCGGGCGACAGCAGCTCGGCTCGGCTGGGGCGTGGCTCGCCGGAGAAGCCTTTGAGCACGATGGCAAGGCCGGTGAGCATGCCGGCGGCTTCGCCGATCAGCGTGCCCCAGGCGACGCCGGCCACGCCCCAGCCGAGCCAGAGGCCGAGCATAAGGGCGAGGAGGATGTTGACGCCGTTGATCACCGTTTGCAGCAACAGGCCGATGCGGCCCTGGCCGCGCCCGAGCACGAAGCCGAGAATGGCATAGTTGGCGAGCGCCATTGGGCCGGACAGCATGCGGATCGAGAAATAGGTGCGTGTCGCCTCGGCGACGCCGCCTCCCGGCCCCATCAGCTTGATCCCGAGCCAGAGGAGGAGGGGCGACAGCAGGACGATCAGGATGCCGCATGCGAGCGCGGACAAGAGCGCTCGCCAGAAAACCGCCTGCTGCTCATGCCGGTCGCGACGGCCGAAGGCTTGCGCCGTGAGGCCGGTGGTCGAGGCGCGCAGGAAATTGAAGCTGGCGAAGAGGAGATCGAAGAGCATGGCGCCGATCGCCAGGCCCGCCAGCGCATCCGGCTGGCCGAGATGCCCGACGACGGCCGTGCCGACAATGCCGAGCAGTGGCGTCGTCATGAAGCCGAGCGTCATCGGAAGGGCGATCGACAGCACCAGCCGGTGCGTCACGTCAAAGGGCAGAACGTTGCCGCCATGCTCTCGTTGATCCATCCGCGGTCGGTCTTTCCCTAGAGCATGTCGCGCAAAACTGCGCAGCGGTTTTGCGGCCACGACATGCGTAAAATCAAAGATCTGAAGCGCGCGGAGCGAATCTGAAAGATCGCGACGCGCTTTAGTTCGAGGAGAGCACCATGGACCAATATGGCTTGCCGCCGGAAGAGGGGGCATAGGCAAGAGCGACGCCAAGCCCGTCATATTTCCCGAGCATGTTGTGCAAATGCTTCGGAGAGTTGATCCAGGCGGTCACCGCGGCGTCGACGCTCTTCTGTCCCTCGGCGATGTTCTCGGCGGCCGGCAGCTTGACGCCGCTTGACTTGACGCGCTTGCCGAAGTCGTCGCCGATGCCGATCAGGTGCTCCATCTTGCCGGCATCGGCCATGCGCCGGGCCTGGTAGACGGCCGCGGTGCTGGCGGCGGTGTCGATCCTCAGCGGCGGCAAGCCGTTCTTGGCGCGCAGCGCATTGACGAGAGGCAAAGCAGATGCCGTCTGGTCGCTGGCCGGAATGTTGGAAACGCGGCTTGGCGGCGTGGCGCAGCTTGCGACGGATGCGGCGAGCGCAAGGGCGGCGAGGCGCAGCGCATCGCGGCGCGTGCAGGGCAGTGTCTGGGAATTCATATCAGCGGCGGTAATTGAAGAGACGCAGGAGGATGAAGAGCGGGATGACGATGGTGGCGCCAAGCACCAGATAATCGCCGAACTCGCCGAGTGCTGCAAAGCCGCTGTGCCAGAGATCCAGCAGGAAGCGGCGGACACCATACAGGAAGTCGAGCGGACGCCAGCCGAAGAACTTCATCGTGAAGCCGACGATCAGCGACACGATGATAAGCTTCACCAGCGTGCGGCCGGGCGAGTCGCCGAGGAACTTGTTCACCTGATCGGACATGCTGTCGTCTCCATAATGCCTGTCGAGCGGTCTTGAGATAAGGCGGCGCGCGGTGACTCGCAAGCGCCTTTGCCCCAAGGGCCATCTGAAACAGCCGCCTGCCTGAAATAGGACTTGAGTTTTTTTGTGGCCGCGTCCAAAGGGCGAAGATCAAAACAGGACCCTGATCATGCTGCCGAGCCAGCTTTCCTCCGGCGACGTCATTGCCGACCGCCGCGCCGACTATGCGAAGATGCTTGCCGAAAGCGGCGAGCCGGCGAGCGCCGCCGAGCTGATGGAACAGGCGCTGGAGCTGGTGCCGTCCTGGGCGGCCGGCTGGTTCAGTCTTGCCGCCTATCGCGAAAAGGCGGGAGATGTGCCGGGCGCCGTCGCGGCGCTGAACGAGGTGCTGGCGCTCGATGAAGGCGATGTCTTCGGCGCGCGGCTGAAGCTTGCGGTTCTCGGAGGCGCCGAGATGCCCGATCGGCCGCCGAGCCGCTATGTGGAGCGGCTGTTCGACGATTATGCCGAGCGGTTCGAAACGTCGCTGGTCGAAAAACTCGGCTATAGCGTGCCGCAGAAGCTTGCCGTCCTGATCGCGCAGGCCGCCGATATCCCCACCCATTTCCGCCTCGCCGTCGATCTCGGCTGCGGCACCGGCCTGCTCGGCCCGGAAATCCGCGACAGGGTCGACCGGCTGGAAGGGTTCGATCTGTCGAAAGGCATGCTCGCCAAGGCGGCGGAGAAGGGCGTCTACGATCACCTCGGCCAGGCCGACCTGTCGCTCGCACCGCCGCAGTCGGGTATCTTCGAGGCGGGACTTGCGGCGGGACGCGCCGATCTCATTACCGCCGCCGACGTGCTGATGTATCTCGGCGATCTCGACGGCGTATTGACGATCGTCGCGGCGCTGGCGGCCGACGGCGCCGTCTTCGCCTTTTCGGTCGAGGATGCGGGGGACGCGGAAGGCTATGTGCTGCGGGAATCGCTGCGGTTCGCCCATTCGGAAGCCTATGTGCGGGCCGTTCTGGGCGCGCACGGCTTCACCGTCCGCGATCTCTCCCGCAGCATCATTCGCATGGATGGCGGAAAACCGGTGCATGGCATTCTGTTCGTTACACGAAAATCCGCCTGACCGATCGATTCTTGCGAATTTGCAATAGGTCAGCACTGCTTACATATTCCGCTTGATTGTCGTCCCCGCTTTCCGCAGAATTCCCGGCAAAAAGGGAAACTACATGGCGAAGCTGAAGAGCGCTTTCGGCGTCTGGAATACCGCGGCCACGCGGCATTCGTTGGTCGAGGATATTCAGGGCATATTGTCCGGCAGTCTGATTGCATCGCTCGGGCTCTTCTGCCTGTCGAGCGCGGGCCTGTTGACCGGCAGCACGGCCGGCGTCGCCTTTCTGCTGCATTACGCCATCGGCGTGAATTTCGGCCTGGCCTTTTTCCTGGTCAATCTGCCCTTCTTCTATCTGTCATGGAAGCAGCTCGGTCCCGTCTTCACCGTCAAGACCTTCATTGCCATCGCGCTGACCTCGCTTCTGACCAACCTGCAGCCGCGATTGTTTGAAATCGCGCATATCAACGCCGTCTGGTCGGCGCTGCTTGGCGGCATTCTGCTCGGTTTCGGCTTGCTCGCGCTCTATCGCCACCGCGCCAGCCTGGGCGGCGTCGGCATATTGGGCATCTATCTGCAGGAACGGTTCGGGATACGTGCCGGGCTCGTCCAGCTTGCAGTGGACCTGTGCGTGCTCGCGGTCGCCTTCGCGGTGACCACGCCCTTCGTGGTCATCTGCTCCGTGATCGGCGCGCTGGCGCTCAATCTCTTCCTCGCGATCAACCACCGGTCGGATCGCTACATCGCGCTCTGAGCGCGCATATCCTATTATTGTTTGCGGCTCTGGTCGGAGTCCGCGATCGCGGCCTCGTGATACCAGCTGTCAAAGGCGGCAGCGGCGATGCTCGGGCCGATGTCCGGCTCAAGGTTGACCTTGCGCGGGTTCAGGGCCGTCGGGCGGGCCTTGATGGGAAACTGATAGATCTTTGCCGTTTCATGCTGCGGACTGATCGCCATTCTCCGTCTCTCCCTTGTTGGTTTGAAGCGGGCGCGCTTCAAGAGACGAATTGAATATAGCAGAGCCGAAGGCCGTTTTTGAGAGTCTTGCTCAAAAAAAATGCTAAACGTCGAAATTATAGGCAATTTTCATGTCGATGGCCTGTCCGGTCGTGCCTCCGATTGCCCATTTGTTGCGCTGCTTCGATTCTGCCGCACTGCGACAACTTGACCACCTCTGTCGCCAATCCACATCCGATTTGGCGCGATCTGAAAAGAATCCAAGGTTTAGCCGCCGGAAACCGTCGCGGCACCGGGCAGTTTTACAGTTTTTTGCCGATTTGAGCCGCCTGCTCATGCGATCTGGCATGTCATGTGCATGTCATAGGGCAGCCGTTTGTAGCGAAGATTTTCCGGACGGGCGCGTCCTCGAATTTTCCTGCTTCGCGTGATTAACTGTTATGAGGTGCGTAATGACGAAATTTAAGCTCGAGTATATCTGGCTCGACGGGTACACCCCGGTGCCGAACCTGCGCGGTAAAACGCAGATCAAGGAATTCGACGCATTTCCGACGCTCGAACAGCTCCCGCTTTGGGGCTTTGACGGTTCGTCGACGATGCAGGCAGAAGGCCGCAGCTCCGATTGCGTGCTGAAGCCCGTTGCCATCTATCCGGACCCGGCCCGCACCAACGGCGCGCTCGTCATGTGCGAAGTCATGATGCCGGACGGCGTCACGCCGCATCCGTCGAACAGCCGCGCGACCATCCTCGACGACGAGGACGCATGGTTCGGCTTCGAGCAGGAATACTTCTTCTACCAGGACGGCCGCCCGCTTGGCTTCCCGGAATCCGGCTACCCCGCTCCGCAGGGCCCGTACTACACCGGCGTCGGCTACAAGAACGTCGGTGACGTCGCTCGCGAGATCGTCGAAGAGCATCTCGACCTTTGCCTGGAAGCCGGCATCAACCATGAAGGCATCAATGCCGAAGTGGCCAAGGGCCAGTGGGAATTCCAGATTTTCGGCAAGGGCTCCAAGCGCGCTGCCGACCAGATCTGGATGGCACGCTACCTGCTGCTGCGCCTGTGCGAAAAGTACGGCATCGACATCGAGTTCCATTGCAAGCCGCTCGGCGATACCGACTGGAACGGTTCGGGCATGCACTGCAACTTCTCGACCAAGTTCATGCGCGAAGTCGGCGGCAAGGCCTATTTCGAAGCGCTCATGGCTCAGTTCGACAAGAACCTCGAAGCCCACATCGCCGTCTACGGCCCGGACAACCACATGCGTCTGACCGGCAAGCACGAAACGGCTCCGTGGAACAAGTTCAGCTACGGCGTTGCCGACCGCGGTGCTTCGATCCGCGTTCCGCACTCCTTCATCAAGAACGACTACAAGGGCTACCTCGAAGATCGTCGCCCGAACTCGCAGGGCGACCCCTACCAGATCGCTTCGCAGGTTCTGAAGACGATTTCGGAAGTCCCGACCGAGGGCTTCGCTTCGGCTGCTGCCTAAGTTGTTTTTCGGTCCCGCTTCGGCGGGACCATCACAAACAAAAAAGCGCGGGATTTCGGTCCCGCGCTTTTTGCTTTTCGAAGTAATATTCAAGCCGCCTTGCTGGTCGCGTCGATCGGATGTTGCGAGCGGAAGCCGACGGCCAGCCGGTTCCAGACGTTGATCGTGCCGATCGCAATCGTGATCTTGACGATTTCCTCTTCGCTGAAATGCTGCTTCAGCGCTTCGAAATCCGCGTCCGGCGCGCCGGTTTCGGCGATCTTCGTCACTGCGTCGACCCAGCCGAGCAGGGCACGCTCGCGGGCGTCGTAGACGGGCGATTCCCGCCAGACGCACATCAGGTTGATCCACTGTTCGCTGAGCCCGTCATGCCGGGATTCCTTGACATGCATGTCGACGCAATAGGCGCAGCCGTTGATCTGCGAGGCGCGCAGCTTGATCAGGTGGATGAAGCGGCGCTCGAGGCCGCTGTTCTGGACGGCGTTTTCCAGCGCGACGACGGCCTTGTAGGAGTCCGGCGAGGCTTTGGCGAAATTGAGACGCGGATGCATGGTCTTCTCCTTGGTTTGGATTTCCGGTGAGTCAGTTCTTGGTCTTGCGCTCATGAAGCGCGAGGAAGGCGCAGCCCCTCGCGGCGATGCTGCCGTCGGTGTCCGTCTGCTGGAGATCGGCCATCAGGTCGGCAATGCTTGTTTTGGCCAGTTCGGCCCGATAGACGCGTTCGGCCGCCAGCATGGCGGCGTTGATGCCGCAGGGCTTGGCGAAATAACGCCCCGGCAAGGGGTTGGGGCCGCGCTGGCGGATTTCGGCGCAACGGAAGGCCGGGGCGGGTCCTTCGGCCGCCAGCACGATGTCGAGCAGGCTGATCGCCTCCGGCTTGCGCGCCAGCCGATAACCACCCTTCGGTCCCGGCACCGTATCGAGAATGCCGGCCCCCGAAAGCGCCTGCAAATGCTTCAGAAGATAGCTGACCGAAACGCCGTGAAATTCGGCGAGCGCGGCTGCCGAAAGCACGCCGCCATCGGACAATCCCGCCAGCATCGCAACGCTGTGTATGGCCTGTTCGACGCCTTCACCGAGTTTCATATCCTGTCCCTTTTTTATCCTGGATATTTTTTATCCGTGATTATGATTGGTGTCAAGGCCCCTTCTTTTTCCTGATTTTCCCGTTAGTTTCGCAGCGTGGACCAGACCGACACCGAGCGCCGCCTTGTCTTGCCTGCCCCCTTCACCCGCTGGTTCGCGGAAAAGGGCTGGCAGCCGCGTGCGCATCAGCTCGAATTGCTCGCCCGCGCCGAGGCCGGCGAAAGCACGCTGCTGATTGCCCCCACCGGGGCGGGCAAGACGCTGGCCGGCTTTCTGCCGTCGCTCACCGATCTGACGCGTCGCGGCAAGATCCCGCCAGGCTCGGCCTTCACCGGCATCCATACGCTTTACATCTCGCCGCTGAAGGCGCTGGCCGTCGATATCGAGCGCAACCTGATGAAGCCCGTTTCGGAGATGGGTCTGCCGGTTTCGGTCGAAAACCGCACGGGCGATACGCCTGCCGGCAAGCGGCAGCGCCAGAAGCTCAATCCGCCCGACATCCTGCTGACGACGCCGGAGCAGGTGGCGTTGCTGCTCGCCAATCGCGAGGCCGAGCGCTTCTTCAAGGACCTGAAATACATCGTTCTCGACGAGCTGCATTCGCTGGTGACGTCGAAGCGCGGCCATATGCTGTCGCTTGGTCTCGCCCGCATCCGCAGGCTGGCGCCGCATGTGCAGACCATCGGCCTTTCGGCCACCGTCGCCGAACCGATGGATCTGCAGAAATGGCTGGTGGCGCAGGAAGAGGGGCAGGTGCGCCATGCCGGACTGGTGACGGTCGAGGGCGGCGCCAAGCCCGACATCTCGATCCTCGCAACGGATGAACGCATCCCCTGGTCCGGCCATTCCGCCAAATACGCCATCCCCGATATCTATCGCGAGCTGAAGGAGCATCGCACGACGCTGCTCTTCGTCAACACGCGCTCGCAGGCCGAGATGCTGTTCCAGGAGCTGTGGGCGGCCAATGACGACAATCTGCCGATCGCGCTGCATCACGGCTCGCTCGATGTCGGCCAGCGCCGCAAGGTGGAGGCGGCGATGGCGGAAAACCGGCTGCGCGCCGTCGTCGCCACCTCGACGCTCGATCTCGGCATCGACTGGGGCGATGTCGATCTCGTCATCCATGTCGGCGCGCCGAAGGGTGCCAGCCGTCTTGCTCAGCGCATCGGCCGCGCCAACCACCGCATGGACGAGCCATCGAAGGCGATCCTGGTGCCGGCCAACCGCTTCGAGGTCATGGAATGCCAGGCGGCGCTCGACGCCAATTATATCGGCGCGCAGGATACGCCGCCGGTGGGTGCCGGCGCACTCGACGTTCTCGCCCAGCATATTCTCGGCATGGCTTGTGCCGAGCCCTTCGACATGCTGGAGCTCTACGACGAGGTGCGCAGCGCCGCGCCCTATGCCGCGCTTTCCTGGGAGACCTTCGAGCGTATCGTCGATTTCGTCGCCACCGGCGGCTATGCGCTCAGAACCTACGAGCGCTACGCCCGTATCCGCAAGACGCCGGAGGGACGCTGGCGGGTCTCCAATCCGCAGGTGGCGCAGCAATATCGCCTCAACCTCGGCACCATCGTCGAAGAGGCGATGCTGAATATCCGCCTGGTGAAGCGCAATGCGCTGGGCTCGCTCGGACGAGGCGGCGCTCCGCTCGGCAAGGTCGAGGAATATTTCGTCGAGCAGCTTGCGCCCGGCGACACCTTCCTGTTTTCCGGCAAGGTGCTGCGCTTCGAAGGTATCCGCGAGAGCGAATGCCTGGCCTCGCAAGCCTTCTCGCTCGACCCGAAAATCCCCTCCTATGCCGGCGGCAAGTTTCCGCTGTCGACCTATCTCGCCGATCAGGTGCGGGCGATGATCGCCGATCCCGACCGGCGGCATCGCCTGCCGGATCAGGTGCGCGACTGGCTGGAAATCCAGAAGGAGAAGTCGCTGCTGCCGAAGCGGGACGAATTCCTGATCGAGACCTTTCCGCGCGGCAGCCGCGCCTATCTGGTCGCCTATCCTTTCGAAGGACGGCTGGCGCATCAGACGCTCGGCATGCTCCTGACCCGGCGGCTGGAGCGGGCCGGCGCCAGGCCGATGGGCTTCGTCGCCACCGATTACTCGCTCGGCATCTGGGGACTGGAGGATATGGGGCTGATGATCGCCAATGGCCGTCTCAGCCTTTCTGACCTCTTCGATGAGGATATGCTCGGCGACGACCTGGAAGTCTGGCTCGACGAATCCTTCCTGCTGAAACGCACCTTCCGCAATTGCGCCGTGATTGCCGGCTTGATCGAGCGCCGCCATCCCGGCAAGGAAAAGACCGGCCGTCAGGTGACGGTATCGGCCGATCTGATCTACGACGTGCTGCGCAGTCACGAGCCCGATCACATATTGCTGCAGGCGACGCGGCAGGATGCGGCCACGGGACTTTTGGACATCGGTCGTCTTGGGGATATGCTGAAGCGAGTCAGGGGTCACATCACCCATCGGGCGCTGGATCACATCTCGCCGCTCGCCGTGCCGGTGATGCTGGAAATCGGCAAGGTGCCGGTGCCGGGCGAGGCGCATGATGTCCTGCTGGCGGAAGCGGCCGACGATCTGATCCGCGAGGCAATGGAATAGGGCATGATCCCAAAACGTGTGAAGCGGTTTTTGGATCAGGTCATGTGAAACGGACGACGAAGGTAGACTAGGGTGATGAACCGCCTGGCGCTTGCGCGCGAGATGAATGGCAGTGGAAACGGCGCGATGCCCGCCTCGGGCGTCGAGACCGCCGTGCAGGGCGTCGCCGCCGTCTGCGATCCGCTGGGCGCGCTCTATCTGCCGGATGCCGGCATTCTCGTCGTTTCCGATCTGCATCTGGAAAAAGGCGCGGCCTTCGCGCGGCGCGGCATGCTGCTGCCGCCTTACGATACGCTGGCGACGCTGACCGTTCTTGCTGCCGTCATCGCCCGTTACGACCCGAAGCTGGTCGTCTCGCTCGGCGACAATTTCCATGACCGCGTCGGCTCGCAACATCTGCCGGAGGAGTTCCGCAGCCGGATCGTCACCATGGCGCGCGGCCGCGAATGGATCTGGATCAACGGCAACCACGATCCCGACGGCACGGTCGACCTGCCCGGCCGATCCGCCGATGTGATGCATTATGGCGGGCTGACCTTCCGTCACGAGCCGGAGGCTGGCCGCCAGGCCGGCGAGATCGCCGGCCATCTGCATCCCGCAGCCACCGTGCGCCGCCGCGAAAAATCGGTGCGCCGCCCATGCTTCGCGACGGATGGCGCCCGTCTGCTGATGCCGGCCTTCGGTGTGATGACCGGCGGCCTCGATCTGCGCCACAAGGCCATGGCCGGTCTGTTCGACCGGGAGAGCCTGATCGCCCATCTGCTCGGCCGCGACCGGATCTATTCGGTGCGGTTCGGCAATCTCTCGGCTTAGGCCACTTTCACAGGCGCGTAGCGCAGGATCACCGCGCCGGTCTTGAGGGGCCGGGAGTCGATGAGCTTCATTGGCCGTTGTTCCGAAGCCGGCTTGAAATGCGGGTTGCCGGCACCGAGAACCACGGGGACGAGGCAGAGGCGGATTTCGTCCACCAGGCCTGCCTTCAGCAAGACATTCGTCACCTCGGCGCTGCCGAAGACGAAGATGGTCTTGCCCGGCTCATCCTTCAGCGTCCGGACTTCCGAAACGATGTCGGCGACGACGCGGGTATTGTTCCAGTCGGCGCTGGTCATCGTCCGCGAGGCGGCGATCTTGGCGATGCCGTTCATATAGCCGGCAATGTCAGGCGTTTCCGTCGCGGTCGGCCAATAGGCGGCCATGCCCTCATAGGTCTTGCGGCCGAAGATCAGGAGATCGCTTTCCTGGCCCAGTTCGGTCGCGTAGCGCTCCAGTTCGTCGCCCCAGGCGAGCATATGGAAATCGAGATCCCAGGGTTTCGTTCCCTCGAAATATCCGTCGAGCGTCATGAGATTCCAGATGACAAGCTTCCTCATTGGTTCCTCCTCGGTGATAACCGTATCATAATCGAAACTGGTTGTTAAAAGCAAGCAGTTGAAAGCTAGATTGACTGATGGCAAAATGCAAGCGGTTTTTTGGAGACCTCTATGGACGCACATCATCGTTCCGGCTGCCCGATCAATCTGACGCTCGAAATCCTCGGCGACCGCTGGAGCCTGATCATCATCCGCGACATCATGTTCGGCAATCGCCGCCACTTTCGCGAGCTTCTGCAGCATTCGGAGGAAGGCATCGCCTCCAACATCCTCGCCGACCGGCTGAAGCGGCTGGTGGAGCGCGGATTGCTGACCCGCGAGGACGATCCGACCCACAAGCAGAAGGCTGTCTACAGCCTGACCGAAATGGCGATCGAGCTGGTGCCGCTGTTCGCCCATATGGGCGCCTGGGGCCGCAAACACCTGCCGGTTTCGGAGGAGCTGTCGATCCGCGCCGAGCTGCTGGAGGATGGCGGGCTGGCACTCTGGGAGGATTTCATGGAGGAGCTCAGGGCAAAACACCTGGGCAAGGTGCTGCCGCCAGGCACGCCATCGGTGCTTGGACGATTGACCGAGGCCTATCTGGAGGTGGTGGCGCGGAAGAAGAGTGCCTGATCAGCTCTTCCTGAACACAAAGCTCGCCGTCCATCCCGTGATCACCGCCAGCAGCACCGAGAAGGCGCCATAGGCGATCGGTTGCCCATGCGCCGCATCGGTGATGGTCTGTTCGATACCGGTCTTGATGACGCGCAATGGCAGGGTTTTCTCGGTCAGGAACTTGCCGCTCTTGAACAGGGAAGCACGCACGGTATGCACGCCGTTCGGCACGTTGGCCGGCAGCCGAAGCGTCGCCTTGAACAGGCTGGAACTGACGAAGCGGACACCGGCCGGCGTGCTCTCGTAAAGGCCGCCGCCCACCTGCAGCCGCCGAAAGGCTTCGCGGAACTCCGAAATATTCGCCCCGTCACCGACGAAGCCGATGGGCGACAGTGGAATATGGTCGACGCCGATGCCGCGGTCGTTGAGCTCGAATGGCGTGGTGATGTTGTCGATGGCGCGCGTGCTCGATAGCGAATAGGCCTGCGGCACGCGCTCGAAGGTCATGGAGCGGGTGTTGACCCAGATGCCGAAGACGCGCTCCTTCTTGCGCACGGTGGCGTTCTCGCGCGGGCCTTCCAGCACGACGACGATATCGTACTGGCCGATCGCCAGCAGCAATTGGTCGGTATTGCCGAGGGCGCCGAAGATCGTCAGGTCCGCGCCGGTGAAATCGGAGGTGATGGCGATCTCGCTGGTCGAGGTGCCGATTTCCATCGTCTCGCGCGCCGTCGTCGAGGTCGTCGGCTGGTCGAGCAGCACCTGCGCCCCGGCGCCGAGCGGCGCAACCAGGAGAGCGGCGGCGATGAGCGGGGTGAGGCGTCTCATCGGCCGGCCCCTTCGAGGACGATCGAATAGACGTCGGCCGGCGTGACCACCAATGCGATCGCCAGACGCAGGCCGACGGCAAGCACCAGCAGGCCGAGCAGGGCGCGCAGCTGCTCGCCGCGCAGCTTCTGGCCGACGCGCACGCCATATTGCGCGCCGATGACGCCGGCCACCATCAGCAGGAAGGCGAGCACGATATCGACGGAATAGTTGGTCGCTGCCTGGACGATGGTCGTATAGGCGGTGACGAAGATGATCTGGAAAAGCGATGTGCCGACCACGACGTTGGTCGGGATGCGCAGCAGATAGATCATCGCGGGCACCATGATGAAGCCGCCGCCGACACCCATCACCGATGTCAGGATGCCGATGCCGAAGCCGAGGCCGATCACCGGGATGACGCTCAGATAGATCTTCGATTTCTTGAAGCGCATCTTCAGCGGCAGCCGGTGCACCCAGCTGTGATGTCCCGGCCTGCGCGGCGTGGCCGGCTGGTTGCGGGCGGCGCGGCGCATGGCGTTCAGGCTTTCCCACAGCATCAATCCGCCGATCGTGCCGAGGAAGATGACGTAGAGCAGCGAGATGAACAGATCGAGCTGGCCGATGCGGCGCAGCAGCGAGAAGATCCAGATGCCGACCGTCGCGCCCGTAAGGCCGCCGATCAACAGCACCGAGCCGAGCTTCATGTCGAGCGTGCCGCGCCGGAAATGCGTGATGGCGCCGGAGATCGACGAGGCAACGACCTGGTTGGCGCCGGTGGCGACGGCGACGACGGGCGGGATATTGTAGAAGATCAGGAGGGGCGTGATGAGGAAGCCACCGCCGACGCCGAACATGCCGGAGAGAAACCCAACGGCTGCGCCCATGCCGAGAATAATGAAGATATTCACCGACAATTCTGCGATCGGCAGATAGATCGTCACGGTCTGATCCCAATTGCAGATATCCGGGCCCGAACGCGGATATCCATGAACAATTCCCCTTTTAAACAGACGATCCTAATCTGAAATGATTGCCAGAGCCTTAGGAAAAGCCGTGGAATCGCTCAGCTTTTGAATGCCTTGTCCAATTTAGCGCGATTTTTTCCGCGATTGTGTGACGGCCATTCTTGCCGACGCAAGGCTGCCATCGGCCTTTTATCGTCGACGGCGCACTGCTAGGACCGGTTGGGCGTGCAAAATCTAATATGCGAGGCGATCGATTGCAAAAGCTTACTCTCCTGATCTTGGTCGCCGTCCTAAATGCCGTGCCGGCCGCCGCCGCGGATCGGTTGGCGCTGATCGCCAGGCAATACGGGGTCGCCACCGGCCTTGCCGCCAATTGCCCGAACCTGACCCTCAACGAGAGCAAGGTGGACGCATTTCTGGATGCGGAGGGGATCCACAGGGTCGACCGCGTCGAAGGCACGCCGTTTCACCAGACGGTCAGCGAAGCAGTCAAATCCGCCGACGACCTGATCCGGCAATCGGCGGCAGGACGGAAAAACGACCGCAAGGCCAAACAAGCTTTCGCCTGCAAGACGCTGCTCGATGTCGTGCATGGCGACGACAGCGTGCTCAAGGGCTTCCTCGACCCGAAATAAAATCTCGGACGAGCGCCTGGAAGCTTAGTTGTTGCGCGCCAGCAGCTCCTTGACCACCTTGTCGGTCACGCGGCCGTCCTGCGGCAGGCCGACCGATTTCTGGAAGCTTTTCAGCGCCGCCACCGTCTTTTCGCCCATGGTGCCGTCCGGCGCGCCGGCGTCGAAGCCGTTGTTGTTGAGGATCGCCTGGATGTTGCGGATGGCCTTCTTCATGTCGACCGTGGCCGTGTTGACACCCTTGCCGGTCGTCCATTCCTCGGGAATGTCGTTGCCGTTGACCTTCGCATCGGCCGGCTGTGCTTTCCAGAGATCGACCTTGGCGCGGGCATTTTCCAGCTCGCCCTGCTTCATGGCATTCGCCACTTCGTCGCGCTTCTGCGCGGCATCCTGGTCACCGCTCTTGGCGGCGATCGCGAACCATTTGTAGGATTCCTGCAGATCCTGCTTCACGCCGTTGCCGCGTGCATAGAGGATGGCGAGATTGAACTGGCTGTCGGATACGCCGAGATTGGCGGCCTTGGTGAACCAGCCCGCCGCCGTCGGATAGTCCTGCGGGCCTGCCGCACCCGAGGCATAGAGGACGGCGAGATTGTGCATGGCGCTGGCATTGCCCTGGTTGGCGGCCTGCTCGTAATAGCTCTTCGCCTTGGCGAGATCGCGGTCGAGGCCATTGCCCTTCTCATACATGCTGGCAAGCCGGTACTGCGCCGGTGCGTAGCCCTTGTCGGCGGAGAGCCGATACCAGTTGGCCGCCTGCTTGAGGTCGGCGGCAACGCCCTTGCCATCCGTATAGCGCGCGCCGATCTCGAACAGGGCGACCGGATCGCCGGATTTGGCGGCGGCAACCAGCGTCGGCGGTTGGATGCCGTCAGGCACGGTGATGGCGTCGGCCGGCGGCGTGATGGCGGAAGCGGCTTCGCTCGCGGCGGGTGAGGGTACGAAGGCTGCGGTCTGCTGAACGGGCGCCGCGCTGCCGGCGGGTGTCAGCGTCTCGCTGGCCGAAGTGCCGGCGAGGGGAGCTGCGGCGGTCAGATGACCGCCGACAGGCGTGGTCGCTTGACCGGCAGGTGCCGAGGATGCCTGCGCTGCTACGCCGGTGTCGCCGGCGGAGGCCTCAGCCGCTGTCGCCGGAGTGGCTTGCGTGTTCGCCTGGGCCTTACTGTCCTGTGCCGGCGTTTGAGCGGCGCTGGCGAGCATGCCGATCGTTCCGGGGTTTTCGGTCGAGGACGTCCGCACCGAGATTTCGGCCGGTGCCTTCTGGCCCCGCGTCAGGGTATTGACCAGCGGGAAGGCCATGATGGCCAGCAGAGCGGCGCCGACGGCGAGCAGGATCGGCCGGCGGAAGCGCGAGAAGGCGCCCTGCTTCCTGCCATCGGTTCTGGCGGCGGCGCTGCCGCGCTGTGTCTGGTCCACTTCCATTGCGGCGGCCTGGGCGGCGCGGCGGGCGGCGGCGATATAGTCGGCGCGCTCGTTTTCGGTCGCCGGCTTGGCGCCGCCGTTACGGGCGGCATTCTGGCTGGCGCGCACGCGCTCCAGGATTTTCTTGATGTCGGGAGCGCCGGAGCCCGGCTCGAGCGGTTCGTTCGGCTCATCGGCCGGCATCAGGTCGACCGGATCGATCGACGGTGCCGGTTCGATCACCGGCCGGTCGGGCGTGAAGATCGGCTCGGCCTTTTCCGGTGTGAAGAAGCGCTTGCCGAGGCTGGCGAGCAGGCCGGGCTTGGCGCCGTCCTTCTTCTCCTTCACCGCTGCCTTGATCTCGGCCTTGGTGAGGGCATCCACAGCCTGGGCGACGGCGGCTTCGGGCGAAGCGGCCGACTCGGCTGGGACGATGGTGCGGATGATCGGCCCGGCGGTCTGCGGCGCGGCCAGCGGCGGCTTGATGGCCGGAGCTTCCGCCTCGGCGAGAACGTCGCTCTCGAAGCTGGCGGCCGGCATGGCCGGCGCCGGTCGGCGATGTTCCATGTGATCCAGCCGGTCGGCGATCTGCAGCAATGTTTCGTGCAGCGCCTCGAAGGTGCGATGGGTGCGCTCGTCGCTGCTGCGGCTCAAGTCTTCGAGATGGCGGAGATCCTCGGCCAGCGCCGTCATCGCCGACATGTCGGCGCCGTGCGCTGCCTGGCCGAAGGCGCCTTCGCGCGAATAGGCCTCGACGACGGCTTCCGCGGCGTGGCGGGCCGCCTCGATGATATATTCGTCATTGGTCGCCATATAGTCCTCGATCGCGCTCATGCGGCGATCGAAGTCGGCGGGGATCGGGTCCGCAGCCGCGCGCGGCTCGCTTGTCAGCAGCGTCGAGAGATGGGCGATCTGCTCCTCGAGATGCCGCAGCGCCTGCGCGTCGGACGGCGGTGCCGCCGTGCTCGCTTCCAGGCGCGTGGCGATATCGGAAAGGCGGCCCTCCAGCCGGCGCACCGCGCCGTCGTCGAAGGCGGCTGCCGGCTGCGGCGGATGGATATCCATCGCGTCGATGCGGCGCGCCAGGTAATCCAGCCGTTCGGCCAGCGCATTGTCGACCGAGCCCTGCTCCAGCGCATCGATCTTGCGCGAGATATCGGCGAGATGGCCGACGAGCTCGGGCTGCGGTGCGGCTTTCTGCGAGCGCTCCAACAGATGGGAGAGCTGGTCCAGGCGCTCTTCCAGCCGGGCAACGGCCTTGGCATTGCCGAGATCGTCGATGCGCATGGTCAGCGCTTCGAGACGATTGGAAAGATCGTCCGAAGGCCGATGCCGCGCGGCGTCGCGGTTCATCAGGTCGATCTGGTCGGCGATCCCGCTGATGCGGCCTTCCAGCCGCTGCATGGCCTGATCCTGCGGCTGCATCAGCCCGCCCAGGCTTTCCATGGCGGTGGCGATCGTCAGCAGCTTGGTTTCCAGCGCCTGCACGGCGGGGCTGTCGCTGGTGCTGCCGAGATGCTGCTTGATGTCGTCGAGGCGATAGGCGAGCGACACCAGCTCGTCCTGCAGGGTCACGGTATCGATCGCCTGAACCTGGCGCTCGACATGGTGGAGGGAGTCTTCGCGGGCAAGCCCGTCCATGAGGGAGCGCAGCTCGTCGAATTCCGCCTTCAGGCCGGCGGTTTCGGGCTGGCCCGGATGGGCGGCGAGCTGGCTGATGCTGTCGGCGAGCCGCGCCATGTCCTCGCGCACGTCGGCGGCGAAATGCTTGTCCTCGGCATTGTCGCGGATGTCGCGGATTTCGGCGCGCAATGCGCTGACTTCGCGGGTGACGCTTTCGGCGATGTCGCGCTTCAGGTCCTGGCGCAGATTGACCAGCGCCTGGGCGATATCGACCGAGCTTTCGGCGGGCCGCAAAGCCGAGGGCAGCGGCGGACGCGGAGCGGGGCTGTCGGCAAAGCGCCGGCCGGGCGGCTGCTCGGCGGCAGCGGTTTCGTCGCGGCGGCCATAGGGGCGTTCGCGGCTGGCTTCCAGCGCCTGCTGCCGCTGGCGGATTTCCGCAAGCGGATCGGGCCGCGCTTCCGTTTCGGCGCGCAGGGGACGTTCGTAGGGGCGCCCGGCGGGGGCTTCACGCTCGCCGCGCGCCGCTCGCTCTGGAAAAGATGGCCGCTCGGGAAGGGGCGCGCGTTCCGGTATCGGCCGGCGTTCGGGCACGGCACCATAGCCGCCCGCGACGCGCTGGCGCGTCTCATGGCCGGCGGCCGTGCCCATCAGGCCCTCGATGCGTGCTTCCAGCCCCTCGATGGTGCGGCTTAGCGCATCCAGCGACGTCCAGTCGCCCGTGCCGGTGGGATTTGATCGCGATCCGCTCATCTTTTGCTCGCCTCGACCCTCAGGGCCATCTTGCTGTGTGGAACCGCGATCTGGCGTCATCTGCGCTGGACCGCATCCCGCCGTTCGAAAAGGGATGGTTCGTTGAACTTTCCTTAGATTGAGCCGCGAAACGGCGCTTCCGCATACGGTGAAGACAAGGAAGCGCGAAGCATCGCCGCTCAACCCGCACAATCCATGAAACGTGGTAAACAACCCGTTAAGTTCTGCCGAAATCTTAACCTTTTATTTTGGTCTTGTTATTGAATATGCTCATGTTCTTATAAAAGAGCGATGTGCCAAGAAGTTAATGCCAAGAGATTTTAACCTTCCGGTCATGCTGTCCTGGCATCGATAAGCGGTGCACCGACATGATCGGAGGCAGTCTATTCGCAGCCGGCCCGCCCAGCCGCCTATGGTTTCGCGCGATACGACCATCAGCATTTCGCAAAATGCCGCTACCAGCGAAAAAATCCACCGATCAGCGAAATTTGACGTTTACGCAAACGTCAATATTTTGTAAGACTAGCGTAACAGCCGGAGTGCGAGGTCCGGCGACGAATTGGAGGAATTCGAAAGATGCCAGTCTACAAGGCTCCGGTGACCGATACGCTCTTCGTCCTGAACGATGTGCTCGGGCTGGAACGCTATAACAACCTGCCGGGATTTGCCGAGGCCAGCCCCGACATGATCGAAGCGATCGTCGGCGAGGCGGCCAAGCTGGCCGAAGAGGTGCTGTTCCCGCTGAACTATTCCGGTGATCAGGAAGGCTGCGTGCGTCACGACGACGCCACGGTCTCGACGCCGAAGGGTTTCAAGCAGGCTTATAAGGCCTATTGCGAGGCCGGCTGGATGGGTCTTGCCGTGCCGGAGGCGTTCGGTGGACAGGGCTTGCCCTATACGCTGCATGCTGCAATCGGCGAATATACCTCTGCCGCCAACATGGCGCTGATGATGTATCCCGGCCTGACGCAGGGCGCGATCGCCGCCATCCTCGTGCATGGCTCCGACGAGCAGAAGCGCACCTATCTGCCGAAGATGGTCGAGGGCATCTGGTCCGGCACCATGAACCTCACCGAGCCGCATTGCGGCACCGATCTCGGCCTGCTGCGCACCAAGGCGGTGCCGCAAGGCGACGGCAGCTACAAGATTTCCGGCCAGAAGATCTTCATCTCCGCCGGCGAGCACGACATGACGGACAATATCGTCCATCTGGTCCTTGCCCGTATCGAGGGTGCGCCGGAGGGCACCAAGGGTATCTCGCTGTTCATCGTGCCGAAATACATGGTGAAGGAAGACGGCTCGCTCGGCGCGCGTAATCCGGTCTCCTGCGGCGCGATCGAGCACAAGATGGGCATTCACGGCAACGCCACCTGCGTCATGAATTATGACGAGGCCACCGGCTTCCTGATCGGTGCCGAGAACAAGGGCCTCAACGCCATGTTCGTGATGATGAACGAGGCGCGCCTCGGCGTCGGCCTGCAGGGTCTCTCCATCGCGGAGATCGCCTATCAGAATGCTGCCAACTATGCCCGCGAGCGCATCCAGGGCCGCTCGCTCTCCGGCCCGAAGGCGCCGGACAAGAAGGCCGATCCGATCATCGTCCATCCGGATATCCGCCGCACGCTGATGACGATCCGCGCCTTCAACGAGGCCGGCCGCGCTTTCCTGCTCTGGACGGCGCTGAAATCGGACATCGCCCATCGCTCGCAGGACGAGAAGGAACGGCAGGCAGCCGACGATATCCTCGGTCTGGCGACGCCGATCCTCAAGGGCGTCATGACCGACAAGGGCTTCGACCATGCGGTCATGGCGCAGCAGGTGTTCGGCGGTCACGGCTATATCGAAGAACACGGCATGAGCCAGTATGTTCGCGACGCCCGCATCACCATGATCTACGAAGGCGCCAACGGCATCCAGGCGCTCGATCTCGTCGGCCGCAAGCTGGCGCTGAACGGCGGCCGCGCCGTCATGGCGCTCTTCAAGGAAATCGGCGACTTCTGCGAAGAGAACCGCAACGACGAGCAGATGGCCTTCTTCACCAAGCACCTGAAGAAGGGCTTGAACGACGTGCAGGCCGCGACCATGTGGTTCATGCAGAACGCCATGGCCAAGCCCGACAATGCCGGCGCCGGCTCGACCGACTACATGCACCTCTTCGGCCTCGTCGTCCTCGGCTATATGTGGGCGAAGATGGCCAAGGCGGCGCAGGCAGGCCTTGCGAGCGGCGACACCGCGCGCGAGGATTATCTGAAGAACAAGCTTGTCACGGCGCGATTCTACATGGAGCGCATCATGCCGGAAACGGCGCTGCGCAAGGCCCGCATCGAAACCGGCGCCGACACGGTGATGGAACTGGCGGCGGAAGCGTTTTGATAAAAATCCCCTTCTCCCCAGCGGGGAGAAGGTGCCCGAAGGGCGGAAGAGGGGGGCGAGGAGCAGAGCTCCGAGGCCTTGAGCGGCAAGCGAAAGGCAGCCTTACGGTGCAACGGCCCCTCAATCCGCGCGTGCCGCGCGACCTTCTCCCCGTGGGGAGAGGGTGGAAACGGTGGCTTACGCCGCCGTATCTTGATTTCGTAGACGGCGCTCGCCGCCGCAGGGAGATGAGACATGACCGAGGTTTTCATTTACGACCATGTGCGCACGCCGCGCGGGCGCGGCAAGAAGGATGGATCGCTGCACGAGGTGCCATCCGTCCGTCTGGCCGCCAAAACGCTGGAAGCGATCCGCGACCGCAACGGGCTCGACACGAAGACGGTGGACGACATCATCATGGGCTGCGTCGATCCGGTGATGGATGCCGGCGCCGTCATTCCGAAGGCGGCCGCCTTCGAGGCGGGATATTCGACCACCGCGCCCGGCATGCAGATCTCACGCTTTTGCGCCTCCGGCCTCGATGCCGTGAATTTCGGCACGGCCAAGATCGCCCAAGGGGCTGACGATATCGTCATTGCCGGCGGTGTCGAAAGCATGTCGCGCGTCGGTCTCGGCATGTCCGGCGGCGCCTGGTTCATGGACCCCTCGGTGAACTTCCCGGCCTATTTCATGCCGCAAGGCGTGTCGGCCGACCTGATTGCCACCAAATACGGCTTCTCGCGCGATGACGTCGACGCCTATGCCGTCGAAAGCCAGAAGCGGGCGGCCAATGCCTGGGAGAAGGGCTATTTCAGCAAGTCCGTCGTGCCGGTGAAGGACGTCAACGGCCTGACCATCCTCGACCGCGACGAGCATATGCGTCCCGGCACCGACATGCAGGCGCTGGCCTCGCTCAATCCGTCCTTCCAGATGCCCGGCGAAATGGGCGGCTTCGAAGCCGTCGGCATCCAGGCGCATCCGGAAATCGAGCGCATCAACTATGTGCATCACGCCGGTAATTCCTCCGGCATCGTCGATGGTGCCGCTGCCGTGCTGCTCGGCTCCAAGGCGGGTGG
Organism: Rhizobium sp. BK602; assembly: GCF_014195095.1. Classification (GTDB taxonomy): domain Bacteria; phylum Pseudomonadota; class Alphaproteobacteria; order Rhizobiales; family Rhizobiaceae; genus Rhizobium. The sequence goes on from NZ_JACIBC010000002.1 coordinate 80,699, forward strand.
CGAGAGCATGGGGCTGAAGCCGCGCGGCCGCATCAAGGCCTTCGCCAATATCGGCTCCGATCCGGCGCTGATGCTGACCGGCCCGGTCGACGTCACCGAAAAGCTGCTGAAGCGCACCGGCATGAAGCTCGCCGATATCGATCTGTTCGAGCTCAATGAGGCTTTCGCCGCCGTCGTGCTGCGCTACATGCAGGCATTCGACATTGCGCACGACAAGATCAACGTCAATGGCGGCGCCATTGCCATGGGCCATCCGCTCGGCGCCACCGGCGCGATGATCCTCGGCACCGTGCTCGACGAACTGGAACGCCGCGATCTCAACACCGCACTCGTGACACTTTGCATCGGCGCCGGCATGGGCACGGCCACGATCGTCGAACGCGTCTGAGGGGAGGAAACCAATGGCTTACACGAATTTCACCGTCGAGACCGACGCGGACGGCATCGGACTCGTCACCTGGGACATGCCGGGCAAGTCCATGAACGTCTTCACCGCCGAGGTGATGGACGAGCTGAACGCCATCATCGACGCGACCGTCGCGGACGCCGCCGTCAAGGGCGTGGTCTTCACCTCAGGCAAATCGTCCTTCTCCGGCGGCGCCGACCTGTCGATGATCAAGTCGATGTTCTCCTTCTATCAGGATGAGAAGGCGAAGGACCCGGCCGGCGCCGCGCAGAAACTCTTCGAGCTTGTCGGACGCATGACCGGCCTGTTCCGAAAGCTGGAAACCTGCGGCAAGCCGTGGGTTTCGGCCATCAACGGCACCTGCATGGGCGGCGCTTTCGAGCTGTCGCTCGCCTGCCATGGCCGCGTCGCCTCCAGCGCCAAGAGCGTCAAGATCGCGTTGCCCGAGGTCAAGGTCGGTATCTTCCCCGGCGCCGGCGGCACGCAGCGCGTTTCGCGCCTGACGGATGCGCAATCCGCCCTGCAGATGATGACAACGGGCCAGTCGCTGACGGCGGCGCGCGCCAAGGCGATGAACCTGGTGCATCAGGTGGTCGAGCCGGATCAGCTGATCCCGGCGGCCAAGCAGATGATCAAGGATGGGCTGAAGCCTGTGGCGCCCTGGGACGAAAAGGGCTTCAAGGTGCCCGGTGGCGGCATCTGGACGCCGGCATCCGCCCAGCTCTGGCCGGCCGCACCGGCTATCCTTCGCCGCGAAACCGCGGGCAATTATCCGGCCGCGCTCGCCATCCTGAAATGCGTCTATGAGGGCCTGCAGGTGCCCTTCGACACCGGCCTGAAGATCGAGCAGCGCTATTTCACGCAGGTCCTGCAGACCAGCGAAGCCTATTCGATGATCCGTTCGCTGTTCATCTCCATGCAGGAACTCGGCAAGGGTGCCCGCCGCCCGGCCGGCCAGCCGAAGACGGTGCTGAAGAAGGTCGGCGTCGTCGGCGCTGGCTTCATGGGCGCTTCCATCGCCTATGTCACCGCCGCCGCCGGCATCCCGGTCACCCTGATCGACCGCGACATCGATGCGGCGACCAAGGGCAAGAGCGTCGGCGAAGGTCTGGTGAAGGATGCAATCGGTAAGGGAAGGCTGACGCAGGAAGATGGCGTGGCGCTGCTGTCCCGCATCACGCCCTCGGCCGACTATGCCGATCTGAAGGATGCCGATCTCGTCATCGAGGCGGTGTTCGAGGATCGCGAGGTCAAGAAGGCGGTCATCGAGGCGGTGGAAGCCGTACTGCCGGAAGGCGCCGTCTTCGCCTCCAACACCTCGACGCTGCCGATCACCGGTCTCGCGAAGAACTCCAAGCGTCCGGCTGACTTCATCGGCGTCCATTTCTTCTCGCCGGTCGAGAAGATGATGCTGACCGAGGTCATCCTCGGCAAGGAAACCGGTGATCGCGCGCTGGCCGTGGCGCTCGATTATGTCGCCGCCATCCGGAAGACGCCGATCGTCGTCAACGACACGCGCGGCTTCTTCGTCAATCGCTGCGTGCTGCGCTACATGTCGGAATCCTACGACATGCTGATCGAAGGCGTGCCGCCGGCGATGATCGAGAATGCCGCCAAGATGGCCGGCATGCCCGTGGGGCCGCTGGCGCTCAACGACGAAGTGGCCATCGACCTCTCGCTGAAGATCCTCAAGGCGGCTGTCGCTGATCTCGGCGAGAAGGCGGTCGATCCGCGCCACATGCAGCTGATCACCCGCCTGGTCGAGGGCGAGGGCCGCTTCGGTCGCAAGAATGCCAAGGGCTTCTACGACTACCCGCCGAAGCCGGCCAAGAAATCGCTCTGGCCGGGCCTGACGGAATTCTATCCGCAGAAGAACGCCGATGAGGTCGACGTCAACGTCCTGAAGCAGCGTTTCCTCGCAACCGTTGCGCTGGAGGCCGCCCGCACGGTCGAGGAGGGTATCGTCACCGACCCGCGCGAAGCCGATGTCGGCTCCATCCTCGGCTTCGGTTTCGCGCCCTATACTGGCGGTGCGCTCTCCTATATCGACGGCATGGGCGTCAAGGCCTTCGTGGAACTCTGCGAGACCCTGGCCAAGAACTATGGCCCGCATTTCAGGCCGACGGCGCTGTTGAAGGATATGGCCGCGAAGGGCGAGACCTTCTACGGACGCTTCGATCCGTATGGTGTCAAGAAGGCGGCCTGAGGTGGCCGTCTTTCCCTGACGGCAAAGAATGGGCCGCTCCTGCCGGGGCGGCCCTTTTTGTATGGATGGAGACAGTTCGGTGAAGTTGGCATCTAATTGGTAAGTATTATCTTACGCTGATACTGCCATTTTTCCCCGTCCGATTCTCAGAGCAAATATACCGCCGCCAACCAGTAGCAGGATCGCCGCCGCATAGATGTCGGCGGTCTCCGCGAAGCCGAGCGCCCTGGACAGGAAGCCGGCGAGGATGGCAGGCAGGCTGAAGGCAAGATAGCTCTGGATGTAGAAGGCCGAGAGCAGGCCGGCGCGCTCATCCGGCTTGGCGAGCGGCATGATGCTGCGCACCGTGCCGAGAAAGGTTGTGCCGAAGCCGGCGCCGGCGATCAGCGTGCCGATGGCCAGAAGCGACACCTGCGCGATGTGCACGCCGGCGATGACGGCCAATATGCCCGGAACCATGGTGGAGATGCCGAAAGTCAGCGCCCTTGCGGCGGAGGCCCTGCGCATCAGGAAGACCGAGCTTGCGCCGCTGATCGTCAACGCGGCGACCACCGAGCCGCCGACCAGCGGCGCGGCGCTGCCGGTCGTGGCGCTGACCAGCGACGGCACCAGCGAGAGATAGAAGCCGGCCAGCGCCCAGACCGAGATATTGATCGGCGTCAGGACCAGCAATGTCCGGCGGACCTGCGGTGGGACGGCAACCTCGGGCTTCAGCGAGGCCAGAAGCCCCGGTCGGCGAATGGTCGTTTCGGGTATCCGCCAGATCAGGACCGCGTGCGCCACCAGCAGGGCAAGAAAAACGGCGTAGACGAGGAACATCGGTGCCGGGGCATATTGTACCAGTATGCTGGTGCCGAGCGCACCGACCGCCATGCCAGACAGTGGCGCGATGCTGTTGGTCACCGACCCCTTGATCGGATCGAGATCGACGAGGGCGGCGCCGATCGAACTTGCCGCCGCGCCCGTCGCGAAACCCTGCACGATGCGAGCGGCGATCAGCCAGTTCGGGCCGTCAGCCATTAAAAACAGCGCCATCGCCACCATATTGAGAAGGAGCGACGCGAAGATCACCGGGCGTCGCCCGAGATGATCGGAGATCGAGCCGGCGATCAGCAGCGAGATGAGGAGGGCGAAGGCATAGACGGCAAAGATCACCGTGATCACCACCGGCGAGAAGGCGAAGGCCTGCTGGTAGATGCGATAGAGCGGTGTCGGCGCGGAGGAGGCGGCAAAGAAGGTGACGCTCGTGGCAGCATAGAAGAGCGAGGCTAGCCTCGATGCGGAGTGATGCGGCGCGCTGGCGGTGGATTCGATCGCGTTCATCGGCTATATCCTGGCTTAAAGCTAAGGTTTTGCGTTAGACTGATATAGGGTGAGGCGCAGCTAAAAGCAAATAATTTGCGTTAGTGCGAGGCTTTCATGCTTCTGTGCTGGCGTAAACAACGGGAAAGATTGGCACAACACGAATGGTTTCGAAGGAAAATCCGCGTCCTGGCGGCCGCAGCGCCAGGGTTCAGGCTGCCGTGCATCAAGCGGTTCGCGATATGCTGGCATCCATGGATCGCGCCGACGTGACGATCCCGCTGATCGCACAGCGTGCCAATGTGACGCCATCGACGATCTACCGCCGCTGGGGCGACCTGCAGGAGCTGTTGGCCGATGTCGCCGCGTCGCGTCTGCAGCCGGAGACGGAGCCGGCGAAAATCGGTAGCGCGCGGGCGGATCTGGAAGCCTGGGTCGAGCAATATGCCGACGAGATGTCCTCCGGCGTCGGCCGGGAAATGATTCGCGACATCCTCTCGGTCGCCGATACGGCCACGGCGGAAAAATGCAGCGGCTATACCCAGCAGCAATTGCGCGTCCTCGTGGCGAGGGCACAGGAGCGGGGCGAGGCGTTTCCGACATTCACCGACCTGATGGATCACGTCATCTCGCCGATCATGTATCGCATCCTCTTCGAGCAGGCGCCGGACGCCGGTTATATTCGCGGACTGATTTCGCGGCTGATGCCGCAGGACGCGGCGAAATTCTGACGCCATCAAGGGAGAGGCTTCGCCTGCCCGAGCGACTCACTTGTCACAAGATGGGACGCTTGCCTCCATTTTGCCTATGTTGCCCGCAACTGACGAATAGGTAGGCGAGTGATCACAATTAAAAATTGCCAAACCCAAGAAATTCCTTTGGGATATGCCTTCGTGCGTTAAGTATCGCTCCATTTAGCTATTGAAAAATAATACGAAAGATGATGCTAATAGTTGCCGATGAATTCAACGGCAACGCGAAGGGGACTACACAATGCTTAATGAATTCAAGGCATTTATTGCCAAGGGCAATGTCATGGATCTCGCCGTCGGCGTGATCATTGGCGGCGCTTTCGGCGGTATCGTAAAATCATTGGTTGATGATATCATCATGCCGATCGTCGGTGCGATTTTTGGCGGCTTTGATTTTTCGAATTACTTCATCGGCCTCTCCTCGGCGGTCAATGCGCCGACGCTGGCTGCCGCCCGTGCGCAGGGCGCGGTTTTCGCTTATGGTAATTTCATCACCGTTCTGATCAACTTCCTGATCCTCGCCTGGATCATCTTCCTGATGGTCAAGGGTGTGAATACGCTGCGCAAGCAGGTCGAGCGCAAGCAGGAAACGGTCGCGGAGGCCGCACCGCCGCCGGCCGATGTTCAGCTGCTCACGGAAATCCGCGATCTTCTCGCCAAGCGTTAAGACGCTTTTTCAAGATGCGTTTCAAAGCCTCGGCCTCGCAAGGGCCGGGGCTTTATTCATCACGAAAATCGATCGGTCGCTAAGGCAAAGTCATGGGATTTGTCCGCGCTTCTGCTTTATGAAGGCGAAAACCGGAGACTTTGCATGTCGATACTCAATAGCCTCAGCCCGCGTGCCCTGGCGGCACCCGAAAGCGGGATCGTGGAAGTGGTGAATTATGCGCGCGGCCGCGACGGCCTGCTGCCGCTCTGGGTGGGCGAGGGCGATCTGCCGACGCCGGATTTCATCAGCCGCGCCGCCGTGGCCTCGCTCAACGCCGGCGAAACCTTCTACACCTGGCAGCGCGGCATTCCGGAGCTGCGCCAGGCACTCTCGGCCTATTATGGCCGCCACTTCGGCACCTCCCTGCCGATGGAGCATTTCTACGTCACCGGCTCCGGCATGCAGGCGATCCAGCTTTCGGTGCAGGCGATCACCTCGCCCGGCGACGAGATGATCTATCTGACGCCGGCCTGGCCGAACATCGCCGCCGCGCTGGAGATTGCCGGCGCCCGTTCTGTCGGCGTGCCGCTGCAATTCGAAAACGGCAAGTGGACGCTCGATCTCGAGCGCCTGAAGGCGGCGATCACGCCGAGGACCAAGGGCCTGTTCATCAATACGCCGTCGAACCCGACCGGCTGGACCGCGACGCACAAGGATCTGTCCGACATACTGGCGCTTGCCCGCGAGCACGGTCTCTGGATCATGGCCGACGAAATCTATGCGCTCTATTATTATGCCGGCGGCCGCGCGCCCTCCTTCCTCGATATCAAGGAGCCCGACGACAGAATTCTCTTCGTCAATTCCTTTTCGAAGAACTGGTCGATGACCGGCTGGCGCGTCGGCTGGATCGTGGCGCCGCCGGAGCTTGGCCAGGTGCTGGAAAATCTCATCCAGTATGCGACCTCGGGCGTGGCGCAGTTCATGCAGCGAGGCGCCGTCGCCGCGCTCGACGAGGGTGATGATTTCGTTCGCTCCAACATCGCCAAGGCCACCCGCTCGCGCGATATCCTCTGCGACGCGCTGCTCGCCACCAACCGCGTGCAGACGCTCAAGCCGGATGGCGCGCTCTATGCCTTCCTCAAGATCGATGGCGTCACCGACAGCCGCGCCGCCGCCATCGATATCGTCGACAAGACCGGCGTCGGTCTCGCGCCGGGAACGGCCTTCGGCGAGGGCGGCGAACTCTTCATGCGCGCCTGCTTCCTGCGCGATCCCAGGCAGGTGGAGGATGCGGCGGAGCGGTTGAGCCGGTATATTTTGAGCCTCTAGTAGCAAGACTGTCTACATGGGAGTGCGGCTTTCGATCTGCGGCGCCTCTGATACCCCCTTTGCCGCGAGAGCGACAGAGGGGGCGCACTCTCGACAGATTCCATGGTTTCCGGCGGGATTCCGCCGCCACAGCCAAGATCGCTAAAATCCCACCAATCCCGGAAAGCCTTGCCTAACCATCGCAGCAAACTTCCCCGCCCGGCACTCCGGTTTTAATCAAATCGCACGAATGCAACCCGCATATATCCCCTGCTTGAGACTTGGCGGGGACGCGAAGAATGACGGTGTTGGTGACGGGCGGAGCCGGCTATATCGGCAGCCACATGGTCTGGAGATTGCTGGATGCCGGTGAGGACGTGGTGGTCGTCGATCGCCTGTCCACCGGCTTTCGCTGGGCGGTTCCGCCGGCGGCGCGCTTCTATCTCGGCGATGTCGCCGATCCGCTGTTGCTGCAGACGATCTTTGCCGAAAACCAGATTGATGCGATCATCCATTTTGCCGGTTCGGCTGTCGTGCCGGCCTCCATCCAAGACCCGCTCGCCTATTATGAGAACAACACCGACAAGACGCGGCTGCTGATGAGCGCGGCGATCCGCGCCGGCATCCGTCATTTCGTCTTTTCTTCCACCGCCGCCGTCTATGGCCCGCAGCCGGATGGCAAGCTGGTCGGCGAAGACGCGCCGTCAAGGCCCGAAACCCCCTACGGTCAGTCCAAGCTGATGTCGGAAATCATGCTGCGCGATGCCGCCGCCGCCCATGATTTCCGCTATGCGGCGCTGCGCTATTTCAATGTGTCCGGCGCCGATCCGCAGGGCAGGACGGGCCAATCGACGGATGGCGCCACGCATCTGATCAAGGTTGCCTGCGAGGCAGCCCTCGGCCGCCGCCGCCAGGTCGATATCTATGGCACCGACTATCCGACGCATGACGGCACCGGCGTGCGCGATTACATCCATGTCTCCGATCTCGTCGAGGCGCATCTGGCGGCCCTGCGGCATTTGCGCTGCGGCGGCCGGCCGCTTGTCGCCAATTGCGGCTATGGCGCGGGCTATTCCGTGCTCGATGTCCTGAACATGGTCATGCGCGTCCATGGCCGGGCCTTCCGGATTCATATGGCGCCGCGCCGCCCGGGCGATGCCGCCAGCATCGTCGCCGACGCCACGCTCGCGCGACGGGAACTCGGCTGGGTGCCGCAGCATGATTGCCTGGAGACCATCGTCCGCTCCTCGCTGGAATGGGAGATCCAGCTTGCCCAGCGATCCGGTTTCGATGCCGGCGGTCTGCGGAAGGTATTTGCCGCGCCGAGCTTCTAGAGCAATTCCAGGAAAAGTGCGTAGCGGTTTTCCGTCCGGAATTGCGCTGAAACGCCCTAAGCTGATCCGTGCCCGAGAAAGGCCGGGGCGTTGCGCTGCACGGCATCCATCAGAAATTCGATGACGGTGCGCACGCGCGGCGATTGCCGGAGGTCGCGGTGACAGGTGATCCAGTAATGGCGCCGCAGGTCGACCTCGTCCGGCAGCACCATTTGCAGGTCCGGATGGCGGCAGGCGATGAAGAAGGGCAGCACGCAGAGCCCGAGCCCGCTCTTCGTCGCCGATAGCTGCGCGAAGATGCTGGAGCTCTGGAATTGCGGCCGGATGCGGGGATGGATGTCGCCGAGATAATCGAGGCCCGGCGCGAAGATCATGTCCTCGATATAGCCGACGAAGGCGTGATCCGGCAGATCGTTGCGGCTTTTGACCGGACCGTGTGCGGCAAGATAGTCCCGCGAGCCGTAGACCTGCAGGTGATAGTCGGTGAGCTTTTCCGTGAAGTAGGGACCGGCCTTCGGCGGGTCCAGCACCACGACGATATCGGCTTCCTTGCGCGACAGCGACATGATCTGCTGGATCGTCACCAGTTCCAGCGCGATGTTCGGATATTTCGCCGTGAACTCCGGCAGCATGGTGGTGAAGAAGAAATTGGAAAATCCTTCCGGAGCGCTGATGCGCACGACGCCGCGCTGCGCCGCCGAGCCCGCCGCCAGGTCCGCCCGCAGCCGCTCGGTCTCCTGCTCCATCCGCTCGGCCGTGTCGATGAAGCGCTGGCCCATGCCGGTCAGCACGTAGCCGCGCGGATTGCGCTCGAAAAGCTTGACCTTCAAGGCGAATTCCAGCCGGTCGATGCGGCGCGAAACGGTGGCGTGACTGGTGCGCAATTGTCGCGCGGCGGTGGAAAGCTGGCCGGTCCTCGCCACGGCCAGGAAGAACTGCAGATCGTCCCAGGTGAAATTCGGCGCGGTCTTCATGTCTCCCCTTCTGTTCAAAAATGAACAGACCCTGTTTGGAATTAATTGCAAACGTCACTTGCGTCAACGCGCGATTTCCATGATCTTGCGGGACGGGAAAGCCGTTTTGAGGAGCTCGGCTGGCCAATTCTGAACAGATTCACGCTTGCCAAATCTTTGGCCAAATCTCTGGGAGGAGAGGATATGCGAAAGAGTCTCATAGCATCCCTGGCACTTCTGCTTGCATCCAGCGTCGCGGCTTTCGCTGACGGGGCGTCCGACGGCGTGGTGAAGATCGGCATTCTGAACGATCAATCGGGCGTCTATGCCGACTTCGGCGGCAAGTCCTCCGTGGAAGCGGCAAAGATGGCCGTCGAGGATTTCGGCGGCAAGGTGCTGGGCGTGCCGGTCGAGATCGTCAACGCGGATCACCAGAACAAGCCCGATATCGCCTCCAACATCGCCCGCCAATGGTATGACCAGGACAAGGTCGATGCCATCATGGAGCTGACAACCTCGTCCGTCGCGCTGGCCGTGCAGGCGATCGCCAAGGAAAAGAAGAAGATCGACATCGTCACGGGCGCTGCGACCACCGATCTCACCGGCAAGCAATGTTCGCCCTATGGCTTCCACTGGGCCTATGACACGCATGCGCTCGCTGTCGGCACCGGCGGCGCGCTGGTCAAGCAGGGCGGGGACACCTGGTTCTTCCTGACCGCCGACTATGCCTTCGGCTATTCGCTGGAGCAGCAGACTGGCGATTACGTCAAGGCGAGCGGCGGCAAGATCCTGGGCTCGGTCCGTCATCCGCTCTCGACCAACGACTTCTCGTCCTTCCTGCTGCAGGCGCAGTCGTCGGGCGCCAAGGTCATCGGCCTTGCCAATGCCGGCCTCGACACGTCGAACGCCATCAAGCAGGCTTCGGAATTCGGCATCACCCAGGGCGGCCAGCATCTGGCGGCGCTCCTCTTCACGCTAGCCGAAGTCCACGGCCTCGGCCTGCAGGCGGCACAAGGCCTGACGCTGACCGAAGGCTATTACTGGAACCTCGACGACAAGAGCCGCGAATTCGGCAAGCGCTTCTTCGCCCGCACCGGCAAGATGCCGAACATGATCCATGCCGGCACCTATTCCGCCGTGCTGCAATATCTGAAGGCCGTGCAGAAAGCCGGCACCGATGATACGGAAGCGGTCGCCAAGCAGCTGCACGAAATGCCGGTCGACGACGTCTTCGGCCGCGGCGGCACGGTCGGCGCCAATGGCCGCATGATCCACGACATGTATCTGCTGCAGGTCAAGAAGCCCGAGGACAGCAAGGAGCCCTGGGACTATTACAACGTGCTGGCGACCATCCCCGGCAAGGAAGCCTATATCGATCCGGCCAAGAGCGGCTGCGATCTCGTCAAGCAGTGAGGCTGCGGCCGGCCGATGGCGATGTCTGCGACCGAACGACAGGAGGAGCCGCGGGTGGTCTTGTCCGCCCGCGGCCTCCGTCGCGATTTCGGCGGCTTTACGGCCGTCAAGAATGTCGATCTCGATGTGCATCATGCCCGCGTCCATGCCCTGATCGGCCCGAACGGCGCCGGCAAGACGACGGTGTTCAATCTGCTCACCAAGTTCCTGCAGCCGACGCATGGCACGATCACCCTGCTCGGCACCGATATTACCCGGACGAAGCCGGACAGGGTGGCGCGCATGGGCCTGGTGCGCTCCTTCCAGATATCGGCGGTCTTCCCGCATCTCTCCGTGCTCGACAATGTCCGCGTCGCCTTGCAGCGGCCGAACAATCTGGCGCATCAGTTCTGGCGGCCGATCTCGGCGCTGAACAGTCTCGATGAGCGCGCCGAGCAGTTGCTGGCTGCCGTTGGGCTGACGAAGGAGCTGCACGCCATCGCCGCCGATCTTTCCTATGGCCGCAAGCGGGTGCTGGAGATCGCGACGACCCTTGCGCTCGATCCGAAAGTGCTGCTGCTCGACGAGCCGATGGCCGGCATGGGGCTGGAGGACGTCAACACCGTCTCGGCCATCATCCGCGACGTGGCGCGCGAGCGGGCCGTCCTGATGGTCGAGCATAATCTCTCCGTGGTCGCCGATATCTGCCACCATGTCACCGTGCTGCAGCGCGGCGAGATTCTGGCCGCCGGCGACTACGCCACGGTCAGCCGCGACCCGCGCGTCCGCGAGGCCTATATGGGCACGGAGGAGGCGTGATGGCGGCATTGCTGGAAGTCCAGGGTCTCAATGCCTGGTATGGCGAAAGCCACATTCTCCATGGCGTCGACATGAAGGTGGGCGAGGGGGAAACCATCACCATCCTCGGCCGCAACGGCGTCGGCAAGACGACGACGCTGCGCACCATCGTTGGCATCGTCCGCGCTCGCAAGGGCAGGATCGCCTTTGCCGGCGCCGACATGATGCAGGTGCCGCTGCACAGGACGGCGCACAGGGGCATCGGCTTCGTGCCGGAAGAGCGCGGTATCTTTTCGACCCTCAGCGTCTACGAGAACCTGATGCTGCCGCCGGTGGTGGCCGGGGGAGGCATGACGGTGGACGAGATATTCGAACTGTTTCCCAATCTGCATGAACGCCGCAACAGCCCTGGCACGAAACTTTCGGGTGGCGAGCAGCAGATGCTCGCCATGGCCCGCATCCTGCGCACCGGCGTACGCATGCTGCTGCTCGACGAGCCGACGGAAGGCCTCGCGCCGGTCATCGTCCAGCGCATCGGCGAGGTGCTGGAGAAACTCAGGGAACGCGGCATGACCATCCTGCTGGTCGAGCAGAATTTTCGCTTCGCCAGCCGCATCGCCGACCGCTTCTATCTGATGGATCACGGCCAGATGGTCGCGGAATTTCCCGTCGGCGAACTGCCGGAGCGCATGGACATGCTGCACAAGGTTCTGGGGGTCTGACGCCATGACCACGATATTCGGCATCCCGCTCCAGGCGCTGCTCGGCCAATTGCTGATCGGGTTGATCAACGGCTCCTTCTACGCGCTTCTGAGCCTCGGGCTCGCGATCATTTTCGGCATGTTGAGAGTGATCAATTTCGCCCATGGCGCCTTCTATATGCTCGGCGCTTTCGTGGCCTATCTGCTGCTGGCCTATACCGGCATCGGCTATTGGCCGGCGCTGGTGCTGGCGCCGCTGATCGTCGGCCTGTTCGGCGCCGTCGTCGAGCGGCTGTGCCTGCGCCGGCTCTACGGCATCGACCCGCTCTACGGCCTGCTCTTCACCTTCGGCATGGCGCTGACCATCGAGGGCACCTTCCGCTACATCTACGGCTCCTCCGGCCAGCCCTATGCCGTGCCGTCGGCGCTCGCAGGCGCACAGAATATCGGCTTCATGTTCCTGCCGGTCTATCGCGGCTGGGTGGTCATCGCCTCGCTCGTGGTCTGCATAGGCACCTGGCTCCTGATCGAGAAGACCAAGCTCGGCGCCTATCTACGGGCTGCGACGGAAAATTCCGTGCTGGTGCAGGTCTTCGGCGTCAATGTGCCGGTGCTGTTGACCCTGACCTATGGCTTCGGCGTGGCGCTCGCCGCCTTTGCCGGCGTGCTGGCCGCACCCATCTATCAGGTCTCGCCGCTGATGGGCTCGAACATGATCATCATCGTCTTCGCCGTGGTCGTCGTCGGCGGCATGGGCTCGATCATGGGCGCCATCGTCACCGGCTATGTGCTGGGTGTCGCCGAAGGCTTGACCAAGGTCTTCTATCCGGAGGCCTCCAACATCGTCATCTTCGTGATCATGGCGATCGTGCTGCTTATCAGGCCCGCGGGCCTCTTCGGCCGGGATGTGTGACATGGCAGATACCGCAACGCTCAATACCAAGGCTCGGCCCGCTCTCACGGTGCAGAAGCTGCTGCTGCTCGCCGGCCTCGTCGCCTTGATCTGGGTGCCGTTCTTCATCTACCCGATCTTCGTCATGAAGGTGCTCTGCTTCGCGCTGTTTGCCTGCGCCTTCAATCTGCTGCTCGGCTATACCGGGCTTTTGTCCTTCGGCCATGCCACCTTTTTCGGCGGCGCGGCCTATTTCACGGCGCATGCGGTGAAGGAATGGGGCCTGCCGCCGGAACTCGGCATATTGATCGGTGTCGCCGGCGCGGCATTGCTCGGCCTGGTCATGGGCTTCGTCGCCATCCGCCGCCAGGGCATCTATTTCGCCATGATCACCCTGGCGCTCTCCTACATGTTCTATTTCTTTTGCCTGCAGGCGGAGTTCACCAAGGGCGAGGACGGCATCCAGTCGGTGCCGCGCGGCTACCTCTTCGGCGTGCTCGATCTGAGCAATTCCTTCAACATGTATTATTTTGTGCTCGCCGTGTTCGTCGTCGGTGTGCTGATCATCTGGCGCTTCATCAACTCGCCCTTCGGCATGATCCTGAAATCGATCCGCGAAAACGAGCAGCGGGCGGTTTCGCTCGGCTATTCCGTCGCCCGCTACAAGCTCGGCGCCTTCGTGATGTCGGCGGCATTGGCGGGGCTTGCCGGCGCCGTCAAGGCGCTGGTCTTCCAGTTCGCCACGCTGACCGACGTCGCCTGGCAGATGTCCGGCGAGGTGATCCTGATGACCCTGCTCGGCGGCATCGGCACGATGATCGGCCCGCTGTTCGGCGCCGGCTTCGTGGCGACGCTGGAAAACTATCTCGCCACCTCGGAATTCCCCGTCACCGTCATCACCGGCATCGTCTTCATGGTCTGCGTCCTGCTCTTCCGCCGCGGCGTCATCGGCGAGTTCTATGCGTCGCGGCTGGGGCGGAAGCTGGGGTTCGAGTATCGGCGGTGACTGTTTGATTTTCCTTCTCCCCGTGAGCGGGGAGAAGGTGCCCGAAGGGCGGATGAGGGGCCCGCGCGAACTTCCAGTGAATACGAAGTTTGCCGGACCCTCCCGCCCCTCACCCTAACCCTCTTCCCGTCGGCGGCGAGGGGGACGACAGAGTCTTTGGAATGGATCGCTTCGACTATATCATCATCGGCGCCGGCAGTGCCGGCTGCGTGCTGGCCAACCGGCTGTCGGCGGATCGCAATACCAGGGTGCTGCTGCTGGAGGCGGGCGGCAATGACAATTATCACTGGATTCATATCCCGGTCGGCTATCTCTATTGCATCAACAATCCCCGCACCGACTGGTGCTTCACCACGACCGCCGAGACCGGATTGAACGGCCGCGCGCTGAACTATCCGCGCGGCAAGGTGCTCGGCGGCTGCTCCTCGATCAACGGCATGATCTACATGCGCGGCCAGGCGCGCGACTACGATCTCTGGCGACAGCTCGGCTGCGCCGGCTGGGGTTGGGAGGATGTGCTGCCCTATTTCGTGAAGTCCGAGGATCATTACCGGGGCAGGGACGAGATGCATGGCGCCGGCGGCGAATGGCGGGTGGAGAAAGCCCGCGTGCGCTGGGCCGTGCTCGACGCCTTCCAGGCGGCGGCACGCGAGGCCGGTATTCCGGAGACTGCGGATTTCAACCGCGGTAACAATGATGGCTCCGGCTATTTCGACGTCAATCAGCGCTCCGGCATTCGCTGGAACACGGCGAAGGCCTTTCTGCGGCCGGCGTTGAAGCGAGGCAATCTCACCCTATTGACCAAGGCGCAGGTTCGCCGCCTGCTGATCGAGGGCGATGCCGTCGCCGGTGTCGAATTCCAGCATGACGGCATGGCGAAGCGCGCCTATGCGACCAGGGAGACGGTCCTGTCCGCCGGGTCGATCGGCTCGCCGCAGATCCTCGAACTCTCCGGTGTCGGTCGCGGCGAAGTGCTGAGCCAGGCCGGCATCGAGGTGGTGCGCGAGGTCAAGGCGGTCGGCGAGAACCTGCAGGATCATCTGCAATTGCGCATGGCCTACAAGGTGACCGGCGTGCCCACGCTGAACGAGAAGGCGACGTCCTTGTTCGGCAAGGCGGCCATCGGTTTGGAATATCTGGCGCGCCGTTCCGGGCCGATGGCGATGGCGCCGAGCCAGCTCGGCATCTTCACCCGCTCCGGCCCCGACAAGGAAACGCCGGATCTGCAATATCATGTGCAGCCGGTCTCGCTCGACAAGTTCGGCGATCCCGTCCATCCCTTTCCGGCGATCACCGCCAGCGTCTGCAACCTGCGGCCGGAAAGCCGGGGTTCGGTGCATATCCAGAGCCCGGATTTCGCCCTGCAGCCGGCGATCAGCCCGAATTACCTCTCTTCGCCGCGCGATCGCGAAATCGCCATCCGCTCCATCCGCCTGACGCGGCGCATCGTCGCGCAGCCGTCTTTCGCCAGGTTCCGGCCGGAAGAGTTCAAGCCCGGCCCCTCCTATCAGACCGATGCCGATCTGGAGCGCGCTGCCGGCGATATCGGCACGACGATCTTCCATCCCGTCGGCACCTGCCGCATGGGCGGCGATCAGCAGAGCGTGGTCGATCCGCGCCTGCGGTTCCGGGCGCTGTCGAGGCTCCGGATCGCCGACGCCTCGGTCATGCCGTCGATCACATCGGGCAATACCAACTCGCCGACCATCATGATTGCCGAAAAAGCCGCCGAGATGATCCTTGCCGACAACAGCTGAGCGCCTATTGATTAGGTAGGCAGGGATACGGAGTTTGGGAATGAGCAGCATAGACGAGGTCATCATCGAACGGCGGGGATCGGCCGGTCTTATCCGCCTCAACCGGCCGCAGGCGCTGAACAGCCTGACATTGCCGATGGTCCGGGCGATCGCCTCGGCGCTGGATGCCTTCGCCGCCGACCCCGCCGTGGCGAGCGTCATCGTCAAGGGCGAGGGCGAGCGCGGTTTCTGCGCCGGCGGCGATATTCGGCTGCTGCATCAGAGCGGCCAGGAGAAATCCGATGGCGCCGAGAGTTTCTGGCGCGAGGAGTTCCGCCTCAACCACACCATCGCCCATTATCCCAAGCCCTATGTGGCGCTGATGGATGGCATCACCATGGGCGGCGGCGTCGGCCTTTCCGCACATGGCAGCCACCGTGTCGTCACCGAGCGCACCCGGCTTGCCATGCCCGAAACCGGCATCGGTTATTTCCCGGATGTCGGCGCCACATGGCTCTTGCCGCGCGCGCCCGGCGAGGCTGGCATCTGGATGGGCCTGACCGGCCTGATCATCGATGCTGCCGACGCCATCCATGCCGGGCTGGCCGATCATGCCGTTGCATCTTCGGACCTGCCGGCCCTGATCGAGGCGATCGCCGCATTGCCCGTCACGTCATCGCCGGCAGATGCGCACAGGACGATCTCGGCTATGGCGCTCGACACCGGGACGAGCCGCCTGGCCGCCAACCGGGATGTGATCGACCGGGCCTTCGCCCAGGATGCCGTCGAGGACATTCTGCAGGCGCTGGCGCAGGAGCCCGGTGATTTTACCGCCGAAGCGGCGCAAGTGATCGCCACCCGCTCGCCGACCAGCCTGAAGCTGACCTTGCGGCTTTTGCGGGCGGGACGGACAAGCGCGAGCCTAGCCGAGTGCCTGAACCGCGAACTCGGCGCCTGCCTCGGCATATTGTATAATCCGGACTTCTACGAGGGCGTGCGCGCCGCCGTCATGGACAAGGACCGCAATCCGAAATGGTCGCCGGCAAGCCTTGCCGAGGTCGATGCCGCGAGTATCGACCGCTTCCTCGTGCCGGCGCAGCCGCCGCTTTTCGCATAATGAGAATCTGGGAGGAGAGCATCATGACACGGATCGCATTCATCGGCCTCGGCAATATGGGCGGTCCCATGGCCGCCAATCTGGTCAAGGCCGGCCATGCCGTTACCGGTTTCGACCTCTCGCATGACATGCTGAAAGCTGCGGAGGCGACGGGCGTCAAGGCCGCGAGCGTGCTGACCGAGGCGCTGGCCGACGCGGAAACGGTTATCACCATGCTGCCGAAAGGTCAGCATGTGCTGACCGTCTGGACCGATATCCTGCGCTCGGTGCCGAAAGGCACGCTCCTGATCGATAGCTCCACCATCGATGTCGACAGCGCCCGCAAGGCGCATGCCATGGCCGGTGATGCCGGTTGCCTGTCGCTCGACGCGCCGGTTTCCGGCGGCACCGGCGGCGCGGCGGCGGGAACGCTGACCTTCATGGCCGGCGGCTCGGCGGAGAGCTTTGCGGGGGCCAAGCCGCTGCTGGACGTCATGGGAAGGAAGATCGTCCATTGCGGCGAGGCCGGGGCCGGTCAGGCGGCGAAGATCTGCAACAACATGATCCTCGGCATCTCCATGATCGGCGTCTGCGAGGCCTTCGTGCTCGGCGAAAAGCTTGGCCTGTCGCATCAGGCGCTGTTCGACGTCGCCTCGACCTCGTCGGGCCAGTGCTGGTCGATCAACACCTATTGCCCGGTGCCGGGTCCGGTGCCGACGTCGCCGGCCAACAACGACTACAAGCCCGGTTTTGCCGCGGCGCTGATGCTGAAGGATTTGCGGCTGGCGCAGGAAGCGGCCCTGTCGAGCGGCGCATCGACGCCGCTCGGCGCCGAGGCGGCGCAGCTCTTCGCACTGTTCGAAAAGCAGGGCAATGGCGGCCGCGATTTCTCGGCAATCATCGAGATGTTCCGGGAGGCAGACTGAATATTATGCGTGACGATCGAGCGAGTTGAAAGCTCCGATGCCCCTTACTTGCGATCGCAGGGCAATCGCATGTGAGATGAGGTCGTTGCGGCGCCCTCCTTCTCCCCGCTGGGGAGAAGGAGCTTAGGGTGCTCATCCGCCTCATATGCGATTGCCCTGCCCTCAAGGGGAGGGGGCTTTGCCGAAGCTGCGGCCCTTAGCGGGCAGTTCCCAACTCACCGCCACATGCCACGCATGCGCGCACCCACATCGACCCTGACCTGCCGTGCCTGGATCGCAGCCGGGCTTTCCGCGCGGGCCGGCGGCCAGCCGCAGACCTCGAAGAATTGCAGGAGCGTTACCGGAATGAAGCGCGTGCGCGAGGCGAAGACATGCCGGTCGCCTTGCGCATGCTGGCCATGGACGAAGAAGCGTTGCGGGATGACGAGGTCGAGGCTGTCCTTGGCGCGAGTCATGGCGACATAGAGCAAGCGCCGTTCCTCCTCGATTTCGGCGGACGAGCCGACGGCGAGGTCGGCCGGAATGCAGCCGTCGACGGCGTTGAGGAGGAAGACCTTCGTCCATTCCTGCCCCTTGGCGGAATGGATGGTCGAGAGGATGAGATAGTCCTCGTCGAGCAGGGGAACGCCGGCCTGATCGCTGGTAGCATCCGGCGGGTCGAGTGTCAGTTCGGTGAGGAAGCGCTCGCGCGAGCCGTAGCCGCCGGCGATCTGTTCGAGCTGGATCAGATCCGCCTGCCGGGTTGAAGCGTCCTCGTGCGCCCGCTCCAGATGCGGCTCATACCATTGCCGCACGAGGCCGATCTCCGCCGGCCATCCGGCCTTGCCGCCCTTTAGCGCCTGCATGGTCGCAACGAAATTGGTCCAGTCCTCGCCCGAGCGCGGCGGCGCGGGACATTCGGCCAGCGCTGCCACCGGATCGGCCTCTTCGCCGATATGGTCGAGCACGCGCTGGGCGGTGGAGGGGCCGACGCCGGGCAGAAGCTGCATCAGCCGGAAGCCGGCAACGCGGTCGCGCGGGTTCTGGGCAAAGCGAAGCGCGGCCAGCATGTCTTTCACATGGGCACTGTCGAGGAACTTCAGCCCGCCGAATTTGACGAAGGGAATGTTGCGGCGAGTGAGTTCCACCTCCAGCGGCCCGCTATGATGCGAGGCGCGGAAGAGCACGGCCTGCTGCTTGAGCCTGGCGCCGCCCTCGCGGTTTTCCAGCACCTGGTCGGCAACGAAGCGCGCCTGATCTGCCTCGTCACGCACCGTTACCAGCCGCGGCCGCTCGGCGCTCTGGCGCTCGGTGCGCAGGTTCTTGGTGAAGCGTTCGGAAGCGAGGTCGATCACCGCATTGGCGGCGGCGAGGATCGGCTGCGTCGAGCGATAATTGCGGTCGAGCGTGACGATATCGGCCGATGGCGTGAAGGCCGTGGGGAAGTCGAGAATGTTGCGCACCGTGGCGGCGCGGAAGGAGTAGATCGATTGCGCATCGTCGCCGACGACGGTCAATCCCCGGCCATCCGGCTTCAGCGCCAGCAGGATCGACGATTGCAGTCGGTTGGTATCCTGATATTCGTCGACCAGCACATGATCGAAGCGGCCGCCAATGTCTTCGGCGATCAACGGCTCGTGCAGCATATGCGCCCAGTAGAGCAGCAGATCGTCGTAATCGAGCACGTTCTGCGCCTGCTTGGCCTCGACATAGGCGGCGAAAAGTTCGCGCAACTGCTTGTCCCAGGTAGCGCACCAGGGAAAGAAATCGCGCAGCATCTCTTCGAGCGGCGCTTCGGAATTGACGGCGCGGGAATAGATGGAAAGGCAGGTCGCCTTGGTCGGAAAGCGGTTTTCCAGCTTGGAGAAACCGAGATCGTGGCGGATGAGGTTCATCAGGTCGGCACTGTCTTCGCGATCGTGGATCGTGAAGGCCGGGTCGAGGCCGATCTGCTCGGCATAGTCCCGGAGAAGCCGTGCGCCGATGCCATGGAAGGTGCCGCTCCAGGCAAGCGCGTCGGCCATGATGCCGGCATTGGGACCAAGCACCTCGCGGCAGATGCGCTCGACGCGGCGGCCCATTTCGGCGGCGGCGCGGCGGGAGAAGGTCATCAGCAGGATACGGCGCGGATCGGCGCCCTTGACGATGAGATGCGCGACGCGGTGAGCGAGCGTGTTGGTCTTGCCGGAGCCGGCGCCGGCGATCACCAGCAGCGGTCCGGCGATATGGCTGCCCTCGGCCGTGGTGCCATGTTCCACCGCCTGCCGCTGCTCCGGGTTCAGCTTTTCCAGATAAGCTGCTGTCATGGGCTCTCCTGAAGGCGTCGGACGCAAATGCGAATCATGATCGCCGGATTGTCCAAGTGTTCGATGAATGTTCCGAATCGGCTAAAACTGTCAAGATCGGCCGGAGCCACACATGGTTGTGATCCCCACGGCCAGCGGACGGCTTCAGATTTAATGAATGCCTGCTCGAAAACGTTCTTTTGTGTTCTTATGTAACAATTATGACAGGTGCGTTTCGCAGTGCTGAGGTGAGGGTTTCCGAGAATGAACGAGACGATCGCCACCGGATTGCGCCAGCCTGGAGGGCCGGTTGCCCTGACGGACGGGCGCGTCGCACTGGTGGAGATGGACGATAGCCGCCGCTGTCTGACCGTGATCGCCGCCAACGGCGCGCGGCAGGAAATCGGCCGGGCCGGTGGCCGCCCCAGTGGGCTGGCGGTCGACGGCAATGATTGTTTCTGGGTTGCCGGCGGTCCGGAAAATTCTCTCGTTCGTCTTTCTGCCGAAGGCCGGACCCTGCAGGTGATCGAAGGCGGCGCGGATGGGCCGTTCGTCTATCCGAACGATCTTGCTTTCGGCCCGGACGGCTTGCTCTACATGACCGATTCCGGCGTCCGCATCTCCGATCTGCGCGAAGGCGGCGATATCAATCCCGATTTCTTTCATGCCTCCTATAATGGCCGCGTCTATCAGATCGACCCGGCGGAGGGGCGGGTGCTGCGGGTGTTGGCGACCGGCCTGCTGCATGCCGGCGGCATCGCCTTCGGCCCCGATGGGCGGCTCTATTACAGCGAGACGCTGACCGGCAAAATCCATCGGCAGGTGGTCGGAGCGCGGCAGGAACTCTTCGCGCAGGTCATGCCGTCGCCGGCCGTCAACACGCTGCGCGGACCGGCCGGCATGGCTTTCGATCGCGACGGCGTGCTTTATTGCGCGCTCTACGGATTGGGAGAGATCGGCTTGATCGATCGCTCGGGGAAGATCGCGGGCCGCATCCGCACCAACGGCATGCGCCCCGGCAATCTCGCATTCACGCGCGATGGCAAATATCTGCTCGTGACCGAACAGGAAAACGGTGCTTTGGAAAGAATGGCGGCGCCACGTCCAGGCCTGCCGCTGTATATGCCCTCGATCTAGAGCAATTCCAGGAAAACCGTGCAACGGTTCTCCGCCCGCAATTGCGTAAAAACAACAGGATGGGGCATTTCCCGCCTGATGGCGGATGGACATGCCCGCAACCGGGCATGTCCTCATTCGGATCGGCCCGCCGCTTATTCGGCGGCCGGGATCTGCTTGTTGTCCTTGCCGGACTTGCCGTCGGCCGCATTGGCGTCGTTGGCGACGGCCTTGGCATGACGGCGGCGCCAGTCGCCGAGGAAGAGCAGGATCGGCGCTGCGATGAAGATCGACGAGGCGCCAGCGACGAGGATGCCGAATACCATCGGGATCGCGAAGCTGGAGACGGCGCTGCCGCCCCAGATCGCCATCGGCACCAGCGCCAGGAAGGCGGTGGCGTTGGTATAGAGGCTTCGCGCCAGGGTCTCGTTGATCGACTTGTCGATGATGTCGCGCAGCGGCATCGATTTGTAGAGCCGCATGTTTTCACGCATGCGGTCATAGACCACGACCTTGTCGTTCACCGAATATCCCACAAGCGTCAGGACCGCGGCGATGGCCGTCAGGTTGAAATCGAGGCCGGTGATCGCGAAGAAGCCGATCGCCTTGGTGACGTCGAGCACCAGCGTGACGATGGCGCCGACCGCGAAGGGCCATTCGAACCGCACCCAGATATAGACGAGCATCGCCAGGCTGGCGATCACGACCGACAGGATGCCGGCCCAGGCAAGCTCGCCCGAGACCTTCGGACCGATGACATCGGTGCCTTCGATGGTCGCGCTTGGGTCGATCTTGACGATTTCCGCCTTGAGCTTGGTCACCGCGGCCGTCTGCGCCTCTTCGCCGCCGTCCTGGCGCTGGGCGCGGACGAGGAGGCTGTTGTTGTCGCCGAAGGACTGCAGTGCGATTTCGCCGAGGCCAAGCGTGTTCAGGCCTTCGCGGAAGGTCGCCAGATCGGCCGCGTCCTTGGTCTTGACCGACATCTGGATGCCGCCGCGGAAATCGACGCCGTAGTTGAGGCCCGGATGGATGAACAGTACCACCGAGGCGATCGACAGGATCGCCGAGACGGTGACGCCGAAGAAGCGGGCCTTCATGAACTGGATGTGCTTGTCATAGGGGCTGAAGGGGATGAGCGGCCTGATGTTGACAACCTTCAGCTTGCGGCGACGGGTGATGGCGATCATCACGACGCGCACGAAGGCGACGGAGGTGAACATCGAGATGATGAGGCCGAGACCCATGGTCACGGCAAAGCCGCGAACCGGGCCGGAGCCGAAGTAGAACAGGATGGCGGCCGCGATCAGGGCCGTCATGTTGCCGTCGATGATCGTCGAATAAGCCTTCTTGAAGCCGTTATCGATGGCGGAAAAGGCGCTGCCGCCCTTGCGGGTTTCTTCGCGGATGCGCTCGTTGATGAGAACGTTGGCATCGACCGCAAGGCCGATACCGAGGACGACACCGGCGATGCCGGGCAGCGTCAGCGTGGCGCCGACCAGCGTCAGGGCCGAGAAGGTCAGGATCGTGTGGATGAGCAGGGCGACATTCGCGAGGATGCCCCAGGCGCCATAGAGCACGAAGATGAAGGCGGCAACCAGGACGAAGCCGATGAGGCCGCTGTAGATGCCCTTCTGGATGGCGTCGCTGCCGAGGTCGGCGCCGACGGTGCGCTCTTCGATGACCGTCAGCTTGGCCGGCAGGGCGCCGGCGCGCAGCAGCGCTGCGAGCGTCGTTGCGCTGTCGGCGGTGAAGTTGCCGGAAATCTGGCCGGAACCGCCGGTGATCGGCTCGCGGATATTCGGAGCGCTCAGCACCTTGTTGTCGAGGACGATGGCGAAGGGTTTGCCGACGTTTTCGCGGGTGATTTCCGCGAAACGATTGGCGCCGGCGCTGTCGAAGCGGAAGGTGACGAGCGGCTCGTGCGTGTTCGGATCGAAGCTGACGCGGGCGTCCGTCAGGCGGTCGCCGGACAGTTCGATACGGTCGAGCACCGGATAGCTCTGGCCCTGTTCGTCCTTCAGGATGGTGACGCCGGGACCCGGATTGTTCGGATCGACATTGTCGGCCAGCAGATGGAAGGACATTTTCGCGGTCGAGCCGAGCAGCTCGCGCAGGTGCGACGGGTCCTGTGCGCCCGGAAGCTGGACGAGAACGCGGTTCGGGCCGACACGCTGGATGGTCGGTTCGGCGACGCCCACCTGGTCGACGCGCTTGCGGATGACTTCCAGGCTCTGCTGGACGGCGGAATCGACATTGCTGGCGATACCGGCCTTGGAGAAGGACAGGGTGATCGTGCCGCCGTTCGGGGCGACAGTCAGGTCCGACTGGCCGGCGGAAAGGCCGGATGAGATCGTATTGGCAAGCGTCTGCAACTGCGTCACCGCATCGCCGCTCTGCGAGGGATCGGTGAGCGTCACGACGATCTGATCGCCATTGCGGACGATCGAGCGGGTCAGGATGTTCTTGTCGCGCAGGACGCGGCGCGAATCCTGTTGCAGCGATTGCAGCCGCCCGTTGGTCAGATCCTTCTCGTCGACTTCGAGAACGAGATAGGAGCCGCCGCGAAGGTCGAGGCCGAGGGAAACCTGGCTATGTGGAAGCCAGGAGGGGATCTTGCTCAGGACCGACTGCGGAAGCACGTTCGGCAGGGCAATGAAAAGGCCAAGCACGATGATCACTGAATAGAGTGCCACCAGCCATGGGGAAGTGCGCATGGGTATTATCCTTGGAGATACGCTGATACCAGCGGCAGGGCCGCTGGCGGACGTAGATCATGTCGGGGATGCGCCGATGGGCGCAGGAACCGGTCAGGCGAGGCTGGCCGGCGGAGCGCGTGCCAGATAGGCGCGAAGCGCTAGAATGTCGGGCCTGGTGATGTCGCCGCCATCGCGCGGTTGCCAGGGACCGGTAAGAGGGCCGAACGATGGAACGGCCGCGAGCAATGCCGGGCCGACATCATGCCAGGCGGCTTTCGGCAGGGCCGTGCGGTCGGCGACCACGAAGCCCCGCACGGGATCGCGCAGGCTGAGATAAAGCGGCTGGCTGTCCTTGCCGGAGGAGAAGCTTTCCGCATCCGCCCGCGCCGCGAGGTTGATGCCGCCGCCGAGCGCCAGTCCGAGATAGGCGAAAAAGGCGACGAACAGCGAAGCGATCACGCGCGTTCCGGCGTGGTGCGTCCTGTCATCGTTTTCTTCGCTGTCGGCGGCGCCGAATTCGAACGGGTTCAACGGTTATAAGGGCCTTCATTCCTTTGCCGGAGCGGCGTCAGACGGTTCGGTGATGATATCAGGACGCTCGGCATCTTCATAGTGCGGCCTGTCATGATGCACTTGCGCCAGCCGGTCAACCATGCCCAGCGCAATTTCCCGTTCTCCCATGATGACGGTATCGGCGCCATATTGCTGCAGCACGTCGATCTCGGCATCGGAATGCGCGCGGGCGACGATCAGAATCGACGGGTTGATGGCGCGCGCCTGTTCGGCCACGCTGCAAGCCTCGAAAGTATTCGGAATGGCGATCACCAGGCTGCGGGCCTCGGCGATATTGGCGTAGCCGAGAACCTGCGCCGCCGCGGCATTGCCGTAGATCGCTTCGATCCCCGCCTGTTTCAGCTCGCCGATGCGCTTGTCGGAATCCTCGATGACCACGAAGGGCGTGCCGGCGGATTTGAGATTGGCGCCGACGATGCTGCCGACGCGGCCATAGCCGATCAGCACGGCATGACCGGTCAGCGACACCGTCCGGTGTTCCTCGTCGATCTCAGCCGCCACGGGCTGTTCGGCGGGTGCGGGCGCGGCATCGCCGGTTGCGGGGACTTCCGCCGGTGCTGCGGGCTCGGCGCTCTCCGGCATTTCGCCCTGCTTCTTGCCTTCGATGACCTTGCGCAGCCAGTCGCAGCCGATGAAGACGAGCGGATTGAGGATGATCGAGATGATCGCGCCCCCGAGGATCAGATCGCGTCCTTCCTCCGGCAACAGGCCGAGTTCGACGCCGAGGGCTGCGAGGATGAAGGAGAATTCGCCGATCTGCGCCAGGCTGGCGGAAATGGTGAGCGCCGTACTGAGTGGTTTGCGGAAGGCAAGCACGATGACGAAGGCGGCGACCGATTTGCCGATGACGATGATGAACACGGTCGCCAGCAGCGGCAGCGGATTGTCGATCAGGATGTTCGGATCGAACAGCATGCCGACCGAGACGAAGAACAGCACGGCGAATGCGTCGCGCAGCGGCAGGCTTTCCTGTGCCGCCCGATGGCTGAGCTCGCTCTCCGACAGGATCATGCCGGCAAAGAAGGCGCCGAGCGCCAGCGACACGCCGAAGAGCTTGGCGGCCCCGAAGGCGACGCCGAGTGCGATGGCCAGCACGCCGAGGCGGAAGAGCTCGCGTGAGCCGGTATGGGCGATGCGATGCAAAATCCAGGGAATGATTCGCCGGCCGAAGACCAGCATCAGCCCGACGAAGGCGGCGACCTTGAAAAGCGTCATGCCGATGATGCCGGTGATGCCCAAATCAAGGCCGAGCAGCCGGTTGAGGCCGGCCGACAGCGGCTCGACCGTGCCGTGGCCGTCGCCGGAAATGCTGGCGGCGGCGGGAATGAGGACGAGGGCCAGCACCATGGCCAGATCCTCGACGATCAGCCACCCCACGGCAATCTTGCCGCGGTCGGTCTCGACCAGCCGTCGCTCCTGAAGCGCCTTCAGGAGAACGACGGTCGATGCGACGGAGAGGGCAAGACCGAAGACCAGGCTGCCCCCGAGCGGCCAGCCCATCAGCGCGCCGAGCCCCCAGCCGAGCAAAGTGGCAAAGCCGATCTGGACGATCGCGCCTGGAACGGCGATGCCGCGCACCGACAGCAGGTCCTTGAGCGAGAAATGCAGGCCGACGCCGAACATCAGCAGGATGACGCCGATTTCGGCAAGTTCCGGCGCCAGGCTCTGGTCGGCGACGAAGCCCGGCGTATGCGGCCCCGCCAGCACGCCGGCGATGAGATAGCCGACCAATGGCGGCAATTTGAACCGGTTGGCGATGGCGCCGAGGATGAATGCCATGACGAGGCCCATGACGATGGTCGAAATCAAAGGCGTATCATGTGGCATTGCCATCTCCTCGATGCTGGAAATCCCGTGCGAACTGTGATAAATTTGGCTTATGTTGACCAATATGGTTGGTTTTAGATCGTGAATCAAGGCGGCAAACCAATGATTCTTACCCCCGCGCTCTGCCGCGCGGCGCGTGGGCTCCTTGACTGGACACAGTCGGATATAGCCGAAAAGGCCGGCGTGTCACGGAGCACGATTCGTGACTATGAAGGCGGCCATCACGACATCCATCGGGCGACGGAGGCGCAGCTGCGTCTCGCCTTCGAGGAGGGCGGCGTCGTCTTCGCGGACATGCCTGAGTTCGGCTGGGGCGTCTGTCTGCGCCGCCAGCCTTCCGGCCCGAAGCAGGATTAGGGTTTGGGCGCCAGGCAGCTCGCCGAAACGCGATAGGCGTAGAGCGTCTTGCCCCTCTTGTAGCCGAAGTCGGGCGTCCAGCTCTTGATGAGTTCCGAGCGGCCCGTCGCGCAATCGAACGGTTGGTCGTCGACATAGAGCAGGTCGCCGGTGACGCTCGCGGGCAGCGAGAAGTTCTGCTCGTAATAGCTCTTCGGGAAGCCGCCGAGATTGCGGGCATGGATGCGATAGGGCTGACCCTTCAGCGTGTAGAAGAGATCGGCGAGAATATCGCGGTCGCTGGCGACGATATCGGGCGTGTTCGCCTTGGCGGCGATATCGGCGACCTCCAGGCTGATGGCGCTGCGGCCGACATAGCGCTTCATCACCAGATCGCCGTTCGGCACCTTGATATCATAGGCGAAGACCGTCAGCACCGGCAGCACGAAGGCGACGACCGCGCCGATGATCAGCGAGGTGACGAGCCCCTTTTTCGTCAGGCGATAGAGCAGCCAGACGGCGAGGATGGTGCCGGCGGCATAGGCGCTGACGGCCCAGTTGGCATAGGCCTTGGCAAACAGCGCCTGCAGCGTGATCAGCGCCACGACCGGAACGGACAGCCAGAAGAGCAACGTCTCCCTGTCGTCGCCTTGCCGGCGGATCAGGCGCCAGGCGGCCCAGAGCAGGGCATAGAAGATGATGGGGCCGACGACGCCGAACTGTGCGCCGAAGAAGCCGAGGCCGCTCAGCAGATGTTTCAGCGGCCCGGCGCCTTCGCCGGCGCCGTTCCATTGCGCGATGCTCTGGGTATGGCGCACCGTCGCCGCATCATGGGCGAAGTTCCACCAGAGGTTCGGGGAAACGACGATGGCGCCGGCAATGGCGGCGATGATCACGTCGCGCCAGGCAATGCGCGCCGAACGCAAGGTCAGCATGGCGATGCCGACGCCCGGCAGCAGGAAGAGCACCGAATATTTCGTCAGGAAGGCGATGCCGAGACTGACGCCGAGGATCAGCGCTTCGAGGAGGGACGAGCGGCGCGTCAGTCCGATGAAGGCCCAGATGGCGATGGTGATGAACAGGATCTGGATCGTATCGGTCGACACCAACACCGCCGAAAGCGAGGCGGCCGGCAGGGTGATGAAGATGACGCCGGCCCAGGGCGCGATGTCCCGGCCCGTCTCGTCGTCAAACAGCCGCCGTGTCGTGCACATCAGCATCAGCGCGGTGGCGAGATGAAAGAGGGGGGCGGACACGCGAATCCAGAAGGTCGAGTCCGAGCCTGATATCGTGTTGAAGAAGCGGATCACCCAGGCGATCATCGGCGGCTTCGAATAATAGCCGAAATCGAGATTCTGGCCCCAGAACCAATATTGCGCCTCGTCGACGAACAGATCGGTCCTGTTGAAGGCGAGCATGACCACGCGCCAGAGCGTGATGCCGAAGATGATGGCAAGACCGAGCTTAAGCGACAGCGCCTGACGGTTTGTTTCGGAATGGGTCGTTTCGGACATTGACGGATCGATCTCTGCGCCTGGTGGTGAGGCTTCATACGGAACTATCAAGCGCTACGCCAGCGTCCGTTATCAGAGAATGATGGCCGTCGGCGCGTGCGATGTCGCGCCGTTAAGGTGCTTTTGTGAGAGATTTGTGTCGTTCGCGTCCGTCGGGAGGGCTTTTCAAAGCACGCGAGAGGCGATCCTGGCGCGTGCCTGTTCGAGGCGGCTCAGAAACGCGAAGGCGGCGAGCGTCAGGCCGGCGGTCAGCGAGGCGGTCAATCCAAGAACAATCATTGCTCTCTCCCAATCGACATTGAGCCCAGTCAAGGTGGAGACTGTCTCTGCCTGCCGGATTAGAGCACGAAGCTTGCCCCTGACTGACCTCGGCATGGCAAAAGGGAACGCCCGTTCAGCCTATTAACCTTCAAGCAAGGAATTAACCATAAATATTGAAGCTGCACGTCGGAATGGGAAAACTGTTACTCGTTTCCACCAGGCATGAAGCCGCCCCGTCGTACCGGGTCCATCCGGTATCCATGTCATCAAACAGGTCCGTAAGCAGACTTTGATGAACGAGCGAGCTTCAGAGCCCCGGTTTTTCGGCCGGTGGCACCGTGCGCCTATCCTCGTCCTCCCATCGCGTCTGAAGCGGATCATCAGCGGTTTCGCCGGGGCTCCTTGCGCCCGGCAGTTCGGCAGGGACGATTTTGGCGCAGGATTCGCCGTCAGATCAGGCAGGACGGGCGCAGGCAGGCAGCCTTCGCGACCGCTTGCGCTTTGCGGGCCTCGATGCCGCGCAATGCGAGATCGTGCGCCGCAACCGGCCGATGCTCGATATCAGCCTGAAGTCGGGTCTGCGCGATCTTTTCCATCGTTTCCAGAGCTTTCCGGATGCCGCCCGCAACTTTGCCGGGGAAAGCCAGCTCGAACGGCTCCAGGACCTGCAGGCCTCGCATTGGGGCGTGCTGACGGACGCCCGCTTCGATAGCCTCTATGCGGAGCGGGTCAAGGTTCTCTCCGATACCGAAAGCAAGATGGGGCTCGACCCGCGCTGGCATGTCGCCGGCCATGGCGTGGTTCTGGAGCACATTCTGACCGGTATCGTCGAGGAGATGGGCGGTCGGGCGATCCTGCCCGGTGCCAAGCGCCGGGCTCGCGAACTGAACACGCTGATCGCCGCCATCGTTCGCCTCGTCATGGTCGATGTCGAGATTGCCGTATCGCTGCGTTTCAACGAGCTGCGCCTCAGCCATCAGCGCGCGCTTGCCGAGCAGCGAGAGGCCGATCAGGCCGAGGCGGCCGGCCTCTTCGTCGATGTCATTCGCGGTCTGGCCGAACGCGACCTCACCGTTCGCGCCCCGGCCGATGTTCCCGCCGCCTATGCCGAACTGGTCGAGGCGCTGAATGCCGCGCTGGACGATATCGCCCGGCAATTCGCCGCGCTTTCCGGCGGCGTGCAGACGGCCGAGACGACGGCGGATGCCATCGCCCGCGAAAGCCGATCCCTCGCCAAAGGCACTGCGGAACAATCCGCCGGGCTGACGGCCGCGGCAAGGCAGCTTGCCGAACTGGCGGATCAGGTTCGCAGCACCGCCTCGAATAGCCGCTCGGCCGAACGCGCCGCCGGGTCCACCCGCGCAGCGGCCGAAGACAGCGGTCGGATCGTCGGCCAGGCCATTTCCGCCATGGCCGATATCGAGACCTCGGCCGAAAAGATCGGCCAGATTACCGGCGTCATCGACGAGATCGCCTTCCAGACCAATCTCCTGGCGCTCAATGCCGGTATCGAAGCCGCCCGCGCCGGCGACAGCGGCCGCGGCTTCGCCGTCGTCGCCCAGGAAGTGCGCGCGCTCGCCCAGCGCTCCGCCGATGCCGCCCGCGAGATCAAGGTGCTGGTGAGCGGAACCAAGGCGCAGGTCGACGCCGGCGTGCAGATGGTCGGACAAACGCAGGATGCGATCGGCAGCATCGTGCGCCAGGTGGCCGATATCAACGATGCCATTTCCGGCATTGCTGCCGCCACTGACGAACAGGCTGCCGGCCTGCGCACGGTGACGGCCGAGATCGACGGCCTGGGCGACCGTGCCGCAGCCGCGGGCGGCTTTGCCCAGCGCTCGCAGGAAGGGGCCGATCACCTTCACGACACCATTCTCGAACTCGGTCGCACCGTTCGCGAATTCCGTATCGAGCGCGAACGGCGTCAGGCGCGCCCGCCGGTTTCGCGGCCGCGCGAGGTGCCGGTCGAGCCGGAAGAGGATCACGCCGCCGCATTCGATTTTCCGCTCCGCCGGACAGGTCTCGGGGGTGTGCGGAATGCTTATTGATAGTTCTGTTTCATGCGCATGCGGGCCATCGGGCCCGGTTTCAGACAATAAGGATTAAGCGATGCCGAGCAGGAAAGGCGAAAAGACATTCAGTCTGGCCGCGGTGCTGGACCTCAACGAGGCCTCGGCACTTCGCGGCAAATTGATGGGTTTGCGCGGCAGCAATGTCGCGATCGATGCGTCCGGCGTCGAGAGGATCGGGGCCTTGTGCATTCAGGTCATCATGGCCGCCGCCAAGACCTGGGAGGAGGACAAGCTCTCCTTCACCTTCTCGAAGGCGTCGGATGCGTTTCAAAAAACGATGCAGATGATCGGGATCGATATCGATCACCTGCTTGCCAAGGAGATCCGGCAATGAAGAAAAAAGTGCTGACCGTGGACGATTCACGGACCATTCGAAACATGCTTCTCGTCACCCTCAACAATGCCGGCTTCGAGACCATTCAGGCCGAAGACGGCGTCGAGGGTCTCGAGGTTCTCGAGGAAGCCAATCCCGATGTCATCGTCACCGACATCAACATGCCGCGTCTTGACGGCTTCGGCTTCATCGAGGGCGTGCGCCGCAACGACAAGTACCGCGCGATCCCGATCCTGGTGCTGACCACCGAGAGCGATGCCGAAAAGAAGAACCGTGCCCGCCAGGCCGGTGCGACGGGTTGGATCGTCAAGCCGTTCGACCCCGCCAAGCTGATCGATGCCATCGAGCGCGTAACCGCTTAAACAGGATTCGCCACCCATGGATATGAACGAAATCAAAGAGATCTTCTTCCAGGAATGCGAGGAGCAGCTCGCCGAACTGGAATCTGGTCTCCTGAAAATGAATGACGGCGACCGCGATCCGGAAACCGTCAATGCCGTCTTCCGCGCCGTTCATTCCATCAAGGGTGGGGCAGGGGCCTTCGGTCTCGACGACCTTGTCTCCTTCGCGCACGTCTTCGAGACGACGCTCGATTGCGTTCGATCCAACAAGCTGGAGCCGACCCAGGATGTCCTGAAGGTCATGCTCAAGGCCGCTGACGTACTGGCGGATCTGACCAATGTGGCCCGCGACGGCGGCAGCGTCGATCCCGCGCGCAGCAGGGGACTGGTCAAGGAACTGGAAGCACTGGCGCTCGGCCAGTTGCCGCAGGCGACGGCGGTTGCCGAAGCCGCGCCGAAGCCGGCAAAGGCCGCCGCGCCGGCACCCGCCGAGATCGCGCCCGCGCCTACGCCTACCGATGACAGCGGCTTCCAGCCGATCCCCTTCAGCTTCGACGACGATTTCGGCGCCGACGACGCATCAGCGGACATGCCGGAGTACCGGGTCAGTTTCAAGCCGCGCGCCGATCTCTATGCCAAGGGCAATGATGCGACGCTGCTGCTACGCGATCTCGCGCGCATCGGTGAGCTCGGCGTTCATTGCGACATGGATGCCTTGCCGGTGCTCGACCAGCTCGACGCGGAAGGTGCCTATTTCGCCTGGACGATCTCGATCAAGACGGACAAGGGCGAAGACGCTATCCGCACCGTCTTCGAATTCGCCGAGTGGGATTGCGAACTCGATGTCCAGCGCATCGACGGTGCCGCCACGTCCAAGGATGGCGAAGAGCTGCCGATGGTGCCCGTGCCCTTCGATCTCTCCATTCTTGACGGCGATGGCGGCGAGCAGGCCGCGCCGGCCGTCGAGGAAGCGCCCGAGCCCGCAAACGATGCCGCGGCCGCTGTCGCCGCCGCCGAAACCGCGAGCAATGTCACGCAGCTCGCGGCCGCCGCCGCCCGTGTCGAAAAGAAGGAAGCGGCCGCTGCCGCCGCTCTGGCCGCCAGTGCCGCCGCGCAGAACAATGCCGCGGCCGCAGGCGTCGGCCAGACCATTCGCGTCGATCTCGATCGCGTCGACCGGCTGATCAACCTCGTCGGCGAGCTGGTGATCAACCAGGCGATGCTGTCGCAGAGCGTCGTCGAGAACGACAACAACGGCGCATCTTCGATCAATATGGGCCTTGAGGAGCTGCAGCAGCTCACCCGCGAGATCCAGGACAGCGTCATGGCGATCCGCGCGCAGCCGGTGAAGCCGGTGTTCCAGCGCATGTCGCGTATCGTCCGCGAAATCGCCGACATGACCGGCAAGTCGATCCGCCTGATCACCGAGGGCGAGAATACCGAAGTCGACAAGACGGTCATCGATAAGCTGGCCGAGCCGCTGACGCACATGATCCGCAATGCCGTCGACCATGGCGTCGAGACGCCGGAAAAACGTGCCGCCGCCGGCAAGAACCCGGAAGGCACCGTCCGTCTCACCGCCAAGCATCGGTCCGGCCGCATTCTGATCGAGCTCGCCGACGATGGCGCCGGTATCAACCGCGAGAAGGTTCGCCAGAAGGCGATCGACAACGATCTCATCGCCGCCGACGCCAATCTTTCCGATGAGGAAATCGACAACCTGATCTTCCTGCCGGGCTTCTCGACCGCCGACAAGATCTCCGACATTTCCGGCCGCGGCGTCGGCATGGACGTGGTCAAGCGCTCGATCCAGGCGCTCGGCGGCCGCATCAACATCAGCTCCAAGCCGGGCCATGGCTCGGTCTTCACCATGAGCCTGCCGCTGACGCTCGCCGTCCTCGACGGCATGGTGGTCACGGTCGCCGGCCAGACGCTGGTCGTGCCGCTGACGGCCATCGTCGAGACGCTGCAGCCCGAGGCTTCGGCCATCCATTCCTTCGGCGCCAACCATAGGCTCATCTCGATCCGCAACAGCTTCTGCCCGCTGGTCGATGTCGGCCGCATCCTGAATTTCCGCCCGACGCAGGCCAATCCGGTCGATGGCGTCGCCCTGCTGGTGGAATCGGAAGGCGGCGGCCAGCGCGCGCTGATGGTCGATGCCATTCAGGGCCAGCGCCAGGTCGTCATCAAGAGCCTCGAGGCGAATTATACCCACGTCCCAGGCATTGCGGCGGCGACTATCCTCGGCGATGGCCGCGTCGCGCTCATCCTGGATGTCGATGCTGTCGTCGGTGCCTCGCGCGGGCAATCGCTGAAGGCCGAAATATCCTACGCAGCGGCAGGGTGAGCCGATGTCCTACGCGATCAAGAACATGACCCAGGGTGCCCGCGAGCTGATCGCCTTCCGGATCGGCGACCAGGAATTCTGCGTCGATGTCATGTCCGTTCGGGAAATCCGAGGCTGGACGCCGGCGACGCCCATGCCGCATGCGCCGCCGCATATTCTCGGCGTCATCAATCTGCGCGGCGCCGTCCTGCCGATCGTCGACCTCTCCGGCCGGCTCGGCATGAAGCAGGCCGTGCCGACCGCGCGGCATGTGATCATTGTCGCCCAGGTCAAGCGCAAGGTCGTCGGCCTGCTGGTCGATGCCGTGTCCGACATATTGACGGTGACGGACGAGATTATTCAGCCGACGCCGGAAATCTCTTCCGATCATGAGCGGCAGTTCGCGCGCGGTATCCTGGCGATCGACAGCCGCATGATCTGCCTCATCGAACTCGAAACCCTGTTTCCCGAGCACGAAAGTCTGGCTGCATGAGCGTAATGGGAGCAACGGATTTCAGGGCATCTCCCGACGAGGTTCTGGCCAGCGGCGAATATCCGCTGACCCGGCGCGATCTCTCGGAAATCGCCGCGATGATCTATTCGGATGCCGGGATTTCGCTGAACGAAACCAAGGCTTCGCTAGTCTATTCGCGCCTGTCGAAACATATTCGCGCGTTGGGCCTGCCCGGCTTTCGCGACTACTGTCAGCTGGTCTCCTCGCCGGCGGGGGCAGCTGCCCGGCGTGAGATGCTGTCGCATCTGACGACCAATTTCACCCGCTTCTTCCGCGAGAACCATCATTTCGACCATCTGCGCGACGAGGTGCTGCCGGGACTGCTGGCGCGCGCCAAGGCGGGCGGCCGCGTGCGGATCTGGTCGGCCGCCTGTTCCGACGGACAGGAACCCTATTCGATCGCGCTCACGGTCCTGTCGCTGATGCCGAATGTCGCGGAGCTGGATTTCAAGATCCTGGCGACGGATATCGATCCGAAGATTCTCGGCCTTGCCCGCGCGGGCGCCTATGACGAGCCGGCGCTCGAAACCGTATCACCGGCCATGCGCAAGCAATGGTTCCGCGAGGTCGATATCCAGGGACGGCGCAAGTTCCAGATCGACGATCGCGTCAAGCGGCTGATCACCTTCAACGAGCTGAACCTCCTGGCGCAATGGCCGTTCAAGGGCAGCTTCGACGTTATCTTCTGCCGCAACGTCGTGATCTATTTCGACGAGCCGACGCAGACGAAGATCTGGTCGCGCTTCGCGGGCCAGCTGCAGGACGGCGGCCATCTCTATATCGGTCATTCCGAGCGGGTCTCCGGCGACGCCAAGCACCTCTTCGACAATATCGGCATCACCACCTATCGCTATCTCGGCAGGAACGCGGGGAGAAAACCATGAGTGCTCCCGCCCGTGTCCTCGTCGTGGATGACTCGCCGACCATGCGCGGCCTGATCACCGCCGTCCTGCGCTCCGATCCCGAAGTTGACGTCATCGGCCAGGCCGGCGACGCGATGGAAGCGCGCGCCGCCATCAAGGCGCTCAATCCCGACGTCGTGACGCTCGATATCGAGATGCCGAACATGAATGGTCTCGACTTCCTCGAAAAGATCATGACGCTGCGGCCCATGCCGGTCATCATGGTCTCCACCATGACGCATCGCGGTGCCGAGGCCACGCTGACCGCGCTTGAAATCGGCGCCTTCGACTGCGTCGGCAAGCCAGTCCCCGGCGAACCTCGCCCCTTCGGCGATCTGGCCGAAAAGGTGAAGGCGGCGGCCCGGTCCCAGCGGCAATATGTAAAGCCCGCCGCCACTCAGGCCCCACCGCCGACGGTTGCGGATTTCCGCGTCGGCCGGAAGATCGTCGCCATCGGCTCGTCCACCGGCGGCGTCGAGGCGCTGATCACGGTGCTGCAGAAGTTCCCGGCCAATTGCCCGCCGACGGTGATCACCCAGCATATGCCGCCCAGCTTCACCCGCAGCTTCGCCGAAAGGCTCAACCGCCTCTGCGCTCCGGTGGTGCAGGAAGCGAGCGATGGCGCGCGGCTGGAGATCGGCAAGATCTATCTGGCGCCAGGCGGCGAAAGGCATCTCCAGGTCGCCAACGCCTCGGCGCCGCATTGCCGCCTGGTCGAGCGCGCGCCGGTCAACGGTCATCGTCCCTCGGTGGATGTGCTGTTCGATTCGGTTGCCGAACTTGCCGGCCGCAATGCCGTCGGCGTGATCCTCACCGGCATGGGCCGCGATGGCGCCGCCGGCCTTCTCAAGATGCGCCATGCTGGCGCGCGAACCATCGGCCAGAATGAAAAGACCTGCGTGGTCTATGGGATGCCGAGGGTCGCGTTCGAACTCGGCGCCGTCGAACAGCAGTTTCCGCTGAACGCCATTGGCGAGGAAATATTGAAAGCAACAGCCGCCCGAAAGGAAGGGAGCGAATAATGTCTCTAGCGGAGAAAATCAAAGTTCTGATCGTCGACGATCAGGTCACCAGCCGTCTTCTGCTCAGCGATGCGCTGACGCAATTGGGCTTCAAGCAGATCACGGCCGCCGGTGACGGTGAGCAGGGCATGAAGATCATGCAGCAGCAGCCGCATCATCTGGTGATCTCGGATTTCAACATGCCGAAGATGGACGGCCTCGGCCTGCTTCAGGCGGTCCGTACCAATCCGGCAACGAAGAAAGCGGCCTTCATCATCCTGACGGCCCAGGGCGACCGCGCCCTGGTGCAGAAGGCGGCCCAGCTTGGCGCCAACAATGTTCTGGCCAAGCCCTTCACCATCGAAAAAATGAAGG
The DNA here is from genome assembly GCF_014195095.1 of Rhizobium sp. BK602. GTDB lineage: Bacteria > Pseudomonadota > Alphaproteobacteria > Rhizobiales > Rhizobiaceae > Rhizobium. The sequence goes on from NZ_JACIBC010000002.1 coordinate 116,608, forward strand.
CGGCGATCGAGGCCGTGTTCGGAGCGTTGAAATGACCGTCGAGGCTGCCGCCCGTCGCGTGCACATCATTCAAGGCGAGTACAAGGTCATCAGCGACCCCGATGTGGTGCTGGCGACCATTCTCGGCTCGTGCGTGGCGGCATGCCTGCGCGATCCGATCGCCGGCGTCGGTGGTATGAACCATTTTCTGCTGCCGGGCATGGCGACCTCGCCGACGAGCGGCGGTGACGCGACGCGCTACGGCGTGCACCTGATGGAACTGCTGATCAACGGCCTTCTGAAGCAGGGCGCGCGTCGCGACCGGCTGGAGGCCAAGATCTTCGGCGGCGCGAAGACCATCGCCACCTTCTCCAATGTCGGCGAGCAGAACGCGGCTTTTGCCATGGAGTTCCTGCGGGACGAAGGCATTCCGGTGGTCGGCTCCAGCACCGGCGGCGAGCATGGCCGCAAGGTGGAATATTGGCCGGTCTCGGGCCGCGCGCGGCAATATCCGCTGACCGGCGCCGAAACGCAGAAGACCGTGGCCCTGGAACAACGCCCTGTCGCGGCTCCGAAGCCAGTCGACAATGCGATTGAATTTTTCTGATCAGCGAGGACTATCCGATGACCATCACCCCGCGCACCGATACGTCGACCATGCAGGAGGCACTGCCCGCCATACTGATGCGCATCGTCGCGGAGCTGCACGATATCGCTTATCTGATCGAGCGCATCGAGCCGCAGCTGCTTGATCTCAGCGAAGTCAATGTTCTGGAATCGCCCGATGCGATGAAGGTACTGCAGGGTATCGATCTTGCCGTGCAGAAGACGCGCGGCATCGCCGAATTCATCGATACGATCAGCAGCGAGATGCCCGACGGCTGGATGGTCGACGTCGCCACCGCGCTGAGCCTGGTCAAGCTCACCGAGATGCAGAAGGCGCTGAGCGGCGGCCTGCGTCACGGGCATTCCCAGCCTCTCGCGAAGGCGGCCGGCGATTTCGATTTCTTCTGACGGCGGCCCTCGACACCCTATATTGTTTTTCCTCCATTATTCTGGATAGCTTTCTTCGAATTCCCGCGCCTTTGCGGCTGGACGAAACGTTCGCACAAGTTTCGATTTCTATCTTCGCTGCAAGGCACAAAGCCATCAGGGCTTTGACGAATCGTGCGAGAACAGAATGAATCTGTTAAATCAATTAGTTCCTTTGTTCAGGAATCTGCAGAATCTGGGAAGAACACGGCTGCTGGCGCTGGCCGGCGTGGGCGTCGTATCCATGGCGCTGATCCTGTTTGCGGCCCTTTACGTCAACAAGCCCGCCCAGGAAACGCTTTATATCGGTCTCAACGCGACCGATCTGAACCAGATCAGCATTGCGCTCGCCGAAGCCAAGATCAATTTCCAGGTGGGGTCCGACGGCACGAGCCTGACCGTACCGGCCGGCATGACCGGCAGGGCCCGCGCGCTTCTCGCCGAGCGGGGCCTGCCCAACAGCACCAATGCCGGCTACGAACTCTTCGACAATGTCGGCTCGCTCGGCCTCACCTCCTTCATGCAGGAAGTGACCCGCGTCCGCGCCCTCGAGGGTGAAATCGGCCGCACCATCACCTCGATCGCCGGCATCAGCGCGGCGCGCGTGCATATCGTCATGCAGGATGTCGGCAATTTCCGGAAGGCGGATCAGAAGCCCACGGCTTCGGTGATGATCCGCGCCAATGCCGAGGCTGCCCGCAAGTCGGCGCAGGCCATCCGCCATCTCGTCGCCTCCGCCGTGCCCGGCCTGGAAGTGGACGATGTCACGATCCTCGATTCCAGCGGCCAGCTGCTCGCCTCCGGCGACGATCAGAGCAACGGCGCGCTGAACCGCAATCTCGGCATCGTGCAGAACGTCCAGAGCGAGGTCGAATCGAATATCGACAAGGCGCTGGCGCCCTTTCTCGGCCTCGACAATTTCCGTTCCAGCGTGACCGCGCAGCTCAACACCGACAGCCAGCAGGTGCAGGAAACCACCTACGATCCGGATTCCAAGGTCGAGCGCTCGGTACGCACCACCAAGGAAGCGCAGAAGTCGCAGCAGCGCCAGTCCGATACGGCCGCGACCGTCGAGCAGAACGTGCCGCAGGCGGCCCCGCAGGCCGGCGGCAACGGGCCGACCTCGAACGACCAGTCCGACAAGCGCGAAGAGCAGACCAACTACGAAATCAACAGCAAGACGATCGCAACGGTCCGCAACAGCTACAGGATCGAGAAGCTCTCGGTCGCCGTCGTGGTCAACAAGGGCCGTGTCGCCCAGATGGTCGGCGAGCCGGCAGATCCGGCCAAGGTCGATGCCTACATCGCCGAAATGCAGAAGATCGTCGCGACAGCCGCCGGCATCGATCCCAACCGCGGCGACGTGGTGACCGTCAACGCGATGAACTTCCTGGATACGCAGTTGCTTGACGACGGCGCCTCGGGCTTCAGCATCACCGACATGCTGAGCCGCAACCTCGCCGGCATCGTCAACTCGCTCGCCTTCGTCGCGGTCGCCTTCCTGATCGTCTGGATGGGCTTCCGCCCGCTGATCCGCTCGCTCGGCGGCGGCGCTAGCGCCGCGGCTCTGCCGGAAGCGGGCGGGCTGGAACTGCCGGACTTTGCGCCCGGCGCGGTCGGCGGACCGGGGGCGGCGCTGATGGATGGCTTCGGCTCGGACTTCGGCTTCGACAGCACCGACGACCTCTTGTCGATGGGCGAGGACGGCGGCACCTTCAACCGCCGCGTCAAGGAAGGGCCGGAACGTCGCCTCTCGCGCATGGTGGAGATCAGCGAAGAGCGCGCCGCCAAGATCCTCAGAAAATGGGCCGTCGGCACAGCGGCATAGGAACAGGACCGGGAGAAATCCCGGTCTTTCTGCGTGAGCGGCATTGCGAAAGCGGCGCGTCAGAAGTGTTGGCAACCCGTGGAACGGCCGCAAATGTCATTGCTGGGTAGAAAGAATCGACTTACAGTCAGGCCGTCTATTCGCAATAATAGTCAGGCGTCGCGAGTGTGATTCTAGATCCGCGTTCGGTCAATTCAGGGATGTGAAGGGGCCAGGGCGCGGGAAATCAGTTTATGGTTCGTTGATTGCGTTTTTGGCGGGTCGCGCCAATGCGATTGCCGAAATCAGATTCATGTTGGCGCCTTTGCACATCGCGCGGTTATCTGAATGTGCATCTCGCGCGATAATGATTTGAGTTGGCGCAGACGCTTTTCCGAAAGTCGGTCCCGGTTTTCGAAGCTATGCGCTGGGTCCAGGCCAAGCGATGCTCTCGTTGACGTTCGGTCGTCTGACAGTCGCAGGAAATACAGATAATGGACATGCAGCTATCGCAGGCAAGCAAGGGCGACAGGGATGCGCGATCGATCGCCGCCGCCAATGCGATGTCGCGCGATCAGCTCATTCAGCAGTTGAGCGCCATCGCCGGTCCTGCCTATCTGCAATCCGGCATGCGCCTGCTGACCGGCTATGCCGGCGCCTCTCACTATCTTCTGGCGCGCTGCGACCTGATCCAGGAAAGCGGGCTCGATTTCGTCGTCTCCTCCGACTGGCCCTTCGACCTCGTGCGGCGCCTGGCCTCGGAGCTGACGAGCGGCTATGGCCGCACCGGCGAACTGGAAAAATGCATGTCGCTGTTTCAGCCGAATGTTGCCTTCCTGCCCGATGACGTCGAATTGCCGGAAGGCGCTGGCCGCCAATATTGCGCGCTGACCTTCAATGTCGGCCGTACGCGCTTTTCGCTGATGCTGCTGGCCGGCGACAGCCTGTCGATGTCGCCGGAGCGGCTGCGTGACGTCGGGCTGCTGGCCGGCTATTTCGCCAGCTTCACCCGCAGCGTCGAAGGCAAGCTGGAGCGGGATTTCGATCTGACCGAGCGCGAGCTGGAATGTCTGTTCTGGATCGCCGAGGGCAAGACCAGCGACGAGATCGCCATGATCCTCGGCATCTCGCGCAATACCATCAACAACTACATCACCAGCGTCATGCGCAAGACCGCGACGAAGACGCGATCGGAAGCGATCGCCTTTGCCGTCAGGAACAACCTCGTTTGAAGGCGGACCGAATGCGATACCAGCCGGACAGGGCGACGGAGACACCGGGCGAAACGAGACTTGTCCGCTCGCAGCGGATTTCCGGCCGCTCCGATCTCTTCCCGAAGCTGGTGTCGATGCAGAAGCTGATCGACGCGCAGAATTTCGCCGTTTATCGCGTCAGCGGCTCCGGCCTGCCGAGCAAGCAGCGCCTGGTCTGCGAGCTGGAAAACTGGGGCTCGGCCAATCCCGTCATGAACAAGGCCTTCGTGGACGCCTATGGTGAGGCGATGATCGAGCATATCGAGAAATCGCTGCTGCCGCTGATGTGGAATGGCCGCGACAGCGACAGCACGGCCGAGACGCCGGATTTTGCCGCCTTCACCCAGCGCCTGAAACCGCATCTCCTGCCCTTTGCCGGCGTCGCCTTCCCGGTGCGGCTCGGCTCCGTCGGCAATGGCTATGTCGTTTTCGCCGCGAAGTTCATGGATCTCGCCAGTGACATGATCGTCGAGCTGCATGGCCGCAGCTGCCAGATCATGCTGGAGCTTCTGTCGCTCGACGAGCGCCGCTCGCCGGCGGCGGAAGCCTTGAGCGAACGGGAGATCGCCTGCCTCCAGCTCGCCGGCGACGGCCGGATCAGCGAAGAGATTGCCGAGAAGCTCGGCCTGTCGGTGCATACCGTCAATGCCTATCTCGGCTCGGCCACGATCAAGCTCGACAGCGTCAACCGCATCCAGGCGATCGCGAAGGCGATCCGCTTCGGCTATATCAGCTGACGGCGGCACCCTCGAGCAATTCCGGGAACAATGCGGAGCGGTTTTCCGTCCGGAATTGTGCGAGAACAATGAGATAGGGCAGTTCCGTGCTTTCGAGAAGCCATGAACTGCCCCAAGCGGATCTTCATCGTGAGAACCGGGGTTCTCACCCCTTTCAAGCCGCTTCCGTCGCGCTGCTGGCGATCGCATAGCGCGCATCCTGCAGGCTGCGGGCGAGCAGGGCGGTATTTTCGTCCGGATCGGCCGAAGGCTTCTCGAAGGCGATATGATGGATCTCGATGCCGGCATGATGTTCGGCCAGCGCGAGCTTGGCATAGACGGTGACGCCGCGCGGCTTGATCTCAAGGTCGAGCGTGACCTCCGCCGGCCCGCCCCAATCGAGCTTGTAGTCGCCCCCAAGCCCGAAATTGACCGTGCCGGGATGAAAATAGAGCTCGGCCGCCGACGCCACGAGGTCGGCAAGATTGCCATAGCGTTCGAATCGCAGCAGCGAAATCAGGTCGGCCGCATCGAGGAGCCTCAGCTCGCTGGCGACCGGGCTGATCGCTTCGGCGAGAATGCGTTCACGTTGGGCAGAGTAGGGGCATTTTTTCATTTGATTATCGTACCCGTTTTCTATTCGACTGCGCGGCGTAGATCCGATGGATAAGCTCTGCGACGGCCTTGTAAAACACTGACGGGATGACACTATCCACCGAGACTTGCGCAAACATGGAGCGTGCAAGCGGCGGATCTTCGAAAACGGGAATTCCGTTCGCCTCCGCAATCTCCCTGATCTTCAGCGCGATCAGGTCCTGGCCCTTGGCAACGACGACGGGTGCGTCGTTTTCCTCGCGGACATAGCGCAGCGCCACGGCAAAATGGGTCGGATTGGCGATGATGAGCGTGGCGCGCGGCACCTGCTTGATCATGCGCCGACGGGCACGATCGCGGGCGATGGAGCGCTGGCGCGACTTGACGATCGGGTCGCCCTGCGCCTGCTTGTATTCGTCCTTGACCTCCTGCTTGGTCATCTTCAGCTGATCGAACCAGTGATACCGGCTCCACAGCACGTCGGCGATGCCGACGATGGCGGTCGCCAGCAGCACGATGATCAGGATTTTCTGAACGATGGTCGACAGCCGGACGAAGATGGTCTGCGGATCGGACACCAGCGAATCGATCGCATGGAAGAACTGGCCGCGCAGCACGAAGAACATGATGATGCCGACGATGACGATCTTGGCGAGCGATTTGCCGAATTCCACCAGACCCGTCATGCTGAAGAGACGGTTCCAGCCCGAAACCGGCGAGATGCGCGAAAATTGCGGCCGGATGCGTTCGAGCACCGGTGTCGGCAGGTTCTGGAACATCGAGGAACCGATGCCGAAGGCGAAGAAGAGGACAATGGCCGGCAGGAGCAGGTTGCCGACCTCCCAGCCGATGCGGGTAAACAGCGAAATGGCGTCCGGCCCGGTTTCGAGCTTCCATTGATCGGGCTTCTCGAAGAGATCGCGCAGCGTCTCGGCCATGCGCCCGATGCGTTCCGGCAGGAAGAAGGTGACGTAGATGACCGTCGCGAGCATGGAGGCGAAGAGGGTCGCCTCCCTGGAGTGGGGCACATTGCCCTTCTCCATCGTATCGCGGAGTTTTTTCTCCGTCGGTTTCTCTGTTTTACTGTCCTTGTCTTCGTCAGCCAAAGCAGCCGCCCTTCACGAAACGGAAAGAGGCCGCGCATCGCGCGGCCCTGTTTTTGGGCATTCTAGGACGATTCAGGTGAGTCGCGCCGCCACTATGCGGCTTTCTCCACAGGTGTCGTGTCCTTCGCCTTCAGTTCGATCTGGCCGGAATTGGCGAGCCGGATGGCTTCCTGGGCGATGGCGCGCCGGGCGATGGCGATTTCGCGGGCATTGAGGCCGTTGCTCGGCACCTGCAGGTCGGATTCGATCATGCGGCGCTGGCGCGGGCTGATCGACGAAAGCACGATCTCGCGCATTTCGTTCGTCGAACCGCGTAGCGCCATGGTGATGATGTCCGAGGCGATGTCGTTGAGCAGCAGGACGCGGCTTTGCTGCGGCATGAAGGTGAGATCGTCGAAGAGGAAGATCTTCGGGCGCACCTTATCGACGGATTCCTTGCTGATGGTTTCCAGCGAGGTGAGCAATGTGTCGACCTGCGGCTTGTCCAGTTCGTTCATCAGGTCGGCGACCTTGGTCGAGCCGGCGGCGTTGCGCTCGGCGTCGATTTCCGACATCAGCCCCAGCACGCGGTTCTCGATGATCTGCGCCGCCTTCGGGCTGACATCCTTGAGATTGACCGTGCGGTTCATGATGTCGGCGCGCTGCTCTTCCGGGAGCTGCAGCAGGATCTTGGCGCCGAAGGAGGACGGCATCATCGACAGCACATAGGCGATGGTCTGCGGATGTTCGCGCAGGAAGAACCTGGCGACGAAGCTCGGGTCCGCTTCGCCGAGACGATCCCAGATCGAGGCTTCGTAGGCCTGGAAGGCCGTGCGTCGGCCGAGCAGGCTGTCGACCTCGTCGGGTGTCAGGCCTTCCTCGAGGATGCTCTCGATCGCCTTGGCGTTGTCCATCAGGCCGGCGCCTTCGGTGAAGAGATCCTCGAATTCGGCGACGAGCTGCGCCAGTTCGTCCGGCGGGATCAGCCGCAGCGATTGCGCCGAGGCGATGATGAGCTGCAATTCATGCTGGGTGAAATATTTGAGCAGACGTCCCGCCACCTGCTTTCCCATGGCAAGCAGAACGGCAGCGGCTTTTTCAGCCTGTGACAACGGTTTCTCGGCAAGGCTGCCGCTGAAATCGTCAAAGTCCATCATGGTCTTCATCTCCGTCCCGAACAGGGAGTGGGCTTATTCTGAAAAGAAGTCAGTCTTTCCGAAGTCTGCTTCCGGAGCAGAAAGGTGCTCCGGAAAAATTCATGCGTCATCAAATAGATCGTGCGAAACGGCTTATTTCGATCGGGTATTGGACAGTTCGATAAGCTTGATGCCGAAGCGGGTGTCGTCACCGTCCAGCACGGTGATCTCGCCGCGGCCGATCCGCCGGCCATTGACGGTGATTTCCACCGGCTCGCCGATCTTCTTGTCGAGGGCGATGATGGCGCCTTCCGTGAGGTTCATCAGGCCGGAGACCTGCATGCGGCTGCTGCCGAGCACGATCTGGACATCGATCGGGATATCCATGATCAGGTCCATGTTGGCGGCCATCGCGCTGCCCGGAGCGGCGGTCTCGGCGAAGGTGTCGCCGCCGAAATCACCGGCACCGAAGGCGGTGTCCGCATCGCCGTCGCCGAAATCGCCGCCGAACGCGGGAAGGCCGGCGCCGGTTTCCGCCCCGAAGGCATCGACATCGAAATCCGGTGCGCCGCCGTCGGTATCTTTCTTCAGCACGCCGCGCAGGCCATCAATGGCCTCGTCCAGTGCGGCGTCGCTGTTTGTCAGCTCCAGCGAATCCTCGCTGCTTTTCTGTGTGGTCTTCGTAGCCATGACATCACTATTCCAGTTGAAACTTGCCTCAAGCTGCCGTGGGTGCGAGCCGCACCCGCCAGCCGGTCAATTCATCAGGTGCCGAAGAAGCTCGTCGTCGGAGTTCACGGTATCCTTGACGCGTACGGTGTAGTTTTCTCCGGATCGGCCGAACTCGCAGACATAGAGTTCCTTGCTGTTGGCGCTGACCTCGACGCGAACGTCGCCCGTATCCATGAAGGGAATGACGTCGCCGACGGCGAGCCTGGAGATGGTGTCCAGCGTCAGCGTCTGCAGCCGGATGCGAGCCTCCAGCGTCACATGCGAGCGGCGTACCTGCTCGCTGAGCTGTTCGGTCCAGGCCTGCGATCCGGCCGACGGGTTCTTCGCCCGCGGCGCGCTGACCACGGTGCGCAGCAATTCCCGCTGCGGCGCGATGACGATGATCTCCGAGACGGTCTTGCCGAGCGAGATCGTCATCAGGATGGCGGCGGCGAAATCGTCAGCCTGGCCGGCGACCGGCATCGGCCGGTCCTCGACGTTGTAGGGCGGATCGAGATAGGGCTCGAAGCCGCCAGGCGCGTTGACGGCCGAGCGCAGCACATTGGCGATCTTGTCGAAGACCATCACGGAGAGATCGAGCTCGATCATCGAAAGCTGCCGGGGAGCCGGAGTCTCGATGGTTTCGGGCCTTGCGCCGAGCATATGCTCCATCAGGCTCATGACGAAGCCGGCGCCGCAGCCGAGCACGAATTTAGGCGCCCAGTTGCGCAGCGAGCCGTTCACCAGGGCGTAATTGCCGCCGAGGCCGGCGATGAGATCGTTCATGAGCCCCGATCGGCAGCCGGTATAGCCGACGGACACCTCGATCCCGGTTTCGCTCTTGATGATGTCGGGGAGGAACTCGGCATAGACCTGTCCGAAGGCGGTGCCGAGCTTGGTAAGGGTCGCGTGATCGCCGAGACCGCCGGTCAGTTTGGCGAAGAGGACGGGGTCCATTGCCTGTTTCGGATGCGTGGATTGCTGGCTCATGATCGTTAGGCCGCCTTGCTCTCACCGCCGGGGTTCATCATTTCCTGCTCGACCGCGTCGATGGACGGCCGCTCGTAGGAGGAGATGGTCTTGCGGCCGTATTCCAGCGCCACCTGCGGCACCGAGCCGTTCATGTAGGCGAGCAGCGTCTGCTTCACGATCACGTAGAGGCGGTGCTGTTTGTTGCGCACGATCTTGATCTGCGAGACCAGCGGCGCGCAGACCGAATAGGACAGGATGATGCCGAGGAAGGTGCCGACCAGCGCCGAGCCGATGAGGTGCCCCAGCACTTCGGGCGATTCGTTGATGTGGCTCATCGCCTTGATGACGCCGAGCACGGCGGCGACGATACCGATGGCCGGGAAGGAATCGCCCATGATCGTGATCGCGTGATAGGGCTTCATCTTGTCGTGCTGGATGGTGTTGAGTTCCTCGTCCATCAGCGCCTCGATCTCGTGCGAGCGGGCGTTGCCGATGATGATGAGGCGGACATAGTCGCAGATGAAGGCCGTCAGGTCCCGGTTCTTCAGCACCGTCGGGGCGGCCTGGAAGATCACCGATTCGTCCGGATTGTCGATATGGGCCTCGATCTCGTTGCGCGACTTGGTGCGCAGGTCCCGCATCAGCGAATAGAGCACGCCGAGCGTGTCGAGATAATCGCGCTCCTTGGGGATCGAATGCCGGAAGGCTTCGAGCAAGGCCTTGCCGGAATCCTTCACGACCTTCATCGGATTGGCCATGATGAAGCCGCCGATGCCGGCGCCCGCGATGATGACAAATTCGAAGGGCTGGAACAGCGCGTTCACATCCCCGCCCATCGCCATGAAGCTGCCAATGATGCAGCCGCAGGTCACTACAAATCCGATAATAATATTCATCGCCAGTCCACACCTGAACGTTGCTTCCTCCCATCAACTAGGGGAGCTGCCTTGCGTGAGGCTGTTCGGCATGCGCTTTCGCAGGCGTTTCGACGTGTCAGCTTCGCACAAGCCAATGCCGGCACAGTAACGGGTAAGGGCATCCATGCCCCGCTAACGAAATGTAGGAGCGCCGGCGGCGTTTCCTTTCCCGTTATTCTCCAATGTCCGGAGGGCGTTGAAAATGCAGTCTGGTATCTATGTGGCGCTGTCGTCCCAGATGGCGCTTGAGCGGCGCTTGACGACGATCGCCGACAATATGGCCAATGTGAACACCACGGGCTTCCGCGGCACCGAGGTCAAGTTCAATCAGGTGCTCAGCAATACCGAAAACAAGCTCAACGCCAAGGTGGCCTTCGTCTCGCAGGGCAACGACTATCTTTCCACGGATAATGGCGAGCTGCAGAACACCGGTAACCTCTTCGACTTCGCCGTCAAGGGTGATGCCTGGTTCGGCCTCAACACGCCGGCCGGCCTGGTGCTGACGCGCGACGGTCGCTTCACCATGACCGACAGCGGCGCGCTGGTCTCGGCCCGCGGCTATCCGGTGCTCGATCCCGGCGGCGCGCCGATCCAGCTCGATCCGTCCGGCGGTGCACCCACCGTCTCCTCGAACGGCACGATTGCCCAGAACGGCAAGCAGGTCGGCCAGATCGGCCTCTACAGCTCCGACGTCACCAAGGGCTTCCTGCGCTATGACAACAGCGGCGTCCTGCCGACCGACACGCCGCAGCCGGTCGTCGACCGCTCGAGCATCGGGATCGCCCAGGGCTATCTCGAAAACTCCAATGTCAACGGCATGCGGGCAATGACCGAGCTCATCGAGGTCAGCCGCGCCTTCGACAATATCTCGACGCTCACCAACAGCAGCGAAGGCACGCTTTCGGACGCGATCAAGACCCTTGGCGGCAGCCAGTAAGAGGGGCGCATCATGTTCGATGACCGAATGCCGGCGGGGGCGATCTCCCCGAAGCTTTCGCATATGGCCGCCTTGGCGAGCCAATATGCGATGGCGGAAAACGCAGTCGCCCATGGCGGCCATGTGCGCACCATCGCGGCCGGGCATTATACCGTCGCGGGCATCTCCAGACATGTACGGCTGGGCGAATTCGTCGCCCATCGTTCGCCGACCGGCATCCATCTCGGCGAGGTCGTGCGCGTCGAGCCGGAGCTGACCTATGTCTGTCCGATCGAGCCGGGCGAGCCGATCGGCATCCACGATACCGTCATCCGCAAGGGCGCCTTCCGCATTTCGCCGGCCGATGGCTGGTGCGGCCGCACGATCAATTCGCTGGGAGAGCCGATCGACGGCCTCGGGCCGCTGACGGCAGGCCCGCAGCCGCGCTCGATCTCCAACACCGCGCCGCCTTCCATGACGCGTAAACGCGTCGAGACCGGCTTCAGGACCGGCGTGCGCGCCATCGATATCTTCTCGCCGCTCTGCCTCGGCCAGCGTCTCGGCATCTTCGCCGGCTCCGGTGTCGGCAAATCGACGCTGTTGTCCATGCTGGCCCGTGCCGACGCCTTCGACAAGGTGGTGATCGCGCTGGTCGGCGAGCGCGGCCGCGAAGTCCGCGAATTCATCGAGGATACGCTCGGTCCGCATATGAGCAAGTCGGTCGCCGTCGTCGCCACCAGCGACGAGAGCCCGATGCTGCGCAAGATGGCGCCGCTGTCGGCCATCACCATCGCCGAGCATTTCCGCGACCAGGGCGACAACGTGCTGCTCATCGTCGACAGCGTCACCCGTTTCGCCCATGCCATCCGCGAGGTCGCGACGGCATCCGGCGAACCGCCGATCGCGCGCGGCTATCCCGCCTCGGTCTTCACCGAGCTGCCGCGTCTTCTCGAGCGCGCCGGGCCGGGACCGGAGGGCACGGGTACGATCACCGCGATCATCTCCATCCTCGTCGACGGCGACAATCACAACGATCCGATCGCCGATTCCACCCGCGGCATCCTCGACGGCCACATCGTCCTGCAGCGCAGCCTGGCGGAGGAGGGGCGCTACCCGCCGATCGATCCTCTGGCCTCGGTGTCGCGCCTGGCGCGCAAGGCCTGGACCTCGGATCAGGAGAAACTGGTGTCGCGCCTGAAGGCGCTCGTGCACCGCTACGAGGAAACCCGCGATCTGAGATTGATCGGCGGCTATCGCCAGGGCAGCGACGCGGATCTCGATATCGCCGTCCGCCAGGTGCCGATCATCTACGAGATCCTGAAGCAGACACCCGGCGAGCGGCCATCGGCAGACGCCTTCACCGATCTCGCGACCGCTCTGAAGAACGGTTCGGTCGCAGTCACTCCAGCAAAGAGAGGCTGACGTGAGAGAATCCGACGCAGACGAACCGGTCGCTCCGCCGATGCAGGCGAAAAGGCGGACCATGACCGACAAGGTGCTGACCTGCACCGGCCTGCTGCTTGCGGGCGTCTCGGCCTTCTTCCCCTGGTATGTGTTCCTGAACCCGGACAAGTTCGGCATTCAGGTCGCCGAAGGCGACCGCACGCGGGACCTGCCGCATTGGAAAGGGCGCGAGATCGTCAATGTTTCCCCACTCGCCATGGCCAACAAGAATCCAAACGGACAGAAGGAGTTCCTTCCCGATCCGATGACGACGGCGACGGTCAGCAGCGTCGGGCGGGAGGATGACAAGGGACCGCCGGCGGAGGATCAGCCTTTCCCCGGCAAGTCGCCCTTCCATCTTTTGCATGTCGCCAACGGCCGGGCGCTGATCGAGGACGACACCGGCATGTATGTCGTGCGCGTCGGTTCGGTCCTGCCCGACAACAGCCGCCTGGCGACCATCGAGCAGCGGGACGGACGATGGGTGATCGTCACCTCCACGGGCGATGTCTACAGCCATGAATGAGACGGTGAAATCGCCTGGAAAACAGGCGCGACCAAGACTTTCGCAAGAACGCGCCGACCGCAAGTCCCACGCAAGATTATCCCTCTAGGGTCATTGTTGTAAGAACGGAGAGAAGCCCATGCAACCCATTCAGCTCTTTGACCTGGCCTCGCGGCAAGCCGAGTGGCTCCAGGTGCGTCAGGAGGTTGTTGCCGGCAACATCGCCAATGCCAATACGCCGAAGTTCCGTGCCAAGGATGTGACGCCATTCCAGGCCGTTCTCGACAACGAGAATGTCGGCATGGCGAGAACCAATCCGGCGCATCTCTCCGGCAGCGAATTCAGCGAGAGCGGCGACATCAACGTCGAGGAAGCGTCGCTCAACCAGGAAATCGGCGTCCAGGAGTCGGGTAACACCGTGGGCCTGGAAGACGAGCTCGCCAAGTCGGGTGAAATCAAGCGGCAGTACAGCTTGAACACCGCCCTGGTCAGCTCCTTTCATCGCATGATGTTGATGACCGTAAAACAATAGATGAAGTGAAGGTGCCATGGACTCCCTATCTGCCGCATTGAAGATTGCGGGCTCGGGCCTGGAGGCTCAGTCGACCCGCCTGCGCGTCGTTTCCGAAAACATCGCCAACGCCCGTTCGACCGGCGACACGCCCGGCGCCGATCCGTATCGCCGCAAGACGGTGACCTTTGGCGCCGAGCTCGACCGGGCCAGCGGCGTGACGACGGTCGGCGTCAAGAAGATGGGCGAGGACACCGGCAAGTTCGTCGAAGAATACGACCCGGACAATCCGGCGGCGGACCAGAAGGGCTACGTCAAGATGCCGAACGTCAACGTCCTGGTCGAAATGGCCGACATGCGCGAGGCCAATCGCTCCTACGAAGCCAATCTGCAGACCGTACGCCAGACCCGCGACCTCATCTCCTCCACCATCGATCTCTTGAAGAACGCACAATGATTGACGCCATCAAGAATGTCTCCTCCCTCTCGGTCACGCGCGGTCTCGGCGGTATCGCCACGGACCTGACCTCCACCGTATCCGGCGCGCTCGCTTCGACGCCGGAGGCGGCGGTCGGCACCGCCGCCGCGGGCAGCTTCGCCTCCGTCATGTCCGACGTGGCGAAAAACACCGTCAACACCCTGAAGGAAGCCGAAAACGCCTCCTTTGCCGGCATCAAGGGCACGATGAGCACCCGCGAGGTGGTCGACAAGGTCATGCAGGCGGATCAGACGCTGCAGACGGCGATCGCCCTGCGCGACAAGGTCGTCTCCGCCTTTCTCGATGTGACGAAAATGCAGATCTAGGGCGGATCGCCCGCTCCAATTTTTGATTTGGCGCGATTCTGTTTCAAGCCGCCTCGCGGCTTCGGGATTTGCGCTCCAGCTCGAAGGATGAAGACATGAGAGCGCTCGCTATTGCCGCGACGGGCATGGACGCCCAGCAGACCAATCTCGAAGTGATCGCGAACAACATCGCGAACATCAACACCACGGGCTACAAGCGCTCCCGCGCCGAGTTCTCGGATCTTCTCTACCAGACCGAGCGCGCCAAGGGCATCGCCAACCGGCCGAACCAGGCGGTGGTGCCGGAAGGCGCCAATATCGGCCTCGGCGTGCAGACGACGGCCGTGCGCAACATCCAGATCCAGGGCGAACTCTCGCAGACGTCGAACGATCTCGACGTCGCGCTGGTCGGCCGCGGCTGGTTCCAGATCCAGATGCCCGACGGCACGACGGCCTATACCCGCGCCGGCTCCTTCAACAAGAGCGATACCGGCCAGATCGTCACGCCTGACGGCAATGTGCTGCAGCCCGGCATCACCATCCCGAACAATGCCAGCAACGTCACCATCAGCCAGTCCGGCGAGGTCGCGGCGACGATCGGCACGGCGACGACGCCGACCGTTCTCGGCCAGCTGCAGATCGCCAACTTCGTCAACGAAGCGGGCCTGCAGCCGATGGGCAGCAATCTCTTCACCCAGACGCCGGCTTCTGGCGATCCGGTCGTCTCCGATCCCAACGAGAACGGCTTCGCCTATCTGAAGCAGGGCTATCTCGAATCGTCGAACGTCGATCCGGTCAAGGAAATCACCGATCTGATCACCGCGCAGCGCGCCTACGAGATGAACTCCAAGGTCATCACGACGGCCGACGACATGGCGCAGATCGTCAGCAAGAACCTGAAGTAACAAAGGGACGGGCCGAACATGAGGTTTCGCCGGATGAAAAGCTTAGCAATGGCCTGGTTCGCCGCGGCGAGCCTCTCCGTCATGTTCGTGTCGGTTGCTCCCGCCGGCGCGACGAGCACGGACGAAGGCAGCCTGGGGACAGCCGTCGTCCCGACCGAGACGATCTATCCCGGCGATGTCATCAGCAGCGGCCAGCTCGAGGAGGTCGAGGTCACCAATCCCAACCTCAGCGGCGATTACGCCAAGCGGCTCCGGGACGTCACCGGCCTCGTGTCGAAGCGCACGCTTCTGCCCGGCCGGACCATCTCGATCTCCGCCCTTCGCCAGCCCTATGCGGTGACGCGTGGCCAGAACGCACGCCTGGTGATGAGCATGGGCAGCATGACGATCACCGCGGCCGGAACACCGCTGGACGACGGTGCGGTCGGCGATAGCGTGCGGGCTCGCAATCTCGATTCAGGCATCATCGTCAGCGGCACGGTGCTTGAGAACGGTACGATCCGCGTGGTTTCGAAATGAAAAGGCTTCGCCACTTCCTCGCGGTTCTGCTGGCCTTGCCCGGCCTGGTCGTCGGCGACCCGGCCTGGGCGATCCAGTCACGCATCAAGGACATCGCCTCTCTGCAGGCCGGCCGCGACAACCAGCTCATCGGCTATGGCCTGATCGTCGGTTTGCAGGGAACGGGCGACAGCCTGCGCGCCTCGCCGTTTACCGAGCAGTCCATGCGCGCGATGCTGCAGAATCTCGGCATCTCCACCCAGGGCGGCCAGTCCGCCGCCAAGAACACCGCCGCCGTGATGGTGACGACCAATCTGCCGCCCTTCGCAAGCCCCGGCAGCCGCCTGGACGTCACGGTGAGCTCGCTCGGCGACGCGACCTCGCTTCGCGGCGGTACGCTGATCATGACCTCGCTCAGCGGCGCCGACGGCCAGATCTATGCCGTGGCCCAGGGCTCGGTCATCGTCTCCGGCTTCCAGGCGCAGGGGGCGGCCGCCAGCGTCACCGAGGGCACCACGACCGCCGGCCGCGTGCCGGGCGGTGCCATTATCGAGCGCGAGCTGCCGTCGCGGTTCAAGGATTCGGTCAATCTGGTCCTGCAATTGCGCAATCCGGACTTCTCCACCTCGGTCCGCATCACCGATAGCGTCAATGCCTGGGCGACCTCGCGTTTCGGCGCACCGATCGCCGAGGCCAAGGATTCGCAGGAGGTCACGATCAGCAAGCCGAAGATGGCCGACCTGACGCGGCTGATGGCGGATATCGAAAATCTCGCCGTCCAGACGGATACGCCGGCCAAGGTGGTCATCAACGAACGCACCGGCACCATCGTCATCGGGGCCGACGTCCGCGTCTCGCCGGTCGCGGTCAGCTATGGCACGCTGACGGTTCAGGTGAGCGAAAATCCGCAGATCATCCAGCCGGAACCCTTCTCGAACGGCGAGACGGCGGTTCAGGACCAGACGGATATCACCGCGACCAAGAGCGGCGGCCGCGTCGCCGTGCTCGAAGGGCCTGACCTGAAGACGCTGGTCTCCGGTCTGAACAATATCGGCGTCAAGCCGGACGGCATCATCGCCATCCTGCAGGGCATCAAATCGGCCGGCGCCCTGCAAGCGGAGCTCGTGCTGCAATGAGATCGATCGCCATCGCCCGCAAATTGCTGATCGCCGGCCGCGCCGCGGCGGCTCCCGTCGTGGCCGCGCTGCTGCTGTCGGTCTGTGCCGTAGAGGCGCAGGAGGCCGCAAAGCAGCCTGCCGATCCGGCGTCGAGCCAGGACGAGATCCGGCGGTTCTGCACCAACATCGCCGATCCGGCCCGCGATCAGCGTTATCTCCTGCAGAAACAGGAACTGGAGAAACTGCGCGCCGACGTCGATGAGCGCATCGCCACCATGGACAAGCGCAAGGCGGAATACGAGGACTGGCTGAAGCGCCGGGACGATTTCCTCAAGACCGCCGACCTCGGCCTGGTCGATATCTACAAGAACATGAAACCGGATGCGGCCGCGGCAAGCCTCAACGATGTCAAGGTCACGGTGGCCGCGGCGATCATCATGAAGCTTTCCGCACGCCAGTCGAGCCTCATCCTCGCGGAAATGGATGCACAGAAGGCGGCGGTGATCACCAACATCATCGCCAGCGCGTCCGATCCGAATACATCGAAGTCGAAGGACCCCTCATGAACATGCGTCTAACGGCCACATGCGCGATCGTCGTTTCTCTCGTCGGCTGCCAGTCGCCGCAGGCTCTCAAGGAAATCGGCAGGGCGCCCGCCATGAGCCCGATCGGCAGCGGTTTGCAATATGCGCAGACGCCGCAGATGTCGCAATATCCGAAGCGCCCGCATCAGGTCGCGCAAGGCTATTCGCTCTGGAACGATTCGCAGGCAGCGCTCTTCAAGGACGCGCGCGCCCTCAATGTCGGCGACATCCTGACCGTCACGATCCAGATCAACGACAAGGCGGACTGGGATAACGAGACCAATCGCAGCCGCACGAACAAGAGCGACATGAATTGGGATATCTCGGCCAAGATCTTCGGCTGGAAACCCGCCACCAACGCCGATGCGACCTCGGGCTCCGATACCAGCACCGACGGCAAGGGCAAGATGAAGCGTTCCGAGCAGCTCAACCTGCTGGTGGCCGCCGTCGTGACCGGCATTCTCGAGAACGGCAACCTGATGATCAGCGGCTCCCAGGAAGTCCGTGTGAACCAGGAAATCCGCATCCTCAACGTCGCCGGCATCGTGCGGCCGCAGGACGTCACCTCGGAGAATACCATTTCCTACGACAAGATCGCCGAGGCGCGCATCTCCTATGGCGGCCGCGGCCGTCTGACGGAAGTCCAGCAGCCGCCGATGGGGCAGCAGGCGGTCGATCTGCTGTCGCCGCTCTGACGGTCGGCAGCAGGCACTATTTGTAAACGGGCGGATGAGAGACATGGCAGCAACCGCAGACGCATCGGAAAAGGGCAAGGGATCGCCGCTGGTCATGACCATTGCCGGACTGCTGGTCCTGACGGTTCTCGGCGGCGGCGGCGGCTGGTTTCTCGGAACCGTGGTCGCGCCGAGGATCAAGGCGGCCACGGCCGCCGTACAGGCGTCGGCCAAGACCGGCGAGGGTGAAAAGCAGGCGCCGGCGGCCGTCGAGCCTAATATGGTCCCGTTGGAACCGATCATCGCCAATCTCGGCTATCCCTCGCAGAACTGGATTCGTCTGGAAATCGCGCTGGTATTCAAGGGCCAGCCGGATGCGCAGCTCGCCGGCGCCATCCACCAGGATATCCTTGCCTATATCCGCACCGTCTCGCTGCAGCAGATCGAAGGCCCGCGCGGCCTGCAATATCTTCGGGATGACATTCAGGAACGTGTTGACCTGCGCTCGGAAGGGCGCGTATCGAAAGTCATGTTCAGGACTTTCGTGATCGAATGATTCGATTATTACTTGTTTTATCTACATTAGTATTTGCTATATTGTCGCCCGAGCTGGCGATGGCGCAGCAATTGCCGCAACAGATCCCGACGGATCTCCTGAACGTCCCAGTGAACGGGTCGGTCGCGGCTTGGATCATCCGCACCTTCGGGCTGCTGACGATCCTGTCGATCGCGCCCGGCATCCTCATCATGGTGACGAGCTTTCCGCGCTTCATCATCGCCTTTTCGATCCTGCGCTCGGGCATGGGTCTTGCGACCACGCCGTCGAACATGATCCTGCTCAGTCTGGCGCTGTTCATGACCTTCTACGTCATGTCGCCGACCTTCGATCAGGCATGGAAGGAGGGCGCGCAGCCGCTTTTGGCCAACCAGATCTCGGAAGCGGATGCGGTTGTGCGGATCGCCGAGCCCTTCCGCACCTTCATGGCCAACAATACGCGTGACAAGGACATCAAGCTCTTCGTCGATCTCGCGCAGGAGCGCGGACAGACGGTGGTGATCGACAACAAGATCGACTATCGCGTCCTGATCCCGGCCTTCATGATTTCGGAAATCCGCCGCGGTTTCGAAATCGGCTTCCTGGTGGTGCTGCCGTTCCTGGTGATCGACCTGATCGTCTCGACCATCGTCATGGCGATGGGCATGATGATGCTGCCGCCGACATCGATCTCGCTGCCCTTCAAGATCCTGTTCTTCGTGCTGATCGACGGCTGGAACCTGCTGGTCGGCAGCCTCGTGCGCTCTTTCCATTAATCTGCGGACGCAACACCTGCATCGCCAGCCTTGCGTCCATGGCTGACACGGCGGCCTGTAGTGACATCGGCAGATGCGGTGGGCTGGATCTATGCGGGATTGCCACATTCATTGCCGTCGGCTTGCTTCTTGAAGCTGCGATCTGGCCCCAATGGGCTTTACCACGATCGATGAACGATCTGGTCCAGATGGTCGGCAATTTTCTAGTAAGGCAGGCCTTGGAATAGTGACCGGGACGCCAAGGCTGTCCGCCTTGCCGTCCCCGTCGATCTCGCTTTCCTATTCGGCGGCGATCGCCGCTGCATTCGCGCTCTCGTCATGGAACGGCTCGGTGCGCCGAGGCAGGGCCGCCACGTCCATGTGATCCGGCTGCAGGCCTTGCCGGGCGCGGGCGGCCATCATGTCATAGGCGGTTTCCAGATGGCTGGTGAAGCGTTCGGCGTCGAAGAGCGGCATGACGTAACGGTTCGCCACCAGGGTCTCCTTGAACTTGGCGACACGCTCGGGCTGTCCGGCAAGCTCGACGGCCATGTCTTCATAGGCCTGGACATCCGCGGCCACCAGCTCCGGGACGCCGATGGCGTTGAGCAGGCTTTCGCTGACGCGTGAGGCGAAGTTGGTGCCTTTCATCGTCAGGACCGGCAGGCCGCCCCAGAGCTGCTCCGAGGTGGTGGTATGACCGTTCACCGGGAAGGTGTCGAGGCCGAGATCGG
Organism: Rhizobium sp. BK602; assembly: GCF_014195095.1. Lineage (GTDB taxonomy): Bacteria > Pseudomonadota > Alphaproteobacteria > Rhizobiales > Rhizobiaceae > Rhizobium. Next base: position 136,771 of record NZ_JACIBC010000002.1, read on the forward strand.
CAAGCTGCTGGCGGTCGATATGATCCTCGTAGCGGATACGGGTGGTGAAGACGACGCGCTTGCGGTTGACGCCGCGCGCCTCGAGCCGCGCCCACAGATTGGCTTCGGCGCGTGGGCCGTTGCAGAGCAGCCAAAGGACGCTGTTCTTGCTGCGCTTGAGGATATTGCACCAGACGTCGACCATCTGCGAGGTGATCTTGCGGTTGCCGTTGAACGAGGCGAAGACGAAGGCATCCTCTGGCAACCCGTGCTGGGCGCGTGTTGTCGGCCGTGGCTTCGGGCGATAGATCGGGTCGTTCGGCTGATAGCATTCCGGCAGGCGGCAGAATTTCTCGTGGAAATGCGGCTTGGAATGATCCGGCAGCACGTAGGCGTCGCCGATGATGTAGTCGAGGTCGATATTGACGGCGGTGCCGGGAAAGCCGAGCCATGCTACCTGGATGGGGGCGGCCATGTGATTGAGGATGCGCGCTCGGCTATCCTTGGTATGGCCCTTGAGGTCGACGAGAATATCGATGCCCTGGGCGCGGATGGCCTCGGCGGCGGCCTGATCGGAGAGGCCGCGGATATCGATCATCCGTCCCCAGCGCGAATAGTCGAACTCCTGCTCGCGCTGCGAGGCGAGCGGCGAATGGTCGAAGAGGGTGATCTCGAACCGGCTCCGGTCGTGCAGCTCCAGAATCCGTTGCATGAGCTTCATCGTCGCATGGCCCGGCCAGAAGTCTGCCGAGAGATAGCCGATGCGGATCTTGTCGGACCAGGCATGTGGCGCCCGGCGGCGTGCCTCAGCATGTCCTGCCGGCAGCGGCACGGTATCGTGGAATGCAAGCTTGTTGATGGCTTCGTCGCCGCACCAATGCAGGTGGAAGAATGGGTTATCGGGCGTGACATGGTCGAAATTTCCAGCCGCTATGGCTGCCTTGACCGGCGCCATGTGCTTGTCGACCGTTGCGAGGTCGGACACTTCGCGGGCGAAGATCAGGTAGAGCGTGCGGAAGACGATGTTGTCGGGATGGTTCTTGAACAGTGTCGCGACGATATGCCGGTTGCTCTCGTCGTAGAGGTCGTCGGTCAGCAGTTTTGCGGCCATCAGCCGGTGCCGAAGCTCCGGTCCGTCGACCAGCACGGTCTTGAAGCCGGTGAGCAGTTCCTTCTGCTGACGGCCGAGGAAGATGCGGACCAGCGCATAGGCCAGTTCCGGGTCCTTGAAAGCCAGCGGCAGGATCAGGCTGCCGATCGACAAGGCCTGGTCTTCATTGCCGCATTCGGCATGGAGCAGCAGGGCTTCGCGCAGATAGTCCTCGCGATGGGGCTTCTGCCGGCCGGCCAGTTCATAGGCCTTGGCGGCATCCGATCTGAAGCCGAGCTTGAGCAGCGTTTTTGCCAGCAGTGCGTAGGTCTTGGGCGACGTATCGGTATTGAGCAGCTGGTTCAGCGTTTCGAGCGCGCGCGTATATTGTCCCTTCTGGTAGAGATTGGACGCTGTCACAAAGGTGTTTTTCATGGTCACGAGCGAGAACTCCGAGCGAAACGTTGAACAGGCGCCGGCCGAAAGCCGAGGTCCGTCATCCTGGATTCGCGGGATCATCGCGCACGTAGCTTGCCTGAAACCGAAGCGGCGGATGATTGCGCCCTTTACGCATTGTTAGCCACGTTGGTGACAGCCGTCTTCGCGGGCGGTCCGTTTAAGGAATTCGCAAGCAATGCATGCGAGCTTACCCTCCACATGACGGGTTTGGTCCGCTAGGAAATGGGGCCGAGGAGCATGAAGCCGCTCCGTCATCGCCGGTATTCGAAGTCCGGTATGTCCTCCTTTTTGTATTCAGTTTTCGGGGACACACTCATGACCAGCATCAACACCAACAATTCCGCAATGGCCGCCCTCCAGACGCTGCGCAGCATCAGCAGCAACCTGCAGGACACGCAGAACGCCGTTTCGTCCGGCCTGCGCATCTCCAAGGCTTCCGACAACGCCGCCTATTGGTCGATCTCCACCTCGATGAAGTCCGACGACAGCGCCCTCGGCGCCGTCTCCGACGCTCTCGGCCTCGGTGCCGCCAAGGTTGACACGGCTTCCACCGCCGTCACCAGCGCCATCGACGTCGTCGGCCAGATCAAGGACAAGCTCGTCACCGCCATGGAAGGCTCGGTCGACAAGGACGCTGTCCAGGAAGAAATCGGCCAGCTCCAGGCACAGCTCTCGAGCGTTGCCCAGTCGGCTTCGTTCAACGGCGAAAACTGGGTCATGGCTGCGAGCGGCGACTCCGCTTCGGTCGTTTCCTCGTTCATCCGCGGCAGCAACGGCACGGTTTCGGTCAGCACGACCTCCTACGCCTTCGATACCGGCGCAACCGGCAACGTTCTGTTCGGCTCGAACTCCGGCACGATCGACACCACGTCGGGCATTCTCGGCACTGTCACCGGCTCCTACTCGGTCTTCAGCCTGGATATCTCCAGCATGACCTCGGGCCAGATCTCTAGCGCCCTCGATATGGTCCAGACCGCTCTGAACGCGCTGACCAGCATGGGTTCGAAGCTCGGCTCGATCTCCAGCCGTATCGACCTGCAGACCAGCTTCGCTTCCTCGCTCTCCGACTCGATCCAGTCGGGCGTTGGCAAGCTGGTCGATGCCGACATGGAAGAAGAGTCCAGCAAGCTGTCTGCTCTGCAGACGCAGCAGCAGCTGGCTATCCAGTCGCTGTCGATCGCCAACTCCTCGAGCCAGTCGATCCTGTCGCTCTTCCGCTAAGAGCAGAAGCTGGCGTCTGACGCCAGACGAAAATCCTGAAGAAGAAGTTAACCGCGCCTTCCTAAGGCGCGGTTTTTTTTATATTTTTTGCCGTGCCTCGGTTCAGATTTTCTTAACCATATTGCTGTTTTCTATGCTCATTGAAACGGCGAGTTAACCTTAACCAACTGGGTTAACAGGCATGATGCTGAGTGCCGTTACCGGTTTTTAGGTCCGGAATGTCCCTTATCCAACAACTGCCAAAGGGGCAAATATCATGACGAGCATCCTTACCAACAATGCAGCAATGGCCGCTCTGCAGACGCTGCGTGGCATCAGCAGCAACCTGCAGGACACGCAGAACGCCGTTTCGTCCGGCCTGCGCATCTCCAAGGCTTCCGACAACGCCGCCTATTGGTCGATCGCCACCTCGATGAAGTCTGACGATAGCGCCATCAGCGCCGTCTCCGACGCCCTCGGCCTCGGTGCCGCCAAGGTTGACACGGCAACCACCGCCGTCACCAGCGCGCTCGACATCGTCAGCCAGATCAAGTCCAAGCTTGTCACCGCGATGGAAGATTCCGTCGACAAGTCGTCCGTCCAGGAAGAAATCGGTCAGCTCCAGGCACAGCTCTCGAGCGTTGCCCAGTCGGCTTCGTTCAACGGCGAAAACTGGGTTGTGGCCGCCAGCGGCGACTCCGCTGCCGTCGTTTCCTCGTTCATCCGCGGCACCAACGGCACGGTTTCGGTCAGCACGACCTCCTACGCCTTCGACTCCGGCGCAACCGGCAACGTTCTGTTCGGCTCGAACTCCGGCACGATCGACACCACGTCGGGCATTCTCGGCACCGTCACCGGCTCCTACTCGGTCTTCAGCCTGGACATCACCGGCATGACCTCGGGCCAGGTTTCCACTGCCCTCGACATGGTCCAGACCGCTCTGAACGCCATGACCAGCATGGGTTCGCGCCTCGGCTCGATCTCCACCCGTATCGACCTGCAGACGACCTTCGCTTCCTCGCTCTCCGACTCGATCGAATCGGGCGTTGGCAAGCTGGTCGATGCCGACATGGAAGAAGAGTCCAGCAAGCTGTCTGCTCTGCAGACGCAGCAGCAGCTCGCCGTCCAGTCGCTGTCGATCGCCAACTCCTCGAGCCAGTCGATCCTGTCGCTCTTCCGTTAAGAGCAACGGCCGGCGCTTCGCGCCGACGGCACTATCCGAACTGCGAATTCACCGCGCCTTGTCCAAAGGCGCGGTTTGCCTTTTCAAGGCGTGCCGTTCACGCCGTTGCCTTCTTGCGCAGCGCGGCGACGAAGGCGTCGAACAGCTTGCGCATCGCCACCTGCTTGTAGGGATAGACCGTGGCGCTATCCATGTTGTGAACCACCATGGCCACATCGAGTTCGAAGACCAGCAGGCGCTCGTCGGGCAATTCGGCGCAGTCTATGCCGAAATAGTCGAGCCCGATGCGGCGGTGGAGCGCCTCGAAGCTCTCTTTGTGGCGGATTGCGAAATCCGTGTCGAAATCCTCCATCCACGTCTGTTCGACCGCCCGCTTTGCCGCGCTCTCCGCCATGCCGGCGCTGAGATAGTGCACCATCCAGTGCTCCGAGAGCGCCATGTGGCTGGCAAAGGCCTTGCCATGGATGAACACCACGCGCTGCTTGTTGTACAAGCCGTCGGCACCGCGAAAATCGATGAAGGGCGCGACGTAGAGCTCGGGTGCCGGCTGCGTCTCGAGCCACGCCGAGAGCGCCGGGAGGTCGGCGAGGCGTTCCATCCCGTGGCCGGCATGCGTGCTGATCGGCCTGACGACGAGTGGAAATGTAAGTCCAGGCGCACAGTCATGCAGCTGTTTCTCACCCGCGCCGACGGCAACGAGATCCGCGCGAGGCACGCGATGGGTGCGCGGCGACAGGATCGAAGGCTCGCCGGCCAGCATGTCGCTCACGCCGTCGCGCGTCAGTTGCCGGATGAGCTCCGGATCGTTGTTCATGATCGGGCCGCGGAAATCGGCCAACAATGACCGCATTCGGGCAAGCACCGGGGCATTCTCGGTGGACTCGCCGATCGCCATGAAGGCGACATCATGCTCCGGCAGGTCCGCAAGCGCGGTCGTCCCGGCATCGACGTGGCAGAGCCAGAGGCGGCAATCGCTGCCGACCAGCAGGAAATCCAGCGGCGTATTGGCCATGAAATCGCCCGGCGTCACGAAGGCCAGCAATCGCGGTCCCTGGCCATTCCCATGCACCACGCAGAAGTCGCGTTTCAGCGCCACGGCATCGCGCAGCATCTGGCGGGCATCGTCGGCGCGGCCGACCGTCTGCAGGATCGTCGCCATGTCGAAAAGGGCCGCCGCATCGCCGGCATTTTCGCCGACGCGCTGGGCCAGCTCGTTCCAGAGCGGCGTCACGTCGGTGCCGGCATAGATGAGCGAGACGATCTTCTGCATGCCGAGGATGCGGCTGGCTTTGTCGATGTCTGCGAGGGTATGGTCGGCGGCAAGGCCGCGTGTCATCAGCATGGGTGCAAATCCTGTCGGGAACCAAGTTTCAAGACGCCCTGGATCAGCGCGTCAATGTCGGCTTGCCTTGTGCGGTGGTTGACGATCGCCGCGCGAATGGCCGGCTGTCCGTTGACGAATGTCAGCGACGGGGCGACTCGCCCTTCGGCATGGAGATGTTCGATAATCCGCGCGTTGATCGCCGCTGGCGCGTTGCCTTTGGGGCCGGCATAGGCAAAGCAGACGATGTTGAGCGCAACCGGCGCAAGCAGCCTGAGCGCGGGTTCCGCATCCACCCGGCGCGCCAGCTCGCGCGCCAGGGCGCAATTGGCGGCCATCGATTCGCCAAGCGCCTTGACGCCGTAAGTCTTCAGGGTGAACCAGGTTTTCAGCGCGCGAAAGCCGCGCGACAGGTCGGGGCCGTGGTCGCAGGGCCACCAGTCTCCGCCCGCAAGCCCCGAGGCGGCGCGGCTGAGATAGGCCGCATCCGAGGCGAAGGTCTGGCGCTGCCACGCGCTGTCGCGAACGAGAAGGAAACCCGCATCATAGGGAACCTGGCCCCATTTGTGGAAATCGAAGGCCAGCGAATCGCAGCTTTCGATGCCCGTGAACAGGTGGGCGAGGTCATCGCTGAGAATGCCCAGGGCTCCCAAGGCGCCGTCGACGTGAAAATGCAGGTCATGGGCGTCGGCGATGCCGCGCAGCGCGATGAGATCGTCGACCGCGCCGGTATTGACCGTTCCCGCCGTTCCGACGATCAGGAAGGGCAAATAGCCTTCTTGCCTGTCGCGGAGGATCGCGGCTTGAAGCGCTCCAATGTCGATCTGTCCGGCAGCATTGGCGGGGATGCGCCTCAGCTGGTCGCTGCCGATGCCCGACATTTCGAAGGCGCGGGGCACGCAGCCATGCACCTCGCTCGAGGCATAGGCCACGAGCCGAGGCTCCGCGGGCAGTCCTTCGGCGCGTATGGCGGCGCCGAGCTTGCGCGTCCTTGCGATCAGCAGCGCGACGAAATTGGCTTGCGAGGCGCCCGTCAGGAACAGGCCGCCGGCGGTGTCCGGAAAGGAGAAGATCTGCCGCACCCATCGGATGATCTGTCGCTCGACCTCGATCGGCATGTGGTCGCGGCCGCCGAGATTGGCGTTGAGGCCTGCCGCCAGCATGTCGGCCAGCATGCCGGCAACCGTTCCGCCGCCTTGCACCCAGCCCATGAATCCCGAATGGATATTGCCGCTGCCATAGGGCAGGACGTGGTCGCGGAACAGGGCGTGCACATCGGCGATTTCGGTGGGTTCGACGGGCAGGGGCACATCGAAAAGCGCGCGCGCTGAAGCTGGCGCGGCTTGCCAGACCGGCTTTTCGGAGAGCGTCTGCAAATGGTCGAGCATGTCGTCGAGCATCCGGTGGCCCTGTTGGCGCAGGGCCTGCCAATCGGCGGGGTCGAGGCTCGTCCGTTGCCGGGAGACATCCCCCGACAATCCGCCGCCTTGCAAATTCAACATGTCGACTCCGCGCCTGCCTGACTATTCCGGCGATCTTATGCCGCGTAAGATGCGCGAGGCTGACCTGGCCGGCCCGCCGGTTTAAGGTCGGGCACACAGGCTTATGGAAAATGCTTCGTTAACTTTTTTGCCCGGTCGTTAACCTTTTATTAAGGCTGATGTTGTCATTTGCGGCTAACGCAACGGTTGGTTAACTTCCCCTAAGGGCCGGTTAACAGGCATGAAGCTGATTGCCGTTCCCGGCCGCAGACCGGAATGTCCCTTCCCATAAAGCCATAAGGGGCACCTTTCGATGACCAGCATCCTGACCAATGACGCGGCAATGTCCGCTCTCCAGACCCTGCGCGGGATCAGCACGAACCTGGAGGATACGCAAAACCGGGTTTCCTCCGGCTATCGTGTCGCCAAGGCCTCGGACAACGCCGCCTATTGGTCGATCGCGACGACGATGCGTTCCGACAACAGCGCGCTCTCGGCCGTTTCCGATGCGCTGGGCCTCGGCGCCGCCAAGGTCGATACCGCCTATACGGCCATGGACAACTCGATCACCGTCGTCCAGCAGATCAAGGACAAGCTGGTCGCGGCAACGGAAAACAGCGTCGACAAGGCGGATGTTCAGGAGGAAATCTCGCAGCTCCAGCAGCAGCTCGAGAGCATTGCGCAATCCGCATCCTTCTCCGGCCAGAACTGGATGATCGCCGCCGACGGTGCCTCCGCCTCGGTCGTCTCCTCCTTCGTGCGCAACAATGACGGCTCGGTTGCGGTCAACAGCACGAGTTACGCCTTCGATACGGGATCGCAGGGCAATGTCATGTTCGGCGCCGATGCCAGCGGTGTGATCGATACCACCTCCGGCATTCTCGGCACGACCCAGGACATCAACGGCACGGCCTATTCCGTCTTCAGCCTCGACATCAGCAGCATGACGAGCGGCGATATCGGTCTGGCGATGAACCTGGTGCAGTCGGCGCTGAACGCCATGACCAGCACCGCCTCGCAGCTCGGCTCGCTGTCGACCCGCATCGACCTGCAGACGAGCTTCGTTTCCACCCTCCGCGACACCATCGATTCCGGTGTCGGCAAGCTGGTCGATGCCGACATGGAAGAGGAATCGAGCAAGCTCTCGGCGCTGCAGACGCAGCAGCAATTGGCCATCCAGTCGCTGCAGATCGCCAATAGCAGCGCTGAGAACGTTCTGTCGCTCTTCCGCTGAGCCTTGACTGAAGCTTGCGCGATGATCCGGCGGCGGCATTTCTTTCTTGCCGCCGCATATAAGCTTTTGTTAACCCTGCTGGGTAACTGATTTGCAGTATCTGCGCAGGGCCTGGTGTTTCACCGATTTCAGGGCTCCGCTCTAGCGACGAGCCATGTCGGGATCGTTCCCGCAGGCGGGCATGACGCCGATCGTTGCTGCCGGCTCGGCCCGGTTTGCCAGTCCCAATGGAATTACGGATTATCAGATGAGCAATGTGACGACGAACCGCGCCACCTCGGCGGCGCTGACTGTGTTGCGTGGAGTCAACAAGGATCTTGGCGTCGTACAGCAGCAGGTTACATCCGGTCTCCGCGTCGAAACCGCGAGCGACGATCCGACCTATTGGTCCATGGCGACGACCATGCGGTCGGACCAGAGCAGCCTTTCCACCATCACCGATGCGCTTGGTCTCGGCGGCTCGAAAGTCGATACGGCCTCCACCGCCATGGACACGGTCGTCAACATCGTAACCCAGATCCAGGCGAAGCTGGTGTCGGCCAAGGAACCGGGCACCGACAAGGATGCGGTCAACGCCGATATCCAGCAGCTCAAGGACCAGCTGACGTCGGTGACCCAATCGGCATCCTTCTCGGGCGAGAACTGGCTCTATAACACCAACAGCCAGGCCGATACCCAGAAATCGATCATCAGCAATTTCACGCGCGGCTCCGGTGGCCAGGTCAATCTGGTTTCGATCGACTACGACAGCTCGCAGACCCTGATGATCGATACGCAGGACCCGAGCCGCGGTCTTCTGACGAAGAACATCGACGCCAGCACGCTCGGCACGTCGGACGGAAGCTCGACCGCCCGCAACTATTATCTCCTTGCCGCCGATGGCGGCACCCCGCCAGCCGACGGCACCGAGATCTCCATTTCCTCCAGCACGACCGACGCCGAGCTGACCGACATGATCAATGTCACCAATTCGCTTCTGACTTCGGTCACCTCGGCGAATTCGACCCTGGGTCTGCTGAAGTCGCGCATCGACGACCAGTCGGACTATGTCTCCAAGCTTGGCGACGGCATCAAGGATAGTGTCGGCAGCCTCGTCGATACCAATATGGAAGAGGCCGCCGTCCGGCAGAGCGCCTTGCAGACGGCGCAGCAGATGGGCATTCAGTCGCTGTCGATCGCCAACACCATGGCGAACAAGGTGCTGATCCTGCTTCAGGCAAAATGATTCTCGCGTCGGCGCGGCGGAAACGGCCGCGCCCGCCCGCCTTCATCCTCGCACAAGTTTGGCCCCCTACGGTCCATCGCAATGGCATGGTCGCGCGATTTCCGAGTGTTATTCGGGGGCGTGCGGCCGCACGACGGAAACCGGAAGTGTGATGATCGACGTTTTGAGCACGGGAATTCTGCAGGCCCTCCGAGGCATCGACGCGCGGCCCTTTGCCGGCAATGGCGAGGGGGTATTCGCATGAGCCCGATGCTGTCCCGGTATCTCAAGGATTTCGGCGCCGAATTGCCTCCGCCGTCCGGCCTGCCGGACGTGGCCTTTGAGGAGGCGACGTCCTTCCTCGACGCTCCAGAGGAGCCGCCGGTCGACATCGAGGCCGAGCGCCGCGATGCCTATGCGCAGGGACATGAGGCGGCGACACAGGAACTGACCGGCCGGCACCGCGCCGAACTGGAGGCGCTGGCCGAGGCGCACCGGCGCGAGATCGAGGCATTGCGTTCGCAATATGAGGAGCAGGCGGCGGAAAAGATCGCCGCCGGGATGACCGAGATCGCCACGATGCTTGGACAGGCGGTCAGTGCCGAGACCGCCGATCTGCTTGCGCCGATCATGACGGAGGCATTGAGCGCCGGGGCCGTCGCCGATCTCGCCGAGCTGGTGGCATCGGCGGTTCTGGAAGGCGATGTCGGTCCGGTCACGGTCAGCGGCCCGCGCCATCTGTTCGATATCCTCGAGTCGCGTCTTCGCGACAGCGATGCCTTGCTGCGTCATGTCGAGGCCGACGATGTCGACCTCACGGTGACGATCGGCGAAAGCGTCCTCGTCACCCGCATGTCCGCCTGGGCCGCTAGTCTGAGAGAGATACTGAAATGATTGAGGGCGATCAAAGCCAGGGCAAGCACGAGATCATCGTCGTCAAGCGGCATGGCGGCGGCGATCATGAGGGCGGTCACGGCGGTGCCTGGAAGATCGCCTATGCCGACTTCATGACGGCGATGATGGCCTTCTTCCTGGTGATGTGGCTGGTGAATGCCGCCAACGAAGAGACCAAGGCTTCGGTCGCCTCCTATTTCAACCCGATCAAGCTCGCGGATGAAAAGCCGACGGAAAAGGGTCTGAAAAAGCCTGTCGATCAGGCCGATGGGAAAAAGAACGAGGCGAAATCGCAGAACGAGGAAACCAATCCGAACAACGGCAAGTCCGCCAAGACGGGCGAGGATATGACCTCGACCTCTGGGGACCAGACCGCCTATTCGGAGGCGGATTTCTTCGAGAATCCCTATTCGGTCCTCGCCGAGATCGCCCAGCAGGTGGGGCAGCAGGCCAATGTCAGCGCCAAGGGCGAGGGCGGTGCCGCGCAATCCGGCCCCGCCACCGGTGCCGATGGTGGCCAGGCCTATCGCGATCCCTTCGATCCGGATTTCTGGACCAAGCAGGTTGAGGTTTCCAGCGCCTCGAAAAAGGCGAACGAGGAACAATCCGCCAAATCCGATCAAAAGCCGAAGGGCGAGGTGATCGCCCTTTCCAAGGCGACCGCCGCCGATAGCGGCGAGCCGGCCGATCAGCCGCAGGCTCCCGAGGATCAGCCGACGCAGAGCGAGAAGCCGCAAGGCAAGCGCGGCGCGAGCGAGAACGCCGCCGCCGAGGGCAAGGACAATGCCCCGACGAAAGAGCAGCAGCAGGACGCCAAGGAATTGCAGCGGGCGATCCAGGCGCAGCTCAGCGGCGTTGCCGGCCAATTGGCCGAGGGCGTGCAGGTTGCTTCCTCCGAGGGCGGTCTTCTCGTGACCATTTCCGATCAGAGCAATGATCCGATGTTCAATATCGGCTCGGCCGTCCCGCGCCAGGAAATGGTGCTGGCGATGGCGAAACTCGGCAAGATCCTCTCCGACCGCAAGGGGTCGATCCTGATCCGAGGCCATACCGACGGACGTCCCTATATGGTCGATGGCCGCAACGACAATTGGCGCCTGTCGCTCGATCGCGCCCAGAGCGCCTATTACATGCTCGTCAGCGGCGGGCTGGACGAGAAGCGGATCGAGCAGGTCTCCGGCTTCGCCGACCGCCGCCTGAAGCTGCCGAACGATCCGTTCAACGATGCCAATCGCCGCATCGAGATCCTGATCGAGGGCGCTCCCAACCAGACCGGCGGAGCCAAGCCGGTTCAGAATCCGGGTCAGAATCCGGTCAAGCCGAACCAGGGCAAACAGGGATAGTCATGACGCGCCTCCCGCATCGTCATCGCCTCGCGCTCGTCTTCACCCTCGGCATGCTGATGCCCGGCGGGCTTCGCGCCGAGGGCCAGGACAACTTGCCGCCCTACAAGATGCTGCGCTCGCTGGAATTCATCCAGGATTCCGTCGCGACCGGCGACAGCTCGGCCGGCGAGATGCAGCGCTTCATGCTGGCGACCGTCGACGAACGCCTGCGTTCGGCCGACAAGTCCGTTTTCGACGATAGCCGCAACGTCGATGCCGCGCTGATCTATGCGATGAGCGGCGGTAATCCGGAGACGCTGGAATATCTGATGTCGCGGGACGTCAACGGCAATTTCGACAATCGCGTTGCCGACGTTCTCAGAAAATATCTGAACGGCAAGGGCCTGCTGGTGGTCAACACGCTGGCCAGCATCGCGGAGGAATATCGCGACAAGAAGATCGGCCCCTATCTCTCGCTGGTCGCCGGCAACACCATGACCGCCAAGAACCCCAAGGCGGCATTGAAGCTTTATGACTGGGCGCGCCTGACCGCACCGGGCACCATCGTCGAGGAATCGGCGCTGCGCCGCTCCGTGGCCCTGTGTGCCGAAGCAGGTATGGTGCCGGAGGGGCTTTCCTATGCGCAGCGCTACACGAGGCGTTTCCTGCATTCGCCCTATGCCAGCCAGTTCGCGGATTTCTTCGTCCAGCTCGTGGTCGATCACGACGGCGACGTCAAGCAGCAGGATATCGTCGATATCCTCTCCTTCATGGACCCGCCGCGGCAGCGGGAAATCTACATGCGCATGGCGCGCCGTGCCGCCATTGCCGGCAAGGTGGATCTGGCGGCGCTGGCATCCGGCCGCGCCCAGGCGATCTCCGACGACGGCAGCGACGCATTCGGCGCATTGGCCGGTTTCTACGGCGGGGTCGCGAGCGTATCGAGCCCGGATCTTGGCGCGGCGATCCGCAGCATAGACCGCATGCCGGTTGGCGAGCTGAATGAACGCGACCGCGCGCTCAGGGATGCCGCCCGGGCGGTGGCCGCCGAAATCACGCGCGCTCCCGATCCGGCAAGCCTGAAGCAAGCCTCTCCATCTAGTCTGCCTAATCAAGAGACTACTGAACACGATGCTGCTGTGACGAACCAGTCGGGGTCCCCATCCCCGGCCACGGCGGGTGTTGAGGAGAGGGCCGCAGCGAATGCGGCCTCTACCCCGGAGGAAGGTAGGCAGGAGGCCGATCCTTCGTTCAACGCATTCGTCACGACGAGCCGCTCGAAGCTTGACGCCATCGACGGCCTGTTGAAGCAGGAAAGTAAGTAATCATGGCTGACATTGCTATTTCCAGCGCCCCTTCAGGGGCCGACCTTGCTGCCGTCGGCAAAAGCGGGCGTGCGACGAAGCAGGATGGCGGCGACGGCAAAGGCTTTCTCGATGCGCTGACCAGCTCGCTCGGCAACGGACGCAAGCCCGATGCCGATGCCGAGGGCGACGCGGATACAGCCGATGCCGCCACCGGGACGACGCCGGATCCGGCGGTCGATCTCGGGACGACCGTTCCGGTCGACGATGCCGGCATCAATCCCGGAACCGACATGATCGATCCGTCGCTTGCCAACCTTGCCAATCTCGCGACCCTGACCAAAGGCGCCAAGCCGTCGGTCGCCTCTCAGTTTCCGCAGGCCCTTGGCACCGATACTCTCCCCAAGTCGCTGACGGACCCGCAACAGGCGGTCCCCGGCGACGATGCGACATCCGTCGAAAAGGATGAGATGCCGGAAACGGTCGGCGATGCGGATTTGGCGCAGGTTCCGGACCAGGCCGATGATATCGCCCAGCAATTGGCGGATGCGCTCGCTGGTGACCAGCCGGTGCGGAAGGAGGCGGATGACAAGACGGAGACATCGGCCGTCAAGAGCGGAAAAGTCTCTTCCTCTTCCGATGATGGTAAGCAGCTGCCGACGCAAGGCGCTCAGCCGGGCAGTGCAGTCTCGGACGTCCTGTCGCTGTTGAATGCGCCGCAGGGCGCTGCGAATGCCATTGCCGCAGCCGACGTGAAGACGCAGGCGGAGCCGAGCCAGCCATTGGGCAAGGTAACCGATGCGGCAGCGAAGACCGTAACGGCGGATGCGCAGGATGGCGACGCCGTATTGCCCGGCACGGTCGGCGACGATCCGGTGGCGCAGACCTTCCGGCTGACACGCGCCGACGGACGTGGCGGCTCGCTGGATCTGTCGGTCGGCAAGGGGACGGACGATGCGGCGCATGCCGATGTCAAGGCTTCGGGCAGCGGCAATGTCGAGACCGTGACGGTGCTGGATTCCCGCCGCTATCTCGGGCTTGCGGCCAATACCAACAGCGCGCTGGTTACGGCGACCCTGGCCGGAGACAAGGATTGGGCAGCGGCAATGCAGCCAAGCTCGACGCTTGCCAACGCGGCGAGCTGGACAAGCACAGGCAAGGTCGTCAACACGCTGAAGATCCAGCTCAATCCCGACAATCTCGGTCAGGTCACCGCCACGATGCGGCTTTCGGGAGATCAGCTGAGCGTCGATCTTAAGGTAAGTACGGGAGATGCCTATCGGCAGCTCCATGCCGATCAGAGTCATATGGTCGATGCCTTGCGCGCCCAGGGCTATCAGGTCGACAGCATCACCGTTTCGCTGGCTGCGAGCGGAGACCAGTCGTCGGATGGCAACAGGCAATCCAGCTTCCAGGGGCAGTCTCAGCAGCAATCCTTGATGAATCAGGGCCAGGGTGGTGACGCGCGATCCAGGGGGCAGCAGTACTCGGGGCAACAGGCAAATGGCAATGACGGCAATGGCGGCGCGGGCGAACGCGGCACGGAGGATGGCACTGGCGGCAGCGCTCGGCGCCTGCGTTCAGGCGACGTCTATCTCTGACGTTGCCGCTTCGGGCAATGCGTCGGTGCCCGATAGCGGCGCGGCTGGCCTTTGCGAACGCGAGATCCAGTCGGCCGCGGCGAAATACGGCATACCCGAAGGCATCCTCTATTCGGTGGGCTTGACAGAGACCGGGCGCAAGGGTTCGCTCTCCCCCTATGCTCTCAATATCGAGGGCAAGCCGTATTTCCCGGCATCGCAGAACGCCGCCCTGCAGACGTTCGTGGCGGCGAAACAGAGCGGAGCGAAGTTGATCGACATCGGCTGCATGCAGATCAACCAGTATTTTCACGGGGAGAATTTCGCCTCCGTTGCCGCCATGTTCGATCCACGCAGCAATGTCGAATACGCCGCGAAGTTCCTTCGCGATCTCCATGACAGGCATGAGACCTGGACGATGGCGGTAGCAAGATACCACGCCGGTCCGAACAACGACCCCGCCCAAAAGGTGTATGTCTGCCGCGTCATCGCCAATCTGGTTGCGACCGGATACGGGAAATGGACGGCGAATGCGGCAAACTTTTGCCAAAATTGAACAACCTATGGGTTGTATATCGCCTTATTATTGTCATGGTTGCCCGCCTTGCCGTGATTGACAGAAGGCGAAAGACTTGAGCTACGTATATGCGTAATATGCTAACTAACGACTTTTTTATCGGTGTAAAATCGGGATGACCCACTATATCTAGTGCAAATCGCCCCCCAAATCTTAATCAATTATTAATTTCCGTCACTCATTTCCGACAGTTGTTCGTGATTCGCCCGATTCGTACCCATGTTACATCGAAACACCACACTGATTCGGAGGCGGACGAATGATCGTAGTGGTTGATGAGCGAGAGCTCGTTAAGGACGGCTATACATCTCTCTTTGGACGGGAAGGCATCCCGTCGACGGGGTTTGATCCCCGGGAATTTGGCGAATGGGTCACGACGGCTGCGGAGGGCGATATCGCCGCCGTCGAGGCTTTCCTGATCGGACAGGGGCAGCAGGTCTACGAATTGCCGCGGGCAATTCGCGACCGGTCGGCCGCGCCGGTCATTGCGGTCAGCGACCAGCCGTCGCTGGAATCGACGCTGGCACTCTTCGATTGCGGTGTCGACGATGTCGTGCGCAAACCGGTGCATCCGCGTGAGATCCTGGCCCGTGCGGCCGCGATCCGCCGCAGGCTGAAGGCGATCTCCAACTATACCGATATCGGTCCCGTCCGCGTCTTCGCCGACGGCCGCGATCCGGAAATCAACGGCGAAGTCTTTGCCTTGCCGCGGCGCGAGCGCCGTATCCTGGAATATTTGATCGCCAACCGGGGCCGTCGCGTCACCAAGACGCAGATCTTCAACGCGATCTACGGCATCTTCGACGAAGAGGTCGAGGAAAACGTCGTCGAAAGCCATATCTCCAAGCTGCGCAAGAAACTGCGCAAGAAGCTCGGTTTCGATCCGGTCGATTCCAAGCGTTTCCTTGGCTATTGCATCGACTGGAATTGATGCTCTCGCCGCAGTCGGCGCGATAATGCCCTGAACCTGTTGCAAGCCCGAGATATCATCCGATTCTCGGGCTTTTGCATGCGCTTCGGCGTCATTGCGGCGTCGAAGTCAATCGTACGCCAATCCTTACCGTCGCCATGCTTCCTCGGCGTTTCGGTGGGTTGCGCGGCAAAATCCGAAAGGCTGCTTCATGATGACCGGCTTTTCCTCTTTTCAGACAGCTTCACGCAAGGCCCGCTTCCTACTCTCAGAAGCATGAGGAATAACGAGGATTCCAGATGAGCATTTTCGGCAGCATGAAAACCGCAGTTTCAGGGATGAATGCCCAGGCGAACCGTCTGGCGACCGTCTCCGACAACATCGCCAATTCCAGCACCACCGGCTACAAGCAGGCATCGACGAGCTTCTCCTCGCTCGTGCTGCCTTCTTCCAGCGGCAACTATAATTCCGGCGGTGTCGAGACGACCGTGCGCTACGCGATCTCGCAGCAGGGCACTGTGTCCGCCACGACTTCCTCCACCGACCTCGCCATCCAGGGCAGCGGTTTCTTCGTCGTGCAGAACGCCGCTGGCCAGACCTTCCTCACGCGTGCCGGCGACTTTTCGGCGGACGCTTCGGGCAACCTCGTCAATGCCGCCGGCTTCACGCTGATGGGTTATTCCAGCGCCTCCGGCGCCCCCTCGGTGGTCGTCAACGGCTTCAGCGGCATGGTGCCGATCAATGTCACGCCGAGCGGCACCAGCAAGGCGGCGACGACGGTCGGCAGCATGACGGGTAACCTGAATTCCAACGCCACGGTCGCTACCAGCAGCAGCACCGGTTACCTGCCCTCCGAAAACACCTATCCGGTGACCACCGACACCAGCAAGAGCTCGATCACGGGTTACGACAGCCAGGGCAATGCCGTCACCTTCGACATTTATTACACCAAGACGGACGACAACACCTGGGATGTGCAGGTTTACAATCAGGCGGACCTCGTTGCCAGCCCGACATCGGGTGGCGCTCTCTATAGCAGCGCCGCCGTCGGCAGCACGACATTGACCTTCGATGACGATGGCGCCCTGACCTCGGGCGGATCGTTCGACCTCAGCTTCGCGAGCGGATCGACGACACAGACCATCGCGATGGATATGACCGGCTTCACCCAGGTCGCCACCGACTTCAGCGCCACGGGCGAGATGGACGGTCAGGCTCCCAACCCGGTGTCGAGCGTCACGATCTCCAAGGATGGCACGGTCAGCGCGGTTTATAAGGACAGCTCGACCAAGGAGCTTTACCGCATCCCGCTCGCCACGGTGGCGAGCCCGGACAGCCTGACGCTGGAAAGCGGCAACGTCTATTCGGCCAACGGCGAATCCGGCGTGACGGTCACGGGTTGGCCGCAAAGCAGCGGTCTCGGCTACATCCAGTCCGGCGCCCTGGAAGAATCCAACGTCGACCTCGCAACCGAACTGACGAACATGATCGTGTCGCAGAAGAGCTACACGGCGAATTCCAAGGTGTTCCAGGCCGGGTCCGACCTTCTGGACGTTCTCGTCAACCTGCAGCGTTAAACACCATAGGGCATCGGGTCAGTCATGTCGCTCACCACAGCACTCAACAACGCACAAGCGATATTCAACAATAGCGGCACGCAGAGCAGTGTCGTATCGAACAATATCGCCAACGCCGGCAACACGGATTATTCCCGTCGCCAAGCGATGCTGTCGACCGACATGACTGGCGCGCAGGTCGTAAAGATCGCCAGGGCCGACGAGCCGGCCCTGCAGAAAGCGTTCCTGTCGAGCACGTCGTCCGACGCCGCTCAGCAGGCGCTTCTGAAGGCCTATGAAAGCCTGAAATCGGGAACGCTCGGCGGCAACGACAACGAAATTTCGGCGGCCACTTACCTGTCGACCTTCCAGACGGCGATGCAGACCTATGCCGGCTCGCCATCGAGCACCACGGCGGCGCAATCGGCCATCAACGCCGCCCAGAGTCTCGCCACCTCCCTCAACAACGCCACCACGGCCGTGCAGAGCGTCCGCGCCGATGCGGACAAGCAGATCAGTTCCGATGTCGATACGCTGAACGGTCTGCTGACGCAGTTCCAGACGGCAAACGATGCGGTCAAGACTGCGACGGCAACCTCCGGCGCGACATCGAGCGCGCTCGCCGATGCGCTCGACCAGCGCGATTCGGTGTTGAAGCAGATCTCGCAGATCGTCGGCGTGACGACGGTGACGCGCGCCAATAACGATGTGGCGCTCTATACCACCGGCGGCGCGACCCTGTTCGAGACGATCCCGCGCTCGGTGACCTTCACTCCGACGAATTCCTATACGGCCGGCACCACCGGCAACAATGTCTATATCGACGGTGTCGCGCTGACCGCGGGTCAGGGCGCGAGCACGACCGCGCAGGGAAGCTTGCAGGCCTCGCTGCAGGTGCGCGACGATGTCGCTCCGACCTATCAGAAGCAGCTCGATGAAATCGCGCGCGGCCTGGTAACGACGTTTGCCGAGACCAATCAGACCGACTCCAGCCAGGCTGTCGGCCTCTTTACCTGGAGCGACGGCACGGTGCCCACCGGCGCCTCCGTCGTCACCGGCATCGCCGGCTCGATCACCGTCAACCCGGCCGTGGTCAGCACCTCGTCGAGCACGGGCGATCCGACGCTGCTGCGCGACGGCGGCATCAACGGTTCCGACTATGTCGTCAATTCCACCGGCGACAGCGGCTATTCCACCCAGCTGGATGCCTACATCACCGCGATGAACACGAAGATGGATTTCGATTCCACCGCCGGTTCCGACACGTCCGCGAGCCTCATGGACTACGCATCCAGTTCCATCGGCTGGCTTGAAGGCCAGCGCAGCACGGCGACGACCGCGGGGGAAAATACCTCCGCCGCGCTGTCGCGCTCTTCGGAAGCCTATTCGAACGAGACCGGCGTCAACCTCGACGAAGAACTGACGCTGATGATGGATATCGAGCAATCCTACAAGGCGGGTACGAAACTGTTGAACACCGTCAACGAGATGCTTCAATCGGTACTGGATATTGCGAGCTAAGCCATGAAACTTTCCTTCATTTCGAGCACAGCCATTCAGAATTCGATGCGCCAGACGATCCGTCAGGCACAGAACGAAATGACGACGGCTTCGACGGAAGCGACGACCGGCGTCTATGCCGATATCGGCGTCTCGCTCGGCAGCGGCACCACGCAGAGTGTGAACCTGACACGCGACGTATCGCGCATCGATTCCATTCTCAGCAGCAATTCGATCGTCAATCAGCGGATGACGTCGTCGCAGACGGCCTTGAGCCAGATGTCGTCGCAGGCACAGAAATTCATGGATCAGCTCGTGGCCCTGCGCGGCAACAGCGACGACAGCAGCATCGCGTTGACGCAGCAGACGGCGACGGCGACGCTGTCGAATGTCATCGCCGGTGCCAATACCATGGTCAACGGCGAATACCTCTTTGCCGGCACCAATACCGACGTGCAGCCGATGACCGATAATTCCGATGCCGCGACCACGGAGATCCAGACGGCGCTGACGCAGTATGCGACGGACAACGGCACCACCGTCGATCAGCTCACCGGCGAGCAGATGACCGATTTCATTACCACCATCGTCGAGCCGATGTTTACCGACGATAGCAGCTGGTCGGACTGGTCGAGCGCCTCGGATCAGAACATGTCGAGCCGCATCAGCAATTCCGAAGTCATCGAATCCTCGACCAACGCCAATGAATCCGGCATGCGCTACCTGGCGCTGGCGACCACGGTCACCAATGCGCTGGCGGGGCAGGGGCTGAGCCAGGACGCGCTGAACGCGGTCACCGACCAGGCAACCAGCTATGCGCGCCAAGCGATCGACGGCCTCAACAATCAGGCAAGCGAGCTTGGCCTGTCGCAGGCGCGTCTGAGCGATGCCAATACGTCGTTGAATGCCCAGAAGACCATTCTCAACACCAATATCGGTGATCTGACGGGGGTTGATCCCTACGAGGCGTCGACCAAGGTCAACAGCCTCGAAACTCAGCTCGAGACGGCCTACACCATCGTCTCCAAGATCCAGCAGTTGAGCCTTGTAAATTACCTTTGATGATCAAAGGGATGGAATGACCAGGAAGGATGCATGAATGTATCAGTTCTCATATGCGGAAGTCATGCAGGATGCAGTGGCCGACGCCAAGGAGCGAGAACGGCAAGTTCTGGACCGGTCGATAGCTCTGCTCGCTGCCGCCCGTGACAAGGAGAAATACGGCCGCGAGGCCATCGAGGCGCTGTTCTATACGAGGCGCGTCTGGATGAGCTTCATCGAGGACCTGAAAAGTCCGGAAAACCAGCTGAACGTCGAACTGCGCGCCAATCTGATCTCCATCGCAATCTGGATCTTGAAGGAATGCGACAGGATACGCCGGCGCCAGTCGGAAAATTATCAAGGCATCATCGATGTCACCACCATCATCAGGGATGGACTTAAATGAAAAGTACGCTTCGCATATCGCTTAAAGCCGGGGAAAAGATCTTCATCAACGGGGCCGTGCTGCGCGTTGACCGAAAGGTTGCCCTGGAATTCCTGAATGATGTGACGTTCCTGCTCGAGAACCACGTCCTCCAGCCGGAAGACGCGACGACGCCGCTGCGCCAGCTCTATTTCATCGCGCAGATGATCCTCATCAATCCGGAAGGCAAGGAGCAGTCGACGGCGATGTTCCGCAAGTCGATCGTGATGCTCCTGTCCTGCTTCCGTCATGAGGAAGTGCTGGCTGAACTGAAGCGCATCGACGGCCTCGTCGCCACCGGCCGCGCCTTCGACGCGCTGAAGGCGATCCGCGGACTCTATCCGATTGAGGACAATATCCTCAACAGCCAGGAAATGCCGGCGGCGACCATCGAGCAGATTCGCAGGGAGATCGCACCGTGGCGGTAGATGCAGTCACCAGCAGCACCAGCACGTCTTCGACCAGCGCGTCTACTACGGCGGCGAAGAGTGCAACGATCAACTACAACGACTTCCTCCAGCTTCTCATCGCGCAGATGAAGACGCAGGATCCGACCGATCCCATGGACGCCAGCGAGCAGATTTCGCAGCTCGCCAGCTTCTCCCAGGTCGAGCAGCAGATCCAGACCAATTCGCATCTGGAAACGGTGCTGCAGAACCAGTGGATTTCGCAGGCGTCCGATTATATCGGCAAGGAGATCATGAGTGCCGACGGCACGGTCACCGGCACGATCAAGGAGATAACCGTCTATTCGGACGGTATCATCGCCGAGACGGAAGGTGGGGACAAGGTGCTGCTGCAGGCGGGTGTCACCGTCGCACCGGCCGGCACGACGATTGATACGACGACGACGTCGAGCGATACTACCACCAGCGATTCGACCGAATAGCACCGATATGACGGCAGCTCATGAGGAGCTGCCGAACCAGACCAGAGGATGACGGGCCATGAACGAAGCCGATGCATTGGATATCTTCCAGGCGGCGATCTGGACGGTCCTCGTCGCCTCCGGCCCGGCCGTTCTCGCCGCGATGCTCGTCGGTCTGGTGATCGCCCTGATCCAGGCGCTGACCCAGGTGCAGGAAGCGACATTGACCTTTGTGCCGAAGATCGTCGCCGTCATGGTGACGGTCGGCGTCACGGCACCTTTCGTCGGCTCGCAGATATCCATCTTCACCAATCTGGTCTTTTCGCGCATCCAGTCGGGCTTCTGAGCCTGCGGCCGGCAGCCGGAAAGACTTTGTGCTCCCGGCTCGCTGAAGGCCATTCTCGCGCAAGCTTCGCCTTTTACTGATCGGTTCGAATAGGGCAGGCGGCTCGACCGCTTGCCTCCTCTCATGAAGAGACGGAACCGGTCGATGGCACAACCACCCGCATTAGCGCTTCCCAAGGTCAATCCCAGCATCCGTGATATCGGGTTCGCCCTCGGCATCATGGTCATTCTGTGCGTGCTGTTCCTGCCGATCCCGCCATTCCTCATCGATTTGGGCCTGGCCTTTTCGATCGCGCTCTCGGTGCTGATCCTGATGGTGGCGCTGTGGATCAAGAAGCCGCTCGAATTCTCGTCCTTCCCGACGATCCTGCTGATCGCCACCATGACGCGTCTGGCGCTGAACATCGCGACGACGCGCGTCATCCTTTCGCATGGCTATGAAGGGCACGATGCCGCCGGCGGCGTCATTGCCGGCTTCTCCAGCCTGGTCATGTCCGGCGATTTCGTCATCGGTCTGATCGTCTTCCTGATCCTGATCACCATCAACTTCATCGTCATCACCAAGGGCGCGACGCGTATCGCCGAAGTCGGCGCGCGTTTCACCCTGGATGCCATCCCCGGCAAGCAGATGGCGATCGACGCCGATCTGTCGGCCGGCCTGATCAACGAGCAGGAGGCGCAGCGGCGGCGCAGGGAGCTGGAAGAGGAAAGCTCCTTCTTCGGCGCCATGGACGGTGCCTCGAAATTCGTGCGCGGCGACGCTGTCGCCGGTCTTCTGATCACCTGCATCAACATCTTCGGCGGCATCATCATCGGCTATTTCCGTCACGGCATGCCGATCGGCCAGGCGGCGGATGTCTTCGTCAAGCTTTCGGTCGGCGACGGTCTGGTGTCGCAGATGCCGGCGCTCATCGTCTCGCTCGCCGCCGGCCTGCTGGTGTCGCGCGGCGGCACCGCCGGCTCCACCGATCAGGCCGTCGTCAACCAGCTGAGCGGCTATCCGCGCGCGCTTGCCGTTTCGGCCGTCCTCATGGGCATCCTGGCCATCATGCCGGGCATGCCCTTCGTCCCCTTCATCTTCCTCGGCGGCCTGATGGCGGCCGGCGCCTGGTTCATCCCGCGCCAGGTCGAAGCCGAAAACAAGCTTCGCCGCGATGCCGAGGAAAAGAAGGTGATGCAGACGAAGGAAATGGAGAAGGATTCGGTCAAGTCGGTCCTGAAGACGGCCGAGATCGAGCTGGCGCTCGGCAAGATCGTCTCGACCCGCCTGCTTGGTGCGCATCAGGAACTGGCCTTCCGCGTCGGCAAGATGCGCAAGAAATTCGCGACGCAATACGGCTTCGTCGTCCCCGAGATCAAGGTGACGGACGATATCGCCATTGCCGACAAGTCCTATCAGATCCGCATCCACGGCACGACGATCGCCTCCAACATCCTCCGCGTCGGCGAAGTGCTGGTCGTCACCGGTTCCGGCCGCAAGCCGACCGTTCCCGGCGACGAGATCCGCGAGCCCGCTTTCGGCATGCCGGCCGTCTCCGTTCTCGAAGCCTTCACCGACGATCTGAAGCGCGAGGGCTTCCAGCCGATCGACAACGTCTCCGTGGTGCTCACCCATATGAGCGAGGTCATCCGCAACAACCTGCCGGCGCTTCTCTCCTATAAGGACGTGAAGATTCTCATCGATCGCCTCGATCCGGAATACAAGAAGCTCGCCGACGAGATCTGCTCGTCGCACATGTCCTATTCCGGCCTGCAGGCGGTGCTCAAGCTGCTGCTGGCCGAACGCGTTTCGATCCGCAACCTGCATCTCATCCTCGAAGCCGTGGCCGAGCTCGCGCCGCATGTGCGCAAGACCGAACAGATCGTCGAGCATGTGCGCGTGCGCATGGCCCAGCAGCTTTGCGGCGATCTCGCCGACAATGGCGTGCTGCGCGTCCTGCGCCTCGGTAGCAAGTGGGACCTGATCTTCCATCAGGCGCTGAAGCGCGACCAGAAGGGCGAAATCGTCGAATTCGACATCGATCCGCGCAGCCTGGAAGAGTTCAGCGAGCAGGCGGGCAAAGTTATCCGTGAATACATGGATCGCGGCATGCCTTTCGTCCTTGTCACCTCGCCGGAAACGCGCTCCTATGTGCGCATGATCATCGAACGCCTGTTCGCGACCCTTCCGGTCCTGTCGCATGTGGAATTGGCCAAGGGGATCGAGATCAAGATTCTAGGCTCCATTTCATGATAACCGACCCCCAGGGCACCATTCTGGCGTTGTTTCTCGCCTTCTGCCGCATCGGCGGCTGCGTCATGGTGCTTCCGGGGTTCTCGTCGGGCCGCATGGCGCCGCAGATCCGGCTGCTGCTGTCGGCGGCGCTGTCGATGGCGATCCTGCCGCTGCTCTGGAACACGATCTATCCGGAAGTGTCGAAGAGCAACGTCACCTATATCGGCCTGATCTTCACCGAGACGGTCATCGGCCTGATGTATGGCATGATGGCGCGGCTCTATACGCTCGGGCTGCAATTCGCCGGTTCGGTGATCTCGATGCTGATCGGCTTCAACGCGCCGGGCGGCATGGACGTGATCGAGGAATCGAATGAGACGTCGCTGACCAGCATGATCAGCTTTTGCGGTTTGATGATGCTGTTCGTTCTCGACTTCCACCACTATGTCCTGCAGGCGCTGGTCGAGTCCTATTCCGTCATTCCCTTCGGCGGCCATGTCGACGTGCGCGCCTCGCTGATCTCGGTAGCGGACACGTTGGCGACCACGACCTTCATCATGCTGCGGCTCGTCAGCCCCTTCCTGCTCTACGGCCTGATGTTCCAGATCTCGATCGGTTTCATCAACAAGCTGGCGCCGCAGATCCCGATCTACTTCATCTCGACGCCCTATCTGCTGATGGGCGGGTTGTTCATGCTCTATCTCAGCATCGCGGCGATGATCAGCCAGTTTTCCGGTGCCTTCCTCACCGTCTTCAACGGGCATTAGGGGGCGCGGACGCCATGGCGGAAAAGAGCCGGTCCGAAAAGCTGAAGCGCCTTGTCGCCGTGCAGCGCCATCTCGAGCGTATCGCGGAGAACGAGCTCGCCGACACCACCCGGCAGCGCACCGAGGTCAGCGACGCCATGGATAAGGTGATCGAGGCGATCAGCTCGGCTGATCCGGTGCATGCGGTGTTCTCGATGCAATATGCCCAGCGTTACGGTCGCCTGACGCTCAAGGACCAACAGCTTGCCGGTATCCAGGAGCTGATCGAGATGAAGGTGCTGCAGGAGCGCACCAAGGCCGAGCGGCTCGAAGAGCACAGGCTGGATGCACGCGAGCTGGAAATGCGCGAGGCGGATGACAATGCCGTCTACGACATCATCGATCAGCGCTTCGCGGACACCACGCCAGCCTCCAGCAAGGTTCAAAAACCATAATCATCGTCATCTTGGAGCGGAATGGCGTCCGATTGGTTCGCCATCCTCTCCCGACCATGCGATTCGGCATGATCCCGCATGATGGCTGCATCTTGCGTTCGGGGATCATGTGTCAGTGAAAGGAAACATGACGTGGCTATTTCGCCTCCGAGTGATCTGGTGCTGGATGTCGTCCAGGCCGCCAGCCCGACCGATGTCCAGGCGGCCCAGGAAAAGCTCGCCGCCAACAGGGCCGCTTTCGCCGCCACCAGCCTGGCGGAAAACGGCAATGGCTTCGGCGCGAGCGTGGATGCGCTCAACAGCGCCGCGACCCAGGCCGGCCTCAGCAACGCCAATACCCATGTGGCGCCGACGAAAGTGCCGCAGGTCTATCGCAAGTTCGAAGCCATGGTGCTGCAGAACTTCGTGAAGAACATGCTGCCGACCAGCGACACGCTCTACGGCAAAGGCTCCGCCGGCGAAATCTGGAAGGGCATGATGGCCGAACAGCTCGGCAATACGCTTGCCAAGGATGGCGGCGTCGGCATTGCCGAGAAGATGTATCAGGAGCAGGTTTCCAAGATGCGCAATACCGGTGCCATCAACTCGGCCACCGATGAGAACGACAAGAAGATGGCGCTGAGCGCCATCACCGATTTCCAGCGCAAGACGCTCGCTGCGACGGAAACCGATAGCGACGACAACAACACTGTTGCCGCTCAAGACGCACTGACATCGAAGAAAGCATGAGTTGGGGGAAAGAATGGAAGTGATTTCGAACGACTACCGGATCAAATCGGTCCTCGGCCGCCTGGAAATGATCATCGACAATGAGAACAACCGGATCGGCACCGACCCGGAATTCGATCTCAAGGTATCGAATGCGCACAAGAGCCGCTGCCTCTATGAGCTGTCGATGCTGTTTCGCGATACCAATCCGGCGGATCTCGCCACCGGTCATATCGAGCAGCTTCATGGGCTGAAGAAGAAGCTGATCCTGAACGCGCGCCGCGTCGAGGCCCATCTCGAGGCCGTTCGCGCCGTTGCCGATATCCTCAAGAATGCGGTGCAGAACGCCGATGCGGACGGCACCTATTCGCAGGAGCAGTTTCGCGTCCGTGAGGCCGGATGATCAAGCTCGTCCTCACCGGTCTTTGGGTTTGCGCCGTGACGCTGGCTTCGGTCTATTTCTCCGTGCAGACGGCGACGGCGCCCGCGATCAGTCCTGACGACGCCAAGAAGGCGCAGCAGGAATTCGTCAAGGGCGAAGCGATCAACGTGCCCGTCATCGCCAGCGGCCAGGTGACCGGCTATTTCATCACCCGTATCTCCTTCATGATGGAGAAGGGCAAGGCGAGCACGCTGCAGGCGCCGCTTGCGGCACTGACCACGGACGAACTCTATTCGCTGCTGGTGGGCAACAAGATGATCGACATCGCGCATGTGACGAGTTTCGACGTTGCCGCCTTTCGCAACGATATCAAGAAGAACATGAACGAAAGGCTCGGCGGCGATTATGTCGCCGATGTTCTCATCGAGCAGCTCGATTATATTTCGAAGGAACAGATCGGCAATGGCGATGCTTCCGGCAAGCGAACCGTCAAGCCGGTGAAGATCGTCGAGGGCAGCGCCGCACCGGACGCGGCCCCGGCGCATTAATTCCGGCGAATGTCAGCCTTCGAAGCCGAACCTTTCAAGATCGAAGTCGTCGTCGACGACCTCCAAGACAGGGTTCTCTGTGTCCACTGAACTCCGCTCCACCAGGAGCGGGGCGCTCACCGGGCTCGGGAGCGTCATGTCGATCGTGACCCCCACCGGCTGCAAGGCCCATGCGACGAGCGCGCCGGCGGACATGGCTCCGACGCCGGCCGACATCTCCCGCGAGATCGCCGATGGCGGCGTTGCCATGGGCTGCAATCTGCCGACAGAGCCTCCGGTTGAATCCTTGGAATGATCCGAAACAACGAGGCTGCCTGCGGGATTGCGGCCTATGACCAGGCTCGCAAAGACCACGGGATCGGCTTTGTCAGGCGCCGGCACGAGGGCTGCGACGCTGCTCGGCCGAAGCGCCGGCAGAGGAATGGCATAGGCGGCAAGATCAGCGAAGGGACGGCTCTTGTCCTCCTCAACCCGCTTGCCGAGTTGAAGCTCCAGTCCATCCGTGGCTCGATTTCGCGGCGTCGGCGGTAGAAGGGCGGTAACGAGGCTGCTGCCTGTCGGAGAGCTGGACGATGCCGTCGAGGCCGTGACGATATCGTCGTCATCCATGATGGCGGCAATCTTGCTGTCCGTGGAGTGCGACCGTTTCCTGGATTGCGCGACGGCCAGCTCGTAGCCGGGAAGCGGCGAACCATTCGCGGGAAGATGGAGGGTCCGTCCATTGGGAAAGAGCCGGGCGAGTTCCTGGCGCGACATTCTCGGCCAGGCGCGGACATTGCCGACGTCCAGATGGACGAAGGGCGAGCCGGAGGTCGGATAGAAGCCGACACCGCCGACCTGCAGCTGCATGGCTATGCCGCGCAGGGTCGCAAGCTTCACGCCCGGTATATAGAAGTCCATCGCCTTGCCGAGCGTGTGCTGGCTGTGCTTGGCAACGCCGGAACTGCGCGAGCGGTTTCGCAGCATGTTGTTGGTGGACGGCGAGCGGTAGGCCGAGACCACGTGAATGGCTTCTCCGGCGCCGCTGCGGCGATAGACCTCCCAGACCAGATCGAGCAGCTCCGGATCGATCTTGGCCGGTTCGTTCTTTCGCCAGTCGCGCAGGAAGCGATTGATCTGCGCCAGGCCCCTCGGGTCGAACTTGCCGTTGCGCTTGAAGACGATGGTCGCCTTTTCTCCGGTGTGGGTGAAGAAGAGCTTCAAAGCCCGGTCGTCAGCCGCAGCCTGCGCGGTTCCCGCAAAGGCGGCGAATGCCAGCATCGCGATCAGCACCACACGATGGGCGATGAACGCTAGAACCATGGAAAGACTTGCCATTGGAATGGCCGTGATCGCTAGGTGCACGGATACGACTTTCGTCCTTGATGAAGAGATACGGAATACCAGGAACGTCTTGTCTGCGACGCCGCTTCACCGGCAATTATGGTCAACAGAGTCCTAACGAACTGTTTATGCGCGCTGTCACGGCCCCATTTCCCGGTTCCAGCCGTCCGCCAAGCGAGCGCCAACCCCGCGTCGACAGCGTTAACGAAAGCCTGCTCTTCTCCTGCAATTGCGATCGATTTTCCTAACGCAAGCTTGGGGGTGGTCTTGCTATAAGCCCTTGCAGCGACATTGTCGGCGTCCGTGAGCGGACGGCGGCGGAAGGGTCGCGTCGCAAGTCTTGCCGGTGCCTGGCGCATGAAACGTCCAAGGCAGGAGGGTCTGGGTGAATCGGGTCGCAAATTTTGCCGTGGTTGCGTCGCGTCGAATGATTTTCGACTTGCCGGTCTGCGATCTCGATTGGGAGCATGCGCTGGGCTTCATCAACGAGCTGACCTGTCTTCCGGCGGGCCAGACGGTCATTTCCTTCGTCAATGCCCACAACATGCTGATGATGCTGCGCGATGCCGACTTTCGCGGCGTTCTGGCGCAAAACCTCGTTCTGCCCGATGGCGTCGGCCTGGATATCGCCTCGCGCGCTGCGCATGGGGCGCCCTTTCCGGCCAATCTGAACGGCACCGATTTCGTGCCGGCGCTCCTGACCTTCATGGACCGGCCGAAGCGTATCGGCCTCGTCGGCGGCCATCGTCATGTCATCGAGAAGGCGGCGGCGAATTTCCGCGCGCATGCGCCCTGGCATGAATTCATCGTCATCTCCGACGGCTTTTTCGGCGAGGCGGGAAGCGAACTCGTGGCGGCGGAGATCGCGCGCCGCAAGATCGATGTGCTGATCGTCGGCATGGGGACGCCGCTGCAGGAAAAATGGGTCGCCGATCATATCAAGCCGCATCACGCGCGGCTGGTGATGACGGTCGGCGCCCTGTTCGATTTCGTTTCCGGCACGGTTCCGCGCGCGCCGGCGCTCGTGCGCGCGACGCGTTTCGAATGGGCCTATCGCCTGCTTCAGGAACCGGGCCGGTTGTGGCGGCGCTATGTCATCGGCGTGCCGCTGTTTCTCTACCAGGTCGCCCGCCACCAGTTCGGTCGCAAACAGCGCATTCTGCGCGCCGCCGAGCCGATGCGCCTGCCGCAATTTCCGCCGCCGGACTCGCTTGCCGGCTGACCGCGCGCGGCCTCGGGCGTTAACCTTTTCTTTGCCGTGAAAATTTAGAGTGGGTTAACCATTCTGCATCGGTCGCTGACCGCGCGCGAGACGATCTGCCATGTTCGAAAGCAAGGCCAGGACCAGATCCTATCCCGGCGAGACGGAAGCCCTCCGTCCCGACCGCATGGGACGTCATGCCTATCTCGACCGCGGCGAAGACGGTTATCTGATCGCCGCCAATCTGCAACCGGCGGATGGCCGCGGCGCGAGCGAGGCGCAATTGCTCGCCATCATCCGCAAGGCGCTGGACGGCGATCCCTATCCGGTCTCGGGAGAGCGAGGCGTTGATAACATCGAGATGGAAGCGCCGCCGCTATCCGCCCGCATTCGCGACATCCTCGAAAGCCGCCCCGCCGGCGGCGAAGCGCTTGCGGTGTTCGAAACGGCGCAGGTCGCCGATCGGCCGCCTGTTTCCGTCGAGGATGAGGACGTGCCGCCGCCGGCACTGCCGATCCCGACGGCTACGCCCGTTCCACGGCGTCGCTGGATTTTCGGACCGGGCTCCATAGCCCTGGTCATGGCCGCCGCGTTGGCCGGTGCCGTCGGTCCGGCAATGCTGGCATCGCCGCCGCGCTATCTCTCCGAGACCGTCCTGGCGGTCGAAGGGCAGGGCACGGCGCGGCAGGCGCTCCTTGCCGTCACCGCCAAGCGCATCCTGGCGCCATCCCTGCTGTCCGATCTCGTTGCCCGGCTGAAACTCGATCGTGATCCGGAATTCACCGACAGCCGCGCCGGCGCTTTCGGCATCGCCATGGAGCTCATCTCCGGCAGCGGCAATGCTTCCGACGCGCCCTCGCGTGCGCAGACGGCGCTCCGCAAGGACCTCGCCGTCACCGCCGATGCGGCGCGCGGCACGCTGCGGCTGACTGTCGTCACGAGCGATCCGGCGCGATCGGCCGATATCGCCAACCATCTGGCCGCGGCGACGATCTACGATGCCGCCGTCGGGCAACGCTCGGGTGGAGTGGCTGGGCGCGATATCTCCGCGGACAAGAGCCTGAAGGCCCTCGATCAGGCAAAGGCGGCATTGGCGAGCTTCAGGGCACAATATGGCGACGACAGGATCGCGGCGGCCCGCGATCTTCAGGAGCAGCGACAGCAATTGGACGTGGACATCAAGGTGTCTGAGGAAACGGTCCTGCGCGCAAAGGCTCGTCTCTCGACCGTACGATCCGCCACCACCGCCACGGTCACGAGCGGCGCGCTGCCGGCGAATCTGTCCTCGGCCGGCCTGGAGGATCTGCGCAGCCGTTACAGCGCGGCAAAACTCGTCCTTTCGGGGCTTTCGAAGGAGCTCGGCCCGCGCCATCCCCGGCTGCTGGCGCAGCAGGCGACGGTCGATGGCCTTGCCGCCGAAATGCGCGATCAATTGCAGCGTCTGGCCGCAAGCAGCGACACGGCGCTCAAGGATGCGCTCGCGAACCAGGCGGCGCTGTCCGAGCGTATGACCGCACTCAGCCGAAAGAGCATCGATATCGACATGGCACGCTTGGCCCAGCTCGAGGGCGATGTCGCGGCCGCTCAAACTCGATATGAGGCCGATCTGCAGGGCACCGATACGGCGCCGGGCGAAACCGCGCCGCCGATCGCGATCGTGACGCCCGCGACCGCCGCGGCGATGCCGCTCGATGACGGCGTCGCGAGCCGTCAGGCGGCCGGATTCCTGCTCGGCCTTGGCGCGGCGCTCTGCCTGGTCGTCCTCAGGAAATGGTTGGGCGGCGGTCTGTTTTCGGAGGATCGCGCAGCTGCGCCCGCCATCATGCCGGAGCCGGTCTTCGATGGCGAGATCGTGCTGGTTGCCGCATGCTCGCAGCCGCTTCCGGATGTATCGCAGGCCCATGCCGACGATAGCGCCGTCGCGGACGATCGGTCCGTCCACATGGACGAATTGACGCAGATCCAGCGCGAATTGGCGCTGTTGCGCACCAAGGTCGAGACCTATGCTGCACGCCGGCAAAACGCCCGCGGGTGATTCTCCTTGCAATTACCGCTTTCAGATACCATAGGGCGTTCATAGGCAAATCTGTCGGACTGACGACCGGTAGATTGCCGTCGGGATTATATCGGGAGAGTGGCGTGACGACAGTAATCGACGGCAAGCAGGCAGCGGCATCGGTGATCGATGCGGTGAAGGGTGCGGCATCGCGGCTCGAGGCCGAGGCCGGCGTGAAGACGGGTCTGGCGGTGGTGATCGTCGGCGACGATCCGGCAAGCCATACCTATGTGGCCTCCAAGAGCCGGATGGCCAAGGAATGCGGCTTCACCT
This sequence comes from Rhizobium sp. BK602, assembly GCF_014195095.1. Taxonomy (GTDB): domain Bacteria; phylum Pseudomonadota; class Alphaproteobacteria; order Rhizobiales; family Rhizobiaceae; genus Rhizobium. The sequence continues at coordinate 168,153 of NZ_JACIBC010000002.1, forward strand.
CGATCCAGCACACGCTGCCGGCCGAGACCTCGCAAGGCGAGCTTGCCGCCCTGGTGGCGTCGCTGAACGAAGATCCGTCGGTGCATGGCATCCTGGTGCAATTGCCGCTGCCCAAGCATCTCGATGCCGAGCCGATCATCCAGTCGATCCGTCCGGACAAGGATGTCGACGGTCTGCATGTGGTCAATGCCGGCAAGCTCGCCACCGGCGATCTGTCGACCGGGCTGATCTCGTGCACGCCGGCCGGCGCCATGCTGCTGGTGCGCCGCGTGCATGGCGAGGACCTGTCGGGGCTGAATGCGGTGGTGATCGGTCGTTCTAACCTGTTCGGCAAGCCGATGGCGCAATTGCTTCTGAATGCCAATGCGACGGTGACGACGGCGCATTCGCGCACGAAGGATCTGCCGGGCGTTGCCCGCACCGCCGATATTCTGGTGGCGGCGGTGGGACGGCCGGAGATGGTGAAGGCGGACTGGGTGAAGCCCGGCGCTACCGTCATCGATGTCGGCATCAACCGGATCGCGGCACCCGAGCGCGGCGAGGGCAAGAGCCGACTGGTGGGCGATGTCGCCTATCGGGACGTCTCCGAGGTCGCCGCCGCCATCACGCCGGTTCCGGGTGGTGTCGGGCCGATGACGATCGCCATGCTGATGGCCAATACGGTGATCGCCGCCCATCGTGCCGCCGGCAGACAGCCGCCGAAGTTCTGAGACCGATCAATCGGGTGGCGCCACGCCCGTCGAGGCGCGCACGATCAGTTCGGCCTTCCAGAGCTCCTGCCGGGGAAAGCTGTCAGTGTGCTTGATTTCGCCGATCAGCCGCTCGGCAATGCGCACGCCCGCCGCCCGCAGCGACGAGCGCGTCGTCGTCAGCGGCACTGTGAAGTTCTCCGGCTTCAAGAGCGTCAGCGCATCATCATGGGCGATCAGCGAAATATCCTCGCCGAGCTTCAGGTTGGCCTGGTTGATGGCGCGGATCGCGCCCAGCGCCAGCACCATGCTGGAGCAGAGCACCGCTGTCGGCCGCTTTTCGAACTGCAGGATGCGCTCCATGACGATGAGGCCCTGTTCGTCGGTCATCACCGTGTGGCTGACACAGGCTTCGTCCAGGGTGAGGCCGCGCTCGGCGAGCGCCGCCACGACGCCGTTTTTCCGCCGGATGGCGAAATCGAGATAGAGCGGGCCGTTGAGCAAGGCAAATCGCTTGTGACCAAGCTGCAGCAGCAGCTTCGTGGCTTCGTAGAAGGCTGCCTCGTTGTCGATGTCGAGATAGGGATAATCCGGCTCGCTGCCGAAGGAGCGTCCGTGCACCAGGAAGGGCATGGATAGCGATTTCAGCATCTCCAGGCGCGGATCGTGGCCGCGCATGTAGGAGATGAACAGGGCATCGACATTGCCGCTGGCGGCAAGCCGCTTCAAGGCGCCGGACTCGTCGTTCGGATCGGCCGGCGTGAGCACGAAATGGAAATCGTGGCGCAGGGCTTCTTCGCCGAGCCCGCTCAGGAATTCGCTGAAATGCGCATCGAAAGGATTGTTGGAGGAGGTGGGCATGATCAGGCCGATCGAGCCGGCCTTGCCGGTCGCCAGCCGCTGTGCCGCCTTGTTGGGACGGTAACCCGTCTCCCGCACCGCCTTGAGCACGCGCTCGCGGGTCTCGCGATTGACTTCCGGATATCCATTCAGGGCACGGCTGACCGTGGTCTGCGACAGGCCCAACATTTGCGAAAGCTGCTTCAGATTCACCTGATGTCGCTCCTCCATTTACCCGCGGCCCGGCCGGCCGCCTCGGCGCAATGGTTTCCTCCTGCCATGCAACTGACGTCCAAAGCGCTTTAGACTATGTAGCAGGAGACCTATGCGAGACAAGATAATTCGAGCAATTATTGCCTGTCATTTGATGCTGCATCGCGAAATTTGGCTGTATACGCCATGTATATTAGGGGGATTTGCAAATTCGCTTGACTCCGCGCCGCCTGCAATGGGATGAGTGAGTAGCCAAAGCGCTTTGAAGAAATGAGCGCGCGACACATGGGACGTGTTCGGGCTCGGTGGGATTTGATTTGGGAGGACAATCACATGAAGAAGCTGTTTTTGATGACCGTTGCCGTCGCCGCGCTCGCGGCCGGAACGACGATGTCGGCCGACTTGAAATTCCAGCCCGGCCAGGATGCGAAATTCAACTGGAAGAGCTATGACGACTTCAAGTCCGCCCATGCGGATCTGAAGGGCGAGACGCTGACCATCTTCGGTCCGTGGCGCGGTGAGGATGAGGCGCTTTTCACCAGCGTCCTCGGCTATTTCATCGAAGCGACCGGCGTTAACGTCAAATATTCGTCCTCGGAAAATTACGAGCAGCAGATCGTCATCGACACCCAGGCCGGTTCGCCGCCGAATGTCGCGATCCTGCCGCAGCCGGGCCTGCTCGCCAACCTCGCCAGCAAGGGCTATCTGACGCCACTCGGCGACGACCTGGCCGCCTGGGTCAAGACCAACTACGGCGCCGGCGACAGCTGGGTCGGCTACGGCACCTACAAGGGCAAGGACGGCAAGGATGCCTTCTATGCCTTCCCCTACAAGGCCGACCTGAAGTCGCTCGTCTGGTACGTGCCGGAAAATTTCGAGGAAGCCGGCTATAAGGTCCCCACGACGATGGAGGATCTGATCAAGCTTTCCGACCAGATCGTCAAGGATGGCGGCACGCCTTGGTGCATCGGGCTGGGTTCCGGCGGCGCCACCGGCTGGCCGGCGACCGACTGGGTCGAAGACCTGATGCTGCGCACCGTCTCGCCGCAGGATTATGACGGCTGGGTCGACAACAGCCTGAAATTCAACGATCCCAAGGTGGTCAACGCCATCGAGGAATTCGGCAAGTTCGCCAAGAACGCCAAATATGTCAGCGGCGGTGTCGCTGCCGTCGCCTCGACCGACTTCCGCGACAGCCCGAAGGGGCTCTTCGCGGTTCCGCCGAAGTGCTACCTGCACAAGCAGGCTTCCTTCATCCCGTCCTTCTTCCCCGAGGGCACGAAGCTTGGCCAGGATGCGGACTTCTTCTACTTCCCGCCCTATGCATCGCATCCGGAACTCGGCAAGCCGGTTCTCGGCGCCGGCACGCTGGCAACGATCACCAAGGACTCGAAGGCCGCTCGCGCCTTCATCCAGTTCCTGCAGACGCCGATCGCCCAGGAAGTCTGGATGGCGCAATCCGGCTTCCTGACGCCCTACAAGGCCGTCAACAAGGATGCCTACGCCAACGACACCCTGAAGAAGGAAGGCGAAATCCTCACCACCGCCACGACCTTCCGCTTCGACGGTTCCGACCTGATGCCGGGCAAGATCGGTGCCGGCGCCTTCTGGACCGGCATGGTGGATTTCGTCGGCGGCAAGTCGGCGCAAGCCTCCGCCGACGATATCCAGAAGGCCTGGGACGCCATCAAGTAAGCTGACGTGTCACAAAGGACGTCGCCGCGATTTGCCGGCGACGTCCGATGATCCTGTCGCGGCCGACGCCTCAAGGAGCGGTGTCGCCGTCGGCGGGTGGCTTCGGGCAGGCAAAAACGGGAGGGAAGGATGATATCGCAGATCCTGTCGGCGGTGGCCGCCATGATAGTCGGCGTTGCCGCATGCGCCGCTTATTTCTGGGTTTCCAATAAGGTGCTGGACCTCATTTTCCCGGCAAGGGAAGGGGGCGATACGCATAGGATCGCGGTCAACCTGCGCCGCCGCGGACTGATCCGTCCCTGGCTTTTCCTCGGACCGGCTCTGCTTCTGCTCGGGATCTACCTGGTCTATCCGGTGGTCGCGACCTTCATCCTCTCCTTCTACGGTCCCGACGGCGGGACCTTCGTTGGCGGCGCCAACTACGTCTGGGCCATCAACGACACGGAATTCCGTCAGTCGATCTTCAACAACATCCTCTGGCTCGCCGTTGTGCCGGCGGCCTGCACCTTCTTCGGCCTGGTCATCGCCGTCATGACGGACCGTATCTGGTGGGGCAACATCGCCAAGGCGGTCATCTTCATGCCGATGGCAATTTCCTTCGTCGGCGCCTCGGTCATCTGGAAGTTCATCTACGAATATCGCGGCGGCACCGACGCGCAGATCGGCCTTTTGAATGCGATCGTGCAGCTTTTCGGCGGCACGCCGGAAGTCTGGATCACCATTCCCTTCTGGAACAATTTCTTCCTGATGGTCATGCTGATCTGGATCCAGACCGGCTTCGCCATGGTCATCCTCTCGGCGGCGCTACGCGGCATTCCGGAAGAGACGATCGAGGCGGCTGTCATCGACGGCGCCAATGGCTGGCAGATCTTCTGGAAGATCATGGTGCCGCAGGTTTGGGGCACCATCGCCACCGTCTGGACCACCATCACCATCCTCGTGCTCAAGGTTTTCGACATCGTGCTCACCATGACCAACGGTCAGTGGAACACGATGGTTCTGGCCAATCTGATGTTCAACTGGATGTTCCGCGGCGGCGGCGACAGCGGCCGCAGCGCCGTCATCGCGCTCATCATCATGGCGGCCGTCACGCCGATCATGATCTGGAACATTCGTCGTGCAAACGCGGAAACGAAGGGGCGCTGACATGCTTGGAAATCTCGGCCGCATCGGCCCCGCCCGTCTCTTCGTCCATCTCGCGGTCCTGCTCGTCGTCATCGTCTGGCTGATCCCGACGCTCGGCATCTTCGTCACCGCGCTGCGCGACAAGGACCAGATCGTCGTCTCCGGCTGGTGGACGGCCTTCGCCGGCTCCGCCCGCACCACGGCCGTACGCCTCGCCGGCCCCGACAAGGCCGTGCAGGACGGCCCCAATTATGTGATCGCCGGCACGGTTACCCCCGAAGGCGACAATAGCGGCGGCAGCATCCAGTCCTTCGGCCTGCGCGTGCAGGAGCCGGCCGCCTACAAGGTCGGCTCGCCCGCCGATCTCGGCAACGGCGAGACGCTCACCGTCAATGCCGACGGCAGCTACCGCTACCAGAAGAATGCGCCCTTCGAGGCGGATGCGCGCAGCAAGCGCATCTATCTGACCATCGCTACCCCGCCGCAATTCACCATGGAGAACTATCGCAACGTTCTGACAGGCGAGGGCATCGGCCAGTCCTTCATCAACTCGCTGACGGTAACGATCCCGGCAACGGTGATCCCGATCCTGATTGCCGCCTTCGCGGCTTACGCACTCGCCTGGATGGAGTTTCCCGGCCGGGCGCTGCTGATCGCGCTGGTGGTCGGCCTGATTGTCGTGCCGCTGCAGATGTCGCTGATCCCGCTGCTGCGCATCTATAATGAGATCGGCCAGATGTTCGGCGTGTCCTCCAAGACCTATCCCGGCATCTGGCTGGCGCATACCGCCTTCGGTCTGCCGCTCGCCATCTACCTCTTGCGCAACTACATTGCCGGCCTGCCCAAGGAGATCATCGAATCCGCCCGCGTCGATGGCGCCAGCGATTTCGACATCTTCGTCAAGATCATCCTGCCGCTGTCCTTCCCGGCGCTCGCCTCCTTCGCGATCTTCCAGTTCCTCTGGGTCTGGAATGACCTGCTGATCGCCATGGTGTTCCTCGGTACCGACAAGGATCGCCTGGTCCTGACGGCGGCGCTCAACGCCCTGCTCGGCTCGCGCGGCGGCAACTGGGAAATCCTGACGGCCTCGGCCTTCGTTACCATTCTCATCCCGCTCCTCGTCTTCTTCGGTCTGCAGCGCTACCTCGTGCGCGGTCTGCTCGCCGGGTCGGTGAAGGGGGGCTGACCACAGACTTCAGTATTCATACAGGACCCATAGAAGATGAGCATTGCCTCTCAATCGATTGCGACGGTGGACAAGGACTGGTGGCGCGGCGCCGTGATCTATCAGATCTACCCGCGCTCCTATCAGGACTCCAATGGCGACGGCATCGGCGACCTCAAGGGGATCGCCGCCCGCCTGCCGCATGTGGCCGCCCTCGGTGTCGACGCGATCTGGATCTCGCCCTTCTTCACCTCGCCGATGCGCGATTTCGGCTATGACGTCTCCGATTACGAGGATGTCGACCCGATCTTCGGCACGCTGGCCGATTTCGACGCCATGATGACGGAAGCCCACCGTCTCGGCATCAAGGTGATGATCGATCTGGTGCTGTCGCACAGTTCCGACCGCCATCCCTGGTTCGTCGAGAGCCGCTCGAGCAAGGACAATCCCAAGGCCGACTGGTATGTCTGGGCCGACGCCAAGCCGGACGGCACGCCGCCCAACAACTGGCTGTCGATCTTCGGCGGTTCGGCCTGGGCCTGGGACCCGACCCGCATGCAGTACTATCTGCACAACTTCCTGACCTCGCAGCCGGACATGAACCTGCATAATCCGCAGGTGCAGGATCGCCTTCTGAATGTCGTCCGCTTCTGGCTGGACCGCGGCGTCGACGGCTTCCGGCTCGACACCATCAATTTCTATTTCCACGACCGGGAGCTGCGCGACAATCCGGCGCTGGAGCCGGCGCGCCGCAATGCCTCCACCGCGCCGGCGGTCAATCCCTATAATTTCCAGGAGCATCTCTACGACAAGAACCGTCCGGAGAACCTGGAATTCCTGAAGCGCTTCCGCGCCGTGCTCGACGAATATCCGGCGATCGCCGCCGTCGGCGAAGTCGGCGACAGCCAGCGTGGCCTCGAGATCGTCGGCGAATACACCTCCGGCGGCGACAAGATGCATATGTGCTACGCCTTCGAGTTCCTCGCACCCGATGCGCTGTCGCCGGATCGCGTCGAGGAAGTGATGAAGGATTTCGCCGCCGCAGCGCCGGAGGGCTGGGCTTGCTGGGCCTTCTCCAATCATGACGTGGTGCGCCATGTCAGCCGCTGGGGCAACCTCGTTGCCGACCGCGATGCCTTCGCCAAGCAATATGCGGCGCTGCTTCTGACCCTGCGCGGCTCGGTCTGCATCTATCAGGGCGAGGAACTCGGCCTCACCGAAGCCGATCTTGCCTATCAGGACCTGCAGGACCCCTACGGCATCCAGTTCTGGCCGGAATTCAAGGGCCGCGACGGCTGCCGCACGCCGATGGTCTGGGACAGTCAGGTCGCCCAGGGCGGCTTCTCGACGGTGAAGCCCTGGCTGCCGGTTCCGGTGGAGCATATCCTGCGGGCCGTCAGCGTGCAGCAGGGCGACGAGACCTCGGTGCTGGAGCATTACCGCCGTTTCCTCGCCTTCCGCAAACAGCACCCGGCTTTCGCCAAGGGCGAGATCGCCTTCGCCGCGCCGCAGGACGACGTGCTGATCTTTACGCGCTCGTATGGTGGCGAGACCATTCTCTGCGTGTTCAACATGAGCCCGACGGAGGCCGTGGCGGCCCTGCCGGAGGGGAGCTGGCAGGCGCTCGCCGGCCATGGCTTTGCAAGCAATAACTACGGCAACAAGATCGATATTCCGGCCTGGGGCGCTTACTTCGCACGCTTGGCCTGAATGTTTGGGAGGAGAGCATAGATGACGGGACTGGTTCTGAAGGACATCCGCAAGTCATATGGAAGCGTGCATGTCCTGCACGGCATCGATCTGGAGATCCAGGAGGGCGAGTTCATCGTCTTCGTCGGCCCCTCCGGCTGCGGCAAATCCACGCTTCTGCGCATGATCGCCGGGCTGGAAAGCATCACCGCCGGCGACATGCTCATCGCCGGGCAGAAGGTCAATGAAGTGCCGCCCTCGCGGCGCGGCATCGCCATGGTCTTCCAGTCCTATGCCCTCTATCCGCACATGACGGTCTTCGACAACATGGCCTTCGGCATGCGCATTGCCGGTGAAAGCAAGCAGGAGATCGACCGCCGCGTCCGCGCCGCCGCCGCCAGCCTGCAGCTCACGCAATATCTGGAACGCCTGCCGAAGGCGCTTTCGGGTGGCCAGCGCCAGCGCGTCGCCATCGGCCGCGCCATCTGCCGCAATCCGAAGGTCTTCCTCTTCGACGAACCCTTGTCGAACCTCGACGCGGCCCTGCGCGTGGCAACCCGCATCGAGATCGCCAAGCTCAGCGAATCCATGCCCGAAACGACGATGATCTACGTCACCCACGACCAGGTCGAGGCCATGACGCTCGCCGACCGTATCGTCGTGCTGTCGGCCGGCCGCGTCGAGCAGGTGGGCGCGCCGCTCGAGCTTTACGAGCATCCGGCCAACCTCTTCGTCGCGAAGTTCATCGGCTCGCCGGCCATGAACATCATTCCGGCGACGGTGACCGAGACCGGCGACAAGACGACGGTGACGCTGACCGGCGGCAAGGCGGTGACGCTCGACATCGCGACGGAGGCCTCCGAGCGCGGCAAGACCGCAAGCTTCGGCGTCCGCCCCGAGGATCTGCGGGTGGCGACCGATGAGAATTATCTCTTCGAGGGCGAGGTCTCCATCGTCGAGGCGCTCGGCGAGGTCACACAGCTCTATATCGAGGGGCTGGTGGACGGCGAGCCGATCATCGTCAAGATCCCCGGCATCGCCGACGTCAAGCGCGGGCAGAAGATGCGTTTCGCCGCCGACAGGCAGAAGCTGCATCTCTTCGATGCCGACGGCCATACCTATCGCAGGCGATAATATTCCCAAGCTGCGGAAGCGCCGGTTCAAGTCCCAAAATAGAACAAAATGCAACTTGAACTAGCGCTTCCAAACCTTCTGTTAAAGACCCGCTGGTAGTCTTTCATCCCAGATATACTTTAGGGATTACGGCAATGGCAGCTTCCGGCGCAGCGAATTCAGGCCAGCATTTTCTCAACAAGGAAGAGTCCTTCATGTACGACCGCGAGGCGCGGTACAGGATGGAGGACACCATGAACGCCGCGCGGATCGAATATACAGAGAAGGGCGTGATGAACCTCGCGTCTCGCCGCTGCGACATCATCCGCATCTCGCAGAGCAGCGCCATTCTGGCGATCCTCACCCAGTATAATCTGCCGAAGCAATTCTATCTGGATATCCCCGATGCGCGGCTCACCAAGATTGGCTGCGTGCTCATGAAGGTATTCTCCAACAACACGGTCGAAGTTCGCTTCCTGCGCCTGCTCACGGAAAAGGAAATGAACAAGATCTTCGTCTACAGCACCCATCCGGCGCATCGCAACCGCGTGCTCGATATCCGGGCTTGATTAAGCTTCGTCGCCTGGCCAGTGCAATTCCAGGAAAAGTGCCCAGCGGTTTTCCGCCTGGAATGCGTAAGGAAACAAAAAGATAGAGCGTTTTCGCGATTCGAGGAAAAGCGGAAAGGCTCTAGGCGCGCAGCGATTCATACGGCCGGCGGATCAAATTTCCGTTCGCCATTTCCGAAGCGCGTCCTCGACATAGTCGATCAGCGGCAGCTTGCCGTCTTCCTGCAGCCACTTGTCGACCGAGAGGCGAAGCGGGCTCACGGCAATCATCGAAACCAGCCGCAGCCCGTCCCGGTCCCTGGCCGGAAACAGTTCGCAGAGCGCCTCATAGGCGACTTGCTCGAGCTGTAGATAATTGCCGCGCGTACGAGTGCGCAGGGATTCGCTTTGGCGCATGAGCCGGGCAGTCTCGAAAAGCTGAGGGGCCTGGAGACGGGCAACCAGCCCCAAGGTCGCTTGATGGATGACATCGAGCGGCCGGCCAGCCGATCTATTCTCCATGATGGATGCCCTGAGAGCCTCCATATATCCGCGCTGATGCGCCAGAAGAATGTCGTCCTTGCTCTTGAAATAATAAAAGAACGTTCGCCGGGAGATGCCGGCCGCTGCCGCAATCTCGTCGATCGTCGTCTCTTGGTAGCCTTTGGACAGAAAGGATTTCAGCCCGGCTTCCGCTATGCGTTGAAACGTCTGTCGCCGCTTCTCTTCACGCAGGCCTGCCGGTTTGGAGGGGGCTTCATGCATGCGGTCATTCTCGCACGAGTCGCAGCGCGGCACAAATCGCGGTTACGGCGTCGGGCGGTGGATCGCCGGATCTTGTTCGGGTGTCTCTTCCTGAAATTCCTTTCATCGTTCGCCGGTCGCCGTAAAGTTGCCAAGATTATTTTACACTCAGTGTAATAATTAATGTTCGTCCAATCACCCAAAAGGCCTAGGAGAGCCGGCACGCCATGCCAGACAGCCCGATTGCAAACCTTGATGTTTCTGCAGTGCATGATGTCATCTCGCCCGAACCGGTTCCGGCCGGCCGGTTCGATCTCTGGCCGGCGCTGGTCGCTGCCTTGAGCCTGCTGATGTCCGGCTGCGCGGCAGCACCTCTGGATCGCGCCGGATCGTTGCGATCCTACGATGGGCTGACGCAATCGAACGGACTGGCCGCCCGCTCGCTTCTGAAGGTGAGCAAGGACGATGTTCTTGCGGCAAAGACCGTGAAGATCGTGCCGACCGCCTTTTCGCTGCGGGCCGAAAGTGCCGCTTTCACGCCCGCCCAGCGAAACCTCGTCACCAATGCCGTGGATAGGACGCTATGCTCGGGCTTGAGCGAACGCTTCGTCGTTGTGGGCTTGTCGGAGCCGGCGGACCTGACCGTTCGCGCCGTGGTCACCCAGGTCAAGGCGACGAATCCGACAGCCGTCGGTGCGTCGAAAGTCGCCTCGGTGGCCAAAAGCGTGCTGCTGCCGGGCGTGCCCGTTCCCGTTCCACGCATTCCGGTCGGCATGGGCAGCCTGTCGCTCGAGGCCGAGGCGATCGACCGTCAGGGCGCGCAGAAGGCAGTGATGATCTGGGGACGCGGCGCCAACGCGTTTTTCGATTCGGGAACCGTCGCCAAGGAGGGCGACGCCTATAGTCTCGCCGCGAAATTCGGCGGCGATTTCAGCAAGCTGTTGGTCAAGGGCAGGACGCCGTTCGGCACCGTGCCGTTCCCATCCGGGGCGAAGCTCGCCGGCATGGTCGGGCGCGGCCCGAAATACGAGGCGTGCAAGGTGTTCGGAAAATCGCCGGGCGTTGCCGGCTTTATCGGCGAGCGCATCGGGCTGCCGCCAAAATGGACCGATAAACCCGCCCCCGATGCTTCGTGAGCGGGTCTTGATGTCTTTTAGAGCAATTCCAGGAAAAGTGCGTAGCGGTTTTCCGTCCGGAATTGCGTAAAAACAAAAGGATAGAGCGTTTTCGCGATTCGAAGAAAAGCGGAAATGCTCTAGTGATGGAACAACACGCTGGCGCCCTGATCGGCGGCGCCGGCGGCGCGGCGGAACGGAGCGAAGAGCTCGCGGCCCATGCCGAATTCATTCTCCGAAAGATCGGCGACGACCGGCTCGCGTTCGGCCATGGTGGCGGCATCGACCAGCACTTCCAGCGTGCCGGCGATGGCGTCGATGCGGATGATGTCGCCTTCCTGGATGCGGGCGATCGGCCCGCCGTCAACGGCTTCCGGCGTCACATGGATCGCGGCTGGCACCTTGCCCGATGCGCCGGACATGCGCCCGTCGGTCAAGAGCGCCACCCGGAAGCCGCGGTCCTGCAGCACGCCGAGGGCCGGCGTCAGCTTGTGCAGCTCCGGCATGCCGTTGGCCTTCGGTCCCTGGAAACGGACGACGGCGACGAAATCGCGGTTCAGCTTGCCGTCCTTGAAGGCCTGCTGCATCTCCAGCTGGTCATGGAAAATGATGGCGGGCGCTTCGACGATATGGCGCTCCGGCTTGACGGCGGAAATCTTGATGACCGCCTTGCCGATATTGCCGCGCAGCATCTTCAGGCCGCCATTGCCCTGGAACGGCGTCTCGATGCTTGCCAGCACCTTCGGGTCATGGCTCTTGTCCGGCGCCGGTTCGCGCAGGACGTTGCCATCCGTGCCGAGCTTGACGTCGATGGAGTAGGCGTCGAGACCATGGCCGTAGACGGTGCGCACGTCGTCGTGCAGCAGCCCCTTCTTCAAGAGTTCCTTGATCAGGAAGCCCATGCCGCCGGCGGCGTGGAAATGGTTCACGTCGGCAAGTCCGTTCGGATAGACGCGGGCAAGCAGCGGAATGATGTCCGAAAGCTCGGAAATATCCTGCCAGGTGAGCACGATGCCGGCCGCGCGCGCCATGGCGACGAGATGCATGGTGTGATTGGTCGAGCCGCCAGTCGCATGCAGGCCGACGACGCCGTTGACGATCGAGCGCTCGTCGATCATCTCGCCGGCCGGTGTGAATTCATTGCCCATGGCGGTGATCGCCAGCGCCCGTTTGGCGGCTTCCCGCGTCAGCGCATCGCGCAGCGGCGTGCCGGGATTGACGAAGGAGGCGCCGGGCATGTGGAAGCCCATGATCTCCATCAGCATCTGGTTGGAATTGGCCGTGCCGTAGAAGGTGCAGGTGCCGGGGCCGTGATAGGACTTCGATTCCGCCTCCAGCAGCTCGGCGCGGCCGACCTTGCCTTCGGCAAAGAGCTGGCGCACGCGCGACTTCTCGTCGTTCGGCAGGCCGGAGGTCATCGGTCCCGCCGGAATGAAGACGGCCGGCAGATGGCCGAAGGAGAGGGCGGCGATGACGAGGCCTGGCACGATCTTGTCGCAGACGCCGAGGAAGACGGCGGCATCGAACATATTGTGCGACAGGCCGACGCCGGCCGACATGGCGATCAGGTCGCGCGAGAAGAGCGACAGCTCCATGCCCGGCTGGCCCTGGGTGACGCCGTCGCACATGGCGGGCACGCCGCCCGCCACCTGGGCGATGCCGCCGGCCTGCGCCGCCGCCTCGCGGATGATGGCGGGATAGGTCTCGAAGGGCTGGTGCGCCGAGAGCATGTCGTTATAGGAGGTGATGATCCCGAGATTGGGCACGCGGTCGCCCGCCAGCGCATCCTTCTCGGAGGGGGAACAGACGGCGAAGCCATGGGCGAGATTGGCGCAGCCGAGCACGGAGCGCTGCGCCCCTTTGGTCGCGGCGTTGCGCAGGCGCTCCAGATAGAGCTCGCGCGTTGGTTTCGAACGTTCGACGATACGTGCGGTAATCGCGGATATGCGGGCGTCAGCGGCCATGGTCGATCTGCCTCCGGCTGTTCTTGCGCCTGGTCCCGAAAGATCACCTTCGATCTTGTCTGGGAAAGGATCAGGCGCAGGCTTGAAATGTCACTGCTATGCCGGCACGCCCTTTCGGGCGCGTGGCGCAGCAGCCGTTGCTGTGTCTTTCAGGGTCCGATGACGGCCGTTCGACCGTGTCAGGGAGCCCAGTAAATCTCGACCGGAGAGGCGGCCCGGCGCAGCATGGCGCGGATCGGCATTTCGGTCTCTTCTCCCGGCGCTTCGGCCTTGGCGAGAACGTCCTTCTTGCCTTCTCCCTCGATATGGAGCACCAGCAATCGGGCATCCTGAAGGCTGGAGAAGGTGAATGTCAGGCGCGGTTCGCCCGCTCCTTCGGCTTCCATGGTGATGATGCCGCGCGGCATCTTCGGATCGAGTGCAACCGCAAGATTGCTGCCGCCGGGAAAGAAGGATGCGGTATGGCCGTCATTGCCCATGCCGAGAATGACGACATCGAAAGGATGGCCGATGCCCTTGGTCTTTTCCGTGGCGATGACGGCGGCTTCCCCGGCGGAGGCCACGGCCTGATAGAGCGGAAGGAACTGCGCCGCCGCGGCCTTGTCCTTCAGCAGGTTTTCCTGAACGAGCAGGTGGTTCGAACGCGGATTGTCTGCAGGCACGAACCGTTCGTCGACCAGGGTAATCGTTACTTTGCCCCAGTCGAGCGGACGCGACGACAGCGCCTGGAAGAAGGCCTTCGGGGTGGAGCCGCCGGAAACCGCGATGCTTGCGGAGCCGCGCGCGGCGATGGCGGCCGAGAGGATCTCGGCTACCTTGTCCGCGAGCTTGCCGGCGAGTTCGGCACCGTTGGCGAAAGCATGCATGTTCGCTGTCATCGTCGTCGTCCCGGTTCAGATATCGTCGTGCCAGGTGCGGCCGTCGCGTTCGATCAGCGCGATAGCCTGGCTTGGGCCCCAGGTGCCGGCCGTATAGCCCTGCACCTGCTGACCGGCGGTTTCCCATCCCTTGAGAATGGGGTCGACCCAATCCCAGGCCGCCTCCACCTCGTCGCGGCGCATGAACAGCGTCTGGTTCGAGCGGATGACATCCATCAGCAGCCGTTCATAGGCATCCGGGTTGCGGACGTTGAAGGCGGCGGCGAAGCTCATGTCGAGCGAAACGTTGCGCAGGCGCATGCCGCCCGGACCGGGGTCCTTGATCATCAGCGACTGCTTGACGCCTTCGTCCGGCTGCAGGCGGATGATCAGCTGGTTGGCGACGGTACGGCCGGCGGATTGATCGAAGATATTGTGCGGGATCGGCTTGAAGGTGATGACGATCTCCGACATGCGGCCGGCGAGACGCTTGCCGGTGCGGATGTAGAAGGGAACGCCGGCCCAGCGCCAATTGCCGATCTCGGCCTTGATGGCGACGAAGGTTTCGGTGTTGGAGACGCCGCCTTCGAGCTCGTCCAGGTAACCCTTGACCGGGCCGCCCGAGGATGCGCCGGCGCGGTACTGGCCGCGAACCGTCGCCTGCTCGACATTGGAGGCGTTGATCGGCTTCAGCGCGCGCAGCACCTTCAGCTTCTCGTCGCGCACGGCTTCCGAATCCATCGAGGAAGGAATTTCCATCGCGGTCAGGCACAGGAGCTGCAGGATGTGGTTCTGCACCATGTCGCGCAGGGCGCCGGCGGTGTCGTAGTAGCCGGCGCGGCCTTCGAGGCCGACCGATTCCGCCACCGTGATCTGCACATGGTCGATATGATTGGCGTTCCACAGCGGCTCGTAGAGGGCGTTGGCGAAGCGCAGCGCCATCAGGTTCTGCACCGTCTCCTTGCCGAGATAGTGGTCGATGCGGAAGATCTGCTCTTCCTTGAAGACCTTGCCGATCGTGTCGTTGAGCTGCAGGGCCGAATCGAGGTCGCGGCCGATCGGCTTTTCGACGACGATGCGGGTCTGCTTGGTGATCAGCTTGTGGTCGTGGATCTTCTGCGAAATGTCGCCGAAAATGCCGGGAGCGACGGCGAGATAGAAGGCGCGCACGCGGTCCTTGCCTTCGTCGAGGATCTTCTTCAATTGATCCCAGCCGGCATCGCTGCGGGCATCGACCGGAACATAGAACAGGCGGGCGAGGAATTTCTTCACTTCCGCCTCGTCGTACTCGCCCTTCTTGAGATGCTCCTTGAGGGCGGCGTCGGCAAACTTGCGGTATTCCTCATTCGAAAGTGCGCTGCGCGACGCGCCGATGATGCGCGTCGGCTCGGAAAACTGGCCTTCGACCTGACGATGATAAAGGGCAGGCAGGAGCTTGCGCTCAGCGAGGTCGCCGCTGCCGCCGAAAACGACATAGTCAAATGGTTCAACGGGAATGATTTGGCTGCTCATGAGGTATCTCTCAATCGGTCTTGGTTGGGGCCTCTTTTAATCTAATCGATTTAAAAAGACCAGTGTGCATCGCAAAAATCGGACTCGGTTTTTAGAGCGGATTGCCGCGGGAGGAAATCCGTTATGGATCTAGAACCTGTCGCGCAACGCAAACCACGAGAGCGCCAGGAACAGCAGCGGCGTCCGCAATCGAGCGCCGCCGGGAAAGGGCGGAACGTTCAGCGCCTTGAAAAGCTGAAGGTCGTCGTCATTCCCGAGGACCGTTTTGGCATAGAGTTTACCGCAATAATTTGACAGCATGACCCCGTGGCCGGAATAGCCGCCGATCGAGGTCACGCCGGGCATGACCTCGCGTACGAAAGGCTGGCGCGGCATGGTGATGCCGACCGATCCGCCCCATGCGTGGGTGATGTCGATCCCGGAAAGCGCCGGATAGATTTCGGCGATCTGGCGGCGGATATGCTGCGTTATGTCGCGCGGATTGTCGGCCGTGTAGGCCTCGCGGCCGCCGAACAGCAGCCGTCCGTCCTTCGATTTGCGGAAATAGCGCACCACGAATCGCGAATCCGCCACGGCCTCGCCGCCGGGCAGGACCTCGGGAAACTTTTCGAGTGGCTCGGTGGCGCCAATGAAGGAGCGGATCGGCATGACATGGCTCGCGGTCACCGGCTCCAGATTGCCGATATAGCCGTTGCAGGCGATCAGCACGCGTTCGGCGGTGATGTCGCCGCCATCCGTTTCGATGACCGTCCTGCCGCCCGTCTGCCGGAAGGTCTTGGCCTTGGTCATTTCGAATAGGGAGGCACCGGCTTCGGCCGCCACCCGCGCCAGCCCGATGAGCAGCTTCAGCGGATGGATATGGCCCGTGCCGGTGTCGCGCACGCCGTAGAGATAGAATTTCGACCCCAGCCGCTCTTGGGTCTCCGCCGTATCCATGAAGCTGACATGCGGATAATTGTAGCGCGCCGCGGCGATCTCCGCATTGTCCATATAGGCGCGCTTGTAGCTCGGCTTGTGGGTGACGTTCATCTGGCCGGGAATGAAGTCGATGTCGATGCCATGCTCGGCGGCGAAATCGAGAAGATGACGCTTGGCGTCCTCGGCAAGATCGAACAGCGCCTTGGAACGCTCGTAGCCGATCTTTTCCTCCAGCTCTTCCGGCCACCAGCGCTGGCCGGTGCCGAGCTGGCCGCCGTTGCGGCCGGATGCGCCGTCACCGAAACGGTTGGCGTCGATCAGCACCACGCTGGCGCCGCCCTTGGCGAGATTATAGGCCGCCTGCAGGCCGGTATAGCCGCCGCCGACGATGGCGACGTCGGCCCGGCGCGAGCCGTCGAGCTTCGGATAGGTCGGGCGAGGGCCAACGGTTGCCTGATAGAAGGAAAGGCCCGGTGCGATCGGGCTCTGCCACGCTTGCTGCAATGTCATGGCGGTTCTCCTTCACACGTTGAGCAGAAGGAATTCCCGCTCCCAGGGGCTGATCACCTGCATGAAGGTCTCGAATTCGCCGCGCTTGACGCCGGCATAGATGTCGATGAAGTCCTTGCCCAGCACCTCCTCGAAGGCCGGTTCGTCCTCCAGCAGCGCGATCGCCTCGAGCAGGCCGCGCGGCAGGTCGATCGAGCCTTCATTGGCCGAATCCTCGGTCGGCGCCGTCGGTTCCACCTTCTTCATGATGCCGAGCAGGCCGGAGGCGAGCGAAGCGGCGAGCGCCAGATAGGGATTGGCATCCGAGCTCGGCAGCCTGTTCTCGACGCGGCGGGCCTGCGGATCGGAAACCGGCACGCGGAAAGCCGTGGTGCGGTTGTCGTAGCCCCAGGCATTGTTGACCGGGCAGGACATGTTCGGCGCCAGACGCCGGTAGGAGTTCACGTAAGGCGCGAGCATCGCCAGCGCATTCGGCACATAGCGCTGCATGCCGCCGATGAAGTGAAAGAACTCAGGCGACGGGCTGCCGTCCGGATTGGTGAAGACGTTCTTGCCGGTCTCGATGTTGACCACCGACTGGTGGATGTGCATCGCCGATCCCGGCTGGCTCTGGATCGGCTTGGCCATGAAGGTGGCGTAGATGCCATGCTTCATCGCCGCCTCGCGAATGGTGCGCTTGAACATGAACACCTGGTCCGCAAGTTCGATCGGGTCGCCGTGACGCAAGTTGATTTCGAGCTGTGCCGGACCCTCTTCATGGATCAGCGTGTCGATCTCCAGGCCCTGCTTTTCGGAGAAATGGTAGATATCGTCGATCAGCTCGTCGAATTCGTTGATGCCGGCGATCGAATAGCCCTGGCCGCCGAGGATCGAGCGGCCGGATCGGCCCTTCGGCGGATGCAGCGGATAGTCCGGGTCGTCGTTCTTGGCGACGAGATAGAATTCGATCTCCGGCGCCACGACCGCCTTCCAGCCGCGCTCCTTGTAGAGATCCATGATCCGCTTCAGCAGGTTGCGCGGCGTATAGGACACCGCCTGGCCCTCGGAATTGACGATGTCGCAGATCACCTGCGCCGTCGGATCGGTTTCCCAGGGCACGACGGAGAGCGTCGAGAGGTCCGGTACCAGCTTGAGGTCGCTGTCGCGCGGCTCGTATCGAAAGCTCTCGGTCTCCTCCGGATACTCGCCGGAGATCGTGTGGCGGTAGATCGCCGACGGCAGGGCGAGCGACGTGTTGGAGGTGAATTTCGAGGTCGGCATCATCTTGCCGCGCGGCACGCCCGCAAGGTCCGGCGTGATGCATTCTATGTCTTCGATCCCGCGCGCCCGCAGCCATTGCGCCGCTTCCTTCCAATTTGCCACCCCGCGCGCCGATCGCAGACTTGGGGGGACCATGATTTTCGAGACCTGCTTGGAAGCTTTCAGCGGGGCCTTTTTCGCGGGCATAAAACACCGTACTTGCGTTGGTCGGAGATTGCATCATAACCGCAGTTTGGCAATTGGCGAGGGGGGAGGCGCCCGGACTTTCGCCATATGATGGAAAATAACAACGCAGCGCGACGAGCGATAAAGGAATGAAACGTGGCCGGCAGATATGATGTGATCGTCCTCGGTGCGGGTGCCGCGGGCATGATGTGCGCCATCCGCGCCGGCCAGCGCGGGCGCTCCGTGCTGGTGCTCGATCATGCGGCCGCGCCGGGCGAGAAGATCCGCATTTCCGGCGGCGGCCGCTGCAATTTCACCAATATCCATGCCGGTCCGAAGAATTTCATCTCCGCCAATCCGCATTTCGCCAAGTCGGCCCTGGCCCGCTTCGCGCCCCGCGATTTCCTCTCCATGGTCGAGAGCCACGGCATCGCCTGGCATGAGAAGACGCTCGGCCAGCTCTTCTGCGACAACAGCGCCAAGGACATCATCGTCATGCTGACCGACGAGATGCGTTCGGCCGGCGTCGAATTGCGGCTGCGCACGGAAATCAGTGCGGTCGAGCCCGTCATTGGCGGCGGCTATCGTGTTTCCACCTCGGAGGGCACCTTCGAGGCCGCGTCTCTGGTCATCGCCACCGGCGGAAAATCGATCCCGAAGATGGGCGCGACCGGCTTTGCCTATCGGATCGCCGAGCAGTTCGGCCTGCCGCTGGTCGAGACACGCCCCGGCCTCGTGCCGCTGACGCTCGATCCGCAATTGCTCCAGCGCCTGGCGCCGCTTTCCGGGATTGCCGCGCCGGCTGAAATCCGTCATGGCAAGACGGCCTTCCGTGAGGCGCTGCTCTTCACCCATCGCGGCCTCAGCGGTCCCGCGATCCTGCAGATTTCCTCCTATTGGCGGGAGGGGGACGAGATCACGGTGGCGATCGAACCCGATATCGATATTTTCGTCATGCTGAAGACGGCGCGGCAGGCCAATGGCCGGCAATCGGCGCAGACAGCGCTGGCGGATATCCTGCCGAAGCGGCTGGCGCAGCATTTCGCCGAGAACGAGGGCATGTCGGGCAACATGGCGGACCAAGGCGACAAGCGGCTGCAGCAGCTTGCCGCCGCCGTCCAGGCCTGGCCGGTCAAGCCGTCCGGCTCGGAAGGCTACCGGACGGCCGAAGTCACGCTTGGGGGCGTCGATACCGCCTGCCTCGATTCGAGGACCATGCAGGTGAAGACCGTGCCGGGCCTCTTCTTCATCGGCGAATGCGTCGATGTCACGGGCTGGCTCGGCGGCTACAATTTCCAATGGGCCTGGGCTTCCGGCCATGTCGCTGGCGAGGCGGCCTGAATTGAGCTTGCCAATAGACCGCAAAACGGGCAAGAGCATCTCCAGCGCGAAATTACTCGATGGAGCAATCATGACGTTCAAGGCCCGAATCTTCAGACCGGCAGCACTGTCGGGCATGGTTGCGGCCGTGACGATCGGCATGCTTGCCGTCACCGCATCGGGTGCCGGCGCCGCCTCCGCGCAATGCAAAAAGCTCGACCCGAACGGCCAGGATGTGGGCGGCGATACCAATTTCGCCATTGCGATCCGTGATAAGAAGGGCGACGTCGTCAAGAAGATGCTGGCCTGCGGCGCCAAGCTGGACATGAAGACGACGGAAGGCTGGTATCCGCTGCATACCGCGGCCTATTACGGCCCGGCCGACATGATCGATCTCCTGGTCTCCAAGGGCGCCGACGTCAACGTGCGCGGCGATTATGACGGCTGGACGCCGTTGCACATGGCGGCCCAGCAGGACGATCCGGCCGTCGTCAAGGCGTTGCTGAAGGATGGCGCCGACAAGACCATCAAGTCGTCTTCCGGCAAAACCGCCGCCGAAATGGCGACCGATCCCGCAATCGCGGCGCTGCTGAAGTAGCGCCCGCTTCAGTCGCACGGTCTCGGGCCAACGACCGATGGGGTGCGACACTTGCGACTAACCTCTGGTTTTGGCGTTTTCTTTTCCTACATCTTTATTTTCTACATTGCCTGTTGCCGGGACGGCCTTTTGCCGGTTATCGTATCAGGGTGGAAATGGGATTTAGGCTCATGAACAAAACACAACGTCGTGCACGTGCCATTGCAATTGCTCAGACCCGTGACAACGCCAGGCTGGTAGCCGTCAGGCTGCTGATGCTCGCAACCGGCGCCACGGCTGCCTGCATTGCCTACGTTGCGGTGCGCGGCTTCTGAGTATCGGCATAACTCGCCGCTATGTTGGCGACTGATCTGCGCCTTGGCGCCACGCTTTATTTCGGCTGACCTTTCTATCGGCTGTTTTCTCGCGCTTACCGTGTGCCAAGTGATTCGTTTGCGCCCCTTATCTGAAAATTAATCTCTCACACCCACAATCCCAGCAGATTTTCCGGGGCGTGCTTCCACATGGTGGAGCCGAAGCAATGATTGCCTCCTGACGCTGCTCAGGTCCCCGCCTGCGAACATCTCAAGATTTGATGATTGTGCATCCGGCCAGCGCCGCGCGGCGCCGGCGGGGGAGCGGTGTATGAGAGGCCAGCGCCACGATGTTCATTGACAAGATCCTGTCCCGTTTCAAGATCAAGACGAAAGTCCTGATCTTCGTCCTGCCGTTTGTCATCAGCATTTCCGCCGTCGGCCTCACCGGTCTCTATGCATCCGGCCTGCTGCAAGGGCGCATGGAAATCTCCAACAGCGTGCTGCAGTCCTTGACTGGCTTCAAGAATCTCTACGCGTCGATGGACGACTTCCTGCGCATCACCAATGCCGAGCAGCGCGACAAGCTGTATGCGGACATCAAGTCGCAGCAGGGCGTTCTCGGCTCGACGCTCGGCCAGCTCGACAAGGATGCGGACGGCCGCGATAACCTGTCGGATGCGACGGCCAAGACCGCCGACATGTCCAATCTGGTTGCCAAGCTCTGGACGCTGCATGAGCAGGAAGTCGATGTCCGCAAGGGGATCGACGATGCTCAGAAGGCGCTGATCAAAACTCGTTTCAACGTCGATTTCAGCGGTCAGCAGCTCGAAGACCAGATGCGCCAGGACCAGGCCGCCGCAACCGCGACGCTGCGGTCCGCCGACCGGCTGCTGAAGGGCGGCGATCTGCTCGTTTCCGTTGCCGAGGATTTCAACAAGGCCGCGACGCCGGCCGACAAGATGAAGCTGCTCAAGGACCGTTTGCCGGATCTTGCCAAGGCGCAGCGTTCGATCGACCTTGCCCTCCCGCAGAACCAGAAGAGTGTCGTGCAGTCCCTGGTCGGCACCATTAAGGATCTCGGCACCTTTGCCGACAGCACCGACGTCCCGACCGATGACACCATCGCCAGCGTCGGCCGGCTTCTCTCGCGCTTCCGCCAGACCTCGACCTATACGCAGTTGGCCGCGACGCAGATGATGCGTCAGGCGACCACGACCTTCGTCGAACTCGACGCCAAGGTCGTTCAGACCAACTCGGTTCTTCAGGATACCCGACGTCTCCAGGGCGCGATCTACTCGCTGCAGCTCGTGCTTGGCGAGTTCCTGGGCAATACCAGCAAGGACAATCTCGCTCGCCTGCGGCAGGAAGTCTTCAAGTTGCGCGGCACGCTCGACACGCTGAAGCAAAGCGCCAGGGGCATGGATTTCATCAACGGCATCGACGCCGGCATCCGCCCCGCCATCAAGTCGGTCGAGGACGGCGGTGATCAGCTGGTCAACACGACAGCCCAGCGCATCACGGAATATGCCGCCGCGCGCCAGCAGCTCGATCAGATCTGGGGCCAGCTCACGGCCTTTGCCGAAACGCAGAAGCAGAGCGCCGGCACGGAACGCAATCAGGCGAACTACATCTCGATCCTCGCCACCATCCTCGGCATCATTCTCTCCGTTGCCGGCGGCATTGCCCTGGTCCTGACCCTGCAGCGCCCGATCGGCCAGATCACCGCCGCCATGCGCCGCATTGCCGACGGCATGCTGGAGACGTCGATCTCCGGCGAACAGCGCCATGACGAAATCGGCGACATGGCCCGCGCGCTCGGCATCTTCAAGGAAAACGCGATCTCGAAGATCCGCATCGAGGAGCAGAGCGACGAGGAACGCGCCGCCGCCGAGCACGAGCGCCAGCGCAACGATGCCGAAAAGCGCGAGCTCGACCGCCAGATCGACTTCGCCGTCAGCGAGCTTGCCGCCGGCCTGGAGCGCCTGGCGCAGGGGGACATCTCCTCGACGATCGAGACGCCCTTCATCGGCCGTCTCGAACAGCTCCGCCAGGATTTCAACAGCTCGCTGTCGCGCCTGCAGCAGACGCTCAGCCAGGTGCGCGACAATGTCGAGATGATCCAGACCAACGGCAACCAGATGGCGGCCTCCGCCGAGGACCTGTCGAAGCGTACCGAACAGCAGGCGGCCTCGCTCGAACAGACGGCAGCCGCCGTCGACGAGATCACCGTCACGGTCCGCTCCTCCGCCGAGCGCGCCAAGGACGCCGATGCGATCGTGCGCGAGGCCAAGCGCAGCGCCGATGACAGCTCCGTCGTCGTCGGCAACGCCATCGACGCCATGGGGCGCATCGAGGATGCCGCACGCCAGATCGAGCAGATCATCGGCGTCATCGACGAGATCGCCTTCCAGACCAATCTCCTCGCGCTGAACGCCGGCATCGAGGCTGCCCGCGCCGGCGATGCCGGCAAGGGCTTCGCGGTCGTCGCCATGGAAGTGCGCGAACTGGCGCAGCGCTCCGCCGCTGCCGCCAAGGAGATCAAGGGGCTGATCAACAAATCGACCCAGGAGGTCAATTCCGGTTCGCAATCCGTGCAGCAGGCCGGCTCGGTGCTGGCCCAGATCAGCAGCCAGATCGTCACCATCAGCCAGCATGTTGAAATGATCGCCCGCGCCAGCCACGATCAGGCAAGCGCGCTGCAGGAAGTCAACGCCTCCGTCAATCACATGGACCAGATGACGCAGCAGAACGCCGCCATGGTCGAGGAGACCACGGCGGCCAGCCGCGAACTCGCCTCCGAGGCGGACGCGCTGCTGTACCTCATCCAGCAGTTCAAGATCGAAAGCGGCCAGGGGCAGGCCGTGAACTACATGCGCGCCGACGCCGCCTGAGCGCGGCAATCGCCACCGTCGCAGGCGGATCGGCCGATCTCCGGCCGGTCCGCCTTTTTCGTCTTCAGCCATGCATGCGTCCGGTCGAGCAGGTCTCCGAGCCAGGTGAACAGCACCGGAGGCTCATGGCCGTAATGCTGGTAGAAGGCATCGTCGTCGCGGCGCCATTGCTCCTGCAATGTCTTGTTCCGCAATTCGACGATCTTGGCCAAGGCGATGCTGTCCATCATGGGAAATCTCCATATTGAGAGGCATCCCTTCAATTACACACAGAAATTTTCTTTATATACAGCCGTTTTCGCCCTATGTTTTTCAATTATGAAAAACGCCACCTGGGATGCCTATCAGCTTTTCATCGACGTTGCCCGTGGCGGCGGGCTGACGGGGGCTGCCGCGTCGAGCGGTTTGAGCCCGGCCACGATCGGCCGGCGCATGCTGGAGCTGGAGGGTCAGATCGGCCGCCCGCTCTTCCAGCGCAGCCAGACGGGCTATGCGCTGACCGGCGATGGCCAGGCGCTGTTCGATCAGCTGCTGGAGATGGAGGCGGCGGCGCGCAAGGTGGATAGCTGGCAGCGCGACGCGCAGGGAGCGGCCATCGTCCGGATCACCGCCGGCACCTGGGTCGGCTGGCTGCTCAGCCAGAACATGCCGTCTATCTGCTCCGAGCGGGACGGCTTTCGGATCGATCTGCATCTGGCCGAGCGCCGCGCCAGCCTCGCCCATCGCGAAAGCGATATCGGCATCCGCGCCTTCGAGCCGGAGGAGGCCAATCTCGCGGCCATCAAGACCGGCGATGTCGCCTACGCCGCCTATCAGGCCCGCAACATGCGCTTCTCCGGCCCGAGGCGCTGGATCGCCGTTGCCGAGGAGGAGGCGATTTCCGCCTATCTGCGCTGGCCGCATCAGAACGAGCGCGACGCGATCGCGGTGACGGTGAGCCGGCCGCGGTCGCTCCACGATCTTGTCCTTGCCGGATCGGGCATTGCCGTTCTCCCTTGCTTCGTTGGCGATCTGGAGCCTCGGCTGGAGCGGGTCGGCGAGGACATCGCCGCGCTGCGCCACGGGCAGTGGATCGTCATGAACGATATCGACCGTCATCGCCGCGAGATCCGCACCGTGGTCGACCGCATGGCCCGGCTGCTGAAGAGCCATGCCGACCTCTTTGCCGGCAATCGCCCGACCTATGCCTAAAGGGGCTTATGTCTGAAGGGGCCGTAGCTTGGGGATCGAACGCCCCGTCCGCTAAATCCGTGAAAGCTCAGGGTGGCTTGCTTTTCCCCCTTGTGGCCTTTCGGATTCCTTTCTAGTCTGGCGGGAAAAACAGAGGGTTGGGTGTCGCCACGATGCCCTTGAACAAAACAGGAGAGACTATGAAGTCCATCTTCGCACGATTAGCGGCAACCGCATTCGCGGCTGTCTCGCTGGTGACGGCCGCCCAGGCGGAAGACAAGGTCGTCAATGTCTACAACTGGTCGGATTACATCGATAATTCGATCCTCGACGACTTCACCAAGGAAACCGGCATCAAGGTCGTCTACGATACGTTCGACCAGAACGAGACGCTGGAGACCAAGCTGCTCGCGGGCAAGACCGGCTACGACGTCGTCGTGCCGACCGCCTATTTCCTGCAGCGACAGATCAAGGCCGGCGTCTTCCAGAAGCTGGACAAGTCCAAGCTGCCGAACATCTCCAACATGTGGGACACGGTACAGCAGCGCATCGCCACCTACGATCCCGGCAACAAATACGCCGTCGACTATATGTGGGGCACCACTGGCGTCGGCTACAATGTCGACAAGGTGAAGCAGATCCTCGGCACCGACGAGGCGCCGGATATCAACGTGATCTTCGATCCGGCGCTGGCCGCCAAGTTCAAGGATTGCGGCATCTACGTGCTCGATTCGCCCACCGACGTCATCCCCGCGGCACTGCGCTATCTCGGCCTCGATCCGAACTCCACCAAGCCGGAGGATTTCAAGAAGGCGGAAGAACTGCTGACGGCTACCCGCGCGAATATCCGCAAATTCCATTCGTCCGAATATATCAACGCGCTCGCCAATGGCGATATCTGCATTGCCTTCGGCTATTCCGGCGACGTGCTGCAGGCACGCAATCGCGCCACCGAGGCCAAGAACGGCGTCAATATCAGCTATTCGATCCCGAAGAAGGGCGCGCAGATGTGGTTCGACGTGATGGCGATCCCGGCCGATGCGCCCCATGTCGAAGAGGCACACGTCTTCCTCAACTACATGATGAAGCCGGAAGTCATCGCCAAGGCCAGCAACTTCACCGCTTACGCCAACGGCAACAAGGCGTCGCAGCAGTTCGTGAGCAAGGAAGTGCTGGAAGACCCGTCGGTCTATCCGACGGAAGAGGTCACGAAGAACCTGTACACCTTGAAGCCGTGGGATCCGAAAACGCAGCGCGTGGCGACGCGCCTGTGGACGAAGGTCACCACTGGCCAATAATTCAAAAGCAGGCCCGGACGGCAACGTCCGGGCCTTTTTCTGACAGCACCGCGTAAAGATCAGGACCGCGCCGGGGTGGGGAAGAGCCGGCGCAGTGTCCTTTCATTTGGGGATTGATGATGAAGTCTCTCGGGAATATCCGGCGTTCCTTTGCTCCTTGGACCGACCCTTCGGCAAAACCGTACATTTCCTTCAAGAACGTCACGAAGAAGTTCGGCGATTTCACCGCCGTCGACAATCTTTCACTGGATATCTACAACCGGGAATTCTTTGCCCTGCTTGGCGCCTCCGGCTGCGGCAAGTCGACGCTGCTGCGCATGCTGGCGGGCTTCGAGCAGCCGACGACGGGCGAGATCGTCCTCGATGGCCAGAACCTTGCCGGCACGCCGCCCTATCGCCGCCCTGTCAACATGATGTTCCAGTCCTATGCGCTCTTCCCGCATATGACCGTGGAAAAGAACATCGCCTTCGGGCTGCGCCAGGACAGCATGCCGAAGGCCGAGATCGCCGAGCGCGTTGCGCAGATGCTGAAGCTGGTCAAGCTGGAGCAATTCGCCAAGCGCAAACCCCACCAGCTTTCCGGCGGCCAGCGCCAGCGCGTGGCGCTGGCCCGCTCGCTCGCCAAGCGACCGAAGGTGCTGCTGCTCGACGAGCCGCTCGGCGCGCTCGACAAGAAGCTGCGCGAGGAGACCCAGTTCGAGCTGATGGACCTGCAGCAGAGCCTCGGCCTCACCTTCGTCGTCGTCACCCACGACCAGGAGGAGGCGATGACCATGGCCGACCGCATCGCCGTCATGAGCCACGGCAAGGTGGTGCAGGTGGCGACGCCGGCGGAGATTTACGAGGCTCCCAATTCCCGCTTCGTCGCCGACTTCATCGGCGATGTGAACATTCTCGAGGGCAATGTCTCCTCGGCCCGCTCGGGGATCATCGAGATCGCGGTCGATCCGTCCCTCACGCTGCGCACCGCATCTGGCGACACCCCGGCGGAGGGGAGCCGCGCCAGCCTCGCCATTCGGCCGGAAAAGCTCAGGGTCACGCCGCGCCCACCGGCCAATGCCTCGGTCAATGCAGCCGAAGGCGAAATCTGGGATATCGCCTATCTCGGCGACATGACCGTCTTCCATGTGAAGCTAAAGACCGGCCAGGTGGTCAAGGCTTCGTCGCTGAACGCGGTCCGGGCGGTCGAGGAGCCGTTTTCCTACGATCAGAACGTCTGGGTGTCGTTCGACGAAAATGCCGGCGTGCTGCTGAAGGATTGATCATGAGAACGCTCGGCTCTTCCCTCTACCAGCGCCTCGTCATCATCATCCCTTATCTCTGGCTGCTGCTCTTCTTCCTCGTCCCGTTCCTGATCGTCTTCCGCATCTCGCTGTCGACCAAGGCGCTCTCCATCCCGCCCTATGATCCGTCCTTCAACTGGTCGGACAGTTTCGCAGACTGGTGGGACAAGCTGCAGACCATGTCGTTCGACAACTACACATGGCTGGCCGGCGACCCGCTCTATATGAATGCCTACATTCAGAGCCTGCAGATCGCCGGCATCTCGACGCTGCTGACGCTGCTCATCGCCTATCCCATCGCCTACGGCATGGCGCAGGCGCCGCGCACCATCCGCCCGACGCTCCTGATGCTGGTCATCCTGCCCTTCTGGACGAGCTTCCTGATCCGCGTCTATTCCTGGATGTCGATCCTCAGCACGACCGGTCTTTTGAACCAGCTGCTGATGGGGCTCGGCATCATCCACGAGCCGCTGGTGATTCTCAACACCAACACCGCCGTCTATATCGGCATGGTCTATTCCTATCTGCCCTTCATGGTGCTGCCGCTCTATTCCTCGCTGGAAAAGATGGACGGCACGCTGATCGAGGCGGCACAGGATCTCGGCTGCACGCCGATCGGCGCCTTCTGGCGCGTCACCTTCCCGCTGTCGCTCCCCGGCGTGATCGCCGGCTGCATGCTGGTCTTCATCCCGGCGGTCGGCGAATTCGTCATTCCGGACCTGCTCGGCGGCTCCGAAACGCTGATGATCGGCAAGGTGCTGTGGAGCGAGTTCTACGGCAATACCGACTGGCCGCTGGCCTCGGCGGTCGCGACGATCCTGCTTCTGGTGCTGGTGGTGCCCATCGTCTTCTTCCAGCATTTCCAGGCAAAAGCCGACGAGAAGGGGAGATAGGTCATGATCCGCTGGTCCCGTTTCAACATCGTCTCCGTCACGCTCGGCCTGGCTTTCCTTTATCTGCCGATCCTGCTGCTGGTCATCTATTCCTTCAATGCCTCGCGGCTGGTCACGGTCTGGGGCGGCTTCTCGACGCAATGGTATGTGCATCTCTTCAGCAACGACACCATGCTGAACGCTGCCTGGCTGACGGTGCGCATCGCGCTCCTGTCGGCGACGATCGCTACCGTGCTCGGGACGCTCGCCGCCCTGACGCTGGTGCGCTACACGCGCTTTCGCGGTCGCATCCTGTTTTCCGGCATGATCTATGCGCCGCTGGTCATGCCGGATGTCATCACCGGCCTGTCGCTGTTGCTGCTCTTCGTCACCTCCGGCGTCGACCGCGGTTTCTGGACGATCGTCATGGCGCATACGACGCTGACCATGTGCTTCGTCGCCGTCGTCGTCCAGTCCAGGCTGCTGACCTTCGATCGTTCGATCGAGGAGGCGGCGCTGGATCTCGGCGCGCCGCCGGTGCGTACCTTCTTCGAGGTCACGCTTCCGATCATCGCGCCGGCGGTATTTTCCGGATGGGTGCTGGCCCTGACATTGTCGCTCGACGATCTCGTCATCGCCACCTTCGCTTCCGGCGCCGGCGCCAAGACCCTGCCGATGCTGATCTACAGCCAGGTCAAGCTCGGCGTCACCCCGGAGATCAATGCGATCTGCACCATCCTGATCGGTGTCGTCACCGTCGGCGTCATCTGCGCATCGATCGCCACGAAACGTCGCGAGCTGCAGCGCCAAAGGGACGAGCAGGCTGCCGCCGCCGGCTGAGGGCTTGAGACTTATTGCTGCGGCTGGTTGGGTTTCTGCAGCAAGGTCGCCACCGGCGAGATCACCGGGTCCGGCCAGGTGCCGCCGATGAAGAAGGGCAGCATCGGCAGTTCCGCCGCGGCGGCGGGGTCGCTGGCCTCGATCGCGCCCGACAGCGCCAGTCCGTTGCTGCGGAAGGGAACGACGCCGTTCAGCGTCACCGTTTCATTGCGTCCGACGATCTTGGCGCTGTGAACCTCGGCCGATCCCTTGGCGAAATTCGCGTCGACATCCATGCTGTCGAAATCGAACCCCGTGTCGGCGATATCGCTCATGCGGAAGAAGGTCTTGTCGGAGGCGAGCGCGCGGAAGGCGGAGATGTTGAATTGCCGGAAGGAGCCTGCCTGCGCGGTGAAACGCATCTTGCCGGCGACGTCGCCGAGATTGGCGGCCCAGATCGGCTTGGAGGTGCCGAGTGAGAGATCCAGCGATCCTGTCGTCATCGGCAGGGGGCCGACGAGCTTGAGGCGCGCAAAAAGCCCTCCGAAATCGGCGTTGCGAATGGAAATCTGCAGCTTGCCGCCGCCATCGAAGTCACCCTGCGTGACTTCCAGATGCGCGGTCAGCGCTCCGCCTTCGAAGCCGCTGTCGCCAATGTCGAACTTCGCCTTGCCGCCGGACACCAGCAGGCTGGCGCCGATATTGTCGAACTGGAAGGGACCGAGCCAGGCCTTGTTCGACGACAGCCGCATGTCCAGGTCGAGGCGCTGCAGCGGATTGCCGTTGATGAGCGCATCGATGGCGGTGCCGGCCGCCAGCCGCATGGAGAAGGCGGCGAGGAACGGGTTGATGTTCATCTGGTCGAAGGCGAGCGTGCCGGAAATCTTCGGCTTGCCGGCAGCGGTATAGCTGAGGTCCATCACGCCGGAGGCGGCGGAATCATTGACCTTGAAATTCAGGTTGTTGAAGCGCACTCCGTTGGGGATGGCGGCGATATCGGCGTTGAGAGCGGCGTTCTGCAGCGTATCGGCGGCCGGCAGATGCTCGCCGCTCCATGCCAGGAAGGACGGCATGTTCGGTATGCTGAGATCCAGGTTTCCCGCGAGCGCGGAGAAATCGGAAATGCTGGTGACGCCGGCATAGGTCCAGTTGATCAGCGGCGAGGAGAAGCTCGTTCTCGCATCGACGCTCTTGCCGGCAAACAGCATCAAGGGCTGGGTGGAATTGAAATCGATCTTGACGTCCTGTCCGTTGAAACGGCCGAGAATGACCGCCGACATCGGCCGCGACAGGCGCGGCCAGGTGATGTCGGCATTGACGCTGTTCATCTTGTAGACATTGCCGCTGCGTTCGTCGGCCATTTCGATGCTGCCATCCTCGATGGTCAGCGTGCCGATATCGGCGTCCTGTTCCTTCTGCATCGACACGCTCTGGCCCGAGGATGCCTCGACCTGCTCGATCGCCTTGGAAAGACGGCCTTCATTCGTCCAGTCGATCAGGCCGGTTTCATCGCGGCGGATATAGATCACCGGCCGCAGGAAATGGAATTCATGGAAATGCGCGCGTCCGCGCAGCGCGGTCAGCAGCGAAAAATCCGCCGAGAGGCTGTCGACATGGCCGAGAACCTTGCCATTCTTCGTCGGCTCGCGGATGGTGACCTGGTTGAGCGTCACGCGCGGCGTCGGCCAGAATTCCAGCGTCGGATCGCCTTCGATCTGGGCACGATAGCCCGTCCAGTCCGAAAGCGCCTTCTCAATGCCGGAACGCACCAGCCCGCTGGAAATCAGGAAGGGAGCGGTCGCTCGGAAAACGGCGAAGACGATGAGGACGGTCAGAAGCACGATCCCGGAGGTGCGCGCAACGGTCGGCAGCCAGCGCGAGGCCGATCGCATGGTCAACCGCCACTTCTTGTTCCTTGACGCCCTCATGATCCCACGGAGACTTTCATACTCATAGCGCTGATATGCCCGCGTTTGCCGGATATAGGAAATGATTGGCCGATGCAAACATGTACAGCGAGAAGACAGTCGACTCAGCGACTTTATAATGCGCTGCAGCATGATATATAAACCGAAAAGCAGGGGAGGTACTATGCAAGATCATCAACCGCTCTGGACCCCATCGGACGAATTTCGCCGTCGCAGCCCGATGTTCGCCTTCATGCAGGACTGCAATCGGCGCTTCGGTCTGTCGCTCTCCGATTTTCCCAGCCTGCACGCCTGGTCGATCGCGGAGCGCGAAAGCTTCTGGACAGCAGTGTGGGATTTCTGTGGCATCAGGGGAGAACGCGGCGAAAAGGCGCTGGTCAACGGCGATCTCATGCTCGAGGCGCGGTTCTTTCCCGATGCCAGGCTGAATTTCGCCGAGAACCTGCTGTCGAGGAGCGGTGAGGGCGATGCGCTGGTCTTCTGGGGCGAAGACAAGCTGCGCGACCGCTGGTCCTGGGACCGGCTCTCGGCCATGGTGTCGCGCCTGCAGCAGGCCTATCGCGCCCTCGGCATTGGCAAGGGCGACCGCGTTGCCGCGATGATGCCGAACATGCCGGAAACCATCGCCTGCATGCTGGCTGCCGCCTCGATCGGCGCCATCTGGTCCTCCTGCTCTCCCGATTTCGGCGAGCAGGGCGTGCTCGACCGCTTCGGCCAGATCGAGCCGAAACTCTTCATCGCCTGCAGCGGCTATTGGTATGGCGGCAAGCTGCAGGACGTGACGGAAAAGGTCGGCGCCATCGCGGGGCGACTCGGCGTTCCCACGCTCATCATTCCCTATGCCGGTGATGCCGAGGCGGTTGCCGCCGCAACGCAGGATGCAAGGACGCTCGATGCCTTCGTCGCGCCCTTCGAGGCCAAGCCCGTCACATTCGAGCCCCTGCCGTTTTCGCATCCGCTGTTCATCCTGTTTTCCTCCGGTACGACGGGCGTGCCGAAATGCATCGTCCATTCCACCGGCGGCGCGCTGCTGCAGCTCATGAAGGAACATCGCTTGCATTGCGGCGTCGTTCCCGGCGAAAAGGTGTTCTATTTCACCACCTGCGGCTGGATGATGTGGAACTGGCTGGTGACCGGGCTCGCCGCCGGCGCCACGCTTTGCCTCTATGACGGCTCACCCTTCGCGCCCGACGGCAACATCCTCTTCGACTATGCGCAGGAGGAAGGTTTCGCCGTCTTCGGCACTTCGGCAAAATATATCGACGCCGTGCGCAAGGGCGGCCTGACGCCGAAGGCCTCGCATGATCTTTCCAGCCTGCGGCTGATGACCTCCACCGGTTCGCCGCTGTCGCCGGAAGGCTTTACCTTCGTCTATGAGGGCATCAAGGACGATATCCAGCTCGCCTCCATCTCCGGCGGCACCGACATCGTCTCCTGCTTCGTGCTTGGCAATCCCCTGCAGCCGGTCTGGCGCGGCGAGATCCAGGGTCCCGGCCTCGGTCTTGCCGTCGATGTCTGGGACGAGAACGGCAAGCCGGTGCGCGGCGAAAAGGGCGAGCTCGTCTGCGCCAAGGCCTTTCCCTCGATGCCGGTGATGTTCTGGAACGATCCCGAACGCGCCAAATACCGCGCCGCCTATTTCGAGCGCTTCGACAATGTCTGGTGCCACGGCGATTTCGCCGAGTGGACCGAACACGGCGGCTTGGTCATCCATGGCCGCTCGGACGCGACGCTTAATCCCGGCGGTGTGCGTATCGGCACGGCGGAGATCTACAATCAGGTCGAGCAGATGCCACAGGTTCTGGAAGCCCTCTGCATCGGTCAGGATTGGGACGACGACGTGCGCGTCGTGCTCTTCGTCCGCTTGGCGGCGGGAACGGCGTTGACGGAGGAGCTCGCCAAGGCGATCAAGACGCGCATCCGCACCGGCGCCTCGCCCCGGCATGTGCCGGCCAAAATCATCGCGGTCGCCGATATCCCGCGCACCAAATCCGGCAAGATCGTCGAGCTTGCCGTCCGCGATGTCGTTCATGGCCGGCCGGTCAAGAACAAGGAAGCGCTCGCCAATCCGGAAGCGCTGGATCTGTTCGTGGGGCTGGAGGAGCTGAAGAGCTGATGCGGTCCAGCGAAGGATGAACCGGACCGGGCCGCAATCATCGGCCTGGTCCTCGCCATTGCCCACTCCAAACCATGAAGGCAGCGCTTTTCGCTGCCTTTTTTCATTGTGCGACGCACAAATTAGCGCCTCCTCTGTACATTGGCCCGCCGAGCGAGTATGTGCACGCCCGAAGAAGAGGCCTGCGACGTGTGGGCCACGATGATCCGCGTCGGCTGACGCGTGAAGAATTCCGAAAGACAAGATATGACCGAATTCGAAGGCATCGTTCCTGCGATTGCCCAGGCTTTGGCAAAGCGTGGTTACGAAACGCTGACGCCGGTACAGAAGGCGATGCTCGATCCGAACCTCGCCGGCAAGGATGCGCTGGTTTCGGCCCAGACCGGCTCCGGCAAGACCGTGGCCTTCGGCCTGGCGCTGGCGCCCGGCCTGCTTGACGGAGCCGAGCGCTTCGGCCGCGCCGGCACGCCGCTGGCGCTGGCGATCGCGCCGACCCGCGAGCTGGCGTTGCAGGTGCAGCGCGAACTGGAATGGCTCTACGAGATGACCGGTGCCACCATCGTCTCCTGCGTCGGCGGCATGGACATGCGCACCGAGAAGCGCGCGCTGGAGCGCGGCGCGCATATCGTCGTGGGAACGCCGGGCCGCCTTTGCGACCATATCCGCCGCAACTCGCTCGATATATCCGCGCTGAAGGCCGTCGTGCTCGACGAGGCCGACGAGATGCTCGACCTCGGCTTCCGCGAGGATCTGGAATTCATTCTCGAAACGGCACCGGCCGAGCGGCGGACGCTGATGTTTTCGGCGACCGTGCCGCGTTCGATCGCCAAGCTTGCCGAAAACTATCAGCGCGACGCCGTGCGCATCGCAACCGCTTCCGAGGCCAAGCAGCATGTCGATATCGACTATCGCGCGCTGACCGTCGTGCCGAGCGACCGGGAAAACGCCATCATCAATGTTCTGCGCTACTACGAAGCACAGAACGCCATCGTCTTCTGCTCGACGCGTGCGGCGGTCAACCATCTGACGGCGCGCTTCAACAATCGCGGCTTCTCGGTCGTGGCGCTGTCGGGCGAGCTTAGCCAGAATGAGCGCACGCACGCGCTGCAGGCCATGCGCGACGGCCGCGCCCGTGTCTGCATCGCCACCGACGTCGCCGCCCGCGGCATCGACCTGCCGGGCCTGGAGCTGGTCATCCATGCCGACCTGCCGACCAATCCAGAAACGCTGCTGCACCGCAGCGGCCGCACAGGCCGCGCCGGCAACAAGGGCGTCAGCGCGCTCATCGTGCCACTCAGCGCCCGCCGCCGTACCGAACGCCTGCTGGAGGCGGCCCGCATCCGCGCCACCTGGGCAAAGCCACCATCAGCCGATGAAGTCAACCAGCGCGACGACGAGCGTCTTCTTGCCGATCCGGTCTTTACCGAGCCGCTGCGCGACGACGAGCAGTCTTTGGTGCAGGAGCTCTTGCAGAGCCATGGCGCCGAACAGGTCGCCGCCGCCTTCCTGCGGCAATATCGCACCGGCCATTCCGCGCCGGAGGATCTGCAGGACGTGCCGGCCGAAGGCGAGCGCCGCAAGCCCCGCCGCGACGATTTCCCCGTCACGCGCTATGACGAGCCGTCCGCCGGCCGCAACGATTTCACCGATGGCGTCTGGGTGTCGCTTTCCGTGGGACGCAAGCAGAATGCCGAGCCGCGCTGGCTGATCCCGATGCTCTGCCGCAACGGCAACCTCACCAAGCGTGACATCGGCGCCATCAAGATGCAGCCGGAAGAGACCTTCGTCGAGTTCTCGGTCGAAGGCGCCGAGCGCTTCCTGTCCGCCATCGGCCCCGACAAGACGCTGGAGCGCGGCATCCGCGTCAAGCCGCTCACCGGCGCGCCGGATTTTTCGCAGGCCAAACGCGAGGGTGGCTACGGCAAGAAGAAGCCTTTCGGCGACAGGGATACTCGTTCGAACGACGGTGGCAAGCCGAAGTGGAAGTCCGACCGCAAGCCGGAGCGGGCGGGCGAGGGTGGCGCCGACAAGAAGCCGTGGTCGAAGAAGCCGGGCAAGCCGCATTTCACCAAGAACGACGGCCCTCCCAAGGGCGGCAATCCGAATTCAAGGGCGGCGCGCAAGGCCGCGAAGACACGCGGGGAGTGACCTCCGATCAGCGGGGCTCGTCCGTAGTCGCTACGGACAGGCCGCGCGAGGTCAGCCAGACGCCCACCAGCGTCACCGCCAGCCCCACGAACATTGCCGTCGTCAGCGGCTCGGAAAACAGCGCCCAGGCCCAGAGCATGGTCACCGGCGGGCTGAGATAGATGGCGGCGCTGACCTGTGCGACAGGAAAGAGGCGCAGGCTGGTGTAATAGACCGAATAGGCGGCGAAGGTCGCGATCAGCACCAGCCAGATCATGCCGATGGCGAAGCCGCGGGTCAGCGGTGGGGCAAGATCGCCCTGCATCATCGCGCAGACGCCGAACAACACCGAGGCGGTCAATGTGTGGATGCAGAGGCTTTGGTGAACGGGCATGTGCCCGGTTCGTCGCCGCTTGTGCAGGACCGATGCGAAGGCAAAGACCAGCATCGACCCCACCGTCAATCCATAGGCCCAGATCGGAGCGGCGCCGAAGCTGAGGCTGTCGATCGACACGATCAAGACGCCGGCTACCGCGATCGCTGTTCCCAGCCATTGGCGACCGCTCAGCCGCTCCCCCAGGACGGGTTGCGACAGGGCCGCGATCGCCAGTGGCAGCAGGTCGGAGATCAGCGCCACCAGCCCGGTCGGCACCCGCTGTTCGATCGCCAGCGCGAAGCCGCCGAGATAGAGGAAGACCGACATCACGCCGAACAGCATCTGTTCGGCAATCGCGCGCGGCCGCATGCGCGGACCGATCGTCAGCGCGAAGGGCAGCAGGATCAAACCTGACAGAAGCGTGCGCCAGAACAGGACCAGCATCACGCTGGCCTCCTGGCTGGCATAGCGAATGCCGACGAAGCCGGCGCTCCAGCAGACGATCAGGAGCGCCGCCATCACGGGCCAGAGGAAACGGCGCTCGGCTGGCGCGGGCCGGGATAGGCATTGCTCTGTCATCGGATTCTCGATTGGGGCTCTCGCTCGAATGGGCTTCACGGCTCAGCCATAGGCCATGGCCGGCTCGATTACACATGACAAATATCGATCAAGGCATGACATTCCAGTCTCATAATGAATGAGTATTTGTCATGGGCCGCCGGAATGTGCATTCTCTCCGCAAAGAGATCATCCGGGCAGGATTTGCCATGACCGAGTTCACCAGCCGCCGTTTGGAAATCGACGCCCTGCGCGCCTTGTGGGCGATCCGGCATCATGGCGGCATTACCCGCGCGGCTGAGGCCCTGGGCCTGTCGCAATCCGCCGTCAGCCACAAGATCAAGCGGCTGGAGACGAGCCTCGATTGCGATCTCTTGAGCCGCAAACCCGGCGCCGCGATGTTCACCGCGGCCGGTGAGGATCTGCTCGATTATGCCGGGCGCATCCTTGGTCTGCATGACGAGGCGCTTCTGAGCCTGTCGAAGACGTCGCTTGCCGGGCGCGTCGCCCTCGGCCTGACCGAGGATACGACCTGCACCGATCTCGCCCGCATATTGGGGCGTTTCCGCCGCCTGCATCCGAATGTCTCCGTGCGTACCAAGGTCCGCATGAGCCTCGTCCTGCGGGGAATGCTGGAGCGGGGCGAGCTGGACGCCGCGATCGTGCAGGTTTTCGCCCATGAGGTCCGCCCGACCGACGTCGTTCTCTTTCGCGAGGCGCTTCATTGGGTGAAGCATCCGGATCTCCCCCTGTCGCAGGACGG
Source organism: Rhizobium sp. BK602 (assembly GCF_014195095.1). Lineage (GTDB taxonomy): Bacteria > Pseudomonadota > Alphaproteobacteria > Rhizobiales > Rhizobiaceae > Rhizobium. The sequence goes on from NZ_JACIBC010000002.1 coordinate 204,690, forward strand.
CCCGATCCCCTTTCTGTCCTTCGACGATGAATGCTTCTATCGTCGCTGGGCGCTCGATATCGGACAGGATGGCGGCGTGGTGCTTGAAACCGTGTTCGAATGCGCGAGCGCGGCGGGGATCGTTGCCGCCGTCACCTCCGGTCTGGGCGTGGCACTTCTGAACGGCCGCCACCTGCAGCCCGACATGGAGATCATCGCCAAGGGTCTGCCGGCGCCCCCTGCCTTGGCCTATGTCGTTCGCCGCGGCCGCAAGGTGAGGAATCCCGCGCTCGATACTCTTGTGGCGGAGATCGAGAGCGAAATCAGCCGTTACGGTGGGCTGGCGCTGGCGAGCTGACAGCGGATTTGCAGGGATCTCATGACTGAGGCAGAATGCTGTCTCCGAGCGGACACCGGAATGGAGCGGTATCCTCATGCTGATCGGTTCATGTCACTGCGGCAAGGCGGGCTGGACGCTGGAGGGCGATCCGGGCTCGATCACGGCCTGCAATTGCACGCTCTGCCGGCGCTATGGTGCGCTGTGGGCCTATGACTATGAAGGGGAGCGGATCGCGATCACCGGGCCGACCGCTTCCTATACGCGCGCCGGCAGGGACAAGTCTTCCCTCGAAATATTGTTCTGCCCGGCCTGCGCCTGCATATTGAGCTGGCGCGGCCTGAGGCTGCAAAAGGACGGCCGCCGGCGCATGGCCGTGAACCTGCGGCTTGCGCCACCGGATCTCGTCTCAGACCTGCCGATCGATCACTTCGATGGGCTCGACACCTTTGAAGACCTTCCTTCAAAAGGACAGTGCGTGCGCGATCTCTGGTTTTGATAGCGGGCTGGTGATCTCGCTCAGTTCGCCAGCACACGCGGCGAGGGGAAGGTGATCTCGACCAGCGTGCCCTCGTTCGGTGCCGAGTTGATCGAGAAGGTCGCGCGGTTGGCATCGACCATGGCCTTGGTCAGCGGCAGGCCGAGGCCGGTACCGTCGCCGCGCTGGCGGGAATTGGTCGAAACCTGGCGGAACGGCTTCATCGCCTGTTCCAGCTCGGAGCGGGTCATGCCGACGCCGGTGTCGCGGATGCGCATGACGACGCTGCCGTTCGCCTCGTAGGAGGTCGACACGACGATCTGACCGCCTGATGGCGTGAAGCGGATGGCGTTCGACAGGATGTTGAGCGCGATTTGCTTGATCGAGCGCAGGTCGGCGACGACATTCGGCACGGCTTGCGACAGCGCGGTGCGGATGATGACGCGCTGGCTGTTGGCCTGCGGCTGCACCAGCGACACGGCTTCGGCAATGGCCTCATTGAGGCCGACCGAGGCAAATTCCAGATCCATCTCGCCGGCTTCGATCTTGGAGATGTCGAGTAGATCGTTGACGATGTCGAGCACGTGCCGGCCGGAGCGACCGATATCGGTCGCATATTCGACATAACGCGAATGGCCGATCGGCCCGAAGCGCTCGCCGGCCATCATGTCGGAAAAGCCGATGATGGCGTTGAGCGGCGTGCGGATCTCATGGCTGACGCGGGCGAGGAAATCCGTCTTGTGGGCATTGGCGGTCTCGGCGGCGCGCTTGGCATTGCGCAGCTCTTCCTCGGTGCGCTTCCATTGCGTGATATCGCGGATGACGGCGCAATAGCCGTTGGAGGAGTTCAGCCGGCCCATGGTCATGAACAGCGGCACGAAGCCGCCCGAGGCCTCCTGGCCGATGACCTCGCGGCCGTCGTTCAGCACGCTTGCAACGCCATGGCCGGACAGCCCGGCGAGATAATCGAGCACGGCCTTCTGGCTTTCATGCGCGAACAGCATGACGAAGGGTTTGCCGCGGGTTTCCTGGTCGTCATAGTTGAAGAGAGCGCTGGCCGAGCGATTCATCGAGCGGATGTCACCCTCCTGGCCGATGATGACGACGCCGTCCGTCGCCGTTTCCAGCGTCGAGCGCAACTCCTCGATCTCCACCTGCAGCTTGGCGACCTTTTCCAGCATGCGCTCGGGGCGCGCCTCTTCCGGCACGGGTTCGGCAGGCGCGGGAACCTCGCTCTTGTCGAGCGGCATCAGCGCCAGCATCAGAGCGGTACCGTCCTCCCAGCGGACCGATTGCAGCCGCGCGGTGACGGGCACCAGCGCGTCGTCGGCGCGCACCACCATCATCGTGCCCGGCTGTTCGCTCTTGGCTTCCAGATCATGACGCTGCAGCAGCGCATCGAGGCCGCCGACATGATCGAGATCGGCAAGGCTTTCATAGCCGGTCAGCCGCAGGAATTCCGGATTGCCGTGGATCAGCCGGTCGCCGGCATGGATGAGAACGGCAAGCGGTAATTGGTCGACGATTTCGGCCGAGAGGCCGGTGCGCATCTTCACGCGCGGCGGAATGGCGGTGCCGAGGATATCGATGGGATCGAAATCCTCTTCCGGCTCGCCGGCTGCTTTCTCCGCCTGCGCATAGGCAGCGGCTTCCGTCGCTGGCTCTTCGGCCGCCGGCTCCCGCGTGTCCGGCTCGGGTTGGGCGATGGCCGCGATCTCCGGTTCGGTTTCCAGACGCGACGGTTCTTCGGTGGCGTTGCTCTCGGCAGCGTCGGATACGATGTCATTCGCCGCATGCGGCTGCGCATCGGCGATGTTTTCTTGTTGCTCGTTTCCTTCCAGCGGCTCGTCGCGCTTGCCGAAGGGTTCCAGCTGCCGTGCGATCTCGTGGAAGGCCGCCTGCTCGCTCGCGGTCAGGCCGTTCTGCGTCACGAAGCGGCGTTCGTGAAGCTGGATGACCTTGTCGGACTCGCGGCGGTTCGGGGTTTCCGTGATCGTCAGCGCCGGCGGCTCCTCATCGCCGGAAGGGCGGATCTCCGGGGTATCGCTGCCGGCTGGTTCCTCGGTTTCGGCGGCGTGATCCTGCGTGACGGCTTGCGGCTCTTCCGCGACCGTCGTCGCAGGGGCCGTTTCTGTCTCGACAGTCTCCTCGGGCGTGTCCGACACCGGGCCGGCCTCCGCCTCGTCGGCTCCGACCATCAGGCCAAGCCGGAGCGGATCGTCGATGGCATCGGAGAGGCGGACGACGCCGAAGCCGCGGAAGCCGTCGAAGTCGCGGCTGCGCGTATAGGTGGGCAGGGCGGCGAGATCGACAGGCACCTTGAGGCTGGTTCTTTCCACCGGCCAGTAGATCGTCCGGCCCGACCATGTGTCGCGCCGCGCCAGGAGTTCGGCGATCTTGCCGTCCGGATCGAGATTGAAGCGCGTGGCGACATCGTTGAAGGCCTGGCCGATCACATCGGTGGCGTGTGGGCCGACCGCGTCGGCGAACTCGCGGGAAATCTCGCTGAAGCGCCCCTCGGCGTCGATTTTCCAGACGAAACGGGTGGCGCGGCCATTGCGCCTGAAGGCAAATGCTTCGGGCTCATCGTCGATGCTGGCCGCCTCTTCGGAGGTGGCCGGTTCGGGGGCTGTCGCTTCCGGCGTCGCCGGCGTCTCGGCAAGCGATGGTGCAACCACGTCGTCGACCGTCAGCTCGTCGGCATGGGCCGCCGCTTCGATCCGTTCCGGCGCGGCGCCGTCCGTCTCCGTCAGGGTGGTGATATCGCCGGCAGCTTCGGCGGGGATGGTTTCGTGGGAGGCGACGGCGCTTTCCGGCACCTCCTCCTCGACCTCTTCTATATCCGCGACGGCCTCGATGATATCGGGGGAAGGGGAGGCGGCTTGCGTGACGACAGCGGCGGGCGGTTCGGCCGCCACAGCCTCGATCTGCCCGTGGATCTCTTCCGCGTCCGGCTCGACATCACCGGCTGCCGGAGCAGCGGATGCGTCGGGAGCTTCGGTCGGGTCGAGATGACCGAGCACGGTTTCAACGACGAAAAGCAGGTGCAAAGCGGGGATTTCCGACAGCTTGCCGACGGCGGCGGGCAGGTAGCCCCGGCCGGTCGGAATGGGCCGCTTGATCATCCGTTCCGGCTGCGCGCCGGCCATGGTCGTCAACATCCGCGCGGTCTGCGGCGTGACGCCGAGCGCGGCAAAGCCGGGAGAGGCGGCGATGACGTCGCCGTCGCGACCGATCACCGCCATATGCGTATCGGGATCGTCGAAACCGTCGATCATCCGTCTGGCGCTGTCGACGGCGGCCAGCGGCTTGGTCGAGACCGGCGAGGAAAACAGGATCGCCTCTTCGCCGGCGTGGACGCGGATGATCTCGACGGCGGCGTTGACGACCGCGCGCTGGAAGCCCGAGGCCATGCGGATCAGGAAGGTACGCTGGTCGCCAATGGCGCCGAGCGCGCGCGCCGTCGCCTCGATCTGCCGGAAGGAGACATCGCCGCCTTTTGGCCCCTGGTCGATGAAATCGTAAATGCTGTCATAGCCGAAGAGATTGGCGCCGGCGCCGTTGGCCCAGAGAACGCGATCCATGCCGGTCGAAAACATCACCATCGCTTCGCCGCGCGCAAACCGTTCCCGGACGCGCGGATGCACGGCGATGTCGATGAATGGATACTGGATTGCGGGCATGTTCCAACCTGCTTTGCGGGCGTGACCGCCTCTCTTACTTTAACGCTTTATTAATAAGGGCAGCCCGGTTTCAGGTCCAGTGAATGGCCAGGTTTTCACTCGGCAGGGTTAATGCGTTGTGCGTCGCACAATTATGTTGCAATGCACAATAACTTATATTATATGAACCTCAATCAGTTTCACGAAGGGCGCCTCCGAGGAGAGCCCGCATAGGAGCGTAATCATGGCTACTGTAAAGAAAGACGACGTTTTTTCAACGGCTGCATTCGATCCGTCCAAGTTCTCCGAATCCTTCCGCGACTTCGCGGAAAAGGGCGCGGCACAGTCGAAGGAAGCCTTCGCAAAGTTGAAGACGGCTGCTGAAGATGCCGGCAAGACCGTGGAAGCCACCGTCCAGACCGCACAGGCCGGTTCCGTCGAAATCGGCCTCAAGGCCATCGACGTGCTGCGCACCAATGCCGAAAGCTCGCTGGCGCACATGGAAGCCCTGCTTCGCGTCAAGTCGGTCGCCGAACTCTTCGAACTGCAGAGCGCCTTCATTCGCAAGCAGGCTGAAGTGACCGTCGAGCAGGCTAAGGCCATTCAGGAAACCACTAAGAAGGTTGCCGAAAAGCTGGCGCAGCCGACCAAGGAAGCCGCCGAAAAGGCCTTCTCTTCCTTCAAGAAGGTCTGATCCTCAAAGCCTCCCAAGGCAAAAGGCTGGGCATTATGCCCAGCCTTTTTCATATTGCGGGGAGATAGGACTTGAAATAATTTCAAAGTCCTCGTATGTCACCCCCGTTCGCGGCGACGCGAGCATGTGCGGTTGTAGCTCAGTTGGTTAGAGCGCAGGTTTGTGGCACCTGAGGTCGGAGGTTCGAGACCCCCCAACCGTACCATTTCTCCCTTGATAGATCAGCGATCACAGCTTTCCCGGCCCAAGCTGAGCGCTACTTCTTATCCTCGGGCTTCTTGACGACATGTCCCGGTGAGATCGGATCGCTGGCGGGGAAAGTTTCCTCCAGCGCTTCCTCAAGATAGTCGTCCTGCTCCTTGTGCTCTTTCTCGGCCTGCTTCGGCGTCTTTTTCTCGCTCATTGTCCTCGCTCCCTGAGATCTTTCTAAGATAGTAGGCCATGGCCGGCCCTTGTCCAGCATCTAGCAGCCTGCAATGTTTGCGCATGTCCGGCGCGTGTCCGGTTTTATGGGCGCGTGCGCGCCATTTCCTGGGGAACGGCAATTTTCTCGGAACCCTGCCTGCCGCCGTCCGTTTGTCCATTATCAGCAACGAGACGGAAGGACTGGCCGATGTCCCTGCCGAACGAGCCGATCCCCGAGAAACCGCCGATGCCCGGTCCCGGCTGGACGCCGGAGCCGCCGATCGAGGAGCCGCAGCCGGACAGACTGCCGGATGAAATCCCCGTTCCCAATCCCGACGAGAACGAGGAGCCGCCGAAGCATGCAGCCGCTTCGCCGTTCCCGCAGCCGCCGTCATGGTGGAGCACATTGATGCCGTAGCGATCGGTAAGGGAAGCTCACGCTGCGATAATGGCCGGCTGCGAGGGCATCACAAAAATATCCGCCGCTCCTCGCTCACCAGCTCCTGCAGGAAGTCCGCGACGGTGCGTACCCGCACGAGATCGCGGGCGCTTTCGTGATAGATGGTCCAGTAGGCGCGCTTGATCGAGACATCGGGCAGGATGCGGATCAGCTCCGGATATTGCCGGGCGATATAGTCGTGCAGGATGCCGATGCCGGCGCCGGAGCGTACCGCTTCCGTCTGGCCGATGGAGGTGGATATCTCGAAGGAGGCGTCCCAGCTGCGCATGATTTCGCCGGAGAAATTCAGCGAAGCGGTGAAGATCAGGTCTTCGACATAGCCGATGCGCGGATGCAGCTTCAGCGCCTCGACGCTGTCGGGCCGGCCGGCCTGCTCCAGATAGGTCTTCGAGGCGTAGAGCCCGAGCGTGTAGTCCGTCAGCTTCGACGAGACGAGCCGGCCCTGTTCCGGCCGTTCGAGCGTGATGGCGATATCGGCCTCGCGCTGCGACAGCGAAAAGGAGCGTGGGACGGGAACGAGCTGGATCTTCAGCTCCGGATGGCGCTCGATCAATCTGCCTATGCGCGGCGCAAGAAAGGAAACGCCAAAACCGTCGGGCGCGCCGACGCGCACCGTTCCGGCGATTGCCGCATCGGTGTGGCCGAGATTGGCCTGCACAGCCAGCATTTCGGTTTCCATCCGTTCGGCCGAAGCAAGAAACACCTCGCCTTCCGCCGTTAGCTCGCAGCCAGTTGGCCGGCGGATGAGAAGGCGGGTCTTCAATGCCTCTTCGAGTGAGGTGAGCCGTCGCGAGAGCGTTGCGTGGTTGAGCCCCAGCCTCTTGGACGCGGCAAGGATCTGCCCCGTACGGGCAACGGCCAGAAAGATACGGACATCATCCCAGTTCATGATTTGGCGCACATCATGACGGGATCGACCTCGATCAGCATCAGCGACGTCACCATGCCCGCCGTCTCATTCTTGTATTTGAGGAAATGCGGCGCTTTGAGATGGGTGTCGTAAGCCTGGCTGTTTGCATAAACTTCGAGGATACGAATGCTATTGGGCTTGTCCTTGAGCGACACCGCGCTCAGGGAGAGGACACCTTCTTCCCGCGCCACGGATGCTTCGATCTCTTCGCTGAGAAGGGCCCGGTAGGTTTCGAGCTGGCTTGGATCGATCTCTAGCTCCGCCATTCTGACGACAAGTTTCGTGCTCATCGATTATTGTCCTCTACCGGCTGACTTTAATTCTTGCACAATCGTTGCTTATATCAGCGCATTGATTTGTGCAAATTGAAGTGCGATTGTGGGGCATCCCAAAAACAGGAGGAACACCCATGCGTGAAATCGGTCATTTCATCGGCGGCAAGCGCGTCGCCGGCACGAGCGGACGCACGAGCAACGTCTACAATCCGGCAACCGGCGAAGTGCAGGCGACCGTCGCGCTCGCCAGCGTCGAGGAACTTCGCGCCGCCGTCGAAAATGCCAAGGCCGCGCAGCCGAAATGGGCTGCCACCAATCCGCAGCGCCGCGCCCGCGTCTTCTTCAAGTTCGTCGAGCTGCTGAACCAGAACATGGATGAGCTTGCCGTCTTGCTCTCCCAGGAGCATGGCAAGACCGTGGAAGACTCCAAGGGCGACATCGTCCGCGGCCTGGAAGTCTGCGAATTCGTCTGCGGCATCCCGCACCTGCAGAAGAGTGAGTTCACCGAAGGCGCCGGCCCGGCAATCGACATGTATTCCATCCGCCAGCCCGTTGGCGTCGGTGCCGGCATCACGCCGTTCAATTTCCCGGCCATGATCCCGATGTGGATGTTCGCGCCGGCGATCGCCTGCGGCAACGCCTTCATCCTGAAGCCGTCCGAGCGTGATCCGTCCGTGCCGATCCGTCTCGCCGAACTGATGATCGAAGCCGGTCTGCCGGCAGGCATCCTCAATGTGGTCAATGGCGACAAGGGCGCAGTCGATGCCATCCTGGCCGATCCGGATATCGCGGCCGTCTCCTTCGTCGGCTCGACGCCGATCGCCCGCTACGTCTACGGCACGGCGGCTGCGAACGGCAAGCGCGCCCAGTGCTTCGGCGGCGCCAAGAACCACATGATCATCATGCCGGACGCCGATCTCGATCAGGCCGTCAACGCGCTGATGGGCGCGGGCTACGGCTCGGCCGGCGAGCGCTGCATGGCGATCTCCGTCGCCGTTCCGGTCGGCGAAGACACCGCCAACCGTCTGGTCGAGAAGCTGGTGCCGAAGATCGAATCCCTGCGCATCGGTCCCTATACCGACGAGAAGGCCGACATGGGCCCGCTCATCACCAAGGACGCCTATAATCGCGTCAACGGCCTGATCGACCGCGGCGTCGAGGAAGGCGCCAAGCTCGTCGTCGACGGCCGCGGCTTCAAGCTGCAGGGCTATGAGGACGGCTATTTCGTCGGCGGCACGCTGTTCGACAACGTCACGCCGGACATGGACATCTACAAGACCGAGATCTTCGGGCCGGTTCTCTCCGTCGTTCGCGCCAAGAACTACGAGGAAGCGCTCGACCTGCCGATGAAGCACGAATACGGCAACGGCGTCGCCATCTACACCCGTGACGGCGATGCGGCCCGCGATTTCGCCTCGCGCATCAATATCGGCATGATCGGCGTCAACGTTCCGATCCCGGTTCCGCTCGCCTACCACTCCTTCGGCGGCTGGAAGGCATCGAGCTTCGGCGACCTCAACCAGCACGGTACGGATTCGATCAAGTTCTGGACCCGCACCAAGACGATCACCGCCCGCTGGCCGTCCGGCATCAAGGATGGTGCCGAATTCGTCATGCCGACGATGAAGTAAGCCTTGCCAGATTTGGCCTATCTCCACCGCCGTCCAACATGTTTGGGCGGCGGTTTTTCGTTGTGGTTATTTTCCTCGCGTTTGTCTTGCCGTCATTGGTGTTTTTTGTTAGAACAAAACAAGAACAATTGGAGGGTGGCGTGATGTCCGCGACCTATCAGATCGACTATCTGGAATTTCCATCGACCGACGGCCTGAAAACGCGACGCTTTTTCGAGGAAGCTTTCGAGTGGAGCTTCGTCAGTTACGGGCCGACCTATCATGCCATCGAGGCCGCTGGGATCGATGCCGGCATTCAGGGCGATGCCGCCGAAGCGACCGGCGCGCCGCTGCCTGTCGTGCGCACCACGGATCTGGAGGCCGCCCAGCGTGCCGTCGAATTCGCCGGCGGCGTCATTACCCGTCCCGCCTTCGATTTTCCCGGTGGCCGGCGTTTTCACTTCCGCGAGCCGGGCGGCTGCGAAATGGCGGTCTGGATTTCGGTACCGTGAGGCGGGACCGGTGTGTGGCATTGTCGCCGCAGTCTCGGCACCAGTCACGATAAGCGGGGATTGTTGATTCCCAGCCTCCATTTTTTCATTGCCTGCCGCTAAATTTCCTGCTCTCTCATGCAACGATAAGGTGAATTTATGTGTTGCGGCACACCTGGCGGCGCGAGGGCCGGATGTGTCGTCATGGCGCAATCCTGTCCGGATATCTCATGCGAGCGATCCGGCAATGGTGGAGGCAGGAGAGGTTCAACATGGCAGTCGTCGAACAAACTTATCCAATTGGTGAGAAGCGCTTTTTCCAGCGAGCTTCCTTTACGGGCAGCGCCAAGGAGTATTTCGGTATCTGGATCGTCAACGTCCTGCTGACGATCATCACCTTCGGCATCTATTCTGCCTGGGCGAAGGTGCGGCGCAACCGCTATTTCTATGGCAATACCGCGCTGCTCGGACACACATTCGAATATCACGCCAAGGGCAAGCAGATCTTCATCGGCCGCCTGATCGTCTTCGGATTCCTGATCGTCTCGCAGATCGTCACGACCGCCGCGCCGCTGGCGGCGCTGATCGTAACACCGCTGCTGATTCTGGCTTTTCCATGGTTTCTCATGCGCGGCCTGCGTTTTAACGCCCGCGTGACGAGCTACCGCAATGTTCGGTTCGATTTCGTCGGCACCTATGGCGGCGCTTTCAAGGCCATCTTTCTGGGCGGCCTGGTCACGATCATCTCAGTCGGTATCCTGACGCCCATCGCGGCTCGTTGGTTCTATAAGTACGTTTTCGACAATTTGCGTTACGGTGACCGGCCGTTTTCGACCGACCCGACCTTGGGCGCTTTCTACAAGGCGCTCGGCGTCGCCATTGCGGTCGCTCTGCTTGGCGTCATCGTTCTTGGCGGCCTGGCTGTCGCGATCTCGGGGGCATCGCCCGACGCCGCGATGTCCGGATCGATGGGCGCGGTGAGCGTCTGGCATTGGACGATTGTTGGATTTGTGATCATCTATGCCATTGCCGGGCTGTTCTATCGGGCCATGGTGCGCAACATCGTCTGGTCGGCGACCATGATCGACCGGCGCCATAGCCTCCTCAGCGATGTCGGTCGCCGGCGCTATGCGTGGATTGCGATCTCCAACGTGATCGTCACGTTTGCGACTCTCGGTCTGATGCGTCCCTGGGCGGCCGTGCGCCTGCAGCGATATCTGACGGAGCATACCGCCATTCATGTCGACGGCGAGATCGGCGTGGTCTTTGACCAGATCCGCTCGACCGGCAGCGCCATCAGCGCGGAGTATCTCGATGTCGACGGTTTCGACTTTGGCTTCTGATCCGGCAGCAATCGCGGCGGGCCTCTGGCATCCGCCGCATTCCAGCCGCGCAATTCCGGCGCGGCTGGTCGATATCGGCGGCTCGCTGACTGTGCTGTCGGACGAAGACGGCGAGAAGGATAAACGCCTCGCCTGGGGCATCCGTTCGGATATCGAGATCAGCTCCCGTGTCGGCTCCATCCCGCGACGCATCGTGTTCGGAAACGAATCTGTTTTCGAAACATCCGATAATGATGCGGTCGATGCCTATCTCGAAAGCCGTGGCGAGGGGCGCAGCGGTTTCGTGCACCGGCTGGAAATCGTCCGCCCGCGCATGATCGCCTTCGCCGTCGCGACGATCCTGCTCGCATCGGCGATCTATCATTATGCCCTGCCGGCGCTGGTGGAGGTCGCGGTGCTGGTGACGCCGCCGGTGGTGCCGGAGATCATGTCGGCGGGCACGCTGAAGACGCTGGATCAGACGACGCTCGGGCCGAGCAAGCTTTCCGACGACCGGCGCAAGGAGATCGCCGAGCAGTTCGAAGCGATTGCCGCCCATGCCGAAGGCGGCGCCGGCCGCTACAGGCTCAATTTTCGCGACGGCGGCCTGATCGGCCCGAATGCCTTCGCGCTGCCGGATGGTAATCTCATTCTGACCGATCAGCTGGTCGATCTCGCCGGCGGCGACACGGAAATGATCATCGGCGTTCTCGGCCATGAGATCGGCCATGTCGAATACAAGCACAGCCTGCGCCAGCTCTATCGCGCCGCCGGGGTGGCCGGCCTGGTCATGCTGATCGCCGGCGATGTCGGCTCCGGCGTGCAGGACGTGCTGACCCAGGGCGGTGGCCTGCTGGCGCTGTCCTATTCCCGCTCGGCCGAATCCCAGGCCGACCGCCGCTCGGTCGAGCTGATGCAGGCGGCCGGCAAGGACCCGGCGGCATTGTCGCGTTTCTTCGATCTCCTCGAAACAAAACTTGACGATCATTCCGATACCAGCATGCTGTCGACCCATCCGGGTACGCCGGAGCGCAAGCAGGCAATCCTCGATTATGCCGACGAGCTCAGGGGCAGGCGGCCCGCGTCCGGCGGATGAGGGTTGTGCGGGCGTTGGAATAACGTGAATGTGAATTTCATATTTTGGAATTGTTCCAAACTAAGAAACGCACTATATAGCTCTCGACCCCAGTGCGTTGCAGCCTTGATTCCAGGAGATCGGCATGCGTTTGACCAAGCAGACCAACTACGCAGTACGCATGCTGATGTATTGCGCCGCCAATGACGGCCATCTGAGCCGCATCCCGGAAATCGCTAGGGCGTATAGCGTTTCCGAACTGTTTCTCTTCAAGATCCTGCAGCCGCTGACCAAGGCGGGCCTGGTGGAAACCGTGCGTGGCCGCAACGGCGGTGTGCGCCTTGCCAAGCCGGCCGCCGACATCAGCCTGTTCGACGTCGTTCGGGTGACCGAGGACAGCTTCGCCATGGCGGAATGCTTCGAGGACGGTGTCGTCGAGTGCCCGCTGGTCGACAGCTGCGGCCTGAATTCGGCGCTGCGCAAGGCGCTGAACGCCTTCTTCGACGTGCTGACGGAATATTCGATCGATGACCTCGTCAAGGCCCGCCCGCAGATCAACTTCCTGCTGGGCCTGACCCAGCACGATCACCAGGCGATCGCCAAGAAGCCGGCGGTCGCACCGGCCGCCTGAGCTCCAATCCCTTCATTCTTACGATCCGCGGTCGCCTTGGGCGCCCGCGGATTTTCGTTTGTATAGTCGGATAATACCGCTGGCGAGACGAGTAGTTTCGAAGAAGAAACGGCGCGAAATTGTTCGGAAAACGTCGAAAATCGTCGCTAAAAAGCCAGATTGTTGCTAATCCAAGATGATTTTTGTCGAAAAATTTCCAAACTCCATAATTTGCAAAAATTTCAGACAGCCTCTGTTGCTTTCAAACTTAAAATAAAGTTCCATCGGCGCGATCCGGAAGGAAACCCGCTGGGAACCACGGCGTCAAAAGAAGAACAAACCTGGGAAACAATATCATGAAAAAGATCTCTGTCCTGCTGGCAGTGACGGCCTTGGCTTCGGTCATGGCAACGTCCGCCTGGTCGAAAACGCTTGTCTATTGCTCGGAAAGCTCGCCGGAAGGTTTCGATCCGGGGATTTACACCGGCGGCAATACCTTCGATGCCTCTTCGCGTACGGTCTATAGCCGCCTCGTCGAATTCAAGCATGGCAGCACCGAAATTGAGCCTGGCCTTGCCGAAAGCTGGACCGTTTCCCCCGACGGCAAGGAATATACCTTCAAGCTCCGCAAGGGTGTGAAGTTCCAGACCACCGATTTCTTCACCCCGACGCGCGAACTGACGGCCGACGACGTCATCTTTTCCTTCGAGCGTCAGCTGAAGGAAGACAGCCCCTGGGCCAAGTATGTCGCCGGCGGTTCCTATGAATATGCCGAGGGCATGGGCTTCCCCAAGCTCATCAAGTCGATCGAGAAGGTTGACGATCTCACCGTCAAGTTCGTGTTGAACCATCCGGAAGCGCCGTTCCTCGCCGACCTCGCCATGGACTTCGGTTCGATCCTGTCGAAGGAATATGCCGACAAGCTGGCCGCCGACGGCAAGAAGGAACAGATGAACCAGCAGCCGCTGGGCACGGGTCCGTTCACCTTCGTCGCCTACCAGCCGGATGCCGTCATCCGCTACAAGGCGAACGAAACCTATTTCAAGGGCAAGGAAAAGATCGACGATCTCGTCTTCGCGATCACGCCGGACGCATCCGTGCGCGCGCAGAAGCTGAAGTCCGGCGAATGCAACATCATGCCTTACCCGAACGCAGCCGACATCAAGGACCTGAAGGCCGATCCGAACCTCAAGGTTCTGGAACAGGCCGGCCTGAACGTTTCCTATCTCGCCTACAACACGCTGGTTGCTCCCTTCGACAAGGTCGAAGTGCGCAAGGCGATCAACATGGCCGTCAACAAGCAGGCCATCGTCGATGCCGTCTTCCAGGGCTCCGGCACGGTTGCCACCAACCCGATCCCGCCGACCATGTGGTCCTACAACAAGGACGTCAAGGACGACGCCTACAGCCCGGACGAAGCCAAGAAGCTGCTTGAAAAGGCAGGCGTCAAGGATCTCAGCATGAAGATCTGGGCGATGCCGGTGTCGCGTCCCTATATGCTGAACGCGCGCCGCGCCGCCGAACTGATGCAGGCCGACCTCGCCAAGATCGGCGTCAAGGTCGAGATCGTCACCTATGACTGGGCTCAGTACCTGAAGCTCTCCTCCGCCAAGGACCGCGACGGCGCGGCCATCCTCGGCTGGACCGGCGACAACGGCGATCCGGACAACTTCCTTGACACGCTGCTCGGCTGCGATGCCGTCGGCGGCAACAACCGCGCCCAGTGGTGCAACAAGGAATTCGACGATCTGGTGAAGAAGGCCAAGCAGACGGCCGACATCAAGGAGCGTACGAAGCTCTACGAACAGGCCCAGGTCGTCTTCAAGCGCGAAGCTCCCTGGATGACCATCGACCATTCGGAAGAGTTCATCCCGATGACCAAGAATGTCACCGGCTACTTCCAGGATCCGGTCGGCGTTCACCGCTTCGACGGCGTCGATATCGCCGAATAACGAAAAATCTGTGAGAATGCCCGGCTAGTATCGGGCGATCCGGCGGTCAGGCTTCTGTCTGACCGCCGGAAAAATTTGGACACCTGCCATGTTGCGATTTCTTTTCAGCCGCCTTGCTGTGCTGATCCCGACATTCCTCGGCGTATCGATCGTCGCCTTCTCCTTCATCCGCCTGCTTCCCGGCGATCCCGTCATGCTGCTGTCGGGCGAACGCGTCATGTCGCCGGAACGCCACGCCCAGATTTCCCACGATCTCGGCTACGACCAGCCGATGGTCGTCCAATACGGCGATTACGTCTGGAAAGCTCTGCACGGCGATCTCGGCACCTCGATCACCACCAAGCGCGACGTGCTGACCGACTTCTTCACCTTTTTCCCGGCAACGCTGGAACTGTCGATCTGCGCCATGATCCTGGCGATCTGTCTTGGCATCCCGGCCGGCGTTTTCGCCGCCGTCAAGCGCGGCACATGGTTCGATCAGAGTGTCATGGGTGTCGCCCTCGTCGGCTATTCCATGCCGATCTTCTGGTGGGGCCTGCTGCTGATCATCGTCTTCAACGGCTATCTGCACTGGACGCCGGTGTCCGGCCGCATCGGCCTCATCTATTTCTTCAAGCCGATCACCGGCTTCATGTTGATCGACAGCCTGCTGTCGGGTCAGAAGGGCGCTTTCTGGTCGGCGTTCAATTCGCTGATCCTGCCGACCGTCGTGCTCGGCACCATTCCGCTGGCCGTCATCGCCCGCCAGACGCGCTCGGCCATGCTCGAAGTACTCGGCGAGGATTATGTCCGCACCGCCCGCTCCAAGGGCATGTCGCCGCTGCGCGTCGTCTCCGTGCATGCGCTGCGCAATGCCATGATCCCCGTCGTCACCACCATCGGCCTGCAGGTCGGCGTGCTGCTCGGCGGCGCGATCCTGACCGAGAGCATCTTTTCCTGGCCGGGCATCGGCAAGTGGATGATCGACGCGGTGTTCAAGCGCGACTATCCGGTCGTCCAGGGCGGCCTGCTGCTGATCGCCGGCATCGTCATGCTCGTCAATCTCGCCGTCGACCTGCTCTACGGCTTCATCAATCCCCGTATTCGTCACTAGGAGCGGCCCATGAGCACGGTCAGTGTCAAATCCGACCGCCCCTCCGCTCTCGCGGAGTTCTGGTATTATTTCTCCCGCAACAAGGGCGCCGTCATCGGACTGGCGATCTTCCTCTTCGTCCTGTTCCTGGCGATCTTCGCCGGCATCGTCGCCCCGCATGATCCCGACACCGCCTATGGCAGCGCCATGCAGCGCCTGCCACCGGCCTGGGCGGCTGGCGGCAATACGGACTTCCTCCTCGGCACCGACGCCAATGGCCGCGACCTTCTCTCGCGCCTGATCTACGGCACGCGCTTCTCGCTGTTCATCGGCCTTGTGGTCGCAGCGCTTTCCGCGCTCGCCGGCATCCTGATCGGCCTCGTCGCCGGCTACGTTCGCGGTCGCGTCGACACGATCATCATGCGTGTCATGGATATCATCCTCGCCATTCCGTCATTGCTGCTCGCCCTCGTGCTGGTGGCGATCCTCGGACCCGGCCTGACCAACGCCATGATTGCCATCTCCATCGTCAACCAGCCGCATTTCGTCCGTCTGACGCGCGCCTCGGTCATGGCCGAGCGCGACAAGGAATATGTCATCGCCTCGCGCGTTGCCGGCGCCGGCCCGCTGCGGCTGATGTTCAAGACCATCCTGCCGAACTGTCTGGGGCCGCTGATCGTGCAGGCGACGCTCGCCTTCTCGGCCGCGATCCTCGATGCCGCCGCGCTCGGCTTCCTCGGGCAGGGCGCGCAGCCGCCGACGCCCGAATGGGGCACGATGCTGGCGGATTCGCGCGAATTCTTCCAGAGCAACCCCTGGCTGGTCACTTTCCCCGGTCTGTGCATCCTGATCACCGTTCTCGCCATCAATCTGATGGGCGACGGACTGCGCGATGCCTTCGACCCGAAGCTGAAGAGGTCGTAATGGCGCTTCTCGATATTGAAAATCTCACCGTCGAATTCCAGACCGCCTCCGGCCTGTTCCGGGCGGTGGACGGCGTGTCGCTCACCTGCGACAAGGGTGAAATCCTCTCGATCGTCGGCGAGTCCGGTTCCGGCAAGTCGGTTTCCATGCTTGCCATGATGGGGCTTCTGCCTTGGACGGCGCGGATATCGGCCGACCGCATGAGCTTCGACGGCAAGGATCTGCGCGGCCTCTCCGCCCGCCAGCGCCGCAAGATCATCGGCAAGGACATGGCGATGATCTTCCAGGAGCCGATGTCGAGTCTCAATCCGTGCTTCACGGTCGGCTTCCAGCTCGGCGAGACCCTGCGCATCCACATGGGGCTCGACCGCAAGGCGCGCCGCGAGCGTTCGATCGAGCTCTTGAATCTTGTCGGCATCCCGGCGCCGGAAGATCGCCTGTCGAACTTCCCGCACCAGATGTCCGGCGGCATGAGCCAGCGCGTCATGATCGCCATGGCGCTCGCCTGCAATCCGAAGCTTCTGATCGCCGACGAGCCGACCACCGCCCTCGACGTGACCATCCAGGCGCAGATCCTCGATCTGCTGGTGCGCCTGCAGAAGGAGCAGGGCATGGCACTGGTGCTGATCACCCACGACATGGGCGTGGTGGCCGAAACCGCCGAGCGCGTGCAGGTGCAATATGCCGGCCAGAAGGTCGAGGAGCAGCCGGTCAAGGCGCTGTTCCGCGATCCGCATCATCCCTATACGGCGGCGCTTCTCTCGGCGCTGCCGGAACGTGCCGTGGTCGGCGAGCGCCTGCCGTCGATCGCCGGTGTCGTCCCCGGCCAGCATGACCGTCCGACAGGCTGTCTCTTCGCCCCGCGCTGTTCCTTCGCGACGCCCGATTGTGATCGCGGCGTCAAGCGCCAGGGTCCCGAGCTCGGCGTGACGCTCTGCAACTATCCGCTGGAACACGGCAAGCCGCTCGGCCATCCCGGCATTGTCGCCACGCAAGCAGCAGGAGGTGCCGCATGACCGGCGCTGTTCTCGAAGGGCGCGATCTCGCCCGTTTCTACACCGTCAAGCGCGGCACCTTCAAACCGGAGGCGACCGTCAAGGCGTTGAACGGCGTCAGCTTCAGCCTGCATTCGGGCCGCACGCTCGCCGTCGTCGGCGAGAGCGGCTGCGGCAAGTCGACGCTCGCCCGCCTGGTGACGATGATCGAAGATCCGAGCGCCGGCGAGTTGCTGATCGACGGCAAGCCGGCAAAGCTCGGCGACCGCAGCCTGCGCAGCGCCGTGCAGATCGTCTTCCAGAACCCCTATGGCTCGCTCAATCCGCGCCAGAAGGTCGGCTCCATTCTCGAGGAGCCGCTGAAGATCAATACGGACGACGATGCTGCGACCCGCCGCCGCAAGGCCGAGGAGATGATGGCGCGCGTCGGCCTGCGCCCGGAGCATTACGACCGCTATCCGCACATGTTCTCCGGCGGTCAGCGCCAACGCATCGCCATTGCCCGCGCGCTGATGCTGCGGCCGAAGGTGCTGGTGCTCGACGAGCCGGTCTCGGCGCTCGATCTGTCGATCCAGGCGCAGGTGCTGAACCTGCTGATGGACCTGCAGAAGGAGATGGGGCTTGCCTATCTCTTCATCTCGCACGGCCTTTCGGTGGTTCGTCACATCGCCGACGACGTGATGGTGATGTATCTCGGCCGCCCGGTGGAAACCGGCACGGCGGAGGAGGTCTTCTCCCGGCCGCGCCACCCCTATACGGCAGCCCTCCTGTCGGCGACGCCGATCGCCGATCCGGAACGCGAGAAGAACCGCATCCGCCTGCAGGGCGAGCTGCCGTCGCCGCTCAATCCGCCGACCGGCTGTCATTTCAATCCGCGCTGCTGGCGCGCGCAGGATCGCTGCCGCCAGATCGCACCGGAACTGGCGGGCGAGGGGACGCACAAGTTTTCTTGCTTCTTCCCGCTGGATTGATCCAAGTTGCGAATCAGGCGTGGCGGGCCTTTCCGGCCATGCCTGATTCCGGACTATTCATTCAGGGCGAATTCAATGAGCGATACAGCAAGCATCTCCCTCGCGATCATCGTCATGGGCGTGAGCGGCAGTGGTAAATCCTCGATCGGCGAGAGGATGGCGTCCCGCTTGCATATTCGCTACGTCGAGGGCGATGCGCTGCATCCCGCCGCCAATGTCGAGAAGATGAGCAAGGGTATCCCGCTGACCGACGAGGATCGCTGGCCCTGGCTCGACCTGATCGGTCAGCAGATCGCCGCCAGCCTGGCAGCGGACGCGGGCATTGTCGTTACGTGCTCGGCGTTGAAGCGCGTCTATCGCGAACGCCTGCGCGCCGCCGCCGGCGGGCATCTCTATTTCGTCTATCTCGACGGATCGAAGGAGCTGCTGACCAAGCGCATGGGCGAACGCAAAGGCCATTTCATGCCGGCCTCGCTGCTGGAAAGCCAGCTGCGGACGCTGGAAGTGCCAACCGGCGAGCCCGGCGTCGTGACCGTCGGCATAGACGATACCATCGATGGCATCGTCGAGGCCGCGCTCAAGGGCCTTGCCGCGATCCGCTGAATTCCCCTCGATAGCCTTTCCGCATTCCGGACGGAAAACCGCTGCGCAGCTTTCCTGGAAGTGCTCCGTATCACGGCGCGAACCGATCCGGCGCATAGGCCGAGATGTCGATCAGCGGCTTTTCGCCGGTGATCAGCTCGGCGAGCACACGGCCGGTCACAGGCCCGAGCGTCAGGCCGTGATGGGCATGGCCGAAGGCGAACCACAGGCCGTTGTGGCGCGGCGCCTTGCCGATGATCGGCATCATGTCGGGGGTGCAGGGGCGCGCGCCCATCCAGGGTTCCGGATCGAGCCGCTCGCCGAGCGGGAAGGTCGTGCGGGCGACGGCCTCGGCGCGGTCGAGCTGCACCGGCGTCTTCGGCGCGTCGCGCAGCGCGAATTCCGCCCCCGTCGTCAGCCGGATACCGCGGCTCATCGGCGCCAGCAGATAGCCGCGCTCGGCATCCAGCATCCAGTTGTTGAGGACGGCGTTGCCTTCGGTGGAGTAGTGCATGTGATAGCCGCGCTTGACGCCGAGCGGGAAGGCATATCCGAAGCGTTTCGTCACCAGGTCCGCCCACGGGCCGAGCGCCACGACGACATCCTCGGCCTCGATCGACCCCTCCGCCGTCACCATCTTCCAGCTTGAGCCGGACAGACCGAGCGAGACGGCATCACCGGTCGTCACGCGGCCGCCGATGCTTTCGAAATAGCGGCGATAGGCCGCCGTCAGTCCGTGCGGATCGAGCACGGACCATGGATCGCGCCAGCGCAGGGCGCCGGCGAAATGACCCTTGAGATGCGGCTCCGCCGCCGTCACGTCCGCGCTGCTCAAGGCATCATAGGCAATGCCGAACTCGCGGCCGAGACGCTCGGCCTCGGCGAATTCGGCATCGCGTTTCTCGTTGGAGCGATAAAGCTCCACCCAGCCGTCTTTGCGGATCAGCTCCTCGGCATGGGACGCCTCGATGAGGTCGTTATGCTCGCTGACCGAATGCGCGATCAGCGGCGCATAGGCGCGCGAGATCATCTCATGACGCTTGGTGTTGGAGTTCCACCAGTAGCGCGCGAGGAAGGCGATCTGCGCCGGCAGCGCCTTCAGATGATAATGCGCGTCGATGCGGTTGTTGAAGGCATAACGCAGCAGCAGGCCGAATTGCTGCGGAAAGCCGTAGGGCACGACGCCTTCGCGCTGGATCAGGCCGGCATTGCCGAAAGAGGTTCCCTGACCGGGAGGTTTGCGGTCGACGAGGGTGACCTGACGCCCGCGCCGCTGGAGGTGTATGGCCGTCGATACGCCGACAATGCCCGCGCCGAGCACGATTGCGTCTTTTGTCATGATCCCCTGCTATCCGCATGCTTGTTTTCTGTGCGCGAACCCGAAAGGGGCCAAACCCCTTCGGGATCATGCTTCAAGCTTCGAGGATGCCTGCCAAAATGTTGCAGCGCAAATGAAAAATGCAGTCAGGTCGGGGCTCGATTCAGGGCCGCATTTTCGGCGTGGATGCGCACCGCGAGGATGGCGCCGTTGAGGAGAGAGAAGACCACGGCATAAAGCGGCAGGCCGAAGGCGAGCGGCAGCGCGGCGATCTCGCCGGCCACCACCGCATAGTTCGGATGGTTGAGGAAACGGTATGGCCCTTTCGTCACCAGCGGCGCTCCCGGCAGTACGAGGATGCGCGTCGTCCAGCGTTCTTTCAGCGTCACGAGCACCCAGACACGCAGGCCCTGCAGCAGCATGAAGACGATGAGCCAGAAAGGATTGATTGATCGGCCGGCCGCCAGAAGCCAGAGGCCGATAAGCCACGCGGCGTGCATCGCCACCATATAGGGATAATGCCTCGGCGAAATCTCCCGGCCGCCGCGCGCCAGCAGGGCAGCGGTATTGCGCCTGGCATGGGCAAGTTCGGCGAGCCGCTGCAGGGTGACGAAGGCGAGAAGCGCGATCGACGGCCAAAGCATCAGGCGGCCCTCCTCAGCGTGACGCAGCTTGCCGAAAAGCCCGGACCCATGGCGATCAGCGCCGAGCGGTCCGGCAGGCCGCGAGCGATGGCGCGTTCCAGCACGAAAAGCACCGTCGGCGACGACATGTTGCCGTAGTCGGCGATCACCCCGCGCTCGATATCGAGCGAGCCCGGATCGAGGCCGAAGGCGGTCTCCAGTGCTTGCAGCACCTTGGCGCCGCCGGGATGGCAGATGAAGCGGTCGATATCCGATACGCTCAGTCCCGCACGCTCAAGAATGCCGGCGACAGCAGGCCTGATATTGGCTTCGGCGAAGGGCGGCAGCGATTGTTCCAGGATGATGCCGAAACCGGTGTCGTCGATCTTCCAGCCCATGATGCCGAGGCTCTCGGGAAAGAGATGTTCGCCCGTCGACTCGATCTCGGCCACTCCAGCTTGGCCTGCCCGCAGGACGCAGGCGGCCGCGCCGTCGCCGAACAGGGCGGTGGCGATGATGTTCGGCCGCGTCAGCTCGTCCAGCCGGAAGGCCAGCGAGCAGAGTTCGATGGCGATGAAAAGGATGACGGCGCCGGGACGGCTCTTGGCCATGCGCGCGGCGATGGCGAGACCGGAGACGCCAGCCGCACAGCCCAGCCCGAACAGCGGCACGCGCTCGATATCCGCGCGAAAGCCCATCTCGCCCGCCAGCCGCGCCTCGAGGCTCGGCGTCGTCATGCCTGTCGACGACGCGGTGACGATGCAGTCCACATCCGCCGCCGTGAGGCCGGCGCGTTGCAAGGCGTTGCTTGCGGTCGTCGTGAAGAGGCGGCTTGCAACCTCGGCATAGGCCTCCATGCGATCCTGCCAGCCATGCGGCTCCTCGAACCAGGACAGCGGACGGGCGACATGGCGCTTGCGGATGCCGGCGCTTTCGAAGACGCGGGCAAGATGGCTGAAATCGCGGAAGCGGTCGGAAAACAGGCGAGCTGCGGTTTCGGCGGCTTCCGCTTGATGGATGATGGTGTCGGGCGTGGCAACGGCCAGGCTGACAAGCTTGACAGTATCGGTCACTCGTTTCTCCTTGGCGACCCTCGGCGGGCACGCAGGAGGAAACACGCCACCACCGGCCCTTATTCGGACGTCAGCGGTCACGAAAGAGTGACGATGGCGCAGGTTCGGGCCCCAAGAAAAATATCTGGAGGCGCCGAATAAATTGAACGGATGGCGTGTTCTTCCCCTCGCAACGATCATCTTGCCAAGGAGACATCCCATGACGACCACCGCTTTCCGCCTGGCTTCCGTCGCGCTCAGCGCCGGCCTCACCCTCGGCGCTTTCGCCGTTCCCGCCTTTTCGGCCGGCGACGATTCCAGCACGACGCCGACCTGCAAGAAGGGCGAGATCTATGACCAGAAGACGAAGAAATGCGTGAAGCAGCAGGGCGCCAACATCACCGACGAAAACCGCGCCGACTATGCCTATTCGCTGGCCAAGAAGGATCACCGCTATGAAGAGGCGCTGGCCGTTCTCGACACCATGCAGAACCCGAACACCGCCGAAGCGCTGAACTATCGCGGCTATGTCACCCGCAAGCTCGGCCGCACCGACGAGGGCATTTCCTATTATCTGAGGTCCGTCTCCATGGACCCGAAATACTCGCTGGTGCGCGAATATCTCGGCGAAGCCTATGTCATCAAGGGCCGTCTCGACCTCGCCAGGGATCAGCTCGCCACGATCAAGACGCTCTGCGGCAATACGAGCTGCGAGGAATACCAGGACCTGAACGAAGCGATCCAGAACCCGTCGAGCCTCTGATCTCGGGGTGGCCGGCATGAGCCGACGAGCATGGGAAGGAGATCCGCATGCCGGTCGCCCGCTCTGCAAATTCCGCCTATAGTCGGACAGTATCGGAACCGCCGGCGGGGCCGGCGGTTCTGAGGGACGGAAATCTCGCGGAGGGTGCCATAGCGAGTGAAGAGGACATAAGGGCCGGCCTGTCGCAGCACCTGACGCGGCTGTGGCGCTATGCCGTGGTGCTGTCGCATCAGCGCGACGTGGCGGACGATCTGGTGCAGGCGACCTGCGTCCGGGCGCTGGAGCGTGCGCATCAATTCGCGGCCGGCACGCGGCTGGATCGCTGGCTGTTTTCGATCCTGCATTCGATCTGGCTGAACGAGATCCGCTCCCGCCGGGTGCGCATGGGCCAGGGCTTTGTCGATGCCGACGAGACGTTGGTTTTCGATGGTGCGCGTGAGACCGAGACGCATATCCTCGCCGGTCAGGTGCTGCGACAGGTGCAGGCGCTGCCCGAAGCGCAGCGGACCGCGGTGTTCCTCGCCTATGTCGAGGGACTGTCCTATCGCGAGGTAGCTGAGGTTCTGGATGTGCCGATCGGCACGGTGATGAGCCGGCTGGCGGCGGCGCGGGCGAAGCTTGCGGATGGCATGGGGCCGACGGACGGCGCAGGGCTTTCCGGCGGCGGGCGACTGGGGAATGGACATGAGTGAAGCGGATAAAGGATCAATGCCCTCGGACGAACAGCTCACTGCCTTCATCGATGGCGAGCTGGACATGGTCGAGCGCGACAGGATCGAAAGATTGATCGAAAGCGATGCCGGGGTGGCGGAGCGTTTCGATCGCCTGTCGCGCGGCAATCTGCCCTTCCGCGAGGCATTCGAGCCGCTGCTGGCCGCCGCCCCAGCGGCAAAGCTGGAGGCGATGCTGGCCGCCATCCCGTCCACCGAAACGCCGAAGAAAGCCGCGTCCGGCATCGGCCGGCGTGGCCTTCTGGGTGCGATTGCGGCCTGCCTGGTTGCTGGCATTGCCATCGATCGGGCGGTGATCGGCATCGGCCATCGCCTCGCCAAACCGGACGAGGGGAGCGAATGGCGTGCCGTGGTTGCGCAATATCTTTCGCTCTATACGCCGGATACGCTGAGCGGGCCGGCGGGTGACCGCGCGCAGCAGGCCGCACAATTGAGCGAGCTCGGCGCGAAAGTGGGGCTTGCTTTGACACCCGAAGCGGTTGCGCTCCCCGGTATCGATTTCAAGCGCGCCATATTGCTGACCTATGACGACAAGCCCCTGGCGCAGATCGCTTATCTCGATCCCGAGAGCGGGCCGATGGCGCTTTGCATCACCCCCTCCGACACTGGCGCTGCCGCTCCGGGCATGGAAAACCGCCGTGGCATGAATGTCGTCTACTGGTCGGATGCCACGCATGCCTTCATGCTGATCGGCCATTTGCCGATCGACCGGATGAAGGCCCTGGCGGACGACGTGCGGGGCCGGCTGACGGCCTGAGATCGCTATCGGCCCTTTGGCGAAAGCTGTTTATCGGCTCAAATACGCCATGCAGTCGGGATTGGATCAGCGCAACATGAACGCGCTGATCCCGGTGTTTCTTCTGACTATCGATCATCGATCGGAACGATCATGATGCCTATGCCATGCGCTGGCGCGGCAGCACGAGGTCGGAAACCCTGTAGATGTGAAACTCGCTTTGCGAGACGGCATCCAACCTTTTGAATTTTTCGACGAAGGCCGGATCGGAAAAGAATTCACCGACGTTGTTCTCGTCGCGGATAGCCTCGATGTTCACGACGGTCTTGCCATCCGTGCTTTTCGACAGGTTGCTCCAGAGAAACCCTTCCTTCCGTTCCGCGACATAGTGCACGACGTCCTGGATGATTTCGAATGCTTCCTCCTGCTTGCCGGCATGGGCATGGATGACGTTCACGACGAATACGGTGGGTTCGGGCGCGAATTGGAATTCGGCTTTTTGGGAATGGGTCACGCGATCTCCGTTCAAAAATATCCGGCGGAATTTGCCGGCGCCGTGAGAGTTAGGCCGCGACAGAGGCCGAAAAAATGGGCTACTGATCCGAAGATAACGGACATGGATGTCCGCAATGGGGTCTCGGATATGGACAATATCGCCGCGCTGAATGTGTTCGTGATCGCGGCCGAAACCCGCAGCTTCGTCCGCGCAGGCGAGATGCTCGGCGTTTCCTCGTCGGCTGTCGGCAAAACCATGGCACGGCTGGAGAAAAGGCTCGGCGTGCGCCTGTTTCACCGCAACACCCGAAACATCGCCATTACGGCCGAAGGCATCATGTTCCTGGAGCGTTGCAGGCGAATCTTCTCCGAGATCGAAGCGGCGGAACAGGAATTGTCGCAGACCATCGCCGCGCCGCGTGGCTGGCTGCGCGTGAGCCTGCCGCTCGCCGGCATGCTGTTCATGCCCACGATCACCAAATTCATGCGAGCCTTCCCGGACGTGATGATCGACCTCGATTTTACCGACCGGCTGGTCGATGTGATCGAAGAGGGGTTCGACGCGGTGGTGCGGACCGGCGACATGACCGACAGCCGCCTGATGGTCAGAACATTGGGGAAGTTTTCCCATCGTATTGTCGGATCGAAGGAATATTTCGCCCGCTTTGGAATTCCCGGAAAACCGGGAGACCTATCGGCACATCTATGTCTTCACCACAAATACCCGTCGACCGGCAAGCTGGAACGCTGGCCATTGCGGCATGATGCAGGGCCGGGCAAGCTGGAACTGCCTGTATCGTCGATGGCAAGCACGCTCGAACCGCTGATCGGCATGGCCGAGGCCGGGCTCGGCGTGGCTTGCCTGCCGCTCTTCACCATCGACAGGCAAATCACCGATGGCACGCTCGTCTCGGTTCTGGCAGATCATGTCGAGGATGTCGGTGAGTTTCGCATCCTGTGGCCGTCGAGCCGGCAATTGTCTCCAAAAATACAGGCCTTTGTCCAGTTCATGGCGGAGAATCTCTTCCGCCCCTGAAGCGCGCGTCTCCAGCCGGAGAGACGCTGATCCCAGTTGCGGCCGAATGGCGTAAAATCGCGCGATCCAAAAAGAATTTGGCGAAAACTGATCCTGCTGGTATTCTCCGCCCAACGAAAATCAAACGAGCGCCTGCAGCATGCCTTTCGGCCTTGCGCGGTGCGGTGGAAAAGATACGTGAGTGACCCCGACAGCGGCAAAGCGCCGCAGGCAGACGGGGCGTCGGTAGCAGAGCGCAGGAAGGGTAAATCCTCCCGGCGCGCGAAGCGTAAGCGTGGCGGCCACGGCCGCCCAAACGCTTATTCTGCGGAGGCCAGTCAGGCCGGCAAGTCCGGTCCGGCGGCGACACGCCCAGCAGATGATGAGGCCGGTTTTCCGGCCAAGAAGCGCAAGCGCCGCCGTCGTTCCCGCAATGGGGCAGCCGATGGCGTGCAGCAAGGATCCCCGCCACAGCAACCGCAGGCCGCCGCGCCGAATCAGCGTGCGGGGGGCGATCATGCCCATCCTTCATCGAGCAAGAGCGGCAAGAACCGGCGCAAGCATCGCAACAAGCGCGGCCTGCAAGGTCGGCCGCTGGTGCATGAGAAGACGGCGCAGATCGTCGCTCCGGCCGCCGTCAATGCCGCTCCCGACCGCGCGCCGCCGCGCAGAGATCACCATCCGGCAACGCCGCGCCGCGATGGCCCGGCGCCGCATTCGGCCGAGGCCGATTCCCGCCCGATGGACCTCTACGCGGCGCTCGATCTCGGCACCAACAATTGCCGCCTGCTGATCGCGCAGCCGACACGCCCGGGCCAATTCCGCGTCGTCGACGCCTTCTCCCGCATCGTTCGCCTTGGTGAGGGTCTCGGCGCCAGCGGTCGGCTGTCGGGTGATGCCATGGACCGCGCCGTCGAGGCGCTACGCATCTGCGCCGCCAAGTTGAAGACCCGCGAGATCCGCCGGATGCGGCTGATCGCGACCGAGGCTTGCCGCGCGGCCGAAAATGGCGAGTCGTTCCTTTCCCGCGTTACGGAAGAAACCGGCCTGCGGCTCGAAATCATCGACCGCGAGACCGAGGCAAGGCTCGCCGTTTCCGGCTGCTCTTCCCTGGTCGGCCCCGAGGCGCGCTCGGTGGTGCTCTTCGATATCGGCGGCGGTTCCTCGGAAATCGCCGTGATCCGCATCGGCGAGAACCGTTCCAGCCGGCTTGCCAATCACATCACCCATTGGACCTCGCTGCCGGTCGGCGTGGTGACGCTCTCGGAACGCCATGGCGGCCGCGATGTGACGCCGGAGCTGTTCGAAACCATGGTGTGTGAGGTGGCGGGCATGCTCGAGCGCTTCGATTGCCCGCCGGTGCAGCGGGCGGCGCGCGATAGCGGCGATTTCCACCTCATCGGCACATCAGGCACGGTGACGACGCTTGCCGGCGTCCATCTCGACCTGCCGCGCTATGATCGCCGCCGGGTGGATGGCGTCTGGCTGTCCGATGATGAGGTGTCGGCGATGCAGGCCAAGCTGCTGTCCTGGGATTTTGCCGGCCGTGCCGCCAATCCCTGCATCGGGCCGGACCGCGCCGACCTCGTGCTGGCGGGCTGCGCCATTCTGGAGGCGATCCGCCGCCGCTGGCCGAGCCCGCGCATGCGCGTTGCCGATCGCGGCCTGCGCGAGGGATTGTTGACCGATATGATGGCGGATGACGGTGTTTGGCGGCGGGGCCGCTCGCGCCGTGGCCACAGACCGAAGGATATGAAGGGGACGCAGGCATGAGCAAGCCAACGATCGCCGGCAACCGTACCGGCCGCAAGCTCGGCCAGCGCGTGAAGAAAAAGAAGCTGAAGGCCTCTTCGCGGCAATGGCTGCAGCGGCACATCAACGATCCCTATGTGCAGCGCGCGCAGCTTGAGGGCTATCGCGCCCGCGCCGCCTTCAAGCTGCTGGAGATCGATGAGAAACATCACATCCTGAAGGGTGCGCGCCGCATTATCGACCTCGGCGCCGCCCCGGGCAGCTGGTCGCAGATCGCCGCCAAGGTGACCGGCTCGACCGAAGAGGATATCCGCGTCGCCGCCATCGACTTTCTCGAAATGGCGCCGATTCCAGGCGTCGGCATCCTGCAGCTTGATTTCCTTGATCCGGATGCGCCGCAGCGGCTGATCGATGCCGTTGGCGGCACACCGGATCTCGTCATATCCGATATGGCGGCGCCGACGACGGGCCATCACCGCACCGATCACCTGCGGACCATGCATCTCTGCGAAGTCGCAGCCCATTTCGCCGTCGAAGTACTGGCCGAGGGTGGACATTTTCTCGCCAAGACCTTCCAGGGCGGTACCGAGCGCGACCTGCTGGCCCTGCTGAAACAGAATTTCCGCCAGGTGGTCCATGTCAAGCCAGGCGCTTCGCGGGCGGAATCGGTCGAGATGTTCCTGCTTGCAAAAGGCTTCAAGGGTCGCAAGACCGATGGTGATGCAACAGGCAAGACGGATGATGACGCAATAAGTGCTTGATCGGCCGTTGCTTTCGGCCGATGATGCAGCCCCATCGGCACTGCAGGCGGCGCATCTTGTCCATGCTTCTCTACGTCACTCTCGGTTCCAACGACATCCCGCGCGCCCGCGCGTTCTATGACGCGGTCCTGCCCATCCTCGGTTATCGGCGTCAGCGTGAATCGGATGAGGAAATCGGCTATGCCGCCGATGGCGACGTGCGCTGCCGGTTCTGGGTGGTCGTCCCCTACAACCACCGCGCCGCCACCGTCGGCAACGGCTCGATGGTCGCCCTGCATGCGGAAAGCCGCGCCGATGTCGACGCCTTTCATGCCGCCGCTCTCGCGCATGGCGGCACCGACGAGGGCCGGCCCGGACTGCGCTCTTTTCACGCCAATTTCTATGCGGCTTACGTGCGCGATCCCGACGGCAACAAGCTCAGCGCCGTCTGCGAGACGCCGGAATAGGCCCCACCTTCGTCCCGCCCCAACGGAAAGACGGTGAAACCTACTTCACCGCCGACTGCTGCGGCTGTGCCGCTGCCACGCGCTTCAGCCCGGCCTTGTGCCCGGAGACCATGGCGCCGGCGTTGCGATCCATGCGGATGAAGGGAATGGTGGCAAGCACGGTCAGGATCGAGATCGAGAAGAAGGCGATGTGGAAATCGCGGACCTGCAGTTCGGTGCCGCTGAAGAAGGTCGAGGTTTCGAGGATCATGGCGGCGACCGCCACGCCGAGCGCCATGCTGATCTGCTGCATGACCGAACTCATCGATGTCGCCTGGCTCGCCTGCTTGTCGCTGATATCGGCAAAGGCGAGCGCGTTGATGCCGGTGAAGAAGAAGGAGCGCGAGAAGCCGCCGATCAACAATACGCCGACGATGATGAGATGCGATGTCGAAGGCTCGAACAGGCCGGTGCAGATCGTCGTCAGGGTGGTGACGCCGGCGGCCGTCAGCAGGGCGGTCTTGAAGCCGACGGCGGTAAAGACCCTGCGGGCGATGAACTTGGTGGTGATCGCGCCGATGGCGCCGGCAAAGGTGATCAGGCCCGATTGAAACGGATTGAGGCCGAAGCCGAGCTGCAGCATCAGCGGCGTCAGGAACGGCATGGCGCCGATGCAAATGCGAAATAGCGTGCCGCCGGTGACGGAGGCACGGAAGGTGGCATTCTGCAACAGCGACAGGTCGAGGATCGGCGCCGGGTGGCGGCGCTCATGACCGATATAGAGGATGCCGCAGACAAAGCCGACGACGATGGCGGAGATGCCGATGGCCGGCGGCAGCGCCGGCAGGCTGATGACCGACATCCCGAACACGATGCCGGCGGCCGCAAACGAGGTCAGCAGGAAGCCGATGACATCGAGCTTCGGCGGCATGGTCGCCTCGACATCCGGCAGGAAGATCGACGACAGGATGACGCCGAGAATGCCGACCGGAACATTGATCAGGAAGATCCAGTGCCAGGAGGCATAGGTGGTGATGAAGCCGCCGAGCGGCGGACCGGCAAGCGGGCCGACGAGGGCGGGAATGGACAGGAGCGCCATGGCGGAGACGAGATCGCTCTTCTTCGTGGTGCGCACCAGCACCAGACGCCCGACCGGCGTCATCATCGACCCGCCGACGCCTTGCAGGAAGCGGGCGAAGACGAATTCCAGCAAGCCGCTCGAGACGGCACAGAGGATGGAGCCGACGATGAAGACGCAGATGGCGACACGGAAGATGTTCTTGGCGCCGAAACGATCCGCCATCCAGCCGCTGATCGGAATGAAGACGGCGAGCGACACCATGTAGGAGGTCAGCGCCAGTTTCAGCGTGATCGGGCCGACATGCAGATCCGCGGCGATCGCCGGCAGCGCCGTCGCGATCACGGTGGAATCCATCTGTTCCATGAAGAGGGCAACGGCAAGGATCAGCGGAACGATGCGGTTCATAGGCACATGCCTTGGTGGGTCGTCTTCGGGAAAGGGCCGCGACGGCGGCACCCGCTCTGTAGTCCTGCGCGCAGCCTCTGCCAATCGCCGATTCCACCCCGTGGCGGCAAGAGGATCACGTCTTCGTGATGCCGATTGCTGCCAGCCACGGTGCGGCGGGTTTGACATATGCTAAACGCATGTAAATGCTAAGCGCATAAAACATCGCTCGCTCTATTAGCGGATTTGCACCGGCATGTCATGACCAAAATGCCGACAGAAAGAGATTGCGTCCCGGTCCCTTGCCGCCGGTGGCGCCGACAGGCGCAGCTTACGCTGCCATCAGTGGAGACAATAAGATCATGAGTGCCGTTCTGCCGCCCGAAACCCATCGGTTCATGCTGGGCTCCTCTACCGTCACCGTCGTCAAGGACGGAGCGACCGTCCTGGACAATCCATGGGAAACCTTCGGATCGAACCAATCGCCGGACACGGTGCGCAAATTGCTGGAACAGAACTTCCTGCCGACGGAAAAGCTGGTGAACAGCTACGCCCCGGCCATCATCGACACCGGCTCGGATGTCATCGTCGTCGACACCGGGATCGGCGCGGCCGGACGTGCCCGCGGCCTCGGCCGTTTCCGCGAAGGGCTGAAGGCCGCCGGCTATACGCCGGAGCAGGTGACCGTCGTCGCCCTGACCCATCTGCATGGCGACCATGTCGGCGGGCTGCTGGAGGAGGGCGCACAGGCCTTCCCGAATGCCCGCTATGCCGTGGGTGAGATCGAATACGGCTTCTGGACCGACAGGGCCCGCGAGGGAACGCCGGCCGAAGCTGGCCACAAGACGGTGCTTGCCAATGTCGCGCCCTTTGCCGAGAAGATGACCTTCCTCAAGGAGGGCGACCAGATCGTCGGCGGCATGACCGCCATGCTCGCGCCCGGCCACACGCCCGGCCATCTCGTCTTCCATCTCGAATCGAACGGCAAGCAACTGGTCCTGACCGGCGATACCGCCAACCATTACATTCTCTCGCTCGGACGCCCAGACTGGGAGGTGCGCTTCGACTTCGACAAGGCCCAGGCCGCCAGAACCCGCCGCCGCATCTTCGACATGATCGCTGCCGACCGCATCCCCTTCCTCGGCTTCCACATGCCGTTCCCGGCGGTCGGCTTCGTGGAGAAGCAGGCAGAGGGTTTCCGCTATGTGCCGAAGACCTATCAATTCGATCTGTGAGGACGAGCCGGCAGAGGCAGGTCGGGCCTTGAGAAGCCGATCACAGGGCTGACCTTCGGCCAAGAATATACAATGATTTCTGTCGTAAAGGTCCGTGGTTCACGCTGGGTTTTTCGTGAGCGAGTTTTACGACAGAATCGCCTCTTGCATCCAATCGCTGATAACTTGTCGCCGAATTCAGGAACCTCGAGAAAGCGCCGCACCTGGTTGGAAAGCGTCCGGCCGTGCCGCGAGATGCTCGGTCACGAAATCCACAAAAGCCCGGACCTTCGGGGAGAGTTGGCGATTGGACGGCCAGACGAGCGACAATGAGCCAAATGCGACCATGTGTGCGGTCAGCACAGGAACAAGCAATCCCGCGTGGATATGTGCCGCCGCTACATAGATCGGCAGGTGGGCGATCCCCAAGCCGTCCAAGGCAGCCCGCACGCCCGCGTCCGTATTGTTGAAGGCCAGGCTTCTGGGCAACATCAGCTTTTCGTTCGGGGGAGCAAAGGCCCAGGGCGCCAGCCTGCCGCTCGTGGGATATTTGAAATGGATGCAGGCATGTATGGCGAGATCGGCCGGCGTCGCCGGAAAAGCATGGCGATCGAAATAGGCAGGGCTTGCGCAAACAACAAAATGCTGCTCCCCGAGATGTCGGGCAATCAGACGGGTATCGGCGAGTTCGCCGCTGCGAATGGCTATGTCCAAGCCTTCCGTCACCAGATCGGTAACACGATCCTCAAAGTCGATATCCAACTCGATCTCGGGGTAGCGTGCAACGAAGGCCGGCAGCATGGGCATCAAGAGATGATGACCGACGATGTGCGGAACGCTGATGCGCAGGCGCCCTCTCGGGCGCTTCCGGCTTTCTATCAGACTGGCCTCTGCATCTTCGAGGTCGTCGATGATGCGCTTGCAGCGTTCGTAGAAGGCCGAACCTTCCTCCGTCAGGCTGATGTTCCGCGTTGTCCGGTTGAACAACCTGACGCCGAGCCTCGCCTCAAGGCGTGCGATGGCCTTGCCGATGGCCGATGGCGAAAGGCCAGCGACGCGAGCCGCCGCCACATAGCTGCGTTGTTCGGCCGCATGAACGAAGGCGGCAAGACTGCTGAAGCTATCCATAGCGACACCAATTAAAGACATATTGTCCTTAATGAAAGTCCATTTCCCGTAATTGATCAATATTCGGGACCGGATATCGTTTCTCCCGCAGGAAGCCCAGCCCTCATCCTGCTTCCCTTCAGCCGGAGATACACATGAAGTTGGTCAGGAAAGAACCGCGGTCGGCAGGAGCCAATTCATCGCTCGCTGTGCTGCTAACAGGCAATTTTGTCACCATCCTCGATCTTTTCATCGTCAATGTGGCGCTGCCGAATATTCAACGGGACTTGCACGCTACGAACGCCGAGTTGCAGATGATCATGGTGGCTTACAGCGTCTCCTATGGCGCAATGCTGCTCAATGGCGCCCGTTTGGGCGATCTTTATGGCCGGCGGCGGATGTTTCTCTCCGGCATGGCCATCTTTGCGGTGGCATCCCTGTTGTGCGGCATTGCCTCGTCGCCCTGGAGCCTCATTGCCTCGCGTGCATTGCAGGGGATCGGCGCAGCGCTGCTCATGCCGCAGGTCTATGCGTCGCTGCGATTGCTGTTCGATGGGGACAAGCGCCGGTGGGCGTTTGGCGTGATGGGAGGCGTGCAAGGTGCCGCCGGTGTCGCCTCGCAAGTGCTCGGCGGTGGTTTGATGGCACTCGATATTGGCGGCCTCGGCTGGCGCCTGATCTTTTTCGTCAACCTGCCGGTCGCTGCCTACGCCATCATTGCCGGGAAGTGGTTCATCGTTGAAACCAGGGAAACCGTATCGGCGAGGCTCGACATGATGGGAGCATTCCTGGGGGCCGCCGCCCTCACGGCAATCCTCTTGCCGGCGATGATGGGTCGAGAGCAGCACTGGCCATGGTGGACGATCATCGGCCTGTTGTCGTCCGTGCCTTTGCTCACGGCCTTCATCGCGCATGAAAACCGCTTGAGGCAGCGTGGCGGCGCCCCGATTGTCGATCCCTCGCTGTTCAGGAATGACGGTTTCGCCTTCGGTATGGTGGCGTCGTTTCTGTTTTTCTCCGCGATCAGCTCTTTCTCGCTGTCGCTGACGATCTTTTTGCAGGTCGGCCTTGGCTGGGCTCCTTTGCAGGCGGCCATGCTGTTTCTGCCCTCTACGATTGCTTTCTTCGCCGGCTCCCTGGTGTCGGCCTTCCTGGCGAAGCGGACGGGGCATCAGGCGCCGATCTTCGGCATGGGCATCTTCGGCTTAGGCTTGCTGATCGCCGTTGCTGACGGCCTTTTCGGCGGAGAGACATCGGCCTTGACGATCTCGGTGGTGATGCAAGGGTTTGGGCAGGGAATTATCATTCCGCTTTTGCTCAACATGGTTCTGAGCACGGTCGCCAATTCGGAAGCCGGGATGGCGTCCGGCGTCTTCAGCACCATACAGACGGCGGGTTCGGCCTTCGGCCTGACGATCGTCGGCATCATCTTGTTCGGCATGATTGACGAAAGCGGCGTGGCAATAAATTCCGCAGCTCCAGCCGCCGGTGGCTACGGGGCGGCATTCGCAGTCGCGACGCTTTATAATGTGGCCGCCGTCGCTCTGAGCCTTGTTCTCTTCCGCGCATTGCATGGGCGGGAGAGATCGCATGCATAGGCCGAAACTCGCGTTATTTCGAAAACCCCGACCACGGCGTCGATCTCGGCGCCGTGGTCGATCCCGCATCGAAGCCAGGGATTGGCATATCTGCCCCGCGCTTTTTGCTATTCCCTTCCTGTCATAGACGTGTTACCAGCCCTCGCCAACTTCCAAGCAACACTTGCAAGATCGCCCGGTGGATGATTCGTTCCGGAGCCGTCCTGCTTTTCACAGACGAAGGAATTGGCAATGGCACGCATTATTGAAACGTCAACCGGGTTGGATGCCCTAACTTTCGACGACGTGCTCCTGCAGCCGGGACACTCCGAGGTCATGCCCGGCCAGACGAATATCGCCACCCGCATCGCCCAGGATATCGAGCTCAACCTGCCGATCATGTCGGCCGCCATGGACACGGTGACGGAAAGCCGTCTCGCCATCGCCATGGCCCAGGCCGGCGGTCTCGGCGTTATCCACCGCAATCTGACGCCGGTGCAGCAGGCCGAAGAGGTCCGCCAGGTCAAGAAGTTCGAAAGCGGCATGGTGGTCAATCCGGTCACGATCGGCCCCGACGCCACGCTCGCCGAAGCACTGGCCCTGATGAAGGCGCACGGCATTTCCGGCATTCCCGTCGTCGAGAAGTCGCACCGTCTGGTCGGCATCCTCACCAACCGCGATGTCCGCTTCGCCTCCGATCCCCAGCAGAAGATCTACGAGCTGATGACTCGTGAAAATCTGGTCACGGTCAAGGACGGTGTGCAGCAGCAGGAAGCCAAGCGCCTGCTGCATCAGCACCGCATCGAGAAGCTGCTGGTCACCGACGGCGAAGGCCGTCTCGTCGGCCTCATCACCGTCAAGGACATCGAGAAGTCGCAGCTCAACCCGAACGCCTCGAAGGATGCGCAGGGCCGCCTTCGCGCCGCCGCCGCCATCAGCGTCGGCGATGATGGCTTCGAGCGCGCCGAGCGCCTGATCGAGGCCGGCGTCGACCTTCTGGTCGTCGATACCGCCCACGGCCATTCGCAGCGCGTCCTCGATGCCGTCACCCGCGTCAAGAAGCTCACCAACTCGGTTCGCATCATGGCCGGCAACGTCGCCACCTATGACGGCACGCGGGCGCTGATCGATGCCGGCGCCGACGCCGTCAAGGTCGGTATCGGCCCCGGCTCCATCTGCACGACCCGTATCGTCGCCGGTGTCGGCGTGCCGCAGCTCGCCGCCATCATGTCAGCGGTGCAGGCCGCGCAGGACCAGAACATTCCGGTCATCGCCGACGGCGGCATCAAGTTCTCCGGCGATCTGGCCAAGGCAATCGCCGCCGGCGCCTCCGCCGCCATGGTCGGCTCGCTGCTCGCCGGCACGGATGAAAGCCCGGGCGAGGTCTATCTGTACCAGGGCCGCTCCTTCAAGGCCTATCGCGGCATGGGCTCCGTCGGTGCCATGGCGCGCGGCTCGGCCGATCGCTACTTCCAGGCGGAAGTCCGCGACACGCTGAAGCTGGTGCCGGAAGGCATCGAAGGCCAGGTGCCCTACAAGGGTCCCGTCTCGGGCGTGCTGCATCAGCTCGCCGGCGGCCTCAAGGCGGCCATGGGCTATGTCGGCGGCGCCGATCTCAAGGATTTCCAGGAGCGCGCCACCTTCGTACGCATCTCCGGCGCCGGTCTGCGAGAAAGCCATGCCCATGATGTCACCATCACGCGCGAGAGCCCGAACTATCCCGGCGCCGGCGTCTGATCGATGCGCGGCGACGCCAAAGGCGATGTCAGGTCCCTGCAAGGCCTGACGGCGGTTCTCGCCGCCCTGTCCCTGGCGCTCTTCGCCTGGATTTATGCCGGTTTCGTCACGGCCTTCCGCAATGCGGCGGCGGGCCAGGAGATGCTGGATGCGCGCATTGGCGGCTATGAGCGGGACGATGTCGTCGCCATGCTGCGCTATCTCAGGGATCATCCCGATCCGGCCGCAATCCTGCGTGCCATGTATCTCGGGCCGGAGCTGGTCTTCCCGCTGGTTCTTGCCGGCCTGCTGTTCTGCCTGCTCGCGCTGCTCCGGCCGGGCGGCAGCTTTTTCGGCCGGACGATCGGACCGGTGACGGTCGCTGTGATCTTTTTCCTGCCGGTCGTTTACGGCATCATGGATTATGCCGAGAATATCGCCGGCCTGATCCTCTATCCGCCGGCCACACCCTCCGATGCGACCGTGGAGACGCTTGCGGGTCTGCTGCCCATCATCGTGCGGCTGAAATTCCTGTCACTGGTGGTGACCATCATTCTGCTGGCTCGCTTCGCGATTCTTCGCTACCTGTCTCCCGACGGCCCGCGGCCGTCCTGAGCGGGGCGTTTCCGCTCGCAAATCGGAAAGGAATCGGCGGCGTGACCGGCTATGAAATGTTGTGGCCCATGGCGGCCCATGCGGGGCTTGTCTACATCCTCTATGCGTTGCTGGGCTGGCGGCGCAGGACGCTGGTCAAGACGGGCGAAATCCGGCAGTCGCAGTTTCGCGCGAACCATGCCGCCGACGAGCCGGCGGCAAGCCTTGTGGTGCGCAACAGCATCGCCAATCAGTTCGAGCTGCCCGTCCTGTTCTATGCCTGCTCTATCGCGTTGTTCATCACCCAGGCGGATAATCTGCCGGCGGTGATCCTGGCCTGGATTTTCGTCGCCACGCGCTATGCTCATGCTTTCGTACATGTCACCAGCAACAATCTGCGCTACCGCAGCCCGCTCTTTGCGCTCGGCTATATCGTCCTTGCCGGCATGTGGGCATGGCTGGTCATCTGGATGGCGGTCACGCAGGCCATGCCCGCCTAGGACGCCGCGCGTTCATCCGAACAGGCAAAGGGCATTCCGGAATTATCACAAGAAAATTTGGGGTTTCCCCCCATGGGTGCATTCAGTATGTCTATGCGGACTAGCGTACCCGCGCCTCCGGGTGTCGCTTCGAGCATACTGAAACGGTACATGCATGAACCCGGAGAAACCAACCCGCGTCGAGTTCCGCAAGCGGCCCAAACAGGAACGCAGCATCCAGCGCGTCGATGTCATTCTGACCGCCGCCGCGCAGCTCATTGCCGATAAGGGTGTCAGCGGCATGAAGATGACGGAAATCGCCGCCGTGGCCGGCGTGCCGATCGGTTCCGTCTATCAATATTTCCCTGAAAAGGCGGCGATCGTCACGGCCCTGTTCGACCGCCACGCCGTCCTCGTCCAGCAGAAGACGAAAGAGGTCTTCGCCACGGTGACGTCGCTCGACCATGCCCTCGATCTCATCTGCGGCACCATCGACTGGTATTATCGCGAATTCCGTAGCGACCCGACCTATATGGGCGTCTGGCTCGGTACGGAAATGGATACGGACCTGCTGAGGCTCAATATCGAGCACAGCAATCGCGTCGCCGAGATATTCCTCAAGGGTATCGAGCCCTTCCTTCCCCCCGGCACCGCAATCGACCTGCCGGCCCGCGCCCAGCTCTTCAGCCATCTGATCGGCGCATCGGTCCGCCTTGCCATCATGAGCGACAAGGCGCTGGCCACCCGCATGCTGCACGAATGGAAGCTGGTGATCCGTGCGACGCTGTTTGCGGATGGGAGGCAATAGGCAGTAGGCAATAGGAAAGGGGATGGAGAGGCTTGACCGGCCACGCACCCGGAGTTTCCTCTACTGCCTACTGCCTACTGCCTACTGCCTACTGCCTACTGCCTACTGCCTACTGCCTACTGCCTACTGCCTACTGCCTACTGCCTACTGCCTACTATTCTCACCAGCCCGGCAAGATATGCCCGGCGCGCAGGCGCGGCGTGTAGCGGGTGAAGGTTTTCACCTCGCCGTCGAGATCGTCGTCGACGGCCGCCGGGGTGATATTGTCCAGACAGGCGGAGATATGGGCGGTGATGGCGTTCATCAGCGAGGTGGACAGGCCTGGCCGCTTCATGATGCCGATCTGCACCGGCGGCAGCGGCGGGAAGCCGTCGGCCTGGGTCAGCACTTTCATGCCGGTGCGCAGCGCCGATTCCGGCATGACCGAAACCGCCATGCCGGCCAGCACGGCGGCGGCGACAACGGTGCAGGACCAGCTGGTGAACAGGACCTGGTAGTCGCGGCCGCCCGCATCGAGCGCCGAACAGGCGAGCTGCCGCCACGGGCAGTCGCGCCGCCCGACGGCGAGCGGAATGGGAGCGTCGTCGCGCAGCGGATGGTTGGCCGAACCGACCCAGCAGAGCGGTTCGGTCCGCACCACATCCGACATCCGCTCGCGCGGATTATGCGTGACCAGCGCGATATCGAGCTCGCCGCGATGCATGCGTTCGGCAAGATCGACCGAGGGTTCGCAGACGATATAGAGCTCGACATTCGGATGCGTCTTGGCGAAGCGGCCGATGATTTCGGGCATGTAGCGGTCGGCATAATCGTCGGGCGTGCCGATGCGCAGCGTGCCCTCCAGCCTGTTGTCGTCGAAGGCAGCGATCGCCTCGTTGTTGAGGCGGATGATGCGGCGGGCGTAATTCAGCAGCTTGTCGCCTTCCGCCGTCAACCGGTTGCCGCGGCCGTCCTTGATGAAAAGCTGCTTGCCGACGCGCTCTTCCAGCCGGCGCATCTGCATGGAAACCGCCGACTGCGTCTTGAATACGCGATCGGCGGCCTTGGTGAAGCTGCCGGAATCCACGATGGCGATGAAGGTCTGCAACTGATCGATATCAAGCGGCGCGGACATGATCTCACCTATAAAAGAGTTTGATGCTTATCATTAGAAACATTCGTTGGACTGATCAATAGGTGTTTGGCATCTTCCTAATGCAATTCAGCATACCAATGAGACAGAATTCCCTGTCGAACTCCTCCCGGCCTCCACCCCTTTCCCGCACTGCCGGGAAGGGGTTCGGCCAGCGTGTGCCTGAAGGAAAGGACCAAGGAAATGCGCACGACAGATCGGACACTTCAACTCGGCCATGCAATGCCGTCGCTGCCTTTGACGGTACGCCTGACGCTTGCTTTCGAAAAAGTGGCATCCGCCTGGCGCGCAATCCGCAACCGACGCGAAATCAATTATCTGCATGAGCTGAACGACAGCCAATTGATGGATATCGGCCTGACGCGCCAGGAGCTGAGGTCGGCGCTGACCACCTCGACCTTCTTCGAGGACCCGTCCTGCCATCTGACCACCTCCGCCCGTCGGCGCACGCGCTTTCCGAGTTTCAACGCCTTGCGCGGTTGAAACCGGCCTATCGTTTCCCCGCAGGGTGATAGCCAATAAGCCCTGCCTCTTTCCCGGTGTCCGGCCCTGTGCCGACACCGGGTTTTTTCTTTTGGACGGCTATCTTCGGCAAAAAGACGCTCGGCAAATTGCCTT
The DNA here is from genome assembly GCF_014195095.1 of Rhizobium sp. BK602. Classification (GTDB taxonomy): domain Bacteria; phylum Pseudomonadota; class Alphaproteobacteria; order Rhizobiales; family Rhizobiaceae; genus Rhizobium. The sequence goes on from NZ_JACIBC010000002.1 coordinate 243,875, forward strand.
GTGTTTCGAATGCCTTATCTTATGGCTAAGCGAAGATGCGAGGACGATGGTGATGGCGACGGTAATCCTCTTTCATTCCGTTTACGGGTTGCGTTCTCTCGAGAACGAGGCGGTGGAGCGCTTGCAGGCGGCCGGACACAAGGCTTTCGCGCCTGACCTTTATGACGGCTGGACCGCCAGTTCGGTCGAGGAAGGGTTCCGGTTGCGGGACGAGGTCGGCTGGCAGACCATCTGCGAACGGGCCGAATGGGCTATGGCCGGCTTGCCTCCTTCGACCGTCCTTGGCGGGTTCTCCATGGGTGCGGCCGTTGCGGCAAGCGTCTGGCCGAAGCGGCCGCAGACGGCCGGCATCCTCTTCCTGCATGGTATCGCCGGGATTGCCGACAACGCCCGCAAGGGCTTGCCCCTGCAGCTTCATCTCGCCGATCCCGATCCGTTCGAATCGGCGGCGGAGGTTGCCGCCTGGCGCTCGGCCGTCGAGCGATCCGGGATTGCGGCGGATATTTTCACCTATCCGGGCCCCGGCCACCTTTATACCGATGCCAGCCTGCCGGATTACGATGCCAAGGCGGCGGATCTGACATGGAGCCGCGTGCTCGCCTTTCTCGACGCTGTCGAGGCTTGACCTTGAACTGAGGGCGCATGTCGCCTAGTCTACGCGCTATTCGTCATTCCAACAGGATGTGTGCCGCAATGGATTCCAACCCGATCGCAACGCCGTTCAGCCTTGCCACCGGGGACATCCATATCCATGCCTGCATCCATCATCCTTTCCAATCTTTCGTGGTCCACGCCTGACGGCCGGCCGCTTTTTTCCAATCTCGACCTGAGCTTCGGTCCGGAGCGTATCGGCCTTGTCGGCCGTAACGGCGTCGGCAAGACGACGCTCTTGAAGCTGATTGTCGGCGAGATCCAACCCCAGTCCGGCGCCATAGCCTTCGGCGGCAGTTTCGGCATGTTGCGCCAGAGCGTTCAGGTGAAGCCCGGCGAAACGATCGCCGACCTCTTCGATGTCACCGAGGCGCTGGCCGTTCTTCGTCGCGCCGAAGCGGGCGAGGCGACGGCCGAGGAGCTGGCGGCGGCGGATTGGATGCTGGAGGCACGCATCGCCTCCGCTCTTGCCCGCGCCGGTCTGAACGCGGAGTCTCGCACCCGCCTGGCGGCCCTGTCGGGCGGGCAACGCACCCGCGCCGGCCTCTCCGCCTTGATCTTCAGGGAGCCCGATTTTCTCATCCTCGACGAGCCGACCAACAATCTCGACCGCGACGGTCGGCACGCCGTGGGCGAGCTGCTCGCAGGCTGGCGGGGCGGTGCGATCGTCGTCAGCCATGACCGTGAATTGCTGGATAGGATGGACGCCATCGTCGAGCTGACGTCGCTCCGCGCCACGCGCTATGGCGGCAATTGGAGCCATTACCGCGAGCGCAAGGCGCTCGAGCTCGCGGCCGCCGAACACGATCTTGCCGATGCCGAAAAGCGTGTGGCCGAGGTTGCCCGCGCCGCGCAGGCGGCGGTGGAGCGGCAGGCGCGGAAAGATCGAGTGGGCAAGAAGAAGGCCGCCAAGGGTGGCACTCCCCGCATCCTTCTCGGCGGAATGAAGGAACGGAGCGAGATGACGAGCGGCGACAATACCCGTCTGGCCGAACGCCAGCGCGCGGAGGCGCGCGATGATGCTGCAGCCGCGCGCCGCCGGATCGAAATTCTCCAGCCCCTGTCCGTCAAGCTTCCCGCAACCGGATTGCCGGCCAGCAAGACCGTCCTGAAGATCGGCGGCGTGACCGCCGGCTATCGGCCGGAGCAGCCGATCATCCGAGATCTGTCATTCGACATCACGGGTCCGGAGCGGATCGCCGTCACCGGCCCGAACGGCTCGGGCAAGACGACACTGCTGGCGCTGATATCGGGAACTCTGACGCCCTGGACGGGAACGGTGCGCCTCGTGGCAACCTTTTCCATGCTCGACCAGCGGGTAAGCCTTCTCGACCCGGCACTGTCGATCCGCGACAATTTCCGGCGGATCAATCCGCTAGCGGACGAAAACGCCTGCCGCGCCGCTCTTGCCCGCTTCATGTTCCGGGCGGATGCGGCGCTTCAGCGGGTGTCCACCTTGAGCGGCGGACAATTGCTGCGCGCCGGCCTCGCCTGCGTCCTCGGCGGCCCGACGCCGCCTTCGCTGCTGATCCTCGACGAGCCGACCAACCATCTCGACATCGATTCCATCGCGGCCGTCGAGGCCGGCTTGCGCGCCTATGACGGCGCGCTTCTGGTCGTCAGCCATGACGAGGTTTTTCTGGAGGGAATCGGGATTTCACGACGATTGGAATTGCCGGCCTGGCGGACCGCTGACCGTGCAGACGAACGAAGGGACGATCTGGATATAGGAAGGTAAGGCTGCTCAATCGATCTGCCATGACGCAGGCCAATCATCGAAGCTTTCGATCGGCACAGTGTCACACAGCAGCGTATACAGGGGCTCTGCGGGAAAATCGTTCAATCGGATAACCAGCGGCCCCTCGCATTCGCATGGATCGGTGGCCGTATAGACGAATTCCGCATCATCCGTTTTCTTCCAGCGAAGGCTGCGTTGCAGAAAGGACGTTGTGATCATTTCCTTCACCGTGGGAAGGGGCAGGGCGGCGGAGCCGGTCTTCCCGTCTATTTCGGCGCGGGCTTACCGTCGGCCTTCGTATAGCTGTCGAAGATCGCTTCCATGTTCTTCTGATAGTTCTTCTGCACTTCCAACCCACTGTCGAACATGGCGTTGAGCATCTCGGTATAGGCGGCCATGTCCACACCGGGAATGTCCACGCCGGGGATGGCGGGCTTGGCCTTGGGTTCTTCCTTCGGCGGCTCCGGCGTGCCGGGGACGTTGCGCATCATCTCCTGAAACGCCTTGGCGAAGGGATTGTCGAGGAAGGGATTGGAGGCGGCGGTGTTTTTCTTCTGTTCGGCGGGCTGCGCGCCGAACATCAGTTCCATCGCCTGGGTGAAGGGATTGTCGAAAATGCTCGCCTGCGGCGTCGGCTGCTGCTTCGGCGCGAAGCCGATGGTCTGCAGCCAGTTCTGCATCATCTCGCCCATCGCCGTGTTGAGGAAGGGATTGGCCATCGGGGGCATCTGACCGCTGGTCTCCTTGAACAGGCCGCCCATCAGCGTGTTGGCCATCACGGGCAGCATGCGCTTGTAGATCTCCTGGCCGATGCCGGTCATCTGCGCGGCCTGCGCGGCCACGGCACGCGATACCTCCTTGGAGCCGAACAGGCGTTCCAGCACGCTATTGCCATCGGCAATGCCCTGCGGCGTGAAGGCCTTGTTCATGTCCTCGAAATATTTGGCATAGCTGCCGGAGGTGATGTCCTGCATCACGCCCATGAAGTTATAGGGGTCGGTCGCGCTGCGCTTGAAGCCGGAGGAAAAGGCGGGCATCAGCGCCGCCATCGCCTTGGTCGCCTGTTCCTGCGCGAGGTTGAACTGCTTGGCCATCGCTTCGGTGGCTGCGCCGTTCTGCGCCTGCATCATCATCTCGAAGAGTGGCAGCATCGAAGTTCCTTTCCCCGCTATGTGGCCGCCCCGGAATCAGGAGACGACGGTTCTAGCAGTATAGCGGGAAAAAAGAGGGCGCATACCGGTTTCTGCCGGCGGCTGGCCCCGGCAATTCGGCGGCAAACCGGCAAATCAGTATTGATATTCCTCGAAGATCGGCTCGACCGACTGGTTCCAGCGGCCGTGATAGAGCATCAGCAGATCGTCGGAGAGCGTGCCCTTCTTGGCCAGCACCTCATCGAGCGGCGCGAGGAAGACGCTTTCGTCCTGGCCGTCGCCGTTCAGCCGGGCGCGGCTCTTCAAGCCGCTGCGGGAGATGCCGATGACTTCGCGGGCGACATCGAAGAGGCCATGACCCTTGATGGCGGCCTTGAGCCCTTGCACAGGCACGACGTCGCGCAGCGCGTTGACCTCTTCGAAAGTCCAGTCCCTGGTCAGCTCGTCGGCGGCCGCCAATGCGGCATCGTCATAGAGCAGGCCGACCCAGAAGGCCGGCAAGGCACAGATGCGCCGCCAGGGGCCGCCGTCGGCGCCGCGCATTTCCAGGAAGCGCTTGAGGCGCACGTCGGGGAAGAGGGTGGAGAGATGGTTGGTCCAGTCGCCCATGGTCGGTTCCCACTCCGCGATCTCGCCCTTCAGCGCGCCGTTCATGAACTGGCGGAAGGTGACATGGGTGCAATCATGATAGCGACCGTCGCGGACGACGAAATACATCGGAACGTCGAGCGCCCATTTGACATAGTCCTCAAAACCGAAATCGTCGCGGAAGGTGAAGTCGAGCAGGCCGCCGCGCTGGTTGTCGGTATCGCGCCAGATCTCGCCGCGCCAGGAGGAGAGGCCGTTCGGCTTGCCCTCGGTGAAGGGCGAGGAGGCGAAGAGCGCGGTTGCCAGCGACTGCAGCTTCATCGACACCCGCATCTTGCGGCGCATATCCTCTTCCGAGGAAAAGTCGAGGTTCACCTGGATGGTGCAGGTACGGTACATCATGTCGAGGCCCTCGGTGCCGACCTTCGGCATGTAACGGCTCATGATGTCGTAACGCGATTTCGGCATGCGCGGCGTCTCGGCCAGCGTCCATTTCGGGCTGCCGCCGATGCCGAGGAAGCCGATGCCCATCGGCTCGGCGATGTCCCGCAGCGTCGCCAGGTGCTGGTTGGATTCCTTGCAGGTCTGGTGAATGGTTTCGAGCGGCGCGCCCGAAAGTTCGAACTGGCCGCCTGGCTCGATGGAGATCGCGCCCATGCCGGTCGGCTCGGCGAGCCCGATGATGTTGCCGCGGTCCAGGATCGGCTCCCAGCCGCTCTTTTTCTGCAGGCCGTTCAGAAGCGCGGAAATGCTGGCTTCGCCGGCATAGGGCACGGGGCTGTTGTCGGCGCGGAAGAACACGAATTTCTCGTGCTCCGTGCCGATGCGGAATTGCTCCTTCGGCTTGTTGCCGGCGGCCAGATAGGCCGTCATGTCCGAGACCGAGGAGAGCGGAGTCTGGTCGGTGGTATCGCGCGCCATGGTATTACCTTGATCTCGGAAACAAGCCCGCGCAAGCCACGGGCCGATTGGAAGGGTGATTGCAGCGGATTGACGTACGGTGCAAGTGAATTTCTTTCAAGAGCCGTTCAAAAAAATAGGATCTTGTATCTCGGGGGTGCCTCGCGATGGTGCCATCCGGCGGTGCACTTGCACAAGCGTTCAAGACGGCTCGCCATTCCCGTGGATAGTTTTGCTTCGACAGTCAAAAAGCGGAGCATATCAATGTTCGATGAAATGGGTCTTCGTCCCATCTTGACGCTGCTCCTGGCGTCGCTGGTGATCATGGGCACTCCTGGCCCGTCGACGATCAGCGCGACGGCGGTGGGCGCGGCCTATGGTTTCCGACGATCGCTTGGCTACGTGTCCGGCCTCATCGCCGGCACGGTTGCTGTACTCCTGGCCGTGGCGGCGGGCGTCGTCGCTTTTCTGCTGTCCGTGCCACATGGCGCGCTCGTGCTGACAGTGGTTTCGGCAGCCTATATCCTCTATCTCGCTGTCAAGATTGCTAAGGCACCACCGCTGGCGCCCCGTGACGATCAGGTCGTCGCTCCCGCGTTTTTTGGCGGCCTCCTGCTGGCGATCGCCAATCCGAAAGCCTATCTGGCGATTGCGGCCGTCTTCGCCGGTGTCAGCCTGTTTCAGGATCGGCGGCTCGATGCGACGGTCAAGATCGCACTGCTGACGGGAATGATCGTCGCCATCCATATGATATGGCTTCTTGTCGGTGCCGCGCTCTCGCGCTTCCTTCAGTATCCGACCATTTCGCGGGCGGTGAATATCTCTCTGGCCACCCTGCTGATCGTTGCCACGGTATTTGCCGTAGTTGGCTGATGGCCTGCTTATGGCACCTCAGGAGAACGACGGGTCTCTGCCGACCAACTGGGGCCAGCCTGCGATCTGGACCGTTCGTCGCGAGTCCTGGCGCCTCAAGAACCGCTCTTAGAGCGAAGGCCGAAGATGTTCGTCCCTCGCGCTCGGCCCACCCCTTTTATAAACCCGGTCAGCATCGGGCAGGCCAAGCGCTAATCTACATCATAGCGGAAGAGAAAATTGGACAAGTAAATGCGGCTCACTTGTTCATGTCTTCGACCACCCAGCGGAAAAATAAAACGACGATGGCAGCAAACAGTAACAACGGCATTATCTTGGGCAAATCAAGCATATCATGGCTCTCTAATTTTACATCTGCATCATGCAGACGAGTCATAACAATCACAGAAATATTAATGAAATTCTGCCGCCACTTTTAGAAAACTATACAGTTAAAGTGTATCTAATGCATAAATTACTGAAGATGTTTCGTATTGGCGCATGATAATATTAATAGGTTTATCTGGAGGTATCCGAAGGATGAGGAGGGACTGGTCGACAACGCTCTGAAAGATCTGAGGCTGTTCGAGGTGTATGCTTGCTGTATTTGATGTGGCGGCGGTGCGAAGCCATTTCGATTGATAGAATTGCATCGCCGATCGGCCGGTGATCATCGTCGCACAGCTTCAAGCCTGCCCAAAAGGAATATGGCTCGATCCGCGCCATCTGGTATCCGCTCGGCAGAAACAAATCGCTCATCGCAGCCTCTTGTCGGAGGCCGTGAATTACCGTTGATTCAAATGACCAGGAGCCTAGTTCCAATCCCCGATCGCCGCCTGAATGACCGCCATCGCCGCCACCACCGCCGTGTCGGCGCGCAAGATGCGTGGGCCGAGCGGGATGGCGGTGACGAAATCGAGACCGCGCAGCAGCGCGCGCTCTTCCTCCGAGAACCCGCCCTCCGGACCGACCAGCAGCGCCAGCTGCTTTTCTGCGACATCACGCAGCAGCGGCAGCGGGTTCTGTCCGGCATCGCCCTCGTCGCAATAGATGATGCGGCGCTCCCTTGGCCAGCGCGCCAGCAGGTCGGTGAGCTTCACCGGCTCGGCCACCTCTGGAATGCCGAGGATGCCGCATTGTTCGGCCGCCTCGACGACATTGGCTCTCACCTTGTCGAGATTGGTGATCTTGCCCTGCACATGCTGCGTCATGACCGGCTGCAGCAGGCCGGCGCCCATCTCGACCGCTTTCTGCACGAGATAATCGAGCCGCCCGACCTTCAGCGGCGCGAAGAGATAGTGGAGATCGGAAGGGGCGGGCTGTGGCCGCGTCTCTTCGACCGGTGTCATCAGGATGCGCTTGCGCGATGGAAAGGAGAGGCGCGCCTTCCACTCGCCGTCGCGGCCGTTGAAGATCAGCAGCTCCGCGCCGTCCTCCATGCGCAGCACGTTGGCGAGATAGTTGAACTGATCCTGATCGGCCTCGATGCCGGCATCTGCCTTGATATCCGAAACCACGAACAGCCGCTGCATGCGGAAATTGGCGCGCATGGGTACTCCCTTGGAGCAATTCGAGGAAAAGTGCGCAGCGGTTTTCCGTCCGGAATTGCGTAAAAGCAAAGAGATGGAACAGTGCCGCGATCCCATGGAACGCGGAACCGTTCTAGATGAAGAGCGCGACCATAGCCCAATATACGGTGGCCGCAAGCAGGGCTGAGACAGGGACGGTGATGGCCCAGGCGGCGATGATGGTCATGAAATGGGAGCGGCGCACGAGACGGCGGCGATGGACTTCGTCTGGATTGTGCACGTTGGCGTTGGCCGCTTCGCCGTCGGTGATTCCCGCCGCTTCCGCTTTCATTCGCATATAGGCCAGCCGGCGCTTCGAGTGGCTGGTATACCATTCACGGAAGAAGCCGACACCGAAGACCGAACCGACGGCGATATGGGTGGAGCTGACCGGAAAACCGAACCAGGCGGCGACGATGACGGTGAGGGCCGCCGACAGCGCCACGCAATAGGCGCGCATCGGGTTGAGCTTGGTGATCTGCTCGCCGACCAGGCGGATCAGGCGCGGACCGTAGAGCAGGATACCGACGGAAATGCCGCAGCCGCCGATCATCACCACCCAGAAGGGCGCGTTATGGCCCTCGGCACCGGCGACCACGTTCAGCGAACCGCCCAGGCTGACGCTGCGGACGATCGCCGCCAGCGGGCCGATGGCGTTGGCGACATCGTTGGCGCCATGCGCGAAGGACATCAGCGCCGCCGAACAGATCAGCGGCAGGCGGAAAAGCTTGCGCAACGCGCTGTTCTTGTTTTCCAGTCCGACCGACTGGGCCGCCACCAGCGGTCGCGCGGCGGCCCAGGCCAGAAGACCGACCGCGACGCCGATCATGATGTTCAGGGCGGCGGATACCGTGCCTTTCGGCGTGAGCTGCAGGATGAGATAGGCGGCAAAAGCCCCGGCCATCAGGCCGATGAGAATGGGGATCCAGTATCTGGCCGCCGCGATCTTGTCGTCGCGATAGATGATGAAGGTCTTGATGAAGAACAGGATGCTGACGGCGATGATGCCGCCGAGAAAGGGCGTGACGACCCAACCGACGGAGATGGCCGCCAATATGTGCCAGTTGACCATCTGCGGCCCGAGCGCAGCTGCACCCGCCCCGACAACCGCGCCGACAATGGCATGGGTCGTCGAAACCGGCGCCTTCAGCCAGGTGGCGAAATTGATCCAGAGCGCCGCCGACAGGAGCGCCGCCATCATCAGCCAGGCAAGCTTGTCATTGCTGATGACGCGGTCGGTGTCGATGATATGCGTCGAAATGGTCCTGATGACGGGTCCCCCGGCGATCGTGGCACCGAGGATTTCGAAAATCGCCGCCATGACCAGCGCTTGCGTCATGGTGATGGCGCGGGCGCCGACCGCGGCGCCGACATTGTTGGCGACGTCCTTGGCGCCGATATTCATGGCCATGTAGCCGGCCAGCGCCGCGGCGGCGATGACCAGCGTCGCGCCCGGACGGTCCAGCACGTAGATGCCGGTGAAGAACATGACGAGGCCGAGGAAGATCAGGCCGAGACCGGGAGCGATCAGTCGCTTCGTGACATGATTTGCCGCGTCCTCGACATAGGTGAATTTGTCGAGATCCTTGTCGAGTGTCGGTTTTGTCGGTATCGCCGGTCGGTCTTCGGGCATGCCATTCTCTGAATCGAAACGCGTAGTTTTACGCAGTGCCGTCAGTCGGGCAATGCCCGGCGGCCGGTCCAGCGCAATTTGTCGGAGTTATTAGCAGCTTACTTTGACTGCGCCATGGCGATGCTGGCCGTCATCCGTGCCTGGAAGGCAAGGATGAGGTCGCGCAGCTCCGGCTCGCGGACCCGCTTGACCGCCTCGTTGCAGGAGACCCACTCGATCGAGCGCTCGCCCTTTTCCTTGAAGTTTTTGGCAAGGCTGCTGACATCAAGCGCATAAACCTGCACCCGGCAAGGCACCTGGATGCCATCCTTCAGCACCTTGTCGTAGCTGAAAGCGCCTAATGGCTCGGTTTCCACGGTCCCATGCACGCCGGCTTCTTCGTAAGCTTCGCGGGCCGCCACTTCATGCGACAGCTTGCCCGGCATCGGCCAGCCCTTGGGAATGACCCAGCGCCCGGTGTCGCGGCTGGTCAACAGCAGAACTTCCAGCTCGCCCGTCTTCTTCCTCATCCGATAGCAGAGCGCGGCATATTGCTGTCGCGGCGGGCGCCGAAACATGAGCTGCACGTCATTTGCGATACGGCTGAGGATGGCCAAGAGTCGGGTCACCTTTAGAGGGCTATAGTTGAGAATCTGTTCTATATTAGCATTGTGTGGAAAAATTGTGCATTCGATATGAACCCATATGGTATTTCCTCACACCTTTATTGAGTCGTCTATAGGTAAAAATGCGAGGAGTCGGCTTCTGATATTCGCCAGTGATTATGCTGTCCGCGACATTATAGGCGACTCATATGCCGCAGATGGCGCAATTGCTCCCAAGCTCTTCCTATCGAACTGGAACGCAGGCTAATTTCCCGTCATGCCCGATCACCCCTCATCGCAACGTCTTCCGCCGATGAACGCGCTTCGTGCCTTCGATGCCGTTGCTCGTCGCGGCAGCATATTGCAGGCGGCGAGCGAACTCGGCGTCGTGCGCGGCGCCGTCCGTCAACAGCTTGCCGTGCTGGAGGGTCATTTCGGCGTCGCCTTGTTCCGGCGCGATGGCCGCCGTCTGGTGCTGACGGAGAAGGGTAGGGCATTTGCCGATTCCGTCGGCATTGCTTTTGGCATTCTGGCTCGAGCTTCCGCGGCGCTCACCGCCGGCGATCGCCGCAGCATCCGCCTCGGCGTGCCGTCCGCTTTCGCCATCTGGTGGCTGATGCCGCGCGTCGGCGATTTGCAGGCCGCACTCCCCGACATCGACATAGATATCATTCCCATGACGACGGTCGAACCGCTCGCCCGCCATCCCGATCTCGATGCGGTGATCATGGGCGGCGAGTATCGGCCGGCGCCCGATATTGCCGCCATTCGCTTCATGGAAGACGAGTTCGGCCCGGTGGCGACGCCGCAGCTCGTGATGCGCCTTGGTCTTGCCGCCGGTGTGGAGGCGTTGGCGGGCGCTATGGTCCTCACCAGCCGTTCGGCTCCGCGTCTTTGGGATGACTGGTTCGCCGAGAGCGGCAGGGTGCCCGTCCGTTTTTCCCGCAGCCGGGAATTCGAAGATCTGCTTCTGGCCGTCGGCGCGGCTCGCTCCGGGGTCGGCGTTGCCATCGCTCCACGTACGGCGATTGACGAGGACATCGGGCGCGGTGCGCTGACGGCACCCTATGGCTTCATCCGAAGGCCGGCGGGATATAGTCTCTGCATGCGCAGCAGCGACGCGAAGGATGCGGCCCTTGCAAGGCTGGCCGAATGGCTGCTTCGGAGCGGCGGCGCCTGACGATCCGCTGCCCATCTGGGGCGAGGATCAAGGCGCCGATGGCAGATTTTCTGCCCTGTCGCTCATTCCTATGTCCATCGACAGAACCCCATGTTGGGTGAGAGATCGCCGCTGAACGGAAATCGCCGTCAGGAGCGTATCATGGACCAGCCTGCCTCTCTTTCCCGTATTGACTGGGTTGCCCGCAGTTGCCGCCTGCTTGCCGCCACGGCAGCGGAATTTCGCGAGACACAGCCCTTTGCCGGCTTGACGATCGGCACCGGCATCCATCTCGAGCCGAAGACGGTGGCGTTGCTGATGACGCTGCGTGCTGGCGGCGCCAGCCTCGTCTGTACCGGCAACCTCAACAGCACCCAGCCCGAAACCGTCGATTATCTGCGCGCGCGGGGCATCACCGTCTTTGCCACGCAGACCACGAATGCCGACGAGCACGGCGCCAGCCTGGATGCCATTCTTGCGCAGAAGCCGGACCTGTTGCTCGACAATGGCGGCGATCTCTTCGCACGCGCCGCCGAGCGGCCCTATGCCGGGCTCCTGGGCGGCACGGAGGAGACGACATCCGGCCGAACGCGTCTATTGCCCCTTCGCAGCAAGCTCAATCTGCCGGTTCTCGTCATCAACGATAGCCCGATCAAGCAATTCGCGGAAAATCGGCATGCCGTCGGCCAGAGCCTGTTCGAGAGCTATCTGCGTTTCACCAATCGCTCGACCAATGGCAAACGGGTTACCGTCTTCGGCTACGGCGCCTGCGGCAAGGGAACGGCCGCCTGTTTCCGCAACGCCCATGCCTGCGTCAGCGTGATCGATATCGACCCGGTGACGGCGCTGGAAGCCCATCTCGATGGCTTTGTCACGCCGTTGCGCGAAGAGGCGATCCGTTCCGCCGATATCCTGATAACCGTCACCGGCCATCCCGCGATCATCACCGCGGCGGATCTGCCGCTGATAAAGGACGGCACGATCCTGATGAATGGCGGGCATTTCCCGCATGAGATCGATGTGGAAGCGATCCGCGACAGCGCCGACATTGCCGGCATCGATCGCTATGAAGCCGAGCATATCGAGACTGTCCGCCTGCGAGATGGCCGCGCTTTCCATATCCTTGGCGCTGGCCACATGGCCAACCTTGCCGGCCCGCGACCGCTCGGCAACACGGTCGAATCCATGGATCTCGGCTTTGCGTTGCAGGCCCGCTGCCTGGAACGCGTGGCAAGGGGCGGTCTCGGCAGGGAATCCTGTGTCGTCCCCGTGCCGGCGGATATCGATGCCATGGTGGCCGCGACCTATCTCGACCTGGCGCGATAGCGCCCCGATGAATCAGGTCTCAACCAGCGCCTGCGGCAGCAGCCGGTCGTAGAGCGCGGCCATCTCGTCGCCGAAGCAGCAGAAGATGATTTCGTCGAACGCGCCGCCTTTGCTGTCCGTGACGGCGGTGCGGATGGCGATCGCTGCTGCCGGCTCGGCGGGAAAGCGGTAGATGCCGGTGGAGATGGCCGGAAAGGCGATGGTTCTGAGGCCGCGCTCCCTGGCGAGGCCCAGGCTGTTGCGATAGCAGCTCTCCAGCAGCGCTTCCTCATCATGCCCGCCGCCGTTCCAGACCGGGCCGACCGTGTGGATCACATGCCTTGCCGGCAGGCGGTATCCCCCGGTGATCTTTGCCTGCCCGGTCCTGCAGCCATGCAGCATCCGGCATTCCGCCACGAGGTCCGGCCCGGCAGCGCGGTGGATGGCGCCATCGACACCGCCGCCGCCAAGCAGGCTGCTGTTCGCCGCGTTGACGATGGCGTCGACCGAAAGCCGGGTGATATCGCCAAGCATGACGGTGAAGCGCGTAGTCGTGTCGGAAGACAGATCGGAGCGGATGGTTTCAAGGGCGGGCATGAGGCTGATCTCCTGGAGCTTGGGCGGGGTGCCCCTATCGCTCCCAATAGGGCACAGGCCCATAAAGTTCCGCCAGGAAGTCGATGAAGACGCGCACTTTCGCCGGCAGGAACTGCCGGCTGGGATAGACCGCCGAGAGCGTGACATTATGCGAGCCCTCATAGGCCGGCAGTACCTGCACCAGACGGCCGTCCCGCAGCTCCGGGCCGATGTCCCAGGTGGAGCGCAGCGCGATACCGAGGCCCGCGATCACGGCCTCGCGGATCACTTCGCTCGAATTGGTGATCAGCTTGCCTTCCGGCCGCAAGGTCAGTGCACCCTTCGGTCCCTCCAGCCGCCAAGGATCGTGATTGTGCGCGGGCAGGCAGACATGGCGGCGCAGATCGTCGATATCCCTAGGCATACCATGGGTGGCGACATAGGCGGGCGAGGCGCAGAGCAACCGGCGCACTGGCGCCAGTCGTCGGGCAACGAGACTGGAATCGGTCAGTTCCGCGATACGGATGGCAAGATCGTAGCCGCCGCCGACGATATCCGTGAATTCGTCGCTCAGGACCAGATTGATCGCAAGATCCGGATGCGCCTGCATGAAGGTCTTCAGATGTGGGGCGATATGCAGGCGGCCGAAGGAGGTCGGAGCGGAGATTCTCAGCGTCCCCTGCATCTGTGCCGAGCGGCCGGCAATATAGGCTTCCGCCTCTTCCAGCCCGGCGAGGATGGCGAGCACCCGGTCGTAGAAGCCCTGGCCGGCTTCCGTCAGCGATATCTGCCGCGTCGTGCGCTGCAGGAGCCGGGTGCCGAGCCTGTCCTCCAGCCGCTTGATGCGTTTGGAAATGACGGCCGGCGAGAAGCCGAGGGCGCGGCCGGCAAGCGACATGCTGCCCGTCGCGACGACGCTGGCGAAGATTTCGAGATCCCCGAGATTGGTCATGGCGTGAGATTTATTCCTGTTCAGACATAAATGCTTATCATTTGCGCCGATTTCGGGAAAGTCGTAAGCGTGATATGGCGATAAAACAGGCCGTATCCCGATTTGGATGCGGGAGGAGGATGCTCATGGCCGATGCCATTTCATTTCTGGCGCCGCGTGCGGATGTGCTTGCCCGCCGCAGCGAGATCGTTGCCGATCTCGCCGATCTCCTTGCTCCGGAATGCCTGATCCATGAGCCGCGCGAACTGATGCCCTTTGAGACGGATGCCTTCGTTTCCTATCGCCGCATGCCGCTCGCCGTCGCCCTGCCGCGCTCGACGGCGGAGGTCGCCGCCGTCATGAGATACTGTCACCGCTATGGCATTCCCGTCGTGCCGCGCGGTGCCGGCACTTCGCTTTCCGGCGGTGCTATCCCGCAGGAGGATGCGGTCGTGCTCGGCCTTTCCAAGATGAACCGCATCCTGGACATCGATTTCGCCAACCGCGCCGCCACCGTACAGGCTGGCGTCACCAATCTGAACATCTCCGAAAGCGTCTCGGCGGATGGTTTCTTCTATGCGCCCGATCCGAGCTCACAGCTTGCCTGCACCATCGGCGGCAATATCGGCATGAATTCCGGCGGCGCCCATTGCCTGAAATACGGCGTCACCACCAACAACCTGCTCGGCGTCAAGCTGGTCCTGACCGACGGCACCGTGATCGAGCTCGGCGGCAAGGCGCTGGATGCGGCGGGCTATGATCTCCTCGGTCTCGTCTGCGGCTCGGAAGGCCAGCTCGGCATCGTCACCGAGGCAACGGTGCGGCTGATCGCCAAGCCGGAGGGCGCGCGGCCGGTGCTGTTCGGTTTCGACACGTCGGAGGAGGCCGGCGCCTGCGTGGCCGACGTCATCGCCGCCGGCATCGTTCCCGTCGCCATCGAATTCATGGACAAGCAGGCGATCGAGATCTGCGAGGCCTTCGCCCAGGCCGGTTATCCCCTCGATGTCGGCGCGCTGCTCATCGTCGAAGTGGAGGGGTCGGACGCGGAGATGGACGACATGCTGAAAAGCATCGTCGCGATCGCCCGCGATCACAAGGTCAAGACCGTGCGCGAATGCCAGTCGGCAACCGAGGCGGCATTGATCTGGAAGGGCCGTAAATCCGCCTTCGGCGCCACCGGCCGCATCGCCGATTATATCTGCATGGACGGCACCGTGCCGCTCAGCCAGCTCTCCTATGTGCTGCAGAAAACCTCCGAGATCGTCGACCGCTACGGCCTGCGCGTCGCCAACGTCTTCCATGCCGGTGACGGCAACATGCATCCGCTGATCCTGTTCAATGCCAACGATCCCGAGGATGCCGCAAGGGCGGAAGCGGCGGGCAACGATATCCTGCGGCTCTGCGTCGATGCCGGCGGCTGCCTGACCGGCGAACACGGCGTCGGCATCGAGAAGCGCGACCTGATGCGTCACCAATATGCCGAGGCCGATCTCGCCCAGATGATGGCGGTGCGCGCCGCCTTCGATCCCGGCTGGATATTGAACCCATCCAAGGTCTTCCCGCTCGATGGGCGTGACGCCGCATGAGCGAATTTTTGCCGAAGACCGAGGACGAGGCGGCCGCCCTCATTCGTGACCATGCGGCCCGTGGCGCGGCTCTGTCGATCGTCGGCGGCAATACGCGCGCGGGCTTCGGCAATGCCGTGGACGCCGAGGCGACCTTGTCCTCGCGTGGGCTTGCCGGGATCGTCGCCTATAATCCCGGCGAGATGGTGATGACCGTGCGCGCCGGGACGCCGGTTGCCGAGATCGAGGCGGCGCTTGCCGAAAACGGCCAGATGATGGCTTTCGAGCCGATGGACCACCGGCCGCTGATGGCAACGACGGGCGAGCCGACCATCGGCGGCGTCTTTGCCGCCAATGTCTCCGGCCCGCGCCGCTTCGTCAGCGGTGCCGCCCGCGACAGCCTGCTCGGTGTCCGCTTCGTCAACGGCAAAGGCGAGATCGTCAAGGCCGGCGGGCGGGTGATGAAGAACGTCACCGGCCTCGATCTGGTGAAGCTGATGGCCGGCTCGCACGGCACGCTCGGCCTCTTGACCGAAGTCACCTTCCGGGTGCCGCCGCGGCCGAAGACGGAGGAGACGATCGTGCTCTCCGGCCGCAACGATGCCGAGGCGGCGAATGCCATGGCGGCGGCGATGGCGCTGCCGGTCGAGGTGTCGGGTGCCGCGCATCTGCCGTTGACCGTCGCCTGGACCTTTCTGGACGGCGGCCTGCCGGAAGGGGAGGCGACCGTGCTGCGCATCGAGGGCCTTGCAGGCTCGGTCGCCGCAAGGGCCGAAAAACTCGCCGCCGCCATGAGCCGGCTTGGTCCGGTGACCCGGCTTGCCGAGGCGGAGAGCCGGCGGCTCTGGCGCGAGATCCGCGATGTGAAACCCTATGCGGACGGCACGATGCGCCCGGTCTGGCGCGTTTCCGTTGCCCCGAGCAGCGGCCATCAGCTCGTCGCCGCCCTTCGTCTCGAAGCCGGCGTCGATGCCTATTACGACTGGCAGGGCGGTCTCGTCTGGATGCGCATGGAGGCGGAACCGGAAGGCGATCTCGTCCGCCGCTATGTCCATGCCCTTGGCGGCGGCCATGCCACCCTGCTGCGCGCGCCGCCCGCCGCCCGCGCGACGACGTCGGCGTTCCAACCGCAGCCTGAGGCTGTGGCCTTGCTGTCGGCGCGCGTGAAGGAAAAGTTCGATCCCTCGGGGATTTTGAATCCGGGTAAGATGGCGTGATGAGGAAAACTGCCTGATGCAAACCAACTTCACCCTTGCCCAGCTTGCCGATCCGCATGTGGCCGAATCCGAGGCGATCCTGCGCAAATGCGTGCATTGCGGCTTCTGCACCGCCACTTGTCCG
Source organism: Rhizobium sp. BK602 (assembly GCF_014195095.1). Classification (GTDB taxonomy): domain Bacteria; phylum Pseudomonadota; class Alphaproteobacteria; order Rhizobiales; family Rhizobiaceae; genus Rhizobium. The sequence continues at coordinate 260,417 of NZ_JACIBC010000002.1, forward strand.
ACCTATGTGACGCTTGGCAACGAACTCGACAGTCCGCGTGGGCGGATCTATCTGATCAAGGACATGCTGGAGAACGGCCGTGCCGCCGACGAGGAGGTGGTGACGCATATCGACCGCTGTCTATCCTGCCTCGCCTGTGTGACCACCTGTCCCTCCGGCGTCGACTACATGCATCTGATCGACCATGCTCGCGCCCACGTCGAGCAGACCTACAGGCGGCCGTTCCTCGACCGCTGGACGCGCAACATGCTGGCGGCGGTTCTGCCCTATCCCGGCCGCTTCCGGCTGGCGCTCAACCTCGCGCGCCTGGCCCGGCCGTTCAAGGGGCCGATGCAGCGCTTTGCGGCGCTGAAGCCTTTCGCGGCCATGCTCGATCTTGCGCCGCGCTCCATCCCGGCACCGTCGCCTTTCGCCAGGCCCGGCACTCATCTGCCTGAGGCGGCACGGCGCGGGCGGGTGGCGATCCTGACGGGCTGCGCCCAGCCGGTGCTCGATCCGGGGATCAACGAGGCGACCATCCGGCTGCTGACCCGCCTGGGCATTGAAGTGGTGGTGCCGCAGGGCGAGGTCTGCTGCGGTTCGCTGGTGCATCATATGGGCCGCGAGGAGCAGGCTTTGGCGAGCGTGCGCGCCAATGTCGATGTCTGGATGCGCGAGTTGGAGGCCGGCGGGCTTGATGCGATCATCGTCACCACATCCGGCTGCGGCACGACGATCAAGGATTACGGGCACAAGCTGCGGCTCGACCCGGCCTATGCGGAGAAGGCGGCGAGGATCTCCGTTTTGGCCAAGGACATCACGGAATATCTCGCCGGTCTCGACCTGCCCTCGCACATGCCGCGCGGCGTGACCGTCGCCTATCATTCCGCCTGTTCACTGCAGCATGGCCAGAAGATCACCCTGGCGCCGAAGCAGTTGCTGAAGGCGGCGGGCTTCACCGTCCGCGAGCCGGCGGAAGGCCATCTCTGCTGCGGCTCGGCCGGCACCTACAATATGATGCAGTCGGAAATATCCACCGAACTGAAGGCGCGTAAGGTGAAAAACCTTGAGGCGACGAAGGCGGATGTCATCGCAACGGGCAATATCGGCTGCATCACGCAGATCGCGACGGGAACGGGCATACCCATCCTGCACACGGTCGAATTGCTGGACTGGGCCTATGGCGGCGAGGTGCCGGCGAAGCTCAAGGGGCTGGCGCCGGCGGTCTAATGCGACGACGACGGCCGATGTGTCTTCCATTCCAGCTCGAAGATGTCGGCGCCGATGGATGTCAGGCTGATCCGGTCCTGCCCTTCCTCGAAGAAGGTACCGTCGAGCAGGCCGGCAACACCGTCATAGAACGAACCTTCAACCAGACTGGTGATGCTGGTCGACTTGTATTTTTGCCCGGAAAAATCGGCAACGGACATGCATTGCCGGCGCCCGTCGGCGAACACGTCGATCAGCCGGGGAACGACGCCCGCGTCGTCCACCTCATAGTAGATCATGACGGGTTCATCGTTTTCCGGATGAATCCAGTCGCATCGGTAATAGGAAAGGTTCATGCGCTGTTGCTTAGCACAAGAACCCCCGCGCCGGAACCGGTTCGGGGGAATGAGTGTCTCGACCGCATTGTTCAGAAGTTGAACGACACGCCGAAATTGATGGCGTGGGTGAAGACCTTGGTCTTCAGCGTGTCGCCGCTGTCGATCGAGACATTGTCGACGAAGTTGTAGTTGCCCTTGTATTCGACGAACGTCGACCAGTGCTGGCTGAACTGGTAGCTGACGCCGGCCTGGGCCTGAAGCGAGGCGCCGCCGAACTGGTAGTCGAAGGTACGGCCGGAGTCACGGGTGACTTCGACATGCGGCACGTTGATGCCGGCGCCGAGGCCGACATAGGGCGTCCATTTGCGGCCGGGGTCCTGGAAACGATAGAGCGCGTTCAGCGTCAGCATGTTGAGGCCGTCGGTGAATTCGAAATGCGACCAGCCGGGCGTATTGTCGAGATTGCCGTAGACCTTGGCATGGCTGTAATCGAGCGAGATACCCCAGTTCGACTTGTCGAACTCATCCAGCCACCAGATGCCGCGAAAGCCGAAATAGGGCGGCATCTTGAAGGATTTGCCCGACCAGTCGGGATCGAAATTGGCGCCGTCCGACGTCTTCACGTTGCTGCCGGTCGCGCCCTGGACGCCACCGTAAGCCGAAAACTGCATTTCCGCCGAGGCCGAGTCGGCAGCAAAGACAAAAGCTGAAAGCGCGAGCGCGGCGACAGCCGGCTGTTTGATGCGAAATGCACGACGCATATGAAGCCCCCGGATGCGAATGCCGCCATCTAAGCGTGCTTCTGTGACAGTTCTATTGCGGCGCGCTGTGGCTAGGATCGGCTTAGGCGGGAAAACTGACATCAGGCTGAACGGAAAGGCCCGTTTCGCCGGCCTCCCGAGCGATAGGCGCGGGGCTGTTACACCTCGGCAACAGTTGGGTCGCGGAGCTGGACATGGCAAGGGCCGGCTGCTGCCACGCGGCACCAGCCGGCCCTTGGCCGATCACATCATCGATTGTCAGCCGCCGAACATCGTCCGCAGCAGATCGATGCCGCGGTCCTCGTAGCTGACCTCGCCCTGTTTGTTGCCGGGGCCGACGACGATGACCTTGGTGCCGATCGGAACCCGGTCATAAAGATCGGTGACGTCCTTGTTCATCATGCGGATGCAGCCGGACGACATGTTGAGGCCGATGCTCCAGGGCTGGTTGGTGCCATGGATGCGGAATGCCGTGTCGCTGCCGCCACGATAGAGATACATGGCGCGCGCACCGAGCGGATTGTCCTCGCCGCCTTCCTGATAGGCGGGAAGCTTGTGGCCCTTCTTGGCTTCGCGAGCGATCATTTCCGGCGGCGGCGTCCAGCCAGGCCATTCCGCCTTGCGGCCGACCTTGACGACGCCCGACCAGCCGAAGCCGTCGCGCCCCACGCCGATGCCGTAGCGCCGCGCCCGGTTGTCGCCCTCGACGAGATAGAGATACTTGTTGTTGGTATCGACGATGATCGTGCCCGGAGCCTCGTTGGTCCGCAGCCGCACCATGCGCCGCTGAAACTGCGGCTTGACCTGCCCTTGCGGCTGGGTCGACACGCGGATCATGTCGCTGCGCGCAGCCGGCGCGGCATAGGGCGCTGGAGCGCTGAAGGCCGCGGCATCCGAGGCCGCCGTGAGACACGAAACGGCAATGGCCGCCGCCGCGACGACCGGTAGTATTGATTTCATCCGTCATTCCCCTCTCAATTTACCCGCGAAGAACCTAGCGAAACGGGCGCGGGGATCAAGATCAAATTGCGAGGGAGAAAGATCGCGCCGTCCGGGCGCGGATCTATTCTCGCGCCGGAGGCAACGTTACTGTCCTGCCATGCAGTATCGCCGCCGCGCCCGAAATCTCGGACACGGCGATCCCTGCGGTTTACATCACGATGACGCGCGTCCCGACGTTGACCCGGTTGTAGAGGTCGATGACGTCTTCGTTGCGCAGGCGGATACAGCCGGAGGATACGGCGCTGCCGATGCTCCAGGGGGCATTGGTGCCGTGGATGCGGTAGAGGGTCGAGCCGAGATACATGGCGCGGGCGCCGAGCGGATTGGCCTCGCCGCCGTCCATGCGCGCCGGCAGGTAATGACCTTTTGCCGCTTCGCGCGCCACCATCTCGCGCGGCGGCGTCCAGTCCGGCCATTCCTGCTTGCGGGTGATGGTGTGGGCGCCGGCCCATTCGAAGCCCGGCTTGCCGACGCCGACGCCGTAGCGCCGCGCCTGGCCGCCGTCCATCACCAGGTAGAGGAAGCGGTTGTTGGTGTCGATGACGATGGTGCCCGGCTTTTCCTTGGTCTGGTAATCCACCACCTGCGGCAGGAACTGCGGATCGAGCTGACCACGGATGGCGGGATATTGCGGCCGCACGACGGCGACTTGCTGAACCGCCGGGCGAGCGAACAGGCCGCGCGGCTGGACGACCCGGCGCACCTGCGGATTGACCGCCTGTCGCTGCGCCGGGCGGACCGGATAGACCGTCGGCTGCACGCTCGCACCGCCGAGCTGCATCACCCAGGGCGCGGTGAGGTCGGGACTGACGATCACCGGCGGGCGCGATTGATAGCGATCATTGGCAAAGGCATCGGCGGCGAGCAGGCTGAGAGCGCCCGCCAATAAAATACATTGTTTCATCATCGGACAAACTCTCTACAAATGGGCCGAGGATGGGCGTAATCGCGCCCGGTCACGACTATGGTGACACTTGCGCGCCAGCGAATGGTAAACGTCCATTCATCAAAATGCCGCGAAATCGATAAACCTTTGTCAGGGTTACCATTTGGTTTGGAAAGATGGTTTGCGGGCGGTTAATCCGGAAAAGGCCAATGCCAATCCGGAATCGGAATGCGCGGCGCGCGAAATGCCGTTAGGGTTTTAAGCGTTTGATTGATCTGCTTTTATCCGATAGAGCAACTGCAGGAAAAGTGCACAGCGGTTTTCCGTCCGGAGTTGCGTAAAATAATGCGCTAGTTGCTTTACCGGTTTCCGGGGCATGCTCTGAAGTGGGAGACGAATCGCAAAAATGGCCGAAACGGGCATCATCACCGGCGAGGATGGCAAGGACCGCTGCTTCTGGCACGGCAATTTGCCGGAATATCAGCGCTATCATGACGCGGAATGGGGCCGCCCGGTCGTCGACGACATCCGCTTGTTCGAGAAGATCTGCCTCGAGGGCTTCCAGTCCGGCCTCTCCTGGCTGACGATCCTGCGCAAGCGAGAGAATTTCCGCGCCGCTTTTGCTGGTTTCGATTTCGAGAAAGTCGCGGTTTTCGGCGAGGCCGACATAGAGCGCTGCCTCGCCGATGCCGGCATCATTCGCCATCGCGGCAAGATCGTTTCCACCATCAACAATGCCCGCCGTGCCATCGAACTGCGTGACGAATTCGGCTCGCTCGCCCGCTATTTCTGGAACCACGAGCCGGCACCGTCCGAGCGTCCGGCCGTTTTCGACTATGCGCATCTTCGCGCCAACCCGACGACGCCCGCCTCCGTGCGCATTTCGAAAGACTTGAAGAAGCGCGGCTGGACCTTTGTCGGCCCGACCACGGTCTACGCCTTCATGCAGGCCATGGGCCTCGTCAACGATCACATCGAAGGCTGCTATTGCCGGAAAGAGGTGGAGGCGATGCGCAGCGCATTGGTGCGGCCATGAGGGGCGCGTTTCTGTCCCTTTGCCTGCTCGGCCTGGTGTTGGGCGGCGCTCAGGCTGTTCATGCGCAGGATAGCGAGCAGCAGCTTCAGTATCCGCAGCTCGACCGAGGCGAGACCGTGGAGAAGCTCGGCTTCCCGGCCGTGCTGGAGAAGCTGACGGGCTGGACGAAGTTCGGCAAGGGCAAGGTCTACACGCTGCCGCTGAAGAAGGGCCAGCATGTCCGCGTCACCTTCAGTTCGAAGAGCAAATACGCCTATATGGCGATCTTCGACCTGTCCTCGACGGACGACGAATCCTTCTTCGGCACCGACGAGGACGGCATGACCGCCGATGTCACCGTCAACGAGGACACGACCTGGCTGATCAAGCCCTATTATTCCCGCGTCACCCGCCGGCGCGGTCTCGGCGCGCCCTATGAAATCCTGATCGACCCCAATCCGCCGGCGACGCAGCAGAGCCAGCCGGCCGATAGCGGGCCGATGCTGTTCCCGCCGCGATCCAAGCAGGGACAGTAGAAGGCCTTCAGCCCAGCCCCTCGATCACGCCTTGCAGCTCGCCGAGATGGTCGATCTTGCGAAAGCGCGGCGCTTCCGAAGGCTCTTCGACATGTTCGAACGCCCAGGTGAGCGCGTGCGGCACAAAGACGCCATAGCTGCCGGCGGCGATTGCCGGCACGATGTCGGATTTCAGGGAATTGCCGACCATCATCGCCCGCTCCGGCCCATCGCCGACCTTGGAGAAGATGCGACGATAGGTGGATGCATTCTTGTCGGAGACGATCTCGATGGCGTCGAAAAGATCGCCGAGGCCGGATTGCGCCAGCTTGCGTTCCTGGTCGAAGAGGTCGCCCTTGGTGATCAGCACCAGCAGATAATGCCCCGTCAGCCCTTCGAGGGTTTCGCGCACATGCGGCAGCGTTTCCACGGGATGGGAAAGCAGGTCGCGGCCGATATCGAGAATCTGCGCGATCACCGCCGCCGGCACCGCGCCTTCGGTAATCTCGATCGCGGTCTCGATCATCGAGAGGGTGAAGCCTTTGATGCCGAAGCCGTAATGGCTGAGGTTACGCTTCTCGGCTTCCAGCAGGCGCGCCGAAATATGGCTGCTATCGGCGTGGTCGGCGAGCAGTCCGGTGAACTGGTGCTCGGTCAGCCGGTAGAATTGCTCGTTCTGCCAGAGCGTGTCGTCGGCATCGAAACCGATCGTCGTCAGTGGGCGTTGCATCATTGCCATGGTCGTCCCTGCGCATTGTCCGGGTGCCGGAGTCTATCTCCGGCTGCAACGGAGGCAAGAGCGAAGCGGCGGTAACCGCATCGTGATCGGTGCCGGGTCTCGCGTTGAAATCGCATTCCGGTGCATTATGTCGATGTTGTCTCGATCGCGACGGTCCCCCAGGGATCGTTCCTCGCAGACCGTCTTTCGACCTCTCCAGGGCAGCGTGCGGGTGCCGCTGTCATGCCGAGGCCAATATAGCCAAGAGATAAGAACTCACCGTCCGGATGTCTTCCGGCGGATCACAAGGGAATTTCTCAGATGCGTTACAATCAGCTCGGCAATACCGGCCTGTTCGTTTCCGAACTCTGCCTGGGGACCATGACCTTCGGCGAGGCCGATCCGAACAGCATGTGGGGCGCCATCGCCGATGTCGACCAGGCGCTGGCCGACAAGATCGTCGGCAGCTCGCTCGCCGCCGGGGTCAATTTCATCGACACCGCCGATGTCTACTCCCAGGGCAATTCCGAAAGGCTGCTCGGCCAGGCGCTGAAGAATCTCGGCGTGCCGCGCAAGGATGTGGTCATCGCCACCAAGGTCTACGGCGTCATGGGCGACAAGCCGAACGATCGCGGCGCCTCGCGCGGCCATATCATGGACTCGGTGGAGGCGAGCCTCGAGCGGCTGCAGACCGACCATATCGATCTCTACCAGATCCACGCCACGGATACCGTTACGCCGATCGAAGAGACGCTGCGGGCGCTCGACGATCTCGTTTCGCGCGGGCTGGTGCGCTATGTCGGCGTCTCCAACTGGCAGGCTTGGCGCATCGCCAAGGCGCTCGGCATTTGCGAGCGCCGCGGCTTTGCCCGTTTCGAGACGGTGCAGGCCTATTATTCCATCGCCGGCCGCGATCTCGAGCGCGAGATCGTGCCGCTGATGACCGAGGAGAAGCTCGGCCTCATGGTCTGGTCGCCGCTTGCCGGTGGCTTGCTGTCCGGCAAATACGGTCCGGGCGCGCCCGGCAATGGCGAGGGACGCCGCGCCAGTTTCGATTTCCCGCCCGTCGACAAGGACCGCGCCTGGGCCTGCGTCGCCGCCATGCGCGAAGTGGCCGGGAAGCACGGCGCCAGCGTCGCGACGGTCGCGCTTGCCTGGGTTCTCGCCAAACCCTTCGTCACCAGCATCATCATCGGCGCCAAGCGTCTCGATCAGCTCGACCAGAACCTCGCCGCCGTCAAGCTGACGCTCGATGCCGAGGATCTGGCCAAGCTGGACGAGGTCAGCGCGCTGCCCGCCGAATATCCGGGCTGGATGCTGACGCGCCAGGGGGCGGCCCGCCGTCCGCAGCCCTTCGAGCCGAAGGCCTGAGTCTGGGAAAGGAGTGCCGCCGCCTCTCATGAGGGCGGCGGCTGTCCGTCAAAGCTCGATGACGATCTTGCCGAAGGCGCCGCGGTCGAGATGATCGAAGGCGGCCGGCACCTCGGAAAAGGCGTAACGGTGGTCGATGACAGGCTTCAGGCCGATCCGGTCGACGGCACGGACGAAATCCTCCAGTGCACGGCGATGGCCGACGGAGATGCCCTGAATGACGGGGGATTTCAGCAAAACCGGTCCGGCAGGCCCCGATAGGTCAAATCCTTCCAGCACGCCGATAACCGAGATCCGGCCATGCACGGCCACCGCCTTCAGCGACTGGCCAAGATGTGGGCCGCCGGCGATTTCGAAGATATGGTCGATGCCGCGATCATGGGTGAGGCGGTAGACTTCCTCCACCCAATCGGTTGTATTGCGGTCGATGCCGTGGCGGGCGCCAAGCGCCTTTGCCCGTGCCAGCTTTTCGGGGCCGGAGGACGTCACGAAGACGTCGGCACCTTGCGCCGCCGCAATCTGCAACCCGAACATCGATACCCCGCCGGTTCCCTGCACGAGCACGGTGTCGCCCGGCTTGATCTTGCCGCGTTCCACCAGCGCGAACCAGGCCGTCAGGCCAGCGCAGGGCAAGGTGCTCGCCTCGCCGTCACCGATGCTTGTCGGCGCGGCGACGAACCAGTCTGCGGGGAAGGCGACATATTCGGCAAGCACGCCGGGGTAAAAGCCGCCAAGCGACTGATAAGGCGGATTGCGCGCATTGCCGGGCGGCTTGTCGTCGATCCAGCCGGGGTGGAAGGTGGAGATGACCCGGTCGCCGGGCGCAAACCGCGTGACCCCTTCGCCGACGGCTTCGACGATGCCTGCCATGTCGGAAGCGGGTACGAAGGGAAACCGGACGGGCAGGCCCATGCCGGTTTCCCGCATCAGCTTGTCGCGATAGTTCAGCGAAACCGCCGTGGTCCGCACCAGGATTTCGCCGGGCGCAGGCGAGGGGACTTCGGCCTCGGTGAGGCTGAGAGGGGCATTGACGCCGAAAGTGTCCAATGTCCAGCGCCGCATGGTCTTCGTCATAGTGATCTCCTGCGAGAAGTTGAAAGCACTGAGGTCACTATATCGTTGCATAATGGTCGCCAGTGGCGATATGATTTCCACTGACTGGTTCCTTATGGGAAGCAATAGCCGTGAACGACGTGCTCAATGGTATTCCCGAATTTGTGGAGGCGGTGGAAGCCGGTGGTTTCTCGGCGGCGGCGGCTCGCATGAACCTGTCGCGCTCGGCGGTCGGCAAGACGATCGCCAAGCTCGAAAAGCGCCTGAGCGTACGCCTCTTTCACCGCACGACCCGCATGCAGAGCCTGACGGAAGAGGGGCAGGCCTTCTACGAACGCTGCCGCCGGGCGCTGGACGAGATACAATCGGGCGAGGCGATGCTGGAATCGGGCAAGCGTGAGGTGGCGGGACGCTTACGCATCTCCATGCCGGTGCTCTTCGGCCGCCGCTGCGTCTCGCCCTTGCTGATGGAACTGGCGCGCGAACACCCGAATCTCGAACTCGATCTTTCCTTCAGCGACCGGATCGTGGATCTGATCGACGAGGGGTTCGATCTCGCCATTCGCAACGGTCCGCTCCCCGACGCGCCGGGACTGGTGACCCGGCGGGTCGCCCGCCACCGCATGGTGGTCTGCGCTTCGCCCGCCTATCTCGCAAGGCGCGGAACGCCGCGGGCCATTGCGGACCTGCATGAGCACGATCTCATTGCCTATGCGCGCGCGGGCGAGGCGAAGATCTGGGTCTTCCCGCAGGCCGATGGCGCCGATATCGAATATATGCCGAAGACACGGCTGCGGTTCGACGATCTCGAAGCAATGGCCGATGCCGCGGCGGCGGGAATGGGGGCGGCCTGGCTGCCCTGCTGGCTGATACGAGACCAGGTCCATGCCGGCAGGCTTGCGCCGGTGCTGACCGATCTGTCCGGCCTCACCTTCCACGCCTATGCCGTCTGGCCGCAAACGCCGCACCTGCCGCTCAAGACCCGAGCGGTCATCGATCTGCTCGCGGCCCGGCTTCCGCAGGTCGTGGAGTGACGGAAGGAACGGGCTACGCTGGCGGCATCAGGCGCGCGCCGTCCGCGAATACGCGGTTCCACAGCAGGATCTGCACGGATTTTCGAAGGCCGGCCGACCAGAACGGGTCTGCCTTTACGAGGCGCTCGACCTCGGCCGGATCGCGCGCCTCCACCAGCCACAGGCCGCCGGCGAAAGCTTCGCCTTCCCGGCTGAGCGGTCCCGCCACTTTAATGGCATCGGCGTTCGCCTGCAGGAAGTCGAAGTGACGTTCGAGATAATCCTGTCGGATGGCGGCTGCATGATCCCGATCATCTTCGAATAGAACTGCGAATAGCGACATTGCTCCCTCCTTGTTGGACTTTGGGAGCGTATGGCTGCAAGATTGTGATTGCATGCGGTAAATCTGCCGAGGAAAGCTGCAAAAATGCAGGACATGGATTGGAACGATTTGCGCTATCTTCTCGCACTTGCGCGGGAAGGGACCCTTGCCGCGGCTGGCAGAGAGTTGAAGGCCGACGCCACCACGGTCGGCCGGCGTTTGCGGCGATTGGAAGAACGGTTGGGTGCCGCGCTTTTCCAGCGGGATCTCGGCGGCACAATGACGCCGACGCCGGCGGGGGAGATTGCGATCGCGCGGGCCGAGGCGATCGAGGCCGAAGTGGCAGCTCTTTCCGGAGCGCTGGAGGCCAGCGATACCACCGCACTCGGCAAGGTGCGCCTGACGGCCGCGCCATCGATCGTGAGCCGCCTGCTGATCCCGGCCGCGGCCCGGCTTTTGTCCGACCATCCCCGCCTGCAATTGGAGCTTATCAGCGAGGCGCGCAACCTCAATCTGACCCGGCGCGAGGCCGACATGGCGATTCGTCTTGCAAGGCCCGCCGACATCGCCAGCGCCAAGGTCGTGGCGCGAAGGATCACGACACTGGACTATGCGATCTACGCAGCGGCCGAAAAACAAGACCGGGCGGAAAGGCTACCCTGGCTGATCTACGAGGACGGGATGATGCATCTGCCGCATGCCCGCTGGATCGCCGCGCAGGCGGAAAAATCCGGCACCGGTAGCGCTCTTGCCGTCAACGATGCGGAAGCCTTGATTCAGGCCGCGCTTGCCGGATTGGGCCGGGCGCTGCTGCCGAGGGTCCTGGCCGAGCGCGTCGAGGGCCTCTGCCGCGTCAAGACCGATGACGGGACGCTTCCCGCGCGGGAGGTGTGGCTGCTGACCCATGCCGAGCTTCGCCCGCTCACCCGGATTCGCATTGTCTCGCAATGGTTGGACCGGGTCTTTCATCCTCCGCGGCCTGCGGCCTGAAAACAAAGAGAGGCGGCACGAATGCCGCCTCCGCCGTTGCTGAGCGATGCTTATTTGCCGTGCTTTTTCAGCCAGGCGTTCATATTCTTGATCTCGGCCTCCTGTGCCGTGATCACTGCTTCGGCCAGTTTGCGCAATTCCGGGTCCTTGCCGTATTTGAGCTCGATCCTGGCCATGTCGATGGCACCCTGGTGATGCGGGATCATGCCGCGGACGAAATCCGCGTCGGCGTCGCCGCTATAGCTGATCATCATATCCTTGTGCATCTTGTCCATGGCGTCGTTGAACGCCTTGCTGGAGGCGCCCTGGTCGCCCATCGGCTTGCTCATGTCCATGGTGTGCGCGTCCTCGGCAAGCGCGGGCATGGAGAGCGACAGCGCCAGCGCGCCGGCGAGCAGGATGGATCTGGAAATAGACATATAAGTTCCTTCCGTTTCTGAACGGTATCTGAGGTTCTGGCGAGAGATCGCGTCGCCAGTGGGGATGAAGTCAGATGCGTCTCAGGCGAAACGGGGAGGGGGTGCCGTCGGCGCGGGACGGGAATCGGTCAGCCGTTGTCCGTGGGTGGGCGCCGGATAGGAAAAAGCGGGCGCGGCGTTACCGGCCGCCGCAAGGGCAGGAGCGACCGCAAGGCAGGCCGCGCAGGAGGGCACGTGTGCCATGCCGCCGGCGCACGGATTGTCGGGCGTCTTGTCTGGGATCACCTTATTGGCATGCATGGTCATCGAACCATGATCCATGCCGGTCATCGCATCCGGCATGCTCGCTCCGGCGGTAACAATCGGCATCGCCGTTGCGGAATCGCAGATGGGACAGTTCGCCAGCGCCGGCATGGCACCGTAGAACAGCCAGGCAATCAGCATTGTCAGAGTGGCGAAGAAGCGCATGAAGCCGAAGATAGGGTGAAGTAAGTCATATGCCAACAGGTCGCCGTTATTATTATTTTTGAAATTAGAGAACATGCTGTCAACGGTAGATGTCTCGACGATTCCCGATTTCGATCACCAATATGACCAGTCGGCTATCCTGCAGATCACAGATGATCCGGTAGTCACCAACCCGATAGCGCCAGTAATTTCCTAATCGGGCACCTTGCAGAGCATCGCCGACCTGGCGGGGATCATGCAGGCTTGGAAGGCGCTCCTCAAGGAAACTTCTTATTCTCTTGCGCGTCTTGGGATCGAGTTTCTCGACAAATTTGCGAGCGGAGCGGGCATACTCAATTGTCCAGACCACGCCAGAACTCCTCGGAGCCTATGATCTCGTCTTCACCGCTCTTGATCCGTTCCATGGCTCGCTCGGCCAGATACAAATCTTCCAGATCGTCCAAATGCGCCTCGATGGCCTGGCGAATATAGAAAGTGGCGGTGCGGCCGGTCCGTTCGGCCAGAGCCTGCAGGCGCTGGTAGGTCTCATCCGGCAAACGAATGGCTGTCTGCTTGCTCATCGCGAGGGTCCTAAAGGAATTGGGATGCGTGTATCCCAAATATAAATGGTCCTTGCCCAACTGTCATCGGCTGTTTGTCAGTTTTGTCAAATGACAACATACAATCCTTGCCGCATCTCGCCCAATCCGCTAGTTAACCGCCACTGTTCCCGTACCGGATTATCCTGCAAATGAGCGACAAACAGAAGAAACCGCAAAAGCTCAAGGCCCGCCTGCCGCGTGGCTTTGTCGATCGTTCGGCAAGCGACATTCGCGCCGTCAACGAAATGACCGCAAAGATCCGGGCTGTCTATGAGCATTATGGCTTCGATCCCGTCGAAACACCGCTGTTCGAATATACCGATGCGCTGGGCAAGTTCCTGCCCGACAGCGACCGGCCGAACGAGGGCGTGTTCTCGCTGCAGGACGACGATGAGCAGTGGATGTCGCTGCGCTACGACCTGACCGCGCCGCTCGCCCGTCATGTCGCCGAGAATTTCAACGAGATCCAGCTGCCCTACCGCACCTATCGCGCCGGCTATGTCTTCCGCAACGAGAAGCCAGGTCCCGGCCGTTTCCGTCAGTTCATGCAGTTCGATGCCGACACGGTCGGTGCGCCCGGCGTGCAGGCGGACGCCGAAATGTGCATGATGATGTCCGACACGCTGGAAGCGCTCGGTATCAAGCGCGGCGACTATGTTGTCCGTGTCAACAACCGCAAGGTTCTTGACGGCGTGCTCGAAGCGATCGGCCTCGGTGGCGATGACAAGGCCGGCCAGCGCCTGAACGTGCTGCGGGCCATCGACAAGCTCGACAAGTTCGGTCCGGAAGGGGTCGCACTGCTGCTTGGTCCCGGCCGCAAGGACGAGTCCGGCGATTTCACCAAGGGTGCCGGGCTGAATGCGGAGCAGATCGAAAAGGTGCTCTTCTTCGTCGGCATCAAGGATTATGCCGAAAGCGCGGCGCAACTCGCCGAGCTGGTCGCCGGCACGTCCAAGGGTGGCGAGGGCGTCGAGGAGCTGAACCTGATCGGCAGCCTCGTCACCAGCGCCGGCTATCAGGCCGACCGCATCAAGATCGATCCGTCCGTGGTTCGCGGCCTCGAATATTATACCGGCCCGGTCTACGAGGCCGAACTCACCTTCGACGTCACCAACGAGAAGGGCGAAAAGGTCGTCTTCGGCTCGGTCGGTGGCGGCGGCCGCTATGACGGGCTCGTGTCGCGCTTCATGGGTCAACCCGTACCTGCCACCGGCTTCTCCATCGGCGTGTCGCGCCTGATGACGGCCTTGAAGAACCTCGGCAAGCTCGGCCAGGACGAGGTGATCGAGCCCGTACTCGTCACCGTCATGGATGGTGATGTCGAGGCCATGGGCCGCTACCAGCGCTTCACGCAGCAATTGCGCGCCGCCGGCATTCGCGCCGAGATGTTCCAGGGCAACTGGAAGAAGTTCGGCAACCAGCTGAAATATGCCGATCGCCGCGGCTGCCCGATCGCCATCATCCAGGGCGGCGACGAGCGCGCGCAGGGCGTGGTCCAGCTCAAGGATCTGATCGAGGGCAAGCGTCTCTCCGGCGAGATCGAGGACAATGCCAGCTGGCGCGAGGCGCGTGTGGCGCAGGAGACCGTGCCGGAGGCCGATCTGGTGGCCAAGGTGCAGGCGATTCTGGTGGCACAGGCGGAAGATCGCAAGAGGGCGAGTGGCGATGTCTGAGTGCGTCGGCCAATCTCGCTTTCACCTTCTCCCCGCTGGGGAGACGGGGAGGGTAGCGCTATGCCGCTGATCAACCTCCCGGATTTTGCCGACGATCTTCTGGCCGAGTTCATCGCTCGCAAGACGGATCGGGTGGACACGCCGATCATCCAGCCGGCCGAGCCCTTTCTGGACATGGCCGGCGAGGATCTTCGCCGCCGTATCTTCATGACCGAGAGCGAGACCGGCGCCAGCCTCTGCCTGCGCCCGGAATTCACCATTCCGGTCTGTCTGCGCCATATCGAGACCGCGACGGGTACGCCGAAGCGCTACTCCTATCTCGGCGAGATCTTTCGGCAGCGCCGCGAAGGCGGCAATGAATTCTATCAGGCTGGGATCGAGGATCTCGGCGATCGCGATATCGCCAGCGCCGATGCCCGCGCCATCGGCGATGCCATCGGCATTCTCAACTGCGTCGTGCCGGGCAGGGTGCTGTCGGTGACGCTCGGCGATCAGGCCGTCTTCGAAGCGGTCGTGCAGGCGCTTGGCCTGCCATCCGGCTGGCAGAAGCGGCTGATCCATGCCTTCGGCAACATGATGCAGCTCGAAACCCTGCTGGCTCGGCTTGCCAGCCCGCAGCCGGTGACCGGGCTCGATCCGCATGTGCTCGATTTCCTGACGCGTGGCGACGAGCAGGGGCTGGTCCAGCATATCGACGCCACCATGAAGGCAACCGGCTATTCCACCAACGCCAGTCGTTCGCCGCAGGAGATCGCCCGCCGCCTCCGCGAAAAGCTTGTCCTGTCGGAAACCCGCCTCGACGATGCGGCTTTCCATGTGCTGGAGGAGTTCCTGTCGCTGAGTCTGCCGCTTGCCGACGCTTCCTCGGCGCTGGCCGGCTTTGCCGATGCCGCCGGGCTGACGCTCGGGGCCGCGCTGGAGCGTTTCGACGCTCGTGTCGCGGCGCTCGCCAATGCCGGCGTCGATGCCTCGAAGATCGATTATCGCGCCGCCTTCGGCCGCCCGCTCGACTATTATACCGGTCTCGTCTTCGAAGTGACGGTGGAGGGGTCGACGGCGGTTCTTGCCGGCGGCGGCCGCTTCGACCGGCTGCTGACGCTGCTTGGCGCGAAGGACCATATTCCGGCCGTCGGCTTCGCGCTTTGGCTTGACCGTATCGAGACCGCGAGGGCAGCCCGATGACCATCACCATTGCGCTCCCCTCCAAGGGCCGGATGAAGGAGGATTGCTCGGCGATCTTCGAGCGTGCCGGCATGCCCATCGTCGCCGTCGGCAACGACCGCTCCTATCGCGGCCGCGTCGAGGGTTGGGACGATGTCGAAGTGGCATTCCTCTCGGCATCGGAAATTTCGCGCGAGATCGGCAATGGCAGCGTCGATTTCGGCGTCACCGGCGAGGATCTGGTGCGCGAAGGCATGGCGGAGGCCGACCGCCGCGTCGAATTCTGCGCCCGCCTCGGCTTCGGCCACGCCGATGTCGTGGTCGCCGTGCCGGATATCTGGCTCGACATCGATACGATGGCCGATCTTGGCGACGTCGCCGCAGATTTCCGCGCCCGTCACGGCCGCAGGCTGACGGTCGCCACCAAATACTGGCGGCTGACGCAGCAGTTCTTCTCCAGCCAGCACGGCATCCAGCTCTACCGCATCGTCGAGAGCCTCGGCGCCACCGAAGGCGCGCCCGCCGCCGGGTCGGCCGATATCATCGTCGATATCACCTCGACCGGCTCGACGCTGAAGGCGAACCATCTGAAGATCCTTTCGGATGGCACCATTCTGCGCTCGGAAGCCTGCCTGGTTCGTGCCCGCAAGGAGAGCCATGAAGGCAATCCGATGGTCCAGCGCATCATCGCTGCGGTGCAGAATGCGGGAGCAAGGAGCGACGACACTTGACGGAAGAGGCGGTTGCTTTTCTGCTCACTCCCGGCTGACGCACCGGAGGTTTCCGGAGATGCTGCGCGATGGCCTTCACGCCTCCCTGACGTTTTCATAGCCAGCCGCCTTCGCTGTCTTCACCAGCTTTCGGTCGAAGGTGACGAAGCCCTCGCAATGCGCCGATCGGCTGAGATGCAGGGCGTCGGCAAAATCCATCCCTTTTTCGGCCAGATCGAGCGCCGCCGCGACAAGGGCGGCGTCTTCTACCGTTACGGTGGGAAGGCCACCGAAAGCTTTCAGCGCGTCGGCCACATCGGTCGGACGAAAGCCATATGTGCTGCGCAGCACCCATTCGACTTCCAGAACAACGGTAGCGGCAACGAAGACGGCCTCGCCGTCAATGATTCTACGAGCATGGAGAGATTGTTCGGGATGATCGCCGGTCAGATAGCGGACAATCAGATTGGTATCAATCGCGATCATGGCGGCGCCGGGCTTCGGCCAGCACACCGGCCTCCATGTCTTCCAGGGACTTCGGCTCGCCTTTGAAGGGCAGTAGTCCGAATACCTCGTCCGGCCGCGTCGTCGCGAAGGCCGGCGCCCGCTTTAACAGCACGCCGTCCGCGGTTTCCTCGACGATCAGCCGCGTACCGGCATCCCATTCCCGCCGCTGGCGTATGGCTTTCGGCAGGATGACCTGCCCCTTGGTCGAGACGGTGGTGATGATCTGTTCGGCATTCGCCATCAGCCTGATTTCCCTGAAGCAGGTCTCGCAAAAATGTGCGGCGGTTTTGCGCCAACGACATCCGCAACATCAAAGACCTAAAGCGCGAGAAGCGAATCCGAAGGATCGTGACGCGCGTTAGTGTAAGACGGAAGTAAGATAGCCGCGATTGTCTCACGCTTCAAGGCAGAACCTCGCTCCATCGATATCGACACGAAAAAGCCCGCCGTGGAAACGGCGGGCTCGGTCTTGGACTGATATCGAGGATCAGGCTGCTGCATAGGCGCCGCGGCGCGCGTCGAGCGAGTAGACGCCCGGGCCGTTGGTGGCGAGCATGATGTAGGCGCCGGCCAGCGTGATGTTCTTCAGGAAGTTGACGAAGTTCAGGCTGTTGATCCAGCCGTTGGCGGCGGCCGGGAAGTCCGGAACGTTGACGGTCGGCAGGTGGAAGACGATGCCGGTGAAGACGCAGAAGGCGGCGAGCAGCCAGCCGACGATGCGGATCTGGAAGCCGATCAGAACGCAGACGCCGGTGATGAATTCGAATGCGCCGGCAAGATAGGTGAGCAGCGTGGCGGCGGGCATGCCGGCGCCGGCGATCATGCCTGCGGTGCCTGCCGGGTCGCTCAGCTTGCCGAAGCCGGCAAAGATGAACATGAAGGCGAGCAGGACGCGCGCCACAAGGATGATGACGTTGTTGGTATTGGACATGACAGTCTCCAGTAGGGCGGTCGGCGCCGTGAGTGACAATTTCTGAAGACCGTTATTCGCGATTTCGAGCAGATTGAAAAGATAAACAACTGCGCACGATTAGTTCACAATCATTGAACAATCGCCCGCAATCGATCCCTTCCCATCCAGTGCATATCGGCTATGGTGGCGCGAATTCATTTGCCAAATCACGATTTTCGGAAGGAACCCCCGATGGCCGACCTCTCCTCGTTTCCGATCACCAAGCGCTGGCCAGCCAGCAATCCGGACATCATCCAGCTCTATTCGCTGCCGACACCGAACGGCGTCAAGGTTTCGATCGCGCTGGAGGAACTGGAACTTCCCTATGAGCCGCATCTGATTTCCTTCGGCACCAACGACCAGAAATCGCCGGAATTCGTCTCGCTCAATCCGAACGGCCGCATTCCGGCGATCATCGATCCCAACGGTCCGGACGGCAAGCCGATCGGCCTGTTCGAATCCGGCGCCATTCTTGTCTATCTCGCCGAAAAGACCGGCAGGCTCATTCCAGCCGACGCAGCCGGGCGCTACGAGACGCTGCAATGGGTCTTCTTCCAGATGGGCGGCATCGGCCCGATGTTCGGGCAGTTCGGCCATTTCTTCAAATTCGCCGCCGACAAGGTCGCCAACAATTCCTATCCGGTGGAGCGCTATCGCGACGAGGCCAAGCGCCTGCTCGGCGTCTTGGAAGACCGTTTGAGGGGCCGTCAGTGGATCATGGGCGATGAATATACGATTGCCGATATCGCCACCTTCCCCTGGGTCCGCGGCGTCGATGTCTTCTATGGCGGCCGCGATGTCCTGGAACTCGCAAGCTTCCCTTCGGTCATGGACTGGGTCGAGCGCGCAACCGCCCGCCCGGCGAGCCAGCGTGGGCTGAATATTCCGAAGCGCGATTGATCGGCTTCACCTTCGTCGGGGGCAGGTCAGGCATATCCGCCGTGCCGCACTTATGTGCCTGGCCCCTCGCCAACAGCGACCTACTGCCGGTTCGCCAACTGGCTCCCCGGTTCCATCTTGAAGCGGGGAAACAGGAAGACGCCGACCATGCTGCCGGCATGGTTGCCTTCCGTGCTGATCGACTCTCCGACACAGAAGATCGGTTGGCGATGCCCGGAGCTGCCAAGTGCCGTGGTGGAATAGCAGAAGCTGGACGAAGCGGCGGCCGCCTGCTCGAACAGATCGAGGATGCGGGTGCGATCCGGTGCGTCATAGCAGTTCATCAGGCTGAGCAGCCCGCATTCCGACGTGCTCAAACCATGCAGCATCGTGCTCCACTGGCCGAGCTTGATGAGGCCGCTTGCCAGATCGCCGGTCCATCCTTCGGAAACGCAGAACTGCGCCATGAGATCGGGATCGTGACCGCTGAACTCCAGCGATCCCGGAGCAAAAGGTACGGCAAGACTGGCTTTGGCGATCTTGAACAAGATGTTCCCCAACTTGAGGCGCGGGTTCCCCTGCGCGCGCTTCAATCGAATTCCAAGCAAGCAGTGAGCGGAGTATCGCTCCACATTCGCACAGCCACAGGCGGGCGAAGCCGCCTCTTCGCCAACTCCCTGAACCCGGGATGTGCTCCCGATTTCGACCCAATCATTCAGGTCGACTCAAGTAATAATTTTGTGTGCTTTATCTAACGAAAAAATTGAGATCGCAGCTTGATGCGCATCATGCGCTGAAATCAAGTAGAAATCATTGCCCCTGCAACGATCATCTCCAAAATCGCCACGTTGCGATTTATAGGTGCTTTTACAAAAACAGCAATGGGGCAATTTGCACAAATGAAATCTTATGAAGAAAGTATCGCGTCACGGCGGATAAATGAAAAGGGCGGCCCGAGAGCCGCCCTTCGTCCATTCCGGATGCCGGATTGAACAGTCGTAACAGGCGTGGCCTATCACATCATGTCCATGCCGCCACTTCAGGCCGCTTGGCGGCCTGAAGCACTAAAAGTGCATGGGCGAAGCTTTATGGACATTCCTGTAATCGGCCGCTGGCCCATCACATCATGTCCATGCCGCCACTTCAGGCCGCTTGGCGGCCTGAAGCACCAAAAGTGCATGGGCGAAGCTTTATGGACATTCCTGTGATCGGCCGCTGGCCTATCACATCATGTCCATGCCGCCCATGCCACCCATGCCGCCCGGCATGCCGCCAGGGGCATCCTTCTTCGGCAGTTCGGCGATCATGGCTTCGGTGGTGATCAGCAGCGAAGCAACCGAAGCTGCGTCCTGCAGAGCCGTGCGAACGACCTTGACCGGGTCGACGATGCCCATGGCGATCATGTCGCCGTAGACGCCCGTCTGAGCGTTGTAGCCGAAGTTGTCTTCGTTCTTGTCGAGGATCTTGCCGACAACGATGGAGGCTTCGTCACCAGCGTTTTCAGCGATCTGGCGAGCCGGAGACTGCAGAGCGCGGCGAACGATGTTCACGCCGGCTTCCTGGTCGTCGTTTTCGCCCTTGACCGAGATCTTGACGGAGGAACGCAGCAGAGCCGTGCCGCCGCCCGGTACGATGCCTTCCTGAACGGCAGCGCGCGTCGCGTTGAGAGCGTCGTCGATGCGGTCCTTCTTTTCCTTGACTTCGATTTCCGTCGAGCCGCCGACGCGGATAACGGCAACGCCGCCAGCGAGCTTTGCAAGGCGTTCCTGCAGCTTCTCGCGGTCGTAGTCAGAGGTGGTTTCTTCGATCTGGGCCTTGATCTGGGCAACGCGGCCTTCGATGTCGGACTTGGCGCCAGCGCCGTCGACGATCGTGGTGTTTTCCTTGGAGATCGAAACCTTCTTGGCGCGGCCGAGCATGTCGAGGGTGACAGACTCGAGCTTGATGCCGAGGTCTTCGGAGATGACAGTGCCGCCCGTCAGGATGGCGATGTCTTCCAGCATGGCCTTGCGGCGGTCGCCGAAGCCCGGAGCCTTGACGGCAGCGATCTTGAGGCCGCCGCGCAGCTTGTTGACGACGAGGGTCGCAAGAGCTTCGCCTTCGACGTCTTCAGCGATGATGAGGAGCGGCTTGCCGGTCTGAACGACGGCTTCGAGAACCGGGAGCATGGCCTGCAGGTTCGAGAGCTTCTTCTCGTGCAGGAGGATGAAGGCGTCTTCGAGGTCGGCCACCATCTTTTCCGGGTTGGTTACGAAGTAGGGGCTGAGGTAGCCACGGTCGAACTGCATGCCTTCGACGACTTCGAGTTCGGTTTCGGCGGTCTTGGCTTCTTCAACCGTGATGACGCCTTCGTTGCCGACCTTCTGCATGGCTTCGGCAATATCGAGACCGATCTGCTTTTCGCCGTTTGCCGAGATCGTGCCGACCTGGGCGACTTCTTCAGACGTGTTGATCTTCTTGGCCTTGGCGAGCAGGTCCTTGACGACTTCTGCAACGGCGAGGTCGATGCCGCGCTTCAGGTCCATCGGGTTCATGCCGGCTGCAACGGCCTTGGCGCCTTCGCGAACGATGGCCTGGGCAAGAACGGTTGCGGTGGTGGTGCCGTCACCGGCGACGTCGTTGGTCTTCGAAGCGACTTCGCGGACCATCTGGGCGCCCATGTTTTCGAACTTGTCTTCGAGTTCGATTTCCTTGGCGACGGAAACGCCGTCCTTGGTGATGCGCGGAGCGCCGAAGGACTTGTCGATAACGACGTTACGACCCTTCGGGCCGAGCGTGACCTTCACGGCGTCAGCGAGGATATCGACGCCACGAAGCATCTTTTCGCGAGCGCTGCGGCCGAATTTTACTTCTTTAGCTGCCATGTTAGAAACTCCTGAATTCGCGTTGTCCGGGTTTGTGACCCGTCAGCTGTATCGGAAAAAAGGGAACCGGCCGGATCAGCCGATGATGCCCATGATGTCGGCTTCCTTCATGATCAGAAGGTCTTCGCCGTTGAGCTTGACTTCGGTGCCGGACCACTTGCCGAACAGAACGCGATCGCCAACCTTGACGTCGAGTGCTACGACCTTGCCGGATTCATCACGGGCGCCCGAGCCGACGGCGACGATTTCGCCTTCCTGCGGCTTTTCCTTGGCGGTGTCCGGAATGATGATGCCACCCTTGGTCTTTTCTTCAGACTCGACGCGACGAACGACGACACGGTCATGAAGGGGGCGGAAGTTGGTGCTTGCCATTGTCTAATCCCTCGATCAAATGACATTCACGGACCAGCGGGGGGCCCGTATGGATTTTGTTAGCACTCGTCTCTGGAGAGTGCTAGCGACGGTGATTTAGGATTGGCTGCCAAACGAGTCAAGAACAGCGCGATGAAATTTTTCGGACAGCGCTTCGTTGACTTGCCGTGGGTTTTGCCGGAAAATTCTGAATATGGGGTTTGCGAATACCCCACGAGGCGTCATGCCGGAGTTTCGCGTCCATCTTTTTTGAAAGGGACGTAACATGACTTCGTTCAACGCCATCACCCCCGAAAAGCTTCTTCGTCTGCTGGGTACGCCGAAAGCGCCCGCGATCCTCGATGTTCGCGACGCCGATGATTTTGCCGCCGATCCCTATCTGCTGCCGGCCTCCCGACGCCGGGATCACGGGACCGTCCAGGCCTGGGCCGCCGAATTTCGCGACCGGAATGTCGTCTGTCTCTGTCAGCATGGCGGCAAGCTCAGCGAAGGCGTTGCCGCATGGCTGCGGCTGGCCGGCGCTACTGCGGAAATCCTCGATGGTGGCCTCGACGCCTGGCGGACAGCCGGATTGCCGCTGATCCCGGTTTCGATCCTCCCCGGGGCGGACGCGTCGGGTCCGAGTGTGTGGGTGACCCGCGCCCGGCCGAAGATCGATCGCATCGCATGCCCCTGGCTGATCCGTCGTTTCGTCGATCCCAGCGCATCGTTTCTCTTCGTGACGCCGCAGGAAGTCGACGGCGTTGCCGAGCGTTTCGGCGCGACGCCCTTCGACGTGGAGGGGGTATTCTGGAGCCATCGCGAGGAGGAATGCACTTTCGATACGATGGTCAAGGAATTCCGGCTTGACCTGCCGGCGCTTCATCATCTTTCCCGTATTGTGAGGGGCGCCGACACCAACCGGCTCGACCTCGAACCGCAGGCGGCCGGCCTGCTTGCCATTTCGCTCGGACTGTCGCGCATGTATGCTGACGATCTCGAACAGTTGGAAGCGGGCATGCTGTGTTATGACGCGCTCTATCGCTGGGCGCGCGACGCGACGCAGGAAAAGCATGACTGGGTATCGCATGGGGCACGGAAATCGTGAGCGAAACCGTTTTGGCTGACGATCTCGCCCCAGAGCCTTCCTTCGCGGAGGCGACCCGTGTCTGGACGCGCATCGGCCTGTTGAGCTTCGGCGGTCCGGCCGGGCAGATCGCCTTGATGCACCGTATCCTGGTCGACGAGAAGCGCTGGATCGACGAGGAGCGCTTCCTGCATGCGCTGAGCTACTGCATGCTGCTGCCAGGCCCGGAGGCGCAGCAGCTTGCCACCTATATCGGCTGGCTCCTGCATGGCGTGCGCGGCGGCCTGGTCGCCGGCCTGCTGTTCATCCTGCCGGGCTTTGCCGTCATCCTGGCCCTGTCTTCCTTCTACGCGCTGTTTCACGATACCAGCCTGTTGGCGACCGTCTTCTTCGGCATCAAGGCCGGCGTGCTGGCGATCGTGCTGCAGGCTCTGATCCGGCTCAGCGGCCGGGCGCTGAAGACGCGGTTTCATGTCGCCGTCGCGGTGGCGAGCTTCCTCCTGCTCTTCGTCTTCGATCTGCCGTTTCCGCTGGTCGTGCTTCTGGCGGGGCTTACGGGGTACGGCCGTGTGCTGCATCGTGCCTATCGCGACGACGGCTGGCGGCCGCGCCTGCCGCGGTTGGCGCTGTCCGGCTTTGGCATGGGTGGCCTGCGCGGCGTCCGTGCCCGGATGACCTTTCTCACCCTCTTGTGCTGGCTGGCGATCTGGCAGGCGCCGCTCCTGCTGGTGCACGGGCTGGATGGCCCGAAGGATATCATCGCCGAAACGCTGAGCGGCCAGGCGAATGTCTTCGGCGCGATCTTCTCCTTCTTCTCGCGCATGGCGGTCGTCACCTTCGGCGGCGCCTACGCCGTGCTTGCCTATGTCGCGCAGACGGCGGTGCAGCATTATGCCTGGCTGCGGCCGGGCGAGATGCTGGATGGGCTCGCGCTGGCGGAGACGACGCCGGGGCCGCTGGTGCTGGTCCTCTGTTTCGTCGGCTTCATGGCCGGCTTCCGCAACCCCTTCGGCTTCGATCCGCTGACGGCGGGCTTCCTCGGCGCAAGCCTTGCGGCATGGGCGACCTTCGCGCCGAGCTTCCTCTTCATCTTTGCCGGCGCACCCTATATCGAGCGCCTGCGCGGTCATGCCGGCCTGTCGGCGGCTCTGGCCGCCATCACGGCGGCGATCGTCGGGGTCATGGCCAATCTGTCGCTCTGGTTCGGCCTGCATGTGCTCTTTGTCGATGTCAGCCGGCTGGTGCTCCTCGGCCATCGTGTCCGCACCGCGGGTGGCGACTATGCCGATGTGCCGGTCGCCGGCATCGCCTGGCCGGTCTGGGCGACGATCGACGTTTCGGCGCTCCTGCTTTTCATCCTCGCCTGCGTGCTGGTCTTTCGCCGCAAGGCCGGGGTGGCGACCGTGCTCGGCGTGTCCGCCCTTGCCGGCTGCCTGCTCCGCCTTGGCGGCTGACGCGCATGCGGTCTATGTGCGGCGCAAAAACCTGGCGCTCCGCTCTTGTAATTTGCCGGCCGGTTTGCGATGTCAGCCCCGATTTCTTTGAATGCGAGGATGGCATGGGCAAGCGTATCGAAAGCTTTCGCGAGATCGGCGGACATTATGATGTCGCGCTCTGCGATGTCTGGGGTGTGCTGCACAACGGCGTCTCCGCCTATCCGGACGCGCCGGCCGCGCTCGAGGCGGCACGCGGCGAAGGCCTGACCGTCGTCCTCATCACCAATTCCCCCCGCGTGGCACCCAAGGTGGTCGAGCAGTTGCGCCAGATCGGCATTCCCGACAGCGCCTATGACCGCATCGTCACCTCCGGTGACGTCACCCGCCGTCTGATCGCCGAGGGACCGAAGAAGGTCTTCCTGCTTGGACCCGAGCGCGATACGGGCATTCTCGAGGGGCTGGACGTGGTTCGCGTCGAGGCGGAGGAGGCCGAGGCCATCGTCTGCACCGGCTTCTTCGACGACGAGACCGAAACGCCGGATGATTACACCGACATGCTGACGGCATGGGCGGCCCGCAAGGTGCCGCTGATCTGCGCCAATCCCGATCTGGTCGTCGAGCGCGGCCACCGCATGATCCCCTGCGCCGGCGCCATGGCCGCCTATTACGACCGCCTCGGCGGCGAGACGCGGATCGCCGGCAAGCCGCATCGGCCGATCTACGATGCCTCGATCGCCGCCGCCCGCGAGGTGCGCGGCGAATTCCCGCTGTCGCGGGTCGTCGCCATCGGCGACGGCATGCCGACCGACGTGCGCGGTGCGCTCGATTACGGTCTCGATCTTCTTTATATCAGCCATGGCATCCATGCCCGCGAATATGTCGTCGATGGCCACACCGACGAAGCTGCGCTCGGCGCCTTCCTGGCGCGTGAGCAGGCATCGCCGAAGTGGTGGATGCCGCGCCTTGTCTGACCGGAGTGGTAGCCGATGACCGTTTTCCACCGCAACGAGACCCGCGAGCCGCTGCCGGACAATCTGAAGGGCGGCGTCATCGCCATCGGCAATTTCGACGGCGTGCATCGTGGCCATCAGTCGGTGCTCGACCGCGCGCTG
Source organism: Rhizobium sp. BK602 (assembly GCF_014195095.1). GTDB lineage: Bacteria > Pseudomonadota > Alphaproteobacteria > Rhizobiales > Rhizobiaceae > Rhizobium. The sequence continues at coordinate 285,789 of NZ_JACIBC010000002.1, forward strand.
GAGATCGCCAGGGAGCGCGGCGTGCCGGCGCTGGTGCTCACCTTCGAGCCGCATCCGCGCACCGTCTTCCGCCCCGACCAGCCGGTTTTCCGCCTGACGCCGGCGCCGCTCAAGGCGCGCATCCTCGAAGCGGTGGGTTTCAACGCCGTCATCGAATATCCCTTCGACCGGGCCTTTTCGCAGCGCTCCGCCGATGAGTTCGTCCATTCGATCCTGATCGACTGGCTGCATGCCTCCGAGGTCGTCACCGGCTTCGATTTCCATTTCGGCCATGACCGCCAGGGCGGCCCGGCCTTCCTGATGAATGCCGGCAGCAAATATGGCTTCGGCGTGACGCTGATCGATGCCTATCGCGATGAGAATACCGATGTGGTCTCGTCAAGCCGCATCCGGACGCTGCTGACCGAGGGCAACGTCGCCGAGGCCGCCGGCCTGCTCGGCTACCGCTATACGGTCGAGGCGGAGGTGATCGGCGGCGAGCAGCTTGGCCGCACGCTCGGTTTCCCCACGGCCAACATGCGCCTGCCGCCGGAAGTGGAGCTGAGAGCCGGCATCTATGCCGTGCGCTTCCGCGCCGCCGATGGCATCATTCGCGATGCAGTGGCCAGCTACGGCCGCCGCCCGACCGTGACCGACCACGGCGCGCCGCTGCTCGAAACCTTCGTTTTCGACTTCAGCGGCGATCTCTACGGCCAGATCTGTTCCGTCTCCTTCTTCGGCTATCTCCGTCCCGAGCTGAAGTTCGACGGGCTCGATCCGCTGGTGGCCCAGATCCGCAAGGATGAGGAAGAGGCAAGGGCGCTGCTGGCCGGCGTACGTCCGCTCGGGGTGATCGATCAATTCATCGCTTTCTCTTAAGCGCGGAGGCTGATCCGGATGGAAGAGCCGTGCCAATGCCGGCCGGATCGCCTCCCGTTGGCCGCGCATGAAAAGGCCCAAGGCGTTTCTATCGCATTCGGCAACGGATTCCTCTTCCTTTCGGCGGAAAAAACGCCTATGAACCGCCCATTATGACCCAATTTCGGCTGAGCCCATCGATACGAATTATTGGCCCGGCCTTCCGCGCGCTCTGAAGCTGCCGGAAGGTCCGGGTTCTTGGCGCCCGTTCCCGAGGCGCTTCCGCCGCCGAAAAATCCCCCTATGGCTGCGCCCCGTTTGGCGCGAGATGCCCGAGCACCCGAGGCAATTGTCAGGACCATGACCGATACCGCTGAAAAACTCGACTATTCGAAAACCCTTTACCTGCCCGAGACCGATTTCCCGATGCGCGCCGGCCTGCCGCAGAAGGAGCCGGAGCTGGTCAAGCGCTGGCAGGAAATGGATCTCTACAAGATGCTGCGCGCTTCCGCCGCCGGCCGCGGGAAATTCGTGCTGCATGACGGCCCGCCCTATGCCAACGGCAACATCCATATCGGCCACGCGCTGAACAAGATCCTCAAGGACGTCATCACCCGCTCGTTCCAGATGCGCGGCTATGACAGCAACTACGTTCCGGGCTGGGATTGCCACGGCCTGCCGATCGAATGGAAGATCGAGGAAAAATACCGCGAGAAGGGCAAGAACAAGGACGAGGTTCCGGTCAACGAGTTCCGCCAGGAATGCCGTGACTTCGCCGCCGGCTGGATCAAGGTCCAGTCCGATGAGTTCAAGCGCCTCGGCATCGTCGGCGATTTTGACAATCCCTATCTGACGATGAACTTCCATGCCGAATCCCGCATCGCCGGCGAACTCTTGAAGATCGCCAAGACGGGCCAGCTTTATCGCGGCTCCAAGCCGGTCATGTGGTCGGTGGTCGAGCGCACGGCGCTGGCGGAAGCCGAAGTCGAATATGCCGATGTCGAGAGCGACATGATCTGGGTGAAGTTCCCGGTCGTGGAAGGTCCGACGGCGCTTGCCGGCGCCTTCGTCGTCATCTGGACGACGACCCCCTGGACGATCCCCGGCAACCGGGCGATCGCCTATTCGTCGCGCGTGTCCTATGGTCTCTACGAGGTGACGGAAGCCGCCAACGACTTCGGCCCGCGTCCGGGCGAAAAGCTGATCTTCGCCGACAAGCTCGCCGAGGAATCCTTCGCCAAGGCCAAGCTGCAATACAAGCGCCTGGGTGACGTGACCGCCGCCGATTTCAACGCGCTCGTCTGCGCCCATCCGCTGGCCTCGCTCGGCTACACCTTCAAGGTTCCCCTGCTCGACGGCGACCACGTCACCGACGATGCCGGCACCGGCTTCGTGCACACCGCGCCCAGCCACGGCCGCGAGGACTTCGACGCCTGGATGTCGCATTCCCGCGCCATCGAAGCCCGTGGGATCTCGTCGCGCATCCCGTTCCCGGTCGACGACGCCGGCTTCTACACCGCCGATGCCCCCGGCTTCGACGGCGGCCGCGTCATGGACGACAACGGCAAGAAGGGCAATGCCAACGATCTCGTCATCAAGGCGCTGATCGAGACCAACACGCTCTTCGCGCGCGGACGACTGAAGCACTCCTATCCGCATTCCTGGCGTTCGAAGAAGCCGGTGATCTTCCGCAACACGCCGCAATGGTTCGTCTATATGGACAAGGACCTTGCCGACGGCACGACGTTGCGCTCTCGCGCCCTTAAGGCGATCGACGACACCCGCTTCGTGCCCGCCAGTGGCCAGAACCGCCTGCGCGCCATGATCGAGCAGCGTCCGGACTGGGTTCTCTCGCGCCAGCGCGCCTGGGGCGTACCGATCGCGATCTTCGTCGACGACGACGGCGAGATCCTACAGGACGACGGCGTCAATGCCCGCATCCTCGAGGCCTTTGATGCCGAAGGGGCCGATGCCTGGTTCGCCGAAGGCGCGCGCGAGCGCTTTCTCGGCGAAAAGGCCAACGAGCCCTGGACGCAGGTCATGGACATCCTCGACGTCTGGTTCGATTCAGGCTCGACCCATACCTTCACGCTGGAGGACCGCCCCGACCTGAAATGGCCGGCCGATCTCTACCTCGAAGGCTCCGACCAGCATCGCGGCTGGTTCCATTCGTCGCTGCTCGAAAGTGCCGCGACGCGCGGCCGCGCGCCTTACGATGCCGTCCTCACCCATGGCTTCACCATGGACGAGAAGGGCGAGAAGATGTCGAAGTCCAAGGGCAACGTCACCTCGCCCCAGGAAGTGATGAAGGACGCCGGCGCCGATATCCTTCGCCTCTGGGTCATGACCTCGGACTATGCGGAAGACCTGCGCGTCGGCAAGGCGATCATCCAGACCAATGTCGACGCCTATCGCAAGCTGCGCAACACCATCCGTTGGATGCTCGGCACGCTGGCCCATGACAAGGGCGAAGTGATCGCCTATGCCGACATGCCGGAGCTGGAACAGCTGATGCTGCATCGTCTGGCCGAGCTCGATGTGCTGGTGCGCGAAGGCTACGACGCCTTCGACTTCAAGCGCATCACCCGCGCCCTGATCGATTTTGCCAATGTCGAGCTTTCGGCCTTCTATTTCGATGTCCGCAAGGACGCGCTTTATTGCGATGCGCCCTCGAGCCTGCGCCGCCGCGCCGCGCTGGCCGTCATCCGCACGATCTTCGACTGCATGGTGACCTGGCTGGCGCCGATGCTGCCGTTCACGATGGAAGAGGCGTGGCTGTCGCGCAATCCGTCCGCGGTTTCCGTGCATCTCGAACAGTTCGTCGCCGTTCCCGCGGAATGGAAGAACGAAGCGCTGGCCGATAAGTGGAAGAAGATCCGCGCGGTGCGCAGCGTCGTCACCGGCGCTTTGGAAATCGAGCGCAAGGACAAGCGCATCGGCTCCTCGCTCGAAGCCGCACCGGTCGTCCATATCGCCGATCCGGAGCTGCTGAAGGCGGTAGAGGGGCAGGATCTCGCGGAGATCTGCATCACCTCGGCGATCACCGTTACCGGCGGCGAGGGTCCGGCGGATGCCTTCCGCCTGGACGGCGACGCCAAGGTCAGCGTCGTGCCGACCCTTGCCGAGGGCCGCAAATGCGCGCGTTCCTGGCGTATCACCACCGATGTCGGTTCCGATCCGGACTATCCCGACGTCTCGGCGCGTGATGCGGCAGCCCTGCGCGAGCTCGCGGCTGTTCACTGAGAAAATTGCCGGGTGAATTGCCTTTGCGGCGTTCATCCGGTAAAAGCTGCCTGAAAATGGCCTGATTTTTACGGCAGTTGCCGAGAAATGGGGTTCTGCAATAATTGCACCGGCATGGCTGGGAAGGGTTTTCATGAGAGCGATGCATAGAGTTCGTGTCGGCGTCAGCTTGGCGGCACTCGTGATTGGCTGCGGCCTGATGTCGGGTTGCCTGAGCAGCCCGCGTTACGGCACGGACAAGACCGCCGGCCAGCAGCTCTTCGACGATCTCGGTGATATCGCTTCCGTCTCGGCCGCCACGCCGAAGGACAAGGGCGTTACCTACCCGAACCGCCCCGGCCTGGTACTGCCCGCTGAAAACCAGAGGGAAAACTTGACCTCGCCGCAGCAATCGCTGGCAAGCAAGGACAATCCGGCCTGGCTGGAATCGCCGGAAGACGCGCGCAAGCGCCTCGCCGCCGAGGCTGAGGAAAACAAGAGCAACACCAATTACCGCTCGCCGCTGGCTCAGGCCGACAGCAGCCGCAACCGCAAGACGGAAGCCGAGCAGACGGCCGCCTATCGCGCCGCGCGCCAGGATCAGGACGGCACCTACGACCAGCGCCGTTATCTGATCGATCCGCCGCAGCAATATCGCCAGGTTTCCGATCCGGCAGCGTTGAGCGATGTCGGCACGCCCGAGAGCAAGAAGGAAAAGCAGCGCAAGAAGGATGCCGAGGCCGCGCAGCAGTCCAACAGCAGCAGCTGGTGGAAGCCGTTCCAATAAGCTTTCAAAAGAAGCGGCGGCCAAAACCGTCGCTTTTTAGTTTTCCACGCGCTTGAGCTGGAAGAATTCCCTGAGAATATCCGCCGCATCCCGTTCGGCCATGCCGGAATAGACCTCCGGCGCGTGATGGCAGGTCGGCTGGCGATAGAAGCGGACGCCGTTGTCCACGCCGCCGCCCTTCGGATCTTCGGCGCCGTAATAGAGGCGACGGATGCGGGCGAAGGAGATGGCCGCCGCGCACATGGTGCAGGGCTCCAGCGTCACATAGAGATCGGCGCCGGTCAGGCGTTCCTGGCCGAGCGCTTCGCAGGCCATGCGGATCGCGGCGATTTCGGCATGGGCGGTGACGTCGTTGAGTTCGCGGGTGCGGTTGCCGGCCTTGGCAATGACGGCGTCTCCGAGCACGAGAACGGCACCGATCGGCACTTCACCGCGTGCGCCGGCGCTTCGCGCTTCGGCGAGCGCCAGCTCCATGAAGTGATTTGTCTTCGCCATTTTGGATTTTCCACTTAACCGCAGGGGCGCGACCTGATAGGAACACGCCTTAAAAATTCAGGCAAACAACAAATGACAATGAATGACAAGCCCAAGCGGCCTGGGTCCAAACCCTTTACCCGCGACACCAAGACGAAGCCGGCGGCGAAACGCGACGATACCAAGCCGAAGAAGGCAGCACCCGCCAGGGTCGCCGCCGAGACGGATGGCGCGGATGGAAAGGCCGAGCGCATTTCCAAGGTGATGGCGCGCGCCGGCGTGGCCTCGCGTCGCGACATCGAGCGCATGATCCTGGACGGCCGCGTCAAGCTGAACGGCGTTCTCTTGGACACGCCGGTCGTCAACGTGACGCTCGCCGACAAGATCGAGGTGGACGGCGTGCCGATCCGCGGCATAGAGCGCACGCGCCTCTGGCTCTATCACAAGCCGGCCGGCCTGGTGACCACCAATGCCGATCCGGAGGGACGTCCGACTGTTTTCGACAATCTGCCGGAAGAGCTGCCGCGCGTCATGTCGATCGGCCGTCTGGACATCAACACCGAAGGTCTGCTGCTGCTGACCAATGACGGCGGCCTTGCCCGCGTGCTGGAACTGCCGACCACCGGCTGGCTGCGCCGCTACCGCGTGCGCGCCCATGGCGAGATCGATCAGGACGCGCTCGACAAGTTGAAGGAAGGCATTGCCGTCGACGGCGTGCTTTATGGCTCGATCGACGCAACGCTCGACCGTACGCAAGGGTCCAACGTCTGGATCACCATGGGTCTGCGCGAAGGCAAGAACCGCGAAATCAAGAACGTGCTCGGCGCGCTCGGTCTCGAGGTCAACCGTCTGATCCGCATTTCCTACGGGCCGTTCCAGCTCGGCGAGTTGCCGGAAGGCCGGGTGCTGGAAGTGCGCGGCCGCACACTGCGCGATCAGCTCGGGCCACGTCTGGTGGAAGACGCCAAGGCGAATTTCGACGCACCGCTCTACAATGCCTCGGCCGGCGCCGCCGAAGATGAAGCCGATGCCAAGCCGGCACGCGGCGCGAAAGAGGAACGTCCGCGGCGCGAGCGTCCCGAAGACAAGCGCGAGCGCGCCTTGAGCCGTCTCGACACCAAGCGCGACGATCGTCGTGACGAGGGACGTCGCGAAGGCGGCCGCAAGGAAGACGACCGTTCGAAGCGTCAGCCGCTCGGCGCGCGCCGCAACGTCAATGTCTGGATGGCGCCCGGCGCCCGTCCGCTCGGCGAAAAGGCCGCCGCCAAGGCCGCCAAGAATGCAAAGACCGCCTTCAAGCGCGGCGAGCCCGAGCGCCCGCAGCGCAGCGGCTTCGACCGTCCGGACGAGGGGCCGCGCGTTCGTGTCAACCGCGTCGACGAGGCGGATGGCGAATGGATTCGCTCCAGCGAGGAAGCGCCGCGCCGGTCCCGTGGCGATGACGAAGGCTTCGACCGCAAGCGCGGCCGCGGCGATCGTCCGCAGGGTGACCGTCCTTTCGGCGACAAGCCCCGTGGCGATCGGGCGTTCAGCGATCGTCCCCGTGGTGAGCGTGGCTCGCGGCCGGAAGGCGGCGACCGTCCTCGTTCGAAATCCTTCCAGGGCGAAGCCCGTTCCGAACGGCCTCGCGGCGAGCGCTCTTTCGGGGATCGTCCCTCTCGCGGCGAACGTTCTTTCGGCGACAAGCCGCGTGGCGATCGTCCCTATGGCGACAAGCCCCGCGGTGACCGCCGGCCGCGCGCCGAAGGTGATGAGCGTCCGCGCGCAAGATCCTTCGACGGCGAGCAGCGTTCCGAGCGTCCCCGCGGCGATCGCCCGTTTGGAGATCGTCCGCCGCGTGGCGACCGTCCGTTCGGTGATCGTCCGTCCCGTGGTGACCGCCCGCAAGGCGACCGGCCAGCCGGCAAACCGTTCGGCAAGAAGCCGGGCGGCGGCAAGTCCTTTGGTGGCGGCAAGCCGTCCGGAAAGCCCGGCGGTGCCCGCGGCTTCTCCGGCAAGCCCGGTGGTCGTCCGTCAGGCGGCCAAGGTCGTGGCGGTCCGAGCCGTGGCGGCTCGGGCAAGGGCGGCCCCAAGGGCGGAAGGGGTTGACGCGCGGTGCGGATCGTCGGCGGTGAGTTTCGCGGTCGCTCGCTTGCAACCCCGAAGTCGAACGATATTCGTCCGACGGCGGATCGCACGCGCGAGAGCCTGTTCAACATTCTGAACCACGCCTATCCCGAGGCGCTCGACGGCACGCGGATGATGGATATCTTCGCCGGCACGGGTGCGGTCGGCCTGGAAGCCGCCTCGCGCGGCTGCCGTCACGTCCTCTTCGTCGAAAGCAGCGTCGAGGGCCGGGGCCTGCTCTGGGAAAACATCGATGCGCTCGGCCTGCATGGCCGCACGCGCATGCTGCGGCGCGATGCGACCGATCTCGGCGGCGTCGGCAATCTCGAACCCTTCGATTTTCTCTTCGCCGACCCGCCCTATGGCAAGGGTCTCGGCGAGAAGGCCTTTGCGGCCGCTGCAGCCGGCGGCTGGCTGGTGCCCGGTGCGCTCGCGATCCTCGAGGAGCGCGCCGACGTTATCGTCAGCGTCGCGCCGGACTTCCTCTTCCTCGAAGAGCGGACGTTCGGCGACAGCAAGATGCATTTCTTCCGTTATCAGCCCCTGCAGGCCTAGTTGCGGAGGGAGAGGATCATGGGCGATTATGCTGATTTCGTCGGGAGCGACTATCCGCTCGCGTCGTCGAGCACGCCGAGTGTCGCGGTCGCCTTCGGTTGCGGCGGTGCGCGGGGACTTGCCCATATCCATATCATCGAGGCGCTGGACGAGCTCGGAATCCGCCCGGTCGCCATCGCCGGCGCCTCCATCGGCTCGATCATGGGCGCGGCCATGGCCGCCGGCATGAGCGGCGCCGAGATTCGCGACTATACGCTTGCCTCGGTCGGCAACCGCCCGGCGGTGCTCAACAAGCTCTGGAGCCTGCGACCGGCCAACATGCGCAGCTTCAGGATCGGCCAGTTCAATCTCGAGCGCATCCTGCGTGCCTTCATGCCGTCAGCCTTTCCGGAGGATTTCTCCGAGCTGCGCATCCCGTTGAAGGTGGTGACGACGGATTATTACGACCAGACCGAGGTGGTGACCGAAAAGGGCGAACTCTTCCCGGTGCTGGCCGCCTCCGCCGCCATTCCCGCCGTCTTCATGCCGGTCAAGGTCGGCGAGCGGGTGATGATCGACGGCGGCATCATGAACCCGGTCCCCTACGAGCATCTGGCCGGTCTTGCCGATATCATCATCGGCATCGACGTGGTCGGCGGGCCGGAGGGCGACGGCAGCCAAATTCCGAACCGTATCGAAAGCCTGTTCGGCGCGGGACAATTGACCATGCAGTCCAATATCGCGCTGAAGCTCAGGCTGCTTGCGCCGCAGATCTTCCTGCGCCCCTCCGTCGGCCGCACCGGCGTCCTCGATTTCCTGAAGGCGCGCGACATCCTCGCCATGTCGGCCGGCGTCAAGGACGAGTTGAAGTTCGCCATCGACCGGGTGATCACCGCGAAGAATTAGAGCATGTCGCGCAAAAGTGTGCAGCGGTTTTGCGACCGCGACATGCGCAACATCAAAGACCTAAAGCGCGGGAAGCGGATCTGAAAGATCGCGATGCGCTTTAGGCCCGTTCGGGCTCTTCCGCCGGCAACACCGAAAGATCGTCGTCGTCGCTGAAGACGTCGGCGGCGCGCTTGGGCTTGACCAGCGGTTCCGGCTTGACCGGCCGGGAATAGAGCATGTCGCTGCCGGCCTGCAGCCCTTCGCTCGTCTGCAGCACCAGCCTCTGCTCGTCGCGCTTGCGGATATCCTCGCCGATCTCGTAGGCATTGGCTTCGCTGACGCCGAGGGCCTCCAGCGTGCGCCGGCCGAAGAGCAGGCCCGATTCCAGCGTCTCGCGCAGCTCGTAGTCCACACCCTTGTTGCGCAGCGCGATCGAATGGATGCGGTCGTAGGAGCGGACGAAGAGGCGGGCATGCGGATAGTCCGTCTGCACGAGCTCGACGATCTTGTCGGTGATCTCGCGCTGATGGGTGGTGACGACGACGATCTTGGCATGGTCGATGCCGGCCGAGCGCAGCACGTCCTTGCGGGTGCCGTCGCCGAAATAGATCCGGAAACCGAAGCTCGAAGCCTGGCGGATGCGGTCGGCGGAAAAGTCGATGACGGTGACGTCGCGGCCGCCGGCCAGCAGGATCTGCGCGGCGATCTGGCCGAAGCGCGAGAAGCCGATCATCAGCACGTCGGAGCCCGCGCCCTCGAAATCCTCATCCAGTTCCTCATGCGCGTCGCCGCTCAGGAGGCGCTTCGAAAGCGCCGAGCCGAGCGGCGTCAGCGCCATGGAGAGCGTGACGATCGCGATCAGCATCGAGGCGGTGCTGGCCGAGAACAGGCCGCCGCTGGCGCTCGCCGTGCTGAACAGCACGAAACCGAATTCACCGCCCTGCGGCAGCAGGCAGGCGATACGGATGGCATCGTCATGCGAGGAGCCGGTCACGCGGCAGAGCGCATAGATGATCACGCCCTTGATGATCATGACGACAGGGACGGCGAGCAGGATCAGCGCCCAGTTGTCGGCAATGACGTCCAGCTGGAGCGACAGGCCGACGGCGATGAAGAAAATGGCGAGCAGCACGCCGCGGAACGGCTCTATGTCCGCCTCCAGCTCATGGCGATAAGAGGATTCCGCAAGCATCACGCCGGAGAGAAACGCGCCCATGGCCATGGAGAGGCCGGCAAGCTGCATCAGGGTTGCCGATCCCATGACGACGAAGAGGGCGGCGGCGATCATCGCCTCGCGCGCGCCGGTGCGGGCGATCACCTGGAACAGCGGGGTGAGCAGGTAGCGCCCGGCAATGATCATCGCCGCGACGGCACCGACGGCGATGGCGAGATCCGGCAGCGGATTGGAGGTTTCCTTCGGACCGTCGAGAATCGTGACGAGGGCGAGCAGCGGCACGATCGCCAGATCCTGCAGCAACAGCATGGAGAAGGAGCGCTGCCCGTATTTCGTGTTGACGTCGCCCTCCTGCTCGAGGATCTGCATGGCGAAGGCCGTGGACGACAGCGCCAGGCCGAAGCCGACGATGATGCTGCCGCGCCAGCCGGCGATGTTTCCGAGATAGGCGGCGAGCGTCAGCGCCAGGCCGCTTAAGACCACCTGCGCCGTGCCGAGGCCGAAAATGTCGCGCCGCATCTGCCACAGCCGCGACGGCTTCAGCTCCAGGCCGATGATGAAGAGCAGGAAGACGACGCCGAGTTCGGCCACGGCAAGCACGGCTTCGCCATCGCCGATGCCATGCAGGACCGGTCCGATGACGACACCGGCGGCGAGATAACCGAGCACGGTGCCCAGCCCCAGTTTCTTGAAGATCGGCGCGGTGACGACGGCGCCTCCGAGCAGCATCAGGGTTTCGGTAAACAAGGCATTCGGCGCGGACATCGTCTGTTTCTCTCTGTGGGGCAGGCGGTGTTGCAGCGCATGGCGGCGGGAAAGAGCCATGCGTTAGGACATTCGGACAAGAATCGGCTTTGCCGCCCTTGATGCTTTATGTAGTGCACAATAAATGGAACGCGAAGGAAAGGCCAAATCATGTCCTCAGAAATCGATTCCGCCACTCTGCTTTCCCGCGCCAGCCAGCTGATCGACCTCGCCCGGAAAGCCGGCGCGGATGCGGCCGATGCCGTCGTCGTGCGCTCGCGGGCGCAATCCGTCAGCGTCCGTCTCGGCAAGGTCGAGGGCACCGAATCCTCCGAAAGCGATGACTTCTCGCTCAGGGTTTTCGTTGGCAACCGTGTCGCCAGCGTCTCGGCCAATCCGGGCTTCGACCTCACGGCGCTCGCCGAGCGCGCCGTGGCCATGGCCAGGGTCTCGCCGGAAGATCCCTTCGCCTGCCTTGCCGATGAGGCCGATCTCGCCAGGACCTATCCCGATCTCGAGCTTTTCGACCCGACCGAGGTCTCGTCGGCCGAGCTGCGCGAGGCGGCGCTGGCGATGGAAGAGGCGGCGCTTGCCGTCCCCGGCGTCAGCAATTCCTCCGGTTCAGGCGCGTCCGCCGGCATGGGCGGCCTCGTGCTCGTGACTTCGCATGGCTTTGCCGGTCATTATATGGGCTCGCGCTTCAGCCGTTCCGTCAGCGTCATCGCCGGCGAGGGCACCGGCATGGAGCGCGATTATGATTTCGACAGCCGCCTCTATTTCGCCGATCTGGAAGCCTCCGAGGAGATCGGCCGCCGCGCTGGCGAGCGGGTGGTCAAGCGCGTCAATCCGCGCCAGGTTCCCACGGGCAAGGACGTGACCGTCGTTTTCGACCCGCGCGTGGCGCGTGGTTTCGTCGGCCATATCGCCGGCGCGATCAATGGCGCTTCCGTTGCCCGCAAGACCAGCTTCCTGCGCGACAAGATGGGGCAGCAGGTGCTGAAGGCCGGCCTGTCGATCACCGACGATCCGCTCATTGTGCGCGGTCCCGCCTCGCGCCCCTTCGACGGCGAGGGCGTCTCCGGCAAGCGGCTGGTCATGATCGAGGACGGTGTTCTGAAACACTGGTTCCTGTCGACATCGACGGCGCGGGAGATCGGTGGTCTCAGGACCAACGGCCGTGGAGCGCGCGGCGGCACCGCCGTTTCGCCGTCCTCCACCAATCTGGCGCTGGAGCCGGGCGATATCTCGCCGGAGGAGCTGATCCGCAATGTCGGCAACGGCTTCTACGTCACCGAGCTGATCGGCCAGGGCGTCAACATGATCACCGGCGAGTACAGCCGTGGCGCCACTGGCTTCTGGATCGAGAACGGCGAATTGACTTTCCCTGTGTCGGAGGTGACCATCGCCTCCAACCTCAAGGACATGTTCATGCGCGTGACGCCGGCGAGCGATATCGATCGCGATTTTGGCGTTGCCGCCCCGACGCTTGCCATCGAAGGCATGACGCTCGCCGGCCGCTGAGCAGGCTCGCCAACACCGGGACGGTGCGATAGGGTCCGTCGGGGGGATACGCCGGCGAAGGGCCGGAGATTGGACATTCGGAATGACCGCTAGCCAAATGGGCGACGAAACGAGCGACCTGGACCTGATTGTCCGCGCCGCGCGCCAGGCAGGCGAAATTGCTCTCGGCTTCTTTCGGCAATCGCCCGAGGTCTGGTGGAAGAACGAAGGCCGATCCCCCGTCAGCGCCGCCGATTTCGCCGCCAACGAGGCATTGGCCTCCATCCTGCGTTCCGCCCGGCCGGATTATGGCTGGCTGTCGGAGGAGACCGACGACGATGCCGCGCGGCTGTCGCACGAAACACTCTTCGTCGTCGATCCGATCGACGGCACGCGCGGCTTTCTCTCGGGGCTAGAACTGTGGTGCGTCAGCGTCGCCGTCGTCACCAGAGGGCGCCCGACCGCCGGCGTGCTCTATGCCCCGGCGCTGGATGAACTGTTCGTCGCCTCCGCGGACGGCCCGGCACTGAAGAACGGCCGGCCGATTGCCGTTTCCGATTGGAAGGGGCACGATACCTATCGGCTCGCCAGCACCGAGGATGCGCTGAAGGGGCTCAGTCCGGATTTCCGCCAGACCGTCGAGCGGGCCAAGCATGTTCCCTCACTCGCCTATCGTCTGGCCATGGTTGCCGACGGTCGGCTTGACGGGACGATCGTCAAGAGCAATTCCCACGACTGGGATCTCGCCGCCGCCGATCTCATCCTGGAGCGGGCCGGGGGTGCGCTGGTCGACCTCTCGGGCAGGGCGCTCCTGTATAACCGCGCCGAGGTCTCGCATGGGGAGCTTTGCGGCGCGCCGGCCGCGCATCTGCCCGAACTTCTGCATCAGCTTGCCCACAGGCGAGACAGTTGACGTTTGGGTCAAAATCCCGCACAGGAAGTGCGGAGGGGGACGACAGCAGAAAGAGACGAAAATGACTGTGACCAGCGATAAAAAACAGCTCCTGCACCTCGTATTCGGCGGGGAATTGGAAAATCTCGAGGAAGTACAGTTCCGCAATCTGAACGAACTCGACATCGTCGGCATGTATCCGGATTATGCGACCGCGCTGACCGCCTGGAAGTCGAAGGCGCAGCAGACCGTCGACAATGCCCACATGCGTTATTTCATCGTTCATCTGCATCGTTTGCTCGATCCGCAGGACAAGGCATCCTAAGGCCGCGTTCCGCTCCATTTTATTTTTGATATCCCCGCCCGGATCGGCATTGTCGCTTTCATTCCGGCCATGACGCGGTATTTTTGACGCAATCAGAAGAAAAAATCGGCCGATCTATTGGCCGTTGGACATTTGGGATTTGGCATCGATGACGATCAGCTTGGGTCGGAGGCAATCGAAATGAGCAGCCTCAGGGCACGTCTCGCTTTGAGTGCTTACCGTTTTGGCGGGATCGCGATCTATCCCCTGATCGGACCCTATCTCGCCATCCGTGCCGCCAAGGGCAAGGAAGACAGCTCCCGCCGGCTGGAGCGGTCGGGCTATGCCAGCGCCAATCGCCCGCAGGGACCGCTGATCTGGTTCCATGCCGCGAGTGTCGGCGAGACTTCGGCGGTCATCCCGCTGATCCGCGAAATCCGTCGGCGCGATATCCATGTCATCCTGACGACAGGCACGATCACCTCGGCGAGGGTGGCGAAGGAGCGTCTCGGCGATGAGGTCATCCACCAATATGTGCCGCTCGACCTGAAGCCGGGCATCAGCCGTTTCCTCGAATATTGGCAGCCCGACTGCGCGATCTTCGCCGAATCCGAGATCTGGCCGGCGACCATCATGGAACTCGGCCGCCGCCGCATTCCGCAGATCCTCGTCAATGCCCGCATGTCGGACCGCTCCTTTGCCCGCTGGAGCCGGCATCCGTCTCTGTCCGAAGCCTTGTTTGAAAATCTTGCCTTGGTCGTTGCCCAATCCGATCTCGATGCCGAGCGTTTTCGTGACCTGCGGGCGCTGCAGGTGATCAAGGCGGGCAATCTCAAGGTGGACACCGATGCGCCGCCTTACGATGCCCCGACGCTTGCGCGCTATTTGAAACAGATCGGCAATCGCAAGACATGGGCCGCCGTCTCGACCTTCGAGGGCGAGGAGGAGGCCGCAGCCGTCGTTCATCAGACCCTGAAGGAACATGACGCCCAGCTCAGCATCATCGTGCCGCGCCATCCGGAGCGCTGTGATGCGATCGAGGCCATGCTGGTCGAAAAGGGCCTGAAGGTTGCCCGCCGCACCCGCAACGACGTTCTCTCGCCCGATATCGATGTCTTCCTCGGCGACACGATCGGCGAGATGGGGCTTTATCTGCGCATGACCGAGATCGCCTTCATGGGCAAGTCGTTGACGAATGAAGGCGGCCAGAACCCGCTGGAGTCGGCCATGCTCGGCTGCGCCATCCTGACGGGCGGCCATGTCCAGAATTTTCGCGACGCCTATCAGTTGCTCGCTCGCCGCGGCAGCGCCCGCATGGTGCGCGACACCGAGATGCTGGCGCGGGGCGTGCACTATCTGCTCATCAATGACGGCGCGCGGCGCGGCATGATCGATGCCGGTTTTGCGGCCGTGCACGAGATGCGTGGGGGATTGGCGGCGACCATCAAGGGTCTGGAACCCTACATCAATCCGCTGACCGTGAAGGCGCGGCTGATGCCGAAGACGATGGCGCAGGGTTGAACGAGGGGGAGTGATTATGGCAGCGGCTGTCAGGCTGGAGACGATTGCGGGCATTCTGTTCGACAAGGACGGCACCCTTCTCGACTATGATGCGAGCTGGCTTCCGGTCAATCGCGAGCTTGCCCGTATCGCTGCCGAGGGTGACGCGACCCTTGCCGATCATCTGCTGTCGGCTTGCGGCATGGACCCGGTGACCGGCCATATCGTGCCCGACAGCCTGCTCGCCGCCGGCAATACCCGGCAGATTTCCGAGGGCCTTGTTGCCGCCGGCTCCAAGGTGGATGTGGCGGAGCTGACGGAAAAGCTGGATGCGTTGTTTTCCCATGCCGCCGATTTTTCGTCTCCGGTTACCGATCTCGCTGCTTTTTTCCGCCGCCTGCACGGGCGCGGCTACAAGCTCGGGGTTGCCTCCAGCGACAATGAACGCTCGATCCGCCAGACGGCCAGCCGCTTCGGTTTCCTCGATTATCTCGATTACATCGCCGGCTATGACAGCGGTTTTGGCACGAAGCCGGAGCCGGGAATGGTGCTGGGTTTCTGCGCGGCGACCGGGCTTGTCCCCTCTCAGGTGGCCGTCGTCGGCGACAACAATCACGATTTGCATATGGGACACAATGCCGGCGCCGGCCTGAGGGTCGGCGTTCTCACGGGCACCGGCTCGCGGGAATCGCTGGCCGCCGCTTCCCATTACTGCCTGACCGATATCACCGAGCTGGAAGGTCTCCTGCCGGCCCGCCAGCCGGCCTGATGTCGGAGGAGGCTTGCTTTTTCGTCCTATCTGCCCTTTCTTGCCGCCTTGCTGACGCATGTCGCGCAAAACTGTGCAGCGTTTTTTCGTCCGGAATTGCGTCAAAACAAATAGGCTGGAGCGGCTCAGCGATTCCGTGAAACGCTGAGCCGCTCCAGGATCGTATGGGCAATGGCCGAGGCGAGGCGGGATTAGATCATGGTATCGGAAGCACCGCCGTTCTGGTGGCGGAAGCCGGATTGGCGGGCCTGGGGACTTTCACCCTTCTCTTTCCTCTATGGACGCGTTGCCGGCCATCGCATGACGCATGGCCGCCGTGCCTCCGTGGCGGTGCCGGTGATCTGCGTCGGCAATTTCACGGTCGGCGGCGCCGGCAAGACGCCGACGGCACTGGCGCTGGCCCGGGCCGCCAAGGCAAGGGGATTGACGCCCGGTTTCCTCAGCCGTGGCTATGGCGGCTCGCTCGATGTGACGACCGTGGTCGATCCGGGTCATCATCACGCCACGGCGGTCGGTGACGAACCGCTGCTGCTCGCCCGCGAAGCATTGACGGTGATTGCGCGCCGCCGTGCCGACGGCGCCGAGCGGCTGGTGCGCGAGGGCGCCGATCTCATCATCATGGATGACGGCTTCCAGAGCGCGCAGATCGCCATCGACTATGCGCTGGTCGTCATCGACGCCATGAGGGGTATCGGCAACGGTCATCTCGTGCCGGGCGGTCCGGTGCGCGCGCCGCTGCGCACGCAGCTGCTCTACACCTCGGCCTTGCTCAAGGTCGGCGAGGGGGATGCCGGCGATCGGGTCGTGCGTCTCGCCGCCCGCGCCGGTAGGCCTTTCTTCTCCGCATCGATCAAGGTGCGCGGGCAGGAGGATTTGTCCGGCCGCAAGGTGCTGGCCTTTGCCGGCATCGCCGATCCCGCCAAGTTCTTCCGCACGGTTGACTCCCTGGGCGCGAGCATTGCCGTGCGCCGTAGCTTCGGCGATCACGAGCATCTGGAAGAGGACGAGATCGCCGACATCCTCGATATCGCCACCCGCGACGATCTGGAGATCGTCACGACATCCAAGGATTATGTCCGCCTGATCGGTCTTCACGGCCGCGCCGGCGAGCTGCTGAAGCGCTGCCGCGTCATCGAGATCGACATGGTCTTCGCCGATCCACATGCGCCGGATCTGATCATCGATCGCGCGATCGTATCCGCGCGCGAACGGCGCCTGCGGGAAGGCTGGACCGGCAAAACCCTTCTGCCTAGCGGAGAGAAGGTGCCTGCTTCTCGGCAAATTCAGGGGGGCGAATGAAACAGCCGAAGCTCAATAGCGCCTCGGCGGGCCGAGACTAGCGCTTCTGGTTCGGAAGGGCGCCGGCGCGCTTTTCAGCTTCCAGCGACGATATGACGTCGGCATAGGGCTCCTGCCGGGCCACGCTCCAATAGCGCAGCTCATCGAGAGCGATCTGCCGGCCGGTCATGGCGCAAACGACATAGGAGCCCGGCATCAGGATCTGGAAATCGCCGTCGAGATAGCGAACCTTCGCCTCGCGGTTTCCATGTCCTTCGAAAAGATTCATCTGATGCCGTCCTTCATTCTCTGTCACGCCTCTGCCATAACGCGACGGGCCTGACTTTTCCAGTTCTTTCGACGTTGGAGCGTTTCCGCTTTTCTTCGAAGCGCGGAAACGCTCTATCTTCTTGCTTCTTTCCGCATTCCGGATGGAAAAGCGCCGCGCGCTTTTCCTGGAAATGCCCTATCGGCGCTCAGCTTCGTCCGAACAGCCGCTCGATGTCCGAGAGCTTCAACTCTATATAGGTCGGCCGGCCATGATTGCACTGGCCGGAACCCGGCGTTGCCTCCATCTGGCGCAACAGCGCATTCATCTCCTCCGGCCGCAGCCGTCGGCCGGAGCGCACCGAACCGTGGCAGGCCATGGTGGCGGCGACATATTCCAGCTTGGCGGCAAGGCCGGAGGCCGTGTCCCATTCGGCGATCTCGTCGGCCAATTGCCGGATCAGCCCCTGCGCGTCCACCTCACCGAGCATGGCCGGCGTCTCGCGCACGGCGACCGCGCCGGGACCGAAACGCTCGACGGCCAATCCGAGCGCGCCAAGCTCGTCGGCAAAGACCATCAGCCGGTCGCAATCCTCTTCCGGCAGGTCGACGATCTCGGGGATCAGCAGCACCTGCGACGCCGGACGCTTGGAATGCAGCGCCTTGCGCATCTCCTCGAAGACCAGGCGCTCATGGGCCGCATGCTGGTCGACGATGACGAGACCGTCCTCGGTCTGCGCGACGATATAGTTCTCGTGCAGCTGCGCGCGGGCCGCGCCCAGCGGAAAGCGGGAGGGCTCCTCCGGCCGCATCGGCTCGGCAAGCGGAGTGCTCTCGGCGCGAGCGGCCGGCATGGCAAGCCCGTCGAAAGCGGCCTGCGGTCGCTCCCTGAGGCCGAAGCCATTCCCATTTGTTGCCGCCGGCTGATAGGGCCGGGACGGAGAGGCGTCCGGTGTCCAGGGCGCGCTCGGCGCCGATGGCCGCCATCCCGGCTGGAAGCCGGAGGTGAAGGCGCGCAGCATGCCGTCGGCGCCTGTCGTCGCGGCGCGATCGCCCTCGCGCGCCAAAGCCTCGCGGATGGCGCCGACGATCAAGCCACGCACCAGGCCGGGATCGCGGAAGCGGACATCGGATTTCGCCGGATGCACGTTGACGTCGAGGAGGGCCGGATCGAGCGTGATGGACAGTACGGCGATAGGATAGCGTCCCGACGGGATGGTTTCGGCATAGGCACCGCGGATCGCGGACAGGATCAGCTTGTCCTGCACCGGCCGGCCGTTGACGAAGGCATATTGATGCGCCGAGTTGCCGCGATTGAAGGTCGGCACGCCGGCAAAGCCGGTGAGGCCCACATCCTCGCGCATGGCATCGAGCTCGATGGCATTGTCCTTAAAGTCCTTGCCGAGCACCTGCGCCATCCGCGCGAGACGGTCGTCGCCGGTCGCCGGGAATTCCAGCGTCGAGCGGTCGCTGCCTGAGAGGACGAAGCGCACCTGCGGGAAGGCGATCGCCATACGCTTGACGACTTCGGTGATTGCCGCCGCTTCGGCCTTCTCGGTCTTCAGGAATTTCAGCCGCGCCGGGGTCGCGAAGAACAGGTCGCGCACCTCGACGATGGTGCCCGGATTGGCCGCCGCCGGGCGCAGATGCAGCACCTTGCCGCCAGCCACCGCGATCTCCGCGCCGCCGGCGCTGCCGACCCTGCGGCTGGCGATCGACAGCCGCGCCACCGAGCCGATGGAGGGCAAGGCCTCGCCGCGGAAGCCGAGGGTGCGGATATCGTCCAGCGTGTCGGAAATCTTCGAGGTGCAATGGCGCTTGATGGCGAGTTCCAGATCCGCCTGTTCCATGCCAGAGCCATTGTCGCTGACCCTCAGCAGCGCCTTGCCGCCGCCCGCCGTCGCGATCTCGATGCGCGTGGCGCCGGCATCGAGCGCGTTTTCGATCAGCTCCTTGGCAGCGCTTGCCGGCCGCTCGATGACTTCGCCGGCGGCGATCTGATTGATGAGGGTTTCGGAAAGTTGCTTGATGGCCATGGTCGCATTTTCGTGGATTCGCTTCGCGCTGGAAAGAGAAAAGGCGTGTCGTCCTCGCTCATCCACCCGATTCAGGCGGATGGGGTTTTGTGGAGAAATTTAATCAATGTTTAAGGGAATGGTGACAGGTTGCATTTGGAAAACTTGAAATGATTGCAGGTGTCGTGCTCTCGCACGTTTACGGCTTTTGGCGGCAGGTTGGTGGCCGCCATATCTCGACGAGCCGGTTTCCGCCTGTTTCAAGTGCCATGCCAGCATGTCATATCCAAAAAATGATCCCGAGAGCTTTCGCAGCCCTCAAGCTTGGCGTGCAGCAGTGTCGGATAGGTGGGAATCGGACGAATGACTGCCGAGATTGGCAAGGCAGCTTTTACAGCGACGACTGAAGATGGGCCGTCGGACGGCAATCTGCAGGCGGCACTGTTCGATGCCGTTTGCGATGGGCTTTCCAGCGCCTTCCTCGTCTATGACAAGAACGACCTGTTGCTGTTTGCCAGCCGGCAGGTCCTGAATTTCTTTCCGATCCCCGCGCCCTTCCTGCAGGCGTCGACGCGCCTGCGCGATTATCTCGGCGCCGTCTTCGATACCGGCGTGCGGCATCCGGACGGCCAGGCGAAATCGACGGTGACGCGCGACGACTGGATCTCGCAGCGCATTGCCTCGCATTGGCGCGAGCGCTTCGAAACGACGGAGCGTCTCGGCACCGGCCGCTGGGTCCGGTTCGTCAAGCGCCGTCTGCCCTCGGGCCTGGGTGTCTGCATCCTCTCGGACATTTCCGAGCTGAAGAAGCGGGAAGAGCAGTGGCGCGTCGACATGGAACGCGCCCAGCTGACCGAGGACATCCTCGACAATCTGCCGTTTCCGCTGTTCGTCAAGGATCGCAACATGGTCTATGTCGCGATCAACAAGGCATTCGGCGACAAATACCAGACCACCCCGGAGGAGATTCTCGGCCGCAAGGGCGCGGATCTGTTCTCCACCGAACTTGCCAACCGCTTCGAGGAAAGCGACCGGCACGTCATCGAGACCGGTGAGATGTCGATGACGCATCAGCGGCAGATTTCCCGGGATGGTGTCGAGCGCGACATCGTCACGAGAAAGCTGCGCATCGGCAAGCCGGGCCGCTATTTCCTCATCGCCACCATGCAGGACCTGCCGAAGGACGGAGCC
This sequence comes from Rhizobium sp. BK602, assembly GCF_014195095.1. Classification (GTDB taxonomy): domain Bacteria; phylum Pseudomonadota; class Alphaproteobacteria; order Rhizobiales; family Rhizobiaceae; genus Rhizobium. The sequence goes on from NZ_JACIBC010000002.1 coordinate 306,271, forward strand.
GATTTCGACGAGTTCGCGCTCGCCTCGGAGATCAAGGAGAACAGCGATCGCTCCTATCGCCGCGCCTATGTGCCGCTGGCGGCGCTGCAGACGCTCTCGCGCCGGCCTCCGGCCATGGAGACCTTCGTCCCCGCCAACTTTTCGGGCCGCAAGATCCTCGTGGTGACCAGCGACCTTGCCGCCGAGACGGCGGCGCTGAAGATGCTTGGCAAATACGGCTTCGACACCTGCTCGGTCAGCAACGAGAGCGAGGAGGCAGCCTTTCTCGATGCGGCAAGTTCGCTCGGGGTCAAGATCGATCTCGTCATCGTCGATAATCAGCTCGGCAAGCGTGGCGTCGAACTGGCCGAGCGGCAGAACGTGCCGGCATTGTCGCTGGATGGGTCGCAGCTCGCCTCCGAGCTCACCTTCCTGATTGCCCGGCATTTCAACCGCAATATCCGCCTCAAGCCCGGTGAAAGCATCGAAAGCGGCACGGAGGATTGGCAGATCGATCCGGCCAACGAGGATCGTGCCTGCCAGATCCTCGTCGCCGAGGACAACGCCATCAACCAGATCGTCTTTTCACAGATTCTCGACGGGCTCGGCTATCGCTACATGATCGCCGCCAGCGGCGACGAGGCGGTGCGCCTATGGAGCGAGCATCGCCCGGAGCTGGTGCTGATGGATATTTCCTTGCCGGGTCTCAACGGCTTCGAGGCGGCAAGGGCGATCCGGGTTGCCGAAGGAGACGGCGCGGGCCGAACGCCGATCATCGGCGTGCTGACGCAGGCCTTCGAGCGAGACCGCACTGAATGTGCCGAGGCCGGCATGGACGACGTCATCATGAAGCCCGTCAGCCCGGATATCCTTGAGACGGTATTTCAGAAATACATGCGCGGCGGCGCCGGATCGCGGACCAGGCAGGTCTCTTGAGCCGCATAGCCGATCAACAAATATTGCCCATATCGAATGACTGTCGCCCCGCCATCCTTTGTTAAGACTTCGTCGTCATTCTCCTCTTCGGGTGGAGAAATGTCGGGACTGAACATGAAATCGGCTGAAATACCGCTCGCGCCAGTCGGTCAGAACGAATTGCCGGCGATGGCTTATACCGATCCCTTGACGGGATTGGGTAATCGCCATCGCATGCGCGATCGTGCGCGGCTGCTTACGGTCGAGCGCGCCAGCGATCCCGCGCCGTTCACCATCGGCATCGTCAATCTCGATTCCTTCAAGCCGATCAACGATCTCTTCGGCGTCGAGGCCGGCGACGAGATCCTGTGCCAGGTGGCGCATCGGCTCAAGGCCTGCATCCCGGACGGCGCCTCCGTGACCCGTCATGACGGCGACGAATTCGCCTTCGTCCTGCCACTCGTCTTCGAGCGTGTCGGCGCGGAAAAGTTCGGCCAGATGATCCGCGAGGTGCTGTCGGCGCCCTACGATCTCGGCGACCGCAATGTTCGCCTGTCCGCCTCCTTCGGTTTCGCCATTCATCCCTTCGCCGGCGATGAATTCGACGATCTCCTGAAGAATGCGGAGACGGCGCTCTATCGCTCCAAGCGCCGCGGCCGCGGCCAGATCACCGTCTATTCCAAGGAAATCGCCCAGGAGATGAAACGGGCCACGCAGCTCGAGCAGGCACTGCGCAATGCGATCATCTCGGATGCCATCGATGTGCATTTCCAGCCGATCGTCTCGCTCTCGAGCAACATGATCGTCGGCTTCGAGGCCTTGGCGCGCTGGAACGACGCCGACCTCGGTTTCGTCTCGCCCGCGGTCTTCGTGCCGCTTGCCGAAGAACGCGGCTTCATCGACGCCCTCTCGGAAACCTTGCTGCGCAAGGCGGCCGAGGCGGCACTCTCCTGGCCGCGCGAACTCTTCCTCTCCTTCAATCTCTCTTCCGCGCAATTGATGGACCCCGGCACCAGCAGCAGCATTCTTGCCATTCTCAGCCGGGTCGGCCTGGACCCTCATCGTCTGGAGCTGGAGATCACCGAGACGGCGGTGATGAGCTCGGCCGATACCGCCAACCGTATCATCGCGGATTTGCGGGCGGCCGGCGTCCGCATCTCGCTGGACGATTTCGGCACCGGGCAATCGAGCCTCGGGCGCCTGCGTGAATTCATCTTCGACAAGGTGAAGATCGACCGCGCCTTCGTCTCTCGCATCAATTCCGAGCGCGCCTCCGAACATATCGTCAAGGCCATCCTTGCCATCTGCCAGGGGCTCGATCTGCAGGTGGTCGCCGAAGGCATCGAGGATCAGGCCGAGGCGGCAAAGCTCAAATCGCTCGGCTGCGCCATGGGCCAGGGTTACTATTACGGCAAGCCCGCCGACAGCGCCGCCGCCCTGCGCTATCTCGACGGCAATCAATCCGAGGCGTGCCGCGAGATGGCAAGCGTCTGAGCCTTGCATAAGCGCAAGCTAAACCCAGGCGGATCGAGGCATCGTCAAGCCTGCGGCAGTGGCAGTTCGTGGCTCTGCTTGATCGTTTCCATCGGCACATCGGTCTTGACGCTCTGAACGCTCGGTATACGTGTCAGATGGTCGGCCTGGAAGCGCCAATAGCTGTGAAGATCGGCGGTAACGATCCGCATGATGGCATCGCATTCTCCGGTCGTGAGATGGCATTCGACGACCTCGGGGAATTTTCGCACCGCCTCGGCGAACTGATGGGTAATCTCGGCATCCTGCGTCTTGAACCAGACACGCGCGAACACCGTAAGGCCCACGCCGACTTTCTTGGCGTCGAGCACCGCAACATAGCGATCGATAACGCCCGATTCTTCCAAGATCCGGACCCTGCGCAGGCAGGGTGAGGGCGAGAGCCCAACCTCTTTGGCCAATTCGACATTCGGAATCCGTCCGTCGCGCTGGAGTACGCGCAGGATACGCCGATCGATGGCATCCAATGAGATTGGCATTTTATGCTCCTTACTCCGATGTCAGTACTATAATATGCCAATACTATGCGCATGTGTAATGCTTTTTGCAAGGAAATTGCGGCAGCTTTGGCCTATCGTTCCAAAAGGTCAATATCGGGAACGAACATCACTCATGGTCAAAGATATCAAGAAGATCGTGCTGTCCTATTCGGGCGGCCTGGACACCTCGATCATCCTCAAATGGCTGCAGGAGACCTATCAATGCGAGGTGGTGACCTTCACCGCCGATCTCGGGCAAGGGGAGGAGCTGGAGCCCGCGCGGAAGAAGGCTGAAATGCTGGGGATCAAGGACATCCGCATCGTGGATGTCCGCGAGGAATTCGTGCGCGACTTCGTCTTCCCGATGTTTCGCGCCAACACGGTGTATGAGGGGCAGTATCTGCTCGGCTCCTCCATCGCCCGTCCGCTGATCGCAAAGCACCTTGTCAGGATCGCTCAGGAGGTGGGAGCGGACGCCATTTCCCACGGTGCCACCGGCAAGGGCAACGATCAGGTCCGTTTCGAACTGACCGTCAACGCGCTCGACCCGTCCATCAAGGTCATCGCGCCGTGGCGCGAATGGGAGATTTTGTCCCGCACGCAGCTCATCGACTATGCCGAGCGGAATCAGATTCCCGTGCCCACGGACAAGCGCGGGGAGGCGCCGTTCTCGATCGACGCGAACCTGTTGCACACCTCGTCCGAGGGCCGGGTTCTGGAAGATCCGGCCGAGATTGCGCCGGATTACGTCTACCAGCGCACGGTCGATCCCGTGGATGCACCCAACCTTCCCGAAACCATCACCATCGGCTTCGAGAAGGGCGACGCGGTTTCGCTCGACGGCGTCAGATTGTCACCGGCGGTGCTGCTGATGAAGCTGAACGAATTGGGTGGCAAGCATGGCGTAGGGCGGCTCGATCTGGTCGAGAACCGGTTTCTGGGCATGAAGTCGCGCGGCGTTTACGAGACGCCGGGCGGCACGATCCTGCTCGCCGCGCATCGCGGGATCGAGTCGATCACACTCGACCGGGGTGCAGCTCATTTGAAAGATGAGATCATGCCGCATTACGCCGAGCTGATCTATAATGGTTTCTGGTATGCGCCGGAGCGGGAGATGCTGCAGGCGCTGATCGACCGGAGCCAGACCCATGTCGAAGGGGAAGTGACGGTAAGGCTCTATAAGGGCTCCGCCAGCATTATCGCACGGACTTCGCCCACGTCGCTCTATTCGATGGATCTTGTGACCTTCGAGGAGGGCTCGGGCAACTACGATCATCACGATGCCGAAGGCTTCATCAAGCTCAACGGGCTGCGGCTCAAGACATTGGCTGCGCGCAGCAGGAGGTTGGGAGTTTAAAGCTGGGTTCTGTCGCACCACAAAAACGGCGGCCGAGTGGCCGCCGTTCTTCGAGCTTGTGCCGGAATCTCGTTACTTGTTGGTCGTCGACGAGGTCGTCGTGCTGTCGGTTCCGGGCACCGTGGCCGTTGCCGGGAGGCGGGCCGCCTTTTCCGATGCCTGCATGGCAAGCGTCTTGAATTCAGGCGCGGATTTCAGCGTATCGGCCGTCTCGGTGGTCGTCAGCTTGATGCTGCCGTCCTGGGCGTTCTGCGTCATGGTGATCTTGTCGAACGGAACGGCGACGTTCTTCTGGCCGAGCCCCAGGAAGCCGCCGACGCCGACCACAGCGGCGGTCACGCCGCCCTGCTTCTGCAGGATCAGGTCGTTGATGCTGCCGATGCTTTCGTTCTGACCGTTATAGACCGACTGGCCCATATAGGTCTTGGCGCTGATCTGGTCCGCCGACTGTTCGGTCAGATAGCCGCCGGCCTGTGCGGTGGTGGTCGTCGGTGCCGGCGCAGGCGCCTGGGCGTCGTTCTGCGGCATCGTGGTCGATGGCTGCGTGGCGTCGGGCGTTGCCGGAGCGGTCTGGGTTGGCGCATTGTTGCCGGTTGATGGCTGCGTCTGGGCAATGGCCATCGGTGAAAGAACCGATGCTGTGGCAAAGATCGCGCCAGCAGCGACGGATGTGAACAATTTGCCGGTCATCGTGAACCTACCTTTCATTCTGATGGGCATGTTCACCAGCGCGGGCGGGGCCACGTCCTGGCTGACCATCACCGTGCCGGTTCGTAAGGAACAATGGTCGGATGCTGGTTTGGTTCCGGCAAAAGTTGCAGGAAGCAGGCTATGGCCGCTTCAGTTCGGAAATATGATCTTGAAAATCAAACGGTTGCGTGTTTTCTAATGCAACCGGAATGATCCGCAGCGGGCCGAATAGCGCCGGCAATCCCTGCGGGGCGGCGTTGTCACGGCGCGCCCCGCATATGCCTTTTCGGCTGCCTTCGCCGCGATCAGAGCTTGTAGGCAGGATCGAAGACGCCGTTCACCGTCGGGCCGAGTTCCAGAAGCGCGCCGGCCTGCGGCTGCGTCGAGCGGGCATCCTCATCGAGGCCCTCCCAGGCCGTGGTCACGGCCAGGCGGTCGCCGTTCTTGCCGATGAAGGCGGGGCAGGAAGGCTGCATGGCGGGTACGCGATAGCGTTCGATGCGCAGGCCGTCCGGGCTGTAGCGATCGACGAAGCCGGAGCCCCAGCGGGCGTTCCAGATATATCCGTCCGCATCGCAGACCGAGCCGTCGAGGCCGCCGGGATCCTCTATACTGTCGACCATGACGATCGGTTCGCCGACCGGAAGCCCGGTCAGCGGGTCGACCAGTACGCGCATCAACTGGCTGACGCGGGTATCGGTGAAGTAGCCGATGGTGCCGTCGGGCGAAAAGCAGATCGAGTTCGGAATGCTGATCTGGTCGAAAATCTTCGTCACCTTGCCGCTGGCGACATGATAGATGGCCCCGGCATGCATTTCGGCGCGCTTGCCCATGGTGCCGATCCACAGGGCACCGGAAATATGCGTGCGTCCGTCATTGGAGCGATTTTCCGGCTTGTCCGCCTCGATCGCGGCGTAGAAAGTCAGTTCGCCGCTGGTGATGTCGCGCAGGAACAGGCCCTCTTCGGTGGCGATCAATTGCCGCCCGGCATCGATGCGGGCAAGCACGCTCGCCATCATCGGCAGCTCATGGACCTGCTTCCTGCCGGTTGTCAGATGCAGCTCATGCAATTCCTTGCCGAGGATGTTGAACCACCAGACCGTATCGGTATCGGGATCATAGGTCGGCCCTTCGCCGAGCACCGAAGCGGTGTCGGAAAGAATGGTGCCCTGGAAGTCGTGAATCGCGGTCATATGCTCAAGCTCCTATGGCGGCGTCATAGGCGTAGATGGTCACCTTGGCGCGTTCGGCAACCTCTGCGGCGGTCATTCCCGGCTTGTAGAGGCTGGTGCCGAGACCGAATGCGAGGATGCCGGCCTTGGTATAATCGGCAAAATTCTTGTCGGAAACGCCGCCAACGGCGGCGATCACGAGCTCCGGCGGCAGCACGGCGCGGATGGCGGTGATGCCAGAGGCGCCGAGCACGCCGGCCGGGAAAAATTTAAGCCCCGTCGCACCGGCGCGGGCGGCAGCGAGCGCTTCCGTGGCGGTGAAGACGCCGGGCATGGTCACCATGCCCTTGTCGCGGCCGCGGCTGATCACGGCGGGCTCGACATTCGGCGTCACCAGCAGCTTGCCGCCGGCCGAATCCAGCCGGTCGACATCCTCGACGGTCAGCACCGTACCGGCGCCGATCAGGCAGTCGGCCGGCGCCGCCTTGGCGGCAATCTCGATCGAGCGGAACGGCTCGGGGGAGTTCAGCGGAATTTCGATCGCCGTCAGGCCGGCATCGACCAGCACGCCGATGATATCGGCGGTTTCCTCGGGCTTGATGCCGCGCAGGATGGCGATGAGCGGGCGTTTCATCGGCGGGAAGGGGATACGGTCGGTCATCAGCTTTTTCTTTCGTTGTTCGGCCAGATCGCCCGGGCGGCGGCGGAAAGCCCGCGGCGCACGGCGGCATCGGCATCGACGGTCGCAAAGGGGAGGGAAAGGATACGGAAGGCGTCCTCATAGAGCGCCTGCAGGCGTCCGGAGGCGACAAGGGTGATGGCCGCCCCTTGTCCGGCGGATGACAGCGCGCCGGCGATTTCCGCGCCGATCAGCGTGCCGGAAATCAGCGCCTGCGCGCCGGCCGCCGTCAGCCCATGCAGAAGCTGGCCGGCGCGGGCGGTGAAGAGCAGGTTGGTGGCGAGCGCCGGTCTGGCAAAGGCAGCCTTGATCGCGGCTTCGAAGCTGGCGCTGTCGGCCGGCTGATCGGCCGCGCCGGCAACGGCATGCGACAGGATGCTGTGCTTGGTGATGACGTCGAAAAGCTCGCCGGTCATGAAGGTCGAAAAGCCGGTGACCTGACCATCGACGACACGCACCCATTTCGAATGCGTGCCCGGCATGCAGACGATCTGCTCACCCTTGCTTTCGGCCGCGATCGCGCCGAGCAATTGCGTTTCCTCGCCGCGCATGACATCGGGCGCATGCCTGTCGCGCTGGGCAAGGCCCGGCAGGATGCGGACATCGCGCGCTTGGCCGGGCACGGAAACCGCACCGGTCAGGATGGCGGAAAGCGATGCCGGCGTATCGATGTAACCGGCTTCCACCCAGCCCTGGCGTGCGCCGGCCATGCCGCAGACGATGACGGGAATATCGTCGGGCGCGGCAAGGGCGGCGAGATGCGATTGCAGCACCTGGGCAAAGCCGGTCTGTGCCGCCGTCGTCATGCCTTCGCCGCTGCGGCGTTCGCCGAGAATGCTGCCATCCTCGGCGATCAGCCACAGTCGGAAGCTGCTGGTGCCCCAATCCACCGCGACATATGCGGGCCTCGTCATGATCAAATACCTCGGTTCTTCATTGGAAATCTTGCGGGCACCGCATCAGAGAAGGCCCCCGTCGACGATGAGGGTCTGGGCGGTGATGCTGCCCGAACTGGCGGATGCGAGAAAGAGCGTGGGGCCGACCATGTCTTCGGCTTTCAGCACATGCTTGAGGCATTGCCGCTCGACCGTCTTGGCGATGCCTTCCTCGGTCAGCCAAAGCTCCATCTGCCGCTCGGTGACGACCATGCCCGGCAGGATCGCATTGACGCGGATGTTTTCCGGTCCGAGCCGTCCGGCAAGGCTCTTGGTCAGGCCGATGACGCCGGCCTTGGCGGATGCGTATGCGGAAAGCTGCGGCGGGTTCATCTTGAAGACGATCGAGGAAAAATTGACGATGGCGCCGCCGCCGGCCGCCCGCATGCCGGGGGCTGCCGCCTGCGAGACGAAGAAGACCTGCTTGAGGTTGATCGCCTGACTGTTGTCCCAGTAGTCCTCGGTGGTGGTGTCGATATCGTGCCGGTCGTCCCAGGCGGCATTGTTGACGAGGACGCGAATGGCGCCGAGGTCGGATTCGACGGCGGCCACCGTGCTCCTGATGGCGCCGACATCGCGCAGATCGGCGTGATAGAAGACGACCGGGTGGGCCGATTGCGTGGACAGGCGCAAGGCGAGAGCCTTGCTCGGTTCCTCGGCTATGTCGATGAAGGCGACCTTGGCGCCCTGCTGCGCGAACCCTTCGACGAGGGCTGCGCCGATGCCGGAACCGCCGCCGGTGATCAGTACGGTGCGATCCTTGAGATCGGGAAATTGTGCCTGTGCCTCGGTCAAGTTCCTCTCCCTCCCTGGATCGGCGTCGGATTTCAGTATCTGCTCGTGGAAAGTTCCATTATTTGGAACCAAATTTGACTATATGGAATTATCGGATTACCCTGGCGCCATGTCAAGAACATGAAGGGTGGTCGGCTCGCATATGAGGCGTTCATGACGATGAAGCAGAGCGATAGCGTCGGCGATGTCGGCCGCGTGCGGGAGACCGGCACGCTCGGCAAGCTCATGGCCTTGCTCGATCTGGTGGCGCTCGCCGATCGCCCCATGCGCTTCACCGATATCCTGTCGCTGTCCGACCAGCCACGCGGCACGTTGCATCGGCAATTGTCGCACCTTCTCGAGGAGGGGTTGCTGGAGGTCGATCGTGATGGGCGCTATCTGCCCGGCATCCGGCTTTTGAGCCTGGCGTCGCGCAGCTGGGCGCGCAATGAATTCCGGGCCGTGGCCGAGCCGCATCTGCGGCTGTTGCAGGAGAAAACCGGCGAAACGGTCCATCTCGGCGTCCTGCGCGGAACCGAGGTGATCTATCTCGACAAGGTCGAGGGGCGGCAATCCGTGCGCATGTATTCGCAGATCGGCAATGCCTCGCCGGCCTATTGCACCGGTGTCGGCAAGGCGGCGCTTTCCGTGCTGGACGATCCCGACGTCGAGGCGAGGCTCGCGGGCGTCGCGTTTCATCCCTATACGGACCATACGCATCGCGACGTGGCGGGGCTCTTGACCGACATAGCCGCCATTCGGCGGCGCGGATATGCCTTCGACCGCGAAGAGCATGAGAGCGGCATATGCTGCGTCGCCGCTCCGATTCGCTCGGAGGACGGCAATATGCTCGCCGGCGTCTCCGTCACCGGACCGGCCTTCCGCGTCACATCGGAAAAACTGCAGGAATGGGCGCCCTTAGTCCGGGCCGCGGCTGCCGCGATCATGCAGGATATGCACAACCGTCTGGGTCCGAAGCGTTAATTTCGCGGATTTTCTTGACGGTCATGCGAAATTCATTGTTTTAACGTTTACGTGCACTGGACCTAGGTCGGTTTAAGCGTTTATTCTGCAGTACTTATTGAGATATGCGGACGAACCGTCATTCCCCATGAGTACTTGTTGCCGAGCTTGGGAGGAGTCTGGCGAAATGTTTTATTTGGCGCCGTCGTAGCGCATACCGCAGCGGATGATATCCTATTTAATTCATTGAACGCCGGTGTCCGACGTTCTTGCGATGACCCCGGGGCCACGAGGCGATGATGTCGAATTTATTCCATCGTCTTCTCCTTTTACATAAAGAAGACTGATGATGGCAGCATTGGTGCAGGTAGGAACGCCTCCCCGGGGGGAGGATTACATTGACGAAATCGCGGGGCTGAAAACCCAGTTCGATGTCTTTCGCTTCATGAAGCGTCTGACGGAAGCCTATCGTTGCCGGGCTTTCATGGTGGTGAATTTGCCGCCGCTCACGTCATTCGACCTGCAGAGCAACCTGGTCATCAACAACTGGCCGGCCGAGCTGCTGGCCATATACGACCAGGAAAGTCTCCTGCAGAGCAGTCCGGCCTTGCGGCGCCTGCGCAGTTCGACATTGCCTTTCGTCTATGAAGTCGCCCCGAGCACCAATCGCGACGATACCAGGGGCCAGCTTATCTTCAGCCTGTTCGAGCGGTTCCGCATGACGCGGCTCATCTATCTGCCGACCCATGATGCGTCCGGCATTCGCGGCGCGGTATCGCTTGCCGGCGATCGTGAGCCCTTCACCCCCGGGGAAATCAAGGATCTTTGCTATATCTCGATCCATGTCTTCGATCGGCTGGCGGAAATCCGCAACATGGACGTGCGCGTCACCGATGCGCTGACGGATCGCGAGATCGATTGCCTGAACTGGACGGCGGCGGGCAAGACCAGCGCCGAAATCGCCGAGATCCTCACGCTCTCGGAACATACGGTCAATCACTATCTGAACCGTGCCACCAAGAAGCTGGATACCGTCAACCGTACGCAGGCGGTCGCCAAGGCGCTGCGCGTTGGATTGATCAAGTAGACCTATAGGCCTGCGGGATGGAATCGGGGCAATTTTCTGCGTGAATTTTGTGCGCTGCCTATTAAATTTGCGGGCGATATCCGCTTCGTGCCGGACCGCCACATTGCTGTCCTGCATCTATCCGAATGAAAATAAACGATTTTCTTGATTTTATGAAACTGGCACGCTTTCTGCTTTTCAATAGGCAGAGGTCCAGAGGGGACTTTGATAACAGCGCCGATTAACGCGCGCGGATCAGGCGGCCGTCGTCGATGCCATTGTCGTTGCTTCTCCCGGCGACAGGTATTGACGGCGGCTGTTGCTTATTTAGCACGTTCGCAAGACCAACGCGCGTCGCGAGGCGGTTTTTTGGCGTCTTGCCCTATTCCTTCCCAGGCTTTGCTTTATTGAGCGCCCCCGCAAAGATTTGCGTCTCCAAGCGAGCGTTGCGGCTGGTGGGGTTATAAAACCCGGCGGACCTGCCGGCCGCAACGGACCTGCCTTTTTGTCGGCGGTTCACCCGATTTCGTTTGGCGAAGCCTCGTCGCTCCACTATCTAAGCCAGAGGGATCCGCAACGCCGGCCAGTGCGGCGCGTTGCGGATGATTATGGCGTAGTGAGGATGGCATGGCAGACATCACCAAGGAACAGGTTCTGGAAACGCTGAAGACCGTTCGCGGTCCGGACCTGGAGCACAATATCGTTGAGCTCGGCATGGTGTCGGACGTCTTCATTTCCGATGCCAAGGTGTATTTCTCGATCACCGTCCCGGCCGATCGCGCCAAGGAACTGGAGCCGATGCGCCTGGCTGCCGAGCGGGTGATCAAGGACATGCCCGGCGTGAAGGGCGCCCTGGTGGCGCTGACGGCGGACAAGAAGGCCGGAGCGCCGACGCCGCGCCCCGCGCCCGCGCAGCCGCATGCTCATTCGCATTCCCACGCGCCTGCGCCGCAGCAACAGCCCCGCGCCGCCAAGATCGGCGTGCCCGGCATCGGCGCCATCATCGCCGTTGCATCCGGCAAGGGTGGGGTCGGCAAGTCGACCACTGCCGTCAACCTGGCGCTCGGCCTGCTCGCCAACGGCTTGCGCGTCGGCATATTGGATGCGGATATCTATGGTCCGTCCATGCCGCGCCTCCTGAAGATTTCCGGCCGGCCGACCCAGATCGATGGCCGTATCATCAATCCCATGGAGAATTACGGCCTCAAGGTCATGTCGATGGGCTTCCTCGTCGAGGAGGAGACGGCGATGATCTGGCGTGGGCCGATGGTGCAGTCGGCGCTGCTGCAGATGCTGCGCGAGGTCGCCTGGGGTGAACTCGACGTTCTCGTCGTCGACATGCCGCCCGGCACCGGCGATGCGCAGCTCACCATGGCGCAGCAGGTGCCGCTGGCCGGTGCCGTCATCGTCTCGACGCCGCAGGATCTGGCGCTGATCGACGCGCGCAAGGGTCTCAACATGTTCCGCAAGGTGGAAGTCCCCGTTCTCGGCATCGTTGAGAACATGAGTTATTTCATCGCGCCCGACACCGGCGCCCGCTACGATATCTTCGGTCATGGCGGCGCGCGCAAGGAGGCCGAGCGCATTGGCGTGCCCTTCCTCGGCGAGGTGCCGCTGACCATGGGCATCCGCGAGACGTCGGATGCCGGCACCCCGCTCGTCGCCTCTGATCCGGGCGGCGTGGTGGCCGGCATCTACCGCGACATCGCCGCCAAGGTCTGGGCACAGGTCGGCAATACGCCCCAGCGGGCGGCGCCCTCCATCGTCTTCGAATAATTCGCGCGGATCGCGCCGCTCGGCCATCGGCGCGATTGCCTTGCCCGCGCCATGTGCTATGACTTCGCTAAATCGGAAAAACGCGGTGAAAGCGCGCATGGAAAGGGTTGTGGCTTGATTCTTCGCGCGCTTTGCTGCATATGCGCCGCCGGCGTGAATTTGGTCGGACATTTCGAATGACGACCGTCCGTCGAATGGTGACTTCGTCTCGCCCGAGCGATCGGCGTTGTTTATGTCGAGCGAAGGATTGGTACAGCAGCGCAATGAGCATGGACACGGATTCCCGGCCGGACCGGCGGGATACCACCGGAGTTTTATGAGTTTTTTTCATTGGCCATCGGCAGGATCGCGGCGAGGGTGCGCAAAGCGCCCCGGCGATAGCTGCGCCTCGAAGGCGCTGGGAGCCATCCGGTGATCACGGCCTATTGTTCTGATTCCAAGTCGATCGAACTCGAGAACCTCTCGGCCATGGCCGCATTGCCCGACCACGTCGTCTGGATCGACATGATCGAGCCGTCGCGCGAAGAAGAGGCCAATATCGAGCGCCTGCTGGGGCTCGAGGTGCCGACCCGCGAGGACATGAAGGATATCGAACCGTCGGCCAGGCTCTATGTCGAGGATGGCTCGGTCTTCCTGACGGCCTCGCTGCTGTGGAAGGCCGATACCAATCTGCCGATGCTCACCGACGTCGCCTTTATCCTGACGGGGCATCGCCTGGTCACGATCCGCTATGCCCGGCCGAAATCCTTTGCGCTGTTCATCGCCGCTCTGCAGCGGATTCCGCATGAGCGGCTGACGGGTGTCTCGCTGCTGGCAAAACTTCTCGAAACAATTGTCGATCGCACCGCCGAGGTTCTTGAACAAACGGTCGCGGGCATCGATATATTGTCGGCGCATGTATTCGGCGACCGGGTGAAGAAGATCCGTCGTCCGGCAAACTATCTGGAAGAGAAACTGAAGGACATTGCAGGCTACCATCGCACGATCAGCAAGGTGCGCGATAGCCTGAGCTCATTGTCGCGGCTCTTGACCTTCCTCAATACCATCCCCGCCATGCAGCAGGACCATGAGGCCAAGGAATTGTGCCGCAATGTCTCGCGGGATGTGCAGTCTCTATCCGAGCATGCGTCCTTCGTGGCGGGTAACATTACCTTCCTGCTGGATGCGTCGCTCGGCCTGATCAATATCGAGCAGAACGCCATCATCAAGATTTTCTCGATTGCCTCCGTGGTCTTCCTGCCGCCGACGCTTGTGGCGTCGGTCTACGGCATGAATTTCGCGCATATGCCCGAACTGCAATTCGCCTACGGGTATCCGGCATCGCTGTTGTTGATGGTGGTATCCGCCATCGTTCCGTTTTTCTTTTTTCGCTGGAAAGGCTGGCTCTGAGAGTCTAGTGATCCTGAATGTCTGACGAAACCCATCATTCTCCCGACGGGAAAATGGACCCTCGCAAGCTCTTCTACCTCGCCCTTGGGTCGATTGGCGTGGTGTATGGCGATATCGGCACCAGCCCGCTCTACGCCTTTCGCGAAGCGCTGAAGCCGGTGGCCTCCGACGGCCTGACGCGCGGCGAGGTCATCAGCCTCGTCTCGCTGATGTTCTGGGCGCTGACCATCATCGTCACCATCAAATATGTTCTTTTTCTGCTGCGCGCCGACAATGACGGCGAAGGCGGCACGCTGTCGCTTCTGGCGCTGCTGATGAAGACGGCGAACGGCCACACCGCCGTCTTGATGCTGCTGGGCCTGTTGGGTGCCGCGCTTTTCCTCGGCGACGCAATGATCACGCCCGCCCTGTCGGTCCTGTCGGCCGTTGAGGGCTTGAAGCTGGTCACGCCGACGCTTGCCGATTACATCGTGCCGATCTCGGTTGCGATCCTGGCGCTGCTGTTTGCCATCCAGTCGCACGGCACCAGCGCGGTCGCGCGGTTCTTCGGCCCGATCACGGCGCTCTGGTTCATCGTCATGGGCGTTGCCGGCATCATGCATATCTCGGATGATTTCGGCATTCTGGCCGCCTTGAACCCCTGGTATGCGGTGAATTTCCTGATGAACGAGGGTTTCCTCGGTGTCGTCGTGCTCGGCGCGGTCTTCCTGACCGTTACCGGCGCGGAAGCGCTCTATGCCGACCTCGGCCATTTCGGCCGGCGGCCGATCCAATGGGCCTGGTTCGCGCTGGTGTTCCCGTCGCTGACGCTGAACTATCTCGGCCAGGGTGCACTGGTGCTGCGCGAGCCGCTCGCCATGTCCGATCCCTTCTTCCTGATGTATCCGCACTGGGCAATCCTGCCGGTGGTCATTCTCGCCACCATGGCGACGATCATTGCCAGCCAGGCGGTTATTACTGGTGCCTTCTCGCTGACGCGCCAGGCCATCCATCTCGGCTTCCTGCCGCGCATGGAAATCCTCATCACCTCCGAGACCAATACCGGCCAGATCTTCCTGCCGTCGGTCAACACCGTGCTGTTCTTCGGCGTCATCTTCCTGGTGCTGAGCTTCAAGACCTCGGATGCGCTGGCGACGGCCTATGGTATCTCGGTGACCGGCGCGATGGTCGTCACCTCGATCATGGCGTTCGAATTCGTCCGCGTCCGCTGGAACTGGAGCTTGCCGATGGCGATCGCCGTCCTGGCGCCGCTGCTGCTGTTGGAATTCGTCTTCCTCGGCGCCAACCTCCTGAAGATCCATGACGGCGGCTATATTCCGGTGCTGATCGCGACCGTCTTCACCATCATCATGTGGACCTGGCGCCGCGGCAGCGCGATCCTGATGGAAAAGACCCGGCATACGGACATCCCGCTGTCGTCTTTCGTCAGCTCCATCGAGCGCAAGAGCGACCATTCGCCCGCCCATGTGCCCGGCACGGCGATCTTCCTCACCAGCGATCCGGAATCGGCGCCGGCCGCGCTGCTCCACAATCTGAAGCACAACCACGTTCTGCACGACAAGAACGTCATCCTGACGATCCGCACCGTCAACAAGCCGCGCGTCGCCCACGAGGATCGTTATTCGGTGGAAAAGGTCTCCGACCGCTTCTCGCGCGTCGAGCTGCGTTTCGGCTTCATGGAATCGCAGAACGTCTCGCAGGCGCTGGCGACGCTGCGCAAGACCGGGCTGAAGTTCGACATCATGTCGACCTCTTTCTATCTCGGCCGCCGCAAGCTTGTGCCCGATGCCAAGTCCGGCATGCCGCATTGGCAGGATCGGCTCTATATTGCGCTCGCCAACGCCGCGACTGACCCCTCCGACTACTTCCGCCTGCCGGCCAACCGCGTGGTGGAACTGGGATCGCACGTCATCATCTGAGGCGTGGCCAATATCGCTTTGCAGAAAACCCGGCGGACCACACCGCCGGGTTTTTGTTTGCGGGCAGCGCTCTCGTGTTCGTGACCATAGATTCGCCCGAATTAACCATCCATCAAGGTTAATGGGAGATTATTCCGGCTCCTGGTTCCGAGTGCCGTTGGAGTTCGGTGTTGTCTCGTCCGCGTCGCGTTTTCCGCAAGTTTGGTTTTTTGCCGAAAAACTGGACTTCGCCAGCCACCTTCGGGCTCTGCGCCTGGCTGATTTTTCCCTCGACGGCCGCCTATGCCGATCTTGCCGCGTTGCTGGCCGGCATCGACAGGGGCGGCGATACCTGGCGCATGGTGATGACCAACTCGCCGGCCGGTTCCACCCATCAGGCCGAGCTTGCCTTCGGCAGCGCCGGGACGGCGGCCGCCATCGGCGATGGCGGCCTCGTTCTGCCCGACGGCCGTCGGGTCGCCTTCCTGTCGGAAGAGAAGGGCAGCGATCCAAGGCCGGATGAGGAGCGCATCAATCGCGACGACAAGAAGGGCCGGGTGGTTGCGGTCTCGCCGATGCAGCCGCCGAAGGATTTTTCCGCCGGCTCCGTGCTGCAGCGCCAGAGCCTGCTGTTCCAGGCTGAACCGAATACCAAGGAACGCACCGCCTTCCTGAAGCCGCGGATCGGCGGCAAGGAGATCCAGATCGCCACGGCCTTCTACAAGAAGCAGCCGCCGAAGCCGGATACCAGCGTGCCGTCCTATCTGGCGAACCTCGTGACCAGCCAGGATGCCGACGTCCTTGCGGCAGCCTATGCGTCGCCGGCGCCGGACTATGCCCGCGTTTCTCCCTTCGATTCCATCCTCGCCAAGGACCAGGACAATCAAGGCCGCTTCGTGCCGCAGATCGGCTCCAAGGACCATGCCTGGGCTGCGAGTGTCCTGCCGCCCTCGGTCTTCTCCTCCGACGAGCAGCAATGCCTTGCCACCGGCATCTATTTCGAGGCGCGGGGTGAATCGGTGAAAGGGCAGGCAGCGGTCGCGCAGGTCATCCTCAATCGTGTGCGCAATCCCGCCTATCCGAAGACCATTTGCGGCGTCGTCTACCAGAACGACGACTGGCACAATGCCTGCCAGTTCTCCTTCGCCTGCGACAATGTCAAGGATCGGGTCAATTCGCAGGAACATTGGAAGATCGCCCGCCAGGTGGCGATGGCCGTCACCGCCGGCAAGATCTGGTTGCCTGAAGTCGGCTCTGCCACGCATTACCATGCCGTCTATGTCAGGCCCAAATGGGCGGCCGAGATGGTAAAGGTCGGCCGCATCGGCATGCATGTCTTCTATCGCACCTATGGCGGTGGCTGGAGCTGAGGCAATCACTGGTCCGCCACTGGAGCGATAGGCATCGGCAAAAAAAGCCGCGTCGATGCGCAGCCTGAAGAGGATTCTTCGGCTCAGATTTCGCCAAGTGCCGTATTTTGACGCTAAGATTATGATTTAATTCGGCTAATTTATGGCTGGACAGATGACGTCTACGCCTTGACTATGCTTTTTCCTAAAACTATGTTGCGCGCGACTTCAAAACGGGCCGAAAGGTGGCGAAACCTGCTGTTCGTTTACGCGTTGACCGGGGAAATGGGACTGCGCGCGACGAAAAGGGGGAGGGTGCCATCATGACGGACGACCGCGACGAAAGTCTGGAAGAGCGTCGGGCGCACTTGGGAGCCGAACTGGCAAGCAAGCGCGCCGAGATGAAAGAGGATGAACGCGGGGAGGTTCGCGCCGAGACAAGCCGGAAAGGCTATGCTCAGGCGATGAAGCTTTCCAGTGAATTCATCGCTGCCATCATCGTCGGTGCTGTTCTCGGCTATGTCTTCGACCGTTTTGTCGGCACGGCGCCGTGGGGCATGATTATTTTGCTGCTTCTCGGATTTTGTGCTGGTGTGCTGAATGTTCTGCGCTCCGCGGGCAAGGTGACGACGCCGAAGCTCGACGCGCGCGGGCCTGGCGAGAAATGAGCGGAAATTGCGCTGTGGCGTGGTTTCCTGGTGAGAGGCATCCGCTCGGTGGAGCGGAAAAATGAAAGAGAACAAGCGGTGGCAAACGGTCCTACCCATCAGTTCCTGATCTACAAGATTATCCCGATCGATATCGGCGGAATTGATTTTTCGTTCACCAATGCTTCGCTGTTCATGGTTGCTGCCGCGGTTCTGTCCGCCGGCTTCCTCTATTTCGCGACCTCGGCGCGCAGCGTCGTTCCGGGCCGCTCCCAGTCCGTGGCTGAAATGGCATACGAGTTCATCGCCTCGATGCTAAAAGAGGGGGCGGGCACCAAGGGGATGAAGTTCTTCCCGCTGGTCTTCTCGCTCTTCATGTTCGTGCTGACCGCGAACCTGCTCGGCATGGTTCCCTATTTCTATACCGTCACCAGCCAGATCATCGTCACCTTTGCGCTGGCGCTTCTGGTCATCCTGACGGTCATTCTCTACGGCTTCATCAAGCACGGTTTCGGCTTCCTCAAGCTCTTCGTGCCGCATGGCGTTCCCGGCGTTCTCCTTCCGCTGGTGGTGATCATCGAAATCATCTCCTTCCTGTCGCGGCCGATTTCGCTCTCCGTTCGTCTTTTCGCCAACATGCTGGCCGGCCATATCACGCTCAAGGTGTTCGCGGGCTTCGTCGCCTCGCTCGGAGCCCTCGGCGCGCTCGGCATCGGCGGTGCCATTCTTCCCCTCATCATGACCGTCGCCCTGACCGGTCTCGAATTCCTCGTCGCCTTCCTCCAGGCTTACGTCTTTGCGGTGCTGACTTGCATGTACCTCAATGACGCAGTCCATCCGGGTGGCCACTAAGGATAAAGACATTGACGTCTGCAGGGCGTCAGTCAATTGCCGCAACAACAACCATTTCAAAGGAGTTCAACATGGAAGCGGAAGCAGCAAAGTTCATCGGCGCAGGTCTGGCTTGCTTTGGTATGGCCGGTACGGCTCTCGGCCTCGGCAACATCTTCGGCAGCTACCTGTCCGGCGCACTTCGCAATCCGTCTGCCGCTGACAGCCAGTTCGGCCGTCTGGTATTCGGCTTCGCCGTTACGGAAGCTCTGGGCATCTTCTCGCTGCTCATCGCTCTCCTCCTGCTCTTCGCCGTCTGATATCAGCGGTGTGTGATAGATCACGGTTCGCGATATAGCGAGCCGTGATTCTTTGTATTTGCAGACCACCTGGAGGTGAGCATGTTTGTGACCCCGGCTTATGCTGAAGAAGCACCGCCGGCAGCCGGCGAGGTGCATACGGAAACGGGTGCGCCCGATCAGGGCCATCACGCAGGCGTTTTCCCGCCGTTTGACCATACGACCTATCCGTCACAGCTGCTTTGGCTGGTGATCACCTTCGTCATCTTCTACGTGGCCATGCAGAAGATCGTCATTCCGCGCGTCGGCAGCATTCTGGAAAGCCGGCATGACCGTATCGCGCAGGACATCGACGAAGCTTCGCGCCTGAAGGCCGAGGCCGACGCCGCCGTCGCCACCTATGAAAGCGAATTGGCCGCAGCCCGCGCCAAGGCGAATTCCATCGGTGCGACCGCTCGCGATGCCGCCAAGGCCAAGGCCGAGGAGGATCGCAAGGCGATCGAAGCCAATCTTTCCGAGAAGCTGAAGGCCGCCGAGGTCCGCATCGCCGAGATCAAGGCGAAGGCATTCGGCGATGTCGGCGCGATTGCGGAAGAAACGGCCTCCGCCGTCGTCGAGCAGCTCGTCGGCAATGTCGCCGGCAAGACCGACGTCGCTTCGGCCGTTGCCGCGGCATCCGCGAAGCGGGAGGGTTGATCCATGGCATTTCATCTCGATGAAACTTTCTTTGCTTTCCTCGCGCTCATCATCTTCCTCGGCCTCATCGTCTATCTGAAGGTGCCGGGCATGATGGCGAAGTCGCTGGACGACCGCGCCGACCAGATCCGCAACGATCTGGCCGAAGCCAAGCGCCTGCGGGAAGAGGCTCAGCACCTGCTGGCCGAATATCAGCGCAAGCGCAAGGAAGCGGAAGCGGAAGCAGCGCAGATCGTTGCCGCCGCCGAGCGCGAAGCCGAAATGCTGACGACGGAAGCCCGCAAGAAGACCGAGGAATTTGTCGCCAACCGCACGGCGCTGTCCGAGCAGAAGATCAAGCAGGCTGAAGCCGATGCGATGAAGGCGGTTCGCTCCGCCGCCGTCGACCTGGCCGTCGCCGCCGCTGAATCCGTCATCGCCAAGAAGGCTGGCACCAAGGTGCAGTCCGAGCTCTTCAACACCGCCGTCAGCGAAGTGAAGACCCGGCTGAACTGAGCAATTCCAGGAAAAGTGCGAAGCGGTTTTCCGCCGGGAATTGCGTAAAAACAAAAAACTTCATGCGCGCAAGCGATCGATTTTTCGAAAGGCCCTGCTTCTGCGGGGCCTTTTGTTTTGTGCCCTTCCGCTGTTTGACGATGGCCGAGGGCTGGAATTACAGTGCCGGCGGTTAGGGGGAGAGTGCGATGCGGGGGATTGATGACGACGAGGGTCCGTTCCGCCAGGGCGATCACATCCTGCGGCCCGTTCGCCCCTGGACGGCGGGCGTGCAGGCCTTGCTGGCGGCTCTGCGCGCGCATGGCTTCACCGAAGCGCCCATGCCTGCCGGCCATGACGCCACATGGGAAAAGGTGAGCTTCCTTCCCGGTCTAAGCGGCGATCTCGATACGTGCGAGGATATGCGGTCGCTCGGGGTGTTGCGATCGGCGGCGTCGTTGCTGCGGCGCTATCACGATTGCTCGGCTTTGTTCGTCGGGCAGTTCGCCGCAGCATCTCCATGGCAGTTGCCGGCGCGCATGCCGGCCGAGGTTTTCTGTCACGGCGATTTCGCGCCCTATAATATCGTCCTCAATGATGGAATGGCGACCGGCATCATCGATTTCGAGACGGTCCATCCCGGTCCGCGCGGTTGGGATCTCGCCTATGCGATCTACCGCTGGGCGCCGCTCTCTACAGCCGTTGCGGCGCAGATGGGCGGGCTGCATGAGCAGATCGACCGCGCCAGTATCTTCCTCGATGCGTATGATTTCCCCTTGAAACAGCGCCGGATGCTGCCGGACATGCTTGTCGAGCGGCTGCAGGCCCTGGTCGGGTTCATGGAAGGCGAGGCGGCGCGAGGCGTGGAGAAATACCGCCGCGATCTCCAGGACGGCCATGACCGGATCTATCGGCGCGATATCGCCTATATCGCCGAGCACCGCGACGAGATCCTCGCCGGTCTTGAGGGGTAGCGCGAGAGAGGCAGGGCCGGTCAGGCCTCGTCTCGCCTCAATGGCCGGAAGCTCATGCGGTGCAGGGGGCAGGGCCCGTGTTTCTCAATGCCGGCGCGGTGCTGGGCGGTGCCATAGCCGGCATGGGCGGCAAAGCCGTAGGCCGGAAAGACATCGCCGGCGCGGGCCATCATCCGGTCGCGGGTGACCTTGGCGACGATCGAGGCGGCGGCGATGGAGAAGGAGCGGGCATCGCCCTTGACCACCGCCTTGCCGGGGCAGGCCAGTCCGGCGGGTACGTCCAGCCCGTCCGTCAGCACATAGCTGGCCGGTACGGCAAGGCCGCAAATGGCGCGGCGCATGGCATCGAGGCTCGCCTTGCGGATATCGGTGATATCGATGCGAGCTGCGCTCGACGAGGCGATGGAAACCGTCGCCGTTGCGAGGATGTCTATGAACAGGGCCTCGCGTCTGGCCGCTGAAAGCTGCTTGGAATCGTTCAGTCCCTGCGGAATCCGCTCGGGGTCGAGGATGACCGCAGCGGCCACCACCGGCCCTGCCAGCGGCCCGCGCCCCACCTCATCGGCGCCGGCAACCGGCCAATGTCCGGCGCGGCGGGCGATCAGCTCCAGCTCGAAGGTCGGAACGATCGGGCCTTCGTCGAAAAGCATCGGAGAATCGGGTGATGTGCTGCGTGGCATGCGGCGAAGCTCGCACACCACCCGATCTCCTGCAAGCCCCCGGTGGATCAGAGCGGCAGAACCAGGGGCGTTTCCAGCGGGCAGGGAAACCCGCGGGGAATGGTCAAAGCAGCGACAGCTGTACGCCGCTGCCGTCTGGCGGCACGAACAGGTCGTCGCGCAGCGCTATAGTGCGGCGGGTGAGCCCCAGCCGCTTGGTCGCCATTTCGAAGCGGCGGCTGATCTGCCAGGCATAGGGGCCGGCACCCTTCATCCGCTTGCCGAATTCGGCATCGTAATCCTTGCCGCCGCGCATCGAGCGGATCAGCGACATGACGTGCCGATAGCGGTCCGGATAATTCTGCAGCAGCCAGTCGCGGAAGAGCGGACTGACCTCCAGCGGCAGACGCAGGATGACATAGCTTGCCTCCATCGCGCCGGCCGCCTTGCCGGCGTCGAGGACGCGTTCGATCTCGTGATCGTTGAGGGCCGGGATGATCGGCGCCATCATGATCGCCGTCTGGATGCCGGCTTCGCTGAGCGCCCGTATCGCCTCCAGGCGGCGTTGCGGCGTCGCCGCGCGCGGCTCCATGGTGCGGGCCAGCTTGCGGTCGAGCGTCGTCACGGAGAGGCCGACCCGCACCAGGTTCTTGGCCGCCATCTCCTGGAGAATATCGATATCGCGCATGACCAGCGCCGATTTGGTGACGATCGCCACCGGATGGTTCGCCTTGTTCAGCACCTCGAGGATCTGGCGCATGATCCGCCATTCCTTCTCGATCGGCTGATAGGGGTCGGTATTGGTGCCGATGGCGATGACGCGCGGCTTGTAGCCGGGCTTTGCCAGTTCGCGTTCCAGGAGCTTTGCCGCATCCGGCTTGGCAAACAGCTTCGCCTCGAAATCGAGCCCGGCCGAGAGGCCCATATAGGCATGTGTGGGGCGCGCGAAACAATAGATGCAGCCATGCTCGCAGCCGCGATAGGGGTTGATCGAGCGGTCGAAGGGAATGTCGGGCGATTCGTTGCGGGTGATCGCCGTGCGCGGCTTTTCCACCTGCACTTCGGTCTTGAAGGGCGGGAGCTCCTCCAGCGTCTGCCAGCCGTCGTCGAATGCCTCGCGCTGCAGCGGCTCGAAGCGCCCGCCCGGATTGAGCCCGGCGCCACGACCGCGCCTGCGATCGATCTCGATCCTAAGGCCGGCGTCGGCGATCAAAGCGTTGGCAATATCTGCCGTATTGGCAGGCGCAAATGCAGCCTGCCCTGCAAGGGACTGCTCGTTCATCGGTAACTCCGGGGCGGTGCGTGGCACTCTATGCCGCGCCTGAGATGATTAAATTCCTATCCGACAAATGAGAACATTGCAAGAACAAAATTGTGAGATCATCTACTGCATCCCTTCCCCTGGAGGGAACGGATAGGCGCCGGAGCAGCAATTTTCTGGTTGCATATGATCCTTTCCTGAAACGCTCAGGTTTGCCGCTTAGGTGCTGGCAATAAATTGTGCGGCGCTCTATAAATGGGCAATGTTGACGGTATTAATCGAATGCCAGGATCAGGAGCCTGAACTGGCGCAGACATTGGCGGCATTGGTGGCGGGCGCGATCGAGGGGCTGGTCTGCGATGTCGTCGTCCTCGACCACGGTTCGCGCGACGGCACTTCTAGGGTTGCCGATGCTGCCGGTTGCCGCTTTTATTCGCAATGGGATATCAAGGACATATTGCGGTCTGCGCGCGGCGAATGGCTGCTGCTGGTCGAACCGGGCGCAAGGCCGCAGGCCGGCTGGATCGATGAGATCGCCGAATATGTCTCGCTGAACAAGGTGCCGGCCCGCTTCACCGCGTCGCGCGGTTATCGCCGGCCGTTGTTGCAGCGCATCGGACGCAGCTCGCCGCCGCTGGAACTGGGCCTGCTTCTTTCCAAGCGTCAGGCCATTGCCGCGGCCCGGACCGGCATGCGGCTTGCCGAATTCGCCAAGGGGCAGAAGGGCCGGCGGCTCTCCAGCGAGATCATCCCCTCCTGGGTCGCCCGCGCCGCGCGCTAACACGATCCGTCTCCATTTTCGATTTCATTTGAAAATAGGAGAATAGGTGTCATAATTTATTCGTGGCGGCACCTCTCGCGTGTCGCGTCGGGTGGCCGACCATAAGATGCCGGTATGCGGCAGGACAGGTCAGCGGAACTCTCCTTTTCTGCCGGGGTGCCGGCGAAAGGAGGTGCGTCATGGAACGCACGATGCTCAGCCGCCTCATCGGAACGGCCCTTGTGGCAACGGCAATCCTCTATCCGAACCCAGCAGCGTCGCAGGCGATGCTTGCCTGCACGGAGCGCGCCAATCTCGTCGCTTTCCTTGGCGAACATTATTCCGAAAAGCTTTCGGCCGTCGGTCAGCTCGATGCGAAGACGATCGTCGAGATCTTTGCGTCTGATAATGGTAGCTGGACGATGATGATCACCAATGTCTCCGGCCAGAGCTGCGTCATTCTCACCGGGCAGAATTGGGAATCAATTCCTGCTCTGCCGGGGTCGAAGGCATAGGGTCAGGATTACCGGCATCGCCCCGGCAAACGCGGGTCCTATTTCGAGCCGCCGCGCTTCAGATGCTCATCGAGACGCGGCATGATCTCCACGAAATTGCAGGGCATGTGCCGATAGTCGAGCTGGGCTTTCAGGATGCCGTCCCAGGCATCCTTGCAGGCGCCGGGCGAACCGGGCAGCACGAAGATGAAGGTAGCGTTGGCGACGCCGCCGGTCGCGCGGGACTGGATGGTCGAGGTGCCGATCTTGTCGTAGGAAATCCGGTGGAACACTTCGGAGAAACCGTCCATCCGCTTTTCGAACAGAGGCTCCAGCGCCTCGGGCGTGACATCGCGGCCGGTAAAGCCCGTGCCGCCCGTGGTGATGACGACGTCGATCGCCTCATCATGGGTCCAGGCTTCCACCTGGCTGCGGATACGCTCCTTGTCGTCGGGAACGATGGCGCGGGCCGCCAGCCTGTGGCCGGCTTCCGTGATGCGCGCGACCAGCGTATCGCCTGATTTGTCGTCGGCAAGCGTGCGCGTATCGGAGACGGTCAGCACGGCGATGCCGACCGGAATGAAGGACCTTGCTTCGCCTGGGCCGGCCATCACGCATCTCCCTCGATCGTTTCCGTCGCCTGGAAATACCAGTCCGGCCGCAGCCTGTGAAGCGCCGACGCGGCGGCTCTTGCCTGCTCAAGATCCTGAAACAAGCCGAAACAGGTGGCACCGGAGCCGGACATGCGGGTCGCGAGCGCCCCTTCATCCGTGATCATCTGCGACAGCACGGCGATCTCGCCGCAAAGCGCCCGCGCCGGTGGTTCGAGATCGTTGCGCAGGCCCGCCATGGCCTCGATCCAGTGGGCGCGGTCGTTTGAGCTGCTCGAAGGGAGCATCAGCGGTGCATTGTCCTTGCGCGCCAGCCGGCGAAATACGTCGGGCGTCGAAACGCCGACGAGGGGATTGCCGAGCACCATGGCGAAGGAGGGGAAGTCCGGCAGCAGCTCGATCGCCTCTCCAATGCCGCGTGCGATCAGCGGCCGGCTCGCAAGGCACATCGGCACATCGGCGCCAAGCTTCAGGGCAAGCGCCGTTATCTCGTCGGGCGGCAAGGCCAGGCCCCAGAGCCTTGCCAATCCGCGCAGGGTCGCCGCCGCATCCGCCGAACCGCCGCCGATCCCTGAAGCGACCGGCAGGTTCTTTTCCAGATGGATGTGCACGGGCGGCGTAGCCAAGCCGGCCTCACGGGCCGCCTGCCGCAGCAGGTCGCGCGCCCTCAGCACCAGATTGCCGCCGGCATCGGCCTCAGTGGCAAGAAGCGGCGAGAAGCGTCCGGAAAGGCTGAATTCGTCATGCCCGCTCGCGCTAAAGCCAAGCCGGTCGCCATGCTGTGTGAAGGTCACCAGCATGTCGAGCAGATGGTATCCGTCTGCCCGCTGGCCGGTGACATGCAGGGCAAGATTGATCTTGGCGGGCGCCTCCTCCGTGAGGTCGAAATCGCCCGCCGTCAAGATCATGGTCATCGCGGGTCTTAGGACTTCTTGTCGACTGGCGGCGTATTCGTATTGGGGTCGGTCGCCGGCGGCGGAGTCGGATCCGGCTGCTTGCTCTTGTCGACCGTCTTCGGGTCGGTATCGAGCGCCGGCAGGCCCTTTTCGATCTTTTCCTTGATCTTCGGAATATCCGCCTCTTCCGGCTTGGAAGCCAAAGCGCGGTTCCACTGGTAGACCGCTTCGAGCTTGCGGTTGACGCGCCAATAGGCGTCGCCGAGATGATCGTTGATCGTCGGGTCGCCGGCCTTCAGCTGTGCGGCGCGCTCCAGTTCCGTCACCGCGTCGTCGAAGCGGTTGAGGCGGAAATAGGCCCAGCCGAGCGAATCGACGATGTAGCCGTCATCCGGCTTCAGATCGACGGCCTTGCGGATCATGTCCAGGCCCTGGTCGAGGTTGGTGTTCATGTCGACCCAGGAGTAGCCGAGATAGTTCAGCACCTGCGGCTGGTCCGGGTTCAGCTCCAGCGCCTTCTTGAAGTTCGGCTCGGCCTGCGGCCATTTCTTCAGCCGTTCATAGGCGATGCCGCGCTGGAAGAACACGGCCCAATCGCTGCGCTTCGGCAGGGCGCCAATGACTTCGACGGCCTTGTCGTAATTCTCGGCCATAGCCTGAAAGTCCTTGGCGTCGGACAGAACGCTGCCATAGGCGAGATAGCTGCGAATATCCTTGGGATCGGAATCGATCAGCGCCTTCAGATGCTTGCGCGCATCCTCGACCTTGCCGGCCTGGGCGAGCGCGAGGCCGAGCTGCAGCTCGGAGATGCGGGTCATCGGCGAATTGGCGGGCACCTTCCTGTAGAAGGCGATGGCGCGATCGACCTGCTCCTGCTTTTCGGCGAGCCCGCCGAGCAGCACCAGCGTATCGGCGCTCTTCGGATCGAGCGTATTGGCGATCTGCAGGTAGAGCGAGACGACATCTTCGGCGCCGTCGCGGTTCAATGCGGCGCCGATGGTGAAGAGTACGGAGGCGGCGCCCTGCGTGGCGTCGGTCACCTGCTGTTCCGGCTTCTCGCCCTTGTTGATGCTTTCGCGCAGCGCATTTAAGGGCGCGTAATTGTTGATCAGATTGTCGCCGACCGAGACCGCGTCCAGCGCCTTCTGCTTGTCGCCGGTCTTGGCTTCCAGCCGCGCCAGCGCCATGACCGCGCGCATGAAGGTATCCGGAGCGGTGGCGCCGCCGGCCTTATCGAGAATGGCGTCGTTCAGGTGCGAACGGGCGGATTTCGTGTCGCCGATGGTCAGTGCGATGGCGCCGGCATGATAGTTCTTGAAGATGTTGAACCAGTCCGGGCCCTTCATCTTGTCGATCATCGCGATCGCGTCCTTGCCGCGGCCGGCGCCGGCGCGCGCCCAGGCAAGCAGCAGATTGTTCATCATCCGGTCGAGATCGTTCGGACCACTATATTTGAGAATCTCCTGCGCGGCCTTGTAGTCATGCCGGCGGATGGCTTCCATGCCGCGCACGATCGTGGTGACGCGCTCGA
Source organism: Rhizobium sp. BK602 (assembly GCF_014195095.1). Classification (GTDB taxonomy): domain Bacteria; phylum Pseudomonadota; class Alphaproteobacteria; order Rhizobiales; family Rhizobiaceae; genus Rhizobium. Next base: position 333,358 of record NZ_JACIBC010000002.1, read on the forward strand.
CGGAGGTGTCGTTCTTCAGCTCGTTGGCGTATTTCACGCCTTCTTCGAGATTGCCGTTGAGCAGCAGCGAGATCATCAGCCGCTGGCGGATTTCAGGATTGCCCGGTTCGAGCATCAGCGCCTTTTTATAGAGGGCGATGGCGTTATCGTAGTCATGATCGACATCGGCGGTGCGGGCGGCGAGGAAGGCACCCGCGAAGGTGTCGACGGCTTCCGCATCGAAGACGACCGCCTCGTTCTTGGTGTCCGGCGTCTTGGCTGCATCTTCCGCGCGAGCGCCGTTCAGCGCCGACATCGAAAGGATCGCGGCCAAAGCTGCGCCCGAGAGGAAACGGATGGCAAGTCTCTGCCGCATTAGAATGCCTTTCATCAAGGGATTGCCGGCGAGGGCGCCGGCGACACAAAGCGTTCGTGTCAACTGATTCACAACAGGATGGCTTTTTTGAAGCGGCCGCGCAAGAAATTCGGCCTGTCGCGATCAGTTCACGCGTTCGATGCAGAAATCGATCACTTCCATGAGCGCGGATTTCCACGGCGTTTCCGGAAGCGGCGCCAACGCATCGCGGGCGATGGTGCCGTAGTGAACGGCGCGGGCGATGGTGTCGGTGAGCGCGCCATATTTGGTGATCAGGCCCAGCGCCTTTTCCAGGTTCTCGTCGCTGTTGTTGCCGGTCTCGATGGAGTCGCGCCAGAAGGCCCGTTCCTTCTCGGTGCCGCGGCGATAGGCGAGAATGACGGGAAGCGTGATCTTGCCTTCGCGGAAATCGTCGCCGACATTCTTGCCGAGATCGGCGGCCTTGCCGCCGTAATCCAGTGCGTCGTCGACCAGCTGGAAGGCGAGGCCGAGATTGGTGCCGTAGGATTTCAGCGCATTGCGCTCGGCCTTGCCGGCATTGGCGACGATCGGGCCGACTTCGGCGGCGGCGGCGAAAAGCGCTGCCGTCTTGGCGCGGATGACGGAGAGATAATCGTCCTCGGTGGTCTCCATGTTCTTGGAGACGGAAAGCTGCAGCACCTCGCCCTCGGCGATGACGCAGGCGGCCGACGACAGCACGTCGAGCGCTTCGAGCGAACCGACTTCCACCATCATGCGGAAGGCCTGGCCGAGCAGGAAGTCGCCGACGAGAACGCTCGCCTGGTTACCCCAGATCATGCGGGCGGTGGATTTGCCGCGGCGCAGGTCGCTCTCATCCACCACGTCGTCGTGCAGCAGGGTTGCCGTATGCAGGAACTCGACCGAGGTCGCGAGCTTGATGTGATTGTCGCCCTGGTAATTGTAGAGCGCGGCGGAGGCGATGGTCAGCATCGGCCGCAGGCGCTTGCCGCCGGACGAGATCAGGTGCTCCGCCACTTCCGGAATCATCTGCACATCGGAACCGGCTTTCGACAGGATAAGCTGGTTGACGCGTTCCATATCCGCCTTGGTCAGATCCACCAATGGCTTGATGGATGCCTGTTTATTCTTGCTTTCTTCAAGCGGTATCACGACGCCCAACTGTCCGGACTCCTGTTCATTTTTCACAAAGCACAATAAGAAGGGGCGAAAGAGGCGGCAAGAGGCGAATTGTCTCGTCGCGTAAATTTGACAGGAAACGCAAGGCTTATGCACGAACTGATCCGCACCAATGATCCCGTCCTTCTCTCCTTCGCCGAGAGCCTGATGAAGGATGCCGGGATTCATTGCTTCGTGGCGGATCAGGCCATGAGCATTCTCGAGGGATCGCTCGGCATGCTGCCGCGCCGCTTCCTGGTCGAGGAGGATCGTGCCGATCAGGCCCGGCGCATCCTCATTGATGCCGGTCTCGGCGACGAATTGCGCCCGGCGCGCGGCTGAGGTTTACCATGGCCGGCCATTCCTCCGAAACCATCGATGCTTTCCATCGCGGCGCGTTTCACATCGTTCAGCCGAAGGGCAGGGGCCATCGGGCCGGCATGGACGCCATGCTGCTGGCGGCGCTGGTGGCAGACGAGCGTGGCATCCGCGTGGCCGATCTCGGCGCCGGCGCCGGCGCGGCCGGGCTTGCCGTGGCTTCGCGGCTGGAGCGTGCCGAGGTGGTGCTGTTCGAACGATCGGCGGAGATGGCGGAATTTGCTCGCAAGAGCCTCGCCCTTGCCGAGAACGAGCGCTTCTCACGGCGCGTTTCCGTCATCGAGGCGGATGTGACCCTGATCGGCAAGGAGCGCAACGCCGCCGGTCTGATGGACGACAGTTTCCACCATGTCATCATGAACCCGCCCTTCAACGATGCCAGCGACAGGCTGACGCCGGATGCCTTGAAAGCGCAGGCGCATGCGATGACCGATGGCTTGTTCGAAAGCTGGGTGAGAACGGCGGGCGCGATCATGATCCCCGGCGGCCAGCTGTCGCTGATCGCCCGGCCGCAATCGATCGCCGAGATCATCGCCGCCTGCGGCCGCCGTTTCGGCGGTCTCGAGATCACGCCGGTCCATCCGCGCGAGGGCGAAAACGCCGTGCGCATCCTGGTGACGGCGATCAAGGGTTCCAGGGCGCGGTTGGCGTTGCGCGCGCCTCTGGTGATGCATGGCGAGGGGACGCACAAGTTCTCCGACTTCGTCGACGATCTGAACAATGGCAGGGCGGCCTATCCGCGGAAGTGACCCGTGTCGCGGCGCCCGCCGCTGACGGCGCGACTCGCCCGCCGCAGGAATAACCCTCTCCGTTGTCATTCACTGCGACCGGCAGCTTTGGTATAATCCGCGATAACGGAGGAATATCCGCGATAGCGAAGATTGGCCGATATCGAGCGGACAGGTTTCCATTCTGTTGGAGGAAAGAATATTGGAACAATTTTTTATGTTGAACCGTATTTTTAGTCGCTCTAACTCAATTCTCATTGGGAGCCGAAATAAGGCTGAACACTGGAGATGACCGAGATGAACCCCGCCATGAACATGATGCCGATGATGAACCCGATGATGGGTGGAATGATGAACCCGATGATGAACGGCATGATGATGCCGATGATGAATCCCATGATGGGCGGCATGATGAACCCGATGATGGGTCAGATGCCGATGAATGGCATGATGATGCCCATGATGCAGATGATGATGAGCAAGATGACCTGCAAGATGACCCCGAAGGGCATGGTCTGCGAAATGATGCCGATGGAAGGCATGGACAAGGACATGTTCATGGAATGCTGCAAGCGCATGATGTCCATGATGTCGTCCGGCATGCCGATGATGATGATGTGCGGCAACATGATGATGTGCTGCATGATGGAAGCTGCCTGATTTCGTCAGGCAGCTGTCCGCTGGATAACAAGCAGACCTCCATCCGTCTCCGGCCGCCCTGCAAGGGGCGGCTTTTTGCTGCCGCAGGCTGGCGCCTCAGCCGCGGACTTCCTCGACATAGGTGGTGACGAGATAGAGCACGGCCTCGCTGCTGGTCATGTTGCGGTAGCTGTGCGCGACGTCGGCATCGAAGATCGCGGCGTCGCCCTCGCCGAGGATCTGCGCCGGATGCCTGCCGGCGACGATTTCCACCGTCCCGCGCGAGACGACGAGGTTCTCGATCGTGCCGTGGTGGTGCGCCTCGGCAAGCTCGGTATGATAGGGCGCGATGCGCAATTCGTAGAATTCGACCTTGCGCTCGCTTTCATAGGGAAAGAGCGCCCGCGTCTGGAACTTGCCTTCGGAGGCGGAGAGCACCTTGGCCTTGGCATGGGTCAGCACCTGCAGGGACGCGTCGTGCGGCTGCGCGATCAGCGAGCCGCAGGGAACGTCGAGGGCGGCGGCAATCTTCCAGAGAATGCTGATGGTCGGGCTGCTCTTGCCGGTTTCGATCTGGCCGAGCATGGCACGGCTGACGCCGGAGATCTTTGCCAGCCGATCCAGGGAATAGCCGCGGCGGGTACGCAGGCGCCGGAGGTTCTGGCCCGTCAGCGCCGAAATCTCGTCGACCGACTCGGGCCTCGGGGCCGCATGGAACGCCGCGACGGAATCAAGCGCCATAGTTCGGAATGCCGAGCGGCATCACCGGCACGAAGCCCATGAAGGGAACCCACATCAGAAAGGGCTGCTGCGGCCATGCGGATGCAGGAACGTGTTCCGACGGCGCGCTCCTGGCGCGGGCGTCACGGTAGGCCTGGAAATCGATGACATTGGCAGCCTGGCTGGACATGCGATGCTCCTGCAATTCGATGCCCTAACTCTATTTTTTTGATCGACTATTGTAGAGGGAGCAGGACCCAAACTTGGTGCATGAGGCGAAATGTTTTTTCGAGGCGGGGCACCAGGGGCGAAAGCTCATCCCCCGCTTTCACGATGAAAAAAACACGCCGGTCGGCGGGATAGGGCCATGAAAATGCAATGATCCATGTTGCGTTTGCCGTTTCCATGCATACATCACCGGCACAAACATCATGATTCAGGGACGACGAATGGCTGGTTTTTTCAGGCGCATGCTTCCGAAGCGGTTTCGCAAGGAAAGGGTGGTCGTTCCCGTGGTCCGGCTGAGCGGCGTCATCGCGTCCGGCGGCGGGCCGCTTAGGCAATCGCTCAACCTCGCCGGCGTGTCGCAGGCGCTGGAAAAGGCCTTCGACATGAAGGACGCGCCGGCCGTCGCGCTCGTCATCAATTCGCCCGGCGGTTCGCCGGTGCAGTCGCGAATGATCTATAACCGCATCCGCGATCTCGCCCAGGAAAAGCGGAAGAAGGTGCTGGTCTTTGTCGAGGATGTCGCGGCATCCGGCGGCTATATGATCGCGCTGGCCGGCGACGAGATCTTCGCCGACGCCACCTCCATCGTCGGTTCGATCGGCGTCGTCTCCGGCGGTTTCGGCTTTCCGGAGCTGTTGAAGAAGCTCGGCGTCGAGCGCCGCGTCTATACCGCTGGCGAAAACAAGGTGATCCTCGATCCGTTCCAGCCGGAAAAGGAAAAGGATATCGAATATCTGAAGAGCCTGCAGCTGGAGATCCACAAGGTCTTCATCGACATGGTGCGCGAGCGCCGGGCGGGGAAACTGGCCGCCGACGAGACGGTATTCTCGGGCCTTTTCTGGACGGGCGGACGCGGTCTCGAACTCGGCCTGATCGACGGGCTCGCCGATATGCGCCAGGAGCTGAAGAAGCGCTTCGGCGACAAGACCAAACTCGAACTGGTCACCGCGCCGCGCAGCCTCTTCGGCCGCCGCGCTCCCGGCATTTCGCTGCCGGGTATCGACAATGTCGGCGCCGGCCTGGCGGCCGGGCTTGCGGAAGCGGCGGAGGAAAAGGCATTGTGGGGACGGTACGGATTGTAATCGGGAGCGCTGCGTGATGCCGCAGATCATCTTCTTCGCCGTCGCCATCGGCGGTATCTGGTGGCTTTACCGCCGCTTCGTGCGCGACGCTCAAAGACTTGCCGAGAAATCCCGCCGCGCCGAGACGGAAAGACGAACAGGGGCGATCGGGACTTTGGTGAAGGACCCGAAGACCGGGGAATACCGGGTGAAGCGCGAGGATGAGTGACTATGGATAAGTCGGAACGGCGCAGTCAGGCCTTGGAGAAGCTGAAATCATTCGGACTGAAGCTTCCCGCCGATTGGAAATTCGATCGCGATGAAGCCAATGTGCGTAGCGACGGCACGGATATCAGCGTCGCTCCTTTACCCGAGACGTCCAGTCCGCGCCTGCGTAGCTGATGCAGATAATACGGACGACCTTGGTCGCATCGTCCACAGTGAAGCACACGACCGCTTTTTCTGAAGCGGGAATTGCCCTCAATGTTGGCCCCATGTCGGTGCGTATCGTGCCTATGTGCGGAAAGTCGCTAAGCCTATCGATGAATTCCGTGATTTCATCGGCCTTGGCTAGCCCAACGTCGATGCCTGCATAGTTGGAAATGAAATCGACGATGTCGAAGAGATCGTGTTCGACAAGCGGATGCTTGGTGATCGCATAGCGCATGAGCTAACTTATTTGGCGTATTTCTGGCGCAGCTTGTCTTTCACCCTGGAGGCCGTTTCCTTGCCATCCCAGGGCAGCCATTGATCCTCCGGCAATTCCATGCGCCGACGAATTTCATCCGCCATGCCGGACACCACGTCATCCGTGGTGCTATCATGATGTGTCGTCTGGTCAATCTGCTCGATCGCCGCTTCAACCAGGCTGGAAATTGACGGAAATACACCTTCCTCGACCATCTTCTCCGCAAGGCGGAGATGGTGTTCGGACAAGGTGATTTCGGTCTTGACGTTCATGATCTTGCTCCAAGGCGGCGCGGAGACGCATGGCCATATCTATACGTCATCTCTTGACCCTTGTCTTCCATCGTGGCACCTGTCGCGCCAACGTACACCAAGCAGATAGTAGCTGATCTCCATGACCGCCACCGTGCCCGACAACATGAACCCGAAGCGCTCCTTCCAGGCGTTGATCCTGACCCTGCACAATTACTGGGCCGACAAGGGTTGCGCGGTTCTCCAGCCTTACGACATGGAAGTCGGCGCCGGTACGTTCCATCCGGCGACCACGCTGCGCGCGCTCGGGCCGAAGCCCTGGAAGGCCGCCTATGTGCAGCCGTCGCGCCGTCCCTCGGATGGCCGCTATGGCGAAAACCCGAACCGTATGCAGCACTACTACCAGTATCAGGTGATCCTGAAGCCCAATCCGCCGAACCTGCAGGAGCTCTATCTCGGCTCGCTGAAGGCGATCGGCCTCGATCCGCTGGTGCATGACATCCGTTTCGTCGAGGACGATTGGGAAAGCCCGACGCTCGGCGCCTGGGGGCTGGGATGGGAATGCTGGTGCGACGGCATGGAAGTGTCGCAGTTCACCTATTTCCAGCAGGTCTGCGGCATCGAATGCGCGCCAGTCGCCGGCGAGCTGACCTATGGCCTCGAGCGTCTTGCGACCTACGTCCAGGGCGTCGACAGCGTCTACGACCTGAATTTCAACGGCCTCGAAGGCGACGAGAAGATCACCTACGGCGATGTCTTCCTGCAGGCCGAGCAGGAATATTCCAGGCATAATTTCGAATATGCCAATACCGAGATGCTGCATCGCCACTTCATCGATGCCGAGAAGGAGTGCCTGGCGCTTCTGGCCGCCGGCGCCCCCGGCGACAGCGACAATCAGCGTCTGCACAAATGCGTCTTCCCGGCCTATGACCAGTGCATCAAGGCCAGCCACGTCTTCAATCTGCTGGACGCGCGCGGCGTGATCTCGGTCACCGAGCGCCAGAGCTATATTCTGCGCGTGCGCACGCTCGCCAAGGCCTGCGGCGAAGCCTTCCTGCTGACGGATGCCGGCGGGGTGAACTGGGTCAATCAGGCGGCCTGAGCCGTGTCACCATAGCAAAATCGGGTGACAAGGGCCGCGAAGCTGCATAGTGTCCCCTCGGTTGCAATCGCAACGGGGGAATCGCGATGCTTATTATCCTGGCCATCATCGTCCTGGCCGCGCTCTATGCCGTTTTGGTCTATAACGGCCTCGTCCGTGCCCGCCAGGTGGCGGAGGAGGCCTGGTCCGGCATCGACGTGCAGTTGAAGCGCCGCGCCGATCTGATCCCCAATCTGGTCGAGACGGTCAAAGGCTATGCCGGACATGAGAACCAGACGCTGCGCGAGGTCATCCAGGCGCGCAATTCGGTTCAGGCCGTGCCCGCTGGCGATATTGCCGGTCGCGCCGCCGCCGAAGGTGTCCTCAGCCAGGCGCTGGGCCGTCTGATGGTTGTTTCCGAGGCCTATCCCGACCTGAAGGCCAATACGAATTTCGTCGAATTGCAGCGCACGCTGGAAAGCCTCGAGGGCGAGATCCAGATGTCGCGCCGTTATTACAACGGCGCCGCCCGCGATCTGAACGTCAAGGTCGAGAGCTTCCCCTCCAATCTCATCGCCGGCCCCTTCGGCTTTGCCAAGCGCGCCTATTTCGAGATCACCAACGAAGCCGATCGCGCCGTTCCCACCGTGAAGTTCTGAGATTCCGGCTATCGGTTTTTCGAGCAAGGCGGTAAAGGAGGCGACCGCAGGCCATCGGCCGCCTTCCTGACTGACCAAAGAGAATGATGATGGGTAGAGCCAAACTCACGATTATCCCGCCGGGCAAACCGCTTGTCGGCCGCGCCATGCCGCCGGGATCGAAGTCGATCACCAACCGCGCGCTGCTGCTCGCCGGCCTCGCCAAGGGCATCAGCCGGCTGACCGGCGCGCTGAAGAGCGATGACACCCGCTATATGGCCGAAGCGCTGCGCGCCATGGGCGTCACCATCGACGAACCGGACGATACCACCTTCATCGTCACCGGCAGCGGCAAGCTGCAGCCGCCGGCCGCGCCGCTGTTTCTCGGCAATGCCGGCACCGCGACCCGCTTCCTGACGGCCGCCGCCGCGCTGGTCGACGGCAAGGTCGTCGTCGACGGCGATGCCCATATGCGCAAACGGCCGATCGGCCCGCTGGTGGACGCGCTGCGCTCGCTCGGTATTGATGCCTCGGCAGAAACCGGCTGCCCGCCCGTCACCGTCAATGGCACCGGCCGCTTCGAGGCAAGCCGGGTCGAGATCGATGGCGGCCTCTCCAGCCAGTATGTCTCGGCTTTGCTGATGATGGCCGCCGGCGGTGACCGGCCCGTCGACGTCGAGTTGTTGGGCGAGGATATCGGCGCTCTCGGCTATATCGATCTGACGGTCGCCGCCATGCGCGCTTTCGGCGCCAGGGTCGAGCGCGTCAGCCCGGTCGCCTGGCGGGTGGAGCCGACCGGTTATCGCGCGGCGGACTTCCTCATCGAACCGGACGCCTCGGCCGCGACCTATCTCTGGGCGGCGGAAGTGCTGACCGGTGGCAAGATCGATCTCGGCACGCCGGCAAGCGAATTCTCGCAGCCGGATGCCCGCGCCTATGAGATGATTTCGCAGTTTCCGCATCTGCCCGCCGTCATCGACGGATCGCAGATGCAGGACGCCATTCCGACGCTTGCCGTTCTCGCCGCCTTCAACGAGACGCCGGTGCGCTTCGTCGGCATCGCCAATCTCCGCGTCAAGGAATGCGACCGCGTCCGGGCGCTGTCGAGTGGCCTGTCGCGCATCGTGCCCGGCCTCGGCACGGAAGAGGGGGATGATCTGATCGTCGCCTCCGATCCGAGCCTTGCCGGCAAGCTGCTGCCGGCCGAGATCGACAGTTTCGCCGATCATCGCATTGCCATGAGCTTCGCGCTTGCCGGCCTGAAGATCGGCGGCATCACCATTCTCGACCCCGATTGCGTCGCCAAGACCTTCCCCTCCTATTGGCGGGTTCTGGCATCGCTGGGCGTCGCCTACGACGAATAGTGCCACGCTCCCCAAGGGGCGTGGATTTACGGTCACGCTATGCGGCGCCTTCCATCGAGGGCGCCGCGGGGTTGCTTGGGGGTGTGATGACGCGCTGGCTTTCCGGGCTTTTGCCGGCCCTGCTTCTGCTTTTCTCGGCAATGGCGGCATCGGCGGCCGAACTCATCACGGCCTTCGATCAGGCGATTGCCCTCAGCCGCGACGGCTCGATGCGCGTCACCGAGACGATTGCGGTCAATGCCGAAGGCCGCGCCATCCGCCGCGGCATCTTCCGTGATTTTCCGCTGACCTTCCTCGATGCCGCCGGTCGCAGCGCCCTGGTGGATTTCGACGTCGTCTCCGTCGAGCGCGACGGCCAGCCGGAGGAGTGGCGACTTGAGCGGGTCGAGGGCGGAGAGCGCATCTATATCGGCCGCGCGGATCAGGATGGCAGGCAGTTCCTGCTGACTCCCGGCCCGCATGTTTTCCGGATCACCTACACCACGAACCGGCAGATCCGCTATTTCGACGATCACGACGAGCTCTACTGGAACGTCACCGGCAATGGCTGGCAATTCCCCATCCTGCGCGCTTCGGCAACCGTTACGCTGCCGGATGGCGTTAAGCCGCTGCAGCTTGCCTATTACACCGGCCCCCTCGGAGCCTCGGGCCGCAATGCAAGCGCCAGCGAACAGGGCGGCAAGGTCAGCTTCGTCACGACGCGGTCCCTGGCGCCGGCAGAAGGCCTGACGATCGCCATCAAGCTCGCCAAGGGCGCAATCCTGCCGCCGAGCAGCGGCCAGCAATGGCGCTGGTTCCTCGCCGATCATCTCGACGCGATCATCGCCATCGGCGGCCTGATCCTGCTGTTTTTCTATTATCTTAGGAGCTGGATCGCCGTTGGGCGCGATCCGCCGGCGGGCGTCATGGTCCCGCGCTGGGACCCGCCGGATGGCATCTCGCCGGCGCTGGTCAACTATATCGACAATCGCGGCTTTTCCGGCGCCGGATGGACGGCACTGTCGGCGACGGCGATCGATCTTGCCGTGCGCGGCTATGTCATTCTCGACGATCTCAAGAACAAGCTCGTCATCAAGGCGACCGGCAAGTCGGCCGGCCGCGATCTGGGCAGCGCCGAGAAGGTGCTGTTCGGCGCGCTCGGCCCCTTCACGCCGCTGGTGATCGACGCGGCGAATGGCGCGACGGTGCAGCGGATCGGCCAGCAGTTCCGCAGCGCCATCGAGCGCGACCATCGCGACGAATATTATAGGGCGAACCGGCTCTATGTCGTCATCGGCGTCGTATTGTCGCTGCTCATCCTGGCGGCCATCGTCATTTTCGGGCGCCTGCATGAAAACGCGCTGCCGTTGATCGTCTTCCCCGGTTTTCTCTCCATCGTCGTCACCGTCCTCGCCGGCGCCATAGGCCGGACCTTCCTGCGCCGGGACGCCGGTCTGGGGCGGCGAATTTTTTCCGTGCTGGTCTTTGCCTTCATCGGCTTCGTCATGGTTTCCGCCATCGCCGGCACCTTCGCCGCCGTCGTGGTGCCGCTGCTGCAGGCGGGTGAGCTGCCGCTGCTGGTCGGCGTCGTCGGCATCTTCGCGCTCAACGTCCTCTTCTTTTTCCTGATGGGCGCGCCGACGCCGATCGGGCGCAGGATGATGGATGGCATCGCTGGTCTCAGGCAATATCTGACGCTCGCCGAACGCGACCGCATGAACATGCAGGGCGTGCCGCAAATGTCGCCGCAGCATTTCGAGACGCTGCTGCCCTATGCGGTCGCGCTCGGCGTCGAAAAGCCCTGGTCGCACGCCTTCGAGGCATGGCTGGCGACGGCCGCCGGCGCGGCGGTTGCCGCAAGCTACGCCCCCGGCTGGTACATCGGCAGTTTCTCCGGCGGCAATCTTGGCGGCACGATCGGCGATTTTTCCTCCTCCATGGCCTCGACCATCGCCTCCACCATCCCCGCACCGACCTCCAGCTCCTCATCCGGCTTCGGCAGCGGCAGTGGCGGCGGTTTTTCGGGTGGAGGAGGATTCTCCGGCGGTGGTGGCGGTGGTGGAGGTGGAGGGGGCTGGTAGTGGTAATTGACACCTCCCCCTAGAGGGGGGAGGTCGCCGCGAAGCGGCGGGTGGGGGTGACAATTGGCTGGCCGAGGAGGTCGCCGCAATCACCCCACCCCGGCCTTCGGCCGACCCTCCCCCTCAAGGGGAGGGTGTTTGCGACGATGTTGGGTCTTGCTATTTCAAGAGGTTGGAAATCCTTTCATGCCCAAAAAGCCCTCCAAGCTCGATCGCTTCAAAATCGCCAACAGCCGGCGCCTGCGCGCTGGTTCAACCGACGCTGAAACCAAGCTTTGGAAGCATTTGTGGCGCATCCCCATCGAAGGCACCCATTTTCGACGACAGGTCCCCATCGGGCGCTATTTCGCGGATTTCGTTTGCCATCAGATAGGCCTCATTATCGAGCTTGACGGCAGCCAGCATGCGGAAGATGCGGCAAGGTGCTATGATGCCGAGCGCACGGCATTTCTCGAAAGTCAGGGCTATCACGTCGTCCGGTTTTGGAATGCCGAGGTAACAGACGAGATCGAGGCTGTTCTGGATACGATATTTGCCATTGTGCAGCAGCGACAAATTTTGCTAGCAGAGGCCGACCGTTTTCACCACACTCCGGCACACCGTGCCGACCCTCTCTCTCAAGGAGGGGGTGAGGAACCTTGACATGCCCGATCTCCTTCTCGAACTCCGCTCCGAGGAAATTCCCGCCCGTATGCAGCGCAAGGCTGCCGGCGACCTGAAGAAGCTGGTGACCGACGCGCTGGTCGAGGCTGGTCTGTCCTATGAGGGCGCCAGGGAATATTGGACGCCGCGGCGTCTCACGCTCGACATTCGCGGGCTGACGGCGCGCTCCGCCGACGTGCGCGAGGAGCGCAAGGGTCCGCGCACCGATGCCAATGAAAAGGCGATCGAAGGCTTCCTGCGCGGCGCCGGCCTGTCCTCCATTGCCGAGGCACAGGTGCAAAGCGACCCGAAGAAGGGCGATTTCTACGTTGCGGTGATTTCCAAGCCCGGCCGCGCCGCGGAAGAGATTGTCGCTTCCGTGATGCCCGATATCATCCGCAACTTCCCCTGGCCGAAATCGATGCGCTGGGGCAAGGCCTCCGTAAAGCCCGGCTCGCTGCGCTGGGTGCGCCCGCTGCAATCGATCGTCTGCGTCTACGGCACCGAGCATGAGGAAACCGTCGTCATCCCCTTCGAGATCGACGGCATCGTCGCCTCGAACGTGACCTATGGTCATCGCTTCCACGCGCCCGATGCGATCACCGTCAAGCGCTTCGACGATTATGTCGCGAGCCTGGAAAAGGCTTACGTGGTCCTGGATGCGGAGCGCCGCAAGGACATCATCCTGCATGATGCCCGCGACATCGCCTTTGCCAACGGCCTGGAACTGGTCGAGGACGAAGGCCTGCTGGAGGAAGTCTCCGGTCTCGTCGAGTGGCCGCAGGTGCTGATGGGCTCCTTCGAAGAAGACTATCTGTCAATCCCGTCGGAAATCATCCGTCTCACAATCAAGACCAACCAGAAATGCTTCGTCACCCGGCCGCAGGCCGGCGAGACGCTGTCCAACCGCTTCATCCTCGTCGCCAATATCCAGGCGACGGATGGCGGCAAGGAGATCATCCACGGCAACGGTAAGGTCGTGCGCGCCCGTCTGTCCGACGCGCTGCACTTCTGGAAGCGCGACCAGGGCGATCTGCCCGATCTCGAAACGCTGGAAGCCTCCGCTAAAAAATTCGGCCTCGATCTGAAGAAGCCGCTCGATCAGCGCATGGCCAAGCTCGACGCGCTCAATGTTACCTTCCATGCCAAGCTTGGCAGCCAGGGCGAGCGTGTTGCCCGCATCCGCGCGCTCGCCGCCGACCTTGCCAAGATCACCGGCGCCGATGCCGCCCTGGTCGACCGCGCCGTCGTGCTGGCCAAGGCGGACCTGCGCACCGAAGCCGTCGGCGAATTCCCCGAGCTGCAGGGCGTCATGGGCCGCAAATATGCTTCCCTGCAGGGCGAGAACGGCTCCGTGGCGACGGCCATCGAGGATCACTACAAGCCACAAGGCCCGTCCGACCGCGTGCCCGAAGACAAGGTTGCGATCACAGTTGCGCTCGCCGACAAGCTGGATACGCTCGTCGGCTTCTGGAAGATCGACGAGAAGCCCACGGGTTCGAAGGACCCTTACGCGTTGCGCCGCGCCGCCCTCGGCGTTGTCCGCATCCTGCTGGAGCGCGGCGTGCGCCTGCCGCTGCTTGCGACCACTGGGGATGCCGACCTGCTTGCCTTCTTCCATGACCGTCTCAAGGTCTATCTGCGCGATCTCGGCGCCCGCCATGACCTGATCGATGCCGTGCTGACGCCGGAGGCCGACGATCTCTTGATGGTCGCCCGCCGTGTCGAAGCGCTGACCGCCTTCATCACCTCCGAGGATGGCAAGAACCTGCTGGCCGGCACCAAGCGCGCCACGCAGCTTCTGGCGGCCGAGGAAAAGAAGGGCACCGTCGTCGCTGACGGCGTTTCGGAAGCACTCCTCAAGCTGGATGCGGAAAAGGACCTCTTCGCCGCCGTCAAGGCTGCTTCGGCCGAGGCTTCCGCCGCGATCGCCAAGGAAGACTTCCGCTCGGCCATGGCAGCCCTTTCCAAGCTGCGCGCGCCCGTCGACCGCTTCTTCGAGGATGTACTGGTCAACGACGAAGATGCCGCCATCCGCGCCAATCGCCTGGCGCTGCTGCGGCTGATCCGCGAGGCAACCGGCACCGTCGCCGACTTCTCCAAGATCGCGGGATAGGAAAGGGAGGCGCGATGACCGGAAAAATCCTCGTCAGCGCCTGCCTCATGGGCCACGCCGTCCGCTATGACGGCCGTGCCAAGCCGCTTCATCACCCGGCCATCGATCGCTGGCGTGAAGAAGGTCGGCTGGTGACCATTTGTCCGGAACTATCGGCCGGCATGGTCGTGCCGCGACCGCCGGCGGAAATTGCCGATGGCGCGGGTGGCGAGGACGTGCTTGCCGGCACCGCGCGCGTGATGGAGATCAGCGGCGGCGATGTGACCGAGGCCTTCCGTCAGGCTGCGGACAATGCCCTGGCGCTCGCGGAACAGACCGGCTGCCGCTACGCGCTGCTGATCGACGGCAGCCCATCCTGTGGGTCCGGCTTCATCTATGACGGTACATTTTCCGGCGGCCGGCATGCGGGCCATGGCGTCACCGCCGCCTTGCTGAAGCGGGCGGGGATCGAGGTCTATTCCGATCGTGAGATCGACCGGCTGGTCGAGCGAATTGCCGCAGCCGGGTGAGCCTCTTCGACATTTGCAAAAGGAAAAACCGCCGGGCGATCCCGGCGGTTTGTCGTTGTTCGTCGTGACGCGGCTCAGGCGGCGCGGCGATGATGGTCCATTGTCGAGCGGCCGTCGCTGACGCGGAAATCGCGGATCAGGCCGAGCAGGTCCTCGGTGTCGGCGGCGAGCGTTTCTGCCGATGCCGTCGTCTCCTCGGCCATGGCGGCGTTCTGCTGCGTGGCGGCGTCGAGCTGGTTCATCGACGATGAGATCGAGCGCAGCGTCGTATCCTGTTCCGAGGCGCTGTAGGCAATCTTCGAAACGATCTCGTTGGCTGCCTTGATCTGGCCGGAGATGCGCTTCAGCGCTTCGCCGGCCTCGCCGACGAGGCGGACGCCCTGGTCGACCTGGTCGGACGAGCGGGCGATCTGATCCTTGATCTCCTTGGCCGCCGCGGCGGAGCGCTGCGCCAGCTCGCGCACTTCCTGGGCAACGACGGCAAAGCCCTTGCCGGATTCGCCGGCGCGCGCCGCCTCGACGCCGGCATTGAGCGCCAGCAGGTTGGTCTGGAAGGCGATCTCGTCGATGACGCCGATGATCTTGCCGATCTCCTCGGACGACTTTTCGATGCCGCTCATCGCCTCGATCGCCTGGGCGACGACGGCATCGCTGCGCGAGGCTTCGGTGCTGACGGCATGAACCCGCTTGCTAGCCTCATGCGCGCCTTCCGCGGTCTGGCGGACGGCAACGGTCAGCTCGTCGAGCGCGGCCGAAGTCTCTTCCAGGCTGGCGGCCTGGCGCTCGGTGCGCTGCGACAGCTCGTTGGAAGCGCGGCGGATTTCTTCCTTGCTGATGCCGATGTCATTGCCCTTGGCATTGACCCGCGCCATGGCTGCCTCGAGATGGGAGAGCGCCTCGTTGAAATTGTTGCGCAGGCCGGCATAGCTGATGCCGAGATCGCCGCAGCGCACGGTCAGGTCGCCGCGTGCAAGCTGCTCCAGCGCTCTGCCGATGGTCGCGACGACGCGGGCCTGTTCCTCGGCCTCGTCCTGCTGCTGACGCAGGTTCTGTTGGCGCTCGCTGTTGATTTCCTCTTCCTGCGCGATCTGGCGTTCGGCCAGGGCATGGCGCTCGCGGATCTTTTCCTGCAGCGCAAGCGTGGCCCTGGCCATCAGGCCGATCTCGTTGCGCATGGCGGCATGCGGTATCGCGATGCTCACATCCTCGTCGGCAACCGCCTTGAGTGCGGCGTGAACCTCGGTGAGCGGCTTGGTAATGCCGCGGATGACGAAAAAGGCGGCAACGAGGACCATCGCGAAGAGCGCGAGGGCCGACCACAAGGTCGTCCAGATCTTCGCCTCGACCTGTGCGTCGAGATCGTCCATGTAGACGCCGGTCACGATAACGATCTTCCAGGGTTCGAAGGCGCGGGCATAAGCGGTCTTGCGGAAAGTCGCGTCGGCCGGTTGGCCAGGCTTATTGGCGTAGAAGTCGGAGAGGCCGCCGCCCTGCTGGCCGAGCTTGACCAATTCCTCACGATAATAGTGGCCCTTCGAGTCGGGCTGTCCCTTCAGGTTCACGCCCACTTTCGACTTGTCGTAGTGGAAGACCATGTTGACGTCGTAATCATAGCCGAAGAGATAGCCGTCCGGCGTATATTTCATGCTGCCGACGGTGGCATAGGCCTGAGCCTTGGCCTGTTCTTCCGTGAGCTTTCCCGCCTGCTCCTGAGAATAATAGAAATTCATGACGGAAATGCCGGATTCGACCTGCGTGCGCAGCATTTCATAGCGCTCGCTATAGATCGCCTCGGCCGATGAGCGGATTTGCAGATAGGTCGCCATGGCGAAAACGGCCATAAGCACGCCCAGGAGGGCGAAGAGCTGACGTGCGATCTTGAGATTCTTCATACATGCCTCGCAACAGGGTAGGGTAAGTACCGGCGCGGTTTCCTACCGCCTATGCGATCGCCTGAGAAAGTCCCAATACGCTTGCCGCTGCTCGAAAAGACATGCTGCTGTCCGGTCAAAGTAAAATCGCGGCTTATGTCTAAGAAAGCTTTAATCAAAACAGCGTGATGGGGAACTAAGTGGCTTTGGGTGCCAGATATGTTGCCGCGCGCCCGTCAATACTGGTCGAATTTCACCCTTATCTTGAGTCTCGGGCGAAGCTTCCGCAGGTCATCAATCAAAAACGAATGCGCCCCTGCTTCTCCCAGGGGCGCATTGGTCCGCCTTGCGACGGACCCCGTCGACCGAAACATTGGCCGGGCGGGGCAGGGAACGGGATGCCGACGCTATTGGCGGAGCTGGAAGCCGGAGAGCTCGAGCGGCGCGGGCGCCGGCGTCTTGACGGATTGGGGCAGGGCGGCGGTCGTTGCGGTCATGTCGATGCCGTCGGGCGCCGTGTTCGCGGCGGCCAGGGCCTCGGGCGTCGGCTTGGACATGAAGACGACCGGCGAGCCGCCCATCCACGCCTCGGTGCGCACCACCTTCTTCTGGCCGTCGACGTCGCGAATGACGATGGTCTGGGTGCCGGGCTTCAGCTCCGGTACGATATAGTCCTTCTTGACTTCCGGCGGCTTGATGGACGGGCAGTCGGTGCAGGCTCTGTCGATGATGCTGCCGGCGCTGACCTCGGTCTTGCTGTCGATCGGCTGGATCGACGATGCCAGGGCCGAGCCGGCGGCCAGCGCGAAAGTCAAGGTCAGGAAGAAGGCACGCATAACGACAACTCCATCTAAGATAGTGGAGAGATTAGCGTGTCTTTGTTTCCATCCCGTCAGGAGATTAGGTAAAAGTTTAGTGGAGGACGGATTTCGGGACAGTCGTTGCGTAAAACAAAAAGTTAGAGCGTTTCAGGCCCGTTCCCGCTCGATCGCCTGCCAGCCTATGTCGCTGCGGCTGAAGCCGTTTTCCCACTCTACCTTGCCGACAAGGGCATAGGCGCGCTTCTGCGCCTCGCCGACGGTCTTGCCGGTCGCGGTGACGTTCAGCACCCGGCCGCCGGTTGCGACCAGCGCGCCGTCCTTCAGGGCCGTGCCGGCATGAAACACCTTGGCGCCGTCGCTGTCGGCGGGCAGGGCGCCGATCGGCGTGTTCTTGGCGTAGGCGCCGGGATAGCCCTTCGAGGCCATGACCACGGTCAGCGCCACATCGTCGCTCCATTCGGCGCTGACCTGATCCAGCGTGCCGTTGGCACAGGCGAGAAGCAGCGGCAGCAGGTCGCTCTTCAGCCGCATCATCAACACCTGGCATTCCGGATCGCCGAAGCGGACATTGTATTCGATCAGCTCCGGTCCCTTGGCGGTGATCATCAGTCCGGCGAAGAACAGGCCGGAGAAGGGATAGCCGCTTTCGGCCATGCCGCGCATCGTCGGCTCGATGATGTCCTTCATCGTCCGCTCGACCATCTCCGCCGTCATGACCGGGGCGGGGGAATAGGCGCCCATGCCGCCGGTGTTCGGGCCGGTATCGCCGTCGCCGACGCGCTTGTGATCCTGAGCGGTGGCGAGCGCCAGCGCGTGCTTGCCGTCGCAAAGGCAGAAGAAGCTTGCTTCCTCGCCGTCGAGATAGGCCTCGATCACCACCTCGGCGCCGGCCTCGCCGAAGGCGCCTTCGAAGCAGTCATCGACGGCGGCAAGCGCCTCGTCGACCGTCATGGCGACCGTGACGCCCTTGCCGGCGGCAAGCCCATCGGCCTTGACGACGATCGGAGCGCCCTGTTCGCGGATATAGGCTTTCGCTTTCGGCGCATTGTTGAAGCGTTGATAGGCGCCGGTCGGGATATTGTAGCGGGCGCAGATATCCTTGGTGAAACCCTTGGAGCCTTCAAGCTGGGCGGCTGCGGCGGATGGGCCGAACACGGCAATGCCTGCGGCGCGCAGGTGGTCGGCAATGCCGGCGACGAGCGGTGCCTCCGGGCCGACGACGACGAAGTCGATGGCCTTTTCCTTGCAGAAGGCAACGACCGCGTCATGGTTCTCGATGTCGAGGGGGACAAGCGTCGCGTGGTCGGCAATACCCGGATTGCCGGGCGCGGCATAGAATTCCGTCATCAGCGGCGATTGTGCCAGTTTCCAGGCCAGCGCATGCTCGCGTCCGCCCGATCCGATCAACAGAACTTTCATGGCTTGCCCTCGTTCTTTGCGTTCATGTGCGCGGTTAAGGGGGGAGCGCCCAAAGGTCAAGCGGCAAATCCTGTGGAGGCCGGGGTTGCAACATTGCCATGCCTTTTTATGTCGCTAAAGCCTGATGCTGGTTTCGCGTGGTGATCCGTCTTCCGTTGCCCTGATTGGGGCGATCTCGCCGGAAACCGCTTCGTACTTTCCGGGATCGCGCCTATGGTCCCGTCATCGAGTTCAGTTCAGAGAGACATATGGCCGCCGACATTCGCTCCCTTGCCGCAACCATCGCCACCGAGATCAATTCGCGCCCGGATCAGGCCAAGGCCGCGATCGAGCTTCTCGACGAAGGTGCCACCGTGCCCTTCATCGCCCGCTACCGCAAGGAAGTGACCGGCGGTCTCGATGACGGGCAGCTGCGGACGCTGGCCGAACGCCTCGTCTATCTGCGCGAGCTGGAAGCCCGCCGCGCCGCGATCGTCGAATCGATCGTCGGCCAGGGCAAGATGACCGACGAGCTGATGGGCAAGATCGCCGTGGTCGCCACCAAGGCCGAGCTCGAAGATCTCTATCTGCCCTATAAGCCGAAGCGCCGCACGCGCGCCGAAATCGCCAGGGAGCGCGGTCTTGGCCCGCTCGCCGACACGATCCTGACCGATCGCTCCCGGGAACCGGCGGCGCTGGCCGAGGGCTTCCTCACCGCTGACGTGCCCGATGTGAAGACGGCGCTCGAGGGCGCGCGTGACATCATCGCCGAAGGGATCGCCGAAAATGCCGACCTGCTCGGCAAGCTGCGCACCTACATGAAGGCGAATGCCGCCCTGAAGGCCAAGGTGGTGGACGGCAAGCAGGAGGCCGGCGCGAAATTCTCCGATTATTTCGACCATCAGGAGCGCTGGGCGACCGCCCCCGGCCATCGCGCGCTCGCCATGCTGCGTGGCTGGAACGAGGAGGTTCTGACGCTGACCATCGAGGTCGATGTCGATGCCGTCTCACCGAACAAGCCGGTCGAACGGATGATCGCCACCGCTTACGAGATCGGCGCGAGCCGCCCCGGCGACCGCTGGCTGACGGAGGTTGCGAGCTGGACTTGGCGCGTCAAGCTCTCCATGTCGCTGTCGCTCGATCTGATGCGCGATCTGCGCGAGCGCGCCGAGGAGGAGGCGATCCATGTCTTCGCCCGCAATCTGAAGGATCTGCTGCTGGCAGCGCCCGCCGGTTCGCGCGCCACCATGGGCCTCGATCCGGGCATCCGCACCGGCGTCAAGGTCGCCGTGGTCGACGGCACCGGCAAGCTCCTGGAGACGACCACGGTCTATCCTTTCCCGCCGAAGAACGATGTGCGCGGCACGCAGGCGACCTTGGCGGCGCTCATCCGCAAGCACAAGGTCGAGCTGATCTCCATCGGCAACGGCACCGGCAGCCGCGAGACAGAGAAGCTCGTGACCGACATGCTGGCCGATCTGCCGGCGCCGAAGCCGACCAAGGTCATCGTCTCGGAAGCGGGCGCATCCGTCTATTCGGCCTCCGAAACCGCGGCGCTGGAGTTTCCGGGTCTCGACGTCTCGCTGCGCGGCGCCGTCTCCATCGCCCGTCGCCTGCAGGACCCTCTGGCCGAGCTGGTGAAGATCGAGCCGAAGTCGATCGGCGTCGGTCAATATCAGCACGATGTCGACCAGCAGAAGCTGTCGCGCTCGCTCGATGCCGTGGTGGAAGATGCGGTGAATGCCGTCGGCGTCGATCTGAATACCGCGTCGGCGCCGCTCTTGGCCCGCGTCTCCGGCCTCGGCCCGTCGATCGCCGATGCGATCGTCAAGCACCGCGACGGCGAGGGCCGCTTCGAGACCCGCCGCGATCTGCTGAAGGTCGCCCGTCTCGGACAGCGCACCTTCGAGCAATGCGCCGGCTTCCTGCGTATTCCCGACGGCAAGGAGCCTCTGGATGCCTCCTCGGTGCATCCGGAAGCCTATGGCGTCGCCAAGAAGATCGTTGCCGCCTGCGGCCGCGACCTGCGCAGCCTGATGGGCGACACGGCGATGCTGAAGGCCGTCGATCCGCGCAAGTTCATCGATGAGAAATTCGGCCTTCCGACGGTGCGCGACATCATCGCCGAGCTGGAAAAGCCGGGCCGCGATCCGCGCCCGAGCTTCAAGACCGCGACCTTCGCGGAGGGGATCAACGAGATCAGCGATCTCAAGCCCGGCATGGCTCTGGAAGGCACGGTGACCAACGTCGCCGCCTTCGGTGCCTTCGTCGACATCGGCGTTCACCAGGACGGGCTCGTGCATGTCTCGCAGCTGGCCGATCGCTTCGTGAAGGACCCCCATGAAGTCGTCAAGGCGGGCGACGTCGTGAAAGTGAGGGTTGTGGAAGTCGACGCCAAACGGAAACGAATCAGTCTCACAATGCGCAAAGATGGCGGCACTGTGGCGGGCGCATCCGGACGTGAGTCGCGCGAGCAAGGCAGTGTGCGCAACGCTGGCGATAGGAACAACAGTCGTCCGAATGCGCCGCAACAGGGTAGTTTCGGCGCGGCCCTGGCGGACGCATTCAAGCGAAAATAAGCACTTAGCGGGAGATTGTGCAAGAATGTCACACTCTGGCAGCGTTGTTGCCGGAGCGCTAAAGAGTGCGAAAAGGTGCGCTTGCCACAATGTTGTAAGGCGTTAGAGTCTGCTTCATTGTCATGTCATAACATTCGAGGCGTCCATGGCGTCGGCACTGTTCTCTCTTGTCAAGAAACTCGTCCGCAAAGGCTCCCTGAAACTTACGCTTGCTTCCGGCGAGACGCATATGATCGGCGATGGCTCCGGCGAAATGGTCGCCGTCCGTATTGCCGACCAGCAGGCGGAAGACGCGATCGCGCGCGATCCGACCCTGAAGCTCGGCGAAATGTACATGGAAGGACGCTTCATTCTGGAGCAGGGGGATATCTACGAATTCCTCTCCATGGTGAAGCAGAACACCACCAACGAAATCTTCGATCTGCGCATGGCCGCATTGCTGGTCGGCCGCATCGCCTGGCAGCAGATCAAGAGCCGCTCGCCGATCAACCGCAACAAGTACAATGTTGCGCATCATTACGACCTGTCGGCCAAGCTCTTCGATCTCTTCCTCGATGAGGACTGGCAATATTCCTGCGCCTATTTCAACCCGCCCGGCATCAGCCTGGACGAGGCGCAGGTGGCAAAGAAGCGGCATATCGCCGCCAAGCTGCTCGTCGAGCCCGGCCAGCGCGTTCTGGAAATCGGCTCCGGCTGGGGCGGCATGGGCATGTATCTTGCCGAAGCCAATCCAGGCCTCGATTTCACCGGCATCACGCTGAGCGAGGAGCAGCTCAAGGTCTCGCGCGAACGCGCCGCCAAGCGCGGCCTGTCCGATCGCGTCCGTTTCGAGCTGCAGGACTATCGCTATCTGACCGGCAAGAAGTTTGATCGCATCGTCTCGGTCGGCATGTTCGAACATGTCGGCATCGGCGACTACGGAAAGTTCTTCCGCAAGGTTTCCGAGCTTCTCGACGACAATGGCGTCATGCTGCTGCACTCGATCGCCCGCCCGAAACCGAGCTTTGCGACCAACGCCTTCATCGAGAAGTATATTTTCCCGGGCGGCTACATCCCCTCGATCGGGGAGACGACGCCGCCGCTGGAAAAGGCCGGACTGCTGGTCAAGGATATCGAAGTCCTGCCGATGCATTACGCCTATACGCTGCGTCACTGGCGTAACCGCTTCGTGGCGCGCAAGGCGGAAGCCGTCGCGCTTTACGACGAGAATTTCTTCCGCATGTGGGAGTTCTATCTCGCTGGCTCGGAAATGGGCTTCCGCTGGGATGAGCTCTTCATCATGCAGATCCAGATCGCCAAGAACCAGTTCGCCGTGCCCGACAACCGCAATTATATTGCCGAGCGCGAGGCGAAGCTCAGGGAGTTCGAGGCGAGCCGGGCGCCGCTGGAGAAGGTGACGTTCTAGGCATTTGCCCTTGTTTGGAAGGTTGCCGGCCCTGAAAAATCATGGGGCCGGCGTTTTGTCTCTGCGTGGTCAAACATCGGGGTGCTATTTGACCACCTTGATCGCAATATCAGTCGTTAGTCCTGATATGTGAAAGGTTGCCCGGTCGGTGCCGATGAACCCTGGATCGGAGCGATAGAAGACAGCGGCGCCTTGAACCGATTTGTTGCTACACACTCGATTGAAGCCCTCTTTAATTGTGTCGGCGCGACCGGAGCGTACTTCAAAACTGACGTTACCATGCTCCGGGTATCTGACGGTTTCCGGATAGGTGTAGGATACAAATTTACAGTCCTTGGTTCCCTGGAACATCATGAGAAGTGATGTTTTCTTACCGGAGACAGCTGTTACCGCACGTCGCTCTTGTCTCCCTCCGCCGAGCGGCCCGCTGGCACAGCTTGAAAGCGCGGCGGCGATAACGGCGAGCAAGATACCGCCGCGGATCAGATAGCTGTTTTGCATTTCGCCCCTTTCAAAATCGCACCGGACCATGGCCCATGATTCGGTGTTTGATTTTCGGCCTCGCCGTCGCCTCTTGACTGCGGATGCGATGCGACGATGGCCCGGTTATTTGCCGACATGAATCACGAATGTTCTGTCTTGCACCGTGCCGTCCGTATTCAGCCCTGTGAGACGTGCCGTGAATTGATCGGTTCCGACGAAGCCGGGGTTGGAGGTGTAGAAGATATTGTTCCCCTGGACGGATTTGCCGCTACAAAAATACGCGTTGCTGCCCTTGGGGAACTTCGCTGCAACCGGACCATGCTCGATATCGATCCTGCCATGGGCAGGTTGCTTGATGATGCCGGTGTAAGGAAAACCCGCAAAGGTACAATCCGGCTTCACCAGCGAGGCGCCTGTGATCCGTGTCTTCTTGCCGGGTGCAGCCCTGCCTGAAAACTGGCTCTGCTTGGCGCCGCCGATTGGCGCGGACACGCAGCCTGAAAGCGCCATGCCGGCGCTGAGGAAAGCGCTGAGATAAATCAAAGATCTGGGCTTCATTCCACTCTCTCGTTTAATTTTTATATTGGAAATTCATTGTCTATGCCTGAGCCCTGGGGCGCGTTTTGATTGAGTAGCGCATGCCGGAATTAAATCGCTGCGACAGATCGGCGCAAGCCGGTTACCAACGCAGGTCCCATCGAAAATTTTGCCGCCAGCCCTCGATCCGATCACGCTTGGTTAAGAGAGCGGTAATGCGATCCGGATAATTTGAAGCAACTCTCGGGGTGCGTGTATGGCTCCGTTGTATTGCGTATGATGGAGTTGCCTGTGTTTGCGAAGTCGCGTCTGTTTTTCACTTTCGGCTTGTTCGTTGCGTCCGCCGGTGCGGCTTCGGCCGGGGATGGCCAGTACCTCTGGTCGGGCAACTGGTATCTAAGCGTCGGCGCGGCCGGTTTCTCGGCGCCGAAGTTTGAAGGCAGCAAGCACAATAAACTGCAGTGGTCGCCGCTGATCTCCGTCGGCAGGCAGGGTCCAGGCCCGCGCTTCTCCTCGCGCAACGACAATCCATCCTTTGCCTTGGTCGAGAGCGACGCCTTCCGCGCCGGTATCGTTGGCAAGTTCGTGCCGAGCCGCGATAGCGGCGACGGTCACGAGCTGAAGGGCCTGAAGAAGGTAAAGTGGGGCGTCGAGGCCGGCGGCTTTGCCGAGGCCTATCCGACCGACTGGCTGCGCGCCCGCGTCGAAGTTCGCCAGGGCATTCGTGCCCATAGCGGCATCGTGGCCGATGCCGCCGTCGACGCCTTCACCGACATCACCCCGGAACTGCGCCTGTCCGGTGGCCCGCGCATGACGCTCGCCTCCAACGATTATTTCAACACCTACTACGGCGTGAATGCCCGCGAGGCGGCGGCATCCGGCCTCAGCCGCTACAATCCGGGCGGTGGGGTGAAATCCGTCGGTGCCGGCGGTGCGTTGACGTGGAAGCCGACCGAGAACTGGACCACCAGTACCTTCGTGGAATATACGCGCCTGACCGGCCCGGCCGGCGACAGCAGTCTCGTGCGTGAACGCGGCGACCGCAACCAGCTCCTGGTCGGTGTTTCCGCCAGCTACAAGTTCAACTTCACGATGAACTGAGAAAAGCGTGGGGCTCCGGCTCCATTGCTTGACCACGGACGCCGGATGTCACTACTACTCACTCATGCAAAAGACAGGCGACATCAACGGGCGCGTCGCTGACGCGCCGTCCGGCAACTGGGTTTACCGCATCCTGCCTCCGGGGCTCTGGCCCTATGCGCAGCTGGCGCGCTGGGACAGGCCGATCGGCTGGGAACTGCTGATGTGGCCGTGTTTCTGGTCGGCCGCACTGGCCGCCAATGCCGCTGCCGCAGCGGGCCAGTCGCCCGGCTTCCTGCTGATCTATCACCTTTTTCTCTATTTCATCGGCTCGGTCGCCATGCGCGGCGCCGGCTGCACCTATAATGATCTGGTCGATCACGATATCGACATGGAAGTGGCCCGCACGCGCTCGCGTCCGCTGCCTTCCGGCCGCGTGACCCGGCGTCAGGCCAAGATCTTCATGGCGCTGCAGGCGCTGGTCGGATTGCTGGTGCTGCTGCAGTTCAACGGGTTCGCCATCGTTCTCGGCGTGCTGTCGCTCGGTATCGTCGCGCTTTATCCCTTCGCAAAGCGCTTCACCGACTGGCCGCAATTCTTCCTGGGCCTTGCCTTCTCCTGGGGCGCGCTCATGGGCTGGGCCGGCCTGTTCGGCGGCCTGTCGCTCGCTTCCGTCTTGCTCTATGCCGCCGCCATCCTCTGGACGATCGGCTACGACACGATCTATGCCCATCAGGACAAGGAGGACGACGAACTCGTCGGCGTACGCTCCACCGCCCGGCTCTTCGGCGACAAGACCCGCCTCTGGCTGGTCGGCCTTTATGGCGCGGCGCTGGTGCTGATGCTGCTATC
This sequence comes from Rhizobium sp. BK602, assembly GCF_014195095.1. Lineage (GTDB taxonomy): Bacteria > Pseudomonadota > Alphaproteobacteria > Rhizobiales > Rhizobiaceae > Rhizobium. The sequence continues at coordinate 358,979 of NZ_JACIBC010000002.1, forward strand.
CTTCGCGCTGGCCGGAGCCGGCTGGCTTTCCTATATCGGCCTTCTCATCGCCGGCGGCATGTTCGCCTATCAGATCGCCGTGCTCGACATCAACGATGCGCAGCAATGCCTGGCCCTGTTCAGGTTCAACGGCAAGGTCGGCCTCATCATCTTTTCCGGCCTCTTCCTGTCGTTCCTGTTGCTTGTCGTCTGAGCAAACGGAAAACCCGGCGTGGGGCGCCGGGTTCGATCCAATGAAAGTGGCCGATCTCAATGCCGCGCGATGATCTCGCGGCCTTCGATCTTCATCTTGATGCCGAGCTTGCCGGTCGAACGGCGTACCAGGAAGCGCGGGCGGCGCTCGGCGAAATAGGAATGGCGGCGGCGCGGCTGGGCGTCGCGGGCGGCAACCCCGCCCAGATGCTCTTCCAGCGGACGGGCAACGCCATCGGCTTCGATCATCAGCATGGGGATGCGGAAGGCTTCCGACCACGAGCGCCAGTCGGCGGCGATGTCGCTCAGGTCATGGGCAACGAGAAGGGGGATGCAGAGATCCGGATCGGAATGATGCAGCTCCAGCGTCACGGTGACTTCGCCGTCGCCATGGTCGATGGCGCGGGCGGCGACGCCCTTGAAGGCGCGCTTCGGCAGGGCGACCGACAGCGGCAGGCCGCTGGACGGCAGGATCTTGCGCAGCACGGCGCCGCGCTCGTCGATCGTGATGGTGACGTCACCCTCGGCACCCCGCATGGCATAGCTGACCTGTTGCGGAAAGCGCGCCGGATCAAGCCGCAGTGTGTTTCCAGCCCAATCGGGCTTCAGGACGGTATTTGTCATCTAATCTCTACCCTTGCTTTACCTGAGAGCCGGTTTTCCGGTCTTCTTACGGAGAACGTCATGTCCTCTCGTTGGGTTCAGATTAGGCGGCGTCCCTTCCAGACAGCTTAAAAATCGCGGTTAAGAAAACTTTGCATCCTCAAATGGTTAGCAAAACTGAATCGATCAGGGTTTCCATAAAATGAACGCACGGCCAAAGCGGTCGTGCCGATCCGGCACACGCAATGGCTGAAGTATTGTAAGTCTCGGGTAAGGTTTCAGTGCAATACTATCGAGAGATTCGCTCGGTTTATATTAGAGATTTATTGGGAATCGCACTGATGGTATCCACCTATGTTGGTTACACGACCGCTACCAGAAGCATGGCGACGTCGCTCAATCAGGTGGCATCCCAGTCGCAGAACAAGCGTCAGATCGATTATTACAATGCCAATATCGGCAAGGTGAAAACCGTCGACGACTTCATGGACGACTACCAGCTCTATAGTTATGCCATGGAAGCCTACGGCCTGTCGGACATGACCTATGCCAAGGCCTTTATGAAACAGGTCTTGACCAGCGATCTCAGCGATTCCAGCAGTTTTGCCAACAAACTGACCGACCCGCGCTACAAGGAAATCGCCGCGGCGTTCAATTTTGGCACGAGCAGCTCCTCGGCGGCGCAAACCAGCACCCAGGAAGACGATCTGATCGGCCTCTACAAGCAATCCTTCACGACGGAGGAAACCGCTGCCCAGACCGAAACCAGCTATTACAACCTGCATATCAGCGATGTTAAGACCGTCGACGACCTGCTCGGCAACAGCCGCCTCAGAGACTATGTGCTGAAAGCTTACGGCCTCGACCCGACCTATACGTCGAATTCCTATCTGAAACAGGTTCTGACGAGCGATGTCAGCGATCCCGACAGCTTCGTCAATCAGAATGGCAGCACGGCGACCAAGGCGCTGGCCGCCGAATTCAATTTCAATGCCGACGGAACGGTGAAGACGTCGACGTCGGATGACGACACAGCCTATTACGAAAGCCAGATCGGCTCGATCACCTCCGTGGATGAGCTGACCTCCAATCCCCGGCTGTTCGAATATGTCAAAACCGCCTTTGACATCCCGACCTATATTACCGCCAGCCAGTTCAACGCCGCCGCCGAGAACGCGACCACCGCCGAAGCGAAGGGGCTGACCGATGTCATGGCGCAGTTCAATTTCCAGAGCGACGGCACCGTCGCCGATGGCGAAGAGGCGCAGACCTCTGCCCAGATAAGCGCGACGACGGATGGCTATACCGCCAACTACAAGGGTGGCCCGCAGACGCTTGGTCAGATGACCGATGTCACCAGCGCCTATAACGGCACGGTCCCGTCCTTCACGACGACGGTCGGCGCGACCGACAACGATCTCTATTACAAGGATCATATCGGCTCCATCACCTCGGTCGACGAACTGACCTCGGACAGCCGTCTCCTGAATTACATCAAGACCGCCTACGGCATTGCCGCGGATACGCCGGCCGTCGTGTTCAAGAACGCCTTCGCGAGCTCGTCGACGGCCTCCATCTTCGGCCTCACCGATGTCGTCGCGGCATTCAACTTCCAGTCGGACGGGACGCTGGCGAGTGGCGATGTCGCCCAATCCCAGGACGAGATCGACGCGGCCTCGACGGCCTACATGCAGAATTACCAGGCGTCGCAGACATCCCTGACCACCGATGCCGTCAACAATTACAAGACCCGCATTGCCGACGTGAAGACCATCAAGGATTTCTTCGCCACCAATTCCGAGGCCGATAGCGACTCGTCCAATGACAGTCTCCCCGAGCTCTATGACATGGCGCTGCGGGCCTACGGCATCAGCTCGAGCGAAATGACGAAGACGCAGATGCAGAAGATCCTCGAGAGCGATCCCTACGATCCCAAGAGCTATGTCAGTTCGCTCAAGGACGACCGCTTCACCAATCTCGCCAAGGCCTTCAACTTCGACAGCGACGGCAAGCTGGAGGCGCCGGTCCAGGCGCTGTCGCAGACGCAGATCAACAACTACATCTCGGATTATTCCAGCCAGAGCACCTTCGGGTTGACGGGTGCCGAGAAGACGAAGGCCGCCAGCGACGCCAAGGATGCCGGCACCTATTTCGCCACCAATATCGTCAAGGTCACCAGCGTCAGCGATCTCCTCGCCGACAGCAAGCTCACCGATTTCATCCTGAAGGCCAACGGCATCGATCCGAAAACGGTCAGCACAGCAACCTTGAAGAAGGCTTTTGCATCCGATCCGAGCGATTCCAAGAGCTTCGTCAACACGGACGACGGTGCGCAATTCAAGAGCATCGTCGAAGGCTTCAATTTCGACACGGATGGAAACCTGACCAACACCAAGCTGGGCACCGCGCAGAACACGGGCACGGTCGCGCAGACCAACGATCTCTTCCTGCGCCAGACCCTCGAGGACCAGGAAGGGGAGACCAATCCCGGCGTGCGCCTGGCGCTCTATTTTCAGCGCAAGGCGCCGGACATCACCTCCATCTACGATATCATGGGTGACAGCGCGCTCTATCAGGTCCTCACCACGACCTTCAGCCTGCCGAGCTCGATGTCCTCCATGGATGTCGATTCGCAGGCAAAGCTCCTCAACAAGGTCATCGACATCACCGACCTGCATGACCCGGACAAGGTCAACAAGCTCCTGCAGCGCTTCTCGGCCATGTACGATCTGACGAACAACACCAGCTCCTCGTCGTCGCCCGCACTGTCCATCCTGACGAGTTCGTCCTCCAGTACCGGCATCAGCGCCGACACTCTGCTGTCGATCGCGCAGCTTTCCTCCCGTTAAAGGACTTGATCGCGAACATATAGGGTGGGCGCGATCTCGGCGACCGCGGTGCTGCTCCGCTGTCCCGACGGCTGGCGTCTCATTTTAGGAAGCTTTGCGAAGAGATTTTAAGGCGGTGTTAAGATTTATTTAAACGCCTTAACCTAAAAAGGCGCCTATACAGAGCCGCTTTTACGCCCCGAATCTCCTTAAATTGCATAGCAATGTCGATCATTCATACCTTCAGCAAGAAGAGCGGCCGTCTTGTCGAACTGACCTTCAGTTCCGGCGCCCGCGCACGCCGCATCGTGACATCCGGCCGGCGGAACAGGCAGGCGAAATCTCGCATTCTCGCCTTGGCGGGCATCCTCGCGAGCGCCTATCTCGTCATCTGCGGAAAGGTTGTCTATCTCGACTGGCAGCCGACGGTCGAGACGACGAAGATCCCGTCCGGCTCGACGATCGCATGGCGCCCCGACATCGTTGACCGCAACGGCGCGCTCTTGGCAACCGACATCCGGACGGTGTCGATGTTCGCCGAGCCGTTTCACATCGTCGATGTCGACGAGGCGGTGGAGAAGCTTTCCGGACTATTCCCCGACCTCGACAAGAAGACGCTGTATCAGAAGCTTTCCGACAGGCGCTCCCATTTTGCGTGGCTGCGGCGTCAGCTGACGCCGAAGGAGCAGAGCGAGGTTCTGGGCCTCGGGATCCCGGCAATCGGTTTCCGCCCCGAGGTCAAGCGTTTCTATCCCGGCGGGCGCACCGCCGCCCATGTCCTGGGCTATGTCGATATCGACAATCACGGCGTCGCCGGGATGGAGAAGTATCTTGACGAGCAAGGTCTTTCGGACCTCACCTCCGCCGGCATGGCAAGCCGCGACAGCCTGCAGCCCGTCCACCTGTCGATCGACCTGCGCGTTCAGAATATCGTTCATGATGTCGTGACGGATGCGATCGGCCGATATCAGGCTCAGTCGGCCGGCGCGGTCATCCTCGATATCCATACCGGCGAGGTGCTGGCCATGGCATCGGTTCCCGATTTCGATCCGAATGACCCGCAGGCGGACGTCAAGGGCTGGCTGAATCGCATGTCCGATGGCACCGATGAAATGGGCTCGGTGTTCAAAACCTTCTCGATCGCGATGGCCATCGACACCGGCACGGTCAAGCTGAGCGACACATTCGATGCCAGTACACCCCTGCACTATGGCGGCTTCACCATCCACGACGACCGTGACGTTCCCAGACGCGTGCTGTCGATCCCCGAAATCTTCCGCTATTCGTCCAACGTCGGCACCGCCAAGATGATGGACAAGGTCGGAATGGACGTCCAGAAGGCCTATCTGACCCGCTTCGGCTTGCTCTCGAGGATGCAGACGGAGCTACCCGAGGTGAAAGCTCCAAGCCAGCCGAAAGTGTGGAAGAAGATCAACTCGATCACCGCCGCCTTCGGCCATGGCGTTGCGACCACGCCGATGCAGACGGCCGTTGCCGGAGCCGCCCTGATCGACGGCGGCGAACTGATCGAGCCCTCCTTCCTGCCGCGGACGCAGGAGGAGGCCGAGAAGACCGAAAAGATGATCGTCAAGAAGAGCACCAGCGACGTCATCAGATATTTGTTCAGGCTGAACGGCGAACAGGGCACCGGCCGAACCGCCGATGTCCCCGGCTTCCATGTCGGCGGCAAGACGGGCACGGCGAACAAGGTGATCAACGGCGTCTATTCGCACAAGCTGAGCTTCAATTCCTTCCTCGCTGCTTTTCCGATGGAAAACCCTAGATATGTGGTGCTGTCCTTCATCGACCAGCCGCTGACGGGCCTGCACAATTTGAACCTCGCCACCGAAACGGCGGCACCCATGGTTCACGACATCGTCAGCCGCGCCGCGCCGCTCCTCGGCGTCGAGCCGAATTTCGGACAGAACCTGCTGACCTCCTATTGATCCTCGGGACGGAGCCCGGCGGCAATGGCTCCCGGCAAATTCTTCGGAAAATCATGACCGATTCGCGCCACTATCCCACACGGTGCGTGGAGGTCGGCCCGCACCCTGCCGCCGTGCCGACATGGCGCGTTCCGTAAGCCCTGGGAATGCGGAATAAGCGCATTCGACGACGCTCGGAAGGAACTTATTAACCGTCTTTGCCCTATTCGATTTGGGAAGCCATCGGCAATATCAATGACTGGGTTGCAGGTCTCATGCGTCTTTCCCGAACGAACATTTCGAATGCGGTAAATGGCTTCCAGCCGGAGGGTGAGCCCGATCCGGAACAGGTCGCGGAAGAAGCCCGCCGGGCCGAGCAGATCGCCGCCCGCCGCGCATTCCTGGAAGAAAAGATCCGCGTCGCCCGCGAGGCCAAGCGCCAGGCCGAGGAGCGCCGGCGCGCCGAGGAACGGCGGCTTGCCGAAGAGGCGCGGCTGCGGATAGCGGCGGCCCCCAAGCCGGTCGTCGAAGCCCTGCAGGCGAGCACCGCGACAAGCCAGGCTATCATGCCGGTAACGCCGCATGGGATCTCCGCCGAGGAGCTTGCCTCGCCCGGCTGGCAGAACGCCTTCCTGATGGGGCCGAATGTCCGCTTCACCCGGACGCGCGAGAACGAGATCGTCAGCCGGCGTCCGCCCGCCGAACCCGCACCTACGGCCGCACCCGTGCCGCCGGCCGTGAACCATGCCGCAATGCGGGTCATGGAGCCGCTGGTGATCGCGCAGCCGGTCGCGGCTTCCGCGCCGCCGGCAGCAGAGCCGCCGGCCGAATTCGATCTGCCCCCATGGGAAGACATGCCGTTTTCGGCCGCAGCCTATCATCCCGCCGTAATTCAGAACTCTCCGGCCGCCGCGCCGGACGCATTGGAGATGACCGTCATCGCTACCGCATTCCATAAGGCCCCCGCGATCGCGCTGGATGCCTCGCCGTCATTGCCGAAAGTTGCAGAATCCGTCGCCGCGCCCGTGGTCGAGTCGCGGCTTGCCCATCTCTCCGATTTCGCCTTCTGGGATGCCATGCCCTTCGAGGGAGAATTCGTGTCCGCCATCAAGGGTGCGCTGGTTCAGCCGGCGCTCGTTCCCGAGATCCAGGCCGAGGTCGAATCGATCGTCGCGAAATTCCGTGTGGTCGAATGCCGCCGCCCGGCAACCGTCGTGGATATGCCGCAGGACATCGTCGTTTCGCCGGATGCCGCAATCGTCGCTCCGGTCGAATCGCAGCCGCTGCCGGTCGGCAATCTCGTGATGGACGAGCTTGCCGCGCTGGAGGCCATTGCTCTGGCGCCGACTGTCCCGGCCGCAATCGAAATGGTCGCTCCTGTTGTCGTAAAGCCGGACACGATCGAGCCCGCCGCCTTTGTGCCGCCCGCCTTCGTCACCGCCGTCTTCGCCAACGCGCCTGAGGCCGTTGTCGAACCGCAGGTCGCTCCGGCCCCGAGCAAGCCGTCGCCGGCTCCGGTCATGGTCGTCGCGCCGATGCCGGTCAAAGTCTCCGCGCCTCCGGCTGTCGCTCCGGTCGCCGAGGCAAAACCCGCCGTCGCCGCCGTCGAGGCCGCCAAGCAGCGGCTGATCGATCCGCCGCCGTCGCAGATCACGCCGCGCAGGCCCAATGCCATAACCCCGCCGGAATGGCGGCCGATCGCCCGCAGCGGCGAGGGCGACTATGAATTGCCGCCGCGCGAATTGCTGCAGGAGCCCGTCGCCCGTTCCGGCGTGATCATGACGCAGGAGACGCTGGAGCAGAATGCCGGCCTTCTGGAAAGCGTGCTGGAGGACTTCGGCGTCAAGGGCGAGATCATCCATGTCCGTCCCGGCCCGGTCGTCACGCTCTATGAATTCGAGCCGGCCCCCGGCGTCAAATCCTCGCGCGTCATCAACCTCGCAGACGATATCGCCCGTTCGATGTCGGCGCTGTCGGCCCGCGTCGCTGTGGTCCCCGGCCGCAACGTCATCGGCATCGAACTGCCGAACGTCAATCGCGAGACCGTCTATTTCCGCGAGATGATCGATTCGCCCGATTTCGAGAAGAGCGGCTACAAGCTGGCGCTCGGCCTCGGCAAGACGATCGGCGGCGAGCCCGTGATCGCCGAGCTCGCCAAGATGCCGCATCTGCTTGTTGCCGGCACCACTGGTTCCGGTAAATCGGTTGCCATCAACACGATGATCCTGTCGCTGCTCTACCGGATGACGCCGGAACAGTGCCGCCTGATCATGGTCGATCCGAAGATGCTGGAACTCTCCGTCTATGACGGCATCCCGCACCTGCTGACCCCGGTCGTCACCGACCCCAAGAAGGCCGTCATGGCGCTGAAATGGGCGGTGCGCGAGATGGAGGATCGCTATCGCAAGATGTCGCGCCTCGGCGTGCGCAACATCGACGGCTACAACAGCCGTGTCGCCTCCGCCAAGGAAAAGGGCGAGACGATCCACATCATGGTCCAGACCGGCTTCGACAAGGGCACCGGTGCCCCGATCGAGGAGAACCAGGAGATGGATCTGACGCCGATGCCCTATATCGTCGTCATCGTCGATGAAATGGCCGACCTGATGATGGTCGCCGGCAAGGAGATCGAAGGCGCGATCCAGCGTCTGGCGCAGATGGCGCGTGCCGCCGGCATCCACCTGATCATGGCGACGCAGCGTCCGTCGGTCGACGTCATCACCGGCACGATCAAGGCGAACTTCCCGACGCGCATCTCCTTCCAGGTGACGTCGAAGATCGACAGCCGCACCATCCTCGGCGAACAGGGTGCCGAACAGCTCCTCGGCCAGGGCGACATGTTGCATATGGCCGGTGGCGGCCGCATCTCCCGCGTTCACGGCCCCTTCGTCTCGGACGAGGAAGTCGAGAAGGTCGTCGCCCACCTGAAGCTGCAGGGCCGTCCGGAATATCTCGACACGGTCACCGCCGACGAGGACGAAGAAGACGAGGAAGAGGATACCGCGGTTTTCGACAAGGGCGCCATCGCCTCCGAAGACGGCGACGATCTCTACGAACAGGCGATCAAGGTCGTCATGCGCGACAAGAAGTGCTCGACCTCCTACATCCAGCGCCGCCTCGGCATCGGCTACAACCGCGCCGCCTCGCTCGTCGAGCGCATGGAAAAGGACGGCCTGGTCGGTCCCGCCAACCATGTCGGCAAGCGCGAGATCATCTCGGGCAACCGCAATGGCGGCGGCAATGCGGGCAATGAGGATTTTGATTGAGTAAATAGCCTGTCGTTGGGGGAGGGGCTCACGATATCCTTCGCTTGCCGCTCAGGATACCCCCTCATCCGGCCTGTCGGCCACCTTCTCCCCGCTGGGGAGAAGGAATACGGCCGGCCCTTGGGAGCAAACAGAGCGTGCTCCTCCCGAAATTTTCTTCTGCAAAGAGTCCGATGTGGTCCCCCTCCTTCTCCCCAACGGGGAGAAGGTGCCCGACAGGGCGGATGAGGGGGCCGAGGGATGATCCCGAGGGCCTTGAGCGCCAAGCGAAAGGCAGCCTTGCGGTGCAATGTCCCCTCAATCTGCCCGTTCCGCGAGTTCTTTTCCCCTTTGACGAAAAGGTATTCAAACCCGCAAAACTTTCCCCGGATTCATCACCCCCGCCGGATCGAACGCCGTCTTGATGCGGCGCATCAGGTCCATCTCGATATCGGAGCGGATCGAGGCCAGCTCGTCGCGCTTCAGCTGCCCGATGCCGTGTTCGGCCGAGATCGAGCCGCCGTGCTTCAGCACCAGGCCGTGCACGATCTTGTTCATGTCGTGCCAGCGGCCGATGAACTCCGCCTTGTCGGCGCCGACGGGCTGCGAGATGTTGTAGTGGATATTGCCGTCGCCCATGTGGCCGAAGGCGCAGATGCGGGCGCCGGGCAGGGCGGCGAGCACGGCGGTCTCCGCCTCGGCCATGAATTGCGGGATCTGCGCCACCGGTACGGAAACGTCATGCTTGATCGAGCCGCCCTCTGGCTTCTGCGCATCCGACATGCTCTCGCGCATGTGCCAGATGGCCTTTTGCTGGGCTTCCGAGCTGGCGATGGTCGCATCCTGGATCAGGCCGTCCTCGTAGCCCTGTTCGAGCAGCGCCGTCATCATCCGCTCGGCGGTCTCGGCCGAATCGGAGGTCGAGATATCGATCAGCACATACCAGGGATGCACGGTCTCCAGCGGATCGCGCACGCCAGGAATATTGCGCACGGTGAATTCGACGCCGATGCGCGGCATCAGCTCGAAGCCCGTCAACGCCGTCCCGCAAAGCCCGGCGGCGTTCTTGAACAGGGTCAGCGCGTCCTCGACCGACTGGATGCCGGCAAAGGCCACCTGATGGCCAAGCGGTTGCGGGAAGAGCTTCAGCACCGCGCCGGTGATGATCCCGAGCGTGCCTTCGGCGCCGATGAAGAGATCGCGCAGATCGTAGCCGGTGTTGTCCTTCTTGAGGCGGCGCAGGCCGTTCCAGATCTCGCCGGTCGGCAGGACGACCTCGAGGCCGAGGCAGAGCTGGCGCATGTTGCCATAGGCGAGAACGGCAGTGCCGCCGGCATTGGTGGAGAGGTTGCCGCCGATGCGGCACGAGCCTTCCGAGCCGAGCGACAGCGGAAACATGCGGCCGTGCTCGGCCGCCGCCCTGTGCACCTCGGCGAGGATGCAGCCGCCGTCGACGACCATGGTGTTGCCGACCGGATCGATGTCGCGGACACGGTTCATCCGCTCCAGCGACAGGATGATGTCGGAGCCGCCCTCGCGCGGCGTCTGCCCGCCGACAAGGCCGGTATTGCCCGTCTGGGGAACGATGGCCGTGCCGGTCTCGCTGGCAAGTTTCAGGATCGCCGAAACCTCTTCCACCGAGCCGGGCTTCAGGAGCAGCGGCGAGGCGCCATGATAGAGCCCGCGGTTTTCCACCAGATGCGGGGCGAGATCCCCCGCTTCCCGCAACGCATGCTTTTCTCCGACGATGGCGGCAAAGCGATCGAGAAGGGCGGAGGAGGGGGCGGCGCTGCTCATGGCGTATCCTTTTGCCGAATTGCGTGTGGTCGGATTTACTCTCTGGGCGCGGCCGCGCGGCGCAGCCGGTCGTTGATGGCCTCGCCGAGCCCCTCGTCGGGAATATGCGAAAAGGCAATCGTCACGGCGCCGCTGGCATCGGCGCGCTTCATGAAATCGAAGAGGTTTGCGGCGGCTTCCGAAAGATCGCCGGAGGGGCTCAGGTCCAGCACGGCAATGGCACGTTCGATGCCGGCAATGTCGGGCGTTCCGAAGCGGATCAGCGCCTCGTTTGCGGAGATGTCCGTCGCGTCGAGCCGCACGGCTGCGCCTGGCGCATAATGCGAGGCGAGCATGCCCGGCGCCTCGATGGCGGCCGAGGCCTTCTTCTTGCGCTTCAGTGCCTTGCCCGCCACCCGCTCGATCTCGCTAGCCGCAAGGCCGCCGGGCCGCAGGAGGCGTATCTCGCCATCCTCGACCTTGACGATGGTCGATTCGACGCCGACGACCGAGGCACCGGCATCGAGGATGAGTGAAATCCGCTCCCCAAGGTCGTCATCGACATGATCGGCGCTGGTGGCGCTGATCTTGCCGGATGTATTGGCGCTCGGCGCGGCAAGCGGACGGTCGAAGGCGCGGATCAGCGCGCCGGCAAAGCCTTGCGGCACGCGAATGCCGACCGTGTCGAGCCCGGCCGTTGCCAGCGGATGAATGCCGCTTTCCGGCCGCAACGGCAGCACCAGCGTCAGCGGGCCCGGCCAGAAGGCCTCGGCCAGCTTGCGCGAGATCGGATCGAAGACCGCATAGCGCTCGGCCATGGCGAGATCGCTCATATGGCAGATCAGCGGATTGAAGCGCGGCCGCCCCTTCGTCTCGTAGATGCGGGCAATGGCGGCCGGATTGGTGGCGTCGGCGGCAAGCCCGTAGACCGTCTCGGTCGGCAGGCCGATCGGCAACCCCTCGGCGAGCGTGGTCGTCGCCTCGGCTATCGCCGTCTCGGGGTTCTCAAGGATGTCGATATGTCGTGCCATGGCCGGACCGGTTGCAGTTCAGGCCGTTCTTATGCTTTTCAAGTTTGGGGATCAATGATCAAAGCTCGCGAATGATGCCGCAATGTCGCTGGTGACCTGTCGCGCCCGGCGGCGAAAAGGAGCTCTTCGTCGTGGTCCCTGATTGTATCGCCGCCGCTGCCGGTACTGGGTCCGCGACGATTGCGTTGGCAGCTCGCTTCAAGCGGGTGGGATTCGCGTGGAAACCTGCCGTCGAAGGGCCTGTCGCAATTAAGATAAAGCGTCATGTCCCGGAATTGCTCCCTTCGAAAAAGCGCATCCTGTCCGTAAAGCTAACGGCTTGAATTGTCTTTCGATATCGCTGTGTCCCTCGCCTGTCGGCCAGGCTTTGTTCCCCTGTCGCCAATTTCGAAGCCGATGTCGCATTGCAGCAGAGCGGCGGCAAGGGTGGGGATTATGATGACATCAATCTCAAGGTGCCGCCTGCTAGGGAGGCGGAGAATTGGGAAGCCGGTCGAAATCCGGCGCTGCCCCCGCAACGGTGGTGGAGTGAGGCATGGCGGATAAAGCCACTGGGCCGGGAGGGCCTGGGAAGGTGCCATGGGGTCCTGGAAACAGGGCCGCTCCAGAGCCCGGAAACCAGCCTTGGGGACATATGGTTTACTGACCGCGGCGGGCGGTCGGGACATTGCTTCCGGCCGTCCAGAACCGGCCGCGCATGTCCTCTGCCTGCTTTTTGGTATTGAGCAAGGAATAGGGCACATGGACACACGCACCAACGTTTTGCGGCAATTGAAGAACCGTCGCGAAGGCTTCAGCCTCGAGCAGCCTTTCTATACCGATCCCGACTATTTCAAGCTCGACATGGAGATGATCTATTATCGCGACTGGCTGTTCATCGGCCATGATTGCGAGGTGTCGCGCGCCGGCAATTATTTCACCGTCCAGATCGGCGATTACCCGGTCGTCGTGGTCCGTGGCCGCGATCAGGTGATCCGCGCCTTCCATAACAGCTGTCGCCACCGCGGCTCGCGCGTCTGCAACAGCGAGCGCGGTTCCTCGGCCAAGCTCGTCTGCCCCTATCACCAGTGGACCTACGAGCTGAACGGCAGCCTGCTCTTTGCCCGCCACATGCCGGAGGATTTCGACAAGGAGCAGTTCTCGTTGAAGCCGGTTCATTGCGAAACCGTCGGTGGCTACATCTTCATCTGCCTTGCAGAACAGGCGCCGGACTTCGCGCCGTTCCGCGCCATGGTCGAGCCCTATCTCGTCCGTCATCGCCTCGGCGAGACCAAGGTCGCCTTCGAGAGCACGATCATCGAGAAGGGCAACTGGAAGCTCGTGTGGGAAAACAATCGCGAATGCTATCATTGCGCGGCCAACCATCCCGAACTCTGCCGCACCTATCCGGAAGCGCCGAGCGCCACCGGCGTACAGGGCGCCAAGGACGATCCGGTGATCGCGGCGCATTGGGCGAAATGCGAGGCGGCGGACCTTCCCAGCGAGTTCCGCATGTCGCCGACCGGCCAGTTCCGTGCCGCCCGCATGCCGCTCATCCAGGATGCCGAGAGCTACACCATGTCGGGCAAGCGCGCCGTTCAGCGCCCGCTCGCCAATGATATGCTGGAAAGCCATATCGGCACCTTGCTGCTCTTCCACTATCCCACGACCTGGAACCATGTGCTCGCCGACCATGCGATCACCTTCCGCGTGCTGCCGCTCGGCCCCGAGCAGACGCAGGTCACGACCAAATGGCTCGTCAACAAGGACGCGGTCGAAGGCGTCGACTATCGTCTCGACGAACTCACCCATGTCTGGACCGAGACCAACGATCAGGACCGCCGGATCGTCGAGGAAAATGCCTTCGGCATCCGCTCGCCCGCCTACGAGCCCGGCCCCTATTCGCCGGAAGACGAAGGCGGCGTCATGCAGTTCGTCGAATGGTATTCGAATTTCATGATCAACCGGCTGCAGGGCGATCAGGCCAAATTGTCGGCGGTTGCCTGAGCCATGAACATGACCGTCTCCCTCCGCCATCAGCACCTGGATCAGATGCAGCCCTGGAGCGACAGGCAGCATCTGCTCGAATGCCTCTCGGCAACCCCGGAAGCGCCCGATGTGATGACCTTCACATTCCGCTCCGACAAGGACAACTGGTTCCGCTATCTGCCCGGCCAGTTCGTCACCCTGGAGCTGCCGACGGCTCCGGAGCCGGTCATGCGCACCTATACGCTCTCCTCCACGCCGTCGCGGCCCTTCTCGGTCGCAGTCACGGTGAAGGCGCAGAAGGACAGCATCGGCACGCGCTGGATGTTCGAGAACCTGAAGCCGGGCATGCGCATCAAGGCTTTCGGTCCGCTCGGCGACTTCACCCACATCCGCCATCCCGGCGAGAAATATCTCTTCGTCTCGGCCGGCTCCGGCATCACGCCGATGATGGCGATGACGCGCTACATGTCCGACACCGCGCCGCTGTCCGACATCACCTTCGTCAACTGCGCGCGCAGCCCATCCGACATCATTTTCCGCTCGGAGCTGGAATATCTCGCCCGCTTCATGCCAAATCTCGATCTCGGCTTCATCGTCGAGGGCTGCGGCCGCACCGATCTCTGGTCGGGCCTGAAGGGCCGCATCGACAAGGCGAAGATCGCGCTGCTGGCGCCGGATTTCATGGACCGCACGATCTTCTGCTGCGGCCCGGAAGTCTTCATGGATGCGGTGCGCTCCATGCTCGAGGCTCATGGCTTCGACATGTCGCGCTACCACCAGGAAAGCTTCCAGCCGGCGCAGGCGGCAACGCCGCTCGCCGAGGTCAGCGACGACGCATCGGCCGAGGCGGCCACCTCGATCCGCTTCACCATGGCCGGCAAGGATGTCGCCTGTGCGCCGGGCCAGACGATCCTGCAGGCGGCGCGGGGCGCCGGCGTGCGGATCGGCGCGGCCTGCGAATCCGGCCTGTGCGGCACATGCCGGGTGCTGAAGCTTTCGGGCGAAGTCGAGATGAACCACAATGGCGGCATTCTCGATGACGAGGTCGACGAGGGCTACATCCTCGCCTGCTGTTCCCGTCCGAAGACGGATGTGCAGATCGAAGCCTGAGGCATGGTGATGAAACGATAGGGCGCTTCGACGAGGCGCTCTATCCCATTGCCTTCATGCAATTCCCGATGACAAGCTGCTGCGCGCTTTTCCCGGAATTGCCCTAGAAATCCTGGTAGTTCAACTCATTGATCTCGACCGCCGGCCGTTGCGGCGTCGAAGCCGTGACCACGGGGTCGATCAGCAGCGAAGCCAGCGTCTGCAGCGGCTCGACGCAGCTCGGCGCCTTGGCGATCAGCTCGGGCGCCGGCATCGGCTTGGCGGGCAGCAGCTCGCCCTGCGGCCAGATCTTGGCGAGCTGCACCTTCGTCATCGCCGCCACATTGACATCGATGTCCGTCAGCGTTCCCGGCACCCTGTAAGGGCAGCTCTTTTCCGAGCAATTGTCGGAGGAGACGAACTGCCAGAGGGCGTAGCTGTCCCAATTGCCGAGCGGGAAGGTGCCTTTTACGTCGGTCTTGTAGCGTGCATACCAGAGCGGCAGCCGCGCCAGGATCGGATAGTCCTGGCGGTGGTCGGCAATGAACTGCGCGGTATTGTGATTGGTATAGAGGATCGGATAGCGCCCGGTCCGCACCTTGATATGACCGACGAAGATCTGCGCGTCGGCAAGCGACATGAAGCGCGTCTGATCCAGCCCCTCGAGGTCCAGCACCATCAGCTCGTCCGGTTTCGGATCGGCATAGTCGAGAAAATGATTGGCCTGATCGACCGGATTGCCCGGGCGTCCCAGATGATAGGCGCCCCACAGAAGGCCGTTGGTTTTCGCCAGCAACCGCCGCGTCTGGTAAAGCTCGCGGCTCACCGCATATTTGCGCCACATGGTCTTGCAGTGCGCGAAGGTGTCACCGGCGTGATCGCCGGTGCAGCTAAAGCTTTCGGGGAGGCCGTCGGACGCCTTGGAGATGAAGGCGGCGATACGCTTGTCCTGCAGCAGCTTTTCCCAGTCGATGGTGTTCAGCTCGTAGGCGTCGACGATGAGGGCGTTTTGTGGATCGGTCCAGGGTTGGATTTCGCCGGCCGCAAGTCTCGAGGTCAGTCCCAGCAGGGCCAGGACGATCAGGAAACTGCAAATCAGAGGGTAAGTCTGCCGGTATCCCTTCATGAAACAAGGGTAAATAGCAGTGGTTAATCCTGGGTTAAGAATGTGCTCGCTACAAATTGACCGTGGAGCCTGTGCATAAGCCCTTAAATTGGTGCATATTTAAGGGAGAGACCAAATACCGCCGCGTCCAGGCGCAATCTGGGGACCTGCGGCGCGCAGGGGGAACCGTCCCCTCGACGGAACGTTAATCGCTGAGCACAAGACAAGCCAGGAATGGAGATACAAATGCTTGGTTTCCGTGCAAGAGTTGCCACAGTCGCTCTTTCGGCCGCCGTGGCTCTGACGAGCTTCACGCCGTCCTTCGCAATGCAGATGCCTGCCGCACCCGTTGCGGCGGCGGACAAGGCCGCTCCGGAAGGTGTCCAACAGATCCAGTGGCGCCGCTATGACGACTATGGCGGCTATCGCGGCGGCTACTATCGCCGCCACTACTATCGCGAGGGCTGGTACGGCGGTCATCGTGGCTACCGTGACTATCGTCGCGGCTATCGCTATCACAACGGCTACTGGTTCCCGCTGGCCGCCTTCGGCGCCGGCGCCCTGATCGGCGGCGCGATCGCCAGCCAGCCGCGCTACGTGGCTCCGCCGCGCGCCGCTGGGGTCAATCCGCGCCATGTCGACTGGTGCTATGCGCGCTATCGGTCCTATCGGGCCTACGACAATACGTTCCAGCCGTATAACGGCCCGCGCCAGCAGTGCTATTCGCCCTACTACTGAGCGAGCCAGGCTCTTGAACCAGAACCGTCCGGCCATCCGCCGGGCGGTTTTTTGTTGGTGGACGTCGGCGTCAGAGAATGTTGACCCGCTTCAAGAGCCACCAGGCAAGCAGCATCGAGGCGATGATCAGCGCGACGGCGTATTCTGTCCCGCCGCCGCCGCTCGAAAACGGCAGATTGGACGTGTTCATGCCGAAGAAGCCGGTCACCAGGGTCGGCGGCAACAGGAAGGCGGTCATGATCGACAGGATGTAGAGGTGCCGGTTGATCTCGGAGGACAGCTTCGAATCGATTTCCTCGTGCAGCAGGCGGGCACGCTCCTGCAGGGCATAGACGTCGTGGTCGACCGCCTCCAGCCGCCCGGTCAGCCGGCCGGCGACATCCTCGAAGCCGAGCGGCATTTCATCGTCGTCAGAGGCCGCCGCCCGCCGCATCAGCGTCAGCACGGTGCGCAGGTGCCGATGGAGCCGCACGATGGTACGGCGCACCGGCGGCAGCCGCCGTCGTTCGTCGCGTGGCGCGTTGTCGTAGACGAAGTCCTCGATGAGGTTCAGTTCCTCGGTGATCTCGATGACCAGCGAGATCAGCGTGCGCTGGAATTCGATGACCAGCAGCTCGAACAGATCGAGCGGACTTTCGAATTTCGCAGCGTTCTTCTCCACCGCCATCCGCGCCCGCTCGACGCTGCGCAGCGGCTGCAGGCGCGTCGTGATGATGAAACGGTCGGTCAGGACGAAATGCAGCCAGCCGATATCGCTGGTTTCCTGGTCGAACTCGCGCTGGAAATCGACCAGGGTTCCGAACAGCATCTGCTCGTCGACGGTGATCGTCGCATGGGTCTCGTGGGTGGTCAGCGCCGTGCGCGCCGGCTCGTTGAGCCCTGGGATGTCTTCAAGAAAAGCCGCGACGCGGGCATCGACGAGATTGAGATGCAGCCAGACGAAGCCTTCGCCGTCGAAGAGGCCGGGGCGCTGGATATCCTCGGACAGCCGCTCGGCCTTTCCCGCGCCGGGGCGGAAGCGATAGGCCCAGACAAAGCCGGGTATCCTGTTGGCTGTCATGATCGTGTGCATGGTCGGGCGGTTCGCATCATCAAGGGAGTTGCCATAGTCATTGTTCATGACGATTGTTTATGCAAGGCCGGGTCGATGTCTCAAATCTTGCCTTTTTGCCGTGCCTGAACGGTTCGCGCGAGCGATCAGCAATTTTGATGTGGCAATTGCCGGCTAAAAATTGACGCTTACGTAAAAATCAATTAGCTATAGGACATAGGCAGCCGATGGCATGGATGAGGTAGGCTTTCGGCATCGTCACTGCGGAGGAGATATCATGTACAAGGCGCCCGTTGAAGAAATCGCGTTCACGCTGAAGCATGTCGCTGGCCTGGAACAGGCAATGGAAGAGGGGCGTCTGGGCGATCTCAGCGGCGACGTCGTCGATGCCATTCTGACGGAGGCCGGCCGGTTCGCCGAGGATGTGATGGAACCGCTGGCCGAGATCGGCGACCGGCAGGGCGCCAAGCTCGTCGACGGCAAGGTGGTGCTGCCCGATGGCTGGGAGAAGCTTTATCGCGACTGGATCGCCGGCGGCTGGAACGGGTTGACCGCGCCGGAGGAATTCGGCGGGCAGGGCTTGCCGCATATGCTGAATATCGCGACGCTGGAAATCTGGAATTCCGCCTCCATGGCCTTCGGCCTGGCGCCGACCTTGACCATGGGGGCCGTCGAAGCCCTCATCGCCCATGGCTCTGAAGATCTCAAAGGCAAGTATCTGTCGAAGCTGGTTTCCGGCGAATGGGCCGGCACGATGAACCTGACAGAGCCGCATGCGGGCTCGGACGTCGGTGCGCTGCGCACCCGCGCCGAGCGCCGCGATGACGGCACTTATCGCCTCTTCGGCCAGAAGATCTTCATCACCTGGGGCGATCACGAGGCGGCTGAAAACATCGTTCATTTCGTGCTGGCCCGGCTTCCGGACGCGCCGGCGGGCACGCGCGGCATTTCCCTGTTCCTGGTGCCGAAATTCCTCGTCAACGACGACGGCTCGCTCGGCCCCCGCAACGACTATTTCGCCCATTCGCTGGAGCACAAGCTCGGCATTCACGGCTCTCCGACCTGCACGATGATCTATGGCGACGGCAAGTACGGCGCTGAAAAGGGCGCGGTCGCCTGGCTCGTCGGCGAGGAGAACAAGGGGCTCGCCTGCATGTTCACCATGATGAACAATGCCCGCCTCGCCGTCGGCATTCAGGGTGTGGCGATCGCGGAAGCGGCGACGCAGAAGGCGATCGCCTATGCCCGGGAGCGCACCCAGGGCCGGGCGCCGGGCACGACGGCATCGGGTATGAGCCCGATCATCGAACATCCCGATATTGCCCGCATGCTGCTGACGATGAAGGCGCTGACGCAGGGCTCGCGCGCCATCTGCTATGCCTGCGCCGAGGCGATCGACATGTCGCATCGCGATGCCGGCAAGGCGCGGCATTGGCAGGAGCGCGCCGCCCTTCTGACGCCGATCGCCAAATCCTTCTCCACCGATGCCGGCGTCGACGTCGCCTCGCTGGGTATCCAGGTGCATGGCGGCATGGGCTTCATCGAGGAGACGGGGGCTGCCCGCCTGCTGCGCGACGCCCGCATCGCGCCGATCTATGAAGGCACCAACGGCATCCAGGCCATCGATCTCGTCACGCGTAAGCTGACCATTGCCGATGGCGAGCATGTGCGCGGCTTCATCGGCGAATTGCGCGGGATCGCCGACGCCGTCGCCAAATCCAATCTCGATGGCTTCGGCGAGACCGCCGACCGGCTGAATGCCGCCATCGCCGATCTCGAAACGGCCAGCGACTGGCTGCTGGCGCGGCAGGCAGAAGGCCATGCGGCCGAGGCGCTGGCCGGGGCGACGCCCTATCAGCGGCTGTTCGGGCTCGTGCTGACGGGAAGCTATCTCGCCAAGGCGGCGTTGACGGACGTTGCCGATGGCGAGGGCGAGAAGCGCATCGCGCTTTGCCGTTTTGCCGCCGAGAACATGCTGGCCGAGACGGCGGCGCTTGCCGACCGCGTCGTGACTGGCGCTTCCAGCCTAGAAGCCGCGCGTATCGCTCTTGCCTGAGGAAAAATCCGTGACCGACCACATCCTGATCGAACGCCCCGAAACTGCGCCGCATGTGCAGGTGATCCGCTTCAACCGGCCGGAAAAGAAGAATGCCATCACCCGAGGCATGTATCAGGCGATGACCGATGCCCTGAAGGCGGCAAACGACGATCCGGACATCCGCGTCACCGTCTTTCTCGGCACCGAGGGCTGCTTCTCCGCCGGCAACGACATGGCCGACTTCCTGGCCTTCGCCATGGGCGGCAGCATGGGCCGCGAGGTACTGGATTTCCTGGGCGCGCTGGCGACGGCGAGAAAGCCCATCGTTTCCGGCGTCGATGGCCTGGCGATCGGTATCGGCACGACAATCCATCTGCACTGCGACCTGACGATTGCCTCCGACCGCAGCCTGTTCAAGACGCCGTTCGTCGATCTCGCCCTCGTCCCCGAAGCCGCCTCCAGCCTGATTGCGCCGCGCGTGATGGGCCACCAGCGCGCTTTCGCCCTGCTGGCGCTCGGAGAGGGATTTTCGGCCGCGGATGCCAAGGATGCCGGCCTGATCTGGAAGGTGACGACGCCGGAGACACTGGAGGCCGAAACCCTGTCGTTCGCCGCCAGGCTCGCGGCCAAGCCGCCCGAGGCACTGCGGATCGCCCGTGACTTGATCCGCGGTTCGACGACGGACGTTCTCGCCCGCATCGGCGAGGAGGCTGCGCATTTTGCGGCACAGCTCAAGAGCGCGGAAGCGCGGGCGGCGTTTGAGGCGTTCATGAAGCGGTGAGCGGGGTGATCCTCACCACGAGGGTCGGCCACCGGGTTTCCACCAGAAGCGCTTACTTCTCCAGTGCCGCCACCACCTCGACATGCGATGTCCAGAGGAATTGGTCGATCGGGGTCACCCTGGTGATGCGGTAGCCGCTGTCGGTGAGCAGGGCGAGATCACGGGCGAGCGTCAGCGGGTTGCAGGAGACGGCGACGATCTTCTTGACCGCCGAGCGGGCGAGTTCCTTGCTTTGGAATTCCGCGCCAGCGCGGGGAGGGTCGAAGACGACGGCGTCGTAATTCTTCAGCTCCTGCGCCATCAGCGGGCGGCGGAACAGGTCGCGCCGTTCGATGGTGACGGGCTTCAGGCCCTGCGTATTGCGGGCGGCATGGTCGAGAGCAGCCAAGGGCTTCTCCTCGCCTTCGACGGCGTGCACGCGGCCGATGCGCGCCAGGCGCAGCGAGAAGGTGCCGCTGCCGGCGAAGAGATCGGCGATCCGCTTCGCCTTGCCGACATGGGCGGCGACCAGCTCGGCCATGGCGTCTTCCGCCGGCTTTGTCGCCTGGGTGAAGGCGCCTGGCGGCGGCGAGACCAGCACGCCACCGAAATCGATCATCGGCTTCACCGGCTCGACCAGGATTTCACCGTTCAGCGAGACGCGGGCGATGCCGCGAAGGGACAGTACCGTTTCGATGGCGCTGCGCCGCTGCTGGTCGGAGAGCTTCTTGATGCCGTCGATGGCGAGGTCGAGGCCGGACAGCGTTTCGAGCACGGAGATGCGGAAGGCCTCGGCATTGACGGCGACCGCGGCGCCGACCGCGCGGATTGCCGGCAGCCGCGAGATGATCCCGGCCGCGGCGATCGGACATTCCTCGATGGCGACGATATGATGGCTCTCGGCCTGATTGAAGCCGATCAGCATGCCCTTCTCGGTCTTGCGCGCGGCAAAGACGACACGGCGGCGCTCGCCGGGATGGGCGGCGATGATCTCGTCCACCTCCGGCGTCAGCCCCTTGGAGCGCAGCGCATCGGCCACGAGCTGACGCTTGAAGGCGCGGTAGGGTGCATCGGCATAGTGCTGGAGCGTGCAGCCGCCGCAGGTGCCGTTGAGGCCCTCGGGGCCGAAGTGCCGACAGTGCGGCTCCCGGCGCTCGGGCGAGGCCGATGCGATCGACATCAGCGTGCCCTGGTGCTTGATCCGCGCGATGGCGACGGTCTCGCCGGGCAGCGTGAAGGGCACATAGACCGGCCCGTCGGCACTTTGTGCGATGCCGTCGCCCTGGGCGCCAAGCTTCTGGATGGTGACGGTTTCGGTGCTCATGGCTTGATCCCTGCGAGAAGAAATTCCTGGTTGCCGTCGCCGCCCGTGATCGGCGAGGGGATAAGGCCGAGGCTGCGCCAGCCCATATCCTCGATGAACCAGCGCTCCAGTTCGGCGGCAACGGCGGGTGCGGAGGCCGGGTCCTTCAGCAGACCGGCCTTGCCGATCGCGTCGC
Source organism: Rhizobium sp. BK602 (assembly GCF_014195095.1). Lineage (GTDB taxonomy): Bacteria > Pseudomonadota > Alphaproteobacteria > Rhizobiales > Rhizobiaceae > Rhizobium. The sequence continues at coordinate 380,827 of NZ_JACIBC010000002.1, forward strand.
GTCCGGCTTCGAATTGCGGCTTCACCAACAGCGCCGCGCGCGCCTGCGGTTCGGCCAGCGCGAGAGCCGGGGCAAGCGCCAGCTTCAGCGAGATGAAGGAGACATCGGAGACGATGAAGCTCACGGGTCCGCCTATATCCTCGATGGTCAGATTGCGGGCATTCAGCCCCTCGATATTGGTCACGCGCGGATCGCCGGCGATGCGCGGATGCATTTGCCCATGGCCGACATCGATCGCGGTGACATGCGCGGCACCCCGCTCCAGCAGGACTTCGGTAAAGCCGCCGGTGGAGGCGCCGACATCGAGACAGTGCCGGCCTTGCGGATCGAGCTGGAAGTGATCGAGCGCGGCAACGAGCTTCAGTGCCGCGCGGGAAACATAATCCTGGGCCGGATCGTCGATGGCGATCGCGGCATGTTCGGTAAACAGGGCGCCCGGCTTGGTCACCAGCTTGCCGTCGACGGTTACCGTGCCGCGCTGAATGGCGTCGCGCGCCCGCGATCGGCTGGCGAAAAGCGAGAGCGTGACGAGAAGCTGGTCGAGGCGTTGCGGTTCGGACATGGGCTGTCCATGCCGGGCAATGGCCGAGGTTGCAAGCGTTTTGTGCCGCGGCCGCCGTTTGCGGCCTCCTCATGGGCGGGAAACTGCTTCGGAAAACGGCGGCCTGCGTTTGATCCTGGGCGAAGTTAAATGATTTTAAAGTTAGAGCGTCTACTTATGCGGGGGATTGCGATTGTCCGTTTTCGAGACAGTCGCCTGCCATGACGGCTTCGTGCTTTCGCGCACCAATCAATGCCTCTTCCTTGAATTTTCGAACATTCGAACCGCGCACCTCCCGGTGGTTCGGCGATGTTCGTAAGGACCAGCGCTCAGGAGGCGCTTGCCCATGTTTGCGAAGAATCTCTCCTTGAATGGCAAGCTTGCCATCACCTTTGCCGCGCTTATCGCCATTTTTGCCTGCGTTTCAGCACTCGTCTACGCCAAGGAAGAGGCGTCCGCCGCCGCCGCGATCGAGCGCGCCAAGTCGCAGCAGCTCGTCAACCTGATCGATGATTCCCAGCAGGCCATGCTGGAACAGGCGGTCAACCTGCGCGGCTTCCTGCTGTTTCGAAGCGACAGCACCTATGGCGATATCTTCGCCAATCGCGACCGCATGCTGAAGGGCATCTCGGCGGCCAAGGTTGCCGCCGCAAACGAGCCGGCGCTTCTGCAGTCCATCGACAATATGCAGAAGGCTGCCGATCTCTATTTCCATCAGCTGGCCGAGCCGCAGGCAAAGGCTCGCAAGGAAACGGAGATGCCGATCGACCAGATCGTCAACATCGGCCGCAACGAGACCAAGGGTCAGCTTGACGGCTTCCGCGAGGCTGCCGCGAAGATCAAGGAAGCGGCCCGCGCCAAGGCCGGCGAGCTGACGGCGATCCAGGAAGGTGCCAACAGCGACCTGCGCCTGACGCTGATCATCGGCGGCATTGTCGCCTCGATCGCAGCCGCCGTGCTGGCCTGGCTGCTGTCGCGCACCATCGTCCACCCGATTGTCGGCATGACCGCCGCTATGGGCCGGCTCGCCGGTGGCGAGCATGCTATCGACGTTCCGGCCGTCGGCCGTGGCGATGAAGTCGGCCGTATGGCCGATGCCGTTCTCGTCTTCAAGGATGCAGCGATCGAGAAGCTGCGCCTTTCCGGCGAGACCGAGCGCATGCGCGGTGATGCCGAGCGCCAGCGCCAGCTGAGCGACGAGCAGAAGGCGCGCGAAGACGGTGAAATCCGCTTCGCCATGGAGGCCCTGGCAAGCGGCCTTTCGACTTTGGCCGCCGGCGATGTCGCCGCGCGCCTCGACCGTGCCTTCGCGCCGCAGTTCGACAGCGTCCGCGCCGACTTCAACAATGCCGTCGAGAAGCTGGAAGCCGCCCTGCAATCCGTCGGCACCAATGCCGCCGCGATCAATGCCGGCGCGACGGAGATCCGCTCGGCTGCCGACGATCTCGCCCGCCGCACCGAACAGCAGGCCGCCGCCGTCGAAGAGACCGCTGCAGCCCTCGAAGAGGTGACGACGACGGTCCGCGACTCGGCCAAGCGCGCCGAGGATGTCGGCCATCTCGTTGAACGCGCCCGTCAGGGTGCCGAGAAGTCCGGCGAGGTGGTGCGCAAGGCGGTCTCCGCCATGCAGCAGATCGAAAAATCCTCGGGCGAGATCAGCAATATCATCAGCGTTATCGATGACATCGCCTTCCAGACCAACCTTCTCGCGCTCAACGCTGGCGTCGAGGCTGCCCGCGCCGGTGATGCCGGCAAGGGCTTCGCCGTCGTCGCCCAGGAGGTGCGCGAACTGGCGCAGCGCTCGGCCAATGCCGCCAAGGAGATCAAGGCGCTGATCACCACCTCGAGCGATCAGGTCAATACCGGCGTCTCGCTCGTCGGCGAGACCGGCAAGGCGCTGGAACTGATCGTCTCGGAAGTGCAGGAGATCAATCGTCACGTCGGCGCGATCGTTACGGCGACCCGCGAGCAATCGACCGGCCTGCAGGAGATCAACACCGCCGTCAACAACATGGACCAGGGCACGCAGCAGAATGCCGCCATGGTCGAAGAACAGACGGCGGCAAGCCATGCGCTCGCCCGCGAGGCGGCATCCCTCAACGAACTCCTGCAGCAGTTCCGCCTCAGCGGCGGCAGGCCGGTGGAGGCCAAGCGCCCGGTGGCGGCGTCGACGCAATCGAGGCCGGCCGCCTCGCCGGCACGCGCGCTTGGCCGCACCGTCGCCAAGGCGTTCGGCGGCAAGGCAACGGCGGCAGCCGCTGCTCAGGACGAGTGGGAAGAGTTTTGATCTATCACCCTCCCCTCGATGGGGAGGGTCGGCACATCGTGCCGGGGTGGGGTGATGGCGGCATAGGCCGAAGTCTCATTTCTTTTCGTGGGATATCACCCCCACCCGCCGCTTTGCGGCGACCTCCCCCTTCAAGGGGGAGGTTAATCTATCCAGCAGCTCCGATAATCCGGCTGCGTCCCAACGCCTTGAACACCGTCTGAACGATGCCGGCCCGGTCGAGACCGGCCTTGGCGTTCATGACCTCGGGCTTGGCCTGTTCCATCCAGACATCGGGCATGACCAGCGAGCGGATCTTCAGGCCATTGTCGAGCAGGCCTTCGCTGGCGAGGAACTGCATGACCTGGCTGCCGAAACCGCCCACCGAGCCTTCCTCGATGGTGATCAGCACTTCGTGATGGCTGGCAAGCTGGCGGATGAGGTCGTGGTCGAGCGGCTTGGCAAAGCGCGCGTCCGCAACCGTCGTCGGCAGGCCGGCGGCATCGAGATCCTCGGCGGCGGCCAGACTGTCGGCGAGCCGCGTGCCGAAGGACAATAGCGCCACCTTCGAGCCCTGCTTGACGATGCGGCCCTTGCCGATTTCAAGGATGTCGCCGCGTTCCGGCAGCTCGATACCGACACCTTCACCGCGCGGATAGCGGAAGGAGATCGGTCCGAGATCATAGGCGGCGGCGGTGCGCACCATATGCTTCAGTTCCGCCTCGTCGGCGGCTGCCATGACGACGAAACCGGGCAGGGTGGCGAGGAAAGCGGTATCGAAGGAGCCGGCATGCGTCGGTCCGTCGGCGCCGACAAATCCGGCGCGATCGATCGGGAAGCGCACCGGCAGGCCCTGGATCGCCACATCATGCACCACCTGGTCGTAGGCGCGCTGCAGGAAGGTCGAATAGAGCGCGGCGAACGGCTTGAAACCCTCGGCGGCAAGGCCGGCGGCGAAGGTAACGGCATGCTGCTCGGCAATGCCGACATCGAAACAGCGCTTCGGGAAGAATTCCTGCAGCTTGTCGAGGCCGGTGCCGTTCGGCATGGCCGCGGTGATGCCGACGATCTTGTCGTCGAGCGCCGCTTCCTGCACGAGCGCGTCGGCAAAGACGCTGGTATAGCTCGGCGCATTCGGCTTCACCTTGGCCTGCGCGCCGGTGATGACATCGAACTTGTTGACGCCGTGATACTTGTCAGCCGCCGCTTCGGCCGGCGCATAGCCCTTGCCCTTCTGCGTGACGACATGGATCAGGACCGGACCCTGCGCATTGTCGCGGACATTGCGCAAAACCGGCAGCAGATGCTCGAAGGAATGACCGTCGATCGGGCCGATGTGATAAAAGCCCATCTCTTCGAACATCGTGCCGCCGGTGACATAGCCGCGCGCATGCTCGACGGCGCGGGTGATGGCGCGGTCGACATTCTTGCCGAGATAGGCGGTCAGTTTTTTGCCGAAATCGCGGAAGCCCATATAGGTGCGGCCGGAGGCGAGGCGGGCCAGATAGGCGCTCATCGCGCCCGTCGGCGGGGCGATCGACATGTCGTTGTCGTTGAGGATGACGATCAGCCGGGCGTCGAGCGCACCGGCATTGTTCAGCGCCTCATAGGCCATGCCGGCCGACATCGCGCCGTCGCCGATGACGGCGATCACCCGACGGTCGGTCTTGTCGAGTTCGGAGGCGACGGCCATGCCGAGACCGGCAGAGATCGACGTCGACGAATGCGCCGCGCCGAAGGGATCATATTCGCTCTCGGCACGGCGGGTGAAGCCGGAAAGCCCGTCCTCCTGGCGCAGGGTGCGGATGCGATCGCGCCGGCCGGTCAGGATCTTGTGCGGATAACATTGGTGCCCGACATCGAAGATCAGGCGGTCGTTCGGCGTGTCGAAGACATTGTGGATGGCGATGGTAAGCTCGACGACGCCGAGGCCGGCGCCGAGATGTCCGCCCGTGCGCGAGACCGCATCGATCATCTCGTCGCGGACTTCGCGGGCGAGTTGCGGCAAGTCCCGGTCGTCCAGCTTGCGCAGGTCGGAAGGATAGTGGACCTGGTCCAGCAGGGGCGTCTCTGGCATTTGTGTCAAGGCTGGAGCCTCTTTCTTGCTATTCTTGGGCGGCAGCCCGCCTTTACGTCAAAACAGATTGCGGCAAAAGCCGACGAATTCAAGGAGTGCCCGAACAAGAAACATGTGGCACTGTTATGAACGCGTTAGCTCTCCGGCAAGGGAATGAACTCTTCCTCGTCCCCCGGCACGATGTCGAAACGGCCGGTGCGCCATTCTTCCTTGGCCTTTTCGATGCGCTCCTTCGAAGACGACACGAAATTCCACCAGATATAGCGCTTCGAATTCAGTGCCGCACCACCAAAAAGCATCAGATGACAGTCTTTTTCGGCCGCTTCCAGCGTTAAGGCATCGCCGGGGCGGAAGATCAGGAGTTGATCCTGCTCGAAACGGTCTCCGGCGACGATGAGCGAACCGGAGAGAATATAGACCGCGCGCTCCTCATGCGCTGCCCCAAAAGGAAACTTCGCGCCGGGCCGAAGCTGAAGATCGACATAAAGCGTGTCGGAAAAGACCTTCACGGGCGAAGTTACGCCCTCGAAGCTGCCGATCACCACACGCCCCGTCGCGCCGCCGTCGTTGATCAGCGGCAGGTCGCTCTTTTCGGTATGCGCAAAGGCCGGATCGATCTCCTCCTTGTCGTCCGGAAGTGCCAGCCAGGTCTGCAGGCCGGACATGGCGAGCGGGTGGCCGCGCAGATTGTCCGGCGTGCGCTCGGAATGGACGATGCCGCGCCCGGCCGTCATCAGGTTGATGTCGCCGGGACGGATGACCTTCTCGGTGCCGAGGCTGTCCATGTGGCGGATTTCGCCGTCGAAGAGATAGGTGACGGTGGAAAGCCCGATATGCGGATGCGGACGCACGTCCAGCGCCTCGCCGGGGCGCAGCACCGCCGGCCCCATGCGGTCGAAAAAGATGAACGGCCCCACCAGCCGCCGCCGGCTGCTCGGAAGCGCGCGGCGCACGGAAAAGCCGCCGAGATCGGTGGTGCGCGGAATGATCAGATGCTCGATGGCATCGCAGGCGAAGATATCGCCGGGCTGCGGGTCTTTTCCGGGGAAGAAGGACATGACGAGCACTCCATTCGGTTGAAGCGCAACCTACCGGGAAAGCTTGGGAAACTCAAATTTTCCCGTCTACCCTCTTACTGCCCGTCCAGCGGCTCGGTGCCCTGCGGCTTACCGGCGCGGTCGAGCCTGATCTTCTCGATCCGGTTTTCCGCCGCCGACAGCAGTGTCTCGCAATGCTTCTTCAGCGCTTCGCCGCGCTCATAGATGGCGATGGATTCGTCCAGCGCCACGTCGCCGCGTTCCAGCCGCGCCACGATGCTTTCAAGCTCCGCCACGGCCTTTTCAAAGGAATAGCCGGACACATCCAATTTGGCGCTTTCGCTCATCGTCAACCCTTCATCATGCGCAGAATATGCATGCCCGCCGATTCGGCGAGCCCTTCCAGATCATAGCCGCCTTCGAGCAGGCTGACGACCCGGTTCTTGGCGCTGCGGTCGGCCGCCTCCAGAATCCGCCCGGTCGCCCAGTCGAAATCCTCGCCGGTGAGGTTCAGTTGCGCCAGCGGATCGCGATGATGGGCATCGAAGCCGGCCGAGATGATGATGAGGTCGGGACGGAAATCATGAAGGGCGGGCAGCACGCGCGATTTGAACGCTTCGCGGAAATGATCGCCGCCGGTGTTGGGCGAAAGCGGCGCGTTGACGATGGTGTTGTGCGTGCCGCGCTCGTCCTTCTTGCCGGTGCCCGGATAGAGCGGCATCTGGTGGGTGGAACAGAAGAGCACGGATGGATCGTCCCAGAAGATATCCTGCGTGCCGTTGCCGTGATGCACGTCCCAATCGACGATGGCGACCCGCTCCGCCCCATGGGCCTTCTGCGCATGACGGGCGGCAATCGCCGCATTGTTGAAGAAGCAGAAGCCCATGGCCTTGCTCTTCTCGGCATGGTGGCCGGGCGGGCGGGCCGCGACGAAGACATTGTCGGCGGCCCCCGAAAAGACGTCGTCCACCGCCGCCGTCGCGGCGCCGACACCGTGCAGGATCGCCTGCAACGTCTTGGGGCTGGCATAGGTATCGGCTTCCAGCTGGTTGATCTCGCCATCATCGCCGCGGTCCGGCATCGAGCGCAGGACGAAATCCAGATGCTCTTCGGGATGGGCGAGCAGGACGGTGTCCTCATGGGCGGCCGGCGCCTTGCGCCTATCCAGCCGCTCGAAGTTCGGGTGTTCCAGGGCGATGTTCAGCGACCGCAGCCGGTCCGGCCGCTCCGGATGGCCCGGCGGGACGATGTGCTCGAGAAAGATCGGGTGTTCGTAAAGACGTGTGCTCATGCGACCCATCTATAGAGGAGATATGACGCCAGTTACAGCACATGGGCGCTATCACCACAATGTCAACAAATCATCGTAACCAGGCGAGGACACGCGCCCGTTTACTTCCTGGGGCGCGGTGCTAAGCTTTCATGGGCGCTGGCGGCGCTGGCCGAGGTTTTACATCATGACGACGACTGTAGAGCGATCCGATGTCATCGAGATACGGGTGCCGCCTCGCGATGTCGACAGGCACGGGCAGATGTTCATCGCCGCCTATATCGCGCAGGCGGAAACGGCGCTGTCGAATTTCTGGCGCACCCGGCCGCTGGTGAAGGACGAGCCGGCCTATCTCGCCACCAAGGCATCCTGCGCCTTGCACCGGGCCCTGCGTTACGACGATCTCGCCCGCTTTTCGGTCAGCGTCAACAAGATCGGCGGCAAATCCGTCGGCTTCGCCGTCACCGTCGAGACCGAGGAGGAGCTGGCGGCCGAAGTCGAGATACTCTGGCTGGCCGTGCGCGGCGAGGAGCACGAGCCGGTAGCATTGCCCGACGATACCCGCGACTGGCTCTACAAATATCTCGTTTGAGCCTCAGTTGCGCTGCGGCAGCAGCGGATAACCGGCCATGACGGCGCGGCCGACGAGGGCGGCGACGACCGCCTTGACGAGATCGCCGGGGATGAAGGACAGCGAGCCGATGAACGCCTTGCTGAAGCCGATGCCGACGACGATCGCCAGCCAGGCGATGCCGAAGGCATAGAGCACCACGACGCCGCCGGCGACGGATGCGATGAAGAAACCGATGGCCTGATTGATCGCCGTCTGCTCCGGCTTCACCAGAAGTTCGGAGAGATAGCCGGTGACGTAGGCGGCAAAGATCCAGCCGATGATGAAGCCGGCCGTCGGACCGGCGAAGACCGAAAGCCCGCCATGGCCACCGGCCAGGACCGGCAGGCCGATCGCGATCAGCACGATGAGGATCAGGACGGCGACGGCGCCGCGTTTGGCGCCGAGCACGACACCGGCGAGCATCACGCCGAGCGATTGCGCCGTGATCGGCACGGAAATGATGCCGATGGAGATCGGCGGCAGCAGGCCGAGCGCCACGATGATGGCGGCAAAAAGCGCGGAAAGGACGAGGTCGCGGGTCGTCATGGCAGGTTCCCTTGAGAAACGGTTCTTGTTCAATGCCGCCGAATGCCCCTCGCGTCAATCGCAGCGGCGATATTGTCGGCATCGCGCAATGTCAGGATGATCAGCGGCACCAGCGTCGTGGCGATGCGGATCTTGATGCCGCGTGCCTCGTGCGCCTCGCGGATGGCGCGGTAGCGGTCGATGATCTCGGGTACGAAGCGCACGACGAGGCCGACGGCCAGGCCGATATCGGCGGCCTTCAAGAGCCCCATTCGCTCCAGCGGCGTGGCAAGCGCGGTGATCTCGTCGATGAAGGCGGCCATCGAGGTGGTTGCCGTGACCGCTCCGGCGAAAAGCACCAGGGCGACGAGCCGCAGAATGGCGGCGACGGCGGCGTGGAATGGATTGAAGATCAGGCTGAACAGCGCCACGACGGCCATGGAAAACAGCATCGGCCGCAGCCGCCGCAGCGCTTCGCCTGCCGGCATGCCGCAGCGGAAATACAGAAGGGCGCCGACGCCGACGGCGACGGCGAGCAGCGGGATCGAATCGATCAGGAACAGGACGATGCCGAGGACTGCCAGCGCGCCGAGCTTCAGCCGCGGCGTCAGCCGATGCATCCAGGTGTCGGCATCGACATGCAGCGTCTGCATCAGGCGGCAAGCTCCCTGTATCGGGCGATGGCTTCGGCCGGCGGCGCATCGGCGGCAAGCCGGCCCTGATGAAACAGCAGCACGCGGTCGAAATCCTCGATCAGCGGCAGGTCGTGGCTGATGACGATGACGTTTTCCGGCAGGCCTGCGATGGTTTTCTGCACCAGTGCCCGGTTCTTGAGGTCGAGCTGGTTGGTCGGCTCGTCGAGGATGAGCAGCTCCGGCCCGGTGACCAGCACGGAGCAGAGAGCGGCCAGCTGCAATTCCCCGCCCGAAAGCTCGTGCGCCCGCCGCGCCGCCAGATGAGGCACGCCGAAGCGGCCAAGGATGGCATCCACCGCCTGATCGATTTCGGCCTTGCCGTGCCCGCGCGCCTTGAGACCGAAGGCGATGTCGTCGCGGACGATGGGCAGGATGATCTGGTTCTGCGGCGACTGGAAGATGTAGCCGACCTTGCCGAGCACCGACTTGGCATCTTCGACCGTATCCAGCCCCTCGACGGTGACGCGGCCGGTGGTCGGCTTGGCCAGACCGTTAATCAGCCGCGCGAATGTCGTCTTGCCGGAGCCATTGAGCCCGATCACGCCGATGCGCCGTTCGCCGAGCGTCAGGCTGAGCGGGAAAAGCGCGGTGCGTGCGCCGAAATCGACGCCGGCATTGTCGAAGCGGATATCCAAGCGGCTCGCCCTGTTGCGTGATGCTATCGCGGTCCTATAGCCGATTGCCGCGAATTATCAAATCGGCACCGGTTGGAAAGCATGGGAATTTATGCCTATGATCCGGGAATGACGAATCTGCTGTCGAATCGGGATGCCCGCCGCGTTTTCCTTGCCAAGCAGGGACTCGCCAATCCGCCGAACCGCGCCCTGACCAAGGCGGGGTTGCTGCAGCTCATCCACGATATCGGCTTCGTGCAGGTGGACAGTATTTCCACCGTCGAGCGCGCCCATCACCAGATCCTGTTTTCGCGCAACCAGACCTATCGGCGCGAGCATCTGACCGAGTTGCTCGAAAAGGACGGCGCGCTGTTCGAGAACTGGACGCATGACGCCTCTATCCTGCCGAGCGCCTTCTTCGTCTATTGGAAGCATCGCTTCCGCCGCGAGGACGAGGCGATCATCGCACGCTGGCGCAAATGGCGCGGGGAGGGGTTCGAGGCGGCCTTCGACGAGACCTACGAGCGCGTGCTGAAGAACGGTGCCATCACCGCTCGCGAGGTCAAGGCGGAGGATCACGTCTCCGGCGGCTGGTGGAACTGGCATCCGAACAAGACGGCGCTCGAATATTTCTGGCGCACCGGCAAATTCGCCATTGCCGGTCGCACCAATTTCCAGAAGGTCTATGATCTCGTCGAGCGCGTCCTGCCGAGCCATTTCCATGAGCCGGAAGTAGAACATGACGAATTCGTCGATTGGGCCTGCCGCAGCGCGCTGCAGCGTCTCGGCTTCGCCACCTCGGGCGAAATCGCCGCCTTCTGGGATCTGGTGACGCCGCAGGAGGCCAAGAGCTGGGTCGAGACGCATCGCGACGAATTGACCGACGTACTAATCGAGCCCGCTGCCGACGGCAAGCCGCGCCCGTCCTTTGCCTTCCTCGATTTCCACGAGACGCTGGACGACCACGCGGAAGCACCGGCGCGCATCCGCGTCCTCAGCCCCTTCGATCCCACGCTGCGCGACCGCAACCGCACCGAACGCCTCTTCGGCTTCTTCTACCGCATCGAGATTTTCGTGCCCGAGCCGAAGCGAGAATACGGCTATTACGTTTTCCCGCTCTTGGAAGGAGACCGTCTGATCGGACGGATCGACATGAAGGCCGACCGCAAGGCAGGCACGCTTGACGTCAAGCGCCTGTGGCTGGAGCCGGGCGTCAAGCCATCCGCCGGCCGGCTGGAGAAGCTGGAGGCGGAGCTGGAGCGCGTGGCGCGTTTTGCCGGGGTCGAGAAGGTGGTGTTTCTCGAGGGGTGGCGGAATTAATACCTTCTCTCCGGCGGAGAGAAGATGGACGCGAGCGATTGAGTGAAACGAAATCGCGAGAGGCCGGATGAGGGGGCCGCAGAGCGTTAGCGGAGCGGGCCTTGAGCGGTTAGCGAAAGGCAAATCTTCCGATACATGACCACCCCCTGAGCTTGTCCAAGGGCAGGCCACCAACCGGGGTCGAGCCACCGGTCTCGACCCGTCCTTCGGACCCCCGAGGAGAGAAGGCAGATTTCAACAAATCTCCGTCGCGGCGATCTTGATGCCGAAGCCTTCCAGGCCGACATAGTGGCGTTCGCGGCTGGTAAGCAGCTTGATCGAGCTGACGCCGAGATCCTTGAGGATCTGGGCACCGAGACCGATTTCCAGCCATTCGCTGTCGCGGGCCTGCGCCTCGGCATGGCTTTCGCGTTCGGCCTGGCGCGCTTTGCGGCCATTGTCGAAATGGCCGACGCCGACGGAGCCTTCGCGCAGGTAGACGATGATGCCGCGTCCTTCCTCGGCAATCTTCTTCATGTAGAAATCGACCGGGCGGCGTTTGCCGAACAGGTCCTCGGCGACATTTTCCGGATGCAGGCGCACCGGAATGTCGATGCCATCGCGGATATCGCCGAAGACGACGGCAAGGTGCTGCATCGGGTCCCAGGGCAGCGAGTAGCTATGGGCGCGCGCCTTGCCGAACGGCGTATCGATATCGAAGCTCGTGCCGAGTTCGATCAGCGTCTCCTTGCGCTGGCGATAGGCGATGAGATCGGCGACGGAGACGAGCTTCAAACCATGCTGCTCGGCGAACTCGACCACTTGCGGGCCGCGCGTCACCGTACCGTCGTCATTGACCAGTTCGCTGATGACGCCGATCAGCGGCAGGCCGGCGAGCTTGCAGAGATCGACGGCGGCTTCCGTATGGCCCGAGCGCATCAGCACGCCGCCTTCGCGCGCGACCAGCGGGAAGATATGGCCGGGGCGGACGAAATCGGTCGGGCCGACATTCGGATTGGCGAGATTGCGCACCGTCAGCGTGCGGTCGTCGGCGGAAATGCCCGTTGTCGTGCCGTGCTTGAAATCGACCGAGACGGTGAAGGCCGTCGTGTGCGCCGAATCATTTTCCGCCACCATGGCGTTGAGGTTCAGCCGCTTGGCCTCCTCGCGCGGCATCGGCGCACAGACGATGCCCGACGTATGGCGGACGATGAAAGCCATCTTCTCGGGCGTGCAATGAACGGCAGCGACGATCAGGTCGCCCTCGTTTTCGCGGTCGTTGTCGTCCATGACGACGACGATCTCGCCGGCTTCGAAAGCCCGGATGGCATCGACTACGCGCTTCTGGTCGTAAGGCATCTCGAAATTCCTATCTCTGCCGGCCCGTCTGGCCGCGATCTCTCAGATAATGGTCGGCAATGGCGCAGGCAACCATGGCCTCGCCGATCGGCACGGCGCGGATGCCGACGCAGGGGTCGTGCCGGCCCTTGGTGCGCACATCGACATTCTTGCCGTCGGCGTCGATCGATTGGCGTTCGGTCAGGATCGAGGAGGTCGGCTTGATGGCGAAGCGGGCGATGATGGGTTCGCCCGTGGAAATGCCGCCCAGGATGCCGCCGGCATGATTGGACAGGAAAATCCGGTTGCCGTCATTGCCCATGCGCATCTCGTCGGCATTCTCCTCGCCTGTGAGTTCGGCGGATGCGAAGCCTTCCCCGATCTCGACGCCCTTGACGGCATTGATCGACATCAGCAGCGAGGCGATGTCCTGATCGAGCTTGGCGTAGATCGGCGCGCCGAGGCCGGCGGGTACGCCTTCGGCTACGACTTCGACCACCGCGCCGACCGAGGAACCGGCCTTGCGGATGCCGTCGAGATACTCTTCCCAGACGGGGACGATCGCCGGATCGGGAGCGAAGAACGGATTCTGGTCGACCTGCGCCCAGTCCCAGTTGGCGCGGTTGATCTTGTGCTTGCCGATCTGGACGAGCGCGCCGCGCACGGTCACGCCGGGCACGACGAGGCGGGCGATACCGCCGGCGGCGACGCGCGCTGCCGTCTCGCGGGCCGAGGAACGGCCGCCGCCGCGATAGTCGCGGATGCCGTATTTGACGTCATAGGTATAGTCGGCATGGCCCGGACGATAACGGCGCGCGATCTCGCCATAATCCTTGGAGCGCTGGTCGGTATTCTCGATCAGCATCGAGATCGGCGTGCCGGTCGAGATCATCGTCTCGCCGTCCTCGTCCAGCATCACGCCGGAGAGCACCTTGACCAGATCGTCCTCGCGCCGCTGCGTGACGAAGCGCGACTGGCCGGGCTTGCGCTTGTCGAGCCAGGACTGGATGTCTTCGAGCTTGAAGCGCAGGCCGGGCGGGCAGCCGTCGACGACGCAGCCGAGCGCCGGCCCGTGGCTTTCGCCCCAGGTGGTGACGCGGAAGAGATGACCGAATGTATTATGCGACATGGAAACAACCGGATTGCGGCGGCCCGGCGTCGGGCCGCGTCTTGTCTCTTGGAATTGCGGCACACTCATAGGCCAAAAAGCCGCCGACGCAAATCCTTCTTTCCGCGAAACGGCCCCCGGCGCGAACCAAGTGGAAGCTTGCCGGGCCTCCGGTATGGTAAACGAAGATTAATCCACGCTGTGGATTGTGAAAATACATTTATGAATTGGGCGGCTCGCGCCATTGTTGCGGGCAACTTCCGCCATATTCAACGTGTTATCTCTCCGCATCAAGCTCATGCTTCGAGATCAGATAGAGGATACTCCGATGCGCTTTTTTGTTGCGACGCTCCTGGCTACGGCAAGCCTTCTTGCCCCGGTCGCCGGCTTTGCCGAAAGCGCCGATGTCGAGGCGACGATCCAGAAGGTCGATGCAAAGAACTCCAGCATCACGCTGGATGACGGCAAGAGCTACCAGGCGCCACAGGATTTCGATTTCACCGGGCTGAAGGCGGGCGTCAAGGTCGTGGTCTTCTATACCGAAGTCGACGGCAAGCGCGTCATCAACGATCTCGACATCGTTCAGTAGACGCCGGGAGACGGGCTGGCGGCTTTTACATCCAGCCGATGATCTTGAGTTCGGGATCGATCTTCAGAATGCGGTCCTGCGGTATCTCCGCCTCGGACGCGTCTTCCTTCGAAATATCCCCGATCAGCCGGAATAGCGAGCGGATGACGCCGCCATGGGTGACGCAAACTGTCGGACGGTCGACCGATGTCAGCCAGGAGCCAACGCGCCAGGAGAGGATTTCATAGCTTTCCGCATCCTCGCCGGGCGGAATGAAATCCCATTTGGCGGCCTTGCGCTCGGCGAGGCGTTCGCTCTCGGTCGCTTTCAATTCCTTGAGCGTGAAGCCTTCCCAGGCACCAAAGGAGACTTCGACCAGCCGTTCGTCGGTACGGTAGTCCTTCGGCGGCAGGCCCATGGCCTCGCGCGCAATCTCCATGGTCTCGCGCGTGCGCCTGAGCGGACTTGCGACGAAATCGAAGGGCTGGTTCTCGAAGGCGAGGATTTCGGCGAGATCGACGCCGTTCTGCCGCGCTTGCGCGCGGCCGATGGCGTTCAGATCAATATCCTTCTGTCCCTGCAGCCGGCGTTCGGCATTCCAGTCCGTCTGACCGTGGCGTATCACATAGATGATGGGCGGCACGGTTCAGACTTCCTGTTGCTCAGTCCTTGAGGACCGACATGTCGGGCGCATCCACGGCCTTCATGCCGACGGTGTGGTAACCGGAATCGACGTGATGCACTTCGCCGGTGACGGCGGTGGAGAGATCGGAGAGCAGGTAAAGCGCGGAATTGCCGACCTCGTCGATCGTGACGCCACGCTTCAGCGGCGCGTTGTATTCGTTCCACTTGAGGATATAGCGGAAATCGCCGATGCCGGAGGCGGCGAGCGTCTTGATCGGGCCTGCCGAGATCGCGTTGACGCGAATGCCGCGGCCGCCGAGGTCGACGGCGAGGTAACGCACGCTGGCTTCGAGAGCGGCCTTGGCGACGCCCATGACGTTGTAATGCGGCATGACCTTTTCCGCACCGTAATAGGTGAGGGTGATCAGCGAGCCGCCGTCATTCATGATTCGCTCGGCGCGCTGGGCGACGGCGGTGAAGGAATAGACCGAGATGTCCATCGTCTTGGCGAAGTTATCGCGGCTGGTATCGACGTAGCGGCCGGTCAGCTCGTCCTTGTCGGAGAAGGCGATGGCGTGCACGACGAAGTCGATCTTGCCCCACTTGGCTTCGAGCGTGTCGATGACGGCGTCGATGGTCGCGGGTTCGGTGACGTCGCAATGGCCGGCCATGAAGGCGCCGAGCTCCTGGGCAAGCGGTTCGACACGCTTCTTCAAAGCGTCGCCCTGCCATGTCAATGCGATTTCGGCACCGGCGTCCGAACAGGCCTTGGCAATGCCCCACGCTATGGAACGGTTGTTTGCAACGCCGAGGATGACGCCGCGCTTGCCTGCCATGAGGCCAGTGGCTTGAGCCATATTATGCTCCCTTGAACTTTCGATGAACCTGCCTATGGCATAGGCCGATCCCCTGTTCAAGCATTGGAAAGATCATCAACTGTTAGGGATCGTAACAAAGGGTGCGCTTGTCACTGAAATTTCACAGAAAAAGACCTTCCCGCATGCTGCGCATCAAATCGGTGACCTTATCATCCGGTTTTTCCCACAGCATCAGGCGCAGCTCCACCAGGAGATCGCCTTTTCCACCTTGTCCGTCCGGCAGACCCTCTCCGGGGATTCGGATGACCTGATCCGAGCCTGACCAAGCCGGCACCGTCAGCTGGACCGGGCCGTTCAATCCCTCCACCTGCGCCTGATAGCCGAGCACGGCATTTTCGATGGTGACTGGAAGCGTCGTGCGCACGTCGAAGCCATCGAGACTGAAACGGCTGTCGGTCGACAAATGAACCGTGATCGCCACGTCGCCGCGCAGCATGCCCGGCAGTTTCAGCCCCTGGCCCTTGAGATGCAGCACCTGGCCGTTGCCGATATCCGTCGTCGCCTGGAAGCGGGTTTCCCGCCCGTCGGAGAGAGGAACGCTGATCCAGCGTCCCTTCAGCATATCGTCGAGGGTGATGGTTGCCTCGGCGGCGATTTCCGGGGTTTTCTCCGATGGCTTGTCCTGGGCGGCACCGGTGATGCGGCGCACCAGCGAGCCGAATATGCCGAACGGAGAGCGTGAGGTGGTCGAGCCGGTGCCCGTGGCGAGCTGCTCTTCCTCGGCAAAGGTGTCGTCCGCGGCGGCGGCGCTTGAGGTTTGCTGCTTGTCGGCGGCGGCCGTTGCGGCATCGGCCGCGGTCTGGCCGGGCCGGGCATTTTTGACGCCGAAGATGCGCTCGATCACCTCTTCCGGCGTTTCGCCGGCGCCGGCGGCCTGCTGCGGATTGGCGGCCGCGGCCTTCTGGGCATTGGCGCGGGCGAGCTCTTCCATGATCTTTTCGGCATTCGCGCGAGCGGCCTTGGCACGCTCGGCGGCTTCACGCGCCGCCTGGCGCTGCTGCATGATGGTCTGCGCCTCGGCCATGCGCGCCACCTGATCGTAGCGGCTGCGCTTCTGCGGATCTTTCAATGTTTCGTATGCGCGGCCGACTTCGGCGAAGCGTTCCGTCGCCGAGGGATCGCCGCTATTGTGGTCGGGATGGACGGCCTTGGCCAGGTTGCGCCAGGCCGCCTTGATCTCGTCTGTCCCCGCATCCCTTTTTACGCCAAGCACCTTGTACGGATCGCGCATCGTCTCAATCACCGATTTGAAGGACGCGTCCGCCTCGTTGGAGCGCCCGAAAAGAAATAGGCCATGTCGCCTTCCTCCTTCGTTCCCCGAAACCAAGGAGTGGCGTGCATGTACTGCGATCCTGCGGGGGAGTTGCTAATCAGTTGTTACGCCGGACTGCTTCCATCCATCCGATTTGGCGTGATGGTTAGCCGATTGCTAAGCTTCGCGATCGTGCGTCCCTGAGAATGCTCATGCATGAGCATTCCTTGATTCCGAGGATGCTTACGGCGGGGGATGAAGGAGTGCGAGGCGATCAGCCGGCTTGCTGGAAACTCAGCAATTGCCACTCGCCCTGGCCGATGAGGCAGGTCTTGCCGAAGAAATTGGCTATCCCCTCATAGGAATGCCGGGTGGTGCGGAATTGCCGGCAGATCTGGCCGGACGCGTTGTTCTCGACGATCGTGTCGATGATACCGGCGCTGCCCGTCGAGGCGTTGGCCCAGGGCACGGGTTGGCTGCCGAGCTTGTGGAGGTCCGCCGAGGTCACGGCGTTGCGCACAGTGGTCTCGTCGGAAACGCTGTCCGCGGTCACGGGGGCCGTCGGCACCGTGCCGGTGGAAACGCTTCGGTCCACTTTCGCTGAACTCAGAATGTCCATGCCGCCGCCGACGCAGCCGCCAAGGGAGAAAAGGGAGAGAATGGCAACCGCCATCGCCGCGCCTTTTACAAGCTTGCGCTTTGTATGAACCGTCGACTTTGCTATGACTTCCACCCGAGTATCTTGGCCAGCGTCAGGGACTGGCGATTTTTAGGAATTGCGGAGCATTTTAGCTAATATGTCGGAAAACGAGTTAACAAGCGGTGACTTCACCGAACGGAATGAGCCCTTCGCGCTTTTCGCCGCCTGGCTGCGCGACGCGGAAGCCTCTGAACCGAATGACCCGAATGCGGTTGCCTTGGCAACGGTTGATGAAGATGGGCTGCCAAATGTCCGCATGGTCCTTCTGAAGGGTTTCGATAGTCAGGGATTCGTATTCTATACAAATTTCGAGAGCCAGAAAGGCCAAGAAATTCTTTCCCAGAAGAAAGCCGCCATGTGTTTCCACTGGAAGTCGCTGCGCCGCCAGGTGCGGCTGCGCGGCCTGGTTGAGGTGGTGAGCGACGCGGAAGCCGACGAATATTTCAAGACGAGACCGCGCGGCAGCCGCATCGGTGCCTGGGCGTCGAAGCAGTCGCGCCCGCTCGAGGGCCGTTTCGCGCTGGAGAAGGCGGTGGCCGAATATACCGCGCGCTACGCCATAGGCGACATTCCGCGCCCGCCCCATTGGTCCGGTTTCCGTATTCGGCCGCTGTCGATCGAATTCTGGCACGATCGCCAGTTCCGGCTGCATGATCGCATCGAGTTTCGCCGCAAGACGCCCGAGGGCGCCTGGGAGAAGGTGCGCATGTATCCGTGACCGCCTCTTCTTTTATAGAGAGAAGGGGTTGAGGCGCATGGGAATGCCGGAGGCGAGCGCTAAGGCATAGCGCGCCTTTTGATAATGGCCGTTCAGCGAAAGCCGCGGCAGGAGTGTGAAGGGATCGCCGCCCGTCGCGGCGATCGTGCCGGGCCGGGTCGTCACGCCGATAGAAAAGCCGAGCTCGGCGGCAAGCCGGGCCTCACGGCGGGAAACGGCGTCGGCCGTGCCATAGGGATAGGCGATGGCGCTTGGCCGCACGCCGGTGATGTCGGCGACATAATCCGCCGATAGCGCCATTTCCGCCGTCGCTTCCGCCTCCGGCAGCCGGGCGAGCGCGCGGTGGCTGACCGTATGGGCACCGAGCGAAGCAAGCGGATGCGCGGCCAGCTCCCGTAGTTCCTGCCGGTCCATGATGGCGGCCCGCACCAGATCGAGCGGTTCCAGGCCATTCTTACGCGCCAGTTCGTCGATCCGGCCGACGGCTTCGGCCTCGTCGCGGCCATGGACATAGGCGGCGAACCGGGCGAAAGCCGCGTGTCGCTGGCCCGTTTTCCGAAGATCGAAATGCTCCGCGCCGGTGCCGAAATCGAAGCTCAGGCGATTGAGCCTGCCGAGCAGCTCGGCCACTGTCTCCCACCATATGCTATGCGTCCGTTCCGACAGGCCCTGGGTGACGAAAACGGTGAAAGGCGCGCCGTGGCGGGCAAAGACCGGCAGCGCGTGCTGGAAATTGTCGCGATTGCCGTCGTCCAGGGTGAAGGCGGCGAAGAGCGGTTTGCTGCCGCCGCTTGCGATTCGCTCCGGCAAAGTGTCGAGGGCCACGAAATCGTAATCGTCGCGTTTCAGGCGAGCGAGGGTGCGGTCGAGGAATTCCGGCGAGATTTCCAGGTGAGCATTCGGCGCGAAGCGGCTGGGAAGGGGAGGGCGGACATGGTGCAGCGTGAAGATGGCGCCGAGCCCGGCAACCTCACGCATCAACCCGAATCCCTTCAGAATTGCGGCGACTTCAAGTCCGCCTGCAATCATGGCGCGTTTGAGGCGATCCTTGATGCCTTGTTCCATGGGAATGACCGGTTGAACACTGCCCCAGCTCTAACCCGCATGGCGTTAAGTCTTGCTGAATCCTTGCCATATTTTCAATATGTTAACCGTTATTTTACCAGCAAAGGCAAAATTGGAAATCTATAGAGGGTGTTGCCTCATTATCGCACAAATATCCGGCTTTTGTGGCAAGGCGCACAACGGGTTGCTGCGGTTAATTGGCGTTTGTTTCGTTTGGGGACGAATATGAGAAAAATTTTGATGGCCCTTTCCGCGGCCGTCGTGCTGTTGGGCGCACCGGTGGCGAGCTTCGCCGGCAGCGCTTATTTCATCATGGATGCGAAAAGCGGCGCGGTGCTGGCTTCGAGCAATGCCGATGATCTCAATCATCCCGCCTCGCTTACCAAGATGATGACGCTGTACATGACCTTCGAGGCGATCCATCGCGGCAAGCTCGGCTGGAACAGCAAGATTGCCGTGTCGCGCAACGCCGCGACCAAACCCCCGACGAAACTTGGCCTGAAGGCCGGCGGCACCGTCACCGTGCGCGAAGCCGTCGACGGCATGATCATCAAGTCCGCCAACGACGCCGCCGCCGCGATGGCGGAGGCGCTCGGCGGCAACGAAAGCAATTTCGCCCGCATGATGACGCAGAAGGCGCGCGAGATCGGCATGCGCCGCACCGTCTTCATGAATGCTTCCGGCCTCCCGAACATGCAGCAGGTCACGACCGCGCGCGACATGTCAACGCTGGCCGTGGCGCTCATCAACAACTATCCGATGGAATACCGGCTGTTCTCGCAGACGGACTTCAGCTATCGCGGCAGCCGCATTCGCGGCCACAATAATCTGATGTACCGCTATGAAGGCATGGACGGCATCAAGACCGGCTACACCAATGCCTCCGGCTTCAATCTCGTCAGCGCCGTGCGTCAGGGCAACCGGCGCGTCATTGGCGTCGTCATGGGCGGTGCGACCGCTCGCGGCCGCGATGCGCTGATGGCATCGCTGCTCGATCGCAACATGCCGAAGGCCACTTCCAGCTCGTCGTCGCGCCTTATCGCAAGCGTCGGCAGTGCCAAGACCAAGCAGGTAGAACTCGCATCCGCCGCCGACAATGTCGCTGTCGACGTCGACACCCAGACCACGGCGACGACACGCAAGCGCATCGAAACCGCTCCGGTGTCCGCGCCGCTGGCCTATGCCGCGGTCCCCAACGTTACCGTGCCGATGGATCGCCCGGTGGCGATGGATGAGATCCTCAATGCCGGCAAGCCGGCGACCGGCCGCTGGCAGGTGCAGATCGCCGCGACCCCGACGGCGCAGGCCGCCAAGGACCTGCTTTCGGCCGCCCAGTCCAAGGCCGGCAATGCGCTGGCCAATGCCTCCCCCTATACGGAAGCCGTCGGCACGGGCAGCAACACCGTCTATCGCGCCCGCTTCGTCGGCTTCGGTAGCCGTGACGACGCGAATTCCGCCTGTGCAGCGCTGAAGCGCAACGATTTCGACTGCATGTTGCTGCCGAGCAAGGGCTGAGCGGCTTTCCAGCGCAGCGCACCATTAGATTTGGAAACGGGCACGGGATGATCTCCGTGCCCGTTTGCTTTTGTCGGTGCTCGTTTCGCGGCCTCGTGCGCGCTTGTGAGGCGAACACCGACGACGAGTGTTGACGGCCGCCGACGATTATCGAATGCCGCTCTTTGCTGCCTCGACTTTCTCTCGGGAATCGCTCATTTTCCATAGGAACGTAACGGGAACAATGCCGATGCTCTCCGATCTGATCCAGCAATTCGAAAACGCGTCCGCCACCTATGCTGCCGCCAACAGCGTCGAGCGTGACGACGACTGGTTTGTGCTCAAGCTGCAGGAGGAGATGGGGGAGCTCACCCAGATATGGAACAGGACCACCGGCCGTGGCCGGCGCAAGGGCATGACGGACGCGGAGCTGGCGACCGCACTGGCGGACGAGACCGCCGATCTTCTCGGCCACGTCCTGCTCTTTGCGCATCGCAACGGTGTCGATCTCGCCGCCGCCGTGGAGCGCAAATGGCGCTTCCGGCCGCAGGAGAGCTGAGCCGGGAGAGGGAGACCCGCTAACTATTTGTTTTATGCAATTCCTGACGGAAAACCGCCGCGCACTTGTCCTGGAATGGCTCTAAGCCTTCGTCCCGCCGACCGTCACCTGATCCATCCTCAGATGCGGCTGGCCGACGCCGACCGGGACCCATTGGCCGGCCTTGCCGCAATTGCCGATGCCGGTGTCGAGCTTCATGTCGTTGCCGATCATCGAAACGCGCTTCATCGCCTCCGGGCCGTTGCCGATCAGCATCGCGCCCTTGATTGGCGCGCCGATCTTGCCGTTCTCGATCAGATAGGCCTCGGTGCAGCCGAAGACGAACTTGCCCGAAGTGATGTCCACCTGGCCGCCGCCGAAGGAGACGGCATAGATGCCCTTCTTCACCGAGGCGATGATCTCTTCCGGGGTCTTGTCGCCGCCAAGCATGTAGGTGTTGGTCATGCGCGGCATCGGTGTATGGGCATAGCCCTGGCGGCGGCCGTTGCCGGTCGCCTTCATGCCCATCAGCCGGGCATTCTGCCGGTCCTGCATATAGCCGACCAGCCGGCCGTCCTCGATCAGGACATTGTAGGCCGAAGGCGTGCCTTCGTCGTCGACCGTGATCGAGCCGCGACGGTTCTCGATCGTGCCGTCATCGACGACGGTGACGCCGGGTGCGGCGACCATCTGGCCCAGCAGCCCGGCAAAGGCCGAGGTCTTCTTGCGGTTGAAGTCGCCTTCCAGCCCGTGGCCCACGGCCTCGTGCAGCATGACCCCTGGCCAGCCCGCGCCCAGAACCACGTCCATCGTGCCGGCGGGAGCATCGATCGCCTCGAGATTGACCAGCGCCTGGCGCAAGGCCTCGTCGGCACCGCGCTGCCAGTTTTCCTGCGTGATGAAATCGCCGAAGCCGACCCGGCCGCCGGTGCCGAAGGAGCCCGATTCCTGCCGGTCGCCGTCGCCGACCATGACGGAGATGTTGATGCGCGTCATCGGCCTGACGTCACGGACGCGATGGCCGTCGGCGCGAAGAATGTCGACCACCTGCCAGCTTGCGGCGACGGAGGCCGTGACCTGACGCACCTTGCCGTCCTTGTCGCGCAGATAGCTGTCGATCTCCTGCAGCAGCTTCGCCTTGTCCTCGAAGCTCGGGCTGCCGATCGGGTTCTCGTCGCTATAGAGCACCTTGTTGGTGCGCTGGGGTGCCGCGGCATAGGAGCCGGCATAGCCCGAGGTGACGGCGCGCACCGCATCGGCGGCGCGCTTCAGCGCCGCTTCCGAAAGATCGCCCGCATGCGCATAGCCGACCGATTCGCCGGCCACGGCGCGCAGGCCGAAGCCCTGCTCGGTATTGAAGCTGCCGCCCTTCATGCGTCCATTGTCGAAGGACAGCGATTCCGCCTGGACGTGCTCGAGGAAAAGCTCGCCGTCGTCGGCGCCCGCAAGCGCGTCGGCGACGATGGCGCGCAGTTTGGTTTCGTCGGCGTCGAACAGGGTAAGGAGATCGGTATTCATGGTCAGGTGCTCCGTTCAGAGCCGATGTAGGCTTCGAGCGAGGCGAGAGCAAGCCCTGCCGATCAATTACGGAAGCGCGTCGTAGCCTTCGGCAAAGCCCTTGAGGTCGACCGGAATGCCGATGCCTTCTTCCGGCGACTGGAAGACGATGAAGGTCGCGGTGGCGCCGCTGCGCAGCGTCTTCAGGAGCTCGTCCTCAAGCACCACTTCGGCATAGCAGCCATCGGAGAAGCAGCGCACGAAATAGGCGCGGCCGATATCCTTGCCGTCGATATTGAGGCCGAGGCCGTTCGGCAGCAGCACGCCGAGCGGTGCGAGCACGCGCAGAATCTTCGACTTGCGGTCGGCGGTCTTCAGCACGACCACGGAGAGGCCGACTTCCGGCCGGTCCTCGGCGATGACGTTCTGCATCAGCGCGCATTGCTCGGTGGCGGCGCCGGCCGGCTTGTCGCAGACCACGGACCAGGCGCCGTGGCTCGAACGCACAGTGCCCGGCGGTTGCGGAACCTGGCTGGTCGGCACCTGCTGCGTATGTGTCGGCTGCTGCTGGGGTTGCAACTGCTGGGCCTGCGGCGCCGGCTGTGTTTGCTGTGCCTGCTGCGCCGAAACGGGCCCGGCGACCGCGGCAGCGATGCTGGCGGTGACAAGCCAAAGCCGGGCGAGGGAACGAAAACCCATGGAAACCTCTAGATTCGAATCAGTGCCGCTATTGTTGAAGCCCATGCCGGCAAATGAAAAGCCCCGCCCGCTGAATTCCAACCGACTGCGGCGGAAATACGACCTCTATCCCATTTTGCCCCTGCGAAGCGATGGACCGCCATGCAATTTTTCGTATGATGATGAAATGCTTGCCATGTTTCGGCGGGCGGGAGGCCGTTTCGCCGCGCATAGCAAGGGATGCGCGGGGGATGCAATAGAGTTTTTGAGTAAGCACATAATTCCTTTCTTTAAATCACTACCGATTTGAAGGCTTATGTGTCGGCGTTCGCGCAAAAATGCCGCACGGACAAATGGCTTGAGTTGTTGCGGAGTGCTGCAAACTGTGGTTTGAAGCGCAATGGACTGTAGGGATACTGCGTTTGAGATTGATCTGGATCAAACGCTGGAGGGAGAGACATCGTGATTAAAAGAGCTTACGCGGCTCTGACGGCTATCGTCTGTCTGCTTTTTGCGACCGGCGCCTTTGCCGATCAGCCGAAACCATGGGAAACCGGTCTGCAGGAGGCGGCAACCGGCAACATGCATGAAATCCGCTGGTTCGAAGCCTACACGCTTTGGTTTATCATTCCGATCACGCTTCTGGTGCTGGCCCTCCTGATCGTTGTCGTGGTCAAGTTCCGGGCGTCGAAGAACCCGGTGCCCTCCAAGACGAGCCATAACACGCTGATCGAAGTCATCTGGACCGTGGGGCCGGTGCTCATTCTCCTGTTCCTGGCCGTTCCGTCCTTCGATCTTTTGACCAAACAGCTCACATTCCCGCAGAACCCCGACGTGACCGTCAAGGCGACGGCGACGCAGTGGCAATGGAATTACGAGTACGAAAACAGCGGCGCAACGCCCCTGGCATTCGACTCCTTCATGCTGAAGGATCCGGATCGTGGCGCCGCCGGCAAGGAAGACAAGTCGAAATATCCGCGGCTTCTCGCCGTCGACAACGAATTGGTGCTGCCCGTCAACAAGGTGGTGCGCGTTCTCGTCACCGCCGCGCCGACGGACGTCATCCATTCCTTCGCGATGCCTTCCTTCGGCCTCAAGATCGACGCCGTTCCGGGCCGCCTGAACGAAACCTGGTTCAAGGCCGACCATGAGGGCCTGTTCTACGGCCAGTGTTCCGAGCTCTGCGGCAAGGACCACGCGTTCATGCCGATCGCCATCCGCATCGTCTCCCAGGATCAATACCA
This sequence comes from Rhizobium sp. BK602, assembly GCF_014195095.1. Taxonomy (GTDB): domain Bacteria; phylum Pseudomonadota; class Alphaproteobacteria; order Rhizobiales; family Rhizobiaceae; genus Rhizobium. The sequence goes on from NZ_JACIBC010000002.1 coordinate 405,466, forward strand.
GCAGTGGCTGACCACCGCCGCCGGTGATCTGACCAAGGCGAACAAGGCCCTGATGGCCGCCGTCGATCTGCCGGCTACCGTCAATGTCGCTGAAAACGTCGCGAAGTAAGAGGGATTAGGGACAATGGCTGGATCCACGGCACACGACGATCACTCGCACGATCACCATGACACTCATGCGCATGACGATCACCATGCGCATAAGCCCAGTTTCGCCGACCGCTGGCTCTTTTCGACGAACCACAAGGACATCGGCACGCTCTATCTCATCTTCGCGATCTTTGCGGGCCTCATCGGCTTCCTGCTGTCGATCGCCATCCGCATGGAATTGCAGGAGCCGGGCATCCAGATCTTCAGCGGTCTGGCGTCCATGGTCTACGGCTATTCCGGCGATGCCTCCATCGATGGCGGCAAGCAGATGTATAACGTCTTCGTCACCGCCCACGCGCTGATCATGATCTTCTTCATGGTCATGCCGGCGATGATCGGCGGCTTTGCCAACTGGATGGTGCCGATCATGATCGGCGCGCCGGACATGGCGTTTCCGCGCCTGAACAACATCTCCTTCTGGCTGATCGTTCCGGCCTTCCTGCTGCTCATCCTGTCGATGTTCGTGGAAGGCCCGGCTGGCGCCTATGGCGCGGGCGGCGGCTGGACCATGTACCCGCCCTTGTCGGGCATAGGCGGGCATCCGGGACCGGCGGTCGATCTGGTGATCTTCGCGCTGCATATCGCCGGCGCATCCTCGATCCTCGGCGCGATCAACTTCATCACCACGATCCTCAACATGCGCGCTCCGGGCATGACGCTGCACAAGATGCCGCTCTTTGCCTGGTCGGTGCTGATCACCGCCTTCCTGCTGCTGCTGTCGCTGCCGGTTCTGGCGGGCGCCATCACCATGGTGCTGACCGACCGCAATTTCGGCACGACCTTCTTCGCGCCCGAAGGCGGCGGCGATCCGATCCTCTACCAGCACCTGTTCTGGTTCTTCGGCCATCCGGAAGTCTATATCCTGATCCTGCCCGGCTTCGGCATGGTCAGCCACATCATCTCGACCTTCTCGCGCAAGCCGGTCTTCGGCTATCTCGGCATGGCCTACGCCATGGTCGCGATCGGTGCCGTTGGCTTCGTCGTCTGGGCTCACCACATGTATACGGTCGGCCTGTCGCTCGACACCCAGCGCTACTTCGTCTTCGCCACCATGGTCATCGCCGTTCCGACGGGTGTGAAGATCTTCTCCTGGATTGCAACGATGTGGGGCGGCTCGATCGAGTTCCGCACGCCGATGATCTGGGCGATCGGCTTCATCTTCCTGTTCACGGTCGGCGGCGTTACCGGCGTCCAGCTCGCCAATGCCGGTCTCGACCGCGTATGGCACGATACCTATTACGTCGTGGCGCACTTCCACTACGTGCTGTCGCTTGGCGCCGTCTTCGCCATCTTCGCCGCCTGGTACTACTGGTTCCCGAAGATGACCGGCTATATGTATAGCGAGCGGATCGGCAACCTGCACTTCTGGGTCACCTTCATCGGCGTCAACATGGTGTTCTTCCCGCAGCACTTCCTCGGTCGTGCCGGCATGCCGCGCCGCTACATCGATTATCCGGATGCCTTCGCCGGCTGGAACTACGTGTCCTCCCTGGGGTCCTATGTCGCAGCCGTGGGTGTGGTCATCTTCCTCTATGGCGTTTATGACGCTTTCGCCAAGAAGCGTGTTGCGGGCAACAATCCCTGGGGCGAGGGGGCAACCACGCTGGAGTGGCAGCTCTCGTCGCCGCCGCCCTTCCATCAGTGGGAAGAGCTGCCGCGCATCAAATAATCCGTGTCCGGACGCCGCCGTCGGCGGCGTCCGGGCCAATTGATATTGGACATGAAAGAATGACGGTCATCGACAATCACGAAGCACTCGCAAAAGAAGGCGAAAGCGGCCTGTCGGAAGCGGGCGCGCGCGATTATTTCGAGCTTCTGAAGCCGCGCGTCATGTCGTTGGTCGTCTTCACCGCCTTTGCCGGCCTGGTTCTGGCGCCGGGCCATATCAATCCGGTTCTCGGCCTGATCGCCATTCTCTGCATCGCCGTCGGCGCCGGCGCGTCCGGCGCGCTGAACATGTGGTATGACGCCGATATCGACGCGATCATGACCCGCACGGCGAAACGTCCGATCCCGGCTGGCCGCGTGCGGCCCTCCGAAGCGCTGGCTTTCGGACTGGTGCTGTCGGGCTTCTCGGTGACGATCCTCGGCCTGGCCGTCAATTGGCTCTCCGCCGCGATCCTCGCCTTCACCATCTTCTTCTATGCCGTCATCTACACGATGTGGCTGAAGCGTTCGACGCCGCAGAACATCGTCATCGGCGGCGCTGCCGGCGCTTTTCCGCCGGTCATCGGCTGGGCCTGCGTCACCGGCAGCGTGACGGTCGAGAGCATCGTGCTCTTCCTGATCATCTTCCTCTGGACGCCGGCGCATTTCTGGGCGCTGGCTTTGTTCAAGATGGGCGACTACGAGGCCGTCGGCGTGCCGATGCTGCCGAATGTCGCGGGCGTGCCCACCACGAAGAACCAGATCGTCGCCTATGCGGTGCTGACTGCCATCATCGCCGTCGTGCCGTCCTTCATGGGCTTTGCGAGCCTCGGCTACGGCGTGGTCGCGACCGTGCTCGGCGTCATTTTCATTCACTGTTCCATCGCCGTCTGGCGCATGCCCGAGGGCGATGCGAAGATGGTGCCGGCGAAGAAGCTCTTCGCCTTCTCGATCTTCTATCTCTTCGCGATCTTCTCGGCGCTTTTGATCGACCGGCTCGTCGCCGTGCTGATGGCGGGCGGCGCGGGAGGCTGGCTATGATCGAACTGGTCAAGCTCACGGAAGCGCAAAAGAAATCGCGGCGAGGGCGCAACATCGCGCTCGGCCTGGTGCTCGCCGGTCTGGTGATCCTGTTCTACGCGATTACCATCATCAAGATCGGCACCGGACACGTTTGAGGAGGCGTGATGGAGGAGGGGACAACGAACAAGGCGAGGAAGCCCGGCCGTAACAACGGTCTGGTCGTCGCCATGTGCCTGAGCTTCGTCGTCGGCATGAGCGCCATGAGCGCCGCCGCCGTGCCGCTCTACCGTATCTTCTGCGAGGTGACGGGCTTCAACGGCACGACGCAGCGCGTCGATCAGGTTTCCAGCGTCATTCTCGACAAGCCGATCACCGTCACCTTCGACGCGAATGTCGCGCCCGGCGTGCCTTGGGACTTCAAGCCCATGCAGAAGTCGGTAACGCCGAAGATCGGCGAGACGATCGAGATCAAGTTCGTGGCCGAGAACAAGTCCGACCAGCCAACGCGCGGACAGGCCATTTTCAACGTCTCGCCGGTGGAAGCGGGCGCCTATTTCAACAAGGTGCAATGCTTCTGCTTCAACGAGACCGACCTCGCGCCGGGGGAAAAGCGCGAGATGCCGGTGGTTTTCTACGTCGATCCTGAGATCACCAAGGCGGAAGAGACCAAGACGATTACGGCGCTGACCCTGTCCTACACCTTCTACCCGCGCGACGGCGCAAAGCCGGTCGCGTCGAACGAGGGTGCTGCGGTCAAGGCGGCGGAAAAGAAACTTTGATGGAGAGTGCTTTTCGGCTTGGCCGGAAGCAATATGGGAAAAAGTCATTCGGGGATTGCTGACATGGCAGAGGCGCATCAGAAGAAACACGACTACCACATCATCGACCCGAGCCCCTGGCCGCTCACTGCCGCCATCGGTGCTTTCGTCATCACCTTCGGTGGTGTCGGCTTCATGCGTTATCTGAACGGCGGCTCGCTGCACCTGTTCGGTCTCGACTGGGCGCATCCCTGGCTGTTCTTCATCGGCCTGGCCATCATCCTCTACACCATGTACGGCTGGTGGTCGGACACGGTGAAGGAAGCGCATGAGGGCGCGCATACCCGCGTCGTCTCGCTGCATCTGCGCTACGGCATGATCATGTTCATCGCCTCGGAAGTGATGTTCTTCGTTGCCTGGTTCTGGGCCTATTTCGACGTCAGCCTCTTCCCGAACGAGGCGATCCAGGCATCGCGAACGGCTTTCCTCGGCGGCCAGTTCCCGCCCAAGGGCGTCGAAGTCCTCGATCCCTGGCATCTGCCGATCTACAACACCATCATCCTGCTGCTCTCCGGCACGACGGTCACCTGGGCGCACCACGCGCTGCTGCATGGGGATCGCAAGGGGCTGATCCAGGGCCTGGTCCTGACCGTGCTGCTCGGCGCGCTGTTCTCCTGCGTGCAGGCCTATGAATATGCCCACGCACCCTTCGAGTTCAAGAATTCGATCTATGGCGCGACCTTCTTCATGGCGACCGGCTTCCATGGCTTCCACGTTCTGGTCGGTACCATCTTCCTGCTGGTCTGCCTGATCCGGGCGATCAGGGGCGACTTCACGCCCAGGCAGCATTTCGGCTTCGAGGCCGCCGCCTGGTACTGGCACTTCGTCGACGTCGTCTGGCTGTTCCTGTTCTTCTGCATCTATATCTGGGGCAGCTGGGGCGCGCCGGTGGCGCACGGCTGACCGGCCTTCGGCTGATATGAACGATGCTTGCCGCCGCAAATCCGGCCTGATCCGGGACTTTGCGGCGGCATTGTTTTAAGACGGCATTGCGGCGCAATGTCCACCTGACATATCGAGGATCGGCCACCCGCGCATAAGGGATCGTTCCAGTGCCCATCTGGATCTGCAAGACATGCGGCGCCCATTCCGCGTTGAACGACGCGCCTCCGCCTCATTGCATCATCTGTGACGACGAACGGCAGTTCGTCCCCGAAGGTGGGCAGGCGTGGATTGCCCGCGAAGCCCTGATCTCCACGCATGTGAACGAATGGAGCGAGCTCGAGCCGAACTTGATCGCCATCGGCGTCTCCCCGGCCATCGGCATCGGCCAGCGCGCGCTGCTGGTGCTCTCCCCGCATGGCAATGTCCTATGGGACTGCACGCCCGTTCTGGATGGCAAGACGCGAGACCGGATTCTGGAGCTCGGCGGCATCAAAGCCATCTGTCCGTCTCATCCGCATTTCTATACCGGCATGGTGGAATGGAGCGAGGCGCTCGGCGGCGTGCCGATCCTGCTGCCCGAGGCCGATCTCGCCCATGTTATGCGCCCGAGCGAACATATCCAGCCTTGGCGGGGAGATCGCCATGAGGTGCTGCCCGGCATCGTCCTTCATCGGCTGGGCAGCCATTTCGAGGGAAGCAGCGTTCTGGAATGGCAGGCCGGCGCGGAGGGAAAAGGCGCGCTGCTCGTCGGCGACACCATGCAGGTGGTTCCGGCACGGGGATGGGTTTCCTTCATGTATTCCTTCCCCAACCTGATCCCTCTGCCGGCCCGCGAAGTCCGGCGCATCGCAGGCCGCGTCGCGGAGATACGCTTCGATCGGATCTACGGTGCCTGGAGCGACAAACTCATCGCAAGCGGGGCAGGGGAAAGCGTCGCTCGTTCGGCTGAACGCTACATCCGGCGGCTCGAAACATAGCAGTCAGGCCGCAAAGTCGCAGCCGAGGCGACTTTTACATTGCGACGGCAGGCCCGGCGCGCCATGTTGAAGACATGAGCGATTTGCAGCTAAACGACATTCTCGAAGAGCTCTCGGCCCGCGAGCCGATTTTCCACAGGCGCGAATTCGGAACCTCGCGTGCCGATCTCGAGTGCATGATCGATGCTGCCTTTTGGGAAATCGGTGCGAGCGGCAATGTCTATCGACGCGGTTATGTCATTGAAACGCTGCTGGAACGCTATGCCAAGGGGCCGGAGCCGCATCACTGGCCCTGCCGCGATTTCACGCTGACGTTTTTGGCGGAAGGAGTCTATCTCCTCTCCTATGTGCTGGAGGAGCCGGGGCGCATAACGCGCCGTTCGACCATCTGGCGCCGGAGTAAGGAAGGCTGGAAGATCGTCTTCCACCAGGGAACCTTGATGCAGTCGCCGCCGTGAAGCCTATGGCATGTCCGCCGCAAGCCGCTCGAATGCCGTTGGATGCTGTATGCCCGCGTCCAGGACGTGCCGGATTTGCTCGGCGCAGTCCCGCGAGCTGTTGATCGAGGTGTCCACCACCAGATCGTAAATGCCAGGCCGATGCACCTCCTCCTGCCAGGCCAGCACCGGCACCGGGATCGGCGCGTCGGCGGAAACATCGATATAGATGCCGCGCCGTTCAGGGCCTTCCGCCAGGCGCCGCCGCATGATGGTCTCGATTGGGCAATGCACCCCGACGAACAGAACGGGCAGGCCGCTCAGCTGCCGGGCGCAGTCCCGCAGGATGCCGAGCGGACGGGAATGGGCATCATGATGGCCGAATTCGGCGATGACATTGAGCCCCAGCCGGCTATGGGCGGCAATCGAGGCATAGAGCGCGGCATAAAAGCGCGGGACGAGCGGCTCCAGCTCCGGCCTTTCGCCGCCGGGGCGCAGGCCGATGCCCGGCCGGTAGCGCGGCGGCGTGACCTGCCGGACATAGGTATCGACCCCGAGATTCATCCACGGACCCTCGAAATCCGCCTGAATCGCCTCGACAATGCTGGATTTTCCGGAGCGCGGCGCACCATTGAGAATGACGATCCGGCCGGGTTTGCTGTCCTGAAAGGGGCTCATGAATTTCCTCCGATGCCGCCGCCATTCTAGCGGGATCGCGGCTCCCGCCCAAGCTTTTGGATTGCATGGAGGGCCGCATCGCGGTTACTGATGATGGAAGGGGACGAGAGGAGGACGCTCGTCCGGGATGATAGAGATCAAGCCGTGAATTCAGAGCAAGACAACAGACCAGATCAAGAGGCTAACGGCGACAGCGCGCTCTTCCCGCCGGTCGATCCGTTCAAGGTCGGCATCCAGGGATGTTGCCCGCGCTGCGGCAATGGCAAGCTCTTCGACGGGCTGCTGTCGCTGAAGCCGCGCTGCGCCGCCTGCGATCTCGACTATGGCTTCGCCGATGCCGGCGACGGACCGGCGGTCTTCGTCATCCTCATTGTCGGCTTCATCGTCATCGGGCTGGTGCTCTGGCTGCAGGTCAATTACGCGCCGCCGATCTGGGTGCATATCCTGCTGTTCGCGCCGCTGACCATCCTGCTCTCGCTCCTGTCGCTGCGCTGGTGCAAGGGCATCCTGATCGCCCTGCAATACCGCAACAATGCCAGCGAAGGGCGGCTTCATCGTGACTGAGGCCAGCATGCCGGCGCGCCGCGCCAACCCGTTCTGGCAGGTCGGCAAGGCGCTGATCCTGCTCGTGGCGCTTGCCATCCTGCTGGCGCTCGGCACCTGGCAGGTCGAGCGGCTGCACTGGAAGGAAGGCCTGCTGGCCGACATCGCCGAGCGTCAATCGGCGCCGCCGGTGCCATTGTCCGCGATCGAGACCATGGCCGCGTCCGGCGGCGATATCGAATATCGCGTGGTGACCGCGACCGGCCATTACCTCAACGACAAGGAGCGGTATTTCTTCACCACCCATGAAGGCGATGCCGGCTATCATGTCTATACGCCCCTGCAGCTTGCCGACGGGCGCTACCTCTTCGTCAACCGTGGCTTCGTGCCCGATGTCGACAAGGCGCCGGAAAAGCGCATGCAGGGGCAATTGACGGGCGAGCAGACCGTCACCGGCCTTGCCCGCGCCAAGCTCGCCGGCCAGCCCTCCGGCATACCGGACAACGATCTCGTCAAGGATATCTTCTACTGGAAGGATCTCGACGCCATGGCGTCAAGCGACGGATTGCCGAAGGACAAGGTGCTGCCCTTCTTCGTCGATGCCGGCAAGGCTCAAAACCCCGGCGGGCTGCCGATCGGCGGCGTCACCATCGTCGATCTGCCGAACAGCCATCTGCAATATGCCGTCACCTGGTATGGTCTGGCCGTGACGCTGGTCGTCATCGTCGCGATTTCCTGGTGGCGCAAACGCCATCCGGATGCGCCCCGGCAATAGAGGCATGCAATAGAATAGCTTCATTTCGATGGGATATTGGGCTAGAGCAAGCGGCAAGGCCGACCTATCTATGGCTTTGCCATTGTCCCGGATTTCGGAAGAGACATGAACATAGCAGTTTCCAAACCTGACCTGACCATCCGGCTCTGCGGCCCGCGCGGCTTCTGCGCCGGCGTCGATCGTGCCATCCAGATCGTCGTGCTGGCGCTGAAATCCTATGGCGCGCCGGTCTATGTCCGCCACGAGATCGTGCACAATCGCTATGTGGTCGAGGGGCTGGAAGCCAAGGGCGCCATCTTCGTCGAGGAGCTGGACGAGATCCCGGCCGAGCATCGCGCCCAGCCGGTGGTCTTCTCCGCCCATGGCGTGCCGAAATCGGTGCCGGCGGATGCGGATCAGCGCAATCTCTTCTATCTCGATGCCACTTGCCCGCTGGTCTCCAAGGTGCACAAGCAGGCCATGCGCCACAATCGCCTCGGCCGCCACGTCGTCCTCATCGGCCATGCCGGCCATCCGGAGGTGATCGGCACCATGGGCCAGCTGCCTGAAGGCACGGTGTCGCTGATCGAGACCGTCGAGGACGCCGATGTCTACGAGCCCGCCGATCCCGACAATCTCGGCTACGTCACCCAGACGACGCTCTCGGTCGACGACACCGCCGGCGTCATCGCGCGGCTGCAGGAGCGGTTTCCGAACCTGACGGCTCCTTCAGCCGATTCGATCTGTTACGCCACCACCAACCGCCAGGAAGTGGTGAAGCAGGCAGCGCCCGGCTGCGATCTCTTCATCGTCGTCGGCGCGCCGAATTCGTCCAACTCCAAGCGTCTCGTCGAAGTGGCGCTTCGGGCCGGGGCGACGAAATCCGTGCTCGTGCAGCGCGCCGCCGAGATCGACTGGGACGACATCGGCGATATCAGGACCGTCGGCCTCTCTGCCGGCGCGTCTGCGCCCGAGGTCATCGTCAACGAGATCATCGAGGCCTTCCGCGCCCGCTACAATGCGGTGGTGGAGCTGGCCGAGACGGTGAAGGAGACCGAGAATTTCCTCGTCAACCGCGAGCTGCGCAACATCGAGCTGACGACGGCCGACATGGCCTTCGTCAACGGCGAATAATCAAATCCGTTAAAGCCTTTTCCAGGAAGAATTCGTGGCCGTTTATACCGATATTACCGAAGACGATCTGAAGTGGTTCCTGACGGAATATGATGTCGGCACATTGCTCTCCTACAAGGGCATCGCCGAGGGCGTCGAAAACTCAAACTTCCTGCTGCACACCTCGCGCGATCCGTTGATCCTGACGCTCTATGAAAAGCGCGTGGAAAAGAGCGACCTGCCGTTCTTCCTCGGCCTGATGCAGCACCTGGCGAGCCGAGGGCTGTCCTGCCCGCTGCCGCTGCCGCGCAAGGATGGCGCGCTGCTCGGCCATCTCTCCGGCCGCCCGGCAGCGCTGATCTCCTTCCTCGAAGGCATGTGGCTGAGGAAGCCCGAGGCAAAGCATTGCCGCGAAGTCGGCAAGGCGCTGGCCGAGATGCATGTCGCCGGCGAGGGTTTCGCCATCAAGCGGCCGAACGCGCTGTCGCTTCAGGGCTGGCAGGGGCTTTGGGAAAAGTCCGAGGCCCGCGCCGACGAGGTCGAGCCCGGCCTGCAGGACGAAATCCGCAGCGAGCTCGATTTCTTGGGGAGCCATTGGCCGAAGGACCTGCCGGAGGGCGTCATCCATGCCGATCTCTTCCCGGACAATGTCTTCTTCCTCGGCGATCAGCTCTCCGGCCTGATCGACTTCTATTTCGCCTGCAACGATCAGCTCGCCTATGACGTCTCGATCTGCCTCAACGCCTGGTGCTTCGAGAAGGATCATGCCTACAACATCACCAAGGGCATGGCGCTGCTGGAGGGATACCAGAGCGTGCGGCCGCTGAGCGAGGCCGAAATCGCCGCCCTGCCGACGCTTTCGCGCGGCTCGGCGCTGCGCTTCTTCCTGACCCGCCTCTACGACTGGCTGACGACGCCGGCCGGCGCGATGGTCACCAAGAAGGACCCGATCGAATATCTGCGCAAGCTGCGCTTCCACCGCCAGATCGCCTCGGCTGCCGAATACGGGCTGAAGGCATGAAGCAGGTCGATATCTTCACCGACGGCGCCTGCTCCGGCAATCCCGGCCCCGGCGGCTGGGGCGCGGTGCTGCGCTATGGCGAGGCGGAAAAGGAACTCTTCGGCGGCGAGGCCGAGACGACCAACAACCGCATGGAACTGATGGCGGCGATCTCGGCGCTGAACGCGCTCAAGAGCCCCTGCGAGGTCAACCTCTACACCGACAGCGTTTACGTCAAGGACGGTATCTCCAAGTGGATTTTCGGCTGGAAGAAAAACGGCTGGAAGACGGCGGACAAGAAACCGGTGAAAAACGCCGAACTCTGGCAGGCGCTCGAAGAAGCCCGCAACCGGCACCAGGTGACGCTGCACTGGGTCAAGGGCCATGCCGGGCACCCGGAGAACGAGCGGGCCGATGAGCTGGCGCGCAAGGGGATGGAGCCGTTTAAGAAGAGGTAGGGGTGGGGCGCGTGCGTCGCACTTTGAGGGGAGCTTAGCAATGGCTTTGCGCCGATAGTGATCCCATGCTCGCGCTCTTTATGAAAACGGATATCCGGCGATTTGTTGATGCTCGCTGAATTAGAATATATTGACTTATTATTGCAACCTGTATTTGATGAGGAGGGCGCTTTGGGGAGGTAGTCATGGCGGTAAGCTTAAAGTTTGCGTTAAGTTTTGAGGGCAATGACGCTGATGACCATGTTCTTGATTTCTATGATGCGGCCGACGCACTAACAGGCTTTCAGCGCTCGCTCGCGCTGACGACGCATTTGGTATTGCATGGTGAAATAATCACGCAGGCACCAGCCCTTCGCGGCGCTCGGATTTTGATTAAGTCCCCTGAGCCTGGAAGTTGGAAGGTGATTACGGTTGTCACTCTGCTAGCGTCGGGTGCACACACGCTTGGAACTGCCCCTCGTGATACAGTTCTTGGACATCTAGTGGCCTCGACCTATGACTATATCGTGAACGAAACGCTTGGTTTTCATGTGGATTTCGACTCTACGCTTGGGAAGCAGTATGATGAACTCAATCAGCGAAATCGTATTGCGCCTCAGATTACGCAGTCGCAGGTAGATTCGCTTATGGAGAAGACTGAAAGTTCTATTAGGGAAATGCATCGGCCAATTGCGGCATCTCAAACTGCCAATTTGGCTAAAGTGAGTTCGATCATTGGACGTAACAGCACGCAGATTGCAACGCTCGACAGCACCACGTACGATTACGTAAATGTAACCAAACAAGTAGAGCAGCCAGTTCAGCTCGTGGGGCGAGTGAGTAGCTACAATATCAATACCTTCGGCGGGCGAATTTTTCTAGATACAGAAAATAGGCCGATTCCTTTTGATCTTGCTGAAGGCTCTAAAGATCCGCACACCATTGAATTGATAACTTCTAGTCTGAGAAATAATGCTCGTAACAGGATGGGAGCAGATGGAGCTCTAAACGTTAGTGCGTTTCTCTTCGAGAGCAGTACAGGCAGGCTCAAAAAGATTCTCATCACCCACGTTAGCGTCGTGCCCCAGACTTAAGCAATAGAGCCGCTAATGTATCGTTTTCTCTAGCGGTACACTCATGGTGGGTGATCACCTCCAAAAATCCAAAACATCACCACCACCCCACCTTGCCCCATCCCCCTTTCCCTCTATGCTGCCCCCAACATCCAGGGAGGCCGATTCCATGATCCTGCATTGCGTTTTCCTGCGGCTCAAATCCGCCATGACACAGGATGAGAAGAAAGCGCTGTTCGAATCCGTGGCCGCGTTGCAGCAGGTCATTCCCGGCATCGTCGATATCAAATACGGGCCGAATGTCTCGCCGGAGGGGCTGCATGGCGGCTTTGTCGATGGGTTTGCGGTGACGTTTGAAAGTGCCGAGGCGCGGGATGCCTATCTGGTGCATCCGGAGCATGTCGCCGTCGGCGAGCGCATTGTCTCGTCGACCGATGGCGGGCTTGCCGGGCTGCTGGTCTTCGATCTCAATCTCTGAATAGAACAGGCTGCGGGGAGGGTGTCCGCGGCTGTATGCAGGGCAATTGCATATGAGATGAGGTGGTTGCCGCTCGCCCTTCTCCCCAGCGGGGAGAAGGTGCCCAATAGGGCGGATGAGGGGGGCGAGAAGCAAAGCGACGAGAGCCTTGAGCGCAAGCGAAAGGCAATCCTTCCGATGCCGCACCCCCCCCTCATCCGACCCTTTGGGCCACCTTCTCCCCGCTGGGGAGAAGGAGTTTCCGGTGCTCATACGTCCGGCTGCCTCAGCTCGATTTCGCCATGGCGGCGGCGAGCTGGTCAACGTTATAACGGAACATTTTTTCATAGGTCGGAGCCGGGCCGTTGGCCTTGGAGAGGGATTCGACATAGAGCTCGCCGCCCGGCTCGGCGCCGGTGGCCTTGGCGACCTGCTTGACCAGGCGCGGATCGTTCGAGTTTTCGAAGAAATAGGTCTTCACATGCTCGGTCTTGATCTGCTCGATCAGCTGGGCGACCTTGGCGGCCGAGGCTTCGGTTTCCGTCGAAAAGCCGAGCGGGGCGAGGAAGTTCACCTTGTACTCGCGGCCGAAATAGCCGAAGGCGTCGTGGCTGGTCAGCACCTTGCGGCGGTCGTCGGCAATCTTGTCGAACTTGCCGTGGGCATAGGCGTCAAGCTCGGTCAGCACCTTGGTGTAGCGCTCGGCATTGGCCTTGAAATCGGCCGCGTCGGCCGGATCGGCCGCCGACAGCGCCTTTTCGATATTGGCGACCCAGATCTTCACATTGACCGGGCTGTTCCACACATGCGGATCGGTGATCGTCTTGCCATCGTCGACCATGGTGCGGGTGTCGATGCCTTCGGAGACGACGACCGGCGTGCCCTTGTAGCCCGAGGCGCTGATCAGCCGGTCCATCCAGCCTTCCAGGCCTTCGCCGCTGACGAAGGTGACCTTGGCGGCATTGAGCTTCTTGGCGTCGGCCGGCGACGGCTCGAATTCATGGGGGTCGCCGTTCGGGCCGACGAGGCTCGATACCTTCACATGGTCGCCGCCGACCTGCTTGACGACATCGGCCAGCACGGTGAAGGAGGCGACGACGTTGAGCGTCTCGGCGGATGCGGGCGCCGCGACGCCGAAGGCAACGAAGGCGGCGGCCGCGGTGGAGAGAAGCAGTCTGTGTTTGCTCATGAATGTCTCCTTGATAAAGATTAGCCCCTGAGATGGGGACGGGGGATGAACCGCCGGGCGATGCCCGAGGGCGAGAAGAGAATGGAAAAACCGTAGATCAGGCTCGCGGTGATGATGATGGTCGGGCCGGAGGCGAATTCGAGATGGTAGGAGGCGATGAGGCCGACATAGCCCGAGGCCGCCGCCGTTGCCGTCGCGATCGCCATCATGACGGGCAGGCTGCGCGACCAGAGCTGCGCGATCGCCGCCGGCAGCATCATCAGCCCCACGGCCATCAGCGTGCCGAGCGCCTGGAAGCTGGCGACGAGATTGAGCACGACGAGCAGCAGGAACAGGAAATGATAGACCGGCCCGCGCCCGCCGACCGCGCGGAGAAAACCGGGATCGAAGCATTCCATCACCAGCGGCCGGTAGATGACCGCGAGCATCAGCAGCGTCAGCGAGGTGATCGCGCCGATCTGGTAGAGGGCAGAGGCGTCGATGGCGAGGATGGTGCCGAACAGCACATGCAGCAGGTCGATATTGGAGCCGCGCAGCGACACGATGAGCACGCCGAGCGCCAGCGACGTCAGGTAGAAGCTGGCGAAACTCGCATCCTCCTGCAGTACCGTCATGCGGCTGACGAGGCCGGAGAGCAGCGCCACGGAGAGCCCCGCCACCAGCCCGCCAAGCCCCATGGCCGTCAGCGACAGCGAGCCGGCGATCAGGTAGCCGATCGCCGCTCCCGGCAGCACCGCATGGCTCATGGCATCGCCCATCAGGCTCATGCGCCTGAGCATCAGGAAAACGCCGATCGGGCCGGAGCCGAGGCCCAGGCACAGGCAGGCGACGAGCGCGCGCCGCATGAAGCCGTAATCCGCAAAGGGCGCGAGGAAGATATCGTAAGCGGTCATTCCGCCGGCTCCCGCTTTGCCAGTGCGTGGCCGGCATGATCCGGCTCGGGCGCGCAGTCCTCGGCCTCCTCGTCCCAGCTTTCGGCCATGGCCCGCGCCCGGATAAGGTTGGCGGGGCTCATGACATCTTGTGTCTTGCCCCATCCCACAAGCTCGCGGGCAATCAGCAGCGTCTCGGGGAAATGTGCGCGCACCTGCTCGAAATCATGCAGCACGGCAATGACGGTACGTCCGTCGTCATGCCAGCGCAGCACGATGTCGAGAAGGTCGCGCGTCGTGCGCTGGTCGATGGCGGTAAAGGGTTCGTCGAGCAGGATGACGCGGGCATCCTGCAGCAGCAGCCGGGCAAAGAGCACGCGCTGGAACTGCCCTGCTGAGAGCGAGCCGATATGCCGGCGCTCGAAGCCGGAAAGGCCGACGGCGGCCAGCGCATCGCGCGCCCGCTCGCCGTCCTCGCGCGAGAAACGGCCGAAGGCGCCGGACGTTTTCCAGGCGCCGAGCATCACCGTATCGGCGACCGAGATCGGGAAGCGGCGATTGATCTCCGCCGCCTGCGGCAGATAGCCGAAATCGTTGCGCGTCAGCTGGCCACGATCGATCGACCCTTCCGCGACCCTGAGTTCGCCGATGATCGCCTTCAGAAGTGTCGATTTTCCCGCCCCGTTCGGCCCGGCAATCGCCGTCAGGCTGCCGGGTGCGAAGGCGCCGGAGACATGATGCACGGCGGGATGGCGCTCATAGGTGACGGTGAGATTGTCGAGACGGATCAGCGCGCTCATGCCAGGGCCACCGCCCAGCCGATGGCCGCCCAGAGCACTGCAATGCCGACCGCGACAAAGATCAGGCGCGTCAACACGGAGCGCCCGATCAGGGAGGACGCGAAGGGATCGTTGCTGAAGGACATATGCGTTCTCTTAATGTAATAACGTTACGTGTAGTAGCGGGGAGAATGCGGCGAAAAAGAGGCGGGGTGTGGATTGAGGAGTGCTGGGCACCGGCAATTGGCGCTCTGTGCCAATAATGCTATATATGGCGCATTATCTGTTATTCGCCGACTTGGCCGGCTCTGCGGGAGTGAAGTTGATGAATGTCTCTATCGGTGAACGCTGGGAAAAATTCGTGGAGAAGACAGTGGAAGAGGGACGTTACAGCTCGGCCAGCGAGGTCGTGCGCGAAGGTCTGCGGCTCGTGGAGGAGCGTGAGGCGAAGATCATGGCCTTGCGGCGCACCCTGGAGGCGTCGATTGCCCGTGGGGGCGATATATCAGACGAGGAACTGGATGCTTCGTTAAACGCGGTAGAAATCGAGCTGCAAAAAGAAGGCTACTAATGCCGCGCATTCGTTATCTAGCGAGCGCCAGAACCGATTTCGATAATATCTATCGATACATCAGGCTAGAAGGCGGAAGTGCGGAGAGTGCGCGAAACTTATCGGCAGACTTCGTGGCAAATGTAGCGACCTGGCGGTATTGCCGGGTCAGATGGGTCGCGCAAGGCCCGAATTGCTTCCCGATGTACGCAGTTTTGCATTCCACGGATATGTGATCTTTTTCCGCTATGTCGATGATGTTTTCGAAGTCGTGAACATCATCGAAGGTCACCGTGACCTTGAAAGTCATTTCGCTAAGGGCTGACAAGATAAATGAGGGAATCCACAAGACACCCTCATTGCTTTTCTCAAAGCTCGAAAAGTCTCAAAGCTGCTCGATCATCGCAGCCGCGGCCGAAACCGTGGCCTGACCGGGGCTTTCCTCGATGTTGAGGGTCTTCACCACGCCGTCTTCCACCAGCATCGAGTAGCGCTTGGAGCGCACGCCGAGGCCGCCGGCAGAGAGGTCGATGTCGAGACCCAGCGCCTTGGCGAAGGAGCCGTCCCAGTCGGCGAGGAAATGGATCTTGCCGAGACCGCCGGAGGATTGCGCCCAGGCGCCCATCACATGCCAGTCGTTGACGGAAATCACGGCGATGTCGTCGACGCCCTTGGCGAGGATGGCGTCGCGGTTTTCCAGGTAGCCCGGCAGATGGTTCAGCGAGCAGGTGGGCGTGAAGGCGCCGGGCACGGCAAAGAGCACGACGCGCTTGCCGGCAAAAAGCTGCTCGGTGCTGATCTCGACCGGACCGTCGGCGGTCTTTTCCTTGAAGGTGGCGGCAGGCAGTTTGTCGCCGATAGCGATGGTCATGGCTCTCTCCTTGGTCGCGATAAAGGACGGCCGCGCCGCCCGGAATGAAGATGTCGGCGAACTATAGGGTCGCCCTAGTCGAACGCAAGCGTGGTTTCCATCGCGCGCTCGCCATCGATGACGAGAATGCCCCAGCTCTTGCCTCTGATGTCGTAATTTTTCGGCAGCTTGCCGACGGCGATATCCGTCGTGAAGGATTTGCCGTCGCGTTTGCCGTTGGCCTGTTTGAAAAAGACATAACCGGTCGGACCGGTGACGTAGATCAGCGGCGCATCTCCGATTGCATCCGGTAGCGTGAGGCGCAGCGACAATGTCTTCGCGTCGGCCGACAGCGTGTGGTTTTCAATCGCGAAATCCGGGGCAGCGGCCTGCGGCAGCGATGCCGCAGCGGCATCCAGCAGCGCCTGTTCGTGCGGGGTCGATTGGCCGGCGGCCGAAAGCGGCAGCGAAAGCTCCGCCTGGAAGGGGATGCAGATATCCTTGCAGACGCCGATAAAGGCCGTGAGCTCGAGCCTCGCCGGCGGTTTGCCGTCGATCCGCAGCTCCAGCGGCAATGTCACCGGCGCATCATAGCCGATCTCCTGGATCGCGCCGACGGTGATGGGCCTGGGCACGGGATAGCGCATGGTGACGATCGTCACGCCGCTTCCCGCCGCCGTGCTCACCTGCGGCGGAATACCGCTTTCGCCGGGTTCGCGCCAATAGGTGATCCAGCCGGGCGCCGGCTCGATCTGCAGGGCGGCGCGAACATGCCCTTCGGCATCCGGCGCCAGCGCCACCAGCCGCATGCGGCCGCCCATGTTGCTGGCCCAGTCGCTCATGGCCGCGTGCGCGCCGCTGCCGGCGGATATTGCGGCGGCAAGCGCTCCGGCCGCTATTGTCGTCAGGCAGGCAAGGCTGGGTATTTTGATCATGAGCAATGGGTTTATCGGATGGCGCCGTGCCGCGCCAGAACGGCTGAAAAAAGAAATGATCATTTTCAGTTGATTGATTTATGACATTGCCCCATCTTTCTATGTGTTGGGGGCGCAGTGACAGACTGCAGTCAGGAGGCGTGATGTCCCTATCGACACTGAAGAACAGACGCGAAAGAGGTTTTCTAGACGGTCAGTTCCTGATTGCCATGCCCGGCATGGAGGATCGGAATTTCAATCGCACGGTGATCTATATTTGTGCGCATTCCACTGCCGGCGCCATGGGCTTCGTCATCAACCGCGCACAGAGCCTGACCTTTACCGACGTGCTGCTGCATCTCGATATGATCAAGGATGATGACGCCATCGTTCTGCCGGCGGTTGCGCGGGATTTTCCGATCCAGACCGGCGGACCGGTCGAGAGCGGCCGTGGCTTCGTGCTCCATTCCGATGACTATCTCAGCGACAGCAGCATTCCGGTGAGCGATGACATCAGCCTGACCGCGACGCTGGATATCGTCAGGGCCATCTCCAAGGGCAGCGGACCGAAGCGGGCCACCATGCTGCTTGGCTATGCCGGCTGGGGTGCTGGTCAGCTCGAGGCGGAAATCGGCAATAACGGCTGGCTGAACTGCCCGGCCAACGAGGAGCTGATCTTCGACCGCAGCCTTGACGACAAGTACGAGCGCGCGCTTGCCCTGATGGGCATCAACGCCGCCATGCTGTCTCCGCATGCCGGTCATGGCTGAGCCGGTCGAGACGAATATGGCGGCCGTCAACGCGTCCGGCGACGGGTGATTAAGCATAACCTTATAAAGCGCCGCGCCATTTGATATATTGCCAGACGCGCGGCACGGCGAAAACGGGCCTGCCACGAATTCGTGGGCAGGCTCTTTTATGCCTGCTATTCCGATCGCGAGGGTTTCATGCGGCTTTTTGCCTGCGACCACTGTGGCCAGCCGGTGCATTTCGATAACAGGCAATGCATTCGTTGTGGCCATCAGCTCGGTTTCCTGCCGGAATTGGTGGCGATCTATGCCCTGGAAGCCGATGACGGACAGAACTGGCGTGTGGTGGCCGAGCCGGAACGCAGGGTGCGCTTCTGCGCCAATGCCGAACTCGATATCTGCAACTGGCTGGTGGCGGCTGGCGATCCCGAGCCGTTCTGCGTGGCCTGCCGTCACAATCGCCTGGTGCCGAACACCGATACGCAGCAGGGTGTCGAGCGCTGGCGGCGGATCGGCCAGGCGCAACGGCACCTCTTCTATTCGCTGCTGCGCTGGAACCTGCCGCACCCCGATCGCCGGCAGGACCCCCAGGGTGGATTGGTCTTCGATTTTCTCGAGGACGAGGTGCAGGGCGGCAATGTCGTGCCGGCCAGGACCGGACATGAGGAGGGGCTGATCGCCATTCGCGCCGCCGAGGCCGACGACGTCACGCGCGAGCAGGCGCGCACCCTGATGAACGAGCCATACCGCACGTTGCTCGGTCATTTCCGGCACGAGACGGGCCACTTCATCTGGAACAAGCTGATCCGCGATCGCAATCAGGTCGAAGCCTTCCGCGCCGTTTTCGGCGACGAGCGGCTGGATTACGGCGCAGCACTACAGCAGCATTACGACCATGGCCCGCCGCTGAACTGGCAGGACAGTTTCATCAGCGCCTATGCCAGCGCCCACCCCTGGGAAGATTTTGCCGAGTGTTTCGCGCATTATCTGCACATCGTCGATACGCTGGAAACTGCTCGCTCCTTTGGTCTCGCCATCGACCCTCTCGGTTATCGTGAAATGGCGGCGGAGGTGGATTTCAATCCTTACAAGGCTGAAAGCGCCGAACAGCTCGTCAGCGCCTGGATTCCCCTGAGCGTCGCCATCAATGCCATCCAGCGCAGCATGGGCCAGCCGGATTCCTATCCCTTCATCCTGTCGCCGCCGGTGGTAACGAAGCTGGATTATATCCGGCAGGTGATTGGCGGAGTGTAAGCGCAATATCTCGTAAAGATGGGATGGCGCGGCAGTTCCGGAGCCTATCTCGCCCTTGGCGGGCGAGATAGCAATTTCATTGGCTTAGGAATTGCGCAACAGGAGCCTCTATGCCTTCAAAAGCTGGGCGAAATTTCTAAGTCATTGAAATTGCAAGAGAGGGGGTTTTTCTTGCTCATACTATTCCTGGCAGGCAGGTGCGTCCCTGCCTACCCCTGCCCTTGCAAAATCTAGCACTTAGCCTAGCGGCTAAATGCTGATTTTGCTTTCCCGCCCGCAAGGGGCGGGATAGACCGGATCAAGCCCGCTTGGTTAGCGGAAAGCGTTCCTTCAGCAGCCGCAGCACCGAATCGGCACTCATGGGCGGGCCGAAGATGTAGCTTTGGCCATAGGCGCAGCCCATCTTGGCGAGATCGAGCGCATCCTCTTCCGACTCGATACCCTCGGCGACGACGCCCATGTCGAGTTCGCGCGCCATGGAAATGACGGAGCGCAGCAGCACCGTCTTCTTGTCGCTCTCGTCGCTGACCATTGCCTTGTCGAGCTTGATCGTGTCGAAGGGGAAGCGGGTGAGATAGGAGAGGGAAGAATAGCCGGTGCCGAAATCGTCGAGCGCCAGGCCGATGCCGGCCTCGCGCAGCTTGCCGAGCACGAGCCGGGCCTGCTCCGGATTTTCCATCACCTGCGATTCCGTCAGCTCCAGCTTGATGCGGTTCGGCTCGCAATGGGTCTTG
Source organism: Rhizobium sp. BK602 (assembly GCF_014195095.1). Lineage (GTDB taxonomy): Bacteria > Pseudomonadota > Alphaproteobacteria > Rhizobiales > Rhizobiaceae > Rhizobium. The sequence goes on from NZ_JACIBC010000002.1 coordinate 425,349, forward strand.
GCGAGCAGGGCGCGGATATCCTCATACAGTTCGTTGTTGAGGAGCTGCACGCTGGACAGGTTGATGGAGACGAAAAGCGGCAGGTCGCCGGTCTGGCGCTGCCAGGCCATCAGGTCGTTGGTCGCCTGCTCGAGCGAGAACATGCCGAGCGGGCCGATGATATCGGAGGCCTCGGCAATCGGAATGAATTCGGACGGCGGGATATTGCCGCGCTTGGGATGCTCCCAGCGCATCAGCGCCTCGAAACCGGCGACCTCGGCATCCTCCAGCCGGACGATCGGCTGGTAGACCATCGAGAGTTCCTTGCGCTCGACAGCGCGGCGAAGGTCGGTTTCCAATTGCAGGCGGTCGGTGCCGAAGCTGCGGAAGGCCGGCTGGAAGGGTTCGACGCGATTGCCGCCGGCGCGCTTGGCGCGGTACATGGCAAGTTCGGCGTCGCTCAGCAGGCTGGACGCGTTCTCCTGCTGGTCGACCCAGGAGGTCAGGCCGATCGACGCGGTGAGGATGATCTCGCGATTGGCGAAATTGATCGGCACCATGATCGCCTTGCTGATCGCATCGGCGAAATCGGCGACCTTGGTCGGATCGCGCTCGGAGACGAGGATCAGGCCGAACTGGTCGCCGGCGAGCCGCGCCAGCGTGTCCTGCGGCTTCATCAGACGGCGCAGGCGGCGCGTCAGGGCGATCAGGATATTGTCCCCGGCGGCGACGCCGAGCGTGTCGTTGACCAGCTTGTAGCGGTCGATGTCGATCACCATCACGGTCGGCCGCAGCTGGTTGCCTTCCGGCGCCAGCGTCAGCACGGATTGCAGCCGGTCGAGGAAGACCTGGCGGTTGGGCAGGCCGGTCAGATTGTCGTGCAGCGCGTCGTGTAGCAGCCGCTCGACCGAGTTCTTCTGTTCGGTGATGTCGACGATGGTGCCGACGCAGCGGATGATCTCGCCATTCGAGCCGAGGACCGGCCGGGCGCGGATCGTCAGCCAATGGAAATGCCCATCCTCGGCGCGGATGCGGAATTCATGGTTCAGGCGGCCGCGGCGGTGTTCCAGCAGCACGTCGAGCGTGGCGCGGAAGCGGTCGCGGTCGTCGGGATGCAGCCGCGGCAGCCAGTTGCGCGCCGGCCCATGCATGGTGCCCGGTGAAAGGCCGAGCTTTGTCGAGATATCCGGCGTCGTCACCACGCGGTCGCGCGCCACGTCCCAGTCCCAGACCGTGTCGCCCGAACCGGTGAGCGCCAGGGATTGCCGCTCGAGGTCGGAGAACAGGCCCTGCTGAAAGGCGCCGCCGGCAAAGGCATGCTGCATCACCGTGAAGCCGATCAGCAGCACGATCAGAACGAGGCCGCCGCCGAGCGCGGGCTGGATGATGTCGTTGTCGAGCTTGCCGGTCACCGTCATCCAGGCGCCGAACAGCCAGACGAGCGTCAGCGCCCAGGCCGGCACGAGCAGGATGGCGCGGTCATAGCGGCTGAAACCGAGATAGATGATCAGCAGCAGCCCGGCCGTTGCCGTCAGCGCCAGCGACAGGCGCGCAATGCCGGCGGCAATCGACGGATCGTAGATCGCCACGCCGAAGAGCAAGGCGAGACCCAGCACCCAGGCGAGCGTGACATAGCCCAGATGCGCATGCCAGCGGTTGAGGTTCAGATAGGTGAAGAGGAAGATCACCAGGCTGGAGGCAAGCGCCACCTCGGCGCAGGCACGCCATATTCGCTGGTCACTGGACGTGATGCTGATGAGCTTGCCGAGGAAGCCGAAATCGACGCAGATATAGCCGAGCACCGCCCAGGCGAGCGCCGCCGTCGCCGGCAGCATCGAGGTGCCCTTGACGACGAAGAGAATGGTCAGGAACACCGCCAGCAGGCCGGCAATGCCGAGCACGATGCCGCGATAGAGCGTGAAGGCGTTGACCGTGTCCTTGTAGGCATTCGGCTCCCAGAGATAGAGCTGCGGCAGGCTTGGCGAGGACAGTTCGGCGACGAAGGTGACGACGGCGCCGGGGTTCAGCGTGATGCGGAAGACGTCGGCCTCGTCGCTCGGCTGCCGGTCAAGGGCGAAGCCTTCGCTTGGCGTGATCGCGATGATGCGCTGCGAGCCGAGATCCGGCCAGAACATCTTCGAATTCACCAGGCGGAAATGGGGCGCGACGATGACGCGCTCGAGCTGCTCTTCCGAGACGTTGGCAAGCGCGAAAACGGCCCAGTCGCCCTGATGATTGGGAGAGGAGGAGCGTACCTCAATACGGCGGCGGATACCATCGGCACCGGCGGCTGTGGAGACCTGAAACGCTTCACCCTGGTTGGTGTAGATCTCCGTCGTCGCCGTCAGGTCGAGCGCGGTGTCGTCGCGGGAGATCTTCACGGGTTCGGCCGCATGCGCCATGCCGGCAAGAAGCAACAGGATAATACCCGCAACCGCCGCGAGGATTGCGGACGGCCATCGGGTCACCGGCAGGGTCGGCTTGAGGGCGGCCGTCATCGCTTGTCGGATTTTCCGTTCGGGCCGGCGTCCGACGCCAGCCGGGAAAACATCACATGATCACGCCATTGACCGTTGATTTTAAGATAACCGCGCAAATGACCTTCCCGTTGGAAACCGGCTTTTTCCAGAAGCCGCATGCTACGCTCGTTATCCGGAATACAGGCTGCTTCAATACGGTGCAACTCGAGTCCGGAAAAGATATAGGGTATAACCAACTGAAGTGCGGCGAACATATGACCCTGACCGGAATGCCGCTCGCCCATCCAATATCCGATCATGCAGCTCTGCGCCGCGCCCCGGCGGATGTAGCCGATGGTGATGCCGCCAAGCAACGTCATGTTTTCCTTGTGGAAAATGAAAAGCGGAATGGCCTGGCCTGAGCTGTATTCCTGTTTTCCGCGGATGACTCGGGCCCGATAGGCACCCTCGGTGAGCTCGTCATGGCGCCAGGTCGGTTCCCAGGGCTCCAGGAACCGGCGGCTTTCGGCCCTTAGCCTGTGCCATTGGTTAAAATCGGAATAACGCGGCAGGCGCAGCAAATAGGTCTCGTTTTCGAGTTCAACCGCGTCCGGATGACGTGACAGAAACCGAAAGACCGATTTTTGCATTCCGCCCAATACTCCCCCGAGAATTGACCCCATCGGCGCGCGAGACGGGCCTTAGCCGCTCGCGCTCTTGGAGGCGGGGGTCGGCGACGACAGCGACGTGACGATGTCTTCCATCGGCGCCAGCTGCTCCAACGGCCCGATCGCCGAAAGAGTCGGCACTGTATCGAAGAACAGGCGGCCGGCAAGATCCGTCAGTCGATCGATGGTGATGCCTTCCAGCCGCTCCAGCATTTCCTGGTTCGGGATCGGCCGTCCGTAGAGCATCATCTGCCGGGCGATCTGTCCGGCGCGCGCCGCCGGGCTTTCCTGGCCCATCAGCAATTGCGCGCGGATCTGGGCGCGGGCGCGCTCGATCTCCTGCTGCTCGATGCTGTGCGAGGACTTATGCAGCTCGTCGATGATGACGGGCAAAAGCTCCGGCAGGTTCTCGCCGCCGGTCGCGGCATGGATGCCGAAAATGCCGGTGTCGGAAAAGCCCCAGTGGAAGGCATAGACGGAATAGCAAAGGCCGCGGAACTCGCGCACTTCCTGGAACAGCCGCGAGGACATGCCGCCGCCGAGGATATTGGCGAGGATCTGCGAACAGTAGAAGTCGCGCGTATGGTAGGCGCGGCCCTCGAAGCCCAGCAGGATTTGCGCGTCCATCAGGTCGCGCGTCTCGCGGATATTGCCGCCGATATAGCGGGCGGGCTCGATGACGGGCGGCGCCGACGGCTTGGTCGGCAGGCTGGAAAAGCGCTCTTCGACCTGGCGCACGAAGCTTTCGTGGTCGACGGCACCGGCGGCGACCACGAACATCCGATCGGTGGTGTAGTTGCGGCCGAGATAGCCGCGGATCTGGTCGGGCGAGAAGGAAACGACCGTCTCCGGCGTGCCGAGAATGGCGCGTCCGAGCGTCTGGCCGCGATAGGCGACCTCGGAGAACTTGTCGAAGACCACGTCGTCCGGCGTGTCGTTCGCCGCGTTGATCTCCTGCAGGATGACCTGCTTTTCGCGGGCCAGCTCCTCTTCGTCGAAGGCCGACTCGGTCAGGATATCGGCGAGGATATCGACGGCGAGGGGGACATGATCCTTCAGCACGCGGGCATAATAGGAGGTCGTTTCGGTGGAGGTGGCGGCGTTGACTTCGCCGCCGACATTCTCGATTTCCTCGGCGATCTCACGCGCCGTGCGGCGGGCGGTGCCCTTGAAGGCCATGTGTTCGAGCAGATGGGCGATGCCGTGCTCCGTCTCGGTTTCGTTACGCGAACCCGATTTGATCCAAACGCCGAGCGCCACGCTTTCCAGATGCGGCATCGTTTGGGTCGCTACTGTCAGCCCGGACGCAAGCCGGGTGCACTCCACTGTCATCGCCTGTCTTTCTGCGTCTGTCATTCCCCGGCCCGGGCGTGCTTGCCGATAAAGGCTTCAACGGCTTTCAGCTCGGGATCGAGGATATCGAAACGCTCCTCCCTGTTCATCAGTCCAGCAAGCCACGTCGGAAGCGCCGGGTCAATACCGGAAGCGGATTTTACTGCCGCGGGGAATTTCGCCGGGTGCGCAGTGGCAAGCGTCACCATCGGGCTGGTGGGCTTTTGATTTTTCTCCGCCACGAAGACGCCGATGGCCGTATGCGGATCGATGAGATAGCCGGTGTCGGCAAGGGTTTTGCGGATCGTCGCGACCACCTGCTTCTCGCTGGCGCGGCCGGCGCGGAAGTCCTTCTTGATGGCCTTCAGCGCATCCTCGCCGATGGAAAAGCCGTTCGATTGCTTCAGGCTTTCCATCGCCGCGCGCACCTTCGTCGCATCGCGGCCATAGGCTTCGAACAGCAGCCGCTCGAAGTTGGAGGATATCTGGATATCCATCGACGGCGCGGTGGTCGCCTTGACCTCGCGCATCTCGTAGCGCCCGGTTTTCAGGGTGCGGGCGAGGATGTCGTTCTCGTTGGTGGCGATCACCAGCCGGTCGATCGGCAGGCCCATGCGCTTGGCGACATAGCCGGCGAAGATATCGCCGAAATTGCCGGTGGGAACGGTGAAGGAAATCTTCCGGTCCGGTCCGCCGAGCGCGACGGCGGTGGTGAAGTAATAGACCACCTGCGCCATGATGCGCGCCCAGTTGATCGAATTGACGCCCGAGAGCTTGACCTTTTCGCGAAAGGCCGTGTCGTTGAACATGGCTTTGACGAGGTTCTGGCAATCGTCGAAATTGCCCTTGATCGCCAGCGCGTGCACGTTGGCCTCCGTCGAGGTCGTCATCTGTCGCTGCTGCACCGGCGAGACCTTGCCATGCGGGAAGAGGATGAAGATGTCGGTGCGTTCGCGCCCGGCAAAGGCGTCGATCGCGGCACCGCCCGTGTCGCCCGACGTGGCGCCGACGATCGTCGCCCGCTGGCCGCGCTTTTCCAGCGCGTAGTCCATCAGCCGCGCCAGCAGTTGCATGGCGACGTCCTTGAAGGCAAGCGTGGTGCCGTGGAACAGCTCCATGACGAAGCTGTTTGGGCCGGTCTGCACCAGGGGCGCGACGGCCGGGTGGCGGAAGGTGGCGTAGGCCGCATCGATCATGCCGCGGAAGACGTCATCGGGGATTTCGCCGTTGACGAAGGGCGAGAGCACCGCGAAAGCGACCTCCTGATAGCTCTTGCCACGGAAGGCGCGGATCTCCTTTTTGGTGAGGGTAGGCCATTCGCGGGGTACATAGAGGCCGCCGTCGCGGGCGAGACCGGCAAGAAGAGCGTCACAGAAGCCAAGGGCAGGGGCTTCTCCCCGCGTTGAGATATAGTCCACGGTCTAGAATTCCTTTGGTCGCAAAATTGCCTGAGTGATGAGTTGAGAGGATGGAGGAACGAGGCGGTGGCGATCCGTTTGGTGTCGGATCAGCCGCGTGGTTTTCGCGTTCGCGCAATGTCCGTCCGGTCGCTTCCGGCGGGCTGCGGCTTGCGCCAATCTGTCGACGTCGAAAAGTGAGCCAAAACGTGCCTACCCAATCGATTTTTCGCTGCGTCGCTGGTATAGACCATCGCCAAGTGTCATAAAAGGCCCGTCGAACAGGCTGCAGGCCGATAATGTAAATTATATGCAGAGGGTGGAATTAATAGTGTTTGGCAGGGTTTCGCGTCGTCTCTTCTCCGCTTCGCTTCTGGCATTGCTGGCCGGTTGCAGTTCTCTCGGCCTCGGTAGCAGCAGCGGCGACAAGGAGCCCGCGACGGATGTGACGGTGGCGCCGCAGGCGGCAGCCGCCCAGCCGGTTTCCGGTGGCCAGGCCTATGTCGCCGGCAAATGCCCGCAGGTCGTGATCCGCGACGAGGCCTCCACCTATCGCACCTACGCCAAGGGCGCCAAGGACGATCCGAACCAGCTGACCTATCAGGCATCGCTCGCCCAGGCGACGCGCCAGTGCACCAGCGACGGCACCAGCCTCGGCATCAATATCGCCGCGCAGGGCCGCCTGGTCGCCGGCCCGCAGGGCGGACCCGGCAAGGTGACCCTGCCGGTCCATGTCGCCGTGATGGACAACAACACGGCGCTCTACGACAAGACCATCAACTTCGTCGCCGAAATCCCGCCGGGCGAGACGACCACGCAGTTTCTCTTCACCGCGGATGACATCAAGGTCGCAGGCGGCTCCGGCGGCTTCACCATCGTTCAGCTCAGCTTCGATCAAGGGCCTCAGAAGCCCGTGAAGGGCGAAAAGCCGGCGCGCCGGAAGCATGCGGCGATAAACTAAGGATGTAGGCAGTAGGCAGTAGGCAGTAGTAAAAGGTCACCTTGTCCTTGCAATCGGGGCAACACAGCCGCAATTTCTATTGCCTATTGCCTATTGCCTATTGCCTATTGCCTATTGCCTATTGCCTATTGCCTATTGCCTACCGTTCGGCCGCTCACAAAACCCCTTCCCAGTCCGCCAATGCCATCACCACGCCGGGCAGGTCGCTCATCCTTGCGATGACCGTTTCCGCGCCGGCGTCCGTCAGGCGGTCGGCATGGGAGGGATAGGTGTGCGAGGCGCCGGTGAAGCCGATGACCCGCATGCCGGCGGCCCGCGCCGCCTGGACGCCGTGCACGGAATCCTCGACGACCACGGCCTTGGCCGGCGAGACGTTCATCTGCTTGGCGCCGTGCAGGAAGATATCCGGCTTCGGCTTGACGCGGTCGGCGCCGAGATCCTTGGCCGAATAGATGTGTGGCGCAAAGAGCTGCTTGTAGCCGACCTTGGAGAGCATCATGTCGAGCCGTGCCGAACTGGAATTCGAGCAGACGCAACGCGGCATCGGCAGGCGCGACAGGGCCAGCGGAACGCCGGGAATGGCCTTGACGTCGTTGGCGAGCCTCAAGTCGAGCAGCTTCTCGGACTTGTCGAGGAGGGATGCGGAGAGCGGGATGCTCGCCTCGCGCTCCACTTCGAACAGAATGTTCTGCCAGGTCATGCCCGCGAAGCGCTCGCCCATTTCCTCGACGCCGATCGGGTAGCCCGCATCCGTCAGCAGCTTGGATTCGACTTCCGCCGCGATGATTTCCGAATCGACCAAGACGCCGTCGCAGTCGAAGATGATGAGATCGAAGCCATTGCTCATGAGGATATGCTGCCTTTAAAGGACGTTCTTGAATTGGCATAGGCTTGCCCAAAGCCGTCTTGCGGCATCGAGGGCATGCTCTGAAAGGGATGATGCGGCTTTACACGATGTGCCGGCAAAGCTCAACCGATCGCCCGGCATGGCTGGACTGCGCTGGTGGAAAGGGTCGGTCCGGACGCGCACGGCCCGTCCTTGTCGCTCGACAATCCCGAAGCCCGCCTTTAAGGATCGCTCATGACCAAAGAGCGCGACGACACGATTGCCAGCCGTATCAGCCGGGTGCTTGCCGAGCGCATCATTCGCGGCGAAATCGCCCCCGATGCGCGGCTGCGGCAGGATCACATCGCCGAGGAGTTCGGCGTCAGCCATGTGCCGGTGCGCGAGGCCTTCCGGCGCCTGGAGGCGCAGGGGCTGGCCATCAGCGTGCCGCGCCGCGGCGTTCGCGTCGCCTCCTTCGATCTGAAGGAGGTGCGCGAAGTTGCCGAAATGCGCGCCGCACTGGAGGGGTTGGCGCTGAAGCATGCCGCCCAGCACCTGACGCCGGCCATCCTCGATGCCGCCGAGGAGGCGACGCGGGAAGGGGACGCGGCCGCCGATGTTCGCGCCTGGGAGGAGGCGAACCGCCGCTTCCATCGCCTGATCCTCGCTCCCTGCGACATGGCGCGTCTTCTCGCCTCGATCGACGACCTGCATGCCGCCAGCGCCCGTTTCCTCTTCTCCGCCTGGCAATCGGGCTGGGAAAAGCGCACCGACCACGACCATCGCGCCATTCTCGCCGCCCTGCGTCAGGGACGGGTGGACGAGGCCGCCGCCATCCTGCAGAAGCATGTGCAATGGATCGGCCGAGCGCCGGTGCGAACACCCTCCGGAGTGACACGCGAAGCCTTTGCGATCGTCGGATAATTCCCGGCGGCCGTCGCGGATTGGCTTCAGCGGTTCGCTTTCGCCCCCCTGTGCAGCAGCGATGACCGACACTTGCGCTCCCGGCGGTTCTCCGTCATGACATGCACGGAGTTCAAGCCGTCCATCATTCGGGAGGAGAGCCGGATGCCCTTGCTGCCTCATCATGAGCAGACCGTTTGCGATCCTCTGGGTCTCGGTGAACGGTCGCTGGCCGTCAAGGCGTCCTGCGTCATGGTCGGGACGCTCGCCCTGACGCTTGCCTCATGGGTATCCCTGCCGATGGTGCCAGTACCGGTTACCATGCAGAGCTTTGCAGTCACGATGATCGGCGCGCTCTACGGCTGGCGCCTCGGCGCACTGACCATTCTCGCCTGGCTGGGTGCCGCGCTGCTCGGCTTTCCCGTTCTGGCCGGCAGCGCCAGTGGTATCGCTCCCTTCATGGGCCTGACGGCTGGCTATCTCCTCTCCTTCCCCATCATGGCGGCGCTGGTCGGCTGGCTTGCGGAGCGTGGCTGGAGCGGCGACCGCATCGTGTATAGCTTCGCGGCGCATCTGGCCGGCAATGCGCTGGGTTTGACGCTCGGCGGTGCGTGGCTTGCGGTGCTGCTTGGTGCGCAAGAGGGCCTGTCGCTCGGTGTGGCACCCTTCATTCTCGGCGCTATCCTGAAGTCGGCGCTTGCCGCAGCCGTGCTCACAGGCGTAAAAATCTACGGCGACAAGGCGCGGCTGATTTGACTGTTCGGCTTCGCGCCCATCACCTGCTCTGCATGCTGACCTTCGTCGGCGAGGGCTATACGCCGGCCTTCACCGCCAATTACCGCCGCATCGCAGAACGTCTTTCGGCTGGGGAAGAGATCCAGCTCGTATCCGGTCCCGACGATATCTGCGCGCCGCTTCTCGAGGAGAAGGAGCCGCATTGCTTCAACGACTCGGTGCTGGAGCGCGATGCCGCAGCCCTGGCGGATGTCGCGGCTCTCCTGGGGATGGATGTCCGCCCCGGTTCCATCCTTGTTCCGGATGCCGGTCTGCTGACCAGATTGCGACAGAGCTTCGCCGGCGGCGAAATTCGCCAAGCCTGCATTCGTTGCGAGTGGAGCAATCTATGCGACCGTATCGCCGCAAACAATTTCGAGGGCATATTGGTCGGTGCGCGCTAAAGCCGGCCGGCGGTCGAGGCGCTCGGGAAAGATGCCCTCTTGCGCCGCTATTCGGCGCTTTCCCTCTCGCTGGCGCGGTTGTCGGCCTCGAGGGGAAACAGCGCCAGGAAGCGGCGCTCGCCCTCGGGCGTGAACTGGATCGAGCGGCTGTTTTCCGTTCGCCGCGCCCAGCCCCTGTCGAAGAAGCTGGACAGCAGTGCCTTGCCGAGCCCGCCGGCCAGATGCGTGCGCCGTTCGCTCCAGTCGAGGCAGGCGCGGCAGAGAGGACGACGGGTCGCGCGCAATCCGCCGACATCGATGCCGATCGCATGAAGATGCGCTTCGCCGCGCTCCGTCAGGTCCAGGCCCTCGCCGAGTGCCGAGATCGCGCCGGTCGCGATCAGGCTGTCGAGCATGCGCACGCCATAGTCGCCGGCGAGGTGGTCGTAGCAGATGCGTGCCTTGCGCAGGGCGGGTTCTTTTGGTCCGGGGCGATGGCGCAGATGTCCGCGGCTTGCGGCAAAGCCCATGATACCCTCAAGCAGCTTGCCGACGCCGTCGTCGGCCAGCGCGAAATAACGATGGCGGCCCTGCTTGCGCTGCGCCAGCAACCCGCCCGCTTCGAGCTTGGACAGATGCGTGCTCGCCGTCTGCAGCGTGATGCCGCCGGCGGCCGCCAGCTCCGTCGCCGTCAGCGCACGGCCGCCCATCAGCGCGGTCAGCATGTTCGCCCGCGCCGGATCGCCGATCAACGCGCCGATTTGCGCTATGTCAGGACCTTCCTTCATACTTCGATCCTAACCGAAGCATCGACGTCATGCAATGTGCGATACCAACTCCGTCAGCAAAGGAGAAAACCATGATCACCTGTTTCATCCGCTACGAGATTGACCCGTTCAAGAAGGATGCCTTCGCCGAATATGCCAAAGCCTGGGGGCAGGCCATCCCGCGCAACGGCGCCGACCTCATCGGCTATTTCGGCCCGCATGAAGGGTCTGCGACGACAGCCTACGGCGTCTACAACATCGAGAGCCTTGCGGCTTACGAAGCCTATCGCGCCCGTCTCGTCGCCGATCCGCTCGGCCGGGCGAATTATGATTTCGCTCGCCGCGAACGCTTCATTCTCCGGGAGGACCGCATCTTCCTGAAAAATGTCTCCCTGCCGCACGCGCCGAGGATATCGCCATGATCGTGGTCATCTTCGAAGTCACGCCGCAAGCGGGCGAACGCCATCATTATCTTGATATCGCCGGCAAGCTGCGCGCCGAACTCGACACGATAGACGGCTTCATCTCCGTCGAACGTTTCGAAAGTCTCACCCAGCCCGGCAAGGTCCTGTCACTGTCCTTCTGGCGCGACGAGGCGGCGGTTGCGGAGTGGCGCAACCGCGAGGCACATCGCGCCGCGCAGAAGGCCGGGCGCGGCGGCATTTTCGCGGATTACCGGCTGCGGATCGCGCATGTGTTGCGCGACTATGGCATGAACGAACGGGAGGAGGCGCCGGCCGACAGCCGGTCGAGGCATGACGGATCGGGGCCGGCGGAAGTTCCGTGACGACCGCAGTCTTTATTTCCGGGAAATCGTAAAATCTGCGGCTCGCTTTAGCCTTTGGTAACCAAGTTAGGTAACCATAACACTCAGTTAATCGTAACGTGTAAGTGTAACAGCGAGTATCACATGGCGTCAGTTTTCCCGCTTGCCGATCTCAGGACTTCCGCAACGCCGGGCTCTTGGGTCGACACGATCATCAAGGGCGATTGCGTAGCGGCTCTTGAAGCACTGCCCACCCATTCCGTCGACGTCATCTTCGCCGACCCGCCGTATAATCTGCAGCTCGGCGGCACGCTGCATCGCCCCGATCAGTCGCTGGTCGACGCCGTCGACGACGAGTGGGATCAATTCGCCTCCTTCGAGGCCTATGACGCCTTCACCCGCGCCTGGCTGCTCGCCTGCCGACGCGTGCTGAAGCCGACGGGCACGATCTGGGTCATCGGCTCCTATCACAACATCTTCCGCGTCGGTGCGACCTTGCAGGATCTGAACTTCTGGATCTTGAACGATATCGTCTGGCGCAAGACCAATCCCATGCCGAATTTCAAGGGCCGCCGTTTCCAGAACGCCCATGAGACGATGATCTGGGCGAGCCCGAACGCCAAGGCCAAGGGCTATACCTTCAACTACGACGCCATGAAGGCCGCCAATGACGATGTGCAGATGCGCTCCGACTGGCTGTTCCCGATCTGCAGCGGCAACGAACGGCTGAAGGGCGATGACGGCAAGAAGGTGCATCCGACGCAGAAGCCGGAAGCGCTGCTTGCCCGCGTCATCATGGCCTCGTCCAAGCCGGGCGACATCATCCTCGATCCCTTCTTCGGATCGGGCACGACCGGCGCCGTCGCCAAGCGTCTCGGCCGTCATTTTGTCGGCATCGAGCGCGAGCAGGATTACATCGATGCCGCCAGCGCCCGCATCGCTTCCGTCGAGCCGCTCGGCAAGGCGGAACTGACCGTCATGACCGGTAAAAAGGCCGAAGCGCGCGTCGCCTTCAACGTGCTCGTCGAAAGCGGCCTCATCAAGCCCGGCCAGGTGCTGACGGATGCGCGACGCCGCCATAGCGCCATCGTGCGCGCCGACGGCACGGTCGCCTCGGGCGGCGAGGCCGGCTCGATTCATCGTCTTGGTGCGAAAGTCCAGGGCCTCGATGCATGCAACGGATGGACGTTCTGGCACATCGACGACGGGCAGTCCCTGCGCCCGATCGACGAACTCCGGTCCATCGTCCGCAACGATCTGGCGAAGGTGGAGTAATCCCGACTATCCCATCGGCGCGAGCCCGTCCGAGAGCTGCCCCACGGCTTTCGGGCTCACGCCGCGGCCAGATCCGCATACCCGCCTTCTTCCGTCGAGTACCTCCAGTTAGGGAGGAAGGCGAGACGCCCAGGGCCACCGCATATCCTCGCGAATCCGCATGGCTTCAAGCAAGGATTATGCGAGCCCTGGGCGCCATTTTTTAAAGGCGTGGCCTCTCGGCTCAGAATTCCTGATAATCCGTCACATCGACGCGCACGACGCGGCCCTCTTCATCGAAGGTGATCGTTTCCTCGCCCTCGCGGACCAGCGGCTTGCCGGTCTTGCTGTTCGTCGCCCGGACGGACCAGACGGAGCGGCCCGAAAGCGGCGTCAGCGTTTCCACCAGTGAATTGACGGCAGTCTGATCCGGATAGGTGTCGAAATAGCCGCGGAATGCTTCCATGATCGCCTCGCGGCCGGCAAGGCTGCCGACGCCGTTCGAGACATAGGTGGCATCCTCGGCGAAGAAGTTCTCGATCGTCTCGTAGTCGAGCTGATTGATGGCGTCATGGAACAGGGTGATGCGTTCTGCCGGGTCAAATATCATCTCTTCAAACCTCGATGCCGTAGGTGGCTAGATCGCTTCTGAGCTTTTCCGCGTCGGTAAAATGGACCGCATGCCAGCCGGCGGCCCTGGCACCTTCGACGTTGATGAGCGTGTCGTCGATGAAGATGGTCGATGCCGGGTCGAGGCCGAAGCTCTTCGCATGGGTTTCGTAGATCGTGACGTCCGGTTTGATCAGGCCGATATCGCCCGATACGGTGACGCCGCGCGTCTTGGTGAGGAAGGGGAAGCGTGCCTGCGCCTCGCGGAACGTATCCGAGGCGAAATTGGTCAGCATGGTGACGTCACGCCCCTCCGCGATCAGCTTCTCCATGATCGCCACGCTGCCGTCATAGGCATGCGGCACCATCTCATACCAATATTTGCGGAAGGCGCGGATCTGTTCCTCGCGCTCGGGATGCTTTTCTATCAGCAGCGCTTCGGCGTCTTCCCAGGTGCGGCCACGATCCTGTTCGATGTTCCATTCATGGGTGCAGACATTGGCGAAAAACCAGGCGCGCTCGGCCTCGTCGGGAATGATGCGGCTATAGGGAAGGCTCGGATCGTAATGGAGAAGAACCTTGCCGATATCGAACACGATGTGGCGGATTTCTGTCGTCATGTATGCTTTCCTGATGTGTTAGGCGCTGGCCTCGATGAATGCGCCGGTCTTCGCGAACGCATTGGGAATAGCCTGAGCGATTGCTTTTTTCATGACTGTCGGCAGCGCCTGAGCTTCAAGATTTGTAACCGGCTCCCACCATCCGTCATTGCCGTCCCCGGTTGACGTCACCCGCGCGCGATAGATCGACAGTCGCAGCTCGAAATGGGTGAAAACATGCGTCACCGTTCCCGCCATTTGCCAATCGGCCGGGAAGGGAGCGGCGTCCATGCCGGTTTCGCCATCGATCCGCGCCGTCCAGCCGGTGGTCGGCACCTCCGTCATGCCGCCGAGCAGGCCGCTGGCGACGCGCCGGCGCAGATAGATCTCGCCGTCGCGATTGACCGCCACGAAGGCCGCGCCCTGCCGCACCGGCTTTTCCTTCTTCGCGGCCTTCACCGGAAACTGCTCCGGATCGTGGGCGGCAAGCGCCTCGCAGGCATCGTTGAAGGGACAGAGCGCGCAGGCCGGCCGCTTCGGCGTGCAGATTGTGGCGCCCAGATCCATCATTGCCTGCGCGAAATCGCCCGGCCGGTCGGCCGGGGTCAGCAATGCCACCTTCTGCTTCATCAGCGGTTTGGCGGCGGGCAGGGGGGCCGAGATGGCGTAAAGCCGGGAGATGACGCGCTCGACATTGCCGTCCATCACGGCCGCCTGCCGGTTGAAGGCGATCGCCGCAACCGCCGCGGCCGTATAGTCGCCGATCCCCGGCAGGGCTCGCAAGCCCTCCTCGGTGTCGGGGAAACGCCCACCATGCTCAGACGCCACGGCCTCCGCGCATTTCTTCAGGTTGCGGGCGCGGGCATAGTAGCCGAGCCCGGCCCAGGCGGCCATGACATCGTCGGTCGGTGCCGCCGCGAGGTCGCCGACCGTCGGCCAGCGCGCGAGGAACTTGGCGAAATAGGCCTTGACCGCCGGCACGGTGGTCTGCTGCAGCATCACCTCGGACAGCCAGATATGGTAGGGATCGGGCCGGATGCCGCGCGCGGCCATCGGCGGCGAAATGCGCCACGGCAGGTCGCGATGATGGCGGTCGTACCAGGCGAGCAGGGGCGCGGCCGTTGGGGATGCTGTTGTCGTCGTCATGATTTGCCGCATCGAGGAGAAGTGCTCTATACTTGGCCAAGCTGCGCCGGGCGATCAAGGTCCCGGAGGCGCAAACGAGGTTCCGGACCCTTTTATCAGATGAGTTATCCCCGAAAAGGCGAGAAGCAGATCTCCGAGTTGACCAACGGCATCATCGATCCCGTGCTGGCCAAGCGCGCCGGCATCAATACGGCGTTGCTCGGCTCCTGGGACGAGATCGCTGGTGAGGATTTTGCCGAATGCACCCGGCCGGAAAAGATCGCCTGGGCCAAGCGCGGCCATGCGGGTGACGATGGCGGCTATCAGCCCGGCGTGCTGACCATCGCCTGCGAGGGCGCCCGCGCCCTCTTCCTCACCCACGCGCAGGGCGAACTGATCCAGCGCATCAACGGCTTCTTCGGCTTCCACGCCGTCAATCAGATCCGCATCGTCCAAAAGCCGGTCTCGGTCGCCTCCAAACGCTCCCGTACCCCGCCGCCGCTGAAGGGCGAGGCGGCGCAAAAGCTGGAAGACATGATGGAGGGCATCGAGGACGACAAGCTGCGGGCGGCCGTGCAAAGACTGGGCACGGCGATGGTTTGGCGGCGGGGCAGGAGATAGAAATACCACGATGTCGGGAAATGCATGGCATGTTCATATCTACGATGCTATACATGTATAGCTATCGGGAGAAATGACGATGCTGGCTTTGAGACTGCCGCCGGAAATTGAAGCAAGGCTTGATGAGCTGGCCAAACGCACCGGGCGCAGCAAAAGCTTTTATGCTCGCGAAGCGATCCTGGAGCATCTGGACGATCTTGAGGATATCTATCTTGCGGAAAAGCGTCTGGAAGAGTTTCGCCGTGGCGAAGGCGACACTACTGTTTCCCTGGCTGAATTAATGGCACGCCATGGCGTGGAGGATTGAGTTCCTGCGGCCTGCGGAGCGGGAGCTTGAAAAACTCGGGCATGAGACATCGCGCCGGATATTGAAGTTCCTTCACGAACGTATAGCCAAGCTCGAAGACCCGCGCTCGGTCGGCGAGGCTTTGAAAGGCTCCGAACTGGGCGACTTCTGGAAATATCGTGTTGGCGACTATCGCATAATTGCTCATATCGAAGACAGCGCCATACGGATTTTGATCGTTCGGGTCGGAAATCGTCGCGAAGTTTATCGCAGATAGCATCGGCGGTGCATTCGCGGAACGATTCCCATGCAATCCTGACGATAATTTAATCCATCCGTCTTCTCCAGGTCACAATTCTTTGAAGAAAGTTGGTTGACCGTGCCTTGTTAGCGGCAATCAGCCGTTATATCGCAATGGACCATCAATGACCTCTTAACCCACGGGTGACTCTATGCCGATGTCCGACATGTTCTTGACCAAACGCCACCTGCTGGGCGGCACTGCCGCCGCAGCACTTTCCGTGGCGTTCGCGGCCGTTGCCGACACCGCCGCATTCGCCGCCAACGCCACGACGGCCGGCGGTGCGCAGGAGACCACCAGCACCGCCGCCACGCCGGAGGACGCAATCCCGACGGCCGACGGCAGCGTCGACATGAACGAAGTGCTGAAGCCCGGCGCCCTGCCGGAGATCGCGCTTGGCAAGGAAGACGCTCCGGTCAAGATCGTCGAATACATGTCGCTGACCTGCCCGCACTGCGCGCATTTCGCCGTGACGACCTTCGATGCGATCAAGCAGAAATATGTCGACACCGGCAAGGTTCGCTTCATCATCCGCGAATTCCCGTTCGATCCGCGCGCCGCGGCCGCCTTCATGCTGGCCCGTTGCGCGCCGCAGGAACAGTACGTGCCGATGGTGGAAATGCTGTTCAAGCAGCAGATCGCCTGGGCCTCGCCGGATGTCAACGGCCGCGATGCACTGCTGCAAATGTCGAAACTTGCCGGTTTTACTGAGGATAGCTTTACGAAGTGCTTGACGAACCAGAAGCTTCTGGATGATGTCAATTCAGTACGGGAACGCGCAGCCAAGGATTTCGGCGTCAATGCGACGCCGACCTTCCTGATCAACGGCAAGCGCTATGCGGGAGACATGTCGGTTGGTGCCATGTCGAAGCTCATCGACAGCCTTCTCTGATCCGCGCCTTTTGCAAAGGGCGGGCGGCGGGGAAACCCGCGCGCCCGCTTTTTTGCGACTACCTGTTACCTTCTCCCTGTGTGGGAGAAGGAGGTTTAGCCCATGAAGTTCAACAGGCTTCGTCTCGTCGGCTTCAAGTCCTTCGTGGAACCGGCGGAATTCGTCATCGAGCGTGGCCTGACCGGCGTCGTCGGCCCCAACGGCTGCGGCAAGTCCAACCTGGTCGAGGCGCTACGCTGGGTCATGGGCGAGAATTCCTACAAGAACATGCGCGCCTCCGGCATGGACGACGTCATCTTTTCCGGTTCCGGCAACCGCCCGGCGCGCAACACCGCCGAAGTCGGCCTCTATCTCGACAATAGCGACCGCACCGCGCCTGCCGCCTTCAACGACAGCGACGAAATCCAGGTCACCCGCCGTATCGAGCGCGAGCAGGGCTCGCTCTATCGTATCAACGGCAAGGAAGCCCGCGCCAAGGATGTGCAGCTTCTCTTCGCCGATGCGTCCACGGGCGCACGCTCGCCGTCGATGGTCGGCCAGGGGCGTATCGGTGAATTGATCCAGGCCAAGCCCCAGGCCCGCCGCCAGCTTCTTGAAGAGGCGGCCGGCATTTCCGGCCTGCATTCGCGCCGGCATGAGGCGGAACTGCGTCTGCGCGCCGCCGAAAGCAATCTCGAGCGCCTCGACGACGTGACCTCGCAGCTCGAAAGCCAGATCGAGAGCCTGAAGCGCCAGGCCCGGCAGGCCAATCGCTTCAAGATGTTGTCCGCCGATATCCGCGCTCGTGAGGCCATGCTTCTGCATATCCGCTGGGTGCAGGCGAAGGAAGCCGAGGCCGAGGCCGACAGCGCGCTCAATCAGGCCACCGTGCTGGTCGCCGAGAAGGCTCAGCTGCAGATGGAGGCGGCGAAGGCGCAGGGTATCGCCAGCTTCAAGCTGCCGGAACTGCGCGAAGACGAGGCGAAGGCCGCGGCCGCTTTGCAACGCTTGCAATTCGCCCGCAATCAGCTGGAAGAGGATGCCAATCGCATCCTGCGCCGCCGCGATGAGCTGACCCGGCGCCTGGCGCAATTGGCGGAAGACATCCGCCGCGAGGAGCGCCTTGTCGCCGACAATGCCGCCATCCTTGCCAAGCTTGATGCCGAAGAGGCCGATATCGCGGAAATCCTCGCCGATTCCGGTCGGCTTGCGGAAGAGACGCACGAGGCTTTCGAGAGCGCCGCCGCCAAGCTTGCCGACAGCGAACGCGTCTTTGCCGCGCTGACGGCGGAGCGGGCCGAGGCCGCTGCCGCCCGCAACCAGCTCGAACGCGCCATTCGCGATCTCGCCGACCGCAAGATGCGGCTGGAGCGGCAGATGGATGAGGCGAGCGGCGAGCTTGCCGCGATCGGCGAGAAGATCGCGACCCTGCCGGACCCCGGCGAGAAACGCGATATGGTCGAGGCGGCGGAGGCCGTGGTGGCCGACGCCGAGGCGGTAATCCAGAGCGTCGAAGCAGCGCTTGCCAGGGCGCGCGAGACCGAAGCGCTGTCGCGCACGCCGGTCGATCAGGCCCGCTCGCGGCTGAACGCCCTGGAAACGGAAGCCCGTACCATCTCCAAGATGCTGGCGGCCGGTGCCGCCTCCGGTGCATTTCCGCCGGTTGCCGAAGACCTGCGCGTCGATCGTGGTTTCGAGACCGCGCTTGGCGCCGCCCTTGGCGATGATCTGGAATCGCCTCTCGACCCGCAAGCGCCGGCTCATTGGTCGGACAATGGCAGCGGCAGCGCCGATCCCGCCTTACCGGAAGGCGTCACGCCGCTGATTTCGCATGTGCGGGCGCCGGCCGTGCTGACCCGGCGCCTGCGCCAGATCGGTCTGGCCGCTGCTGCCGATGCCCAGCGCCTGATGCCGTCGTTGAAACCCGGTCAGCGGCTGGTGACCAGGGATGGTGCCGTCTATCGCTGGGATGGCCATGTGACCGGGGCTGACGCGCCGAGCGCGGCGGCCCTGCGGCTGGCGCAGAAGAACCGCCTTGCCGAACTCGAGGCGGAAGTCGAGCTCGCCCGCGATGTCCTGACCGAGGCCGAAGAGCGTTTTGCCGCGGCCGGCGAGGCTATCCGGGCGGAAGAAGGGCAGCTGGTGATCGCGCGTGATGCCAGCCGGCTTGCAGCGCGTCATCTTGGCGAAGCCCGTGAGGCTCTGGCGGCGGCCGAGCGCGCCTCCGGCGATCTGATCCGCCGAAGGGATGTGATCACCGAGGCCGTCAGCCATCTGCAGACGCAGTTGGAAGACGTCGCCGTGCAGGATGAAAACGCCCGCATCGAGCTGGAAGACGCCCCCGATCTGAACGCGATCGACCTCAAGCTGCGCAATCAGCAGGCGGACGTGGCGACCGATCGTGGCGTGCTGGCCGAAGCCCGCGCCCGTCATGAGGGGCTGAACCGCGAAAATGAGGCCCGGCAGCGCCGCATCCTGGCGATCCGGCAGGAGCGCGACGGCTGGCGCCAGCGCGCCGCAAGCGCCGAGGAGCACATTCAGACCCTGCGCGATCGCGAGGAGGAAGCGCGCGACGAAGCCGCCGAGCTCGATCTTGCCCCCGACGAATTCGACGACAAGCGCCGCGCGCTGATGAACGAATTGCAGAAGGCCGAAGAGGCCCGCCGCGTCGCGGCCGATCGTCTCGCCGAGGCGGAAATCGTTCAGCGCGAGGCCGACCGCCAGGCGGCGACGGCCCTGTCGGAACTGGCCGAAAGCCGCGAAAAGCGCGGCCGCGTCGAGGAGCGGCTGGTATCCGCCCGCGAACGCCGCCAGGAAAGCGAGCTGCGCATCCGCCAGGCGCTGAATGTCGAGCCGCATGAGGCGCTGCGGCTGGCGGGCCTGTCGGCGACGCAGGCCATTCCCGATCTGCGGGAGGTCGAACGCGAAGTGGAGCGCTTGAAGATCGAGCGCGAACGCCTGGGTGCGGTCAATCTGCGCGCCGAGGAGGAAAGCAAGGAGCTGACCGAGCGGCTGCAGGCGCTGATCAAGGAACGCGACGATGTCATCGACGCGATCAGGAAGCTGCGCGGCGCGATCCAGAGCCTCAACCGCGAAGGCCGAGAACGGCTGATTGCCGCTTTCGACGTCGTCAACGCGCAGTTCCAGCGGCTGTTCACCCACCTCTTCGGCGGCGGTACGGCCGAACTGCAGCTGATCGAATCCGACGATCCGCTGGAGGCCGGCCTCGAAATCCTCGCCCGCCCGCCGGGCAAGAAGCCGCAGACCATGACGCTGCTCTCCGGCGGCGAGCAGGCGCTGACGGCGATGGCGCTGATCTTTGCCGTCTTCCTCACCAATCCCGCGCCGATCTGCGTGCTGGACGAAGTGGATGCGCCGCTCGACGATCACAATGTCGAGCGCTATTGCAACCTCATGGACGAGATGGCCGCCTCGACCGAGACGCGCTTCGTGGTCATCACTCACAATCCCATCACCATGGCGCGCATGGACCGCCTCTTCGGCGTCACCATGGCCGAGCAGGGCGTTTCACAACTGGTTTCCGTCGATTTGCAGACGGCGGAGCGGTTGCGCGAGATTGCGTAAGGAACCCTTTTCGAGTGGCCTCCTTTCCGGGTGGAAAGAGAGAAAACCGTTCCCATATGCCAAGAAATTGCAGCTTCGGCTGCCGTGCGCTTATAAAGCGTGATAGTCTTGTTTTCGATCGACAATACGTGGCGCTGAACCGCCCGGAAGGGAAGCATGTCTGGATCTGATGGCAGTATTTTCGATATTCTCGGGATACTTGCCGTATTGTTTCTTGTCGCGGCCAATGGCTTTTTCGTTGCCGCGGAGTTTTCTCTCGTCTCCGTACGGCGCAGCCGCGTGACCGAGCTCGTCGCCGAAGGGCGGATGAACTCCAAGGCGCTGCAAAAGGCCGTCGACAATCTCGACGCCAATCTCGCCGCCACGCAGCTCGGCATCACCATCTCCTCGCTCGCGCTTGGCTGGGTCGGCGAACCGGCGCTCGCCCATCTGCTGGAGCCGCTTCTCGATTTCCTCCCCGGTGCCTGGGCGGCGGCCGGATCGCATGCCGTCGCCGTGGTGATCTCCTTCATCATCATCACCGCCCTGCATATCGTGCTCGGTGAGCTCGCGCCGAAGAGCCTGGCCTTGCAGCGCAGCGAAGGCACGGCCTTGGGCGTCGTGCGGCCGCTCGGCCTTTTCCTCTTCCTGCTTCGTCCGGCGATCACCGTGCTGAACGGACTTGGAAACCTGGTGTTGCGGCTTTTCGGCCTGCGGCCGGGCACGGGCGAGGGTTCGCTGCATTCTCCGGCGGAGATCAAGCTTCTGGTCGCCGAAAGTCAGGAAGCCGGCCTTCTGGAGCAGGCGCAGCAGGAGCTTGTCGAGCGTGTCTTCAACATCGGCGATCGCGATGTCTCCGACATCATGACGCCGCGGCTGGAGGTCGACTGGATCGATGCCGACGACACGCCGGAGGAAATGCAGAAAACCATCCGCGAAAGTCGCTTCGAGCAGCTCCTGGTCGGCCGCGGCTCGATCGACGAGCCGATCGGCATGATCCTGAAAAAGGATCTGCTCGACCAGCTTTTGAACGGCAAGCCGCTCGATCCGATGGCGGTCATCCGCCAGCCTTTGGTCGTTCACGAAGCGACGGCCGTCTTCAAGGTGCTGGAAAGCTTCAAGCGCGCGCCGGTTCGCCTCGCCATGGTCATCGACGAATATGGCAGCCTGGAAGGCATCGTCACCCAGACGGACCTGTTGGAAGCCATCGCCGGTGACCTGCCCGACATGGACAATGAGGGGCCGGATGTGGTCGAGCGCGCCGACGGCTCGCTGTTGATGGAAGGCATGATGCCGGCCTACGACGCCTTCCAGCGGCTGGGCCTGCGCGAGACCTCCGACGACAGCAGCTTCCACACCCTTGCCGGTTTCGCGCTCTATCAGCTCGGTCATCTTCCGGAAGTCGGCGAAAGCTTCACCTATGGCGGCTGGCACTTCGAAATCATCGATCTCGACGGCATGCGCATCGACAAGATCTTGGCGAAGCGGGAGGCGGGGGCGTAAGATTCTGTTCCTTATTCGTTCGTGAGCCGAACCTCTCTGCCGCCGTGGAATATGCGCATAATGGTCACGGTATTCCCTTTGATGCGGAAAGCGATGGTCGCCCTGTGGCGATATCCTACCGTGCGCAAGCCTGGGCTGATGTCATCGTGACGCATGCCACGCTCCGGAAACGTCTCGAACGCCGCGCAATGATCAATCAAGCGCTCGACATAGTCCCGCGCCGTTCGATCGCCGGCTTCCTGAAGCAGATAATCATAGAGTTCGGCCAAATCGGCCCGCGCATCGGCATCGAATATGATCTCATATTTCATGAAAGCTAGATTTTCTGCCCGCTTCGCAAGTTCATATGGGCTTGTAGCTGCTTGCGGGTCTCTTCGGCGGACAGGCCGCGACTAGGATTGGCGTCATGCGCCTCGATCGTCGGGACGACCTCTTGGCGCAACCATCTTTCCATTGCCGCATCACGAGCGGCCAGAGCGCGCAGGCCATCGCGAATAACTTCGCTTTCGCTCGCGTACTCGCCAGACGAAACCTTATTTTTCACCATCTGAGCCATTTCCAGCGGAAGCGTGATGCTGAGGGCTTGGGTCGTTCTCATGGACGTCTCCTTTGTCACCTTTGATAACACGAAATAGGATTTAATCCTATCGCATCCTTGTGAGCGTATGGTTTATTCAACCTACGTCTCATATTTATTGTGCAACGCAACATTTTGCCGTATTTGTCGATTTTCATTTCCGTCTCAATGAATTAAGTTCAACTTCAGGAGTTGGACGGGGGAAAATGACGAAGTGGGTCTATACATTCGGCGATGGGAAGGCCGAAGGACGCGCCAGGGACTTTGAGCGTCTCGGGGGCAAGGGTGCCAATCTCGCGGAGATGTGCAGCCTTGGCCTGCCTGTTCCGCCCGGCCTGACGGTTGTCAGCGAAGCCTGCACTTTCTATTACAAGAACGGCAGGACTATTCCCGAAGAGCTGAAGCCGCAGATCATGCAGGGGCTGGCGCAGATGGAGGTGATCACCGGACGCAAATTCGGCGATACCGTGCGGCCGCTGCTCGTCTCCGTGCGCTCCGGCGGGCGCGCTTCCATGCCCGGCATGATGGATACCGTTCTGAACCTCGGGCTCAATGACGCCACGGTGCAGGCGCTCGGCCACGATGCCGGCGATGCCCGCTTTGCCTGGGACAGCTATCGCCGCTTCATCCAGATGTATGCCGATGTCGTCATGGGTCTCGACAACGAGGTCTTCGAGGAAATCCTGCAGGATGAGAAGGCCCGCTTCGGCCATGAGTTCGATACCGATCTCTCCGCTGTCGAATGGCAAGAGGTGGTCTCGCTCTACAAGACGGTCATCGAGGACGAGTTGGGCGAGGCTTTTCCGCAGGAGCCGGAAGTGCAGCTTTGGGGCGCGGTCGGCGCCGTCTTTTCGAGCTGGATGAACCCGCGCGCCGTCACCTACCGGCATCTGCACAATATTCCGGAAGCCTGGGGGACGGCGGTCAATATCCAGGCCATGGTCTTCGGCAATCTCGGCAATTCCTCGGCCACCGGCGTCGCCTTCACCCGCAATCCCTCGACCGGCGAGAAGGAGCTTTACGGCGAATTCCTCGTCAATGCGCAGGGCGAGGATGTCGTCGCCGGCATCCGCACGCCGCAGAGCATCACCGAGGCCGCCCGCATCGCCTCCGGCTATGACCGTCCGTCGATGGAAAAGCTGATGCCGGAAGCCTTCGCCGAATTCCGCCGCATCTGTTCCGAGCTCGAAACGCACTACCGCGACATGCAGGATCTGGAATTCACCATCGAGCGCGGCAAGCTCTGGATGCTGCAGACCCGCGCCGGCAAGCGCACCACCAAGGCGGCGATGAAGATCGCCGTCGACATGGTCGACGAAGGTGTCATCACCGAAGACGAGGCGGTGTCGCGTATCGAGCCGACGACGCTCGATCAACTCCTGCACCCGACCATCGATCCGCGCGTGCATCGCGAGGTCATCGGCTCCGGCCTGCCGGCGTCACCGGGGGCGGCGACCGGCGAGATCGTCTTCACCGCGGAGGAGGCGATCATGGCCGAGGAGGAGGGCCGCAAGGTCATCCTCGTGCGCATCGAGACGAGCCCGGAAGACATTCACGGCATGCATGCCGCCGAGGGCATACTCACCACGCGCGGCGGCATGACCAGCCATGCGGCGGTCGTCGCCCGCGGCATGGGCATCCCCTGCGTCGTCGGCGCCGGCACCATGCGCATCGACATGCGCAACGAAAAGCTGATCGGTATCGGCGTCACCCTGAAGAAGGGCGACGTCATCACCATCGACGGCTCGACTGGCCAGGTGCTGAAGGGCGAGGTGCAGATGATCCAGCCGGAACTCTCCGGCGATTTCGGCCGCATCATGGCCTGGGCCGACCGCTCGCGGCGCATGACGGTGCGCACCAATGCCGATACGCCGGCGGACGCCCGCGCCGCCCGCGCCTTTGGTGCGGAAGGGATCGGCCTTTGCCGCACCGAGCATATGTTTTTCGAGGGCGACCGCATCCATGTGATGCGCGAGATGATCCTGGCGGAAGGCGAGGAGGGGCGCCGCGCCGCGCTCGCCAAGCTGCTGCCGATGCAACGCCTCGATTTCACCGGCCTGTTCACCATCATGCATGGCCTGCCGGTCACCATCCGTCTGCTTGACCCGCCGCTGCACGAATTCCTGCCGAAGACGGACGAGGAGATCGCCGAGGTCGCCGGCATCATGGATATGGAGCCGGCGAGCCTGCGCCAGCGCGTCGACGCGCTGCACGAGTTCAACCCCATGCTCGGCCATCGCGGCTGTCGCTTGGCGATTTCCTATCCGGAAATCGTCGAGATGCAGGCCCGCGCCATCTTCGAGGCGGCGGTCGCCGCTGCCAAGGAGACGGGCGCGGCCGTCGTGCCGGAGATCATGGTGCCGCTGGTCGGCCTGCGCTCCGAGCTGGATTACGTCAAGGCGTGCATCGAAGACGTGGCCCGCGCGGTGATGACCGAAGCCGGAATGAAGATCGACTATCTCGTCGGCACCATGATCGAGCTGCCGCGCGCCGCCCTGCGTGCCCATATCATCGCCGAGGCGGCCGAATTCTTCTCTTTCGGCACCAACGACCTGACGCAAACCACCTTCGGCATGTCGCGCGACGATGCCGCCGCCTTCATCCCGACCTATCAGCGCAAGGGCATCATCGAGCACGATCCCTTCATTTCGCTGGATTTCGATGGCGTGGGAGAGCTGATCCGCATCGCCACCGAGCGTGGCCGCCGCACCCGCAACGACATGAAGCTCGGCATCTGCGGCGAGCATGGCGGCGATCCCGCCTCGATCCATTTCTGCGAGGAAATCGGGCTGGATTATGTGTCCTGTTCGCCGTTCCGCGTGCCGATCGCAAGGCTTGCGGCGGCACAGGCGGCGATCAGGGGCAAGACCTGAGATTGGGCGCTGTCGGCGGCGATTTCGGTGTCACCAATAGCCGCGACGATGATAATAGCGCGGCCCGATGACATAGGGCGGTCCCCAGAAGAAGTCGTCATTGCTTTCCATGAAGGCGCGCTGGTCGGCGCGCCGGCTCAAGTCCTGATTCATCAGGCAATTGCCGAAATTCTGCGTGCCGCGCTTGAAGCCGTAGGAGCTGCATTTCGCCTCGTCCGCCGCCCGGATCTGCTCCGCCGTCTGGCAGGCGGAGAGCGTGATCGCGATGGCGAGGAGCGAAGCAACGGGAACGATACGCATGGCTCGATATCCGGATTAGAGCAATTCCAGGAAAAACGCGTCGCGACTTTCCGCCCGGAATTGCGTCAAAACAATAGGATGGAGAGCTTCAATGATTCCGTGAAGCGCTGATGCTCTCCAGATGTGCAGTCGAAATCATAGCGCCGCTCGGCAAGGCGCGAAAGCTCCGCCGCGCGACAGGACGGGGGATAATCAGGCGGCGTCGGGCAGCTTTTCCGGCAGGCGCCGCAGCAGATCGACGAAGGCATCGGTGAAGCTCAGCAGATGCTCGGTTTCCTCATCCGGCTGCAACAGGCGAATTTCCGCGCCGTCGCCGTCAAGTGCCGCGAAGATGATGCGGATATCCTCACCGCCTCGCGGAACCCACAGAACGGCTAGCCGCCGGCAATCGGGGATCAACCCGGCAGCCGGAAGATCGAACAGGAATTCACCGCCGACCGCCTTGGCTGCGGTTCGCACGGCCTCGCAAAATCCCACTTCGCCACCGGAAAAGCCGTCGAGCGACAGCTCCAGCTCAAGCAGTTCGAGCGGCAGGACAGGCTCTATGGCATCGCCGGCCGCATTGGCCGCTACAGGCGACGGCTTGGCGGCGATGTCTGGCGATTGCGTCGTTCCCATCTCCTCAAGTCCTTTCATGGCCACGGTAAAACACGAAAATCATGGCCTTTTTTCGGAATTTAAGCAAGTACTCACACTTTTCTGCTAGGCGCCGCCGGATCGGCAGGCAGTGGAACCTTGTTCAGTCGTGCCGCGACATCCGATTTATTTTCGCCGTTTCTTGCTCTAAACATGAAATCGATCTTCGGGATTCGGTTGGTCCGGCTTCCGATCCGACGCGCCGACGAGCCCTTGATGACCATCCGCTTCGACCGTCCCGTTTCGCATGCCGCACGCGCCGCGCGCCTGATCGCTTCCTTTGCGCTGGTGCTGTGCGGAGTGATCTTGATCGGCCATCGGTTCGGGCCGCTGGAAACTCCCTATTTCATTCTGCTGCTGCTGATTTCGGCCGGTTTCGCCGCGCTGGCGGTGCTGCTGGCGGTCGTTGGCCTGACGCAGCTCTGGCGCTTTGCCGCCCTTGGCGGCGTTTCGGCCGTGAAGGCGCTGATCTATGCTGCCCTGCCGCTCGCCATCGTCGGCATCGGCGTGGAGCGTTACTGGACGCGGCCGGCGATCTACGACGTCTCTACCGACCTCGTCGATGCGCCGGAATGGCTGGCGCAATCCGAGGCGAGACAACTCTGGCTGCCGGCACGGCGGCTGGTCACGCCCGGCGACCGCGAGGCGCAATATGTCGCTTATCCCGCGCTGACCAGCCGGCGCTATGAAGGCGCTTCCGACCGGGTGCTGGAGGCGGTGCGCAAGGTTGCAAGAGACAGTCACATCACCATCGTCAAGGCGGAAGGCACCGACGTGATCGATCCGAACGGCGATCCGAAGCCGCGGCGGCGCACCGTGCGCCAGAAGCCGAGCCCGACGGCGGATGACAGCGCCGTCACCGACATGCCCGACGTCATTCCGGTGCCGACGCCGCGCCCGCGGCCCTATCGCGACGGCGTGGCCGATCTCATCCGCCAGAATACCGATGTCATTCTGCAGGGCGAAACGCGCACGCGCATCTTCGGCCTGCCCTTCGACATATTGATCCGCCTGCGTGAGGAGGCGGAGACCACGCTGGTCGATGTCCGCGTCGCCTCGCGCTATGGCCAGGACGATCTCGGCATCAGCGCCAATATCACTGAGAACTATTTGAAGGCGCTGGATGCCGAACTGCTGGGCATTGCGGGCAGCTGAGATTATTCAGGCGGGCCGGTAGGCGCCGAGCAGGGCGGGCGGCCCGTCCGTCCGCACCGCGCCCTTTTCCACCAGATCCTCCAGATGCGCCAGCACCGACAGGGCAGCCGCACCATGCAGGCGCGGATCGGTGTCGCGGTAGATGACCTTCACCATGTCGGGGATCAGCCGGTCGCCGGCCTTGACGCGCTCCAGTATGGCGCGCTCGCGCATGCGCCGATGCATCCGGATCCCGCGCATGAAGGAGGCCGGCTCCGTCACCGGCCCGCCATGGCCGGGCAGGAACAGCCGGTCATCGCGGGCAAGCAGTCGGTCGATCGAGGCCATGTAGTCGGCCATGGAGCCATCGGGCGGCGCGACGATGGTCGTCGCCCAGGCCATGACATGATCGGCCGAAAAGACGATGCCGCTGCCCTCGAGCGCGAAACAGGCGTGATTGGCCGTGTGGCCGGGCGTCAGAAGCGCGGTCAGCTGCCAACCGTCTCCCGAGACGCTTTCGCCGTCGCCGAGCACGATGTCCGGCCGAAAATCCGTATCCGAGCTTTCGGAAAAGGGATTGATTTCGCCGGCATGCAGCGGCCGCGAGGCCCGATGCGGCCCTTCGCCGACCGTCAGTGCCCCCGTTGCCTCCTTCAGCCGCCTGGCGAGCGGCGAGTGGTCGCGATGGGTATGGCTGACGAAGATATGCGTCAGCTCGCGCCCCTTGAGCGCCGCCATCAGCGCCGCGAAATGCGCCTCGTTCTCCGGGCCGGGATCGATGACCGCCACCGAGGAGGTGCCGACGATATAGCTGTTGGTGCCATGAAAGGTGAAGGGGCTGGGATTGTTGACCGTCATCCGCTGAATACCCGGCGCCACCGCTACGGCGCTGCCATAGGCCGGCACGAAGGCAAGGTCGAATTCGGGAACGCTCATGATCGCCTGAACTATCGTTTGTATTCGATTTCTATGAAGGACATCGGCTCGGCCCCGGCATTGACGACATTATGCTCGACGCCGGCATCGCGCCGGTAGGCCGCGCCGGCCGCGAGATCGACCCGCCGGCTTCCATCCGCCTCCTCGATCAGGAACTGGCAATCGGTCATCGGCACAACGACATAGCCGAGGCCGTGAACATGATGGCCGGTATCGGCGCCCGGCTCGAAATCCCATCGAGTGATGCGCACGACGGCATCGTCGGCAAGCACGGTGGGGTGAGCGGGCGGGCGGGCACGATATTGGCTCATCGGAGCTCCCTGACTGGATTTGGGCTGGACAAGACCTATCATAGCGCCCGTCGAAGCGCACAGAAATATGCATCCGGCAGCAACTTAATGATTGTGGGCCGATGCGACCTTTGCTAATCAGACGCCGATTTGGCCGGCATAGCCGCCATATCCTCTGTTGGGGCGTCGCCAAGCGGTAAGGCACCGGTTTTTGGTACCGGCATTCCCAGGTTCGAATCCTGGCGCCCCAGCCATGCATGTCAGCTTCGATCTCAAGGGCAATCCGGGCTATTGTATTGGCCGCGAAGTTCGTCGGCTTGCGTTGGGCTTGGTGCTCAACCCGACATATAGGGCTAATTTATTAGTTTTTACTTATAATTCCAATTGCTATACCGCTTTGATCGCGCCAGTGTTTCGGCTTATCTAAGCAGTATACTGTTATCTCCCCCACCCTTAAAGCTTGCTTGACCTTTCTCCTGCAATCTCACCGCCAACAATTCAATACAGGCGGTCATGAACCACAAATCTCCACCACTCCTTTCCATCGTCGCCCCTTGTCATAATGAAGAAGAGGGGCTTCGCGAATTTTGCCGGCGTGCTGTTGCGACCGCACGCAGCATTGCCGGCGATGCCTTCGAAGTGGTGCTGGTAGATGACGGGTCGACGGACGGGACATGGGATGTGATCGCCTCGCTGGCACGCGAGGTGCCGCAGGTGCTCGGTGTCCGGCTGATGCGCAATCACGGTCATCAGTTGGCCGCCACAGCCGGGCTTGCCGCCTCGCGTGGCGAGCGCGTGCTGCTGATTGACGCTGATCTTCAGGATCCGCCGGAGCTGCTTCTGATGATGATGCCGATCATGGATCGCGGCGCCGATGTGGTCTATGGGCAGCGCGTGCGGCGGGAAGGCGAGAGCTGGTTCAAGCTCGCCTCGGCCTCACTCTTCTACCGGCTCCTCTCGCGGCTCGCCTCGGTGGCGATCCCCCGTGATGTCGGGGATTTCCGCCTGATGCGCCGCCGCGTCGTCGATATCCTGCTGTCGATGCCGGAGCGCGATCGTTTCATTCGCGGCATGGTGAGCTGGATCGGCGGGCGGCAGGTGGCGCTGCCCTATGAGCGCGACGCCCGTTTTGCCGGCACGACCAAATATCCGCTGCGCAAGATGGTCAATTTCGCCATCGACGCCATCACCAGCTTTTCCACCGTGCCGCTGCGTGTCAGCACCTGGCTCGGCATGGTGACGGCGGCCTGCGCCATCCTGCTGCTTGCCTATACGCTGCTGCGCTGGCTGGAGGGCGAGACCATCGTCGGTTGGTCGAGCATCATGGCGGCGATCACCGCTTTCAGCGCCATCCAGCTCATCTGCATCGGCATCATCGGCGAATACATCGGCCGGCTGGTCCAGGAAAACAAAAAGCGGCCGATGTTCATGATCGAGAGCCTGGTCACCGGTGCTCGCTCCGTGGAAGTGGCCGGCGATTTCGCCGACATGAATGCGGCTGGAAAGCGCCGTGAAATCGACCGGCTGCTGATGAGCGAAGGCGAGGTCGAGCAGGATGGCGCGCGGGCGAGGGCCGCCCGCTGATGCCGCATCCCTCTGCAAGCCTGCCCATGGCCGAGCCCGCGCATTTGCCGGAGGCCGAAGTCGACCCCGTTCGGGACGGGGGCGCCGTCCGCCAGCGGCCGGGCATCGTCATCGCCGCCTTCGTTGCGCTGGTGGCCGTCTTCGTTGCGGTCTTCCAGTTTCCGCCGATCCTGGATTATCCGAATCACTATGCCCGCATGTGGCTGCTCGCCGGCGGTATAACGCAGCCGCCCTTCGACCGGATCTATGCGCTCGACTGGAACCGGACCTTCACCAATGTCGGCATCGATCTCGCCGCCTATTGGCTGGGGCCGGTGATCGGCGTGCCGTTCCTGGCCTGGAGCCTACTCTTCCTGGCGATCGTGCTGCCGCCGCTCGGCGCCATCGCGCTGCATCGCCGCCTGTTCGGCGGCGGTTATTATTGGCAGCTCGCCATTCTCTATTTCGCCTGGTGTGCCACGCTGATCGGCGGCTTTCTCAATTTCCAGATCGGCCTGGGCATGGCGCTGTTTTTCGCCACGGCCGACCATGCGCTGCAGCCGACGAACCGGGCGGCCTTGTTTCTCTGGCGCCTGCTGGCCGGTCTGCTGTTGACGGTCATGCATATCTTCTCGCTCGGCTTCTATATGGCGCTCGTCTGCGGCCTCGAATTTTCGCCGACGATGGCGGCCCTGAAATCCCCCCGCGATTTTGCCCGCCTCTGCGGCCGGTTGATCGTTGCAATGCTGGCCTGCGCGCTGCCGGCGGTCTGCCTCTACCTCTATGCGCCGATCCTGCCTGCCGGCAATTCAGCCGATCTGCTAGGCGCGGTTTGGAACAACAGCCCGAGCTTGATACTGGCAAATCTCATGTCGGCGATCTGGACCTACAAGGCCGTCGTGGACATGCTGCTGCTGATTCCGTTGGTGCTCGTCTGTACCAATGCGATCCGCACGCGCCGGCTGAAACTGCATGCCGGCCTTGCGGTTGCAGCCATCGGCCTGCTGATTCTGGCCTGCGTCTCCCCGTTACATCTGCTCGGCACTGGCTGGATCAGCTGGCGCTTCCCGATCATGGCGGCGCTGGCGGCGATGGCGATGATCTGCCCCTTGGGACGTCTGCCGCGCAGGCAGGCTCTCCTATTGGTGATCGTGCTGGCTGGCGCGGTGCTGGGCAGGACGGCCTGGATCGGCGTCAACTGGTGGCACGGGCAGGCGGATGTCGCCGATATCCGCACCGTGCTTGCTGCCGTTCCAGAGGGCTCGGCCATCCTGCCGATGACCCATAAGCCCAAGGATATGCCCATCGGCATCGACCAGCGGCATTATGCCTGGAACCAGGACACATTCCGGCATCTGCCGACGCTCGCCGTTCCCTATGCCCATGCCTTCGTGCCGACGATCTTTACCGCCGCCGGCAAGCAGCCTCTGACGGTGCTGCCGCCGTGGCGGGAGATTGCTGTGCCCGAGGGCAATCTTCTCTCCGTCGGCCTGCTGGACTGCCCGGCCGAACTGCGGGCATTCAGCACGCTTGCGCCCTATCTCGCCGATTGGCGTCAGCGCTTCGATTTCGTGCTGGTCGTCAATGCCGACCTGCCGGATCAATATAGCGGCGATGTCGCTCCTGCCGGCCTGCGGCTCGCCGTCGACACGCCATTCGCCAAGCTCTATGCCATCGACAAGGCTTTCGCGCCGCCGGCCGATGCGCCGGCGCCGAAAGACTGCGCGCATCTGCGGGCGTCTGAAGACTGATCAAGCCTAACAAAAAGACGGGCGGCCCTCGGAGCCGCCCGTCGAATGCTTGTCCCCGATTATGCGGGAGACTTAGCTCGCCTTTTCCGGCGGCGCCAGAAGCTCGGCGCAATAGGAAGAGCCGGTGAGGCCCGGCTGGTCGCCGAGGATGCGGACCGAGCGGATGACGTAGCTCTGGTTGGCGACGATATCGGCCTTGCAGCTCAGATAGCGCTTGCCGCCTTTCTTGCCGTCCTTGGTGGTGACGGTGATCGTCTTGTAGCCGCCGCGCCAGGTGTAGATACGGTTGCCGCCTTCGTCGCGATCGGCGATCGGCGGGCCGTAGGCTGCGAAGAAGCGGCCGGCCGACTGGCCTTCCCAACGATCCTGCGCCGGGTTGCTCACGATTTTCGGAAGGATTGGGGTGCTGGTCGTTGTGGTGCTGCAGCCGGCCAATGCCAGCAACAGTCCCGCCGCGGTGATCATGCGGAAATTCATCGTTTCGTCCTTGAGCTTCTGTCTCGCATTCGGTTGCGGAAACGCCGCTGTCCCACGGCATTTCCACCTGTCCCGCTAAGGGCTTTAGCGCCAAAGCCGGCAAAAGAAAATTCCCATCTGCGTGTAGAAACGGGATTTTGCCGGATGTGTTGCGTCTTATGCACTTCGGCCGGTCCGGTGCCTGTTTTTCCTGCCGATTTTCTGTGCAAATGCCTCTGTAATCTTTTCGTCAAAAAACCAGCGGTTTTTTTGAATTTGGTGCTTGTGCATCAAAAATGGCTGGTCTATAGAAGCGCCGCTGGTCACGGAGTGTAGCGCAGTCTGGTAGCGCACCACGTTCGGGACGTGGGGGTCGAGTGTTCGAATCACTCCACTCCGACCAGCGAAAGCCCTTATTTCTTAGGGCCTTGATCCCGAACAGGACTTTCTTCGCGAAAACCATTTTCTAGTGATCGGACCTTTTGCGGACCGATTGATGTTCCGGACCGCTTAGAAAGCGTTCGCGGCCTGCTTCTGAAAGTCCGGATGTGCATGAGCGTAGGTGCGCTCAAACTCTTCTGCCGTCATGCCCAATGATGCCGCTGCCTGTTCGATCTCGACACCGGCTTGAGCCAGCCAGGTTGCTCTCGTGTGGCGCAGAACATGCGGAGTAATGTCCTCGCCAAAGCCCGCGAGCGAGCGGATCGATCGGAAAGCCTTGTGAGGCTTTACTATCTTTTCGCCACCGTAGTGGACGGCATAGCGCAGGGTGATTTCTCGGCCCTGCTCATCGATCGTGGTGTCTGCCTTTTTCCAGTAATGCAGAAACCGTAGAAGGCGTGGCGGGATCTTGACCGGTGTCTTGCGTTTATTGTGCATCGTGCGCTCGCCCTGAGACTTGCGATAGATGACGCCTCGTTCGAGATTGACGTGGCCGCCGGTCGTGTTTGGTATCCATTGTAGATTGAGGATCGCGCTGAGACGCGTGCCGGTGTAGAGGCCGATCATGATAATGCGGACCAGGTGAGGATAGCGCCAGCCTGTCCGTATCCATTTATTTGGTTCGCGCGTCTCAATGTCGAACGTGACTGGAACCCATCCTAGGGCAACCAGCAACAGCTTTGCCACTTCCCATCGGCTCAGCCAGCTTTGGCGCGGTTCCCCCTTGTCTGGCAAGGTCACCTTCGGCACTATGTCGAGCGTCTCTTCGGCATGGTAATGGTTTATGGCTGCGCGAAATACCTCTAGATCGCGCCGGGCCCCCCCTTTGTTGCCGCGATCATCTACGTAATCCCGATAGGTTTGCCCCCTGAGCTCGACAAGCGTCAACTCTCCGCAAAAGTCGTTCACGCGATCGAGGGCCGAGATCGTCTCCTTTGGTCGCGCGGTCGTGGGGGCTATGTCCGTCGCATAAACGATGATGACGTCGCCTACCGTGACTTCAGCGGAGCGACTACTGCGCTGCGGCCGGTATTGATTGGTGATGTAGTCGGCAAGCTTTCCCTGAGCTGCTTCAACTTCAGTTTCGCAGCATTCCGTGGGGATACGCTTGCCTCCGTCCTTGATGAACCATGTGCCGGTGTCTGGTCTGAGCCAGAGGCGGGCTGGTCGCTTTTTTTGAGGCATTTTTCAAGCATCCTTTTGATTCCGTTCTTGGTGACGAAATCCTTGTTGGCGATCTGGATGATTTCCAGATTGCCCTTCCCGTGCTCCGTGCGCAGGCTCGATTTCGTCAGCTCACCACGAAACAGCAGCCTCGCGGCTTTCGCAAGCGGGATCGGATCGTCCGGACCATAGTCGTCGGTATCCATCATAGGCGCTTCCATTGGTTGAAATCTTTCCTGAGATTGTCCCATCGCGCCGCCGCGGCCGGATCGTCGTTCAATTCCCCCATGGAATGGATTGCCAGAAGCGAGCGGACCTTGACCTTCACGCGCTCCGTGTCGGCGGCGTCGGGCATATCGTGGCATTCGATCAGAAAGCGGCGGAATGCCTGATCGTTCTGGCATTTCATGGCGCACTCGGCCGCGTAATCTTTCGGCTTGTTCTGCCGTTGCCGGCTCGCGATCTCGCGGTAGGCGCGGGCGCAGCGGTCGAGCATATCCAGCAGGAAGGCGAGATTGTCGCCAGCGCCGACCAGGAAGGTTTGCACTGCATAGGGCAGATCCGGCGCCAGCGTCGCAGCAAGCCGGAATTCGCCGTCAGCGGGATCTGCGAAGACGAGGCGTATTTCGGCGCCATCGGCTTCTATCGACCAATCCCGGCCGATATAGGCCATGTCCTGCCTGATCCGCTCAAGTTTCTGGATTTCAGCCGGCGTCGCCATGTTCAGGCCTCGCGCGCGGTCAGGCTCTTGCGCCAGTCGAAGAAGCCGAGGGCGCCCTTGACGGGGATGAAGTCGATGGGCTTGGGATTGCGGAGCACGAAGCCGTAGCGACCGAAGAACCACGGGCTTCCCATCGTGGTCACGACATCGACGATCTCGGCCGTGCCGACGATACCGCCGCGCGGGAGGTCGTTCATGCCTGGGAAGGTGCGCAGGTCATCGAAGCCCGCGCCGGCGTAGCGGGCGGTCTCAAGGCAATAGCGCCATTCGTCTCGCGTCATGCCCTTGGCGGCATGCAGGCAGATCGGGCCACGGATCTTGGTCGACCAGTCGCGATTTTCGACCGGCTTGCCGAGATGGAGAATGCAATGCACCCATGGCTGGCGAATCGACAGGGCTAGTTGCGGCAGGTCATCATAGCTCATTGCACCATACCCCCCCCCGTGCCGGACCATTTCCTTCAGCGGCATGCTTTCGATCCATTCGCGCATGGCGAAGGCGTGGTCGAGGGTCTTGTTTTCGTCGAAGACCTGCTTGACGGCGGCGAGCATGTCGGCGGTTTTGAGGCCCGACCGCTCGCCAGTCTTCCGGTCTCGGGCGAAGGCAAGCGACTTGGCGCGCTGGACGATGCCAACGACCATGGCGCCGGAGACGATATGCTCGAGGCAGAAATTTACGGCGATATCCCGCGCGACCTGCGGTCCATCAGCCGTTATCTGGCCGGCGATGATGTGGGCATCGCGGATGACATAATGCGGATTGAAGAAGCTCTCGACACCGGCCATGACGAGATCGTTGATGCTGTCCCCGCTGGGAGCCCCGTCAAGCGCTTTCAGCAATATATGCTCGACGGCGGCGCGGTTCGGCCGCTCGACCTTGATCTTGCGGTCGCAGCGCCCATCGCGCAGCAGGGCTTCGTCGATCGCTTCCGGCCGGTTGGTAGCGAGGATGACGAAGGCGCCCATGGTGTTGAGACCATCCATCTCGGCAAGGAACTGCGCGACCTGGCTTTCCTCCCAGGGCATGACGCGGCGCGCGCGGCCGGTGCGATCGGGAAAGAGCACTTCGGCCTCGTCGAAGAAGACGGTCAGCGGATGCTTGTGATGGGCGGCATACTCCCTGGCGAATTTGAAGATCGCGCGGATCGTCTCCTCTGTCTTGCCGACATACGGAGACTGGATCTGTGGCCCGTTGACGACGAGCACTTCAGCCTTTGCCCCATAGACGCGCCCGACGGCGGCCGCCGCGGCCTTGGCGAACATGGTCTTGCCGCAGCCGGGCGGACCGTAGAGCAGCACGCCTTTCGGTGTGCGCATGCCGTAATAGTCATAGAGTTCCGGATGAAGCTTCGGCTCCTCGATCGCCTCGACCAGCGCGGCGCGGGCCGTATCATTGCCGACGATGTCATCCCATGCGGTCGCATGGTTGACTTCGAGTAGGTAGTCTTTCACCGCTTCGCGCGCTTCCGTATATGAGCGCGGCAAGCTCTGCCGGCGATCGTCTCGATCATCCGAGAAGGGACGATATGCATCGCCGAACGACTGACGTACAATATCGGCATAGATGCCGGAGAGAATGTCGCCCGATGAAGGAAATATTCTGAGGTCACCTGTGATTGAGCGATTGGACGTTTGCCCACCAAGGAGGCCGCGTCCGCAATTCGGGTCGCCACACCAGCAGATGCCGCGCTTGTCGCGCTGGTGCTGGCGTTCGGGTTCGCGCTGCATCTTGCCAAAATCTTCCATTGCTCGGCTCCTTGGATCGTAAGGGGAAAGGGGAATGTTGGGTGGCCGGCGCCTAGCCATCGGCGGCTCCTACTTCAAATCCACATCGGGAATGATGGCGGAGGGCTTGAAGATCACCTTGTAGTGATAGGTGTTCACGGCCGCGCTATCGATCTGTTCGGCGAAATAGGTCACGTTATCGGACAGGCCGAGGAAATGCTTTTTGTAGGCGTCCGGCCCTGTCTTGCAGGTGATCGTGACTTCTCGGTCCTTGTCGTTGTTCCCGATTGAGCAAAGCCCTTCGACCGACAGGATATAGTCGCCGGTGATGCCGTTGTAGAAAACGATCCGGCGGTTGATCTGGAACATGTCGGCGGATTTCGACAGGTTCCGGGAGGCGATATCGGCATCCGTGCAGGCGGACAGCAGTCCGGCGCAAGCGATGAACAGTGTGGCCGTGGTGGGTCGGGTAATTTTCATCTCAATATCCTCGTCCTGGATTGTCGCAATAGCCGTCGCGGTCGTAGTGCTCGTGAAAGCGCCACCAGCCTCTACGCGAAGCGTCGACGACGGGCGTGAGCTTGCCCTCGAAGAATTCGAGCTTGCCCGGAATTTCCTTTTCCTCGGCCGCATCCGCACCAAGGTTGCGTTTCCTGTCGTTCACAGCAGCTTTCCTCTTGTTCGGGATTTGGCACAGGCCGGGCAGAAGTGCTGCCATGCGCCGGCATGACGTTCGATGCTCCAGCGGACCGCCTTGGCGCTCTGGATGGTGGCCGCAATATCGAAAGGCTCGTCGTCACGCGCGAAGGTGGTCTGGCAGCTGTCGCAGCGGAGCGTCGTGCGGTTGCTGGGTTTGTCGACCTTCAGCATCGGCCGGCGTCCTGCAGTGCGGCGATATGGGATGATATGCGCGGCACGGAGATCCGCTGGAACATCATGCCGCCATAGGTGCCGGCGGTGACTTCGCGGGTGAAGACGATCCGGTCAGGCAGCAGCTCGACTTCGTTGCGCTCCTGGCGTGGCCTGTAGGCTGGGCGCGCGCCATTGACCGGCGGCGCCTTCGGCTTGCGGATGACGAGGCCTGCCTTGCGCAGGACTTCGCGCACCGAATCCGGATGGCATCCGTAGATGGCGGCGATCTCGCGGCCGTCGAGGCCGCGTTCGATATGTTTTTGCAGGACGTAGGCATCGGGAAGCTTACGCATCGGCATGCTCCTTGAAGTGTGCAGGAAGGGGTGGAAAACCATTGTGCTCGACGCCATCGAGCGTGCGGCCGGCGACGGCCTTCGAGACGCGGTGCATCGCGTAGGGCCTCTTCAGGCCGAGAGCGCTGGGCTTGTGGCGCGTACTGTCGACATCGATCCAGAAGGCATCGTTGCGCAGCATGTCGTGGTCGATATGGCCGTTGGCCTCGCAGGCGACCTGCCAGTTGCCCCATTGCTTGAACAGGAAGGGCACGCCGACTTCGGCGCACTGATCACGAAGTAATCTCGCCCAATCCGGATGCATCGGTCTGGCGTTCCAGCCGCTCTCGCCACCGGCGACGACCCAGTTGATCCTGGGAGGGCGACTTTGATAGATCCCGGCGGAGACGCAATGAACTTCGCCAGCATCGGTGATTACGCGACCGATGTTGTTCCAGGCGGGCACGAACCGGCCTTCGATCAACGGCTCGCCACATCGAAAAGTCTCATATTGGCCGGTGGTGCCCAATAGTGGTTGTCCGTTCTCTATGGCACCGCGCATCCACGCGTTCGGTCCACGGCCCCACTCCGGGTTCCAGAAGGATTCGATATCCTTTCGGACGCCCTCTGGCACCCAGCTGGGCCAGACAAAATCAGCCCAGTCGCGCACCGGCTGTTTGCATTTCCAGGTGTCAGGCAGGAAGGCCCGCAGGTCGATAGTGCCGAGAAGGGGTTCTGCGCTGATCCAACGGATGGCGGCCGGAGTATCGAGCAGGAACGGGATACGTTCATCTGATCGTCGTTGGTCCTCGACGGACACGCCAAGCCAGGCATTGGGAAGTGGGAATTCGATATCCTCGATTGCGCCGGAGGCACATGGCGACTCCGTCACCTCGGCAGCAGCCGTTCCCCAGCGTCGTGAAAATTCCAGATAATCGGATTCGAAGCTTCGCTGCATCTCCAGCAGATAATCCCGCATCCGCTCCGGTCGTTTCGTCAGCACTTGGAAGATGTGCTGCGGGCTGAGCGCCATGACGGCGAAGATCTGGTCGAGCTGCTCGTCGGTGACACCATCGGCGAAGAGATCGCCGTGGGCGGCAACAAAAATCATACGCGGGGTTTTCCAGCGCAGCGGCTGGTCGAGCCATTGAGCGTTGAAGCGCGTTTCGCCGGTCCAGACCGGGCCGGCCTTGGTGTCCTTCGTCAGTCCGGCACGGCTCGGATGGTTGCGCAGGCGGGTGCCGGCAAGGCGCATGGCGTAGCAATTGGTGCAGCCGGGCGAAACGACCGAGCAGCCGGTAACGATCTGCCATGTGGCGTCGGTCCATTCGATCTTGGTATGATCAGCCATTGGCATGTCCTTCAGCTTTTGAATTAAGGCCGGTCACGGTCGATGTCCTTTGAAACCCAATGGAAAAACCAGGCGACCAGGATGAGCGGCAGGAAGATCTTGATGGCGGCGACGACGATGTCCGGCGTGATCATGGGTGGCCTCGGCAAAGCTGGTGGCCGCTTTCCATGGTGCAACAAATCCCAAGGCTCTTCATGAGATTGCGGCTGTCGGCCCAATTGGCGTGGCCGGTCCATGCAGCGATAAAGCGTTCCAGCCGTTCGTGCTCGCCGGCGGCGCGATAGGCGGCGATCTTGCGCCGGGCGCGCACGACGCTGTCGCGACGCAGCAGCTTGTGGTCGGGCCAGATGCGATAGCCGACGAAGTTGACGCCACGGCCGATCGGCTGGATGCTCCATTTGGAAAAGCGCAGGCCTAGCCGATCGCGTGACAGGTCCTCGATCGAGGATCGGACCCGACGAAGATGTCCCATCGATCCTCCGAGGACGACGATATCGTCCATGTAGCGATACCAATGGCGCTCGCCGAGATCCTGCTGCAGATGGCGATCGACGACGCCGGCATAGATATTGGCGAAGATCTGCGAGATGAGATTGCCGATCGGCAGGCCTATGCCCGTTCGCGGCAGCATGGTTTCCAGCAGGCGCAGCGTGCCCCGGCATGAGATCTTCGCCTCGATCAGCCGCCAGAGTGTATTGTGCTCGATGCTGGCGAAGTATCGCGAGAAGTCGGTCTTCAGCGCATAGAGCGCGTCGCCGCCGCGGGTGAGGCGGCGCATGTCGGCCTGGACCGACAGGGCGGCGGCGTGCGTTCCCTTGCCGGGACGGCAGGCGAAAGCCCTCGGCAGCAGCGTCGCCTCGAAGATCGGGCTGATCACGGCGCAGAGCGCATGCTGGGCGACGCGATCGCGGAAGGGAAGCGCCGATATCAACCGTTCTTTCGGATCGAAGATGCGGAATTCGTGCGGTGTGCCCGGCTGATAGGAACCGTCGAGCATGGCGGCGGCCAGGTCTTGCAGGTTGATGATGGAGAATTCCTTGAACTCAAGGAAGCCGGGGGTGAGGCGCTTGCCGAGGGAGGTCAGGCGAAAGGCCTCGCGCATATTGGCATCGGCGGTGATCGCGCCGATCAGATTGCGGTGCTTTTTTCCCATGATGTCCGTGCTTGATTGCCGGTCGCGGGTTTCGACGGCCAAATCGCCGCTACTCCCCGCTGTACCGGACCTTGCAATGTGTTCGCCGAAGCCGGAAGGTTGGGCCGACCACCCTGATGCCGCCGACTTGGCTGCACCCGTGGAAGATGACCGGCGAGGCCGTGACCGTCGCCGAGCCGAAATCGGGTCGTCGCTACCGCCGCGCGCGGAGATGTTGTCATTCGAGTTCTCCGGCCAGTAGTCCAAGTTCGCATAGCGGGAACCGGCGTTCGAGCCGTTGATCCACGAGCCGCCGAAGATGGACGGGCGCCGCAACGTCATTGCCCCGACCTCCCGCTGCCCTTCGCGGTCTTGATCCATTGGCCGAGCATCGCGCCGGCTTCAGCGAGGTAGCGCAGCGCCACCGCATGCTGCCGGTATGAGATGAGCTTCAGCTTGGGATCGGCCGCAAAGCGCAACCAGAAACGCAGCGTCGCTAGGTTGGCGTCCGCCGCATAAAGACGCGAAGCCTGTTTCGACTTCGCGGCCTCGTAGAGAAGGCCAACCTGATCGAAGATCAGTCCGATCAGCCGGTCGCGCAGCGTCGCGTGGCGACGCGGGCAATTCTGGATGATCGGATAGAGGTAGGTCACAACGGCCTCGTATTTTTCAATAATCGCCAGATCGCGGGCGTTTACATGTTCATCGCGTGTCATGATCGGCGACCGTTCTGGGATGGAGAGTGTCCGCGCTTCCGCGCGGACTAGGCAGGCGCCATGTGGTCGCTACCGCCGCGCGCGGAGATGCTGCCAGCCGAGTCCTCCGGCCAGTAGGCCAAGTACGCACAGCGGGAACCGGCGCTCGAGCCGTTGATCCACGAGCCGCCGAAGACGGACGGGCGGGGATCATCCGGATGGCCGTCGGTGCCCCATTGCCACATCGTGCCGGTCGCATCGAAAAGACCGTATCGGCTGATGAAGCGTTCGCCACCGCCATTGAAAGATCCGGTTGTCCTGGGCTCGCCATCGCGCGAGCATCGCTCCCTGACGCCGTAGGCGGCCGTGAAGAACTCCTCGGCGCTGAGTAGGTGCTTGTCGTGATGGGCGTAGATTTCTTTGGCCGTGGTAAAGTCGAGCTTTCCGTAGGTGCTGCCATCCGGTCGCAGCGGCAGGTCTTCGCCATCCGCGATGGTCGCGCCGAAGCGGCTCGTGCCATGCTCATGGTGATTGATGCCAAGCAGGTAGATGTCGGCCCAGAAACGGCGGCCGTTGCCCATATCGATCAGCGCCATGCCGCGCGGATCGGGGCATGCGGGACCGAAGCCGATATTCCAGAGTGAATAGGGATTGATCTCCGGAATGGCGTCGCCGCCGGCGGTGCCTGTTGCGTGGCCGCCAGGTGCGAAATGAAAGCCCGCGAAATATCCGGCGGTCAGGGGATTTTTCCGGCTGACATCTTCGACGATCAGCTGGCCTGCCGCGTCGATGGTGACGGCATAATCCTTGCCAGCGTCCAGATTGCCGAGCGCGATCGGCGTGTCGTTGTCGAAGCGATGGATGGTGCCATCAATCTCGACAGCCGTACCGGCCGAGATGTAGAGGCTCGTGCGGTCCGGCGTGACCAGGATTGATTTTGTCCAGTCCTGGCTTTCAATGCGAATAATGCGATTGACTTCGGCTGCTGCCGTCATGGTCTTGATCCTTTGTTGTGATCAGGGATTGTCCGCGCTTCCGCGCGGACTAGGCAGGCGCCATGTGGTCGCTACCGCCGCGCGCGGAGAGGTTGCCATGCGAGGACCCCGGCCAGTAGCCCAAGTCCGCATAGCGGGAACCGGCGACCGAGCCGCCGAGCCACGAGCCGCCGAAGAGGGACGGGCGGGGGTCGTCGATATCCCCGTCAGTGCCCCAGACCCAGAGATTGCCGGTCGCCTGCATGAGGCCGAACTTGCTGGTGCGTGCGGCATCGAGGCCAGTCGTTTTCGGGTCGCGGTCGGCGGATGACCGTTCCGTGACGCCGAAGGCGGCGGTGCGGAATTCGTCATAGGTCAGCAGCCGCTTGCCATGGCTGGCATAGATGCCGGCGGCCGTCTTGAAGTCGAGACGGTCGAGCGAACGGCCATCGGCGATCTCGATGCCGTGGCGGCTTGTGCCGTGCTCCTTGTAGTCGACCCCAAGCAGATAGATGTCGACCCAGAAACGATGTCCGTCCTTGGCCTCGACGAGCGTCATGCCGCGCGGATCGGGGCAGGCAGGACGAAAGTCCATGTCCCAGAGGGAATAGGGGTTGATCGCAGGGATAGCATCGCTGCCATTGCGCTCCAGGGCGCAACCGCCGGGAGCGGCATGAAATCCCGCCACGAAGCCGGAGTCGCGCGGATTGCCCGATAGGGCCTGCGCAACCGGCTTGCCGTTCGCGTCGATGCTGACACCGTAGTCCGTGCCTACGGCGATGTGGTCGAGGGCGATCGGTGTTTCCTGCCCGAAGGCATGCGGCTGTCCGTCGATCTCGATTACGGTCCCGGCGCGGATCGCGACGGTGGTCGCCGCGCTCGTGGCGAGGATGGGCGTTGTCAGGTCGGAGCGATGGATGCGTATGCTTGTCATGTCCTGTTCCTTCTGTCCTGGAGGAGTGGCGTTACTGGGCGGCTTCGAGCAGGCCCTGCCATTCATGGAAGCCGGAGAGCTTGCGGTTCGTGCGGGCATCGGTGCCGGGCGGCAGGGTGATGACCTCGCGCAACCAGGCAACGGCGGCCATCATGTCGGCGATCTCGTCGGCAAGGGCGTCGATGTTCGGCTTGCCGCTCTTCGGATCGGCCTTGTCGATGCCCTGGGCGAGGCAGCGGCCGACGATCTGCAGCAGTTCGCCGCTTTCCTCGGTCAGCTTGTTCAGCACCTGGCGGCGAATGAGGTCGTTCTCGGGGAGCCAGAGGGTGATATCGGCCATCACTTTTCCCTTACGATCTTGGTTTTCCGGATGATGCCGTCGTGCCTGGCGAGGGCGGCCTTGTTGGCGGTTGCGGCGTCCTTCGCCGCGACGTCGATCTTCGCGCCATCCTCGAAATGGATGCGAAAAAGCTGGGTGGTGTCAGTCGACATCGCCGCCTCCATCCCGTTCGGTCAGCCAAGCGCGCGCAGCGGTGATCAGCGCATGGTCGCGGTTCGAGGCGCCGTGAACCTCGATGGCGGCGACCAGGCCGCGCACGATGCTTTCGACGGTCTCGGCCGTGACGATGGTTGATGGCTCCGTGCGCTGCTGCAGGAACATCTTCTGCGCCTCGGCGATCTCCTGTCCTGCGGTCGCGATCGACGACATGGCGTCGGCGAGATGCGTCATGGTCCAGAGAGCGCTTTCATCTCGCGCGATATCCGTGGTCGCCGGCACGAGGCGCGGCGTTGCGGGCGGCAGATTGAGGGTGACGATCTCGCCCATCATGCGGCTCCCCAGCGATAATCACCGCGAAGGGTAGCGTCGCGGAACTCCGGCCATGCCGGCCAGCGGCGGCCCAGCTCGACCTGGTCGCCGGTCTGGGCGACCTCCAGAAAGGCGCGGCATTCGTAGATGCCGAGGCCATGGGCGAATTCGAGCGTGGCGTTGTGCAGCCGCCGCAGGCGCAGGTCGCGCTGCTGGTAGAAGACGGTCGTCACGTAGATGACGGCGATGCCGGCGAGGCCGACGAAGGGGAGGCAGAGCATGGTCGACTGCATGGCTAGATCATCCTTGCGATGGACATGCCGAGCGAGACTGCGATGACGGCGAGCAGCCAGAATTCGAGGTGGCGTTGGGTGCGGACCGGCATGCGAGGCATGCCAAGATCGCGAAGCGCGGGCAGTGCGCCGGCAGGCAGGAAGGG
Organism: Rhizobium sp. BK602; assembly: GCF_014195095.1. Classification (GTDB taxonomy): domain Bacteria; phylum Pseudomonadota; class Alphaproteobacteria; order Rhizobiales; family Rhizobiaceae; genus Rhizobium. The sequence goes on from NZ_JACIBC010000002.1 coordinate 469,380, forward strand.
TGTGAAGTGGTTCATGGCTCAAGCCGCCTCCGCTTCGCTCGATGCAGCCGGTTTCTCGGCGCGGGCGGTATGGACCTCGCCCACGACGATGAAATCGAAGCCGGGATAGGCAATTGCGAGCCGCTCGGCTTCGGCGATCGCCTCCGGCAGGGTGGCGTATTCGAAGGGCCATTGTGACGGACGGATGCGGCCCGTCTCCTCGCCGCGGCGGAAGACGAAGAAGCCGCCGCCGATGGTTTCGCCCTTGCGCGGAAGGCGAGGGTTCTTCAGGAAGCCGCGCTGATGCTGTCCATTGTCTTGCATGGCAAAATCCTCTGATCTGTTGCGAAAGCCTGCAGGCGCCCGAAAGTGGGCCGCTATTGATGCTGTATCGTGGAGGCGGTGATGCCCTCCGATGTTCCGTAAGGCACGATATCGGCGAAGGGGTCGTCGTCGCCGAGCAGGCGGCGGATCTTCGCCAGTTTGGCTTCCGCGTCGACGAGGCGCTGCTTGAGGCCGGTCATTGCGTCCATGGCGTCGGCCGGCCCGCCAAAGAGCGGCCCGAGGATATCCATCGGGCTGACGTGCAGGACGGTGCAGATGCGCAAAAGGGTCGACGCGGCCACGCGGTTCATGCCCTTTTCGTATTTCTGCACCTGCTGGAAGGTGACGCCGATGCCGTCGGCAAGGCGCTCCTGGCTCATGCCGGCAAGCTGGCGAAAGCCGCGAATGGTTGCTCCGATGGCGCGATCCACCTGCGCCGTCGTCTCGGTGAGACGCTTCGTCATGGTATTCCCCTGTGCTTACGTTGAACATCTGCTTTGGAAGCCGCCCGCAGGTCGGGCGGAGATCAAAGCGGATGGTTACGCGGCGAAATGCATGCCGCTGGCGCGGATGGCGGCGGCGATGGCGTTGCGGTTGCGGGCGAGGCTTTCCGGCGAAATGCCGAGCGCGAGCACCTGCTCGTCGCTCATCGAGCCGAGTTCAAGGGTCTTGCTGACGGCGAGTTCGATATCGCGCTTGTCTTCCGCAGTTGCGGTCTTGGATTTCATGGCGGATTTCCTGTCGGCCGATGACGAAGCCCTTGCCTCGGCGGCCGATCGTGCCAAGATGCAAGGATGAGTTGAGTGAAGGGATTCGAGATGAAAAGGCTTCTGGTCGCGGTGCTGCTCGGCGCCTGCTGTGCGTCGCCGGCCCCGGCCGGCCAGCGTGAGAATGCGCTGAAGAATATCGCGCAGGCCTTCGCTGCGGAGCGCATCTGCTCGCGCGTCGAGATCACGAAGGGCTCGGTCGTTCTGGCGGCCGCCTATTTCGGCATCGACTTCGACAGGGACCGGGCGGAGCTGATGACGGAGATTACTCGCCAGATCGATGCCTGGAAGGGCAAGCCGGAGGATGCGGCCTGCGTTGCCGCGCTTCTGCTCTACGGCCCGAACGGCACCAATGTGCGCAATCTGATTCACGAGAAGTGACATCTGCTGATCTCCGCTCCCATCGCGACGCCGCTGCCCTGGAGGAGAAGGGGCAGCGGCGCTCCGCGATATCCGGAGATGGGAGGAGGAGTTCACCGGATGGGTGAAAGTTGGCACATGAGGCCAAATATTGTCAAGCCATAAAATGGCACAATGGGCCAAATATTGTTGTCGCGCGTATTGATGCGCGTTGGGAAGGGTCGCGAAGCGCCCCGAAGATCCGGTTATTCAGGATGGGGGGTCTCAGGCGAGCCCTAGCAACTCGCCATAATCGAGGACCTTATGGATGGTCTTCACGAATTTGGCGTTGATCTCGACAAAGCTACCGGCGGGGTTGAGCTTCTGCAGGACTACCTTCTCGCCTGTTCGGGCGTAAAGAATGCCGATCGATGCCATCATCGGCTCGGATTCCATTCGTTGCTCCTGTATTACGACGGCGTCGCCAATGCGCGCGGGCTTGTATTCACTGACGAGCACCAGCGAGCCGTGGCGATGCAGCGGCTCCATTGAGGTGCCGTCGATATAGAGGCCGTAAATGCCTCTGGCGTTCTCCAAAGCCTTGGGGCGATCGATCCAGTCGATAGGGCCTTCCGTAATCTGCATGGTGCCGCTTGCCAGCGAGCCCGCCGCGGCGCCCATGACTTGTATCTGCGATCCTTCACCGGACGGCGGAGATGTGGGCGCAGGGGGTGGCGGCACATAGTGGGATGCGAAGAGATCGTCGACCGACACTTCAAGTGCGGCGGCGATTTTCAGCAGGCGCTCCGTCGCGGGCCGGATCTTGCTCTTCTCGATCTTGCTGACGGTCGAAGCATCTGTGCCGATCTCCTCGCCAAGCTTCTCCATAGACCACTTTTTTGCGCGGCGGATGGCTTCGATATTATTCGGAGGAATGGTGTCTTTGGCGGCCATGGTTTATCGAATCCTAATGGTGCCGAAATGTGGCCGCTAATGCCAAAAAAGTGAATGGCGCATAACGCCAAACTTTGGATTGACAAAAAATGGCCTGTTGTGCCAACTTGCGGGCATGAAGCTCAGGGATTGGCGAAATCAACGGAAACTCACACTTCGGGCCTGCGCCGCAGCGCTCGGGATTTCGCATGCGCGGAACTATCAGCGCTACGAGATCGGCATGGTACTTCCTGATTCGCCCATAATCGAACGGATCAAGACGATGACCGACGGTCTCGTTACCGCCGAAGATCATCATCTGCAGCGTATAGAGTGGATCGAGCAATTCAAGCCCGGCCTCCTTGATGGTGTTCGCGACGCCTCCCTCGCACATATCGCGGAGGCTGCTGAATGATCCCGAGCCTTTCCATTGGCGACTGCCGCCGCATCCGGCGTCGCCGATCAGTCGCGTCGGCCCTTGCCCGTGGCCGGCGCGCATTGTTTTCCCCGCGCAGTTCGTCAACTGGCTGCGCCACTTCGCGCCGGCGCGATCTAGCAAGACGCTGGAATGGCGGACCTTCGATGTCCGGCGCGCTTTTCTTTTCGCAGGGTAGGGAAGCCTGGTCATCCCATGTGGTTCATACCCACAAGATCGCTGGTTCGAATCCAGCCCCTGCAACCAGTTTGTCGGTCCTGAAATCTCTGCCGCGCGCATGCGGGCCTCCGTGATGTTGCGTTGCGTCGGCCTTCGCTGACGCACAGCTTTTCGCATCTGCGCACAATTCCCGCCACGGGAAAACCCGGCCGGATTTCCCGGCTCGGGAAGGGCTTTTTTATTCGGAGAATGGGCATGGACGCATTCCTTTATCGCATCAAGGCGGCCCAGCGCGATCTGATCGCGCGATGCGGCGGCATCATCCGCGTGGCCGAGCTGGTCAGTGCTTCGAAGAGCGAGGTCGGCCGTTGGAACAACGGCGCCGATCCGGACGTGATGCCGGTCGGCGCCATCGTCGTTCTCGAAAGGGACTGCGGCTATGCGCTGGTGACCAACGTGCTCGCCGAGGCCAATGGCCGGCGGCTCACCGATCCGGAAGAGGAACGGCAGGCGGGTCAGGGCATCCTGACGGCGCTGAGCGAGATCCACCGGCAGACCGGCGAACTGACCAATGCCGTGGGGTCGGCGATTTCCGATGGCATCGTCACCTCGACCGAGGGCACGACGATCGACCGCATCGCCGCATCGCTGGAGATCGCGACCTCCAACCTGCGGGCCGCCGCCGCCGTCATTAAGGCGCAGGGCGGCGCGAAGGCCGGCTTGCGCGTGGTCGGGGAGGGCTGAGCCTTGCGCGCCATCGAAGCCCTCGATTTTCCGGATTTGCCGCGCGCGGCATTGACCGATTGGCTGCCGGAGGTTCGTCTCGTCGATCCGCGCGCCCTTGTGGTCGACGAAGGCTATCAGCGTGGTCTGTCCGATCGGTCGATCCGTCTTATCCGTAAGATCGTCTCGGAATGGAGCTGGCTGGCATTCAAGCCACCAATCGTCGTCGAGTCGGACGGCTCGCTGCATGTCATCGACGGGCAGCATACGGCGATCGGCGCGGTCACCCATGGCGATATACCGACGATCCCTGTTGTCGTGGTTCGCGCCGAGGCGGTGGCGGAGCGCGCTTCGGCATTCGTCCGCCATAACCGCGACCGCATTCAGGTGACGGCGACGCAGCTGCATGTGGCGCTGGTCGCGGCCGGCGACGAGGATGCGCTGACAATGGCGCAGGTCTGTGAGCGGTCCGGCGTGACGATCCTGAAAAATCCGCCGCCCTTCGCGCGCTTCAAGCCAGGCGAATGCATGGCGGTGACGACGATTGCGGCGCTGATTTCGCGCCGGCACGCCAAGGGTGCCCGTGAGGTTCTGGAGATCTGCGTCAAGGGTGGGTCCGCACCCGTCAGCGCCAATCTGATCCGCGCCGTCGAATGCCTGCTTTTTACCAGTGAGTACAAGGGGCAGATAGAGGCGGATCGCATTTCCGCCGTCATCCAGGCCATGCCGGAACAGATCGAGCTCGAAGCCAAGCGCTTTGCGACGGAACGCAAGGTTCCTCTTTGGCGCGCCACGGCCTCGGTCATCTTCATGAACCGGAGGAAGGCGCGTGGATGACCTGGTCCGGATACAGCAGGACGAGATCGAGAAGCTGCGCGAACAGGTGCGTCAGCTCCAGGGCCTGCTTTGCGGAGCAGACGTCCTGATCCGGCCGGAATGGGGGTTGGTGCGAGCTGAGCAGCGCGTCTTCGGCGCGCTCTGCCGTCGCGACCTGGTGACGAAAGACATGCTCTGGGCAGCACTCTACGGTGATCGCCACGATCTCGATTGCGATCCGTCGGAAAACGTCATCGAGAGCCATGTCAGCAAGATGCGCCGGAAACTCAAGCCGTTTGGGATTGTCGTGCGGTCGCAGCGCTTTGTCGGTTATTCGCTCGTAGATCGGGAAAAATTCGTCAATACCCCCCCCCCCCCCCCGCGCCCCGAACGGAATGATGGGAGGGCATGTCCGTGCCTGACATCGTCGACGCGCAGCGGGACAGAATTTCCATGCTCGAAGAGCGCATCCGCCAATTGGAGGATGCGCTGATGCCGCCGACGATCGTCATCCCGCTCGAATATCGCCTGACGTCTTCGGAGGCGCGCGTCTATGCCCATCTCGCCAGCCGCGATGTGGCGACGAAGCAATCCATCATGCTGGCGCTCTACAGCGACCGCATCGATCTCGAACCGGAGATCAAGATCGTCGATGTCTTCGTCTGCAAGATGCGCCAGAAACTCAAAAGATTCGATGTCGTCATAGAAACGGTTTGGGGGCACGGCTACCGGCTGGTTCGCAAGCGTGAGGTGGCGGCATGACAGCGCCTCTATGCGCCTCGCCCTCGGACATCATGCGTCAGTTCGACGAGCTTCCGGCGATCATCCGCACGGCAATGTGCCTGGCTGATTTCCCCTATGATCCATACTGGGTCGCCAGACGTATCGAGCGCGGCCACAAGCCGGAGCGGATTGCCGCGCTGATCAACCTTTCGACGGAAAGGAAAATCCATGTCGGCTGAGCTTTTCCGCCTTCCGCATCATCCGCTCGCCGCGCTCTTCCCGATGCTGCCGGACAGCGAGATCGACGAGCTCGCCAGGGATATCGAAACGCACGGGCAGGAACAGGCGGTCTGGCTGTTCGACGGCAAGATCCTCGACGGGCGCAATCGCGACGAGGCTTGCCACCGGCTGGGTATCGACGCCTGGACCGAAGATTACAAGGGCAATGATCCGCTCGGCTTCGTCCTGTCGCTAAACCTGCGACGCCGCCATCTGACGGATGCGCAGCGGGCCATGGTCGCAGCCCGTATCGTCGATTGGGAAAACGGGATGAACCAGACGACCGGGGGCGCACATGTGCACGCCCGCGAAGCCGGGCGTCGGCTCTCGATTTCGGAGAGGGCGGTCAAGGCTGCGAAGCGTATCCGGGAGCATGGTGTCGATACGCTGATCCAGGCAATGGAAAGCGGATCGCTGTCGATCAAGGTTGGCGAGACCATCAGTCACCTGGAGCGCGAGGCGCAGGAAGAGGTGCTGCGGGCCGAGAAGAAGCGCATCACCGCGCTGGCCAAGGCGTTTCGCGCTGAAGACCAGAAGAAGAAACATGATGTTCGGCTGGCGCATATGGCGCATGTCGTTACGACGGGCGCGGCGACGGCCGGGATCGTCACGCAGAAATTCCCGGTCATCTATGCCGATCCGCCGTGGAAGTTCGGCGTGCATTCCGAGGTGACAGGCCGTGAGAAGAGTGCCGAAAATCATTATCCGACCATGCCGACGGACGACATTTGTGCACTCTGGGAGAAGATCGGGGCGCCGGCGAAGAGGGACGCCGTTCTTTTTCTGTGGGCCACGAACCCGATGCTGCCGGACGGCCTGAAGGTCATGGAAGCATGGGGCTTCCAATATGTTCATCACTGGATCTGGGACAAGCAGGTTGCCGGAACCGGCTATTGGGGTCGCGATCGGCATGAGTTACTGCTGATCGGCCGCAGAGGTGAACCCGCGACGCCGCTGATGGGGTCGCAGCCGGAGACCGTCTATTGCGAGGCCAAGGGCCGCCACTCCGCCAAGCCGGACTTTTACGCAGAGACGATCGAACGGCTCTATCCCGCAATGCCGCGCCTGGAAATGTTCTGCCGCGCGCCTCGTCCAGGCTGGTCGGCATGGGGCTTTGAGGCCGGCCTCGATGGAGGGGCGGTATGACGCCCCGTCTCGATCAGCTGACCGGACCTGCCGAGGTAGGGAGCCTCTATCTCGTACCCACCGTCGCCGGCAAATGGCATGGCGTAAAGCGGCATTGGCCGGTCATCGGCCCGAAGCACAGCGATGCGCATTGCCTGAATTTTGAGTGGTCTCACTATCATATCGATCCGCGGTTCATCTGGGCCGGAAGCCGGGAAGAGTTGGACGATCAATTCTGGCGGCTGGTTGCGGCTTCGCCGCTGATGACCAGCGAGCGTATCAATCCGGACGGTCTCCCTGCGCCTGTCTGGCGCTTGCGCAAATGCCGGCGTGTCGGAAACCCCTTCGCAAGGGATCTTCTGAATCTGGTGGTCTCCAACGGCAACCAGAACTGGAAATGCCATTTCGATGAATGGACCAGCAAGCAGGCGCGCCATGACGGGCGCGGCTGGGTCTGCCCGCATCGCGCCGTGCCGCTCGCCGATCACTCACCCGTCTATGGCGTCATCACATGCCCATTGCACATGTTGCGCATCGATGTCCGGACCGGCGTCGTGCTGCCGCCACTCAAGGAGGCGGTTCATGACGCCTGATTTCTCGCCCGACATGCTCAAGCGCTTCCTTCGGCTGCGCGTCGACATGATGGTGCGCATCTCCTTTCCGTCGCAGGGCCGCTCAGCCGAAAAGGCGGCGCGGGCCGAGCTGCGGCAGCGCTGTGATGTCAGCCGGCAGGAATTTTGGGATGCCTGGCAGGGCCGGCTTGGCAATGGGCGCCTGCGGGCCAAAATCTGGGCGGCGCTCTGGGTCGATCCGGCGGAGTTCGGGCTGCTGCTGACGGATGACGGCGGTCAGGAGGCGGTCGATGCAGGCTGATTTCGACCGTGGGCGCTTTGCAGACGATATCGGGCGTTGGCTGGAGCGCGAGGGGATTTCCTATCGCGCCGCGTCGGCGCTGCATCCCTGCCTCAATCCCGCGATGCTGTCGCGGGCGGTCCATCAGCGCGATCTGAGCGTGACGAGCGTGCTGCTGCTTTCCCGCGTCGCAGGTCTCGACCCGATGCTTTATCTCGTCCTTCCGGTTCAGAAAAATCAAGCCGTTACAGCGATTGAGTCCCGTGAAACATCAGAGATGGAAGGCGGTTGGTGATGAGCATCGAAACCGGATGGTGGTGGCTGCCGTTGCTGCTGACGGCCCTCGTCTTCCTGCTGGCGCTCGCCAATTTGGGGCCTGGGCGGGGCGCTATTTCGGCTCTGCGCAACGGCGCGCTGTTCGCCGCCGCTGTCGTCGCCTCGGCCGCTGTCTGGCTCATGTGGGCGATGGTGCTGTGATGAGCGATTTTCTACCGATCCTGGAAGAGCTGGAACAGTGCCAGAGCCATGCCGAGCGCAGGGCGTGGCTGATGTCCGTGCCGAATTACGTCTTCCATCGCGAGCATTTGAATCTGCGCCGCATCCTCGACGCTGCCGGTCATCACGCCGCCATCGCCTATGCCCAGGCCAAGCTTGCCGAACAGACGGCGACGCGCCTCGCCGACGGCTCCATCCCGATCACCATTCTGTCGGCGGTCTACATCGCCGAAACCGATCTCAAGATTTCCGCGCGAGAGGGAGGCTAGTTGATGCTGGATGCACTATCGCTCGCCGACCGAGCGAGCAACATTGATGTCATCGGTGATGTCGGCGGCTTCCGTAATCTTGCCGCGCCACTTCGCATTGAATGCCTTCGCATCCTCGATCAGCAGGTTGAGGTAGCCAATGCAATCGATGTTCCATTGGATGATCTTTGCGGCAATCTCCGGCCCATCCCTTTCAAGGGTTTCCTTGCTCATGATCGGATAGAGATTGTAGCTGGTTCGATATCTCCCGATTTCCTCGATCAGGCGATCGGCCCGTCCGACCAGGGGCTTGGCCAGCAGGGCGTAGTCAAAGCCGATCCTTTCTGCATACTCGTCGATGACCGGGCTTTTCATCGCCTCTTCGATTGCTTTCACGGAGTCCGGAAAGCGGGCGAATTCCCTAGGATAATTGACGGCTTCGCTGCGAAGGCGTGCGATCGTCTCTGTGCATGCGCCCAGGCTGACCAGAAGCCCGGCCAGCAGCTTCCGTGTGAGCGCAAGCCGGCCCATGATCTCCAGCTCGACATTCTCTCGCTGATGTCTGTTTGCTTCCGCGCGCTGGCCGTTCATCGTGCGGATCGTCACGTATGCGGCAAGGGCGGCGACCCAGCCGCTCAAGGCGGAGATCCATTCCCGAACGCAGGCTTCGTCAGCTTTGCAGAAAAGCTCGCGATGATCCCATGGGCTCAGCCAGATCAGGAAGACCGCTGCCGGCAGGATGAGAACTGCGCATCCGCCGAAATGTCGCTTGCACCATTCCATCGTGGCTTCCCTCCGTCGATTGCATCGACCGTAGCGCTTTCGCGCGTCGGTATGCAAGCGGCCTACACGGGCGCCAATTTCGAATTTTTCACCATCAATGACGGGGCGGATTGACATGTATATGGAGACGCTTTTCGGCGGCGCCACCACGGCAGACCTTCACGGGAGATTCGGCCATCTGCCGCCGATGATCATTGACAGTTTCGCCGGCGGCGGCGGGGCATCGACCGGGATTGAGATGGCGCTTGGCCGCTCGCCCGATATCGCCATCAACCACAATGCCGATGCGCTGGCGCTGCATGCCGCTAACCATCCGGATACGCTGCACCTGTCGGAAAACGTCTACAAGGTCGACCCGCTCGACTATCTCAGGGGACGGCATATCGGGCTGGCGTGGTTTTCGCCCGATTGCAAGCATTTTTCCAAGGCCAAGGGCGGCAAGCCCGTCGAGCGCAATATCCGCGATCTCTGCTGGATCATACCCGGATGGGTCGACCGCATCCAGAAGAGCGGCGGCAAGGTCGACGTGATCATCATGGAGAATGTCGAGGAATTCAAGGATTACGGCCCGCTCGTGCAGACCGATCGCGGGCTGATGCCGGACCCGGAGCGCAAGGGCGAGACCTTCCGCAAGTGGTGCAAGACTATCCGGCGCCTTGGCGGCAGGATCGAACATCGCGAGTTGCGGGCCTGCGACTACGGCGCACCGACCATCCGCAAGCGCCTGTTCGTCATCATCCGCTTCGACGGGCAGAAGATCGTCTGGCCGAAGCCGACACATGGGGCGCCCGCCGACCCGGATGTGATCGCCGGGCGCAAGCTGCCCTGGCGCACCGCGGCGGAGATCATCGACTGGTCGCTTCCGTGCCCGTCGATCTTCGATAGCGGCGACGAGATTATGGCCAAGCATGGCCTGAGGGCCGTCCGCCCGCTCGCCGACAACACCATGGCCCGCGTGGCGCGCGGGATGAAACGCTATGTGCTCGATGCGGAGCGGCCGTTCATCGTCAGCATCGCACATGGCGATAGCGGCGGTCGGCGGGAATATTCGATCGACGATCCCTATGGTGTCGTGACTGCTGGCGGCATCGGCCACGCTGTCGTGTCCCCGCATCTTGCTTCCTATTACAGCCACTCAGGAAATCGCAGCGAGCGCACCAGCGAGATCGATGACCCGTTGGCGACGGTGACCTGCGAGAACCGCCACGCGGTGATCGCGCCATCCGTTATCCGATTCAATACCGGCGCGACGGGGCAGGATGCGCGCGAGCCATTGTCGACCGTCACGGCAAACGGCTACATCAAGCGTCCTGGCGGCGCAGCGCCCCTTGGTGTCATCGCTCCCCACCTGATGACGATGCGCAATTCCGGCAAGCCGTTCAACGAGGCCGACGAGCCGGCGCATACGATTACGGCTGGCGGCGCTGGCTTGACGCTTGTGGCGCCGGTCCTGACGGCGGCGCAGCAGGGAGGATCGGTGCGTAGCGTGGAGGCACCACACCATACAATCATCGCCAGCGCGAAGGATCAGAATTCGATCATCGTTCCAACGCTGGTCGGCTGTGGCGGCAGGGCCGGGCAAAGCAGGCCGCGCGGCGGAGACGAACCGACCGCGACAGTGACAGCCAAGGCTGACGTATGCGTCGCTACCGCCTTCATTGCTCAGCACAACAATGACAGCCGCCGCGTCGGCGGCGTCAATCCGGGCCGCGGCGCGGACGAGCCGGTCTCGACAGTGACGGCGACGGGCGCGCAGCAGGGCGTGGTTTCCGCTTTCATTTCCCGCCAGTTTAGCACGTCCACCGGCCATGAGGCAGACAAGCCGCTTGCGACCACGATGGCGGACGGTGGCGGCAAGTCGATGCTCGTTGCGCCTTACCTTCAGGCTTATTACGGAACGGGCGACGGTGGCGAGGAAGACCAGCCTTGCCGCACGATCACCACCAAGGACCGCCACGGCCATGTCGAGGCCTGGATCGACGCACCGCCCTTCACCGAGGCGCAGGCGGCTCGGGCGCGGCAGGTCGCCGATTTCCTGCGGGCGCACGGGTTCTGGGACGAGCGCGAGTTCGTGACCATCGAGATCGGCGGAGAGACCTTCGTCATCGTCGATATCGGCATGCGGATGCTGACGCCGCGCGAGCTGTACAATGCCCAGGGCTTCCCGCCGCACTATGTCATAGATGGCGTCTGGATCTCGCCGGAGAGCGGCGGAGAGCCGACCTGGCGGCCATTCGCCAAGTCGGTGCAGGTGAGTTGCGTCGGGAATTCGGTCTCGCCCGTCATGGCGGAGGCGCTGGTTGCCGCCAATGCCGATCATTGCCGCGTCGAAAGGATGGCGGCATGAAGCCCATGACTGCGCAGGATATTCTCGATGGCCTGATCGGCTGGTCCGAGAACAAGATATGGGCGGCGGAGCTGGCCTTTTTTGCCGGTATGCGGCGGATCGACTTCTGGACGCTGGAGCCGACGGCTTCGCAGGGGTTCCGCACCTGCTCCTATGAGATCAAGATTTCGCGGGCGGATTTCCGGCGTGACAGCGACGAGAAACAGAGCGGCGCGCTGATGTATTCCGACCGCTTCTGGTATGTCACACCGCCCGATCTCCTGCGCCGGGACGATCTGCCGGACTGGGCAGGCCTGCAGGAATGGACCGGCAAGGAGTTCCGTGTCATCCGCCGCGCGCCGAAGCTGGAGCGGCGGGAGCCGAGCTGGGAACTGCTAGTCTCGATCCTGCGCAATTCCGGCGATTGCCGGCGCGATATCGGGCTGATCAAGGCGCAGCTGACCTATTATCAGGCTCGCGAGGCACGGGAGAAACGCTGGAAGCAGGTTGCCGACGACCGCAAGATGGAGCGCTTTCTGCGCCGCCATCGGCAGGGAGGCGCGCTATGAAGCCCCTCCAGCCGACGCTCTTCGAGGGCAGCAAACGGCTCGTCTATGACGAGGCGATCGAACTGACGCTGCAATCCATGCAGGCCTACGGCCCGACGCATGAGCATTGGGGTATTGCCTGGTCTGGCGGCAAGGACAGCAGCGCGACGTTGACGCTGATTCTGCACCTTCTGGAAACTGGCCGCCTCGCTCCACCGAAGAGCCTGACGATCTTCTATGCCGACACCCGGCAGGAGCTGCCGCCGCTCGCTATGGCCGCGGCCGAGATCATGCGGCAACTGGCCGAGCGCGGTATCCGCTGCGAGGTGGTCAGGGCGCCGCTCGACAAGCGATTCCTTGTCTACATCCTCGGCCGGGGCGTGCCGCCGCCGAACAACAATACGCTGCGCTGGTGCACGCGCCAGATCAAGGTCGATCCGATGACGCAGGCGCTCGCTGAGCGGCTCGACGCGCTGGACGGCAATATCCTGATGATCACCGGCGTCCGGCAGGGTGAGAGCGCGGTGCGCGACGGGCGCATCGCCATGTCCTGCGGCAAGGACGGCGCGGAGTGCGGGCAAGGCTGGTATCAGCAGGTGCTGCCGCAATCGAAGGGCATCCGCGGGCGGATCGCCACGCTGGCGCCGATCCTGCATTGGCGGGTCTGCAACGTCTGGGACTGGCTGCGCATCTATGCGCCCATGCGCGAATATGGCGGCTGGGCGACGGCGGCGATCGCCGACGCCTATGGTGGCGACGAGGCGACCGAGATCAATGCTCGGACCGGCTGCATCGGCTGCCCGCTGGCCAGCAAGGAAAAGGCGCTGGAAACGGTGCTGGCCTCGCCCGATTGGGCTTACCTTGCGCCTTTGCGCGGGCTGAAGCCGCTCTATCGCGAGCTGCGGGAGCCGCGTCATCGGCTGCGCAAGGCTGGGCTAGAACGCCTGAAGGACGGCTCTATCGCAGCCAATCCGCAGCGCATGGGGCCGCTGACCTTTGAGGCCCGGCTGATGGCGCTCGACCGCGTTCTCTCGATTCAAGCCGAATGCAATGCTGCGGCGGCACGCCTCGGCCGGCCGGTCATCGATCTGCTCAATGCGGAAGAGGAGGCGCGTATCCGCGCGCTGATCACGGCCGGAACCTGGCCGGACGGCTGGGATGGCGACGAGCCGGTCGCCGACACGCCGATGGACACGATTTTTGCCGACGGCTCCGTGCAGCCGTTGTTTATTTGAGGTGGGACGTGAGTGCATTTCTGCTCGGGGCCGGCTTTAAGGCCGATATGGGAACGCAGAGCCGCAAGCTCGTTCTGCTGAAGCTGATCGATGCCTGCGACGACGATGGGACGCGTATTTTCCCGGCCATGGCGACGGTCGCGCGCGCGGCGCAATGCTCGACGCGGCAAGTGCAGCGGGAAATCAAATCCTTCCTGGCTATTGGTTTGCTGCGACTTGTGCGGGCGGGTGGCAATGGGCCGAAATCGACCAATGAGTACTCTCTCGATCTCGATGTTCTGTTTGCGATCACGCGCGACGGCTGGGACGCCTATGCGGCCTCGATCGGCGCTTCTGTCGAGGCGGATGCCCCGGAAAATAAGGGTGACACCATGTCACCCTTGGAAAATAAGGGTGACATTGACGACGCGCTAAGGGTGACACCAGAGACGCTTAAGGGTGACAATGGGAGTCATACAACCCCTCCTTACCCCTCCAATAACCCCTCAGAAGAGAGAGCGCGCGAGCGCGATCATTCCGGATCGGTTGTAAACGCGGATCTGACCAAGCGGGTTCAGAAGTTCTGCACAGGCGACGGCTACCGGGAGGGCGAATGGGCGAAGTGGGCGACCTCGACGATCGGTCACATCGCCAAGGAGTTCGCCAAGCTTGCGCCGGAGGAACAGCGATTGGCCTGCGAATGGCGCGATGCCTTCCTGGCGAAATGCAAGCGAGATCGCGTGACGAAGCCCATGCCGGTGGCGAACTATTTCCGCGACAAGGTCTGGGAGATGCTGACGGAAGCCGACAAGGCGGTCGTCAGGCCGGTTGCAGGCGGTGCGCCGGCGGTCTCCGGCGGCAAGGTCGCGGTGCCCGTCTTCGGGCCGGCATTCGCGGCGGCCAGGGCCTGGGCGCTTGTGAAGGGGCCGGTGTATTTCGAACTTCCGGACGATCTGCGCGGGAAGGTCACGGCCTCGTACGAGGCCTATGCGAGGGCATCGTCCACATCGGCGCTGAACTATCGCCAGAAGCTCGGCCTTTTCCTCGACGATGCCGGAGAGCTGGTTTTCCCGGACGATTTCGAGGCGCGGGAATGGGAGCGCCGCAAGATCGACGAGGGCTATCCGGAAGTCATTCGACTGCACGCGGCGGCCAAGGACCGCAATCACGTCACGGTGGAGCCGATCTTCGAGCGGCTGAAGGATCTCTGCGAGGCGGTGCCCGTCGGCTCACAGATGTGGGAACGCTGGCGCTCCTATCACGAGGATCAGGGCTGGCCATTCGTGCCGACGCCGGCCGTGATGAAGGTCGTGTTCTTTCCGAAGGGCGGACCTCATGGACTTCAGGAATTCGAATTTGCCGTCCGAGAGGCGGCCAACAAGGAGCGGAGCGATGACCATGCAGCGTAAGATCACCGGAAACAAGATCAGCTATAAGCCGATGATCGAGGCTGAACTGTCGATCCATGAACGGGATCGGGCCTATCGCCGCCAGGAACGCGTGGAGCGGGCGAAGCGAATCGCTGAGAATCAGTTGCGCGCCGCATCGGTGCGGATCGTCAAACGGAGGCCGAAGGACGCGCATTGGTACTGCCTGCGCGTCGAAACGGGTCGCGAATTCGCTGTGGAAAAACTTTTGCAGGATGCGAATGTGGAGGTTTGTTCTCCGCGCGAGAAGTGGGTGAAGGTCCGTCGCGGGGAGAAAATCGAAGGCGAAATTCCGTTCTTTCCATCCTATTTGCTGGTGCATTGTGTACCGTCGGCGGATGCATTCGCGGGCCTGAAACGACAGAAATACGTGATCGATATCGTCGGCGGAGAGAATGGATATCATGTGATTCAGGACGAAGATGTTGAGGTATTCAAGGCACTTACGCAGAGCACTGAAGCGCCGCGCATCGCGACCGACAAGACCATGACGGACGGCGATCGGGCTGCGATCATCCTCGGCCCATTCGTCGGATTTGAGTGTGTGGTTCTGGCGGTCAAGTGGTCGCGGCAGGCGAGGGCGCGGGTGCTGATCAATGTCGGTGGTAGGCAGTTCGAGATCGATAGCATGCCGCTTGCATTTCTCAAAAAGCTGTGAGAGTCATTTGTCCATTGGACGAGCCGATCAATGCAACCCTCCGATCCCCGACGCACCGACGACGGGCAGAGCAGGCGAAGGCGCCTCAGGGAACATGCACCCGGCCCCAGCCCTGAATGCCTCCTGATGAGGCGACCGAGTCAGGGTCAGTGCGACAGCTATGAGTACCAGATAACAGGCGGCCCTCGGGTCGCCTTTTCCTTTGCCAGTAGCTCGGCCTGGCCACGAGGCGAGGGCGCAAGCCCCGTGAAACATGATGTTTCACGGACCGACCGACCCCACCCCACCCCCTGGGTCAAGGGACCGTACCCCCCCGTTTCGCCCGCCTGCGGGCCCGGAGGACCCCGCGGGGTGCCCAGTCTGACGCTAAAATCGAAGCCTAAACTTCTAAAGAACAGCTAAAGAGCTAAAGAACCCGGTAAAGAGCGAGATGGAAGGCGCGGTTTCGAAGGGTGAGTTCGCCGCCATCATCGGTGTTACTCCGGGGCGCATCAGCCAGTACATTGCGGCGGGCAAAATCACGCCTGCCGCTTTGATCGGTATAGGGCGCAACGCGAAGATCGATGTCGAGCGCGCCAAGGCCGACCTGCGCGGCACCCTCGATATCTCGCAGCGCCTCGGCAATGGGATCGACACTCGACTCGACCCGGATCTACCGTTCGATCGACCCTCACAGCCGACTGGACGGACGATACCGCCGGCCCCGAGCGTCGACAACGACATCAAGGCGCAGAAGCTTGAGCAGCTCCGGCGTATCAATCGCAACGGGGCAATCGCGGAAGCGCAGCAACGTGGCCAGCTTGTGGATGCCGAGGCATCGCGGGCAGAGCGCGCAAAGATCGCCGGGACGATGCTGCAGGTGTTTGAAGGCGGTCTGGCCGAGATCGCATCAGCCATCTCCGCCGAATATAAGGTGCCGCAGCGCGACATCCTGCATTTGATGCGCAAGAAATTCCGCGACGTACGCGCAAAGGCAGCCGAGCAGATGCGCAAGCAGGCGGTCGAGCTTTCGGAGACTGTGGAAACCGAACTGGCGGCCGACGATATCGAAAGCCTGAACTGACATGACGTCTGTCATTGTTGAGACAGCCAATTCCCGGCGCATCAGCTACGATGTCCTGGCGGAGATCCTGCAGCCGCCGCCCGAGGTCGACTACCTGGCCTGGGCCGAAGACAACATCGTCTTCTCGGAGCGTGAAAGCCCCTTTCCGGGTCATTACAATCGGAATCTCTTCCCATATTTCGACGAGGTTCTGAGGGCGCTGTCGCCTGACGATCCGTGCCGCACGGCCTCGGTGCGCGCCTCGGCGCAGATCGGCAAGACGGTCGTCGCCAACATCTTCACCTGCGGGTCCATCGAAATGGACCCAGGCGATTTTCTCTACGTCCATCCGACAGAGAATAACGCCCAGCGCTGGTCGAAGATGAAGCTTGCGCCGATGCTGCGCAACACGACGGCCTTGTCGAAGCTCTTCCCGATGAAAAACCGGGATGGCCTCGACAGCGTACTTTACAAGGAGCGCGTCGACGGCCGCGGCGCCATCCAGATCTCCGGCGCGAATTCGCCGGCGTCGCTTTCCCAGGTGACGATGAAGCGACAGGTCCAGGACGACTTGTCAAAATGGGAAGTCAATGCCGGTGGCGATCCGGAAACGCAGGCCGACAGCCGGTCGCGTGCTCATGAGTTTGCCAAGATCCTGAAGATATCGACCCCGCTCGTCATGCCGGGGTGCAGGATCACCCGGAATTTCGAGGACGGCAGTCAGGAATATCCCTATGTGCCGTGCCCGCATTGCGACCATTTCCAGGTGCTGGAATGGGAAAACATGCTGGCGAACCTCGATGAGGACAGGCCGGAGAATGCGTGCTTTTCCTGTGTCGAATGCGGCGGCCTGATCGAGGAGCATCAACGCTCCGAGATGATGCAGCGCCTGGAGTTTCGGGCGCATAATCCCAAGGCCAAGCGCCAGCATCGGTCATTCTACATCTGGTCGGCCTATTCGGTGCTGCAGTCGTGGGAGCGAATTGCTCGCGAATGGCTGAATGCGAAAGGTGATCCGGCATCCGAGCAGACATTCCTGAACGACACGGTCGGCAAGGCCTATGTCACGTCAGGCGAGGCTCCGCCATGGGAGACACTGCGCGATCGCGGCGCGAACTCGGATTATCAGAAGGGCCATATCCCTGCCGGATTCTTCATCGTCACGATCGGTATCGACTGCCAGGATGACCGTGTTGAATGGCAGGCTATCGCCTGGGGCAGGGATCTTCGCAGAGCTGTCGTCGATTGTGGCCGCATTCCGGGCCATATTTCCGACAAGGCATGTCAGGATCGGCTCGACGCCATGCTGCTGCAGACCTGGCCGAATAGCTACAGGCGGAAGCTCTGCGCCGACAAGATTGCGATCGACGGTAACGCTTGGACCGAAGATGTCTGGGAATGGGCTCGGCGTCATCCAGCGGCAAAAGTCATCATGGTCCGCGGCAGCAATACGGACAGCGCTCCCCTGACGCAGCGCGTCAAGAAAGAGCGAAACCATAAGACCGGCAAGCTGCTGAAGTACGCCAAGCGCTTCTATAACTTCAATGCCAGCGTCCTCAAAATGGCGCTCTATCGCAATGTCGCAAAACTGGACCCGTTGGAGCGGGGCTACGTCGCTTTCCCGACCGGGCTGGACGACGATTATTACCAGCAGCTCACGGCCGAGCGTCGTGTTCCGAAGAAGCGAAAGGATGGCTTCACGGAATACAAGTGGGAAAAAGAAAAGACGCAAGCCAACGAAATGCTGGACACGATGAATCAGGCGGAGGCCGCCGCGATCCTCTACGGGATTCGCGATCTTCCTGAAGCGATCTGGGACAGGCTCGAAGCCGAGCGCGAGGCAGCGCCTCAGGAGGCGCAGCTCGATTTCGAAGAGGGGCTGTTCGCCGTCGCGGCGCCGGCCCCCCCGAAAAAACAGCCGACCAAGCCGGCAGAGAAAACAAACCGATGGCTCAATCGCAATTGATCGGCTCGATCCTGGGTAGGATGCGATCGGCATTCGCTCCGGCGCAGCCGGTTCAGCCGCCGAAAACGCAGGCCTATCTGCGCGATACCCGCTCCGGCGTCATCGCCACGCGTCAGACCGTGCTTCGCGAGCATCGTGACGAAATCCGACGGGTGTGGGATCGGACCGCCGCGCTGGCGATGGACATGATCCAGAATTCCGGCCGGCTGAAGGGGGCTTGCGATCAGATCATCGCCGATACCGTCGGCGTGGAACTGACGTTGAACCCGCAGCCTGACCTGTCGGCGCTGGGATATAATGATGCCGAGCGCCGCGACTGGATCGCTCTCGTCAAGCGGCGCTGGAAGCAATGGGCCTGGAACAGGGCCGAATGCGATTTTCGCGGCAAGCTGACGATCCCGCAGATGGCGGATATCGGGCTGCGCTACTGGATCGCCTTCGGCGAAAGCCTGCCGATGATCGCGCATATGAGCGATGCCGACCAGCGGCGCTACGGAATCGGCACCAGCACGAAGATGCTGATGGTGCCGCCGACGCGGCTGGTGCGCGACACACAGGAGGCGCTCGGGCTCTATCAGGGCGTGTTCCATGATGCCAACGGCCGCGCCGACGCTTACCGTTTCCGCTGGCGGCGCGACGGCATGACGGTCACCGAGGATATGCCGGTGCGGGATGCCCTTGGGCAATCGCTGATCGAGCATATCTTCGATCCGATGGACGCGACCGACGTGCGTGGCATATCGCTGCTGGCCCCGACCTTCCGTCGCTACATCCAGCATGAGATGCTGGATGACGCGACGCTGCAGACCTTCATCCTGCAGACGCTCTATGCCGTCACGTTGACCAGCGATGCGCCGAGCGCCGATGCGTTCGAGGCGTTGGAGGTGCTGAAGGAGGCGGCTCCGGATGCTGGCGCGGCCTTTGTCGGCGATTTCGCGGATTATCTGAAGGCGCGGATGGACCGGGCGATGGAAAGCCGCATCAGCATCGGCGCCGATCCCACCGTGTCGCATCTGGCGCCGGGCGAGGAGCTGAACTTTCGCTCGGCCAGCGTGCCGGGTGGCGAATACATGCCGTTCTCGACCAGCCTGTCGCGCGACACGGCGCGGGCGATGGGTATCACCCTCGGCGGCCTGACGATGGACCACAGCGACGCGACCTATTCTGCGGTTCGCATGGAGACGTCGTCGATCTGGCCAGTGGTGCAGCGCCGGCGCGACCGCATCGCCGCGCCGCATTACCAGCTTGCCTACGAGAACCTGCTCGACGAGGATATCTACACCGGCCGCATTCCTTTCAAGGGCGGCTATGAGGCTTTTGCAGCCAATCGTGACCGCGTCTGCTGGGCGCTGTGGCAGGGTCCGGCGAAGCCGACCGCCGACGATCAGAAATCCGCGAAGGCATCGAGCGAACGGATCGTCAACGGCACGACTACGCTGGCGCACGAATGTGCCGAGCTGGGGCTCGATCCGGAAGAGGTCTTCGAGCAGCGGATGCTGGAGCACCAGCGTTACGTCGACGCCGGCATGCCGTCGCCCTTCGAGCGCGGCATGCCGAGTGATCCGGTCATCGCGGACGAAGGGTCGAAAACCGGAGGGGCATCGCAATGAACATGGTCACCATCAACGGCGTTGCCGTCGATACGGCCGATCCCTGCGCACTTTATCAGGCGCTCTATGCCGTCAAAGTGCGTCGTCTTGCCGGCGAGCAGGTGACCGAGACGGAAATCCGCTCGCCCGTCGGGCAGCGCCGCATCCAGATCGCCAGCGTCAGCATGGCCGATCTCGATGACGAGCTGAACCGGCTGGCTGACGCCTGCTCGAAGAAGAACGGCGGCAAGCGCCGGCGCTACGCAAAGGGCATCCGCTGGGACTGCTGAAAGGATCGATTCATGTCACTTCTCGTGAATGGCGAACTCGTGCTGTACGGGTTCGTCGGCGACAGCTTCTGGGATGTCGGCTTCACCTCGCGCGAGGTTATCGATGCGCTCGCGGAGATCGGCCGCGATGCGGATCTGACCGTGCGCATCAATTCCGGCGGCGGCTACATCGACGACGGCATCGCCATCTTCAATGCGCTCTCCGCCCATAAGGGCAAGGTGACCGTCATCGTCGACGCGCTCGCCGCTTCCAGCGCGTCCATCATCGCGATGGCCGGCGAGGAGCGCATCATGCGCAAGGGCGCGATGCTGATGATCCATGATCCGGCCAATGTCGTCTGGGGTACTGCCTCCGACATGGAGAAGATGGCCGCGACGCTGGAGAAATACGCCGTCAACATGGTCGGCATCTATGCCGACGTCAGCGGCGAAGATCCCGACGATATCCGCGCCGACATGAAGGAAGAGCTCTGGCTCGACGCCGACGAGGCTGTCGAGCGTGGCTATGCCACGGCGGTCAACGACAACAAGTCGAAGACTGCCGCCGCGCATGATTATCGCGTCTATGCGCATGCGCCGGATCGCCTGGTTGCGCTTTCCAGCAAGAAAAACTGGTCTCATTCCGAGGCTCGTCAGAAGGCTCCGGCGTCCGCCGCGGCCGAACCCCGTCAATCGAAGGAGAAATCCATGCCGACGGATAACACTGCGGCGGACGCAAATGCCGCCGAACATGAAAAGGCCGTGGCGGAAGCCGCCACCAAGGCCGGCGCGGACGCAAAAGCCCGCATCAAGGCCATCACCGGCAGCGAGGAAGCGAAAGGCCGAGAAGCCCTGGCGGAACATTTCGCCTTCGATACCGACATGACGCCGGAAGCGGCGCTCGCCGCTCTTTCCAAATCTCCGAAGGCCAGCACGCAGGAGCAGAAGCCGGCGGCCGATGGCCAGTGGGGCAGCTACGCCGCCCGTCGTCTTGCCGCGGCGGGCCTCGCCACGCCGGAAGCCGGACAGGATGCCGACAAGAAGGCCGCCAGCCGGGCGATCCTGGCCGAGGCGGTCGATCGCACCAACAAGCGCCGCAAGTAAGGAGGCAGCGTCATGACCATCATTCTTTCCGACGATCGCCATACCGCGGCGAGCTATATCGTCTCCGAGGCCAACGGCTTTCGCTCCCGCGAGGTCGGCATCATCGCCAGCGGTGCCGGTGTGCTGAAGGCCGGCACGGTGCTCGGCAAGGCGGTACTTGGAACCGCAACCGCAGCCGCCAAGGCCGGCGGCAATACCGGCAACGGCACCATCTCCGCTGTGACGCTGCTCGATGGCGCGAAAGTCGGCGTCTATAAGCTGCGATTCACCGCCGCAACCACATGGTCGCTGGTCGATCCGGATGGTTTCGAGATCGGTGAAGGCGCCAATGGTGTCGCGAATGCCAACGATCTCGCCTTCACGACGACTGCCGGCGGCACGGCCTTCATCGCCGGCGACGGCTTCGATATCACCGTTGCGGCCGGGACTGAAAAGCTGAAGCCGTTCGCTCCGTCCGCGGTCGACGGTTCCCAGCACGCGGTCGCCATCCTCTTCGAAGGATGCGACGCAACCTCCGCCGACGTTCGCCGTACCTATACGGCCCGCGACAGCGAGGTGCAGGTCGACATGCTGACCTGGCCGGAAGGCATCACCGATCCCCAGAAAACCGCCGCGCTCGCCTCCCTGGCCGCGCTGGGCATCATCGCCCGATAGGAGGGGCGCGATCCATGGCACTTGTCGTAGATATCTTCAACCAGAACGCCTTCGGCGTCGTCGAGTTTCAGGAGGAAGTCGTCGAGCGTGTCGACTTCCGTCCGCAGCTGCTCGGCTCCCTCAACCTGTTCGAGCCGATCTATTCCCGCTCGCGCATGATCGCGATCGCCGACCGCAACGGCGTGCTGAACCTGATCCCGACCTCTGAGAACGGCGCTGCGCCGGCAGAGCTGATCCCGACCGGCGCCAATGTCCGTGCCTTCCAGGCCGTTCGTCTCGCAAAGGGTTCGACCATCTACATGATCTCCATCGCCGAGGTGCTGGCGCTTCCCTTCGATCAGCAGACGCGCGACATTACGCGGGAGGTGGCCGAACGGCAGGCGAAGATCATGGAGGATATGGAGCTGACCTGGGAGCATATGCGTTTCGGCGCCATCCAGGGCCGCGTCCTCGATGCCGATGGCACGACGGTGCTGCGCGACTGGTATTCGGAATGGGGCATCGCAGAGCCGGCCGAGATCGATTTCGAGCTCGACAATGCCGATACCGACGTCCGCAAGAAGTGCCGCGATGTAGGTCGCGTCATGCAGAGGGCGGGGAAGGGCGCATGGAGCCCGTCAGCGCGCATCGGCGCCCTGGTCGGCGACACCTTTTTCGACTTGCTGGTGAACCATCCGCAGATCAAGGAGACCAAGATCAGCACCAACCGCGCGGCGATGCTGGAAGACATCGAGGGCTACTCCGCCATCGAGATCGAGAATATCACCTTCATCAACTATCGCGGCACGGATGACGGTTCGACCATCGCCATCGGCACCGACAAGGCCCGCTTTTTCCCGATCGGCGTTCGCGGCGCCTTCCAGGTGGGTTGGGCACCGGCCAGCGAGTTCAAGTCTGGCCTCAACAGGCCGGGCCAGCCGGTGGTCGGCCTGCTTCTGTCCGATCCGTCCGGTCGCGACGAATGGGACCGTGTCGAGAACTACAGCTATCCGCTGTTCATCTGCACCCGGCCCGAGATGCTTCAGCGCGCCAAGGCGGCCTGATCATTCCTGGGGCGGCGCATGCCGCCGCCTCATTCCCTCTCCCTGCTGATCTGAGGCCATTATAATCATGGACTGGACTTCCGCTCTGGCAGGCATGGAGGAGACCTGCGCCGACGTCTTCGACGTCACGCCCTGCCGGCTTCAGCCTCGCACCAATGGTCGCTCCAATGGTCGTTCGGTCAATCATTCCGAGCAGAACGATCCGGAGCGTGCGGCCTTTGACTTCATGGGCACGCTGGAACTGGGGCCGCCGTCGACGAAGGTCTGGCGGCATCTGTCTCCCGATCCCGGCGACGCGGGCAATCGCAGCGATACGGTTTCCTACGATGCCGTCCTGACGGCGCATACGGGCGGCTGGCCCTACAAGCCTGTGCGCGGCGATTTCTTCATCGTTGGAAACGACACCTGGCGCATCGCCTCCATTCTTCCCGACGGCACGGTGCGTCCTGCCTTTTTGCTGGTGAGAGCCTGATGCTTGCGGCCGAAGCCCTTCGCCTGTCCGCGATCGAGATATTGTCGCCGACGGCGGTGCAGGAAAGTGGACCCTATCCGACGCTTGCCGGGTATCGCGTCTATGACAGCCGCGCCGTCGCGCTGGAAGACCTCGATCAGGACGGACCCTATACGCCCGTCCTGTCGCTCTACACGCCGGAAAGCGGCGTCAAGCTGCGCGGCCCTCATGCCGCCGCAGATGATACCGAGGCGGAAGCGGTCCTGGAGATCGTCGCCGAACTGGCGGTCTCAGCCACGGACAATGGCGTGACCTATGCCGACGCCCTGGCAAGCGCCGATCCCGAAGCCCGCCTCGTGCTGGCGGCGCTCTGCGCGCAGGTGCGGAGGCTGCTGGAACGCAGCCAGGCCGGCGGCTTGTGGCGGCGGCTGGTCCGGCAGATCACGGACACGGATTACAAGACCTTCGCCGTGCCGGAACTGGGCCTGCGCTGGCATCGCGTCACGATCCGCATGCATTGCGAGATCCGCGACGACGATTTCGACATGACGGCCGGCGGGCTGCCGGAGCCGATCAAGTCGCTCTACGAGGCCCTGCCGGACGATTCCTACGCGAAGGAAAAGCTCGGCGTTCTTGCCGCCCATTTCGATCCCGAACTTCTGCCGCAGTTGCAGCAGGTTCGTATCACCACCGGTCCGGTGACATCGGGATCGGACGATCTTTCGCCCTGACATTGGAGCCTGTCATGCCCGACGACATTTACGTGCCGCGCGACGGTGCGCGCATTCCCATGCCCGGCAATGCCGGCGACTGGCCTGCCGACGGACGGCCGATCAATCCGCTCAGCCCCTACGAGCGCCGCCTGAAGCAGGATGGCGATCTCGTCCTCAAACCCGCAGCAACCGCCGCATCCTCGAAGAAGGGGCAGGGCGGCGATACCGGAGGTGACCAATCATGACGTCCAACATCCCGTCGAACCTGACGGCTCCGATCTTCACCTTCGACGTGACGAGCGGCGGCGCCTTCGAGAACGAAAACCGCCTGATCATCCTGGCTCACGGACTTGCTGCCGGCTCGCTTGCCGAGGGCGCTATCGCCATCTGCAACACCAAGACGGATGCGCGCAATCTGGCTGGCGCCGGCTCCATGCTGGAGGCGATGTTCCTGGTTTCTCGGGCCAACGCCCCGTCGCAGGAAATCTGGCTCGGCCGCGTCGCCGATACCGGTACGGCGGAACAGCGGACCATTACCGTGGGTGCGGTTCCCGCCGCCGGCGGTCAGGGCGTTGTGCAGATCGCCGGCAAGACCGTATCGCTGCAGATCAACGCCGGCGACACGGCCAATGCCGTCGCGGCCGCGCTCGCCGCCGCCATCAACAGCTATTACGACAGCCTGACCGGCATGTCGCTGCCCTTCACCGCCACGGTGGCGACCAATGTCGTGACGATCACGGCCCGGCACAAGGGCGCCTATGCATCCGGCCTCGACATCTATATCCCGACCCTCGACACCGTGAACGCCTTCGATGGCGTGCTGACCTTCGCCACCAGCGTCGCCGGCGCCGGCGTGCCGGATCTGAGCGACGTCCTTGCGGCGATGAACGACGATCCCTTCGAGATGATCGTCTCGGCCTTCGGCGATACCGCCAATCTGACGCTGCTGGATACGTTCCTGAATACCGTATCCGGCCGCTGGTCCTATGCCCAGCAGCTTTACGGACACGCCTTCTATCCCGCGACGGATACATCCTCCAACCTGGTGACGAAGGCGCTCGCCAAGGATAGTTGGCACCTGACGATGATCCCGCGCTTCTCCGCCGGCGGCTTCGCCGAGCCGGATTATCTCTGGGTGGCCGGTTTTGTCGCGCGGATCGCTCCCTGGGCGGGCGGCGGTTCCAACGGCGACGTCTCGCGCAACCAGAGCGGTCTTGTGGTGCAGAACCTTTCGGCGCCGCGCGACCGCAACTACTGGATGGATTACGCCACGCGCGACGCGCTCCTGAAAAATAGCGTCTCGACCTGGAAGATCGACCGCAGCGGCAATGTGCTGATCGACAAGATCATCACCCAGCAGCAGACGACGAACGGCGCGCCGGATACGACCTTCCGGGATGTCCAGAAGATCTATCAGCTCACCTATGCGCTGAAGAAGTTCCGCGCCGATCTCGCCGCCGAGCATTCGAACAAGGCGATCGCCGACAGCAATCCGTCGAACCTCGCGTCGATCTCGACCGTCGCGGATATCAAGGCGACGCTGTTCCACAGCTACCAGCAGATGGCCGGCGTCCTGGAGAATTCCGAGACCGCGCTCGCCAACCTGGTGGTCACGCGCGACAGCGACAACGCCAACCGCGTCAACGTCTCGCTGCCGCTCGATTTCGTCAACCCGCTCGACATCCTCGCGGGTCTCGCCACCGCCTACAGCCAGTTCGCGAACGCGGCATAAGGCTCGCCTCAACAGGAGATTTCCAACATGGCAGGCAAGGATTTCGGCGGCATCATCAATGTCCGCCTTTCGACCGGCGCGACGTTTTCGTTGCGCGGCACGCTCAATATGAACCCGTCGCGGATCTCGATCGAGGCGCAGGCCAATCAGGATGGCTCCGTCGACAGGATAGGCACGGTTCAGCCGGCGCGCGCCGAGCTGAACTTCGCCGATCGCGGTCTCGATCTCGATGCGCTGATGCGATCCGGCCGCTTCAACGTCACCTTCATCGAGGATTTTTCCGGCGTCACCCATTATTTCACCGACGCCTTCATGGTCGGCGATCCCCAGATCAACCGCCAGAATGGCGAGATCGCCGGTCTCAGCATCTCCGCCGAGAAATATAGCAGGACGGACGGCTGATGACCCAGACCGTCGTTCCGCTCTCGAAGAGCTATACCGCGCATGACAAGACGTTCGGCAAGATCACGCTGCGTGAGCCGACATATAAGGAAATTTATATGGATGGGCTCGGCAAGCCGCAGGACTGGCAGCCCACAGGAAATGGCAGGGCGGTTTTGCTCACCTTTCCGGAGGTGGTCGATGCATATCTGCAAAAGATCATCGTCGAGCCCGGATATGAATGTATCTCCCAGTTGAACCCGGTGGATAGCTTGGCGCTGGAGCGCGAAGTCTGCGGTTTTTTTCTGGTTACGACGGAATCGAAGAAACCGTCGACACGCTCGTCTTCCGGCTCGGGTGGCCGGTCGCGCAAATCCACGGCATGACGCTTCCCGAGATCGCCTATTGGGCGCGTCGCGGCGTCGATCATTTTGAGCGAAATGGTAGATAATGTTTTCTGATCTGAAGATCGACGACCGCGATCTCGTACAGCTTCATCGCGCCATTGCGAAGGTGCCGGGCGAGATCAAGGCCAAGGCCATGCGCCGCGCCATGTCGCGTATGTCGCAAATGGCCCGGACGCGGATCGTTGATCGCAATGCCAGCCATGTGAAGCTGCCGAAGCAGGTGGTGGCGTCGCTGACCACGGCAGCATTCAATGCCGGCGGCAGCACGTCGAAGGTCACCGTCGAGTCTGGGTGGATGCCGCTGCAGCGTCTTGGTGCCGTGCAGACCGCCAGCGGCGCCTATGTAAACCTTCGCGGGTCGTACCGGCATGCATTTATCGCGGCCATGAAGAGCGGGCATGTCGGTGTCTTTCGTCGTGTGCCAGGCACACGAATGTCGAGCAATCCCTACAAGGAACAGATCCGGGAACTCTTCGGCCCGAACCCCGCGCACGCGATTGGCAACCATCCGGACATCTATCTCGACATTCTCGCCAAGCTGATCGAGCAGAGCCTTCTCCCTCGCTTTGCCCACGAACTCGATTTCATCCTTTCCAAACTGGGACGCTGACCTGTGGCAAATCGCAAGATCAAGGCCGAGCTGGATATCAACGGCAAGGACAATACCGGTCCGGCGTTCCGCTCGCTTGCTACTCGGATGGGTGGTGTCGAGAAGCAGATTTCGCAGTTCAACAAGCAGGTCGCGACCTTCAATAGGACTGGTGCGCAGTTTCAAAAGCGCGTCAACGAGGTGGAGCGTTCGGCAAGCTCCTTCAGTCGCCGCAATGGCGTCTTCGCCAGGACGTCCAGCCGTATGGCGCTCGTCGCCGGAAGCATGAGCGACGACATGATGGCGACGGCGGGCCGCTATGCGGCGCCTGCGGCCGTGGCGGGCGGGTTGATCTACGCGACCAAGGCTGCCGGAAATTTCGAGCAAAGCCTGGTTGATATCCAGAAGAAGAGCGGCGCGACGGAAAAGCAGATGCGCAGCTTCCAGGATCAGATCTTCGAGCTTGGCCGGGAAATCCCCGTGCCGATCGAGGAAATCGCGAAGGGCTTCGAGCGGGGCGCGGCGGCCGGCATCCCGATGAACGAGATCAAGGACTTTGCCGCCCTGTCGGTCAAGGTTGCCGATGCTTGGGATACTTCCGCCGAGAATGCGGCAAACTTCTTTGCCGGCTTCAACAAGGGCATGGGCATTCCTCTCAACCAGATGAAGGCTTATGCGTCGCTGATCAACGATCTTGCCGACAGCGGCATCTCGGATGAGAAGGATATCGCCGATTTCGTCGATCGTGCCGGCGCATCGCTCAAGAATTTCGGAATGACACCGCAGCAGATCGCCGCCTATGGCGCGGCGATGCTGAACCTGAAGATGCCATCCGATGTCGCCGCCCGCGCGATGGATACCGTAACGTCGAAGCTGATCGCGCCGGAAAACCTGTCGAAAAAGTCGAGGGCCGCCCTGGTTGGTATCGTCGGCGATCTGAAGAAATTTTCCAAACTATCTGGCGACCAAAAGCTTTCCTTCTTCCTCGGCCGTCTTGAAAAGATGAGCAATCAGAAACGGGCGAGCCTGCTCGGCGGGTTGCTCGGCGAGGGCTTCGACGATGAGATCATGCGGCTTGTGGCTGGAACCGATGAGGTGAAGCGCAATCTGGCGATTGCCAATCAGCAGACGAAGGTGGCGTCGAACAGCATCGACAAGGTGTTCGAAGCCAGAATGAAGACCTTCAACTCGCAGATGGCGGTTCTCCAGAACAACTGGAACGAGATGTCGGTCAAGTTCGGCAGCATGATGCTGCCGACGGCGAATGGCATGATCCGCTCACTCAATAAGGACTTCGACTTCGGCGAAGCTATCGGCCGCGGCAAGGATATGTTCGGCTGGACTGGGGCGCAGCGATATATGCCGATCCGCCTCGATACGAGGGATGATCTCGCCTATGCCGGCGGCTATAACGATCCTGAATTCCTGAAGCGATATTACGGCCGGGTACAAACGGCCGTGCCTGGAATGTGGGATGGCGTTAAAGGTTCGGTGCTTCGGGCTTGGCAATTGACGCCGAAGCCTGAAGCAGTCCGATTGGCGCCAGCGAACGACGGCAGCGATCGCGCAGCGTCGCTCGACAGCTTTCTGAATGGCGCACCTGCGCTGCCATCGATCGCCGAACGAAAGGCTATCGCTGAGCAGCGTGCCGCCATGCCGGACAATGACCCCGCTGCCTATAAGGCAAGACGGTTCTTTCGGGTTCCGTCGAAGGACGAATGGCGCAATGCCTTGCGCATCGACATGGGTACGTCACCAGGCGGTGGCCCTGGCGAGCATCCCTCCAAGGATGAGCTGCCTTTCAAGGTGGATGCATCTGATCTCAAGCAGACGGCCGATGATGCTGGTCGGGCGATGGCGGATAGCGGCAAGCAGGCCGGGGATTCGATCAAGAGCGGCGGTGAAAGCGCGGCGGCGTCCCTCCTTGCGGCGGCCCGAGCCATCGTCGAAGCAGCAGATCGGCTGAATGCGGTACAGATTAAGGCTCCTAATCCGGGCGCTGCGATCGGCGCCATGTTCAGGCCTCCGGTCAACGCCGATACCGGCCGGAGCAATACCTTTGCTGCGGCAGGGCCGGGCGGCAATTCCAATGGAGGACCGCGCTGATGGCGATGCGTGACTGGCGAAAAACACTTCTGCCGGCAAGCTTTCGCGGCGTGCCGTTCTTCGTCGAGAGCGAGGACCTCTCCGGCGGCCGTCGGCTGGCTGAGCATGAATATGCCGGCGGCGAGGTGACGCTGGTCGAGGATCTCGGCAAGGCCACGAAGAAGCATGACGTCACGGCCTACCTGACCAGCGATACCGCCGACATCAAGGCGCTCGCCCTGCAGCAGGCCTGCGATCTGGCGGGGGCGGGCATGCTGATCATGCCGATGGATGGCGGCCGCATGGCGCATGCGCAGGGTTTCCGCCGCACGCGCGAGCGGGATCGCACCGGCTATATCGCCTTCGACGTCACCTTCATTCCGGCCGGAGACATGCCGGTCGCGGCATTGTCGATCGGCGATGTCTCGGCCGCCGTCGCGACCGGCGTATCGTCGGTCGCAGCGGCCTTCGCCAGCCTGTTTTAAGGATTATCCACCATGGCGGCAGACAAGGGCACGATCCTGTCGTGGCTTGCGGATCTCTGTGCCGCGATCGTCACGGATGACGACGATCTGGCGGATACGGCGGGGCGCATCACTGATGCGGCCGATCTCGGCGCGTCCGACTTCGCCGCCGAGGCGCTCGATATCATGCGGGTGATTGCCGAGAGTGTGACGGATGCCGCCGGTTTCGACAGGATCGTCATTCCCGATACGGTCGCGGCTGGCGACACGCGTGACGCCATGACCGTTCTGGTCGCGCTCGGGCTTGCCATCGGCGGGTGCCGGGTGGATTGGCGGGCGCGGCCGCAGGCGCGCAAGGCGCGCAGCCGCATCGCCAGCGCCGGCAGCGACGGGCTTGCCGTCGCCTCCGCCATGGGCGGCGATGGCGCCGATCTCTATTCCTGGCTGTCGTCCATCATCGATGTCGCCTGCCGGCTGATCTCGGATATCGCGGCCAATGCCGTGCCGATCGTCAAGGTGCAGACCGGCGTGTCGCTGCCCTCGACCGTGCTCGCCTATCAGCTCTATGGCGACGCTGCCCGCGCCGCCGATCTCGTCGATGTTGCCGGCTCGGCGACGCCGCTGGTCATGCCGACCCTGTTCGACGCGCTCGCCTCCTGAGATCGACGATGCTCGAAAATGTGACGATCGAGGGCTTGCCGCCGCACAAGGAGATTTCGATCACCATGTCGGCCGAGGAAGCGGTGCGCACGGCGCGCGTCGTGCTCGTGCCGGTCGGCGATAGCGTCGGCGTCGTGCCCGATCAGAAAACTACGATCAAGGCCGGCGATGACCTGTTGCTGACCGGTTATGTCAGGGATGTCGAACCATCGCACGATTCCGGCGAGCGCTCGCTCTCCGTGACGATCGTGTCGCGCACGGTGGATGCCGTCGAGTGCTCGGCCGATCACTCGACCGGGGAGATCATGGGCAAGTCGCTCGCCGGTATCGCCCGCGACCTCGACGACAATGACATCGGCATCGAGGATGACGGCAGCCTGCCGGTCGAGCCACGGCACAAGCTGACCCCCGGCGACAGCCTGTTTCACTCGATCGAGAAGCGGGCGCGCGGGCGCGGCGTGCTGATCCACGACACGCCGAAAGGCAAGCTCAAGCTGGCGACGAAGCCGGAAGGCACGCATTCCGGCGGTCTGACCTTCGGCGTCAATATCCTGAGCGCCAGTTCGCATCTGACCGGCCGCGGCCGCTATTCCGAAGTCCGTGTGCGGGGACAGTCGAGCGACGGCGTCGGCCGGCAGCAATTGCGCGCCGAGGCGCGCGCGAAGGACAAGGGCGTTTCCCGTCGGCGCCTGATGATCGTCCGTCATGAGGGCGAGACGACGACGGATCGGATGAAGAAGCGGGCGGGCTGGCACCTGAAGCGCGGCGCCGGCAACGGCACGACGGCCTCCATCACCGTGTCCGGCTGGCGCGATTCTGCCGGGCGGATATGGACACGCAACTGGCTGGTGCCGGTCAAGGACGACTGGATCGGGATCGACGGGATGATGATCATCAAGAGCGTGACGCTCAACCAGGATGGCAGCTCGGGCGGCACGACCGCGACGCTGGAGCTTGCCGACCCGCGCGCGCTCGGTGGCGAGAACCCGCGCGGCAAGACCGCCAAGGCCTATGCGGCGCCGCTGGCCAACGATGTGGATTTCGAAGAGCAATGAGCGGTTACCGGATCGAGCTTGACGGGTCGTTCAAGGAGCGCAACGGCCAGCAGTTCATGGGCGGCCGGGGGCTCTATAACGACGCCTATACGGACATTCATCGCATCGAGCCGCATGGCTTCATGTCGAACCCGGTCAAGGGCGCCAAGGCGCTGCTGCTGTCGCCGAACGGCGATCCGGACCAGGCCTATCTCTTGGGCGGCGAGCATCCGTCGCACCGGCCGGCCGGCCTGCCGGGCGGCGCGACTGCCATTTACGACTCGAGTGGCAGCATCATCAAGCTGGTCAACAGCGAAGCGATCTTCGATTTCCAGTCGAAGACGGCGACCTTCACCGCAGGAACCTGGACGATCAACGGCGACGTGACCATCAACGGCAATGTCACAGTCAACGGTAACCTGAATGCTTCCGGTTCCATCACGGACGGTGATGGCGACGGCGGAGCCTGATCGAGGAGGATCGTATGAACGGGAAAATCATTTGGCCCGGCAATCCCATCGAAACCGCGCCGAAGGATGGCGGCGTCTTCCTTGGGTATGATCCGGCGCATCCGTATCAAAATTGGCTTATCTGCTGGTGGGATGCACGTGAATGGCGAGATCACGAGACCGGGATTAGTCACGTCGGACACTGGGCCTCCATTGATCATCAAACTGGCGAAGACGGCTTCTGTGATCCGGTTTGCTGGTGGGAGCTTCCATCTGAGGACGTTGCGGCGAGATCCTGATGCTGAAGATCATACCCATTGAAGGCGACGAAGATCCCTATCGCGCGCCGGATCTCGGCTGGGATGGTGAGGTCGGTTATTTCGTCATCAATCCGCTCACCCATGCGGATGCGCCGGGCGATTTCCGCGCCGAGCAGGGGCTTGCGACGCAGGTCCTGATCTATCTGATGACCGATCGCCGCGTCGATCCGAGCGAGCTTCGCGACGGCGACGAAAACCGCGGCTGGGTCGGCGACAGCTTCGACATGGCGGCCGGCGAACAGCCGCTCGGCTCTCGCCTCTGGCTGCTGCGGCGTTCGGCCATCTATGACGGTATCGAGGTCAAGGTCGAGGCCTATGTGCGCGAGGCGCTGCAGCCTCTGCTCGATGTCGGCGCGGTCGTCCGCATCGATGTCACAGTCGAGGTCGACCGTCCGGGCAACCGGGTGAGCTACGAGGTCTCGCTCTACGGGCGCGACGGCCGCCGGGTCTACGACAATCAATTCGAACTCTTGTGGAGGCAGATCGATGGCGTGGACCATCCGCTCGCTGGATGAGGCCTCGGCTCGCGTCCGTGGCGCTTTCCGGAAATATCTGCCCGGCACGGACAGTGCGCTTGCAAACAATTTCGTCACCATCACCGGCAAGGTGGTTGCGGCGCTGGCGCATGAATTCGAGCTGCGCATCGCTTATCTCGTCAAGCAGATATTCATCTCGTCGGCGACGGGGCAATTCCTTGTACTGCTTTGCTCGGATGTCGGCATCTATCGCAAGCAAGCGTCGGCCGCTTCGGGATCGGTGACCGGGACCGGCGCGGCCCTGACGACCTATCCGGAGGGCATCCGCCTGATCTCCGGAAGCGTCACCTATCTTTCGGACGAACCGGCTACCTCGGATGCGGATGGGGCGATCACGCTTTCCGTGACATCGGAGAGCAAGGGCTCGGCCGCCAACCGCGATGCGGACGGCCTGCTGGCGCTGGCAGACCCGGTGCTTTATCCGGATCTCGGCACGAGCTGGACAGTCGCCTCTGGCGGCCTCGGCGGTGGTGCCGATATCGAGAGCTATGAAAGCTTGAGGGCGCGGGGCTTGCACCGCAAGCGCAATCCGCCCGGTGGCGGCACGCTGACCGATTACGAGCGGATCGTGCTCGAGGTCTCCGGCGTCAAGGCGGCATGGGCCTTTCGCGGCACGCTGTCGCCGGGAACGCTGTTCGTCTTCTTCCTGTTCGAGGGGCGCACGAACTATATTCCCCTGCCGGCCGATGTCGCCGTCGTCCAGGCGGCGGTGGATGCCAAGCGGCTGATCCGCGTCGACGACAGTGTCGTCGTCGCGCCGACCGCGCGGCCGGTCGATATCACCATCGACAGCCTGTCGGGCGATACGCCGGAGATCCGCGCCGCGATCGCGGCCGCCATCTCCGCCATGTTTCTGGCGAAATGCCGCCCCGGCATTCCCGGCAACACTTTCATACTCTGGAAGGCGTGGATCGACGAGGCGATTTCCGGCGTGTCCGGCGAGGATCGACACGTGCTGGTGCAGCCATCCGCCGATATCGTTCTGACCGACGGCCAGTTTCCGACGCTGGGGACGATCACCTATGGCGCGTGATCCCGGCCTGAATACCGTGACCTCGCTGGCGTCCGACGCCGGCGAGACAGTCACGGTCGCTGCGCCCTATGACGCGCTGGCCAATCCGAGCAATGACGACCTGATCGGCACCGCCCTCTCCATCTGGCCGCCGGGGCCGGCCTGGGGGTCTCCAGACGGGCAGGCGGTTTCGCTGGCGCATCCGCTTGCGAAATTCACCCGCGTGCTGGTCGACAGCTTCGAGTGGCTTTATCAGCGCATCTGGACGCTGGCCCGCAACGCCAGCGTCAAGGGCGTGGACGAACTGCTGCCGGAATGGGAGGCCGAATATGGTCTCCCGGACAATTGCGTCACCGGCGAAACCAGCATTGCCGAGCGGCTGCGCGCGCTGGAGACGAAGGTCGCTTCGCAGGCGATCATCACGCCGGGCGATTTCATCCGCATCGCCGCGACCTATGGCTTCGTCATCGAGATCGAGGAGCCGGCCATCTTCGAATGCGGCTTCTCGGAATGCGGCGGCGAGCACACGGTCGGCGACGTCAGGCAGGAATGCTACTGGATCGTCAGGACCTACAGCGTCGCCATCGATTATTTCCGCTGCGGCGAGAGCGAGTGCGGTTTCGATCCGCTCTTCACCTTCGGCGACGGCGAACGGCTCATCTGCATCCTGCGCCGCCTGGCGCCGGCATGGACCCTGCCGCTGCTGCAAATCATCGTCATCCTGACCGATGGCGAGGGGAACGCCCTGACCGACAGCGACGGCAATCTTCTCATCTCCGGAACCCTCTAGGCTCATCACGAGGTCACCATGGAATATCAGGCACCGTACGGATCGACCGATCCGGACGCATCTTATGTCGACCGCAATTCCGCCGCGGCGGTGAAAGGATCGGCCGTACCGGCGGCCGCGATCGAGGACCCGCAACGCGAACTTGCGGCCTTGATCAGTTACGCCGGCATGACGCCGGACGAGGACGATCTGACGCAGGTTGCGAAGGCGATCCAGAACGGCAAGCTCGTCTATGCCGTCGCCGCCGGCACGGTCAATGCGCTGACGGTCACGCTCGCGCCGGCGCCGGCCGCCTATGCCGACGGTCTGTTCCTGCGCGTCGTGCCGAGCGCGGGCCCGAGCACGGACAGCATGACGATCAATGTCAACGGTCTCGGGGTCGTGCAGATCGGCTATCTCGACGGCACGCTGACGGCGGCCGGCGAGGGGCAGATCGGCCAGGCGATGGATCTGCTTTATTACGGCGGCAGATTTCTGCTGCTCAACCCGGTCTATTATTTCACGCGGATGACGCCGAAGGCGGCGCGGATGACGCGGGCCTTCACGCCGAATATCGCGCTGGCGGATCTTGCGGTGAACACGCTGACGGCGGCCCAGACGATTACGGTCACCGGCACGCGCTATCTGGATTGCACATCCTATTGTGCCTTCAAAAATACCGGGGCATCCCTGGTCAATATGTCGGGCAAATTGCGCTTGCTTGATGGGGCGACCATCGTCGAGACCAGCGACTATCTCGGCTGCGTCAACATGAACAGCTTTCAGACGCCGATCAGTCTGCGCGCCCGGTTCACGGGTCTCGATCCGACAAAGACCTACACGGTCCAGCTCCTGGTCCTCAAGGAAACTGCCATTGGTCCGGTGAACGTCATGGACCCGCTGATTTTCGCCCTTCACGAGTGAGGCCCATCCCATGATCTATTTCAAGCAGACGCTCAACGATGCGGTGAGCTTTGGCGAAGGCTACGTCTTGCCGGCGGGCGCCGCGGAGCTGACCCTGGAGCAATATCAGGCGGAATGCGACGCGGCGCTGCAGCCGGCTACCGAAACCTTGGCGCAGCTCAAGGATCGCCTGCGCAGCCTGGTGGATGCGGAGGCCGAGGCCGAACGTCTCAAATACATCACGCCCGGCGTCGGGCAGTCGATGACCTATCAGCAGAAGGCGGCCGAGGCCTCGCGCTATCTCGCTGCGACCGACCCGGACGCTGCCGATTATCCGCTGCTCAGCGCCGAGGTCGGGATCACCGCCGAGGATATCGCCGGCGTCGCAGCCATCGTCGATGCCGCCTTCCGGCAATGGCAGGCGATCGGCAGCGCCATCGAGGCCGTGCGGCTGGGGGCGAAGGCACAGATTACCGCCGCCGCGGATGCTGATGCCGCCAATGTGGCTTATGCCGCCATCTCCTGGCCGGCCTGACGCTACCAACCACTCAGCGAAAAACGATTTCATTCCTTTTGCGCGGCCTTTCCTAAGGCCATGATGGAGCATTTGCGCCATGCCGGAACTGACCACGAAACGGCTCGTCGATTATCTGAACGGGCCGGGCGTCGATGCCGCTATTCTGAAGGCCAGCCTGATCAGTGCCGGCACGGCATCGACAGAACAGGGTGCCCTCGCAGACACCGCGCTACAGCCTGATGATGTCGGCAGTGCGGCACACAGCGATGTAGCGGATTTTGCAACGAGTGAGCAGGGCGATCTCGCCGACGGCGCCTTGCAGGCGGCGCAGAACTTGACCGATCTCGCTGATCTCGCGCTGGCGCAGAACATCATGCAAGTCGGTGCCATCTTTGCGGATATTGCGACGGCAATGGCCGCTATCATCCCCGCCAGAAACAAGAGCTTGCGGACACAGTTTTACGACCTGACGGCTATGGTTCGGGTCGAGGGCGCGAAATATAAGCGGATCAGCCTTGCGGATCTCGCTGCTTATCCGGCGCTCTCGTATTTCCGGTCGGCGGATCGCTATATGCCGGATGGGACTATCGATGCAACGAATGGCGGGTATTGGGTGTTTTCCGACCCGATCATCTCGCCGCTGCAGATCGGCGCCCGGCTTAATAGTGCTACGTTTGACAGCGGCCCCATGCTGCAGGCGGCGATCGATCTCGGTTCGATCGTCGGCATACCCTGTATTCTGCCGATCGGAACGCTCTATACGGCGCAGACGATTCATGTCTATGCCCAGTCCGTCCTCTGCGGCCATGGAAAAAGCCAGAGCTTTTTGAAGGCCAAGGATGGCGCCGACATCGGCGTTCTCGAGACCTATAATTTCAGCATCCTCACGGGCACCGCTGCGAAATTCGTCACCGATGCCGGCATGACCTGGGGATTTTCGCTTAGGGGCTTCACCGTGGACGGTAACCGCCAGGTCAACTACGGCGGGGTGTCCGGAACGCGCTTCGCCGGCGTCGGATCTGTCGTCTGGGATGGATTTGGTATCCGTCTCTATGGGCGCCGATATATCGTAGAGGACGTGGCTGTTCAATATTGCGCCGGCATAGGCTTCTACTCCGAGTGCGGTAATCCGTCTTCTCCGTCGCCGGCGAACTGGTATTATAATGCCCTCAACGATCAACAAGGCAGCATCACGGATTTGGTTGTCAGTGATTGCTCTTACGATGGGTTTGTTTTCCGTGGGCCTGGCGATATTCTGATCGACGACGTGACCGCCGAGCTTTGCTTCTATCCGGACGAAACCCTCTATGGGACGCTGCGCAATTCACTCATGTTCCCTTCCGAGAGCATATCCGGGATCGTTTTTGCGGATCAGGCGAGCAATAGCGCCGTCGCCGGCTGTGAAATCGGGTTTATCCATAGCCATACCCACAAGAACGGCTACGGCATTCGGTTCGAAGGTAACGTGTTCCAACGCGTCCGAACCGATAATCTCACTTCGGAAGGCTCCTTAGGCGGGATCAAGGTCCGTGGCCAGGTGCTCGGGCAATTCAACAAGGTCAATGTCCGAAACCAGAACTTCGGAAGCGGCGCGCTGCCTGATTTTGACTTGTTGACGACCGATCTCCTCATGATTTCTGAATACGAGAATCGCGGGTCGACCGGGAATGCGGGCTCTACGAAGCTGCTGATCGGATCTGACAAAACGCAATTCGGGACGATCACGATCCATGGCGGCGTTGCTGGCCACGGCGTTGTCGTCGACACGAACGTCGATCATGTTACAATCAATCAGATGTATATCCACGATTTGCGGGGTACCGCTCAGGATGGAAATGCGTCTCGATCATTGTGGACAAAGAGCGGCGCTGCAAACATCTATATCGGCACTGTCATGTTGGTCGACAATCAGGTCGGATGGAGAAACGATAGCACCGGGGACATCGTAATTTCTCGAGGACGGATCGAGGGTAATGCGACGACTTATCCTGGGATCGTCGCCATTGATCTGGCTTCTTCTCCGGCTTTCACATCGTTGAAACAATGTGGCTTCAACACGAATGACGGAACCTCGTCAAAATTCCCCACGTTCAATGGGGCTGTCTCCATCGATCCGACGAACGCCACATCAGAGATCGCGCTGACGTGGACGCACAACATGTGGCGCACGCCCCAGACGAATGAAGTGGGGTGGAATTATGTCACCAACGGCACCACGCGTCCCGGTTTCGGATATCTCGAAATCACAGCCACTTCGAGCACGACGGTGACGGGAAGAATGAAGTTCTCCAGCGCGGGCAATGGCACATCCGGCGGCTCTGCCGCCATAGCAACCGTCTAACATTCATAGGTGTCCAATGACGACATATAAGAGCATCAGGGTTTTCTCGACCGAAAAAGGAATGGTCAGCGAAGAAGGCCACCCCGTTGAGGTCTGGCAGTTTGGGGGTGATGAAGATCGGCCGGATTGGCTTCCTGAGGTCTCGCATATAGTGACATTGCCTCACATCGGCAATCCCGATTGGAATCTTGAAAACTTCGTCAAGGGGGCCGTATGGGGGTCGGTGGCATATTCCGATTCAATCTATATCGGTACGCCTCTCGGGTGGCATCGCTGCGCCCCCACGGATTGGGTAATTCGTGACGGCGACGGCGAACTGAGAATTGTCAGCGCTGACGAGTTCGCCTCGTATTATAGAGAGATCACCTGATTTGCCCCGTTCGTTGTGATCGTCGCCTGTTGTGGCCGCAGGCGATCTATTTTGCCCGCCGCTACGGCGTCTTCGATAACGCTAATGGAGTCTTCAACCTTCGAGTACCGTGGGTTAGCTAGGGCTTCGCGATCGAGGACATAGTTCCACCACTGGAGATTTTGGAGCCGTGCTATCGTCGCTTCATTGAAGCGAGGCCGGATGATTTTCGCCGGCGCTCCGGCATAAATCGCATATGGCGGGATGTCCTTGGTGACGACGGCGCCGGCGCCGATGATCGCGCCGTTGCCAATCGTGACGCCACGCTTAATTATGGCGCCGGCTCCGATCCAAACATCGTTGCCGATGCTTGTCCGTGCCGAGTTGGCCGGAAAGCGTTCAGACGAAACCATCGCCCTATAGCCGCCATATGGTTCAAAAACGGTATCGCCCCAGGAAAAACCACTTGATGAAAGCCAGTCTGTTGGATGCTCGATTGGACCGATGATCACGCGATGACCGATCGAGCTGAAGCGGCCAATGTCAGCGTCGTAAGTGATGGTATCCACATTGCCATAGGAATAGGCGCCCACGGTTACGCGCCCGACGCAACGCATATGGGCGAGGTGTACGGGGCGTTCCACGGTTACGATGGATGAGCCGGAGAGAAGCGGCTTTTCAGCCTTGGGGATATCTAAAACGGTAGACATTCCCGAACGATAATCACACTATCGGAAATTGCAATAGCCGATCAGCGGTGCTCAAGAGATGTATTTCATTTCTGAGCTTTTCTAGTCATCACCAATTCTTAAATCAGGACATCCCATGAAACCGAAACTCGTCCCGAATGCGGGTCGGGTGCTGCGTCATTCTTCGTCGCTGCGCCTGATCGAGGTGAGCATTGTCGTCGGCATTCTGCAATTCCTCGCGGACGCCTCCGATGGCCTCAAGGATTTTCTCCCATTCAACCCAATCTGGCTGACCGCCGCCGGTTCATTCGCAGGTGCCGCAGCCTGGGGCGCTCGCCTGATCGCGCAACAGAAGGTGTCTGGCGATGAGTAAGCTTCGAAAGGGCAGCACTGCCGCCGCCATGGCCGTTGCGCTTGTCGGCGGCTTCGAGGGTCTTCGTCAGACGGCCTACCCCGATCCCGCGACCAAGGGGCCGCCTTGGACCGTCTGTTACGGCGAAACAAGCGGCGTCAAGCGTGGTGATCAATATTCCGTCGCCGAATGCAAGGCGATGCTGGAGGGATCTCTGCAGACCTATGCCACAGGCATTGACCAATGCGTGAAGGTGCCGCTCCCCGACAAGCGCTATGTCGCCTTGATCTCGTTCGCCTACAATATCGGCGTGAAGGGCGCGTGCAAATCCAGTGTCGTCGGACTGATCAACGCAGGGCAGACAAAGGCCGGATGCGAATCCTTGCTCAAATATAACCGGGCGGCGGGCGTCGTCTTCCCCGGTCTGACGCGTCGGCGGCAGAAGGAGCGGGATTATTGCGAGGCCGATCTCTGATGCTGGCCTTCCTTATCTCCCCCATAGGTAAGTTCGCTGGCGGTCTTCTGGTCATCGTAGCGCTGTTGGTCGGCTTCAAGCTCTGGCTCCATGAGCACGACAAGGGCGTCCTGGCTGGATACGTAGCCATCGCTGAGAAGACGACAGCCGAAGCCAAAGCC
This sequence comes from Rhizobium sp. BK602, assembly GCF_014195095.1. Taxonomy (GTDB): domain Bacteria; phylum Pseudomonadota; class Alphaproteobacteria; order Rhizobiales; family Rhizobiaceae; genus Rhizobium. The sequence continues at coordinate 509,590 of NZ_JACIBC010000002.1, forward strand.
GCGGAGATGGAGCGGCAACGCAATGCGGCCTCGCAAGCCCTGTCCGAAGTCGCCAAGCGCCAGGCCGCTGACGAAGCCGCCCAGCGCGCCACAGATGCGCAAACCGATCTGGAGCTCTTCGAATATGAGAAACGTCTCGCCGAGGCCAATCGTCAGTGTCTTATTAACGATGCTGACCGTAGCTGGCTGCTCAAGCACTGAGCGGCTGAAGAGCGCGGCTGCGGAACAGGGCAGGATATCGGCCGGGATCAATCTCCCCGACCTGCCGGCAGACTGCGCAGCGCACGAGTCCCATGCCGCAATCGCGGTCGGCGCCGAGCTTCGCTCCATCCTTGTGAAAGAGCGCGCCGCTCTGAACCGGGCCAATTCTCGCGTGGATCGGTGCGCCTTGTTCTACGGCGAGACGAAGCGCGCCTTTGAGGCCAAGCCATGAGCCCTGCTGTCTTCCTTGTCCTCTTCCTGCTCTCTGCCGGCACGCTCGCATGTGCAATCGCCGCCGGCCTTATGTCAATCCCGCATTGATTGCTCTGACTTTGATGCGGGATCGTCCGGCAAGGAGAGGCCGAAATGCCGGCGCACATCGCTGCTGGCCATGATGGCTTCCATCAGCACTTCCAGTGGCCCGGAGATCGGGCGGCTGCCATTCTCGATTTTCCGCACATGCGCGCCATCTGACAAATGCACAAATTTGGCGAGACCGTTGGCGCTGAGACCGAGAGCGTGGCGGGCTGATTTGAGTTCTTCTGGAGTCATACTTGCGCCCTCTATAGCCGCTCATTACAGTGACGATTGTTGATCGTAACGAAGTAGCGATGAGTTGCGGTTGCGGGAAGCCTCTGATAATAAAAATCCGTTGAGGATGCTCGGTGTGTGTGTTGCGGTCGCGGTTCAATCCGTCTCCGTTAATAAGACCTTGGTGCCACCAAATCACCCGCTGCAGGGCTCAGGTCTTGTGGCGGGTTTACTCCAGGCCAAGTCCTTCTTCCCATACCCCATTTGCGACAGCGAGTTTCTTGAGCTTCTTCAACCGGCCGTCTGGTGGAGACGAACCGTCGTATTCGTTGGCGATCCGGAGTGCTTCTTTCGCGTCTGGCGTTCCTGAAAGCGCGCTCGCTATGGAGACGAGCCGCTTTTTCGATTTCTTCCTCTCAGGGGTCATTGCTCCAGCGATAGAGGAAGGGTCGAACGTGTTTGCTGGGATATGGAGGCGCTTTTCTTCAAGGCGCTTACGAAGCGCTTCATTGCTGTATTCTCGGTAGCCATCCGCATCCCAATCAACGACGAACCATCCGAAGCGGTTCGCCTTATTGGGGGACGGGCTACCGTCACTCTCTTCAAATTCCCAGCCCTTACGGACTGTAGATACTTTGAAGCCTAACGCTCTGTTCAAAGCCGCTATTGCTTCAACTTCATCGGCGGTTGACCCAATTCCCTGATTGCCGAATTCAGGCGGGCCCCAGATAGGAAGTGAGATCGACATCGATTTCTTCCTTAGCGAGCAAGGATGGTGAGTTGGTTGATGGCATTCGATGCGCCGACCTTCGTCAGGCCTTCTGCCAATAGCGCCTGATAACGGGCAACGTGGTCGTCACGCATTTTGGCCAGATTCTCGACCGTTCCATAACGGCCAGCAACGATCTTCTTGTTCTGAAGCTTCGTGAGAAGGGCTTCAACATATGCAATCTGCTTTTCGGATGCTGGCGTCATTGTCGTTTCTCCATCTTTTGGCGGGCACCCTTTGCCCTTTCGACATGATCAATATGAGGTACATTGTACCTAATGTCAAGCGCTAAGTTCCATCGAAAGTCCAGCATTCCATACCGATACCCGAAAGGCCTTTGAAACGAAATGAGCGAGGATGCCATGCAAATATCGGTCAAAAAGCCAGAGATCAATCCGGCGCATTTCATCGCCATCATCGGCGGAGCGCTCGTCAATGCCTTCATCATCGGCGGCGTGTGGGTATCCCTCAATCGGGATATCGCCGATCTCCGCAGTTCGCAGGACCGGACGCAGAAGGCGCTGGATGCGACCGCTCAGCAGGTCTCGCAGATCGCGCCCCTGTCGTTTCAGACGACCAGGGCGCTTGAGGCTGGCGCCGAAAACAAGAAGGCGATCGAACTCACGAACGCTCGCATCGATCGGGTCGCCGAGTCGATCGGCGGCAAGCTGGATACGGCGATCGACAGCATCAATAAGGTCAGCACGCAGGTGCAGGTGCTGAGTTCAAAGTTCGAGGATAACCAGGGCAGGCCCGACAAGACGCTTTTTCGGACGCCGGTCGTCAGGCCTTAAAACCGTTGACCACCCTTCGGCTGCGGATATTCCTCCCACTTATGCTCGTAGCAATACCAGCGGGCGTCGCCCTTGCCGATATCATAGCCCCACCCGCCCCATGCCTTGCAGCCGGGCTCTTCGCACCAATGCTCGAAATGAACTAGCTCCCTTGGTCGATCTTGTTGTTCGCTCATAACGCCCCTTCATCCTTTTTCATCTGTCGCTGCGGCCTCAAGATGCCCGAACAGCAGTCTGGCCTTCTTCTCCCCGCACGCGCATTTCAGCCGGCGTTCGATATCCTCTACCTCGGCACGATATAAGGCTATCGGCAGCGTGTCCCGATCGAAATCCTTCTCTATCCCGCACGTCTCGCATCTCACGCGAATATCGACATGCCGCGGGCAGACATACAGATAGCCAGGGGACCAATCTTTGATGGGTAGAAAACGCATTATAGCCTCCATAGATTTTTTCTGTGAAAGCCGCTCTGATGTTCCAACTATGTTCTGGTGTGGCCTGAAGTCAAGGGAGCCTGTTTGAGGATGCGATTCGTGGTTTACTGCATGATGTTTGTCGGGATGGTGCTGGCGTGGTCAAACCTTGGCGCTACGGAGGCCATACCGCGTTTTTCGATCTGCGGCGATGAGCGGCGCGTCAATTGCGTCGTCGACGGCGATACGTTCTGGATGGATGGCGTGAAGATCCGCATCGCCGATATCGATGCTCCAGAAATCCATCCGGCACGCTGTGCTGGCGAGCAGGATCTCGGCGATGCGGCGACCTTGCGGCTGCAGGATCTACTGAACGACGGTCCATTCGAACTCAGGGCTATCGATCGTGATGAAGATCAGTATGGCCGCAAGCTGCGGCTGATCGAGCGCGGGGATCAATCCATTGGCGAGGAGTTGGTGAAGGAAGGCGTCGCGCGGCGCTGGGAAGGGCGGCGCAGGCCATGGTGTTGATCCAAAGGAATTGACCATCTTCACTGTGGTATCTGTATTGACGGCCTCATGCTCTTCATCTAAGGCGAGAACAAATCATACAGCGGACCGATTGCGGACCGATTGGATGGACAGAACCGGAACAGACAGGGACCACGTGGATTTGTCTGTTCCGGAAATGCTGGGTTTTCGCGGAGCCTTCTCCGTTCGGGACGTGGGGGTCGAGTGTTCGAATCACTCCACTCCGACCAGCCTATTCTTCCCGAACCTTCCCCGAAAACTTCAGACTTGCGGCGGGCTTGCCTGACGGGCGCCAAGTCGTTCATCCGCTTCGCAATATCCTTTTGCGAGAGAGGCCTCTTTCTGTCGTTCGAAGCACCATATACAAGGATGATGGTATTGATGCCGCCGACTCGATGGGGCAGGTGGGTGAAGAAGCGGAGCGACGAGATGGGCAGCCTTGCTGAGAGACTGGTCTGGCCGGCCGGAGGGGGATTGCGGCGTCGAAAGGCAGGCGGCGCGATGTCGGGTCCTTCCGCCTTGGCGCTGGCGGCGGTGTTCCTGCTTGCTTCGGGAGCCGGGCAATCCGCCTTTGCCGGCGATTGCGGCAATGTGGTCGCTGCACCCGGCCTCGATTGGAGCGGATGCAGCAAGACCAACATCATGCTGCCGGGCAGCGATCTGCACGGCGCCAACCTGTCCGAAACGCATTTCGACAGCACCGATCTCAGCGACGCCAATCTCACCGGCGCCAATCTGGAAAAGGCAACCCTGGTGCGGGCCTGGCTGAAGAATGCGAAGGCGGAAGGGGCGAATTTCGCCAGGATCGAGGCCTATCGCTCCGATTTCAGCAATGCCGTCGCCAATGGCGCCTCCTTCGCCAATGCCGAGCTGCAGCGGGCCGAATTCAGCGGCGCGCAGCTGGCGAATGCCGATTTTCAGAAGGCCGAGCTCGGTCGTGCCGATTTCGACAAGGCAGTGCTGACGGGCGTCAATTTCTCCTTTGCCAATCTTTCCCGCGCCACCTTGAGCGGCGCAACCATCCAGGGGCCGGTCACCTTCGGTGGCGCCTTCCTGTATCTGACCCGGATCGAGGGGGCCGATCTGTCGGCGGCAACCGGACTGGCGCAGACCCAGGTCAATCTTGCCTGCGGCGACAAGTCGACCAAACTGCCCGCGGGATTGCAGGCGCCCGGTTCCTGGCCTTGCCCGCCGGATGACAAGGACTGACGGCAAGCCGTTTGAGATGATCCAACCGAAAGGCGATAGCCGATGTTTGAACAACAGACGATCGCGGCTTCCAGCAAGCCCGAATTCTATCGTGAGCTTTCCGGGCAATTGCAGGCGCTGCTCGATGGCGAGACCGATCCGATCGCCAATGCTGCCAATACCTCGGCGCTGATCTTCCAGATGTTGCCGGATCTCAACTGGGCCGGCTTCTATTTCCTGCAGTCCGACGACGAACTTGTGCTCGGCCCGTTCCAGGGCAAGCCGGCCTGCGTGCGCATTGCCGTCGGCCGCGGCGTCTGCGGCACGGCGATCGAAAAGGAGCAATCGATCCTTGTCGAGGACGTGCATGCCTTTCCCGGTCATATTGCCTGTGACGCCGCGTCCCGCTCGGAATTGGTCGTGCCGCTGTTCCGTGACGGATATGTTTTCGGTGTGATCGATCTCGACAGCCCGCTTCCGGGCCGCTTCGACGGCGACGACCAGACCGGTATCGAGGCACTCTCGGCGATTTACACCAGCGCCTGCGATTGGGACGAGTGATAGCCGGCCGTCTTGCCGCGCCTCATGCCGCCCATGCGATATGGCAAAGCGGCTCTCCGATACCTATATTCCCGTCGCAAGCACTCCCGCGACGCTGATCGAGCTTAACCTCTGTAACGATTTCCAGCATTCTCCCGTAATGGCTGGTAAAGCTTGAGGCATGCGTCCAAGAGCAAGGCGAACAAGAATGCGAAATTACAGCAAGACCTCCGAGGCCATCGCCAAGCTGTCGCCGGAACAGTACCGCGTGACGCAGCAAAGCGGCACGGAGCGTCCAGGCACGGGCGAATATCTTTATAACAAGCAGCCCGGCATCTATGTCGACATCGTATCGGGTGAACCGCTGTTCGCCTCATCCGACAAGTTCGATTCCGGCTGCGGCTGGCCGAGCTTCACCAAGCCGATCGAGACCGCCAACGTCAGCGAGCTCACCGATCTGTCGCACGGCATGTTGCGCACCGAGGTCCGTTCGGCGCATGGCGACAGCCATCTTGGCCATGTCTTCCCGGACGGGCCGATCGACCGCGGCGGTCTGCGCTATTGCATCAACTCCGCCTCCCTTCGCTTCGTGCATCGCGATCGCATGGAAGCCGAAGGCTACGGCGCCTATCTCGACCAAGTGGAGGATATAAGATGACTACGGAACGTGCAGTTCTCGCCGGCGGTTGTTTCTGGGGCATGCAGGACCTCATCCGCCGCTACAAGGGCGTCATCTCGACCCGCGTCGGCTATACCGGCGGCGATGTCGCCAACGCCACCTATCGCAATCACGGCACCCATGCGGAAGCGATCGAGATCGTCTTCGATCCCGAGAAGATCAGCTATCGCGATCTCTTGGAATTCTTCTTCCAGATCCACGATCCGAGCACGCGCAACCGCCAGGGCAACGATGTCGGCACGAGCTACCGCTCGGCGATCTTCTATACCAGCGACGAGCAGAAGCGGGTCGCTCTCGACACGATCGCCGATGTCGACGCTTCCGGTCTCTGGCCGGGCAAGGTTGTGACCGAAGTGGTGCCGGTGGGCGATTTCTGGCAGGCCGAGCCCGAGCATCAGGATTATCTGGAGCGCATTCCGAACGGCTATACCTGCCACTTCGTCCGGCCCGGCTGGAAGCTGCCGGTACGGCAAGCCGATACGACGCAGCGCGCGGCGTCCTGATGACGGGAACGGCCGCAAGCGAGCGGCTGCGGCACTATCTCGGCACATGGGAGGTCAGGCGGACGATCCTCGACCGTCTCAACCATTGCCGCATCCTCTTCGAGGGGCAGGCGTTCGTGACGCCTGTCCAGTTCGAGGAACACGGCGACACCACGAGCGGCCCAATGACGCTGAGGAGCAGCCGCACCTATCGGCTAGGCTCCGAGGCGGAGCGCCTGACCGTTTATTTTCCCGATCTCAGCGAATTCATCCGCATTGGCGGCGGCGCATCGCAGCAGGTCATCCATCAATGCGGCCCGGATCTTTATCGGGGTCGCCTTTTCTTTCGTGGACCGGACGCCTGGGCTGAGATGTGGCATGTGCACGGTCCTCGAAAGCACTATGTGAGCCTTGCCCATTATCGGCGGGTCTAGCCTCGCAGGGGGCGGGATGCGAGGCGGAGAATGCCTGTGCTTCCTTCTGCAGCCATTCGCAGAACAATGTGGATTTCCGATTTCGGCGAGCCCGCCGTAGCGCGACGTAGTGATGGCCGCTGTCGATGAAGCCCAGCGGGGCGGTCAGACGACCGAAACGGATATCGTCGGTCACATAGGGCCACGGTGTCACGCAGACGCCCAAGCCGGCGCTTGCCGCCTCCAGCATGAAATAGAAGTGCTCGTATTCCACCCGTGTTCCGGCTTCGACCGGTACACCTGACCGCGACAGCCAGTCGCCCCAGGCGCGAAGGCGGGTTCTGGTGTGAAGCTGCGGAATGCCGGCGAAATTCTCCACGACGGCTTTTGCGAGGGAAGGGGCGAGAACCGGACCCGTCTGTTCGGGAAACAGTGCGATCACCTCCGCGCCTTCCGGCCAAGGTGCCGTGCCGACGCGGATCGCGACATCGAACCCGTCGCGGGTAAAGTCGACCGGGCGCGACGATGCCGTCAACCGGACTTCGATATTCGGGTATTCCGCCTGGAACCGGTAGAGCCGCGGGATCAACCAACGCATGGTGAAGGTGCCGGGGCAGGAGACATCGAGCGATCCATCTTCGGCATCGGCGACCGATCGTACCGACATATCGATCTGATCGAAGGCGGAGCTCAAGCCCGACAGCAAGGTCGAACCCGCCTCCGTCAGCCGCAGTCTGTTCTTAGGCCCCTCGAACAGCGGAACACCCAGCACATCCTCGAGATGCTGGATCTGGCGACTGACGGCACTGTGCGTCACATTCAGCTCGTCGGCTGCCAGGGTCATCCGTCCGTGCCGGCCAGCGGCTTCGAAAGCACGCAATGCGTTGAGGGAGGGGATGCGGCGAGCCATGTGAGTTTTCCGAACAATCCTTGTTCGATCATATCGATTTTCTTCCTGTCTGCCATGATGTTTTCTCCCGCCGTTGGAAGAGATTTTCCCTTGGAGGGAACAATGAAGTGCGGGATGCGGCAGCGTTTCCGGCGATGGCGAAGCCATGTCCGAACCGGGCAATGGGCGCTGTCCGGTGCCGCAAGACAGAGAGGACGAAGACCCCGATGACCAAAAGACACAAAGACGGCAGCGCCGGCGACGCGAATTACGGCGTGATCGGCACGAACTATACGAGCTACCGCCAACCCGATCCGCAGATTGCCGCGTTTATCCGCGCTGCATTGGGTGAGGCTCGCAGCGTCCTCAATGTCGGCGCGGGTGCCGGCTCCTACGAGCCCATCGATCGCGAGATCACGGCAGTCGAGCCATCGGCGTCGATGCGGGCACAGCGGCCGGCGCATCTGCCTGCCGCTATCGACGGCACCGCCGAAAGGCTTCCTTTCGCGGATGACAGTTTCGATGCCAGCATGGCGACCTTCACCGTGCATCAATGGTCCGATCTTGCAGGTGGTCTTGCGGAAATGCGGCGGGTGACGCGCGGACCCGTACTGATCCTCACCTGCGATCCGATGGAGTTGGATCGGTTTTGGCTGGTTGACTATGCGCCGGAGGCGATCGCGGTGGAGGCGCGCCGCTATCCGCAACTGGCGACCATCCGCGATGGGCTGGGCGGTCATGCGGAGATCATTCCCGTTCCGATCCCGTTGAATTGTACGGACGGCTTCAGCGAAGCCTATTACGGGCGTCCGGAGCGCCTGCTGGAGCCGGGCGCACGCCTTGCCAATTCGGCCTGGAGTTTCGTCGATCCCTCCGTCGGCGACCGCTTCGTTGCCGAGCTGAGCCGGGATATCGAGGACGGCGCATGGGATGCCAAACACGGGCATTTGCGGACGCAACCGGCATTCGAGGGGTCGCTGCGGCTGATCGTCGGCCGCGGCAAGTCATGATCCAGGCGAGGATAAGGCCCTGAGATCGTTCACAGGCGCGTGGCCTGTGAACGATCGATGACCGGCAGCGTTATTGGCGAGACGTTCGGCGTCTTGCCTGAACCGCCTCGGCCAAGGTTTCCAGCGTCCGTACGGATGTCGGCCAGTCGATGCAGCCGTCGGTGATGCTCTGGCCATAGACCAGCGCCTTGCCGGGAACGAGGTCCTGGCGGCCGCCGACGATATTGCTTTCCATCATCATGCCCTTGATGCGACGGTCGCCGGCGGCGACCTGCTCGGCGACGGCGCTGACCACCGCCGGCTGGTTTTCCGGGTTCTTGTTGCTGTTGGCGTGGCTGGCATCGATGATGATCTGCGGATCGAGCCCGAGCTTGGCGGCCTGCTCCGACACGGCCTGCACGCTCGCGGCATCGTAATTGGGCTGCTTGCCGCCGCGCAGGATGATATGGCCGTCGTCATTGCCGCGCGTCGAGGCGATCGCGGCAAGGCCTTCCTTGGTGACGGCGGGGAAATGATGCGGCTGCGAGGCCGCCAGGATCGCATCGAGCGCGATCCGCGTATCGCCGTTCGTGCCGTTCTTGAAGCCGATCGGGCAGGAGAGGCCGGAGGCCAGTTCGCGATGCACCTGGCTCTCGGTCGTCCTCGCGCCGATGGCACCCCAGGCCACCAGGTCGGCGATGTATTGCGGCGTGATGGTATCGAGGAATTCGCAGCCGGCCGGCAGCCCGATCTCGTTGACGTCGGCCAGAAGGCGTCTGGCAAGGCGCAAGCCTTCCTCGATACGGTAGCTGCCGTCCAGATGCGGGTCGTTGATCAGGCCCTTCCATCCGACGGTGGTCCTTGGCTTCTCGAAATAGACGCGCATGATGATTTCCAGCTCGCCGGCGAAGCGGTCGCGCTGTTCCTTCAGCCGGGCGGCATAATCATGTGCTGCGACCGGATCATGGATGGAGCAGGGGCCGATGACGACGATCAGGCGATCATCGGCACCATGCAGGATGTTGTGCACGGCCTTGCGCGCCTCCGTCACGGTGGCGGTGACGGCCTCATCCCTCGGGATCTCGTCTATGATGCGGGCAGGCGGCGTAAGCGCGGTAATCTCGACAATGCGCAGGTCGTCGGTGGAATTCAACACGGTATCTGTTCCTTTTGGGGTCGTACCGTGGCGACAAAAAAAGCCGCCAGGTAGGACTAGCGGCTGTTCGGGTCTTTGATGTTGCGTCAGTTTTATCTACGCACAGGCCCGCCTCCGCTGAGAGCAGCGGTACGAATAAAATCGCGAGGCGTTTGCGTAGGTGAACGACATGCGGTGTCTCTACGACAAAAAATCAGGCTTGTCGATGCCGTTGATGGGTTGCGGAGCCATCATGATGAAGCTCCGCCCTGTCTTTCGGCCCAAGCCTGGTTTCGAGGCGGATGCCAAAAAAGACGAACCCCGGATCGGAAGGATTGGCCCGCTTCGCTGGAAGCCGGGCCAACCCCCATCCGATCAGGGGTCAAGTCAGATCAGATCTCGAAAACGAGGTCTTAGAAGGTACGCTGGAAGCGCAGAACGCCAGCCCACTGGTCCTGGTTGATGGAGTCCCAGTTGGTGTAGGAAACTTCCGGCGTGATCTGCAGGTTCTTGACCGGGTTGAACTTGACGTTCGCGGTCGCTGCGAAGATCTTCGAGTCGGTGTAGGCAACCTGAGCGTTTGCCTGCAGCTTGTCGTTGATCGGAACGGTGATGCCGGTCCACAGAGCCCAATCACCCCAGCCAATCTTGGCCGCGCCGGAGCCGTTTGCGCTGGCATACTTGTTCAGCTTGTCGCCGTCCGTGTTCCAGCCGCCCATCAAGAAGGCCTTGAAGACGCCGAAGTCGCCATCGATGCGAGCCTTGACAGCGCCTTCTTCGACGATCGAGTCGTAGCCGCCGACGATCTTGAAGCCGAAGTTGCCAGCCTTGTAACCAGCACCGGCAACAACGTCCGGAGCGTAGTGATCGGAGCTGTCTTCGCCGTTGACGCCCGTGGCGCCAGCGCCGGAGTTGCTGTCTTCGAGCGAGATCACGGCGGTGAAGCCGTTGCCGGCGTCGTAGTTGTAGGTGATCTGGTTGAGTTCGTACGGGCCGTCATAGACAACGTCGTCGTTGATGACGCCGCCGGCATAGCCAGCATACAGGTTGTAGGCCGAATCGAGCTTACCGATGGTGAAGCCGGCGAGGCTGATGTTAGCGGCGATCAGCTTGGTGGTGGTCGAACCGCCATCCTGCCAGTCCCAACGCAGAACGGTAGCCGTCTTCAGCGGGCCGTATTCGGTGTCGGTTGCGGTGTCGAGGGTCAGGTGAGCACGAGTGTGCCACAGCGTGCCGTAACGGTCGGCCGGGTTGTAAGCATTGTACCACTTGCCTTCGGTACGGACATAGCCGCCGATCTTGAGGCAGGTTTCGGTGCCCGGAATGAAGAAGTAGCCAGCGCCGTATGCGTCGCAGATGCGGACATATTCAAGCGGCTCCGGCTCAGCGGCGACGACAGCGTCGGCTGCCTGAGCGCCGGATACAGCTGCGAGGGCCGCAGCGGAGCCGAGAAGAAGGCTCTTGATGTTCATAAAAACTCCAATCCAATATAGATTGGGCACAGGCTATCGCGCCGAGAATCCGACGTGCCTCACCCTATCCCTGTTAAAAACCCCGACTCGGGAGAAACGGGCCCCACCCGCTTCTGGTCTCTATTAAAGACGAATTCCCGTAAATTTATATGATATATTTTTCTCAAAATGACGTTTTCGTGATTTTTCATTTTAAGTTGCAGGAAAGCCACAATTGCAAATACAAATAGTAAGTTAGCCATAATATTGGCTGCATAATGGTCATTCAGATATACAAATTGCGCGATGCCGTGCTGAACAGGCCGTAGAGCAAGTGCGATTCGCGGCGCCCGCCGGACACGGAAACGACGCTATTCAAGTGTCGCCAACGCCTGTGGTAGAGGCGGGCTGCATCCGACAGCGGCAGATTGGACGACGATTAATACAGCGCGGTTCGCTTCGAGGCCGGAGATATCAGCCGGCTGAGCATGGCGCCGAGCGCGATGCCCCAGAGTGCGGCGGTCATGGCGACGATGATGTCCATGGGCGAGCCGTAATTGCCGTTCGCCAGGAAATGCGAGAAGCAGAGCGCCGAGACGCTGCCGATCATCAGCAGGCAGGTGAAGGATGGCGATTGCGGATAGGCCAGCCTTGCCAGCATGCCGGCGAGACAGAGCGCAACCGCACGATAGACGTCGAAGGGGTTGCCGAGTTCGGCCTGCCAATTGAGATGCGCGAAGGTCACGGCAACCAGTGCCGCGATATAGGTCCACGCAATAGCCTTCAAAAAGCGCTCTGATATCATGGGGATGTTCATATAGCAGCAGCATGCCGAAACGCCAGCCGTGCGTGGCTTGCGCATTGTAGATCGGTCTTTTGCGCCGCACACATTTTGTGTGGCTGCGAAATATTCTGTTGCGCCGCGGCGAACAGGCGCTCATGCGCCCGCTCGCCGGCATGCGAACCAGCCTCAGGCGCCGGATGCGTCCATTGTCTCGGCTGCCGCCGATTCCGGTCCGTCCGTCTCGATCGTGCTTCCTTCGGCATGGTGGCGGCCGAGGAATGTGAAGATGACGATCGCCGTGAGAATGGTGATGGCCGTCAGGAGCCAGAGCAGCGTGCTGAACCCATCGCTATAGCCTTGCATCAGGGCGGCATGTCCGAGAGCCGGCACGGTGGACGCCGCATCGGAAAGATTGCCCGTCACCAGCCGCTGGGCGGCGATGGATGCATCTTCGCCCGCCGTCCCGAGATTGGATTGCCCCAGTTTCGATTGAATGAGAGCGGAGAGGATGGCGCTGACCACGGCCAGCGCCACGCCTTCGCCGGCGACGCGCGTGGTGCTGAAGATGCCGGTCGCCATGCCCGCGCGTTCCTTCGGCACGACGCTGACGGCAAGTCCGTCCATCAGGCCCCAGGGCAGGCTGATGCCGATACCGATCGTCAGCAGCGGAGCGATCAGTTCGATCGGCCCGGACCCCGCGCCGAAGCGGCTGAGCCAGAATAGCCCGGCGGCGGAAATCGCAAGACCCACGCTGCAGATAGTGGCCGCCGCAAACCATCGCGTAAGCAGGCCTGCAACGATCGGCAGGAGAAGAAGCGGTGCCGACAGCGCGACCATCATGCGGCCGGCGGCAACCTCGCTCATTCCCTCGATGCCGACGAAGCGGATGGGCAGCAGAATGAGCAACACCACGAAGGCATAGGCAGGGGCGGCGGCCAGCAGCTGCACGCCGACGAAACGCGGATAGCGAAACAAGGTGAGATCCAGCATAGGCCGCTTCACCGAGCGCTCGATGATGGCAAACGCCAGGAAGAGCAATGCCGCAGCCGCCAGCAGGACAATGACCAGCGGATCGCTCCAGCCGGCGTCGGGCGCGCGCAGCACGGCATAGGTGAAGAGCGTCAGGGCGAGGGTGAAGCTGAGCGCACCCGGCCAATCGATGCCGGCGGCATCCGGGTCCCTGGACTCGTTCAGGAAGATTGCGCCCAGCGCGAGGGCGAGAAGAGCAAGGATGACGACGAGAATGAAGATCGACGGCCAGCCGAAGGCCTCGATCATGAGACCGGAAGCGATCGGCCCGAATGCGAGCCCCACGCCGAAGCTGGAGCCGACGACGCTGAAGGCGCGCATGCGGGCGGCCCCATCGAACTCCTGCGCCAGCGAGGCCATGCCGCCGGAAAAGGCAGCGGCGGCGCCCATGCCCTGCAGGGCGCGCAGGATATCGAACCAGACGATGTTGCCGGCGAAGGCGAGGCCGACCGAAAACAGTGCGAAGCCGCCAAGGCCGAGAAGGAAGATGCGTTTGCGGCCATAGCTGTCGGCAAGGGCGCCCGCCGCCATGAGGCTGCTGCCGAAGGTCAGCATGAAGGCATTGGTGACCCAATTGAGCGCGATCGGGCTGCCGCCAAGCGTGCGGCTGATCGCGGGCAAGGCGACGGCGGGGCCGGTGAAGGTCAGCGGCATGGCGGCGGCGGCGCAGCAGACTGCGGCGAGAACGAATAGGCTTTCAGCCGAAGCGGCGGCTTTGGTCTTGTCAGGATGCATGGGAGTGTCCCGCGGGGCTCGAGTAAAGGAAGGCGCGCGAACGGCTTGGGAGGGGACCCGCCCATCTGAGGCGAGGTCATCATTCGCGGGCGCATTGAAGTACCCAGACAGGATAATTTTGATGCAATGCTGCGATAAGATAGCTATCTTTCCGTATATAGCGGAATAAAATGATCGAATGGAAACGGGATGGATCGGCTAAGTGGTCTGAACGCCTTCGTGCGGAGCGCTGATCTCGGCAGCTTCGCGGCTGCCGGGCGCGTGCTTGGTCTTTCCGCCTCCGCCGTCGGCAAGGCGGTGACCAACCTCGAGCGGCAGCTCGGTGTGAGGCTTTTGCAGCGTTCGACCCGCAGCATTCGTCTGACCGAAGAAGGGCGCCTTTTTCACGAGCGCTGCCGGCGTGTGCTCGATGACCTGGATGACGCTCAGGCGTCGCTTGCCCAGGCAGTCGCCGTGCCGCGCGGGCGGCTGCGCGTCAGCGTTCCGATCGTCAGCTATCATTTCCTGCTGCCGGTGGTGCCGGAATTCGTTGCGCGCTACCCCGAGATCGAGCTGGACCTCGATTTCAACGACCGCATTGTTGACATGATCGAGGAAGGTGTCGATGTCGCGATCCGCAGTGGCAACCTGCCGGATTCACGGCTGATGTCGCGAACGCTGCGGCCGTTCCAGATGCTGCTCTGCGCCGCGCCCGCTTATCTCGATCGCCATGGCGTCCCGGATTGCCCGCGGGCACTGGACGGCCATTTGGCGATCCGGTTCCGCTTTCCCAATAGCGGCAAGCTGCAGAGCTGGCCGCTGACCTTTCCCGACGGCGGCCCGGAACTGCGCATGCAAACGGCTCTGTCCTGCAACAATATGGAGGCCCTGCGCGGTGCCGTGGTCAGCGGTCTCGGTATCGGATGCATGCCCGATTTCCTGGCGCGCGGCCCGATTGCCGAAGGCAAGCTGCGCACGGTCCTCGACGACCACATCGATGGGCCGGGTCAATTCCACCTGCTCTGGCCGTCCAATCGCCACCTGTCCCCAAAGGTCCGGGTCCTTGTCGATTTCCTGAGTGAAAGGCTTTTTGCGAAAAGCTGCGAGATTTTACCTGCCGCCGGGGCCTGAATGCGGGATGATTTTGGCGCGCTCCATCGTATCTATGCCCTTGAAGCGGGGCAAGCCATCGATCCAGGCGCCATAACCGGGAGCTGGAGAGCGGCATGAGCCGCTCGTGGCAGCTTTCGAGCAGCGCTCAGCCGTTCCCCGAAGCCTCCTCTTCAATGGCGGCTGAGCCAAGCCAGCCGCCATCCTTTGCATATATTGCGACGATCAGATGTCGCTGGCCGCGTTTGCCCAGATCTCCGCGGCCTGCGCGGCGGTGACACGGCGGACTTCGGTCTCATCACGACGGCTGGCGAAGAGTTCGCTCGCCATGATCTGCTCGGCGAGATCCGCCGGCAGGGAGAGCAGAACGCGCTGGCCTTCCTTGTGGATGCCGCCGACATCGGTGCGCTTGCCGGTGATCATACCGCCGGCAATCGTATTGTTGGTCTCCGGATCGATGAGGATGAAGGAGCCGGTCGAGCGGTTCTGTTCGTAAGGGTCGAAGACGGCGGCTTCATCGAAGGTCAGGCGAACCTTGCCGATGGCATTCATCCACAGCGCCTGCGCCGGCGCCCAGGCGCCGGTCTTGAGCTCAAGCTGGGCGATGGGCTGAACCTGCACGCGCTGGCGGCGGCTGCCGCTCTTCAGCCAGTAGCGCTTGCCGGGCTCGATGCCTTCCGGCTGCAGCGCGACGATCTGGGCGTCGAAGGAGAGGCCAGATTGCGGCTGGCTGTCGATGGCGACGATCATGTCGCCGCGCGACACGTCCACCTGGCGATCGAGAACGAGCGTGATGGCATCGCCGGCGACGGCGGCATTGCGCACCAGATCGAAGGTCACGATCTTCGAGACGTTGGCGACCATGCCCGACGGCAGGATCATGACACTGTCTCCGGGCTTGACCGAGCCGCCGGCAACCGTGCCCTGATAGCCGCGGAAGCTCTCGCCGGGGCGGGAGACGCGCTGTACCGAGAGACGGAACCCGACCGTCTGCGCCGAGCGGACAGTCGCCAGTTCCAGCGTCTCGACCAGGGTCGGGCCGCTGTACCACGGCATGGCGGCCTGGCCGGAATAGACGACGTTTTCGCCCTTCAGCGCCGACATCGGGATAGCCGTGATCTGCTTGACGCCAAGCGAAAGGGCGAATTCGCGGAATTCGTTCGAAATCTTTTCGAAACCGGCGCGGTCGTAATTCGTCAGGTCGATCTTGTTGATGGCGAGCACGAACTGCTTGATGCCGAGCAGCGAGGCGATCGTGGCATGCCGGCGGGTCTGCTCGAGGATGCCCATGCGCGCATCGACCAGAAGCACGGCGAGGTCGGCGGTCGAGGCGCCGGTCGCCATGTTGCGGGTATATTGCTCGTGGCCGGGCGTGTCGGCGACGATGAAGGAGCGCTTGTCGGTCGAGAAATAGCGGTAGGCAACATCGATGGTGATGCCCTGTTCGCGCTCGGCCTGCAGGCCGTCGAGCAGCAGGGCGAAGTCGGGCAGGCCGAGATCGTTCTGCTTGCCGGTGGAGTCGCGTTGCAGCGTGGCGGCCTGGTCTTCCTTGACCGCCTTGGTGTCCCAGAGAAGACGGCCGATCAGCGTGGATTTGCCGTCATCGACACTGCCGCAGGTGATCAGGCGAAGGGGGCGCGAGTCGCGTATGGCCTGGGCCGGCTCGGCAGCAATAGCGGTGCTGGCTCCGGCGGTCGGCATCGTGACGACATTTGCGGTTACGGCTGCAGTCATCTCAGAAATATCCTTCGCGCTTCTTCTTTTCCATGGAGCCGGACTGGTCGCGGTCGATGGCGCGGCCCTGCCGTTCGGAAACCGTGGCGATTTCCAGCTCTGCAATGACGTCTTCAAGGGTGGTG
This sequence comes from Rhizobium sp. BK602, assembly GCF_014195095.1. Lineage (GTDB taxonomy): Bacteria > Pseudomonadota > Alphaproteobacteria > Rhizobiales > Rhizobiaceae > Rhizobium. The sequence continues at coordinate 526,091 of NZ_JACIBC010000002.1, forward strand.
GCGGTGGAGCGGATCGCGCCCGTCAGCGGGAAGCAGCCGAGCGTACGGAAGCGGATGACCTCCTCGCGCTTGACCTCGCCGGGCAGCAATTCGAGCCGCGGATCGGCCGCCATGATCATCATGCCGTCGCGCTCGACGACCGGACGCTTCGCGGCGAAATAGAGCGGCACGATCGGAATATTTTCGGCCTGGATATAGCGCCAGATATCGACCTCGGTCCAGTTGGACAACGGGAAGACGCGCACGCTTTCGCCCTTGCGAATCTGGCCGTTATAGACGTTCCAGAGTTCCGGGCGCTGGTTGCGCGGGTCCCAGCGATGGTCCGGCGTGCGGAAGGAATAGATGCGCTCCTTGGCGCGCGAGGCTTCCTCGTCGCGGCGCGCACCGCCGAAGGCGGCATCGTACTGGCCGGCATCGAGCGCCTGGCGCAGGGCTTCCGTCTTCATGATGTCGGTATAGCGGGCCGAGCCGTGGGTGAAGGGCGTGATGTTCTCCGCCTGCCCGCGCGGATTGATGTGCTCGATCAGATCAAGATCGTACTTCTTCACGATTTCGTTGCGGAAGGTGATCATCTCGGCGAATTTCCAGCCGGTGTTCACATGCAGGAGCGGGAAGGGGACACGGCCGGGATAGAAGGCCTTGCGCGCCAGATGCAGCAGCACGGAGGAATCCTTGCCGATCGAATAGAGCATCACCGGACGCTCGAATTCGGCCGCCACCTCGCGGAAGATATGGATGGACTCGTTTTCCAGCGCTTTCAAATGCGGGTCGAGCGGCGGCTTGCTGCTTTGCGGATTGGAGAGTTCCGTATCCGGGTGGCTATCGGGCATTTTCAACTCCAGAACTTAATCAATGGCCCCAGCCGGAAACGGCCGGAAAAACAGGATGCTTTGGTCCCCGGTAGGTTGGCGGCGGACTGGCCGCGCCTCGAACCGATGCCGGGAACCGGCGGGGTATGTCATTGCGCGGCGATGGCCGCCTCTTCGGCGACATGCAGGCCGCATTCGCGCTTCTCGTCGTTCTCCCACCACCAGCGGCCGGCGCGCTCGGGCTCGCCCGGCTTGATGGCGCGGGTGCAGGGTTCGCAGCCGATCGAGGGGTAGCCGCGCTGGTGCAAGGGGTTCACCGGCACGCTGTTGTCGGCGACATAGGCGCGGATCGCGTCGATGTCCCAGTCGGCAAGCGGGTTGACCTTGATGAGATTGCGTTCAGGGTCGTATTCGGCAAACGGCGTCTCCGCACGGTTGGCCGACTGGCCGCGGCGCAGGCCGGTGATCCAGATGGTCGCGCCGGATAGTGCTCGCGCAAGCGGCTTCAGCTTGCGCACGCCACAACAGGCATGTCGGGCTTCGACACTTTCGTAGAAGCCGTTGAGGCCATACTTCGCCGCATAGGCGTCGACATCGGCCTGCTCCGGCTCGTAGCGGATGATATGAATATCGTACTGGTTTTCCGTCTCGTCGATCAGCGCCACCGTCTCGGGAAAGAGGCGGCCGGTCTGCAGTGTCGCGACGTCGATCGGCAGGCGATGATTGCCGATCTCGGCGGTGATGACCTGATCCTCGATGCCGAGCGACGTCGTGAAGACGGCGCGGCCGCCGAGGCCGGCAACGAAAGACAGGCGGCCGGCGAGGTCAAGCGCCGCCAGCCGGCTATTCAGCGTCCTGGCGTCTTCGATAAGTTGGGTGGCAGTCATAGGGGGTCCTGTCCTGATTTTGCCGGGAGTATCGCAGCTTGCGGTGGCGGCGGACAGAAAAAGCGATTTCGAAAGCAAGGCGAAAGGGAGCAAATATCTCCATGAAGCCGCACCCCTGAGAAAAAGCAACCGCCTCGGCTATTAACCAAGGCGTTTTGCCCCCAGAGCGGGCCGGCGGAGACGTGCCGATAAGATCAAACATATCTAAGCACTTGCTTTAATGTCTATAGAAATAGTAGAGTTACACGCAGCTTGTCAAATGGAAATCGGAAGTGATGGGCAAAAAGGTGCGGACAGTCATAATCTGCGCTAAACTATGGGCATAGTGGAAAAAATGAAAACAAGGCTGGGTTGCTGGCTGCTGCCGACTTTCCGTGATTTTCGTCCCTGCTGCGAAGAGCCTCCGGAAAGCCTGAGCTCCGAGATCACGGATCGGATAGGCCGGCAAACGCATCGCATGTGTGTGTAAGCGGTTCGCAATGATCACTCAGAAAGCAAAATACGCGCTACGGGCGCTGTCTGCTCTGGCCCAGGCCGAGGCGGGAGAGCCTGTGATGATTTCCGACATTGCCGCGCAGCAGAAGATTCCCAAGAAGTTTCTGGAGCAGATCCTGCTCGATCTGAAACATCAGGGCGTCGTCATCAGCCGGCGCGGCAAGCAGGGCGGTTATCTCCTGCGCAGGCCCGCCGACGAGATCACCTTCGGCGAGATTCTGCGCATCATCGATGGGCCGATCGCGCCCTTGCCCTGTCTTTCCATCACCGCCTATCGCCGCTGCGACGATTGCGACGGCGAGCAGACCTGTGAGATCCGCCATGTCTTCGCAAGGGTTGCCGACGCAACCCGCAAAGTCCTGTTCTCGACCACCATCGCCGATGCCGTGGCGCGGCCCGACGAAGCGGAAGTCACCCGGCTGCTGGCATAGGCCTTATCCTGCGGCGTGGTCTCCGGCGGCATCCTTCTCCAGCGTGCGCCGCGACCGGATTGCCGCCGCGATGAAGACGCGGGACAGGCCGTGATAAAGCGGCTCGCGCGAGAGCAGACGTGAGGTGACATAGCCGATCATCGATACCGCCATGATTGGTATCACGGCCTGATGATCCCCCGTCATTTCCAGGATGATCACGAAGGCCGTCATCGGTGCCTGCACGACGCCGGCGAAATAGCCGGCCATGCCAAGGATTGCCGCCAGCGCGATGCTGCTGCCGATCAGCGTACCGACGGTGCTGCCGAGACCGGCGCCGACCGCGAGCGACGGCGCGAAGATGCCGCCCGGAATGCCCGATATCATCGACAGGAAGCTCGCAAGCAGCTTTTCCAGGAAGAAGAGCAGGGGCAGGGCGTGTCCTTCGACGGCGCCGCGCGCCTGTTCGTAACCCGTACCGAACGTATTGCCGCCCGAGGCGACGCCGATGATGGCGACGGCAAGGCCGCAGCAGCCGGCAAGCATCAGCACGCGCTTGAGAGGCTGTGGCTGCGCCCAGCGACGGATGCGGATGCCGGCATGGAGCGCCAATCCGCTGAATGCCGCCCCAAGCGCCCCGCCGCCGACGCCGCAGATCAGGACCAGTGCCCAATCCACGAGTGCTGTCGGCGCGGCATCCGCCGTGCCGAAATAATTATAGCTGCCGGAGAGCCCGAGCGCGGCCAGGCCGGAGAGGATGACGGCGGTCAGCACCAGGCCGTTGGCGCGCGATTCATAGGTGCGGCTCATTTCCTCGATGGCGAAGACGATGCCGGCAAGCGGCGTGTTGAATGCCGCCGCGATGCCGGCCGCCGAACCCGCAAGGATCAGCCCCTTGGCCTGCGCCATCCCGCCGAAGCGAGCGACCGCCAGCATGAAGGACGCGCCCACCTGCACGGTCGGCCCCTCGCGGCCGATGGATGCGCCGCAAAACAATCCGAGGACGGTCAGCACGATCTTGCCGAAGGCAAGCCGGAGCGACAGCAGTTTCGAGCGGTCATCGTCGTGATGCAGATGCCGCGCCGCGATCGCCTGGGGAATGCCGCTGCCTTGCGCATTGGGAAACAGCGTCGTGGCGAGATAGGCCGAAAGCACGAAACCAAGTGGCGTCAGCACCAGCGGCAACAGCCAGGTCCATTCTCCCGAGTTTGTCACGCCCGCAAAGGCATGCTGCGCCAGATCGGCCAGCTTGGCAAAGCCGACGCTGATCACCCCGATCGCCAAGGCGCCCGTCCAGAATACCAAGCGTGGCCGCCAGAGATTGAAAGACCCCCAGAATACGCGGGAGCGGCGGAGCAGTTTGGATTTGCGGTAGATGGGGGGCATGGGATTTTGAACCGGCAGGCTGAGCAATATGTCCACTTAGGACTCAATTCTGAATAGTCTGCTTAAAAACGGAGGATCGGGATATTCACACTGTCTTACAAGACTTCACTTTGTTGCCGAAGTTTGCGGCAGCATTGACATGTTTCAGCGGCCCCTTAAAATGCATCGCAATTGCAATGCAAGGGGTGAATGATGAAATCCGCTTCCATTCCTTCGTTGAGGGTCGCTCCGGAACTGCGCGCGGCCGCCGAGAGCGTGTTGAAAGAGGGTGAAACACTCTCAGCTTTTGTGGAGAATTCGCTAAAGGCTCAAATCGACCATAGGCGAGCACAAGCAGAATTCATTGCGCGGGGCATGGCCGCGCGCGAGGAAGCCAAGCGTACGGGTGTTTACTACAGCGCCGACGAGGTGGTTGACGAATTGAGGGAGATGCTTGCAGCAAAGATAGCGAGCAAGAAAAATTGAAATACGCCGTTCGTTATGCCGGCTCTGCTCGTGACGATATCAAGCGGCTCTATGCCTATCTGCTCGATCGCGATGAGAATACCGCCGCCCGCGCCATTTCCGTCATTGAAGGCGCCATGAAGATGCTGGCGGACTTTCCGTTCAGCTGCCGCAAAGCGTCCTCGGACAACGCATTTCTCCGCGAACTCGTCATTCCGTTCGGCTCGTCCGGTTATGTTGCTCTATTCGAGATTGAAGACAGCGAGACAGTGACCATACTGGCGATCAGGCATCAGCGCGAAGAAGATTATCACTGATACCCGCTAAACCTACCGATCGCTTGTCTCCCAGCGCGGATTGATCCACGGCTCCTGATTGGATCTTGCAAGCCTAGGCTTGCCGAGGATGTGATCGGCGGCTTTCTCGCCGGTCATGATCGAGGGACCGTTGAGATTGCCGTAAGTCACATGCGGGAAGATCGAGCTGTCGGCGACGCGCAGGCCGTCGACGCCGATGACGCGCGTGTCGGGATCGACCACCGCCATCGGATCGTCCTTCGAGCCCATCTTGCAGGTGCCGCAGGGGTGATAGGCGCTTTCCAGGTGCTCGCGCAGGAAGGCGTCGATCTGGTCGTCGGTCTGGACATTGGCTCCCGGCTGGATTTCAGCGCCGCGATAGTCGTCGAAAGCCTTCTGCCCGAAGATCTCGCGCGTGAGGCGGACGCAATGGCGGAACTTCTCCCAGTCTTCCGGATGGCTCATATAATTGAAGCGAATGACCGGATCGGCCTTCGGATCGGAGGAGCGCAGCGTGACGTTGCCGCGCGACTTCGACAGGTTGTAGCCGACATGGACCTGGAAGCCGTGGCTCTTGGCCGCCGCCTTGCCGTCATAGCTGATGGCGACCGGCAGGAAGTGATACTGGATATCCGGCTGCTTGATGCCCGGCGCCGAGCGCAGGAAGGCGCAGGCTTCGAACTGGTTCGAGGTGCCGAGCCCCTTCTTGAAGAACAACCATTGCGCGCCGGCAATGCCCTGCATGTACCAGGGCAGCCAGGAATAAAGCGAAACCGGCTTCAGGCTGGTCTGCTGGAAATAGAATTCCATATGGTCCTGCAGGTTGGCGCCGACGCCTGGCCGGTCCACCTTCACCTCGATGCCCATGTCCCGCAGATGCTGTCCTGGGCCAATGCCGGAGAGCATCAGCAGCTTCGGTGAGTTGAAGGAGGAGGCCGAGACGATCACTTCGCGGTTGGCCCTGATGACCTCGATCTTGCCGCCGCGCTCGACCTCGACACCCACGGCGCGGCCGTTCTCGATCACGATCTTGCGGGCGAAGCAGCGGATGAGCTCGACATTCGGCCGCTTCAGCGCCGGCTTGAGATAGGCGGTCGCAGCCGACCAGCGCCGACCCATCCAGGTCGTCTGCTCCATCAGGCCGAAGCCTTCCTGCTTGCTGCCATTATAGTCTTCCGTCGCCTCGAAGCCCGCCTGCTTGCCGGCTTCGATGAAGGCGTGGAAGAGCGGGTTGCGAGCGTCGCCGCGGCGCACATGCAGTGGCCCGTCGGTGCCGCGCCAGCCCTCTTCGCCGCCATGCGAATGCTCCATCCGCTTGAAATAGGGCAGCACGTCGGCATAGGCCCAGCCTTGCGCGCCAAGCTCTTCCCAGCGATTGAAATCCTCCGCGTGACCACGGACATAGACCATGCCGTTGATCGAGGAGGAGCCGCCGATCACCTTGCCGCGCGGCGCGGTGATGCGGCGGTTGTTGAGCTGCGGCTCCGGCTCGGAGAGATAGCCCCAATTGTAGCGGTCCATGCTCATCGGCCAGGCAAGGGCCGCCGGCATCTGGATGAAGGGGCCGATATCGCTGCCGCCGAATTCCAGCACGATGACCGAATGCTTGCCGTCTTCCGACAAGCGGTAAGCCATGGCGGAGCCGGCCGAGCCTGAGCCGACGATGACGAAATCTGCTTGCATGACCATGTGCTCCAGGTGGACAGGGGCGTAAATCGAGGTGGCTTACACCCTCCCGCTGAGGGGGAGGGTCGGCCAAAGGCCGGGGTGGGGTGATTGCTGGTACGTGCGCTGCGGCAGGTCACCCCCACCCGCCGCTATGCGGCGACCTCCCCCTCAAGGGGGAGGTGGTTCAATAAGGCGCCTGTACCGGCCCCATGCCGACATAGACCGTCTTCAGCTCGGAATAATGCTCCAGCGCGGCAAGCGAATTTTCGCGGCCGAAGCCGGATTGCTTGGAGCCGCCGAAGGGGATTTCGACCGGGCAGAGATTGTAGGTGTTGATCCAGAGCGTGCCGGCCTCGAGCTGGTCGACGACGCGGTGGGCGCGGGTGAGGTCGGCGGTGAAGACGCCGCCGGAAAGGCCGAACTCGGTGTCGTTGGCGCGGGCGATCACCTCCGCCTCGTCATCGAAATCGAGCACGCACATCACCGGCCCGAAGATCTCCTCGCGGGCGATGGTCATGTCGTCGGTGACATCGGCGAAGACGGTCGGCTGCACGTAATAGCCTTCGCCGGAGACATTGTTCGGAATGCCGCCGCCAGCCACCAGCGTCGCGCCTTCGGCCTTGCCCTTCTCGATATAGGCGAGCACCTTTTCGCGCTGCGCCCAGGAGACCATCGGCCCCACTTGCGTCGCCTCGTCCATGGGATCGCCGATCAGCATCGCCTCGGTGCGGGCCTTCAGACGCTTCAGGAATTCGGACTTGATCTTCTTGTTGACGAAGACGCGCGTCCCGTTCGAGCAGACCTGGCCGGTCGAATAGAAGTTGCCGAGCATGGCGCCGCCGATGGCGCTGTCGATATCGGCGTCCTCGAAGACGATCAGCGGCGACTTGCCGCCGAGTTCCATGGTGACGTGCTTCAGGCTTCCGGCGGCAGCGGCGGCGACCTTGCGGCCGGTCGGCACCGAGCCGGTCAGCGACACCTTGGCGACATCGGGATGGTTGATCAGCAGCGGTCCGGTCTCGCGGTCGCCCTGGATGACGTTGTAGAGCCCCTTCGGCAGGCCGGCCTCGATGAGAATCTCGGCGATTTTCAGCGCGCCGAGCGGCGTGTTTTCCGAAGGCTTGAACACCATGGCGTTGCCGGCCACCAGGGCAGGTGCACCCTTCCAGCAGGCGATCTGCTGCGGGTAGTTCCAGGCGCCGATGCCGACGCAGACGCCGAGCGGCACGCGCTTGGTATAGGCGAAGTCGCCGCCAAGCGGGATGTAGGAGCCGTTGAGGCCGGCAGCCGCGATACCGCCGAAGAATTCGAAGCTGTCGGCACCCGAGGTCGGATCGGCGACGATGGTTTCCTGGATCGGCTTGCCGGTGTCGAGCGTTTCAAGCTCCGAAAGCTCGCGGTTGCGTTCGCGCATGATCTCGGCGGCGCGCTTCAGGATACGGCCGCGCGCCGTCGGGCTCATGGCCGCCCATTCCGGCTGCGCCCGCTTGGCAGCGGCGATTGCCTTCTCGACGATGGCGGGGGTCGCCGCATGCAGCCGCGCGATCACTTCGCCGGTTGCCGGATAGATGCTTTCGATGACGGTGCCGTCGGTATCCTCGACGTATTCGCCGTCGATGAAATGGGAGGCGGTGGGCTGGGCTTTGAGGGTCATGTTTCAGTCCTTTGAACGGCGGCCTCTGCGGAAAGCGGCGCAAGCAGTGAATTGATGTAATCTTCCGTCAGCGCGATCGAAGCCTCGATGCTGATCGGCGCTGATCGCAGACTTTGACGGATATAAAGCCCGTCGATCATCGCGGCAGCGCCCTCGGCGATGCGTTCTGCGTCTTCACCCGGGCATAGTGCCTTGAGATTGGCCAGCAGGTTGGAGCGCAGCCGTCTCGCATAGATGACGAGGAAGCGGCGGGTCTCCTCGGAGCGCTGTGCCTCGGCATAGAAGGCGAGCCATGCGGCAATCGTCTCCGGCGTGAACTGGTCGGCATGGAAGCTGACATGGATAACGGCGGAGAGTTTTTCCCGCGGTGTCTTCGCGGCCCTCATCGCCGTCACCGTGCTGTCGCGCAGGCGCTGTAGGTGATGACGGACGGTCTCGATCAGCAGTTGTTCCTTGCTGCCGAAATAATGGTGTGCGAGGGCAGGGGAGACGCCGGCCTGCTTGGCGATTTCGGACATGGTGACGGTCAGCGAGCCGTGATCGCCGATCACGCGCATCGCGGCATCCACAAGCGCCTTGCGGCGCACTGGTTCCATTCCGACTTTTGGCATGAAGTACCCCTGAACTGCTCCGATTGTATTTTTGATTGACTGATCAATCAATAAAAAAATCACTTGCCTGCCCGATATTGGCGGAAAAGCCGCGCCCTCTTTTCGAGATTCATTTCTGTGCCATACTCTTGAGGGAGGAGGAGGTGTGGTCATGGTCAATGTTATGGATGAAATCCCCCCGTCCGCGATGCGCGACAAATGGGGTTGGTTTGTTGCGCTCGGCGTGTTTCTGCTCATCTGCGGCGCGCTCGCTTTTGGCAATCTCTTCGCCGCCACGGTCGCATCGGTCTATTATATCGGCATGCTGATGCTGCTCGGCGGCATCATCCATCTGGCGCACGCCTTTCAGGTGCGGGGATGGGAGCACATCCTGTTCTGGGCACTGAGCGGCCTGCTCTATACGGTGGCCGGCATCCTTGCCTTCGCCAATCCCTTGCTCGCCTCGGAAGCCCTGACATTGTTCCTGGCCATCGCCCTGCTGGTCGCCGGCACGTTTCGCGTCTGGGTCGGCCGCAAGCTGAAGCCGGAAAAGGGCTGGGTGTGGATCGTCATCGGCGGCGTGGTCACCGCTCTCGCCGGCATCGCGGTCGCGCTCGGTTGGCCCGTTAACAGCCTCTGGGTTCTCGGCCTGTTTCTCGCGGTCGATCTGACCTTTCAGGGCTGGACGTTGCTGGCTTTCGGCTTCGCGCTCAGGCGATAAAGGCGAGTAAAGCCGGCGGTAACGAAATAGGACTTTTTGACAAGAGGCGCGAGCGGCGCTACTCTTTATGGGTAAGCCATACGGATGAAGCGGCGGCGGAAGATCTGATCTTCAGCGCCCGATGTCCGGAGCCGGGTGTCGATGCGGACATTCCTTGAAGGCTCCGGCTGTCTATGCCGGAGCGGTCTCCTTCTGGAGTGGGTCTCTGGCACAGAATTCTACCTAAAAATAAACAGGGAGGAATATCATGCCGATGGTAACGGTTTCCATCTCTCCGCTTCAGGCTGCCGGTATCCGAGCGGCCGTCGACACAGGCACTTATGCATCTAGCAGCGAAGTCGTGCGCGAGGCATTGCGCATGTGGGATGCCGCCCGCAAGCGCGGCGACATCTGCGCCGTACCCGTTGCCGCCAACGGTCCCGACGGCCCATCGAAAAGCAGCCGTTGTGTTGCCGACATGTTTGCCGATTACGAGACGGAAAGAGCCCGGCACAACTGAACGCGGAAATTTCGCGCTGGAGATCGTGCGAGAGGTCACCGGCCTTCGTGCCGGGGCGTCTTATGGTGAGCGCTCTTTTACCATTCACGAAACTTTCACATAGGGGAAAGGTTTCGTTGACGCTTGTGGCCCATCTTGGGCCGAAAACACGCTAAATCCAAGTTTCTCAAAAACTTAATCAAGAATTCTGAGTGGAGATGGGCATGTCCCTGACTGCCGCCGTCGAGCCCGGCATATTGCGCCGGTATGCCAGCGACCAGATTGTCACGCTTGCCAAACTCGTTATTGAAAATGCCTTCCAGCCGATCGTCGAGGCCGGAACCGGCGCCGTTTTCGGCTATGAAGCCCTGATGCGCGGCCAGCAGCGGATCGGCTTCGACAGCCCGGTCGAGATCCTCGACGAAGCCGAGCGTACCGGCCAGCTGCTGGGACTGGAGCAGATGGTATCGAGCCGCGCGCTGGCGAAGTTCGCAACGCTTGCCGATGCCGCCACGGCGACGCTCTTTCTCAATCTCGATGTCCGCTTGATCCCGCAGGGCGCGGTGCTGGTCGATGGCCTGCTGCAGCATATGAGAAAGGCAGGCATCGCGCCGTCCTCCGTCTGCTTCGAATTTTCCGAGCGCTTCGACAATACCAGCGTGCCGGAGTTTTCGGATCTCGTCGCCAAGATGCGCAATGCCGGTTTCAAACTGGCGATCGATGATTTCGGGGTCGGCCATGGCGAAATGAAACTCCTGTCCGATTATCCTGTCGACTATCTCAAGATCGACCGGCATTTCGTCGTCAATATCGACCGCAGCGCCCGCAAGCGTCATATCCTGCGCAACCTCGTCAATATCGCCCATGTGCTCGGCACCCGCGTCATCGCCGAGGGCATCGAAACCGAGGCGGAGTTCCTGACATGCCGCGAATTCGGCGTCGATCTCGTCCAGGGCTGGTTCATCGCCCGGCCGACGACGCTGGTCAACGAACTGAAGCCCGCCTTTCCGCACCTTCAGGATCTCGGCAGGACGGCACGCAACAGCCAGTCGCTGGACGAGATCCTCATCCGCAAGCAGATCGAGGTGCTGCCGGCCATCCGTGAGAGCGACAGCATCGACAGTGTTTTCGAACTGTTCCGCCGCAATCCTCGCCGCGCCTATTTCCCGGTCGTCAACGTCAATGGCGAGCCGCGCGGCATCATCCACGAATACCGGCTCAAGGAATATATCTATCAGCCCTTCGGCCGCGATCTCCTGAAGAACAAGGTCTATGAGCGCTCCATCGCGCATTTCGTCGAGATGGCGCCGATCGTCGGTCTCGATTCCGACGCGGATACGCTGATGGCGATCTTCGCCAGCATGGACAGCAGCGATTGCCTGATCGTCACCGAGGGCACGCATTATGCCGGCATCGTCTCCGCCGCGTCGCTCATCAAGGTCATCAACGAGAAGCAGCTCAAGGTCGCTCAGGACCAGAACCCGCTGACCGGCCTGCCGGGCAACCGCGCCATCCACGACTTCATGCAGACCGCCGGCCGCGACGGCGATGCGATCCGGCATTTCTGCTATTGCGATTTCGATAATTTCAAGCCGTTCAACGATGCCTATGGCTTCCATCTCGGCGATCATGCCATCTCGCTCTTCGCCGCGCTGATGCGGCGCTATTTCTTTGCCGAAGGCCAGTTTCTCGGCCATGTCGGCGGCGACGATTTCTTCATCGGCGTCGCCGGCTGGAGCATGGAGGAACTGCGCGAGGTTCTGGATCGGCTGCTGGCCGATTTCCACGCCGACGTGCTGGATTTCTATTCCGCCGAGGACCGTGCCGCCGGTCGCATCCGGGGCCACGACCGCAGCGGCGCCGAAGCCGTGTTTCCGCTGATGCGCTGCTCTATCGGCATTCTCGAACTGCCCGAGGGGCTCGTCATCGACGATATCAACCGCGTCGGCACCTCTATCGCCGGGATCAAAGCCAGGGCGAAGGAGAGCGAAATCGGTGTTGCGCTGCTGAGCCTGGGCGAGACGAATTGACGCCCTCGCGCACCGGCTTCTTTTCAAGCCGGATGCGCTAGACTATCTCCACTGCTGTATCGGGAGAGGAGAGTCGAGCCATGCGCTTGCCGTCTGAAATGCGTTTTGTGGATCTGCCGTCTTTCGGCGGTCCCGAAGTCATGACCATTGCCCGTAAGCCTCTGCCGGCGTTGAAGGATGGGGAGATCCTGGTGCGTGTCGAGGCGGTCGGCGTCAACCGGCCCGATGTGGCGCAGCGTCAGGGAACCTATCCGCCGCCGAAGGATGCGAGCCCGGTGCTCGGGCTGGAAGTGGCCGGCGAAGTGGTCGATGTCGCGCCGGGCGTCACCGAGTTCGCCATCGGCAACAAGGTCTGCGGCCTCGCCAATGGCGGCGCCTATGCCGAATATTGCGCTTTGCCCGCCGGTCAGGCGCTGCGCTTCCCGAACGGCTATGATGCCGTTCGCGCGGCGGCGCTGCCGGAGACCTTCTTCACCGTCTGGGCCAATCTCTTCCAGATGGCCGGCCTCACCGAAGGCGAGAGCGTCTTGATCCATGGCGGCTCCAGCGGCATCGGCACGACGGCGATCCAGCTTGCCCACGCGTTCGGCGCCACGGTCTATGCCACCGCCGGCTCGAAGGAGAAATGCGAGGCCTGCGAAAAGCTCGGCGCGAAGCGGGCGATCAACTACAAGGACGAGGATTTCGCCGCGGTGATCAAGGCGGAAACCGGCCATGGCGTCGATATCATCCTCGACATGATCGGCGCGGCCTATTTCGAGAAGAACCTCGCCTCGCTCGCCAAGGACGGATGCCTGTCGATCATCGCCTTTCTCGGCGGTGCCGTGGTGGAAAAGGTCAATCTGCAGCCGATCATGGTCAAGCGCCTGACGGTGACGGGCTCGACCATGCGTCCACGCACGGCGGAGGAAAAGCGCGCCATCCGCGACGATCTCCTGTCGCAGGTCTGGCCACTGCTCGACGAGGGCGCGATTGCCCCCGTCATCTACAAGACCTTTGCCTTCGACGATGTCGCCGCTGCACACCGGCTGATGGAGACCAGCAATCATGTCGGCAAGATCATGTTGACGCTGACTTGAGGGTAAACGACATGGTGATGGCGACAAGGCCGGGCAGGGCCATCAGGCCGTAGAGCCATGTCGCCGCCGACAGGCTCCCCGCGATGCCGCCGGGATCGGCAAGCCCGGCGCTGTTGACGATGACGCCGGCAAATGAAGCGCCGAAGGCGCCGCCCAGCGACTGGATCATCGAGATGGCGGCCGAAGCCTTGTCGCGTTCGCTATGCTCGGCAAGGCTGATGATCCTGGCGATCAGGTGTCCCCAGCCGAGGCCGACGCCGAAGCCCATCAGGAACATGGAAGCGACGCTGGGAGCGAGCCAAACGAGGTCGCCGGCCGGATTGCTTCTGGCGACGAAGGGGATCAGCGAGGCGGTGGAGACCGTCTCAAGCACGCAGCCCGTCATGATCGCGATGACAGCTTGCCGTCCCGTAAACGATGCGCTGAAGAAGGCTCCGATCGTCCAGCCGAGCGCCACCAGCGCGACGAGATAGCCCGAGGCGAGGGGCGCGACGCCATGCAGGTTTTGCAGGAAGTAAGGAATGTAGATATCGCTCGTCAGCACCAGCATCATGGTGAACATCATCAGATAGAGCCGCGAGATCGGATTGGTCAGCACGGCGGCGCCCTCCGGCAGCAACGTAGTCCGTCCTCGGCGCTCGATGAACAGCATCGCCGCGACCAGGGCCATGGCCAGGCCGACCAGCAGGATCTTGCTCGATCCATGATCGCTTGTGCCGGCAAAGCTCGTCAGCAGGACCGCTGTAAGCAGAAGCGCAATCTGGACCAGCGGCGTTTTCCCTTCCGCGCGATCGTCCCTGACCTTTGGCAGCAGCCACCGCGCCGAAAGGGCCATGAGACCAGCCACCGGCACGAGAATGACAAAGGCCTCGCGCCACGCATGGCCGGCGGCAAACAGACCGCCGAGCGTCGGCCCGAGAACCGTGGCGACACCCCAGATCGCGGCATAGAGTGTCGAGGCCTTGCGCCATAGCGGTTCGGGATAGACGAAGCGGATGAAGGCATAGGCGAGGCCAGCGAGCATGCCGACGCCGTAACCCTGTACGGCGCGGCCGGCCAGCACGACATGCATGTTGGGCGCTGCGGCGCAGATCAGGTTTCCGGCGCCGAATATCAGTGCCGCCGCGACATAGACCGCGCGCAGGCCGATGCCTCTCGGCCGGGTCGCGACGGTGATCGAGCCGAGCACGCCGGCCGTCACGAAAAGCGTGGTCATCCAGGAAAACAACTCCAGGCCGCCGATATCGCGGACGATGGAGGGCGCGAGCGTCGCGGTGATGTAGGACTCGACCGCATAAAGGGTGACGCCGCCGCCGAGCATCAGCGTCGCGGGCAGGAGCCGGGGTGAGAACAGGGTGAAGATGGAGTCGGATTGGGATGTATCTGCGTGTTCGATGCTGGACATCGGGCGATTCCTTGGTGTTTTCCCTGGCGAATAATTATTTTCCAAGTTATAGATTGGAAAATTACATCGTTGCAGAATTAAAACAAGAGATAACTTGGAAAAATGCGTCAGTCGCCCGTCAACCGAATCCTGATCCTGTTGAAAACCGATGGTCCGCAGCTCGCAGCGGCGCTCGGCAGCGCTCTCGGCATATCGTCGGAGGCGGCGCGCCAGCAATTGACGAAGATGGCGGAGGAAGGGCTGGTCGAGCCGGTGACGGAGGCGGCTTCGGGCAGGGGACGGCCACGGCAGCTCTGGCATCTGACGGCGGCCGGCAATCGGCAGTTCCCCGATGGCCACGCCGACCTGACCGCGGCGCTTTTGACGACTATGGCCGATCAGCTGGGGCAGGGAGCGGTCGATGCGGTGATTTCGGCCCGCGAGGTGGAGACCTTGAAGCGCTACCGCGAGGAGATCGATGCCGCCGCCGACCTGCCGTCACGCGTCGCATCGCTTGCCACCATCCGCACACGCGAAGGCTATATGGCCGATCATTGGCAGGAGGAGGACGGCTCCCTCATTCTGGTCGAAAACCACTGCCCCATCTGCGCCGCCGCAAGCGTCTGCGCCGGCTTCTGCCGGTCGGAACTCGACACCTTCCGCGCGACGCTTGGGGCGAGCGTGGAGCGGGAAGAGCATATTCTGCTCGGGGCGAGGCGGTGTGCCTATCGCATAAGGGCGGTGTCAAACGGGATCAACTGAGCCTGGAAAGTCGGCATAGTTGAGCGGATACCGTCTGGCGCTGTAGACTCTCAGTATCCAAATGGTTTGATCGCGGACAGCATAGGGGATGATAAATCCGTATCGGGGCTCGACAAGCTCTCTAATATCCTCGCGTATTGTCGGGCGCCCCGAATTCGGCTGCTGTTTTAGTGTTTGTATTGCAGCGGCTAGCCGTTTCGATACGCTGCCATATCCCTGTGGGCTCAACGGTTTCAGCCAGTGCTTGAGTTCCTGCAGATCGCGCATGGCATCGCGGGAAAAGCGAATATCCATGAGTGGAGCTATTGCTTGTGCAAAAGCGAAGGCTGCGGCAGCTCCGCATCCTCTCCCCAACTTTCCAACCATGCCAAGACATCGTCACCGGCATAACCCAGGCCATTGTCGACGTCTTTCAATGCGGTATCCATATCCTGCTGCCAGCGGGCCTGATTGCGTAAGTAGCTTTCGACCGCTACCGTCACAATATCGGTGTTCGAACGGCCAGTTTGCGCAGCAAGATCATCGACCTGAGACTGCAATTCATTTGGAAAATCGATATGCATGGTTCGCGCCGATTGCGGCATGGACATCTCCAGATCAGCTGTGCGTGCGATAATAGCACGATCCAGTCTGCGGGCCAGATTCCTTTTCAGGCTCCGCTCAGTCTTCCTTAGCCCTCACATGCCGATTGGCAACCCTCCCAGCAGCGGCTAACAATAGCGCATCCCGCAAATCGAAGAGCGCTTCCCATCATGTCCAATCCCGTCTGCGTCGAAGTCACCCGTGGAAATCTTGTCGAGAGCCGTCATCGCGGTTCGGTTGCGGTCGTCGATGGCGACGGCAAGCTGGTTCTGTCGATCGGCGATGTCGACCGGGCGGTGTTTCCGCGTTCGGCTTGCAAGGCGATGCAGGCGCTGCCGCTGATCGAAAGCGGCGCGGCGGACGCTTACGGCTTCGGCGCGAAGGAACTGGCGCTGGCCTGCTCCTCCCATAATGGCGAGGACGAACACGTGGCGCTCGCCGCATCCATGCTGGCGCGCGCCGGCCGCGACGCCGCCACGCTCGAATGCGGCGCGCATTGGTCCTTCGACCAGAAGACGATCATCCATCAGGCGCGCACCATCGACAAGCCGACGGCGCTGCACAACAATTGTTCGGGCAAGCATGCCGGTTTCATCTGCGGCTGCTCTCATCAGGATATCGATCCCACCGGCTATGTCGGCTACGACCACCCGCTGCAACAGCAGATCCGTGCGACGATGCAGAGCCTGACCGGCACGCCGCTCGGTCACGACAATTGCGGCATCGACGGCTGCGCCATCCCGAGCTATGCCGTGCCGCTCCAGAGACTGGCGCATGGATTTGCCAGGATGGCGACCGGCAATGGACTGGAGCCGTTGCGGACCAAGGCTTCGCGCCGTCTGATCGACGCCTGCATGGCCGAACCCTTCTATGTCGCCGGCACGGACCGTGCCTGCACGAAGCTGATGCAGATCGCTCCCGGCAGGATTTTCGCCAAGACCGGTGCAGAAGGCGTCTTCTGCGCGGCGATCCCCGAACAGGGCATCGCGATCGCGCTCAAATGCGATGACGGCACCACGCGCGCCGCCGAAACCATGGTGGCTGCGACGCTCGCCCGCTTCTTCGAAAAAGATGGTGATATCAATGCCGGTTTGATGGCCATGGCCAACAAGGCGCTCAAGAATTGGAACCGCATCCATGTCGGCGATATCAGGGCGACGGCAGCGTTGACGGCTTGATAAGGCTTACGCGACGAGGACATTCACGCCGGCATCTCGATAGGGTGCCAGGCTTCCCTCCGCAATATCCGACGGCACGATCATGCCCGAAACCGCCGTGATGGGCAGGATGTGGCAGGGAGAGGCCGCATCCAGCTTCTCCTGTGTCGCCAGCACATAGGTTTCCGCCGAAGATTGCGCGATGTGCCGTTTGATGGCGGCTTCTTCGAAATCGCCGGTCGAAAGACTGCGGGCGGGGTGAATGGCGGTGACGCCGAGGAAGAAGATATCCGGCCGCACCAGCGAGATCGCCGCCATTGCCACGGCCCCCGTCGCTACCATCGAATGCTTGTAGAGCTTGCCGCCGATCAGGATCACTTCGGCCGTCGGATGATGCTCCAGTTCGCCTGATATGGTCGGGCTGTGGGTGACGATCGTGAAGGCGAAATCCCTGGGAAGATGCCGCGCGATCTCCGCATTCGTCGTGCCGCCATCGAGAAACACAGTCTGTCCCGGCCGAACCATCCCAGCGGCATAGGCGCCGAGCCGACGCTTCACCTCCGATGATAAGCTTTGCCGCGCGGTAAAATCCGGCAGCTCAGGCGAAAGCGGCAATGCGCCGCCATGCACGCGCTTCAGCAGCTTCTCCGCTGCCATCTCCCGAAGATCCCTGCGGATTGTATCCTCGGACAGGCCGAGATCGTCGGCGACCGCCTTGGCGATCACCTGGCCGTCACGGCGGAGGATATCGAGGATGAGGGTCTTTCGTTGACTGGTGAGCATGCCGTCTGCTTTCGCACGATAAATCATGAATTTTCATGAAACTACCAGAAATGAGTCGACAATCAAGAAATTTAATGCATTTTCGTGCAAATTCCTGCAGGAGGCAGGAGAAAAAGGAGATGTGACATGTTGATCCTGATTGCCGGACCCTATCGCTCCGGAACCGGGGACGATCCCCAGAAGATGGCCGCAAATCTCAAGCGGCTGGAAGAACCCTCCCACGCGCTGTTCAGGGCAGGGCATCTGCCGATGATCGGCGAATGGGTTGCCCTGCCGGTCTTGCACGCCGCCGGCGGCAAGAGCATCGGCGATGATCTCTATGAGGAGATTTTCCACCCGACCGCACACCGGCTGCTGCAATTGTGCGAGGGCGTTTTGAGATTGCCGGGCGAGTCCAAGGGTGCCGACAACGACGTCCGCATCGCTCGCGAGCGCGGCATTCCGGTCTGGCATCGGCTGGAGGATGTGCCCGGCTGCGGCTGAAGGGCTGCTTGACACCCGCCCTCGTGGTTCGAGACGGCCCCATAGGCCTCCTCACCACGAGGGTCGGCCCCATACTTCGCGGACGATCATGGCTTTCGCCCAAATGCAAACCGGCTATAGTTCGCCCAGTCTCCAACGAAGTGGAAATCGATATCATGCTGAATTTGTATTTTGCGGCAGGCACCTGTGCGCTCGCGAGCCTGATCGCGCTTGAAGAATCCGGTCTTGCTTATGAAGCCCGGCCCATCAGCTTCGCCAACGGTGAGCAGCGTTCGCCGGAATATCTGGCGATCAACCCAAAGGGCCGCGTTCCCGCGCTGATCACCGACAAGGGTGTCATCACCGAGAATGTGGCGATCCTTGCCTATGTCGCCCAGATCGCCCCGCAGGCAAAACTGGCGCCGCTCGACGATTCCTTCGAATTCGCCCGCATGCAGGCCTTCAACAGCTATCTCGCCTCGACCGTGCATATCAATCATGCCCATAAGATGCGCGGTCATCGCTGGACCGACGATGCCGCGGCAATCGAGGCGATGAAGGCCAAGGTGCCGCAGACCATGGGCGAAAGTTTTGCCTTGATCGAAGAGACGATGCTGGAAAGTCCATGGGTCATGGGCGAGCAATATACCGTCGCCGATGGTTATCTCTTTACCCTGACACGCTGGCTGCCCGGCGACGGCGTCGATCTGGCCCGCTTCGAAAAGGTCAGTGCTCATCACGCCCGCATGCTGGAACGCCCGGCGGTGCAAAGGGCGCTTGCCGCGCAGCAGGCTTGATCAGATGGCGTCGACGGCGGTCCGCAGCTTCTTTGGTGCGCGGAACCGCCAGGCCTCGGTTAGCCGAACCTGCAATTCCGTGTCGCCGATTTTGGCGATGCGGACCGGCAGCGATGGCCAGCCGATATAATGATCCGACTGGAAATAGATCTCCGGCGCTATCTCGATCAGTTGTTCCTTGCAGTCGACGGGCAAGGACAGGACGATGGTTTCGGTATTCTTGATCGAGACAAATGCCTTGCCGCCGACCTTCAGCGCCGGCAGGCCATAATGGGTGCTGATTTCGACCTCGGGTAGGTGAGCGGCACTGACGAGCCGCAAAAGGCGCTGGAGGATGGCATTGGTGTCGCTGTCCGGTTTCATGTCATCCTTGTCAGGGCTGCAAACTCTGTCGCTTTTCTTTACGCGCATTCATTCGGGCAAGCTTCCCGCTTTCCCGTCGACCGCCCCAGATTTTCCGGCATGAGTGGCAGGTCGGCCAGCTCCTCCAGCGACATCGCTTCCAGCACGGGATGACTGAGCGGGTCGTCTTCCCGTGCGCGATCCTCGTCCAGCAGATGATTGAAGAAAAGCTTCAGTATCGACATGACATGCCTCCTCGTCTCTCCGCGACTATATGCCCTTGGGCATTCAGTGGGTCTGTGGCGGCAGGTTTCAACTCTATGCTGTGATGATCGTGCATTTCGCGCGGAATTTCAATTGAGAATGCCGGGACGCTGATATAGATATTCTATATGAAAAATCTCAACAGCGTGCATTTGAACGGGCTTCGCGCCCTCGAGGCGGTCGGCCGGCTTGGGTCGTTGCAGGCGGCGGCCGACGAGCTTGGCGTCACCATCGGTGCGGTCAGCCAGCAGGTGATCAAGGCCGAGGCGCAATTAGGCCGGCCGGTGTTTGACCGCACGTCGAAGGGCATGGTGGTGACCGAGGCCGGCGCGGCGGTACTCGCGCGGCTCCGGGAGGCGTTTCGAACCCTGTCTGCCGCCGTCACGCTCGCGCAGCATCGCGACGACAATATTCTCACCATCTCCGTGGCACCGGTTCTCGCCGCCCGCTGGCTGGTGCACAGGCTCGATCGCTTCGCCAAGCGGCATCCGGATATTCGCCTGCGGATCGACGCGACCACGCAACTGGTCAATCCGGCCACATCGGATGTCGATATCGGCATCCGCGTCGGCAGCGGGCAATGGCCGGGCGTCAAATCCGAGCTGCTGCTGGCGCAGGAAGTCTTTCCCGTCGTCACGCCGCAGATCGCAGCCACGCTCAAGGAGCCAGCCGATCTCTTGAGCGTGCCCGCCGTCATTGACGGACATGCCATGTTCAGCTGGGACGTCTGGCTGAAGCCGGTCGGTCTTTCCGGCAAATGCATGGAAGAGCGGCATATCTTCAACGACGCCTCGCTCTGTCTGGATGCCGCCATCGCCGGCCAGGGCGTGATGCTCGCCTGGCAGACGCTGGCGGCCTATGCGCTGCAACAGAAATGCCTCGTCGATCCCTTCGGCATTCGCGCCAAGACCGGCTTCGGACATTATTTCATCACGGCCGAAGGCGTGCGAGAAACCAAGAAGGTCACGGTCTTCAAGGCCTGGATTCGCGAGGAGATGGAAGCGAGCATGCGGCTCTTCCAGTGAGGCGGTCTCAGATAGGCTCCTGGCTGCGCGTTGCCTGCATCGCCTTGTAGGCCGGGCGCGACTGGCAGCGCTCGATCCATGCCTTCACCTTCGGATGGCTGCCGAACAGCGCCTGTTCCGTCTGCGCATAGCGCAGCACTTCGGCGAGGTTGAGATCGGCGACGGTGAAGCGGTTTCCGACGAGATAGTCCTGGTTCCGAAGATGTTGTTCCAGCACGCCCAGCGGCAGCTTCAGCCGGCGGCAGGCAACCGCGATCCCCGCCTTGCCGGCCTCGCTGTTTTCCTGGGCATTGTCGTAGATCCTGACGAGCGCGACGCTGTAGGGCTCGACTTCGGTTGCCGCCCACATGGTCCACATCGACATCAGCCCTTCTTCCTCCACCGTCTCGCCGGCGAGCGGACCGCCATGCTTGCGGGCGAGGTAGAGATTGATCGCCAGCGATTCATGCATGATCAGATCGCCGTCCTTGATACAGGGGATCATGCCCATCGGATTGATGGCCAGGAATTCCGCCGACTTCGTGTTGAGCGGCGCATCGGTGCTTGCGGGATTGTCGACCCGGCCGGACTGGATGACGGGCACGGATTTGAACGGGATGCCGAGTTCCCCGGCCATCCAATAGTTGCGCGATGCGCGCGAGCGATAGACGCCGTAGATCGTCAGCATGTGGGGTCTCCCGGTTATTGAGTCAGGTGCACGTTATTGGTGGGCGCAAGTAAGGAAAAGGGGCTGCCGTTGATGGGGCGATGAAAGCTCGTGATGGATGGCAGGCACTCGGGCCGCATCGTCCTTCGAGGCATTTCTGTGAAATGCACCTCAGGATGAGGCGGAACCGGCTTCGTGGTTTGCAACACAGTGCAGATGTTGCGGCGACGGGGCACGAAAGATCAGTCTTCACCCGAGATGTGGAGGCTGCAAGCCGGAGCCTCGAAGGGCGAGGGCGGGTCGTCGGGGGCAAGCACGAAAATATCCGCAAGCCACCCGGAATCTTTGCAAATCATGCTGTTGATAGGCCGCCTTCGTTCGGAAATTAGCATTGCCACATGTTAAAATCGACTCACAGTTTTCCTCGGACGCGGTAGGAGGCGTTTGGCG
The DNA here is from genome assembly GCF_014195095.1 of Rhizobium sp. BK602. Lineage (GTDB taxonomy): Bacteria > Pseudomonadota > Alphaproteobacteria > Rhizobiales > Rhizobiaceae > Rhizobium. The sequence goes on from NZ_JACIBC010000002.1 coordinate 547,692, forward strand.
AAAACCCATATGCGCAATCGATGACTGCGATCTCGGGAGGAGAGCAGATGCTTGCGACCAGCGTATCGCTAGACGACAAATATACCGCAGAGGAAGGCCGCGTCTTCATGACCGGCCTGCAGACGCTGGTGCGGCTGCCGATGACCCAGATGCGCCGCGACCGCGCCGCTGGTCTCAACACTGCCGCCTTCATATCCGGCTATCGCGGCTCGCCGCTCGGCGGCTACGATCAGCAGCTTCTGAAAGCCAAGACTTACCTCGATGCGCATGACGTCACTTTCCAGCCCGGCATCAACGAAGACCTTGCCGCCACCGCTGTCTGGGGCACGCAGCAGGTCGGGTTATCGCCCGGCGCGCGCAAGGACGGCGTGCTCGGCATCTGGTACGGCAAAGGCCCCGGCGTCGACCGCTCCGGCGACGTGCTGAAGCATGCCAATGCCGCCGGTACGTCGAAACATGGCGGCGTCCTCTGTTTCGCCGGCGACGACCATTCCGCCAAATCCTCCACCATGCCGCATCAGACCGACCATGATTTCATGTCGGCGGTCATTCCGGTCCTCTACCCGTCCTCCATCCACGAATTCCTCGAATACGGCCTGCTCGGCATCGCCATGTCGCGCTATTCCGGTTGCTGGGTCGGCATGAAGTTCATAGCCGACACGATAGAGACGACAGCGGCCGTAGATCTCTCCGGCGAAAAGCGACAATTCGTGCTGCCGACCGATTTCGAGCTGCCGCCCGGCGGCCTGAACCTGCGCTGGCCCGATCCGCCGCTCGTCCAGGACGACCGGCTGCAGACCTATAAGGCCTATGCCGCCATCGCCTTCGCCCGCGCCAATCGCGTCGACGAGATTACGCACGATGTGCCGAACGCCCGCCTCGGCATCATCTCCTCCGGCAAGGCCTATGAGGACGTATTGCAGGCGCTGCGCGAGCTGGAAATCGGTCCGAGGGAAATGGCCGCCATCGGCCTGCGCATCCTGAAGGTGCGCATGCCCTGGCCGCTGGAGCCGGAGGCGGTCCGGCATTTCTCCGAGGGACTGGACGAGGTGCTGGTCGTCGAGGAACGGCGCGAGATCATCGAAAACCAGATCAAGCAGCAGCTCTTCAACTGGCGTGCCGACGTCCGTCCGCGCATCGTCGGCAAGTTCGACGAACACGACAAGCCCTATCTCAGCCTGTCGGCGGCATTGACCGTCGGTGCCGTCGCGCGCGCCATTGCCGGGCGCATCCTCAAGCTTGATCTCGATCGGGGCCTACATGACCGCATCGCCGCCAAGCTCGTCTATCTCGCCGAGCGCGGCCAGATCAGCCGCACCCATGTCGCGCCGCTCAATCGAACGCCGTTCTTCTGTTCCGGCTGTCCGCACAACACCTCCACCCGCGTTCCCGAGGGTAGCCGCGCCATCGCCGGCATCGGCTGCCACTACATGGTCACCTGGATGGACCGCAACACCGAGACCTTCACGCAGATGGGCGGCGAAGGCGTGCCGTGGACGGCGATCGCCCGCTATACCGACGAAAAGCACATGTTCGTCAATCTCGGCGACGGCACCTATTTCCACTCCGGCATCCTCGCCATCCGCCAGTCTGTCGCCGCCAAGGTCAATGTCACCTACAAACTGCTCTACAACGACGCCGTCGCCATGACCGGCGGCCAGCCGATCGACGGCTATCTGACGCCGCAGCTCGTGACGAAGCAGTTGCACGACGAGGGCGTGACGCCGATCTATCTGCTTTCCGAAAATCCCGAAGCCTATCCGGCAGCGGACCTTGCGCCCGGCGTCAAGGTGCTGCATCGCGACCATATCGATCAGGTCATGCTGAAATTGCGCGAGACCGAGGGCTGCTCGGCCATCGTGTATGTGCAGACCTGTGCTGCGGAAAAGCGCCGCCGGCGGAGCCGTGGCCTGCTGGAAGACCCGGCCAAGCGTGTCTTTATCAATCCCGCCGTCTGCGAAGGCTGCGGCGATTGCTCGGTGCAGTCCAACTGCATTTCCGTCGAGCCGCTGGAAACCGAATTCGGCCGCAAGCGCCAGATCAACCAGTCGAGCTGCAACAAGGATTTCTCCTGCGTCAAGGGCTTCTGCCCGTCCTTCGTCACCGTCCATGGCGGCAAGCGCCGCAAGCGCAAGGGGCTGGACCATGCCGATGCCGAGGTGCCGATGCCGGAAGTCCCGGTTCTCGGCGAGCGCCCCTGGAACATTGCGATCGCTGGCGTCGGCGGCACCGGCATCCTGACGATCGGCGCCATCCTGGGCATGGCCGCCCATCTCGACGGCAAGGTGCCGATGATCCTCGACATGGCGGGCCTTGCGCAAAAGGGCGGCGCGGTGATGAGCCATCTGCGCATCGGCCATAGTGAGGCCGACGTCACCTCGTCACGCATCGTCAATGGCGGCGCCGATCTCCTGCTCGCGGCCGATGAGGTGGTCGGCGCCTCCAAGGATGCGATCACCCTTTGCGCCACCGCCCGCACCACGGCCGTCGTCAATACCGGCCTCATGCCGGTTGCCGATTTCGTCCGCAACCGCGATTTCGATTTCAAGATCGGCTCGGTGCAGCACACCATCGCCAAGACCGTCAGCGACAGGTCCGTCTTCCTCGATTTCGGTCATGTCGCCACCGAAGTCACCGGCGATGCCATGTCGACCAATATCCTGCTCACCGGCTTTGCCTGGCAGCGCGGCCTGCTGCCGCTGTCGCTGGAAGCCATCGAGAAGGCGATCGAGCTCAATGGCGTCGCCGTCAAGGCCAGCCTCTCGGCCTTCCAGTGGGGCCGGTTGCTGGCGCATGATCCGAAGGCCGTGCATGACATGATGGCGGAGCCGGATGCCGGAAAGACCTTGGCCGAGATGAGCCTCGACGAGCTGGTCGTCCATCGCAAGGCGCATCTGACGGCCTATCAGGATGGCGCGCTCGCCGATCGCTATGCCGCCGCCGTCGCGCGCGCGTCGGCTGCGGCCGCCAAGGCTCAGCTTTCCGACAAGGTGCCCTTCGCCGTCGCCGTCGCCTATGCGCGCGTGCTGGCCTATAAGGACGAATATGAGGTGGCGCGGCTGCTGACCGATCCCGCTTTCGAAGCGCATCTGCGCGAAGAGATGGAAGGCGATTTCAAACTGGCCCTCAATCTTGCCCCGCCGATCCTTGGCGGCAAGGACCCGAACGGCCGGCCGAAGAAGCGCGAATTCGGTGCCTGGATCTTGCCGCTGCTGCGGGCGCTCGCACCGATGAAGCGGCTGCGCGGCACCGCCTTCGATCCCTTCGGCTATATGGCTGAACGCCGTCTGGAGCGCCGGTTGATCGGCGACTATGAAGGGATCGCCGAACGCGTCCTCAGCCGACTGCGCGCCGATAATGAGACGGAGGCCCTTGCCATTCTGTCATTGTTCGATGAGATCAGAGGCTACGGACCGGTCAAGGAGGAGGCCGCCCGCAAGATCATGGCGCGCATCGCCGAGAAGCTGAAAGCCTATGAAATGCCTGAGGAGAAACGCCACGTTCCCGCCGATGCGGCGTGAGGGTTGCAAGAGGGTATGAGGAAAGCGCGATCCCCGGCGCGAATGGTTTCGGGATCGCGCATTTTTAAAAGTGGGAGGAGAGGCCGATGTATGCTGGGGGATTGAACTTCGCGCTCGGCGATGAAATCGAGGCATTGCGCGACAGCGTGCGCCGCTTTGCCGAGCAGCGCGTGGCGCCGCTTGCCGACGAGATCGACCGCAACAATGGTTTCCCGATGCATCTGTGGCAGGAGATGGGTAATCTCGGCCTGCTCGGCATCACCGCCGACGAAGCCTATGGCGGTGCCGGCCTCGGCTATCTCGCCCATACGGTCGCCATGGAGGAGATCAGCCGCGCCTCGGCCTCCGTCGGCCTGAGCTACGGCGCCCATTCCAATCTCTGCGTCAACCAGATCAACCGCAACGGCACCAGCGAGCAGAAGGCGCGCTACCTGCCGAAGCTGATTTCCGGCGAGCATGTTGGCGCGCTCGCCATGTCGGAGCCGGGCGCCGGCTCCGACGTGGTGTCGATGAAGCTCAATGCCGAACGGCATGGCGATCGCTATGTGCTGAATGGCAGCAAGATGTGGATCACCAACGGACCGGATGCCGAGGTGCTGGTCGTCTATGCCAAGACCGCACCCGATGCCGGCCCGCGTGGCATCACCGCCTTCCTGGTCGAAAAAAGCTTCAAGGGCTTTTCCGTCGGCCAGAAGCTCGACAAGCTCGGCATGCGCGGCTCCAACACCTCGGAACTGGTCTTCATCGATTGCGAAGTGCCGGTGGAGAATGTGCTGGGGCAGGCCGATGGCGGCGTTCGTGTGCTGATGTCCGGCCTCGACTATGAGCGCGTCGTACTGTCAGGCGGTCCCGTCGGCATCATGGCGGCCTGCATGGACGTGGTTTTGCCCTATCTGCACGAGCGCAAGCAATTCGGCCAGCCGATCGGCGAGTTCCAGCTGATGCAGGGCAAGCTTGCCGACATGTATGTCACCATGAATGCCGCCCGCGCCTATGTCTATGCGGTCGCCGCCGCCTGCGATCGCGGCGAGACGACGCGCAAGGATGCGGCCGGCTGCATCCTCTATGCCGCCGAAAAGGCGACGGCGCTTGCACTCGAATGCATCCAGGCGCTCGGCGGCAATGGCTATACCAACGATTATCCCGCCGGACGGTTGCTGCGCGACGCCAAGCTCTACGAGATCGGCGCCGGCACCTCCGAAATCCGCCGCATGCTGATCGGGCGGGAGCTGTTTGCCGAGACTGCCTGATTTTGAAAGCGCAACATCAGTGAATTCAGGGAAGTACCTATGCCTTCACAACCATGGAAGCCGACTCCGCATCTCGAGAAGCTGCTTCCGTCAACGTATCGGTGATCCATTGATTGACGGACTGAGCCTTGTTCCCCGCAGCGCGAACGACCTGCTGATGCAGGCGCGGAGTCATGCGCAGGGACAGGTTCCCCGAAAATGGCCGATCGGGTTCCTGCGATCTCTCCGCGCAGAATGCCAGATAGTCATCGACACTGTCGCGGAAGGCCTGCACCAGCTCTTGCGCCGTCTCCGCTTCAAAGGTCACGATATCTCTGATGCCAACGATCCGGCCATGAAAAACCATATCATCCTCATCAAACTCCACCGAACCGGTATATCCCTTGTAAGATCTCATGGCTTTATTCCCAAATCTGTCAGGAATTCCCTGACGGTGCGCACCACATATTGCTTCGTATCGGGCTTTGGATGTGGCCTATGGATGAACAACGTTCGACCGCCCAGCGTAAAACGGACGCGCGAACCATTTCCTTCCGACACCTCACAGCCAATCGCCACCAGCAGTGCTTCGATATCCTGCCATTTGATCGTGGCTTTCACCGGGTTGGTGAAAATGGCTTCCAGCGTTTGCCGCTGCTTCGAATTCATGGGTCGTTCCGCTACGGCAAATTATTGGTATCAAAATATGGTAGCAAATAGGCCAAGTCAATGACCGTCCTGAAATCAGAAATATCGACGCATTCCGAGCGCTTCAGGGACAATCGCGCCGCCATGCTGGAAGCGATCGGCGTGGCCGAGGCGGCTGTTCTGCGGGCAGCGGAGGGCGGTGGCGCGCAGGCGCGCGAGCGGCATGTCGGCCGCGGCAAGATGCTGCCGCGCGACCGGGTGGCGGGGCTGATCGATCCGGCAACACCGTTTCTGGAGATCGGCGCGACGGCTGCGCATGGCATGTATGGCGACGAGGCGCCAGGCGCGGGCCTGATCGCCGGCATCGGCCGCGTCTCCGGCCGCGATTGTATGATCGTCTGCAACGATGCCACGGTCAAAGGCGGCACTTATTATCCGATGAGCGTGAAGAAGCATCTGCGCGCCCAGGAGATCGCGGCGGAAAACAATCTGCCTTGCATCTATCTGGTCGATTCCGGCGGCGCCAACCTGCCGAACCAGGACGAGGTCTTTCCGGATCGCGAGCATTTCGGCCGCATCTTCTACAATCAGGCCAATATGTCGGCCGCCGGCATTCCGCAGATCGCCGTGGTCATGGGGTCGTGCACGGCGGGCGGCGCCTATGTGCCGGCCATGTCGGACGAGACCATCATTGTCGAGGGGCAGGGGACGATCTTTCTTGCCGGACCGCCATTGGTCAAGGCTGCCACTGGCGAAGTGGTCTCGGCCGAGGATCTTGGCGGTGGCGATGTCCATACGCGCCTGTCCGGCGTTGCCGATCATCTGGCGCGCGACGATGCCCATGCGCTTGCGCTCGCCCGGCAGGCGGTCGCCAATCTCAATCGCCGCAAGCCCGAGAGTGTCGAACTGCGCGCGCCCGAGCCGCCGCTCTACGATCCCGAGGATATCCTGGGCATCGTCCCTTCCGATCTGCGCACGCCCTATGACGTGCGCGAGGTCATCGCCCGCATGGTGGATGGCTCCCGCCTCGATGAATTCAAGGCACGCTACGGCACGACGCTGATCTGCGGCTTCGCCCATATCCACGGCATTCCCGTGGGGATCATCGCCAATAACGGCGTCCTCTTCTCGGAATCGGCGTTGAAGGGCGCGCATTTCGTCGAGCTTTGCTCGCAGCGCAAGATCCCGCTGGCCTTCCTGCAGAACATCACCGGCTTCATGGTCGGCCGCAAATACGAGACCGAGGGCATCGCCAAGCACGGCGCCAAGCTGGTGACGGCTGTCGCTACGACCAAGGTCCCGAAGATCACCATGCTGATCGGCGGCTCCTTCGGCGCCGGCAATTACGGCATGGCCGGCCGCGCCTATTCGCCGCGCTTCCTCTGGACCTGGCCCAACAGCCGAATCTCGGTCATGGGCGGAGAGCAGGCCGCCGGCGTGCTTGCCACCGTGCGGGGCGAAGCGTTGAGCCGCGCCGGAAAGCCATGGACGAAAGAGGAAGAGGCCGCCTTCAAGGCGCCGACGCTCAAGATGTTCGAAACCCAGAGCCACCCGCTCTACGCCTCGGCCCGCCTCTGGGACGACGGCATCATCGATCCGCGCAAGAGCCGCGACGTGCTGGCTCTGTCGCTTGTCGCAGCACTCAACGCGCCGATCGAAGACACGCGCTTCGGTCTGTTCAGGATGTGAGGAGATGGAGATGAAACGCGATAATATCAATGCCAAGAATGCACCACAACCTCGTGGCGGCTATGCCCAGGCCGTGAAGCTCGAGAATTTCGAGCGATTGCTGTTCGTCAGCGGTCAGATTCCGATGACATCGGACGATGAGCTTCCCGATGGATTCAAGGCGCAGGCCCGTCAGGCCTGGCTCAATATCGATGCGCAGTTGAAGGCAGCCGGCATGAGCAAGGCGGATATCGTCAAGGTGACGACCTATCTTGCCGACCGCCACCACACGATGGAAAACCGCGAGATCCGCAGCGAATATCTGGGCTCGCTCACGCCGGCCATGACGGTGGTGATCGCCGGGATTTTCGACACCGCCTGGCTGCTGGAAGTCGAGGTCGTTGCCGCGCAATAGGGTCTGCCGATGTTTTCGAAGATACTGATCGCCAATCGCGGGGAAATCGCCTGCCGGATCATCCGGACGGCAAGACGCCTCGGCATCCGCACGGTCGCCGTCTATTCCGATGCCGATCGGGATGCCATGCATGTGGCGCTCGCCGACGAGGCGGTCCATGTCGGCCCGGCGGCGGTGAGTGAGAGCTATCTTTCGAAGGAGAAGATCATTGCCGCGGCCCAGCGCACCGGCGCGCAAGCCATCCATCCCGGCTATGGCTTCCTCTCGGAAAATGCCGATTTTGCCGAAGCGGTCGAGGCGGCAAGCCTGGCCTTTATCGGCCCGTCATCGGCCTCGATCCGGGCCATGGGTCTGAAGGATGCCGCCAAGGCGCTGATGGAGCGGGCCGGCGTGCCTGTCGTGCCCGGCTATCACGGCGACCGGCAGGAGCCCCCCTTCCTCGCTGAACGAGCGGCCGAGATCGGCTTTCCGGTGCTGATCAAGGCGCGGGCGGGCGGTGGCGGCAAGGGCATGCGTCGCGTCGACCGGCCGGAGGATTTTGCGGCCTCGCTGGAGGCGGCCAAGCGCGAGGCCAAATCCGCTTTCGGCGACGACGCCGTGCTGATCGAGAAATATCTGGTCCAGCCCCGCCACATCGAGATCCAGGTCTTCGGAGACAGCCACGGCAACGCCGTGCATCTCTTCGAGCGCGATTGCTCGCTGCAGCGGCGGCACCAGAAGGTGATCGAGGAGGCGCCGGCGCCAGGTATGACGGCGGAGATGCGTAGCGCCATGGGCGAGGCGGCGGTTCGCGCCGCCCGCGCCATCGATTATCGCGGCGCCGGTACGGTGGAGTTCATTGCAGATGTTTCCGATGGCCTGTCGCCCGACCGTTTCTTCTTCATGGAGATGAACACCCGCCTGCAGGTCGAGCACCCCGTCACCGAGGCGATCGCCGGCGTCGATCTGGTGGAGTGGCAATTGCGTGTCGCGAGCGGCGAGCCGCTGCCGAAGACTCAAGGAGAGCTCGTCATAAACGGCTGGGCCTTCGAGGCGCGTATCTATGCCGAAGACCCGTCGCGCGGCTTCCTGCCGGCAACCGGCAGGCTCTCGCATCTTCGCTTTCCCGAAGGCGATGTCCGCATCGATGCCGGCGTACGCGAAGGCGACGGCATCACCTCGTATTACGATCCGCTGATCGCCAAGCTGACGGTGCATGCCGCCGATCGTCCGGCCGCTCTTGCCAAGCTGACGCGGGCACTGGAGCGGACTCAGGCGGCGGGAACTATCACCAATCTCGATTTCCTCATCCGCCTCAGTCGCCAGCCGGCTTTCGCCGCGGGCCATCCCGATACCGGCCTGATCGACCGGGAGGTGGAGGCGCTGACATCGCTGTATCAGCCCGATGATGCCGCGCTTGCCGTCGCCGCCATTGCCGAGGCTGGCGGATTCTCTCGCACCGATGGCGCCGATCCCTGGCTCTCGCTCGGTGCCTGGCGGCTCTGGGGAGAGGCAAGCCGGCCGGTCGTCCTGCATCTTGAGGATGGCGGGCGGAAAAATTGCCGTGTGACGGCGAAGGGAAAAGGGCTGTTCGGGGTCGCTTTCGACGACCGTGCGATTGCGGTGCGCCTGCTTGCCCATGACCGCGAAGGCAACCAGCGCGTCGAGATCGACGGGAGGCAGACGAGCGTCGGTCACGTTCAGGCACCCGCCGGTATGACCTTGTTCCTCGACGGGCGAACGTATCACTTCCACCGCCCCGATCCGCTCGATGGCGGCGAGGAGAGCGCTTCCGGCGGCGACCGGCTGGTGGCGCCCATGCCCGGCCTGATCAAGATCGTCCGGGTACGCGAGGGCGATGCCGTAACCAGGGGGCAGGCTTTGATCGTCATGGAGGCGATGAAGATGGAGCTGACATTGGTGGCCGCCCGCGACGGTGTGGTGGAAAGCCTGCATGTCGGCGAGGGAGACCAGACCAGCGAAAGCGCCGTCCTCCTGTCGCTGCGACCGGAGGATTCGCCATGACCGACCGCTCTTCCAGGCATGTCACCATTGTCGAGATGGCGCCGCGCGACGGCCTGCAGAACGAAAAGCAGCCGATCGACACGGCCGGGAAGATCGTGCTGGTCGATCTCTTGTCCGATTGCGGTTTCGAGCGCATCGAGGTCACCAGCTTCGTCAGCCCGAAATGGGTACCGCAGCTTGCCGACGCGACCGAGGTCATGGCCGGGATCAAGCGTCGGCCGGGCGTGCGCTATGCGGCGCTGACGCCCAACATGCAGGGTTTCGAGGCGGCGGTCGCCGCCGGGGCCGATGACGTGGCGATTTTCGCCTCGGCGTCCGAAACCTTCTCGATGCGCAACATCAATTGCTCGATAGCAGACAGTATCGAGCGCTTCCGGCCGGTGGCGATGGCAAGCCGCGAGCGCGGTATCCCGCTGCGTGGCTATGTGAGCTGCGTCGTCGAGTGCCCCTATGAAGGCGCCGTGCCGTCGGCGAGCGCCGCCGGTGTCGCCCGGCAATTGGCGGAGCTGGGCTGCTACGAGATCAGCCTCGGCGACACGATCGGCAGGGGAACGCCGGAGGCGGTCAACCGGATGCTGGAGGCCGTGCTCGGCGCGCTGCCCGCCGGCATGCTCGCCGGCCATTTTCATGATACGTCCGGCCGGGCTTTGGACAACATCGCCGTTGCCCTGGAGCGCGGCTTGCGCGTCTTCGATGCGGCCGCCGGCGGCCTTGGCGGCTGTCCCTTCGCGCCGGGCGCCAAGGGCAATGTCGACACCGTCGCGGTTCACGACTACCTGACGACGCAGGGCTACGAGACCGGCCTCAACGAGGAAAAGCTCGCCCACGCCGCCGCCTATGCCCGCAGCCTCAGGAGCGCCTCATGACATCGCAAACGATCCGGATCGCCATCGACGGGCGCGGCGTCGCCAGCCTGACACTGGCGCGCCCGGACAAGCACAATGCGCTTTCGGCCGAGATGATCGATGCCTTGACCACCGCTGCCCGCGATCTCGGTCGCGACAGGGCGGTCCGGGTCGTGGTGCTGCGTGGCGAGGGTGCGAGCTTTTGCGCCGGTGGCGATCTCGGCTGGATGCGTGCCCAGTTCGAGGCAACGCGCGAAGGCCGCATGGTCGAGGCGCGGCGGCTGGCCATGCTGTTCAAGGTGCTGAACGAACTGCCGAAACCGCTGATCGCTCGTGTCCACGGCAATGCCTTTGGCGGCGGCATCGGCATTCTCAGCGTCTGCGACATGGTGATATCAGCCGCCACCGCCCGCTTCGGCCTGACGGAAGTGCGCCTCGGCATCATCCCTGCTACCATCAGCCCCTATGTCGTCGCCCGCATCGGCGAGGCGCAGGCCCGTCCGCTCTTCATCTCCGGCAAGGTCATCGATGCCTGGCAGGCGCATGCCGCCGGCCTGCTGTCGCGCGTCGTTGCCGAGGAGGCGCTCGACGAGGCCGTCGAATCCGAGATCCGTCATCTGCTCGCCGCCTCGCCGGAGGCCAGCGCCCGCGCGAAGGCGCTGGCGCGGTCCCTCGGCATGCCGATCACCGACGCGGTGATTGATCGGGTCATCGAGCAACTGGTGGAGGCTTGGGAGAGCGACGAGGCGAAGGAGGGACTGGCGGCCTTCTTCGAGCGGCGCCCGCCCAGGTGGCGTTAAAGCAATAAGATAGGGCAACTCAGGCGACCCTGTTGCGCTCCACCGTCAACTGCGGAAAAGCGCTGCTCCCCGTGGCCGCGAGATCGCCCGATGCCGGCTTGTCCCACAGGAAGCCGATGATCGCGCCTTTTTCAACCTGCTGGAACAGGTTGTCGCTGATGATGGCCGAGCCGGCGCCCTCGGCCACGGAGACGACGCAGCCGATGCCGGCCTGGCGGATGATATTGCCGGTGGCGACGAGATTTCTGAGATAGGGACCCCAGCCAAGCTTCAGCCCCCAGAGCGGTGCGCCTTCGACGAGATTGTCGGCGATCAGCGTATCGGCCTCGGCGGATATGCCGATGCCGAAGCCGCTTTCCTGAGGGTAGGGGCCGGTCGGCGACAGGTTGCGGACGATGTTGCCGGTGATGCTGGCAAGCCGGCCGCCCTTGTCGAAATTCGCAACCGCGATGCCATTCGCGGCGCCATCGATGATGTTGCCGCTGATGGTGGCACCTTCGAACTCGAATTCACAGAAGATCGCCGCTTCGCCGGAGCGCAGGCATTGATTGCCCGATATCTGCACGTTCGATGCCGAATTGGCGCGGATCGCCGTAAAGGCGCAATCGGCGATCCGGTTCCCGGAGACCAGAACGCCGTCGGCGCGGAACACATTGATGCCGTTGCCGTTCTGGCCGGTGCCGCCGTCCCTGGCGCCGATGCGGGCGATGCGGTTGCCGCTGACGATGCTGCCGTCCTCGCCCTTGGCCCAGCGATGGATGAGGATGCCGCCATTGCCGCAATCCTCGACGCTATTGTTCGTGATCGTCAAACCGGCTGATTGGACGGAATAAAGACCGGCATCGGCCGCGCCGGATATATGGCTGCGCTCGATCCGTCCGCCGCAGCGTTCCAGTCGCAGCGCATGCTTGCGGCTGCCGGCAATCTCGCAATTGTCGATCAGCAGCTGGTCGACGCCGGCAAATTGCAGCAGCCCGCCGGCATAATCGCCGAGCCAGCGATTGCCGCCATCCAGCACCAGACCGGACAGCTCGATGCGCTTAGCCTTGTCGGCGCTGATCAGATGGCCGTCGCCGCCATAGACCAGCCGCGAAGCGCCGGGCACGCCGGAGATGCGGGCATTATCCGGCAGCGTCAGGTTCGAAACCTCGTAGTTGCCGGGCGGCAGAAAGAGTGGCCTGTTGTTTCGCGCGGCCGTGTCGATCATCGCCTGCAGCTTGCCGCTCTTGATATCGCTGCTGCCCGGCACCGACCTGTAGGCGATCGCATCGATCGGCCCGCGCATCTCGGCATCAGCCATCCTGGCGAGCGGCGCGGCAAGAACGCGCGGCGCAAGCAGCCCCGCGGCGGCGGAGGCCACAGAAGCAATGAAGGCGCGGCGTTGCATCATGACGAACTCCCGAAACAACGCTTATGGAAGCAGGAAATGTGCCACGCTCATTTGTCCCGTTTTGGTACGGGAAAGCCGAACATTTTATTCCTTTGGTTACCTCGTGCTATCCCAGGGTGATCGCGTATGGGGCGGATGAGCACCGGAAGTTCCTTCTCCCCTCGGGGAGAAGGTGGCCCGAAGGGTCGGATGAGGGGGTGCTGCAACGACCCCATCTCATATGCGATTCCCTTGCGTGCCATCCCAAGGCCAAACCCCATAGCGAGGACGTGCTGGTCTTCGACCTGCCTGATCGACAGGACAAAAGCGAATTCGATCAAAAAGCGTCGCTGATCGCTACATAATCGCGAAAATCGCGCTATCCTTGTTTCCATGAGACCGGATCAACTCCTGTATCCTGCCCCGGAGGGACTGTTTTGCCCGATCGGCGGCTTTTATGTCGATCCGGTGCGGCCGGTCGAGCGGGCGTTGATCACGCATGGCCATTCCGACCATGCCCGCGCCGGCCATGCCCATGTGCTAGCCACCCGCCAGACCCTGGACATCATGCGCATACGCTACGGCGATGGATTTGCCGGATCGGAGCAGGCGATTGGTTTCGACGAGGAAGTGACGATCAACGGGGTCAGGGTGCGGTTTCATCCCGCCGGCCATGTGCTCGGTTCCGCGCAAATCGCCGTCGAGAAGGATGGGCTGCGCATCGTCGTTTCCGGCGATTACAAGCGGCGGCCCGATCCGACCTGTGCCGCCTATGTGCCTGTCCCCTGCGACGTCTTCATCACCGAGGCGACCTTTGGCCTGCCGGTGTTCCATCATCCCGAACCGATGGCGGAGACGCAAAAGCTGCTGGCTTCGCTCCGACAATTTCCGGAACGCACCCATCTCGTCGGCGCCTATGCGCTCGGCAAGGCGCAGCGCGTCATCCGGCTGCTGCGCGACGCCGGCTATGACCGGCCGATCTATATTCACGGCGCGCTGGAGACCCTGTGCGGCTACTACGCCGGGCAGGGCATCGCGCTCGGCGAGCTCAAGCCGGCGACGATGGAAAGCCGGGACCAGTCGGTGTTCAAGGGGGCGGTCGTCGTCGGCCCGCCCTCCGCTTTCCAGGATCGCTGGGCGCGGCGGTTCCATGATCCGCTGCCGGCCTTTGCCTCCGGCTGGATGATGGTGCGCCAGCGTGCCAAGCAACTCGGTGTCGAGCTGCCGCTTGTCATCTCAGATCATTGCGACTGGCCGGAGCTGACCGAGACGATCGCCGAGCTGAAGCCGGGCGAGGTCTGGGTCACGCATGGCCGCGAGGAGGCGCTGGTGCGCTGGTGCGAGCTGCAGGGCATCACGGCCAAGCCGCTGCATCTGATCGGCTATGAAGACGAGGGCGACTGATGAAAGCCTTCGCCGATCTCCTCGACCGCCTGGTGCTGACGCCGAGCCGCAACGGCAAGCTGAAGCTGCTGACTGATTATTTCCGCGATACGCCCGACCCGGATCGCGGCTATGGTCTGGCGGCGATCGCCGGTACGCTGGAGGTGCGCAACGTCAAGCCGGCCATGCTGCGCGAACTCGTGCTGGAGCGCATGGACGAGGTGCTGTTCCGCTATTCCTATGACTATGTCGGCGATCTCGCCGAGACCATCTCGCTGGTCTGGGACAGGGAGAGCGATATCGTCCGGCCTCCCGGCGAGCAGCCGCGGCTCGGCGAAGTCATCCGCCGCATGAATGCGTTGGGGCGAACGGAAGTGCGCGGTTTCGTGCGCGATCTGCTCGACCGGCTGGACACATCAGGCCGTTTCGCCTTCCTGAAGCTCGCGACCGGAGCGCTGCGCATCGGTGTGTCGGCGCGGCTCGCCAAGCAGGCCCTGGCGGAGCTGAGCGGCAAGGATGTGACCGAGATCGAAACGCTGTGGCATGGCCTGCAGCCGCCCTATGAAAGCCTGTTCCACTGGCTGGAGGGCAAGGGCGACAAGCCGGTGCTGGCGACACCGGCGATCTTCCATTCGGTCATGCTCGCCAATCCGGTCGAGCCCGGCGATCTCGACGGACTGGAGCCCAAGGATTTTGCCGCCGAATGGAAATGGGACGGCATCCGCGTCCAGCTATCGCGGGCGGGCGCGACCGCCAAGCTCTATTCCCGATCCGGCGACGATATCTCCGGCGCTTTCCCCGATATCGTCGATGCCATCAGCTTCGAGGGTGTCGTCGATGGCGAGTTGCTGATCGGCGGCACCGCGCGTTCCAACAGCCCGACCCGTACCTTTTCCGACCTGCAACAACGGCTGAACCGCAAGACGGTGACCGCGAAGATGCTGGAGGACTATCCGGCTTTCATCCGCGCCTATGATCTGCTGTTCGACGGCGAGGAGGACGTTCGCGCCCGCGGTTTCCTCGACCGGCGCGAACGGCTGACGGAGATCGTCGAGGCAGCACCGCACGACCGGTTCGATCTGTCGCCGCTGGTCGATTTTACCTCCTGGGAAGAACTGGATCGATTGCGCTCGTCTCCGCCGGATCCGGTGATCGAGGGTGTCATGATCAAGCGTCGCGACAGCGCCTATCTCGCCGGCCGCGCCAAGGGGCCATGGTTCAAATGGAAGCGCAATCCCTACAATGTCGATGCGGTGCTGATGTACGCCCAGCGCGGTCATGGCAAGCGCTCCAGCTATTATTCGGACTTTACCTTCGGCGTCTGGTCGATGACGCCGGAGGGCGAACAATTGGTGCCGGTCGGCAAGGCCTATTTCGGCTTCACCGACGCCGAACTCGATGTGCTCGACAAATTCGTGCGCAACAACACGGTCGATCGCTTCGGGCCGGTACGCGCCGTGCGGGCCGATCGCGATTTCGGCTTCGTGCTGGAGGTCGCCTTCGAGGGCATCAACCGCTCGACGCGGCACAAGTCCGGTGTCGCCATGCGCTTTCCGCGCATCGCTCGTCTGCGGCCGGACAAGCCGCCCTACGAAGCCGACCGGCTGGAAAGTTTGATAGCGCTAATTGACGCCAAGGCTCCCGCGGTTGATGAATAGGAGCAGGCTGATTCCTCACCACAATGTGAGTTGGCCTCGTCTTTCAACCCGTGCAGATTTGCTTGTGCCGGGGATTTTTGGACAGAGCATATGACAAGGTCTGAAGACAACGCATTCCGCCCCGGCCGCCGCATCGTTCTTGCCGGTCTCGCCGCAACACTTTTTGCTCCCAACATCGCCAAGGCCGCCGAGGCCAGGATTGCAGATCCCAAGTCCCCTTTGGCCGCCAAAGTCGAGGAGGCGCTGGCCGATCCGCCGCTGCTGTCGGGCGATTATGCCAAGGAGCGCCGCAAGTTCCGCACCGAGCTTCTGAACAAGGGGCCGGCCCCGGACAAATACGAGCCTTTGGTCGCGCCCGCCGGCGCCGATCAGATTTTCTATCGCAGCGGCCTTGGCGGCGAACTCGAGCTGGTCGCCTGGGTGTCGCGCTACGAGCGCACGCCGAAGCCGAAGCCGGCGGTGCTGTTCCTGCATGGCGGCAATGCCATCGGTCAGGGCCATTGGCTCGTTGCGAAGGCCTATATCGACGCCGGTTATGTCCTGATGATCCCGTCGATGCGCGGCGAAAACGGACAGAAGGGCAATTTCTCCGGTTTCTACGACGAGGTTTCCGATGTGCTGGCCGCTTCGGACCGGCTGCGCCACCTGCCGGGCGTCGATCCGCATCGCCTCTTCCTTGCCGGCCATAGCGTCGGCGGCACGCTGGCGATGCTGACGGCAATGTCGACCAAGCGCTTCCGGGCCGTGACACCGATCTCGGGCAACCCGGACGCCTTCTCCTTCTTCCACCGTTATCCCGAGGATATCCGCTTCAACGCCAAGAACCCGCGCGAATTCCAGATGCGCTCGCCGCTCTGCTATGCGCATAGCTTCAAATCCCCCGTGAAGGTGATGCACGGCACGGAAGAGGCCCATTTCGATGGTCGTGCCGCTCTGCTCGCCAAGCGCGCGACCGCCGGCGGCGTGAAGATCGAGATGGCGACCGTTCAAGGCAACCATACCTCGGCCCTGCCGGCGGAAATCGAGCAGGGCATCCAGTTCTTCAAGAGCGTGGCAGCCTGAGCCGCTTGCTTTTTCTCATCCGCCCGGTAGCTTGGGATATTCGAGCGATTTGATGGCATGGGAGGGCGTGTGGGTTCGGTCGAAAAGAGCTTCAACCTGACGGGCGTATGGGATGGGATCTATAACTATCCAGCGAAGTACGAGATTCCCGAAAGCCATTTTCTCGCAACGCTGATCGAATTCGGCGGCTCATTTTCCGGCTCGATTCATGAAACCATGCAGCGTCGTGCCCATCGGGGCGTAAAGGCTTACGCATCCGTCGAAGGCAGGCGCGACGGCGACCTCGTGACCTTCGTCAAACGCTATGATGGCGGCGGTCTCTCGCACAGTGTCCACTACGAAGGACATTTGAGCCCGGACGGCTGCGAAATCGAAGGGCATTGGCACATTCCGCACGACGATCCGGCCCGCGTCTTCGCCGGTCGCTTCCTGATGATCCGTCATCGCCTGGGCAAGACCCAGCGGGCACTGGTCGAGCGGTTCGAATACACCGGACCATAGGCCCGGCCGGTCAATATTGCGCATTTTTCCTCGGCTTGCGGCGTCGCGCGGCAGCTTGAGGTGTAGCGATCATTCCATCAGCCGATCGATCAATGCCGCGGCCGCTTCCGCGATCACCGTGCCCGGCGGAAAGATCGCGTCGGCGCCGGCGGCTTCCAGTGCCGGGAAATCCTGTGGCGGGATGACGCCGCCGACGGCGATGAGGATGCGGCCGGCGTGGCGGCGAGCGAGCGCCTCCTTCAACTCCGGCACTAGCGTCAGGTGCCCGGCGGCGAGCGAAGAGGCGCCGATGATGTCGACCCCTTCGCGCACCGCGAGATCGGCCACTTCCTCCGGCGTCTGGAACATCGCCCCGACGACGACATCGAAGCCGAGATCGGCAAAGGCGGTGGCGATGACCTTCTGGCCGCGGTCATGGCCGTCCTGGCCCATCTTGGCGACGAGAATGCGCGGCTTCTCGCCCTTTGCCTTGCGGAAGGCATCGACCCTGGCGACGGCCGTGTTGAAAACGGGATCGGCGGCGCCGACCTCCTTGCGGTAGACGCCCGAGATCGTCCGGATTTCGGCGACATGCCGGCCATAGGCCTTTTCCAGCGCCAGCGAAATTTCGCCGACAGTTGCGCGCGCCCGCGCAGCCTTGACGGCGAAATCCAGCAGATTGCCGGTGCCGTTGCGCGCAGCCTCGGTCAACGCATCCAGGGCGGTCTCGACCGCTGTCGTCTCACGCGTACCCTTCAATTGCTGCAGTTTGGAAAGCTGCCGGGCGCGGACCTCGGAATTGTCCACCTTCAGCACGTCCACTTCGATATCCTGCTCCGGCCGCGAGAAATTGACGCCGACGACGGTCTGGTGGCCGCTGTCGATGCGCGCCTGCGTGCGGGCGGCCGCTTCTTCGATCCGAAGCTTGGGAATACCCTTTTCGATCGCCTTCGCCATGCCGCCGATCGCCTCGACCTCCTCGATATGGGTGAGCGCGCGGGCCGCCAGATCATGCGTCAGCCGCTCGACATAGGCCGAGCCGCCCCAGGGGTCGATGATGCCTGTGGTGCCGGATTCCTTTTGCAGCAGGATCTGCGTGTTGCGGGCGATGCGGGCCGAATGATCCGTCGGCAGCGCCAGCGCCTCGTCGAAGGAATTGGTATGCAGGGATTGCGTATGCCCCTGCGTCGCCGCCATGGCCTCGACCATGGTGCGGATGATGTTGTTCATCGGGTCCTGCGCCGTCAGCGACCATCCGGAGGTCTGGCTATGGGTTCTGAGCGCCAGTGATTTCTGATCCTTCGGCGCAAAATTCTTTTGCATCAGCGCCGCCCAGATCAGCCGCGCCGCGCGCATCTTGGCGACTTCCATGAAGAAGTTCATGCCGACGGCCCAGAAGAAGGAAAGGCGCGGCGCGAAACTGTCGATATCGAGCCCGGCGGCAACGCCTGCGCGCGCATATTCGATGCCGTCGGCGATCGTATAGGCGAGCTCCAGGTCCGCGGTCGCGCCGGCCTCCTGCATGTGATAGCCGGAAATCGAGATCGAATTGAATTTCGGCATGCGCTGGCTGGTATAGCTGAAGATGTCCGAGACGATCCGCATCGAGGGCTGCGGCGGATAGATATAAGTGTTGCGGACCATGAACTCCTTGAGGATGTCGTTCTGGATCGTGCCCGACAGCTTGTCCTGCGAAACGCCCTGTTCCTCGGCGGCGACGATATAGAGCGCCATCACCGGCAGCACCGCGCCGTTCATGGTCATCGACACGCTCATCTCGCCGAGCGGGATGCCGTCGAAGAGCTGGCGCATGTCGAGAATGGAATCGATCGCCACGCCGGCCATGCCGACATCGCCGGCGACGCGTGGATGATCGCTGTCGTAGCCGCGATGGGTGGCAAGGTCGAAGGCGACGGACAGGCCTTTCTGACCGGCCGCCAGATTGCGGCGATAGAAGGCGTTCGATTCCTCGGCGGTGGAGAAACCGGCATATTGCCGGATCGTCCAGGGTTGCTGGACATACATTGTGGGGTAGGGGCCGCGGACGAAGGGGGCGGCGCCGGGATAGGTATCGAGGAAGTTCAGGCCGGCTAGGTCATGTGTGTCGTAGAGGCGCTTGACGGCAATCCCTTCCGGGGTTTGCCAGGAAGGGGCACTCGTCGTTGGCGTATTCGTTTGTGGTTTTTTCCAGCTGATGTTGGTGAAGTCGGGGATACGGGTCATGGAGCCGAGACCTCCGCGTGTGCCGGGCTTGCACTTTCTGGAAACGTCACGGCCATCCTCATGCTTCCACCTCGTCCAGCCGCACCGGCGTCAATCCTGTACCGCCCGTAATGGAGCCGAGCCCGCCCAAAACCACAACCGGCCGCTCCGTCTTCATCGCGAACAATGTCGTCCCGACAATCGGCCTCGCCACGCGGCGTGCGCGCGCTTGTGCCACCATCGACGCCAACCGGCCGCTGGCGATCACCTTCGCCAGCCCGCCGTCGTGCTCGATGCCGGCAAAGATCTCCCAGGCTTTTTCCGCGAGCGCCTCGGTCAGCGCCTCGATGCCGCCGGCGCCGGCAGAGGGGTCGATGACATGATCGAGGTGGCTTTCGGCGATCAGGACGGTCTGCGTGTTGCGCGCCAGCCGCCGCGCCAACGGATCGGGAATGCCGTGGGTCAGGCTGTGCGGCAAGACCGAAATTTCGTCCGCGCCCCCTGTGCCGGCGGCGAAGACGGCGATGGTATTGCGCAGGATGTTGGTTTCCGGGTCGAGCCGGGTTAGCATGCGGTAGCTCGTCTCCACGAGCAGATGCGGCGCCGGCGGAGTTGCAATGCCGCAGGCTTCGGCGATACGCGCGAAAATCAGGCGCGCGGCACGGACTTTCGCGGTGCTGACGAATTGGTTCTGATCTGCGGCGAGGCAGAGGCTCATGGCCTTGAGGACGGTTTCCGGCGCATGGCCTGCCGGTTCCAGCAGCCTTAGATGACCGACGAGCGAGGCCGCGACGACGGCGAGTTCCTGTGCTTCGGTGCCGCCGGCATTGTGCACGGCGCGGCCATCGGCATTGAGGATCGTGCCGACCGTTCCGGCACCATCCAGACGCTTGAAGCCGTCTGCGATCTCGCGAGCCGTCATCCCCGAGGCGAACAGATCGAGGCCGGCATGCAGCGTCGCGGGCTTCGAAGCGCGGCCAAGCGTTTCGGCAAAAGCCGGGGTAAAACCGTCCAGCCGCAGCGAGATCGGCTTTCCGGCAAGCGCCGTGGTCAGTCGGGTCGCCAGCTCCTCCGCCCCCGCATCGATGCCGAGGCCGAAGGCGGAGGGACTGTTTTGGGAGATGAGATGGATGCCGCCAGCGCCATTGGCGAGATCGTCGCCAAGCTGCGCGAGGGCGCGGCCAATATCCGGGTCGTCCATGCGCTGGCTGACGGTCCAGGGAGCCTCGACATGGCGGCGCGGCAGCGGCGCGGCATCCCGGCGGCGGGCATGGAGTGGCTCGATGGCGACGCCGTCATCCGTGTGCGAGACCAGCGTTTCCTCGAAACCGGCGCCCTTCAGCGCCCGGTTCACCAGCTTCAGCCAGGTTTCGCGGCTCGCCGGCGCAAAGATTTTCGGATCGAGACTGTCGATATTCATGCCATCCTCCGTCTGGCACTGGTCTAGCCCAAGCTGGCGCAAGGGAAAACAGGAGTTTGCTGCGTCGGCGCAATATCTTCGCATCTGACGCCAGCTTCGCGCCAGCCGCGCGGGTCATGATGCGGCAGACCGATCCCTGTTCCAACTGGTTTCCGATGATGGCCGTTCTTCTGTCCGTTTCCCGCCGCCTGCCTGCCGTTGCCGCTCTCGCCGTGCTGTCCGCCTGCAGCATCGTTCCCGATACGGGGGCGACCGATCCAGATCGGTTTGCGCAGGAGACCTCGCCGATCTTCTACCGGCCGGAGGGCATTGATCCGCAGAAGGTGCAGCGTCTGCCGGTGCAGCCGGTGCCGCAGTCGCGCGATCTGTTCCGCACGCAATTCCACCAGACCTACGGCCTGCCGACCTTCAATCCGGTGCATCAGGCCATGTATGCCCAGACGAGTGAGGATGACTTCACCCTGCCGGCCATCCCCTACAAGCGCATCGATCCGCGCTTCCTGCGCCAGGAGGTGGATTACCGCACCAATGAGCGGCCAGGTACGATCGTCGTCGATACCCGCAATCATTATCTCTATTTCATCGAACCGGGCGGCCGCGCCATGCGCTACGGCGTCGGTCTCGGTGCTGCCGGTTATGCCTGGCATGGCAGGGGCGTCATCCAGTGGAAGCAGAAGTGGCCGCGCTGGACGCCGCCGGCGGAAATGGTGGCGCGCGAGCCGCAGATCAGGCCGATCTCGGCCGAACGCGGCGGCATGAATCCGGGGCCGACCAATCCGCTCGGCGCGCGGGCGCTCTATATTTTCAAGGACGGCAAGGACACGCTTTATCGCGTCCACGGCACCCCCGATTGGCAGTCGATCGGCAAGGCGGCGTCATCGGGATGCGTGCGCATGCTGAACCAGGACGTGATCGATCTCTACAACCGGGTGCCCGAGAAAACGGAAATCGTCGTTTTATAACGACAGTTTATAACAAATTTTCGTGATGTTGCATAAGTGCGATAGCCGGGCCCGGTTGCGCTCTTTAGTTTTGCTCCTGTCTCTGCGAATCTCGTGGGAAGCCGAATCGGCTTTGTTTGTCATGGTTTCCCACTCCCTTCCAACAGGAATGATGCTGTCGACATGAGCCTGCCTACTTCTTTCTCCCGACGAAATTTCCTCGCCTTTGCTGGTGTCGGCGCCGTTTCGACGCTCACCGGCTGCGCCTCCACGGTCGAAAGCGGCCCCGTCGTCAGCCCTGTGCAATACAGCGGCATGCCGGTTTCGCGTCCCTTCAGGACCTGGTTCTCCAGTTATGATGGCGAGCAGCCGGATCCGGCCGTGATCTATGCCGCCGTCGAGGATGGCGGTTTCCTGGTCCCGGCCGTTCCCTATCAGCAGATCGATCGGCGCTTCTATCGCCAGCGCGTCATCGATCCCACCGGCGAGGCACCCGGCACCGTCGTCGTCAATACCACCGAGCGCATGCTCTATGTCACCGAGCCGGGTGGCTCGGCGATGCGTTACGGCATCGGCGTCGGCCGCGAAGGCTTTGCCTGGCAGGGCCGTGGCGTCATCCAGTGGCGCAAGAAATGGCCGCGTTGGAACCCGCCGGACGAAATGGTCGCCCGCCAGCCGGAACTCGTCAAATATTCCATCGCCAATGGCGGCATGGATCCGGGCCTGAAGAACCCGCTCGGCGCGCGCGCCCTCTATATTTTCGAGGACAAGCAGGATTCGCTTTATCGCCTGCATGGCAATCCGGATTGGCGCTCGATCGGCAAGGCCGTGTCTTCCGGCTGCGTGCGTCTGCTGAACCAGGACGTCATCGATCTCTACGACCGCGTGCCGGAGCGCGCGCCGATCCTGGTGACGCAGGCATAAGCTTGGATAATGTTTCGATGGGTTCGATTTGACGGCTTTACTCGGCCGTCAAATTCGATCTCAGGCGTTGCAGCCGGTCGCGCAGGCCGGCCATTTCTTCCATGTCGCAGCCAGTGGCGTCGCCGATGGCGCTCATGATCGTATTGATCTGGCATTTCATGCCGGCGCCCTTTTCCGTCAAGGACACGATAACCTGACGTTCGTCCTTCGGATCGCGGACGCGGCCGATTAGGCCGGCCTGTTCCAGGCGCTTCAACAGCGGCGATAGCGTGCCCGAATCGAGATCGAGCTGCTCGCCGATGATCTTGACCGGCTGGCAGCCTTTTTCCCATAGCACCAGCATGACCAGATATTGTGGATAGGTCAGGCCGACGCGGTCGAGGATCGGCTTGTAAGCGCGGTTGAAGGCATGCGCGGTGGCATAGACGGCAAAACAAAGCTGCCGGTCCAGCCGCTTTTCCTCGTCGGGAATGTCTCGTCCTTCCACCTTGTCTGTCATCGCTGCTCCGCCATTTTCTTATTAGTCCCATTGTCACAGGTTCATTTTCCAAAATCAAACTGCAAAAATATATTGTGCACGACTAAATCGTGCTATATATAAAATCCATCCAACCCGCAAAGGAGAACTGACATGCCCATTCTCTACACCACCAAAGCTTCCGCCACCGGCGGCCGCGCTGGCCGCGCCGTTTCCGAAAACGGCGTTCTCGACGTCACGCTGACCGTACCCAAGGAGCTTGGTGGCGATGGCGCCACGGGCACCAATCCGGAGCAGCTTTTCGCTGCCGGCTATTCCGCCTGCTTCTTGGGTGCGCTGAAATTTGTCGCCGGCCAGCAGAAGGTCAAGATTCCGGAAGACGCCAAGGTGACGGCGACGGTCGGCATCGGTCCGCGTGAAGATGGCGGCGGTTTCGGCATCGACGTGGCTCTGTCTGTTCACATTCCGGGCCTGGACAAGGCCGAGGCTGAAAAGCTCGCCGCTGCCGCCCATATCGTATGCCCTTACAGCCATGCCCTGCGCACCTCGACGGAAGTGCCGGTCACGGTTGTCTGAGAATAGGCTCTCCCTTCGTCCCAAACAGACGGAGCGGACGGTACACAAAAGAGGCGACACGCTTTTCGGCGTTCCGCCTCTTTTTCTTTTGCAAGAAAGTTGCTATATATTTTCCTAGGAAAGGATATGGCCATGGCAAATGCTCAAGCGATAGGTCGTGCAAATCCTGGCGAGGCTCTGGTCATCACCAAGGCGGTGGTGAGCGCGGCGGAGCGGCTGGGCCTGAATGCGCGCATGCTGGCCGCCGTCATCGGCGTCTCGGAGGCGACGGTGTCGCGCATGAAGCGACAGGATCACCTCCTGGAGCGCAACAGCAAGCCGTTCGAGCTCGCCGTGCTCTTCGTGCGCCTCTTCCGTTCACTCGATGCCATCGTCGGTGGCGACGAGACAGTGGCGCGGCAATGGCTGCGCAACGCCAATCTCGCCTTCGGCGCGCCGCCGCTCGAAAAGATCACGTCCATTTCCGGATTGACCGATGTCCTTGCCTATCTGGACGCCCGCCGCGCTCTCGTCTGAGGCTCGGCCGCTCTCGGGCCGTTACTGGCGGCTGGTGGAGGCGCAGCATCAGGTCTCCACATTGAAGCTGGTCGATACGCTGGAAGAGCAGGCGCTTCTCGAGGATCTGCTGGAGGAGAGCAAGCCGGTTTTGCCGCCGGAATGCGCCGGTCTCGACTATCTGCTTGCCACGCCTTTTCGCTATGGCGCGGTCTATCCCCATGGTTCGCGCTTTCGCCGTGCCGGGCGCACGCTCGGCGTCTTCTATGCCTCCGAACGGGTGGAAACGGCGCTGGCGGAAATGAGCTTCTACCGGCTTCTTTTCTTCAGCGATTCTCCCGAGACGCCGCTGCCCGCCAACGCGGCCGAATATACCGCCTTCGCCGCCGCGATCGCCACCGGCCGCGCCATCGACCTGACGCGGCAGCCGTTGGCGCGCGACGGCGAAGCCTGGAGCGATCCCGTCAGCTACGAAGCCTGCCAGTCGCTGGCCGATGCCGCGCGGGCAGGGGAGGTGGAGGCGATCCTCTACCGATCCGTCCGCGACCCCAAAGGCGGCAGGAACATCGCGCTGCTGACCGCCCGCGCCTTCTCGGAACGCGAACCCGTCGAGCGCCAGACATGGCGCATCCGTCTGTCGCCGGCCGGCGTGCAGGCGCTCTGCGATTTTCCGAAAAGCCGTATTGGTTTCGCGCGTACCGATTTCGAGGGCGATCCGCGCATCGCATATGGTGAGGGATCTTAGAGCAGCGAAGCGCGCTTCGGGCGATCAGGATTCGTGCTGAGACCTTACCATGGCCTCGAAGCAGCCTGGTCGGAGCCGCACATCTAGAGCATTTCCGCTTTTCTCCGAATTGCGAAAACGCTCTATCTCTTTGTTGTTACGCAATTCCGGACGGAAAACCGCTGCGTACTTTTCCTGGAGTTGCTCTAGCGCAAGAAGGCGTAGTCTGCCGAATAGGGTTCCGCGCGCAGCTCGCCCGCCTTCGGGCATCCGCCCTTCAGGACGCCGCCATGCGTGTTCAGGCGCAGCACCAGTTTCGCATCCTTGAGGGTGCCGTCTCCACGATGGTCGACGACGTCAAGCTTCAGCAAGGCTATGTCATCGGGCGTGGCACCAGGCGCCGTGGCCGATTGCTTGCCTTTGACCATGCTGCCATCGCTAAGTTCCCAGCTGGGGCCGGCATAGTGACGGCCTATCGTCCCGCCATCCTTGGTGAGCGTGGCGATGGGTTCGCGAAAAGTCCAGCTTGTCGCGCCGCCGGCATCTGCCTTGCATTCGTAAATCTGGGCTCCGGTGGCGTGAGCGATCAAAATGGCAGGATGATCGGCCACAGCAAAGGCCGCCGGCGCGTCCACCAGCTCGCTTTGCTGTGCGGCGGATGCGCCGGAAAGGCAGCCGAGCAGCAGCGCCGGGATCGCACAGGCGATGACCTGGAGGCAGGGGATGCGTTTTGCCATTCTTCATTCTCCTCGGCTGGGATTCCGTCGCCGATGTAGCACCGATATCTGTCGTCCGCCACGGGTTAGGCACGGCTTCACGTCTTTGTGCAACGGACATGCCATCGTCGTGCAATCAGTCGTTCGCAGCATGGCCGGCACCGTTTCGACCGCACGCGACGCCCTAAGAGCATTCCCGCTTTTCTTCGAATTGCAAGATGCTCTATCCCTTTGTTTTTATGCAATTCCGGACGAAAACCGCTATGCGCTTTTCCTGGAATTGCTCTAGGTCAGAGCCAGCAAGTCCCGCCGCAGCCGGTCGGCATCGCCGTCGGGCAAGCGTTCCTCCACCTCCGCATGTGTCCGCTCCCAGATCGGCACCGCCGCAGCCAGCACGGTCTTGCCAGATGGCGTCAGGCTCAGCAGCCGCGCCCGGCGATCCCTCGGATTGGGAAGGATCTCGACCCAGCCCCGCCGCTGCAGCGGCTTTAAGGCGGCTGTCAGCGTCGTCTGGTCTATTGCCAGCAGATTGGCGACCGGCCCCATGGGGGCGGGCTGCGGCCGGTTCAAAGACATCATCAGCGAAAACTGGCTGTTGGTGAGCCCAAGCGGCCTCAGTGCCTGAT
The DNA here is from genome assembly GCF_014195095.1 of Rhizobium sp. BK602. Lineage (GTDB taxonomy): Bacteria > Pseudomonadota > Alphaproteobacteria > Rhizobiales > Rhizobiaceae > Rhizobium. Next base: position 573,876 of record NZ_JACIBC010000002.1, read on the forward strand.
CGAAGCGCCGCGCCAAGGCACGGGCGGCACGCTGTACATGCAGGCAAAGGCAGGTATCGCGCACCAGAAGCGTTGTTTCAAAAGGGATTTCAAGCATGTTTGACATGATTCATTAATATTGATATCAATGTATTTGTCAAGATTTGGAACAAGCGGACACCGGAGGAGGGTGGACAATGAACCAGGTCGTTTCCCGAGAGGCGTGGCTGGAGGCTCGCCGCGCGTTGCTTGCCAGGGAAAAGGAGGCGACGCATTTGCGCGACAGCGTCAATGCCGAGCGCCTGGCCTTGCCCTGGGTCAAGGTCGACAAATCCTACATGTTCGATACGCCGGCGGGCAAAAGATCGCTTGCCGATCTCTTCGACGGGCGCAGCCAGCTGCTCGTCTATCATTTCATGCTCGGTCCCGATTGGGAGGCCGGCTGCCCCGGCTGCTCCTTCGTCGCCGATCATTTCGACGCAACCTTGCCGCATCTCAATCATCACGACGTCACGCTGGTCGCCGTGTCCCGCGCGCCGATCGACAAGGTGGAAGCCTACAAAAGGCGCATGGGCTGGAACTTCCCCTGGGTGTCGTCCTTCGGTAGCGACTTCAATTTCGACTATCACGTCTCCTTCACTAGGGATCAGCTTGCCGGCGAGACGATATTCTACAATTTCAATGCCATGGACCCGTCCGATGGCCATGACGAGCTGCCGGGTCTCAGCGCTTTCCAGAAGGATGAGGCGGGCAATATCTTCCATACCTATTCCAGCTATACCCGCGGGTTGGAAGAATTCATCGGCACGCTGATGATCCTCGATCGCGCGCCCAAGGGGCGGAACGAAAACAGCACCATGGATTTCGTGCGTCGCCACGACGAATACGAAGAAATCCCCAAGGCGCAGTCCTGCTGTCACTGAGCTGTGAGGCGGCCTGTGTAAGATCCCGGCGGCATGCCGCCGGGAACAAAGATGCGAAACGCCATGTTTAGGATGCAGTGAAGTTCGGTCGTGCCGACCGGCTGGGGCCGCTGGCGGGCCGGGTAGGTCATATCATCAAGACAATAGGGAGTGAGACAATGGCTGCGAAGGGATATTTCGTCTGGTACGAGCTCATGACCACCGATATGGCGGCGGCGGAAGCCTTCTACCGCAAGGTGGTCGGCTGGACGGCCGCGGATGCCGGCATGCCGGAAATCGAGATGGCCTATACCCTGTTCAGCGCCGGCGCCGGCCCGATCGCTGGACTGATGCTGCTGCCGGAAGAGGCCAAGGCCATGGGCACGCCGCCCTGCTGGATCGGCTATATCGGCGTGCCCGATGTCGACGAGGCGGCCAGGGCTGTCGCCGCCAAGGGTGGCAAGGTCCATCGCGAGCCGGCGGATATTCCAGGCATCGGCCGCTTCGCCGTGGTCGGCGACCCCTATGGCGCCGCTTTTTGCCTGTTCACGCCGCTGCCGGGCCAGGACTGGGAACCGTCGGCGCCCAACGCGCCCGGCTATGTCGGTTGGCACGAACTCTATGCCGGCGACGGCCCGAAGGCTTTCGATTTCTATTGCGACATGTTCGGCTGGGAATGGAGCTCCGATTTCGACATGGGGCCGATGGGCCAATATAAGATCTTCAAGATCGGCGGCCGGGACTTCGGCGGCATCATGACCAAGACGCCGGAAATGCCGGTGCCGGCCTGGAATTTCTATTTCAACGTGCCGGCTATCGATGCTGCCGTTGGCCGCGTCAACGAAGCCGGCGGCAAGATCGTCAACGGCCCGATGCAGGTCCCCGGCGGCAGCTGGATCGTCCAGGCGACAGACCCGCAAGGGGCGTTCTTCTCGCTGGTCGCGCCGGAGCGGTAAAATAACACCTTCCCCTTGAGGGGCAGGGCTATCGCATATGAGATGAGGTGGTTGCCGCGCAACCCCTTCTCCCCAGCGGGGAGAAGGTGCCGACAGGCGGATGAGGGGGGCGAGGAGTGGAACGACGAGCACCTTGAGCGTCAGCGAAAGGTCATTCTTGCCGTGGAGAAAGACCCCCTCATCCGACCCTTCGGGCCACCTTCTCCCCGCTGGGGAGAAGGAGTTTCCGGTGCTCATTCGCCTCATATGTGATTGCCCTGCCCCCTCAAGGGGAGGGTAATTCTTTACCGCTTCAGACTTCCCAAAATCCCGCGCACCAGCGCCCGGCCGACCTGTGTCGCCACCGTGCGCGCGACGCTTTTCAGCGCCGCTTCCATCACCGTCTCGCGCTGGTAGCCGGAGCGGCCGCGTCCTGCCGGCTTGTCGCCGCCGAAGCCGGGAAGCGTCCAGCCGCCGGTGCTGTCTGCGTCTTCCTTGGCCGCAGCCTGGTCGGCCGCCTTGCCGGCGCGGGCTGCGAGGATCTCATAGGCGGATTCGCGGTCGACCGTCTCGTCGTAGAGGCCGGCGACCGGGCTCGCATTGATCACGGCCTGGCGCTCGGCGTCGCTCACCGGACCGATGCGGCCGGACGGCGGGCGGATCAGCGTGCGTTCGACGATCGAGGGGGCGCCCTTGGCCTCGAGCATGGAGACCAGCGCCTCGCCGGTGCCGAGCGTGGTGATGACCTCGGCGGTCTTGAAGGCCGGATTGGGCCGGAACGTCTCGGCCGCCGTCTGCACGGCCTTCTGCTCGCGCGGCGAATAGGCGCGCAATGCATGCTGCACGCGGTTGCCGAGCTGGGCGAGCACGGTTTCGGGCACATCAAGCGGGTTCTGCGTGACGAAATAGACGCCCACACCCTTGGAGCGGATCAGGCGCACCACCTGCTCGACGCGCTCGATCAGCACCTTCGGCGCATCGTTGAAGAGCAGATGCGCCTCGTCGAAGAAGAAGACCAGCCTCGGCTTTTCGGGATCGCCCACCTCGGGCAGCTCCTCGAAGAGCTCCGACAGCAGCCAGAGCAGGAAGGTGGCATAGAGGCGCGGGTTCATCATCAGCTTCTCGGCCGCCAGCACCGAGACCTGCCCGTAGCCGTTGTTGCTGACGCGCATGATGTCGGAAATCTTCAGGGCCGGCTCGCCGAAGAAATGCTCCGCGCCCTGCTGCTCCAGGACCAGCATCGCACGCTGGATCGAGCCGACCGAGGATTTCGAGATCAGGCCGTATTTGCTGGAAAGCTCGCTGGCATTTTCGCCCATATAGTTCAGCAGCGCCTGGAAGTCCTTGAGGTCGAGCAGCGCCAGGCCGTTCTCGTCGGCGATCTTGAAGGCGATGTTGAGCACACCCTCCTGCGCCTCGGATGCGTCCATCAGCCGGGCGAGCAACAGCGGCCCCATCTCGGCGATGGTGGTGCGCACGCGATGGCCCTTTTCGCCGTAGAGATCCCAGAAGATCACCGGGAACTGCTCGAAGTCGTAAGGCTTCAGGCCGACCTCCTCGGCGCGCTTCAGAAGAAAATCCTTCGGTTCGCCCTTGGCGGCGATGCCCGAAAGATCGCCCTTGATGTCGGCGCAGAAGACCGGCACGCCGGCTTTGGAAAAACCTTCCGCCAGCACCTGCAGCGTCACGGTTTTGCCGGTGCCGGTCGCCCCGGTGACGAGGCCATGGCGATTGCCGAATTTCAGCGTCAGATATTCGCTCTTGTTGAGGCTGTCGTCCGGATTGCGGCTGGCGCCGACGAAAATCTGTCCATCCTGCTGCGGCATGAGGTGTCGTCTCCCTTTGGGCGGCGGCACGGCAACGCCCGAGAGCTTGCCAGGGCCATTCATAGATTTGTGCTGCTACTGTTATAGGAACAGACGTGAGTGAGAACAACCATTCACACCATGCTTATGCTTCTGGTAGAATAGGCATATTCGGCATGGCTTGTATCGATCGGGTCATTCAGTTACGTTGACGTTAGCGTTAGAGTTTAACAGGCAGGAGGCCACAGTGAACGAAGTTATCGACCAAATCGCAGCAAAAGCCGGCATCGCTCCCGATGTCGCGGAGAAGGCCGTCGGCATGATCCTTGGCTTCCTGCAGCGTGAAGCGCCGGATGGCGCGGTCACCAAGATGATCGCGGCGATCCCCGGCGCTTCCGATCTGGTCGCACAATATGGCGGCGAGGAAGCCTCCGGCGGCGGCCTGCTCGGCGGTCTCCTCAGCGCCGTCGGCGGTGGCGGCGGCCTCATGGCGCTTGGCCAGCAGCTGATGAGCAGCGGCCTCAGCATGGGCGAGGTCACGTCGCTCGCCAAGGCAACCATTGCGACTGCCCGCGAGCATGCCGGCAACGACGTGGTCGATCAGGTCGTCGGCTCGGTGCCGGGGCTGAACCAGTTCCTTTGATCTGCTGTCATTGGTGATGAAGGCCCCGTGGGTAGACTGCGGGGCCTTTTGTGTTTTGTCGCATGATGTCCGCAGGTCATCTTAGCCGCTTTCTGCTAAACTGGTTGCCCACCAGTCGAGTCGTGGCGGGGAAGGTTCATGGCGAAATGGGACGGCACCTATACTTGGCATAAGCGGCCGTCGGCAATTGGTGCGCCGGACCGTTTGCGCGTGGCGACGTGCCAGATTCCGGTGGGGCATGACATCGCGGCGAACGCGGCGCGGATTCTGTCGCTGATCGAAGCGGCGGCTGAGGCTGGCGCCGATGTCGCCCATTTCCCGGAATGCGCTTTGTCCGGCTATGGTTCGGCCAATTGGCCGGATTGGACCGGCTTCGATTGGGCAGCTCTCCAGACGGCGGTGGAAGCGGTGCGGTCGGCGGCGCGGCGGCATCGTATCTGGATCGCGACCGGCAGCGTCCATCGTGACGAGGTCACGCAGGCGAAGTTCAACTCTCTCTACGTTTTCGACCGCAACGGTCAGCTCGCCGGACGCTATGACAAGCGCTGCTGCTCGACCAACGATCTGCGCGCTTTCGAATTGGGCCGACACCAGCTCGTCCTGGATATCGAAGGCGTTTCCTGCGGCTTCCTGATCTGCCGCGATTGGAGTTATCCAGAGCTTTGGCGCGCCTATGAAGGGCAGGTCGAACTCGTCTTTCACTCGGCCTGCGCCGACGGTCAGGGCCGCGACAAGAATGAAACCCATACGATCCCGCCGATGATGCAAGCCTATGGCCGGCAATATGTCTATGCCATCAGCTCGGCCAATTCCTGCCGGTACAGCCAGGACTATCCGAGCCTTTGGGTCGAGCGCGGCGGATATATGGGCGGGCAGGCCACGCGCCATGAAGCCGGCTTCACGATGAACGCGCTCGCCGACGATCCCGAACAGGATCGCTTCTTCGCGGCCGTTCTGGAAGCACGCCGCGCCGAGCGCATCCTCTATCAATTCGAGAATTAAGACGCGGGGCCGGCCCCGTTTCCGGAGCCAGCCCCCGCATGCTCACACCTTCTTGCTGTCCGGCTTGTCGTCCGGCTGGTGCCAGGCGCGGCCGTCGCGGCCGATGAGGTCGTCGGCGCAGGCCGGGCCCATGCTGCCGGGGGCGTATGGGTCGGGCTTGCCACCCTCGGCCCAGAGGTCGAGGAAGGGCTGCACGGCGGCCCAGCCGGCCTCGATGCCGTCGGCGCGCTGGAACAGGGTCTGGTCGCCGACGAAGAGTTCGTAGAACAGGCTTTCGTAACCGGTCTGATGGCCGATGTCGAAACGGTCGGCATAGCGGAAGTCGAGCGAGATCGGCACGGTCTTGAGCACGAGGCCGGGAGCCTTGATCGAGATCTCCATGTCGAGACCCTCGTCGGGCTGCACCTGGATGATCAGCCGGTTCGGCGGCAGGTCCGGGCTCGAGGCTTGGCGCGGGAATTGCGCGAAAGGCACCTGCCGGAAGGTGATGACCACCTCGGTATCGCGCGCCTTCATCGCCTTGCCGGTGCGCAGGTAGAAAGGCACGCCGGCCCAGCGCCAGGTGTCCAGGTAAAGCTTCAACGCCACGAAGGTTTCGGTGTTGCTGTCGGGGGCGACGTCGGTCGTCTGCGTATAGGCGGGCAGGTCCTTGCCGGCGAGCGGGCCTGCCGTATAGGCGCCGCGCACGCCGTTCTGGGCTGCCTCCTCGCGGGAATAGATGCGCAGGGCCCTCAGAAGCTTGCCCTTTTCGTTGCGGATGGATTCGGCGTCGAAGCTGTTCGGCGGCTCCATCGCCACCATGGAGAGGAGCTGGAACAGGTGGTTCGGCACCATGTCGCGCAGCGCGCCGGTCGAATCGTAGAACTTGCCGCGCGTGCCGACATCCACCAGCTCGGCCGCAGTGATCTGGACGTGATCGATATAGTTGTTGTTCCAGAGCGCCTCGATCATCATGTTGGCGAAGCGCGTCGCCAGGATGTTCTGGACGGTTTCCTTGCCGAGGAAATGATCGATGCGATAGATCTGGCTTTCATTGGCGTGGCTGAGCAGCCGGGCATTCAGCTCGCGGGCCGAGGCCAGATCGTGGCCGAAGGGCTTTTCGATGGCGATGCGGCGGAAGGCGCCGGCCGTTTCCTTGAGCAGCCCGTTCGCGGCAAGTCTTTCGGCGATATCGCCGAAGAAGCGCGGCGGCACGGCGAAATAGAAGGCCGCGTTGGCGCTTGGCGCCTGCGTCAGATATTGGCCGATCTCGTCATAGACGGCGTTCTGGGTGAAGTCGCCGGAGATGTAGCTGATGCGCTTGCGCAGGCTCGCCCAGGCCGCCTGCCGGTCCGGATCCTGCATGTCGCCGGATGTCTGAAGGAAGGATTCCAGCCGTTCCAGCAGCATGTCGACGCCACCGGTCTCGATGCCGATGCCGAGGATGTGCAGGTCCTCGCCGACGAGCCCGCTGCGGGTCATGTTGATCAAGGTCGGGATCAGTAGCCGCCGCGTCAGATCGCCGGTGGCGCCGAAGATCACGAAGGTCAGCGGCGGCGCCGGCGCGACATCCGGGGCGCTCACGAGCGCACCTCGGCCAAGCGGATGAACATCGGGTTTCTGGACGACATCGGGTATCTCCTCGGACCTGTTGCGGTTTTTGCCTTGGTTACGCATGTTCTACTGCATAATTCCTTAGATCGGAATCGATCTAAGGATAAAATTACGCAGCAGCTTTGACGTGCTACGGCGACCTTTGCGCGTCATATGTGACGCGCGGCGCTGTAGCGCGGGCCGTCGCCGGTTGTCGATGGGATCAAGCATCGCCGCCAGCCGGTCGTTGTTGACTTCGGAGTTCGTCTACTTCTTCACCGCAACCAGAAACAGCCGCGGAAAGCGCAGCAATACCTTGCCGTCCGCAAGCGGCGGATAGGCCTTTTCGATGCGGGCGAGATAGGCGACGGCGAAGGCGTCGCGGTGTTCCGGCCCGGCATGGTCGAGATAGGGGCGCAGGCCCGTGCCCTTGACCCATTCGACGATGGCGGCCGCATTGGTGAGCGGATGATTGTAGTGGGTGTGCCAGATATCGATGCGCTCGGATTTGCCGATCAGCCTGTCATAATAGACCGAGGGCGCGGGCAGGGGATTGCGGCGCACGCTCTTGCGGGCAAAGGCCTCGCTCCAGGGGCCGTTCCTGGCGGTTTCCTCCATCATCAGATGGCTGGGCTCGGTCAGATTGTCCGGCATCTGGACGGCAAGCGCGCCGCCCGGCTTCAGCCCGTCCATCAGATGCTCGAGACGATCGAGATGGTCGGGCAGCCATTGGAACACGGCATTTGCGAACAGCAGGTCGACGGGCTCTTCCGGCTGCCAGGTGGCTAGGTCGGCCTTGATGAAGTCCGTGCCGGGCAACCGCTTGCGGGCGGCTTCCAGCATGTTGTCGTCGCTGTCGAGACCGGAGACGCCGGCTGCGCCATAGCGCTCGACGATCAGTTCGGTGGAGTTGCCCGGCCCGCAGCCGAGGTCGATCGCGCGCTCGATACGCGTAAGCGGCACCTGCGCCAGCAGGTCGCGCGCCGGGCGGGTGCGTTCATCCTCGAATTTCACATATTGGCCGGCGGACCATGCCATGATGCTATCCTCTCCGCAGGTTGCTGCTCGCCGGACATAGCACCGGCATATATCAGAACCGTGTAATCACGCTGATGCCGGTGCCTTCCGCCTTGTCCATCGTCATCAGTGCCGGCACGGCCTCTTCCAGGCTGATCCGCCGGCCGATCAGCTTTTGTGGCGCGATCTTGCCGGCGGCGATCATGTCGAGCATCGCGTCGTAACGCCAGGCCTGCATGCCGTGGCTGCCGTAGATTTCCAGCTCGTGGCCGATCACCTGCGCCATCGGGATCTGCGGTGTCGCATGCTCGCCGAGCATCAGGCCGACCTGCACATGCCGGCCGCGACGGCGGAGGTTCTTGATCGAGTTGAAGCAGGTGGCGGGATGGCCGAGCGCGTCGATCGAGACATGCGCGCCGCCCTTGGTGATCTCGCGCACGGCTTCGGCGACGTCGGCAACATGGCTCGCATTGATCGTCGCCACCGCGCCGCATTCGCGGGCGAAGGCCAGCTTCTCGTCGGAAATGTCGACGGCGATGGCGTTCGCACCGAGCGCGCTGGCGATCATGATGGCGGACAGACCGACACCGCCGCAGCCGTGTACGGCGATCCATTCGCCCGGCCGCGTCTTCGCCTGGTCGGCGACGGCGCGAAACGAGGTGGCGAACCGGCAGCCGAGGCTTGCCGCCGTCGCATCGTCGACTGTTTCCGGCAGATGCACGAGATTGGTGTCGGCATAGTCGATCGCGACATATTCGGCGAACGAGCCCCAATGGGTGAAGCCGGGCTGGAACTGGCTCGGGCAGACCTGCTGGTTGCCGGAATGGCATTCGGCGCAATGGCCGCAGCCGGAGACGAAGGGAACCGTCACCCGGTCGCCGACCTTGAAACGCACGACGCCGCGCCCGGTCGCCACGACCTTGCCGGCAAGCTCGTGGCCGGGGACATGCGGTAGCTTGATGTCGGGATCATGTCCCATCCAGCCGTGCCAGTCGCTGCGGCAAAGGCCGGTGGCGCCGACGGCGATGACGACGCCATCCTCGCCGGGCGTGGGATCGGGGAGGGTGCGGATTTCGGGCGTGGCCTCGAAGGCCTCATAATACATAGCTTTCATGGGTATCTCGTATAGCTTGCCGCGTTTGCTTTGGCTCATCATTTTTCCTGATCGACCCATTCGTCAAGCTGTTGTTTCGACGCATGAAAATTGCGCGGGGAGGGTGGCTTCCGGCGCTTTGTTGCGAATGGGTTTCGGGCGGCGATTTCCGCTTGACCCTCTGGCTGTACGGGGATTTCCTTCTTGCCGCCTTCAGGAGGAAAACATCATGGCCGTCGATACATCGCCCCGCTTCACCACCTGGACCTATGTCGAGGGGGAATGGCTCACCGGCAACCCGCCGCTGATCGGGCCGACCTCGCATGCCATGTGGCTGGGTTCGACTGTCTTCGACGGCGCCCGCTGGTTCGACGGCATCGCGCCGGATCTCGACCTGCATTGCCAGCGCATCAACCGCTCGGCGCTCGCCATGGGCCTGAAGCCGCTCAAGACGGCTGAGGAGATCGAGGCGCTTGCCTGGGAGGGCATCAGGAAATTCGACGGCAAGACGCCGCTCTATATCAAGCCGATGTATTGGGGCGAGCATGGTTCGCCGGGCAGCGTGGTGGCTGTCGACGCGGAATCGACCCGCTTCGCGCTCTGCCTGTTCGAGGCGCCGCTGGGCGGCCAGGGTGGTATTTCACTGACCGTGTCGCCCTTCCGCCGCCCGTCGCCGGAAACCGCGATGACCGACGCCAAGGCCGGTTCGCTCTATCCGAACAGCGGCCGCATGATCCTGGAAGCCAAGAAGCGCGGCTTCGACAATGCGCTGGCGCGCGACATGAACGGCAACGTGGCGGAAACCGCCTCGTCCAACATCTTCATGGTCAAGGACGGCGTCGTCTATACGCCCGTCGCCAATCGCACCTTCCTCGCCGGCATCACCCGCGCCCGCGTCATCGGCCTTTTGCGCCAGGAAGGCTTCGACGTGCGCGAGGAAACGCTGTCCGTCGAACAGTTCATGGCCGCCGACGAGATCTTCACGTCAGGCAATTTTTCCAAGGTGGTCGCCGTCACCCGCCTGGAGGATCGCGAATTCCAGCAGGGGCCAGTCACCCGCAAGGCGCTGGAACTGTACATGGACTGGGCCTATGGCCGCAGCGCCAGCGAGGAGTAGGCCACGCGCCGAGCTTTCGGATCATGAGGCCATGGAATTGGCTTCGAAGGCCGCCCTTGTGATCCGGTAGGACGCAAAGGGTTGGCCGAGATATTCCGTCTCCTGCGCCGGCGACAGGCCGAGTTTTTCGGCGACGCGCATGGAAGCCGTGTTGCCGGGCGCGATATCGGCAATCACGTCTGTCAGGTGGAGCGTCCCGAAGGCATGGGCAAGAACCGGCCTTGCCGCCTCGGTGGCATATCCCTTGCCCCAGGTGAGCCTGTTCAGCCGCCAGCCGATCTCGATCTCCGGCCCGACCGCATCGGCGGGAATGAGCAATATCCATCCTAGGAACTGCTCGGGCTTGTCCTTGGCGAAGACGGACCAATAGCCGAGGCCGTCGCCAAAGTCGGCCTGAATGCGGTTCGTCAGGAAGAGCCGGTGCGCCTGCGGATCATCCCACGGCCCCGGAATGAACTTCGTGACCTCCGGATCGCGATCCATCGCCATGCACGCCTCGATATCGGCCATCGTGCGCGGGCGAAGGATCAGGCGGTCGGTTTCAAAGGTCGGAAGCATTGTGGGTCTCCAGAATCACCCGTGACCTGTCGAGAATAGCAAAATGTACACCGGCCTACGTCATCCCGAAGATACTTCGACAGCGACAAGGAAGATGGGCTACGCCCCCTCTTTCCTCGGGCTGACCCACCAGCAATAGACCGCTCCCATTGCCAGCAGCACGCAGGTGCCGAGGAAGACGGCGGGCATGCCGATGTGGCCGCCGACGAAGCCGCCCATCACCGGGCCGGCCACCTGGCCGACATATTGCGCGGAGATCGAAAGGCCGAGGATGCTGCCGGCGGCGGCGTCCGGTACGTTGTGGCGGATGACGGCGGTGATGCAGGGCAGCAGCCCGCCGAGCGCGATGCCCATCAGGAAACGCAGCGCGATCAATTGCCAGGCGGAGGTTACGAAAGCCTGCGGGATCAGCAGCAGCGCCGCGACCGCCAGAGCCGCCGTTATGACGGTCCAGTGGCCGATGCGGTCGGCAAGCTTGCCGAGCCATGAGGCCGACAGAATGCTGCCGAGCGCCGCGGCGGCCATGACCACGCCCGAAACCATCGTGACATGCGCGCTCTCGACGAATTGGGCGACATAGACGGTGATGATCGGCTCGATCGACATATTGGCAAGCATCAACAGCAGGCCGATCGCCAGCATGGCGATGGCGGGCCGTTTGTCGGGGATGGAGGCCCAGCCGCCGCTTGCCTTCGCGGCCTTCTTGCGTGCCGGCGACTTCTCCTCCTTGATCAGGAAGGTCGTCGCCAGGAAGGTGAAGAAGATCACGCCGCCGGCGAGCAGAAAGGTGCCGCGAATGCCGATGACGGGCGGCAGGCCGCCGCCAATCAGGGGGCCGACGAGATTGCCGGCCATGATCCCCGAGGACAGGACGCCGAGCGCCCAGGCCGAGCGATGTTTCGGCGTCTGGGTCGCCACCAGCACCATCGAGCCGGAGGCATAGCCGCCGGCAAGACCGGTGAACAGGCGCAGCGCCACCAATTGCCAGACGCTGCCAGCCATGCCCATCAGCGAGATCGCCACCGTCATGCCAAGGCTGGCGCGCACCAGCATCAGCTTGCGGCCGTAGATATCCCCAAGCCGGCCCCAGAGCGGCGCGACGAAGGCGGCGGCAAAGAAGGTGGCGCCATAGGCGATACCGGACCATTGCACGATCGCCGCCTTGTCGCTGACGCCGAGCTCCTCGACATAGAGCGGCAGGAAAGGCAGCAGGAGGGTCATCGCCACGATGGTGGTGAAGGAGCCGAGGAGGCAGATGATCAGGTTCCGCATCCAATAGGCGGTTTCCGGTTCAGCCGGCGCGGCTGCCTCCCATCTCGTCTCGGTCATTGTCTGGCCTTTGCATGTCTCGGTGCCGGCGCGTGGCCGGCTGATGGTCTTCCGCGAGGTGGCGCGACCGCTGCAGAATGTGCGGACAGGCCTCGCGGGCGTAACGGTCATGCCAATCTGGACCACGGGATCGGCAATGCCAAGCCTGCTAACCGTCTTGTCGGTACTCTCTTTAAGTGGCGGCCACCGCCGTCACGGCTGCCTGCAGAGCGGCGGCGGGGCCGGTCATCGGCAGGGTGCCGCTTTGTTTCAACAGTTGCAGTGCCCCCGTCATCGATGCCTGCGCGAAGACGACCGTCCGGGCGCCTTCGCGATGGGCTTCTTCCGCCGCTTCGGCGATGCGCGCCAGATAGGCCGGCTGATCGCCGCCACGGAACAATGCCCATGCGCCCGGAATGAGCCGCACGTCAATCGCAGCGCCAGTCTCCCTCGCGGCCGTTTCGAAAAGCCGCGTCGTCGGGACGATGGTCGTTTCGACCGTGCAGAGGACGATAACCTTGCCGCCGCCTGCCACGGCCCTTTGCGCCAGCACGCCATCCGCCCTGATGACGGGAGCTGCGGTTCCATCGGCCACCCGCAAGGCCGTCGGCCCGAGGGTCGAGCAATTCAGCACTACGGCATCGGCCTCTTGCGCAAGCTGCCGCAGGACGGCTGCCGTTTCGGCCTCGATATCCGGCGTCAGTTTTCCCACGCGTTCGGCGGCCAGAAGGAGGTCGGCGCGGACATGATGGTGCAGGACGCCGGGCAAAAGGCCAAGCTCACGGGCGGCGTCTTCGTAGATCGCGATATTGCTGTCGGCGGTATGCAGGCAGGCAATTTTCAAGGAACCGGTCTCGCTGATGCGTTGCATGTCGGGCACTCGATGAAGGCTAGCTTTCGGAGGCGCGGTTGTCGACGGCGATCATACCTGGCGGTGGGGCGTCGGCCCGTCATGATATGCATCGATGTCGGTTTTTAAGCTATGCCTATATTCAATTGAAAGCAGAGCAATTTTTCCTTCGATCAGCGCTTTTTTTGGCATGTCGCCGGTTGCCCTTCAATGCGTCCCCACCTATGTTCCCGATCACCTGCCGACGCAATCTTTTGCCAAGAGGAGATATGACCATGGCTTTCGTATTGCCTGAACTTCCCTACGATTATGACGCGCTTTCCCCCTTCATGTCGCGTGAGACCCTCGAGTATCACCACGACAAGCATCACAAGGCCTATGTCGACAATGGCAACAAGCTCGCTGCCGAAGCCGGTCTCTCCGATCTCTCCCTCGAAGAGATCGTGAAGAAGTCGTTCGGCACCAATGCCGGCCTCTTCAACAATGCTGCCCAGCACTACAACCATGTGCTCTTCTGGAACTGGATGAAGAAGGGCGGCGGCGGCAACAAGCTGCCGGGCAAGCTCGAAGCAGCCTTCGCCTCCGATCTCGGCGGCTATGACAAGTTCAAGGCCGATTTCGCCGCTGCCGGCGCCACCCAGTTCGGTTCCGGCTGGGCCTGGGTTTCCGTCAAGAACGGCAAGCTCGAAATCTCCAAGACCCCGAACGGCGAGAACCCGCTGGTTCATGGCGCGACCCCGATCCTCGGCATCGACGTCTGGGAACATTCCTACTACATCGACTACCGCAACCTGCGTCCGAAGTATATCGAGGCCTTCATCGATAGCCTGATCAACTGGGATTACGTCCTGGAGCGCTACGAAGCCGCCACGAAGTAAGCCCGGCCGTCACGGCTTGGTTTTCCGCACCCGGCGCCCTCCAGGCGTCGGGTGTTTTCATATCTGCCGTTTGCCAGCGCCCGATCGTTGCTTTGCCGGCCCGAAGGAGGCTGCATGTCGTCCCTGTCCGTCCCGCTCTTCCGCTTCGGCGTGGTCGCCGATCCGCAATATGCCGCCCTGGAGCCCAATCTCGCGCTCGACCGCTATCCGGCCAAGAGCCTCGGCAAGCTCGCGGACGCGATCGCGGAGTTCAATCGACACGATCTCGCCTTCGTCGTCACCCTCGGCGACATCATCGACCGTCATTGGGAGAGCTTCGACGATATTCTCCCGGTCTACGAGACCCTGCGGCATCAGCGGCATTTCCTGCTTGGCAATCATGATTTCGTGGTTGCGGCGGAGCATCTGGCCGAGGTCGCCGGCCGTGTCGGCATGCCCTCGGCCTATTATGACTTCACCCATGCCGGCTATCGCTTCATTGCGCTCGACGGCAATGAGATCAGCGTCTTCGCTCCGCCGGAGGGCGATCCGCGCCGCGATGAGGCCAAGGCGCTGATGACGGCGCTGCGCAACACCGGCGCGCCGAACTGGCAGCGCTGGAATGCCGCGATTGGCGATGCGCAATATGCCTGGCTTACCACCCGGCTGGACGAAGCCAAGGCGGCCGGCGAAAAGGTGGTCGTGATGAGCCATTATCCGGTTTTCCCGGAGAATGCGCACAATGCGCTCGACAGCGGCCGGATGCTGGCGTTGCTCGCCGGACAGGACCATGTCGTCGCCTATCTCAGCGGCCATAATCACGCCGGCAATTTCGGCGTGGCGGACGGCACCTCTTTCGTCAATTTCAAAGGCATGGTCGATACAGAGTATGACAACGCCTATGCGATCGTCTCCGTCTATGACGATCGGCTGGAAATCGCCGGTTTCGGGCGGGAGGAGAGCAGGGTGCTGGCGCTCGGCCAGAGCCGCTAGCGCAAATCCAGAAACAGTGCGCGGCGGTTTTCCGTCCGGAACTGCTGGAAAACAAAGAGATAGAGCAGTCCAGAGTTTCCATGAAACACTGGACTGCTTTAGCTCGCCATCCGCATCTCGGTAACGTCTCGTTTCGGCGGCGTACCGAACATGCGGGTATATTCGCGGCTGAATTGCGAGGCGCTTTCGTAACCGACCCGATAGGCCGCGGTCTCCACATTGGCTTGACCGGCCACCATCAGGCGCCGGGCTTCGAGCAGCCGCATCTGCTTCTGATATTGCAGCGGGGTCATCGAGGTCAGCGTCTTGAAATGCTGATGGAACGAGGAGGGACTCATGCGCGCGGCCGCAGCCAGCCGCTCGATCCGCACCGGCTCGGCGAAATTGTCGCGCAGCAGGCGGATCGCGTCCGCGACGCGGCGCGTCTGTCCGTCCGGCAGCATAAGCTTGCAGACCTCGCCGCCATTGGGGCCGGTCAGCATCCAGAAGCAGATTTCCCGCATGATCGCCGGATAGAGCACCGGAATGGCGCTCGGCGTTGCGAGCAGCCGTGTCAGTCGCGCCAGGCAGTCGGCAAGCTGCTCGCCGAGATCCTCGACAAAGATGCCGAGATGAGCGCCGCCGGTCGGTTTCGGCGGCCTGTCGAGCTGCTCCATCACCTCGCGCATCACGCCGACATCGAATTCGAGCGAGAGGGCAATATAAGGCTTCTCCATGCTGGCCTGGATCACCCTGCCGGCTGCGGGCAGCTCGATGCTGATGATGAGGGCCTGCATCTCGGCATAGTCGATCACCCTGTCATTCAGCATCAATTGCTTTGCGCCCTGGAGAATGACGCAGAGCGCTGGTCGATAGATCATCGCATGCGGCATCTTCGGCTCGGTGGAGCGCATGATGTGCAGGCCATCGATGCCCGTCGAAAACACCGTATCGCCGCCGCTATCATTGGCATCGATGAATTGCGTGATCGCATCTTTAAGGGCTGACGACATCGGCGGTCTCCGGGGTAGGGGCCATTGCGCGATCATAGCAGAGGGATGACGGCCAACAAGGCGGTTGGAGGAATAGGCAAGAAATTCGAGAGTTCCGGCATTCAGGAAAATGGCTCCGCGGGCGTAGATTCCCGTCATCAGATAGTCCTCGGAGAACGGCAATGACAGTTGAAAATGCTGATAAATCAAAGGCAAAGATCGCAATCATCACCGGCGGCAGCCGCGGTCTCGGGCGCAATACCGCCCTTCATCTCGCTCGTCGCGGCGTCGATACCATCCTGACCTATCGCTCAAATCGGGCAGAAGCCGAGAGCGCGGTTGCCGAAATCGAGGCGCTTGGCGGCAAGGCTGTGGCCCTGCGGCTCGATGCCGGCGACGTGGCATCCTTTGCCATTTTTGCCGTCGAGATCGGGCGCGCGCTGCAGCAAAACTGGGGCCGCGATCGCTTCGATTTTCTCGTCAACAATGCCGGTACCTCCTATCACGCCGCCTTCGCCGAGACGACGGAAGCCGAGTTCGACACGCTCTACAACGTCCATCTCAAGGGCGTGTATTTCCTCACGCAGAAGCTGTTGCCCTTGATCCGGGATGGCGGCCGCATCGTCAACATTTCCTCCGGCCTTGCCCGCTTCAGCAATCCAGGCTCGTCGGCCTATGCGGCGATGAAGGGTGCGGTCGAGGTTCTCACGCGCTATCTCGCCAAGGAGCTCGGCCCCCGCGGCATCGCCGTCAACACGGTGGCGCCGGGGGCCATCCAGACGGATTTCAGCGGCGGCATCGTCCGCGACAATCCGGAGGTCAACAGGATGGTCGCCTCCATGACCGCGCTCGGCCGCGCCGGCCTGCCCGACGATATCGGTCCGATGATCGCTTCGCTGCTGTCGGACGACAATCGCTGGGTCAATGGCCAGCGCATCGAAGTCTCGGGCGGTATGATCCTCTAAGGCCGGATCGTATCCCCGACACCTCGCGACACCTCAGCCGGTCGCGGCTGGGGTATTGACCTGCCATCCCTGCACCCAGAGCTGCCGCAGGCCATCGCCTTCACCCTTGAACCATGACCCCGTGGCTTCGCAGCCCTCGATCCGGTCGCTGCGGAAATTTCGGATCGCCTGGCGCAGCTCGCACCAGGCGACGATATTGGCGGTCTCGGCATAGTAGATCAGCGCGACCGGCCGGATGATGCGCTCGGTGGCGCGGCCGAGTTCGTCGCGGTAGAAAAGATCCAGCTTCTCCTCGTCGCGGATGGCGCGGCGCACCAGGGCGAGATCGGTCGCGGCGGTCGAGGGGGCGGCGAAGCCCCAGGCATGCAGCGCATTGGCGTCGATCGTCTGACGCAGCGGCGCCGGCACGGCGCCGGCGATCTTGGCGCTGACGCGTTTGGCGGCCTGTTTCAGCTCGTCGTCCCCGGTGCGCTCCAGGAGCGCCAGCGACAGCACGATTGCCTCCATCTCCTCGATCGAGAACATCAGCGGTGGCAGGTCGAAGCCAGGCCGCAGGATATAGCCGATGCCGCGCCCGCCTTCGATCGGCACGCGCATGGCCTGCAATGCCACGATGTCGCGATAGACCGAACGCACCGTCACCTCCAGCCGCTCGGCAATGATGGCGGCGGTCACCGGCTTTTTCGCCAGCCGCAGGATCTGGATGATCTCGAACAGGCGCGACGCCTTGCGCATTTCTTCCTCCAGGATTGAAGGCTACTGACAATACCCTGTCAGTTGGGTGCCTTTATAGAACTGCCTATCGACTTGAAAATCAACATGTTCCCTGTGCCTTTGCGCATAAGGGGTGATGGGCAACTGACATGGATTATACCGAGAATCTCTGGCTCTATTTTCTGCTTCTCTTCGGCATCATCATCGTGCCGGGCATGGATATGCTCTTCGTGCTCGCCAATGCGCTGAGCGGCGGGCGCAACAGGGGGCTTGCCGCGACCGGCGGCATCATGCTGGGCGGCGCGGTGCATTCGCTGAACGGCGCGCTCGGCGTCGGGCTGCTGATGCATTTCGTGCCACTCCTCTTCAATCCGCTGCTGCTTGCCGGCGCGGCCTATATGGCCTTCATCGGCATCACGCTGATGCGCAGTTCGATCACCGTCGGCGATGGCGAGGGGCCGGCCGGCAGCCGCTCCGCGTGGCGGGCCTTTCGTCAGGGAGCGATTACCTGCCTGATCAATCCCAAGGCCTATCTTTTCATGTTCGCCGTCTATCCGCAGTTCCTGAAGCCGGATTATGGACCGATCTGGCTGCAGGCGACCATCATGGGGCTGATGACCGTCGCCACGCAGTTCGCCATCTATGGCGGGCTTGCCGTCACCGCCGGTCGCAGCCGCGAGTTGCTGGTCGCTAATCCCTGGGCGACCGCTCTTGCCGGTCGTGCCGCCGGGCTGCTGCTTTTCGCAGTCTCGGTCTTCACTCTATGGGAAGGCTGGAGGACGGCGTAACCGCCAGCGCATGGCTCGCATATGGCGCTGATTCTGCTAAGCTCTCACCACTTTGTGACTTCATAGCTGTCATGGAAATCGGCAATCATGGCGGCCGTGATGGAGCACCGACCGTATTCTCGGTCCTGATCACAATGGAGAGGTAGGAGAGCTACATGAGATGGAGAGTGATTGTGGCGGCAACGGCCCTGGCTGGCGTCGCCTTCGGTTCTGTCGTCGCCGCCGACGGCACGCATGATTCCCGCATCGCGCTGATGAAGAAGATCGGCGCCGCCGCCGGTGCCCTCGGCGCCATCGCCAAGGGCGACAAACCCTATGATGCCGAGGTCGTCAAGGCATCGCTGACGACGATTGCCGAGACCGCGAAGGCCTTCCCGAACCAGTTCAATGCGGATAGCGACAAGACCGATCCGGAGGTCAATCCGAAAGTCTGGGACAATCTCGACGACTTCAAGGCCAAGGCGGCGAAGCTGTCCACGGATGCCGAGACCGCGCTTGCCCAGCTTCCGGCCGACCAGGCCGGCGTCGGCGCGACGCTCAAGACGCTGGGCGGCAATTGCGGCGCCTGTCATCAGGCCTACCGCATCAAGAAGGACTAAAGCGCGTCGCGATCTCTAAGATTCGCTTCCCGCGCTTTAGGTCTTTGATGTTGCGCATGTCGTTCTCGCAAAACCGATGCGCACTTTTGCGCGACATGCTTTAAGCGGTAGGTCGGTATCATCAGGACATCAGGTCGAGCATCCGCACCGGCTTTATCGCCGGTGCGGCGTTTCGTGGTTTGGAGCCAGGCTGGCGGCGGGTTGAAGGGGAAAGGCATGATTGCGCGATTTGTTCGATGGCTGCTCTGTCTTGTCGGTCTCGTCATCATCGGCTTTGCCACCTTCTATGTCGTCACGGCGCCGTCGCCATTGCCGGCAAGCCATTGG
Source organism: Rhizobium sp. BK602 (assembly GCF_014195095.1). Taxonomy (GTDB): domain Bacteria; phylum Pseudomonadota; class Alphaproteobacteria; order Rhizobiales; family Rhizobiaceae; genus Rhizobium. Next base: position 592,871 of record NZ_JACIBC010000002.1, read on the forward strand.
GCAGGCCTCGGCGATCCCGATATCAAGAACGGCGAAATGGTGTTCTGGGCCGGCGGCTGCACCAGTTGCCACGCGGCGCCGGGTGCCCAGGGCGATGCCAAGCTCGTACTGTCCGGCGGATTGGCGCTCAATAGCCCATTCGGCACCTTTCATGTCCCGAATATCTCGCCGGATGAAAAGGCCGGCCTCGGCAGCTGGACGCTCGCCGATTTCGGCAATGCCATGAAGCGCGGCGTCGGCCGGAATGGCGAGCATCTCTATCCGTCCTTTCCCTACGGCTCCTATGCCCGCATGAGCGACAAGGACATCAACGATCTCTGGGGCTTCCTGAAGACGCTGCCGAAGAGCGCCAATGTCGCGCCGCCGCACGAGTTGCCGTTTCCATTCAATATCAGGCTGGCGCTTGGCGGCTGGAAATTCCTCTATTTCAACAACCAGCCTCGCGTCGTGCTCGCCAATGCCGACAATAAGGTCGGGCGCGGCCAATATCTGGTCGAAGGCCCCGGCCATTGCGGCGAATGCCACACGCCGCGAGATGCCCTCGGCGGTTTCTTGAAGGACAAATGGCTGGCCGGAGCGCCGAATCCCGAGGGCAAGGGCAATATTCCGGATATTACCCCCGGCTCGAAGGCGGTCGGAAGCTGGAGCGCCGCCGATATCGCCAACTATCTCGAAACCGGCTTCACCCCGGATTTCGATTCCGCCGGTGGTTCGATGGCCGAGGTGCAGCAGAACATCGCGCATCTGCCGGCCTCGGACCGCGAGGCCATCGCGGCTTACCTGAAGGTGCTGCCGGCGCGGTGACGGGGAGGTCGGTTCGCCGCTGTTTCAGCGTCGTCTCGCCAGATAGAGATGCGTCTCGTATCGCAGCTCGAATTCGCCGCCATGCGCCGTGATCGCCGCGGCGATCGCTCGGAGCAGAACTTCTCTTTGCGTATCCGCCAGCAGCCGATGGCCTGACAGCGTTCGCAGAAGGTCGGTATAGCTTGCCGCGCTGTGTGTCCGGCTCCAGGGATAGCAGCGATGCGTGGCCGGGCCGAAATGATCGGTCTCTTCGAATTGCGCGGCGAAAGGACCGTCCGGCAGATACCAGGATTCGGCGGGTGGGCCGGCAAGGGAGGGCGCGTATCGCGAATAGATGCGGGCAAATTCAGACCCAAGCGGCGCTTCCGGCGGCAGCGGCACATTGCCGAACACGGCAAGCGTTCCGTCCGGCGTGAGCTGGGCGGCTGTCTTGGCAAACCCGATCTCCGGCGCAACCCAGTGAAAGGACTGGGCGGCGAGCGCAAGTTTGAAGCTCTCCGTCTCGCCGATCCAGGCTTCGAAGGTCGATTGCGCAAAGCGGACACCGGGAAATTCCGCCAGGTTCTCGGCGGCAATGCCGATCAGGTCGCGGCCGGGGTCGAGAGCAAGCACCGGAAAGCCGCGGCGCGCAAACCCCTGCGTCGCCTGTCCCGTGCCGCAGCCGATTTCGAGGATACGATCCGTCTTGTGCAGGTCGGCAAAGGCGATGATGTCGTCGAAGAGCGGCTCCGGATAGACCGGACGCGCCCCGCCATAGAGCGTCGCCACGCCGTCGAAGGTAAACCGCCGTTCCAAGGAATATCCTCAGTTGAAAAATCGCGCGCGAGCAGCCTTTTTTCCATCGTATTTCCATCGGAGGTTACCGCATCTCGGATGAGGCGTACAGTGAAGGGGCGACGGGCGTGGACGCAACGGTGAAGTATGACGTTCCTTATTTCAGCCAATGGGAAACGCCTGACATGACGCTCGCTGTGGTGGCCGAAGGGGCTCAGGCGGCCTTGCTGAAAGATCCGCTATGGGCGTCTTCCGGGGCGCACAATGTCGAGGACTATGCCCGCTGGGCTGGCAATCTCTGCGGCATGGCATGCCTGAAGATGGTTCTCGCCGCCCGCACCGGGCGGGCGATCCCGATCATGGATCTCGCCATGGGATGCCGGGAGCACGGTGGCTATGTCGAGGAGCCGGATGGCAGGATCAAGGGCCTGATCTACGCGCCCTTCATTCCCTTCGTTAGAGATCGCTTCGGCCTCGATGCGCGGGTCGTCACCGGAATTTCCACTGCCGATATCGGTGGCATCCTGAAGGAGCCGGCGTTCTTCATCGCCTCCGTCCACCATTCCATTCGCTGGCCCGAGACCGAGCCGCCGTCGAAGGGTGGGCATCTCGTTCTGGTGACCGCGCTCGAAGGCGACCGCATCCGCTTCCACAATCCCTCCGGGCATGTCGTCGCCACCCGAGAGAATGTCGAAATGCCGCTGGAGACATTCGACCGGTTTTTTGCCGGGCGCGGGATCGCCATCGATCGCTGACGATAGGAAGGTCAACGGCGATCCCGGCGCGGGCCGGCTTCAGCCAAGCGCCTGCAGAAAGCGCATGCCGGTGACCGGACGCGGCTTGAAATCCATGTTTTCGTAGAAGCGGTGCGCCTGGACATTGCCGGTCGCGGCGCTGACGGAGAGATAGCCGCAGCCGGCCTTGCGGGCGACGTCGCGCGCGCGGTCGACGAGGTGCTGGCCTATGCCGTGGCCGCGATGGCCGTCGCGCACGAAGAGATGGTGCAGGTCCATGCCGCGCTGACCTTCCTGCGCCCGGTAGAGCGGCACGAGAATGGCATAGCCTATCAGCCCGTTTCCGCCCTCGGCCACCAGCGCCGTGATCCATGGTACCGGCCCGAAGAGGTCACGCTCCAGCTGCTCCGGCGTCGTGGCGGAGGGATCGCCATGATGGGCGGCCAGCAGGCGGATCATGTCGTTCAGTTCCGGCAGATCGCGCGGCTGCGCGGTGCGGATGGTGATGACGGATGGGCGGAGAAGTGAGATTTCGCTATCGTCCAGCATGGTATTTCGCGTCCTTGTTTCGAATGAGCCGTCAGGACGCTGCTGATACAACAAAGCCGCCTGACGGCGGCTTGTTGACAATATGATCTGTCCAGCCGCCCTTTACAGGTACAGCCAAAAATACGAGCAATTGTGGAGCGCTTGCGTGATCATGGGCGCATAGATGATCCGGAATGGCGGATTTGTCAATGGGGGCTCCGCCATTGTGCCGCCGCGCATGCCGCATCGCCGGGCGCCGCCCTCATAGCGGCCGTCACCATGCCTGCCATTATCTCCGCATGCCTCGTCGAACGGCGTTTGCTTCCTCTGCTTCTTTATAGTATACCCCCCTATATTATATTTCGAGGTCGCCATGTCGCACACCGTTCGTGAGCAAGCCAAGCTTCTTTCCCGCATCCGCCGCCTCAAGGGGCAGATGGAGGCGGTGGAGAGGGCTTTGGAGGCTGAGCGGCCCTGCGGGGAGATCCTCCAGCTTCTCGCCTCCATTCGTGGCGCGCTGACCGGCCTCACCGGCGAGATCGTCGAGGATCATCTGCGCGAGCATGTCCTGGAGGCCGAAAATGAGACGGCCCGTCGTCAGGCGGTCGATGAAATATCGGATGTGTTGAAGACTTATCTGCGCTGAGCAGAGCTTTGGAAATGGAACGGGAGACCGATGTGATGAGTGGTTCTTCGGATGCTTTGACGCACAGCCACGTGTTCTTGGGCAGCGATCACCAGCGCAACGAACGCCGTATCTGGCTCGTCATCGCGCTGACGACCGTGATGATGGTAATCGAGATCGGTGCCGGTTCGCTCTATGGCTCCATGGCGCTGGTCGCCGACGGCTGGCACATGTCGACGCATGCCAGTGCCATGCTGATTTCGGCGCTCGCCTATCTCTATGCCCGCCGCCACGCGCACAATGCGCGCTTCACCTTCGGCACCGGCAAGCTCGGCGATCTCGCCGGCTTCGCCAGCGCCATCATCCTTGCGATGATCGCGCTATTGATGGCATGGGAAAGCCTGCTGCGGCTGCGAAATCCCGTTGTGATCGATTATCGCGAGGCGATCGCGATCGCCGTTGTCGGCCTGCTCGTCAATATCGCCAGTGCCTGGCTATTGCGTGACGATCATGCCCATCATCACCACGGGCATGGTCACGATCACGGTCATCACCATGACCATCATCACGATCATGATCATCCCCATCCGCACAGCGTTTCGGACAACAATCTGCGCTCGGCCTACATTCACGTGATTGCCGACGCCATGACGTCGGTTCTGGCGATCGTCGCGCTTCTGCTCGGCAGCCGCTTCGGCTGGACCTTCCTCGATCCGCTGATGGGCATCGTCGGCGGGCTGGTGATCCTGCAATGGTCGTGGAGCCTGTTGCGCTCCACCGGCGGGATCCTGCTCGATTTCATCCCGCCGGGAGAGGAACTGCCCGAGGAAATCCGCGAGGCCATCGAAACGGATAGCGACCGCATCACCGACCTGCATGTCTGGCAGGTCGGCCCCGGCCATCACGCCGCGATCGTCGCCGTCGCGACGCCGGAGCCACGCGATGCAGCCTTCTACAAGGCCCGGCTCGCGGACCTGCACGAGCTCTCGCATGTCACCGTCGAGGTCACGGTCGAAAGGGCTGCCTGAGGCGGCGGAAATTCGTTGCTCGCCAGAGCCTTGCCATATTCCGCGCTTACCCCAGATTCGGCCTGATTCCGCTGGAGGTTTTCCGCATGCCTACATTGTTGACACGCCGCCGCCTCATGGCCGGCTCGGCGCTGCTCATCCCCGCCCTGACGTTTGGCCCGGACGCGCTGTTTGCCGAGGATGCCAATGCCAGCAAGAGCCCGGATGCAGACGCTCCGGCGGCAGATGCACAGGATGATGCCGCCCCCTCGGACGACGACATGGGCGGAGGGCAGCAAGGCGCGGACAATTCCCAGGTCACCGAGGACGCGGACAAGCAGCTCGCGGATCTGGAAAAGAAGACCGGCGGCCGCCTCGGCGTGTCCGTCCTCGATACGGAGACCAATATCTCGCTCGGCAGCCGCGAAGCGGAGCGGTTCGCCCTGTGCAGCACCTACAAGGTGCTTGCGGTCGGCTTCGTGCTCGCCCGTGTCGACCAAGGCGTGGAAAAGCTCGACCGGCGTGTCACCTACGGCAAGGATGTTTTGCTTTCCTATTCGCCGGAGACGGAAAAGCATGCGGGCGGCGACGGTATGACGGTCGCCGAACTCTGCAATGCAGCCATCACGCTCAGCGACAATACGGCCGCCAATCTGCTGCTCGACAGTTTCGGTGGCCCGGCGGCGCTGACGGCGTGGCTGCGCACGTCCGGCGATACGGAAACCCGGCTCGATCGCAAGGAGCCGGATCTCAACCAGGCGGCCAAGGACGATCCGCGCGATACGACGACGCCCGATTCCATGCTGGATACGCTCGGGCTGCTGACGCTTGGCAATACGCTCTCGGAGACCTCGCGCGATCAGCTGTCGAACTGGCTGGTCAGCAACACCACCGGAAATGCGCGCCTGCGCGCCGGCTTGCCGAAAGAATGGAAGGTCGGCGACAAGACCGGCACAGGTGACAATGGCTCCTATGGCGACGTTGCCGTCATCTGGCCGCCGGAGCGCGGCCCGATCCTCGTCGTGACCTATGTGGGCGAGGCAACCGCGCCGGCAAAGGACATCGAAGCGGTCTTCGCCGATGTCGCCAAGATCGTGGTGGGTATGGTCGGGTGATATAGTAGCGCCCTGAAATGTGATCGACAAATCAGGGCAATAGGGTTGCGACCTGAATCAGGATCGCACGGACTTCAAGTCATTTCGAGAAACGTCGCGTGGAGAGCGAGCGGCTGGCGCATCTCTCGTCGGTCTCTGCAGCCCGCCCTCGGCCGGCTGCCGCTATGTGCCGCAAAAGGTTTGCAGCACTCGCTCCGCCGGCCGTGGCGGCTCGGCATAGGGCGCAAAAGCCGGCTGGTCCTCGTAAGGTTTCGCAAGCACGGTCAGCAGCGCCTCGAACAAGGAGAAATCATCGTCCTCCATGGCGGCCTGGATCGCCTGTTCGATGCGATGGTTGCGTGGGATGAAGGCCGGGTTGATGCGGCGCATGGCGCTGGGGCGCTCGGCGGCGGACCGAGACTCCCGGCTCAGGCGCTCGCGCCAGCGTGCCAGCCATGGCATGATGGATTGCGGGTCCGTGAAGCTGGCGGCGAAAGCGGTCTCCGCCTCGTCGCTCGCGGCGAGTGCGGTGAGCCGCCGGAAGGTCAGGCTAAAGTCCGCTTGCCCTTGCTGCATCACGGCCAGCAGCGACTGGATGAGGTCGAGATCGCCGTCATCCTCGTCGCCGAGCCCGATTTTGGCGCGCATGCCGGCCAGCCAATGGCCCTGGAAGCGCTCGCCATAGCCCTTGATCACCGTATTGGCCAGGTCGACGGCCGTGTCGAGCGTGGGGTCGATCAGCGGCAGCAGCGTTTCGCCGAGCCGGGCAAGATTCCACTGGCCGATCCCCGGCTGGTTGGCATAGGCATAGCGGCCCTGCCGGTCGATCGAGGAAAAGACCGTGGCCGGATCGTAAGCGTCCATAAAGGCACAGGGGCCGAAATCGATGGTCTCGCCGGAAACGGTCATATTGTCGGTGTTCATTACGCCATGGATGAAACCGACATGCAGCCAGCGGGCGATCAGCGATGCCTGCCGTTCGGCAACGGCTTCCAGCAGGGCGAGATAGCGGTTCTTGCGGTCCTTGATATCAGGATAGTGCCGGTCGATCACATGGTCGGCGAGGATGCGCAGATTGTCAGTATCGCCGCGCGCGGCAAAGAACTGGAAGGTGCCGACCCGGATATGGCTGGCCGCGACCCGGGTGAAGACCGCGCCGGGCAGCACGTCCTCGCGATAGACGGGCTCGCCCGTCGTCACGGCTGCAAGGGCTCGCGTCGTTGGAATGCCGAGCGCATGCATGGCTTCGCTGACGATATATTCGCGCAGCACCGGTCCGAGAGCGGCCCGTCCATCGCCGCGCCGCGAAAATGGCGTCGGCCCGGCCCCCTTGAGCTGGATATCGCGGCGCCGGCCATGGCGGTCGACCACTTCGCCGAGCAGGATCGCCCGGCCATCGCCGAGCTGCGGCACGAAGCTGCCGAACTGGTGGCCGGCATAGGCCATGGCAAGCGGCTGAGCGCCGGGCAGGGGCTTGTTGCCCGAAAAGATCGCCGCTCCGTCCCGCTCCAGAGCCTCCGCATCCAGCCCGAGATCACGCGCCAGCGCCGCATTGAACTTGATCAGCCGCGGTTCCCGAACCGGCGTCGGCGCCTGTTCCGCGAAGAATTGCTGCGGCAGGCGCGCATAGCTGTTGTCGAACGGTGTGGAGGGTGCCTCGCGCACCGGATTGTCGTGAAGAGAAGAGCTCATGCTTCTAAGGTAGGGCCGGGCGGGATGGGGTGCAAGGCGCTTGTGTCCGGTAGGAAATCATCCTACTTTATACTACCAAAACAGGAGGTCGGCATGAACGAGAAACTCAGCATCTCGCTTCCCAGCGAAATGGTCGCCGCCATCAAGAGCCGCGTCGACGCCGGAGCCTATACCTCCACGAGCGAAGTCCTGCGCGCGGCCGTCCGGGTCTGGCTGCGGGAAGAAGAGGAATATCAGGAACGGATCGCGGCGATCCGGCAAAAGGTTCAGGCATCGCTGGACGATCCGAGGCCGAATTTGAGTGGACACGAAGTCAAGCAACGTCTCGAGGCCTTCTTTGATAAGCGTCGCTGATCGATGAAGCGATTTGTCGTCGAATACCGTCCGGAAGCAATGAACAATCTGCTTGATATCGCGGCATATGTTTTCGAAAAGAGCCAGAATATCAAGACGAGCGAAACGTATCTCGACCGCATTTACGCTCGTTGCGAAAAGATCGGCGATGCCCCTTTTGGCGGCGTTGCCAGGGATGATCTGAGCTTGGGCCTTCGCATGGCTGTCTTTGAAAAAACTATTGTTATCCTTTATACGATCGAGCGCGATACCGTCTGGATCACAAACATCTTTTCCGGCAGCCGCGACTACGAAACGCTTCTGGGTCGCCCCTAACCCTCTTCCATCTCCCGCGCCATCTCCGCCAGTTTCCTGACCGTATTGAGGTTCCGAGTGGTCGCAAGCTTCAGCGCCGGCAGCTTCAGTTTCGAACGGCCGCTGCCGTCGGGATAGTGGATGTAAATCTCTCTTCCGGCGACATGCACTTCTTCGCCGCCGGGTGCCACGAGCTTGTCGAGGACATCGGCCGGCGCCGGCTCCGGCAGGAAGGCGACGAGCAGATAGTTCGGCTTGGCGTTCGGGAAGGGCGCTGCGTCGGCAATCTCTTGCAAGTCCTGGCGGCTGCGCAGGATCACGCCCGGCGATTGGCCCATCCTGCGCGCGAGCGCCTCTTCCAGGCGCGTGCGCACGGTCCTCTCGTTTTCTTCGGATCGGAACAGCACATTGCCGCTCTGGATATAGGTCTTCACGTCGGTGAAGCCGATCTCCTCGCAGAGCGCTTTCAACTCCGCCATCGGCAAGGTGCCGGTGCCGCCGACATTGACGGCACGCAGCAAAGCGATATGGACCGGCATCCGTTCCTCCCGCAATCCCCGATTACATCTTGCCGGCAACCTTGATGGCGAAGCCGTATTCGAAAGCGATCTCTTCCAGCCGCTGGAAGCGACCGGAGGCGCCCCCATGGCCGGCATCCATGTTGGTCTTCAACAGGATCGGCGCATCGCCGGTCGTCCTGTCGCGCAGCTTGGCAACCCACTTTGCCGGCTCCCAATAGGTAACGCGCGGATCGGTCAGGCCGCCGAGCGCCAGGATCGGCGGATAGGGCTTGTCGCCGACGTTGTCGTAGGGGCTATAGGCGGCGATCTGCTCGTACTCTTCCTGGCTGTCGATCGGATTGCCCCATTCCGGCCATTCCGGCGGCGTCAGCGGCAGGGTGTCGTCCAGCATGGTGTTGAGCACGTCGACGAAGGGCACGGCGGCGATGATGCCGGCGAATTTCTCCGGCGCCATATTGGCGACCGCGCCCATCAGCATGCCACCGGCCGAGCCGCCCTCGGCGATGATGTTCGCGTAGGAGGTGAACTTCTCCTGATTCAGATAGTCGGCGGCTGCGATGAAGTCCTTGAACGTATTGGTCTTCTTCTCCATCTTGCCGTCTTCGTACCAGGCAAAGCCCTTGTCCTTGCCGCCGCGGATATGGGCGATGGCATAGACGAAGCCACGATCGGCAAGCGACAGGCAATTGGTGTTGAAGCCGGCGGGGATGGTGACGCCATAGGCGCCATAGCCGTAGAGCAGGCAGGGTGCGGAGCCATCGAGCGGCGTGTCCTTGCGATACAGCAAGGTGACCGGCACGCGCTCGCCGTCCCAGGCGGGGGCGAAGACGCGGCGGGTGACGTAGTCGTCCGGGTTGTGGCCAGAGGGAACTTCCTGCGTTTTCAACAGAGTGCGCTCGCGCGTTACCATGTTGTAGTCGTAGAGCTGGCTCGGCGTCGTCATCGAGGAATAGGAGAAGCGGATGACGTCGGTGTCGTATTCCGCCGCGCCCTGCAGGCCCAGCGAATAGGCTTCCTCGTCGAAGGCGATGGCATGTTCTTCGCCGCTGCGGCGATCGCGGATGACGATGCGCGGCAGGCCGTCCTTGCGCTCCAGCCAGATGAGATGGCGCGCATAGGCCATGTGGCTGAGGATCAGCGTGCCCGGCTTATGAGCCACGACTTCGCGCCAGTTTTCCTTGCCCGGCCTGTCGACCGGCGTCTCCATGATCTTGAAATCCTTGGCGTCGCCGTCATTGGTGAGGATGTAGAAGACGTCGCCGCCCTCGGCCATCTCATATTCGATCCCGGTGTCGCGCTCGGCCACGAGCTGTGGTTCGGCCATCAGGTCCGAGGTCGGGATGAGGCGGTACTCGCTGGTCTCGTGATCGTGGATGTCGATGAAGATATAGTCGTCGAGCAACGAGCCGCCGACACCCATGAAGAAGCCCGAATCCTCCTCCTCGTAGACCAGCCGGTCTGCCGATTGCGGCGTGCCGATAATGTGATGGAAGATCTTCGACGGGCGATGGTTCTCGTCCTGCAGCGTGTAGAAGAAGCTCTTGCCGTCCGGTGCCCAGACGCCGTCGCCGCCGGTGTTCTCGATCACGTCGGCCAGATCCTTGCCGGTCTCGAGATTGCGCACCTTCAGTGTGAAATACTCCGAGCCCTTGTCGTCATAGCCCCAGATGCCGTGGCTGTGGTCGGTGGAGTGATCGATGCCGGAGAGGCGGAAATAGGATTTGCCCTCGTTTTCCTTGTCGCCGTCGAGAAGCAGCTTGCGCTCGCCGCCGTCACGCGGCTCGCGGAAATAATGCGGCTGCTCGCCGCCGGTCACATAGAGCGTGCCGTAGGCATAGGGACCGTCCTTGACTGGAACGGAGCTGTCGTCTTCCTTGATGCGGCCCTTCATTTCGGCGAAGAGCACCTTCTGCAGCTCTTTCGTGTCCGCCATGGCGGCGTTCATATAGGTGTTTTCGGCCTCCAGATGTGCGCGGATTTCCGGATCGAGGATCGAGGTGTCCTTGAACATCGCTTGCCAGTTGTCGGCGCGCAGCCAGGCGTAGTCATCGCTGCGGGTGATGCCATGGCGAGTATCCGTGACCGGCTTTTTCGCTGCTGCGGGCGGGGCGGGGAGGTTCTTGAATGAAGACACTGGAAGGCTTTCTCTGGGATGAAAGTCGGGTATGCGGTGAAAGAGAAATAGAGGTCGCATGGTCGACGTTCAAGCGGCAATTGCCGGCTCAAGCCTCGTGCAAGCGGATGATCCTAGGCTTCAACCGAGCTGATGACGGAGGAGGCTCCGTGATGGTTGCCATGATGTGACCACATTGTTTAACGAAGTCCGCATGGCGTTGCATTGATAATAAGTGCTTCTTAGTATCGCTTCCTTCTCCCCCATGGAAGGGATGCAGCTCAGCTCGCAAAACAAACGAGGGACCGGTCTTCATGCTGAAATTCGTCGCCATTCTCCTGCCCCTGGCGTCCATCGCGACTTCGGCCTTCGCCGTTGACGCGACCATGAAGAAGGAGCTGGAAAAGCTTGATCCTTCCGAGCGGATGGAGCAGGCCTGCGATGCGGAGGCGATGAAGCGGATCGGCACGGAAAAGACTGGCTTCAAGCCGGATAAGGTAATCGCCTATACCTTCGGCGATCCCAACATGGCGCCGGATTCGATGAATGCGCCCGGTGCCGTCTTCCGCAGCAAGGGTGACTGGTATCACCTTGCCTACAAATGCACGACCGGCCCGGAACATGTGCATGTGCGCGATCTGAGCTATCAGATCGGCGACAAGGTGCCGCGCGATAGCTGGCAGAAATATTATCTCTACGATTGACGGCGTCAGGGCGCCTTCTGGCGCTCCATGCGGTCGAGATCGGACAGGATGCGGTCCTGCACGTCACGGCTCTGATGGCAGACGGCATCCGTCAGGTCGCGCAGCGTCGCTCTCAGCCCGTGGAGCTGATCGACCAGATCCATGACCACATCGACGCCTGGCTCGTTGATCCCCATGGCGTTGATCAGGTCGAGGATCAGCTGGCCGCGCGCCAGGTCCACGTCGCGGAAAGAGCGACCCTCGCTCGTGGTTTGCGGGATGAGCCAGCCCTGTTCAATCCAGACGTCCAGGACCGTGTTGTCGATCTCGAGGTGCAGACGGAATTCGCTCTCGTTCATGGCTCATTCTCCCATGGTCTTTCTGGGATCTTGCGTCTTGCCGGCCTGCCAGTCGGAGACGAAGGCCGTCAGCTCCGGATCAGCGGCCTCTGGCAGCACGATCTTCAGCGAGACATAGGCGTCGCCGTTCTCCTTGCCGCGCACGGGCACGCCCTTGCCCTTGAGACGTAGCACCTTGCCAGTATTGGAGTTCGGCTGCAGCGTCACCGTGACGGCGCCGGATGGCGTGGGGACGCGGACCTTGCCGCCAAGCACCGCCTCCGTCAGCGAAATCGGCAGTTCCAGCCTGATGTCGTCGCCGTCGCGGGTGAAGAAGCGGTGCGGGCGCACATGCACCTCGATCAGCGCGTCGCCCGCCGCGCCGCCGCCGAAACCGGGCTCGCCCTTGCCGCGCAGGCGCAGCGTCTGTCCGTCCTTGGTTCCGGGCGGTATCTGCACATCGAGCGCCGGTCCGTCCGGCAAGCTGATCTGTTTCTTCGTGCCATTGATGGCGTCGAGGAAATCGACCTCCATGGAATAGTGACGATCCTGTCCCTTCATTCCGGATCGGCCCCCGCCGCGGCGCGAGAAAAAGCTGGAAAACACATCGTCGGCATCGCCGAAATCGGCAAAGCCGCCGGTGTTGCGATAGGGGCCGCGCTGACCCTCGTTTGCCGCATAGTCGCGATAGTAGCTGCGCGGCGGCTTCTCCGCGCCGCTGCCGTCGATCTCGCCGCGGTCGAAGCGGGCGCGCTTCTCCTCGTCGCCGAGAACGCCGTAGGCTGCCGAGACTTCCTTGAATTTGTCCTCGGCCTGCTTGTCGCCGGGATTGAGATCCGGATGCAGCTTCTTGGCAAGCTTGCGATAGGCGGTCTGAATGTCCTTTTGCGGAGCGTCCCTTTTTACGCCCAGAATATCATAGGGATCACGGCTCATGGATCTTTCCCTTTGGGAGCACAGGAAGATTGGCAGATAGTGTTAAGACGGCCTCGTATCAATCGTATTATAGATGATCGCGTGCCGGAACCATGACCTGCCGTCTCGTCACACGCATATTCATGGGGATGGTCGGTTCGCCATATTTCCGTCGTCTTGCCGGATCATGCGAGCGCAACGGATAAGGCAATATGGCAATCGTCCGCTTTTTCCGCCAAACTTCATCGCATTCGATCCGACCGGTGGCCGCCTGATGAACCGTTTCCTGCTGACATCCGCATTCCTGCTGGTCGCCGTTCCGGCCGCCTTCGCCGTCGAACAGGCGCCTCCCGGCTGGCCGCAGCTTCCGCCGAAGGCGCCGGTCTCCGCCGTCAAGCTGGTCGAGCCGCATCTGCATGTCAATCGGGCCGGCAAGGGGGCGCCGCGTATTGCGCTCACCTTCGATGCCTGCATGGGTAAGACCGATCCGCGTATCCTCTCCACTTTGATCGAACAGCGCATTCCGGCGACGATCTTCGTCACCGCCCGCTGGCTGCGCACCAATCCGGACGCGCTTGCCGCCTTCCTTGCACATCCCGATCTCTTCGAGCTGGAAAATCACGGCCAGAACCACATTCCGGCGGTCGATATCCCGACCAAGGTCTATGGCATTGCCGCCGCCGGTTCGCCGCAGGCCGTGGCCCAGGAAGTCAAGGGCGGTGCCGATGCCATGCTTGCGGCCGGCATCCCGCAGCCGCGCTGGTTCCGGGGCGCGACCGCGAAATACAGCCTCTCGGCCATCGCTGAGATCCGCGGCATGGGCTATCGCATCGCCGGCTATTCGGTGAACGGCGACAGCGGTTCGCTGCTGCCGGCGAAATTGGTGGAAAAGCAATATGCCTCCGCCAGGGATGGCGATGTGATCATCTCGCATATCAATCAGCCGACGCACGCCGCCGGCGAGGGAGTTGCCGCGAGCATCCTGGCGCTGAAGGCCAAGGGGGTGCAGTTCGTCCGCCTGCAGGACATTCCCGAGCAGGGCGACGACGACACCACCAACTGAAGGCGGGATCGCCGCCAGCGGTCATTGAGTTCGCCGGTGGCATTCACTCCGGCAGTTGCGGCTGCACCTTTTCCTCGAAGAACAATTCGTTGACCACGGTCATGACGACCAGCGACAAGGGCAGCGCGAGCATGGCGCCGACGGCGCCCCACATCCAGGTCCAGAAGATGATGGCCAGGAAGACGACAAAGGGATTGAGCTCCCACTGCCGGCCCATGACCGCCGGAAAGACCAGGTTCTCCACGACGAGATGGGCGGTGAAGAAGGTTACGGCGGGCGCCAGGCCGAAGATGATGTCGTCATGGGTGATGATGCCGGCGATCGCCAGCGCGATCGTCATCGACGCGATGCCGAGGAAGGGCACGAAGCTGGAGAGGAAGGCGAAGAGGCCCCAGAGGATCGGCGCGCTGATGCCGCCGACATAGGCGATGACCGTCATCACCACGCCAAGACCGGCATAGATCAGCGCAGCGGTCGCGAAATAGAAGCCGAGCACCTGTTCCACCGCATTGATGATGCGGATTGCCGCCAGCCGCGATGTCCGGCGCGAGAAGGTCAGGATGATGGTCTTGCGCAGATTGACGCGGCCGGCGAGGAACAGCAGCAGCGCCGCGAAGAAGATCAGGCCCTGCACGATGGCGGGCGTGAGGCTGTTGGTGAGGAGATGCAGCACGTTGCCGGTGTTTTCGAGCAGCACGCTGATCGACATCGGCCCGCTTTCGAACGTTTGCGCCGTGATGTGCAGCCATTTGATCCGCTCGAGATAGGGCATCAGCCGCTCGACCGTGTGCTGGAAGGCATCGGGTCCTTTCTGCGCCAGGTTTGCCAGGGGGCCGGCGAGCGCGTTCATGACGAGAAAGACGATCAGCGCGACCGCCGACGACAACAGAACGGCGTTGAGGATGCGGGGCACGCCGAGCTTGCTCAGCCTTTCCGCGGTGAGGCCAAGGATCATGCCGACCACCACGGCGAGCGTCACCGGAATGAGAATGATCGACATCATGTAGACGGCGGCGAGCGTGAGGACGAGGCAGATGCCGATGAGAGCCCAGGCGGAGGCGATATCCAGCCCGTCCTTCTCCGGAGGCTTTGCAGGTTGGAGATTGTCCAGTCGTTCGGTATCCGCCCGCAGGGCGTCAACCCAGTCGCTGGAACGTCCTTTGCCCGCCGTCGCTGGTTCGCGTAGCTGCTTGCCTGTGCCGCTGGTGGTATCCATCCCGAACAATCCCCGAAGCCCCATTGCCTCGGTATCCAAACGCGAAAAGCCCGTTCCGGTTCCGGAACGGGCCTTCGATAATCGATCTATGGTTGCGATCAGGCGATCAGATTGAGGCCGATCCCCCATGGATCGCGCAGGGAAACACCGCCGTCGCGCTTTTCCGTCTTGATCTCGTGCGCGTCGAGTTCGGCGACCGCCTTATCGAGCGCCTGCCTGTCGTTGAAGCGCAGCGTGTAGTCGGAGAGGCCGGTCATCTGCTCGGAGCGGACACCGGCGCCGCGGCTGTTCCAGGTATTGGCGCCGAGGTGATGGTGATAGCCGCCGGTTGCGAGGAAGGTCGCGCCGGGATAGCGCGCCGCCATCACCTTCATGCCGAGCACGTCGCGATAGAAAGCGTTCGCCTCCGCGACGTCGCCGACCTGCAGATGGATATGGCCGATCGCCGAACCATCCGCCATGCCGTCCCAGCGATCCTGCGGGGCGCTCTCGTAAAGCGCCTGCAGATCGAGCCTGAGCGTTGCCATCTCGACCGTGCCGTCGCCATGGAAGGTCCATTGATCATGCGGCCGGTCGGCATAGATCTCGATGCCGTTGCCTTCCGGATCGGAAAGATAGATCGCCTCGCTGACGATATGGTCGGATGCGCCTTCGAGGACGACATTGTTGTGCGCGGCATGCCGCAGCCAGCGGGCCAGCTCGACGCGGCTCGGCAGCAGGAAGGCGGTATGGAACAGGCCGGCGGCCGTCTGTGGCGCGCGCTGGGCGGCGCGGTCCGTCGTCAGCGTCAGCAGCGGCTGGCCGGCAACGCCCAGCACCTCGCCGCTGGCCGTCTTTTCGATGACCTTCAGGCCGAGCATGTCCTGATAGAAGCCCGACACCTGCGCCAGGTCGGTGACGACGAGGTGCGACTGGCCGACATAGGCGGGGCGCGTCAGCGCGTAGGAAGGGGCGATTTCAGTCATTGCGTATCCAGCCTTCGATCATGGGAAAAGGGGCAACCCGCCCACTGTACTTGATCGCCTATATGGCGGATTCCGATTGTTCACAGAAGGTCAGAAATTGCGGATTGAGCGTTCGTAATTCGTTGACGATAATCACTCGATCCGCTCCCCGGTCATGAAGATTTATCGACCCAACCGCTTCTGGCGATTGCTTCCATGGTGATGAGATGCAACGATCAAGGCGACAGGGTTGGAAGCGAGTATATGACCGAGTTCAAGGGTATCCGTTGGGCCTATGATCGATATGAGGTGATCGCCGACAGCATCGTCAACGGTGTCGGCGTGGTGTTCGCCTTGATCGGTGCGACGGCGTTGATCTTCTATGCGACGGTCTGGAGTTCCCATGGCGAGATCGCCGCCGCCTGGATCTACGGCGTCGGCCTCGTGCTGACGCTTGCCATGTCCTTCACCTATAATCTCTGGCCGGTCTCGCCGACCAAGTGGTTCCTGCGGCGCTTCGACCATTCCGCCATCTTCGTGCTGATCGCCGCCACCTATACGCCGTTTCTCGAACGCGGCGCCGCCGATCCCCTGCTGTTTGCCACGCTGATCGCGATGTGGGTGTTCGCCGCCTGCGGCATTGCGCTGAAATGCTTCTTTCCCGGCCGTTACGACCGGCTGGCGATCCTGCTCTACCTCGCCATGGGCTGGAGCGGCGTGTTGGTGGCCAAGCCGGTCTCCATGCATATCCCCTCCGCCTCGATGCTGCTGATCGTGATCGGCGGGATCATCTATTCGCTGGGCGTGATCTTCCATGTCTGGGAGAAGCTGCGTTTCCAGAACGCCATCTGGCACGGCTTCGTCATCTCCGCCGCCGCCGTGCACTATTCCGCGGTTTTCACCTGCTTCAGCCTGTCACCGGAAAGCTTTTGACGATCTGGGTCGTCGGCGCGCATTTCGTCGTCGGGCGCAGGCTGCGCACCAGCCGCATGACCACGGCGTCGTAGCGCTGCATGGCGGCCTTCGGATAATCCATCTGGAAGAAGGCGGCGGCACCGTTGCAAAGGGCCACGCCGCGCACATAGACGATGTGCCCCTGCCGTGTGCCCGAGAAGCTGATGCCGCGCGAGGTCGATTTCGAATAGGAGATCTGCCAGCCTTCGTCCCTGGCCCGAGCCACGCGGATATTCGCTTCCGTCGCGAAGTCGCCATTCAGAATGTTGGCGCCGAACACGAGCAGCCTTGCGGATTGATCCGCCGGCGTCAGCGTCAGCCCGTCGCTATTGTCGGAGCGGGCGGAAAGGTGGAATTCCGACGGCAGTTCGATCGCATAGCCGAAGCGCGCATTGTCATAGGACCACCAGTCGGCGGCTTGCGCCGGCACGGCGGAAAGAAGCAACAGGATGGTCAGGCGCGCGAGCATTGCGGTTTCCGGGAGGCGGGATCTGCAAACCAGCTAGGAATAGCGCATTTTTCAGCAGAAATTCCATAGCGATTCTCAGAATCGCTCGAAAAATAGCGCCAATTCGTTACAGCTTCATTGCGAGCCATGCAGGAATGGCGGATTTACTTCGTCGATATCGCGGAGTAATGCCGCAGTCTGTCTCAAGAACAACCGGATGAGGCGATTATGGACCGAGCCGTGCTGCTTCGCGATGCGACCGAGGCCGATCTGCCCGCGATTTGCGAAATCTACAATCATGCCGTCGCGCACACGACCGCCATCTGGAACGATACGCTCGTCGACATCGACAATCGCATCGAGTGGCTGAAGGCGCGCAGGGCGCGGGGGTTTCCGGTCGTCGTCGCTGAGAAGGACGGCAAGGTTGCCGGCTATGCCTCCTATGGCGACTGGCGTGCCTTCGACGGCTATCGCCACACGGTCGAAAACTCCATCTATGTCGACAAGGATCATCGCGGTCTCGGCATCGGCGAGGGCCTTCTGCGCGAGTTGATTAGCCGCGCCGACAATGGCGATGTCCATGTCATGATCGCGGCGATCGAGACCGGCAACACCGTCTCCATCCGCCTGCACGAGAAGCTGGGCTTTCGCATCGCCGGGCAGTTTTCCGAAGTCGGCACCAAGTTCGGTCGCTGGCTGGACCTGACCTGCATGGAATTGCGCATCGGGGCCTGACGGGCGGGTTATCCTTCCGCCTCGAACACCATGGCATGGCCGTTGATGCAATAGCGCAGCCCGGTCGGCGGCGGGCCGTCGGGGAAGACGTGGCCGAGATGCGCCTCGCAGGCGCCGCAGCGGATCTCGGTGCGCACCATGCCGTAGGAATCGTCGCGATATTCCGTCACCGCCTCGGGCGAGACCGGCTCGAAATAACTCGGCCAGCCACAGCCGGCGTCGAACTTGGTGTCGGAGCGGAAGAGCGGCGCATCGCAGCAGACACAGCGATAGAGGCCGGTTTCAAACGAATTCCAATAGGGGCCGGTAAAGGCCCGCTCGGTGCCATGCTGCCGGGTCACGCGATATTGCTCCGGCGTCAATTGCTCCCGCCATTCGGCATCGGTCTTTTCGATTTTCGGCTTGGTCATCGTAACGGACATGCGCGCCATCCTTTCCCGCCGTCCCGGCACACGAGACGGATTCCTACCAATATCCCTCCAATATAATGTGGCGTTTCCGAATGGTTGTTCAATCGCCGGATCGTGCCGTTGAAGTACAATTCCAGTGGGTTACTTCCAGCTTTCCTCACGCAGGGCTTGAGGCGGTTCAACCTTTGTCCTATCCCAGAAAGGACTTCCGGCCATGCCGGATCGTGCGATCGTTCAGCAGGGAGAAGACATGGCCAGTGTCACCGGCCTGACATTCCTGGCTTTGTGTCTGCCCTTTCTCGGTGCGATCATTGCCCCCGTTGCCGTTCGTCGTCTCGGTCACAACGCGGCCTGGCCGCTGGCCCTGCTTCCCGCGCTCGCCTTCCTGCATTTTTCCGGTTTCCTTCCGACGATTTCCGCCGGTTCCAGCATCCAGGGCGGCCTCGATTGGGTGCCGAGCCTGGCCTTGCGTTTTTCCTGGCTGCTCGATGGCCTGTCGCTGACCTTCGCGCTGCTGATCACCGGGATCGGCACGCTGATCGTGCTTTATGCCGGCGGTTATCTGAACGGGCATGCGGATCAGGGACGCTTCCTGTCCTTCATCTTCCTGTTCATGGGCTCGATGCTCGGCCTTGTCGTATCGGACAGCTTCCTGACCCTGTTCGTCTTCTGGGAACTCACCTCGATCACTTCCTTCCTGCTGATCGGCTTCGATCATCAGCGCGAGGCATCGCGCCGAGCCGCGCTGCAGGCGCTGGTCGTCACCGGCGGGGGAGGGCTGCTGCTGCTTGCGGGCCTGCTTCTGATCTGGCAGGCCACTGGCGTCGCCGATCTGTCCGGCTTGCTGAAGGCCGGCGGCGTCCTGCGCGAAAGCCCGCTCTATCTTGCGGCGCTGATCCTGGTCCTCGGCGGCGCCTTCACCAAGTCGGCGCAATTTCCTTTCCATTTCTGGCTGCCCAATGCCATGGAAGCGCCGACGCCGGTGTCGGCCTATCTGCATTCCGCGACCATGGTGAAGGCCGGCGTCTATCTGCTGATGCGCCTCAATCCGGTCATGGGCGGCACGACGGCATGGCAGACGATCCTGCCTGTCTTCGGCGCCGCGACGCTTCTGGTCGGCACGCTGCTCGCCATCCGCCAGACCGACCTGAAGCTGAAGCTCGCCTATACCACCGTCTCCTCGCTCGGCCTGCTGGTGCTGCTGACCGGCTTCGGCACGGATTATGCGGTGGAAGCCGCCGTGCTCTATCTGGTGGCGCATTCGCTGTTCAAGGGCGCCCTGTTCATGGTCGCCGGCATCGTCGACCACGAGACCGGGACGCGCGACATCACCCGGCTCGGCGGCCTGCGGAATGCCATGCCGCTGACCTTCGCCGCGGCCCTCGTGGCGGCGATTTCCATGGGCGGCCTGCCGCCCGCCTTCGGCTTCCTTGCCAAGGAGGAAATCTATGCCGCGCTGGCCGGTGCGTCTCCCTGGCCGGTCGTGCTGACGGTCATCGCGGTTGCCGGCAATGCGCTGATGTTCGCCATCGCTTTCGCCGTGGCCCTAAAGCCGTTCCTCGGCACGCGCGTCGAGACACCCAGGCATCCGCACGAGGCGCCGCCCTTGCTCTGGCTCGGCCCGGTCGTGCTGGCCATCCTCGGCCTCGCTGCCGCCATCGCCTCCGGCCCCTGGCATAGTTATGTCTCCTCGCCGATGGCGAGTGCCGTCAGCGGCAAGGCGATGGAGATATCGGTCTCGCTCGCTCCCCATATCGGCCTGCCGCTGGCGCTCTCGATATTGACCGTGCTGGCTGGCATTTTCGTCTACTGGAAGCTCGACCGCGCCCGCTTCCTGATGTCGGCGGTGCTGCGCCATCTCGGACCGGGGCCGGATCGCGGCTTCGATGCCTTCATGTCCGGGCTGGTGCGCCTGTCGCATGCCGTCTCGCGCGTCCTGCAGCCGGGTCGGCTGGAGATTTATATCGCCGTGACCTTCCTTTGCCTTGCGGCCATGCTGCTGGTGCCGCCGGTGCTCCATGGCGAATTGCCCGTCGCGCCCTCCTGGCCCGACCTGCAATGGCATGAGGCGGCGATCTTCCTGATCGCCATCATCGGCCTCGGCGCCGTCGTCCTCGCCCGCGACCGGCTGACGGCGATCGTATCGCTCGGCATCCAGGGCTTTGCCGTGGCGGTCATCTTCCTGCTGTTCGGTGCGCCGGACCTGTCCTTCACCCAGTTCATGGTGGAGACGCTTTCCGTCGTCATCCTGGCGCTGGTCATGACGCGGCTGCGGCTTTCGGCTTCGGATCGCCGTCCGCCGCTGCGGATGCTTTGGCATGCGGCGCTCGCCGTCGCTTGCGGCCTCGGTTTCGGGCTGCTGTTGCTGAAGGCGACGCAGGCACCCTTCGACCTGACGCTGACGGCCTTCTTCAATCAATATTCCAAGCTGATCGCCCATGGCGCCAATGTCGTCAACGTCATCATCGTCGATTTCCGCGGCACGGATACGCTCGGCGAGATCGCCGTCGTCACCATCACCGGCCTTGCCATCCTGGCGCTGATCCGCATCCGCGCCGGCGGCGAGCGCAAGCTTGCGGCCAACGATCCTGATCTGGAAGAAAAGATGGAGGCGGAGCGCCGATGAACACGCTGATCTTCCGCACGGCCGCGCCCTTCCTGACGGCGCTGATGCTGCTCTTTTCCGTTTTCGTACTGCTGCGCGGCCATAACGAGCCCGGCGGCGGCTTCATCGGCGGTCTGATCGCCGCCTCGGGCTTTGCGATCTATGGTATTGCCTGTGGCGTCACGGCGGTGCGCCGCGCCATCGTCTTCCATCCGCTGGCGATCGCCGGCTTCGGCCTGCTGGCGGCGACGGTCGCCGGGCTGCTGTCGGTCTTCTTCGGCGTGCCCTTCATGACCGGGCTGTGGATCTATCCGCATCTGTTCGGCGTCGAGGTGCCGCTCTCCAGCGTCATGCTGTTCGACACCGGCGTCTATCTGGTCGTCGTCGGCGCCATCACCTCGATCGCGCTGGCGCTCGAGGAGCGGGAGGTGGAGTGATGGAGGCTGTCTTCGCCGTCCTCGTCGGCCTGTTCTTCGCGGTCGCGATCTACCTGATGCTGTCGGGTTTTTCGATCCGTATCATGCTCGGCATCGCCATTCTCGGCAACGCCGTCAACCTGCTGCTCTTCACCGCCGGCCGGGTGACGCGCGAGGTGCCGCCGATCATTGCGGCCGGGGCCGACACGCTCGGCATGGAGGCCGCCAATCCGTTGCCGCAGGCCCTGATCCTGACGGCGATCGTCATTTCCTTCTCTTTCCTCGCCTTCCTGCTGGTGCTCACCTACCGCGCCTATCAGGACCTGCGCACCGACGATACCGGCGAGATGCGGGTGGCGGAACCGGACGAGCGGCCGCTGCCGCCTTTGGGGTACTGACGGCATGGCGGCACCTGCAAACACCGCTATCGATCTTTCCGCCGCGCTGGTGACCGCGCCGGTGGCGGCGGCGCATTGGCTGGTCATCCTGCCGGTGGTGCTCTGCATCGGCCTCGGCGCGCTGCTGCTGATGCTGCGCGATCGCACCGCCTTGCATGGCTGGATCGCCATCCCCGGCCTGGTCGTCCTGGTGCTGGCGGACCTTGCCCTGCTGTGTAAGGTCGCTGCCGAGGGACCGCTGACCATGGTCATGGGCCGCTGGCTCCCGCCCTTCGGCATTGCCTTCAGCGTCGATCTCTTCGGCGCGGTGATGGCGCTCGCCGCGGCCATCGTGGCGCTGGCGGGGAGCCTCTACGCGCTCGGCGAAATCACCACCAGCGGCCGCCGTTACGGCTTCTTCCCTTTCCTGATGCTGCTGCTTGCCGGCGTCAGCGGCGCGTTCCTCACCGGGGATGTCTTCAATCTCTATGTCTGGTTCGAAGTGCTGCTGATCTCGTCCTTCGGCCTGCTGATCCTCGGCTCGGAACGGGAGCAGATCGACGGCGCCCTGAAATATGCGGTGCTGAACCTCATCGCCACGACGCTGTTCCTCGTCTCCGTCGGCTATCTCTACGCCGTCTTCGGCACGCTCAACATGGCCGACATCGCCATGAAGGCGAAGACACCAGACAGCGAGGCGCCGCTGATGACGCTGGCCGGCCTGTTCCTGCTGGCTTTCGGGATGAAGGCTGCCGCCTTTCCGGTCAATTTCTGGCTGCCGGCCTCCTATCATACGCCGCGTATCACCGTCTCCGCGCTGTTCGCCGGCCTGCTGACCAAGGTCGGCATCTATGCGCTGATCCGGGTGCTGGTCATGCTGCTGCCGGCCGAAAGTGCCGGGCTTGCGCCGCTCATCGCGACGGTCGCCATCGCAACCATGCTTGCCGGTGTCCTCGGCGCGCTCGGCGAAAGCGATCTGCGCCGCCTGCTCGGCTATGTCGTCATTTCAGGCATCGGCACGATGCTTGCGGGCGTCGCGCTCGGCAGCGCCGGCGGTCTTGGCGGCGCGATCTTCTATGCGCTGCATTCGATGGTGCTGATGACGGCGCTCTATCTGTTGTCGGGACAGGCGGCGCGTCTTGGCGGCGGCTTCTCGCTCCATGGGCTCGGCGGGCTTTATCGGCAAAGCAGCTGGTTCGCCGGCCTGTCGCTGGTGCTGTTTTTCGCCGCCAGCGGCTTGCCGCCCTTTTCCGGCTTCTGGCCAAAGGTCGTGCTGGTCAAGGCCGCGCTCGACAGCGGTGCCTGGTGGCTCGCCGCCGCGATCCTCCTGACCGGCTTTCTCACCACCATCGCATTCGGCCGCGTCTTCCTGCTGGCCTATTGGCGTCCGAGAACCCAGCAGGACGCGGTCGTCGCGTCGGAACCCATCGCCTGGCAGGCCAACTTGCCGATCGCCGTCCTGGCCGCCCTGGTGATCGGTTTTGGCCTTTTCCCCGAGCCGCTCCTGCATTTGACGCAGCGGGCCGCGCTTGGCCTTGAGGATCCTTCAGCCTATCTGCATTCGGTCTTTCCGGGAGGGGCGGGGACACAATGATCCTGTTCGTGTTCAACCTTCTGCTTGCCATCGTCTGGGCCGCCATCACCGGCAGTGCCTCCTTCGTCAACCTCGTCTTCGGCTTCGTTCTCGCGGCACTGGCGCTGGCGATCGTGCGGCAATCCTATGGCGGCGTGCTCTATCTCGGCCGTATCAGGCGGATTGTCGCACTGCTGTTTCTGTTCCTGCGCGAACTCGCCAATTCCGCTTGGACCGTTGCCGTCACCGTGATGAGCCCGAGACTGGATGTGAAGCCCGGCATCTTCGCCTTTCCGCTGACCGTCGACCGCGACTTCGAGATCGCGCTGCTCGCCAACCTCATCACGCTTACCCCCGGCACGCTTTCGGTCGACGTCTCCGACGACCGCAAGACGCTCTATGTGCACGCGCTCGACTGTTCCGATCCGGAAGCGACGAAACGCAGCATCGCCGATGGCTTTGAACGCCGGATCATGGAGGCGTTCCGATGACCGGTGCCGCCATCGTCTCGGCCGCCGCCATGGTGGCGCTCGGCATTCTTGCCTTGGCCTTCCTGCTCACCGTCTATCGCGTCGTCGCCGGGCCGAGCCTGCCGGACCGGGTGCTGGCGCTCGACATGCTGGTCGCCGTCGCCATCGGCTTCATCGCCGTCATCGCCATCAAGACCGGCTTCACCCTCTATATCGATATCGCCATCTCACTGGGCCTTGTCGGCTTTCTCGCCACCGTTGCCTTCGCCCGTTTCATCCTGAGCCAGGGCGCGGCGCGTGAAGCCGAACGGCAAGGCGTGTCTGCGGCGGGCGAGGCGGTGAAGCCAAAGGCCAAAAAGGCCCGCAAGGATGCGCGGACAAAAAAGGGAGGGCGATAATGGAACTGCTCGCAGCCGTCGTCGTCGCCACCCTGCTTTTGGCCGGCGCCCTGTTCGCACTGGTTGCCGCGATCGGTATCGTTCGCCTGCCGGATCTCTACAGCCGCATGCATGCCGCCTCGAAAGCCGGCACGGTCGGTTCCGGCCTGTTGCTGCTTGCGGTCGGCGTCCATTCACAGGATTTTTCTATTTTCGCGCGGGCGCTCGCTGGTTTCGTCTTCTTCGTCTTGACTGCGCCAATTTCAGCCCATCTTCTTGCACGTGCCGCGCATAAAGCCGGCTATCGGTTGACGCCGCCATCTGTTCGCGATGATCTGACGAGAGCACAACGGAATGGCAGTCGTACAAAATGAAGCGCTAACAAACGCAAGGATTGCTGTGGTGGGAATACAATTCTAGTTCTTAGTTACCTATTTTTAATAGATGAGCATTTTGCGAAGAATTGATAGAATTAAAAACTGGACTTTTGGGTAAAGAGTGATAATTCACATTGAAGTAGAGTTCTGATGTTGAATTAGTCTCGGCCGGAATTAAGTGCCTAATGTTCTGATCTTTCCTTCAAGCAGCAGTGGGCAAAACTTATTTTCGGTTAAGGTTTGGCGGACCTATCTCCGTCATCACTGATTCTATCATTGGACGGTATAAAAGCGGGTTCCGTAGTGCGAAATCTAGGGGTGGATTTCGAATTGCGGGGCAAATGGCATGAAATACCCCGTTTTTTGCTGATGGCTGCTACGAATATGGACAATGCGCCCGTGCGGATTGTCCAGTGCACAGGCCTCGAAAATCACATCGGTTTTCGCCGGGACTATGCACGGATCATGAGGAATGCCGTGTCTTTACGTGCTCCGCTGGAGACGTTGGCGCGGTAAGCAAGCCGATGAACAGGAGAACAAAATGACAGATACGGCCCTTGGCAATGGCCAGGATTTGCTGGTTGAACTGACTGCCGACATCGTGGCGGCCTATGTCAGCAATCATGTAGTGCCGGTCACCGACCTTCCGAACCTGATTTCCGACGTGCATTCTGCTTTGAGCAACACCTCGGCTCCGGCACCTGCCGTCACCGTGGTAGAAAAGCAGAAGCCGGCCGTATCCGTTCGCAAGTCGGTACAGGACGACCAGATCACCTGCCTGGAATGCGGCGGCAGCTTCAAGTCGTTGAAGCGCCACCTGATGACCCATCATGGCCTTTCGCCAGAAGAATATCGTGAGAAGTGGGACTTGGCGGCCGATTACCCGATGGTCGCGCCCGCCTATGCCGAAGCCCGTTCGCGCCTTGCGAAGGAAATGGGTCTCGGCCAGCGCCGCAAGCGTGGCCGCTGAGGTTCCCAACCGAAGCCGCAAAGAAAAAACCCGGCTTTCGAGCCGGGTTTTTTGTGTCTTGGAACATGTCGCGCAAAAGTGTGCAGCGGTTTTCCGTCCGCAATTGCGTTGATACAACAGCATGAGCGGTTCAGTGATTCCGTGAAGGATTGAACCGCTATGCAGCGGCGCGAATGCGCGCTTCCTCGCGGATACGCTTGATCATCGAGCGCAATCCATTGGCACGTTGCGACGAGAGATGTTCGACGAGGCCGATCTTGCCGAAGACGTCGAGCGCGTCCAGCGCGGCGATCTCGGAGGCCGGCTTGCCGGAATAGGTGGCAAGCACGATGGCCACCAGTCCGCGCACGATATGCGCGTCGGAATCGCCCTCGAAGGTCAGGACCGGATTGTCCGGATCTCCCGCAGCATGCGTCACGAGCCAGACCTGGCTGGCGCAGCCCTGGACCTTGTTTTCCAGCGTGCGCTTCTCTTCCGGAAGATCGGGCAATGCCTTGCCGAGTTCGATCACATAGCGATAGCGGTCCTCCCAGTCGTCCAGGAAGGAGAAATCCTCAATGATCTGCTCAAGCGTCGCCATTCTGCCGGTCCAATTGTCCGGAGTGTTTCAGCACCTCAAGAGCGCTGAAACACTCCAACTTTCTATTTTACGCAATTCCGGGCGGAAAATCGCTGCGCACTTTTCCAGGAATTGCTCTATTGCCTGCATATAAGTGAAATGGTCGATGATTTGAACCCGTGGCAAAAAAGATCGCCGTGAGCGGTCGGGCTCACGGCGCGGGGCAGGTTTCAGGGAAGACATGTCAGGTGCGAGGCTTCGGCAAAGGCACCGGAATGAAGGAGGGTAGCCTGACCGTGCCGGTGACGACGGCATCCGCGGTCTGGGTGCCGGCCACGCGCCTCGGGGGCATGGGCTGAGTTTCGGCGGCTGCCTGCTCATGGCTGGCGGCGGGAGCGGTCGCGGCCTGTTCGGCCGGCTTCTGGTCCTTGAAATGCTGGCCGAGCAGGTCATAGGCGACGCGGGCGCCGTCACGGGCCTGATATCCCAGCGCAGTCAGTGTTTCGCCGCCCTTCAGGCAGACGTCGGGCTTCTCGGTGCACATGGAACCGACATATTGCATCACGCCGGAGGCAGCCGACAGCGCGTCGGAAACCTGCACCTGCGGTTCGCCCGCCGGCCGGGGATCGCCCTGCGGCTTGGCGAAGATCGGCAGGAACATGAGGACCAGTGAGAACCAGAACCCCGTCCTAATGAGAAACCACATTGCCTTGCCCATCCTGTTCGTTCGGTCTTGCCACCGATTCGAATCCATTGATCCGACGTTGCCCAGACCCTATTCGGCAGAGGACAACATCGCTTTTCAAAACTTGGATGCATTTTCGGCAAATTTGATTCAAATTTTAGCTTTCGGAATTTGAAGCCTATTTGGTTCGAATTGTAGCGATTGCTGTTAAGCATGTCTCCCGCGATCTGCTTGATCTCCAGGGCTTTGCGGCCGCCGGGCGCGTCCAAAAAGTTAATGCGAAACGGAAATATAAATAAAATCCGTTGCTTACCCGCTGTTAACCACAAAACTCAAAGGTCTTATCATGTGCGTCAAAACGGGACTTTCGAGCCTTTTCGGCCGATCCCCATGCCCGTCCTTTATTCTTTCCTTAAGTCGCCAGGGCCTATTGTGAACCTCGATAAATGACCGTTTGTGCGGGTTTTGGTGTGCGCGTATTGAGTAACATGGCTGGCAGGGCAGGAGCCCTCGTGGACCGGGCAGGCGAAAGCTGGCTCTCCCGGACAAGCGGGAACGGCGAGGTCCGTGGACAGGAGTTGACGATCCTGCGCCGGCTCGCGCTTGCCTCCTCCGTGGCGCTCGTCGCCGTTCCGGCGGGTCTCTCCTTCATCACCAGCCCGGCCGTGGCGCTGCCGGCCGGCGTTGCCACCGTCTGCGCCGCTTTCCTGTTCTCCGCCGTCGGCAGCATCGCCCTTTCACGCCTGCGGCCCGTTTCGACAGCCGTCGAGGCCGTCGTCGTCGAACATCGCGATCTGATGCTGGAGGCTGCCAGCGGTCTCGTTCTCCTGTTCGATCCGCAAGGCAGCGTCACCGCCATCGGCGGCCGCGATCGTGCCGAATTCCTGAGCTGGATGCGCGATCCCACCGGCCGCGGCCTCATCGAGCAGGTCCACATCTCCGATCGCATTCTCTTCCTGCAGGCCGTCGATACGCTTCGCCAGGGACGCGATGGCCTCAGCGTCGATCTGCGTCTGGAACGCTCCGCCGTTGTCGAAGGCAGCGATCAGTTCATTCATATCCGCATGGAGATGAGCGCGCGGCGCGATGGCGAGGGACGGCTGACGGGGATCGTCAGCCAGTCGCGCGATATTTCCGACGATCAGCGGCTGCGCGACGAGGCGGCTCGCAAGACCGCCGAGGCGGAATCGGCCAATGACGCCAAATCACGCTTTCTGGCCGCCGTCAGCCACGAGCTGCGCACGCCGCTCAATGCCATTCTCGGCTTTTCGGACATTCTGAGCGGCGAATATTTCGGCAAGCTCGAAAACAATAGACAACGCGAATATGTCAGCCTGATCCGTCAGTCCGGCGCGCATCTGCTGTCGGTGGTCAACACCATGCTCGACATGAGCAAGATCGAGGCCGGCCGCTACGAGCTCATGCCAGAACCCTTCCCGATCGAAGCGTCGATCGGTGCCTGCGAAGCCATGCTGGCGCTGCAGGCGAAGGAAAAGGGGCTGACGCTGACGAGCCGCGTGCAGCGCGGCCTCGGCGATATCGTCGCCGACCAGCGCGCCATCCAGCAGATTCTCATCAACCTCGTCGGCAACGCCATCAAGTTCACCGATGCCGGCGGCGCGGTGACCGTGGATGCGGCCATGGCCGATGGCATGCTGAAGCTTTGCGTCAGCGATACCGGCATCGGCATCGAGACCGATCGGCTCGCCTCGCTCGGCCAGCCCTTCGTGCAGATCCAGAACGATTATACCCGCCGCTATGCCGGCACCGGCCTTGGCCTGTCGCTGGTCAAGGGGCTGGTGGCATTGCATGGCGGCAGCTTTGCCATTGCCAGCGCTCCCGGCGAGGGTACGATGATCACCATCCTTATCCCGCTCGACGGTTCCGGCGTTGTGACGGCTCAGCAGCCTGTGGATGCCAGCCGCACGGTCGATTTTCCGCCACGTCTGAAGCATAATCTGGAGATGAATGGAAAGCGAAAAGAGGAAGAGATGAATGGCCCCGCAAAAGCGAAAATCGCCTAAGGGAAAGGGCAGGGGCGGGCGCAAGCAGCCTGGCCTGGCTTCCCGGGGGGCGGTTGCCGTTGGCAGCCTTGGCCTGCGCGGCGCCGGCGCGCTGGGTGGCCTTGGCGTGCGCGGTGCCGGTGCGCTGGCCAACCTGTTCGGTGGCGTTGTCGGCCGGCATCCGGCCGCGGCCGGCGGCGTGGCGGTCTTTGTCGCGGTCTTCGGTTTCGTCACCGCCAACGCACTCTGGTATCAGGCGGGCACGCATCCGTCGCCGCTGCTGCGCACGCGTGATCCGGCAGCTCCCTACCAGATTCCGGGTCGAAAAGCCTTCCTGAACGCACAGCAGGCCGACGCCGGCAATGTCACGACATTCCGAATCGAACGGCAGGACACGGAAACGCCGGACGCTGCCACCGCCGATCGGCAGGCCGTCGCGGCTGCGGCTCCGGCTGCCAGCCCGGCCGCCCGCGCGGTCAGCAAGCCGACGGTGGCCGCGGTTCCTGTCGAACGGCCCGTCAACGTCTCCGCGGATGCATCGGCCATCGATCCCGTTGCCGCCGCCATCCGCAGCGCCGAGAAGGATGTCGGCAAAAGCAGGGCCGCGCCCAAGAGCGCGCCGAACGACGCGGTCAATACCGTCAACATGGTGATGCAGATCCAGAAGGGCCTGAGCAACATCGCCTATAGCAATGTCAGCGTCGACGGCGTTGCCGGCGAGCAGACCAAGGCGGCCATCCGCCGTTTCCAGAAGCATTACCGCCTGCCGGAAACCGGCGAGCCCGACATGGCCGTCCTAAAGAAGCTGCAGGATATCGGCGCGCTTTGATGAGCGCCGTCAATTGCCCTGTCGGCGGCCGGTCGTTATAGCTCAGCCATGAGATTGCGTAGCGACATCTTCGTTTCCGCCCTGACCCGCCGCCTGTTCGGCCGCGGCGATTTCGCCGCTGTCGAACACAAGGGCTCGGATGCGGCGGGAGCGATCTTCATCCGCCAGCGTTTTCGCGACGGGCTGGAAACGCTTTACGCGCCGGCGCCACAGAGCTTTTTCGATGAGGAAGAGAGCGGGGCGCGGCTGTTCGAAATCCGCCTGGAGCGCAAGGACCCCGAAGAGATCAGGCATATGCTCGACCGGGAGCTGAAATTCGATCCAGACCTTTGGATCATCGAGCTGGAGACGGACGATATCGGCGATATCGTGCCGCTGGCCGAGCAAGGTTAAAACCCGCTTCAGCGCCGGCTGACGACGCGCAACTCGCGGATCGGGCTGGCCCTGGGACCGAAGAGCGGTGCGTCGCGCTTCTGTTCCGGCGGCAGGTAGGTGTAGCTGTCGGCACGGCGCCAGGCTTCGACGCGCGCATGGCTCTCCTCGGCATCGATGTCATCCAGGACAAGCCAGGCGCGGCTGACGCTGCCATGGCGTTCGGCCAGCTGCGGATAGAAGCGCTCCAGCGCGTAGACGGCATCGGCAAAGCCCATGCCGAGGCTCACCAGCGTCAGCGCCAGTTGCTGGCCGGACGTATCGAGCATGATGCGCTCGGCGAGCCAGCGGCTGGATGACAGCGCATCGGCGAGCGTGGCGGCGAACTGCTGCGCCTCGCGCTCGCGGGCGAACCGCACCAGCAGGGCCTCCTGCGCGTCGGAGAGATTGCGCAGACCGAGCCGGTCGGTGTCGTCCCTGGCGAGATGGCGGGCGATCTGCTTGATCTTCTGCCGCAGGACCTCCTCGCGGGCCAGTCGTTCGGCCTCGGGATCGGGAATGCTTGCCGTGAGATCGAGCGCGGCCGTTGGCTGGGCCGCTGCCGTCTCGGCTATGGTCATGCCGCGTTCGGGCTCCGCCTGATGCAGGCTGACGAGGGCATCGATGACCTTCGGAGAGAGCGAGGAACGGCGAACGATGGCTTTTGCATGCGCCGCACCCTGGGTGCGGGCGATGGTGATCAGCGTGTCGTCGTCGATCGCCTGCGAGCTGGTCAGAAACGGCGCGGCGATGGCGATCGGTTGACAGCCGATGAAGAGGGCGACGGCCTGCGGCACGGTCGGGCATTGCGAAAGCGCTGCAACCGCCTGGCGCTTTGCTTCGTCGCTCGATGCCTGGAAGAGGGGCGTAAAGAGCTCGGCAAACTGACGCAGCTCCGACTTGGATGGATGGTTCATGCCTTCGAAGCTGGTGACCGTTGCCATCAGGACCACATCCTTCTTGCGGACGGTCGCTGGCTCTTCCAGATCTCGAAATCGGTCACGCACGCCAACACCCATACTGATACGCGAAACAAAGAACGGGAGCCGGATCGCCGGGCCTATCCGCGAACCTTCTTCCGCCGAGCCGAGATGCGCTTTGATCTTGCGCGCCCGCTGCTGTGGGTGCCGGAAGGGTCGTAGGCAGTCCTGATCAGGCTTTGTTGGAAGAGTAAGGCGTGCAGGGTTAACGCTTGGTGAAAACTTTATTAAAATCCAAATAAAAACTGCGCGTTAGACTTGCGGCGGCTTTCGGCGGGATTTGTTGCGGATCGCCTTGATAGCCTTGCCCGCAGCCGGCCTGCCGTCACATTCCAAGGCGATGTGGTGTTTGGCGCTTTTCAACCTATGGGAGATTTGTCGCCGATGTTGGCGGATCGACGGCGGAGGTTCTCTCCGTGGACGTCCGTCAAAGCCCCTTGTGCTCGCGCAATGCCATGAGCAGCTTCTCGGAGGTGTTGTATCCGGATTGAAACAGGCCGAGCGCCGCCGTTGCCGCGAACTGGGCCTCGGTGCTCCTGATGTCTATCCTCTTCTCAAGGCACCATCTATCGAGCGCGCCCCGCAGCACGGTGACGTCTTCGGGAGAGAAGAAGGAATTGGCCGTCGTTGACATTGCCCGCCCTCTATTTCGCCCGTTACATTACGTTAATTTTTCGTTACCGCAAATAATATTTGCGTGACGCTTTTCTGCAACGAGCGGCCGCCATGAAAATTCATGGAAATCCGGCTCAGATTGATTAATAGTATGATTTTTCAATGTTTTACAGCCTATGCGCTTCATATATTTTTTATATCGCATATGAAACCAAATTCAGCCCTTCCGCGTTTATCAGCCACGATGCCACGCATGCTCGCGGCAGGGCGTGGCAATGATTAGCATTCTGTTAACCACAGTATGTCTGAATTCGGGTGAAAACGGCGATTTGCATAGTTTGGTCGCATGATGGTTCGCATGGAAGCCACAGTTCGGCGTCCATGTCACGGTGTCCAGGAAATACCGTGAGAAGGCGTGCATCTCCTTTGTCGGCTCCGCGGGTGCGGAAAGATCGAAGGGCACGCTAGCCCGCACGAATGGCGGGCAGGGTGAAATCAGTCGCAAGTTCATCCGTCTCAGGTTGTAAATGGAGACGAGAATGGCAAAGATCATATCCCTTTCGGACCGACGATCGCGGTTACCGCGGCGCGTCCCGAAGGAGCCGGCCGAAGCGAAGATTCTTCTCTTCACCGGCGTGCGCTATGAGCGCCTTGAGGTCGACTCCCATCGTCCGGGAGCAGGACCCCAGCGGGCAAAGGGCAAATAGCCCGCATATAGGTCGGCCTGTCCAGCCGGCATCACGCCGCCAGAGCGGCCCCGGTTTCGCGGCTCGAACCACGATATGCCGGCGGTCAGCCGCTCGGCTTTCTTCAGCCCTTCGATTTGATCGTCATTGCCCGTCGAACGCATCGCAGCCGGCTTCCGACAGGAAGTTCCGGGCGGCATCGTCGAAGCTTGCCTCGGGCGCCATGGTGCGCAACACGACATAACCTTCGGCGCGCGGCACCTCGACGAGGATCGATTGCGTGAGCGACGGCGGCAGCGCCTTGCGGATGCCGGTCAGCTGGATCGGCGAGGCGAGCAGCAGGTCGAGCATGCCGCCGACAGAGGTGCGGTCGCTCATGCTGAACACCTCGTTGGAGGCGGCGTCGTAGACGGACAGCGACCAGAACGGCACCTGGCCCTTGGCGGTCAGGCGGATCGGCTGCGTTCCGATATCGAAGGCGCAGACAGCGGTGCGGATATAGGGATCGCTGTTGGAAAGCCCGGCATCGTCATCCTTGTCGTCAAGCGTATAGAAATGGTTCTCGTCGCCCTCGTCCTCGATGCGGGTATAGGCGTCGCGGTCGGAAAAATGCGGCAGGGACAGGATGATGATCAGATGCAGCAGCGCAGCGCCGAGCAATCCGGTCAGGATGGCGAAGACGGTCCTAAACATGGCCGCACCCGATTTTCTCGAGCTTCGGCATCGACAGGTCGACCAGGCCGGAATTGCCGGCGGCCGGTGTGTCGAGCAGCGTCCACACCAGCCGGACATTGCCGGAAGCCGGCAGCGCCAGCCAGTTGCCGGCTTGCGCCTCCGGCGAAACGGTGATGACGAAGCTTGAATCGGGATTGCGCAGCACCACCCAGGAATTGATCGCCGAGGGCCTGCCCGGCAACGCCTGTAACGGTTCGCCGTCATTGCCGGCGATGAACAGCGTCCACAGCCGCGCCGGCGGCGTCTGCCCGCTGATGCGATAGGTGCAGCCGGCCGTCAGCCGCCCGCCGCCGTCATCCTCGGAGGCGGTGAAGGACAGCCCCTCCGCCGTGCCGTAGAGCAAGCGGCCGGCGCGGGCGCGATGTGACTTGGCGTAAGGGTCGGCATCCGCCGTGTGCATGTCCGGAAATGCCTGCCAAGCACCGAGCTTGATCGCACCGAAACCCGATGTCGCATCCAGCGCGAAAATCGTGAACACGATCCCGCCGCCAAAGGCGAGCACCAGCGAAAGCGCAACAAGAAGGGGAACCCGGAACACCCTAAGATCGTCCTTATGACCAATCAGGTGGCGATTTATCCCTGATTCTGACGGCAGGGGAAAGGGTTAGTCGGTTGATTGCTGTCGTTGCGACGTGAAATACAGGCCCATCACGCATTGCGTTATGCCGCCGGCCCGGCTTATTCCGCCGTCGCCACCTTCTGTGTGGCAAGGGGCGCGGCGGTCTTCAGCTTCTCGCCGAGATCGCGCAGGATCTTGGTGGAATCCACCGATAGCGAGCGCGGACGGATGAGTGGCGGCAGGGTGTTTTCCGGCGTATCGGCCGGTTTTTTGGCGGCGACCGTCTGCGGCTTCTGCGCCGGGAATGGATTGTCGAGGCCGGGGATCGGCTTCAGCACGATGCCTTGATGGGCATAGTCCATGATCTTCTTAAAGGTCATGGCCGGCAGCGTACCGCCCGTCATGTTGTTGGTGGAAGTGTAGTCGTCGTTGCCGAACCAGACGGCGCAGGTGTAGTTGCCGCTGAAGCCGATGAACCAGGCGTCGCGATAGGCCTGCGTCGTGCCGGTCTTGCCGCCGACGAGGATGCCGCGGTCGAGCGCCGCCCTGCGGCCCGTGCCGGCGAGCGGGATCTGGATCAGCATCTGGTTCATATAGGCCGTCGCCTGTTCGGTCAGGACGCGCTTGGCCGGCGGCTCGTCGTGACTGAAATCATAAAGCACCTTGCCGTCATAGCCGACGATCTGCCCGATGCCATGGCGGCGGGACTGCAGGCCGTCGGCCGGGAAGACGGCATAGGCCGTCGCCTGGTCGAGCACAGTCACTTCCGATGTGCCGATCGGAATGGTCTTGTCGTTGCGGATCGGCGTTTCCACGCCCATGGCCTTGGCCATGTCGCGGATTGGCTGGATGCCAAACTTCTCCTTGGCGAGGCGTACCGGGATGGTGTTGATCGATTGTGCGATCGCTGTCGTCAGCGTCACCTTCCCGGCGTAGCGGTTTTCATAGTTGTGCGGGCTCCAGTTGCCCCAGGTGATCGGCGCATCGACGATGGTGGAGGTCGGCGTCATGCCCTTCTCCATTGCGACGGAATAGGTGTAGATCTTGAAGGAGGAGCCCGGCTGGCGCAGTGCCTTGGTGGCACGGTTGAACTGGCTCTCGCCGTAATCCCGGCCGCCGACCATGGCACGCACCGCGCCGCCGTTTTCGATGACGACCGTGGCGCCCTGCTTGGCATGATACCGCTCGCCATATTCCATCAGGCTGGATTCGACCGAATCCTCCGCCGCCTTCTGCAGCCCCATGTCGATGGTCGTGCGCACGATCAGGGACCGCTCGGGGAAACGCGCGGCCAGCCGCTGCACTTCGTCGAAGGCCCAGTCGAGGAAGAAATCCGGGGACTCGATCTGGGCGCGGTCGACGACGGAAGCGGGGTTGCGCCGCGCGGCGATCACCTGTCCCTCGGTCATCAGCCCGCTCTGCACGAGATTGGAAAGCACGTCGTTGGCACGGGCGCGGGCGGCCGGCAGGTTGACATGCGGCGCATATTTCGCCGGCGCCTTGAACAGCCCCGCCAGCATCGCCGCCTCGGCGAGATTGACGTCGCTGATGTTCTTCCCGAAGTAGAATTGCGCCGCCGCCGCCGCGCCGAAGGTGCCGCCGCCCATATAGGTGCGGTCGAGATAGAGGCTGAGGATTTCCTTCTTGGAAAGATTGGCTTCCAGCCAGATGGCAAGGAAGGCCTCCTTGATCTTGCGGTCGATCGAGCGCTCGTTGCTGAGGAAGATATTCTTGGCGAGCTGCTGCGTCAGCGTCGAGCCGCCCTGGACGACGCCGCCGGCCTGGGCATTGACCGTCAGTGCCCGGAACAGGCCGATGACGTCGATGCCGAAATGGTCGAAGAAACGCCTATCCTCGGTCGCCAGCACCGCCTTGACGAAATAGTCGGGCAGCTGGTCCACAGGCACCGAATTTTCATGGATGATGCCGCGATGGCCGATGACGTTGCCGTAACGGTCAAGGAAGGTGACGGCGAAATTGCCGCGATTGCGCCAGTCGCCCTGCGTCGCCTCGAAAGCCGGCATGGCGAGCATCAGCATCACCACCGAGCCAGCCGTGCCGAGCGTCAGTCCTTCCCCGAGCAGCTCGAAAAATATGCGCTTCCAGCCGCGGGTGCGGAAGCGGCGAAAGAAGATGGTGATGTCTTCCCAAAGTTCGCCGAGACGAAAACCGGCGTTCCAAAGCGTGGAATCGATCCAGGAATCGATGCGCAGCAGGATATGCCGCTTCCGGCGCGGGCGGTTCTCCGCCTGGCCATCCGGCTGCGCGTCGGGCTTGGTCTCCGGCCCGTTTTCCTGGTTGGATGGGTCTTCCACGCTTTACTTCCCGACCACAATGCCTCGATTGCGTATTCCCTTGGGAGACGCAAAGCCTATCCTGTCATAGAATGGCACATTGAATAATTGGTTGATTTAGGGAAAAGAACAAGAGACATGCATGCCGCAGCCGGCTTTCCCGTGTCGGCGGCAGGATGAAGATGATGGACGAAATACCTTTCTGGAAGAAGAAGACGCTGGTTGAGATGAGTGCCTCCGAATGGGAGAGCCTCTGCGACGGCTGCGGGCTCTGTTGTCTCAACAAGCTGGAGGATTGGGATAGCGGCGATGTCTATTTCACCTCGGTCCGCTGCAAGCTGATGGATGGCGAGAGCTGTCGATGCACCAGCTATCCGAACCGCTGGGATTTCGTGCCCGATTGCGTGCAGCTGACGCCGGAGAAGGTTCCCGAACTGGCATGGTTGCCGCCGACTTGCGCCTATCGTCTCGTCGAGGAAGGCCGCGATCTCTATTGGTGGCATCCGCTGGTATCGGGCGATCCGGAGACCGTCCATATCGCCCGCGCCTCGGCGCGCGGCCGCACGATCAGCGAGGAGGATGTCTCCGTCGACGATTTCGAGGATTATGTCGTCGACTGGCCGCTGACGGTGGAAGACGACATGGAGGCTAATCCTCCGGCGGGGCGATAGATTTCGGCGCCACGTTGCGCCATGCCTGCCGCACCAGCGCATATATCGTGTTCTCACCGGCAACTGAGTGGAAAACCCGCGTCCAGCCTTTCGCTCCCCAGCCGCCTGGCACGGCAAGGACATGGTCCGGCGCGGTTGCCAGCGCCATCTGCTGCTGATCGGGTGTCAGCTTGACGACGCAGAAATCCGGACTGGGAAGGGCCAGGTAAATCTTGCCGCGAACGCGAAAATCCCGATTGCCGAAATGCGAGCTTTCCATCGCTTCCGGCAGGCTGAGCGCAAAGGCAACAAGCTCATCATCGGTCATGGCGTCAAAGCATAGCATGCGGGGACGTTGCGGGGGAGGTGACGTTTTCCCGGACACGCTGCGACGAAACGGCAGGCTGCCCGAGGGCTGAGCGTCGTTGAATTGACCGGATACGCATGATATCGCGCTGTGCTTTCGCAATGCACAGGGAGCCTCCGCGTGATCCGCCACATCGTTTTCTTCACCGTTCCCGACCGCGCCAATCTGGAGGAAGTCCGGTCCGGATTGTCGATCCTGACGGCCATTCCGCATGCGCGCCTGCTGGAGATCGGCACGAATGTGAAGACGGATCAGCTTGGCACGGACATCGATCTGGTCGTCTACGGCGAATTCGACGACGAGGCGGCATTGGCCGCCTACAAGGCGCATCCGAACTATCAGCTTTCGATCGAGCGTGTCCGCCCGCTGCGGGAGCTACGGATCGCGGCGGACTATGAGACCACGGCGGCGGTGCGCGAGCCGGCTTAAACGCAATCAATCCGGTTGGTTGGATCTTTGGGCGGAATCAATTTCGCCACGAGCGGATTCTGCGCATGAAGATCATGACTCAACCTCTCACCTCCTCGACTCAACGTCTGAAGGCATGACGGCAAGCGATTCAAAAGACTCAAGGAACCCTTCGCGTCTTACCTTCGCAAAACGCTTGAAGGCCGGTTGCATCGGCCGCGACGCGCCGTCGGTCATGACGACGCCTATGAGAAAATGATAATCAAGAAAGATTAAAAATGACTGAGTTTTTCCCAAGCCGTGGATTTGTTTCGGAACGTTGAAAGGGAAAAATATCGGCGCCGTCAGCCGATTTGTGGTGCGCCGGGGCCCAAGGCGGATTCGGCCGGTCACCGGCTGTCGCGCGGCGACGTCAGTGCTAACAAATCCAATCAACACAATGGCTTAAAGGGAAAGAAAATCTCGCCGCACGTTTTGCGGGTGGAAAATTACCGCCCATTCATTTGCCATTCAGACGCGTTTGGGTACATATTTGCTCAAGTTAATGTCCCCATGGGAAGTCTGGAGCATGGCATCATTTCTAAGCATAGCAGCAGCGGCGGCGCTCATGGCCGGCTCGACTGTTCTGCCGACGCCGGCCCCGACAACGACCTTGGTGGCGCGTGCGAACAGCGATTGCAGCGAGGCGGCGGCCGAAGTTGTCGCCAAAACCGGAGGGCAGCTTCTCTCCGCGCAGCCCTCGGGCGATAGCTGCGTCATAACCGTCCTTGTTCAGGGCAACGGTCAGCGGCCGCGCAAGGTGACCATGAAAGTGCCGATGTAGGCGCAAAGACCGTCGTCGCCACATGCAGGGAACACTCTAACACTTTGAATCTCACGCAAAATCTTATGGCCAAGTGATTCCACTTGAATCAGATTTGCAGTACTGCTTCTCGAACCGGGGAAATTGGGTCGAAATATGCGCATCCTCATTGTCGAAGACGATGTCAATCTGAACCGCCAGCTTGCCGACGCCTTGAAGGAAGCGGGTTACGTGGTCGATACCGCCTTCGATGGCGAGGAGGGGCATTTTCTCGGCGATACCGAGCCTTATGACGCAATCATCCTCGATATCGGCCTGCCGGAAATGGACGGGATCACCGTGCTCGAGAAATGGCGCGGCGCGGGCCGGGGAACGCCGGTGCTGATCCTGACGGCGCGCGACCGTTGGAGCGACAAGGTCGCAGGCATCGACGCCGGCGCCGACGACTATGTCGCTAAGCCCTTCCATGTCGAGGAAGTGCTTGCCCGCATCCGGGCGCTGATCCGCCGTGCCGCCGGCCATTCCTCCTCCGAGATCGTCTGCGGCCCGGTGCGCCTCGACACCAAGAGCTCGAAGGCGACGGTCGATGGCAAGCCGCTGAAGCTCACCTCGCATGAATATCGCCTGCTCGCCTATCTCATGCACCACAAGGGCGAGGTCGTGTCGCGCACCGAGCTGGTCGAGCATATGTACGATCAGGATTTCGACCGCGATTCCAACACGATCGAAGTCTTCGTCGGCCGCCTGCGCAAGAAGATGGGCGTCGACCTGATCGAGACCGTCCGCGGCCTCGGCTATCGCATCCAAGCGCCGACCAATGCGAATTAAGTCGCTCACCGCCCGCGTCCTGTTGTTGACCACACTCTGGTCCGCCGTGGCGCTGGTGGTGATCGGCCTTGTCATCTCGAATATCTATCGCAAGAGCGCCGAGCGCGGCTTTCAGGACCTTCTGAGGGCGCAGCTCTACAACGTCATCAACTCCGTCACGATCGGCGATCAGGGGGCGCTGTCGGGCAGCCCGCAGCTCGGCGACCTGCGCTTTGCCCAGCCGAAGACCGGCTGGTACTGGATGGTCGAGCCGCTCGGCACCTATACGGCGACGCCCTTGGTCTCGCCCTCGCTCGGGGCTGCGACCTTGCCCGTCCTCTCGGTGCTGGAAGCGCCCTTCGACAAGAATTACGAGCGCTATTACATCGTCACCGACGCTTCCGGAAACCGTGTGCAGGTGGCCGAGACCGAAGTCGTGCTGGATACGGATGGCCGCGCGGCGCGCTTCCGCGTCACCGGCAATGTCGCCGTGGTGGAGGACGATGTCCGCAATTTCTCCCACAGTCTCTATTTCGCGCTCGTCGGCTTCGGCGTCGGCAGCCTCGTCGTCAATGCGCTCGCCATTCTCTATGGCCTGAAGCCGCTCGACAAGGCACGCGCCGCGCTGGAGCGCATCCGCGCCGGCGAAAGCGAGCGGCTGCAGGGGGATTTCCCGCGTGAGATCCTGCCGCTCGCCAACGAGGTCAATGCGCTGATCGAGAGCAACCGCCGTATCGTCGAGCGAGCCCGCATGCAGGTCGGCAATCTCGCCCATTCGCTGAAGACGCCGATCGCCGTCCTGCTCAACGAATCCCGCGTGCTGGAACGTTCGCATGGCGATCTGGTCAAGAACCAGGCCGAGGTCATGCAGGGGCAGGTGCAGTCCTATCTCAACCGCGCCCGCATCGCGGCGCAGCGCGAATCCGTACTTGCCCGCACGGAGGCGGAGCCGGCGCTGGAGCGTCTGGTCCGCGTCATGCGGCGTCTGAATACCGACAAGGAATTCGAGCTTTCCGTGACGCCGCATCTGGCGCTCGCCATGGAGCAGCAGGATCTGGAGGAGACGGTCGGCAACCTTCTGGAAAATGCCGCCCGCTTCGCCGAGCATAAGATCCGCATCGCCGCCAACGAGGCGCCCACCGACGTCAAGGGCATCGATCCGGCCCGGCGCCACTGGGTGGAGCTGGTGGTCGAGGATGACGGGCCGGGCCTCGAGCCCGATCAGATCCGCGAGGCGATGAAGCGCGGCCGCAGGCTGGACGAAAGCAAGCCGGGCACCGGCCTCGGGCTTTCGATCGTCAGCGAGATCACCAACGAATATCAGGGACGCTTCGAGCTGTCCCGCGGCGCCCGCGGCGGCCTCCGGGCCAGCCTCATTCTACCGGGGGTGACAAAGGATGTTGCGTGACGGACGGCATGATGCCAAAAAGACGTGCCGCGTCATGATGATGCTGCATTGCAGTACCTCTGGTTTTGCTCTTTGATACTGGTTCGGTTGTATGAAGCTTCGTACCTTTTTCCTGATCGTGCCTTCCCTTTTTGCTGTGATCGGCCTGTCCTCCTGCTCGACATCGAGCGGCAAGATCGGCGGCGTCAGTTTCCTGTCCACTGCCAAGCCGCCGGCTTCGACGCCGTACATCGCGGCCTTGGAAGGGGGGATTGTCGGCCGCACCGACGTGAAGCTCAGCGACAATGATCAACGGCGGGCGCTGGAAGCGGAATATCGGGCGCTGGAAACCGCGCCGCTCGGCATGCCCGTCGTCTGGTCGGGCAGCAATGTCAGCGGTGAAGTCGTGGCAGCCGCTCCCTATCAGGTGGGTTCGCAGAACTGCCGCCAGTATCGGCACACGGTCACCGTCGACGGCAAGCAGACCCAGGCACGGGGCGCTGCCTGCCGCAATGACGACGGCACCTGGTCGCCGCTGAACTAGAATTCCGTCCGTCTGAAAAGCGCGGCCAAACGCCTCAAATCTTCGTCAACCGGGCTTTGACGGTTGGAATAAGCGCCCGGTTAAAGTATTGGGCGTCTATGCTGTTCTGGATTCTCGTGGCCGTTCTGACGGCCGTTGTCGGTGCCGTCCTGCTCTATCCTCTTTTGCGCGGAGCAAATGCGGTTGACGATGGTCGCGCCGGGGAGGCGGCGGTCTATCGCGATCAGCTTCGCGAACTGGACCGGGATCTTGCCGGCGGTCTGATCTCCACCGAGGAGGCCGGCTATGCCCGCGCCGAGATCGGCCGGCGCCTGCTTGCCGTTTCCACCGACACACTGGACAGGGCGAAAGCGCCGGGATCCGGCCATTATCGCCTTTCGCAGGCCTTCATCATCCTCGTTCTGCCTGCCATCGGTCTCTGTCTTTATCTCGCCAAGGGCACGCCCGGACTGCCCGCGCAGCCCTTGCAGGCGCGTCTCGAGCAACCCGGCAACGATCTCGCCATTTCCATTGTCAAGGTCGAGCAGCATCTGGCGCAGAATCCCGATGACGGCAAGGGCTGGGAGGTGCTGGCGCCGATCTATCTCAAGACCAACCGCATCGCCGACGCGGAACTGGCCTACCGCAACGTCATCCGCCTGCTTGGCCCCAGCGCCGAGCGCTTCGGCAGCCTGGGCGAGGCGCAGGTCCTGAAGGCGGGCGGTATCGTTACGGCGGAGGCGCGCAGCAGCATGCAGCAGTCCCTGGCGCTCGATGCGAACAATCCCCGCGCGCTCTTCTATCTGGCACTGGCACTTGAACAGGACGGCAAGACGGCGGAAGCGAGAGCCGCCTTCGACGCACTGGCGAAACAATCGCCACCCGAAGCGCCCTGGATGATCGCGGTCAACGATCATATCGCCAAGAACAGCCCCGACGATACCGGCGCCGGCGGAATGGTCAATCCCAAGGCCCCGGGCAATCCCACCGCCGAGGAGGTCGCCGCCGCCGATGCCATGAGCAGCGGCGATCGCCAGCAGATGATCCGCGGCATGGTCGAGAGCCTGGATGCCAAGCTCAAGGACGATCCGAAAAATGTCGATGGCTGGCTGCGGCTGATCCGCTCCTATGCGGTCCTGAACGACAGGGATCGCGCCGCCGATGCGCTGAAGCGCGGTCTTGCCGTATTCCCCGCCGATGGCGGCGAAGGCCAGCAGCTCCTGGCGCTGGCAAGGGAGCTCGGGCTGCCGATGGAGGAGACGCAGCAATGACCCGCAAGCAGAAACGTCTGGCGGTCATCGCCGGTGGCATGGGGTTCATCGCTGCCGCCGTGCTGCTCGTCCTCTTCGCCTTCAGCCAATCGGTCGCCTATTTCTATATGCCGTCCGATCTTGCGAAGACGCCGGTCGGCGCGGGAACCTTGATCCGCCTCGGCGGTCTCGTCGGCGAGGGCAGCATCGTGCGCGGCCAGGGGACCGAGGTCCAGTTCTCGGTCACCGACGGCGGCGATGCGGTCAAGGTCCGGTTCAACGGTATCCTGCCCGATCTCTTCCGCGAGGGGCAGGGGGTGGTCGCCGAAGGCAAGTTCGAGCCGGGCAGCGATGTCTTCGTTGCCGACAGCGTGCTTGCCAAGCATGATGAGCGCTATATGCCGAAGCAGGTGGCCGACAGGCTGAAGGCGGATGGCGTCTGGAAAGGCGAGGAAGCAGGCCAATGATCATCGAGCTTGGACATTATGCGCTGGTGCTGGCGCTCGCGACGGCGCTGATCGTCTCGATCATTCCGGCCGTCGGCGCGCGCCGGGGCGATCTCGCGATGATGGATGTCGCGCCGGTCGGCGTCGTCGTCCTGTTCGCCCTGGTCGCCTTTTCCTTCGCGGTGCTGACCTACGCCTATGTCGCCTCCGATTTTTCCGTGCTGAACGTCTGGGAGAATTCCCATTCGCTGATGCCGCTGATCTTCAAGATCTCCGGCGTCTGGGGCAATCACGAGGGATCGATGATGCTCTGGCTGCTGATCCTGGCGCTGTTCAGCGCGCTGGTCGCGCTGTTCGGGCGGAACCTGCCGGATACGCTGCGCGCCAATGTGCTCGCGGTCCAGTCCTGGATTTCGGCGGCTTTCCTGGTCTTCATCCTCCTGACCTCAAATCCCTTCACCCGCCTCGACCCGGCGCCCGCCGAGGGCAAGGATCTCAATCCGGTGCTGCAGGATATCGGCCTGGCGATCCACCCGCCGCTGCTCTACCTCGGCTATGTCGGCTTCTCCGTCTGCTTCTCCTTTGCCGTCGCCGCTTTGCTCGAAGGCCGTATCGATGCCGCCTGGGCGCGCTGGGTCCGCCCGTGGACGTTGGCCGCCTGGACCTTCCTGACGCTCGGCATCGCCATGGGTTCCTATTGGGCCTATTACGAGCTCGGCTGGGGC
This sequence comes from Rhizobium sp. BK602, assembly GCF_014195095.1. GTDB lineage: Bacteria > Pseudomonadota > Alphaproteobacteria > Rhizobiales > Rhizobiaceae > Rhizobium. The sequence goes on from NZ_JACIBC010000002.1 coordinate 636,003, forward strand.
GGCTGGTGGTTCTGGGACCCGGTGGAGAACGCCTCCTTCATGCCCTGGCTCGCCGGCACGGCGCTCTTGCATTCCGCGCTCGTCATGGAAAAGCGCGACGCGCTGAAAATCTGGACGGTGCTGCTGGCGATCCTGACCTTCTCGCTGTCGCTGCTCGGCACCTTCCTCGTGCGCTCCGGCGTGCTGACCTCGGTCCATTCCTTCGCCAGCGATCCGACACGCGGCATCTTCATTCTCTGCATCCTCCTGATCTTCATCGGCGGCGCGCTGTCGCTCTTCGCCTTTCGTGCGCCCCGGCTTGCTGCCGGCGGCCTGTTCGCGCCGATCTCGCGCGAGGGCGCGCTGGTGTTGAACAATCTCATCCTGACGGTCGCCTGCGGCACCGTGCTGACGGGCACGCTCTATCCGCTGGCGCTGGAGACCTTGACCGGCGACAAGATTTCCGTCGGCCCGCCCTTCTTCAACATGACCTTCGGCCTGCTGATGGCGCCGATCCTGATCGCGGTGCCCTTCGGGCCGCTGCTCGCCTGGAAGCGCGGCGATCTGCTCGGCGCGCTGCAGCGGCTCTATGTGGTGGCCGGTCTTGCCCTGATCGCCGGCCTCATCCTGTTCTATGTCCGCCATGGCGGCCCGGTTCTGGCCGTTCTCGGCCTTGCCGCCGGCTTCTTTCTGGTTTTCGGCGCGGTCGCAGACCTCTGGTATCGCGCCGGTATCGGCAAGGTGGTGGGCAACGTCGCCTGGCGCCGCCTGAGCGGCCTGCCGCGCTCCACTTTCGGAACGGCGCTTGCCCATGCCGGCCTCGGCGTCACCGTGCTCGGCATCGTGGCCGTCACCACCTTCGAGACCGAGAACATTACCAATATGAAGCCGGGCGAAACTGCCGCGCTCGGCGGCTACAGCCTGCGTTTCGACGGCACAAAGCCGGGCGTCGGCCCGAATTTCACCGAGGATCGCGCCCATTTCACCGTCAGCCGCGGCGGCGTCGCGGTGGCGGAAGTTTCCTCCTCCAAGCGCGTCTTCACCGCCAATCGCACGGCGACGACGGAGGCGGGCATCCTGACTCTGGGCCTCAGCCAGCTTTACGTCTCCCTCGGTGATCCCACCAACGCCGGCGGCATGGTGGTGCGCATCTGGTGGAAGCCGTTCATTCTCTGCATCTGGGGTGGTGCCGTCATCATGGCGTTCGGCGGTTTCGTCTCGCTCAGCGACCGCCGCCTGCGCGTCGGCGCGCCGAGTCGCAGGGCAAAGCCGGCCCGCCCGGCGATGGAGCCGGCGGAATGAACGGGTCGAGTGACACTTCCTTCTCCCCTCGGGGAGAAGGTGGCCCGAAGGGTCGGATGAGGGGGTGGCGCGGCATGGTCCGTGTAACCTCACGGTGCAACGCCCCCTCAATCCGTGCTACGCGCGGCCTTCTCCCCATGGGGGAGAAGGTAAAAGCGGTCCTGCGCTTGCTTCTCGTCTCTGTCCCCTTGCTGGCTCCGCTCACCGCCTTCGCCGTCAATCCGGACGAGGTGCTGCCCGATCCGGCCATGGAGGCTCGGGCGCGGACGATCTCGGCGGAACTGCGCTGCATGGTCTGCCAGAACCAGTCGATCGACGATTCCAATGCCGATCTCGCCCGCGATCTGCGCCTTCTCGTGCGCAAGCGCCTGACCAATGGCGACAGCAACCAGCAGGTGCTGGATTACATCGTCTCCCGCTACGGCGAGTTCGTGCTCTTGAAGCCGCGGCTCAGCGAGAAGACCCTTCTGCTCTGGGCCGCGCCGATCGCGCTTTTCATCCTCGGTGGCCTCGCGCTCGTCGTCTACGCCCGGCGCCGCGCCGGGCGGCCGACGGGGACGCCGCTGACATCCGAGGAGGAAAAGCGGCTGAACGAGATTCTTGGCAAGTAACAGTGCGTCGGCTGTCCCTTCCTGGCAGGATTTTCCTACATTACCAATTTTTCATGGGTCGGACAGTTCGCCGTAAGGTCCGAAGCCCTATATCATGTTCCATGAGCTTCATCGCCGGCCCAGCCGGTGAGAGAAAATCGGACGAGAGAAGAAAAGGTAACTCGCATATGTTCAGGAATATCAAGGACACCCTGTCCCGTAGCACTGCTATGAAAGCTTCTGTCGTCGCCGGTCTTGCTGTCGCTGCTCTTGCCACCGGTGTTCCGGGCGAGATCAGCCGCTCCTATGCCGAGGCCGTCAATGTACAGGCTCCGCAGGTCCCGAGCTTCGCCAATGTCGTCGACGCCGTATCCCCGGCCGTCGTTTCCGTTCGCGTCGAATCCCGCGTCAATCCGGTCGCCGATGATGACGATTCCTTCGGCCTCGGCCGTGGCTTCGACGAGCTGCCGGACGATCATCCGCTGAAGAAATTCTTCAAGCAGTTCGAACAGCAGCAGGGCCGCAACCAGCAGAAGAACCAGCCGGACAGCAAGGGCCGTCTGCGCCCGGTTGCCCAGGGCTCCGGCTTCTTCATCTCCGAAGACGGCTATCTCGTCACCAACAATCACGTCGTGTCCGACGGTGCTGCCTTCGTCGTCGTCCTCAATGACGGCACCGAGCTCGATGCCAAGCTGGTCGGCAAGGACCCGCGCACCGACCTCGCCGTGCTGAAGGTCGATGGCAAGGGCAAGAAGTTCACCTATGTCAACTGGGCCGATGACGACAAGGTTCGCGTCGGCGACTGGGTCGTTGCCGTCGGCAACCCCTTCGGCCTCGGCGGCACGGTCACGGCCGGTATCGTCTCGGCGCGCGGTCGCGATATCGGTTCCGGCCCCTATGACGACTTCATCCAGGTCGACGCGGCCGTGAACCGCGGCAATTCCGGCGGCCCGACCTTCAACCTCAACGGCCAGGTGGTCGGCATCAACACCGCCATCTTCTCGCCGTCGGGCGGCAGCGTCGGCATCGCTTTCGCGATCCCCGCAGACACCGCCAAGAATGTCGTCGCCGATCTGATCAAGTCCGGCACAGTCTCTCGCGGCTGGCTCGGCGTGCAGATCCAGCCGGTCACCAAGGATATCGCCGAATCCCTCGGCCTGTCCGAGCCGAGCGGCGCGCTCGTCGTTTCCCCGCAGGATGGCTCTCCGGGCCAGAAGGCCGGCATCAAGAACGGCGACGTCGTGACCGCCGTCAATGGCGAGCCGGTCAAGGACCCGCGCGATCTCGCCCGCCGCATCGGCGCGATGCAGCCGGGCTCCAAGGTCGACGTCTCGATCTGGCGCGATGGCAAGGCCCAGTCGGTCACCGTCGAGCTCGGTACGCTGCCGGTCGATCAGAACCAGGCTTCGAACGACGGCAATTCGCAGCCGGCACAGCCGCAGCAGCCGTCTTCGGAAAAGGCGCTGGCGGATCTCGGCCTGACGATCGGCCCGTCCGATGACGGCAAGGGCGTCGCGATCACCGGCGTCGATCCGGACTCGGATGCCGCCGACAAGGGCGTGAAGGAAGGCGAGAAGATCACCTCGGTCAACAACCAGCAGGTCTCGAGCGCCGGCGATATCGCCAAGGTCATCGAACAGGCGAAGAAGGATGGCCGCACCCGCGCGCTGTTCCAGATCCAGTCCGGCGACGGCAGCCGCTTCGTTGCCCTGCCGATCACCGCCGGCTGATTTTCGGCCGACCGAATGAATTGAGAGCCGCGCAGGCCACGGCTTGCGCGGCTCTTTTGTTTCCAGAGTCCCGGACCATGTCCGGGACAGAGCTCAACCGATGAACGATAGTCAGGGCGGGTAGAAGATGACAACCGCAGGCCAACATGCTGTGAACTCTTCCGATTCCGGTTGTGCCGAGGCGCTCCCGGCGGGTAATGTTGCCCACATGAAGATTTTGATTATCGAAGACGATCTGGAGGCGGCCGCCTATCTCACCAAGGCGTTCCGCGAGGCCGGCATTGTCGCCGACCATGCGAGCGATGGCGAGAGCGGGCTCTTCATGGGCACGGAGAATGCCTATGATGTTGCCATCATCGACCGCATGCTGCCGCGCCGCGATGGCCTTTCCGTCATCAGCGAGCTGCGCCGCAAGGGCGTGCATACGCCGGTTCTCATTCTCTCCGCCCTCGGCCAGGTCGACGACCGCGTCACCGGCCTTCGCGCCGGCGGCGACGATTATCTGCCGAAGCCCTATGCGTTCAGCGAATTGCTTGCCCGCGTCGAAGTCCTCGGCCGCCGCAAGGGCACGCCGGAACAGGATGTGCTCTATCGCGTCGGCGATCTGGAGCTTGACCGGCTGTCGCATGAGGTTCGCCGCGGCGGCAAGGAAATCCCGCTGCAGCCGCGCGAGTTCCGCCTGCTCGAATATCTGATGAAGAATGCCGGCCAGGTGGTCACCCGCACCATGCTGCTCGAAAACGTTTGGGATTACCATTTCGATCCGCAGACGAACGTGATCGACGTTCACGTCTCACGCCTGCGTTCCAAGATCGAGAAGGACTTCAGCCAGCCGCTGCTGAAGACCATTCGTGGCGCCGGCTACATGATCAAGGACGAGGGATGAGCCGCTTCCGCGTCCTCTTCAAGTCCACCGCAGTCCGCCTGTCCGCTCTCTATATCCTGCTCTTCGCGCTCTGCGCCGCCACGCTCGTCTTCTATGTCACGGCCATGTCGGAGCGATTGCTGACTGGGCAGATCCGCGATGCCGTGCAGCAGGAGGTCAATCAGGTCAAGCGCGCCTATGATGTCGGCGGCCTGAACCTGCTGCTGCGCACCATGGAGCGCCGCGCCCGCCAGCCCGGCGCCAATCTCTATGTCATCGCCAGTCCCTCCGGCGATATTCTTGCCGGCAACGTCGCCTCGGTGCAGCCCGGCGTTCTCGGCGAATCCGGCTGGACCGAACTGCCCTTCACCTATGAGCGTTATACGGATGCCGGTCCCGACCCGGAGCGGCGGCATCTCGCGATCGCCAATATCTTTCTCCTCGACAACGGCCTGCGCATCCTGATCGGCCGCGACCTTGGCGAGCCGGAACGTTTCCGGGTGCTGGTGCGGCAGGCCCTCATGCTGGCTCTGGCGATCATGGGTCTGGGCGCGCTGGTCATCTGGTTCGGCATTGGCCGCAACGCGCTGAAGCGTATCGACCGCATGACGGATGCCAGCCGCAAGATCATGGCCGGCGATCTCTCGCAGCGCCTGCCGATCGGCGGCTCCGGCGACGAGTTCGACCGCATGTCGATCTCGCTCAACACCATGCTGGAGCGGATCGAGAAGCTGAACGAGGGGCTGAGGCAGGTCTCCGACAACATCGCGCATGATCTGAAGACCCCGCTGACGCGGCTTCGCAACAAGGCGGCAGATGCGCTCGACCATGCCGACAGCGACGGCCGTCGCGTGGCGCTGGAAGGCATTATCGGCGAATCCGACCAGTTGATCCGCACCTTCAATGCGCTGCTGATGATCTCCCGCGTCGAGGCCGGCTCCGTTGCCGCCGAGATGACCGGCGTCGATCTGTCCTCCATTGTCGCCGATACCGCCGAGCTCTACGAGCCGGTCGCCGAGGAGGCGGGGCTCAGCCTGACCGCCGAGATCGAGCCCGATGTCGAGGTGCAGGGCAATCGCGAGCTGATTGGCCAGGCGATCTTCAATCTGATCGACAATGCCGTCAAATATGCCTCCGGCTGCCCCGGCAAGCAGGCGGTGGAGCTGAAATTGTCGCGCACGCCCGATGCCGTGCATCTCGCCGTTGCCGACCATGGCCCGGGCGTTCCCGCCCATCAGCGGACCGAAGTGATCAAGCGCTTCTTCCGCCTGGATGCCAGCCGCTCCAAGCCCGGCACCGGTCTTGGCCTTGCCCTGGTGGAGGCCGTCATGGAGCTCCACGGCGGCCGGCTGGAGCTTTCCGATACCGATCCGGCAAGCGAGGAGGCACGCGGATTGACGGTCACCATGATCTTCCCCATGCAGAAACAATAGACTAATCCTGCTCCATCGGATTGCTATTGGGGAGAATTGCATGACGACGGATGGCGATTGGCTGCGGAATGTTCCGCCGGGGCGGCTGCGCCCGCTCAATCAGGCGGAGCTGAAGGCGGCGCTCGCCGATCTCAAGGATATCGCCAGGTCGGAACCGGCCATTGCAGCACTTCTGGACGGCGACGGCCCCTTGCGTGATTTCATCGTGGCGGCGCTGACGCTGTCGCCGCATCTGCGCGAAACCGCCAATCTCGATCCGGCGCTGCTCGTCGCAGCCATCGAGAAACCGCTGTCGCCGCAGATCGAAATGCTGGTGGCAGAAGCCCGCCGCGCCTGGTTGCCGGTCGAGGGAGAGGCGTCGTCTCCTTCGGAATCGGACGTGATGAGCCGCCTGCGCGTCGCCAAGCGCCGTGCCGCCTTCCTGATCGCGCTTGCCGATCTCGCTCGCATCTTCGATGGACGGCAGACGACGCGCTGGCTGAGCCTGCTCGCCGAAGCCTCGATTTCGGCGGCGGTCGACCATCTGCTGCTGTCCTCGCACGAGGCCGGCAAGGTCACGCTTGCCGATCCCGCCGAGCCGAGCCGTGGCTCCGGGCTCATCGTTCTCGGCATGGGCAAGCTTGGCGCCGGGGAGCTGAACTATTCCTCGGATATCGATCTGGTGGTCTTCTTCGACGACACGGCCGGCATCGTCGCCAATCCCGATGACGCCATCGATATCTTTCCGCGCCTGATGCGCCGGCTCGTGCGTATCCTCCAGGAGCGCACCGCCGACGGTTATGTCTTCCGCACCGATCTGCGCCTGCGCCCCGATCCCGGCTCGACGCCGCTTGCCATCCCCGTCGACGCCGCCATGATCTATTACGAGGGCAGGGGGCAGAACTGGGAACGCGCCGCCTTCATCAAGGCCCGCGCCGTGGGGGGCGACATCGCCGCCGGCCAGGCCTTCATCCGCGATCTCGTGCCCTTCGTCTTCCGCAAATATCTCGACTATGCGGCGATCTCGGACATTCATTCGATCAAGCGGCAGATCCATGCGCATAAGGGGCATGGCGCGATCGCGGTCAAGGGTCATAACGTCAAGCTGGGCCGTGGCGGCATTCGCGAGATCGAGTTCTTCGTGCAGACGCAGCAGCTCATCGCCGGCGGCCGCATGCCGGCGCTGCGCAGCCGCGCCACCGAAGAAACACTGGCGGGGCTGACCGAGGCGAAGTGGATCGATGCGGAAACGCGCGACGAGCTGACCGAGGCCTACTGGTTCCTGCGCGATGTCGAGCATCGCATCCAGATGGTGCGCGACGAGCAGACGCATCTTCTGCCCGAAACGGATGGCGAGCTGAAGCGTATCGCTTTTATGATGGGCTTTGCCGATATCTCCAGCTTTTCCGAGGCGCTGGTCGCCACACTGAAGGCCGTCGAGCGGCGCTATGCCCGCCTGTTCGAACAGGAGGCGAGACTTTCGGCCGGCACCGGCAATCTCGTCTTTACCGGTCAGGGCGACGATCCCGATACGCTGGAGACCCTGCGCCGCCTCGGCTTCGAGCGCCCCTCCGACATTTCCCGCGTCATTCGCACATGGCATTACGGCCGCTATCGCGCCACGCAATCCGTCGAGGCGCGCGAACGGCTGACCGAATTGACGCCGGAGTTGCTGCGCGTCTTCGGCGAGAGCAAGCGGGCCGACGAGGCGCTGCTGCGCTTCGACAGCTTCATCTCCGGCCTGCCCGCCGGCATCCAGCTCTTTTCGCTGCTGAGCACCAATCCGGCGCTGCTTTCCCTCATCGTCAACATCATGTCGTCGGCGCCGCGGCTTGCCGAGATCATCGCCGCCAAGCCGCATGTCTTCGACGGCATGCTCGACCCCGGCCTGATGGCCGAGCTACCGACGCGCGATTATCTCGCCGAGCGTATCAGCAGCTTCCTCGTGCCGGCCCGGCACTATGAGGAGGTGCTGGACCGGCTACGCATCTTCGCCTCCGAGCAGCGCTTCCTGATCGGCATTCGCCTGCTGACCGGCGCGATCGGCGGTGCCATGGCGGCGCGCGCCTTCACCTATCTCGCCGATCTGATCGTCGAGGCGGCGTTGAACGCAGTCTTGAAGGAGATCCGGGCGGCGCATGGCGATTTTCCGGGCGGCCGCGTCGCCATCGTCGGCATGGGCAAGCTCGGCAGCTTCGAGCTGACCGCCGGCTCGGACATCGATATCATCCTGCTCTACGATTACGACGATACGGCTGCCGAATCCTCGGGCGAGAAGCCGCTGGACGCGACGCGTTACTTCACCCGCATCACGCAGCGCCTGATCGCCGCGCTATCGGCGCCGACAGCGGAGGGCGTGCTCTACGAGGTCGACATGCGGCTCCGTCCCTCCGGCAACAAGGGCCCGGTCGCGACCCGCATCAATTCCTTCGAGAAATATCAGCGCGAGGAGGCCTGGACCTGGGAGCATATGGCGCTGTCGCGCGCCCGGCTCCTCTGCGGCGACGAGGAACTGGTGCTGAATGCCGAGCGGATCATCGGCGAGGTGCTCTCGACAAAGCGCGATATCGCCAGGATCGCCAAGGATGTCGCGGAGATGCGCGAGCTGATCGAACAGGAAAAACCGCCCGAGAGCATCTGGGATATGAAGCTCGTGTCCGGCGGGTTGGTTGATATCGAATTCATCGCGCAATATCTGAGATTGATCGCGCCGGCGCGCGGCGTCGGCATCGACGCCAATGGGCTCAGCACCGGCGAGGCGCTGAAGTTGCTGGGCGCCAGCCTGATGGATCGCAACGATCTGGACCTGTGCCTGGAAGCGCTGCATCTCTACACGGAGCTGTCGCAATTGATCCGGCTCTGCGTCGACGGTCCGTTCGATCCGGCCAAGGCTCCGTCCGGCCTGATCGAACTCGTCTGCCGCGCCGGCGACTGCCCTGATATCCGCACGCTGGAGGCTGAGCTGAAACGGCTGTCGAAAGCGGTGCGGAAGATCTTCCAGTCGGTCGTGAAAGCCTGACTTACCCCTGGTCGGGAATGCGGATGGCGATGACGGTGCCGATCCCTTCGCGCGAGCGGATGCGCATCCGGCCGTGATGCAGCAAGGTCAGCGAGCGTGAGATGGCAAGCCCCAGGCCCGAGCCGCCCTTGCTCTTGGCATATTGGTTCTGCACCTGTTCGAAGGGCTGGCCGATCTTGCTGAGGGCCGATTTCGGAATGCCGATGCCGGTATCGGCGATGGTCAGGATGACGGCATCCTCGACCTTGCGCGTGCGCACCGCGATGCGGCCGCCATCATTGGTGAACTTCACGGCATTGGAGAGCAGGTTGAGCAGGATCTGCTTCATGGCGCGGCGGTCGGCAGTCAGCTTGATGCCGGAGCAAATGCGTTGCTCGACCACGATGTTCTTGTAGGCGGCGGGAATGGCGGTGAAGCGCAGGCATTCCTCGATCAGGGGCGCGAGATTGATCTTTTCGCAGGACAGCTTGATATGGCCCGCCTCGATCTTCGACATGTCGAGAATATCGTTGATGACGTTCAGCAGATGCTTGCCGCTGTCATGGATATCCTTGGCATATTCATTGTATCGCGACGATCCCAGGGGGCCGAACATCTGGTCCTGCAGGATCTCCGAGAAACCGAGAATGGCGTTGAGCGGCGTGCGCAGCTCATGCGACATGTTGGCGAGGAATTCCGATTTCGCCTTGTTGGCGGCCTCGGCGCGTTCCTTTTCCGCGAGATAATTGGTGTTGGCGGTCGAAAGCTCCGCCTTCTGCCGTTCGAGGATCTGCCGGGAGGCGGAGAGATCGTTGATCGTCGCCATCAACCGGCGCTCGGAATCGCGCAGGCGTTCCTGGTTGCGCTTCAGCTGGGTGATGTCGGTGCCGACGGACACCAGGCCGCCGTCGCGCGTGCGGCGTTCGTTGATCTGCAGCCAGCGCTCATCGGCGAGCTGCACTTCCGTCGTCTGCGAATGGCTGACGCGGCCGGGGTCGACGATGCGCCGCTCGATGACCGGGCGTGCCGCGGCGGCATTCACCACCGCGCGCTCGGTGCCCGGCACCAGCACGCTGTCCGGCAGGCCGTACGCCTGCTGGAAATGGCCGTTGCACATCACCAGCCGGTCGTTCTTGTCCCAGAGCACGAAGGCCTCCGAGGTGCATTCGATCGCATCCGCCAGCCGCTGGTCGGCCTCGGCATAGCGCTGCGCCAGCCGATGCTGCTCGGTGACGTCCATGGCGATGCCGATCATGTGGACGCGGCCGGAATGCGTGCGGATGACCTGGGCGCGGGCGCGCATCCAGACGTAATGTCCCTTGGCATGGCGGATGCGCAGGATCTGATCGACCTGGCCGGCGTTGCCGCGGGTGATCGAGCGCGCCAGCGCATGCAGGCTGTTGTCGTCGGGATGCATGAGCTGCTCCGCATCCGCAAACGACAGCGGCCGATCGGCTGCCGGCAGGCCGAGCATATCGTACATCGACCGCGACCAGAAGAATTCGCGGCTGGCGAAATCGAAATCCCACAGGCCGCAGCGGCCACGAGACAGCGCGGTTTCGACGCGCAGATTGGATTCGAGGAAGATCTCGTCGGCGTCCCGCGTCCGCTTCACCTGCGTGTAATAGGCATAGAGGATGACGAGCAGGATGGAGGAGATGCCGGCGAAAAGCGTCACGTTGAGGGTCAGCTCATCGCGCCAGAGTTTTTCGATCTGTTCCATCGAGGCGGCGGAGAGCACGAAGTCTCCCTTGTCGCCGATCAAAGAGATCGCTGCGTAATAGGGCGCGCCGTCGATCATCGTCTCGATCACGCCGGCATGGTCGCCGAAGCTCCTGATGGCCGAAACCTCGGGAAAGAAATCGGAGATCGTCAGGCCGATATAGTTGGACCCGGCCGCCGATGCACCGAAAACGCGGCCGCTGGCCTGGACGAGAAGCACGAAGGTTCCGGTATCGAGCCGATCCTGCGGAAGGTAGGTCGAAAGTTTCCGTTCAGCCCCGTCACGATCGCCGGCCCTGAACAGGCTGGCATCGTTGGCAAAGGCCGCCGCCGCCGCGGCAATGGAAAGCGATGTGGTCTGGCGGGCCGCGGCCGCCATGCGCCCGTGCTCGGTCACCATGCTGAAGAAATGCGAGGCGGCGACGACCATCAGGAAGGAGACGATGAGAACGGGAATGACCCGCTTCAGAATGTGTTCCGTCTGCGGGAAGCGGCGGGAAATCGTCTCCGCTCGCATTCCTGCTCGATCGCCAACACCGCTATGCCAGGATTTCAGACCGTCGAAATTAACACGCAGCCGTCCATCGGCCGCGGTTGCCCGCCGCACGTCCACCATCGCTCTAGCCTTGTCCCTCGTGTGATTCGCTGCGCCGCTCGCCCGAATCTGCCTTAATGAATCACTCGTGATTCGCCTTGTCCAGAGGGTCCGGTAAAACTTTGTTAACCATAAGTGATTTCAGCGCTTTTCCTGCGCGCAAGGGTAGGTTGTCCGCATGCGGGACTCGTCCAAGGTGAAAAGGTGGGTGCAAATCACCCACCGTCATCGTTGAATGGCAAGGACAAAATCAGTCCTTGAGAATGCGCTCCACAATATCGCGAACGTCGGTCGAAAGGCCGCCGGCGCGTTCGATCTGCACCAGAGCGGAGCGGGCATGGTCGGCGCGAACCGGCTCCAGCAGCCGCCAGGAGCGCATCGAGGTCAGGATGCGCGCTGCAAGCTGCGGGTTGCGCTGGTCGATATCGAGGATTTCGTTTGCGAGGAAACGGTAGCCGGCGCCGTCGGCCCGGCCGAAGCCGGTCGGGTTGGCGAAGGCGAAGGTGCCCACGAGCGCGCGCATGCGGTTCGGGTTGGTGCGCTTGAAAAGCGGATTTTCCATCAATGCCTGAATGCGCTCCAGCGTCGCGGCGCCCGGGATCGTCGCCTGGATGGAAAACCATTTGTCGATGACCAGCGCGTTTTCCGCGAAACGGTCGTGGAAGTTCGCGAGCGCCGCCTTTGCCTCATCCGTCTCGGGGAAGCGATGGGCGAGGATGGTCAGTGCGGCGCTGAGATCGGTCATGTTGTTGGCGGCGTCATAGGCCGCCTTGGCGCGGGCCGGACTGTCGTCCGACTGCGAGAGATAGGAGAGGGCGGCATTGCGCAACGCCCGGCGCCCGGCGCTGGCCGCATCGGGACTGAAGGGGCCGGGTGTCTGCATGCTGTCATAGAGCGCAGCGAAGATATCCTTCCCGGCCTCGGCGATCTGCCGCAGGATGGACTGGCGGCCGGCATGGATCGCATCGGGATCGTTGTCGCCGCCGAGTTCGCGGGCGATATCGGCCTCGCTCGGCAGGGCAAGCACCTGCGCGCGGAAGGCCGGTTCCAGCGCGTCGTCGCTCGCGGCCGCCAGCAGGGCGTCGATGAAGGCGGCATCGCAGCGAACCTTGACGCCCTGACGAGCATCACGGGCCGCCTGCAGCAGGTTCGGCAGGCCAAGATCGATCAGCGCCTGCCAGCGGGCGAAATGATCGGTTTCGTAGCGCGCGATCAGCGCCAGATCCTTAGGACCCTGGCTGAATTGCAGATTGATCGGCGTCGAGAAGCTGCGGTTGAGCGACAGGACGGGCCGTGAAGGAATGCCGTGAAAGACGACGGTCTGCGCCTTTTCCGTCAGGTGCAGCACGTCGTCGGTCAGTTCCGCGCCGGTCACCGATGACGGCGTCAGCAGCGTGCCATTCTCGGCAATCAGCGCCATGCGCAGCGGAATGTGCAACGGCTGCTTGGTCGTCTGGCCGGGCGTGGCCGGCTGCATCTGCTCCAGTGACAGCGTGAAGCTCTTGGCGGCGGCATCATAGGTGCCGGAGGCCGTGACCAGCGGCGTGCCGGCCTGATGATACCAGAGCGAGAACTGGGTGAGGTCGCGGCCGCTGACATCCTCGAAGCATTTGACGAAATCCTCGATCGTCACGGCCTGTCCGTCGTGGCGGTCGAAATAGAGATCCATGCCCGTCTTGAACAGGTCGCGGCCGAGCAGCGTCGCGATCATGCGGGTGACTTCGCTGCCCTTCTCGTAGACCGTGGTCGTGTAGAAATTGTTGATCTCGCGATAGGTCGTCGGACGCACGGGATGGGCGAGCGGTCCGCCGTCTTCCGGAAACTGTTCCGATTTCAGGTGGCGCACCTCGGCGATACGCTTGACCGGCCGCGAGCGCTGGTCGGCGGAAAATTCATGGTCGCGATAGACGGTCAGCCCTTCCTTGAGGCAGAGCTGGAACCAGTCGCGGCAGGTGATGCGATTGCCGGTCCAGTTATGGAAATATTCATGCGCGATGATCGCCTCGATATTGGCATAGTCGGCATCGGTCGCGGTTTCCGGATCGGCAAGCACGTATTTGTCGTTGAAGACGTTGAGGCCCTTGTTCTCCATAGCCCCCATGTTGAAATCGGAGACGGCGACGATCATGAAGATATCGAGATCATATTCGCGGCCGAAGCGTTCCTCGTCCCATCGCATCGAGCGCTTGAGCGCATCCATAGCATAGGCCGCGCGCGGCTCCTTGCCATGCTCGACATAGATCTTCAGCGCCACCTCGCGGCCGGACGCCGTGACGAACGTGTCCTCGACCACGCCGAGATCGCCGGCGACCAGCGCGAACAGATAGCTCGGTTTCGGATGCGGATCGAACCAGGCGGCGAAATGCTTGCCTTCGCCGTAACCGGCGCCGCCGAGGAAATTGCCGTTCGACAGCAGCAGCGGGTTGGCGGCCTTGTCGGCGATGATGTTGACCGTATAGGGCGCGAGCACATCCGGCCGGTCGGGGAAATAGGTGATGCGGCGGAAACCTTCCGCCTCGCACTGGGTGCAGTAGACGCCCCCGGTGCGGTAGAGCCCCATCAGCTGCGTGTTGGCCTCGGGGTTGATGATCGTCGTGATCGTCAGCTCGAACGGTGTGCTTTCCGGCAGGTCGCGGACCGTCAGGCTTTCCGGCGTTGCCGTATATTGCTTGGCCGGGACCTCCTCCTGGTCGAGCAGCAGCCCGGACAGGACCAGTTCGTCACCGTCCAGCACCAGCGGCGCCTTCGGGTCGATGCCCTCGCGACGATGGAAGATCAGCCGCGCCTCGACCTTGGTCTCGGTCGGGTCCAGCTCGAAGGTAAGGTCCACGCGTTCCAGAACGAAGTCGGTGGGACGGTAGTCTGCCAGGTGAATGACCTGGCCGGTGTCTGTTCGCATGGTCTATCCTGATCGGGCTTTGCTGCGGCGGGCATTGCTCCGGAGCGGCGCTCCGGAGGGAAATCCGCAGCATCATTACATCGAAATCTGAACCAAAGTTAAAGTCATGTCGACTTGTTGTCACAATTTGCGACAGTAACATGCCTGCATTTCCGTCGGGTCGAAGGCAAATGTCAGGGAATACCGCTGGCCGGCGCGATTGCGTTTGATGACCAATACCTCTGGTCGCCATCCTGCTCGCTGAGAGAGACAAATGGCCGCGGAACCACGATGAAAAGGTAAATTTCTGTTTAAACTCTTGCGTGGACAGCATATTCGCATGATTATAGCATGCTATGTTGTGCCATTGCTGTACGCAATGCTAGCGGCCTTGTGTTAAAACCAGTCAATTTTCTTCGCATTGGTATTTAGGAAGGGCGCCATGAGGAGGCCCGATTGAGTTTTTCCGCCGAGCAGCTTGCTCGCCATCCCGAATTCGTATCGTCCCTGCGCTTTCTGGCGGAGGCGTTGCGGGCACGCTATGACAGCGGGCCGCGCCTGGCGCGCCTGCTGTCCTCGCATCAGCGCTGGCTTTTGACCCAGACGGCCTATGCGCTGCATCTCGACTATGATCCGACCGTTTCCGGTTCCGGCCTGACCGCGGTGAAGCTGCGCAATATCATCACCCAATATCGCGTCGCGAGCCGCAACACGGTGCTGACCTATATCGAGGAATTGCTGACCTATCGTTTTCTGGCGCCTGCCGCCGGCCCCGTCCGTCGTCCACGGCGCTATGAACCGACCGAGGTCAGCCGCACCGCGATGTTCGATTGGTATCTTGCCAACCTGGCGGCCCTCGACCTGCTTGATAATGGCAGCCGCGCGGTGGCATTGGCCACCTATCCGGATTTGATCGATCTGGCGCAGCCGCGCATGGCGCGTCGTTGTCTGGAGGCAACGGCATGGCGGGAGCCGCCGGAGCGGGTCGGCATGTTTCTCTGGACGGAGGCAGGCGGTCTGGTGGTGGACAATCTCGTGTCCCGGCTGGATCCGAGCGCTGAAACGGATGGCCGCATCGATCTCGGCCGCATCGATACGCGCGCGATCGCGGCGCAGTTCATGATGTCGCGGACGCATTTGCAACGGCTTCTGCGCAAATCCGCAGACTATGGTTCCCTCGGCTGGTACGACGAACCGAGGAAGATGCGAATTTGGATGTCTCGCGATTTTCTCAATGAATATTGCGCCTGGCAGGCTGTGAAGTTCGCCGCGGTGGACGAGGCGTTCGAGTGGGCGCAATCGGTGGTCACAGATGCGGCGGCGCAGGGGTGATCAAAGAAAAACGCCGGGCTGGCCCGGCGCGTGCGTCATGAAAATTGCTGATGAAAATCCGAAACAAAAGGGCGGGATCGATGATCCCGCCCTTTTGGCAAATCTTACAAGGGGATGCCGGTCGCCGCGCATGCGGAGCCCGGCTGGCGCTTCCCAGCCCTGTGCAGGCTACGGGAACGCTCGAATTCTTCCGCTGCCCGTACGGCCGAGCCGATATGGCCGACCGTATCGAGAAGGGTGATGAATGAACGAAATCCTGCAGACACGAAACAACCTCTCAGAATGAACGTTTGCTATGCGATGCCGACTTTGTCTCGCCGATCAGCAGGCGCGAAAATCGGCGAAGACGGCGGTGGGGCGGGCAACGCGCGCGGAAATGCCGGTGCCGCGAGCAACCATCTGCTCGTTGGCGGCAATGCCGACTCCGCGGCGGCCGCTAATGGTGCGCACCGGTTCGATGGCGCGGCGAAGGGTATCAAACCCGCAATGGATTGGGCGAAAGCGTGCAGTCACGGCCTTGGTTCCTTATGATTCCTCCCAAGACACACGTCTATATTGCAGTGCAGCATCAATTTTGCAATGCACGCACTTGGAATTACTGCCATGCATGGAATGCATGGCAATGTTTCGATCATTCTCAATTGTGATGAAAAATTAACCGATCTTTCCGGCTTCGATACGGGCTTTGAAGGCCAGGAGATCGTTCCAGGCCAAGCGCTTGTTGATCGGAGCGGTCAGCAATTCCTGGGGATGGAGGCTGGCGATCGCCGGTATGGTCCGACCGGAGATCGTCACCTCCCGCCACTGGCCGCGCAGGCCATGAATGGTTTCGCCGCTTTCGAAGAAATGGCGCGCCGTGAAGTTGCCGAGCAGCAGCAGCGCTTGCGGTTCGGCAAGCGCGATCTGCCGTTCGATGAAGGGGCGGCAAATCTCGATTTCCGGCGCCGACGGGGCGCGATTGCCCGGCGGCCGCCATGGAATGACATTGGTGAGCAGGATGTCGTCGCGTTTGAGGCCGATGGCGGCCAGCATCTTGTCGAGCAACTGCCCGCTTCGACCGGCAAAGGGCGCGCCTTCGCGATCATCGTCAGCGCTCGGCATCGGGCCGATCACCATGACCCGCCCCGCGGCGCTGCCGCTGGCGAAGATGGTCGAACGGGCACTGTTCTTCAGATTGCAACTGCTGAAAGCTTCAAGCGCCGTCTTCAGCTCACCGAGCGAACGCGCGCTTTCGGCCGCGAAACGGGCTTGCTCCACGGCCTGATCGTCGGGAATGGCAGGGCTATTGCGGGGGGACGCCGCCGGTGCGGCCGTTTGAGCCGCCGCCGGGCGGCGTTCGGCCTGTTGTGCCGGTCGCGTCGCGGAGGGCGGCGCTTCGGCACGCGGCTGGGTCGCCCGCGCACCCTGGCGCGCCGCCTTCATCGCCTCGAACTCGGCAAAACGGTCGACGGCCTCTTCCTCGAGCAGCCAATCCACGCCCGCATCCGCATGGAAATGCAGAAGGGCGGCAAGTTCGGCCGGGGTGAGGTCGCTGGCGGAAATCATGGGCGAAGTCTAGCCAAAGTGGCGCGAGAACGAAAGGGCGAGAAGCCCTTTGTCGTCACGCCGTCCACTGGCCGATGTCGTCGCGCTCGCCGATCAGGGCGAGACCATGGGCGATCGACAGCAATTCGCCGCCGGTCTCGATCCGCTCCTGCCCGAAGCGCTCGGTGAAGATGCGCCGCACCGCCGGCACGAAGGAGGTGCCGCCGGTCAGAAACACCTTGTCGATACCCTCGGGTGACGTATTGGTGGTCGTCAGTACGTCGTCCAGTGCCGCCTCGATGCGGGCGAGGTCCTCGGCAATCCAGCTTTCGAAATCGCTGCGGCGCACCGTCTTGCGACCGGCCTTGCCGAGCGGCGCGAAATTGAACTCGGCTTCCTCTTCCGCCGACAGCGCCATCTTCGTCGCCGACACCGCTTGATAGAGCGGATAACCTTCGTCATGCTCGACGAGATCGATGAAGGTCTCCAGTTTTTCCGGCTCGAGACTGCTGCGCACCAGCTTTTTCAGGTCGGCATATTCGCGCGAGGTCTTGAAGATCGAAAGCTGGTTCCAGCGGCCGAAATTGGCATAGTAGGAGCTCGGCACTTCGAGCAGCTTGTCGAAGCTCTTGAAGAAGCTGCCCTTGCCGATCGCCGGCGAGACGATGTTGTCGATCATGCGGAAGTCGAAATGGTCGCCGGCGATGCCGACGCCGGAATGGCCGATCGGCGTTGCCGTCAGCCGGCCGGCATGGGTCTCGAAGCGGATCAGCGAATAGTCCGTCGTGCCGCCGCCGAAGTCGGCAACCAGCACGGTCGCGTCCTTCTTCAGATGCTGGGCGAAATAGAAGGCGGCCGCAACCGGCTCGTAGACATAATGGATTTCCGGAAAGCCGAAGCGGGTCAGCGCCGCGTTGTAGCGTTCCGTCGCAAGTGCTGCATCCGGATTGGCACCGGCGAAATGCACCGGTCGGCCGGTGACGATCCGCGAGACGTCGGCCGGCCAGCCATCGCCGGCATAGCTGCGCAGCCGGCGCACGAAGATCTCCATCAGGTCCTCGAACGTATGGCGCTTTGCGTAGATCAGCGTGCCCTGGAACAGGGCGCTCGCCGCAAAGGTCTTGATCGATTGCAGGAAGCGACAGTCGCCGGGATTGTCGATGAACTGCCGGATGGCGGCGTGCCCCGCCTCGACCTTCAGCGCCGCGGCCCCCAATCCGGGGTCCTTCATGAAGGACAACGCCGTGCGCATGCTGTCGGCGGTGCCGGCGGCACTGGTAAAGGCCACCGATTGCGTCGCAGGCCCGTCGGCCAGCGCCAGAACCGTATTCGTCGTGCCGAAGTCGAAACCAAGCGCCCGAGCCATGCCCGCACTCCTTTCCATTCAGATTTTTTGGAATGGGGCAAAGCCCCTCATGCAGCGCGAGATGCGCCCTTGTCGCGAAGAGGGCGCGTCATGGCATGGCTGGGAGCCGAGCGCAAGACTGGAAATGCACAAAGCAGAACGGGCGCCTCCTCGGCGCCCGTCGATGTCACTCGGCCGCGATCGCGGTCGGTCTTTCCTGCTCGTGCGGATGCTCGTCCTTGCGCTTGCCGAAGCGGGCGAGGAAGTCGTTCAGCGCGTTCATCTGAAGGAAGATGACCGGCGTGATGAACAGCGTCAGGATCTGCGAGACGACGAGGCCGCCGACGACGGCGACACCGAGCGGCTGGCGCAGCTCCGAGCTGGCGCCGCCGCCGACGGCGATCGGCAGGGCACCGAGCAGGGCGCAGAAGGTCGTCATCATGATCGGACGGAAGCGGCGCACGCAGGCCTCGTGGATCGCCTCGGACGGCGATATGCCGGGGGCCGAGCGGAGCGTTTCCAGTGCCACGTCAATCATCATGATCGCGTTCTTCTTGACGATGCCGATCAGCATCAACAGGCCGATGAGCGCGATGATCGACAGATCGAAGCCGAAGACCTTCAGGGCAAGCAGCGCGCCGAGGGCAGCGGCCGGCAGGCCGGAGAGAATGGTCAGCGGGTGGATGAAGCTCTCGTAGAGAACGCCGAGAACCACATAGATCGTCAGCACCGCGGCCAGGATCAGATAGGGCGTGCTGCCCTGCGACTGCTGGAAGATCTGCGCCGTGCCGCCATAGGACGTGAAGACGTCCGCCGGCATGTTGATATCCTTCTTGATCTGCTCGATCTGGGCGGTCGCGTCACCAAGCGCTTCGCCAGCCGGCAGGTTGAAGGATACGGTGGTGGAGACGAGCTGGCCGGTCTGGTTGATGGTGACCGGACCCGTCGTGCGGTCGACGCGGGCGAAGTTCGACAGCGGCACCAGCGCGCCGCTTGCCGAGGCGATCTGGATTTCCTGCAGCTTCTGGTCATCCCAGGGCTTGCTGGTGTCGTATTCGACGATGACGTCATAGCTGTCGCCGGTCGACTGGATCTGCGCGGCGGTATAGCCGCCGAAGGCTTCTTCCAGCGTCGTGCGCAACTGGTTGTCGTTGATGCCGTAGGCCGCCGCCTTTTCGGTGTCGACGACGATATTGGCCTGCAGCGCGTTGTTCTGCTCGTCCGAGGCGACGTCGGTGAAGCGCGGATCGTGGCGCATCGCGTCCTCGACCTTGTTGGCCCAGAGGTTGGTCTGGTCGGCACTCAACGCCTGAATGACGAGCTGATACTGGCTGGCCGTTTGACGGCCGCCGAAGCGTAGGCTCTGCTGCGGGGTGATATAGGCCTTGATGCCGGCGATCTTGCCGATGCTGGAGCGCAGCTCGCGCAGGGTCTGATCCAGCGGTTCGCGCTGGTCCTTCGGCTTCAGTTCGACATACATCGTGCCGTTGTTCAGCGGTTGGCGGGCATTGCCGCCGACGATCGACATGACATGCGCGACGGCGGGGTTCTGCTTGACGAGTGCCGCTGCCTGGTTCTGCAGGTCGCGCATGGCCGGATAGGAAATATCCTGCCGTGCCTGGGTCGAGATCGTCAGGCGGCCGATATCCTCGGTCGGGAAGAAGCTCGCCGGCAGCACCATGAACAGGTAGACGGACAGGCCGACCGAGGCGAAGAAGCTCAGGAGGACGGTGCCGCGATGGCGCAGGCACCAGCTGACGCCCTTGTCGTAACCGCGCTGCGTCCAGTCGAAGCCGATGTTGAAGAGGCGAACCGGCAGCGGCGGCTGGCCGTGGCCGGAAGACAGGCGCGAGCTCAGCATCGGCGTGACGGTCAGCGAGACGATGGCCGACGACACGATGGCGATGGCGACCACCATGCCGAATTCGTTGAAGATACGGCCGACGACGCCGCCCATCAGCAGGATCGGGATGAAGACGGCGATCAGCGAGATCGACATGGAGATGATCGTGTAGCTGACTTCGGCCGAGCCCTTGATCGCCGCCTGCAGCACCGGCATGCCTTCCTCGACATGCCGCAATATGTTCTCGAGCATGACGATCGCGTCGTCGACCACCAGGCCGACCGCGAGCGTCAGGCCCAGCAATGAGATGTTGTCGATGCTGTAGCCGAGCACATACATCATGCCGAAGGTCGAGATCAGCGACAGCGGCACGGCAAGGCCGGGGATGATGGTTGCCGTCAGGTGGCCCGTGAACAGATAGATCACCAGCACGACCAGACCGATGGTCAGGAACAGGGTGAATTTCACGTCGGCAATGGCGTCGCGGATCGGCTGCGCCGAATCGTTCATGACCGTCGTCTTCACCGAGGCCGGGATTTCCGCATGCAGTTGCGGCAGCTTGGCGTTGATGGCATCGACGACATCGACGGTATTGGCGTCGGGCTGACGCTGGATGGCGAGGATGATCGCCCGCTTGCCGTCATACCAGGAGCCGGTATTGGTGTTCTCCACGCTGTCCTGGACGTCGGCGACGTCGCTCAGATGGATCGGCGCTCCGTTCGGATTGGCGATCACCAGCGAGCGGAATTCCTGTGCGTTGGTGCGCTGGGTATTGGCATTGATGGTCATGCTCTGCGCATCGTTCTGCAGCGTGCCGACCGGAACCTGGCTGTTGGCGTTGACGAGGGCAGTGTTGACCGTATCGATGCCGATGCCGCGGCTTTGCAGCTTGTTGGGATCGACTTCGACGCGCACGGCATAGGTCTGCGCGCCGAACACGGTCACCTCGGCAACACCCGGAAGGGTCGATAGCGACGGCGAGATGATGTCCTCGGCGATTTCGTCGAGCTTGCTGCGCGGCATCGTATCGCTCTGCACGGCCAGCAGCATGACCGGCGCATCGGCCGGGTTGGTCTTGCGGTAGCTCGGCGGCACCGTGAGATTGTCGGGCAATTGGCGCGTCGCATGCGAGATCGCCGCCTGAACGTCGGCAGCGGCGGCATCGATGTTACGATTGAGATCGAATTGCAGGACGATGCTCGTATTGCCGAGCGAGTTGGTCGAGGATATCTCGCTGATGCCGGGAATGGTTTCGAATTCCTTGATCAACGGCGTCGAGACCGATGTTGCCATGGTCTGCGGCGAGGCGCCGGTCAGCTGCGCCGTGACGTTGATGGTCGGAAAATCGACCTGTGGCAGTGCCGCCACCGGCACGAGCTGATAGCCGGCCAGGCCGGCCAGCACCACGCCCAAGGCGAGGAGTGTCGTCGCGACCGGCCGCTGGATACAGAAATTCGGGATCATTGCTGTGCTCCAACCGTGATCGTTTCCGTTTTCTGACCCGACTGGCCATCAGCCGAAGCCACGTTCTGAGATTTGCCGTCGTTGAACTGCTCGGTGACGTTCTGTCCGTCATTGAGCTGTACTTGGCCCTCGACCACGACGTGGTCGCCTTCCGACAGGCCCTTGGCGACGGCGGTGAAGCTGCCATTCTGGCGGGCGACGGTGACCGGCGTCATGTGAACCTTGTTGTCCTTGACGACGAAGGCATAGAAGCCTTCCGCGCCGGGACTGATCGCGACCGTCGGGGCGACGATCACCGGCTGGTTGTCGTTGAAATGCACGACGATGTTGACCGACTGGCCTGGCCAGATGGCGCCGTTGGCATTGTCGAACTTCGCCTTTGCGAGGATCGTGCCGGAGGCGGCATCGACCTGATTGTCGTAGAAGCTCATCACGCCCTGGCGCGACTTGCCCTGTTCGGAGCGGGGCACCGTGCTGACCGGCACGCTGCCGGCCTTCATCGCTTCTTCCAGCTCGCGCAGGTGGCTCTCCTGCAGATGGAACTTGACGTAGATCGGATTGTATTGCGCGATCGAAACGATCGCGGTGCCGGGGCTGACATAGGCGCCGAGGCTGAGGGCGACGTCGCCGAGGCGGCCGTCATAAGGCGCGCGGATTTCGGTATGCTCGAGCAGGACCTGATCGGAGGCGAGCTGCGCCTTGTCGGCATTGACGGTGGCGACCGCCGTGTCGCGCGCCGCGACCGCCTGGTCGACCGTCTGCTGCGTGCCGGCATTGTTGAGCAGGCTCTTGGCGCGGGTCAGCGCGGCTTCCGCCTCGGTCAGGGTCGCCTGATCCTTGGCCAGTGTGGCCTGATCCTTATCGACCGCCGCTTGGGCCGTGCGCGGATCGAGCTTGGCGATCAGGTCGCCGGCCTTGACCATGGCGCCATCCTCGGCCTCGATCGCGGTGATGATGCCGGACTCCTGCGCGGCGATCGTCGTCGTATCCTGCGCATCCGCCCATCCGGTGGCGGTGACGTCGTTCGGCAGGACGGTTTTCGTGACGGCCACGGTCTTGACGAGCTGGGGGCCGCCCTGGCGCTTGCCATGGCCACCGGCGTCCGTCGCCTTGGCGCTGTCCTCGGCCTTGGCGGAGGCCTTGTCGACGAAAGCGGACATAAAGGGAATGCGGTCGCGGAAATTCCAGACTGAAAAGGCGGCGACAATGAGAAGGCCGAGAGGAAGCCAAAATTTCTTCATGCTTGAAAACCGGTCGAAGCGAGTTGCGGGGAACGCGATGACGTTGAAGTGTATTTATTGCGCCGCACAAGCAGACGGGTTCCGCCGCAATCCATCACATCGCCGTTACCGCTAACGTTCGGTAATTCTGTCCCTATAACGTGAATTCTTGAACGCTGTTTCGCCGTAATTTACCACAGTTCGGCATGGTGAAAAATTAAAGCTTGGAAAGCTTTGCCGACCGTAAGGCTCTGATGGCGCGTAAAATGGTCGAAATGGCTATTTTTTGATTGCCGTTATGTAATGAAGGCGAGTTCGAGCCTGATTTGACGGCATTTATCTTGAGGTGATGGGTTCGGCCATTATGCCGAACCCTGCCGTTACTCACGCAATTGTGTTATTCGTCGCGTTGAATGGTGTATAGCTCGCCCACCAGTGGTTGTTTTTACAGCGAACGCGCGGCGCCGCCGTCACAACGGATCATCGAGCCGGTGACGTAGCTCGCCGGTTCGCTGCAAAGGAAGGCCGCGGTGGCGGCGAATTCCTCGACGCGGCCATAGCGGCCAGCCGGAATGCGCTGCTGCCGCTCAGCGCTGATCTCCTCCAGGCTTTTGCCGCTGCGTTTTGCGGCGGCCGTGTCGAGGTCGGCCAGCCGGTCGGTGGCGATGCTGCCCGGCAGCAGCATGTTGACGGTGACGCCATGCGCCGCCACTTCGGCGGCCAGCGTCTTGCTCCAGCCGGCAAGGGCAGGGCGCAGCGTATTGGAGAGCGCCAGGTTCGGGATCGGCTCGATGACGCCGGAAGAGGCGACCGTCAGGATGCGGCCCCAGCCCTGCGTTTTCATGCCGGGCAGCAAGGCATTGGTCAGCGTGATGATCCGCGCCACCATCGACAGGAAATAGGTTTCCAGCCGCTCGGCCGTCATATCTTCCGTCGCGCCCGGAGTCGGCCCACCGCTATTGTTGACGAGGATGTCGATCCCACCGAGCTTGTCGGCGACCGCCTTGCTCACCGTTTCCACGAAGTTCTCGTCGTTGAGGTCGGCCCAGATCCAGTCGGCGCGACCCTTGCCTTCGGCGTTGATGGCCTTGCAATTGGCGTCCAGCCGCTCGCCGCTGCGCCCGCACAGCAGCACATTCGCGCCCTCGCGCGCCAGCGCCACGGCGATGCCCTGTCCCAAACCTTTGGACGATGCCAAGACCAGCGCCCGCTTTCCCTTGATGCCGAGATCCATCGTTCTTCACCTCTCATGCCTATGACTCTACTCAGGCGAAATTTATAGAGTGCTTCAATTTGCTTTTGAAAGGCGAATGCCGGCATACGACAATGAAATATGGCAGAAAACATTGACGTTGACGTAAACGGCATTTAACTTCGCCCATGCGGTGGGGAAATTGGAGGATTGCCTGTCGCTTCCCGGCTCGACAATCCTCTCCCATTTTGACAAGAGATAACCGAAACGGGGAAGACGCCCAAAGGGGACAAGGTCGAACAGCCGCTGTATCGGATGTCCGGCCAATCGGAGAAAGTGAATGACTGACGCCAGCGAGCTGCCTGAACGCGAGAGCATGGAATTCGACGTCGTGATTGTCGGTGGAGGCCCCGCGGGCTTGTCTGCGGCGATCCGGCTGAAGCAGGTCAATCCGGACCTGACGGTGGTCGTGCTGGAAAAGGGCGCTGAAGTCGGAGCGCATATTCTCTCGGGCGCCGTGGTCGATCCCATCGGCATCGACCGGCTGCTGCCCGGCTGGCGCGAAGAGGAGGGTCATCCCTTCAAGACCGAGGTGACGGACGATCACTTCCTCTTCCTCGGTCCCGCCGGCTCCATCCGGCTGCCGAATCTCTTGATGCCGCCGCTGATGAACAATCATGGCAACTACATCGTCTCGCTCGGCAATGTCTGTCGCTGGCTTGCCGAGAAGGCCGAGGCGCTGGGCGTCGAGATCTATCCCGGCTTTGCCGCGACCGAAGTGCTCTATAATGACGAAGGTGCCGTCATCGGCGTCGCCACCGGCGACATGGGCATCGAGAAGAACGGCGAGCCCGGTCCGAACTACACGCGCGGCATGGCGCTGCTCGGCAAATATGTGCTGATCGGCGAGGGCGTGCGTGGCTCGCTGGCCAAGCAGCTGATTGCCCAGTTCGATCTGTCGCGCGACCGCGAGCCGCAGAAGTTCGGCATCGGCATCAAGGAACTCTGGCAGGTCAAGCCCGAGAACCACAAGCAGGGCCTCGTGCAGCATTCCTTCGGCTGGCCGCTCGGCTTCAAGACCGGCGGTGGCTCGTTCCTCTATCATCTCGAGGACAATCTGGTCGCCGTCGGCTTCGTCGTGCACTTGAACTACAAGAATCCCTACCTCTTCCCCTTCGAGGAATTCCAGCGCTTCAAGACGCATCCGGCGATCCGCGGCACCTTCGAGGGCGGCAAGCGCATCTCCTATGGCGCCCGCGCCATCACCGAGGGCGGCTATCAGTCCGTGCCGAAGCTGACCTTCCCCGGTGGGGCGCTGATCGGCTGTTCGGCCGGCTTCGTCAACGTGCCGCGCATCAAGGGCAGCCACAACGCGGTGCTCTCGGGCATATTGGCGGCCGACAAGATCGCCGAAGCCATTGCCGCCGGTCGCGCCAATGACGAGGTCGTCGAGATCGAAAACGAATGGCGTGCCTCCGACATCGGCAAGGACCTGAAGCGGGTGCGCAACGTCAAGCCGCTGTGGTCGAAGTTCGGCACGCTGGTCGGTGTCGGCCTTGGTGGTCTCGATATGTGGACCAACCAGCTCTTTGGCTTCTCCTTCTTCGGCACGCTGAAGCATGGCAAGACCGATGCTGAGAGCCTCGAACCGGCCTCCAAGCACCAGAAGATCGACTATCCGAAGCCGGATGGCGTGCTCACTTTCGACCGTCTGTCCTCGGTGTTCCTGTCGAACACCAATCACGAGGAAGACCAGCCGGTGCATCTCAAGGTCAGGGACATGGCGCTGCAGGTCTCGTCGGAGCACGACATCTTTGCCGGTCCGTCGACGCGCTACTGTCCGGCCGGCGTCTATGAATGGGTGGAGAAGGACGGCAAGGAGACCTACGTCATCAACGCCCAGAACTGCGTCCACTGCAAGACCTGCGACATCAAGGACCCCAACCAGAACATCAACTGGGTTCCGCCGCAGGGCGGCGAAGGGCCTGTTTATCCCAATATGTGATGGCGATGGAGACGACCGGGCGAGACACCTATGCGATCCGTTCCGCCCGGTCGGACGAATTGAGCTTGCTGTCCGCCATCGAGGTGGATGCCTTCTGGGCCTTGCATGACGCCGGCGCCGTCGCCTGCGAGCCGACGTCGCTGCCCATCGGCATTCTGAGGCAGTCGCTCGACGCGGGTCTATTGTTTGTCGCTGTCGATGAGAGGGACCAGCCCTTTGGTTTCCTCGCGGGAATCGTGACAGGCGACACGGTTCATATCGCCGAGATCGATGTCGTGCGGGACTGGCAGAAAAAGGGTGCCGGACGGCTGTTGATGCAAGCGGTCATCGAGAGGGCGCGGACAAGCGGCAGATCGGGCTTGACCCTGACCACGGATCGCCACGTCGCCTTCAACGCGCCATTCTATGCTTCGCTCGGCTTCCGTATCCTGGATGAGGGCGAGCGGTCTGCGGAGCTGACGCGTATCCTGGAAAGAGAGTTCGAACACGGCGCCGATCCGGCCCGCCGGGTTGCGATGGCGCTGCGGTTCTGAGCCAGGGGCGCTCATAGTCGTGGCGAGATTCCGAGGTTCTCGACAATGCGTTGAAGTCGCTTGTCGCGGGTCCAAAGATAGGTTCCGGGTGTGAGCATCGCGGCGGCGGCAAGATGCGCATCGACATAGCCGATTCCGGCACCCTGCAATTTATTGCTCCGGATGAAGTAAAGGACATCGTCATCCGACGCTTTTCCAATCGAGTGCAGCCGTTTCATGCTTTGCATGACGAGATCATACTGTCGCAGATTGCCAAGGCCGATTTCGCCGATGACGAAGGGATGGACAAGGACTTGCTTCTGTTCCAGCAGGGATTGGAGACGAGCGTCCAGCGAATGAAAATGATCGATCCAGATCGATGTATCGACCAGGATCATTCGGCGCCAAACTGACGGCGAGGAGGGGCGGTGATATCAGGTTCCGTACCGCCGAGACGGATCAATGTTCTTGCCGCTTCGCGTTCGACGAGGGCCTTCAATGCTTCGCGCACGATCGCCGAGGTTTCGGCCAAGCCGGTCACTTCGCGTGCATCCGCAAGCAGCTTGTCGTCGATGGCGACCGTGGTTCGCATGGAAATCTCCTTCGTCATCAAAATTAGCATCGGATGATGTCGCTTTCAATGCCGAGGGCCGCCCGTGGGCCGCCCTCTTCCGGTCTTCTGCGAATGGTGCGTCTATTTCCGCGACAGCAATCCGGTCGACAATGCCACGCCCATTCCAGTGACGGCTGCTGCTGCAATCTCCGCCAGGCCGAGCGGCTCGCCGAGCAGCAGTCCGCCGCCGAAGGTGGCGAGGACCGGGGTGATGGCGGTGAAGGCGGCGGCCTGCGTGCCGCCCAGCGCCTGTACGGCAAGACCATAGGCGAGGGTGGCGGCAAGCCCGGAAAGCAGGCCTTGGCTCACGACCTGCAGCCCGATTTCCGGCAGTGGCACCGAGGCGAGCGAGCTGCCGAAGACGAAAGCCAACGCGACATGGATGAGGAACGACCAGGCCGCGATAATGGCGCTTGCCTGAATGGCGTTCAGGCCGGAGCGGCGAAACGCGTGGGTGTAACCGGCCCAGAGCAGGGCGCCGAGCGGCAGCAGCGTGAAGCTCACCCAGGAAACCTCGGCGCCGGAAAGGCTGCGCACCAGAAGAATGACGACGCCGGCGACGATGCCGCCGAGACCGAGCCAGCGGGTGATATCCGGACGCTCGCGAAACAGCAGCACGCCGATCAGCGCGGCCGCCAGCGGCATGGACCCGCCGAGCAGAATGCCGGCCGAGGCGGCGGGCGTGAAGTGGATGGCAAAGGTGGTCAATTGGAAGAAAAGCGCGCCCGAGCCGCAGACCATCAGCGCCAGCAGCTTCAGCGGTATGCCTTTCGGCAACAGTCCCGTGCGCAGCCACACGGGGGAGAGCACCAGCGCCGGAATGCCGTAGCGGATCAGGCCGAGGTCGATCGTGCCCATCTGCGTTTCAGCAGTATGGCGCGTGGCAAGAATCCAGTTGGCCCAGATCAGCACGGTAATGATGGCGCCGGCATAGCCGATCGCGGTGGGCATCGTCTTGCGGGAGGAGAAAGCCAAAGCGGTCATCGACATATCCTTTCTAACCGTCCGGATCATCATCCGGTTGAAGAAAAGATAGCGCCGGAGGCCGAGGCATGTCCTTGCTAGTTATGGCTCAGAGAAAGTGCTATGAGCAATGATCTGCCAATAGAGGCGATGAAAGTTTTTAGAAATGCCAAAATTGGATAAATTCGATATCGCCATCCTCAACTGCCTGCAGGAGGATGCGCGCGCCACCAATGTCGAGATTGCCGAGAAGGTGAATCTTTCGCCGTCGCCCTGTCTGCGGCGCATCCGCAATCTGGAGAAATCCGGTCTCCTGCGCGGTTACCGCGCCGATATCGACCGCAAGGAGGCAGGCCTCGGCTTGACGGTTTTCGTCGAGCTCAAGGTCGGGCATCACTCGAAGGAAAATTCGGAGGCGCAGCAGGCGGCATTGCTCGCCATACCGGAAATCGTCGCCTGTCACCTGATTTCGGGAACGGCCGATTTTCTGGCGGAAGTGGTGGTTGAGGATCTGGCTGCCTATGAGAAGGTGATGTCGGAAAAGCTTTTGGTTCTTCCGGGTATCGTCGATCTGCGCTCGAATTTTGCCATCCGGACCATCAAGACCAATGGCGCGCTGAAGCTGCCGCCGCCAGACTGAAACGGAAAAAGGGCCGCAGCCGGCCCTTTCAATGTCGGTATTTTCGTCGTCAGAGCATCGTGCCGCTGAGGATCAGCAATGCCACGGAGAAGTAGATGACCAGCCCCGTCACGTCGACCAGCGTCGCCACAAAGGGGGCCGAGGCGCTGGCCGGGTCGAGCCGCAGCTTCTGCAGCAGGAACGGCAGCATCGAGCCGGCCAGCGACCCGAAGGTGACGATGCCGATCAGGGCGGCAAAGACCGTGATCCCAACCAGCTGCCAGTGCGGACCGTAGTCGAACAGGCCGATGCTCTGCCACAGCACGATGCGGGCGAAGCCGACCAGGCCGAGGATGGAGCCGAGCACGATGCCGGTCGGCAGTTCGCGCAAGGCGACGCGCCACCAGTCGGACAGCTTGAGTTCGCCGAGCGCCAGCGCCCGGATGATCAGCGAGGTCGCCTGCGAGCCGGAATTGCCGCCCGAGCTCATGATCAGCGGGATGAACAGCGTCAGCACGACGGCCTTTTCCAGCTCGCCTTCGAAATGCTGCATGGCGCTTGCCGTCAGCATCTCGCCGAGGAAGAGGGCGGCGAGCCAGCCGGCGCGCTTGCGGATCATGCCGGCAAAGCCGATCTTCATATAGGGCTGGCCGAGCGCTTCCATGCCGCCGAACTTCTGTGCATCTTCCGTCGTGTCGGCGATCATCGTGTCGATGACGTCGTCGACGGTGACGATGCCCAGCATGCGACAGTTTTCGTCGACCACCGGCAGGGCCAGCAGATCGTGGCGGCGGATGAGGCGGGCGACGTCTTCCTGCTTCATCAGCGGCGGCGCCGTCACCGGCTGGCCTTTCTGCGCGACCGTGAGGATACAGGCATCCGGCTCGCCGGTGATCAGCCGGCGCAGCGTTACGACATGCAGCAGCGCATGCGTCTCGTCGTCCAGCACGTAGATGGCATAGACGGTCTCCCGCGAGCGTTCGACCTGGCGAACGTGATTGAGGGTCTGCGCGACGGTCCAGCTTTGATAGGCGCTGACGAACTCCGTCGTCATGATGCCGCCGGCGGTACGCGGCGGATAGCCCATCAGGCCCTGGATCGCGACGCGGACCGGCTCGTCGAGGCGGGCGAAGAGCCGGCCACGAGTATCGCCATCCAGCTCCAGCAACACGTCGGCGACGCGGTCGTTGGACATGCCATGCAGCAGCCGTGCCGCATCCGCATTGCTCATGGTTGCCAGAATAGCGGAAGCGTTGCGCAGCTCCGGCCGGTCGAGAATACGCACGGCGCGCTCTTCCGGCATCTTGGCGAGGATGCGAGCGGCCTCTTTCGCTTCGATCGCGTTCAGCGACTCAACGCGTTCCGCGATGGTGACGGCGCGGTTGTTATTGATGAATGCACGAGCGGCATTGCCAGCCCGCACGGGAAAGCTGTTGATGTTCATTATAGCTCGCCTTTCCAGTCGATCTGCCGTCGTGGCGGATCGTGGCGAGCCGACAGGAGTCGGTTACTGCACGAAGGCCACTGACGGCAAAGGCAATCGACTACTACTGTCGCTAGGCATCGTAAGATGGCTCCGGTTAATCGGCATGGAAAACGCCGTTCCCCACGTAGGGGCAGAAGTCGCTCCGAAGTGGCGAAAAGTCAAGTGGCGGAGACGGTTAATGCCATAATGTCGCAGTAAAATTTTCTTTGGGCGGCTAACGGTTTGTGCATTGCAGCAACCACTGTTGCAAAAAGGTCGAAAGCAGCGTGGCCGGGCGGCATGCACCCGGCCGTTCGAGCACGTGAAGGCGCTTCAGAAACCAGCCAGAACGACCTTGCCTTTCATCTTTCCCGTCTCGACCAAAGCATGCGCCTTCTTGAGATTGGCGGCGTTGATCGTGCCGAGCGTTTCGGTGAGCGTCGTTCGGATCTTGCCGGTATCGACCAGTTCGGCGACCTTCGTGAGCAACTTGTGCTGTTCGATCATGTCGGCCGTGTTGAAGAGCGGGCGGGTGAACATCAACTCCCAATGGACCGAAACCGATTTGCGCTTGAAGGGGACGATATCGAGCACCTTCGGATCGTCGATCAATCCGAAGCGGCCCTGCGGCGCGATGGTCTCGACGATCGACGCGAGATGATCGCCGGTGTTGGTGGTCGAGAAGACGAAAGCCGGGGCGCCGATGCCGAGGGCGGCGATCTGCGGGGCCAATGGCTTGGCGTGATCGATCACATGATGGGCGCCGAGTTCCTTCACCCATGCCTGGGTTTCCGGCCGCGAGGCGGTGGCGATCACGGTCAGGCCCGTCAGCGCCCGGGCGATCTGGATGGCGACCGAGCCGACGCCACCAGCGCCGCCGATGATGAGAATGGCGTTGGCGGCGCCCGAAACCGGGTGCTGCACCTTGAGGCGATCGAACAGCATCTCATAGGCGGTGATCGAGGTCAGCGGCAGGGCCGCGGCAGCGGCGAAATCGAGGCTCTTCGGTTTGGCGCCGACAATACGCTCATCCACCAGATGAAACTCCGCGTTCGAGCCGCCGCGATGGATGGCGCCGGCATAGAAGACCGCGTCGCCGGGCTTGAACAGGGTGACCTCCGGGCCGGCAGCCTTGACGATACCGGCCGCGTCCCAGCCCAGCACCTTGTATTCGCCGTCAGCGGGAGCGACGCCGGCGCGGACTTTGACATCGACAGGGTTGACGGAGACAGCCCAGATTTCGATCAGCAGATCGCGGCCCTTGGGGTCGGGGATCGGGAGATCGATGTCGACAAGCGACGTTTCGGCGGAAATGGGCTGCGGGATCTTGTAGGCGACGGCACGCATGGCAAAGCTCCTGTCTTCGTTGCACAGGGTCCAGATGCGTCTTATGATCGGATGATGCAAGAATGCACAAATTCTGTACGTAGTACCCAAAAGGATACTGTCGATGTCTCTGCCTCGCGCCAAGCTGGTCAAGAATTTCCCCGGTTGCCCGGTCGAGGCGACGCTGAGCCTGCTCGATGGCAAGTGGAAGGGCGTAATCCTGTTCCATCTGATGGAGGGGACGCTGCGCTTCAATGAGATCCGCCGCAAATTGCCATCGGTGACGCAGCGCATGCTGACGAAGCAGCTACGGGAACTGGAAGTGTCCGGCCTGGTGTCGCGCACCGTGTTCCCGGTGGTGCCGCCACGCGTCGACTATGCGCTGACGCCGCTTGGCGCCAGCTTGGAGCCGATCATCAAGGCGATGGCGGTCTGGGGTGAGGAAAATGTCCTATGTCATGCCGGCAGGCAGGAGCTGCGGCTTTCGCCCGCCTCATGCGCTCCGGCCGCTGCGCTCCAGGGCAACCGATAGGCCGAAGACGGCCAGGCCGAGAACGGAGAGGACCGCGCCGACATAGCCGGTCGCGGCCGCCGTGAAGCCCCAGGAGATCACCAGTCCGCCGAGCCAGGCGCCGAGCGCATTGGCGATGTTGAAGGCGGAATGGTTGGAGGCGGCGGCGAGCGTCTGCGCGTCGGCTGCGACATCCATCAGGCGCGTCTGCACGGCAGGGCAGGCGGCAAAACCGCAGCCGATCAGGAAGACGCAGAGACAGAGCATCACCGGATTGGCGGCGGTCAGCGAAAACAGCGTCATGATGATCACGTTGAAGACCATCATGCCGCCGATCGTGCCCTTGAGCGAGAGGTCGCCCAGACGCGAGCCGACGACATTGCCGACATTCATGCCGATGCCGAAGAGGGCAAGCACGAAGGGCACCATGCTCGCTCCCATACCGGCAACCTGTGTGGTCGTCGTCGCGACATAGCTGAAGATCGAGAACATGCCGCCGAAGCCGACTGCGGCGATGCCGAGCGTCAGCCAGACCTGAATGCGGCGCAAGGCTCCGAGTTCGCGAGTGATGCTGGCGCCTTCCTCGACCTTGTCTTTCGGCAGGAACAGGGCGATGAGCAGCATGGTCACCAGTCCGACGCCGCCGACCATCATGAAGGCGGCCCGCCAGTTCAGGATCTGTCCGAGGAAGGTGGCGATCGGCGTGCCGATCAGCGTGGCGATCGTCAGGCCGAGCATGACCTGGCCGACGGCGCGCACGCGGCGATGAACCGGCACCATAGAGGCCGCAACGAGCGCCGCGACACCGAAATAGGCGCCATGCGGCAGGCCGGTGATGAAGCGCAGCGCCGCGAAGCTTTCGAAAGTCGGGGCGAGGGCGCTGGAGATATTGCCGGCGGCAAAGATCGCCATCATCAGCAAGAGCAGCGTGCGCCGCGCCATTTTCGCCGCGAGAATGGCGATGACCGGCGCACCGACGACGACACCGAGCGCATAGGCGCTGATGACATGGCCGGCCTGTGGGGTGGAGACGCCGAAGGCATTGGCGACCTCGGGCAGCAGGCCCATGATGACGAATTCGCCGGTGCCGATGCCGAAGCTGCCGACGGCGAGCGCCAGCGTCACGAGGGCGATCGCGGTGCGCGACGGCGCCTCGAGCGCGGTTTGGGAATCGACGACGTCGGCGGTGATATCGCTCACGAAAACTCCATGGCGGTGATCATGCGCAAGTGCCGCGAAGCGGGCAGTAAAACCCGGCATGCGGGGTTCGGGCACAGCATAAAATGAAAAGATCGGAAGGCACGAACATGCCTCATGCGATAGTATCGGACAGGCTGTTGCCTCTGTCGCGTGCATTTTTTGCAGCGCAGCATGTCGTTTGGCGCATATGTATCCGGGTCATGCGCCCGCGGCGATTGCCGCGAGCGGCGGCGAATGCTTGAAATCGCCCGCGTTGAAACCATCTGAGAGAGACGGGCGCGGGAAATCGTTCCTTCCCGCGAGACAATCAGGCGCAAAATCCAGAGCATCGATGAAACTGATCGGCTTTTTCAACCGCGACGGCGGCACGTTCAAGACCACGGATATGACCGCTTACGAAACGAGGGCGGAGCAGGTTTTCCGGGATGCCGGCCATGATTTCGAAGGCGTGGTCGTCTCCGGAAACGAGGTCGTCGCCGCCATGGAGCGGGCGGCGCGGCGCGACGATATCGACGGTATCGTCGCCGGCGGCGGTGATGGCACGATTTCCGCCGCAGCGGCCGTCGCCTGGAAAAACGGCGTGGCGCTCGGCGTCATTCCGGCCGGCACCATGAATCTCTTCGCGCGGTCGCTGAAATTGCCGCTGGATATCTGGCAGGTGCTGGAGGTGCTGGCGACCGGCGAGGTGGAGCAGGTCGACATCGGCAGCGCCAATGGCCGGCCTTTCGTTCACCAGTTCTCGGCTGGCCTGCATGCGCGCATGGTGCGCTATCGCAATGGCTATACCTACCGTTCCCGCATCGGCAAAATGTCGGCCAGCACCAGGGCCGCATTGGGCGTTATCGTCAATCCGCCGGAATTCGATGTCGATTTCGAAGCCGAGGGCGTTCGTGAGCGCCGGCATGTTTCGGCGATTTCGGTCTCCAACAATCCGTTCGGCGCCAATGCGTTGCTCTATGCCGACGACCTCCGTAGCGGCGAGCTCGGCTTCTATACGGCAAGACCGCTGCGGCCGCTTGGTGTCGCCCGGCTCGCCGTCGATATGCTGCGCGGTCGGTTTCGCGACAATGCCGACGTCATGGTGATGCATGCGCGCGAGGTGCATCTGCACTTCCCGAAGCTGCGCAGCCTCGCCAATTGCGTCATGGACGGCGAGCTGCTGCCGCTGGAGCGCGACGTTACGCTCAAGCTGCATGCTGGCGAGCTGAAGGTGATGATCCGGCAGGGTACGGCGGCGCGTTCTGCCGAGGAAGAGGCGATCCGCAGTGCGGTCGTCTGACGTTCTTCAAAACCGCGGCAGATAGGTCCGATAATCGAAATCGGAGACGGTGCGCAGGTGGCGGATGGCTTCCTTGCGCTTGGTGTCGCCATAGAGCCTCTGATACCGCTCCCCGAAAATATCGGCGATGAAGGAAGAGGCGCTGAAGCGCTCCACGGCGGTCAGGAAATCATGCGTCAGCCGTGGCGCATCGTTGGGCACATGGCTCGGCGTCGTCTCCTCGCCGGGATCGAGATCACGCTCCAGTCCGAGCAGCATGCCGCCGAGGATCGCCGCCAGCATCAGGTAGGGATTGGCGTCGGCGCCGGCAACGCGATGTTCGATGCGCGCGCCCGGCCCATCCTTTTCGGGGATGCGCACGGCCGTGCCGCGATGGCCGTAACCCCAGGTGAGGTCGACCGGCGCGAAGGAGCCCGGCTGGAAGCGGCGATAGGAATTGGCGAAGGGCGCGAAGACGAGCTGCGCTTCCTGTAGTGTTTGCAGCAGGCCGGCGCAGACTGATTTCAGTTTTACCGGCTCGCCGCCCGCCGCATCGAGGATATTGCGGCCCTGGTCGTCGACGATGCTGGCATGCACATGCAGGCCCGAGCCGGCATGATCGCTATAGGGTTTCGCCATGCAGGTTGATTTCAGGCCATGCTTGCGCGCTGCCTGTTCGGCGACCCGTTTCAGCAGGATGCAGTCGTCGGCGGCGGCAAGGGCATCCGGTCGATGCAGCAGATTGACCTCGAACTGGCCGGGGCCGAATTCCGCTGTCGTCGCGTCGGCCGGGAGGTTCTGCGCCTTGGCATAGGCGCGCAGGGTTTCGAGATAGTCGCCAAGCAGGTCGACGGCATCCATGTCATAGAGCTGATAGCCGTTCGGCTCGCCGCGATAGGTCAGCGCCGGCGGTGGCGAAGGGATGCCGCGCTCGCGCCAGTCGCCGGCGAGAAGATAGAATTCCAGCTCGGTGGCGACGACAGGCGTCAGGCCAAGCGCCTTGTAGCGCTCGAGGACGGAAATGAGGATCGCGCGCGGATCCTGGAAGCTCGGACTGCCGTCGAGTTCGTGCATGGTGGCGAGAACCTGCTTCGAGCCGGCCGGAGCCCAGGGCATGTCGGAGAGCGTGCGCGGATCGGCGACGCAGGTGCCGTCGGGATCGCCGATGGTTAGCGACAGGCCGGTGAGGTCGTCATTGTCGTCGCCCCAGATATCCAGTGACTGCGTCGAGGTCGGCAGGCGCACCGCGCCGGACCAGACCTTCTTTTCCGCTTCGATGGGGATCTGCTTGCCGCGCAGCCGGCCATTCATGTCTGATATCAGCACTTCGATGCGTGCCATACCCTTGGTCGCGTTGTCAGCCGCCATGCCCTTGTCATTCCCCGATGCTCACGTCATGGTCGTAAACGATCGAAGCCAGCCTTTCAATCCGATAGGGATTCTGCAAACGATGTCCGATACTTCCAGCCGCTCCAATCTCGCCGCCATCGATGCTGCTCATCATCTCCATCCCTTTGCTGACATGAAGAAGCTGAATGCCGACGGCGCGCGGATCATCCAAAGTGGCGAGGGGGTCTATATCTTCGACAGCAACGGCCGAAAATATCTCGATGGCTTTGCCGGGCTCTGGTGCGTCAATATCGGCTACGGGCGAACGGAAATTGCCGATGCCGCCATCCGGCAGATGAACGAGCTGCCCTACTACAATACCTTCTTCGGCACGACGACGACGCCGGCGACGCTGCTCTCGGAGAAGGTCTGCGCCCATGCCGGGCCGCATTTCAACCATGTCTTCTTCACCAATTCGGGCTCGGAAGCCAACGACACCTGGTTCCGCATGGCGCGCGTCTATTGGAGCGCCGTGGGCAAGCCGACGAAGAAGGCGGTGATCGCCCGCCGTAACGGCTACCATGGGTCCACCGTCGCGGGTGCCAGCATGGGCGGCATGAAATACATGCATGAGCAGGGCGATTTGCCGATCCCCGGCGTCGTTCATATCGGCCAGCCCTATTGGTACGGCGAAGGCGGGGATCTCTCGCCGGACGAGTTCGGCCTCAAGGTCGCCCGCGAGCTGGAGGAAAAGATCGACGAGCTGGGCGAGGACAATGTCGCGGCCTTCATCGCCGAACCGGTGCAGGGCGCCGGCGGCGTCATCATTCCGCCGGCGACCTACTGGCCGGAAATCGCCTGCATCTGCAAGGCGAGGAACATTTTGCTGGTCTGCGACGAGGTGATCTGCGGCTTCGGAAGGCTCGGTTCCTGGTTCGGCTATCAGCATTTCGCGGTCGAGCCCGATCTCGCGCCGATCGCCAAGGGCCTGTCATCGGGCTATCTGCCGATCGGCGGGGTGCTGGTCAGCGATCGCGTCGCCGATGTGCTGATCAACGATGTCGGCGAGTTCAATCATGGCTTTACCTATTCCGGCCATCCGGTCTGCGCCGCAGCCGCGCTGGAAAATCTTCGCATTATCGAGGATGAGCGGCTGATCGAGCGCGTCCGCGACGATATCGGCCCCTATTTCGCCAAAGCCTGGGGCAGTCTCGCCGATCACGACATGGTGGGCGAAGCGGTGAGCATCGGGCTGATGGGCGCGCTCCAACTTGCCGCCGACAAATCCACCCGCCGCCGCTTCGAAAAGCCGGATGCCATCGGTTCGGCCGTGCGCAACCACGCCTTGACCAACGGTCTCGTCCTGCGCGCCACTGCCGACCGCATGCTGGCCTCGCCGCCGCTGATTATCAGTCGTGACGAGGTGGACGCCATGGTGCGCATCACACGGCTGGCGCTCGATGCGGTATGGGCGGCGGTAAAGGGCTAGTCAGCCCTGGCCGTCGTGGGAGGCGCATCCCATTTGCCTGCCCTGTGCAGGGCAAGCGTCAGCGCCGCGACATGGATGACCTGGATCATCTTGCCTTCCAGCGCCAGCTCGACCGCCTGCCGGATCGGCATGCGGACGAGGCGGATGCGCTCCGTCGGATCGTCCGCCGGCCTGGCCGTGAGTTCGACATTGCGGGCGAGCACGATATGGCAAAGATTGGTGTGGGTGGCCGGATTGGCGGCTAGGCTGCCGACATGTTCCCAATCGGCGGCGGACAGGCCGGTCTCTTCCCGCAACTCCCGCGCCGCCGTCTCGATCGGG
Organism: Rhizobium sp. BK602; assembly: GCF_014195095.1. Lineage (GTDB taxonomy): Bacteria > Pseudomonadota > Alphaproteobacteria > Rhizobiales > Rhizobiaceae > Rhizobium. The sequence continues at coordinate 673,605 of NZ_JACIBC010000002.1, forward strand.
CTGGCATCGCTCGCATCCACCGCTCCGCCGGGAAGCTCCAGCGCGACCACGCCGAGACCGTGGCGATATTGCTGGACGAGATAGATGTTGTCCTCGGCATCGAGGGCTATCACTTGTACCCAATCAGGATATTCCAGCACGTAATAGGGCGCGATCTCGATGCCTTCCGCCGTCACGCAGCTATCGGCCCTGACCTTCAGCCAGCGGTCGCGATGCACATATTCGGAGCTCTTGACCTGCCAGGGCGGCAGATCCGCTATAGCGTTGACGATGCTTGACGGTCTGTCGGTCGGGTCCATGCGTGCTTCCCGCGCTTATTTCGGATAGATCCAACAATAGGCGAAAGAAGCCATGTCGCCAGCTTTGCCGTGGATATAGGGTAGATCCATGAGCCTGATGTCGGGTGTCGCATATTGCGGGCCGAGCGTGTCATGCAGCCAGCTCGTCAACATTGCCGGCATCGCCGCATCGTTCGGCCCCGGCCGCCAGGCAACGAGGATCGGCCTGTCGGCGGTCCACTGGTAATCGGCCTTCAGGTTTCCGAAGAAGAGCGACATGGTCGGCACGTCGGGCAATTGCAGATGCAGGTTGCCGCCCGGCAGCCAAGTGTCCGTCAGCACCAGTCCGGGCCGTTTGCCCTCCGCCGCCACGACCTGCCGCACGAAGGCGGGGTAGGGGGTGTTGTAGTGATCGTAGGAGCCGAAGAGCGTCGGAAACACGACGCGGGCGAGCAGCAGCGCCGGGATAACCAGCATCATCACCAGCGGGATATAGACGAAACGCCTGCAAAAATCCGCCGGCTTGACGCCGGCCAGTTCCATCTTCAGGCAGAGATAGATCGGCATGAGGAAGAGGAAGGGCAGCAGCCAGCGGTCGCGCAGCGCCGTCATGCCGATCGTGACGATCAGGACCAGCACCAAAAGGCCGATGACGACGAACAGCACGTCGAAGAAACGCGTCCACTCGTTCGATTGCCGCAAGCTGCCGAAGAAGGTCCTGCCGAAGACGAGCGCATAGACGGCGAGCGTCGGCGCGCAGATCACCACGACCAGCTTCACGAATTCCAGCGGCCCCTTCACCAGCTTGGAGAAGACGCCCTTGGGCGCATCCTGCTCCATGATCCCCAGCGTGCGGCCGGAAGCGATGTCGAGATTGTGGATCAGCCAGAGCCCATGCGGCAGGAAGATCAGCGCAGCGAACAGCAGGGTGAGCAACAGGCGCTTGTCGAAGACGCGTGCCCGGCCTTGCGGATGCATCAGCACGGCGACGATGGCGGCGGCAGCAAGCAGGACGAAATTATACTTCGACAGCATGCCGAGGCCGAGGGCGATGCCGGTGAATATGTAAGCACCGGCACTCGGCGCCTTCAGCGTGCGCACTATTCCGTAGAGAAACAGGTTGATGGTCAGGAGCTGCATGACCGTATGCGTAAGGTCACGCTGCGCCTCCCAGAAGAGCTGCGGGATCGTCAGCAGCGACAATGTGGCGATCGCCGCGAAGAGCTTGTCCGACAGGATCTCCCTGGCCAGTCTGTAATAGCTGACATAGACCAGGAACAGGATGACGTTCTTGACGATGGAGATCGCCGCCAGCGACAGTCCGAAGGCGGAGACCGTGAGCGTCTGTATCCAGTTGTAGAGCGGCGGCTGGGAATCGTAGCCGAGCGTCAGCCACTGCGAGAACAATGCCTGCTGCGATTCATCGAAGCGCAGGCCGTAGGGCATCGTCAGCCGCACCGCGAATTCCAGAAGAAAGTAACCGGCAAGCAGGAGGAGGATAGCATCTGGCCGGCGGACCAGAAGTCTATGCATCCACATCGTTCCGATCGAATATCTTGCGCACGATATAGTTCGGCGAGAGATCGTCGCGATAATAGATGCGCGCGATCATTTCCGAGAGAATGCCGGTCGTGATCATCTGCACCGACGACAGCAGCAGCACGACGCCGACCAGCAGCAGCGGCCGGTTGCCGATATCGTCGCCGAAGATGAACTTGGCGATGAAGAGCCAGAGCAGGATCAGCCCGGCGAGCGCTCCTAGGCCAAGGCCGAGCGAGCCGAAGAAATGACCCGGTCGCGCCTTGTAGCGCATGAAGAACATCACCGACAGCAGGTCGAGGATGACGCGGAAGGTGCGCGATATCCCGTACTTCGATGTGCCGTGCTGGCGGGCGTGATGCGTGACCGGGACTTCGCCGATGCGCGAGCTCGGCACGACGCCGGCGACCCAGGCGGGGATGAAACGGTGCATCTCGCCCATCAGCTTCACCTGCTTGATGATCGAGGCGCGGTAGATCTTCAGGCTGCAGCCATAATCATGCAGCTTGACGCCGGTGATGCGACCGATGAGGTAATTGGCGCACCAGGAAGGGATCTTGCGCAGCAGCAACCCGTCCTGGCGGTTCTTGCGCCAGCCGACGAGCAGGTCGAGCTGCCGGCGTTCCAGCTCCTCGACCATCGAAGGGATATCCTTCGGATCGTTCTGCAGGTCGCCGTCCATGGTGGCGATCAGCCGGCCAGCGGCGGCATCGATGCCGGCCTGCATGGCGGCGGTCTGGCCGAAATTGCGCTGGAGCTCGACGATGCTCAGCGTCAGTCCCTCGCGTCCGAGCGAGCGGCGCGCGTTGACGAGCGTGGCATCCGTGCTGCCGTCATCGACCAGGATCAGTTCCCACGGCCTGGCGAAGCCCGCCATGGCCGAACAGATGCGTTCGATCAGCGGTCCGACGCTTTCTTCCTCGTTAAAGACAGGCACGACCAGCGAAAGCTCCAAAGCGCTTGCCGTATCGGTCAGGGGGCGGGTCGACTCTGCCGTTGTCTGCAACTCTTCTTTCTCCTAAAAGACCGGCAGAACCGGCCGGACGGAACGAGCGACATGTCCGGCATCAGCCTCCGCTCGCACTGGGTGCCCTAACTACATGAAGACTCCGATGGTTGCCAGCCGACAGAATTGGTTTATTCGCAACCGAATGACGCTGCTGACGCTTGCCGTCGTGCTCGCCTATGCCGCCTTCATCGAATGGTTCTGGGGCTGGAGCTCGATCCTGGCGCAATGGGGCAAGGTCGGCGCCTTGCCCATCCTCCTCGCACTGGCGCTTCTGACTGGCACCTATTTCCTGCGCACCTGGCGCATCTACGATTATTTCCCGAAGGAGACCGGCGGCCATTTCGCCGCGCTCTTCCGCGTGACGCAGGTTCACAATCTCCTCAACATCATGATGCCCTTCCGCACCGGCGAGACCAGTTTCCCGGTACTGATGCGCTCCGAATTCGGCATTCCGCTGGCGCGAGGAACCTCGGCGCTGTTCGTCATGCGGCTGCTCGACCTGCATGCGTTGCTGGCCGCAGCCGGCATCGGCCTCGCGCTTGCGTCTCCCTACCGCATGCTGGCCTGGATCGGCTGGCTCGCCTTCCTGCTCCTGCCGGTCGCGGGCTTTGCCCTGCGCCGCCCTCTGATCCGCCTTGCCGCGAAGCTATTGCCGAAGAAGATGCAGGGCCTAGTGCATGAGCTGGAACGCGGCCTGCCGGCCAATGCCGGCGCCTTTGCCCGCGCCTGGCTGACGACGGTGGTCAACTGGCTGGTGAAGGTGGCCGTGCTCGCCTGGTCACTCGGCCTGATGAACGTGACGCCGCTTTCGGCGAGCTTCGGCGGGGCGCTCGGCGGCGAGCTGTCGTCGGTGCTGCCGGTGCATGCGCCGGGCGGTGTCGGCACCTATCCGGCCGGTATCACGGCTGGGGCCATGGCCTTTGGGGCATCGAGCGCAAAGGCGGCAATCGACAATCTGGCGCAGGCCAGCATCAACGCGCATCTCCTGATCATCGTCTCGGCGCTGACGGGCACGGCGCTCGGGCTGCTCGTTTCCAGAAAACGCTCCTGAACGGACTTACGGTCGGGGTTTGCTGACAAGCTCCGCCAGCCGGTTGCGAAGAAAGGCCTGTTCGGGCGCCTGCCGGCAGAGTGAAAGCGCCGTTTCATAGGATTGCCTTGCCTCCTCGGTGCGGCCAAGTTGGCGCAGGAAATCGGCCCTGGCGGCATGGGCCAGGTGATAGCGCGCCATTCGCTCCTCGCCGAGCAGGCTATCGACGATATCGAGCCCGGCCGCCGGCCCTTGGCACATCGAGACGGCCACGGCCCGGTTGAGCTCGATCACCGGGGATGGATGGGCCAGCAGCAGCAGATCGTAGAGCGTCACGATCTGCCGCCAGTTCGTTTCTTCCGGCGTTGCGGCCCGCGCATGTTCGGCGGCGATGGCCGCCTGCAGGGCATAGTTGCCGACGCTTTCGGCCGCCATGGCCTCGGCCGCAAGCGCGAGACCCTCGTCGATCTTCACCGTATCCCAGAGCGTGCGATCCTGTTCGGCAAGCAGGACGAGATCGCCGGAGGCGCTTGTCCGCGCCGACCGCCGTGAATCCTGCAGCAGCATGATCGCCAGCAGGCCGGCGGCTTCCGGATCGGGCAGAAGCGTCAGGAGCAGGCGACCGAGCCGGATTGCCTCGGCGGCGATATCCGCGCGCACGATCGCCGCGCCGGAAGAGGCGGAATAGCCCTCGTTGAAGACCAGATAGATGACATGCAGCACCTGCGCCAATCGCTCGGGCAATTCGGCCCTGGCGGGGACTTCGTAGGGAATATGGGCAGCGCGGATGCGGTTCTTGGCGCGGACGATGCGCTGGGCGACGGTGGGGGCGGGAACGAGGAAGGCATGGGCGATCTCTTCCGTCGTCAGGCCGCAGACCTCCCGCAGCGCCATTGCCATCTGCGCCTCGGCGGGGATCAGCGGATGGCAGCAGGTGAAGACCAGCCGCAGCATGTCATCCTCGATCTCCTCGTTTTCGGCGATCTCCATGATTTCGCCCTCCGGATAAAGACGGTCGGCGATATCGGCCCTGGACGTGTCGAACCGCGCCCTCCGGCGGATATGGTCGATGGCCCGGAAGCGTCCGGTCGAGACCAGCCAGGCATAGGGATTGGCCGGGATAGTCTCCGGCGTCCATTGCTGGGCGGCGGCCATGAAGGCATCGTGCAGCGCCTCTTCCGCCCGGTCGAAATCCCCTAGCAGCCGGATTAGCGTTGCCAGCACGCGGCGCGACTGGTTGCGGTAGATATCGTCGATGGTTGCGTTCAGGGACATGGCTGCCGTTCTCGCCCGTCAGGTGTCGGGAAGGGTCAATAGCCGGATCGGGCGGATTTCGACCGCGCCGTGCCGCGCGGAGGGAATGCGACGGGCAATCTCGGTCGCGGCGGCCATGTCGGCGGCCTCGATCAGATAGAAGCCGGCCAGATGTTCCTTCGTCTCGACGAAGGGACCATCCGTCACCGTAAGCGTCGTTCCGCGGGGACGAATGACGATCGCCTTGTCGGGCAGCTCCAGCGCGTCGGAGAGGATCAGCGTGCCGTCCCGCCGCAGACCGTCGTCATAGGCGAAATGCTCGGCGACGAGGCTGTCCATCTCCCCGGAGCTCAGCGTTCCGTCCACATCGATGGACGTATGGATCATGCACAGGAACCGCATGTTCTCCTCCCTCGCTCGTCTATTCGTCCGGAAAGCGGATGTCGTAGGCGGGGCGCACCTCGATCATGCCATAGCGGGCGACGGGGAAGGTGGCAGCGATGCGGGTCGCTTCCTCCATGTCCTTCGCCTCGATCAGCACGAAACCGCCGAGATGTTCCTTTATCTCGGCGAAGGGGCCGTCGGTCACCGCCGTTTCGCCCTTGCGCACGCGCACCGTCCGGGCGGTCTCCGGTTCGCGCAGGGCATTGGCGACAAGGAGATGGCCGCTTTCGCGCAGCCGGTTGTCATTGTCGACGGAGTCCTGCGTCAGGCGCCGCCCGTCTTCCTCGCTGATACCGTTGATTTCGGCGGTGTCGAACCAGACCTGGCAAAGAAATTTCATCACCGTCTCCTTAAAGTCCGGGACCGAAGGAATAGATCGGCCGTACCTCGATGGCGCCGAGCTTTGCCAGCGGAATGCCGGCTGCGACACGGATGGCGTCGTTCAAGTCTCTGGCTTCGATCAGGATGAAGCCGCCGAGATATTCCTTGGTCTCGATGAAAGGGCCGTCCGTCACGGCTGTCTCGCCGTTGCGCACCCGCACGGTCACGGCCGAGCTCGGCGATTGCAGTGCTTCGGCATGGATCATCTGGCCGCCGGCGACGAGATCCCGGTCATAGGCGAGTGAGGCGGAATCGAGCCTCTGTCTTTCCTCGCTCGTCATGCCATCGAGTGTCGTTCCGTCGAACCAGACCTGGCAAAGATATTTCATCGCAGCCTCTCCTCTTCCATTCGCTGACAGCCATAGACGAGCGGGCCGCGCGCAAATCGACATCCCCTCGGGCAGCATGACAAAAAAATTCAACGCTGTCGAAAAGAGCCGCGCCCGCTCGACTAGGTCCGTCGTCAACAAAGGAGAGACGGACATGTACACGCTGGAAGCAGCCCTGGTGCATCAATGGTGCCACAAGGCGATGTCGGAGGAAGAGTTGATGCGGTCGGCCGATCTCGGCAAGGTCTTTCGCCGCACCGCGATCGGGTTCGCACTGTTTGCCATGCTGATCTTCCGCCTGAGCTGGGCAGGCGATCTGATGGCCGAACGGCCGCAGGTGGCAACCGCTGATCACCCGCGGCCGGCGCCGCAGGCGAGTTATTAGGAAGCTATGTGCCTCTCGATTCCCGGCGCGTTCCTACTGGAACGCCGTCTCGAAGAAGCTGCGCAGCTTGCGCGAATGCAGCGCTTCCGGCGGCATGGCGGCCAGTTTCTGGATGGCGCGGATGCCGATCTGCAGATGCTGGTTGACCTGGGTGCGGTAGAAGGCGGTCGCCATGCCCGGCAGCTTCAATTCACCGTGCAGCGGCTTGTCGGAAACGCAGAGCAGCGTGCCGTAGGGAACACGGAAGCGGAAGCCGTTGGCGGCGATGGTCGCCGATTCCATGTCGAGCGCCACCGCGCGGGCCTGCGACAGCCGCTTGACCGGTCCTGCCTGATCGCGCAGTTCCCAGTTGCGGTTGTCGATGGTGCCGACCGTGCCGGTGCGCATGATGCGCTTCAGCTCGAAACCTTCATAGCCAGTGATCTCGGCGACCGCCGCTTCCAGCGCCACCTGCACTTCGGCGAGCGCCGGGATCGGCACCCAGACCGGCAGGTCGTCGTCGAGAACGTGATCCTCGCGCATATAGGCATGCGCCAGCACGTAATCGCCGAGACGCTGGCTGTTGCGCAGGCCGGCGCAATGGCCGAGCATCAGCCAGGCATGCGGGCGCAGCACCGCGACATGGTCGGTGATCGTCTTGGCGTTGGACGGGCCGACGCCGATATTGATCAGGGTAATGCCGGCATGACCCTTCTTCTTCAGATGGTAGGCCGGCATTTGCGGCAGCCGCGGCGGGGTGGTGTCCCCCTCGGGCTGGCTGGAGCCGGCGGGCGTGATGATATTGCCGGGCTCGACGAAGGCGGTATAGCCGTCGCCGCCCTTGGCCATCAGGTCGCGCGCCCAGTTGCAGAATTCATCGACGTAGAACTGATAGTTCGTGAACAGCACGAAGTTCTGGAAGTGCTTCGCGCTCGTCGCCGTATAGTGGGAAAGGCGGGCAAGCGAATAGTCGATGCGCTGCGCGGTAAACGGCGCGAGCGGCGAAGGCTCGCCCGGCGGCGGGATATATTCGCCATTGGCGATTTCGTCGTCGGTGGTGTTCAGGTCCGGCGTATCGAAGAGGTCGCGCAGGGGAATGTCGTCGAAGCCGGCGGCGGAGGCTTCCACATGCGCGCCCTCGCCGAAGGCGAAGTGCAGCGGGATCGGCGTCGTCGATTCCGACACCACCACCGGCACATTATGGCTGCGCATTAGCAGCGTCAGCTGCTCCTTCAGATAGTGCTTGAAGAGCTGCGGCCGTGTGATCGTGGTCGTGTAGACGCCGGGCGCGGTGACATGCCCGTAGGACAGGCGCGAGTCGACATGGCCGAAGCTCGTCGTCTCGATGCTGACCTGCGGATAGAAGGCACGGTAGCGCGCGGTGATCGGCGCGCCGTTGGCGAGCTTGGTAAAGCTGTCGATCAGAAAGGCGGTGTTGCGATCGTAAAGCTCGGTCAGCGCCTCCACGGCCTTGCCGGGATCGGTAAAGCTGCGCGGCTGGAATGGGGCTGGCGAGGAGATGTCGAGGGGTGAAAAAGGGGAGATTCGGTTGCTCATGCGCCATTATAGAGTGTCGTCTTTAACAAGCAAACGACGATGCGAGGCATGGCTGAGGATTTTCGCAGCTATTTTATATCGCCGCCCTTTGGCGGTGACGGAATGCCGGCTGAGATGGCCTATTGCACGGTGGTGCAATAGGCGCTGCCCGTTTGCAGGCATGTGAAGCTGGCGCCGAAATGCGATTGCGCGCCGCTGCCGCGCCCGGTGTGATCCACCGCGACCGAAAAGCTGACCGCAAAGATGGCGGCAAACAACATGATGATGGCGAGACGCCGCGCCATGATGATCGTATCCATGTTCCTGGACCTACCCGTGCCCTATACTGGACACTGTTTTGCCATGGTCAGGCTGAACAGGTGCTGAGATACCGGTTCATCTAGCGTTCAGGAAGATTACCGCGGGATTGCGCCAGTATAGAAGATTGAACCATCAGTATTGAGGGCCTCGGAGCGCAAAATGGGACGCTCCGCATGTGCGCGGCAACATGAATTCGGCACGGAAATTGCGAGAGCCGAACAGGAGCATGTCTGTCCAGGCCGGCTCTCGCGATGGAAACGGTGTTTTTAGAGCTTCGTCCAGGTCTGTGACTTGCAGAAGATCTTCAGGACGCAGCCTTTCATCCTGACGGTATTGCCGCTCACCGTGCCTGAGCCGCTATAGGTCTTGTCTTCGGCCGGGTCGGTGAGCTCGCCGACATAGCTGTCGCCCTTGCCCTGCATCTTGCCGATCTGCCGTCCGGAATATTTGCCGGTCTTCAGCGTCACGCAATAGCTGCCGCCGCAGGATGCGATGGCGGCAGTCTCGCCCGAGGCGGTCTTCCAATTGCCGACGATCGGCTCGTCGGCAAAGGCGGTGCCGGCGCTGATAAGCAGTGCTGCGGCGATGATGGTGGCACGGATCATGTCTTTCCTCCCCGAAAGTCTTCCGCTCCCGTAGCCGGGATCGCGATGAAATTAGCTTACGCGAACGTAAAGGTAAATATGCCCTAGAGCATGATGCCGAAAAGTGTGAGCGGTTTTCGGCATCATGCTCTACTTCTTTGATCCTAGAGCCGGATTTCTCCATTTTGCCGGCCATTTTCGCCGACGGAAAACAGTCTCTCTTATCGCTGCGGCTTTTTTTGTGGTGAAGGAAGGGTTTATTTCCGGATCTTAACAGAAGGTAAAGCCTGCGCGAAAATCCTTAATTTGCAAGGGAAGCGATGTTTAACAAAATCCCAAGTTTACCAAGCATTTGTACTTTGTTTGCATCGAATTAAGCATGCATTTTAGGCGTTTTTTGAAAGCCGTCTGCGATAGTGAAGCCATCAAACGAGCGGGGCAAACCCGCCGGCCGGAAGGACCATCAAGCCGCGATAGACGGCAAGGTCCGGACCGGAAAACAGGGCAGACGCAACAAGACTGAAACAGGGATAAAACCGATGGCACGCTTCGAAACTCCGATGTCTGAAATGGCCATGATGGGTGGCAACAGCGCCGACGCCCTTTGCGAGCTGGGCGTGAACTACGCGACCGGCAGGGGCTGCAAGGCAGACCCGGTTGCCGCCCACAAATGGTTGAATATCGCCGCCATCAAGGGCAGCGACCGCGCCGCCGAGCTTCGCGCCGACGTCGCCGCCACGCTGACCAAGATGCAGCTCGCCGCAGCGCTGCGCGCCGCCCGCGAGTGGATGACCATGCACTGAAGCGTGTCACACCCGATCTAAAACAATGACCCTGGAAGAGGGGGACCGGTAGCGTGGCGGAGAGGCGCGCTGCCAATATCAAGAAAACCGCGACCGGCTGAGAACAAGGCCGGCGCGGTTTTCTTGATATTGGCAGCGCATTCGTTTTGCCTCTCAAGACGCATCTGTCAGTGCAAACGGCGAGCGCGTTATAATCGATCTATAGTTGCGCTCTGGGTTGTGATAAAGCTCTCTGAATTCGCTGCAAACGAGTAGACTTACACTCTGTTGAAGACCTTTTCTTTGAGACCTCTAAATGAACACTCAACTGTCGCTGAGATTTGAGTTTGCCTATGATAAGGGCAGATTGCTGCTATTTTCCTTGATTCTTTCGGTTTTTGCGGCTGGTTGCGTATGGATATCCTATCGCTCCGTCAGGACGGGAAACCCTTTTATCAGCCCGATCCTGATGTGGCCGTCGGCAGCGCTTTTTGGCCTTGCTGCGCTTAGTTTGCTGGTCAAGCTGTTTAAAAACGAGCCGGGACTGGTGATTTCCGGCGCCGGAATTCACATCGCGAGCTTCGCTGCCGAAACGATACCGTGGCTGGCCCTACGAGACCTCGAAAGATTTCAGGGCAGGGGAACGGACAACCTTGTACTTCGCCTCGATCCAGCCGTCGCCAGCACTTTGAGCCGACGCGGATTGATCAGCAAGCTTCCGAAGGTGCTTCGGGGTTCAGGGACGAAAGCGGGGATTTCGCTGAAAATCCTGCGGGGCGATCCGGACTGGATATTCGAGCAATGCTGGGATTTCCTAAGAAGGGCTCGCGAGGACGACCGCGCCGCCGCGATGAAAACCGGCGCCGCTACGGTATTCGATGCCGATCTCGAGACGGTGCATGCCGCCGCAACACATGGTCAGCCGTTGTTCACCTATGTGCTGATTGCCGTCCTAGCCGGCATTTATGCCGGGGAACTCGCCTTTGGCGTCGAGGCTCCAGACAAGGGTTCACCGACAATTCAAACGCTGCTGATGTTCGGAGGAATCTTTCGCAGCAGCATTCTCGTCGATGGTCAATGGTGGAGGCTTTTTACCGCGCCTTTCCTGCATGGGAATCTCCTTCACCTAGCCTTTAACTGCGTCGCTCTATGGCTGGCGGGCAGGCTGCTCGAGCGACTGGTCGGCTGGCGCTGGTTCGCTGGCCTGTTCTGTATCAGCGCCCTCGGCGGGTCCATAGCCTCGTTGCTGATCAATCCTGCCAATATCGTGGGCGTTGGAGCCTCCGGCGGGATCGTCGGCCTGTTTGCCGCCATTATCGTTCTCAGCTTTCATTTCCGCTCCGGTTCGCTGCCGACGTCACTACGAACAGGGGCAATCCGAATATTGATACCGTCCTTGATACCGTTCATATCGCAAACGCGGGACGGCATGCAGATCGACTACGCCGCGCACCTGGGGGGAGCCGTGGCCGGCGGGGCGATGGCGCTGATATTGTTGACCGCCTGGCCTCGCGTGCTTCCGCGTCCTCGTTTCAGTGTTGCGGCATTAACAATCAGCATCGCGTTTGCCGTCGTTGCAGCCGTCTCGCTCTGGCCCATCAGCCAGATTCGTGCCCAAGTTCTCACGAACCCGTTTTCACAATATTTCCAGGGCCAATATCAACTGGCGGCACAATACTTCGCCGTTGAAGCGCAACAGGACGAGAAAGCGGCTCCTTATTATCATCTCTGGCGCTATATTGCTCAAGAGCAGGGCGGAGACGCCGAGGCCGTAACCGACCTTCGCGCCGAGGCCGGCAAGCTTGATCAAGCGAAATGGCCCTACCCCGTTTACAAGCTCTTCCTCGGCGAATTGAAGCCCGCTGAGGTCATTGCCAAAGCCTCTGGCAACAACGACCTTTGCGAAGCGATCTTTTATATCGGCGAATGGCATCTGCTTCGGAAAGAGGTTCCGGATGCCCGCCAGCAATTTCAGGCCGCGTCGCTGTCCTGTCCTTCAACCTTCATGGAATATGACGGTGCCCAAGGAGAGTTGCGGAGACTTGCCGCACGGTAGTTCTCAAAACGATCCGGCGCGGGTATCGGCTTGCAGAAGTGAGGTCGATTGCTGGGCCGGCGGCAGAAATCGCAGAGGATTTTCAGCCGCCCTTGTGCTCAGCCGATCGCCTTCAGCACCTTCGGCAAGGCTTCCGCCAGGAGATCGAGATCCCGGTCGGGGCCGACGCTCACTCGGATGCAGCGATTGAGCGGCGCTACCCCCGGCATGCGGATGAAGACGCCATGCTGGATCAGGCCGTCGACGATGGCGCGGGCATAGGTGCCGTCGCGGCCCGCGTCGATGGCGACGAAATTGGTTGCCGAGGCGAGTGGCACGAGGCCGTTGTCGCGGGCAATCCCGCCGATCCGGTCGCGGGCGGCGTGGATCTTCGCAACGACCTCGGCGAGATAGGCCTGGTCCTTGAGGGCGGCGAGTGCCGCCACCGTCGCCAGCCGGTTCATGCCGAAGTGATTGCGGATCTTGTCGAAGGCCAACACTGTCTCCGGAACGCCGATGGCATAGCCGACACGGGCGCCGGCGAGGCCGTAAGCCTTGGAGAAGGTGCGGGTACGCAGCACGTTCGGCAGGTCGATCAGCGCCGAGATGGCGGGTAGGGAGCCTGCGGGGCCGGTTTCGCTATAGGCCTCGTCGAGAATGAGCAGGCAGCTTTCCGGCAGGGCGCGGGCGAAAGTGACGATTCTGTCGGCATCCCACCAGCTTCCCATCGGATTGTCCGGATTGGCGAAATAGACGAGCGGCGCGTTTTCGCGGGCGACCGCCGCCAGCAGCCCGTCGAGATCCTCGCGATCATCGACGTAGGGCACAGTCACCAGCCGCCCGCCGAAGCCGGCAACGTGGAAATTGAAGGTGGGATACCCGCCGAGCGAGGTGACGACGGGCGTTCCCGGCTCGATGACCATGCGCGCGATCAGCCCCAGCAGGCTGTCGATGCCTTCACCGACGGCGATGTTCGCAGGCTTGACGCCGAGATGCGCGGCCAGCGCCGCCTTCAGCGCGAAATTTTCCGGGTCGTTGTATTTCCAGATATCGCCGGCCCGTTCGCGCATCGCGGCAATGACCGAGGGCGCGGGGCCGAAACCGTTTTCATTGGCGCCGATGCGCGCCTGAACGGTCAGCCCGCGCTGACGCTCGATCGCTTCAGGGCCGACGAAGGGCACGGTGGAGGGAAGGGCGCTGATCAGCGGCGTGAAGCGCGAAAAGGCGGACATTCTGGCTCGATTTCCCGATTTCAGTTGCAGGGCGCAGCACAATAGGCGCTTGCCGGGTCGTTGCAAGAGCACTGATGGCCGTAAGCGGCCTCTAGCGCCGCCTGCCGCGCGCCGCCAGCGCCTCGGTATTGCCGATCATGAAGTCGGCGCGCACCACGCGTCTCAGGGTCTCCGGCTCCAGCACATTGATGAAGCGGACAAAGACACGATTGTCGATCCGGCTGACTTCGGCGCAGGCGATGCGATAGGCGAGGCCGAGAATGTTCAGATAATAGTGCTTGGGCAGGCCCACGGTCGTGCCGACGACGAAACTGGCGCCGCCCCGCGAGATATCGGTAATCTCGGCGCTGCGGATGGAAATACCGGTCAGGCAGGGGCGCACGGCGATGATGCGCGCCGGGCGGTCGACATAGAACCGTTCCCAGCTTCGTTCGTAGACTTCGGATTTGACTTTCGCCAGATGGGTTGAGCGAAGCATTGTCATTTCCCCGGTTGGAGGCGGCCGAATACATCTCGGTTACAGCATGAACCTTGCACGGAGGTTTTGCATAAGCGTCAATCGTACCGATCGAAATTTAATGAATTGGTTCTTTGGCCGCCGTCAGCGCCCGACATGTCGATTATTTGAACCCTTCGCCTCATGAGGCGTTCCATCATCAGTGTTTCCAACGCAAGGGGGAGGATGGAGATGGTCGATATCAAGATCGTACGAGGAACATGGATCGTCGTCTGCGATGGCGCCAAGGCACTGATCCTGGAGAATACCGGCGGCAGTCTCAAGCCGGATCTGCAAACACGCGAAACCCTGGAGCAGCCGAGCATGCCGGATCGCGAGATCGGGACGGACAAGCCCGGCAGGACCCATCAGTCCAATGGTGGCGGCGGCAGCGCGGTCGAGGAAACGGATTGGCAGGAACAGGCGGAGAAAGACTTCCTGAAGGGCGTCGCGGCGAAGATCGATGCGCTCGCACAGAGCAGGGAGATCAGGAGCCTGATCATCATGGCGCCGCCGCGCGCGCTCGGGGTCCTGCGGCCTCATCTCGGTGCGCAGGCACAGGCGGCCATTACCGCCGAGATTCCGAAGGATCTGACCAACCTGCCGGTTGACCAGATCGAGCGCTATCTTGCAGCGTGACGGGATAGACGTCGCTTCATGGTATGGCCGGTGCCTTGTCTTGACACCAACCTGCGCTTCGCTCATAGAAAATGCAGGTTCGAGGCGCCGGCCGCTCGCGGATGACAATCCATGGTGAAGCCCTCGCGAATATGGTCACAAGCCATTCAAGGCGTGCTGACTGACGGCAAGGCGAGCCCCGATCTGCAGTCGTAAATGCATGCCTTAGCAAAGGCTGATCCCGTGACGACCATTTATCCGTCCATCGATGAACTGAAGGCGCAAGCCAAGCGTCTGCGACATGCCATGCATGAACGCGGCGACGACGTGACCCACAGCGCCGCCCTGGAACTGCTTGCCCGGCAACATGGCTTGCGCGACTGGAACACGCTGTCGGCGCTTGCGGCAAGGCCGAATGCCGCGCCGCCGCCGCACCTGCCCTTCGGCGTCGGCTCCGCCATACGCGGCCGCTATCTGAACCAGCCGTTCACCGGCAAGGTGCTCGCCCTGTCTGCCCAACCCGGCGGCCTCTACCGGATCACCATCCATTTCGACGAGCCGGTGGATGTGGTGACCTTTGAAAGCTTCTCGGCCTTCCGGCGGCGCATCAACGCCCAGATCGATGCCGATGGCATTTCGCCGCGCAAGACCTCGGACGGCGTGCCGCATCTGGTGCTTGACGTCTGAGACCTCCCCTTCATCGATGGAGTGCGACCGCTATTGGCGGCGCACTGCCGCCTGGACACCGCCATGAGCAATCAAAACAATATTTTCCTGACCGGCTGGCTGCCGGGCGTCTTTGCCCGAACCGCCGCGCCGATCATCCTGATCACCACCGTCAACGGCCTGTTTGCCGTCATCGACGCGTATTTTCTTGGCATTTATGTCGGCGCCGACGCGCTGTCGGCGGTGAGCCTGATCTTTCCGGCGCTCATGCTGCTGGTGGCGCTGCAATCGCTGGTCTCCAACGGCATGGCCAGCATTCTGGCCCGCCGGCTCGGGGCGGGAAACCGCCAGGGCGCCATGCAGGTCTTCACGGCCGCGCATGCGCTGGCATTGGTCGTGGTGCTTCTGCTCAACCTCGTCTACTGGACGATCGGCCGGCATGTCATCGCCGCGAGCGCGGGCGGAAACATGGTGGTTGCCGCCAATGCCGATATTTTCATGGGCGTCATGGTCGCCTTCGCGCCCATCAGCTTCCTCCTGTCGCTGCATGTCGATGCCCTGCGTTGCGAGGGCAGGATCGGCTTCATGACGCTGGTGACGCTTTCCTCGACCCTACTCAACATCGCCGCCAACTGGCTGCTGATCGCCGTCGCGCATCTGGGCGTCGTCGGCTCGGCCGCCGGTTCGATCGCGGCGCAGCTCATCTGCCTGGCAATCGTGCTGGCCTATCGTTGGCGTCAGCCGGGATCGCTGCGGCTCACCACGGCGTTCCCGCTGGCGGAATGGCGCGGCATCCTCGCTTTCGGTGCGCCGATGAGCCTCGGCTTCATCGGCATATCGCTGAGCTCGGCTGCGATCCTCTTCAACCTGTCGATCTGGCATGAGGGGGATTACGTCGCGACCGTCGGCGCCTATGGCATCATCACGCGCATCATGACCTTCGCCTATCTGCCGTTGCTCGGTCTCAGCATGGCATTGCAGACCATATGCGGGCACAATCATGGTGCGGCCCTTCCGGCGCGTGTCGGCCGTGGCCTGCAGATCGCCATGCTATCGGCGCTGGTCTATTGCGCGGCGGTGGAACTGGTCGTCGAATTGTCGGCCGGCCATATGGGCAGCGCTTTCGTCAATGATCCGGTCATCATCGCCGAGGTCGGGCGCATCCTGCCCTGGACCATCGGCGCCTATTTCCTCTTCGGGCAGATGATCGTGCTGTCATCCTATTTCCAGTCGATCGGCGATGCGAAGCGGGGGGCGATCTTTGGCCTGTCGCGGCCCTATCTCTTCACGCTGCCGTTGACCTTCCTGCTGCCCTTCGCCTTTGGCGAGAGGGGCATCTGGATGGTGCCGGTCTTTGCCGAGGTGGGCATGCTGATGCTCGCCTGGCTCGTCCTGTCGCGCAATGCCAGGGATCGGGGCTGGCGATATGGATTGCTGCCGGTGTGAAACGGAAAGGCCGCGCTTTGGCGGCGCGGCCTTCCTCATGCCCTTGGGAGGTTATGCCTTTAGCAGCCACTCATGTTCCGGCGCATTGTGGAATTTCCAGATGCGCTTCGGGCCGGCCATGACGTTGAGGTAGTAGAGGTCGTAGCCATGGCAGGCGGCGCAGGGGTGATATCCCCTAGGCACCAGCGTCACGTCGCCATCCTCCAGCACCATGACCTCGTCCAGCGAGCGATCGTCGGTATAGACGCGCTGGAAGCCGAAGCCCTGCGGCGGGTTGAGGCGATGGTAATAGGTCTCCTCCAGGAAGCTTTCGTTCGGGAGATCGTCCTGATCGTGCTTGTGGGGAGGATAGGAGGAGGTGTGGCCGCCCGGCGTGATGACTTCGACGACGAGCAGCGAATGCGCCGCCCCATCGTCTTCCGGCATGATGTTGTTGACATGGCGGACATTGGTGCCCTTGCCGCGTGTCACCGGCGGGTGCGTGCCCGGCGGAATGGCGCGTGCCTCATAGGAGCCGCCGCCCGGTGCCGAGCAGACGGCCAGTTCCAGATCGGTCTCGGCGGTCACCGACCAGCTTGAACCGGCTGGAATATAGAGCGCATGGGGCGCACCCTCGAAGGGGCTCATGCGGCCGCCCAGCAGGCCGAAATCCTTGGGCCCCGCCTTGGCGCTTCCCTTGCCGCTGACCCAGACGAGGCAGACCTCGCGATCACCCGTCTCGGCCGAAGCGGTTTCGCCGGGTTTCAGACGATGGAGATCGAAGCCGACATAGGTCCAGCCGGCGCTTTCCGGCGTGACATGCGTGACGCGGCCGTGCGAGCCGTCAGGTTTGACCTTGAGATTTGGCATGGGTGTTCTTCCTCCGTTATTCGGAAAACGCCCCTCGCCAGCCGTTCCCGCGAGCGGCAGGTCGGCGAGAGGCTTTCGTCTCCCGTTATCCCTTGGGAAAGCCTTCGGTTTCCACCGTATAGCCGGCTGCGGTCATGACCCGCATCAATTCGGCATGGCCGATCT
This sequence comes from Rhizobium sp. BK602, assembly GCF_014195095.1. Lineage (GTDB taxonomy): Bacteria > Pseudomonadota > Alphaproteobacteria > Rhizobiales > Rhizobiaceae > Rhizobium. Next base: position 690,963 of record NZ_JACIBC010000002.1, read on the forward strand.
CGGCCATTTTCTGCGGCGGCGCCTTGCGTGGGTCCTGTTCGGCCTCGACCACGAACCAGCCTTCATAGCCGTAATCCGCAAAACGCTTGACGATGGCGCCGAAATCGAGCGAGCCGTCGCCCGGCACGGTGAAGGCGCCGAGCGCCACCGCGTCGAGGAAGGACTGCCGGCTGCGATCCAGCCCGTCGACGACGGGCTTGCGGATATCCTTGACGTGGACGTGATTGATACGGGCATGGTGGTTGTCGATCGCGCGCAGCACGTCGCCGCCGGCAAAGGCCAGATGGCCGGCATCGAGCAGCAGCGGAATGCCTGCGCCGGAATTGCGCATGAAGGCGTCGAGTTCCGGCTCGGTTTCGACGACGGCTGCCATGTGGTGATGGTAGGAGAGCGGCATGCCCTGTTCGGCGCACCATTCGCCGAATTCGGTGACGCGGCGGGCATAGGCCTTCATCTCGTCATCGGACAGGCGCGGTTTGGTGGCGAGCGGCTTGGAGCGGTCGCCCTGGATCGACCGGCCGACTTCGCCATAGACGATGCAGGGCGCGTTGACCGCCTTGAACAGCGCGATCATCGGGGCGATGCGGTCCTTGTTGGCGGCCAGCTCCTCATTGACCAGCGTGCCGGAGAACCAGCCGCCGCAGAGCGTCACGTCGGCGGCGCGCAGGATCGGCAGCATCTCGTCGGGATTGCTGGGAAAGCGCCGGCCCTGTTCCATGCCGGTGAAACCGGCGCCGCGCGATTGCCGCAGGCATTCCTCGAGGGATACGTCGTCGCTGAGCTCGGGAAGATCGTCGTTCCACCAGGCGATGGGCGACATGCCAAGTTTGGCCTTCATCAATAGTCTCCTTAAAGGCATTGTTTGGAGGAGCGCCGACGCTCCTCCAGAAATAGGACGAAAATCGATCAGCCGATCCGCTGGGCGGCACGGGCTTTTTCGTAAGCCGCGCGGGCCTTGTTGACCTGTTCGCGCGGGCTGACCTCGGGCACGGCGACATCCCACCAATGGCCGCCTTCGTCGGTGGTGATCAGCGGATCGGTGTCGATGACGATGACGGAGGTGCGATCATTCGTCTTCGAGGCCTCGATCGCCTGTTCCAGCTCGGCGATGGAGCCGACCTTGACTGCGACGGCCCCCATGCTCTCGGCATGGGCGCGGAAGTCGATGTCCGGCATGACCTCGTAACGCGAATCCTTGAGCAGATTGTTGAAGTTCGCGCCGCCGGTCGCCATCTGCAGGCGGTTGATGCAGCCGTAGCCCCGGTTGTCCAAAAGGACGACGGTGAGCTTCAGGCCGAGCATGACCGAGGTCGCCAGTTCCGAATTCAGCATCATGTAGGAGCCGTCGCCGACCATGACGATGACGTCCTTGTCCGGTCGCGCCATCTTGGCGCCAAGGCCGCCGGCAATCTCGTAGCCCATGCAGGAGAAGCCGTATTCCATATGGTAGCTGCCGGGCACGGTCGCCGGCCAGAGCTTGTGCAGCTCGCCCGGCAGGCCGCCGGCGGCGCAAAGCGCGATGCTGTTCTCGCCGCCGATGGTGCGCGTGACGGCGCCGATCACCTGGGCGTCGGAGGGGAGCGCCGCATTGGTGGTTGCCATCGCCCTGGCGGCGGCCTCCAGCCAGACCCGCTTTTCCCGCGTCGCCTTCTCGGCGAGTGCCGCCGGTGCCCGCCAGCCGGCGAGCCCGGCCGAAAGCGCCTTCAACCCTTCGCGCGCGTCGCAAACGAGCGGCCGTCCGTCATGCTTCGATGCGTCGTAGGCGGCGATGTTGAGACCGAGAATGGAAAGCTTCTCGTTCTTGAACAGTGCCCAGGAGCCGGTGGTGAAGTCCTGGCAGCGCGTGCCGACTGCGATGATCAGGTCGGTATCTTCAGCGATGGCGTTCGCAGCCGAGGTCCCCGTCACACCGACGGAGCCCAGCGCCAGCGGATGGCGTTCGTCAATGGCCGATTTGCCGGCCTGGCTGACGACGACGGGCACGCCGTGCGTTTCCGCAAACTCAGTCAGTTCCTTGGTCGCCCGCGAATAGAGCACGCCGCCACCTGCAATGATGACCGGCTTCTCGGCCTTGCGGATGAGCGCAATCGCCTCGGCCAGTTCATCGGCGTCCGGCTGCGGGCGGCGCTGCGTCCAGACCCGTTCCTCGAAGAAGCTTTCGGGATAGTCATAGGCTTCCGCCTGCACGTCCTGGCACAGCGAGAGCGTCACCGGGCCGCAATCGAGCGGATCGGTCAGCACCTGCATGGCGCGTTTCAGTGCCGTGATGATCTGCTCGGGGCGGGTGATGCGGTCGAAATAGCGGGAGACGGGACGGAAAGCGTCGTTGGCGGAGACGGTGCCGTCGCCGAAATCCTCGATCTGCTGCAGCACCGGATCGGGCGCGCGGTTGGCGAAGACGTCGCCGGGAAGGAAGAGGACGGGAATGCGGTTGACATGCGCGACGCCCGCGGCGGTGACCATGTTCAGCGCGCCGGGACCGATAGAGGTCGTGCAGGCCATGAAGCGCTGGCGGAAGCTCGCCTTGGCATAGGCGATGGCCGCATGCGCCATGCCCTGTTCGTTATGAGCGCGGTAGGTCGGCAGCTCCTCGCGCACCTGATAGAGCGCCTCGCCGATGCCGGCGACGTTGCCATGGCCGAAGATCGCCCAGACGCCGCCGAAGATCGGCACCTTGCGGCCGTCGATCACGGTCATCTGCTTCTTGAGGAAATGCGTGACGGCCTGTGCCATCGTCAATCGGATCGTCTTGCCCATGGGGCGCCTCCCAAATGCTATTAATTATCGCGGGCTGCGGGTTTTCAACCACGCATCCGTCAATTGCCGGAAGCGGCCGGCCATGTCGGCGATCGCTTCCTCGTCGTTCATGCCGCCCGACAGCCAGGCGCGCGCCGCATCGGCAAAGATCGTCCGCCCGACGGCAAAGCCCTTGACAGACGGTGCGGCCAGCGTCGCCTCGAAGCTGCGGATCAGTTCTTCCGCCGGCGCTTCCAGGCCGAGCAGCACGATACCGCGGCACCATGGATCATTTTTGGCGATCACGGCATCGATTTTTTTCCAGGCGGCCGTGGAGTCCTGCGGCTCCAGCTTCCACCAGTCCGGCTTGATGCCGAGCGCGTAGAGCTCTTCCATCGCCGTCGGGATCGTGTCGTCGGTCAAGGGGCCGTTCTTGCTGGCGATGATTTCGACCAGCAGCTCGCGGCCAACCTTGCGAGCGGCTTCGAACAGCGTGCGCAGCTTCTCCTGCTGCTCTGCCTTCAGCTCCTTTGGATCGTCCGGGTGGTAGAAGCAAAGGCACTTGATGCAATGGTTGAGCGGCCATTCGACGAGCTGCGAGCCGATATCCTGGCTGAATTCGAATTTCAGCGGCTTGGAGCCGGGCAATTCCACAGGGCGGCCGATCCAGGAGAAGTCCTTGGTCGCGGCGTCGAAAAAGGCGTCGCGGCCGAAACGCTCGTCGATCAGCATGCCGTAGCCCCGGCGACCGTCGGCGACCCGTGCCGCCGCCTCGACCGCCAGCCGCTTGAAGGCAACGATACGATCATGGCCGACGCCGAGTTCGTCGGCGACGCTGACGAGCTGCGAACGGTGATCGATGGCGAGCGCCATCAACAGCGGGATATCGCCGCGCCGGGTCGAGGCCCAATGGATGTGGTTGATCGCCTCGTCCTTGCGCAGTGCCCGATGCTTGCTGCCCGTCTTCAGGAAGAAGTCGAGTTCGGCCCAGGTCGGATATTCCGGCGAGCACAGCAGGCGCGAGACCGCGAAGGCACCGCAGGCATTCGCCCAGGTGGCGCAGGTCTTCAGCGGTTCGTCGCGCAGGTAGCCGCGCAGGAAGCCGGACATGAAGGCGTCGCCGGCGCCGAGCACGTTGAAGACTTCGATCGGGAAACCTTCGCCGACGATGCCGGCCTCGAGGTCGTCCGAGATCGGCCCGTCATAGACGATGCAGCCCATGGCGCCGCGCTTCAGCACGATGGTTGCCGGGGAAAGGCGGCGGATTTCCTTGAGCGCGCCGAGCACGTTGTCGACGCCCGAGCCGATCATGATCTCCTCTTCGGTGCCGACGATCAGGTCGCAATCCGGCAGCGTCTCCTTCATCTTGGCGGAAACGCGCTCCGACTTCACATAACGCTCGAAACCCTCGGCATGGCCGGCGAGGCCCCAGAGGTTGGGACGGTAGTCGATATCGAAGATCACCTTGCGGCCGTTCGCCTTGGCGATGCGGATCGCCTTGCGCTGTGCTGCCTCGGTATTTGGCTTGGAGAAATGCGTGCCGGAGACCAGCACGGCGCGGGAAGACTTGATGAACTCCTCGTCGATGTCGTTTTCATCCAGCGCCATGTCGGCGCAGTCGGAACGATAGAAGATCATCGGCGAGACGCCTTCGGCCTCGACCGCCAGCAGCACCAGCGCCGTCAGGCGTTCCTTGTCGGTGGCGATCCCCTTGATATCAACGCCTTCGCGCGCCGTCTGCTCGCGGATGAAGCGGCCCATCTGCTCGTTGCCGACACGGGTGATGAGACCGGATTTCAGGCCGAGCCGCGCCGTGCCGATGGCGATATTGGCAGGGCAGCCGCCGACCGATTTGGCGAAGGAGCCGATATCTTCCAGGCGCGAGCCGATCTGCTGACCGTAAAGGTCGACGGAGGAGCGGCCGATGGTGATCACATCGAGTGCCGTCTCCGGCCGAGCGCCAGGATTGTCGTGTGCCATGATGTCCTCCCGTCCAGGCATGATCCCGGTAAACCCTCAGTTTTCCTCGAGATCACGCGTCATTAATAAAGCCGTTCCGTCTTCGTCTCGTCCGGCCGGTGGTCGATTTCGCGGCCATCTCCCATGATCGCGAATATAGCTACAATGAAACAGTGGTTCCGAAATTTTGTCAATTCGGAATATTTATTCCATTTTCGTTTTCTGAGGTTTTGCAACGCTATCGGTGCGCCGCCGTTCAGCGATGGCGACGGGGAAGGCCATGATCAGCGCCATCGATGCCGATAGCGAGCGAAAGCCGGCGAAATCGGCTTCGGCTACCTCGAACCAATGGGTGGCGCAGGCGGTGAGCGGCGAAAAGGCCGAATCGGTGATGGCGATGACCGGCACGTTGCGCGCGGCGAGATCCTGCGCCTGCATCAGGCTTTCGGCTGCGTAGGGAGAGAAGCTGGCGGCAATCGCCGCATCCTTCTCCGTTGCAAACCGCGCGATTTCACCATCGATCCCGTTCGGCGAGGCGACGATCTGGTGACGGATGTTCAGCTTGGAGAAGGCATAGGTCAGATGCGCCGTCAGCGGATAGGAGCGCCGTTTGGCGATGAGATAGATAGTCTCGGCCGAGGCCAGCACATCCACGGCCTTGGCGAAACTATCGGTCTCGATAGTGGCCGCGAGCTTGTTGATCGATTGGCTGGCGGCTGAAAGAAAGCCGGAGAGAATGCCGGCCTCTTCGTCCTTCAGGCCTGATTGCTCGAGCGTGATCAGCCGCTCCTCATAGCTCAGCGTCCGGTCGCGAAGTCTTTCGCGGAAGATGCTCTGCAGATCGGAAAAGCCGCCATAGCCGAGATGATGGGCAAGGCGCACCAGCGTCGAGGGCTGGACGTCGGCGGCCGCGGCAATGCTTGCCGTCGTGCCGAAGGCGATCTCATCTGGATTGCCCAATGCGAAGGCGGCGACCTGTGCCAGGCGCTTCGGCATGGAATCTCGGCGCTCGATGATGGTGCTGCGCAGGCTTTCGAAATCCCGCGGCACCTTGTTTCGCGCTTCGATACTGTTGTCCATCCCTCCGCCTTTCCAGGCGCTCCGCCCGTCAATGAAACAAATATTCCATATTTCGAACGATAACGGATTTTGAAACTCTCGGCACGAATATTTTTATCTATCTGAATAAAAACAAATAAATTGAATTTTTGTGGATGGTGCATGATTGCGGCCCGATGAGTCGGCTTGTCAAAACGGTCCAAATATTCCAAAAATCGCGCCGCGCTTCAGGAGGAAGCTGACGGAGGGAATGAATATGAAGCCGTTGGGCGTCGGGTTGATCGGAACCGGTTACATGGGCAAATGCCATGCTTTGGCATGGAATGCGGTCAAGACCGTCTTCGGTGACGTCGAGCGGCCGCGCCTCGTGCATCTTGCCGAGGCCAATGCCGATCTGGCGAGACAGCGCGGCGACGAATTCGGTTTCGAAAAGGCCACCGCCGACTGGCGCGAACTGATCGTCGATCCTGACGTCGATGTCGTCTCCGTCACCACGCCCAATCAATTCCATCCGGAAATGGCGATCGCGGCGCTTGAGGCCGGCAAGCATGTCTGGTGCGAAAAGCCGATGGCGCCGGGCTATGCGGACGCCGAACGCATGCTGAGCGCAGCCAGGGCGTCCGGCAAGGTCGCCATCCTCGGCTACAATTATATCCAGAATCCGATCATGCGGCATATCAAGGCGCTGATCGGCGAGGGCGCCATCGGCGAGGTCAATCATATCCGCGTCGAAATGGACGAGGATTTCATGGCCGATCCCGAAGGCCTGTTCTACTGGAAAAGCGAGCTTGCCTCCGGCTATGGCGCGCTCGACGATTTCGCCGTGCATCCGCTGTCGCTGCTCTGGTTCCTGTTCGGCCATGTCGAGGCCGTCATCACCGATATGGGCAAGCCCTATGCCGAGCGTCCCCTGAAGGAGGGCGGCCGGCGTGCCGTTGAGAATCACGATCTCGCCAATGTGCTGATGCGTCTCGGCGGCGGCATTTCCGCCGTGCTGATGGCGAATCGTTCCGCCTGGGGCCGCAAGGGCCGGATCGCGCTGCAGATCTTCGGTTCGAAGGGCTCCATCGTCTACGATCAGGAGCGCATGAACGAGTTCGAGCTCTATCAGGCAGCGGGCAGAGGCTCCGAACAGGGCTTCCGCAAGATCCTGGCGGCACCCGCCCACGGGCCTTACGACCGCTTCATCCCCGCTCCGGGCCACGGACTTGGCTTCAACGACCTGAAGATCATCGAATGCCGCGAACTGATCCGCGCCATTTCCGGCGAGGCGGCCTCCGTCGTCTCCTTCGCCGACGGCTTACGCATCGAGAAATCGGTGCATGCCATGGCGCAGGCCTTCCACGAACGTCGCTGGGTCGAAATCCCGGCCTGAGCTCGCCCTCATTTCCGCCCGATCCTGGATGCAAGGTCAGTCGCAATTGACGCTTGCAAAGGTAGGCGTTACCCCTGAAATCCATGCGCGCGCCGCCCTATGTCAGGATGGCGCGCAGCCATAACAAAATGGAGTGAGGATCGTGACGGGCAGATTGGTCATTGTCGGGGCCGGGCAGGCCGGTTTCGCGCTTGCCGCCAAATTGCGGGCGCTCGGGGATTCCAGGCCGATCACCATCGTCGGCGCGGAAGAAAACCTCCCCTATCAGCGGCCACCGCTGACCAAGAAATACCTGCTCGGCGAAATGGCCTTCGATCGCCTGCTGTTTCGTCCGCAACAATGGTACGCGGACAACAATGTCGAGATTCGCCTGTCGACCTGGGTCGAACAGATCAATCGGGATGCCAGGCAAGTCATCATGCAGGACGGCTCGACGCTGGCCTATGAGACGCTGGCGCTGGCGACCGGCGCCGCGCCGCGCCGCCTGCCGCCGGCCGTGGGCGGGGCCCTCGAAGGCGTCTATCTCGCTCGCGACAAGCGCGATGCCGATCAGCTTGCCGGCGAAATGCGCGCCGGTCGCCGCGTGCTGATCATCGGCGGCGGCTATATTGGTCTGGAAGCGGCGGCCGTCGCACGCCATCGCGGCCTCGAAGTCACGCTGATCGAGATGGCCGACCGAATCCTCCAGCGTGTCGCGGCCAAGGAAACCGCCGATATCTTCAGGGCGATCCACCGGCAGCACGATGTGGTCATCCGCGAGAAGACCGGCCTGAAGCAGCTTATCGGCAGGAACGGCCATGTCGTCGCCGCTGAATTGTCCGACGGCTCCACGATCGACGTCGATTTCGTCATCGTCGGCATCGGCGTCGCCCCGAACGACCGTCTCGCCAAGGAGGCGGGGCTGGAGGTCGGCAATGGCATCATCGTCGATTCGTTCGCCCGCACCTCCGATCCCTCGGTCTTTGCCGTGGGCGATTGCGCCGAATTGCCCTGGAACGGCAGCCGCATCCGTCTCGAATCGGTACAGAATGCCGTCGACCAGGCTGAGGCAGCGGCAGGAATCATCGCCGGTGGCGATGTCCCCTATGATCCGAAACCATGGTTCTGGTCGGACCAGTATGATGTGAAGCTGCAGATCGCCGGCTTCAATCTCGGCTATGACGAGACCCTGCTGCGCCCCGGCGCCCGCGAAGGATCGGCGTCCGTCTGGTATTTCAAGCAGGGCCGCTTCATTGCCGTCGATGCCGTCAACGACGCGAAGGCCTATGTTACCGGCAAGAAGCTATTGGAAACCGGCATCAATCCGGCAAAGCCCGTTCTGGCCGATCCCGCCGCGGACCTCAAGCAGCTCCTCGCCTAGGATGGAGGGGCTGTGAGCGGACGGATCCGGTTCCTCCCTGTGCATGCGTACATAGCAGAATGCGGGTAGAACCTGGATGCAGGCGAAAAAGCACTTGCGTCGACAAATGAATGGCCCTATCAGGGCCGCACCGGAGAGGTGGCCGAGTGGTCGAAGGCGCTCCCCTGCTAAGGGAGTATACCAGAAATGGTATCGTGGGTTCGAATCCCATCTTCTCCGCCATTTTCCCAAACAGCGATGAAAATGACCACGTTTCGGACGCCGGCATTATGGGGCCTATCCGGCCATAGATGCCGCTTCACGCCGACGCGACGCGGCGGCCATGCTCGTCCACAATGCGCTCGCCATCTTCCTTGAAGAATTCACCCAGCTGCGGCGGTAGCAGATCGAGAACCTCTTCGGATGGACGGCAGAGCTTCACGCCTTTCGGGCTCACCACGATCGGCCGGTTGATCAGGATGGGATGGTTCAGCATCGCGTCGAGCAGCTGATCGTCCGCCAGGTTCGAATCACCAAGGCCAAGTTCGGCATAGGGCGTCCCCTTTTCCCGCAGCAGATCGCGCGCGGTAATTCCCATTCGCGCAATGAGCTGAACAAGCATCGCGCGGGACGGCGGCGTTTTCAGATATTCGATGACATGCGGCTCGATGCCGGCATTGCGGATCAGCGCCAGGGCATTGCGCGAAGTGCCGCAATTTGGATTGTGATAAATGATGACGTCCATGATCCACCTCGCGGTTGCGGCTGTCCGGGGGCGGGAGGCCCTCGGGGGCTGCGATAAGATGAAGATATGGGGCGACAGGATGGGCGTCGAGATGGAATCGCACGGCCGCTGCTCGCAGAGGCTTTCGCGGTTGTTGCCTCGCTAGCCGGCAAGGCCGATTCCCTGTCATGCCGTTGCAATCTCGCGGATGGATACTCTGCGAATGTGCTTCGCGTCGAATCGATTGCCGTAGAATCGCGTCTATGCCGCTGCGGCTCCGCGGGTGTCGGCGGTGTCCATGTTGGTTCGGGGCTGCCGACGCCGCGGGAGCAAATGTCGGAAATGACGAAGGCGGCGTCGTGAAGGCCACGGATATGCCTTGGATCGGCCATGGTTACGGGCGGCTCCGTCTCCATGTCGTTTTTCAAAGCCGGCCTGTAAGTATCCGTACATCAAGGATTTTCTTAACAAAGCCTAAATAAATGTGGCGCCCGCGTTGCTGACTTGTGTCCTTTCGGCAACAGGAATTGCGGAAGGCTCATGCGAAACCGCCTTTCCGACAAGATGTAGATTGCGTGACAGTTCGCGTCTTGTATTTTCAAATTCGGAAGCGAGGGCGATTGATCGTCCACTTCTTGAAACACGAGGATGGGGCAGGGAATACCTTCGGGTAGTTCTCATTCTCGACTGAAACTTTGACTGGAGGTCAATAATGAACATCAAGAGCCTTCTTCTCGGCTCCGCTGCTGCGCTTGCAGCAGTTTCCGGTGCTCACGCGGCTGACGCTGTTGTTGCCGCTGAGCCGGAGCCGCTCGAATACGTCCGCATCTGCGACGCATACGGCGCTGGCTACTTCTTCATTCCGGGCACCGAAACCTGCCTCAAGATCGGTGGTAAGGTCCGTACGGAAGGTCAGTGGTACGACGCATACAACCCGCAGCACACCACGGGTACGCTCTGGCACACCCGCGCTGAGTTGAACGTCAACACCGCGACCGACACCGAGTACGGCCCGCTGAAGACCGAAACCATCATCCGTTGGGACTGGAATGACGGTAACTCCACCAGCACCAACCTGCTGTGGGCTTACATCAGCCTCGGTGGCTTCACCGTTGGTAAGACGGACTCCCAGTTCAACCAGTTCACCGGTTACGCCGGCGACGTCATCAACGACGACGTTGTCTATGACGGCCCGTACGAACTCAACCAGATCACCTACAACTACGACGCCGGCAACGGCTTCACGGCTGTAGTTTCGTTGGAAGACAGCAACTCCGGTCCGGGCGCCACGGGCGTTAACGGCGAAGACAGCCACAACCACTACGCTCCGGACGCTGTCGTCGGTGTTGGCTACAAGGCTGGCAACTTCGGCTTCAAGGTCGTTGGCGGTTACGACTCGATCGTTGAAGAAGGCGCTATCAAGGCTCGCGTCGACGCTGACTTCGGCGCATTCTCGGCCTTCTTGATGGGTGGCTGGAACACGGACGGCGACAAGCTGAACAAGTACGCTGGCTCGAACGGTGGCGGTGACGCTGCTGACATCGGCTGGGGCGATTGGGCAGTTTGGGGCGGCGTTGGCGTTCCGATCAACGAAAAGCTGAAGTGGAACCTGCAGCTCGCCTACACCGACTCGAAGATCTTCGCCGCGACCACGAACGTCAAGTGGAACCCGGTTAAGAACCTGCTCATCGAGCCGGAAGTTTCCTACACCAACTGGGATTCGATCAACGAAGACCAGTGGGCTGGTATCCTCCGCTTTGAGCGTTCTTTCTAATCTGGTCTGACTTCGGTCATATCCGATTGATCACGAAAGTGACGAAAAGCCCGGCTTTCGAGCCGGGCTTTTTGCGTTTCCGATAGAATCGTTCGTCTCTGGCGTTCGACGGCAAACGCATAGATATCTGCAATTCATGAATTGGAGCATGTCGCGCAAAACTGTGCAGCGAGCGGTTTTGCGAGCACGGCATGCGCGACATCAAAGACCTGAAGCGCAAGGAGCGAATCTGAAAGATCGCGATGCGCTTTAGATATTCGTCGAGAAATGCAGCCTTTATGATGCATTGCTTTTATGCGGGCGGGATTGAGTAAAGTTTACGATTGAACTTGTTGTTCATGTGACAATTTTACGACGTGATTTTTGTGCAACGCGAAATTCGAAACCGGCGTCACATACGCGTATAGTTTGTCTCGGATATTGCTCTGAAAAATCTGATCTGTAGGTTCAGAATCGGAAGCGGGGCTTATTAGTTCCGCTTCTCCCAGATCAGGGGTCAACTTTGAAACAAGGTGGGGTAGGGGCACGTCGTTTTTCGGCGCGATTTCTTATGCCTAATTTATATTAGAACTGGAGTTACTATGAACATCAAGAGCCTTCTTCTCGGCTCCGCTGCTGCGCTGGCAGCAGTTTCCGGTGCTCATGCAGCCGATGCCATCGTCGCTGCCGAGCCCGAGCCGCTGGAATATGTTCGCATCTGCGACGCCTATGGCGCCGGCTACTTCTTCATCCCGGGCACCGAAACCTGCCTCAAGATCGGTGGCCGCGTTCGTACGGAAGGCGGCTGGTACAACGCCTACAAGGCTGGCCAGGACGCAGGTGCTCGCGGTACCTATTGGCATACCCGCGCTGAACTCTCCCTCGACACCGCGACCGACACCGAATACGGTCCGCTGAAGACCAACACTGTTGTTCGTTGGGACTGGAACGACGGCAACTCGACGACGACGAAGCTCCTCTGGGCCAACATCAGCCTCGGTGGTTTCCTCGTCGGTAAGGCTGATTCGCAGTATTCGACCTTCCTCGGCTATGCCGGCGACGTCATCAACGACGACGTGATCGAGTACGGTATCAATGGCACCGACGAACTGAACCAGATCACCTACAAGTATGATGCCGGCAATGGCTTCACGGCCGTCATCTCGCTGGAAGATTCCAATTCCGGCACGGGCGCAACCGGTGCCAACGGCGAAGACAGCTCCGACCACTATGCTCCGGACGTTGTTGCCGGTGCGGGCTACAAGGCCGGCGCATGGCAGTTCCGCGTTGTAGGCGGTTACGACTCCATCGTTGAAGAAGGCGCCGTCAAGGCTCGCGTCGATGCCGACTTCGGCGTTCTCACCGCTTTCGTTATGGGCGGCTGGAACACGGATGGCGACAAGCTCAACAAGTATGCCGGTGCCGGCGGTGCTGGCCTCGGTTGGGGCGACTGGGCTGTCTGGGGTGGCGTTGGCGTTCCGGTCAACGACAAGCTGAAGTGGAACCTGCAGCTTTCCTACGACGACCTGAAGACCTTCGCTGCGACGACGAACGTCAAGTTCAACCCGGTCAAGGACCTGCTGATCGAGCCGGAACTGACCTACGTGAACTATGACGCCGTCAACAAGGACACCTGGGCTGGTATCGTCCGCTTCCAGCGCACCTTCTAATTCGGCTCGAACCGGATTTGACATAGCTCATATTCTGATCTGACCTCCGATCAGAAGGGACTGGCCCGGTTTTCCCAACCGGGCCATTTCTGTTTTGCCCTGAGTTCGCCGCCATGCGGGCATGCGCAGGCATCAGGTCGATGCGAGAAAATCCTTGATGGCAGCCGGGATATCCCCGAGGTGGAGGATCGGCGCATGTCCTTGCCCGATGGCGGTCTTTATCGTCATGCCGGGATGACGCCTCGCCATTTCGCCGGTGGTGGCCGTCGCCAGCAGCGTTGAATTCTCCCCACGAATCACCATCAGCGGGATGTCTCGGAATGCCTCGAATTGCGGCCAGAGATCCGGGATCGGCGCCTCGAGGTCGAGTGCCTGCATTTGTACGGCTATGGCCGGATCGTAATCGGCCACCATCGTCCCGTCTCTCACGGTATAGATCGCCCGCGCCATGTCGTCCCAGTCTTCCTGCGTAAGAGCCGTGAAGGCGTGGCCGTGGTTTTCGCGCAGGATGTTCACAGCCTCGCGCCAATCCGCCGGCCGCCTGTCGCGGTTCAGATAGTCGCGGATGGCGACGAGCCCCTCCTTTTCCAGAACAGGCCCGATATCATTGAGAATAACCGCCTTCAGAATCTCGGGGCGAATGGCAGCCAGCAGATGCAGGATGAGGCCGCCACGGGATGTGCCGATGAAGACGGCCTCGGATAGTCCGAGCGCGGCGCACATGGCGAGCACATCCTGAGCCTCGATCGCCAGATTGTAATGGCTCTTGTCGTCATCCCAGGCCGACAGGCCGCGTCCGCGCGAATCGAGCGTCAGCACGCGACGCGGCGCGATCGGATCGCCCGACAGCAGCAGCGCCAATTGATGGAAGTCCCGCGAATTGCGGGTGAGCCCCGGCAGGCAGATGACGGGCGGCAAGTCCGCGCCCAATGATCTGCCGCCATAGTCGCGGATATAAAGTATCAGACCGTCCGGCGTGGAGATGGTTCTGGCTAGGAAGCCGCTTTCGTCGTCGCTGCTCATGGATGCTCCCCTCACGGATCTTCATCGGGGATGTAACGCCATTTTGCCGTTTCGGACAATCGGGCTTGCGGATGGTGAACTTAGCCGCGGCCGTAGATCAGATCGCGCTCGATATCGCTCTTCTGGCCGAGGCGCGCCTTATAGACCTGATAATTCTCCATGACGCGCTGGACGTAGTTGCGCGTTTCGGGGAAGGGGATGCGCTCGATCCAGTCGACGACGTCGTCGATCGACTTGCCGCGCGGATCGCCATAGCGGCTGATCCATTCCGGCACTTTGTTCGGACCGGCATTATAGGCGATGAAGGTCAGGATATAGGAGCCGCCGAAGGCATCGATCTGTTCACCGAGATAATGGGCGCCGAGAGTGGCGTTGTAGCCGGCATCCTGCGTCAGCTTGGCGTCGGAATAGGCCATGCCGTGACGGCCGGCCACGGCCTTGGCCGTCTTCGGCAGAAGCTGCAGCAGGCCGCGCGCATTGGCCGAGGAGACCGCCGCCGGATTGAAGGCGCTTTCCTGCCGGGCGATCGCATAGGCGAGCGCCTTGCCGGAGCCGGAAATATTGGCGTTGTCCGGAATGACGCCGATCGGGAAAGCGAGTGCGGCGACATCGATGCCGCGGCCGTAGGCGATCTTGCCGACCTGCAGCGAAAGCTGGTGATTGCCTGAACGCTCGGCGCGCGCCGCCAGCAGCGCGATTTCACCGGGGCTCTGCAATTGCTTGGCGAGCGCCCGATAGAGCGCGTCGGCGCGCCAGCCATGGCCGGCTGCCTCCAGCCGCGTGATGGCCTGAACGGCCTCCAGCGTCTGGAAGCGCTGCCGATCTTCGGTGGTCGGCGCGGGATAGGCGACGTTCAGCATCCGCCGGCCGAGTTTTTCGGCGGCGAGCTGGCCATAGAATGTGCTCGGATAGGAGGCTGCCTTGGCATAGAACTCGGCCGCCTCGCCGGGGCCGCCGGCTTCGGCGGAGCGGCCGAGCCAGTACCAGGCGCGCGACAGCGAGATCGGGCCGTTCGACACTTGCAGGATCTTGCGGAAATGCGTGGCGGCGGCCGCGCCGTCCTGCAGTCCGCGCAGCGCGTACCAGCCGGCATGGAATTCCGCCTCGCCGACATCCTGCGGGCTTTCCGCCGCGCTGACATCGACGACGCGATAGGCGGCCTTGAAGTTGCCCTGATCCACCAGGCCGCGGCTGACGATGCGCTGTTCGTTCCACCATGCGCCGGCATTGACGAGGCTCGCGCGGTCGCGCGGCATCTGCGTCAGCAGGCTGGCGGCGTCGTCATATTTGTCCTGGCGGCGCAGATTCTCGATCCGCATGAAGAGATAGGCGGGGTCCTTTCGCCATTGTGCATCGATGGTGGCGAGCAGGGTTCCCGCATTGGCCGAGCGGTTGTTGACCGCCGCCCAGGCCTTGTAGAGCGATTGCGCCTTGCCGAGATCGCCGAAGCGCTTGGCCTGCGCGGTGCGGTCGCGATAGAGCAGATAATCCATGCGCGCCTTGTGGTCGGCGGGCGACAGCAGGCCGGCGAATTCGGCGAGGATCTTGTCCTCGAAGGATTTGTCCAGCGCCTCGTTGCGCCAGATCTTGCGGATGAGCTTGGCGGCTTGTGCGGATGCGCCGCGCGACATCAGCGCCCGCGACAGGATCACGCTGCCTTCCGGCGTTTCCGGCTGCGTATTGCCGAAGGCGGCAAGCACCTGATCGGCCGGCGGATTTTCGGTATAGAGTGCCCGCTCGGAATTGGCGCGCAGGCTGCCGAGGCCCGGCCAGCTGACAAGCTCGCGCGCCGCCGCGGCGATTTCGCCGGAGGGAACGCCGGGCTGGCCGGATGTGGCGATCGCCCAGGTCAGGATATGTCGGTCGAGCGTGCCCTGGTTCATGCCGTTGCGAATGGCGAGCGCCTGCATCGGGTTCTTGCTGGAGAGGGCGTCGAGACCGGCCTTGAGGTCGCCGCTGAGAGGAGCGATTGCGGAGCCACGAGGGATCGAGCCCGTGCTCAGCGGGTCCGTCGTGGTCATTGCCACGTCGGTCGCCCTTGCTGTCGGCGTCTGTTCAGTGGGAAGTTGTGACGCAAAACTACCCCACGCGACCGCCACGCCTACAGCCGTCAGGATCACGAGAGGTCTTTTCATCCGGCTACTCACAACAAAAAACAGGTCCCCTCCATTTGCCGAAATTTACATTAACGAAACCTTAGCGCTGGTCCGAATTTCAATCAATTATGATATCGGAAACTGTCCTTCACCAGCGAAAGCGTGCTTGTCGGCGTCACGCTGGCGCTTTATGGTGCGCGGATTCATAACCATGGATTGCGGCTGAAGCGTGGAAGCGCGCCGCGAGGAGACTTGCATGTTCCAGGGGTCCATTCCCGCTCTCGTTACGCCCTTTACCGATGCTGGCAAGGTGGATGAAGCGTCCTTCGCTTCCCATGTCGATTGGCAGATCAAAGAGGGCAGCAGCGGGCTTGTTCCCGTTGGCACCACGGGTGAATCGCCGACCCTGTCGCACGAGGAGCATAAGCGCGTCGTCGAGCTCTCCATCGAGGTAGCGAACAAGCGCGTTCCGGTCATGGCCGGCGCCGGCTCCAACAATACCCGCGAGGCGATCGAGCTTGCCCAGCACGCCGAAAAGGTGGGCGCCGATGCCGTTCTGGTCGTTACCCCTTACTATAACAAGCCGACGCAGAAGGGGCTTTACGCGCATTTCTCGGCGATCGCCGAAGCGGTGAAGCTGCCGATCTACATCTACAACATCCCCGGCCGTTCGGTTGTCGATATGACGCCGGAGACCATGGGGGCGCTCGCCAAGGCCTATGGCAACATCGTCGGCGTCAAGGACGCCACCGGCAAGATCGAACGGGTTTCCGAGCAGCGGATCACCTGCGGCAGCGACTTCCGTCAGCTGTCCGGCGAGGACGCGACGGCGCTCGGCTTCAACGCCCATGGCGGCGTCGGCTGCATCTCGGTCACCGCCAATGTGGCGCCGCGCCTTTGCGCGGAGTTTCAGGCCGCCACACTCGCCGGCGACTATGCCAAGGCGCTCGCCTATCAGGACCGGCTGATGCCCCTGCATAAGGCGATCTTCCTGGAGCCCGGCCTTTGCGGCGCCAAGTACGGCCTCTCCCGTCTTGGCCGCATGAGCCGCAATGTTCGCTCGCCGCTGCTCTCGACGCTGGAGCCGGGCACGGAAGCGGCCATCGATGCCGCGATGCGCCATGCCGGCCTGTTGAACTGACGCCGATACGCAAGGCAGTCCTATTCGAGGCCGCTCTCTTCACAAGGAGGGCGGTCTCGCTTATTTAGGGGGCAGGAACCTTGGCGCGCCGATGGCCGCTGCCGGAAATGACGCACGAAAAAGAAGAAGAACCATGGCACCCAAAGGCAGCCAACGCGTGGTGAAGAAGGTTGTCGCGGAGAACCGCAAGGCCCGCTTCAATTATGAGATCATCGATACCTACGAGGCCGGCCTCGTGCTGAAGGGCACGGAGGTCAAATCGCTGCGCGAGGGCAAGGCCAATATCGCCGAATCCTACGCTTCCGACGAGGACGGCGAGATCTGGCTGATCAACTCCTACCTGCCGGAATATCTGCAGGCGAACCGCTTCAATCACGAGCCGCGCCGCCGCCGCAAGCTGTTGCTTTCGGGCCGCGAGATCGGCCGGCTGCGCTCCGCCGTCAACCGCGAAGGCATGACGCTCATCCCGTTGAAAATCTATTTCAACGATAGCGGCCGCGCCAAGCTCGAGCTGGCGCTCGCCAAGGGTAAGAAGATCCACGACAAGCGCGAATCCGAGAAGGAACGCGACTGGAACCGGCAGAAGAGCCGGATTCTCAAGGACAATGGGTGAGAGTGAGGGTGAGGAGCGGTCGGGCAAAGCCCGAGCAATCGATCCAGTGAATCGATTGCAGCGACGAACGCCCTGAGCCGAAAGCGAAGGGCCGGCTGTTACGGCAAACTCGGATACGCAACAGCTTGCGGACGATCACCACCATTATGAATTAAACGCAGCGACGAACGCCCCTTCGGCGGGTTCAGGATGCCAAAGCGAAGGGCCGGGTGTGCGGCAAACGCTGAACGAGTCCGCCGCACCCCGTGATTACTCGTCGACCTCTACCGCCGGCGCCGTCTCGACCGGGCGTTGCGGGCGGTCGGAGGGGTCGCGGCCGATTTCCGCCTTCAGCGACACGAGGTCGATGAAATGGTCGGCCTGGCGGCGAAGGTCGTCGGCGATCATCGGCGGCTGGGTGGCCATGGTGGAGATGACCGACACCTTACGGCCGCGGCGCTGCAGCGCTTCCACCAGGGTGGTGAAGTCGCCGTCGCCGGAGAAGATCACCAGGTGATCGACCGTTTCCGACTGTTCCATCGCGTCGATCGCCAGCTCGATATCCATGTTGCCCTTGATCTTGCGGCGCCCCATGGAGTCGGTGAATTCCTTGGCCGGCTTGGTGATGACCTTGTAGCCGTTATAGTCGAGCCAATCGATCAGCGGACGGATCGAGGAGTACTCCTGATCCTCGATGAGGGCCGTATAGTAATAGGCACGCAGCAGATATCCACGCTTCTGAAAGGCCTTCAGCAGCTTGCGATAGTCGATATCGAAACCAAGGCTCTTGGATGCGGCGTAGAGATTGGCGCCGTCTATGAAAAGTGCAATTTTTTCGCGTGGGTCGAACATCGCTTACATATCCACTGTTATCAAAACGCAATCATTGTACGCAAAATCTAGTCAAAACAACGCCTTGCTTGACGCCGGCGAATAATTCGCATTACTTTATGAATTATTCATATAACCGAGATGTAGGGCACGTTTCGCGATATTCCAAGCAATTTTAAGTAGAATCCATGATTTGTCTATTGAATTTTAGCGGATTGTGGAGGGATTGGGAGGGCCGGAGCAGGAAAAACTTGAATTTGCCTTCGTTTGCTTGTATCGGCGTGCTACTCCGAGACATGATGACGAAATCACGACCGTAAAGGACAGGCAATGGCCCGTGTCACAGTAGAAGATTGCATTGATAAAGTAGAGAACCGGTTCGAGCTCGTATTGCTCGCCAGCCATCGCGCGCGCCTGATTTCGCAGGGTTCCTCGATCACCATCGACCGCGATAACGACAAGAACCCGGTGGTTGCCCTGCGCGAAATCGCCGACGAGACGCTGTCTCCCGACGATCTGAAGGAAGATCTGATCCATTCGCTGCAGAAGCATGTCGAAGTCGACGAGCCCGAGCCCGATCCGGCAAGCCTGCTGGCCGCCGGCGCCAGTGCAGCTGCCTCCGGCGACGAGGAAGAAGATGCTCCGGAAGCCGTCACCTTCGACCAGATGTCGGAAGAAGAGCTTCTGGCCGGTATCGAAGGCCTTGTTCCGCCGGAAAAAAGCGACGATTACTGATCGCCGATCTTGATGCTCCATTCAGGAGCGATATGATGACTTGATGCGTGCGCCGGTCGTATTGACTGGCGCGCTTTTGTTTTTGCGGGAGTAGCTTGGGAATGATGCGGCAATACGAGCTTGTCGAGCGCGTGCAGAAGTACAAGCCCGATGCCAATGAAGCTCTGCTCAACAAGGCCTATGTCTACGCGATGCAGAAACATGGGCAGCAAAAGCGCGCCAGCGGCGATCCCTACATCTCCCATCCTCTCGAAGTCGCCGCCATCCTGACCGACATGCGCCTGGATGAATCGACGATCGCCGTCGCCCTGCTGCATGACACGATCGAGGATACGACCGCGACGCGCGCCGAAATCGACGAATTGTTCGGCGAGGATATCGGCCGCCTGGTCGAGGGGTTGACCAAGATCAAGAAGCTCGATCTCGTCACCAAGAAGGCGAAGCAGGCCGAAAACCTGCGCAAGCTGCTGCTGGCCATTTCCGACGATGTCCGCGTCCTCCTCGTCAAGCTGGCCGATCGCCTGCACAATATGCGCACGCTCGACCACATGTCGCCGGAAAAGCGTGCCCGCATTTCCGAGGAAACGATGGAAATCTATGCGCCGCTTGCCGGTCGCATGGGTATGCAGGACATGCGCGAGGAGCTTGAGGAGCTTTCCTTCCGCCATATCAATCCCGAGGCGCATGACACGGTCACCAAGCGTCTCCAGGAGCTGTCGCGGCGTAATGAAGGCCTGGTGAAGAAGATCGAGACCGAGTTGCGCGACCTGCTGGTCGCCAATGGCCTTGCCAATGCGATGGTCAAGGGGCGGCAGAAGAAGCCCTATTCGGTCTTCCGCAAGATGCAGTCGAAGTCGCTGTCCTTCGAGCAGCTGTCGGATGTCTACGGCTTCCGCCTGCTCGTCGACGACATTCCCTCCTGCTATCGCGCGCTCGGCATCGTACACACGCGCTGGCGCGTCGTGCCCGGCCGCTTCAAGGATTACATCTCCACGCCGAAGCAGAATGACTACCGCTCGCTGCACACGACCATCGTCGGCCCATCCAGCCAGCGCATCGAGCTGCAGATCCGCACCAAGCGCATGCATGAGATCGCCGAATTCGGCATCGCCGCGCATGCGCTCTATAAGGACGGCACGAATACGAGCGCCAACGGCGATGGCGAGCTGCTGTCGCGCGAAAGCAACGCCTATTCCTGGCTGCGTCACACCATCGAGGCGCTGGCGGAAGGCGACAGCCCCGAGGAATTCCTCGAACATACCAAGCTGGAGCTGTTCCAGGACCAGGTCTTCTGCTTCACGCCGAAGGGCAAGCTGATTGCGCTTCCGCGCGGCGCCACGCCGATCGATTTCGCCTATGCCGTTCACACGAACATCGGCGATACCACGGTCGGCGCCAAGATCAACGGCCGGATCATGCCGCTGGTGACGCGCCTGAACAATGGCGACGAGGTGGAGATCATCCGCTCCGGCGTGCAGGTGCCCCCGGCCGCCTGGGAGGAGATCGTCGTGACGGGCAAGGCGCGCGCCGCCATCCGCCGCGCCACGCGTCTCGCCATCCGCAAGCAATATGCCGGCCTCGGCCACCGCATTCTCGAACGCACCTTCGAGCGCGCCGGCAAGGTCTTTTCGCGCGAGGCGCTGAAGCCGGCGCTGCATCGCCTCGGCCAGAAGGACGTCGAGGATGCCATCGCCGCCGTCGGGCGAGGGGAGATGTCGTCCCTCGACGTGCTGCGCGCCGTCTATCCCGATCATCAGGACGAGCGCGTCACCGTCAAGCCGGCAGGCGACGAGGGCTGGTTCAACGTCCGCAGCGCGTCGGGCATGATCTTCAAGATCCCCGGCAAGACCAAGGCCGATCTCGCCGCCAGCGTCGAGGGTGCCGACGCCTTGCCGATCCGCGGTCTCGCCGCCGATGTCGAGGTGCATTTCGCGCCGACCGGCGCCGTTCCCGGCGACCGCATCGTCGGGATCATGGAAAAAGGCAAGGGCATCACCATCTATCCTATCCAGTCGCCGGTGCTGCAGCGTTTCGACGATCAGCCGGAACGCTGGATCGATGTGCGCTGGGATCTGGACGAAGCCAACAAGTCCCGCTTCGGCGCCCGCATCCTCATCAATGCGCTGAACGAGCCGGGGACGCTTGCCAAGGTCGCGCAGACCGTGGCCGACATCGACGTCAATATCCGTATCCTCAACACGGTGCGCGTTGCCGCCGACTTCACGGAGATGGCGCTGGATGTCGAAGTCTGGGATCTGCGCCAGCTCAACCAGCTTCTGGTTCAGCTCAAGGAACTCGACTGCATCGCCACCGTGAAGCGGCTTTACGAATAATTAGCCCTGATGGTGGCCCTGATCCGGCTGGGCTGCATATTTTGTGATCATTTTATGACCAAAATCTGCCGCCCTCTTGCCTAGGTATGCGATATGCGCATGGCTGCGTCAATTTTAGAGCGGTGGTAATTAACCTTTGCAAGGCCTATCTTCTGATCATCGAAGAAACGAAACAGAGATGAGAGAAGACAATGTTTGGTCCTATCAAGAAAATCACCCGCGCCCTGCGTGTTCCGAGTGTTGAAGAACGCGAAATGGCTTACCTGAATGGTTCGCACGACCGTTTTGACCTTGAATATCGTCAGCGTCAGGTCGATCGTGGCTTGTTCCGCCAGCGTTAATCGCTGACAATACTTTCGAAATGGGTAGGGGCGTGACGTTTGCTGCGCCCTTGGAGCATCCCGCCAGCGGCGGATACTATGCTCCGGAAGTAAAGACGAGGCCGGTCCTGTGCCATGCGAGCACGCCGCGCCCTTGAGAGCCCAGGCAACGCAGCCGCACAATCGCGCGTCATACGCCTCGCCGCTCTTGTCATGACGGCCTTCCGTGCACTAGATAAGCCGCATGTTATTTCGACGCCGAAAACCACTGACGTTCAAGGAAAAGCTGCGGGAGCATCTTTGGCCCCGCAAGGGCTTTGTCCGCTCGTTCCAATATTTTGGAAAGCGGTTGGTACGCCTTGCCGCCTCGCCGCATTCGGTGGCCGCCGGCTTCGCCGCCGGGATCATGGTGTCCTGGACACCCTTCATCGGCGTGCACTTCATCATGGCGATCGTCATAGCCTATCTGATCGGTGGCAACGTGATTGCCTCCGCGCTCGGCTGCCTTGCCGCCGGCAATCCAATCACCTATCCCTTCATCTGGGGTCTCACCTGGGAAATCGGTCATCTGATCCTGGCCCGCGACAGCGGCGGCCAGGGCGAAAGCGTCGATCTGCCGGCCCTGTGGCATAAGGGCGATCTGCTGCAGATCTGGGACCCGGTGCTGAAGCCGATGCTGATCGGCGGCATTCCGCCGGCGATCGTCACCGGCATCATCGTCTATGCCCTGACCTATTACGGGGTGAAGAGCTTCAAGGCCCGGCGCAAGGAGCGGCTGATGGAACGCGCCCGCGAACGCTTGTCGCTCGCCGAAAACGCATCGGGCGTCTGAACGCGCCATCGCGACGGCCGGCTGGAGGGCCCTCTCATGATCATCGGGATCGGTAGCGACCTCATCGACATCCGCCGTGTCGAAAAATCGATCGAGCGTTTCGGCGCGCGCTTCACCGAGCGCTGTTTCACCGATATCGAGCGGGTCAAATCCGAAGGCCGCAAGAACAAGGCCGCCTCCTATGCCAAGCGCTTCGCCGCCAAGGAGGCCTGTTCGAAGGCGCTCGGCACCGGTCTGGCCCAGGGTGTCTTCTGGCGTGACATGGGCGTCGTCAACCTGCCGAGCGGCAAGCCGACCATGCAGCTGACGGGTGGTGCGGCCAGGAGGCTGGCAGCCATGCTGCCGGAAAATCACCGCCCCGTCATTCATTTGACGATAACCGATGATTTTCCGCTCGCTCAAGCCTTTGTGATTATCGAGGCCTTGCCGATCGCGGACTGAATGACAGCCGCATGTCGCTTTTGATACCGGCGCCATTGCCGCCGTGGTATGAAGCGGGTACAGAGTGCCTGAATGTGAAGTGCGCCGGTGGGGTGCGAAAAAGGAATAAGACTGCGTGTCCGAGAAAGCCGAAAAACAGCAGAACGCCCTCTGGGAGAACATCAAGGTTATCGTGCAGGCTCTGCTCCTTGCTATGATCATCCGCACGGTGCTGTTCCAGCCATTCACCATTCCGTCCGGCTCGATGATGCCGACGCTTCTTGTCGGAGACTATATCTTCGTCAACAAGTTCGCCTATGGTTACTCCAAGTATTCGCTGCCTTTCTCGCCGGATCTTTTCAGCGGCCGGATTTTCGGCAGCGCGCCGAAGCGGGGCGACGTCGTGGTGTTCCGCTTCCCGCCGAACCCGGACGTCGACTACATCAAGCGCGTCATCGGCCTGCCGGGCGACCGCATCCAGGTGAAGAACGACATTCTCTACATCAATGGCCAGGCCGTCCCGCGCGAGCCGCATGGCACCTTCGCCTCGGATTACAGCCAGGAGCCGGGCGACAGCATCCCCGTCTATAGCGAACGCCTGCCCGATACCGGCAAGGTCTTCGATACGCTGGATCTCTCGCCGACATCCCGTGGCGACAATACCCAGGAATATGTCGTTCCCGCGGATCACTACTTCATGATGGGCGACAACCGCGACAATTCCGACGACAGTCGTTTCGACGTCGGCTACGTGCCTTTCGAGAACCTGATCGGCCGCGCCAGCGTGATCTTCTTCTCGCTCGGCCACGACACGTCGTTCCGCGAGATCTGGAAATGGCCGACCAACATGCGTTGGGACCGCCTCTTCAAGGTTGTCGAATGACGAAGGCGCAGACGCTCTCGCCGGCGGATCGTGCCAGGCTCGAAGCCGCGATTGGCCATGAATTCGCCGAGAAGGAGCGCCTCGACTGGGCACTGACGCATGCCAGCGCCCGTACGCACAAGGCCGGAAACTACGAGCGGCTGGAATTTCTCGGCGACCGGGTTCTCGGCCTGTGCATCGCCGAGCTTCTGTTCCGCACCTTCGGCTCGGCGACCGAGGGCGAGCTTTCCGTGCGTCTGAACCAGCTGGTCAGCGCCGAGACCTGCGCCGCCGTTGCCGACGAGATGCAACTGCATCTCTTCATCCGCACCGGTGCCGATGTGAAGAAATTGACCGGCAAGCGCATGCTGAACGTGCGCGCCGATGTCGTCGAGAGCCTGATTGCGGCGCTCTATCTCGACGGCGGCCTCGAAGTGGCGCGCAAGTTCATCCTGCGCTATTGGGAGGGCCGCGCTGTCCGGCCAGACGGCGCAAGGCGCGATGCCAAGACGGAATTGCAGGAATGGGCACACGCGAAATTTGGCGTGACGCCTGTTTATAGGGTTGATGACCGTAGCGGACCGGATCATGATCCCCGCTTCACGGTGACGGTGGAAGTGGCGGGAACAGCGCCCGAGACCGGTATAGAACGCTCCAAGCGCGCCGCCGAGCAGGTGGCCGCGACGCGGATATTGGAGCGCGAAGGCATATGGCAGCCGCAGTCGGCTCAGAAATGACGGAAAAAATGACCAATCAGGAAGACACGGCTGCCGGCGAAGGTGCGGCTGAAAACAATGGTCCGACGCATTCGGGCTTCGTGGCCCTTATCGGCCCGACCAATGCGGGCAAGTCGACGCTCGTCAACCGGCTCGTTGGCGCCAAGGTGTCGATCGTCAGCCACAAGGTGCAGACGACGCGCGCCATCGTGCGTGGCATCGCCATCCACGACAATGCGCAGATCGTCTTCATGGACACGCCCGGCATCTTCAAGCCGCGCCGCCGCCTCGACCGCGCCATGGTGACCTCGGCCTGGGGCGGGGCTAAGGATGCCGATCTGATCATGCTGCTGATCGACAGCGAGCGGGGTTTGCGCGGCGATGCCGAGGCCATTCTCGAAGGGCTGAAGGACGTCTCCCAGCCGAAGATCCTGGTGCTCAACAAGATCGACCGCGTCCGCCGCGAGGACCTGCTGGCGCTGGCCGCCGCCGCCAACGAGAAGATCGCCTTCGACCAGACCTTCATGATCTCCGCCGAAAACGGCTCCGGCTGCGACGATGTCATGGATTATCTGGCGAAGACCCTGCCCGAGGGCCCGTGGTATTATCCGGAAGACCAGATCTCCGATCTGCCGATGCGCCAGCTCGCCGCCGAAATCACCCGCGAAAAGCTGTTCCTGCGCCTGCATCAGGAGCTTCCCTATTCCTCGCATGTCGAGACGGAAAAATGGGAAGAGCGCAAGGACGGCTCGGTTCGCATCGAGCAGGTGATCTATGTCGAGCGCGAAAGCCAGAAGAAGATCGCCCTCGGTAAATCGGGCGAGACGATCAAGGCGATCTCGACCGCGTCGCGCAAGGAGCTGTCCGAAATTCTCGAGCAGCCTGTGCATCTCTTCCTCTTCGTCAAGGTGCGCGAGAACTGGGGCGACGATCCCGAGCGCTTCCGCGAAATGGGCCTGGAATTTCCGCGCTGACGGACTACTGCATTCAGCAGGTGCTCTCTACCGTAACCGTCATCTAGTGGGCCGCGCGCATCAGCGCGGCCTGAATGGCTGCGGAACCTGTTGATTTCTCCATCTTTTTTTGCTCGGTCATTAGAGTATCGGCGGTTGCCATTCCTGACGGCAAACCTTGCCCGCCCATTGGAGCGATCTTTTGCACGCTCCGTGCAGCCTCTTCCCAACTCCCGCGTATAAAGTCCTGAAAACGTTTTCGGAACGTCTATCGAGCTGAAGGCGCGATATGTGTCGCCCTGTGCCGAATGCGAAAAGTTCCCGCGCCCGTTCCGGTTGAATGGACCTGATTCGGGTCAATGCCTCTCACCCGGCGTCCGATATTGACACAGGCCGCTCATGTCTTTTTTTAATGACAGGAGCAAGTGTATCAGCATGAACTACAATTCTCGTCACTTTTCGACCAGTTTCACCTTTTACTAACCGCGGCGGCAAAAGCGATTGGAGCATGAGGGCGAGCCCATAGTACCGCGGTACGAAAAGTGCGAAGCGGGTTGTGGCAAGGTCATGTCACAAGAGACTGAGCCAGCACGGATGGGGGCATGCCATCCATTCAACACGGGCCGATGATTGGCACCGGAGGGAATAGATGTGGAACTTTTTACGGGGCACGCCGCCGCAAGGCGCGCGTATGCGGGGGTGGCGCTGATATGACGGTTCAGCGCGCGCTCATTCTGGAAGACAATCTGATCATTGCCATGGAGGCGGAGGAGATTCTTCGCCTTGTCGGTGTCGAGGAGGTGGAGATCGCCTCGAACCTGGAACAGGCGGTCAACGCCGTTCATACGGATCACTATGATTTTGCGATGCTGGATGTGAATCTGGGGGAGTCGATGAGTTTCGGCTTTGCCCGCTTGCTGGTCGAGCGCGGTATCCCCTTCGGCTTCGTCAGCGGCTATTCCGATACGCTCGATTTCCCGCCGGACCTGCGGCATGTGCCGCTCCTGAACAAGCCTTTCGACGAGGCGGCCATGCGGATTTTCGTCGACAAGCTGTCGGCCTCGGGCGGATCGTCCGACATGTGACAGCGCCCGCGGTTTGTCCTAAACTCGAATCACGACAACCTGCGGGACAAACCGGCCGATGCAGTGGCAGGACCATGCGATCATCTTGGGCGTCAAGCGCCTCGGCGAGACCAGCGTCGTCGCCGAGGTGATGACGCGTGCCCGCGGCCGGCACATGGGGCTGGTGCGTTCCGGACGCTCGCGCGCCATGCAGCCGGTGCTGCAGGCGGGCAATCTGGTCGAGGTGACATGGCGCGCGCGCCTGCACGAGCATCTCGGTGAATTCCGCATGGAGCCGGTGCGGCTGCGGGCGGCGCGGCTGATGGAGACGGCGACGGCCGTCTATGGCGTGCAGGCCATGGGCGCACTCCTGCGCCTGCTGCCCGAGCGCGATCCGCATCCGCATCTTTATGATGCGCTCGACGTTATCCTCGAAAACCTGCAGAATCCCATGGATGCGGGCGAGCTTTTCGTTCGTTTCGAACTGGCCGTGCTCAACGATCTCGGCTACGGCCTCGACCTCACCGAATGCGCCGCGACTGGCGTACATGAGGATCTGGCTTTCGTGTCGCCGAAGAGCGGACGGGCCGTCTGCCGCGCGGCGGGCCAGCCCTGGGCCGACAAGATGCTGGCGCTGCCACCCTTCCTCGCCACCGGGGCCGTCGTTGCGGCGGATGGCGAAAGCCTCGCCGATGCCTTCCGCCTGACCGGCTTCTTCCTGCACCGCCACGTCTACGAGCCGCGCGGCATCGAGATCGCCGCGGCGCGCGACGGTTTCATCCAGGCGGCCTTGAAGGCGATGAAGGCGGCTCTGCCGCACGAGACGGAACAACCGACCGCGCTTGCCGCCAAGCGCTGAAAGCCGGACAGGATAATGTTCTAGCCTATTGTTTTGACGCAATTCCGGACGGAAAGCGGCTCACGCAATTTTCCTGGAATTGCTCTAGCGCCGCTTGAAGGCCCAGCCTTCCGGCCGTTCCTCGATCACCGTCACCGCATCGCCGATCTTCACCGTCCCTTCGCCGCGCGGCGCCACGTTCCAGCCGAAAAGCGGGCCGGGGACGCGGCGGTCGGCGGACATGCGCACGCGGCCCATTGCCGGCATCGGGTTCGGCACGTCGCGCGAGCCGGTCTTCTGATCCTGCGTCGTCATGATGCAGCGGGCGCAGGGCTTGACGAGATCGAGACGAATGCCGCCGATCTCGATCGCCGCCCAGCGGTCCTCCGGCCATTCCTCGTCGCAATCGATGACGATGTTCGGCCGGAAACGCTCCATGCCGACGGAACCTTCGCCATGGGCGGCGAGATTGGCGTTGAGCGCCTTCAGCGAGCCGGTCGTGGTGACGAGGATCGGGTATCCGTCGCTAAAGGTGACCGGCGTGTCCTCGCCGGCCCATTCCGGGCTGGCGATGCGCTTGGCAAGCCGGTCGAAGAAAACCATCCTGACCTCGCGGCCGAGCCAGCCTGACAGCGCCCTATTCGTCTCGTGGTCGGCGACAGAGGCACTGACGGCCGATTTCCACACCACGACGTCCATGCGGTTGTCCGGATGCGGCGGCGGCACGATGATGTCGGGCTTGCCCTCCATCTTCAGCCGCAGATAGGAGGGGGCCGGCTGGATATCGATACGGGCGAGATCCTGCAATTCGCGCTGGGTGATGAAATTGCCCGAGGGGTCCACAAGCATGGCGCGGCGGTCGCCGGCGAGGCCGAAGGCGTCGATGGCGGCGGAGGGAATGGCGATGCCGCGGGCGCTCTTGAGCGGATAGATGAAGAGATCGCTGACCTGCATGGGATGGCCCTCAGATTTCGTCGATGAACATTGCCAGCACGGTCTTCAGCCGCTCATGCCGGGCTGCAGCGAAGCGGCGGCCGGCTTCGGTCTGGAAACCATCCGCCAGTTTGAACAGCTTCGTCTCGAAATGGTCAATGGCGAAGCGCTTGTCGTCCAGCGGCCGTTCGGTCGCGAGCGGATCGAAGGGGTCGTACAGGCCGGAGCCCAAGCGGCCGGCGATGTAGAAACAGCGGGCGGCGCCCACCATGCCGATTGCGTCCAGCCGGTCGGCATCCTGCAATATCTTCGCCTCGAGCGTTTCCGGCGCGATATTGGCGGAGAAGCTGTGCGTGGTGATCGCATGCGCGACAGCGGCGACGTCCTCGCTTGCCCATCCCATATCCTGCAGGAGGCCCGAGGCCTTCTCGGCGGCAAGCCGCGACGCCTGGGCGCGATGCGGCGAATTCTTTTCGACCGCGACGCAATCATGCAGCAGCACGGCGGCGGCAAGGATGCGGGCGTTGCCGCCTTCCTCGCTCTGAATGGCCATGGCGTTCCGGAAGACGCGCAGGATATGGGCAATGTCGTGCGAACCGTCATCGCCGTCGGCCGCATGGGGTATGAGGTCGGCGGCCAGCGTTTCGAACGGGGCAAAGGCCCGCGCCATTTTGGTGATGTCCATCGTCGGCCTCATGTCGCAAGAATATGTCGGAATGATCCTGCCGTTCCTACCGGGCCTGGAGATTCGCCGCAATCATTCCGTCGTTCTCCTGCCCGTCAGGACCTTCTGATAGAACAGGCCGATGCCGATCAGCACCGCGCCGAGGCCGATGAAGGACAGCGCCCGCAGGAAGCCTTCGAGATTCGCCATGTCGATCAGGAAGACCTTGACGACCGCGACGAAGACCAGCGCGGCCGATGCAAAACGCAGGCTGCGGGCATCGAAGCGCGCGCCGAGCCAGAGCAGGGCGATGCCGATCAATAGCCAGACGACGGAATAGGAATAGAGCTCTCCCTGGATGAAACCGTTCCAGAACGGGATATATTCGCCCTGCCAGAAGCGGCGCACCGACAGCGTCGCCCAGGAAAAGGCCATGACCGCGCCGGCAACGGCCAGCATGGTCACATAGGGCAGGGGGCGCCTGTTGCGCGCATAGAGCGCCAGCCCGCCATAGCCAACCGCCGGCAGGAGATAGCCGAGCAGCAGCAGGTTAAAGACCGGAATCCGGCCCGTGCTCTCGCCGGTGATGAAGGGGTTCAGGCCCAGCAGATGCAAGGTCAGGATCGAGACGACGGAGAGGACGCCGACCGCCATGCCGCCATAGCGGAAGACCGGGCTCGACGCGCTGAGGTCGAGCGCCATCAGCGTCGCCGAGGCGCCGATCGCCAGCAGGGTGTAGATCGCCTGTTCGCCGAGCGTCGGCACATTCGAATTCAGGACGCCGCCGTTCATCGCATGGCGCACAAGAATGGCGATTGTCAGCAGCACCAGAATGCTTGCCAATGCCTGCAGGGCACTGCGCAGCTTCTGGCCGGGTAAATGCCTGACCTGAAACGCGGCCCAGACGGCGAGTGCGGCCGGAATGCCGTAGCCGGCTAGCAGCATGTTGAAGACTGGCGTCGTGCCGAGCTCGGACGGATCGACGATGGTCGGCTGCCAGGCGATGCGTCCCATGGTGAAGATCAGCGCCGCGACCATCGCCCAGGGCATGACAGGCCAGTCGCGCAGGCGCCCGGCCGATAGATAGGCGAGGCCGAGCAGCGGCAGCAGGATGGTGGCGGTTGCCCCATGGGCAAGCGTGTGCAGGGCAAAGACTGCGGCGGCAAAGGAGCCGGCGGCCAGGATGTTCACGGTCAGCGCCCTGCCGCCCTCGGAAGAGCGGCGGGATTGCCATTCCGCCAGCGCTAGCAGGACAATGCCTAGCCCGATGCCGTAGAGGCCATGCAGCCAGTCGCGCGTCCAGTTGCCGAAATTGATGAAGCTGATCGTGGCGATCGCCAGTGGCGTCACCGCCATGATGAGGCTCCACAGGGAAGCAAAGGACTTCTCGCTGCCACCGAACCGGCGGAGGAAGAAGGCGCCGATCAAAGTGAAGAGCGCGCCCAGCCCGAGGCCCTCGAGCACGACGATGTCATAGAGTGCGGAGGAGCTGTCGGTAATCTCCACGCCGCCGATCGTATGCGAGAGCGCCAGGAACATGCCGCTCACGGCAGCGGCCGCCGACAGGATCGCCGCGCAGCCGGCATGGAGACGGCCGGCCCCGAAGGCGGCAACCGACGCGACGATGGCTGCGAACAGGAAGGTCGCTTCCGTCAGCGGATATCCGTAGCGGACACTATCGACCAGGAGGAAGAGTGCGACGGCGAGCGCGCCGACGGCTGCCGTCAGCGTCACCCCGAGCGGCGGCCGGGCGAGGAAATCTGCCCAGTCGCTGACGGGAGGCGTAGCGGCGGGAGGCGCGGCCGGGGTCTCCTCCTGCGGGGCCGGTTCGTCGCTGCTCTCTGCTGCAATCGCTGCGGCCGCCTCATACCGTCCCGGCCAGAGGAAGATCGTTCCGGCGATCATCGCCAGCATGGCTACCGTCACCGGCGTCAGTTCCACGATGGGGCTGAAAGTGATGAAGAGCAGCGGCCAGAGGCTGAGCAGCGCATTGGCGGCGGCCGGCACGATCAGCCAGCGGCGCAGCCGCGAGGCGGCAATGGTGGCGAGCCAGGTGAAGGTGAGGTAGCCGAACAGCACCCATGGCTGCGGCGCGGTCGAGGCGATCAGTGCCGGCGTGATCATCGAGGCCAGCAGGCCGAGGCCGGCAAGCGCTTGCCCATGCAGCAGCGACAGGCCGAGCGTGGCAAGCGAAATCAGCGCCAGCAGCAGGAAGGCGGTGGTCGGCCCGATGAAGCCGTAAATGCCATGCGCCGCATAGGTCGAGCCGAACAGCGCGACGACGCCCGCCGCCGTCAGCACGCCGGGGATCATCGCATTCTGGAAGGTATTGGCAAGGACAGGCGCGGAACGGCGGCGGATCACCTCGCCGGCGGCCACGAGGACGAGGCCGAAGATCGCAGCCAGCGCCAGCCGGACGCCGGGGCTGAGCAGGCCGCTCTCGATCGAATATTTGACCATGAAGATGCCGCCGAGCGCCAGCGCGATGCCGCCGACCCAGACGGCCCATCGGGCGCCGATCGTGCTCTCCAGGCTTTCGTTGGCCGCTGCGGTTGCCGGCGCCGGAAGGCCGGTTTCCTCGATCGGATCTGCGGTCATGCGCGCGGCGATGGCGGCCTTTTCCGCCTCCACCTCGGCCTCGCTGCCATCGGGGAGTTCGGTGACCGCATCCGCCAGTGGCCGCGAGTCGGCTTCGGCCTCGATACCGGGAGTTTCCATCGCCGCCGATTCGCCGTCAGCCACGGCAAGCACCCGGCCGGCTATGGCATTTTGCAGCTCCTGAACGCGGCTTTCGAGTTTCTTTAGCCGCAGGTTGTAGCTTCGCAGGATCAAAATACCCGCGATCACAACGATGATCAGCAGCAAACTCATGACGTTTCCTCCATGGGCTTTCGCCGCTTACCTTATACGAAATAGATCCGCCGGTAAGGGAAATTCAGAGGATTTTCTCATGATTTCAGTGGATTAACCGGAAAGATGGCTGGCCCGTGGTCGCGTTGGCCGCCATTTCATTATTAGGATTCATTAATTTATAACTAGGAAACTATTGTTAATACTCATTAACAATTCGTCTTTACCAGCGCGGCGAAGCAGCTTATCAGGGAGTAGTTCAATCGAAATGTATTGCGTACAAACGACGTCGCATGAGGCGGCTCCTACCCTAGGAGGTTTGTATGTCCCATGTATCTTCCATATCCAACAGTTCCTATGCCTATCGCGGCACGCTGTCGCGGCTGGATGCGAACGGTGATGGCATTTTGAGCCGCGAGGAACGCGAGGCTGACGAGCGTCCAGGCATCATCGAGGCCGATGCGGGCGAGAGTGAAAGCAGCACCTACGGCACGGTCAGCAGCATTGGCAACAGCGGCGCATTGGGAAGCCTCATGGCGAAGCTCATCCAATTGCCGAGCAGCGGTGTGGCGACGGTGGAGGGAACTTCTGACGTCAATGGCACCGCCGATCTCGATGAGCTGACGGCGGCGGACGCCTATAACAGCACCTACGGTCAGTACGACGTCGACGATATGGCGGCTTGATCCGCTTGCCCTGATGTCGTTGCGGTTCGCCGGGCTGCGGCGGGCCGTCTGTTTGTTATTGGAATCATTCATTTCCTTCCGACGGGAACACCTGTCCTTCTAATGCGTTGCATTGACAATGCCAGAAGGGGAGGAATTTCCATGAGAGCGATCATCATTGCCGCGGTCGTGGCTTTGTCGGCGGCGCTGCCCGCTTCGGCGCAGACCAAGCAGACGGCAATCGCCAATTTCGTCGGTGCCGACGGCAAGCAGTCGGGACGGGCGGTGTTGACCGAGGCGAAGACCGGCGTGCTGATCGAGCTCGATGTTTCCGGCCTGCCGGCCAATCGCTGGGTGGCCTTCCATATTCACGAAAACGATCGCTGCGACCATACGCACGGCTTCGAATCCGCGGGCGGTCATTTCAATCCCAACAAGGCGGAGCACGGGCTGCTCGCCGCCAATGGACCGCATGCCGGCGACATGCCCAATCAATATGTCGACCAGGACGGCAAGCTGCGTGCGCAGGTGTTCAACGGCATGGTGCTGCTGGACGGCAAGAACGGCATTCGCGGCCGAACGCTGATGATCCACGCCGAATCGGACGATTACCGCAGCCAGCCGGTCGGCGGCGCCGGCAAGCGGCTGGCCTGCGCGGTCATTCAATAGCCATTCTCAAGGCGAGGGGGCGGCGCGAACGCAGCTTCCTTTATTCGGAACTGCCACGCGCAAACAGCGGCAGCACGAACGGCGCATTTCCGTCCGCATCGGCGCCGCGTCCGATTGCCTTGATGGCTGCGACCAGCCGGCCCTTGCGGCCGAGCATCTCGTCGCCGAGCGCTACCAGCCGTGCATTCGGTGTCGCATAGGGCGAAGCCGCGCGCAGGCGATGGACCAGAGCTGCGTCCTCCTCCTCCGGGTGAACGGCGAGCGCCGCGATCAGCGCCGCCGCCGGCGAGCGCGAGACCCCCATCCAGCAATGGATGAGCAGCGGTGACGCGCGGTCCCAGCTTTGGGCAAAATCGATGATCTCCCGCACATGTGTTTCCTGCGGCGCGACGAGGTCGCCGGTGCCGGCAAAGCTGATGTCGTTCATGCCGAGCAGGAGATGCCGGTCCGCCCTGATCACGGCCGGTCGGTGAAAGGCCTGCTCCTTGGCCATCAGGCTGATCATCTCGCGGGCGCCATGGCGGACGGCCATTTCCGCGATGCGTGCCAGCGGCGAGACGACGATCGCCGTCATGCCTGAACTTTCGCGTCGGCGCGTTCGGCATCGATCGCCTCGAAGCGCTTCAGGAAGAGGCGTTGTGCCTCGAGTGCCGGCATCGGCTCGATCGGCAGCATGTCCTGCGTGATGCCGCGCGGCTGCCCGAAGAGCTTGCGCGCCTCCTGCGGCGTGAAGCCGGCAAGCAGCGTCGCCTCGAAATAGGCCGAGACCGTATCCGCCTTCTTGATCTTTTCCTTCAGGCGCGGCGCGCAATGCGGCGGCAGGGCGAAACGACGGTAGATCGCTGCCTCCAGCCGCCTCTCCACGTCCTTGTAGTCGCCGCCGACGACGGATTTGAACGGCGAGATCATGTCGCCGATGACATATTCCGGCGCATCGTGCAGCAGCGCCGCCAGCAGTTCGTCCGGCGTCGCCGGATTGAGGTGGCGGAAGATCGCCTCGACCACGAGGCTATGCTGCGCCACCGAAAAGGCGTGATCGCCGAAGGTCTGGCCGTTCCAGCGGGCGACGCGGGCAAGTCCATGGGCGATGTCGCCGATCTCGACATCGAGCGGCGAGGGGTCGAGCAGATCGAGCCTGCGCCCCGACAGCATGCGTTGCCAGGCACGCGGCGTATTGGCGGATGTCATGCCGAGGCCTCGTCGGCCTGTGCCGGAAAGGAAAGCCCGGACCAGGCGGGCAGCGCGAGCGAGACTTCCTCATCTGCAGCGAGGATCGGCGTGCCGGCCGCCATGGCTTCGCCTGCGCGATCGATGCGGACGATGGCAAGGCCGCTGGCGCCCTCGGTCGAGCCGAGCGTGCCGATCGGCTTGCCGCCTGCCGTCAGTTCAGTCCCGCTTGCGGGCAGGGCGCCGCCGCTGCCGCTGACGATGACGACCCGCCGGCGGGCGGTGCCGCGATGCTGCATGCGGGACACGACTTCCTGGCCGACATAGCAACCCTTGCGGAAGCCGAGGCCGCCGTTCAGATCCATCAGCACGTCATGTGGAAATGCGTCCTGCAAGGCGAAATCGCGGCCGGAGACGGCGATGCCGTTGACGATGCGCAATGCCTCGTAAAGCGCCTCGGCGTCGTCTCCGTGATGGCCGGGCGTGCGCGTCAAGGCGATGCCTGCCTTGGCGAAGCGGCTGTCCTTGCGGCCATCGGCTGCAGCCTCTCCCCAAGCGACGGTGACGCCTTCGGTGTCCTCGATCGCGAACTCGACCGGTGCGCGCAGGCGATACATGGTGAGACGCTTCAGCAGTCCGTCCCGCTGCGCGGCATCGGTTTCCAGGAGAAAGCCGGCTCCGTCCCGCCAGATCATGAAATCGAACAGGATCTTGCCCTGTGGTGTCAGCAGCGCGCCCGGCCGGGCTTCGTCCACGCCGAGCGAGGCAAGGTCGGTGGTGATGAGATTATGGAGGAAAGGCTCCGCCTCCGCGCCGGTGACGCGTAGAAGGGAGCGGTCTTTCAGGAATACGGATGGCATGGTGGACCCGTCGATTTCGCCTATCGCTCAGAGGTAGGGCCTCCGCTTGCGAACCGCAAGTTTTTCGGCCGGCTCATTCCCCGGAGGTGAAGAATTTCCATTTGCCGTCCGGCGTGATGCCGACGCGATAGAAATTATAGCCGCCGAATTCCAGCATGTCGGAGAAATCGCCGGCGGTGACGATGCGCATCAGGTCGACCTTTTCCGGCGCGGTCAGGGTCTTGATGTCCTTCTCGGCGAAATAGGGCCAGACATACATTTCGTCCGGCGTGCCCTGGCCGACATGGGCGCAGGCGCTCGACAGGATATCGAGAAGGATCGAGAGAATCTCGATGCCGTCGGAATCGCCCGAAAGGTCGTGCAGGGTCTTGATCGGATCTTCGCCAGGATCGTCCGCCGTCACCTGCGTCTGGTTGAGGCCGCCGCCGATATTCATGAGCGGGCGCAGGCGCTCGAGGTCACCGGAGGCGGCAGCCTCGACGATGGTCTCGCGCAGCTTGCGCACCGGCTCCGGCACCTTGCTGATGTCATAAATGATTTCCGCCGGCTTTCCCTTGTTCGAGGTATCGGCGGACGCGGCGCTGTTGCTCTCTCCCGTCTGGTTCTTGACCAGCGGATCGGGCATGGGCAGCGTCTTGGAAGGCGCTTCGAGCGCCTGCTCGATCGGCTTGTCCTGGCCCTGCTGGGTGGATTTGCCCGCGGCGCCCGATTGAGACGCGGAGGGGTTCATCAGGGAGAAGGCAAGTGCCGGCAGGGGCGAGGCCAAGCTGCCGACGAACATGGTCGCGGCGGCGAGGGAGGCAATGGAGCGTCGCAATTCATTGCCCGGCATGATGTGCATAGGGATCTCTGGCTGTTATTGCAGGGTGCGGTTCGGAGAGAACTCACCAGCAAGCATGCGTTCCCGGAGCGATTCGAGCAAGGCTTCCGCGCCCTGTTCTCCACGAATGCGGATGGTTTCGCGGATGGCGTGGGCGATGGCGGCGTCGGCGATGATCTCGGGCTCGATGCCATCGGCCATTCCGTCGGCCCAAGCTTCGTTCTGGTATTCCAGCGCTGCCTGCATCTTTTCATGGACGATCATGTCGTCGATTTCGTTCAGGCTGGCTTCCATCGTTTCTTTCCTCGAGACATCCATGTCCTTACCACTTGCTTAACGACTTTATCAGCCTTTTCCTAAAACGACACGGCTCGCTATGAAAAGGGGTTAATAAATCGTCAATTTCCAAAGCGAGCGGTTATTTCTGTAGCAAGTGTTGCACCTTCGTTACGGTAGCGCTCCTCGGCGACCACCGCCTGCGGCGTGCAATTCGTGTAAACCGAAGCAAAGGAACGATACCCACGGTTGAATGCCGCGGTCAGCCGCTCCCGCCGTTTCGGCTCGTTCTTCGTTTCCGTATCCAGCAATTGCTGCATTCCGGTTCGCCAGCCATCCTCGGCCTTCGGGTTACAGAGATTGCGCAGATAGTTGATGGAACCGAGAATTTCGGCGAGCCGCGAAAGCTGCTCGTCATAGGGCGTCGGCCGTTCGGCCTCGCCATCATTGCCGGGCGCCTGCACGGTCGGAACAGTCGCCGTCGGCTGCGCAAAGGCCGGAACTGCGGCCACAAGCGCGGCGCAGATCAGCAGCGGATCGATGAGGCGACGATGAATCATGTGCCCAGTTGATACGGCAAGCATGACGGGAACAAGGCGAAAGGCTCGCTTTCCACGCTGTTATTGTTAAGCATCGTTAACGCGAGAAGGGATATGCGCCGGATCAGCCGCGGGCGGCGGCGAGCCGCTCGACGCATTCGAGGACGCTTGCCGGCACGGGCAGGGTGCGTACCTCCTCGAGCGTATACCAGCCGATCGCCGCCGCATCGTCGGCTGCCTCGGCGGTTGCATCCCGGTCGGCATCGACCAGAAATACCGAGAGGAGGAAATGGCTGGTGAGCTTCCCGTCTGCTGCATGGCTGCGAAGGTCGTAAGTCTCGAAAAGACGCGGGTTGCGAGCAATAATTCCTGTCTCTTCCCTGAATTCCCGCAGGGCCGCCTCGGCCGGCGGTTCGCCTTCTTCGGCCCGTCCGCCGGGAAAGGCATACATGTCGGCGGATGGCGGATTGCGGCGCAGTACCAGCAGGAAGCGGCCGTCTCGTTCAAGGATGGCGGAAGAGGCGGGGCGAGGAGGCGGGGTCATGGGATTTCGGAGTCCGTCAAAAATGTCGCGCGGCGATGGGAGCTTTCCATCCCCAGGATAAGGCTCTTGTTGCGCGGGATGAAAGCCTTTTTACTCGCCGGCGACAACCGCGATTCGAAAGCGTCGCCTGAGCGGCCGGATATCATGATCACCTATGGACTGTATGCCCTGGCCGCCCTGGCTGAAATCGGCGGCTGCTTCGCCTTCTGGGCATGGCTGCGGCTGGGAAAGCCGATCTGGTGGCTAGCGCCCGGCCTCGTGTCGCTGGCGCTCTTTGCCTGGCTGCTGGCCCTGGTGCCGAGCGAGGCTGCCGGGCGCACCTTCGCCGCCTATGGCGGCGTCTATATCGTCGCCTCGATTCTCTGGCTCTGGCTGGTCGAGGGGCGGCTGCCGGATCGATGGGATATGTCCGGCGCGATGGTCTGCCTGGCGGGGGCTGCGGTCATCCTCTTCGGCCCGCGCGGTTGAGCTTCTCCTTGACCCCGGGCGTCCGGGGTGCAAAACAAGCCGCATGTGCGGACGCTATGCTTTGACATCGACGGCGGACTATGTGGGCGAGGCGCTGGGCGTCCTGATGAGCGAGGGCTTCCCCGCGCGCTACAATATCGCGCCGACACAGCCGATCCTGGTCGTGGTGGCCGGCGACCGGCAGGATCGTGGCAGCAATCTGCCCGATCGCCGCGCGCTGCTGGTGCGCTGGGGCTTCACGCCGGCCTGGGTGAAGGACCCCAAGGACTTTCCCCTCTTGATCAATGCGCGCTCCGAAACCGCCATCGGCAAAGCCTCGTTTCGCGCCGCCATGCGGCACCGGCGCATCCTGATCCCCGCTTCGGGCTTCTACGAATGGCATCGTCCGCCGAAGGAGAGCGGTGAGAAGTCGCAGGCCTATTGGATTCGCCCGCGCAACGGCGGCGTCATCGCCTTTGCCGGACTGATGGAGACATGGTCGTCGGCCGATGGTTCCGAGGTCGATACCGGTGCGATCCTGACGACGGCCGCCAACAGGGCGATACGTCATATCCATGACCGTATGCCCGTCGTCATCAAGCCGGAGGATTTTACCCGCTGGCTGGATTGCAAGACGCAGGAACCGCGCGAGGTTCTCGATCTGATGGCGCCGGTTCAAGAGGATTTCTTCGAGGCGATCCCCGTTTCGGATCGCGTCAACAAGGTCGCCAATATGGGGCCCGACCTGCAGGAACCGGTGGAGATCGAAACACCGGTCAAGCCGTCGAAGAAGCCGGATACCGACAATGGCCAGCTAAGCCTCCTCTAAGAGGATGGATTTCAGCGGCTTGTCTCAAGATTGGCCGCGCTGTGGGCCGCCGGCACAAGGCGGCGTCGCCGTTGCGCAGCCGGACGGCGTCAGGCGATCTTTTTCTTCAGCGGCGGCTTGGCCTTCAGCATCAGATGCGCTGCCAGCACGGCCTTCAGGCCGAGCGGACGATAAAGCATGCTGGGATCGATCTTTGCCTGCGGTTGTGCCGCTTCGTTTTTCTTGGTGGTCATGGGGTTACTCCTCACCGTATTCCCGTATGGATTTGCCGATTCACGACATGTCGCTAATTTGTCGTAAATCTTGACAAATCAAAGGCATTTGCCGATCAGCTTTTGTAAACACCGACCATAATTCGCGAGCCGAGCGCGAAAATGCGACGGATGAATTATCCATTATAGATAATAATTTCTTTATTAATGGTTGCAAAAGAGGCGGCAGAGCGGCCGCGAATGCGGCTGCCGAGCCGGTGGAGAGACGGCTGCTGGATGGTCTGGATCGCTTGGGTTCTCGCTAGATATGCCGGCCGATATCGTCGTTGGAATCGTCGACATCCGGGTCGGCGGGGCCGTTGATGACGAAGGTGCCGTATTTGCGCGCCCAGGAG
Source organism: Rhizobium sp. BK602 (assembly GCF_014195095.1). Taxonomy (GTDB): domain Bacteria; phylum Pseudomonadota; class Alphaproteobacteria; order Rhizobiales; family Rhizobiaceae; genus Rhizobium. Next base: position 730,204 of record NZ_JACIBC010000002.1, read on the forward strand.
CGGGCGCCAAGCGGCAGCGACAGCAGGTAGACGATCACGGTTACCACCATGACATGCCAAGTGTAGCTCATCAGCAGCGCCACATAGACGACGAGCGCCAGCATGATCGGCAATACGAGATCGCGGCGAATGCCGTTGCCTCCCGTCTTGCCGGACCAGACAGGCAGGCGGCTGACCAGCAGAAAGCCGATGAGCACGGTATAGGCGGCACCCCAATAAGCGAAAGTCCGGCTGGGCTCTACGCCCAGAAAGCCGAGATAGACCGGCAGCAGCACCAGCATGGCGCCGGCTGGCGCCGGCACGCCGACGAAATATTCCGACTGCCAGGACGCCTTGTGCTCGCGTTCCTCCATGACATTGAAGCGCGCAAGCCTGAGGCCGAGGGCAATGGTGTAGATCAGGGCTGCGATCCAGCCGAGCGAGCGGGCCTGATCTAGGAGGAAGACATAGACGACAAGCGCCGGCGCGACGCCGAAGTTGACGATGTCGGCAAGCGAATCCATCTGCGCGCCGAATTTGGACGTGGCCTTCATCAGCCGCGCCACGCGTCCGTCGACGCCGTCGAGGAAGGCGGCAACCAGCACGGCGACGACAGCGAGTTCATAGCGGTTTTCGAAAGCGAGACGGATGCCGGTCAGGCCCGCGCAGATCGCCAGGACGGTGATCATGTTCGGTACCATCAGCCGCAACGGAATCTCCCGGAGGCGCGGCCCGCGCGCCTCGTCATTGGGACCATTCGGCTCGAAGGGTGGAAAGGGCGTCTTCATCCTGCTCGTTTCCTTGGGGTTCAGCTGCGGCGGCTAAGGGTCGGGCCCTTCGGCGAGCCGAATTCGGCGATCACGGTCTCGCCGGCGATGGCCCGCTGGCCGACCGCAACACGCGCGACCGCGCCCTGAGGCAGGAAGACGTCGACGCGCGAGCCGAAGCGGATCAGGCCGAAACGCTCGCCGGCATCGAGCGGCTCGCCGTCATGGACGAAGCACAGGATGCGGCGGGCAACGAGGCCGGCGATCTGCACGACGCCGATTTCGCCGTGCTTGGTCTCGATGGTGAGGCCGTTGCGTTCGTTCTGCTCGCTCGCTTTGTCCAGTTCGGCATTGAGGAAGCTGCCCTGACGATAGGCGATCGTGGTGATGCGTCCGCGCATCGGCGCGCGGTTCACGTGGCAATCGAAGACATTCATGAAGATCGAGATGCGCAGCATCGGCTCGCTGCCGAGATCGAGCTCGGCCGGCGGCGTCACCATCTGCACGCCGGAAACCTTGCCGTCGGCGGGCGATATGGCGAGATCGTCGTCCTGCGGCGTCATCCGTTCGGGATCGCGGAAGAAGTAGGCGCACCAGAGCGTAAGGATGAGGCCGATCCAGAAGAGCGGCTTGAAGATCCAGCCGAGAACCAGCGATGCAACAAAGAAACCTGCGACGAAAGGATAGCCTTCCTTGTGCACGGGGACGATTACGTTGCGTACGCTGTTCAACAAGCTCATCGATGGCGGCTCCTGTGATTGCCAGTGGACGGTGACTACAGGCAAAAGCCGTCATGAGCAATGGTTTCGCGCATTCGCCCCCAGGCGAAACCCACCGGCAGGAGGCTGCCGGACGGGATTCCGGCAGCCGATCGATCCTATTCGGCTCAGAGGCCGAGTGCGGCACGCAGCTCTTGCCGAGCGGCTTCATATTCGGCCTTGTAATCCTCATGCGTCGTGATGGTCTGCGCGATGACCGTGCCGGCAATGCGGCCGGTCTCGATATCGGAAGCGTAGTGAATGCCGCCGACGAGGCGGTTGTGACCATATTCCCAGGCGCGGGCCATGATGGCGGCCTTCTTTTCCGGCACCATGTTGGACAGCACGATGCCCATCAGCGTTCCGAGCGTCGTGTGGCCGGACGGATAGGAGCCGGATTTCGACAGTGGCACGATGGGCTTGACGAGATCGCTGTAGAGATGCGGACGCGGGCGCTTCCAGACATCCTTGGCCGGATCGACCACGGCGCCTTCGGTCTCGACGATGCGATCGAAGAAGGCCGAGAATTTCGGCAGGTTTTCCTTGGTGAACTTCGGATTGTCGATGACGTCGGAGAAGCGCCAGACGTTTTCCTCGGCATCGGCGACGGCGCGGGCGGCCATCTCCGGGGTGCGGGTCACCTGGATGGTGAGGATTTCCGCCAGTTCGGCCTTCGTCCGGGCGGAATCGTTGGCGGGTGGCGGGGGCAGGAGGTCGAGGAGATTGATTTCCTTGGCGTCGGTAAACGGCTGGGCATCGCCGGCGAGAGCCGGCGCGGCAAAGCCGATGGCAAGGGCGAGCGTGAGGGTTCGGGCGAGATTGCGCATTCGGGGGGGCCTCTTCGAATGAGTGACCGCTCTCGCTACCAAGCGGATATCTCAGTCTCGTGACATCAGCCCGTTTCAGCGCGCCGGCGCCAGCCGGTTGACCACGCCGAGGTCGTCGTTTTCGCGTACCTGCTTCAGATGTTCTTCCGCCTGCGTCGCTTCGCGCTGGCGGTTCCACATGGAGGCATAGAGCCCGTTCTGTTCCAGAAGGGCGGCATGCGTGCCGCGTTCGGCGATCTCGCCGCTTTTCAGCACGATGATTTCGTCGGCGCCGATGACGGTGGAGAGCCGGTGGGCGATGACCAGCGTCGTGCGGTTCTCGGAAACGACGTCCAGCGCCGTCTGGATTTCCCGCTCGGTTGTCGTGTCGAGCGCCGAGGTCGCCTCGTCGAGGATGAGCACCGGCGGCGCCTTGAGGATGGTGCGGGCGATGGCGACGCGCTGCTTTTCGCCGCCGGAGAGTTTCAATCCACGCTCGCCGACCTTGGTGTCGAAACCTTCGGGCAGCTGGCGGATGAAGTCGCCGATCTGCGCGATTTCCGCCGCCGCCGTCACCTCGGCGTCGCTGGCGCCCGGCCGGCCATAGCGGATGTTGTAGGCGACGGTATCGTTGAAGAGAACCGTATCCTGCGGCACCATGCCGATCACCTTGCGCAGGCTCTTCTGGGTCACGCCGCGCACGTCCTGGCCGTCGATGCTGATCGTCCCGCTTTGCACGTCGTAGAAGCGGTAGAGCAGCCGCGACAGGGTCGATTTACCGGCGCCCGACGGCCCGACGACGGCGACTGTCTTGCCGGCCGGCACCTCGAAGGAAATTCCCTTGAGGATCGGGCGGGCGGCGTCATAGGCGAAATGCACGTCCTTGAAGGCGATGGCGCCCTGGCCGATCACCAATTCCCTGGCATCGGGGGCATCCGTCACTTCCGGCTTAACCTCCAGCAGGTCGAACATCTCCTCGATGTCGGTCAGTCCCTGGCGGATTTCGCGATAGACGAAGCCGATGAAATTCAGTGGCACCGACAGCTGCAACAGCATGGCATTGATGAAGACGAAATCGCCGACCGTCTGATGGCCGTTGAGAACGGACCAGCCGGAAACCACCATCATGACCGTGGTGCCGAGACCGAAGATCACCCCCTGGCCGAAGTTCAGCCAGCCGAGCGACGTCCAGACGCCGGTCGCCGCCTTTTCGTATCGCGCCATCGACTGGTCGAAGCGCTTGGCCTCCATCTCCTCATTGCCGAAATACTTGACCGTCTCGAAGTTCAGGAGCGAGTCGATCGCCTTGGTGTTGGCGTCGGTATCGCTCTGGTTCATCGTGCGGCGAATGGAGATGCGCCAGTCGCTCGCCTTCACGGTGAACCAGATATAGAGCCAGACGGTGACGGCGGTGATGGCGAGATAGGAAAAGCCGTAGCCGCGCCAGAAGATGATGGCGGTCAAAAGGAATTCGATGAAGGTCGGAACGGTGTTTAGGATGGTGAAGCGGACGATCGTCTCAATGCCCTTCGTGCCGCGCTCGATGATGCGCGACAGGCCGCCGGTCTTACGCTCGAGATGGAAGCGCAGCGACAGCTCGTGCATATGGACGAAGGTCTTGTAGGCAAGCTGGCGCACGGCATATTGCCCGACACTGGCAAAGAGCGAATCCCGCAGCTGGTTGAGGCCGAGCTGGATCAGACGGGTGACGTTCGTGGCAATGATCAGCGCGATGGCGCCGATCATGAAGGCGGGCAGGATGCCCTGCATGTCGAGCTTGCCGTTCAGCGCATCGACCGACCATTTGAAGAAATAGGGAACCAGCAGCAGGAAGAATTTCGAGATCAGCAGGAAGACCGTTGCCCAGACCACCCGCATTTTCAGGTCCATGCGCCCGGCCGGCCACATATAAGGCCAGAGATTGACGAGCGTATTCAATGGATTGCTGGAATCCGCCGATATGGTCTTCTTGCGGTCTGCCATGTCCGTCTCCGGCGAATGTTTGCAGCGGCCCGGCAATGGCGTGTCGTCGCGCAGCCTGGCTGAAAAGGCTCCGTCGGATCGGGATCGGAGCGATGAGGGTTGGCGGCACGCTTATAACATTTTCACGCCGGATAAAAGCAGCGGCCGGGCGTTGATCGCGCCCGGCCGCTGCTTCTCGTCATAGTGTAGGGCAGGTGTCTTACAGGTGCTCGCCCGACAGCCGCTTACGATGCAGCTCTTCCGCATTGGGCAGGGCATCCTTGGGCAGGCCGAAGACCTGCCCCGGCAGGATACGGTCCGGATTGTTGATCTTGTCCTCGTTGGCGAGATAGATCGTCGTGTAGCGCACGCCGGCACCGTAGATGCGGCGGGAAATCTGCCAGAGCGTATCGCCGCGGCGGATGATGACGGCGTTGGTGTCCTGCGCCAGCGGTGCCTGCTGCAGGACCTTGGGGCCGTTGGCGGACGTTTCGGCGTTCGCTGGCGCCGGGTTCATCGGCTTGGTGACGGTGGCGATCATCTGCTCGAGATTGGCCAGTGCGGCGCCGACCGATTGCGGATCTTTCGGCAGGGACTGAAGCGCGGAAAGCGCTTTGATGGCCGCGTTCGATGCATCGGTTGCGTGCTGCTTCAGGGCAGCATCCGCGCCGACCGCCGGGCGGAATTCCGAGAGCGACTTCAGCGCGATTTCCGTTCCCGAACGCGCGGCGGCGAGTTGCTCGGCATTCGGCTGCTTGCCGTCGGCGAAGAGGCTCTTCAGCAAGGCGAAAGCCTTGCTGGCGTTTTCCGTGAGCTTGCCGAGTTCGCCTTCGTCGAGCGGCACCATGGTCGTCGCGGGGGCGCTGCCGCCTGTGGCCGGCGTCTGCGCCGCGACCGTCACCTGGTTGCCTTCGGGGCGGGTGAAATTGACGCTGGTGCGCACCACGACGTCGCCGCCGTCGCCGAGGACATCGACACGGATCTTATGGTCGCCGACCGTCAGGGGCATGGTGCCGTCGACGACGAAATGTCCATCCGCCCCGGCCTTGATCTCGCCGATCAGCCGGTCGTCGGCATAGGCGCGAACCTTGGCGTTGGGTTTGGTCGTGCCGGCGACGAAGATCTTGTCGCCTTCGATTTCGACCGCATTGACCAGCACATCCGGCTCATCGCCGTTGACGCCCGCGGCCGGGTTGGCGGCATTGGCCGGTGGCTTCCCGGCGCCGGCCACATTTGTCGTGCCGTTGGCCGGTGCAGCGGGGGCAGGGGTGGCGGACGCCTGTTCGCCCGTCGTAACGCGTCCCTGCTTGGCGGTGGGCGCCGTGATGACGCGGCTCGCCTCGCCGGGCTTGGAAACCATGGCGAGAAGCTGGCTCTTGTCGTCCTTGGGCACGGAAACGGTTGCGACTTCCTCCGAGGTCACCGCCTTGCCGTCCTTGCCGATCGCGCGCAGCACCAGTTCATGGTCGCCGGGTGGCAGCGGATTGTCGAACACGGCGACGAAATCGCCGCTGGGGCCGACCTCGGTGGTGGTGACGACCTTGTCGCCGTCGAGGATTTCCAGCTTGGAATTGGGAAGGGCCGAGCCGGCGATGACGGTGGAGCCGTCCGGCTCGACGCGCAGCACGTCGAAGGTCGGCGTCGAGCTGGTGGCGGCCGCCTGCGTCTGCGGTGCCGTCTGGCCGGTGAGCGCCGCCAGTGCCTTGTCGAGTGCGGCGCCGGCATCGGCGATGTTTTCGGGAAGCGACTGCACGATGGCGAGCGCCTTGCCGGCGCCGTCATGCGCCTTGTCGACCAGGGCGGCGGTCGCGGCATCGGCTCCCTGCGGTGCGGTGAAGGCGACGATCGCCTGCAGCGCCACGATCGCCTTCGTCTTGGCGGCGGCAAAGATATCCTCGCTCGGACCCTTGCCATCCTTGAACAGCGCCTTGAGATCGGCGAGGGATGCGGTCGCCGTCGCGCCGAGATCGGTGAGCTTCTTGCCGACCTCGGCCGCGCCGGTCAGCGTGGCGGCGGCATTCTGCGTTGCCTCAGCCGCTTTTTGTGTCGCGTCATTCGCCTTTTGCGCGTTTTCGGTAATGGTGTTCTTGACCGCGTCGCTGGCTTGATTGACGGCTTCGCCGATCGGCTTTTTGTCGCCGTTGATGCGCGGCATCACAAAGAAGACCATCAGGATGGTCGCAATTACCAGCACCAACAGAGCCAGCCAGCCGGCACGGTTCTTCATCATCATTCATCTCCACGCGGCGGGGTCGTCGCAACTCTTGAAATTGCTAACGATTTCGCATGCTTTTACAAGCTTTCTCAGCCATTTCCGCATGATCCGGCACAAGTTTTCCTTTGAAATTTCTTGACTGAGCACCTGCAGCATAGTTGTTTGCTTCCATGACCGACGATTCTGCGCCCATTCGATCCATTTGCGTCTATTGCGGCTCAAGGCCGGGACGCGATCCTGCCCACATGGCGGCGGGCCGCGAACTCGGCAAGCACATCGCCGAAAGCGGGCTGCGCCTTGTCTATGGCGGCGGAACGAAGGGCATCATGGGCGCTGTTGCGAGCGGTGTCCTCTCGCATGGCGGCAAGGTGACCGGCATCATTCCGGAGTTCCTCGTCGATATGGAAGCGACGCGCCATTCGCTCGGCCAATTGGACGAGCTCATCATAACGCCGGACATGCATACGCGCAAACATGGCATGTTCGAGCGCGCCGACGCTTTCGTCGCCCTGCCGGGGGGCATCGGCACGCTGGAGGAAATCGTCGAGATCATGACCTGGGGCCAGCTCGGCCGTCATGAGAAGCCGATGGTCTTCGCCAACATCAACGGTTTCTGGGATCCGATGATGGAGCTGATCCGCCACATGACGGAAGAGGGCTTCATTCATACCAGCCACCGTGTCCAGCCGCTGGTCATCGACACGATCGCCGATATCATCCCGGCAATCCGTAAGCATGCCGCCGAAGCGCGGGGCGATCGCGGCGGCGAAGAGGCTGTCATCTCGAAGCTCTGATGCGGGATTTGCCGACCACCTTTGCCGGTCAGCGTACCCGGCTCTGGCGCAGCATCGACCAGCTATAGAGCGCCAGCCCGGCCCAGATCAGCGAGAAGGCGATCATCTGCGTCGTGCCGAAGGGTTCCTTGAACAGGAAGACGGCGATCAGGAAGATCATGGTCGGCGCGATATACTGCATGATGCCGATGGTGGAGAGTTTCAGGAGCTTCGCTCCGTTGGCGAAAATCATCAAGGGCAGGGCGGTCACCAGCCCGCAGCCGAGCAGAAGCGCCGTATCCGCGACGCCCGTGCGATAGAAATGGCCTTCGCCGCGCGCTTCCAGATAGAGAATGTAGAGCATCGCAGGGATGCAGAGAAGCAGCACCTCCAGCAGGAAGCCCTGATTTGCCCCAACCGGCAGCGTCTTGCGGAAAAAGGCATAGAAGCCCCAGGACAAGGTCAGCGTCAGTGCCACCCAAGGCACGGTACCGGCCTGAATGGTCAGAATGACCACCGCCACCGCGGCAAGGCAGATCGCGACGATCTGCACCGGCGCCAGCTTCTCCTTCAACAGCAAAGCGCCGAGCGCGATGCTGAACAGTGGATTGATGAAATAGCCGAGCGCCGCATCGAGCGAATGTCCAGCACTGATTGCCCAGACATAGGTGCCCCAATTGATGGTCACGAGCGCCGCCGTCAGCGACGCCATGGCAATCGTGCGCGGATTGCCGAATGCCGCCCTGATGTCGCCCAGACGACCGAGCGCCAGAAGCACGGTGCCGGCAACCGGTACGGACCAGAGAATGCGGTGGGCAATGACTTCCATGGCCGGAATATGCGCCAATGCCTTCATGTAGAGCGGCAAGACGCCCCAGAATAGGTAGGCCGTCAGCGCAAAGCCGAAGCCGCGCAGGCTGTCCTTGTTCTCGATCTCAGGTACAGCCGTATTGATGGCCATGGATATTTCCCGTCCCATGATTTTCTTTGGAACGGGATTACTCCAGTGCGCGCCGCCGCGCCAATTCATTTCCTTGACAGCATGGTCAAGCTTTTTGATGGGCGGCGGATCACTCCGCCGCTATTCTGCCAGCCATGTGCCGGTTCTTCATCAGCTTGTAGATGACCGAATCCATCAGCGCCTGGAAGGAAGCGTCGATGATGTTTTCCGAAACGCCGACCGTCCACCAGCGCACGCCGCTGCTGTCGGTGGATTCGATCAGGACGCGGGTTATGGCCTCCGTACCGCCATTGAGGATACGCACCTTGAAGTCGGCCAGTTCCAGATCGTCGATCTCGTGCTGGTATTTGCCGAAATCCTTGCGCAGCGCCAGGTCGAGCGCGTTGACCGGGCCGTCGCCCTCGGCAACCGACATGATGGTCTGGCCATCGATGATGATCTTGACCACCGCTTCCGAGACGATCTTCACCCGGCCATGAGAGTCGAAGCGGCGCTCGACCATGACGCGGAAACCGTCGACCGCGAAGAATTCCGGGATCGTGCCGAGCGTGCGGCGGGCTAGCAGCTCGAAGCTGGCGTCTGCGCCTTCATAGGCATAGCCGGTGGCTTCCCGTTCCTTGACGATCTGGATCAGCCGGTCGAGCTTCGGGTCGTCCTTGCCGACCTCGATGCCGCGCCGCTTCAGCGCATTGATGAAATTCGACTTGCCGCCCTGGTCGGAGACCATGACCTTGCGGAAGTTGCCGACGCTTTCCGGCGGCACATGCTCGTAGGTGCGCGGGTCCTTCAAAAGCGCCGAGGCATGGATGCCGGCCTTGGTCGCGAAGGCGGAAGCGCCCACATAGGGCGCCTGATGGTCCGGCGAGCGGTTCAGCAATTCGTCGAAGGCATGCGACAGCCGAGTCAGGCCCAGCAGCCGTTCGCCGTCGATTGCCGTTTCGAAGCGCTCGCTATAGGTTCTCTTCAGTGCCAGCGTCGGGATCAGCGTGATCAGATTGGCGTTGCCGCAGCGCTCGCCGATGCCGTTGAGCGTGCCCTGGATCTGCCGCACGCCGGCCTCGACGGCGGCGAGCGAATTGGCGACCGCCTGGCCGGTGTCGTTATGGGCATGGATGCCAAGACAGTGGCCCGGAACGCCCTCGGCGATCACGGCCTCGACGATGGCGCGCACTTCCGGCGGCTGCGTGCCGCCATTGGTGTCGCAGAGCACCACCCAGCGCGCGCCTGCCTCATAGGCCGTCCTGGCGCAGGCGAGCGCATAGGTCGGATTGGCCTTGTAGCCGTCGAAGAAATGCTCGCAGTCGACCAGCGCCTCCTTGCCGGCGCCGACCGCCGCCTTGACGCTTTCGGCGATGCTTTCGAGGTTTTCCTCGTTGGTGCAGCCGAGCGCCACCTTGACGTGATAGTCCCAGCTCTTGGCGACGAAACAGATGGCGTCGGCCTTGGCCTGCAGGAGGCTGGCAAGGCCGGGATCGTTGGAGGCGGAGATGCCGGCGCGCTTGGTCATGCCGAAGGCGACGAAGGAGGCCGTCTGCGTCCGCTTTTCGCTGAAGAAGGCGGTATCGGTCGGATTGGCGCCAGGATAGCCGCCCTCGACATAATCGAGGCCGAATTCGTCCAGCATGGTGGCGATCGAAATCTTGTCCTCGACCGAAAAGTCGATGCCGGGCGTCTGCTGCCCGTCGCGGAGCGTCGTGTCGAATAGGTAGATCTTCTCGCGTGTCATACTGTTTCCTCCGGCGAACCGGTTCTTCTTGCTCAGTCGCTTCCTCTCCGCGCCGACGGGAGAGGCCTTACTCGGCATTACACTTTCCCTGCAAACTTATCCGTCGTGCGGATCAACCGGTCGAGGATGCCGGGCTCGGAATAGGCATGACCCGCGCCCTCGATCAGATGGAATTCCGCCTTCGGCCAGGCCTTGTGCAGCGCCCAGGCATATTTGGCCGGGCAGGGCATGTCGTAGCGGCCATGGACGATGGCACCGGGAATGTCCTTCAGCCTGTGCGCATCGCGCAGAAGCTGCCCTTCCTCCATCCAGCCGGCATTGACGAAGAAGTGGTTCTCGATGCGGGCGAAGGCATGCGCATATTCCGCGTCTTCGAAGGGTGTGCTGGTCGCGGGATCCGGCAGCAGCGTGATGGTCTCGCCCTCCCAGATCGCCCAGGCCTTGGCGGCCTCCAGGCGCACGGCCTTGTCTTCATGCGTCAGCCGACGGTGATAGGCCGCCATCATCTGGTGGCGTTCTTCCGGCGGGATCGGCGCCACGAAGCGCTCCCACTTCTCGGGAAACATCTCCGAGACGCCGAACTGATAGTACCAGTCGAGCTCCGCCCTGGTCAGGGTATAGATGCCACGCACCACCAGCTCCGAAACATGGTCCGGATGGGTCTCGGCATAGGCGAGCGCCAGCGTCGATCCCCAGGAGCCGCCGAAGACCAGCCATTTGCCGACGCCCGCCATCTCGCGCAGCCGCTCGATATCGGCAACCAGATGCCAGGTGGTGTTGGCGTCCAGCCCGGCATGCGGGGTCGACCTGCCGCAGCCGCGCTGGTCGAACAGCGTCACGTCATAGAGCGCCGGATCGAACAGGCGGCGATGGCTCGGCGAGATGCCGCCGCCGGGGCCGCCATGCAGGAAGACGGCCGGCTTGGCGCCGGGCGTGCCCACGCGTTCCCAATAGATGACATGGCCGTCGCCGACGTCGAAATGGCCGGAAGCATAGGGCTCGATCTCCGGATAGAGCGTGCGCAGCGCCTCAGTCATATTTTCAGCCCTTCCGCCGGCCAGATGTCGGTGTCGTGATCGGGATGCTGGAAGGAGATGATCTGCTCCTGCCGCGCATAGAAATCAGGGTCCTGATGCACCGGCTGCTGGAAGATGGTGTCCACCCAGGGCAGGCGCGAGGCATGGTTCACCTGGATCTTCGGCGCCAGATCGTCGCGTTCGTCGAAGGCGCCGATGGCGATCTCCAGCCCGCCGGGGTGGCGATAGGTCAGCGGCGTGCCGCAATTCTTGCAGAAACCGCGGTCGATATTGACCGACGACTGGAAATAGGTCGGCGCGCCGCGCGTCCATTCCAGGCCGTCTTCCGGCGCGGTCACCAGAGCGGAGAAAAAACTGCCGAACTGCTTCTGGCACATGCGGCAATGGCAGATTGAAGGGCGGCCGAGTTGTCCGCGAATACGGAACCGCACGGCGCCGCACTGGCATCCGCCGCTTCTGGTGACTTCAGTCATCGCTCTTCTCCTCTGGCCAATGTGGGGTATCGTGATCGGGATGCTGATGGTTGGACGAGCGGATCGCCCGGTCGCGGTCGGAACCGTCTTCGTCCGGCTCCACCGGCAATCCATCCAGCGCATGGAACCATGGCATCTTTGCCGCGAGATTCGATTGCGCGACGGGCTTGACCGCCATCGGTTCGTCCAGCGAACCCAGCGTCACATTGATCGAATCCGAGCCGGGAATATCATAGAACAACGGCGTGCCGCAGGTGCTGCAAAAGCCGCGGCGCACGAGATCGGACGAATGAAACCACGACGGCTCGCCGCGTGTCAGCTCGAAGTCCGCGCGCTTGGCGCTGCCTAGCGGCAGGGCATAATTGCCGGACGCCTTTTGGCACATGCGGCAATGGCAGAGATGCGGATAGCCGAGCGTACCGGCCGAGCGGTAGCGAACCGCGCCGCATTGGCATCCGCCGCTATATCCCGCCGCCATCGTCATTCGCTCGCCTCCGGTGGCCACGCCGCCGTATCGTGATCGGGATGCTGGTAGGATACCAGCTCCAGCACGAAGGGCGCCTGTTCCGCATCTTCTTCCGTCCGGTGCCCCGGCAGCAGATGCAGCGTGTCGACGAAACCGATCTTGCCTTCCGTGCCGTATTGCACGACCGGCGGCAACAGCGAGGGATCATCGAAGGCGCCGGCCGCAACCGCGATGCCATCCGGCGCCTCATAGGTCAGCGGCGTGCCGCAATCGCCGCAGAAGCCGCGCTTGACGTAGTTGGACGACTGGAATGTCTTGCGCTCTCCGCGCGTCCATGTGAGCTCGGCGCCGCGTGTCGAGATCAAGGGCGCGTAATAGGCGCCAAAGGCCTTCTGGCACATGCGGCAATGACAGATCGACGCGTCCTTGAGCTCGCCCCGCACCCGGAAACGAACCGCACCGCACTGACAGCCGCCGGCATGGGTCGAGACGCTCATGATCTATCCTTTCCCAGAACGATAAGGATATGCATGCATATGTTGTCGATAGGATTCATTGACCTGTGGTGCCCGTCGCGCGGCAAACACCCCCAATCTCCCCCTTGTGGGGGAGATGTCACGAAGTGACAGAGGGGGGTATTCACACTCACCGCTTGACCTCCCAAGTCGTGATGCGCTCGCCCGTTGCCGGGTCCTTGCCGTCCTTCAGCTGAATGCCTTCAGCCAGGAGCTCGTCGCGAGCCCTGTCCGCTTCGGCGAAGTTCTTCGCCTTCAGCAGTTCCAGGCGTGCCCGTACCCGCCGATCGATATCCGCGACGATGGCGTCGTCCATCTCCACCTTCTGCGGCAGCAGGCCGAGCAATGCCGCGCTTGCCGCGTACACGGGCAGGGCGTTCGCATCGGCGTTGGCCGCCTGCGCCAGCGCATGCACCGCCTGGATGGCGGCCACGGTGTTGAGATCGTCCGCCAGGGCGGCGAGAACCGTGGCATCCGGAGCGGCATTGCCCGCATCGGCCGCCGGCCATTTGGCGAGAAGCCGTTCGGCTTCTTCCAGCCGCTTCACGGAAAAGTCGATCGGCTCGCGATAATGCGTCATCAGCATGGCAAGCCGCAGCACTTCGCCCGGCCATGTCCGGCCACCAAGCTTCTCCGTCTGCAGCAGCTCGTAGATGGTAACGAAATTGCCTTCCGATTTCGACATCTTGCGGCCTTCGACCTGCAGGAAGCCGTTATGCATCCAGACATTCGCCATGGCATGCGTGCCGTGGGCGCAACGCGACTGGGCGATCTCGTTCTCATGGTGCGGGAAGATCAGATCCAGCCCGCCGCCATGGATATCGAAGACGTCGCCGAGATAGCGGCCGCTCATGGCCGAGCATTCGATATGCCAGCCGGGGCGGCCGCGGCCCCAGGGGCTTTCCCAGCCGGGTTCGTTGTCGGCGGACAGCTTCCAGAGCACGAAGTCGCCGGGGCTCTTCTTGTGGGCGTCGACGGCGATGCGGGCGCCGGCCTGCTGTTCGTCGAGATTGCGCTTCGAGAGCTGGCCGTAGTCGTTCATGGACTTGGTATCGAACAGCACTTCGCCGGCAGCCTGATAGGCATGGCCCTTGGCGATCAGCTTCTCGATGATCTCGATCATCTCGGCGATATTTTCCGTCGCCCGCGGCTGCGCCGTCGGCTCCAGGCAGCCCAGCGCAGCCGTATCCCGAAAATATTGCGTCTCGGTCTTCTCCGTCACCAGGCGGATCGCCTGGTTCAGCGGCAGGCCGGGATGGTCGCGCAGCGCCCGCGCGTTGATCTTGTCGTCGACATCGGTGATGTTGCGCACATAGGTCACATGGCTTTCGCCATAGACCTGCCGCAACAGCCGGTAAAGCACGTCGAAGACGATGGCCGGCCGCGCATTGCCGATATGGGCGAAATCATAGACGGTCGGGCCGCAGACATACATGCGGACATTGTCGCGATCGATCGGCTGGAAATCGACCTTTTCGCGTGTCAGCGTGTTGTAGAACTTCAATTGCGGCTCGGCGCCCATGTCACTCTCCCAAGGCATAAATCCGAAAAAATACCGTCACCGGCAGGCCGGGGCGTTTGTCATCTTGGATTTTGGGAGACGAAAACGGCCAGGCCAGCGAAACGCTAGCGAATAATTTTCCGGCAGATAATGCAGATAACCGTTTTCATGGGCGGCTTTATCACGCGCCGGATGAATTTGGTCAAGTGGGGAGCGGGTCTGTCCCGTATGGGGAACGGGTGTTTTTTATTCCGGCATCCGGTAATCGACGAGCTTGTTCTCGCGCACGACGAAGAGCTTGCCGGTTTCAGTGACGTCGGGGCCTGCGAGCGGCAGGATCGCCTGGGCCACATCGCGGGGATGCGGCAGCGTCTCCGGGTCTTCTCCGGGCACCGCCTGGGCGCGCATGGCGGTGCGGGTGGCGCCGGGATCGACGCTGGTGATGCGCAGCGCCGTGCTCTGGGTTTCGCCGGCCCAGGTGCGGGCGAGCGCCTCGACGGCGGCCTTGGAGGCGGAGTAGGGTCCCCAGAAGGGCCGGCAGCGATGAGCGGCGGCCGACGACAGGATGATGGCGCGGCCGGCATCGGCGCGCATCAGCAGCGGCTCGACGGAACGGATCAGCCGCCAGGTGGCGGTGACGTTGATGGTCATCACCTTTTCGAACACCTTGGCCTCGACATGGCCGATCGGCGAGATGACGCCGAGCACGCCGGCATTGGCGACGAGGATGTCGAGCTTGCCCCAGCGTTCGAAGATGGAAGCGCCGAGCGCGTCGATGGCGTTCATGTCGGCGAGGTCGAAGGGCACGAGCGTCGCGGAGCCGCCGACCGCCTTGATGGCGTCGTCCAGATCCTCAAGGCCGCCCACCGTGCGGGCGCAGGCGATCACATGCGCGCCGGCCTTGGCGAGTTCCAGCGCCGTGAAATAGCCGATACCGCGCGAGGCGCCGGTAACGAGGGCGATCTTGTCCTTGAGATTGACGCTCATGCTGTCTTGATCCGAATGCTCTGTGGAGGGAAAGGGGCGGAAAAGCGCCCCTTCTCAGCCGTTACCGGGTCAGCCGTTGCTGGCAAGCATGGAGAGCTTGCGCACATTGCTGGTGCTTTCCCGGTCGAGCAGGCGGGTCGGGTAGTCGCCGGTGAAGTAGTGATCGGTGAATTGCGGCTGCGCATTGTCGCGCGGCGCACCGCCGACGGCGCGGTAGAGACCGTCGATCGACAGGAACTCTAGCGAATCGGCTCCGATGAAATCGCACATGGCCTTCAGGCTGCTGTACTGGTTGGCGAGCAGCTTGTCGGCATCCGGCGTATCGATGCCGTAGAAATCCGGATGATAGATCATCGGGCTGGCGACGCGGATATGCACTTCGCGGGCGCCGGCGTCGCGGATCATCTGCACGATCTTCACCGAGGTCGTGCCGCGCACGATGGAATCATCCACGAGGACGACGCGCTTGCCCTCGATGATGGCGCGGTTGGCGGAATGCTTCAGCTTGACGCCGAAGGCGCGGATCTGCTGCGTCGGCTCGATGAAGGTGCGGCCGACATAATGGTTGCGGATGATGCCGAGCTCGAAGGGAATGCCGCTTTCCTGCGCATAACCGATCGCCGCCGGCGTGCCGCCATCCGGCACCGGCACGACGACATCGGCCTCGATCGGGGATTCCTTGGCGAGATTGATGCCCATGTTCTTGCGGGCGACATAGACGTTGCGGCCGCCGACCACGGAATCGGGGCGGGCGAAATAGACATATTCGAACAGGCAGAGCCGCTCCGGCTTGGGCGCTTCCGGCTTGCGGGCGTCGATGGTGATCGAGCCATCGGGCTGGATCTCGCAGATAATGACTTCGCCGTTTTCGACGTCGCGGATGTATTTCGCGCCGATGATGTCGAGCGCGCAGGTTTCCGAGCAGAAGATCGGCTTGCCGTCGAGTTCGCCCATGACCAGCGGCCGGATGCCGATCGGGTCGCGGGCGGCGATCAGCTTGGTGCGCGTCATGGCGAGCATCGAATAGCCGCCTTCCATCTGGCGGATCGCGTCGATGAAGCGGTCGGAGGAGGAGGGATGCTTGGAGCGGGCGATGAGATGCAGGACGACTTCCGTGTCCGACGTCGACTGACAGATGGCGCCGTCGGCGATCAGCTGCCGGCGCATGGTCAGGCCGTTGGTGAAATTGCCGTTATGGGCAATCGCGATGCCGCCGACTTCCAGTTCGGCAAACAGCGGCTGCACGTTGCGCAGGATCGTCTCGCCCGTGGTCGAGTAGCGCACATGGCCCATGGAACGGTCGCCGGGCAGGCGGGCAAGCGTTGCCGGGTCGGTATAGTGATCGCCGACGAGGCCCATGCGCCGCTCGGAATGAAAACGCTGGCCGTCGAAGGAGACGATGCCGGCCGCTTCCTGGCCACGGTGCTGGAGGGCATGCAGCCCGAGCGCCGTCAGGGCCGCCGCATCCGGATGCCCGAGAATGCCGAAGACGCCGCATTCCTCGTGCAGCGTGTCGCCGTTGATATCATCCTCGAAGGAAAGGGAATGGTTCATGGCTGCGGGGCCTTTGCTCTCAACGTGGGCGGATCGGGGCGGCGTCACGACTGCGTTAGAATAGCTGAAAATCCGGCCGGAAAAAATATCCGGCCGGACGTTCGATCTGTGTGGCGTTCAAATGGCGATTATCGCCCGGCAGGTCAAGCCTGTAAACGCTCTGTCAATTATTCGTTTGCGGCGCGGGCGCGTCGTCGGACGGCGCCGTTTCGTTCGTCGTGCCGCTGTCGCTGCCATCCTGCGGCTGCGATTGCTGCTGATTGGGCGCGATCTTGTTGATGATCTCGGCCGGCAGAAGCGCCTGGACGTTTTCCGGAAGCTGGGCCTTCAGCTTTTCGACCATGGAATCGAGAAAGGGCTTGGATTTGGCGTTGTTGACCCAATCCGGGCGCGCCGCCGGCGCGACAAGCCAGTTCCAGAAGGCCACCACGACGACCATCAGCAGCAGGCCGCGCGCGGCGCCGAAGAGGAAGCCCAGCGTGCGGTCCAGCGCGCCGATGCGGCTGTCGATGATGAAGTCGGCGATCCTGATCGTGATGAAGGAAATGACGATCAGCGCGATGAGGAAGATGACGGCGGCGGACGCGATGGTCGCGATGCGGGTGTCGGCCGTATAGCGCAGCGCATAGGGGACCAGCAGCGGGTAGAGATAATAGGCCGCGACGGCCGAGCCGCCCCAGCTGACGATCGAGAGAATTTCGCGTGAGAAGCCGCGGACCATGGCCAGAACGGCGGAGAACAGAATGACGCCGATAACAATACCGTCGAAAATCGTAATGGGCATGTATAATCCACTCCAAGACTTGCCATGCCATGCATGGCTGCCATCGGTCTCACTCTGCGCCTCTCTTGCCGTCAAGAACGGCTGAAGTAAGGCTCATCCTCGTCTTCCGCGCGCTTGAGCGCACCCTTCGATCCGGCAATGCGCGCCACCAGATCCGGCAGGCTGTCGATCTCGCTCCAGCGACCGCCATTGCCTTTCGGCAGATCGGCGGAGCCGGCAGGCAGGAGTGCCGCGGAAAATCCTAGCTTCTCGGCTTCCTTGATGCGCTGCGCAGTATGCGCAACCGGCCGGACGGCGCCCGACAGGCTGACTTCGCCGAAATAGACGCAATCGGCGGGAAGGGCAAGACCGGCCAGGGAGGAAACCAGTGCAGAGGCAACAGCAAGGTCGGCAGCCGGCTCGGAAATGCGGTAACCACCGGCAATATTGAGATAAACGTCGTGCTGGCCGAGGCGAACGCCGCAATGCGCTTCCAGCACGGCGAGAATCATCGACAGCCTTGCCGAATCCCAGCCGACGATGGCGCGCCGGGGCGTGCCGAGCGATGTCGGGGCGACCAGCGCCTGCACCTCGACCAGCACCGGCCGTGTGCCCTCGATGCCGGCGAAGACCGCGGCGCCAGGTGCTTTCTCGTTGCGCTCCCCGAGGAATAGCTCGGACGGATTGGCCACTTCGCGCAGGCCCTTGTCCGACATTTCGAAGACGCCGATCTCGTCGGTCGGGCCGAAGCGATTCTTCACCGTGCGCAGGATGCGATAGTGATGGCCGCGATCGCCCTCGAAATAGAGGACGGCGTCGACCATGTGCTCGACGACGCGCGGCCCGGCGATCTGGCCGTCCTTGGTGACATGGCCGACGAGCACCATGGCCGCACCCGTCTGCTTGGCGAAACGGATCATCGCCTGGACGCCGGTGCGTACCTGCGTCACCGTGCCAGGCGCGGATTCGGCAAGCTCGCTCCACAGCGTCTGGATGGAATCGATGATGACGAGGTCCGGCCGTTTGCCTTCGGCGAGCGTCGCCAGAATATCCTCGACATTGGTCTCGGCCGCGAGCAGGACGTCGGTGTCGGCGGCATGCAGGCGTTGCGCGCGCAGACGCACCTGCGCCACCGCCTCTTCGCCGGAGACGTAGACGATCTTGTGGCCGCGCCGGGAGAGTGCGGCCGCCGCCTGCATCAGCAGGGTCGACTTGCCGATGCCGGGATCACCGCCGACGAGGATCGCCGAACCGCGCACGAAACCGCCGCCGGTGGCGCGGTCGAGTTCGGAGATGCCGGTATGAATGCGCGGGGCTTCCTCGATCTCGCCGGACAGCGTCGTCAGCGTCACCGCGCGGCCCTTCTTCGGCACCTTCGCCGGTCCGCCGCCGATGCCGCCCATCGGGTCTTCCTCGACGATGGTGTTCCATTCGCCGCAGCCGTCGCATTTGCCGGCCCACCGGTTATGGACCGTGCCGCAGTTCTGGCAGATGAATTGTGTACGGGCTTTTGCCATCAGATGCTGTTCTCGATCTTCGGATTTTGCGCTCGTCGAAGCGAATCGCGTCCGGCCGTCAGATAATGTCTTTCGCGGCCTATCAAAACTAATGATTTCCGTATCAGTGATATTCGTGCCGGCCTTTATGCCGGCCTTTTTTGACGGAGGGTGATGGATCGCCCGCGATCACTGCGTGTTAGACGAGATTGGCCATTAGCGATCATTGTCGACTTCGAAATCGTCAGGGTTGATCGTCTGATGCCCATGAAAGATTCGCAGGACATACAGTGACGTTTCATCAACACGGAAATAGATGCACCGATCACGATACGGAAACGCCCGCAGACCGGGTGTGACCCAGTCGCGGGACACCCCGGAGTTCCCCGATTTGGCGAGCGATTTTATTTTGGTTTCAAGGGCATTCACCAGTCGCCTTGCCGCGACCGGATTCTTTTCCGCAATATAATCGTAGATGTCGATGAGGTCGTTGATGGCATCGGTGGAAAGCGAGAAACGCCTGCTTCGGATCACTTGCGCGCCAAGGCCTTCTTGACGATGTAATCGGTCAGATCGTCAGTCGAGGAAAAGCTGACATATTCTCCATTTTCGATCTGCCGATCGGCCTTATCGATCATGGCACGCAACTCGGCAAGCTTGGCTTGCTGGCTGCGTAGAAGTCTGAGACCAGCATGGAGAACGGCATCGGCGTCTTCATAATGGCCGGCCTTCACCTGTTCTTCGATAAAGGCTTTGTCGCCATCATTCAGATGAATAGTTGCCATGACAGTCTCCTTTGCCTCCATATAGCATCTGGCCGACCGGATTCCTATTCCCCGGTCTCCTCCGCGATATACCGCCGCTCGTGCCGCAGCCCCAGGCTGGTCAGCATTTCGTAGCCGATCGTGCCTGCCGCTCTCGCTGCCTCGTCGACTGGGATGTTGCTACCGAAAAGCTCGATATAGTCACCGGCGCGAACAAGGTTTTCCGGCAGATCGGTGACGTCGAAGATGGTGAGGTCCATGGTGATGCGGCCGGCGACGGGCACCTTGCGGCCGGCGATGAAGCCATGGCCGCCGGCGATGCCGGTCTGGCGCAGCGGCACGCCGTTGCTCGACAGGCTGCGCATATAGCCATCGGCATAGCCGGCGGAAACGATCGCCAGCCGGCTGTCGCGCGCAAGCTGGAGCGTCGCTCCATAGCCAACGGTTTCGCCAGCCTTGACGGAACGGGTCTGGATGATCCGGGCTTCGGCCGTCGCCACCGGGCGCATCGGATTGGCCATGCCGGACACGGCTTCCGCGCCATAGGTGGCGATGCCGGGGCGGGTGAGGTCGAAATGATAGTCCGGGCCGAGGAAAATGCCGGCGGAGTTGGCGAGGCTCGCCTCGATGCCCTCGAAGGCGGCGCTCACCTTGCGGAAGGCTTCGAGCTGCCGACGGTTCATCGGATTGGATGGATCGTCACCGCAGGCAAGATGGCTCATGACCAGTACCGGCGCGAAGCTTGCCGGACGGGAGACGTCGTCGGCGAGCGCCAGCGCATCCTCCATCGGCAGGCCGAGCCGGTTGAAGCCGGTATCGACCTGCAGCGCGCAGGGGTAGTCGCCATAGTCCGACAGCACCGACATCCAGAAGGTGAGCTGCTCTTCCGAAGCGATGACGGGCACCAGGTCGTTTTCGAAGAAGAGCCGCTCCATGCCGGGCCAGATGCCTGAGAGCACGAAGATGCGGGCGTCGGGCGCATAGAGCCGCAAGGTCGCGCCCTCTTCGGCGGTGGCCACGAAGAAATCGCGGGCGCCGGCGAGATAGAGCGCCTCGCCGACATCCTCGATCCCCAGCCCATAGGCATCCGCCTTGACGACGGCGGCGGTGCGGGCGCGCCCGGAGCGCCGGGCCATGTCGCGCCAGTTCTCGACAAGGGCGCCGAGATCGACCGTCAGCCGCAAGCCGGCAGAGGCAAAAGCGTCGTGGTCGTCGAAATCATCTGTCATGGAGCCGCCTGAACGAAAATGGCCGGAGGGAATATTGCTCCGGCCAGGATAGTGATCATCGACGCAAAGAGAAAGTGCTGCACTGCACATCCGTGCGGCAGGCAGCTCCCATCAATGCTCCTCATATTGCATGAAGGACGAATCGGCGAGATCGGCGAAGCGGGTGAATTCCGACTGGAAGGCGAGCTTCACCGTGCCTGTCGGTCCGTGACGCTGCTTGGCGATAATGACGTCGGCCGTCCCCTTCACCTTGTCGAACAGCGCTTCCCACTCTGCATATTTCGGATCAGCCGGATCGCGCGGTTCCTGGTTCTTGACGTAATATTCCTCGCGGAACACGAAGAGCACCACGTCGGCGTCCTGTTCGATCGAGCCGGATTCGCGCAGGTCCGAAAGCTGCGGCCGCTTGTCATCGCGGCTTTCGACGGCGCGCGAGAGCTGCGAGAGCGCGATGATCGGCACGTTCAGTTCCTTGCCGAGCGCCTTCAGGCCGGTGGTGATCTGGGTGATTTCCTGGACGCGATTCTCGTTCGACTTGCCCGAGCCGGTCATCAGCTGGACGTAGTCGACGACCAGAACGTCGAGGCCGCGCTGGCGCTTCAGGCGGCGCGCGCGTGCCGACAGCTGGGCGATGGAGATACCGCCGGTCTGGTCGATATAGAGCGGCACCTTCTGCATCATCATCGAGCAGGCGACGAGCTTTTCGAAATCGGCGTCGTTGATGTCGCCGCGGCGGATCTTCGACGAGGAGACTTCCGTCTGCTCGGAGATGATACGGGTGGCGAGCTGTTCGGACGACATTTCCAGCGAATAGAAGCCGACGACGCCGCCGTTCTTCGCCTTCATGGAGCCATCCGCCTGCACTTCGCCCTCATAGGCGGCGGCGATGTTGTAGGCGATGTTGGTGGCGAGCGACGTCTTGCCCATGCCGGGACGGCCGGCAAGCACAATCAAGTCGGAGCGCTGCAGGCCGCCCATCTTGCTGTCGAGCGAATGAATGCCGGTGGAAATGCCCGACAGGCCGCCATCGCGTTCCTTGGCGACCGCCGCCATGTCGATCGCCAGCGCCACGGCATCGTTGAAGGACTGGAAGCCGCCGTCGTATCGGCCGTTTTCGGCGAGTTCGAACAGCCGGCGCTCGGTATCCTCGATCTGCGTCTGCGGCGGCATGTCGAGCGGCGCGTCGAAGGCGATGTTGACCATATCCTCGCCGATGGTAATCAGCGCCCGGCGCAGGGCGAGGTCGTAGATGGCGCGGCCGTAGTCCTCGGCATTGATGATCGAGACGGCTTCGACGGCAAGGCGCGCAAGATATTGCGCCACGGTCATGTCGCCGACCTTGTCGTCGGCGGGCACGAAATTCTTGATGGTGACCGGATTGGCGGTCTTGCCCATGCGGATGATGTCGCCCGCGACCTCGAAGATCTTGCGATGCAGCGGCTCGTAGAGATGAATGGGCTTCAGGAAGTCGGAGACGCGGTAGTAGGCATCGTTGTTGACGAGGATGGCGCCGAGAAGGGCCTGCTCGGCCTCGATATTGTTCGGAGCCTCGCGATAATGCTGTTCGGCGGGAGCAATGGCGGCGACCTTGCGCGCGGCTTCGTTCATTTTCCGTCTCTTCGTCTTTTGGAGTATCAAATGCTTTGCGACGATATGGTGTCACGGTCAACCGCGGAAGAGCGCCGATGTGCCGCGCATGGCCAATTCGCCGGCGCTATTCACGTTGTTCCACTCATCCACAGGGACAGGTTTCGGTCAGCAAAAAAAGCTTTTGTCGCCACTTTGCAACGGAACCTCCGACATGCGAATCACATACGCAAAGCATTTATTGGGCATTCTAGCCTTCTCTGTCGCCGCTGACATCCGGCTGACGGGCGATCGCCCTTGAAAAGATGCAAGAACCCGGCTATTTCGTCGGGTTCGGGTAGGTTACTAATAGTATCAAAGTAGCGATAATGTCTGGAGCGCCGCCACGCCGTGAACTGTTCGACGAGCTTTCCGCCTTTAATCGGAAGCTGAGGGCGGCGTTCGACGCCCTGGTTCGCGAACATGGCATGACGCTGGCGCGGGCGCGGGTTTTCCACAAGCTTTCGCGCAGGGACGGCATCAACCAGCGGGAACTTGCCGACGAGCTGGAACTCGAGACGCCGACGCTGGTGCGCATCCTCGATGCCATGGAAGCACAGAATTTCATCGAGCGCCGGCCGGTTCCGTCGGACCGCCGCGCCAAGCAGATCTTCATGACGGAATCCGGAAAAGTCGTTGCCGCCGAAGTCGAGGCCCTTGCCAGCGGCGTGCGCGCGGATATCCTGCAGGGCATTCCGGACGAGGATGTCGGCATGGCCCTCAAGACCATCCGCGCCATGACCGCAAATCTGCAGAACGTGGGCAAGTCATGAGGTGACTGATGAGCGGTGAGCCTGGCCCGATCGCCAATGCGGACAACAGTGCCGCATCCGCCGCACCTCAGCCCATGCCGCGCTGGAAAGTGCCGCTCTATATCCTCGCTTCCGTCATGTTCTTCCTGACGCAAGGGCTCGGGCTCAATCTCGCCCTGGCCAACCTCACGCAGATCCAGGGTACGATCGCCGCAACGACCACCGAATCGGCGTGGCTGTCGGCTGCCTACATGGCGCCGAATGTCAGCCTCGCCATCGCGCTGGTGAAGATCCGCATGCAGTATGGCGTGCGCAATTTCGCCGAGGTCAGCATTATTGGCTTCGTGGCCGCCTCGTTGCTCAATCTCTTTGTTTCCGACCTGCATTCGGCCATCGTCGTCCGCTTCCTGAGCGGTATCGCCGCGGCACCGCTCTCGACGCTCGGCTTCCTCTATATGCTCGAAGCCTTCGAGCCGGCACGCAAGCTGACGATCGGCGTGAGCCTGGCGATGATGAATACGCTGCTGGCCGCGCCGATCACCCGCCTGGTCTCGCCGTCGCTTCTCGATTACGGCGAATGGCGCGGGCTCTATACGCTGGAAATGGGTCTGGCGCTGATGGTGATGCCGATCATCTACCTGTTGCCCTTGACGCCGCCGCCGCGCGTGAAGGTCATCGTTTTCGGCGATATCATCAGCTATCTGCTGGTCGCCATCGGCTTCGGCTGCCTGGCCATCGTGCTTTCGGTCGGGCGCCTTTACTGGTGGCTGGAAGTGCCCTGGCTCGGTGTGCTGCTGGCGGTGAGCATCGCCACGCTGACGCTTGCCGCCATCATCGAGCTGCGCCGGGCAACGCCGCTGATCGACGTGCGATGGCTACTCAGCCCGGCGATCCTGCATCTGACCGGCATCCTGCTGGTCTTCCGCATCATCGTCGGCGAGCAGAGCGCCGTCATCATGACCTTCTATCAGAATGCCGTCGGCCTGCTCTACGACCAGCTCTCGATGCTCTACTGGATCATCCTGGCCTTCTCGATCATCGGCGGTCTCGTCTGTACGGCGCTGATGAGCTATGGCCTGAGCTGGCAGATCCAGTTCGTGGCGCTTATCATGATGGGGGCGGGCGCCTTCATGGATGCGCAGGTCACCACCCTGACGCGGCCCGAGCAGATGTATCTGAGCCAGGCGCTGGTGGCGGCCGGCGCGGCTCTTTTCCTGCCGCCTTCCATGTCCGAAGGCTTCAAGGCGGCTTTTGCGAAGGGCACACCCTATCTGGTGACCTTTTTCGTCGTCTTCACGTTCACGCAAAGCATCGGCGGCCTGCTCGCCTCGGCCTTCTACGGTACGCTGATCACCATCCGCGAGAAATTCCATTCCGCCGTGCTGACCGAGCGTGTGCTGCTGACCGATCCGCATGTCGCTCAGCGCGCCAGCCAGCTCTCCGCGTCTTACGGCAAGGTGATCGGCGACAGCGCCCTGCTGAAGGGCGAGGGGCTGACGCTGCTCGGTGCGCAGGTCAGCCGTGAGGCGAATACGCTCGCTTATGGCGACGCCTTCCTGGTGGCGGGCGTGATCGCCATGCTGTCGCTCGCCGGATTGTCCCTGCACGTCCTTTTCCGCTTCATCAAGGCGCGGCTGGCCGACGACGGGCGGCAGGCGATGGCATCCAACCCCTGAGGATATGAAATAGCTCCATGTCGAGGCTCATTCGCTCTCCCATCGAAGTCATCGCGGTTCTGGCCGGCGTCGGCGGCGTCATGCTGGTGCTCTATGCCTGGCATCTGCCGCCCTTCAAAAGCTCGGTCGAGACGACCGACGATGCCTATGTGAAAGGCTACGTCACCACCATCAGCCCGCAGGTCAGCGGCTATATCACCGACGTGCCGATCAAGGACTACAAGCTCGTCAAGCAGGGTGACGTGCTGACCAGGATCGACGACCGCATCTATCGCCAGAAGGTGGCGCAGGCGCGGGCGACGCTGGACGGGCAGAAGGCGGCTCTGGCCAATTCGCAACAGCAGGAGCAGGCCGCCAAGGCCGGCATTGCCTCCAGCCAGGCCCAGATCGACAGCGCAAATGCCGCCCTGAAACGCGCCCAGCTCGCCGCGGAGCGCGTGACGACCCTGGTCGCCAAGGGCGTGTCGACCACCAGTGAATCCGAACAGGCGCAGGCAACGCTGCAACAGGCGCAGGCGGCACTCAATCAAGCGAAGGCCGCGCTTGACGTATCGCAGCAGAACCTGACGACGATCATCGTCAACCGCGCCTCGCTGGAGGCGGGCGTCAGCGGCGCGGAAGCGGCCGTGCAGCTCGCCGATATCGACCTGCAGAATGCGACGATCGTCGCCCCGCGCGACGGCCGTGTCGGTGAAGTGGGCGTGCGTCTCGGCCAATATGTGACGCCGGGAACGCAGCTCATGGGTCTGGTGCCGGACGATGTCTGGATCATTGCCAATTTCAAGGAGACCCAGCTCGACGGCATGAAGATCGATCAGCCCGCGACCATTTCGGTCGATGCCTTCGGTCACCGTGTGCTCAAGGGCCACATCCAGCGCTTTTCGCCGGCCGCCGGCTCGGAATTCGCCGTCATCCGGCCCGACAATGCGACCGGGAATTTCACCAAGGTCGCGCAGCGCATCGGCGTCAGGATCAAGATCGACAAGGATCAGCCGCTGGCAGCCGATCTGGCGCCGGGCATGTCGGTCGTCGTGTCCGTCGACAAGGACTCCAAGCCGGAGGTGGGCGTCAACGACGACTGATGCGATCTCCGCAAAGGGTGGGAGAAAGAGAAAAGCCCGGATCGCGAGATCCGGGCTTTCTCATAACCAGCGACTTTTTCTTTTGACGCAATTCCGGACGGAAAACCGCTCCGCACTTTTCCTGGAATTGCTTCAGGCTGGAAATTATGCGTCTTCGTCTTCGAGGTTGCCGTCGGCTTCCGGATCGAAGAAGTCTTCCGGACGCAGCGCGTCTTCGTCGACGCCGTAGATGGCGTCGGCGGAGGTGAGGGTTTCGCCCTTGGCCTGACGCTCAGCTTCTTCAGCGGAACGGGCAACGTTGAGCTCGACCGTGATTTCGACTTCGGCGTGGAGGCCGATTGCAACGTTGTGCAGGCCGATAGCCTTGATCGGCGTGTTCATGTGAACCTGGCTGCGGCCGATGTTGAAGCCTTCGGCTGCGAGGATTTCAACGACGTCGCGAGCAGCGACAGAGCCGTAGAGCTGGCCGGTTTCGCCAGCCGAGCGGACGACGATGAAGGACTTGCCGCCGAGAACGTCGGCAACCTTCTGGGCTTCGCTCTTGCGCTCGAGGTTGCGGGCTTCGAGCGTTGCGCGCTCGGCTTCGAAACGGGCCTTGTTGGCGGGGTTGGCGCGCAGCGCCTTGCCGAGCGGCAGCAGGTAGTTACGGGCAAAGCCGTCGCGAACCTTGACCACTTCGCCCATCTGGCCGAGCTTGGAGATGCGTTCGAGAAGAATGACTTCCATTGTATTGTTCCTTTCAGATGTTAGATTTTCGTGTCTGGTTGTTTCTGGATATCGGCATTCTTGTTTGGGGTGAGCGCGATCGCCTTTCGCGTATCGTAGAGCCCGAGAACAAGGATGATGAAGAATGGCACCGTCAGCATGAAGGACGTCAGGTAGCAGAGGATCAGCACCGGCAGGCGCCACTCCTTGCCGCGTGTGCGGTAATGCAGGGATGCGAAGCCGGAAGCGATGAAGCCGGCGCCGAAAGCACCGAGAACGGCGGCGCCGATCATGGCCGGAGCGCCGCCGAAGAACATGGCGACGATCCCCGCGAGAAAGACGAAGATCGCATTGCGGTTCATGCGCAGCGCCGACGGAATATCCTCCCGCGGGCGCAGGCTGCGGCTCGATGCCGCGACGATGCGGACGGCGATGTAATAGGCAGCCAGCAGCATCATGACCCAGATCACGCCCCAGACGAGGGGAATGGCGTAAAGCATCAACGACTTCATCTTCACGATCGCCGCCGGATCGAGCTGAAGGTCTGGCTGCTGCTGGTTCATGACGGTGGCATAGGCGTCGACCACCTGGCCGACGACATCGGCGCCATAGCCCATGATCGCGCCGACGATGACGATGATCGCGGCCGCGAGGCCGCAGAGATGCAGCATGATGTCCGAGAGCGGATACCAGGCCGTCAAATGCTCGGGGCCGCCGAGTTCGGAAGCCGGACGCGCGAGATTGGCAAGATGGCTGAGCCATGCCGGAATCAGCGTCAGCAGCAACGTAAAGAGCCCGAAGGACGGTGATTGCCCGACCGCGCCGACGATGCCGGCCGTAACGATGGCGGTGATGACCGCCATATTGCCCCAGCCGAGGCCGGCGATCAGGATCGGGAGAGCGGAAAGCGCGCCGAACAGGATGAACAGCAACGGCTGATTGGTCGCGCCATACACGAGTAGGGCGGCGGTCAGACCGGCAAGCGCGCCGATGGTCAGCACTTTGGTGTTCAACTGTTTCACGTCGCTGTCCTGCTTCGTATCGAGCAGTTAGAGGATGCCTTCGCCACGCGGGCCTGAAAGCCGTCCCCAACATGGGGTTTCAAGGTTCCGATCCGCGCCCATCGCGAAAGGGAGAAGGGAAGGCATGGCTGCCTTCCCTCAATTCATGCAGCGTCGGCTTGAATTAAGCGACGACGTAAGGCAGCAGGCCGAGGAAACGGGCGCGCTTGATCGCCTGGGCGAGTTCGCGCTGCTTCTTCTGGGAAACGGCCGTGATGCGGGACGGAACGATCTTGCCGCGCTCGGAAATGTAGCGCTGCAGGAGACGGACGTCCTTGTAGTCGATGCGCGGCGCATTGGCGCCCGAGAACGGGCAGGTCTTGCGGCGGCGATGGAACGGACGGCGGACCGGTGCGGAGGAAACTTCAGACATTCTCAGATCTCCTTATACGCGGTCTTCGCGCGGACGGCGCGGGCGGTCTTCGCGGTCACCACGATCCGGGCGCGGACCACGATCGCCGAAGCTGCGCTCCGGACGGTCGCCATCGCGGCGCGGACGGTCGTCACGGTCGCGCTTCTGCATCATGGCGGACGGGCCGTCTTCATGCTTTTCGACAGCGATCGTCATGTAACGCAGGACGTCTTCGCTGATGCGCATCTGGCGTTCCATTTCCTGGATCGCAGCGGCCGGAGCATCGATGTCCATCAGGGCGTAGTGAGCCTTGCGGTTCTTCTTGATGCGGTAGGTGAGGGACTTGAGGCCCCAGTTTTCGATACGCCCGACTTTACCGCCGTTAGCTTCGATAACACCCTTGTACTGTTCTACGAGGGCGTCGACCTGCTGAGCGGAAATATCCTGCCGGGCAAGGAATACATGTTCGTAAAGAGCCATGGATAGCTTTGCCTTTCTTGCGTTGGTCTGAACCCGGTATTCGGCGGCTAAGCCTCAACGACTGCTCCTGAGAGGGATGACCCCAAGCAAGAAAAGCGTTTCCGAGACGGTCGAGAGCGGAGACACGGGAGGCTGGAACGCTTCCGTTCCGAACGGCTCCCCTCGCGGAAAACCGGCCCTCCGTTCAGCCACCAGCCAGAAGACCGGGTTGCGAACAGGGCGGCTTATACGGATTTTTGCGCGAAAGGCAAGGGGCCGGGCGAAATTGCGATATCCGCCGGCACCAGCGCTGTCTCAAGAGGCCGGCGCCGTGATCTCGATCGTCTTTCCGTCCCGGAGCCTCTCGGAGACATACCAGCCGTCCCACTGGGAGAACTGTTCGAAGACCCTCTTATATCCCTTGCTCTCCAGCAGCTTCTGGATCGCCCGTTCCGTCTTCGGATTGTTCTCCACCGATATCAGGTCGAACTTACGGTCGAAGCTGTAGGCCGACAATATGTCGAGTTCGCTGCCCTCGGTATCGATGGACAGATAATCCACCAGGGACGGCGCCTGATATTTTTCCAGCAGATCGTCGAGCGATATGGTTTCCACCTGGATATGCTGTCCCCGGCTGCGGACGTCGGAGAAATGGTCGCCCTTGGAAAAATCGGCGATCGAGCTGAGTTCCGGGTCGGATTCGTCCGTCGTGATAAAGGTGACGGTGTCGTCGGATTTCGAGGAGACGCATTTGTGCTCGATGAAGGCCGTTCTGTTTGCCGCGAGGTCGGCATGCCAGACGGGATTGGGCTCGGCGAGAATGCCATTCCATCCGAATTTCTTCTCGAGCAGCCAAGTGTTGCTGTTCTTCAGCCCGTTCGTCGAGCCGAACTCCACGAAAAACCCGTTTCTCTTCTCGGAAAGCTCGAAGCAGACCCACAGATCCTGCATGATCTGCGCTTTCGACCAGTCTCGCCTGGATAAGCAATAGCTAATAAATCGAACGTCTTCGTTCAGGATGATATCCGATATTTCGGGCCTGTTGAGACGAATGGCGTTGAAGATCGCCTTTTGTATAGATTTATTATTTTGAAATTTGTTGGAGATGGACGCTATGCTGGAAAAAGCAATTCTCTTTGCGTCAAGCATGCTGCCGATCCCGGTGGAATTACAGTTATAGAGAGAATAGAATAACTGACCTCTCCAATCAATACTTGTATATGTTCCGGCGCATTATGGAATAGGGATATGGGGGCGCCTTGCCCGCGCGGAGCAAGGCGCTTTCGGCTGCTATCAAATCGGCAGCGGATAAAGCCGATGGACCGCCTCGATCTCGGCGATGGCTTCCTGCGGCAGCGTCACGTCGGCCGCGGCGATATCGGTTTCGAGCTGGGCGGCCGTGGTCGCGCCGATGATGACCGAGGTCATGAAGGGCTTGGTGAGGCAATAGGCGATCGCCAGCTTGGCCGGATCGAGGTGGTATTTGGCAGCGATCTCCAGATAGGCCTTCACCGGCGCTTCCTGCAGCGGCTGCAGCCTCCCGCCGAGATCCGCATTGATCGAGCCGCGCGAGCCGGCCGGGCGCGCGCCGCCGACATATTTGCCGGTGAGCAGGCCGGCGGCGAGCGGCGAATAGGCGAGCAGGCCGACATCTTCGTGATGCGACAGTTCGGCGAGATCGAGATCGAAATGCCGGTAGAGGAGGTTGTATTCGTTCTGCGTCGTGACGACGCGCGGCAGGCCCTTCTGTTCGGCAATCGTCAGATATTTCTGTATGCCCCAGGTGGTTTCGTTGGAAAGGCCGATGGCGCGGATCTTGCCGGCCTTCACCAGTTCGCCCATCGTCTCGAGGATGTCGGTGATGTTGGCGATGGTCTTTTCGCGGTCCTGGGTGAAAGGATTGTAACGCCAGTTCTGGCGGAAGTGGAAATGGCCGCGGTTCGGCCAATGCACCTGATAGAGATCGATATAGTCGGTCTTCAGCCGCTTCAGGCTGGCGTCGATCGCGGCGCGGATATTGGCGGCATCCGCCCCCTGTCCGCCGCGCAGATAGTCGCGGCCGGGACCGGCGACTTTGGTGGCGAGCACGACGTCCTTGCGCTTGCCGGTCTTTTCGAACCAGGTGCCGATATATTCCTCGGTGCGTCCTTGAGTCTCCGCGCCGACCGGCGTCGTCGGATACATTTCGGCGGTATCGAAGAAATTGACACCCTTGTGCAGGGCATAATCCATCTGCTCGTGCGCCTCGGCCTCGCTGTTCTGCGTCCCCCAGGTCATCGTGCCCAGGCAGATCTGCGAAACGGAAATGTCGGTGCGGCCTAAATTCTTATAGTTCATGGGAAAACCCTTGCCGGTAACGGGAAAATCTCTGTGGGAGGGATCGAGCAATTTAGGCGTGAATTGAGCGAGCGCAAGAAGAAAATCGTCTCATTTCGCAGGCGCAAAAGCCGGTGGCTATGGGCTTTGCGCTATTGACTCCACCGCAAACAATGTCAATGGGAAGCGAAACGACCCCCAAAGGGAGCATTCTATAATGACTGTAGCTTTCACATTTCCCGGCCAAGGCAGCCAGACCGTCGGCATGGGCAAGGACCTCGCCGACAATTTCGCCGAAGCGCGCGCCGTTTTCGAGGAAGTCGATGAAGCGCTCGGTGAAAAGCTGTCCGACGTCATCTTCAATGGTCCGGAAGACAAGCTGACGCTGACGGCCAATGCCCAGCCGGCACTGATGGCGGTGTCCATTGCCGTCATCCGTGTGCTTCAGGCGCGCGGTCTCGACCTGAAGAGCAAGGTCTCCTATGTCGCCGGCCACTCGCTCGGCGAATATTCGGCGCTCTGTGCCGCCGGCACCTTCTCGCTGGCCGATACGGCGCGGCTGTTGCGCATTCGTGGCAATGCCATGCAGGCGGCGGTTCCGGTCGGCGTCGGCGCCATGGCCGCGATCATCGGCCTCGAACATGCCGATGTCGTCGCGGTCTGCACGGAGGCGTCGGTCCTCGGCGCCTGCCAGATCGCCAACGACAATGGCGGCGGCCAGATCGTCATTTCCGGCGAGAAGGCGGCAGTCGAGAAGGCGGCCGAGCTTGCAACGGCCAAGGGCGCCAAGCGTGCCATCCTGTTGCCGGTCTCTGCTCCCTTCCATTCCGCCCTGATGGCGCCCGCCGCCGAGGCGATGCGCGCGGCCCTTGCCGATGTTGCGAAGTCCAATCCGGTCGTGCCGGTCATCGCCAATGTCCGCGCCGCGCCGGTGACCGACGCCGCGGAAATCGTGAAGCTGCTGGTGGAGCAGGTCACGGGCCAGGTGCGCTGGCGCGAGACGGTGGAATGGTTCGCCGCCCATGATGTGACGACATTGTATGAGATCGGCGCCGGCAAGGTGTTGACCGGGCTTGCCCGGCGTATCGACAAATCGGTGAACGGCATTGCGGTGAATACGGCCGCCGATATCGATGCCGCGCTCGTAAGCCTGCTCGGCTAGAGCATGATGCGGAAAGGCATGGAGCGGTTTTCCAGCGAAGAGCGGGTTCATGCAAGTAGACATTCAGGAACGAGGGACACCAAATGCTTGATTTGACCGGCCGCAAGGCCCTGGTAACCGGCTCGTCCGGCGGTATCGGCGAAGAGATCGCAAGGCTCTTGCATAAGCAGGGCGCCATCGTCGGCCTTCACGGCACGCGTGTCGAAAAGCTCGAGGCGCTAGCCGCCGAGCTTGGCGATCGCGTCAAGATCTTCCCGGCCAACCTTTCCAATCGCGACGAAGTGAAGGCGCTCGGCGCCAAGGCGGAAGAGGAACTCGGTGGCGTCGACATCCTGGTCAACAATGCCGGCATCACCAAGGATGGCCTTTTCGTGCGCATGAGCGACGAGGATTGGGACAACGTACTGGAGGTCGACCTTACCTCGGTCTTCCTTCTCACGCGGGAACTGACCCATCCGATGATGCGCCGCCGCTATGGCCGCATCATCAACATCACCTCCGTCGTCGGCGTCACCGGCAATCCCGGACAGGCCAATTATTGTGCCGCCAAGGCCGGCATGATCGGCTTCACCAAGTCGCTGGCGCAGGAGATCGCCACCCGCAACGTGACGGTCAATTGCGTCGCGCCCGGCTTCATCGAGAGCGCGATGACCGGCAAGCTGAACGACAAGCAGAAGGAAGCGATCATGGGAGCCATTCCCATGCGGCGCATGGGCAACGGCGCCGAGATCGCCTCGGCCGTTGCTTATCTGGCTTCGTCGGAAGCAAGCTACGTCACCGGCCAGACGATTCACGTCAATGGCGGCATGGCGATGATCTGAAAAGGAAAAGTCCATTGGCGGGAACTTTCCCTCCAATAGCATGTTGAGCAACGCGGAACCCGCCATTTTCTGGCTTTGCGACGGACTTAAACCGTGTTAAGCGGGCCATGACTGTGAACAGTCGTCCCGAAAATGCAGACGGACCGGGCCGCGTGTAAGGCGGCTGGGCCGGATCTCAGGGCGGGGTTGAACAGATTTGCCGGCGGCGCCAATAGGGGTGTTGCGGGCTTTGAACAGGGTAGGGATGTCACACGGCATTCCGATCAAGACATAGGTCGAGGAAACCGACATGAGCGATATCGCAGAACGCGTAAAGAAAATTGTTATTGATCATCTTGGCGTCGAAGCCGACAAGGTTGTTGAAAGCGCCAGCTTCATCGACGACCTGGGTGCGGACTCGCTCGACACCGTCGAACTGGTCATGGCTTTCGAAGAAGAATTCGGCGTTGAAATTCCCGATGACGCTGCCGACTCGATCCTGACCGTCGGCGACGCGGTAAAGTTCATTGAAAAGGCCCAGGCCTAATCATTTGCGCTTTGTAAGGGGCGGGCTCTCGGAGTCCGCCCTATTTCGTCCGGCCGGGTCGGACGCATTCTATTCATACGCATGGCATAAGAGGACGGGGGTCTGCGGGCGATGAGACGTGTCGTTATCACGGGTACCGGCATGGTATCACCTTTGGGCTGTGGCACGGAAGTGTCCTGGTCGCGCTTGATCGCCGGCCACAACGGCGCGCGTCTCGTGACGGAATTCGAGGTCGAAGACCTTCCCGCGAAGATCGCCTGCCGCGTTCCGGTCGGCGACGGCAGTGACGGCACGTTCAATGCCGACGACTGGATGGAGCCGAAGGAACAGCGCAAGGTCGATCCTTTCATCATCTATGGCATGGCAGCGGCCGACATGGCGCTGGCCGATGCCGGCTGGCATCCGACCTCGGATGAGGACCAGATCGCGACCGGCGTCATGATCGGTTCGGGCATCGGCGGCCTGGAGGGCATTGTCGAGGCCGGCTATACGCTGCGCGACAAGGGGCCGCGGCGCATTTCGCCCTTCTTCATTCCCGGACGTCTCATCAATCTCGTTTCCGGCCAGGTTTCGATCCGCCATAAGCTGCGCGGTCCGAACCATGCGGTCGTCACGGCCTGTTCCACCGGCGCGCATGCGATCGGCGATGCCGCTCGCCTGATCATGCTCGGCGATGCCGACGTCATGGTCGCCGGTGGTGCCGAAGCCCCGGTCTGCCGCATCTCGCTCGCCGGCTTTGCCGCCTGCAAGGCGCTGTCGACGGAATATAACGACACCCCGCAGAAGGCCTCGCGCCCCTATGACCGCGACCGCGACGGTTTCGTCATGGGCGAGGGTGCCGGCATCGTCGTTCTGGAAGAGCTGGAGCACGCCAAGGCGCGCGGCGCCAAGATCTATGCTGAGGTGGTCGGGTATGGCCTGTCCGGCGACGCCTATCATATCACCGCTCCGTCCTCGGACGGCGAGGGTGCATTCCGCTGCATGACATCGGCCCTGAAGCGTGCTGGCCTGACGCCGGCGGATGTCGACTATATCAATGCGCATGGCACGTCGACCATGGCCGATACGATCGAGCTCGGCGCCGTCGAGCGGCTGGTGGGCGATGCCGCATCGAAGATTTCCATGTCTTCGACCAAGTCGGCGACCGGCCATCTGCTCGGTGCCGCCGGCGCGATCGAGGCGATCTTCTCCGCGCTCGCCATTCGCGACAACATCGCGCCGCCGACGCTGAACCTCGACAATCCGGAGCGGGAAACGGCCATCGATCTCGTTCCCCACAAGGCCCGCAAGCGGGACATCAACGTCGCCCTGTCGAATTCTTTCGGCTTTGGCGGCACGAACGCGTCGCTTGTCCTGCGGCGCTATCAGGCATAATAACTGCGCGTAGATTCGGAAGGCGGACGTTGCCTTCCGGCAAGGCCATGCGCCATCCTTGATTGTTGCCGCGCGTTTTTCGCGTCTCCCGGAGGCGCATCGCGGTAATGTCTGATCGGTCGAAGGCGGAGCTCCCTCGAGCTCCGCTTTATCTCCTGAACCTGTTTTTTGCCGCATTGCTTGGCCAAAGAGCAGGCAACGACAAGAGGAAGGGATTGCCGGTGAGCGATACGAATCAGAGCAACGGAACTCCGAACGGGCAGAAGGGGCCGATCATCCCGAAATCGGCCAGCGAAGCCCTGCGTCCGGAGCGCGTTCCCGATCCGCCGAAGCGCTCGCGAAAAGCCCGCAGCCAGATGGTGATCTTCCTGAATTTCCTGATGACGCTGGCGGTCTTCGTCGTCGCCGTCGCGGTCATCGGCGCCTATTACGCCATCTCGATCTATCAGAGCCCCGGTCCGCTGACGACCAATACCAATTTCATCGTGCGCAATGGCGCGAGCCTCAACGAGATCGCCACCCGGCTCGAATCCAACAATATCATCTCCGATCCGCGCATCTTCCGCTGGCTGACCACCACCTATCTGCGCAATGGCGAGACGCTGCGCTCCGGCGAATACGAGATCAAGGCCGGCGCTTCCATGAAGGACATCATGGAATTGCTGAAGTCCGGCAAGTCGATCCTCTATTCGGTGACCTTGCCGGAAGGGCTGACGGTGCGTCAGATCTTCAACAAGCTCGAAGCCGACACGGTGCTGGAAGGCGATCTGCCGTCGGCGCTGCCGCAGGAAGGCAGCCTGCGCCCCGATACCTACAAGTTTACCCGCGGCACCAAGCGCACCGAGATCGTTCAGCAGATGGCGGCGGCTCAGGAAAAGCTGGTCGACCAGATCTGGGAGAAGCGCGATCCGAACCTGTCGCTGGCCGGCAAGCAGGAATTCGTCACGCTCGCTTCGATCGTCGAGAAGGAGACGGGCCTTGCGGATGAGCGCGCCCATGTCGCCTCCGTCTTCCTCAATCGCCTCGGCAAGGGCATGCGCCTGCAGTCCGATCCGACGATCATCTACGGCCTCTTCGGCGGCGACGGAAAGCCGGCCGACCGTCCGATCTACCAATCGGACCTGAAGAAAGAGACGGCCTACAACACCTATATCATCAAGGGCCTGCCGCCCACGCCGATCGCCAATCCGGGCCGGGATGCGCTGGAAGCCGTCGCCAATCCCTGGAAGACGCAGGATCTTTACTTCGTCGCCGACGGCACGGGCGGCCACGTCTTTGCCGCGACGCTGGAAGATCACAATGCCAATGTCCGGCGCTGGCGCAAGCTGGTTGCCGAGAAGGGCGGAGATCCGAGCGCGATCGCCGTCGACGGGCAGCCGGATGACGGCGCCGCCGCTACCCCGACTTCGGCCCCGCAGCAAAAGAAGAAGACGAACTGATCCTTGTCATCCTGTGCTTTCGTAGGGACGCACGGACGGACTCACTTTATATTCGTCCGCAATTGGCCGAGTCTCGGCGAATGAGGGACCAAAGCAATTCCCGGAAAGCCGCGCAGCGGTTTTCCGCCCGGAATGCGTAAAGACAATTGGATGGAGCGTTTCGGCGAGGTGCTGAAGCGTTTTGGAATTATCGGAGGCTTGCATGGCATTGCAGTCCATGACCGGTTTTGCCCGGCGTGAAGGAACGAGCGGGCGCTGTCGCTGGGCATGGGAATTGCGATCGGTCAACGGCAAGGGGCTGGATGCCCGCCTGCGCTTGCCGCCCGGCCTGGAGCGTCTGGAGACCGATGCGCGCAAGCGGATCGCCGATCGCTTCACGCGCGGCAACCTGCAGGTCGGCCTTTCCGTATCCTTCGACGAAAGCCGCGTCGAAGCCGTCGTCAATCAGAATGCGCTGGCAACGGTGCTGGCCTTGCGCAATCAGCTTGCCGGCGTCATCGATCCGGCGCCGCTGCGGCTGGATACGCTTCTCGGCATTCGTGGTATCGTGGAGTTCAAGGAAGCCGAGGAGAGCGAGGAGGCACTCGCCACGCTCGATGCCGACATCATTGCCGGCCTTGACGCAGCGCTTGGCGATCTTGCCGAGATGCGCAAGCAGGAGGGGCGGGCGCTCGGCGAGATCCTGCTCGGCCATGTCGCGACGATCGAGGCGCTGACCGTGGCGGTGGAGCGCGATCCATCGCGTTCGCCGCAGGAGATCGCCGCGAAGCTATCGGCGCAGCTTGCCCTGCTGCTCGACGGCGCGGCCGGCCTCGATCGCGACCGGCTGCATGCCGAAGCGGCGCTGATCGCCACTA
The DNA here is from genome assembly GCF_014195095.1 of Rhizobium sp. BK602. Lineage (GTDB taxonomy): Bacteria > Pseudomonadota > Alphaproteobacteria > Rhizobiales > Rhizobiaceae > Rhizobium. The sequence continues at coordinate 767,144 of NZ_JACIBC010000002.1, forward strand.
GGGCGGACCTGCGCGAGGAGATCGACCGGCTGAAGGCGCATGTGGCCGCCGCCCGCGATCTGATCGCCAAGGGCGGCCCCGTCGGACGCAAGCTCGATTTTCTTGCACAGGAATTTAACCGGGAATCGAATACAATCTGTTCGAAATCCAATGCGGCGGCCGTCACGGCCGCCGGGATCGAATTGAAAGTAGTCATCGACCAGTTCCGTGAACAGGTCCAGAATCTGGAGTAGGCCATGAAGCCGGCGACATCCACATCCATTCCGATTGCCCGCCGGGGGCTGATGCTTGCCATTTCCTCGCCCTCGGGCGCCGGCAAATCGACCATCGCGCGCACGCTGCTCGACACCGACAAGCAGGTCGGTCTGTCCGTCAGCGTCACGACGCGCCAGCGCCGACCGAGCGAGATCGCCGGCGTTCACTATCATTTCGTGTCGCAGCGCGAGTTCGAGCGCCTTCGCGATTCCGATTCCCTCCTGGAATGGGCCGAAGTGCATGGCAATTTCTACGGCACGCCGCGCGAGCCGGTGGAAACGGCGATGGCCGAAGGCCGCGACATGCTGTTCGACATCGACTGGCAGGGGGCGCAACAGCTTCAGGAGAAGATGCCCGCCGACGTCGTCTCCATCTTCGTCCTGCCGCCGACGATGACGGAGCTGCAATCGCGCCTGCACCGCCGCGCCGAGGATTCGGAAGAGGTGATCGCCACCCGGCTTGCCAATTCCCGCTCCGAGATCGGTCATTGGCGCGAATATGACTATGTCATCATCAACGACGACCTGAATGCTGCCTTCGATGCGGTGCAGTCGATCGTCAAGGCCGAGCGCCTGCGCCGCGACCGCCGCCACGGCATGTTCGATTTCGTGCGTGGCCTTCTGGAAGAAACGCCGCAGCTCTAATTCCCGACCGGAAACTTCCGGTCCGACCGGAAACTCCTGTCCGGCCGGAAACTTCCGATTCTCAGAGGCAATTCGCCAGCCGGCAGAATTCCTCGACGGAGAGCGTTTCGGCCCGCCGTTGCGGGTCGATATCGGCCTTGTGCAGCAGCGTCTCGCCGCCAAGGGGCTTCAGGCTCTGCCGCAGCATCTTCCGGCGCTGGCCGAAGGCGGCCTGCGTCACTTTTTCCAGCTTGTCGACGGCGCAGGGGATCGGGTTTTCCCTGGGCGTCAGATGCACGACCGTCGAGGTGACCTTCGGCGGCGGCGTGAAGGCCTGAGGTGAGATGTCGAAGGCCATGTGAGCCTTCGTGCGCCAGCCACAGAGAACGCCGAGGCGGCCATAATGGTCGTCATCCTCGCCTGCAATGATCCGCTGTCCGACTTCCTTCTGGAACATCAGCGTCAGCGATTGCCAGAAGGGCGGCCAGCGGTCCGGCAGCAGCCAGTTCACCAGCAGTTGCGTGCCGACATTGTAGGGCAGGTTGGCGATGATCTTGACCGGGCTCTCCGGCGGCGCCATCGCGGCAAAATCCACCTTCAGCGCGTCGCCTTCGATGACCTCGAGCCGGCCGGGATAATGATCGGCGATTTCGGCAAGCGCCGGCAGGCAGCGCGCGTCGCGCTCCACGGCGATGACCTTGGCGGCGCCGAGCGCCAGGATGGCGCGCGTCAATCCGCCCGGGCCTGGGCCGACTTCGAAGACGGTAACGCCTTCCAGCGAACCGGCGGTGCGGGCGACCTTCTGTGTCAGGTTGAGATCGAGCAGGAAGTTCTGGCCGAGCGCCTTGCGCGCATCCAGGCCATGGCGCTGGATCACGTCGCGAAGCGGCGGCAGTCCGTCAAGAGCGGCCATCAGTGATTGCTTCCCGTCTTGCTGATCTCGCTTGCCAGCTTGAGCGCGGCCACGAGGCTGTCCTCCTTGGCGATGCCCTTGCCGGCGATGCCGAAGGCCGTACCATGGTCCGGCGATGTCCGGACAAAGGGCAGGCCGAGCGTCACATTGACGGAATCGTCGAAACCGAGCGCCTTGGCGGGGATCAAGGCCTGATCATGATACATGCAGATGGCCACGTCATAGCGGCGGCGTGCATCGTCATGGAACATGGTGTCGGCGGGAAGGGGGCCGACGGCGTCGATGCCATCCTTGCGCAGTATTTCGATTGCCGGATGGATGATTTCCGCGTCTTCCTTGCCGAGCGCGCCGTTCTCGCCGGCATGCGGATTGAGGCCGGCGATTGCCAGCCGCGGTCTGGCGATGCCGAAGCGGGTCCTGAGATCGTGATCGGTGATCCTGCAGGTCTCGACGATGAGATCGGTCGTCAGCGCGCCGGGCACGTCCTTTAGCGGGATATGAATGGTGACGGGGATGGCGCGCAGCTTCGGTCCGGCCAGCAGCATCACAGGCATGACCGGCTTACCCGTCGCGCGCGTTGCGAGATCGGCGAGGAACTCCGTATGGCCGGGAAAGCCGAAGCCGGCATCGTAAAGCACCGATTTGGCAATCGGATTGGTGACGACGGCAGCGGCGGCACCGCTCATGCTGAGTGCGACCGCCGTCTCGATTGCCGCGATCGTTCCCTTGGCGGTGGCGACTTGTGGCTCTCCGGCGACGACCTGCACGCCGGCAGCTATGGGCTGCACCGGCAAGGCGTCCGCGAAAATCCTGCTGGCGGTCGATGGGTCGGCTTGCCGCAGGGGCACATCCAGCTTCAGTTGCCGGGCTCGTGCCCCAAGCACATCGGGATCACCGAGAAAGAGAAAGGGCTTCAAACCAAGCTCGCCGCGGCGGAGCCAGGCGGCGAGCGTGATGTCAGGTCCGATACCTGCGGGGTCCCCCTGCGTGAGCGCCAGGGGGCGGGAAGGGCGCTGCGGCATCGCGGCAATCAGCGATAGAGGATCTGCGCCTTGGAGCGCAGTTCGTCCACATACTTCTTGTCGTTGGCGCTGACGCCCTGGGCATTGGCCTTGCCGAGATCTTCCGCGCGGAAGACGGCGGCGGCGGCAACGTCGTCATTCACCTGACGCTGCGAGCAGATGGCGACATATTCGACGCCGCGATCGGTCACGACAGAGCTGGTCGTATTGCCCTGGGCTTTTTCGAGCAGCGGCTTCCAGATCTCCGGCAGATCGGGGGCCAGCACGCGGCCGAGATCCTGTATGGAGACGTCATGCATCGTCGCGGCGAAGACTTTCGCCTGGTCGCAGCCCGGGAATTTCGAACGCGAGGCATCCGCCTCGGCCTTGCGCTTGTTGAGGATCGCGTTGCGCTTGGCGGACGGGACGACGAAGATCACCTGCTTCAGGAAGTATTCCGTGGTGACCGGCTTCGCCTTGTTTTCCGTCATGCGCGTCACGAGGTCGTCATTCGACAGGCGATTGCTGTTGCCCGAACCGAAGCGAGCATTGACGACGCGCGGCCAGCTCATGGAGATGGCGATATAGGATTTGAAGTGATCGACGCCGACGCCCATCTTGTCGAGGATCTGGCTCAGCTGCTGCGGCGACATCTTGTTGCTGGCGGCAAAGCGGTTGAAGGCGTTGTCGACGTCCGTCGTCGAGACCGACATGCGCACGCGGGCGATTTCCGCGCGCTTCAGCGTCTCGTCGATAAGCTGCTCCTGCGCCAGCTTGTTGAGGTCGCCCTTCTGGCGCTGCAATTTCAGGAAGTTGACGCGTTTGGCGATATCGCCCGAGGTGATCGCCGAATTGTTGACGACAACCCTTACTTCGCTTGCCGCAAAGGCAACATCGCTGCTCGGCACGGCGAATGTGGCCATGACCAACGCCGCGGCCCCGAATAGCACAGCGCGCATCGGTGTCTTTCCAGAGAACATCAATTACCCCTTCCCAAAGTCCTTACCCGCACTGCATCACATTGGGACGCCATTGGCGCAATACGGCAATTTTGGGCCATATGTCTACAACAAGCACGACGAATTGCAAAATCCTTGCGGCGAAACAATGACGCGAAAGTAATGACCACAGGTTTCAAAACAAAAGGGCCGGCTTGGAGGCCGGCCCTTTGTTTGAGCTTGATCGATCAGAACGTCGCATCCTGGGTGTTGCCCAGATTGACGTCGCCGAGTGTGCGGAATGTCAGCCGCGCGCCGACCGACCAGTCGCTGGCCGATGCGTCCGTCGAATCCTTCTTGTTCAGGAAGGAAATGCTGAAGATCGTGCACTCGTCCTCGTAGGAAAGACCGACACCCTGGCGCGTAATCTCGCTGTTGTTGATGTCGTAGTTGATCGTCCCGAAGACCGACCAATATTCCTTGAACTTGATCTGGGCGCGCGACTGGATTTCGTCCTGGTCCGACGTGAAGCCATATTGCGGCTGGGCGGCAATATGGGTGTAGGTCAGCGAAGTCTGGAAGACATCGTTGGAGAAGCCGAGCGAAGTATCGCCGCGGCGGAAGGCGAAATCCTTCTCGTCGAAGCGATAGGACGTCGACAGCGAGATGCCTTGCGGCGTCGTGATGCCGAACATCGTCACATAGTCGGAACGGGTGGTTTCAAGCCCCGAATCCGCGCCGACGCCGGCAAGGTCGGTGGAGGCGAAGGAGTTGCGGCCGGCAAGCTGGAAGGATTGCCCGAAAATATGCTGCAACTTGTAGCCATTGTCGAAGCTGCCCGTGTAGCGCCAGCCCAAATTGGCGCGCGTGCCGCCCTCGACGCGGTCGAAGCCGGAGAACTTGTCGCGATCGAACAGGTTGGTCGCATCGAAGACGAAGCTCTGCGCATCCTCGTTCGGCAGGCGTCCGGCAAGCTGCTCGTCCGGGCGCACATAGAGCTGCGCGATCGGCTCGAACACATGCGTGCTGTTGCTTGTCGTGATGAGGAACGGGTACTTGGCCTCGAGGCCGGCCGTCACCATGCCGCGCGTGGCGTAGTCGCTGGTGTCGTAATTGCCCGAATAGTCGCCGCTAGGCGCATCCATGCCCAGGCCGTAGACATCGCCGCGGGCGGCAGCCAGCGGCGTCAGCACCAGACCTTGATCGGTGGTGAAGGTACGCTGCCACTGCAGTTCCGTGCTGAGGCGGGTATAGTTTCCGGAAAGACCGAGGAAGCGATCGTTCAGGCTGGAGTCGCCAAGGCTATTGACGTTGTCGAGCACGGAGGCCTTGTCACGCGACAGATGCGTGAAGTTTACGGTCGCCGACAGCTCGCCGCCATAGACGGAGTTCGGGTCGACGTAATGATAGTCGACGCTCGGATAGACGACCGCCTGCTGTTTCTCGGCGGTGCTGTTATTATCGGTGTCCTGGACGTCGTAATAGAAGGCGCGCATATCGAAATAATTGCGCTTGCCGAGACCCGTCAGGTAGGCTTGGCTGGTATGCGTGCTCTGGTTGAGGCCATCCAGCCCATAGGTGCGCGAGAAGTTGTTGTCGCTCTGCACCATGACATCCCAGCCGAACGTCCAGCGTGGATTGATTTTGAAATCGGCCTTCGAGGCGATCATGCCGCGAGCCTTGTGCTCGGCGTCGCTGGTGCCGGCGGTAAACGCCCCCGGATCCATCTGATTGATCCCGGCAATGCGCAGAACATGCGTGCCGTTCTCAAGCCGCTGGCGGAATTCACCTTCGAGCAGCAGGCCCTGGTTCGTGTAGCCGGTGGCGCTGATGGTCGCGTCCATGCTCGGCGAGATCACGTAATAATAGGGTACCTTCAGACCGAAGCCGAGATGCTGTGAAATGCTCGCCGAGGGGAACAGGAAGCCGGATTTGCGCTTCACCGTGTTGTCGGGAACCGTGATCCACGGAATGTAGGCGATCGGCTGACCGAACAGCTCGAACCGCGCATGCTCGAGGCGGACGGTATGCGTAACGCCATTTTGCACCACGCGCTGCGCCTTGACCTGCCACAGCGGCGCGCGGCCTTGTTCGGAGCAGGCCTGACAGGCGGTGTAGACGCCCTTGGTCAGAATCATCTGCGTTCCGCCGACACGCTCGCCCTTTTCGGCGGCGAGGCGGGTATTGTCAGGCATTTCAATGCGCAAGGCATTGACGAAACCGTCGGAGAAGCTGTCGGTGACATCCATTTTGTCACCGTACATGCGGTTGCCGTCCGGGCTGATCAGCTCGACATTGCCGAGAGCCGTCATCCGGCCACTCTTCTGATTATATTCAACTTTCTGGGCGACCATCTTGTAGCCGCCATAGTTGATCTGAACGGCACCGGTGGCGGTGACGATCTGCGTATCCTTGTTGTAGACCAGTTCGTTGGACGAAAGGACCAGCTTGGAGCCTTCCGGAACATTGACCTTGATCGGGGCGGTCGCTGCACCGGCGCCGCCATTGTTGTTATTGTTGGCCTGGGCGTAAACCGCAACCGGGCTCATGACATATGCGCATGCGGCCGTGCCCGTAACCAGGGCAGCCACAAACTTCCTAATACTCTTGCGGTTGCCTGCCGCCACTTAGCCGTCCTCCTGATGAAGCAGGATCGTTGCTCCGAATGCCAATGCGACGATCACGGGTATCCATGTCGCCACGAAGGGAGGAACCACTCCGCTGCTCCCGAATGCCTTTACAAGCACGGTGACAACATAAAGCACGAAGCCTGAGAGGATTCCACCCAGAATCACGGAACGCGATTGGTTGAATCTACTGAATTTTAGGGACACGGTTGCTGCTATCAGCGTCATTGCCACCAAAAGGAATGGCTGCGACAGCAGCGAGTGAAATTGCGTTTCAAGGGCCTTTGTCGAGATGCCGAAGGACTTTGCAATCGCGATTCGATTAGAAAGATCATAAAAAGCAATGGTTTCCGGCTGCGCGAGGCGCTCGGAGACGAAATCCTGTTTCAGATTCGTACGAACTTGCGTCGTGCTCTTGTGCGCCGGGATTTCGCCGGGGCTGCGCTCGACGACATTGTTAAGAAGCCAGTAACCATCTTCCAATTTTGCCGACTGGGCATCCTGCCGCAGAGTGATATTTCCCTGTGAATCGAAGTGGATAAACACGACGTTCATCAGCGTGGTGCCGTTGTCCAGAACGGCCTTGGCGCCAATGATGATGTCGTCTTTGCCATTCGATTGGCGCAGCCACGGAATCGAAAGTGTATTGCGATAGGACGGGTCGCCGCGCAGATCGGCCTCGATCGTTTCCGCCTGCCGCTGACCCCACGCCGCGATCGGATTGAGGGCGAGCATGGTGGCCAGACCCACAAGAAAGGCGCCGATCACGAAGGGCGTCATGAATTGCCAGACGGAAATGCCGGCCGCGCGCGCGATCACCAGTTCGCGGCGGCGGTTGAGCGCGATCAGCACGGTCATGCCGACGAAGAGGGCGATGAACGGCACCGTCTGCTGCAGGATGAAGGGCAGGCGGACCGCCGTCATCAACAGGCCGATCTTGACCGAATATCCGGGAAGCCCGGCAAGCCGGCCCGCGGTTTCGCTGAAATCGACGAGATAGACGATCGAGATGACGCCGAGAAGAAACCAGAGCGTCGTGACGATATAGCGGACGAAGAAATAGCGGCCGAGCGTGCTGAAGATCATGCGCCGCCCCCGTTCGAGCTGCCGGGTATCGTCGGCATACGGTCCTGAAGCTTCTGGCGCCAGGCTCCGAAGCGATTGCGGATGGATGCCGGCATGGACATTCTGCGGTTCCTGAACAGCAGGAAGATCGAAATCAGCGCGACCGCGATGTTGATCCCATAGAGGATGCCGATGAAATAGGGCGCGGTCTCGATCTGGTTGGCCGCGTAGAAATCCGCCCAGCGCAAGGCGAAGGCGATGGTCATCGCCGAAGCCATGGGATGCAGCCGCGCCTCGCGATGGGAGCGCGCGTCACCGGCGATCACCAGGGAGATCAAGGCAAAGATGGCCGGCAGCGCCCAATCGGTGAGACGCCGGTGCAGCTCGGCGCGATAACCGCTGGATTTGGTTTTATAATCCGGGTCGTTCGGGTCCGGATCGAGCAGGAAGCCCAGGCTGCGGTCGCCGGCGCGCAGCGTCGGCTGGCCGCGATTCTGCGTCATGTCGGACAGATCGAAGGAATAGGAATCGAACTTGATGACGGAGACGTTGCCATCCGCCGTTTTGCGGTGAACTTCTCCGTCTTTCATCAGGAGCGACGAACCGCCCGGATCGACCGCGCCTTCCTTGGCATAATAGATGAGATCGAACGCGGGATCGCGCGAATCCACCACGAAGAGGCCCTTCAGGATTCGCCCCGACATGCGCTGCGTGATCTGCACGTAAAGCCCGTCTTCGATGCGTCGGAAATTCTTTTCCTCGATCACGGTGGACAGCAGGTCGGCATAGGCTTCGGCAACCATCTGCCGGGCGGCGACGCGGGCCTTCGGCTCCACCATATTGTCAACGAGGAAGGAGAAGACGCTGATCGCTATGGCGAGAATCATGATCGGGCGGATGATGATGCTACGCTTCGCGCCTGCCGCCTCCATGACGGTCAGCTCCGAATCATTGTTCATCGCGGTCAGGGTCTGCGTGATGCCGATGACCAGCGCGAACGGCAGCACCACGGGAATGATGGTCGGCAGAATAAGGGTCGCGAGCTTGGCGAACGAACCGATCGACTGGCCGCTGTCGGTCACCAGGTTGATGCGCTGCAGCACCTGGGTCGTCCAGATGATGGCGAGCACCGGTAGCAGGGCTACCAGGAACATCATGCCGACACGCCGTACGATATATGTTTCGAATAACTTCATGCCGGCCCTTAAACGCAACACTCCGCCGGACGAGCCGGCAGAGATTCATCCTCCTCTACGCTGTTTGCGTTTTTTTGGCGACAACCCACCGGCAAAAAATTCGTTAATTTTCTCAGATTCTTCTGGGGTGTGTCGTTTGGGATAGGGCGAGCAATGCCGAGAATATGACAAGGGAAGAGAGCCAGCCGAGAACGGCATCCGACAGATAGTGGCCGCCGAAGGCCACCCTCAGGGCGGGGATCAGGATCGAAACGACCGCGATCGGCGGGGCAAGGGCCGTTCGCGCCGGCTGCGGAATGATGAAGATCAGACAGAACAGCCAGCCGGCGGCCGCGGCTTCGCCGGAGATGAAGGAGCAATTGCTCGCGCATTTGCCGGCGAAGGAGCCGGCGTGGACGAAATCGAGCGTGCCGCCGAAAAGATCGGTCTGCCTTGGCCGCGGCCGGCCCGAAAAGGCCTTGAGCCAGAGATTGACGATCAGCACCGGACCGAGAAGCAGGGAGCCGAGCGCGACCTTGAGATTGCGGGCTCTCAGCGTCTTGAAGGTCGCGCCGTGCTGCTGCCAGCAATGCGTGAGCATCCAGCAGAGGATGGCCGCGACGACATAGGGAAGCTGGAAGAAGACCTCCCTTAGGAAGCGCATATGCGGATCGTCGCTATAGGGAAAGGCGCCGCAGATCTGGCTGGGCTTGGCGAAGGCAAGACATTGCGCCGGCACGAAGAACATCTTGGCGACGGCAAGGTCGAGCTGTGGAAAAATCGAAAACAGCCCGAGCAATATCCACCAGGAACAGAAGAGTGCGACGAAAGCATCGCCCGCCGTGCGCGGCCGCAGGATCTCGGGAAAACGCTCCTGGCGACCGAAGCTGCTGGAATCGATGATCAAGATGGCGTTCCGACGAATGATCCACGCCATCGAGACGGCGGCACGCGGCGCATGCGCCATGAGATTAGCCGCGATAGATGACAGCGATTTGAAGACCGCGGATGATGCTTCTGCACGGAATGTCTCGCCAAAAGCTTGTATTCGATGGGGAAACCTTGAATGATGAAGCTCTGAAATTCCCATTGTACTGCGCATATTTATCGGAGCAGAGATGTCTGTGAAATTTGAGATTTCCTTCGCCAAATCGGTTCGCCTCAATGGAGGCCTGGCCATTCTCCTCAAGGACACGGACAGTGAATTGCCGGCAGGCGCCGCAAGCGCCGATCCGGCGAATGTCTTTGCCAAGGCGGCACGCATCGCCCGTTTCACGGCCAAGGGTCTGGCGAGCCTCGATATCGTCGCCCCGGAAGGCTCGCCCGTCGAGCGGATCATCGTCATCGGCACCGGCAAGGCGAAGGAGCTCAACGCGCATGATTGGCTGAAGCTCGGGGGTGGCGCGGCGGCCAAGATCCGCAATGTCGATAAAGTCACGATCTTCATCGACGTGCCCGGCGTCGAGGGCGACGGCAAGGCCGCCGCCGATTTTGCGCTCGGCATGCTGCTGCGGGCCTATAGCTTCGACACCTACAAGACGAAGAAGGGTGATGACGAAGACAAGAATGGCGCCCAAAAGGCCGTGAAGGTCACCATCGTCACCGCGAACGTCACGGCCGCCAAGAAGCTCTTCGCCGCCTCCGAGGCAATTGCCGATGGTGTCATCCTGGCCCGCGATCTGGTCAACGAGCCGCCGAATGTGCTCGGTCCGGTCGAATTCGCCGCCAAGGCCAAGGCGCTGGAAAAGCTCGGTGTCGAGGTGGAGATCCTGACGGAGCGCGAGATGCGCCGGCTCGGCATGGGCGCGCTGCTCGGCGTGGCCCAGGGATCCGTGCGCCCGCCGAGGTTGGTGATCATGCAATGGAAAGGCGGCAAGTCGAAGGAGAAGCCGCTCGCCTTCATCGGCAAGGGTGTCGTCTTCGACACCGGCGGTATTTCCATCAAGCCGGCCGCCGGGATGGAGGACATGAAGGGCGACATGGGCGGGGCGGCGGCTGTCACCGGCCTGATGCACACGCTCGCCGCTCGCAAGGCCAAGGTCAACGCCATCGGCGTCATCGGTCTGGTGGAGAACATGCCTGACGGCAATGCCCAGCGTCCGGGTGATATCGTCACCTCCATGTCGGGCCAGACCATCGAGGTGATCAATACCGATGCCGAGGGCCGGCTCGTGCTCTGCGATGCGCTCTGGTACACCAATGATCGTTTCAAGCCGCAGTTCATGATCAATCTGGCGACGCTGACGGGTGCGATCCTCGTCGCGCTCGGCAATCTCCAGGCCGGTCTCTTCAGCAACAACGATACGCTGGCCAACCAGCTCACCGCCGCCGGCCTTGTCACCAATGAACGCTTGTGGCGCATGCCGCTCGGCAAGGACTATGACAAGATGATCGACAGCAAGTTCGCCGACATGAAGAACACCGGCGGTCGTTATGCCGGCTCGATTACCGCCGCGCAGTTCCTCAAGCGTTTCGTGCAGGAAACGCCCTGGGCGCATCTCGATATCGCCGGCACCGCGATGGGGTCGACCCAGGACGAGATCAACCAGTCCTGGGGCTCAGGCTTCGGCGTGCGCCTGCTCGACGAACTCGTGCGTGAGAACTACGAATCGTGACCTGCGTGGCTCTTTGAGATAGAAGACCGGTATGACCGACGTTCTCTTCTATCACCTGACGGAATCGAAGCTCGAAGACGCCCTGCCGCCGCTGATCGACAAAAGCGTCGAGCGCGGCTGGCAGGTCGCTGTCCAGACGCGCGAGCCGGCGCGGCGCGATCTTCTCGACGCGCATCTGTGGACCTATCGCGAGGACAGTTTTCTGCCGCATGGCACGGACGAAGGCGAGATGCCGGACAGGCAGCCCGTGCTTCTGACGATCTCGCCGGATAATCCGAACAAGGCCAGCGTGCGTTTCTTCGTGGATGGCGCCGAAGCTTCCGATATCGAGACTTACGACCGCATCGTCTTCATGTTCGACGGTTACGACCAGGAACAACTGGAAGGCGCCCGCGCGCAATGGAAGAAGCTGAAAGGCGAGGGGCATAGCCTCACCTATTGGCAGCAGACCCAGGATGGGCGCTGGGAGAGGAAGGCGTGATGGCTCTTGACCATTCATTCCGCCACCCGCCCTCGTGTTTCGAGACGGTCCTTCGGACCTCCTCAGCATGAGGGCTGATTTTGCGCCTAGTCGCAAAATCAGCCGCAGCAGCGTTCAATCGCTCGCCTTCTACTTGCCGTGGTGGCCACGGGGCAGCCTCGATAGCGCTGTACGGAAGGCGCACTCATAGCGAACGCGCCTCGTTTCGTTGCCTCAGTCGTGAAACGCCTCGACGAACTTGCGCTTGCCGAGCATGAAGGCGTCGGCGACATGGCGCAGCGGAGAAACATCGACATCCGACGTGCCGGCTTTGACGATTTCAGCGAAACGGCGATAGAGCGAGGGATATTCCGCCTCGGGGGCGGAGAAGGTCAGCGTGCCGTTGACGGAGAGCTTGGAGCCGCCCTCGGCGAGCACCATCTGGCCCGCCGCGGTTTCGGCCACGATGTCCCAGCTCTGCTTGCCGGTCTGGCGCCAGTCGAATTCGGCACGAACCGGCAGCCCCTGGCCGCTCTTGAAGTGCAGGTCGGCGGCGATCGGCGAATCGCGGTTTTCGGGGAATTCCAATACGGCGCCGGTCAGGAAGAGCGGAGGCAGGATATGGGTGACGATCGACAGCGCGTTGATGCCCGGATCGAAAACGCCAAGCCCGCCCGCCTGCCAGATCCAATCTTGGTTCGGATGCCAATGGCGCACATCTTCCTTCCAGATGACATGCACGCTGTTGATCGTCGTGCCGGCGAGAAAGGTTTTCGCGGCTTCGACGGCCGGCGCATAGCGCGAATGCCAGCTTGCGAACAGGGAGAGGCCCTTAGCTTTGGCAAGGGCGTCAAGATCGGCGACTTCGCTCAGCGTCGCGCCCGGCGGCTTTTCCAGGAAGACATGCTTGCCGGCCTGCAGCGCCTTGTAAGCCGCCTCGTAGCGATATTGCGGCGGCATGCAGAGCGAGACGGCATCGATCTCGGGAACGGCGTCCAGCATGGCCTCGATGGTCGTGAAGGCGGGAATGCCCTCGACCGTACCGTGGCGGCTTGCGGTCGCGACCAGCTTGAAGTCCGCATTGCTGACGATGGACGGAAGATGCTGGTCGCGGACGATCTTGCCGACGCCGACGATAGCGAGGTTGATGGGGGACATGGGGTGTCTCTCGATTAGTATGATTATTGGAATGGTCTTTTATCAGAACGCCACCGGCGGGCAAGGGCGGGCAGCGCAAATACGACGCCAATCTGAAGCCGCACGGCGTTCGCCTTGCCGTCATCACACTTGGAAAACCAGCTTACGCTCTTGATTCACAGCGTGAAATCGGCACTCTGCCTGTGCGCGGCGAAAGGATCCTGGGAAGAAACTGCCGCGGGGGGGAAAATCATGAAAGCATTGCTCGGCATCAGCCGGCTCATAGATCATGTGACGGAGATCATCGGCAAGTCGGTCTCCTGGCTCATTCTGGTTGCCGTATTGGTCAGCGCCGGAAACGCGATCGTCCGCAAGATATTCAACATCTCGTCGAATGCCTGGCTGGAAGCGCAGTGGTATCTGTTCGGCGCTGCCTTCATGCTCGCCGCCGCCTATACACTGCGGCAGAACGAGCATATCCGCATCGATATCGTCTATGGCGCCCTGTCGCGGCGCGTTCAGCATTGGATCGACCTTCTCGGCCATTGCCTGTTCCTCATGCCCTTCGTGCTTTTGATGGTCTATGACCTCGTGCCCTATGTCCGCGCGTCCTTCGCCTCCGGCGAGGTGTCCGCGAGCGCCGGTGGCTTGATCATCTGGCCGGGCAAGGCGCTGCTGCTGGCGGGCTTCTTCCTGCTGGCGCTGCAGGGCGTCTCGGAAATCATCAAGAAGATTGCCGTCATGCGCGGCGATATCGACGATCCGACTCCGCATGTCGCGACCCATGCGCCCCTCGATGTCGATGTTCCGGCAGGGGAGGCGCACTGATGATTGAATTCATTGCCGTGAACATGGCTCCGATCATGTTCGCTTCGCTGATCATCTTCCTGCTGATCGGCTATCCCGTCGCCTTCGCGCTCGCCGCCAACGGCCTGCTGTTCTTCTGGATCGGCGTCGAGCTGGCGCCCTATTCCGGCGGCTCGATCAACCTCTCCTGGCCGCTGCTCAACGCGTTGCCGGATCGCTTCTGGGGCGTCATGTCCAACGACACGCTGCTGGCGATCCCCTTCTTCACCTTCATGGGCATCGTGCTGGAACGCTCCGGCATGGCCGAGGATCTGCTCGACACGGTCGGCCAGCTCTTTGGGCCGATCCGTGGCGGTCTTGCCTATGCGGTCATCTTCGTCGGTGCGCTTCTGGCCGCCACCACTGGCGTCGTCGCCGCCTCGGTCATCGCCATGGGCCTGATTTCGCTGCCGATCATGCTGCGCTACGGCTATGACCGGCGGGTCGCCTCCGGCGTCATCGCCGCCTCGGGCACGCTGGCGCAGATCATTCCGCCGTCGCTGGTGCTGATCGTGCTGGCCGACCAGCTCGGCCGCTCGGTCGGCGACATGTATGCCGGCGCCCTGATTCCCGGCCTGGTGCTGACGGGCATCTATATGCTCTACGTGCTGATCATGTCGATCGTCCGGCCGAACGCCATGCCGGCGCTGCCCAAGGAGGCGCGTTCGCTCGGTTCCGGCGTCACGTCGCTGCTGGTGGCGTTGCTGATCTGCGCCGGCGTTGCCTATGCCGCCCATGTCTACCTGACGCCTATCTATGGCGAGAATGCCGATATTCTCGGCGCAACCGTCGGCGTCATCTTCATCTATGCCCTTGCCGTTATCGACAAGACGATGAAATTCAACGTCATGTCGCGGCTGGCGCAGCAGGTGATCATCGTGCTGATCCCGCCTCTGGCGCTGATCTTCCTCGTGCTCGGCACCATCTTCCTCGGCATTGCCACGCCAACGGAAGGCGGCGCCATGGGGGCGGTCGGCGCGCTGATCATGGCGGCGGCGAAGGGCCGGCTGAACATGGAGGTCGTCCGTTCGGCGCTGACCTCGACGACCCGGCTTTCGGCCTTCGTCCTGTTCATCCTGATCGGCTCGCGCGTCTTCTCGCTGACCTTCTATGGCGTCAACGGTCACGTCTGGGTCGAACATCTGCTGGTGTCGCTGCCAGGTGGCGAGGTCGGCTTTCTGATCGCCGTCAACCTGCTGGTCTTCGTGCTGGCCTTCTTCCTCGATTTCTTCGAGCTCGCCTTCATCATCGTGCCGCTGCTGGCGCCGGCCGCCGAAAAGCTCGGCATCGACCTCATCTGGTTCGGCGTGCTGCTCGGCGTCAACATGCAGACGAGCTTCATGCATCCGCCCTTCGGTTTCGCGCTGTTCTATCTGCGCTCCGTCGCCGCCCGGGTGCCCTATCTCGACAAGGTGACGGGCAAGAAGATCGCGCCGGTCACCACGGGGCAGATCTATTGGGGGGCCGTGCCCTTCGTCGGCATTCAGGTCCTGATGGTGGCATTGACGATCATGTTCCCGCAGATGGTCATGCACTACAAGGGCGCGGGCGCGGGCATCGATCCGAATACGATCAAGATCGAGGTGCCGGGCTTCGGTGCGCCGGGCCAGGACAATGGTGGTGGGCTCGGCCTGCCAGGCCTGCAGCTTCCGGGCGGCAGTCCCCTGGACAGCAAACCGGCCGATCAGGGCAATGGTGGGCAGGCCGCCCCTCCGGCCAACGATCTCAGCCAGCCACCGTCGTTCAAGTGAGCGGCAGGCTCATTCAGTCAAAAAGAAACCCCGGAGCGCCGCTCCGGGGTTTTCCATTTCAATGCTGCGCAGCGATCAAATCTTGCCGGCGCGCTGCTGCGTCATCATGTAGACGTCGTAGCTGTATTCGGCGACCTGGGCATAGAGGTAATGCTGGCCGCGGAACGCCTTGATCGATTCCCAGATCTTCTTGAAGGTCGGGTTCGAGGCTTCCATTTCGGCATAGACCTCATTGGCCTTGTCGAAGCAGGCATTCATGATCTCGGTGCTGAACGGACGCAGCTTGGCGCCCTCCGCGACGACGCGCTTGATGGCGGCCGGGTTCAGGTAATCGTATTTCTGCAGCATGTTGGCGTCTGTCGCCTGGGCAGCCGTGCGCAGCAGCGACTGATAGGCCTTCGGCAGGCCGTCATAGGCCGACTTGTTGAACATCAGATGCACGGTCGGGCCGCCTTCCCACCAGCCGGGATAGTAGTAGTAAGGAGCGACCTTGTAGAAGCCGAGCTTCTCGTCGTCATAGGGGCCGACCCATTCGGCTGCGTCGATCGTGCCCTTTTCAAGGGCCGGATAGATGTCGCCGCCGGCGATCTGCTGCGGCACGACGCCGAGGCGCTCCACCACCTTGCCGGCAAAGCCGCCGATGCGCATCTTCAGGCCCTTGAGATCGGCGACCGTGTTGATTTCCTTGCGGAACCAGCCGCCCATCTGCACGCCGGTATTGCCGCCGGGAAAACCGATCAGCCCCTGCGTCGCCAGGAACTCGTTGAAGAGATCGATGCCGCCGCCGTGATACTGCCAGGCATTCATGCCGCGGGCATTGAGCGCGAAGGGAACGGCGGCACCCAGCGCCCAGACCGGGTCCTTGCCCCAGTAATAATAGGAGACTGTGTGGCAGGCCTCCACCGTGCCGGCCGATGTCGCATCGGCGGCCTGCAGACCGGGTACGATTTCACCGGCGGCAAAGACCTGGATGGTGAAGTTGCCGTCCGTCGCTTCCGAAACGTATTTCGACAGCACTTCCGCACCGCCATAGATCGTGTCGAGCGATTTCGGGAACGACGAGGTCAGGCGCCAGTTGATCTTCGGATTGCTTTGCGCGATGGCCGGAGCCGCAAGGGCAGCGGCCGCAACCGAGCCCGCGCCGGCAACGCCGGCTTTCCTCAGAAATGAACGACGATCCATCTATTTACTCCCCCCTGGATACGAGCAGGCGGGCAGGCCCGCTCTTCGTGATCACGATGCAACTAATCATGTCGCTCGATGCGTTTCAAGCCGGGCGGAAGGGTCTCTAACCATTGATTTTTACAGGAAACCGATCGGAGCGGATATCAGTCGCCGTTCGGTTTCATGATGGTCTCCCGCAGGAAGCTGTAGCCCAGCGCGGTGCGCGCCGCCAGATCGGTCGATGCCCCATCGCCGCCATGCCCGCCCGAGTCGAATTCATGGAACAGGACGTGGTGGCCGAGCCTTTCCATCTGGGTCGCGAAGCGCCGCGCGTGTGAGGGATGCACCCGGTCGTCATTGCTGGAGCTTTCGATATAGATCAGCGGATAGGTGATCTCGACAGCCGGCTTGAGATTGTGCAGCGGCGAGTAGGAGAGCAGATAGTCGCGGTCCGCCGGATTGTCCGGATCGCCGTATTCGTCGATCCAGGCCCGGCCGGCGGGAAAGACATGGAATCGGGTCATGTCGAGCACCGGCACCTGGCACCAGATCGCGCCGAAATCCTCAGGATAGCGCGTCAGCATGACGCCGGTCAGAAGCCCGCCATTGCTGCCGCCGTTGGCGGCGATGCGCGACGGTTTGGTATAGCCGCGCGCGACGAGATCGCGGGCGACGGCGGCGAAATCGGCGAAGGCCTTGTGACGGCCATGGCCCTTGGCTGTACGGTGCCAGTTCGGCCCGAGCTCGCCGCCGCCGCGAATATAGGCCTGCACATAGGCGCCACCCTGTTCGAGCCAACGGCCGATGACCCCGGAATAATGCGGGCTGAGCGAGACGTCGAAGCCGCCATAGCCATAGAGGTGTACAGGCAATTCGCCTTCGGTCCAGCTCTTCGGCAGGACGAGGTGATAGGGCACTTTCGTGCCGTCCTCGGAGGTGGCCTCCAGCAGCTCGGACCTCATGCCGTCGCTGTCGAAATAGGCGGGCGAGCTGGCGACGTGTTCGAGCGCAAGCGGCTTGCGGCGATTGCCGAGTTCCAGACGGTAGCAGGACGGCGGCTGGAGGAAGCCGTCGCCATAGACCTGCAGCGTGTCGTCGCCGAGATGCAGGTCGGAATAGAGGGGCTGGATGCCCACCGTCTGGATATCTGTCGGCAGCGCGATCTCCTGAATGTCCGCATCCGCCTTGGTAAGGTCGAGGACGAAAAGGCGCGGCAGCATGTTATCGGACACGACGAAGACGCACCATTCGCGCATCAGCAGGAATTGCGACACGGATTGCCGTTCGCCGGGCGAGAACAGGATGCGCATCGCTTCGCTGCTGATGTCGCCCGGTTCCCTCGGCAGGGGTTGCAGCGCCAGGCTGCCGGCGGCGATGCGCTCGTCGGTCTTGGCGAGCCAGAGGCAATAGGAATAATTGAGCTGGACATCGATCTCCCTTGGCAGGTCGATCCTGCGCAGCGAGAAATCCCGATCCTTGACGAAGACGCTGCAACTGCCGATCTCGTGCCCGGTGATGAAAAGGCGGATCGGTTTGGCTGTGCCCTTCCTGGCAATCCCGGCAAGCACCGGATCGAAGACCACGCAAGAACCGTAGACGTCGGTGTCGGCGGTGGCATAGAGCAGCGGCGCCCTTGTCGGCGTGTCGCCGCGCTTCAGCCGGCGGCCGACGCGCGGCCAGCCCGAGCGCGTCGACGACAGGCGGTCGATCGAGCCGAAATAGGCGATCTCGTCGCGGCTGAGCCAGGTCGCATGGCACCGCACAGGCGGTGTGTCGAAACCGCCCTTGACGATGCGCTTGGCCTCGCAGTCGAATTCGAGGAGCCGCGTGAGATCGGAGCCGCCATCGGAAAGGCAGATCAGCACCCGCGTCGGCTCCCAGGGGCAGGTGATCGCGCCGCGCCAGAGCCACAGCCTGTCTTCCGAGGCGCAGAAGGCATCGAGATCGAAGATCGGTTCCCAGGGCGCGCCGGGCAGGGGAGCGAGGTCGGCGGGCAGCCGATACCATCTGCCGAGCGGATGATCGGCGCTGCGATGGAAATCGAACAGCCATTTGCCGCGCCGCACGGCCTGGATCAGCCGGTCCTCGCGCTCGATCATCTCCTTGATGGCGGCCCGGTCCGCCTCGAATTCGGGCGTCATCAGCAGCCGTTCGGATTGGGCATCCTTCTTGGCGACGAATTGCAGGGTGAGTGGATCGTCGTCGCGTTCAAGATGAAGATGCATGGGAACCCGGTATGCTATTGATGATGTGAATCGCATATAAACAAATCAAAATATAGTCGCGGACGCAACCATGCTCCCGCGAATATGTCCGTTATGCGGCTTTGCGGCGTTAACGCACCATCTTGGTGTCGGCCTGCGCGACCAGATTGGTGGCGGGCGTGGGCGCGGTGGTCTTGTATTTCAGCGTCACGACCTTGTAGCCTTCCTTCTCCATGCGGCTCAGGAGTGAGGGCAGCATGGCGGCAGTGCGCTGATGGATATCGTGCATCAGGATGATGCCGCGGCCGCGTTTGCGCAGATCGTTCATGGTGCGTGTCGCGACGGCGGTGGGCGTCGAGCTGAAATAATCCTTGCTGTCGATATCCACGTCCATGACGATCAGGTCGCGCGCGGCGACCGCGTTCCGCAGACGCCTGGAGTCGGCAAGATAAGGGAAGCGGAAGAAGGGCACCTCGGTGCCGATGACCTTGGCGACGGCGTTCTTGCCGCGCATGATCTCGGCCATGGCCATGTCGAAGCTCATCTTGTCGAGATCGGGATGATGGAAGGTATGGCTGCCGATCGTGTCGCCATGGGCAAAGACCTCGCGGGCGGTCGCCGGATGCGCTTGCGCCATCTCGCCGACCATCATGAAGGTCGCCTTGACGCCGAATTTGTCGAGTGTCGCGAGAATACGTTCCGTCTTACCCGGTGCCGGGCCATCGTCGAAGGTCAGAACGACTTCCTTGTCGGCGAGCTGGATATCCCGCAGCGAGGCGACTTCCAGAGTGCGGCCGGCCAGGCGATGCGGACCGTTTGTGTCGATTGCCTGCCTCGTTTCGAGGTCGGCGACCATCCACTTGCTCGGCTCCATCTCGACCGGATCGCTGGCTTTCAGCGGTTTGCGCTGCGGCTCCTCGGCGGCAAAGCCGGTCTTCAGAGACGCATCGTTTCCCGGCTTGGTGGCGCAGCCGACAAGGGACAGTGACACGGCAAGACCGGCCAGCAGAAGACGGAAAGTCATGGAATACGCCCGACGTATGATATTGAATGTCGCGCGTATTTTTTTCGATTATGGTTAATGTTCGGTTAGGATTGGCGCAATGACGCTACGGGATGAGCCGTTTCAGCCCGCCATCGCGCTTTCATATTCGGAAGAAAGCTCCAGCCATTGCTCCTCGGCGGCGCTCAGCTTGTCCGCCGCATCGGAGCGTTGTTTCGCCTTCTCCGCAGCCTTTGCGGGGGCCTTTTCGTAAAGGGCCGGGTCCGCAAGTTCCACATCAAGCGCCTGAATCAGTTTCTCCAGCTTGGCGGTCAAGGATTCGATTTCGTTGATCTTTTTCTTGAGCGGCGCAAGCGAGGCGCGGCGATCGGCATTGAGTTTGCGCTGATCCGCCTTGGAGACGGAATCGTCGCCATTCGTCCTTGCCTTGTCGTCGCGAGGCTTGGGACTGGCGACGACGAGGCTGCGATATTCCTCGAGATCGCCGTCGAAGGTGGAGACGGTGCCGTCGCGCACCAGCCACAGCCGGTCGACCGTCGCCTCGATCAGATGGCGGTCGTGAGAGATCAGGATGACCGCGCCGGAATAGTCGTTCAGCGCCTGGATCAGTGCGTTGCGGCTGTCGATGTCGAGATGGTTGGTCGGTTCGTCGAGGATCAGCAGGTTCGGCGCGTCGAAGGCGGCAAGACCCATCAGCAGTCGTGCCTTCTCGCCGCCGGAGAGATCCTTGACCTGCGTGTCCATCTTCTCCGTCGCCAGCCCCATCTGCGCGACGCGGGCACGCACCTTCGCTTCCGGCGTCTCCGGCATGCGGCGGCGCACATGCTCGACGGCCGTCTGGTTGGGGATGAGATCGTCGAGCTGGTGCTGCGCGAAGAAGCCGATCTTCAGGTTCGGCGCCAGCTTTACCTCGCCGCTTTCGGCATCGAGGCGGCCGGAGACGAATTTCGCGAAGGTGGATTTGCCGTTGCCGTTCGAGCCGAGCAGCGCGATGCGGTCGTCGGCGTCGATGCGCAGGTTAAGGCGCTTCAGGATCGGCTTATCAGGCTCGTAGCCGACCGCGCCGCCGCTGACGGCGATGATCGGCGATGCTGCCTGCTTTTCCGGCTCCGGAAAACTGAAGCCCATCACATGATCTTCTATGACGGAGGCGACGGTGCCCATCCGCTCCAGCGCCTTGATGCGCGATTGCGCCTGCCGCGCCTTCGACGCCTTGGCCTTGAAGCGGTCGATGAAGCTCTGCAGGTGCTTGCGTGCCGCGTCGTTCTTCGCCTTCGCCTTCATCTGCAATTCGTCGGCTTCGGCCTTCTGGCGCTCGAACTGGTCGTAGGAACCGCGATAGAAGGTGAGCTTCTTCTGGTCGAGATGCACGATGGAGTTGACGGCGGTGTTGAGCAGGTCGCGGTCGTGCGAGATGATGATGACCGTGTGCGGATAGCGGCGGATATAATCCTCCAGCCAGAGCGTGCCTTCGAGGTCGAGATAGTTTGTGGGCTCGTCGAGCAGCAGCAGGTCGGGTTCGGAGAACAGCACTGCAGCGAGGGCCACGCGCATGCGCCAGCCGCCGGAAAAGGAGGAGGCGGGGCGGTGCTGCGCCTCATGGTCGAAACCGAGGCCGGCGAGGATGCTGGCGGCGCGGGCTTCAGCCGAATGGGCGCCGATATCGGCAAGACGCGTCTGGATGTCGGCGATGCGATGCGGGTCCGTTGCCGTTTCTGCCTCCGCGAGCAGGGCGGTGCGCTCCTTGTCGGCCTTCAGCACGATCTCGATCAGTGGCTCTTCGGTGCCTGGCGCCTCCTGCGCCACCTGGCCGATACGGGCGTTGCGCGGGATCGAGACGGCGCCGCTTTCGGCCGCAAGGTCGCCGGTGATCACCCGGAACAGCGTCGATTTGCCGGCACCGTTCTTGCCGACGAGACCCGCCTTCGTGCCCGCCGGAAGCGTCACGCTGGCATTGTCGATGAGGAGGCGGCCGGCGATGCGGGCGGAAAGGTCGGAAATCGAGATCATGGCGCGGTTTTGGCCGAACTCGACGCCGAAGGCAAGAGCGCGAAAGGGCTCAGGCGTCCGCGCGGTGCGTTCGCTCCGGCAGGTTGGCACAGTTCCTCAGCCGCTCCGTCAACTCGGTCTCATAGAGCAGCAGGTTGCTGAGCAAGGCGTTGAGACAGTCCAGATCGGCGGTGGCCTGCGGCGCCGTTTCGATCTCGCGGACGACGCGCTGCTTTTTGCGCAGACCTTCGGCCAGCTGATTGGCCACCTCCCGCAGCATCTGGGCGGCATCTCTCTCGGATTTCCGGGCGACCAGGCCGCAATGGCTGACGAGCCGGTGCTTCAGGCCGATATCGTCGAGGCCGGTTTGAGAGGGGCGGCGACCGAGCGACGATATCTCGCCGGCAATGCTGCGGTCCTGGCCGTAAAGCGCCTCGTGGAAGAGCTGGTAGTTGCGCGGCAGGTTCTTGACCTTCAGTTCGGCCATACGGCGGCCGATCGTCTCGAGTTCGGTTTCCGCCTCGCCATCGTCATTGCCGAGGAAATATGTCGAAACACCCGCCTGCGAACCCTTCATGCCCACTCTCTGCTCACCGCCAACTGATATATTTCATTGAATTTGCAGGTGCCGAGGTTAAGGCAACATGAACGAAATGCCTTATCGGCATGATCTCGCATCAAAATTAGCCGGAATAACAATGCATGACTGCAATTGCGGAGCAATGGCTCGCCTTAGACTTTACATCCAGCGTTTTCCCTCACCGCGCAGGAAATGCAGCAGATCGAGCCCCAGCGACGGCTTTCCCATGGCTGTCAGCGTCATATGGCATTGGCCACGGTGGTGGGTCTGGTGGTTGAACAAATGGGC
This sequence comes from Rhizobium sp. BK602, assembly GCF_014195095.1. Taxonomy (GTDB): domain Bacteria; phylum Pseudomonadota; class Alphaproteobacteria; order Rhizobiales; family Rhizobiaceae; genus Rhizobium. The sequence continues at coordinate 789,778 of NZ_JACIBC010000002.1, forward strand.
AACCGCGGCTCTCAACGGATGTGCGATGGCACCGGGCAGGGTGATCGGCGAGTAGGTGATATCCGCGGCCAGCCTGTCGTCGTCGAGTGTCTCGACCCAGTCGATGATGCGCTGGTCCTCCGTCTCGCGAGCAGCGCGAAGATCGACAAAATCGTCATGCAGGATGGCGTTCAAGGTCGCCGGCGCCTCGCCCGTGCCGGTGAAACGGCGCATCCATATCCGGTCGGCCACCAGTATATGGTTGAGCGTGGCGCCCAACGACCCGAAGAAAGCGCCACGGTTCTCGCGATATTCCGCATCACTGAGCTGGGAGGCGGCATCGTAGAGCTGGGTGTTGGCCCAACGATTGTAGTGGGCGAGCATTCCGAAGTGTCGCAGCATATTGGTTTCCCTCCAAAAGTGTTGCGGCAAACCTAGAACAGAATTGAGCAAATGGGGCTGATGGCATCAATGAAATTTGCTGATGAGGTTGCCGTTTCTCTGATGCCGGGACTGCGAATCACCTGTCGGGACTGTGACAGCGGCGTGAAATTGGCGCGTCCCCCTTGTTTTCGGGTCTTGGGGCGGGTAAAGACCGCCCACTTTTCTCTGACGATAAGGAATTGACCCATGGCGATTGAACGCACTTTTTCGATGATCAAGCCGGACGCCACCAAGCGCAACCTGACCGGCGCCATCACCAAGGTTTTTGAAGACAATGGCCTGCGCGTCATCGCTTCCAAGCGTGTCTGGATGAGCAAGCGCGAAGCCGAAGGCTTCTACGCCGTTCACAAGGATCGTCCTTTCTTCGGCGAACTCGTCGAAGGCATGACCTCCGGCCCGACCATCGTTCAGGTCCTGGAAGGCGAAGGCGCTATCCTCAAGAACCGCGAAATCATGGGCGCGACCAACCCGGCCAACGCCGACGAAGGCACAATCCGCAAGACCTTCGCCCTGTCGATCGGTGAAAACTCGGTTCACGGCTCCGACGCTCCGGAAACCGCTGCCGTCGAAATCGCTTACTGGTTCTCCGAAACCGAAATCGTTGGCTGAATCAGCCTTTCAGCTTCAGCGCTGAACGATTTGAATCGACTCGATAAAAGCCGGGATCTGGTATCCCGGCTTTTTCATGCCGGGCAGGCGGCATCATGCCCATAATCGGCGCTGCCGTCGCTTTTGAAGACGTCCGGATTTTGTGTATAGACCGGACCGACCACCAGCGGCTTCGTCGGCAGCACGGTCTGGTCGAGATCGGATTTTACCTCGGTCTTGATGGCCTGGATCGTCTTGTCGCTGGCATCCACCAGCTTGATCGAGACCGAATAGGGGCGGTCTTTGCGCACGCAGCGCAAGTCCGGGCTTTCGAGCGTGATCTTGTCCCAGAAGGAATAGATCTTCTGGCGCACCACCAGCGGATCGCCGCCCGCCGGATTTTCGAATTCCGCAACCGCCGTCGTTCCTTCCGGGATCGGTGCGATCTTTTTCAGCGTGATCATGTAGGTGGCGCTGGCGACGCGGTAGTTGAAGACGAAGAGCCGGCCGCTGAGTTCGGTCGGCCCATTTTCCGGCTGGCGCTGGCATCCGGCGAGGGCCAGCCCGGCGATAGCCGCCATAAAAACAATCATCCCGGCTTTCATGATGCGCGCTCCTCTCGTCTGCGGCGATAATGCCGGCTTGCCTTGGCGCGGTTGCCGCAGACCGCCATGTCGCACCAGGCCCGGCTCCTGTTCTTGCTGCGGTCAATGAACAGCCAGCCGCAATTACGGCAGATCTTCATCCGCTCGGGATCGGGCATGGCGATCAGCCGCAGGGCGGAGTGCACAGTGGCGGCATCGAGCCCGTCGGGAGAGGCCGACTGCTTCAGCACGCTGGATAGCCCCTCCAGAAGATCGGCCAGCAGCGCATCGGCGCCATGGTCGAGGACGCGGGCGCGAAAATAACGGTCGATCGCCTCGCGCAATTCGATGAAGCCGGATCTGTTCTCCTGGCGCACCGGCAGGATGTCGCCGAACAATTCCCGCTCGGCGCAGAAATTCACCGCCGCCTTCGGAAAGCTTTCCATCTGTCCGGGCGCCTCGAAGCGGTCGGTGCGCCGCTCGGGATCGTGGCGCAGGATGACGCTGTTGGCGACATCGAGCGCCAACGCGCCTCCGGCAAAGCGATGTGGGGTCCAGGAAAAGCTCATCGCAAAATTATAACTGGTAAAATCAGTTTTACCAGTTACTATTTGCTGATCACCGGAGGTTCCATGGCCTATCTCCTGCAGCAGGTGGCAAATGCGGTTCCGCTCGCGGCGCTCTACGCCACGCTTGCTTTCGGCTATGCCATTGCCTTCGGAGTGATGAAGCGGGCTGATATCACCTATGGGGCGCTCTTCGCTTTCGCGGGCCAGATGCTCGTGCTGTTTACCGATGTCGGCTACACCAGACTGTACCTGATCCTGCCCGCCGCCCTGGCCTTCGGCGCGGTGATTTCGGGCGCCTACACGCTGGGAACGAGCTTCCTCATCGGCAGGTCGGTCATGCTGCCGCTGTCGCGAAAATCGCCGAACACGATCATTGTCGCCGCGCTCGGAATGATGATCGTCCTGATGGAGACCGCCCGGCTGGCCTCCAACACGCGCGGCATCTGGCTGCCGCCCTTCCTGAACGGCGCCATCGTTTTCTGGGACAGCGGCGATTTCCGGGTGACGCTCACCGAGATCCAGCTCATCAATTCGGCGCTGATGGTCTTAGTGATCTTTGCCGGAACCTATGTGCTCAAATGTACCGGCTGGGGGCGCATCTGGCGGGCGGTGACCGACGATGCGCTGGCCGCCGAGCTCTGCGGCACCAGCGCCAGCCATGTCTTTCTTCTGGCCTATCTTGCCTCGGCGCTGGTCGCCACAGCCTGCGGCCTGCTGGCGACATCCTATTACGGTACGATGGATTTCGGCGCCGGGCTGATGTTCGGCCTGAAGGTGCTGATGATCGCTGCGGTCGGCGGCTATTCTGATCCGCTGAAATCGGCGGGTGGGGCGGCCCTGCTCGGCCTGTTCGAGACGCTCTGGGGCGCCTATGGCCCCTTCCTGTGGCGCGATTTCGTGATCTTCTCGCTGCTGGTTCTCTTGCTGGTGCTGAGCCGGCGCGAGCGCGTGGTTCCCTGAACCCTATTTATCGGTCCATTTGTCCCGTGCCGTATCGTCGGCGTCCTTGGCGGAAACCCAGCCGCCTTCCGTGCCGTCCCTGCCGTGCTCCTTCTTCCAGAAGGGGGCGGAGGTCTTCAGGAAATCCATGACGAAATTGGCGCCGTCGAAGGCGGCCTGCCGATGCGGGGCGGCGGCGATGACGAGGACGATGTTTTCTCCGGGCGCGATCTTGCCGTAGCGGTGAATGGCGGTCAGGCCGCCGAGCTCGAAGCGTTTGATGGCGAGCGTCGCGATGCGGGCGATTTCCGCTTCCGCCATGCCGGGATAATGCTCCAGCTCCAGGGCGCCGAGGCTACCCCCTTCGTCACGGCACAGGCCGGAAAACGTGACCACTGCGCCGATGCCGTGACGGCCCTTCGTCAGGCGATCGATCTCGGCCTGGAGATCGAAATCCTCGCGCTGGACTTTGACGAGCGGCTCGGCAGCCATGACATTCACCCACCCGTCATCGGCGGGAATATGCCGATTTCGCGGGCACCGGCGATCGGTTCGTCATGATCGGCATGTTCCATGTCGATGGCAACCCGGATCGCCTCTGGAAACTGAAGCGCGGCTTCATATTCCTCGCCCAAGCTCTTCAAATGACTCAGGAGATCGCCGACCGTGACCACATCGGCCGGAAGCGAAATCTCTTCTTCTCCCTTGCCGATCCGCTCACGCACCCAGGCGAAATAGACGAGCTTCGTCATCATTCTTCGTCCACGATATGCTTCAGACCGGCGCGGAAATAATCATAGCCGGTGTAGATCGTCAGCAGTGCTGCGACCCAAAGCAGGAGAATGCCCATCTCCGTCGTATAGGGTAGCACCTTGTCGCCCGCCGGCCCAGCCAGCAGGAAGGCGATGGCGACGAGCTGCGCGGTCGTCTTCCATTTGGCGATGCGCGTCACCGGCACGCTGACCTTCAGCGCCGCCAGATATTCGCGTAGACCCGAGACGAGGATTTCGCGGCAGAGAATGATAATCGCCGCCCAGAGCGACCAGCCGGCGATCGTGCCGTCGGCGGCGACCAGCAGCAGGATCGAGGCGACCAGCAGCTTGTCGGCGATCGGGTCCAGCATGCGGCCGATATTCGACGTCTGGTTCCAGATGCGCGCGAGATAACCATCCAGGAAATCGGTGATCGAGGCGACGATGAAAATCCAGAGCGCGATCCAGCGTGCGAAATCCGACCCTTCCAGTTTGCCCTCGATGAAGAAGCACAGGACGATCAGCGGTACGCAGAGGATACGGCCATAGGTGAGCAGGTTGGGGATGCTATATGCGCGCGAAGCCATGGAAATCGTTTCGTTTCGGTTGTTCTACCCAGGTCGGAAGGGGCCTGTCGCCAGGCTGCCATTTCGCTCCAGCTCTTTGATTCGGCGTGATCTTATCCAAAAACCGCTCCGCACTTCTTGGGATCATCGCCTAGATGACGGTTCGGGGGCCTTACCGTCAATATTGTTTCTGTTTTTTCGGCGTCATTGCGTGGAAATTGCGACGGGCTGTTCCTATTTCGCGGCGTCCTCGTGAAAATGATTGTAGACCTGCCGAGCCACGGCTTCGGATATGCCCTCGACGGCCATCAGGTCGGAGAGCGCCGCGCGCGAGACCGCCTTGGCCGTACCGAAATGCTGGAGCAGCGCTCGCTTGCGCGAGGGGCCGATACCGCCGATCTCGTCCAGCGGGTTCTTCACCATCTCCTTCTTGCGCCGCGCCCGGTGCGAGCCGATGGCGAAGCGGTGCGCCTCGTCGCGCATGCGTTGGATGAAATACAGCACGGGATCGCGCGGTGGCAGCGTGAAGCTGTCGCGGGAAGGCGCGAAGAAGCGCTCGCGCCCGGCCTCGCGGTCGACGCCCTTGGCGACGCCGATGGCTATGACGCTGTCGGTGACCCCCAGCTCCTCGAGAATGGCACGCACCGCCGTCATCTGCCCCTGGCCGCCATCGATGAGGATGACGTCGGGCCAGGCGGGGAAAGGTTGATCGGCCGCATCCACGGCGGCAACTTCCGCCGCGCCGCTGCGATCCGGCTTGCCCTCTTCCTTCAGCAGGCGGGAGAAGCGGCGGGTCATGACTTCGCGCATCATGCCGAAGTCGTCGCCGGGCGTGATGTCGGTCGATTTGATGTTGAACTTGCGGTATTGGCCTTTGACGAAGCCTTCCGGCCCGGCCACCACCATGCCGCCGACGGCATTCGTGCCCATGATATGCGAGTTGTCGTAGATCTCGATGCGCTGCGGGACATAGGGAAGCTGGAATGTCTCTTTGAAGCCTTCCAGCAACCGCGATTGAGAGGCCGTCTCGGCAAGCTTGCGGCCATGCGCCTCGCGGGCATTGGCGACGACGTGATCCACCAGGTCGCGCTTCTCGCCGCGCTGCGGCACGAGGATCGAGACCTTGTGCCCGGCCTTCTCGCTGAGCGCGGCCGACAGCAGCTCGATTTCCTCCACCGTCTCCGACAGCAGGATCTGCCTCGGCACCGGTTTGTCGTCATAGAACTGCGCCAGGAATGCGTTCAGCACCTCGGCGCCGGAAAGAGATGGATCGGCCTTCGGGAAGTAGGCGCGGTTGCCCCAGTTCTGGCCGGTGCGGAAGAAGAAGACCTGAATGCAGGAGATGCCGCCCTCATGATGGATGGCGAAGACATCGGCCTCCTCGACGCCGGCGGGATTGATGCCCTGATGGCTCTGCACATGCGACAGCGCCGCCAGCCGGTCGCGGAAGATGGCGGCGCGCTCGAAATCGAGATCCTCGGCGGCGACGTTCATCGCCTCGGCCATGTGCGCCTTGACGTTCTGGCTCTTGCCCGAAAGGAAATCTTTCGCCTCCTGTACCAGCTCGGCATAGCCCGCATCGCTGATCTCATGGGTGCAGGGCGCGGAACAGCGTTTGATCTGGTAGAGCAGACAGGGCCGCGTGCGCGTCTCGAAGACGCTGTCGGTGCAGGTGCGGATCAGGAAGGCGCGCTGCAGCGAGTTGATGGTGCGCCCGACGGCGCCAGCTGAGGCGAAGGGACCGAAATAGTCTCCCTTGCGGGCACGCGCGCCGCGATGCTTGAAGATCGCCGGTGCCCGATGATCGCCGGTAATGAGAATATAGGGAAAGGACTTGTCGTCCCGCAGCAGAACATTGAAGCGCGGCCGCAAGCGCTTGATCAGATTCGCTTCCAGCAGCAGCGCTTCGGTTTCCGTCCGCGTGGTGACGAATTCCATGTTGGCGGTTTCGCGCACCATGCGGGCGATGCGGTTGGAATGCACCCGGCCCATGGCATAGTTGGCGACACGCTTCTTCAGGCTGCGCGCCTTGCCGACATAGAGCACGTCTCCGGCCTCGTTGAACATGCGGTAGACGCCGGGGCTGTTCGGCAGACGCTTGACGAATTCGGCGATCAGTTCCGCGCCGACGAGGCCGGTTTCGTTCTTGCCGCCTTCGTTCCAGTCGACGGGCGCGACAGGGGAGGTGCCGGCATCGCCCTCCACCTCGATGTCGTCTTCATTGTCTTCCGATTCGTCATAGAGAACGCCGCCGTCCGGCAGCTTTCGTCCGTTCATTCCATGCTCTCCGCCACATCAGGCGTTTCCCAGGCAAGATGCTGGCCGCCGTCGAGCGCTATCATTTGGCCCGTGATCGAAGGCGTGTCAAAAAGAAAGCGGACGGTGCGGCCGAATTCATCGAGCCCCGGCGCGGCCTTCAAGATCAGCCCGTCGATCTGCGCCTGGAAGTCCTCCTCCGTCTGCCGGACGCTGCGCACGGTCGGGCCGGGACCGATGGCGTTGACCCGCGCCCGCGGCGCAAAGCTCTGGGCCATGGTCTGAGTCGCCGTCCAAAGCGCGGCCTTCGACAGCGTATAGGAATAGAAGCGCGGATTGAGCGCCCAGACGCGCTGGTCGATCATGTTGACGATCAGGCCGGGAGCGCCGTCCGGAAGCTGACGCATGAAATCGGCAGCGAGGATGGAGGGCGCTCGGACATGCACGGCGAAATGGGCGTCGAAGGCCTCGGCATCGAATCGGTCCGCGCCATCGCCCCGGAAAATGGAGGCATTGTTGACCAGCAGATCGAGCGGCCCCAGCTCGCGAACGACCCTTTCGATCAGCGACGAGGTCTCGGCCGAATTTTGCAGATCGGCCTTGATCGCAATCGCCTTTTTGCCCTCTTGCCGCAATTTCGCCACGATCTCGCTCGCCTCGGCGAACGATTGATTGGCATGCAGAGCGACCGCAAAACCATTGGCGGCCAAATCCTCGGCGATTGCCCTGCCTATTCTTTTTGATGCACCCGTGATCAGCGCGGTGCGTAGTTTTTCCTGGCTCACCATGTTGCCTTTTTCGCCGCCGTTACCCAACTCGACCTCATATAGGGCGTCGATACACCATATGAAATGGTGCTTCTGCAGCACAAGTAATGATGATGACCTATGTAAAACTTTAGATATATTTCGATAAAAATAAGTATACCTGCTTTAACCACTCATTATGGTTAACAATTCGTCTGTTGCGCTGAAGCAACATCGAAATTCAGCCACGTCTGTGCCACAATGATATCATAATTTAGCTCTTCGAATTCCTCATTTGCATTCCAATTTCAGTGTCGATCCGGGAGGGACATATTGTAATTGCTCGTGGTGCTTCGAAGTCGATGACAGTAGACGAAGAGCACGGGCCTGAAAGGAGAAAAGTATGCGTACTCTTATCACGACCCTCATGGTCTCCGCTTTTGCTCTCGGTGGCTTCACCGCTGCTCACGCAGCCGACGCCGTCGAGCAGATCCCGCAGCCGCCCGTTGCCCAGGAAGCAGCTCCGGCCGTCAACAACTGGTCCGGTTTCTACATCGGCGGTGCTGGCACCTACAACATGGGCCACTTCAACCGCACGGGTAACACCTACGGCTTCGGCGGCCAGGCCTTCACCGGCTACAACTGGCAGCAGGGTCAGATCGTGTACGGCGTCGAAGGTGACCTCGGCTACTCCGACTCGGATACGACCCGCAACGGCCTGACCGCCAAGAGCGGCGTCAACGGCTCGGTTCGCGGCCGTATCGGTTACGACTTCAACCCGTTCATGCTGTACGGCACGGCTGGTCTGGCTATCGGCCAGAACAAGCTCTCCGACGACACCTCGTCCGACAGCAAGACGGCTGTTGGCTACACGGTCGGTGCAGGTGCTGAAACCTTCCTGACCAACAACGTCACGGCTCGTATCGAATATCGCTACACCGATTACGGCAAGGAACACTACAACCTCGACTCCGGCAACTTCTCTCGCGGTTACGACGAGCAGAGCGTCAAGGTCGGTATCGGCGTGAAGTTCTAATCCGACAGCAATGTCTGACGAAGAAGCCGGGGTTTTGCCCCGGCTTTTTTCGTTTCAACACAAGATCATACCGGCAGTGTTGCGCAGTCGCGCCGATGTTTTCATGCCGGCATGAAGAAATCCTGCGGCGTCAGCCCTGCGGCTTCAGCGCCGGATAGTCGGGGAAATGCTTCTCGAATTTGCGCGCCCAGGCGACGAGATCGGCGTGATCCGCTTCCCATTGTCCCTCGAACCGCAAGTGCAGGTAGCCGAGCAGGGCGGCCAGGGCAAAATGTCCGGCATGCAGCGTCTTGCCGATCTTCGGCGGCTCGGCATTGAGATGGGCAAGCGCGCGGCTGGCTTTCGTCCATTGCCGGTCGATCCAGGGCTGATGCTGCTTGTCCGGATCGCGCAGGCGGCGTTCATAGACGATCGACAGCAGGCATTCGCAGGTGCCGTCGCAAAGCGCTTCCAGCACTTCGGCTTCGGTGCGCTTCCGGTCCTTGGCGGGATAGAGCTTCTTGCCCTTCCGCCGGTGGAAATAGTGCATGATCGAGCGGCTGTCGAAGATCGCCTCGCCGTCTTCGGTCAGCAGTGTCGGGATCTTGCCGAGCGGATTGTTGTCGACGAGCACCGCCGGCCCGGCATTGGTATCCACGCGGACTTCGTCGAGCGCGATCCCGAGATGCCGGGCGGCCATCCGTACCTTGCTGGAGAAGGGGGAGGTGGACGAGCAGAGAAGTCGCATGAAATCACCTATTCGGTATCTGGTTCGATGTCTGGAACGAAATTCAGTGTTCGCCGCGCAGCCAGAAGGCGCGCTGCGAGGCGAAGCGGTCCTGCGCCAGCATGTCCTTCAGCGCCGGCAGCAGCGCGTGCAGTTCGTCCTTCAGCGTGAAGGGCGGATTGACGATGATGAGGCCGGAGCCGGTCAGGCCGGTAAAGCCCCGGTCGCTTTTGACCGTCAGCTCGGCGCAGAGCATCTTCGGAATCTCCAGGGCTTGCAACGCCTCGTGGAAGGCCTTGATCGGCGCATCCTTCTTGATCGGATACCACAGGCAATAAGTGCCGCCGGGAAAGCGGCGCCAGGCCTTGGCCAGGCCATCCGCCAGGCGCGCATATTCGCCCTCTTCCTCGAAAGGCGGATCGACCAGCACGATGCCGCGCTTCTCCTTCGGCGGCAGATGCGCGCCGAGCGCCAGCCAGCCGTCGAGCTCGGTGATGCGGGCGTGATGATCGCCCTCGAACAGCCGATGCAGCCGTTGGAAGTCTTGCGGATGCAGCTCCATGGCCGACAGCCGGTCCTGTGGGCGGAACAGCATGCGGGCAAGCTTCGGCGAGCCGGGATAGAATTGCAGGCCGCCGTCCGGATTGAGCTCGCGAACGGCGGTCAGGTAGGGCTCGAGCAGATCGGCGACCTGCGGCACGAGTTCAGCGTCGAGAAGCCGGCCGATACCGTCTTGCCACTCGCCGGTCTTCTGCGCCTCTTCCGAGGAAAGGTCGTAGAGCCCGATGCCGGCATGGGTGTCGAGAACACGGAACGCCTTGTCCTTGTTCTGCAGATAGCGGACGAGGCGGGCGAGCACCGCGTGCTTCAGCACATCGGCGAAGTTGCCCGCATGGTAGATATGCCGATAGTTCATTGTCGGTGATGTCCGCATGAATTGTTGCGATGGGCCAGATTCTGTCTTTTGGCCGGGCATGGCTTGAAATATACAAACATCATGAACATTGCGACCCCCATTCACGCCAAATCCAAGGTGGGCCATACGGCCTGTCCGCACGACTGTCCCTCCACCTGCGCGCTGGAGATCGACCTGACCGAGGATGGCAGGATCGGCCGCGTGCGCGGCGCCGGCGATCATTCCTATACGTCGGGCGTCATCTGCGCCAAGGTTGCCCGCTATGCCGAGCGGCTCTATCATCCCGACCGGTTGATGAAGCCGCTGCGCCGGGCGGGCGCCAAGGGCGAGGGGCGCTGGCAGGAAATCTCCTGGGGCGATGCGCTGGACGAGATCGCCGAGGCTTTCGTGAAGGCGGAAGCCAGGGACGGCAGCGAGGCGGTCTGGCCCTATTATTATGCCGGCACGATGGGCTGGGTGCAGCGCGACAGCATCAACCGCCTGCGCCATGCCAAGCGCTATTCCGGCTTCTTCTCGTCGATCTGCACCAATCCGGCCTGGACCGGCTTCACCATGGCGACGGGCGCTCTGCGCGGTCCCGATCCGCGCGAGATGGGCCGTACCGATTGCGTGGTGATCTGGGGAACCAACGCGGTCGCCACGCAGGTCAACGTGATGACCCATGCAGTGAAGGCGCGTAAGGAGCGCGGCGCCAAGATTGTCGTCATCGACATCTACGACAATCCGACGATGAAACAGGCCGACATGGCGCTGATCGTCAGGCCGGGCACGGATGCGGCACTTGCCTGCGCCACCATGCACATTGCCTTCCGCGATGGCTATGCCGACCGCGCCTATATGGCCGGATATGCCGACGATCCTGCCGGCCTGGAAGCGCATTTGCAGACGAAGACGCCGCAATGGGCGGCTGCGATCACCGGTCTCTCCGTGGACGAGATCGAAGCCTTCGCCAAGCTCGTCGGCACGACGAAAAAGACATATTTCCGCCTTGGCTACGGGTTCACCCGCCAGCGCAACGGCGCGGTCGCCATGCATGCGGCCGCCTCTGTCGCCACTGTGCTCGGCTCCTGGCAACATGAAGGCGGCGGCGCCTTTCATTCCAACAACGATATCTTTCGCATGGATGCGAGCGAGCTGACCGGCCAGTCGCTCAGGGATGACGCTATCCGGCTGATCGACCAGTCGCAGATCGGTCGGGCATTGACCGGCGACGCGGTGGCGCTGCGTCATCGCGGTCCTGTCACGGCGATGCTGATCCAGAACACCAATCCGGTGAATATCGCGCCGGAACAGCGGCTGGTGAAGCGCGGCTTTGCCCGCGACGATCTCTTCGTCGCCGTGCATGAGCAGTTCATGACTGAGACCGCGGAGATGGCCGATATCGTCATCCCCGCCACCATGTTCGTCGAGCATGACGATATCTATCGCGCCGGCGGCCAGAACCATATCCTGCTCGGCCCCAAGCTCGTCGAGCCGCCGCCGACGGTGCGCAGCAATCTCTTCGTCATCGAGGAGCTGGCGAAGCGCCTGGGCGTCGCGGATCGCCCCGGCTTCGGCTTCTCGGCGCGCGAGATGGTGGACCGCATCCTGTCGAATAGCGGCCTGCCGGATTACGATTATTTTCTCGAGCACAAGTGGTTCGACCGCCAGCCGGGTTTCGAGGAGGCGCATTTCGTCAACGGTTTCGACCATCCCGACCGCAAGTTCCGCTTTCGTCCGGACTGGGCCAACCAGCCCGCGCCGAACCGGCCGCCGGAGGCGATCGGCCTGCTCGGACCGCATGTCGAATTGCCGGAATTCCCGGATCAGGTCGACGTGATCGAAGTCGCCGATCCGGAGCATCCGTTCCGCCTGGCCACGTCGCCCGCCCGTAATTTCCTGAATTCGAGTTTCGCCGAGACCAAGACGTCGCGGCAGAAGGAAGGCCGTCCCGAGGTCATGATCAATCCGGCCGATGCAGCGGCACTGGATATTGCGGCGGGCGATCTGGTCCGCATCGGTAATGCCAGGGGCGATCTGCGCATCCATGCGCGCGTGACGACGGAGGTTAAGCCGGGTGTGCTGATCGCCGAGGGCCTGTGGCCGAACAAGGCGCATGTCGACGGTGAGGGGATCAATGTGCTGACTGGCGCCGATCCCGTCGCTCCCCATGGCGGCGCGGCCGTCCATGACAACAAGGTCTGGCTGCACAAGGACTTAATGTGAACAAGGACCTGGCATGAGCAAGTTCGACAAGGCAAGTGTCGAAATCGTCGGCGAGAAGACACTTTCGGACGGATGGACGCGGCTCAGCACCTACGACATCGACTATACGGATTCCGAGGGCGAAACCCACAGGTTGAAGCGCGAGATCTATCACCGCACGCCGGCCGCCTGCATCCTGCTTTACGATCCCAAACGCGAAACGGTGGTGCTGGTGCGCCAGTTTCGTCTGCCGGCGCATCTCACCGGCTTTCCCGGCTGGATGATCGAGGTGCCCGCCGGCCTGCTCGATGGCGACCATCCGGAAGAGGCCATCCGTCGTGAAGCGATCGAGGAAACCGGCTTTCGCGTCCGAGACGTCCGCTTTCTGTTCAAGATATTTACCTCGCCGGGCTCGGTCACCGAAATCATCCATTTCTTCGCCGCCATTGTCGACACCACGGACCGTGTTGCGGCCGGGGGTGGGCTTGCCGACGAACATGAGGATATCGAGGTGCTCGAAGTCCGGCTGAACGATGCGGTGGCGATGATCGAATCCGGCGAGATTTACGACGCCAAGACCGTGATGTTGTTGCAATGGGCGGCCTTGAACAGGGCGAGCCTGAAATAAACTGCCCAAGCCTCGGGAAACCGGGAATCAGGGCAATTCTCTTCATCACGGTGTCACGAATCGCGACTACCGGGAAGCATTCGCCGGATACGTCCGGACCAATTTCACGCCTTCGAAACGATCGACGCTATTTCAGGAGAAAGCCGATGTGGCTCAGCAATTTCACGCTCGTTCTTCCCGATGAGGTTGTGGAGCGGGGATCTGTCCGCATCGAGGATGGCGTCATCGCGGAAATCCGGCCGGAGCCGGTGAAGATTGCGACCTTCGATGGTGGCGGACGGCTGCTGATGCCGGGTTTCGTCGATCTGCATGGCGATATGATCGAGCGCGAGATCGCGCCGCGGCCGAATGCGACGATGCCGATCGATTTTGGCATCCATGAACTCGACAAGAAGCTTGCTGCCGCCGGCGTGACGACCGCTTATGCCGCCGTTTCCTTCGCGACCGAAAGCGTCTACGGTCATGTCCGCTCGCTGGAGACGACCTCGGCGGTCATCAAGGGCTTGCGCGCTCTGCGCGATCACCTGCTGATCGACCATCGCGTTCATGCCCGCTACGAGATCACCAATGTCGGCGCCGCGCCGACGCTGGAGCGGCTGCTGAACGACGGCGCCGTCGACATGGTGTCGCTGACCGACCACACGCCGGGGCAGGGGCAATACAACAATATCGAGGCCTATATCCTCAGCATGTCCGAGCGCCGCTCGATGTCGCGCGAGGCAGCGGAAGAGGTGGTGGCGCGCCGCATCGCCATGCGGCAGGACCCGGATATCGAGGCTAAGCTGCGGGATATCGTCGGCCTCTCCCTGAAGCACAGCCTGTCGCTGGCCTCGCATGACGACGACAGCGCCGAGAAGGTGGCGGAAATGCATGATCTCGGCGTCACTATCAGCGAGTTCCCCGTGACGCTGCCGGCCGCTGAAGAGGCGCATCGACGCGGCCTCTGGACGCTGATGGGCGCGCCGAACGCGCTGCGCGGCCAATCCATGTCCGGCAATCTCAGCGCCCTCGACGCGGCGCGGGCAGGCCTGCTCGGCACGATCGCCGCCGATTATCACCCCGCCGCCTTCGTGCCGGCGATCTTCAAGCTTGCGGATGTCGCGAGCGGCGGCCTGCCTGCCGCTGTCGCCATGGCGACGGCCAACGCCGCGCGGGCTGCCGGCCTTACGGACCGCGGCGCGATCGCTGTGGGACAGAAGGCCGATCTCGTCGCCGTCGAGCGCGGAACGGTGCATCGCATCCGCGCCACCTTCCGCGGCGGCCGTATCGTCTATAGCGACGGCACGCTGCATCCGCTTGCCGCGATGGCGGCCTGAGGGGAGACGATTGCTGCGGGCAAGTTGAGGGGGCCGGCTGGCACGTATTTAATTCACGTCACCAAGCAGTGATAAAATCTGCCGTCCCTGGACCGCAGGTGTTTTGCCGAGGCTCACGGCCTTGCCGCCTTCCATCCGCACCTTGCCTTCCGCCAAAAGCCGCAGTGACTGTGGATAGAGCTGATGCTCGATCGTGAGCACGCGGGAGGCCAGGGTATCGGCGGTGTCGTCCGTCAGCACCGGCACGGCCGCTTGGCCGATCACCGGGCCTTCGTCCATGCCTTCGGTGACGAAATGCACCGTGCAGCCGGCGATCCGCTGGCCGGCGTCGATGGCGCGCTGATGCGTGTGCAGTCCGGGGAAGAGCGGCAGCAGCGAGGGATGGATATTGATGATCCGCCCTTCGTAGCGCTGGATGAAGCGGCCCGAAAGCAGGCGCATATAGCCGGCGAGGCAGATGATGTCGGGCGAGAGCGCTTCGAGCTGCGCCAGGATCGCCTCTTCGTGGGCATCCTTGCCGGCATAGTCCTTGCGCACGAAGGCGAAGGTGGGGATGCCCTCGGCGGCGGCTTTCGCAAGCCCGCCGGCATCCGCCTTGTCGGAAAGCACGCCGACGATTTCAGCCGGATAGTCTGAAGCCGCAGCCGCCTTGACGAGCGCCATCATGTTGGAGCCGCTGCCCGAGATGAAGACGACGACGCGTTTGCGGGCCGAACTCATATTGCCAGCGTGCCCTTGTAGACGGTGCCGGCAGCGCCTTCGGAGCGCGCGATCATCCGGCCGAGCGTGACGATCGTTTCGCCTTCGGCCTCAAGCGCTGCCTTGACGGTATCGACGTTTTCGGCCGCGACGACGGCGATCATGCCGATGCCGCAATTGAAGGTGCGCAACATCTCATTGGCCTCGACGCCGCCCGTTTTGGCGAGCCATGAGAAGACCGGCGGTACCTTGACGGCGGCAAGATCGATCTCGGCGGCGAGATGCTTCGGCAGCACGCGCGGAATGTTTTCCGGGAAGCCGCCGCCGGTGATGTGGGCGAGTGCCTTGATGGCCTGGGTTTCGCGGATCGCCTTCAGAAGCGGCTTCACATAGATGCGCGTCGGCGTCAGCAGCGCTTCACCGAGCGCCTTGCCTTCGGCGAAAGGAGCGGGCGCATCCCAGCCGAGGCCGGAGAGATCGACGATCTTGCGCACCAGCGAAAAGCCGTTGGAATGAACACCGGAGGAGGCGAGGCCGAGAATGACGTCGCCCTCGGCGATATCGCCCGAGGGCAGAAGCTGGCCGCGCTCGGCGGCACCCACGGCAAAGCCGGCGAGATCGTAATCGCCATCGGAATACATGCCCGGCATTTCCGCCGTCTCGCCGCCGATCAGCGCGCAGCCCGCCTCGCGGCAGCCGGCCGCGATGCCGCCGACGATCGCCGCACCCTGGTCGGGATCGAGCTTGCCGGTAGCAAAATAGTCGAGGAAGAACAGCGGCTCGGCGCCCTGGACGACGAGATCGTTGACGCACATGGCGACGAGATCGATGCCGACCGTATCGTGATAATCCGCGTCGATGGCGATCTTCAGCTTGGTGCCGACGCCGTCATTGGCGGCGACCAGAACCGGATCGGTGAAGCCCGCGGCCTTCAGGTCGAAGAGACCGCCGAAGCCGCCGATTTCACCGTCGGCGCCGGGACGGCGCGTCGAGCGCACGGCAGGCTTGATCTTTTCGACCAGCAGGTTGCCGGCATCGATATCGACGCCCGCGTCGCTATAGGTCAGACCGTTTTTTCCAGACTGGCTCATGCTTCCGCCTCCGATGGCCGCCCTTCCGTCTCGGCAGGGCCTTGATGGGGTCGCCATTGCATGACATGGGCCTTTATGCAAGGCGCTAGCACTGGCAAACCCTCGATTTTCCCCGCTTCACAGCACAGAAAGACGGAAATCCGGCCGCAGGCTTGACCATAATTGCGGCATCATCCTATGTCCTAAGCAAGCGGCAGACAGGCGACGAGCAGCGGGGAAGTCGATGAAGCAACAGGTCAGCGGGGCGAGCCTCAAGCGTCAGGTCACCTTCTGGGTGTTCGTGCTCGCCGCCTTCATCCTCTTCCTCTATCTCTTCAGCTCGATCCTGCTGCCTTTCATCGCCGGCATGTCGATCGCCTATTTTCTCGATCCCGTGGCCGACCGGCTGGAAAGGATCGGCCTCAGCCGCCTGATGGCGACGATCTTCATCCTGGTCGCCTTCGTGCTGGTCTTTGCCCTGGCGCTGACGATCTTCATCCCGATCATCATCAATCAGTTCAATGATTTCGTCCAGCATATACCGGGCTATGTGCAGCAGCTCCAGCAGTTGATCGCCAAGACCCAGACCATGGTGCTGCCGGACTGGATCCGCAATCAGATCGGCGTCATCAAGGACAATTTCTCCAATATCATGTCGGATGGCCTGAGCTTCGTCGGCGGCCTGTTCGCGCAGATCTGGAGCTCCGGCAAGGCGGTGGTCAACATCCTGTCGCTGATGGTCATCACGCCCGTCGTCGCCTTCTATATATTGCTCGACTGGGATCGCATGATCGCCAAGGTCGATGGCTGGGTGCCGCGTGATCATGTTGCCAGCGTCCGCCAGATCGCGCGCGAGATCGACCAGGCCATTGCCGGCTTCATCCGCGGCCAGGGTTCGCTCTGCATCATTCTTGGCGTCTATTATGGTGTCGGCCTCACGCTGGTCGGTCTGAATTTCGGCCTGTTGATCGGCCTCTTCGCCGGTCTGATCAGCTTCATCCCCTATGTCGGTTCGCTGGTCGGGCTGGTGCTGGCGGTGAGCGTCGCGCTGGTGCAGTTCTGGCCGGACTATCTCTGGGTCGGTCTGACGCTGGTGGTCTTCTTCACCGGCCAGTTCCTGGAGGGCAACATATTGCAGCCGAAGCTGGTCGGCGAAAGCGTCGGCCTGCATCCGGTCTGGCTGATGTTCGCGCTGTTCGCCTTCGGTGCGCTTTTCGGCTTCGTGGGCCTGCTGATCGCCGTTCCGGCGGCGGCGGCATGTGGCGTGCTTGTCCGGTTCGCCCTTTCGCGATACCTTCAAAGCGACCTCTATTATGGACACTCGGAGGCCGGCAGGGCGCGCCGCGCCAAGGCCGGAAATCCTGAGAAAAACTAGACATGACCGACGCGAAGAATGCTGATTTGAGGCGCAAGTCCGCCGAACAGCTGCCCCTGGCCTTTACCCATGACGCGGCGAGCGGCCGCGACGACCTCCTGGTGGCCGATCCCTTGAGCGCGGCGGTGAAGATTGTCGATTCCTGGCCGAACTGGCCGTCTCCCGTCGTCATTCTCGCCGGCCCGGTGGGCTCGGGAAAGTCGCATCTCGCCAATATCTGGCGAGAGCGGAGCGACGCCGCCTTCATCCATCCGAAGGCCGGCTCCGATGCGGCGGTCATTGCGGCAAGCGGTCCGGTCATTTTCGAGGACGTGGATCGGCAGGGCTTCGACGACACGGAGCTCTTCCACGTCATCAACAGCGTCCGGGAAAACGGTACGGGGCTTTTGATGACCAGCCGTCTCTGGCCGATGTCCTGGCCGGTGAGCCTGCCGGACCTGCGCTCGCGGTTGAAGGCGGCGACCGTCGTCGAGATCGGCGAGCCGGACGAAGAATTGCTGTCGCAGGTCATCGTAAAGCTCTTCGCCGACCGTCAGCTTTATATCGATGACAAACTTGTCCTCTATATCGTCAATCGCATGGAGCGGTCTCTGAACGCCGCGCAGTTGATCGTCGACCGGCTGGACCGGCTGGCGCTTGCGCGCGGCACCAGGATCACGCGCATATTGGCCGCTGAAGTGTTGAATGAATTGGGTAATTCCGGTCAGGCAGATTGAGCGATCGCCGCACTGTCACAGTTCCGTCGTCAAACTGCTATACGTGGCACAGAGCTAGAGATGAGGGTAGGTGGAACATGGACTCGGCAGTAACGGAACATCAGGACGCCAACCAGCAAGCCGCGGAGGCCACGCCGCCGATCAACGAGCTGCTGACCAGCCCCGAGCGCTTCATCAATCGTGAATTCTCCTGGCTCCAGTTCAATCGCCGCGTTCTTGAGGAAACGCTGAACACGGCGCATCCGCTGCTGGAACGTATCCGCTTCCTCTCCATTTCCGCCGCCAACCTCGACGAATTCTTCATGGTGCGCGTCGCCGGCCTCGAGGGCCAGGTCCGCCAGAAGATTCTCATCCGCACGCCGGACGGCAAGACCCCTGCCGAGCAGCTCGACGATATCCTGCGCGAAATCGACAATCTGCAGATGGAACAGCAGGCTTCGCTGGCCGTGCTGCAGCAATATCTCGCCAAGGAAGATATTCTGATCGTCCGCCCGGCCGCTCTTTCCGACGCCGACCGGCAATGGCTTGCCAACGAATTCGAGCAGGCGATCTTCCCGGTCCTGACGCCGCTCTCCATCGATCCGGCGCATCCGTTCCCGTTCATCCCGAATCTCGGCTTCTCGATCGCGCTGCAATTGAACAGCATGAGCGGCCGCGAGCCGATGACCGCGCTGCTGCGCCTGCCGCCGGCACTCGACCGCTTCGTCCGCCTGCCGGACGCCAGCAACGTCATCCGCTACATCACGCTGGAAGACGTGGTGAACATCTTCATCCACCGGCTCTATCCCGGTTATGAGGTGCAAGGCTCGGGTACGTTCCGCATCATCCGCGACAGCGATATCGAAGTCGAGGAAGAGGCCGAAGATCTGGTACGCTTCTTCGAGACGGCGCTGAAACGCCGCCGCCGCGGTTCGGTGATCCGCATCGAGACGGACTCGGAAATGCCGCTCGAACTGCGCCAGTTCGTGGTGGAATCGCTGAATGTGCCGGAAAACCGCATCGCGGTTCTGCCCGGCCTGCTGGCACTCAACACGCTGTCGGAAATCGCCAAGGCACCGCGCGATGACCTGCGCTTCGAGCCGTACAATGCCCGATTTCCTGAGCGCGTCCGCGAGCATGCCGGCGATTGCTTCGCCGCCATCCGCGAAAAGGACATGGTGGTCCATCACCCTTACGAATCCTTCGACGTGGTGGTCCAGTTCCTGCTCCAGGCTGCGCGCGATCCTGACGTTCTGGCGATAAAGCAGACGCTTTACCGCACCTCCAACGACAGCCCGATCGTCCGTGCGTTGATCGATGCCGCCGACATGGGCAAATCGGTCACGGCTCTGGTCGAGCTCAAGGCCCGTTTCGACGAAGAGGCCAATATCCGCTGGGCGCGCGACTTGGAACGCGCCGGCGTGCAGGTCGTGTTCGGCTTCATTGAGCTCAAGACGCATGCGAAGATGTCGATGGTGGTTCGCCGCGAGGACGGCAAGCTGCGTACCTACTGCCATCTCGGCACCGGCAACTATCACCCGATTACCGCCAAGATCTACACGGACCTGTCCTACTTCACCTGCGATCCGAAGATCGGCCACGACATGGCGAACATCTTCAACTTCATCACCGGCTATGGCGAGCCGGAGGGCGACATGAAGATCGCGGTCTCGCCCTATACGCTGCGTCCGCGCATCCTCCAGCATATCGAGGAGGAGATCGTGCACGCCCAGAACGGCCGCCCGGCGGCGATCTGGATGAAGATGAATTCGCTCGTCGATCCCGACATCATCGACGCGCTCTACCGTGCCAGCAATGCCGGCGTCGATATCGAACTCGTGGTGCGCGGCATCTGCTGCCTGCGTCCGCAGGTGCCGGGTCTCTCCGAGAAGATCCGGGTCAAGTCGATCGTCGGCCGGTTCCTCGAGCACAGCCGCATCTTCTGCTTCGGCAACGGCTATGGCCTGCCGTCCGACAAGGCGCTGGTCTATATCGGCTCTGCCGACATGATGCCTAGAAATCTCGACCGCCGCGTCGAAACCCTCGTGCCGCTGACAAACAAGACCGTGCATGAGCAGGTTCTTTCGCAGATCATGCTGGGCAACATCATTGACAATCAGCAGAGCTACGAGATATTGCCGGACGGTACTTCACGGCGCATGGAGGTGCGTAAGGGAGAAGAACCTTTCAACGCGCAGCAGTATTTCATGACCAATCCGAGCCTGTCCGGCCGTGGTGAAGCTCTGAAATCCAGTGCGCCGAAACTGATCGCCGGGCTGTTATCGGGCCGCAAGAAATAAACTGGACCTGCATGGTTGAATCAGAAGCCCAGGGGCGCCTTCCCGGTGTTGCCCCTGTCTCCGTAGTCGATATCGGCTCGAACTCCGTTCGTCTTGTCGTCTACGAAGGCCATTCGCGCTCGCCGACCATCCTTTTCAACGAGAAAGTGCTTTGCGGCCTCGGCAAGGGCCTGGCGCTGACCGGAAAGATGGATGAAGAAAACGTCGCGCGGGCGCTTGCCGCTCTGCATCGCTTCAAGGCGTTGTCCGATCAGGCGCGCGCCTCGACCATCTATGTGCTGGCGACGGCTGCCGCCCGCGAGGCGAGCAACGGCCCGGAATTCATCCATCAGGCCGAGACGATCTTGCAGCGCAAGGTACGGGTGCTGTCGGGCGAGGAAGAGGCGCGTTTTTCCGCGCTCGGCATCGTCAGCGGCTTCTTTCATCCCGATGGTATCGCCGGCGATCTCGGCGGCGGCTCGCTCGAACTGATCGACATCAAGGACAGGGAGATCGGCAAGGGCATCACCCTGCCGCTCGGCGGCCTGCGGCTCTCGGAATATGCCAACGGCTCGCTTGCCAAGGCGCGCAGTTTCGCCCGCAAGCATGTGAAGACGGCGAAGCTGCTCAGCAAGGGCGAGGGCCGCACCTTCTACGCCGTCGGCGGCACCTGGCGTAACATCGCCAAGCTGCATATGGAAATCCGCAAATATCCGCTGCACATGATGCAGGGCTACGAAGTGCCGCTCGACGAGATGATCCGCTTTCTCGATCAGATCGCCGAGGCGAAGGATTCGAAGGACCCGGCATTCCTGTCCATCTCCAAGCATCGCCGTTCGCTGCTGCCTTTCGGCGCCGTGGCGATGCGGGAGGTGCTGACGGCGATGAAGCCGTCCATGATCTCCTTTTCCGCGCAGGGCGTGCGCGAAGGCTATCTCTATTCGCTGCTGACCGAAGCCGAGCGCCATAGCGACCCGCTGCTGGTCGCGGCTGGCGAGCTTGCGATCCTGCGCGCCCGCTCGCCGGAACATGCCCGCGAGCTTGCCGAATGGACCGGCCGCATGATGCCCTTCTTCGGCATCGTCGAGACCGAGGAGGAAAGCCGCTATCGTCAGGCAGCCTGCCTGCTGGCCGATATCAGCTGGCGTGCCCATCCTGACTATCGCGGCCTGCAGGCGCTCAACATCATCGCCCATACGTCCTTCGTCGGCATCAGCCATGCCGGGCGTGCGTTCATCGCGCTCGCCAATTACTACCGCTTCGAAGGCCTGCACGATGACGGCGCCACCGAGCCGCTGGCGACGATCGCCACGCCGCAATTCGTCGAGCGCGCCAAGCTGCTCGGCGGTCTTCTGCGCGTCGTCTATCTCTTCTCGGCCTCGATGCCCGGCATCGTCCGCAACCTGTCGATCCGTCGCTCCTCGAACCCGGATCTGGACCTCGAATTCGTCGTCCCGTCCGAATATCACGACTTTGCCGGCGAGCGGCTGGACGGACGTTTGCAGCAGCTCGCCAAGCTGACGAACCGCCGCCTGGCATTTCGGTTCGAATAGGAAAGGTCTTCTCCCCGAGAGGAGAAGGCCCGTTCTTACTTCGCGTTCAGGAAATCACCGACGTCGAGAATGCTGAATTCGTTGTCGTCGGCCTTGTCGACAGCGCGGCCGGCCGAGAAGGGCAGGTTGTTGTCGTTGCCGATGATGATATGCGTGGCGTCGACGCGGTCGACATTCTCGATGGTGACGAAGGGCATGTCGTAGAAGCCGTCACCGCCGCCCTGACGGCGCTTATGATCCGGGTCTTCGATGCGCAGCAGGTCGATATAGCCGATCTTGCGCACGGCCTTGCCGGCATTGGCGTCGCTGAACTCGATCTTGTAGACGCGCTTCAGTTCGGCCGGGGCCTCGAAGCAATCCGGCCTCGGCTGCTTGGGGTCGGCGCAGGCCTTGTCCTTCGTGCCGGCGCCGTTGTCGCGCTCGATCACCAGCGCGGTCTTGTCGTCCAGCATGTTGAAATCGCCGATCGAGACACCCTTGTCGGCAAAGGGATAGAGCCAGCTGCGGCCGGTCCAGCTCTTCGAGGCGACGTCGAATTCGATGAGGCGGATGACGGTGTGGCCGTCGATGCTTTCCATCTGGCCGTCATCCTTGTAGATCGCACCTTCCAGCAGGCCGTAGAGCTTCGCGCCATCCTTGGACAGGGCAAGGCCTTCGAAGCCGCCGGAGCGCTTCAGGTTGAAGGCGGGCATCTTCTGCGCGGGATTGCCGGGAAGCTGCAGCAGGGGATTGTCGGGGGACAGGACCGGCTTGCCGTCGAGCGCCGTCGGGATGACGTCGGTCAGCTGGCCGGACGTATCGAACTTCAGCAGATAGGGACCGAACTCGTCGCCGATCCAGAAGCCGTCGGCGACGGGCTGGATGGATTCGATGTCGAAATCCGCACCCGTCAGATAGCGCCGGTCGCTGCCTTCGAGGACGATGGGGAAGGGGGCCTTCTTGTTCGGATCGGAGAGGAACAGGTTCTTGACGACGTCGACCTTGCCATTGTCCCAGTCGAATTTGAGCTGGTGGAGGAACAGCATGGCGTCGCTGGAATTCTGCTTGGAGCCGAAGCCATTGTCCGACAGCGTCCAGAAGCTGCCGTCGGGCATGGCCTTGATGCCGGAAAATCCCTGGATCGGCTGGCCGTCGAGGGGCAGCTTCAGGTCGGTGACGCGCGCGCCGTCCTTGCCCGGAACGGTGCCGAGCGCCTCGGTGCGCTTGCGGTCGGGTGTCGTGAACTTGCCGGATGTCTTGAGGAACGCTGGCGCGTCTGCGGGCGCCGCGACCATGGTGTTGGCCGGCAGGATGGCCTGTGCGGCAAGCTTTGCCGGAAATTGCTGTTCGTCGGCCTGGGCCGAGGCGGCTATCAGAACGAAAAGTGCCGTGGAAGCGAAAAGGATTCGGGTCATCGCATCACCTTGTTGGCTTGGATTGACGGGACAATCCTCGCTTAACAGGCGAGTTGTGTCGGCGAATTAACGCTCCGGTGAAGCTTTGGTGACGATGCACAACTCATAGGCTGCAAAGCGCTGCCGCCCGGCGAACAATGCCTAGAGGCCGCCGGTCATCGCCTTCAATGCCGGCTTTTTCTGCTTGTGCAGCGCGATGACGCCGAGTGTGTGATCACGGCCACGCACCGCGTGGTCGCCGAGATCCTCGGGAACGATCCCGTCCGGAAGCTGCAGCCGACGCGCCAGGTCGGTCGAGATCAGCACCTGGCGGTCGAGCGTCTTGCACAGCGCTTCCAGCCTTGCGGTGGTGTTCACCGTATCGCCGAAATAAGCGATCTTGTGGCGGTCGACACCGATTTCGGCGGTGACGATGCCGCCGCCGTGCAGGGCGGCCCTGAGACGTGGCACCCTGCCATAGGATTTCAGCCATCTCTCCGCATTTGCCTCGATATCGGCAAGGATATCGAAAACGCACCGCACGCAATTGGCATTCTTCGCGCCGCGGTCCAGCGGCCAGGTCACGATTGCCGCATCGCCGATATAATCGTCGATCGCGCCCTTGTGCCGCCGTATCGGTTCGGCAATGGCGCCGAAGACCGCGCCCAGGAATTGCTGCGTCTTGAGGTCTCCATGCTCCTCGGCAAAGGCCGTGGAGCCAACGAGATCGATGAAGAGAAATACGCGCTCCTCCTGCACCGGGTTGCGATAGCGGCCGGTCAACAGGCTGAGGAAGACATCGCGGCCGAGCAGTTCCCGGACGCGTGCCACGAAAATGACGACGGCGGTCACCGCCACGGCGTAGAGATAGACGTCGAGCTGCAGCAACGTGACGTCGGCCCAGGAGCCGGTGATCACCCCCAGGGATTTCATCAGGCTGCCCGCGATGGCAAAACCGGTGGCAATCAGGGCAAAGTCCACGATCAGCGCTGAGGCGATGAAGGCCGGCGTGGGCAGGCGATGCATCCACTGGTTCAGGCGCGGCAGGATCATGCGGCGCTCGAAGGCCAGCAGCGGCATACCGGTGAACAGCGCGAAGACCGCACCGATATACATCGGCGCTTCGGGGAAGAACAGCCGGCCATAGGCAACGCCGCTCCCGGCAACGAAGAGCGCCGTCAAGATCCAGTTGCGCGTAGTAGGGAACATTCCCATCCGGTCGATCCGCCAAGAGACAGTGCATAGTGCCAAAACTACCGCGTTTCGGCAAAGATTATGCGCCATCAAACATATGATTATGTTAGGCGTTCATTCCAAGAGATTTGCGGCGCAATCGTGGTGCGCTCGCACATCTTGTGGTTCAACCCCGCGTGATCGTCGCCTGGCGGGCAACGACGGGGTGGTTACAGGGCGACGGTTTCCACCCGCTTGCCGACAAAGCGCAGGGCGACCTGGCCCTGGATGAGCTGCAACGCCGTCTCGCCGAAGAGATCGCGCCGCCAGCCGGTGAGGGCGGCGACATCGGCCTTTTCGCCCTCGGCGGCGATCTTGTCCAGATCCTCGCTGTTGGCGATCACCTTCGGGGCAACGCCGTGCTTTTCGGCGGTCAGCTTCAGCAGAACCTTCAGCAGTTCGGCCGCGGCGGCCGTGCCTTCAGGGGCTTGCTGATGGCGCGGTGCGTGCGGCATGTCGGCCTTGGGCAATGCTAGCGCCTGATTGATCGCTTCCAATACGGAAGCGCCCGAGGCGGAACGCTCCCAGCCCTTGGGGATGGTGCGCAGCCGGGCGAGCGCTTCGGTGTCCTTCGGCTGCTGCTGGGCGATTTCGTAGATCGCGTCGTCCTTCAGCACGCGGGCGCGCGGTACGTTGCGGGCGCGCGCCTCGCGTTCGCGCCAGGCGGCGACATATTTCAGCACGGCCAGCTCCTGCGGCTTGCGCAGCCGCATCTTCAGCCGCAGCCAGGCGTCGTCAGGATGCAGGTCGTAGGTTTCGCGGGCTTCGAGGATCGCCATTTCCTCCAGAAGCCAGGAGGCGCGGCCCTCGCGCTCGAGCTGTTCCTTCAGCGACAGATAGACGTCGCGCAGATGGGTGACGTCGGCAATCGCATAGTCGAGCTGCTTTTCCGACAGCGGCCGGCGGCTCCAGTCGGTGAAGCGCGAGGACTTGTCGATCTGGACGTTCTTGATGCGGCTGACGAGCTGGTCGTAGGAGACCGAGTCGCCGAAGCCGCAGACCATGGCGGCCACCTGCGTGTCGAAGATCGGATGCGGGATCAGATTGCCGCGATTGAAGATGATTTCGATATCCTGACGGGCGGCGTGGAACACCTTCATGACGGCGGTGTTGGCCATCAGCTCGAAGAAGGGCTTCAGGTCCAGGCCCTTGGCCAGCGGGTCGACGATGACCTCAATCGTCGGGCTCGCCATCTGGATCAGGCAAAGCTCCGGCCAGAAGGTCGTCTCGCGCAGGAATTCGGTGTCGATGGTAATGAATTCTGACTTGGCCAGCTCTTGGCAGGCCGCCTCCAACTGGGCGGTAGTTTCGATCATATCAACACATTCATCGGTAAAGTAGTTTACTAATCTTCCTTCTCCTTTCAGCCGGATATGTCAATACGTGGAGAGACGAAGTATCTCACCGCATTCCGCTTTTCGGAAAATTCGTTGAAGATGGGCAACGCGCCAGAGCATGCCGCGCAAAACTGCGCAGCGGTTTTGCGACCACGACCTGCTCAAGATCGAAGACCTAAAGTGCGAGATGCGGCTCTGAAAGATCGTGGTACGCTTTAGACCACGCGCATGTAGCTGGTCATACCGGTCTTCTGATGCTCGATGATATGGCAATGCAGCAGCCAGTCACCGGGATTGTCGGCCACGAAGCCGAGCTGCACCTTTTCATCCGGCTGGATCAGATAGGTGTCGGAGACGAAGGGCGGCACCTGTCTTGTCGAAGAGGAGAGCACGGTGAAGCTCATCCCGTGCAGATGGATCGGATGGGCGTGCGGCGTCACGTTTTCCATGTCGAGGACATAGCTCTTGCCCAGCTTCAGTTCGGCCAGCGGCGCGGTGGGGTCGGGCGTGTCGCCCGGCCACGGCACCTTGTTGATCGCCCAGAAACTAAAGCCGAGCGAGCCGCAGATGCTGTCGGCGGATGTATCTTCCGCCGTGGCGCTGAGGATGAGCGGGATGTGCTCGGCTGACCCGATATCCGGCTTTGCGACGGGATTGCTCTCCAGGGGCGCGAGGTCGCGAACATCGCGCTTCAGCGAGCCGCCGACCGAACGCAGGGTTGCCAGGACCTTCGGAGCGGTGCCCCGGATATCCTCCAGCTTGACGATCGCGCCTTCCGCGTCCGGCATGCGGACGGCCAGTTCCAGCCGCTGGCCGGGGCCGAGTTGCAGCAGGTCGAGGGGAAAGCGCTGCGGCACCGGATTGCCGTCGATGGCGATGACGGTCGCCTCGGCTCCATCCATACGGAAGGAATAGATGCGGGTGACGTCGGTGATGGCAAGGCGCAGGCGCACCAGGCCGCCGGTGGGGGCGTCATATTGCGGCTGCTGCTGCCAGTTGGCGGTGCGCACCGTCCCGTAGGTGCCGGACTTGGCGGAATCGCGCGGGCGGAACTGGGCGATGAACTGCCCGTCGCCGCCGAGGCGCCAGTCGCGGAGATTGAGCACCACTTCCGAATCGAAGGCTGGGTCCTTCGGATTTTCCACGACGATGACGCCGGTCATGCCATGACCCATCTGGATCAGCGTGTTGCAATGCGGATGATACCAGAAGGTGCCTGCGTCCGGAGGCGTGAAGGCATAGTCGAAGTGATCGCCGGTATAGACATAAGGCTGGGTCAGGAACGGCACGCCGTCCATCCTGTTCGGCAGGCGGATGCCATGCCAGTGGATCGTCGTCGGCTCGTCGATGCCGTTGATCAGCCGCGCGGCGAAGGGTTCGCCTTTTTTCATGCGCACGACCGGCGGCTTACCGGCATCGCCATAGGTCAGCACGTCCCTGGTCACGCCGCCATCCGCCAGGCCGGCCTGGGTCTTCACGGTCTTCAGCACCTGCGGCTCCGCCGCCAGCGCCTTGCCGCCGAACTTGCCGGCGATGCCAAGCCCGACGCCATAGGCACCAGCCACGGCGGAAGCTTTGAGCAAATTGCGGCGGGTGAGGATCGGCATGGCCATGCTCCGGGAGCGAGAATTTATCGATGCTTGTTTAAAGTTGACATCGATGTTCAGCAATAGCTTTGAAGTGGCCAAACTGCCGCAGCGGCTACCTGTGGTGGGGAATTGAGGAGGTTGGAATTAAAAATACAATCTAAAATTGATGTCGCATCTTGGATTATGCGTGCCTCGAAGCATCGTTAGTTGTCGATGTTGGCGGTATTGCGCCTACGGAAAGGTAATGGTCCCAGGAGTGGTGAGCATTTCAAAATCAGCACTCTTAAATGCACTCTTGGAATGATATAGTCGGTGTATTGGATGACAATCTTTGGAGGAACAGATGTCGAAAGCCATCGGAATTTGTCTATCGACTATCGTTGTCTTGGTAGCTGCCTCGAACGTTACTCATTCCGCTGATGTAAAAAAAGATACAAGTGGGCCGCACTACTTTCATCAGGATGATAAAAATCAGTTCGTTGATGTTTATGTACATCAAGACGATCGGGTCACAATCAAGGTCAGTAACGGGCGCCCTTTGAGGCCAATGTGGATCAATCTACACGCAGTCTATAGGCAGGGCACGTCCGTTATCACGCACGTAGATTATCATGTTTACTGCAAGTCTCCCGTTGGACACGGCGCTGAGAATTGGTTCGAGTTTCACACTCCGGGAGCCAATCAGGCTAGCACGGTCGAACTGAGCAGTAATAAAGAAAGGCCATGGAAATCCCCAGCTGATGGATGGACGGTCGGTATCAGCACGGACGGAACTTTTTAGCGAATGTGACTATGCTTGTGGCGCTCACTGTCGCAAAATGTCTATCCAAAAAGGACCGCTCCATACGTCAGGGTATGGAATCGCAAAGTGACGGTGAAACTCGATGGTATTTGTAAGGCGAGCCCGGTCGAGTTGAGCAATAATGGGGAATGATCTCGTTAGGTGAGGGGTTCCCAAGACCTCTTTCTCTTGCTCGGCGAACGGAAGCAGTAGTTTCATTGGTCCAGCTAGCGAGATGCAGGTGTCGCGCCGTTCACAAAGGCCTAGTGTAATTTCTAAGCCATTGAAATTGCAAGAGCGGGGGTCCGATCCTTACTTGTACAGTTCAGAGGTCGAGTGCGTCCCTGCCTACCCCCTCTCTTGCAAAAACTAAGACTTAGACGAGGGACGAGCCCTCATCTAAGCCTAAGTTTTTGCTTTCTCGCCCGCCAGGGGCGAGATAGACCGGTGCTTCGAGCCTTGACAAATCAGGCGCACCATGCGCTTTTCCGCCCGATTTTCTCGTCGGCAGGCGAGGGGCTTTTGTCCGCATTCGCCGCCGGCCGCCAAGTCCAGGATATATACTATGCATCGCTATCGCAGCCACACATGCGCCGCCCTGCGCAAGTCCGACGTCGGTTCGACCGTCCGCATCTCCGGCTGGGTTCATCGCGTCCGAGATCATGGTGGCGTGCTGTTCATCGACCTGCGCGATCACTATGGCATCACTCAGGTCGTCGCCGATCCGGATTCGCCTGCCTTCAAGCTGGCCGAAACCGTGCGCGGCGAATGGGTCATCCGCATCGATGGCCTTGTGAAGGCCCGCACTGAAGACACGATCAACAAGAACATGCCGACCGGTGAGATCGAGCTTTACGCGCAGGAGATCGAAGTGCTCTCCGCCGCCAAGGAGCTTCCGCTGCCGGTCTTCGGCGAGCCGGACTATCCGGAAGACGTGCGCCTGAAGTACCGCTTCCTCGATCTGCGCCGCGAAACGCTGCATAAGAACATCGTCAAGCGCACGCAGGTCATTTCCTCGATGCGCCGCCACATGGGCGAAGTCGGTTTCACCGAATACACGACCCCGATCCTGACGGCCTCGTCGCCGGAAGGCGCGCGCGACTTCCTGGTGCCGAGCCGCATTCATCCCGGCACCTTCTACGCGCTGCCGCAGGCGCCGCAGCAGTACAAGCAGCTGCTGATGGTCGCCGGCTTCGACCGCTATTTCCAGATCGCGCCGTGCTTCCGCGATGAAGACCCGCGCGCCGACCGCCTGCCGGGCGAATTCTACCAGCTCGACCTCGAAATGAGCTTCGTGACGCAGGAAGACGTCTGGAACACGATGGGTCCGCTGATGACCCAGGTGTTCGAAGAATTCGCCGAAGGCAAGCCGGTCACCAAGGAATGGCCGCGCATCCCCTATGACGTCGCGATCCGCAAGTATGGCTCGGACAAGCCGGACCTGCGCAACCCGATCGTCATGGAAGCGGTGACCGAGCATTTCGCCGGTTCCGGCTTCAAGGTCTTCGCCAACATGATCGCCTCCAACCCGAAGGTCGAAGTCTGGGCGATTCCGGCCAAGACCGGCGGCTCGCGCGCATTCTGCGATCGCATGAACGCCTGGGCGCAGAGCCAGGGCCAGCCGGGCCTCGGCTACATCTTTTGGCGCAAGGAAGGCGAAAAGCTCGAAGGCGCTGGTCCCCTCGCCAAGAACATCGGCGAGGAGCGCACGGATACGATCCGCACCCAGCTCGGCCTCGATGACGGCGACGCCTGCTTCTTCGTGGCCGGCGATCCCGCCAAGTTCTACAAGTTCGCCGGTGAAGCCCGCACCAGGGCCGGCGAGGAGCTGAACCTGGTCGATCGCGACCGCTTCGAGCTGTGCTGGATCGTCGACTTCCCGTTCTTCGAATGGAGCGAGGAAGAAAAGAAGGTCGATTTCGCCCACAACCCGTTCTCGATGCCGCAGGGCGGCCTCGAAGCGCTGCAGAACCAGGACCCGTTGACGATCAAGGCGTTCCAGTACGACGCCGTCTGCAACGGCTTCGAAATCGCGTCGGGCTCGATCCGTAACCAGTCGCCGGAAACCATGGTCGCCGCCTTCGAAAAGGTCGGCCTCAGCCAGGCCGACGTCGAGGAGCGCTTCGGCGGCCTCTACCGCGCCTTCCAGTACGGCGCACCTCCGCACGGCGGCGCTGCCTTCGGTATCGACCGTATCGTCATGCTGCTGGTCGGCGCCAAGAACCTGCGCGAGATCTCGCTGTTCCCGATGAACCAGCAGGCACAGGATCTGCTGATGGGCGCTCCCTCGGCCGCAACGCCGACGCAGCTGCGCGAACTGGCGATCCGCCCGATCCCGCCGGTCAAGAAGGACTGAGGTTCTTCAGGCTTTCAGAAATGCAAAAACCCGGCGACCGAAATCGCCGGGTTTTTTATTTTATTGGTTGTGGAAGAGCCTCAGAGGGCGGCATAGACCGCCTTGGCGAGATCGATGGTGAACTGTCCCCACATGCCTTCGAGCGTCGTGTTGGTGAGCGCCACGACCGTCAGCTTCTTCTCAGGGTCGACGAACCAGCTGTGGCCATAGACGCCGCCCCATTTGATCGTGCCTTTGGAGAACGGGGCCTGCGCTTCAACGGGATCGGTGACGACGGACCAGCCGTAGCCGAAGCCGAAGCCGGCTTGCAGCGGCTGCATATGGCCGCCCGCCTGATCGGCCATCATGGTCTTCACGGTATCGGCCGACAGCAGCGGCGCGCCGCCCTTGCGGATGGTTTCCAGAATGGCGAGGATGTCGCTTGCCGTTCCGGCCATGCCCGCGCCGCCGGAGTGATAGGAGGCGGGATCGAATATCCTGTCCGGCGTGAAATGAATCACGCCATCGAAAATAGGCGCAACCGCCTCTTGTCCCATCCGCCGCGGCTCGGGCGATGCATTCACATAGGCGGCCGCCAGACGGCTGCGGTCGCGGACGGAAAAGGCGGTATCGGCAAGCCCCAGCGGCTTCGTCACCAGTGCCTCGACGGCGCTGCCGAGGTTGCCGCCAGTTTCCTTTTCGATGATCCCGCCGAGCACATCCATCGCCAGCGAATATTGCCAGCCCTCGCCGGGCGGAAAGAGCAGCGGCGCGCTGGCGATACGCTCGAGATTATCCGCGAGAGACCGGCCCGGCTCGCCAAGGCCGTCGGATACGCCGGCCCGGTGATAGGGGCCGCCTTCCGCCTCCGCGAATGAATAACCTAGTCCGGACGTATGTGTGAGGAGATGCCGGATGCGGATCACCGCCTCGCCGCCATCCGGCAAGCGGGGCCGGAAATCCGGCAGCCACTTGGTGATCGGATCGTCCAGCCCGATGCGGCCCTGTTCGACGAGCCGCATCGCGGCAATGGTGACGATCGGCTTGGTGACGGAGGCAAGGCGGAAGATGGCATCTTCGCGCATCGCCACATTGTTCTCGCGATCCGCCAACCCGGCGGCGCGGCGATAGGCGACTTCGCCGTCCTGGGCGATCAGGACTACCGATCCCACCAGCCGCTTGTCCGCCAGGGCGGCATCGATCGCCGCATCGACGCCATTCGCAAGGGAGGCCGGGGGAATATTTTCGAGGGGAAGACTCATGGGATGGAACCTTCTATAATCACAATGACCATTCCTGAATAACGCAAATGCTCCTATATTTCTAGAGTGATCATTGTGAAAAATAGCAAAGACATGAAAAATTCCATTCCGAAAAGACGCGGACGCCCTCCGGCCTTCGATCGCGAGACGGTTCTGGCCGCCGCACGCGACACGTTCTGGAAGCATGGCTATGACGGCTCCTCTATCGCCGATCTGACCGCTGCCATGGGGATAACGCCGCAAAGCCTCTATGCGGCCTTCGGCTCGAAAGCCGAGCTTTATCGCGAGACGCTGGAGCAATATCGGCGCATGCCGCGGCCGGAACCCGGCAATCCGTTTCAGGACAAGTTGGACACCGTGGCTGCCTTCGAGCGTTTTCTGACGAATTCCGCCAGGATATTCACGGCACCGGAACATCCGAAAGGCTGCATGATATCGACGGCTGTCCTGAATTGTGCCGAGGAAAACGAACCGGTCGCCCATCATGTCGCATCCATGCGCCTGCAGACGCTGGATATCTTTGCCGCCCGTATCGAGCGCGGCGTCGCTGAGGGCGACATGCGGCCGGAGACCGACGCGCGCTCGCTTGCGCGTTTCCTGGGTGCCATCGTCCAGGGCATGTCCGTCCAGGCGCGCGACGGTGCGACGACGGATGAGCTGCTTGCCCTGTCGTCTCATGCACTCAGCGAACTCAGGACGTACCAGCTGCCGCGCGATGACTGAAGCAGAGCAAAGAAAAACCCGGCGACCGTGATCGCCGGGTTCTTTGTTGTCGGGATCGAAGGCCGATCAGTCGTTGGACGAGACCTTGAGGCCGATGACCTGCGGGATAGAATTCGGAGCGCCCATGGCGGCGCCGATGATCATCGGCAGCGGCACCGGCTTGTCCGGCGACGCGTTGATGGTCAGGCTCTTCGGATTGTCGAGATAGGAGCTGACGGCAGCCGAAACGGCATTCTGCAGTTCCGGAATATTGAGCTGCGCCAGCATGATCGGCGTCATCGCCTTCAGCGTGTCGGCGAGCTGCTTGCCGGAAACGCCCTGCTGCTTGCCGGCGAATTCAAGCGCGCGCGAGGTGATCGAAGCATCGTCGAAGCGGATCTGGGCGCTGTTGAAGGTCAGCTGCTGCAGAAGGCCGAGCATGGCGATGCCGGCTGCCTGTTGCGCATCCTGCTGGTTCGGGTTGCTGCGAACGGTCTTGAGGGTCGATTGCAGCGACTTGACGAAGGCAGGCGTATAGCCGGAGAAGCTGAGGGCGAAATTGAGCTTGCCGATATCCTTGAAATCCAGGGAGTATTCGGTGATGTCGATCTTGCCGGGGCCGAGCTCCCAGCTTCCCTTCATGGCGATCTTGCCGTTCAACTGCTGAAGATCCAGCTGGCTGATGGCTTCCTTGCTCTTCGGATCGTCAACCTTGCTGAGATCGGCCTTGACGTCATTGACCTGCGCATCGAAGTCGTAGCCGGAATTGTCGGCGCGCTTCGTCATGGTCATGTCGGCATTCGCGATACCGAAGACCTGCGTGCCGTCCTTGACGACGGAGACGGGGCCGGAATGCGCGCTTTTGTAGTAGAGCATCGGGCCGAGTTCGCTCTTGTCCGGATCGGCCGGGACTTCAACACCGTTCAGTTTCAGGCCGGTGGCGCTGATGGTAGCGCCGTCCTTGCTTGCGGAAACCTCCGGGAAGTCGACCTCGTCGATCGTATAGCCGCCGTTCGCCTCGGCGACGCCCGTCAGCGCGATGTCGCCGAGCTTGATGCCCTCGGCCTTGCCTTCCGGCTTGAAGCTCGTGCCCTTGAACGTCACCGTGGAGCCGCTGACCTCGACCTTTTCGGCGGCGATGGAAACGCCCTGGGCGGAATAGATGTTGTTGATCTTGGCGAGGAGATCGTTGCCATCGAGCGCGAAGGCGGAGCTGGCAAAGGACAGGATTGCGGCGCTGGACAGCATCAGCCGCGTTGTCCGATAGAAAGTCATGATGGGGTTTCCTCGTTAAACTGGTGTTAGGCGGGAGCACAGATTCTGCGTGTACCGCGGCGAGTTATATTCACCTTTGCCTGAAATTCCAATGACAATGCGGTTGCAGATGCGTGTGTAAGAGAGGTCCACACTCTTACGCTGGATTGTGCTTGAACTGAGGCGTCATCCACAAGTGCGTTCCACTGATTTCTTGCCGGGAATCGGCTTCTCCGCTAGTCAAGAGCCATGGGACAAAATCTTTTACCGCCTGGCGGCGGCGATGACGACAGCATCCATCCGGTGGACCTGAAGGCCGCGCTCGAAGAGCGCTATCTGGCCTATGCCTTGTCGACGATCATGCATCGCGCGCTGCCGGATGTTCGCGACGGCCTGAAGCCTGTTCATCGCCGCATCGTCTACGCCATGAGCGAGATGGGCCTGCGCCCGAACGCCGCCTTCCGCAAATGCGCCAAGATCGTCGGCGAGGTGATGGGTAACTATCACCCGCATGGCGACCAGTCGATCTACGACGCGCTGGCGCGCCTCGCCCAGGATTTCTCGCAGCGTTATACGCTGGTCAACGGCCAGGGCAATTTCGGCAATATCGACGGCGATAGCCCGGCCGCGATGCGCTATACCGAATCCAAGATGACGGCGGTCTCCGAGCTGCTGCTCGAAGGCATCGACCAGGATGCGGTGGATTTCCGCGATACCTACGACGAGTCGAATTCCGAGCCCGTCGTTCTGCCCGGCGCCTTCCCGAACCTGCTCGCCAACGGCTCCTCCGGCATCGCCGTCGGCATGGCGACCTCCATTCCGCCGCACAATGCCCATGAGCTTTGCGACGCGGCGCTGCATCTGATCAAGCATCCGGATGCGACCGTCGAGAAACTGGTGGAACTGTATATTCCCGGCCCGGATTTCCCGACCGGCGGCATCATCATCGACGATCGCCAGAGCATCGTCGAGAGCTACCGAACCGGCCGTGGCGGCTTCCGAGTACGAGCCAAGTGGGAGACGGAGGATCTCGGCCGCGGCGGCTATCAGATCGTCATTACCGAGATTCCGTTCCAGGTGCAGAAGTCGCGACTGATCGAGAAGATCGCCGAGCTGCTGCTGGCGCGCAAGTTGCCGCTGCTCGAGGATGTCCGCGATGAATCCGCCGAGGACATCCGCGTCGTCCTGACGCCCAAGAGCCGCACCGTCGATCCGATGATTCTGATGGAATCCATGTTCAAGCTGACGGAGCTGGAAAGCCGCTTCCCGCTGAACATGAACGTCCTGTCCATGGGCCGCATCCCGAAGGTCATGGCGCTGAACGACGTGCTGAGGGAGTGGCTGGACCACCGCCGCGAAGTTCTGCTGCGCCGTTCGCGCTTCCGCCTTGCCGCCATCGAAAAGCGCCTGGAAATCCTCGGCGGCTTCCTGATAGCCTATCTCAACATCGACGAGGTCATCCGCATCATCCGCGAGGAGGATGAGCCGAAGCCTGTGATGATGGAGCGGTTCGGGCTGACCGACAATCAGGTCGAAGCGATCCTCAACATGCGGCTGCGCTCCTTGCGCAAGCTGGAAGAGTTCGAAATCCGCAAGGAATTCGACGGCTTGACCCAGGAAAAGGCCGATATCGAAGCGCTGCTCGCCTCCGAAGACAAGCAGTGGCAGACGGTCGCCTGGGAAATTGGCGAAGTGAAGAAGAAATTCGCCAAGGCGACCGAACTCGGCCGCCGCCGCACGCAGTTCGCCGAAGCGCCCGAAGCCGACGATGCGGCGATCCAGCAGGCGATGATCGAGAAGGAACCGATCACCGTCGTCGTGTCCGAGAAGGGCTGGATTCGCGCGCTGAAGGGGCACATCTCCGATACCTCGACGCTCGCCTTCAAGGAAGGCGATGCGCTGAAGGTCGCCTTTACGGCCCAGACGACGGACAAGATCCTGATCATCACGACCGGCGGCAAGGCCTATACGCTCGGCGGCGACAAGCTGCCCGGCGGCCGCGGCCATGGCGAGCCGTTGCGCATCATGGTCGACATGGAGAACGACCAGGATGTGCTGACCGCCTTCGTCCACGATCCGCAGCGCAAGCAACTGATCGCATCGACCGCCGGCAATGGCTTCGTCGTGCCGGAAGCGGAACTGGTCGCCAATACGCGCAAGGGCAAGCAGATCATGAATCTCACGACCCCGGACGAGACCAAGCTGCTCGTGCCGGTCTCGGGCGATCACGTCGCCATCGTCGGCGAGAACCGCAAGATGCTGGTCTTCCCGCTGGCGCAAGTCCCGGAAATGTCGCGCGGCAAGGGCGTTCGCCTGCAGCGCTACAAGGACGGCGGCATCTCCGACATCAAGTGCTTCGCCATCGCCGATGGGCTCACCTGGGAAGACAGCGCCGGCCGCACCTTCACCAAGACCAAGGATGAGCTGGTCGAATGGCTGGGCGACCGCGCCGGCGCCGGCCGCACCGTGCCGAAAGGCTTCCCGAGGACGGGCAGGTTTTCCGGGTGAGGAGCGGTTGGAATAGTTGATGAAACGCCCCGGTGGGGCGTTTCAGGCGACGGATGCAGTGAAGCTAGGCGAGGACCGGGTACAGCGGATGGGCACCATCAGCCGGTGTAAGGGATGCAAACATCTCTCAAGAAGCGCGTAGCTCCTTCCTCATCGATTTCGCCGGCGGCAATGGCTAGGACGAAGCTATAGAGATTGGCGTCCGTTGTCTGGATCTCGTAGCCGTTATCCATGAGAAAAATACCAGCGGCGACGATGGCTATACGCTTGTTGCCATCCACGAATGCATGGTTTTTGGCCAAGCCAAACAGGTAGGCTGCTGCGAGTTCGACAACATCCACGCTGCCATATTGAGCTTTGTTGACAGGGCGCGCCAAGGCGGATTCGAGAGCGCCTTCGTCCCTTAAGCCGTATGAGCCCCCAAATCGCTTGATTTGTATCTTATGCAGCTGCTCGACGAGCGTTCGCGTCAGGAAAATAACAGGCATTATTCTGCCAGCTTTTTGAGCGCTACTTTGTATTTATCCATGAAACGCTGTGCATGTTCCATCTGACGCGCAAAATCGGCATCAGTGGGTTGCAGGCGCAACTCACCGTCTTGCATGCTGAGTTCCAGCGTGTCGCCGGCTTCGAGACCCATGCGATCAAGAATTTCCCGCGGAATAATCACGCCTTCGGAATTGCCGATCTTGCGGATGACGACGTTCATGGTTTTGCTCCTGATGTAATAACGCAGTTATAACATCTCGAATTGGCCGCAGCAATATGCAGTTCGCTACCCCGCCGCCACCGCCCTTGCCTTGACCCGCGCCTGCCACAGCGAGTACGCTGCCAGCGCCAGGATCAGCACCAGTCCGCCGGCGAGCGTCGTGTTGCTCGGCGCCTCGGCAAAGATCAGCCAGACCCAGATCGGTGCGAGGATCGTTTCCAGCAGGTAGAACATCGCCACTTCCGGCGCCGACAGGAAGCGGGTGCCGGTGGCGAGGCACCAGAAGGCCAGTGGCATGAGGAAGCCGCCATCGAGCAATATCCAGCCGGGATGATCGATGCCGAAGCCTGAGGGAATGACGTGATAGAGGCCGACCGCGGCCGGAATGGCGGCGGAGAGCAGCGAGGCGAAACCCATGTCGCGGCGCGAGGCGCGGCCGATGGTGATCGCGCAGGCGATCGCGAAGGAGGCGAGGAGCGATAGCGCATCGCCGAGCATATGGCCGCTCTCCATGCCGTCCCGCACGATCAGGCCGACGCCGAAGACCATCACGATCATGGTGATGATGGTGGAAAGTGCCGGGCGCTCCTTGAGGAAGATCCAGGAAAGGAGCGCGGCGAACATCGGATTGAGCGCGATGATGAACACGACATTCGCCGCCGTCGTGTAATAGACGGCAAGCACAAAGGCGATGGTTGTCAGGCCGTAGAGCAGGGCGACGGGAAGACCGGCCCAGCCCGGCAGGACGCTGCGCAGGGAGCCGGTGAGGCGGCGGATGACGACAAGGGCGAGAAGCGACACGACGACGGTCGCAAGGCTGCGCGCCGACAGCACCGACCAGGGGTCACCGCTCGAAAGCCGTATCAGCGGAATATCCACCGACAGCGCGAGACCGCCGATCGCGCTCAGCAGCAGGCCTTTCCTGTGATCGGCGCCGTGGGAGGTCATTCAGCGGGCGGAATCGTCGCCGGCCCGCGCGGGATCGAAGCGTTCCCAGCCGCGCGGCGTCAGATGCTCCTGCGGCTGGAACCGCGTCTTGTAGTCCATCTTGCGTGAGCCCTTGACCCAATAGCCGAGATAGACGTGCGGCAGGCCGAGCGCCTTTGTCCGCTTGATATGATCGAGGATCATGAAGGTGCCGAGCGAGCGGTCCTGAAGGTCGGGATTGAAGTAGGAATAGACCATCGACAGCCCGTCGCTCATCACGTCTGTCAGCGCCGCCGCCAGCAACTCGCCTTTCGGCCGCTGCTCCAGTCCCGACCCTTCCTCGCGCCGGCGGTATTCGATGATGCGGGTGTTGACATGCGTATCCTCGACCATGATCGCGTAATCGAGGACGGTCATGTCGGACATGCCCCCCTGCTGATGGCGATAGTCGAGATAGCGGCGAAAAAGCGAATATTGCTCGCTCGAAGGCTGGGCCGGGAATTCGGTGGCGATGATATCGCTATTGGTCGACAGCACGCGCTTCATGGAGCGGCTGGGCTCGAAGTCCTGCGCGAGGATGCGCACGGAGATGCAGGCGCGGCAGGCTTCGCAGGCGGGCCGGTAAGCGATGTTCTGCGAGCGGCGAAAGCCGCCCTGGGTCAGGATATCGTTCATCTCGGCCGCGCGTGGACCGACGAGATGGGTGAAGACCTTGCGCTCCATCTCGCGCGGCAGGTACGGACAGGCAGCCGGAGCCGTCAGATAAAACTGCGGGGATGGCGTCGACTGCGTATTCATCTGCCGCTGACTGACCTTTCCTTCGGCATTCGATATTACACAAGCATTGGCTCAAGTTTGCAAAACGTCAACCATGTCCTTCGCATGATGTCACAGTTTCCTGAGTGGCTGCATGGGATGCTTGTTGATACAGCCCCGAATTCAGGCCGTCCGCACGATGACCGTGCCGAGCAGGAGGTCGTGAATGAGCCGGCTGCGCTCGATGAACAGGCCCGCCAGCAGGATCAGCGGCGTCAGCACGGAGTTCAGAATCCAGAACAGCGCCAGATGCACGATGGCCGTCAGGAAATCCATCGGCCGGCCATCGACCCGCACCATGGCGATGCCCATGGCGCGCATGCCGAGCGAGGCCTGATAGCGCCCGCCGAGCGTCCAGCCGAAATAAAGGCCGGCCACGATGATGAAGAGGGCAGGGTAGAGGAAGAAACCGAGCCCCAGCGTCAGGATCGACAGGAAGAACAGCACAATGGCCGCCGGAATGCACAGCAGGGCAACGATGACATAATCGATGACGAACGCGAAGATGCGCCGGCTCAGCACACCGCTATAGGCGCGCCAGTCGTCCGGTGCTGCATAAGGCGGGCTGGGATTCAGGCTCATCGTTCTTTCTCCTTCGCGCATCCGTCGGGACACGCGACATAATAGGGAAACATGCGTCGAACATATGGTGTGGGGTCCGGCAA
This sequence comes from Rhizobium sp. BK602, assembly GCF_014195095.1. Taxonomy (GTDB): domain Bacteria; phylum Pseudomonadota; class Alphaproteobacteria; order Rhizobiales; family Rhizobiaceae; genus Rhizobium. Next base: position 829,149 of record NZ_JACIBC010000002.1, read on the forward strand.
ATACAATAAGCCTGTGGCCAGGGATTACCTCTTGGCGAGAAGCTTGGCCACCTCGACGGCGAAATAGGTGAGGATGCCGTCGCAGCCGGCGCGTTTGAAGGCGAGCAGCGTTTCCAGCATCACCCTCTCGCCGTCGATCCAGCCATTGGCCGCCCCAGCCTTGATCATCGAATATTCGCCGGAGACCTGATAGGCGAAGGTCGGAAGCCCGAAAGCCTCCTTCAGCCGCCAGCAGATGTCGATATAGGGCAGGCCGGGCTTGACCATCAGCATGTCGGCGCCTTCCTCGACATCGAGGGCCGCGTCGCGCACCGCCTCCGTGCCGTTGGCCGGGTCGATGTAATAGGTCTTCTTGTCGCCCTTCAGCAGGCCGCCGGTCGAGATCGCCTCGCGATAGGGGCCGTAGAAGGAGGAGGAGAATTTGGTGGCATAGCTCATGATGCCGACACCCTGATGCCCGGCGGCGTCGAGCGCGCGGCGGATGGCGCCGATGCGGCCGTCCATCATTTCCGACGGCGCGATGATGTCGGCGCCGGCATCGGCCTGGTAGACGGCGGCGCGTGCCACCTGTTCCACCGTCTCGTCGTTGACGATTTCGTTGCCGCGCAGGATGCCGTCATGACCGTGGCTGGTGAAGGGATCGAGCGCGACGTCGGTGATGACGCCGATGTTCGGCACGGCCTTCTTGATGGCGGCGGTGGCGAGATTGATGAGATTGTTCTTCTCGAGGCTGTTGGAGCCGGTCTCGTCGCGCAGTTCCATTTCGATATTGGGAAAGGTGGCAAGCGCAGGGATGCCGAGATCGGCCGCTTCCTTTGCCGCTTCCACTGCCTTGTCGACCGTCATGCGGTTGACGCCGGGCATGGCCGGGATCGGTTCGACGATGCCCTTGCCGGGGATCAGGAAGATCGGCCAGATCAGGTCGTCGACAGTCAGGCGGTTTTCCTGCACGAGGCGACGCGTCCAGTCGGCCTTGCGGTTGCGCCGCATCCGCCTGTGCCCGGTGATCTCGTCAACAAGATGCGTCTTGTCCTGCATGATGCCGCCATCCTTTTTGGTCTATCTATGGCCTCAATATATAGGCAGCGTACCTATCATGCTGTCCCCAGGATTCAAAACCGGGCGAAAGGCCGCAGCCATTATGGCTCTGGCGAGCCCGGCTCCTCCTACGTATTGTTCGCCCATGGAACCTGATTCTTCGACCAGACCTAAGACCACGCTGACCGATATGCTGTTCGTGCTGTTCCTGCGGCTGATCGCGGTCGCCTGCCTGTGGCTCGGCCTGCAATATTGGTCGATGCTGGTCGGCTATTCGCTGGCGGGTCAGGCGCGCTTCGACCTGCTGAACCTGCCCTGGAAAGTGGCGAGCGCCGGCTTGGCCGTCGTCTTCCCGGTCGCCGCACTCGGCCTGTGGCTGACGGTCTCCTGGGGGCCGGTCATGTGGGTGCTGGCGGCGGGCGGTCAGGCGTTGATGTATGGCCTCTGGCCGCAGATATTCGGCGCCAATCCGCTCATCATGATCCTGCATGGATGCGTGGCCGTCATCTACTGCGCCTTCCGCATTCTTCTATGGCTGGAGAAGCGCCGGCGCCGGCAGCAGGTAATGGTTGATTTACCCTGAGACAGCAACGCTTGGCGGTAAGGTGCTGTTAAGCTTGCAGTTTAAGTAGAATTTTATGTGTATTCGATAGGGTCTCACTCAAGGCGGGAAGAAAACGACACCGCCAAACAAAACAGTGAGGCCAAGTCATGATGAACACGAAAATCAAGCCGCAGGCAGTTGCAAACGCTCGTGACCAGCAGGTCGAGGATATCCGTGGCCTGTACATGGAATCCCTCCACCTGGTGGAGCGTCTCCACCGCCGTCTCCTCGATGTGATCAAGGACGAGTTCGACCGCCAGGGTCGCGACGACGTCAACGCCGTGCAGGCGCTGCTCCTGTTCAACATCGGCAATTCCGAACTGACCGCCGGCGAGCTACGCTCCCGCGGCTTCTACCTCGGATCCAACGTTTCCTACAACGTCAAGAAGCTGGTCGACCTCGGCTTCATCAACCACCAGCGTTCGCGCATCGACCGCCGCTCGGTCCGCATCAGCCTGACGGACAGCGGTCAGGAGATCGCCGAAACCGTCGCCAAGCTCTACGAGCGCCATATCGGCTCCATCGACAAGGTCGGCGGCATCGGCACCGACGAATTCACCCAGATGAACAAGCTCCTGCAGCGCCTCGACCGCTTCTGGAACGACAGCATCGCCTATCGCATGTAAGCCCTCGCGGCGGACCTGCGGTAAGAGACTCCAGTCTGACAAGCCGGATGCGTTCCCTGCGCATCCGGCCTGCATGCGTTTGAAGCGGGGCCGTCTGTGCGCTTTTTGCCACTCCCCGCCGCGACGTTGCGGTGCACACCGTGTATGCTGCATCTGCGCCTTGACGTTGGATCAACAGCCGCTATGAACCACGTTCATCTGGTGGTATTTTAGCAAATACAATATGCTGGTCTCCCGCGCCGGCAGGCTGAAGCAAGTTTCATGCCTGGCGACACGAATTGGCCATATTGCTATGACAGCGGAAACAAACGGCAAGCGGCGCCTACAAGTCTTGATCTTCACGCCTTGGCGCCTCGGGCTCGCAACATTGTGAAGCTCCGTGGCGAACTTGTGTGATGCGTAAAGATCGCGGCTTGATACTGACTGCGATGCCTGGCGCAAGCTGAGGTATTTACTGCTTCCTCTCTTGGCTGCGGATGAAATCGGTCGCAGCGTCGAACGGTAGGGATATGTCGAAGAAAAACGGAATTGAACCTTTCTCGCGCCGCTCTTTCCTGCGGTCTGCGGCAACTTTTGGCGTGGCCGCTTTGGCAGCCCCGGCTTTTGCACAGGACCAGACGCCTCTCGATGCGCTGATCAACAATCGCGCCCGCGGCAACTGGGATGATCAGTTCGACGCGAAGGCGGCTGCCCGCACCGCGGCGGCGGTCGTTTCCAATACACCGATCCTCGGCCCCGATTCCGTACCGAATATCCAGCAGGCGATCACCCAATATCAGGGCATCGTCGCCAATGGCGGCTGGCCGCAGATCAGCCCCGCCGGCGATCAGCCGTTGCAGCTTGGCGCCACTGCTCCGGCCGTGCAGACGCTGCGCCAGCATCTGATGATAACGGGCGACCTGCCGAAGGAAGCCGGCATGTCTTCCGCCTTCGATTCCTACGTCGACGGCGCGGTCAAGCGCTTTCAGGCTCGCCATGGCCTGCCGGCGGATGGTGTCATCGGCGATTTCACGCTGAAGGCGATGAACATCCCCGCCGATGTCCGCTTGCAGCAGCTCAACACCAACCTCGTTCGTCTGCAGACCTTCCCGTCCGATCTCGGCCGTCGTCACGTCATGGTCAATGTCCCGGCGACCTATGTCGAAGCCGTGGAAGACGGCCAGGTGGCGCTGCGCCACGAGGCGATCGTCGGCCGCATCTCGCGTCCGACGCACCTCATCAATTCGAAGATCTACGAGGTCATCCTCAATCCGTACTGGACGGCGCCTCGTTCCATCATCATCAAGGATATCGTGCCCTTGATGCGCAAGGACCCGACCTATCTGACGAAGAACAACATCCGTCTGTTCGACGGCAAGGGCCAGGAAGTGCCACCGGAATCGGTCGACTGGAATTCGGACAAGGCGCCGAACCTGATGTTCCGTCAGGATCCGGGCAAGACCAACGCCATGGCGTCCACGAAGATCAACTTCCATAACCCCAACAACGAATATATGCACGACACGCCGGAGCAGGGCCTGTTCAACAAGCTGATGCGCTTCGACAGCTCGGGCTGCGTGCGCGTTCAGAACGTGCGCGACCTGACCAACTGGCTGCTCGCCGAAACGCCCGGCTGGCCGCGTCAGCGCATCGAGCAGGTCATCGCCAGCCGCGTCAACACGCCGATCACGCTCGCGACGGAAGTGCCTGTCTATTTCGTCTATATCTCCGCCTGGAGCGCTGCCGACGGTATCGTGCAGTTCCGCGACGATATCTATCAGCTCGACGGCAATCCCGAGCTCGCTCTGGACACGACCCAGGGCATGGAGCAGCCGGTTCAATAATCGGGCCGTCGATCGACGATATGCACAGAAAGCCGCATCTCCGGATGCGGCTTTTTCGTTTGTGGGCGTCGCTCATCGTAGAATGCCCAGCAAATGTCGCTGATCGTATTGCTCTCGGGCGACCCTGACGCTAATACCGTCCCATTGCCGATCCGGCCCGTTCAGGAGCTTCCACCATGACCATTGCTTCCACCGAACCTTTCTTCAATCGCTCGCTCGCCGATACCGATCCGGAAATCTTTGGCGCGATCGGCAAGGAACTGGGTCGCCAGCGGCATGAGATCGAATTGATCGCCTCGGAAAACATCGTTTCCCGCGCCGTGCTGGAAGCGCAGGGCTCGATCATGACGAACAAATATGCCGAGGGTTATCCGGGCAAGCGCTATTATGGCGGCTGCCAGTTCGTCGACATTGCCGAAGAGCTCGCGATCGAACGCGCCAAGAAGCTGTTCGGCGTCAACTTCGCCAACGTCCAGCCGAATTCCGGCTCGCAGATGAACCAGGCCGTCTTCCTGGCGCTGCTGCAGCCGGGTGACACCTTCATGGGCCTCGATCTCAATTCCGGTGGTCACCTGACGCACGGTTCGCCGGTCAACATGTCCGGCAAGTGGTTCAACGTCGTGTCCTACGGTGTGCGCGAAGGCGACAACCTGCTCGACATGGACGAAGTGCAGCGCAAGGCCGAGGAAACCAGGCCGAAGCTGATCATCGCCGGCGGCACCGCCTATTCCCGCATCTGGGACTGGAAGCGCTTCCGCGAGATCGCCGACAGCGTCGGCGCATACCTGATGGTCGACATGGCCCATATCGCCGGCCTGGTTGCCGGTGGCCAGCATCCGTCGCCGTTCCCGCATTGCCATGTCGCCACCACCACGACGCACAAGTCGCTTCGCGGCCCGCGCGGCGGCATGATCCTCACCAATGACGAGGATCTGGCCAAGAAGTTCAATTCGGCCGTCTTCCCCGGCCTGCAGGGCGGTCCGCTGATGCACGTCATCGCCGCCAAGGCCGTTGCCCTCGGCGAAGCGCTGCAGCCGTCCTTCAAGGACTACGCCGCCCAGATCGTCAAGAATGCCAAGGCTCTCGCCGAGACCCTGATCTCCGGCGGCGTCGATGTCGTTTCCGGCGGCACGGACAACCACCTGATGCTGGTCGACCTGCGCAAGAAGAACGCCACCGGCAAGCGCGCCGAGGCGGCTCTCGGCCGCGCCTACGTCACCTGCAACAAGAACGGCATCCCCTTCGACCCGGAAAAGCCCTTCGTCACGTCAGGCGTCCGCCTCGGCACGCCGGCCGGTACGACGCGCGGCTTCAAGGAAGCCGAGTTCCGCGAGATCGGTAACCTCATCATCGAAGTGCTCGATGGTCTGAAGGTTGCCAACTCCGACGAAGGCAATGCCGCCGTCGAGGCTGCCGTACGCGAGAAGGTGGTCAAGCTGACCGACCGTTTCCCGATGTATGGCTACCTGGGCTAAGGAGAGCGCATGCGCTGCCCCTATTGCGGTTCAGAAGATACCCAGGTCAAGGATTCGCGCCCGGCGGAGGACAACACGTCCATCCGCCGTCGGCGCATTTGTCCGGATTGCGGCGGCCGCTTCACCACCTTCGAGCGCGTGCAGCTGCGCGAGCTGATGGTCATCAAGAAGACCGGCCGTAAGGTGCTGTTCGATCGGGACAAGCTGGTGCGCTCTTTCGAGATCGCCCTGCGCAAACGCCCGGTCGATCGCGACCGTATCGAACGCGCCGTTTCCGGCATCGTCCGCCGTCTGGAAAGCTCCGGTGAAACGGAAATCAGCTCGGAACAGATCGGCCTTCAGGTGCTGGAAGCCCTGAAGAGCCTCGATGATGTCGCCTTCGTGCGTTATGCCTCCGTCTATCGCGATTTCTCGCATGCGGAGGATTTCGAGCACGTCATCACCGAGATCAACGCCAAGATCGCTCGCGATCCGCTGGACCCCTGACCATGGCGACGCGGCCTGACGACGAGCGCTTCATGGCCGCGGCTATCCGCCTGTCGCGCAGGCATCTCGGGCTGACCTCCACCAATCCTTCCGTCGGCTGCCTTGTCGTCAAGGACGGCGCCGTCATCGGCAGCGCCGTGACGGCGGTCGGCGGTCGGCCGCATGCCGAACCGCAGGCGCTTGCCGAAGCCGGCGAGGCGGCGAGGGGAGCGACGGCCTATGTCACGCTGGAACCCTGCTCCCATTACGGCAAGACGCCGCCCTGCGCCGAGGCGCTCATCGCCTATGGCGTGGCGCGTGTCGTCATCAGCGTCACCGATCCCGACCAACGTGTTTCCGGGCGTGGCATCGCGCTGCTGCGGGATGCGGGGATCGAGGTCGATACCGGCATTCTGGAGGAGGAGGGCAGGCGCTCGCTTGCCGGCTATCTCATGCGCCAGACGAGAAACCGGCCCTATGTGACTCTCAAGCTTGCCGTTTCCGCCGATGGCATGATCGGTAAGACGGGGGCTGGGCAGGTGCGCATCACCGGCGATATCGCCCGCGCCCAGGTGCAGGTCCTGCGCGCTGAAAGCGATGCCATTCTGGTCGGCATCGGCACGGCCATCGCCGACGATCCGGAACTGACCTGCCGGCTGCCGGGCCTGGAGGAGCGCTCTCCGCTGCGCATCGTCATCGACGACGATCTCCAGCTTCCGCTGGACGGCAAGCTGGTCAGGACGGCGCGGCAATATCCTGTCATCGCGGTTGCCGGCCATCCGCCGTCCTTCGACGAAAATACCGACAAGGCTTTCCTGAGCCGCCGCGCCGCGCTGGATGCTGCCGGCGTCGAGGTGCTGCAATCCGGGACCAGCCAGCCGGGAGAGTTGCTGGAGGCGCTGGGCACGCGCGGCATTTCTTCGCTTCTGGTCGAGGGCGGGGCGCGCACGGCGCAGCGTTTTCTCGAGGCGGATCTGGTTGACCGCATCCTTCTGTTCCAGGGGCCGGATGCGATCGGCGAGGGCGGTATTGAATCGCCGGTCACGAAGACCAATATCCCTGCGAGTTTCAGGCATATCCGCGCGAGCCAGTTCGGCAACGATCGCTGCGACGAATTTGAAAGAGGTTTTTGATGTTCACCGGAATTGTCACCGACATCGGCAAGGTCGAATCCGTGTCTCCTCTCAAAGAGGGCATCAAGCTGCGGGTCGCCACCAATTACGATCCGGCGACTATCGACATGGGCGCCTCGATCTCCCATTCCGGCATCTGCCTGACGGTGACCGGTCTGCCGGAAACGGGAAGCAACGGCCGCTGGTTCGAGGTTGAGGCCTGGGAAGAAGCCCTGCGGCTGACCACCATCGGCACATGGCAGGCCGGCAGCAACATCAATCTCGAACGCTCGCTGAAGATCGGCGATGAACTCGGCGGCCATATCGTCTCCGGCCACGTCGACGGCAAGGCGGAAATCCTTTCGGTGACCGAGGAGGGCGACGCCACCCGCTTTCGCCTGCGCGCGCCCGAACATCTTGCCAAGTTCGTCGCGCCCAAGGGTTCGATCGCCCTCGACGGGACGTCCTTGACGGTCAACGCCGTCGACGGCACCGATTTCGACGTGCTGCTGATCCGCCATACGCTCGAGGTGACGACCTGGGGAGATCGCAAGGCCGGCGATTTCGTCAATTTCGAAGTCGATACCATGGCTCGCTATGCCGCGCGGCTGGCGGAATTCCCGGCCCCCAAGGCGAGCTGACTTGATTTGGGTTAAGCCGGGCGTCGCTGCCCGGCTATAGCCGAAATCCCGGCCCCTCAGGCGAGGTGTTTTTCCATGCGGAAATTCGCAAGCCTCTGCCCACGCTTTTCGACCGTCTGAGCGGCCAGGACGATAAACCCCTTTCGTTCGAAAAAGGGTCGGGCGGTGAGGCTGGCCTCGGTGAAGACCCGCCGGAGCCGTTGTTCTCTGGCAGCCTTTTCCACGGTCGCGAGAAGCAGGCTGGCGACACCCTTGCCCTGATGCTCCGGATGCACGAACATCATGTCCAGACAGCCATCCGGCGTCAGGTCGCTGAAGCCGACGGGTGCGCCATCGCAGATCGCCAGCCAGGTCGGGCGGCTGGCGCGCCACTGCGCCCAGACCCTGGCATCGTCGACCTTCGCCCAGGCATCGATCTGCGCGGGCGTATAGTCCTTCGAGGCGACGTCCCGGATGGCTCTTAGAAAAATATCGATCGTCGTTCCCGCGTCAGCGGGTTCATAGTCTCTTATGCTGAGGCGATGTGGCTGGCTCATGGGCATGACATACCTTCGACGATCGCGCCGTCCTATTTCCAGCGCTCGAGCATGACGTTCGTTGAGCCCTTGTAGAAGGTTTCGCCGATCCGGCGGAAGCCGACCTTTTCGGCGACCCGTAGCGACGGCGTGTTGTCCGGATCGATGATGCAGGTCATGCGCCGGTCGGCGAAGGTGCGGTCGGCCCATGCAATGGCTGCCCGGATGGCTTCCGTTGCATAGCCCTTGCCTTGCAATGACGGCGAGATCGCCCAGCCGGTCTCCAGCGTGCCTTCCGTCGTCGGATTCATGTCGCGATGGGAATCCAGAAAGCCGGCCTCGCCGACGATGCGGCCGCTGCCGCGTTCCTCGATGGCAAAGAAGCCGAAGCCGAGATGATGCCACATGCCGGTGTAGCGCAAAAAACGCGCCCATGTCTGTTCGCGCGTCGGCGGTTCGCCGCCCACGAAGCGCATCAGCTCCGCCTGGTTCCAGAACGCGGCATAATCCTCGAATTCGTCCAGCCGATGGGCGCGCAGGATCAGCCGTTCCGTCGTCAAGGTGGGGATAGTAGTCATGGTGGGAGCGATTTCCTTCCTTCAGGGCATTGCAGCATTCAGGAGCGTCGTGTCATGCGCCCGGTTCACCGTCCCAATAATCCATGGGATCGCCATCGCGGCCGATGAAACGGAAGGGTTTCGAAGCGTCGGTCCGATTGGTCTTGGCCAGGAATTTGCCGGAGTCGGGATATTCGACGATCTCCGTCTTCGCCTTGGTCGATATGACGAGATAGGTCAGTACGCCGGGACCGGTATTGATGAGCTGATGGGCGGTCTCATGGCCGCCGGCCGGTGCTCCGAGCACATCGCCTTTCGTAACGGCAATGCGCTCCGTGCCGAAGCGATATTCGCCGTCGCCGTCGAGGATGACGAAGAGCTCCTCCTCGACATGATGATTATGAAACGGACAGCCCGATTTGCCCGGAGGCACTTCGTTATAGCTGATGCCGAGATCCTTCAAGCCGATCAGCGCGCCGAAGGAGATGTCGCTGCCGGCGAAAAAACGTCCCTGCTGCCAATGGTCGAGCTGGAGTTCGCCGGTGTTGACCGCGAATTTGGTTTTCTCTGTCATCTGGCCCTCCCGCTGCCGGTGGCAAATTATTATCGAAGCGGGAGTGACGGTGGAAGATGCAATTTCCGGCAAAGCCCGTTCGTCCCCAAAACCGGGCCAGAATCGCGGCGGCGGCCGAAAAACACTTGCCAAGCGCGGCCCGCCGTGGTTTGACCCGCCGTTAAACGGTACTGCCCGCCCTCTCATTTCGCAGGTGACGTATGTCCAGCTCCAGCAATGCCCATATCCTGATCGTCGAAGCTCGCTTCTACGACGACATGGCCGATGCCCTTCTCGACGGCGCCAAGACCGCGCTCGAAGAAGCTGGCGCGACCTATGACATCGTGACCGTGCCCGGCGCGCTGGAGATTCCGGCGGCGATTGCCATGGCGCTCGACGGCGGCGACAATGGCGGTATCATCTATGATGGCTATGTCGCCCTCGGCATGGTCATCCGCGGCGAAACCTATCATTTCGATATCGTCGCCAATGAATCCTCGCGTGCGCTGATGGATCTGTCCGTCAGCGAATCCCTCGCGATCGGCAATGGCATTCTGACCGTCGAAAACGACGATCAGGCCTGGGCGCGGGCGCGCCGTTCGGACAAGGACAAGGGTGGCTTTGCCGCCCGCGCAGCGTTGACGATGATCGCGCTGAAACAGAAGTTGGGTGCATAAATTCATGAGCAATCAGGATAACGAGCGGCCGGCAAAGACGGCGAACCAGCGTGGGGCAGCCCGCCTTGCCGCGGTTCAGGCGCTCTATCAGATGGATGTCGGCGGAACCGGCGTATTGGAGGTGGTGGCCGAATATGAGGCGCATCGTCTCGGACAGGAACTGGACGGCGACACCTATCTGAAGGCCGACGCGTCCTGGTTCCGTTCCATCGTCTCGGGTGTCGTGCGCGAGCAGACCCGGCTCGATCCGCTGATCGGCTCGGCCCTGCAGGACGATTGGGCACTGTCGCGCCTGGACAGCACCGTGCGCGCTATCCTGCGTGCCGGCACCTTCGAGCTTCTCGACCGCAAGGATGTGCCGGTGCCGGTCATCGTCACGGAATATGTCGAGATCGCGCATGCCTTCTTCGAAGAGGATGAGCCGAAGCTCGTCAACGCCGTGCTCGACCGAATCGCCAGGCAGGTCCGCGGCGAAGCCAAGAAATAAGCCGCGATAGCGGCGCCGGTAACGGTGCCGCCGGCTTTCGTTTCCTTCGTTCGCGTCTGATTTCATCTACGAATCTTCTTTTGAACCTCCTTCGGGTGTTTTACCCGCGGGCGGTCTTGACGCGACGTTTTCCCAAACGCAATCTCAGTTTGCATGACTGCCGGCCGCCGAGGAGGAGGGGGGCCGCCGTCGTGCAGGCGGCCGGGGGAGGAGTAAACCGCCGGCTTTTTTGGAGGGAAAAAGCGAAATGTCGATTCTTTTAGGAGTTATCGCGTGCGGATTGCTCTCGGTGATCTATGCCGTCTGGGCAACCCGATCGGTCTTGTCGGCCGATCAGGGCAACGCGCGCATGCAGGAGATAGCCGGTTATATTCGCGAAGGCGCGAAGGCCTATCTCGCTCGTCAATATAGAACCATCGCCATTGTCGGCGTCATCGTTTTCATTGCAGCCTGGCTGCTATTGTCCGCCGAAGCCGCTTTCGGTTTCCTGATCGGCGCCATCCTGTCCGGCGCTGCCGGTTTCATCGGCATGCATGTCTCCGTGCGCGCCAATGTCCGCACCGCGCAGGCCTCGTCGCACAGCCTGTCGGCCGGTCTCGACATCGCCTTCAAATCGGGCGCCATCACCGGCATGCTGGTCGCCGGCCTGGCGCTGCTCGGCGTCTCCATCTATTTCTACGTGCTGACCGGCGTTCTCGGCCATGAGCCGGGCTCGCGCGATGTCATCGATGCGCTGGTGTCGCTCGGCTTCGGGGCTTCGCTGATTTCGATCTTCGCCCGTCTCGGCGGCGGCATCTTCACCAAGGGCGCCGATGTCGGCGGCGATCTGGTCGGCAAGGTGGAAGCCGGCATTCCCGAGGACGATCCGCGCAATCCCGCCACCATTGCCGACAACGTCGGCGACAATGTCGGCGATTGCGCCGGCATGGCGGCCGACCTGTTCGAAACCTATGCGGTCTCCGTCGTCGCCACCATGGTTCTGGCCGCGATCTTCTTCGCCGGCGCGCCGATCCTCGCCTCCGCCATGATCTATCCGCTGGCGATTTGCGGCGCCTGCATCATCACCTCGATCATCGGCACCTTCTTCGTCAAGCTCGGCGCCAATGGCTCGATCATGGGCGCGCTCTACAAGGGCCTGATCGCCACCGGCATCCTGTCGATCATCGGGCTCGGGGCCGCCACTTCGCTGACCGTCGGCTGGGGTTCGATCGGAACCGTCGCCGGCTTCGACATTACCGGCGCGAAGCTCTTCACCTGCGGCATCGTCGGCCTGGTCGTCACGGCACTGATCGTCGTCATCACTGAATACTATACCGGCACGAACAAGCGGCCGGTCAACTCCATCGCCCAGGCGTCGGTCACCGGTCATGGCACCAACGTCATTCAGGGTCTCGCCGTTTCGCTTGAATCGACGGCACTGCCGGCGATCGTTATCGTCGGCGGCATTCTTGCCACCTATCAGCTCGGCGGCCTGTTCGGCACCGGCATCGCCGTCACCGCCATGCTCGGCTTGGCCGGCATGATCGTCGCGCTCGATGCTTTCGGCCCGGTCACCGACAACGCCGGCGGCATCGCCGAGATGTCGCATCTTCCGCCGGAAGTGCGCAAGTCGACGGATGCCCTGGACGCGGTCGGCAACACCACCAAGGCCGTGACCAAGGGCTATGCCATCGGTTCGGCCGGTCTTGGCGCGCTGGTGCTGTTCGCCGCCTATTCGAACGACCTGCAATATTTCGCCGCCCATGGCGATCAGTTCCCCTATTTCGCCAATGTCGGAACGATCTCCTTCGAACTCTCCAATCCCTATGTCGTCGCCGGCCTGCTGTTCGGCGGCCTCATTCCCTATCTCTTCGGCGGCATTGCCATGACGGCGGTCGGCCGTGCGGCGGGCTCGATCGTCGAGGAGGTGCGCAAGCAGTTCCGTGAAAAGCCGGGCATCATGCAGGGCACGGAACGTCCCGATTACGGCCGCGCCGTCGATCTTCTGACCAAGGCCGCCATCCGCGAGATGATCATCCCGTCGCTGCTGCCGGTATTGGCGCCGGTCGTCGTCTATTTCGGCGTGCTGCTGATTTCCGGCTCCAAGGCCTCGGCCTTTGCGGCACTCGGGGCTTCGCTGCTGGGGGTCATCATCAACGGCCTGTTCGTCGCCATCTCGATGACGTCGGGCGGTGGTGCCTGGGACAATGCCAAGAAGAGCTTCGAGGACGGCTTCGTTGACAAGGACGGGACGCGCCATCTGAAGGGTTCGGAAGCGCACAAGGCGTCGGTGACGGGCGATACCGTCGGCGACCCTTATAAGGATACCGCCGGTCCGGCGGTCAATCCGGCGATCAAGATCACCAATATCGTCGCGCTGCTGCTGCTTGCCATTCTCGCCGGATAAGGACGAGAGCGTAACCAATGAAAAACCCGCGGGGCTCGCGCCTCGCGGGTTTTTTGATGCGATCTATCCGGCTTATTGGCCCGGATTGAGATTGTTGAGGAAGTTCCTCGCGCCGTTGATGCCGTTGCCGCCGCCCTGCAGGATCTGCTGCAGGAAGGTGATGTCGCGGCCGCCGGTCGGCGTGGTGCGGCTGATCATGTCGAAGACCTTGCCGTCCTTCAGCGTGTAATTGGCTTCCTGCTTCACGATGCCGTCCTTGTCGAAATAGATCGCCAGGATGTTCTGGTCGACCAGCTTCGGCTTCATGAAGGCCACGGCGCGGGTGCGCTTCTGGGAGATATAGTAAAAGACTTCGCCATCGAAGGTTGCCGTCGTCGACGGCGTGCCGAGAGACAGCAGCACCTGCTCGCGGCTCGAACCAACAGGCACGAGATTGAGCGATTGCTGGTCGAAGATGTAGCCGTTGTTCATGACCTCGCTGGTCTTGCAGCCTGTAAGTCCCGCTGTTGCGATCACCAGAGTGATGGCGGCACTGCTGATGAAAGTTCTGTCAGACTTGAAATACCGCCTCGTCAACGACATCTCATCTCCCCTAATGAATCAAACCGATGGCCAAGCGGCCGATATGATCTTGCTGTGCACATCATTGTGGCCTTTCCGCGATGGCGGAAGGTTCAACAATGTTGTTCGGCACTCTTCATCACCAATCATGCACAGCGTGACGACAGGTCGGGGCGGGGCCTTGAAGCGGGCACAAACGGCATTGCAATTCGCGCCTGCTTCGGTAAACCAGCTTTCACATGGATGCAACAAGGCCGAGCGCGACCGGGCTCTCTGAATGAGCCAATTCCGGGAATTTTCATGATTTTTGGGCTCTTCCGAAAAAGAAATCACAATCAGATCATCGTCGTCAGGCAATATGAAACCCTGACCGCGATGGCGCGCCAGCCGGTTTTTTATACCGATTACGACGTGCCGGACACGGTCATGGGGCGTTTCGAGCTGCTGTCGGTGATGATGATCCTGTTTTTTCGGCGGACGCGTTCGTCGGCAACCAGTGGCCAGGAACTGGCGCAGGAAATTGTCGATGCCTTTTTCGAGGATATCGATTATTCGATCCGCGAACTTGGAATCGGCGACAACAGCGTACCGAAACGGATGAAGAAGCTGGCGGGCATGTTCTACGGACGGCTTGAGAGCTATGCTGCCGCCATGGACGCGAGCGATCGCGAGGCACTGGCGGCGGCCCTTCGGCGCAACATCCATCCCAAGGCCGGCGAGGGGGCTCCCACCATGCTCGGCCTGGCGGATTGGATGGTAACCGCGGAAGCGCATCTCGCCGATGTGACCGAGGCCGAGATCGCCACTGGTTCGGCAACTCTGCCTCTGCCCGATGGGTTTGGCAAAGACGTAGCTTAGGAGACAAGAATGAAAAAACACAACTCCGACGAAACACCCTTTTCCTATCCGGTGAAGGTCGGTCACATCTCCGCCAATCCGGTGGAGGTGCATGTCGAGGCCGACAACCGGGAGCTTGCCGGCCTTGCCAAGCTGTGGGACGTCCTTTCGGTGGAGAAGCTTGAGGCGGATCTCAAGATTTCCCGCTGGAAGCGTGATGGCATTCGCCTCAAGGGCAATGTGCGCGCGAAGATCGTCCAGGCCTGCGTCGTGACACTCGATCCTGTGGAATCGCAGATCGACGAGGATTTCGAGCAGATCTTCGTGCCGGAGGATTCCAAGCTGGCCCGCGCACCGTCGACGGATGCCGGCGAAATGGTGCTCGATCCCGACGGTCCCGATCTTCCGGAGACCTTTACCGGAGATACGATCGACGCCGGCGCCGTCGTCGCCGAATTCGCCGCGCTTGCCATCGATCCCTATCCGCGCAAGCCGGGCATCGCGTTTGAAGACCATGTCGAGGACACGGGCGAAGATGACAAGAAACCCTCGCCATTCGCGGTCCTGAAAGACTGGAAAAAGGAATAGACCCCCCTGGCAATTGAACACAATTCAGTTGTAACGCGGGGAGAAACCGGTATTTTGACGCCAAATTCGCCAGGCCCGGCGGACAAGAAGGACCAGGGACGCGTGATCAGAATTTCTCTTGACCTAATGGGTGGCGATTTCGGCCCTGAGGTTGTTATTCCCGGCGCGGCCAAGGCGCTGGAGCGGCATCCCGATATTACCTTTATCATGTACGGCATGAGGGATCGCTGCGAGGCGATCCTCGCAAAATATCCGAAGCTGCGCGACAAATCCGTCTTTCACGAGTGCGACGTCGCCATCAGCATGGACGAGAAGCCGAGCCAGGCGCTGCGCCGCGGCCGCTATGTTTCCAGCATGTGGCGTTCGATCGAGGCGGTGAAGGTCGGGGATGCCGATGTCGTCGTTTCCGCCGGCAATACCGGCGCGCTGATGGCCATGGCCAAGTTCTGCCTGCGCACCATGGCCAATATCGAGCGTCCGGCGATCGCGGCGATCTGGCCGACGCTTCGCGGCGAAAGCATCGTTCTCGATGTCGGCGCGACGATCGGCGCCGATTCGCAGCAATTGCTCGATTTCGCCCTGATGGGCGGCGCCATGGCCCGCGCCCTCTTCGAGATCGAGCGCCCGTCCATCGGTCTTCTCAACGTCGGCGTCGAGGAGATCAAAGGGCAGGAAGACGTCAAGGAGGCCGGCCGCCTGATCCGCGAGGCCAATCTTGAATCGCTCGACTATTTCGGCTTCGTCGAGGGCGACGATATCGGCAAGGGCACGGTCGACGTGGTGGTGACGGAAGGCTTTTCCGGCAATATCGCGCTGAAGGCCGCCGAAGGCACGGCCAAGCAGATCGGTTCCTATCTGCGCGCGGCGATGACGCGCACCCTGCTTGCCCGCATCGGCTACATCCTTGCCAAGGGCGCTTTCGACCTCTTGCGCGAGAAGCTCGATCCCAGCAAGGTCAACGGCGGTGTCTTCCTCGGCCTCAACGGCATCGTCATCAAGAGCCACGGCGGCGCCAATGTCGAAGCTTTCGCGGCCGCCATCGACGTCGGCTACGACATGGCCAAGAATGGCCTGACACAAAAAATCGAAAATGATCTGAAAAAATATCATGCCAGACGGCAGCCGCCGATCGGACCGGAAGCGGCATGAGCGACGGGGTATACTAGGAATGATCCGTTCAGTTGTTCGCGGATTTGGCGCAGCGCTTCCCAAGCGCGTCATGACCAATCGCGATATGGAACAAGTCGTGGACACCAGCGATGATTGGATCGTCCAGCGTACCGGCATCCACCAGCGCCATATTGCCGGCGAAGGGGAAACCACCGCTTCGCTCGGTGAACAGGCGGCGCGGGCAGCCCTTGCCAATGCCGGGCTGACGGCCGACGATCTGGACCTGATCATCGTCGCCACCTCGACGCCGGACAACACCTTCCCGGCAACGGCGGTAAACATCCAGAACCGGCTCGGCATGCATCATGGCTTCGCCTTCGATGTGCAGGCCGTCTGTTCGGGCTTCGTCTATGCGGTGACGACCGCAGACGCCTATATTCGCGGCGGCGTTGCCAGGCGCGTGCTCGTCATCGGCGCCGAAACCTTTTCCCGTATTCTCGACTGGACCGACCGCACGACCTGCGTGCTCTTCGGCGACGGCGCCGGCGCGCTGATCCTCGAAGCGGGCGAGGGCACGGGCGCCAACACCGATCGCGGCGTGCTGACGGCAAGCCTGCGCTCCGATGGCGCCCATAAGGACAAGCTCTATGTCGATGGCGGGCCGTCAACGACCGGCACGGTCGGCGTGCTGCACATGGCGGGCCGCGAAGTGTTCAAGCATGCGGTCGGCATGATCACCGACGTTATTGAAGCGGCTTTCAAGGCCGCCGACGTGACCGCCGACGATCTCGATTGGCTGGTGCCGCATCAGGCCAACCGCCGTATCATCGACGGCTCGGCCAAGAAGCTCGGAATCGCGCCGGAAAAGGTTGTCATAACCGTCGATCTTCACGGCAATACCTCGGCCGCATCGATCCCCCTGGCGCTTGCCGCCGCCGCCGGCGATGGCCGGATCAAGAAGGGCGATCTGGTGATGCTGGAGGCCATGGGCGGCGGTTTCACCTGGGGCGCGGTTCTGCTGCGCTGGTAGGCCAAGTCTCTAAAAGCCGATTCCGAACAAGAGCTTGACCGTTTGGAGCAAGGGCAATAGTCTCTTGCAACTTCAATAGTATTACGCAGCAATTTGGGCGGGGAACCATGACGGGCAAGACAGTGACGCGCGCAGACCTGGCGGAGTCGGTATTCCGGAAAGTCGGCCTCTCCCGAACAGAATCGGCGGAACTCGTGGAGACCGTCATCGATGAAATTTGCAATGCCATCGTGCGTGGCGAAACCGTAAAGCTCTCCTCCTTCGCGACGTTCCAGGTTCGCGACAAGAACGAGCGAATCGGCCGCAATCCGAAGACCGGCGAGGAAGTGCCGATCTCCCCGCGCCGCGTCATGACGTTCAAGGCATCCAACGTGCTGAAGACGCGTATCCTGAAGGCCCATGCCAGCCGCAAGGCCAAGGCTCGACCGGCCAATCCTGCTTCCTGATCTCATTTTCGACGAATATCGGCATGATTTCCGCCGGCGCGGAAATGCCGTTTTCGGGCCTTTCGGGGGCATTTTTCGGCTTGCCTGTGCAACAACCGAAGAGACGACTTGAATTTCTCCCGGCAAACCGTTGAAATATGATGAGTCGTATCGCGCTGAGGCGCGATGCCGATATCCGGTTTTGCATGGCCCGGCCCGCGTGTGCCGGCAGCTTGCTGTAGGAGTATGACGATGGACAAGAGCCCAGACGCATTTCGCACCATCAGCGAAGTCGCTGAGGACCTTGATCTGCCGCAGCATGTCCTGCGCTTCTGGGAGACCCGTTTCCCGCAGATCAAGCCGATGAAGCGGGGCGGGGGCCGGCGTTACTACCGGCCCGAGGACGTCGACCTGCTGAACGGCATCCGCCATCTGCTCTATGATCATGGCTATACGATCAAGGGCGTGCAGAAGCTTCTGAAGACCAATGGCAACAAGTTTGTCATCGCTGTCGGCCATGGCGATCTCGCCAGTGTCGAGGCGCTTGCCGCCGCAGCGCAGGAACCGGCTCCGGCCGAGCCGCGCGTCGCCTCCGGCCATCCCGACGAGGATCAGATCGTCGGCCGTGCCAAGGCGCCGATCAGCCGTCGTTTCTTCAATTTCGTAAGCGGCGAGGACGACATGCCTGATGTGTCCATCGGCAAGTCGAGCGTCGGCAAGGAAGATCGCGCGCTGCTGCAGGAAACGCTCTATGACCTGCTCGAGTGCAAGCGTTTGCTTGACCAGGTGCGGTAAGCGCAGCCTTTCCGTTTAAATTTGTGCGGATGCCGCCGCGTCCAGGGCCAGAAGCTGCTGCACCACAAGACATTGCAGGCCGTGCTTTCGCATTTTGTGAATCAATTGCACTTGCGCGGAACGACCGGATTGGCCTGGCTCGGCGCGACGATCGATTTGCCATCGGCGGAGCGGGGCAGGGTCCAGCAGGCGTTGGGGTCTTTTTCGTCGCTCGTGGCGGCATCACCCCGATCGACAATGGTGCTGCGATAGTTGCCACTGTCTTCCGCGCCTGGGCTGTCGCCCCAGCCACCCCGGTCGCCGCCGCCACGGCCGCCGGAAGAGGCCATGGCCGTCGTGGCCAAGCCCGCGGCGAGGAGACACGCACTCAAGAATTTGAAAGACATGGGCTTTTCCTCCAAAGCAACCCGCCGCCATCGTGTTCGATTGCGGTCCTTTCCTGATCCCGGCCCTTAATTCTATTCATTTATCCCCATCGTTCAATATGACGCGGATGCCGTATCGTCCGGGCGAAAAGCAGCTTGCCGATGCCGTCTTCGGCGATGGCGTTTGGTTGCCGGCAGCGTACGTGATATTTTTGTCACGTCAACAAAGCTAGGTAGTGATGATAATTAGCTTGCTACGTTTATTGGCTTGCAAGCGGCCAACACCAGGTTCAGCTTGCGATGGTGAAGCGTCGCTGCTTCGTTCCCGACACGGGAAGACGTCATATCAGGCAGTGGGGCGGTATGAGATCGTCTACCGTGAAAGCTCCATTCCCTGATGGATATTCGAATGGAGACATCATGAACATCAAGAGCCTTCTTCTCGGCTCCGCCGCCGCTCTGGCAACGGTGAGCGGCGCCCACGCGGCCGATGCCATCGTTGCGGCCGAGCCCGAGCCGCTGGAATATGTCCGCATCTGCGATGCCTACGGCACCGGCTATTTCTTCATTCCGGGCACCGAGACCTGCCTGAAGATCGGCGGAAAGGTTCGTACCGAGGGCGAATGGTACGACGCCTATAATCCGTCGAACAAGGTCGGCACGCTCTGGCATGAACGCGTCGAGCTGAATGTCGACACGGCGACGGATACCGAATACGGCCCCTTGAAAACCAACATGATCCTGCGTTGGGAGTGGAACGACGGAGGCGCCACCGCCGAGAAGCTGCTGTTCGCCAATATCAGCCTCGCCGGCTTTACCGTCGGTAAGCTCGACTCGCAGTATAATCTTTATGCCGGCTATGCTGGCGACGTCATTAACGACGATGCGATCTATGACGGCCCGTACGAACTCAATCAGCTGACCTATAAATATGATCCCGGCAACGGCTTCTCCGCCGTCATCTCGCTGGAAGACAGCAATTCTGGATCGGATTCCGACAGCTATGGTGGCGCCTGGGTCACGTCCAAGGCCGATCATTACGCGCCCAACGTCGTTGCCGGGCTGGGCTATACGACGGACACCTTCGGCTTCAAGGTCGTGGGTGGTTACGACTCCATCGTCGAGGAAGGCGCCATCAAGGCCCGTATCGATGCCAAGTTCGCCGGCGGCGTGGAAGCTTTCCTCATGGGCGGCTGGAACACGGATGGCGACAAGCTCAACCAATATGCCGGCTCCTATCAGGATGAATCCGCCTGCACGACTTCCGATGGCGTCGTCCATGGCGCCAAGTGCGGCTGGGGCGACTGGGCCGTCTGGGGCGGTGTGGGTGTGCCGATCAACGACAAACTGAAGTGGAATCTGCAGCTCGCCTATACCGACTCGAAGATTTTCGAAGCCACGACCAATGTGAAGTTCAACCCGGTCAAGAACCTGCTTATCGAGCCGGAGCTGACCTACATGCATTATGACTTCATCAACGACGACACGGTTGCCGGCATTCTTCGTTTCGAGCGGAATTTCTGATCGGATACGGCTCCGCCGGTCCAGGTGCCGGGTCGGGGTCAGGAGAATGCGAGAGGGGCTGGCGCCGTGCCGGCCCTTTGTCTTCTGTCCGTCTTGCCGGCATATGCCTGCCCGGAATGCATCCATTTTCGGTGTCTTCTTATTAACTAGTTGGTAATGAACGGCTTGCGTTAACTTACCTTTGGCTGTATTCCTCAACTCCGGGACAACACTTTAGATTGCTGGAGAGAATTATGCGCATACGTGCTGCCATGGCGCTTGGCCTTTTTGCTATTTCGACCATTTTGACGAGCTGCCAGACACCGGAACAATCCGCCACGAACGCCGAAATGACCTGCCAATCCCAGGGCTTGCGTCCGGGCACGCAGCGTTACAGCCGTTGCGTCGGCGCCACCTATCAGGCCAATCGCGCTCAGGTGCAGCAGGCTGAGAACCAGGCTGCCGCGGGTATCGCCGCCGGCGTCATCGGCGGTGTTCTGGTCGGCGCCGCCGTCAGCGATCATCACCGCGGCTATTACGGCCGACCCTATTACCGTCGCTGCTATCGCTGCTGGTAAGCCGAGCGATCATTGTACCTGAACGTAAAAACTCCGCCGAGCCCGCGCCGGCGGAGTTTTTCGTTGGAGAGACAGAAGCCGCGCTACAGCGGGCGGGTCATCACCTGCCGGCTGACGAGCCTCAGGCTGCGGTCCGGCTGGACGATATAGGTCTCATAGACATCCTCGCCCCATTGGTTGGTGAAATGATGCGGCAGGCGCGTGCCCGGTGGCGATTGCGTCAGCTTCATCTCGGGCTGCCCGCGATAGGTGATGCTGCCGGGAATTGGTTGTAGAGACTGTTCACTCGTGGTGCACGCGGCAAGCAGCGGCGTACATAGGAGGAGGGCGATCAGGGGCTTCATCGGCCAAACTTTCCAATCACGTCTTGTTCAACGAAAATGCATTTGCAGGGCGGAAAGGCACCTGTGAGCCCGGCGCGAACCTACTATATAAAGCTAATATCGGAACCACCGGCGGCAAGTTCATTCACGCATATGTGCTTGGATTCTCTGCCCTGGATTTGCAGGAGTGACAGATGCGAACGATCTCCAGGTCGATAGCGGTTGCGGGGCTTGGCCTCTTGCTGGCGGTGAGCGCCACCATGCCCGCTGGAGCCATCACCATGCCCGCGCTTTCGGTGCCGCGGCAATCCGACATCAACCGGGCCGACGTCATTCAGGTCCACGATCACGGGCATCGGCACAGCCACAATCGTTGGCGCGGCGGCCATAAGCACCATGGGTTCGATGGCTATTACGATGACGATTCAGACAGCGGCGTGCTGTTCAAATCCTTCGTGACCGGCACCCTGTTCTACAGGCAGCGCGTGCAGGCCTATTATGACGGCCACGCGCGGAACTGCGCCGGCCGCTACAGCTCCTATCGCGCCTCGGACAACAGCTATCAACCAAGCGAGGGGCCGCGCCGGTCCTGCCGTTGAGCTTGGGGCGGACGGTTTTCTCGCTTCATATGCCATTTTTCTGCCGACGGCTTATTTTACCCCTTGCGCTGTCATGTCCGACAGACTAATGCAAACAGGCCTTTTAGGCGGGTCGGGGCGTAGCGCAGCCCGGTAGCGCACTTGACTGGGGGTCAAGGGGTCGTCGGTTCAAATCCGGCCGCCCCGACCATTTAAATCCTTGAACTCCCAATCAAATTTTTCTTGATCAACCGCACCAGGAAGCGGTCTGGCCTGTCCAGCGGCGGGCAAGCCCCTCTGCGACCAATTGATCGCCGATCGAGCGACCGGCACGCATGGCGATGAGAAACTTGCTGCCGTGCTGATCCTCGCCGCGCGCGCTGCCCGAAAGGGCGAAAGTGCCGTCATTGAGTAGGGCCTGCAGCCGCAGCCTGGCCGCCGCTGCCTTTTGCCGGTCGCCGGCGCAACGGGATGGATCGCTGTCCGGCACGTCGATATCCGCAAGGCGAATCTTCACGCCGTTCTGCCAGAAGGTGCTGCCGTCGACGACGCAGTTGGCCCCCGCCGCGCCGCCGCAGAGACCGAATCGGCCGCCGTTCTCGCGTCGCGGCGCCACCGTTGGGGCCGGGGCGAGCGGCTGCACGGAGGCGATGCGATGTTCCGCCGGCAAGGAGACGGGAATGGCGTTGGGCGGAATCGGCATCGACGCGCCGGGGCGCTCGGGAACGACGCCGGCTGCCTTGATCTTCGGCTTCGCCACCGGCGTCACAGTTTCCTGCGCTACATGCCTGATATCGTTCCTGACATCGCTGATGCCGGCATTGGCCAGCAAGGACGGCATGTCCCGGCGATGCTCATAGGCGAAAATGCCGGCCACGGCCGCAAGGCCGGTGAAGCCCCATAGCCACATAGAGCTGCCCGCCTTGGACTGTGGCTTGCGCCGCGTGCGTCGTTTCGCTTTTGCCATGGTGTCACCCTTCAGATTGCGGGCGGATTATCACCATGATTTCTTACCGATCCGTTGGCTTTCGGGTCGGTCGGCGGCATATGAACCAATTCTTATTTTGCCGCACTGTCCGTCGGACGCAGTTTTACCGACATGGTCACCTGTCCGCTGACGGTCAGTCTCGTTCCTCGGCTGTCGAGATTGTTGGCATTGGTGTTGCTGGACATGCCGCTGATCTCGCAGGCTTCGGCCACGGTATCGAGCAGCACGGCGCAATTGCTACCGGCGATACGGTAAAAGGTCTTCAGCGCATCTTCCTGCTGCTTCTGATTGTCGCCGTCCGGCAGCGGGAAGGAGATCGATATTCCCGACTGCACGGAGATATAGCCTTCGGGAAGCTGGCGTGGGTTGCGCAACGGCAACGCCGAGAGGGATTGGGCAAGGACGGGCTCGGCCGCGCCGAGCAGGAGGATGCAGAGTGTTGCCGAGATCGCGCGCATGTTCATCAGGAAGTCTCCGTTTCTCGCTCCCTTATGGCAGGCGCCCGTCAATGTTTGGTGATTGTGCTGCCTAAAATTGTAACTCTTACAGAAGTTGTGTCTGTGGCATTTGCCCGATGCGACCGACAAAAGCTTTCTTGCCAAGGTCCAGGCCTGAGCGCATAGTCGATTTCGATATCGCCGGTATGATGCGGGCCTCGGCGAAGGTGTTTGCGTGGCTCTGCCCGACGGACGAGGCGACGCGTATGTTGGAGACCTCCATCCATCCACAGGATCTGCCGCTTTTTTCAGATGATCTCGATCTTTTGGAAAAAGTGCTGGGTGCCGTTTGTTTGGATCGCGGCATCGATGATCGCGGCCCGGAGGCGGAGCGCATCGGCGCGCTGATCATCCAGCTTTATCGCCAGGGTGTGAAGGAAGATGCCAAGCTTCTCGCGCTTGCGAGAGCTTATCTCTGACGCATCGGCGCATTTTTCGATACATTATCTAATCGATTCAAGCTGATTTCACATAGCAGCAATGATGCTTTGTGCATGTTCGAATCTCTTTCTCCGCCCTATATTTGCTGCATCGCACAAGCAGAGTCGATTGCTCTATAGCGTCCCTGTGGGGCCGGAGTGCGGTCGCGATCCGCCGAATAAGATCAACAATGGCGAGCGCGAATGATTGAAAGGCCCATGATGAATTTCAAAGTTCCAAGCCGGCTTCGCCGTTTGCTCATCGACTCCGTCGATCTGCCGCAACTCAAGTTTCCCGTAACGCGGCCACGATCGCAGCCGGCGCGTCAGCGCGTATCCACGCAGCTCGTGCCGCAGCAGCTGACGGAAATCCTGTGGTTCGGCCGCAATCCCGGCGATCTGCGCATGCTGGAATATGTGCCGCCGGGTGCCGAAGGGCCGATGCCGCTCGTCGTGGTCCTGCATGGTTGTCATCAGAATGCCGAGGATTTCGATCGCGCCAGCGGCTGGACGGCCCTGGCCCGTCGTCATGGCTTTGCCGTGCTTTATGCCGAGCAGAAAGCGTCCAACAATCCCAATCTCTGTTTCAACTGGTTCCGTCCGAGCCTGGTGACGCGCGATCGTGGCGAGCTGGGCTCGATCCGCGAGATGATCGATTTCAGCCGCAAGCTGCATGAAATCGATGACAAGAGAATTTTCGTCATGGGCCTTTCGGCCGGTGGCGCCATGGCGTCCGCGCTGCTGGCCACCTATCCGGATCTGTTTGCTGCCGGCGCCATCGTCGGCGGCTTGCCCTTCGGCGCGGCCCGCGACGCCATGTCGGCGCTGGATGTGATGAGCAGGGGTGCGGCGCGCCCAGCGGAAAAATGGGGAGAGCTCATTCGCGAGGTATCCCCGGATGCGACGCGTTTTCCGGCAGTTTCCATCTGGCATGGCGCGGATGACAATGTCGTCTCCTACGCCAATGCCGAGGCTTCGGTGGCGCAGTGGCTTGCCGTGCGCGGCCGTCCGCAGACGAAGGGGCGGCTGCGGCTGTTCGAAGGCGGCGAGCGGCGCGAATGGCGCGACGATTACGGCGACAAGGTGCTGGAACTGGTCACTTTGACGGATTTCGGCCATGGCCTGCCGGTGCGCTCCGCCGTCGAGGGCAGGGAGCCGGCCAACGATAGCGAGCGCTTCATCCTCCCGGCCACCATCTCCGCACCGGAGCAATTGGTGCAGAGCTGGGGATTGGCTTGATGCAGATTGTCCAGACCGTCAGGCTAGATCGGTCCGGGCAAAGTCATCGCCCTTGTAGAGAAGGCCGCTGCCGTGGGCCTTTGCACAAGCATAGGCAAAACAATCGCCGAAATTGAGATCGGCCGGATGGCCGATCGCTTTCCCATAACGGGCGGCTGCGTCCATCGCTCCGTCGCCAATGGCGTTTGTGATGGTGATTTCGCTCGCGCCGATTTCGGTGATGAGATTATCCACCAGTCTGCGCGCTTCAAGCAAGATTGCCGGGTCGGGTTTAACCTCCGGCCCATGCTGCTTGCGAACCGCAGCCCGCGCGATGCCCAACATCGCCTCGAAGCGGACAAGCGGCGAGACGGTGCAGTTGTTCTCGATGTCCGAAAGTCGTTTGGCAAGTTCCTGCCAGCCCGGTTCTTGATTGAGGATGGCGACAATGACCGATGCATCGATGAACATCAGGTGTCATCCCACATGTCATCGGTGAAAGCCTTGAAGTCGAAATCCGCATTGGGCAGGCCAAGCTTCGTCGCTTCGGTTTGAATTTTGGCGATCCTGTCCCGCAGGGGCATGGTTTTGCGCATGCGGTCGATTTCGTGGCGAAGCGCGGTGCGTACGGCCTCGGTTTTTGTGCGCGCCTTGCTTAATGCCTGGAGCTCGACTGCCAGGGCATCGATATCGTCATCCCTGATGTAAAGGGGCATTTGCATATCCCGCAGTGAATATTTGAATATACACTACCGAATATTCAAGCGTGGGGCAATGCGGGTGGCTCAATCGTCGTTGGTGGCGTTCAGGTTTTCCGGCCGGATGCCGCCATCGTCGGCCCAATGCTTGAAGCGGATGCCGGCGCCGCCGCTTCCGTCGCTGCCATTGGCCAGGAACAGCACGCCGTGCGCTTCAAGCACCGATCGCAGCGCAGCCAGAGCCCTGGCATCGGCCGCATTGGTATCCATTTCCAGCGCTTGGATCGTCGTTACCGGCAATTTGCTTTCGGTGGCGAGCGTCTCCGCTGTCAGTCCGAGCATGGCGCGTGCACCGCGTAATTGCGCTGATGTGATCATGATCGGAATCTAACGCAAAACCCGCAAAACCGAAACTGGTTTCGGATGAAATTCACCAGCAAGTTTATACGGCTGGCCTATCTTCGCGCACCGTTTACGATGCGCTTCGCAGGATGATTTCCTCCGGCTTGGGCAAGGGGGCCGGGGCTGGATAGCCGAGCAGCTCGAAGTAGATTTTCTCCGTCGCGTCGGCCATGCCGGCAAGCGTATAGCCATCCCTGCGGTGACGCGCCGCGATCGTGAAGCGTCTCAAGAGGCTGGGCTCCGCAAAGCGCGCCATGGCCATGGCGAGTTCGGCGGGGTCGTCGCTGTTGGCGACGATATAGCCGTTCCTGCCGGGCTCCAGCACCGTGCGGGCGCCGCCGACATCGCTCAGCAGCAGCGGCTTGCCGCCGGCAGCGGCTTCCAGCATGACATAGGACATGGCTTCATAGCGGCTCGGCATGACGACGATGTCGAAGGCGTCGATGGCGGTCGCTCCGGGGATCGCGTCGTCGAGATGGGCGCGGCCTTGGAGGCCGGCGGCGGCGATCATGTGGCGGACGGTGTCGGCCAGCGGTCCGACGCCGATCATCAGCAGATGTGCCCGCGGCATGATTGCCGCGATCCGGGCAAAGGCGGCCACGAGGCGCTCCGGTGCCTTTTGCGGCGTCAACCGGCCGACGAAGCCGAAGAGCAATGCATGTTCCGGTATTCCGTAGCGGGCGCGGATGGCGGTGCGCTGGCCGGCGGGCGGTGCGCCGACGCCATTGACGACGATGCGCAGACGATCCTCCGGAATGCCGAGCGACAGCGCATGGTTATATTCGTCGCGGGAGACGCAGATCAGCCGATCGGTCAGCCAGTTGCCGAGCAGGCGTTCTATGCCGCCATAGATCATTCGGCCCTTGGAGCCGAGCGTCGGGTCCATGGTCCGGAATGCATGCGGGGTGTAAATGACCGGCACATGCAGCCCCGGCAGCTTGAGGCGCGTCAAGGCGCCGGCTTTGGAGCTGTGGCCGTGGACCAGATGAAACGGTCCATGCTCCCCCATGATCCGGCGAAGCCGCCACCAGGCGGAGATATCCCAGGGTCCCGGTGCGCGCCGCATGGCGAGGGGGATGACGCTGTGGAGACCCATGCCCTCCAGCTCCGCGACAAAGGCGGCTTCGGCGCGCACTGGCGAATAGACCGCCGTCACCGAATGGCCGCGGCGCTGCATCGCGCGGCAGAGATCGAGGAAATGCCGCCCGGAACCGCCGCCGCTCGGCTCCAGGACCTGCAACAGCGAGAGGCGCTTGGTGGCGATGTTGATGGTCATGGTGCAGCCCCCCTCCGGGCAAGCCCACGCTGATGATTTTGCTCCAGCGCTCCGCAGCCCCAGACGATGCCGATCAGCATGTAGAGATGGCGCCAATGGTCGGTATCGATGACGTTGCCGATGCCGACATGGCCGAGGATGACGATCCAGGCGATCATCAGATAAGGTTGCCAGGGCCGCTCCCGCAGCAGGCCGCGGAAGCCGATATAGATCGTCCAGCAGATCATGCTCACCCAGCAGAAGAAGCCGAGCCAGCCGTAAGTGGTGAGCGTCTTCAGCCAGATATTGTGTTCGTCCTCGCGAAAGAGCGTGGAAAAGACCAGAGGGCCGATGCCGAGCGGCTTTTCCATCGACATCATGAAGCCGAGGCGATGGCGCTCGAAGCGGCCGAGATGGCCGCCGTCGTAGTCCTGCACGAGCTGCGTGCGGGTCGAAAACAGATCGCTGACCTGATGGAACTGCAGCGCCACGATCAGCATGACGACCATGAGCACGACCGCGGTCAGCGACATGACCAGGATACGCAGCCTGAAGGCATTGCTGCGATGCTTCAGCAGCATGCAGAAGATCAGCATTGCCGAGGCAAAGGCGAACAATGCCCAGGCCGCGCGCGAGAAGGACAGGAAGATGCCGAAAGCCAGAACGGCCAGGCACAGCGTCTTCAGAGGAGCCTTCTTGAGGTCGCCGATCAGGATGCCGTGCATGAGATAGATTCCGGGTGTCACCAGATAGGGACCGAAGACGTTCGGGTCCTGGAAAGCCCCCATGGCGCGATCGTAGCGGGTGAAGATGCCGAAGCCCGGGACGGCATGGAAATAGCCGAGGATGCCGAGGCTCGCCGTGATCAGCGCGGCAAAGACCCAGATGTTGAAGATCAGCTTCAGCCGCTTCTCGCTGTCCTCGATGATGGCGGCATAGAACACGGCGCTGAGCGCCAGGAAGGTGGAGACGGCGACATAGACCGGCCCGTCGAGATGATCGCTGGCGCCGAGATCGCGCATTTGTGTCAGCGACAGCATGCCGCCGACATTGAAGGTCAGGAACAGGGCCAGGAGTGGCGCTGTGCTGCGCGAGATCTTCAGCCCAAGGAGAAACCAGACGCCGATCAGAAAGGCGAGCCAAAGCTCATAGGGCGCCGGCTCGGCGATGACGAAGCCCGACAGGAATACGCCGAAGGCGACGCATGCCGTGCCGATCAGCCGAAGCGTGGCAAGCTGTGGCCGCTCGACGCGCGCAGAGGGGAAATCGATCGCGCTCAATAGGCATTTTCCGTGTTGAGAAGGCGGAAAGGCGTCAGGAGCAGGATCTTCAGATCGAAGAACAGCGACCAGTTCTCGATGTAGTAGAGGTCATAGGCCGTGCGGAACTTGATCTTGTCGTCGCTGTCGATCTCGCCGCGCCAGCCGTTGATCTGGGCCCAGCCGGTCACGCCCGGCTTGACGCGGTGGCGGGCGAAATAGCCTTCGACTACGTCGGCGTAGGTGCGGTTGTGGCTCGCCGCCAGCACGGCATGCGGGCGTGGGCCGACGAGCGACAGATTGCCGATGAGCACATTGAAGAGCTGAGGCAATTCGTCGATCGAGGTCTTGCGGATGAAGCGCCCGACGGGCGTCACGCGGGGATCGTTCTTGGTAACGGCGTTGCGGGCGGTCGGGTCGCTCAGGTGCGTGTACATAGAGCGGAACTTCAGGACCTTGATGATCTCGTTGTTGAAGCCGTGGCGCTTCTGCATGAAGAAGATCGGCCCTCTCGACGTCACCTTCACGGCGATCGCCGCGGCAAGCATGATCGGCCAGAGCAGCAGCAGCGCGAAGAGGCTGAAGAAGACATCGAAGATACGCTTGGCGACGCCGTCCCAGTCACGGATGGGCTTGTTGAAAATGTCGAGCATCGGCACGGCACCGACATGCGAATAGGCGCGCGGACGGAAGCGCAGCTTGTTGGCATGCGCCGCGAGGCGAATGTCGACGGGTAGAACCCACAGCATCTTCAGAAGCTGCAGGATGCGGTCCTCGGCGCTGATCGGCAATGCGATGATCAGCATGTCGATGCGCGTCAGCCGCGCGAATTCCACCAGTTCGGGCACGGTGCCGAGCTTCGGATAGCCGGCAACCATGATCGGCGAGCGCTTCTCGCCGCGATCGTCGAAAATACCGCAGATGCGGATATCGTTGTCAGGCTGGTGTTCGAGCGTGCGGATCAGTTCCTTGGCCGGTTCGCCGCCGCCGACGATGACGGCGCGCCGTTCCATGATGCCGTTGCGGGCCCAGTTGCGGATGGCATAGGCGAAGGCGAAGCGTGCGGCGATCAGGAAAAGCGCACCGGCCGCGAGCCATATGCCGAGCAGCCGGATCGAATGGATATCCTTGATGCCGAAGGGCAGGAGAGCGATGGAGGTTGCGGCGCAAGCGGCCACCCATGGCGCCAGAATGCGCTGCGGAAAATGATGCGGCGCGCGCAAGACCGGGATCTGGTAGGCGTCGCTCACCTGCAGGAAGACGACCGCGAGGGCGCTGAGCGCGATCGTGACCGCCGCCTTCGTCGGAAACGGGTAGTCGCCCGGAACGGTCTCAAAGAAGAGAACGGTAAGTCCGACGGCCAGCAGCGACAGGAATTCGAAGAGCCGATATTGCCCGAGAATGATGGCGGGCGTCTGGTTACCGTCGCGAAACTGCTCGGCGATCTGGCGGGCATAGGCGTTGATGTCGCCGGCCTGTTGATCACCGCTTCGTTCCTCGGTGCCGCGGGTGCGGATTTCCGAAACCTGCTTGCGAATATTGTCCAAGTTTAACTGCTCGGACTGCTCGATAGGGCTCATGGCAATTCATCCGGTCGTTACCGGATATCGCCTAGCAGGTATGAGCTAAGAAACGCTTACAAGACTAGTTTGTATTCTAACGATCGGCGCCTGGAGCAAGTATAGTGTAATATAGGCTGACAGTATCCCGTGCCATTTTGGACGCGGAAAACGCGCTCCGGATTGTCCCGATATCGGGCATGGCCTGGCGGGCCCATTGCGGCTCGGCGATCGCCGCCGCCATGATGCGGGAAAGATCGTCGGCGTCGCCGGGAGCGGCAAGCGCGGCGCTGTTTTCGCCCAACGCTTCGGGAATTCCGCCGACGCGCGTGGCAATCACGGTCTTTTCCGCCGCCAAAGCTTCCAGAACGATATAGGGCATGGCTTCGGCGCGCGAGGGAACCACGACGTTCTGCGAGAGGGCGAAAGCCTCGCGCACGCGCATGGCCGGCAAAAGACCGATACGCCGGCCGAGGCCGCTTTCGATCATCATGCTGCGGTATTTGTCCCGATCCGGGCCATCGCCGATCATCAGCGCCGACAACGGCCGGCCGATGCGCCGTTCGGTCTTGGCGAAGGCCTCCACAAACAGATCGGGACCCTTGAGGTCCCGCAGCATGCCGATATAGACGAAATGCACTGAGTCCGATCGCGCGGGTATCACCCCGAAATCCCGCTCGCTGATGCCGTTGTAGATGAGGGCGGCGCGGGTGCGCGGCTTGCCGATCTTGCGCTCGTAGGCCTGACGCTCGAAGTCGCAGATGAAGATCAGGCCGTCGGTGACGAGTTCCAGCAGCCGCTCCAGGCTGTGGACCAGAAGGCCCTGCAATGAGCGGCGCGGGAAATGCAGGCTGCCGCCATGCGCGGTATAGAGGCGGGCTACGCGATACCTGTTCACCCGCAGGACTGAGCCGATGATGCGCGCAAGCAGGCCGCCCTTGGCGCCATGCCCATGCAGCACATCCGGCCGCAAACTTTTGATTGTCTTATAGCTTTCCCAAAGCGTCGTCGCATCCGACAGGCTGATGTGACGCCGGATCGGCAGGCGCGTCACGCCGAGCCCGAGGAAGGGCATGACGTCGTCGAACAGCCGATCCTCATGCGCTCCGCCGGTCAGGCTGTCGCAGAGAATGCCAACCTGGTGCCCCGCCTTGCTCTGCTCCTCGGCCAGATCGCGGACATGGCGGAAGATCCCGCCGACCGGTGACCTGAAGCAATGAAGGATGCGGAGCGGTTCGGTCATGATCGGGAACGGTCAGAACAGCCGTTCGCGGACATAGATCGTATCGCCCGCCAGCACCGGATCGGAAATGCCGACCCGTCCGGTCATGACGTGACCGTTGATCTTGCGGGTTACGTCGGCGTTCGACTGGTTGGCGCGGCTGGTGAAGCCGCCGGCGACCGCGATGGCGTTCTGGATCGTCATGCCGGGCACGTAGGAATATTGGCCGGGCTGTCCCACTTCGCCCATGATGTAGACGGAGCGGTAGCGATCGATATCGATGGTGACGTCGGGGTCGCGGATATAGCCCTGGCGGAGCTTCTGGGCGATCTGGCCGGAGAGTTGCTGCAGCGTGCGGCCGCGGGCAGGGACCTGGCCGATCAGCGGAAAGGCGATGTAGCCGGCCTGGTCGACCGTATAGGTGTTCGTCAGGCCTTCCTGATCGAAGACGGTTACGCGCAGGCGGTCGCCGCTATCGAGCATGTAAGGCTGGATCGTCGCTTCGCTGAAGGCCTTCGGTGCGGGCTGATAGGTGTTGCAGCCGCCGAGCGCGGCGCTCATGGCGGCCATGGCAAGTGCCAGGGCTATCTTTGGCTTTGCGAAGGGCATTTCGCGCTCACGGACGAGGAAAATCACTGCCGTCGTTATCGATCCGTTAGGGTTAACGTCCGGTAAAGACCAAAGAAAATTCCATGTCATTGCATTAGTGATTTCGAAAATAATACTGGAAAATACTATTAACGCTTGGGTTACTATAGTCGTTTACGATTAACTTCGCCTTTATATTAAGGAGTTCTTGTATATGTCCGGCGTCAACAATAGCCAGCAGGATGTCGATATTGATCTTGCGTCGCTTTTTCGCGCCGTATGGCAGCGTCGGCTGCGCGTTGTCGCCATTACGCTCGCGGGCGCCTGCGCGGCCCTGGTGGTCGCCAAGGTCGTCTCTCCGGAATATCGCAGCGAAACGCGTATCCTGATCGAGCAGCGCGCGCCGGCCTTCGCGACGACGACGCAGAACAACGATGCCAGCCAGGCGCCATTGCTCGACGAACTCAATATTGCCAGCCAGGTGCAGATCCTGCAGTCGGCCGACCTCATCAAGCAGGTGATCGGCAATCTGAAGCTCTATGAGCGCCCGGAATTCGACGCCGCCGCCAGAAGCTCGGCTTTCTCCGATCTTCTGGTGATGCTGCATCTGAAGAAGAGCTCGCTCGACAAGGCGCCGGAAGAGCGGATGCTCGATGCTTTCACCAATCGGCTGCAGGTCTACCAGATCAACAGTTCCCGCGTGATCGGCGTCAGCTTCACCTCCCGCGATCCGGATCTGGCCGCCAGCGTTCCGAACGCGATGGCGCAGGTCTACCTGTCGATGCAGAGCGGTGCCAAGCTCGATTCCAACAGCGAGGCGACGCGCTGGCTCGAGCCGGAAATCGCCAATCTGCGCGAGAAGGTCAGCGAAGCGGAGAAGAAAGTCGCCGATTATCGCTCCGCCAATGGCCTGCTGCAGACCAGCGATAACAATACCTTCGCGACGCAGCAGCTCGCCGATATCTCCGGCCAGCTCGCGCAGGTGCGCGGCGACAGGGCCAATGCCGAGGCGCGCGCCCAGGCCGTGCGCAGCGCGCTCGCCACCGGCCGCTCCACCGACACGCTTGCCGACGTCTCCGGCTCGCAGGCCATTCAAAGGCTGAAGGCGACGCAATCCAGTCTGGAATCGCAGATCTCGGATCTGTCCACCAGCCTCATGGACGGGCATCCGCGGCTGAAGAGCCTGCGCGCTCAGCTTGCCGACATCCGCCAGCAGATCGACCGCGAGACCCAGAAGATCCTTGCCAGCATCGAGAACGAGGCCAAGGTCGCGCAGCTGCGCGAGCAGCAGCTCGTCGCCCAGTCCAACCGGCTGAAGGCGGACAGCGCCAGGGCAGGGCAGGACGAGGTGGGTCTCAACGCGCTGGAGCGCGAAGCCGCCGCGCAGCGGCAATTGCTGGAAACCTATCTCGCCCGCTATCGCGAAGCGGCGTCGCGCGCCGACAGGAATTCCAGCCCGGCGGATGCCCGCGTGGTTTCCAAGGCCGTCGAGCCTGTCGATCCCTATTTCCCCAAGGTCGGGCCGATCGTCGTCGTCGCGGCGGTTGCCTCCTTTCTCCTGACCTGCATCGTCATCATGCTGATCGAGCTCTTCAGCGGCCGCGCGCTGCGCCCGGTCGGTCCGGCCGAGCAGGGAGCAGGGCGCCGCAAGCTTGTTGCCGCCTCCGACAACGTCGCGATCGACGCGGCGCCGACCCGCGGCATGGCGACGGCACAGGCCGGCGGTGTGCCCGCCAGCCTGCTGTCGGTCGCCGCCGACGAAACCCTGGCGCGGGAGATGGAAGACGCTGTTGATCTCCATCAGCCGCAAGAGATTGCGGAAGAGGCGGAAGACGGTGAGGATTTCTCCATCCAGTCGGTCTCCGACTATCTGATCGAACGCGATTCCCGTATCGTCATCGCCATATCACCGACCGGGGACAATGGTTCGACCGCAACCGTGATGCTGGCCCGCACCATTGCCGATGCCGGCTCTCGGATCGTGCTTGTGGATATGACGGGAACGGCCTGCCCGTCGCGGCTGATGGCCGAAACCGAAGGATTGTCGGGCATAACGGACCTGTTGTGCGGCGAGGCGGCCTTTGCCGACACCATTCATCCCGACCGCCTCTCCGACGCTCATCTCGTGCCGCAGGGCACCAGCGATGTCAGCCGTGCCATGCGCGGCGCCGACCGCCTGTCTCTGATCCTCGATGCGCTGAGTTCGGCCTATGATATCGTCCTGGTGGAATGCGGCGCGGCCGACGTCGCCGGCGTTGCCCGGCTGACGCGCAGCAAGGATACGGAGATCATCCTCTCCATGCCGCAGCCGGACGAGGATCATTTCATCGCGGCGATGGCGGAGTTCCAGAAAGCCGGATATGAGCACATCATCCTGATGTCCGGCTGGCGCGAGACGGGACATGCCGATGGCCGCCAGCATGCCGCCTGATCAATCCCCATCGCTCTCAGGCGCCGCTGCGGCACCCTGCCGGGCGCGATGCCGCTGGATGAGGCTGTAGAGCCGGGGATTGGCCTTGATGGCCATCTTGGCGCGAGTGACGCTTTTCTGCACGAAGGCTGCGACATGGCCGATGCGCGAAATCGGCAGGATGAGATCGTGCTGTGTCGTTTCCACCGGACACCAGGATCGCTTATAGCCCTGATCGCCGATGCCGAAATCGAAGAGGGCGGCACCCTCGCTGTGCAGCCGCTCGATCATCAGCCAGAACAGCAATTCGCCGGGGCTTGCCTCGGCGACCAATGTTTCGTCGATCGAGGCGAACTGGCAGATGACATGCTCGCCCTTGCGCGATAGTGCGGCGATCGCCGGTATATGTCCCTTATGCTGGCCCTTCAGCCGCAATGCATGCATTTCCAGCACGGCACGGCCTCCTCGGCGCTTCAGCAGCCGGTGCAGGACGGCTTGCGTCGGTGGGTCACGGAATATATCCGGCAGGCCCGCCGCCTTGAAGCGAACGGCTTTCTGCCGGAAGAACAGATCGAGGAGCACATGCTGCTCGTCGGGCGCCGCGATCACATAGTCATAGCCGCCTTTTTCATTCAGGATGCGGCTCTGATGCTTGAATTTCTTGCGCCGCCGTTTCGCATTCACCTGTTTCAGGGTTTCTTCGAAAGAGCCGAGGAAGGGCAGTTGAAAGGCGCGGTTCTGGTTCTCGACGGCCGGCAGCGCGGCGAGGGGGCTCTCGCGGCCGCGCCAGGCGAGCGGCACATTGCGCAACAGCATCAGATCCGCCTTGCCGCGCAACGCCTGCGCAATGGCGGCATGATGCGATGCCGTCAGGCCGTTACCGAAGGTCTCCAGAAACGCTTTTGAGAACAGGCCGGTATTGATGTTGCTATGACGCGCGCCGATGAATTCGGCGCGGCGCGCGCCCTTGTCCCGGATGATTTCCAGCGGCAGCAGGAAGGCGGTCTGGCCATCGAGGATGCCCCGGACGATGGCCAGCGGATATCGGAACGTCTCCACCCAGGCGGAACACCAGTCGTAGCTTTGGTGAAGCGAGGCGAGATCGTCCTGTTCCAGCAGGCGCCATTCGCTCTCCAGCGGCGCCATGCCGTCATGAATCTCGACCTGCAATATGCCTGCCGAAGACGGCTTTGCGACGGCGGACGCGGCATCTGCCCGCGCCGCGCCTGTGGCGGGCACATCGGCGATATCGAGCTTCCGTATCTGCATTGAGGCGTCTCCGGTCGAGCGGCGTTCGCACGCAGTTTTCCGGCAGGCGTCTTATTTTTGATTTAAGGCGGGCGGATTGCGCGAAACTCCCGGCGATCACGGTTATCCCGGCGTTAATTCCGGATTGCCCGGCGCTCATCGCGGGCGCGGCCCGGCCATCCACTTGATGATTCCCATCGCCGGCAGCACCCAGATGATGCCGCTTACGAAGAAATACAGGAAATGCACCCAGCCCGGCTGATCGCCGAGCGTGCGCACGGCCACGATCATCGCCACGATCGCATAGATGACGACCAGCAGGACAAGCAGGATCATGCCGACAAATTTGCGCAGGCGAAGGGGCACGGGGTGGTCTCTCCTCTTACGACGACATGCCGCGACGGCATGCCGCAAACTCCCGGGACTTGTTTTGCACGCCCCCATCAGGCAAATCAACAGGTGTAATGAAGGGAGACACCATGGTTGCCGCTAATTTGACGTCGGAGCAGGCCGTTTTGAACGAGGTGGCCCGTCAGGATCGCAATCGCCGGGCCATCCGCGCCTGGCTTGCCTGCGTGCTTCTCGTGCTCTTCTGCCTGGTCTTGGTCGGCGGCGCGACGCGGCTTACGGGCTCCGGCCTGTCGATTACCGAATGGAAGCCGATCCATGGTGTCATCCCGCCGCTCAACGCGCAGGAATGGCAGGAGGAATTCGACCTCTACAAGCGCATCCCGCAGTTTCAGCAGTTGAACAGGGACATGACGGTCGATGAGTTCAAGGGCATCTTCTGGTGGGAGTGGGCGCACCGGTTGCTGGCGCGCGGCATCGGTGTCGTGTTTGGCGTGCCACTATTGTTTTTTGTCTTGACGGGCCGGGTCGAACCCAAGCTGCGTCTGCCCCTGGCCGGTATTTTCCTGCTTGGCGGCCTGCAGGGCGCGATCGGCTGGTGGATGGTCTCGTCCGGCCTGGAGGCGCGCACCGATGTCAGCCAGTACCGTCTCGCTACCCATCTCGTCACCGCCTGTCTGATCTTTGCCGGCTGCATGTGGTTCATGCGCGCCCTGTCGCCGCATTCGAACGAGCCGCCGCCGACCCGCTATTCGGCGGCCCTTGCCGGCCTCATCGCCGTCATGGCGCTGTTTCAGATCTATCTCGGCGCGCTCGTTGCCGGCCTCGATGCCGGCCTCTCCTACAATACCTGGCCGCTGATGGATGGTGCCGTGGTGCCGGGCGGATTGTTCGCGCAGTCGCCGGGCTGGATCAATTTCTTCGAGAACCCGAAGATGGTGCAATATGTCCATCGCCTCGGCGCCTATGCGCTCTTCGCCGTGGTCGCGATCAACATGATCGTCTCGCTGAAAGCGGCGGCGGACACGACGCACGCCCGCCGTTCGGTCGTGCTTTTCCTGCTGGTGCTGATCCAGGCTATCCTCGGCATCACGACGCTGCTGGCGCAGGTGCCGCTGCATCTGGCGCTCGCCCATCAGGCCGGGGCGCTCATCGTCTTCGGCTTTGCGGTTGCCAACTGGCGCGGTTTCTATGGAGAATATCCGCGCCAGACGGCCATTGCCGTGAGGGATTGATCGGCTCGCCCCGGAATATATGATGCGATCTAGCGCGAGGCGACGGCTGCGGACGACGACAGACGCGCCACGACCTGCAGGCGCTTGAATTCGCCGCGCTTGAAGGCAGCCAGGAAGCGGGCGTAATCCTTGAAGACCACGCAGCCATTCGATTCGCCGCGGCCTCCTCTGAGCATGTACGAATGCGTCAGCAAGCCGTCGCGGCCATAGACGCGGGCGCCGTTCGCGGGTGTCAGGCGCAGCGCCTGCACGCCATGGAACAGGCTTTCCCTATAGGTCAGATTATAGGTTTCCGGTGGTGTCGGGCCGGTGTTCTTGCGGTCGACATAGCGGGGATTGTCACGCATGTGGCCGAGACCGGAATGCGCCTCGAGGCGTTCACCACTCGGCAGATAGACGGTTCCGGCCGAAATATCGTAGATCGCGGTGGCGCTGCCGCCGCGCGGGCTGATGGCTGCGAAGGGGTTGAGGAAGGGCTTCGGTTTGCTGCTGGTTTCCTCGTTGGGCTTGGCATAGGCCAGTAGATGCGAGGGCGGCGCTACGGCTGTGTCATCGTTCTCCGGCTTGGCCGGCGCATCGGGCTCGGCGACGGTCGCTCTTGCGACGATATGCGCGGGGCGGGCGAGCGGGATGACGGCCGGCAGGACTTCGGCAACCGGCAGATCCGTATCTTTCATCGGCAGCGGGACGACGTCGATTGGTGTTGGTATGACGTCGACAGGCACGGCCGATGCGACCTCGACAGGCGGCGGTGCTGCCTTTGCCTGGTCGGCGGCTTCCTGCAGGGAGGCCAGCGCGTCTTTCGTTTGCGCCAGCGACTGCACCGTGGTGGCAAAATTGAGGGCGATGACCTTGCGCAGATGGTCGACAGCGGCCGGTGAGGCGGCAATGACCGGACGTCCGCCTCGGACGACCTGGGCGGCCTGAAGCTCGGTTGCCTGCTGGGCAAGGGCACTGGCGAGCTGCGCCCGCGCGGCGCTCGCGCCGTCCGTCTGACGATGCTGCGCATATTGGGTGCCGACTGAACCGGAGAGGCGGGCGATGTGCGAGGCATGCCCCTGCGGCACGATGAAGGCCGACGCTTTCGGCGTCAGCAGATCCTGCGCCGGGATATCGGCGCCGGGCAGCGACAGAACCATGGATTGGGCGGTGAACAGGGTCGCCGTCACCCAGGCAAAGCCCACCACCGCGATACCGGTGACGATGGTGCCGGGGCGAATTCCTTGGGATTTTTTCCGGCGCGGGGCATAGCCGGAGCGGGAATTGATGTTACCGAACGTCTCGGCCGCAAACGCCATGATACTCTTGATCCAAACTACATACACGCCATGCCGGCTCACAAGAGTATCGGTGCTCGAACGCATCATCTGCGTCTGGGCGCCACTCTGCCGGCTGTCGGAAAGCATGCCGAATTATGGTAACCAATTCCTTTACGCCGGCTCGATCGTGAAAATTGCTTTATGAGCTACGATCGCGGCCGCTCTGTCCCGGAACGGTTGATGAGGCCGTAGGGAGCGAATGTGGCGTAATTATCACATGCAAACAAAATTTTATCTTTTGATGCATTGATTTCAGCGGGCAAGCCGGTCGCTCGAAGGTAAGCATGCTCCAAATGCATTCGGCGGCCGGAATGGAATTCCGGCCGCCGAATGGTGAAAAATACTGCTGAAAGTTCTCAGGCGGAAAGCATGAGGTCCATGTTCTGGACGGCCGCACCCGAAGCGCCCTTGCCGAGATTGTCGAGCAGGGCGACGAGGTTGACCTGTTCCGTGCCCGGCGTGCCGAAGACGAAGAGCTTCATCGTGTCCTTGCCGGCGAGCTCGACGGCATTGATGCGGGGCAGGGCGCGGCTGTCGGCAAGCGAAACGACCTGCACGATGT
This sequence comes from Rhizobium sp. BK602, assembly GCF_014195095.1. Taxonomy (GTDB): domain Bacteria; phylum Pseudomonadota; class Alphaproteobacteria; order Rhizobiales; family Rhizobiaceae; genus Rhizobium. The sequence goes on from NZ_JACIBC010000002.1 coordinate 868,028, forward strand.
CCTGGCCTGCATAATGGGCGACGAGTGCCGCATGGATGCTTTCCAGCGTCGCGCCTTCGGCGAGGTCGCCGAGATGCAGCGGCACCTGCACGATCATGCCCTGCGGGAAGCGGCCGACGGAAGGCGAGAAGATCGGCGCGCGATCGAGCTGCCCGTGGATCGTCATCTCCGGCACATGCTTATGCTTCAGCGTCAGGCCGTAGAGGAAATGCGGCGCGGTGATCGCATCCGGATGGTCGGCGCTCTCCATCTGCGCGATCATCTGCTTGCCGCCGCCCGTATAGCCGGAAACGGCGTTGACCGTCACCGGATAGCCGTCCGGAAGGATACCGGCGGCGCGCAGCGGCCGGATGAGGGCGATGGTGCCCGTGGGATAGCAGCCGGGATTGGCGACGAAACGCGCGCCGGTGATCTTGCCGCCCTGCTCCTTGTCCATCTCGGCGAAGCCATAGGCCCAGTCGGGATGCACGCGGAAAGCGGTCGAGGTGTCGATGACACGGACATTGTTGTTGGCCGAGACCATCTTCACCGCTTCCTTGGACGCATCGTCGGGAAGGCAGAGAATGGCGATGTCGGCGCTGTTCAGCATGTCCTCGCGCATGGCGGCATTGCGCCGCTCCGCTTCCGGAATGGACAGAAGCTCGACGTCGCGGCGGCCGGCCATGCGCGTGCGGATCTGCAAGCCCGTGGTTCCGTGTTCGCCATCGATGAAGATCTTCGGTGCCATTTTATTCCTGCTCTTTCAAAGGGTTGAGAATGATTCCGGACTCAGTTTGCCATGAAGTTGATTCAAAATGATAACGGTCGGCTCAACGGCCGTTCGCACGCCTTTCGGCATGGAGACCGAGCATATACATCGCTACCGTCGCTCCCGCAATGGCGGTGATGTCGGCGTGGTCGTAGGCCGGGGACACTTCGACGACATCGCCGCCGCGAATATCGAGCTGATGCAGGCGCTGTAGTACGGACAGGACCTTGGCACTCGACGGGCCGCCGGCGACCGGCGTTCCCGTACCGGGCGCGAAGGCCGGGTCGAGGCAGTCGATGTCGAAGGTCAGATAAACGGGCGCGCCCCTGGTGTGGGCGATGATGGTCGACGCGATATCGGCCGCGCTCATATCCTCGACCTCGTGGCCGTAGAGGATGCGAAGCCCGCAATCCTCCGGCGCATGCGTGCGGATGCCGATCTGGATGGAGCGATCCGCGTCGATCAGCCCGTCGCGGGCGGCGCGGGCAACGAAGGATCCATGATCGATGCGCCTGCCGTCGTCGTACCATGTGTCCTGATGGGCATCGAACTGCACGAGCGCCAACGGGCCGTGCCTGGCGGCATGCGCCTTCAAGAGCGGCCATGTGACGAAATGATCGCCGCCGAGCGTCAAGAGGAAAGCGCCACTGTCGAGGATCGCATTGGCTTGGCGTTCGATCGCTGCCGGTGTCTCCTGATGATTGCCATAGTCGAGCAGGCAGTCGCCATAGTCGATGACCGACATCTCGGCGAAGAGATCGCGCTGGAAGGGATATTGCGGATCATTGTCGAAGATCGCCGAGGCACGGCGGATCGCCTGCGGCCCGAAGCGCGTGCCCGGCCGGTTCGACGTGGCGGCGTCGAAGGGGATACCCCAGACGACGGCATCGGCACCCTCGAGCGATTTGGTGAAGCGGCGGCGCATGAAGGAGAGCGCGCCGGCAAAAGTCGGGTCGCTGGCCGCCGATGTCAGGCTGGTCGCTGTAAAGGCATGATCGATCGACGTGCTCGGCACGACATTCTCCTTCGGTTAGGCTGAAAGCGTAGGCTCGTCCGATGCGCACAAGCGCCCATGCTGCAAGGTTTCAGGCGGTTCTCATCGTCGTTATTTGCTGGCCGGGGCCGTGCATTGATAGGCCTGTTTGACGCAGGCGATCTGCGGTGTCGAGCATTCGGCTTTTCCGTCGGCGACGGTGCAGATCGAGCATTGATCGGTGAACTCCTTGCAATCGGGATTGGTCTGCATGAATTCCTTCATGCTTTCCATCCGTGCTTGCTCTTCTGTCGGCGGCTGTGGCGTGTCCGCGGAAAAGGCAGGCGAGATGCTCGAGATCGCGAGCAAAAATGGCAGGATCAATCCAGCTATCGTCCGTGTCATCCTGAGGCTCCTCCATGGGTATGCGCGAGTGTGCCATAAAAAGTGTGATTTGCCTGCAAGGCGAGGCCAAATCTGTCAAAAAACACCAGGAAAAACAAAAAGGCCGAGCAGAGCCCGGCCTTTCGCCGTCGTTTCAGCTTTTCTTTTGCAGATGCCACAGGCAGAGCAGCGTGATAAGCGCCATGACGGCGCAATAGCTTGCCAGCGGCCATGCCGTGTCGCCCCCGAGGAAGACGACGAACAGGGTGCCGAGCAGACCGACGATCAGGCTTTCGACGCAAAAATAGAGCGCGACCGCCGTTCCCGCCGTATCGCCGAAGGCTCGAAGCGCGCCATTTGCCGTGACGGCTGTCGTAAAGACAATGCCGATGGCAATGACCCACATCGGCAGAACGAAGCCGACGAAAGACGGGGCTAGAAACCGCTCGCCGGCGACGAGCAGCAGGGCGCCGATGAGCAGCATCATCATTCCCCTGGCCAGGCTGCCGGCTGCGCCCCATCGCTTGACGAAGCGTCCGGCGAAACGGGCCGTCACCAGCATCACCACGGCTGCCGTCGCGAAGGCAAGGCTGAAGGTGAGGCTGGAGAAACCGGCCCGATCGATCAGCACGCGTGGCGCGGTGGAAAAGAACATGAAAAAGGCTCCCATGGCCGCGCTGAAGCCGATCGTATAGGTCCAGAAAGAGAAATCTTTCAGGATCGTTCCAAAGGCGATTTTCGGTCTCGAAACGATTGCCGGACGGGTCTCGTCCCATCGCAAAGCCGCATTGAGGATTGCGGCGAGTGTCAGGATGCCCAGCGCCAGGAATATGGCGCGCCATCCGAAATGGTTGGCAATCAGCGCGCCGGCAATCGGGCCGAGTGCCGGGACGAATGAGAGCATGGAGCCAAGAAGGCTGTAGATCACCGCACCTTCCGGACGTTCGGCATAGACATCGCGGACCGTGGCAAAGGTGGCGACAAGAGCCGCGGAGGCGCCGATCGCCTGCAGTAGGCGCAATGCGACGAACAGACTGGCGGAGGAGGTGCCGGCCAGGAGGAAGGAAGTGGCCGCAAACAGTGCCGCGCCGCCGAGGAGTACGGGACGACGTCCGGCGATATCGGAAAGCGGACCGAAGACGATCTGCCCCGCGCCGAGTATCAGCATGTAGAGGCTGAGGGTCAGCTGGATGACGCCTGGCGACGTGTCGAGCGCGCGCGGCATGGTGGGGACGACGGGGAGATAGATATCCATCGCCAGCGAGGTGAGGATATCGAAAGGCGCCATCAGCAGCAGCGCTGCCGGCAGGCGATAGTTCCACGTTGGATTTCTTGAAGGCATGGGAAAACATCCGCTCAAATAACTGGATTTGGCGGCGGCCTGTCTTTTCGTCACGATCAGATTGGCTGGGACAGACGCCGCAACAACAAAAAGTCGCTGCGGCCTATCTGTCTGCTGACGGAGTATTTCCCATCATGTGTTCCTGTCTGCGGCCTCGGTCATTGTGGAGGCATGGCGACGGTCTATCAGCATCGCTCCAATGCGACAATGCGCAAAACAAAAAGGCCGGGCAGAGCCCGGCCTTTCCAAAATCCACTCTCGGATAGCGATTAACGCTTGGAGAACTGGAACGAACGACGTGCCTTCGCACGGCCGTACTTCTTGCGTTCGACGACGCGGCTGTCGCGGGTCAGGAAGCCGCCCTTCTTCAGGACCGAGCGCAGGCCCGGTTCGAAGTAGGTCAGAGCCTTGGACAGGCCGTGACGAACGGCACCGGCCTGGCCGGAGAGACCGCCGCCGGCAACGGTGGCGATGATGTCGAACTGGCCGTCACGGGCAGCGGCGACGATCGGCTGACGCAGGATCATCTGCAGAACCGGACGGGCGAAATAGGCCGTGTAGTCCTTGCCGTTGACGATGATCTTGCCGGAGCCGGCCTTGACCCAAACGCGGGCGACGGCGTCCTTGCGCTTGCCGGTCGCGTAGGAACGGCCAAGCGAGTCGACCTTGCGGACGTGAACCGGAGCTGCAGCTTCCGATGCCGTGCCGAGATCCTTCAGGGAAGAGAGATCAGCCATTATCAGGCGCTCCTTACGTTCTTCTTGTTCAGCTTGGCCACGTCGAGAACGACCGGCTGCTGGGCTTCATGGGGATGGTTGGAGCCGGCGTAGACGCGCAGGTTCTTCATCTGGCGACGGCCGAGCGGGCCGCGCGGAACCATGCGTTCGACAGCCTTTTCGAGAACGCGCTCCGGGAAGCGGCCTTCGATGATCTGACGAGCGGTGCGCTCCTTGATGCCGCCGGCATAACCGGTGTGCCAGTAGTAAACCTTGTCTTCGTACTTCTTACCGGTGAAGACGACCTTGTCGGCATTGATGACGATGACGTTGTCGCCGTCGTCGACGTGCGGCGTGAAGGTAGCCTTATGCTTGCCACGCAGACGCATTGCGATGATAGAAGCGAGACGGCCAACGACAAGCCCTTCGGCGTCGATGAGAACCCACTTCTTCTCCACCTCTGCAGGCTTCTGGGAGAAGGTTGCCATGTTGAATACTCTCTTTTGGAACCCTGGACCCGAAGGCGTCAGGGCGTTTCTTGTTGCTTGGTTTGGCGAGCGAAACGCGCGCCAAAAAGAAAGCAGCCCGGAAAGGCTGCGATCTGCGCTGGCTTATAGAGGGAATGCGTGAGGAGGTCAATAAAGCGATTTCGGGCGATCGCAAAAATAACCTATGAAAATCAACAGGTTGATTATGTGGTGTCAATGTACCACAATTTATACCCTATGCCAGCTTCAAAATCAGAACGCCCGCGGCGATGATCGCGCCGGCAATATAGCGCCAGATGCTCGAGCGTTCCTTCAAGATGACGACGGAAATCACCAGGGCGAACAGGATCGAGGTTTCGCGCAGCGCCGCGACGGTGGCGACCGGCGCCTTGGTCATGGCCCAGAGTGCCAGGCCATAGGAGGCGATGGACCCGGCGCCGCCGATGAGGCCGCGCCACCAGTTGTAACGGACATGGGCGGCGACGGCGCCCACGCCGCGCTGCGAGATCGCCCAGGTGAACAGGAGGACCGGCGGCAGTAGCGACATCCAGAGCGTATAGGAGATGGAATTGCCCGACAGCCGCGCGCCGATGCCGTCGACATAGGTATAGCTGGCGATCACCACGGAATTGGACAGCGCCAGTACGATGGCCTTTCTGCCGCCTTTTCGCGCCTCGAAGGCCAGCGTCAATATCCCCGCGCAAATGGTAATCGTGCCGAGGAGCGCGCCGCCCGACAGCGCCTCCTTGAGGATGAAGCCGCTGGTCGAGGCGATGATCAGCGGTGCGAAGCCGCGCATGAGGGGGTAGACGACGCCGATGTCGCCGGCACGATAGGCAGCCGCCACCAGCTGGAAATAGGCGAATTGCAGGACCGCGGATGCGGCTATGAAGGGCCATGCGGAGGATGCCGGCAGCGGCAGGAAGGGCAGGAAGGGCAGGGCAGAGGCCGCGCCGCCGGCTGCAACCAGTGCTGCATCCAGCGATTTGTCGGTTCCAGCCTTGATGATCGCGTTCCAGGTCGCGTGCAGCAGCGCGCCGAACAGGACAAGGGCGATGACGTCGAGCGACACGAAAACCTCGGATGAATGGATATTGGCGGCCAGAATCTTGGCATTTTGTGGCTATGTCCCGCCATTTGATCCTCAATGCGCCAAAAAGCAACAGAAACCGCCGCCGAAGACCTCTCCATCCTATCGCGGCCCGAAACACGGCGAGCAAAAGGGCGGGATTTCCCCGTTTTCCATTTGTTCCGTTTGTGCCGCGCAACCATGAGGTGTTTCTAATGGACGTGGGTATGAAGCGAGAACAAAAATTGGATGCCAAGGGAACGCTGGAGGATCGGCGGTTGTCGGTGCTCGGCCAAAGCGCTTTGAAAGCGAGAGGGGAGAACAAGGTTAAGCGACTTTGCGCTTCCGGCCCCGACGCAATCCTCGACAAGCGGCCTTCGACGGCTCGGTTGGAGGAGCCTAGTCGAGGGGTGCTTCCTCGGTGAAGGCCGGCCATGAGGGCGCAAACGCTGCAATGCTGGCATTTTGTGGGAAAATCGCGTAGTATTTGATATTGAGCCATAAAAAGTAATATTATTTGCGGAAAATTCGACTTTTGATTGCGATTTTCTCCGCCGTGGATTTATGTTCCAGCATATATTTTGCGTTCGCACTCAGTTCTCATTTCCGTAAATCATTATAAGAATTGGCTAATTAACCTCTGAATGAATAGTGAACAAAAATCGCATTTCAGGGGAACGTCCTTGCTCGAATGGCTTGGACCTCTTTGAAAGCGCTGTGAGAAAAACGTTCAAAATTCCATGCGTGGGAAAGCATCTCCCGCCGCGCGTTTCCTGCGGGCAGATGGCATCAGGCGCGCGATCGAGGGCGCGGCAGTCCACGTGCGAGGATGGCTCGAAATATTCGAAAGACCGCCCCCGCTATGATCGATCCGGAAAGATCCGATCACCGCCGGAAGAAAATCGTGTCGTCGTCGTCGAAGTCGGTCGACGGACGGCAGGTATAGACGGGGCAGCTGGCCCGGTCCTTGGTCGGCATATACTCCTGATAGGCATAGTAGCCGACATCGCAGGCGTTACTGCCGGAAACGAAGCGATCGTAGAGCGTCATGTTGCGCACCCTCGAGGATGGATAGCGCATGATGACGGCCCGTTCGCGGTTGATCACGGCCCTGGCTTCGGCGCAGGTGAAGCTCATGGAGTTGTAACGCGAGATCGCGAGCGCCGGCGTCGCGGCTGCCGCCATGAGCAGCGCCAACAGCAGGATTTTTTTCATCGGGGCAATCCTCCCTGAAACTGTTATAATCTCTATATATACATCGAAATGAGCCGCTGCGATTTCCAGATGTGTGACAAACGCAGGTGTGATGGAACGGGAGGAGATCCGTGATGAACCATGACAGCTATGATGATTCCTATATCGCCGATATTCTCTTGTCCGTGCGCACCATCGCGCTTGTCGGCGCGTCCCCCAATCCCGCGCGCCCGAGCCACGGCGTCATGGCCTATCTGATGGCGCGGGGCTATCGCGTCATTCCGGTCAATCCTGGACAGGCCGGCAAGGAAATCCTCGGCCAATGGGTCTTCGGCCATCTGTCCGACATTCCGGAGCCCGTCGATATGGTCGATGTCTTTCGTGCGCCGGAATATCTGCGCTCGGTGGTCGAGGAGACGATCATGATCGAGCCGCGCCCGCCCGTCATCTGGGGGCAGCTCGGCGTGCGCGACGATGCCGCCGCCGCTAGAGCGGAGGCAGCCGGCGTCAAGGTCATCATGGATCGCTGCCCGGCAATCGAATATCCGCGTCTGGTCGCCTGAAGTCTCAGGTCGCTTTCGGCATGTCCTTGGTTTTGCCAATGAAAGCGGCAGGCTTTTCTGTGTGCGCGGGGTCGTTCGGCAAAGTTCGCGGTTAACTTTCATCTCCGAGACGCTATGATCCCGTCGCGACAAGAATGATCCGACGGGAGGAAAGACCATGCCGGCCAACAATCCCGGTTTCGACACGCTGGCCATCCACGCGGGCGCGCATCCCGATCCGGCGACGGGTGCCCGCGCGACGCCGATCTATCAGACGACTTCCTTCGTCTTCCAGGATACCGACCATGCCGCGGCACTCTTCGGGCTGCAGCAGTTCGGCAATATCTACACGCGCATCATGAACCCGACCCAGGCCGTACTGGAGGAGAGGGTGGCCGCTCTTGAGGGCGGCACGGCGGGCCTTGCGGTCGCCTCCGGCCACGCCGCCCAGATGATCGTCTTCCACACGATCATGCAGCCCGGCGACAATTTCGTCGCCGCCAGGCGGCTCTATGGCGGCTCGGTCAACCAGTTCGGCCATTCCTTCCAGAATTTCGACTGGCATGTGCGCTGGGCGGATTCCGATGATCCCGCCAGCTTCGAGGCCGAGATCGACGGGCGCACCCGCGCGATCTTCATCGAAAGCCTCGCAAATCCCGGCGGCACCTTCGTCGACATCGCCGCGATCGCCGCCGTCGCCCGCAAGCACGGGCTGCCGCTGATCGTCGACAACACCCTGGCCACGCCCTATCTCATCCGGCCGCTGGAACATGGCGCCGACATCGTCGTGCATTCCCTGACCAAATTCATGGGCGGCCATGGCAATTCCATGGGCGGCATGATCATCGACGGCGGCACCTTCGACTGGTCGGCGTCGGGCAACTATCCGATGCTATCGACGCCGAGACCGGAATATAACGGCATGGTGCTGCACGCGACCTTCGGCAATTTCGCCTTCGCCATCGCCTGCCGCGTCCTCGGCTTGCGCGATCTCGGTCCCGCCATTTCGCCCTTCAACGCGTTCCTCATCCTGACCGGCATCGAGACGTTGCCCTTGCGCATGCAGCGTCATTGCGACAACGCGATCGCCGTCGCCCGCTGGTTGAAGGGCCACGACAAGGTCGCCTGGGTGAATTATGCCGGCCTGGAGGACGATCCGAACCACGCGCTGCAGCAGCGCTATTCCCCCAAAGGGGCGGGCTCCGTCTTCACCTTCGGCCTGAAGGGCGGTTACGACGCAGGCAAGGGATTGGTAGAGGGGCTGGAACTCTTTTCCCACCTCGCCAATATCGGCGACACCCGCTCCCTGATCATCCATCCCGCCTCGACGACGCACAAGCAACTCAGCGACGACCAGAAGATCGCCGCCGGCGCCGGCCCCGACGTCGTGCGCCTGTCGATTGGCATCGAGGACGTGAAGGACATCATTGCCGACCTTGAGCAGGCGTTGGACAAGGTTTGAGCCAGGGCGCTTCAGGCGCGACCGAGAGGGTTTTATGACAACCTATTTGCGATTGGACACTGACGGTATCGCGCCGGAAGCGGGCGTTCCCGCCGGGGATCGCGTCATTTCCGGTGCGCCGGAATTCCGCACATGGAATGTCGACGAGGCCGATGGCGGGCTGTATGCGGGGGTCTGGGAAGCCACGCCCGGCAAATGGAAAATCGTCTATGACGAGTGGGAATACTTCCACATCCTCTCCGGCCATTCGGTGGTAACGGCCGAGAATGGCGAGACTTTTCATCTGCGCGCCGGCGACCGCATGATCCTGAAGCCGGGCTTCAAGGGAACCTGGGAAGTCATTGAAACGACTCGCAAGGATTATGTCATCCGCCTTTGACCGCCTTGCCGCTTTCCAGGCTGGAACCAGTTGAATCAAAACATGAAGACCGGCATTGCGGCACGCCGCTCCAGGCTCGATCGTGCGGGCCGCCGGGTGGGCCACACCATTCGCGCAAGTTGTGTCACCGGCCTTTCATTAAACTGTCATCAAACTGAAACATTGCGAGATTAGAGGCATCACTGTCGCCAGGAGAATGAGGTGGGGGTTGCTAACCGATGGGACACTCCACGCTATCTCTTGCTCGCCATCCTTTCATCACTCTGGGAAGTGAGTTCAATGATGTTGAATCAAAAATTTCGTTCGCTTTGCCTGACTGCAGGCTTCATCGCGGCTATGTCCGTTTCGGCCTCGGCTGCGGATATCACGGGCGCCGGCTCGAGCTTCATCGCGCCGGTTCTGTCCAAGTGGGCCGAAGGCTACAAGGCTGCGACGAATAATGTCGTCAACTACCAGTCGGTCGGTTCGGGCGCCGGCATCAAGCAGCTCCTCGACAAGACCATCGTCTTCGGCGCTTCGGACAAGCCGATGAGCGACGCCGACCTCGAGAAGAATGGCATTGCCCAGTTCCCGATGATCTCCGGCGGCATCGTCGTTTCCTATAACATTGAAGGCGTAAAGCCGGGCGAACTCGTTCTCGACGGCAAGACGCTGTCCGACATCTTCCTCGGCAAGATCGCCAAGTGGGACGATGCGGCCATCAAGGCCCTCAACCCCGACGTCAAGCTGCCTTCCACGCCGATCTCCGTCGTTTATCGCGCCGACAGCTCGGGCACGACCTTCAACTTCACCGACTACCTGGCCAAGGTTTCGCCGGAGTGGAAGGAAAAGGTTGGTTCGAACACGGCAGTTGAATGGCCGGTCGGCTTCGGCGCCAAGGGTTCGGAAGGCGTTTCCACCACCGTCAACCAGACGGCTGGTTCGATCTCCTACGTCGAATATTCCTACGTCGTCGCCAACAAGATCGGCTTCGCGAAGATGAAGAATGCTGCCGGCAAGGTCATCGAGCCGAGCCTTGAGACGTTCAAGGCTGCCGCTTCCAACGCCGATTGGGCCAATGCCAAGAACTTCAACCTGATCATCACCAATCAGCCGGGCGACAAGAGCTGGCCGATTGCAGCGTCCACCTGGGTTCTGCTCTACAAGAAGCCGGCAGATGCTGCTAAGAACGAAGAAGCGCTGAAGTTCTTCAAGTGGTCCTACGAGCACGGTCAGAAGGACGCGACGGCGCTGTCCTATCTCGCGATCCCGGACAATGTTGCCGCGGTTGTCGAGAAGTCCTGGGAAAAGGACTTCGGCGCGAAGTAAGTCGTGTTGGGTGAAAAGTTACGGCGGACAGGGTATGACCCTGTCCGCCTTTCGTGACAGGACAAGGGGAAATCGATGGCTGACGCGACTCAGACGGCTGGCTTCCAGGCAATCAATACCACCGCCGTCACCAGAAAATTCCGGATGCAGGATCGGATTTTCTATTTCATGACGCTTGGCTCGGCGGCTCTTGTCGTGCTTCTGCTGCTGGCAATCATCGTGGTTCTTATCATCGATGCCCTGCCGACCTTCCAGACCTTCGGCTTGTCATTCCTGTGGGGCACGAAGTGGAGCGCTCCCGCCGATATCTATGGCGCTGTGCCCGCCGTGGTCGGTACGCTGGTGAGCTCGCTCATCGCCATGCTGATTGCCATTCCCCTGGGCATAGGTATCGCCATTTTCCTCACGGAACTTTGCCCCGGCAGCCTGCGCCGTCCGATCAGCACGGCCATCGAGCTTCTGGCCGGTGTTCCCTCGATCATCTACGGCATCGTCGGCCTGTTCATTCTCGTGCCGTTGATGCAGACCTATATCCTGCCTTTCCTCATGATGACGGTTGGCCTGGTGCCGGTGATCGGCCTGCTGTTCCAGCCGCCGGCGCCGGGCGTCGGCCTGTTGACGGCAAGCCTCGTGCTCGCCGTCATGATCTTGCCGTTCATCACCGCGATCGCCCGCGACGTGTTCAGCACGGTGCCGCCGATGCTGCGTGAATCCGCCTACGGCATGGGCATGACCACATGGGAAGTGGCGCGCCACATCCTGATCCCCTATACGCGCCGCGGCCTTGTCGGCGGCATCATGCTCGGCCTCGGCCGCGCGCTTGGCGAAACCATGGCCGTCACCTTCGTCGTCGGTTCGGTGAGCCGCCTGCAATCGTCGATCATTTCGCCGTCCACCACCATTTCCGCCCAGATCGCGAACAATTTCGGCGATGCCGACGGTCTGCAATTGTCGAGCCTGATTGCGCTCGGCCTGCTTCTGTTCGTCCTCTCCTTCTGCGTGCTTGCAGTGGCGAGGTGGATGATCGGCCGCGGCGACTCGCTCTGAGGGAAAAACCATGGAAAATGCAATTCGCCAGAATCTCGTGTCGAGGCGCTATGCGAAGAACCGGGTGATGATGGCCTTGTCCTTCCTCGCGGCCGTCCTCGGCATATTCTTTCTCAGCGTGATCCTTGTGACCCTGCTTTATCGCGGTGTATCGGCACTCAGCCTCGACGTGTTCACCATGTCGATCCCGGCCCAGGGCTCGCGGGGCGGCCTGATCAACGCAATCTACGGCACCGTGCTGGTGACGGGCTGCGCCATCCTGATCGCCGCGCCGATCGGTATTCTCGCCGGCACTTATCTGGTGGAGTACGCCAACGGCACCAAGCTTGCCGAGTTTGCCAAGTTCATCAACGACATCCTGCTGTCTGCACCCTCGATCATCGTCGGGGTGTTCGTCTACGGCGCCGTGGTCGTGCCCATGCACGGCAACTCTGCCATTGCCGGCATTCTAGCGCTGGCGCTGATCGCCCTTCCGGTCGTCAACCGTACGACACAGGACATGCTGCTGCTGGTGCCGAATGCGCTTCGCGAGGCGACCGCCGCGCTCGGCGCGCCGCGCTGGAAGTCGATGATGATGGTGATCTACCGTTCCGCCTGGACGGGCATTCTCACCGGCATCCTGCTGGCCGTCGCCCGTATCAGCGGCGAAACCGCGCCGCTTCTCTTCACGGCCGGTTATAGTAAATTCATGAATGCGAGCCTGACCGGTCCAATCGCCACGCTGCCGGTTGCCATCAATACGCTCGCCGCCGATGCTGGCGAGGATCTCAAACAGCTGGCCTGGGCTGGAGCGCTGATCATCACCGTTGCCATCCTTGCCCTCAACATCCTTGCCCGTGTCTTGAGTGGGCGCCGCCAATGACGCAGCTGCCGAACCATAGGAATGAGACCATGAACATGAGCGATAGCAATTTCCAGAGCGTCAATGCACAGCCGGGGAAGGACGCCGTTTCCCAGTCGGGTCTCGGCACGCTCGCGAAACTCGAGGTCAAGAACCTCGATTTCACCTATCAGAACGGCCATCGCGTTCTGAAGAGTGTGAACATGAACATCCGCAAGAATGCGGTCACTGCCTTCATCGGCCCTTCGGGTTGCGGCAAGTCCACGCTGCTGCGCACATTCAACCGCATGTATGATCTCTATCCGGGTCAGACGGTCGCGGGCGAGATCCTGCTGGATGGCCGCAATATCCTCACCAAGGACGTCGATCTGAACGATCTGCGCGCCAAGGTCGGCATGGTGTTCCAGAAGCCCACGCCGTTCCCGATGTCGATCTATGAAAACGTCGCTTTCGGCATCCGGCTTTATGAGAAGATCTCCAAGGCGGAAATGGACGTGCGCGTCGAAGCGGCGCTGACGGAAACGGCGTTGTGGAGCGAAGTGAAGGAAAAGCTGCACCAGAGCGGACTTGGCCTTTCAGGCGGTCAGCAGCAGCGCCTCTGCATCGCCCGCGCCATCGCGCTTCGCCCGGAAGTCCTGCTGCTCGACGAGCCGACCTCGGCGCTCGACCCGATCTCGACCGCCAAGGTCGAGGAGCTGGTGTCGCAGCTCAAGGGCGAGTTCACCATTGTCATCGTGACGCACAACATGCAGCAGGCGAGCCGCATCTCCGACAACACCGCCTTCATGTATCTTGGCGAGCTGATCGAGTATGGCGCGACCGAGCAGATCTTCCAGGCGCCGAAGGTCAAGCGCACGGAAGACTACATCACCGGCCGTTACGGCTGATATCCGAGCAAGGCCCGATTGCTATTTTGCGATGGCGCGCCGGTCGGGCGCGCCATTTTCGTTTGGCCTGCAATCGAAGCGGTGGGAGGAGGCATCCGCCGGCAAGAGGGTGTCACCAGCTTAGTTCGAGCTTGTCGAGACCGTGGAAGTGATAGACGTCCTTGACTTGCGGCGGCGTCTTGAGTTTCAGGCCGGGCAGGCGCTGGAACAGGATTGGCAGCACCACATTCAGCTCCAGCCGTGCCAGCGGCGCACCGATGCAGAAATGGATGCCGGCGCCGAAGGAGAGGTTGGGTGCTTCATTGCGGTCTGGCTTGAAGGCGAGGGGATCGGAGAATTTCGTCGGATCCAGATTGGCGGCCGCCAGGATCATCGCCACCTTGTCGCCGCGCTGGAAGGAAATGCCGTCGATCTCGGCCGGCTCCAGGCACCAGCGCTGGAAGATATGCACCGGCGCGCAGATGCGCAGCGATTCCTCCACTGTGCGTTCCGTCGTCGCTTCGTCCTTGAAGAGGTCCGCTGGCGCATAGCCGCTTTCCAGGATGACGCGGACGGAATTGCCGATCTGATGCACCGTCGCCTCGTGCCCGGCATTGAGGAGCACGATCGTGGTCGAGACCAGCTCGTCCTCGGTCAGGTACTGGCCCTTGTGCTCGGTAGTGATCATATGGGTGAGCAGGTCGTCGCGCGGATCGGCGCGGCGCTCGCGGATGACGGACTTCACATAATCGGCAAATTCCTTCGCCGCCTGGTCGGCCGCCTCCTCGTCGGCGCGCGTCCGGCCGAACATGTACATGCGGACATAGGCGTGCGACCATTTCAAGAGCTGCGGCCCCATCTCATCCGGAATGCCGATCATCCGCGCGATCATGGTGACGGGAATGATGTCGGCGAAGGCGGCCAGCAGCTCGACCTCTCCCTCCTTTTCGAACCTGTCGATCAGCCGGTTGGCGAGCTCGGCCAGTTCCGGCTTCATCTTCTCCACATGGCGGGAGACGAAGGCGCGGTTGACGAGGGTGCGCAGGCGCGTGTGCTCCGGCGGCTCGATCTCGAGCAGGGAATGCTGCTCGGCGAGATCGAAATGCTTCAGATGCGGCAGCGGCGCGGGCATGCCGAGTTCCTCGCGGCTGGCGATATGCAGGATTTGCCGTCCGAATCGGCGGTCGCGCAGCAGGCCGTTCACATGGTCGTAGCCGGTAAAATACCATTGCCTCTGCTCTTCCCAGTAGAAGGTCGGACATTCGGCATGCAAGGCGGCGTAGACCGTGTTCGGATTGGTGTAGAAGGCCGGATTGCGGCCGTCGAGGGAGAGGCGGCGGGCCGCAGGATCGAGGGAGAAGACGGAGGATATGGTCATGGAAGGAGGATTATCGGAATAAATCGAATGGGAAAAGGCCGTTACATCTTCGCCAGCGTACCAAGGCGGCGCAACGCGTGGATCTGGTCGTCGAGCGTCGGCACCAGCGCGCCCCCGTCCGGATCGAGCGGCTGGTCACCGGCCATTGCCGCCTCCATCTCGTCGAAGACGATGGTGCAGTTGCGGCCGGAGCGCTTGGCGGCATAAAGAGCGCGATCGGCGGCGGAGACCAGCCGGTCCCAGGTGGCGATGTCGCAGGGCATGATCGCCAGGCCGATGCTGACGGTCGCCGGCACCATCGACCGACCGGCGGGCAGCGGGGCTCGGCAGAAATCCGCCCGCACCGTCTCGGCGACCGCTTCGGCCTCCGCCTGGTCCTGGACGGCGATGAAGGCGATGAACTCCTCCCCGCCCATCCGGCCGAACACGGCTCCGCGGGGCATGAATTGCCGCCCGATACGGGCAAATTCGGCAAGCACGACGTCGCCGCTCTGATGGCCGTAGCGATCGTTGATCGCCTTGAAATGATCGAGATCGAACAGGAGGGCGGCGATCTTGCGCGACTCCCTGGCGGCCTTTTCGGCGACCAGCGGGAAATAATTCTGCAGGCCGCGCCTATTCAGGACGCCGGTCAGCATGTCCGTGATCGAGACGGTCCGCCAGCGGCGTTCGGAGCTTTCCATCAGCAGCCGGCCGCTGAGCGCAATTGCCGCGGTGATCAGCAGGGCGCAGCCGAGGGCGGAATAGGCGCGATAGACAGGCGCCAATTCCGGACCGGGCTGCAGAAGCAGCATCGACAGTGACGAGGCAAGGCAGAGGCAGGCAAGGGCGGTGAAGACGAAGCAGAGCTGCCGGCGCACGGGTTCGCGCCGGCCTTCCGTCGGGCGCACGGCGCCGGCAAGCAAGGTCGCGCCGACGGCGCCGGCAAGATCGTAGAGGAAGACGCGGTTGGCGAAGCTCTCGTGAATCCACGGCAGCCCGATGCCGGCCAGCCAGATCGCCGGCGGCAGCAAGGACGACCATTCAAGCCTGCGCTTGTCCATGCGATGGAAGCCGGCGATCCAGGCGCTCTCGCCGAGCAGGGCCACGGCGTTGGCGATCTCGATCGACAGCAGGTCCGGAACGAGGCCGCGCGCCGCGACAAGCCCGAAACCGACGGCGCTGAGGGCAAAGCCCAGCGCCCATGCCAGATAGGCGGATCGCTGGGCGTCATGCCGCCAGGCGAGAAACAGCACGGCCGCAAGCGTCATCGCTTCCGTACACCAGATGATCAGCCCGATCGTGAAAGTCTGCACAGTATGCGGTTCTCTTCTTGGCGGCGCCTGTCGCGCCGGCGCAAGCGACACGGCAACGCTTGCAATCGCTCTATCCTCGCCGAATAAGATGGTGAGTTTATTAAGCCGGTTGGTAAATTTTGCCCACGCATGCGCGGCGGTCTGTGCCGATATCGTTCGGCTTCATCCTTCCTTCACCTTTCGGTCGGGAAAAACGGTGAGTTGCGTGTACCGCGCCGCCGGATTGATTGGCATCGCAAAATCGATGGATAGAAACGCTTGTTCAATACCTATTGAGGCATTAGGCCTTTTTGAGGTTATCCCTTCGCGCGTCTTGAAGTACAGGGCAGTCACACTCTATGTAGGGGTAAAGGATTTTTATTCGATTCCCGGCGTTATCGCCGTCGGGGGCAAGCTTGGTAAAGGACGCACATGAGAAATCCAGTCGATACAGCTATGGCTCTGGTGCCGATGGTTGTTGAGCAGACCAATCGCGGGGAACGGTCCTACGATATCTATTCCCGCCTGCTGAAGGAACGCATCATCTTCCTGACCGGCCCGGTCGAAGACCATATGGCGACGCTGGTCTGCGCCCAGCTTCTCTTCCTGGAAGCGGAAAACCCGAAGAAGGAAATCGCGCTCTACATCAATTCGCCGGGCGGCGTCGTGACCGCCGGCATGGCGATCTACGACACCATGCAGTTCATCAAGCCCGCCGTGTCGACGCTTTGCATCGGCCAGGCCGCGTCCATGGGCTCGCTGCTTCTGGCGGCCGGCGACAAGGACATGCGCTTTGCAACGCCGAATTCCCGCATCATGGTTCACCAGCCTTCGGGCGGTTTCCAGGGGCAGGCTTCGGACATCGAGCGCCACGCCCGCGACATCATCAAGATGAAGCGCCGCCTGAACGAAGTTTACGTCAAGCATTGCGGACGGACCTATGAAGAGGTCGAACAGACGCTCGATCGCGACCATTTCATGTCTGCGGACGAGGCCAAGGATTGGGGTCTGATCGACAAGGTGCTGACGTCGCGTACTGAAATCGAGGGGGAAACCGCCGCGTGATTCCCCGCGCAGCGGTGTCTTCCGCGCCACAGTTCTATCCCATTTGTGATCGAATAGGGGTTTAATGTGGAGCGGAACTCGCTAATAGTAGTTGGCATTTATGCTGTGTAGCGTTTTTATGACATCATAGCATTCGGCATTCGAAGGGGGATTCGTTGCCAACGCAGTCTGGTTCCGATGGGTCGGGCTGCGTACAGTACCCCGAAGGGCGCTGCGATCTGCTGAAACGAGGGGCGGGTCCGGCGGGCGCATTAAGTGGACCGCGGTTTCATATCGAAACTCGCGGCGTGCTGGAAGGAAAGTGATATGAGCAAAGTCAGCGGCAGCAACGGCGGCGACTCTAAGAACACCCTGTATTGTTCATTCTGCGGCAAGAGCCAGCATGAAGTCCGGAAGCTTATCGCCGGACCGACCGTCTTCATCTGCGATGAATGCGTCGAATTGTGCATGGACATCATCCGCGAGGAAAACAAGTCCTCGATGGTCAAGTCCCGCGATGGCGTGCCGACGCCGCAGGACATCATCAAGGTTCTCGACGAATACGTCATCGGCCAGAGGCAGGCGAAGAAGATCCTGTCGGTGGCGGTGCACAATCATTACAAGCGCCTCGCTCACGCCTCCAAGAACGGCGATGTCGAACTGGCGAAGTCGAACATCATGCTTGTCGGTCCGACCGGTTGCGGCAAGACCTACCTGGCGCAGACGCTCGCCCGCATCATCGATGTTCCCTTCACCATGGCCGACGCGACGACGCTGACCGAAGCCGGCTATGTCGGTGAAGACGTCGAAAACATCATCCTGAAGCTGCTGCAGGCTGCCGACTACAACGTCGAGCGCGCCCAGCGCGGCATCGTCTACATCGACGAAGTCGACAAGATTTCCCGCAAGTCGGACAATCCGTCGATCACCCGCGACGTTTCGGGCGAGGGCGTCCAGCAGGCCCTGCTGAAGATCATGGAAGGCACGGTCGCTTCCGTCCCGCCGCAGGGCGGCCGCAAGCATCCGCAACAGGAATTCCTGCAGGTCGACACGACGAACATCCTGTTCATCTGCGGCGGCGCCTTTGCCGGTCTCGACAAGATCATCTCCGCCCGTGGCGAGAAGACTTCGATCGGCTTCGGCGCCACCGTCAAGGCGCCGGATGACCGCCGCGTCGGCGAAGTGCTGCGCGAGCTGGAGCCGGAAGATTTGGTCAAGTTCGGCCTCATCCCGGAATTCATCGGTCGTCTGCCGGTTCTGGCGACGCTGGAAGACCTGGACGAGGATGCGCTGATCCAGATCCTGTCGGAGCCGAAGAACGCGCTCGTCAAGCAGTATCAGCGCCTGTTCGAGATGGAAGACGTCGAGCTGACCTTCCACGAGGACGCGCTGCGCGAAATCGCCCGCCGGGCGATCATCCGCAAGACGGGTGCCCGCGGCCTGCGCTCGATCATGGAGAAGATCCTGCTCGACACCATGTTCGAGCTGCCGGCGCTGGAAGGCGTTCGCGAAGTGGTCATTTCCGAGGAAGTGGTGCGCGGTTCGGCCCGCCCGCTCTATATCTATGCCGACCGGCAGGAAGAAAAGGCCAACGCCACGGCCTGATCGACCGAATTACCTCTAGAAATCCAGGGGCTCGTCATCGACGGGCCCCTTTCTATTTGAAAAAGCGTGTGGTTTCCTGATAAAGTCAGGGGATAAGCTTATGGGAACGCCGTCCGAACCGGTTGTGAAGATCGCCCGCCGCAGCCATGATGGCATGATTCCGGAATCGTCCTTGCATATGGTTCGTGCCTGGTTTCGGCCCCCGGCGATCGCGTTTCCGACAATGTTCGAGTAGTCGGGTGTCGGTGTTTGTTGTTGCGTTCCTTCTCGTGAAATGTGCGCTTGGCTGCCATGCGGCAGGCGCGTCCTGCACGACTTGAAATAGATACTGAGAAGCTCCACTTCTAACCCAAGTGAGAGAGCCGGCTAACTCCCAGAGCCGGTAGAGAGCCCGGGAACGGGACGACGGAAAGGAAATGACATGACTAAGAAAACGTCTGCGGCAACTGAGAGCACTGCCTATCCGGTATTGCCGTTGCGCGACATCGTGGTTTTCCCCCACATGATCGTGCCGCTGTTCGTCGGACGGGAGAAATCCATTCGCGCGCTGGAAGAGGTCATGGGCTCCGACAAGCAGATCATGCTGGTCACCCAGATCAATGCCAGTGACGACGATCCCGCTCCGGATGCAATCCATAGGGTCGGCACGGTGGCCAATGTGCTGCAGCTCCTGAAGCTTCCCGACGGCACCGTCAAGGTGCTGGTCGAAGGCCGGGCACGCGCAGAGATCGATACCTACACGGCACGCGAGGATTTTTACGAAGCGCTCGGACATGTCCTGCATGAACCGCAGGAAGACCCGGTCGAGCTGGAAGCACTGAGCCGCTCGGTCGTTTCGGAATTCGAAAGCTATGTGAAGCTCAACAAGAAGATTTCGCCGGAAGTGGTCGGCGCCGCCAGCCAGATCGACGACTATTCCAAGCTCGCCGATACGGTCGCTTCGCACCTGTCGATCAAGATCACCGAGAAGCAGGAGATGCTGGAAACCACCAGCGTCAAGGCTCGCCTTGAAAAGGCGCTCGGCTTCATGGAAGGCGAGATTTCGGTCCTGCAGGTCGAAAAGCGTATCCGCTCGCGCGTCAAGCGCCAGATGGAGAAGACCCAGCGCGAATATTACCTGAATGAGCAGATGAAGGCGATCCAGAAGGAACTCGGCGACGGCGAGGAAGGCCGCGACGAGATGGCCGAACTGGAAGAGCGCATCTCCAAGACCAAGCTGTCCAAGGAAGCCAAGGAAAAGGCCGATGCGGAGCTGAAGAAGCTGCGCCAGATGAGCCCGATGTCGGCGGAAGCCACGGTCGTGCGCAACTATCTCGACTGGCTGCTGGGCATCCCCTGGCACAAGAAGTCGAAGATCAAGACCGATCTGAACAATGCCGAGAAGATCCTCGAAGCGGATCATTTCGGTCTGGACAAGGTCAAGGAGCGCATCGTCGAATATCTGGCCGTGCAGGCCCGCGCGACGAAGATCAAGGGCCCGATCCTGTGCCTCGTCGGCCCTCCGGGCGTCGGCAAGACCTCGCTCGCCCAATCGATCGCCAAGGCGACCGGTCGTGAGTATGTCCGCATGGCGCTCGGCGGCGTTCGCGACGAAGCCGAGATCCGCGGTCACCGCCGCACCTATATCGGCTCGATGCCCGGCAAGGTCATCCAGTCGATGAAGAAGGCCAAGAAGTCCAACCCGCTCTTCCTGCTCGACGAGATCGACAAGCTCGGCCAGGACTATCGCGGCGATCCGTCTTCGGCCCTGCTGGAAGTGCTGGACCCGGCACAGAACTCGACCTTCATGGATCACTACCTGGAAGTCGAATATGATCTGTCGGACGTGATGTTCATCACGACGGCGAATACTTTGAATATCCCGGCTCCGCTGATGGACCGCATGGAGATCATCCGTATCGCCGGCTACACCGAAGACGAGAAGCGCGAGATCGCCAAGCGGCACCTGCTGCCGAAGGCCATCAAGGAACACGCGTTGCAGCCGAGCGAATTCTCGGTCACCGACGGCGCCCTGATGGTCATCATCCAGCAGTACACCCGCGAAGCCGGTGTCCGTAACTTCGAGCGCGAATTGATGAAGCTCGCCCGCAAGGCGGTCACCGAGATCATCAAGGGCAAGACCAAGTCGGTCGCCGTCACGGCTGAGAACGTCCCGGACTATCTCGGCGTGCCGCGCTTCCGCCATGGCGAAGCCGAACGCGACGACCAGGTCGGTGTCGTCACCGGCCTTGCCTGGACGGAAGTCGGCGGCGAGCTGCTGACGATCGAAGGCGTGATGATGCCGGGCAAGGGCCGCATGACGGTCACCGGCAACCTGAAGGAAGTCATGAAGGAATCGATCTCGGCGGCGGCCTCCTACGTCCGCTCGCGCGCTGTCGATTTCGGCATCCAGCCGCCGCTCTTCGACAAGAGCGACATCCACGTGCACGTGCCGGAAGGCGCGACGCCGAAGGATGGTCCCTCGGCCGGTGTCGCCATGGCAACCGCGATCGTTTCGATCATGACCGGCATCCCGGTTTCCAAGGATGTCGCCATGACCGGCGAGATCACGTTGCGCGGCCGCGTGCTGCCGATCGGCGGCCTGAAGGAAAAGCTGCTCGCAGCGCTTCGCGGCGGCATCAAGAAGGTGCTGATTCCGGAAGAGAACGCCAAGGATCTGGCGGAGATTCCGGACAACGTGAAGAACAGCATGGAGATCATCCCGGTATCCCGCATGGGCGAGGTGATCAAGCATGCGCTGGTCCGCAGGCCCGAGCCGATCGAGTGGGATGGCACCGTCGAAACGCCCGTGATCGCAACGGTCGAGGGCGTGGACGATGTCGGGGCGACGATTGCGCATTAAGCGCGGTTTCGCCTCGTTTTCGCCAAATTGACACAAAAGGTGAAAAGACCGGCAATTCTGCCGGTCTTTTTTTGTGAAAAGCTTTTGGCGACGCTTGCTTTTCCTTGATTTGCAGGGCTTTTGGGGGTTGCGGCGGGTTGGAGCATACGTATTCTGCGCCCCGCTTACAGATGATCGTTTCATACCAGTAGAAAGGGGTGGAAACATGAACAAGAATGAGCTCGTGTCCGCAGTGGCCGAGAAGGCCGGTATTACGAAGGCTGACGCTGCTTCCGCTGTTGATGCTGTTTTCGATACCGTCCAGGCTGAACTGAAGAAGGGCGGCGACATTCGTCTTGCAGGTTTCGGTAGCTTCACCGTTTCTCACCGTGCTGCCACCAAGGGCCGTAACCCGTCCACCGGCGCTGAAGTTGACATCGCGGCTCGCAACGTGCCGAAGTTCACGCCCGGCAAGGGCCTGAAGGACGCCGTCAACAGCTAATTGGTTTTCGCCCGCCGCCGGGGATTTCCCCCGCGGGTGGAGGACATTGGGGGCCCGATTCTCGGGCCCCTTTTTTATGCGCTGCCTCTGGTCAGAGAAGCGTCCTGCCGCCATTGACGGCGAATTTCTGGCCCGTGATGAAATCCGCCTTGCTCGAGGCGAGGAATACCACCATGTGGGCAAGCTCTTCCGGCGTGCCGAAACGACCGAGGGGTGTCTGCCCCAGATACGTGTCGATCGCCTGCTGTGCCGCTCCGGCATGGCGCTCCACCGGAATCCAGCCGGGCGCCACCAGATTGACGGTGATGCCTTCGGGCGCGAGTTCCCGGGCCCAGGAGCGGGTCATGGAGAGCATGGCTCCCTTCGCCGCCGCATAGTTTCCCACAAAGGGGTTGCCGAGTTCGGCGATTTCCGAGCCGATATTGATGACGCGGCCGGATTTGCGTGCCCGCCAGTCCGGCAGCACGGCCTGCAGCAGTTCCAGAGGCGCCTTGACGAAGAATTCGAGCTGGTCGAGGTAGCTGCGCCAGGATTGCTCCATCAGGGGCATGTCGGGCTGCGGTCCGGTCGCGTTGTTCACGATCAGGTCGACCGGCCCCAGCGTCGCGCGGATATCTTCAAGGCCGTGGGTAAGAGCCATCTGGTCGATCACGCTGAATTTCGCCGCGTGAGCCGTTCGGCCGCCTTGCCTGATACTGTCGGCGATGGCTTCCGCTCCTTGCGTATCGTTTGCATAATTGACCGCGACGGCCCAGCCGGCCTTCGCGAGTTCCCGCGCGATCACGGCGCCAAGCCCGCGGGATGCGCCTGTCACCAGCGCTACTTTCATTGCATATCCTCCTTGAATTCCGCCCTCAGGAAGAGGTTCGGCATAGAACCTCCGGGGCAGGCTTTCCGGCCCCGAATGATCTCGTGTCGTCAATGCTATGTGGTCGTCGCGGGCAAATAATCCATGGGATGGCCGGATCGAAATACGGCTACCCTTTTCCCGACGCTTCTCCGCTTACCAGCGGTGATGAACGTGCGGAGCGATCAGGCGCTCGTAGATCTCCCGCGTTGCCACCATGACGTCGGCCGACGGCGGCGCGAGGTCGGCTGCTGCCGCATTGGCTCTTGCCTGCTCGGCATTGCGGGCACCGGGGATGACGACGGTGACGGCATCGTTCATCAAGATCCAGCGCAGCGCGAAAGCCGCCATGCTGGCGCCTGCTGGAACCAGCTTGCGGACCTCTTCCACCGCCTGCAGGCCGACCTCGAAGGGAACACCGGCAAAGGTTTCGCCGACATCGAAGGCTTCGCCGTTGCGATTGAAGTTGCGGTGGTCGTCGCTGGCGAATTGCGTGTCGCGGGTGATCTTGCCCGACAGCAGTCCGGAAGCGAGCGGCACGCGGGCGATGATGGCGACCTGCTTGCGCTTGGCTTCCTTGAAGAACAGGTGATCAGGGCGCTGGCGGAAGATGTTGTAGATGATCTGGATGCTGACGACGCCGGGATATTCGATCGCCTTCAGCGCTTCCTCGACCTTCTCGACGCTGACGCCATATCCCCTAATCTTGCCGGCCTTCTGCAATTCGTCGAGGCCGGCGAAGACCTCCGGACGATAGAGAACCTCGGTCGGCGGGCAATGAAGCTGCACCAGATCCAGGCTTTCGACGCCGAGATTCTTCAGGCTGCGGTCGATGAAGCCTTCGAGATTGGCCTTGGTGTAGCCGTTGGCGACATGCGGGCTCAGCCGTCGGCCGGCCTTGGTCGCCACCATCGGGCGCTCACCGCCGCGCGCCTTCAGCACATCGGCGATGATCTTTTCCGAGCGGCCGTCGCCATAGACATCGGCGGTATCGATGAAGGTCATGCCGGCGTCGAGGGCGGCATTCAGCGCCGCGCGTCCGTCGGCCTCGCTGACATCGCCCCAGGCGCCGCCAATCTGCCAGGCGCCGAAGCCGATATCGGTGACGGTGAAGGGCATGCGCCCGAAACCATGGTGTCTCATGAAAATCTCTCCGTTCGTGATGAAATGCCGGTGCAGTAGCAGCCGTCAGGGGGTGCGGCAAGCATGCATCGGGTCGGCGCAGGATCGCAATTGCGTGACATAGGCGTATGACGGCGCCCGGCAATGTACGAAAGCGTTGGATGATCGCCGCCGACCGGTATTCATCGCACCCGCATTTCCCTAAAAGAGATGCCGGATATCTGTCATCGACCGGAGCCCATGGCCTCTTTCAGCTTCATCCACGCCGCCGACCTGCATCTCGGCAGTCCTTTTCAGGGGCTGGCGCTGAAGGATGCGGCTGTCGCGTCGATTTTCGTGGAGGCCAGCCGCAAGGCGTTTTCGACGCTGGTGGGGCAGGCGATCGAACGGCAGGTCGATTTCTTCCTCATCGCCGGCGATGTCTATGACGGCGACTGGAAGGACAACAAGATCGGCCTGTTCTTCAATCGCGAAATGGCGCGGCTGGAGCGGGCTGGCATTCCCGTCTATCTGCTGCGCGGCAATCATGACGCGGCGAGCGTCATCACCAAGACCATTACCTTGCCTGCCAACGTTCATGAATTCCCCACCAACAGGCCCGGCTCCGTCCGGCTGGAGGCCTTGCGGGTGGCGCTGCACGGGCAGGGTTTTGCCGAACGCTCGGCAAACGACAATCTGGCGCTTTCCTATCCACCCGCGGTTCCCGGCTGGTTCAACATTGGCGTGCTGCATACCTCGCTCACCGGCCGTGAGCCGCATGCGCCCTATGCCCCGTGTTCGGTCGATGACCTGCGCTCGCGCGGCTACGACTACTGGGCGCTCGGCCATGTGCATGAATTCGAGGTGGTCGCGAGCGATCCGCTGGTGATCTTTCCCGGCAATCTGC
This sequence comes from Rhizobium sp. BK602, assembly GCF_014195095.1. Classification (GTDB taxonomy): domain Bacteria; phylum Pseudomonadota; class Alphaproteobacteria; order Rhizobiales; family Rhizobiaceae; genus Rhizobium. The sequence goes on from NZ_JACIBC010000002.1 coordinate 892,866, forward strand.
AGGGACGCAGCATCCGCGAACGCGGTGCCAAGGGCGCGGTGTTGGTGACGGTGGAGGATGGCCGCATCAGTCATGAGCGGCTGATCGTCGACGAGGCGCGGTTCGCGCAGGTCGAGATCGAGGTCGATCCGGAGGATGACCAGGCGGCGATCCTGCGTCGTGTGGAGCAGGCCGTGCAGCCGCTTGCCGGGGATATGGCCGGCCGAATGATGGCGCTACGCGTCAGGCTTTCCGGTGTCACGCCGTTGCAGGCGACGATCGCCGCCAATCGCCAGCAATGGCGCGACGAGGTCGAGGCCGCGTGTCATCGCGTTCATGAGGATATCTGGCTGGAAAAGCTGGAATTGCGGCTGGAGGCACCGGCCGCCGCCATTGCCGATGCTGAGGGCATGCTCGATCTCGGCCAGTTGCTGGCGGGCCATGCCGACGATGCGGAAATCGTGGCGGATGCCAACCGGCTTGTCGGCGAGATCGCGGTGCGCTTGCCCGGCGGGTTGGGTGCGGCGGAACTGCCGTTGGACGATACCGTCGAGACCCTGATCGAGGAGGCGAGGCAATTGCTACTGGCGCGCGGGCAGGGGGCGGGCTGACATGCGCTTCGACCGGCTCGATATCCTCCGCTACGGCGCGCTGACTGACCGCACGATCGATTTTCGCGCCGGCGCGAAGCTGCATGTCATCTATGGACCGAACGAGGCGGGAAAATCCTCGGCGCTGAGCGCTATTTCTGACCTGCTGTTCGGTTTTCCGACTGCTGCCGAACAAAGCTTCCTGCACGAGCCGGCGAGCCTGCGCGTTGGCGCGGTGCTCACGGCGCGCGATGGAGCAAGCCTTGCCTTCCGCCGCCGTCGCGGGCGCAAGAACACGCTGCTCGCTCCCGACGACAAGGAGACGCCGCTCGCCGAGGATGCCTTGGCGCCCTTCCTCGGCAATCTGAGCCGCGACGTCTTCGAGCGTGCTTTCGGCCTCGATTCCCTTCGGTTGCGGCAAGGCGCGGCGGCGATGCTGCGCAGCGGCGGCGAGATCGGCAGCCTGCTGTTCTCGGCCGCGTCCGGCCTCACGGGTCTATCGCGCCTGCGCCAATCGCTGGAAGGCGAGGCCGACGGCATCTATGCGCCGCGCCGCTCCAAGGATCGCGGCTTCTACCAGGCGCTGGACCGCCACGACGAGGCCCGCAAGGCCGAACGCGACAATGAGCTGAAATCCGGCGACTGGAAGAAGCTGCTGGCGGAGGCCGCGGAGCTGGAGGCCGAACTCGAGCGTCTCCAGCACCAGCGCCACGAGACGCGGCGGGCCCTTGAGCGGCTGCAGAGGCTGAAGACGCTGCAGCCGCTGCTGGCGGAGATCGACGGCGAAATGGCGGCGCTGGAGAGCCTTGCCGATCTCGCCTCGATGCCGGAAAGCTTTGCCGATCGGCTCGAGCAAAACCTGGACGACAGGCGCGCCGCCGAAGACGAGCTGCGCCGTGCCCGGCAGGCGGTCGCGCGGACCGGTGAGGACCTGTCGCGGATCCATCTCGATGAAACCCTGTTGCGGATAGGCGATGAGATAACCCAGCTCTTTGCCGATACCGGCAATTACCGCAGCCAGCGTCAGGACCTGCCGCGCGTCGATCAGGAACTGGCCGGTTATGATGCGGCGCTTGCCCAGCTTTCCCGGCGCCTCGGCCTTTCGAATGTCGAAGAGCTGGAAAAGCGGCAGCCGAGCGACGCGGATCGTGCCCGCCTCTCGGAACTGGTCGAGGAGGGCAGGCGGCTGTCGCTTCAACGCCAGACAATCGCTGAGCAGCTGGATGGTGAGCGCGACCGGCTTTCGACACTCGAGAAGGATGGGGCCTCCGGCAAGCTGATCGATCCTCGGCCCTTCATCGATCAGCTGGAGGCCCTGGGCGGCGATCTCGCCAGCCTTGCCCGGCTCGACGCGCTGGAAACGCAGATACGCCGTATCGAAACGGATCTCTCCGAGGCGGCCGCCCGCCTGCGCCCGCCGGTCGGTGATATCCAGCCGCTCTTTACCGTGCCGCTGCCGGATGCGGCCGAGATTGTCGCCCACCGAGAAACGCTCGATGCGGCCCGCTCCGGGGTTCGCGAAGCTTCCGACAGGGTGCGAGCCCAAGACGAGCAGTTGGTGGAGATCGAGCAGGCGCTGGAGGACGCGCAGCGCGGCGGCCCGATCGTTACGCGCGAACAGATCGCCGGTGCGCGTGCGGCTCGCGACGGCGAGTGGCAATCGATCCGCGATGGATTGTCGGGCGGGAGCCTCACGGCCGCTGATCGGATCATCGCCAGTTTTGCGACGAGCCTCGCGGAAGCCGATCGTCTCGCCGATGCGGCGCTGAGCGATGCGGATCGCGTTTCTCGCCACGCCGACAATCGCCTGCGGCAGGAACGGCTGCGGCAGGAGCGCGAGACGGCTGCCGGGCGGCTTAGGCAGGCTGAAGAGGTTCTGGCAAAAGCAAAGGCGGCTTTCGCCGTGCTCTTCGAGCCATTGGGTGTCTCCGCCCTTGATCCGGCGGCGATGCTGGAATGGCGGCGCGGTGTCGATCTGTTGTTTCGCGAGCGCCGCGCCTTGCGCGATCTGTCGGATCAGCGCGACGAGAGCGTTCTGGCGGAAGCACGCGTTTCGCCGGCCCTGCAGGATATGGCCGAGGCCACCGGCTATCGGAGCGGCCGACTGCCGCCGAGTGCGATGGCGGAGGGCCTGCGAAAACATCTTCGTCTTTTGTCGGAGCGCTGGAGCGAAAGCCGCACGCGTGAGGGCGAGATCGCCTCGGCGCGGGATCGGCTGACGCGGCTTGGCGAGCAGCAGCGGGATATCGAACGGCACCAGGCGGATTGGCGCGAGGCTTTCGGCAAGGCCGTCCTCCTGCTCGGTCTGTCCGCCGATGCGACACTGGAAATGGCGTCGGCGGCGCTGAAAGCCTGGACCGAGGTGCCGGACGCGCTGGCCGAACATGACAACCGTCATCGCCGTGTCAGCGGCATGCGGCGCGACATGGCCGATTTCGAGCGGCGCTTGGCCACGCTTGCCGCCACTGCCGGCGATGAGCTCGATCATCTGCCGCCGGATGCCGCGGCGGAAGCTCTGCATGCCCGTGTCAATGCCGCGCGCGGCGAGCAGAAGAAGCAGGACCGGCTGGAGGAGGAGCGCCAGCGGGCGGAGAGCCAGGCCGTCCGTTGCGCAGAGGCGCTTGCGACGGTCGAGGCGGCTCTCTCGGCTCTCACCGCCGATTGGTCGCTCGATACGGATTGGTCGGCGCTATTGTTGCGGCTGCGCGAACGCTCCCGCCTGAATGCCCGGCTGGCCGAAAGCCGCGAGCGCTTCCATCAGCAGGCCGATGGCACCGGGGAGGAGCTTATCCGCGCCGAACTGACGGGCTTCGATCGCGTTGCCGCCGATCTGGAGATCGAGCGCCTCTCCGCCGACGACCACAGGCAGTTCACCGCCCATGGCGAGCTCATGGCACAGCTCGCGGAAAACCAGCGCCAGCGCCGCGCCATGGAGACCGGCGTCAGCGCCGAATACGCGGTTTTCGAAAAGCTTGCCGCCGAGCAGGAAGCCAAGGACTTGGCGCGGCAATGGGTGGTGCTGAAGCTGGCGGCGCGAATGCTGGCAAGCTCGATGGAAGCCTATCGCGAGCAGCAGGCCGATCCGGTGATCACGCGAGCGGGCGAGCTCTTCTCGCTGCTGACCGGCAGCCGTTTCGCTCGGCTGGTGGAGGAGCATGACGAGACGGACACGCTGCAGCTGCTGGCCGAGCGCTCCGGCGGCGAACGGGTGCCGCTGGCGGGTTTGAGCGAGGGCACGGGAGACCAGCTCTATCTCGCGCTGCGGCTTGCCTTCCTTGAGGATTATTCCTCCCGAAACGAGCCGGCGCCGCTGATCGTCGACGATATTTTCCAGACCTTCGACGACGAGCGCGTCAGCGCCGGTTTGAAGGCGCTGGCCGGCACGGCGGGGCGGTTTCAAACCATCCTCTTCACCCACGAGACAAGCCTGGTCGATATCGCCAAACGGGAGATCGGCGGAGATCTGGATCTGATCCGGCTTTGAGCGCCACTGGAAGTTCTTTCCTCGCTTGATCAGGTCGTCAAATGACATAGGTTGAAGAGGGGGAGTGCGGCTCGCGCCGCATCGTTTGAAGCAGGAGGAACACTTTGCAGATCAGACCCAAGGGAACCCGTCCGTCTCTCAATCCGCCGGCCGAGTATTTTACCGGCACCGTGCGGCAGGAGCCGCTGCTGCAGGCGCCGGCACCGGCCCGCGTCCAGGTCGTCAGCGTCAGTTTCGAGCCGGGCGCCCGCACCGCCTGGCATACCCATCCTTTCGGTCAGACCCTGGTGGTGACCGAGGGCAAGGGCCTTGCCCAAAGCTGGGGTGGAGACATCCGCGAAATCGAAGCCGGCGACGTCCTCTGGTTCGAGCCCGGCGAAAAGCACTGGCACGGCGCCGGGCCGGAAACCGCGCTCACGCATATCGCCATTCAGGAAATGCAGGATGGCAAGGCCGCCGACTGGCTGGAACAGGTGAGCGACGAGCAATATCACCCATAATGCTCGGCAAGGATCTGGGCCATCGGCTGCCGGCGGATGGCCACGGTCTTAGCCCAACCGCCCGATCCCACACGACGGTCCGAGCCTACATCGACGGAATGTGCAGCTTCGTCGGGATCAGGATCTTGGGATCGGATTTGTCCCGGCTATAGGCCGGATTGAGGGCGCGATCGCTGAAGGTCTGCGTGCCGTGCAGCCTGCGCAAATTGTCCTTCTCGCGTTCGAAGCGCTTTTTCCTTTCGCCCGATTTGTCGGAGCCGCGTGAAAGCGACTCATGATGATAGAGGCAGGCGAAGGGCGACCAGATGATGCGAAAGCCGGCCTTGTGGGCCCGCAGGCAATAGTCGACGTCATTATAGGCGACGGCGAAGTTCTCTTCGTCGAAAGCGCCGATCGCCCGCGCGCAGTCTCCGGAAATCAGCATGACGGCTCCCGTCACGCAGGTCATGGAGTTGCGCACATGCAGCCGGTTCATGGGGCCACCGAATTCGCGGGGCTTGTTCATGTACCAATGCCCGGCCAGCCCGCCGAAGCCGACGATGACGCCGGCATGCTGGAGCTTGTTGTTGCCGTAAAGCAGCTTGGCGCCGACGATGCCGGTTCCCTCGTAGGCGAGGCAGGTCACCATCTCCTTCAGCCAGCCTGGTTCGATGATCTCGACGTCGTTGTTGAGGATCAGATAGTGCTCGCCGGTGGCGGCGGCGAGGCCGCGATTGACCGAACGGGAGAAATTGAACGGTTCCGGCGTGATGGTGGCCGAGAACCGCGGATAGGTCCGGCGGTAGTGGTCGTAGAGATCGAGGACCGCCTTGTCCGCGGAGCCGTTGTCGATGACCAGCACCTCAAGATCGGGATAATCCGTGCGTTCGAAGATATCCTGCAATACCCGGGAAATCAGATCGAGATTATCCTTGCTGGGAATGACGATGGAAATCTTCGGCCATGCCGTGCCCGCAGGTTCGAACATGACGCGATGCAGCGTGTCGGTCAGCGCTTCCTCGACACGAATGGGCTGTTGGCGCTGCGCAAAGCGCTCCGAAAGCGCTTTCCTCGCATGGGTGGTCGCAGCATTCATGAACTTGCGCGAATAGGTGCGCCCGTTGCGCCGCCACCAATAGGCCGGATAGGGCAGGTGAAGAACGGTGTCGTCCGGCAGGCCATCGAGGTAGCGCAGCAGAAGGTCGTAATCCTGCGAGCCGTCATAGCCGGTGCGCAGATAGCCGATCTCCTGAAGCCGGCTGCGGCGGTAGATGGAGAAATGGTTGATGTAGTTGACGCCCGTCAGCAGAACGGGATCGTAGGCGGGTTTCAGCATCAGGCCGGTTGGCCTCAGCGTGTCATCGACCACCAACTCGTCGGTATAGACGAAATTGGCATCGGGATTTTGTTCGAGCGTATGGCGTATGACACTGAAGGCATGCGGTGCGATCACATCGTCATGGTCGAGCAAGGCAACCCAGAGGCCGCGCGCCTGCAATAGCCCGGCATTGGTGGCGGCCGCTATGCCGCCGTTCCTGGCATTGAGGACGGAGCGGATATTGTCTTTCGGCCGTTGCGTCTCGTACCAGCGTAGCGTTTCCGGCGAATTCGACCCGTCGTCGCTGAGAATGAGCTCGGTGCCCTTTTCACCCTGCTCTTCGAAGGATCGGACGAGATCGTCGAGATAGCGTGGCGGTGCGTTGTAGACCGGCACGACGATGCTGAGCCAGGCGCCGGAGGTGGCCGAAACCGCGGGTGCGGGCAGTTCGGAGGCCAGGCGATAGCTCGCCTGCGCATATTGGATCGTCCTGCTCGGCGAGCGCTTTCTCAAGGAAAGCTTTGGCATTTTCGTCCAGTATTGCGGCAGCTTGCCGAGATCCACGCGTTCCGCTTGCCCATCGGCTTTCAGCAGGGCGGCAATATGCTTCTCGGCCGCCTTGCTGGAAGAGAAGGCCGCAACATCGAAGCGCAGCGTGGTCGGGAAGGTGGCGGGGTCGGCGCGCAGGGCGCAGATGGTGCCGATCGTGCCCACATCCGCCGTGACGATGAAGCGCTGTCCGACCGGCAGCGTAACCGTATCTTTCTCGCGGAAGCCACGGCCGCGATTGACATAGAATTTCGGGTCTATGGCTTCGTCCGTTGCGACGATATGAATGACGACCAGCTTCTTACGAACCGGAGAAAACCGAATCTCGAAGGCGGGGTCGTCGCCGATGGATTTCCATAAATTGGAATTCGCGCCGGCTGAAATCTCCCGTTCAAGGTCGTCATTCGGAAAAATCTTGATCGTCATTGATAATTCAATACCCAGGGAGCCGGCAAACGGTGATGATAAGGATCGGATTTCAAGCCATATCACCGAGCGCATCGAAACGTATGCCCGGAAATGTCGGCGTTGCGCTTTGCCGCATTTTTCCAATGGATTCCTTCGTGGCATTGCGCGCGGTCAGCCGCAGAGCAGTGTCGCTCACGAGCTGATCGATGGCAGCGAGCCATTCCTCCGCGGTATTGCCGACATGGATCTCGCCGGCGACGGCGCAGCGGGTGAATGTCGGGCACTGGGAAAATATTGCGGCCGCGCCCATGCGGCAGATATCGATCCGCTTGGTATCCGAACGGCTGTTGTTGGTCTTCCCGCGCAGGAGCGGCGCCAGGGCGATGTCGGCGCCATGGTCGGTGGTCTTTTCGAGATAGGACGACCAGGGCAGGGGCGGATGGACGGTAATGCGCGTCGCATCGATGTCCTGGCGGCTCCATTGGCGCGCAAGGCTGCCTTCCGCAAAAACCTCGAAATGCAATGCCGTGTGCCTTTTCATGGCCACGCTGACGATCGGCATCAGGAATTCGTGTTCGCGCCGGTGAACGCCGGTCCCGTGATAGATCATCTTCAGCGTTGCCGGCGCCGCTTCGCTGGGCTCGGGCGATATTGGTAGCTGATCGGCGGGCATCGGCGCGAGGATCTCGATCCTGTGGCCTGCCTTTGCCAGGGTGTCGGCCAGGGTTTCCGTCGAGGTCCACAGATGCGTGAGCAGACGATTGACGCGCGGCAGCGGCCGGACGGCAAGATTGAGCAGTGTGAATTTATAAGGCCAGCTTGCCTCGTCTCCCGTGAGCACGGCGGGAATATCGTCGTCGACGAAATAGGCGACGCCCGCCAGCTGGCCGCGCCTGTCCTCGAGCCAGCGCAGTTGCGGTTCCCGGATATAGCGGCAGATGATGACGAAAAGCCCGTCGCCATCCACATCCTCCAGGCCTTCGTCGATCCCCTTCATGATAACAGGGATATCGGACAGCGCCTTGGTTCGCTCGTCCAGATAGTAGCTGACGCTCGGATTGGGGTAGCGCGACAGGATCAACAGGCGCTTGGCAGCCGGCTCCGCATGTCGCGAAGCGACCGCGGAAAGTTGCGGCCGGGGAAGCAATCCGTAGATGATGTTGCGTATAACCTCCATGGCGGGCCGATCTGACGCCATCACGCGAGACGATTTCGCAAGGCCGCCAGCAGACCGACGACGATGCCCCAGATCAGCAGGGTCACCGCCAGAACGCCACCGATCCAGAGCCCCCGCTTGGGATATTTCGCCTCGTCCGGCAGGCTCGGCGCGAGAAACGTGTCGAGATAAAGAAGCTGCTGCTTGCTGACGAACTGGACCTGTTCGAGTGTTTTCATGCTCGCGGCGAACTGCTGCTCGGCAAGGCTCTGCTCCAGTTCCCGCTGCGACATGTCGACGGAAACGTCGGCGAGATTCTGCTCGGAGTTCTTTTGTCCGGCGACCTGGCTGTTCAGCTCGTCGAGCTGCTTCTGCTTGCTTTCGATTTCCCGCTTCAGCACCCGCATCTGCGGCGCGGTGGGCGAGACGTTGCCGAGAAGCGTATCGTATCGCTGCTGAAGGTTGATCTTGTCCGTCTGCACGGTCGTGATCAGGCTCGTCAGGATTGTCGATGCCCCCGCGACGCTCAGAATGCCGGTCTGGTTGCGTGCGGCTTGGAGCTGTTCCCGTGATTTCTGCAGCTGGTCTTTCGCGTTCTCCAGATTGGCCTGGGCGGTGGCGATGACGTCGCGCCATATGCGGTTGTTGACGTCGTTGACCACGATTTCGGATGCCGCGACGACTGCCTGCAGGACCTTCTGCGCGTCGGCGGCTGAGAAGGCCCGAACTTTGACCGTCACGATACCGCTGGTCGCATCGGTTTTGATCGAGACCATGTCTTCCCAGTAGTCGACCACCTTCTCCGCCGTCGCGTCCTGTTTCAGCCGCGCCAGCGGATCGATGTCCGGATTGCCGTAGAGTTTGTGGAAGTCGAGCTTCGACTGGAGGGCGGTCACCATATCCTTGCTGGTGATGAAATTCGTGACGATCTGCGTGTCCTGGACGATTTGCGCCGAGGGCAGCCCGGTAACCTTGGTGAGCTGGTCCTTGCCGAGCGCCGGCGTCGAGGAGCGGACGGTGAAGCGCGTCTCGGACTGATATTGGTCCACGGCTATGCAGGTGAAGTAGAAGATCGAGATGATGTTCGGAATGAGCAGGATCAGGACGACGGATGCCAGGGTTATGCGCCCGATGAGCTGCTCCAGCGGCCGTGGGCGTAGACCGACGGCCTTGAAAAGCTGGCTTCGCTTTGATGTCGAAAACCGCAGCTTGCGCGCCGTCACCGACAGCTTCGCGGCAACGTCGCGGCTGTGCTGGATAGCGGTCAGCTCAACGGTATCAGACCTCTTTCCGGTATCGTGCGCCATATGGACCCTTGTTGACACTCTGCGGCATCTTACCTGTTCAATCTATAATAGGCTTCGATGGCTTCCTCGACCTTGTCGAAAACCATCAGTCTGCCGTCGACGAGCACCATACCCTTATCACAATGCTTTTTGATCATCCCCATACTATGCGAGATCATGATGATATCGGAATATTTGCGCCGGTTCTCGAATGCCGCGCGGCAACGTTCCTGGAAACGGGCATCGCCGACCGAGAGAACTTCATCGACCAGATAGCAGTCGAATTCGATGGCCATGGAAAGCCCGAAGGCCAGTCGCGCGCTCATGCCGGAGGAATAGGTGCGCACCGGCGCATTGATATAGTCGCCGAGTTCGGCGAAGTCCTCGACGAAGCGGGAGACCCGCCTGACATCCTCGCCATAGGCGCGTGCGACGAAATGAAGATTGGCCTTGCCGGTCATGAAGGGATTGAAGCCGCTCGCAAAGCCCAGGGGCCAGGACACCCGTACATCCTTGGTGATTCTGCCGGAATTCGCCAGCATCGTGCCGGCGATCATCCGCATGGTCGTCGATTTTCCCGCACCGTTGACGCCGAGCAGGCCGTAGGAATAGCCCGAGACGAATTCACAGTTCACCCGGTCGAGAATGACTTTCCTGCCACTCTGCGTCTTGAAGTATTTCGATACGTTCTTGAAGCGGATCATCGGGCGTCTCTCACTATATCCGGTGATCCTCCACGGACGCCCAGATCAGCGAGAGGGTCGTCCAGACAACGGCCAGGGCAAGCAATATCATCAACGGCGTCGTGACCCGATGTGGAAAGATGGCTTCGTCGGGAAGCGTCGGGTTGACGAAAACCGCAAGATATAGCGACTTGCGAAGCGCTTCGGCCAGCACGGTGTCGTAATTCTTTTGGGAGGCTGCGTAGAGGTTCTCCGCGATCATCCGGTCCGTATCCAGACGGGAGTATTCCAGCAGGGCTTTCGCAAGGCTCGCATTTTCCGGACCGGTCAGATCCGTCTTCATCTTGTCGATCTGTTCCTGCAGACTTTGCTGGGCAAGCGTCAATTGCTGGTAGGCGGGAGAATTCTCGGCGCGCGACTGCCGCATGACGAAGAGCCGCGTTTCGAAGTCGAGCTTCTGTGCGAGAAGTCCCGTCAGCAGAGTGCTGCTGCTGGTGGCCTGTGTTTCCGGGCTGAGAAGCCCCGATTGATGCTGGAACTGGTTGAGCGCGGCCAGGGTGTCGCTATAGGCTTTTCCGCTTTTTTCGACATCGGCCCGCATGCTCTGCACGATATCGTTGCGCGCCCGCTGCGAGAGTTCGTTGATCAGGAGCTCGCTCTCCTGGATAATTGCCTGGGAGAGTTTGAGAGAATCATCCCGCGTAAATGCGCGCACCTTCAGGGTGATGATGCCCGAGGAGACGTCGATATAGGCGCTGACGTGGTCCGTCCAATAGTCCAGAAATTCCTCATCGGTCTGCGAGGCGCCGAATCGGGAGAGGAAATCCGCATCCTGGCGCGCGAACATCGATCGGTAATCGAGTTTCGCGCCGATGCGCTTGAGGATTTCGGTTGAGTGAATGAAGCTCGTGACGACATAGGCGTCCTGTGTGGCGGATCGCATGTTGAGCATGCTCGACGACCCGGAATTGCTGCCGGATGTCGTGTCATCGCCGCCCGAATTGGTGCCGGAAAGGGCTCGAACAGCAAAGCGCGCCTCGGCAACATATTGATCCGACGCAATGAAGGCATAATAGACCGAGCATGCCAGAAAGGGCACGATGACGAACAGGACGAAGGTGATGAGCCGGATCGGCGGCTTGCCGCCAGCCTTAGGTTCGGCGTCCTCCGTGCCGGGCACGGGGATATATTCGATCTCCTCCAGATCATTGTGTCGACGGCGATCCGGCACCCAGCGCCGGAACAGTGCCGGCAGAATAGGTTGCCGCGCCGGCTTGGCCTGCCGATATTGCTGATCGATCGTCTCTTCAATGACTGTTTTGGGCATGTCGGCTTGCACTCGTTTTCCGCAATTCCGGCGCGGCCGGTTTCATCGCCTCACGCACATAGTGATCAAAGATCAAATCTTCCTCGAGCATTAGCTCGGCAATATGCAATGAACGCAACCTCGTCGCAACGTCTTCGAGAGTGGAATGTCTGGACAACAACGGAAGGTCGCCGATCGATATGCCGAAGAGCTCGCCGATCGCATCCTGAAAATGAATGCTGTCGGTGTCGTGTCCGACCACCGTAAAGCGCGACAGCAAATCGATCGCGGCGGCAACGTCGGCGCGCGTCACCAGTTGTTCCGGCGTGGTCGTGACGAGCTGGCGGGTAACGGGGGAGACCAGCACGTTGCGCACATTCAGCGGTGCTTTCTTCAGTGCGGTCTTGAGCGACGTCTCGTTTTCGAGATCGACCTCGGCGAAATGCTCAGCCGCCGGCGCGAGAATGATCTTGTCGCGATCGCCAAAGAAGGAGATCTGGGTTTTGGCCATCCGCTTCAGCAGAAAGATGCGCAGGGCCAGTTCGTAATAGGGGTCGGTGAGCAGGGCGATCGCCTTGAATCCCTTGTCGAGAAATTCCTCATAGTTGCGCAGCAGCAGGCGTCCGCTGATGTAGATCGACTGGACGGCATTGAGATGAAAGGCCTGAAGGGTCGTTTCATGCCCGAACCGCTCCACTGACGGCAGTTCGTATTGGAAATGACGGCCGCAATGATAGTCGAACTTGACCATCGGCACGAGCTGGGTCTCCAGCCGCAGGATTTTCAACGGCACCGGCTGCGCGACCTGCGGCCGCCGGTAGATCAGCAACCCCGATCGGGCGTCGTGGATCATCAACGTGGTGCGCTCGGCGAGATCGGGAATGATCTTGGTGTCGAGTTTGAAACCAACGCGGCCGCTTTCGTGGCGACCCGAATCAACGACCGCCTGCTTGACCTGATCGCAGGGCAGGACCATCAGCTCGCCATCGGCATCCGATACCCGAATATGCGGCTCATCGGAAAAACCGTCCGGAATGAGATAGCCTTCCAGAACCGTGCGGCGATCATATTCGAGATTAAACAGCATGGACGCTCTCCGGCCTCGCGGCTCTTTCGGAGGCTGGGAGGCATCGGCCCCTCGGGGCCGTCAAACGGTCATCTGCGCCTTCAAGCACGTCACGATCATCCAAAATGCTCCCGGTATCCTGCTTTGGCATCCGCGCTTCCGTCACGAAGCGGCAGGCGCCTTGCGCGCCAGGAGAGAAAAACTCGGCCCGCCGGGATGATCCAAATCCTGATCCCGTATCACGATGTCGCTGTATCCAAGCTTTTCCAGCAAGGCCAATATATCGTCGCGATGCATCCAGAAATGCCGGTCCTTCATACCGCCGCAGAAGGACGCATTCGAGTTGGCAAGCTGGTAGCTGCGCTCATAATAGCGCAGCGGCACGCCTTCGATCATCCTCGTTTCGATTTTGCCGCTGAAAGGACGACGTCGCACGTCGTCCTTGGGCATCGCCTCATCGAGGAAGAAATGCGTCCAGATGAAGACGGCGTTGGTGCGGCTTGCCAGCCGCTTCAGAAATTCACCGGGATCGGCCATGTGATAGAGCACGCCGGATGCCAAGGCGAAATCATAGACTTCCTCATGGTCGGCAAGCCACGCCTGGATGTCGCCGAGCAGGAACGAAGCGGTGTTGATGTCGAGTATCTGCCGCGTCAGCAGACAGCGCAGGAAACAAAGCCGGTTTGCCTCGATGGCATCGATTCGCGCGGGGCGCTGGCGATGCAGCATATAGGTATGCATCCCTTCCAGAGGCCCGACTTCCAGCACCTTCTTCCCCGCGATCGAGCCGAAGGTTTGCAGGGCCCAATTGATCCGGTCATCGGCGTAAAGAGGCAGCTTCCCGGCTTTCAGCTTGAAAGCGGGAGGAAAGGCGCAACTCCAGCCGGGGAGGGCATCGATCGCATTCTGATGACTGGGTTTTCCCTGTTCATATTGATCGAAGATCGCTTCCAGAGAAGGCTTCGGCGCTTCGGACTTGTTCTTGGATCGCTTTGGAAAGCCGAGCATCGGTAAAACCTTCATTCCTATCGATGCTTCGCTCCGGTTTGGACAGGCATCCATACCGGCTTGCAATCGAGGCTTGAAACAGCGCCCCATCCATTCTCCTGATCATGCTGAATGGATTGGATCGGTGCGCCCGCCTCTATTGTGGTGATCCCGCAAGGAGGATTGCGAAGTGTTGTAACCCTTGGCTTTTTTATTTGTCCGCCAGCTAATGTCCATCACGATTTAGAACCCGGCGCCATGATAGGCAAGGCCATGCAGATGAAAAGCAGAAGTATTCAGACTGTTGCAAACAGCTCGAATACAAATGGAGTTTGATTGATGTCATTCCTTAACGAACTCTCTTATCGCTTTAGTAAAAATTAATTTAAATTTATGCAAGATCGCTCGGATAAATTGCGTTGCTCGGGCTTTCAGCCTATAGGGCAAAGGTCGCGCCGTCGTTCGCGATGGGAGATGTCCGTGAGAGCACATTGGAATTTTTTCCCTGAGTGTGTTGCGAATGGGCTTGTTGACGGGCGCCCATTGTGCTTTTCAGGGCACAGATGGGGTTATGAATAATGCGCTGGTCCGGCCGGTTTCGGTTGTGATGGCGGCTATTGATTTTTTGAGGTTATTCAAGTGAATCGTGTAGGCGCTGTCTTGATTTGCGTAATGTTGGCGGGATGCAACTCCGTATCGGGCGAAGGCCCCCTGGCCGGCGCGATCGACGGTGACGCCGGGCAGTCCAGCGCCGAACTCGGGCGCAAGAATGCCGCCGTCTTCGATATCGTCGACATAGACAGCCGCACAGCGCGCCTCGTCTCCGATTACGTGTCCACCGCCCTCAATCGCCGATTCGGGATCGGCGGCGGGGTCGGACGGGTGGTCATCGGCATCGGCGACTCGCTGAAGGTCACCATTTTCGAGGCCGGTTCCGATGGCCTGTTTTCGACTGCGCAGTCGAAGCAGGTGTCGCTGGATATCGTCGTTCAGCCGGACGGGACGGCTGCCATTCCCTATGCGGGCTCGGTCAAGTTCGCAGGCAAGACGCTGGAACAGGCCCGGCAGGCGGTTCTCGCGGCGCTGGCAAGCAAGGCGGTCGAGCCCGACGTCATCGTCACGAGCACCGGCACGGCGTCGCGTTCGGTCACGGTATCCGGCGCGGTCGGCCGTCCGTCGCTGGTTCCTCTCGACCTGACCGGCGAAAAGATCACTCAGGTCATCGCCAAGGCCGGCGGTCCCGTCACCCAGCCCTACGAGACCTATGTCACCTTGGTTCGCGGCAGCAGGACCGGGACGGCGCTTCTCAAATCCATCGTCGAGCATCCTTCCGAGGATATTTACGTTCAGCCCGGCGACCAGATTTTCCTCGTTCGCGATCCGAGAACCTTCACCCTTCTCGGCTCCATCAAGGGAGACGGCCGTCTCGAGTTCGGCGCCAATGACCTCAATCTCCTCGAGGCCGTGGCATTGGGGCATGGCGCGATCGACGAAGCGACCAATGCCCAGGGCTTCTTCCTGTTCCGTTACGAAGAGCCGGACATCGTCAGAAGCCTGCTCGGACCCGCTCGTTTCGATGCGCTGATGCGCAAGGGAATGGCGGCGGATTCGAAGGGACGCTATCCGATCGTCTATCGGTTCGACATGTCGCATCCCGACAGTCTCATCGTCGGCCAGACCTTCCCGGTCAAGAATCGCGACGTGATCTATGTCTCGCGTCATCCGTCCGTCGACATAAAGAAATTCCTGTCGCTGATCGGTACGCCGCTCGGGATCGCTTCCCAGGGCGCGGCAACGGCGGCGAATTTGGGCGACTGAGACGCCTGTCTCACGTCATTGTTCGCGAAACCGAACGAACGTTCGCCAGCGTAAATCCTCTGCCGCCATGCGCCGGATAGCCGACGGCGCGTTGGTTGTGTTCGGAAAAATTTTCGCGTTTTGCGGAAGGTTTGCCGCGCTCGGCGTTGCAAAAGAGCTTTTTTACAGTGACAACCACAGATAATTGTGGTGTGAACATTCATTGGGTGGGAATGGCTCTCGTCGTTCCAGGCTTTTGTGAAGAAATAATACCGAGAGATCATGACGATTGAGATTATCGGACGGGCGAGTGTCGCCCCGGGGGCGGGTTCGATCGAAGAGCTGCAGCTCATTCTCAAGGAAGGGCGTTGCACGGTTGGCTGCATCCCCGACGAGCGTTGGGACCTCGCGCGTTTCTGGCATCCGGTCGTCGGCACCCAGGGAAAAACCTACAGCTATGCCGCCGGCGTCATGGCCGACATCTATTCCTTCGACCCCGCTGTTTTTGGTCTTTCGCAGCGCGAGGCGCTGCAGATGGATCCGCAGCAGCGGATTCTGCTCAATCTCGTCTGGCGCGCCTTGGAAGACGCGAACTTGCCCGTGGATGGGTTCGAGGGAGAAAAGGTTGGCGTCTATGTTGGCGCATCGTCGCTCGACCACGGCAACCTGACAGCCGAAGACCCGGCCGCCGGCAGTCCGTATTTCATGACCGGTAATACGCTGTCGATCGTTGCCAACCGCATTTCGCATATTTTCGGCCTGCGCGGGCCGAGCATGACAATCGACACGGCCTGTTCCTCCTCGCTCGTGGCGCTCGAGCAGGCGGTGAGGGCGCTGGAATGTGGCGATATCGACACGGCGATCGTCGGCGGCGTCAATCTGCTGCTCCACCCGCTGTCCTTCGTCGGCTTTTCGCAGGCGCGCATGCTGTCGCCGGAAGGGCTTTGCCGCGCCTATGACGACAATGGCCGTGGTTATGTCCGCGCCGAAGGCGGCGTGGCCATCGTGCTTCGCCGGACCGACCGTGCGTTGCGTGAGAAGGATCGCAGCTATGCGCGTATCCATGCCGTCGGGGTCAATTCCTCCGGCCGCACCAACGGTATTTCCCTTCCATCGCGGGAAGCGCAGGCCGAGCTGTTGCGCTCGATCTATGAAGGGCAGAATATCGACGTCAATCGCATTGCCTTCGTCGAGGGTCACGGCACGGGAACCAAGGTCGGCGATCCAGCCGAAATCTGGGCGATCGGCGATGTCATTGGCCGCAACCGGCGCGCGCCCGTGCCGGTCGGCTCGATCAAGTCCAATATCGGACACACCGAGCCCGCCTCCGGCCTGTTCGGCCTGCTGAAGGCGGTGCTGGCGCTGGAAAACAATTTCCTGCCGGCGTCCCTGCATTTCGAGCAGCCGAATGAAAATATCGACTTCGAAGGGTTGAACGTTCGGGTCAATACCTCGGGCACCGAGCTTCTTCCGGCCAAATATCCGCGCTTCGCCGGCATCAATTCCTTCGGTTTCGGCGGCACGAATGCGCATGTGGTCATCAGCGATCCCGATCCGGTCGCGCCGCCAGAGCCGCAGATGCGCGGCGACGGCGCCGTTTTCGTCGCGAGCGCACACACGGCTTCGGCGCTGTCGAAGCTGCTTGAGGATTACAGGGACCGTTTGAAGCGTGCGGAACCGAAGGAAGCCCGGCAGATTATCGCATCCGCCGCGGCCAATCGCGAGCCGATGCGCCATCGCTTCGCTGCCAAGGCCAAGGATAGCGCGGCGATACTGGCCGCGATCGACGGGCATCTTTCCGGGGAAAGCTCGGTCGGGGAGGCGGGCGAAGTGCCGGGCCAGACCGCCAAGATCGCCTTCGTCTTTTCCGGCAATGGCTCGCAATGGGCGGGCATGGGTATCGAGGCCTATCAGGAAAACCGCCATTTCCGGCAATGTTTCCAGTCGTTCAGCGCGCTCTTCGAATATTATCTCGGTGAGAAGCTGACCGATCTTCTGGTCGCCGCCGACCTGTCCCAGCGGCTTGCCGATACCAAGATCGCCCAGCCCTTGCTGTTTGCCGTCCAGGCCTCCCTGTCGGATTGTCTCGCCGCGCTCGGCGTTAAGCCCGATGTCGTCCTCGGCCACTCCGTCGGGGAAATCGCAGCCGCCTACGCCGCCAAGGCCCTGACGGCCGCCGAAGCGGTCGCGATCGTTGCCAAGCGTTCCGTGCATCAGGATCTTCTTGCCGGCGAGGGCAAGATGGCGGCGGTCGTCCTCAATGAAGACGCGGCGCTCTCCTTCGCCCGGTCGCACGGCTTGAACGATATCTGCATTGCCGCGATCAACGCCCCGAATTCGGTGACGATCTCCGGTCCGACGCATGAGATCGAGGCGTTCAGGGACGCCGCCCGCAAGTCGCAGATCGTGGCGCATGTCCTCGACATCAATTATCCCTTCCATCACCCCATCATCGATCGGGCGAAGGATGTCTTTCTCGCGGATCTGCCCGATGTCGCACCGGACACCAGCACCGTCCCGTTCATTTCGACGGTGACGGGCGAGCACCGCGACGGCCGTTTGCTCGATGCGCATTATTGGTGGCGCAATGTCCGCGATCCCGTGCTGTTCAAGGCAGGCTGTCAAGCCGCGATGGCGATGGGCTGCAACCTGTTCATCGAAATCGCGCCACGTCCGATCCTGTCGAACTACGTGATGGAGATCGCCAGACAGGCATCCGTTCAGGCGGTTACCATCCCGACATTGCTGCGCGAGACACCGCTTGCCGGCCGCGATCCCGTATCGCAATCCTTCGCGCGTGCCGTTGCCCATGGCGCGCCGGCGCTACGCTCGCGCGGCAGTGCCACGCGCAATGCCTTCGTCAGGCTGCCATCCTTGCCGTTCGAGCCGGTGGAGCTGCGGTCGCAACCGACTACGGATGAGATCGACATTTTCGGCCGCGACGGCAAGAGCTCTTATACGTTGCTCGGCTGGCGCACGGACCCCAACGGCTCCAGCTGGAAAAACCATCTCGATGCGCATCTTTTCGCCGACCTCGCCGAGCATGTCGTCGATGGCAAGGCGATCCTTCCGGGGAGCGGTTTCATCGAGATCGCCGTCAATGCCATCAGGCAATATTACGAGACCGACGAGGTCGAACTCGGCAATCTGGAAATCGTCAGGCCCCTGGAACTGCGTCAGGACCGGATCACCGAACTGTCGACGATCCTGTCGGCGGAGACCGGCGATATCGAAATTCGCTCGCGCGAGCGGTTGAGCAACGATGACTGGACGGTTCACGCCGTCGCCCGCGGCCGCAAACCGATCGACCGCGACCTCACCGAGGAGCGGATCGTCCGCCGGTCCGAAGGGCGAAAATCCGTCCTGACGGCGGAAAAGACCTATGACACGGCGGAGCGCTTCGGGCTGCAATACGGCCCGCATTTCCAGCTTTTGTCGAAGGCGGTGGCGTTTGGGCGCAATGTCATCGAAGTGGACCTGAAGCCGGCGGCCGCGCCGACCCATCCCTTCGTGGCTTACAATCTCAATCCCATGTCGGTCGACGCGGCCTTCCATGGTCTTGTGGCGCTGTTCGATCAGCTGTCCGGCGACGAGGCCGGCGCCCCCTATATTCCGGTCCGTTTCGGCTCGGTGCGAGTATCGGGCAGGGGCCGGCCGATTGCCAAGGCGATCATCGAGATCGAGCGTTTCAGCCCGAATTCCGTCAAGGCCCGGTTCCGCATGCTGGATGCGGATGGCGGCCAGATCGCGGTGTTCGACGATTGCCGCTTCCGCCGCACATTCTTGCGCCGGCATACGACGCTCGCTTCCGTCGCCTTCCATTATGAGACCGTTCCGTCGGCGATCTTCGGACGCTCGGCCGGTTCGGATATCGCGGTACCGGACATAGCGGCATTGCGCGCCGTCGATGCGGCGCATCCGTTCAACAACTCCACCCTGCTTCTGGATGCGGCGATCTACCGGGCATGCCACGAGATCGCATTGGCGCTTGCCGACAGGAATGGAGCGGTCGCGCTTGCGAGCCTTCCGGAGGAACCGGAATTCCGCTCCTTCCTCGTCAATTGCCTCTATATTCTCGAGGATGCCGGTATAGCTTCGGCCGGCGATGGCGAGTGGCATGTCCCATCGGACTTCACCTTGCCGCCGGTCAGTGATGTCCTGCAGGAGCTTTATCGCGAGGATGCCGGCCGCGTGGCCGAGGCCGTTCTCGTCAACAACGCCCATCGCGAGGCGCTCGAGCGTCTCCTCTCGGTCCACACGCATATCTTGGGTCAAACATCCGCCAAGACAGCCGGTCATGCGATCGGCGGAGCCACGCTGGAGCATGTTCTGATTCATGCCCCCCTGAGCGGCAGGCGGTTTTCGATGATCGCCGAAGCGCTATCGGCATCGCTGGAAGCCAATGCCGGCACCGTCGGCCATATTCTGGAAGCCGGGTCCACATCCGCAGCCGTCAGCTGCCGGCTGGCCGAAATCGCGGCCAAGGCCGGCGCCAGCTTGATCATCGCGGAGCCGCGCGAGCAGGTGCGCCGCGCGCTCGAGATTGCCTTCGAGCGTGATGCGAATGTCATCGTAACGGAAACCGCAGAGCTCGCGGACCAGCCCATTGCCGATATCGTCATTGCATCGGGCGATCAGAGCCAGCATCTTCTGTCGCATGACGAGGGGGTGAAGACTGCAGTGCGCGCCGCTGCGGCGCGTGGCGGGCAACTCTTGTTTACCGATCGCGCCCCGAGCCCCTTCAATGATTTCGCCTTCGGTCTTTCGGCGGGATGGTTCGCCGGCAGCCCGTCGCCCGAGTTCCCGGTCGGCCAGCTCGGTACGCGGGAACATGTCGAGGACGTCTTCGCGACGCTTGGCTTCGGCAAGGCGCAGGTGGAAGAGCTGGTATTCCCGGAAGGGGCGTTGATAGCCGCCGTCGCCGCGTCTGAACGCCAGGCGGAAACCGCCTCCGGTTTATACGATGCCGCCGTGCCGCTGCTTGTCCTGTCCGAGCGGAAAGAGCGCAAGGCAGGCATTTCCGGCCGGCAAGCCACCATCGTCGACGTTTCGAAAACGCCGGCGGATTTCGCCGCCATCCTGGCGTCGCTCGAGCATCAACCGCTGCATATTCTCTACGAGGCGGAACGACAAGACGGCCGAGATGCGTCCGAACTGTCGCTGACACGGTTGCAGACATTCGCATCGCTGGCCGACAGCTTGGCGCGCCACGCCGGCGCTCATGACCGGCCGCGTCTGGTGATCGTCGCTCCGGGTGGCTCGCCGCTTGCCGACGAGCGGATCGATGGCGCCAATGCCGGTCTCTGGACCTTCGCGCGGGTGTTGCAGAACGAATACGACCTCCTCGACGTGCACCTTCTCGACGCGGAGACGGATGACAAACGGACGATCGCCGCTGTCGAGACCATACTGTCCGCCAAGACCGGTAACAGGGAATGGATGCTGGAGCGGGCAAGCGGCAATATCCGCGAAGTCCGGGCGGCGGCAGGCCCCTTTGCCGCGACGGACGCCAGCCGCCGCGACGTGCTTGCGGCCACGATCCGGCAGCATGCGAGCGGCAGGCTCGACAGCGTCGTCTGGGAAGAGACAAGCCCGCCGACGCCGTCGGACGGCGAGGTGGTGATCGCCGTCGAAGCCACGGGCCTCAATTTCCGCGATGTCATGTGGGCCATGGGCCTACTGCCGGAAGAGGCGCTGGAGGACGGTTTCGCCGGCGCGACCATCGGCATGGAATTCGCTGGCCGAGTGCTGGCCATAGGGTCCGGCGTCGACGATATCCAGCCCGGCGACAAGGTCATGGGGATTGGTCCAGCCGCATTCTCGACCCATGTGCGCGTGCGCCGCGATGGCGTTACCAAATTGCCGGAGACAATGGGAACGGTTGCCGCGGCAACCGTGCCGGTCGCCTTCCTGACGGCCTATTATGCGATGGTCGAGCTCGGGCGGATACAGCCGGGGGAAACGATCCTGATCCATGGCGCGGCCGGCGGTGTCGGACTGGCCGCGCTCCAGATTGCCAAGCTCAAGGGCGCCCGCGTGATTGCCACGGCGGGCACGGTCGAGAAGCGTCGTTTCCTGGAGATGCTGGGGGCCGATCATGTGCTCGATTCCCGCTCTCTGGATTTCGTCGCCGGCGTTCGCCAGATCACGAAGGGCGAAGGCGTGGACCTCGTGCTGAACTCTCTGTTCTCCGAGGCGATGGAACGCAGCATCGAGCTGGTCAAGCCGTTCGGGCGCTTCCTGGAACTTGGCAAGCGCGACTATTATTCCGACCGCAAGATCGGTCTGCGTCCCTTCCGCCGCAATATCAGCTATTTCGGCATCGATGCCGATCAGCTGCTGGTGAATGCGCCGGCGCTGACAAAGCGGATTTTCGCGGAGATTGGCCAGCTCTTTGCCGAGCACAAGCTGTCGCCGCTGCCCTATCGCGCCTTCGGTTACGATGAGATCGGCAGTGCGTTCCGGCTGATGCAGAATGCCGGCCATATCGGCAAGATCGTCGTCCGTCCGCCGGTTCTCGGCGTCGACCGCGTCCTGCCGGCACCAGGCAAATCGTTGCGGCTCGATCCGGATGGCGTCTTTCTCGTGGCCGGCGGCATTGGCGGTTTCGGTCTGACGGCCGCCGATTGGCTGGTTGCCAAGGGTGCGCGTCGTATCGCACTGTGCTCGCGCCGCGGCCTTGCCGACGACGAAACGCGCAAGGCTCTCGGCGAATGGGAGAAGAAGGGCGTCCTGGCAACGCTGCACGCCTGCGATATTACCAATGAGATGGCCGTCGAAACCCTGCTTGGTTCACTTCGCTCCGAAGGCGCGCTCAGGGGCGTCATCCATGCGGCCATGGTTCTGGACGATGCGCTGCTCGCCAATCTCACGCCGGATCGCAACCGGCCGGTGCTCGATGTCAAGATCCGCGGCGCCGCCATTCTCGATCGCTTGACCCGCTACGACCCTCTCGAGGTGTTCCTGCTGTTTTCGTCGGCAACGACGATGCTCGGCAATCCTGGGCAGGCGAATTATGTGGCCGCCAACGGCTATCTCGAGGGTCTGGCACGCGCACGCCGAGCGGCGGGTTTGCCGGGCCTTGCGGTCGGTTTCGGCGCCATCGCCGACAGGGGCTTCCTCGCTCGCAACAGCGAGGTGAACGAGCTTCTGTCCAAACGTATCGGTAAGGCCGCCTTGAAGGCACGCGATGCCTTGGCGCAGGTCGAGCATTATATGCTCGCCGACACCGGTAAGGTGGGGGCTGCCGCCGTCATGATCGCGGAGATCGATTGGACTGCTGTCCGCATGCTGCCGATCGCCGGACAATCGCTGTTCGAGCCGCTGATGCGCCATGCCGGCAGCCAGCAGGCCCTGAACGACGGCGATACCATCGATCTTCGCGAGCTGATCAAGGGCAAGTCCGAAGATGAGGCGCAAGCTGCCTTGCACGCGCTCGTCGCCTCCGAGATCGCCGCGATCCTGCGCGTCACCGAGGACACGATCACGCCCGACAAGGTTTTGAAGGATATCGGCCTCGACAGCCTGATGGCGATGGAGCTCGGCATGAGTTTCCAGCAGAAGACGGGGTTCGACATCCCCTTGAGCGGTGTCGGCGAGGGGACCACGGTCAGCGATGTCGTCAGCCGTTTGCGCGATCGTGTCATGAACCGTGGCGGTGAAGCGGCCGAAAGCTCGGCGGCGAGCGAGGATCAGGTGGTCAGCCGCTTGGTGCAGAGCCATTCCCTGCAAGAGAAGAAGGCCGTGCAGTCATGACGCAGGACGATATCCCGGCGGGGGACAAGAAGAGCAGCCTGCTCGAGCAGATGCGCCGCGTCGGTGAATCTTCCGGGCGCAATCGGGCGCAGCGCCTGAACCGGCAGACGCAGCCGCCGGCGCGCCAGGCGATCCGCTTCGAGGACCTGCCGGAATACAAGCGGGTGATGACGCAGAAGCTCGCGGGCGAGATGGCGGGGATCGCCAATCCCTTCTATCGCTCGCATGATGTCGCCGCCGGCGCGACGACGCGGATGGGCGGACGCGAATTCATCAACTTCGCCTCCTATGACTATCTCGCCACCAACAAGGACCCGCTGGTCGCGGCAAGGGCCAAGGAAGCGATCGACCGCTTCGGCATTTCCGCTTCGGCGAGCCGGCTCGTCGCCGGGGAGCGCCCCGTGCATGTCGAGCTGGAGCAGCGGCTCGCGGAAGTTTACGGCGTCGATGCCGCCGTCTGCTTCGTCAGCGGATATCTGACCAATGTCGCGACGATCGGCTGCCTGATGGGGCCGCAGGATCTCGTGATCCATGACGAGTTCATCCACAACAGCGCCCTTGCCGGCATCAAGCTTTCCGGCGCGGCGCGGCGGCTGTTCAAGCACAATGATGCGGAAAATCTGGAAAGCATCCTGAAGACGCTTTCCTCCGACTTCCGGCGCATCCTGGTGATCGTCGAGGGCGTCTATTCCATGGACGGCGACATCGCCGATCTACCGGCCCTACTGGAGTTGAAGGAGCGCTACGGCTTCTGGCTGATGGTGGACGAGGCGCATGCGCTCGGCATTCTCGGCGAAAAGGGCCGCGGCACCTTCGAGCATTTCGGGATCGATCCACGCGACGTCGACATCTGGATGGGAACGCTGTCGAAGACGACATCGAGCTGCGGTGGCTATATCGCCGGCAGCAGCGCGCTGGCCGATATCCTGAAGGCCGAGGCCGGCGGTTTCGTCTATAGTGTCGGTCTCGCCCCCGTCCTGGCAAGTGCCGCCATTGCCGGCTTGCGCATACTGGAAGCCGAGCCGGATCGGGTTGCCCGGCTGAAGCGCAACGGCAATCTTTTTCTGCAATGCGCCCGGGAGGCCGGGCTCGACACCGGCCTGAGCCTAGGTTTCTCCGTCGTTCCGGTCATTGTCGGTGATTCGCTGCGCGCCGTGCAGCTTTCCAACGATCTGTTGAGCGAGGGCGTCAATGTGCTGCCCATCATTCATCCCGCCGTGCCCGAAGGCATGGCGCGCCTGCGCTTCTTCATCACCTGCGATCACACCGAGGAGCAGATCCGGCATTCCGTCGCCCTAACCGCCGGAAAGCTCAAAGATTTACAGGATCGGAATTTCGGCCTAGGGTCGATCGATATGGACAAGGTGATGCAATTGTTGCCGATGCGCCAGGGTTCCGGCAAGCCATAACGTCAGGGCGATCGTTCATGCATGTTATCGTCACCGGGGGCTCAAGCGGGATCGGCCTGGCGATAGCCAGGCTCTATGCCCTCCGCGGCGATCGCATCTCCCTGCTTGCCCGTCATTCCGGCCGCCTGGAACAGGCGCTCGGCGAACTTGTCGCCCTGTCCGGGGTCGATCCTTCCCGCATTCAGATCGCGTCGGCCGACGTCGCCTCCGCCAGTCAGGTACAGGAGGCCGTCGGCATCTGCGAACGCTCTTTCGGCCCCTGCGATATCCTCATTGCCTCGGCCGGCATCGTCGAGCCCTGTGCTTTCGACGAAATGCCGGCGGATGTCTTCGACGAACAGATTGCCACCAATCTGCTGGGCACCGCCAATGCGGTGCGTGTGGTCTACAGCGGCATGAAGGCGCGTCGCAGCGGCAAGATCATGCTGGTCTCCTCGGGGGCCGCGCTGATCGGCATCTATGGCTATGGCGCCTATTGCGCCTCCAAGTCGGCGTTGACCGGCTTTGCAGAGGCCCTGGGCGTCGAGGCGGCTGTTTTCGGTATTCGCGTCTCCATCTGCTTCCCGCCGGATACGCTCACGCCGCAATATCGCCGCGAGATGTCGATGCGGCCTCCCCAAGCGGAGCTATTGATGGGCACGGTCAAGCCATGGAGCGCCGAAGCCGTGGCGGCCAGGATCGTCCGCGGGCTCGACCGCGGCCGGCGGCAAATCCATTTCGGACCGACGCTGACAGCGCTCGCTTATTTCGGTCCATTGGTAAAACCGGCGCTGATATGGTGGTTTTCCCGCAAAATACGAAAAATAACTGGGCAAGAACGGCAGGGAAGTCTTGTCGAGGCGGTCGACGAAGGCTTTGATCGCGGGAGGTAAGCGCGGGTTTGCACAACCCGCTGGCGATGTCGCGTCTTTGGCATGGGGACGTGCGGTCGACATCGCAATTTGAATTTGGGGGCCTTGTTCTTCCGGGGTTGGAAAAGCAAGGCGATTGGCTGATATTGGGACGCTATACTATTGAGGCTTCATGATTTTCCGGCTCTTTTGACGCTTATCTGCTTCGCGTTCTCCTGCTTGGTCATCTTTTTGACCGATCCTTTCGCGATGCCGGCCGCCGTCAACAGGCAAAATCATACCGAGCGAAGCTGGAGCCGGCTGGCCTTTGAGTGGGCCAGCAGGGTTCCGGTGATCGCGCTCGTCTATGCCGGCTTTTTCGCGATCTCCTGGCGTCCGCTCTACGGCGCGCAGGGCGCGATCTCCTTCTTCGTCATCTTTACCGGCATTTCGCGCGCAAAGTTCCAGTTCATCCGCGAGCCCCTGGTCTTTTCCGACATCGCGCTGGTGGTCGATGTCTTCAAATACAAGGAAATTTTCTACGCGACGTCCCTGAACATCGTCTTCTGGGTGATCGCGCTTTCCTATGTGTTCGGCGTCAGCGGTCTCTATATGTATTTCGAGCCGTCGATCCTGCCCGAGCGCAACGGTTTCCTGTGGGTTCTCGTCATGCTGATCGTGGCCTTCGGGCCCTGGTTCGCCCTGTTCAGCCGGGCCGTCAGCGATCCGGTCTGCCGCTTCACGCAGATGGTGCTCGGCAAGGTTGACGTGAAGAAGGATACGGTCAGGTTCGGTACCTTCGCATCTGTCGTCTTTCATTTCGTCATCTGGGTCGGTGTCCGGCGAGAGGCCATCGTCACGCAATTGTCCGAGCGCTTCATCTCGGCTCTCCACGAACTTTGGGAGCATGGCGACGATGAGCCGCTGATCGTGGTCTGGCAGTCCGAATCCTTCATCGATCTGCGCCATTTCGGTGCCGAGAACGTCAAGCTGCCCAATCTCGACCGCCTGCGGAATCAGGCGGCGCAATGGGGGCGGATGACCAGTGTCTTCGAGGGCGGCTATACGCTGCGCACCGAATTCGCGGTGCTGAGCGGCCTTTTGCCCGAAAACGTCCATATCGACGCCAGTTATCCCTATCTGCGCGCCAGCCACTACAAGGATGTGGTCTGGCCGGCGCGGTTGAAGAAGGCCGGCTGGCAGACGCAGTTCATCCATCCCTACGACAAGACCTTCTTCCTGCGCCACAAGGCTCTGCCGCAGCTCGGCTTCGACCGGATGATGATGCTGGACGAATTCGACCACAGGCCAGAGCGCGACGGCCCCTATGTCAGCGATCTCGCACTGACGAAGAGCGTGATTCGCGCGATCGAGGAAGGCGGCGAGGCGAAGAATTTCGTCTTCGTCGCCTCGATGGCGAATCATGGTCCCTGGGAGCCCGGCCGCTGCGGCGACCTGACCGACCCGGTGGATATCTACAGCGAGCTCCTGATGCGCGCCGACCATGCGCTTGGCAATCTCGCCCATCATCTCGACAGGCTCGACCGTCCCGTCTGGCTTCTGTTCTATGGCGATCATGCACCGCTCCTGAAAGCCTTCGCCGACCCGTTCCCCGATCCGCGTACGGATTACGTCATCGTCCCGCTTGGCCGGGCGCGGGCGCATTCGCAAAAGCCGGCACCGGCGCGGGAAGAGGCGCCCTGGAACCTCGTCGGCACCCTGCTGCGCTATGCCGGCCTCAGCAGCGAGGTTCCGGAATGATGGCTGGCGGGCAGGGGGCTGCCGCGCGCGTCTTCCTTTTCCTGCAGGGCCCGTCGTCGCCGTTGTTTGTCGAGACCGCCCGGAGGTTGGAGGCGGCAGGCTGCCGCTGCATCCGCATCAATCTGAACCCCGGCGACTGGATGTTCTGGCATGGCCGCGACGTCTTCAACTATCGCGGCGGCTTCGCCGGCTGGCGCGATTATGTGCGCCGGCGCATCGAAACCGACAAGGTGACCGATCTGATTCTGCTCGGTGAGGAGCGTCCCTATCATCGCGTGGCCATCGAAGAGGCGCGGCGGTTGGGCGTCGAGGTCGCGGTTATCGAGATGGGCTATTTGCGGCCGGACTGGGTTACGCTCGAGCGTAATGGAATGTCGTCCAATTCCCGCTTTCCCGCCGATCCCCGGCATATCATGCAGGCGGCGGCGAAGCTGCCCGAGCCGGATTGGACGCGCCGCTTCAGTCATAGCTTCCTGGCCGAGGCGGCCTACGACCTTCTCTATAATCTTCCGAACGCCTTCCTATGGTTCCTGTATCCCGGCTACCGGCGCCACGCGCTCTATCATCCGCTGGTCGAATATGCCGGCTGGCTGCGCCGCCTGCCGGCGAGCGGCAGGCGGGCGAGGGAGGCTGAGGCGACGATCGACGCTCTGATCGCCGGGAATGCGGGATTCTTCGTCTACCCATTGCAGCTTCAGACCGATTTTCAGCTGCGCGCGCATTCTCCCTTCCACCGGCAGCAGGACGCCATCCGCCAGATCATGCGCTCGTTCGCTGTTCATGCCGCGCCCGACATGCATCTGGTCGTGAAACTGCATCCGCTCGACAACGGGCTCGTCGACTGGAACCTCTATATCGACAGCATCGGTATTCCCCTTGCCCTTTCCTCCCGTGTTCACTTCATTGACGGCGGCAATCTCGAAAAGTTGATCGCGGCAAGCGACGGCATGGTAACGGTCAATTCCACCGCCGCACTTTCGGCCCTGCAGGCCGGCAAGCCGGTAAAGGTGCTAGGCGCCGCCATCTACGATATCGAAGGCCTGACCGACCAAAAGCCGCTCGATCTTTTCTGGGGAAAGCCCGAAGCGCCGTCCGCCGATCTTCGCCATGCTTTTTTGAAATTGCTGGCCGAATCCATACAGGTACGCGGGAATTTCTATTCCCGGGCGGGTGCTCGCGCGGCTGCGGCCGCGATCGCGGAGCGCCTTGTGACGCGAACCGTCAACCTTCCGGATGCCTATATCGACCCGCCGCCGCGGCAGAGACCGGTAAAGATCGACGTCCCCTGATTCCGTCAGGGCGGAATGGCATGATCAGCTTCGGAAAAGCGCAATAATTCATTCTCGGACAGTCATCGGGGCATTCGTCGGGTCGCCGACCCTGAAATTGACACGACGGCTGCTTACATAGGGATTCGTGAGTACACTGAACGCAGCGATTCGATGTTGGGACGAAGAGCGAAGATATGGTTTGCCGGGAGCAAACGTCATGGATGGCAGTAAGATGGAACGGTTCATGCTGAAGGAGCTGCTGGCGATCATCGCAGCCCTCGTGCTTGTCTCAGCAGTGCTTTTGACGATCGTCATCACGGGCAATTACTGAGCGCCACGCCTCGGCGTGCGCCGATTCCATTTTTGCGAGGGATATAGCGCTCTCTCCCCGAAGCGACGAGGGCGACAGGCAAGACGGCAAGCTGAACGCCCAGCCGGATCATTCTTTTCTTTTGGAAAAATGGTGGGCGATGAGAGACTCGAACTCCCGACATCCTCGGTGTAAACGAGGCGCTCTACCAACTGAGCTAATCGCCCTTCCGCGAAGCGATGCAAGTGACCGCTGCGTTTCGGTGGCCGTGATCTATGCGTAACGAGGAAAAACCGCAAGAGTGTTTGTGAAGATTTTTTGATTTTTTTGATCGCATGGCGTCGGGCAAGGTTATCAACAATATGCATTCTTGCGAAAGCAGGCGCGGCGAGGGCGAGTGTATCAGCTCGTTTTGAAATGCGCAGGGCGCGATGCTGCCATGATAAAACGCCGGGGCGGAAAATTGTCGGCGGCGGTTCTGAAAACAAATTGTCATCTGTCATGGATTTGTATTCAAACCTGCTTGACACCCAAACACGAACCCCGTAGTTAGCCGCTCATCGAACGGCGAGGCCGCTTTGATGGGTGCGAAAGCATCCGGAATGCTTGAAATGAATGCGGGTGTAGCTCAGTCGGTTAGAGTGCCGGCCTGTCACGCCGGAGGTCGCGGGTTCGAGCCCCGTCACTCGCGCCATTTCAAAGCAGCAATTCCGGGCTTTCCGCTGGGCCGCAAGGTCAAACTATGCGCGGGTGTAGCTCAGTCGGTTAGAGTGCCGGCCTGTCACGCCGGAGGTCGCGGGTTCGAGCCCCGTCACTCGCGCCATTCTTTCTTCAAGTCATTACAATCAAACATCAATTTTTTGCGACTGCGAAAGAGCCTTTTCGCGTTTGCGCCGATTTGTCGCGATATCGTTGCAACACATTGATAAGCCCGGCTCGATAGTGCTTGAAACGATGCATTCAAAAGGCTTGCGCGCGCGCTCCGCCTGCGCTAACCACGGCTCTGTTGCAACGCTCTTTCGCTTGGCTTTGGGCATTTGCCCAAAAGCGCCGCCCGGCGCTTACGGCAAGCAGGGATGGACATGATGACTGGACTGCTCAGTTCCTATATTCCGATAGCGATTTTCATTGGTATTGCCGTAGTGATCGGCCTGGCGCTGTTGATCACGCCGTTTGCCGTCGCCTTCAAGGCGCCCGATTCGGAAAAGCTGTCGGCCTATGAATGCGGCTTCAACGCATTCGATGACGCCCGCATGAAGTTCGATATCCGTTTCTACCTGGTGTCGATCCTCTTCATCATCTTCGATCTGGAAGTCGCCTTCCTTTTCCCCTGGGCCGTATCCTTCGGTGCGATCGGCTGGTTCGGGTTCTGGTCGATGATGGTGTTCCTGGCGGTGCTGACCATCGGCTTTATCTATGAATGGAAGAAGGGAGCGCTCGAATGGGAGTAGCCCATAGCAACACGACGCTCGTTGCGCCGCAGCCGAAGGGGATCATCGATCCCGCGACCGGCAAGCCGGTTGGCAGCAACGATCCGTTCTTCGGCGAGATCAACAACGAGCTCGCCGACAAGGGTTTCCTGGTCACCTCGACCGATGAGCTGATCAATTGGGCTCGTACGGGCTCGCTGATGTGGATGACCTTCGGTCTTGCTTGCTGCGCCGTGGAAATGATGCAGGTTTCGATGCCGCGCTACGACGTCGAGCGCTTCGGCTTCGCGCCGCGCGCCTCGCCGCGCCAGTCCGACGTCATGATCGTCGCCGGCACGCTGACCAACAAGATGGCTCCGGCCCTGCGCAAGGTCTACGACCAGATGCCGGAGCCGCGATATGTCATTTCGATGGGCTCCTGCGCCAATGGCGGCGGCTACTATCACTATTCCTATTCGGTCGTGCGCGGCTGCGACCGCATCGTTCCGATCGACATCTATATACCGGGCTGTCCTCCCACGGCGGAGGCGCTGCTTTACGGCGTGCTTCTGCTGCAGAAGAAGATCCGGCGCACCGGCACGATCGAACGGTAAGGCAGGGGACAAGGCATTATGAGTGAAGCCCTGAACGAACTCGCCACCTATCTCTCGGAAGTTCGCGGCGCTCTGATCTCGTTTTCCGAGATCAAGTACGGCGAACTGACGGTGACGACGACGGCAGAAAACGTGATTGCGCTGCTGACGTTCCTGCGCGACGACGCCAAGTGCGGTTTCGTCAACATGACGGATATTTGTGGCGTCGACTGGCCGCAGCGTCCCGACCGCTTCGATGTGGTCTATCACCTGCTGTCGCCGAAGAAGAACCTTCGCATCCGCGTCAAGGTGCCCGTCGCCGAGGACCAGGCGGTCCCGTCGGCTTGCGGCGTCTATCCCGGCGCCGATTGGTTCGAGCGCGAAACCTGGGACATGTACGGCGTGCTGTTCACCGGCCATCCGGACCTGCGCCGCCTGCTGACGGACTATGGTTTCGAAGGTCACCCGCTTCGCAAGGATTTCCCAACCACCGGCTTCGTCGAAGTTCGCTACGATGATGCCGCCAAGCGCGTCGTCTACGAGCCGGTCGAGCTGAAGCAGGAATTCCGCAACTTCGACTTTCTCTCTCCGTGGGAAGGCACCGACTATGTGCTGCCCGGCGACGAGAAGGCGAAGCAGTAAGCTTGAGGCAATAGGCAGTAGCCAATAGGCAATAGGAGAATGGCAAACGGCGATTAATTCCTACCAGGACCTTACGGTATGGCAGCGCGCCATGGATCTTGCTGTTGAATGTTACGCTCTTACTAAGGAATTTCCGAAGGAAGAGATTTACGGCTTGGTTTCGCAAATACGGCGGGCATCTGTGTCGATCGCGGCAAATATCGCGGAGGGTTATGGACGAGAGGCCACGGGGGCTTACGTGCATCACCTGAAGATTGCGCAAGGTTCGCTAAAGGAATTGGAGACGCATCTGATACTTTCGACGCGTGTAGGCGTCGTCGCCTCGGAGAAAATCAAGCTGGCGATGTCGATGAACGATGAAATCGGAAGGATGCTGCGGTCGCTGATACGCCGGTCGCAGGACGAACGACATGGATATGAGAGCTAACGATTACACTATTGCCTATTGCCTACTGGCTAATGCCTGCAATAAGCGGAGCGGATTGCAATGACAGAACACAACGTTCGCAACTTCAACATCAATTTCGGCCCGCAGCATCCGGCTGCGCACGGCGTTTTGCGTCTTGTCCTCGAGCTGGACGGCGAAATTGTGGAACGCGTCGATCCGCATATCGGCCTGCTGCATCGCGGCACGGAAAAGCTGATCGAAACGAAGACCTACCTGCAGGCCGTTCCTTACTTCGATCGCCTCGACTACGTGGCGCCGATGAACCAGGAACATGCTTATGCGCTGGCCGTCGAAAAGCTGCTCGGCATCGATATCCCGATCCGTGGCCAGCTGATCCGCGTGCTCTATTCGGAAATCGGCCGCATCCTGTCGCATCTTCTGAACGTCACGACGCAGGCCATGGACGTCGGCGCGCTGACGCCGCCGCTCTGGGGCTTCGAAGAGCGCGAAAAGCTGATGGTGTTCTATGAGCGCGCCTCCGGCTCGCGCATGCATGCCGCCTATGTCCGTCCGGGCGGCGTTCACCAGGACCTGCCGGAAAAGCTCGTCCAGGATATCGGCGACTGGTGCGATCCCTTCCTGAAGGCGCTCGACGACATCGACGACCTGCTGACCGGCAACCGCATCTTCAAGCAGCGTAACGTCGATATCGGCGTGGTGTCGCTGGAAGACTGTTGGGCCTGGGGCTTCTCGGGCGTCATGGTCCGCGGCTCCGGCGCCGCCTGGGACCTGCGCCGCTCGCAGCCCTACGAGTGCTATTCGGATCTGGAATTCGACATTCCGATCGGCAAGAACGGCGACTGCTACGACCGTTATCTCATCCGCATGATCGAAATGCGCCAGTCCGTCCGCATCATGAAGCAGTGCGTCAATCGCCTGCTCGGCGATGCCAAGACTGGTCCGGTCTCGTCGCTCGACGGCAAGGTCGTGCCGCCGAAGCGTGGTGAGATGAAGCGCTCGATGGAAGCGCTGATCCATCACTTCAAGCTCTACACCGAAGGCTATCACGTGCCGGCCGGCGAGGTTTATGCCGCTGTCGAAGCGCCGAAGGGCGAGTTCGGCGTCTACCTCGTCTCCGACGGTTCGAACAAGCCGTATCGCTGCAAGATCCGGGCGCCCGGCTATGCGCATCTGCAGGCCATGGATTTCATGTGCCGTGGCCATCAGCTCGCCGACGTCGCGGCCGTGCTCGGTTCGCTCGACATCGTGTTCGGCGAGGTGGATCGCTGATGCGGCAATGGCTGGTCATCGCTGCCGCGCTTCTTGCCGCTTCGGGCGCCTCCGCCCAGCAGGTCGGCAAGACGCAGACGCTGCCCAGCATCTCCGTGCAAGGTTCGAATGCCAAAAGCTCGAGCGTTGCGAAGGGTGACAATGCAAGTTCGCCTGGCACGGAATCGACCATGGCCGATCTCGTGTCACGCGGTTATGAAATCAAGGCCGCTGTGCCGAACGGCGGCAAGTTCGTTGTGTTTATGCAGAAAGACCAGTCGGCTTATGCCTGCGAATTTTCGTCGCTGACGGATACGCGGTGTGGGTCCATAAACTGAGATAAGGCGTGAAAGATGTCCGTTCGTCGACTAGCCGAAGATCAATTCCAGCCTGCCGCCTTCGCCTTCAACAAGGAGAACGCGATCTGGGCGGAAAAGACGATCAAGAAATACCCGGAAGGCCGCCAGCAATCAGCGATCATTCCGCTGATGATGCGCGCGCAGGAGCAGGAAGGCTGGGTCACCAAGGCGGCCATCGAGACGATCGCCGACATGCTTGATATGGCCTATATCCGCGCGCTCGAGGTTGCGACCTTCTATACGCAGTTCCAGCTTAAGCCGGTCGGTACGCGCGCCCATGTGCAGGTTTGCGGCACGACGCCCTGCATGCTGCGCGGCTCCGAAGCGCTGATGAAGGTCTGCAAGAGCAAGATCAACAGCCAAGCCTTCGAGCGCAACGCCGACGGCACGCTCTCTTGGGAAGAGGTCGAATGTCAGGGCGCCTGCGTCAACGCACCGATGGTCGTGATCGGCAAGGATACCTATGAGGATCTGACGCCGGCCCGTCTCGAAGAGATCATCGATGCGTTCGCCGCAGGCAAGGGCCGCGAGGTTCCGACCGGTCCGCAGATCGACCGCGTCTTCTCCGCACCGGAAGGCGGGTTGACGTCGCTGACGACCGAGGCGCCAAAGGCGAAGAGTGCAAGCGGCAAGGCTGCGAGCAGCGCCGCTGCGGCCAAGGCCGATGCAGCCCCGATTCCGCCGTCGGAAGCGGCTCGCGCAAAGAGCACCGACGCCGAAACCAATGCAGCGCTGAAGACGCCGGCAACGGCACCGGTCGCCGCCGCCAAGAACGTCAAGGCAGCCGAGGCGCAGCCGCTGTCCGGCACAGCCACCGCCGAGCCCGTCAAGGCGCCGGCCAGCAAGGCCGACAGCGCCCAGAAGCCGTCGCTGACGGACAAGAACCGCCCCGCCGGCATCGAAAAGCCCGCAACTCCGGATGACCTGAAGCTGATTTCCGGCGTCGGTCCGAAGATCGAGTCGATCCTCCATGAACTGGGTATCTTCACCTTTGCGCAGGTCGCAGGTTGGAAGAAGGCCGAGCGCGAATGGGTCGATGGCTACTTGAATTTCAAGGGCCGGATCGAGCGCGACGACTGGATCAAGCAGGCCAAGGCGCTCGCTAAGGGCGGCGAAGCGGAATATATCAAGGTCTTCGGCAAGAAGCCGCGGTAAGAGGTGAAGCATGTTACAGGATCAGGATCGCATCTTTACCAATATCTACGGCCACAAGGACAAGTCCCTGAAGGGCGCGATGTCGCGCGGCCATTGGGACGGTACCAAGCAGATTCTCGAAAAGGGTCGTGACTGGATCATCAACGAGATGAAGGCGTCAGGCCTTCGTGGTCGCGGCGGCGCCGGCTTCCCGACCGGTCTCAAGTGGTCCTTCATGCCGAAGGAAAGCGACGGCCGTCCGCATTATCTCGTCGTCAATGCCGACGAGTCCGAGCCGGGCACCTGCAAGGACCGCGACATCATGCGCCACGATCCGCATACGCTGATCGAAGGCTGCGTCGTCGCCGGTTTCGCCATGGGCGCCAATACCGCCTATATCTATGTTCGCGGCGAATATATGCGCGAGCGCGAAGCCCTGCAGGCGGCGATCGACGAATGTTACGATGCCGGATTGCTCGGTAAAAACAACAAGCTCGGCTGGGACTTTGATATTTATGTCCATCATGGCGCCGGCGCTTATATCTGCGGCGAGGAAACCGCGCTGCTCGAAAGCCTGGAAGGCAAGAAGGGCCAGCCGCGCCTGAAGCCGCCGTTCCCGGCCAATATGGGTCTCTACGGCTGCCCGACGACCGTCAACAATGTCGAATCCATCGCCGTTGCCCCGACGATCCTGCGCCGCGGCGCCGGCTGGTTCTCTTCCTTCGGCCGTCCGAACAATGTCGGCACGAAGCTGTTCATGCTGTCCGGCCACGTCAATCGTCCGTGCACGGTCGAAGAAACCATGGGCATCACCTTCCGTGAGCTGGTCGACAGGCATGGTGGCGGCATTCGCGGCGGTTGGGACAATCTGCTGGCCGTCATCCCCGGCGGTGCATCGTGCCCGGTCGTTCCGGCAGCCGATATCATCGATTGCCCGATGGATTTCGACGGCCTGCGCGAGGTCAAGTCGTCCTTCGGCACGGCGGCGGCCATCGTCATGGACAAGTCGACCGACATCATCAAGGCGATCGCCCGCATCTCCGCCTTCTTCAAGCATGAAAGCTGCGGCCAGTGCACGCCGTGCCGCGAAGGCACCGGCTGGATGTGGCGCGTGCTGGAACGCATGGAGCGCGGCAATGCGCAGAAGCGCGAAATCGACATGCTGTTCCAGGTGACGAAGCAGATCGAAGGCCATACTATCTGTGCGCTCGGCGATGCCGCCGCATGGCCGGTGCAGGGCCTGATCCGCAATTTCCGTCCGGAAATCGAAAAGCGCATCGACCAGTACACCGCCAACGCCACCAGCCATGGTGCGGTGCTGGAAGCGGCCGAGTAAGGAAGGACGATGGCGAAGACCGCGGATACCAGGCAGGACAGCGGAGCGGCCGATGCATCGGCTGAGCTCGGCCGTATTGCCGTGGATATGCTGCGGAACGCGCCAGCTCTGCCGATCCATCCGTTGATGGCGCATCCCGCCGCGGCACTTGCCGCG
This sequence comes from Rhizobium sp. BK602, assembly GCF_014195095.1. GTDB lineage: Bacteria > Pseudomonadota > Alphaproteobacteria > Rhizobiales > Rhizobiaceae > Rhizobium. The sequence goes on from NZ_JACIBC010000002.1 coordinate 928,576, forward strand.
ATGACCGCCATCGGCTTCGGCTTCTCGTCGCAACTGGCAGGCGCCTTCCTGGGCGCGATGCAGGGCGCTGCCGAAACGGCGGGCAAGCTTGCCGTGGCTCTGGATGAAACGAATGCCGTTCCCGCCGACGAAAAGCCGACGGCGAAGCGGAGCGGGGCAGGGGACGTGCCGCCGGTCAAGGCAGCTCCGGTCGCCAAGCCAGCCGCACCCAAGGTGAAAGCTGTGAAGACGGCCGCGCCGAAGGCGCCTGTCGTAAAGGTGGCCGCTAGGACCAAAGCCAAGGCTGAAGCTGCAGCGCCGATCGTGGCCGAGCCGGCTGTCAGCCCGGTCAGTGGCCGCAAGGCCGCGGTGAAGACGGATGACCTGAAGCGGATTTCGGGCATCGGTCCGAAGCTGGAACAGGTTCTCAACGGACGCGGCATTCAGCGCTATGCCGATATCGCCGTTTGGAGCGACGCGGATATCGAGCGCATCGATGCCGAACTCGGCTTCGACGGCCGTATCCGCCGCGACGACTGGGTAGGGCAGGCAAGGGCACTTCAGCCGAAGGGCCGGAAATGAAGGTTTCTCCGGCTGCGTTCCAAGCTGCCGGTGCATGCGAATGAGCGGTGAGCATGGTGCGGGCTGGGTCCGCAGGCTGCTTCCGGAATTCGGATCTTGTGGGGGCAAGGTCCGGTAAAGGTGATTGTGAGCAAGACCGGTGCCATGTGGCTCGAATGACGTGCCGATGGCGATACTGGTGTTGCGGTCATGAGAAATTATCTGCGGCCAGGTTCGGCGGCAGAGATGACATAGGACTGAGTGGACGATGGCAAAACTGAAGATTGACGGAAAAGAGATCGAAGTCCCGGATCACTACACGCTTATCCAGGCGTGCGAGGAAGCCGGTGCCGAAGTCCCGCGCTTCTGCTTCCATGAACGACTGTCGGTGGCCGGCAATTGCCGCATGTGCCTCGTCGAGGTGAAGGGTGGCCCGCCGAAGCCGCAGGCATCCTGCGCCATGGGCGTGCGCGACATTCGCGGCGGCCCGAACGGCGAGCTTCCGGAAGTCTTCACCAACACGCCGATGGTCAAGAAGGCCCGCGAAGGCGTCATGGAATTCCTGCTGATCAACCACCCGCTGGATTGCCCGATCTGCGACCAGGGTGGCGAATGCGATCTGCAGGACCAGGCCATGGCCTTCGGCATCGACAGCTCACGCTATCAGGAAGACAAGCGCGCCGTCGAGGACAAGTATATCGGCCCGCTCGTCAAGACCGTGATGAACCGCTGCATTCACTGCACGCGCTGCGTCCGCTTCACGACGGAAGTCGCCGGCATTTCCGAACTCGGCCTGATCGGCCGCGGCGAAGACGCCGAGATCACCACCTATCTCGAGCGGGCGATGACCTCCGAGCTGCAGGGCAACGTTGTCGACCTTTGCCCGGTCGGTGCGCTGACCTCGAAGCCCTTCGCCTTCACTGCCCGTCCGTGGGAGCTGAACAAGACCGAATCGATCGACGTCATGGACGCGCTCGGCTCGGCGATCCGCGTCGACACGCGTGGCCGCGAAGTCATGCGCGTGCTGCCGCGCGTCAACGAGCAGATCAACGAGGAGTGGATTTCCGACAAGACCCGCTTCATCTGGGACGGCCTGAAGACGCAGCGTCTCGACAAGCCCTATGTCCGCAAGGACGGCCGCCTGCAGGCATCGACCTGGGGCGACGCCTTCGCCGCCATCAAGTCCGCGGTATCAGCCACCAGCGGCGACAAGATCGGCGCGATTGCCGGCGATCTTGCGTCCGTCGAGGAAATGTACGCCCTTTCCGAACTGCTGAAATCACTGGGATCGGAAAATCTCGACTGTCGTCAGGACGGGACGGCGCTTGATCCGTCGCTCGGCCGCGCAAGCTACATCTTCAATCCGAGCATCGAAGGCATCGAAGCCGCCGACGCGCTGCTGATCGTCGGCGCCAATCCGCGCTTCGAAGCAGCCGTGCTGAACTCGCGCATCCGCAAGCGCTGGCGCCGCGGCAAGTTCCCGATCGGCGTGATCGGTGAAGCTGCCGACCTGCGTTATTCCTACGACTATCTCGGCGCCGGTCCGGAAACGCTGGCCGATATCGTCAACGGTTCGCACAAGTTCGCCGACGTTCTGAAGACCGCGCAGAAGCCGATGATCATCATCGGTCAGGGCGCGCTCATCCGTGAGGACGGCGCCGCCGTACTGGCGAATGCCGCCAAGCTTGCCGCCGCCGTCGGCGTCGTCAAGGATGGCTGGAACGGCTTTGCCGTGCTCCACACCGCCGCATCCCGCGTCGGCGGCCTCGACCTCGGCTTCGTGCCGGGCGAAAAGGGCGTCAACGCAGCCCAGATGCTCGCCTCCATGGATGTCCTCTTCCTGCTCGGCGCCGACGAGCTGGACTTCAGCCGCAAGGGCGCGAAGTTCACCGTCTATATCGGCTCGCATGGCGACGAAGGCGCGCAGAATGCCGACGTCATCCTGCCGGCCGCGACCTACACCGAAAAGTCGGGCACCTGGGTCAACACCGAAGGCCGCGTCCAGGTCGGCAACCGCGCCGGCTTCGCGCCGGGCGATGCCCGTGAGGACTGGGCCGTCATCCGCGCCCTTTCCGACGTGCTCGGCAAGAAGCTTCCCTTTGATTCGCTGAGAGAATTGCGCGTCAAGCTCTATGCTGCCTTCCCGCATTTCGCCGGTATCGACGAGATTGCCGAAGGTGATAGCGCCCAAATTGCCGCACTTGCGAAAAAAGCCGGCGCGATGGGCAAATCGGCATTTGCGTCGCCGATCAAAGACTTCTATTTGACGAACCCGATAGCGCGCGCCTCGGCTGTTATGGCTGAGTGCTCGGCATTGGCCCGCAACAATTTCCAGGCTGCGGCAGAGTAAGGGCAGAGGACTATGGATTCATTCGTTTCGACCTATCTTTGGCCGGCGCTGATTATCATCGGTCAGTCCCTGCTGCTCCTGGTCTGCCTGCTGATCTTCATCGCCTATATCCTTCTTGCCGACCGCAAGATCTGGGCGGCGGTTCAGCTTCGCCGCGGCCCGAACGTCGTCGGCCCCTTCGGTCTGTTCCAGTCCTTCGCCGACCTTTTGAAGTTCATGGTCAAGGAGCCGATCATTCCGGCCGGCGCCAACAAGGCGGTCTTCCTGCTGGCGCCGCTGGTTTCCGTGGTGCTGGCACTTGCCACCTGGGCCGTCGTGCCGGTGGCGAACGGCTGGGTCATCGCCAACATCAATGTCGGCATTCTCTACATTCTGGCGATCTCGTCGCTCGAAGTATACGGCATCATCATGGGCGGCTGGGCTTCGAACTCGAAGTACCCGTTCCTCGGCGCGCTGCGTTCCGCCGCGCAGATGGTGTCCTACGAAGTCTCGATCGGCCTGGTCATCGTCACCGTCCTGCTCTGCGTCGGTTCGCTGAATCTCACGGATATCGTCATGTCGCAGCAGACGGGTCTCGGCACCAAGCTCGGCCTGCCGGCCTCGTTCCTCGACTGGCACTGGCTGTCGCTGTTCCCGATGTTCATCGTGTTCTTCATTTCGGCGCTGGCTGAAACCAACCGTCCGCCCTTCGACCTTCCGGAAGCGGAATCGGAGCTGGTCGCCGGCTTCATGGTGGAGTACGGCTCTTCGCCCTACATGATGTTCATGCTCGGCGAATATGCGGCCGTCGTCCTGATGTGCTCGCTGACCACGATCCTGTTCCTCGGCGGCTGGCTGCCTCCGGTCGATATCTGGATCCTGAACTGGGTTCCCGGCATCATCTGGTTCCTGCTGAAGTCGTGCCTGGTTTTCTTCATGTTCGCGATGGTCAAGGCTTTCGTGCCGCGCTACCGCTACGACCAGCTCATGCGCCTTGGCTGGAAGGTCTTCCTGCCGCTGTCGCTCGCCATGGTCATTATCGTTGCATTCGTGCTGAAGCTGATGGGATGGGCATGATGATGTCGATCCTCGCTTCAAGCAGATTTGGAGGTTGAAGATGGCCGGATTTTCCAACGCCGTCAGCTCGCTGTTCCTCAAGGAATTCGTCGGCGCGTTCTTTTTGTCGATGCGCTACTTCTTCAAGCAGAAGGCGACGATCAACTACCCCTTCGAGAAGGGGCCGGTCAGCCCGCGCTTCCGCGGCGAACATGCGCTGCGCCGCTATCCGAACGGTGAAGAGCGTTGCATCGCCTGCAAGCTCTGCGAAGCCATCTGTCCTGCCCAGGCCATCACCATCGAGGCCGGGCCGCGCCGCAATGACGGCACCCGCCGCACGGTGCGTTACGACATCGACATGGTGAAGTGCATCTATTGCGGCTTCTGCCAGGAAGCCTGCCCGGTCGACGCCATCGTCGAAGGGCCGAACTTCGAATTCGCCACGGAAACCCGCGAAGAGCTTTATTTCGACAAGGCGCGGCTTCTGGAAAATGGCGACCGCTGGGAACGCGAAATCGCGCGCAACATCGCGCAGGATTCGCCCTACCGCTGAGCGGAATTTTGAATATGCCATGACCGGCGGCGAAAATTGCCGCCGTCGCGGTTGAATTGAGACCGGGGCTTTGCCGGACGGACGTCCAGCCGAGCTCCATCGGGCAGGGACACTCCCGGCTGCCCGGGGGAAGACGAAAAAGGCACCAATCATGGGTCTGCAGGCTCTATTTTTCTATATCTTCGCCTTTGTCGCGGTAGCGTCGGCGTTCATGGTCATCTCGGCGCGGAATCCGGTCCACTCGGTCCTGTTCCTCATCCTGGTCTTCTTCAATGCCGCCGGTCTCTTCCTCCTCCTGGGGGCGGAATTCCTGGCGATGATCCTGCTGGTCGTCTATGTCGGCGCCGTCGCGGTTCTCTTCCTCTTCGTCGTCATGATGCTCGACATCGACTTCTCCGAGCTCAGGGCAGGCATCCTGGAATATGCCCCGATCGGCGCGCTGATCGGCATCATCCTTGCGGCCGAGCTGATCGTGGTCATCGGCGGCAGCGTGATTTCGCCCAATGTCGCCAAGGCGGTCGCCATGCCGATCCCGGCGCTGACGGATCGCACGAACACGGCCGCTCTCGGCGACGTGCTCTATACCAACTACGTTTATTTCTTCGAGATCGCCGGCCTTGTGCTGCTGGTCGCGATGATCGGCGCGATCGTCCTGACGCTGAAGCATCGCACACACATCAAGCGCCAGAACATTTCTCAGCAGGTCGCCCGCACGCCCGAGACCGCCGTCGAGGTGGTCAAGGTCAAGCCGGGGCAGGGCGTCTGAGGCGAGGCACGAGGGTCAAAGGAACAAGAACATGGTCATCGGACTTTCCCACTACCTTACGGTCAGCGCCATCCTTTTCGTGCTCGGCGTCTTCGGCATCTTCCTGAACCGCAAGAACGTCATCATCATCCTGATGTCGGTCGAGCTCATTCTGCTCGCGGTCAACATCAACATGGTCGCCTTCTCGTCGTTCCTCAACGACATCGTCGGCCAGGTCTTCGCTCTGTTCATTCTGACCGTCGCTGCTGCGGAAGCGGCCATCGGTCTCGCAATTCTCGTCGTCTTCTACCGTAATCGCGGCTCCATCGCCGTCGAAGACGTCAACGTGATGAAGGGCTGATACAGCTATGTTCTTATATAAGGCTATCGTCTTTCTTCCCCTGATTGGCGCGATCATCGCCGGCCTCTTCGGTCGCGGCATCGGCGCCAAGGCGTCGGAATACGTCACCACCGGCTTGATGATCATCGCCGCGATCCTGTCCTGGGTGGTCTTTTTCACGGTGGCGCTCGGCCATGGCGAAGAGCCGATCAAGGTCGAGGTGCTGCGCTGGATTCAGTCCGGCGGCATCGATGTCGCCTGGTCGCTGCGCGTCGACACGTTGACCTCGGTGATGCTGATCGTCGTGAACTCGGTCTCGACCCTCGTTCACGTCTATTCGATCGGATACATGCATCACGATCCGCATCGTCCCCGCTTCTTCGCCTATCTCTCGCTCTTCACCTTCGCCATGCTGATGCTGGTGACCTCCGACAACCTCGCCCAGATGTTCTTCGGCTGGGAAGGCGTCGGTCTCGCCTCCTATCTGCTGATCGGCTTCTGGTTCAAGAAGCCGTCGGCTTCCGCCGCCGCGATGAAGGCCTTCATCGTCAACCGCGTCGGCGACTTCGGTTTCGTTCTCGGCATTGCCGGCGTCTTCGTTCTCTTCGGCTCGATCAATTTCGACGTCATCTTCGGCAATGCCCAGAGCTTTGCCGCGGGGCAGGGCGGCCAGCCTGGCGATATCGTGCTGAACCTCTTCGGCCTGCATCTCGATCGCGGCCAGGCGCTTACCGGCGTCTGCCTGCTGCTCTTCATGGGCGCGATGGGCAAGTCGGCGCAGTTCCTGCTGCACACCTGGCTGCCGGACGCCATGGAAGGCCCGACGCCTGTGTCGGCGCTCATCCATGCCGCGACCATGGTCACCGCCGGCGTCTTCCTCGTCGCCCGCATGTCGCCGATCTTCGAACTGTCGCCGGATGCGCTGACCGTGGTCACCATCATCGGCGCGATCACCGCCTTCTTCGCGGCGACCGTCGGCCTCGTGCAGAACGACATCAAGCGCGTCATCGCCTATTCGACCTGTTCGCAGCTCGGCTACATGTTCGTGGCGCTCGGCGTCGGCGCCTATGGCGCGGCCATTTTCCACCTCTTTACGCACGCCTTCTTCAAGGCACTGCTCTTCCTCTGCGCCGGCTCGGTCATCCATGCCGTCGACGGCGAGCAGGACATGCGTTACATGGGCGGCCTGCGTCCACATATCCAGAAGACCTTCTGGATGATGATCATCGGCACGCTGGCGATCACCGGTGTCGGCATTCCGCTGACCCATATCGGCTTTGCCGGCTTCCTGTCGAAGGACGCGATCATTCTCGCCGCCTTCACCTCGCACAATGCGGCTGCCGGCTTTGCCTTCACGCTGCTGGTCATCGCCGCGCTGTTCACCAGCTTCTATTCCTGGCGCCTGATCTTCATGACCTTCTTCGGCAAGCCGCGCGCTTCGCACGAGGTCATGCACCATGTGCATGAATCGCCGAACGTCATGCTGATCCCGCTTTATCTGCTGGCGATCGGCGCCGTTGCCGCCGGCATGTATTTCCATGCGGACTTCGTCGGCCATGCCTATGAGGAGTTCTGGAAGCACGCGCTGTTCACGCTGCCGGACAACAAGATCCTCGAAGAGATGGAACATGCGCCGCATTGGGTCGAGCTCAGCCCGTTCGTCGCCATGCTGCTCGGTCTGGTCACTGCCTGGTACATGTACATCAAGTCGCCGGAAACGCCGCGCAGGCTCGCCGAGCAGCATCGCGTGCTCTACGAGTTCCTGCTGAACAAGTGGTACTTCGACGAGCTCTATGACTTCCTCTTCGTCCGCACCGCCAAGGCGCTTGGCCGCTTCCTCTGGAAGAAGGGCGACATCGGGGTCATCGATACGGTCGGTCCCAACGGTGTTGCCGCCCGCGTCGTCGATGTCACCAACCGCGTCGTCCGCCTGCAGACCGGTTACCTCTATCACTATGCCTTCGCGATGCTTCTGGGCATTGCGGCCCTCGTTACCTGGATGATGCTCGGGAGTTCCTTCTGATGACCGATTGGCCCATTCTTTCAACGGTCACGTTCCTGCCGCTGGTCGGCGTCCTCCTTCTGCTGTTCATGCGGGATGACGGACCGAACGGCCGCCGCAATATCCTGAACGTCTCGCTGCTGACGACGGTCTTCACCTTTGTCGTCTCGCTGTTCATCTGGATCGGTTTCGACAACGCCAATCCCGGCTTCCAGATGATCGAGAAGCATGGCTGGCTCGGCTCCGGCATTAGCTATCACATGGGCGTCGACGGCATCTCCATGCTGTTCGTCATCCTGTCGACCTTCCTGATGCCCTTCTGCGTGCTGGCAAGCTGGCTCTCGGTCGAGAAGCGCCTGAAGGACTACATGATCGCCTTCCTCGTCCTCGAGACGATGATGATCGGCGTGTTCGTGTCGCTGGATATCGTGCTGTTCTACGTCTTCTTCGAAGCCGGCCTCATCCCGATGTTCCTGATCATCGGCGTCTGGGGCGGCAAGGACCGCGTCTACGCCAGCTACAAGTTCTTCCTCTATACGCTGCTCGGTTCGGTGCTGATGCTGCTCGCCATCATGGCGATGTACTGGCAGGCTGGCACGACCGACATTCAGGCGCTGCTCGCCTATAAGTTCCCCGTGCAGATGCAGACGTGGCTTTGGCTCGCCTTCTTCGCCTCCTTCGCGGTGAAGATGCCGATGTGGCCGGTTCATACCTGGCTGCCCGACGCGCACGTTCAGGCGCCGACGGCGGGCTCGGTCATCCTGGCCGGCGTCCTCCTGAAGCTCGGCGGCTACGGTCTGATCCGCTTCTCGCTCGGCATGTTCCCGAACGCGTCGGAATATTTCGCGCCGCTCGTCTTCGCTTTGTCGGTCATCGCCATCATCTACACCTCGCTGGTGGCGCTGATGCAGGAAGACATCAAGAAGCTGATCGCCTATTCCTCGGTCGCGCACATGGGCTATGTCACCATGGGCATCTTCGCGGCCAACCAGCAAGGTGTTCAGGGTGCTATCTTCCAGATGCTGTCGCACGGCATCGTCTCGGGCGCGCTCTTCCTCTGCGTCGGCGTGATCTATGACCGCACCCATACCCGCGAGATCGCGGCCTATGGCGGTCTGGTCAACAACATGCCGAAATATGCCGTTGCCATGATGGTCTTCACCATGGCCAATGTCGGCCTGCCCGGCACTTCCGGTTTCATCGGCGAATTCCTGACCCTGATCGGCGTCTTCCGCGTCAACAGCTGGGTCGCGCTCTTTGCCGCCACCGGCGTCATCCTGTCGGCCGCCTATGCGCTCTGGCTCTATCGCCGGGTCATCTTCGGCGCGCTGGAGAAGGAAAACCTGAAGAAGCTGCTGGATCTGTCGCCGCGCGAACAGCTGATCCTCTATCCGCTGATCGCACTGACCATCCTCTTCGGCGTCTATCCGGCTCCGATCTTCGATGCCACGGCCGCTTCGGTGGACCTGCTCGTAAACAACTACACCGCTGCCCTGCACGCTGCGCAGAATGTTGCGCTGTCGATGAATTGATGACGGGACTTTTTCGACATGACTGCTGAAACAATCCTTGCAAGCCTGCACCTTTCCATCCCGGAGCTCATACTCGCGGTCGGTGCGCTTGTGCTGCTCATGATCGGCGTCTTCTCAGGCGAACGGTCGGGACCGACGGTCACCGGCCTTGCCATCGCGCTTCTGGCGGTGGCCGGTCTCTGGATCATCTTCGTGCCGGACGAAGGCCTGGCCTACGGCGGCGCCTATCTCGCCGACGGCTTCTCGCGCTTCATGAAGGTCGTGGCGCTGATCGGTTCGATCGTCGCCATGTTCATGAGCATGGGGCAGGCGGGCGAGCAGCAACTCGATCGCTTCGAATTCCCGGTGCTGCTGCTGCTGGCGACGCTCGGCATCCTGCTGATGATCTCGGCGCATGATCTGATCTCGCTCTACCTGTCGCTGGAATTGCAGTCGCTGGCGCTCTACGTCGTTGCCGCCATCAACCGCGACAGCCTCAAGTCGACGGAAGCGGGCCTGAAGTATTTCGTGCTCGGCGCGCTGTCTTCCGGCATGCTGCTCTACGGCATGTCGCTGGTCTACGGCTTCACCGGCCACACGACCTTCGATGCCATCGCCACCGCGCTCAGTGCCGAAACCCGGTCGCTCGGCCTCGTCTTCGGTCTGGTCTTCATCCTTGCCGGCCTTGCCTTCAAGATCTCCGCCGTGCCGTTCCACATGTGGACGCCGGACGTCTACGAAGGCGCGCCGACCCCGGTCACCGCCTTCTTCGCAGCCGCTCCGAAGGTTGCGGCGATGGCGATCCTCACCCGCATCGTCATCACCGCCTTCCATCCGGTGCTTGCCGACTGGCAGCAGGTCATCGTCTTCATCTCGATTGCGTCGATGGTGCTCGGTGCCTTCGCGGCCATCGGCCAGCGCAACTTCAAGCGACTGATGGCCTATTCTTCCATCGGTCACATGGGCTACGCGCTGGTCGGCCTTGCCGCCGGCAGCAAGACCGGTGTCTCCGGCGTCATGCTCTACATGGTCATCTACATGGTCATGACGCTCGGCACCTTCGCCATCATCATGGCGATGCGCCGCAAGGATGGCCGCCTGGTGGAAAACATCGACGATCTCTCGGGCCTCGCGACCACCAACCCCTTCATGGCGGTGGTGCTGACGGCGCTGATGTTCTCGCTGGCCGGCATTCCGCCGCTCGCGGGCTTCTTCGGGAAGTACTTCGTCTTCGTCGCTGCCATCCAGGCACATCTCTATGCGCTCGCCATCATCGGCGTGCTCGCATCGGTGGTCGGCGCCTACTACTATCTGCGCGTCATCAAGGTGATGTGGTTCGATGAGGCCAAGGACGAGTTCACCCGCACGGCCGGTTCGCTGCGTCTGGTCTTCGGCCTGTCCGGTCTCTTCGTCATCACCTACGTCTTCTTCGGCGGCGCAATCGGCGGTGCTGCCGATCTCGCAGCCGCGACGCTGTTTTGATGGCGTCTGACATGAACAGCCGGAAGTCGCTCGGCGACTTCCGGCATGATGCCCTCGCGGAGACCGCATCGACCAACAGCGAGTGCCTGGAACGGGCACGGGCGGGCGATGAAGGCAATCTCTGGGTGACGGCGGCCCGCCAGACCGGCGGGCGTGGACGCCGCGGACGCCCCTGGGTGTCGGAACGCGGCAATCTCTATGCATCCCTTCTTTTGATCGATCCCGCGCCGATGGATCGCCTCGGCTCCCTGCCTCTGGCCGTCGCGGTGGCCGTGCAGCAGGCGGTGCGCTCCGTGCTGCCGCTCGCCGCCGAACCTGTCGAAGTCAAGTGGCCGAACGACATCCTGATCGGCCGCAAGAAAACCTGCGGTATCCTGATCGAGGGCGAGGCGCTTGCCGATGGACGCTATGCGCTGGTGATCGGCATCGGCATCAATGTCGCGGTCATGCCCGAGAATACGATGTATCCGGTCACCTGCCTGCGCGAGCAGGGCTCGACGGTCTCGGCGGAAGAACTGTTTGCGCATCTCTATGCCGCGATGGCGGAAGTGCTGGGCGCCTGGGACCGTGGCAAGGGCATTCGGGAGATCACGGCGCGCTGGCGCGAGGTCGCCTGCGGCATCGGCGAAAAGATCACGGTGAACCTGCCGGATCGTTCGATTTCCGGCCATTTCTCCGGAATTGATGATAATGGCTTGTTGATGCTCGATACCGGCGGCGGCAAGATCCTGCCGATCGCGGCGGGCGACGTTTTTTTCAGATCGTAGGTAAAAGATAGATATGGCGAAGCAAGACGAACTGGTGTTCCTGCCTCTCGGCGGCGTCGGCGAGATCGGCATGAACCTCGCGCTTTACGGCTATGGCGCGCCGGAGCATCGCCAGTGGATCATGGTCGATTGCGGCGTCACCTTTCCGGGGCCGGACCTGCCGGGCGTCGATCTTGTGCTGCCCGACATCCGCTTCCTCGCCAAGGAACGCAAGAACCTCAAGGGCATCATCATCACCCATGCGCATGAGGATCACTACGGCGCGCTGAACGATCTCTGGCCGGGCCTGAATGTTCCGATCTATGCCTCCGCCTTTACCGCCGGCCTGCTGGAGGCCAAGCGCGATTATGAGAAGTCGATGGGCGAAATTCCGGTCACGCTGTTCAAAGCTGGCGATCGTATCAATGTCGGCCCCTTTGAGATTGAAGGCGTGGCCGTCAACCACTCGATCCCCGAGCCGATGTCGCTGATGATCCGCACGCCCGCGGGCAATGTGATCCATACCGGCGACTGGAAGATCGACCACGAGCCGTCGCTTGGGCCGCTGACCGACGAGACGCGCTTCCGCCAGTTGGGCGACGAAGGCGTGCTGGCGCTGATGTGCGATTCCACCAATGCGCTCCGCGACGGCGTGTCGCCGTCGGAGAAGGACGTTTCCGCCAGCCTGCGCAAGATCATCGAAGATGCCGAGGGCAGGGTGGCGATCACCACCTTCTCCTCCAATGTCGGCCGTATCCGCACGATCGCCGAGGCTGCCGAAGCTGCCGGCCGCGAAGTGCTGCTGCTCGGCAGCTCGCTGAAGCGCGTCGTCGATGTCGCCCGCGATATCGGCCTCATGGAGGGTATCAAGCCGTTCATCGCCGAGGACGAATATGGCTATATCCCGCGCGACAAGGTCGTCGTCATTCTGACCGGCAGTCAGGGCGAGCCCCGCGCCGCCCTGGCCAAGCTCTCCCGCGACGAGATGCGCAACGTCGCGCTCGCCGCCGGCGATATCGTCGTCTTCTCCTCGCGCGCCATTCCCGGCAACGAGAAGGCCATCCAGGATATCAAGAACGGCCTGACCGAGCAGGGCGTGCATGTGGTGACGGATGCCGAGGCGCTGGTGCATGTCTCCGGCCATCCGCGCCGCAACGAGCTGCAGAAGATGTATGAGTGGACGCGTCCGAAAATCGTCGTGCCGGTGCATGGCGAGGCGACGCATCTGACCGCGCATAAGGAACTGGCCGAGCAATCCGGCATCGCGACCGTGCCGCGGGTCCGCAACGGCGATATCCTGCGTCTGGCGCCCGGGCCGGCCGAGGTGATCGGCGAGGCGCCGCATGGCCGGATCTTCAAGGACGGCATATTGATCGGCGATTTCGACGAGATGGGTATCGGCGAGCGCAAGAAGCTCTCCTATGTCGGCCATGTCGCCGTCAACGTCGTGCTCGATGCTCGCTATGACATCGTCGGTGATCCCGATATCGTGCCGATCGGCCTTCCTGCCTATGATGACGAGGGAGAGGAGATGGAGGACACGCTCTTCGACGCCGTCGTCAGTGCCATCGAGAGCATCCCGCGCGCGCGCCGCAAGGATCTGAACATGCTGCAGGAGGCCGCGCGCCGCGCGGTACGCGCCGCCGCGAACCATGGCTGGGGCAAGAAGCCGGTCGTGACCGTATTCGTCACGCGCCTGGCGGACTGATCCGCGTCTCCATCCGGTCGGACAAAAGGGATCGTCATGCTCAAGCGCATCAATCATATCGCCATCGCTGTTCCCGACGTCCAAATTGCCGCCGCAACCTATCGCGAGATGCTGGACGCCAAGGTGTCCGCGCCGCAGGCCTTGCCGGAACATGGCGTCACGGTCGTTTTCGTCGAATTGCCGAACAGCAAGGTCGAATTGCTGGAGCCGCTCGGCGCGGACTCGCCGCTGGTGAAGTTCCTTGCCAGATATCCCACAGGCGGCATGCATCATATCTGCTACGAGGTGGATGATCTCCTGGCGGCGCGCGATCGCCTGGTGGCGGGAGGCGCACGGGTGCTGGGCGGTGACGAACCGCAGATCGGCGCGCATGGCAAGCCGGTACTGTTTCTGCATCCCAAGGATTTCTTCGGCACGCTGATCGAGCTCGAAGAGAGCTCACGCCGGAGTGGAGCGGCGGTGTGACATTAGGGCGCTGGGCCTTGCTTTGAAACGCGAGGGCTTTGGCTCTATAAGCTGACTATAGCAATTCCAGGAAAAGTGCTCAGCGGTTTTCCGTTTGGAATTGCACCAGAACAATAGATAGAGCGGTTCCGTGAAACACGGAGCCCTTCTAGACGGGAGGGGCAGGCGGCTTTGCGCCTGTCATGAGGAAGCACCATGGCCCAGCAGATTTTCTCGACTTGCGCCGTCTATTTCGTTGTCTGGTGGATCACGCTCTTCGCGGTGTTGCCGTTCGGCCTGCGAACGCAAGCCGAGGACGGTCAGGTCATTCTCGGAACGGTCGAAAGCGCGCCGACGAAATTCCGAGGCTGGCGCGTGGTCCTGATCACGACCCTGGTCTCCGCCGTCATCTATGCCGCATGGTATGTGAGCGCCCATTATTTCGGCTTCGGCTTCAACTCCATACCGTCGATCATTCCGCATTACGACGACTGAGCAGGTCCTCGGGAATATCCGGGATGCAGGTTGATGAATACGTGTCACGGAATGGCCTGAAAATCGTCACACCGCTGTCATCTGCCTGAGGCAAAGAGGCGGCGTCGCGACAATGGTTTCATCGAGACGATGGGTCGCGGCAAATGCCTGTTTTCAGGCCCTCGTGCTTGAGGTCCCAGGCCGTTGATCGAGGCGTGAAAAGCAAAAAAAAACAAGGCTATAAGCCTTGTTTTAAAGTATCGCGTGATCCTTATCCGTTGCCGGGGCTGCGACGAGCGCGCCTAAGATCTGATCCTCCCAAGACTTGACCGCGAAACGGCAAGAATTTAGCCTTCTTGCCTCTTTTGTGAGCTAAAATTAGCTCAAAGAATGAGCTTTGTCATCTGTTTTTTTGCTTTTTTGTTACAGTCGCGCAGAATTTTTCTGTTGACAGCTTTTTGCCACAAAGCCTTATAAACATGCATTTTTTCGAATTCGTGGAAATATATCAGAGTGCCCGGCATTTGCGGGTATTCGCCGGATTCGGTCCGCGCAAATGCGGGTTTCCTTCCTGCGCCGAAGCAGTTATGAACTGCCTCCAGCAATCAATTTTCGCGCGATTCCGCCAAGGGTGGAACGTCAAACCATTTGGAATTAGCCTATGCGCCTGTCCCGTTACTTCCTGCCCATCCTGAAGGAAAATCCCAAGGAGGCCGAGATCGTGTCCCACCGGCTGATGCTGCGTGCCGGCATGATCCGCCAGCAGTCGCAAGGCATCTATTCGTGGCTGCCGCTGGGCAAGCGCGTTCTCGACAAGGTCAACAAGATCATCCGCGAGGAACAGAACCGTTCCGGCGCTATCGAGCTGTCGATGCCGACCTTGCAGTCGGCCGAGCTCTGGCAGGAAAGCGGCCGCTACGATGCCTATGGCAAGGAGATGCTGCGTATCAAGGACCGCCAGGATCGGCCCATGCTCTACGGCCCGACCAATGAGGAGATGGTCACCGACATCTTCCGGTCCTACGTCAAGTCCTACAAGGACCTGCCGCTCAACCTCTATCATATCCAGCTGAAGTTCCGCGACGAGATCCGTCCGCGCTTCGGCACCATGCGCTCGCGCGAATTCATGATGAAGGATGCCTATTCCTTCGATCTGACGCAGGAAGGCGCCGTGATTGCCTATAACAAGATGTTCACGGCCTATCTGCGCACCTTCGATCGCCTTGGTCTTCGCGCAATCCCGATGCGCGCCGACACCGGCCCGATCGGCGGTGAGCTCAGCCACGAGTTCATCATTCTCGCCGATACCGGCGAATCCGAAGTCTTCTGCCACAAGGATTTCGTCAATTTCGACATTCCCCCGGAAGACACGAATTTCGATGACGCCGCCGGCCTGAAGGGCATTTTCGACAAATGGACGTCGCTTTATGCGGCGACCTCCGAGATGCATGACGAGGCTGCCTTCAACGCCATTCCCGAAGGCGAGCGCCTGTCGGCGCGCGGCATCGAGGTCGGTCACATCTTCTATTTCGGCACCAAATATTCCGAACCGATGGGCGCGAAGGTTCAAGGCCCTGACGGCAAGGAACATGCTGTCCACATGGGATCTTACGGTATCGGCCCGACACGCCTTGTTCCCGCCATCATCGAAGCATCGCATGACGAGAACGGAATCATCTGGCCGGCTTCGGTCGCGCCCTTTGATGTCGTCGTGATCAACATGAAGGCGGGCGACGAGGCTTGCGATGCTGCTTGCGAAACCGTCTACGCCGCGCTGTCGAAGGCTGGCAAGGACGTGTTGTACGACGATCGCGACGAGCGCGCCGGCACGAAGTTCGCGACCGCCGATCTGATCGGCGTGCCCGTACAGATCATCGTCGGACCGCGGTCGATCGCGAACGGCGAGGTGGAAGTCAAGGACCGGAAGACCGGCGCTCGCGAGACCATGACCGTCGAGGCGGCGATCAACCGTCTGGCAGGCTGAGCAAACGATAGGAAGAGAAGCGAATGGCGGTAAGCGCGGCAGCCGAGCAGCAGGAAAAGTCTTCAACGACCAGCCCGTCATCGCGTCCCTTTTCCGGTTTCGAACGGCTCGTCGCCTGGCGCTATCTGCGCTCCAGGCGCAAGGAGGCGTCGATCTCGGTCATTGCCGGCTTTTCGCTGGTCGGGATCATGCTCGGCGTCGCGGCGCTGATCATCGTGATGGCGGTCATGAATGGCTTCCGCGCCGAGCTCTTCAAGCAGATTCTCGGCTTCAACGGCCATGTCGTTGTCCAGCCGATCGATTCGCCGTTGAATGACTATGCTGCTTTGACGCAGAAATTCACCACCGTTCCCGGCGTCACCATGGCCCTGCCGCTGGTCGAGGGCGAGACGCTCGCCTCCGGTCGTGGCGGCTCCGGCACCGGCGCGCTGGTGCGTGGTATCCGCTCCGAGGATCTGACCAAACTCAAGACGGTTTCGGACCACATCATTAGCGGCGACATGGTCGGCTTTGCCGCCGGACAGGGCGTCATGGTCGGCTCGCGGCTCGCCCGGCAGCTGGGGCTGACGGTCGGCGATCAGATCACGCTCACTGCGCCGGATGGCGACGTGACACCTTTCGGGGTCAATCCGCGCGTCAAGGCCTACACCATCTCCGGCATTTTCGAGGTGGGCATGTCGGAATATGATGCCTCGGTGGTGTTCATGCCGCTCGAGGAAGCACAGGTCTTCTTCAATGCCGAAGGCATCGTCGAGAAGATTGAGCTTTTCGTCAGCAATCCGGACGATGTCGACGAGCTCAGGCCGAAGATCGAGGCCGCGGCCGGACGGCAGATCTTTTTGACCGACTGGCGTCAGGTCAACGCGACTTTCTTCTCGGCGCTGCAGGTCGAGCGCAACACCATGTTCATGATCCTGACGCTGATCGTCATCGTCGCCGCGCTCAACATCATCTCCGGCCTGATCATGCTGGTGAAGGACAAGGGGAGCGATATCGCCATCCTGCGCACCATGGGCGCGACGTCGGGAGCGATCATGCGCATCTTCTTCATGACGGGTGCCGCGATCGGCGTCGTCGGCACCGTCGCCGGCGTGGCGCTCGGCGTTCTCGTCTGCCTCAATATCGAATCCATCCGCCAGTTCTTCTCCTGGATATCGGGCACGGTGATCTTCAATCCGGAAGTCTATTTCCTCAGCAAGCTGCCGGCCCAGATGAATCTCGGAGAGACCATCTCGGTGATCGTGATGGCGCTGACATTGTCCTTCCTAGCGACGATCTTCCCGGCCTGGCGCGCCTCGCGGCTCGATCCGGTGCAGGCGCTACGGTACGAATAAGGAATACCGCATTTGACGAAACGCAACGTCGTTCTCCAGCTTTCCGGCGTGGAGCGCCATTACGGGCAGGGCGAGACCCGCCTGTCGATCCTGAGGGGCGCCGATTTCGCGCTGCGCAGCGGCGAGATCGTCGCTCTCGTCGCGCCCTCGGGTACGGGCAAGTCGACGCTCCTGCATGTCGCGGGCCTGCTCGAGCATCCCGATGGCGGTGAGGTGCTGGTCAATGGCCAGGCATGCGAGGGCTTGTCCGATGACAGGCGCACGGCCGTCCGCCGCAGCGAGATCGGTTTCGTCTACCAGTTCCACCATCTGCTGCCGGAGTTTTCCGCTCTGGAAAACATCATGATGCCGCAGCTCATTTCCGGCCTGTCGCGGAAGGAGGCGAGCGCCCGCGCCGCTCAGCTTCTCGACTATATGCGCATCGGCCACCGCGCCGATCACCGCCCGGCCGAACTGTCCGGCGGCGAACAGCAGCGCGTTGCCATCGCCCGCGCTGTCGCCAACGCGCCGCTGGTGCTGCTGGCCGACGAGCCCACAGGCAACCTCGACCCAGAGACCGCGCATTATGTCTTCGACGCGCTCGAGGCACTGGTGCGCCAATCGGGGCTTGCGGCACTGATCGCCACCCACAATCACGACCTTGCGGCCCGCATGGACCGCCGCGTGACGATCAACGACGGCAAGGTCGTGGAGTTCTGATCGCCTGTCAGGGAACGATCAGGCCGCCGCGATAGTCCAGCTCATAAGCCTTTCGGTCCTTCACCAGAATGACCTCGTGACCGATGAAATGGTCGCAGCCGCCGGTGCTGCGGTCCACATAGCGGCCGAGCGGGTGGTCGAAGTCGAAGCCGCCGAGGAAGCGCTTCTCATCGAGGTAAAGCCGCAGCAGCGACGCCTTGATGATCATCCCCGCGGCTGTGCCGTCGATGAGATCGGGTTCGACGATGTGGCCGAAATAATTCATCGCCCAGACCGGCTCGTCATCGAGCCAGACCAGTTCCTGCCCGGCGAAATCCGTGCCGCCGAAATAGCTGTCGAGATAGCGCCAGCGGCCGCTGGCATAGCCGATATCATGCGAACCACTCCGGCAGGACGGCAGTCGTTCGCCGTCGCCGACATAGGTCTCGGCTTTCGCAGTGACAATGAAATCGTTGAGCTCGGCAAGATCCGGCACGGTCCTCTCCATTCATGGTGAGGGCGCAGGGTGCCACGCGATCAGATGCAAGTAAAGAACATAAAGAGAACAAATACGGCGCTACGGCGCTTGCTCACAGATTTTCCGGCCGATTTCGTCGTCCCAATCCTCGATCCTGATGGTTCTGGCTTCCGCCTTGAACTGCTTGTCGCGCTTCGTCGCCTTGCCAGTCAGGACATTATAGTCGCAGCTATAACTGCGCTCGGCTTCGAGATTGTCGCGATAATCGAAGGTGAAGCCGGCGACGATGAAGGCATTGTTGCGCAGCGCGATCGTGAGCGTCTGATGCCAGCGGTCGCGCCCGATCGCATCATTCTGGGAGGTGACGGCGATCGAGCCATTCGGCAGCGCGGCGATCGACGGTTCCTGCCCTATGATGCCGCCGGGCTCGGCGCGGCCCCATACCTTGCCGGGCGCGGCGGCAGCCAGCTTGAGCAGCGAGCGTTCCTTATCCCGGAGGTAGATATAGATGCTGATTTCAACGTCGCTGTCGTCGTTCGGCGGGACTGTCGCGAGTAGTGCGAGGTCCGGCTGGCCGTCCTTGTTCCAGTCGCCGATCGCCGCGTCGACGATGCGGTCCGGCGTGATGGCGGTTTCGGCCGATAGGGCCGCCGTTGCCAAAAGCAGGATGCCGCCTGCGAGAACCAGCTGCTTCATGACGACCTCCTCCGGTTGTCCTGTCATAGCGCGCCGCAATCCGACCGTCCATCCATGCGCTTCCGGACGCAGCCATGAAAATTTCTGGGGACTATTGACTCCTGAACAAAAATAGAACAAATAAGAAACATAACGAGTAAGGAGCGCGTAAATGACCGATATCATTCGAGACGTTGCAGCATTCACCTCCATCGTCATGTTCGTTGCCAGCTTTTCCCTCATCATGATGGCGATGTGAGTTTCACACTCACGGATGTTGCCAAACGCCCGTGAATCATGAAGGCGACTTCTGGACTTTATCGTCCGCTATGCCGACAATGCAGCCGATTCATTCGGGCATGCGGAAAGGCGTAAGATGGCGGAGATGGGAAGCAGCGGCGCGACGAGCGCACCGGTCGGCGACACGCCGGAGTTCGTCCATCTTCGCGTCCATTCCGCCTATTCGCTTCTTGAGGGTGCGTTGCCGCTCAAGAAGATCCTCGCCAAGGCGGCCGGCGACAATCAGCCGGCTATCGCCATCACGGATACCAATAATCTCTTCGTCGCGCTGGAATTCTCCCAGAAGGCGATGGACGAGGGCATGCAGCCGATCATCGGCTGCCAGGTGTCCATCGACATGGAAGATAGTGTCGAGGGCGAGAAGCGTGGACCGCAGCAGGCATTGGCCAAGTTGCCGTCCATCATCCTCCTCGCCGCCACGGAACAGGGCTATGAACGCCTCGTCGATCTGGTCAGCCGGGCCTATCTCGGCGGCGAAGGCAATCATGCCGTCCATATCACCGCTTCCTGGCTGGAGGAAATCGGCACGGAAGGCATGATCGCGCTGACGGGATCGCTCGGCGGTCCGGTCGATATGGCGCTGAAGGAGGGGCACGCGCCACAGGCGCTGTCGCGGCTGCTGACGCTGAAGCGCCTGTTCGGCGACCGGCTCTATGTCGAATTGCAGCGCCACGGCACCTATGACCGGCGCCACGAGCAGAAGATGCTCGCGCTCGCTTATGAGCATGATCTGCCCCTGGTCGCGACCAACGAGGCCTTCTTCCCGACCCGCGACGATTACGATGCCCATGACGCGCTGATGGCGGTGGCCCACAATGCCATCGTGTCGGACGACACCCGCTTCCGCCTGACCCCTGACCATTATCTGAAAAGCCGCGCCGATATGGCGAAGCTCTTTTCCAATCTGCCGGAAGCGCTGGAAAACACCGTCGAGATCGCACGGCGCTGCTCCTTCGTCCTGAAGACGCGCAAGCCGATCCTGCCGCGCTTCACCGGCGCGACCGATGATGCCGAGGAGGCCGAACGCGCAGAGGTCGCGGAATTGCGGGCTCAGGCCGTCGAGGGCCTCGATCAGCGTCTGGCTTCGCTCGGCATGGCGCCGGGCTACGAGGAAAAGGAGTATCGCGAGCGGCTGGAGTTCGAGCTCAGCGTCATCGAGCGCATGAAGTTCCCCGGCTACTTCCTGATCGTTGCGGACTTCATCAAATGGGCCAAGCGCCATGATATCCCGGTCGGGCCGGGCCGCGGTTCTGGCGCGGGCTCGCTGGTCGCCTATGCGCTCACCATCACCGACGTCGATCCGCTGCGCTTCTCGCTGCTGTTCGAGCGCTTCCTCAATCCGGAACGCGTGTCGATGCCCGACTTCGATATCGACTTCTGCCAGGACCGCCGCGAAGAGGTGATCCGCTATGTGCAGGCCAAATATGGCCGCGAGCAGGTGGCGCAGATCATCACCTTCGGGTCGCTGCAGGCGCGCGCCGCGCTTCGCGACGTTGGCCGTGTGCTGGAAATGCCCTATGGCCAGGTCGACAAGATCTGCAAGCTCGTGCCGAACAACCCGGCCAATCCGACGCCGCTGCATCAGGCGATCAAGGAAGAGCCGCGCCTACAGGAAGAGGCCGACAAGGAACCCGTCGTCGCCCGCCTGCTGGATATCGCCCAGAAGATCGAGGGCCTCTATCGCCACGCCTCGACCCACGCCGCCGGTATCGTCATCGGCGACCGGCCGCTGTCGAAGCTCGTGCCCATGTATCGCGATCCGCGCTCGGACATGCCGGTCACCCAGTTCAACATGAAATGGGTCGAGCAGGCCGGCCTGGTGAAATTCGACTTCCTCGGCCTGAAGACGCTGACCGTCCTGAAGACGGCGGTCGATTTCGTCGCCAAGCGCGGCATCAGCGTCGATCTCGCCAGCATTCCCCTTGACGACAAGCCGACCTACGACATGCTCTCGCGCGGCGAGACGGTCGGCGTGTTTCAGGTGGAAAGCGCGGGCATGCGCAAGGCGCTGATCGGCATGCGCCCGGACTGCATCGAGGACATCATCGCGCTGGTGGCGCTCTATCGTCCAGGCCCGATGGAAAACATCCCGGTCTATAATGCCCGCAAGCATGGCGAGGAGGAGATCGAGTCGATCCATCCGAAGATCGACTACCTGCTGAAGGAAACCCAGGGCGTTATCGTCTATCAGGAGCAGGTGATGCAGGTCGCCCAGGTGCTCTCTGGCTATTCGCTCGGCGAGGCCGATCTGCTGCGCCGCGCCATGGGTAAGAAGATCAAGGCCGAGATGGACCAGCAGCGCGAGCGCTTTGTCGACGGCGCCGTCAAGAACGGCGTGTCGAAGGGGCAATCGGACGTCATCTTCGATCTGCTGGCAAAATTCGCCAATTACGGCTTCAACAAATCACACGCCGCCGCCTATGCGATCGTCTCCTATCAGACGGCCTATATGAAGGCGCATTATCCGGTGGAGTTCCTCGCGGCGTCGATGACGCTCGATATGGCGAACACCGAGAAGGTCAACGATTTCCGCCAGGACGCCAAGCGCCTCGGCATCGACGTCATCGCCCCGTCGATCCAGACCTCGTTCCGTCGTTTCGAGACCGGCGACAACCGTATCTATTATGCGCTCGCTGCCATCAAGGGCGTCGGCGAATCCGCCGTCGATCATATCGTCGAGGTTCGTGGCGACACGCCCTTCGCCGGCATCGAGGACTTCTGCCTGCGCATCGATCCCAAGCAGATCAATCGCCGCGTGCTGGAAAGCCTGATCGCCGCCGGCGCCTTCGATTGCTTCGAGATCGATCGCGCGCAGCTGATCGGCGGGATCGACCGGATCATGGGCTATGCGCAAGTCGCGCAGGAAAACAAGCGCAGCGGGCAGCACGACATGTTCGGAAGTGCGGCTTCGGGGCCGGAGAAGATCCTGCTGCCGGCCTTCACGCCATGGCTTGCCTCGGAGCGGCTGCTGCGCGAGTTCCAGGTGCTCGGCTTCTATCTGACGGCCCACCCGCTCGACACCTATAAGGGCGTGCTCGACAAGATGCGCGTGCAGACCTTCGCCGATTTCTCCGCGGCGGTGAAGCAGGGGGCCAGCAACGGCCGCCTGGCCGGAACCGTCATCTCGAAGCAGGAGCGCAAGACGCGCACCGGCAACAAGATGGGCATCTTCGTCTTCTCCGATGCGTCGGGCCAGTTCGAATGCGTGCTGTTTTCCGAAGTGCTCAACCAGTACCGCGACGTGCTCGAAGTGGGCAAATCCTTCGTCATCACCGCGCAGGCCGACGAGCGGCCGGAGGGTATCAGCCTGCGGCTGCAGACGGCACAGTCGCTGGAAGAGAAATCGCTGCAGATGCAGAAGGCCTTGCGCGTCTATGTTCGCGATTCCGGTCCGCTGAAGGCGGTTGCCGCCCATCTCAACGCCAAGGGCGACGGCCTCGTCTCCTTCATCGTCATCAAGGAGGAAGGCAAGCGCGAGGTGGAGGTGGCACTGCCGGAGAAATATCGCATCACGCCGGAGATCGCCGCGGCGCTGCGCACCGCGCCCGGCGTGATCGATGTCGAATTGGTCTAGCCCTTCTTCCCCAGCGCGCCGCTGTTGGTGATGGTGATGAAATCGGTGCCATCGCCGGTTTCCGGCCCGATGCCGGTGTCGGAAATCGTCAGCGATGAACCTGCCGTCAGCAGTTCGGCGATCCTGCGTCGCGCGTCTTCCGGGATCGTGATGCGATCAAGCGCGCGGTCGGCGGCATCGAGCGATTGCGCCTGCTCCTCGCTGGTAATGCCGAGCCGCTTCTTTGCAGCCTTGGAAAGCGCGTCCTCCAGCGTGATGCCGAACCAGTCGGCCCTGCCGTTGATCCGGTCGATCACATTGGTGGTGAAGAAATGCGTGCCGAGCGCCTCCTGCGGTTCGGCGATGATCGCGGCTGCTTCGAAGATCGGCCTGAAGCTCTGACGAACCATGATCTCGCCATTGGGAGGTTCGCCCTTACCGGCAGCCGCATAGGCGGCCTGCATTAGCGCCGGGCTGACAAGGCTGCCCGAGGCGGTGATGCCATGCGCGGTCTTGAAGTCCTCGATGGCCTGCACGGTTGCCGGCCCGAGCAGGCCGTCCGGTGTGCCGGTGTCAAAACCGAGGCCATTCAGCAGGCCCTGCAGGTCACGGACGTTTTCGCGCAAGCCGCGCCGGGTGATCAGGATGCTGAGGGGAGCCTGATCCGGCTGTGGCGTGCGCACCGCCGGCGGCATCGGCAGCGAGGCCGCATCGTTGGTAGCGACCTGAACCGGCTGCGCTTGCGGCAGGAAGCCGGCCGTCGTCGGGCGCAGTGCAAAATCGGAGAACAGCACCGGGGAGGGCGCGGTATCGGGACGGAACAGCATGGCATGCTCGAAAGGCTGCGGCACCAGCGGCTGATCGGCGATGACGACATGCACGCCGCGTTCAGTCATCTGATAGAGCATCTTGGCGAAAGCCTTCGGCATGCGGACGCAGCCATGCGAGGCTGGATAATTCGGCACGGAGTTGGATTCGTGCAGCGCGATGCCCGACCAGGTCAGCCGCTGCATGTAGGGCATCGGCGCGTTCGAGTAGAGATTGGACTCATGATAGACCTTCTTCTCCAGAATGGAGAAGATGCCGCTCGGCGTGGTGTGGCCGCGCTTGCCGGTCGAGACCTTCGAGCTGGCCACCACCTTGTCGCCATCGTAGACCGCCAGCGATTGCCGGTCCTTCGACACGACGATCTGCAAGGTGCGGGCATCGTCAGCCGCAAAAGCAGGGTGAACGAGGGCTGTGGCCGACAACAGGCCAAGTCCGAAGAGGAAACGCGGCTTCATATACACATACCAGAACGCAATACTCGTATTCCGCAGACTAGTCTTCGAAGTTTAAGGAAGACTTGAAGACAAGCTCCAGGATCGAATTGCTTTATCGGGGCGAGATCGGCCGAAACCTGTGTGATAGACGCAATTGCGGCAGGATGTATTTTATGTAAATCTTAAAGTGAAATGTGGAGCCGGGTGGGGGTTCGACATGCAGGTCGATATCATCGAGACTTTGGAAGACCTCCGATCGCTCAAGGACGGATGGGACCGGATCTATGAACTCGACCCGGAGGCCCATGCTTTCCTGTCCTGGACCTGGATATCGAGCTGGTTTGCCTCGCGCGGATTGCCTTGGTTCGTGCTGGCGGCGAGGGAGGAGGCGGACGACCCCCATGTGGCCTTCTTTCCGATACAGCTCGGCACCGGATTTGAGCGCGGCAGGGGGTTCTATAATGTCGTCGTGACCGGCGGCTCCTATTTCGCGCCGAATACGGGCATCCTTTGTGATCCCTTTTTTGCGGGGGCGGCCATGTCTGCCTTCGCGGAGTGTCTGCGCGCCTTCGCGTGGCGCAGTCTGCATCTGGACGACATCGATCGCTCATCGGAACGGATCGGGCTTTTCCTCCAGCAGTTTCCGGCGAGTGATTTCAATGGGGAGCGGATCAAGCGTCGGCCGGACGATCCCGAGGCGGCCGGCAAGATCGATCCGGAGATCCATGTCCATGCAACGCTGCCGGCGGATTTCTCCTCCTTTCTCGACGAAAAGCTGCATAGGCACGCGCGGCGCAATATCCGCCGCTGCCTGCGCGATCTCGACGGGTCGGCAACGCTGCGGGTGACCCATGGCGGCAGCGAAACGGTTGCGGAGGACCTGGAGACGCTGCTGAGCCTCTGGCAGAAGCAATGGGCATGGCGTGATCCCAACTATCTGCGCTACACCCTCGACAATGCGCGAGCGGTCCTGCCGGACTGCATGCGTGGCGGCGATCTCCTGCTGCCGATCCTTTGGCGGGACGAAACGCCGATCGCGGCCGCGGCCATCCTTATCGATCATCCCAGGAAGCGGCTGAGTGTATTTCTCACCGCCCGCGATGTCGCCGTTCGGGACGGGTCTCCCGGTCTGATGCTGCATGCGCATACGGTGCGCTGGGCGATAGAGAACGGCTTCCGCATCTATGATCTCGGCCCCGGCGACTATGCGCATAAATATCTCTTCGGTTCCGTCAGCCGGCGGGTCGAGCGCTATCGGATCGATACGCGAACCGGACGGAATCTCGGTGAGCAGCTCGATCCGCATTGCCTGCTCATCGCGCTTGCGCGTGTCAAAAGCCTGCAGGCGGCGGGCGATCTGAGCGATGCCGAGATCGGTTGCCGGCAGATACTCGCCGTCGCGCCGGAACATGCCGAGGCATTGGCACTCTATCGCGACATCGCGGCATCACGAATGCTCTGGCAGGCGATCTCGCCGGATGAGAGCGTCTCGCTGAAGGGCGCCGATCAGCAAGCCATCGAACGCGCCGAGGCGGAAAAACAGTGTCGCGCCGCAATCGCCGCCAATCCGTCGGATTTCGATGCGGTACATCGGCTCGGCATCCTCCTGATGCTACGCGGCGAAGCCAGGGAGGCTGAAGTGGAAATCATGCGGGCGCTGGAACTTCGTCCCGACTCGGCGGCCGCCCATTGCACCCATGGCAATATCCTCGCCGCCTTCCGGGATTTCGAGGGTGCCATCGTGCGCTACGATCGAACCATCGCGCTCGACCCCAGCCACGCCGTCGCCCACAACAACAAGGGCAATGCGCTGCGCCATCTCGGACGTCCCGACGAAGCGCTGGCGAGCTATGAGAAAGCGCTGGCGATCAGGCCGGACTACCGGCAGGCACTCGCCAATCGCGCCGCCCTTTTCGATGCCGAGGACGATATCCTGCCGCCGATCAATCAGGTCTCGCGCTTTCCGTTGAACGTATAGCCGGTTTCCACGGTCTTGTTGCCGAATTTCTCCCGGAGCTTGTCCATCGCCGCCTCCGCCGCGGCACGGCGCGTTGCCTGCTCGTCTATCAGATCGGGCGGGTCGGCCCGGCCGGCATCGCAGAGATCGGTAACGCCGATGCCGATCAGGCGGAATTTCGTGCCGTCGGTTTCAGGCGTCAGCAATCGCAGGCCGGTGCGGAAGATGCGGTCGGCAAGCTGCGTCGGGTCCTCCAGGCGCCGGTTGCGGGTGCGGCTCTTGAAATCGGCCGATTTGAGCTTCAGCACCACCGTCTGTCCGGCAATGCCGCTGCGTTTCAGCCGGCGCGATACCTTTTCCGAGAGATCGCGCAGGATCGGCACGAGATCGTCGTGACGGGAGATATCGTCGAAGAAGGTCGTCTCCGCCGAAACGCTTTTTGCTGCCTCGTTCGGATGCACCGTGCGGTCGTCGATGCCGCGCGACAGGCGGAAGAGCCGCTGGCCGATGACCCCGTATCGGCGCATCAGATCGCCTTCCTCCATGGTCTGCAATTGACCGATGGTGCGGATGCCGTCGTTCTCGAGTGTGGCGGCGAAAGCCTTGCCCACACCCCAGATCGTCGTCACCGGCCGCGGTTCCAGAAAGGAAAGGGCCTCTTCGCGGCCGATAACGGAAAAACCGCGGGGTTTTTGCAGGTCGGAGGCGACCTTGGCGAGGAACTTGCAATAGGAAAGACCGACCGAGATGGTGATGCCGATCTCCTGCTCGATACGGCGGGCGAATTTGGCGAGGATGCGCGCCGGTGGATCGTGATGCAGACGCTGCGTGCCGTCGAGTTCCAGAAAGGCTTCGTCGATCGAGAGCGGCTGTACCAGCGGCGTCAGTTCCTGCATCAGCGCGCGTACCTCGCGGCCGATGCGGACATATTTTTCCATGTTCGGGCGGATGACGACCGCCTGCGGACAGGCCTCGAGCGCCTTGAACATCGGCATGGCGGAGCGCACGCCATGGATGCGGGCGATGTAGCAGGCGGTGGAGACGACGCCGCGCTTGCCGCCGCCGACGATCACCGGCTTGTCTGCCAGTTCCGGATTGTCGCGCTTCTCAATCGAGGCATAGAAGGCGTCGCAATCGATATGGGCGAGCGTCAGGCCGTATAGCTCGCGATGATAGACGAGACGGGGGCTGCCGCAGGCCCGGCAACGGCTCCGCTCAGCCGATTGCTCGCTCAAGCAATCGCGGCAGAAACCGGGAACTCTGTCGGGCGCGCTGGTCATGAGGATGAGAACAAAAATTGAACATCGCCACCTTATGTTTTAAACTCGTGAGTCTCAAGCGGGAAAAGCGATCGGGAGGATATGTTGGAAGAATGGAGAGCGCTGCCTTTGACCGGGGATCGTTGGGATGATTTCGAGGCGCTCTTCGGACCGAGCGGCGCCTGCTACGGATGCTGGTGCACCCATTTCCGGGTTCCGACGGCGCAGCGGAAGAGAATGGACCCGCAGGCTAAAAAGGCCTTCATGCAAGCGCGTGTCGCCGCCGGGCCTGCTCCCGGCATGCTCGGTTATGTCGGCGATCGTCCGGTCGCCTGGGTGCAGGTCGGGCCGCGTCCGGAGCTGCCGCAATGGAACTCGCCGAAAACCGTGTCACGGCCACTCGATCCGGCCGATGCCGAAGATGCCTCGGTCTGGGCGGTGAGCTGCTTCTTCATGAATTCGCGCGACCGCGGCAAGGGATACAGCCATCGCATGCTGTCGGAGGCGGTGAATTTCGCCCGGTCTTCCGGAGCGCGCATTCTCGAGGCCTGTCCGATCGAGAGGACGAAGCAATCGAAATCCGTCGGTCTTTATGTCGGATCGCTGCGCATCTTCGAGGCGGCAGGATTTTCCGAGGTGGCGAAGCGGAAGGATGGACGCCCCTTGATGCGCCTTGCTTTGTGATGGCGGCGCGGCCGGGTCTAGCGGGCGATATGGGCCTGGATCAGGGACGCCGCTTCGCTCCAATCGCTCGTTTGGACAATATCGGCGGATGCGGCCGGCGCCATGCGGTGGACGACGGAATCCGGCTTCAGATTGATCAGGAGGCAGCTTTCGACATGGTCGCGAACCGAATGCAGATTATGCGCCATGTCGTCGACGAAGGCGACGGGCAGGGAGCGGGCTCCATGCAGGGCGCGCAGGATCGGCCCTTTCGGCTGCAGGGAAGCCAGCAGCGGATAGGTGAGTCCAAGCCGGTCGAGAAGGCGGCGGCGCTGCGCCGAGAATTGCGGCGGCATGGCGGTGAGGAAGGCGATGTCGGCATCCCTGGAGAAGTCGGCAAGCGTGTCGATCACGCGATCGAGGGGAGTCTGCCATTGTTCCTGCGCCTGGAAGAAGGCTTCGATCAGGCGATGAACCTCGTTTTCCTCGAGGGCGATGCCGCTGGCCTTCGAAACGATGTTGCCGGTGAGCCGGAACGAACGCGGCAGGAATTCGTGGCCTTCGGCCTCGATGAACGACAGGAAAGGCGCGAAGAAATGCAGCACGACATCATCGACGTCGCAGACGATCAGCGGCCGGTCGCCGAGACGGACATGCGACATATCCAGGTCGATTGGCGCATCCATGGTCAATATTCTCCCGAGGAAAGGCCGGGCGGCGAGAAATGCGCCGAGGCCGCCGCGACCGCCTCCGGTGCTATCCCGCTCGCTTCACAGAAGGCAAGCAAGGTCGGCTCGTGGTTCATCAGAAAATCCAGCATCCCCGCAAGAAAGGCCGGCTCGTTGATGGCATTGCGCACCTGCGCGGGCTCGACGCCAGTCAAGGCCAGGAAACGGCCGAACATATCCGGTTCGTTGGCGAGCCAGCCGAGGACCGCGATCGCAGTTTCCTGCGGGTCGGCGATGGCCTTCTTGGGGTTCTTGAAGTTACTTTGCATTTCCAGGGGTAAGTTACCTATTTTTCAACCAAATGCCGCTAGTGTCGGGCACAGATATTTCTGGAATCGATTTGCCGCGACCTTATATTTTCAGCGAATGGATGCAATACCGGATGCAGGGACAGCTCTCCATGCCTAAGCAAGTGATGATTGTAGAAGACAACGAGCTGAATATGAAGCTCTTTCGCGATCTCATCGAGGCGTCCGGCTATACGACGATCCAGACACGGAACGGCATGGAAGCGCTTGATCTCGCTCGCAAATATCGTCCCGACCTGATTCTCATGGATATCCAGCTCCCGGAAGTTTCCGGCCTGGAGGTGACGAAGTGGCTGAAGGAGGATGACGATCTGCACGTCATTCCGGTGATCGCGGTCACCGCCTTCGCCATGAAGGGCGACGAGGAGCGTATTCGCCAGGGCGGCTGCGAGGCCTATGTCTCGAAACCGATCTCCGTCCCGAAATTCATCGAGACCATCAAGACCTATCTGGGCGACGCCTGAGCGCGGGGAACGACTGATGACCGCGCGCATTCTGGTAGTCGACGATATCCCGGCCAATGTGAAGCTCCTTGAAGCGCGGCTGCTGGCCGAATATTTCGAGGTGCTGACGGCTGAAGACGGGCTGAAGGCGCTCGCCGTCTGCGAGAGCACGCAGGTCGATCTCGTCCTGCTCGATATCATGATGCCGGGCATGGACGGTTTCGATGTCTGCGAGCGGCTGAAATCCGATCCGCGCACCTCGCATATCCCCGTGGTCATGGTGACGGCGCTGGATCAGCCCGCCGACCGCGTGCGCGGCCTGAAGGCCGGTGCCGACGATTTCCTCACCAAGCCGGTGAACGACCTGCAGCTTATCTCGCGCGTCAAGAGCCTGCTGCGCCTGAAGACGCTGAGCGACGAGCTGCGGATGCGCAACGAAACGGCGCGCAATTTCGGCATCGAGGATTTGCTGCGCATGGGCGACGGCCGCGCCGATGAGAGCGGGCACATATTGCTCGTCGACGGCCGCGCCAATTCGCAGGAGCGCATCGTCCGCGCCCTGAAGCCGATCGCGGAGGTCACGGCGACATCCGATCCGCAGGCGGCACTGTTCGAGGCGGCGGAGCGGCCGTTCGAGCTGGTCATCGTCAACTCCAATTTCGACGACTACGATCCGCTGCGGCTCTGCTCGCAGCTTCGGTCGCTGGAGCGCACGCGCTTCCTGCCGGTGCTGCTGGTGACGGAGCAGGGGGCCGACGAAATGATCGTCCGGGCGCTCGATCTCGGTGTCAACGATTATATCGTCCGGCCGCTGGACCCGAACGAGCTGGTGGCCCGCAGCCTGACACAGATCCGCCGCAAGCGGTACAATGACCGTCTGCGCGCCAGCGTGCAGCAGACGATCGAGCTGGCGGTCACGGACGCCCTTACCGGGCTGAACAACAGGCGCTATCTCGACAATCACCTGAAGATCCTCTTCGATCGCTCTCTGGCGAGAGGGCGGCCGCTCTCGATACTGATCACCGACATAGACCGCTTCAAGCTGGTGAACGACACCTATGGCCATGACGCCGGTGACGAGGTGCTGAAGGAGTTTGCCTCCCGCATCCGCTCGACTGTGCGCGGTGCGGATCTGGCCTGCCGCTATGGCGGGGAGGAATTCGTCGTGGTGATGCCGGATACCTCGCCGGAGATCGCAGCCGCCGTTGCCGAGCGTTTGCGCGCGGCGGTGGAGACCGTACCCGTCACGCTTCGGGAAACCGGAGCGGCGCTCACCATCACCGCATCTTTCGGCATTTCATCCCGCCTGGAAACCGTCGAGACACCCGAGCAATTGATGAAGCAAGCCGATCGCGCTTTGTATGAGGCCAAGAAGGCTGGCCGAAACCGAGTTGTCGCAGCCGCGGCCTGAGCCGGATCGATCCGGCTGAGACGCTTGAATACCCTTTGAAATCCGCGGGTTTTTCGCGGTTTTGAGCAGTGCTTAAAAAAATGTAATGATTATTCCACAATTATATGTGGGCCGAATCCCGCAGCAGCATAAGCTTTATAATTGTCGTATAAGAAAGCGGAAATACTTGATCGTCGGCGATCGGCTGGCAAGCGAAATGTATTGTGCGCAATATGCCGGTCGGCATCGAAGTGGAGACGGCTCAAGACTATCGGGGCGCCATCCATAATATGCCCATCGGCAAAGTATGAAATCGATCCTGAATATCTCTGGCTGAAAGTTTCTATGTATGCGCCGACTATCTCTTCGGCTTTAGAATAGGCTCACGCCGGAATTTCTATCTTTTCGAGTGGCAGGACTGAATGAAAGCGGGAGTTTTAACCATCCGGTCAAAGGAAAAATTTTTATCATTAAGAATTTGTTGATTTTCTTTCGATTTCGCGCAAATTTAGTCTCGTATACAGATAGCCCGAGAGGGTTTCGCAATACCCCATGATGCTCAGGTCCGCCGCATCTCCTGGGTCGTGGGGTCGGTCGGCTGGCAGGCAAATTCAAACGGTTCCTCGTGCCGTTTTGCAGGCTAGCCGGCCCCCGAATTGGAAACGCCGCCTCTTTCGGGAGAGCGGCGTTTTCTTTGGTCCATATATCGACGCATCCTCGACCTATGTCGGCTCTCCGGCCACGCGATATCCGATGCCCGTAAGCCGGCAAAGAAAAAGGCGCCAACCTCTCGGTCGCGCCTCTTTAATAACCAGAAGTTCGGAAACTTACTTGATCTTCGTTTCCTTGAACTCGACGTGCTTCTTAGCAATCGGGTCGTACTTCGTCTTCGTCATCTTGTCCGTCATCGTACGGCTGTTCTTCGTCGTGACGTAGAAGAAACCGGTGTCGGCCGTCGACAGCAGCTTGATCTTGATGGTGGTAGCCTTGGCCATGGTCGTCCTGCCTTTAAGAAAATGAAAGCCGTGGACGGCCAGTGCGGTGGTCCACGGCAAATTCTGGCGCGAAAATACAAATCGCGCCCGAAAAGTCAACCTCTGTTGCCCATGAAAAGAAGCCGTATCCCCGAAAGCAGGACATAAAGGCCGAAGAAAAACGCGATTGCCCAGGCAAAGCCGCTGGGATTGGCGATATCCATGGCGGTGCCGACGGTTGGCGGGCCGAGCACCATGCCGATCGCATAACAGAAAACGAAGGCGGCATTGGCGGCGACGAGGTCGGAGCCCGTCAGCCGCGTGCCGAGATGGCTGAGGCCCACCGTATACATGCCGGAGACACAGCCGCCCCAGAACAAGAGGATGACCGCGAGCACGATCCAGTTGGACGACAGCGACGGCAGCAGCAGCGCTCCGACGAGGCCGATGGCGGCCATGATCGACAGAAGGGGCCGCTTGTCGCGCAAATGATCGGCAAGCAATCCCAGCGGGATCTGGAAGACGAAGTTGCCGACACCCATCACCGTCAGCAGCAGCGCCGCCTGTGATTCGTTGAAGCCGAGGCGCGTGGCATAGCTGGTGAAAAGGGAGCCGCCGCCGACGGTGACGGCGCCGAACACGAAGACGGCGGCCGTGGCCGTCGGCACCAGGAAGATGTAGCGGACGAAATGCAGTTCCGGCTTTTCATCGACGATTGGGCTTTCGTTGCGGGCGATGAAGATCGGTATGGTCGCGGCGAGAATGATGCAGGCGCCGATGGCAAACGGCAGCAGTCCCTCGCTGCCGACCAGCGAGAACAGCAGCGGACCGGCCGCGAAACCCAGCGAGAACACCGTGGAATAGAGGCCGAGCACGAAGCCGCGCTTGGAGGGCGGGGAGGCGGCGTTGATCCAGAATTCCGACAGGATGAACAGCGTCGTGGTGGACCCGTGGAAGATCAGGCGCAGCGGAAACCAGAGCACCAGGCTATCGGCGTAATAGAAGCCGAGCGAACTCAGCGCCGAGAGCACCACGGCCCAGATCATCGTCTGCACGACGCCGAATCGATGGGCGAGCTTGGTGGTGATCAGCGCCGCGAGCATGGCGGCGATCCCCATCATCGCCGTGTTCAGCCCGATCAGGCTCGAGGGAATGCCGCGTTTTTCCAGAATGATGCTGAGAAGCGGAAGGCCGAGGCCGATGGCGATGCCGACGGCGGAAACGGACGAAATGGCAGCGACGAGCGAAGGCCAATGAATTTCCTCGACATGACCGGCCTTGCCGTTCGTCGGTTCTGACATGAATTGATCCTTAGTGCATGTTGCGAACGAATCGTTCGCGACGCGGGGGACAGAAAGGCACGGCTCGGCCAAATCCAGATGACGGGTCGGCTTTCATGGGATCGATCACACCCTCCAGAATGATCCTTTCGACGCCCGGCATGTTCAGGCAAGAAATGCAGCCGATGTCAAGCCGGTGGAGCTGTGGCAACCCCGGCGAATCACTCATATGCGGTGGATCGGCCTCTCTTCGCCTCGATGAGCGCAGGGGCGCATGGCGGTGCGGGCCAGCCGGCAAGGCTGGCGCCATGCTCAAGGAACCGTCATTCACGAACGGTCGTTTCCCTGATCCCATTCTTCGGGACTGTCGTCATGGCCGCCGAAGCCATGCATCCGGAGCGCCCATTGCAGGCCGATCACGCCGCCCTTGATCGGCTGGATGGCGGCAAGCGCGGTGATCACCGTGATCGGCGCCCAGATGGCGAGATGGACCCAGATCGGCAGCGGATAGGCCATGTCGACCATCATGTAGCCACCGACGACGATATGGCCGAGCACGAGGATCACCAGATAGGGCGGCAGGTCGTCGGCGCGCTGGTGGGACATGTCTTCGCCGCAGACGGCGCAGCGGTCGACGGGCTTCAGGAAGGAGCGAAAGAGCTTGCCGGTGCCGCAGCGCGGGCAGCGGTTCAGCATGCCGCGCAGGATCGAGCGTCCGAGCGGACGCTCCGCCTCTTCGGGGCTGCCGTAGCGGATGGTGGTATCGGACGGGCTGCTCGTCATGAATGTTTCCTTCCTGCCGGCAGCCGTCCTTCATCGGCGGCCGCGCGGTGGTCTCGTTCCAGGCGCCTTGCGCGCCGGGCTCTTGTTGCGGCGCGTCGCCTTGTGGAAGGAACGCACGGCGGTTGGCATCGGACGGCCGTCGCTCAGCATCTCGAAGCGCAGCGCGCCGGCCAGCGGGATCGCTTCCGCCAGACGCACCGTCACGCCGTCGCCGAGGCGATAGCCGAGCCCCGTCCTTTCACCGGTCAGCGCCTGATGCGCCTCGTCATAGATGAAATAGTCGGAGCCGAGCGTAGATATAGGGATGAAACCGTCGGCGCCATAGTCCGGCAGGGTGACAAAAAGTCCCGCCTTGGTGACGCCGCCGACGCGCGCCTGGAATTCTTCGCCGACGCGGCCGGCGAGATGATGGGCGATCAGCCGGTCGACCGTCTCGCGCTCGGCCGCCATGGCGCGGCGCTCGAAGGTGGAAATCTCGGCGGCAATATCGTCGAGGGCTGCCTCCTCGTCGGGCGTGATGCCGCCTTCGCCGAAGCCGAGCGAGCCGACGAGGGCGCGATGTACGATCAGGTCGGCATAGCGGCGGATCGGCGAGGTGAAATGCGCGTATTTCATCAGGTTCAGGCCGAAATGCCCGATATTGTCAGGGCTGTAGATCGCCTGGCTCTGCGAGCGCAGCACCATCTCGTTGACCATGGTCTGATGCGCGGTCCCCTCGGCCTTCGCCAGAATGCCGTTGAAGCTGTTGGCGCGGACATTGCCGCCCTTGGCAAGCGAGATGCCGAGGGTGGCCAGGAATTCGCGCAGCACTTCCTGCTTGGCGAGCGTCGGGCCGTCGTGGATACGATAGATCAGCACTTGCCGCTTCTTTTCCAGCGTCTCGGCGGCGGCGACGTTCGCCTGGATCATCATTTCTTCGATGAGCTTATGGGCATCGAGGCGCGGCGGAACGAAGACGCGGTCGACCGTGCCGTCCGGCTTCAGCAGGATCTTGCGTTCGGGCATGTCGAGTTCGAGCGGCTGGCGCCGGTCGCGGCCGCGCTGCATGACCCTGTAGGCGTGCCAAAGAGGCTTCAGGATCGGTTCCAGCATCGGGCCGGTCTTGTCGTCCGGTTGACCGTCGATCGCCGCCTGCGCCTGCTGGTAGGAGAGCTTGGCGGCACTCTTCATCATGATGCGGTGGAAGGTATGCCCCGCCTTGCGGCCTTCCTTGGAAAAGATCATCCGCACGGCAAGGGCGGGGCGATCGACGCCTTCCTTGAGCGAGCAGAGATCGTTGGAGATGCGCTCCGGCAGCATCGGCACGACGCGGTCGGGGAAATAGACCGAATTGCCGCGCTTCAGGGCCTCGCGGTCGAGCGCGGAGCCGGGCCGGACGTACCAGGAGACGTCGGCAATGGCGACGGTGACGATCACGCCGTCGGGATTGTCGGGCGAGGGGTCCATTTCGGCATAGACGGCGTCGTCGTGGTCCTTGGCGTCGGCGGGGTCGATGGTGATCAGCGGCAGGCTGCGCCAGTCCTCGCGGTGCGCCATGGTGGCCGGCTTGGCCGCGTCCGCCTCGGCGATGGCGGCCGGGGGGAAGACATGCGGAATGCCATGCGCATGGATGGCGATCATCGAGATCGCCTTTTCCGAAGCGACGGAACCGACGACCGACAGGACCTTGGCGCGCTGCAGGCCGAAACGGCCGAGACGCGCCACTTCGACTTCGACCAGATCGCCGTCCTTGGCCTCGCCGGTATAGTCCGGATCGATCACCATTTCCTCGCCGCGCCGCTCGATCGGCATCAGACGACCGCCGCCACCCGGCGTTTCGCGGAAGACGCCCATGGAGGCGGCCTGACGCTTGTCGATGACCTTGATGATGCGGGCGGTATAGGCCGGCCCGCCGCGGTCGACGGCCGGGAATATCTTGGCGAGGATGCGGTCGCCCATGCCGGCGACGGGCGCCTTGCCCTTGCCGTTACGGCCGGCGGGCGAGGAGGATTGCCGGACGAGGACAGCCGGCGCGACGCCGCTCTCTTCGGCCCATTCCGTCGGACGGGCGATCAGCTCGCCATCCTTGTCGCGGGTGGTGATATCGAGCACGGCGATCGGCGGCAGCGCGCCAGGGCGGATGAGCGACTTGCGGCTCTTTTGCACCATGCCGTCCTGTTCGAGCTCGCGCAGCAGGGTCTTGAGTTCGACGCGGGCTTCGCCCTTCAGCCCGAAGGCCTTGGCGAGTTCCCGCTTGGATGCCTGCTGCGGATGCTCGGCGATGAAGCGCAGGAGAACCTCGCGCGGCGGCAGGACGCCGTGGATGATCGCCATCATCGGCTCCGCGTCACCGCCCTTTTTCGTCACGCGGCCTGCCTTACCGGAGCGGCGCTCCGGCGATGAATTCCTGCCGCGCGGTTCTCTGCTCACTCTGCACTCTTCTTTGCTGTCTTCGCCTTGGCGGCCGATTTGGCCTTCGGCTTGGCGGTGGTCTTGGTCGTCTTGCTGGCTGCGGCCGCCGTCTTGCTTTTTGCTTTCGCGGGCGCCTTGGCGGTCTTGCCGCCGCCGGCTTTCCCCGCCTTCGCGGCGATCAGCACCAGCGCTTCCTCGACGGTGATCGCCTGCGGGTCCGTGCCCTTCGGCAGGGTGGCGTTGACCTTGCCCCAATTGACATAGGGCCCGTATTTGCCGTCGCGAACGGTGATGGAGCCGCCGCCATCGGGATGCTCGCCGAGATCCTTCAGCGCCGCAGGCGTACCGCCGCGCCCGCCGCCGGCCGCCTTGCTCTGCTTTTCGGCAAGCACGGTAACGGCGCGGTTGAGCCCGACGGTAAAGACGTCTTCGACGCTTTCGAGGTTGGCATAGCTGCCGTCATGCAGCAGGAAGGGACCGTAGCGGCCGATGCCGGAGGAGATCATCTTGCCCGATTCCGGATGCTTGCCGATGTCGCGCGGCAGCGAGATCAGCGCCATGGCCTTCTCGTAGTCGATATCCTCGGGCTTCCAGCCCTTCGGCAGCGAGGCGCGCTTGGCTTCCTTGCCGTCGCCGCGCTGAATATAGGGTCCGAAACGGCCGGAGCGCAGCGTCAGCTCCTCGCCGGTCACCGGATCGGTGCCGAGCGCCTTCGGTTCGTTGAGCCCCGTGGATTCAGCTTCCGCGCCGCCTTCCGAGGAAAGCTGGCGGGTATAATTGCATTCCGGATAGTTCGAGCAGCCGATGAAGGCGCCGTATTTGCCGAGCTTCAGCGACAGGTTGCCAGTGCCGCAGACCTGGCAGACGCGCGGATCGCTGCCGTCTTCGCGCTTGGGGAAGACCAGCGGTGCCAGTGCCTCGTTCAGCGCGTCGAGCACGTTGGTGACGCGCAGTTCCTTGGTGTCCTCGATCTGGGCGAAGAAGTCGCGCCAGAACTCGCGCAGCACGTCTTTCCAGTTCAATTCGCCGGCCGAGATGCGGTCGAGTTTCTCTTCCAGATCGGCGGTGAAATCGTATTCGACATATTTGGTGAAGAAGCTTTCAAGGAAGGCGGTGACAAGCCTGCCCTTGGCCTGCGGCACCAGCTTGCGCTTGTCGATCGTCACATAGTCGCGGTCGCGCAGCGTCGCCAGCGTCGCCGCATAGGTCGACGGCCGGCCGATGCCGAGCTCTTCCATCTTCTTGATCAGCGACGCTTCCGAATAACGCGGCGGCGGTTCGGTGAAATGCTGCGTCGAATTGATCTTCTGCTTGGCAAGATTTTCGCGCGCATTGATCTCCGGCAGGCGGCCATCCTCGTCGTCGGCATCGTCGCTCTGCTCGCCGTCTTCCTTCTGGTCGGTATAGGCGGCGATGAAGCCGTCGAAACGGATCACCGAGCCGACGGCGCGCAGGCCGGCCTTCTCGCCGGCATTGTCGGCGAGAATCTCGACCGTGGTGCGCTCGATCTCGGCCGAGGCCATCTGGCTGGCGATGCCGCGCTTCCAGATCAGGTCGTAAAGCTTGAGCTGGTCGGCATCGAGGAACTTGCGGACACGATCCGGCGTGCGGTCGAAATCGGTCGGGCGGATCGCTTCGTGTGCTTCCTGGGCGTTCTTGGCCTTGGTCGAGTAGAAGCGGGCCTTTTCCGGCAGGTAGCGATTGCCGAACTGGTCGGCGATGGCATGCCGGGCCGCCTCGATCGCTTCCGGCGCCATCTGCACGCCGTCCGTTCGCATATAGGTGATGAGACCGACGGTCTCGCCGCCGATGTCGACGCCTTCATAGAGCTTCTGCGCCACCTGCATGGTGCGCGAGGCCGAGAAGCCGAGCTTGGAGGATGCGGCCTGCTGCAGGGTCGAGGTGGTGAAGGGCGGGCTCGGATTGCGCTTGACGGGCTTCGCCTCGACGCTGTCGACGACATAGGTCGCACCTTCCAGCAGCGCCTTCAGCTTGCCGGCCTCCTCGCCGTTGCCGATCGAACGCGGCTGCAGGCGCTTGCCGTTGGCGGCTACCAATCGGGCCTCGAATTCGTCACCGCGCGGCGTCTTCAGAATGGCCGAGAGGTTCCAGTATTCCTCGGAAATGAAGCGCTCGATCTCGGTTTCACGATCGCAGACAAGGCGCAGGGCCACCGACTGGACACGGCCGGCCGAACGGGCGCCGGGCAGCTTGCGCCAGAGAACCGGCGACAGGTTGAAGCCGACAAGATAGTCGAGGGCGCGGCGGGCGAGATAGGCGTCGACCAGCGGCACGTCGATGTCGCGCGGGTCGGCCATCGCATCGAGCACGGCCTTCTTGGTGATGGCGTTGAAGACGACGCGCTTGACCGGCTTGCCATTGATGACGCGCTTCTTGTTGAGCAGGTCGAGCACATGCCAGGAAATGGCTTCGCCTTCGCGATCCGGGTCGGTCGCGAGAAACAGGCTGTCGGAGGATTTCACCGCGTCGGCGATGTCCTTGATGCGTTTCTGCGAGGCGCCATCGACTTCCCACAGCATCTCGAAGTCCTGATCGGGCAGGACCGAGCCGTCCTTGGCGGGCAGGTCTCGCACATGGCCGAAGGAAGCAAGAACCTTATATCCGGGTCCCAGATACTTGTTGATTGTCTTGGCCTTGGCAGGCGATTCCACCACTACAACGTTCATCATAAATCTCTGAATAAGAGGTCGCGCCGGGAAAAGGCGCGGGAGAGACCGGGTATTTTCGCTCCCCGGCCTTCCGACATGGACAGGGAATTCGTCGCGGTCAAGAGGCGATGTCGATTTTTGCCATCGGCGCAATGCCGCGATCCCCGTCGGATGGCATCTGTGCTACATCCCGAAGAAATGCTTGTCTATGCCTCGGACGGACGTGCAGCCATCATATCGGGATGCTGCGTCTTGTCTTCAATCCAGCATTGCGACCGACACCAGTCCGCCGGGATGCCGATGCAGCCGGCCGGCCATATCCAGCTCGAGAAGCACGGAATGAACAGCCGATACCGAGAGGCCAGTATGCCGGATAATGTCGTCGATCTCCACCGGTGTCGGCCCGAGCGCGTCGACGATCTGATCGCGGTCGGTATCGTCGGGCGGCAGCGACAGTGTCTTGCCGCTCCTTTCGATGGGCGCCTCCGCAAGCTGCGGGCGGAAGAGGTCGGGTTCGGCAAGCGGCCGCAGCGCATCGACGATATCCTCCGGCTTGGTCACGATCATCGCGCCATCCTTCAGCAGGCCATTCGTGCCTTCGCAGCGCGGGTCGAGGGGCGAGCCGGGGACGGCAAAAACCAGCCGGCCGAATTCGCCGGCCAGGCGTGCGGTGATGAGCGAGCCGGAGCGCGTCGCGGCCTCGATGACCACGACACCGAGGGGGATGCCCGCGATCAGCCGGTTGCGGCGCGGGAAATCACGCGCTCGAGGCTCCCAGCCGAATGGCATCTCGCTGACGGCAAGGCCGTTGCCGTCCCAGATCTCGTTCAGGAGGCCGATATTCTCTGGCGGGTAGGGCTGGTCGAGGCCGCCGGCCATGGCGGCTATGGTGCCGGTTTCCAGGCTGGCGCGGTGTGCGGCTGTGTCGATGCCGCGTGCCAGGCCCGAGATGACGGCATAGCCGGCCTTGCCGCAGGCGCGCGCGATCATCGCCGCGAACTTGGCGCCGCTGATCGAGGCGTTGCGTGAGCCGACGATGCCGATGGCCGGCCGCGTGGCCATGGCGAGATTGCCCTTGACGGCCAGAAGCGGCGGCGCGCCGTCGATCTCGCGCAATGCCTGCGGATAATCCGGCTCGCCGATGCCGACGAACCGGCCGCCGAAACGATGCA
This sequence comes from Rhizobium sp. BK602, assembly GCF_014195095.1. GTDB lineage: Bacteria > Pseudomonadota > Alphaproteobacteria > Rhizobiales > Rhizobiaceae > Rhizobium. The sequence continues at coordinate 968,787 of NZ_JACIBC010000002.1, forward strand.
GCGCCTCCAGCTCCCTCAGCGCATCCTGCTCGCTGGCAATACGGATTGCGCGCGTCGAGCCGCCGCGCTGCGACAGTTCTGGCAGCATGGCCAGGGCGGTTTCGGCCGAGCCGTAATGATTGATGAGGTCGCGGAAGGTGGTCGGGCCGACATTGTCGGAACGGATGAGCCTGAGCCAGGCGATCCTTTGTTTGTCGGTCAGCGCAATCCCGGTTCGTCCTGCGCTGCCCGTTGCCATTATCCCTTCGCTCCGATCTTGCTTTCCGTGCCGGCGGTCAGCCGCGCGATATTCGCCCTGTGCTTGTACCAGGAGATGACGGTCATCACCGCCATGGCGGCGGCGATCTTGTCAGCGCCCAATATCCATAATGCAACCGGAATGACAAGTGTTGCAACCAATGCGGAAAGCGAGGAGTAGCGGGTCGTGAAGGCGATGACCAGCCAGACGATGGCGAAGATCAGCGCCATGAACGGCGCCAGACCGAGAAGGATGCCGAGATAGGTCGCGACCCCCTTGCCGCCCTTGAAGCCGATCCAAACCGGGAAGATATGGCCTAGAAAGGCGGCAAAGCCGGCCAGTATGCCGGCGTCCTCGCCGAAGAAATGCGAGACGAGCAGCACGGCGGCCGTGCCCTTCAAGGCGTCGAGCAAAAATGTCGCGCCCGCGAGCCCCTTGTTGCCGGTACGCAGAACATTGGTCGCGCCGATATTGCCCGAACCGATATTGCGGACATCGCCGAGCCCCGCCATGCGCGTCAGGACCAGACCGAAAGGGATGGAGCCAAGCAGATAGCCGATGACGGCTGCCGCGAGCGCGGTCTGCGGGGAGAGCTGCCAGGTCCAGAATTCAGCCATCACGTCTTCTTCCTATAGGCTTCAGCTTCGCTCAGAGACTATGAACCAGCCTGCCGGCGACATAGGTCGCAACCGGCCGGCCGCTCATCCTTGCGTCTTCGAACGGTGTGTTCTTCGAGCGCGAAAGAAGCATGTCTTTGGCGACAAGCCAAGGCTCATCGAGATCGATCAGCACGATATCCGCTTTTGCGCCCGGCTTCAGCGTCCCGGCATCGAGGCCGAAGATCTGCGCCGGCCGGGTCGACAGGGCATCGATCAGCCGCATCAGGCCGACCTGGCCGCTGTGATGGAGGCGAAGGGCCGCGGCAAGCAGCGTTTCGAGCCCGACGGCGCCGTCCTCCGCTTCGCCGAACGGCAGGCGCTTGGTGTCCACGTCCTGCGGGTCGTGCGACGAGACGATGATGTCGATGGTGCCATCCGCCAGCGCCTCGATCATGGCCGTGCGGTCATCCTCGGAACGCAGCGGCGGATAGAGCTTGAAGAAGGTGCGGTATTCGCCGATGTCGTTTTCGTTCAGCGCCAGATTGTTGATCGAGATGCCGCAGGTGACCTTGGCGCCGCGCGAGCGGGCGAGACGGATGGCTTCGGCCGATTCCGGCACCGAAATCATCGCCGCGTGATAGTGGCTGCGCGTCAGCGCCGCGATCCTGAGATCCCGCTCGAGCGGAATGAGCTCGGCCTCCTTCGGAATGCCGGCAAGCCCGAGCCAGCTTGCAAGCAGCCCCTCATGCATGACGCCGTTGGCGCCGAGATATTTGTCGCGGGTCTCGCAGGAGACGACGGCGCCGAATTCGCGCGCATAGGTCATGATGCGGCGCAGGACCTGCGTGTCATGGACGCCGGAATGCGCGTCGGTGAAGACGACGGCGCCGGCCTCGCGCAGAAGGCCGATTTCGGTCATTTCCTCGCCGGCGAGCCCCTTGGTGAGGGCGGCGGCGGGATAGACATTGACGACGGCGGTGTCGCGGGCCGTCTTCCGCACGAATTCGACCAGTGCGATGTCGTCGATGACCGGATCGGTGTCCGGCATCATGATGAAAGAGGTGACGCCGCCAGCCGCCGCCGCGCGGCTCGCCGAGGCGATGGTCTCGCGATGCTCGCCGCCCGGTTCGCCGACATGCACGCGGGCATCGACAAGGCCGGGAGCGGCGACGAGGCCGGTGCAATCGCGCACGTCGGCCCCCTTCGGCGCGGTCTGCCCCGTCGCATCCTTGCCGGCGGCGACAATGATACCGTTTTCGACGATGATCGTGCCGACTTCATCGAGATTGCGCGAGGGGTCGATGATGCGGACATTCCGGAGGACGATCGAGTTGCTCATGCGCCAGCTCCCTCGGTGCGCGGTCCCTGGTTCTGCGAGATCAGCAGCGCCTCCATGACGGCCATGCGCACGGCAACGCCCATTTCCACCTGTTCGGCGATGACGCTTTGCGGGCCGTCGGCCACTTCGGAGGCGATTTCGACGCCGCGGTTCATCGGGCCGGGATGCATGACGAGCGCATCCTCCTTGGCTGCCTTCAGGGTCTCGGCGTCGAGCCCGTAGAAGCGATAATATTCGCGCACCGACGGAACGAAGGCACCCGACATGCGCTCGCGCTGCAGCCGCAGCATCATCACCACATCGGCGTCCTTCAGCCCTTCCTTCATCGAGTGGAAGACCTCGACGCCCATGTCGGCAATGCCGGCGGGCAGCAGCGTGGCGGGCGCGACGACGCGGACGCGCGCGCCCATGGCATTCAACAGCAGGATGTTGGAGCGGGCGACGCGCGAATGCAGCACGTCGCCACAGATCGCCACGATGATGCGCGACAGCTTGCCCTTGGCGCGGCGGATGGTCAGCGCGTCGAGCAGCGCCTGGGTCGGATGCTCGTGCTGGCCGTCGCCGGCGTTGACGACGGAGCAGGAGACCTTCTGCGCCAGTAGCGCGGCCGCGCCGGCGCTGGAATGGCGGATGACGAGGACGTCGGGGCGCATGGCATTGAGCGTCATCGCCGTATCGATCAGCGTCTCGCCCTTTTTCACCGAGGAATTGCCGACCGACATGTTCATCACGTCGGCGCCGAGGCGTTTGCCGGCCAGTTCGAAGGAGGATTGGGTGCGGGTCGAGGCTTCGAAAAACAGATTGATCTGTGTCAATCCACGCAGCGTCGAAGTCTTCTTTTCGCGCTGGCGGCTGATCTTGACCGCCTCGTCGGCCTTGTCGAGAAGATAGGTGATATCTTGTTCGGTGAGGCCCTTGATGCCGATGAGATGGCGGTGGGGAAAGAAGACCATGAACCTGCCCTCTGGATTTCGTCAGGCGGTCTATAAAGAGGGAGCGCCTCAGGGGCAAGCGCGGGCTTTGGATAAGCTCGTTTGTTCCCCATGCAATTTGATCGGAATCCCGCTACATCGCTAATTTCGGAAGACGAAAACTTCCGGTTTCCTTTTGCAATCTTCTTGCTCTACAAGCGCAATATGACCCAATCGACCCGGACTGACGATACATTTGCAGACTTGAATCAACCGAGCCTCTGGTCCGGCATCAACGCCTATCGTTCCGATCCGCTGATCGTCGACCTGACCTCGGGCCTGCCGCGCTCGACGCGCGAGGACCTGGAACAGCTCGGCCGCTATGTCACCTCGCACGAGGCGCAGGAACTGGCCCGCATGGCCAATCAGGGCGTGCCGCAATTGCGCACCCATGGCCCGCGCGGCGAGAGGCTGGATGTGGTCGAATTCCATCCGGCCTGGCATGCGCTGATGCGCCGCTCGATGGCGGCGGGCCTGCATTCGTCGATCTGGGATGCCCAGGCCGATCCGGAAGCGAAGGGCCAGTCGCACAAGGTCCGCGCCGCGCGTTTCTATCTGACGGCGCAGCTCGAATGCGGTCATCTCTGCCCGCTGACCATGACCAGCGCTTCCGTCGCCGCGATGATGGCATCTCCGGCAGTGCAGAAGGATTGGGCGCCGAAGATCCTGTCGCGCAAATATGATTCGTCCAACAAGCCCGCCATGCAGAAGTCCGCCGTCACCATCGGCATGGGCATGACGGAAAAGCAGGGCGGCACGGATGTGCGCGCCAACAGGACGACGGCCGACAAGGTCAGCGAAGGCATCTACCGGCTCTCGGGCCACAAATGGTTCATGTCGGCGCCGATGAGCGACGCCTTCATCATGCTGGCGCAGACCAAGGACGGCATGGGCTGCTTCCTTGTGCCGCGGCTGCTGGAGGATGGCTCCGCCAACGGCCTGCAGTTCCAGCGGTTGAAGGACAAGCTCGGCAATCGCTCGAACGCCTCTTCCGAAGTCGAATTCAGCGATACGTTCGGTTTCCTGCTCGGTGCGCCGGATGGTGGCATCCGCACCATTCTCGACATGGTGACCTTGACGCGCCTCGATTGCGCCCTGGCATCCGCCGGCATCATGCGTGCCTCGCTCGCCGAAGCCGTGCACCATGCGCGCGGCCGCAGCGTCTTCGGCAAGATGCTGGTCCAGCAGCCGATCATGACGCGCGTGCTCGCCGACATGGCGCTGGATGTGGCTGCCGCGACCGCGCTCGCCTTCCGCCTGGCGGAGTCCTTCGACAAGGCGAGCAGCAGCAGCGAAGATGCGGCTTACGCCCGCGTCATGACGCCGGTCGCGAAATACTGGTGCTGCAAGATCGCGCCGGCGCTGATCTACGAGGCAATGGAATGCATCGGCGGCAGCGGCTATATCGAGGAGCGCCCGATTGCCCGCCACTACCGCGAAGCGCCGGTTAACGCCATCTGGGAAGGCTCCGGCAACGTCATGGCGCTCGATGTCCTGCGCGTCCTGAACCGGGGCAGGGATCTCTTCGAAACCGTCTTTGCCGGTCTTGCCCGCGATCTCGGCCCGGCCGGCAAGAAGACCATCGACGTGCTGCGCGCCGCCATGGCGCTTTGCGAGCAGGATGAAGGCGCCGCTCGCCTCCTGATCGAACAGATGGCGCTTGCCGCCGGTGCTGCCGAACTCTATCGGCTCGGCGCCGGCAAGATCGCCGATGCCTTCATCGAGACCCGCCTGGCCGGCGGCTGGCGCTCGACCTATGGCATGCTCGATTCGCGTTTCGATGCGAGTTACATCGTCGACCTGCTGTATCCGCCGGCGACTTGAATGTTGCGCGCTGATTTATAGGGCGAGTTGTAGACCGAGATGTTCGGCCATTGGATCGAAATCTCGGTCATCATGGAGAAGGAGATGGTCTTCTTCGATGCAAAACGTGCCGATGATGACATCTATGGTTTTGCGCACCGTAATTCCGCGTTTGCGTAAGGTACGGTAGTTGCGGGCAGCCTTGACGGCAAGCGCGTCGTTCAGCATCGGTCGGATAGTGAATTGGCGGAGGTTTCGCTCGATTAACGCAGCATGATGCTCATTGCGGGCGCCCTGAAGAATCTCGACGAGAATTAAATCGCCTACGAGAATATTCGGAGGCCCTGCTGCAATCAGGCTTCGCAAGCGGTCGACGGCTTTCGCCTCTGTTTCGCGCAGCAGCGCAATCCATACTGAACTATCGACAACGATCACGCCTGTCGATCTCTGCGCATTTCTTCCAGATCACCGTCCCAGCCGAGCCCGGAGAGATCCTCGATGGCTTGTTTCTGGCGATGCCAGCGGACGACGCTCCGCAGTGCTTCTTCGACCGTCGCCTTTTTCGTCGACTGTCCCATCGCAGCCATCGCTTCTGCGATCAATACGTCATCGATTTCGATATTTGTTCGCATTGCCAATCTCATGTGTATCCTGTTAGAAAATTATACACACCGGTCCAGGCGATGTAAAATGCGAAAGCAGCCATTGAGGTTTCCATGATCACCCTCCGCCCCGTCCAACCCGATGATATCGACCAGCTCTATGTGATCTCTCTCGTCACCGGCGACGCCGGCAAGGATGCCACGGCGCTTCATCGCGACGGGCGGATGATCGGGCATATTTATTCGGTGCCCTATGCCGTTCTCAGCCCAGAGACCGTCTTCGTTGCCGAAGACGGGGAGGGCGTGTGCGGCTATATCGCCGGCGTCTTCGATACGGTTGCCTTCGAGGGGCGGCTGGAGCGCGAATGGTGGCCGCAGCTGCGCGAGCGCTATCCGGCGCCATCGGGTGATCCCTCGGCATGGACTGCGGATGAGCAGCGCAGCTTCGCGATCCATCATCCGAAGCGCGTGCCGGCTTTCCTGACCGATCCGTTTCCGGCGCATATCCACATGAACCTGCTGTCGCGCACGCGGGGGAAGGGCATCGGCAGCGCGCTTCTTTCGAAATGGCTGTTAAACGCCCGCGACAACGGGGTCAAGGGCGTCCATCTTGGTGCGAGTGCCGGCAATCATAGTGGGATTCGATTCTGGGCGTCGCGCGGGTTTGCCGAGGTGGAACTGCCGCCGGAATTGGCCTCTCCGAGCACCGTCTGGTTCGGCCAATATCTCTAATCTGTGGATTCCACCGCTCGCAGGACTTCAAGGCCCATTGTGTCATTGTTCGCACAAGGCCCGCTTGCTACTCACCGGCTGGTGACAGATTGGAGCCGAATGATGCCGAGCGCAAACGCCGTTGTGAGAAAGCCTGCCGAAACGCCCGACGCGCCGGAAAAGCGGGTGCGCAACCGCGCCAACACCGAACAGGCCATCCTGTCGGCCGCCAAGCGGCTGCTGGCGGAGGAGGGGTTTCAGAATTTCGGCATCAATGCGGTCGCCCGCGGCGCCGGCTGCGACAAGCAGCTGATCTACCGCTACTATGGCGGCCTCGACGGCCTGGTGGAGGCGATCGGCACCGATCTCGGAAGCTGGGTGAAGGATCGCATTCCCGACGATACCGGCGGCATGTTCCTGCTGACCTATGGCGACCTCATGGAACGGCTGGCCTTGCTGTTCCTGGAGGCCTTGCGCGCCGACCCGCTGATGCGCCGCATCGTCGCCTGGGAGGTTTCGGACAACAGCGAACAGGTTCGCCGGCTTTCGGAAGCCCGCTCCAAGGCGCTTGTGGGCTGGCTCGAGCGCATGCGCGGCTCGCTGACCCCGCCGAAGGGGATCGACACGGTTGCCGTCAACGCCTTCATTTTCTCCGCCATCCAGCATCTCGTCCTGTCGGCTGCCGTCGGCGACCAATGCGCCGGTCTTGCGCTGAAAACTCCGAAGGATTGGGAGAAGGCGGCCATCGCGCTGAAGCGCATCGTGCGCGGCGTCTACGGCTGATGCTCGATACCGGGCGAAAGATATCCACAGCCCGGTCCGGCCGTTAACCTTAACAATTGGTTTACATTGCGCTGCATCGGTTAACTCGCCACTGTGCGAGGATCGAGTGTTAACCAATGCAAAGTGCAGCCATGGGCCTCAGACCCGCAAAAATCGCGTTTCTTGTCGCGGCGATGATGTTCTTCGCCGTTCTGGCGCTGGATATTACCGTGCCGGCGATGGTCCTGGGCGTCATGGCACTGTCGAACTGGATGATCCTTTCGACGGGAACGACGCAATATCAGCGTAGAAGGGGAGCTGCATGAAGTGGTTGCTGATCTTCTGGGCCGCGCCGGTCTCGTTCCTCGGAGCGTGGTATTATCTGTCATACTACGACATGAGTTTCGGTATCTTCATGTTCACGCGGCAGATGCACGATCTCGTCTTCCATATCTATGGCAATATTCTCGGCATCCCGCCGGAAACCATTCCGCCGCTGGTGGCGCGCGCCATCGCCTTCGATACGCTGCTGGTTTTCGCCATCCTGGCCTTCCGCAAGCGCGACGCCATCTGGGCGTGGTGGAAGCGCCGTCAGGCCTCGCGGTCGGGTGAAGTGGCTCTGCCGAGCGCCGAAAGCCTGTCCAACGCGCCCTGAAGAATGAAGCTCGCGGCGGCCGAGTCGATGCGCTCGGCCCGCTTGGCGCGTGATACGTCCATTTCCAGCAGCGCCCGTTCGGCGGCGACCGTCGACAGCCGCTCGTCCCAGAAGACGAAGGGCAGGGCGGTCTTTTCGGCCATGCTACGCACGAAGGCGCGTGTCGCCTGCACGCGCGGTCCCGCCGAGCCGTCCATGTTCATCGGCAGGCCGATGACGAAGGCGGCAACCTTCTCCTTCTCGGCGAAGGCGAGCAGCGTCTGAGCGTCCTGGGTGAACTTCACCCGCTTGATCACGGGACGCGGCGTGGCGAAGCGCCGGCCGAGATCGGACATGGCGAGCCCAATCGTCTTGGTGCCGAGATCGAGGCCGGCGATCGGCTGGCCGGGAAGAAGCATCACCGCAAGATCTTCGATGGTCAGCGTCGTCATCAGGCCTTGGTCCCCGTCAAAACAAATTGAAGTCAGCACCGCTTTTCTTTGTGGCGGTTTCGGATATGTCCTAGAGCAATTCCAGGAAAACTGCGCAGCGGTTTTCCGTCCGGAATTGCATAAAAGCAACGCTATAGAACGGTTCCGTATTCCCATGGAACGCGGAACCGTTCTAAGACACCAGTCTGCCCCTTCAAATCAAGTATCCAGGAGAAAATCGATGAAGATCACTTGGCTCGGCCATTCCGCCTTCCGCCTCGAAACGGCCAAGGCGAAAATCCTTATCGACCCTTTCCTCAACTATAATTCGTCCTTCGCGGCAGCCGGGATCGACCTCAAGGACGCCGTGGCGGGCGCGACCCATATCCTCCTGACCCATGGTCACGGCGATCATGTCGGCGATACGATCCAGATCGCCAAGGATACCGGCGCCGTTGTGCTCGCCAATGCCGACCTGGCGGCCTGGCTCGGCTCCAAGGGCGTCGAGAAGCTGGAAATGGGCAATACCGGTGGCACGATCGGCCTCGGCAGTTTCTCCGCCACCTTCACCAACGCGCTGCACTCCTCCGCCCAACTCACCGAGGACGGCGTTTCGCATTCTCTCGGCAACGCGAACGGCCTGATGCTGCATTTCGACGACGAGCCGACGCTGTTCCACATGGGCGATACCGACATCTTCTCGGATATGGCGCTCATCAACGAACTGCATCAGCCCGATATCGGCATCGCGCCGATCGGCGACCGCTTCACCATGGGCGGTGCTGTCGCGGCGCTTGCCTGCCAGCGCTTCTTCAACTTCAAGACCGCCATCCCCTGCCACTACGGCACCTTCCCGATCATCGACCAGACGCCGGAAAAGTTCATTGCCGGCATGGAAGGTTCCAAGACCGCCGTCCTGGCGCCGAAAGCGGGCGAGAGCGTTTCCGCCTAACGATACCCGTTGCGTATGGCGGACATGGCCTTTATAGCGTGATGAAAATCCACTTTCGGTGGATATCCTGCTATCCGGAGAATACCATGTCCGTCGATCTCGCCACCGTCAAACGCGTCGCCCATCTTGCCCGCATCGCCGTCAATGAAGACGAAGCGCAGCGGATGATGGGCGAATTGAACGGCATTCTGGGCTTCGTCGAGCAGCTCTCCGAAGTGAATGTCGATGGCGTCGAGGCCATGACCTCGGTCACGCCGATGGCGATGAAGAAGCGTACGGACGAAGTGACTGATGGCAACAAGGCTGCCGACATCGTCGCCAATGCGCCGAATACCGATCAGAATTTCTTCCTGGTGCCCAAAGTCGTCGAATAACGGTTCCTGTCGAGCCTTTTCCGACCCGTTGCCCAATTCCAGATCTGAAGCGAAACAAAATGAGCGAACTGACCAGCCTGACCATTGCCGAAGCCCGCGACAAGCTGCGCGCCAAGGACATCACCGCAACCGAACTGACCGAGGCCTATATCTCGGCGATCGACGCGGCCAACGCTCAGATCAATGCCTATATCGCGGTGACGCCCGACAAGGCGCGTGAGATGGCCAAGGCCTCCGATGCGCGTTTGGCTGCCGGCAAGGCGGGCGCGCTGGAAGGCATCCCGCTTGGCATCAAGGACCTGTTCGGTACCGAAGGCATTCACACTCAGGCCTGCAGCCACATTCTCGACGGCTTCAAGCCGCGTTACGAATCGACCGTCACGCAGAACCTCTGGAACGACGGCGCCGTCATGCTGGGCAAGCTCAACATGGACGAGTTCGCCATGGGCTCCTCCAACGAGAGCTCCTATTACGGTCCGGTGATCAACCCCTGGCGTGCTGAGGGGTCTAACCAGCAGCTCGTTCCCGGCGGCTCGTCCGGCGGTTCGGCCGCTGCCGTGGCAGCCCATCTCTGCGCCGGTGCGACCGCGACGGATACGGGCGGCTCCATTCGCCAGCCGGCCGCCTTCACCGGCACCGTCGGCATTAAGCCGACCTATGGCCGCTGCTCTCGCTGGGGCATCGTGGCCTTCGCCTCGTCGCTCGACCAGGCCGGCCCGATCGCCCGCGACGTGCGCGATGCCGCCATCCTCCTGAAGTCGATGGCAAGCGTCGATGCCAAGGACACGACTTCGGTCGACCTGCCGGTGCCGGACTACGAAGCCTCGCTCGGCCAGTCGCTGAAGGGCATGAAGATCGGCATTCCCAACGAATACCGCGTCGATGGCATGCCGGAAGAGATCGAGACCCTCTGGCAGCAGGGCATCGCCTGGCTCAGGGATGCCGGCGCCGAGATCGTCAACATCTCGCTTCCGCACACGAAATATGCCCTGCCGGCCTATTACATCGTCGCGCCCGCCGAGGCGTCCTCGAACCTCGCCCGTTACGACGGCGTCCGCTACGGCCTGCGCGTCGACGGCAAGGACATCGTCGACATGTATGAAAAGACGCGTGCCGCCGGCTTCGGCCAGGAAGTCAAGCGCCGCATCATGATCGGCACCTACGTTCTGTCGGCCGGCTACTACGACGCCTATTACCTGCGTGCCCAGAAGGTCCGCACGCTGATCAAGCGCGACTTCGAGCTCGCCTTCAATGCCGGCGTCGATGCCATCCTGACCCCCGCCACGCCGTCCTCGGCTTTTGGTATCGCCGACGAGGACCTCGCGTCCGATCCGGTAAAGATGTACTTGAACGACATCTTCACGGTGACGGTCAACATGGCCGGTCTGCCCGGCATCGCCGTCCCCGCCGGCCTCGACCCGAAAGGCCTGCCGCTCGGCCTGCAGCTCATCGGCAAGCCCTTCGAAGAAGAGACTCTCTTCAAGACCGCCCACGTCATCGAGCAGGCCGCCGGCAAGTTCACGCCGGCGAAATGGTGGTAAGAGCGTGCCCTCCCCACAAGGGGAGGGTTTTGCTTTATTCTACTTGTTATCCAACTGCGCCCGCACCAGCCTCAAACCCCGTTCGGTGATCCGGTAGGGATGCCCGCTCGAGGATTTGATGGCTTTGAGGCGTTTTAGCTTGCGGAATAACTGTAGGTCGAAGCCGGGGTAGAGCCAGCCGTCGCGGGTAAAGCAACTGACGGTCTCGATCTTCCTGTTGTCGGAGCGGCTGATTTCGATGCGCCCGCCCTGGGCGAGCAGATGCAGGATGCGCTGTTCTGCGCGGGAAATGTCCATGGTTTTGAAGATCCGGAAAGCGCCGTAAGGCGCAACAAAACGGTCCGGCACTCCCTTCAGGGAAGCCGGGGCTTCGTTTTCGGGCCCGGCACGCAAGACGACTTGCGGGCGGGGCCTTTACCGGGACTCAGGCGAGTTGGACATCAAAACTCCATTGATGCCGCATTTTTTAAGGTCGGATGCAGCCTGCGGTCAAGTTGCATCTCCTTGGGGATTCGCCTCCCATTGTGCATCTGCGTTCATGTGGCGCTGGAAAAAGCCGCCGGCCGGTGTTTTACTGCTGACAAACATCGGGGGCTCGATGATCCATATTCGCAATGCGCACGAAGGTGAAACGGAGATATTGACCAATATCGGCCTTCGGTCGTGGCGCAAGGCAATGGTGTCGATCGGCGGCACGGATGCGATGCTGGAAGGTGCCAGCGATGCCTTTGCGAATTTTACCCGCAGTGTCTGGTTGACGATTACCGTCGTCGAGCTGAATGGCGAGGTCGCCGGCTGGGCGGCGCGCGAGGCCTTGGACGAAACCATCTCCGATTTCTGGATCGATCCCGATTTTCTGCGTCAGGGACTTGGTTCGGCCTTGCTGGAGAGGATCGAGCAGGACATTCGCGAACAGGGGCTGGAAAAGGTCTCCCTGCAGACCCATGCCGGCAATGCCGAGGCGATCGGCTTCTTCAAGGCCCGCGGCTACGCCATCCATTGGCTTTCCGTGGTCTATTCGCCCAAGCTCGATCGCGATGTGCCGACCGTCGGTCTCTCGAAGATGCTGGCCGATCGCGATGACGGAACGTATGGCATCGGCATATAGACGTCCTCGTCGGCGCCGAAAGCCTTGCGCCGCCTCGCCAATTGCTCTACCTCACAAAGTTCAGAAGAACAGCATTTCAAGAGCTTCCCATGACCCTTGTCGACGTCCGTACGCCAGATCCGAAACGCTTCATTCCCGGCGCCACCGGCGATTGGGAAATCGTTATCGGGATGGAAGTCCATGCCCAGGTGTTGAGCAATTCCAAGCTCTTCTCCGGTGCCTCGACCGAGTTCGGCAAGCCGCAGAATTCCAACGTGTCGCTGGTCGATGCCGCGATGCCCGGCATGCTGCCCGTCATCAACGAGGAATGCGTCAAGCAGGCCGTGCGCACGGGCCTTGGCCTGAAGGCAAAGATCAACAATCGTTCGATCTTCGACCGCAAGAACTATTTCTATCCCGACCTGCCGCAGGGCTATCAGATCTCGCAGTTCAAGGACCCGATCGTCGGCGAGGGCAAGATTGTCATTTCGCTCGGTCCTGATCGTCAGGGCCAGTTCGAGGATATCGAGATCGGCATCGAGCGCCTGCATCTGGAGCAGGACGCCGGCAAGTCGCTGCATGACCAGCATGCCACCATGTCCTATGTCGATCTCAACCGCTCCGGCGTTGCATTGATGGAAATCGTCTCCAAGCCGGACATCCGTTCGGCCGACGAGGCGAAGGCCTATATGACCAAGCTTCGCTCGATCGTGCGCTATCTCGGCACCTGCGACGGCAACATGGACGAAGGCTCGATGCGCGCCGACGTCAACGTCTCCGTTCGCCGTCCGGGCGGCGAATTCGGCACGCGCTGCGAAATCAAGAACGTCAACTCGATCCGCTTCATCGGTCAGGCGATCGAATACGAAGCGCGCCGTCAGATCGGCATCCTGGAGGATGGCGGCACGATCGATCAGGAGACCCGCCTGTTCGATCCGAACAAAGGCGAGACGCGTTCGCTGCGCACCAAGGAAGATGCGCATGACTATCGCTATTTCCCCGACCCGGACCTGCTGCCGCTCGAGTTCGACGACGCCTTCGTCAAGGAGCTTGCCAAGCACCTGCCGGAATTGCCCGACGACAAGAAGGAACGTTTCGTCCGCGAGCTCGGCCTGTCGATCTATGACGCCTCCGTTCTGGTTTCGGAAAAGGCGATTGCCGATTATTTCGAAGCCGTTGCCGCCGGCCGCGATGGCAAGATGGCTGCCAACTGGGTGATTAACGACTTGCTGGGCGCTTTGAACAAAACCGGCAAAGACATTGAAGAGACTCCGGTTTCGCCCGCTCAGCTCGGTGCGATCATCGATCTCATCAAGGCGGAAACCATCTCCGGCAAGATCGCCAAGGACCTGTTCGAGATCGTGCTCACCGAAGGCGGCGATCCCGCCGAGATCGTCGAGGCGCGCGGCATGAAGCAGGTCACCGATACCGGCGCCATCGAAAAGGCCGTCGACGAGATCATCGCCGCCAATCCGGATCAGGTCGCCAAGGTCAAGGCAAAGCCGACGTTGGCCGGCTGGTTCGTTGGCCAGGTGATGAAGTCGACCGGCGGCAAGGCCAACCCGCAGGCCGTGCAGGCCTTGGTCAAGGCCAAGCTCGGCATCGAAGAGGAATAACCGGTGTTCTTCGTGCGCACCGCCGGCGAGCAGGATCTGGAAAAGGTCCGTGCTCTGCTGGGTGAGACCTGGCACGCGACCTATGACCGTTTATATGGCGCGGACAAGGTCAACGAGCTGCACGCCTCCTGGCATTCGCCGGCGTCGCTGAAGGCGCGGCTGGCGCGGAAGAATTCCGAATTCCTCGTCGCCGACGACGGCAAGGCCATTGGCGGCATGGGCTATGCCGCCATGTCCACAGAGATGACCAAGACCGTCATGCTCTACATGCTCTATGTCAGCCCCCGCCATCAACGGCAGGGCATCGGCCGCGACATCTTCGCCGAACTGGAGACCTGTTTTCCGGATGCCGAGATCATGCGGCTCGAAGTCGACCCGCAAAACGAGCCGGCGATCGCCTTCTACAAGGCGCATGGTTTTGTCGAGGTGAGCCGCACGGAAAACTGCGGCAATGCACAATCTGGCATTCCGGCGCTGGTGTTTGAGAAACGGCTAGTTGGCGATTCTATACAACTATAAAATTAGTATTTAAAACGATCGATACAACTGCTATTGTTTCCACCTAAGGTGGAGGCGGCAATGATACTTATTATAGCTGATAAAGATGATACGCACGCAGATGCTGTTATTGAATGTCTGCGGAAGTGTAATGTTCGCTTCTTTCGCCTGAATGTGGATGTTGAATCACTTCGTGAAACATGGCTGACAAGGAATAACCTAGGTTGGAATCTACGATCGAGAGCGGGAAGCCTTGAACTCGATAGTGTATGCAGCGTTTGGTGTCGAAAGGCCTCTGTCCATATCGATAGCTCGTTTAGGGACACAGAGGATAACGGGTTTCGAATATGGAGAGGCGAGTGGAATAGAGCGTTGTTCGGGATGTACAATTATCTCAGTAACGTATACTGGCTCAATTCTTTACGAAATGCGACGTTAGCAGACAATAAGTTTTACCAGTCTATAGCCGCCTCAAGCGTCGACCTGAATTACCCTGATTTTTTAACTTCAAACGACAAAGAACAACTTGATGGATTTATACGCCGTCATGGTGATGTCGTTATAAAATTTCTATCCCAAGACATGTACGAAGTTGATGGCGAGATGAAGGGGATATATGTTAACAAAATAAAAGAAAAAGATATAAATGCATTTGAAAATATTGGAGAAAACCCAATAACTTTGCAAAGATATATAGATAAAAAATTTGAGGTAAGATATACTTTTGTTGGCGGAGAGCATTTTGTTTGCAGAATAGATTCGCAATTGTCTAGAAGGGCTAGCATTGACTGGCGGCGATATGATTTGAAGAATACACCGCATACTATTATTGATCCTTCCGAGGAGATTAAGCAAAAGGTTTGCGCACTTATGGGTTATCTTTCATTGGATTATGGTGCGTTAGATTTTATTGTTGATAAATTTGATAACTGGTGGTTTTTAGAGGTGAACTCTACTGGACAATGGTTGTGGATTGAAGATTTGTGTGGTCTAAATATATCTGATGCAATCGCTATGCGATTAGTCTATGGTGGCAGGGATTCTTTGAGGAGCGGAAGATGAAGGTATTTGGACTTAGATATTTGGAATCAATGACTGCTGATGCAGTCGAGGATGCAAGTAATTGGAGTTGGAAGCCTGCGAATGCTGCTGCATTAAGGGTCTATGCTTCGGGGAACTCTACCAAATCAAGAGAATCCACTTATGCGGCCGAGCGCGACAATCGTGAGGATGAAGATCGTCCTAATGAAGGTCTGGCAGCTTGATAATCGGTGTGCGCGCATCTTAATGATTTGGGGTTGTTGTGATTCTCGGTTATTTTTTCGTCAATGAATATTGACGATCTACTTATCCGAGAAGCCCGCGAATCCGATCTCCCCGCCTTGATCGCCCTCTTCGCCGCCGATGCCCTCGGCGGCCACGGGGATAGCACTGATCCTGCCGTCTATGACGATTATCTCCGCGCTTTCCGCGCGATTGCGGCTTCGTCCGATCAGACGCTCTACGTCGCCGAACTGGCGGGCGACGTCGCCGGCACTTTCCAGACGATGATCACCACGACGCTGACCGGTCGCGGTTCTGCCGCGATGATCATTGAAGCCGTGCAGACGCGGGCGGATCTGCGCGGGCAGGGGATCGGCGCGGCGATGATCGATTTCTGCATTGCCGAGGCAAAAACCCGCGGCATGCGGTTGGTGCAGCTGACCTCGAACGCCGCGCGCAAGGATGCCCATCGTTTCTATGAGAGACTGGGTTTCAAGCCGAGCCATCTCGGCTTCAAGATGGCTTTGAAATGACCGCTTTTCCCGCTGGAATCACTGGACAAGGCGGCACAGTGGCGGCATAAGCAAACTATCGAATTCTGGTATCGCTCGCCCCTTGGCGGGTATCGAGGAAAGCACATGTGGAATTTCATCCTGCAAACCTTCACCTGGTGGAATGGTCAGACAATGGGGACGCGGTTCGCGACCTGGCGCTTCGGCAAGCGCGTCGGCGAGGATGAATTCGGCAATGTCTATTACGAGGGCGGCACGTCCTCCTATGGCCTGCCCAAGCGCTGGGTCATCTACAAGGGTTACGCCGAAGCCTCCGCCATTCCGCCGGGCTGGCACGGCTGGATGCATCACCGCACCGACGTTCCGCCGACCAAGGAAAATTACGTCGCCAAGGAATGGCAGACGTCGCACCGCGCCAACCCCACGGGTTCGCCGCAGGCCTATCGCCCGCCGGGTTCGCTCGCCGTTGCCGGCGAACGTCCGCGCGTCACCGGCGATTACGACGCCTGGACGCCGGGCAACTGAGTATCGGCAGCCGGCTCGTCCTTTGGCCACAATTGGTCTATAGCCGCAGAACAAGCCGGCGCGTGCTCGGCGGTTGGACCGAGACCAAGCGGAGATTGGCGGACATGACGTTTTTCACGCGGAGCGCTTCTTTGCGTGCGATATCTGCGGCAATGCTTGCCTTGAGCGCGGGCGTTTTCCTGTCGCCCTCCGCCGAAGCCGCGCGCATTTCCAATCCGGTCGCCGTCTTCTCCGGCCTCGACAAGATCACCGGCCGCATCACTACCTTCGATGTCTATCTCAATGAGACCGTGCAGTTCGGCGCATTGCAGGTGACGCCGAAGGCTTGCTATTCGCGCGATGATAGCGAACAGCAGAAGGTCGACGGCTTCGTCGAAGTGGACGAGATCACGCTCGACCGCCGCATCCGCCGCATCTTCACCGGCTGGATGTTTGCCGACAGTCCCGGCCTCAATGCCGTCGAGCATCCGATCTATGACGTCTGGCTGAAAGAGTGCAAGCAGAAGTCGGATATCCCGCCGCCGGATAGCGCCGGCAGCAAGTAAGCGTCTTTTCAAAGATTCGTGAGATAGCCCGCAGAAGGAACCTCCTGCGGGCTATTTTGTCAGTCGTTGTTTTGCGGCGTAGCGGCTGCCAGAGCGACCAGATGCCCATCGGCTTCGCCAGCGAGATCGAGGACGATGCGCATGCCGTCCCTGATCCTTCGCTTCATGATGCCGGCACGATCGGGATGGATCTGCAGCATCGCCCCGTCATGCAGAGTATGAAGCCGCGATCGCGAGATGCGCAGCTCCGAGGCAAGCAGACGGTCGAGGCGTGTATTGACAGGAAACGCGACCACCAGTTCGATTTCCAGCGCTTTGCAGCCATCCGGTTCCTCCAATATCTGCTTGCGGATATCCAGATCGGTGAATTCGTCGATGCGCTGAGCCTTGCGCCTCAATGCGTCGAGGTCGAATTCCTGCGCTCGTATCCACTCGACATCGTTGGTTTGCAGTGCCTCCAGAACGGCCGGGGCAAGGCTTCGAACGGTCTGGCGCTCGAAGATTGCCCGGTTCCAGGTCTTGTCGCAGGCCGAGCATTTATAGATGAGCCAGGCGTCGAGCTTCCTGCCATTGGCGTTGAGCCGGATCTTGCCGCTGGATGAGAAAGGCTTGAAGCCTCCGCAGCCGCTGCAGGCGATCCATGGCTGCGGAGCGGTGCGGGGATTGATGGTCCATCGGACCCGAAGAAAAGTGCACATGCAGTCTTGGTCTTCCATTTTGGAAGTTCACCAAGCTGGCGGCGGGACAAGCCCTTACGGGCGCGGTGTGGCGATGTTTCGGATGATTGAAGAGCTGAGACAGCGATGGCTGCGCAAGGCGCATGTCAACAATGCCAGACCGGTCTCAAACCACCACCCGATGAACATGATCACATGCCGGGCGGCACTAGGCTGCCCTGGCATATGGGGTGAAATTGGACGAGACCGGTATTTACGACGGCAAAGTGAAACCTCGATGCGCCAACACTCTTCGCATCGAGCGATATCAGATAAAGACCTGGAGTTGAAGCCGATGAGGTGCCGGTATTTTGGCGATACTTAGGAAATGAGCTTAGCCGTCCGAAAAGCTCAGATTGGGCGATTCCATCGCCTTTTCCAGCATCCTGGCATAATCGTCCTTCGGCACGTCGACAGCGCCGAATGTTTTCAGATGCTCGGTGGTGAATTGGGTGTCGAGAAGTGTGAAGCCGCGTTGCTTCAGGCGTTCGACCAGATAGACGAGACAGATCTTCGAGGCATCCGTGCGGCGTGAAAACATGCTCTCGCCGAAGAAGGCCGACCCCAGCGATACGCCGTAGAGCCCGCCGACCAGCCTGTCTCCCTCCCATGCCTCAACCGAATGGGCGTGGCCGATATGGTTCAGGGTCGAGTAGAGCGACCGGATCGTCTTGTTGATCCAGGTGCTCGGCCGGCCGCTGGTCTGCTCGGCGCAGGCGGCGATGACGGCATCGAAGTTGCTGTTGAACCTGATGTCGAAGGGCCTCCTGCGGATGGTCTTCGCCAGGCTTTTCGAAACGTGGAAGCCATCGAGCGGCAGCACGCCGCGTAATTCCGGTTCGACCCAGAAGATTTCCGGATCGTCGGCCGATTCCGCCATCGGGAAAAGCCCGATGGAGTAGGCGCGCAGCAGAATCTCGGGAGTAATGCCGGGATTTCTGCCGCGCGGCCCTGCCACAGCTTAAGCCGAGGTTTTTGCCAGGTAGTTTTCCAGCCAGTGGATATCGTAATCGCCGTTGGCGATATCCTGGTTGGAAACCAGATCCTGGAAGAGCGGCAAAGTGGTCTTGATGCCGTCGACGACGAATTCGTCGAGCGCGCGGCGCAGGCGCATCATGCATTCGACGCGGGTGCGGCCGTGCACGATCAGCTTGCCGATCAGGCTGTCGTAATAGGGCGGGATCTTGTAGCCCTGATAGGCACCGGAATCGATGCGCACGCCAAGGCCGCCGGGTGCATGGAAATGCGTGATCGTGCCGGGGGAGGGCACGAAGGTGCGCGCGTCCTCGGCATTGATGCGGCATTCGATGGCGTGGCCATGGAAATGAACCTCATCCTGTGTCACCGAAAGACCACCGCCGGAGGCGACGCGGATCTGCTCGTGCACGAGATCGATGCCGGTGATCGCTTCCGTGATCGGATGCTCCACCTGCAGGCGGGTGTTCATTTCGATGAAATAGAACTCGCCGTTCTCATAGAGGAATTCGATCGTGCCGGCGCCGCGATACTTGAGCTTCTTCATGGCGTCGGCGCAGATCTGGCCGATCTTCATGCGCTGCTCGACGTTGAGCGCCGGCGAATTGGCTTCTTCCCAGACCTTCTGGTGACGACGCTGCAGCGAGCAGTCGCGTTCGCCGAGATGGATGGCATTGCCTTCGCCGTCGCCGAACACCTGGATTTCGATGTGGCGCGGCTTGCCGAGGTATTTTTCCATGTAGACGGATTCGTTGCCGAATGCGGCAGCAGCTTCCGTGCGTGCGGTCGTCCAGGCTTCGATCAGGTCTTCTTCCGTGCGCGCCACCTTCATGCCGCGCCCGCCGCCGCCGGCGGTCGCCTTGATGAGCACCGGATAGCCGATTTCCTTGGCGGTCTTCAGCGCTTCCGCCTCGGTCTTCACTTCGCCATCCGAACCGGGAACGACGGGAATGCCGAGCTGCTGCGCCGTTGTTTTGGCGGTGATCTTGTCGCCCATGAGGCGGATATGTTCCGCCGTTGGGCCGATGAAGGTGATGCCATGCGCTTCGAGAATATCGGCGAACTTGGCGTTCTCCGACAGGAACCCATAGCCCGGATGCACGGCGTCGGCGCCGGTGATTTCGCAGGCGGCGACGATCTGATGGATGTTGAGATAGCTCTCGCGCGACGGCGGCGGGCCGATGCAGACGCTTTCATCCGCCAACCGCACATGCATGGCGTCGCCATCGGCGGTCGAATGCACCGCGACGGTCGCGATGCCAAGCTCCTTGCAGGCGCGCAGCACGCGAAGAGCGATCTCTCCGCGATTGGCTATGAGAATCTTCGAAATCATGGGCATGGGGCCTACTCGACGATGACGAGGGCTTCGCCGTATTCGACCGGGCGTCCATCCTGAACGAGGATCTCGGTCACCGTACCGGACTTGGGCGAGGGGATCTGGTTCATCGTCTTCATTGCTTCGATGATCAGAAGGGTCTGGCCTTCCTTGACGACGGAGCCGACCTGGATGAAGGCAGCAGCGCCCGGCGCCGCCGCGAGATAGGCCGTGCCGACCATGGGTGCGCTGACGACATTGTCAGGGTTGCGGGTCTTGCCGGCGGGCGCCGCGGCGGCAGCTGCCGGAGCAACGGCCGCAGCCGGAGCGGCAAAGGCCGCCGGCGCTGCGATCGGCGCCTGGACATACTGCGTCGCACCGGCGCGGGAAACGCGGATACGCAGATCTTCCTGCTCGACTTCGATTTCGGTGAGATCGGTGTCGTTGAGAATATTGGCGAGGTCGCGGATCAGCGCCTGATCGATACCCGATTTCTTTTCAGCCATGGATGTGGTGCCCTGTAATTCTTGTCATTGTGTGATGGATTTCAGCGCGTGCAGCGCCAGGATGTAGCTGTGCGGTCCGAAACCGCAGATCATGCCCTTTGCGGCGGGCGCGATCATCGACTTGTGCCGGAACTCTTCGCGGGCGTGGATATTGGAGATATGAACCTCCACCACGGGAATGGAAATCGCCCGGATCGCATCATGAAGCGCAATCGACGTATGGCCATAGGCTCCAGGATTGATCGCGACGCCGGCGGCGGTGTCGCCCGCCTCGTGCATCCAATCCACCAATACGCCCTCATGATTGCTTTGGCGGAAATCGATGACGAAGCCCAGGCTTTCGCCCACGGACTTGCAATCGGCTTCGATATCCTTGAGCGTCTTGCCGCCATAGATGCCCGGCTCGCGTTTGCCGAGGGCATTCAAATTGGGTCCGTTCAGGACGAAAATGGTTTGCGCCATTAGAGGTTCCGTCAAAGTGCAGCGCAACCTATAGACTCCCGAGGGCCTATAGGAAAGCCCCCTGAGCCGAGGGCTTGCGTGTCTGGTGTGGAAAGGGTTCGATTTTGGCGGCCTGGAATGCAACTCATAAGAGATTCGTGGTTGCTATGTCCGCATTCCTTGCAAAATGCCGCCGCCCTTGGAAAAGGTGACCGGATTGTCCGTCAATCCCAATCAGCAGCTGGTCTTGCCGCAGCTGCGAACATTGGCGATCTTCTGCTGTATGGCATCGAGGCCGATAGCGCCGGAGATCGTCTCGTTGCCGATCACATAGGCCGGCGTGCCGGTGACATTGAGATCGGTGGCAAGCTGGTAGGTGGCCTTGACCGCATCGGTGTTCGGGCTCTTGGCCATCTCCGCGCGGATCGCCGCCTCGTTGATGCCGAGCGAGCTTGCGGCCTCGATGGCGCTGTCTTCCGAGGCGCGACCGTCGGCGCCCAGAAGCGCGCGGTGGAAGGCCGCGTATTTTTCCGGCGCCAGCTTGCGGAACGCGTCGGAAACCCTGGATGCGGCAAGCGAATCCGGCCCGAGGATCGGGAATTCCTTCAGCACGAAACGCACATTCGGGTCCTGCTTCAGCAGCGCGTCCATATCGGGCAGGGCATGGCGGCAATAGGTGCAATTATAGTCGAAGAACTCGACGACGGTGATGTCACCCTTGGGATTGCCGAGCGAGACGTCATTCTTGGAATTGAAGATCGCATCCTTGTTCTGAATGACCGCCTGGGACGATTGAGTGAGCCGGGCTTCCTCCTGCTTCTTCTCAAGGGCGGCCTGGGCATCCAGCAGAACTTCCGGATGGGCGACGAGGTATTCCTTGATGAACTCCCCGAACTCCTTCTTCTGCTGATCATCCAGCGCGGCTGCAGGCTGGATCAGGGCCAGCGACGCGGCGATCGCGATCGCCGAAGCCGTGAGCAAGGTCTTGGAAAAATGGGTCATCGTGGCCTCGTTTGAATGAATGCGGAGACTCAATCGTCGGCCCGGCATATCACCGTCCGGCTAAATTCCGCAAATAGGTATCGGCAATTTACGGTGCATGCCTATTTCCAGAAACAGGAATTTTCACGGCAAAGCCGCAATCGCGGGATTGTGAACGAGCGGATATTGCGGCAAGTGTCTGGCTTCAATCCGAGCTGAAAGAGAATTGATCTTGTTTTCCCTATCCAAACGCAGCGATGTCGAACCCTTTCATGCCATGGATGTCTTGGCGGAGGCGACACGACGGCGCCAGGCGGGGCATGCGGTGATCTCGATGGCCGTCGGTCAGCCGTCGCATCCGACGCCACAGGCGGCGCTCGAAGCGGCGCGCGCAGCATTGGGGCACGGCCGTATCGGCTACACCGACGCGCTCGGCACGCTGGTGCTGAAGCAGGCGCTTGCCGGTCACTATCAGGCACGTCACGGGCTGACCATCGACCCAGCGCGGATCGCGATCACGACGGGTTCCTCGGCCGGTTTCAATCTCGCCTTCCTGACGCTATTCGACGCCGGCGACAGTGTCGCCATTGCCCGGCCGGGCTATCCTGCCTATCGCAACATTCTGGCCGCGCTCGGTCTCGATGTCGTCGAGGTGCCGGTGACGGCCGAAACGCATTTCACCCTGACGCCGGAAAGTCTCGAGGCGGCGCAGGCCGCCAGCGGCAAGCGGCTGAAGGGCGTGCTGCTCGCAAGCCCCGCCAATCCCACAGGCACGGTGACGGGCAGGGCGGCGCTGAAGGCGCTTGCCGCCTATTGCGCCGACCGTTCGATCGCTTTCATCTCCGACGAGATCTATCATGGGCTGACCTTCGTCGGCGAGGAGACGAGCGCGCTGGAGCTGACGGACGAGGCTATCGTCATCAATTCCTTCTCGAAATATTACTGCATGACCGGTTGGCGCATCGGCTGGATGGTATTGCCGGAGCGGCTGGTGCGCCCGGTCGAGCGCGTCGCCCAAAGCCTCTACATCTCCGCGCCGGAGCTTTCGCAGATTGCCGCTGCCGCGGCATTGGGAGCGGGGACCGAGCTCGATGCCTATCGTGAAAGCTATCGCCGCAATCGCGATTTCCTGATGCGACGCCTGCCGGAGATCGGCTTTTCCATCGCCTCGCCGATGGACGGTGCCTTCTACGCCTATGTCGATGTCACGCGGTTCACCAATGACAGCATGGCCTTCGCCCGCAAGATGCTGGCGGATATCAATGTGGCGGCGACGCCCGGCCTCGATTTCGATCCTATCGAGGGACATCGGGCGATGCGCATGTCCTATGCCGGTTCGAGTGCGGAGATCGAGGAAGCGGTGGAGCGCATGGCGGCCTGGCTCAAATAGAATCCGATATCAGCCACTTGCGACGGATTCTGAAGGTATTTTAGAAAGAACTTGAATCAACTTGTGAGGAGCGGGCCGGCGCCGGTTGGGCCGGCTCCCCCTTCGACAGGCTCAGGGTGAGGCGGAGAGAGTATCTGCATCTGGCTCAGGAAAGATCTGGCTCAGGAAAGCTCGTGTCGACATTCAAGTTCAGTCCCTACCGAGCTTGAAAGGCGAACCCCCACCCTGAGCTTGTCGAAGCGCGAGGGTGGGTTTGGGAAACAACAATCCTTCAAAATAAAAAAACCGGCCGTGTCGCCACGGCCGGTTTTTTTGTTCATCCGAACAGCAGAGTTCAGAAGAAGCCGCGGCGCTGCCACCAGCCCGCCTTCTTCGGCTTGCCGTCCCCATCCGTGCCTTCGTTGGTGCGGGTGGATTTGACCACCGGCTCCGAGGAGGAAACATTCGATTCGCGGTTGGCGCGTGCCGGCTTGCCCGCTTCCGCCACGGCGGGTTCGCTGACGGTGTCGAGGTCGGCTGCGACTTCGGCAACCGTTTCGGCTTCGACATCGACCGCAACCGCTTCTTCGACAACCGGCGCTTCCACCGGCGATGCCTCGGCCTTCGGCTTGCGACGGCTGCGGCTCTTGGCCGGCTTGACGTCTTCGGTGACAACAGACGCCGTTTCGACGGCAGCCATAGCCGGCTGGCTTTCGACGGCGGCTTCGCCTTCGGCAACGGCAATCTCGGCGACGCTTACACCAGCATCGCTTTCACCGTCGTCTTCCTCATCGGCGCTCTCTTCCGAGTCTGCCGTGCCGGCTGCGTCCAGTTCATTGCCTTCGCCATCGCGATTGCGTCGGCCCCCGCGCTTGCCACGACGGCGGCGCTTGCGCTTCTGCTGGCTATCGTCGCTATCGGACACTTCGCCGCTAGCGCTCTTCACCTCTTCCTCGCCGTCGTCTCCATCCTCTTCGTCATCCTCGACCGAGGTGTCGGCGGGCTGGGAAGCCGTCTGGACATCGCTGCCGCGTCCACGACGGCGGCGGCGGCGCTTGCGCTTGCGGTTGCCATCGTTGCTCTCGGAGCGGGCAACCGGCTGTTCGGCGCCTGCTGCCTTTGCTTCGAGCTCTTCGTCTTCCTCCTCGTCGGCCTCGATGACGATATCGTCGTCATCGTCGTCCGGAATGGCGGCGAAGTTGAACAGGGTTTCGATCTTCACCGGATTTTCCACCGGCTCGCCGCGGTCGATCGCGAAATGCTGCGTTCCAACGGCATTGTCGGCGCCGATGATGATCGCGACACCGAAGCGGCTCTCATAATCGACGATCGTCTGACGCTTGTGGTTCAGCAGGTAAAGCGCGATGTCCGGCGTCGTGCGCACAGTGATGTCGTGCGTCGTGTTCTTGAGCAGGTATTCTTCGATGCCGCGCAGGACATGCAGGGCGACCGAGGACTGAGAACGGACGTGGCCGGTGCCGCCGCAATGCGAGCAGACCTGCGTGGTGCTTTCAAGAACCGATGCGCGGATGCGTTGGCGCGACATTTCCAGAAGGCCGAAATGCGAGATGCGGCCGACCTGGATACGGGCGCGGTCGTTCTTCAGGCATTCCTTCAGCTTCTTCTCGACAGCGCGGTTGTTGCGCTTTTCTTCCATGTCGATGAAGTCGATGACGATCAGGCCCGCAAGGTCGCGCAGGCGAAGCTGGCGAGCCACTTCATCGGCGGCCTCGAGGTTCGTCTGCAGTGCCGTATCCTCGATCGAGTGTTCGCGGGTCGAACGGCCGGAGTTGACGTCGATCGAAACCAGCGCTTCCGTCTGGTTCATGATCAGGTAGCCGCCGGACTTCAGCGTCACCTGCGGCTGCAGCATGCGGTCGAGCTGCGCCTCGATGCCGGAGCGCGAGAAGATCGGATGGATGTCGCGATAGGGCTGAACCACCTTGGCATGGCTCGGCATCAGCATCTTCATGAAGTCTTTCGCTTCACGATAACCTTCCTCACCGGAAACGATGACTTCGCCGATATCCTTGTTATAGAGGTCGCGGATCGAGCGCTTGATCAGGCTGCCTTCCTCGTAGACGAGGCAAGGTGCGGTCGAAGCGAGCGTCAGCGTGCGGACGTTTTCCCACAGGCGCATCAGATATTCGAAGTCGCGCTTGACTTCGACCTTGGTGCGGTTGGCGCCGGCGGTACGCAGGATGACGCCCATGCCCTGCGGCACTTCGAGCATCTTTGCGATTTCCTTCAGGCGCTTGCGGTCTTGCGGATTGGTGATCTTGCGGGAAATGCCGCCGCCGCGCGCCGTGTTCGGCATCAGGACCGAATAGCGACCGGCAAGCGAGAGATAGGTGGTGAGAGCAGCGCCCTTGTTGCCGCGCTCTTCCTTGGCAACCTGCACCAGCAGGATCTGCCGGCGCTTGATGACTTCCTGGATGCGGTACTGCTTGCGCGGCTTGCGCTGCGCGCGATCCGGGACCTCTTCCATGGCGTCTTCGGCGCCGACGGATTCGATCACTTCCTCTTCATGGTCGTGATCGTCGTCGTCGTCATCGTCGTGACGGCGCTTGGAAACGTCGACATCTTCGGAGATCGAGTCGGTTTCGACCATCGCGGCCATTTCGCCGGACGGGCCGTCCTCGTCTTCGCTGGGAGCGTCGACCTTTGCCTCGGCAGCGGGCGTTTCGTCGGCGGGAGCCTCGGCGACCGCCTTCTTGCGGCTGCGGCGCGGCTTGGCCTTCTTTGCCGGCGCTTCCGCCTCGGCGGCGGGAGCGGCTGCCTCAGCGGCAGGGGCTTCTTCCGCGATGGCCGCGTCATCGGTTATGACGACCTCGTCCTTCTGGACGATGCCGATGTCCGGCTGTTCCTGCTTCGAAAGATCGAGCGCCGTTTCGACATGCTCGACATCATCGTCGCGACGATGCTCTTCGGCTTCCGCCCGCAAGAGAGCCTGCCGGTCAGCGAGCGGGATCTGGTAGTAGTCGGGATGAATTTCGGCAAAGGCCAGGAAGCCGTGCCGGTTGCCGCCGTAATCAACGAAAGCGGCCTGCAGCGAGGGTTCTACCCTCGTCACCTTGGCGAGGTAGATGTTGCCGCGGATCTGCTTCTTGTGCTGCGACTCGAAGTCAAATTCTTCTATGCGGTTCCCGCGAACGACAACGACGCGCGTCTCTTCCTCGTGAGACGCATCGATAAGCATTTTGTCTGCCATGAAAGCTGTGCTCCTCGGCGCAGACATGCGGAAAAGGGCCGGCCTGTCGCTAAAACAGGCTGGACGCTATTCACCATTGCTGCACCGGATAATGAAAGTCGCGATTGGTTGTTTGGCGATGACAGCAGCCAGACGGCAGCCGGGACACTAGCTCCCCGGGGTCTGTTCACTTCTTGAAAAAGCTGCTGCGGTAACATCCGTAACCAAGCGAGATCGACAATGCCAAAGACCCAACAACGGGGTCCGATGAATGTGCTCTTTAAAGAGCGTTTGGTGGCTCTCCACCGATGAATTTCCCGCACAAAACCGGAAATCCAGATATCCAGTATTTAGGAGCAGAAGCACTGTAGACGGCGGATGACGGCCGCTGATGGCGCCTAGTACTCGAAGGCGGCTGCCTTTGCGGCGACTCTATCCCGTCAACACTTCTACCCTAATATGCGTTGTATGTTTTATCTGTCACAATAGCAAGGGGAAAGCCAAGTATGCCATAATATTGATGGATTCGTCGGCTGAGGAAGGGCGGCGCCGGTGCGTCCGATTCTTCGCCGGCGTATCGCTGCATCGATACTGCGCGAGTAATGACTTTTCCGTCTTTTTGGACTTCAAAAACGACGTTGAAAGCAATATGGGGCGCGGCAGACGGTTTTTGAAGGGATTGCGGCATGCGACGGAGAATGGCGTGAGAGCTGTGCGGATTGCGGTGGCGGCTTTCGCCCTGGCGGCTCTTTCGACGCTTGCGCCGGTCGGGGCCATGGCCGATCCGCTGCTTGCTTACGGCGCCCGTATCGCCGGCGACGATGCCCGCACCCGCATTGTCATCGACATGGACCGCGCGCCGACTTTCTCCGTCCATTATCTCGACAATCCCGTGCGTGTCGTCATCGACCTTCCGGCGACCGCCTTCGGCTTTCCGGCTCGCGACCTGAAGCCGGTCGGTCTCTTCAAGGATATCCGCTACGGCACGATGGACGAGGACAGCGCCCGTATCGTGCTGACGGCGACGAAACCGGTGAAGCTGGTCATGGCCAAGGTGCAGGCTGACGAGAGCGGCAAGGGGCAGCGCCTCGTGCTCGATGCCGAAATGCTGCCGACCGCGCAGTTCGCCGATCTTGTCAAGCAGCAGAGCTGGACCAACGACGACACCGCGAGGGACGTCGGCCCGGTGGTGCCGCTCGACAAGCCCGATCCGAGCGCGTTCCTGGTGGCGGTCGACGCCGGCCATGGCGGCATCGATGCCGGCGCGACGGGCAGCGATGGCGTCACCCAGGAAAAAGAGATCACGCTCGCCTTCGCCAGGCTCTTTGCCGACAAGCTGAATGCGCAGCCCGGCATCAAGGCTTTCCTGACGCGCGACAAGGATGAATATCTGTCGCTGTCGCAGCGGGTGACCGTCGCCCGGCAGAATCATGCCTCGCTGTTCATCTCGCTGCATGCCGACACGCTGAAGCAGAAGGATATTCGCGGCGCTACCGTCTATACGATCTCCGACAAGGCATCGGACAAGCTTGCCGGCGAAGTGGCGGACCGCGAGAACAATTCCGATCAGCTCGCGGGCGCCGATACGCAGGCCCAGCCCGCCGCGGTCGCCGATATCCTCATGGATCTGACGCGGCGCGAGACGCAGGCCTTTTCGATCTCCCTGGCGCAGGATGTGCTTACCTCCTTCAACGGCCAGATCGCCACCATCAACAATCCGCATCGTCACGCCGGTTTCCGCGTCCTGCAGGCGCCAGATGTGCCCTCCATCCTGCTGGAACTCGGCTTTCTTTCCAACAAGGAGGACGAGAAGCTGCTGCTCGATCCGGCCTGGCGGGAGAAGCTGGCCGACCGGCTGACGCAGGCCGTTAAGCAATATCGCACCTCGATCGTCGCCAATGGCGGCTAGGGGCTGGACGGCGGCCCCGGTTCGTGTCTTCCATGTAACAGCGGCTGCTAATGCTTCGGGATGAAGGCACGAATACCGCGATGAGCCCTATTTTGCTCACATTCCCGCCGTTACAGCGAAGTATCGTTCACTTGCAGGCGACATGCACGGCTTTGTGCCGCCGCCGTCTTGCATTCACCCCGTGAGCGTGCAAAACGCCCGTGGATATGCGATGGTCTCGCATCTGTGCCGCATGAAGAAGAAGCACCGGTAGTATCATATGGTCAGACTGATTGGATATTTCTTTGGACTGGGCTGCATCCTGTTCCTGCTCGTGGCAGCCGCAGCGGGCATCTATCTGAGCGTCGTCTCCAAGGATCTGCCGGATTACGAGGTGCTGGCGAAATACGCGCCGCCGGTGACCACCCGCATCCATGCCGGCAACGGCGCGCTGATGAAGGAATATTCGCGCGAAAACCGGTTGTTCGTCCCGATCCAGGCCATCCCCGACCGCGTCAAGGCCGGCTTCCTTTCGGCGGAAGACAAGAATTTCTACAACCATCCCGGCGTCGATGTCGGCGGCCTGATGCGCGCCATCGCCGTCAACCTGCAGAATATCGGTTCCGGCCGCCGTTTCGTCGGCGCCTCGACGATCACGCAGCAGGTCGCCAAGAACTTCCTGCTGTCGTCCGACCAGACCTTCGACCGCAAGATCAAGGAAGCGATCCTCTCCTTCCGCATCGAGCAGGCCTACAGCAAGGACAAGATCCTCGAGCTCTATCTCAACGAGATCTATTTCGGCCTCAATTCCTATGGCATCGCCGGCGCGGCGCTCACCTATTTCGACAAGTCGGTCAACGAGCTGACCATTGCCGAATCGGCCTATCTCGCCTCGCTGCCGAAAGGCCCTTCCAACTACAACCCGTTCCGCCATCCCGAAGCCGCGATGACACGCCGCAACTGGGTCATCGATCGCATGGTCGAAAATGGCTATGTCAGCCAGAGCGACGGGGACGAGGCCAAGAAGCAGCCGCTCGGCGTCGTGCCGCCGAAGAGTGGACCGTCACTCGCCGCCTCCGATTTCTTTGCCGAGGAGGTTCGCCGCCAGCTGATCGACCAATATGGCGAGAAGGCGCTTTATGAGGGCGGTCTTTCCGTGCGCACCTCGTTCGATCCGCAATTGCAGCTCGAAGCCCGCAAGGCGCTGCAGGACGGGCTGATCGATTATGACGAGCGCCGCGGCTACCGCGGTCCGGTCAAGCACCTCGCGACCGCGCAGGATTGGGGCCCGGAACTCGCCAAGATCCCGGCATTGAGCGACGTGCCGGAGTGGCAGCTTGCCATCGTGCTTTCGGTGTCGGACCAGGCCGTCGATATCGGCCTTCAGCCGGGCGTCGATGCTGCGGGCAAGGTTGCCGCAGAGCGCAAGCGCGGCACCATCGCCGCCGCCGACATGCGCTGGGCTTTCCGCACGGGCGGCAAGACCGCGAAGTCGCCGAGCGGCGTGCTCGAACCCGGCGATGTGGTTTTCGTCCAGAAGACCGGTGGCGACGATTCCAGCAGCTATCGCCTGCGTCAGCCGCCGAAGGTACAGGGCGGCCTCGTCGCCATGGACCCGCATACGGGCCGTGTGCTCGCGATGGTCGGCGGCTTCTCCTATGCGCAGTCGGAATTCAATCGTGCCACCCAGGCCAAGCGTCAGCCGGGCTCTTCCTTCAAGCCTTTCGTCTACGCCGCGGCCATGGACAATGGCTATACGCCCGCCTCGGTCATTCTCGACGATCCGCTGCAGATCACGCTCAGCAACGGGCAGGTCTGGAAGCCTGAGAACTATGAAGGCGAGGGTGGTGGTGCCCATACGCTGCGCTTCGCCATCGAGCATTCGCGCAACCTGATGACCGTGCGCCTCGCCTCCGACATGGGCATGCCGTTGGTTGCCGAATATGCCGAACGCTTCGGCATTTACGACCGCATGAACCCGGTGCTCGCCATGTCGCTCGGCGCGGGCGAGACCACCGTGCTGCGCATGGTCTCGGCCTATTCCGTGATCGCCAATGGCGGCAAGCAGATCAAGCCGACCTTGATCGACCGCATCCAGGATCGGTATGGCGCGACCATTTTCAAGCATGAGGAGCGCGTCTGCGAGGCCTGCAATGTCAGCGAATGGAAGAATCAGGACGAGCCTGTCATCGCCGACAATCGCGAGCAGGTGCTTGACCCGATGACCGCCTATCAGGTCACCTCGATGATGCAGGGCGTCGTTCTTCGTGGCACGGCGGCCGGCAAGATCAAGCTGAATACCGATGTCGCCGGCAAGACTGGCACCACCAATGACGAAAAGGACGCCTGGTTCGTCGGTTATACGCCGAGCCTCGTGGCCGGCCTCTATATCGGCTACGACACGCCGAGTTCGCTCGGTCGCGGTGGCACCGGCGGCTCGCTGGCCGCGCCGATCTTCAACGAATTCATGCAGGCCGCGACCAAGGACCAGCCGCCGCAGAAATTCCAGGTTCCGGCGGGCATGACGATGATTGCGGTCAACCGCGCAACCGGCATGGCGGCGCAACAGGGCGATCCGAACGCGATCATGGAAGCCTTCAAGCCCGGCACCGGCCCGGCCACGAGCTTCCAGGTCATCGGCGGTGGCGATGCGGCGGCGCAGGTCGCGCCCGAAGAGATTCTCAGAACCTCGCCGCAGGCCAACCAGGCGGTCACCTCAGGCGCCGGCGGCCTCTTCTGATCCCACCGGAATTCTCCAGGGAACATGCCGCGGGGCTTTACAGCCGCGGCATGTGTATCTATGTGACCAGCACTCCTTGAATTGAACAGCGGTTCACAGCGAACCGACGAATGAAGAAGCAGGATCATGCGAGCGGAAATCGAGAAAGTAGTCGACGAAACCAAGCAGGCCATAAGCCTGCTGAGGAGGCATCTTTGACTGGGATCAGGCGGTAAGACGACTGGACTGGTTGAATAACAAGGCAGAGGATCCGACCCTCTGGAACGATGCCACCGAAGCGCAGAAGCTGATGCGTGAGCGCCAGCAGCTCGATGACGGCATCGGCGGCGTGCGTACCCTGGAGCGGCAGCTCGCCGACAATGTCGAGCTCATCCAGCTTGGCGAGGAAGAGGGGGATGCCGACGTCGTTCGTGAAGCCGAGGACGCGCTGAAAAGCCTGAAGGCGGAGGCTGCGCGCCGGCAGGTGGAAGCCATGCTGTCGGGCGAAGCCGACAGCAACGACACCTACCTCGAAGTCCATTCCGGCGCCGGCGGCACGGAAAGCCAGGACTGGGCGAACATGCTGCTGCGCATGTATACCCGCTGGGCCGAACGCCAGCGCTTCAAGGTGGAGCTTCTGGAAGTTCATGACGGCGAAGAAGCCGGCATCAAGTCCGCGACGCTTCTCGTCAAGGGCCACAATGCCTATGGCTGGCTGAAGACCGAATCGGGCGTTCACCGCCTGGTGCGTATTTCGCCCTATGACAGCAACGCGCGTCGGCACACGTCCTTCTCGTCCATCTGGGTCTATCCGGTCGTCGACGACTCGATCCAGATCGAGATCAACGAAAGCGATTGCCGTATCGACACCTACCGTTCGTCGGGTGCCGGCGGCCAGCACGTCAACACCACCGACTCGGCCGTGCGCATTACGCATATTCCGACCGGCATTGTCGTGCAGTGCCAGCAGGAGCGCTCGCAGCACAAGAACCGCGCCAAGGCGTGGGATATGTTGCGCGCCCGCATGTACGAAGCGGAATTGATGAAGCGGGAAGAGGCCGCCAACGCCGAAGCCGCGTCGAAGACCGATATCGGCTGGGGCCACCAGATCCGCTCCTACGTTCTGCAGCCCTATCAGCTCGTCAAGGATCTGCGCACCGGCATTTCCAGCACCGCTCCGGACGATGTGCTCGACGGTGATCTCAACGAGTTCATGGAGGCGGCCCTCGCGCACCGCATCAGCGGCGCGGCCGATGCCGTCGTGGACGACGTGGATTGAGAACAGGATAAGTCAAAAATGAAAAAAGCCCCGGAGACGGGGCTTTTTGCGTTCGAGCGAAGGTTTTCCGAGCAAGGACGGCGATCGACTCGGGCCGTATGGCAACCCTCAATCCGAAAACTGTTCGGCCAGAATCCTGTCCGACCACGACCTGTCCGGATCGGACAGGATACGGGCGGTCGTGTCTTCGCTCTGGCGGATCTGGACGCCGAGCACCGATTTGACTTCCTTATTGTCGGCGGCGGCATTGACCGGGCGCTTCTCCGCCTCGAGCACGGTGATGTCGACCGTCACCTTGTTTGGAAGGAGTGCGCCGCGCCAGCGACGAGGGCGGAAGGCACTGACCGGCGTCATGGCGAGCAGCGGCGCTTCCAGCGGCAGGATGGGGCCGTGGGCGGAAAGATTGTAGGCCGTCGAGCCCGCCGGCGTCGTCACCATCAGCCCATCGCAGATCAGCTCCGGCAGCCGGACCCGGCCATCGATCTCGACCCTCAGCTTCGCCGTCTGATAGGATTGGCGAAACAGCGATACCTCGTTGATGGCGAGCGCGACGCAGGAGCTGCCGTCCGCATTGCGCGTGGTCATCTGCAGCGGATGAAAGGCATTCTCGACGGCGGCTTCGATGCGCTCCGGCAGGTTCTCCGTGCGATAATCGTTCATGAGGAAGCCGATGGAGCCGCGATTCATGCCATAGACGCGCTTGCCGGAATTCATCGTCGTATGCAGTGTCTGCAGCATGAAGCCGTCGCCGCCGAGCGCCACGACGATATCGGCCTCTTCCTGCGGCGTCTGGCCGTAAAGCCGAATCAACTCGTCCCGTGCGGCCTGGGCTTCCGGCGCCGTCGAGGCGAGAAAACAAACGGAATGAAAAGTGCGCGACATGCAACGTCCCTTGAACAGTCATACTAGGAGGTAATGATATTCCCTCGACGCGACAAGACGTTTTGCAAAGACTGGTGAATCCACAAGCGGATCGCCGATCCCTCCGCCATCAGCGCAGGCCGGCCGATTTTCCCTTTACAGGAAATCAAAATCTGCTACTTGGCATGCCGATGTGCCCTTGTAGCTCAGTTGGTAGAGCACCTGATTTGTAATCAGGGGGTCGCGGGTTCGAACCCTGCCGGGGGCACCATCCACTTTCAAAAGCTCCTGTTCCTCAGGGTCTCCGCTTGATATGGGGAGCCCGGATTGCTCCTATGGGAAAGATATGACCGTCAAGCCTAAGAAGCCGAAACTTGAACATTCCGAGCTTTCCGGCGAATTCACCGAGGATGGCGTAACCGTTCTCGTCGATATTTTTCGCCCGGCCGGCACCAATGCCGACTGGCGGATGGAGGTGATCACGCCGGAGGAAGACCTGATCGAGTGGGAAGAGCCTTTCGCAACCGATCGGGAGGCCTTCGACGAATTCCTGGCGACGATCGCGCGCGAGGGCATCCGGACATTCTTCGACGATTCCGACCCGGTGGTTCACTGATCGGCATCCTCGCCGGGGCCGCTTTGGTCGCGTCGGGAAGCGGCATGCCCGTGGCGGGAGACACTGCCCGGGAAGCGCCAGTTTCGCGCGTATATTTACAAAGGCAAAAATAGGCATACACTTCCTCGCTCAACTGAGGGCGAGGGTAGTGCCATGCGCAAGGCATCGAGGCGTGCCGTCCTGGGATCGTTGCTTGTCTTTGCGGCGGTGAGCGCCGGTATGACCGCATCGGCCGGCGCGAATTGCTACTGCAAGAACAGGGATGGAACGCAGTCTCCCGTCGGCGATGTCGCCTGCGTGACCGTGGACGGCAAGAGCTATCTGGCGCAATGCGAGATGCAGCTGAATGTCACCTCCTGGTCGAAGCTGCAGGATGGCTGTCCGGTCACCCAGCGATCGCCATTGCGGCAATCGGTCTGGCATATCCAGCCCACTGTCATTCGTTGAAACGCACCTGTCCTTGACGCGCGGGTCATCTTGACCGCCTGTGGGTGCTTTCGCCTGAAAGGGTAAGCTTTAGCCGCCCTGCTTGCGGACCAGCAGCATCGGATCGCCTTCTTCCTCGTCCGATGTCTTGAAGTTGCCGTCCGGTTGCATGTCGAAGGAAAGCGAGGAGCCGTCGGTTCCCATCAGGACCAGGCCGAAGCCTTCGGTGGCCCAGAGGGAGAGCTTGAGATCGGCGATATTGGCCGGGCAGTCGCTGGCCGGTGACATCTTCGGCGTGCCGTCCTGATCGGTCTCGCTGGTCAAGGTGATATCGCAGATCGCCTTGCCGTCCGGCTGCCGGACCTGCCAGCTTCCGGCAAGAGCGGCGGTGGTCGGAACATGGTCGACATCGCCGAGCGCCGGCAGCAGCCACATCGGGTCGCCCGAATCGCTTACCCAGGGGGAGCCTTCCTCTTCCTGAAAGCGGACCAGCACCTTCTGCGCGGCATCGAGGATGGCGAGAGAGCCGTCGTCCGTGAAATTCCAGGCACTCGCCTTGGCGAGTGCGGGCAGGGCAGCCGCACAGGCGTCGGCGCCGCTGACGGTGTAGCCGCCAGGCGCCTTGCCGGTCTCGAAGCCGAGGCGGCAGCCCTTGGCGCCGCTTTGGGGCGCCAGCAGCCAGGAACCGGCCTGTGCCTTCACCATTTCCTCATCGGCGGCCCGCGCTGGCTGGGTGACCGTCAGCACAAGAACGGCGGCAGCCGTCGCGAGAGCAAATCCACGGATCAAGGCACATTCTCCCAAATCTGCAGCGGCGGCGCAGGCGCGGCCGCTATAGCAATTCCAGGAAAAGTGCGCAGCGGTTTTCCGTCCGGAATTGCGTCAAAACAAAAGAATAGAGCGGTTCAATTATTCCATGAAGCACGGAACCGCTCTAGGTTCTCAGATAGGACCGCGCCGCATAAAGGGCGATCGCGGCGGCGTTCGAGACGTTGAGCGACTTGATCGCGCCCGGCATGTCCAGCCGTGCCAGCGCGTTCACGGTT
This sequence comes from Rhizobium sp. BK602, assembly GCF_014195095.1. Classification (GTDB taxonomy): domain Bacteria; phylum Pseudomonadota; class Alphaproteobacteria; order Rhizobiales; family Rhizobiaceae; genus Rhizobium. Next base: position 1,004,118 of record NZ_JACIBC010000002.1, read on the forward strand.
TCCCGCGTCTTCTGGCGCAGCCCCTTGCCCTCGGAACCGAGGACGAGGGCAATTTTCTCTCCCGAAAACGTCCCTTCCAGCGGCGCCGGTCCTTCCGAATCGAGGCCGATGGTGACGAAGCCGAGCCGATGCAGCTCGCCGAGCGCGTCGGCGAGATTGGTGATCTGTATATAGGGTATCAGTTCCAGCGCCCCGGAGGCGGATTTCGCCAGCACGCCCGATTCGGTCGGGCTGTGACGCTGCGTGGTGATGACGGCGGCGGCATCGAAGGCTACGGCCGAACGCATGATCGCGCCGACATTGTGCGGATCGGTCACCTGATCGAGCACCAGCAGCAGCGGACTGTCCTTCAGCGCTTCGAGGCGGCGAACGGGCAGGGGGCGGGTCTCGAGCATCACGCCCTGATGGATCGCTTCCGGACCGAGCACCTTGTCGATATCCTGCGGCGAGACGATCTCGACCGGAATGCCGAGTTGATCGGCTGGGCCGATCTCCAGCCGCACCAGCGCATTCTGCGTCGTCGACAGCTTGATATTCTTCCGCTCTGGATTGGCAAGGGCGGCGCGAACCGTGTGCAGGCCATAGAGATAGACCTGATCGGGAGCGAGAGCCGGCGGCTTCCAGTCGTCCGCGCCCGGCCTTTTGCGCTTCTGAGGCGCCGGTGTCGGGATTTCGCCGCGCTCGCGCTTGGCGTCGCGATGCGCCCGTCGTAGCGTGGCGTAATGCGTATCCTTGGCCGACTTGTCGCCGGCGGTGTTTTCTGGGCCGGAGCGGCCGGGTGTTCTGTCTTTGCTCATGCGGCTTTATAGCGACAGCGCCTCGGAGCGGATAGTCCTCTTTCGCCGGCGGGTTTTCCCCAAGGCTGAAATTTTTTCGTCATTTTTGGCAATTCCTTGTGTTGACAGACGGAAACGGGCCGGTCATATACGCGGCGCAGATCGAAGCGGCGACGCCGGTCTGGCAAGCTTGGTCGCAAGATCCAGTCGGAATACTGGAGGGATGCCCGAGTGGTTAAAGGGGACGGACTGTAAATCCGTTGGCTCAGCCTACGTTGGTTCAAATCCAACTCCCTCCACCATTCCGGACCGGATCTTGACCATCCCGCGGGTATAGCTCAATGGTAGAGCAGCAGCCTTCCAAGCTGAATACGCGGGTTCGATTCCCGCTACCCGCTCCATTTTCTCGAACATTTCTTTTTCTTCGCGGCATCGTTTGTCCGATGTCGGCCGGCTCGTGCGCCAGGCGCTTATGGCGTGGCTGCGCTGCCCTGGCGAAAGGCCGCATCGCGCTACGTCCGACATTCTCCCAAAGATATTCAGCTATGCATCTTTGACGTGAGGGGTTGCTTATATTTGAATGAGCGGTAGATATTTGTACGCCAACCGAAACGGGGGAATGCACATGGGTATCTTCGACAAGATCAAGAACGCAATCTGGGGAGAGGCGAAGGCAGCCGAAGCTCCCGCCACGACGACGCCGACCACTGCTGGCGCAGCGCCGGCTCCTTCCGCCCCCACGACTCCTGCCGCAAGCGCTCCGGCCTCCACGGCTTCCCCCGTGGATATCGCGTCGATCCTCGACGCGGCCGTCAAGAAGAGCGGCCAGAAGCTCGATTGGAAGCATTCGATCGTGGACCTGATGAAGGCGCTTGGGATGGATGCGAGCTTTTCGGAACGCAAGGAACTCGCGCAGGAGCTGGGCTATACGGGTGATGCAGGCGACTCCGCCAAGATGAACATCTTCCTTCACAAGGCGCTTCTGAAGAAGCTCTCGGACAATGGCGGCAAGGTGCCTGCCGATCTGCTTGACTGATCGACGCGGACGATGGTGGCCGCCTCGACGGCGGACGCCATAAGTTGATGTGGACGAGACGATTGCTTTCAGCGCCCTTCCCTCGATTGGGGGAGGGCGCTTTTCATTTTCCGGTTGCGGCTCGGCCGGTGGATAGAGCCTCGGTTTTGCCGAGGATGACTGGAATTATGTCCCTGGCATCCCCATCTAAGCACCTGAACCGGCAAATGCTTTTATGCCTTTCCGGATCGGCCGGCGACACCTTCGCGGCGAATCGGGATCGATGGCTGCTCACCACCCGCCATCGACCGGAGTTCGCCAGGAATAGGGCCTGCAATTAAGTCTTGCGCAAATGCGACGAAAGCCTTAAACGGCGGCACTAAACCGGTTCGCCGGGGTCACCCATTTACGTTCACAGGAAGCATTCAAATGGCAAAGAGTAAGTTTGAGCGCAATAAGCCGCACGTTAACATTGGCACGATTGGGCACGTTGACCACGGCAAGACGTCTTTGACGGCGGCGATCACGAAGTTCTTCGGCGAGTTCAAGGCGTATGACCAGATCGACGCGGCGCCGGAAGAGAAGGCCCGCGGTATCACGATCTCGACGGCCCACGTCGAGTATGAGACGCCGAACCGTCACTATGCGCACGTTGACTGCCCCGGCCACGCCGACTACGTCAAGAACATGATCACGGGTGCGGCGCAGATGGACGGCGCGATCCTGGTCTGCTCGGCTGCCGACGGCCCGATGCCGCAGACGCGCGAGCACATCCTGCTGGCCCGTCAGGTTGGCGTTCC
>NZ_JACIBC010000003.1 GCF_014195095.1 Rhizobium sp. BK602
GGCTCGGTCGGCGTCATCTACCGGCAGTTCTCGGTGACGATCGTCTCGGCGATGATCCTGTCTGTCATCGTGGCGCTGATCCTGACGCCGGCGCTGTGCGCGACGATCCTCAAGGCGCCCGAGCACGGCGCCAAGCAGCGCGGCGCCTTCGGCTGGTTCAACCGCAATTTCGAGCGCGCGACGCTGCGTTATCAAAGCGGCATTCACGGCATGATCCGCCGGAGTGCCGCCTTCCTGCTGATCTTCGTGCTGATCGGCGCCGCCGTCGGCTATCTGTTCAACCGCCTGCCGAGCTCGTTCCTGCCGGACGAGGACCAGGGCACGCTCATGACCAGCGTCCAGCTTCCGGCCGGCGCAACCGCCGATCGGACCGAAAAAGCTTTGCGGCAAATCACGGACTACTATCTCCAGGATGAGAAGGATTACGTTCAGGGCGTCATGGGTGTCGTCGGCTTCGGTTTTGGCGGCCAGGGCCAGAATGTCGGCCTGGCCTTTGTCAAACTGAAGGATTTTGCCGAGCGCAAGACGCCGCAATCGAAGGCGCAGGCCATTGCTGGCCGCGCGATGGGCGCCTTCTCCAAGATCAAGGACGGCAGTGTTTTCGCAATGTCGCCGCCGGCCATTCCCGGCTTCGGCAACAATAGCGGCTTCGACTTCTATATCAAGGACACAAATGGCGCAGGTCATGCGGCCCTGATCGCCGCCCGCAACCAATTGCTCAGCGCGGCGGCCAAGAGCAGCAAGCTCAGCGGCACCCGTCCCAACGGGCAGGAGGATACCCCGCAATATTCGGTCGACATCGATGCGGAAAAGGCAAGCGCGCTCGATATCACGCTGTCGGATATCGATACGACGCTGTCGACCGCCTGGGGCGGCACCTATGTCAACGACTTCATCGATCGTGGCCGCGTCAAGAAAGTCTATGTCCAGGCCGACAAGAATTTCCGCATGCAGCCGGAGGATTTCGGCCGCTGGTATGTCAAGAACTCCGATAGCAGCATGGTTCCCTTCTCGGCCTTTGCGACCGGAAAATGGACCTATGGCTCACCGCGTCTCGAGCGCTATAACGGCTCGTCCGCGGTCGAAATCCAGGGTTCCGCCGCCGCCGGCATCTCCTCCGGCGACGCCATGAACGAGATCGACAAGATCATGGCCTCCCTGCCGCCCGGCTTCAGCCACGAATGGACCAGCCTGTCGGCCCAGGAGAAGCTCTCCGGCAACCAGGCGACCCAGCTCTACGCCATCTCCATCCTCGTCGTCTTCCTGGCGCTCGCCGCCCTCTATGAAAGCTGGTCGATCCCACTCGCCGTCATGCTGTCGGTGCCGATCGGCATCTTCGGCGCACTGCTCGCCGCCACCCTGTTCGGCCAGTCCAACGACGTCTATTTCAAGGTCGGCCTGCTGACCACCATAGGGTTGGCGGCCAAGAACGCCATCCTGATCGTCGAATTCGCCATCGAGCAGCAGGCGAGCGGCAAGGATCTGGTGCAGGCGACGCTGGAGGCCGCCCGCCAGCGGCTGCGGCCGATCCTGATGACCTCGCTCGCCTTCATCCTTGGCGTCATGCCGCTCGCCGTCGCCAATGGTGCCGGCTCCGGCAGCCAGAACTCGATCGGCATCGGCGTCATGGGCGGCATGATCTCGGCGACCGTGCTGGGCATCTTCTTCATCCCGCTGCTCTTCGTCTCCGTCCGCCGCGTCTTCAAGGGCAAGGTCGGGCCGACGACGACAGCGGTGGATGCAAAACCTGATCCGGCGGGCTGAGGGCCTCTCTTGGCCTGCCGCCTGTCTCTCAAACGATCACATTCAAAGAGAAGGGATTTCATGTCCGTCCTTCATTCGACGTCGTATGCCGGCCCGATACGCCGGAGATCGAGGCTCATTCCGCTGGCGGCGGTGCTTCTCTGCACCTCGGTGCTCACGGGTTGCGTCGTCGGACCGGATTATGAGAAGCCGACTGTTGCCATGCCGAGCCATTGGAGCCGCCAGGCTTCGTCCAAGCAGGGGGCCGCGCCCGATCTCTCGCAATGGTGGAAGCAGCTTCGCGATCCGACCCTGAATGCGCTGATCGAGGAAGCCGTCCAGACGAATCTCGACGTCGCAACGGCAAAGGCGAAGATTCGCGAGGCGCGCGCGACCTATCGCGAGCAGAAGGGCGCGCTTCTGCCAACGGCCGAGGCAACGGCTTCGGCGACGCGCAACCGAACGGCCGCTTCCGACGGCAGCGCCGCCAGCATCTATAGCGAATATCAGCCGGGCTTCGACGCAAGCTGGGAGCTCGATCTGTTCGGCGGCAACAAGCGCTCCGCCGAGGCGGCGCGCCGCGGGGTCGAAGCTGCCGAAGAGGATCTGCGCGATACGCTGGTGACGCTGGTGGGCGATGTTGCCACCTATTATGTCCAGGCGCGCGAATATCAGGCACTGCGGGATCTGGCCCAAAGGACGGCTGTCTCGCAAAGGAAGACCGCCTCGCTCACTCAGGAGCAATATAAGGCGGGAACGGTGACCGCCGTGGATGCGGCCAATGCCGACGGCCAGGCGAGCAGCACCGAAGCGGACATCCCGAGCTATCAGATATCCTATGTGGAGGCGTTGCATAAGCTTGCCGTGCTTCTCGGCAAACCGCCGGCGGCTCTGGACGAGCGCCTGAAGAAGACGGCGCCGATCCCGCAGCCGCCCCTCAAGGTCTCCACTGGCATTCCGGCGACGATATTGACATCGCGGCCCGATGTCCGCCTCGCCGAGCGGCAACTCGCGCAATACACCGCGAAAATCGGGGTCGCCGAGGCGAACCGCTATCCGTCGATTTCACTGACCGGAAGCATCACCTCGTCCGCCACCGACATCGCCGATCTCGGCCGCAAGTCGACGATCGGCTGGTCGTTCGGCCCGACGGTGACCATACCGATCTTCCAGGGTGGCCAGTTGAAGGCGGCCGTCGACGTCGCCAAGGCGGAGCGCGATCAGTATTATATCGCCTATCAGTCGGTGGTCCTGACCGCCATGCAGGATGTCGAGGACGCCATCGTCTCCCTGACCCAGGAGAAACTGAAGAATGCAAAGCTTGCGGCATCCGCCGCATCCTATCGCAGGGCATCGGCACTCTCGCGGGAGCTGAACAAGGCCGGCGCGACCGACTTCCTCGATGTTCTCGATGCCGAGCGTTCGCTCTATAGCGCTGAAAGCTCGCTCATCCAAAGCAAGGCTTCGATCGCCACCAACTATATCTCCCTCAACAAGGCGCTGGGCGGAGGATGGGACGGCGAGATCGACAGTTCGACGCCGGTCGTGGCCGACAAGATGGGACCGGCCCGCATTCGCTCATCCTTCTGACGGGCCGGTCAGCGGCGTTCTCATGGCCAGAGCAAGTCCCGTTCCCAGGCGCTGTTGGAATTTGCCCGTTGGAACAGCAGTCTCTTGTGCAGCCTGTCGGTTGCGCCCTGCCAGAATTCGATCCGCGTAGGAACCACGACATAGACCTGCCAGGCGGCGCTCGTCAGATCCGGGTTCTGGTCGATGCGACCGCGGGAAGCAGCCATGGCCTTGTCGACAGATGAGGGGTGGTCGAGACGTTCGCTTTGCCGTTCAAGCAATACGCTGGCGCGGGCGTCGGGCGATCGCGCCAGGAAATCCTGATGGCATATGGCCTCGTCCAGCGCTTTCGCCTTGCCGCGAATACGCACCTGTCGGCCGAGCTTCTGCCAGTAGAAGGTCAGCGCCACGTCCGGCCGCACATCGATCTGCCGGCCCTTCGGGCTTTCGGAACTGACGGCGAAATACCAGCCGGTATCATCGACATTCTTGAGGATGAGAACTCTTGCGTCGGGATGTCCGTCGGCGTCGACTGTCGACAAGGTCATGGCGTGCGGCTCGGCGATATCGGCGGCGATGGCGGCCTCCAGCCAGTCGAGAAAAAGAGCCTGCGGCGGACCGCCGGCATCCGAGAAATCGACCGGTACGAACGGGCCTTCAAGTGCCTTCAATCCGCGCAGTCGTTGCCTGACCGTATCAAATGCTTGCATGTCTTTGATTCTCCTTGGTGATGAAGGTGCCGTGATCGATATCGCTGGAAAGATCCGGCAGGGTGAGGATGTCGACCAGTTTCGGGACATTGAAATCGGCCGTGGGATCGACGCTGCCGACGAGGATCGTTTTCAGACCTGCGTTGCGCCCGCCCGCAATATCGGCCTTGGGGTTGTCTCCGATCATGAAGATCGCTTTTTCAGGCGCGATGCTGTCAAGCACATGCTCGAAATAGGCCCTGTTCGGTTTTTCGAGGCCGACCTGGCCGGAGGAGAAGGTCTTCGAAATCCGGTTCGCCAGACCAAGCGCTGTGATGATCCCATCCAGCTCGGGCGCGAAATTTGACATCACGACATGCCGCCAGCCCCGCGATGAAAGGACATCCAGTGTCTGCGTCGCGCCTTCCATGCATGTCCATTGCCGCGCATCGAGATAGACAGAGCGGGCCAGAACGGCCGCCTTTGCCGCCAGTTCGTCACTGAGACCAAGCGTTTTCAGCGCGCTTGCCGAGACCGATTGCAGATTGTCCCACCAGCGATCCGGACGGCCGGCGAAATCATGGCGCAGTTCCCTTTGATGCCATGGAAAGCCGCCGCCGAGATGGGGCCGGATCTCATCCTCGCTCATGGCAAGCTTGGGGTCTAAGAGGCGGACGGCCTTCACCAGCGCACCGGTGAAGCGACCCGGCCTCATCGCTAGCGTGCCCTCGAAATCCCAGATGATGGTCCGTCCTGTCTCTGCCATGTGGTTTCTTTCCGTCGATTGCGGTGCGCTATGAGTCAGGCTATATTGGTCTAGACTGCATATCAATGGTCTAGACCATTTATTAAGGGATCGATGTGACATGACCGTGACGCCCGCCGACCGCAACGCCGCGAGCTTCGCGAAGGCCGACGGCGCCGGACCTCTCTGGCAACGTGTCGCCACGTCGATCCACGCCAAGATCCAGGCCGGGGAGTATGGTCCCGGCGTGCAATTGCCCCCGGATCGTCAGATCGCCGCCGATTACGGCGTGAGCCGTATGACCGTGCGGCAGGCGCTTGCCGCGCTGGAGAAAAAGGGAACCATTCGCATCGAACACGGCAACGGCACCTTCGTCAGCGAGGACCCGGTGCCCTATGCCATCGGCAAGCGCGTTCGCTTCGACGAAAACCTCAACAGCGCGGAACTGTCGCCGGACCGCCGGCTGCTGCGCTGGCGGCTGATGGAGGCCGATCCGGAGATTGCTGCCGCCCTTGTACTCGCCGTGCATGTTCCGGTGATCGAAATGACCATCGGCGCCTTCGCGAATGAGCGGCCGATCGCGTTCGGTAACCGCTACTGCTGTGCCAGCCGTTTCGCCGGCTTTGCCGAGGCCTTCCAGCAGGATCGTTCCTTTTCGAAGGCGTTGAGACGTTACGGAGTTGAGGATTATTTGCGCAAGAAAACGGAGATCATCGCCCGGATGCCGAGCGCTGAGGAAGCCAAGTTCCTGCGGCAGGCGCGAACTTTGCCGGTTCTTGCCTATACCGCTCTGGACGTGGATGCGAAGGGGGAGCCTCTCTCCTATTTCGACGGCTGCTTTGCGGCTGAACGCGTCAAGATCGTCGTCGATCTGCCCGCCGAGGGATAGCGCTTTACCCTATCCCATCTATGCCGTATCGATCTGCACGAAGTGGCCTGGCGCGCACTCATGATAGACGCGGCTGGGCGGGTGGTAGTCCAGCGGCCGGATCGGGCTCTTGATCTCGTCGGTCAGGGCCGCAGGCAATGTGCCGCGCCGCGTCGGATCGGGCTGTGGAACGGCCGCAATCAGGCGCTTGGTGTAGGCATGCTGCGGATTGTTGAAGACCGAGGCGCGGGGACCGATCTCGACGATCTCGCCGAGATACATCACGGCAACGCGATGGCTCATGCGTTCGACAACGGCCATGTCGTGGGAAATGAACAGGAACGCGAGCTTCATGCTCTCCTGTAGGTCCAGCATCAGGTTGGAGACTTGTGCCTTCACCGAGACGTCGAGCGCCGAGACCGCCTCGTCGGCTATGATCATCGCCGGTTCGAGCGCGAGGGCGCGGGCGATCGAGATGCGCTGCCGCTGGCCACCGGAGAATTCGTGAGGATAGCGGCTCGCCATGTCGGCCTTGAGGCCGACCTTCTCAAGCAGTTCGGCAACCCGGTCGCGGGCAGCTTTGCGATCCATGATCTTGTGCGCGAGGATCGGCTCGCCGACCGCCGCCCCGACGGTGATGCGCGGGTTGAGCGAGGCGAAGGGGTCCTGGAAGATCATTTGCGCGATGCGGTAGGCCTTGCGCTGCTCGCGGCCGGCGGCGTCGGCGACATTCTGTCCGTCGACAAGCACCGTGCCGCTCGTCGGCCGGATCAGGCGCATGATCGCGCGTCCGGTCGTCGACTTGCCGCAGCCGGATTCACCGACCAGCGCCAGGGTTTCACCGGCATGGAGATTGAAGGAGACATTCTCGACGGCGTGCACCCTGCCGGCCAGCCGCCCGAGGCCCGCCGGAATATCGAAGCGGACCGAAAGGTTGCGGACATCCAGCAACGGTTTGCCGGCATCGACGGTCGCGGGCATCTCCATGGCGGGCGCGGCCGTTCCGGTGTCGGGGTCGATGACGGGAAACCGCACCGGCCGGGCGCTGTCGCCCATGGAGCCGAGCCGTGGGATCGATGCCAGCAGCGAACGCGTGTAAGGATGCTTCGGGGCGGCGAAAACCTCCTCCGTCGAACCGGTCTCGAGCACGTCGCCGCGGAACATGACGACGGTGCGGTCGGCGACCTCGGCCACCACGCCCATGTCGTGGGTGATGAAGAGAACGCCCATGTTCTCCTCGGCCTGCAATTCGCGGATCAGATGCAGGATCTGCGCCTGGATCGTGACGTCGAGAGCGGTGGTCGGCTCGTCGGCAATCAGCAGCTTCGGCCGGCAGGCGAGCGCCATGGCGATCATCACGCGCTGGCGCATGCCGCCGGAAAGCTTGTGCGGATATTCCTTGAGGCGCGATTTCGCCGAGGGGATGCGCACTCTCTCCAGAAGGCGAACGGCTTCCGCCTCGGCCTCTTGAGAGGACATCGCCCGGTGCAGTATCAGCGCCTCGGCCAACTGGTTGCCGATGGTGAAGACCGGATTGAGGCTGGTCATCGGCTCCTGGAAGATCATGCCGATGCGATTGCCGCGTATATCGCGCATTGCGGCTTCCGGGAGTGTCAGGAGATCGCGGCCTTCGAAGAGGATGCGGCCTTCGCTGCGTGATTTTCCCGGTGGCAAGAGCCGCATGGTCGACAGGGCCGTCACGCTCTTGCCGGAGCCGGATTCGCCGACGATGGCAACGGTTTCTCCCTCGGCCACGCTGAGCGAGATGTCCCTGATGACCGGGCGCCAGCCTTCCTCCGTGCGGAAGGAGGTGGTGAGACGATCGACCTGAAGGATCGGGCTACCTGCGGGTCCCGTCAGGTTCTGTTTGTCTGCGGTCATCGTCACACCTCCTTCGACAGGCGTGGGTCGACGAGATCGCGCAATCCGTCGCCGAGAAGCTGGAGGGAAAGGACGGCGAAGACGATGGCAAGGCCAGGGAAATACATCAGCCAGGGCGATGCGTTCATATATTCGCGTCCCATCGCCAGCATGGTGCCCCAGGTGGGCATGTCCGAGCCGACCCCGACGCCGAGAAAGGAGAGGCTGGCCTCGGCCAGCATGGCGGAGGCAAAGATGAAGCTGCTCTGCACCAGGATGGGCGAGGCGAGATTGAGCAGGATATGGCGCAAGAGGATCTGCCAGGTCGGCAGGCCGAGCGTCTTGGCCGCTTCCACATAGGGCAGCTCGCGCAGCACGAGCGTGGATCCGCGCACGACGCGGGCGAGCCGCGGCGCGTAGGTGATGCCGAGCGCCAGGATGACATTGGCGAGCGACGGGCCGAGGGCCGCGACCAGGGCGATGGCGAGCAGGATGTCGGGAAAGGACATCATCGCATCGAGAAGCCGCGATATCGATGCGTCGAGCCGCCGGAAATAGCCGGCGCAGACGCCGAGCACGATGCCGAGCGCCGTTGCCAGAAGCACGACGCCGGCGCTGACGGCGAGCGAGATGCGTGCCGCATAGATCGCGCGGGAAAAGACATCCCTTCCGAATTCGTCGGTCCCGAACAGATGGGCGAGCGACGGCGGCTTCAGCTTGTTGGCGATCGACAGCTTGTTGGGCGCATAGGGCGCGATCCAGGGGGCCAGGATCGCGGCCAGAACGATGACGAGCAGGATGACGGTGCCGAACAGGATCGCCTTGTTGCGCAGGATGCGGCGCGCGCGGCGCAGGAAGGGAACGGCCGCCATCACAGTCGCACCCTCGGATCGACGATGACATAGAGCATGTCGACAATGAAATTGATGAGCACGTAGATCACCGCCACGACGAGAAGCGTCCCCTGAATGACCGGATAGTCGCGCCGCAGGACGGCGGAGACGACGAGGCTGCCGATCCCCGGCAGGCCGAATACGGTTTCCGTGACCACGGCGCCGGATACCAGAAGGGCGATGCTGAGGCCGATCACCGTGATGATCGGGATGAGCGCGTTCTTCAAGGCATGTTTGAGCACGACGGTTCGCTCGGCCGCACCCTTTGCACGGGCGGTGCGGATATAGTCGTCGCCGAGCACGTCGAGCATGGCCGCGCGGGTAAAGCGGGTGATCAGGGCGGAATTGACGATGCCGAGCGCGATCGCCGGCAGGACGAGATGACCGATACGCTCGAAGAAGCCCGATTCAGGGCCGCCATATCCCGAAACCGGGAACCAGCCGAGGCTGACGGCGAAGGTCTGGATGAGGATGAGGCCTAGCCAGAAGCTCGGAACGCTGGCCGCGACCATCGTAATGCCGACGACGATCTGGTCGAAGAGCGTTCCGCGCTTGTAGGCGGAGATGATGCCGACCGGCAGCGCGATCGCCGTGGCGATCAGGATCGAGAACAGCGTCAGGAAGAAGGTCGGCTCGGCACGGGCGGCGAGCGCCGTCGTCACCGGCATGTTGAGGAAGATCGATTGACCAAGATCCCCGCGCACCGCATGCGCGAGAAACGAGACATATTGCTGGATGAGCGGGGCATTCAGCCCCAGCCTCTCGCGCAGTTCGGCGATGTCCTGGGGCGTGGCGTCCGCCCCAAGCATCACGGCGGCCGGATCACCCGGGGTGACGCGCACGATCAGGAAGACGACGGTGGCCAGCACCAGCAGCACGGCGAGGATGCCAACCAGCCGGCTGGCAAAAGCCCGGATGATATTCGACATGGCGCGCTCTTACTGCCGGGCTTCGACGTTCCAGAAGGTCGGCCAGTAATGCGGCACATAGCCGTTGACGCCCTTGGCAAGACCCGACAGCGCATTGAAATTGCCGGCCTTGAACAGCGGAGCATCGTCATAGAGCGTCGTCTGGATGGTTTCCCAGGCCTTCTTCTTTTCGTCCGGCGTCACGGCTGCGAGATAGGTGGCGACCGCCTTGGTCTTGGCCTCGGACGTGTACCAGCCGGGATAGCTGTCCGAGATCGTGTTCAGCGTCGTGGGATCGCCCGGGAAGTTGCTGTGGGTGATGAAGATATCCCATTGCTTCGGATCGGCGCGGCGGGTCGTCAGTGTCGCCCAGTCCGTCACCTGCAGGTCCACCTTGAAACCGGCGGCCTCCAGATAGGCCTTGGCGACCTCCGCCATCTTGTAGTGGAACTCGTACTGGCGCGAGGTCAGCAGCCGGATGGGCGTGCCGTCATAGCCGGCTTTCTTCATCAATTCGGCCGCGGCGGCGGGGTCGCCTTCGCCATAGCGGGCAACACCGGCTTCGGTGTGCCAGAAGAAACCTTCGGGATAATAGGCGCCGTCGACCTTGTAGAATTTCTCGTCGGCGAAGGCCGCCATCATCATGTCGGTCGGATTGAGCGCCACCTGAACGGCGTTGCGCAGATCCTTGTTGGTCAGCAGACCTTCCTTCATGTTCATGTTGAGGGAGACCCAGCCGCTGGACGGCATGACGACGGGAGCGGCCTTGTCACTCGCCGCGATGCGGTCATAGGCGCTGAAGGGCAGGGAGTCGGCGAAATCATACTGGCCGGCGAGCAGGCCTTCGACCCGGGTATTGGCATCCGGCACCGGAACGAAGCGCAGTTCGTCCGCAAGCGTCTCGCGCTTGCCGGCATAGTTGCTCGGCTCCCCGTCGGGAGACTTGTAGCCCTCGAAGCGGACGAGCTGGATATATTGATCGGGCTTGCGCTCCTTGAGCTTGTAGGGGCCGGTGCCGACGAATTCGCTCAGAGTGTCGGCGATCTTGGTCGCCGGCATGATGATCGATGCCTGGGAGAGGGTGGCGACGAGCGGCGAATAGCGCGATTTCAGCTTGATGGTGACGGCATTGTCGCCGTCGGCGGCGATGCTGTCGACGACCTGGGCGACCTGCTTGCCCTTGGAGTTGATCTTCAGCCAGCGTTGCAGCGAGGCGACGACATCGGCGGATGTCATCGCGCTGCCGTCATGGAAGGCAACGCCCTGGCGCAGAGGGATCTTGTAGGTCAGCCCGTCCTCGGAAATAGACGGCATCGCGGCGGCGAGCAGCGGCTTTGGCTGCCATTCGGCATCGAACGTATAGAGTGTTTCGAATATGTGCTGGCTGATAGTGCCGACGAGATCGGTCGGCGTCAGCATCTGGTCGAGCGTCGGCGGCTCGCCGACGGTTGCGATGGTCAGGACGCCGCCCTTGTGACCCTCGGCCACAGCCGGCCCGGTCATCGCGAGCAAGAGAGCGGCCGCGCCGGCCGCCAGAAGTGATGCTAATTTCATTTCGTTCCCCTTTTTTGGCCTTGTTTGCGGCCGGATTTCTTATGAACAGACGGGCATGCTTGTTTCGTCGCCGCAGCAGCCATTGCCGAAGCCCCGGTGCTCCTCGAACGGCCGGCGCGCCAACTCCATTTCGCGGCCGGCGAGATAGACGGCGACGGGCGACAGCAAGCGTGTTCCGATGCGCGAGAGGTCGCGAACGTCGCGGAAGGTGAAGCTGCGCGCCGTTTCCCTGAGGATGGTGATGTCCGCCGGCGCGCCGACGCCGAGATGGCCGAGTTCGGGCCGTTGCATGGCAAGTGCCGGCCGGTTGGTGGCCATGGCGATGACCTGCGGCAGCGGTACGCCGCAGTTCAAAAGCTTGCTCATCGTATGCAGGAGGTCGAAGGCCGGGCCTTCGATGCTGATGACATGAACGTCCGAGGAAATCAGATCGGGCAGGAACCCCGCCGCGATCGCGGCTTCCGCGCTCTCGAAGGAAAAGGCGCCCATGCCGTGGCCGATATCGAAGAGGACCCCGCGGGCGCGGGCTGCCAGGATTTCCGGAAGCAGCCGGCCGCTAGTGTCGAGCGCCGAATTCGGGCTCGGGCGATAGCAATGGGTGAGAATGTCGCCCGGTCGCAGCATCGAGACGACATCGGCATAGCTCGGCGGCGGGCCGCCAATATGGGCCATCAGCGGCAAGCCGACGGCTTCGGCTGCCTCCAGAGCCAGCTCAAGCGCGCCGAGCCCCAGATCGCCGGTCGCCGGGCCGCCGATGCGCACCTTGACGCCAACGATCCTGTCGCGGTTCGCCTCGATCTTGGCGACGCAGCGGTCGATCGGCAGCATCTCGCTCAAGGTGGCCTCGCCGATGAACAGCCCCTTGTCGAAGCCGAAGATGCCGGGGAAGGAAATGTTGAGATAGGCAAGGATGCGATAGGGCGATGCGCGCATGACGAAATCGCGCAGACCGTCGTAATTGCCGGCGCCGGCACTACCCGCATCGACCAGCGTCGTCACCGCCGAGCGCCGCGCCACGAAATCCGGATCGACGCCGAGCGACGTCGCCTTGTGATAGACATGGGTGTGGATGTCGATCAGGCCCGGCACCACCAGGGCGCCGGCGACATCGCGGACGTTGCTCGCCGTTGCGGCGAGGTTCGGCCCGACAGCGGCGACCATGCCGTCGAGAATGGCGATATCCGTAACCTCATCCAGCCCATTGCGCTCATCGATCACTCGGCCGTTCGCGAGCACGAGATCGTAATCGGGGAGGAGAGCTGGCTTTTGCATGGATGCGGATCACTCTTCTTCGTTTCGCCTCTGGATGTCTGCTCGCGGCGCTACGGCCGCCGTCACCAGCGTTCAAACCGCGCAAGGAAACGTAAGAGCGCATTTCCTATGAGTCAATGCGCAATTGCGCAAATTTTGTGTAATGAGAAAATTGATCATATATTGCGCAATCCGCACCGGAATGACTGCCATACTGCCGCTTTGCTATGCGGGATCTCGCATCGGCTAACCTATACGGATAATTGTCGTTATCCGCCGAAAAGCCTATGGCGCGAATGGCTGAATCTGCTATTTTTGCGCAATTGCGAGAATTGCGGACCGTTTTGAGTTCGCCATGATTGGAGAAGCCTTTGGAAAGCCAGGCGTCGAAGCGCGTAAACCAGGCGGATATTGCCCGGCTTGCCGAGGTATCGGTCAGCACCGTGTCGCGCGCCTTATCCGGGCAGATGGGCATGTCGGCGGAACTGCGCGAGCGTATCCGCCGCATCGCCGACAATCTGGGCTATGCCGAAGCACTCCGTTCCGCTGCAACCGAGCATGCCGTCGTGTATCTACCCATGCATCCGGTCAACGGGGGCCTGCATCCGATCTTCCAGGAAATTCTGGAAAGTGCCCGCGCGACTGCGGAGCAGGAGGGATTGGCGCTCTATCCCAAGCTCCTGCCGGAAGGTGCCGTCGACCTTGCCTGCGTCGAACGCAACCGGGAAACCCATGGCACCAATGCCGCCATCATGTTCTACACGAACCCGTTGCCGGAGGTTGCCGACTATTTTCAGCGCGAAGGTTCCCTCGTGCTCGTGAACGCCGTCGATATGGACATGCGCTTCGATAGCGTGATTGCCAACAACTATGCCGGAGCCCGCCTCGCGACCCGTGCGATGATCGAAAGCGGCCACCGGCGGCTTCTTTTCGTGACCGGCGATCTCCGCCATCCCTGGATGGAGCGCGTGCGCGGCTTCAGGGATGCCGTCGCGATGGCTGGCGATGTCGAGGGCGAGGTTCTGGAAATCGGGCATGATCGCTACGAGACGGCACTATCGCGGTTCGCGGAAATCTTCGGCCGCAAGGAGCGGTTGCCCTTTACCGGCATTGTCTGCGTCAACGATCTGACGGCGACGGGCGTCATGCAGGCGGCCAGCGACCACGGGCTCAGCATCCCCGATGACGTCTCGGTTATCGGCTTCGAGGGCATGGCCTTCGCGGAAATGACGACGCCACGCCTAGCGACGATCAGCGTCGATCGCGCCGCCATCGGCGTCGAGGCCATCCGGCTTCTCAAGCGACGGATCGCCGATCCCAGAGCCGTGCCGCAACAGGTGCAGCATGGCGTTACCTTCGTCGCGGGCGGGACGATCGGCTCGCTTGGACAATAGCGCGTGAGCGCATGCGCTGTTCCTGTCGCCGATGCGGCGCATGCGGGCGCGCGTGAATAAATCCTTGTTGCCGATCATGGTAAGCTCGGCATGCGAAGTTGAGCGAGAGGTCATGCGATGACAGCCGTGCCACGCCCCATGCCGACCGAGGCGGCCATTTTGCGTTTCCTGGAGGTTTGCGATTCCTTCTACCCGCCGGATGCCGTGAGCGCTTCCATCGAGCAGCAGCGGCAATGGTACGACGCGCTCTGCCGCCATTTCGACCTGCCGTTGCCCGAGGGCATGCGGACGGAAGACCGGGTCGTGATGAACCGCATCCCGATCCGGCGCTATCGTCCGGCGACGCTTCGCACCGCGACGTGCCTGCTCTATCTCCACGGCGGCGGCTTCGTGGTCGGCTCGCTCGAAAGCCATCATGCGATCTGTGCCGAAATCGCCGAAGAGGCGGGCGCCGAGCTGATATCCGTGGACTATCGCCTGGCGCCGGAACATCGCTGGCCGGCGCAGACGGATGATTGCTTCGCCGTTCTCAAGCAATTGATCGCCGCGGGAAAGACCGTGGTGCTGATCGGCGACAGCGCCGGCGGCAATCTGGCGGCCGGTCTGGCGGTCCGCGCCAAGGAGGAGGAGCTTACCGGTATCGTCGGCCAGGTTCTGATCTATCCCGCGCTTGGCGGCGATCTTGTGTCCGGCTCCTATCAGGAGATGGCGGAGGCGCCGGGACTGACGACCGCCGATGTCGGCTATTATCGCGCCATTCTGCAGGCGCCGTCGGATGATCCCGTCGCCGCACCTCTTGTCCAGGCCTCATGCGCGGGCTTGCCGCCGGCCTTCATCACCGTCGCCAATTTCGACCCGCTGCGCGACGACGGCCGCAATTATGCGGCAAGGCTGGCACAGGCGGGCGTCGAGGTCTGGTTCCGTGAGGAACCGCAGATGGTGCATGCCTGGCTGCGCGCCCGCCATATGAGCGACGGCGCGCACGAGGGGTTTAAAGCCCTCTGCGACGCCGTCAGCCGTTTTGCCGGATCGAATTGATCACATCAGATCGCGCGGGATACGCTTTTCCTCGAAGACTTTCCTGAAGACCTCGGTCTCGCCTTCGAAGGCGGTGACGGAGGCGCTGATGACCCAGTCGGTCGCCGTGCAGGAAATCCTGGATGTCGATACGGTACGGACGAACCATCCAGGCCGCTGCATATCGCAGGTCCAGGTGGAGGTGCCGGTCATCGACAAGGGATCGTCCGGCGCGATCGACCAGACCTCTTCGCGCAATTGCCGAGTGGAAAGGCCGGTTCCGGGATGTTCGAAAAGCCCGGTATCCTCGTGAATCTGATAATGGGTCCGGTTGGCGGCGAGATCGCGGAGGACCTGGCGCTTCGTCGCAGCCGGCGCATGCTCGATATAGGTCGGTAGCGGATCGGGGTTATCCGGCTGCTTGATGTCGATGATCTCATGGTCTCCGAGTTTCGGCAGGGCCAGGCCGATCGAGGCGATGTCGATCGTCAGGCCGGGATCGCTCGGCGGCGGCAGCACTGTCGGCCAATAGGCCGTCGACAATGACAGGCGAATGCGATGGCCTTGCCGGAAACGATAGCCGCAGGCATCCAGCGCCAGCCTCACCGTGACGCGTTCACCCTTCGGCATGGGCTGCGGTTGCGCGTTGCCATTCCTGTGGGCGAGATTGAGCACACCGAAGGAGACCCGCGTCGCTGTGCCGTCGGGATGGATATCGACAAGCCGGGCGCAAAGATTGGCCGTTTCGGCATCGCAGTGGAGCGAAAGGGTGATGACCGGGCGTCCCAGATAATCGTGGTCGCTGGCGAGCGGCGCGGTCTGGAAAATGAGCGAACTGGCATCGTCCAGGCGCTGGTCGATCGCCATTTCGGCGTCGGGCTTCAGCGTGAACCATTCGCCGGAGGCGGTTCCCGTATCCAGCGGCGAACGCAGATAGGCTGGATGTTCCGGTGCATGCGGGATCGGCATGCCCTCCATCAGCGTGCCGAACTGCTCGACATAGAAGCATTGCATCTCCGGCTGTTGCCAGTCCTGCTTGGCGATCCAGAAGCCCGGATCGGCATTGCGGCGCGGGGCGGGTCTGACGGCATCGAGAATATAGGCGCGTACCTGCGGCGCTTTTTCCGCGCCGTTGCGGTCGCCGCGCAGCCAGCGATTCCACCAGGCGATCGCTTCGCCGTGGAAATCGACGCGGGGCTTCGGCCAGGCGAAGTGCGGATACTTATGGACCCACGGGCCTATCAGCGCCTTTGCCGTGTCGCCGAGCCCCTCGACGGCCAGCAGCGGCGTGTTGCGGTAACCATCCGCCCATCCGGCAATGACGAGGGCGGGAATATCGAATTCGGCGAAATTCTCGCAGATCGAGCCATGCCGCCAGAAATCGTCGCGGCGCTGATGCTGAAGCCATTCCTCCATGAAGAACGGCTCGTTTTCCAGCCGGTGCAGCCACATGTCCCTCCAGCCGTTCCCGAG
Organism: Rhizobium sp. BK602; assembly: GCF_014195095.1. GTDB lineage: Bacteria > Pseudomonadota > Alphaproteobacteria > Rhizobiales > Rhizobiaceae > Rhizobium. The sequence continues at coordinate 15,965 of NZ_JACIBC010000003.1, forward strand.
GATCTGCGGATCGGGAGCGCGGGACTGATAGGCAAGCATGGTGGCGGCCCAGGACAGTTGCGCCGAGAGATGGCAACCGTTCTTGTAGTGGATGTCGTCATTGTAGCGGTCGACCGTCGAGGCGATCGATATCACCGCCTTCAGCGCCGGCGGATGCAGGGCCGCGACCTGCAGGCTGTTGAAGCCGCCCCAGGAAATGCCCATCATGCCGACCGAGCCGTTCGACCAGGGTTGCACGGCGATCCAGGCGATCAGCTCGCAGGCATTGGCAAGTTCGAGCTCGGTATATTCGCCGTCGATGACGCCGTCGGACTCTCCCGAGCCGCGAATATCGACCCTGACCCCGGCAATGCCGGCGGCTGCGAAGACCGGATAGGTCGATTCATCGCGCGGGCTCGTTCCGTCGCGCTTGCGATAGGGCAGGAATTCGAAGACGGCCGGCACCGGGTCCTTGTCGGCACCATCGGGCATCCAGATGCGCGCCGCAAGCCGCGTGCCATCGGCAAGCGTGATCCAGTGGTTGTCGATGGTGGTGAAACTGCGCTCGGTCATGACGGGTTATTCCAGTATTGCGGGCATATGATCGCATATAGGGCGGTGAGGGGCGGATGTCCCAATGTCAGTTTCCGGCGCTCTCCATCCGCCTTGTCGTCAGCACTTTCTCCAGCCAGCCGATCTCCATTTCCGGAACCGATTTCAGCAGGAGATCGGTGTAATCGTCGAAGGGTGGCGAGAGCGCCTGGGATTTCGGGCCGAAGCGCACCAGCTTGCCGCGATGCATCACCGCGACGCTGTCGGCGATGGCGCGCACGATGGCGATATCGTGGGTGATGAAGATGTAGGAGAGCTGCGCTTCCTCCTGCAGCTTGAGCAGCAGTTTCAGAATGCCTTCGGCAACCAGCGGATCGAGCGCCGAGGTCGGTTCGTCGCAGAGGATGAGCTCCGGCTTGGCGGCAAGCGCGCGGGCGATCGCGACGCGTTGTTTCTGCCCGCCCGAAAGCTCGGCCGGATAGCGGTCGATGAAGCCGTTGCCCATCTCGATCTGATCGAGCAGTTCCTTTACCCGCGTCGTCTTCGCCGCGCCGCGCAGCCCGTAATAGAAGGAGAGGGGCCGCCCGATAATGTCGCGCACGGTCTGGCGCGGGTTCATGGCGGTGTCGGCCATCTGGTAGATGAGCTGGATACGCCTCAGCTCGTCGCGCGAGCGGTTTCTCAAGGCCGGTGTCAGCGGCTTGCCGGCAAAGGAAATCTGCCCTTCGTTCGGCGGCAGCAGCCCGGTGATGACGCGGGCAAGCGTCGACTTGCCAGACCCGGATTCGCCGACGATCGCCAGCGTCTGGCCTTTCGGCACATGAAGAGAAACGCCGTGCAATACCTTGAAACCATTCGAATATTGCGCACTAACATTCTCGACCTTCAGGAGCGCGCCGGATTGATCCGCCGCCTCCTGCCGCGCTGCCTGCCGAACATTGACGAGGGCGCGGGTATAATCCTGCCGCGGATCCTCGATGATCTGCTGGACGCTGCCATATTCCACCGTCTTGCCATGTCGGAGCACCATAATGTCGTCGGAGATCTGGGCGACGACGGCGAGGTCGTGGGTGATGTAGAGGGCGGCCGTATGCGTCTCCTCGATGGCGTGCTTGATGGCCGCCAGCACGTCGATCTGCGTCGTCACGTCGAGCGCGGTTGTCGGTTCGTCGAAGACGATCAGCTCGGGATTGGAGCAGAGCGCCATCGCTGTCATGGCGCGCTGCAACTGGCCGCCGGAGACCTGGTGCGGGTAGCGGTCGCCGAAGGTTTCCGGATTGGGCAGGCCGAGCACCCGAAAGAGATAGAGTGCGCGCTTCCTTGCCTCGTCCTTGGTCATCAGGCCGTGCTTGACGGAGGCTTCGATCACCTGGTCGCCGAGCTTGTGGGCCGGGTTGAAGGCGGCGGCGGCCGATTGCGCGACATAGCAGACGCGGGCGCCGCGAATCCTGCGGATACCGGATTTGCCGAGCGGCAGGATGTCGGTGCCGCCGAGCAATACCTGCCCGCCGGTGATTTCGGCGCCGCCGCGGCCATAGGCCAGCGCTGACAGGCCGATGGTGGATTTGCCGGCGCCGGATTCGCCGATCAGACCGAGCACCTTGCCTTTCTGGAGGTCGAAGGAGACGCCATCGACGATGGTGACGCGTTTCGGCGGTTCACCGGGCGGATAGCTGGTCGCTTCGATTTTGAGATCGCGAACGGAAAGAAGCTCAGGCATCGCCACGCCCTCCCTTGAGGCTGGCGGTGCGCTTCAAGAGCCAGTCGACCACCAGATTGACACAGACCGCCAGCGCCGCGATCGCGGAGCCCGGCACGAGAGCGGCGGAAATGCCGAAGATGATGCCGTCCTTGTTGTCCTTGACCATGCCGCCCCAATCCGCCGACGGCGGCTGGATGCCGAGGCCGAGGAAGGAGAGCGTAGACAGGAACAGGATCGAGAAGGCGAAGCGCAGGCCGAATTCGGCCAGCAGCGGCGACAGCGTATTCGGCAGGATCTCGCGGAATATGATCCAGATCTTGCCTTCGCCGCGCAGCTTGGCGGCTTCGACGAATTCCATGACCGCGACATCCAGCGCCACGGCGCGGCCGAGGCGGTAGACGCGGGTGGAATCGAGGATCGCCATGACGAGGATCAGCACGATCAGGTTCTGCGGCAGCACCGCCAGTACCACAAGCGCGAAGATCAAGGTCGGGATCGACATCATCAGGTCGTTGAAGCGCGAGAAGACCGTATCGATCAGCCCGCGCGAGACGGCCGCCGTGAAGCTCAGGATGATGCCGAGGGAAAAGGAGATGATCGTCGCGGCCAACGCCACGAACAATGTGGTGCGGGCGCCATAGATCAGCCGCGAGAGGATATCGCGGCCAAGATTGTCGAGGCCGAAGACATATTGCGCATCGGCCGGCTGCCAGACGTTGCCGACGACTTCCGTCTCGCCATAGGGAGCTATCCAGGGAGCGAAGATCGCGCAGATGAAGGCGGCGAGGATGCCTATGATGCCGACCCAGGCGGTGATGGGGATATCTCTCAATCTCATCGCGGATGCCTCAGGCGCGGGTTGGCAACGATCGCTAGGATATCGGCGATCATGTTGAGCAGGATGTAGACGGCCGCAAAGATCAGGCCGCAGGCCTGGACCACCGGCATGTCGCGCACGGTGACGGCATCGACCATGTACTGGCCCATGCCGGGATAGACGAAAACCACTTCGACGACCACGACGCCGACCACGAGATAGGCAAGGTTTAGCGCGACGACGTTGATGATCGGGGCCAATGCATTGGGAGCGGCATGTTTGACGATGGCGCGGAAGGCGCCGAGCCCCTTGAGTTCGGCCGTTTCCATATAGGCAGACGACATCACCGAGAGGATCGCCGCCCGCGTCATGCGCATCATGTGGGCGAGAACGACGAGCACCAGGGTTGCCGTCGGCAGGGCGATGGCCTTCAACCGATCGAGGAATGCCATGCCGTCATAGACGGTGGCGGGAAAGGTCGCGATCCCGAATTTGACCCCGAAGAACAGGATGAGCAGGTAGCCGATGAAGAATTCCGGCAGGGAGATCGCCGCGAGCGAGACGACGTTGATGATCTTGTCGGGCACGCGGTTCCGGAAATGGACGGCCAGCATGCCGAGCCCGACGGCCAGCGGTACCGAGATGAGTGCGGCGAAGCCCGCGAGGAACAGCGAATTGCCGAGCCGCTTGCCGATCTGTTCGCTGACGGAATTCTTGCTGGCCCAGGAGGTGCCGAAATCGCCTTGGACCGCGTTGCCGAGCCATTCGACATAGCGGGTGGTCACCGGCCGATCGAGGCCGAGATCGGCGCGGATATTGGCAACCGCCTGCGGCGTCGCCGATTGGCCGAGATAGGTGGTGGCGAAATCGCCCGGCAGCGCTTCCAGGCCGCCGAAGATCAGGATCGACACGGCAAAAAGCAGCACGAGGCTGAGCACGCAACGCTCGGCAATGAGGGACAACAGCGGAAAACGCTGCTTGAACCTCAATCCCGGCAGGATCGTGCTGGTTTGAAGATCGGACATGGGGGTGCCTCGCTGAAACGTCAGGAGGACCGCGAAGAGTGTCCGCGGTCCCGGTTCCGTTAGAGATGAGGGCGATGACGCCCGGCTATCGCCATCAGGTGTCCAGCCAGACGCGCGTGGCGACGTAACCGTTCGACATGTCGTTGCCGATGTCGTGAACATAGCCCTTCACCTGCTTGGTGGAGGCATTCACGAAGTCGTTGAACATCGGCAGGATGACGCCGCCTTCATCGCGAACCATCATCGCCATGGCGCGATAGAGTTCCTTGCGCTTGGCTTCGTCCAACTCGGAACGGGCCTGGAGCAGCAGCTTGTCGAAGTCCGGGCGCTTGAAGCGGGTATCGTTCCAGTCCGCCGTCGAGAGATAGGCGGTGGAATACATCTGGTCCTGCGTCGGCCGTCCGCCCCAATAGGAGGTGGAGAAGGGCTGCACGTTCCAGACGTTGGTCCAGTAGCCGTCGCCCGGCTCGCGCTTGACCTCGATGTTGATGCCGGCCTTCTTGCAGCTTTCCTGGTAGAGAACCGCCGCATCGACGGCGCCGGGGAAGGCGACTTCCGAGGTGCGCAGCAGCACCGAACCGCTATGGCCGGACTTCTTGTAGTGGAAGGCCGCCTTGTCGGGATCGTAGGTGCGCTGTTCGATGCCTTCGGGGAAGAGGGCATAGGTGCTGTTGATCGGGAAGTCGTTGCCGACCTTGCCGTAGCCGCCGAGGATCTTCTTGACCATGGTTTCGCGATCCATGGCGTATTTCAGCGCGAGGCGCAGATCGTTATTGTCGAACGGTGCCTTGTCGCAATGCATGATGAAGACATAGTGGCCGCGGCCGGCGGTCGACAGGATCTCGACATTGGGCGCGCGCTTCAACAGGTCGACCGTTTTCGGGTCGACACGGTTGATATAGTGCACCTGGCCGGACGACAGCGCGGCGATGCGCGCGGTCGCATCGTTCATGCCGATGATTTCGACGGTGTCGACATAGCCGCGGTCCTTGCGCCAGTCGTCCTTGTTCTTCTCCAGCGTGGCGCGCACGCCGGGCTCGAAGCTGACGAGCTTGTAGGGGCCGGTGCCGATCGAGGCGAGAGGGTCGTCATAGCCGCCATTCGGCTGGATGACGAGGTGATAGTCGGTCAGGAGCAACGGCATGTCGGCGTTGCCTTCGGTCAGCGTCAGGACGAGATTGTCGCCGTCGGCCTTGATCTCCTTGATCGACTTCATGACGCCGAGGGCGCCCGATTCGGACTTGCTGTCCGTGTGGCGCTTGAGGGTGGCGACGACGTCGTCGATCGTCAGGTCCTTGCCATTGTGGAACTTCACGCCCTTGCGGATCTTGAAGGTCCAGGTGGCAGCGTCCTTCGACGGTTCCCAGGATTCGGCAAGGGCCGGAACGGCGGCACCCGTCAGCGGATCGGATTCGACCAGCATGTCGCCCCAGCAGCGGCCGATACAGAACATGAATTGCGACAGGAATTTCGCCGGGTCCTTGCTGTCGGTGGCGGCACCACCTTCAAGGCCAAGCTTCAGATGGCCGCCGTGCTTCGGCTCGGCCGCCATCGCGCTTTCGGTGAAAAGTTGGTCGGCCAGTGCCAAGGTCATGCCGGCCGCCATGGCGCGCCCCATGAATTCACGGCGGCTGAGACCGCCCGAGGTCACGCGGCTTGCGAGATATTTTGTGTAATCTTTCATTCCCCTGTTCCTTCTTCTTAATGCGTTGCTAGAACTCTTGGACGAGGCTTCGACACGGTTTCCTCTACCGCTCGAAGCATAGTGTCCGCGATCATGCGGGAAGATGACGCGGTTGCAACCGCCTGCTCATTTTCCTTTCCAGATTGGAGGCCGTTTTTCCGCGAAGGCTCTCGGGCCTTCCAGATGGTCTTCGCTTGAGTAAAGGGTGTCGACCGTCGCAAACTGCCTCTTGGTAATCTTGTTCATGGCAGTCTGGAAGGTCGCTCCCTCCGCCTCTCGGACGATTTCCTTGATGGCGGCATAGACGAGCGGAGGGCCGCTTTCGAGCAGCCGGGCAAGCTCCCATGCTCGCTCCATCAGCCGGTCGGCGGCGACGATCTCGTTGACGAAACCCCAGCGATGCGCCTCGGTGGCATCGAGCCAGCGGCCGGTCAGGAGCATATCCATGGCGATGTGATAGGGAATGCGTTTCGGCAATTTGATCGAGGCGGCATCGGCAACCGTGCCGGAGCGGATTTCCGGAAGCGCAAAGGTCGCGTGCTCGGCGGCGATGATCAGGTCGGCGGAAAGGGCGATCTCCAGGCCGCCGCCGCAACAGATGCCGTTGACGGCGCAGATGACGGGCTTGTTGAGATCTCGAAGTTCCTGCAGTCCGCCAAAGCCGCCGACGCCATAGTCGCCATCGACCGCGTCGCCGGCCGCCGCGGCCTTCAAGTCCCAACCGGCCGAGAAGAATTTCTCGCCCGCGGCCGTAACGATGGCGATGCGCAGTTCGGGATCGTCACGGAAGTCGCGGAAGATCAGGCCCATCTCGCGGCTCGTCGCAAGGTCGATGGCGTTTGCCTTCGGCCTGTCGATGACGACCTCCAGAATGCCGCTGTCGCGTCTGGTGCGAATGGGGGTGTACAACTTCCGCTACCTCCTTTTCCGGATGAGGGCATCTGCAGCGACGGTGCCACGGTCTCCGGACAGAACCATCAATGGATTAATGTCTAGTTCTTCAAGTTGCGCGGCATTTTTTACGACATATTCTGCCGTTGATGAGATAGCCTCGACGACGCGGTCGACGCTGCCTTTTGCGCCACCACGATAGCCTTCTATCAGTTTTTTGACTTTCAGCTGTGAAATGGCGTCGAAAATCTCCTCACTTGTCGCTGGAAGCGGCAAAATGATAGCATCTTCAAGCAATTCCACCAAAATTCCGCCGGCACCGACCGTCAGCGCCAGCCCGAGAACGGGATCGCGAGCAGCCCCCACGATCAGTTCGCAGACCGGGCGCTCGATCATCCGTTCTACCAGATAGCCGTGGGCGACATGGGCCATAGCCTGCGCCGCGCCGCGCACCGCATTCCTATCGCTTAGGTTGAGCGTGACCGCACCGGCTTCGGACTTGTGTTCGACACCCAAGGCCTTCAGCGCGACGGGAAAGCCGATGCACTCCGCCTGGTCCGCCGCCTCTTCAGGGTTGGCAGCCGTTGCACCGAGGGGAATGGCAAGGCCGGCTGCGGATAGTTCCGCCTTGGCCGCTGCTTCGCTCAAGGTTTCGATTTCGCCTTCAGAAACGGAGATATCCAGCAGCGGCGGCGGTGCGGCTTTACGCCACGCCGCTCCGATCCGGGCGGCTGTTTCCACGGCCGCCAGGGTCTCGCTGATGCCGCAAAGCGGCACGATGCCCGCCTTGAGCAGCGTCAGGGCGATGTCTTCGGGCATGTTTTCCGGCAAGGTTGCCAGGATGCCGGCGCGGGCGCCGGTGCGTCCTGCCGCAGCTTCGATGGCGGCGACGGTCGTCATCCAGTCGGCACTGTCGCAGCGGTCGGCGCGCGGGAAGTCGAGCACGATCAGATTGAGCGCGTAGCCACCCTCGAACATGGCGGAAAACGCTGCCGTCTGCCGGAAAAGATCGCCCCAGACGAAGGTATGGTAATCGAGGGGATTGGAGAGCGTGACCATCTCGCCGAGGCTCTGGCGAAGGCGGGCCAACTGCTCGGGTTTCAGGGTACGAAACTCCACAGCGCGCCCGACGGCGGCATCGGCCATCAGCGAGGCCTCGCCGCCGGAACAGCTCATGGAGGAAATGGCGCCGCTTTCGAGCGGCCCGGTCAGATGCAGCAGTTTCAGCGTCTCGATGAGTTCCGGCAATGTGTCGACCCGACCGATGCCAAGGCGGGCGAGAACGGCAGCGGCAACCGCATCGCTGCCGGCAAGCGAGGCCGTGTGCGAGACGGCAGCACGCTGCGCCTGTTCGGACTTGCCGACTTTCAGGGCGACGACCGGTTTGCGCAGCTCCCGCGCCCGTGCGGCAAGCCTTTGCAGCGCCTCTACGCTGCCAAAGCCCTCGATATGCAGGCCGATCGCCGTGACGCGGGGATCGTCGAGAACGGCAATGGCCAGATCCGATAGTCCGGTCTGTGCCTGGTTGCCCGCCGTCATCAAATAGCTGATCGGCAGGCCGCGCCGTTGCATGGTGAGGTTGATGGCGATGTTGGAAGACTGGGTGAGAATGGCAACGCCGCGTTCCACCCGCACCATTCCATGCTGATCGGGCCAAAGCAGCGCGCCATCAAGGCCGTTGATCATCCCGTAGCAGTTCGGACCGATGATCGGCATGTCGCCGGCGGCCGCGACGAGATCGCCTTGCATGGCCGCGCCATCGGCCAGTTCACCGACCGCCTCGCTGAAGCCCGAGGCATAGCAGACGGCACCGCCGGCACCGCGCAAGGCAAGCGCCCGGACGATCTCGACGGTCAGCGTCCGGTTGACGCCGACGAAGGCGGCGTCCGGTGCATCCGGCAGCTCCGCCACTGATCGATAGCAGCGGCGGCCAAGCACGCTTTCTTGGGTTGGATGAACCGGCCAGATCTCGCCTGAAAATCCCATGCGGTCGCATTGCTCGATGACCCGCCGTGCCTCGCGCCCGCCGAAGACGGCGATGGTTCGTGGTCTGATAAGGCGGTCGAGCGGGCGTGTCGTCATAGGCTCACGCTCCGAACGGCCGCAGCAGATCGCGGCTGATGATGTGCCGCTGGATTTCCGAGGTTCCGTCCCAGATGCGTTCGACGCGGGCATCCCGCCAGAAGCGGGCAAGCGGCAGATCGTCCATCAGCCCCATGCCGCCAAAGATCTGGATCGCCTCGTCGGTGACGCGGGCGAGCATTTCCGAGGCGTAGAGCTTGGCCGAGGCGATCTCGCGATTGGCGGCAATGCCGGCATCGAGCTTCCAGGCAGCCGACAGCGTCAAAAGGTCGGCGGCGTCGATCTCGGTGATCATGTCGGCAAGCTTGAACGAGACGCCCTGATTGGCGCCGATCGGCTTGCCGAATTGCTTGCGCTCGGCCGCATAGGGCAAAGCGAGTTCGAAGACGCGGCGGGCACGGCCGACGCAGGTTGCGGCAACCGTCAGGCGCGTGCCGTAGAGCCATTCATTGGCGATGTCGAAGCCGCGATGCACTTTGCCGAGTACCTGCGACTTCGGCAGGCGGCAATCCGTGAAGTTCAGGATGGCATTGTGATAGCCGCGATGCGAGACGGACTCATAGCCCTTGCGGATTTCGAAGCCAGGCGTGCCGCGATCGACCAGGAAGGCGGTGATCTTCTTCTTGATGCCCTTCGGTGTCTCTTCCTCACCGGTGGCGGCAAAGACGATGACGAAATCGGCGACATCGGCATGCGAGATGAAATGCTTGGTGCCGTTGAGGATGAAATCATCGCCGTCCTGCCGCGCGGCACATTTCATGCCGCGCATGTCGGAGCCGGCATCGGGCTCGGTGATGGCGAGCGCATCGATTTTGTCGCCGCGTACCGCCGGCAGCAGGTAGCGTTCGCGCTGCTCGCCCTCGCAGGCCATCAGAATGCCGGAGGGGCGGCCGAAAAAGACGGTGAGCGCCATCGACCCGCGGCCGAGCTCGCGTTCGACAAGGGTAAAGGTCGCATGATCGAGGCCGGCACCGCCGACGTCTTCGGGGAAGTTGCAGGCATAAAAGCCGAGCGCGATGCATTTGCGCCGGATCTCATCCGCCAGATCCGGCGGCACGATGCCGGTGCGATCGACCTCGTTTTCGTGCGGATAGATTTCCGTCTCCACGAAGTCCCGGACCGTCTTGACGATCATTTCCTGTTCTTCGCTGAGCCCGAAATTCATGATCGCTTCCTCCTAGCGTTTTTGTCCGACATGACGCCCGGCGCCCTCCGGCAAGGGCAATTGCGCGTGGGCGGCGGCAATGGGCTTCAATCGGCTCAGCACCTCCTCCGGTGCGTCGCTGGCCTTGCCCGCCTTGGCGTCGACATGCAGCAGCATATGTTCGGCGGTGGCGATCACATCGCCGCTCGCCGTATCATACAGCCTATGGAACACATGCAGCCGCTTCTCGTCGGATGAGAGGACCTGGGAGGTCGAATGAATGGCCTGCCCGAGCTTGGCTTCACCGAGATGGCGGATATGGGTCTCCACCGTGTAGTAGCTGCGACCGCTTTCGACATAGGCGAAATCGACGCCGATGAGGCGCAGCAGCGCGTCCGAGGTGTCGCCGAATACCTGAAGGTAGCGGTGTTCGGTCATGTGGCCGTTATAGTCGACCCAGGCCGGGCTGACCTTGGTGTCGATGAGCCGCAGCGGCCTCGCCAGGTCGTAGAGCTTTCGGTCGCCGCCGCCGGCTGCCCAGAGGCTGCTTTCGAAATCCTTCAACAGCTTGCCGGCACCCCAGCCCTTGCCGCCATGGCTGCCCTTCAGCGTCTGCAGGATGCCGACGAGGTTTTCGTCGCGGATGCGCTCCAGTTCGCGGATCGATAGGCCAGCGGCCTGCTCGTCCGACTGCTGGCCGATCTTTTCGACGAGGGCATCGTCGAGATCGACAACATCCATCAGCTTCGTCCAGTTCCATTGCAGGGCGGGGCCGAACTGCGCGAGGAAGTGACGCATGCCCGCTTCGCCGCCGGCGATGCGATAGGTCTGGAACAGGCCCATCTGCGCCCAGCGCAGGCCGAAGGAGTAGCGGATGACATCGTCCAGCGTCTCGACGGTGCAGATATCGTCTTTGATCAGCCAGAGCGCCTCGCGCCAGAGCGCCTCCAGCAGGCGGTCGCCGACGAAGGCCTCGATTTCCTTGGCGATATGCACGCCCTTCATGCCGATCGGCGGCAGCCGATCCATCGCCGCCTTGATGGTAGCAGTACTGGTCTTTTCACCGCCGACGATCTCAACCAGCGGCAAGAGATAGACCGGATTGTAGGGATGGGCGACGAAGAGGCGCTCGGGGTGACGCATGTCGCGCTGCAAGTCCGTCGGCAACAGGCCGGAGGTGGACGAGCCGATCAGCGCATCCGGCCTTGCCGCCGCGTCGATCTGCGTCAGCACCTTGCCCTTGAGATCCAGCCGCTCCGGCACGCTTTCCTGGATCCAGTCCGCCCCGGCCACCGCCTCTTCCAGCGTCTCGCGGAAGGTGAGCCTGCCGCGCGGCGGAAGCGGCGCGCCGGTCAGCATCGCATAGGCTTTCTCGGCATTATCAAGCACTTCGCCGACGATTCGGCTCGCTTCCGGATGCGGGTCGTAGACATCGACATCGATGCCCGCCAAAAGAAAGCGAGCGATCCATCCGCCGCCGATGACGCCGCCGCCGATGCAGGCTGCCTTGTTGATCTTGCTCATCCGGGCCTCAGCGCTTCGTCAGTTTCAGTTTCTTGCGGACATCCTCGGGGCCGATGATGCGCGCGCCCATGCCCTCGATGACCTGCACCGCCTTCTCGACGAGCTGGGCATTGGTGGCGAGCAGGCCCTTTCCGGCATAGAGATTGTCTTCCAGCCCGACGCGGACATTGCCGCCGGCGAGAACGGCTGCCGCCGGATAGGCCATGGCATTGCGGCCGATGGAAAAGGCCGAGAAGGTCCAGCTCGAGGGAACGTTGTTGACCATCGCCATGAAGGTGTTCAGGTCGTCGGGCGCCCCCCAAGGGATGCCCATGCAGAGCTGGATGAGAACCGGGTCCTCAATGAGACCCTCCTCGGCAAGCTGCTTGGCAAACCAGAGATGACCGGTGTCGAAGGCTTCGATCTCCGGGCGCACGCCGAGATCGGTCATCTTCTTCGCCATCGCCCTCAGCATCGAAGGCGTATTGGTCATGACGTAATCGCCAAGATTGAAGTTCATCGTGCCGCAATCGAGTGTGCAGATTTCCGGCAGGCATTCGGCGACATGGCTGACGCGCTCCGTTGCGCCAGCCATGTCGGTGCCCCTGGCGTTCAAGGGCAGGGGGCTTTCGACATCCCCGAAGATCAGATCGCCGCCCATGCCGGCGGTGAGGTTCAGCACCACGTCGACATCGGCGGAGCGGATGCGATCGGTCACTTCCTTGTACAGATCGTTGCGGCGGCTGGCAGCGCCGGTTTCCGGATCGCGGACATGGCAGTGAACGACCGCCGCCCCCGCCTTCGCGGCATCGATCGCGGAATCCGCGATCTGCTTGGGAGTGATCGGAACATGGCTGGATTTCGAGACCGTATCGCCGGAGCCGGTGACGGCGCAGGTGATGAAGACATCGCGGTTCATCGCAAGAGGCATTTTGTTCTCCCTCGTATTGATGACATTACGCGGCAAGCAGTCGTTTCATGCTTTGCATTTCTGGAAGCAAACGATACATTATCAGAAACATGCGAGATGCTATGCTCACGCCGTCCAACACGTCGCTCGATATCGACCTGCTTATCCTTCCCGAGACCAACCTGATCCTGATCGCATCGGTGATCGAGCCGCTGCGCGGCGCCAATCGCATTGCCGGCGCCGAGCTTTATCGCTGGCGCCTCCTGACGCTGGATGGCTCGCCCGTCGAGACCACCAGCCATATACCGATCCCGGCATCGGGCGGTTTCCGGCCGGCCAGCGAGACGACCCCGCTATTCGTGCTTGCCAGCTACAATTGGCAGCGCAGCGCCACGCAGGCGGTGAAGATGCAATTGTCGCAGACCGCGCGTCATCGCTCGATGATCGCCGGCATCGAATCCGGCAGCTGGCTGCTGGCCGAGGCCAGCTTGCTCGACAATGTGTCGGCGGCTGTCCACTGGGAGGACACGGAGGATTTCGCGCTTGCCTATCCGCAGGTGCGCGCGGTCAAGGATCGCTTCGTCATCGACGGCAAGCGCATCACCACCGCAGGCTCCATGCCGACGATCGATCTGATGCTGGAGATCATCCGGCGCCGGCAAGGCTATTCGCTGGCGTTGGAGGTTAGCCGCCTGTTCATCTACGAGCCGGCTGCTGGTTATGGCGCCGCCGAATTGTCGCCGTCGACCGCCGGTCTGCGCCTGCGCGATCCGCGCGTCGCCCAGGCCGTGCGGTTGATGGAAGACAATATCGAGCAGCCACTGGTGCTCACCCGGCTCGCGCGTCGCGTTGGAGTCAGCGCCCGCCATCTCCAGGCGCTGTTTCAGGAGGAATTCGCCGCGCCGCCGCATGTGCATTATCTGGCGCTCCGGCTGAACGCGGCGCGGCGCAAGGTCATCGAAACCAAGGCCTCCTTTGCCGAGATCGCGGCGGCCACCGGCTTCAATTCGGCCTCGGCCTTTGCCCGCAGCTACCGGGCGAGTTTCTCCGAAAGCCCATCGGGTACGCGACGGCGTTTGCGCGGGCGTATTATGGCTCCTCACTAATGAGGCATCTGTAGGCACCCCTTGTCTGGGCGAGGGAAATCCGAATCAGTCGGACTGAAGGCTATTTGGGGCAGCGAAAACCAGCCTTCGGGCGTCATGTAGCCTCTAGACGGAACTGAGCCCAACTTCGGACCATGGTCCTTTTTGTGCCGTGCTTCCAATTGCAGCGATGATTGCAATACAATATACTGCAATCAACGCTATCAAAATTGGGAATTTGTTGCAATGCCATCCATTACAATCCGCAACGTCCCAGACGAGGTGCATCGCGCCATCCGCGTCCGGGCGGCCATGCACGGCCGCAGCACCGAGGCCGAAATCCGTAGCATCCTTGAACAAGCTGCCAAGCCCGAGGGCCGCTTAAAGCTTGGATTGTTGCTGACTTCCATCGCCCGCGAAGCGGGCGGGCTGACCGACGCTGAAGCGGAGCGCTTCAACCAGCTTCGCGACAAGACCCCGGCCGAACCGATGAGCTTTGAATGATCGTTCTCGATACCAACGTGATTTCCGAGCTGTGGAAGGCCGCTCCAGATCCCAGCGTGCTGGCCTGGATCGACGCGCAGATGGTCGAAACCCTCTATCTGTCCACGATTACCATTGCCGAACTGCGCTTCGGCTTGGCAACGATGCCGGAAGGCAAGCGGCGCACGATCTATCAGGATCGCTTGGAACGGGAAGTCTTGCCGGCTTTCTCGGGTCGGATACTGTCCTTCGACTTGGCCGCCTCGCAAGCCTTTGCCGAACTGATGGCGCGGGCGAAGCAGATCGGCAAGGCCATTGGCAAGGCGGATGGGTACATTGCCGCCACGGCCGCCGCACGCGGCATGACGGTTGCCACACGCGACATCAGTCCGTTCGAGGCAGCGGGCCTGAACATCATCAACCCTTGGGATATCTCACAAGGATGACCGCCACTGCCGCTTCGTGAGTACGGAATGAGCATGAAAAGCTGTCGTCGAAGATCATAAGGCGGATACGCCGACCTATGGCTGCGCCAACATAGGCTGGAAGGCCTCGCGCACCCGCTCGGCGAGCTCACGGATCGCCTCGCTGGAATGATAGGGATTGCGGCGCAGCACGACGCGGGAGGAATCGACCGGCGGGAAGCCGTCGTCGCTCGTCAGCTCGCGGCAGCCATGCGGAATATTGCTGCGCGACAGCGTTGAAACGGCAAGGCCGGCGGAGACGGCATTTTTCAGTCCGGAACTGGTGTCGGCGACAAAGGCGATGCGATAGGCCAGTCCCTGCTGTTCCAGCGATCGCAGGGCAAAGTCGCGACACCAGGTCGAATCCCGGTAGACCGCGATCGGCAGCGGCGTGGATTCATGCAGGCGGTGCACCAGCGAGGTCACCCAGACGGTGGGATCGATGCAGAGCACTTCCCCCGTGGTCTGCTTGCTCCAGTCGAAGACGACGGCGAGATCGAGCTCGTCCCTTTCCAGCGCGGCGAGATTGCGGGCGGTGTAGTCGCAGGAGACCGTGACCTCGACGGCGGGATGCTGGATCGCGAAGGCGGCAAGGGCGGCCGGCAGAACCGTCTGGCTGTATTCCTCGGGGATGCCGATCCTGACCGGTCCGTCCAGCGGCTTGGTGCGGATGGTGGCGGCCGCTTCGTTCAAGAGCTCGACGACGCGTTGCGCATAGGGCAGCAGCTGCCCGCCCGCCCTGGTCAGTACGACGCCGCGCGCGCTTCGTTCAAACAGCGCCTCTCCGACGGTTTCCTCGAGGCGCTTGATCTGCGCGCTGACGGCCGATTGCGTCCGGCCGATGCGTTGCGCGGCAACCGAAAAATTCGATGTTTCGGTGATGACGAGAAACGTCCGCAGCAGGTCGCTTTCGATAGGGTCGCGCATTGGAAATGCCATTAATATTTTCGATGGCGACTATCTCTACTATTCGTTTGTCTGATGTCAAATATCGGCGCAAACAAGGTCGATCCATTCAGATTCCCGTTTCAGAGATTCCGCGCATGACTATCCAGCTTCCGGCCCGATCCTTCCGCACCAGCGAATACGAGAAAGGGCTTGTTCTCGTCGTTGCGGCAACGCTCGCCTGGAGCGCCAGCGGCGTCTATACGCGGCTTCTGACGACGGACATCTGGACGGCGATCGCCTGGCGTTCGCTGTTTGGCGGGCTTTTCCTGCTCATTCCGAGCTTCTTTCTCGAGGGCGGTTTCTCGCGCCGGCAATGGAGTTCGGTCTTTCACCCCTCGGGCCTTGCGATGATCGCCTGCCAGACCTTCAGCCAGGCCTGTTTCATCGGCGCGCTCTACATGACCACCGTCGCAAACGTGACGATGATCTACGCCACCGCGCCGTTCATGGCCGCTCTGTTCGGCTGGGCGATCCTGAAGGAGCGGGTGCCCAGGCGCACGCTTGTCGCGGGTGGCGTCAGCCTGCTCGGCGTTGCCGTCATCGTTGCCTCCTCGGTCGGTGGCGGCACTGGTTTCGGCGATCTGCTGGCGCTCGGCATGACGGCGTCCTTCGCGCTGATCATCATCATCCCGCGCATCGACCGCAGCGTGCCGAGCCTGCCGCCGACGATCGTCAGCGGCTTTCTGACCTTCGTCATCTTCGCGCCCTTCGGTTCGGCCGGCTCGCTCGACGCGCATAATTGGCTGGTGCTTGCCGCTTTCGGCGCGACCAACTTTTCGCTGGCGCTTGTGCTGTTCCTCGCCGGCGCCAAGCGCATGCCGCCGGCGGACGCCGCCCTGATCGGGGCGATGGAGATCGTGCTCACGCCCTTCTGGGTCTGGTTGTTCTTTTCCGAACGGCCGCCGGTCGCGACCTTCTTCGGCGGCGCCATCATCTTCGTCACGGTTGTCTGCCATACGGTCTTCGATCTTCGCTCCAGCCGGAGCAGTCTGGGCAAGAGCTGGCAGAACGGAAACTGAGCGGCCGAAGGCTCAAGGCTCGGCCGGGGAGGGCGATGCCACCGAGCCGCGTCTGATCAGGCTGGTCTTGACGATGGTCCGCTCTATCGGCAGGTCCTTGCCGTTTAATCGGGAGATCAGCCTTTCGCCGGCCTTTTTCCCCATTTGATAGACCGGCTGGTCGACGACGGTGATCGGCGCGGCAGTGACCGTGGTCCAATCCGCGTCCAGGAAAGAGATCATCGACATGTCCCTGGGGATGGAGAGGCCCAAGGACTGTAGGGAGCGGAACACGCGCAACCCAACGAGGCTATCTGACGTGACAAGCGCTGTCGGTGGATGCTCTTCGGCGAGCAGGCGTTTGACGACGTCATCGGTGCGTTGCTGGTTCGTGGCGCCAAGCCGCACGTAGTGCCGCGGATCGGTCGGCGCCGCACCTGTCTGTGCGGCCAGGAAACCTTCGATGCGCTCGCGTACGGCGGAATTGGAAATCTGACGGCTGTCGACCAGTGGAGCACCGTCAATGTCCATGGCGGATATATAGCCGATGCGGCGATGGCCTTCTTCCAGAAGATACCGCGTTGCCGATATGGCGGCATCCCGATCGTCGCCGGTCACTGCGTCGACACCCAGTTCGGGAATGGTTCTGTCGAAGAGCACGAGGGGAACGCCGACCCGCAGGGCATCCTGAAGATGCTCCATCCGGTCGCAGCGCGCGGGTGTGACGATCAGGCCGTCGACGCGCTTGCCGATCAGGAGGTCGACGGCTGATTTCTCCGCCTCGAGCTCCTCGCCGGAATTGGCGATGATGACATTGAAGCCCGCCATGCGGGCAACGTCGCTGATACCGCGGACCGCGAGGCTGAAGAAGGCATTCTCGATATCGCCGACGACGACGCCGATAATGCCGGATTTCCCTGTCGTCATGCTGCGGGCAAGCTCGTTCGGCCGGTATCCGAGTGCGGTTGCCGCGGCCATCACCTGGGCCCGGATCTTGTCACTGACGACCCCATAGCCGCCGAGGACACGGGCTGCCGTGGCCTTGGAGACCTTGGCCGCTCTTGCGACATCGGCGACGGTGACGGGACGCTTCGGAGCGGCGGTGTTTTCCATGAAGGGACGGTTACAAGAGTTGTTGACGGAAGGTCAATCTCAAGTTAACAAATATCAATTGAGACCGGTCTCTTTATAAATGAGACCGGTCTCTTATGCAAATCCTTCTGCCGGCAAGGCACGGCGAGGGAGCGCTAGATCACGCAGAAAATGCCGATAAGAGCATCCCTTCAGAGCGGAGAACCAACATGAACAGATCAGGCATATTCGCCGCCATCGCTTCATTGCGCACTGGCGTCCTGGCATATCTTCTGGCGGTCGGCATCGCATCGGTGGCCGCCGCGGCAGACAATCCCTACAACCTCATCGATCCGAAAGGCATCAGCGTCGGGACGATGGGCGATGCAAAGCCCTATACTTTCGCCACCGCGGACGGTCAGTTCACCGGTTTCGATATCGAGCTTTTCCTCAATGTCGTTTCCCGCATGGGATTCTCGAAGGACAAGGTGACCTTCACCGGCCAGGAATTCTCGGCCCTGATGCCATCCGTGGCCAATGAGCGTTTCGACGTGGCGGTTGCCGCGATCGGGACCACGGAAGCACGTAAGAAGACGGTGGATTTTTCCGACGGCTACCTCGCGGGCTATCTCTCCATCCTGACGCCGGATGCCGCCATCAAGGATGCCACCGGCCTCAAGGGCAAGCGTCTCGGCGTCGTGCAGGGCACCTTGCAGGAGGTCTATGCGACGAAGAATTTCGCTGGCACCGACCTGGTGAAGTTCCCCGACAATAACTCCGCCGTGGCCGCGCTCAACAACGGCACGATCGATGCGCATTTTCTCGACTACGAAGCGGCCAAGCAATATGGCGAGCGCTATCCCTCGCTGAAGGTGGCCGTGAATATTCCCTCCTTCGATGCGCCTGCGGGTTTCGTGATCCGCAAGGGAAATGATGCCTTCCGCACGGCTTTGAACAAGGCGCTTCACGAAGCGATGCAGGACGGCACCTGGAAGACGCTTTATGAAAAGTGGTTTCCGGGTTCGCCGATGCCCGAGCAGTATCTGCCCAAGAAGTGAAGAAACGCCGCCCGTGACTTGTGGGCGGCGCTTCGTCGGCGGGCTGATAGCCGGCCGGACGCGGCGCGTCGCTGCGCCGCCGGAAATTCATGGGGAATTGGATGAACTGGCTTGAAAATCTCCGCCGCAGCTTCCTGGATTGGGATGCGATGGCGGAAGTGCTGCCGAGCATGATCAGCGTCGGGCTCAAGAACACGCTGATCCTGGCCGCCGCCTCGACCGTGCTCGGTGTCATCATCGGCATGGTGCTGGCCGTCATGGGCATTTCGCAGTCGCGGTGGCTGCGCCTTCCCGCACGCATCTATACCGATATCTTCCGTGGCCTGCCGGCGATCGTGACCATCCTGATCATCGGGCAGGGCTTCGCCCGCATCGGCCGCGAATTGTTCGGCCCGTCGCCCTATCCACTCGGCATCATCGCGCTCAGCCTGATCGCCGGCGCCTATATCGGCGAGATCTTCCGCTCCGGCATTCAAAGCGTCGAGCGCGGTCAGATGGAAGCCTGCCGGGCGCTCAGCATGAGCTACGGCCAGGGGATGCGGCTGATCGTCATCCCGCAGGGTGTGCGGCGTGTCCTGCCGGCGCTGGTCAATCAGTTCATCGGCAATGTCAAGGATTCGAGCCTCGTCTACTTTCTCGGTCTGCTGGCCTCCGAGCGTGAGATTTTCCGTGTCGGCCAGGATCAGGCCGTCGTGACGGGCAATCTGTCGCCCTTGCTGCTGGCCGGCATATTCTATCTCGTCATCACCGTGCCGCTCACCCATCTCGTCAATTATATCGATGCTCGGTTGCGGCTTGGGCGGCAGGGGCGAGGCTCGGGTGCGGCCAGCGGGCTTGTCGAAGTGGACGAATTGCAGGCTGCCTCCGCCCAAAGCCGGACGCGCTTCAAGGGCGGCACGCTCAAGATCCGTGATCTCAGCATGGCCTATGGCGATCTAGAGGTGCTGAAGGGTGTCGATCTGGATATCGCCGCCGGCACCGTCACCTGCATCATCGGCCCCTCCGGTTCGGGCAAGTCGACGCTGCTGCGGTGCCTGAACAGGCTGGTGGAGCCGAAGCGCGGCGATATCGTGCTGGATGGCGAAAGCATTCTGACGATGCGGCCCGAAAGCTTGCGCCGGCGCGTCGGCATGGTGTTCCAGCACTTCAATCTGTTTCCCGATCATACGGCGCTTGAAAACGTCATGCTGTCGCTGACGAAGATCAAGAAGATGCCGAAGAGCGCGGCATGCAAGATCGCCGAGATGCGCCTTGCCGAGGTCGGGCTTGCCGGTCGCAAGGATCACCGCCCGGCCGGTCTGTCGGGCGGACAGCAGCAGCGCGTCGCGATCGCGCGCGCTCTTGCCATGGACCCCGAGGTGGTTCTCTTCGACGAAGTGACGAGCGCGCTCGATCCCGAACTGGTCAAGGGCGTCCTCGACCTGATGGCCAATCTCGGCCGCCAGGGTATGACCATGGCGGTCGTCACCCACGAGATGGGATTTGCCCGCAGGGTGGCCGACCAGGTCGTATTCATGGACGAAGGCCGCATCATCGAGGCGGGGCCGCCGCAGCAGATCTTCGACAATCCCCAGAGCGAGCGGCTCAAACGCTTTCTCGCGGAGGTTCTCTGATATGAGATGGCCGTCCGAGCCGTCTTGCCATTGCAACGTCAATCACGAATAGGGTCATCAACATGCATGCTTCCACTCAGCCTTCGAAGGTCATTGTCGTCGGCGGCGGGATTTTCGGGGTCTCGACGGCCGTTCACCTTGCGCGGCTTGGGGTCCGCACCGTGCTCATCAATGACGGCCCGCTGGCCAATGGCGCATCCGGCCGGTCGCTCGCCTGGCTCAATTCGGCGCGCAAGCGTTCGCTGGCCTATCACCGGCTGCGCCTTGCCGGGATCGACCGCTATCGCACGCTATCAGCCAAATATCCGGATGCGCGCTGGCTGCGTTTCGACGGCGGCCTGACCTGGGATGCGGATGATGATAAAAATGAGATTGCCGAGGTCTTCGACTACGAGCGCAATCTCGGCTATCACGCGCAATTGCTCGCGCCGGGCAAGATCGCCGCGACGACGCCCGGCGTCGATGCAAGCGCGGTGACGCCGCAGGGCGCCAAATTCAATCCGGGCGAGGGCTGGGTGGACCTGCCGTCGCTGATCGGTCTCCTGGCGGAGGAGTTTATGGCACTGGGCGGCGAGATCGTCACGGATGCCGGTCGCGCCACCGTCAATGTCGAAGAGGGCTGTGCCCGCGGTGTGACGACCGAAAACGGGGTTCGCTGGGAAGCTGATGCCGTGCTGCTCGCCGCCGGCGGAGCGGTTCCCGCCATCGCTGCCGAAGCGGGTCAGCATATCGCCGACGGCACGCCGATCGCGCTGCTCGTCAGGACGAAGCCGGTCCAGCATCCGCTGAAGGCGGTTCTGAACACGCCGCGGGTCGCCATCCGTCCGACGCCGGACGGCGCCTTTGCGCTGGATTCCGCCTGGTCCGAGGAGGAGGTGGGCGTCAATGCGGATGGCAGCTACGCGATCAGGCCATCCACGCTTGAAGGCCTGCTGCGAGAAGCATCCAGGGTACTTGAGGGCAATCCGACCCTGGAGCTGGCGGATTATGGCGTCGGCCCCAAGCCGATCCCCGGCGATGGCGATCCCGTATTCGGCGAATTGCAATCCATCCCCGGCTATTTCGTCGCCTTCAGCCATAGCGGCGCCACGCTTGGCCTGATCGCGGGCGAATTGCTGGCGGACGAGATCGCCACCGGGAAGCGCCATCCGCTACTCGCCGATTTCCGGCCGGAGCGTTTCTCCAGGTAACATATAAGGGCCGAAGACCTCGCCGGCACGGTGGGGTTTTCGGTCGGCGGATCTGAACTTCCTAACGGATGGTGCCAAGCAAGGCTGGGCTCGTGGCGAGATTGTCGACCAGAACCGTCATTGCGTAGCAGGCGACTAGCAGCTGAATTGCAAAGCTCAATATCGGTCTCCAATCCCTTGTGGCTGGGGGCCGATCGTCTGTCGTAGCCGAGGGTTTGCCGGCTTCGATAGGGATCGCCTCCAAGGTTTTCGCAGCCAGACCCAGCAGCGCCAGGATGTTGAAGATGATGAATTGGCGGGGGCTTGCGCCGATAGTGCGGAAGAGCAGATTGCAACAGAGGCAGGCGGTCCAAAGATAGACGCGCTCCTGTTTGCCGAGAAAATGCCTTATGGCCATCAGTCGGTGCGGCGTTTCGTCCGCGTTGCTCGATCTGGCATTGCTGCTTGGTTTCAAATCCGGTCTCCTTGCCCGAATCGGGCGAGGAAAAGGAAACCAGCTTTCCCGCAGCGCATGTGTTGCATTGCATTGCGGCGAATTCTTTTAGTTTGCGGCGGCCGCTGCAACAAAATGCAACAAGATAAAACACCGCTTTACATTGCAAAGCTCTATGTTCGGCCCGAATTCGAACAGAGGTCGCTGGATGCTTTTTGATTCTCCTTCATCCCATCGCCAGACGGACGTGCTGATCTGCCTCGACAATCCGCAGGTCGCCACGCGTATCGGCTCCGTGCTGTCGGCGCGCGGCCTGACGGTCGCGGCTCTGCCGGCCTCGGGGATCGATGGCGCATTCGAGCCGAACGGCTATCAGGTTGTGGTGACTTATACCGCGATGATCGGTCAGGTACGGAGGCGGTTGAAGCTGCCGGTGGTCAATCTCGAGGCTTTCATATTCGAGCGGCCCGATCATTCCTCCGACGGCGGGCCGAAGCAGTTCGATGGCGCCGCCTTCGTCAAGCGCGTCCTGGCGGTCATCAGCGATGCCGAAAGGCGTGCGCCGCAATGATGAGCGCCGGACGTCATCATACGGAACAGCCCGGAGCGGTTTCCCTTGAGACTGCCGGCGAATTGAGACGTGCCCTGATCTGGCTGATGGAAGCCTCCGCAGCCATGCTGTTTGCGCTCTCGGGCCTGCTGAAGATGTCGAAGCCGATCGAATATCTCGGCAATCTGGGCATCGGGTCCGTGAACATCCTCCCCGAATGGGCCGTCCGCGCCATCGGTATTCTCGAACTCACGTCCGCCGGCGCGCTGCTGGTGCCGGCGATGCTCGGCGTGCTTGTCGCCATGGCGCCCGTGGCTGCCACGGCACTCTTGTTGCTTCAGACAGTCGCAGTCATCATGACGTCGCTGCATGCCGATGCCAGCCACGCGCTGGCGATCAATATCGTCCTGCTCGGTTGCCTGGTCATGGTGGCATGGCACCGCTTCAAGGCGATGCGCTAGGAACCGGAAGCCTTAAAGACGCTGCTGGCTCGCCTTGTCGAAGAAGTGGACATTCGGCGACTTCAGAGACAACTTTACCGTCTGGTTCGGCGTCAACTCGGCGCGTTCTCGCATGACCCAGGTGAGTTCGCGGCCTTCGAGATCGAGCGCGACATGGGTCTCCGATCCGGTCGGTTCGATGACGGTGACCGTGGCCGGCACGCCGCCGTCGATGGCAAAGGATAGGTCCTCGGGGCGGATGCCGACGATGACCTCCTTGCCATCAGCCTGGTCCGGTGCCGACAAAAGCTCGATCGCGGTGCCGCTTGATAACAGCAGCTTCGGCGTAGATCCGCCCGTCAGCCTGCCTTCGAGGAAATTCATCGCGGGCGATCCAAGGAAGCCCGCCACGAAGACGTTTCTTGGCCGGTCGTAGAGTTCGAGCGGCGTTCCGATCTGTTCGACCCTGCCGCCCTGCAGCACGACGATCTTGTCGGCCATGGTCATGGCTTCGATCTGGTCGTGCGTGACATAGACGATCGTCGTCTTCAGCCGCTGATGCAGCGCCTTGATTTCGGCACGCATCTTGACGCGCAATTTGGCATCGAGATTGGAGAGCGGCTCGTCGAACAGGAAGACCTTCGGGTCACGCACGATGGCGCGGCCCATGGCGACACGCTGGCGCTGGCCGCCGGAAAGCTGCGCGGGCTTGCGGCCGAGCAGGGGCTGCAGGCCGAGGATCTGCGCGGCCTCGCCGACCTTCCGATCGATCTCGGGACGCTTCGCGCCGGCAAGCTCCAGCGCAAAGCCCATGTTCTGCGCCACCGTCATCTGCGGATAGAGCGCATAATTCTGGAAGACCATGGCGATGTCGCGGTCCTTCGGCTGCAGGTTGTTGACCACCCGCCCGCCGATCGAGATCTCACCGCCGGTGATCTCCTCCAGGCCCGCGATCATGCGCAGAAGCGTGGACTTGCCGCAGCCGGAAGGCCCGACGAGAATGACGAACTCGCCGTCCGAGATGTCGACATCGACGCCATGGATGATATCCACCGCCCCGTAGGATTTCTTGACGTTCCTGATGGTCAGTCCCGACATGCGATCTCTCCTGTAAGGCTTATTCAGCGCGCCTTGCGGACGCGCAGGGCCTGGTATGGTTTTCCGGGCAGTTCGACGCCGAAGGCGGCGTCCGGTTCGCCGCCGCGCACGATGGCGCCATGCCGCGTCGGATGCGGGATCGGGGCATCCACCTTCCTTGCGGGGGCGATCGTCATCTCCCAGGTGTCGATGATGTCGACATCGTAATCGGTGCCGTCCAGGGGCAGGCCGGTCGACCAGACGACGGGCTGGTGCTCGCCGAGATAGATGTAGGTGACATCGCCGTCCTTTGCGCCGGAGACGCGGGTCCAGGGCCATTCGCCGGTGGCGGCGAGCGGCTCGAGCCCGTTGACGACATCCTGTTCCAAAAGGTCGCGCAGGAAGCCGATACGCTTCCAGGCCTCGCCGCGCAATTCGCCGCCCTTGGCCCACCAGATCAGGTCTTCCGGATGCGAATAGGTTTCGCCGTGGCCGGCATAGCCGCCGCGCGTCGCCGTGATCCAGAAGCGATGCACCAGTTCCTGCGCCGTCAGATTGCCCCAGGACTGGATGATGTTGCCTTCATATTCCGGCTCGTCGTTGACGACGGGCTTGCCATAGGCGTCGCGCCATTCCTGCGTGCGTTTGACGTCCCAGTTCTGGATGCAGGTATGGGTGACCCAGGGCTTGCGATGATCGAAGTTCATCGTCGGATCGCCGTTATGGATGGACTTCAGGTGGCCGTAGGGATCGTTCTCTTCCAGAATATGAAAATAGCGATCCCATTGCGCCACCGGCTTGGTGTCGAGCAGAAAGTCGTATTCGTTGGCAAGCGCCCACCAGACATTGCGATAGGCGGCAAGGCGGGCGGCAAGATAGGCGACATAGCGGAAATCCTGCTCGGCCGACATGTCGGCATAGCCCCAGCGGTCATAGGGGTGGAACATGATGATGTCGGCCTCGATGCCGAGTTTGCAAAGGGCTGCGACCTGCTGTTCGAAATGGCGGAAGAGGACGGGGTTCGGCCGGTCGAAATCCTCCTTGCCGTCGGCGCCTTTCTCGAAGCAGGGATAAAGCGGCTCGTTGACGTTATAGGGATAGTCCTTGGGGAAGACGCCCATGCGGATCTTGTTGAAGCGGGCTTTCTCCAGCGTCGCGAGCGTCTGCGCCTGCATCGCGAGCGGCTGATGCGTCCAGGCATAGCAGGTGGTGCCGAAGGAGAGGAACGGCTTGCCATCGGCATAGGCGAAGTGGAACTTGTTGCGCACACGTACGGGGCCATGATTGCCCGCCGAGGGTTTCGTCGCGGTGAAGAAACCGGTCTTGCCGTCGAGCGCCGGGGTCTTAGAGCGCGTCCGGAAAGACCAATCGCCCTCGTTGTCGGGCATGAAGCGCACGCGGTAGACGCCGTTGCCGTCGTAGAAACCGGGTACGCGGATCTCGCGGCTGTTCTGGCTGAAAACGGCATCGAATGCCACGTCGAGATAGGGATTGCCGCCGGACGGGCCATCGAAGGCGGCCTCGAAGACACCCCATTTTTCGACGCTTGCACTGGACATGATGTTCTCCTCGAAAGACTTGCGGACTGGATGGCGGATCAGCCCTTGACGGCGCCGGAGGTGAGGCCGGAGACGAAGTAGCGCTGAAAGATGAGATAGACGAGCGTTGCCGGCAGCACGGTCATGACGATCGCGGCGTTGAGCTGCCCGTAATCGTTGGAAAACTGCCCCTGGAAGGACATCAGCCCGAGCGGCAGCGTCCACATGTGCTGGTCCTGCAGCAGCACCAGCGCCATCGCGAATTCGTTCCAGGTCGAGACGAAGTCGAGGATCAGCAGGGCGGCGAGCACCGGCAGGCAGACCGGCAGGAAGATGCGGCGGAAGATGGTGAAATGGCTGGCGCCGTCGATGAGCGCCGCCTCGGAGAGTTCTTTCGGAATGCCCTTGAAGAAGCCATGCAGGATGAAGACCTGATAGGGCACGCCAAAGGCGATATAGGGCAGGATCACGCCGGGATAGGTGTCGATGAGCCCCAGTGAATTGACCAGCGTGAACAGCGGCGCCAGCATGACCTGGAAGGGGATCATCGTTCCGAAGACGACGAGCAGCAGCAGGGCCTTGCCGCTCTTCAGCGGAATCTTGGCGAGTGCATAAGCGGCCATGGCCGACAGGATGAGCCCGAGCGGCACCTTGATCACGGTGATGATGGCGCTGTTGAAGAAGGCGTTGGCGAAATCGCCGCGGCCCCAGGCGCTGGAATAGTTCCCGAATGCCGGATCGAGGGGTGGCATGAAGGCTCCCGTCGTCGTGACGTCGGCTTGCGTTTTCAGCGAGGTGAAGACGATGAAGACGAAGGGGGCGAGCCAGATCAGCGCGACGGTGAGCAGCGCCAGCCAGAGTGCGATCAGGATCGGATCGCGCCGACGCTTTGCCGGGGCGGTGGTCTCGAAGCCGTCAGAGATGGATGGGGCCGATGTTGCCGTCATTGTTCGGCTTCCTCATGCTTTTGCGTCCACCGCAGATAGGGGATGACGATGGCGATGGTGATCAGCAGCAGCACGACCGAGATTGCCGCGCCACGGCCGAAATCGAAGATCTGCATCGCCTGGGTGAAGGCCCAGAGCGCCAGCATCTGTGTCGATTGCGCCGGCCCGCCGCCGGTCAGGCCGTAAACGATGTCGAAGGCTTTGAGCGACGAAATGATCGACAGCACCAGCACGATGGTGATCGTCGTGCGCAGTGCCGGGAAGGTGACGTGCTTGAAGATGGCCCAGCGCCCGGCGCCGTCGATGCGTGCGGCCTCGACCAGCGACTGCGAGACGCCCTGCAGACCGGCGAGGAACAGCACCATGGAAAAGCCGACCGACTGCCAGAGATAGGCGACGAAGACGGAATAAAGTGCGACGGTCTTGTTGCCGAGCCAGTCCTGGATCCAGCCCTGCAGCCCCATCGACGTCAGGATTTCGGTAAAGAGGCCGAAGAAGGGATCGTACATCCACTTCCACATGGTGGCGACCGCGATCGGGGCGATGATGACGGGAAGATAGAAGATCGCGCGGAAGGTGTTGCGGGCAAAGAGCTTCTGGTTGAGGCTCAGCGCCAGCAGCAGTCCCACCATGGGCGGGAAGATCACGCACATGATCGTCCAGATCACCGTATTCTTGAAGGCGACCCAGAAGACCGGGTCCTGCGTGAAGATATATCGATAGTTCGCCAGGCCGACGAAGGGGCGCTGCGGATCCAGCCCGTTCCATTTCTGGAAACTGAGCACGAGGACGTTCAGCATCGGGTAGAGCGCGAAAATCGCGTAGATCAGCATGGCCGGGGCGAGCAGCACCAGCGCCTGCACGCGAGGATCATGTATTCGATTTCGGAATGACATTCTGATTGCTCCCGGCGGCGGCTGACGCGTGGGCATTGAAGTGGGCGGAGCCGCGGGCGCGATCGATGTTCAGGCCCGCGGCTCGCCGGACTTGTCAGGTACGGCCAGCGATGAAGGTCTGCAGCTGCTTTACCGCATCGGCCGGCTGGCTGTTGCCGGCTGCGACATCGTTGATCACCCGGAAGTATTCGGTGGTGACATCGAGCGGGAAGGCCTGGTCGCCGTTCATGTAGACCTTGCTGTAGGTCTTGAAGATATCCAGCCATTTCGCCTCGAGCGGCTTCTGGTTGGTATACTGGACGTTCTTGTTGACCGAGATCGAGCTGATCTGCCCGACGAGATCCTGCTGCACCTTGGTCGACAGGAAATAGTCGAGGAACTTGGCGGCGAGGTCGGGATTCTTGCTCTTGGTGCTGACGTAATTGTATTCGGCAAAACCATAGAGCCGGTTCGTATTCGTCGGGAACGGTACGATGCCGTAATCGTCGAGATTGACCCCGCTGCCGCTCAGCTGGTTCACGAGCCAGTCGCCTTCCAGCATCATCGCTGCCCGTCCGGCGACGAACAGCGTATAGGACTGCTGGTTGCTGATCCCCATGAAGGGCTGCAGCGTATAGTCCTTCGTCCATTTGGCGAACTCGGTGAAAGCGTCGGTCGCACAGGCTTCCTTGGTCCAGTCGAGCTTCATGGCCATCAGCGCATCATGCTTGTCGGCGCCGCACTTGGTTTCCAGGAGCACGTCCATCAGGCGCATCACATGCCAGTTGACCGAGCCGCCGAAGGTGAAGGCCGGAATGCCGGCGGTCTTGAGCTTGTCGGCCGCAGCCAGCAGCTCCTCATAGGTCTTCGGCTCGCCGGTGATACCAGCCTTCTGGAAGAGCTTCTTGTTGTAATAGATCGCTTCACCCTTGAAGGTGAAGGGTACACCGTGCTTGCCGCCCGGATAGAGATCGGCGAAGGCCGCGGCCGAGGGCAGCAGTTCGTCGTTCCACTTGTACTGTGTGTAATATTTGTCCAGCGGCAGCGACATGCCGGCCTTCACATATTCGCCGCCAAGGCCGAGGCCGGCCCAGCTGAAATAGATATCCGGACCCTTGCTGGAACCGGCCGCCACGCGAAGGGCGGTCTTGTGCTCATCGACGCCGCGCTGGACGATTTCGACATGCGTGCCGGGATTGGCGGCCTCGAAATCCGTCGCGATCTTCTTGAGGGCGGCGTTGGCGCCGCCATTGTCGAAATTCAGCGTCCAGAGCGTCAGATCCTCGGCGGCGGCATTGGTTGCCGTCAAGGCCGCCGCGGCAATCGCGATCGCGCCGAAATGCTTCGCAAATTTATGGGTGATACGCATGCCGGTCCTCCTCCAGAACATTGCTGAAGGCGGTTTTGGCAAATCACTCGTCACATGTCAACTGGTATGATGAGCTTATCAGCATTAGGGTGAGAAGAGGGTATGCAGGCACGAAATGACGACGACCGCGGAGGCGGCACCCGGATCGACATGACCGAGCGCGCGTTCGCCGAGCCGCGAGGATCGCCCCTTTGCGGCGATCATATCCTTGGTCGCTTCCATTCCGGCTTCGGCCGCTTTCAAAGCCTCGGCGAGGCATGCCGCAAGCGGCAGGCCCTGTTGTCTGGCGGCCTCGCAGGCTTTTGCCGCCGGTGCCCAGGCGTCGACCATCGTCTTTTCCCCGATCTCCGCCTTGCCACGATCCTGGATGCCTCTGGCGAGTGCCGCAACCACGCTCACCATGTCGTCTTCGCTCAGTGACACCTTGCCCTTGACGGCGGCGCCAGCCCGCATGAAGGCGGTGGCGTAGAGCGGGCCGGAAGAGGCGCCGACCGCGTTCAGGAAAGCCTTGGCGGCGGTATTGAAGACCAGCGTGGGGTCGGCAGTTGCCGGGTCCAGTTCAGAGACGGCTTTGGCGGCGGCCGAAAAACCGAGTTCCATGGCGATCCCGTGATCGGCATCGCCGATCACGCCGTCGAGTTCGCACAGCCGCTCCTTTTCGCGCGCCGTCGTCTCGGCGATCAGCGTGAAGAGCGATATCAGATCCTTGACGGTGATATCGGTCATTTGCCGGCCTCACCGGAGCGGAACATGGCGCAATCGCAGGGGTGATCGATGAGGCGTTGCAGCTCGTCGTCCAGATGCATCAGCGTGATCGAGGCGCCGGCCATTTCCAGCGACGTGCAGTAATTGCCGACCAGCGACAGGTGGATTTCGATACCGGCCTGCTCGAGGACCATCTTGACCTTGCGCATGATGATGTAGAGTTCCATCAGCGGCGTCGAGCCGAGCGAATTGACCAGCACGGCCACCCGGTCGCCGCGCTTGGGTTTCATCTCGCCGAGAATGCGGTCGAGAAGCTCGGTCGTCACCTCGTCGGCCGATTTCAGCGGACCACGGGCGACGCCCGGCTCGCCGTGAATGCCCATGCCGATCTCCATCTCGTCCTCGCCGAGCTGAAAGTTCGGCTTGAGGGTCTGCGGCAGCGAGCAGGGAGAGAGCGCCACGCCCATCGTGTAGGTGCGGTCGTTGGCCCGCCGCGCGACGCGCTCCACCTCGTCGAAGCCGTACATCAGATCGCAGGCCGCACCCGCCACCTTGAAGACGAAGACATTGCCGGCCACGCCGCGCCGGCGGTCGCGCTGGTCGACGGGCGCGGAGGCGACGTCGTCGGTCGTCAACACCGTGCGCACCTCGATATCGTCCATGGCAAGCATCTCGGCCGCCATGTCGAAATTCATGACGTCGCCGGCATAATTGCCATACATGAACATGACGCCGGCGCCATTGTCGACGGCCTTGGCGCATTCGATGATCGGATCCGGCGGCGGCGACGCGAAGACGTTGCCGATGGCGGCCGCATCGGCAAGCCCCTTGCCGACGAAGCCGAGAAAGCTCGGCTCATGCCCCGAGCCACCGCCGATGACCAGGCCGACCTTGCCGGGCCGAGGCCCACGCTTGGCAATGATCGAGCGCGGCGATCCCTCAAGGGCGCGAAGGTGATGGGGGTGGGCAGCCAGAATGCCCGCCAGCATTTCGTCCACGGCGGCCGCGCCGTCATTGATAAGCTTCTTCGTCTTCACGCCAATCCTCCCGATCGCTGCGATTCAGAAGACTAAGATGCGCGTTCGCGAGCTTAGGTCAATCCGCCAGTGCAAGCGAAGCGGTAGCATAGGGCTGAAGCGTGACCATGCCATCGGCAGGTTCGCCCGCCAGCCGGAACGAGGCGAGATCGAGACGCTGCGGCATGGCGGTGATGTTGACCAGCACCAGTTGCCGCGCCGCTTTCGCAGGCGTGGCCATGAAGGCCATAACGGCGGCGGGATCGGACGACACGCATTCCCGCCATGGGCTGCCGGCAAGGCTGGCAAGGGTAGCGACCGTATGGAACAATGGGCGCCTGCCACCAGCAAGCGATGGTTCGTTGTTGCCGGCGATCAGGCCGAACGGTCCGCTCAATGCCGAAAGCGTCAGGCATTCCAGCCCGGCATCGAGCACGCTTGCCGCATAGCCGAGCGCGAAAGCCTCGGCGAAGCGGGCGTTGTGCCGTGGGTCGGTATTCGCCATGGCGATACGCTCGCCGCCGGGATTGTCCATCGTCCGGCTGCCATAGGGATTTTGCCGCATCGGGATGGTGGATGGGCCGATGCGATAGGGCTTGTCGCCATAGATGGCGCGTACCGAGCGGGTGATGAAAGGCAGCGCCTCCAGCGTCTGCATGACGCTGAGATCGTCCGCCGCATGCACGATCGGGTTGGTGCAATGGCTGATGAAGTCGAGCGGCTTCGCCGGCACGCGCTTGCGGTTGAGCTCGGTGAAATAGCTGAGCATGCCGCCGCCGAGGCGAATGCCGGGGAATGCCCTGCGCGCTGCCGCATAGACCTCTTCGAGCGGCGGGCATTCCGGCCATTGGCTGCCCGGCGGCGTTGACTGCCTGTCCACCGATGGCGAGATGAGGATCGCATCCGGCCGGAAGCCGGCCGTCTGCATCCAGCCGGCGATTTCCTCGGCTTCGGCGAGTGGCGATCGTTTGCAGGGCAGGGCGATTTCCAGCGTCGAGGTGCCGGCATGCGGCCGGGCAAGCGCAGCAAAGGTCCGAAACGCGTCCGCGCCATGGCCGGCATTCGGGTCGAAATGGAACAGCAGCTCCTGGGCTCCGATAGCGCTCAGAACGTCGCCCGCCGCCAGCGTCGCATCTGCCTCCTCCGGCGTGATGACGAGGCCGATCTGCGGCATCGTTCCGCTCTTCGTTCCCGGTGTGATCGTGACGATCCGATCGGTCGAGGGCGCGGCAGCCGGCGTGACGAGATCTGGCCGTCCGTCGGTGATCGTCAGCACGATCCGCTGGCGAACGGGCTCGCCGGCTGGCAGTTGGTAGGGCCAGGGCAGGGCCAGCGGCCGGACATAGGTCTTGTAGGAGGCATCCGACCAGTTGCGCTGGTCCTCCATCTCGAACGTATCGCCTTCCATCCGGCACTCCGCCGTAACCCCCGGCATGACCGTATGCGTGATCGCTCGCATGTCCTTGAAGGGTTGCCACGGCTCGATGAGGTCGGGAAAACGCGTATCCTCGCGCGCGCCGTCGACATGCTCCACCGAGACCGGTTCACCGGCGATGCCGACGATCGGATGCAGGATGCAGAAACCGCAGCGGTTGGTCTCGAAGCCGGTATCGGAGAACGCCTCCGCATCGAAGATGACGGGGCCGCCGGCTTCGGCCGAAATCCGCACGCGGATGTCGAGCCTGGTCTCGTCCGGGCCGTGGCAGCTCGCGACATAGCTGACGGAAAAGGCGTCAGTGCCCTGATCGATCTTCAGCTCGGACAGGGACGGGGCATACGTGCCCCAGTCGCGGTCGCGCACCAGATAGGAGACGGCGCGCAGCACTTCGGTTCTGTCATAGGTGACGGTTCTCAGATTGCCGTCCTTGACGTCGACCTCCAGCTTGCCGGCGCTCAGGCGGACCGGTGGAACTTCGGTCTTGCGTGTTCCGAAAAGCTGGAAGGCATCGGCTCCGGCGGTCATCGCAGCAGTGCTCCGATCTCGACCGTCCTTCCCGTCGCGGCGCTGTCATAGGCAGCCTCGACGAGGGCGAACGTCTTGAGGTTGTCGGCGCCCGAGGTGGAGGTTTCGCCGCCCGATCTCAGGCGGTCCGTCCAGTGTTGCTGGATCGCCAGGACACTTTCCTGGATATTGTGCCATGGTCGTGATGCCCAGGAGAGCAGCTTTGGCGAGACGTCCGTGATCGTCGTGCCGTCGGGGCCATGGATTTCGAGGCGATAGCCCTGCGACAGCCGGATCGTTCCCTGGCTTCCATCGATCTCGACCAGCGTTTCGGGGAAGGCTTCGGTCGCCGATTTGGTCGCATAGCTGACATCGACGATCGAGGTGGCACCGTTGTCGTGGTCCAGCAGGATCGTGGCGACGTCCTCGCCCCTGATCTTCGGATTGACCCGCTTCGTCCGTGCGCTGAGCCTGGTCACATCGCCCAGGATGAAACGGGCGATATCGAGCGTGTGGATGCCGAGATCCTCGATGATGAAACGCTCGCCTTCGGCAAGATAGGGCTGGCCCGAAAAGACGTCATAGCCGGATCGGAAGGAAAAGCGTCCCCAAAAAGGTTCGCCGATGGCGCCCGAGTCCAGAGCCTGCTTCACGGCCTGTATCGGTGTCTGCCAGCGGAAATTCTCATGTACCATCAGTGGGATGCCGGCATTTCTGCACGTCTCGACCATGGCCTTGGCATCGCCCAGCGACTTCGCGAAGGGTTTCTGGCAGATGGCCGGAATTTTATGCTTTGCCGCCATTTCGACCAGGCCGCGATGGCTCTGCACGGTGGTGGCGATATCGACGAAGTCGAAGCCGCCATCGGCAAACAGCGCCGCCGCGTCGCTGTAGCGTCGCTCGATGCCGAACTGATCGCCGACGATTTTCAACCGCTCGGGATCGCGATCGCAGATCGCAACGATCGCCGCACCGTCGACGTCCTTCCATGCATGCATTTGGTTGACCGCGAAGAAGCCGCAGCCGATGAGCGCACCCTTGAGTTCCGTCATTCTCAGCCTGCCTTTGCCATCTGCATGAGCGTCACGCGCTGCTGGAGGCGGCGCTGTGCCTGGTCGACGACCACGGCGATGATGATGACCAGCCCTTTGATGACCATCTGCCAGAAGGAGGAGACGCCCATCATCACAAGCCCGTCGGAGAGGATGCCGATAACAAAGGCGCCGATGATCGTGCCGCCGATCGTGCCGCGCCCGCCCGACATCGAGGTGCCGCCGAGCACGGCGGCGGCGATGGCGTTGAGCTCGAAGCTTTCGCCGGTCGCCGGATGCGCGGCCATCAGTTCCGACGAGATGACGATGCCGACGATGGCGGCGCACAGCCCGGAGAACATGTAGACGAAGATCTTCACCACGTCGACGCGGATGCCGGACATGCGCGCCGCGCGCTCGTTGCCGCCGACGGCGAAGATATGCCGGCCGATCGGCGTCGAGCGGGCGACATAGGCGGCCCCCAGCGCCAGAATGATGAGAATCCAGATGGAGACGGGAAGACCGAGCATCCGGCCGGCGCCGAAGACATCGAAGCCGGTCGTGTCGAATTCCGGTCTGCCGACCAGGTTCGGAAAGGTCTGGCCGTCGGAGGACAAGAGCGCCAGGCCGCGGGCGACATAGAGCGTCCCGAGTGTCGCGATGAAGGGCGCGACGTTGAGCTTGGTGATGAGCAGTCCGTTGATGAGCCCGATCAGTAGGCCAACGGCAAGCGTGATCAGGATGATCTCATATATGTTGAAATAAACGGTATAACCGATTGGTAATTCAACACCATTGAGGATCAGCGCGCCGGCCACCATGCCGCAGAGACCGACGATGGAGCCGACCGAAAGATCGATGCCGCCGGTGATGATGACGAAGGTCATGCCCATGGCGAGGAACGCATTGAGGGCCACATGCTTCGACATCAGGATCATGTTGGCCGTCGAGGTGAAGTTCGGCGCGAAGATGGCGAAGAAGATGATGACGGCAAAGAGCGCAATGAAAGTCCTGAGCTTCATCAGCGTCAGGAGCACAGAGCCGTTCGGCCGCTTGGCCGCGAAAGTAGAAGACGTATCCGCCGTCATGACGCGAGTTCCTTTGTATGTCCGTGTCCCTTGGCTGATGCCGCGACGATGGCCTCCTCCGTTGCTTCGCTCCTGTCGAAGACGGCGATCAGCTTGCCGTTGCTGAGCACGGCGATGCGGTCGGAAAGTGCCATGACCTCTTCAAGGTCCGAGGTTGAAAACAGGATTGCCAATCCCTTGCCGGCGAGCCTGCGCATGGTGCGGAAGACGTCGGCCTTGGCGCCGACATCGATGCCCCGGCTCGGTTCGTCCATCAGCAGGACCTTGGGATCGGTCATCAGCGCCTTGCCGATGACCACCTTCTGCTGGTTGCCGCCCGACATCGACGTGACTTCGAAGTCCGGATTGGGAGCTTTGATCGACAGATCGCGGATCATCTCGCGGATGGCGCCCTTTTCCGCGCCGGCATCGATGTGGAAGAGGCGCGCGAAGCGTCCGAGGCTTGCGAGCGTCAGGTTGCTGGCGATGGAGAGTACCTGCACCAGTCCCTCGCGCTGCCGATCTTCCGGGATCAGTGCCAGGCCGCGCCGGATGCGGCGGGTGGTGTCGCGTTCGCGGATTTCGGCGCCATCGATGAAGATCCTGCCGGTGGAATGCATGTGCCGGCCCATGACGCATTCGAAGAATTCACTGCGGCCGGCACCCATCAGGCCGTAGATGCCGAGGATTTCGCCAGCGCGGACGGAAAGCGAGACATGATCGACGGCAAGGCCGCCTGTTGGCCGTGGCAGGCTGATCTCCTCGGCGCGGAAAGCCTCCTTGCCGATGGTATGGCCGCCATCCTTGGCGAAATCCTTGGCGTCCGATCCGATCATCGAACGGACGATCCATTTCGTGTCGATATCGCGCACCATCGCCTGGCCGGTGATCTGCCCGTCGCGCAGCACGGTGATGTAATCGCCGATCCGCATCAGCTCTTCCAGCCGGTGCGAGATATAGACGATCGCCACCCCTTGCGCCTTCAGCTCGGCGATCACCTTGAAAAGAATGTCGACTTCCGCTGCAGACAGCGCCGATGTCGGCTCGTCCATGATCAGGATACGGGCATCAAGCGAGATGGCCTTGGCGATCTCGACAAGCTGCTGCTGCCCGATCGGCAGGTCCTCGACCATGGTCTCGGCGGAGATGCCGGCATCCAGTCGGTCGAGGAATTCGTTGGCCCTGGCGACCTGCGCCTTGTGATCGATGCCGAAGACGCCGCGGGTGATTTCACGCGTGGCGAAGATGTTTTCGGCCACCGTCATGTTGGCGAAGAGATTGAGCTCCTGGAAGATCATGCCGATGCCGCGTGCCTGCGCGTCGGCCGGGCTGTCGAAGGAGACCTCTTCGCCTTCCAGCACGATGCGGCCGGCCGTGGGGCGCTCCACGCCGGCGATGATCTTCATCAGCGTCGACTTGCCGGCGCCGTTTTCGCCGACGAGCACGTTGACGGCGCCACGCCGTAGCTCAAGATTGGCGCGCTTGACCGCGACGATGCCCGAATAGACCTTGGACACGTCTTCGAGACGAAGAATGATGTCGTCCTTGCCTGCTGCCTCGCTCATGATCATTGCCCCAATGTCAGCGCCGAAGGCGTGATCAGCGGCAACTGGCCGGATGAGGGCAGGGGAAAGGCCCCGGTCACGGTGACCGTCTTGCCGACGAGGCCTTCACGCGGCAAAGCGGCGAGGAAGGAGCTGTTTGCCTTCTCGTTGAAGGCTTTGCCGAACTGCGCCCATTCGATCTGGTTCCGGAAAGCATTGAAATCGAGGAAATCCAGCGCGTCGCGCAGCGCCGTGCCGCGGATGGCCGGGCCGATCTGCACTTTCGCGTCCGCCTTGCCGTCGCCATCCACATCGACGTCGAGCGTTGCGGCTCTTGAGGCAGTATCGGCGGCGGCGATCTTGCCGGTGAGCTTGACCGCATAGGTCCAGGGCGATGAGGCCTGCTTGCGAGGATTTCCGTATTTGGCGCCGGCCTCGTCCGGGTTCGATGCCACGGCCTGCAGTACCGTCTTGAAATCGCCCGCGCGTTTTTCAAGGTTCGGAAGGACCTGCGATTGCCAGATCGCGTCGACCTTGGTCGCGGGATCGAAGGCGCTCTTTGCCGCCTCGGCCGCCTTTTCCTCAGGCGTCGGCGTCTTGATGATCTTGCAGCCGGGCAGCGCTGCGACCAGCATGGCGGCCACGACCGCGCCCCTGATCCTCAACATGCAATGCACCTCTATCTCATGGGAAACATGTCCGGAGAGCATGGGGTCTCCATGCTCTCCAGATTGCTCTGTCCGCCATTATTGCTTCAGCGCGAAGGTCTCGAGCTTGTCGGCATTGTCGGCATTGATGAGAACGCAATCCATCAGCTGCTTCTCGTCCTTCGGCGCCGTCTTGTTCTTGATGTAGGCGTCTGCCTGCTCGACCGCCTTCTGGGCCTGGGCATAAGCCGGCTGCATGACCGTCGCCTTGATGCCGCCCGCCTTGATCGAGTCGCGCACATCGTTGGAGCCGTCGAAGCCGACGACGATCACGTCCTTGCGGCCGGCGGCCTGAAGGGCTGCGATGGCGCCCATGGCCATGGTGTCGTTGCCCGAGATCACGCCCTTGATATCCGGATTTGCCTGCAGGATGGTTTCCATCTTGGCGTAAGCTTCCGTCTGGCTCCAATTCGCCGATTGCTTGGCGACCAGCTTCAGGTCCGGATAGTCGTCGATGACGTCGTGATAGCCCTGCGAGCGGATGCCGGCATTGGTGTCGGCTTCGCGGCCGACGAGTTCGGCATAATTGCCCTTCTCGCCCATCAGCTTGACGAATTCCTGCGCGCCGAGCTGAGCGCCCTGGTAGTTGTTGGAAACGATCTGGGCAACGGCGATGCCGGTCACGTTGATTTCGCGGTCAATGAGGAAGGAGGGGATGCCCGCATCCTTCGCCTTCTTCAGCGCGGCGACCGTCGCGTCGGCGCCGGCATTGTCGAGAATGATCGCCTTGGCGCCGCGGCCGATCGCGGTATCGATGACTTCCGATTGCTTGTTGGCGTCGTCGTCATGCGTCATGACGAGCGTTTCGTAGCCCAGTTCCTTTGCCTTGGCTTCGGCGCCGACGGCCTCGGCCTTGAAGAAGGGGTTGTCAAACGCCGGGGTGATAATGGCGATCAGGTCCGCCGAGAAGGCAGGCGCGGCCGTGCCCAGGGCAAGAGCGCCGGCAAGGGCCGCAAGCGTCAGTCTGCGTGTCAGTTTCATGGTTTCCTCCCGATTATGAAACAGGCCCTGTTCCCGGCAGGGCTATGAAAAGAGGGAGGGCCACGCCCTCCCTGGGGATCTCCTCAGGTAATGCGCTGGATGCTGGCTGCGATTTCCTGCGGTTCGAAGACATTCTTCCAGTCGTCGCGCATCAGCGCGGGAATGCCGAATTCGATCGCCTTGTTGCAGGCATCCGAGAATACGCCGTCGACTTCCTTGAAGATGACGGCGCCCAGAACGTTCATGTGGCCGAGCAGGAAGTCGCGGGCTGCTTCTTCCGGCACACCGCGGGCAACGCATTCATCCATGGCTTGGCGCATGACGACCAGCAGCGAAGCGCAGACGGTCTCCGACAGGCCCGGCTCCAGCATCGCCATCTGCTCGACCGTGACGCGATGCGAGCGCATGACCGGTGCCCAGATGACCTTGGCGATCTCCTCGCCCAGCGCATAAGCGCTTTCCGGTCCCTGCATCAGCGCCGAGACGATGTGCTGTTTGGCAAACAGGCCGCCGAAGTGATCCTTCTTTGCCTGCATCTCGGTTTCATCATTGAAAATAGGGGGATGGCAGGGATGGGTGACAAAATAGGTGAGATCGTCGCGCTTCGGCAGATGGCCGGCGAAGGGGGCGGCCGCATCGAGAGCGACGACCATGGTGCCCGCCTTCAGCTTGTCGACGATACCGGCCGCGACCTTGCCGATCAGCGTATCCGGCACCGCGAGAATGACGACCTCCGCACCGTTCAGGGCATCGTCGGCTGGCACGACATCGATGCCGAGGTCGTTTTTCAGGCGCGCCTTGCCCGCATCGCTGACTTCGACATGACGCACGTCGAAACGCGAGCCTTTCAGGTTCTTGGCCAGCCGGTATCCCATTTTGCCGCCGGCGCCGAAAAGAGCGATTGCTGTCATGTTTTCTTCCTCGTCCTGTTCAAATTGTGGTATCGCAAGTGGTATGATGAGTCAATGATCACTCCAATGAGTGAGCATTCGTGCAGATGCGCGGCTACGCTCCTCGTCCATCGCGAATCTGCGCGAAATAGTCGTCCGTTCCCACCTGGCCGCCCTTGAGCGCGATCTGCAGCCCGTTGGTCGGCACATAGCCGCCATGGGCAAGGCAAAGCGGCGAACCTGGCGTCTGGGGCAGGGGCAGCAGCGTCGTCAGCGCCTCCACGCGCAACTCCTTGAGGGCATGGCTCGAGGTGTCGCCGCCGGCGATGACGGCGCGGCTGAGTTGCTCATGCTCGACGATGCGGCGCAGGATGATGCCAAGGGACTGGCCGAGGCGATGGCGCGCACCGGGGATGCGATCGATATCGGAGCCGCGATCCGCAGACGGGCCGAGTGCCGTGTGCAGGATGACGCTGCGGCCGGCCTTCAACCTGTCTATGCCGGCGCGGGCAGCATCCTCGATTGCCTGGCCGGCAGCGTCCGAGACGAGCGCAATCGGATCGATAGGAATACCGTCGAAACCATCCGCGGTTGCCTGGCGTATCTGCCGTTCGGTCGTCGGCGAAACGCTGCCGGACACAACGGCGAGACGCTCGACCTTGCCCGGCGATGCGAAGGCCGGTCGCTCGCCGATCAGACCCTGGTCGCGCCAGGCGGCTAGCAGGGCGTATTCCACGCCGGAGGAGCCGGCAACGAAGAAGCCGCCCTGCGTCTTCAGGCGCCAGAGCTGCCTCCCCGCCGCGGCCTGCGTTTGCGGGCCGTCGACATCGAGAAGCATGATGCCGCCGGACTTGGCGGCAAGTCTATCCAGCCTCTCGTCCGCATCCTCGGCTGAGATCGTCACCAGATCGGCAAGGCTGACGGGCAGGGAGGTCTGCTTGCCGAGATGCAGTGCCAGATCGGCCTCGTCCATCGGAGTGACCGGATGGCGGGACATCACCGGATGACGGTCGATGCGGTAGACGTCGCCCTGATAGGCGGCAAAGAGGTGACCGAAGGCGGTGTAGCGCTTGAGCTGCGGCGCCCCCACCACGACCGGGACGAAGGGCTGGGCGAAAAGCGCATGGCCGATCTCGATCGCCTTGCCGATATTGCCGATCTGCGGGCTGGAATCGAAGGTAGAGCAGACCTTGTAATGGCAAATGTCTGCCCCGAGGCCTTTCAGCCATTTCAGCGCCGGCGTCAGATGCCGCTGCATCCAGTCCGGCGTCTGGCTGCGGCTCGTTCCGGCAATGCCGATGGCGCGGCAGTCCTTGAACCGTTCCAGCAGGCCGGCATCCGGAATGCCGAGAAACAGTACGGTCGGCACGCCGTTCGAGGCGAGCGCCTCCATGACGTCGGTGGAGCCGGTGAAATCGTCGCCGTAATAGCTGATAAGAAGATCGTTCATTGCCGCTAAGCGCCCTTGCCGTCGCTGAATTTTTCAATCGAAGCGGCAAGCTCCGGATGATCCCTGGCGTAGTCTTCGAGCGGAATGTCGGCGACCGCCGCCTCCCAGGCCTGCTGGACGGCGCGCACGCCGGCCGCCGGTCCGAAGGGATGGCTGACGATGCCGCCGCCGCAGAGATAAAGCAGGTCCGTGGTCCGGCCGGTGCGCCGATAGGTCTCCGGCGCCTGGCCGCCCCATTGGCCCGAACCAGCGACGGGCAGCGGACAATCGGCGGGATCGAAGAGCGGCGTGCTCACCGCCTTGAAGGACTCCACGAAGCTTTCGTCCGGCTCCCAATATTTGACGCGGATGCCGTTGATCTGGAACTGGTCGACGCCAAGCAGGCGCCAGAATTGCTGATAGACCTTGAAATCCATGCCCGCGCCCGGATGGCGCGTCAGCACGTCCCAGCCGTTGCGATGGGCATGCAGCACCAGGCCGGAACGCTTGCGCAGGAAGCTCATGCCGCCGAAGCCGATGGAATTGATGTTGACGACGGCGCAATTGCCGCCGGCCTTCAGGACGAGGTCGTGATTGCGCATCATCTCGTCGGGATCGGCATGCGAGATGCCGAAGGCATACATGACCTTCTTGCCGGTCTTCTGCTCATGGTCGAGGATCTTCGGCATGATCGCCTCGACCCGCTCCTTCAGGGGCGAGTAGGCGGGGCTCATCAGCTTCTCGTCGTCCTTGATGAAATCGACGCCGGAGCTGATCAGTTCGCCGACCAGTTCGGCGGTCTCTGTCGGGCGCAGTCCGAGCGCCGGCTTGACGATCGTGCCGATGATCGGACGTTTCTCGACCCCGGTCAGGCGCCGGCTGCCGGCTATGCCGAATTGCGGGCCGGGATGGGCGCCGCGAAAGGCGTCCGGCAGCTTCATGTCGACGATGCGGATGCCCGTCATGCCCTTGATCGAATAGACGCCGCCGATCGCGATCGTCATCAATGCCGAAAGATCGGTGCCGATCGCCTCGAGCGGAAAGGCGATGTCGACATCGGCGCGATGGAGCGGACCATGGCCCTCGGCGACTTCCGGCCAGCTCGGATGGTCAGCATTCTCCAGCCGCCGGATGCCGATCACCCGTGCCGCGACTCGCGATTTCAGCTCTTCCGTTTCGCCGGGAACCGGCACGAAGGTGCCCGTCGACTGATCGCTGGCGATCTTGTCGGCCATCGCCTCGATGCTGCCGGGCGTTTCGATACGGTAGGTAACGATAATGCTCATGAATTGCTGGTTGCTCCTCTCGCCGACGATTTTGTCGTGGCGTCAACTCGTGATCTGGTATAATGAGTATTCCAACTTCTGCAATGATTTTTTTGTTCAGGAGATATCCCATCGTTTCGAACAGGCTTTCTCCGCACCATTTGACGTTGCATAAGTAAGAAAAGCCTTGAGCCAGCGAGATGTCATGAGCCAGCCAATCGAACAAATCGTCCGTCGGAAGCTCTCTGACGAAGTCTTCGACCGACTGGAGCGGTTGATCACATCGGGCGAATTGAAGCCCGGCGATGAGATGCCGTCGGAGCGTGTCCTGATGGAACGCTTCGGCGTCGGCCGACCGGCGATCCGCGAGGCCATGCAATCGCTTGCCAACAAGGGCCTTGTCAGCATCTCGCATGGTGAACGCGCGAAAGTGCTGCAATTGACCGCGAAGTCGATTTTCCGGCAGGTGGATTTGACGGCGAAGATCATGCTGTCGCAGTCGGCGGATTCGCTCGAACATCTGAAGACCGCCCGCATCTTCTTCGAGCGCGGCATGGCCAGGGAGGCGGCTCCGCGCGCGACGGAGGCCGACATTGCCGATCTCAAGGATATCATCGAGCGTCAGCGCGAATCGCTGGGGCATGCCGAGGATTTCATTTCCGCCGACATGCAGTTTCATACCCGCATCGCGCAGATCTCCGGCAACCCGATCTTCGTCGCCGTCAGCGAGGCGATGCTGGCCTGGCTGAAGGCCTATCATACGGAGATGCTCATCTGGACGGGCAAGGAAAAGTTTACCCTTGTCGAGCATGAGGAGATTCTGGAGCGGCTTGCGGCCAATGACGCGGACGGCGCGGAAGCCGCCGTGCTGAAGCATCTGGAACGGTCACGGGCGCTATACACCAAATAACGAATGTTTCTTTCGCATTGCAGCATTGCCGTCGCGCAATTTTCAGCGCCGGTTCAGCTTCATGCAATACCTCGTGGCTGAATGTTGCTGGAGGTTTCCGGCTCGGCCTGTCCGAATTCGCCGGCCATGTGCCGCCGTCCGGACATCGGAAGAAAGAGGTGTGTGATGGCTAGATTCAATCATCGGAACATGGCGCTCGTTCTCGCGCTGGTCATGACGGCAATTGCCATCATGACCTACAACATCCTGTCTCTCGCCTTGCGGCATCATCACGCGATGATGCACGACATTCATCATGTCATCGCGGCGCTCATCCTGTGTGGCGCCTTCTACGGCGTTATTCGCTATATGCAGGCCCTGCCGGACGAAGACGAGTAGAGTTCAGGAAAGCCACAGAAAGCTAACTCCGGCTCTCGACCGGGCCGGCGCCCCGCATCGATCAGTTGCGCCTTGCCGGCCTCGTGGGAGCGAAAGACGAGGTAACGAAGATATGGCGGATGTTTGTACGCAGGGCGTCGATACGGGCTTCGTGGCCCTCGGCTATGCCAAGATAGCCATACTTGGCGTGGTTCAGGGCCTGACCGAGCTGTTGCCGGTGTCGTCGACCGCCCATATGCGGCTCGTTCCGGCCTTGCTCGGATGGCAGGACCCAGGCTCCGCCTTCTCCGCGGCGATGCAGCTTGCCGCCCTGGCCGCCATCGTCTCCTATTTCTGGAGCGACGTGCGTTCCGTCACCGTCGGCTCGGTGGATGCCATACGGCATGGGGACTGGCGCTCGCCATCGCTGCTGCTGGCGCTTGCCATCGTGATTGCGACGGTTCCGATCGTCATCGCCGGCCTGTTGCTGTCCTCGACCCTGAATGCCTGCGGGACCTCCCTGCGCAGCCTCTGGGTCATTGGTGTCGCCTGTCTGGTCATGGCGCTTCTTCTGGCCCTGGCGGAGCTTTCCAGCCGGCACCGCAAGGATACCGGGCAAATGCGCATCATGGATGCGGTGATCGTCGGCATTGCCCAGGTCGGCGCTCTGATCCCCGGGGTATCGCGCTCCGGCTCGACACTGACGGCCGCTCTTTTCCTCGGTCTCAAGCGTGAGGAG
The DNA here is from genome assembly GCF_014195095.1 of Rhizobium sp. BK602. Lineage (GTDB taxonomy): Bacteria > Pseudomonadota > Alphaproteobacteria > Rhizobiales > Rhizobiaceae > Rhizobium. Next base: position 58,976 of record NZ_JACIBC010000003.1, read on the forward strand.
GCGGCCCGTTTCTCGTTTCTCCTCGGGCTGCCGGCGATTGCGCTCGCAGGCTTGCGGGAGCTCTTCGTGCTCTACAAGGCGCATATCCCGGCCGAAGCATGGTCGGTGCTTGCGGTGGGTCTGATCGTTGGCGCGATCTCGTCCTTCGTGACGATCTGGGGTCTGATGCGCTTTCTGGAGCGTTTCTCCACCTGGCCTTTCGTCATCTACCGTGCCGGCCTCGGCGTGGTCATCCTGTTTGGTGTGCTTGCCCTCGGCTGGAATTGAGCTTCCCCATCCGGCCATAGCGCATGAAAATGCTGGACAGGCCCATGACCGCTGCCGACCGAAAGCGTGTCGGCGGCTGCGACAGCGCCGGCGAGATACTGTTTGGCGACGGCAACGGCCTCCGCCAACGTCGCGCCCTTGGCGAGCTCAGCGGCCAGGGCGCTGGACAGAGTGCAGCCGGTGCCATGCGTGTTCTTCGTCGGGATGCGGCTTGCCTCGAACCAGGTCAAACCGGTCGAGCTGGCCAACACATCCGGGCTTTCGCCGCCTTCAAGATGTCCCCCCTTGATCAGGACGGCCAGTGGGCCGAGCCGCAATAGCGCTTTTGCTTGACGAGCCATTGTCTCGCGGTCCGTGGCTTCTGGCTCATGCAGAAGTGCAGCGGCTTCGGGCAGATTGGGTGTCAGCAAGGCCGCAAGCGGCAGAAGCCGTCGGGTCAGCACATCGACGGCATTTGCCGCGAGCAGCGGTGAGCCGCCTTTGGCGATCATCACCGGATCGAGCACGATGGGAATATCTCGATGCGGCACCAACGCATCCGCGACGACTTCGGCGATTTCGGCAGTTGCGATCATGCCGATCTTGACGGCATCGACGCGCACATCGGCAAAAATCGCCCTGATCTGCTCGGCAACGAACTGCGCCGGCACCGCATGAACGCCGGAAACCCCCTGTGTGTTCTGGGCCGTCAGCGCGGTCAACGCTGCCATGCCATAGACGCCGCGCGCCGAAAAAGCCTTCAGGTCGGCCTGGATGCCGGCGCCACCGGAAGGATCGGAGCCGGCGATGGAAAGAACGTTTCTGATCATGGCCGTGCCTTTCTGATTGCTATCGCGATCTCGGCTGTCGCCGCTCGAGGATCGGGCTTGCCGCATATGGCGGAGACCACGGCGATGCCGTCGGCACCGGCCGAAAAAGCACCTGCCGCATGTTCGGCTTTCAGGCCGCCGATCGCGACGGAGGGAACCGGGCAGAGATCGATGATGCGGGACAGGCCGGCCATGCCGATCGGCTGCTTGTGATCCGGTTTCGTCGCCGTTGCGAAGACGGGGCCGATGCCGGCATAATCGACGATGGCGGGATCGATCGCGGCGGCAAGCTCCGGCGTTTCCACGGAAAGGCCGAGGATCATATCGGGGCCGATCAAGTGGCGGGCGGTTTGCACGTCCATGTCTTCCTGCCCGATATGCAGGCCGTCGGCACCGATCGTAACCGCTGTCTCGACATCGTCGTTGACGATGAGGCGAACACCGGTGCCGGCGAGTACCGCCTTCAGCGCGCGGCCGGTTTCGATCATGCTTGCCGTCGTGGCCCGCTTGTCGCGCAATTGCACGATGGTCGCACCGCCGGCGACAGCGGCGCGCGCTGTCTCCACCATGCCGATATCGGCGCAAAGCGCCGGATCGAGGACGAGATAAAGCGAAAGATCGAAGGTTTTCATGCCGGGATTATCCTTGCGTGCGCGTCGAGCGCTGTTCCATCGAGTGCCGCCAGCGCGTCGAGAAAGTGCCAGGAAAACGAGCCGGGTCCGGCCGCCTCGTTGCCCGCTCGCTCGCCGGCGACGGCGAAGACGGCAAGGGCCGCAACCGTGGCCTCGAGCGGGCTTTGCGGTCTTGTCGCGGCGAAGGCGCCGATGAGGCAGGTCAGCGCGCAACCGAGCGCGGTCACCTTTGGCATCAGGACCGATCCGCCTTCGATCCGCCATGCCTTGTTTCCGTCAGTGACGAAATCCGTCTCGCCCGTGACCGCGACGACCGCCTGATACTGGCTGGCCAGGTGCCAGGCCGAGTCTGCCGCCAGTTCGACGGGGTCCCGGCTGTCGACGCCCTGGCCACGGCTGACGCCGCCGGCAAGCGCGATGATTTCCGAGGCGTTACCCCGGATGATCGTTGGTCTCAGTTCCAGAAGTTCAATGACCGCTTTTCGCCGATAGGCGGTGGCATAGTGGGCGACGGGATCGAGAACCCATGGCTTGTCCGCCTTAGTCGCGGCCCGCGCTGCCACCTTCATACCGGCCAGCCAGGCGGGCGACAAGGTGCCGATATTGATGGTCAAGGCGCTGGAGATCGTCGCGAATTCGCCGGCCTCCTCTTCGCTGTGAACCATCGCGGGCGAGGCGCCGGCGGCCAGCATCACATTGGCGGCGATGTTCATCGCCACGAAATTGGTGATGCATTGCACCAGCGGTGGGTCGGCCCGCATGGCGGCGAGCAGAGAGCCGGGAGTGATCTGGTTTTGCATAGTGCCCCTTTCGGGCGGGGCAGGACGCGAAGGGGCGGCACCGGTAGCAAGGCCCCGAGCGACTCCCTCCGCCAGCATTATCTGGTTCAGGTTCGAAGGGTTCTTCTCAGCCCGTCACGCGACGGGCGCCCCTGTCTCTCAATCACCACCCTTCTCGCAGAGAACGGCTCACCTGTCATCCGAAAATCGTCGGGCGCGTTTCGATGGGCGGCGATCGAGACAGGCGCGAGTGCCCGGCAAGCTCGATAATCTATGCGTGAATTGCATGGGTGGAGTGATGTCTTAGCTATGCAAATCACAACGGTTTCGCACTATATCCAACCCATCGAAGCGGACGGAGCGCCAAGCACGGCAGCCCAGCTTCGAATGCCCAAGAAAGGGGATCATCATGAACGTAGCACGCTCTTTCAACAATTGGCTCAAGTATCGTCAGACGGTCTCCGAGCTGGGCCGTATGTCTACCCGCGAACTGCATGACCTCGGTATCGGCCGTAGCGAAATCCGCAACGTCGCCCGGGCTGCCGTCGCCCGCTAACGGCCGCACACGCCGATCTGTACCCATGCCTGCAAGCGCCTGCTTTCCCAGCGGGCGCTTTTGTTTTGTGCAGCTGCCTGATGGGCCTTGGTATTCACAGCGGAGGCATGCAGTGGTCAGCCTCCCGCTTTTCGCATAACGCATAGCTGCCCTGCAAATAAATGCCTATCAAGTGAGCAGTTCTAGTGTATAGTCATATCCATCGAAGCGATGCACCTCCTCCCGCATCCTTCGCTTTGCAGGCGCTCTTCTCCTCCTCCCAAGGTCGCCTGCGGGAACAGCAGCACTCCTCCTCCCAGCTGCTGTTCGGTTCTTCTAGAAAGCCTGCCGCACCTCCTCCCGCGGCAGGCTTTTTCGTTTTTGCCGAGAAGAATCCGCTTGCCGTCGCAGTATTGATGTTCCTGGGTTTGAGAAGACTGCGACTGCGCACAGCCCGGTCGCGACGCCGCTCGAATTTTGACGACAATGTGTTCTCGCCCTCTCGCAAAAACCCATCATGCCCCCTATGTGCGGACGGTAGAACGCGCTAGATCGAGCGGTGCGACGCAATCGTACCCGCCGGATATCAGGAGTTTGAGCATGACCGATTCTGCCGATTACACGCCACCGAAGATCTGGGTCTGGAACAAGGGCAACGGTGGCCAGTTCGCCAACATCAACCGCCCGATCGCCGGGCCGACGCATGAAAAGGAATTGCCCGTCGGGCGTCATCCTCTTCAGCTCTATTCGCTGGGTACACCGAACGGCGTGAAGGTCACCATCCTGCTCGAGGAACTGTTGGCGCTCGGCTATAGCGGCGCCGAATACGACGCCTGGCTGATCAAGATCGGTGAAGGTGACCAGTTCGGAAGCGGTTTTGTCGATGTCAATCCGAATTCCAAGATACCGGCCTTGCTCGACCGCAGCGGCCCAACGCCGATCCGGGTCTTCGAATCCGGTTCGATCCTGACCTATCTCGCCGAGAAGTTCGGCGCTTTCCTGCCGACCGAGCAGCCGGCTCGCGCCGAATGCCTGTCCTGGCTGTTCTGGCAGATGGGCAGCGCGCCCTATCTTGGCGGCGGTTTCGGTCACTTCTATGCCTATGCGCCGACGAAAATCGAATATGCGATCGACCGCTTCGCCATGGAAGTCAAGCGTCAGCTCGACGTTCTCGATCGTCGTCTCGCCGAAAGCGAATATCTGGCCGGCAAGGACTATACCATCGCCGATATCGCCGTCTGGCCCTGGTATGGCGGTCTCGTGAAGGGCTGGCAGTATGGCGCGGCCGAATTCCTGCAGGTACAGGATTACAAGAACGTGCAGCGCTGGGCCGATGCGATCTTCGCGCGGCCGGCCGTCAAGCGCGGCCGGAAGGTCAATCGCCTGTCCGGCGATCCCGCCGACCAGCTGCATGAGCGTCACGACGCCAGCGATTTCGACACCAAGACCCAGGACAAGGTCGCGGTCGCGGGCTGAGCGCATCATCTCCAGACGCATCTTCGAGCCCGTCGCCGTCAAGGCGGCGGGCTTTTCGTATCCGCTTTCGTGCCGGCTCTTCGGTCGCCACGTCAGCCTCGCTCCATCTTGTCTTGCCTAATGTCGATCGCCAGCCGTCGCCATCGCGATGGCTCCATGGGGATCGATGCGCTCGTCCTGAGCGATTCATTTCCGGCACGGCAAGGGGAATGCTTAACATGCTGAACATCTCGGACGATCACGTCTCCATCCAGGCCCTGAACGGGGAGGGAGGAAGTGCGCGTGCATCCGAGAGCGTGGGCCGGCATGATCGAGCGTTTCTCGATTGCCTGATTTCCGGCGGAGACGAGAGGCTGGATTGCGACCCGGTGACCGGCCTCAACATGTATGGCCATGGACCGTCGCCCCGGCCGCTCGATCTCGCCTTCGGTTCCTCGACCGCATCGACCATTTCCGCTGCGGCTTTCGACGTCGTCGGCGCCTATTACGATCGGTTGCAGCGCGATCTGGATATCCATCCCGCCGCCGACATCTACGCGCGGGAAATGGCGCGCATGCGCGCCGATCTCCTGCATCTGCTCGGCCTCGACGCCGGCGAGCGGCGGATCGATGCGGTCATGGCGACCTCCGGCACCGACATCCATCTTTTCGCGGCGTCACTTCTGGCGCGCGAGAATGATCAAACCCTGATGACCATCACGCTGATGGGCAACGAGACCGGGAGCGGGGTCATGGCCGCCGCCGCCGGCCGGCATTTCATGACCCGTGTCAGCAGCGAGCGGCTGGTCGCAAAGGGCGAGGAACTGAGCCCCGGCCATGCGACGCGAAACACCACTGTCCCGGCGCGCCATGCCGACGGCACGTTGCGAAGCGAGGAGGAGGTCGAGCAGGAATTGCGCGGGCTCATCGAGCTTGCCCGTGCCGCCGGCCTTCGATGCCTTCTGGTCGTCACGGATGTGTCCAAGACCGGCCTGCTGGCGCCGGGTCTCGAAACGGTCTTCCGCCTGCAGGCACGCTTCGGCGCCATGCTTGACATCATGATCGACGCCTGCCAGTTCAGACTTTCCGCCGCCACGATCCGCGCCTATCTCGATCGCGGTTTCCTGGTGGCGCTGACGGGATCGAAATTCCTGGCCGGCCCGATTTTCAGCGGCGCGCTGCTGTGCCCGCCGCAATGGTCGGCGCGGCTGAAGCGGAAGCAACTGCCGGCGGCCCTTGCGGATTACTGCGCGAAGGACGATTGGCCGGAGGGTTGGACAGCCCGCGAAGCGCTGCCGCGCCGCGCCAATTTCGGGCTGCTTCTGCGCTGGAAGGCGGCTCTGTTCGAACTCGAGCGCTTTGCCGGTCTACCGCAAGACAAGGTGAGAGCCGTGCTTTCGACATTTGCGGGAGCGGTTAACGCCCGCCTCAAGCAAGACGGCGCTTTCGAGCCACTCGATACACGGGTGCTGGATCGGATGTGTTTGCGTCCGCGGAGCGATGCGACGCATTGGGACGACATACCATCGATCTTCTCATTCTACCTCCGCGATCCTCATCGAGGCGGCTTTTTGCCTGCGGCGGAAACGGCTGATGTCTACAAGGCGCTTGCCATGGAAGAGCCCGGCGTGGCGCCGGTGCGCCTCGGCCAGCCCGTTCGCTGCGCCGATTTCGGCGATATGCCGGCCAGCGCCTTGAGGATATGTCTCAGCGCGCCATTGATCGTGCAAGCGAGTGAGAGTGCCGAAGCACTCGACAGCCTGGTCTCCGATGCGATGGCAGCGCTGGACCGGACAGCCCACGTCGCTGCGCAATTGGCCTGCGGACCAGTCGCAATCCACGCTTCGGGTTCCTGAGGCACGGACGCTGGAGCGGTTCAGCTTTCCACGGAAACTCTGAACCGCACTTTTCCTGAAATTGCTCTAGCCGTTCGCCTCGAATCCCGCAAACTCGCTTCTGACGATGCCGTGGCGCTGCAGCTTGTCGTAGAAGGTCTTGCGGGGAATGCCGAGCGCCTCGATGGTGCGGCGGACGTCGCCCGCATTTTGTGCGAGCGTTTCGCGAATGAGGTCGGCCTCGTAGCGCTCGACGCGGGCAGGGAGCGGCAGCGTCGTGTCGCTGGCTGGTGGCTCGCTCGGCGCCTGGGTGACCGCTGTTTCCAGACCGAGCACGAAGCGTTCGGCAAAGTGAGACAGCTCGCGCACATTGCCCGGCCAGCTATGCTGCAGCAAGTGGCGGCGCACGGCTGCGGACATGGTCGGCACATCGCGCCTGAAGCGGCTGGCGGCCCGCTCGGCGAAATAGCCGAAGAGCAGGGGAATATCGTCTCGCCGTTCGCGCAGCGGCGGGATGGAGATGGTGACGACGTTGAGGCGGTAATAAAGATCCTCGCGGAAATCGCCGCGCTGCTGCGGATCACCAAGATCGACCTTGGCGGCGGCGACGACGCGAAGGTCGACCGGACGCACCTCGTTGGTGCCAAGCGGCGTCACCTCGCGCATTTCCAGCACGCGCAGCATCTGCACTTGAATGGCGGGCGGCATGCTCTCGATCTCGTCGAGAAATAGCGTTCCGGCGCTGGCATGTTCGATGCGGCCGACGCGCTTCTTCTGCGCGCCGGTGAAGGCACCGGGTTCGTGGCCGAAAAGCTCGCTCTCGATGACGGTTTCCGGCAAGGCACCGCAATTGAGCGCGACGAAATTGCCCTTCGCCCGCCGGCTCCAGCGATGCAGCAGGCCTGCGACCACTTCCTTGCCACTGCCGGTCTCGCCGGTCACCAGCACATCGACATCTGTATCGGCGATCTGCCGCAGCGTATGGCGCAGCCGCTCCATCGCCGGCGTCTGGCCGATCAGCGGCAGGTCGCCCTGCGCCTGTTCGGCCGCGATGCGAAGCGACCGGTTTTCCAGAACGAGGCGGCGTTTTTCCGCCGCGCGCCGTACGCTCTGCACCAGGCGGTCGGTGGCAAAGGGCTTTGCGATGAAATCATAGGCGCCGTCCTGAATGGCTTTGACCGCCATCGGAATATCGCCATGGCCGGTGACGAGGATCACAGGCAGATCGGCGTCCCGTTCCTTGACGCGATCAAAGAGCTGCTGTCCGTCCATCTGCGGCATGCGGATATCGGAGACGATGACGCCGGCAAAGCCGGGCTCCAGCGCCGCGAGCGCGTCCAGCGGCGTGGAAAAGGCCGAGACGGCGAAGCCGGCAAGCTCGAGCGTCTGCTTTGTGGCCTTCAGCAGTTCCTTGTCGTCATCGATGAGAAGGACTGGGGACGCGTCGCTCATGACATTGCCTTGCGCAGGTGGATGGTGAAACGGGTGCCGCTTTCGCTGCTTTCGACGTCGATACGGCCGCCATAATCGGCGACGATATCCTTGGAAATGACCAGACCCAGGCCAAGACCCTGTTCTTTCGAGGTATTGAAGGGCGTGAACAGCGATTGCAGAATGGCGGCGGGGATGCCGGGGCCGTTATCGGCGACGATCACTTCGACGCCGTCATCCGTTTCCCGCGCCGACACCTCGACTTTGGCGTTGTCGCGCCCCTCCAGCGCCTCCAGCGCGTTCTGGAACAGATTGATCAGCACCTGCTCGAGACGGATGCGCGTGCCGATGACCGTAAGTCCGACCGGCGGGAGGTCAATCACCAGAGCGTCCAGCCGCCCCGCAAACCGGCTCCTGAGCAGGACGACCGCGCCTTCGATGACGCTTCGGAGTTCCACCGGCTTCGGCGCGCTGCGGCCCTTGCGGGCGAAGGCCTTCAACTCCTCGGTGATCGTGCCGATCCGCTCGGTGAGGGCAGCGATGGAGGATAGGTTTTCCTTGGCCGGTTGAAGCTGCGACCTGTCCAGGAAGATATGGGCGTTGTCGGCATAGGCGCGGATCGTGGCGACCGGCTGATTGATCTCATGGGCGACACCGGCGGCGACCTGGCCGAGAATGGCGAGGCGGTTGGCCTGCACCAGTTCCTGCTGCACGACCTGCAGCTTCGCCTCCGTCGTCCGATGATCGGCGATCTCCGCCTCCAGGCGATCGCGGGCCTGGCTCAGATCCTCGGTTCGCTCAAGCACGCGCCGTTCCAGCTCCTCGCGCGCAAGCCGGCTGATGGCGATCTGCATGGCCGAGACGTGGCGGCGCCAGAGCAGGAAGGCGGCGATCGCGAGGATCGGCACGAGCGCGGTCAACGTCAGGAAACGGGTCTCGCGAACGGCCGAAGCAATCGCCTGATCGGTCGGAACGAGATAGGTCAGCCGCCAGGGCGTCGACGGAATGGACGTCGTCAGCTGCAGATATTCGGCAGCGCTGCTGCCGGGCAGTATGGCCCGCACGATCGAGGCATCCGGGCCGACAGGCTCGGGCCGCGAGATCGGCAACGGCGCCAGGGGCGCATCGCCGAATTGCCGGCTTCTGCGGATGGCGGCGAGATCGGCGGATGCCAACGGCTCCGCCGTCATGAAACGCCACGAGGGAATGCTGGTGATCAGCACGATGCCGTGCTCGTCGGTGACATAGGCGGGACGGCCGGTCTCGCTCCAGTCGGCCTCCAACTGGTCGAATTCCATTTTCACCACGACGACGCCCAGCGGCGAGGCGGCATCGCCCACACGACGGGAAATGTAGAGGCCGGGACGATTGCTGACATTGCCGAGCGCGAAATGCTCGGCGGCTCCCCATTCCATCGCCCGGCTGAAATAGTCACGGAAGGAATAGTCGTTGCCGACGAAGCTCAAGGGTTCGCGCCAATTGCTCGAGGCGATTGCGATGCCGTCTTTTCCGGTGACGTAGAGCACCGAGGCCTTGGTGCCTGAAACGAGGCTTTCCAGTTTCCGGTCGACGGTGTTGACGGCTTCGCCCTTGGAGGCGAGCGCATTCTGCACCTGCAGATCGTCCGCCAAGAGCAGCGGCAGGGCGCGCGGCCGCTCCAGGACCGCTCGCAACAGCGCGACCTTCAGGTTCGCATCGGTATGACCCTGCACCTGCAGCGTCTCCATCGCCTTGATGCGGCCGTAAAGGCTTGCACCATAAAGCGCGGCCGCAATGATGACGGCGCAGAAAAACGCGAAGACAAGCCAGACGCGGCGGGAGCGCCGGCCCAGTTGCTCTGGCGTTGAAAATTGTTCCGTAACCGGCCGTTGCAGCATGCGCATATTGTGCATGATTTCGCGCGCGCTGCAAATCAATCTGTGCGGATAATCGCACAAATCTCTGGCCGCAATCATACCCATTAGAAAAGAGCGTTTTGAATCAGTGCGTTGCAATTCGCACTGCATTTGGCACGCATGTTGCAACGACGAGCCGAACAGTCGGAGGCTGTTAAGGTTTAGTCTTTGCCCGGAGGGCCGAGAGATCGGTTGGGCACAACGGAGGACATCATGATTGCTCCCATCGCTGCCGCCGAGACTCGCGGCAAACTTCCCTTTTACCGGCACCTCTATGTGCAGGTTCTCACCGCTATCGCCGCCGGCATCCTGCTCGGCCATTATTATCCGCAGCTCGGCACATCGCTGCAGCCGCTCGGCGATGCCTTCATCAAGCTGGTCCGCATGGTCATCGCGCCGGTCATCTTCCTGACCGTTACGACCGGCATCGCCGGCATGTCGGATCTGAAGAAATTCGGCCGTGTCGTCGGCAAGGCCTTCATCTACTTCCTGACCTTCTCGACGCTGGCGCTGATCGTCGGCCTGATCGTGTCGAATGTCGTGCAGCCGGGCGCCGGCATGCATATCGATCCCGCGACGCTCGATACCAAGGCGGTCAACAATTATGCCGCCCAGGCCCATGATGCCTCCGTCGTCGGCTTCCTGATGAACATCATTCCGGACACCATCGTCGGCGCCTTCGCCAAGGGCGACATCCTGCAGGTGCTGTTCTTCTCGGTCGTCTTCGGCATCGCGCTGGGCGCTGTCGGTGAACGCGGCCGCCCGGTCGTCGACTTCCTGCAGGCGCTGACCACGCCGATCTTCCGCATGGTTTCGATCCTGATGAAGTTCGCGCCGATCGGCGCCTTCGGTGCCATGGCCTTCACCATCGGCAAGTACGGCATCGGCACGATCGCCAATCTGGCTTTCCTGATCGGCACCTTCTATCTGACGTCGATCTTCTTCGTGCTCGTCGTGCTCGGCGCGGTCGCGCGCTACAACGGCTTCTCGATCCTGGCCCTGATCCGCTACATCAAGGAAGAGCTGCTGCTGGTCCTCGGCACCTCCTCTTCGGAAGCGGCGCTGCCGGGTCTGATGAACAAGATGGAACGCGCCGGCTGCAAGCGCTCCGTCGTCGGCCTCGTCATCCCGACGGGTTATTCCTTCAACCTCGACGGCACCAACATCTACATGACGCTGGCCGCGCTCTTCATCGCGCAGGCGACCGACACGCCGCTGTCCTTCGCCGACCAGATCCTGTTGCTGCTGGTGGCGATGCTGAGCTCCAAGGGTGCCGCGGGCATCACCGGCGCCGGCTTCATCACGCTGGCCGCCACGCTCGCTGTTGTGCCTTCGGTTCCGATCGCCGGCATGGCGCTGATCCTCGGCATCGACCGCTTCATGTCGGAATGCCGCGCGCTCACCAACTTCGTCGGCAACGCGGTCGCGACCATCGTCGTTGCCCGTTGGGAAAACGAACTCGATCAGGCGAAGTTTGCCGACGCCATGGCGGGCAGATTGACCTCGGACATCGAGACGCCCGCGCTGCAGGCTGCCGAATAAGGCCGACAACTGCTTTCCGACCGCTTGAAACGGCCTCCCAACGGGGGCCGTTTTCAATTTCAGCGCCCCGATAGTGGCCATGTTGCGCCAGGAGCGACTTCTCAGCCTCCGACGATCCATTGCGATTGCTCGAAGGCAGGAACAAAACCGACAGGATTTCGTTCCGCTCGCGGGAGGATGGGGCCGCGGCTTCGACAATTCGGGAGAACGAGCATGACCATAACCGCACAGGATATCGCTGCCATACTCGGTCCGGTCGACCAGACCTTGATGGCCGCTCTGTCTGCGACCGGCGCGACGCCCGGTGAGCTCGCCGAGGCCTGGGCTTGGGTCAACAGCGATGAGGCCTTGATCGGCGAGGGCCGAAGCCTGCCACGCGGCAAGGTGGCCGAGCTGGTGGAGCTGCTTTCCGCCGACGAGGATGACGAATACGAGATGTAGACGAAAATATCGACGGGATCATCGGAACCGTTCGGCGCTTTGTTTGTTGTCGTATCAGGCCCTCGGAAGGGGCATCGCGACAGCGGGGAAATGGGCGCCGCCCGACGCTGACGCGTCACCGGTCGCACACGGCGTCCGACGATGGAGGAACCGATGAAAGTTCGCGACGCCATGACGCATGATGTGCGCATGACCAATCCCGACGAGACGATCCTGCAGGCCGCTCAGGCTATGGCGGATCTCGACGCGGGCATCCTGCCCGTCGCCGACCATGACCATCTGGTCGGCATGATCACCGATCGCGATATCGCCATTCGGGCCGTTGCCATGGGCAAGGGACCGGAAGCCAAGGTGCGTGACGTGATGACCTCGGACGTCAAATATTGCTTCGACGACGAAGAGATCGATGATGTCTGCCGCAACATGGGCGACATCCAGGTCCGGCGGTTGCCGGTGCTGAATCATAGCAAGCGGTTGGTCGGCATCCTGTCGCTCGGCGATATCGCCGTCGCCCATGCCAATGGCAGTGCCGGCGAGGCGTTGAGCGGTATTTCGCGCCGTGGCGGAGAACATAACCAGACGGTATGAGCCGGTATCGTGCATCGCCGCTTGTCGAACGCATGGGAACGTCTCCGTAGCACGACATGGATCGCCGGGTACGCGCTCGCGGCCCGGCGATCTCTCTCATGATGCCATCAGCTGGCTTGCGCGCGACCGCTCATTGCCAGCCGCAGCGGGATGCGCGTTGCCGCCACCGCAGGCAAGGCACCGCCGACGGCGCCGATCACCAACGACAGCCAGACCGCCTTCATGACAAGTGGAAGAGACAGGGCGAGCTGAAAGCCGATCCTGGTGCGGTCCTGGCTCATCGTGGATGCGGCCCAACCATCGAGCACGAGGTAGGAGAAGGCGATGCCGAGGGCACAGCCGAGGCAGGTGAGGGCCATTGCCTCGATCCACGTACCGGCAAAGGCCGCGCGCCGGCTGAACCCGATCGCCCGGACGGTGGCGATCTCGGTGCTGCGGTCGGATACGGAGCTGAACATGGTGGTCATGGCGCCGATGACGGCGCCGACGGCCATGGTGATCGCCAGCGGCCAGCCGAGAAGCAGGACCAGCCTCGACGTATGTTCGGCGAGTCCCGCGAAATAATCCTGTTCCGAGCGCAAGGTGAGCCCGATCTGCGGCATGCCTGCCGCCAGGGCCTGCAGCGCCGGCAGGGCTTCCGGCGTCGCAAGCTTGAGCCGGACGCTCTGGATGAGATTGGGCCGGTTGAACAGGGTCCGCACCACCTCGATATCCGCCAGCATCTCCGATTCGAAGACCGATCCGCCGGCATCGAAGATGCCGACGACGGTCCATTTCGATGTGCCGAGAGCGAGCTGCTTGCCGATCTCCAGCCCCTCATAATCGAGGCTCAGCCGGCGGCCGACGACGATTTCGGCTGCGCCGGGATGGAACATCCGGCCTTGCGTGATGCGCATGTCCAGGCGCACGGCGAGGCCGAATGGACCGATGCCGCGCAGCGACAGTGTCGAGAGCATGCCGTTGCCCTTCTCCGCGACCTCGACCGGCATGACCATCTCCGGCGATATCACCCGGGCGCCCGTCCGATCGATTGCAATAGCGGCGGCGCCGTCGAGGAAATGGAGCTGGGAGGGCTCGATCCGGCTGGTAAGCTCGGTTGCAGCTCCTTTGCCGAGGCCGATGGCAATGTCCCTCGAACCGGCCTGCAGGGATGTCCGGAATCCGTTGGACATCGCCAGGAAGCCGAGAAGGACGATGACGACCATCGCCACGGAAAGCACCAGGGAAAGCGAGATCCACAGTCGCCGGCGGATCGATTTCAGATTGGAGAGGGTCAGAGCGAGGGACTGACGCAGGATCGTGCTCATATCTTATCTTTCTCTCAAAACGGCACTTGGCGGGATGCGCATGGCGTTGAATGCCGGTGCTGCACCCGTTGCCAAGGCCAGCAGGGCGGCGAGGGCGACGGCTTCGACAATGACCTGGGGCGTCAGCATCAGGTCGGGCACGATGGTGCGAAGCGGTTCGCGCAGCATCGAGATCGCCGTGTAGGCGAACCCGAGAGCGAGGCAGAGGCCGGCGGCAAACAGGGCGAAGGTCTCCAGCAGCACCGCGCCGAGAATCGAGCGCCGCGAAAAGCCGAGCACCTTCAGCACGCCGATCTCCCTTGTTCGCTCGCGAATGGCGAAGAACATGGTGTTGGCGACGATCATCAGGATGGTAACGAAGGCAACGCCGACCACCAGGCGCACGATGGTCGCGACATCGGCGAACTGCGCGACGAAGGCTCGCATGAATTCGGTCTCGGTCCGCGTCCGGGTCTCGAAGGCGGAATTGGCGAAGAGCCCATCGACCGCTCCGATGACATCGTCGGCGCGGACATCCTTCTTTGGCACGATGCCGAAGGCGCTCACCGTGTCGCGATCGGCGTCGCGATCGGCGTCGATGTAATCATAGCGCGCCATGACGAAATGCGTGTCGGCGGACTGCTTGCCGTCCAATATGCCGACGATCTCGAATTCGAAGTCCGAACCGCCGCCCGCCTTGATAAAATTCGACGCATGCAGCGTGATCGTTTGACCGGTCGCCCAGCCTTCCTGGGCGGCGATGCTGCGGCCGACGATGGCGCCGTTGCGCAGTTCACCGAAGCGGGCGAGGGCGGTGGCGGGGATGTCGTATTGATCGTCGATGAAGGCGGCGAAAGTCTGCGGCTCCACGGCCGTCAAGCCGAGGAAGTTCGTCGGGTCTCGGTAAGTCGCGCGGCTGCGCGCCATGTAGGTTGCAGCAGCTATGCCGGGCAGAGCCTGGATCTTGTCGTAGTAGCTGATCGGCAGGGGGAGTGCGTCGCCGACCTTGTTGGTGACGATTAGCCGCTCCGAGACCACGGCGCCGCCGAGGAAGCCGCGTTCGAAGCTCGTGAGTACAAGCTGGATGGAAAAGGCGATGGCGATGCTGGCGATCAGGAGCAGGCTGCGCACCGGTTTGCGTGCGATGGTCCGTTTGAGGAGAGTGAAGCGGTTCATGGGCTTACGCAGCCTCCCGTTCAACGAATTTGCCCTTGTCCAGCCGCAGGATACGCTTGGCGGAACGCGCGGCGCGGTCGTCATGCGTGACCATGATGATGGTCTTGCCGAGGTCCGCGTTGAGGATGCGCAGCATGGCGAGTACGTCCTCGGCGGAGTCTCGATCGAGATCGCCTGTGGGTTCGTCGCAGAGGAGCAGTTTCGGATCGCTTGCCAGCGCCCTTGCAATCCCGATGCGCTGTTGCTGTCCGCCAGAAAGTTCGGAGGGCAGGTGCTTGCGTCGGTCGGCAAGGCCGACGAGCGACAGGATCGTTTCGACCCGTTCGCGACGCTGGCGGGCGGTGAGCTTCGTCAGAAGCAGGGGAAGCTCGACATTCTGTTCGGCCGTCAGCATCGGCATCAGATTGTAGAACTGGAACACGAAGCCGACATTGGCGCCGCGCCATTTCGCGAGCGCGCTTTCGCTCATATGGCTGATGCGTGCATGCCCGAAGCCGATATCGCCACCATCGGGACGGTCGATGCCGCCGATGAGATTCAGCAGCGTCGATTTACCGGAGCCGGAAGGGCCGATGATCGCGACGAAATCGCCGGCATCGATGCTCATGTTCAGTTCGGAGAAGATCGTCACGACATTGCTGCCGATCCGGTAGTTCTTGCGCAGATCGCGGATCGAAATGCCGTCGTCTTGCATGGGTGTTTCACTGTCCATCTGTCGCTCCTTTTTCGTTTGTGCTCGTTTCGAGATCGGCGGTGTTGAGAGTGACTTTCGCCGCCATGTTCGGGAGTAGGCCCGTAGGGGGTGCCGTGAATTCAAGCCGGGCGGTCACTGTGCCTTTCTGCAGCGATGCCGCCGGCACGATCGTGCGTACCCGCATCCTCAAGGGCCGGTCGGGGAAAGCATCGAGCACGGCTGTTGCCGTCTGACCGGGCTTGATCCGTACGGCATTGGATTGTGCGACATCGACGTCGATCACCAGGGAGGCCGGGTCGAGAAGGATTGCGATCCCGTCGCGTGGTCCGCCGCCGTCCGTGCCAGAGGCAACCATATCTCCGAGGCCGACCAGCCGGTTGACGACGATGCCGTCGAAGGGTGCGACAATCCGGTGGAGAGCCATGTTTCTCTCCTGCGTCGCCACCTGCAGGCGGGCGGTTTCGGCCGATTGGCGGGCGACATCGAGATCGCTGGTCAGCTGCAGAACGGCGAGGTTGTCGCTGTCGAGGCTGCTGACCGATGCCGCGCCGCGTTCGGAAAGCAGCCGCGTGCGCTCCAGGGTCTTGCGGGCTTGCGCGAGAGATACCTCTCCGCGGCGCACGGATGCCTCTGCACCCATCGCCTGCGACCGGGCAATCCTGAGTTCGATCTCGTCCGTCGTCGTATCCAGGCCTGCAATCAGCTGTCCGGCGATGAAACGGTCGCCGACATCCAGCGGCAGCTCGCTCACCTTGCCGCCGATCTCCGGCCTGAGCGTGATCATCCTTTCGGCGATGACATAGCCGGAACCGATCACGGTTCGGTTTGCCGTGGGTGCGGGAGCGAGGTCGCGTGGCATCGATGCGGTTGCCGGCGCTGCCTGTGGCACCGAAGCGACATGCTCGGCCGTATCCTTCGAAAGCCCGTTGATGATCATGGGCGACGTATAGGCGGCCAGAGCGGATCCCACGGCCACGACCGCCAGCATCGTCCGGCGCCGGGGAAGGCGATGGGCTGCCAAAGGTGCGGCCGGCGGTATTTCGTTGCGCTCGATCGACAGTGAGCGAAGCCGGTTCGCGATAGTCGCTTCTGCATTCATGGCTGGTCTCCAGGCGTTGACGGCGTGATTTTCCGCCGCCGGGGCGCCCGGTGCGACCTGGATCGCGATTTAGGACGTCCCGGATCGCGATCTGGATCGCCGGATGCCGCGAGTCAGGCCATAGTGACGGCGGATATGACCGTTCAAGGAAGGTTCCATGCTGTTCGTGCCATTGCCGTTCGTCGTTGCGCTGCTGCTTCTGCTGTTATTTGCGGTCGTGGCGCGGCGCGATGATGAATTGGCGGCGAACCGGCCCTTCCTTGCCCTGCTTCTGCTGTGCGCGGTGCAATCGGTTCTCGTCGGCCTGCGCCTGGGGTATGGCCTGCAGTGGTTCGGTTATGTCGCGCTCGTCATTCCGACGGTCATGCCGCCATTGATCTATGCCGGCGTACGCAAGCTGGGCGCGGATACGCCGAGACGAGGCCCCGCGCTCGTTGCTTTCTACAGCTTTCCCGCCATCGTCATCGCGGTGCTGGCCTTCGCCTGGCGGGAGGCCATCGATATCGCGATGATCCTTATTCAGATCACCTATGCCCTGGCCCTGCTATGGCTCTTGCGCGCCGGTCCCGACATATTGCGCCTGGCGCCTTTCGAAGCGGCGCAACCGGCTCATCGCGCGGTGGTCTTCGCCGCTGCCGCCCTATGCTTCTCGGCCGTGATCGATGCTGCCGTGCTGTTTGATTTCGGGTGGAATCGCGGCACGCATGTCGGCCTGATCGTCAGCGTCGCCAATGTCGTCGGCCTATTCGTACTCGGCACGGCCGCGGCCGCCGCCAGCCGCAATTCGGCGGCCGGCGAGATGGCGGAGATGCCGCCTGCGATCGATACGGCCGAAGACAGGGATACGGCTGCGAGGATTCATGAGCTGATGCAGGAAAAGAGGCTGTACCGGGATGTCAATCTCACCCTCGAGCGTCTGGCTCGCAAGGCCGCCATCCCGTCACGCCGCATCTCGGCGGCCATCAACCGGACCACGGCCAAGAACGTCTCGCAATATGTCAACGACTACAGGATTGCCGAAGCCTGCCGCCTGCTTGCCGAAACGGATCTGTCGGTCACCGAGATCATGCTCGAATCCGGCTTCCAGACCAAATCCAACTTCAACCGCGAATTCCGCCGCGTCACCGATATGACGCCGGTCGCCTGGCGGGAAAAATGCGCCTATTCCGCAAATTCCGTGTAGCACTTGCGCCGGGACTGCTTACTATCCGACGTCGCTCACCCGCCCGTATTCTCACACCCGGACATCTTCATGACCCTTGCTATTTCCGCCGATGACATCGACCAGACCGCGCTGCTTTCGGAACTGCGGCGCTGGGTGGAGATCGAAACCCATACACCGGACGCCGAGGCCGTGAACCGGCTGGTCGATCGTGTCGAGGCGTTAGCCAGGGAAGCCGGCCTGGTGACCGAGCGCACTCCCGGAACATTGGGTTTCGGCGATATTCTGGCGGTGCGTTCCCCACGCCCCGCCGGCAGCAACCAGAAAAGCACGCTCATTCTAGCCCATCTGGACACGGTTCATGCGGCCGGCACGATCAAGAACCAGCTGCCCTGGCGCCAAGAGGGCGACCGCCTCTATGGGCCTGGCATCTACGATATGAAATCCGGCGCGCTGATGGCGCTGGAGGCGATGAAGCTCGCGGTCAAACACGGCTCGAAGCTTCCTGTCGATCTGCTGTTCATGCCCGACGAGGAAATGGGCAGCGTCAGCTCCCGCGCGCTGATCGAAGACTACGCCCGCAATGCCGGCTCTGCGCTGGTGGTCGAGCCGGCCCGCGATGGCGGCAAGATCGTCGTCGCGCGCAAGGGCGTGGCCATGTACGACATCGTCCTGCGCGGCCGCGCCTCCCATGCCGGCACCAGACCTCAGGATGGCCGCAGCGCCATCCGCGCCGCGGCAAGGCTGGTGCTGGAACTCGAGGCGCTCAACGATCCCGATCGCGGCGTCACCGTGACGGTCGGCACGATCCAGGGCGGAACGGGACGCAACACCGTACCGGCCGAATGCCGGATGCAGGTGGATGTGCGCCTGCCGGACGCCGGGGCGGCGACGGAGATCCTCGGCAGGATCGAGGCGATGAAGCCGGTCGATCCGGATATTTCCATCGAGATCAGCGGCAGCTTCAACCGGCCGCCATTCGCACAATCGGAAGAGGGCAAGCGGCTCTTCGACCATACCGCCGGCATCGCCGCCGAACTCGGGATCACGCTGGTCGGCGTCAGCACCGGCGGCGGTTCGGACGGCAATTTTACTGCGGCACTCGGCGTTCCGACACTCGATGGGCTGGGTGCCGACGGTGCCGGCGCGCATACGTTCGACGAATATATCTATGTCAGCAGCATCGCGCCGCGGACAGCGCTGCTCGCCAATCTGATGCTGACGCTTGGCTGACGAAGGCTTGCTTCGTCCTTTGTCACGATGAGACGCGATGCCCGGCGCACCAAAGCCCTTGCGGACCTGTCTCAGCGTGAGTTCGGCCAGGTCGTTAACCCTTCACCGCGCCGGCCGTCATGCCCGCCACGATCTGCCGGTTGAAGAAGATGAAAACGATCAGCGGAGGGATGGTGACGAGCAGGATGTTCATGAAGAGCAGATTGTACTGGCTCGTATACATGCTCTGGAAGTTATAGAGCGTGAGCTGCACGGTGACGTTCTCCTTGCCGGGCAGATAGTAGAGCGGATTGGTGAAGTCGTTGAAGATCGCGATCGACTGTACGACGATGTTGGTGACCGTCACCGGCTTCAATAGCGGCAGGATGACCCGGAAGAAGATCTGCCATGGCTTGGCACCGTCGATCCGCGCGGCTTCATCGAGGTCGCGCGGGATCGTCGCGATGAAGGAGCGGTAGAGCAGCGTGGAGAAGGAAAGATTGTAGGCGACCTGGATCAGGATCATGCCGGTGATGGTCTTGAACAGGCCGAGTTCCTGCAGCAGCCCGATGGTCGGTACGACGGCGGGCGGCATCATCAGCCCCATGAACAGCGCCACCGACGCGACGGCATTCCAGCCCGTCCTGCGCCGCTGCATGATATAGCCGACCATGGCCGACAGCAGGATCAGGATCGCGACCGAGACGATGGTGATCAGCGTGGAGTTGAAATAGGCGAGAACGAGCTGATAATCGCGCGCCTTGAACACCGCGACCAGATTGTCCCACAGCAGCCATTGTTCCGGCAGGCCGAAATTCAGCCGGGAAGCTTCGGATTTCGATTTTGCCGCCTGCAGCAGGACGAAAACGAAGGGCAGGACGAAGATCACCATGGCGACGGCCAGCGAGATCACTCCGACGATATAGGGCCGCATCTTTCTCATTCTTCGACCTCGCGCCGGTTGAACCACAGGGTAAGGGGCAGGATGATGATGGCAATCAGCGCAAACAGGATGACGTTGCCGGCGGTCGACAGGCCGTAGAAGCCGGCCTGGTACTGCTTGTAGATGACCGAGGCGATGACGTCGGATGAAAAGCCCGGTCCGCCGCGTGTCATGGCCCAGATGAGATCGAATGACCGGAGCCCGCCAATCAGCGAGAGGGTGACGACGGTGACGGTAGCCGGGCGCACCAGCGGCAAGGTTATGCACCAGAATTGCTGGAAGCGCGTCGCGCCGTCGATGCGGGCCGCTTCGTAATAATCCGGACTGATCGCGGTTATGCCGGCGATGAAGATCAGCGTGGCGAGACCGACGCCTTTCCAGAGGTCGACGAGCGCCACGGAAAAGAGCGCCAGTGCCGGATTGGTGAGCCATCCCGGACCGGGGATGCCAAGGGTTTCGAGCGCGACATTGATGATGCCCCGCGTCGGATGCATCATCACCGTGAAGGTGATGCCGATGCCGATGGTCGAGACCAGCACGGGAAAGAAGACAACCGTGCGCAGGAAACCTCGGGCGAAGATATTGCCGGTGAGAAGCACGGCCAGCAGCAGGCCGCAGACCGTCTTCAGCCCCGAGGTCGTGACGGCATAGATCAGCGTGTTCACCAGGCCCTGGACGAGGAAGGGTTCGGAAAAGAACTGCCGGAAGTTCTCCAGTCCGATGAATTCCGCCGTCGTAAGATCCCAGCGCGTCAGGCTGAACCACAGCGACGAGATCGTGGGCACGAGGAACAGCACGCCGTAGATGGCGGCGGCCGGAAGGAAGAACCACAAGGGGTAGGGCGATTTATGCGAGCGTCGGCTTGTCTCGGTCATGGCTCCCTCTGCGTTCGGGTGAAGCCTCGCCTTCGAAAGGCGAGGCCGGTATTCCCGAAGAGGGCTACCAGTTGGGGATACCGAGCTGTTTTGCCTGCTTGCGGACGTCATCATCATAGAGTGCTGCGGCATCCGCCGGCTGGCGAATGCCGGAGCCGACCTCGACGGTGATCTGTTCCAGTGACGGTCCCTTGATGGGCGAGGAAAATTCCAATGCCGGCGTCGTCAGGCCTTTCGTCTCGAAATAGGGAAGCATGTCCTTGACCGAGGGCGGCACGTCGGCGGGCAGGGGGCAGCCATCGACCAGGGATGGACCCTGCACGGTATTGGTCGCCATCATGATCTTGCAGCCTTCGATGCTGCCGACGAAATCCGCGAACTTCTTCGCTTCCTCGACATGCTTGCTGGCGACGGGGATGTAGACGGCCGCTGGCATCCAGACGGTCAGGCCGTTCTTCGAGGCGTCGTCTCCGGGCTGGGCAAAAAAGCCGACGTCGCCGAGATTGTCGGCGTAGTCCTGCTTGAGAGCACCGATCGCGAAGGTCAGCATCGGATAATGCGCCGCCTCGCCCGTCGCCACCATTCTCAGCCCGTCATCATAGCTGGCGGCGCCGAAATCGTCATTCATCAGACCGGCGTCATGCACCTCCTTCAGATGCTCGAAGCCCTTCATCGCCGCCGGCGTCGTGGCGTATTTGACTTTGTTGCTGGTGTAGTCCTCGGCGAAATTCGGCACGGCGGCATTGAGATTGTAATAGTCGGCGAGAACGAAAAGCTGCGATGTCCAAGTGTCGCGATAGGTCTGTGCGACCGCCACCTTGCCGGCTGCCTTCACCTTTTCGTTGTTGGCCATGAACTCGGCCCAAGTCTTGGGAACGGAGAGCCCGAGTTCCTGATAGATCTTCCTGTTGTAGAGGATGCCGCCTCCCTGGGCCGTGCCGAAAGGAACGCCGTAAACCTTGCCCTCGGCGCGCACCACCGCCTTGAAGCTCTCGTTCACGTTCGCCTGCGACGGCAGCCCGCTCAAATCGACCAGCGTCTGCCCCGGCTTGAGTGCCTGCATCAGCGAGCCGGAATTGTAGAGGAACACATCGGTCATCTCGCCGGTCGCAAGGCGCGTCTTGATGATGTTGTCGCCTTCGCCGCCGCCCGGCCGCTGTTCGATGTCGATCGACACATCCGGGTCCTTCTTCTCATAGGCTGCAACAAGCGCCTCGGCGGCCGCGACCGTGTCGGGACTGTTGTCGATCAGAAAGGAAAGCTTGGTTTCCGCTTGTGACGGGCCTGCTGCGATCAATGCCACGAGCGCCGATGCGCCTGCGAGAATGACGCCGATATGCTTTGTCATGACGTTCCTCCTCCGAACGATGAGACATGGACTCCAGTGTGCGGCTTAGAACTCGGGAAGCGTGAAGACGATCTCGTGCGTTCCCGAACCCAGAACCTCCTCCCCGAGGATCTGTTTTCCGGCGATGGATGCATTGCGATGCCGTTGCCCCGGCTTGAAGCGCCCGGTGCAGCCTTCCGGCAGCGTCAGCCTGTAGCGTATCTCGTTGCCGTGGCACTCCCACGCGGCTTCGATACGACCCTGACGCACATCATGATAGGCACTGACCGGCGAGATCGCCGGAATGGGTGCGGGATCGACGATCACCTCGGCAAAGCCCGGCGCCTGCGGGCTCGGTGAAATGCCGGCGACGCTTTCGAACAGCCATTGGCAGACCGCGCCATAGGCATAGTGGTTATAGCTGTTCATGTCGGGATCGTAGATTGTGCCGTCGGGCGCCAGCGCATCCCAGCGCTCCCAGATCGTCGTTGCACCCTGTGCCACCTGATAGAGCCAGCCCGGCACATCCTGTTGAAGGAAGACCTTTTCGGCGAGATCGTCCATGCCGAGTTTCGTCAGTGCCGGCAGCAGGGCAGGCGTGCCGATGAAGCCGGTACCGATCTTGTAGTCGGCATCGATCACCACCTGTCGGAAATGCCGCTTGGCCGCGTCCCGATGCTCGGCGGGAATGAGATCGTACAGGAAGGCAAGCGCATAGGATGTCTGGTCGTTATGGGCAAGGCGACCCGAAGGCGCAATGAATTCATTCGCGAATGCCTGCCGGATCTGTTCGGCGCGTGCCTTCATGCGCTCTTCGAGTGGGCGATCGCCGAGGATGGCAGCGATTTTGGCCAGAAGATCGCTTGAAATAAAGTGATAGAGCGTTGCCGCGCAATCGTCCGCGATGGTCGGGCGCGGCTTGCGGTTGTCGCCGATCGGCTGCAGCCAGTCGCCGAAGGTGAAGCCGCGATCGCCCCAATGCGAGGGCGGGCGCACGAGCGGGCCGTCCGAGATCGACCAGACGAAATCCACCCAGCGCACCATGGCGTCCAGGCATTCGGAGAGAACCGCGCGATCGGCATAATGCGTGTAAAGCACCCAGGGGATGACGACGATCGCGTCGCCCCAGCCGGTGGAGCCGGC
The DNA here is from genome assembly GCF_014195095.1 of Rhizobium sp. BK602. GTDB lineage: Bacteria > Pseudomonadota > Alphaproteobacteria > Rhizobiales > Rhizobiaceae > Rhizobium. Next base: position 82,102 of record NZ_JACIBC010000003.1, read on the forward strand.
AAAGCCGGGGAAGTTTTCCGGATGCAGGCGCGTCGGGTCCGGCGAAAAATGCGACACCGCGCCATCCGGGCGCTGGTCCGCCATCACGTCGCGCAGATATTTCCGGAGGAACGACTGGCTGTCGGTCAGCCAGCAGGCGGTTGCGGCAAACACCTGGGCGTCGCCGGTCCAGCCGAGGCGCTCGTCGCGCTGCGGGCAATCCGTGGGTACCTCGATGAAGTTGGCGCGCTGCGACCAGATGGTATTCTCGACCAGCCGGTTGACGAGAGCATTGCCCGAAGTGAAGTTGCCGGCAGGCTTGGGAACCGACGAAATCGGCACCGAGGCGATCTCGACGATTTTCGCATCGCCCTCGATCGTTATCCGGGCATAGCGGAAACCCTGGAAGGTGAAAGAGGGCGCGTAGGTTTCATCGCCGCTGCCGCGCAGCGTATAGATCGTGTGCGCCGGGGCGGTACGATAGTTGCGGTTGTCGAAATAGCGATCCGGTCCCAGAACCTCGGAATGCTCGACGCGCACTTCGGCGCCAGCCGAGCCGCGAACCGTATAGCGTACATAGCCGCCGGCATTCTGGCCGAAATCATAGATCGTCCGGCCTTCCGCGTCGGTCCATGTCTCGATCGGGGCGATGGGCTGCAGTTCCTTGACAGGCGCCGTCTCGTGGGCAACGAGCAATCCCTTGTCGAAGGCGAGCTTCTCGGTTCCGTGGGTTTCCGAAAGCGTCTCCCGGCGGGCATCGTAGATTTCGCCGAAATAGATACCGGATTTGCGGATCGGCAGCAGGCCGCTGCGCCAGCTCGTATCGGTGGCAAGAACGACGCCGGCCGGTCCGACCATATCGGCGATCGCCGCGGTCCTGTCGCCCCAGCAATCGGGAATGGCCTTCCACATCAGCGGCGAGCGATACCAGCCGTCGGCAAGCCAGATTTCGATGCGGTTTTTGCCTGACGTGAGGAGATCTGTCACGTCATAGCGCTGATAGGCGATGCGGTCGTCGTAATTCGTCCAGCCAGGCGTCAGCAAATCGTCACCGACGCGCCTGCCATTGATGAAGCAGCGATAGAGGCCCTGCGCCGAGATGAAAAGCTCGATGGGCGCCGTCGGGCCGTCAAGTTGGAAGGTCTTGGCGATGAAACTTGCCGTCGTTCCCTGACCGCCATCCGAAAGCGGCGCGATCATCTCGCCGGCCCATTCGCGCGATATCCGCTCACTCCTGATGGCCGATGGCTGAAAGTTCATCAAATCCTCCCATTTGTGTAGAACGTTCTCCGTATAACGTTCTACATTTTTCTCGGCCACGCAATAGAAAATTTGCTATCCTTCTGTCATGGTGGATTTGCATGGGGTCGCGTGACTCGCTGGGGAAGTCTGGGAATTTATGTCGGTCGACAATCAAAAGAAGCCCGAACGGGCCGAAAGGGTGACCATCCGAACGGTTGCTGCTCATGCTGGCGTATCGGTCGCCGCAGTCTCGAAGGTGATGCGCAATGCCTATGGGGTGAGCGAGGGCCTGCGCGCCAAAGTGACTGGGTCGATCGAGCAGCTGGGATATCGCCCGTCGCGGGCGGCGCGCGGACTGCGCGGGCGCACCTTCACCATCGGCTTGCTCCTCGTCGATATCCGCAATCCCTTCCTGCCGGAAGTCATCGATGGGGTGAATGCGGTTCTCGCGCCCTCGCACTATCAGGCGATGATCGGCGTCGGCGAAGCGCGGATGCAGCTCGAGACGTCGCTTATCGAGTCGATGATCGACTACAAGATGGATGGTCTTATTCTTGTCGCGCCTCGCCTGCCATCAGAGATCATCGCAAATTTCGCCGCGCAGATTCCGATTGTCGCGGTCGGTTATCACGATCCGGCGGCGGAAGCCTTCGATACGATCAATACGGATGATCAACTTGGGGCCGAGATCGCCGTCGAGGCGCTCGTCGAGTGCGGTTATGGCAGCATCGAAATGCTGAGCGCGTTCAAGCACGAAGGTCACAAGGTGTCCGTCGTCCGGCAGCGCGAAATCGGATATCGCCGCGCCATGCAGCGCGCCGGATTTGGCCCCGCCGCGCGCATCAATAATATCCCCGTGGAATCCCCCATGCGCGAAGAGGCCATGCGTACGTTCCTGATGCGGCCGGACAAGCCGCGCGCCGTTTTCTGCTGGAGCGATCTGGATGCCATTACGGTGCTGAGCATGGCCAGCGAAGTGGGAGTTAGGGTGCCCGAGGAATTGGCGGTCGTTGGCTATGACAATTCTTCGGTCGCAGCCCTTGGCCTCGTCAATCTCGCCAGCATCGATCAATCCGGAAGGGAGCTTGGCCAAGCCGCCACGCGCGCACTCCTGACCCGGATCGAGGGGCGCCGTCAGCCGGAACATGTCTTGCTGTCGCCGTCGCTGGTGCGCCGGCGCAGCCTGATGGCTTGAAGGGCTACATCCGGTTCAGGCCGTCAGTGCGGCGATGTGATCCCTGGCATAGGTTTCGAGCGAGCGGGCCGGGGTGCCGGTCAGCCTCTCCACGGCATCCGTCACGGCGGCAGTCCAGCCCTCGCGGACTGGATAGAAGATCGACGCCAGCATGAGCGCGTAATCCTCCGGAACGCCGGCGCCGATCAGGATGTCGACGAAGGCACCGTCGTCGATGGCCCTGTAGGCGATTGGCTTGCCGATGACGTCAGAGAGGATCTTTGCGGCGTCGGCATAGCTCAATGGCTCTGGACCGGTCAGGTTGAAGGATTGACCGTCGAACGCCGAGGTCGTGAGAGCCGCCGCGGCGCTTGCTGCAATGTCGCGCGCGTCGATGAAGCTCGACTTGCCGTCGCCTGCCGGAAGGGCGATCTCGCCGTGATCGATCCCGACCTTCCAGAACGTATGGAAATTGTCGGAAAACCAGTTCGGCCGCAGGATGACATAGGGCGTGCCGGACTTTTCCAGCGCCAGTTCCACCTGCCGATAGGGAATGGAATCATCCGCATCGACGCCAAACACGCTCTGGAACACGACTTTGACTTTCCGTGCCGCGGCGGCCTCGATCACCGGCAGGAGCAATCCCTTCGAATCCGCATAACCGGCCGGCAACAGGACATAGGCACGGTCGACACCGTCGAATGCCTGGGAAAATGTAGAGCGATCGGCATAATCGAAGGCAACGCCTTCCGCACCGCCGATGGGCTTGCCGGCGCGCGACGCCGCCTTCACCTTTTCTCCCTTTGCCAGAAGCGCTTCGACGAGCGGTCTGCCGACATTGCCGGACGCGCCGAGAACGAGAATCTTGCCTGTCATGCCCAATCTCCTTAGTATCTATTGGAAACCATGTAACGGCTGTATACATAGCTGCCTTCAGAAAACCGCAAAAGAGAGCACTTTTTCATCACCTGGTTTCACGCGGGAAACCAGGTGATCGAAGACGGGAAAGGAAACGATGAACTCGGCCTATGACGTCTATGAGGACAAATGCCCGACACGCCAGATGCTCGAGCGCCTGGCCGATAAATGGACGCTTCTGATCCTCGACCGGCTTGAGAGCGGTCCGATCCGCTTCAACCGTCTGCGTCGGGACATCAAGGGTATCTCACAGAAGGTGCTGTCGCAGACCTTGAAGAAACTGGAACGCGACGGCCTGATTTCACGCCGGGTCTTCGCGACCGTGCCGGTCACGGTCGAATATGATCTGACCCCGCTCGGGCGGACGCTGACGGAGACCGTGCGCTCTCTGGCCCATTGGGCCGAACATCATATGGACGCCATTCTGGCGTCGCAGTCAGCCTATGACGCCGCCGTCCTCTGACGGACTTATGGCTCGAAGCGGCTGATTTCGAGCCCGCTGCCCACAGGCAACAAGATGCTCGTTATGCCCGCCTTGGCGCGGATGGCGCGACCATAGGCCTGCACGTCCTCGTTTCCGGGACGGATCATGTTGTCGGCGATGATGATGGCGCCGGGATTGAGCTTCGGATAGAAGGCCTCCAGGCAGGGCACGTAAAGATCCTTCCACAGATCGACCAGCACCAAATCCAGGCCGACGGAAAGTTCCGAGATCATCTGAACGGCATCGCCGACCTTGAAATCTATATGGTCGGCAAGTCCCGCTTTCGCAGCCATTTCCTGGGCATGAGCGGACTTGTAGCCATGCAGCTCCATGGTGATCAGCCGGCCGCCGGTGGCGCGGGCGGCTTCCGCCAGCCAGATGCCGGAATAGCCGAAGGATGTGCCGAGTTCGAGGATGTTCGGTGCGTCGAGGCTCCTGGCGATGATGTTGAGGAGGCGGCCGGTTTGCGGCCCGACAGCGCGCATCCGGCGATCCTGCCCACCGTCGCGTCCGCCCGGCGGCGTCTCGCGCGGCTTGTTCTGCTCCTCGCGGATCAGCGCGTGGTATTCTTCGAGCACTGCCAAGATATTAGCGTCCATATCCAATCCTTTATCTTCAGCGAACACACAGCCCTGCAGGCCTATGCTTGCCGTCACAACGGCGAGCGAAATACGCTTTTGAGACGCTCGACACCGCCGACGATAGGAGCGAATTTTATGGCCGTCGAGCCGGGAAAGGAATGCTCCGCCGATGTCACCGCAATGTGATCGTCTCGCCAGCCCGATCAGATCGCGCCGTCGACGATCACCATCGGGCTGCCGCGCGAACAGGTCTCGACACGGGCGTCGATCTTGTAGATATCGCGCAGCATCTCGGTGGTAATGACCGAAGACGTGTCGCCGCTCGCCGCCATCTTGCCATTGGCGATGACGATCGTGTTCTCGCAGTAGCGCAGCGCATGGTTGAGGTCGTGCAGCGCGATCAGCACGATCATGCCGTCCCGCTTGGCGAGATCGGAAATGAAGCTCAGCACTTCGATCTGCCGATGGAGATCGAGCGCCGAGGTCGGTTCGTCCATCAGCAGGACTTCCGGCCGCCGGATCAGCGCCTGTGCCAGCGACACCAGCTGGCGCTGGCCGCCGGAAAGTTCGCCAAGGCCGCGAAAGGCGAGGTTTTCGATGCGCAATGCCTTCAGGATGGCATCGATCTCCGCCAGTTCGTCATCGGCGACACGCCAGCCGCTGCCCTGCTTGGCGGAGAGCAGCACCGATTCGTAGACGGTCAGAACGGCATTGGCGCCGGTGTCCTGCGGCATGTAGCAGATCGCGCGGGGACCTCGTGCCGTGTCGGAAAGTTCGACCAGCCCAGGTCCCTTGATCAGTCCGGCGATGCGCTTGAACAGGGTGGACTTGCCGGCGGCGTTCGGGCCGATGATCGCGGTGACGCTGCCGCTGGCGAGATCGCTCATGGTCACATCGGACAGCACCTTCGCCTTGCCGTAGGAGGCGCCGATATTGTCGAGTGCGAGGGCTACCATGCACGCCTCCTGTTGCTGAAGATCAGAACGAAGAAGAAGGGAACGCCGACCAGCGCGGTGATCACTCCGATCGGCAGGATGGCGCCGGGGATGAGGATCTTGCTGATGACGGAGGTGGCCGACAACAGAAGCGCGCCGCAGATGACCGAGGCGGGCAGGAAGAAGCGTTGATCTTCGCCGACGATCATGCGGGCCATGTGCGGGCCGACCAGGCCGACGAAGCCGATAGTGCCGACGAAGGAGACCGGGATTGCCGCGAGCAGGCTTACCAGCAGCATTGTCCTCAGGCGCAAGCCACGTACATTGACGCCCATGCTGGCCGCCTTGTCGTCGCCGAGGCGCAGCGCCGTCAGCGCCCAGGCATCCCTCATGAACAGAGGTACGACCACGACAAGCATGGCGGCGATGGTCGCGACCTTCGGCCAAGTGGCCTTGGTGAAGCTTCCCATGGTCCAGAACACCACTGCGGCAAGCGCCTGTTCCGAGGCCAGATATTCGAGCAGCGACAGCGCCGCATTGAAGCTGAAGACGAGGGCGATGCCGAGCAGCACGATCGTCTCGACGCTGACGCCGCGCATCGTCGAGGCGAAATGGATGAACAGCGCCGCCGCCATCGCCATCAGGAAGGCGTTGACCGGCACCATGTATTCGACGGCGCCCGGATAGAGCGCCACGCCGCCGACAAGGGCAAGGGCCGCGCCGAAGCTCGCCGCCGCCGAAATGCCGAGCGTGAAGGGACTGGCCAGCGGATTGGCGAGGATCGTCTGCATCTCGGCGCCGGCCACCGACAGCGAGGCACCGACGACGACCGCCATCAGCGCGATCGGCATGCGGATGTCCCAGATAACGACGCGCAACTGGAGTGCCGCCCCCGCCGGATCGAAGATCGCGGACAGAACCTGTTGCAGCGTGTAGTTTGCCGGCCCCAGCGCCATGTCGAGCGCAATGCTCATGCACATGAGGACGGCGAGGAAGACTAGCACGACGAGGCGACGGAAGACGCGGGAGCGATATTGTTCGCCTCCGGTCACGATTGCTTGAACGGTCCCAACGGACATCGCGGCTTGTCCTTCGGCAAATGCGATAATCGACCGTGATCGGCGCCCGGCGCCGAAAGCGTCGCCGAGGCTTGAAGCATGGTCTTGCGAAAACTGAGATCGTCTATGCTTTTATGAGTAAAGCAGTCAAGTTCATTCTGGCGGCGGGCGGCAATATGCCGGATCAATTCGCCGTGGGGATCAGAAGTCGGCGACCTTGCCCCAGACCGAGCCGTTCAGGCGATCCGGATAATAGGGCTTCGGATCGACGATCGGCTCCGCGCCGGTGACGAGATCGGCGACGAGATGGCCAGCGCCGGGGCCAATGCCGAAGCCATGCCCGCTAAAGCCAGCGGCCAGAATCAGGCCGGGCAGTGCGGGTATCTCGCCGATTGCCGGAACGCCGTCGGGCGTGCTGTCGATATAGCCGGCCCAAGCCGCCGTGACCGGGGTATGGACGAGCGCCGGCAGCAGCGCGCGGGCCCGTTCCAGCGTCAGATCGATCTGGGTGCGATCCGGACGCGGATCGAGAATGCGGTTGCGCTCCATCGGCGTCGGCCGGTCGAGCCGCCAGCGCGACAGGGTTTCATGTCCGCCCCTCACACCCTCCAGCCCGCCCGGCGCCAGGCTGCGCCGGCGCTTGATGAACATCGGCACGAAATGACGCGCGAAACGCAGCTGCTGCGGGGTGGGATCGACACGGGCGCGGCCGCTGATGGCGAGCGTATAGCCGCCGTCAGCGCGGCGCGTTGCCGAAACCGCGGCGGTGTGCAACGCCGCCGGCAGGCCCTCGGCGCCGGGGCCGACCGAGAGGATCGACGAGCGGATCGCGGCTTGCGGGAAACGAATACCAAGCTGGCGGCAGAAGGAGGATGCCCAGGCGCCGCCGGCCATGATGACGGTCCGTGTGCGGATCGTGCCCGCCTCGGTGACCACGCCGCTGACATGGCCGCCCTCGATCTCCAGCCCGCGTGCCGCGCACATCTGATGGACGCTGCTGCCGAGCGCCATGACAGCGCGGGAGACGACAGGGGCTGCCCGCGACGGATCGGCGGTGCCGTCCGTCGGCGAGAAGACGCCGCCTTTCCACTGCCGCCCCGTTGCCACCCCGAACTCGCTCGCCTTCTTGCCATCAAGCATATGGGTGGTGACGCCGACCCCGCGCGCGAACTCGCCCCAGCGGGCCCAGCCGGCAAGCTCGGCATCGTCATTGCTGAGATAGAGCAGGCCGCAGCGGCGAAAGCCGGTATCCTCGCCGCTGTCCTTGCCAAAATCCTCCCAAAGCGCCAGGCTCTTGGTGGAGATCGGCAGTTCGCGGGCATCGCGGTTCTGCTGCCGGCACCAGCCCCAATTGCGGCTCGACTGTTCGGCACCGATCCGCCCCTTCTCGATAAGGGCCACTTTCAGGCCGCGCCGGGCGAGATAGTAGGCGGTGAAAACGCCGACTATGCCGCCGCCGATCACCACCGCATCCGCCCGTTCCGGCAGGCTGGGCGTGGTTTCAATGTGCAGAAGGGGGGCAGGCATGGCTTTCTCCGGTTTCAGACAGGCATTCTAGTCGAGCTTTCACCACGCAAATGCTGCAAATCGCCCGAAGACAGCATTTCCTTTGGTGGTGCCCATCTATCACGGACGCTTGTGCTAAGGTCAGGATTTTATGAGGTTATATCGTCATAACCACAACCGATTCCGCTTGCTAACCGAGGCTTTCCGCCTAAAATGACGGAAGATTATTCCGTCAAGGCGGCGTGCCGCTGCCGACAAGAGGAGAGCACGCCGATGAAGCTCGACCGGATCGACATCAAGATTCTTTACGAATTGCAGAAGAACGGCCGCATCACCAATGTCGAGCTGGCCGAACTCGTCAATTTGTCGCCCAGCCCCTGCCTGATGCGGGTCAAGAAGCTGCAATCCGAAGGCTATATCGCCGGCTATTCGGCGCAGATCAACATCGCCAAGCTCGGCCAGACGCTTACCGTTTTTACCGAGGTGACGCTCAAGAACCACCGCCAGATCGATTTCGCCCGCTTCCTGGCGGCGGTCGAGAAGGTGGATTCGGTCGTGGAATGCCATCTCGTCTCCGGTGGCTACGATTATCTGGTGAAGTTCGTGACCGCCGGGATTGCCGAATATCAGACGACGATGGAACGGCTGATCGACATGGAGATCGGCATCGACAAATATTTCAGCTTCGTCGTGCTGAAATCGCCGATCGTCAAGGCGCATATGCCGCTGACCAGCCTGTTTCCGGTCTGACGCCTTGGCGGGTTGGTGTTCGCGAAACGCATTTCAGCGCTTCGCGAAAGCTTGCATCAGCTCCGGGTCCTGCTGAAGGCCGTCGAGCCAACCGGTGTCGAGCTTGGGCACCGAGGAGAACAACAGCTTGGAATAGGGATGCTTGGCGCCGTCGGCGAGGTCGGCGGAGGCCAGCTGCTCGATTTTTTCGCCGCCATACATGACGATGATCTCGTCGCAGATCGCCTGCACGGTCGACAGGTCGTGGCTGATGAAGATGTAGGACAGGCCGAGTTCGCGCTGCAATTCCTTGAGCAGGTCGATGATGGCGGCAGCGACCACCGTATCGAGGGCCGAAGTGATTTCGTCGCACAGAATAAGCTTGGGTTCGGCTGCCAGCGCGCGCGCCAGGTTGATGCGCTGCTTCTGGCCACCGGATAATTCGGGTGCGCGGCGATGCTTCAGGGCTTTCGGCAGATGGACCATGTCGAGCAATTGCTCGATACGCGCCTCGCGCTGCTTGCCGCCGAGATTGTGATAGAAGCCGAGCGGCCGCCCAAGGATATCGCCGATCGACTTGGCCGGATTGAGTGCCGTGTCGGCGAACTGGAAGACGATCTGCAATTTGCGCAGCTCTTCGCGCTGGCGCTTGCGGGCGTCGGCGGCGAGCTGCCTGCCATCGAAGATGACGTCGCCAGAAACCGGTGGCAAGATCCCGGCGATGGCCCGGGCGAGCGTGGACTTGCCGCAGCCGGATTCGCCGATAACGCCAAGATTGCGGCCGGTCTCGAGCCTGAGGCTGACGGATTTCAGGGCGGTCGCCATCGGCAGGCCGTTCGGCTGGATCGGGCCGTAACCGGCGACGATGTCGGTGACCTCCAGGAGCGCCGGCGTCTTATGCTGTTCGACCGCCGCCGGGGAGGCATAGAGCTTGGGCTCGAACGCGCCGAGCAACTGGCGCGTATAGGGGTGCGAGGGTGCCGAAAGGATCTGCTCGGTCGTGCCGATCTCCTGGATCTCGCCACCTTTCAGGACAACGATCCGATCTGCCACCTGGGCGACGACCGCGAGATCGTGCGACACGTAGACGCCGGCGATGCCGCCCTTCTTCATCACCGACTTGAAGGCCCGGAGAACCTCGATCTGCGTCGTCACGTCGAGCGCAGTCGTCGGCTCGTCGAAGATCACCAGTTTCGGGTCGCCGATCAGGGCCATCGCGGCCGAAAGACGCTGCAGCTGGCCGCCGGACACTTGGTGCGGATAGCGCGAGCCGATCGTCTCCGGGTTGGGAAGGCTCAGTGCCTTGAAGAGCTCGACGGCGCGCGCCTTGGCTTCTTCCGCGGGCATGAGATCGTGGATGCGGGTGATTTCGATCACCTGTTCCATGATGGTCTGGGCCGGGTTAAAGGCGGCGGCGGCGCTCTGCGGGATATAGGCGACCTCGGTGCCGCGAATGCGGGCGCGCGCCTTTTCCGGCAGGCTTGCCATGTCCTTGCCGGCAAGCAGAACCTCGCCGCCGCTGATCCGACATCCGGTGCGCGCATGCCCCATCAGGGTCAGCGCGATCGTGGTCTTGCCCGAGCCGCTTTCGCCGATCAGGGCGACGATCTCGCCTTCCTCGATATCGAAGCTGACGCCACGGATGATCTCGACGAGGCGGCCCGCATCGGTTTTGGCTTCGACCTTCAGGTCGCGAATTTCGACGAGCTTGGCCATCAATTGCTCCGGTCTCGGATTTTCTGGGGCAGGTTGTCGATCAGCAGGTTGACGCTGATCGTCAGGCTGGCGATCGCGATGCTTGGGAAGATCACCGCCGGCGCACCGAAGGGCAGGCCGCCGATGTTTTCACGCACCAGTGCGCCCCAGTCCGCGTTCGGCGGCTGCACGCCAAGCCCGAGGAAGGAGAGACCCGACAGGAGCAACACGATGAACACGAAGCGCAGGCCGAGATCGGCCATGACCGGCCCCAGGATATTGGGAAGGATTTCCGAGCGGATGAGGTAGAGCGCGCCTTCGCCGCGTGCGCGGGCGACCGTAATGAAATCCATCGTGTTGATGTTGACCGAGAGCGCTCGCGAGAAGCGGTAGGCGCCGGGCGTATAGATGATGGCGAGCGTCATGATCAGCACCGGGATCGAGGAGCCGATGCCGGCGACGACGACGAGGCCGAACAGCTTGCTCGGAATGGAGTTCAAGGCATCGAGAAAACGGCTGAGCGCGCTGTCGAACCAGCCGCCGATGACGGCCGCGATCATGCCGAGCGCGACACCGGTGAAGCAGGAGATGCAGACGGCCGCCAGCGAGATGCCGACGGTATAGCGCGCGCCCATCAGGATGCGCGAGAAGATGTCACGGCCGAGATAATCGGTGCCCAGCCAGAACTTCGCCGAGATCGGCCCGAAATAGTCGAAATCGACGATTTCGCCGATCGGGTAGGGGGTGAGCAGCGGGGCAAAGATGGCGACAAGAGCCCAGGCAAGGATCACGGCAAGGCCGATCATGCCGACGATGTTGAAGCGGAAGCCGAGCTTGCGGGGTGTGAACGCGGTAAGAGCCATGGTCAGCGCAGCCTCGGATTGGATATGATGGCGATGATGTCGGCAATGGTGATCAGGAGCAGATAGACCAGGCAGAAGATCATGGCGCAGGTCTGGATCAGCGGCAGGTCGCGGGTGGCGACCGCATCCACCATCAGCTTTGCGATGCCCGGATAGTTGAAGATCGTCTCGACGATGATCACGCCGCCGAGCAGATAGGACAGCGACAGTGCGACCGCATTGACGATCGGGCCGAGCGCATTGGGAAGCGCATGCTTCAGCACCATGCGCGGCCGCGAGGCGCCCTTCAGCAGCGCCATTTCCACATAGGGCGTGTTCAGCGTCTCGATGACGGCGGCGCGCGTCATGCGGATCATCTGCGCCGAGATCACGAAGCTCAGCGTTATCACCGGCATCGCGAAGACGCGCAGCATCTGCGAGAAGGAGTGAATTTCATTGGCGAAGGCAAGCGCCGGCAGCCATTTCAGATAGACGGCAAAGAGCAGCACCGCCGATGTCGCGACCATGAATTCCGGCACCGAAATGACGCCGATGGAGATCACCGTGACGATGCGGTCATAAAGCGAACCGCGCAGCATAGCGGCCGTAATGCCGAGCGTCAGCGCGATTGGCACGGAAAACAGCGTTGTTGCCGCTGCGAGCTTCAGCGAATTTCCGAGCCTGGAGCCGATCAGCTCCGCGATCGGCATATTGTTGGCGTAGGAAATGCCAAGATCGCCGGTGGCAAGGCCGGCAAGCCAGCGGAGGAACCGCAGGATGGCCGGATCGTTGAGGTGCATCGCGGCGCGCAGGCCCGCGACCGCTTCCGGGGTCGCGGCCTGGCCGAGCAGAATTTGCGCAACGTCGCCCGGCAGCATTTCTGTTGCCGCGAATACCGTGAAGGACACGATGAGCAGCGTGATCAGGGCCACGATCACACGGCCGAGCACGAGAGAAAGAACGTGGCGGTTCATATCAGATCCCCATCGTGAGAACGAATGTGCCGATGATACGGCAATGTACCCGACAAGTGGCGTCGAAACACCACCGGTCGGGTACGAAGGCGGGGATCAGGCATCAAGCCAGACATATTCCGCGAAGGCATAGCCCATCATGCCGCCGAGCGGATTGGCTTCCAGGCCGTGCAGCTTCGAGGAGATCGCATCGACGTTGGAAATATAGGCGGGAATGGCCGTGCCGGCCTCTTCCGCGATCATCGCCTGCATGTCGCCGTAGATCGCCTTGCGCTTGGCCTGGTCGAGCGAGCCGCGTGCTTCCAGCAACATGCTGTCGAACTTCTCGGACTTGTACTGGCTCTCGTTCCAGGGGGCCTGTGAGGAATAGAGCAGCGAGAAGAGGATGTCCGGCGTCGGGCGCGGGTTGATATTGCCGAAATGCATCGGCGCCTTCAGCCAGTAGTTCGACCAGTAGCCGTCGGACGGTACGCGCTGCACGTCGAACTTCATGCCGATTTCCGCGCCGGCCTGCTGCAGCACCATCGCCATGTCGATCGACGATGTGGCCGCGTCGGAGGCGACGACCGGGACGGACTGGCCGAACAGGCCGGATTTCTGCAGATGGAACTTGGCCTTGTCCGGATCGTAGGCCTTCGGCTTCAGATCGGCATTGTGATAGATGTTGGACGGCGGCACCGGCTGGTCGTTGCCGATTTCGGCAAGGCCGCGCAGGGCCGATTTCTGGATGATCTCACGGTTCAGCAGATATTTGACGCCGGTCACGAAGTCCTTGCTGTTGCCGGGGCTCATGTCCAGACGCATGTTGAGGTCGGTGTAATTGCCCGAGGTGGTCTTCGACAGCGTCACGCCCGGCTGGCCATCCAGAAGCCGCATGGAGCGCGGATTGATGGAGGCGGCGAGCTGGATGTCGCCGGAGAGCAGCGCATTGACGCGCGCCGAATCGTCGGCGATCGCGAAGAACTCGAAGGAGTCGAGGTGCGGGCCGCCCTGCTTCCAATAGTTCTTGTTCTTGACGGCGACGGAACGGACACCGGGTTCGAAGGTCTCGCAGACGAAGGCGCCGGTGCCGTTGGCCTTGCTGAAGTCCGTGGTGCCGTCAGCGACGATCATGAAATGATGCATGGCCAGAATCGTCGGCAGGTCGGCATTCGGCGCAGCGAGCGTGATTTCGACCGTAAGCGGATCGACGGCCTTGAAATCGGTCATCTGCTTGGCGATGGCATTGACCTTGGAGCCGACGGCCGGGTCGAGATGGCGCTTCAGCGAATAGACGACGTCGGCCGAAGACAGGCTCTTGCCGCTATGGAAGGTGACGCCCTTGCGCAGCTTGACGGTCCAGACCTTGGCATCGGCGCTTGCGATGCTTTCGGCCAGCTCCATCTGGGTGACGCCATCCTTGTCGAGGAAGGAGAGGCGATTGTAGAAGGCGCAGCAGCGGACATAGTCCGTCGACAGCGACGCCTTGGCCGGATCGAGCGTGTCGGCGGTCGACGATGACCAGCCGGCCGCCTTCAGCGTACCGCCCGAAACCGGGGTGGCCGCAAGAGCCGACGAGGCGCGTCCGAAGATCGCGCCGCCGGCAGCCGCCGCAATGCCGCCTGCCAGCAGCATCTGCAGAAGATCGCGGCGGGTCGCGCCACGGCGAATGGCATTCTCGACCATGGCATCGTCTGCGCTGGTCCAATTCGTGATCTTGTCGTTCATTGCGTTCCCCTTTTTGTTAAGGTTGGTTTGGCGTCCCGTCTTTTGCTGCGGGATCAACACGGAATGTCGCTTGTCAGGCGGCCTTGACTGCCTCCACTGCGTCGGCAAGCCCGGCCATGGAGGTGAAATGGTAATCGGGCTTGGTGAACTCCTTCGGCTCGATCGTGCCGCCATAGCCCTTCTGGGCGTGACGCCGCTCGATCCAGCAATTGGTCATGCCGAGCTGCCGCGAGATGCCGATGTCGTGATACTGGCTCTGTGCCACATGCAGGATGTCGTCCTTCGATGCGCCTTCCTTGCCGACAAAGGCGAAGACCTGCTCGAAGAAAGCCGGATCGGGCTTTTCCGTGCCGGTATCGTCGGCGGTGAATGCGGCATAAAACGGGTTGCCGAGTTCCTTGGAGAAATGCTCGAAGGCCCAGCGGCGCGCGTTCGTCATGGCGATCAGCTTGTAGCGCTTCGACAGGCGATTGAGGGCTTCGGCGCTGTCGGGAAAACCTTTCCAGTTCTTGCAGGAATCGCGCAGGCGCTCGCCATAGGCCCGCTCCGCCGGCAGGCCCAATTTCGGGGCAATGGCCAGATAGACGCGAAGCAGATCGTCGGGAAAGAGACCGGCATCGTCCGAATAGCGTTCAGCGCGATAAAGGGCGAGCGCTTCCTCGCCATCGACGGCAACACCGGCCTCGCCGGCGATCTCAGCCAGGCAATCCTTGATGCCGCCCTCGAAGTCGATCAGGGTTCCCACGACGTCAAAGGTGAAATATTTGAAGTGCGCTAAGTTCTTAGCCAAGTCTCTGTCCTCGAATGGTGCAATCGGTACCGATTGCGCGGCTGAATGCAGAAGAAAATGCTGTTCCGATCCTGCCGAGGTTTTTCTTATATCTCCCTGAAATCCCGGTTTTTCGGGGATTAAGGGCCTTCAGCACGCTCAGTTTCGCAGTTAAGGCTCGCTGGATTCTCTGAAAGGAAGAGCCGTGGCGGCACAAAATTGCGAATATGGAGGCAAAGCGGTATTTCACCCGTGCCGCCTGCTGACCGATATCGGACGGGTTGGCGGCATCGGGGATCAAGCCGAACTCAGGCGAGCGCCGCACGCACATCCGGATCATTCAGTGTCTGGTCGAGCGTCTTCAGGGTTCGCTCGATAATCGCATCGATTTCCGCTTCGGTGCAGCAAAGCGGCGGCGCATAGCCGAGCACGCCATTGCCGAAGGCGCGGATCACGAGCCCATTGTTCCAGGCGCGATCGAAGATCCTCCGCGAAGGATCGGCCGCGGCCGGCAGGGGCGTCTTGCGCTCCTTGTCGATGACCAGTTCGATGGCGGCAAGCATGCCGCGGCCGCGCACGTCGCCGACCAGCGGATGTGATGACAACGATTGAAGGCCGGCCATCAGCCGCGCGCCCGCCTTGATACCGTTTTCCAGGAGACCGCTCTCATAAAGGCGCAGAACCTCGAGGCCGACAGCCGCGCTGACCGGATGGGCCGAATAAGTATAGCCATGACCGATCGCCGCGGCACCCGCGCCATCGGCGATCGTCTGATAGACCTTCTCCGACAGGAAGACGGCGCCCATCGGCACGTAGCCGGAGGTCAATCCCTTGGCGGTGGTCATCAGATCGGGAACGATGCCGTCGTCCGAACAAGCGAATAGCGGGCCGGTGCGGCCGAAGCCGGTGATGACTTCATCGGCGACGAACAGGATGTCGAGTTCGGCGCAGGTGTCGCGCATCGCCTTCATCCATCCGGCCGGCGGCACGAGTACGCCGCCGGAACCCTGGATCGGTTCGGCATAGAAGGCCGCCACGCGCTCGGCGCCGATCTCCTCGACCTTGGCACGCAGGGCGGCGACCGATGCGGCGATGATCGCCTGCGGATCGGTGCCGACGGGGTTGCGGTAGGCGTAGTGCGTCGGAATCTTATGCTGCCAGTCGAGCGGCATGCCGAATCCGGCATGGAAGACGGGAAGCGCGGTCAGACCGGCGCCCACGGTGGAGGAGCCGTGATAGCCCTGCTCGAGCGAGATGAACTGATCCTTCGCGGGCTTGCCCAGCGAATGATAGTAATAGCGGATGAAGCGCACCGTGCTGTCAACGGCGTCGGAGCCGCCCAGCGTGAAATAGACATGATTGAGATCGCCAGGCGCCCGCTCGGCCAGTTCGGCGGCGAGCCGGATGGCCGGCTCGGAACCGAGGCTGAAATAGCCGGTCGCATAGGGCAGCTCGCGCATCTGGCGGGCGGCAGCCTCCACGATGCTCTCATGGCCATAGCCGGCATTGACGCACCAGAGGCCGGCGAAGCCGTCGAGCATCTGGTGGCCCGATGCATCGGTGACGGTCGCGCCCTTGGCGGATTTCAGCACGCGGACGCCGGCCTGCTCATGGCCGCGATAGGAGGCGACGGGGTGAACGAGGTGGGCACGATCGAGTTCGACGAGGGAATTGCTCAGCATGATGTCTCTCTTCAGCCCAAAGCCTGGCTGGCCAGGGCAAATGTGTGAACGCTGGAAACGGATGAGGACGTCGCGGGACTGCGGCGCATGGAAATGCCGCCGCCGACATGGGCGAGGCCATGATCCAGAAGGAAGGGGGCAAGGCCGGTCTCAGTGCCGGTATCGACGCGCATGAAGACGCCGGGCCGGGCCGAAAACAGGAAGGCGAGCAGGTCCTGGGCCGCGCGGGTCGTTTCCGCGATGACCGGTCCGCAGAGTTCGCCGCGTCCGAAGGGCCGCCAGGCGGCATAGCCATGAATGACGCCGGCTTCGCGCTGAACCGCCAGCCGGCCGGCCTGGAAGAGAGCCTTGATGAGCTGGGCGCGGTCGGCGCGATAGGCGATGCGGTCGAGGGCCGCGATCTCGTCAAGATCGGCCTCCGTTGCCCATTCGACCGCCTCCGGGGCGGTGCAGGCGGCGAGTGTTCCCTGATGCTGGACGATCGTGCCC
The DNA here is from genome assembly GCF_014195095.1 of Rhizobium sp. BK602. GTDB lineage: Bacteria > Pseudomonadota > Alphaproteobacteria > Rhizobiales > Rhizobiaceae > Rhizobium. Next base: position 98,866 of record NZ_JACIBC010000003.1, read on the forward strand.
GTCTTCCTGAAACCGAGGCTTTCATAGAGCGGCAAGCCGTCCGCCGTTGCCACCAGGCGGCATTCGCGCTGGCCGACGATGTCGAGGGCGGCCTGCATGATGCGCCGGCCAATGCCGCGCCCGCGCATCGATTCATCGACGATCACCATATTGATGGTGGCAACCTCGTCGCCATAAGGGGTGACGAAGATCGTCGCGACCACCTTGTCGTTCTCGATCGCCACGAGGCCGTTGCTGAGTTCGAGCAGCATCTGCCATTCTTCCAGCCGATGCGGCCATCCTGCCTGGCGTGACAGCGCCAGCGCCGATTCAAGGTGAGACTGGTCGAGGGGCCGAAGGTCGATCGCGGTTGCCTGCACAGGCTGTGTCTCCCGTCCGTTGCTTTTCTTTTTTGATAGACCCGCAACGGAAGAAGATCGTCCCGACGACGGCGCCGCGACGGTATCTTTCACCGTCCGTCGCCATGCTCGCCGCATCTTATGCCGGCTGTTCGGTCCGGAAAGGGCGTGTTTGGAGCCTTTATCGTCCCTTTTTCGGCAATATGCGCGGGTTTGACGCGCAACTCTCTGCCAAAGCGGCATATGGATACAAAACTTTCTGCTTCCCGGCGGTGCAAATGCGGTGAACCGATGGGGAAAGGCTGCCTATGATGGTGTCATCAACAGCGCCAGCGCGCCACCCTGTGAGGATCTAAAGACATGACGACCTTCCGGCCGAAATACATCACCTTCGATTGCTACGGCACTCTGACGAATTTCCAGATGGCCGAGGCTGCCCAGAAGATTTACGGCGAACAACTCGACCAGCCGCGCATGGCGCAATTCATCAAGAATTTCGCCGCCTACCGGCTGGATGAGATTCTGGGGGACTGGAAACCCTATAATGAAGTGATCCACAATGCCGTCGAGCGCACCTGCCGCAAGAACGGCGTCACCTTCCGCGACGAGGATGCCCGTTCGATCTACGACACCGTGCCGAGCTGGGGGCCACATGCGGACGTGCCGGCGGGGCTTGCCAAGGTCGCCAAGGAAATTCCGCTGGTCATCCTGTCGAACGCGATGAACGAGCAGATCATGCACAATGTCGAAAAGCTCGGCGCACCTTTCCACGCTGTCTTCACGGCGCAGCAGGCCAATGCCTACAAGCCGCGCTTCAAGGCCTTCGAATATATGTTCGACATGCTCGGCTGCAATCCGGAAGACGTGCTGCATTGCTCTTCGTCCTTCCGCTATGACCTGATGTCGGCCTATGATCTCGGCATCAAGCACAAGGTCTGGGTCAACCGCGGACATGAACCGGCCAATCCCTACTACGAATATACGGAAATCAAGGATATTTCCGGCCTGCCCGGCGTCGTCGGGCTCTGACGGGGAGACCGCCATGCAATTCAAGTCCTATTGGCACGACACCGCCCCCCGCTTTGAAAAGCAGAGCACCGCGCCGGTCGAAGGTCACTACGATGTCGCGGTAATCGGCGGCGGCTTCAGTGGACTGGGGGCAGCACGCCAGCTTGCCAAGGCGGGCGCCAGGGTCGTCGTGCTGGAGGCGGGCACGGTCGGCTGCGGCGCATCCGGCCGCAATGGCGGTCACCTCAACAATGGCATCGCCCATAGCTTCATCGCCGCCAAGGAAGAGCTCGGGGTCGAACGGGCGAAGGCGCTCTATCGCGCCTTCGACGATGCCGTCGATACGGTCGAGCGGATCATTGCCGAGGAAGGCATAGACTGCAATTTCCGCCGCGCCGGCAAGCTGAAGCTTGCATCGAAACCGGCGCATTTCGACAGCATTGCCCGCAATTTCGAGGCGGTCCATCGCGAGATCGACTCGGATACCGCGCTGCTGACGGCCGCCGACCTCAAGGGCGAAATCGGATCGTCATCCTTCCATGGCGCGATGCTCTCCAAGAAGAGCGCCATGATGCATATGGGCCGCTATGTGGTTGGCCTTGCCGAGGCGGCGGTGCGCAGTGGTGCGGTGATCCATGAGAATGCCGCCGTGACCGACCGGAAGGTCAATGGCGGACGGCATGAATTGACGACTGCGCGCGGCAAGCTGACGGCGGACAACGTGTTTCTGGCAACCGGCGCCTATACGCCCAGCATTTTCAGCTATTTTCGCCGCCGTATCATCTCGGTCGGCAGCTTCATCATCGCGACGCGTCCGCTGACCGAGGCTGAAGTGGCTGCAACCATGCCCGGCAACCGCACCTGCGTCACCTCGCTCAATATCGGCAATTATTTCCGGCTTGCTCCGGACAATCGCCTGATCTTCGGCGGCCGAGCGCGGTTTTCGGCGACGTCGGACCAGCAATCCGATGCCAAGAGCGGTGAAATCCTGCGCGCCAGCCTGGCGGAAATCTTCCCGCATCTGGCCAAGATCGAGATCGACTATTGCTGGGGCGGTCTGGTCGACATGACGAAGGACCGCTTCCCGCGCGCCGGCTATGTCGACGGGCTGTGGTACGCGATGGGCTATTCCGGCCATGGCGCGCAGATGGCGACCCATATGGGCATGATGATCGCCGATGCCATCCTCGGCAAGGCCGACCGAAACCCGGTCAAGGATCTCGCCTGGCCGGCGGTCCCCGGTCATTTCGGCAAGCCCTGGTTCCTGCCGCTGGTCGGCGCCTATTACAAGACGCTCGACCGGTTCCAATAGTCGGAGATTTCCAAAATCATGCCGCTGCCGGGATGCGGGCAATGACCTTGATCTCGAAGTCGAAGCCAGCGAGCCAGTTCACGCCGATTGCGGTCCAGTTCGGATAGGGCGGCTCGCTGAAAACCGTCTGTTTGACGGCCATGATTGTCGGAAACTGGTTCTCAGGATCGGTGTGGAATGTCGTGACATCCACAATATCATCAAGCGTGCAACCTGCCGCGCCCAGCGTCGCCTTGAGGTTTTCGAAGGCCAATTGCACCTGGCGTTCGAAATCCGGTTCGGGCGTTCCGTCTGAACGGCTGCCGACTTGCCCCGACACGAACAGAAGATCACCGGACCGAATGGCGGCTGAATAGCCGTGCTCTTCATAAAGGGCATGCCGGTCGGCAGGGAAGATTGCTTGGCGTTTGGTCATTGCTGCTCTTTCTTCATCGACGTTAATGGGCGCCAGACAAGTGCGGCGCGAACTGTGGGCTTCACAGGCTGCAGCATCATCTGATATACGGAACGTATGTGAAATATCCATATACGCTCCGTATGTCAAATTCATATACGAGGCGTATATGAATTTGAGGACAAAATGGCGAAACGACGTGTCGAGACGATGGAGGAGAATCGCGCCAAGCTGATCGCGGCCGCGCGAAAGGCCTTCGCTGAAAAAGGGTATTCGGCCGCCTCGATGGATGAACTGACCGCCGAAGTCGGCCTGACTCGGGGCGCGCTCTACCATAATTTCGGCGACAAGCGTGGGCTTCTGGCGGCTGTTGTCGATCAGATCGACTCGGAAATGGCGTCACGCGCCCAAGAGATCGGCGTGCTCGCGGATGATGATTGGAAGGGTCTGCTTGCCGAAGGCGCGGCCTATATCGAGATGGCGCTTGTTCCGGAGGTCCAGCGCATCGTTCTGCTTGACGGACCGGCAGTACTGGGCGATCCGTCGAAATGGCCCAGTCAAAGCAGCTGCCTTCGGGCAACCAAGCAGACGGTGGAACGTCTCATTGCCCAAAAGACCCTAAAGCCGGTCGATGCGGAGGCGGCCGCCCGGCTTCTCAGCGGCGCGGCACTCAATGCCGCTCTCTGGGTCGCGGCCAGCGACGAGCCGCGGCATGTGCTGCCTAAGGCCGTCGAGACCTTCCAAGCCTTAGCTTCGGGCCTTCTTATGAAGGCGTGAATTCGTGACGGCGCGGAAGCCGCCACGATGTTTGTGCTGCACGTCGATAAGGGCGCGGCTTTCGCCGTCGCCCTTTCCAGCCGCCATGTCAGGCAAGTCCGCCGATGTGGAAGGTCTTGATTTCGAGATATTCCTCGATGCCGAGCTGCGAGCCTTCGCGGCCGAGACCGGATTGCTTGACGCCGCCGAAGGGGGCGACTTCCGTGGAGATCGCGCCGGTGTTCAGGCCCACCATGCCGAATTCCAGCGCTTCGCCGACTGCCCAGGAGCGCTTGAGGCTCTGGGTGTAGAAATAGGCCGCCAGTCCGAAGGGGGTGCCGTTGGCGATGGCGATCGCTTCCTCGTCGGTCTTGAAGCGGAAGAGGGGGGCGACCGGCCCGAAGGTTTCTTCGCTCGCCAGTAGCATATCAGTGGTGGCACCCGACAGGACGACCGGAGCGGCATATTGGCGGCCGTCCGGCAGGCTCGAAGCCGTCGCGATGATCTTGGCGCCCTTTTCGACCGCATCACTGACGTGGCGCTCGATCTTGTCGATGGCGGCGGCATTGATCATCGGGCCGATATCGACGCCCGCCTGCGTACCCGGACCGACCTTCATGGCGGAAACACGGGCAGACAGCTTTGCGGCAAAGGCATCGTACACGCCGTCCTGCACCAGGATGCGGTTGGAGCAGACGCAGGTCTGGCCGCCATTGCGGAATTTCGAGGCGATGGCACCTTCGACGGCAAGGTCGAGATCGGCGTCGTCGAAAACGATGAAGGGGGCATTGCCGCCGAGCTCGAGGCTGAGCCGCTTGATACTGTCGGCTGCGCCACGCATCAGAAGCGAGCCGACGCGGGTGGAGCCGGTGAAGGAAATCTTGCGGACCGTTTCGTTGCGCAGCAACTCGTTGCCGATCTCGGTCGGCAGGCCGGTGACGATGTTGATGACGCCGGCGGGAATGCCGGCGCGTTCGGCGAGCACACCCAGCGCCAGCGCCGAATAAGGCGTGAAATCGGATGGCTTGATGACGACGGTGCAGCCGGCGGCCAGTGCCGGAGCGACCTTGCGGGTGATCATCGCGTTCGGAAAATTCCAGGGCGTGATGATGCCGCAGACGCCGACCGGTTCCTTCAGCACGACGATGCGCCGGTCCGGGGTCGGCGAGGGGATGGTACCGCCGTTGATGCGGCGAGCTTCCTCGGCAAACCATTTGACGAAGGAGGCGCCGTAACGGATCTCGCCACGTGCCTCGGCGAGCGGCTTGCCCTGTTCCGTCGTCAGGATCAGGCCGAGATCGTCGCAATGCTCGATCATCAGATCGTGCCAGGCTTCCAGCAGTTTCGCCCGTTCGGCATGGGTCTTGGCGCGCCAGGCGGGAAAGGCGGCGTTCGCGGCCTCGATCGCGGCGCGGGTCTCCGTCCCGTCCATATCGGGAACCGTGCCCATCACCGTTTGCGTGGCCGGGTCGATGACGTCGACGGTCTTGCCGGAGCCGGCATTGCGCCAGATTCCGTCGATGAGGCCCTGCTGGCGAAACAGGCTCTTGTCCTTGAGGTCGATCATGATGGTCGTTTCCTTGTCTGTCAGGCGAGTGCGTTCAGCACGGCATGGGTGATGGTGTCGGTCTTGTCCTTGCCCGGCACCGTGCCGATCCCGCTCTCGGTCGCGGCGGCAATGGCGCGCATGATGGCATCGGCGGCGGTCTTTTCGCCGAGGTGCTCCAGCATCATGGCGCCAGACCAGATTGCTGCGATCGGATTGGCGATGCCGAGATGGGCGATATCGGGCGCGGAGCCATGCACCGGCTCGAACATCGACGGCGCATTGCGGTCTGGGTTGAGATTGGCGGAGGCGGCGAAACCGAGGCCGCCCTGGATGGCAGCGCCAAGGTCGGTCAGGATATCGCCGAACAGGTTTGAGGCGACGATGACGTCGAGGCTTTCCGGCGCCATCACCATGCGCGCCGCCATGGCGTCGATATGGTAACTGGTCACGGTGACATCGGGATATTCCCTGGCGAGCCGGGCGGTGATCTCGTCCCAGAACACCATCGAATATTTCTGCGCATTCGACTTGGTGACGGAGGCGAGCTTGCCGCGGCGCGCGCGGGCCTGTTCGAAACCGAAGCGCAGGATGCGCTCGACGCCGGTCCTCGTGAAGATCGAGGTTTCGACGGCGACTTCATTCTGTGTGCCCTGATGCACGCGCCCGCCGGCGCCGGAATATTCGCCCTCGGTATTCTCGCGAATGCAGAGAATATCGAAGTCGCGGGCCTTCAGCGGCCCCTCGACGCCCGGCAGCAGCCGGTGCGGGCGGATATTGGCATATTGCTCGAAGGCCTTGCGGATCGGCAGAAGCAGGCCGTGCAGCGAAACGGAATCAGGCACCTCCGCCGGCCAGCCGACCGCGCCGAGCAGGATGGCATCGAAGCCGCGCAAGGTCTCGATGCCGTCAACCGGCATCATCGCGCCGGTTTCCTTGTAGTAGGCGCAGGACCATGGGAAGCTGGTCGGCTGAAGCCCGAAGCCAGCGGTTGCGGCCACCTTTTCCAGCACCTGCCATGCCGCTGAAATGACGTCCTTGCCGATGCCGTCACCGGGGATGAGAGCGATGCTGTAGGTCTTCATGGTCTTTCCTTAGATGTTGATCAGCACGGACTTGCTGCGGCGATTGGCGAGATAGGCGTCGCGGCCGAGATCCTTGCCGATGCCGGAGCTTTTGTAGCCGCCGGTTGGCAGGATATGGTCGCGTGAGCGCCCGTAGCGATTGACCCAGACAGTTCCCGCCTGAAGTTGACGCGTGACGCGGACGGCGCGGGAAAGATCGCGCGTGAACAGCCCCGCCGCAAGCCCATAGGTCGGATGATCGGCTAGGGCGAGCGCTTCATCTTCCGTTTCGAAGGTCTGTAGCGTCAATACTGGCCCGAAAATCTCCTCGGTGACCGCCGGCGATGCCTGGTCGACGCCGGCAAGCAACGTCGGGGCATAGAAATAACCCGGCCGGTCGAGCCGCGAGCCGCCGGTCAGGCATTCCGCGCCAGCGTCGATCGCGGCCTGAACGAGGCGGTCGATCCGCCCGATCTGGCGCTCCGAGATGATTGGCGAATATTGGCTGTTCTGGTCCCAGGTCGGGCCGGGCTTGATGTTGCGCATATGCGCGAGGATCGCTTCCGCCAGAGGCTCGGCGATCGAGCGCTCGGCAATCAGCCGCGAGCCCGCGACGCATGCTTGGCCGGCATTGGACAGAATGTTGCGGGCAATCGCGTCGGCGGCCAGATCGAGATCGGCGTCGGCGAAGACGACCTGCGGGCTCTTGCCGCCAAGCTCCAGCGTCATCGGCTTAACGCCGGTGCGGGCGATATTCTCCATGATCGCCGAGCCGGCGCCTGTGGAACCGGTGAAGCTGATCTTGCCGATGCCGGGATGGCCGGTGATCGCAGCGCCCGTCGTCGGGCCGTCGCCGAGAACGATGTTGATGAGGCCGGCGGGGATACCGGCGCGCACCGACAGTTCCGCCATATAGAGGGTCGAAAACGGTGTCATTTCGGACGGTTTCAGCACGATGGCGTTGCCGGCCGCAAGCGCCGGACCGATCTTCCAGCCGGCCATGGAAATCGGAAAGTTCCACGGTGTGATCGCGCCGACCACGCCATAGGGTTCGGTCATGATCATGCCGAGGCTGTTGGCGTCGGTCGGCACGAGGTCGCTGCCTTCCTTGTCGGCAAATTCGGCGAAGAAGCGGATCTGTTCGGCGGTGATCGCGATATCGCCAGCGATGAGGTGCGCGACCGGGCGGGTCGAGGATATGGCTTCCAGGCGCGCCAGCGTCACGGCCTCTGCTTCCATGAGGTCCGACCAGCGCACCAGGGCCTTGGTCCGCTCACGCGGGCGAAGATTGGCCCAGCCACTCGTCTTCAGCGCCCTGTTGGCCGCTTCGACAGCCTGATCGACGATATCCTTCCCCGCGATCGGGCAGTCTGCGAAAGCGGCGCCGTCCGACGGACGATGCATGGTCATTTCGCCGCTTGCCGCGATATAGCGGCCATCGATGAAATGTCCGCGTGGGAGGTCGAGCGAATCTGGGTCGAAACTGAGGGTCATGACTGGTCCTTACCGCCGGGTGCGGCTAGAGTATCGCCTGGCGGCTGGCAGTTTCGGTCGAGTGCTGGCGATGTCGCGACGGAATATCCCGTTTGCCGCCATTGTTTCAGCGCAAGATTCGGTGCGTCAGAGAACGGCGCGCAGGGCGGTCAGGAACGGCGCGACAAATCGGGAGGCGGGGCGGGCATCGTTGGTCGCCGCCAGCATCTGCATGGTGAGGCGCGGCTCGAAGGGGCGGGCCGTCAGACCGTCGAAACCGTGCCAGGCACCCAGACCATCAACGAGGGCGATGCCGAGCCCTTCGCGCACCAGGGGAACCGCGCCGACGGAGGAGGCGATCTGGATGGCGACGTCGCGCTGGCGACCGTAGCTGGCAAAGGCCTTGTCCATCGCCGCGCCGATCTCCGCATGACCGCCATAGGAAATCAACGGCAGGCCTTCCAGGTCGGCCGGTCCGACGCTTGCTTTCGATGCCAGCGGATCGTCCGTCCGCATGACGGCCATGATCGGTATTTCGCTGAGGATTTCGCTTCGAACGGTCGGCGCATCGATCAAGGACAAGGTCACCGCGAGATCGATGTCACCCAGAAGCAGCGCTTCGGCTATCTCGCGCTTGGGCAGGGCATGGAGATGCAGCTTGACCTCCGGATGCTGCCTGCGGAACCGCGACAATGCCTTGGGCAAGGCGGAGTAGGTGACGGGAAAACTGACGCCGAGTCTCAGCAAGCCGATCTTGCGCGCGCCGATATCCCTGGCCAGTGACTTCAGTGCTTCGATCTCGCGAAATACCCGGTCTGCATCGGCAAACAGCAGGTTCGCCTCCATGGTCGGCACCAGCCGCCCGCCGATCCTGTCGAATAGCGTATAGCCGAGCTGATCTTCCAGATGATGCAGGAACTTGCTGGCCGCGGGCTGTGATATGCCGAGGGAGTTGGCGGCGGCGGTCAGCGTCCCGTCGCGCATGATGGCCCGGAAGATTTCTAACTGGCGTGGGTTCATCGATCGACTTTCAAGTTATGGAAGTCATAACCAATTGCCTCAGGCTGTCAAACGCCATAGCGCTCCCGCATCTGGGCGAAGATGGCATGCATCTCATCGGCGACGTCCGCTTTTTCCGACGGCTGAGACGCAACCGCCTCGAAGATCCTGTGCTTGAGGAAAAACCGCCAACCAACTGGAACATTGGCAAGAAAATCCGTCAGTAGGGCGTAGCGTTCTTCCGTCCAAACCGTCTCGAAAGCGATCCGCTCGGCGGCATAGGTGACAGGATCGCTCCTGAGCGGACGGCTCTTCCTCAGCAGGGTCGTTGCCTCTTCGTCGACCGCGCCATCGCGCATCACGACGCCGTAATCCCGGCGCGCGCATTCCGGCGAAACCGCACCGCGGCGCACATCTGCGGCAACGCTTGCGGCCGGCCGTTCGAATGGATCGCCATAGCCGCCGGCTCCCGGCCCGATGACGCGGATCACGTCGCCCGGATGGCAATGCACGATGTCGGTGTTGCCGAGCGACACTTCGTCCGCGCGGCCGGGATTGCGCAGGAAGCGCGATATCGTGCCGGCATGGCCGCCGCTGAGCCCCCAGGAGGGCATGACGGAGCGATTGCGGTTGCGGGCGGTCACCACGGTTTCGGGCGCCGAGACCTGAAACTCCATCACCGCCGACAGGCCACCGCGATAGCGGCCGGGCCCGCCGGTATCCTTCTCCAATCCGTAGCGCAGGAAACGGATCGGTACTTCCGCCTCGCTGATTTCGATCGGCGTGTTGCGCAGGAAACCGGTGGCGCCGCCGGCACCATCGTTTCCGTCGCAGATCGGCGTTCCGCCGCCACCGCCGCCCACCGGGCCGATCGATGCCATGACGGGCCTTCCGTTCCGGGCACTGGTCTTCACGTTCATGATGGCGTTACCGCCGGGAGAGGCGACCGGCATCAGCGCGGGGATCGCTTTCGCAAAGGCGCCGACCGTGACGATCTGGGTCATGGCGCAGGTCAGCGAACGCATGCCGACGGCGGCGGGGCGCTGGCAATTGACGATGCTGCCTTCCGGCAGCACCGCCCGCGCCGGCCGGAGCGTTCCGGCGTTGAGCAGCAGGGAATTGTCGAGCGTGAACAGGACATAGGTAAGCCCCACCATGACCAGCGGATGGCGCTCGCGCCCTCCCGTGGGCATGTTCAGCGACGATCCCAGTTGCGGGTCGCTGCCGGTATAGTCGAGTTCGATCTCGTCATCGCGGATGCGCAGGGTCAGTGCAACACGGCAAGGCTTGCCGCCGACCGAATCCTCGTCGGCATAATCGGCGAAGAAATAGTCCCCGTCCGGGATGCGCCGGAGAATGGCGCGCGTCTGTTCCTCGGCATAATCGAGGATCTGGCCGACGCCATCGATGAAATCGTCAAGACCGAAGCGGGCGACGATATCCTTCAGCTTGCGCTCACCGATGTTGACGGAAGCGATCTGGGCGTTGAGGTCACCGATATTCTGATCCGGCAGGCGAACATTGGCGCGGATAGTGCGCAGCACGAAATCGTTGAGCACGCCGTTCTGGACGAGCTTGACCGGCGGAATGCGCAATCCTTCCTGCTCGATCTCGGTGAGCGAGCGCGACAGCGAGGCCGGCACGGCCCCGCCGACATCGGTATTGTGGATATGACCGACGACGAAGCAGGCGATCTCGCCGCCATGAAACACCGGCTTCCAGATATGGATATCGGGCGAATGGGTCGCGACGAAGCCGTCATAGGGGTCGTTGGTGATGCAGATGTCGCCGTCGGCATAATCGTCGAACATGGCGAGCAACGGGCCGTAGTCGATGCCGCTATACCAAGGGGCGCCGAACTGGCGCGGGCTTGCGAAGGCGAGCCCCTCGCGCGTCACCACCTGGCAGGAGAAATCCTCGGTTTCCTTGACGAAGGCGGAATGGGCCGTGCGCATCAGCGTGAACGCCATGGCATCGGCGGCGGCGGCACAGAAGTTGGCGAGAACTTTCAGATTTCTGCGATCGATCGCCATGTCAGGCCTCCGCGCGGGTGATGACGAGATTGCCGAACCGGTCGACATCGACGGCAAAGCCGGGCGGCACCACCGTCGTCGTGTCGTCCTGGGCGATGATCGCCGGCCCGCTTAAGTGATGTCCGGCGGCGAGGTCGTCGCGATGATAGATGGCGGTTGAAGTGGGCCGGCCATCGAACCATGCGTCGACCGACAGGCGGGGCCGGGCCGGTTCGGATGTGGGCGTGCGCTCGCCGAGATAGGGCTTCGGCGTCGCGCCCGATATGGTCAGGCGCAGATTGATCATCTGCACCGGCTGATCGGCCGAAGCATGGCCGAAAAGCCGTTCATGCTCGGCATGGAAGGCATTGGCGATCGCATCGGCATCGCTCTCTTCCAGCCACTCGCCCCGCAACGCGACATCGATTTCATAGGACTGGCCCTGATAGCGCATGTCGGCAAAGACCTGGACACGAGCCGGGCCGGAGAAGCCCTGTTTTTGCCGCAGCCAATGCTCGGCCTCGGCTTTCAGCTCCCGGTAGGGGGCTGCCGTGCCGGCCATCGCCTCCGGTGTCACGTCGCAATAGACGGTGCGGATGAAGTCGTTCTTCAGATCGGCGATGAGGCCGCCGAGTGCGGAAACGACGCCGGGGGTCGGCGGAACCACGACGCCCTTCATGTCCAGTTCGCGGGCGAGGAAGCAGGCGAGCATGGCGCCGGCGCCACCAAAGGCGAAGAGATGGAAATCACGCGGATCGATCCCGAAGCGGGAGATCAGGCCGCTGACCTCGGCATACATGCCCGAGACGGAGATATCGATGATGTCGCTCGCCGTCGCTTCGATCGTGCTGGCGAGCGCAGTGGCCAGCGGGGCGATCGCCGCGCGCGCGGCTGCCCGGTCGACCTCAACCGCGCCGTAACCGAGCGGCATGTGGCCGATCAGATTGCAGGCCGCGACCGCGTCGGTGACGGTTGCTCGCGTGCCGCCGCGGCCGTAGCAGGCAGGTCCGGGCGTCGAGCCGGCGCTTTCCGGTCCCACCTGAAGCATGCCGAAGCCATCCACCCAGGCGACGGAGCCGCCGCCCTGTCCGACGGAGCTGACCGAGACGGAGGGAATGTGGATCTGGAAGTCTCCGATCAGCTCGCCGACGCCATATTGCGGCAAGCCGTCGATGATGACGGCGACATCGGCGCTGGTGCCGCCGATGTCGAGGCTGAGGATGCGGTCGAAACCGCTTGCCTTGGCGAGATAGCCGGCGCCGATGACACCGGAGGCGGTCCCCGACAGGATCATCTGCACGCAGTCGGCCCTTGCCTGGTCGATGCCCATCACGCCGCCATTGCTCTTGGTGATGAGGAGGGGGCAGGCCAGCCCTTCCTGCCGGAGCACCGTCTCGAAACGGTCGAGATAGCGGGAAACGCGCGGCTGCACGTAACCGCTGATGACCGCCGTAATGGTGCGCTCGTACTCCCGGATGATCGGCCAGGTCTGCGCGGAGGAGAAGACCGGCAGACCGGGCGCGAGCCTCTCGATCGCCGCCTTGGCCGCAAGCTCGTTGGCGGGATTGCGATAGGCGTTGAGGAAGGCGATGACGATGCCCTTGCAACCGGCCGCCTGTGCCGCGCGCAGTGCCGTTTTGATATCTTCGTCGCGGGGCGCTGCGAGGATGTCGCCGGTCGCCAGCGTTCGCTCGTCGATCCCGAAGACGCGATCGCGTGCGATCAGCGGCTCGGGACGGACCGAATAGAGATTGTGTATCTGCGGTATCTTCAGGCGCGCGATCTGCAGCACGTCCTCGAAATTGCGCGTGGTGAACAAGGCAAGGTCATGGCCGTTGCGCTGGATGACCGTATTGACGCCGACCGTCGTGCCATGGGTGAAATAATCGACTTCGGCGGGATCGAGGCCGTCCCGCGCCTTCAGTGTCGAAAGGCCCGCCGTTATTTCCGCTCCCGGCTCATCGGGACGGGAGAAGACCTTGAGAGTGGTGATGCGCCCGTCCGTTTCGTCAAACACCGCGAAATCGGTGAAAGAGCCGCCGACGTCCACGCCGATGCGATAGCCCATGTGCTGTTCCCTCGTGCTGTTGCCGCAGAGAATGGCAAGGTCTCATCGCCGCTGCCAGCAACAAGACGAGGGCCGTCCATAACCTGCGGTTATGGACGCTCATCGGGCTTGCGGATGCTCATATAATATTCCGGATGCGGGACCGGCGTGTAACCGGCCTTGGCGTAGACGCCATGGGCATCCCGAGTCGCCAGCATCCAGGAACTGATCGTCTTCAGCTCGGGATGGCTGCGGATCGCCTGCGCGAGAAAGGTCGCGAGCCCTTGGCCACGGTGTGCGGGCAGCGTGAAGACATCGCGCAGATAGGCGAAGACGGCAAGATCGGTGACGATGCGTGCGAAGGTGGCAAGCTCGCCGTTCCGCGCATAGATCGCGACCGGCAGCGAGCCGGCCAGCGCCCGCTCGAAAAGGGCGCGGTCAAGACCACGCGCCCAGTAGGAATCGTCCGCCAGATAGGCGTGAATCCGGTCGATATCGAGCCGGGCACGATCCGTGCTCAGTGTGTAGCCCTTATGCTCGGCCTCGAAGATCGGCAGGCTCGCAAGATCGGTCATCCGGTGACGGTAACATAGATCTTGCGGACGGTCTCGATCGTTCGCCAGACGCCCTTGAAGCCCGGCTTCATGACGAAACTGTCGCCGGCACGATAGGTGACCGGCTGCCCGCCGTCCTCGGTCAGTTCGATGACACCCTGGAGGATATGGCAGAATTCGAAGGTCTCGCCCTTGATCGAGCGGGTCTCGCCCGGTGTCGCCTCCCAGACGCCCGTATTGACCGTTCCGTCACGGGCATTGTCCTGCGCCCAGGTCTTGAAGGACGGGTCCCCGGAGATCAGCCGCTCGGGCAGGGCCTTGGACTGCTTCGGTTCGAATGTCGGGTTCGGGTCGATGGTTTTCAGCAGCGACATGGAGTTCCTTTCTGGATGTTGATCAGTAGCCGCGTCCGCGGTCGACGAGACCGACCGGGTCGAGCCCGGCCTCATGGCGGCGAATATTGGCGATGACGGTGTGAGCGGCGGTTTCCGGCTGGGTAACGCTGGCAATATGCGGCGTCAGAATGATGCCTGGATGGTGCCAAAGCGGATGGTCCGATGGCAGCGGTTCCGGGTCCGTGACGTCGAGCACCGCGCCGCTCAGATGGCCGCTGTCGAGCGCTTCGATCAGGGCTTCCGTATCGAGTTGCTGACCGCGGCCGGCATGGACCAGCCCAGCCCCTTGCGGCAGCATCCTGAAGAGATCGGCATTCAGGATGCCGCGGGTCTCAGCTGTTAGGGGCAGGAGGCAAACGAGAATATCGGTGCCCGCCAGAAACGCCGGCAATTGCTCCTCGCCGTGGTAGCAGGCAACGCCATCGAGCTGGCGCGGCGAACGGCTCCATCCGCGCAGCGGAAAGCCGAAGGGGCGCAGCCGTTCGAGGACGGCAAGGCCGAGATTGCCGAGGCCAAGGACGCCGACCTGTCGATCTGGCGCCTGGTGGATCGGCCGCGAGGCCCATTTGCCGGCTCTCTGCTGTTGCAGATATCCAGTGAGGTCGCGATGCAGCGCAAGCACGCCGAGCGTCACATATTCCTGCATCATCCGGGTAATGCCGTCCTCGACCATGCGAACCAGCTTGACCTTCTGAGGCAAGGCGGCGAGCGAGAACTGGTCGACGCCCGCGCCGATCGAGAACAGGATTTCGAGATTGCGATAGCGGTCGATGTCGGCGGGCGCCGTCCAGGTGATGAGATATTTGACCTGCGCAGGGTCGATCTCGGCGGGATTGGTGACGAAGGGGAGAGCGGGCAGTTCGCGCGCAAAGGCGGCGGCGAAGATCTTCGCCCGCTCCGCATCGGAATTGAACAAAAAGGCCATGGCGTTCCCTTGTACTTGCTTTAACTATCCTGCCGATCGGCCCCGGCAGGATACATCGAACGAAGGTCGATCGACCGCATATCGAACTGTTTTTGTTACACTGGGCAATGCCGGCGCGGCGCTACCGGGCCAGACGGGCTCCGAGCGCTTCGATCATCGCGACGCAGGCCGAGAGTTCGTCCGCCAGGATGAATTCATTGGCCTTGTGCGCCCGCCCAATATCGCCGGGGCCGCAGATGATAGCCTCCATCCCCGCCGCCTGGTAAAGCCCGGCTTCGGTGCCGTAGCTGACGGCGGCAAGCGGCGTCTTGCCCGTCAGCTCTTCCATCAGCAAGGCAAGCGGCGCATTGGCGGCAAGGGACAGGGCCGGATAGCTGCCCGTCATCTCCCAATGCGTCGACAAGCCCTTGTCCCGAAGAACGTCCAGCCGGCCTTCGATATCCGCAAGCAGGCTGCGCGGATCGACACCGGCGATTGCCCGAGCCTCGACTTCGATGGCGCAGCGTTCGGGAATGACATTGACGGCCTGTCCGCCCTGAATGGTGCCGACCTGCAGGGAAGAGTAGGGCGGCTCGAAATTTGCGTCGAACGGTCCCGCCGTGAGCCGTTCGGCGGCGGCGACCGCATGGGCGAGAATATCCGCCATGGCGTGAATGGCATTGAGGCCGAGATCGGGTCGCGACGAGTGGCCGGCGCGGCCGCCAAGCTCGATCCTTGCCGCCGCTTTTCCCTTATGGGCGCGGATGGCGCGCAGTTCGCTCGGCTCGCCGATGATGCATCCGGCGGGCGTCGCGCAAAGATCGGGAATTCTGGCGATCAGGTGCGGCACGCCGCGGCATCCGGCCTCTTCGTCATAGGAAAAGGCGAGATGCAGCGGCCGCGCAAGGGGACGCCGGGCAATGGTAGGCAGCACCGCCAGCACGCAGGCCAGAAAGCCCTTCATGTCGCTCGTGCCGCGCCCGACGAGCTTTGGCCCTTCGCGCCGCAGGCGGAAAGGATCACTGTCCCATCCCGGCTCGTTTGCCGCTACCACGTCCATATGGCCGGAGAGCAGGTATCCGGGGCGATCCGCCGGCCCGATAGTGGCAAAAAGGTTGGAGCGATCCCCCTCGGGACCGGCAAGAATATGGACGCTGGCCCCGGCGCGCTCCAGATAATCGGCAATCCAGCCGACGATTTCGCCGTTCGCGGAACCGACCACGGAAGGAAAGCCGACCAGCGTTTCCAGGATCTCTTCTGCGTTCATCCCGCTCATCACAGCATCCCCGGTTTTCCAAGGTCGGTTCCGTCGATCATGCGTTCATAGCGGAATGGCTTCGGATCGACGCAAGGCTTGTCGCCGCGAATGAGATCGGCGGCGAGCATGCCGCCAGCCGGGCCGATCCCGAAACCGTGACCGCTATAACCGGCGGAAATGAACAGGCCGGGCCGCGAAGCAACCGAAGAGATCACCGGTATCGCGTCCGGCGTGGAATCCACCATGCCGCCCCAGCTCTGCGCCGCGCGAATGCCGGCTAGCACGGGATAGGTCGCGACCAGCCGGTCCAGGCCGCGTTTCACCAGATGCGCATCCGGCTCCGGATCGAGCGTGCGGATACGCTCGAAGGGAGAAATGCTGTCCGCCTTCCAGCGCGTCAGCGCCTCCGGCCCTTCGAAGAACTGACGGCCAAGCGCGAAAGTCAGGCCCTTTCGCCGGATCTGGAACGTGCGCCAGAATTCGCGGGCCTGCAGCAAGCCGTAAGGCGTGATCTGCAATTGGCCGAGGCCGCTGAGGCCGACGGTATAGCCGCCATCCAGACGCCGGCGCATCGTGACGTCCTGCATGGCGATGCCGCCCTCGGTCACCGCCGGTGCGGCGGTGGTGTAGAAGGAGGTGGATTTGACACAGGCCTGCAGGAAGCGCAGACCGTGATGACGCAGGAACATGCCGCTCCAGGCACCGCCGGCGACGAGGACGGCCGAGGCGCGGATCCTGCCTTTTTCCGTGACGACGCCGCTGATACGCCCAGCCTCCACATCCAGCTCACGGGCGGCGCAGTTCTGCAAGAGGACGACGCCGAGCCGCTGCGCGGCCCGAGCCAGGGCCGGCACGGCAAGTTCGGGCTCGGCACGCCCATCCGTCGGAGAATAGACGCCGCCGCCCCACTGACGGCTGTTGCCCTTCAGCATCGAACTGCATTCGGCTGAGGTCAGCATGCGGGTATCGACGCCGAAATCCCTCGCGATCCGTCCCCAGCGCTCCCAGGTGTCGAGATCCGCCTTGCGGGTGGTCGCATAGATAAGGCCGGTGCGGCGAAAACCGGTTTCCTCGCCAAGCTCCGCATTGAGATTTTCCCACCGGCGCACGGCAAGTTGCGCCAGCGGCAGCTCGCGCGGATCGCGGTTTTGCTGGCGGCACCAGCCCCAATTGCGGCTCGATTGTTCGCCGGCTATCGTTCCTTTTTCGACGATAACGACGGAACTGCCGCGCCGGGCAAGTTCGTAAGCCGCCGCGACACCGGCCATGCCGCCACCGAGGACAACGACATCGGCTGATTTCGGAAAGTCCGGATTGCTGGCCACGCGGCCGACGGGAGGAGACATCGATCAATCTCTGGAGCGAATGGAGGAAATCACGTCCCTGACATGCGACGCTTATCGTCAGAATAAAGCCATGCCTGCCGTCCGCTTGCCGAAAGTTCGGCCGCTTTGGTGGAATCTTTCGAATTTGCAGGGATCTCAAGCTTATTCTGTTGCGTAACCGAGGCTACAACCGAAACGGGGCGTCGATGCCCGCGACCATCCGAAAATGCCCGGTGAGCGGATCGGCATTTCGGATCATGAGGACGACACATGGCAGGAGAGGAGACAGTTATGGCCAGATCCGATTCGATCCAGCTGGATTCCTTCGAGTTGAGCATGGGCGAGATAAAGGACGCCGATCTCGACGCGCTGCATGCGCTCTCCCTCTCGGTGGGCTGGCCGCATCGGGCAGAGGACTGGCAGATCGTCCGCGAGCTGGGGCGGGGTATCGTGGCGCATGATGCCATCGGCCGGGTGCTTGGGTCCGCCATGCTATTCGACTTCGCACCGGACTTCAGCATCTTCGGCATGGTCATCACCTCGCCAAGGCTGCAGATGCTCGGAACCGGCCGCTGGATGATGGAGCACATCATCGCCCAAAGCGGATCGCGGGCGCTTGGCCTGAACGCGACCCGGTCGGCCAAACGCCTCTATGAATCGTTTGGATTTCGCGCCGAAAAGATTGTGTATCAGTGCAATGGCGAGGCGGTTCAGCCGCCTGCCGTCCCTCTGCCGTCGGGGGCGTCGCTGCGCTTGATCGAAGAAACCGACCTTACCGAGATCGCTACGCTCGATCTGGCGGCCTATGGTGCCGACCGCAGGCCGGTCTTTGCACGCCTTCTCACGGTTTCGAAGGGAGTGGCATTGATCCGGGACGGGAAGATTGCAGCCTTTTCCCTGTGTCGCCGGTTCGGACGCGGTCACGTGATCGGCCCGGTAGTGGCATCCAGGGACGAGGACGCGATCGCCGTGACGCGTCCGCATGTCGCCGATCACGCCGGCAGCTTCCTGCGGCTCGACACGCGCCAGCAGAACGGCGCCTTTCCGCAGTTCCTGATGCAATCGGGATTGCCGATCTACGACACCGTCACCAGCATGTCGCTACGCCGCAACTGGCTGCGCGGCGACGGCAATCCGCCGACGGACGGGCTGCCGTTGACCTATGGGCTAGTCAGCCAGGCGCTCGGGTAGCAGGCACCCATCCGCAACGTTGCCGGCGAGAAATTCTTCGCCGGTTCGAACGAACTCCCGTTCGACGCGTTGAGCGAGGTGCGAATGCTCAAGGAGAAATCTGATGAAAAAGCTCGCTCTCATCGTCGCCGCAGCCTCGCTGGCCATCGCGGCTCCGGCGGCGGATGCCGCATCGGCGCATCGTTCTCATAAACAACCGCAGCAGACGGCGGCCGAACCAAGGGAACGCCTCGGTACACTCTCCTGCCAGGTCGCCGGAGGCGTTGGAATGGTGATCGGCTCCAACAAGTCGGTCGATTGCCTGTTCAAACGCAGCTCTGGACCGGCGGAGCGCTATACCGGGTCCATCGGCAAGCTCGGCCTCGATATCGGCATATCCGGAAAATCCTATCTGAGTTGGGTGGTCTATAACCTACATGCCGCGCGGGCCGGCGATGGCGCTTTGGCCGGCAGTTATGTGGGCGCGTCTGCGGGCGCTGCCGTCGGTGTCGGTCTGGGCGCCAATGCCCTTGTTGGCGGCAATTCAAAGAACTTCGGCCTGCAGCCGTTAAGCGGCGAGGCGGGGACAGGGCTGAACGTCGCCGCCGGCGTCTCGCGGCTGCAATTGCGTCCCGTCATGCGATAGCATCCTATAGCAGATCGGAAATCTTTTCTCGCCGCGCGCCTCGGACTGCGCGCGGCGGCTGTGGAAGAGGTCGTACACCACGTCAGAAACGGGTAAAATCATCGCGCCCTCACTCTCCAGATTCCTTCCAATAGGCTGGGACCTTGCTTACTAAGCATCCGTGACTATATTGGCCGGGCGCTCGGCTGCGTCTGTTTAGGTCGAGATAGCTCTTGGCTGCAATAGCTGCCTTCACCCGGCATTTGGCTTGCCGGTGGACTTTGGAAGGAGAAATTTCATGTCCATTACTCCCAGCGACCTCAATAGCTCGAAAGCATCGGTCGTTCCTCATTCTGAAATCGGTACTGCCGTCAGGCGTTCCCGCGAGGCGATCGGATACACGATCGACGATCTTTCCGAGACCTGTGGTCTCACCAGCGAGGAGATCGCCGAAATCGAGCTCGGTGCCGATACCGATCCGGCAAAACTTCGGCGGATCGCCGCGGCCTTGCAGGTTGCTCCCTCAACCTTTCTGGTCATGTGAAGATGCGGCGCACCCGTTCGGGTGCGCCACCTCCCGATTGTTTGGTGAAGCCCCCATCGCTCCAAGGGCGACCGGGCCGATATGATGACCTCGTCCCCGGCCCATCCATTGCCCTCCTTTTTGACGATCTACGCGATTTTGCCCCGCTGCCACAAAAGGGCGTTCAAAGCGGGCTTGTGCGCCTTGTCAGGTCCGCCTGCATCTGTTCGAGAAGCTGCCCGATCATCTGCTTGAATTCGTCCGTTGCCAGGCTCTCCGGGTAGGAGACCGCGACGCCGATAATCTCCCCACTGTCGGGGTCACGCATGGCGATACCCTGCGAGCAAGCGCCCGGCATGGTTTCGTTGCAAGAATAGGAGCGGCTCGTTTCCCGTATCGTTTGAATGAGATGCTCGAGCGCCATATGGCTGAGCGGGCTGTTCGGCGATACGAAAGGCAGCGGATCAGCGATACGGCGTCGCCACTCCTCATCGCTTAGCAAAGCCAGCATGGCGCGGCCGCTGGAGGTCGCATGCGGCGGCACGCGATAGCCCGGGATGGTTGAAATTGCCAGCGGGCTGGAGCCGCGGACGATACGCAGCACGACCATGTCGGTACCGTCGAATACAGTAATGTAGCCCGTATGCCCGCCGACCCGGCAGATATCTTCCAATCGTTTCTGGATCATATCCAGGAAGTTGTGATTGGTGCGACAGATTTGTCCGAGTTCGAAGAGCCGGAGGCCGGGGGAGTATAATCTGCGCGTCGGCTCGAATTCCAGAATTCCGCTCTCTCGCAATGTGCGCATGACACGGGAGATCGTCGCTTTCGGGCGCCCAAGTCGGCGCGTCAGTTCGGCCTGCGTCAGAGCTGGCTCTTTCAGCGAAAAGCAAGCCAGAATGGCGACGGCATCCTCAAGGGAGCTCATTGGTCGATCCTCGAAGGCGAGGGATCATCGTTCCATTATTGGAACACAATGTCAAATATGAGACTTAGACTGGACTTTACAACCAAAAGCTCGTAAAATATACAAATCTAGAGCGAAAGTTAGCGGCTTGACACGCATTAGGCGAATGGCTTCTTTCAGAATAAGATATGTAAAATAGTGTTACGGCCCTAATTGAGCCAAAATAAATGTCTCTGTGTGGCGGGAATTATTTGGAAAGCACTGTATCACGGTTGTGCAGATTCGCTGAATAGGGCGGGTTTGGTGCCCAATTTTTAGGAAATTTTGGCATGCGGCAGATGAACAAAAGCTTTCGCGCCGGCATCAATAGCGGCAACATCGTTGCAGCCACTCCCGTTGATGTTTCCACCCATCCTCAACAGCATTTGACGACACCGGAAGATGCCTTGGTCGGTGGATTGGGGGATTTCATTGTCGAGACCGATACCGCAACGACCAGGCACGGTGAGGTCAAGCGCGCCGCGGCACGCGTGAACAGCACGAGGATCGAGCGAATCGGCAGGGTCACCGCCAGGCGTTTTCGCGAAATGCTAGAAATTGGCGCTGATCCGACGGGCGCCGACGTCCCCGGCTTTGCGCCGGTCCAGATCGCCATCCGAGCCAGTGGCGACTATCTTGTCGTCGATACCATCGAAAAGGCCATCGAGTGCCTGACGGAGCTCTGGCCGGGCCGAAAGGGCGAGGCCTTCGAGGAGGCTCTCCAGGCTTGCATCGACGGGATCAATCACCGGATTCCGCCGGAAGACGTCCGACAAGCCTTCATCAATGCCGCCAATGAGGCAGGCATCCGCATTCTTCTCTGACACCCAGCCGTCTTTTCCGATCGGGGAAGGGCAGGTCCACGCGTTATAGTGACGGACGCGTGCAGATCGTCAATTGTCCTGACGCATGCAGGACATGGGTTTGGCCGCCGAGCAGGGGAAGTTTCCTCCAAGAGGAGGCCCGACCATTGCTCCGAGCAATTGACCGGACCTCCCGCCATCGCAATTTGGCGGTTGCGACAGCGGCCCAGATGTGAACCGCCTATGGCGGGCAGTCCATGCCGGAAACGACAGCAGAGGTCTGATTGCGTCCGGTGGACCAGATCCGCACCCTTGGATATTGACCGGCCTGTCGATATCGCTGCGCGAACCGAAGCATGGCACGGCTTATCGACAGCCGAAATATTCCAGGCTTGGTGATCCAACCATTACGGGGCGAAACGCTGATTGTGTGTTCAGGCGGGCGATTCTTAAACCCGACGATCAAAGTGACTGAGGGGAGGCTCAACGACCCAAAAAAGTGGTCCGCCCCGTTGAGCCTCCGGCTACTGCGACTCTTGATCCGCAACAGCCAGGCAAGCCTGACGACCGAGGCAAGGCCGGTCTATTTGAAAAGCGACAGCACCAGCCCGATGACGTCAGAATATGGGCCGGTCGCCGCAAATGGCGGAGCTTTGGAAAAATACGATGCCGCTGGAGAAGCTCAAATCCCGGATCCAGCGCCTTGCTCAAATCGCAATTGCGGTTTCCTCTTTTGCGGTGCGGATCACCATCATGGTCACGAAGCGCAAGGCGGCCTTCATTGCACCTTGACGAAGGCTTATGTGCCCTTCCTCGTCCCAGAGCCAATTCGAGGCCGGATCTGTCGCCTCGACCGGTATTCCCGATTCGTTCTCTTCGTGTTGTTTGGCGGCAAATCAACGCGATTCTCTCTGATCGCCCGCCCGGCGCGACACAAAATGTCTGAAAGAGAACATTGCGAAGCAGCGCGATGAAGAACAGCGCAGCACGGTTGCGGAATATCAAATCAGTGATCGCTCTATAAGTACAGCAACCAGTATTTTTCAATACAAATTGCGACACGACTATACAGATAAAACATCCATGGTGAAAATATTTATTCGAATGTTCGTATTTACACATATAATCAAGTCTATATTATGGCCGCGACGTCAACTTGCTGAAGTTGCATGTTAATCCGTGAATACCTTGAGGAGAATATAGAATGTTTAAGCTACTTGGATCTGCTGCATTCCTTGCCGCAATCGGTCTGGCGAATGCGGGCTATGCCGCGGATCTCTCGGTTTCGACTCCTCCGCAGGCACCGATTGAATCGCCGGTCTTCACATGGACCGGTTTCTACGTCGGTGTGAACGGTGGCGGCGCCTTTGGGGGCAAGGATGATTTTGGACTGCATTCCGGCGATGTCTTTCTCGGCAAGTTCGGCAAGCTCGAGGGGTCCGGTTTCTTCGGCGGTGGCCAGATCGGCTACAACTACCAGGTCGATCAGAACTGGGTGATCGGTCTCGAAACCGATTTCCAGGGTGGCAACATTCGCGACTCCCTCAGCAACGATGGCGCACACGCAACCTCGAAGGTCAATTGGTTCGGCACTCTGCGGCCGCGCGTCGGCTATGCCTATGACAACACGCTGTTCTACGGCACCGGCGGTCTTGCCTATGGCCACATCGACTACAAGGCCTCACTCGAGGGCGTGGGCAGTTTCGATGAAAGCAAAACCAAAGCCGGCTGGGTACTCGGCGCCGGCGTCGAGCACGCCTTCACGGATCATCTGACCGCGAAGCTCGAGTACCAGTATGTGGACTTTGGAAAGTTCAATGCAGGGGGAGATGATCTTTGGAGCAAGGCAACCGTCGACTTCCACAGCATCCGCGTGGGGTTGAACTATAAGTTCTGACAAGTGGCTCGTCTTAGAGAGAGGACAGTAACATGGCGTTGATCAATATTGATCTCATCAATAACGGTACGACTACCATCGACAGCAGCAATGCTGGCACCAGTTCCGATACCATTCAGCTCGGACTTGTCTCCAACGGCACCGTGATTGTCGATGGTGTCGATGTAACCCTCAGCAGCCTGGTCGGCGGTGGCGTGATCACGAGCACGACGATCGAGGCCATCAATGGCGCAAACGTAACGATCGATGCCGGCCTGGCGGGTGTCGCGGCCGGTTCGACCTTCACCTATGCTATCGGCGCCAACTCCAGCATCGAAGTCGATGCAAGCCTGGTCAACGTTGGCTTGCTGAACGGTGTGACCGTCGACTTCGCAGATGCCAATGGCACGGGCACCTTCATCTACGATTCCGGCCTGATCAACTTGAACCTTTCGACACCGCCGAATGTCATCAACGTTCAAACGGGCGACAAGATCGAGGTCGTGGGGTCCAACTATATCGGACAGGTCGGCAATACCGTGACCTTCTATACGGACGCGCTGCATCTGCTGCCCGTCGGCTCTTATACGATACCCGCCGGCGTTACCTATACATATGATGGCGGCACCGATACGCTCACCTTCACGAGTTGCTTCCTGCGCGGTACGCTCATCCGGACGCCCGAAGGGGATGTGCCTGTCGAGGATCTGCGCGTCGGCGATCTTGTCGTGACCCACAAGGGGGTTTCGGAAATCAAGTGGGTCGGCCGGCGGCGGATCGATCCCAAGGCCGTCGACAAGCCGCGCGATACATTGCCGGTGCGCATGAAGGCGGGTTCGATTGCGGAGAATGTGCCGGAGCGCGATCTTTTCATCTCTCCGGATCATTGCATGTTCCTCGAGGAAGCGCTCATCCCAGCGAAATTCCTCATCAACGGGACCACGATCACGCAGGAAACCGGTCTCGCTCCCTTCGAGTATTATCATATCGAACTGGAGCAGCACAGCGTCGTTCTGGCGGAAGGCGCTCAGACCGAAACCTATCTTGACCTTGGCGGACGCCTGTCCTTCCTGGAACCGGGCATCCTGCGCTTCGGCGCGAATTCGGCGACGCGCACCTGGAATGACTGGTGCTATCCGCCGGTCTATGCCGGTCCGGTTCTGGAAAAGGCGCGTGATCTCCTCAACGCACGCGCCGAGGAGCTGGGCTACATCATCGAAGACGCCAAGGCCTCCTAAGACCGCTGTAACATGGAGCGGACGGCCTTTGGTCGTCCGCTCGATCCGATGAATGGAGGTTCGAGGCGGCGTCCAGCATTCAAGTCTTCGTATAATGGCGAAGCTTTGTTCGGTGTGGCATCCCGCCCGTTTCTTTTGTTACAGGGGCCTGGGAGTGGTGAATGCGTTCTGAAGGTGTTGGATCACCCTATTCACTCGATGCCTCCGGCATCGACGAAAAATCTCTAGTTGAAAAATTTGCCGGCAAGTCCGTCTTTTACGACGGTGTTTTCAAGGGCGACTACAGCCTTGCGATCGTCAATCGACACGTCGCGCGCGCACTGATCAATCTCGGCGTCAATCTGGTCTGCCACACACCCGAACATGATTGGCAGACCGATGCCCGCCTCGTCGCTTCGCCGGATATTCTGCATCATATGCGCGAGGACTATCCTGCCAACGAGCGTTTCGACATCCATTTGAGGAACACCTGGCCGCCGGCGACCCATGATATGCTTGGTGACGTCAACGCCTATATCGCCTTCGCATGGGAAGAGCTCGAGTTTCCGCAATATCTCGTCGACAGCTTCAACCGTGACCTCGATCTCGTCATGGTAACGGCAAACTTCATCAAGGAAGGCTTCATCCGTTCCGGAGTGACGATTCCGATCGAAGTCATCGGCGCCGGCTGTGACCATATCTCCAAGGCCAGCAGTCAGTTGCCGCCCCGGCTGCCGGACAATGGGCGCAAACGTATCCTGCATGTGTCCTCCTGCTTCCCGCGCAAAGGCATCGACGTTCTGGTCGAGGCCTTTCTGCGCAGTTTTCGGCGGGATGATCCGGTGGAGCTGGTGATCAAGACTTTTGCCAATCCGGACACCATCCTGCCATCCGTGCTGGCGCAAGTGCAGGATAGGCTCGCCGACGCGGCACCGATCACCGTTATCGACCAGTTTTATGACGAAGAGCAGCTTCGCGCTCTATATCGTTCTTCCGCCATGGTGGTGGCGCCCAGTCGGGGCGAGGGGTTCGGCCTGCCTTTGGCCGAGGCGATGTTGCTCGATGTTCCCGTTGTGACGACCAATTACAGCGGCCATCTCGATTTCTGCCGACCCGAGACGGCCTGGCTGGTGGATTATCACATGGCGGCATCGCAGGCGCATGTGGCCGGTTCCTACAGCATGTGGGCGGAGCCGTCCGTCGAACATCTGGGTTTGCAGATGCGGGCGGTGCTCGACCATCCCAAGGAAGCGCAGGCGCGCAGCGCTCAGGCACAGAAGCTGCTCGCCCATCATTTCACCTGGCATCTGGTGGCGGTCCGTGCCCTGGCAGCCTTGGCCAAGCCCGCGCGTCTTGCCGCCGAGGCCAAGCTCGACTGGACGCTGGATGTCGTTTCCTCCTGGCAGCAGCAATGCGGCATCGCCACCTATTCGCAGCATCTTTATTCGCAGCCGGCCTTTGCGAACAAGGTGGATCACATCTTTGCGCGCCGCATCATGAACGATGCCCTGCCGGAACAGGCACCCGAGGAGGCCGATGCCTCGCCTCGCGGCATATCGCGCCTCTGGGGCTATGATCTCGCATCCCTGAAGCGGTTTGCCGGGCGATTGGAGCAGGGGCACGCGGATGTCTTGTGGATGCAGCATCATCCCGGCCATTTTTCGACTCCGGACATGGAGTTGCTGGCGCAGGTCCTGCCATCGACGAAATATCGGCTGCGCGCCCTGACGATGCATAGCGTAAAAGAGGCGATGCGTGGTGGTTCGTTGCGATGGACGAAGGCCTTCGACATCGTCTTCGTGCATTCGGCCGAAGATGCCGGAACGCTGTCGGCGGCGGGACATCCGAATGCGGTTGTCATTCCGCATGGCGTCCTTCTGGAGCCGAAGAATGCACCGAGGCCGGATCAGTCGCATTTTACGATCGGCTCCTTCGGTTTCCTGATGCCGCACAAGAATATCGATCGTCTCGTCCTCGCCTTCGCCGAAGCGCACAGCTACGATCCGCGCCTGCGGTTGAAGCTGCTCAACTGCATGGTGACCAATGATGAATCGCGCGCGGCGCGGGCAACCGTGGAAAACCTGATCGAATATCTCGGGCTTTCGGACTATGTGACCGCGCGCTTCGATTTCATTCCGGAGGAAGAACTGCGCCGCGAGCTCATGAGCTGCGATTTGCTTTCCTTCCTTTACGGCCATTCCACCGAAACGGCGACAGGTGCAGCCCGCATCGCGATGAGCGTGAACAGGCCGCTCTTGTGTTCCCGCTCGCCGGTGCTGCGCGACATGTGGCCAATCAGCCATGTCGTCAAAAGCACCGAGGTCGAATGCATTGCCGAGGCTCTGCTGAGCCTCGCCCAGAACCCGCTGCTGCTGCAGATGCGCGATAACGAACGCATCCAGGCAGCCGAATGGTATTCCTATCCGCGCACCGCCGCGCGGCATGTTGTTGCGATCGAACAAATGTTAGGGGGCAATATTGACAGTCGCCGAGTTGCATAGACAGCCCTTGAACGTCCTTCCCAGGGACATCTTCTCCTTGCCGGCCGAATCCTTCGTTGATGCCTGGGCAAAGGCATTGGATCTGACGGAAAGCGATCTGACGCCGGACGACAGGCTTTCGCTTGCGGATGCCATTCGGGGCGGCACCAATCGACTGCGTGTCGTCGATGCCTTGAAGGCGCGACGCCCCGTGCCGTCAGCGCTCAACGAACGCTCCGGCATTCAGGCGCTGCGCCGGGAGCCGGATCAGTTCGCCATATTGGAGAACTTCATCCGGTTCGCGCCAGGCGATGATCCAACCTTTCTGCGCTATGCCTTTTCGCGCATCTGCGGCCGTGATCCGTCATCGGCGGAGCGTCTTGGATTGGAATTCGACCTGCGACGCGGGGTCACGACGCGAGCAGCCGTGGTCAAGAAGATCGTCGCTCTCGCCCGTCGCGATGGCCAGACAGCCTTCTGGGACACGCTGCTACCCGAGGAGGAGAACGAGGTTCGCGGTGGCCTGGATTCATCCAACGCCCGAATTACGCCGGCTGGCATGTCGGTCAGCATGGAAGGACAGCCAACGGCGATCTTTGTGCGCGAGGTCGAAAATGTCGGATGGATGATCGCGCCTGACCTGCTGCGTCAACCGCTTCAGATCCAAAATGGCAACTGGAATGTACATTCCGGCTGGCTCCTGACCGGTCCCAAACGCAGCTTCGCGGAAGGGGAGTGGCTGTTGGACCTGGATCTAATCCAGGCGGCGAATGCCAAGCTGGATGTCGAAGTGGTGGCGAATTCCGGCCTGGATTTCCTGCAACATCTCACTTTGACGGGCTCGTTTTCGGGAACGCTGTCCATTGCCATCAAACGCGAGCACCGGTTCATCGAACTGCGTATACGGGTGCACGAGCGTAGCCCGGAGGATTCCTGGCTGCGCCCTCGCAACATTTCCATGCGGCAAGCGTCATGAGGCGAGAACTCCGATTGGCAACCACACTCCTGCGCGTCGGCCAGACGGCGGAGCCCGCATCCGATATCACGATCAATGCGCTGGAGGCCGCCGACGCCGCCCGCGACCGTCGCGACTGGGCCAATGCGGCGTTCTATTATCATGAGGCGCTCGAGCAGGATCCAGCGCGGTCGCCTCTGTTCGTCCAGCTTGGTCACGCCTATAAGGAGCTCGGGGATTATGACGCAGCGTTGGAGGCTTATCGGCACTTCCTCGACAGGGAGCCGCACGACGCCGACATCCATCTGCAGCTCGGCCATCTCCATAACCGGATGAACGATCCGGAGGCGGCGCTCGAGTGGTATAATCGCGCGCAAGCCTTGGCGCCGGACGATGCCGAGATCGCCCGGCATGTCGATGTGGCGGGCCTGCGCCTGTCTCGCTTCGGTATTGAGCGCAAGCGGCAAAAGGCCCTGGAACTCGTGCAGTCGGGCCAGTGGCAACAGGCGCGGGATATCCTGCGCAATTTGGTCGCCGTCGACGGGGAGATCGACCTGATCGCCGTTTACGCGAATGTGACCAAGGAGGCCGGAGATTTTGAGGAAGCGCTACAGCTCTACGAAGTCTATCGCGACTATGCCCAGGCCAACGATCCGAAATCTCTCGGCGATGTCGAGATACAGCTCGGACATCTCTATAAGGTCAAGCGCGATCTGAGTTCCGCCTTGCAGCATTATATTCGCGCCCGAGATGCCGAATTCCGCCTCTACGGTCATATCGCCGCAAACTCCATCCCCGAGCGCGAAATTCAGGCATGCATGGGTGAAATCTATACCTGCTTCTGGCGGGCGGACTGACAAGCATGGCCGGCGAAAGCCGGCCATTTCTCATCGAGATCAGCCATTATCATGGTCTCGTATTGCGGTCAGCAGCAGCCAGCCAAGCAGATAGGCGAGGCTTGTCGCGAGGAAGACGACCAAAATGTTCTTGAGCGCCAAGGGCAGCTCGGCCTCGTCAGGCAAATGCGGCGGCACCACCACTTCGAGATAGAGCTGTTGCCGGCGCGCGTCGGCTCTCGCCACTTCGAGTGCATCGAGAGCGGTGACCAGCGACTTGTTGGCGAATTCCCGCATCAGCGCCAAGCTCTCGTAATCCGCTATTCTCGGAGCGATCGAGCTGTCGGTCCCGACCATCTTGCCGCGCTCCGTTTCGATCTGCTGTTCGAGCGCGGTGATCTGGCTGGTCAGGTACGGTATCGAATTGCTATCCGGCGCGGTCTTGCGCGTTTGCTCGAGACGAGCGCGTGTCGTCGCCAGTTGGGCGGAGAGCTGAGTGATGAGTTCGACCATCGAAGTGGAACTGGCGTTCGGATCGATCATCAGTTCCTTGTTGCGAAAGATCGTGATCTTTTTCTGCGTATCGATAACCTGCTGCTGCGCTTCCTTTACCTCATTATCGGCAAACTGGACGGCGTCGTTGCGGGCTCGATCGTTCATGCGCAGGAGCAAATTGCCGCCAAGCGCAATCAGCGTGTTGTTCAGATCGTAGGCATCATGGGCGTGAAAGGCGGTGGTGCGCAAGACTGTAATGCCGGTCGTGTCGTTATGGATGACGTCGACGCGGCCGGAGTAGTAGCGATAGAGTTCCTCCTCGCTATTGTTCTCCCAGAAGCGCGGATAACGCATCAGCCAATCGGCCTGCGGACTCCCGAAAATCGCCCGTACGGGCAGTTGCTCGCCGAGCTCCTTCAGCGCTTCGCGAGACCGCATATATTCCTGAACGGAGAAGGTATCGTCCTGCGAGCGGGTTATGCCGCTATTCTGGAGCAGGGAACCGAAGGCGTTCGAAGAGGGCGGCGCGGCCATGCGAACGACGAAAGACGATTCCGAGACGAAGATGGGGGCTGCGAAAAACGCATAATAGACACTCGTCGCCAAGGTCGGAACCAGGACGACAAGCCCGAAAATATAGCGCTGCATGGAGCGCTTTCGGCGCTTGCCGGGTCTTGCCTGCCCAAAGGCTATCGGCGCGATCTCTCGATTGAAGGGCCGCCGACGCTGCTTTTCGGCGGGTTCGGCGGTCCGCGCTTCCGGAGTTATGAGAGCCATGGCAGCACCTTTCCATTTGATTGCTTGCGCACGCGGCCGGACATAGGCCCACGATGTGCCGTAATTGTCCGAAGCTGGCGTAAAGAACATTGAGCGGCGCGCCTCCGCCGGTATCGTGAAACAGCCCGCCGGCATTGGACGGGTGACGACAGGGAGGCCGACGCGTGAATCGGATGCAAAGTGAAGCTCATGGTCATGGGCAATTCGTCACCGGATTGAAAATCCAGGCTCGCGTTCTCGGCGCCATGATCATGCGCGAAGTGGTCTCGCGCTACGGCCGAGAGAATATCGGCTTTCTTTGGCTTCTCCTTGAGCCGATGATCCTGACCGGAGGCGTCATGCTGATGTGGACGCTCCTGAAGCATGAGGCGCATGGGCTCACGCTCGTCGCTTTCGTTCTCAGCGGATATATGCCGCTGACACTCTGGCGTCACGTGACCGGCCATGCCGTCTCCTGCCTTCGACAGAACTTGCCCTTGATGTATCACCGCCAGATTCGCCTGCCCGATGCGCTCATTTCCAGAGGACTTCTCGAAGTCGGTGGCACGACGGCGGCCCTGGTCGTCGTCTACACCATCGTACGGCTCGCCGGCTTCATGGAGCCCTACAAGGATATGGGCCTGTTGCTGGCGGGCTGGCTGTTCATGGCGTGGTTCTCCTTTTCCGTGGGCCTGATCTTCGCTGCCGCGTCCGAACGCTTCGAGTTCGTGGAGAAGCTGGTTCAACCAATGCAATATCTCATGCTGCCGATTTCCGGCATGTTCTTCATGGTCGCCTGGTTGCCGAGCGGTGCGCAGAAGCTCGCGCTTTATGTCCCGCTCGTTCATTGCTTCGAGATGTTCCGCGCCGGCGTATTCGGGGATACTGTGAAGGTCTATTATGACGTCGGCTACCTTCTCAAGAGCTGCCTCTTCACCACCGCCATAGGACTTTACCTGGTCAACCTCGCACGCCATCATGTGAAGTTCGAATAGAGCTTCCGGGCTCGCATGCCGGGTCGCATCACTGCTTGGCATAATGTTGCACCTGATTCTGGAATTCGAATGAGCGCAGCAGCGTTTCTCGCAGCTCCTTGCGATTGGTCAGGGCGTAGTGATTGAGGAATGTCAGGGCTGATTCCGGTTCTCTTCCCAGTATCCAGCGAAAAGCGGCAACGACATCATGCGATTCGATCGGATCGCCCAGAGGACTATGGCCGGGATTCTGGATCTTTGCGTAGAGATAGGGCAGGGCGCCGTGCAGGATATCGAGACTGAACCGCTGCAGGTTCGGCTTCGACAAGGCGGTCTTGCAGAACGCATCCATCAGACCGGAGTAATTGGTGAGCGTCGAGACAAGATCGCACGAGCGCGCCAGACCTTTGAAACCACCATTGGCGTGGAAGTTTACCGCCGTTTCCTTCCAGATATCCGCGGCGTAGTGCATTGGCGCCGGGCCGTACAGAGCCGCATCATCAGAATAAAGGGGACCTGACGGCGTCAGTACGCGACTGTTTTTGATGCGCGCAAGGCAGAAGTCGATCAGCATGCGGCAGATCGGATAGCGCATCTGCCAGCGGCAGAAGTCCAGCATGTAGGTATTGCTGTCGATCAGGGTCCCACGATAGTCGGCGGTGGGCGGGACATCGAGGAAGATGACATTCGTCTTCGGCAATTGCGATGTCAGGAAGTCGCAGAATTCCTGCAGGGCACGGGTTACCAGCTCCCAGAATTCGCCACTGCCGAAAGGAACGACCTTGAAAAGGCTGAAGGCCTCCAACTGCTGGTTCGGTCGGGCATCGAGCAG
Organism: Rhizobium sp. BK602; assembly: GCF_014195095.1. GTDB lineage: Bacteria > Pseudomonadota > Alphaproteobacteria > Rhizobiales > Rhizobiaceae > Rhizobium. The sequence goes on from NZ_JACIBC010000003.1 coordinate 130,739, forward strand.
TTCGTATGGAACCGTCAGCAGGCTTTTTCTATAACGCATGACAGACACCCGCGACGTGCGGGAGAAGTCGACCACAAGCGTCTGGGGAGCGGCCTCTTTCAGCCTTTCACGGAAGCCCCTCCGAGCCTCGAACAGCAGCTTCTTTTTGATGGGCTCGGGCCAGCTCTCGATGCCTTTGATGCTGACAGGCTTCTCCTCCATGAAGCTGGCAACGTTTATTCCATAGCAGAAGAAACCAACCCTGCTTTCAGGAAAGGCATATTTTACGAATTCCTCACTTGGGCATGAGCCATAATAGGCGATGACGCTCATGCGATTGACCCGTTCATTTGAGTGATCCCCCGATCAAATGCCTGTAAACCACCGCTCCCGATGAACCCCGACGGAGTTGATGATCAGACGGCGGCCTCCTTCACGCTGTTAGGCTTGGCTTTCGACTTGACCGCCTTCTCGGACGCCTCTGCCTTTGCTGGCGCGGCCTGTTTCGCCACGAGCTCCACGCCAAAGGCCTGAACACGCTCGCGCACCTGGCTGAAGCGATCTTCGTGAACCGCGAGAATGTTGGCGACCTTGCCGATGGAAAAATCGATATCGAGCTCGGACGGCGTATTCACGCGGGTGAGCTGATCGCGGTGACTGCTCCAGATATTGTAGCCTCGTTCGGTCAGTTGCCGGAAAATGGCGCCGGGCGTCGTCTTCGACAGAACGGCGAGCATGTCGCGGTTGATCTCCATCAGCAATGTCGGCTTGTGCGCGGCGATGGTCTGCTGCGCTCCCTGGAGGAACAGGCCTTCCGCTCCTTCGATGTCCACTTTCATGGCATCCGGCCGCATATCTCCGATGACCCGATCGAGCGTTTCGACCTTTGCGACCCGACCGATATTCTTGTCGCGACTATCGGTGACAAGCCGTGTCGCGCCGGCATTGTTGGTGTCCTCGGCATCGTTGAGCTGCAGCTCTCCGGGCGTATCGGCAAGGGCAAGCTGCCGGACGCTGACGTGATCCGCCCAGCCGTTTTCATGGATGGAGCGGTTGAAGAGATCCCATAGTTTCGGCAGTGGCTCGAAGGCGACTATCTTGCCCTTGAAGGAAGGGCGCGCCGCCACCGAAAGCGAATAATAGCCGACATTGCCGCCGACATCGATGAACTGCCCATCGTCCGGTACGATCGACTTGATGAGGCCGATGTCGAATTTCTCATATTCGCCGCTCATGATCCCGAAGGAGATATGATATTGCCGGAGATCCAGATACAATTTGAAATTGTATTTCGTCTCGAAAAGCACGACGATCGTTTTCGGAATGAAATTGTTGAAAAGCAGTTCGCCGTGGCGATTGTGAAATTCCGCCGAGGTCAGGAAGCGCCTGCGATGCTCCTCCAGCGGGATATCCGTGAGCTGAAGAAGATTGCGCGCAATGGCATCCCGTTCGTCTTCGTTGAGCGAACGACCGAGGATGAACTTATAGCAATTTTCAATGTCGTAATAACTGGTCACGTTGCTGGCCCTTCCTCCTGTTGGCGATGTCAAAACGGTCTGTTCCCTTATGTGGACATCGCCTTTTGCTGATGTGATATTTGTGTTCACGAGATTGCTCCGATTGGCATGGTTAGGGCGCGGCGCGGGGCACGCTGCGCGGAATAGCGGCGGGCGGCGACGTCGCTTTCGATCAAGGCCTCGAGGTCGCCGAAATGCATGTCCCAACGGTGTGCGACGCTGCCCCTGTTGCGTCGCGGCGGTGAAGTCGTGATCGCATCCACCGCCGCGCGCCAGTTGAGGCCATCGAGCGGGTCGAGAAAGATGGCATCATCTATCCCAGCCGCCTCGCGATGCGATGCGATATTGGAGGCGATGACTGGCGTGCGCAGCGCCAGAGCTTCGGTGATCGGCATGCCGTATCCCTCGGCGAAGGAAGGCGCGAGCAGCGCCGCGGCGCCGGAAACGAGCCGTGCAAGAGCGGCATCTTCCAGCCCCGGCACTTCGATCACCAGCCCCGGCAAGGCAGGGCAGCGCTCGAGCATTGCCAGTATGTGGCTGTTCTCCCATCCTCTCTTGCCGACGATGACGAGGCGAGGCGCCTTCGGCCCATCGCGCTCCGCCAGATATTGCCAGAGACGCAGCAGCAATATGTGGTTCTTGCGCGGCTCGATGGTGCCGAGCGTGACGAAATAGGGGGTCCGTGGTCGCGCCATGTCCTGTGGGCTGTCCAGGAAGCACTGTTCGACACCAGGCGGCAGCACGGCAATCGAGGGCGGCGTCCTATTGCGTTCCTGGGCATAGGTGCGAAGGGCGCGGGCGGTCACCTGAGAATTGCAGAGGACGAGTGCGGCATGCTGAAGCACCGTATCCATCCTGCGGCGATGCCGCTCCGGCTCCTCGGGCCGGACGAACTCCGGATGGGAAAGCGGGATCAGGTCGTGCACGTAGAATATGCCGTTTCGCCCAGTTTCCTTGAGCCAGGAAAATGCCGAGGTCCGCTCCAGCCTGCTGTGGGACACATGCATGAAGGAGGTGCCATGCGGCACTCTCGGCCGATCGGCGAAATGGGTGGTCACCATATGGGCGAATTTGCGCAGCTTGTGCGAACGGCTTTTGCCGCCCTGCATGGCCGTATCCGCCTGCCAGTGAATTTTGCCGTCGATGGCGGCGAATATCTTTTCCAGAAGCGCGGCCTGGGAGACGGACAGTTCCGTCGTAGCCCAGCGGTTGTTGAGAGTGGAAATCAGCTTGTCCGCCCGATCCGTCCCCACCGACACCGCGCCACGATAACCGGTCTCGATGAAGGGCGGAGTTTCCATAAGCTGCAGCGCATCCGATGACGCGGTCCGCTTCCGCCGTTCGTTGAGCCACAGCGCATAGTGGAGCTCGTAGCGATCAATACCGGTCGGTGTCGGGCAATGCGCCCGCTCCACAAGCCGGGAAATATCCATGACAACAGCATTCATCGCAGTCTTTTCACTCCGGACATATGGATCAGATGCGCAAGCCAACGGCGTTTGGATGGGTTGGGGGCTATGCCCTGGCGTGCGCGATACAGTTCGGCAACGACGTCCTCCACCTCGCAAGGCAGATCGGCGATATTCGACCAGTAGCTCGGGTAGAGAATGAGCGTGCCGGCCACGAGCGCATCGAGACTAAGAAGCCGCTTGCGCCGAAGCGAAACGACCGCATCGTTGGTCAGGCCCCAGCCGGCATAGAATGGCAGGCCGTAGCACCATACCGGCCGCTCCCTGAGGAGCGCCTCGAAGCCGATCTGCGAGGTCGCCACATGGACCTCGTCGACGGTGTTAAGAAGCTCGTTCAGATCGACATTTCCAACAATGAGGTCGGCAGTGCCGTGCCGCCGCCGGATGTCGGAATGATGGATGGAATTGGCGGCGAGCAGATCCGGATGCTGCTTGTAGATGATGAAGGCTTCAGGACGCGACCGCCGCACCGCTCTCAGCAACTCGCCATCGGAATCGTGACTTGCCATGCCGAGCTTGAGAGATGCGTCGTTCGGAACCTGACCCGCCACCAGAACGATGCTGCGCCCGTCCGCTTGTGCGCGATAGTCGGGCGATGATTGCGCCGGTAAATTATATTTGGTGATGCCCATCGCGACGATCGCCTGGCGAAGCCTCTTGGCCCGTTCAAGCAGCGCGGCGTCGAATTCGGCGGTTCGCAGAATAGTCTCAAGCCCGCTCGGCTTGGAAGCGTCGAAATAGATCCCCTCCCTGTCGAAGCAGAGGGATGACGGCGGGATGAGCGCCGTGCCGAGGCCGGCGGAGCGAATGAAACCATCTTCGACCCGGACGATCTGCCGTCTTCTTCCCTGCTTCCACAGAGTGCTTTCATCGGGTGACGCGCCGTTGCCCCACAACACGATCTTGTCTGCCCGCTGGATCTGGGCGACCGTCGGCCTGCGGGAAAACTGGATCCGTGAGGAGGGGCCGGACAGATAGCGCTTGAGAACGGAGCGCTTATGCAGGGAGAAATTGACGCAGAGATAATTGCCGGAAAGCGAGGCGGCGCGATGGCGCCATTGCAACAGCCGTTCGATCGCTTGTTCCGCCGCAATCGGCTCGCGCGTCACCGGATCGACATAGAGCGAATATTGAAGAAGCATCGCGTGAGCGAGTTCGTCGATATCGACGCTGCGGGTACGGCGGGCACGGGCGGCCGTTGCGACGGGGCCGGTCGCCCGATCCTCCGTCAGGCCCCAACCGGCATAGGCAGGCATGCCGAAGGTGACGACGGTCATGCCGCGCAACAAGGCGTCCAGGCCGAGCTGGCTCGAGACAGTCCAGACCTCGTCGACACTATCCAGGGCCGAATGCGGAGAGATGGCACCGTCGATGAGCTGCACATGGTTTTCATGTGCATGCGATGCAAGATAGCCTTTCGCGCGGCCGGCAACCACGTCGGGATGGCTTTTGATGATGATATCCGCATTGCTCTCGGCGCGCGCCGCGCGCCACATGGCCTCGAAGGTTCCGGCATCGGCGCCCGAGCCGGCAACGGAGTGATCGCCCACCACCTGGTCCACCAGAAGGATACGCTTGCGACGGGTACGGCGAAGCGGGATGCCGCTCTCGGGCAGGTGATTATATTTAGAAAGCCGCTCCCGGACGATCCACTCGCGCAGCATCCTTGCGCGTGCGAGATCCGCGCCGGCCGCGCCAGCTTGCAGCAATGTTTCCAGTCGCGACGGCGTGCGAGCGGAGAAATGAATGCCAAGATCATCGGCGACCAGGGATACGGAAGGAGCTCCGGCCTTGCCAAGGCCGACGGAGCGCAGAAAACCGTCCTCCAGGGTCCAGTAGGGGAGCGCGCGCATTTGCGCATAGCGATGCGCAAGACGCGCAAGCGGCTTGTGACCCCAGCCGACCACACCATCGGCGGTCCCCCTCGCAAGTTCGATCGGACGAAGCGATGCGCAAAGCGTCGGACCGATCAGCGGGAAGCGCAGGCGCGTCGGCAGGAATACGAGCAATCGGGCATCCGCGGGTGGGAGCCAGGGCGCGCGCCGATCCGGCTCCGCCGGCGGGAGCCGCTTCTCGTCGGGAAAAATCGTGAAATCCGAAAACATCCGCAAATCCCCCGACCCCAACTACGATCTGCCTGGAACGCCGACATCCGGCTGGTCCAGCAAAATGGCCTGGTCCGGGCGCAGGAAGACGACTGGCTTCGCATCATTGGAAGGAAATTGCAGCGCGATACGCTCGACGACACGCTCGGCGGTGCCCTCGACATAGTTGCGGAGATAGAAGCTGCCATTGATCAGGCTCAGCCGGTACATGTGGCGAATGAATTGCAGCACCCGCTCCTTTTGCGGTGCGACCGGATTCTGCCAGAAGTCGTCTATGGCGGAGGCCGACAGGACATCGGTCTTGGGCAATGTCGCCAACCCTTCGGCACCGTAAAAGGTGTCGCCGAGCGCCAGTAGCGGCTTTCCGTGATTGAGCGCGAGCAGGCCGGATGTGCTGTTGACGGTGACGAGGCCGAGCGAATGGCGGATCAGAAGGCCGATCGATCCATCGTCGAGGACGTGCACGCGCTCCTCGCATTTGCTGAGCAGGGCCAGCTGTTTCACGAAGGGCCGATAGCTCTTGTGGCCGCGATCCATGGGATGGATCTTGAAAACCAGATGATGCTTCGCATCGGCGCCTCGGGCGAAGGATCTGACCGTCTCGATGATCAGCCGCTCCATCGTCCAGCCGCGACCGTTGCTGAGAAGCTGCTGGTCGTCATGGACCTGCAGGGCGACGACGAAATAGCGACCTTCGAGGTTTTCGATGAGATCGACCGTCAGATTGTTGTTTCTCGGATAGTAGCGCAGCTTGCGATAGAAATTGCGCGCCCAGAGGATCGTTTCCGAGGTGATGGCACGATCGCGATGATGTTCGTTGCCGAAAAAGAAGGGAGCTCCCAGCGCTTTCGCGACGTAATAGACGACGCCGTCCATCGCCATCGAGCGGAAGAGGTTGCCCCTGACCATTTCCGCCGGCTCCAGCGGTATGTCTGTATCGGCATCCGTCGGTATCTCGGTGCGCAGCGGCGAACGGGCATTGTTCCCGCCCCATTCGCAGGAAATGAAATGAGGGCGGGCATAGCCTTCCTCGAAGCAGAGCACCGGTATGCCCAGCCGGCCCGCGACATCGATGGCCTTGCGGTGGTAAGGGCGGCAGTCGCCGAAGAGAACGATCACCAGAGGCGCGCCCCGCTCGATGAAGGCTTTCAGCCAATCGGCCCAGGCATCGGTTGAACCGCAGAAATTCAACGCGCCCTTGCGATGGGAGAACAGCCAGTCGCCGCCGTTGAAATTGACCTTCAGCGTGTCGTAGCCACGGGTGGACAGGGTCTTGGCGAGCGTATCGAAGAAAGGACCGACCGGCCCCTGCAGGAGAAGAACGAGGGGTTTGGCCGCCGACGCTCTGCCAATGGGCACGCGGGTCCGGTCGACCGACCTGAAGCTCTTGTGATCGCGCAGATTGACGAAATTGCTGCCACGGTCAGAGATACCTCCGAACTTTCCCATTCCGAATTCCTTGAACAGCAATGCAGGAGCAGCGGCGAAGTAATTGGCATTTATTGCCGCCACATTCCGCCCGCGCCATACCGATCACGCCGCCAAAGTATTAATTGCGACAGGAGGCTAGGTATTTGAATTCATAAGGAGAAAAACGCTGCCGTCTGAGAAATATATTTGACTTTAGAAAGATATATGGGAATCTTTCGCGCAACGGCATGTCTTGTTTGGCGCTGTACAGGCGTCAGAGACGATGAGGCGACATATGCGAGATGGGAGGCTCTCTAACGTCTTGGTGATGGCTCCGAAAAACTACGGATATGTCTTCTCTATTCTCTATGAGAGAGATTTGGTGACACTCAAATGGCCCGCATAGAGAACAACAAGGAGTTCACCGACTTCGTCACGCTCGTGAATATGCGCGCGTCGGTTACCGAAACCCGCGGGCGTTTGAGTTGGGCGGTGGCATTGGCGCGGCGGCTGCGATCGAATCTGTTGCTGCTGCTCATGGTCGTGATTCCCGGATTGCTCGGGGCCGGCTATTACGCCTTCATCTGCTCCGATCAATATATCTCCGAGACGCAATTCGTGGTTCGCAGTCCCAACCGCAACGCGGCGGGATTGCTGAGCGGCTTCCTGCAAAGCACCGGCTTCGTGCGCGCACAGGACGACAGCTATATTGTCAGCGAATTCATCAAGTCGCGCGCCGCTGTCGATGAACTGGCCGAGAAAAACGGGCTGAAGGAGATCCTGTCGCGTCCGGAGGCGGATTTCCTCAATCGCTATCCCCTTCCATGGCACGAGGCGAACAACGAGGAACTGTTCCAGCACTACAAGGATTTCGTCAGTGTCGAAACCAATAGCGGCAGTGGTGTAACGACGCTCGAAGTCTATGCTTTCCGGGCAGAGGATGCCTATAACCTGGCAAACGCGCTGGTTCAGCATGCCGAGGAACTGATCAACCGCCTCAATGATCGGGCGCGGCAGGATGCCATCCGCTATACTCAGGTCGAGATGGCCGACAGCGAGGCGCGGCTGGCGGCGATGCAGAAGCGGCTGACGGATTTCCGCAACCGGGAAACGCTGATTGATCCAAGCAAACAGTCCGCCGCGGCACTCGACCTGATCGCCAGGCTCTCCGACGACGTCGCCGACAACAAGGCGCGGCTCGCCGCGCTCGAGGCTCAAGCGCCCCAAAGCCCGCAAGTGGAAGCGTTAAGGACGCGCGTCACCGCGATGGAGCGGCAGGTCAGTGACGAACGGGCGCGGATCGTGGGGAGCGACAGCTCCATGGCGCCGCGCATCGCTCAATATGAACAGCTTTTGCTGGAAAGGGAAATGGCGGCCAAGATGCTTTCATCGGCGACCACGTCGCTGGAAAATGCCAAGATCGATGCGCAGCGCCAGCAGCTCTATCTCGAGCGAATTGCCAATCCGAACCTACCCGACCATCCTCTCTATCCCAAACGGATCAGGTCCTTCCTGTTGTTCCTGGCCATATGCGGAGCCTGCTACTGGATCGTCCGGTTCTTCATCAATCAAGTTCTTGAACACGCGGCGTCGCAATGAACAGCATTCCGGCCAGCCTCGCAGAATTTACACCGCCGAAGGAGCCGAAGCGTGACGACTCCGAGGGCATCGTCGGTGTGTTCGACCTCGTCAAGGAGTACGAGGTCAATGGACGCATGCGTCGCGTGTTGGATGGCATCAGCTTCAAGATCGCGCGGGGAGAGAAGATTGCCGTTCTCGGCCATAACGGCGCCGGTAAATCCACGCTGGTGCGCCTGATCGCCGGGATAGAGGAACCGACGTCCGGCAGGGTCGTCCGCAGCATGTCCATGTCCTGGCCGATTGCGCTGAGCGGCGGCTTCGGCGGCTCGATGACCGGCTTCGACTGCATGCGGTTTCTATCGCGCATCTACGACAAGCCCTTCGACGAGATCAGGGACGTGGTGGAGGATTTCAGCGACCTCGGCAAATATCTGCGCATGCCGCTCAAGACCTATTCGTCGGGCATGCGGGCGCGATTAGCCTTTGGCATGTCGCTCGCCATCGATTTCGATTGCTATCTTATCGACGAGGTGATCGCCGTCGGCGACAAGCGCTTTCAGACGCGCTCGTTCCAGGAGCTTTTCGTGAAGCGGAAGGATCGCTCGATGATCGTCGTCGGGCATAACTTAAATGTGATCGGCGACATCTGCACCTCAGCCCTGGTTTTGAAAAACGGCCGCGGGCGTGTATTCGACGATATCGAATATGCATTTCGCATCTATTCGACCTTGTGATCGAATCGTTTCGGGAATGATCGACGTTCAAAACAGGGCCTGGTGGTTAAGGCCTTCGTGCATTTTCCCACAATGACACAATAACGGTCCGCCGATGGTTATCGGTCGAATGGCGATGCGTCGGCAATGGAAGTTCATTTGCGCGGCACACAAGCTGTTCATGATCGATTTCAATTGATTCTTCTAAATTAGAATAACTTAAATAATTTGGCATTATGAACTGTTGCTCAAGGCAAGTCTTGTCTACGGAGCGCGACTCTAGGGATGTATCTTGATCAATCGGTCGATAACTGGTCACGATGCAGATTTGATCTTGTAATTTAGCAGTTCATTCTGCAACCATAAACACTTGTCCGCGATATGAACTCAAAGCGGATAGACGTTTTTTGTCCTATGTCGTCTTAACGAAAAGTTCACGTCTTGCGGGAGCGTCGGGGTGGCGCAAATCTGTATAAGATTGTCATTATATGTACTGTTCGGACGAAATATGCTGTGCTAATTTAACTGCGCTTAATGTAATTTAAGCTGAATGATTATGCCGCGTTAGGACGAATGAAGGAGTGCGCCTATGGCCTCACCCTTAAATGGAATGCGCGAAATCTGGCCTAAATGAAAATCGAGTGCTTGCAGATGTTGGGGTGCAACTATAGATTTTGAGTAGGGTGGCAGATGACTATGTTGGGAAGAGTTGTCGAGCAATGCGTAGGCACCTTTGAGGTGTATTCTCGTGATGCGATTGTTCGCAATCTCGATGTTCTTGAACCGAATTGGAAATGGGCGGTGCCGTCCGATTCCACTGGGGATTATTCGTTTAAATTCAGCAAGCAGCCGCTGCAGTCGGCATCCATCGTCAGTGCCGAGCACTCCGGTGGGCTTGAGGGTGTGGGCAAGCATGACATGCCTCGCGTCAGCATCGTTTTCGTCCTGGCGGGAGAGGTCGAGGTGCAGGACCGGCGGACACGCAAGACGGTGCGCATTTCCGCCAATAGTGTCGCAAGCATCAGCGACCGGATGGGAAAACGGCTCGAGATCAAGCCACGGAGCTCCTGGTTGATGTTTCAGGTGCCGGAAGCGGTGCTGCGACAGCATTTCGAAGAGCTGACCGGCCGGCCATATGTGCAGGAATTCGCCCTGTCTCCGGTGAGTTTTCGCCAGGGTGGCGCGCAGGGTCTTTATCAGACTTTGCGGCAAGCCGAAAAAGACCTGACGTCGGCTCGGCCGGCGGAAAGGGTGATGCTGGCAAAGGCTTATAATGAGCTGGTGCTGGTCAAGCTTTTCGCCAAGCTGCCGCATAATCTGTCCGATGCCTTCAGTCGCGGCGCATTGGAAACGGCGCCCCGCCAGCTCCTGCGGGCCGAAGCCTTCATGCGCGACAATCTGCACAATGCGATCATGCTGGAAGACCTCGCCAATGCGGCGAGCTGCAGCCCCAGGGCGCTTCAGCGCATGTTCCGGACCTATCGCGGGGACACGCCGATGGGGATATTGTGCAACTATCGGCTTGCAGCCGCACATGGTGCTATCAAAGGTGGTCAGGCTGAGAGTATAACTGATCTCGCGATGAGTCTGCAGTTCTCGAATCCGGGACGTTTCTCGGTTTTGTACAAGCATGCATATGGTTTCAGTCCCTCGTCGATCCTCCGCTTTACACGGGAACGGAGCGATGAGGCGGGAACGGCATGATGCTTCATTTGCGCTAATACAACTACAATCGCCTTGTGCCGTTCAGGATGGGTAATGCAGCTAAAAGTTGGGATTTTTTTTGTTCTCGCATGCTTTTTGACAGGCTGCGCGTTACCTGAGTCTGGTCCAAAGACCGCACGGGTTCTGGAGGAGGCGTCCAAACAGGCCGCCCCCCCATTTGCATTGATCGACGTCACGTCGCAGTCGATGGTCAGAAATATGGAACGGCCGCGGCCAAGCCTCGCCGGCTATTTTGGGCAAGGGCCGCGCGATCCTGGTTTGCGAATCGCCGTGGGAGACGTGGTCTCGGTTAGTCTCTGGGAGGCGCCGCCAGGCAGCCTGTTCGGGACGGCTGCCAGCGTTTCCGGCCAACAACAGGCGACCGGAAGTTCGGTGACCATTCCGCCTCAAGTCGTCAGCAGCGACAAGACGATCGGCATTCCCTATGTGGGCCGCATCAATGCGGTCGGTCGCACGCCGGCGCAGGTGGAAAGCCTGGTGGTTGCCGCACTGGCCGGAAAGGCGGTGCAGCCGCAGGCGCTGGTGACCGTGCAACAGAGCACGGCCAACACCGTGACGGTGACCGGTGAAGTGGCTGGCGGCGCGCGGGTGACGCTGTCGCCGGCGGGCGACCGTATATTGGATGTGATCGCAATGGCGGGTGGCTTGCGTGCCGGCGTCAACGAGAGCGTCGTCTATTTGACGCGCAAGGGCGCGACGATGGCGATGCCCTTCGACGCGATCGTGCAGTCGCCGCGCGACAATATCAGACTGCGTCCGGAGGACGTCGTGACGGTGGTGCGCGAACCGAAGACCTATACGATCCTTGGTGCTACGGGCCAGAATGGCGAAGTGGCCTTCAGTTCCCAGCGCGTCACCATGTCGAACGCCGTGGCGCGCGCAGGAGGGTTGCTGGACAGCCGCGCCGATGTGGCCGGTGTGTTCCTGCTGCGTTACGAGCCGCTCGACATCGCGCGGCGCATCCTACCGCCGAGCAATCCGCTTCTGCGTAGGGGAGGCGCGGTTCCGCTCGTCTATCGCTTCAATCTGAAGAATGCGTCGACATTGCTGGTCATGCAGAATTTCGAGATTCAGCCGCGCGACGTCATCTACGTTTCCAACGCCAACTCGGTCGACCTGCAGAAGTTCATGGGCATATTCCAGGGTATCAGTTCGCCGGCGCTGTCGGCCACGTCGATTGGCATAAGCGCAGCCGCAGTGAATTGATGAAGACGCGTGGTATTCGGTTCGCGCATGAAGGAGGTAAAATGCGTGTAGGAGCGGAAAGGGGCTATCGGTATGATGTTAGGCTTGCAGACTGCTCTGCGTGCAAATCGATTGTGGAGAGCTGATATGGGTTCGACACAGCTCCTTCATCTCCATGAACTCATGGCGTTTGATCGGCACCAAGCCGAGGCTGCGATCATGGAGCGCGTGACCAGCGCCTATCTTGGCGATCATACGGCTTTGGTGCGCGCACTTGGCCGCTACAAGCTATATATCGATACGCGAGACAGGGGCTTTGGCTCGCACCTCATTCTCGATGGCTTCTGGGAAATCTGGCTTACGCTGTTTTGCGCCCGCAATGTCAAGCGTGGCATGACCGTCGTCGATGTCGGTGCCAATTTCGGATATTATTCCGTGCTTTTGGCCGAGCTTGCCGGAGATGACGGTCATCTGATCGCAGTCGAACCCAACCCTCATGCGGTGGACTTCCTGCGCCGCAGCGTCGATCTCAACGGTTTTTCCAGACGAGCGCGGATCGAGAGTGTTGCGGTGGGCGCCGCCGACGGCGAGGCGTCACTCTATATTCCCCATAGCGAGCCGAAGAACGCATCGATCGTGTCCGATGCGTTCACTCCGCGCGCCGAAAACGGCAGGGTGGTCAAGGTTCCGGTCACGACGCTCGACCGGTTGTGCAATGCCTCCGAGCGGGTCGATTTCATCAAGATCGATGCCGAGGGGGCGGAGGAAGCCATAGTCGAGGGAATGCGTGAGACGATCGACCGCCACCGACCGATCATCGTCGTCGAATTCAATGCCGGCCGCTATGCCGACGCCGGCGGATTTCTCGATCGGTTGGCCGCCATTTATGGCTCGATCCGACGGCTCGATTTCAGCGGCGAGTCGCTGCCCGTGTCGCGGGAAGAATTGCTGAGCGTGCATGGGGGTGACGATTCACTTCTTGTCCTGTCCCGCGACAAGCCGGCTTGAACCCGAGGTCGTAGTCCAGATCAGTCAAGAGTAAAGGGAGACGAGAGTGGGACAGACGATTCTTTATGACGGTCTCAATCTTTCCCTGAAGAAGGGCACGGGTGTCGCGACCTACACCCGAAGCCTCATGTCGACCGCGCGCGCACTCGGCTATCAGACCGGCGTCGTGCATGGCATTCAGGGAAATATTCCGCGTGATCCGATGCTGCGCGAAGTCGTGCTGTTCGATGACAGCAGCGAACGTGCGACGGGGCCGTTATTCATGGCGCGCCGCTGGTTGCGCCGTCGCCTCGCCGCTCCCTTCGGCGTGAAACCCGTTCCCATTCCGCTGAACGGCACCGTCATCTTGAAATCGCTGCAGGCGCAGCTTGGCGAATCCGGGTTGCTTTACGCATCGAACGACCTGTTCAATCTCGCCCGCCACCATTTCAAACGCTATGGCAGCAATCTCTCGTTAAGCTTTGAAAATCAACCGGATCTCCTGCACTGCACCTATCCGATGCCTCTGGCGGCGAAGAAAGCGCAGAACATTTACACGATCCATGATCTCGTGCCGCTGCGCCTGCCTTATCTGACCGAGGACGACAAGCGCTATTACTACAAGATGCTGCGGTCCCTGGCGCGCCGGGCGGATCACATCATCACGGTCTCCGAAACCTCCCGCGCCGACATCATCAAGGTGCTGGGTGTGGATGAGAAGCGCGTGAGCAACACCTATCAGGCGGTTCATGTACCGGATAAATTGCGGGAGAAACCGCCGGAAGTCGTCGCCGATGAGATTGCTGGCATCTTCCATCTCGACTGGAAAGGCTATTTCCTGTTCTTCGGCGCCTTCGAGCCGAAGAAGAATATCTCGCGCCTGGTCGAGGCCTATCTTGCGAGCAAAGTGGATCTGCCGCTGATCATCGTCGGCGCGCCGGGCTGGAAAGGCAGCGAGACACAGCAATTGATCGATGACGAACGCTTTCGTTTCTTTCGGCGCGCCGAGGACCGCATCCTTCCGCAGCGTCAGATCCAGCGTTTCGATTTTGTCTCCTACCCCTTGCTCATCAGCCTGATCAGGGGCGCGCGGGCGGTGCTGTTTCCTTCGCTCTACGAGGGCTTCGGATTGCCGGTGCTGGAATCCATGCAATTGGGAACTCCGGTTCTCAGTTCGACCGAAGGATCCATTCCCGAGATCGCCGGCGAGGCGGCTTTGCTTGTCGATCCCTACAATACGGACGAAATGCGCAAGGCGATCTCGAGCCTTGCTCAGGACGAAGGGCTTTGCGCGCATCTGGCTGAGGTGGGGCCGAAACAGGCGGACCGTTTTTCCACCGACCGGTATCACCAGAGGGTCGGCGAGCTCTATGATACTGTCTTTCACGGATAGATCGGGGAGGCTTCTATCATGACGATCCTCTTTGCTTTCGGCATGCCCGGCGTGATGTCGTCCTGGGGCGTGGCCGCACTTCACGCGGCGGCGCGCGAGGCATTCGGCGACTACACCGTCATTTCGACCGATACGATCGAGGAGCTGAGGACGCATGTGCAAAACAGGACGAAAGCGCATGCCGTTTTCGTCTCCCAGTTCCCGGAGGCGAGGCTGACGGAGCTGATCCTGCGCGTGAACTTGCCCTTCATACTCTTCCTCGAAAACCCGGTGGACGCGGTTTCCTATCTGGCGCGCAGTACCGAGCAGGAGGACCTCGCACTGGTGCGAGCCGTTTCAGCGAGCCTTGCCTGTCTCGAACCCTTTGCCCATGCCCCTTCGGCGCTGATCATGCGCCGCAACGATGCCGGCGAAGGAAGCGGCATTGATGCGTTGCTGAAGAGAATTGACGAGCATTTCAATATCGATCTGACCGTCGACCAGATAACCAACGCCATGCAGCATGTCGGCATGACGGTATCCGAGGAAAAGCTGCTGGCGCCAAAGCTGGAAGAGGCTGCCGCGGCCGTGATTGCCGGATATGCGCCGCCCCAGGAAGACGGAAGCGAATTGAGCGAGGCTCTGCATGAGACGATCAGGAAGGTGCTTCTTCCCTTCGAGATCGGACGTGCCGACGCTGCAAGACACGCTGTCTCCTGGCCCCGCGGCACATTCCTTTCCGGCGACAAGCCCGGGGAGAGCCTGGATAATTCCATCGATCTGACCGGCGGCGCACGCTGCCTCGTCTATGGGCCCTATTTTCATCTTCCGCCCGGCCACTGGAATGCGCGGCTGTTCTTCGACATCGACGAGGACTGCTACGGTCAGATCTTCACCATAGAAATTCACTCCGCCGATTTGCTTGGCAAGCTCAGGGTCTGCCCGGAGGGGACAGGTTCCTTCGAGGCGACGGTTCCAATCGAAATCGTCGATCCGCGCAATCCGATCGAGATTCGTCTGCTGATGGATACAGGCGCCATCGAGGGGCGCTTGTCGGGCTGGGGCGTCGAATGGCAGCGCGCGGCATAGCCGAACATCCATTCCCTTGGCGCGGATCGCGCCTGTTTCTTTGCTCAATATTTCTCCGGGTCCGGAATTTTGTAAATCAATGTTTCCCGCCGGAAAAATTGCGCGCTTAGCCCGCGAAAAGCCTTCTTTTGGAAAGGACTTTGTATAAAAGTCTAGAAAATGGAAGGAAGTTCATGAGTTTTACCACCGCGTCCGATATTTTGATCGTCGATGACGATCACGAAATTCGTGCGCTCCTCAGCCGATACCTCGAGGAGCAGGGTTTTCGTGTCTCGACGGCAAGCGACCTGCGCGGTTGCAACGATGCCCTCAACCGGCGCACGCCCGATCTTCTTGTCCTCGACGTCATGCTGCCCGACGGCTCGGGCCTGGATCTGTGCCGCGATCTCAGAAACCGTCGCCCGCGCGTTCCCGTCATTCTGCTGACCGCGCTGAAGGAGGATATCGACCGGATTCTCGGACTTGAGATCGGGGCGGACGACTATCTGGGCAAGCCGTTCAACCCGAGAGAGCTGGCGGCGCGCATTCGAGCCGTTCTTCGCCGGGTAAACGAGGATTCATCGCCGGAGCCCGAGCAGCGGCGTTTTCTGTTCGCCGATATGACGCTTGATCCGCAGCTTCGCCGCGTCACCAGGGATGACGGCGAGATCATTGCGCTGACGGGCGCTGAATTCGATTTGCTCAAGGCGTTTCTCGAGCGGGCGGGCCGGTTGCTCTCGCGTGACCAGTTGCTGGATTTGACCCAGGGCCGAGATCGCGATCCGGCGGACCGTTCGATCGACGTGTTGATGAGCCGGCTGCGCCGCAAGCTGGGGGAGACGGCCGAAGATCCGATCTTCCGAACGATCCGCAACAGTGGATATCAGCTTGTCGTTCCGGTCACCGCCGTTAAGGGCGATCCATGAAATCGCTGGGCGCACGTCTGGCGCTGCTTTTGCTGACCGCCATCGTCTTGGTCGTCATCACCTCGTCTTTCGCGGCGAGCCTGGTGATGCGAGGGCCGCGACCCGACATGGCGATGGAGCCGGTGGCGCGCCAGCTGTCCATGTTGGCGACCTTTGCGGAAAAGGACAGAGATGCGGCGATCGCCAGCGGCCTGGATATTATCGCCATGCCAGTGGCCGGCCCAAGCGACGAGCATCTTTCCGGAGTTTTGATGGATGCACTGAAACGTGTCTCCGAGGCGCGCCAGGCGATGATTTCGCGTCCGCCGACCGGAGAGGCGATCGCCTCCCTCCGGCTCTCCGACGGCAAGTGGATGGTCATGCGGATGCCGGAATTCGGCCCGCCGCCCGGGGGATGGAGGATCCTCATGGGCTGGCTGGGCCTTATCATCATCGGCAGCGTGCTGGTCTCCATATTTGCCGCCTCGAAGATCATGATGCCGCTGCGCATGCTGGAGCGGGCCGTGGCGGAGATCCGGCCGGACGGGACCCTGCCGCATGTTCCGGAAACCGGGCCGGGCGAGATTCGCGCCACCGCCCAGGCGCTCAACGGGCTGTCAGCAAGGGTAAAGGCCGCAACGGAAAGCCGGATGCGGCTTGTGGCCGCCGCCGGGCACGATCTCCGAACGCCGATGACCCGCATGCGGCTGCGCGCCGAATTCATCAAGGATGACGAGGATCGGCTGAAATGGCTTGCCGATCTCGAGGAACTCGACAGAATCGCCGACAGCGCCATCGGATTGGTGCGCGAGGAGATCTCCACGGACGGCCTGCAATGCGTGCGGCTGGATACGATCGTTGCCGATATCGTGCGGGAACTCTCGGCAATCGGTATGAACGTCAGGAGTGACGAGCTGCAGGCGGCATCGATTTCGGCCGGCCCCCTGGCGGTGACGCGGGCATTGCGCAATCTTCTCATCAACGCGGCAACGCATGGGGAATCGGCGACCGTTTCCGTCGCCCGCTTCGGCGACCGCGCCGTCGTCAGAATTATCGATACCGGGCCGGGCATACCCGAGGAGCGGCTGAATCAGGTCTTCGAGCCCTTCTTCCGCATCGATATCGCCCGGCAACGGTCCTTTCCAGGCGCCGGCCTTGGAATGGCCATCGCCAAGGAAATCATTTCGAGGTTCGAAGGCGAAATCGTCGTGCGCAATCGTGAGCCACGGGGTCTGGAACAGCTGATCACCTTCAAGAGCCCTGGCAGAGGTGCGGCCGCATGAGTTTTGTCGGCTAATGTCTTAGTTGATAGCCGTATATCGGCGGTCATACTGTTTCAATCTGAACTATAATATTGCACTTTGCAGGATAATTCGCTTGCCGCAGGCAAGAGAAACTGCTTGAATTTGTTTTCCATAACAACTTTGCAATTCTTACTAAATATATCTGGCAAAACGGCAATGTCGGGACAATAAATTTCTCGAAAATGCCTTCTTTCGGAAACATTCGGAAATATTTGAGCGGCCGGTTCATGTAGAATTGATCTCGGTCGCAAGCTTTGCTCGAGCAAGCTTTTGACCGCCCCCGCATACCGGCTTCGCCATGACGCCCCCCAACACGGATGGCGAAGCCGGATCATCCTCCCAAATCCGACTATATTTTCAGGCCGCAATTGCTGCTGCGTGTTTTCCTGTCTCGTGATAGCGAGGTCGGCGCCGGTGAAGCATCGATGGCCAGCGGTAGCGATTTAGACACTTGTGGAGATCATTCTAGTCACGCCGGGTAATCGTCCGCGCCGAGTCCCACCTGCGCGAGATAGCCCTCCAATATCTCCAGCTTGCCAGTCGGCAAAATCGCGCCGATGTAGCCGTCCGGACGCACCAGCATCCAATCGCCGGCTGACAGGGCATAGGTATCGCGAAGGTGGCTACCATCGTCGATCATGTCTCCGTGCGGCCCGACGATATGAACACGCATGTTCGGACGAGGCGACGGCATGGAGCCGCGCCCGACTTCGTAGCCGACCAACGTCCAGTGCGTCCCTTTGAGCAAATCGAACAACCGTGTTGATTGACCGGCCGCGCCGCGGATTGGCGCATCGGGCGCGCGGTCGCCCGCAGATGGGCGGCCGATGCGCCGAGGCTGTTCCAACGCCAGCGAGGATCCGGGATAGCCGATATCCAGTTGATGCACTTCGCGGCCACGACGCATCTCGCCCTGCTTTTGAGCGTCGAGAAGTTTTGTCGCCAGGCCCAGCATCGCCGCGGCAACCGGCCGGCGCTCCTCCTCATAGCTGTCGAGGAGGGTATCGGGCGCTCCATTGGCGACGGCTGCGAGCTTCCAGCCCAGATTATAGGCGTCCTGCACGCTGGTATTGAGACCCTGGCCGCCGGTCGGCGGATGGATGTGCGCCGCGTCCCCGACGAGGAAGACACGGCCGATCCGGTATCGATCGGCCAGCCGCGCATTCATGGTGTAAGCCGATGACCAGGACACCGACTGGATATGAATATCGTCGCGGTTGGCGCGCGCCGCCACCATGGCCGCCAGCCCTTCGGCCGACAGGTCGATATCGCCATCAAGGGGAATCGGTCCCTGTATCTGGAACATTTCGGTCCCGGCGAGCGGGCAGAGGGAAATCTGCCGCGCCATGTCGCCATCGCTGAATCGGTGCCAGACATCACGCGTCAAGCCTGTGAGGACGACATCGGCCACGACGGCGCGAACGCCGAGCGTCTTGCCGGGAAAGTCGATACCGAGGGCATGGCGCACAAAGCTGCGGCCTCCATCTGCGCCGACAAGCCAGCGCACGCGGAGGGCTTCTTCGCCGCCGTTGCCGGCAAGACGCGCCGTCACGCCGCCCGAATCCTGCTCGAACCCAACCAGTTCGCAGCCGAATTCCGGCCGATGGCCAAGTTCGAGCAGACGCTCGCGCATCACAGCCTCGGTCAGGAATTGCGGCAGCATCAGCGGCAACTGATAGGGCTCGGCTGAAGTCGTGTCCGCATGCTCCATGACTTCAGCGTCGGTGTAGCTGCCATGGTGATCATATTTGCGCTCGGGCGGATAGGCTCCACCGGCAGCGACGATCCGGTCGAGAATGCCTAGATCCTCGAAGATCTCCTGGGTTCGTGGCTGAATGCCCTTGCCACGCGACCCATGAAATGGATGGGCCATCTTCTCGATCAGGCGGAAGGAAATCCCTCTTCGTGCCAGGTCGATCGCCAGAGCGAGCCCTGCCGCGCCGGCGCCGCAAATCAGCACGTCGGCTGCAAATTTCTCTGTCATGTTCGTCTCCATATGTGTAATATGCACATATTAAAATGGAGATGGCCTGACGTCAATGAAAAAGGTGCAAAATACACATATCAGCAGACAGCTGCGCGAGCTCCATGGTGCGCTGCTCGAAATCGTTGGTGTCATGAACCGGCCGCAGCGAGACGAGGCGATGGTTCGCGAGGCGGGGATATCCCTCGACCGGGCGCTGTTCCCACTATTGGTCCTTGTTGAGCGTCTCGGTCCCATCGGTGTTGTCGAACTGGCCGACCGTGTCGGGCGTGATTACACCACCGTCAGCCGCCAGGTTTCGAAGCTGGAAAGCCTCGGGTTGGTCGACCGGCAGGAAAGTGCCGTCGACCGCCGCATCCGCGAGGCTGTCATCACCGAGAAAGGCAAGGCGATGACCGATCGTGTCGACGAGGCGCGCGAGAGGATCGCATTGTCCATTTTCGCCACATGGGACGAACGGGATGTCGAGGACCTCGTGCGGCTGATGCGCCGGTTTGCCGACGACATCAAGGGCGACACACCGGCTGATCCGATAGAATGACGGCTTTGGCCGGACGCCTCGCGACAGGATCAGTCTCTCGAAAGAGCCGCGACGGGATCGAGCCTGGAGGCGTTGCGCGCCGGCAGGTAGCCGAAGGTGAGGCCGATCATGCATGAGCAGGTGAAGGCGAGCGCGATCGAGCTTATCGAATAGACGAGGGCAAAGTTCGAGCTGAGCCGGTTGAAGGCGAAGCCGAAACCGAGCGCCGTGGCGATGCCGAGCGCGCCGCCGAGCAGGCAGACCAGCACGGCTTCGATCAGGAACTGTTGCAATATATCCTGCCGGCGGGCGCCGACGGCCATGCGCACGCCGATCTCGGCAATGCGCTCGGAAACCGAAACCAGCATGATGTTCATCACGCCGATGCCGCCGACGAGCAGCGAGATGACGGCGATGGCGGAAACAAGCAGGGTCATCGTCTGGATCGTGCTGGTGATCGCCTGGCGGATGTCGTCGGTGTTGAGAACGAAGAAATCCTTGGTCTTGTGGCGATGTTCCAGGAATTGCGTGACCGCCGCCTCGGCGACGGCGCTTTCGGCATCATCGCTGACGCGCACTGTGATGCTGCGCAGCGACATGTCGCCCAGGAATCGTGCCTGCACGCTGGTATAGGGAAGATAGACCGAGAGATTGTCGCTGCCCCCGAAGCCACCCTGTTGCGATGCGATAACGCCGATGACGCGCACGGGAACCTTGCCGACGAAGATCGTCTGGCCGATGGGGTCGAGACCCTTTTCCGTAAACAGCGTCGTCGCCGTGTTCTGGTCGATGACAGCGTCCTGCGCCATCCCGCGCACGCCTTCGCCGTCGAAGAGCCGGCCGGCGGTGAGCTTCGAGCCCTTGACCGAGAAATAGGCGTCGCCGACGCCGTTGACCAGCGCATTGGCCTCCGTCGAGCCGAAGCGCACCGTGCTGCTGGTCGAGACCGTTGGCGTAACGGCGGCGACATAGGTGAGTTTGGCGAGCGCGTCGGCATCGGCGACCACCAGGGTCTTGATCCGCCCCGAGCGAATGTCGCCGAAGCTTTTGCCGGGGAATATCTCCAGCGTATTCGTGCCGAGATTGTTGATGTTCGCCAATACCTTGCGCTGCGATCCCTCTCCAAGGGCTATGACGCAGACGACCGAGGCGATACCGATGATGATGCCGAGCATGGTGAGAAAGGTACGCAGCCGATGCGCCTTCAGCGCAAGCAGCGCCATGAAGAAGGCTTCAGTCAGCCGGCCGGCCAATTCCCGCCAGCCGGCCTTTTCTGGAACCGTCTTTGCCAGCGAGACGCGCCTTTGCCGATTTCCATCGGAAGAACGCCTGTCGGCGATGATGTGGCCGTCGGAGATTTCGATGATGCGTTCGGCGCGGGCCGCCACCTTCATGTCATGGGTGACGATGATGACGGTATGGCCCTCGGCATGCAGTTCGGCGAGGATGCGCAGCACCTCTTCGCCGCTCTCGCGGTCGAGCGCGCCGGTCGGTTCGTCCGCGAGGATGACATGGCCGTTGTTCATCAGGGCGCGGGCAATGGACACACGCTGCTGCTGGCCGCCGGACAGCTGGCCCGGACGGTGGCCGGACCGTTCGGCCATGCCGAGGCGCCGCAGAAGGGCGGCGGCGCGTTCGTCCCGCGCCTGGCCGGCCTGGCCCGCATAGATCGCCGGTATCTCGACATTGCCGAGCGCGGTCAGTTCCGACAGCAGGTGATAGCGCTGGAAAATGAAGCCGAAATGCTCGCGCCGCAGCTGCGAAAGCGCATCGCTGTCGAGACGATGCGTTTCAGAGCCGGCGATGGCATAGGTGCCGGACGTCGGGCGATCGAGCAGGCCGATGAGATTCATCAGCGTCGATTTGCCGGAGCCTGAAGGGCCGACGATGGCGACCATCTCCCCTTCGGCGATCGACAGATCGATATCCTGCAGCACCGCGATGGTG
The DNA here is from genome assembly GCF_014195095.1 of Rhizobium sp. BK602. Taxonomy (GTDB): domain Bacteria; phylum Pseudomonadota; class Alphaproteobacteria; order Rhizobiales; family Rhizobiaceae; genus Rhizobium. The sequence continues at coordinate 152,510 of NZ_JACIBC010000003.1, forward strand.
CGCTCGCCGGATTGATATTCGCGGCGAACGCCTTTCAGTTCGAGAAGTGGAGCGGTCATGGCTCAGAACCCCATCGGCGGCGGGCCGCCCATGCTGGTTTTCGTCGTCGTTGTGCTTGCCTCGCCGATCACCACGCGTTCGCCTTCCGAAAGGCCGGATTTGATCTCGACGGTGACATTGTTGTTGAGCCCGATCGCGACCTGCCGGGAGACGGCCTTGCCGTCGTCGCCCATGATCTGAACCTCATAGGACCCGTCGGCATGTCTTGCGCCGAGCGCCGAGGACGGAATGGTCAGGGCATTCCTGGCCGCGCCCAGCACAATATGCACTTCCGCCGACATATAGGTGCGGAAATGATTGTCCTGGTTCGGCACGGCGAAGACGCCGTTATAATAGATCGCCGATGAGGATGACGACGATGTCGAGCTGCTGCTAGTGGAGGTGGTCGAGCTGGTGGAACTGACGCTGCTGTCGCTGGTGATCGATTCCGGCGCCGGTTCGATCGATTGCAGCACTGCATCATAGCGCTTCGCCGGCTCGCCGAGGATGGTGAAATAGACCGGCTGGCCTTCCTTGACCTTGACGACGTCGGCCTCGGAAATCTCGGTCCGCACAACCATCGTGTCGAGATCGCCGAGAATGACGATCGTCGGCGCGGATTGGGCCGCATTGACGTTCTGGCCCTGCTGGTTGACGATTGCGAGCACGGTTCCATTCATCGGCGCGGTGATGCGGGTATAGGACAGATTGGCCTGAGCCGTCGCGACCGAGACTTCCGCCGAGATGATCTGCGCGTCGAGGGCGGCGATCTGGGCGGTGATCTTCTTGACGTTGGCTTCGGCCGTGTCGAGGTCCGCCTTGGAGCCGGCCTGGCTGCGGAAAATGGTCTGTTGCCGCGTCAGGGTGAGCTGCGCATTCTCGAGATCGGCTTCGCTTTCCTGGCGCTGCGCCCTGACATTGGCAAGCGACGCCTGCGCGGTCTTCAGATCGTTGCTTTGCGTCGTGGAGTCGATTTCCGCAATCAGCGTGTCCTTGCTCACCTTGTCGCCGAGCTTGACGTTCAGCGATGTGATGCGGCCGGACACCTGCGCGCCGACGGCGACGAGCTTGAGCGGCTTGAACGTGCCGGATGCCAGCACCGCCTCCTCGACATCGCCCCGCGTGACCGGCGCGGTGATGGCGGACGAACTTTGCTTGGGAAACATTTCTTCCCGAAACAGAAATGCACCGGCTCCGGCGATCAAGGCCAGCACAGCCAAAGTCAACACCGGACGCCGAAACCGCTTGTTTCGCGTCACGCCCGATGGCGCCGCGCGCAGCACGGTTTCGTGCACTGGCTCGGCTTCGGTTTGTATGGGCATCCTGTCTGTGACGTTCAACATGATATCTTCTGGTTATAGTCGGAGTGGGACGAGCACGGCGAACTGGAATAGTCGATCTCGCCGTCCGATCACTCGCCAAGGGGAGCCGTATTGCTCCGGATTCGGTGGGCGCTCATCGCCCAATGCGAGACATGGTGGCCGTACCCTAAGGGACAATCTGACACGGATTGGTCCGGGAGCGCCGGGCGGGGCGTTCCCGGACCTGTCGGCCCTTTGCGGGGGCCGCTCCTTCCGCGCGATAGGGATCAGAAAACCGCGTCCGGCTGGGGGCAATCCTTATCGTGTGGAGGCGGAGACAAGAACCTTGGCATGCCTTAGTGGAACGGGCGAGGGCCAGGTACGAGCGATCGTTCGGCATCCTCGAGCTTGGCAAGCTGGTCCGGAGCCAGAACGTTGCGAAGCGCCGTGACCTTGTCTTTCAGGATGCGCGCCTTGGCGGCGCGATCTAGGGCGCGGTCGGCAGCCTCTTCACCGAACAGGCCCTGCGGCTTGCCCGCGCCATTTTCCGCATTGGCCGGCTTTGCGGCATCCGCAGCAGGCGGTCCCGGCGGCTGATGCTTCGGGAAAGCGAGGAAGTCCGTGAGAGCGCTCGTATAGTCGCGCCAGGCGTCGAGCTGGGCGGATCGGATACCGATCAGCGTCTCCACGGCCGACAATTTGCCTGCGAGTTCCAGGGCTGGATCCGGTCGATGGAAACCATCCGGTCCGCCAGGCGGGGGCGGTGGACCGGGCAGTTCCTTGTCGAACGCAACCATGGGGCCATCACCGCGAGGGTCGTGGCAAGAGACCGGGCAGGGCGATCCGTCCGCTGGCATCGGATGAGCCTCAGGTCCAGCCTCCTCGATGCCCGCCGGCTTCTGCTGGATGGGAAGGGTTACCGCGTCCCCGGCAAAGACGGGGGCGCTTATTCCGCCGATCGTTGTCATCAACAGAGTGGTGACGAGACTGAGTTTCCTCATGATCAGAGCCTTTGATTTCAGTTCAATTTACTGAACGGAATTTAGTAAGGTCACATGAACGACGTGCGTCTTTGTATTTCCGAATGTTGCTGCGTGAAGCGTCTATTGCGAATGAAGTTTGCTGGGATCGGCCCTGCGATAATTCATTACAATTTTTTTCCGAAGGTTTTCGGACCTATAGCAGCTTGCGCCAGGCGCAATCGAATCGCGTGCGGCGAAGAAAAGCTGTTGGAGGAACACATCCGCGTCAAAACGCACTTGAATGTGATCGCGGATGCGGAGGAAGATCGCGGCAAAGGGTGGAAGCATTCGGTGAGCGGCGCAAGGCGGCCTTCGACGGCCCAATAAATGCGAAAAGATAGCGATCAATTGACCGAGGTATTCAGATGACATTCGATGAGCAGAAGCTAAGCGCGCTGCGCGAGAAGTACGGCGAAAGCCATGGTGGGGAGCTTTTCGATGCCAAGTTCCGCAAGGTTGCGGACAAGATCTTCTCGAAGAGCGGCACGCGGCTTGCGCCCTATGCCGGCGTTCCGACCTTCCTGACGGCACCTTATATGCCCGTCGATGCGGAAAAGCCGGATTTCGGCAACTTGCAGGTCGCGATCCTCGGCGTGCCGATGGATCTCGGCGTCACCAATCGGCCGGGTTCGCGCTTCGGACCGCGCGCGCTGCGCGCCATTGAGCGCATCGGCCCCTATAACCACGTCCTCGGCTGTGCGCCGGTCTTCGATCTCCGGGTTGCCGATATCGGCGACGTTCCCTTCCAGAGCCGCTATCGCCTCGAGCTCAGCCATGACGACATCGAAAAGCGCGTCAACCAGATCGTCGATGCCGGCGTTCTGCCGCTGTCGGTCGGCGGCGATCATTCGATCACGCATCCGATCCTCAAGGCCGTCGGCAAGAAGGCACCGGTCGGCCTCATTCATATCGACGCCCATTGCGATACCGGCGGCTCCTTCGACCAGACGAAATTCCATCATGGCGGTCCCTTCCGAAATGCCGTTCTCGACGGCGTACTCGACCCGACACGCACCATCCAGATCGGAATCAGGGGATCGGCGGAGTATCTCTGGGAATTCTCCTACGAATCCGGGATGACGGTCATTCATGCCGAAGAGGTGACCGGCCTCGGCATTCCCGCCATCATCGAAAAGGCCAGGCAGATCGTCGGCGACGGCCCGACCTATCTCTCCTTCGATGTCGACAGCCTCGATCCAAGCTTTGCGCCGGGCACGGGGACGCCCGAGATCGGCGGGCTGACCACCCGCGAGGTGCTGGAACTCATTCGCGGCCTGAAGGGCATCAATCTGGTGGGCGGCGATGTCGTCGAAGTGGCCCCCCAATATGATGCGACGACCAATACGGCCCATGCCGGCGCGCAGACGCTGTTCGAGATCCTGAGCCTCATGGTCTTCAGTCCATCGGTGAAATAGCGGAGGCTACGTCACCCTCCAGGGCGGTGGACCTGTCCGCCGCCGTTCTCATGGTCTTCGACAAAGCGGTTGAGACGACGAGCGAAATCGGTGTAGCAATCGGTTTCAACAGGATAATCGATATGCCAATCGCTGCCCCCAATTCTCTCGTTTCCCGTCTTTCGCCCCCGCCCATTCCCTCCGTCGTTGCCTGGAGCCGCGATTATGCCGGCGCGAAGGGGCCGCTCATCGATCTCTCGCAAGCAGTGCCCGGCTATCCCGCGCATCCGCAGATGCTGCGACTTCTCGGCGAGGCGGCGGCATCGCAGGCGATGACCGGCTACGGACCGATCGAAGGGGAGACGGCATTGCGGGAGGCCTATGCGCGGCATGTGAGCGAGGTTTACGGCGCGACCGTCGATGCCGCGAACGTCCAGATCACCTCCGGCTGCAATCAGGCCTTCATGTGCGCGGCCATCGCGCTTGCCGGCGCCGGCGAAACCGTCGCGCTGACCAATCCCTTCTATTTCAATCATGATACGACGCTGGCCATGCTCGGCATCGAGCGCGCGCTGGTCGAATGCGATGCGGCGAATGGATTTCTCCCCGATCTTGCCTCCGCCGAACAGGTGCTGGCGGCCGGAGCGCGGGTGCTCGCGGTCGTGACACCGAATAATCCGACCGGCGCCGTCTATCCGCCGGCATTGCTGCATGATCTCTTTCTGCTGTGCCGGAAATACGGGGCCTGGCTGATCATCGACGAGACCTATCGCGACTTCCTGGCCGAGGGTTACGGGCCGCCGCATGCGCTGCTCTCCGAGCCGGATTGGGAGGAGACGCTCGTTCTCCTTTACAGCTTTTCGAAATCCTTCTGCATTCCCGGCCACAGGCTCGGCGCGATCACGGCCGGGCCAAAGCTGCTCGCCGAGATCACCAAGGTCATGGACAATATGCAGATATGCGCGCCGCGCTCGGCGCAGCATGCCGTCGCCAGGGCTCTGCCGGTGCTGGCCGGCTGGCGGGCCGACAACCGGCTGGAGATCGCGCGGCGGGCGGATGCGTTGAAGGCGGTCATGGCCGATCTGCCCGGCTGGGATATCGCCGCGATCGGCGCCTATTTCGCCTTCATCCGCCATCCCTTCGCCGATCTGCCCTCAACAGCGGTCGCCGAACGGCTTGCGAAAGAGGCAGGCGTCATCTCGATCCCCGGCGCCTATTTCGGGGAAGGGCAGGAGCGCTATCTGCGCCTAGCCTTTGCCAATGCCGATGCGGCTTCGATCGGCCTGCTTGGCGAACGCCTGCGCTGATCAGGCCGAGGTCTTCGCGAAACGGTTGGCGGGCATCGACAGCCCGAGATTTTCGCGCAGCGTCGAACCTTCATACTCCTCACGGAACAAGCCGCGGCGGCGCAGTTCCGGCAGGACGAGCCTGACAAAATCGTCGAGGCTGGCCGGCAAGGTGGGGAACATCAGGATGAAGCCGTCGGCGGCGCGTGTCTCGAACCACTCTTCCATGAAGTCGGCGATCTCCGCCGGCGTACCGGTCATGCCGTTGCCGGTGTGCTTTTCCGCATAGTGGCGGATGAGTTCTCCGACGGTGCGGCCGCTTTTGACGAAATCGACCAACTCGTCGAAAAGCGCGCGCGAGCCCTTCGGCGCGGCCGGCAGCCGGTCCATCGGAAAGGGCTTGTCGAGCGGCACGCCACGCAGGTCCGCTTCCAGGAATTCCGAAAGCATCAGGCGGCCGACATCGGGATGCATCTTGTCGATCAGGTAGTCGACCTTCGCCTGCGCCTCGGCCTTGGTCTCGCCGACATTGATGACCACGCCCGGCATGATCTTCAGGTCGTTCGGATCGCGCCCAAAGGCTGGCATGCGCGCCTTCACATTCTCATAGAAGGCGCGGTTGCGGTCGATGTTGGAGGCGAGGCTGAAGACGATCTCCGCCGTGCGCGCCGCCATCTCCATGCCGGGCTCGGAACCACCGGCCTGCGCGATGACCGGCCGTCCCTGCGGCGTCCGGGCGATATTGAGGGGGCCGCGCACCTGAAAATGCTTGCCCTTGTGGTTCAGCGTGTGATGCTTCGTCTTGTCGTAATAGACACCGCTTTCCCGGTCGAGAAGCAGGGCACCCTCTTCGAAGCTGTCCCACAGGCCGAAGACGACATCGACGAATTCGTTGCCGCGCTCATAGCGCAGCGCATGCGGATCGAGGCCCTCGCGGTTGAAATTGTAGCCGGTCTCGTCATGGTCGGAGGTGACGACATTCCAGCAGGCGCGGCCGCCGCTTAGATGATCTATCGAGGCGAAGAGGCGCGCGACGTTGTAAGGCTCGTAATAGCTCGTCGACAGCGTTGCGACGAGGCCGAGGTTCTGTGTGGTGACCGAGAGTGCCGACAATAGCGAGAGCGGCTCGAAGCGGTTCATCTTGGTGGGAATGCGGGCGAGAGCATCGGGGTCGCCGACGGCGGCGGCCGGCGAATCCGCCATGAACATGAAGTCGAACTTCGCCGCTTCCGACCGTTTGGCGACATCAAGAAGATGGGAGAAGTCATTGGCGCCGTTGACATTGCTGCCGGGATGCAGCCACGACGCCGGATGGAAGCCGAAGGTGTAGACAAAGGTGCCGAGCTTCATCTTGTCGGTGCGCGCCATGAAATCTTCCAGCCTCCAGCGTTTGACGATTGCGTAAATTATCGCCGCGCCGGTTTTTTGAGCAATATTGCTGATCTGTCTTTCGTTTTAGTTTTTCTAAAAGATTACCACGATCATCATTGCGGGGCGGACATCCGCGCCTGCTGTCGGGAAATTGCCAGGAGCCAGTCGCGGAAGGCGGCGCCATGCGGTTTCTGCAGCGCCGACCGATCCCAGGCCAGGAAATAGCTTTCGCGGAGCGGGATGCGGATATCGATGGGGATGACGAGCGTTTGCGCTTCCAGCTCATCGGCGATCATCGACATCTGCGCCAGCACGATGCCACGCTTGTTGACGGCGGCGTCGATGGCGCTGCTCGACAGGGTGAACGACAATCCGGGTGTGGTTTCCTTCAGGGGCACGCCCACTTTGGCGGCGAAATCGGCCCAGCTGGGGTAGGGGGTGAAGTGCCTTTCCCATTCGACGTGCAACAGCGGATAGTCGAAAACTTCGAATGCCGACGGCGGACGTTTTTGAATGAGCGACGGCGAGCAGGCGGGCACGACCCAGTCGCGGAAGAGCTCGCTGTAATGCTCGTGCTGTAGCACGTCCGATCCGTAGCTGATGCGGAAATCGACGTCGTCGAAGCCCATGCGCGGCTCCTTGTCGCGGCCGATGATGCGGACATGGGCGTCCGGATGAAGTGCCTGCCAGTCGAAGATGCGCCGGCCGATCCATTTGTTGACGACGGAAGACAGGGCGCTCAGGACGAGGGCATTTTCATTGCGCGCCCGCTCCAGCACGCGTTCGGCAATCGCGAATTGCTCGAAGCCTTTTGATATTTCCTGATGATAGAGCCGGCCCCAGAGGGTGAGTTCGGCGGTGCGGCCATTGCGCTCCAGAAGCGTGACGCCGAGAAAGCTTTCGATCTTGCGGACCTGCTGGCTGATGGCGCCGGGCGAGACCTTCAGTTCCAGCGCTGCCGCCGTCACGCTGCCGCAGCGGCCGACGGCTTCGAAGGCCTGCAGGCCTTTCAGGGGAATGGCCTTGAAGGGGCGGGTCTCGCTCACGTCGCATGTCTCCGGGGCGAATGGTCTGATATGTCCGGCTCGGCCGGCTGAAAGTCGCCGGCGAATTGAAAGCGGTCACCGGGATGGGTGATTTCGACATAGGTGACGGTGCGACCATTCTGCCATGTCTGTCGGATCAGCGTCAGGCAGGCGTCGCCACGCTCGGTCTCCAGCAGCCGGGCCGTTGCCGGGTCGGCGGAAACAGCGCGAATGATGTGCCTCGCCTTCGACCATGGCACCTGCGCCAGCAGCCATTTGGCCGGCGGAACGGATGCGAAGCTTTCACTCCTGGCCAGCGGTACGGCATCCAGCATGATGATGCGCCGCTCGATGGCGTTCGGCTTGCCGTCGACGAGATGCAGGCATTGCAGCCTGAGGATCTCCCCGCCCGGTTTTTCGCCCAGCAAGGCGGCGCCGGAGGCGTCCAGCCTCTCTATCCGCCGCTTCAGGATACGGTGGTCGTGCTCGTGTCCGGCCAGCTCCGCCTCGGTGCTGATATCCTGAATATCCATCACCGTGCGGTCGATCTGCTGCGCGGCGACGAAGGAACCCGCCTTGCGCCGCCGCAGGATCATGCCGCGCTCGGCAAGCGCCGACAGCGCCTTGTTGACGGTCATCCGCGAGCATCGGTATTGTTCGGCCAGTTCATGTTCGATCGGGATGCGCTGGCCAGGCTTCCAGTCGCCATTCATGATCTTCGTCTCGATATCTGCGAAGATTCTGTGATGAATTGAGACCAATATCCACCTCGATCCCGCGACAACGTCCTGATCCGGACAGCGCTATCCGGCAGCTTTTAGCATCGTCCGGCACAATTTTTGCGTTCCAAGACTTTTACATTGACACTGTAGGCCCGCCTATATCTATTTGTATAGACAAAAACGGGCCGCAGAAGCTCGTTCGGCGGGAATACGCTGGGGAACCTGGACTCTTCCGCTGGAAGGGCAAAAAAACTGGAGAGAAGACCATGAAGACGAATTCATTGCTCAAAGGGTTGGTGGGCGCCGCATTGCTGTTCGGAGCGACGCTTTCCGCGCATGCCGCCGATACGCTGGCAGCGGTCAAGGCAGCCGGCACCTTGAAGGTGGGCACCGAAACGGCTTTCGCCCCCTTCGATTTCATCGATGCCGGCGAACATGTCGGGTTGAACGTCGATCTCTTCAACGAGATCGGCAAGGAACTCGGCGTGAAGATCGAATGGGTAACGCTGCCCTGGGATGGCGTTTTCCCCGCTCTCGAGGCCGGGAAGTTCGATGTTGTCGCCGGCCCTGCGACGATCACCAAGAAGCGCATGGAGCGTTACCGCTTTACGCCGCCGCTTGCCGAAGCGACCATCGCCATCCTCAAGAAGGCGGGCGACAAGACGATCAGCAAGCCGGAAGATATCGCCGGCAAGAAGATCGGCGTCGGCAAGGCAACGTCGCAGCTCGACCAGCTCAAGGAATTCTCCGAGACGTTGCCGACCAAGGCGGACATTCGCGAATATCCGGCCTTCACCGAATCCTATGCCGATCTGGCCGCCGGCCGCATCGCCGGCGTGGCGAATTCGCTGCCGAACATCGCTTTCGTCGCCAAGCAGCGTGAAGGCGTCTTCGAAGTCGTGCTGCCGCCCTTCGGCAAGAAATCCTATTTCGGCTTCATTGGCCTGAAGGATGCCGATCACGCGCCGCTGATGGACGCGATCGACGCCGCCATGCTGAAGATCAAGGCGGACGGCCGTATGGCCACCTTGCAGAAGAAATGGTTCGGCGCGACTTTCGACACCCCGGATTCGGTCAAGGACCCGGCATTCTGATCGATTGATCGTCATCACCGGTCATGTCCCGGATTTGCCGGGGCATGACCGGAAGCCGATCCGGTTCATGACCGCCAAGTGGACGACATCCAAGCCCCATGTCCTTCAAACTCTTCGAATTGCTGCTGCAGGCGTCGATTTATACGGTTACGATCAGCGTCGTATCGATCCTGATCGGTTTCGCGATCGCGATCCTGCTGTCGGGAATGCTGCTTTCGGGGCGGCGCCACCTGATGCTGCCTGCCCAGATTTTCATCAGCTTTTTCCGCGGCGTGCCGCTGCTCGTGCAACTGCTGCTGATCTACAATCTTCTGCCCGTCATCGGCATCAATGTCCCGAGCGTCGTCGCCGCGGTCATCGGTCTGTCGCTCTGCACCGCTGCCTACCAGGCGGAAAACCTGCGCGGCGGATTCGCCAGCGTGCCGGTCGGACTGGTCGAATCCGCTGAAATGGTGGGCTTGACGCCCAGCCAGATTTTCCGGCGCATCAAGGTTCCGACCGCCCTTCGCCTGACCTTTCCCGCGCTCGTCAACGAGGCGATCCTCATTCTCAAGGCATCCTCTCTCGTCTCCGTCGTCGGCATCGTCGAATTGACGCGTATGGCGCAGGATCTCGCCGGCAGTACGTTCCTGCCGCTGCAGCTCTTCGCCTCTGCCGGCCTGATCTATCTGGTGATCAACTGGATCGTAGCCCTGGCCGGCGGCCTGATCGAGCGCTCTCTTCCCGGAGCGCCACGATGACCTTCGACATCAATGTCCTCTTGGAGCAGTGGCCCGCGATCGTCAGCGGCGCCGGCGTCACGATCATGATCTGGGTCCTCGGCACGATTGCCGCCGCCATCCTCGGCTTTCTGCTGGCCGTCGCCCGGCAATATGGCGGCCTGGTGCTCGACAAGGCGCTCGGTCTCGTCGTCGCGGTGCTGCGCGGCACGCCCTTTCTCATCCAGATCTTCCTGGTCTATTATGGCGGCCCCTTCGTCGGCCTGTCGCTCGATCCGCTGCCGGCTGGCCTGATCGGCATCTCCATCTATGGCGCGGCCTATTTCAGCGAAATCTTCCGCTCCGGTTTCCAGGCCGTGCCGAAGGGGCATATCGAGGCCGGCGAATGCGTCGGCCTCTCGCAGGGCCAGATCGTCAGGCGCATCCTGTTGCCGGAGATGACCATGCTGGTGCTGCCGCCGTCGGTGAACATGGCGGTCATCCTCATGAAGGAAACGGCGGTGCTGTCGATCATCACCGTGCCGGAACTGACCGCGACATTGAGCGCCATAGGCTCGCAGCAATATGCCTTCGTCGAGGCGCTGTCCGCGCTCGCGCTCTTTTATTGGGTGCTGGTCGAATTCACCGGCTGGCTTGGCAATCTTGCCGAAACGAAACTTTCCAGATTCAGGTTTTTCAACGCATGAGCGTTCCCGCAATCGCAGTCAAAAATCTCGTCAAGAAGTTCGGGGACAGCACCGTCCTGCACGGCATCGATCTCGAGATCGCGCCCGGTCAGGTCTCCTGCCTCATTGGCCCGTCGGGCTCCGGCAAGAGCACGCTTCTGCGTTGCATGGCCTTCCTTGAGGAGGCGACCCGCGGGACGATCGCCATCAATGGCGAAGTGCTCGGCTTCAGCGAGACCGCCCAAGGCGTTCGCGAACGTATCCCGGCCGCCACCAATCGGGCGATCCGCGCACAGATCGGCATGGTCTTTCAGCAATTCAATCTCTGGCCGCATATGACGGCGCTCGGCAATGTCAGCGAGGCGTTGAAGACGGTTCACAAGATGGGCCGCAAGCAGGCGGAGGACCTGGCTTTGGCGCAACTCGTCAAGGTCGGGCTGGAAGCGCGGGCCGGGCACTATCCCTCGCAGCTCTCCGGCGGCCAGCAACAGCGTGTCGCCATCGCCCGCGCCTTGGCGCTGAAGCCGAAGATCATGCTCTTCGACGAGCCGACCTCCTCGCTCGATCCGGAACTGACCGGCGAAGTTCTGAACGTCATGCGCGATCTGGCGGCCGAAGGCATGACCATGGTCGTCGTCTCCCACGAGATCGGCTTCGCCGCGACCGTCGGTCAACAGATCATCTTTCTCGACCATGGCAAGGTGCTGTTCACCGGCACGCCGCAGGAGGTGTTCAAGAAGCCGCGCAACCCGCGCCTGGAACAGTTCCTCGACACCTATCTCGATCGCGGCGCCTCGATGCTTCTCTAGGCGCGAGCGTGGCTACAGCGAGAAGCTCCGATACCGGCCCGCCTCGATCGGCGCTGGTTGCGGCAGCACCGGCTGCCTCCTCGGTAGCGAATGTCTGCCGGGGCGCGATGCCGAGGGACAGTATTCCAGCTCGATGGCGAACAGCGCGACGGCTTCCGCAAGCTCTTTCTCGGCGTCCGAGAAGGGAAGCGTCAAGCCTTGCTCTCTCGCCCGGCTGTATATTTCAGCCGCGGTGATGACCCGCTCGGCGTGATAGCGGCATTCAGGCGTCGGTTCGACGAGCTTCAGCGCCAGCCCGATATTGACCGCAACCTGAAGGGCGAAGGCCGCGGCCGAAAAATCCGCGACGGCGCCGGGCGGCCGTACCTGGTCGAGATAGGTCTTCCAAGGTTTGTTCCTATCGACATCTTTCGCATCGAGCGGATTCGGAACGGGCGATATCGTGGTCCGATATTGTTCCCTGTCGCGCCTGCTCAATGCCTCGTCTGCTACCGCAGCGCCGCTGACGCGCGGATTGTCCAAGATGCCCATGACAGATTGTCCCGTGTTTATCGGCGGCAGAGAAAATGAGAACTCTCGTCCTCATCCGCCTGCCGATCCATCCGCTACCCTTCGATGCAGTAGTAACCGCTCGCCGAAGGCCCTTTCAATCGCGCTCTTTGCCGTTCGGGCTTCAGTCGGGTCGGTCTTCAGACTTTGGTCTGATGCCGGACGGGACGAACGTCCAGCTTGGGGATTGCAAAAGCCCAATATATGCGTTTTAGCCTTGGCGACAGTTGACGCTCGTGCCGTCCAGGCGATCTGATGTCGGTGCGAGGTCGCTGTCGGCGAAGCAATGAACAGCGAATCGCTCCCGACTGCCTGATGCGCCTCAAGAAGTGCCCCGGAAAACCCTTATGCCTTTCTTCAAGAAATCGACCGCCGTTCTTCTCGGCACCCTGTTCACCTTGGTGCTTGCCGCAACCCCTTACCGTGTCGAAATCCACGGAGCGTCGATTGCCGTCGTGCCTCAGAAGGCGGAGGCGAAAGGCGGCAATGGCAATGGAGGCGGCAATGGGGGTGGCAACGGTGGCGGGAATGGGAACGGCGGAGGAAATGGTGGGGGGAATAGCGGAGGAAACAGCGGCAACGGCGGAGGAAACGGCAACGGCAAGGGAAACAGCAGCAGCAATAGCAGCAAGAACACGAAGCAAGATCAGGACGATACCGACGATTCCTCCAGTTCGGACGATACGTCGGTAACGGTTCAACATGCCGACGGCATGAGCGAAGCGATCCAGAATGGCCGCTATGTCATGAAGGATTCGAAGGGCCGCACCATCGTCAACCGCAGCGCGACCTCGGCCGACCAGAAGCGGCTGAAATCCTTCCAGCATTGAAATACCGGACCTGCAGTCCGTCAGGGATCAATTGTCCTGGGCAGTCGAAGATCATCAATCATCCGTCAGCCAATGAAATGCGCGGCGGACGAAATCCCGACTGCCTTCCACCACCGGCTCTCCATGTGCCATCAGCACTTTTTCGGCTGGCCATTCCAGTACACGGTTGATGGCGGCGCGTGCGGCGCGCTTGTCGGTGAAAGCAGCACGGAATTTTCTGGGTACCGACGGTTCGGCGGCGACCATCAGGTCCAGTCTGGCGACGATTGCCCGCCAGCCCTTGAACCAGCGGGGGCGGAAATGCTGGATAAGATCGGTGAACAGCACCGTGCCGCTCTTGCGGTGGAAAAAGACGACCTCTGTCGTAATCAGATTGCCCCGGATGACGACTTGATCGATGTCATCAGCCCAATCCGCAATCGGCGTGTCGCCGAGATCGCCATCAAATTCGAGATCCTTGCGCTTTCGTCGCAAGCCCGGCGGGGCATAGGCCCCGGCATCGGGATAGGCCTGCCGCCAGGCGCCGAGGAAAAGATGATGAAGCGAGTTGGGAGCGACCAGGTAGCGCACCGCGCCCAAACGATCCACTTCGGCACGAAGATCGTCCGCAAGTGGCGTCGGCGACCAGAGGAAGAGGCTGCCATCGGACAATCTGATGATGGCCATGCGTGTCGGGTAGTGGAAACCGGCCGCCGCCGTGACGGTCGGGCCGTCGGCAATCCATATGTCCGGTCCGAATTCCCGCAGCACGCCTGCCATGTCACATAGCCTTGCCCCGATCCTAGCCGTTCCTGTCCAGCGCGTCGCGAAACGCCATTGCCGCTTCCGTTCGGTTCGCAACGCCGAGCTTGGTAAAGATCTGCGTCATGTGATGCTTCACCGTCTTTTCATGAAGGTCGAGCTTCAGGCCGATCTGCTTGTTGCTCAAGCCCATCGCCACGAGTTGAAGCACTTCGCTTTCCCGATCCGTGAGTTCACCGATAAGATCAGCCTTTGCCGGGGTTCCGTCGCCCTGAGCGGAGATCAAGCGTGCCGAAAGGGTCGGCGCGACATAGGTTTCGCCCGAGGCCACCGTGCGAAGGATCTCGGCAAGTGTTCTCGAGCCGACACCCTTGAGCACGTAACCTTTCGCGCCGCTTCTCAGCGCCGTCGTCACGTCGTCGCTCGCCTCGGAGACCGTCAGCATGACGATCTTCTGATCGGGCACGCGCTCGAGGATCAGCGGAATCGCTGCGAGACCGCCGCCCGGCATGGAAATATCCATCAGCAGCACATCGGGACGTGCATCCTCGGCGATGCGCACGGCATCGTCCTTCGTGTTGCCTTCACCGACGATCGAAAAGCCGCCGATTTCAGCGAGGCTGCGGGTGACCCCTTCGCGAAACAGCGGATGGTCGTCGATCACCGCCAGGCTGATTGCTGTCATCATGTCTGTTCCATTTCCATGACATTGAGCGCCATTTGAACACGCGTCCCTTCCTTGGACGATCTGAGCTCGAACGTGCCGCCAAGGCTCTCCACTCTTTCCCGCAGGCCCGCCAGCCCGAGGCTGCTTGGAGGAATACGGGACGGATCGAACCCTGGTCCCCTATCCGATACCGCAATCGTAACGTGTTTGCCATCCATGGCCTGATCGACGCGCTGCGCCGCGCCTTGGCCATGACGATAGCCGTTGTTCAACGCCTCCTGAACGAAGCGGTATATGCAGATCTTCGCGGATGTCGATAATTCCTGTGCCATGCCGGAAAACGACAGGCCGACCTTGGTTCCGGTCCGCTGCTCGTGGGCGCGGATAACGCGATGCAGCAGCTCGGTCAGGTTTTCCGACTCGATATGCGGTAGCACGAGGCCGCTACAGATGCTTCGAATATCCGTCATGGCATCGTCGAGGCTCGCCTTGATAGCTGTAAGAGACTGTTCCCGCTTGTCGGCCGGGGTGGACGGATTGACCAGGGCCTCGCTGTCGAGCCGCAAGGATGCATATGCGACGAGCTGCGCGGGGCCGTCGTGCAGATCGGCACCGATACGCCTGAGATAACTTTCGTTGAGGGCGGCGGCGCGTTGCGAGGCTCTTTGCAGGCGCGAGCGCAGGATTTCGTTCTGCTGCAGGAGCGTCGACAATTCGCCGATCCGGGTCTTGAGCGCACCGCGCTGGCTCTCGATCGTGCGGCTGCCGCGAAGGACGATTATCGACAGGACAAGGAAAAAGGTGATGGTGAACAGCCCGACGGCCAGCCAGCTTCTGAACCGCGCCTTGTTCAGGCTGCGCTCGAAATCATAGGCGACCTCATGGAATTCCGAGACGGCGACGACCTTGCCGGACCAGGGCTGAAGGACCGGATTGTAGATCTCCAGCAGCGGCTTGCCGCTATTGCGCTCCGCAATGCTTTCCACATCGCCGATCTGATTGAACTGCGCCACCATTGTGCCGGAGAATGCGGTCTTCAGGTCGTCGCTCAGCGGGAATTGCCTACCCATCAGATCCTTGTCGTTGGAGTAAAGCACGGTGCCGTCGCTGCGCCAGAGGCGGAAAGACAGGAGCCGGCTGCCGAGCGCACCTTCGCCGAGCGTTTCATCGAGCGCGCGCGTCACCGTGTCGTCCAGCACCTCGGTCGTCTGCATGTCCGGCAGAAGCGGTGCGATGACGCTATCGACATAAAGCGCCGTGCTGGCGGCGGAATTGCGCGTGACGGCTTCCTCGATAAGGCTGGTGACGAAGGCACCGACGACGATCATGGCGCAGGCCGCGACCAGACCGCCGATCAGCAGGAATTGCCTTGCCAGGGATTGCGAATTCCAGCCGGCGACCAGACGCACCGGCGACAGCATTGACGTGAGATTGGTCGGCATGTCTGGCTACTTTCCGTGGGTATCCCCGATGTCCGGCATGATCGCTCAGCCGGAAAATGCGTCAAAAGACGGTTTGCTTGCCCGCAATCCGTCGACTTTCGGCCGTGGGCCATCGGGCTAAGGTCTGATGGCCCACGGCATTGGTCCGTCCCCCGTGGAAACTTCCATTTCCAGCAATATTATGGCGAGCAGCATGATTGCTCCTTCCGCGCCGCAGTTGCACGCAGCGGCGAGAGCATAGTCTGGAATGAGAGGAATACGCATATGAAATTTGGTTCAGCTTTTGGAACGACCGTCGTTGCCCTGACCTTGGCCGTGGCTCCGGTGGCCGGAACAGCGCTCGGCTTCGTGGACATGGCCTATGCCAAGGGTGGTAACGGCAATGGCGGAGGCAACGGTGGCGGCAATGGAAATGGTAACGGCGGGAGCCACGGCAGCAGCAACTCCAATTCCGACCACGCCAAGTCCAGTGCAGCGCAATCGGATGACAGCGATGACAGTGATTCCACCAATGGAAGCCTGAAGCGCGCCGGGCATTCCTCCAAGTCCGCGGCCCACAGGCATGAAAAGGCGGCCGTTGCCAAGGCAAAGACGTCCGCGTCGGAACTCGGCAGCCTCAACTCGCTGAAGCGGAACTATCACGCCTATATGAATTCGAAGGACCCGAAGATGGCGGCGATCCGGGCCTATGTCATGGATTATGCCGAGTTCGAACTTCAAAATGGAACCGATGCGGTTCCGACGGACCCGGCTCTGAGCGACGAGGCCCTGCGCTCGGCGTTGGCCGAGGCATCCAAAACCGGCGTCGTCACCGACAAGACGCTGGCCGAAGCCAAGGACATATTGGGCGTCGGACCCGCCGTCGGCAAGATCGACCAGGTCCGAGACGCGCTGGAACAGTCCACGACGACGACCACCACGACGCCAGCGGAGTGACGCAGTCGCTCGTAACGAAATGAAGCCGGCAATCGTTTTGAAGCGATTGCCGGCTTTTTATTGATATCAGGCAGCCTGACGCGCCTTGGATGGGCGGGTGGCGGCGGCCTTCTCGACCATGGCGGTGACTTCCGCGCGGCGGGCTCCCGACAAGGGCAGGCGCGGCATGCGCACGCGCTCGGAACCGCGCCCCATGATCTGCTCGGCAAGCTTGATCGACTGCACCAGATCGTGCTCGGCATCGAGATGCAGGAGCGGCATGAACCAGCGATAGATCCGGCGAGCCTCTTCCCAATCGCCGCGTTCGGCGGCGGCGACGAGCTGCACCGATTCCTGCGGGAAGGCGCTCGTCAGGCCGGAGACCCAGCCCTTGGCGCCGAGCATCAGCCCCTCGAGCGCCACATCGTCGAGGCCGGCGAAAATATCGAAGCGGTCACCGAAGGCATTGATGAGATCGGTGAAACGGCGCGGATCCGGCGCGCTTTCCTTGACGGCCTTGATGTTCGGCACGTCGGCCAGCGCCTGAAGCACATCGGCGCCGATATTGACGCGGTAGGCGGGCGGGTTGTTGTAGAGCATGATCGGCAGCGACGTCGCTTCGGCGACGGTGCGGAAATGCGCGATCAACTCCTCTGGCTTCGGCACATAGACCATGGCCGGCAGCAGCATCAGGCCATCGGCGCCGAGCTTCTCGGCATCGCGGGCATAGGCGACGGCGCGGCGCGTATCGAATTCGGAAACGCCGGTGACGACGGGAACGCGACCGTTGACCACCTCGACCGCAGCTTTCAGGATCGTGCGCTTTTCTTCAGGATCGAGCGAATTGTTTTCGCCGCAAGTGCCCATGACGATCAGGCCGTTGACGCCGTCGTTGACGAGCGCATCCTGTACGCCCTGGGTGGCGGAAATGTCGATCGACAAATCCTCGTTGAACTGCGTCGTTACGGCGGGAAATACGCCCTTCCATCCTGTCGTCATTCTCAAAGTCCTCGGTTGCGGTGGCCGAGTTATATACAAACTGTCGACAAAGCTCAAGAAGCATGGCATCAAGTTATGCGAGCAGGGCCGACATCGCCGGAACCTGGCCAGGATGAGAGGTGGGGATCACGCCATGCAGAACGATACGGAACAGGTGCGGGTGCGCGGTTCGGGTACGCAAAGCGTCTATGCGGCGCTGCGCCGAGAAATCCTGTCGATGGCGCTGGAGCCCGGCAGCCCGCTCGACGAGGTGCGGCTGTCGGAGCGCTTCAAGATGTCGAGAACACCCATCCGCGAGGCGCTGCTGCGGCTTTCGGGCGAGGGGCTCGTGACGACGCTGCCGAACCGGAACACCATCGTCGCAACCATCGATTTCGCCAGCCTTCCTACCTATTTCGAGGCGCTGACGCTGATGTATCGCGTCACCACGCGCGGCGCGGCCGAACGCCGGGATGCCGGGGGCATGGCGACCATCCGCGCCCATCAGCGGGATTTTGCCGATGCGGTGACGGCCCGCGATGCCTATGCCATGATCGAGGCCAATCGCGAATTTCATGTCGCCATCGCGGAACTGGCGGGCAATGCCTATTACACGACCTTCTTCGCCCGGCTGCTCGACGAGGGACGCCGCATCCTTCGCCTATATTATTCGACATTCGATGACCGTCTGCCGCGGCAATATGTCGACGAGCACGAGGATATGATCGCCGCGATCGAGGCCGGCGATATCGAGCGCGCCGACCGGCTGGCGATCGACCATGCCGCCCAGATCGTGCGGCAGATCCAGGACTATGTCGCGCGCGACCTCGATCGGTCGGTGGCGATCGGGCTAGCCTGATCGCCTGCGGCGCAAGCATCATCATCCCTATGACCGAACGGATTGGAAACAGAATGACCTGGCAGCATCCCGTACCCCGCATCACCCAGGAGGAAAGACAGCTCCGCCTTTCGAAGCTTCGTCAGGCGCTGGAGGCGAAAGGCCTTGCCGGAATGCTGCTTGGGCCGAGCGAGAGCCTGCATTATTTCACCGGGCTCGTCTGGCATGTCAGCGAGCGCTTTCTCGGCGCCCTGGTCACACCAAGCGGTCTCTACTACATCGTGCCGGGTTTCGAGCGCAGCAGGGTCGAGACGCTGCCCCATCTGCCCGGCGACATCCTCGAATGGCAGGAAGAGGAAAGCAGCGCCGCCCTCGTCGCCCGCCGTCTCGGCGGCTCCGGCACGCTCGCCCTCGATGACAGCATGCCGCTCTATTTCTATCACGCCTTGGCGGCAACGCTCGGAACTGACCGGCTGGCCGATGGCGGGCCGATCGTCCGCAGCCTGCGCCGGATCAAATCGCCGGCGGAGATCGCGCTGATCCGGTATGCGATGGGGCTGACACTTGATGTCCATAGGCAGGCACATGCGCTGATGAAGCCGGGAATCCGGGCCTCCGAAGTGGTGGAGTTCATTGATCGAAAGCATCGGGAGGCCGGCGCCGACGGCTCGACATTCTGCATCGTTTCCTTCGGCGCGGCGACCTCGTTGCCGCATGGCGCCGATGGCGACCAGATCCTGGCCGACGGCGACGTCATCCTGGTCGATACCGGCTGCCGTATCGACGGTTATCATTCCGATCTCACCAGGACATACACGCTGGAGAGTGGCAACGAGGCATTCGAACGGGCCTGGGCCATCGAGCGCGAAACGCAGCAGGCCGTCTTCGACGCGGCGCGGCTGGGTGCCGCCTGTTCAAGTCTCGACGATGCGGCACGGGCGGTGCTGGCCAGGCACGGGCTCGGACCGGACTATCGGCTGCCGGGCCTGCCGCATCGCGCCGGCCATGGCCTCGGTCTGGAAATCCATGAAGAGCCCTATATCGTCCGCGGCAATTCGACACCGCTTGCCGCCGGCATGTGTTTTTCCAACGAACCGATGGTCGTTTTTCCCGCGGCCTTCGGCATCCGGCTGGAAGACCATATCTACATGGCCGAGGACGGTCCGCACTGGTTCACCCAGCCGGCCAAGGGGCCGACCGAACCTTTTTCCGATTGAGAGTTACGCCGGCGGCCGACGCCGTTCGGCGTCATCAGCGGGCCGTTCCACTTACGTCGCCCTTTTCCCGTCCTCGTCGAACATATGCAGATGCTGCGCCGGAAAGGTAACGCCCACCTGCTTGCCGGCGCTCAGCGCGCTGCGGTCCAGCGTGAAGACCTTGAACGGCAGGCCGTGCAGCGACAGATGCAGGATGATGCCGAAGCCCGTGGGTTCGATAAGCTCTACCTCGGCGCGAATCGCGGTACCCTCCGACGACAAGACCACATGTTCCGGCCGGATGCCGAGGGTTGCCTTGGCTCCATCGGGCAAATTCAGCGGCGCCGAAAGCGGGATGACGGTTCCATCCTTCAGCCTCACGCCGCCCGCCTCATAGGTCGCGTCGAGGAAATTCATGCCCGGCGACCCGATGAAACCAGCGACGAAGAGATTGGCGGGGCGGTCGTAGAGCTCGAGCGGACTGCCGACCTGCTGCACCACCCCGCCATGCATGGCGACGATCCGGTCCGCCAGCGTCATCGCCTCGATCTGGTCATGGGTGACATAGATCGAGGTCGCCTTCAGCTCGCCATGCAATTTCTTGATCTCGGCGCGCATCTGTTCACGCAGGCGCGCGTCGAGGTTGGAAAGCGGTTCGTCGAAGAGAAACGCTTTCGGCTGGCGCACGATGGCGCGGCCCATGGCCACGCGCTGGCGCTGGCCGCCCGAAAGTGCCTTCGGGCGACGTTCGAGCAGCGGATCGAGCCCAAGTTTCGATGCGGCGGCTGCGACGGTGCTCGCGATCTTGTCTTTCGCGGTCTTCCGGAGCTTGAGGCTGTAGCTCATATTGCCGGCGACGTTCATGTGCGGATAGAGCGCATAGGACTGGAACACCATGGCGATGTCGCGGTCCTTCGGATGGAGCTCGTTGACGCGGTTGTCGGCGATGCGGATCTCGCCGCCGCTGATATCCTCTAGGCCGGCGATCATCCGGAGCAGGGTCGACTTACCGCAGCCGGATGGGCCGACAAGGACGACGAATTCGCCATCCTTGATTCGAAGATCGATGTCGTGCAGCACCTGCACATGGCCGTAGGCTTTCTTGACGTTCTGAATATCGATCGATGCCATTTGACTAACCCTTGACCGCGCCGGCCGTCAGGCCCTGCACGAGATAGCGCTGGATGAGCAGGAAGAAGAGGCCGGCTGGAATGAGCGCCATGACGCCCGCCGCCATCATCTGCCCGAAATCCACCGAGAATTTCGACACGAAGGTGAGAAGGCCGACCGGGAAGGTGGCGGCCTGATTGCCGTTGATCAGCATCAGCGCGAAGAGCAGCTCGCTCCAGGCGGCCGTAAAGACGAAACCAAGTGTGGCGGCGATGCCCGGCAGCGTCAGCGGCAGGATGATCTGCCGGAAAGCGGTGAACTGCGTCGCACCGTCGATCATCGCCGCCTCCTCCAGGTCCTTCGGGATACCATCGAAGAAGGATTGCATCAGGAAGGTGGCGAAGGGCACGTTGAAGGCGGTGTAGACGATGACGAGGCCGGTCAGGCTGTTGGTCAGATGCAGGGGCGTCAGGATCTTGAAGATCGGCGCCACCAACATGACCAGCGGGAACATCTGCGTCAGCAGCATCAGGGCCACGATCCAGTATTTGGCGCGGAAATTGAAGCGTGAGAGCGCATAGCCGGATAGCGAGGCGCAGACCGTCACGACGATCGCCGTCGATGCGGAAACGATCAGGCTGTTCTTGAAGAAGGTCGGGAAATCGCTGTGCTGCAGCACGAAGGCGTAGTGTTCCCAGGTCGTGCGCGACGGCCACATGCGCACGCCTTCCGTATAGAGCAGATCATTCGGCGTCAGCGAGACCTTGAGCAGCCAGAAGAGCGGGAAAAGCGCGAAGATCACGTAGCAGAGGATGGCCAGACGATGCGCGATGATGGGGAGGATGGATCGTCTCATGGCTCAATCCTTGTTCAGCAGGGTCTGCCGCAGCAGGATGATCAGCATGGAATAGGCAAGCAGCAGTATCAGCAGCACGAGAGCGATGGCCGAGGCATAGCCGAAATCCAGCCGCTTGAAGGCCTGGGTGAAGATGTAGCTGGCGACGATCTGCGTGCGGTCGGCCGGTCCGCCGCCGGTCATGACGACGATAAGGTCGGCGAAGTTCGAAACCCAGACGGTACGCAGCAGCACGGTTATGGCGATGGTCGGGGCGAGGAAGGGAAGAGTGATCGAGCGAAAACGCTCGAACCAGCCGGCGCCGTCGATGGAGGCGGCCTCATAGAGATCGCGCGGGATCGCCTGGAGAGCGGCCAGCAGCGTGATCGCGAAGAAGGGAATGCCCCACCAGACATTGGCGACGATCGGCCCCCACATCGCATATTGCGGATCGGAGAGGATATTGCCGGGCTCGCTCATCAGCCCGAGCGCGAAGAGCCAATGCGGAATGGGTCCGATCACCGGATTGAAGAGCCAGGACCAGTTGAGGCCTGCGAGGAAGGAAGGCACCGCCCAGGGCAGGAACACCAAGGCCTGCACGAGCGCCCGGCCGAAGAAGGGCTTGTCCAGCAGCAGGGCCAGGATCAGCCCGAAGACGAACTGCAGGATGACCGAGGCGCCTGTCCACCAGAGCGTGTTCCTGAGCGCTCCGTAGAAGGCGGCATCCCTGGAGAGCTCGCGAAAATGCTCCAGGCCGATGAAGCCGCCCGAAAACGGGTTCAGCAACTGGATATCGCGGAACGCATAGGAAATGCCGATCGCCAGCGGCACCAGCATGACCGCGATGATCAGGATGAGGGCAGGGGCGCTGTAAAGATAAGGCTCCGAAGCATCGGCAAGGCGTTTCAGCCACGGCCTGCGGTCGTGACGCCTGCCTCGCGTGTCGGCGGTCATGGTCATCTGCAAGAGTTCCCGTTCGCGGCGT
Source organism: Rhizobium sp. BK602 (assembly GCF_014195095.1). Classification (GTDB taxonomy): domain Bacteria; phylum Pseudomonadota; class Alphaproteobacteria; order Rhizobiales; family Rhizobiaceae; genus Rhizobium. The sequence continues at coordinate 175,043 of NZ_JACIBC010000003.1, forward strand.
TCGAACGCCGTCTGTGTCATAGGTAAAAATACGGCGGCGGATCGCTCCGCCGCCGGCAATGCGGACTTACTTCTTGGCGAGGAATTTCTGCTGCGCCTTGGTCAGATAGTCAGCCCATTGATCGGCGAGATCCTTGGCCGAGATATCGCCGAGCAGCGCCTGCTGCGAAGTCTTGATGGCGAGCGAATCCTTGAAGAAGGCGAATTCCTCAAGATAGGTCGGCATCACGGTCGGAACCGTGTTCTTGTCCGCCAATTCCTCGAACCAGCCCTTGAACTGATCGCCTGCATAGAAGGGGTCCTTCTCGGCGGAGCTATAGGCCGGCAGGGCGCCGATCTTCTTGTTCCATTCGAGATTGCCTTCCGGTCCCTCAAGCGTTGCTATCAGTTTCCAAGACAAGTCCTTGTTCTGGCTTGTGGAAAACATCGACCATCCCGCATAGCCGATCGTGGGGAAGGATTTCCCATCCGGGCCTTTCGGCAGCGGCGCAACGCCGAAATCGTCCTTGTTCATGCGCTCGGCGATGGCGATCAGAGCGTCCGGATCCTGGTCGAGGAAGGCGCAGGTGCCGGAATAGAAGCCGGCGACGACCTCGTTGAAGCCCCAGTTGACGCTGTCCTTCGGCGCGTAGCCCTTCTTGTAGAGATCGACCATCCATTCGATGCCCTTGGCCCAGCCGGGGCTGTTCATCGTCGAGGTGCCGTCGTCCTTGAAGTATTTGTTGTCGCCGGCCATGGAGGCGGCGAAGATCATCCAGCCGTTCAGGCCGCCAGGACCGCCGCGCATGCAATAGCCGTATTTGCCGGAGAGCTTGGAGACCGCCTCTGAAGCCTTGGCGAAATCGTCCATCGTCTTCGGCGGCTCGCTGATGCCGGCTTCCTTCAAGAGTTTCTTGTTGTAGAACATGGCACGCAGATAGAAGCCGTAGGGCAGCATGTAGGCCGTCTTCTTGACATCGCGGCCGAGTTCCAGGGCACGCGGCGTCAGCTCTTTCGTCTGGTCCCATTTCGCAAGATAGGGCTCAAGGCTTTCGAGCATGCCGTTGTTGCCGTAGAGCGAAAGCCAGGTGTCCGGCATCTCCATCACATCGGGCGTATCGCCGGCCGAGACCATGGTGGCGAATTTCTGAAAGGCTTCGTTCCAGGGCAGCGAGATGATGTCGACCTTCGTGCCGGGATTGGCGGCCTCGAATTTGGCGACGATCGATTTCAGCGTCTCGGTGCGTTCCGGACTGGTGATGACCTCGACGAGCTTCAGCGTCGTGTCGGCGAAAGCCGTGCCTGCCATCATCGCGGTGAAGAGTGCGGCGGTTATCAGTCTTTTCATGCTCAGTTCCCCCTTTTCGGTTTTTCTCTTGAGGTTGACGATTAAGAGGCGGCGGCGATCGCCGCCTCGATGTCTCTCCACAGGGCCTCGGTTCCTTCGAGACCGACATGGAGACGCACGGATCGTGGGCTGATGCCGAAGCTGTGCGCGGAATTCGGTTGCGCCTTCTGCTGCAGCACCACTTCGCCCGGTACGATCAGGCTTTCATGCCCACCCCAGCTCACACCCAGTTTGAAGAGCTCGAGGTGGTCGGCGAAGGCGCGGATATCGACGCCCTCGCGGAAAATGAACGAAAAGAGGCCCGATGTGCCGTTGAGACCGGCGGGCAGGCGGTTGGCAAGGCCCGGATGGCAGACCTGCTCGACGACATCGAGCTCCTGCAGCCGCCGCGCGATCGTGAGCGCCGCGGCTTCATGCGCCTTCATGCGGATCGGCAGGGTGCGAAGGCCGCGGATCAGCAGCCAGGCATCGAAGGGCGAGAGCTTGCCGCCGAGATAGGGATAGGCCTCGGCCTTCAACCGCGCGATCATCTCCTTCGATCCAGCGACCACCCCGGCGACGACATCGCTGTGGCCACCGAGATATTTGGAGGCGGAATGAATGACGAGATCGACGCCGAGCTTCAGCGGCTGCTGGAAATAGGGCGTCGCCCAGCTATTGTCGATCATCGAGACGACGCCGTGGCGCCTGGCGAGAGCGGCCAGCGCGCCGACATCATGGGCTTCCATCACCCAGCTCGTCGGGCTTTCCAGGTAGAGGACCTTGGCGCCGGGCAGCGCCTTGGCGACGGCTTCCTCGTCGCGGCCGTCGACATAGGTGACCTCGACCTTCATGCGCTTCAGGATCGTGCCGAAGAGGCGGAAGGCGTCGGGATAAATATGCTTGACCGCGACAATGCGGTCGCCTGGCTCGACGAAGCTCAGGACGGCGGAGGAGATTGCCGCCATACCGCTGGCAAAGCCGATCGCATCCTCGCCGCCCTCAAGCTTCGCCAGCATCTCCTCGAACATGCGCACGGTCGGATTGAGGCCGCGCGTATAGATCGGCCGCACCTTTTCGCCGCGATAGCAGGCGATCATCTCGTCATAGCTGGAAAAGGTGAAAAGCGATGTCTGGAAGATCGGCGGCACCACGGCTTCGGCGAAATTGCCATCGTCATGGGCGGTAATGAGGGAAGCGAGTTCGAACGGCTCTAGCCCGTCAGTCATTTGGACATTTCCTTGATGTCTTCCTCGACGACGTCGAGAATTTTCAGTGTTTCGGCGCGTGCCGCTTCCGGGTCCTGGGCGACGATCGCGTTGAACAGCGTGCGGTGAAAGGGAAAGGAGCGGCGGGCGAAATCCTGCCGGTCGAAAGGATGCGACCAGAAGCGCTCGAAGGTCTCGCGCATTTGCTCCAGAAGCTGCCGGAACAGCGGATTGTGGGTAGCGTCGTAGACGGCGAGGTGGAAGGCCAGATCCTCCGGGCCGGACGTGCCCTTGGCGATGTGAACGCGCTCCATCTCGTCAAGCTTTTGCTCGATGACGACAATGTCCTTTGCCGTGCGCTTACGCGCGGCGACCATTCCTGCCTCGCATTCGATGCCGCGGCGGACCTCCAGCGTCTGCAGGAGCGCATCGCGCAGATGCGTCGTGTCGAGCGACAGCGGCATATGGATGGTCGCCTTGGAGATCGGCTTCAACAGATAGGTGCCGCTGCCCTTGCGGGTCTCCATGACGCCCAGCGCCTGGAAATGCGTGATCACCTCCCGGATGGTCGAGCGCCCGACGGAGAGGGCGACCATCAGCTCGCGTTCGGTCGGCAGTCTCTCGCCGGCCTTCAGCGCCGATGACTCGATGAAATCCGACAGGGCGTCGATCACCTGCCGGGTGCGGTCGATGGAGGGAAGCGGCGTGAGCATGGCTTTGCTTGTCATAATGACAAAATTGGTCTGACATCTGCCATCAGGTCAATCTCTTTTTGCAGCAGTTGCCGATTTTTATGGATTGCGCGGCAGGGTAGCTCCGGCGCTGCCGCTCTTTTGAGGCTGACGGGAGAGCCGCCAACGCTCTTCAAGAGCGGCGGCGGCGCTGCTAGAAGAGATCAGACTGAGTCCTGGAGTTGAAAAATGGCGGCGCGAGATCGGTATTCACGAAAGCTGGAATGTTCGAAGTGCGGCCATATGGGCTTTGCGGAAGTGTCCGAGAGCGACGATCGCTTGAAGGCGAATCGGGATTTCAGGATCGACGAAATGCCGCGGGGCTTTTCCACCGAGCGAGCCTCGGCCGACCCACGCAAGCATATGGTCCGCTGTGGCTGCGGCACCGTCTTCCGCTTCGAAAGGGATACCGTCTACGCCCCGGGCGGCGAACCTCGCCGATAGTGAGTCTGCCGGATAATAGGGCGCTCAAAAGAAAAAAGGCCCCGCGGAGGCGAGGCCAAGCTTGAGCCGCTCCGGGGAAATCGGAAGCAGCGTGGCGTTGTTTATCTCCGGTGATCGGGTGCGACTAGGCCAGATTGAGCCTTAGCGGTACGGCTGGAAGAAAAAGCTTGTCTGGAAGACAATTTTTCTGACCGCGTTGCGGCGTGAATTTCTCGCTCGATAGGCGAAACCGACAGGCTCCCTGGCCGCCTCGATATGCGGCCGTAAATATATGTTCTCGCTTATAAAGTAGGTCCATGTTCAGCTGCCGTTCATTTAGCGAAAGGCAAATAGGCAATTGCCGCAACGCCTTGCGGTTGTTTGAGGCTCGGCCATTGTCATGCATCTCGATGCTTATGGTCGGGCCTCTCACGTCTGAAAGAACATGGATATTCGCATGCGCCTGTTTTACGCTTTGATGGACTGGATCTTGGGGCGGCGCCGGCAGCGGGTGGATCAGGAGACGATTCAGTATTCCGCCGATGATCCATGGGTCGTCCAGCAGATCGAGGAATTCGAGCGGGAATTGAAGAAGAAATAAAGCTCCATGCCCAGACGAAGCTCTATTTCGGGCCGATCTCATTTTCCTTTCTTTTGATATCCCGATTGTCGTCCCGTCCTGCCAAGGAGCGGGCGCGATTTCCCGATAAGTGAGGAGAGGACTTGCCCTTGAAACGCCGCTATAAGGCGTGAACCATTTACGGCTCGGATCGTTTCAAGGACAACAATGCTGACACGTCGATCCATATTGGCGGCAATGGGAGCTGCTGCGCTTTCCGGCAAAACGCTGGCCGCTCCAACGCCCATCCACGCCACCGCCTCGCTGCCGCTTTGGCCGGTACAGCCCCCCGGCGGCGGCGGCCCCGCCGGCCCGACCGTGGAAAATGCCTGGGGTGCGCTCACGGATATCGCCATCCCGTCCATCCATGTCTATACGCCGGCGCGTCCCAACGGCGACGCCGTGCTCGTGGCGGCGGGTGGCGGCTACAAGCGCATCGAGGAGGGTCAGGAGGCGTTGCCTGCCGTTTCCTGGCTGAACGAGCGCAATATCACCGCCTTCGTCTTGCGCTATCGGCTGCCCGGCGAGGGCTGGACCAACGCTCCCCTCGCACCGCTGCAGGATGCCCAGCGCGCCATTCGCCTCATTCGCGCCAATGCAAAGAGCTTCCGTATCAACGCGAAGCGGCTGGGCCTGCTCGGGTTCTCGGCGGGAGGCCATCTGTGCGGCCTTGCCGCAACATGGTCAGCCTTTGCCTCCTATGATCCGCTGGACGAAGCGGACGCTTTTTCGGCGCGTCCGAATTTTGCCGCGCTGATCTATCCGGTCATCACGCTGGAGCCGCCTTATGATCATACGTCGACGAAGCGCATCTTCGTCGGGGAGCATCCAAGCCCCGAGATGAGCGCCAAATGGTCGGTTCAAACGCATGTCGGCAGCGATTGCCCGCCGATTTTCCTGGTTCAGGCGCAGGATGATCCGATTTCCAATCCCGCCAATACGCAGATCATGCAGGCCGCATGTGAGGAAGCCGGCGTACCTGTCGAACTTCACCAGCTTGTCAGCGGCGGTCATGGGTTCAACATGGGCAAGAAAGGCACACCCTCGGGTGAGTGGCCGGATTATTTCGACACGTGGCTGCGCAGGACCCTTCGCGGCTGAACACTCGGCTACGACGCTTCAGCCCTCGGGATAAAGCAGCCGGGCGCGCGGGCGGGTGAAGGTCTTCCGGCCACCTTTCCAGCCGGCGACCGGCTGGCGGACTTCGCGGATCGCGGAGAGGGGATCGGCGGCATCGAGGACGATTATGTCGGCCGGCGCTCCGAGATCGAGGCCATGGGGACGTCGCATCAGCCGGGCGGCATTGCGGGTGACCATGTCGAAGGCGGTCGCGATATCGTCATCGCGTGAGAGCTGGGCCGCATTGGCAAAGAAATTGGCCATGCGGCCGAGCGAGGCGTCGCCATAGGGCGTGAAGGGGTTGAGGACATTATTGGTGGCGGCCGTCACCGTGACGCCATGGGCTGCAAGAAGCAGCGCTGGCGCTATGCCGCGCGGGACAAGATAGTCGCGGTCGCGGCCGAGCAGAAACATATCGGTGGCCGGAAGAACGGTGACGGCAATGCCGGCATCGGCCAGTCGCGCCGCAATGTCGCTTGCAGCCTCTTTCGGCATGGCGGAAAGCTTGGTGGCATGGCCGATGGAAACGCGGCCGCTGTAGCCGCGACGACGCGTCTCCGCGATCACCATTGGAATGGCCGAATTTGCCGGATCAAGATCGAAATCGAGATGGAAATCGACATCGACGCCATGGCGTTCGGCGAGATCGAAGATCCAACGAATATGGGTCTGCGGATCGGGATCGGTATAGGGACAGCCGCCGATCAGGTCCGCCCCTTCGCCGAGCGCTTGATCCAGCATCGCCGCCGTCGCCGGTTCGTTGGTGAGGCCTTCCTGGGCGAAGGCGCAAATCTGGATATCGATGGCCCAGCGATAAGAGCGCTTGATCTCGAGGATCGCTTCGAACGACCGGAAGCCCGCGCGCGGATCAATTTCCACGAATGTCCGCATGGCCGTGGTTCCGTTGACGATGGCACTTTCCACGACACGGCGCGCGCGGGCATGCACATCCTCGACCGTGAAGGCGGCCTTTGCCCTTGCCGTTTCGCGCACAGCCTCGTCCAGCGTGCCCTCGCAGATCCGGCAGCGATCGAGGATACATGCCTTGTCGAGATGGATATGGCTGTCGACAAAACCGCCAAAGGCGAAGCAGCCGCACATATCCTCATGCGGCCCATCCGAGACAAGATCAGCGTCCAAGGCCGCGATCCGGCCGTCCTTGATGCCGATATCGAGGGGACGGTCGCGGCCGGCGATGCGGATATTCGAAATGACAAAATCGAGCATCGCACGCCTTTTCAATATATTAACGGTAAATTCTAATGTATGATATTAGGTTTTCTAGGTCCGAATGACCGTTCCGTTCCTTGCGACCAGCCTGCCGGCCTTGTAGACCGAACGCTCCTTCGGAACGGCAACGACCGCTTCGGGCACATGCTCCGCCTTCAGCGTCACAAAATCTGCTTTGGCGCCGATCTTCAACCCATAACCTTCGAGACGCAACGCCTTGGCACCCGCTTCGGTGACGACGTCGAATGCGGCCTTCAATTCGTCGTCGGTATAGAAGCCGGAGCGATATCCGATCATCATCGCCCGGCCGAGCATGTCGCCATCGCCATAGGGCCACCAGGAGTCGCGGATATTGTCGCTGCCGCTGAAGACCGTGACGCCGGCGGCCCTGAGCATGGCGACGGGAGGAAAGGCGTGATTGCCGGGCGCGTTGGTCATGATGGAGACGCCACTATCGGCAATCAGCCCGGCGGCCCGTTTTGCCGCATCGCCCGAGAGATCGCCAAGCCCATAGGCGTGGCTCACCGTGACGTGGCCCTGCATCGACAAGGCACGTGTGCGGGCGCAGATCTGTTCGATGGTGAAGAGGCCGAGCGTGCTGCCGTCGTGAAGATGGATATCGATATCGACGCCGTGTTTCTCGGCGACACCGAACACGACATCCAGATGCTTTTCCACATCGCGGTCGAAGCTCGCCGGGTCCAGCCCGCCGACCAGATCCGCACCCAGCGAAATGGCCTCATCCATCAGCTGCGGCGTGCCCGGGCTTTTCAGAATGCCGCTCTGCGGGAAGGCCACAAGCTGGATATCGATGAGATTACGATATTCTTCCCGGACGGCGAGAATGGTTTCCAGCGATTTCAGCCCGACGGAACCGTCGACCATGACGTGGCTGCGCATATGCGTGCTACCATTGGCGATGCAAAGGTCGAGCTGATTGCGCGCCCGCACGTCCATGGGAGCCGCCTGCGCCATATTCTGCGCCTGGAAGGCGACGCGCTCATGAACGTCGAAGCCGTTGGTGCATGGCTTGTGCGGTATCCAGGCGTCGCCATAAAAGCTGGTGTCGAGATGGATATGGCCCTCGACAAAGCCCGGAACCGTCAGCGCTCCGCCAAGGTCGACGGTCTCGGCCAGTGGGGTTTCGAGACTCGATGGCTCGATCGAGACGATGCGGCCGCCGGATACGCCGATATCCTTGACGGAGCCATCGGCGAGCTTCGCGCGGGTGAACAGGGTTTCGATCGGGCTCAAATCCATCTCCATGACAATGTGATCGCCGATGAGCCCTTGGGAGGTGGCCGTGCCGCCGGGCGCATTCTAGCGTTCGAAGGCTTCTCTCAAGCCGAAGCTCTTGTGTTCCCGCAGGTCGAGATCGGCTTCGATATGGGAAATATGGTGCAGCATGAGACCGCACGCCGTCTCGATATCCTTGCGCTCGATGGCGGCAATGATGTCGCCATGTTCGGCATGACCGCAGCTCGATACGCTCGACTGGCCGTAAAGCGCGATGACCAGCGAGGAACGGGCGACGAGCTCCTCCATGAAACGCTGCATGATCAGATTGCCCGAGATCGAGGCGAGCATGAGATGGAAATCGCCGGATGCCTTGATCTCGGCACGGCGCGCGGACTGGCCGCGCTCCCCCATCAGCCTGCCTTCCTCCAGCAGAAGCTGTTTCAGATGCTGGATCTGCGACGGCGTAATTCTTGTCGCCGCTTCCTTTAGAATGCCGGGCTCCACCAGCCTGCGGGCGGCGAAGATCTGCCGCGCCTCCTCCGGCGAGGGATAGGCGACGAAGGCGCCGCGGTTCTTCTCGACGCTGACGAGCCCCTCGTAGGACAAGGCCTGCAGGGCGGCACGCGCCAGCGTGCGGCTGACGTTGAAGAGATTGCCGACATCGCTTTCCGAAAGCTTGGTGCCGGGAGAAAGCCTGCGCTCGACGATGGCATCGCGAATGGCGTCGCGAATCTGCTGTGCGCCGGTTTCCGCAGAATCGGTGTTTGTCTGGAGCGCGTCGGCTGTGGAGTTCATGACATCGGATACCTGATAATCGCCGAAACCATATCCGTGTTCGCTGCAAAAGTTAAACGAAATCTGCCACAAAAATAAAGCCAAATTGTATACGATCATGTGCTTATATCGCAGACAATAGCCTATTTCATGTGCAGACACCTGTATTGCCCTGATGAAGCGATGAATGGAACATTCCGCAAAAGATGATGTTTCCCAAGGTTTTGCCGTCTCGCAGCGCATTTGGCACGGCAGATGCATTGCCTTTCCTCAAACAGAGGGAAGTACCATGTCGAAAGCCGCAGAAATCGATATAGCATCCGTTTCGAAGGTCTATGGCACGACAACGGCCGTGCATGCGATCAGCCTCAAGATACCGGCGGGCTCCTACTGCTGCTTCCTGGGGCCGTCCGGTTGCGGCAAGACCTCCACTCTTCGCATGATCGCCGGCCATGAGACCATTTCCTCGGGTGATATCCGGCTCGGAAACGTGGTCGTGACGGATTTTCCGCCGGCGAAGCGCGGCACGGCGATGATGTTCCAGTCCTACGCGCTCTTTCCGCATCTCGACCTGATCGACAATGTCGCCTTCAGCCTGAAGATGAAGGGCGTCGCCAAGGACGAGCGTCGCGCCAAGGCTTTGGAAATGCTGAAACTGATGCAGATGGAGGCCTATGCGACGCGGCGTCCGGCGCAGCTTTCGGGCGGTCAGCAGCAACGCGTGGCGCTCGCCCGCGCGCTGATCACCGATCCGGAGGCGCTGCTGCTCGACGAGCCCTTGTCCGCGCTCGACCCCTTCCTGAAGATCCGCATGCGTGCCGAGCTGAAGAAGCTGCAGAAGACGCTGGGCATCACCTTCGTGCATGTCACGCATAGCCAGGAAGAGGCCATGGCGCTGGCCGATATCATGGTGATCATGAATGACGGCCGGATCGAGCAGGCGGCAGCACCCCGTGAGGTCTTCGAGCGTCCGGCGACCGCCTTCGTCGCCCGCTTCATGGGCGATCACAACGTGCTTTCCGGCCGGGTCACGTCCAGCGAAGACGGCGTGCTGACCATGACCGTGCCCGAAGGGCAGAGCTTTTCGGTGCGCGGAACCGGCAGAGAGGTCGGCGAGCCCGTCGATATCGGCATCCGCACCGACCGCGTCCGCCTTGCCGCAACCTCCGAAAAGGGTCTCGGCTTCAACGGCGTCGTTTCCAACATCGAATATCGCGGCGCCTCGGTGAAGATCACCGTCATCGGCGCCGGCAGCGACGATTTCACCGTTATCGCCAGCGACGATGATTATGCCGCTAAATTCGTATCGGTGGGCGACGCCGTGTCTCTGAGTTGGGCCCTGGGGGATGCGACCCTCCTTGGCCGCGCTACCGCATGACTATCCAAGCATCACAAAAGGGGAACTGACATGACGACTGAAACCAAGACTTCCAAGACGGCAAAGGGGATTTCCCGCCGTTCACTGCTGAAGACCGGCGCCGCCGCTCTCGGCGCAATGGCCGGCTCCGGTGCGATCACCGGCTTCCCGACCATCTGGGCGCAATCGAACATCACGCTTCGCCAGTTCGGCACCGGCGTTTCCAACATCAATGCCATCGCCGAGAAGTGCAAGGCCGATCTCGGCATCACGCTGGAGATGACGGCGACCGATTCCGACGCCGCCGCCCAGCGCGCCGTTACCCAGCCGAACAGCTACGACATCGCCGACATCGAATACTGGATCGCCAAGAAGGTATTCCCGGCCGGCGTGTTGCAGCCGATGGACGTCAAGAAGCTGAAATACTACGACAAGATCGTGCCGCTCTTCATCACCGGCAAGCTGAAGCCGGACAGCGTCATCGCACAGGGCACGGCGCCGCACACGGTCGGCTTCGTGGAAGGGCAGACCTCCAAGAAGTTCGCCAAGGAACCGACCCAGTGGATGACGATGGTTCCGACCATCTACAATGCCGACACGCTCGGCATCCGCCCGGACCTGACCGGCCGGCCGATCACCAGCTGGGCCGACATTCTCGATCCGGCCTTCAAGGGCAAGACCTCAATCCTCAACATCCCGTCGATCGGCATCATGGACGCCGCGATGATCATGGAAGCCGCCGGCAAGATCAAATATGCCGACAAGGGCAACATGACCAAGGCGGAAATCGACAAGACGATCGAGTTTCTAATCAAGACCAAGGGCGAGGGCCAGTTCCGCGCCTTCTGGAAGTCGTTCGACGAAAGCGTCAACCTGATGGCGTCGGGCGAAGTCGTCATCCAGTCCATGTGGTCGCCGGCCGTCGCCGCGGTCCGCTCGAAGGGCATCCCCTGCACCTTCCAGCCGCTCAAGGAAGGCTATCGCGCCTGGGGCGGCGGTCTCGGCCTCGCTTCGCATCTCAAGGGCGCGCAGCTCGATGCCGCCTATGAATATATCAACTGGTACACGTCCGGCTGGGTCGGCGGCTACCTCAACCGCCAGGGCTACTATTCCGCCTGCATGGAAACCGCCAAGGGCTTCATGTCGGCCGACGAATGGGGCTACTGGATCGAAGGCAAGCCGGCGCAGGGCGATATCCTGTCCCCGGAAGGCAAGGTTATGGAGAAGGCCGGCGCCGTCCGCGACGGCGGTTCCTTCGAAAACCGCATGGGTGCGGTCGCCTGCTGGAACTCTGTCATGGACGAAGACCGTTACATGGTTCGCCGCTGGAACGAGTTCATCGCCGCCTGATCGGTATCGCCTCTACCCATCACATCCTCTCCCCGCACAAGCGGGGGGAGGAAACCGCTAACGGAGACACCGGACCATGGCGACGATCGCTTCATCAGAAACGGACCAGGCAACAGCAAAGTCAGGGCGCGGGTTTCGCTTGCCCCTGGGGCTCGTTTCCTATCTTCAGGCGGCGCCGCTCTTCCTGATCCTCGGTTTCTTCTTCCTGCTGCCGATCGCGATGATCGGCGTCGTCAGCTTCTGGGACTATGATTTCGCCGGCCTCTATCCGGATTTCCTGACGACGAATTATACCGACACGCTTGGCTCGTGGGTGACTTGGAAAACCTATCTCAACACATTGAAATTCACCGCTATTGTCTGGGCGCTGACCCTGTTCATCGGCTTCTGGGTTGCCTATTTCCTCGCCTTCCATATCCGCCGCACGTCGATGCAGATGGTCCTTTTCCTCGTCTGCACCGTGCCGTTCATGACCTCGAACATCATTCGCATGATCTCATGGATTCCGGTGCTCGGACGCAATGGCCTGGTGAATTCAACCCTGATCGAGATGGGGCTCATTCCCAAGCCGATCGAATGGCTGCTCTATTCCGATTTCGCCGTCGTGCTGGCCATGGTGCATCTCTATACGCTGTTCATGGTGACGCCGATCTTCAACACGCTGATGCGCATCGACCGCTCGCTGTTCGAAGCGGCGCGCGACGCCGGCGCCAGCGGCTGGCAGATCCTCTGGAACGTGGTGATCCCGCTTGCCAAACCGGGGATGGCGATCGGCACGATCTTCGTCGTCACGCTGGTCATGGCGGATTTTTCGACCGTGCAGGTCATGTCCGGCGGCCAGAGCGCCTCGATCGCACTGATGATGAAGAACCAGATGTCGCTGCTGCAATATCCGGCCGCCGCCGCCAATGCCGTGGTTCTCCTAATCCTCGTCCTGCTGATGGTTTCCGCCATCCTGCGCGTCGTCGACATCCGTAAGGAGCTTTGAGATGCACCGCGAAAAACGCAGTCTCGAATTCTATGTTCTGGCGATCTTCTTCACGATCTTCGTGCTCTTTCTCTACGGGCCGCTTTCGGCGATTCTCATCCTTTCTTTTCAAGGACCGGATGGCGGCCTGACCTTTCCGTTGAACGGCGTATCGCTGCACTGGTTCGCGAACCTGTTCGAGAAGCAGGCGGTCGGCGATTTCGGCGCCTCGTTCCAGCGCTCCTTCGTGCTCGGCCTGATGGTCATGCTCGTCACCGTCGTCGTGTCCCTGCTGGCGGGTCTTGCCTTCCGCCGCCGGTTCCGCGGCGCGACCTTCCTGTTCTATGCGACCGTCGCCAGCCTGGTGGTTCCGTCCATCATCATTTCGCTCGGCATCGGCGTCGTCTTCCAGCAGGGAGGCCTCCAGCCCGCCTGGTATTCCTCGGCCTTCGGCGCGCATCTGACCTGGACGCTGCCCTTCGGCGTGCTCATCATGTTTGCCGTCTTCAACCGTTTCTCGCCAGCTTATGAGGAAGCCGCCCGCGATCTCGGCGCCAGCTCCTGGCAGACGTTCCGCCACGTCGTTCTGCCGATGATCGCGCCGAGCCTGATCGGCGTCGGCCTGTTCGGCTTCACGCTGTCCTACGACGAATTCGCGCGAACCCTGATGACATCCGGCACCTACAACACCCTGCCGCTGGAAATCTACGGCATGACCACCAACGTCACGACGCCGGTGCTCTATGCCTTGGGAACGGTGACGACGGTCTTTTCCTTCACCATCATTCTCGCGGCGCTCGGCATCATGACCATGCTCGGTCGCCAGCAGGCCAAGAAAAGCTGAGATCATGCGCCTATTGCTCGTCAATCCCAACACCACCGCTTCGATGACGGAAAAGGCGGCGGTCGCGGCTCGCGCCGTCGCCGCAGCCGGCACACAGATCATTGCCGCCACGTCGCGGATGGGACCGCCCTCCATCGAGGGATATTACGATGGCGCGCTCGCCGTGCCCGGTCTGCTGAGCGAGCTCAAGGAACGGCGAGCCGAGGGCTACGATGCGGCGATCATTTCCTGCTTCGACGATACCGGCCTCGAGGCGGCGCGCGCCTTTTCGGATGTGCCGGTTCTCGGGCTTTGCGAGTCGGCCGTCGTCACCGCCGGCCTGCTGGCGCAGCGCTTTACTGTGGTGACGACACTGGAGCGTTCGCGCGTGCTGATCGACAATCTCGTCAGGCATTACGGCATGGGAGCCCGCGCCAAGGTGAGAGCCTCCGATATTGCCGTATTGGAGCTTGAGGATGGCGCCTCCGGCGCCATCGGCAAATTGCGGGCAGAGATCGAACGGGCACTGGACGAGGACGGGGCGGAAGCAATCGTGCTCGGCTGCGCCGGCATGGCGGATCTGGCGCGTAAGCTGCAGGAGATCTACGGCGTGCCCGTGATCGATGGCGTCGCAGCCGCGGTCAAACAGGCCGAGGCGCTGGTCTCGCTCGGTCTCTCCACCAGCAAGCACGGCTCCTACGCCGCACCGCTCGCAAAATCCTTTACCGGCGCGATGAGTGGTTTTTCTCCGGCCTGAAGGTCTTATGCGATAGAGTCGCAAATCGGGCCGTGGATTGCGTTCATCGGCGCACCGCGCCCACCCGTGCCAGCACCTCATTGGGGATGGCATAGCGCTGGATGATATCGCGATTGTTCCTGAGGCCGCAGATTTCCCGCTGGATGAAGAAAGCCCAGACGGCATCGGAAGCCTTGTTCAGAAGGTTTTCGCGCTCGTCCCCACTATGACGCTCCGGGTTCCACGCCCGCAGATCGGCGAGCGCGGTTTCCAACTTCAGCCCATGCCGGCCAAGGGAGCTCGCGCGCTCGGCCATGAGCTCATATTCAAGCACGTTGAAACCGCTGTCGGTCGAATGAAACTGTCTAAGAGATTGCGGCGGGCGAACACTCATCGGGACCGATCCTCCAGATTGGAGACCATGTTAGCCGATCATTCCGGTGAGGGCGATAGGCTTCGGAGCCGCCATGCGGGTGGATCGGTGTTCCCAAAGCCTCAAGGAGCTGGCGAGCCGACGAGCTGAAAATATCCCCAGGCCGCCGCGAACACCGCCAATATGGCGAGGACGACAAGCAGCTTGCGCAGCCCAGGGCGCGGCGGCTTGGGGGGCGCCGGTCTTCGAAATTGGATGACGTTGTCGTTCATTTGCCCTCAGCGGCCGAATATCATTCCTCCTCCTAGTTCGCGCAAATCCTCCCGGCGATCAATAGAATCGTCCGTCATCCCCAGGCAAAATCGGATGGCATTCCGGTTCCCATCTGTGCGTATCGGCTCGCCCACGACTTCTCAGCGAAAAGCGTGCGTCGAGCACGCTCATGTGTTTCGCAACTTATTTCCTCACTTTGGCGCGTGAAGAGAAAGCCGTTTCTTATAATCCTTTTTGTCTACGTATTTTATAGATTACTGAAGCGGTGCCGCGGCGCCGATACGACAATCGGATGACCCCATATGTCCTATCTCTTGAGCCTTCTCGACAAAAGCCCCATCGAAGCCGGCAAAAGCGCGACCGATGCGCTGCGGGCGACCGCAACGCTGGCGATCAGGGCCGAGGAGCTTGGCTATCACCGTTTCTGGGTGGCCGAGCACCACAATATGGCGAGCCTGGCAAGCTCGGCGCCGGAGGCCTTGATCGGCTATCTCCTTGCCAAGACATCGAAGATCCGCATCGGCTCCGGCGGCGTGATGCTGCAGCATTACAGCGCCTACAAGGTGGCCGAGACCTTCAATCTGCTTTCCTCGCTGGCGCCTGGACGCGTCGATCTCGGGGTCGGCAAGGCGCCGGGCGGCTTTCCCTTGTCGACTCGGGCGCTACAGGCAGCGGTCGATCCGGAACGCAAGCCGAATTTTGCCGATCAGCTCACCGACATCAACACCTATCTCTCCGCCGAAACTTCGGCCGATGTTGCCGTCGCCACGCCGCTCCCGTCAACCGCGCCGGAGCGCTATCTGCTCGGCGCCTCGGTCGATAGCGCCAAGCTGGCGGCGGAGAAGGGCTGGGAACTGGTATTTGCCGGCCATCTGAACGGCGATCCCGACAATCTGCGCAAGACCTTCGAGGCCTATGAGCAGGCCAGCGGCGGCAAAAGCCCGATCCTGGCGCTGGCCGCCTTTGCCGCCGAAACCGAGGAGCAGGCGCGCGTGCGCGTCGGCGATCTGCGCATCGTCAAGCTGTTCCTTCCCAATGGCCAGACCGTCAATGTCGGCAGCGAGGAGCAGGCGGCGGAATTCGCCCGCCAGGCCGGGGTCAGCGATTACCGGACCGAAGAGAAGGTGCCGAGCGTGCTGCACGGCACGGCGCAACAGATCCGCAAGGAGCTGGATGAGCTGCACCGCCACTACGGCGTCAAGGAATTCATCCTCGATACGCCAGCGCTGACGGCGGCCGAACGCCTCTCCTCCATCGAGCTGCTCGCCAAGGAGCGGCTTTCGCTTGCCGCCTGATATCAAACCCAAGAGGACTGATCCCATGGCTCAAAAGAACATCACTTTCGGCATCATGCTGCATGGGCCTGGCGGCCACATGAATGCCTGGAAACATCCGAGCGGTCCGGCGGACGCCAGCGTCAATTTCGGCTTCTTTGTCGATACCGCGCGCAAGGCCGAAGAGGCGGGCATCGCGTTTGCCTTCGTCGCCGACGGCCTTTATATCAACGAGCAGTCGATCCCGCATTTCCTCAACCGCTTCGAGCCAATCTCGATCCTGTCTGCGCTCGCCGCCTCGACCTCGAAGATCGGTCTGGTCGGCACGGTCTCGACCTCCTACAGCGATCCCTTCACCATCGCCCGCCAATTCGGTTCCATCGACCTGATCAGCGGCGGCAGGGCCGGATGGAATGCCGTGACGTCGCCACTGGAAGGTTCCGGCCGCAACTATAGTCGCGAGCATCCGGATCATGAGCTGCGTTACGAGATCGCGGAAGAATATATCGACGTCATCAAGGGCCTGTGGGATTCCTGGGATGACGACGCCTTTGTCCGCAATCGCGAGACCGGTGTGTTCGTCGACAAGACCAAGCTGCGGCGGCTGAACCACAAGGGACGTTTCTTCCGCGTCGAAGGGCCGTTGAACATCGGCCGATCGAAGCAGGGCCAGCCGGTCGTGTTCCAGGCCGGCGCCTCCGATTCCGGTATCAGGCTCGCGGGCAAGCATGCCGACGCCGTCTTTACCAATGGCGGGCCGATCGAGGAGGCGAAGGCCTTCTATCGCCAGCTCAAGGATAGCGTCATCGCCCATGGCCGCAGCGCCGCGGAAGTCGGCGTCTTTCCGGGCATCGGACCGATCATCGGCGCGACGAAGGAGGAGGCCGAGGCCAAGTATCAGGCGATCCGCGATCTCGTCACCATCGAAGAGGCGCTGGCCTATCTCGGCCGCTTCTTCGATCACCATGATTTCAGCGTCTATCCGCTGGACGAACCTTTCCCCGATCTTGGCGATATTGGCCGCAATAATTTCCGCGCCACCACCGATCGCATCAAGAAGACGGCTCGCGAGAAGGGCCTGACGTTGCGTCAGGTCGCGCTCGATTCCGCAACACCCCGCACCGCCTTCATCGGCACGGCGGAGCACATCGCCGACGAGATCATCCGCTGGGTGGATCAGGACGCCGCCGATGGCTTCATCCTCGGCTTCCCGGTGATCGCCGAAGGCTTCGACGACTTCGCCAGGCATGTGCTGCCGATCCTGACCGAGCGCGGCTACTTCGATCCCGTGCTGAAGGGCACGACGCTGCGCGACCATCTGGGGCTGACCTATCGCGAAAGCCGCTATGCCGCCTCCAAGGATGAGGCCGAACAGGAAAGGGCGATCCGCGCCTGAGGCGCGGACGGGCGGATCATGAACGTCGTAACCCAGCATCATCGACCGGCGGATGATATCGACAAGGGGATCGCCTCCTTCATCGAGGAGATCATCGAGCTTCGTCACGATCTGCATCGCTATCCGGAACTGGCTTTCCAGGAGCGGCGGACCAGCAAGATCGTCGCCTCCCTGCTTTCCTCCTGGGGCTATGAGGTGACGACCGGTGTCGGCGGCACCGGCGTCGTCGCTACCCTTCGGGGCGGCGACGGCGAGAAGCGCATCGGCATCCGCGCCGACATGGACGCGCTGCCGATCGAAGAAGCCACCGAGCTTGCCTATGCCAGCGACAATCCGGGCGTCATGCATGCCTGCGGTCATGACGGGCACACGTCGATCCTGCTGGCCGCCGCGCGCTATCTCGCCGAAACCCGCCGCTTCTCCGGCGTGCTGACGCTGATCTTCCAGCCGGCCGAGGAGATCGGGGCAGGGGCGCGCAAGATGATCTCGGACGGGCTTTTCGAGCGCTTTCCGGTCGATGCCGTCTTCGGTCTGCACAATTGGCCGGGCGTGCCGCTCGGTCAGTTCGGCTTCGTCGCCGATGCGGCCATGGCCTCGGTCGATCAGGCCATCATCCGCTTCGTCGGCAAGGGCGGCCATGGCGCCGAGCCGCACAAGTCGGTCGATCCGGTCTTGACCTCGGCGGCCTTCATCACGGCGGTCCAGAGCGTCGTATCGCGCAATGTCGATCCGCAGGACATGGCGGTGGTGACCGTCGGTTCGATCCATGGCGGATCGGCCTCGAACGTCATTCCGGAGAGCGTGGAACTGAAGCTGACCATGCGCGCTTTCAGCGAGACGGTGCGCCAGCGCCTGCAGGAGCGCATTCCGGCGCTTGCCCGCGCCCAGGCCGAGAGCTTCGGGGCAGAGGCGGATGTGAACTACCGTCTTGGCTTTCCGGCTCTGATCAACCATCGCGGCGAAACCGCATTCGCGCAGACGGTGGCACAGGAGGCTTTCGGGGAGGGGCAGGTCGCCAGGGATTTCCGGCCGCGCACGGCGAGCGAGGATTTCGCCTTCATGCTGCTGGAGCGGCCGGGCAGCTATCTCTTCGTCGGCAATGGCGACAGCGCACCGCTTCATAGCGCCCATTACAATTTCGACGACCGGATCATCGCACCAGCCGCCCGCTATTGGGTGCGGCTGGTCGAAACCTTCCTTTCATGACCATGACAACAGGATGGCTGACGAGATGAGTGACAGCTTTCTCTACACGACCCCTCTCGATCCCCGCGCCAAGCCGCTGATCGACGAGCTGATCCATGAATATGACAGCCGCTACGGCAACTATTTCAGCGACGAGGGTGCGGCGGCCGAGCTCAACCGCTATCCGCCCGAGTTCTTCGCGCCGCCGGACGGCAATTTCCTGCTGCTGATCCGCGATGGTGAAACCATCGGCGGCGGCGCCTTCAAGCGCTACGACGAGTACACCGCCGAGTTCAAGCGCATCTGGACCCGCCATGACCTGCGCCGGCAGGGGCTGGCGCGCAAGGTGCTGGTGGAGTTGGAGGCGCAGGCGGCGCGCCAGGGCTATTCCCGCATCTACCTCACCACCGGCTTTCGCCAGCCCGAGGCTGTCGGCCTTTATCTCGGCTACGGCTACACCGCGCTCTTCGACCAGACCGTCGATCCGGAGATCCACAAGACGCTGCCTTTCGAAAAGGACGTCAGCCATCTGGCCGAACCGCAATTGCTGGCGGCCGGCGGCAACAGGTGAAACGGCGCGAGACCGATAATCCATAAAAGGGAAACATCATGGCACTGACGACAGATTTCGCCGGCATCGACCCCGGCAGCAGGAGCGCCGAGCAAAAGCAGGATTATTCCCGCTACCGGATCGTTCCCGCCCGCCATCCCTGGCGGTTTGCGGGCACCATCTTCGCCGCCCTCGTCATTGCAGCCGTGCTCTATTCCACCTTCACCAATCCGCGCTGGGGCTGGGGCGTCTTTGCCGAATGGTTCTTCGCTGAACCCGTACTCGTCGGCCTCGGCAGGACGCTGCTGCTGACCGTACTCGCCGCCATTTCCGGCTCGATCCTCGGCACGGCGCTGGCGCTTGCCCGTGTCTCCAAATCGCCGCTGCTGTCCGGCCTGTCCTGGGGCTATATCTGGCTGCTGCGCTCGATCCCGATGATCGTGCTGCTGCTCGTGCTGAACAATCTCGGCTATCTCTACGAGACGATCCGGATCGGCGTGCCCTTCACCGACACGGTGCTTCTCGATTACCCGACCGTGCAATTGCTGACGCCCTTTGCCGCCGCCTTCCTGGGCCTGACGCTCAACCAGTCGGCCTTTTTCGCGGAGATCGTGCGCGGCGGCATTCTCTCGGTCGATCAGGGTCAGCTCGAGGCCGCCTCCGCGCTCGGCCTGCCGCGCCGCCGCCAGGCCTTCCGCATCGTCCTGCCGCAAGCCATGCGCACCATCCTGCCCACAGGCTTCAACGAAATCATCGGATTGGCGAAAAGCACGTCGATGGTCTATGTCCTCGCCCTACCGGAACTCTTCTACACGGTCCAGGTCATCTATCGCCGCAATCTGGAAGTCATCCCGTTGCTGATGGTCGCGACCGTCTGGTATCTGGTTATCATGACGGTGCTGTCGATCGTGCAGCACTATATCGAACGCTATTTCTCCAAGGGTGCGTTGCGCAATCCGACGCCGCTGCCCTTCCAGTCCTTCTTCGCCCGCTTCCAGCGCCCATTGCCGGTGATCGAGATCTCGACGGATGTCGCGCGCAAGGCCGGTTTCAGCGATGCCGCAAGCTTTCGGGCAGCCGGCGGCGCCGTACGCATTCATGGCATTTCGAAAAGCTTCGGCACGCTGAAGGTACTCGACAACGTCGAACTCAACCTTCCGCCGGGCAGTGTCACCGCCATTCTCGGCCCTTCGGGTTCCGGCAAGTCGACGCTGCTGCGCGCCATCAATCATCTGGAACGCGTCGACAGCGGCTTCATTTCCATCGACGGCGATTTTATCGGTTACAGCCAGAAGGGCGACACGCTCTATGAGCTGAAGGAAAAGGACATTCTGAAGAGCCGCGCCGATATCGGCATGGTCTTCCAGAGCTTCAACCTCTTTCCGCATCTGACCGTGCTGGAAAATCTGATCGAAGCACCGATCCAGGTTCGGGGCGCAAGCCGCGAGGAGGCGGTGAGGCTGGCGCAGGAACTGCTGGCACGCGTCGGCCTCAGCGACAAGATCAATGCCTATCCCCGCCAATTGTCCGGCGGCCAGCAGCAGCGTGTCGCGATCGCCCGCGCGCTGGCGCTTCGCCCCAAGGTGCTGCTCTTCGATGAGCCGACCTCGGCGCTCGATCCGGAACTTGTCGGCGAAGTGCTCGATGTCATCAAGGAACTTGCCCGCACCGGCACGACGCTCGTCATCGTCACCCACGAGGTCGGGTTTGCCCGCGAGGTTGCCGATACGGTGGTTTTCATGGAGGGCGGCCACATTCTCGAAGTCGGCCCGCCATCCCGAATCTTCAATGACGCCGAACATCCGCGTACGCGCGCGTTCCTGGCAAAAGTTCTCTAGCGAAAACCGGCCCCACGTCGCGAAAGGAAGAAACTATGCGCAACCACAACCATAGAGAGAACAAGAGGTAGATACATGACTATCTTCAAGAAGACGACTTCCCTGGTGGCCGGCATGATTGCCGTGGCTGTCCTCGGACTCGGCTCCGCCCACGCGGCGGAAAAATTCAACCTCAGCCCGGATATCTCAAACCGGCTGCGCGCCGAAAAGGACGAGGCGGCGATCAAGGCGATTGCGCCGGGCTTCAAGTTCGTCAATCCCGGCAAGTTCACGGTTGCGATCAGCCCCTGGGACCCGCCGGTCTCGACCTATGCCACGGACGCCAAGACCGTGGTCGGCACCGACCCCGATCTCGCGCAGCTGATTGCGGATTCGCTCGGGCTGCAGCTGGAAATCGTTGCCGTCGCCTGGGAAGACTGGCCGCTCGGCGTCTCCTCCGGCAAGTATGATGCCGTCATCAGCAATGTGACGGTCACCGAGCAGCGCAAGGAGAAGTTCGATTTCTCCACCTATCGCAACGACGTTCTGGGCTTCTACGTCAAGAAAGACAGCAAGATCACCGCGATCAAGGAACCGAAGGATGTCGCCGGCCTGAAGGTCATCACCGGCGCCGGCACCAACCAGGAAAAGATCATCCTGGAATGGGACCGGGAAAATGTCGCCGCAGGGCTGAAGCCGATCGAAGTGCAATATTATGACGACCGCGCCGCCGCCGATCTGGCGATCCAGTCCGGCCGCGCCGATGTCGAATTCAATCCCAACGCCTCGCTTGCCTATAGCGCATCCATCAAGGATGCGACCAGGCTGGTCGGCACCGTCAGCGGCGGCTGGCCGGTATCCGCCGAAATCGCGGTGACAACGCGCAAGGGCGCGGGTCTCGCCGACGCCGTCGCCATCGCCATCAACGACCTGATCAAGCAAGGAAAATACGGCGAGGTGCTGAAGCGCTGGGGCCTGACCTCCGAGGCCATTACCGAATCCCGCACCAACCCGCCGGGCCTGCCCAAGAGCGGCTCTTAATCGGTTCCGAAGGAATATGCGGCCGGCTCGCCCTCACGGGCCGGCCTTCATGAAAATGACTAGGGAGAACCACATGACAGGCATACCGGCCATCCGGGCATGTTCATTCGTTCTGATGATGGCGGCACTCACGTCCGTCAGCACGCTTCATGCCGCCGATCTGACCTTCGACCTCAGCCCGGAGCAGCCGAACCGTCTTCACGTCGGACGAGACGAAAAAGCGGTTGCAGCCATCCCCAAGGGCTTCAAATTCGTAACGCCGGGTGTGTTCACCGTTGCGGTGGCGCCCGGCGGCCCGCCGCTTGCCACCTATGCGACGGACGCCAAGACCGTCGTCGGTGCTGATCCGGATATCGCCTCGGCCATTGCCGACAGCCTCGGCCTCAAGCTCGAGCTCCTCCCGGTCGCCTGGGCGGACTGGCCGCTGGGCCTGACCTCGGGCAAGTATGATGCCGTCATCTCCAATGTCGGCGTCACCGAGCAGCGCAAGGAGAAGTTCGATTTCTCCACCTACCGCCAGGGCCTGCACGGCATCTATGTGAAGGCCGACAGCAAGATCGGCCCGATCAAGGAGCCGAAGGATGCGGCGGGTCTGCGCTTCATCGTCGGCGCCGGCACCAATCAGGAACGCATCCTGCTCGAATGGAGCAAGGAAAACGTCGCCGCCGGCCTGAAACCGTTGGAGCTGCAATATTACGACGACGATGCCGCGAGCCTGCTGGCCCTGGCGTCGGGCCGCGCCGATGTGATCGTCCAGCCGCATGCGCAGCTCGTCTATATCGCCGCCCGCGACAAGAACATCAGGAGCGTGGGAACACTGAGCGCCGGCTGGCCGGACCGTTCGGATGTGGCCGTCACCACGCGCAAGGGGAGCGGGCTCGCCGACGCGCTGACGGTCGCCACCAACGACCTGATTGCCAACGGCACCTACGGTAAGATCCTTGGCCAGTGGCATCTGGCGGAAGAAGCGCTGCCGAAATCGGAGACCAATCCGCCGGGTCTACCGAAATACTGAACGGCGACGAGCATTAGAATCGAAGGAGTGACGAGATGAGCGGCCGCAAGGTTTCAATCAGCCATATCGGCTTTCTGACCCCCGGCAACTATCCGGACGACGACCCGTTGTTCGGCCTGGAGCAGACGCTCCAGCAGTTGCGCTATGGCGAAGAGCTGGGTTTCGACAGCGCCTGGGTCCGCCAGCGGCATCTGGAACCCGGGATTTCGTCGGGCAGCGCCTTTCTGGCCGCGGCGACCCAACGCACCAGCCGCATCCAGCTGGGAACGGCCGTCATTCCCATCGGCTATGAAAGCCCTTACCGGCTGGCGGAGGATCTTGCGACCGTCGATGTCCTGTCCCGTGGACGACTGAATGTCGGCGTCAGCGCCGGCCGGCCGCTGCATGCCGATCTGATCGCGCCGCTGGTCTTCGACAGCGGCTGGGAAAACAACGATTTCTCCCATGATCGCGTCCTGCGCTTCGCCGACAATCTGCGCGGTACTTACGTTGGCGATGACGACACCTTCATCAAGACGCCGTTCGGCCCGATCCGGCCGCGTCTGCAGCCCTATGCCAAGGGTTTGGTCGACCGGATCTGGTATGGCAGCGGCTCGCAGCGCTCGGCCGAATGGGCGGGGCGTAACGGCTTCAATCTTTTGACGGGCAACGTGATAACCGGCGAGGGGACGGACGATTTCTTCGTTGCGCAATCGCGGCTGATCGAGACGTTCCGCGGCACCGCAGGCCCGCGGCGCCGCGTCGCGCTCGGACGCGTCATCGTGCCTTTCGACAGCGCCGACGCCACGACCCGCCGCCGCTATCAGGACTATGCCGCCGGCCGCAACGGACGGACGCTGACACCGCAGGGTGAGAAACGCACCCTGTTCGCCCGCGACATCATCGGCACTTCGGAACAGATCCTTGAACAGCTTTTCGCTGACCCGATCCTGCCGAAGGTCACCGAATTGCGGCTGGAGCTGCCATACGAGTTCGAACATGAGGAATACCGCCAGATCCTCCACGATTTCGTGACGCGGATCGCCCCGGAGCTTGGCTGGACGGGTGCGCTTACGACAGCAGACCGGCGCTATGGCTGAACCTGCGGCCAGGCGTTCTGTGGACGCCTGTGTCAATCGATGAAATTGCCGTCCCCACATCAAGGCAGACCCCATGGCAGATGACAATAAGGATGCTTCGCCCGCTCTCGGTCCCAATACCAAGCTCGTCCGGGCCGGATACGATCCCTTCGACTATCACGGCTTCATCAATCCGCCGGCAGTGCGCGCCTCGACGGTTCTCTTCCCGACGGCCGAGGCGATGGAGCGGCACGAGCAGAAATACACCTATGCGACGCGGGGAACGCCGACAACCGATGCGCTCTGCGATGCGATCAACGAACTCGAGGGTGCGGCAGGAACCATCCTGGTGCCATCCGGGCTTGCCGCCGTCACTCTGCCGTTCCTGACCTATCTCTCACCAGGCGGCCATGCGCTGATCGTCGATTCCGTCTACGGCAACGTCCGGCATTTCTGCGACACGATGCTTGCCCGTTTCGGCATCGAGGTGGAATACTACGATCCCGGTATCGGCGCGGCGATCGAAACGCTTTTCAAACCGAATACAAAGCTGGTGCATCTGGAGGCGCCTGGTTCCAACACCTTTGAGATACAGGATGTGCCCGCCATCACCGCCGTTGCCCAGCGGCATGGCGCGATCACGACCATGGACAATACCTGGGCGACGCCGCTCTATTTCCGGCCGCTCGATTTCGGTGTCGATGTCTCGATCCAGGCGGCAACGAAATATCCGGCGGGCCACGCCGACGTCCTCATGGGCACCGTCTCGGCCAATGCAAAACAGTGGAAGCGCCTCAGGCAGGCCAATGGCGCGCTCGGCATCTGCGGAACCGCCGACGACGCCTACCAGGTGCTGCGCGGATTGCGCACGATGGGCGTCAGGCTTGAGCGCCATCAGGCGAATGCTCTCGACATCGCGACCTGGCTGGAGGCGCGCGACGATGTCGCGCGTGTGCTGCATCCGGCCTTGCCGAGTTTTCCCGGCCACGACATCTGGAAGCGGGATTTCAAGGGCGCAAGCGGGGTCTTTTCCTTCGTGCTTTCCGTTGGACGGCGGGAGGATTTCAAAGCCAAGGCACGGGCCTTCCTCAATGGCCTTTCACTGTTCGGGCTCGGCTATTCCTGGGGCGGTTTTCCGAGTCTGGCGCTGGAGGTCGATCTGAGCGACCGAATCCTGTTGAAGCCACCGGAGGAGGGGCCTCTGCTGCGCCTTCAGATCGGCTTCGAGGATGTCGCCGATCTCAAGGCCGATCTCGAGAAGGGCTTCGCGGCGGCGAAAAGGTCTGATGGCCCTTCAGACGGTCCCGCGGCCGTTTCTCCACGAGGTCTCGGTCCATTGATGTGATGCACGCCGCCGGGCTCCACCCGGCGCATTGTTGATATTGCAACGTGGCGTCATTCAAGCCGGTGGTGGTTTCAGCTTTTTATTGCAATTTTGGCCATTCCTATATAGGGCCACATCTCATTAATGGGTCTCAAATTTCAAATCTAAAATTTCAAAAATGAATTTCGAGCAGGCAATCATTCGTAAGTCCCCACCGCGTAAGAAACATAGTGCGCTATTCCGGTTGCTTCTTCGCCACATCGTCAGGGGTGTGGTCGCGGGAAAGCAAGGAGAGAAGGAGCATTCTCTCTTTTCCAAAAGCATTTCCGGAGATTTTCCGAGTAGCGGCAACGTCATACTGGCGGCCTGCAACGACGATTATTTCAGAAGGTTTGCGATCGACCTTGTGCGTTCGGTCGATTCACATGGGGTTCCTCAGAAGCTACATCTTCATTTGCTGGAGCCGTCTCAAGCTGTCCTTGAGGAGGTCGCTCAGTTGCAGACCACTCTCGGGCACGTCCAGCTTACGACTACCATCGATCCGTGTGTTCTCGCTGAAACGATACCCTACCGTACCGTCTACTACACGGCAGCCCGTTTTCTCTTGGCGCCCATGCTGCTTAGGGAAGGTGTCGATCGACTGCTGATCATCGATGTCGACGCCGTCATGAACAAGTCGCCGTGGCAGTTCTTCGGCAATCAGGCGGCCCTGCGAAGCGGTGGATTCATTTTCCGGCGTGAAAAACGCAAGCACTGGTATCGCGTGCTGGCGTCGGCGGTTTTCCTGAACAGCTCCGTCGGATCCGTTCGTCTCGCGGAAAGCCTCGCTTGCAGTCTGGCTCGAACCCTGAAATACAAGCCCCGGTATCACATCGACCAGATCCTGCCGTACTATATCTGCGAACTGGCCAAGCACCGGTTCTGGGATTTCGCGACCTTCGACATTCCAAAGGAAATCATGGGTTATTCCTATGAGAGCGAAGCCGCGTTCTGGACGGTGAAAGGAAAATCCAACATCGATCAATTCCTTACGGAACGTCACAAGCTCCTCTCCTCTCGCGAGGCATCCTGACTTCGCGAAAGCGGATTAGCGACGGTGACGAGGGGCTTGACGGCCTCCGACAGCGGCCGAGTGTATAAGGCGAATATGCCCCGGGGCCATTCTAATGCCACAAAGCTGGCGAGGCTCGCGTTTCTACAGACGATACAAGCTCATCTTCGCCACCCGTGGGTAGCATGTCTGTAGCGGCCGCTTCAGCATCTGGAGGGCTGTGCTTCCCGAACGGGCTTTCCACAGGACCTGAATGAGAAGGTTCGCCGCGACCAAAGCAGAATTGCGAGGTTCAATGCGATGCAGTCCATCCCAGACCGTGCGCCAGTTTCCATCATCATCTCGAATTACAATTACGCACGCTTTCTCCGCCGCGCTGTCGATAGCGCGTTGGAGCAGACTTACGACAATGTCGAGGTCATCGTCGTCGATGATGCGTCGACCGATGAATCGGCCGACATCATAGCCTTCTACGGATCGCGAATCCGGGCCTGCCGAAAAAAGACCAATGGCGGGCATGGCGCGGCGTTCAATACCGGCTTTGCCGAAAGCCACGGCGATATCGTGCTTTTTCTCGATGCCGATGATTATCTCTATCCGAACGCGGTGGCGGACATTCTCGATGCCTGGGACGACGAGATCGCCCAGATGCAATTCCGATTGCACATCGTCGATGAGGACCAGGAGATCAAGGACGTGTTTCCGCCCCCGGAAATGCCGTTCGATTCCGGCGACGTCATGCCGAAGCTTCTGCAAAGAGGGCGCTACCAGACAACCGTGACCAGCGGCCTGGCGTTCAGGCGCGCGGCGCTGGAGGCGGTCATGCCGGTTCCAGAGGCCGATTTCCGCCAGGGCGCGGACGGCTATCTGGTCACTGTCGCGCCGCTTCACGGCAAGGTGGCATCGATCGAAGCCTGCCTCGGCGCCTATCGCATCCATGGCGCCAACCATTCGGTCTTTGCCGAAAAGCTCGGCCAGCGCGCGCGCTGGCGCATGGAGCATGATTTCCATCGGGTGGAAGCCCTGTCGGAGCAGGCGGCCGAGGTCGGACTGGTCGTGCCGCCGGATGTCACGCTTCACGATCCCGTGCATCTGGAGGAGCGGCTGGCATCGCTTTGCATAGACCGGGCACACCATCCCATGGTCAGCGATTCCAGATTTGCGCTGGGCCGGGCCGGCGCGGTCGCCAGCATGGAAATGAATGCTTCGCTGCGCCGCCGTACTATGCTTGCGGCATGGTTCCTGTCCGTCGGCGTGCTGCCGCGGCGCATGGCGCAGGCGGTCCTATCCTGGAAGCTCGTTGCCTCGTCCAGGCCCGCCTTCCTGCTGCGGATTTCAAAAACCATCCGCCATGCGATCGGCTAGGGCAACAGGAATAGCGGCGCAATCGCGCCGCTATTCCGCAGCCCCCCTGATGGCCGGTGCCTCTCCGAGATTGCGGTAGCTGGCGCCCGGATGCGGGGCTTGCAGCCTTGGCCCCTTGCCGCCGAGCTTTTCCCGCAGCGTTCCCTGACGGTACGCCGTCTTGTAGACGCCGCGCTTCTGCAGTTCCGGCACGAGCAAATCGACGGCATCCTCAAAGCTTTCCGGCGTCACCGCATAGGCGAGGTTGAAGCCGTCCACATCCGTATCCTCGACCCATTCCTGCAAGAGATCGGCGACCGTCTGCGGCGAGCCGACGAAGACCGGGCCGAAGCCACCGATGCCGACCCAGTCCGCCATCTCGCGCACGGTCCAGACCTTGTCAGGGTCGATGGTCGTAAAAGTCTCCACAGCCGATTGCACGGCGTTGGTATAACGGTGCCGAAGTGGCTCGTCGGGCGCGAACTGGCCGAAATCGATGCCCGTCCAGCCGGAAATCAGGGCCTGCGCGCCCTCATAGGAGACATATTTCCGGTATTCGTCGAATTTCCTTTTCGCCTCGGCGTCCGTCTCGCCGAGGATCACGGTCTGCAGGTTGAAGGCGAGGATTTCACGGGGATTGCGGCCGGCCCGTTCCGCCGCCTCGCGGACATTGGCGACGTAACGCTTCAGGACCGGCTTCGAGGGTGCGGCGACGAAGATGCATTCGGCATGCGCGCCGGCGAAATCCTTGCCGCGGCTGGAGGCGCCGGCCTGATAGAGCACCGGTGTCCGCTGCGGCGAGGGTTCGCTCAGATGAATGCCAGGCACGGTGAATTGCTTGCCCGCATGACGGATCGGGTGAACCTTGTCCGGATGGGTGAAGATGCCGGTCTCGCGGTCGCGCACCACGGCGCCATCCTCCCAGCTTCCTTCCCATAGCTTGTAACAGACTTCGAGATATTCCTCGGCGAGATCATAGCGATCATCATGCTTCGTCTGCGCGGCCTGGCCGATATTCAGCGCACCGCTGTTGAGATAGGAGGTGACGATGTTCCAGCCGACCCGGCCCTTGGTCAGGTGGTCGAGCGTCGAGATGCGGCGGGCAAAGGTGTAGGGATGCTCGAAGGAGAGCGACGCCGTCAGCCCGAAGCCGAGATGTTCGGTGACATAGGCCATGGTCGGAATAAGCTGCAGGGGGTCGTTGACCGGCACCTGCGCCGAATGACGCAGGGCCGCGTCGACATTGCCGTTCAGCACGTCATAGACGCCAAGCACGTCGGCGATGAACAAGCCGTCGAACTTGCCGCGCTCCAGCGTCTTGGCGAGATGGACCCAATAATCGAGGTCCTTGTATTTCCAGGACTGGTCGCGCGGGTGCCGCCAGAGGCCAGGCGACTGGTGACCGACGCAGTTCATGTCAAAGGCATTCAGCCTGATTTCGCGGCTCATTTTCAGCTCCTTGTGGGGTCGGAGGGTAGGCGGGATGTCAGGAATTGGAGCGGCCGAGGCCGTAGGTCAGCGCAAGCGCCCCGACGAGCACCGCGCCCTTGACGAAATCCTGGGTGTAGTAGGGGGCGTTCAGCATGGTCAGCCCGTTGAGCAGCACGCCGACGAAAACCGCGCCGACCAGCGTGCCGAGCACATTCGGACGGCGCAGGCCGAGTACCGCAAAGCCGATCAGCGAGGCAGCGACGGCATCCATCAACAACGAGCCGCCGGACGAGACATCGCCACGGCCGACGCGGGCGGCGATAACGATGCCGCCGAGCGAGGCCAGCGTGCCGGATATGACATAGGCGAGGGTCTTCAGCCGCGTCGTGGAGGCACC
This sequence comes from Rhizobium sp. BK602, assembly GCF_014195095.1. Lineage (GTDB taxonomy): Bacteria > Pseudomonadota > Alphaproteobacteria > Rhizobiales > Rhizobiaceae > Rhizobium. Next base: position 204,453 of record NZ_JACIBC010000003.1, read on the forward strand.
GGCGAGCCGCGTTGCCACTTCATTGCCGCCGGTCGCAAACAGCAGCCGGCCGATGCGCGTCCGCTCGGTGAGCACGAACAGTGCCAACGCGACAAGGATCATGAGGATGACCGAAACCGGCACCGTTCCGAACAGGCTGTAGCGTCCGATCAGCAGGAAGCTGGGATCATAACTGCCGGCCGCCTTGGAGCCATCGGGCAGGATCAATCCGGAAGAGATCGAACGTCCGGCAGTCGGAATCAGCTGCAGGCCGGACAGCAGGAACATCATCGACAGCGTCGCCAGCAGGTCCGGCACCTTCAGACGGACGATGATAAAGGCATTGATCAGGCCGACCGCCGCGCCGAAGGCCAGCACCAGCGGCACGGTGGCAAAGGCATCGAGCTGCCAGACGATCATCGCATAGCTCGCGGCCATGACGCTGGAGGCGGCGACCGCGCCGATCGAGAGATCAAACCCGCCGACGGCAAGCGTCACGGTAACGCCGGCGCCAAGAATGGCGACGACAGAGACCGCCTGCAGGATGCTCATGAGATTGCCGACATTGATGAAGGCGGGCTGGGCGGCGGTGAAGCCGACGATGAGCAGGGCGAGCAGGATGAAGACGGCACCCGACCGCAGCACGGCGCTGACGCCGGCGAGCCAGCCGCTGGCCGGGTCAGCAGCAGACGTCGGCTCGGTGCGCTCCACCGGTTGCGAGAAACTGTCATTGTCGACGGATGTCATGCGGGGATGTCCTCGATAGTATGTGGGTTTGCCGCCTCGCTGAGGGGCGTCAGGCTGTGCCGGTCGATCACGAGAATGCGGTCGGCTACCTCATAGGCCTCCTCCGGATCGGAGGTAGCGATCAGGGTGGCGCGGTCGCTTTGGCGGCGGATGGCCTGGATGATGTCGTGCCGGGCGCCGACATCGACGCCCTGGAAGGGTTCGTCGAGCAGCAGAAGCCGGCTGCGTTCCGCTTCCCAGCGGGCGAGTACAACCTTCTGCTGATTGCCGCCCGATAGCGTCCAGACGGAGGCGAGGGGGCCTGGTGCCTTGATCCTGAGGCGGTCGATTGCCTTTTCCGCCTCCCGCCGCTCGCGATCACCCCACAGGAAGCCGCTCGGAAACCAGCGTGCGAGATGCGGCAGGCTGATGGTGCTGGCGACGGAATTGCCCGGCCAGGCGAGCGGCATCAGCGATGAGCGATGGCGGTCTTCCGCAGCCATGGCGATACCGGCGGCAATCGCCTCAGCCGGATTTTTCGGATGATAGGCCTTACCGTCGAGCTGCATGTCGCCCTCGGCGAGTTGCGTCAGACCGAAAATCGCCGACAAAAGCCGGCTCTTGCCGGCGCCGAGCACGCCGGTGATAGCGACGACTTCGCCTTCTCGCAGCGAGAGATCGAGCGGGGCGGCATTTACCAACAGACGCGCATTGCGCATTTCGAAGACCGGTCTGCCGCCAATACTGCGCACGTCAGGCCGCGCCGATTGCAGCTTGCGGCCGATCATGGTTTCGATGGCGGCGGGAAAATCGATCGGCCGCTTGAAGGCGCCGACGACGCGGCCACCACGCATGACCAGCGCCCGATCGGCGATCGCGTCCAGATCCGCCGTGCGATGGGAAATATAGAGGATCGCCAGTCCCTGGCTCTTCAGCCGCAGGAGGATATCGAAGAGACGACGGCTTTCCTGGCCGGAAAGGCTCGCCGTGGGTTCGTCGAGGATCAGCAGGTCGGCCCGGTCGGCCAAAGCGCGCGCCACCGCCACCAGTTGCCGATCGGCGGCCGGGAGATCGCCAAAATCCCGGTCGAGGGGCAAGGAAAAGCCGGCGATCTCCAATATGGCTCGGGCCCTGGCGCGAAGACCGGCACGCGAAACAAAAAACGGAACCCGCCGGTCGGCGAAGCGCGGCAACAGCAATGCGTCGGCGACGGTAAGGCCGGGAGCGCCGACGAGATCGGTCGATTGATGGACGGTGACGATCCCGGCGCGCGTTGCCTCCGCCGGGGTTGCCGGTGTGAAGCCGTGCCCCTTGAAGCGGATGGCGCCGCCGTCGGCCTCAAGCGAGCCGGACAATATCTTCACCAGGGTCGATTTGCCGGCGCCATTGGCACCCATCAACGCGACGATTTCACCGCGCTCGATGGAAAGGCTCGCATCGGCGAGCGCGCGCGTCGAACCAAAGCTGCGCGTGAGATTTTCGACTTGAAGCAGGGGCATGCGATGTCTTCCGGTTTCTCGGAATAATGCCCCGGCGCGTAGCCGAACTTCCAGGCACGGCATTTCCGGGACGAAGGCGAAGGTGGAACAAAGAATCTCCGGAAGGGGCAAAAATCAGATCATTTACTCTACTAAAAACATAGATATTATTTCTAATAGATTGACGCGTCGCCGGGCAACCCTGTCCGTCAGACGACGCTTTTCGATCGACCATAAGGAACACGGCAATGAAATCTCTCGTACGGCTTGCCCTGTCTGCTGCCGTCATTCCCTTCGTCCTCTTGCAGCCGGCCCATGCGGACGGCATCGCCGGCGCACCGGCTCCCTTCGATAAAGGCGGCGTCAAGTTGGCGCTGATCAGCTATATCTCCGCCGGCGACTTCTTCCAGGCCTATCAGGCGGGCGCGGAGGCGCAGGCCAAGGCGCTGGGCATCGATCTTCGCGTCTTCCCGGGCCGCCAGGACGCCGCCGAGCAGCGAGAGCAGATCCTGCAGGCCGTCAATCTCGGCGTCAGCGGCATCGTCATCGATCACGGCCTGCCGGAATCGCTTGGCGACGTCGTGCAGCAGGCGCTCGACAAAGGCATCAAGATCGTCGCCTTCGACGTCAACCTCAACAATCCAAAGATCCCGCAAGTCGAACAGAGCGACCACGAACTGGCGCAGCAGGCGCTCGACCAGGCGGCGAAGGATAATGGCAAGAGCTTCGCCGCAGGCTATGTCTACGTCGCAGGCTTCGCGCCGCTCGACCGCCGCAACGAGATCTGGGACAAATTCAAGGCCGCCAATCCGGGCGTCGTCGAAAAGGCGCGTTTCGGCAATGTCAGCGACACGACGGCCACCAGCACGGCCGATCAGGCAAAGGCGGCGCTGACGGCCAATCCGGATATCAAGGTGGTCTTCGCGCCCTATGACGAGTTCGCTCGCGGCGTGAAGCTGGCTGCCGGCGACCTTGGCGTCTCCGACAAGATCAAGATCTATTCCGCCGATGTCTCCACCGCCGACATCCAGGAGATCATCGAGCCGGGCAGCCCCTGGGTCGCGACCGCCGCCACCAATCCCGCCGTCGTCGGTGCCGTCTCGGTGCGCGCCGCCGCCCTGCAGATCGCCGGACAGGACGTGCCGCACCAGATCACCGTCAAGCCGACGCTGCTGACCCAGGAAAGCCTGCGCGCTGCGGGCGTGAAGACCATCGAGGATCTGGCTGCCAAGATCCCGGCCTTCAGCACCAGCGACGCGGTGACGGCGAGCTGGATCCCAGCCAAGCTGTTCTGAGCTTCACGATAGGACGTGTGCGGCGGGTCATCTTCGGGCCCGCCGCATCATCACTTCAAGCGATCGATGGATCGGGAGTTCCCACATGAGCAAATCCAATGTCGTCTTCGCCGTCAGCCATGGCACCGGGCGGGATGCGTTATTTTCAACTGCGACGGAGATTTCGGCCGATTTCGCGAAGCGCGCGGCTGAACTCGACCTCGAAGGCCTGCCACCGCTGAAAGAGATCATCCGGCTGAAGAACTCCGGTCTCCTCAATGCGCTGCATGCCCCGCAGATCGGCGGCGGCGGCCTGAACTGGGTCGATGCGTTGAAGCTGGTCCGCATCATCTCACGCGGCGAAAGCTCACTCGGCCAGCTTCTCGGCTACCACTTCGTCAACAGCCAATATATCTATTGGGCGATCGAAGACGCGGCCCGCGCTCATGCGCTTGGCGCAGAGACGGTGGCAAAGAATTACTATTGGGGTGCCGCCGTCAATCCGCGCGATCCGGGACTGGAACTGACGCGACGCGGCAATAGCTATGTGCTCAACGGTCGCAAGTCCTTCTCGACGGCCGCCCATATCTCCGACTACATCAATGCCAATGCCGCGCTTGACGGCAAGGTCGCGAGCTTCGCGGTGCCGACCAACCGTCCCGGCTATATAGCCAATGACGACTGGGACAATATCGGCCAGCGGCTCTCCGACAGCGGTACCGTCGAATTCCGCGATTTCCCGGTCTACGAGGAGGACTTCATCGCGCCGCCCGTCGCGCCGGATGCGGCTCCGCCGGTGCTTTCGACCTTCAACACCCCGTTGATCCAGCTCGTCTTCGTCAATTTCTACCTCGGCACCGCAGAAGGCGCTCTGCAAGCCGCACTCGATTATGTACGCACGACGACGCGGCCCTGGATCACCTCCGGCGTCGAGAAGGCCTCAGACGACCCCTATATTCTTGAGCGGGTGGGCGAATTCACCGCGGCGTTGAAGGCTTCGGTCGCACTCGCCGACAGCGCCGCCGAGGCTGTCCAGGCGGCTCTGTCGCGCGGCCGCGATGTGACCGCACGGGAACGTGGCGAAGCAGCGGCGGAAGCCTATGCGGCAAAGGTCCACGCCACCAATGTTTCGCTCGATATCACCTCGCGCGTCTTCGAGCTGACTGGTGCCCGCTCCACGGCGTCGAGCTACCGGTTCGACCGCTTCTGGCGCAATGTCCGCACCCACACGCTGCACGATCCGGTGTTCTACAAGGCAAAGGAAGTCGGTGAATTCGTCCTGAACGACAAGATTCCAGCGGTCAGCCTCTATAGCTGACCGGCATCCTCCCAAGATGCAAGAAAAGCCCGCTCCGGCGTCGGAGCGGGCTTTTTCGTTGGGAGCTTACAGCGCGCCGTTCTTGGGTGGCGTCACACCGTTCAGATGATAGTTGCCCACCACATGATATTTCCAGCGCACGGGGTCGTGCAGCGTGTGAGTACGCGCATTGCGCCAATGGCGGTCGAGATTGAGGCCGACGCGGACGGATGATGTGCCGGCCAGCTCGAACAGCGTGTTGGATGCCTCCAGCGCGATTTCCGTGGTCAGCACCTTGGCGGCCGCCACGGCAAGCGTTGCCGCTACGACATTGGCCTCGCTAGGATCGATCTGGGCGATATCGACCTTCAGTCCCGCGCGCTCGACAAGAGCGGTTGCCGCCTCGATCCGGATGGCGATCTGCCCGATCCTGGCGATGGTCAGCGGATCGTCGGAGGCGCGCTCGACGCCGCTATCCATCCAGGGACGCGAGGTGTTCCTCACGAAGTCGAGCGTCTCGGCAAAGGCGGCGCGGGCTATGCCGAGATCGACACCGGCATGAATGATCTGCCCGACGGAGCCGATCGTCGTGGGACGTTCGAAGCCCTTGTGGTGAGAAACGACGGCGTCGGCGCGAACATAGACATTGTTGAGGATCGTCGTGCCGCTGCCGGTCGTCCGCTGGCCGAAGCCGTCCCAGTCGTCGACGATCTCGATGCCTTCGGTGCCGCGCGAGACGAAGGACATGGTCAGGTGGTCGTTCTCGTCGAGCGCGAAGATCGTGATCCAGTCGGCGAAGATGACGCCGGTCGAATAATATTTGCGGCCGTTGATGCGGTAACCCAATCCTTCGCGGGTGATGCGGGTATTGTAATGGCCGACGGTTTTGGTGCCTTTTTCGGACAGCGCATTGCCGAAGCGGTCGCCGGCAAGCGCCCGGCCGAAGAAGAAGCGCTTCTGCTCCTCGCTGCCGTCAACGCGCAGCGCTTCGAGAATATAGAAATGGTTCTGCGGTATCTGCCCGATCGAGCCGTCTGCCTCGGCGAGAATGGCGGTAACCTCGGCCAGAACCGCGTTGGAGACATCGAGCCCGCCATATTCGGAGGGAACGGTGATCGACAGCAGGCCCGATTGCGACAAGGCATCGAGCTCCTGATGAGGCAGCAAGCGGTCGATGTCGCGGCTGGAGGCCGCCGTGGCAAACTGCTTCGCGAGTGCGCGCGCCGCTGAAATTGCCTCCTCTTCGCTCGCCAGTCGGGCCGCCACTGGGCGAATTCGATCTGTCTGTTGCACGGCTAGATCCATCTGCGCTCTCCTAATTCCAGCGGCCTATGGGTGCCGGATGTCGATGCGGAAGATAAGGGCGTAAATTCTATAGATAGACTCTATTATAAAAAGTTTTTCGGCCATGTGGCCGCGAGGCCGGCGGTTCGGAGCGCAGCAGGGCGCCGCCAATGAAATCGCCGCATGGCGCAATCCGGCGTCAGCGATTACAATGCCTTTTCCTGAGACGGAGACTGATGAACTTGGTGCAACGCGCTGGCAATGCTGATCTTCCGCTGCATGGCGGGAGGGTGCCACAATGGCTCGGCCTACGGATGACGCGCCTCGGCGCCGTCATCACCGAAGCGATCGTGCAGCATTACGGGCGCGACGAATTCCTGCGCCGGCTTGCCAATCCTTTCTGGTTTCAGTCCTTCGGCGCGGTCATGGGCATGGACTGGCATTCATCCGGGATCACAACCAGCGTTCTTGGCGCGCTGAAGCGCGGATTGACGCCGCTTGCCGGTGAGCTTGGCATCCATGTCTGCGGCGGCCGCGGCTCGCATTCACGCAAGACTCCGGAGGAACTGACCGTGATCGGCGAGCGCGTCGGCATCGATGGTGCGGCCCTTGCGACGACCAGCCGGCTGATCGCGAAAGTCGACAGCGCCGCCCTGCAGGACGGCTTCGATCTCTATCTGCACGGTTTCATCGTCACCGACGACGGCAAATGGGTCGTCGTGCAACAGGGCATGAATGACGGCAGGCGGCAGGCGAGGCGCTATCACTGGCAATCCGAGGGGCTGACGAGCTTTCTCGATTCGCCGCATGCGGCGATCGAGGGGCGGGAGCAGGGAGAGATCATCAATCTCGCCGACCGGCGCGCCGAACGCTCGCGCAGCGGCCAGCTCGATCTGCTGGCGTCGCTCGGGCCGGACCGGATCGTGCGCGAGGTTGCCGCGCTGGAAGGCCAGCCGGCAACCACCGCCAACGCGGATGCGCAGCCCATGCTGCCGCACCTGATCATGCCCGCGCATCACGACGTGCGCGAAAAAGACGTCAATATGCGCCGGCTGCACGGAAACCTGGCGGCCGCGGCCGATCGCGGGCCGGCGGATTTCAGTGAGCTGCTGCTGACGCCCGGCGTCGGCGCGAGAACGGTCAAGGCATTGGCGATGGTTGCCGAAGTCGTGCATGGCGCGCCCTGCCGCTTCTCCGACCCCGCCCGCTTTTCGCTCGCCCATGGCGGCAAGGATCGCCATCCCTTTCCCGTGCCGCTGAAAGTCTATGACGAGACCATCAGCGTCATGAAATCCGCGGTGCGCAAGGGCCGGCTGGGCCGGGACGAGGAATTGCAGGCGCTGAAGCGCCTGGACGATCAATCCCGCATGCTGGAACGCTATGTCACGGGTCCGGACCTCAAGGAGATCGTCGCCGGCGAATTCGACAAATCGCATCTTTTCGGCGGACGCAGCGTGTTCGGCTGGGAGCCTCCTCCCTTGGGAGAAGATGAGGCGATCGGAAGACCTGCGCAGCCACCCAAAGGCTGATGTGTTGCCCATTGGCATGTCCTTCCTCCACGCTCAAAATCGATTGGAAGATGCGTGCGGCAAGCGACGATGATCCAAGAGACCGGACCGCCATAGCGCCGAAGGGAACATAATCCTCGCCCACTTGTTGAAGCGTCAGGCGATCGACACTCAGGAGGATGGAACCTATGAGCATCATGAAAGCCGTGCGTATCCACTCGTTCGGCGGTCCGGAGGTTCTTCGCGTCGAGGAGATCGAGCGTCCCGAGCCCAGGATAGATGAGATCCTGATCCGGGTCGAAGCGGCCAGCGTCAATCCGATCGACTGGAAAATGCGCGAGGGACATTATCCCGCGGTCCAGGAAGAGGACTTGCCCTATGTGCTTGGGCGCGATGTCTGCGGCACGGTGGAGAAGGTGGGTGAAACCGTCGCCGCCTTTCGCCGCGGAGACGCGGTTTTTGCCTTTCTCAATCCAAGACACGGCGGCTATGAACAATTCGTCATTGCACGGCCCGAGGAAGTGGCGCCGAAACCGCGTGCCATGAACCCGGTAGAGGCCGCGGCAATCCCGCTCGCCGGGATAACCGCCTGGCAGGGGCTGTTCGAACATGGCGAGCTTCAAGCCGGTCAACGCGTCCTGATCCATGGCGGCGCCGGCGGCGTCGGCCATCTAGCAATCCAGTTCGCCAAGGCCAAGGGCGCCTGGGTGGCGACGACCGTCTCCGGCGACGATCTGGAATTTGTCCGCTCCCTCGGCGCCGACGAAGTCATCGACTATAGACGGGAGCGTTTCGAAGACAGGCTCGAGCCTGTGGACCTGGTGTTCGACCTCGTTGCCGGTGAAACGCAGCACCGATCCTTTGGCGTGGTGAAAACGGGCGGCGCGCTAGTCTCGACGCTCTCCCAGCCCGACAGGACCCAGGCAGCGGCCCTCGGCATCCGCGTCCTGCGCTACACGGCGCAGCCGAATGGCGCCCAGCTCGCGGAGATCGGCCGCCTCATCGAAGACGGTAAGGTGCGCGTGGAAGTCCGGCGGGTCTACCCGCTGGAGCAGGCGCCCGCCGCGCAGGAGGCCATTCGCATGGAACACAACCGCGGCAAGATCGTCCTGCGCGTCGAGCATTGAGCAGCCTGCGACAACCGCAGAGAGCCGATGCCATCGGCTCTCTCCGTATCCACATCAAGGCAGCCGGTAGGCGATCACATAGTCGCCGGGCTTGGTGCCGACAGATCCGTGACCGCCGGCGACCATCACCACGTACTGCTTGTCGTCGCTGCCGGTATAGGTCATGGGCGTCGCCTGGCCGCCCGCCGGCAGGCGTGCCTCCCAGAGCTGGCGCCCGCTGGTGACGTCATAAGCACGCAGATAATCGTCGACCGCGGCCCCCAGGAAGGCGACGCCGCCCTTGGTGACGATCGGGCCACCGATGCCGGGAACGCCGACCTTGAAGGGCAGGGGCAGGGGCGTCATGTCGTGGACGGTGCCGTTCTTGTGCTTGTAGGCGATCTTGCCGGTCCTGAGGTCGGCGCCGGCGACATAGCCCCATGGCGGCGCCTGGCAGGGAATGCCGAGCGGCCCGAGGAACGGCCCCATATAGACCCCGTATGGAGCACCTTCGTTGCGGTTCAGCCCCTGCTCGCTGCCCTTTTCGCCCTGGCCCTTCGGCGGGATTTCCGCGCGCGGCACCAATCTTGAGGTGAAGGCGAGATAGGTCGGCATGCCGAACATGATCTGGCGTTCCGGATCGACGGCGACGCTGCCCCAGTTGAAGGTGCCGAAATTGCCGGGATAGATGATCGAGCCCCGCAGCGACGGCGGCGTATAGCGTCCTTCATATTGATGCCGGTGGAAGGAGATGCGGCAGGCGAGCTGATCGAACAGCGAGACCCCCCACATATCCTTTTCCTGTAGCGGAGGCGGCGAGAAGGTAAGGTCCGAGATCGGCTGCGTCGGCGCTGCATGGTCCTCGGGAATGGTGCCGCCCGGCGCGGGTATCTCCTTGAAGGGGATCAGCGGTGCGCCGGTGCGCCGGTCGAGCACGTAGATATCGCCCTGCTTCGTCGACGCGACGAGCGCGGGGACGACGGAACCATCAGCCTTGGTCATGTCGAAGAGCACCGGCTGGGCCGGCACATCCATGTCCCAGAGATCGTGATGCACGAATTGCTGCACCCATTTGAGCTGGCCGGTATTGATGTCCAGCGCCACGACCGAGGAGGAGAAGCGCTCGACATTGGCGCTGCGGCCCATGCCGAGCTGGTCAGGCACCTGATTGCCGAGCGGCACGTAGATCAACCCGAGCGTCTCGTCGACGCTGGATACGGACCAGCTGTTCGGCGAGTTCGTCGTATAGGTTTGTCCGGCCGGCAGGGGGGTGGTCTGATCCGGATTGCCCGAATCCCAGTTCCAGATCAGCGCGCCGGTATTGATGTCGAAGGCGCGGATCACGCCGGATTGCTCCTGGGTCGAATAGTTGTCGTTGACGGCGCCGCCGATGATGATCTTGCCCGCCACCGCGACCGGAGGCGAGGTCGAGTAGTAATAGCCGGCGGGATTGTATTTCATGCCGGTTTCGAGACGCAGCACGCCCTGGTCGGCGAAGCTCGTGCAGACTTTGCCATTGGCGGCATCGAGCGCGATCAACCGGGCATCGGATGTCGGCAGATAGACACGCTCGGCGCAGGGGGCTCCGGCGGCGGCGGCCTGATCGCGGTAGTAAGTGACGCCACGGCAGGTCTGGTGCTGGCGGTCGGGATTCATGCCGGGATTGGAGTCATATCGCCATTTTTCCTTGCCGGTCTGGGCATCGAGGGCGATCGCCAGATTGTGCGGCGTGCACAGATAGAGCGTGTCACCCACCTTGAGGGGCGTCACCTGATAGGTGGTTTCGCCGATATCGTCGGGACGCTTCACGTCGCCGGTCTGATACCGCCAGACCTCTTTCAGATTGGCGACATTCTGGACATTGATCTGATCGAGCGGCGAATAGCGCTGGCCGTAGGGCGTGCGGCCATATTGATGCCATTCGCCGCTCGGCACATCGCCGCCCGTCGGCGCATTGGCCACGGCATCGGCCGGCAGGTCGCCGGAAAGATCGTGCGGATCCGTGGTCATCGAATAGCCGGCAACGCCGATGGCCGCGATGAGCGCGATCGCCAGCGGCCAGGGATTGGCGCCGTAGTGCACGCCATCCAGGCTACGGAAACCGAGCGGCCTGCGAATCCAGGGCGTGATCAACCAGAGGCCGATCAGGATGATCAGGCCACCGCGCGGCCCGAGCTGCCACCAGTCGAAACCGACCTCCCATATCGCCCAACCGAGCGCCGCGAGCACGAAGATCGCATAAAGCCAAAGAGCGGCCGGCTTGCGCAAGGCCAACAAGATCGCCGTCACCAGGAATGCGAGACCGGCGAGCAGATAAAAGACGCTGCCGCCGAGCAGGACGAGCCACGCTCCGCCGCCGCCGAGCGCCAGCCCGATGAGCGCCAGAATGAGCGATGTGATTCCAATGGCCATGATCTACTCCAGTCTATTCGCCGAGTTGACAGTGTTTGATCGAGGACGCGCGGCACCGATCGGCCATGAACTTCATGGAGAACGGATATCCGGCCAAGCCGAAGGTCGGGAAGGGTATAAAGGTCGTAACTCGAGTGTGACGGCTCTTTGCGCTTTCGAAGCGATTCATCGAGTCCCCCAAAAGAGCGAAACCGGAGCCTGAACGCCATGATTGCAAAAATGTTCCGTTCCCGCGAGCGGTTCAGGCGCACAAACAATTCATTAACGGACGTAGTTAATTTTTTAACAACTTTTGCAGATACTAATGGAAGTGGATGCAGGATCAAGGGGTTCTGCGTCGCGGCAGGAGGAAACGCGATGAATTTCAAGATTGTCACCGCCCAGTCGGAAGTGGAAACCGACGATACCGGCACCTATCCGGATGGCTTCGTGGAACACAATCGCGTCGACGTATCGGCAAGCCGGGAAAGGCCGCAGCGCAGGGCATACGAGCGCGACTATGGCGCCGGCAAGAGGAAGGCGCCGGTTCCGGTCAGCCTGATGTAGTAGGGCGGCCTGCTGACCGGCTTCACAGGAGCACGGTCAGCCGAAGCGCGCGACCAGAAAATCGATCGCGCTGCGCAGCATCGCGGTCGGGCGGCGATCCGGTGCGTAGACGAGATGCATCGGCGTCGGCTGATACGACCATTGCGGCAGAACGGCTTCGAGCCGGCCGGCATCGAGGTCGCCCGCCAGCAATATTTCCGGCTGCAGCACGATCCCCGCGCCATGCAGCGCCGCCACGCGAAGGGCCGCTCCCTGGTTCGTCGTGAAGCGGCTTTTCACGGCAACTTCGCAGGCCTCTCCCTCCGGGCCGACGAGATGCCATAGCCCCTGCAGGCGCCAGTAGGAATGGCCCAGGCACATGTGCTCGCTCAGTTCCTGCGGTGTGCGCGGCCTGCCGGCACGCTCGAGATAGGCCGGAGAAGCTGCGAGAATCCGTCGATATGGCCGTAAGGGACGCGCAACCAGGCTCGTATCCTGCAGATCGCCGATGTGGATGCCGAGCTCATAGCCTTCCCGGATCAGATCATGTGCGCGATTGTCGAGAGCGAGATCGATGCTGACCTCGAGGTTCCGATGCAGATATTCGACAAGGGCCGGTACGAGGCTCTCGCTGCCGAAGCTGACCGGCGCGACAAGCCGCAATCGGCCGCGCGGCGTGGCCTGCAGCTCGGATGCGCTCGCCTCGGCAAGATCCACCTCTGCAAGAGCGCTCCGGCATCTCTCATAATATAGCCTTCCGACTTCCGTCAGCTGGTGCCTGCGCGTGGTGCGATGAAGAAGCCGGGCGCCGAGGCGCTGTTCGATAATGCGGATATGCTTGGCGACCATGGTCGCGGATACCTGGCTGGCATCGGCGGCGGCGGCAAAACTGCCGAGCTCGACCACCCTGACAAACATCGCCATGCCCGCCAACTTATCCATGATTAAACACCATATGGTTTGGAGTGAAGCAATTCAGGCATTATTTATCACCGTTTCGGTTTGCAACATACTCCCGGTGCCTTTCATCCAAGGCGTTTTGTCAAAGGAGTTCTTATGCCCATCCTACGTTTGGAAATGCATCCGGGACGCACGCAGGAACAGAAGCGTGCCTTCGTTCGCGAGGCGACCAGGGTTGTCGTCGAAACGCTCGTCTGCCCGCCGGAATCGGTGGAGATCGTGATCAGCGAAGTTTCGAAAGAAGCCTGGGCGACCGCCGGCAAGTTGAAATCCGACAGTTGATGTCGATGACGGAAGCGGGGCGACCGGGGCCATGATGAGGAAACGGGCGGGCTGACGGATTTCGTCGGCACGCCCGCTATCGACCGCTTGTCCGGCTTCTATGCGACGGAAGTCTTTGCAAGCGCCTCGCTGCTTGCCGATGTTCCGCCCGATGTTTCGAAATCGAAAAACTTCTGCGTGACAAGAGCGGCGGCGCCGCGTGCCCAGGAATTGTCCTCCCAATCCGGGAGCAGCGGCGGAGCAGTGCGAAAGGTATGAGCGGCCAGGGTTGATCGCAGCGGCCCGAACAGTGCATCGCCGAAGGAAACGGCTTCGCCTCCGACGACGATCACCTCGGGATCGGTGACGTTGACGAGATTGGCGAGTGCCTTGCCGATGCCGGTCCCGGCTTCCGCGAGAATATTGACGGCGGCGGGCTCGTCTTCCTTCGATGCTTGAAGCATCTCCGCTAAGCCAAAGTCATCATTGCGGTTTGTTCTCTCTCTCCATGTGCGGAGCATTGAGACCTGCGAATGGTAGGCCATCAGGCAACCGCGTTTGCCGCATTCGCAAAGGCGGCCACCTTCCTCGTGCAGCACATGGCCGAACTTGCCGGCAGCGCCATTGGCGCCGCGATAGAGCTTGCCCTCGATGATCAGGGAACAGCTGATGCCGACGCCGATCGCCATGACGGCCATGTTACGGTGTTGTCTCCCCAGCCCGAAAAGCTGTTGGGCGATAGCATAGGCGTTCGTATCGTCTTCGAGCCAGACCGGCACCTTGACCTTCTGCGCCAGAATGGAGGCGAGGGGAACATTGTTCCAGGCGAAACGATGGCTGCGCACGCAGGTGGTCTGATCATTGTCGATGACACCGGGCATCGAAATGCCGATGCCGGCAAGCTGCGCGTTCGGCCGCGCGGCATATTGGACGAGCAGGGGGACTGCCGCCGCAAGCGTCTTGGCGACATTTTCCGGATCGCGGTCCGCAAGGGTCAGCCGCATGGAGCCGAGCGGGCTGGTGGCAAGGTCGGTGACCACGCATTCCACGGAATCGACCATCAGCTTAAAGCCGATCGCTAACCCATTGGCATAATTGATTTCCACAGGAATCGGACGCCGGCCGGCGAGCCCGGCCACCGCCTTGCCCTCGCTGACATGACCTTCCTCGATCAGATCCGCGATGACGAAGGTGACGGCGGCCGGGCTAAGGCCGGTAATCGTTGCAATCTCCGCACGGCTTTTCGGCCCTTCCTGTCGCAGAAGGTTGAGAATGAGCCGCCGGTTCAGGGCGCGCGAGGTGCTCTGGTCGCCTTTCAGCTTCACGATGTCTCTTTCTTAATTTTGTAAATTAATTATTGCGTCTGTTTCGAACTTATGCATAACTTCCCTTGTCGATCAACATCCGGCCCGTGCGCAAGCACGAAGAAGTCAGAAAAAGGGACTCATCGTTTCTCGAAGCCGTTCATCCGGGCAGCCGCATCGCTGCCTCGGCGGGTTCGTTGCGACCATGTGTCCGAAGGCAAGACGCTGGGGGGCGTTCTGCAGGCTCACAGGCTGAGGGTGAAGATAGGTGTTACAAAGGGAGGATTTTCAAATGACTTTCAATTTGCTTGGAAGGCAAGCAAGCCGTCGTAGCTTTCTCAAGGGAGCAGGGGCGGCCTCAGCCGCCGCGCTGGCCGGTTTCCCGATGCCGGCGATCGCGCAGGCGCAGGACATCAATATCATTTCCGACGAGAACAATGCCGATGCGCTGGCGATCCTGCGCAAAATGGCGGAGGATTTCGGCAAGCAGGCCGGCGTCAAGGTCGTGATCAACAATATGGACCATGAGGCCCATAAGACCGCCATCCGCAACTATCTCGTCGCCGGTGCACCGGATATCTGCTTCTGGTTCTCCGGAAACCGCATGCGCGCCTTCGTCAAGCGCGGTCTTTTCGACGATATCTCCGATCTTTTCGAGAAAGAGAAATACAAGGATGTGCTCGGCGCGGCGGCCGGTTCGGTTACCGTCGACGGCAAGCAATACGGCCTGCCGACCGGAGGCACGCTCTGGGGCATGTTCTATCGCAAGGACGTCTTCAGCCAGCTCGGCGCCACGGTGCCGGCAAGCTGGGACGATTTTCTCGCTTTCGGCGCGAAGTGCAAGGCCGCCAATCTGACGCCGATCGCCATGGGCACCAAGGAACTTTGGCCGGCAGCCGGCTGGTTCGACCAGATGAACCTGCGCATCAACGGTCTCGACAAGCATATGGCGCTGATGAACGGCGAGATGAGCTATCTCGACCCGGCGCTGAAGCCGGTGTTCGACCAGTGGGAAACCCTGATCAAGCAGGACTTCTTCACGCCCAACCACACGTCCTTTGGTTGGCAGGAAGCGGGCGCACTACTGGCGCAGAAGAAGGCCGGCATGATGAACCTCGGCGCCTTCGTCCGCTACGCCTTCCCGAAGGAGGACCTCGATCAGCTCGCCTTCGCGCCGTTCCCGACGATCGATGCGAAGGTCGGCCGTTTCGAGGAGTTCTCGCTGAATTCCGTTCATATCCCGGCCAACGCCAAGAACAAGCAAGGCGCCCGCGAGTTCCTGAGCTATTTCTATCGCCCGGAAAATCTCGGTCCCTATCTCGAACCCGGCGGCAATGTTCCGCCGCGCAACGATCTGCCACCGAGCAAGGACCCGCTGGTCAACGCCGCTGTCGAAGCACTGAAGACGGTGCAGGGCACCTCGCAATATTACGACCGCGACAGCGATCCCGACATGGCACAGGCCGGCCTCGTCGGCTTCCAGGAATTCATGGCGAAGCCCGAACGGCGGAGCGCGATCCTGCAGCGCCTCGAAGGTACGCGTAAGCGTATCTACAAGCTCTAACCTTTCCTCCCGGCGGCCGGGAGGCGGGGCCGCTGCTCCGCCTCCCCATTTCGAAAGAGGATTTCAAATGATGATATTCTGGCGCCACCATCGCTGGTGGCTGACCCCCGCTTTGCTGATTTTACCCGCGGCCGTCCTGTTTTCCGTCGTCATCCTGTGGTCGGCGCTGGAGAGCATCTGGATCAGCCTGCATGAATGGGATGGTTTCAGCCCAATGACCTGGATCGGCCTCGGCAATTACGTCGAGCTGTTCAACGATCCGCAATTCTACGTATCGCTGAAGAACAACCTTATCTGGCTTGTCATGTTCATGGCCGCGCCGCCGCTCGGACTGGCGATCGCGCTTCTCGTCAACCAGAAGATCCGTGGCATGCGGCTGATGAAGTCGCTGTTCTTCATTCCACTGGTGCTGGCCTCGGTTGCCGTCGGTGTCGTCTTCACCTGGGTCTACACGCCGCAGCTCGGCCTGCTGGCGTTGATTTTCGGCTTCTTTGGCGCGACCGCGCCGGCTGTCCTGTCGGACGAGCATTTCGTGACCTTCGCCATCGTCATCGCAGCACTCTGGCCGCAGATCGCCTTCTGCATGGTGCTTTATCTCGCCGGCCTCAACAATTTGAGCGAGGAGCTGATCGGCGCCGGCCGGGTGGACGGGGCGAGGGGCTGGAACATGCTGCGCCACATCGTCCTGCCGCAGCTGACGCAAGTCACCTTCATCGCCATTGCCGTCACCGTCGTCGGCGCGCTTCGCTCCTTCGACATGGTCTCGGTCATGACCCAAGGCGGGCCGTTCGGCTCCTCGCAGGTGCTGGCCTACCAGATGTTCGAACAGTCGATCTTCTCCTATCGCTTCGGCTATGGCGCGGCGATCGCCTCGGTGCTGTTCGTGATCATGGCAGCGTTCATCGTCTGGTATCTCTCGCGCATCATCCGCATGGAAGAAAGGGGGGCCTGATGTATCCGCGCCCGATCCCCGAAGATGCCATCTGGCATCGCCGCTTCTATTTTACCGCCGTGCTCGCCATCCTGATCCTCTGGCTGTGCCCGCTCTTTGCCGTCATCCTCACCTCCTTCCGTTCGACGCAGGATGTAATGGGCGGCAATCTCTGGGGGTGGCCGACACAGTTCGGCCTGGTGGAGAATTATACGTCTGTCTTCACCCAGACGCCGATGGCCCGCTATTTCCTCAACAGCCTGATGATCACGATCCCCGCCGTCGCCGGCGTGCTGGTCCTGAGCACGCTCGCGGGCTTCGTGCTGGCGCGTTATCGGTTCCGTGGCAACATGCTCGTCTTCGCGCTCTTCGTCGGCGGCAACTTCTTGCCCTACCAGATCATGATGATCCCGGTGCGCGACTTGATGGTTCGCGTCGGCCTCTATGATACGCCGGCCGCGCTGATCATCTTCCATATCGCCTTCCAGACCGGCTTTGCGACGCTGTTCATGCGCAACTTCATCGCCGCGCTGCCGGACGAGCTGTTCCAGGCGGCGAGGGCGGAGGGGGCTTCGCCCTTCCAGACGCTGGTTCATGTCGTCGTTCCGCTGGTTCGCCCGGCGCTGGCCGCGCTCGCGATCCTGATCTTCACCTTCGTCTGGAACGACTATTTCTGGGCCGTGGTGCTGACGGTCAGCGACACGGTCAAGCCGGTGACCGCCGGTCTTGCCAACCTGCGTGGCGAATGGGTTTCCGCCTGGAACCTCATCTCCGCCGGCACGATCGTCGTCGCGGTCCCGCCCGTCATCATGTTTTTCCTGATGCAGCGGCATTTCATCGCCGGGCTCACCATGGGGGCGGTGAAGGGATGATGACCTTGTCCAACGCGTTCGCCAATCGCCCCCTTTGTGCCAATCCTTCTTTTGCGAGCCTAGAAGCATGACCAGTCTCGAACTTAGACACGTCAACAAGAATTACGGTGCCTATCATGCCTTGCGCGGCATCGATCTTTCCGTGGAACAGGGCGAATTCATCGTCATGGTCGGCCCGTCCGGCTGCGGCAAGTCCACGCTCCTGAAATCGATCGCCGGCCTGGAGACGATCTCATCCGGCCAGATCATGATCAACGGCCGCGATGTCAGCACAGCGGAGCCGGGAGATCGCGGCATCGCCATGGTGTTCCAGTCCTACGCGCTCTATCCGCATATGACGGTCGCCGAGAACATGGGCTTCGGCCTGCGCATGGCCAAGCGGCCAAAGGCGGAGATCGATGCCGCCGTGGCACGCGCCGCCAAGATCCTGAGGATCACCGATCAGCTCGACAAGCGGCCGAAGCAGCTTTCGGGCGGCCAGCGCCAGCGCGTTGCCATCGGCCGGGCGATCACCCGCTCGCCGGACGTCTTCCTCTTCGACGAGCCCTTGTCGAACCTCGACGCCGCCCTGCGCACGCAGATGCGCGTGGAACTGAGCAGCCTGCATGCCGAACTCGGCGCGACCATGGTCTATGTCACGCATGACCAGATCGAGGCCATGACGATGGCGAGCCGCATCGTGGTGCTCAATCGCGGTATCATCGAGCAGGTCGGCTCGCCGCTGGAACTTTACAGAAACCCCGACAATCTCTTCGTCGCCGGCTTCCTGGGTGCACCGCGGATGAATTTCTTCACCGTGACCGTCGACCAGGTTGCCGGAAACAGCGCGACCGTCTCCGCACCGGGGCTAGCGCCGGTCACAGTCGAACTTGCAGCCGGCGTCACGGTGCAAAAAGGCGAGGGGCTGACCCTCGGCATCCGGCCGGAAAGCATTTCCGTTACGGACGCTCAAGCTCCGGGTGCGGCGATCTCTGGCCATGTCCGCCTCGTCGAGCATCTCGGGCGTGAAACCATTCTCTATGTCGATGCCGGCGCGCTGCAATGCATCGGCTCGGAAAGCGGCACGGGCAGCATCACCGTGCAGATCGGCCATGTCACCGGCATTGCCAACGATACGCCGATCAGCCTCAGCCTCGATCCCAGCGAAATCTACCTCTTTTCCGCCACTGACGAGCGGACCATCACGGCCCGCAAATCCATTCTCGATAAATGATCCTTCAGGAGCTCGATACCGTGTCAGTCAATACCAGTCCCAAAGACCTTTCCGTATGGCGCACCATCAAGACCGACCGTTTTCTGGTCGGCGCCCCGCATTATCCGGAACATGTCGATGAAAGCTATTGGGAGCGCGATGCCAGGCGCATGGCCGAGGCCGGCTTCAATGTGGTGCGCCTCGGCGAATTCGCCTGGCATATCTTCGAGCCGAAGCTCGGCACCTTCGACTTCGATCTGTTCGACCGCGCCATCGCCGTACTGGCAAATCACGGCATCAGCACGATCATGTGCACACCGACGGCCACACCGCCGCGCTGGCTGACGGCAGCCCATCCGGAGGTCCTTCGCGTCGACGGCAACGGCCGAAAAATGAGCCACGGCTCGCGCCAGCATGCCGATACGGCCAGCCCGGTCTATCGCGAGCACAGCAAGCGCATCACCAAGGCGATGGCGGAGCACTATCGCGACACTCCGCATGTCATCGGCTGGCAGACCGACAACGAGCTCAACACCAGCATGCCGGAATCCTTCTCCGACGCGACGCTTTCGGAATTCCAAGCCTATCTCGCTAACAAATACGGCACGATCGGCAAGCTCAATTTTGCCTGGGGCGGCGACTTCTGGGCGACAGCCTACGACGATTTCGGCCAGGTGGTGCTGCCCATCGATTTCGGGCCGACCTTCCCGAGCCCGGGGCATGTGCAGGACTACCACCGCTTCCTCGCCTTCTCGACCGCGCGCTTCCAGCACGATCAGGTGGAAATCCTGCGGGCGACGAAGGCGGACTGGTTTATCTTCCACAATCTCGGCGGCCTGCGCGATATCGATTTCCGTGGCCAGTTCTCCACCGATCTCGATTTCGTCGGCTACGATATCTATCCGATGCTCTATGACGAGTTCCAGCGCATCGGCAATCACGCCAAGGTTCAGGCGCTGCATCTCGACATCTGCCGCGGCTTTTCGGGCAACTACATCATCCCCGAACAGCAGTCCGGTTTCGGCAGCCAGCCCGGCTTCTGCACGCTGACGCCGGAGCCAGGCGAGATGCGGCGCATGGCGATGTCGTCGGTGGCGCGCGGCGCCGACGGCCTGATGTTCTTCCGCTGGCGGCCGGCGCATTTCGGTGCGGAAATCTACTGGATGGGCATCATCGACCATGACGACGTGCCGCGCCATCGCTATGACGAGGCCAAGCGTTTCGCCAGCGAAATGACAGCGCTCAAGGACAAGATCCTCGGCACTTATGTCCGCATGGATGTCGGCATCGCCGGCTCGGATTTCGACAATCAGGAGGCGCACAAGACCTATTCGATCGGATTGCCGAGCCCGCAGGACGACGCCGTGCTGTTGCATCAGCATTGCTACGATCGCGGCATCGCCTGCGGCTTCATCCATCCCGAAGACGATCTTTCGCGCTTGAAGCTTCTCTATGTTCCGCATTGGGTGATGTGGAAGGACGGCTGGACGGAACGGCTGGAGACCTTCGCGCGGAACGGCGGCACGGTCATCATCGGCGCCCGCACCGGCACGCGCGACGAAAACAACCATGTGATCCGCGAGGCAGCGCCCGGTACCTCTCTCGCACGGCTGACCGGCGTCACGGTCGAGGATTTCGGCCGGCTTGCCGCTCCGGGCGCCAACGGGCTCTTCGACGTCATGTCGCGTTCCGGCGGGCTGATGGTGCCGCCCAACCGGCCGGCTGAATCCCATCGCCGCGTTCGCCGGTTTACGATCGGCAATCGCGAACTGGAGGCCGCGCATTTCTACGAAAACCTGGCGGTTGCCGGCGATGTCGAGGTGATCGCGACCTGGTCGAACCGTTATGCCGAGGGTGTACCGATGGCGACATCCCGCAAAGTCGGCAAGGGCAGGGTGCTCTATCTCGGCACCTACCTTACACCCGAGCTGACCACTGCGCTCACGGATCGGACCTTCACGGACGCGGGCGTTGAGCCGCTGATTGCCGATCTGCCCGCCGGCGTCGAGGTAACCATGCGCCAGAACGACGATCGGCGTCTGCTCTTCATCCAGAACTACACGGACCAGAGGGCTGAACTGACAAGCGTTCCAAGTGGTATCGATCTCCTCGACAACGGCAAATCGGTTTCCGGCGCCCTGTCGCTCGACGCCTATGGCTGCGCAATCGTCGAGCTTGGCTGATGACGAACGATGTGTGGCGCTCGCAATTGGCGAGCGCCATCCATGTCGGCGGGAACAGTCGCCAAGGTTTACACGGACACCTTTAGCCGTTAGAGGTTCGCAAATGCCCGACCACTGCCGGCGAATGGTGGTATGGATCGCACCGCATCAAGACACAAGAAATGACAAATATGAACGACCAAGACGACGACTATATCTATGACGAGGCAACCGGCGAGTGGCGGCCCGCTTCGGAAATCGCTGCGGAGAAGGCGAAGGGCGCGGAAGTCCGCGACGCATCGGGCAATGTTCTCGCGGACGGGGATTCTGTCGTCCTGATCAAGGATCTCAAGGTCAAGGGCGCCGGCCAGACGCTGAAGCAAGGAACCGTGATCCGGTCGATCCGGCTTACCGATAACCCGGAAGAGATCGATTGTCGGCACGACGCGATCAAGGGTCTGGTTCTGCGCACCGAGTTCGTGCGCAAGCGCTGATTTCAGCCGCGCGCGTCACGCCGGCGCTTCTTGGTATCGCCAAATCAGACCCGGTGCTTCGGGTTTCTAACTGCGTAGGGCGCGGTTATTGTGGCAGCATACAAGGTGATCGACGCGCGCAAGCTCCGGTGCTCCCGGCGGCGATAAGTCGCCTCGATGCAATTATTCCGCAGCTATCCTTGGGGTTTTGGGACGCTCTGCAGCTCTATCGAGATGAAGACTGCTGTTTGAGTGTTTTGATGAAGTCCGCCAACGGATGGATCGGAGGCGTCGTCGTCAACAGCCGTTCAAGAGCGGCCGCGATCGCCCGACAATCATCCGCGGAAAGAGGCCGGAGGCTCGATACGACTTTGTTGTATGCGGGCGTCCCGCGTGAAGCGAGGGAGCGATTGATCACAAATTGCTCCACCTCTCCGTCAAATCGCTCCACAAACAGGGCGAGCGAACCGCCGTCAGCAGCAGCCGCGCTGTCCGATATCGATTTGAACATGGAAACTCCATCCATTAGACGTATGGTAAGCTATCCGATCGATGCCCCGGAGCAAAAGGGGAGCAAGGCATCCGGCACGCCGAAGCCTTGAGAATGAGGCACGAGATCGACCTTCGACTATATTGGAAAAGCGTTGCAGGCAGTCAATCTTCTTGATCGTGGGGACCGGCATGGAGATCAGCGGTAACTCGATTGATATCTGGACGGAGACGAGAGCGGTGGCGGTCATCCTTGAATAGGCAGGTCATTTCATGAAACTGGCACCCGATGTCATAGAGACTGTGAAAGCGGTGGTGAGAGACGCATTCGCTGGTGTCACCCTGGGTGACGGCGTCGGCCTCCATGAGACGCAAGCGCTCGACGACTATGCAAGCAACGAGGTTCGCGCCGCATATCGCGCTGACGATGAGAAGAATGATTGGGCGGCAATCAAGGTGGAAGACCTCAACAAGCACTCAAGCAGCCCAGCGTTCATGGATGCTGACGGAATGCGATTTCATCTGCCCGCATACATGATTGCCGATCTCGACGGTGACTATAGGCACGAGTTTGCGCCTTACCTATGCGGATGCCCGGGGAAATTTTCCTTACTCACCGCACATCAACGAGATGCAGTGACGCTGTATCTGCATGCTGTTTGCCAGAAGGAAAACGTACCGTCTTATCAGTACGACATAGAGCGCGCGCTTGAAGAATGGGGACCCGCATAGGCAAGCCTCGGCGGCAAGCTAAAGCGGAACGAGGCCGTCGCACAGAATTCTCGCAGACCGTATTGAGCATCGGGAACATAGAATGTACCCCGGCTACACACCAAAGATGCATAACGTACATTATGGAACTAAAAGGCCATCGCACATATGCTGGGTTTTATGGCGATGGCCCGCTACTCTCTCTTCGAGCCCGGGTTTTGCACGGTCAGTTGCGCAGGCATCTGGGCTGAAAAAAGGCACTTTGTCCGCAGCAAGGTATGAGACTGTGCCTTGCTGCGACCCCATTACCAGCAGGTGAACCCCGCATCGACGTTGACGATCGCGCCGGTCATCAGGCTGGCCGCACCGGACGCCAGGAAGAGAACGGCGCTCGCGACTTCTTCCGGAGCACCCATCCGGCCCATTGGCGTGTCCGCCAGCCAGATCGGAATGCGCTCCTTGTTGGCTTCGACCGCGGCAACCATCGGCGTCTCGATATAAGTCGGAGCAACCGCGTTCACCCTGACACCGTGGTGCGCCCATTCGGCGGCAAGCGAGCGGGTGAGATGATGGACTGCTGCCTTGGAGACATTGTAGGCGGTCTGCGGCTGCGGTCGGTTGCAGATGTTTCCGGACATCGAACCGAGATTCACGATGGCACCCCGTTTCAGCGCCACCATATGGCGTCCGAATGCCCGCGAGCACCAGAAGACGCCGTTGACGTTGACATCCATCATGCGAAGCCAGTCGGCGTCGGTAACATCTTCCGCTGCGATACCGCTCTGACCGATGCCGGCATTGTTGACGAGGATGGTTGCCGGCCGGCCAGAGTCGGCGAGTTCCGATGCGATAGCCTCCATGCGGGCGGAGTCGGTTACGTCGCCGACCCGGATTTCGATCTCGTAGCCTTTGCCGCGGAGCGCGACCGCCTCCCGGGCGTCCTCTTCGCGCCTCTCGACGACGACAATGGCAGCCCCCGCCTCCGCCAAGGCTTCGGCGCAGCATAGTCCGATCGCGCGCCCTCCCCCTGTCACGACAGCGCGCTCGCCATCCAGGCGAAATTTCTTCTGGTAAGACATGTGCCTCTCCCTAGATGTCGAATGCGCTGGGAAGGACGACAACGTCGCGGATCGTCACATTCCTCGGGCGGGTCAACATGAAGATGATGGCGTCGGCGACTTCCTTCGGCTCGATGAGCGCCCCGGCCTCCTTGGCCTTCCGGAGGTTCTCTTCCGGCCAATCGGCGAGCAACGCACTGATCACCGGCCCCGGCGAAACGGAGCCGACACGGATGCCGTTCTTTAGAAGCTGCCGTCGCATCGTCTGGACGAAGCAGTGCATCGCCCATTTCGACGGCGAGTATACGGGCTCCCAGGGAATCGCCGAATGTCCTGCGACGGAACTGGTGACGACGATGTCCCCTGTGCCGCGCTCGATCATGTGAGGCGCGACGGTGCGGACGTTCTTGATGACGACGTTGACATTGAGATTGAGCATGCGATCTATGCCATCAAGATCGGCATCGACGAGATCGCCGCCTATATAGGTTCCCGCATTGGCATGAAGAATGTCGAGATGCCCGACCTTCGACAGAATCCCATCAAGCAAAGAAGCGCATTTCTCGGCGTTCAGAAGGTCGAGCACCAATGGTATCGCGCCCGCTCCCAGCCGCGCGCAGACCTCGTTCAATGCTCGCTCGTCGCGGTCGACGAGCACGACCGTTGCCCCGGCCGCGATCATCGCCTCGGTCGAGGCAAGCCCTATCCCTGACGCGGCGCCCGTGACGGCCGCGATCTTCCCATTCAACTCGTTCATGCACTCCTCCTTTGTTTCCTAATCGGCTTTTCCAACCCCACATGCTGCGTGGTAGTCCGCAATGCTGCGCGTGACCCTCCAGATCAGTACCGCCTCGGGGTCCAGCGGCGATCCCGCGAAGTCCTGCGCCGACGGCAGATACTGCCAGAAGAGCGGAAGCGGGACCGACTGGCCGCGCAGCGCAGCGCAGAGACGCCCGACCGCCGCCTGCGCCTCCGGCGCCGCCCAGTAGTAGCGGATCCGGTCCGACAGCGAATAATGGCGCAGCCACCGCATCTCCGCATCGCTGCCGTGGTAATGGCGGCTCCAGTTGCCGGGCTGATCCAGCATCAGGGATTCCATGGCCGCGTAGAGCGGCCGGCTCCCGTAGTCGGGCAGCAGGTCGGATGCGATTGCGTCGAGCGCATAGAGCGCCTGGCGCAGCACGAATGTAAGCTCGGGACCGACCTTCAGGATTGGAAAGCCGTCTTCGACCAGAGCGGTCAGAGGTCCAGGCCCTTGATAGTCGGTCGAATGGGCTTCGAACACGAACTGCGGCTCTTGAGCGAGCACGGACTTCAGCGCATCGATCTTGCTCCGGTCGTAATAGATGACGTTGTGATTGCCGAACTCGACGCCGGGTTGGACGACCAGACCAATCGCGCGTGCGAAGGCTTTGTCGAGGCCTTTGTCTGCAAAGACGCGTCGATGAACATCGATCGTCTTCAACGCCGCGGCTGCCGAGGTCGGCTCTATGGTATCGAGGGCATGGTCCGCTCCGCCCGGAGGCGGCACTTCGGTTCCAATGATATACACAGGCATCTCGCCGCCGGCCGTCTCGGCGCGGGCCTCGGCGACTGCGGCTAGACGCGCCGCGCGGTGAGCTGTCGTTTCATCATCGAGCGCAACGGGCTCGCCCTTGCAGCCCATCGAAGCATCCAGATGTATTTTGCGGAACCCCGCGTCGATGTAAGCGGCAACCATCTTCTCGGCCTGGGCCATGGCCTCGTCCGCCGGCTGGTCGCGCCAGGGATTCGGCCCGAGGTGATCGCCCCCGAGAACGATCAGCCTCTCGGGGCAGCCTTCCTCGGCGGCGATCTTGCGGACGAGCGCTGCGAAGTCGCTCGGCGTCATGCCGGTGTAGCCGCCGAGATGGTTGACCTGATTGCAGGTTGCCTCGATGAGTACCGTGCTTTCATGCTGCCTGCCATGGCGCAGCGCGGCGCGAATGACGATCGGATGCGCGGAGCAAACGGAGGTCACACCCATCGGGCGGCCTCGCTTACGCAGCGAGGCGAGCTGTCTGAGATCGATCTGCATCACGAGCGCCTTTCAGTGGAGGAGATGAACGCGTCGAGTTCCTGCCGGGTGCCGGCTCCCTCCATGGGGCCACGGACGGTGACATTGCGTGCGCCGGCGGCCGACGCGTAGGTCAGAGACTCCTCAGGTGACATTCCCAGACGGCGGCATGTGAGATAGGCCCCCCCGAAGCAGTCGCCGGCTCCTGTCGGATCGACCTCCTCGACAATGAAGGCCGGCGCGTCGATGCGGTTGCCATCCTTGTCGAAATAGGTTGCTCCGTCAGCCCCGCGCTTGAGGACGATCTCCTTCACGCCGATTTCGAACAGGCGGCGGATTGCGTTGGCTTCCCCTTCCACGCCCGCGGCCCTTTCAAGCTCCTCGCCGGACGGCAGGAGCAGGTCCGCGGCGGCAACCAGCGTCGCGAACCGTCGCTCGGTCGCGGCATCCAGCTTCAACTCCTTGCGGATGTTCGGATCGACGGAGAGGCTTCCGCCTCTCGCCTTGACGATATCCACCGCCTGATCGATCACCTCGCGCGCGCTCGGTACGGACAGAGCCGATCCCATGACGTGAAGATGCCCCGTGCGCTCGATCAGGCGCCTGACGTTGTCGGACCATCCGAAGCGCGCGGCGGCGGAGGTCGCGATGTTGTAGACGAAATCTCTCGAACCATCCTTGCGGTAGCGAACGAAAGCGCTTCCCGTCGGATAGTCGCTATCGATCGCGATGGTCGAGACATCCACGCCGTCTCGCTTGAGCCTGTCCGTGTTGACGCGGCCAAAGTCATCGTCGCCGACGGCGCCCACCATGGCGGACGAACCACCCAGGCGCCCGCACTGCGAGATGAAGATTGCGGGCGCACCGCTCGGATAGGGTCCAACGAGAGGCTGGGCTTCTTTAAATCCATCGCCGACGGTCGTTGCGACGATCTCGACAAGGATCTCGCCTACGCAGACGGTGGGACCGAGCCGGTCAGGGGCAAGTATTGACGCCATTGCAATCCTACTTTCGATATTTGGTCTCCGGCGCATTTCCGCTTTTCCTCGAATCGCGAAAACGCTCCATCTCTTTGTTTCAACGCAATTCCGGACGGAAAACCGCTGCGCACTTTTCCTGGAATTGCCCTAGGTCGCCGCCAGTCGCGGCAGCGATCCGTCTTCACTTCCAAACTCTTCGTTCTCGAGAGAGAGAAAGCGCTGGTGCAGCATGCAGGCCGCACCGAATGCCGATCCGAACTCCGCGTCGTCGTCGACGACGATTTTGGGAGTCGGAAATGGAATGTTCTGCCCTTCCGACATGTGGACCGCGACGCGCGCGGCCACCATCGGGTAGAGCGAGGCGACCGAACCGCCGAGAACGATCCGATCCGGGTCGATCAGGCGGCAGGCCTGCAGAAGAGCATAGGCCAGATGTTTCGACCACGTCTCCGCAATGTTCACGGCGTCCGGGACCCGATCGCGGACGTCGGCCAGGAAGTCCTGGATGTCCGTGCTCTTTCGACCGGTCGCCGCCTCGTACTGCCTTATCAGCACCTCACGGCCGATGAGCTGCTCGAATTTCTGTCCACCGCTTCCAGGCACGAGCGTGTGGCCGATTTCGCCCGCCAGCCCATGGCCACCCCGAAACAGCTTTCCATCGATCATGATGCCGCCGCCGACACCCGTTTCCATCGTCAGGAACAGCGTCACGCGGGTAGACCCGTGGCGGTAGCTGTCACCAATGGCGAACGCGTTCGCGTCGTTCTCGACAAGGATCGGCACGTCCACCGGAAAGACCTGCCGACCGATGTCCTTCAACGACACGTCCCGCCATCCGATGATCGGCGCCAGGCTGACGCTTCCGTCCGGGCGAACATGCGCCGGAGCCGAGATGCCGAGCCCCTTGCAGCGCCGGATCATGCCTTTGGACATTGCCCCGACGATAAGCTCCACACCTTCCGCCACCGCCTGTTCGACCGTCGACGCTGGCGTGTCGAATGCCATTTTCCGACAGACCCGAACCTCGGCCGAAAGATCAATCACAGCGGCCGAGATGTGCTCGACGCCGATCTCGATGCCGACGAAGAAGGCGGCGTCGGGCACCAGCTCAAGCATAATCCCCGGCCGGCCCAGCCTCGCGTGGTCCGAGCGCTGCTTGCCGCTTGCCTCGGATTCCTGGACGAAGCCGCCCTCCACCAGCTCAGCCACGATCTCGCCCGAGGACGAACGGTTCATCCCAAGCTTCCGCGCCAGGTCGGCCCGGCTCATCGAGCGATGGCTATAGATCGTCTGCAGGGCAGCAACGATATTGTTCTGACGAATCCTGCGTGGCGAACTTCCGGTCGAGGCGGTTTCGTTCATGGTCATTTCCCTTCAAATCAACCTGCCCCAACCCTTACACAATTGGAACATGCCGCCAGAAGGATAATTAGGGCCGCGCGTTCGTGACGCGGCGACGCTTGGCCTCCTCGTGCTTGAGCTCGATATACTTCTTTGCGTGCGCCGCAAGCGGATCGTTGTCCGTCCAGGTGTCACGCCAGATTGCACAGGCAAGCGAAAGCCCCTCGTCGACCACCGCGGTGGAGAAGCTCTCGAACACGATGTCGCGCTTGTAGTCGATATCGAGCAGCGCATCGAAGATCAGATCAAAATTGATGGTGCCGTCGCCCAGATAGCCACGATTGCTTTCTCCAATGTGGAAGTAGCCGATCTTGTCGCCGGCAAGCCGGATAGCCGCCGCCGGGTTTGCTTCCTCGATATTCATGTGGAATGTGTCGAGGTGGAGACGGACATGATCGGACCCGGTTTCGGAAATGAACTTCAAGCCCTGGGCGGCGGTGTTCAGCAGGTTGGTTTCGAAACGGTTGACGACTTCGAGAACGAGATCGACATTCGCGGCCTTGGCGATTTCTGCCGTGCCGGCGATCGCAGCGACGCTATTGTCCCATCCCTTCCTGGTGGGCGCCCGGTTGTACTTGGTATGCGCGGAATAAAGGATGCCACCGAGCTTGTTGCCGCCGATATCCCGCACGGCATGCACCGCATCCGAAAGCGTGCTCTTGCCGGCCCTAACGGCAGCGTCGTCCTCGCTGGAAATATCGTTCTGGTGTCCCAATCCCATCGTCACGCCGATCTCGACGTCGAGTGACTGCGCAAGCTTTGCCAGGCGATCGAGATTGAATTTCTCCGGCCTGAGATAGGCGAACTCGATGGTGCGATAGCCGTGTTCCGCTGTCTTGTTGAGGGCCATTTCCAGACCCTCCTGAGTTTGGCCGCCCGTCCATACAAATGAGTGGATACCCAATCGACGCATAACCATTTTCCTCCGCCATATACTTTCTTTCGGCAAGAGCTAAGTCATTTAGTATGGTAAAGCAACAAATAATTTCGCACCTCAGGATTTTGGCAACGCGACAAAAAGACATTGCAACGCAGCATATTATAACTGTCCTTGATCGGAACGCACGCAGAGCGCCCCGATCGATGAAATAAGTTTCCGGATAAATCAAACACATAGGCATCATATTTGCAGGTTTAGCCAACAAATATTGCGCGAATTGCTCTTTTCGTCTACACAAAGGCCCGGTGAGATGATCTCGCTGTTATCTGGGAGGATAGAAATGACGTATGCACTGAAGGCCAGCGCGCTTGCGCTGACGGTTAGTCTCGTGACCGCCGCATCGCCGGCATGGGCTGACTTCTGGTCGGACGCAGGCGCCAAGTTCAAGGGCGTGACCCTTCACGGCGTGACCGAATCCACTCCCCCGTCCAACTACATCAAGAACGTACTCGCTCCGGAGTTCGAAAAGAAAACCGGCATCAAGGTCGAGATCGAAACGACCTCATGGGACCAGATGTACGACAAGGCCATCAAGGACATGGAAGCCAAGACCGGCATCTATGACATGGTCTACATCGAGCAGGACATCATCTATTCGTATCTGGCCCGCGACTTCCTCGTCGACGTGACAAAGACGCTGAAGGACCAGCCGGACCTCAAGGCGCCGACCTACGACGACAAGAACTTCACCAGCTTCGCCGACTACTTCAAGGGGGCGAACGGCGACCTCTACGGCATTCCGATGGAGGCATTCCTCAAGACGTACCTCTATCGCAAGGATCTCTTCGATGATCCGAAGATCAAGGAGGCCTTCAAGAAGGAAACCGGCAAGGACCTGAAGCCGGCGACAACGCACGAGGACTACACGCAGATTGCCGAGTTTTTCACCAAGTGGGGTAAGGATAACGGCGAGCAGCTCTGGGGCACGACCGCACAGGCGCATACCGGCCATCCGGCATCCTGGTACGAATTCTTCGAATCCATTGTGCCGACCTTCGGCGTCTATAACTGGGGCATCGACGCCAAGAACAATTACGCGGCAACCGTCAAGAACGGCGGTTCGATGAACAGCGACAAGTCGAAGGCCGCGCTGAAATACTGGCTGCATCTGCGTGACATCGCGCCGCCGGAATCGACGCAGTCCACCTGGACGGAAACCGCGACGACCTTCGCCGCCGGCCGCGTCGCCCAGGGCCTGATCTACGGTGAGAACGCTGCATGGATCGAAAGCGATCCGGCGCAGTCCAAAGTCGTCGGCAAGGTCGGCTTCGCCCTGCCGCCGCTCGAACCGGGCGTGCTCGACGACGCGAAATCAGGAAAAGGCTATATCGGCTATTACGACGGCGGCGCCTTCGGCCTGCCGGTCACCTCGAAGAACAAGGAGGCGGCCCTGCTCTTCCTGCAATATATCGGTCAGAACGACGTGCAACCGGACTGGGCCATTGCCGCGCCGCGCATCACCAATACGGCGACGTTTGACGACCCGAAAGTCAAGGCGATGGACATCAAGCTCGGCGGCTTCTACACGATGCTCAAGGAACAGGGCAAACTCTTCGCCGGCGCTCCTCCATATCCCTTCCATGCCCAGGTCCGCGAAGCGACGGCTCCGATTTTCTACGAAATCCTGACCGGCAAGATCGCCCCTGACGAAGGGCTCGACCAGATGGCCGCGAAGGCTGAAGAAGAGCTCACCTCGCTCGGTTATCGCAAATAAAACGTCCTCTCCAACTTGGCGGGTCGCCTTCGCTTGGCGACCCGTCTCTTTCCGGCACGAAAGGCGCCCGAGGGCTGCCAGAGGATGAGGCCATGCATTCGCAAAAGCTCGGATGGCTGTTGCTATCCCCAACGATCATAATCCTTGGGCTCTTCGGCATATTCCCGTTCCTATACGTCGTCTGGGTCTCTTTCCATCAATGGAACCCGTTCGCCGCCAACCCCAGCATGATCTTCAACTGGGCAACGAACTACCGCACCCTGGTCTTTGATCCACTGTTCTTGGCCTCACTCGGCATCACCATTGCCTTCGTGTTCTTCGCTGTCGTGACAGAGTTGATACTCGGTTATGTGCTGGCGCAGGCCCTGATGAAGGACTTCCCCGGCAAGGCGGTCTTCCGCACGATCCACACACTTCCCCTGATCATGGCCCCCATCATCGTCGGCTCCGTCTGGAAACTGATGACGACACCGTCGATCGGCATCATCCCCTATCTGCTCCGCAGCTGGTTCGGCTACGATCTCAATATCGGTCAGAGCGCGGTCGCCGCCTTCACCATGACGATCATCATGGACGTCTGGCATTGGACGCCGCTCGTGACCCTGTCGCTCATCGCGGCGCTCGTTTCCCTGCCTTCGGACCCTTTCGAACAGGCTCAGATCGATGGCGCGGGCAAGAGCCAGATCTTCTGGCATATCACGCTGCCGCTGATCCGCCCCGCCCTCATCGCCACCG
Source organism: Rhizobium sp. BK602 (assembly GCF_014195095.1). Taxonomy (GTDB): domain Bacteria; phylum Pseudomonadota; class Alphaproteobacteria; order Rhizobiales; family Rhizobiaceae; genus Rhizobium. The sequence goes on from NZ_JACIBC010000003.1 coordinate 235,824, forward strand.
TGTTCATCAGACTGATGGACGCCTTGCGAACCGTCGACGAAGTGCTGATGCTGACGGGCGGCGGACCGGGTTCGTCCACCCGTTACATCGGCGTCCACATCTTCAAGGAGGTCTTTCCGAAGACGAACTACGGCTACGGCTCGGCGATTTCGGTCGTCGTCCTCTACCTGACCATCGTCGTCTGCTGGCTGCTTTACGTCGGCTTGATTGCACCGCGTGTGAAGAGGAGCTGACCCGATGAACAGACAAAATCCATGGCTTTCACTCCTCCTCTGGACGCTGCTCAGCGTCGCGACACTCTTCCCGATCTACTGGCTATTCGTCATATCCGTGAAGCAGCCGTTCGATCTGTTCTCGACGCCCGATGTCGTCCTCAAAAGCTTTTTCTGGAAGAACTATCAGGACGTGCTGACCAACGAGACACTGCGGCGCTACATGTACAATTCGCTGATCATCTCCTCGGGAAACGCTCTCCTCGTGACGACGTTGGGCTTTCTTGCCTGCTACGCCCTGACGCGCTTCGACCTTGCCGGCAAGGAAAGCATATTTTTCTGGACGATCACCAACAGAATGGCGCCGCCGGCGGTGTTTCTGCTTCCCCTCTTCCTGCTGCTCACGCAGATCTACAGGATCGGCGACTTTTCACTGCTGGATACCCGGGTCGGAATGATCCTGGTCTATTGTTCCTTCAACCTTCCGTTCGCGATCTGGACGCTGCGTCCGACCGTCGAAGGCATCCCCAAGGAGCTTGACGAAGCGGCATATGTCGATGGGGCGAGCCCTTGGACCGTTCTTTACGATATCGTTTTTCCCCTGGCGCGGCCGGGCCTGGCGGTGACGTTGATCCTCACCTGGGTGTTTGCCTGGAACGAATATCTGCTTGCCGCGACGCTGACCAACTTCAACGCCCGCACCCTGACCACCGGCCTGTCGGAATACGTCACGACCACTGGAACGGCCTGGGGGATCATGGCGGCGATCTCGATGCTGACGCTGATCCCGGCCCTGATCGTCTTCTCGGTGGTCCAGCGCCACATCGTCGCCGGCCTGACCTTTGGCGCAGTGAAAGGATAGCAAATGAATTCCGAGTCCCAAAAAAACGAAAAGCAGCCGGGCTTTCTACCGATCGAGACGAACTGGTTCGATCGGCTGTTCATCTCCGTGGTCATCTGGGTGGCCATATCACTTTTATGGATGCGCTTCCTCGAGCCGATCGGGCTGTCGATATGGATTGCAGTCGCGATTTCAGTCGTCCTCGCCGCCTTCATCATCCGAAAGGGATGAGCCGATGACCGCATTCGATCAACACAATAGGCAAGCCGTGCTGGCTTAGGGAGGAACGACATTGGCAAACGTACAGGTCAGCGGGGTCACCAAGAAATATGGCGCGCTTCAGGTCATGCATGGCGTCAGCGTCGATATCGAGGACGGCGAGTTCGTCGTGCTGGTCGGCCCTTCCGGATGCGGGAAGTCCACCCTGCTGCGCATGATCGCCGGCTTGGAGACCGTCAGCGAAGGCGACATTCGGATCGGTGGCCGCGTGGTCACCCATGCGCCGCCGAAAGACCGGGACATCGCGATGGTGTTTCAATCCTATGCGCTTTATCCGCACAAGACCGTCGCCGAAAACATGGGCTTTCCCTTGAAGATGGCGAAGCGCCCCAAGGCCGAGATCGAAGAGAAAGTCCAAAAGGCGGCCGAAATCCTCGATCTCACCCGCTACCTCGACCGCTATCCGAAGCAACTGTCGGGCGGGCAACGGCAGCGCGTGGCCATGGGTCGGGCCATTGTCCGCGACCCGCAGGTCTTCCTGTTCGACGAGCCTCTTTCCAATCTGGATGCCAAACTGCGTGTGACGATGCGCGTGGAGATCAAGGAGCTTCACCAGCGCCTTAAGACCACGACGGTCTACGTCACGCACGACCAGATCGAGGCCATGACGATGGCGAACAAGATCGTCGTCATGCGCGACGGCCGCGTCGAACAGGTCGGCAGACCACTGGATCTTTATGACTTCCCGGCGAACATCTTCGTGGCCGGCTTCATCGGCAGCCCTTCGATGAACTTCCTGCAGGGAAAGGTTGCCACCAGGGATGGCAAGAAGATAGTCTTGACGGAGGACGGCGTGACGCTTCCGGTCGAGAACGTCAGCGCGGAAGAAGGCCGCGCCGTGACCTACGGCATCCGCCCCGAGCACATCACCATCGGCGACAACGGCGTTCCCGTGGAGGTCTCGGTGTTCGAACCGACCGGCTCCGAAACCCTGATCTTCGGTCGGGCAGGCGGAACGCCGATCGACGCGCTCATTCGCGAGCGCATCGAAGCCGTGCCGGGACGGACAATGTACTTCCGGATCGACCCACGCCGCGCTCACATATTCGACCGCGAGACAGGCAAAAGACTCTGAAAGGAATTGCTATGAGCCTTCAAGGCAAGACAGTCATCGTCACGGGCGCGGGCAAAGGTATCGGCAGGTCTACCGTTGACCTGCTGATTTCCCGGGGAGCGACCGTCGCCGCGCTTACGCGAAGTGCTGATGACGTGAGGGAACTAAAGGAACTGGGATGCCGTGCCATTCAGGTCGATCTTTCCGACGCCAAGGCGACACGGGAGGCGGCCAGGGCCTCCCTGCCCGCAGACCTGCTCGTCAATTGCGCCGGGACAACAGAACTCCAGCCGTTCCTCGAGACAACGGTTGAGGCATTCGATCATCTCTACGCGGTCAATACTCGCGCGCCGATGATCGTCGCCCAGGAGTACGCCCGGTTCATCATCGATACCGGACGGAAGGGAGCGATCGTCAATGTATCGTCAGTCGCGTCCTTCGTCGGCATACCGGATCACGCCGCATACTGCGCTTCAAAAAGCGGGCTCGACGGCCTGACGCGGGTAATGGCGAAGGAATTGGCGCCGCATGGCATTCGCACGAACGGCATTCACCCGACAGTGACCTTGACCCCGATGGCGGTGAAGGCGTGGAGCGATCCTGAGAAGGCCGCCGGAATGCTGGGCCGCATCCCGGTCGGGCGCTTCGCCGATCCCATCGACATCGCAGAAATCATCCTGTTTCTTCTGTCCGACGAGGCTGCGATGGTGAACGGGATTTCCATGCCTGTTGACGGCGGATACATGGTCGCATGAGCAGGTCACCAAGTGTTCAGGACCCGAGCGGCATTCAGAACAAATGCATCACGAATGGATCGCGCCATCGCGATGAGAAATCCGCTCCGCCTGTTCATTCACGGCGTCCGTTTTGGCCGCCAGCGCAGCAGATAGGCTTCAAGGGCATGCGCCAGACGGTTCAGTGAAAAGCCGACGAGACCGAGCACGAGGACACCGACCATTACCAAGGCCATGTCGAACCGTTCACGGCCGGCAATGACCAGACCGCCGACGCCGCGGCCGACGGCGAGGAAATATTCGGCGCCGACCGTCGCGAGCCATGCATAGATCAGGCCGAGATGCACGCCGGTCGCGATCGACGGCATGGCGGACGGAAGATAGATGCGCAGCACCCGTTGCCGGGCGTTGAATTTCAGGGCGCGCCCGACCTCGATCAAATCGGCGGGCGCATCGCGCATGCCATCATAGGTGTTGAGCGTGATGGGGATGAAGGATGCCAGCGCCACGAAGACGATCTTCGCCTGCTCGCCGAAACCGAACCAGACGGAGATCAAGGGTATCCAGGCCAGCAGCGAGATCTGCTTCAATCCATTGAAGGTCGGCGTCAGCAGCGTGTCGGCGATGCGTGAGAGCGCCAGAAAGGTCCCGAAGCCGATCCCGAAACCGCAGCCGATCAGAAATCCGGCGATATTGCGCATCAGGCTGAAACCGAGTTCGCCGATCAGATCGTTGTCGAACAACTCGCGCTTCGCGGTGCGGGCAATATCTTCCAGCGACGGCAGAAAGCGCGGGTCGGCAAGGCCGGTCCGATTCGACACTTCCCAGGCAACGAACAACAGGATCGGCAAGGTGATGCCGCGACGAAACCGCACTGCCCTGCTCGCGGTGGCCATGGTCAGATCTCCTGCCGCTTCCAGCGCTGGATCAGCGTCTCGGTGCGATCCAGGCTCTTGTCCATGATGAAACCGACAAGGCCGATGGCAATCATCGCGACGATGACGGTGTCCAGCCAGAACATCTGCCGACCCCAGATCAAGAGATAGCCGAGCCCTTCCGAAGAGGCCAGAAGCTCTACGCCGACGAGCGAAGTCCAGGAATGCGTGAGACCATAGCGAATGCCGGTGAACATCGACGGTACGGCGCCGGGCAATACGATCAGCCGCAATGTCTGCCAATGGCTGAACCGCAAGGCGCGGCCGACCTCCAGATATCGAGGCGAGACGCCGCGAATGCCCGTGAGCGTGTTCAATGTCATCGGCACGATCGCACCCTTGGCGATGACGATGATCTTCAGGGTCTCGTCGATGCCGACGAGCAGCATGAGGAGCGGTATCCAGCCAAGCGTCGGGATCTGCGCGAAAGCGATGAACAACGGCTTCACATAGTCTTCGACCCGCTCCGAAAGCCCCATAGAGACCCCGAGCACGAGGCCGGCGCCGGCACCGATGGCAAAGCCGATGACGACGCGGCGGAGGCTCACGCCCGTATGATACAGAAGCTCGCCGCTGAGGATCATGTCCCGCGCCGTCTGGTAGACATAATCCGGCGCCGGCAGGATCTGCTGCGGCAGCCAGCCCCTGGCGGAAGCAACCCACCAGAGGACCATCAGCCCAAGCGGAACGACCAGGGCCGTGGCCCCGACGGCAAGACGCTTGCGCCATGCATCGGAAAACCGGATGCCGGCATGCGCGGCTGTTTCTGAAAACGCGGCCATGCCCGCCCCTTCATTCTGTTTCGATGCCTCGCTCAGGACGCGGCTGGCTTTCCATCCGCGCCATAGGGCTGCCAGAAGGTCTTCAGGCCGAGCTTTTCCAGCGCATTGTTGAGGTATTTTGGCTCGAACCAGCCGTTGAGATCGACGTCGCGGCGAATGAGGCCGTATTCCTTGCTCTTCGCCGCCTGCTCCTTGTACTGCGAGACAAGCAGCTCATCGATCAGCGGCGAATTGCGATAGGCGAGCTTGTCGTTGCGGAAATATTCCTCGAGGATCGGGATCTCCGTGCCGGACTTGTGCCAGAGTTCGAACAGGGCTGCCCGGTTGCTCTCCTCCGACGACCATTGTGCCGCCTTGACGAAAGCATCGACGACGCGCTGCGTGATCTCGGGATGGGCGTCGATGAAGGCTTCGCGACCGATGATGCCGGCATTGCGGCCGAAGCGCGGATCGTCGCCCTTCGTCGTATAGATGACATCGGCACTGCCCTTGGCGGCGAGGTTGATCAGTTGCGTGTCGCCGAAGGCGGCATCGATATCCTTGCTGCTCAGGGCGGCGACCGTACCGGCGCTATCGAGATTGACGACCTGGACGTCACGTTCGCTGAGACCATGTGCCTGCAGGATCTTGATTGCGGAAAGATGCCCGTTGGTGCCGCGCTGCAACGCGATCTTCCGGCCCTTCAGATCCTCGATCGTCTTGATGCCGGAATCCTTGGCGACTGCCAAGTAGAGCGGCTTGCGCGCACCGCTGGCGAGAAGATACTTGGTCTTCAGACCGGTGGCACGGCCGATCAGCGACGGCAGGTCACCCTGATAGGCGAAATCGAGCTGGTCATTGGCAAAACCCTCGTTCACGGCCGGGCCTGCGCCCTTGAAGAAGGTCCATTCGATCTTGACGTTGGGATCGTTGGCGAATTCCTTTTCCAGATATTCGCCGGCGCGCGCGGTCGCTGCCGAGGTTCCCTCCGCATAGGGACGATTGTCGACGCCGATCGCGGCATAGCCAACATGGATGACCAGCGGCTGCTCAGCCTGGGCGGCTGTTGCAAGCATGCCCAGGGCGAGAGCCACGCCCGCGGCCAGGCGGGAAAGAGATACGAGTTTCATAAAGCTACTCCGTTTTTCTGATTTATCTGACGGCGGCGATCACCGGCCTGATGTCGGCCGGGCGTTGCCCTCCCCCCGGCAAGATCGCGCGGGGACTTGGCGTGGGAAGCGTCGTCGTATTGAGGCTTTCCAGGACGCGGTTGCGTATCTCGGTCAGCGCCGGCGAGGTCCTTTCGCGCAGGCGTGGCAATCCCACCGGGACGATCTCGCGGATCCGGCCGGGCCGCGGCGACATGACGACGACGCGGTCGCCGAGATAGGCAGCCTCATCGACATCATGCGTCACCAGAACCATGGTGATGCGCTCCTTCGCCCAGATTTCCTGCAGCTCGTCCTGCAGCCGGGCCTTGGTGATCGCGTCGAGCGCGCCGAAAGGTTCGTCGAGAAACAGCACGTTCGGGCGATTGACCAGACCGCGGGCAATGCCGGCGCGCTGCGCCATGCCGCCCGAGAGCTGGTGCGGATAGGCATTGGCGAAGCCGGAAAGTCCGACAAGTTCGAGATGCTCCTCGACGAGCCGCCTTTTGTCCGCCTTACCGTGGCCGGAATTCTCCAGGCCGAGCGCGATGTTGCGGGCGACCGTCAGCCACGGAAACAACCGGGGCTCCTGGAAGACGATGCCGCGATCGAGGCTCGGTTCGGTGACGGGCCTGCCCGCATGGGTGATCGAACCGGAGGTGGCGGTATCCAGCCCGGCACCGAGACGTAGCAGCGTCGATTTTCCGCAGCCGCTGGCGCCAACGATGGTGACAAACTCGCCTTCGGCAATGTCGAGGCTGACATCGTCGAGCGCCGTCAGGCTTTCGCCATTGACCTGGAACCGCCGTGTCACATGGCTGATCTTCAGATACGAAGGATTGCTCATGTTCGTCCGCCTCCTATTCGGTTGCGATGACCGGTCATCGTTTTCTCCCCAATCAGAGTCACGAGAGGCTAGCAGTAAATATTATAATCTATAGAAATTATATTCTATTTAGCCGGACCACCTCGAATTTGTCATCGCTCACGATGCCCGCGGCGCGGACAACGTTCCGCAGGGAGCAATCGCGCGGCTGGAGCAAGCGCGTCTCTTGCGGGCGGTCTCGCCAGAGACGCTCGCCGGCGAAAGATTTTCTTCTCATGAGATCAAATAGATATTGCTGGACTTGCGGCAGCAGTCGCCGAACCCTTGACGCCAGATGCGAAGCAAGGCCGCCACGGCCGGATGCATGAGGCGAATATGTCCTTCGAAGCGGATACAACAGATCCCCTGATCGCCAGGGCCGTCGAGCTGCGGCAGATCTTTGATCGTGACGCTATCCAGCGCGACAAGCAGGGCGGCCGGCCGATCGAGCAGATCCGCCTGCTGAAGGAAAGCGGGCTGCCTTCGGCGCAAATTCCCCGGCATTATGGCGGGCAGGGAGTCTCCTGGCTCTCCATCCTGCGCGCGGTGCGGGAATTCGCCCGCACCGACGGCTCGCTGGCGCATCTTTTCGGATATCACCACCTCCCGCTCAATCTCGTTCTCTTTCGCGGTTCGAATGCGCAGAAGGATCGCTGGCTGCGCGCATCGGCGGCGGGAAATCTGATCTGGGGCAATTCCGGCAATGCCATGTCAAAGACATCGTCCGGACGGCGGATCGACAACGGCTGGATCGTCAGCGGCAAACGGCCGTTTTCCTCCGGCTCTCATATCGCCGACTACATTCAGATTTCCTGGGAGAACCCGGAAAGAGAGCGCCTCACCGCAGCCGTGCCCGCCGGCCGCGACGGCATCGTCATCGAGGACGACTGGGACGGGATCGGCCAGCGCCAGACCGGCAGCGGCACCGTCAGCTTCCACAACGTCGAAATTCTCGACGAGGAGGTAATCAACTCGCCGCATGTGCCCTTGACACCCTATACGTCGCTGACCTCCCTGTTGCAGCAGAGCGTGCTGCTCAACGTCTTCGTCGGCAGCGCCCAGGGCGCACTCGACGAGGGCCGAAATTACACGACGGCATCCTCGCGCCCATGGATCTATTCCGGCGTCGACAAGCATACCGACGATCCATGGATCAAGCGGCAGTATGGCGATCTCTACATCAAGACGCTGGCCGCGACCGAGCTCGCCGACAAGGCGGCGCGGAGCCTGGACGAAGCCTTCAACCAGGGACCGGGCCTCTCACATGACGACAGAGGCGCCGCCGCCATCGATATAGCAACGGCGAATGTCTATGCCGGCGAAATCGGCCTCGCCGTCTCCAGCGAGATTTTTGAGGTCATGGGCGCCCGCTCGGCGACCAACGCCAATGGCTTCGACCGCTTCTGGCGCAATGTCCGCACCCACAGCCTGCACAATCCCGCCGAATACAAGAAACGCACCGTCGGCACCTGGCTTTTGACCGGAGAGTTCCCGGTTCCCGCCATGTACCGCTGAAAGGACCTTCCATGGCAAGACGCAAGGACAAGATCAAGCTTGGCGCCTTCCTGCTGTTCACCGGCCACCATGTCGCCGCCTGGCGACATCCGCAGGCGTCGATCGGCACGGAATTCGAGAATTATCTCGAGCTGGCCAAGCTGGCGGAGGCGGCGAAATTCGATGCGATCTTCTTTGCCGACGGCGTCGCCGCACGTTTGAAGGATGTCGATGCGGCAAGCCGCAAGGCGCATAGCGGCGTCTATCCCTTCGAGCCGATCACCCTGCTGTCGGCGCTTTCCAGCGTGACCAAGAATATCGGCCTGATCGCCACGGCCTCCACCAGCTACTCCGATCCCTATAATCTCGCCCGGCAGTTCGGATCGCTCGACAGGTTGAGCGGCGGGCGGGCCGGCTGGAACCTCGTCACCTCATCCGATCCCGACGCCGCCTATAATTTCGGCCACGATACACAGATCCTGCATGGCGACCGCTACGATCGCGCGGAGGAATTCGCCGATGTCGTGCTTGGCCTCTGGGATAGCTGGGACGACGACGCCTTCATACGCGACCGTGAGAGCGGCCGCTATTTCGACCCCGAGAAATTGCATCGGCTCGATCACAAGGGGCAACATTTCAAGGTTCGCGGACCGCTGAACATTCCGCGCTCGCCGCAGGGCCGGCCGGTCCTCGTGCAGGCCGGCGCCTCCGAGCCCGGCAAGGAGCTGGCCGCCCGCACGGCGGAAGCGATCTTTGCGGCACAGATCACCCTTGAGGAAGCCACGGCCTTCTACGCCGACGTGAAAGGAAGGCTCGGAAAATTTGGCCGCTCCCCCGACGATCTGAAGATCCTGCCGGGCATCTTCCCCGTGATCGGACGAAGCGAAGCGGAGGCGCATGAGAAGTTCGAGGCGCTGCAGGAGCTGATCCAGCCGGAGGTCGGCCTTAATCTCCTGTCGCAGCTGAGCGGTGTCGATCTCCGCTCCTATCCGCTCGACGGCCCGGTGCCACTCGACCCGCCGGCAACCAATGCCGGCAAGAGCCGCCAGGAATTGGTGCTCGATCTCGCGCGCCGCGAAAACCTGACGATCCGCCAGCTCTATCTGCGCATCGCCGGCGCGCGCGGCCATTGGCAGGTCGTCGGCACACCGACGCAGATCGCCGACGTGCTGGAAGAGCGCTTCGAGAACTACGGCGCCGACGGCTTCAACATCATGGCGCCGATCATGCCGGGCGGACTGGCCGATTTCATCAATCTCGTCGTGCCGGAACTGCGCCGCCGTGGTCTGTTCCGCCAGGAATACGAGGGGTCGACGCTACGCGAAAATCTCGGGCTGAAGCGCCCGTCCAACCGTTTTTCCGCAGGCAATGCGGTCGCAGCAGAATAGGAGAAGACCAATGGCGCGTGACAAGCTGTTTCTGATTTCGTCGGGGTTTTCCGATCCCAAGCACCCCGGCATCACCTTCGTCTGCCCCCATTGCAACGCAATCGAGGGCCTGCTCGCCAGTTTTCCCGATCTTGCCTCGGCCATCGACGTCGAGCGTGTTCCCTTCGCGCGGCCACGCCAGAAGGTGATCGAGGCCATCGGCGAGGAAAACCAGTCGCTACCGGTGCTCATTCTGGCGGACGAGGCACCCGCCGATGCTGCAAACCGGAATGGAACCCGCTTCGTCAGCGCGACGGATCGCATTCTTGAACTCCTGTCCGAGCGCCACGGCTTTCCGCGCCTCCACAAATGAAGGGGAATGAAGGATGACCGTCAAACCCAGCGGCTTCGAGACGACGCTACCCTCGCCCACTCTCTTCGCGCCGGATACGTCAAATCCGCACCTGGCGAAAGCGGCGGAGCTGCGGGACATCTTCGCGCGAGACGCGATCGAGCGCGACCAGCAGGGCGGCAGGCCTGAGGAGCAGGTCCGGCTTCTGAAGGAAAGCGGCCTCGTCAATCTGCTGATCCCCACGGAATTCGGCGGCCTCGGCGAGCGCTATTCGACGGCGATGCGGATCGTGCGCGAATTCGCCAAGGTGGACGGGTCGATCGGGCATCTCTACGGCTATCATTTCAGCCCGTTGCAGAACGCCGTCACTGCCGGCCCCGATCCTCGCTCCGAGGACATCCTGCGCCGTTCGGCGGCGGGCCGATGGTTCTGGGGCAATACCACCAACAGCTTCTCCAAGAGCCTTTTCGGCCGGCGTGAGCCGGATGGCGGCGTCATCCTCAACGGCTTCCGGCCCTTTGCTTCCGGCTCGCATGTCGCCGATTACCTGACGGTCGCCTGGGAGGACGAGGAGACGAATGAGCGCAGCGTCGCCTATATCCCGCCGAGCCGCGAAGGGATCACCATCGCCGACGATTGGGACGGCATCGGCCAGCGCCAGACCGGCAGCGGCAAGGTCTTCTACAAGGATGTAAAAATCCGGGCCGCCGAGATCCTGCCGGAGCGGCCGCGCGATCCGATCACCTTGCTGACGCCGATGCAGCAGCAGAGCGTGCTGCTCAACGTCTTCATCGGCAGCGCCCAAGGTGCCTTGATCGCGGCGCGCGACTACACCGTCACCAAATCGCGGCCATGGATCTATTCCGGCGTCGAACGCCATCAGGACGACCCCTGGATCAAGCGGCAATATGGCGAGCTCTGGATCAAGGTGCAGGCGGCAACGGCGCTTGCCGACCGGGCACTGACCGTGCTGGACGAGGCCTATGCCAAGGGTCACGAATTGACCGAGGAGGATCGCGGCAGGACGGCAATCGCGGTCGCCTCCGCCAATGTGCTGGCGGGCCGCGTCGCCCTGGAGGTGACCAGCGAGATCTTCGAGGTGATGGGCGCGCGCTCCGCCGTCAGGCCCTATGGCTTCGACCGCTTCTGGCGCAACGTCCGCATCCACACGCTGCACAATCCCGCCGAATACAAGACCCGCAATGTGGGGCACTGGTTCCTGACGGGAGAGTTTCCGGAACCTGGGATATTTCAATGAGTTTGGAACGACAGCTTCACCTCAACATCAATATCCTGCATTCCGGATTCTCACCGGCGGCGTGGCGGATGGAAGGAAGCGACCCGCGCGCCTCCTTCGACATCAACCACTATATCAACGTCGCCCGCATCGCCGAGCGCGGTACTTTCGATGCGATCTTCCTCGCCGACCAGGCGGCCATTTCCGACCGCGTCGATTTTCGGCCGCTGACCTCGCTGGAGCCGACGATCGTGCTGGCAAGCGTCGCCGCTCATACCGACCGCATCGGCCTCATCGCCACCGCCTCGACCACCTATAACGAGCCCTACAACATCGCCCGCCGCTTCGCGACGCTGGACCACGCGAGCGGCGGGCGCGTCGGCTGGAACATCGTCACCAGCGCCGATCTCTCGCAAAGCCGGAACTTCGGCCTGGAAAAGCCAGTGGCGCATGGCAGCCGATACGAGCGGGCCGCCGAATTCACCACAGTCGTAAAAGCGCTGTGGGATAGCTGGGAGGAAGAGGCCTTCATCGGCGATGTCGCCACCGGGCGCTTTGTCGATTCCGCGCGAGTGCATGCGATCGCCCATCGCGGCAAGCATTTCTCCGTGCATGGTCCGCACAATGTCCCGCGCCCGCCGCAGGGTCATCCGGTCCTCGTTCAGGCCGGCGGCTCCAACGATGGTCGGGAATTGGCGGCCGAGCATGCCGAAGCTGTCTTTTCCGCATCCCAATCCTTCGAGGAAGCGCTGGACTATGCCCGCGATCTGAGAAGCCGCGCGGCGCGCTTCGGTCGCGGACCGGACAGCCTGCTGGTGCTCGCCGGTCTCGCCACCATCATCGGCAGCACGGAAGCCGAAGCCAAACGGCGGCAGGAAGAGCTGCGCGAGCTCATTCCGCTGGAATATAGCCTCGCGCGGCTGTCGGGCGTGCTGCAGGTCGATCCGAAACGGCTGAAGCTCGACGAGCCGCTGCCGGACGACATTCCGCAGCCGCCGGATGGTGGGCACACCTTCTTTCAGGCGACCCTTGCGCTGGCGCGGCGCGACCGGCTGACCGTGCGTGGTCTCATCCGGGCCCTCAACGGCGGCACCGGGCATCGCACCATCGTCGGCACGCCGGAAGCGGTTGCCGACGACATCGAGACCTGGTTTCGCGCAGGCGCCGCCGACGGCTTCAACCTGATGCCGGATGTGCTGCCGCATGGGCTTGAGGTTTTCGTCGATGAGGTCGTGCCGATCCTGCGCCGGCGTGGCCTTTTCCGACAGGACTATACCGGCCGGACGCTCCGTGATCATCTCGGGCTTGCCCGCCCCGCCAATCCCTATGCCATAGCCGCCGAATGAAGGAGACTATCCGATGACAGCCCTAGCCCCCGTCATACCCGAAGACGATGATCGCCTGACTGCCCTTGCCAGTGAGCGCTATCGCAACGATCAGCGCCTTTCCGGCGATTGGAACGAGACGCTGGATACGCTGCTGTCGCATCGCAGCGTGCGCAATTATCTCCCCAAGTCGGTTCCGGACAGCGTGCTCCATCTGACGATCGCCGCCGCCCAGTCGGCACCCAGCTCTTCCAATCTGCAAGCCTGGAGCGTGATCGCCATCGAAGACGAGGCGCGCAAGGCAAGGCTGAATGCGGTCGCGGGCACCCAGCGGCAGATCGCGCAGGCTCCGCTCCTGCTGATCTGGCTTGCAGATCTCAATCGGCCACGCAAGATCGCGACGGATGACGATGCGCCGGCGGAGGGTCTCGATTATGTCGAAAGCTTCTTGCTCGGCGTCATCGACGCGGCGCTCGCCGCGCAGAATGCCGTTTCGGCGCTGGAATCGCTGGGGCTCGGCACCTGTTATATCGGCGCGATCCGCAACGATCCGGAATTCGTCGCCCGCGAACTGGAATTGCCGGAGGGCGTGTTCCCGGTCTTCGGCCTCACCGTCGGCTATCCCGATCCGGCCGTGCCGGCCGGGATCAAGCCGCGACTGCCGCAGTCAACCATCTTCCATCGCGAGCGCTACGATACGACCCCTCGTCCCGGCGATCTCAAGGACTACAATGCCGCGCTCGGCAGCTTTCAGGCGGAGCAAGCCATACCAGTCATTGACTGGACCGAGCAAGTGAAGAACAGGATCGGCACCGTCGAGGCGCTGAAGGGCCGCCATCTTCTCGCCGCCGCGGCGCGCAAGCTCGGCTTCCAGCTGAAATAGAGACGCCTCTATTCGGCGGCGACAATGCTGAGGTCCGGGCGTGTGTTCCACGTCAGGACCTCATCGATCGCTTGCAGCGCCTTGGCCTCCGCCTGAAGCCAGTTGCGGAAGAGATCGACCCGCATCAGGCGCGCCTTGGTGGCCGTCGTCGCGAAGAAATAGGAAAAGCTGACCGGCTGAGGACTGCCGAAGGGGCTGATGAGCCGCCCTGCCCTGAGCTCTGCTTCGGCCAGCCGGACTTTGCCAAGCCCAAGTCCCTGCCCCGCCAGCGCCGCGTCGATGACCAGGGACGATTGATTGAGACGGAAGCCGCCACCCTGCGACAGCCGATAGGATAGTCCTTCGGCTCTCAGCCAGGTATTCCAGTCCGGGCAGGAGTGATCATGCTCGGCGCCATCCTCATGCAGCAAGGGCACGCCTTCGATCGCCTTCGGACCGTTGCGGAGCCAATACCGCTCGGCGAATTCCGGACTGCAAATCGGGACGACCGCCTCGGAGAACAGATGATCGACCACGAGGCCGGGATAGGCACCGCTGCCATACCGGATGGCGCAATCCGCGTCGCCCGTATCGAGATCCGTCAATTGCGCCGACGCCTCGACGAGGACTTGCAGACCCGGCGCCGCACGGCGCAGGCCGTCCAGCCGCGGGATCAGCCATTTGCTGGCGAAGGACGGCGCCACGGAAACCCGCACCGGCAAGTCGTGATCGCTCGCGGCAAATTGCGTCATCGCGGCCAGAACCGCGTCGAAGGCATCCGTAAGCCCTGGCACCAGGGCGAGCCCGGCCGGCGTCAGCTGCAATTGACCGCGCGCGCGATGGAAAAGCGGCTGGCCGAGATAGTCCTCGAGCAGCCGGATCTGCTGCCCGACCGCCGCCGAGGTCACATGCAGCTCCTCCGCCGCACGCAGGAAATTCAGGTGCCGCGCCGTGGCGACAAACGCGCGAAGCGATGTCAGCGGCGGCAGGCGCGCCAGCGTCGGCTGAATGGATTTTTTTCGGGCGGTCGCGATCGTCATCATGAGATGATTGCACCACAATCAAGCCGGCTTAGACGAGAACGAGCTTTGCGTTTGCCTAAAGCGATGGAAACATTTTCTTCCCCGCGACCACCGCTTTGCGGAAGCAAAAACTAAAACTGCGAAATAGTCTATATTTTTGATGGATTACTATCTCTCGCCCGATGGCGACGCACGAAGCTTTCCTTTCCGATATGAAGAGAAAAACATTCTTCCGAATTCCGCGTCTCCGATCCGAATATGGCCGGAAGGCATATGCCGCGTGATCAGATCCGGGGGAATTCATGGACATCAGGAGACGCCATTTCAATCAAGTCCTCGCCTTTGCCGCCATCGGCGCCGTGACGCCTTTCGGCCGCATCGCCGAGGCCGCCGAGCCGATAGCGGGCGGAACGCTGAACCTGCTCGTTCAGCCTGAGCCGCCGACCCTCCTGACGCTCGCCCATACGGCCGGTCCGACGACCCGCGTCAGCGGCAAGGTGACCGAGGGTCTGCTGGCCTATGGGCTGGGGGACTTCAAGCCCATTCCGCAGCTCGCGACGGAATGGCATGTCAGTGATGACGGCCTGCAATATACGTTCAAGCTGCGAGAGGGCGTCAAATGGCATGACGGCAAGGATTTCACCTCCGCCGATGTCGCCTTCTCGATCCTGGCGCTGAAAGAGGTCCATCCGCGCGGCCGCGCCACCTTCTCCAGCGTGACGGAAGTCGCGACGCCGGACGACCATACCGCCATCATCAAGCTCTCCAAGCCTGCGCCCTATCTGCTTGGCGCGCTGCAGGCGAGCGAGTCGCCCATCGTGCCGAAGCATGTCTATGAGGGCAGCACGGATCTGCCGGGCAACGCCAATGGCCGCGCGCCCATCGGCACCGGCCCCTTCATCTTCCGCGAATGGGTGGTCGGAAGCCACGTCATCCTCGACCGCAATCCCGACTACTGGGACAAGGGGCGGCCCTATCTCGATCGCATCGTGATCAAGTTCATTCCCGATGCCAGCGCGCGTGTTGCGGCGCTGGAAACCGGCGAGGTCGATATCGCCCCGGATACGCCGGTATCGCTGAGCGAGATCGATCGCATCAAGACGCTGCCGACGCTTGCTATCGAGGATCGCGGCAACGACTATTCGCCGACCGTCTACCGCATCGAATTCAACCTGGCGAACGAGTATTTCAAGCACGACAAGATCCGCCAGGCCGTCGCCCACGCGATCGACCGGCAGAAGATCGCCGATATCGCCTTCTACGGCTACGCCATTCCGGCCCCGAGCCCGATCAGCCCTTATCTCAAGACCTTCTATAATCCCGACGTTCCGGTCTATGCCTTCGATGCCGCAAAAGCCGAGAAGCTGCTGGACGAGGCGGGCTTCCCGCGCGGGGCCGACGGCATCCGCTTCCAGGTGCCGCACGACGTCATGCCCTATGGCGATACCTATACCCGGATCGGCGACTACCTCCGTGACGCGCTGTCGAAAATCGGCATCAAGGTCGATCTTCGCGGCCAGGATGTGCCGACCTGGCTGAAGCGCGTCTATACCGACCGCGATTTCGCCTTCGTGACCGGCGGCATGGGCAACACGTTCGATCCGACCATCGGCGTCCAGCGTCTCTACTGGTCGAAGAACTTCAAGAAGGGTGTGCCCTTCTCCAACGGCTCCGGCTACAACAATCCCGAGATCGACCGTATCTTCGAACAGGCCGCCGTCGAGAACGACCATGCCAAGCGCGTCGAACTCTTCAACCGGATGCAGGTCATCATCGCCACCGACCTGCCCGACATTACGCTCGTGTCGTTCCGGCAGCTGACGATCTTCAACAAAAAAGTCCAGGACCACACCGTCGTCGCCGACGGTCTCTCCGGCAGCCTCTCCAGCGCCTATCTTCTCAAGAATGCCTAGGATTGCCTCGGCAAGGATATCCGCATGACCTTCAATCGTCGCCAGTTGCATCGATTGCTATCTGTCAGATCCATATTCCTCGACGGCATCCCATTGAAGAAATTCAGCGATCCTGGCGGCTAGCTCCTCATACCATTGGCGAGGCTCATTGTCGGAACAAACCATTTCGACCCGGTTGAACTGAGGGTTGAATAGGCCGTCGCTCGCCCAGCTATCCGGCGAGTTTGCTTTCAGAACCGCGATCTCGACCCATGGCCGATCATCCGCAGCGCCAAAGCTCATGGCATTTCTCTGCTTGAGCTCTGGTTGCTCTTTCAAGAACGCGATCAAACGCTCAGTGTCGGAGAGCGTATTCCATCCGGACGGTGGGAGAATTGAGATGTACCGATACATCGGAAGATCAGCGCCTCGCTATTTCGCCGCTGAACTCTATGCGACAAACGCCTGCGACCTAACAAGCCCTAGGAGTTTTGCGAGGCGTAACTGATGTCTGCCGATCTTGCCTGCCATATCGCGAGGCCAACCCAAAAAAGCACGAACAGCGGTAGGGGAAGCAAGGCCCGGAGGGCAAACCATGTATCGGTATTCAAGGTCAGCGCGGCAACGCAGCTGATGATAACAACGATGAAAGCGCATGCCGATAATCCTGCATATGTCTGTCGCCATTTCGCGATCGGCATCGCCGACCGTTGCTCGAGCAGGAAATTCCGGATTTCATTGGTCCGCATGGCCAATAGTGCAAACATGATGGAGGCCGGAAGAAAGCTGAGCGAGAGCCGAAACTTGATGGAAAATTCAGACTGGACGAACAGAGAGCGAAACAGTTCGGACAATCCCCAACTGATGCCGGCGCCTAGCGTGATCATGACGAGAGAACGCCAGACGATGCTCCAAAAAACGCGGACGACTCGGGCCATCGGCTTGTATCCCCTTCAAGCGACGTCTTGCGACAACCGAGCCTCCAGAGTGCCTTACGAGAATAGTTTCAGCAAGGCATCCGCTCGCAACGTGGTAGCGACGCTGACGGCCGGGGTGATTTTCGCAAGGATTCGTTCGGCCAGCGCAATTGCCTGCGCACGCTGCTCGGTGATCGAGCTCGATTCCCAGGCAACCCCGCGCAGGGGATGACCGATGGCGCTGAAATTGCGGTGGATACGCCCCTCGTCGGAAATGATGTCGCCTTCCGGCGTGGCATCGATGCCGAAACCCGTGCTGTGGGGATGTACTTCGCCGCCATCGAGCAGGCTCTTCACGAAGGGATCACGGATGCGGCGCCAGTCATGCAATTGGTGCCCCCGGCAATCGATAACGCCGTCGAATAGCTGCTCCTCCGTACCCTTTCGCGTGCGAAGGGTGGCAGCGATACGATCCCGGCGGCGCACCAAGCCTAGGAGCCTTGCTGCCCCATGCGTAAGGCGGCCTTCCGCAATCACATTCTGAAGCGTGCCATTGCTTTCCGGTGCGGATCGATGTGCCGTAACGTCCCAGAAAGCCCTGAGATGCCGGCCAAAGCGCAGGCGTTCCCGGTCGTTCGCCGCCTGCCAGAGCGGCAGCACGTAGGGGCGGATGGCGAGCGGCAGTCCCTGCCAGTCTCCTCCGGCGGTAGCGATCGCGCGCCGCTCGGCCTTGACGGCCGACAGCAATGCGCGGGCCGTTGCCGGCAGCGGCCGGTCCGCCAGGAAGTCGCGGGCCGCCTCCGCCGCCCTTCGGCCTTCCACGAACTGGCCGCGCCGCGAAATCACATGATATTTGCCGCGATAGCCCCGCGCTTCCATGCCAGCAACTGCGTCCACCATCGACAGGCTTGAGCCGATCAGCAAAAGCTCACCGCAATCCACCAGCCGATCGAGCGCGGCCGGCTCCCAGGGATTTGCGGCAAAACGGAAATGGCTGGCGACCGCCGCCTCCTGTTTTTGAAGCTCCGCCTGAAAGACGCCAAGCGCCAGAACAGCCTCGTCGGCCTCGATCATGGTTCCGTCAGTCGTGGTGATACTGATCTTGTGTGGTGCGGAGATCAGTTTCGCCGCAGCCGAGCGGACGTGGCGAAACGTCGAAAGGGAATGCGCCTCACGCACGGCGCGGTTCAGCTCGTCACGAACGTAGGTTCCATAGAGATAGCGCGGCGGGCTGCTCGCTGCGATGTCCGAGGGCGGCTGCCAGCCGTTCGCCGCGCCGTTCTCGGCCAGCCAGCGCACCAGATGATCCGGCTCCTCGGGATAAAGCGAGAATATCTCGGCCGGGCCATTTACGAGATGGACCGGCTCCGTCGTACTGTAGGCAACCCCGCGCCCAAGCTCCTCGCGTGGCTCGATAATGGTGATCGCAAGCGGCACTTCGGCGCGGTCGAGCAATTTCAGGGCGGTCAATGCGCCGGCAAAACCGCCGCCGATGATGGCAATCGAATGTTTGGCGCAATAGTCGATATGCATGCGGTTTTCCGGTGTGCTTGCTGTTTGCGGAATGGCGCCGGTCACGATGGCCTGGCTCAGAAGACTTTGCCTTCTTCCAGATGCGTCGTCGTGCCGTTGATGTAGTAGTCGCCGATCACCCGCGCCTTGTGCAGCAGCGGGTTGTGATTGAGGACCGTGCGGATGTTGCGCCAGTGGCGATCGAGATTGAGGTGGCGGGAGGTCGCGGACCCTCCGCCCAGTTCGAAGACATTGGTCGCCGCGGCGAGGGCGAGTTGCGATGTAACGACCTGCGTGCGAGCCGTCGTCAACGCGCTTTCGATGAGAGCCGCTTCCAGTTTTTGCGGATCGTTTGCGGCGAAGGCGGCAACGGTCCGGTCGAGTGCCCGCGCGCTTTCGCGGATCAGTGTGTCCACGGCAAAGGAACCGGCGGCGATTTCGCCCAGGATCTTCTGCACGAAGGGATCGGCATTTGCCGTTTCGGCGGCGCTATGTGCCGTCGAGCGCGCCTGCCGGCGCACATAATCGGTGCCCTCCGCAAGAACGCCGCGCACCGCACCCGCCATCGAGGCGGCAAGATGCAATTGCCGCAGCGTCGAGGCGTGACGGCCGACGAGCGTGTTCAGACCCCGGTTGGAAATCTCGTGCGGCAGGACTTCGACATCTTCGAGCAGGACGCCGCCGCTCGCCGTCAGCCGCTGCCCCATGCCATCCCAATCATCGAGGATGCTGATCCCCTTGCGATCGACGGGAAGCAGCACGCTGACGAGCTCGTCGTCATCATTCTTTGCGCTGAACGAGGCGAAATCGGAAAAGGCCGTGCCCGTCGCATACCATTTGCGGCCATTCAGCCGATAGGTCTCGCCGGATCTGCTCAGTCGTGCGGTGACCTCGCCGGGGCGCTTGGTACCCTGCTCCGTATGCGCGCCGCCGAAAAGCTTGCCCGAAAGGACACGGCCAAGCTGAGTGCGATCCACAGCCGTATTCGGGTTGAGCAGCAGACCCTCGGTGAAGTTGAAATGACTTCTGAGCGCGTGGGCGACATTGGAATCGGCCGCGCCGATCGCCATGATCATCTCGATATAATCGACCACCGAGCCGCCCGGCCCTCCAAGCACAACGGGGATGCGAAGCGTTCCGAGACCGGCTTCCTTGAATAGCCGAAACGCCTGATATGGGAGCTCGCGCTCCAGATCGCGCTTCGCCGCATCCTTGGCGATTTCCGCCGCCAGCTCCGGCACCCTGGCAAGCAGCGTTGCCAGATCGGTCGCGTCGGATGCGGCTTCGGAAGATGACAGGGCGACGGGGGCTATTGTTGGCATGGATGGGCTTTCTCGACGGCGGATGAAAGTCAGGGCTCGCGATGAACGAGCCCTGACGGAGATCGTCAGGCAACCGCTCGCGCAAGCGGCACCACATCGCCGGATACCGATCCGCTGTTGCGCGGCACCCGGCCTTCGACGGGGTGGCTCGGATCATTGAAGCCGGGCGTAGAAGGATGGCCCGTCGTGACCAGCCGATCCACCAGCGCCTCGTCCTCGGCGTCGAGCGTCACATCGAGCGCGCGGATATAGCTGTCCCAATGCTCTTCCGTTCTCGGCCCGGTAATGGCGGCGGAGATGAGCTTGTTGTTCAGCACCCAGGCGAGCGCGAATTCGGTCGGAGTGATGCGCTTGCGCGCCGCATGTGCCGCAATCTCCCTGGCGAGTTCTATCGATTCGGGCCGCCATTCGGTTTCCAGGATACGTTTGTCGCCACGGCCGGCGCGCGTGTCGGCCGCCGGTGCCTGGCCGGGCGCATATTTGCCCGTGAGCACGCCCCGCGCCAGCGGCGAATAGGAAACGACACCGAGACCGTAGCGATGGGCGGCCGGAAGCTGTTCCGCTTCTGCCGTGCGGTTGACGATATTGTAGAGCGGCTGGCTGGCGACCGGACGATCGATGCCGAGTTGATCGGCAAGATGCGAGATTTCCGCAATGCGCCAGCCACGGAAATTCGAGACGCCGAAATAACGCAGCTTGCCGGCGCGAATGAGATCGGCAATGGCGCGCACCGGCTCTTCGAGAGGCGCATCGAAGACGGCACGATGGAAATACAGGATATCGATATAATCCGTATTGAGCCGGCGAAGCGAATTCTCGACGGTCTCGATCACCCATTTGCGGGAATGGCCGCCGAGGTTCGGACCCTTCTCGCGCGAATTCACGAATTTGGTGGCGAGAACCCAATGATCGCGATGCGCCTTGATGCCCCGACCGACAACCTCCTCGGATTTGCCGTCATTGTAGACGTCGGCGGTGTCGATGAAATTGATCCCCTGCTCGCGCGCCTTGTCGATGATACGGAAGGCAACATCATCCGGCGTCGGCCCGCCAAACATCATCGTGCCGAGGCTCAGCGGCGAAACCTTGAGGGCGCTGCGCCCGAGATAGCGATAGTCAACCATTTCATTCTCCATTCTATTGGGCGTGATGACAGGCGACGGCATGGCCGCCCTGAAATTGGCGCAAGGCGGGATCGTCCACCCGGCAGATCTCGGTGGCGAGCGGACAGCGCGTGTGGAAACGGCAGCCGGACGGTGGATTATGCGGGCTCGGCAGATCACCGGTGATGGGAGCCGCCTGCTTGCGGCGGGACGGATCGGGCACGGCGGCGAGCAGAGCCTGCGTATAGGGGTGCCTGGCGCCGGTCCAAAGTGCTGAGGTCGACGCACTCTCGACGATCCGTCCGAGATACATGACGAGAACCCCGTCGGCGAAATACCGGACGACGGAAAGATCGTGCGAGATGAACAGATAGGAAAGCGACAGCTCCGTCTTCATCTCGACGAGGAGATTGAGGATCTGCGCCTGGATGGAGAGATCGAGAGCCGATACAGGCTCGTCGCAGATCACCAGCTCCGGCTGTAGGATCAGGGCGCGTGCGATGCCGATACGCTGGCGCTGGCCGCCGGAAAACTCGTGGGGATAACGGTCGAGCGCATCCGGTGGCAGTCCGACATGCTCGACCATGGCTTCGGCGATCGCATCGCGGCGCCTGCGATCGCCGACGCCGTGAACCGCAAGCGGCGCGGTCAGGACGGCGCGGATCGTCTGGCGCGGATTGAGCGAGGCGAACGGGTCCTGGAAGATCATCTGGATGTTGCGGCGGATGGAGCGCAGCTCCTTCGCCGACATGGCCGAGACATCGCGCCCCTTGAAAGTCACGCGGCCGGATGACGGATTGACGAGCCGCATCAGCGACTTGCCAAGTGTGGACTTGCCACAGCCAGATTCACCGACGAGCGCCACCGTCTCGCCCTCGCCGATCTCCAGCGAAACATCGTCGACGGCCCGAACCGTCCCGACCGTGGCGGAATAATGCGTCGAAAGCCTATCGACCGATAGCAACGGCATGTGCGGCCTCCGTCAATGTGGAACCAAAGGGGCACGCAACCTGCCGCCCGGCCGGCAGATCGAGCAGCGGAGGCACGGAGGAGGCGCACGAAGCACGCGCCAGCGGACAGCGCGGCCGGAACGAACAGCCCTTCTCCCCCGCAGCCGACACCACCGAACCGGGAATTTCGGACAGCGGCCCGTCGCGATAATGGTAGTCGGCGTTCAACCGCGGCGAGGCGGCGAGCAGGCCCTGCGTATAGGGATGGTAGGGCGTCTCGAAGACCCCGTCCGGCAGTCCCTCCTCGACCTTGCGTCCCGCATACATGACGACGACGCGGTCGGCCCATTGGGCGACGATGCCGAGATCATGGGTGATGAGAATGACCGCCATGTTGAGCTTGCTGCGCAGATCGTCGAGCAATTGCAGCACTTGCGCCTGGATGGTCACGTCGAGCGCGGTCGTCGCCTCGTCGGCGATCAAGAGCTTCGGGTCGCAGGCAACGGCGATGGCGATCATCACGCGCTGGCGCATGCCGCCGGACAGCTGATGCGGATAGTCGTCGACGCGGCGGGCGGCATCGGGAATGCTGACGAGATCGAGCAGCTCGATGGCGCGCGCCCGCGCCTGCTTGCGGTTCAGGTCTTCGTGAATGCGCAGGACTTCGACGATCTGGTCGCCGATCGTCAGCACCGGATTGAGCGACGTCATCGGCTCCTGGAAGACCATGGCGATGTCCCGGCCGCGAATGCGGCGTAATTCCCTTTCCGGCAGTGCCAGGAGATCCTGATTATCGAAAAGGATCTGGCCGCCGGTTTTCGCCTGACGCGGCAGCAGGCCCATCAGCCCGAGCGCCGTCAGCGATTTGCCCGAACCGGATTCGCCGACGATCGCCAGCATCTCGCCCGGCGCCACGGAGAAGCTGACGCCCTTTACGGGCTCCGCGGCAGCAAAGCGGACGGAGAAATCCCTGACATCGAGAAGCGCCGGCATCAGCGTTCCTCCGAAAAGCGGGGATTGAGTGCGTCGTTCAATCCATCGCCGATCAGGTTGAGCGCAAGGACGGTGAAGACGATGGCAAGGCCGGGCAAGGCGGTGAGATACCAGGCGGTACGGATGACGTCGCGGCCGGCACCGATCATCGAGCCCCAGGAAACCTGATTCGGATCGCCGAGCCCCATGAAGGAGAGCGCCGATTCCATCAGGATCGCGCTTGCGACCATGACCGAGGAGGTGACGATCAGCGGCGGCAGAGCATTCGGCAGAATTTCGCGGAAGATGATGCGCGCGTGCCCGAAGCCGAGGCTGCGGGCGGCAAGCACGTAATCCTTCTCGCGGATAGCGCGGAATTCGGCCCGCGTCAGGCGTGCGACCGTTGGCCAGCTGACAAGAGCGATCGCTACCGTGACGGTCGCCGTGGTCGGCTGCGCGATCGCCACCAGCACCACGAGAAGAACGAAACTCGGTATCGTCTGGAAGATCTCGATGAGCTTGACGAGCAGATTATCGACCAGCCCGCCGAAATAGCCGGCAAGCGCGCCGATCGTAATCCCCGCGCCAAGCCCGAGCAGGGTCGCGGTAATGCCGACCAGCAACGATATCCGCGCACCATGCAGGATGCCGGCAAGCACATCGCGCCCCATGGAATCGGTGCCGAGCGGATAAGAGGCGTTCTGGCCCGGCCAAAGGAAGGGACGCGAGACCATTTCCATCGGGTCGCCTGGATAGAAGACCGGAGCCAGCAGCGCCGCAAAGGCGACGGCCGCGAGGAAGGCTAAACCGAACAGCGCGTTGGGATTGGCAAGGAAAACCTTTACCTCCCGGCGTGCACCGCGCCACCGTTGTTTGCCGACCGAGGCGATACGGGCATCGGGTGCATGAATATGGGTCCAGCGGCCTACCGCGCGCGGCTGAGCGACGTGTTCTGGCTCTGCCTTTATCGCGGTGATCTCGATCGGCTGCTCATCGGCAAAGGATCCAAGCATGTGCGTATTCATCGGCTTGCTCCGATTCTGGGGTCGAGCCAGGCTTGCAGGAGATCGACGGCTGCATTTGCGACGATGACGAGGAAGGAGGAGAGAAGCAGAATCCCGAGCAGCACGCTGAAATCGCGCGCCATGACGGCTTCGAAAGCCAGACGCCCGAGCCCCGGCCAGCTATAGACCGTCTCCACCACCACGGCGCCGCCGAGCATGCCGCCGAAATGCATGCCGGCCATGGTGGTGATCGGGATCAATGCATTGCGTAGCACATGGCGCGTCGTCACGAGAAACGGAGACACACCCTTGGCGCGGGCCGTGCGGATGAAATCCTGGGACTTGACCTCCAGCATGGAGGCGCGGGTCAGCCGTGCGTAGATCGCCAGATAGAACAGTGACAGGGACGTGGCCGGCAGGACCATATAGCGGGCGCGGTCGAGAAGTGCCGGCAATCCCGTCAACCGCGAGCCGATCGTACTGTCGCCGCCGCTCGGCAGCCAGCCGAGCGTCACCGAGAACAGCAGGATCAGCATCAGGCCGATCCAGAATCCGGGGATGGAATAGAATAGCAGCGATACGATCGATATCAGCCTATCGGGGATCCGCCCGGCGAAGGTCGCCATCAGTGAGCCGAGAAGCAGGCCGATAGCGATGGCGATGGTCAGCGCCGCCAGCATCAGGACCAGCGTACCCGGCAGGCGCTGGCCGATCAGCTCCGCCACCGGCATGCCATAGCGCGGCGAGAATCCGAGGCTGAAATGGGCGAGGTTGTTGAGGTAATCTACGAGCTGCACCAGGATGGGATTGTCGAGGCCGAAGCGCTCGCGCAGCGCCGCCATCGTCTCGACGGTCGCCGAGCCCGCTTCAGCCGCCATGACATCGGCGGCATCGCCCGGCGCGAGCTTGAGCAGGAAGAAATTGAGGATGACGATCCCGAGCATCGTTGGCACCGCCTGGATCACCGTTCGCCGGATGCTCCGGACGACACGTCCATAGGCTGACATTGGGTTCCACCTCACAACTTCTATCGTTGCCGCTTCATTGCATCGCAATAATAGTTGACTAAATCTGTGTGTTTTGTCAAATATGATTTAGCAAATAATTCTCACATTAATCAATAAATGCGAATTTTTTGCGATAAAAATTCATTAATTCGGGTAAATTGAGCATATTGTGCTGAAACGGACTTCTCCGAAGGTAAAAAGCTCTACCGCAAGAAAATTCCACAGAAAATGAAATCAGCAAGGGGCGGCTCGAGAGAACCCGGCCCGCGACAAGAAGGTTTGACGATCATGACCCCATTCCCGGTGGCTACCCGCCGCAACTTCCTTCTCGCCTCGGCGGCCATCGGCGCGACCATGATCGCGGGGCGGCCCGCATTGGCGGCCGAGCCATCACGGGGCGGCAGCGCAACCCTGCTGCTATCGGCGGAACCTCCGGTTCTGACGACGATCGCGCACACCGCCTATAATTCCGTCTATGTGTCGCCGAAGGTGACGGAAGGCCTGCTCACCTATGATTTCGATCTCAATCCGCAGCCGCTTCTGGCAAAGGAATGGTCCGTCAGCGACGATGGCCTGCGCTATACCTTCAAGCTTCGCGACGGTGTGAGGTGGCATGACGGCAAGCCGTTCACTTCCGCCGACGTCGCCTTTTCCATCAAGACGATCAAGGACGTCCATCCGCGCGGACGCAACACCTTCCTGAACCTCATCGAGGTCGAGACGCCGGATGCATTGACCGCCGTGCTGACGCTCTCCAAGCCGGCGCCCTATCTGATCACGGCGCTTGCCGCTTCCGAAACGCCGATCGTGCCCCGGCATATCTATGAAGGCACCAAGGTCACGGACAATCCCACCAATCTCGCCCCGATCGGAACCGGCCCCTTCCGGTTCAAGGAATGGGTACGCGGCAGCCATATCGTCTACGAGCGGAACCCGGATTATTGGGATAAGCCAGGGCCTTATCTCGATCAATTAATCGTACGCTTCATCCCCGACGCGGCGGCTCGATCCATCGCCATCGAGACCGGCGAGATCGATCTTGCGCCTTCGACGCCGGTTCCGCTGAGCGATCTCGAGCGCTTCAAGAGCCTGCCGGGGATCGCTTTCGAGACACGCGGCTATCAATATGCCAATGGCATCAGCCGCATCGAATTCAATCTGGAACGCCCCTTCTTCAAGGACCGTCGCGTCCGCCAGGCTTTCGCGCATGTGATCGATCGCAAGGTCATCCGGAACACGATCAACTACGGCTATGGCGAAGCAATCCCCGGTCCGATCAATCCCAACCTGACGAAATGGTACGTGGCTGACCTGAAGACCTATCCGATCGATCTTGCGGCGGCGGAAAAGCTGCTGGACGAGGCTGGCTACCCGCGCGGGCCAGACGGTATCCGCGCCCGCATCAATCTCGATTACGTGCCAAGTGGCGAAAGCTATAGCCGTGGCTCCGAGTATATACGCCAGGCGCTTGCCAAGGTGGGGGTCGATGCCACCGTGCGCAGCCAGGACTTCGCCACCTATACGAAACGAATCTATACCGATCGCGACTTCGATTTCGCCTTCGAGGGCATGAGCAATCTCTTCGACCCGACCGTGGGCGTACAGCGCCTCTATTGGAGCAGGAACTTCAAGCCGGGCGTGCCCTTCTCCAACGGCGCGGCCTACAGCAATCCGAAGGTCGACGCGCTGCTGGAGGCTGCCGCCATCGAGATCGATCCCGGCAAACGCGGCGCGCAATGGCGGGAAATTCAGGCGATCCTGGTGGAGGACCTGCCGGCGATCGACATCGTCAGCCAGCCTGAACTCACCATCTACAACAAGCGTATCGCCGACCATACGCGCGGCGGCGAAGGCATCGCCGGCAGCCTGGCCTATGCCTATGTCGCGACTGCCTGACGATAGAAAGCAGGAAGACGCCATGTCCATTCAACATCAACCGGGCTCCTTCGTCGGACTGCCGAAATTCGCCGCCCCTACAGATTTTCCCGAAAGCCCACTCTCCCTGGCACTCAAACAGCCGGTGCTGCTTGGCCTCTTCCTGCCGATCCAGGCCGGCGGCTGGACGCAGTCGACACTGGAACGCTCAACCGATTGGCGCTTCGACTACAACAAGGCACTGACGCTGAGAGCAGAGGAGCTCGGTTTCGATCTGGTCTTCGCCCTGTCGCAATGGCTGCCGAAAGGCGGATATGGCGGCGTCTTCGATGGTCAGGCGCTGGACAGCTTCATGTCGATCGCGGCCCTTGCCGGCCTGACGAAGAGGATCATGCTGATCTCCACCCTGCATGTGCTCTACGGCCCCTGGCATCCGCTGCATCTCGCCAAGTTCGGCGCCACGCTCGACCACATCACCGGCGGCCGCTGGGGCATCAATGTCGTCACCGGCCACCGCGCCGTCGAGCACGAAATGTTCGGCTGGCCGCGCATCGAGCATGACAAGCGCTATGATCTCGCCGCCGAATTCCTCGAAGTCGTGCAGCGGCTCTGGAGCGATACCGAAAACTTCTCCTATGAGGGCGATAGCAGCTGGAAACTCGGCGGCGGCTTCGTGACGCCAAAGCCGAATTACGGCCGGCCGATCCTAGTGAACGCGACCGGTTCCGATGCCGGTATCGCCTTTGCCGGCCGCTATTCGGACATCGTCTTCATCACCAGCCCGACCGGCGCCGACATCGACAGCGCCTTGCAGGCCCTGCCCGCCCATACCAGGCGGGTCAAGGACTCTGCCATCGGCGTCGGGCGCAGCGTTCGCACCCTTCTCAACCCGATGGTCATCTGCCGGCCGACGGAGAAGGAAGCCTGGGCTCTCGCCGACAGGATCGTCGAGCATGCCGACCGGCGCTCGCCGCAGGGCTTCCAGTCGCTGAATTCCGACGCGCATGCCTGGAAGGGCCGCGACGCCGAGGATCCCTATCGCTTCATCGGCGGCAATATCCGCGTCATCGGTTCGCCGGAACAGGTGGTCGATCAATTCCTCCAATTGAAGGCCGCCGGCGTCGACGGCCTTCAGCTCAGTTTCTTCGATTTCCGCGACGATCTTGAATTCTTCGGCAGCGACGTCCTGCCGTTGATGAAACAAGCGGGCCTGCGCAACTGAAAGGAACGATCATGACGGGCAATGCCATTTCCGAAATCTGGTACACACGCTGCCCCGTTCCCACGCCGGTCGGCCTTGCCGCGCAGCTCGGCTATCTGGAAAAGACTTTCCGCAAGGATGGCGTGACGCTGAAATCCATCATCGACTCTCCGGACCGCAACATCCGCCAAAGCCACTTCAACCACACGCTCGACTGGTCGTTCCGCCATGGCGGCAACGTGCCGCCGATCCGCGCCCGGTCGGAGGGCCGCCGCACGCGCCTCGTCGGGATCACCTGGACGGATGAGTTCCAGGCGATCATCACCCTGCCGGGAACCGGCATCAAAACCATAAAGGACCTGAAAGGACGTCGTTTCGGCATTCCGCGCCGCCCCGAAGGCATCGTCGATTTCATGCGCGCGACAGCGCTGAAAGGGCTTGTTTCGGCGCTGTCGCTTGAGGGGCTCAAGCATACCGATGTCGACATCGTCGAGATTGCGTTGGCGGATTCCGTTCTGGCAAGCCAGGAAGGTCCTTCTCTGTTCGGCCTGAAGCGCCGACAGGCCTTCGGCGAGGAGGTGATGGCGCTTACCCGTGGCGAGGTCGATGCGATCTACGTCAAGGGAAGCGCCGGCATCAATGTCGCCAATCTGATCGGCGCTGTTCAGGTGGCCGAATTCGGATTCCATCCCGACCCGAAAATCCGCATCAATTCCGGCTCGCCACGGGTGCTGACGGTGGACGACCGGCTGGCCGAGGAGCGTCCCGATCTCGTCCGCCGGTTGCTGGAGGCAATCTTCAAGGCGAGCGTCTGGGCCGAAGCCCATCCGGAGGAAACACGCCGCTTCGTCGCGCGCGAGGCCGGCGCCACCGAAGAGCAGATCCTCGCCGCCAATGGCCCGGAGATCCATCGTCATCTCGGTCTCGGCCTTCAGCCGGAGCTCGTCGAGGCAGTCGGACATTACAAGGATTTCCTGCGCGACTGGGGTTTCCTCGCCGAGGATTTTTCCATCGCCGAATGGGTGGACCGCCGTCATATCGATGCCTTCGACGCGCACGCCGTGGCGTAAGGTGCGATTGCCGTGATCTGATCGGCAAGGCAGGAAAGCCTCGCCGACGATCTGCCTTTGCGCCGCCATCACGATGCCGCTGGCGGCCTCACTTTCGTCAGAGCCTCAAGCCGGCCTGCTTCATCAGCGGCAGGATGCATTCGCCGAAATGTTCGAGATCGACCTGAAAATCGTGGAAACCGAGCTGGATCCCGTCGATACCTGCCGTCTTCAGGCCGAGCAGTTGCTCCACCACCTGCTCCGGCGTGCCGATGATTTCGATATTGCCACCAAGGCCATAGCCCTGTTTGTTCGCGCTGTTCTGACGGCCGCGCCAGGCATGCGCGTCGCTGTCATAGGTCGCTCGCCCGAACTGTTGCCCGCCTGGCGCCGGCTTATTGGAGACGATGGCATCGAGATAGCGCGCCGTCTCCTGCTCCGTATCGCGGCTGACGATGAGCGGATTGATCAAGGTTCGAACGGTGCGCCCTTTCGAGGCCGCGGCCTCACGAATATTGGCGATATGGGCCGGCAAGGTCGCAAGCGCCGAGTCGATATGCGCGCCGCCCGGCGAAGTGATGAAGACGATATCGGAGTACCCGGCCGCGAAATCGATGCCCGCCGGCGAGCCGGTGGCATTGACCAGCACCGGCCGACCATAGAGCGGCTTCGGCGTCACATAGGCGTTGTTGAGTTTCCAGGGAGACAGTTGGCCCTCGTAAGAGTAGTTTTCGTCATCCGCCCATAGACGCTGCACCACGTCGAAAAACTCGGCCGCCATGGCATAGCGCTTGTCGTGCTCGATACGCTGCCATCCGAACATCTCATGCTCGACGGCGCGGTGGCCGGTGACGATATTCACGCCCCAGCGGCCCTTGGCGATGTGATCCAGCGTCGCGCCGAACTTGGCGAAGTGCAGCGGATGCCAGGGACCGTAGAGGACGTGGACGGTGGAGATCAGCAAAATCCTCTTGGTGATCGCCGCCATGGCGCCAAGCGCCACGAAAGCATCGAGCGAGGCATCGCCATCATACCCGCCCTTCGGCAGCCATTGCGTACGGCTGAAGGCAAGCTCGAAACCCAGTGCCTCGCCCTGCTGCACGATCCTGGCATTGTAGTCGAAGGTCCACGTGTTGCTGGTCGGCAGATTGGTGACCTTGATATCCTGCAGATTGAGGAACAGGCCGAGCATCAGCGGCTGCTTTACCGCCTGCGAAAGAGGACTGTCGGCATAGTCGAGTGGCGAGGTGAGCTTGACCGGTTGGGTCTGCGTAAAAGCTGGTTGCGACATCGGACGGCCCGTCACGCGACTTCGCCCAGCCGGCCGGCGTCGAAATCGACCAGCAGGATCGCGATTTCATAACCTCGGCGCTGGAGCCAATGGGCGACAGTTCGAGCCCGCACGCCCAGCGGATCGTCGATCAACACCACGCGGGCACCGCGAACGGCGATCGTCCGATAGGCGACACCGAGAAGCTGGCCACCCTCGGAGGAGAGGCTTCCCTCGAGATGACCTTCGGCGAACTCCTCCGGCGTGCGGACATCCAGCAGATAGGTGGTGCGGTTCGCATCGGCGGCCCACTGGCGGGCCGTCGCGATATCGATGGCCGGAAAATCATCGCCCTTGCCGAGCGCCTCGATATGCTTACGGGCAAATACGCGGGCCGTCTCCGTGACGGCTCCATAGGTCCGCGTCCTGCCGCTCTCAAGCTCCCAACCGGCCTGTGTCCAAGCCTTGGTGCCGTCATGCAGATAGGAGACAGGGTTCGGCACTCCGGCGTCGATCAGCGTCTGCGCTCCCAGAATGGCGCGCGGCAGGCCGGCGCAGGAAACCACCACCTTGGTATTCTCGGAGGGCACGACATCCTTGAAGCGCAGCACAAGTTCGGCACCGGGAACGCTGACCGCACCCGGAACGTGATCCCGGAGGAATTCCGGCACAGTACGCGTATCGATGATGACAACATCCTCGCCGGCCTTGCGCAGCGCCTCAAGTTCCTCGACCGACGTAGCGGGCGTGTTCTTCTCGTTCTTGATGGCGACAGAGAAATCGACACCCGGAATATCGAAGGTCGGAAGGTCTTGGCCAGTGGCGACCCAGGCGGGAATGCCGCCGGCGAGCGCAAAGACATTACGGCGGCCCACCGTTTTCAACTCCTCTGCCAGACGTTCGCCATCACCATCACCGCCATCGACAAGCACGGTGCGCACGACGTTGCGCGGGATGAAGCGGTCGATTTCGCCGAGGACACGTTCTGCCGGAAGATTGGTTGCGAACAACGGCGAGGCATAACCAACGACCGAGGGGTCGCGAATATCCAGGACCGCGAGCTCCTCTCCGTCGGCAAGCCAGCTTCGGAAAGTCTCGATCGAAATCACGTTCGTCCCCATGATAAGCTCCTGTGTCCCTGAGATCCATGAACCCCAGACTAAGGATCGGCTCTACATTTACGAGGGCGGCCACATGTTCCCATTCCGCAAGAAAGGGAACTCATTTCTATAATACATAAAATCTATAAACTAAATTTACTTACGTATCCCTCCGTCGTTCCATAGGCTCCCTGCAAAAGATGCATCTCAACAGGCGGATGGAATACCGATGACGCAAATCGATTCGGCGTGGGGCTCAGGCCCGACGTCTCGCTATGATGAATTGGCGGAGCGGTTCAGGCCGGTTTTCGACCGTATTCGCACCTCAGCCATAGAACGCGACCTCGTTCGCGAACTTCCGCACGAACAGATCGGCTGGTTGAGGGAAAGCGGCTTTACCACGCTGCGGCTCTCCACCGATAATGGCGGCTTTGCTGCCACCCTGCCCGAGCTCTTCAATCTACTGATCGAACTTTCGGCGGCCGATTCGAATGTAACGAATGCGCTTCGCTCGCATTTCGGCTTCACGGAAGACGTTCTGAATTCAACCGTTGCCGCCTGGCGCGACGAATGGCTTCGGCGGATCGCCGCGCGCGATCTGATCGGCAGCGGCTTCTCGGAGGTCGGAGATGCGAAGGTGGGAACCTTTTCGACCAAGCTGACCCGCAACGGCGATCATTGGCTGTTGAACGGTGCGAAATATTACACCACCGGCTCGCTCTTCGCCGACTGGATCAATCTCGGCGGCAATGACGAGAACGGCGAACCAATCGGAGCGCTGGTGCCGCGCCAGGCACCCGGCGTCGAGGTCGTCGATGACTGGGACGGTTTCGGGCAGTCGCTGACCGCAAGCGGAACGGCGCTGTTTTCAGATGTGATCATCAAGGCGGAACTGGTCACGCCTCCCGGCGGCCGGTTCAAATATTCCTCCGCCTTCTTCCAGCTTGTGCACCTCGCCACGCTCGCCGGCATCGGCCGCGCCGCCGCCACCGATGTCGCCAGGCTGGTCAGCGAGCGCAAGCGCATCTACAGCCACGGCAATGCCCCGAGCGTCAGCGAAGACCCGCAGATCCTCCAGGTCGTCGGCCGGGTGCGGGGCGCGGCTTATTCGGCGGGCGCGATCGTCCTCAAGGCGGCAGACGCACTCCAGCGGGCCTATGAACAACGCGCCGCCGACACGGCTGTCAGCGAGCGCGCGAACGCCATCGCCGAGATCGAGGTCAATCAGTCGGTTCACGCCGTCACCAGCCTGATCCTCGAAGCCACCACGCTGCTCTTCGATGCGCTCGGCGCGTCGGCAACCAAGCGCGGTCTTGGCCTCGACCGCTATTGGCGCAACGCAAGAACGATCTCGTCCCATAATCCGCGCATCTATCGCGACCGCATCGTCGGCGATTTCGCAGTGAATGGGACACCGCCGCCGGCACAATATAAGATCGGCCAGATCTAAGCGGCCGAGCCTCGCAAACATCTCTTCCAACAATCAGGGCCGCAGGATCATATCCTGCGGCCCTCGTGTTTTATCAGCGATGCGTCAGGCGCTTGGACTGAGCCATATTTGCCCGAAGCTGTTGTTGATGCCCTGCGCTCCGGGCGCAAAATTTCGCACCTTCTTGTTGGCGACGATCTGCGCGCCGGCTGCGACCAGGTCGACGGAGACGACATCCTCGTGGATGATACGCTGGAACTGATACCAGAGCGCCCGGCGCTTGGCTTCGTCCGGTTCCGTCGCCGCCGCCTCGAGCAGACGATCCACCTCAGGGTTTGAGTAGTGGCTCGCATTGGAGAAGACGAGGCCGATCTTGAAGTTCTTCGACCAATAGGCGCGCTGTACGCCCAATGACGGATCGAAGGTATTGGAAAGGGATTCGATGACGATATCCCAGGCGCGGTCGGTATAAACAGTCTTCAGGAAGGTCGCGAGGTCAAGCTTCAGGATTTCGGCGTCGATGCCGACGACTGCGAGCGATTGCTTGATGAAATCGGCATAGGCCGGCGTCAGGAAGGAATTATAGGCGAGACGGAGCTTGAAGCGTTTGCCGGCCGCGCCGCGCGGATAGCCCGCCTCGTCCAAAAGCTTTTCCGCAAGCTTCGGATCGGGTTCCCTGGCCTTGATGCTCGGATCGTACCATTTGGGCAGCGCCGTGCTGATCGGACTCGGCGAAACCTGCCCGTATCCGTAAAGCGCGATATCGAGCAGCTTCTGCAGATCGATGGCGTGCGCGATCGCCAGCCTGACCTCGCGCTTGTTCAGGATTTCGTTCTCATAGTTGAAGAACAGCTGCTGCTGCGGACCGGAATAGGCGTAGGTGGTCGTGTCCACGACAAGGTTCGGATTGGTTTTCAGCCGCTCGATATCGGAGAGCGGCACGGGATTGGCGCCGATGTCGATCTCCCCGGTTTCGAGTGCCGCCGCGCGCGCCGCCGGGTCAAGGATGACACGCAGCACCACACGGTCGAGATAAGGCTTCGGCGCATCCCAGTAATTGGGATTGCGATCGAAGATCAGATGGCTGCCCGGCACCCATTCCTTCAGGATAAACGGCCCGGTGCCGATCGTCTGCGCAAGATTAGGCTGCTGTTCCGGCTTGAATTTTTCATAGACATGCTTCGGAACGATGGGCGATTCCGAGCTGCTGAGCGCCGAGATCAGATAGGGCGCCGGCTTCGAGAGAACGATGATCGCCGTATGCGGATCGGGCGTCTCGACGGCCGTCACATTCTGATAGGTGATCCGCCCCCGCGGATGCGCCTCCCTCAGACGGAAAATCGTGAAGTTGACGTCCTCGGAGGTAAAATCCTCCCCATCATGCCATTTCACCCCCTGGCGCAGCTTGAATGTATAGCGCAGGCCGTCGTCGCTCACCGACCATTCGGTTGCCAGCAACGGTATCGGATTGAGGTCATAGTCGAAATCGAACAGGCCTTCGTTGATCTTTGGCCCGATCGCCTGTCCGGTGCCGGAAGAGGTATTGATGGCAATCAGCGCCGTGGGATCGGGATAATAAGCCCAATTGAGCGTGCCGCCACGGACAGGCGTTTCCCCGGCCGCCGCCCCGATATCCGGAAAGCCGGCCAATGCCAGGCTTGTGCCGCTGAGCAGCAAGAGTTGATTGAATTGACGACGATTGATGGTCATGCCTTCTGCTCCGCAAAGGTCCGAGCGGCGATAGCCGCGAACGGGGCCCCACCCCGCACGGGAATGATCCTGTCGGCGCGGCGCAATTGAAAGGCAGAATTTCTACCCGTGCTGGAAAGCCATGCTTCTTCAAGGGGCTGGTTCAGGCCTTGGGAGCCTTTGCGACAGGCTGCCATCCGCTCGTTGGACGCGGTCACGCCAACGTGGCCTTGATCAGACGCACGATCTCTTTGAGGTTCGGGCTCTTTGAGGTCCGGGTACTCCCGCCTTTTGCGCCTTTCCCCGCAAGCCCTCGCCCGACAGTACCGCCGATGGTTGAAATTCGCGCTGCATTCACGCTACAGATCGAGCGCACATAGCGCCGGATTCGGTTCGGGTCATGGACATGCCCTTTGATGGGGCTCCATCGAACTGAATTGAGACCGCCATGCTGAACATATTTGAGGAGCCGCCATGCAGACCGTCACAAGCTCGCCTCCCCTGCCCCTGGATGGCCCCGACTGGGCTCGCTTTCGCCGGCGGGAAGACCTGCGAAGGGCGATGCTTGAACGGCGCTTCGAAGACGTCGAGCGCATGATGACGGCGCTTGAAACTGCCTGGTGGCAGCCGGCCGGCAGCGCGGAGGACCACTACACATTTCTCGCAAACGGCTCCGGCCTGTTTGACTATGCCGGCATCGATGCGGCGCGCAGACTGGAATTGCTGAATGCCTGGAGCCAAGCCTATCCGAATTCGTATCATGCAAGGCAAATCATCGGTGATTATTATTTCCGACGGGCCGGCGACATTCGGACGGCGGCCTGGTCATCGGAGGTCGGCGAGGACCAATGGGTTGCCGCCCGCATGGCTTGCGTGACCGCGGCCGAACATCTGCTGAAGGCGATGGCGCTCTCGGAGCGGCCGGCGCTTGCCGCCGAAACGATGATGCAGATCAGCCTTTATCTCGGCCAGCCGGATTTTGTCGATGCGCTGTTTCGCGGCACGACTTTGGAAAAAACCATGCAGCGCGAGGAGTTCGAGCCGGATCTTTACGAAGCTGCGTGCGCCCAGCTTGCCAGACATGGATTAAAGCCACCCGGCATTGTGACGGCGGCTCTTCCCGCTTCGCTTCCGCCCGCAAAGGAAGAAGACGTCGAAAACCCTGGCTATTACTGGCTGCGCTACTGCCTTTCGCTCAAGCCCCGATGGGCCGATATCCTGGCAACCTATGCGCAGTATCTAAGCCCCCGCTGGGGCGGCGGCGATGGCGAGGTCGAGAAATTCGCCGCTGGCCCTTTGTGCTCCGCGCTGAACGAGCAGGAACGCAACGACGTCCGATGGCCGGGCGTTCTGGATGCATTGACGCTGTCCGGTTATCCGCAGCCGGGCGACACTCGCGAGATCGCCGCCAAGCAGAAGATTTTCAAGACTTGGCTGGCCCGGGACCTCTCCGACCGCCTGCGTTTCATTTCCCTCGGGCAATACGCCAATTTTACGAATTATTCGCTCGCCGACGCGGAACTGGCGCGCCAGCGCCATGTGGAATCCATCCGCTACTGCAAGCCGCCGGGAACCTATCCCGCCATCGATGGCCCGTTTCGGGATTTCACCTATTTGATGCTGATCAAGCATTTCGAGGATCATGAAGGCGCCTATGTGAAGGTGCTGCAAACCGCCGTCCGCCGTTTCGAGGAGCCGACGATGCTCACCGTGGCGGCGTTCGCCTGGCAGTTCGGCATGTGGGGGATCAAGGCCGATCCTGCCATTGCAACCCGGTTGATCGAACGGGCGGTACAGCTCGAACCGCTGCATGAACCGGACGAGTTTACACCGATGCATGCCTGCCGGATGATGTGGGACGGCGGCTTCCAGAAGGAAGCGACCTATTTCACCCGCGCATTTGCCGAAAGACGCGCCTATTCCGCCGCTGCGAGCATGTACGATATTACAAACGGAATCCGGCCCGATACCGACCCGGAACTGCTTGACGACGAGGAAGCGGGTCGCTGGCTGGAGCTGGCCGTTGACGACGGCGAACCGGTCGCGTTGTACAACTACGCCTGGCGCCTTGAAAACGTCGACAGTTTGGATCTACAGGAGCGCAAAAATTTCGAGCGCGTTCGCAATTTTTACGTCGGGGCAATGAATGGCGGCGTGGAAATGGCAATGATCAAGGTTGCGAGCGTCGACCGCCGGCACGGAACTGCGGAGGAAAAGCAGCAGGCCGTTGCCGATATGAAATCCCTCGTCGACTACCATGACGACCACATTGCCGGCGAAGCTTATGGCCAGGTCGTCCTGGCGTATAAATACGGCGACGGCGTTCCCCAAAGCGACTTTGTCGCGATGCAGTGGTTCGACCGTTACAAGCAGCTTTTCCCCAACCATTCGGCACTGGAGTGGATGGAGACGCAGGTCTACGGATCGACAGGAATGCAAATGGCCGGCCGGGCGTTGAAAGCCTTCTTCCTCGGCAAGAAACTGTCAAGCGAGCATCTGCCGCCAAAATAAGTGTCCGCCATGGCCAGTCCACTCCCGTCGCCGCGCGAAGGCAGATGGCGAGCCTTGCTCTGGCTCGCCTTTGGCGACCTGTTCCTGCTTGTCTGCGGTTGCACGCTGATGCTGTCGCCGCTTCTGCTCGCGCTGCTGGTGCACTCTTGGCTTCTGTCGGTGCTCCTTGCCGTACCGGCGCTGTCATGGGTCTTCTACGGACTGATGGTGTTGCGTGCCTATGCCTCCGTGCCGCCGGCACCGATCTCGAACGGAATATTGCTGGAGCCCGGCAAGGTTCCGGCTCTCGCCGAGGAGCTTGAACGGTTGCGCCTTGCCTGCGATGCGCCGGCTTTCACGGCCGTTCATATCAATGCCGAACTAAACGCTTTCATCTACCAGACGGGCTCTCGTGCCGGTCAGCCGAAGCATGTTCTGGTGCTCGGCTTGCCGCTTCTCGCCCTATTGACGGGAAAGCAGGCCGCTGCCGTCATTGCTCATGAATATGCCCATATTTCCCGGTTGCACGGCCATTTCGCGCGCTGGGCCTATATGGCCCGCCAACGCTGGGCGGCGCTCGGTGAACTGCACGAGCGCAATCATCGGCTGATCACCGCGCCACTTAGAGTGTTTCTTTCCTGGTACGTGCCTCGCATGATGCGCGAGACGCTGGAGTTCTCACGCCGTTGCGAGGTGGTTGCCGATGCGCAGGCAATCGAGGTTTGCGGCGCCGATACTGTATTCGAGACCGAAGTCGCCTTGGCATTGCGGCAAAAGGCGATGTCCGGCCAATTCTGGCCGGATATATTTGGCCAGGCAGGCAAGAATGGCATCGCGGAAATACAGCCATTTTCGCAGCTTTTGACCGAGCCTGCGAACAGCCGTCCACATGACGAGGCACAAGCGGCTGTTTGGCTGCACGAAAGCCTCTGCCAGGAACCGGATATTCACAGCACGCATCCGGTCTTTTTCGAGCGTGTCGCCGCCACTGGATTTGACCGGGCTGGCCCGCTCCCCGATCACCTGCCCTGGCACCTCGAAGGAATCTCCGCTGCCGTCGACTGGCTGCAAGGAGAAGCCTCCGGCATCGCCGCGCAACTGGATGCCGATTGGCGAGAGAATGCCGTTCAAGGCTGGCAGGAGGCAGGAGACTGGCATGCCCATCAATGCAACGAGTTCTCAAGGCTCCTGCGGCGGCGCGAGCAACAGGTGTTTGACGAACAGGACTGGCTGCAACTGGCGCAACTGGCAGAGAAATTCGACCTGACGGGAACGCTTCGCGCCGAGGCGATTGCGGAGGGATTGCGCTACTCACCCAAAGACCCGGCGCTTCTACGGCTAAGGGCCGGCGATCTGGAGCGAGGCGGCGATATTCACGCGGCGATTTCCATCTGGCAACGCATCGGCCAATCCGCCTCTTCCTCCGCGTATCAAGCGCATCGCCAGCTCTGCGAACTCTACCTGCGGGTGGGCGACAAGGCGGCAGAACACCATCGGCAGATCGCCGACCAGCTATGGACAAGCGAGGATGCAAGGCAATCTTCAGCGAAGGGTCTCCATCCACATGGAATGGAGGCGTCCGAACTTGCCTTGCTGCAAGGCACGCTTCAGCCGCTCTTTCAGCACGCACGCGCCATCTGGCTCTGCCGCGACACGCCAGCCGCGACGCCGGATCCACCGCGATGGTTCCTTTATATACAGGCCTATGACAGCTGGTTCATGCGCCTGGCCGGCAAGTTGACCGGCGAAGAGGACGTCAATACAGCCGCCTGCAAGCGGTTGCTGGAGCGCTTGCGAACGCGGCTGCATCTCCATCCCGAGGTCCGCTTTATCGGGCCGAACGATCCGGTGCCGGCTCATTGCACGCAGAGCAGCCTGATCACCGAGGCAGGCTCCGCCGCTGCGCCACTCATTGGCCACGATGAAAACTCGTAGGCCGGGATATCCAGACGAGCCGGAGAGGGCCTGCCTTACGCCGCATCGCGACTTCCCTATCTCGGTGTCAACGCGGCTACACGATCGAGAGCGGCCGAGAAGCCCTGGAGCGACACCGGAAAGCTCAGGGGCTTGTCCGCATCGGCGGTTACCCTGAGGTTCAGGCGCGATCCGGTCCGCAACTTGGCAAGCGTTGCGGCATCGATCGGAAGCAAGGCGATGCATCCTGTCGGCAGGCAGGTGCGGAAACGCACCGGTTTCAGCGGCGGCTGGTCATCGACATTGGGCGTCACGCCGGAATCAAGGACTATGCCGAACGGGAGGAGAAGCGTTGCGACCGCACTGCCATCGGGACGCATCTGCATCTCGATGGCCAGCAGCCTTTGGCCGTTCTGCTGGGTCTGATCCTGCGAGATCGCGCAGGCCGGCGCCTTATCGCGCTGGCTGCATGCCACGCGCCAGTCCTGATAGGTCTCCTGCAGAGTCGATGCGCCGTTCGGCAGAGCCGTTTGGGCAAAGGCTGCCGGAGCGAGCATGATGCCTGCACAAAGAAGGGCGAGCCGCGTACGGGTCATGCAGCCGCTTTTCTGAAAAGATGAGATGGATGTCGAGATCGGCAAGGGCTCACGTCTTTCTGCTTGGAAGAAGACAGTTATTCGGAGGATTCTGTAAAATGTCGGGCGGCATGCCGTCCGGAAACGACCACTGCGGGATGAACGTCCATCCCCGTAGCCGTCCTGGTGCTGGCTGCGTCAGGTGCATACCCACTCGCGAACCTTGCATTGCGTCCCGGAGGCCTCGCATGCCTTCAGCGCAAGATCTTCGGCTTCGCGGCGCGTCGGTGCCGAATTCGCGCCCCATGGCGTCACGCGACTTTTTTCTTCCTTGCCGATGGCGAGCGCGCCGCAATGCTTATAGGGAAAGCCGGTATTGTCGTCGTCATCCCAATGCCGGTGATTGCGGAAGACGGTGACCACGGTGCATTTGCTGCCGCCGTCCCGTTCGCAATGCTTGAGCGCGATATCCATGGCTTCCTGCCGCTTGTCGGCGCCCCAGAAGAAGCCATGCTTTTCATCCGGCGTGGAATAGGCGATTGCCGCCCAGATGCCACGCTCCTCCTGAGGCGGTGGAGCCGGCGGCTCCTCGGCTGTAAAGAGATCGGCCGCGCCGAGCTGGCCTGTCGAGACGACCAGCATGCCGATTGCCGCAATGGTAGATCTGAATATCATCTCGTGCTTCCTTGTTTTCCTGCTGCCGAGGCGACGGAAATGACGACGCAACCGTTTCCGGTCGGCAAGAGCATCGCGTTGCCTCCGTCATTGCCAAGTTCGTAGACGCCGATCGGCCCGAGATTGTTGACGAGCTTGCTGCCGTTCGGAAACCTGGTCGAAATATCCGGGCAGGAGGCGGTAAACGGCGCGACGCGAACCATCGCGCCTTCACAGCCGGATGCGAGGGGCGCCGCAAAGACGATGCCGGCCGCCGGGCCGCTATAGCCTTGCGTGGCATAGTTCATGCCCACAAGCGCCTGGACCGCATGCTTGTCCGCCGCCTCGTTGTTCCAAACCGACTGGACA
Organism: Rhizobium sp. BK602; assembly: GCF_014195095.1. Lineage (GTDB taxonomy): Bacteria > Pseudomonadota > Alphaproteobacteria > Rhizobiales > Rhizobiaceae > Rhizobium. The sequence goes on from NZ_JACIBC010000003.1 coordinate 276,606, forward strand.
TTGTATTGGGTGCCGTTCGTCAGCAATTCGCCGAGAACCGGAAAGACGGTGGAGCAGGATTGCAAGCCGGCCTGTTTGGCGTGCTGCAGGAATGGTGTGTTCGCCAGCGCCGGATTGGCGTCATTCGTCCCGGCAACCGCCGGCTGCGATATGAAATTTTCCACCAGATTGTATCGCAAGGCGGCATAGCCGACGGCACCGACAACGGCAATTGCGAATAGCGAGAGGATCGTCGCTTTCCGCCAGCTTCGTCTCGGCTTTGCCTGGTCTTCGACCCCGCTCTGGACAACAGCGGTGCCCTGGCCCCTGGACATGATCCGATCATGGATTGATTGCTGGTTCATTGAAAATCTATCCGTCACTTGATTGCCTTAACGGCCGTGGAAAGACCCTTGAGGGTCGCGGTTACGCTGATCGTCTGCCCATCCATCGTCGGGTAGGAGATTGTGGGTGCCGAGCTTTTTGAGATCTGTTCACGCAGTATCGGTCCCACCGGCAGCATGCCGACGCAAACGGTCTTGCTGCATCCGTCGAGCCGAACCTGTATCGGCTCCTTGCGCCCGTCGAACTTCAGCAAGATCCGGCCATCGCTTTTGGCAACCGGTGCCGTGCGCAGGATCATATAGGGGTCGCCTCCTTTGGTGGCCGCGAGCGACCAGCTGAATGCAATCTGTCCCGCCGCGTTCTCTATGATCTGGGTAACGTTGCAGACCCGCTGGCGAACCTTCAGGTTTTCGTCGCAGATCAGTGTCCAGTTTTCGAACGGGCGGATGGTCCTTTGATATTCGCCAAGCTTGGCCTCGGCAGGCACAGCGACTTCGGAAGGCTTTATTCGAAAGTCGGAAGGGATTGCCTCCTGTCCGGCCGCGTGGGAGCCGGACAGGAGCAGGCAAGCCATGAAGACCGGGACGCCGGGAAGCGCTCCTTTGATCATGACTGGCTCAATTCAAAGTAAAGCTGAGACCGGCGCCGATACCCACCTGCCCGCCAGCTGCGGTACCCGACAGGTTCCCGCGAACCCGGCCGTTTTCGCTGGTATAACCCGCGCCGAAGGCCAGAGCGCCCTCGCCTCGCCACAGGCCGCCGCCGACCGCGACACTGAGTTTGCCGGGGCGATCGTCATAGCGAAGCGATGCCGCGGCAAGCCCGATTGCCGCCGCCTGCCGCGCCTCCGACCGTACGTCGCCAATCTCCCGGTTCAACTGACCGAATTTCTGGTCCGTATAGTTGTTGGCCGAGGTCAAGCCATTGGCAACAGCCGTGTCCGTATAGGAATTGGCCTGGGTGATACTGTCGCCCAATTGCGCGACATTGACGGCATCGGTCGGGGCTACACCCTTGCCGACGTTGGAGATGACCACCGGCGCATTGACGTCACCGCCCTGCAGGGTGATGCTGTTCTTCTTGCTGCCATCCGGATTGAGGTCATAGGTAACGGCATTCTTGGTAATGGTCCCCACGCCGGTCTGCAGAGCATCAACCGCCGAATTGGTCGCGGCAAGCTGTGATCCGTTGATCGCGTCGGTGCTGTCGGCGGAAATGCGGCCGGCAGCGACGTTGGTGATGGTCCTTTCCGCACCTTGGGAACCGACACTGACAGTGCCGACGGGCGCGGTGCCGGCAAAGTCATAGGTCTTGCCCTGAATGGTGGTTCCGGAGGTGCCGACAGCCGCTTGTGTCACTGAGCCAGAGCCCAAGGCGACGTCATTGGCATTGTTGGCTTGCGCTCCTTGGCCGAGAGCGACAGCGCCCTGTCCTGCCGCCGTCGCTCCATTGCCGGCGGCGAGACTGTTCGTTCCACTGGCCACGCTTGCCGGACCAATCGCGACGCTATCAGTGCCTGAGGCCTGAGAGTCCGCCAGCGTCGAATTGGCATGGAAATACTTGATCCCGCCGCCATTGGTGATGTTGGTCAGCGTGTTATCAACCGCACCGAAGGCGTCATAGACGGTCGAATAGTTGTTGCCCTGGATGTTGTAGGTGGGACCTGTGATCGTTCCATCCGGGTTTACCGTCGTGTTGCCACCGATTAGGCTGGTGATGTTGGTGCCAAGCCCCTTCAGCTGGCTGACATTCACGGCGTCGGTGTCCGCCGAACCGGCTGCGAGATTGGTGAGCTTGCGTTCCGATCCAGCCGAGCCGATCGACACTTCGCCGACAGAGGTCTGCGGGCTCGCAAGGGCAAAGCCGGTATAGTTCGTCTGCGCCCCCACGGAGGTTATGGATTGCGCGCCGAGCGCCACGCTATTGATGTTGTTGCTCTGCGCACCAGCGCCGAGCGCCACCGATTGGATGCCCGCGGCCGTCGAATTCGTGCCGAGCGCCACGCCGTCCGCCAGCATGACATGGGCATTCTGACCGATGGCCGTGCCGCCCGGTGCGACCTGATCGACGATCGCGCCATTGCCGATGCCGATGCCATTGTCGCCGTTGACCACCGTCGTCGGGCCGACCGCCACTGACTCGGCGCCGACGGCGAGGGAGTCCCCGGCGGTCGAATTGGCGTGGAAATATTTGCTCGGCGTCGCGGCAACGGATGCGATAGCACCCTGCAACTGGCGAACCGTGACGGCATCCTGCGCGCTGGTACCGTCAGCGACATTGGTGATCTGCCGGTAAGACGTGTCCGAACCGACCGATACAGCGCCCAACAGCGTTTTGTCGGTGGTGTTGTACTCGATGAAGTTCGATGGGCCGGCCGCGATCTGACCGGTGGCCGGCGCCAGGGCACGATTGGAGATCGAGCCGGACCCGAGCGCTACGCCGCCATCGATGGTGGCCTGGCTTTCTCGTCCCAGTGCCAGCGAGCTGTCGGCGACAGCGGTGGCATTATATCCGACCGCGGTGGAGCCGATGCCCTGCGCGGAGGAGTCGCTGACGGCAAGGGTCCGGTCATTGGTGCGCACATAGCGGATGCCATCGCCATTGGCGTCGGTGTAGGCCGTCGATGTGTCGCCGGCAATATTGTTGATCGTATTGCCGAGGTTGCTGATGTCGGTGGTATTCTGCGTGACCTGGCCGTTAAGAGTATCGACCGCCTGATTGGTGGCAAAGAGCTGCGAGCCGTTGATCGCGTCGGTAGAACCGGACGAGATCTGTCCTGCCGCCACGTTCTGGATCTGGCGCTCGGCGCCAGCCGAGCCGACCGAGAATGCGCCGGCCGGCGTCGTACCCGCGAAGTTGTAGGTGGTGCCTGCGATGGTGGTATTCGAGACCGCCGTCGTCGCGCCCGATGCGGAATTCAAGCCGATCGCCACATCACCAGCATTGTTGGCCACGGCGTTCGGGCCGACCGCAACCGAGTCTGTCCCGAGAGCCTGTGAATCCGGAAGCGTGGAGTTGGCATGGAAATATTTGATGCCGCCGCCGGTGTTGATGTTGGTGACAGTGTTGTTGAGATTGGCAATGTCGGTCGTGTTCAGGTCAACCTGCTGGTTGGTCGCAAAGAGCTGCGATCCGTTGACCGCATCCGTCGAACCGTTGTTGAGCCGGCCGGCCGCGACATTGGTGATGGTGCGCTCTGCACCGGCTGCACCCACACTCACCGTCGAGCTCGGTGTCGTGCCGGCGAAGTTATAGGTATTGCCGCCGATCGTCGCGCTGGCCGTGCCGACCGCTGCGAGGGTCGACGAGCCCGAACCCAGGGCCACATCGCCGGAACTCGCTGTTGCCGTCGCGCCGTTACCCAAAGCGACATTGCCGACGAAGCCGGAAGCACCCGCGGTCGAACCGTTGCCGAGCGCAACCGAGCCCTGACCGATCGCCTTGTTGTTGTTGCCGATCGCGACAGCACCGGCCGCCTGGTTGGCGGCAGTGGCAGTCGCTGTGCCATCGCTGTTGGCGATGTTGTTGGCGCCGCCGGTGAAGGCGCCCGTGCCGCTGGCATAGCTCGGATCGCCGATGGCGACCGCGCCGTCACCGTAAGCGGTATTGCCCGCACCGATGGCGACCGCCTTGCCGCCATCAGCCACTGCACCCGTGCCGATGGCGACGGAATCGGCGGTGATCGAGCTGGCGGCCGTGCCCATCGCGATTCCATTTACATCACTTGCCACCGCGCCTGCTCCGAGCGCTGTCGAGCTTGCCCCTGAAGCGACGGCGGTCGTGCCAATGGCAACGGAATCATCGCCTGAAGCCGTGACTGAACGGCCGCCCGCAAACGCGCGGGCACCTGTGGCCTGGGCGGCGGAACCAAGCGACGTGGAGTCCGCCCCCGTCGCGCTGGCCTGAAAGCCCATGGCTGCCGAGTCGCCGCCGCTAGCGACTGTGCCGATGCCGAGTGCGGTACTGCCGGCTCCGCTGGCATTGGCGCTGACGCCGGCCGCGAGAGAATTATCACCTCCCGCATTTGTTCCAGATCCGTAGGCGGAGGCGTTTGTGCCGCTGGCGACGGCCTGGCGTCCCGTGGCGGTGGAATTGTCGCCGCTGGCACTGGCACCAGCGCCGGCAGCCACCGATAAAACACCTGCGGCATTTGCATTGTTGCCGAGCGCGACGCTGGACGTCGCGGTGGCGGCAACGGTTGCGCCCGAGCCTATCGCAACGGCACCGCCGCCAGCGAGAGCCTGCGACTGGTTACCCAAAGCAACCCCGAAGGCTCCCGATGCAACAGTGGTCGGGCCGATGGCGAGCGAGTTGGTCCCCGAGGCAGCGGCTGTCTTGCCGAGGGCAATGGCGCTCGTGCCCGTAGCCTGGCTTTGGCGGCCGATCGCGGTGGCGTCGACTTGAGAGGCCAATACGTCCGTGCCGATGGCGATGGAGCTCTCTTGAAGGGCGCCCATTCCCGCAACAGTTCGGTTACCAAGGTTGACGGCGTTGATCGCTGTCGCGGTCGCTCCGAAGCCAATGGCTATGGAGTTCTGGTTGCTTGCGGTAGCGCTATTACCTTGGGCAATCGAATCCAGCCCGGACGCGGTTGCCCCGAACCCGAGCGCGGTGGCGCGCAGCCCGGTCGCCCGAGTCACATAGCCGATCGCCGTCGAGTCCGTTCCGTCGGCACGCGCGTTCAGGCCAAAGGCGGACGCGCCTGCGGCTGCGACCGAATTGACCCCAATGGAGCTTGCTCCGTCCGCGGTGGCCTTTGCGTTCCCACCTATGGCGAGCGCATTGACACCGGTCGCGCCCGCGAAGACGCCTATGCCTATGGAATTAAGGCCATTGACACTCATCGAATAGCCGATGGCGATCGAAGCATCGCCCGTTGCGCTATTAGAGGTGCCCAACGCCACGCTGTTCGCACCATTCGCTTGGGTACTGTTACCGATGGCGACGGAGTTGCCGCCTGTCGCGGTTCCGCCGCCGGCGGCATACTGCGCCAAGGCCGGCGTGGCGATGCCCCCGAATACAATCGCACCCAGTGCCACTGCCCCGCCCATTCCCAACGGCCCAAGCCCCAACCGCTTGCGCTTCATGCCCAGTGCCCGATGCGCCATGCGCAGCACGGCTATCAGCCGTCGACGAAGCGAACGACTATCGCTCCCCCCCGAAATCCAATTTTCGACAAATCCAGTATGAGATTTAAACTGCAGATGGTCCCCAACGCATTTCATCATGCTGCCTTCTCCTCGCTGTTGCTTGAACGACCAAGCGCGCCCTGATCCGCATCCGCGCCTGCGTCGTCGTCGAAATTGTGCATTTCCTGAAGTGTGTGCCCCATCCTGATGGCCTGGCTTTCGATCTGCTCGCGGGCATCCACGACCCATGGCTGCGTCGGTTCCGGAACCGTATGCAGCGCGGCATCGGCGCGATCGGCGGGAAGCTTCATCGCGACCAGCGCGCGGCAAATATCGAAATGAAGAGCCGGTTCCCGTTCGGCATAGGCCGGAGAGGTCACCCCATAGACAAGGCAGGCAAATAGATGATCGAGTTCAGCGCCGGTGAGACGACCGGCATATTGCCGTTGCAAGGCGGTCCAGGCCACCTCGACTTTCGGAGCAAAGATTTCAAAACCTGAGAATTGAGTGTCCATAGCGCACCGAATGGTTACTGGTGCGAACATGGCCTTATTTGCGACAACGGTATTTTAGAAAACTACGGACTATTTTTAGAAAATTACGGTTTTTTGCTTAGCCAGCGACAGGTGTATCCGCTTTGCCACACTGACTTCAGGCGGCTAATATTTCAATGATATGGCGAGGGTAGCGCCAGCTTTGCTCCGCCAATCGCGCTTCCGCCGCGCAGGGTCATCCCTGAGCATGCGTTTTGGCGACATGTTGGGAAAAAGCGGCCGCGGCCGTACCTATTCGGGACTCTGCGGCGAAGGCTCGCAGCGATTATCTCGCAAATCGCAGCTCCGTCGGCGTCTTTCCCCTGTATCGCTTCATGGTGGTGGCCAAATGGCTTTGGTCGGAAAAACCGGCCATGTAGGCGATCTCGGCAATCGCGATCTCACCTTCGATCAGCAGCTTCTCCGCGAAATCCAGGCGCAGGTTGATCAGATAGCGATGCGGCGGCATGCCAAACGTTTTGGCAAACCGCAGGATGAAGTGGTTCGGCGAGATGCCGGCAACCGCGGCAAGCTCGGCGATGTGCACCTTCTGGGTAAAATGTTCGTGGAGATACTCCTCCACACGCCGAGCGCTTTTGGCGGAGAGCCCACCCTTAGACAATGGAAGCTGTTTCATGGGGCTTGCGTAGGTACGAAGCAGATGAACACCGAACAGGGTAACCAATGAATCCAGATAGAGTTCATTCGGAGTTGCCTTCCCAGTTAACTCTACGGAAATCCTCTGGGCTATCTCGAGCGCGCGGAGGTCAACGGTGCCGAAAGCAGGTGGCTGAAGCTCGACATTGGCGAGATCAAGCTCCTGAAGAGCCAGCTCGGACAGCGCTTCCGGAGGTATCGCTATGACGAGATTTTTTCTCGTTTCCGACCAAGCGAGGCTGCTATCCACGCCCGCGGGATTGACGGCGACACAGCCAAGCGGTGCATCATATTCCGTGATCCTGTCGCTGCCGAGCGAAGCCCTCAACTTGGGTGTGGGGGACAGTACAATTCCAACAGCATGTTCCTTGGCCAGAAACGTCTGTGATCCGGGGTTGCGGATAGAGTGTATCACGCTCCCCCGCGTCGTGACCTTTCTCGGCCCCGCGCTTTCGGGAATTATATCGAAGACATATCGATCGGCCCGTTCCCGAGGCTCGTTCGTCTCTCTCATTCTGCATCGCCCCGCCCGAACGAAATACTGTGCGCACGAACATGCAGCAGGACCTCAATCGCTCATGAAGTCCTTTTCCCAACACTGCTTGCTCAAACGCTGCCGCAAATCAGCGTATTGCCACGAACTTAAATAGGGCAAAATATTTGGTTGTGAAGAGGAGTTGTGCGCATGGTAAAGAAACAATAGCTATGAGGGAATTTGGCCCGATTTCACTCGGGATGGCTATCGCACCATACGCCACCTTGAAAATAATCAAGTAAATCCAATAGCATATGCACACTATTCGTCAGTTGATCGATCTCGCCTAACACGCCGGTTCGCAAGGAACCGCTGGCCGCTCGATCGCCATGGCTAGAGATCACCACGTCGTTTTTCGTATAAATCCCAGGCAGTCTCCACCAAGGCCAGAAGCACGTCTTTTTGATTCCATCCGGCTGCAACCGCGGCTTGAACGATCTGATTGATAATGGGCTGCAATTGGCGCTGGCATTCCGTCGAAATGTCGTCTGCAGCGTCTCCCACCGGAGGTTCACCAAATTTGAATTCCACCATTAGCGCTCCCACGCGATCAATATATATCGGCTATCACATTCCTAATATAAAATAAATCCAGGATGATGCGAAGAAATCTCGCGGAGCGATCCGAAATCAACAACGTTACGCTGCAATCAATCGGACTTTGGATCGTAGTGAGCCTTCATATATGACTTCACGCTCAATGAAGTATCCACTCATAGATACCAGAGAAGATAGAATTTAATTTTGGCACACGGATGACGTCATACTGTCCGCGACCGGCAACGGCACTCCCGCGCCAAACATGCCACAAGGAGATCGGCGTGCCATAGTTCCGCTATTGGAAGCCGGTTTTGGCGGGCTCCGAGAACAAGGCATGCAGACCAGCTTTCGCCCACGATAATAGTTGCATTTGCAAAACAAATAAATCCACAAATTGCAACATTTGCTTTTCCTGATAGCCAAAGCGTCAGCCGATTTAAAAATTTTGAGAAAAGCTTTTCTCATCTTGACTCCTGACCTGAGAAAAGCTTTTCTCACGACAAATAATTCGGGAGAGGACATCTGGAAAATCAGCGTGTCAGAAGTGGGCGTGCGACGATTCGCGATGTTGCGGCTGCCGCGGGCGTCAGCATTTCGACGGCGTCGAAGGCATTGAACAACACCGGTCGAATGGGCGACGAGACCCGTGAGCGGGTCAAGCGGATCGCCGCCGAGATCGGGTTTCGGCCGAATGCGCTAGCGAAAGGATTGCTGAGCAATCGCAGCTTCACCATCGGCCTTCTGACCAACGACACCTACGGCCGTTTCACCCTTCCGGTGATGGCCGGCATTACGGAAGCGCTCGTCGATCACGGGGTCTCGGTGTTCCTCTGCACGATCGAGGACGATCCCGCGCTTGGAAAGGTTCATGTGGACGCCATGCTCGACAAGCACGTCGATGGCATCATCGCCTCGGGAAAGAGGATCGACCGCAGGCTGCCGGTGGATCTGTCCAACCTGCCCGTGCCGGTCGTCTACGCCTTCACCGAGGGGACGCCTGACAGCGTCACCTTTTGCGCCGACGATTTTCAGGGGGCGACGCTCGCCGTCGAGCGGCTGATCGGCCTCGGGCGGCAACGCATCGCGCATATCACCGGCCCGGACAGCTTCGTCTCGGTGCGCGAGCGCGCCAGAGCCTATCGGGATCTCGCCGGCGATGCATTGCCGGTGATGTACGGCGAATGGTCGGAGGCTTGGGGGCATGAGGCCGTCGCCAAGCTATGGAACATGCCCGGATCGAAGCCGGACGGCATCTTCTGCGGCAACGATCAGATCGCGCGCGCGGTCGTGGATGCCTTGCGCGAGCGCGGCGTGCGGGTGCCGGAGGATGTCTCCGTGGTTGGTTTCGACAATTGGGAGATTGTCGCTGCTCAAACCCGGCCGCCGTTGACGACGGTCGACATGAACCTCAAGGCGCTCGGACGGGAAGCCGGGCTGACGGTTCTGGCGCTGGCCGAAGGACGCGTCGTCGAGCCGGGGATCAGGACATTGCCGTGCGAACTGATCGTGCGGCAATCGTGAGGGAGAAACCTCGAGAATTGATTGGTTGAGGAAAAGGGGCGCAAGCAAGGCCCCGTGGGAGGAGAAACATGATGAAGCGACTTCTGGCCGCGACAGGCCTCATATCCCTGTGCCTGATGTCCGGCGCGTCTGCCGCCGAAAACATCTCGATGTGGGTGCGCACCGGCATCGGCGATGCCTTCAAAAAGGTCGTCGAGGCCTATAATGCCGGTCACGACGACAAGGTCACCCTCACCGAGGTGCCCTTCTCCGAACTCGTGCAGAAATACGCAACCGCGATCGCCGGCGGCCAGGCGCCCGACGCCTTGTCGATGGACCTGATCTACACCCCGGCCTTTGCCGCCGCCGGTCAGCTCGAAGATCTGACGGACTGGGCGAAATCCCTGCCCTATTTCAACTCGCTCTCACCGTCGCATGTAAAGCTCGGCACGTATCAGGACCATATCTATGGCCTGCCGCTCTCCGTCGAGACGTCGGTCTTCGCCTGGAACAAGGACCTTTACAAGAAAGCCGGCCTCGATCCCGACAAGGCGCCGACGACCTGGGATGAGATCGAGAAGAATGCCGAAAAGATCCGCGCGCTCGGCGGCGATACCTACGGCTTCTATTTTTCCGGTGGCGGCTGCGGCGGCTGCATGATCTTCACCTTCACCCCGCTCACCTGGGGCGCCGGAGCCGACATTCTTTCGGCCGACGGCAAGAAAGCGACGCTGGATACGCCGCAGATGCGCAAGGCGGTCGATATCTATCGCAGCATGGTCAAGAAGGATCTGGTCCCGGCGGGCGCCGCCAGCGACACCGGCGCCAATTTCCTCAGCATCAGCAACGGCAAGATCGGCCAGCAGAGCATCGGCGCCTTCTCGATCGGCACGCTGATCACGCAATATCCCGATATCCATTTCGGCGTCACCCTGATCCCCGGCGTCGACGGCAAGCCATCCTCCTTCGCCGGCGGCGACAATTTCGTCATCTCCAAGGGCACGAAGAAGCTCGAGGCGGTGAAGAAGTTCCTCGAATATACCTATTCGCTCGACGGTCAGAAGATCATGGCGAAGTATGGCAGCCTGCCGACGCGCGGCGATATCGCCGATCAGGTGCTCCAGGGTCTCGATCCGCGCATGCAGGTGGGCCTGAAGGCCATCGCGGTCGCCAAGACGCCCTACACGCTGCAGTTCAACGATCTGATCAACAGCGCCAACGGCCCCTGGGCGGGCTTCACCAACGCCGCAATCTTCGGCGACGATGTCGATGGCGCCTTTGCCAATGCCCAATCGGAAATGCAGTCGATCATCGACAACGCCCAATAGCGGCAGGCGCGTAGCAACCGGGAGGCGTCATGCCTCCCGGCCCTCCCCTTGGTGTATCAGGAGCATTCCATGGCTGGTCCCGGAGCTGCTGGAACGGTGCGGCGTCGCAAGCGACGGCGTGCCGGCTGGCACGGATTTCTCTACATCGCGCCTGCCATGGCGCTCGTCATCGTCTTTTTCGTATTGCCGGTCGTCTTCACCGGCTGGATGAGCCTGCACAACTGGCCGCTGCTCGGCAATCCCCGCTGGATCGGCTTCGGCAATTATACGCGCATGATGTCCGACGTCCGTTTCCTGTCGGCGCTGCGCTTCACAGCCTATTATACCGTCATCGTCACCATCGCGATTTTCGCCGTTGCCTTTCCGCTGGCCTTCTATGTCGAAAAGCAGCGGCGTCTCGTCGGCTTCTATCGCACCATCATCTTTCTGCCCGTCGTGGTCGGCCTGGCAACGGCTTCGCTGCTCTGGGTCTGGCTTGCCAATGTCGACAGCGGCTTTTTCGCTCCAGCGGCACTCGCTCTCGGCCTTGTCGACAAAAGACCGAACCTGCTTGCCGATTTCGACATGGCCTTCGCCACGATCATCGTCATGGTGGTCTGGAAGATCGCCGGCTTCACGATGATCATCCTGCTGACCGGCCTGCAGGCCATTCCCTCCGAACTGACGGAAGCCGCCCGCATCGATGGCGCCAGGCGCTGGCAGCGTTTCCGTTTCCTGACGCTGCCGCTGATGCGTCGCACGATCGCCCTTGCCCTGATCATCTCGATCACCGGCTCCGTGCTTGCCTTCGACCAGTTCTACATCATGACCAGTGGCGGCCCACAAAACCGGATGATCTCGGTGGTCTATTATATCTTCAACCAGTCCTTCGTTTCCTTCAATCTCGGCTATGGCGCGGCGCTGTCGATCGCCCTGCTCGTCATTCTCGTGCTGATCAGCATCGTCCAGCTCTGGCTGCTGCGCGTCGGGGAGGATCGCCCATGAGCGCGGCAAAAGAGCGCCGCGCGCGGCGTAAATTATTGGATGGCATCGGCTATCACAGTACCGGCGTCATTATCGTCATCGTCTTCTTCGCGCCCTTCGCGATCGCCTTGCTGTCCTCGTTCCGGCACGGCACGGAGGCGAGCCTGCCGCCATTGCCGCCCTGGCCGACCACCGGCTTCAGCTTCGACGCCTACCGCTCCCTCGATGGCTTCGGCGCCGGCGTCTTGCAGCACACGCTGAACTCGCTCTTCGTCTCGGTCGCGACCGTCATCCTGACGGTCATGGTCAGCCTGCTCGCCGGCTACGGCTTCTCGCGCTACCAGTTTCCATTCAAGGGCGTCTTCTTCATCCTGATCATCGCCACGCTGATGATCCCATTCCAGTCGATCCTGACGCCGCTCTTCATCATCCTGGCGAAGCTCGGCCTCAACAACTCGCTGATCGGACTGACGCTGGTCTATGTGACGCTTCAGCTCCCCTTCTCGGTCTTCATGATGCGCAATGCCTTCGACGCCGTGCCGAAGGAGATCGAGGAGGCGGCGCGCATCGACGGTGCCCGTGATCTGAAACTCTTGTTCCGTGTGCTGCTGCCGCTGGTCTTGCCGGGCGTGGCGACCGTCGCGATCTTTGCCTTCCTCAATGCCTGGAACGAGTTCCTGGCAGCACTGGTGCTGCTCTCCAGCAATGAGAAATTCACCCTGCCGGTGCTGATGATCGCCGTCAGGACCGGGCGGCTCGGCGCCGTCAACTGGGGCGCCGTTCAGGCCGGCATCACCGTGATGACCATCCCCTGCGTCATCGTTTTCCTGCTTCTGCAACGCTACTACATGCGCGGGCTCATGGCCGGCGCGGTTAAATGAACATTCCAACAAAACGGATCAACACCATGTCAGATAAGAATAATCGCCAGTTCCGCCCGCTGCCCGTTCCGAATGTCGAGCTGGCCGGTCTCTTCGGTGCCCGTCAGGACGCGATCTGCAACTCAACGGCGGCCACTCTGCTCGATCGCTGCGTCGAGGCCGGCATGCTGCAGGCGATCGATGTCAGCCAGCCAAGCCCCGGCATCGTCATTCCCCCGAAGAGCATGAGCCCCACCATGCCGGCGACGGAACAAAAGGCGATGGTGTCCACGCAGATGTTCTGGGACAGCGATCTCGGCAAGTCGATCGAAACCATCGCCTATTCACTTTATCGCCGCCCGAATCCCGCCTTGGAGGCGCGCGCGGACGCCATCATCGATATGTATGAAAAACTCCAGCAGGAGGATGGGTACCTGAACGCCTGGTTCCAGCGTGTACGACCGGATCGCCGTTGGACCAATCTACGCGATCACCACGAACTCTATTGTGCCGGGCATCTGATCGAGGGTGCGGTCGCGTATTACCAAGCGACAGGCAAACGCAAGCTACTGGATATTATGAGTCGCTTCGCCGACTACATGCTTACTGTCTTTGGGCACGGCGAAGGCCAGCTCCGCGGCTATTGCGGTCACGAAGAGGTGGAGCTGGCGCTCGTCAAGCTCGCCCGCGTCACCGGCGAGAGAAAGTATCTCGATCTCGCGAAATACTTTATCGATGAGCGTGGCACGCAGCCGCATTATTTCGACAACGAGGCCCGTCGCGATGGCCGGGATCCGAAGAATTTTCTATTCGGCACCTATGAATACAATCAGGCGCATCAGCCGGTCCGCGACCAGACGAAGGTCGTGGGACATGCGGTGCGCGCCATGTATCTCTATTCCGGCATGGCGGATATCGCGACCGAATACAATGACGACAGCCTGACCTCGGCTCTGGAAACGCTCTGGGACGATCTCACCACCAAGCAGATGTATGTCACCGGCGGCATCGGCCCGGCCGCCTCCAACGAGGGTTTCACCGACTATTACGACCTGCCGAATGAAAGCGCCTATGCCGAAACCTGCGCTTCCGTCGGCCTGGTTTTCTGGGCGAACCGCATGCTGGGGCGCGGCCCCAACCGGCGCTACGCAGACATCATGGAACAGGCGCTCTATAACGGCGCCATGGCTGGCCTTTCGCTCGACGGCAAGACGTTCTTCTACGAAAATCCTCTTGAGAGCAGTGGTAAGCATCATCGCTGGACCTGGCATCATTGCCCATGCTGCCCGCCCAACATCGCCCGCCTGCTCGCCTCGATCGGCTCCTACATGTATGCTGCTGCGGACGCGGAGATCGCCGTTCATCTCTATGGCGAAAGCAAAGCCCGTATTCCGCTTGCCTCCGGCGTCACCGTCAAGCTCACACAGCAGACGCGCTATCCATGGGACGGCGCCATCCATTTCGAGGTCAATCCGGATCGCAGCGCCAGCTTCGCGTTGTCGCTGCGCATTCCCGAATGGGCCGAGGGCGCAACACTTGCCGTCAACGGAGCACCGGTCGACCTTTCCGCCGTCACCATCGACGGCTACGCCCGTATCGAGCGGGAATGGAACAGCGGCGACAAGGTGGATCTGACCATTCCCCTCATCCCGCGCACCTTGTTCGCCAACCCGAAGGTGCGTCAGGATGCCGGACGCGCGGCGCTGTTGCGCGGGCCGCTGGTCTATTGCGTCGAGACCACCGACAATGGTGCCGATCTCAACGGCATTTCGCTCGCCGGCGACCCGGCATCGGCAAAGACGGCGGAGATTGCAGCGCTCGAAGACGCGGTCGCTCTCGACGTGGCGGTGACGCGCGACGAGGCGGATTGGGGGTCGGATCTTTACCGAACGACACCGCCGAAGAGCCGCCCCGCCACCGCGCGTTTCGTGCCCTATCATCTCTGGGACAATCGCGAGCCGGGCGAGATGCTGGTCTGGCTCCGTGCCGATCAGCTGCGGCGCGGAGCCTGACATGGCAAAAAACGGCATGAGGCTTAGCGGCGTCCGCAAGAGCTATGGCGCGCTCGACGTCATTCACGGCGTCGACCTGGAGGTCGAGGAAGGTGCCTTCGTCGTCTTCGTCGGCCCCTCCGGCTGCGGCAAGTCCACCCTGCTCCGGATGATCGCCGGGCTGGAGGAAGTCACCGACGGCGAGATCGCCATCAAGGGCCGCGATGTCACCGATCTCGACCCATCCGAGCGCGGCATCGCCATGGTCTTTCAGTCCTATGCGCTCTATCCGCATATGAGCGTGCGCGACAATCTCGGTTTCGGGCTGAAAATGGCCCGCACCGATGCGTCCGAGATCGAGGCTCGCGTCAAGGCGGCGTCCGCGATCCTCAAGATCGACCATCTGCTGGACCGCCGGCCGGGTCAGCTTTCCGGCGGCCAGCGCCAGCGCGTCGCCATCGGCCGGGCGATCGTGCGCAAGCCCGAGGTCTTCCTGTTCGACGAACCGCTCTCCAATCTGGATGCGGAGCTGCGCGTCTCCATGCGCATCGAGATAGCCCGGCTGCATCGCGAACTCGGCAACACGATGATCTATGTCACGCATGACCAGACCGAAGCCATGACGCTTGCCGACAAGATCGTCGTGCTCAAGGACGGCAGGATCGAGCAGGCGGGCAGCCCGCGCGAGGTCTATGAGGACCCCGCCAACAGCTTCGTCGCCGGCTTTATCGGTTCGCCGCGCATGAACATGATCGAGGCGGAATGGTCCGCGGATGGTGTTGCGAAGGTCGGCGACGGCCTGATCAAGGTCGATCTCGCGCAGGACAAGCTCGCCCCTGGCGACAAGGTGATATTGGGCATGCGCCCGGAGCATCTGATTGTCGTAGCCGGCGAAGATGACGCGCTGCGCGCGACGGTGGATGTCAGCGAATATCTTGGCGGCACGCGCTATCTCTATTGCCAGACGCAGGACGGCCAGACGCTGATCGCCGAATATCGGGAGGAAGCGGATATCCAGCGCGGCGATACGCTCTATCTGCGCTGCCCGCCCGAGCGGCGGCGCTATTTCGACAGGGAGGGAAACCGGCTACGGTGATGCGCCGGGGGTCTGTCATGACTGGGGCAAAATGACACCCTAAGTGTTGGCCAAAGCCCTGGCGTCGATTCCATTCCCAGCCGGAGCGGAACCCTTCATAGCCTTCACGATAGGAGCGAGGTCCGCACTTAGGTGTCGTGCTCGCCAAGAAGATAACCTTCGTAGTCCTGGCCGCCGTAGTAGATGCCGATGACGCTGACCATCAGGTTGGTGCGATCGACGGCGAAGGCGATTGCGACGCGTCGGCGGAAGCCAAGCACGCGCAGGCCGGGCAGCAAGTCGTCGCGCATGGCGCCACGTTCGGGGAAGGTTGCCAGCGCGTCGCAATACGCCACGATGTCATCGACATAGCGCTCGGCGGTTTCCGGCGAGTTTGCCTCGGCAATGTAGGCTTCGATGGCGTCGAGCTGATCAAACGCCTCAGGTGCATATTGGACGGTATAGCGGTTCACGATGTAGCGGTTTTTCTGCCGCCGCGTTTGACGGTCAGCTTCGCGCGCAGCTGCTCTGAACTAAGCGCTCGGCTCGGGTCGGCTTTAAGAGCGGCGGCGGCCGGAATCACCTCGTCGCGCAGCCAGGCATCTACGGCCTTGTCACGGGCGGCGAGTGTGCGCAGGCCGTCGCGGAACACCTCGCTTTCGGTGGCGTACTCACCGGCGGCGACCTTGGCCCTGACCATTTCAGCCATTTCGTTGGGTAGGGTAATACTGAATTGCTGAGTGGAACGGCGCATGATGGGAGCTCCTTTGTAGGATTAAATCCTACAACAATCGACCATGAGGCTCAAGAGCGCGGCAGCTCCGGCGCTGCTATCAAACCGGCTCAAACAACGGCGCGATCATCATCTCCGGCACCAGCACCAGCCCCTTGTCGGTGATGCGGATTTCGGGGATGACGGAGAGCGGGATGAGGTTGAAGCCCATATAGGGGATGGTGCAGCCGGCCTTTTCCCATTCGATCTTCAGCGCCTTCACCTCCTCGGCAACCTCGTGCACGCGCTTGTCGGAGAGCAGCCCAGCGATCGGCAAGGGCACCATCGCCGTCACCTTGCCGTCGATGACCACGCAGACGCCGCCCTGCTTCGCCTCGATCGCATCGAGCGCGATCTGCATATCCGCCTCGTTGGTGCCGGCGACGATGATGTTGTGGCTGTCGTGGCCGACGGAAGAGGCCACGGCCCCCGTCTTCAGCCCGAAACTGTTCAAAAGACCATGCGCGACATTGCCTGACGATTTGCCGTGACGCTCGACCACCGTGACGAAGCACAGGCCGTGACGATCGAAATGCGTCTGCCAGTCATTGGCCGGTTCGAGTTCGACGGTGACATGGCCAAGCATGATGCCCGGCAATTCGGTCTTGATCGTATGGGCGATGACCGGCCCGACCGGCAGCTCCGGGGTCAGTTTCAGGTTCTTTGGCAGCTTCACCGTATGGTATGCCGCATCCGGATAGCGATAGGGATTGGAGAGTGCTGCGTCGAGAACCGGCGTGATCTTGCGGTTGTCGACCACCAGTTCGCCGCCATACCAGGTGCTTACCGGCTTCAGATCGTCGGTCAGCAGCACGAGATCGGCGCGGCGCCCGCCGCCGAGACCGCCGATTTCGTTTTCCATGCCGAAGCGCGTGGCCCCGTGCAGCGAGCCCATGGCCCAGGCCTGCTCCGGCGTCATGCCGGCGACTATGGCCTGGCGCGTGACCCAGTCGAGGCCGAACAGCAGGAGATCGTCGGCGTCGCGGTCGTCGGTGCACACCGCAATGCGCTTATGGGACGCGCCGAGTTCGGTGATCGTCTTGATCGCATGCGGCAGGCTGTGCCAGGCCGTCGTCGGCGGACCGCCGCGCAGAAAGAGCCAGATACCGGCCTCCAGCAGGTCGTCGGCGATCTCACGGTCGATCGCCTCATGCGTGTCGGTCACGCCGGATGCGGCATAGGCCGCCACGAATTCCCGGCCGTAGACATGACCCGAGACCGGGCGCCCGCGCTCCAAGGCCGCCGCCAGGATAGCATGGCTGCGCTCGTCGCCCATCGCCACTTGTACGAAATCCATCTTCTCGCCGAGTGCCGCGGCCTCCGGCCATTTGTCGAACAGATCGGCGATCTTTTTCGGCGTCAAATCACCGCCGGCGGTCTCGAGTTCCGGCGATGTCGCGGGCACCGTGCTCGGCACGGTCAGGAAGATGGACAGCGGCGCATGGCGGGCGTCCTCCAGCATCGCCTCGATGCCGGCGACATCCATGACGTTGCCGATCTCGTGACTGTCGCAGAAGATCGTCGTCGTGCCGTTCAGAAGGGCCGCCTCGGCATAGGCGCAGGCGGTCACCATGCTGGATTCGATATGGATATGCGGATCGACGAGACCGGGCGCGATAATACCGCCCCTGGCGTCATAAAGCTTGGCGCCGCCGCTCCTGTAACTACCGGCCGGCTTCACCGCGGCGATGCGGCCGCCGGAAACCCAGACTTCCTTGTCGGCAAGAATCCGCTCGGAATAGGTCGAGAGCACGCGCGCGCCCTGGATGACCAGATCGGGCTCCCGTCTGGCGGAGGCGACATCGGCAAGCAAGCGTGTCATGGTCGAAAGCGGCTTGACGGAAAAACGTGTGAGCGTCATCGGGTATCCACCTCAAAATCAATGATAATCGGGAATGCCGGGCATGGTGCGGAAGCCCTCGATCGCACGGAAACGCCGCAGCCAGCGGCGCAAGGCCGGATAGTCGTCATGATCGACGCCATAATCCCGGCTGAGCGCGAAGGAAGGAAACAGCGTCAGATCGGCCAGTGTCGGGCCGTCGCCAACGAACCACTCCAGCCCGTCGAAATGACGCAGCGTCATGTGATCGTCCATGATGCGGAAAGCCATACGGGCGCCGGCACGCAAGGCGGCCTCGTCGCCTGATGTAGCAAAGAGCGATTGCAGGCGGGCGGCAACTGCCGGAGCAAGCGCGGTTGCGGAAAAATGCAGCCACATGGTCGTCAGGCCGAAGCTTGCCGCCTGTTCCGGCAGCCAGCGCCGCGCCGGGTCATAGGTCCTGGCCAGATAGGCGAGGATAGGTTCGCTGCCGCTCAACACGAGATCGCCATCGCTGAGCACCGGCATGCTGCCGAGCGGATTGAGCGCCAGCATGGCCGGCTTGGTCTCCTCCCGGCCGGGAAACATGTCGACGGCAATGAGCTTGTGGGAAAGCCCGAGCATGGAAAGCAGCAGGCGAACACGATAGCTCCCCTCGTCCATCTCGTAATTGTAGAGCGTGATTTCCCCCATCACGCGACCTCCGCCATCTGCTCGAGGTCGAACCGCAACCGTGCAGCCCATTGCGCATATTGTTTCCGCTTGCCGCCGCCATCGCTCACAGATTGGACGAGCAGAACGATATGAATAGCTGTTTTTGCTGTAGAAATTTCCTGAACGGCGAGCAGTAATTGATCCTCGCCAAGCGCCAGCAGACCGAGATTCCCGTTGAGATCGCCCATGCCGATCGTCTTCAGCGCGGCAATGACATCGCCTGCACCGCATTCGACATAAAGGCTGCGCACCGGAGCTACATCCGCTGCCGCGTTGATATCCGGCAGGGAGGCTTCCGTGCTGGCCGTCGCCCAGACAATTCCATATTTCTCTTCGGCGGAGCAGGTCGGCACCTTGATGGTCTGCGGCACCTCCAGCGTCGGATGCGCGGGGATGTAGCGGCATTGCCCGGCGGTATCGTACTGCCAGCCATGATAGAGACAGGCGATATGATCTCCCCGAACGAAGCCGAAACTCATGCGCATGCCGCGATGCGGACAGCGGTCCTCCCAGACATGCGCCTTGCCGCTATTGTCGCGCCAGACGACGATTTCCTTGCCATCGACAACGGCGCCCGCCGATGTTCCCGGCTCGATCGATGCCGACAGCGCGACCGGCACCCATCCCGCTTCCAATGTCATAGAGTACTCCGCTCGATATCCAGAATGATGCAATCATAGGGGCCAAGGCTGCAAGCCATTTCAAAGGCGTCGACCAGATCCCCCTGCCCCTTGACGGCAAGCGTCGCCGACAGCGCGTCACAGGACTCCAGCTCGATTGCCAGGTCCAGTCGACGGGCGCGATGCTGCGCGAACTCGATGAAACTGTCGCATACCATTTGCCCTCGAAAGATAAACCGCGCCGTTTCGGTCATCTCCCGGAATGTCCATCCGCCCTAGCCATGCCGCTCCTTGCGCATTAAAAATGCGCACAATGCATAAAAAACATACATGCTTTAGTTTTAGGCATTCTAGGCTGGCTGCCCTTGAAAATTCAAGAGGCTTCCGGAAATGAGAACAGCCGCACACAGCAAAGCATGCCGAACGAGACGGATGCAATTGGCATAATTGTTGCGTCGATTTTCGCCGGGCGCCGTTCGCGCGCAAACCAGAAGAGGGCTTCATGATCGACTTGCGTTCGCTTTCCCGTCGCGGATTTCTAAACATGAGCGCCGCCGGCGCAGCCGCATTGGTACTGCCTGCCGGCCTTGCTGGTCAGGCGCGTGCGGCATCATCCTTTCCGGCGATCAAGGAAGAGGATGCCGTGGTCGGCTTCGGTCATGTCGGCCCGATCTCGGACGAAGGCTGGACCTGGGCGCATCACCAGGGTCTGCTCGCCGTCAAGGCGGCCTATCCGAAGCTGAAGAAAATCCTCGAAGTTGAAAACATCCCCTATTCCGCCGACGCGACGCGTACCTATCGCCAGTTCGTCAGCGAAGGCGCCAACATCATCTTCGACACCTCGTCGAATGGCGACTTCCTGCACGCGGTCGTCAAGCAGGCTCCCGAGGTCGCCTTCCTCGAATGCGGCGGCCTTGTCGATATGGACAATCTCGGCTGGTATTATCTGGCGCACTGGTATCCGACCTATGTCATCGGCGTCGCCGCCGGTCATCTGTCGAAGACGGGCAAGCTCGGCTATGTCGCCTCCTTCCCGGTCTCGTCGGTCTTTGCCTCCACCAATGCCTTCCTGATGGGCGCCCGTTCGGTCAATCCGAATGCGACGCTGCAGACCATCGCCATCAATTCCTGGTTCGACCCGCAGGCCGCCACCCAGGCTGGCACGGCGCTTATCGACAATGGCTGCGACTTCCTGTTCGGCATCATGGACGAGGCCGGTTATCTGCAAGTCGCCGAAAAGCGCGGCGTCTGGGCCGCCATGTGGAACACCGACGTCCGCCGCTATGGCCCGAACTCCTATGTCTCCTCGGTCCTGATCGACTTCGGCAAATATTATGTCGATCAGGTCGGCAAGCGCCTCGCCGGCACCTGGGCGCCGAGCGACACGCTCTTTGCCATGGGCGCCGGCGTCGATCGCGACAAGTGGGGCGAAAAGGTTCCCGCCGATGTCGCCGCCGCTGCCGATGCGGTGCGCGACAAGATCATCGGCGGCTGGTCGCCCTTCGTCGGCGAGATCAAGGATTCGACCGGCAAGGTTCGCGTTGCCGCCGGCCAGGCGATGACCGACAACGATCTCTACCATTGGGATTGGTCGGTCGAAGGCGTCACCGGCCTGAGCGCCTGATCGATATCCACGCCATACATCGGAACCCGGCCGGCCTCTCGGCCGGGTTCACCGATCATGCTATTCTGGTGCCTTGCCGATGACTGAAACCGAGCCCTCCTTCTTTTCGCCTCCAGGCACGCCGCCGCTGGTGCAGCTCAAGGGCATCGCCAAATATTTCCCCGGCGTGGTTGCCAACCAGGACGTCGATCTCGAGGTGATGCCGGGAGAGATCCATGCGCTGCTCGGGGAGAATGGCGCCGGCAAGTCGACGCTGATGAATATCCTGACCGGGATCTATCAGCCCGACGCCGGCGAGATCATCATCGACGGCTATGCAAAACAATTTGCCACGCCGATGCAGGCGATCGCAGCCGGCATCGGCATGGTGCATCAGCATTTCAAGCTGGTGCAGGCTTTTACTGTTGCCGAAAACATTCATCTGGGCTGGTCGGACACCCCACGCCGAGCCTCCGCCCAGGTGCTGGAGGCGCGCACGGCGGCGTTGGCAGAGAAATTCAACCTCCAGACCCGCCCAGGCGCGCGCGTCAGCGATCTTTCGACCGGCGAGCAGCAGCGCGTCGAAATCCTGCGTGTTCTGGCCAGGCAGGCGCGGGTGCTGATCCTGGACGAGCCGACCGCCGTGCTGACGCCGGCTGAAGCACGCGAGCTCTTCAAGGCGCTGCGCGATTTCGTGGCGCAAGGACATGCCGTCATCTTTATCAGCCACAAACTCGATGAGGTGCTGGAGATTTCCGACCGTATCAGCATCCTGCGCGGCGGGCGCAAGATCGCCACGGAGAAGACGGCCGACTGCAATCCGCGCATGCTCGCCAAGCTGATGGTCGGGCGCGACATCGTGCTCGCCGACATGCGGCAGCGAGCGGCGGGCGCGGCACCGATCTCCCCCGCACCGGTCCTGCGTCTCGATCATGTTTCCGCGCTCAACGATGCCGGGGCCGAGGCCCTGCATGACATCTCGCTGCAGGTACATGCCGGCGAGATCCTCGGCATTGCCGGCGTGGCGGGCAATGGCCAGCGCGAACTCAGCCAGGTACTGGCGGGCATGCGCCCGGTCAGCGGCGGACGCATCTTCGTCGACGGCGCGCCCGTCGAGCGCAGCAACGCGGCGGCTTTCGTCGAGCTCGGAGTCGGTCACATTCCGGAGGACCGGCTTCACAGTGGCCTGGCGCCGGCGCTCAGCGTCACCGTCAATACCGTGATGCGCGAATACAAGAAGCCACCGGTTTCGACGGGCGGCCTGTATCGCCCCAGTGCGGCAACCACGCTCGCCAAGGACATCGCCGCTGTCGCCGACGTCACTATTCCTGATTTCGGCATGCCCATCCGCAATCTTTCGGGAGGCAACCAGCAGCGCCTCGTCGCACGCCGCGAAATGCGCATTGCCCACAAGGTCCTGATTGCCGCTTATCCAAGCCGCGGGCTCGATGTCGGTGCCATCAATACGATGCTGCGCTATATCGTTGAACTGCGCGATGCCGGCGCCGGTATTGTCCTCATTTCCGAAGAGCTGGAAGAACTGCTCAATCTCTCGGACCGCATTGCCGTCCTCTATGAAGGCCGGATCATGGGAACACTCGACAATGACAAGATCGACATCGATCAGATCGGCCTGCTGATGGGCGGCCGGGCTCAAGCGCGTGAGGTCGCCTGACATGGCCGCATCCTGGCGTTTCCAGCGCATGCCTTCGGCTTCCCCCGCCAATGCTCTCGCGGCGCGGCTTTCGGCCATTGTGCTGGCCTTGCTCATCGCCGGCGCGGTTCTGGCCTTCACCGGTGCCAATCCCATCGCGCTTGCCTTAGAGGTGATCCAGTCGAGCTTCGGCTCCAGCTTCGGCCTGCAGGATCTCGGCGTGCTCCTCATTCCCCTGATCCTGACCGGGCTGTCGGTCGCCGTCGGCCAGCAGATCGGCGTCTGGAATATCGGCGCAGAGGGGCAGTTCTATGCCGGCGCCTTCGCCGCCGCGACAATCGGCCTCTTCGTGCCGGGACCGCCGGTCGTCATTCTGCCGCTGATGTTCTTCGCCGGTCTCATCGGCGGCGCGATCTGGATACTCATCCCGACACTTGCCCGCGCCTATGCGAACGTCAGCGAACTCATCACGACGCTGCTGCTCAACTTCGTCGCCGTCCTCCTCGTCTTTTACGTGTCGACCGGCGCCTGGCGCGACCGCATGGCGAATTCCGCTACCCGGAGATTGTCGGCGGAAATTCCCGAATTGTGGGGTTCGGTCCATTGGGGCTTTGCGATCGCCATTCTGGCAGCCCTGATCGTCGCCGCGGTCCTGGCTTTCTCGCGCTGGGGCTATGAGGTGCGCCTAGTCGGCTCCAATCCGTCGGCCGCCCACTATGCCGGCATGCCGGCCCGGCGCCATCTCATCACCGTCATGCTGCTCTCCGGCGCGATTGC
Organism: Rhizobium sp. BK602; assembly: GCF_014195095.1. Taxonomy (GTDB): domain Bacteria; phylum Pseudomonadota; class Alphaproteobacteria; order Rhizobiales; family Rhizobiaceae; genus Rhizobium. The sequence continues at coordinate 300,000 of NZ_JACIBC010000003.1, forward strand.
CGGCCTTGCCGGCATGCTGGAAATCGCCGGCACGGTGCATCGCTTGCAGGGCGGGATCTCCAACAATTACGGCTATCTCGGCATCATGGTCGCTGTCCTTGCCCGCAATTCCGCCATCGGCGTCATCTTTTCCGCGGCGCTGATGGCCTTCATCCTCAATTCCGGCATCATCCTGCAGACCCAGGGCCTGACGACATCGGCGGTGCTGGCGATCACCGGCCTCATCCTCTTCCTGACGGCGATCGGTGACGAACTCGCCCATTACCGCATCGCCCGCGACAAGGCTTGAAGGAGACGACACCATGGAGCTTCTGACAGGCCTGCTCACCACCGCCTTTCTCGCCGGCGGCGTTCTGGCGCTCGCGGCCCTCGGCGAAGTGCTGGCGGAGCGCGTCGGCGTCGTCAATCTCGGCGTCGAAGGGCTGATGGCCATGGGAGCGCTGACGGCGATCGCGGCAACGGCCTCCGTCCCTTCGCCCGTTTTCGGCTTCACGGCCGCCCTTCTGGTCGGCACCGTCTTCGGCATGATCTTCGCCGTCGCCACCGTTCTGCTGCGCGCCAACCAGGTGCTGTGCGGCCTGGCGCTGACGCTGATGGGCAACGGCCTCGCCTCCAGCATCGGCCGCGCCTATTCCGGCATGCCGGCGCGCGCCACTTTCGCCGGGGTGGAGATCCCGCTGTTGAGCGAGATTCCCATTCTCGGCAGGGCCTTCTTCTCGCAGAACATTCTGGTCTACCTCATCTATATCATCCTGCCGGTAACCTTGAGCTATATCATGTTCCGCACCCGCCACGGCCTCAACCTGCGCGCGGTCGGCGAAAACCCGGCCGCGGCGGACGCCGCCGGCATTCCGGTCAATCTCATCCGCTTTGCCTATGTCACGGCCGGATCGGCGCTGGCAGCCGGCGCCGGCGCTTACCTGACGCTTGCCTTTGTGCCCTCCTGGTCCGACGGCGTGGTGGCGGGGCGCGGCTGGATTGCGGTGGCGCTGGTGATCTTCGCCGGCTACCGGCCAATCCCCGCCGTGCTGTCGGGCCTGCTGTTCGGCCTCATCACCGCCATCGGCTTCGTCGGCCAGGCGCGAGGATGGCCGATCGCTCCGGCCTTCCTCTCCATGCTGCCCTATCTCGGCACCATGGCCTTCATCATCGTGCCAGTGCTAGCCTGGCAGCGGATGCGCCGCATCATGGCCGCACCGGCCTCAATCGGCCTCCCCTATTATCGCGATGTCCGCTAGAGTGCGTTACCGGACAAGGAAAAGGAGCGTCGCATGAGCCCATGTTCCGACAACGTATGTTCCGACAAGGCAGCTCTCGATCAATGGTATCCGCTCGACACGGAAAGCGAGATCCCCACAGGCACCTCGGCCAACCGTCTTCTCGGCACGGATCTGACGATCATACGAGGCAGCGACGGCACGCTGACCGTCAAGGCCGAAGGCCGGGGCGAGCCATTGCCGCTGATCAAGCGCTTCGGCCTCGTCTGGACGACGCTCGGCGCGCCGCCCGGCGGCCTCTTCGAGCTGCCGGAAGCCGATGAGCCGGATCGGCGCGTCGTCAATTGCGGCTCGGTGACGGTGCGCGCTTCAGGGCTGCGTATCGTCGAAAACTTCCTCGACCTCGCGCATTTCCCCTTCGTCCATACCGATATCCTCGGTGCCGAGCCGCATACCGAGGTGACGCAGTACAATGTCGAGATCCGCCGCGAGGTGGATGAAGTCTGGGCGACCAATTGCCAGTTCTTCCAGCCACAGGCGGCCCTTTCGGCCAGCGAAGGCATCATGACCGATTACATCTATCGGGTCATGACGCCGTTCACGACGCTGCTCTACAAAACCTGCCCGAACGCGGCCAACCGCTGGGATGTCATCTGCCTGTTCGTACAGCCGCTCGATCCCGACCGCTGCCGCGCCCATCCCGTGATGTTCCTGATCGATGACGTATCGACGACGACGGAACTGGTGCATTTCCAGCAGCTCATTTTCCTGCAGGACCGCATCATTCTGGAGAACCAGCGCCCCGTGCTGCTACCACTGGAGCCGCGCGCGGAAATTCCGACGCGGGCCGATGCCACCTCGATCGCCTATCGTCGCTGGCTGAAGGAAAAGGGCATCACCTACGGCACGACGATCATGGCCGCCTGAAGAGAGAATACAGATGGATTTACGCGGCAAGACGCTGAACGCGTCGGGATTTCATACGCCCGAACGTGGGACGATCGATGCTCTGGACGACGTGCTGATCGAAATCGATGCGGACGGCGCCATCGCCGCCCTTCATCGTCACGGCGATCCGAATTACCGCAGCATCCGGGACGCCCGCGAAGCGTCGGGTGAACTCGTGACGCTGCCGGCCGGCTCCTACATCCTGCCGGGCTTCGTCGACTTGCATGTGCACGCACCGCAATATCCGCAGCTCGGCGACGCGCTCGACGTGCCGCTGGAAGTCTGGCTGCAGAAATACACTTTTCCGCTGGAAGCGCGCTATCGGGATATCGCCTTTGCGCGGCATGTCTACGGCCTGCTGGTCGAAGACCTCATCGCCAACGGCACGACCACGGCCCTCTACTTCGCCACCATCCATCAGGATGCGACACGGGTGCTGGTGGATATCTGCCTGGAAAAGGGCCAGCGCGCCCTGATCGGCAAGGTGGCGATGGACAATGCCGACGAGTGCCCGGATTATTATCGCGATCGGTCGGCTCAGGAGGCTCTCGACGATACGAGAGCCTTGATCGACTATGTGCGCGGCCATCCGGACAATCGCGAAGCACGCGTGCTGCCCGTCGTCACCCCGCGTTTCATTCCGTCCTGCACCGACGCCACGCTGGAAGGGCTCGGAGAGATCGCCCGGGAATGCGGCTGCCATGTACAGACCCATTGTTCGGAGAGCGATTGGGCGCATGGCTATGTCCTTGCCCGGCATGGCATGACGGATACGGACAGCCTCGATCGCTTCGGCCTGCTTGGCCGAAAGACCGTGCTGGCGCATGCGAACTTCCTGACGGCAAAGGACATGGAGACCGTCCAGGCACGCGAGGCGGCGGTTGCCCATTGCCCGCTGTCGAACGCCTATTTCGCCAATGCCGTCTTTCCGCTGCGCGCCGCGCTGGAAAAAGGACTGCACGTCGGTCTCGGCACAGATATTTCCGGCGGCCCGAGTGCCTCGATGCTCGAAAATGCCCGTGGCGCGATCCTCGTCTCGCGGATGCTGCAAAGCGGCGTCGATCCGGCCTTGGCGCCTGCCGCCCGTTCCGGCTCAGGGGCAGCCCAGATCGATTTTCGCGATGCCTTCTACATCGCCACATCGGGAGGCGGTCTGGCGCTCGACCTGCCCGTCGGGCAATTCACGCCAAGCTATCAGTTCGACGCCGTGCTCATCGACGCCACGGCCGAGAAAGGCACCGTCCGGCTGTTCGACGATCGCGACGAGGGCGAAGGCATCCTGCAGAAAATCATCTATACCGCATCGAAACCGAATATCGCGGCCACCTGGATCGGCGGCCGCAAGGTCTAAGCCGCAAGAAGCTAGGCCACCTTGCTGATGCGCACCGGCAGCGACTTGTAGGACGGCGTGCCGCTCTGCTTGTCCTGATAATCGATCGGGATCAGGCAATTTGCCTCCGGATAGTAGGCGGCGACCGAGCCCTGCGCGATATCATAGGAAATCGCCGTCAATTTCAGCCGTCGTTTTGCGCCGGAAGGCAAAGCCGTCTCGACCTCCACGAGGTCTCCATGCTCCAGCCCGTTCGCGGACAGGTCGCCATCGTTCATGAACAGCACGTCGCGCCGCCCGAAGACGCCGCGGTAGCGATCATCGAGGCCGTAGATCGTCGTGTTGTACTGGTCGTGGCTGCGGATGGTCGCGAGCTTCAGCACGCCGGCATCGGCGAGCGCGGCATCCTCGTTGAGGCCTGGAAACAGCAGGAACTCCGCCTTGCCCGACGGCGTCTTCCACACGCGCTCGGTCGGTCCGATCGGCAGGCGGAAACCGCCGGGCACCCGGATACGCTCGTTATAGCGCTCGAAATCGGGGAAGACGATTTCGATCTTGTCGCGGATGCGGTCATAGTCTTCCACCAGATGCATCCATTCGACCTTGCTGTCGGGCAAGGTCGCCTGCGCCATGGCAGCCACGATCGCTGGCTCCGATCGTAACTGATCGGAAGCCGGCTTCAGCTTGCCGCGTGAGGCGTGGACCATCGACATCGAGTCCTCGATCGTCACCGATTGCGGACCTGTTGCCTGAACGTCCTCTTCCGTGCGCCCCAACACCGGCAGGATGATGGATTCCTTGCCGACCAGCAGGTTGGAGCGGTTGAGTTTGGTATTCATGTGAACGGCGAGATCGAGCTTGCGCATGGCTTCAGCGCAAAGATCGGGATCGGGAAGCGCGATGGCGAGATTGCCGCCGAGGCTCAGCAGCACCTTCGAGCGCCCCTCCGCCATCGCCTGCATGCCGGCCACAGCGTCATGCCCATGGTGGGCCGGCGGCTTGAAGCCGAAGGCGCGCTCGATGCCGGCCAGCAATGCAGCATTTGGCTTTTCGGTGATCCCGACCGTACGGTCGCCCTGAACGTTCGAGTGGCCGCGCAACGGGCAGATACCCGCACCGGGCTTGCCGAAATTGCCGCGCAACAGCAGGAGATTGGCGATCTGCTGCACGTTGTAGGTGCCCATGGCATGCTGGGTGATGCCCATGCCATAGGGGATGATCGTCGCGTTGGATTTGACATAGGCCGCGGCAACCCGTTCGAGATCGGCGCGCGTCAGGCCGGATACGCGCTCGATATCGGCCCATTCCGTCTGCTTGAGATCGGCGGCGAAGGCATCGAAGCCGTTGGTGTGCTCGGCGATGAAAGCATGGTCGATCGCATCCGGCGATATCTCCGCCAGCGCCAGGACCGCTTTCATGATGCCCTTGAGGGCTGCCGCGTCCCCGCCGATCTTGACCTGATAATAGGAGGACGCGATCCGTGTCGAACTGAAGGTGCCCATCTCGATCGGACTCTGCGGATCGGCGAAGCGCTCGAGCGCCCGCTCCTTCAGCGGATTGAAGACGATAATCGGCACGCCGCGCTTGGAACACTCATGCAGCGTCCCCATCATGCGCGGATGATTGGTGCCGGGATTGTGGCCCATGGAGATGATCAGGTCGCAATGATCGAAATCGTCGAGCGATACCGTGCCCTTGCCGATGCCGATCGAATTCGGCAGGCCGGTGCTGGTCGCCTCGTGGCACATGTTGGAGCAATCGGGGAAATTGTTGGTGCCGTACTCGCGCGCGTAGAGCTGGAACAGGAAGGCCGCTTCGTTGGAGGCGCGGCCGGAGGTGTAGAACTCCACCATATCCGGGTCCGGCATGCTGCGCATGACTTCACCGATGCGGGCAAAGGCGGCATCCCATTCGATCGGCTGGTAGGTGTCGGTGGCGCGGTCATAGGCCAGCGGATGCGTGAGGCGGCCGGCATTTTCCAGCTCGTAGTCGCTCCACTGAAGTAGCTCGGTTACGGTATGCCCGGCAAAGAATTCCGGCGTCACGCGCTTGTTCGTCGCCTCCCAGGTCACGGCCTTCGCGCCGTTTTCGCAGAACTGGAAGGTGGACGTATGCTCCTTGTCCGGCCAGGCACAGCCAGGGCAATCGAAACCGGTGGGCTTGTTAGTGCGCAGCAGCAGCATCGGCGCTTCGGTGACATCCATCTGCTCGCGAACCGCCTTGGCGGTGGCCTTCAGCGCGCCCCAGCCACCAGCGGGGCTGTTATAGGGACGGATGCCCGGGACTTGACGTTTCTGCGCCATTGCACGCTCCTTTGGTTGCCTGCCAGGACTCCCTCCCCGAGACTGGTCGATAGACGAATATTCTCAGGACGTTGGCGAGTAAAGAGCAATAAATGGATGTCCCGTCGACATCCCCGAATGGAGGCTCGGACGGTGGAAGATCAGTTCTTGAAAACCAGGCAGCTTCCGCCTTGTTGACGGATTTGGGCGCAAACCTGTTCCGCCTCGGCCCGCGTTTCCCGGCCGATGCGGGCGGCGTAGCGGATGCGGAAACCGAAGCTGCCGTTGCGCTGGCGCACGATCAGGGGCTTTTCCTTGTTGAGCGGCGCCGAAAGCTTGCCGATATCCTCCGAAAACAGGCGGCGGGCGGCAGCGGGCTGGAAATGCTCGGCAAGCTGCACGCCCCAGGGTGCCCAGGGACGCTCCTGCTGCAATGCGACCTGCTTCAGCCGGCGAGTCCCGGCAAGCGCCAGGCAGGCTTCCAGGAATGGTTTGCCTTTGTCGAGTTTGGGCGCGGCGATATCTGGCGGATCGTCCTTCCATTGCTCGACCGTATAGGCAGTGATCGCCGTCACATAGCTGCGCGTTTCATAGGGGAGGCTGCCGGAGTTGAGGAAATTCGCCAACCCGTTTTCGCCGGCATTGTAGGCGGCGGCCGCAAAGCCGAGATTGCCGAAACGGTCGCGCAATTCATCGAGATACGTGGCTGCCTTGCTCAAGGCTTCCAGCAGGTCGTAGCTGTCGCGAACACCGCGCAGCCGTGCCGTTCCCGGCATGAATTGCGCTATGCCCTGCGCGCCCTTCGGGCTGACGGCGTCGGGCCGAAAGGTGCTTTCGCGCCAGATCAGTCTCGCCAGATAGTCGGGCGGCAAGCGGTTGGCATGCGCGAAATACTCGATCGCCTGACAGAGATCGCGGTTGTAGCTGTCTTTGCGAATGCACAGCGTTTCGCCACTGTCGGTGGTCAATGGTCCCGATAGGCAGGATGGCGGCGCGCCACTCCATTCAGGTTGCGCGCTTGCGGGACAAACAGCCGATGTCAGGAAGCCGATGGCCACGGCATGTCCGATGATCTTGCCGGCCAATCGCGACCGAAACTGTCCAGCTGCCATGCGCGCGCAATCCGTGGATGCCATCAAATCGCTAGGTCAACGATCTCATAGCATCCTTGCGCAACGAGGAAAACCTGAAAGGCTGGAGCGGCGAACCGAGGTATCCTATCCAGCCAGGCGGCCACCGCACATCGGCGCCGGTACGCCCGTCGTGCCGGGGAAGCTGATCGGCAATCCCCTCAGTACGCGCACGGCCAGGAACGCAAAACATTCCGCCTCGACGGCATCGCCGCGCCAGCCGAGCGTTTCCGCGGAAATCGGCTCCGCACCCGCGCGCGTCCGCAGCATCGCCATGATCGTCGGATTGCGGCGGCCGCCGCCGCTGACCACCAGCTTCGTGGGGCGGCGCGGCAGCAGATCCAGCGCCTTGCCGACGGCGGACGCCGTAAAGGCCGAAAGCGTTGCCGCGCCATCTTCGGGGCCAAGACCATCGGCCATGGAGGCGCCGAAGTCGAAACGATCCAGCGATTTCGGATAGGGAGCGCTGAGATATGGGTGCTGCAGCAGCTTCGCGAGCCTTGCCTCATCCACCGTACCTGCTTGGCCGAGCGTGCCGTCCCTGTCCATTTCGCCAAGGCCGTGGGCTTTGACGAAATCATTGAGCGGTGCATTGGCCGGTCCGGTATCGAAGGCGACGAAATTGCCTTCGCCGTCCGACCAGGTGATATTGGCGACGCCGCCGAGGTTGAGGATAGCGGTGTCATCGCCGGTGCCCGCGCTGCGCAGCAAAGCGGTATGATAGGCCGCCGCCAGCGGCGCGCCCTGCCCCCCTGCCCTGACATCGGCGGAACGGAAATCATAGGCAACCTTCGTGCCGAGGATGGAATGCATCAGCTCGCCATCGCCGAGCTGGCGCGTATCGCCGAGACGACCCTTCTGCGGGGCACGATGCAGCACGGTCTGGCCGTGGAAGCCGACCGCGCCGATATCGGCCATAGTCAGGCCAAAGCTCTCGACCAGCTCCTTGACCGCAGCCGACTGGGCGCGCGTCAGTGCCTCCTCGGCCTCCTTGAAGATGGCCGGCTCCGGCCCGTTGAAATTCCAGACCCTCGCCTGCGCCAAGGTCTCCTCCAGCAGCCGCCTGATCCAGTCCGGATAGGGCGCCAGCGCATAGGGACCGAATTCCGCGATCCGCTCGCCGTCCGTCTTGATCAACGCGACATCGATATTGCCGTCGAGAACGGTCCCCGTCATCAGACCGACTGCCCAGATTGGTTCCATGATCAAGATCCTAAGCTTTGTTGACGAGATCGCCGACGCTCTGTCGGAGCGAAACGATCCCGCTGTCGAAATGGCGTGTCGGATGAATGCGGTTGGTGAGCAGGGTCCAGGCCCTGCCTCTGTCAAAATCGATCCAGAGGCCGGTGCCGGTAAAGCCGGTATGGCCGATCGTACCCGGCGAACACAGCCTGCCGCCGGACCAGTCGTCATAAGGACGTTCCCAGCCATGGGTGCGCGTCGCCGACAAGGACGTGCGCATCAGGGCGATGGAGCGTTCGGCAGCACCCGTCCCGTTCAATAGTCCCTCGGCGAAATCGAGGATCGAGGACACCGTACCGAACAGGCCGGCATGGCCGGCGCCCGCAAGTGCCGAGCAATTGTCGTCATGCACTTCGCCCGAGAGAACACGATGGCGCCAGGTGCAGTCTTCCGTGGCGGCGGCCCGATCCGGCGCGGCGGAGAAGGCAAAACCCGGTCCGGCATCCATGTCGCGGATCGTCTGCCCGGTCAGGCGCTCCAGCGCGAACCCAAGCAGTATGAAATTGATGTCGGAATAGACAGGCGGTCCGGCTCGCCATTCGCGCTGCAGGATGAAGGCGCGCAGCAGATCGGGGCTCTGGCCATAGGTATAGAGCGGCTCGACGGCGGGAAAGGGCGTCTGATGGCCGAGGCACTGGCGGAAAGTCACCTTCCGCTCCCAGGCCGAGGCATCATATTGGCGCAGATCCGGCAGCAGCGAGGTCAGCGGCGCGTCGAGATCGATCGTGCCGGCCTCCGCCAGGGCCAGGATGCGTGGCGTCGTGAAGATGACCTTGGTCAGCGACGCCAGATCGAACCATATGTCGGTCAGCATCGGCCTCGAAACCGGAGCCTTTTGCGCCGAGCCGAGCGCGCGGACCATGCGGCCGCCGTCGAGATCGACGATGCCGAGCACGCCACCCGGAATACGCCCGGCCGCAACGGCGGCTTCGACAGGCGCGAATGCCCGGTCGAAACGCCGTGCCAAGTCGGTATCCGCCACTGGCGTCATATCCTCTCCCGCCCTTCTTTCTCAGGCTTCCGCCTGAGCCATGTGATCCGCAGCAAACCGGCGCCATTCGGGTGCGACCGGTTCGAAACCGAGCGGGCGCACCAAGGAGGGAAGCTGGCGCGTATCCAGCGCAAAATTCTCCCGCCGGCGCTCGACCGTCGGAACGGCCGAGATCAGCCGCTTCGTATAGGAATGCTTCGGCTCCGACAGCACCGAAGCGGCATCGCCGATCTCGACGATCTGACCGGCATAGATCACGGCGATCCTGTGCGCAATCCGCTCGACCACCGCCATGTCATGCGAGATGAACAGATAGGCAAGACGATATTCGCGCTGCAATTCGATCAACAGATCCAGAACCTGCGCCTGCACCGAGACATCAAGCGCCGAGACGGCTTCGTCGAGCACCAGAACGGACGGGTTCAGCATCAGCGCCCGCGCAATGCATAGCCGCTGGCGCTGGCCGCCGGAAAATTCATGCGGATAGCGCTCGAGACTGTTTTCGGGCAGGCCGACGCGCTTCAGCAACATGACCATCCTGTCGCGTATCTCCCTGGTAGCGCGGCCACCAGCAGCGATGACGGGCTCGGCCAGAATACTGTCCACTCGCAGCCGGGGATTGAGCGAGGCATAGGGGTTCTGGAACACCATCTGCACCGTCTTTGCCCGATCCGCGAGCCTTGCGCCCTGCGCCTGGAACGTTCCGCGCGTCGACTTGACCAGCCCCAGAATGGCGCGCGCCGTGGTGGATTTGCCGGAACCGCTTTCGCCGACGATCGCCAGCGTTTCGCCCGGCATCAGATCGAAATCGACACCCTCGACCGCATGCACGGCGCCAGCCGCGCGATGAAAGAAACTGCCCGAGACTGGAAAACGAACCGTCAGCCCTTCGACCTTCAACGCCGGCGCAGGCTCAGCCACCTCGTTCCGGCTGAAATCCGATCTGGCCGCGCGGCCCGCCGAAAAATGCGGGACGGCGTGAAGGAGATGCTGCGTGTAGGGATGAGCGGGTCTGTCCAGGATCTGGTTCAGCTCTCCCCGCTCGACCGCCTGTCCCGCCTGCATCACCATGACCTTGTCGGCAATGCCGGCAACGAGGCCGATATCGTGGGTGATGAAGATCATCGCCATGCCGGTCTCGCGCTTCAATTCGGCCAGCAGGGCCATGATCTGCGCCTGCACCGTCACATCCAGCGCCGTGGTCGGCTCGTCGGCGATCAGCAGGCGCGGATTGCAGGCGAGCGCGGTCGCGATCATCACCCGCTGCAGCATGCCGCCGGAGAGCTGGTTCGGGCAATATCTCAGCCGTCGCGCGGCATCGGGGATGCGGACGCGGTCGAGTGCATCCTTGGCCGCCGCCCTCGCCTGTCTACCGGTCAAGCCACGATGCAGGCGGAAGGACTCTTCGATCTGCGTGCCGATGGTCAGCACCGGATTGAGCGATGTCATCGGCTCCTGGAAGATCATGCCAATCTCGGCGCCACGGATTTTCGTCAGCGCCGCTTCGCTCGCCGTCGTCAGGTCGAGAACGCTGTTGTCGGCGCGCTTCAGCCTGATCGAGCCTTCGACAATGCGGCCGCCGCCGAAATCGACGAGGCGATTGATCGACAAGGCCGTGACCGATTTCCCCGAACCGCTCTCGCCGACGATCGCCAGCGTCTCGCCGGCGGCAAGATCGAAACTCACGCCGCGGACGATCCTGTTGGCGCGCGGATCGCGCCCGAAACCCACATGCAGATCGGAAACGGACAGCAGCGGGCTCATAAGGTCGCCCTCCGCATCTTGGGGTCGAGAATATCGCGCAAGGCATCGCCGAGCAGGTTGAAGCCGAGAATACTGATCATGATGGTGACGGCGGGGAAGATCAGCAGCCAGGGCGCCGTTTCCATCAGGTTGCGGCTGTCGCTCAGCATCAATCCGAGCGAAGACGCCGGCGGCTGCGTGCCGAGGCCGAGGAAGCTCAACCCGGCCTCCGTCAGAAGCGACCATGCCAGCGCCAGCGTGATCTGTACCGTCAGCGGTGCAACGAGATTAAGCAGCAGATGCCGCGTCAGGATATAGCGCTTGCTGCTGCCGAAGGTGCGGGCGGCATCGACGAAATCGCGCGCCTTCAGCGACAGCGCCGGCCCCCGCACGACGCGGGTGAAGATCGGCGTATAGACGATGGCGATGGCGGCGACACTGGTCCATGTCCCGGGGCCGACGATGGCGATGATCAGCAGTGCGAGAAGGATGGCCGGGAATGCCAGCAGCACATCCATCATCCGCATGATCACCCCATCCCAGCGCTTTCCGAACCAGGCGGCAGTCAAGCCCAGCACGGTGCCGATCAGGCTTGCGAGCGCGACGGAGAGGAAAGCGACGGTGAAGGATTCGCCAATCCCGTTCATGAGCCGGCTTGCCACGTCACGGCCGAAGAGGTCGGTCCCCATCCAATAGACGGCGTTCGGCGCATGCAGGCGGTCGATCCTGTTCTGCGTCAGCGGATCATGCGGCGTCAGGCCCAGCATGCCGAGAATGGCGAGGACCAGATAGACGAGAACGATGGCGCCGCCGATCCGGCCGCTCGTGTGCCCGAAAATAGCCCTGACGATGCGCATCAACCCTCTCCCAGGCGGACGCGCGGATCGAGCGCGACATAGGCGAGATCGACGAGGAGGTTGACGATCATGAAGTTGAGGGCGATGAACAGCACACTGCCCTGCACCAGCGCATAATCCCTTTGCAGGATCGCATCGAGCACCATGCGTCCGAGACCCGGAAGAGCGTAGATCTGCTCGACCAGCACGGCCCCGCCCAGCAGATAGCCGAACTCGACGCCGCTCAGCGTCACCACCGGTATGAGGGCGTTCGGCAAGGCATGGCGCCAGATGACGCCGCGCGCCGGCACACCGCGGCTGCGTGCCGTGCGGACGTAATCGTCGCTCAGAACGTCGAGCATGGCGGAGCGCACGACGCGCGTGACGGAGGCCGCGAAGGCGAAGCCGAGCGTCAGCGCCGGCAGGATCATCTGACCAAGATTTCCAAGAGGGTCCTGCCAGAACGGCGTGAACGCGCCCATGGTCGGCAGCACGCCGAACCCGGCCGACAGCGCATAGATGATCAACAGACCCAGCACGAAATTCGGCGTGGATTGCCCGATCATGGCGACGACGCGGACCAGCAGATCGGACGGCCTCTCGTTGCGGGTCGCGGCGAAGACGCCGGCAGGCAGGCCGATCAGCAGCGCGATCGCCATGGACAGCAAGGCGAGCTCGAGCGTCAGCGGAAAGCGTTCGAGGATGATGTCGAGCACCGGTTTGCCATAGGTGACGGAAAGGCCGAGATTGCCCTGGAGGACCCCGAACAGCCAGTGCCAGTACTGCACGAACCAGGACTGGTCGATGCCGAAATAGGCGGCGAGCGCCTGCCGCTGTTCCGGCGTGAGCAGGCCGGCATTGGTTCCCAGCATCGCCGTGATCGCATCGCCCGGCACCAGCCGGATGGCGATGAAGACGAGGATCGACACGCCCAGCATGATCAGCGGGAACGTCATCAGCCGGCGTGCCAGATATCCCATGGAACGTCCTCTAGAACCCGCGATCCGCTACTGGACGGAGACCTTGCTCAGACCGAAGAGAGAGCCTGTCGGCGTCGGCACGAAGCCTTGGACATTCTTCTGCTCGGCCGTGTAGCCATAGGCGGTATAGAGCCAGATCCAGGGCGAGACTTCGGCAATATGTTTTTCGAAGTCGGCGAAGATCGCCTTGCGCTTGGCCGGATCGGTCTCGGCACGGCCCTTCTGCATCAGGCTATCGAGCGTATCGTCGATATAGTTTGCGACCTTCTGCAGGTTGCCGGTCTTGGTCCAGTAGCGATTGTACATCGTATAGGGATCGGCGCTGCCGCCATTGAGCGCGACCGCCATGTCGAAATTGCCCTTCAGCCAGGTATCGACATAGACATTGAGTTCCATCACCTTGATATCGAGCTTGATGCCGATTTCGGCGAGCTGCGACTGGATGACCTGCGCCTCGGCCGCCGCTGTCGGCGGCTCGCCTGTCGCCGCGATCACGGTCGCGGAGAAGCCGTCCGCATGGCCGGCGTCGGCCATCAGCTTCTTGGCCTTTTCGACATCGCGCTTGTAGCAGAAAAGCTGGTTCGGATCGGTCGCGTAGAGTGGCATGGTCAACGGTCCCGTCACCTTGCCCTCGCCGAGTGCCGCCGTATCCATCACATCCTTCCGGTCGATGGCGCAGGAGATCGCCTGGCGCACGGCAAGCTGATCCATCGGCTTGCGGGACGGGTTCAACTGCAGGACGTTGTAGGAGAGGACCGGCGTCCGGGTCAGCTGCAGCTTCGGCTCCTTGGGAACCAGCGTTGCCACCAGCGGGTCGTTCAACAATGCGAAGTCGATCTGACCGGTCCGCAGCGAGGCCAGGATCGCCGTCTCATCGGGAAGCACGCTGATATCGATGCCGTCGACGCCGACCTTGCCGCCGGCCCAATCCTTGTTGGCGCTCAGGACCTCCTTGGAGTTCGGCACCCAGTTGTCGAGCTTGAACGGGCCGGAGCCGATCGCCTTGGTGCCAATGGAGCCGGCGGTAATCTCACCGGCCGGCACGATGGCGGCATTGAGGCTGGTCATCGCCGTCAGGATCGGAACGTCCGGCTGCGACAGATGAAAGACGACGGTCGTCGCGTCAGGCGTATCGATGCTGGCGATCGACAGGAAATTGGCGCGGGCGACAGCGGCCGTCGCCTGATCGAGAATGCGCTGGAACGACGCTTTCACGTCGGCCGAAGTGACCGCGGCGCCGTTCTGGAACTTGGCGTTCTGATTGAGTTTGAAGGTCAGCTCCTTGCCATCGGCGGAAAACTGCCAGCTCTCGGCAATGGCCGGTACGATCTGCAGATTGCCGTCGAGACGGACCAGCGGCTCGTAGATCAGTTCCAGCAGGCGGATCGAGGAGAAGGCGGTCTGCTTGTGCGGATCGAGGCCGGTCGCATCCTGCGCCCATGCCATGCGCAGCGTCGCCGCCTGCGCCTGAGTCGACATAGCCGCCATCCCGAGACCCGCCGCCAATGCGACGCAGGCGATCAGCCTGCCCGAAAAATAGCTCTTCATTATTCTCTTCGCCCCCTGTTGATTGTTACCCCAGCCGATTTTGGCCATTTCTTTGAGATCAGTCGCAATATCAGTTCATGCGGTTCTGGTGCTGATGGCCTTGCGCAGGAATCCACCAGCGTTTTGCAATGCCGTGCGGGCTTCTTCAATGCCCATGCCGGTAATTTCCATGAGAATGGCGAGTTTGACGTCATTGCCCGTCTGATCGAGCGCGCGGCGCGCCTCCTCCAGCGAGCAGCCCGTCGCCTGCATCACGATCCGGGCGGCGCGCGCAACCAGCTTCTTGTTGCTCGCATTCACATCGACCATGAGGTTTTGATAGCTCTTACCGATCCGGATCATGCTGGCCGTGGTCAGCATGTTGAGAATGAGCTTCTGCGCCGTGCCGGATTTCAGCCGCGTCGATCCCGTCAGGATTTCCGGGCCGACGACGGGGGAGATCGCGAGATCCGCGATGCCGGCGATGGCGGAATTGGGATTGCAGGACAGAGCGATGGTGACGGCACCGACGCTCTTTGCATAGTTCAGACCGCCGATGACGTAAGGCGTCCGACCGCTGACGGCGATGCCGACGACGACGTCCAAAGCCGTGAGCTTGACGTCCTGCAAGGCCTGGCGGCCCTGTTCAGGGTCATCTTCGGCACCCTCGATGGAACGGCGCAGCGCCTCAGGACCGCCCGCAATCAGGCCGATGACCATATCCGCCGGCACACCGAAGGTCGGCGGGCATTCGGATGCGTCGAGAACGCCGAGCCGGCCACTGGTACCCGCACCCATATAGATCAGCCGGCCACCCTTCTGAAAGGCGGCGACGATCTGGTTGACGGCTGCGGCAATCGCCGGAATGACCTTTTCGACCGCCAACGGAACGGTCTGGTCCTCATAATTGATTTCACGCAGAATATCGAAGGTCGGCAAGAGATCGATATGCATCGTGTTCGGATTGCGGCCCTCGGAAACCAATTGCTCCAGTTCGGATATCAATGTCTGTTCTGTCATGGGACTGCTCACGAAATAGCGCCTCGACATCGATAGCCAGATTGGCGGACGCGCTCACTTAAACACCGGCACACCGATCGGTTTTCGGCAAGATGGACGATCAAAACCTGCGTGGATCAGAGGATGGCCTTTTCGGCTTCGTTCTCGACCCGCTCCCTATTTACCAAGGTTAACGCTATGCCCGTTTATTCCTTACGTCAATCCATAAAGGAATAAAATATTCCAATCCGGTTGCACGAAAATCGCCACCACCGTTAGGCGGCGCCAATATCCGGCGTGAGAAGGAAACCCTCGGGCGAATGCCTATTATTCGGCAAGATCATCGCCTGATGGCCGGGCGACCATAGCGCGATATACCGGCCACGCCGCCGTCCCCGAAATATCCGCTTAGCGTGCCTCCGCGAGCACATAGATATAGGCTTCGCGCTCGCCATCCTCGGTCCATACCGTCGCGACGACACGGCTGTAGCCCTCGCCTTCGAAAGCATCGAGCCGCTCCCAATGTGCCGGAAGATCGGTGGATTCGAGGAGAAAGACGTCGATCTCGGCGCCGTCGTCGCTCAATTCGAGACCGGGAAAGCCCAGCGCCGCGCCCCAACCGGATTGAAGCAGCCTGCCGCGAACGATCCCCCGGCTCCAGATGCCGTCAAGCCCTTCGAGATGGTGATGGTTCACGCGTCCGGGCGCGAGCGTGCCATAGGTGGCGAGGCGATTTTCAGGCGTCATGCATGACCCTCTTCAAAAGGCTTTTGAGCAATTCGGTGATTTCCTGTGGCTGCTCGATCGCGGGAAGATGCCCGCAATCGCGCATGAGGACGAATTGCGAGGTTCTGATACCGATATGGATCTCAAGCGAATCCGATGGCGGTGTCAGCACGTCGCTGTCACCGACAGCGACCAGTGTCGGCACGGAAATCGCAGGCAGCAATACTCGCGAATCCGGGCGATCGAGAATCGCCTGCTGCTGACGCAGGAATGCATCGCCGCCAACCCGCGCCGCCATAGCCTGAAGCTCGGTTGCGACCGGCCCATCCAGATGGCTTTTATGCACGAGCTCCGGCAGCAGCTTTCTCGTGACGCCGGCAAATCTGCCGACCTTCAGGGACTCCATTCCCACACGACGGCGCTCCGCTCGTGCCGGCGTATCCGGTGCGGCGCTGGTGTCGAACAGCGCCAGCGCCAGAATGCGTTCGGGCGCCCGCCGCATGATTTCGAAAGCCACATAGCCGCCCATGGAAATACCGGCAAGGACGAAGCGATCCGGAGCAGAGCTGAGCACTCGCGCCGCCATGGCGCCGACACTGTCGTCCAAGGTCAGATCGGCAATGGCGGGATCGGCCAACGGGGCGATGCATTGCGCCTGATACCGCCAGATGCGGGTATCGCAGAGAAGGCCGGGCAGGAAGATGATGGCTGGCTTGGGCATGAAGCCGTTCTACCCGTTGCCGATCTACCAGTCCAATATATGGAAGGTGCCTTCTCTATCTGTAAAACCTATGGCGGCGGCACCATGCGTCGCCCGCGCGATCAGCGCCGGCAAACGGCTCGTCTGGCCAGAATGATCGCACCGGACACCGCATCGCCGTCGATGGGTTTCAGGCGGCGACGGACATCCGGCGCGAGCCACGGCTCCAGCGGGCTTGCAAGGCCGCCCAGCAGCGAGACGCGCGGAGCGCCCTTGTCGAAAAGGGTGCGGACCAGCGTGTCTATATGCCCGGCGGCACCCTGGACGATGCGTCGTCCAGCGGCGTCGCCCTGATCGGCATGACGCATGACCATCGGCGCCAAAGCGGCATAGTCTGTGGCCGAGGCGCGGTCCATCCAGGCGACGGCGTCCATGGGATCGTTCTGGAAGCGCTGCATGATTTCCGTCAGCAGGGCCGTCATCTCCTGCCGTCCGTCATGCGCCCGCAGCGCAAGCTGCACGACCTTCAGCCCCAGATAGGCGCCGCTGCCCTCGTCGGAGATCGGAAAGCCATAGCCACCGACCCGAAGCCGGCGCCCCTCGACAAAGCCAAGGCCGATCGATCCGGTTCCGGCGATGACGATCGCGCCATCGCGGCCCGAATGCGCGCCGAGACAGGCTCCCTCGCCGTCGCTGACGAAATCGATGCTGGCAAAGGGATGCCCTATGGCCCGCAACGCCTCAAGAGCGCCCTTACGCCCGATCCCGGCCAGCCCGACCCCGGCATGAACGCGCGCGATTTCATCCGGCCCGAGCCCTGCCTCCTCGATTGCAGCGTCAAAAGCGCGCGCGATCGAAGCCCAGGCCTCCTCTATCCCGAGCCGCGTCGTCGCCGGGCCGGACAGGCCCTGACCCAATATGTTGCCCTCCTCGTCTTCGATCCTTGTGCGGCAACCGGTGCCGCCGCCGTCGATGCCGAGGAAATAATGGGAACTGTCCGTTTCGGCGCTCATGACGTCAGCCGCTCGATATCGGCGCCACACAGGCGGAGCTTGCGATCCAGTTGCTCATAGCCGCGGTCGAGATGATAGACGCGGTTGACGATGGTTTCGCCTTCCGACACCAGTGCCGCCAGCACCAGCGAAACCGAGGCGCGCAGATCGGTCGCCATTACCTGCGCGCCCCTCAGGGGCTTGCCGCCGCGCACCAGCGCCGTCGTGCCCTGCAATTTGATGTTCGCGCCGAGGCGCATCAGTTCTGGCACATGCATGAAGCGGTTTTCGAAGACCGTCTCGCGGATCAGCGACGCGCCCTCGGCGCAGCAGGCCAGCGCCATGAACTGGGCCTGCAGGTCGGTCGGGAAGCCGGGATAGGGTTCGGTGGTGATGTCGGTGCCCTTGAGCGGCCCATCCCTGGAAACCACCAGGCCGCGATCGCTCGGCCAGACACTGACGCCCATCGCCTCCAGCACCTGTACGACGGAGGCCAGATTTTCGAGCCGGGCATGGATCAGCTCGAGCTGCCCGCCGGTGATGGCGGCCGCAACCGCATAGGTGCCGGCCTCGATCCGATCGGGGATGCCGTGATGTCTGGCAGGCCGCCAACTCGTGTTGCCGTCGATCAGGATACGATGCGTGCCCGCGCCGTCGATCCGGGCTCCCATGGCCGCAAGGCAGGCGGCGAGATCGGCCACTTCCGGCTCTCGCGCCGCATTCAATATCTCGGTCTCGCCCTTGGCGGCACATGCCGCCATCATCGCCGTCTCCGTCGCACCGACCGAAGGTGAACTCAGCACGACGCGCGAGCCCCTCAAGCCCTTCGGAGCCGATGCGACGATCGATCCATTCTCCACATCGATATCGGCCCCGAGCGTTGCCAGCGCCTTGATGTGCATGTCGACAGGCCGTGCACCGATGGCGCAGCCGCCGGGAAGCGATACGCGGGCATGACCGAAGCGCGCCAGTAACGGCGCCAGCACCAGCACCGTCGCCCGCATGCGTCTGACGGTATCGTAGGAGGTCTCCACCGAGACAATGCCGGCGGGATCGATCGTCGTGCCATGCGCCGAGCGGGTCACCACGGCACCATGGAGCGAGACGACGCCGAGCATGTTCTCGACATCGCTGACCACAGGCAGGTTCGTCAGTTCCAGCGGATGGGGGCTCAGGAGTGCCGCCGCGATCTGCGGCAGGGCGGCATTCTTGGCGCCGGCGATTGTCACCGCGCCCTGCAACCGTCTACCGCCCGATATTCGCAATCTGTCCATGATACGAAACCCGCCAAGGAAGGGGCTCAAGGGCAGGCGTGAGTCCGCGTGCCTCGGAAAGAGACTATTCGGTCATTCCAATGTGTCAATGTAATTTGGAATTTTTTATTCCAATCGCCTGTGATAGGCTTGTTTGACCATAGCGGCATGTGAACCGGCCCCTTGGCCCGAAGGAGCGGATGTCTATTCTCAAGAAGATCAGTGCGCAGCTCGACGCCATGGCGCCGGCCGATCGCCAGATCGGGCAGTTCATCGTTCAAAATCCCGATCAGATGCTACGCCTTTCCTCCGCCGCCCTTGCCGCGGAAACCGGCCGCAGCCAGTCCAGCGTCGTCAAGTTCAGCCAGAAGCTCGGCTATGCCGGCTATCAGGAGCTGAAGCTCGCCGTCAGCGAGGCCAAGGCGCAGGAATGGCAGGCGCCGGCGGGCATGATCCACGGTACGATCGAGGTCGAAGACGGCTATCTCGTCATCCTGCAAAAACTGCTGGGCAGCAAATTGCAGGCCATGCAGCAGACCATTGCGGTCAATGGCGAGCTGGAAATCGACAAGGCCTTGAACGCGCTTCATGAGGCACGCCGTATTCATCTTGCCGGCGTCGGCGCCTCGTCGCTCGTCGCCCGTGATTTCTCCTACAAGCTGATGAAGCTCGGTCGCATCGTCCTGCATGACAGCGACAGCCATGTGCAGATGGCCAACGCCTCGACGCTCGGCCCCGACGATCTGCTGTTCGCCCTCTCCTATTCCGGCGCCAGCATCGAAACGCTGCGGATCGCCGAGCTTGCCAGCCAGCGGCAGGCGACCGTCATCGCCGTCACCGGCCTCCAGGACAATCCGCTGACCCGGGTCGCGGATATCCGGCTTTATACCGTCGGCGACGAGGACCGTGTCCGCTCCTCGGCCATCACGGCGCGCGATGCGCAGCTGATGCTGACCGATCTCCTCTTCATCCTTCTGATGCAACGACAGCCGGATGCCAATGACTACGTCCACAACAGCGAAGCGGCGGTGTCCGTGCTGAAGGCCAAGCGGCTATCGTAGGCCGATCGCTCGGTGGGGTAGCATCCGGTCAACAGGTCGTGACGAAGGCGGAAATGGCCTGTACGCAGCGCAAGCGAGACCATAGGTTCCGATCCGATTGCAATCCATTCGGAGACATCACATGGACCTGGGTCTTGCCAACAAAGTCGCGCTGGTCACCGGCGGCTCGAAGGGGATCGGCTATGCCTGCGCCCGCCTCTTCCTGTCCGAGGGTGCTCGCGTCGGCATCTGCTCGCGATCGCAAGCCAATATCGACAAGGCGCTGTCCGGCCTGCCCGGCGCCATCGGCCATGCCGCCGATCTGACATCCGACAGCTATGCCTTGGCGATGGTCGACAGGATCGAAAACGAGATCGGGCCGCTCGACATTCTCGTCAACAGCGCCGGCGCCGCCACCCGTACGCCGGCTTCGGATCTCACGCCGGCGGCATGGCGCGCGGCGATGGATGCGAAGTATTTCTCCTACATCAACGTCATCGATCCCGTCATCAAGCGCATGGCGGCGCGCGGCTCCGGCACCATCGTCAACATCATCGGCAATGGCGGCAAGGTTGCCTCTCCGGTCCATCTTGCCGGCGGCGCGGCCAACGCCGCGCTGATGCTGGCAAGCGTCGGGCTCGCCAATGCCTATGCCGGCCAGGGCGTGCGCGTCGTCGGCCTCAATCCCGGCCTCACCGAGACGGACCGGGTAGCCGAGGGGCTGAAGGCTTCCGCGAAACTGGCCGGCTCCACAGAAGAAGAAGCGCTAGCCGATGCCCTCAAGCGCATTCCGATCGGCCGCATGGCAGCTCCGGAAGACATCGCCAACGTGGTCGCTTTCCTGAGCTCCTCCAAGGCGAGCTATGTCACCGGCGTCGTCATCAGCATGGATGGCGCCCAGGTCCCGACCGTGATCTGAGCGCCGGCATCACCTCAGGCGAGCGATTGCCAATCCAAACCGATATCGAGCGTCGGCGCGCTGTGCGTCAGCCAACCGACGGAGATGAGATCGACGCCGGATGCGGCGACAGTGGCGGCGGTCGCCGGCGTGATGCGGCCCGACGCCTCGGTGATCGCCCGCTCGGCAACGATGCCGACCGCCTCGCGAAGCTGGTCCGGCGTCATGTTGTCGAGCAGCACGGCGTCGACGCCTTCCGCCATGGCCTCGCGAAGTTGGTCGAGCCTATCCACCTCGACCTCGATCTTGACCATATGGCCGACGCCCGCCTTGGCGCGGCGGATCGCTTCGGCGACGCCGCCGGCGATCGCCACATGATTGTCCTTGATCAGCACGGCATCATGCAGCGCAAACCGGTGGTTCATGCCGCCGCCGGCACGCACTGCATATTTCTCGAGCGCCCGTAGCCCCGGTGTCGTCTTGCGGGTGCAGACGATCGACGCCTTCGTGCCACTGATCGCCTCGACGATACCGGCCGTGACCGTGGCGATGCCGGAGAGATGGCCGAGGAAATTCAGCGCGGTGCGCTCCGCCGTCAGGAGCGCGCGCGACGAGCCCCTGATGGTCGCTATGATGTCGCCGGGGGCCACCTTCGCGCCGTCGGAAAGGTGGCGGGTCATGACGATGCCGGGGTCGACGAGCTGGAAGGCCAGATCCGAGGCATCGAGCCCGGCCACCACGCCCGGCTGACGCGCCACCATGGCGACGGCAGAGCGATGGTCCTCCGGAATGACGGCCGCCGAAGTAATATCTCCGGCAAGACCGAGATCTTCCGTCAGAGCATTGCGCACCAGCGGCTCGACGATGAGGCGCGGAAGAGGAACGAGGATCATGTCAGGCGCTCCTGGCGAAGGAATAGGGAATGACCGACCGCGCGATATCAAGCGCGTCGGCAAGACGCATCATGCGGCGCTGCGCATCATGCAGTTTCAGCGGAAAATCCGTTCGCGCATGCGCGCCGCGCGATTCCGTCCGCAGGCTGGCGAAGACGGCGATCAACAGCGCCACGATGGCCGGATCGGCCGCCGCGCCCTCCTCCTCGACCAGCGGCAGCAGCGCCGCGATCGCGCCATGGATGGCGCCGGCATTGCGGAGAACGCCGAGATGGCGCGACACGATCGGGCGAATAAGAGAGGCGTCGGGCGCTGCCGCCCTTATCTGTTGCGAAGGCAGCACTGCCGGCGCGGCGAAAATGTCGGCCATATCCCGAGCAGCGCGCATGCCTATGATGGCCGCTTCCAGCAGCGAGTTGCTGGCGAGCCGGTTGGCGCCGTGCAGGCCGGTGGAGGCCGCCTCTCCGGCCACCCAGAGCCCCGGAACGGAACTGCGACCGGCGGCATCTGTCGCTATCCCGCCCATGTGATAGTGAACGGCGGGGCGCACCGGTATGAAGTCGCACGCCGGATCGATGCCGGCTTCGCGGCAGAGGGCGTCGATTATCGGGAAACGGCTTGCGAACCGCTTGCCGAGCGCATGCCGGGCATCGAGGAAGACCCGGCCGCCGCGGGCGATCTCGGCGCTGATGGCGCGGGCGACGATATCGCGCGGCGCCAGTTCCGCACCGGGAACCTCGGCCATGAACCGCTCGCCCCTCTCGTTGACGAGCAAGGCGCCTTCTCCGCGCACGGCCTCGCTCACCAATGCCAACGGTCGGCGGCGGGAATCGAGCGCAGTCGGATGGAATTGTACGAATTCCATGTCGGCAAGCAGCGCGCCGGCCCTGGCCGCAAGCGCGATACCCTGCCCGAAATTGCCGACCGGATTGGTGGTCGCGTCGAAAAGACCGCCGATGCCGCCCGTCGCCAGCAGGATGCGCGAGGTCGGGAGGATCGCCATTCCCTGTCCCGTCGCGCAGAGAAGGCCGCTGATCCGTTCACCGTCCAGAAGCAATCTGCGCGCCTCATATCCTTCCAGCACCGTGATCGACGGTGTTTCGGCGACAGCCCGCACGAGCGCGCGGATGATTGCCGCCCCGGAACCGTCGCCTTCGGCATGGACGATGCGGCGCCGCGAATGGGCGGCCTCAAGGCCGAGCGACAGGGCTCCGGCGGAATCTCGATCAAAACGGACGCCGGCCCGCTCCAACGCGGCGATCGTCACCGGCGCTTCGGAAATGATGCTGGCTGCGGCCGCCGTATCGCAGAGCCCGTCACCAGCGGCAAGCGTATCGGCAAGATGCAGCTCGGCACTGTCATCCGCACCGATGCTTGCGGCAATGCCGCCCTGCGCCCAGGCGCTCGACGTCTCCGCGCCGAGGGCGGCACGGGTGACGATGACGGTCGGCTCGGGGGCGAGCGTTAGCGCCGCCATCAGCCCGGCAAGACCGCTGCCGACAATGACGACGCGGGCGGAAAGATCGTTAGGAATCTCGGTCATATCGCCAGCATCCTTTCCACAGCGCGGCGCGCGGGCTCGGCGATCGCCGGGTCGACGGTCACTTCATGCCGATTTTCCTCGAGCGCCTTGCGGATGTTGCCGAGCGTGATGCGCTTCATATGCGGGCAGAGATTACAGGGCCGGATGAACTCGACATTCGGGTGATGCACCGCGACGTTGTCGCTCATCGAGCATTCGGTGAGGAGCACCACGCGCGCCGGCCGCTTGTTGCCGACATAATCCGACATGACGGCCGTCGAGCCGGCGAAATCCGCCTCGCGGACGACGTCCGGCGGGCATTCGGGATGGGCAAGCACCGTCACGCCGGGATAGTTCTCACGAAGCTGGCGCACATCGTCGGCCGTGAAAAGCTCGTGAACCTCGCAATGGCCGCGCCAGGCAATGATCTCGACATCGGTTTCGCGCGCGACGTTCTGCGCCAGATATTCGTCGGGGATCATCAGCACCTTCGGCACGCCGAGCGACTCCACCACTTGGCGGGCATTGCCGGAGGTGCAGCAGATGTCGGATGCCGCTTTCACGGCGGCGGATGTATTGACATAGGTGATGACGGGAACGCCCGGATGGGCTTGACGCAGCAAGGCGATATCCTCCGGCGTGATCGAATCCGCCAGCGAACAGCCGGCCGCCATGTCGGGGATCAGTACCGTCTTCTCCGGATTGAGCAGTTTGGCGGTTTCAGCCATGAAATGCACGCCCGCCAAAACGATGATATCGGCGTCGACGTCGATCGCCTTGCGGGCAAGGGCAAGACTGTCGCCAACGATATCGGCGACGCCGTGGAAGATTTCCGGCGTCTGGTAATTATGCGCGAGGATGACGGCATTGCGGCGGCGCTTCAGCTCGAGGATCGCCTCGATATCATCCTGAAACGTCATCCATTCGGCTTTGGGAATGACGCGGCTGACGCGATCATAAAGGGAGGATGCAGATACGAGGTGGTTCATGATCGGCTCCTTATTTATACTCATTTTGAGTATATCATGAGCAAATAGATATTCTCGCAATGAGCATATGTCAATTGCGGGAGAGCGGTAATTTCGTGCCGGTGAGTTCGCGCTCTTCGAGCACGGCGCGACGGAAGCGGAAAAGCTTGGCCGGTCGGCCGCCGGTCTCGCTTTCGGTTTCGCTCGTCTCCTCCACCAGCTCCTGCTGCTCGACGAGGCGACGGAAATTCTGCTTGTGCAGCGTCAGGCCGGCGAGTGCCTCGACGGTGCGCTGCAACTGCAGCAGGGTGAAATGTTCAGACATCAGCTCGAAGACGACGGGGCGATATTTGATCTTGGCCCTTAGCCGCGCCATGCCGGTGGCGAGAATGCGCCTGTGGTCGGCGAACATCGAACGGCCGAAGCCGCCCGGCTGAGAGCATCCGGCCTCCTGAACGAGACCAGCCTCGTAAAGAAGCTCGTAGCGCTGCAAGACAAGATCTTCATTCCACGCTGTGCCATTGAGCCCAAAGGCATAATCGGCACGGCGGCGACGCGGATCGCGCTGAACGCTATCGCTGCCGATCCAACCATCGAGACGGGAGGCGATAGCGTCGAGGACGCCCGGCCGGCCGTTGCGATGATCTTCCCAGGGGAAATATTCGTACCAGCCATGCCAACCCGACAGGCCGGCACTCGGCGCGGCCTGCTCGCGCACAAGGCCGAGATAGCTGATCGAGATGGTCCGTCCGCCCAGAATCTCATTGTTCCGATCCCGGTCGGCGAAAGTATAGAGCTGCTCAAGATAACCGACCGGATGCGCCGTCTGCTCCTGCACCCATTCGCGAAGCCCGCTTTGCAGCGTCCGGTGTCCGAGTTCGAATGGGCCGGACGGCAGAGCCTCGCCGGAGCGCACCGTCATAACCCGCGGCTCATGGCCGGTAACGGCCGTCAGAACCGCGATCAGTTCGGCATGCGCAAGCCCGAGGGTCAAGGAATCTCCATATGTTGTTTGAACCTGCACTTTTGTCGCATGAAGAGCAGCCGATGCCAATGAGCGGAGGTGGCCCGGCGGGCGATATCAACATGACAGTCCTATCGGCGGACATAATCCGGATATTGCTCGCAAATCAGGTCGATGATCGACAGCGTTCCGGACAGGTGCTTGCGCAGCGCCGCAACCGCCAATTCCGCATTGCCTGAGCGAACGGCATCGACAACGGCGTGATGATCGGCGGCGACCTGTTGCAGCTTGCCGGGCATCGGCAGGTTCAGCCGGCGCAAGCGGTCGAGATGAACGCTCTGGCGGCGGACCGTCGCCCACAGGCCCAATATGCCGACACGCTCGAACAGGATGCGATGGAAATCCTTGTCGAGCGAATCGAACAGATCATATGTCTCCGGCGACATCACATGCTCCTGCCGCGCAAGGACCAGCGCCAGGGCATCGGCGGTCTCCTCGGGCGATTCGCTCGTCAGACGCCGGATGGCTTCCAGCTCGATCGACAGCCTCAGGAAGTGCGCCTCGCGCGCATTGCCGATATCGATGCGGGAGACGACGGTCGCGTATTGCGGATAGACCTCGACCAACCCCTCCTCCTCCAGGCGGATCAAGGCGTCGCGAACCGGCGTCTGGCTGACGTTGAACTCACTTTGCAGCGAAATGCGCGAGAGAACCGTCGTCGGCGGCAGGTCCATCGAAAGAATGCGCGAGCGCAGGATTTCCAGGATCTGCGGCGCGACCTGGCGCGAGCGGTCCAGGGCGAATTCTCTCGGATTTACTTTCATTGACCACCTTCCCGATCCAGCACATTCACCCATTAAGCACAATTTAGGGGTTGATGCACTGATACATTAGTGCTTTAGTCTGCGGATGCAAATGCGATTTCGCGTTTGACTCATTCTGGGAGGAAATGATGAGAGCTTTCATTCGCGGCCTGACCGCGGCCTGTCTCGTGCTTGCCGGCAGCTTGTCCGCCGGCGCCGCCGAGAAGACGGATATTTCGATCACCCGCCAGCCGGGCATTCTCTATCTCGTCAGCCATGTGATGGAGACGCAGAAGCTGATCGAAAAGCGCGCCGAGGCCGATGGCCTTCCGGGCGTCAAGGTCGAATGGCGGACCTTCAGCGGCGGCGGCGCGCAGACCGATGCGCTGCTCGCCGGCAATGTCGATATCGTCAATACCGGCACCGGCAATCTGCTGCTGCTTTGGGATCGCACCCGCGGCAAGGTCAAGGGCATCGTCACCAATTCCGCCCAGCCGGTCATCATGGTTTCGCGCGATCCGCGCATCAAATCGCTGAAGGACATCCAGCCGGGCGACAAGATCGCCGTGCCGACGGTCGGCGTTTCCACGCAGGCGATCCTGCTGCAGATGGCAGCCGCCCAGATGTATGGCGACGATCAAGTGAAAAAATTCGATGCGAACACGGTGCAACTCGGCCACCCCGATGCCATGGCGGCGCTCGCCAACCAGACACATGAGGTGAAGAACCATTTCTCCGCCCCGCCCTTCCAGTATCTGGAACTGAAGCAGCCGGGCGTCCATGAGGTGATCAATTCGCGCGACATCATCGGCGGCGACCTGACTCAGGGCACCTTCTTTACGACGACGCAGTTCGCCGAGGCCAATCCGACGATCATCAAGGCGGTGCGCGAAGCGACGGCCGATGCCATCGAGGTAATCAAGAAAGACCCGAAGACCGCCGTCGAGGCCTACAAGACGGTCAGCGGCGACAAAACGAGCGTAGACGACCTGGTCGCGATCCTGAACCAGCCGCACATGATGGAATTCCGCATGGACCCGCAGGGAACGATGAAGTTCGCCGCGCACCTCCACAAGATCGGCACGCTGAAGACGATGCCGAAGGCGTGGACCGACTACTATCTGCCCGAAGCGGCCGATCTGAACGGCAATTGATGTCTGGTGGCGGCGCGAATGCCGCCTCTCGCACTCATCTCGAAGGAGCCCCCATGCTTCAGGCAAAAATCGCAGACGACCCGACAAAAACCGAACTGGCGGCCACGACCCCGCTTCTCAACGTCGACAAGGTGACGCTTCGCTACAAGACGCCGAACCTTCTGATCACCGCCACCGAAGATGTCAGCTTTTCCGTCGCCCAGTCCGACCGTTTCGTGCTGCTCGGACCGTCCGGCTGTGGAAAGTCGACCTTGCTGAAGGCAATCGGCGGCTATCTGACGCCGACGAGCGGCCGGATCGAGATCAAGGGGCAGCCGGTGAAAAAGCCGGGCGCCGACCGCATGATGGTCTTTCAGGAGTTCGACCAGCTCCTGCCGTGGAAGACCGTCCTTGAAAACGTCATGTTTCCGCTGACGACCGCGCGCCGCCTGCCCCGCACGGAGGCCGAAGCCATTGCCCGCGACTATATCGACAAGGTGAAGCTGACGCGCGCCGTCGATACCTACCCTCATATGCTCTCGGGTGGCATGAAGCAGCGCGTGGCGATCGCGCGTGGCATGGCCATGCAGCCCGATATCCTGCTGATGGACGAACCCTTCGCCGCACTCGACGCACTGACCCGCCGGCAGATGCAGGACGAGCTTTTGCAGCTCTGGGAAGATACCCGTTTCACCGTCATCTTCGTCACCCATTCGATCGCCGAGGCGATCAAGATTTCCAACCGTATCCTGCTGCTGTCGCCGCATCCAGGCCGGGTCAAGGCCGAGGTCCGCAATGTCGAGGCCGTCCGCAACGATGCGGCCGCGGCTGCCAAGCTGGAGCAGGAAATCCATCACATGCTGTTTGCCGAAGCCGGACACAGGGAGTAGGCCATGAGCGCACCACAGATCATCCTTGCGGCCGAGAGGGCTGACGCCGCAGGCCATATCGCCGCCGTCGAGCAGAAACTCGGCGCCCTCGAGCTCCTCTGGCAGTCGAGCTTCTTCCGCAAATCGCTGCTGATCCTCGTCCTCGCCATCATCTGGGAGCTCTATGCGCGGCATCTCGACAATCCGCTGCTTTTCCCGACGCTCAGCGACACGCTGACCGCCCTCTATGACCGCTTCGCCGACGGCGTCTTGCCGGAACGTATCTGGACCACGCTGAAGATTCTGATCACCGGCTATGTGGCGGGCACCGTGCTCGCCGCCATCCTGACGGTCGTCGCCATCAATACCCGTATCGGCACCGACTTTCTGGAGACGATGACGGCGATGTTCAACCCGCTGCCGGCGATCTCGCTGCTGCCGCTCGCCCTTATCTGGTTTGGCCTCGGACCGGCGAGCCTGGTCTTCGTCCTGGTGCATTCGGTCCTCTGGGCCGTCGCGCTCAATACCCATGCCGGCTTTCTCGGCGTGTCGCGCACCTTGCGCATGGTTGGCGCCAATTACGGGCTGACCGGACTTTCCTACGTCTTCCGCATCCTCATTCCCGCCGCCTTCCCATCGATCCTGACCGGCCTGAAGATCGGCTGGGCCTTCTCCTGGCGCACACTGATCGCCGCCGAGCTTGTCTTCGGCGTCTCCTCCGGCCAGGGCGGCCTTGGATGGTTCATCTTCGAAAACCGCAACCTTCTCGACATACCCGCTGTTTTCGCCGGCCTGCTGACAGTCATCGTCATCGGCCTTATCGTCGAGAACCTCGTCTTCCAGACGATCGAACGCCGGACATTGCTGAAGTGGGGCATGAAGGAATGATGCGACGCATGGCCCCATCTCCTCGACCAATCTCTGAATACAAGGCGCGAACATTATGAGTAAAAACAAGAAACCAGCAGAGCTTCGCAGTGCCAGATGGTTTGCCCCCGATGATCTCAGAAGCTCGGGGCATCGCTCGCGTACCATGCAGATGGGCTATGCGCCAGAAGAATGGGCCGACAAGCCTGTTATCGCCATTCTCAACACCTGGTCGGACGCCAATCCCTGTCATGCGCATTTCAAGCACCGCGTCGAGGACGTGAAGCGCGGCATCCTGCAGGCCGGCGGTTTCCCGCTGGAGCTGCCTGCCTTGTCGCTGTCGGAAAGCTACGTGAAGCCGACGACCATGCTCTATCGCAACATGCTCGCCATGGAGGCCGAGGAGCTCTTGCGTTCGCATCCGGTCGACGGCGCCGTGCTGATGGGCGGCTGCGACAAGACCACGCCGGGCCTCGTCATGGGCGCGCTCTCCATGGGCCTGCCGATGATCTACCTGCCGGCCGGCCCGATGCTGCGCGGCAATTATCGCGGCGAATATCTGGGCTCCGGCTCGGACGGCTGGAAATTCTGGGACGAACGCCGCGCCGGCACCATCTCTGAGAAGGAATGGGTCGATGTCGAAGCCGGCATCGCCCGCTCCTACGGCCATTGCATGACCATGGGCACGGCGAGCACGATGACGGCGATCGCCGAAGCGCTGGGCCTTACCCTGCCCGGCGCAAGCTCGATCCCCGCGCCGGATGCCAATCATATCCGCATGTCGTCGGCCGTCGGCCGGCGCATCGTCGACATGGTGTGGGAGGATCTTGTTCCCTCGAAGATCGTCACCGCGGCCGCCTTCAACAATGCCGTCGCGGTGGCGATGGCGACGGGCTGTTCCACCAATGCCGTCGTGCACCTGATCGCCATGGCGCGGCGCGCCGGCGTCGACCTGACGCTGGACGATCTCGACAAGGCCGGGCGTACCACACCGGTGCTCGCCAATATCCGCCCGACCGGCAAGACCTACCTCATGGAGGATTTCTATTATGCCGGCGGCCTTCGAGCGCTGATGGTGAAGCTGTCCTCGAAACTCGACCTCTCCGCCCTCACCGTGTCGGGCGTCACCCTCGGCGAAACGCTGGAGGGCGCGAAATGCTACAATGACGATGTCATCCGCTCGCTGGACAATCCGGTCTACCACGAGGGATCGCTTGCCGTCGTGAAGGGCAATCTCGCCCCGACAGGCGCAGTCATCAAACCCGCCGCCTGCGATCCGCGCTTCCACAAGCATCAGGGACCGGCGTTGGTCTTCGACAGCTATCCGGAAATGAAGGCGGCGGTGGACGACGAGAACCTCGATATCACGCCAGATCACGTCATGGTGCTGCGTGGTGCCGGCCCACAGGGCGGACCGGGCATGCCGGAATGGGGCATGCTGCCGATCCCGAAGGCACTGCTGAAGCAGGGTCATCGCGACATGTTGCGCCTCTCCGACGCCCGCATGAGCGGCACCAGCTACGGCGCCTGCATCCTGCACGTTTCGCCGGAATCCCATGTCGGCGGTCCATTGGCGCTCTTGAAGAACGGCGACATCATTCGCCTCGATCTCGAAGCGCGGCGGATCGACATGCTGGTCGACGAGGAGGAATTGCAGCGGCGCCGCGACGCCTGGGTCAAGCCGGCGGAGAAATTCGGCCGCGGCTATGGCTGGATGTTCAATCGCCATGTCGCCCAGGCCGATACCGGCTGCGACTTCGATTTCCTGGAACCCGGTTTCGGCCCGACGCCGGGCGAACCCGACATCTACTGATCGCAAAGGATATATCGCATGAGCAATTATGTGCTGAGCAACGAGACGCGCAACAAGCTGATGGGGGTCGCCACCCCGACGATCGCCACCGCCCTCTTCAAGCGCGGCCTGCGCAACCAGTTCATCCAGGATGTCCGTCCGCTTTCGCCGAAGAAGGCGAACATGGTCGGCCAGGCCTTCACCCTGCGCTACATCCCGGCGCGCGAAGACCTGAACACGCTCGAAGTCTTCCGCAATCCGGAGCATCCGCAACGCGCCGCCGTCGAGCAATGCCCGCCGGGCTTCGTTCTCGTCATGGATAGCCGCAAGGATGCCCGCGCCGCCTCCGCCGGATCGATCCTGATTTCCCGACTGCAGGTGCGTGGCGTCGCCGGCGTCGTCACCGATGGCGGTTTTCGCGACAGCCCGGAAATCGCCGCTCTCGATATCCCCTCCTACCATCACCGCCCCTCTGCGCCGACGAACCTGACGCTGCATCAGGCGATCGAAATCAACGGCCCGATTGGCTGCGGCGATGTCGCGGTCTTCCCCGGCGACGTGCTTGTCGGCGACAATGAAGGCGTCATCGTCATCCCCGCCCATCTGGCCGACGAGATCGCCGACGAGACGGTGGAAATGACGGCTTACGAGGATTTCGTCACCGAGGAAGTGCTGAACGGCGCGACCATCATCGGTCTCTATCCGGCAACCAGCGATGCCCCCAAGATCAAGTTCGCCGAATGGCGGAAGCAGAAGGGCCGCTGATCGCGCCTCGGCATCGACATGGCCGGGGCAAATGCAAGTCCCGGCCACGCCTTTTGCAGCCTATTCTTCCCGCACCAATTTGAGGACGAGCTGCTGGAGATTGCCGCCGTCGCTGAATTCGACCTTGTCGAAATCGCTGTTGCGCTGGCGCTCCCTTTTGGAAATCTCCCCGAGCCGCTTCGTCAGCTCCACCCGGATCTTGCTGCATTTCGGATCGTCCGGCACGGAGAAGCCGACACTCATGGCTTCGATTTCCTTGACCATGTCCTTGATGTACCCGCCATGCACGCGCTCATGCGCTTCGACGCCGGCAATGAAACGCTGCCAGCTCCCGCGGGTCGCGCCAGTCAGCTGCACGGAGGGCTTCGGCAATGTGTAGGTGATGATCAGCTTCGGTATGTTGACGGTGATGGTGCAGGCGCCGTCCGGCTGCGGCTCGTATTTCCGCGTCCAAGTCAGCTTGAAATCGGTATGGGCGATCGCCCTCATTTTGGGTCCGAGCAACGGGCCGCGCTCGCCGATCGAGTCATAGAGCTCTGCCCCGGACGTTCCCGCGACCGCATAGGTCTTGACCGTTTCGACCGCCTGCCAATCCGCATGCGCCGCTATGGGCCAGAAGGCGATGCAGAGCGCCAGTGCATGCCATCGAATATTTGATCTCACAAACGTCGCCATCCCCATGCTCATATTAGAACATCGAGGAGGGTTGCAGCACCTCCTCCGCGTCCTGCCGCTCCATCTCGAACACCGTCCTGCCGATCGCGAAGCTGAAGCCGTTGCGGGCAAATGCCGACAGCTCTTTTGCCTTGCGCTTCTCGTCGAGATCGCCGCGGCGGAAAGGTCCGAAACCACGCTTGCGGGCAAAGACGACGGCGGCATAGAGATCATCCGCGCCATCCAGCGCCGCCACGACCGTATCGCCATCGATCCCTTTCGACGCAAGCTTAAATGCGATTGCCTTCTTCGACTTGCCGGAGCGCGCACCGGACCGCGCGCTGATTTCGGCGTAGGCCACGTCGTTGAGGGCATTTTGATCATAGGCGAATTTGACCGCGAAATCGGCGACGGCCCTG
Source organism: Rhizobium sp. BK602 (assembly GCF_014195095.1). Lineage (GTDB taxonomy): Bacteria > Pseudomonadota > Alphaproteobacteria > Rhizobiales > Rhizobiaceae > Rhizobium. The sequence continues at coordinate 332,483 of NZ_JACIBC010000003.1, forward strand.
ATCTGGGCATCGCTGATATCCTCGAATTTCTGTTTCGCCTTTTTGGTGATCGCGTCGAACAACTGCTTCTCGGTCATCATCTTGCGTTCAAGACGATAGATCGTCGAATTGCGCGCCCAGCTGAGCATTCGCGGTGTGGGTGTCGGCGTTTCGTCCATGGCGGAAGGATATTCGGAGATCGATGAAGGCAGGATTCGCTGGTCGATCGATTGTTACGTCACGGCTGCCACTTGCGCAATCCGCGCCGCTTTCGCCGGCTTGTGCCTGCCTCCTGACATATGGATCTCATTCCACGAAGAATCTTGACCATGACCGAAAGGGAGCTTGCCCTGATGCTCGGCGTCAGCCGCACGCTGGTCCCAGAGGCTCTGGAAGTCTCCTGATCGATAGCGCGACAATTGCGACACTGCTTCAGCCGGAAATCCGCTTGGTCACGGCCACGGGATTGGCTATGCTTGTCATACGGTCCCCGCGCGGAGGCGTGAGCGCCGTAGATCATTCGGCGGCGGAGGCCGTCTCAAGCACGACATCGCTATAGATCACGGGGCTCCGGCTCTGCCGGCCGCTTTGCGGGTCGGAGGCGGGCCTTCGTCAGAGGAGGCAGGAATGGACTATCGCAAGCTCGGTCCCAGCGGGGCCGTCGTGACGGCGTATTGCCTTGGCACCATGACTTTCGGCGCGGAGGCCGACGAAGCGGCATCGCACAGATTGCTGGATGACTATTTCGCCTGGGGCGGCAATTTCATCGATACCGCCGACGTCTACAGTGCTGGTAAGTCCGAGGAAATCATCGGACGCTGGCTGAAGGCGCGGCCGACCGAAGCGCGGCAAGCGGTCATCGCCACCAAGGGCCGCTTCCCGATGGGCAATGGCCCGAACGATATCGGCCTGTCGCGCCGACATCTCAATCAGGCCCTGAACGACTCGCTGCACCGGCTCGGCGTCGACCATATCGACCTCTACCAGATGCATGCCTGGGACGCGCTGACGCCGATCGAGGAAACCCTGCGCTTTCTCGACGACGCCGTCTCCGCCGGCAAGATCGGCTATTACGGCTTCTCCAACTATGTCGGCTGGCACATCGCCAAGGCCGTCGAGATCGCCAAGGCGCGCGGCTACACGCGGCCGGTGACGCTCCAGCCGCAATATAACCTGCTGGTCCGCGACATCGAGCTGGAGATCGTCGCGGCCTGCCAGGATGCGGGCATGGGATTGCTGCCATGGTCGCCGCTCGGCGGCGGCTGGCTGACAGGCAAATACAAGCGCGACCTGACGCCCACAGGGGCAACCCGTCTTGGCGAAAATCCCAATCGCGGCAGCGAATCCTATGCGGCCCGCAACGCGCAGGATCGGACCTGGGCGATCATCGGCGCTGTCGAGGAGATCGCCAGGGCCCACGGTGTGAGCATGGCGCAAGTGGCGCTCGCCTGGACCGCGGCCCGCCCGGCTGTCACCTCCGTCATTCTCGGCGCCCGCACCCCGGAGCAGCTCGCCGACAATCTCGGTGCCGCAAAGCTCGTATTGTCGCAGGAGGAAACCGACCGGCTGAACGAGATCAGCGCGCCGCAGCCGGCGGACTATCCCTACGGCAAGGGCGGCATCAATCAGCGGCACCGCAAGATCGAAGGCGGCCGGTAAGCAAGCCCGGCAACCAAAGACTTATGAGGAAAGGGCGCCATATCGGCGCCCTTTCCTCGACAGAGACGGGTAAACTCTTGCACCCGCGATCCGAGAGGCGCTATCCATTATGTGGCGATCGGCGCCCGTTCACGTGGCCGCCACCGTGCGCTTTGAAGGTGGGAAGCGGAGCATGACAAAACCCGTGATCGGCGTCATCGGCAATGGGCGCCTGGTGGAAAGCCGCTTTGCCGCCCAGATCGTTGGCGACAACAATCTTCGCGCCATTGCGGAGGTTGCAGGGGCATTGCCGCTGATGTTTGCCGGCAGTCCAGCGCTTACGGATATTGCAGACCTGCTGGAAACGGTCGATGGCATTTTGCTGACGGGTGCCAGGGCCAACGTTCATCCCAGCCATTTCAATACGGAGCCGCATCCGAAGCACGAGCCCTATGACGAGGACCGGGATTCGGTGGCGCTGCCATTGATCAAGGCCTGCGTCGCGCGTGGCCTGCCCGTTTTCGGCATCTGCCGGGGCTTTCAGGAGATGAACGTCGCGGCCGGCGGCTCGCTGCATCCGGAAATCCGCGAATTGCCGGGACGGATGAACCACCGGATGCCGCGCTTGGAGAATGGCGAGATCCATCCCGATCTGGAGGTGGTCTTCGCCGATCGTCACGACGTCCAGCTCATTCCCGACGGTGTTTTCGCGCGCATCTTCGGGCGGGACGTGATCCGCGTGAACTCCCTGCATGGGCAAGGCGTGCTCGAACTTGGCGAACAGGTGGTTGCCGAAGGCATTGCCGAGGATGGCACTATCGAGGCCATCCGCTTCAAGGATGCCCAGGGATTTGCGCTCGGTGTGCAATGGCATGCCGAGTACGATCCGCAGACCAATCCGGTAAATCGGGCCCTGTTCAAGGCATTTGGCGACGCGGTTTCCCGATATCGGGAAACCCGTCAGAACCGGACTTCCCAATAGTAAGGATGCGGCAACGTGACCGATTGCCGTCATTAACTTTAAAATTATGGAATAAGCGGCGGATTTAATTTCGCAAAACCTTCCTGCCGCCTGTAAGGAAAATACGGATAGGGAGGCGTCAGCGAACTTGCTTCGTCCAATCTGGCAATCTCATCCTTCGTCAGCGACCAGCCGACCGCGCCTAGATTTTGCCGGAGTTGCTCCTCGTTGCGCGCGCCGATGATGACGCTTGCGACCGTCGGGCGGTTGATCAGCCAGTTGATGGCGATCTGTGGCACGGTCCTGCCGGTTTCCAAAGCGATGCTATCCAGCACATCGACGATGTCGAAGAGTTTTTCGTCATCGACCGGCGGGCCATAGGCGGCCGTCTCGTGCAGGCGGCTGTTTGCCGGCAGAGGCTGGCCGCGACGGATCTTGCCGGTCAAGCGACCCCAGGCAAGCGGGCTCCAGACGAGCGCGCCGACCTTCTGATCGGCGGCAAGCGGCATGAGTTCCCACTCATAGTCCCTGCCCGCGAGCGAATAATAGACCTGATGCGCGACATAGCGGGAATAGCCGCGGCTGTCGGCGATGGCCAATGACTTCATCAACTCCCAGCCCGCGAAATTGGAGGCGCCGACATAACGGAGCTTGCCGGCCCTGACGAGCCCGTCCAGCGTGGAGAGCGTTTCCTCGAGGGGCGTCGAGGCATCGAAGGCGTGCAATTGCAAGAGGTCGATATAATCCGTGCCGAGACGGCGTAGGGCATCGTCGACGGATTTGATGAGCCGGGAGCGCGACGCGCCCCAATCTTGCGGCCCGTCTCCGGTCGGGAGTGCCGTCTTGGTCGAGATCAGGACGGCGTCGCGCCGGCCACGGATCGCTTGCCCGAGCACCTCTTCGGATGCGCCGGCGGAATAGACATCGGCCGTATCGAAGAGATTGACGCCCGCCTCCAGGCAAATATCGACGAGGCGCCGCGCTTCCACCGCGTCTGTCGTGCCCCAGGCGCCGAATAGCGGCCCGCTCCCGCCAAAGGTGCCTGCCCCGAAGCTCAATACCGGCACCTTCAGGCCCGATGCGCCGAGATTTCTGTATTCCATGGGTTCATCTCCTGTCGTTTTCATAAGAGATAGACGCTCGCATTATCGTGATATAGATTGCCGCAATGAAATTCATTTATGACTTGAAGTCATCATGAGCCGCCAGGAGATCAATCGCTCCGGTGAAATGGAGGTCTTTGTGCGCGCCGTGGAGCTGGGCGGTTTTACCGCCGCGGCAACGGCTTGCCGTATGACGCCGTCGGCCGTCAGCAAACTGGTCGCCCGTCTGGAAACGCGGCTCGGCACGCGCCTGATCAATCGCTCGACGCGGCGCCTGCAGCTGACGCCGGAAGGTTGCGCCTTCTATGAGCGCAGCGTGGCGATCCTTGCCGATATCGCAGAGGCGGAGCGTTACGCATCCGCCGGCGAACAGGCAACCGGACGCATTCGCGTCAATACCAGCGGCTCCTTCGGCAACCATATCCTGGCGCCGCTCGTGCCTGCCTTCATGGCGCTGCACCCCGCCGTCTCGCTCGACATCCTTCATACCGACAGGATCGTGGACCTGATGGAGGATCGGGCCGATGTCGCGATCCGGACCGGCCCGCTCAAAAACTCCAGCCTGACCGCCCGCAAACTCGGCGCTACTCGCAGGATCATCGTTGCCTCGCCTAGTTATCTCCAACGCCACGGCGTGCCGACATCGATCGACGCGCTAGCAAACCATTGCCGCATCGGTTTTGCCTATGCGCGTGCCGTGGAGGATTGGCCGATGCTCAGCGATGGCCAAATCATACCAGTTCCCGTTACGCCGGGCCTGCAGGTCAGCGATGGCGAAGCCATGCGTCATCTCGCGATCTCAGGCGCCGGTCTGGCACGGCTTCCGGCGTTTACGGTGAAGGCGGACATCGCGGCCGGCCGGCTGGCGGCCGTGCTTGAAGAGCTCAATCCGGGCGATATGGAGGAATTCTATGCCGTCCACATAGGCCAGGGTGGCCCGTTGCCGGCGCGCGTGCGGGCGCTGCTGGACTTCCTGCGGGACAATGTCAGGCTCTGAAAAGAGAGACATCACAATCGGACAGGGGCAGGCCGGGACCGCGGCAAGGCATGGTCCCGACCCGCATTCTTCGCTCAAGCGGTCGGCTGCTTGGTCTTGCGCAGATAAGGCAGCACGGTATCGAACGAGCCGAACCGGCTGATGGCATCCTCATTCGATACCGCCGCGGTGATGATGACATCTTCGCCCTGTTGCCAGTTCGCCGGCGTCGCGACCTGATGCTTTGCCGTCAGCTGGATGGAATCGATCGCCCGCAGGATCTCATGGAAATTGCGGCCGGTGGTCATCGGGTAGGTGAGGATCAGCTTGATCTTCTTGTCAGGCCCGACGATGAAGACGGAACGCACGGTGGCGTTGTCGGCGGGCGTGCGGCCTTCCGAGCTTTCGCCCGCAGCGGCGGGTAGCATGTCGTAGAGTTTCGCGACCTTCAGATCCTTGTCGCCGATCAATGGATATTCGACATCGAAACCCGTGGCGGTCTTGATGTCGCCCTTCCATTTGCTGTGGCTTTCAACCGGATCGACGGAAATGCCGATGATCTTGACGCCGCGCTTGGCGAATTCCGCCTCAAGCTCGGCCACGGCGCCAAGCTCGGTGGTGCAGACCGGCGTGAAATTCTTCGGGTGCGAGAACAGCACAGCCCAACCGTTGCCGATCCAGTCGTGGAACCGAACAGGGCCTTGCGTGGTGTCGGCGGTGAAGTCAGGTGCGATATCGTTGATACGCAGGCTCATGATCGATCCTCCAATGATAGTTCGTCATATCCCGCGCAAGCGTGGACGACGACTGTTGTGCCAGGGAACTTGCCATAGAATGGCGCCGAATAGTGTCAAAGAAAAGCCTCCTCTCAATGGGCCGTGGCGCTCGAAGAGGCGGAAGCATGCGGTCTGCGATGCCTGGTGCGCGCTTTAAGCGTCTCCAGCAAGCTATAGCTGCTGGGCCAGCGTCCGAAACCGCTCGCGACATTGATATGGCCGGCGAGACCAATATTCTTGATGTCGGAATTCCAAAGGCGCCCGAACATGGTGAGACGATCGAGCGTCATATAGATATCATTGAGGCTGCCGATCGTCATGCTGGGAAAAGGCAGGGTTTCCGTCGGCATGGTTCCGAATGAAATATGACCCGCATGCAGCGTCTCCGTCGTCGGCAGGTCACAGGGCGCGACTAGCAGGGCACCCTTCACCCGCTTCGCCGCCGGTCGGCCCGCGAGGCTGGCGGCCAGCAGGCAACCGAGACTATGGGCGACGATATAGGCTTCGCCCGCCTCCTCCAGCGCGACTTCGAGCCTGGCCATCCAGTCGCGCAGGTTGGGACGATCCCAATCATCCTGCTCGACCACGCGACCTTCCGGCTGGTCCAGCAGCCAGTAGCGCTGCCAATGCCCTTCTCCCGATCCGAACAGACCCGGTAAGATCAGTACCCTGCTCATCGCGACCCCGGTTTCGGCCGACGGTCATCCCTAGCGGCGGCCATCAAAAGACCCCCGCCACCAGAGCGAATAGAAATACGAAGGAAAAAACGACGGAGCCAACCTCGATAGCGCGCGAAAGGCCCGATCGAAGGTTGATAGAGGTGCGTCTCGCGATCGGACGCCGCAGGTCGAAAGCCAGTGCCATGCTGCCGCCCTTTTCAATACCAGGCCGCGGGAGTTGAGCACCAATAATAGAGCTCGTAATCCCGCGCCGATGGCTCCCGACCGCTGTCATCCTCTCTGTCGATCAACTGAATGGGTTCGTCCGTCCAATGACGCCACAGGCGGCTGAAGGCTATCGTCAAGTGGGTGATGACATCGATTTTCATGCTATCCTCCATCTCGTTGATCCAGTTCTCTCATACAAAGGATTAGGTTGCTGGCGAGCGCTTCACTCGGCCGCGGCAAGCAGCGCGGTCGCGCCGGGAAAGAAGGTTGCAAGCTCGCCGATCACCTCGTCGATGCGCTTGGAAAGCGGCTCGGAGGAGACTTTGTAGTCGGTGAAATCACGATCGGACGCATAGACCGCCGTCGGCAGCGTATGGCTCATGAAGAAGCCGAACAGTGGCCGCAGCTGATGCTCCACCATCAAGGCATGCCGGTCCCCGCCGCCGGTCGCCGTGATGATGATCGGCTTGGCACGGAGTTCATGCGGATCGATGAGATCGATCAGATGTTTGAAAAGGCCCGGATAGGACCCTTTGTAGGTCGGCGAGCCAATGATCAGAGCGTCGGCGGAAACGATATCGTCGATCACCCGCCTTGCCTGATCGTCCAGATCCTTGCGCCACAAGGAAGTTCCAAGCGAGGGCCCGACATCGTGCAGGTCGTAGATCTTGCTCTCGAAGGCATAGTGGCTGCTCGCCAGCTCAGCGACGTGCTGCACCAGTGCGTAGGTTTTCGACGGACGATTGAAGCTGCCGGCAATGCCGACCAATTTGGGGGCGACCATTCTCATTCCTTTCCGAGCTTCAGCGAGCTCTCCGATGAGCGAATATTGTCCATAAGATTAGTAGATTAAAAGAAATGACCATCTCTCCTTGCCCGGAAAACGGGAAATCTGTTCCGTCTTCGCAAGGTCTCCCGCCACCGCCAGCACGGCGAATGGAAGTTTGGTGCGCGGTTAAGCCGGCCAAATCGCGGATGGTGGTCAACTAATTATGCCGCAGGGGCTGGGCAAATGCGTGTAGCACCCTATTTCGTCACCCTAGGCGCGAAAAACAGTTGGCTTTGTGGAGGAGACAACCTAACGCAACAGAAGAGGTTGCCGATGACCGATAGTGTTCTCAATGCCCTGGGTCAGCCGCTCTATTATAGCGGAACATCGACGGGTTTCTTTTCCGCTACGGGTTCCGGCCCCACCCTCTATGGCACGGCCGGGAACGATTCCATGTGGGGTGACAGTTCCGTCAACGTCACGATGATGGGCGGCACCGGAGACGATATCTACTATCTCTATTCGGGCATCAATCGCGCCTACGAGGCGTCGGATTCCGGCGTGGACACCATCGTCACATGGATGGACTACACCCTGCCCGACAATTTCGAGAATCTGAAGGTGACCGGCGACAACCGCCACGCCTATGGCAACAGCGCCGACAACATCATCACCGGCGGCACTGGCAGCCAGACCATCGACGGCGGCGCCGGCAACGACGTGCTGATCGGCGGCGGCGGGGCCGACACCTTCATCATATCCAAAGGCAACGGCAGCGACCTGATCACCGACTTCGGCGATGACGACAAGATCCGTCTGAACCAGTACGGCCTGACCTCCTTCGACCAGGTTGTCAGCCATTCCACCCAGGAAGGCACCAATCTGCGGCTGGATCTGGGCAATGGCGAAAGCCTGGTGCTCGCCAACAAGACTGTCGCCGATCTCCATGAGGATCAGTTCCAGCTGGGCCTGGACCGCTCCTCCCTCACCCAGACGTTTGGGGACGAGTTCAACGCGCTTTCCCTCAGCGATGGCACGCAGGGCACCTGGGAGGCGAAATTCCATTGGGCGCCGGAAAAGGGCAGCAGTCTCAACGATGAACTGCAATGGTACGTCAATCCGTCCTACGCGCCGACATCATCGGCCAATCCGTTTTCCGTTTCGAATGGCGTTCTGACGATCAGCGCCAAGCCGACACCCGAAGCGCTGAAAGCGGAAGTCGAAAACCACGACTATACGTCCGGCATCCTGACCACCTATTCCTCCTTCTCTCAGACCTACGGCTATTTCGAAATGCGCGCGGAGATGCCGCATGATCAAGGTGCCTGGCCGGCATTCTGGCTGTTGCCCGAGGACGGTTCCTGGCCTCCGGAACTCGATGTGGTAGAAATGCGCGGGCAGGATCCGAATACGGTCCATGTGACGGCGCATTCCAATGCCACCGGCGAGCACACGAAGGTATCCTTCCCTGTGGAGGTGCCGAGCACCGACGGTTTCCACACCTACGGCGTGTTGTGGGATGAAGACCAGATCGTCTGGTATTTCGACGATGTCGCCGTCGCGCATGCGGATACGCCGAGCGATATGCACGGGCCGATGTATATGCTGGTCAATCTTGCTGTCGGCGGCACCGCCGGCACGCCGGGCGAAACCCTGAAGGAAGATGGGTCGGAGATGAAGATCGACTACATCAGGGCCTATTCGCTGGACGACCACACCACGCAGACTGCCGCCGCCCATACCTCGGATTGGCACATATAGAAAGAACGCGAACCACGGCCGGGGGCGGCTTCATTCGCCCCTGAACGCCCGCTTTATCTGATCCGCCATGGGCTTGGTCAGATAGGCGAGCACGCTTCTCGCGCCGGTCTGCATGAAAGCTTCCACCGGCATGCCCGGCACGGGCGTCAGCTCACCCAGGCGATCCCACTCCTGCTTCGGCATCCTGGCGCGAACGACATAATAGGTCTGACCCGAGCGCTGGTCGGTCGTCAGGTCTGCCGAGACGGTATCGACGTGGCCGTTCAATTCCGGCGTGATACGCTGGTTGAAGGCGGAAAACCGCACGGCGATCCCCTGCCCGACAGCGACCTGATCGATATCCTGCGGCGAAAGCTTCAACTCCGCGAGCAGCGCGTCCTTGTCCGGCACGATCTGCATGATCGTTTCCGCCGGCCCGATTACCGCCCCGGCGGCGTGCACATGCAGCTGATCGACGATTCCGGTTTGTGGCGCGCGGATATCGATCCGTTTCAGATCGTCCTCGACGGCGATCAGCCGTTCCGAAAGCTGGCCGGTATCGCTTTCGGCCTGCCGAAGCTGATCGGACACTTCCGAACTGCGGTCATTGTCGACCTGGAGGATCTGAAGTTCCGTTTCCGTGATCTTGCCGTTGGTCTGGGCGATCGATGAGACGAGATTGCCGAGCTCTCCCGTCAGCCGCGCGCTATCCCTTTGCAGCGAATAGACCTTCGTCGCGGAAATGATGCCTTGAGCGAGCAATTGCTGAAGGCTTCCAAGCTCCTTGGCGACGAGTTCGATCTCGACCCGCTTGCCCTTCTCCTGCGCGACGAGCCCTTCCACCTCCTGCTTCAACTGCTGGATTCGCTCGCGCAGCTGGGATTTCTGGCCCTGCCGAGATGCCATGCGGTCGTTGAAGAGCTGCCGCTCTCCCGCCAGGATGCTCTTCACGTCGTCATTATCGGCATTAGCGAGCAGATCCGCCGGAAAGGCGATCGCGTCCCTGCCGTCGCGCTCCGCCGCCAGTCGCGCCGTCCTGGCGGCAAGTTCGTTCAGGCGCTTTGTGAGAATGGCAATATTGGCCCTGGTTTGCGTCTCGTCCAGGCGAATCAGGATTTGACCGGCCTCGACGCGATCGCCGTTCTTGACGTCGATCGTGCTGACGATCCCGCCCTTCAGATGCTGCACCGGTTTCACATAGCTGTCGACCACAAGCGTACCGGATGCAATGACCGCACCCGATATCTTCGTCGCGGCCGCAAACCCACCCATGACGCCGAACAGGAGAAGGATCGTCACCAGCACGAACAGGGAAAGGCGACGGATCGAACGTTCGGTGGCTGTCAGATTCATGTTCGTCATCCGCTGATATCCTCGCCGGCAACCATCAATCGAACAGACCCGCTTCCGGCGTGCTTTGGCGACGTGCCCAATATCTCATCCTTGGGGCCGAAGGCCTGAAGCTGGCCATTGGCGATGATCAGAACCTTGTCGGCCGCCGCCAATGCGCTCGGCCTGTGCGCGACGACGACAGCGATGCCGCCCCGCGCCCGTACACCCGCCAAGGCCTTGGTCAGGGATGCCTCCCCTTCGGAGTCCAGATTGGAATTCGGCTCGTCCAACACCACCAGGAAAGGATCCCCGTAGAGCGCCCGCGCCAAGGCGATGCGCTGTCTTTGACCCGCCGACAGGCGCGAGCCGCCTTCGCCGATTACGGTGTCGAAACCATCGGGCAACTTGACGATCATGTCGTATACGCCGGCCGCCTTCGCGGCGGCGATGACCGGCTCCGGCTGCATGTCCCTGGCAAAACGGGAGATATTGTCGGCGATCGAGCCATCGAACAGCCCGACATCCTGCGGGAGATAACCGATATGCCGTCCAAGCTCATCCGGCTCCCATTGCGACAAGGCCGCCTGATCGAGCCGGATCGAGCCGATCGTGACCGGCCATAGGCCGGTGATCGCCCGCGCGAGCGAGGATTTGCCCGCAGCGCTCGGGCCGACGACGCCGAGCACCGTTCCCGCCGAAACCTTGAACGAGATATTGCGCAGGATGAAGTCGCGGCTGCCCGGAGATGTCAGACCTATGTTCTCGACGGTCAGCTCCTTTTGCGGCGCCGGCAGGCGGACCGCCCATTCCGCACTCGGGATCTTGTCCAGAAGCTTGGTAAGCCTCTCCCAGCTCTGGCGCGCGGTCACGAAACCCTTCCATTGGCCGATCGCGAGCTCGACGGGCGCAAGCGCGCGGGTGACCATGATCGAACTGGCGATGATGATGCCGCCCGTCGCCTGCTGCTCGATGACGAGGATGGCGCCGACGGCCAGGACGCCGGATTGAAGCATCATGCGCGCGATCTTCGCGATCGTGGTCAGCACGCCGGAAATGGCACCGGCGGCCAGCTGATTTGCGAGATAGTCCTCGTTCATGGCGGCCCATCTGTCGGTCAGGCGACCGCTGAAGCCCATGGCGACCACCGCTTCCCAATTTCGCCGGGCCGCCTGGGCGAAGCTCAGACGGGCCGCGGACGATTTGGCCGCCTCGCGCGCCGGCCGTTGCGACAGCACCTCCGCCAGCAGGGTCAGGACGATGAGCAGGACGGCGCCGCACAATGCGGTGATGCCGATCCAGACATGAAAGAGGAAACAAAGGAGGAGATAGAAAGGCATCCAGGGCAAATCGAAAAGCGCGGTCGATCCGGGTCCCGACAGGAAGGAGCGGACCTGCTCCAGATCGCGAACCGATTGCAATCCGTCGTCGGCGGTCTGCGCCTTGGTCGGCAGAAGCACGAGCGAGCCGAAGACTTTCCGATTGATCCGCTCGTCGAGAGCTGCACCGACGCGGGCGAGCAGCATCGAGCGCAGCAGTTCCAGCGTCCCCTGAAATATGAACAGCGTCGCTGCGATCAGCGCCAGTCCTGCCAGCGTCGGCAGGCTGCGGCCGGGAATGACCCGATCGTAGACCTGCAGCATGAAAAAGGAGCCCGTGAGCGCCAAGAGATTGATGGCCGCGCTGGCGAGCCCGATGCTGAGGAATGCCTTCCGAAGCGACGAAAGCATCAGCGAGAAAAACGTTTGCGGTGGTTCTTTCGAAGCAGCAAGCACGTAGGGAAAAATCCTTGAACTAGCATCGGACGGCATTCCAACGATGGCGATGAAATCCGCCTGCCGTCCCATACTGATCCACAGCCGAGAAGCTGGCTGCGCCATGCTCAAGTTTCTAATATTATTTGCATTTTATGAAGTCGAAATTTACGTCGCATCCAATTTCGGTGAACCCGATCTTAGGATTTCGGACTTTTTCCCATCATGGCACATTGTCTGGTTGCGACACGAAAACAGCCAAACATGCCTGAGTGGAAATGGCGACCGTCGGATTGCGACCGAGTCGATTTTCAGACGCCCGTGCCGTCTTCGATCCCTCGATGTCATCGCACAAAAATCCTCCGGCCTGTGGCCGGAGGATCGAACAGTCTAGCGTGGAGACACGCGGCAAGCATGCGCCGGGCGCCATCGGGCCTTGCGTCAAGCAGCCCGCATGGTTGCGCTCAACGGAATCTCGACGTCGATTTCGAGCGTCGAAACATGCTCGTTGCAATCCATCTTCACTTGCACCTTGTCCCGATCGAGCTGTACGTGCTTTTCGATCACCGCAAGGATTTCTTCGCGGAGCACGAAGACCAGATCCGATCCCACGGAGGAGCGCTCATGCGCCAGAAGCAGTTGCAACCGTTCGCGCGCTGCCGGCGCGGTCTTTTGCCTTCCAAAGAGACGAAAAATGTTCATGCGGCCCTCCGTCCGAAGATCTTGCCGAAGATGTTCCGCTTTTCACCCGGGATGGTGATCGGCAGAACCTCGCCGGACAGCCGGCGAGCAGCATCGAAATAAGCCATGGCAGGCGCGCTGCGGCTGTCGGCCAAAGTGACCGGAGCACCGATATTGGACGCGCGCAGGACATCAGAGCTTTCCGGAATGATGCCGAGAAGCGGAATGGACAGGATTTCCAGAACGTCATCGACCTTCAGCATATCGCCACGTTCGGCGCGATTGGCGTCGTAGCGGGTGAGCAGCAGATGCTTTTCCATGCGCTCGCCGCGCTCGGCCTTGAGCGTCTTGGAATCGAGCAACCCGATGATGCGATCCGAATCGCGCACCGAAGAGACTTCCGGGTTGGTGACGACCACCGCCGTATCCGCATGGCGCATGGCGAGTGTGGCGCCGCGCTCGATCCCGGCGGGGCTGTCGCAGATGATCCAGTCGAAATGCTGCTTCAACTCGTTGATGACGCGCTCGACGCCTTCGGGCGTCAGATTGTCCTTGTCGCGGGTCTGCGATGCCGGCAGCAGAAACAACGTCTCGAGCCGCTTGTCGCGGATCAGCGCCTGCGGCAGCTTGGCATCGCCCTGAATGACGTTGACGAGATCATAGACGACCCTGCGCTCAGCGCCCATCACCAGATCGAGATTGCGCAGCCCGACGTCGAAATCGACGACGACCACCTTCTCGTTCCTTTGCGCCAGGGCCGCTCCGAGCGCGGCGGTCGAGGTCGTCTTGCCAACCCCGCCCTTGCCTGACGTGACTACGATGACTTTCCCCATCTTGCTCTCCTGTTTCCCGGCCGATTCCGGCTCAGATAAGTTTCTCTGCTTTGATGGCATCGCCTTCCAGCCAGAGCTGGACCGACTGCCCGCGAAGGTTGGCGGGCATGTCTTCCGCCATCTTGTAGATACCGTCGATGGCAACAAGCTCGGCCTCGAGCTTGCGGCAGAAGATGCGCGCGGATGCCTTGCCCAGCGATCCCGCCATGGCCCGGCCACGCAGGGTTCCGTAGATATGAACCGAGCCGCCCGCGATGATTTCAGCGCCGGAGGCAACCGATCCGATGACGGTGACGTCGCCCTCCGGGAAAATGACCGACTGTCCCGAACGCACCGGCTCCCGGATGATGATGGATTGCGCCGCCGGACGCGCTTCGGCTACCACGGGCGCGCTTTGCTGCGGCTCCATCACTGGCTCGCGGTCCGGAATCTCGAAATCGGAGACAGGCTTTCCACCTTTCAGAGCCGGTGGCATGCCCTGTCCCAGGATCGACGGGCGTGCGCCCTCTATCCCCATGATGCTGACGTTGCGCTGACCGAGCTCCGCGATAAGCTCCTTCAGCTGCGAACGGTCGATCGGCAGGTCCGTGACGTCGAGAACGACCGGCCGCCCGAGAAAGAACCCGGCCGAGCGCGCCGCAAGATCATCCAGTCTTATCAACCAGTTATCAAGCGGAAGATCCGGAGAGAGCATGACCGCCAGAAAGGAACGGCCCTTGATGCGAATGGAGCGAGCGTCTGTTAGCACTTTGGTCATCTGTGTAAATAATTCGTTGATGTTTGTGTATCGTTGCGATGGTTAACAAATGGTTAATTTTGCCCCGCAAACAGTAAATTGCCGCGTCCCGACAGTTATGGAATCCCGGCTTTGACCGAGGCTGACCTTGGTGATTTCGCGCCGTTTTTCGTCGCCTCTGGCATCGAGAAAATACACCGGGTAGGAACCAGTCCGGCTCGGGCGTATTGTCTCGTCGCAATTGCCAAATAGTCCGAAAGGGTATGTACGGAATGGAAACTCAAGCCACCAACGCGATCGTCGCCACGCAAACCGCGCTCAATCAGGCGAGTGCCCTGGTCGTTCACTATGGTTTCTCGACGCTGGGCGCGATCGTGCTGCTCATTTGCGGATGGGTTCTCGCGAGCCTCGTAAGCGGATGGGCGTACAAGGGCATATCGAAAGTGCACGGCATAGACGAAACGCTGGCCCGATTCTTTGAAAAGGCGCTTCACTACGGGCTGCTGATTCTCGTTTTCATAACCGTGCTCGGCCAATTCGGCGTCCAGACCACGTCGATCGTCGCAACATTGGGTGCGGCCGGCCTGGCCATCGGACTTGCGCTGCAGGGCACGCTGCAGAATATCGCCGCGGGAATCATGCTTCTCGTGCTGCGTCCTTTCCGGGTCGGCGAGTATATCGAGACCCCGACCGTTACGGGCAGAATCGTCGAGGTCGGATTGTTCGCGACCGAATTGCGCACCGCCGATGGCCTCTATCTGCTCGCACCGAACTCGACCCTGTGGAACACGCCGATCGTCAACCATACCCGCCAACCGGTTCGCCGGCAGCAGCTCTCCGTTCCCGTCGGCGACGACGTCGACCTGCACTCGGTCACCCGCACCCTTCTCGATGTGGTCACAGCCGATCAACGCGTAAAGAACAGTCCCGCCGCGCGCGTCTATTCCGACGAATTGACGCCGGAGAAGACCACCTTGACGGTCGAATATTGGGTCAAGCCCGGCGACTGGGCGGAGACCCGCCATGCCTTGGTCGAACGATTGAGAACCGCCCTCGCCGACAAGGGCATCGCGATCAAATAGGCGCGGCGGCTTGCAACTATCCCGGCGGGCAAAATCCGCTTAGATGCATGGTGCCGGTTGAGTCGGGAGAGGCCAACCGGAATGGAAGGAAAGGTATTCGGAAAATGTCGCAAGCCAGATCAGTCTATGACTTCAACTCCGCCATCGTCCGCCAGCCATCGCGCTCCGTCGTCGACGGCCTGCGCGCCGGAGAGCGTGGCAGCCCGACCTATGCGGGCGTGCAGGCCGAACACGAGGCCTATGTCGCCGCGCTGCGCGATGCCGGAGTTCAGGTCACGGTCCTGCCGGCACTCGAATCCTTTCCCGACTCGATCTTCGTCGAGGACCCGGCGCTCGTCTTCACCGAGGGCGCCATCCTCCTGCGCCCCGGCGCGGCAAGCCGCTCCGGCGAAGCGGCCGAAATCGCCCCCACCTTGCGCGGCATGTTCGAAACCGTCCTTGATTTGCCGGCCGGATTTGCGGATGGCGGCGATATTCTCGTGACGCCGGACAGCGTCATGATCGGCCTCTCGGCGCGAACCGACCGCGCCGGTGCCGAAGCGCTGGCCTCTTGCCTCGACAGGCTCGGCCGCAAGGCGCAACTGGTGGCCACGCCGGAAGGCGTGCTCCACTTCAAGACCGCCAGCTCGTTGCTCGATGACGAGACCATGCTCTCGACTGCCCGTCTCGCCCGGTCGGGCGTGTTCAAGGATTTCAGGGAGATCATCGTCCCCGAGGGCGAGGAGCCGGCGGCGAACGCGCTGCGCATCAACGAGATCCTCATGGTGCCGTCCGAATATCCGCGCACCATCGAGCTTCTCGACAAGCACGGCTACAAGATCGTGCCGGTCACGACCACGCAGATCGAGATGATCGACGCCGGTCTCTCCTGCATGTCGTTGCGCTGGTATCGTAACGGCAAATAACGCTGTGGCGGCGCGCCGGGCGTCAGAAACGATCGTTGAAGGCCCGGCGGATATCCTGAACCGGGCTTTCGGCGGCAATCAGCGCCGCAAGCAGGATACGCGCCTGGCTCGGCCGGAGCGTCTGCGAGTGAATGGCGCCGGCCGCGGCAAGATCGTGGCCGCCGCCACCGCCGCCATAGCTCGCGACAAGAAGCCCGTCGGGAACCCTGCTGGAAACGATGACGGGAACGCCGCCGTCCGTGCAGCGCTTTACCGCCGCGACGAGCTCGCGATTGGCATTGCCGGAACCGAGAGCGGCAAGCACGATCCCGTCCGCCTTCGCCTCAAGACTGGCGCGGATATGAATGGCGTCGCAGCCAGGATAGATGGCGACGATATCGACGCGCACATCCGAGACCGGCTTCGACAATCCGGGACTTTCCGTCACCGCGACCGGCCGCGCCGAGCGGAACGCGTCGGCTTCGTCGGCGCTGCGCTTGTAGACGCCCCATGCGGGCAGCAGCCGGCCACCGAAACAGACGAGAACACCTCGACCGGCATTGCTTCCGTCGATGGCGGCTTCGATCGCCAAGGCGAGGTTGGCCGGGCCGTCAGCATGCGGATGATCCGCGGTGAATTGCGCGCCGGTAAAGATCACCGGCTTGCTGGCCGCGTGCTGCAGCTGCACCAGCAATGCGGTCTCCTCCATCGCATCGGTGCCGTGCAGGACGACGACGCCGGCAATGGTGGGATCGGCGAGTTGCCGTCCCACCGCATCGCTGATGTGCTGCATATTGGCCAGCGTAAGGCTGGCGGAATCTTTCGCCATCAGATCAATGGGTTGAAGCCGGGCATTGATATCCGGAAGGAGCGAGAGCAGATCTTCTCCCGTCAGACTTGGCGTACTTGCGCCATCGGCACCGCGCTTGCTCGCAATGGTGCCACCGGTGGCGATAATTGCCACCGATGGGATGATTTTCTCCAAGCTCAAGGCTGCGCTCCCGCAGCGGCGGCTTCCGCACCGAGGGCGCGCTCGGCGGCGAGACGGTTGATGCGATCGCGCAGCAGATACCAGCCGATGACCAGTGCCGGAACGATGACGATCAGCGATGCGATCGTCCAGGAGCCGACGGGATAGTCGAATGCCATGAGCACCAGCACGCCGAAGAGGAAGATGAGCGTGAGAATGCCGGTATAGGGCGCGCCGAACATGCGGAACTCCGGCCGGCTTATTTCGCCGCGGCGCGACAGATGCCACAGCTTGAGCTGGCAAAGCACGATGACGCCCCATGCGCAGATAATGCCGAGAGCAGACAGGCTGAGCGCAATCTCGAAGGCCTCAGCGGGCACGACCGCATTCAGCGCCACGCCGAGAACCGTCACGGCGGCGGTCACCGCGATGCCGCCATAGGGTACGCCTGCCTTGTTCATCTTCGCGAGTGCCGCGGGGGCCGAGCCCGACACAGCCATCGAGTGAAGAATACGGCCGGTCGAATAGAGACCAGCATTCAGCGAGGAGAGCACGGCGGTCAGGACCACCAGGTTCATGATGATGTCGGCACCTTCGACGCCAATGGAGCCGAAGAAGGTCACGAAGGGGCTCTCACCGGCCTTATAGGCCGAGTAAGGCAGGAGGAGCGAAAGCAGCAGCACCGAGCCGACGTAGAAAATGAGGAGACGAGCGACAACGGTGCGGATGGCGCCGGGGATGACCTTGCGCGGATCGGCGGTTTCACCCGCCGTGGTGCCGATCAGCTCGACCGAGGCATAGGCGAACACGACGCCCTGAATGATGACGAAAGCCGGCAGGATACCGTTGGGGAAGAAGCCGCCATTGTCGGTGATGATGCTCAAACCGACGGTATGCCCCTCGAGAGGAGTGCCGAACACGACAAAGTAGATGCCAACGACCAGGAAGGTTACGAGCGCCAGAACCTTGATCAGGCTGAACCAGAATTCAAGCTCGCCGAACACCTTGACCGACAGCATGTTCATCACCAAGACGACCAGAAGCGCCGTCAACGCGAACACCCATTGGTCGATCCCGGCCAGCCAGGGGACGTAATGCTTGAAGAAATTCATGTAGAGGGCGACGGCCGTGACATCGGCGACCGAGGTCATCGCCCAGTTCAGCCAGTACATCCAGCCGGCGGCGAATGCCATCTTCTCTCCGTAGAACTCACGGGCGTAGGAGACGAAGGAGCCGGAGCTCGGACGGTGCATGATCAGTTCGCCGAGCGCGCGCAGAACCAGGAATGCGAAGAAGCCGCAGAGCGCATAGACGAAGACGAGCGCGGGGCCGGCCTGAGCAAGCCGCCCACCCGCGCCGAGGAACAGGCCGGTGCCGATCGCGCCGCCGATGGCGATCATCTGGATCTGCCGCGGCTTGAGGGCCTTGTGGTATCCAAGGTCCTCTTCGATGAAGACCTCGCGTTCGGCTTCGGCGATATTGTCAGATTTCATGGATGTTACTCCTCCCTATGAAATTCGCTATTCGGTCGGCGGCTTCCTAGGCATCGCGACATCGCGCCAGGGAATAGCCGACCGCTGAAGAATGGCAGCGGGTGCGTCGCATGCCAAGCGATCGCTGTAAAGCTGCATGACAGATTTCGCACTCTCATAATCGTTCGGAAAGTCGGACGTCAAGAGGCATCCGCCCGCATTGACCAAGGCGTGGGGATTGACTAGGGTCGAGATTATCTGTCAGACAGCTTGACAGATATTAGCGTCGTCTCGAACCATCAGGAGGATAATGTGGTCATGACTCGCAGGGAGCGCGATCTGCTGGGCACGAAGGAAATTCCAGCGGATGTCTATTGGGGAGTGCATACCGCAAGGGCGGTCGAGAACTTCCAGGTCACCGGAAACACCATCGGGCGCTATCCTCATCTCATCCGGGGTCTGGCCTTTGTGAAAGAGGCGGCGGCGATCGCAAACCACGAACTCGGCCTGCTCGATCAGGAACGGCTGGACGCCATCGTCCGGGCTTGCCGCGAGATCCGCGCCGGCGCACTTCACGACCAGTTCGTCGTGGACGTCATTCAGGGAGGCGCCGGCACCTCGACCAACATGAATGCCAACGAGGTGATCGCCAATCGCGCCCTCGAATTGCTCGGCCATACCAAGGGCAACTATGCCCGTCTTCATCCGAACGACCACGTCAATCTCAGCCAGTCGACCAACGATGCCTATCCGACGGCGATCAATGTCGCCTTGATCGAGGCGATCGACGATCTCTCTGCATCCATGGGGATTTTGAAGACCGCTTTCGAAAGGAAAGCCAAGGAGTTCGATGGCTTCGTTAAAGTCGGGCGGACACAGCTGCAGGATGCCGTTCCGATGACACTCGGCCAGGAATTCCGGACTTTTGCGGTGATGCTCGGCGAAGACCAGTCACGGCTGATCGAATCCGCCGCGCTGCTGCACGAAATCAATCTCGGCGCCACGGCGATCGGCACCGGACTGAACGCGCCGGCCGGCTATGCGGCTTTGGCATGCGCGCACTTGTCGCGGTTGACCGGGCGTCCGCTCGTCACGGCAAGCGACCTCATCGAGGCCACGCAGGACCCCGGCGCATTCGTGCATCTGTCGGGCGTGCTGAAGCGCGTCGCCGTCAAGCTGTCGAAGACATGCAACGATCTGCGCCTGCTGTCCTCCGGTCCGCGGGCCGGTATCGGCGAGATCACGCTGCCGGCCGTCCAGGCGGGATCGAGCATCATGCCGGGCAAGGTCAATCCGGTCATTCCGGAAATGGTCAACCAGGTCGCCTATGCGGTCATCGGCAACGACATCACCATCACCATGGCGGCCGAGGCCGGCCAGCTCCAGCTCAACGCTTTCGAGCCGATCATCGTGCTGGCGCTCTCCCAGAGCATCAGCCAGCTCAGCAATGCCTGCCGTATCCTCGCCGAACGCTGCGTCGACGGCATCCAGGCCAATCCGGCCGTCATGGCGCGCCGCGTTGAGGAATCGATCGGGCTCGCCACCGCGCTCAATCCGCTGATCGGCTATTACGCCGCGACCGAAGTCGCACAGGAAGCGCTCGCAAGCGGCCGCACCGTACCTCAGGTCGTCCTCGACCGTGGACACTTGACCGCGGCGCAGCTGCAGCAGGCGCTCAGCCCCGAGCATCTCGCCAACCTGCCGCCGCTTACGCCTGCTGAGGCCGATCTTCCCCGATGATCGTGGTGACGGCCTGCTTCACCTGGCCCAGGTGAGCCTCCATGGCCTCGCGCGCCTCCTGCCCCGAGCCCGCCTTGATCGCCTCGACGATCCGGCGGTGCTCGATGTTGGAGGCCGCGCGCCGGCCAGCCATCAAGTTGACCATCTCCGATTGCAGCGATATCGCCTCACGGGCATCGGAGACGATCTTGGCAAACAGCGCGTTCTCCGAGGATTCGGCGATCAGACAATGAAACTGCGAGTCGAGCTGTACCCACAGGTGCGGCTCTTCCTCGATCTCCATCTTGTCACAGAGCTCCAGCAAACCCGCCAGTTGGCGTTCCGTGCGGCGCAACGCCGCCCAGCTGGCGGCGGGAACCTCGATGAAGGGGCGGGCCTCGAAGAGATCGCGCGCGGAATATCCGCCGTAATTCAGCTCCGGACTGGTTTTCGCGGTCACGACATAGGTGCCGCTGCCGGTCCGCGTCTGCGTCAAACCAAGCGTCTGAAGGGAGCGCAGGGCCTCGCGGACGATCGGCCGGCTGACGCCGTATCTCTCGGCCAATTGCGCCTCGGACGGAAGGCGGATGCCGACGGCGAGCTGACCCGATATGATGGCCGACCGAATATCGTCGAACACCGCCTCGGCGGCATTCTTGCGGCTGATCGGCCTTGTTTCGGATAACCAATCAGCCACGTCGTTCATGCTCCATTTCTACAGATGCCACGGATCTGTCACACAGCTAAGCCGAATTTCCTTCGGCTTCAAGCATGGCGCGGTGCGGAACGTCATGATCCATCCGCGATAGTCTGATCCACTTATCGATGTACTGGTGACACCATAAATTGCACGATGCCGTGCCCGCTATCTCTCCAGCCAGTTTTCCACACGGAGACCGCGGATGCGATTAAACTCGCGCGTGTTGTCGGTAACAAGTGTCATGTCAAGCGCATGGGCATGCGCGGCGAGCAGCAGATCGTTGAGCCCGATGGTCTGCCCGGCTGCCTCCAATTCCGCGCGGATGCCGCCATATTCGGCATCAGCCGGAACATCCAGCGGCAGAACCGGGATCGTTTGCAGGACGCTTTCGACCCTTGCAGATAATTTTGCCGATCCCTTCTTTACGCAACCATAGCGCAGCTCGGCCGCGACGACGATGCTGGTGCAAATCTCTTTGGGTCCCACCTGTTCGATGCGGCGCGCAGCCAGCCCAAGCGGGTTGCGGATGATGTCGCTGATAATGTTTGTATCAAGCATGTACCCGCTCAAAAGATGTCCTCCGGCGCGGCAGGCATATCCTCGATATCCGGGAACAGGTCTTCCGGCCCAAGCGGCGCTTCCTTCCGCCATTCGGCCAGTAGCTCCACGATGTTGGTCGGCCCGGTTACGGGCTCGATGATGAGCTTTTCTCCTTCGCGACGGATCAATACACGATCCCCTGGTAACTCGAATTCGACAGGAATGCGTACCGCCTGACTGCGATTGTTGCGAAACAGCTTGGCTTCTCGGGCTTTTGACGACGGAACAGGCATGGCGGCAGCCCCCTTGTATATGCCATATTGTATATGGCTGCACGCACCATATCAAGCAATGGCTCGGACCATCGCGCGCAACTATATAACTATATATTGGCACAAAGCGTGAGTACGGCGGTCCGCTTACAAGCACATATCCCTATCGATGCGTTCGCGGATAGGGATTGCGTTCCGGCGGCGTCCAGCCGGCCAGGCTGTCGGGGGCGGCTTTCCAGACTTCGACTTTCAGCGGATAGCACGCGGCCGTATCGCTCGAATGGCTGGAGCCGCAATCGCCGCCGGGGCATGCGGACAGCGCACCCAGAAGATCGATCTCGGCGAAGAATTCGATGAAATCGCCGGGCCTGACCGGGCTTGCCTTCATGAAATACTGATGGGTGTCATGCGTAAAACCGGTGCACATGAAGACATTCAGCACGTCATGCACATGCGCTTCCGCCTCTTCCAGAGACAGGTTCCGGTCGGTGGCGAGCGCCCGAACAAGGTTCGAATGGCAGCAATGATGGTAGTCGTTCCCCTTCAGCAGACGGTTGGTATAGGGATCGCAGCGGGTGCCGATGACATCGTGGACACCGGCTCCGTCGGCATCCCAGCCGTACCAGCCGAGCGTGTCGTGGGTGATCGTCGCCATCGGCCTGAGATGGGGCAGGCTGCTCCACAACCGGTCGCCGACGCCGACATGCGTGCCATGCAGGGCGCGCGTCTTGCCGCTGAAGAAGCGCTCGGACAGATCCTCGGCGTTCCAGAGATTGAGGTCGCCGACCTGCGAGCCTTCCATGCTGACGATGCGGAAGAAATGCCCGGCGGGAACATGAAAGCTCCGCGCATCGCGCGGCGGAACGATGGTCTCGCTGACCTTCGTCAGGCTTTGCCTTGCCGCATCCAGGAGCTTGAGATCGGCCGGCGGAAGCGTTTCGACCGGATAGACCACGACCGGCGGCTGGCTGCGGCGCTGCTCGGCATCGGAAGGGACTGGAGGCACGGATGACATCTGCATTTCTTTCAGGCCCTTCTACCGGCTTGCTTCAGGTGGTTTGCGCCTTGGCGGAGCGCGTGAGTTCAGACGGCACACTAGCAAGGATGCACGAAGGGACAACGCAGTTTGTTCTTGCCCTTTGACTAAGTATTACTTAGTCATATCGATATGAGCACCCTCCCCCTCGCCTCATTGCGCGCCTTCGAAGCCGCCGCCCGCCACGAGAGCTTCGTCAAGGCGGCGGCCGAGCTCAATTTGACGGCGGCCGGCATTAGCCAGCATGTGCGCACGGTGGAGGGCTGGCTGAACGTTCCGCTGTTCGTGCGTCAGACACGCGGCGTCGCCTTGACGGCGGCGGGCCGTGAGTTCGGTGCCGCCGTGACATATGGGCTTGGCCATATCGAAATAGCCGCCCGGCAATTGCAGCTGGAATCCACCGGCCGCCCGGTCAGCGTTGCATGCATTGCCTCGGTGGCAACGCGATGGCTTATCCCGCGCCTGCCGCAATTCAAGGCGATCTATCCGAACATGCGCATCAATATCGTCTACGCGCTCGAGGCGAAGACGCCGGAAGCAGCCGATGCCGACCTGCTGATCCGCCATGGATCGCGCCCCGCCTCGAATGCCCACAAGCTCCTGAGCGCTGAAACCCGCCCCACCTGCTCGGCGGAATTCCACGCTCGCCACGGCGGGCTCGCAACGCCGTACGATCTCACACGCGCCGAGCTTCTTCACGATGAGACGACAGATGCCTGGACGCGCTGGTTTACGCTTGCCGGACGTCACGAGGCGCCGAGGGCAGGCCCGGTCTTCGGCGATTTCAGCCTGATGATCGGGTCGGTCATCGGTGGGCAAGGCATCGGACTTTGTCCCACGGCCCTGATCGCCGAAGAGCTGGCGCGGGGCTCGTTGGTGACGCTGTTCGACCTGCCCTCCGATACGGAGAAGGCCTATTGGCTTATCGAGGCCAGAAACCTGTCGCATGAGGCCGGCATATTCAGGGATTGGCTGACGGCGATCAGCCGGGAACCACAGCCGTCGCCATAGGCGATCGCCGTCTAGACCCACTCCGAAGCCATGGTCATTTTAGCCGCCCGATGGCGCTCCGCGGCCTTCAGCAGGTCGACGAAGGCGCGGACCTTGGCGGGACGAAACCGCGCCGGCGGGAAGACGGCATGGATGCCACCGGCAGGCAGGCTCCAGTCCGGCAAAATGCGAACCAGCCGGCCCGCCTCGATATCCCGCGCCACGACATAGTCAGGGAATACGGAAACCCCTACTCCCGCGAGAGCACAGACATAGGCCGCCGGCGTCTTGTCGGTCGTGACGGCGCTATTGACGTCGATGGTCACCGTCTGGCCCTCCTGTCCCGAAAATGTCCAACGCAGCGGATTTTTGAGTGCCGAATTGGCAATCCATGGCAAGCCGGCGGCATCTCCCGGCGACGAAACGGCAGCCATGGCGCGGATGAGGGCGGGAGCGGCAACCAGATATTGCTGAAAGGCCGCGAGACGGCGGGCCTGATTGCTGGAGTCCGTCAGCCAGCCGACGCGGATGGCCAGATCGACCTGACCGGCCGCCAGATCGATGACATCGTCGTCGAAGATGACGTTGACATGCATCTGCGGGAACCGCTGGCGATAGAGAGCAATCGCGGGCGCCACTACCGCCGCGCCATAGTCGAGCGGCGCCGTCAGCGTCAGCGTTCCCGATGGCTCGCTCGCCCTTTGCGACATCTCGCCATAGGCCGCTTCCGCCTCGCGCAGGATCACGACGCAGCGATCATAGAAGCGGCGGCCCTCGTCCGTCGCGTGCAGCCGGCGCGTGGTGCGCGTCAGCAAAGTCACGCCCAGCTCCTGCTCCAGCCTGGCGACCTGATGACTGACGACAGCCTTCGCGACATCCAGCCGCTCCGCCGCCGATGTGAAGGAGCCGCTCTCCACGACCGTGGTGAAGAAGATCAACCTGTTGAGATTGAGGAGATCGTTCATGATCGATTGTCTTTCTGGATCATACAGTCTGTACGATTGCTTGATATTTATCTCCCAATCAAGGCCTGCGATAGCAGGTCTCTATCTTCAGGCCACCGCCACCCGATTGGGAGACAAGACATGATCACACGCCGCGATACTCTCAAGCTTGCCGCTGCCGCCGGCATGGCAATCACCCCGCTCACCCTGGCGCACGCCGCAGGCGGCAAGCTCGAATGGACATTTTTCCAGGCGGACGAAACGGGCTTCCGCCGCACGCCCGTCCTCCTCACCGGCAAAAAGGAGGCCATCCTCCTCGACGGCGGCTTCACGCTGTCCGACGGACGCGCCGTGGCCGAGGCGATCAAAGCGACCGGCAAGCGCCTGACGACGATTTTCGTGAGCTGCAACGATCCGGACTATTATTTCAGCCTCCGGCCGATCGTGGAGGCCTTCCCGAAGGCGAAGGTCATCGCCAAGCCGGTCACCGTCGAGGCGATCAAGGCGAATGTCCAGAGCAAGCTCGAGGCCTGGGGGCCGCAGCTCAAGGACAATGGCCCGCAAAAACTCACTGATGTCGTCATTCCCACGCCCTCGAAGGCGACGTCCCTGGAACTCGAAGGCGCCCGCATCGAGATCGTCGAAGTGCCGGGCATGCATGATCGGCGCTATCTCTGGGTGCCGTCGCTCAAGGCCGTCTTCGGCGGCGTTCTCATCGATTCCGGCATTCACGTCTGGGTCGCCGACACGGCGACGCCGGAGCTGCGCGCCGCCTGGGTCAAGGCACTCGATGCCATTGCCGCCCGCAAGCCGAAGATCGTCGTTCCCGGCCATCAGGCGGAGGGAGCCGAACAGGGCATCGCCGCGATCACCTTCACGCGCGATTACCTCCTCGCCTTCGAGGAGGAGATGGGACGGACGAAGGACAGCGCCGAGCTGATTGCCGCGATGACCAAGCGCTATCCCGATCTCAAGGATGCCGGCACGCTGGCGCTCGGCGCCAAGGTCGCCAAGGGTGAAATGAAGTGGGGCTGACAAAGGCCTCTCACAGCATCACGACATCGAGAAGGAATGGATAATATGGCAAAGATCGCCCTTATCGGCGCCTCCGGCAATGCCGGCTCGCGAATATTGAAGGAACTTTCCGATCGCGGTCATAAGGTGACCGCGATCGCCCGCAATCCGGAGAAGATCGCGACCCTTCCGGGTGTCGTCGCCGTTCGAGGCGATGTTTTCGACAAGGACGGCCTGGCCGCGCTGCTGGCTGGACATGACGCCGTCATCAGCGCCGTGCACTTCACCGCCAGCGATCCGCAGCGTCTCATCGATGCGGTCAGACAATCCGGCGTGAAGCGCTATCTGGTCGTCGGCGGTGCCGGCAGTCTGGAAGTGGCGCCTGGCATCCGGCTCGTCACCACGCCCGAATTCCCCGCCATCTACAAGGCGGAGGCCTCCAAGGGCGCCGATTTCCTCGACCTCCTGAAGACGGTCGACGATCTCGACTGGACCTTCCTTTCGCCCTCCGCGCTCTTCGTCCCCGGCGAGCGCACCGGGAACTTCAGGCTCGGCAAGGATCAACTCCTCAGCAACGCCAATGGCAGCAGCATCTCCTTCGAGGACTATGCCATCGCCCTCGTCGACGAGATCGAAAAGCCGGCACATATCCGCCAGCGTTTCACCGTCGGATATTAAGCCTCTGCTTCGGCAAATTTGGAGATGAACCTCATGAGCGACGTCGTATTTCCCGCAATCGGCCATATCTACCGGGCCGACTATGGCGAGCTCGCCTACAGGGTTGCCTTCGCGGATGACGGCAGTACGTTGCGTTGGGCCGAGGACAAGGCGGCGGATTTCGATGCCGCCGCCAAGACCGAGACCTATCAGGCCATTCCGGTCCGTCCCGGCGTCTTCATGGTGACCTGGCGGGAGGCGGATGGCACCACCGTCACCCATGTCGAAGACTTCGAGAACGGCATCCTTCATGCCGCCATCACGCTCCCCGACCATACGTTCCTGACACTACCGGGGAAATGGACACGCCTCGACTGAGGCCGGCAAGCTAAAAGCCCATGAAGCCCGGCTGATCGGCAAGCCTCGGCGCCTTTTCCAAGGCCGCTAGATCGACCTTTGGCACTCCGAACTCGGTATCATCGGCGAGGATCGCCTCGATCTCGGCCGCCACTTGCAGCACTCCGGCATCGTCATGCCGCCGGCCGACGATCTGTAGGCCAAAGGGCATGCCGAGCGTATCGCGGCCAACCGGAATGGTGATCGAGGGATGCCCCGCAAGCGTCGAGGCATAGGCCATGGCCAGCCAATGGTAATAGTTCTTGGTCGGCTTGCCGTCGATGTCCTCGGGGTAAAGCTCATGCCAGTCGCGCGGGCTGATCGTCACCGCCGGGCAGAGCACATAGTCGTGAGTCTCGAAGAACCGCTGCCAGTCCTGATAATAGCGGCCCTGCCTGACCAGCGCGTCGGCAATATCGAGCGGACCGTAGCTCAATCCTTCCTCGACATTGGCGCGGACATTGGGACCGATCTTGTCGGGATGGGCCAATAGCAATTCATGATGCTTGCCGAGGAACATCACGCCGCGCAGAACCGAGAAGATGCGATCGGCGTCGGCGCAATCCGGATGCGTCTCCTCGACTACGCCGAGATGACTGGATAGCCGTCTTGCGACACGCCGGAAGCTGTCGCGAATGACCTGTTCTGTCGGTGCGAATCCGAAATCCTCGGTGATGGCGATGCGCAGCGACGCCAGATCCGGGCAGTGCCCGCTCATGAAACGATCCGCATCCCAGGCGGTCTTCCCGTCGACCACGATCGTATAGGGATCGAGCCTGTCCGGCCGCGCCAGGACGGACAGCATCAGCGCCGTATCAGCGACAGTGCGGGCCATCGGCCCGCTGGTCGGCAGATGCATCAGCCCCATGGCGCGCGTGTCACCCGGCACCACGCCCGGCGAGGGCCGGAAGCCGACGACGCCGCAGAAGGCGGCCGGATTACGCAGGCTGCCGCCGGTATCCGATCCGGTCGCAAGCGGCGCCATCCGGCAGGCAAGCAGCACAGCCGAGCCGCCGGAGGAACCGGCGGCGCTCTTCGTCGTGTCATGCGGATTGGCGGTCGCGCCATAGACGGCGTTGCGGGTATTGCCGCCAGCGCTCCATTCCGGATTGTTGGTCTTGCCGAGCGGGATGCCCCCCGCCCCGCGCATGGCCGCGACGATCGCATCGTCCTTGACCGCGATATTGTCGCGATAGATTTCCGACCCGAAGGTGGTCGGCAGGCCCGTGACATCGATCATGTCCTTGACCCCGAACGGCAGGCCATGCAGCGGACCGAGCGCCTCGTTGCGCATCACCTTCGCTTCCGCCGATCTGGCTTCGTCCAGAACCCTGTCGAAATCCCGCGCCACCAGCGCGTTCACCGCCGGATCGAGCGTCTCGACCCGCTCGATACAGGCTTTCGCCAGCTCGACCGGAGAAAGGCTCTTGCATCCGATCAGCCGGCGTGCCTCCAAGGCTCCAAGGTCTGCGGGATTGGACTTGCTCATGACCATGCCTTTCCAGAGGCCGATTGAAATTGAGTGCCTATCGGGCTTCCGCCTTCAGGCTGACCGCGTTTTCGGCGATGTCTTGGAACAGCGCCGTCATCAGCTGCATGCCCTCGCGGGCGATCGGCACCAAGGCGTGTTCGTTCGGCCCGTGCTGGCCACATTCCGCGTGGGAATGCGGAACCCAGATCGTCGGCAGCCCGAGAATGTCGGTGAAGGCGTCATTCGGCAGCGAGCCGGCAAGATTGGGTAGGACATGCGGAGGACGGCCGGCGCTGCGGGTCAGGGATGCCTCGACGAAGCGCACCCAGGGATGATCCGGCGAGAAGCGGGTCGCCTGGAAGGCCTCGCCCCGCGCCGCCCGCACCTCGACCATCGGAAAGCCGTTCTTATCCAGATGGCGGCGAAGAGCCGGAAGGATCTCGTTTATGTCGGTGCCGACCACGAAGCGCAGCTGGCAGGTGGCTCGCGCCGACCCCGATATGGCATTCTGCGGCGCATCGATGTTGCCGGAGGACAGCGCAAGGACGGCAAAGGAATTCCAGCCGAAAACCCTTTCGCTCGGCGTCAGATCGCTCTCGCCCCAATCGGCATCATGACGGCGCGGCGGCAGGTCGCGGAGCACGGCGCGGATATCGGGCGTGAGGCTGGTCGGGCGCCATTCGGGAATCTGGATCTGGCCGCGCGCGTCGGTGATGGTCGCGATCGCCTGGGCAAGGAGGATGGCCGGGTCGGCCAGCAACCCGCCGAAATTGCCGGAATGATGATCGCCATCGCGCAGATTGACGATCAGGTTGAAGGACAGCCCCCCGCGCGAACCCATGAACATGGTGGGTGTGTCGATTGCCAGCCGTGGACCGTCCGAGGCGATCAGCACATCGGCGGCAAGCCTCTCACGATTGGCGACGAAGAACTCGCGCAGGCCGAAGGAGCCGGTTTCCTCCGCCATTTCCAGAATGATCTTGGCATTGAAGCCGAGACGGCCATTTTCGCGGATCAGCAGTTCCAGCGCCTTGATGTTGATGAGATGCTGGATCTTGTTGTCGGCCGTTCCCCGGCCATAGAGCTTGTCGCCCTCTTGCGTCAGCGTGAAGGGCTCCAGACCTTCGCGCCAGCGATGCGCCTCGCCGTTGCAGACGTCGCCATGGCCGTAGACCAGCACGGTCGGCAGGTCAGCGGCCTCGATGCGCGTGGCGATCAGCAGCGGCGCACCACCTTCGCGCGGATTGTCGAAAAGCTCGACATCGAAGCCCATGGACAACAACAGCGGCTGCATGTCCTCCTGCAGATAGGCGTAAAGATCCTCGCGCCGGCCCTCGGACTGGCTGATCGAGCGACGCGCCACGAGCTTGCCCAGATCGGCCGCCAGCCCACCGCTGTCGACATAATTGCGGGCGGCTTCGATCAATTGCACTCTGTCCATGGATTTACCTCGCAGCATCGACAGCGGCCAGCGCCGTCATATCAGGCGCTTCCCAGCCGCGGCCGGGCATGGCCGCGAGCAACTGGCGCGTATAGGGATGACGGGGATTGCCGAAAATATCGTCGACGGTCCCGTATTCCACGACCTCCCCCTTCGACATGACCAGAATATGGTCTGAAATCTCGGCGGCAACCCTCAAATCATGGGTGATGAAAACCACCGTCAGACCGACGCTCTTGCGGATGTCGGCCAGCAGTTTCAGCACATCCTTCTGCACGGAGACGTCGAGGGCGGAGACCGCCTCGTCGGCAATCAGGATTTTCGGCTCGACCATCAGCGCGCGTGCAATGGAAATACGCTGGCGCTGGCCGCCGGAAAATTGCGCGGGATAGCGCTCCAGCGCGTCCTCTTCCAAGCGGACAAGACGCAGGAGCTCCCTCGCCTTTTCCATCGCCTGCTTGCGCGGCACACCGAAATTGACAGGCCCTTCGACCAGAAGGTCGCCGATGGTCCGCCTAGGGTTGAGCGAACCATAGGGGTCCTGGAAGACGATCTGGATGAGCTTGCGGAAATCGCGCCGTCCGGTTGCCGATTTCGTATCAAGACGGGCATTGCCGACCCAGACGGAGCCCTCGTCCGGCTCGACGAGACCCATCAGGCAGCGCACCAGCGTCGTCTTGCCGGATCCCGATTCGCCGACGATGCCGAGCGTCTGGCCTTCGAGAACGGTGAAATCCGTCGACTTGACCGCATGCACCTTGCGGGCCGGACGGAAGAGCGTGCGAGCGCTCGCATAGGTCTTTTCGATGCCGGCGACGCGCAGCGCGATGGGCATGGTCCCATCGGGTTTACCCTTGCCGCTGTGCCGCTTCGGCACCGCATCGATCAGCATCCGCGTATAGGGATGGCGGGGATTGTTGAGCACCTCATCCACTGTCCCCTGCTCGACCACCACGCCCTTCTGCATGACGACGACGCGGTCGGCGATCTCCGCCACCACATCGAAATCATGGGTGACGAACAGGATGCCGGCCTTGCGGCTTTCCTTCAGCGCCTTGAACATGTCGAGGATCTGCGCCTGCGTGGTGACGTCGAGCGCCGTTGTGGGCTCATCGGCAATCAGCAGACGCGGCTCCATGGCAAGCGCCATGGCGATGACGATGCGCTGGCGCTGACCGCCGGACAATTGATGCGGATAGGCATGATAGAGCCGCTCCGGTTCCGGAAGCCGTACCTCCTTGAGCAGCGCCAGCGTGCGTTGCCGCCGCTCGGCCCTCGGCAGGCTGGTATGCGCCTTGAAGACCTCCTCGATCTGGTCTCCGACCGTATAGCAGGGATTGAGCGCGCTCATCGGTTCCTGGAAGATCATGCCCATGCGGTTGCCGCGCAAGCCGGAATGCTCGGCTTCGGACAGGGTGAGCACATCGCGCCCCTCGAAGAGGATTTCACCGCCCGAAGGCTTCAGAGCCTTCGGCAGGAGACCCATGGCGGCAAAGGAGGTGATCGACTTGCCGGAGCCGGATTCACCGACGATGCAGAGGATCTCCTTCTCGCGGATATCGAGCGACAGGTTGCTCACGGCATGCGGGCGGTCGCCTCCCGACGGCAGGTCGATGGTCAGGTTGCGGATCGAAAGAACGGTTTCGACGGGCTTCGTCATCAGTTTCTGCCCTCCGGCGCGGTGATATCGCGGATGCCATCACCCAGCATGTTGATGGCAAAGACCAGCAGGAACAGGGCGATGCCCGGAATGGTGATCAGCCAGCT
Source organism: Rhizobium sp. BK602 (assembly GCF_014195095.1). Classification (GTDB taxonomy): domain Bacteria; phylum Pseudomonadota; class Alphaproteobacteria; order Rhizobiales; family Rhizobiaceae; genus Rhizobium. The sequence continues at coordinate 364,000 of NZ_JACIBC010000003.1, forward strand.
TTCGAACAGCAGCATTTCCTTGCCCTCGGAAATCATCAGCCCCCAGGAGGGGGTTGGCGGCTGCACGCCGAGGCCCAAGAAGGACAGAGCCGCCTCCAGAATGATGGCATGCGCCATTTCCAGCGTGACGATGACGATCAGCGCATTCATCACGTTCGGCAGCACATCCTTGAAGAGGATGCGCGGCAGGCTGGCGCCCAGCACCTCGGCGGCTGCGATATAGTCCGCCTGGCGCACCTGCATGGTGGCGCTTCTGAGCACCACGGCGAAACGGTCCCAGAGCAAGAGGCCGAGGATCAGCACGACCACGGTCAGCGATCCCCCGAATATCGCCACGACCGCAAGCGCCACCAGCGTCGCCGGAAGGGCGAGGCGCACGGAAAGGATGAACATGACGACGGCATCCACCTTGCCGCCGAAATAGCCGCCGAGAACGCCGAGCGTGGTGCCGATCAGCGCGGAGATGATTGCCGCGGTGAAACCGATCAGTAGGGAAACGCGAGCGCCGTAGATCAGCCGGGAGAGATAATCACGGCCGAGCGCATCGGTGCCCAGCACATGGTTCCAGTCGCCGCCGAGGAAGACCGGCGGAACCAGTCGTGCCAGCAGATCCTGTTTGTAGGGATCGTGAGGGGCAATCAGCGGCGCAAACAGCGCGATCAGGCCGACGGCCAGGAGGATGACGAAGCCGATCATGAAGCCACGATGCCGCAGGATTTTGCGGACGAGCGCCCTGGATGGCGCCGCGGCGGCGGGAAGAATGGCATCGGCGGCTTGTGAAGTGTCGCTCATCTCAGGCAGTCCTCAGACGGGGATCGAGCCATGCGTTCAGGACGTCGGCCAGGAAGGTGAAGGCGATGTAGAACATCGAGAAGATCAGGATCAGCGCCTGCATGGTCGGCAGATCGTTGCGCGAAATCGATTCCCAGGCGAGGAACCCTGCCCCATGCAGCGCGAAGATCGTCTCGACCACCACCGAGCCGCTGAACATGAAGCCCAGCTGCACGGCCGCCAGGCTGACCACCGGGATGATGGCGTTGCGCAGCGCATGCTTGAACAGCACCTGCCGTGGCTTCAGCCCCTTGGCCTTGGCGGTGCGGATATAATCGGATGACAGAACCTCCAGCATGCCGGCGCGGGTCAGCCGCATGATGGCCGGCGTCGCATAATAGCCGAGCACGACGGTCGGCAGGATATAGCCGGTCCAATCAGCAGTTCCGGAAGCCGGCACCAGGCCGAGATTGACGGAAAAGATCACGATGAGGATCAGGCCGAACCAGAAACTCGGGATCGCCTGCCCGACGACCGCGACGCCAAGCGCCAGACGATCGATGATGGTGTTCGGAAAGGCTGCCGCAAGAACTCCCATCGGGATTGCGACCAGCAGCGCGAAACCCATGCCGAGACAGCCGATCGTCATGGTCACGGGCAATCGCTCGATGATCATGCCGGAAACCGGGGTCTTGAAATAGTAACTCACGCCGAAATCGCCGGTCAGCGCCCGCATCAACCAATCGAAATACTGCACCATCAGCGGTTGATCGAAGCCATATTGGCTGCGGATCGCCGCAATCACGTCGGCTGGCGCGCTGTCGCCGGCAATTGCGATGGCCGGATCGCCTGCCATGAACAGGAGAATGAAACTGATGAAGGACACTGTCAGCGCCACCAGCGCCGCCATGCCGATTTTGGTCAGGACGAATTTCAGCATCGTATTCCCTCAAGCAAGAGGCGCGACGCGGCCATAGCCTCGTCACACTGGAACACGTCGGTCGATCCGCCGGCCTGTGGCGGACCGACCGACCCATGCGCATGTCATTTCCAACCGATCTCGTTGAAACGAACCAACTCATCCGGCGTGGGCGTAAAGGAGACGTCCTTGTTCATGACGTAGTTGGTGGAATAGTTCCAAAGCGGCACCCAGTAGGCCTTGCCGGCGATCTCTGAAAGCGCCTGCTTGTAGAGGGTCTTGCGCTCGGCGGTGTCGATGGAGGCGTCGGCCTTCTCCAGCAGCTCGGCGAGACTCTTGTCGCGGGCATCGTCTTCACCGCCCAGGGTGAAGAATTCGCTGGTAATGGCCGAGGCATCGGCGATCGAATTGGAACCCCATGTCAGGAAGGACATCGGCACGCCTTCCTTGATGCGCTTTTCGCGCAGCGCCGCATATTGCAGATATTTGAGATTGGCCTTGATGCCGACATCGGCGAGCATGCCGATCATCGCCTCCGCCAGCGGACGATCACGATAGGCGTAGAGATCGATCTCGAAGCCGTTCGGATAGCCTGCTTCCGCCAGCAGTGCCTTGGCCTTTGCCGGATCATAGGCATAGGTGGCGACATCGGTCGCGCAGCCGAACTGACTGGGCGAGCAGGCGCTGTTGATGACTTCAGTCGTGCCCTTCATGAGCGCCTTGACGATCCCTTCGCGGTTGATCGCATGGTAGACCGCCTGTCGGACCCGCACATCTGTCATCGGGTTCTTGGCCCCGCTGCGTCCGGCGGCATCGAGCGAAAGATAGCCGACCCGCATCGTCGGCGCGTTGATCACCTGGAAATTGCCGCGGCTGGCCAGCTTGTCGGCCTGGTCGGAAGGCACCTGCCAGACGAGATCGATCGTGCCGTTGAAGAGTTCCGCCATCTGCGTGTTGATGTCGGGGATCGTGCGGATATCGATGGTCTCGACCTTGGCCTTCGGCTTGGCGGCGGCGAAATAATCATCGTTGCGCTTCAGGACGTAATGCTTGCCGGGCTCGACGCTGACGACCTTGTAGGGGCCGGTTCCGATCGGCTTGGTCGCAACGCCGTCCGGGCCGACCGCCGCATAATATTCGTTCGGATGAATGATGACAGGACCGGCGAGATATTCGAGTGCGGCCGGGAACGGCCCGTTGGTGAGGATGCGGACCTTGAACTGGTCGATCTTCTCGACATGCTTGATCCAGCCGGTGGCGACCTTGTTCTTGGCGCCGTTCTTCGGATCGACCATGTAATTCAGCGTATAGACGACGTCATCCGCATCGAAGGGCTCGCCATTATGGAACTTCACGCCCTGGCGCAGCGTCAGCTCCAGCGTGGTCGGGTCCACCCAGGACCAGCTGGTCGCGAGATTGCCGACATATTCGCCGGTTTGCGGATTACGGTAAAGCAAGCCGTCCCAGACGGCATTTCCGAGCAGCACGCCCTCGCGCGCCGTATTGAAGTAAGGATCGATATGCTCGAGCTCCTTTGAAAAGGCGATCGAGATCGTATCGTCCGCCTTGCCGGCATAAGCGGCAGTACCGACGAGACATGGCAAAAACAACGCAGCAGCGATGGCGGCTAACTTCATAGGAATCCCCTGTTTTGCCTATTTATTAGGCATTTTTATATGATGCCTACAGTATACCCCGTCTTTCAATATTGTATACAAAAATTTGAGATTGAGCGCATAAAACTATTTATGCATACAAAATCTTGCTATGCGCGATCTTAAGACCCATAATGTGATCGGAGAGATCACCGTGACCCAAATCAGGCCGTCCGCGGCGGACATGCTTTACGAGCGCATCGAAACCCTGATCGCCGAGGGTTTTTTCAAGGATGGCGAGCGCCTGGACGAGGTTCGCCTTGCCGGCGATTTCGGCGTGTCGCGTACACCGCTTCGCGAGGCGCTGCGCCTGCTGTCGGCGAGTGGGCTGGTCGAGCTCATCCCCAACCGCGGCGCCTTCGTGCGCCAGCCGGATTTCACGCGCCTCGTGGAGATGTTCGAAGTCATGGCGGAGGTCGAGGCCTGGTGCGCGCGGCTTGCGGCGGGACGCATCACCAAGGCGCAGATTCTGATGCTGCGCCAGAAGGCGTCCGCCTGCGAGGCAGCGCTGCAGCTGCAGGATTACGGACGCTATTACGCGGAGAATGCCGCGTTTCACAACATGATCTACGATGCCTCGGGCAACGGCTTCCTGGCTGAAGAGGCGCGCAATCTGCAACGGCGCCTGAAGCCGTTTCGCAAGGCTCAGCTTTCCTTCGGCGACCGCCTCTCCCAATCGATGAGCGAGCACCGCGAGATCCTGCTGGCGCTCGAGGCCGCCGATGTCGCGCGGGCGGAAAGCGTGATGCGCGAGCATATCCGGGTACAGGGCGACATCTACGAGGAATACCGCCTGTCGATCAACGCGACGGCAGGTTCCCGCGCCGATGCTTAGCGCCCCACGCCGCGCCCTCATGGCAGAAGCAGCAGCTCGGATATCGCCGCTCCCCTGGTCAGGCCCGAAACTGTCTTGACGATACCCGCCTTGTCGATCCCGTAGTGGCGATAGAGATCCTGGATCGTGCCGGTCTGGCCGAAATGCTCGACCCCGAGCGGAATGGTTCTGTGGCCATGCACCGCGCCAAGCCAGGCGAGACTTGCCGGATGCCCGTCGGTCACGGTGACCAGGGTACAATGCGGCGGCAGGCCGGACAGCAGGGTCTCGACATGGCCGGCGGCGCGGTCGAGGCCGCTACGTCGGGCGCGCTGTGCGGCCGTCCAGCCGGCATTCAGCCGGTCGGCGGAGGTCACGGCCAGGACGCCGATATCCCGCCGGCTCTCTCCGAGAATACCGGCCGCGGCGATGACCTCGGGCGCGATGCATCCCTGATAGGCAATGACGACATCGGCGTTGGGACCGGGCTTCTTCAGCCAGTAACCGCCGTCGATGACGCCTTGCCGGAATTGCGGATCGTGGCGCGGCAGCGGCTGCTCGATCGGCCGCGTCGTCAGCCGCAGATAGACCGACCCGCCGGTCGCATCCCGCAGCCATGTCCGCTCATCCGGCTGGCGGTCGCCGTCGCGCTGCATATAGTCGAACGACCAATCCATGACGACCGACAGTTCATCGAGAAAGGCGGGCTCGAAGCTCGCCAATCCATCCTGGCTGATGCCGATCAGCGGCGTCGCGATCGATTGATGCGCCCCACCCTCCGGCGCGAGCGTCACGCCCGACGGCGTGCCGACGATCATGAAGCGGGCATCCTGATAGCAGGCATAGTTGAGCGCATCGAGACCGCGGGAAATGAAGGGATCGTAGACCGTGCCGATCGGCAGCAGCCGCTCGCCGAACAGCGAATGCGACAGGCCGGCGGCGGACAGCAGCAGGAAGAGGTTCATCTCGGCAATGCCGAGCTCGATATGCTGACCCTCCGGCGAAAACCGCCATTTCTGCGCCGATGGCACCCGCTCGTCGCGGAAGGTGTCGGCCTGCATATCCCGCGCGAACAGGCCCCGGCGATTGACCCAGGGGCCGAGATTGGTCGAGACTGTGACGTCCGGCGCCGTGGTGACGATGCGGGCCGCCAGCTCGGTCTGCGATTTCGCCATCAGATCGAGGATCTTGCCGAAGCCCGCCTGGGTCGAAAGCACCCGGTCCTCGAGCATGACGGGACCGTCCGTGGCGATCCGGGCCGCCGGATAGCGACGCGGGCCATTTTGGAAAAACGGCACCTGCGCCAGAAAATCCCGAATGCCTTTCGGGTCCGCGATGGTCGAATAAGGGTCCCATTCCGTGGACGGCCTGACCTTCATCGCCGCCTGGAATTCTTCCATCTGCGCCGATGTCATCAACCCGGCATGATTGTCCTTGTGGCCGGCGAGCGGCGTACCCCAGCCCTTGATCGTATAGGCCAGGAAAACGGTCGGACGATCATGATCGACGGCGTCGAAGGCCTGAGTCAGCGTTTCCAGGCAATGGCCGCCGAGATTGTTCATCAGCTCCGCCAGCTCCTGGTCCGAGCGCCGCTCGATCAGGGCCGTCACATCGCCCTGATCGCCGATCTCATCGAGAAGACGGCGCCGCCAGGCACCACCACCCTGATAGGTGAGCGCGGCATAGAGCTGGTTCGGGCAGGTATCGATCCAGTCCCGCAACCTCGTCCCGCCCGGCTCGGCGAAAGCCGCCCGCTGCAATGCGCCATGCTTGACGATGACCACATCCCAGCGGAATGCCGTGAAGATCGCCTCGATGCGCTGCCACAGCCCCTCGCGCACCACGCCGTCGAGGCTCTGCCTGTTATAGTCGATGACCCACCAGGTGTTGCGCAGGTCGTGCTTCCAGCCTTCCTGCAGGCATTCGTAGATATTGCCTTCGTCCAGCTCCGCATCGCCGACCAGCGCGATCATCCGGCCTTCGGGACGCTTCTGCGCCCAGGGCTTGGCGGCAAGATAATCCTGGACGATGGAGGCGAAGGCCGTAACCGCAACGCCGAGGCCGACGGAACCGGTGGAGAAATCGACGTCATCGACATCCTTGGTCCGGCTCGGATAGGACTGCGCGCCGCCGAAGCCACGGAAATTTTCGAGCTTCTCGCGGCTCTGGTTGCCCATGAGATACTGGATCGCATGGAACACCGGCGAGGCATGCGGCTTGACCGCGATACGGTCTTCCGGCCGCAGGACATGGAAATAAAGCGCCGTCATGATCGAGGCCATGGAGGCGGAGGAGGCCTGATGGCCGCCCACCTTCACCTCGCCTTTCGGCCGCAGATGATTGGCGTTGTGGATCATCCAGCAGGATAGCCAGAGGATCTGCCGTTCGATGGATTTCAGCTGTCCGATATCAGTGCTTGCCACGACCGTCCCCCAGTCTTGCGCTTGCGTTCGCCCGAACTCCCCGGCTGCTTATCGCTTTGCTCTGGGGACCTTCCGTCATGCCCGCGCTTTCCGGCCGGCCCTTGCCGGCCGGAAAGACGAATGCCGCCGCCCTAGCCGTTGCGGAAGGTATAGGCGTAACCGTTGATCGCCGGCGCGCCGCCGAGATGTGCGTAGAGCACCTTCGATCCCTCCGGGAAGTAACCCTTCTTCACCAGGTCGATCATGCCCTGCATGGATTTCCCCTCATAGACCGGATCGGTGATCATGCCTTCGAGGCGCGCGCAAAGCCGGATGGCCTCCTTGGTCTCGTCCGACGGCACACCGTAGACGGGATAGGCGTAATCCTCGATCAGCACGATATCGTCGGATGAGAGCTCCCGGCCGAGCTCGACCAGCTCGGCGGTGCGCCGCGCGATCTCCAGCACCTGCGCCTTGGTCTGGGCGGGCGTAAAGGAGGCGTCGATGCCGATGACCTGGCGTTCGCGGCCGTCCTTGGCGAAGCCGACGGTCATGCCGGCATGGGTGGACCCGGTCACCGTGCAGACGACGATATAGTCGAACTTGAAGCCAAGCTCCTCTTCCTGGGCGCGGACCTCTTCGGCGAAACCGACATAACCGAGCCCACCATATTTATGCACCGAAGCACCGGCCGGGATCGGATAGGGCTTGCCACCCTTGGCCTTCACATCCTCGATCGCGTCTTCCCAGCTCTGGCGGATGCCGATGTCGAAGCCTTCGTCGACCATCTGCACATCCGCGCCCATGATGCGGCTCAAGAGAATGTTGCCGACGCGGTCATAGACGGCATCCTCGTGCGGAACCCAGCTTTCCTGCACCAGCCGGCACTTGAAGCCGATCTTGGCGGCGACGGCCGCGATCATGCGCGTATGGTTGGACTGGACCCCGCCGATCGACACCAGCGTATCGGCGTTGGAAGCGATCGCATCGGGAATGATATATTCCAGCTTGCGCAGCTTGTTGCCCCCGAAGGCCAGCCCGGAATTGCAGTCCTCGCGCTTGGCGTAAAGCTCGACCTTGCCGCCGAGATGATCGGAAAGCCGCTCCAGCTTCTCGATATGAGTCGGACCGAATGTGAGCGGATAGCGCTCGAATTTCTCCAGCATGAATTCCCCTTCAGCTTGTCGTGATACCGGGAAGACGCTAACATCACTTGGATGAAAGGTGCTCTCAAAGATGAAGCGTGAATTATTTTATTTTGGCGCATTATCGTAGAATATAGATGCTTTCATCCGCCATTATCTCTCCTTTCGGAAGATTCTTTCATGCAGAGTGAATTGGACCGTATCGACCTGAAAATGCTGCGTCTGCTGCAGAAGAACGGCCGGCTGAGCAATGCCGAACTCGCCCAGCTCGTCGATGTCAGCCCGGCGACCTGCCATCGCCGCACGCAGCGTCTGTTCGAGGAAGGCTATATCAAAACGGTGCGGGCGATGATCGAGCCGCAGAAGGTCGGGCGCGGCGCGCTCGTCATGGTCGGCGTGGTGCTCGACCGTTCGACGCCGGAAAGTTTCGCGACATTCGAGAAAGCGGTCGCCAAGCTGAACTTCGTTCTCGACTGCAACCTCGTCGCCGGCGATTTCGATTATTTCCTGAAGATCCGCGTCGGCGACATGGCCGATTTCAACCGCATTCACGGCACGCAGCTCATTGCCCTGCCCGGCGTGCGGCAAACCCGCACCTTCTTCGTGATGAAGGAAGTCGTCGACAACGCGCTGCTGGATTTCTAGCAAAGCGGCGCCGGCCGCGCATTCGCGCGACCGGCTTTCTCATTCTATTCCCGTCGCTCAGACGAGGCCGGGAACGATCAGGACAAGCCAGGCGACGACGGGTCCGATAAGCGCGATCAGGGCGCTGTAGATCAGGAGGATTTTCAGCACGCTGTCGCGCTCGCTCTCCTGCGCATTGGCGACGACGAGCGCGCCGTTGGTCGAGAACGGGCTTGTATCGACGATGGTGGTCGAGATGGCGATGGCCGCGACCACGCCGACGGCGCTGATATGCCCCTGCAGCAGGAACGGCACCGCCAAGGGAATGATGGCGCCGAGAAGCGCGGTCGACGAGGCGAAGGCGGAGACGATGGCGCCGGTGAAGCAGAGAAGCAGCGCCACCAGCAGCGGCATTCCAAGGCTTGAAATGCCATGCGCGACGTAATCGATCGTGCCGATCTTCTCCATGACGCCGACATAGGTGATGATGCCGGCGATCAGCAGCACGGTCGACCAGCTCACCTTGTCGATCGCCGCCTTCTGCGTCTTCGGCGACAGCAGCGCCAGCGCAACGGCCACGGTGATCGCCACCAGGCCGACATTGAACTTGAAGACCAAGGCTCCCACCGCCAGAGCCGTCAGACCGACCAGCGTCATCAGGCGCTCCGCCGAAAGACCGGCGAGCGCCGGCTCCTCCTCGGCTTCCGCCTCGAAGACATGATGGCTGATGGGGGCTGCGCGCGTGCCGCCATGGCCGACAATGGCTCGCGTCACGCCTTCGGGATGCAATTCCGGCAGCGGACCGGAAACCGCAGCCTGCTTACGCATGATCTTCGATCCGCCGAAGATGAAGAAGACCAGAACGGCGATGGCGAGGTTGAAGAAGAAGCTCGACAGGAACAGCGAGGTCGGCGCGAAGGGCAGCCCCGCTTTCTGAACGATCTGGTTGGTGATGCCGCCATAGACGCTGATCGGCGAGAAGCCGCCCGCCTGTGCGCCATGGATGACCATCAATCCCATCATGACGGGACTGATGCGATACTGGAACGCGAAGCCGAGGGCGACAGGCGCGAGAATGGCGACGGCCGCCGGCCCCAGCGCGCCGAAACCGGTGATGATGGCCGCGACGAGGAAAATGACCCAGGGAATCCAGGCGACGTGTCCCCTCACCAGCTTCACCGCGCCCTCGACCAGCCAATCGATAGTGCCGTTGATCTGGGCGATCGCGAAAAGATAAGTGACGCCCACCAGCGTCAGGAAGAGGTCGCTTGGAAAGCCCGCGAAAATATCGGCGGCCTTCATGCTCATAACGAGTGAGCCGATCAGGAAGGCGCAGGCAAAGGCGAGCGCACCCATGTTGATCGGCTGGATCGTGGCGATGACGAACATGCCGGCAAGCAGCACGATCGACAGGATCTGAATATTCATAAAATCCTCCCTCCGGAAACGCCCTCAGGGCGCCGGTCCTCAATTCCACCCATGTTCGGTCAATCCGCGCCGCTCTCTCCCAAGCTCGAGCGCGGAACGTATCAGCCTCTCAGGAGGCGTTCTTGTAGAGATCCTTGAATTGATCGCGCAGCAGGTTCTTCTGCACCTTGCCCATCGTGTTGCGCGGCAATTCCTCGGTGAAAATCACCCGTTTCGGCTGCTTGTAGCGGGCAAGTCTGCTCTGCAGCGCGTCGAGCACGGCCTTTTCGTCCAGAGAAGCGCCGCGCGCCAGGACGACCACCGCCGTCACACCCTCGCCGAAATCGGGATGGGCGACGCCGATCACCGCGCTTTCGACCACGCCCTCCAGCAGGTCGATCTCGTTTTCGACCTCCTTGGGATAGATGTTGTAGCCGCCGGAAATCACGAGATCCTTGCCGCGGCCGACGATGTGGACGTAGCCATCAGCATCGATCTTGCCGAGATCGCCGCTGATGAAATAGCCGTCCTGCGTGAATTCGGCGGCCGTCTTTTCCGGCATGCGCCAATAGCCCTTGAAGACATTCGGACCCTTGATCTCGATCATGCCGGTCTCGCCGGCCGCAAGCGGTGTGCCGGTGGCGGGATCGGCGATCCGCACGGTGACGCCCGGAAGCGGGAAACCGACCGTGCCGGCCCTGCGCTCGCCATCATAGGGATTGGAGGTGTTCATATTGGTCTCGGTCATGCCGTAGCGCTCGAGAATGGCATGGCCGGTGCGCTGCCGGAACGAGACATGCGTTTCCGTCAAAAGCGGCGCCGAGCCGGAGATGAACAGCCGCATATTGGCGACGGTCTCGCGGCTCAAGCCCGGGTGCTGCAGCAGACGCACATAGAAGGTCGGCACCCCCATCATCAGCGTCGCACGCGGCATCAGGGACAGGATCTCGTCGGGATCGAACTTCGGCAGCAGGAACATCGATGCGCCGGCGACCAGCGTGACGTTCGTCGCCACGAAGAGGCCGTGCGTATGAAAGATCGGCAAAGCATGGATCAGCCGGTCGGCCGACGTCACCCGCCAGTATTCGCGCAGCGAAAGCGCATTCGAGAGGAGATTGTCATGCGTGAGCATGGCGCCCTTGGAGCGCCCGGTGGTACCGGACGTATAGAGGATCGCGGCGAGATCGTCAGGGGCGCGGGCGGCGTCGATGAAATCGGCCTCCTCCTCCCGCGCAAGATCCGTCAGCGATCCCTCGCCGTTCGCATCGAGCGTTTCGACGATCGCGCCGTAGCGCTCGGCGATCGTCTGCACATCTGCGCGCATTTTCGGCGAAACGACCACCAGTTTCGGCTCGGCATCGCCGATGAAATAATCGAGTTCGGCCAGCGTATAGGCCGTATTCAGCGGCAGATAGACCGCGCCGCAGCGCAGGCAGGCGAGATAGAGCATCAGGGCCTGCGGGCTCTTCTCGACCTGAACGGCGACACGGTCCCCGGGGCGAACGCCCAGCGCATCGATCGCGCTGGCGAGCTGCCCGGACAGACGCAGCGCATCCTGATAGGTCAGACGCTGACCGCCGGCCGTCTCGATGAATGTCGCGTCGCCGGATGGCGCGGATGCGCGAATGGCGTCGAACAGGTGATTGCTCATAGTCCCTCCCAAATGGCTGCTCAGCTCTTTTGCATTTCGGCCTGGCGGCGACGGACCGCGGGCGCGGCACCGGTATCGACCGTACCGATCTCGGCCAGCTTGCGCACCTCCGGCGATGCCGCGACTTCGCCGTGCTGCGCAAGCGCTTCGTGGTTTTTCTCGATATCGTCAAGCTTGTAGAGATAGTTGACCATCAGGCCGTGGGACTGGCGCATCGCCTTGCGGGAGCGGTCGGCCAGGAAGTTCAGCTGTTCCAGACGGGCGCCATTGCCCAGATGGAAACGGGCCACCGGATCGATCGGCCGCTTGCCGTCGCCCTGTTCACGGACGAAATAGCGCGCGGCAAGCGGCAGCAGCACGGCCTTGACCGCCTGCGATCGTTCCGGATCGTCGGCCCAGTCCGGTTCGTCAAGCAAAGCCAGGGTTTGCCGCGTCTCTTCGCTAAGGCCGGCATCGGCCTTACGCAGCTTCGACAGCCAGGCGGCGAAGCCCGGAACCGGCGACAGGGTGACGAATGATTTCAGACCCGGCTGGTCGCGGCGCAAATCCTCGACCACCTGCTTGATCAGGAAGTTTCCGAAGGAAATGCCGCGCAGTCCCTCCTGGCAATTGGAGATGGAATAGAAGACCGCCGTCGTCGCATCCTTGGCGGCGATGGGAGAGCGGCTTTCATCCAGCACGTCGGTGATGGCGGACGGAATGGCCGTGGTCAGCGCGACCTCCACAAAGATCAGCGGCTCATCGGCAAGACGCGGATGGAAGAAGGCGAAGCAACGCCGATCCGGCGGCACCAGCCTGCGCCGCAGTTCCTCCCAGCCGGCGATTTCATGCACCGCCTCGTATTTGATGATCTTCTCGAGGATATCGGCTGGCGTTGACCAATCGATCGGACGCAGCGTCAGGAAACCGCGATTGAACCAGGAGCCGAAAAGATGGGAGAAATCGGCATCGACGGCGCGGAACTGGTCCGTTCCGTCCTTCATCGCGAGCAGGCGCTCGCGCATCTCGACCAGCCTGGATGTTCCCTTGGGGGCGAGATTGAGCCTGCGAATAAGTTCCTGCCGGCGTGGCTCGGCCGCCTGATGCAACGCAATGACCGCGTCGGCACCCTTGTCATTGCGATAGCGCTCGATTGCCTTGTCGAGCTTTGCGATATCGGGACCGAATTGCTCATGCAGCATGCGCATGAAATCTTTCTGACCAGCCGCATCGAGTTCCGTCCAGCGCTGGAGAATTTCGGCGGCCAGAGCCATGCCGGATGCTTCGCCGCGGCTGGACAGCAGCATGTTGCAGAGCGTTTCGATCGTCGTTTCGGCCGCGACCGGCGCGCTGCGTGTTCCCGCCGCGAGCAGCCGGCGACCACGATCGGTGATGCTTTGCATCATATCGCTGAAGAAGGAGATGCCTGCCATGTCAGTATCCTCCTGGCGGACGGCCTCAGACCTTTTCCGGAACAACCTTAGCACACCTCCCAATTGTGTGCGGGACATCCGCTATGATAGTGTTCTTAGGTCATCTTGTGCGCAAAGTAAATATTCTTGCATACAAGAAATCAATTTTTGTATTGGGAAATGCGAAAACATGACCGAAAACGTCGTTCAGCGCCTGCGGGATCAAATCGAAAACGGCATTATTTCCAACGACTTCGCCCCCGGCGAACGGTTGGATGAAGTGCAGCTTGCCACGCGCTTTGGTGTATCGCGGACGCCAGTGCGCGAGGCGCTGATGCAGCTCAACGCCATTGGCCTGGTCGAGATCCGCCCCCGGCGCGGCGCGATCGTCATCGATCCGGGTCCGCACCGCATTTTCGAGATGTTCGAAGTCATGGCCGAAATCGAGGGCATGGCCGGCTCGCTGGCCGCACGACGGCTGACGGAGACCGATCGCGCCGCCATCCTGTCAGCACATGCCGATTGCGAGCGCTCGTCATCCGCCGGCGACAGCGACGCCTATTATTATGACAATGAGCGCTTTCACCGGGCGATCTACACGGCAAGCCACAACGAGTTCCTGACGGAACAGTGCATCGCGCTGCATCGCCGCCTGCAGCCCTACCGTCGCCTTCAATTGCGAGTGCGCAACCGGGTGGCGACATCCTTTTCCGAGCATGGCTCCATCGTGGAGGCGCTGCTCGCCGGCGATGCGGAGCGCGCGCGCACCCTGTTGCGCCAGCATGTCAGCATTCAGGGCGAGCGTTTCAGCGATCTCGTGGCGACCATGTCGCACCGGTAAGGGGGCTCGCGCCAAGACCGGGCCGTCCGCCGGTTCGCGAGAGGCAACGCGACTATCCTCGGCAACCGGACATCGCGACTATATGTTGATCTGAAATTGTGCCATGAAGGCATGACCTTTGGACCAACGTTTTGCGGTGTATGACCATGAAAAAGATCGGTTTCCTCTCGTTCGGGCACTGGACGCCCTCGCCGCAGTCGCAGACACGCTCTGCGGCCGACGCGCTTCTGCAATCCATCGATCTTGCCGTGGCCGCCGAAGAGCTCGGCGCCGACGGCGCCTATTTCCGCATACATCATTTCGCTCGTCAGCTTGCCTCGCCGTTTCCGCTGCTGGCCGCCGTCGGCGCCAAGACCAGCCGCATCGAGATCGGCACGGCGGTCATCGACATGCGCTACGAAAACCCGCTCTACATGGCGGAAGATGCGGGTGCGGCCGATCTCATCGCCGGCGGGCGCCTGCAGCTTGGCATCAGCCGGGGCTCGCCGGAACAGGTGATCGATGGATGGCGTCATTTCGGCTATGCGCCGGCCGAAGGCGAAACCGATGCCGACATGGGGAGACGGCACGCCGAGGTCCTGCTCGACGTCTTGCGCGGAGAAGGCTTCGCGCAACCGAACCCGCGGCCGATGTTTCCCAATCCTCCGGGTCTATTGCGTCTCGAACCGCATTCGGAGAGCCTGCGCGGGCGGATCTGGTGGGGCGCAGGTTCGAACGCGACGGCCGCCTGGGCCGCCAAACTCGGCATGAACCTGCAAAGCTCGACGCTCAAGGATGATGAGAGCGGGCTTCCGTTCCATGTCCAGCAGGCCGACCAGATCAGGGTCTTCCGCGAAGCATGGAAGGCGGCCGGCCACAAACGCGAGCCGCGAGTCTCCGTCAGCCGCAGCATCTTCGCGCTGGTCGACGATCGCGACCGCGCCTATTTCGGACATGGCAACCAGGGCGAGGACAAGATCGGCTTCATCGATGACAAGACGCGGGCAATTTTCGGCCGCAGCTATGCCGCCGAGCCGGATGCGCTCATCAAGGAACTGGCGCAGGACGAAGCCGTCGCCGAAGCCGATACGCTGCTCCTGACCGTTCCGAACCAGCTCGGCGTGGACTACAATGCCCATGTCATCGAAGCGATCCTGACTCATATCGCCCCGGCCCTCGGCTGGCGGTGACACCGGCCTCGGAGATCAGCCCGGCCGGCTGCAGGACAGGATGAAGCGCCGGTAGAGCAAGGTGCGCAAGCGGTTTCTGAGATCGGCCGTCCTTCGCTGGGCCGCCGCGATCGGGCGATGAGAGGCGACCTCCACTCCCTCGAAACCCGCAGCCTCGAGCAGCGGTGCGAGTTTTTCCGCGGTGAGGCCGTCGCCGAATGGCAGCCGCTCCATGATGCTCTGGTGCCGGTCGCTCATCGCTCCGTCATAATGGGGATCGATCCCGGCTATTCGATCGATCAGGCCGATGGAGAGCGAGGCAAAGCGTCCGACGAATGTCGGCTTTGCCCAGTCGCCGTCGAAGATCAGAAGCTTGCCGCCCGGCTTCAGAACCCGATGCCAATCCGAGAGCGCCTGTTCCGGTTCCGTCAATGTCCAGACGAGGTGACGGCAGACGACGGCATCATAGGCAGCGTCCGGCTCCATCGTCCGCATCGTCCGCTCGGCATCGGCGAGGATGAAACGTACGCGCTGCCGCTTCCGATGCTTGCGCCGCGCGACCGTCAGCATGACCTCGGAAAAATCCAGCGCGGTAACGTCATGCCCAAGCGAAAGCAGCACATTGGTCACCTCCCCCGTGCCGCAGGCAAGTTCCAATATCTTCAAAGGCTTGTCACCAAGACTTGTCGTAATGGCAGAGACCCAGGCATTGAGCTCCGGCCCCGGCGGAATGCGATGACCGAAGGCAAGATCGAAGGTTTCCGAGCGTTTCGACCAATAATCGCGAATGTCTTCCTTGAGGTGATGGTTGCGGCCAAGCATGCTTAGGATACTCCGGCCCGGATCGCCTTCGGGGTCTCATCCGTCATCCACGATGAGCCGCGTCCCATGGTCGTCGCCCGATAGCGGATGAAGCAATCGCCACCGCCCCCATGTTCCACCTCGACCTCGACGCCGAACACATCACGGATACACTCGGCCGTCAGCACCTCGCGCGGCGTGCCAAGCGCTACCAAACGCCCACCCTTCATGACGGCGATGCGGTCGCAGAACATGGCGGCGTGGTTGAGATCGTGCAGGGCCGCGACCACCGTCAGGCGCTGGCGGCGGACGAGATCCAGAAGGCCGATCTGATGGGCGATGTCGAGATGGTTCGTCGGCTCGTCGAGGAGCAAGATTTCCGGCTGCTGGGCAAGCGCGCGGCCGATATGCAGCCGCTGGCGCTCGCCGCCGGACAGCGTATGCCACAACCTGCCGGCAAGGTGAGTCATATCGACATTGGCGAGCGCCGCATCGACGATCGCGTCATCCGCGGATGACCAGGGCGTGAACGCCCCGAGATAAGGCGTACGCCCAAGCTCGACGGCCTGCCGGGCCGTGATCCGTTCGCCGGTCTCCGCCTGTTGCTCCACCAGCGCCACGCTTTTAGAAAGCGCACGCCGGTCGAGCGAACGGATCGGCCTGTCGCCCATAAAAATTTCTCCGGCTTTCGGCTTGCGGATGCCTGATAGCATCATCATCAGGCTCGTCTTGCCAGAACCGTTGGGTCCGATGATCCCGAGAAATTCGCCGCTGCGGACGTCGAGCGACACATCGCGCACAATCGCTTCGCCGCCGGCATTCCAGCATGCATTCCGTGCCGACAGTGTCATGCGCGTCCCCCTCTCCGTCCGAGAATGAAAGCGAAGGCTGGCGCGCCGACAAGGGCGGTGATCACCCCGATCGGCAGAACCTGGCCGTGGATCAGGGTGCGCGACAGGATATCGGCCGCAATCATGAAGATGGCACCGATCAATGCCGCCGCCGGCAGAAGCACGCCATGGCGCACGCCCACCAGCATCCGGGCCGCATGCGGTATCACCAGCCCGACAAAGCCGATCGAACCGACGATGGACACCATGACGGCGGTCATCATCGCCGAGGTGCCGACAAGCACGAGATAGATGCGGCGCACGGAAATGCCGAGCGAGGCCGCCGATTCCGCCCCGAAGGTGAAGGCATCCAGCGACCGGGCATGCCAGAGGCAGACCAGCAGGCCGCAAAGCGCCGCCGGAATTGCCAGCCAGGCATCCGGCCAGCGTACGCCGGAGAGATTACCGAGCAGCCAGAACATGATGCCGCGCGCCTGTTCGGCGGTTGCCGATTTGGTGACGATGAAGGAGGTGAGAGCGTTGAAAAGCTGTGATCCGACCACGCCCGCCAGAATGACCGCCGCCGTCCCGCGCCCCGCCTTGACCGCCAGCAGTGCAACAAGCGCAAAGGCGATGAGCGCGCCGAGGAATGCGCCCATCGGCATCGTCAGAAAACCTGCCCCGAAGCCAAGGATCGCTACGCCGACGGCGCCAGTGGAGGCACCGGCGGAAATGCCGAGAATATAGGGATCGGCCAGCGGATTGCGCAGCAACGACTGTAGCACGACCCCGGACAGGGCAAGCGCCGCCCCGCAACAGGCGGCCACCACGGCGCGGCTCAGCCGATAGCTCCACACGATGCCCTCGTCGATCGGCTCGAGCGGGTAGCCGGCATGCCAGAGCCGGTTGGCGACGGTCCTGGCAACGGTCTCGAACGGGATCGACGTCTCGCCGATCGCCGCGCCCAGCCAGAGCGCGGCGACGAGGAGGACGAGGGCGAGGAAAACCGCGCCTGTTCGCCCGATCGAGGAGATTGCGCGGTTCACTTGCTAAGGCCGGCAGCTTCGATGGCGTCGGCAAGAGCCTCAATGCCGTCGATGGTACGGATGGTCGGGTTCATCGCCTGGGCATCCATCTCGAAGACATGGGCCTCCTTGACGGCCGGCATGAGGCTCGCGACAGGGTCCTTCTTCAGAAAGGCGCGCTTGGCCTCGACGCTATCGAGCGGATAACGGCGGCGCTCCATGGCGCCTGCGACGATCATCGTCGGATTGGCCTTGGCAATGGTCTCCCAACCGACGGTCGGCCATTCGTCATCGGTATCGATGATATTTTTGATGCCGAGCGCCGTCATGATGTAGCCCGGCGCGCCATTGCGGCCGGCCACATAGGGGTCGGCGTTCTGCGCGCTGGAGAACCAGAAGACGGCGGAGAGTTTGCCCTGTGCGGAGGCAACCTTGGCCCGCGCCGCCGCCTCGCGCCGCTTCAGATCAGCGACGACATCCTCGCCTCTGTCCTGCACATTGTAGATTTTCGCGAGATCGCGGATCTCCTGATAGACGAGATCCATGGTGAAGACCTGATGGCGGACGCCGTCGCTGGATGCGGAGTTCTCCTTGCCGACGCAATCCGACGGCGAGGTGTAGACCGGAATACCCAGCTCCTCGAATTGTTCGGGCTTGGCAACCACGCCTTCCGGTCCCACCTGCCACTGAAACTGGACGGTGACGATATCCGGCTTCTTGCCGAGGACGCTTTCGAAGCTCGGATCGTTGTCCGCGAGGCGCTCGATGCCGGCATTGACCGTCTTATAGCCCTTGAGAACCGGTCCGACCCAGAGCGCCGTGCCGACGACCTTGTCGGCGAGCCCGAGAAGATAGAGGATTTCCGTGCTGCTCTGGCCGATCGAGACCGTGCGCGACGGCGCCTTTTCGAAGCTGATCTTCCGGCCGCAATTTTCCAGCGTCAGAGGGTAGCTGGTTTCCGCCGCCTTGGCCTGGCCCGACAGGCCGGACACGATCAATGACATGGCGCACAGGCCGGCATAGAGCGGCCACTTGATGATGGTCTTCAACATGAATTCCCCGAATGTGATGTGAATGCCGTCCCGACAAAGCGGTGGCGAATATCAGAATGCCCTATAGGCATTCCGGACGGTCGAATGATCGGCGGGAACCGGGGAATATGGCGCATCGATGCGCGGCCAAGCGTTAGGGATTGTCATGTCCTGCTCCTGTGTCGGGCTTCCCCGCCCGTGACGATGGATCGATATTCGACGGCAGGTCTCCTGGCTCGCGGATATCTGTCGCCCATCTGCCTTCCCGCACCGACCGGCACAGTGGCATGGCGCCTTCCGGCGCCACGAGGATGGACGGCAATCCGCTTACAGTTGCGGGGGCAGCCACGGTCTCGGTCCCTTTTTGGGTCGTCCTCACCGTGTTCCCTATTAATCCCCTCGGAGTCATCGTCGGGGAACCGTCACACTCAGTTATGACGAGCGCCATCGCCACGTCAAGCCGCGAAAATCGCTGCCGGCTGGCCGAGCCAATTCCTATTGAAATGAAACCTGACAATCCCCCTTGGATCGACATACACGGACCACCTCATGAAATGTAATAACATTACATTTCCTATCAGCGACAAATGCAATTGTCCATACGGTCGGAAAGAACACTATCCAAAGCCCCGAACAAGCCCACTGTCGGACTTATCCAAATCGTGCGGCACCCAGCGCGCCGGGCGACAGGAGCGCCTTCAGGCCCGCGGCAAGATCGCGGATGTTTCGGGCCGTATAGAGATCGTAATAGGGCTGATTCTTCCGGCCGATGGCATGTTCGGCGCTGAAGCTGCCATTAAAATCTTCCACGGCGACCTTGAAGACGAAGTCCCGAAGCCGACGCTCGAAATCCGCATCTCCGGCAACAATATCGTCCTTCGGGACGACCAGATTGAAATGCACGCCGCCGTCGCCGACATGGCCGAAATCGCAGATCCTGACGGTGGGAAAAAGCGCCGGCAATTCGGCCCGCATGCGGGCGCAAAACCCCATGATATCACCTCGGCGGAAGGAGAGATCGAAGGCGATCAACCTGCCGGAGTGCTTGACCCCTTCCGAAAGCGCGTGCCGAAGCGCCCACATTTCATGGGCCGGGCCGACAAAGGCGTCGGCAAGTGGTGCCGCCTCGCTCTCCCATATTTCCGCGAGCACGGCCTCCAACACCTGATCAAGCGATTGCTCGCCCTCGCGCGGCGCCCAGCTGCGGCTCACTTCGGCCAGAATGACATAGGCCGGCACTTCCCCGCGCTCGAAGGGATTGCGAAGCGAGGGAACATGGTTAAGGGCGGCGGATATCGCATTGGCCGACATGCCTTCGAAGGCGGAGAGATAGCTGCCCAGCCGCTCTTCCATGGCCCGCAGAAGCGGCATCACCTCCGCGTCGCCGCGCGGCACCAGATAGGCTGTTGCCACCTGGCGCGGCAGCGGCTCGAGATTGAGCACGCATTCGGTGATGATGCCGAAGGCACCCGATGTGCCGATGAAGATCTGCTTCCAGTCGACGCCGGTGTTGTTCTTGCGCAGATCGCTTGCCAGATGCAGGATCGTTCCCGCTTCGTCGGCCAGCACCACGGTCAAGCCGAGCGTGTTGCGGCGGACATCACCATATTTCAGGAAACGCGAGCCGCCGGTATTGGTCGCGAGCATGCCGCCGAGCCGCGGGTCGGCGCCGAGGTCGATCGGAAAGAACAGGCCATGCTCCTCCAGCCTGCGGTTGACGTCGGAAAGCCGCCAGCCTGCCCCCGCACGCAAGGACCGATTGTCGATATCGAGCGCAAAACCATCCGTCATGCGATCAAGGCTCAGCACCACCTCTCGACCCGACATGTCCGGCGTGGAACCGGAAACGAGGCCGGTATTGCCGGATTGCGGGATGAGCGGGATGCCATGGCGGACGCAATAGGCAACGACGGCGGAAACCTCTTCGGTGCTGCCAGGCCGCAGGACCGCGGCTGCCTGGCCCCGATCGTAACGCGCGCCAGTCTCATAGGATGCCAGATCCGGAGCGGCCGTCAGAATACCCTTTTCGCCGAGAAGCAACCGCAGCGCTTCGACATGCCTGCTTTCGAGCATCAAGATTCCCTTATTCCGCAGCATCCGCCATCGTCAGCACCCGGCGGCACGCATCGATCGAGGCCTGTTCGATACCGGCATAGTGATCGAATTCGTTGAGCACGCCTGCCCCGAGATCGGCCTCGAAATGCCTTTGATTAGGGCTGGCGGCGAATTCATGCTGGGCATTGTCGCCGAGATTCGACTGGAAGATGCCAGCCGCGCTCACAGGCAGAAAATCCTCATAGACGATGGGATCGAACTGAACGAGACCATCGGCGATCCAGGTGTCGATATCCCCACTGATTTCACCATGCGCCGCTCTCCCCTTTGCCGTCAGCGAATAGCTGAAATAACCAAGGCCCTCGGCGCGGATCGCTTCCCAGTCATCCGGGAAAGTCTCGAACGCCTTGGCGAGGGCCAACTCGTAGTCCGCCGCATTCGAGCCGTCCGCCGCCGGACGCACGATGGCGCGCGACGCGTCGAGAAGCATATCGTAAAGCGCGCGGCCCTTGGGCGTCAGAGCAATGCCGCGCTGTTCGATCTCGCCGAAACGCGCGGTGTGCGAGCCGGGCTGCCAGGAACCATCGGCGCCAAGGAAGGACACCGGCTCCTCCAGGGCCTTGAACGAGGTCTGGCGCAGCAGGATCGGGCATTTACGGGTCGGGGGCCCCTCGACAACCGCCTTCGGCACGATACCGCGTTCCGGCATACGAGCCTGAACGAGATCGATGTCGAGGGTGCGTGGCGTCAGGTGATTGATATGCGGCCCCTTGAAGGAGACCACATCCGCGATCAGGCGATGGGCATCGTGCAGGCGATGATAGAGATCCGCGCCGACATTGGCGCGATCATGCCAGCGGAAGGTTTCGAGCACCTCCGAAACGAACCGATCGGCATCGTCCTGTGCGAGGCCGCCATCCCGCTCGGCCTTTTCGGTGAGAGCGACGGCGCTGTCCGTGAAGATCTGCCGCTTGGCGAGGACGGCCTCCGCTTCGGCGCGCAATGTCTCGTCCGCAATGAGGTCGAGCCGCAGGAGCGATGTGAAGACGCGGAAGGGATTGCGCTTGAGTGCCGCCTCGCCGACGGGCCGGAACGCGGTCGAATGCACCGGCACGCCCGCCGTCGACAGATCGTAATAGCCGACCGGGTACATGCCCATGACCGCGAAGATCCGTCGCATCGTCGCAAGTTCCGCGGCGGTGCCGAGACGGATGGCCCCATGCCGTTCTTCCGAAATGCGCGCCAGCGAATCCGTCTCATCGAGGCGTTCATGCAGCGACGGGTCGGCGGCAAGCGTTTCGGCATTGATATCCGAGACCAGCTCCATGAGCGTGCCATAGGCCGGCACCTCCGTGCGGTACATGTCCGACATGGCGGCGGAAAATGCGTGACGGATGTCATCGGGAGAAACATGCGGCGCAGTCACGATAGCTCTTCCTTGAAACAAGTTCATTCCTTTTTCGCACAATAATGCTTGTTCCAAGGCTTGTCTCATGACATCCTCGGCTTAGTTGATGCTTATCAAGAATGAATATGCGCCGCAGCCTCACTCCGGATTTCGCCAATCTCCAGACCTTCGAATGCGCGGCGCGGCACGGCAACTTCACCCGTGCCGCCGAGGAACTGAACCTGACACAGAGCGCGGTGAGCCGGCAGATCCTGGCGCTCGAACAGCAAACCGGTCTGCTGCTCTTCGAACGCGTGCGACGGCGCGTCATCCTGTCGGAGGCCGGCAAGCGGCTGCTGTCCGACGTGCAGCGCCTGCTCGCCCAGTCGGAACAATTGATGTTGCGCGCCGTCGCCGCCGCCGACACGGATGAGACGCTCAACATCG
Source organism: Rhizobium sp. BK602 (assembly GCF_014195095.1). Classification (GTDB taxonomy): domain Bacteria; phylum Pseudomonadota; class Alphaproteobacteria; order Rhizobiales; family Rhizobiaceae; genus Rhizobium. The sequence goes on from NZ_JACIBC010000003.1 coordinate 386,344, forward strand.
CAACGCTTCCGACCTTCGGCTCGCGCTGGCTGATGCCGCGGCTGCCTGATTTTCTTGCCCGCCATCCCTCGCTCGCCCTAACGATGGAGTCGCGCTCCGAACCTTTCGATTTCGATCAGGAGGATTTCGATCTCGCCATCCATTACGGTCAGCCGACCTGGGCCAAGGCGAGCTCCACCTTTCTGTGCAGCGAATTCGTATTGCCGGTCGCAAGCCGCAAGGTATTCGAGACGCTTGGCGCAAGCAGCCCGACCGACCTTGCCCAGGCTCCCCTCCTTCATCTCACCACGCGCCCCCGCCTCTGGTCACAATGGTTCGAAGCCAATGGCGGCGCGCCCGGCGATGGTTTTCGCGGCAATCGCTTCGATCAGTTTTCCATGATCATCGGTGCGGCCTGCGCCGGCATGGGGGTGGCACTTCTGCCCTCCTATCTCATCGAGGAGGAGGTTCGCACGGGTGTCCTGGTGCCCATCTTCAATCTGCCTATGGCGACCGAATTCGGCTACTATGCCGTCCTGCCCGAAGGCCGCCAGAGCAATGAGGTGGCCAACGCCTTCAAGGACTGGCTGATCAGCCAGGTCGAACGTCAAACGACGGCTGGATGATGGCGGCGGGGTGACGGCGGCTCGCCGCCAAAAGTCCGTGTGAACCCACGCATAGCCAGCGTGCGAATAATTCGATCATAGCGCTGATGAGATTGTGCTAGTCGTTCCCGTTTCTCTGGCAAATAATCCCGAACAGACAACCGAAACGCGTCTTTGAGTAGATCGTTCATCGAATCTCGGATTCGATCGGGGACCGACACAGTTCTTTTCCCGAAAGAATCCTCATCACGGATTTTCTTTGGATCGGGAGCGTGGGATGACAGCGACAACGCAACTACAGTTTCTGTTGAACGGGAAGTCCATCGTCGTCGACGATCCCTCTCCGGAGACATTGCTGGTCGACTATCTGCGATCCGCGGATGTCCATCTGACGGGAACCAAGAAACCTTGCGGCCAGGGCGGTTGTGGCGGTTGCACGGTCATCCTTTCCGATTGGCCGGATGGTAAGGTGCGTCACCGGGCGATCAACTCCTGCCTGCGGCGCCTTTGCTCGCTGCAGGGAATGGCCGTCACCACGATCGAGGGGACGGGCAACCTGCCGCCGCCAGTGCCCGAATATCTGACCCACCGCCTGATGGGCGGCCGTGCCGGCGCCCAGATCGGCGCAGCACTGCCGGAGGCATTCCTCGATGTCTCCGACGAGGTGCAGCTGCTGCAAGCATCTCCGGAAGGCGACGGCAAATCCGCTCGGGAATCCCAGGAGGATTCGACGATCAATCCAGTCGCGCACCGGCTGGCGATCAACAATGGCAGCCAATGCGGATATTGCAGCGTCGGCTTCGTGATGAACATGTCGGAATTCATCACCAACAATCCGGCAGCGACGCAGCAGGAGATCGAAGACGCCTTCGACGGCAATCTCTGCCGCTGCACGGGTTACCGGCCGATCCTGACCGGCATGAAGACCTTTGCGAGCAATTGGACGCCGGCGGATCAGGCGGGCATCATGCACTGTCTGGAGGACCCGGACATTCATCTGCCGCACGACGCGGTGGTCAATATTCCCGTTCCGACGACCGCCCCTGCCGTTTCCGGCAATCTGCGGATCACGGACGGGCCTGTCGAATGGTTCACGCCGGCCAGCAAGGCTGAGCTTGCCGCCTGCATCGCCGATCTCTCCTCGCGTGGAAAGAGCTTCAAGCTCATCGCCGGAGGAACCTCGTACGGCATATACAAGGAAGAGTTCGAGACGGTCGACGCCTTCGTCAGCCTCGGCAGCGTCGCCGAACTCGCTGGCACCATCGCGTTCAGCGACAGCAATCTTTTCATCAATTTCCCGGCATCGGCGACCTATGAGGAGCTGATCGCCTTCTTCGAGACGGCGCAGCAGAAACTTCCGGCCTCCGACAGCGTCGCCGCTTTCCTTTATATGTTGCGCCGGACCGCCGGCCGGATCGTGCGCAATGCGGCCACCGTCGGCGGCAATCTCATGCTGGTACTCCACCACATCGCCAAGGGAACCGGCGAGCCCTTTCCCTCCGACATCTTCACCGTCATGCTTGGATCGCAGGTGCTGATTTCCTATTGGGAAATTGGGCCAGATGGCGGCTTTGCCTCGACGGATCAACCTGTGGCGATCGGGAACCTGATGGAAGCGGTGACCAGGGACCCGTCGCTTGCCGACCGTATCGTCCTTCGATCCGTCCAGATGATGGCGCGGAATTTCAATGATTTCGGCCTGGTGGCCGAAAAGGTTGCCTTGCGCGAAGTGAACTCCCATACGATCGTCAATGCCTGTATCCGGATCACCCGGTCGCAGGGCGGCATCGCATCGCCGCTCTTTGTGTTCGGCGGCCTTGGCGCCGCACCCTGGCAGGTACCCGCTGACATCACCCAGCCATTGGTGGGCAAGGAGCTTACCTTCGCGTTGATTTGCGGCTTCTGCGACACGATAGAGCAAGCGGCCCGCCAGTTCATCGAGGAGTCGGCCGAGCGCATGCGGGGCTTGCCGTCGGAGGGCTTCACCACCGAATACAAGGTCCAGCTCACCGTCGGCCTCTTCTTCAAGGCGATGGTCAATATCCTCACCAAATGGGGCGGAAGCGTTCCGGAACCGGTCCGGTCGGCAGGCGCGATCACCTGGGGCACCTGGGGCGTCAGCGGCGGCAAGCAGGATTACGTGCCGCAAGCCTATAAGGCGCCGGTCGCCCAGCCCTATATCAAGAGCACGGCGCTCGCCCAATGTTCGGGCCGAATTCATTACACGCACGAACTCGCCTATCCGCACGGGACCTTGCATGCCGCCTTCGTGCAGAGCAAGCGCGCCTTGGCGCGATTCTCCTACCAATGGCCGGGAAAAGGCTCCGTATCGATAGCCGAGCTTGGCGAGCGTCTCTCCAATAAGTTTCCGGCTTTCCGACGCCTGATCTCGGTCGACGATGTCCCCCCCAGCGGCCTCAATCTTCAGGGGATGGCCTTCGATCAACCGCTGTTTGCCGACGGCTCGGTGCTTTACATCGGCCAGTCGATCGCCCTGGTGCTGGCGGACGCCGAACAGGCGGCCAACGGGATCGCGCAATTCGTCTCGCAGAACTGTCTTGTCTATGCGCCGATCGACTGGCAGCCGGCATGGCAGGAGCCCATTCTGTCGCTCGAAAGCGCCGTCGCCAAAAACAGCGTCTACCCGGATACGCCCTCGACAGCCTCCTTCCTGTGCCACATCTGGAAGATCACCAGGCCCCGCAGTCGGTTCGATTGGCTGGCAGAGACAGCCCAACCACCGAAATTCGATCAACCGCCTGCCGTCTACGAGAACGTTCCGCTCGATGGCATCTCCTGCACGCGCGTCGTCAACAACCAGCGCACCGGCGGCCAGGCTCATTTCTATCTCGAAACCCAATCCTGCCTCGCGCTCCCGGCCGACGACGGCCGCATCGTCGTCAATTCCTCGACGCAGAGCCCGATGGAAATGCAGCAGACCGTCGCCATGGTGCTCGGGCGGCAATACAACAAGGTCAAGCTGCAAACCCGTCTGCTCGGCGGTGCCTTCGGCGGCAAGACCGAACAGGCACGCTTCACGACCGGTCCGACGGCGCTTGCGGCAAGCGTGACGAACAAGCCCGTGCGCCTCGCCATGGCGCGCGATCAGGACACGGCGATGATCGGCAAGCGCCATGCTCTGATCGGCGAGGGCCAGATCGCCGTGGACGACGGATCACTGCGGCCGGAAGACCGCGGGATCATCCGCGGCATGCATCTGCAGCTCTGGGCGGATGGCGGCGCCTATTACGACTGCTCCTTCGTCGTCACCAATTGCATCCAGACGCGCATCGACAACGCCTATATGATCGAGAATTTCGAGAGCGCGATCGATGTCTGCCGGACGAACACCGCGCCAAGCACGGCGATGCGCGGCTTTGGCGATATTCAGGCGAAGAACATCCAGGAAAACCTGATCGACGACGCGGCGGAAGCGCTCGGCATGCGGCCGGAGGAACTGCGCGAGAAGAACTTCTATCTTCGCGGCGATGTCACGCCCTACGGCCAGACGCTGACCGCCTGCTACATCGCGCAGGTCTGGGCCTATCTGAAGCAGAAATGCAACTTCGCCATGAAGCTCGAGGCGGTGCAGAGTTTCAACGCCGCCAACAAATGGCGCAAGCAGGGCATCTCGCTGATACCGGTGAAGTACGGCTCGGGCTATAATTTCGAACAGTTGAAGCAATCCTCGGCAATCGTCGTCGTCAATCAGGCCGACGGCTCGATCATCATCCATCAGGGCGGCGTCGACATGGGCCAGGGGCTCCTGACGCAGGTGCAGCAGGTTGCGGCCTATGTGCTTGGCATCCCGATGACGCTCATCCATGTCGAGAGCCCGCAAACCGACACGACGCCCAACACGAGCAGCAGCGGCGCCTCCACGGGCACGCCCTACAGTGCCGAAGCCGTCAAACGCACATGCGAGCAGCTGCGCAAGCGGCTCATCGAATTCGCCTATGAACTGCTCAAGGACAATGGCAACGACTGGTGCAGAGCCAACGGCATCGACTTCTGGAACTATGGGCTCGCAGGGTGGTCAGCCGAGGTGGAAATCGGCGGCCGCAAGTCCCTGATCTGGCAGAACCTCGTCCATCTCGCCTATGTCAAGCGCTTGAGCCTGACGGCGAGCTTCAACGTCGACATCGAACACGGCGATTTCGACATGCCGGTGCTGACCTTCAAGCAGCCGGCCGACCAGCCGGTCATACCGGGCATCACCAGGGCCGACGTCGACAAGGTAACGGATGTCCAGAACCAGTTCACCGGCTTCACCTATTCCGCCGCCTGCGCCGTGGTCGAGGTGGATATTCTGACCGGCGAAACGAAGATCCTGAGCGCCGACGTCGTCTATGATGTCGGCTGGTCCTTGAATCCGGCACTCGATATCGGCCAGGTCGAAGGCGCGTTCATCCAGGGCGTCGGGTTCCTGATGACCGAGGATCTGGTGTTCGAACCGGATGGGGACGAAAAGGGCCGCCTGAACGCCGTTAACACCTGGCGCTACAAGATTCCGGCCCATGTCACGATCCCGCTGCAGTTCAACGTATCGCTCTTTCCGCGCAACGACCCTTCGGTGGTCGATATCCCCCCGGATGACGAAGGGATTTTCTCGGCGAAGGAGGTCGGAGAACCGCCGCTCATCCTCGCCAATTCCGTATTCTTCGCCATCAAGGACGCAGTGCGGGAATCAAGGCGAGAGCGCGGATTGGACACCCTTTTCACCATGCGGGCACCCGCGACGGTGCAGGAGGTCAGCAAGGCCTGCGCCGTCAGTATCGGACAGTTGGCGTCGTGATCCGGCGGTGTCTACAGCGGACGTGCCGCCGTCCACCCCTCATAGGATCAGGCCACCGCGCTGCCGCGATTGACGGTCTGGTATTCGCTGAGTTCGCGTTTCACGATCTCGATGAATTCCATCATGTAGACGGGCTGGACACGGCCGCGCGGCACGAGAAGCGAAATGCGGGCCGGCTCCATGATGTCGTCGGCCAGCGGTATCCAGGCAAGCTTGCCCTCCGATACCTCCTTCTCCACCCCGAGCAGGGAAAGAAAAGCGATGCCCAATCCTGCGCGAACGAGCGCCTTGAGGATGCCGGGCCGTTCCGCCCGCGCAACGATGCGGCCGGGCCCCTGCTCTCCCTCGAACACATGCTTCAACCCGCTATGACGCAACCAGTCGTCACCCGGCGCGATCAGCGCCCATTCGGCGATATCGGCCCGGGTCGCCATCTCCTTGCGGGAAAGCGGATGGTCCGGCGCGGTGATGATGCCGACGGGATCGGTGATGGAAAGAACTCGCTCGGCCCGCACATGCTCGCTGACGTCATAGGCCAGCACGAGGTCGGCCTCCTTCGCCAGCAACTCGTTGGTGATGCGCTGGTTGTCGCCGGAAATCAGCGTGTAGTTCACATGCGGAAAGGCCACCTGCAGCCGCGTCATCGCGGTGGGCAGCAGATCCTCGGTGAAGGTTTCGGCCGCCGCTATGCGGATCGTGCCGCGCACGCCGCCGCTCAGCCCGCCGATCTCCTGCTTCACCAGCGCCGCTTCCCGGTTCCAGCGGCGAATATAGGACAGGAGCACGCCGCCTGCCGCCGTCGGTTGAATACCACGCGGCAGACGCTCGAAAAGCTGAGCACCTATTTCCTGTTCGAGCTGAAGAAGCTGACGATTCATGGCAGACGAAGCGACGTTCAGGCTCTCCGCCGCCTTTCTGATCGAGCCATGTCGTATGGCGGCATCGAAATGAATGAGCGACGTCTTCAGAAGGGCCAAGCATCTCTCCCAAGTGCGCGAATTATTCGCGCATCAAGCGCCAATAAATCTTCTAGTACAAGCCCTTTTGACAAGTCTATCATCGGTTTCAGCAAGGGGAATGCTGAAATGGTGAACTTGGCAATACCAAGGAGTGGAAAAGACGGGCCAACGCCCGTCGAAGCGTAGGGGAAAGACATGTTGACCAGGCCGGCGGGGAGTTTTGCGTCCCCTTTTGAATTGCCCATGTTCCGGGCGGACCCGGTGCCTCCGGCGATCGATATCAGGAACGTGTCCATGTCCTTCGCCGGCAAGAAGGCAGCCGTCGACGCGCTGGTCGACGTCAATCTGACCATCCCGGAAAATTGCTTCATCTCGATCATCGGGCGCAGCGGCTGCGGCAAGTCGACATTGCTGCGCATCATCAGCAATCTCATCCCGCCCACCAAGGGTGAGGTCCACATTCATGGCCTTCCCTCCGCCGCGTATCAGCGCCGCAAGCGGTTCGGTTTCGTGTTCCAGGAGGCCAGCCTCTTTGCCTGGAAGACCGTCTACCAGAATGTCGAGCTTCCACTTGAGATCATGGGCCTCGGCTCTGCGGCGCAGCGGCGCGAAAAGGTTCTCGATCTCCTTCATCTCGTCCGGCTGGACGGCTTTGCCGACCATTATCCGGCCCAGCTTTCCGGCGGCATGCGCCAACGCGTCGCGATCGCGCGCGCCTTGTCCTACGAGCCGGATATCCTGCTGATGGACGAGCCGTTCGGCGCGCTCGACGATTTCACCCGGCGCGAGATGCATGACGAGCTGATCCGCATCTGGAACGCCCGCGGCCTGACGGTGGTCTTCGTCACCCATTCGCTGAGCGAGGCGCTCTATCTATCGGACCGCATCGTGGTCATGGCGCCGCGGCCGGGCCGGGTGAAATCCATCGTTCCGGTCCTGCGTCCGCGCATCAGCGACCCGACATTGCGCGCCACCCCCGACTATATCCACCAGCTGCAGGAACTGGAGGCATTGATCCATGAGCAATGACGCCACCGCATCGTCCGGGCAGATCGCAGTTGCCCGGTTCGTCTCCCGCCTCATCGACCTCGCCCCGGCCATCGGCCTCTTTGTCGCCATCGGCCTCGCCTGGGAGATCGGCGTAAGAACCTTTTCCGTGCCGGCCTATTTGCTGCCGGCCCCGAGCACCATCGGCGCGAAAATCTGGGAAGCGCGAGACATGCTGCTGCAGAATCTCGCCTGGACCATGGCCGCCGCCGTGCTGGGCTTCATCATCGGCACCACCTTCGCTATCCTGCTGGCGGTTCTTTTCCTGTATTCGCGGGCGGCCGAACGCGCGCTCTTTCCATGGGCGATCACGCTGAAGGCGATTCCCATCCTCGCCATCGCTCCGCTATTGACGATCTGGCTCGGCTTCGGCCTGCCGCCCAAGGTCGCCATCGCCGCCATCGCCTGCTTTTTCCCGACATTGGTCAATGCGGTGAAGGGGTTGCGCACCGTCGACCGGCAAAGCCTGGAATTCCTGTCGGTCATCGGCGCGACCAAGGCGCAGACCTTCCGCCATGCGCGCTTCTATGCCGCCCTGCCCTATATTTTCGCGGCGGCAAAAGTGAGCTCCAGCACAGCCGTCATCGGCGCGATCGTGGCGGAATTCACCGGCGCCAATTTCGGGATCGGCACCGTCATCGTTACGGCGGGCTATCAGCAGGATGCAGCCATGCTTTTTGCAGCGATCGCCGCCTCGTCGCTCGCCACCATCCTGATGTTCTATCTCGTGATCGTCATCGAAAAAATCAGTCTTTTCTGGCCTGAAGCCAGCATGGATGCCTGAAATATTTTCAATATTTTTTGGAGAGATTGGAATGAGACTAACGATAAAATCCTTTTCGGCTGCTCTGGCCCTGTCGGCCGCCCTTGCTCTTGCTGCACCTGCCTTCGCCGCCGACAAGATTTCCCTGCGGCTGCCATGGCTCCTCAATGTGCAATCGGCCGGCTATGTCATGGCCAAGGATAAAGGCTTCTATGCGGATGCCGGCCTCGATGTCGATATCATGCCGGGCGGTCCAAACCTCAATTCCACCGCGCTCGTCGCGTCCGGCGCCAACACCTTCGGAACGAACGATGTCAGCCAGATCCTGCTCGGCGACGCGAACGGCATGGATCTCGTCATGGTCGGCGCCTGCTTCCAGCGCCATCCGGCCGGCGTCGTGTCGCTGGCGAAAAGCGGCATCCAGAAACCCGCCGATCTGATCGGCAAGACCCTCGCCTATAATGAAGGCGGCCCCTGGACGCTGACAAAGGCGATGCTCGCCAAGGCCGGCGTGCCACTCGACAAGATCAAGCTTGTGGTGTCGCCGAGCGATCAGCTCCTCGTCAACGGTTCCGTCGACGCCAAGACCGGTTTCGTCATCAACGAAGCCGTGGCGCTGGACCTGCAGGGTCATAAGACATCCTCGCTGCTGCCGTCGGATTTCGGCGTCGGCACCTATGCCGAGGTGATTTTCGCAGCCCGCAAGACCGTCGAAGCCAATCCCGATCTCGTCAAGCGCTTCGTCGCCGCGACGCAGAAGGGCTACGATTATGCCTATGCCCATAAGGACGAGACGGTGAAGGCCATCACCGGCCTCAACAACCAGCTCGATCCGGTACAGCAGGCCAAGCAGCTCGAACTGCAGGAAAGCTACGTCTACACCGATTTCTCCCGCGCCAAGGGCGCCTGCGCCTTCGACGGCACGGTGATCGGCGAGACCGAGAAGACGCTTCGCGAATTCGGCGACCTGAAGACCGATGTCGATGTCTCGAAGGTCTATTCGACCGCTTTCATTCCTTCGAAATAACGGCGCATGCAAGGAAACGACCCATGACGATACAGCACACTCCCATCCACCCCGGCGGCCTGCAGATGCACCTGAAGATCAAGCCGGGCGAGGTTTCCCGCTATGTCCTGACGCCCGGCGACCCCGGCCGTGTGCCGCTGGTGGGCAGCTCCTGGGACACCTATGACGAAGTGGCTTATTTCCGCGAATTCCGTACGGCGCGCGGCACGCTCGATGGGGTCGATATCACCGCCTGCTCGCATGGCGTCGGCGGCCCTTCGACGGATATCGCCGTCGTGGAACTGTCGAATTGCGGCGCCGATACCTTCATCCGCGTCGGCTCCTGCGCGGCGCTTCAGCCGGAGATCGAACCCGGCGACCTCGTCATTTCCACGGGCGCGCTTCGCTTGACGGGCACGGTCGATGCCTATGTCGACAAATCCTATCCGGCGGTCGCCGATCATGAGGTGCTGATGGCGCTGATCCAGGCCGCCGAGGACATGGGTGAGCGTTACCATGTCGGGCTCGCCGCCAGCGTCGACAGCTTCTATGCCGGCGAGGTCAATCCGATGCCGGGCGGTTTCCGGCAATCGAAGATGGATCATGTCATCGAGGATCTGCAGAGGGCCAAGGTCGCCAATTTCGAGATGGAGGCGGCGACCATCTTCACGCTGGCGCAGCTCTTCGGCTTTCGTGGCGGCATGATCTGTTCGGTCGGCGCCAATCGCATCACACGCAAGCGCGAGGATTCGGCGGACTCCATCAAGAGATGCTGCGCCGTCGCCAGCCGCGCCGTCGTCATCCTGGCCGGCTGGGATGCCAGGAAGGCCAAGGCCGGCAAGAAGCACTTCTTTCCGGCGTTGTTGAAGAAGGCCTGAGGCGCATGCAGCCGCGCGAGGAACCTACGGGAAGCGGGGGGCGAAAGGTCATTTTCGATACCGATCCCGGTGTCGACGATGCCGCCGCCCTGTTGTTTCTCAATGCCAACCCGAGTGTGAGCCTGCTCGGCATCACCACGGTCTTCGGCAATGGCGACATCGACACGGTGACGCGCAATGCGCTTTATCTCAAAAAGCGCTTTGGCATTCAGGCGCCGGTTGCGCGCGGCGCTGCCGCGTCTCTCAACGGCGACGCCGGCGACCCTCCGGTCCATATCCACGGCCAGAACGGCCTCGGAGACATACCGGTCGATTGGGAGGGATTGCCGGATCTCGATCCGCGCCCGGCACATCGCTTCATCATCGACACGGTGCTGGCCAATCCCGGCGAGATCACTCTCTTGGCCGTCGGACGGATGACCAACCTGGCACTTGCCCTCAGGGAAGCGCCGGAGATCGTCTCCCTCGTGAAGGAAGTGGTGATCATGGGCGGCGCCTTCGCGCTGTCCGGCCTGAACGGCAATGCAACCCCCGTTGCCGAGGCCAACATCCTTGGCGATCCGCTGGCCGCGGACGAGATATTCGGTGCGGGCTGGCTGGTGACGGCAATCGGCCTCGACGTCACACGGCAAGTCGTCATGGGGCCAAGGGAGCTTGCGCGCCTGGCCACGCATGGTGGCGAGGCCGGGCGCTTTATCGTCGAGACATCCACCGGCTACCGCGCCTTTCACGCCCAGTTCGGGATCGACGGCTACTATGTGCACGACTCCACCGCCGTCGCCTATGTCATAGACCCCACCCTGTTCGAAGTGCGTTCCGGCCCCGTCCGCGTCGCGACCGAAGGCGTGGCGATCGGGCAGACCATTCAGCGGGACTGGAATACACTCCATCCACCGGGAGAATGGGATATGGCGCCGGACCAGCAGGTCGCCGTCAGCGTGGATGCCCGCCGCGTCCTCAACATGCTGGTCGGCGTGCATATTCCAAGCCTTAAGGCGTCCTGACGCCGCTCCTCAGGCGGCCTTTCGGCGCGGCGAGCGAGCCATCAGCCGCGCATAGGCGATGGCGGACAGCATGTTCACATGATTGGCCTTGCCGGTTCCGGCAATATCGAACGCCGTGCCATGATCGACGGAGACGCGATCGATCGGCAGCCCCAGCGACACGTTGACGGCGGTTTCGAAGGCGACGAGCTTGATCGGGATGTGCCCCTGATCGTGATATTGCGCGATAACGAGGTCGAAGGCGCCATTATAGGCGCGGGCGAACACGGTATCGGCCGAAATCGGACCGACCACGTCGATCCCCTTTGCCTGCGCCAGCTCGACGGCCGGCGCCAGGAACTCCATGTCCTCCGTACCGAACAACCCGTTCTCGCCGCAATGCGGATTGAGGCCGGCGACGGCGATGCGCGCCTTTTTGCCCAGACGCAGCAAATGATTGTGCCCGGCCTCTATGGTCGCCAGCACCCGCTCCGTTCTGGCGCGCTCGATCGCCCCCTTGAGAGAGACGTGCGTCGACACATGAATGGTATTCAGCCGCTCGGAGGCCAACAGCATGAAGGAACTCCTGGACCCCGTCAGATGCGCCAGCAGTCCGGTGTGACCGTCAAAGTGATGGCCGGCAAGGTTCATCGCTTCCTTGTTGATCGGCGCCGTGACGATGACGTCGGCGGCGCCGGACATGGCGAGCTCCACCGCGCGGCTGATATAGCGCACCGAGGCGTCCCCCGCGACCGGGCTGACCTTGCCGATCTCGGGCAAAGCCGCGCCCAGCTCCACTTCGTCGACGGCGATACGTCCACCACCGGCATTCTCCGCGGGCGCGAATGTCAGACCGGTGGCGGCGATACGATTGGCGCGCTCAAGCGCTTCGGCATTGCCCACGATCACGAAATCGCGGCGCTCGGCCTCCGGCATCGCCGCCAGTGCCTTGACGATCACTTCCGGCCCGACGCCGGCGGGATCGCCCAGCGTCACCGCGACTTTCGCATTCCTGTCCATCGGTCACATTCCTTTCAGGCGCGCAGGTCTAGAGCAATTCCAGGAAAAGTGCGTAGCGGTTTTCCGTTCGGAATTGCGTTAAAACGATAGGCTAGAGCGGTTCAGCGATACCGTGAAACGCTGAACCGCTCTAGAAGGCAGCTTCATAGATCGCGCGAATATCGGCGCGCGTGAGATCACGGGGATTATTGTCGAGGAGGCGCCGGATGGCAAAAGCGTCCTCCGTCATGGCGTCGAGATCGCTTCTCTCGACACCGAGGCCGGAAAGCGTCATCTCGATGCCAAGGCCGGCGCAGAAAGCATGGGCGGTATCGAAGACCGATCGAATATCCCGCGCCCGCCCATGACCGAGGGCATCCATGATAATCACGGTCTTTTCCGGAACGGACGGGGTGTTGAAGGCCAGGACATGCGGGAAGATGAGGGCGTTGGCCGCTCCATGCGCGACATGCCAGCGTGTACCGAGCGGATAGGCAAGCGCATGGCCGCCGGCGGTATTGACCGGGCCCAGACAGAAGCCGCCATAAAGCGACGCCAGCGACAGGCCAGCGCGCGCCTCCGCATCGAAACCATCCGCGACCGCCCGCGCCAGATATCGGCCGACAAGCCGGATGCCCTCGATCGCATAAAGATCGATCATCGGATGCGCCTTGCGGTTGGTGAAGGCCTCGACGCAATGGGCCATGGCGTCGACACCGGTCGCGGCTGTCGTGCCTGCCGGGACGGTGAAGGTCAAAGCCGGGTCGATGACCGCGATATCGGCAAGCATGTGCAGGCTCTCGACCGCGAGCTTGGCCCTTGTGCCGGGATCGGTGACCAGCGCGCGAATGCCGGCTTCGCTGCCGGTGCCCGATGTCGTCGGCACCTGCGCCAGCGCAACGCGGCGCGGACCCCGAACCTTGTTCGGACCGACAACCTCCTGCAAAGTCTGCGGGGAGCCGGCAAGAACCGCAGCGAGCTTGGCAAGATCCATGGCGCTTCCGCCACCAAACCCCACCACAAGCTCGGCATCCGCTGCGTTTGCGACGGCAAGCACCCGGTCGAGATCGTCCGTATCCGGTTCGGGCCTGACCTCTCCAAAGACCGTCAGCTCGCCTTTCAAAGCAAGCGCATCGACACGCCTGGCATTGAAGGCATCGGAAATGACGAGAACGCGACGATAGCCTCTTTCATCCGCCCATCTGCCGAGCCGCTCCGCCGTACCCACCCCGAACTCGATCGCATGCGGCCGGACGATTGAAATAGGCGAATCCAGATTGACCACCGCACCTCTCCTTGCCTCGAATGCCGCGATATCCTCAATCGCCGCTTAGATGTAAATTTGTTATACAACGCACTTCCGCTTGGCAAGTCGCGACCCAATCTGCTTGCCAAAGCAAAAGGTGGTTACAAGATCGCCTCCGGCGAGAGCCGCACATATTTGATGGCGCGGCGATAATAGGTGTAGGCGATATGCAGCGCCCCATCCGGCCCCTGTACGATCGACGGATAGGAGAATTCGCGATTGAGCGAATCCTTCGAATTGTTGCTGAGGCAATATCCATCGCCGGTATCGAGATCGATGCGGCGCGGAAAGCTCACGCCGCCATCGTTTGAAAAGGCAAGGCTGAGCGGTGCGCGCGGCACGCCCCAGACAGCCTTTGGCCGCGATGTCGAGGCCTGCACTTGCGTATCGCCCACCTCATCGTCACCGTCGATTTCATCATAGAGCGACTGCCGCCTGGCATCGGACATCAGCGCGTTCGAATGATTATAAACCATTGCGATCACGCTATTTTTTTGCCGGATAGCCTGGATGGAGGAGTTATTGTTCGGCAAATCCAGCGGCTGCGGCGCACTCCAGTTCAGGCCACCATCCGTCGAACGGCTGGAAAGCACGGACTGCGCGAAGCGGTTGCGGTAGAAGGCGACAAGATTATCGCCGTCCAACGGCACAATGTTCATGTGGACGGCGCCGAGACTGTCCGGCACCGCCGTCATTCTCCAGCTTCTACCGTGATCGCTGGACACCAGCACCCCGGCCGTATCGGCATCGCCCGTCCAGCGCTCGCCGGGCAGCCCGATGCAACGGAAGACCGGAAGCAGCCATGCACCGTCATTGTTGACGACGATCGGCTGACGCACGAATGTGCCGGGAAGATCGCAGAGTACGCGGACGTCGCCAAACGTTCTGCCGCCATCAATCGAGATTCGGCATTTGACAACCGCGCCGTCCTGATCTCCCGATCTCTGCGACGTATAAAGAAGCCAGATATCTCCGTCAGGAGCCTTGAAAATCAGGGGATTCTGCTCCGATTTCGTCGGATCGTCGGACATTTTTTCTGGTTGCGACCAGCCTGTTGCGCCACGCGCGAGCCGTGACATGTAAATGGAAATATCGCCCATGCCCTCCATCGTGCCACCGAACCAGACGCAGGTCAGCGTTCCATCGGGAAGAAAGGCGAGATTGGCGGCATGGTTTTGAATGCAGGGAGACGGGAGATAGGCATCCGCGCGTCCCGTTTCTGCGGGATTGGCGAGGATCTCGCCCGTCATCAGCGCCGGCACGGCGTCCGGCCGCAGGCCCGTGAACGTCATGATCCCTCTCCTATGGCAACTTGGCGTAGGCGTCGGAAAGAGCGGCATGATCCGCATCGCCGACCGGCATCAGCGGCGGGCGTGTTCGCCTCCATGCCGCATTGCCCGTCTTCAACCCGATCATCGCCTTGATCGTCGGTATCTGCACATAGGAATTGGATAGGGTGCGATAGGCATTGATGCGCAATTGCGCCTGCTCCACCTCGCCGCTGTGTGTCGCGTCATGAACCTTGTCGTAGACGGTGCGCAGCGAATCCGCCACCAGATTGGACGTGGCGGTAATGCAGCCGGCGCCGCCGATCTTCAGCAGAGGCAGCAGCAGCGGATCGGCGCCAGCAAGCACGGAAAAGCCGGGATAGGCCTCGACAAGCGCCTGCATGTTGTTGAAATCGCCGGATGATTCCTTGATGCCGACGACGGTGTCAGGAAAAGCTTCGATCAATCGGCCGATCAACGATATGGAAAGCGGGACGCCGGAAACCTGGGGGATATGATAGAGGACGACCCGCAGCCGATGGTCCGCCACCCTTTCAAGCACTTCGGCATAGGCCGCGAACAGGCCGTCGTCGGAGACGCCCTTGTAGTAGAAAGGCGGCAGCATCACCACCTTGGTGACACCGAGCGAGAGCGCGTGCCTGGTCAGTTCCACCGTTTCCGAAATGGCCGACACGCCGGTGCCGGGAAGCAGCCTGTCAGCCGCAATCCCCGCCTCCACAGCGGCTTCGAGAATTGCCCGACGCTCGCTGGAGGAAAAGGAATTCGCCTCGCCCGTCGTGCCGAGGAGCGCGACGCCATGACAGCCTCCATCAAGGAGGCGCCGGCAATGATCGACGAACAGGTTCATATCCGGACTGCCATCGGCATTCAGCGGCGTCGCCGCCGCGCTGAAAACGCCCGCAATCTTGTGATCGGTCATATCCTTCCTCCTCGGATAGAGGCCGCACGACGGTACGAACTCGGTCCGCCCTACCGCTTTTTCTTCACGCCATTGACTATGTTGTCAATATGACAATTTTGATGAGCATCATTGCTGGCCAACAACATAATGAAAAATATCGATAAATTATTTGCCGTCACCGAAGTTGTCGTTTTAGAATTAATTTTTATTGACATATTTACATTATCGAGTGACTGTTTGCCGCCGCCCTGGAGCCCTTCGGGAGAGAGCGAAGGTGGGGCACTGCGGATCTAGTCACGGGAGGAACGGATGGCTGACCGGAATGCTGCGCACAAGACGCAGATGTCGCGTCGCGATGCACTCAAGCTTGGTCTCGCGGCCGGCGTCGGGCTGACGCTGTTCGGGATGAACGCGCGCATCGTGCTCGCCGACGAAGGCCAGGTACTGAAGGTTGCCAATCCCGCTTTCGATCAGGACTGGTCGCCGCTGCGCGGCGGCGGCAGAACCTTCCGCTGGAACTCGTTCTGGTGGGCCTCGCCGATGTATTTCGACAGCGAAGGCAAGATCAAGCCCTACGTCTTCACCAGTTGGGAAACCACCGACAACAAGGTCTGGACCTTCAAGATCGACCCGAAGGCGATCTTCTCCGACGGCAGCAAGATCACCTCCGCCGACATCAAGGGCTCCTGGGAAGTCGCCTCCATGCCGAACACCAAGAGCCAGCGCGCCGATCAGGTGCTCAGCAAGGTTCAGGGTTACAAGGAGATCAGCGGCGGAGCCAGCACCGAATTGGCGGGGGTTGCCACGCCCGACGAGGGCACCGTCATCGTCACGTTGACGGATGTCGATCCGATCTTCTTCATGCGTCTGGCCAACCATATCGCGCCGATCACCAAGGCTTCGCAATCACGCGGCAGCGATGGCGAAGAAATCATCGACTGGTACAAGCCTGAGAACAAGCCCGTCTTCTCCGGCCCCTTCAAACTGACCAGCATCGACATCGATGCCGGCAAGCTGGTGTTCGAGCCGAACGAGAATTTCTTCGGTCCGAAGCCGAAACTGGCGCGCATCGAAATCTCCTCGATCGAGGACAATGTCACCGCGACGTCCCTCATCAAGTCGGGCGAATTCAATGCGCATACCGAACTGATCACCTCGACGATCATCCAGGATCTCGGGCCGGAATTCTCCGCCGGCCCGCTCATCCCGACCAGTCAGCATTTCTGGTTCAACATTTCGCGCGCGCCGATGAACGACCCCAAGGTTCGCCAGGCGCTGATCATGGCGGTCGACCGCGAGGGCCTCTTCAAGGCTTCCTATCCGGACGGGCCGCACAAGAAGACCGACCAGATCCTGAACTCCGTGCCTGGCGCCGAAAATTCCGGTTTCGAGCCCTACCCTTACGATCCGGAAGGAGCCAGGAAGCTATTGGCCGAATCCAGCTATGGCGGCCCAGAGCGCCTGCCGAAGATCCTCTTCGTCGGCATTTCCGCGCCGGCCATCCAGGCGGCGGCGCAGTTCATCGCCGAGCAGTGGCGTCAGAATCTCGGCATCACCGCCGTCGACATGAAGCCGCAGCAGGACTCCTATGCCGGCCCGGACCAGAATTCGGTGCAGATCTTCCGCGACGACGTCGGCACCCGCGTGCCGGACGCCGTCTCCTATCTCGCCGGCTGCATCGCCTCGACCTCGTCGAATGCGCAGAACAAGCTTGGCGGATACAAGAACGACAAGGTCGATGCGGCGCTGACCGAAGCCGCGACCAAGGCGGCTGACGATCCGCAGCGCATCAAGCTCGCGCAGGATGCCCAGAAGATCTTCCGCGACGATTGGGCCTTCATTCCGTGGTACTCTCAGGCCATGTCGCGCTGGGCCACCAAGGAGGTCAAAGGCATGGACAAGAATCTGGATTGGCAGGTCGTGGCGCCCTGGGAGGTTTCCATCGGCTAGGCCGACCTGACGCAACCCCGCGCCGACCAACAACTGGGAGATGACCTTGTTACGCTACGTGCTGGCCCGGTTCGTCATCTGGATTCCGTCCGTCCTCATCGTGATGCTGGCCGTCTATGCGCTGGCCTTCTACGGGGCCGGAGATCCGATCAAGCTGATCTTTCTGCGCGCGCCCGGCGATGTCGCCTACAATCCGCAGCGCATCGAGGCCATTCGCGAGAGTGCCGGGCTGAACAAGCCTTTCATCGTCCAGTTCGGCCTCTACATCTGGAACCTGCTGCACGGCCAGTTCGGCAATTCCCTGACCTCCGGCCGCTCGGTCTGGGCGATGGTCTCGGCCGCGGCCCCCGTCTCCTTCCAGCTTGCGCTCTGTTCCATCATCCTGACGACGATCATCGCCATCCCGCTCGGGATGATCGCCGCCATGAACCAGAACTCACGCGCAGACTATGCGATCCTCGGTTCGGCGCTGTTTCTTTGGGCGATTCCCGCCTATGTGGCCGGCCCGTTGCTGATGGTCGGGCTGATCGTCCTTCTGCCGGGCGTCAAGGTGCCCTACGGCTGGGGCGGCGTTTTCGACCTGCGCATTCTGCTGCCGCTGATCGTGCTCTCCTTTCAGCCGATCGCGCTCATCGTGCGCCAGACGCGCGCCGCCGTGATCGAAATTCTTTCGGAGGATTTCGTCCGCACCGCCCGTGCCAAGGGCGTTCCGGAGATCATCGTCGCGCTGCGCCATATACTGCGGCCGGTCCTGACGCCCATCGTCACGCAGCTTGGGCTCATCATGATCATCATCGTCAACGGCGCGATCTTCGTCGAGCTCGTCTTCGGCCTGCCTGGTCTCGGCCGGCTGACGGTGCAAGCGCTGATCAACTCGGATTATCCCGTCATTCTGGCGATCACGCTCATCGGCTCGTTCCTGGTCATGCTCTCGAACCTTCTGGTCGACGTGCTTTACCCGCTGCTTGATCCGCGCGCCAACGACGCAAGAAGGAGCCGCTGACCCATGTCCGCCGTCCCCCTTTCCCCGATCGTCAGCGAGGAAGAGCAGCCGGTCAGCCTGTGGCGCGACGCCTGGTTTCGCCTGAAGCGCAACAAGCTCGCCCTCTTCGGCCTGTTCGTGGTGGCGCTCCTCGCCTTCGCCGCGATCTTCGGTCCGTATCTGACGCCCTATGACTATCTGAGCCAGAATCTGCAGGCGCGAAATGCGTCCCCTTCCCTGCACAATCTCTTCGGCACCGATGACCTCGGCCGCGACGTTTTCAGCCGCGTCGTCTTCGGCACGCGCACCGCCTTCCTGGTGGCAGTCGTCGTCACCTTCATCGCCTTGCTGATCGGCCTCGTGCTCGGCACTATCGCCGGCTTCTTCGGCAATCCCTTCGACCGCGCCATCATGTGGCTGACGGATATGACCATGTCGGTCCCGAACCTGCTGCTGGTCGTCGTCATCAACGCCTCGCTGAAGTCGCCGATCTCCAAATGGATGGAGGCGCGCTACATGGCGACGCTCAATCCCTTCTATCGCGAAACCATATGGGTCGACTTCATGCTGGTCTTCGGCTCGATGGCGCTGATTTCCTGGCCACCCTATGCGCGGCTTGTCCGCGCCCAGGTCCTGTCGATCCGCGGCCGGCCCTATGTCACGGCGGCCCAGGCGCTCGGCCTTTCCAACTGGATCATCATGAAGCGCTATGTCGTTCCCAATGCGCTCGGGCCGCTGATCGTCTCCGTCAGCGCCGGGCTCGGAACCGCCATGGTGCTGGAAAGCGCCTTCAGCTTCCTCGGCATCGGCGTCAATCCGCCGACGCCGAGCTGGGGCAACATGATTTCCGACGGCCTGCGCGTCTGGCAGCATTATCCCCATCTGCTTGCCGCGCCGGCGGCCGTCCTAGGCCTTGCTTCGATCGCCTTCAGCTTCCTCGGCGACGGCCTCAACGACGCCCTTAATCCGCGAGGCAGCAAATGACCGGCGCGAACGGAACCAATGAACGCCTGCTCGATGTCCGCGGCCTGACCGTCGAAATCGCCGGTCGCAACGGCCCCGCCGTCGTCGTCGACGGCATCGATCTCCATGTCGACAAGGGCGAAACGCTTGGCGTCGTCGGCGAGTCCGGCTGCGGCAAGAGCCTGACGATGCTGAGCCTGATGCGGCTCCTGCCGAACAAGATCAGGGTGACGAAGGGAAGCGCGCATTTCGATGGCCGCGATCTGCAAACCATGTCGAACCGTGAGCTGCGCAAGGTGCGCGGCGGCGATATCGGTTTCGTCTTTCAGGACCCGATGACCTCGCTCAACCCGGTGATGCGGATCGGCGATCAGATCTGCGAACCGCTGGTCTATCATCGCGGAATCGGCAAGGCCGAGGCCCGTGTCCGCGCCATCGAGCTGCTTCGCCTCGTCGGTATCCCCGGCCCGGAGGAGCGTCTGCAATCCTATCCGCATGAGCTGTCCGGCGGCATGCGCCAGCGTGTGATGATCGCGATCGGTCTTGCCTGCAATCCGAAGCTGCTGATCGCCGACGAGCCGACGACGGCACTCGATGTCACGATCCAGGCGCAGATCGTCGATCTGGTGAAGGATCTGCGCGCGCGGCTCGGCATGTCCGTCGTCTGGATCACCCACGATCTGGCGCTGATCGCCGGTCTCGTCGATCGTGTCGCCGTGCTCTACGCCGGCACCGTCGTCGAGGATGCGCCCGTCGACGAGCTCTATGCCCGTCCGAGCCACCCCTATACGCGCGGCCTGCTCGCCTCGATCCCGAAACTGTCGCATGCGCCGGCAACCCGGTTGAGCTCGATCGGCGGAACGCCGCCCGAACCCGGCCGCCGTCCCAAGGGCTGCCCATTTGCGCCGCGCTGTCCCGTTGCGGAGGCCATCTGCCATGAACAGGTGCCGAAGCTGGAGCCGCTGAGCGGAGCTGGAAGCCACCGCATCGCCTGCTTCGTCGTGCAAAAGATGCAGGAGGCTGCATAATGCCTGCTCAGCCCTTGCTCAAGATCGAGAACCTGGTGAAGCATTTCCATGTCAGGCTCGGCGCTTTCGGCGAGCGCGCCGCCACCGTCCATGCCCTCGACAATATCGACCTCAACATCATGGAGGGCGAGACGCTGAGCCTTGTCGGCGAATCCGGCTGCGGCAAGTCGACCACCGGTTTCACCATCCTGAACCTCTACAAGGCGACCAGCGGCAAGGTCCTCTACAAAGGGCGGGATCTGGCGACCCTGACCGAAAAGCAGATGCGCCCCTTCCGCCGCGACCTGCAAATCGTCTTCCAGGACCCCTATTCGACGCTCAATCCGCGCATGACCATCGGCGAGGCGATCGGCGAGCCGATCCTCTTCCACAAGCTTTGCAACAGGGCCGAGCTGAAGGACAGGATCACAACGCTGCTCGGCGACGTCGGCCTGCCGCCGCGCTTCGCGCAGCGCTATCCGCACGAGCTTTCCGGCGGCCAGCGCCAGCGCGTCGTCATCGCCCGCGCGCTCGCCTGCCAGCCGAAATTCATCGTCTGCGACGAGGCGATTTCGGCGCTCGACGTCTCGATCCAGGCGCAGATCATCAATTTGCTGCTCGATCTGCAGGAAAAATACGGCCTGACCTATCTTTTCATCGCCCATGATCTGGCAGTGGTGCGTCACATCAGCACCCGCGTCGGCGTCATGTATCTGGGGCGGCTGGCGGAGCTTGCGTCGCGCGACGCGCTCTTTGGCAATCCGCTGCACCCCTATACGAAAGCGCTGCTGTCGGCGGTTCCCGACACCGATCCGGAGCTGGAGCGCAGCCGCAACCGACAGATCCTGCAGGGCGATGTACCCAGTCCGCTGAACCCGCCGAGTGGCTGCCGCTTCCACACGCGCTGCCCGATTGCAATGGATGTCTGCGGCAAACTCGTTCCAGAATGGAAGGAAGCGGCTCCCGGTCATCTCGTCGCATGCCATGCCGTCGGTAAAGGGGCGCATGTATGAAACCAAGAATTGCGATCATTGCCGACGATCTGACTGGCGCGCTCGACACCGGCACACCCTTCGTCGATGCCGGCCTTTCGGTCATCGTCGCTGTCGATATCGACGCCATGGAAGAGGCGCTCGCGAGCGGCGCGGAAGTGGTCGTGATCAATACCGCTTCACGGGCATTGCCAGAGAATGAGGCGACAGCGCGGATCGGCCTTGCCGCCCTCGCCCTCCTTGCGGCGGCGCCCGATATCGTCCTGAAGAAGATCGATTCCCGGCTCAAAGGGCATGTGGCGGCGGAAAGCACCGCTCTTGCCGCCCATTTCGGCCATCGCAAAATCGTGCTCGCGCCGGCCATTCCCGATCAAGAGCGCTTCACCCGCAACGGCGAAGTCGTCGGCCGCGGCGTCGAGCGTCCCTTGGCGATCGCCGGTCTTTTCCATGGGCGCGAGCAAGATCTCCTTATCGCCGACGCCGAAAGCGACGACGATCTGGATCGGCTGGTGGCGGCACATGACTGGAAAACGGTGCTCGCTGTCGGCGCGCGCGGCATCGGCAGCGCATTTGCGCGACGCATTGGCCGTCCGAATACCGGCCGCAGCGAGTTCATGCCATCCGCCAGGACGCTTCTGGCCTTCGGTTCGCGCGATCCGATCACAGCGGCTCAGATGGCAAAGCTCGAGGCTTCCGGATGCCTGCGCGGAACGATCGACGCACCGATGGGCGCAATGGTGTACAATGGGGACCACGCTCTGCCGCTCCTGCTGCGCTGCAGCGGCGCGATCGTCGATGAAGCGACAGCGGTTGCCGAGCGCTTTGCGAGAGGCGTGAAATCGGTGATAGAGGATACGCATCCCGATATGCTGATGGTCGGCGGCGGAGATACGGCCATCGCCGTTTTCCGCGAGCTCGGCATTCGCGTGTTGAGGCCGAAGGGCGAAATAGAAGCGGGTATTCCATGGTTCGACGTGACGACGGCCGATGGCGGCCGCCTTCGCTGTGCTGTGAAATCGGGAGGCTTTGGGAATTCCGATAGTTTGCTAAGACTGATTCCGCAGAATCAGACGGCATGAGACGATGCCGGCGGGGAGAATGAATTTGGACGACGCAAATGGGGCATCGGCAAATGCACAGGCGGCTTCGGCGGCCAAGCCCGAGCGTGGCAAGGCCGTGAAGCTGGTCGATCGTGTTTTCGACCAGCTCCTGGAGCGCATCCGGTCGGGAAACTATCCGCCGGATTCGCGCCTGCCGGGCGAGCATGAGCTTGCCTCCCTGCTCGGCGTCTCTCGCCCGGTCATCCGCGATGCGCTGGCGCGATTGCGTGACCAGGGCATGGTCTATGCGCGCCAAGGCGCCGGCACTTTCGTCAGCGCCCATGGCTCGCCCACCGCGCAGCTTGCCTACTCTCCGGTCAAGACCATCGCCGACATCCAGCGCTGCTATGAGTTCCGCCTGACCATCGAGCCCGCCGCCGCCTATTTCGCCGCCAAGAGGCGCGATGAGGCGGCTGTCCGGAAAATAGCCGCCGCCCTTGCCGATCTTCGCGAGGCGACCAGCCATCAGCTTCATCGAACCGATGCCGATTTCAATTTCCATCGCGCCGTGACGGAAGCAGCGAACAATCATTACTACACCGCATCCATGGACGCCCTGAAGGCGCATATCGCCGTGGGCATGCATCTGCATGGCCTGTCACTGCTCGGTCCAAGGCAAGGTCTGGAACAGGTGTTTCAGGAGCATGATGCAATTTACAAGGCCATTGCCGAAGGCAAGGCCGAGGAAGCACGCGACCTGATGCAGGCTCATCTTGAGGGCTCCAGGGACCGGCTTTTTGAGGGGCGGGTGCTCGACCTGTCATTCTAACGGCCCAGCGGTTGCCGTCCCATTTTTTTCCTCATTTCCGCAATATGGGCGATCGCGCGCTTCTTTCTCCATATGAGCTTGAAAGCCAATCAGGAATAGATCAAACTTCCACTATCGCCAACCAGACGTTGCCGGAAGTTGCGAGATTCAAGCGGATTGATTGCCATGCCGAAGCCCACAGCCAAACCCTTGAAAGGTCTTGCTGTCACGATTGCGGACCGGATTCGCACCGCGATCGTCGACGCCGAGTTTGAATTCGGCGAAAGCCTGTCCGAAGATACATTGGCGGCCGCCTTCGACGTCAGCCGCACGCCTGTGCGCGAAGCCCTGAACATCCTGCAGATGGAGGGCCTGGTGATGATCGTCCCGAAGTCCGGGACCTATGTCTTCACACCGACGATGGACGACATCGCCGAACTGTGCGACTTTCGGATTTGCCTGGAACAACAAGCCGTTACGCTAACACCAGTCGAAGCGACAGGAAGTACGGTCGTCGAATTAAAGCGGCAGCTGGCAGCGATGGATCAAGCAATCACCACCGGTGACATGCAGCTCTATGGTCGGGCCGACACGGCCTTTCATCTGGCTTTCTTCCAAAATTGCGGCAACAGATATCTCCAGAACGCCTATAGTCGCATCCTCGGCCGGGTCGCGTCCTTGCGCACCCATCTGGCCATCCGTGCAGAGGGGGAGCCGGAGAGATCCTACCGTGACCATGCCGATATGATCATGCTCCTTGCGAACGGAGAACGGGCCTCTCTTCTGGTGATATTGGCGGCGCATATCCTGCGGACCAAGGACAACTACCTCAATGCGTTCCGGCAGCTCTCGGTCAAGGTCGGCACCGGGCGAACCATGCGCCTTCGCCGCCGCTTCGCGCTTACCGATTGACGCATGGAAGATCGGTGACGGCAATGCCGGACCTACCGATAATCTCCCTGCAATCGCCGCGCATTGCCGTTGGGTGTCATGACGGTCCGAACGGCAGGCGCGGCGATGGGAGTCAGCGATGTGCCCTGCCGCTTCTGCAACTCCGGCAGCACCACGGAAAGAGCATTCGCCAGCGCCGAGTGCAGGTTCTTCAGTACCCTGTACCCAGCAGGCGAAAGCTCCACCCGGTCATCGTCCGACACCACGAAGCCGCTATCCAACAGGGACCAGATGGCCTCCTCCAGCACCGTCGGCGCGATACCGGTCGACCGCGAAAGCTGCTCCTCTGAAACAGCCCCGGCATTGGACAGGTGATAAAGGACGTTCAATTCGGCGAAGGTAAACATCTTGTCGTCGAACGTGCTGGCGATCGTCGCCAGCATGATCTTCGCTGCCGATACCGCCGCGGGGTCCAGCCTCAGACCCTCGTCATCGAATATGCGATGCGGTTCATCCATTGCGGCGCCCCCCCTGAAACGAATGCTGCCCGAACTCGTCCGGCAGCGGCCAGCAGGCAGTCATGCCGGCAATGATGAAGCGTACGTCATGGCGCATGGAAAACTCCGCGAGATATGGCCGTCAATATATATACATGCTAGACGTATGTAAATGTTCAACCCGACGCTATCGGACTGGAACCGAGAAAATATAAGCATGCGCGGCCGCTTCGCAGCTGCTATGGAAAGATGACACTGGTTCAAGGGCCCCCATGAGACGCACGAAAGAACAAGCAGCGGAAACGCGCCGACAAATCCTTAGATCGGCAGAGGAAGAGTTTCTTGCAAGGGGCTACGAGAACGCAAAGTTGGAAGATATTGCCGCAGCCGCCGGCGTGACGCGTGGCGCGGTGCACTGGCACTTCAAAAGCAAGCAAGGACTTCTTTTCGCGCTGCGCGATGAATCAAAGCAGGTATTCATCGAATTGGCCGAGCATCTGGCCAAGGAGGATGCCGGCCAACCGCTCGACGCGCTGGGGGATCTTATATGCGGCGAATTTGCAAAGTGGAGCGCTGACCCGCGGCATCGGGGCATGATGCGGGTGATGTTCTATCTCGATTTGACGACGATCTGCACCAAGGAACACGATCCCTTCAGGGAAGCGTTGCTGGGCGCGATCGGTAAGGTGCTCGAATTGGCGGAGCAACGGCATGGCCTTCCCCACCCCTGGACGGTGCAATCCGCCACCTCGGTCATGTACGGTCTCATCGAGGGGCTGCTCATGGGTTGGTGCCGCGAGGACGTCACGTTCGATTTAGCGCAGCATGGAGCGGCCGTCATCCGGGCGCTGCTGGCAAGCTGGAAGCGCTAAGCCGCATGCCGGCGGCAAGGAGCGATGTCATGCCAGACGCCATCCCAACACGCGCAATGAGCGTCGGCGCGATAGTGACATTCTCGCAACATTCTTGACTGCTGTGCTCAACGAGCCGTCATTTTATTGTATCAATCATTGTTGCAGAATCAAAAAGCTGTATATTTAGGGCTGCGGTTAGGGACCGCTACCCGAAAGGGTTTTACGAAACGGGACCGGGATGGGGACGTCGATTTTTCGGCGCGATTACCTGTGCCCAATCGAGACAAGATTGGAGTTATTATGAACATCAAGAGCCTTCTTCTCGGCTCCGCTGCTGCGCTTGCAGCAGTTTCCGGTGCGCACGCGGCTGACGCTGTTGTTGCCGCTGAGCCGGAGCCGCTCGAATACGTCCGCATCTGCGACGCATACGGCGCTGGCTACTTCTTCATTCCAGGCACCGAAACCTGCCTCAAGATCGGTGGCAAGGTCCGTACCGAAGGTCAGTGGTACGATGCCTACAGCCCGACCAACAAGACCGGCACGCTGTGGCACACCCGCGCCGAACTGAATCTCAACACCGCGACCGATACCGAGTACGGCCCGCTGAAGACCGAAACGGTCATTCGTTGGGACTGGCAGGAAGGTAATGCCACATCCACGAAGCTCCTGTTCGCCAACATCAGCCTTGGCGGCTTCCTGGTTGGTAAGGCAGACTCTCAGTTCAACGCCTTCGCCGGTTACGCTGGCGACGTCATCAACGACGACGTTGTCTATGACGGCCCGTATGAACTGAACCAGATCACCTACAACTACGACGCTGGCAATGGCTTCACGGCCGTGATCTCGGTCGAAGACTCCAATTCTTCCGGCAACGGCAATTCCTACGGCTCCGGCTGGTGGACCACGGAAGACGAAGCTAACCACTACGCGCCGGACGCTGTCGCTGGTGTTGGCTACAAGGTTGGTAACTTCGGCTTCAAGGTCGTCGGCGGCTACGACTCGATCGTTGAAGAAGGCGCCATCAAGGCTCGCGTCGACGCCGACTTCGGCACGTTCTCGGCCTTCTTGATGGGCGGCTGGAACACGGACGGCGACAAGCTCAACAAGTATGCCGGCACGAACCTCGATCGTTCTGCTTGCCCGGTTGACGACGAGTCGAAGTGCGGCTGGGGTGATTGGGCCGTCTGGGGCGGCGTAGCCGTTCCGATCAACGAAAAGCTGAAGTGGAACCTGCAGCTCGCCTACACCGACTCGAAGATCTTCGCAGCGACCACGAACGTCAAGTTCAACCCGGTCAAGAACCTGCTGATCCAGCCGGAAGTTTCCTACACCAACTGGGATTCGGTCAACGAAGATCAGTGGGCTGGTATCCTCCGCTTCGAGCGTAACTTCTAATCCAGCGGATTAGTTTCTGATCCGATTGACCTCCGATCAGCAAACGGGGATTGGTCCGGTTTTCCCTGCCGGACCTTTCCTTGCCTTGACGAAGGGAAATTTCAGTTCTGTAGCGTTTCGAGCTTTTCGGCCGCTGCGCCCTGTGGGCAACTCTCGGGATTGCCCGCTTGCAGCTCTTGTTGCTGCAACTCCTGCAACTGATGAAGCATATCCGCGATGGTCACCTGGCTCAGCGCCGCCTCGACGGCGGCTTCGGCCTGGCGTTCCACGCAATCGAACAATGTCGGAATATGCTTGCTGACGGGACATTCGCACCGCACGTCGCCGCGCGCAGCCCAGAGCTTCTTGTCGGAAATGACCGTGCTATAGATATCGTGAAGACTGATTTCACTGGCTCGCCGGCCAAGACGGATACCGCCGTTCTTGCCGATCGACGAAATCAATATTCCGCTCTGGCTCAGCGGCGCCAGCAGTTTACGAACGAAACTGGGATTGGCTCCGAGACCAGCGGCCAAATCAAAACTCGTGCACCGCGAGCCATCCTGGTTGCGCACGGCCACGGTCAATACAATCTGAAATGCCGTCGGAAACCGCGTATCGATCATGAATTCCCTATAGCTCAGCTTAACACAACAATCCAGTGCTGCAGCATAGCGACTCAATCGCGGCCAAAAGAAGAATGAAAACCCCGCCCGAAGGCATGACATGAAGCAGTAGACGCCGCGACCTAGTCTATAATCTTCTTCTCAAGAGGGGGTGAAAGCCGGCGGTTGGCGCGCTTCTTTCGTTCAGGCATTGGCTCGAATGAGACTATCTGCATAACGTGTCAGAGCGTAGGCGGCATATTGTAAGGGGTAATAATCTCCACCGCCGACGACACCGCCGAGGCGATATGACCCTTCATCTGGCCGCTCATGATGGCGCGAAATGCGGAGCGGGCATCGGTTCGCAGATCATGATGCAGCACGAACCCGATCTTGCCCGCACCCAGCAGGGCACGATTGTCGGCATCGAGATCATGCGCGACAAAAATCCGGATCGGCCTTCCCGCCTCTTCGAAGGCGGCGCAGACCGCCCGATTGCCGCCGCCGATGGAATAGACCGCATTGATCGTCGCATCCGCTGCGATCGCACGGGCCGCAAGTGTTCCCGTCGCCGCATCCGTGCCGTGCCCTTCACTGATTTCGGCAATGCTCAGTTGACGATAGCGTTCTCGCAAGAGGCGGCGAAAGCCGATCTCCCTTTCCTCCTCGCCACGAAAACGGCCGCTCGACAGGGTCACCAGCACTTTCCCGGCGGCGCCATCCAAATGCGTACCGATCAGGTAGGCCGCCGTTTCGCCGGCGGCGCGATTGTCGGCGCCGGCATAAGCGGCACGGAGAGAGTTCGGCAGATCCGTCACCAAGGTGACCACCGTGATGCCGGCCTTCGCCACCCGCTCGACGGCAGCGACGATCTCGGGAATATCCGGTGCTTTCAAAACGATGCCATGCGTGCCCCGCAGCCGGATGCGGTCGAGCAATTGCACGAGTTCCGCCGGCCTCATCACTTCGGCGAAATGAAAGCGGCAGCGAAAAACCGTCGGCAGGCAGGTTGCCACCTCCGCTTCGAAGGCGGCCCGGACGGCATCGGAAAACCGCTCCGGCGCCTCCATGACGATATCGATCGCCAGCGTCCGCCCGCCGACGGCGATGCCTGCCTGCTGCTTTTCCAGTTCGGCGATCGCCGCCTTGACCCGCAACTCGGTCTGCCGGCGCACGCCCGGCCGACCGTTCAGCACCCGGTCGACGGTGGCGGTGCTCAACCCCGCCTGAAAGGCGATATCCTTGACGAGAAACGGATGTGACATGGCGCTCATTTTGATGGTTTTTTGATGGATTCGTGATCTATAACACAGTCGCACCTTGCGTATAGTGCCTTCATCAGCGATGGAGGAACACCTGATGAAAACCGACAATCCACAAAAGTTGCGCGCCGACCGCGTCTGGCTGACCGAGGACGCCTGCGACCTCGACGATTTCCGTGCCCTGGCTGAAAAAGCCACAGTGCTGGCAGACTATCCAACCACCGATCGCGTCGAGAAGAACATCCTGATCTACGATAGCCGCAAGGTGCTGTCAGCCATTGCCGATCCTCAAGGGCGCCGCGCCGTGCTTGCCGAAATCTGCGAGGCTTTCGGCGAAGGGCCGGGCGTCGTCGTCTTCAAGCACGCCTATGACGATCTCTCCGTGATCGATCGTGCCAGCGCCATCTTCGGCGACATCATCGAGGAGCAGCACCGCACCGCCACCGGCGGCGGCGACCATTTCGCCAAGCCCGGCGCCAATGACCGCATCTGGAATTCATTGGAGAAGCATTGCCTTGCCGATCCGGAGAATTTCGCCCGATATTACGGCAACGCCATTGTCGCCATCGCCAGCGAAGCCTGGCTCGGACCGAGCTACCAGATGACGGCGCAGGTCAATCGCGTCAATCCCGGCGGCGCGGCCCAATCCGCCCATCGCGACTATCATCTCGGTTTCCAGACCTCGAAAGTCATCGAGCGGTTTCCGGCCCATGTCCACAGGCTCTCGCCGGTGCTGACGCTGCAAGGCGCGGTTGCCCATTGCGACATGCCGCTCGAAAGCGGGCCGACGCTGTTTTTGCCGCACAGCCAGACCTACGTGCCCGGTTATCTCGCCCTGAAGCGCCAGGAATTCCGCGATTATTTCGATCGCAACCATGTTCAGCTTCCGCTCGAAAAGGGTGATGTCGTCTTCTTCAATCCCGCCCTTTTCCACGCGGCCGGCACCAACCGCTCGGCCGATATCAAGCGCGTGGCAAACCTGCTGCAGGTTTCCTCCGCTTTCGGCCGCGCCATGGAAACGGTCAATCGCGAACGCATGAGCGCCCGCCTGTTCCCGGCACTGAAGACGTTGAGATCGGCAGCCAAGCTCTCCGAGGCGGAGGTATCGAACGCCGTCGCCGCCTGCGCCGAGGGCTATTCCTTCCCCACCAATCTCGACCGCGACCCGCCCGTCGGCGGTCTTGCCCCGAAGACGCAGGCACAGTTGATGCACGAGGCGCTGCAGGACAATTGGAGCGATGAGGCGTTCACCAAGGCGCTCGCTGAGCAGGCCGAAAAGAAGCTGACCTAGCGGCGACCGGCGACACCTCTTGCTTATTCAACCAGGCCTCTCGCATTGCGAGGGGCTTTCCGCATACCCATCGAACCATTTCCGGGAGGAACCCTATGAGCACGGACCACAGCCGCCTCGACGGCAAGATCGCCATCGTCACCGGCGGCACGCAGGGACTGGGCGCCATCATCGCCCGCCTGTTCGCCGAGCGCGGCGCCAAAGGCATCGTCATCTGCGGCCGCAACGAGGCGAAGGGCAAGGCCAAGGCGGATGAAATCGCCGCGGCGACGGGCGCGAAGGTCGTCTACGTCAAGGCCGATCTCGGCAATGTCGAGGATGCCCGCAATGTCGTCCATGCCTGCGACCGGACCTTCGGCCGTGTCGACGCGCTGGCGAATGCCGCGGCGATCACCGATCGCGGCACCATCCTCGACACCAGCCCGGAACTCTTCGACACGATGTTCGCCGTCAATGTCCGCGCACCGTTCTTCCTGATGCAGGAGACCGTCAAGATCATGCGGCGCGAGGCGATCGAAGGCACGATCGTCAATATCGGCTCGATGTCCGCCAAGGCGGGCCAGCCCTTCATCGCCGCCTATTGCGCCTCCAAGGGCGCGCTGGAAACATTGACGAAGAACACGGCCTATTCGCTCCTGCGCAACCGCATCCGCGTCAATGGCCTCAATATTGGCTGGATGGCCTCCGAAGGCGAGGACCGGATTCAAAGGGAATATCACGACGCGCCATCCGACTGGCTGGAAAAGGCAGCGGCGAGCCAGCCCTTCGGCCGTCTCGTCGATCCGCAGGAGGTGGCGCGCGCCTGCGCCTATCTCTCATCGGCCGAATCCGGCCTGATGACCGGCTCCGTCATCTGCTTTGATCAATCGATCTGGGGCGCCTATGACGGATCACCGCATCCGGCCGCACCGCTCTGACAAGCTGGAAATCGCGGCGGTTTTCCACACCGGAAGGACTCCCGGAGCCATCCGAGCCCGTATAGCGCGGCCTCGGCAACTCGGATCGACCGTCTAGAGATCCTCGAGCTCGAGCAGCTCGTCCAATGTCTGGCGCCGGCGGATCAGCCGGTGCTTTCCCTGGTCCAGAAGCACTTCAGGAGCATAAAGCCGGCTATTGTAGTTCGACGACATGGTCGCGCCATAGGCGCCGGTCCCGTGAAAGACGAGATAATCGCCGACATGCGTTTCGGGCAGATCCCGGCGCTCCACCGTGCCAAATTCCGTCTGCGTGAAGACGTCTCCGGATTCACACAAGGGGCCGGCAACGACGGTCGGCAGCGTGGCCGTGGACCGTTCGCGCGGTTCCGCATTGGGAATGACGGATATATGGTGATAGCTGCCATACATGGCGGGTCTGGCAAGATCGCTGAAACCGGCATCGACCAGCGTGAACCTGTTGCTGCCCATGATCTTGACCGCACGTACCTCCGCCAGGAGCACGCCGGAATCGGCCGTCAGGAAACGTCCGGGCTCGATCTCCAGCCGGACCGGGTGCCCGACATGCGCCTCGACCTGCCGGCGCGCCTCGTCCCACAGCGAGAAATAGTGAGCGGGATCGATCTCCTCCTCCCCTTGCTTATAGGGCACGGAAAGCCCGCCGCCGGCGGAAATCGCTTCAAGATCGATATCGAGATCGCGGCAGAAGCCGACCATCGCGCCGCAAACGCGCTGCAGATGCCCATAATCGACGCCCGAGCCGATATGCATGTGCAGGCCGACGAGCGTCAGGGAGTGCTCGCGCACGGCCGCGACCGCCTCGTGCAGCTGTTCGAACCAGATGCCGTGCTTGCTGTTTTCGCCGCCGGTATTGGTCTTGTTGCTGTGGCCATGGCCGAAGCCGGGGTTGACGCGCAGCCAGACCCGGTGCCCCGGCGAGCGCGGACCGAGCTGATGCAGCATGTCGATCGAGCCAATATTGACCTCGATGCCGTCGGCCACAACACGATCAAGGGTCGGACGATCGAAGACATCCGCGGTGAAAACGATCTCGGCCGCGCCGTCAGCGCCATGGGCGGCAAAGCCCGCGCGCACGGCCCGCTCGATCTCGCCGAGGCTGACGGCATCGACGTGGACGCCCTGGTTGCGCATCTCCCGCAGGATATGAATGTTCGAACAGGCCTTCTGGGCAAAGCGGATGACATCGAAAGCGGATAACTGCGCAACGCGGCGGCGGATGGCTTCGGCATCATAGACCCATAGCGGCGTACCATATTCGGCGGCGAGCGTGGTCAGGGTATCGTTGGAAGGGATGGTCATTGTCTCTCGGTCGGTTTGGAGGATGCGGCGCGACAGTAATACGGGCGGAATGCAGTTGCCACTCCGCCCGTCTCGCATTTTTTTGTCAAAGCTTCGGAAAGCTTTACTTCGCAGCGGCAGCCAATGCCTGCTCCAGATCGGCGATGACGTTCTTGGCATCGTGAAGACCGACATTCAGGCGGATCGTCCGCTCGCTGACGCCGAAGCGCGCAAAGACATTCGTCTCCGGCGAAATGCTCAGAGCGGCCTTGGCCGGCACGACGAGGCTTTCCGGCCCGCCCCAGCTGACGCCGATCCGCACGAGCCGCAGGGCGTCGACGAAAGTGGCGACATCGATATTCTCGGCCACCTCGAAGGAGAAGAGCCCGCCAAACCCGCTGAAGGTCTTCTTGCCGGCATGGTCCGCAAAAGCCGGATGCATGACATTCCCCACCGCGCTGGAGGATTTCAGCCAGTTGGCCACCTCAAGGCCCGCTTCATGATGATGGCGTATGCGGAACGGCAGGGTTTCGAGATTGCGCAGCACGAGCCAGGCTTCGAATGGCGCGAGTTTGGCCCCGGTATAGGGATAGATCTCGCTGTTGATCTTGGCGATCAGCTCGCGCGATCCGGCAACGAGGCCGGCAACCGTATCGCTCTGGCCGCCCAGATATTTCGATGCCGCATGGATCACCAGATCGATGCCGACGGCAAGCGGGTTCTGGTAGAGCGGCGTCGCCCAGGAATTATCGACGATGGTGATGACCCCATGGCGGCGGGCCGCCTCGGCGATGGCGGTCAGATCCTGCAGCTCGAACACCATCGAGGTCGGATTTTCCAGATAGGCGAGCTTGGCGCCGGGCAACGCCGCCAGCATCGCCTCGGTGTCGGTGCCGTCGACATAATCGACAATGACGCCGAAGCGTTTCAGCACCTTCTCGAAGAAGCGGAAGGCGTCGCTATAGACATGCCGGACGGTGACGATCCGGTCGCCGGGTCCGACGAAGGCAAGCACGGACGCGGCGATGGCGCCCATGCCGCTCGCAAAGGCGCGGGCTTCCTCGGCCCCTTCCATCTCGGCGATCCGGCGCTCCAGCAGCATCACCGTCGGATTGTCGCCGCGTGAATAGATCGGCTTCTTCGAGCGGCCGGCAAAGACGTCCTCAAGCTCCTTGTAGCTGTCGAACAGGAACAGCGACGTCTGGTAGATCGGCGGTACGGCCGCATCGAACGGATCGTCCCGTACAGGCAGGAGCTGTTCCGGGATGGCTCTTTGATAGGCATCAAACCTGGGGGTCTCGTTCATGGCGTTCCTCGTTTTTCAGGGATTGAGTGTCGGTTGGCCGACCAGTCGGCCTGGGCTTGTCGGAAGGATGGCCAGCCATTCGCGCCGGGCAACGACGAGGCCGATCATGGCGGCGAGAATCGCGGCCGCCGCCGGGGCAAGGGCTACGCCGGCAAAACCCATCCAGAGCGGCAGCAGCAGCAGGAACGGGATCAGCACGTAGCCCTGCGGTGCGAGCCCAACCAGGGCGGAAAGACCCGCCCTGCCCCGCGACTGCAGCATGACCAGCAGAACCGACTGGAACGCCGCCAGCGGAAAGATCGGAAACAGCGCCCGCAGGCAATCGGCCGCCTGGGCGGCTACTGCTGGACTATCGGTGAACAGACGGGCGATGGGTTCGGCCGCAAGGAACAGCAGCACGGCGTAAAGCGTCGCAACCGGGATCGTCACCGCCAGCATCAGGCGCACGATGGCCTTGACGCGGGTGTGATCGCCGGCCCCAAAGGCATGACTGACGACGCTTTGCGCGCCGAGGCAGAAGCCGAAGACGGGAAGCTGGCCGAGGGTCATGAGGCGGATGGCGATCGCGGTGGCGGCAACGCCGGCGTCGCCGCCATGAACGGCCGCCTCGCGCAGAAAGGCAACGAAACCGAGGCCGGTAACGATGCTGGTTGCGGCCGCGGGAACACCGATCCGCGCAATCGGCCGCAGCAGCCCGACATGCAGCAATTGCGCCCTAACCCTGACCATGCCCCAGCCGCGCAGGAAATAGACGGCATAGCAGACAAGAGCGGCGACAGCCGAAAGGATCGTCGCGAAAGCGGCTCCCGCCTCGCGGAAATCGAAGAGGAAGATGAAGACCGGATCGAGAATGGCGTTGAGCGCGAAGCTCGAAATCAGCACGATCATCGAGAAGCGCGAATTTCCCTCGGCGATCGCGATGAAATCGCAGACCGTCTGCAGCAGCCCGAGCGTGACGCCGATCGCCACCAGCCGCCCATAGGTGAGACCGGGAGCGAGTAGCTCGTCACCGGCACCCAATACGCCGACGAAACTGGGTAGCCCGAGATAGATGAGCACCGACAGGACGATACCGATCGGCACCGTTGCCGCCAATGCCGTCACCGCCACCGAGGAGGCTCCGCTCACATCGCCCTCGCCGAGACGCCGCGCCAGCAGCGTGGCAAGCCCGATGCCCAGCCCCTGGCCGGTTGCCGCAACCAGCAGGAACAAGGGCATGACCAGGCTGATGCCGGCCAGCACCTCCGGCCCGAGCGCACCCAGAAAAATCGCGTTGACGGCATGATGGCCGGCGCTTGCCGCCAATCCGGCCACCGCCGGCAGCGCGACCGTCAGAACGAGCCGCATCAGACGCGGATCGTTCATATCGACGGCAGCTTTCATCGTGCCGCTTCCCGGATGAGCGAGCCGAGCGCCGGCAAGCCGTCTTCCCCGGTCAGGCCGGAAAGATCGGGCGACAGCAGCCGGTCCATGAAGAACCGCTCGCGCAGGAGCATCACCAGCAAGGCCTTCTTGTGCGGGAACTGGATGTGCTTAACCTTGGCGAAACCGGATCGGTCGAGATTGCGGATCTGCTGGTGATGATGGTGGATCGGCTCGCCGACGATGCGGCGCGTGCGCGGATCGGCCAGGAACATGTAATGCATCAGCGACGGCAGCCAGGCGCTGACGAAGGCCTTGCCACGGAAGGCATCCTCGCCGATCGCCACATGCCAGCCGCGATCATGGCCATCCGCCTCGTAATGCGGGCCGATGCGGTCCTCCTTGGCCCAGTAGAGTTCGAAATAGCCGAAGGGTACGCCGCCGAAGGTCCCGATCAGCGGCAACGTGCGGGGATCGGCCAGCCGGCTGGCGATGAAATCGCGATGATAGGAAAGCTCGCCATTGTCCTCCCAGATCGCCGCCACGCGCGGATCGTTCATCCAGCGGTGAAAATGCGGAAGATCCGCCTCGATATCGGCGACATGAAAGCCAAGCGGCGTGTTCAGCCAGGGAATGAACCGGTTATAGACAGAGCCGACCGGCTTCGGCGGCCGCCGGGGATGCAGGACGCCATTCGTCAGGACCGGTGTGTCGGGATAGACGGCGGGATTGCCTCCCAGCCAAGGCTTCGCCTGCTGGAAGAAGGCTTCCGGACGCACGACAAGGCGCTCGTCGCAACGCTCGACCGCACCCGATGCCGGCAAGCGTCCCAAAACAACCTCATCTCCAATGGCAAGCTCGACATGGCCCGGCTCCGGATTGCAGGCCAGGACTGCATCC
The DNA here is from genome assembly GCF_014195095.1 of Rhizobium sp. BK602. Taxonomy (GTDB): domain Bacteria; phylum Pseudomonadota; class Alphaproteobacteria; order Rhizobiales; family Rhizobiaceae; genus Rhizobium. The sequence continues at coordinate 422,172 of NZ_JACIBC010000003.1, forward strand.
AGCACGGCATTGACGATGTCCTCGGCAGCAAGCTCCGTGGTCTGCGACACTGTGTCGAATGTCAGCCGCGGGTTCAAAGCGCCTGAAAAACGCCCTGAAGCAACCTCGCGCCCCTGATGCTTGACGCGGAAACCATCGGGCACCGGCAGAACCACGACCGGCAGGCCGAGCGCGAGCGCATGGCTGGCAAAGCCCTCGGGCGGCAGGCGCGGCCCCAATGATCGGCCAGCCGCGGTTTCACGCGGTGTTGCAACAAAAGCATCCATTTTCAGTCTCCAAATCCTGGCTCGTGCCAGCCAGCGCCCGCAAGATCGGGCGCAGCGTTGATCCCGCAGAGACGAATGGCGGAAGCTGGAATTCAAAATATTTCTCAAATTTATTTTTCAAATTTTTTCTGAATTTCGGATCTTCCCGTTCGTCTTACAGCCGCATCGAATTTAGAAACGAAAACATCCAATACAAAACTGAATAATCATAAGTATTATTAATATAAATACTTATGAACACTCACCATGCGCGAAATTATAAATGACATGATTTCGCGATTTCGATTGCTGCTTCAATTGCAACTCGGAGACCTGCAAAGAGATGACAATTCACGATAGAAAAGCCACGGCGGCAAACAGCTCGGATCATGTCGCGATATGCCCGTTGTCGGCGACGCAATCGCGAATCTGGCTTCTGTCCGAGACCGGTAACGAAGCCGTCTTCGGACGGCAGATGCTGGGAGTTGCTTTCGCCGCAACGGAACCCTCGGCGGCACGCGAGGCGCTGGCCGGCCTGTCGGATCGTCATCCCTTGATCGCCCGCAATTTCGAAGCACGTCCCGGCGGCGCTGTCTATCAAAGCCTTGGCGATGCGCGGCGCATCGAGATTATCGAACGGAGCCTCTCCGACGATGACAGCATCGATGAAGTTCTGCCCACCGTCGCCGAAGAGGAGAGACGGCGTCTGCTAGACCTGCAGACGGGACAGCCGGTGCGCTTCACCCTGTTTATCCAGCGACAACAAGCAGTCGGCGTACTGTTTTCGCTGCATGCCGTCATCGGCGATACGGTGGCGCTCGACCGGCTCGTAACCGATTTCCTCCAGACGATCACCGGTGCCGGCGGCGAAGAGAGCACCGCGCGCGCCGATGCCGGAGCATGGATGATAGACCATGCCGCGCCCTGCAATCCCTCCGCCGAGCGGGTGGATTTCTGGTTCCGGCAACTGACGGCGCAGGACAATATCGCCGCGCTTACACCGCATGCATCCACCGCCAAGGATATCGAGGACACCGCCTGGTGCGAGCATATCCTCCAGACCCCGGCACTGAATTATGCAACAAGCGATACCATCACCGCGGACCTCTCCCGCGACATGCTGGCCGCTCTCGCCATCGCCCTGCGCCGCTTTTCCGGATATGGCACGCAGCGGATCGGCCTGGTCACGCGACCGGACAAGGCCACGGTTACGGCCCGCATGGAAGACGTCCTTGTGGTGACCTCGGACATCGCCGGCGGACTTACGCTTCAGGAGACCCGCAACGCGCTCGCCGCAAGCGCGAAGGCCGCCGCCGCGCAAGCCCTTCCTTTCGAGGGACTGGCGGAAGCGCTGCTGCGGCGGGACGAGCTTTTCGACACCACCAGCCTCGTCAAAACGCTTCTCGACGTCAGGCCCGCCTTCCGCTTCGAGACGGCCGGGCAGGAAACCGCGGCACGCACGCTTGTCGAACCACCGGCCCGCCGCGATGCCGAGCTCGTTATCACGGTATCCGGCATCTCCCCGGACGGCGCCAAGATCGGCTTCGGCTTCGACCCGCAGAAATACGATCGCGATCACATCACCCGCTTCGCCAATGATCTGATCACGGCCCTCACCCAGCTTCAGACCAGCCCGGAAGCGAGGATCAGGGACATCCCCTTCGTTTCGCGCGAGGAACTCGACCGGCTTTCCGCCCCCTATCCCGACCAGCCGGAAGCGGATGACGGCGTGCCGGTCCATGAGGTGATTTCGGCGCAAGCCCGCCGGCGCCCCAACGCCTTCGCCGTTGCGCAGGGCGAAAAAACCATCACCCATGGCGATCTCGAAACCGCCGCCAATCGACTGGCCAACCGGCTGGTCGCGATGGGCCTCGGCCCGGAAAAGCGCGTTGCGATCGCGCTCGACAAATCGATCGATGCGATCATTGCCATTCTCGCTGTGCTGAAATCGGGCGGCGCCTTCACGCCGGTCGAGCCGGATCATCCCGAAGCCCGTAACCGGCATATTCTGAGCGCGCCCGGCCTCTCGCTGGTCATCTCCCGCAAGCGCTTCATCGCCAATCTGCCGAACGACATCACAACGCCGATGCTCAATCTCGACGATGTCGATCTGTCCTGCGAAAGTGCGGAGCCTCCCTCTTCCACGATCGCTGCCAACCAGCTCGCCTACGTGATCTACACCTCAGGCTCCACGGGCGTGCCAAAGGGTGTCGCGGTCGAGCATGGGCCACTTGCCCATCATTGCAAGGCGACCTTGCGCATCTACGAGATGAGCGAGGAATCCTGCGAGTATCCCGTTCTGCCCTTCACCTCCGACGGCGGCCATGAGCGCTGGATGGTTCCGCTGATGGCAGGCGGCGGTGTCGTGCTGACACAGGACAAACTGGCGACCCCGGAAGACGCCTTTGCGATGATGCGCAAACATGGCGTCAACAATGCCAGCCTGCCCACGAGCTACGTGCGCGGCCTTGCCGAGTATGGCGGCGAAAACAAGGACATACCGCGTCTGCGGCTCTATTCGTTCGGCGGCGAGGCACTGTCGCAAGCCGTCTTCGACATGATCACCGAGAACCTGCAGGCGCAGCTGCTGATCAACGGCTACGGCCCGACCGAAACGATCATGACCCCGATGATCTGGAAAATCCCGGCGGGCACCCGTTTCGAGGGGACCGTCGCGCCGATCGGCCGGGGCGTCGGCGACAGGCGCATCTATGTGCTCGACGCCGATCTCGCACCGGTACCGGTCGGTGTGATCGGCGAAATCCATATCGGCGGCAGTGGTCTGGCGCGCGGCTATCTCGGTCTGCCGGAGCTGACCGAGGAACGCTTCATCCCCGATCCTTTCTCGGAAACCGGCGGGCGGCTCTACAAGTCCGGCGATCTCGGCCGCTGGCGCGAGGACGGCATCGTGGAATTTGCCGGCCGCGTCGATCACCAGATCAAGCTGCGCGGCTATCGCATCGAGCCGGGCGAGATCGAGGCGGTGCTGCGGTCCAATCCGAACGTGGCCGAGGTGGTGGTGCTGCTGCATCATGAAGGCGGGCGCAGCTCGCTGGTCGCCTATGTCGTGCCGCGCGAGGGCGAGACGCTGAGCGTCACGGACCTGCGCCGCGCCGCCGTGGCCGCCCTTCCCGATTACATGGTGCCGCAGACCATCATGCTGCTGGACGCGCTTCCGATGGGGCCGAACAGCAAGCTCGATCGCGGCGCCCTTCCCGCGCCCCGGATGGAAAGAGAGATGCTTCCGCCGGAAAACGACAAGGAAAAGGTCATCCTCGAGGCCTGGAAGGACATTCTCGACATCCCGGACATCGGCGTCACCGAGAACTTCTTCGACATCGGCGGCCAGTCGCTGGCGGCGGTGCGCATCGTCTCCCGGATCAAGAGCCGGCACCCGGAATGGCCGCTGACCATCGCCGACATGTTCAACCATCCGACCATCCGCGATCTGGCGCTGGCCATCGACGGCACGCGCGACGAGACCGGCGTCGACATGGTCTATCTGCGCCGCAGCGGCGACCGGCCGCTCCTCTATTGCTTCCCCGGTCTGCTGGTCAGCACCCGCGAATATATGCGGCTCGTCGACTATCTCGGCCCGGAACAGCCGGCAACCGGCTTCATCTGCTACTCGCTCACCGAAACCAAGGCATTGAGCACGCGTGTCGAGGATATCACCGCACGCTATGCCGAAGCCGTCCGCAAGCAGGCGAAGGGACGCCCCTGCGCTTTCCTCGGCTGGTCCTGGGGCGGGCTGTTGGCCTATGAGGCCGCCCAGCAGCTCGGCAAGGACATCGATCTACGCATGATCGGCATGGTCGATGTCTGCGACATGGACGAGGAATTCACCCTCGGCATCATGCCGCGCTTCGAAGACGGTGTGCGGGACCGAACTCATGAAAAGGTCCAGCGTTGGCTTGCGGCGACGCCGATGCGCGACGACTGGCTGCGCCTGTTCGCCGCCATGAATGAAGAGGTCTACGAACAGTTCCTGCATCACATCGTCAAGCATGACGTCAAGTTGCCGTCGGATGGTCCGGATATCGGCTCGGAGGAGCATACGTTCTGGATCTTGATCGACAATGCGATGATCTTCCGGAACTATCGCCTGCAGCCGGCGGATTTCCGCATTCATGCCTTTGCGGCCGAAGATTCGCTGACGCGTTCGCTGAACGTCATCGACTGGCGCCGCTATTCGCCCAACGCCACCGCCTCCGAGATCGTCAACGGCACGAACCATCTGACCATCATCGGCAAGACGCCGTTCCATCAGCGCTTTGCCCGCCGGCTCGACCAGGCCTTCGAGGTATCGGCCCTTTCGCGCGGCCGGGCCAAGTAATCCGCTTTTTCGACATCATTCTGGAGTTGCATCATGACATCTCAAGTGCTCGACCTCGCCGGGGCCGGAATTGGTCCGTTCAACCTCAGCCTCGCCGCTCAGCTTGACTCCATCCCCGCCCTGTCGGTCCGCTTCTTCGAAAAGCGGCCGAGCTTTGCCTGGCATCCGGGAATGCTGCTGCCCGGCGCCGAAATGCAGACATCCATTCTCAAGGATCTGGTGACCGCCACCAATCCCACCAGCCCCTGGAGTTTCCTGTCCTATCTGGTGAAGCACAAGCGCTTCTATCAGTTCCTCAATGCCGAATATGAGGCCGTGCCGCGCCGCGAATTTGCCGATTATCTCGGCTGGGTCGCGCGGGGCGTGACGTCGCTGCGTTTCGGGACCAGCATGCGCGAGGTGTGCGCCGCTGACGGCCTGTTTTCCGTCGATACCGATAGCGAGCGCGTTCAGGCCCGCAATCTCTCGGTCGGCGTCGGCAAGCTGCCATCGCGGCCCGCCTGGGCGGAAACGCTGCCCAAATCCATGGCATTCCACAACAGCGAAGCAGCTGCGCGCCTCGGCGACGTCAAGGCCCCGCGCGTCGCGGTGATCGGCGGCGGCCAGAGCGGGGCGGAAATGGTCGACGCCCTCTTGGACCTGGACACGGTCAGCTCGATCTACTGGGTCAGCCGCCGGCCCAATTTCGAGCCGCTCGACGCCACCCCGTTCACCAACGAACTCTTCACCCCGAGCTATATGGAAAAATTCCACGGCCTGTCGGAGGATCTGCGGATCACCCATACACGCCGCCAGGTGCTCGCCAGCGACGGCGTCTCCGCCTCGACCCTGAAGAAGCTCTATCGGCGCCTCTACGAGCGGCGGTTCGATACGCCCTCCGCCGTCGATGCAGGCCTGTTCCTGCGGCCCTATCGCGACGTGGTGGAAGCCGTCCGCAACGGGCCCGAGATCGAGCTGACCATGCGCAACGGTTTCGACGACAGCATCGAGACGATCGAAGTAGACCTGGTCATACTTGCCACCGGCTACCGCTTCGTGCTTCCGGAATTCCTGCATTCGCTCAAGGAGCGCATGTCCTACAATTCCATCGGCGAGCCCGTTCTGGCGAGTGATTTCTCCGTGGTATGGGATGGTCCGAGCGAGAATCGCATCTTCGTTCTCAACGCCGGTCGACACAGCCACGGCATTGCCGAACCGCAACTCAGCCTTGCCGCATGGCGCAGTGCCGTGATCGCCAACTCGCTGCTCGGCCACGCGCATTTCGACCTCGGCCAGCTCGATCCCTTCGTTCAATGGGAGTCCCAAGGACGAGAATCCCTCTTCTCCTCGCATATGGGACAGGCCGCGGAATAGCCTGCGTTCGTCGGCAGCTACAACGAACATCGCGCGGATCGAGCTGCACAGCTTGCATCTGCGCGGTGCTCATTCTTTCCGACCGATCTCAGAAGCTTGACATTCGATACGGAAAATACAACCAGAAATATAGTTTCCCTTCCCTCAAGCAGCCGGGTGTTCGTCTGTTCGGGCGAAGATCGGCTGCGCGAGGATCACAGCTTTTTTGGGCACTCGCAAGCTGCTGCCCCATCGCCGATCCGATTTGGCGGCATCGGGTTTTCTCCCCGGAATTCAGCTTTAACCGGCTAAAAACCCAATGAAATAAATGGGATATAAGAAAATACGAAAGGAAGCGTCTGCTTTCTCGATTTTATGTTGACTATTATTATCATGTTTTTTAGGGTGCGGCAAAACAGAGGGGCAGATCGAAATGCAACTTTTGATTTTAGAAAGAGCCCGATATGATCGCCAATTCTTCGCAGTCGATATCGAATGAGCAACTTCAAACAGCGCTTCTCGCCTACCCCAAGCTCCTGGCCACGGCCCGCCGGATCACCGGCTGCATGACCATCGCCGAAGACGTGGTCCAGGAAGTTCTCCTGCAGCTGGTCTCCAAACCACTCAAAACCGACATAGCCGCCCCCACCTCCTACGTGATGCGCATGGTGCGCAACCTTGCGACCGATCACATGCGACGATTGCAATATGAAAGAGGTCTGTTCGTCGAGGAGCAGGTCGGCGGCTCGACCTCGTCCTATGGAAGCCCCGAGGAGCATCTGCGTGAAGCCGAGGGCTACAGGGCCTTTCGGTGCACGGTCGAGGCTATGCCCGCCCGGACCCGGAAATTCTATGAGGAACATTATTTCGACGATGTGCCGCAAAACATCATCGCCAAGGAGGCCGGCGTCTCCTGCGCGCTCGTGTGCGGACTGCTGCGGGAAGCCCACTCCCGTTGCCTTGCCGCAATCGCGCTCGACGCCGATCAGGCGACGGAACCGAGACATGGCGGCCGACGCACGCCCCCGGCGCGATTCCGGGAGATGAGGGTATGACGATACAAGCGACAAGATATGACAGAGGCGGATTGGCCTCTTCGATGACGGACGACCCACAGATGCAAGACGCGATAGAGATCACCGAAAACAAGGGTGCCATTTGCCGCGACATCATGTCGGAACTCTCTGACTGGTTCACGGAGCCGGACGTGATCGAAGCCTGCGCGCAGGCCATCGAATCCTTGCCGATGTTCGGCTGCGTCAGCGGCAACAGCGTCGCCGGCTTCGTCGCCATGCAATCCCACCCGCCCGACGCCATGGAAATTCTGGTCATCGCCACCAGGCGCGAACATCACCGCAGCGGCGTCGGCAAGCGCTTGCTGACTGCCGCCGAACGCTTCGCCCGCGCATCCGGCTGCCGGCTTCTGACCGTGAAGACGCTGGCGCCGCGCGGCAAGGACGAGCCACAATATGACGCGACCCGCGCCTTCTACGACAGGAACGGCTTTATCCGCGCCGAGATCTTTCCGACCCTTTGGCATGAGGACCACCCATGCCTGTTTTTCGTCAAACCGCTTGAGGCCGTCAATTGACCACTTCGTCATCTCCAGCAAGAGCGCCCGTGCCGGACGAGACGGCACTCCCGCCCCCCGATGGCCGCTCCGCCGTCTTTGCAACGGAAAAGTTGCATTTCCAAGCGGAGGGAAGAACGATCCTCCATCCGCTCGATCTGAGCTTCAAAGCCGGGGAGATTTCGGGGCTGATCGGCCATAACGGTTCGGGAAAATCGACGCTGATCAAGCTGTTGGCCCGGCAAATTCAACCAAGCGGCGGGCACCTTCTCTTCGAGGGTGCGGCCGCCGCTTCCTATGATGCGCGCGCCTTCGCTCGCGCCGTCGCCTATCTGCCGCAGGACACGTCCTCGGCCGCCGGCATGACCGTGCGGGAGCTGGTCGCTTGCGGCCGCTATCCCTGGCACGGCGCGCTCGGCCGCTTCAGCGACCTCGACCGGGAGAAAGTCGAAACCGCGATGCGGCTCACCCATGTCGATGACTTCGCCAACCGCACGGTCGATACGCTCTCCGGCGGCGAGCGCCAGCGGGTATGGATTGCCATGCTGGTGGCGCAGGACAGCCGCTGTCTTTTGCTCGACGAGCCGACCTCCGCGCTCGACATCGCCCATCAGATGGAAGTTCTCGGCCTGGTGCGCGACCTCTGCCGCACGAAAAGCCTGAGCGCCATTCTCGTCCTGCACGACATCAACATGGCATCGCATTTTTGCGATCATCTTTATGCCTTGAAGGCTGGCCGGCTGATCGCCACCGGTCCCTCGGCGAGCCTCATGAAAGCGGAAACCCTTCGAACCATCTATGGCGCGGAGATGGGCGTCACCGCCCATCCCGTACACGGAACGCCGCTAGCCTATGTCATCTGACGGATATTTCCACGCGCTCAAACTGTCGCGCCGCCATACGCTGATCGCGGCGGCGGCCATGATCGCGATGCCTGGTTTTTCACGCGCCGCCCCGCCTATCAGCGGGCCTATCGTCTCGCTCGACTACGGCCTTGCCTCGACGCTTCTGGCGCTCGGTGTCACGCCGGCGGCCATCGCCTCGCTTGCCGATTGGGACAAATGGGTGGTGGAACCGAAGATGCCGGCCGGTGTCGTCGATCTCGGCACCACGACAGAGATCAATCTTGAGATTCTGGCAAGCCTCAAGCCGGCGCTGATCCTGACAACGCCCTATCTCGCCCCGCTGAAGCCCCGCCTGGAGCCGATCGCTCCCACCATGGAACTGACGATCTATGCCGAAGGCGGAAACGCGCTGCCCCGCGCCATCGAGGCAACGAGGACGCTCGCCGCCGCCATTGGACGGGAGCGGGAAGCGAAGGATTTCCTGGCGCGCTCGGACCAATTCTTCGACGACTGCGCCCGGCGCGTGCAGCGGCTGGCGCCACCGCCGCTGGCGCTCGTCAATTTCGTCGACCAGCGGCATGCGCGCATCTATGCCGGCGCCGGCCTCTACCAGAATGTCATGACCCGGATCGGGCTCCGGAATGCCTGGACGGGTTCCGGCAATTTCTGGGGTTTCGAGACCATAGGGATCGAACAGCTGGCGACGCTCGACCAGAGCTTGCGGCTCATCGCGTTCGAACCGCTCATTCCGCCCGATATCCTCTCCAGTCTGGAAGAGAGCCCCCTCTGGACCAGCCTGCCCTTCGTGCAGGCGGGGCGCGTCTCGGTCCTTCCCGGCGCGCTGATGTTCGGCATGGTGCAGGAGGCCGAGCGTTTCGCCCGCATTCTGCTCGACCATCTCGAAAAGGTGGCCTGATGTCCCTTCCCTTGCACCAGAGCCGCGGCGCTCCGGCCGTGGCCGCCGGCCTTTTCGTCCTGGCTGCACTCCTCGTCTGGCATCAGGTCGCCCCTGACCTCTTTCGGCTGACGCGATCGAGCGAGAGCTACGATCCGCTGCGCATCCTGCTCCTCTATTCGACATTGCCGAGGATCGCCACCGCGCTTCTGGCCGGCGCGGCATTGGCATTGGCGGGAAGCCTGCTGCAACAGGTGCTGCGCAATCCGCTCGCCTCGCCGACCACGCTCGGCATTTCCGCCGGCGCCAACCTGGCGCTCGTCGTCGCCATGCTGGCCGTTCCGACGCTCGGCGGCCTGAGCCGGGATGCGGTCGCCCTTGTCGGCAGCGCCGCCGCGGCAGCCGTCGTCTTCGCGATCGGCGCAAGGCGCGGCTTCTCGCCCTTCGCCCTCGTGCTCGCCGGGCTGATCGTCAGCGTCTGGAGCGGCGCGCTCGCCGCCATTCTCGTCCTGATGAACGACCGCTACCTGTCGGGCCTCTTCATCTGGGGCGCGGGGTCGCTGGCGCAGCAGAGCTGGGCGATCCCGCTGTCGCTGTTGCCCAAGACCGCAGTGCTTGCGGCCCTCGCCATTCTGATGGCGCGACCATTGTCGCTGATGGAACTCGGCGATGGCGGGGCAACAGGGCTCGGCCTCTCGGTGAAGCGAACGCGCATCCTGGCCGTATGTCTCGCCATCGCACTGGCGGCCATCGTCACCAGCGCCGTCGGCGTCATCGGCTTCGTCGGCCTCATCGCGCCCGCCATCGCCCGCCTTGCCGGCGCGCGGCACATGCGCAGCCAGCTCCTCTGGTCGCCGCTGATCGGCGCTGGAATGCTGCTGCTGACCGATCAGGCACTGACGCTGATGGTCGGAACCTCGTCCACCTTCCTGCCGACCGGCGCGGTCACGGCGCTGTTGGGTGCGCCCCTGCTGCTGCTCATGCTGCCCCGCCTGAGAGCCGCCCATCGCAACATGTCCGCCGCCTCTACGGCAACCAGCCGGGTCGAGCATGCATCTCCCATCCTCATTGCGGTTGCAGGCCTGCTCCTGTTGCTCCTTCTCGCCGGCGCGCTCTTCCTGGGACGGGCGCCGGACGGAACATGGAACATCCTCGCCTATCTGCACTGGCCTGACGTCCTACCCTATCGTCTTCCGCGCGTGACCGCCGCCTTCGCGGCCGGGATGATGCTGGCGGCGGTCGGTTCCATTCTCCAACGCCTGACCGGAAACGAGATGGCAAGCCCGGAAGTGCTGGGCATTTCGGCGGGCGCGACGATCGGCGTCACCGCCGCCCTCTTCCTGCTGCCGGCGCCCGGCATGGCCGCACAGCTCGGCTCCGGCGGCGTCGGCGCGCTGGCGGTCCTGATCGCCATTTTCATCTTCGGCATGCGCTCTGGTTTCGCACCGGAACGCGTGCTTCTGACCGGCATCGCGCTCGGGGCGATGCTGGATGCCTCGATCAGCGTTCTCGCCGCAAGCGGCGACCCGCGCACCATGATCGTCATGCAATGGATGGGAGGCTCGACCTATCTCGTCGATACCCCCAGAGCCATTGCCGCCGGGATCGCCGCTGCCGTCGGCCTGACGCTCTGCTTCCTTGGCCGCCGCTGGCTCGACCTTTTGCCGCTCGGGCCGCAGGCGGCGCAGGCGATCGGCATCCGCGTCAATCTCGCGCGCGGCTGCCTCTTCTCGCTCGCCGCCGCCATGACCGCCGCCGCGACGCTCGTCGTCGGCCCCTTGAGCTTCATCGGCCTGATGGGACCACATCTGGCGCGCGAGCTGGGCTTGAGGCGGGCCATGCCGCAGCTTCTCGCGGCCGCGCTGGCGGGCGGCGGGCTGATGGTCCTGGCCGACTGGTTCGGCAGGATGATCGCCTTTCCCTATCAAATTCCGGCGGGCCTCGTGTCGGCCCTGGTCGGTGCGCCGCTGCTCCTGATCCTGCTGCTGCAGAGAAGGCGCGGATGATGACGAAACACGTCCTCTGTCCCGGTTGATAACGAACCGGAATCACACGAACCACAGGAAGACAAGATGACACGGGTCGCTTTGGTAACAGGAGGCACGCGCGGGATAGGCGCGGCCATTTCGATCGCTCTCGATCAGGCGGGTTACAGGGTCGCGGCCACCTATGTCGGCAACGAGACGGAAGCCCGCTCTTTCCAGGACAGGACCGGCATTCCCACCTACAGATGGGATATTCGCGACTATCAGGCCTGCAAGGACGGCATCGCGCGGGTCGAGGCCGACGTCGGGCCGATCGACGTGCTCGTCAACAATGCCGGCATCACCCGCGACGGCATGTTCCACAGGATCACGCCTGAGGACTGGAATATGGTCATCGGCACCAATCTGAACGGCCTGTTCAACATGACCCATCCGGTCTGGCCGGGCATGCGCGAGCGCAGTTTCGGCCGCATCATCAACATTTCCTCGATCAACGGCCAGAAGGGCCAGCTGGGGCAAGCCAACTACTCCGCCGCGAAAGCCGGCGATATCGGCTTCACCAAGGCGCTGGCGCAGGAAGGCGCGGCGAAGGGGATCACGGTCAACGCCGTATGCCCCGGCTATATCGGCACGGAAATGGTCCGCGCAATTCCGGAAAAAGTGCTGAAGGAGCATATCCTGCCGCAGATACCCGTCGGGCGTCTCGGGGAGCCCGAGGAAATCGCCCGATGCGTCGTCTTCCTCGCTTCCGATGAGGCCGGTTTCATCACCGGCTCGACGCTGACCGCCAATGGCGGCCAATATCTCGCATAAACAAACAAAAGAAGGCGGGCTGCATCCGGAACGCAGCCCGCCTTTCCCAATCGATTTCGGTCGCCCCGCTATTGCGAGCGCGGCGCCGACATCGCGATCACCAGCGATATTTCAGCGAAGCGGTGATGTTGCGGCCCTGGCCGAGATAGCAATAGCCTTCATTGCAGACCGTCAGGCGACGATTGGCGATGTTGCGGACGTCGAGCGATGCCGTCAAACCTTTGTATTTCTTGTCGACTGCACCGAAATCATAAGAAAGCGCCGCATCCAGATAGAAGCTTGCATCATTCTTGGCGGTATTGGCCGTGCTGGTGTAAGTCTTGCCCGTATAGCGGATGCCGCCGCCGACCGTGAGGCCATTTGCAACCGAATCGTCCTGGAAAGTATAATTCGACCATAGGCTTACGATATTCTTCGGCGTCACAGCGGGCGCGTTACCTTCGTCGTCGCCGGCTGTGATTTCGGAATGATTGTAGGCATAAGCCGCAATCACGTCCCAACCGTCCGTAACGCTCGCCTTGGCCTCCAGCTCGATACCGCGGTTGGTAACCTCGCCAAGCGAGGCATAGACAAGTGTCAGCGGATCGACCAGAACGGGCTTGTTCTTCTCGACAAGGTTATAGGCGACGGCGGATAGCAGAATGTCGGTGCCCGGCGGCTGATATTTCACACCCAGCTCGTATTGTTCACCCTTCGTGGGGTCCAGGACTTCGCCGGAGGCGGATCGCTGCGTGACCGGATCGAAGGATGTCGAATAGCTGACGAAGGGTGCAACGCCGTTGTCGAACAGATACAGTGCCCCGGTTTGGACTGTGAAGGCGTGCTTGCTGAGGCTGTCGTCCGTGCTCGTTCCGGAAGAGACATAAGTCGTATCCGACGACTGCTTGACCCAGGTCTGGCGCCCGCCGAGCGTGAAGCGCCATCTGTCGAGTTCGATCTGATCCAGGGCATAGGCGCCGACCTGCTGCATGCTGGCGGCGACCCGGCTGTAATTATAATCCGGCGTCGAGCCGGATACCCCATAGGTCGGATTGTCGATATCGAAGTCGTAGGCCGCGCTGGCGGTCGAATCGAACCCATATGCGAAGGAATCGTTCATATGGGTGTAGTCCAAGCCGAACAGCACGGTATGCGCGGCCGGACCGGTATCGAACTTGGATTCGAGCTGGTTGTCGACCTGGAAGACATTCACCTTGTCGCTGATTGCACTTGCGCCGCGATGAGCAACATTGCCGGTCCAGCTGTAGACGCCGAGATAGCGCGCCTTCAGATCCAGATGGGAGTAGCGAAGATTCTGACGGAAGGTGAAGCCGCCGTCGAACTCGTGCTCGAACTGGTAGCCGACCTGCTGCTGGCGGGTCTTCTGATAGTCGTAGTCCGGATCGCTCGCGCGCAATTTGAGGACGTTGCCGTCGGGGCCGGTCAGCGCACCAACATTGGCATCGCCTTCAGTCGACTGTGCCGAGCCGTAAACCGTGAATTTCGTGGCTTCGTCCGGCTTCCAGGTGAAGGACGGCTGGATGAAATAGCGGTCGTCGGCAATATCGAAATTGGTGTCGCCCTTTCGCGCGAGACCGACGATCCGATACAGCATGCTGTCATCGTCCTGATTGACCCGGCCGCCGAAGTCGAACATCGTCTGGGCGCGGTCCGATGTTCCATAGACGGCCCCGACCTCCCGGATCGTCTCGTCCGTCGGCAGCTTCGAGATCTTGTTGACGATGCCGCCCGGCGAGCCGGGGCCGTAAAGCACGGATGTCGGTCCCTTGATCACTTCGACGCGGTCGAGCGAATAAGGATCGGTGCGGAACATCCCGTAATTCATATAGGGTTGGCGCAGGCCATCGCGGAAATCACCCGTGGTCGTAACGTCATTGCCGCGGATATAGACCTGATCGAAACGTGGATCGAAACCATAGGAGCCGGTCTGGACGCCGGCCGAATAGCGCACCGCCTCGATGATGTCCTGCGCGCCGCGCTGCTCCAGCTCCTTCTTGGTGACGACGGAGACGGAACGGGGTGTCTCGACGAGCGGCGTATCGATCTTGGTCGCGCCTCTGCTCTTCTTGGCGGCGATCTTGGAATTGTCAGCCGCGTCACTCGTCTCGCCGCTGACGACGATCGGAGCGAGCTGGGTTGCGTTGCCGCTATTCTGGTTGCTCGAAGCGTCCTGAGCAAAGGCGTTGCCACTCAGCATGAACAATGTGGCAAGCGCTGTCATCGTGTGTGCAACGCAGAATCTGTTATTCAATAAGATATTGATATTGTTATATGATCTAAACATCATAACGAGCTCTACCCACCCTCTTGGAAAAAGATGGCGCAAACTAGATCGCCATATGGGTTCTCGTCAATAATATATGAGTATAACAGTCATCTTTTTTGTTTCTATTGTTTTCTGGCAATACCGTCACCTGTGAAAAATCATTGAAAAACATCACTTATCGGCAATGCGGCAGGTCGGCGATCGCACTTTAGGAACTCGATCGCGACTTGTCATGGCCCTGCCTGCATAATATGAGGAAATTCATCATATTTCGAGCCGATCGCTCCTCTGCCATGTGATCGATTCCATATTCCGACCACCCGGAGAGAGCATGTCCAATCCTCAATTTCGCGATGCAACGCCTGCGCCCGTGACGATGGCCGATACGGTTTTCGCTGACCTCCAATTCGACGGAGCCGACCAGCCTCATCGCATCTTCCTCTATCGCCCCGCCAAAGCACCGCCACCGGAAGGCTGGCCGGTGCTGTATCTGACCGACGGCAATGCCTGCTTCGCAACGGCGGTCGATGCCCTGAAAGTGCAATCCTCCTACCCCAACGGCACGAATGTCGGCGAAGGCGTCATCGTCGCCATCGGCTACCCCTCGGATCAGCCCTATGATCCGCTTCGGCGCTCATGGGATCTGAGCCCGCCCCCCGGCCGCATTTATCCACCCTTCTTTCCCGACAGTCCGGACGTGAAGACCGGCGGTGGTGAGCTTTTCCTCACCGCCATCGAGGGACAGTTGAAGCCTTGGATCGAAGAACAGGTTGCCATCGACAGCACACGCCAGAGCTTGTTCGGCCATTCCTTCGGCGGCTTGTTCACTCTCTATGCCCTGTTTTCGCGACCGAACGCCTTCAACCGATGGATCGCGGCGAGCCCGGCCATATTCTGGGAGGATGCGGCGATCCTTTCGGCGGAAAAAGCATTCCTCGAGACGCACCCCGCTGCCCTCGACATCGAAGTGCATCTTTCCGCCGGACAGTATGAGGGCGATATACTGGCCCCGTTTCACAAGGGAACCGCCGAAGAACAGAAGAGACAGGAACGCGCCCGCGAAACCCGGACGATCGGCTATGCACGGGAGATGACAGAACGGCTGACAGCTTCCGCAGCGCTGGAAGACCGCGCCGTCTTTGAGGAATATCCCGGCGAAAACCATATGTCGGTGCTTCCAGTCGCCTTGAACCGGGCGGTGCAAATCGCGTTTCGAAGAGCGAAGTGACGTAAGAATGACGTCCCCTTATCCGAGCTAAGCTGAGCCGATCCAGTTCGGCTTGAATCGGTTGGCCCTCCGGAGGCGCGGCCGCAACCCACAATGCGCAATGCCGAAAAATGCCCGCGCAAGGTCTCCAAAATCATGAAATTCGCCGATGCGCATCTCGAAACCTCATCGTTATATCCCGAAATAATGAACGAAAAAATCTTTCAGAATCAAAATATTATAGCACAAACTCCACAAGCAAGTTGTTATGTTGAGTAAAGAAAACAACTTTCATGTTGCATTGCAACACGATCGATATGGGCATAGTTTGCCCGCGATCTGAGGGGTGCGGGTCGTACGATAATCATGCTGAGGATATCAGATGCTCGATACGTCCAAGTCCAAGCCGAAAGACCTCGAAGCCATTGCGCGCAGTGGCGGACCTCTTCGCCGGATGGCGGCACGCGTCCCGACCTATCTTACCGACCTGCGCGAAAACCCTGCCTGGCTGCCGATGTTCCTGTTGGCCCGCACGATGCCTTTTCGCCGGGCGCATTGGCTGACCGCCAAACCCGTTTCGCCCGCATCAGGCGTGACAAAATCGATGTTCGGCGACATCAAGCCGGAAGATGCCGCTGCGGAACTGAAACGGTCGGGCATCTTTACCGGCCTGACATTGCCGCCCGAAATCCACGCGGAGCTTACCCGGTTTGGGCATGAAACCCCATGCTTCGGCAATTTCGAGCGCAAGCTGGAATTTCTGGCCGACGACCACGCCGATGCCGAGCGCCGCTTCGGCCGGACCATATTGAGCGGCCATCATTTCGAACGGGTTCTGCAATGCGACGCGGCCATCGCCGTGCAGCAGGACCCGCTTCTCATCGCCATCGCGAAGCACTACCTTGGTGGCGAAGCGAAGCTGATCACCACGCGGACATGGTGGAGCTTCCCGACGAAATCGGCATCCGAAGCCGATCTCAGCCGCGCCTCCTTCAAGTTTCACTTCGACCTCGACGATTGGCGGATGCTGAAATTCTTCTTCTATCTCTCCGACGTCGATGCCGATGCCGGTCCGCACGTCTATGTTCGCGGCAGCCATAACCGCCGGCGCCTGAAGCACCAGCTGACCCTGCTCGTCGGACATTCCGCCGAGGACGTCTTGAGCTATTACGGCGAAGAGAATGCCATGACCCTGACCGGCAAAGCCGGCTCCGGCTTCGTCGAGGACCCCTTCGGCTTCCATATGGGAACGCTGGCGAAACATACGCCGCGCCTGATGATGGAAATCGGATTTGGCGTATCGAAACCCTCGAAGCGCCGCTATCACGGCGAGCCCGTCATCCGATAGGCGAATGGGCTCTCCAGGACAAGCGTTCGGGGGAGCCCATTGCGATTGGCGCGGACGTGCCCGTCTTCTTGGTGGCGCTCAAACCGCCCTAGTCAGGCCGCCATCAACACGAATATTCTGCCCTGTAATATAGCCGGCGCCTTCGGAGGCCAGGAATGAGACGGTCGCGGCGATCTCCTCGCTGGTGCCGTAGCGCTTCATCGGCACCCCGGTACGGCGCTCCTCGGTCGCCGGCAGGCTGTCGATCCAGCCGGGCAGGATATTGTTCATGCGGATATTTTCGCCGGCATAGGTGTCAGCGAAAATCTTGGTGAACGAGGCAAGACCCGCACGGAACACCGCCGAGGTGGGAAACATCGCGCTCGGCTCGAAAGTCCAGGCGGTGGAGATATTGATGATCGCGCCCGATTTTTGCGCACGCATATGCGGTGTCACCAGGCGCGTCGAGCGAATGACATTCATGAGATAAACGTCCAGCCCCCGATGCCAGTCCTCATCGGTGATGTCGAGGATCGGAGCGCGCGGGCCATGACCGGCGCTGTTGACGAGGACGTCTATGCGACCCCAGGCGGACACGGCAAGATCGACAAGCTTGCCGATGTCGTCGTTCGATTGGTTGCTGCCTGTCACGCCGATGCCGCCGAGCCCCTTCGCAAGCTCCTCGCCCTTGCCGGAGGAGGACAGGATCGCGACTTTGAAACCGTCCGCGGCCAGACGCTTTGCCGCAGCAGCTCCCATGCCGCTGCCACCCGCCGTGATAAGTGCCACCTTTTCTACTGACATGATCTGTTCCAATCCTTCGATAATGCAGCCATGATTGGCGCCTAGGCCTCAGTTTGGCATAGGTTTATCATTCAGGTAACATCAATTCGAACCAGTTCTCCTCTCTTCATCCAGTAGAAAAACTATCGAATGGTCAAAACGATCCGCCGTCTTCCGCCACTCAATGGCCTGCGCGTCTTCGAAGTCGTCGCCCGTCATCTGAATTTTCGGCTGGCCGGCGAAGAGCTTGGAGTGACCCAGGGCGCCGTCGCCCAGCAGATCAGAGGTCTGGAGACCGAGCTCGGCCTGAAGCTGTTCGAACGACACCCAAGAACCCTGGCCCTGACGGATGCAGGCCGGAGCTATGTTGCCAATATCCGCCGGGCCTTCGAACTCATTTCCGATGCGACCGAAACCCTGAAACCCGAACCTCGCCATCTCACCATTAGCGTCACGCCGAGTTTCGCCTCGAAATGGCTCATTCCGCGCCTGCCGGATTTCACCGCGGCGCATCCGGATATCGATCTTCGTATCCTGGCCAGCGACCGCATTTCCGACTTCCAGACCGATGCGGTCGATCTCGCCGTCCGTCTCGGTCGCCCACCCTTCGGGCCGGGCCTGAATGCGGAATTGCTCTTCGACCAGATCGTCATCGCGGTGGGAAGCCCACTCCTTGTCGAGAAGCTCGGCTCGCCTCGGGATCGCGACTATTTCAGCCGCTATCCGCTACTGCATGACGGCCATGATTTCTGGCCGCAGTTCCTCGATCTGGCCTTTCCGGAAGGTCTGCCGCCGGCGCCGAAGAACATCCGCTTCAACCAGACCTCGCTTGCCATCGAAGCCGCCATCGCGGGCCAGGGACTGGCACTGACCAGCAGGTTCTTCGTGGACGACGACATCGCCGCCGGGCGTCTCATCCGCGTGCTGCCAACGGAGCTGCGCGCCGGTTCGGACTTCTATGTCGTCTCGCCCCGCAAGCCGCGGCATCCGGCCTCGGTCGCCGCGGTGCGAAACTGGCTGATCAGCACGGCAGGCTGACGACCGGGCCCTGCATCATTCCTTCACCGCGCCCGTCATCGACGAAACGTAGTAGTCGACGAAGAAGGAATAGAGGATCACGACCGGCAGGGAGCCGAACAGCGCTCCAGCCATCAGCGATCCCCATTCGAAGACGTCGCCGCGCACCAGTTCCGTCAGGACACCGACGGGGATCGTCTTGTTTTCCGACGACTGGATGAATGTCAGCGCGTAGATGAATTCGTTCCACGACAGGGTGAAGGCGAAGATGCCGGCGGAGATCAATCCGGGAACGGCAAGCGGCAGGATGATCTTCACCAGGATCTGCCAGCGGTTTGCCCCATCGACAAGCGCGCTTTCCTCCAGCTCGAAGGGAATGGAGCGGAAATAGCCCATCAGCAGCCATGTGCAGAACGGGATGAGGAAAGTGGGATAGGTGAAGATCAGCGCCAGCCTGGAATCATAGATGCCGAGCTTGAAGACGATGAAGGCCAGCGGAATGAACAGGATCGACGGCGGCACGAGATAGGCAAGAAAGATCAGCAGCCCAACCGAGCGCGAGCCCGTGAACCGCACGCGCTCGATGGCATAGGCGCCAAGAACGGAGGCGACGAGCGAGAGCACGGTCGAGCCGACCGCCACCAGCATCGTGTTCCACAGCCAACCCGGATAGGAGGTTTCGAAGAACAGATATTTGATGTGGTCGAGCGTCGGCCCGACCACCCAGAAGGGGCTGTAATTGTCGTAGTCGGTGAGCTGCGCATTGGGCTTTATCGCCGTAATGGCCATCCAGTAGAACGGAAAGAGCAGCACGAAGACGAAGACCGCCATCGGCAGATACAGCATGACGATGCGGCGCGGCAGGCGGTTGAGATAGCCCATGCCCTCGACATTGTCGGTCAGGACCTCTTTGGCGGAATTGGCTGTGGTGTTCATAGGCATTCCCCCAATCCTAATCCTGGCCGCCCTGCTGCCATTTGCGGCGTTGCAGACCGAAGAAGCTGAACATGATGGCGGCGAGCAGGAAGGGGATCATCGCCACCGCGATCGCCGCACCCTCGCCGAGCTGGCCGCCGGGGATGCCGCGCTGGAAGGACAGCGTCGCCATCAGATGCGTGGCGTTGACCGGTCCGCCCTTGGTCAGCACGTAGATGAGCTGGAAGTCGGTGAAGGTGAACAGCACCGAGAAGGTCATGACCACGGCGATGATCGGCGTCAGCATCGGCAGCGTGACGTAGCGGAAACGCTGCCAGCTCGACGCGCCATCGAGCGATGCCGCTTCCTGTAGCGACGCGGGAATGGTCTGCAACCCCGCAAGCAGCGAGATCGCCACGAAGGGAATACCGCGCCAGACATTGGCGGCGATGACGGAGATGCGCGCATTGATGGGATCGCCGAGGAAGTTGATCGGCCCGCTGATCAGCCCGAGCTTCATCAGCGACCAGGAAACGATCGAAAACTGCGAATCGTAGATCCACCAGAAGGCCAATGCCGACAGCACGGTCGGGACCACCCAGGGAAGCAGCACGATCGCCCGGAAGAAGGACTTGAACGGCAGATGCTGGTTCAAGAGCAGTGCCAGCCAGAGGCCGAGCACGAATTTCAGGACCGAGGCGACGAAGGTATAGAGCAGGGTATTGAAGACCGACATCCAGAATACGGAGTCGCTGACGAGATATTCATAATTTTCCAACCCGATGAAAACGCCGTCGCGGCCGATGCGGGTATCGGTGAAGCCGAGCCAGACGCCGAGCCCGAGCGGATAGGTCAAGAAGCAGACCAGAAAGATCGCCGCCGGCAACATGAAGAGGAAGCCGAGCACGTTGTTGTTCTGCAAGAGCGAAGGGCGCGCGCTGCGCGTCTGCCCGGAAGTCACGGTCGACATCATTCATCTCCTGATTGGCCATTGCGGCATGCCGGAAACCGGCATGCCGTCCGTCTCGACGCTTCTGGCTCAGACGCGGTAGTAGCGGTTCGCCCGGCGCTCGGCCTCCTTCATGGCGTCTTCCGGAGACGCTTGTCCGGTGACCGCGGTGGCGAACATGTCGACCAGCACATAATCCGCCATCACGCCCGCGGAGGCATAGCCCAGCGGACCGGCATAGCCGTTCGGCCGCAGCGTTTCCGAAGCGCGGGAGTAAGGCGCGTGCACCGGATCCGCCGTCCAAACCGGATTGCTGGCGAAAGCCTTCAGGGGCTGGCAGCAATAGGCGCTGGAGCCCTGAATCCAGGCGTTCATCTGATCGCCTTCCATCATGAACTTGATATAGGCCTTGGCAGCTTCCGGATATTTCGTGTGCTTGAAGAGCAGCAGCGAACTCGTCTGGTGCAGCTCCACGCTCTTGCCGACCGGGCCGATCGGGAAGTTGGTCGTGCGGATATCGGCAGCGATCTCCGCCAGCTTCGGATCCTTCTTCGCCGCGTAATAGACGGAGACGCCGTTGGCAATGAGCGAGACCTGACCCGCCAGGAAAGCGCGGTTGTTGTTGATGTCGAGCCAGCTTTCCGTGCCCGGAATGAAGGTGGCATACAGCGCCTTGGCATAGTTGATGGCCGCGAGCGTCTCCGGGCTGTTGATGGTCACCTTGCCGGCCTCGTCGACCATCTTGCCGCCATGGCTCCACAGCAGCCAGTGGGCATAGTTGTTGCCATCGCCGACAGCCTTGCCGTGCGGGAAGCCCGCGGGCGTGCCCTTGGCCTTCAAAGCCTTGCACAGTTCGAGGAAGCCGGCCGTATCCTTCGGGAATTCGCTGAAACCGGCAGCCTTCATATGGCTGTCGCGATAGACGACGGCATTGCCGATGGCCGTCAGCGGCATGGCGATGAAGTTGTCGCCGCGCGTCGCATAGCCGCGAACGCCGTCATACCAGCCGCCATATTTGTTGCCGAGATAGTTGGCGAGTTCCGTCAGGTCGACGAGCTTGTCCGGATATTGATGCGCATCGTCGAACCAGCACATCACCAGATCCGGACCGGAGCCGACATTGGCGGCAACCGCCGCCTTGGGACGGATATCTTCCCAGCTTTCCTTGTCGATGCGGACTTCGACGCCGGTCGCCTCGGTAAATTTCTTGGTGTTGGCGAGCCAGGCATCCTCGTCGCCCTTGACGAAGGGCGTCCAGCGCAGGAGCCGCAGGCTGGCGCCCTGCTCCGGCTTGTAGCTGGGTTCTGCGGCCTGGGCCTCAGCTGACCGGATGCCGAGCGGCGAAAATCCTGCGAGGCCGGCCGCAGCCGTCGCGGCGAGAAAGTCACGTCTGTTGATCGTCATTCTATCTCCTCCAAAATGCGGGATCGCATTCCCCAGCCTTCACCTTCCCGCTTGATGAACGCTGCCATGGCATCCGCAGGTTTCGGACGCTTCCGCACCGGCGGACGAGTGAGAGGCTCCTCTTCCCTCCGCTCTCCGCCGGCCGGCATCAGGCAATCAATCTCCTGCCGCTTACGGCATCGAAGAGATGGATATTCGACGCGTCGATGGAAACGCGCAGCGTGTCGCCCGGCTGAGCGTTGATACGCTCCCGGAAGATGCAGCTTGCCTCGCTGCCGCCGAGCCGTACGGTGACGTGAGTCTCGTAGCCGGTCGGCTCGATGACGACGATCTGGGCCGGTAGGCCATCGGCGCCGAGGCCGATAAATTCAGGACGCAGGCCATAGACGAGTTCACGTCCCCTGGCGCTTGCCGGCGCATTGGCGACCGGAAGGATGGTGCCGTCGGAGGCAATAAACTGGCTGGCATTCTCCGGATTGAGCCTGCCCTTGATCATGTTCATCGCCGGCGAGCCGATGAAGCCCGCCACGAACAGATTGGCCGGATTGTCGTAGAGATCGAGGGGCGAGCCCACCTGCTCGACGATGCCGTCATGCATGACGACAATCTTGTCTGCCATGGTCATGGCCTCGATTTGATCGTGCGTGACATAGACGGTTGTCGTGTTCAGCCGCTGATGCAATTCCTTGATTTCGGCACGCATGGCAACGCGCAATTTCGCATCGAGATTGGACAGCGGCTCGTCGAAGAGAAACACCTGCGGATCGCGCACGATGGCGCGCCCCATGGCGACGCGCTGGCGCTGGCCGCCGGAAAGCTGGCGCGGATAGCGATCGAGCAGCTTCGTCAGGCCGAGAATGTCTGCCGCCTTTTCGACGCGCTTGTCCATGTCCGCCTTGGGCGAGCGCTTGAGCATCAGCGAAAAGGCCATGTTCTGCGCCACCGTCATATGCGGATAGAGCGCATAGTTCTGGAACACCATCGCAATGTCGCGGTCGCCGGGCGCCAGCGTATTCACGACGCGATTGCCGATGCGGATTTCGCCGGCGGAAATGTTCTCGAGCCCCGCGAGCATCCGCAAAAGCGTGGATTTGCCGCAGCCGGAAGGCCCCACCAGGATCACGAACTCGCCATCCGCGATATCGATATTAACGCCTTTGATGACGGGGTGCGCCCCGAACGATTTCCTGACGTCGACGAACTCGACACCTGCCATATATAAGCTCCTCCCAGAACTCGTCTCTGCTTTCGATCCCACGCCGCCGATCATCCCCTCCTCCGGGATATCGACCGACAGCATCAACGCTTGTTCAATTTCGTTGCCGTTGCATTCCTCGCCGCCCTTTCAGGACCATGACCATTGCAGCGTCTCGACAATACGATCAACACACCGGCGCAAATCGCCGGCGTTCGTTCGCTTGAAACACGCTGGAACTTATCCACAAGGCACCGCCCCTCTTTCGGCACCTTGCTCAAAATCGGACCATTGTCCCAAATCCCCCTCCGCCGGTTGGAACAGCGGATCAGTCATTATTAAGGGTTGTTATTAAAATCCGTCAAGGCAACATTGTTGTCACGAGACACTTCCGGCCCCGACCGACGCTCATGTGACGACGATCCGGCACGACCGGTAGACAGCAAGCGTTGCGGGTATTGCCAAACGGCGGGTCCGCTGGAAATCGGACCAACGTTCAATTATAAATTTTGGCCATACAGAAAGAGGCCTATCGGCATATCCCGATGATCGCCAATATCGCTTCGTTACCGACCGTTTGCGGACAGCATTGTTCCCCAGCACCTTAGACCTCGTTTTCCAGGGCAAGCACGGCGAAAGTGGCAAGCCAGTGTTCGCCCATATAGTCGGAAGCAATATGCGGCAGGCCCTCGGTCAGATGATGACGAGCGGCCTTCACCATCACCGCATAGCGCGGATCGTCCGCCGGCAATGCCCCGGCCAGGGAACGCCAGCACCAGGCCCGGCTGAGGTTCAGCCCGTCGAGATGCGCAATCTTGCCGTCGGTGCGATCGGTGACCGTCGCCGGTCGGAATAGGGTCGCAGGCTCCTCCTCGGCGATTCGCGGCAGGAAACGGTCAAACCACGGCTGAAAATCCTGCCGGGGTAACAGGCGGCGCATGCATTCCGCCTCGATCAGGGCCGAAGACTGGAATTCATCGCCGCTCGGCTCGCCCCAGGCCGGGCAATCGACGTCGGCGCCATACCAGCGCCACCCGGTCTGCACGAGCAATGCCACCAGGGCCGTGTCCTCCGTAACGGCGGCGTAGTCGGCAGCCATCCTCAAACCGAATGCCGTATTGAAATGCGTGCCGACCCGCACAGGATAGGTCGCAAGCGGCAGGAAGTCCCGGAAGCGCTGGGCGATGACTTCAGCCAGCGGCGCAAGTGCCCGCGACCAACGCGGATCGTCCTGCAGCGCCAGTTCCGCCGCCAGCTTCAGCAGCCAAGCCCAGCCATAAGGACGCTTGAAGCCGCGCGCCGTCGGCGTTGCGAAATAGGCGCATTCGCCCGCCACTTTTTCGGCCACGAACTGTTCATCGAACAGCGCGCGAATTTCGGGGGCAAAGGAAAGCTCGGGGAAACGGCGCAGCAGGCGCGCCAGCAGCCAGTAACTGTGAACGCAGGAATGCCAATCATAACTGCCATAGAAGATCGGATGCAGATCGCGCGGCGTGCGGGCATCTTCCGGTCGCGACAGCGCATGATCGAGATTGTTGGGGTATTCCCGCCGGACATGTCCGAGCGCGATTCCGGCGAATTGCTTGGCCAGATCGGGTGTAAGAGCTGCCAGCGTCATGCCCAGTCCTTTGCGGCGTGAAAATGGATGAACGAACCGGCCGGACGACCGGTATCACGACACTTCCTGCTGCCACAACGCTTGTCAACTTTCTTGACTTCATCGCATTTCGAGAAAACCATCCGGCGGCGGTGCGGGGGCATCGCCGTCAACACAGCAAGGCGCAAGGGGGATTAGCAATGAAGCGATTCTTGACACGTTCCGCCATGGCTTTCAGCCTGGCATTCTTCTCGACAATTGCCGCTGCCCGAGCGGATGAGCCTGGGCTCTGGAAGGTCTATAACGAGGCTTTCAAGGGCGCGAAATATGTTGACCTGACCCATACGATCACACCGAAAATCCCGGTTTGGGCCGGATTCGGCAATTCGACCTTCGCACCGTCAAAGGCCGGTTCCGATCTTGAGGGGTTCGCCAAGAAAGGTGACGTCTACACCTATGAGAAGCATGGCTTCGAAGCAACGAGCTACCTGCTGACGACCGATCAACTCGGCACGCAACTCGACCCGCCGGCACATTGGGCGCCGGAATATGCGGCAATCGACGAACTGCCCGCCACCTTCGCGGTGCGGCCGCTGGTGGTCATCTCCATCGAGGACAAGGTCAAGACCGATCCCGGCTATCACTTGCAGGTCGCCGATATCAGGGAATTCGAGGCGAAGCATGGGACCATCCCGGAAGGTTCGGTGGTGTTCGTTCGTTCAGGATGGTCGAAGAAGTGGCCTGACCCGGCGCTCTCCACCACCACACCCTTTCCCGGTGTCAGCCTCGACGCGCTGAAATTCCTGCATCTCGAACGCAAGATCCTGTTCCACGGTCACGAACCGCTCGATACCGACACCACACCCAATCTCGAGGGTGAGCATTGGCTGATGCACAATGGCTACGCGCAAGCCGAGGGCGTCGCCAATCTCGATCAGGTTCCGGAAACCGGGGCGCTGGTGGCCATCGGCTATCCGAAATTCGGCGGCGGTCTCGGTGGCTACGCGCGCTACATCGCCATTTGCCCTCCCGATTGGCCGCACGGCGTTGCCATCGGCTCGGTCCCGGAAGCGCCGCTCACGAAATTCGACAAGCCGCTTCACTACGATGAGGCTGCCGGCATGCGCGTTCGATGAGGCGAGAACGCCGCGGCGCTGCCTGACCGGCGCCGTGGCGATCGATTTATCCGTATTGCGGAGCCAATGTCCTCAACGCGCGCCTTTCGCATCTCATGATGCATCGCGAATAAAAGCGTTAACGTCTATGCTGCCAAAGCTTTGGCGACGGCCAGCCATGAGCGCTTTTCCCCTTTCCAACCGACATTCAGGATGCTCTCAACGGCATGCTCCCGCGGCAAGCCGTAAATGCAGACGTCAGGAGATGAAATGCGACCAGGACACTCCGGTGCATCGGTTCGAAAAATGTGGCGCGTTGCGGTGGCATTGACGAGCCTGTCGATCATGATGGCGGGCTGTGATGGCGGCGGCAATCCGTTCACCGTGCTTTTCAATATACCTGCCAGGGCGCTTCATGCGGCGCTTAACGAGGGAACCGATACATCCTCCCAGCAACAAGCCGCGACCGGCAGTACTCAATCCGCAGCCACGGGCGAGGCGAACGCGACATCGGTTGACGTGAGCCAAACCACCTCCCCTCAGGTTGACGGCGCATCCTCCAGTGCCTCAGACAATGCCGGCGCAACGGAAAATACCACGCAGGCGAATGCCACGCAGACCGCGGCCAAAACGGATGACGGCGGGACGAATTCACAGACCACGGTCGCGCAATCGACCGGCTTCATCCATCCGGGCCTGCTGCACACCAAGGACGATTTCGACCGCATGAAGACGAAGGTTGCGACTTCGGAAGAGCCCTGGGCATCCGGCTGGGCCATATTGACCGCAAACAGGCATGCTTCCCTGCAATGGCAGCCGCGACCCGCCAACATCATCTATCGCGGCTATGACGGCACCCATTCCCAGAATTACGCGCAGCTGTTCAACGATGCGGCGGCCGCTTACGCGCTGGCACTCCGCTGGAAGATCTCCGGCGACGATCAATATGCCGAAAGAGCTGTCGCGGTGCTCGATGCCTGGGCGTCGAACCTCACCGGCATCGAGGGCACCTCGGACAGGTTCCTGGCATCCGGAATCTACGGCTATGAAATGGCGAATGCGGCCGAGATCATGCGCGGCTACACAGGCTGGCCGCAGGCGAGCTTCGAAAAATTCCTGCAGATGATGCTCACCGTCTTCTATCCGATGAACCATGATTTCCTGGTCCGCCACAACGGCGCGAAAATCGATCACTACTGGGCGAACTGGGATTTGGCGAACATGGCCTCGATGCTGGCCATCGGCGTCCTTGCCGATCGGCGCGACATCTACCAGGAGGCAGTCGACTATTTCTACAAGGGCGGCGGCAACGGCTCTGTCGATCACCTCGTCTGGAAGATCTACGACGGCGGCCTGGGGCAAATTCAGGAAAGTGGGCGCGATCAGGGCCATTCGGCGCTCGACATCGCGCTGGTCGGCGCCTTCTGCCAGATGGCCTGGTCGCAGGGAGACGATCTCTTCGGCTATGAGAACAATCGCGTTCTGGCCGGCGCCGAATATGTGGCGCGCTATAATCTCGGCAATGACGTTCCCTATACG
Organism: Rhizobium sp. BK602; assembly: GCF_014195095.1. GTDB lineage: Bacteria > Pseudomonadota > Alphaproteobacteria > Rhizobiales > Rhizobiaceae > Rhizobium. The sequence goes on from NZ_JACIBC010000003.1 coordinate 449,507, forward strand.
ACCTATACCAATAGCGATGTCACGCAGACGGAGATCTCGGCGAGCGGCAGGGGCGATGAAAGACCAATCTGGGAATTGCTCTACAATCACTACGTCGTCTTGAAAGGGCAAACAGCGCCGAGCGTGACCGCCTTCGCGAGCAAGCTGCGTCCCGAAGGCGGCGGCGGCGATTACGGCCCCAACAGTGGCGGATATGATCAGCTCGGCTACGGGACGCTGACCTTCACCCTGCCGTAGGGCTCGCCAACCCGGCAAATGCGCCCGCGTCCCGTATTCGGCGGTACGGCCGCAGCCCTATTGAGCAGCGGAATACCTGGCCCTCGCCAGCCCGTGCTCCACCAATCGGTCGATGATCTCGGCATAGCCGACGCCGCTTGCGGCCATCGCCTTGGAATACATGCTGATGTTGGTGAAGCCCGGAATGGTGTTGACCTCGTTGACCACGAAACGCATGTCCGCCGTCAGGAAGAAATCGACGCGCGCCATGCCGTCGCAACCGATCGCCCTGAAGGCATTGCCGGCCATGTCGCGCATGCGGTTCTCGATCTCGGGCGGCAGCTCGGCCGGCACCATCAGTGCCGCGCCATTCTCGTCGATGTATTTCGCATCATAGCTGTAGAAACCGTGGCTCTCCGCCGGCGCGATCTCGCCCGGACGGGACACGAAGAGCCCGCCGGCAGTATCTTCCAGAACACTGTATTCGATCTCCCGGCCGCGAATGAACTCCTCGGCCAGCAGCTTGCTGTCGTGCTTGAACCCCTCGGCAAGCGCGGCCTTCAATTCCGCAGCGGTCGCAACCTTGCTCACACCGACCGAGGAACCCTGCCGCGCAGGCTTGATGAACAGCGGCAAGCCCAGCTGACGCTGCAGATCGTCGAAGGAGGCTGCGTCCTCTGCATGAATCGTCACCGAACGCGCGACCAGCAGCCCGGCCTCCTTGAGCAGGCGCTTGGCGATATCCTTGTCGAGTGCTGCGGCGGAGCCGAGAATACCGCAGCCCGCCAGCGGCACTCTTGCCACCTCGGCCAGTCCCTGCACCGATCCATCCTCGCCGTATGGACCATGCAGCACCGGGAAGAGAATATCGATCTTGGGCAGTTCCTGAATGGCGCCCGCCGTCGGAATTGCAATCAGGCGGCCTCGCCCGCCCGGTACCAGGCAAAGCTCGCTTCCGCTTTCGGGCTTCGACAGCGCCCCATTGTCGAAGGAACTCAGGAACCACCGCCCGTCACGGGTCACGAAGATCGGAACGGCATCATATCTGGCAGGCTCCAGCGCCCGCATCACATTCGTCGCGGATAGCACCGAAACGTCATGTTCGGCGGAGCGGCCGCCGAAGAGAACGGCGATGCGCAGCTTTTTTGAATGGGGGGCATCGATCATGAAGGTTACTCCGCACCGCTTGGACGTTTGTAAGGCTTGGGCGCTCGGGATGAACGCACAATTCGTGACGAGGTGAAACGCATCCGATCCGGTCCAGAGACAGGCACGCGCGGCCGGCCGACCCGATCCGTGAAGTGCGCCGGCGAACGCCGACCGTTCCACGGATGGAGCAGAACCGAAGAAGCTGCCGAATTGTCACTGATCCCCCGACCGGTGAAGACATCACATCGTGAAATTCGCCGAGCAAAACGGTCGTTTTACGGCGGCAAAAAGGCGGCCGGCAAATATTGTCGGGCCAGTCTCGATCATGGAACCCACGCCGTTGCCGCGCCGCATGCATGGCTCACCTTGCAACGCCGCCATGCCGTCCCCATCTTATGCTGCAAGAACTGCGAGCCGGCGATCGATATCGCCCGAAGCCGCAGATCGGATTTTCCGCTCCGCTTTACCGTATCGTAGTTCCCCTGCCCCGCGTTCGACAACGCGACGGGCATTCCCACTATCCATTGTCAATGACGCTGGCCGAACGGCCGGCGGAGGAATTTTTATTGAACAAATCGAACATCATTGCCGCACCCGCGGCGGTCAAACCGCGCGAGCACGATGAGGCCGACAGCCGGCCGGACAAGAACTGGAAGCCCTATCCCTGCCTTCTGACCCGCAGGGAACTTCAGGAACTGGTCGCCAAACAACTCGGCTGACCGCCAGTGCATTCACCAACAGCAACAAGAAGGAGAGCAAGATGCAGGTTCTGGTACGAGACAATAATGTCGAACAGGCGCTCAGGGTGCTGAAAAAGAAGATGCAGCGCGAGGGCTTGTTCCGCGAAATGAAGGCGCGACGGGCCTACGAAAAGCCCTCCGAACGCCGCAACCGGGAAAAGGCGCAAGCCATCAGCCGGCATCGCAAGGCCGTGCGCAAGAGAATGCAGCGCGAAGGCCTGATCGCCGGTTCCAAATCAAGATCGTCCGCTCGCTGACGAAACCGCCGGGTGCCATGTTTCAAGCCGGTGCCCATCGGCGATCATCCCGGAGACGATCCACTCTACCACCTGATGCGATAATTCATATTCACCGCACCCGCCGGCGTCGCCGTCAGCGGGTCGGTGAGCGAAGCATTGAAATTGAGATTGGGCGCGATTGGCTGATTGACGGCCAGGCTGCTGGAAAGACCGCCTTTGAAATCCGTCAGGGTCCCGCTCGCCGAAACCGATGTCCCCGTCCAGGGGAAGATCATCGTCACCGCCTGCTCGGTGGTGACGGAAGCCGACGCGCTCTGCGCCACCATGTAGTTCACGTTCAGGGAACGCGATGTCTGGAGATCGATATCCTTCGAGAAGATCCAGTTTCGCGAACGGCCGAGATAGAGCGTTCCGTTGCCCCTTAACGTATCCACGCGCACCGTGACCTCACGCCGCGATCTGCCGGCGAAATTGCTCCTGTCATCCACCGCCCGTCCCCAGAGTGTCGCAAGTTCGGAGCCGCTCAAAACCCTGCCACCCGGCGCGCCGCCGAGACCCAAGTCCGCGCCGGCGCTCATTTCCCAAGCCATCGGCAGGCGAAATCCGATCGTTGTCTGATAGACGCGAGGGGCGATCTTGACCGGCTTCCAGATCAACAGGTCGCCGGCATGGGCCGCCAGCGGGAACAAGGCCGTGCCGGCCGAGAGACAAAGAAAGATACGCACTGAAACGGATATCATCGCAAAACCGAGTTGTGTCTTCATCGGTCCGGCACGCCGGAGCGCTGCATGAACAGCCGAACACGATGGGAAACCGCGCTCAGCCTCGGACAATTGGATGGCAAGGGCCGATTCAGCGATACATGTCGCCCGCAGACTCACACGTCGCCTGCGCGACGCAAAATCGCGCACATCAGCCCATTCTCAAACAGAAGACTCTCATCCAGGATACGGCTTGTAAACCCTTTGCCCGGAAGTTTCTTGCTGCGGTGCACATTTGCCGCACCACCGCGGGCAGCCTGCCGCGTCAGCCGCAACGGATGGATGGATGCCAAAGGTTGAACTATCGGGCGAAACTGAGATTTGATATGGCTATCCTGCTTCGGGCGAGTGGATAATTCTGTTGGCGGCAACCTGCCCCTCCGGGAGACGGCAATGACGAAAGAAAAGGCGATGACTGACGGCGAAACTCAATCTTCGCCTTCGGTTTCGTCGATATCCGCCGAGACAGCGGGCAAAGAACCATCTCCCTCGGACACAAGCCTTGGCGACAATCTCACGGTACAATTCGGGGCATTCGCACCGTCGGCGGATGCCTGGCTGGCGGCGATCGTCGAAAGCTCCGATGACGCGATCATCAGCAAGACCCTGGAAGGCGTTATCACCAGCTGGAACCGGAGCGCGGAGCGTCTTTTCGGATTTACCGCGGCGGAAACGATCGGCAAGCCGATCACCATCCTGATCCCCGATGACCGGCTGCACGAAGAAACAACCATCATAGAGCGCGTCCGTCGTGGCGAACGAACCGAGCGTTATGAAACGGTACGCCGACGCAGGGATGGCAGCCTTGTGGATGTCTCCCTTACGGTATCACCGGTGCGCGACGGTCGCGGTTCGATCATCGGCGCGTCGAAAATCGCGCGGGATATCTCCGAGCGCAAACGCGAGCGCGAGCGCCAGATGCTGCTGCTGCGGGAGATGAATCACCGCATCAAGAACCTGTTCTCGATCACCAATGCACTGATCACCATGAGCCAGCGCTCAGCCGTCAGCACGAAGGATCTTGCCGAAAAGCTGCGCGGGCGGATCGTTTCCCTCGCACGCGTTCATGATCTGACATTGCCGAATATCTCCGCGGACATGACCGCTCACTCGTCGACCACGCTGCTCGCCCTTCTGGACGCCGTCCTCGCCGTCCATCGGGAAGACGGCCGGCAGCGGATAGAGATCAAGGGCGTGGATGTTCCCGTTGGCGGCTCCGCCCTTACCTCACTGGCGCTGCTGCTGCATGAATTCGCCACCAACGCCATGAAATACGGCGCACTTTCAGTGGCGGAGGGGAAGGTCGATATCAAGGTTGCCGCAGACGGCGAACTCAGCCTGATCTGGACCGAAAGCGGCGGCCCGCCCGTCACCCCGCCCGGAGAGAGCAAGGGCTTTGGAACCCAATTGGAACGGGTGACTGTCGAAGGCTCTCTGGGGGGATCGGTCGTCCGCGACTGGAGGCCGGAAGGTCTCAGAATCCATCTGCGCGTTCCGCTGGAAAAACTGATCCGCTGACATCGCCGGTATCAGCGTCACGTCGCAACGATCAAGGCCGCCCGCGATAGACAAAGGCGGGCGGCACGGCGATACCATCCTCTTCCGCACGAGCCGCGATGCCATCATGCAGCGGCGAATGCGTGCAGATGGGATCGGTCGCATCGGCACGCCCCGCCAGCGCCATCGCCTGACAGCGACAGCCGCCATAATCGATATGTTTGCGGGCGCAACTGCGACAGGGCTCCAGCATCCAGTCCTCGCCGCGATAGGCGTTGAAGGCGCTGCCGTGATGCCAGATGTCGGCCAGCGGCCTGTCGCGCACGTTGTCGAAAACGAGCAACGGAATGGTTTCGGCGGCATGGCAGGGCAGCACCCGTCCCGACGGCGCGATATTGAGCCCGGTGCGGCCCCAGCCTCCCATGCAGGCCTTCGGATAGCGTGAGTGGTGATCGGCGGGCACGTAGTCGATGACGAGAATTCCGTCGAGCGTCTTGCGCGCCGCCTCGACCAGCGCCGTCGCCCTTTTGACCTGCTCTCGCGTCGGCATCAGCGCCATGCGGTTCTTTTCAGCCCAGCCATGGAATTGCACGGTCGCGACCTCGATGCGGCGCGCGCCAAGCTCGACGGCGGTCGCGATCATGTCGCCGATCTGATCCATGTTCTGCTTGTGGCAAACGGCATTGACGGTCAGCGGGATTCCGGTCTCACGGACCCAGCCGGCGACCGCCAGCTTGCGCGCGTAACCGCCCTTGTAGTCGCCGACATGATCGGCCATTTCCGGCGTGGAGCCCTGGATCGAAAGCTGGATGTGATCCAATCCGGCATCGGCCAGTTCCACGATGCGCGGCTGCGTCAGCCCGATACCCGATGTGATGAGATTGGTATAGAGGCCGAGGGAGGCTGCCGCCTCGGTCAGTGCGGCAAGATCACGCCGCGCGGCCGGTTCGCCGCCGGACAGATGCAGATGCAGGACGCCGAGCGCGGCGGCTTGCCGAAACGCATCGATCCACTCCTCCGTCGCCAGCTCGTCATGGCTCTGCGTCAGTTCCAGCGGATTGGAACAATAGGGACAGGCCAGCGGGCAGCGATGCGTCAGTTCCGCCAACATGGCAATCGGCGGCGGCGCAAGGCTACGCTTCCCGGCAATGCCAGTGTCGGCCCGCTCGCTCATCGGCTCAGTTCCAGCATCCGCCGGCTTGCGAATTCGCGGATGAAAGCGATGATGTCCTTGAGGATCTCATCCTTCGGCGCCTCGAACTGTCGGGCGAAGTCGGAGGCGATCTCATCCAGCGTTTTCACCCCATCGAGGGCGTTGACGATCGCCACGGCAATCTCGTCAAGCGCCAGCGCGCGCTCCGGCGCGAGGAGCACCATCTGCCCGCGTGCGGTATCCTCGCGCAGCCGAACCCCGCGCGCAAGCTTGGCAATGGTCTGTCCGTCGATCCCAAGGGCGTCCTCCCCGCTCATGACGATACCTCCTCTGCGGTTACGCCTTCCCGTCCGTCCCAGCCCCCCGGAGGAACAAGCCCAGGATCGACATAGGCGTGGGAGAGCGCATCGAGCTGCGCCCACAGAACATCGGTCTTGAAGGTCAGGGCCGCGACCGCGGCGTCCTGCTTTTCCAGCGTGTCGGCATGATCGAGAACATAGTTCAGGCCGAACGCCACCTCCTTCGGTGCTTCGTCGAGACGCTGGCGGAAATAGGCGAGAGCGCCGTCATTGGCGAAGGCATAGTGCTCGATGAGGCCGGCGATGCGATTGGCGTGAATGGCCGGAGCGAACATCTCGGTCAAGGACGAAGCGACGGCCTCCAGCATCGGCTTTTCCCGGACGAAATACACGTAGGCCTCCACCGCAAATCGCGTGCCGGCAAGCACGCCGCGCGTCGAGGCGACATAATCCGGATCGAGGCCTACGGCCTCGGCAAGTTTCAGCCAGCGGCGAATTCCGCCGCCCTCGTCAATGCCGCCGTCATGATCCTCGATACGGTTGCGCCATGCCCGCCGCAATTGCGGATCCTCGCAGCGCGACAGGAAGGCAGCATCCTTCATCGGAATGCGGCTTTGATAATAATAGCGGTTGATGACCCAGGCCCGCACCTGCGTCATGCTGCACCGGCCGGAATGCAATTGCTGGTGAAACGGGTGCTTGTCGTGATAGCGGGCCTCGCCGACCCCACGCAGACGCGCCTCGAAGCTTTCCCTATCGGCTGCCTGTTGCAAGCGCGACCTCCATGCCGTCATAACCCACTGCGAAGCCTTTGCGCTCGATCTGTTCGCGCACCGGTCCGATGTGCCAGATCGGATTGGTATTGTTGATATGGATATAGATGCTCCGCCTGATCGACAGGCGAGTCAATGCTTCCAGGCTGCCATCGGGACCGCTGATCGGCATGTGTCCCATCCGCCTGCCGGTTTTCCGGCCCGTGCCGGTGCTGATCATCTCGTCGTCGGTGAACAGTGTGCCATCGAAGAACAGCAGATCCGCACCCGCTATTCTCTCGGCCAGCGCCGCACCGATCGCGCCGCAGCCGGGAATGTAAAAGACGCGCCTGGCGCCGACGCGGAATTCGACGCCGACGGTCTGTTCAGTTTCGAGCCCGAGCTCCGGCTCGCCGGTTTCGAGATAAAGCGGCACCTTGCCGGAAACGGCAAAGAGGCGCGTCTCAAGCCCCTCCAATGGAAAGAACGGCGTTTCGAGCGCGATCGGCTCCTGCCGGACATGAGCGGGATCGAGCACGCGGAAAACAGGACTGTCCGCCAAAGTCTCCAAGAGAGCCTGCGTGGCGAGCAACTGGAAAGGCTGCTTTTCCCTCAGTGTCAGAAGGCCGGCCACGTGATCGATATCGCCATTGGTGAGCAGGACGCTCTTGATCGGGCTGTCGCGCAGCTGCGTCGGCCAGAGTTCGCGGCGATCCCGCAACTGCTGGCGGATATCCGGAGAAGCGTTGATCACCAGCCAGGAGCGGCCATCGAGGCTGACCGCCAGGGACGATTGCGTCTGGGGAACAAGGCTACCTTGCCGCGCCGCCGTGCAGTTCCGGCACCCACAATTCCACTGCGGCAAACCACCGCCCGCGGCGGCGCCGAGCACGAGAAATCGAATCGTCAAGCCGCTGCTTTCGAACGATCAGCGATCAGAACAGGATCGGCTCGGAGCCATCGGCCGGCGCATACCGATTGATTTCCATGCCGCAGCTTACTTCCACGAATTTCGGAGCGTGCCATTTCATAAGTCGGTCCTTTCATGGGTGTTGCGTTGAAAGATTAGCCTCGATCGCTCTTGCGGGCAATTGATTGATCATCGACTCCTAATGTTGTTTACGCCACCCCATTCCTGCCTGTCACGATCACAATTAGTTGCTCCGCATCCGTCATCCACGCATCGCCACCCCGAAGACCACGCGCATGAGTGCAAAAGCAGCAGGCTATGCCGGCTCGCCCTCATCCCTGCATGGCCGCGCCTTTGCGCCGGTCTCGCTCGCCAGGATGGCAAGCTGCCGCTCGTCGTGGATGCCTTGCCGATACAGCTCGATGATCATCGCCGCTGCGCGCGCCGCCGCCGCGCTATCCTTGCGAATATTCAACGCAACCAGAAGGGCATCAAAAGCGCGCTGACAAACATCCAGATCCAGTGAATCCAAGGGACGGTCATGCTTGCTGAGATATCTCCGGATCATCGCGTTTCCTCTCCTTCCGCAGCGCGATTGGCATATTATAATGATAAGATATTTGGTGCCGGACGAGACAGCGCAAGGGCACCGGAACGGTCGATATATCGAAAACGATATCAGCGCCGTTTTTTCTGGTATTTTTCGCGGCGGAAGATCGATCGGCTGATCGAACCTCACGGCGACCCTTGAAAAACCGGAAGCGAGCCATCGGAAAATCGAGGTATCTTTGGCCGAAGGCCGCATCGACATCAGGCAGGAGAGGATGTCTATCAGCCGGTTTGGAATAGATATTCGGGATCGGCGCCGCCGCAATGATGTCGCGACGGCGCCGATCCATTGATATTCAATCGGTTGCGCTTGGAAACCAACCCGTTACTGCAATGCCTTTTCCATCAGCCTTGCCAGCCGCTCGGCAAAGGCGCGCGGATCGGCCGGCTTGTCGCCATCCAGAACACGCGCCTGATCGAGCAGCAGAAATGCCGCATCATCGCGCAGCGCCGGCTGATCGCCCCTGGCCGCAATCGCCTTGACCACCGGATGGTCGCCGTTGATCTCCAGGATCGGCTTTGCGCCCGCCTCGAGGCGGCCGGCGCCCTGCAGGATCTTTTCGAGCTGACGGTCATAGCCCTGCTCCGGCGCGACGAGGCAGACGGCGCTTTCGATCAGGCGATCGGATGCGCGCACGTCGGAAACCTGATCCGCAAGCTTTTCCCTGGCGAAGTCGATGAAAGCCTGAACCTCGGCGGGCGCCTTCTCGTCCGTGGCCTCCTTGTCCTTCTCCGGCTTGGCAAACTGGGCGAGATCCGCGGAACCCTGGGTGATCGACTTCAGGGCCTTGCCCTCGAATTCCGGGGCGTTGGTCACCCAGAAGCTATCGACGGAATCGGTGAGCAACAGAACCTCGATGCCGCGGGCGCGAAATCCTTCGAGCTGCGGCGAGGCGTTCAGCTGCTCCAGGCTGTTGCCGGCGAGATAGTAGATCGATTGCTGGCCTTCCTTCATGTCCTTGACGTAGTCGGAAAGGGATCGGTAGCCGTCGCCGGATACGGTCGTGCGGAAGCGCGACAGCGCCATCAGCTGGCTGCGCCGCTCGAAATCCTCGTAAATGCCTTCCTTGATCAGGCTGCCGAAGTTTTCCCAGAGCTTGAGGAAGGCATCCTTGTCACTCTCGGCCAGCTTCTCGATGGCGGTGATGATCCTGTTGGTGACACCCTTGCGGATCGCCGAAAGGATCGGGCTTTCCTGGATCATCTCGCGCGAGACGTTCAGCGGCAGATCGGCGGTGTCGACGAGGCCGCGCACGAAACGGAGATAGCGCGGCAGCAACTCCGCCTCGTCAGTGATGAAGACGCGCTTCACGTAGAGCTTCATGCGGCCTTTTCGATCCGGATCGAAGAGATCGAACGGCTGCGAACCGGGCACGAAGGCCAGCGCGGAATATTCGTGACGGCCCTCGGCGCGGAAATGCACCGTCAGCGCCGGCTCGTCGTATTGGCCCGAAATACCTCGATAGAAATCGGTATATTCCTCGCTGCTGATATCGTTCTTCGATTTGGTCCAGAGCGCGCTGCCATCGGTCAGTTGCACCGCTTCAGCGCCGAGTTTCTCGGCGATCCTGATCGGCACCGGAACATGGCCCGACTGCTCCTTGACGATGCGCTCGACGCTCCAGCGCGATGCGTAGCTCTTGGCATCCTCCATCAGATGCAGCGTGATGCGCGTGCCGCGCGCCGGAGCCTCGCTGACATCGATGGGCGCGATGCTGTATCCGCCCTTGCCGTCGGAGGACCAGAGCCAGGCATCCTCTGCGCCGGCGCGGCGGGAGACGACATCCACCCTGTCGGCAACCATGAAGCAGGAATAGAAGCCGACGCCGAACTGGCCGATGAGCTGCGCGCCCTCGCCCTGTTTGTTGGCCTCGACGCGCTCCATGAAGGCGCGGGTGCCGGAACGCGCGATCGTTCCGAGAGCTTCGATCATCTCGTCGCGGCTCATGCCGATGCCGTTGTCCTCGACGATAAGCCGGTTGCCCTCCTCGTCGAGCGTCAGCAGGATACGGCTGTCGGGATCGTTCGCCAGAAGGGCCGGCGTGGCGATGGCCTCGTATCGCAGCTTTTCGCAGGCATCGGCGGCGTTCGAAATCAGCTCTCTTAGGAAAACATCCTTATCCGAATAAACCGAATGAACCATCATATGCAGAAGGCGGGCGACGTCGGCCTCGAAGACGTGGCTTTCGGCGGAGTTCTCTGCGGTGGTGGTCGTCATAGGCGTCTAGTCTCCTGGGAATGTTGAAAGTCGCGCCGAAGAGGTGGCGGATGAAGATCGAAATTTCAAGCCGAGATTGCTCTCAAGCAACGCTGTTTTTCGCGTGAGGCTGATGGTCGCTCCGTCATTGCGGAGAAGATTTTTCAAGTCGGGCGACGGGTTTCGTTCGCTCTCCCGTTCAAGCAGCAAAATCGGAAATGAGACCCGAGGGGCAAGGCTCACCAAGGCTGAGCGGCCTCCTGTCGCAATGATCACCCATTCAAGGAGCGCCTGAGATGCCGACAATAGTGAAGCGCCGCGATGTCTGCCTGGGTTTGTCTGCATTGGCGACCGGCATGTTCAAGCCCAAATTCGCTGCTGCTCAGGAGAAGGAAAACCCGACAAGCAACTCGACGGCCTATCTGTATTTCTCACAGCAGATTAACGACAAATCCACACTCGAACTTACCGGCGGATTGATAAACTTACGATCCAGGGGATACAAGACGATATACTTGATGATCAACTCGATAGGCGGCGATATTGCATCGGCCATTTCCTTGTATCACATGCTGCGCGACATGGATGTAACGATTAACACCTATGCCATTTCCAATGTTGAATCGGCAGCAATTCTTCTGTTCCTCGCCGGAAAGGAACGGGTGGCGAACAAAGAATCCCTTTTTGCATTTCACTCCGGCGAAGAGAGCTTCAGCACTGAAAAGCTTACCTCCAATCAAATCAACGAGAGATATAGCGCCCTTACAATCGATGATGATCGGATGAAGGACATATTCAAAGAGCGGCTTTCTATCAGCGACAAGCAATATGACGAGCTATTGGGTTCTCAACTTCGATTTGTAAAGGCGCCGGAAGCGTTGAGCATCGGCCTGGCGACACGGATCGATGAGGTCAGCATGCAACCGCATGACGGCCTTTATTTCGTTCAGTCCCCCAACAACAGCAAGTAGGTCGCGCCCGCCGGCCGCGTTCAGCGACACCTGGTTCGGTCGCCGAGCGAATGCGACCAGTTCGGCCACTTCGGACGGCTCGACCATTTCGCCGATCGGGATGTCTGCAACCATGATTGCCGCCATTGGCATATCCCTCTCTCAGCCGATTTTTATCGACGTTCCTGCCATTGAGGGCTTGAGGGTCGCGTGAGATTTTCGACGTGTCGGTCTCGCGGCTGATCAAGTTTGCGATGAGATCGCGCACGTCCTTGCTCGGACTGATTCCACCCGGCAGGCCTGTCCCTTTGTCAAAGACCTCGCCTGCCGAAGCATATGCAATCCGCATTGTTGCTAATCTACAACATATAATTGAAATAGTGATTGCGAATGCATCAATCCTGAGAATTCTCACGAATAGAAAATTGCCTTTCGAGGTTCTTCCGATAGTAGTGTTATCGAGTTGAGGGGCGCCGGCCATAAAGCGGCGGACAAGTGCGAGAGCAACCTCCCGCTGTATGGCAGTGGGGCGAGCTCGGTCTTTTCTTTGAGTTGGGCAAATGAAGAGCGACACGCAACCGGACACCGGATCTGCCGGAAGAGAGCCTTTGCTTGGGGGCGAAGGTTTTATCTCGCGAAATCACCTATCCGGAATTCGGACGCGTTGTATAACGCGGATGGCGGGAGCGGCATTTAAAGTAACCACAAGATCAATGGCCGCCGTCGCGCGTGCTCCGACGTTCCTGTTGAAGATAGCGCTCCTTGTTACGCTATTCTGCATCGGCCTTTCGCTGGCAACCCCGGGCACGGCTTATGCTGCCTGCACGACCTTCAACTTCCCCGATTCCCATACGGTGCCGTCGACAAGCCCGATGACATCCGGCGGGTCACTGAATGTCACCATCGGCACTGAATGCGATCCTGTTGGCCTTAATCCGCTTAATGATCCAAACGCGACCTCTCCCCAGCATGGCTCGATAACGAACTACAACTCCGCTGCCGGAACGTTCACCTATACGAACAATGGCGACGGAGCCACCAGCGACAGTTTCACCCTGGTGGATGCGAGCGCAAATCCTTTCACCGTCAACATTGCCATTGCGTCAGCCGTGGCGGCACCCGTGGCCGGTTCGGTCAGTGCAATGGTTGGCTATGGCAGCAGTTCAAATGCGATCACGCTGAATCTGTCGGGGGGAGCGGCGACCTCGGTAGCTGTTGGGACCCAAGCCTCTCACGGAACCGCCACGGCGAGCGGTACTTCCATCACCTATACGCCGAACGCAAGCTATGCCGGTCCGGACAGTTTCACCTATACCGCGACCAATGCCGGGGGCACCTCCGCACCGGCGACAGTCACCATAACCGTCAGCGCGCCGACGATCTCGCTCAGCCCATCGACACTGGCATCCGGCGCTATCGCGACCGCCTATAGCGATACCGTCAGCGCCACCGGCGGCAGTAGCCCCTACACCTATGCGATCGCCGCCGGCTCTCTTCCCCCTGGCTTGAGCCTGTCGACGACGACCGGCGCGATTTCCGGTACGCCGACGGGGGCAGGCACGTACAACTTTACCATCACCGCAACCGACAGCTCGACGGGTACTGGGCCATTTACCAGTTCAAGGGCATACAGCATAACGGTTGCCGCGCCGACGATCTCGGTGAGCCCGTCCTCCTTGTCGGCGGGCGTGGTCGGAACCGCTTACAGCCAGACCATCACGGCATCGGGCGGCACCAGTTCCTATAGTTTCGCGGTCACCGCCGGCGCTCTTCCCGCGGGCTTGACGCTTTCATCGGGAGGCGCGCTTTCCGGTACGCCGACGGCGGGTGGTAACTTCAACTTCACCGTCACCGCGACGGATAGTTCGACAGGAACCGGTGCGCCATTCTCCGGGTCCAGATCCTACGCGCTGACCATTACGGCACCGACGATCACGGTAGCGCCGACGACACTTCCGTCGGCGACCGTTGCCGCCGCCTACAGCCAGACCGTGACGGCATCCGGCGGCACCAGTTCCTATAGTTTTGCGGTCACCGCCGGCGCCCTCCCCGCCGGCCTTACGCTGTCTTCGAGCGGCGCTCTGACGGGTACGCCGACGGCAGGAGGCACATTCAATTTCACCGTCACCGCAACCGACAGTTCGACCGGAACCGGACCATTCACCGGTTCGCGGGCTTACAGTTTGAGCGTTTCCGCACCGACGATCGCGCTTGCCCCTTCCTCTCTGCCGTCCGGAACGGCGGGGACGGCCTATAGCCAGACCATCACGGCTTCGGGCGGCATCGCTTCCTACACCTATGCGCTTGCGGCCGGCACCCTACCAACCGGCCTGGCGTTTTCCTCAAGCGGTATTCTGTCCGGGACACCGACGGCCGCCGGCACGTTCAACTTCACGATCACCGCGACAGACAGCTCGACGGGTTCGGGACCGTTCACCGGCTCGCAGGCCTACAGTGTCACGATTTCCGCGCCGACGATCACCGTCGCACCCGCAACGCTGCCGTCCGGCACGGCCGGAACAGCCTATAGCCAGACCATCACGGCTTCGGGCGGCACCAGTCCCTATAGCTATAGCCTGTCGGCTGGCTCCCTTCCGGTCGGCGTCTCCTTTTCCTCCGCCGGCGTGCTTTCCGGGACACCGACCACGGCCGGAACCTTTAATTTCACGGTCACCGCGACGGACGGTAACTCCTTTACCGGCTCCAGAGCCTATAGCCTGACCATCGACGCGCCGACGATCACCGTCGCGCCTGCAACGCTGCCGGCGGGCACGGCCGGAACCGCCTATAGCCAGACCATCACGGCTTCGGGCGGCACCGGCTCCTATAGCTATAGCCTGTCGGCTGGCTCCCTTCCGGTCGGCGTCTCCTTTTCCTCCGCCGGCGTGCTTTCCGGGACACCGACCACAGCCGGAACCTTCAATTTCACGGTCACCGCGACGGACGGTAACTCCTTTACCGGCTCCAGGGCCTATAGCCTGACTATCGGGGCACCGACGATCACGATCGCGCCGACTTCGATCGCCTCCGGTACAGCCGGCGCCGCCTATAGCGAGACCCTCACGGCCTCGGGCGGCACGGGCTCCTACAGCTATTCGCTGACGGCGGGCGCCCTTCCGCCTGGCGTCGCGCTTTCCTCCACCGGGGTACTCTCCGGGACGCCGACTGCGGGCGGAACCTTCAATTTCACCGTCACGGCGACGGACAGTCTCTCGTTTACTGGCTCTCAGGCCTACGCACTGGCGATTGCGGCATCGACGATCACCATCGCGCCGACCACGCTGCCGGCTGGGACCGTTGCCGCCGCCTATAGCCAGACGATCACCGCGTCCGGCGGCACCAGCACCTATTCCTATGCAATCACCGCAGGCGCTCTTCCGCCCGGCCTCGCCCTGTCGTCGGCCGGCGCGCTCTCCGGCACGCCGACGGCGTCCGGCACATTCAACTTCACCATCACCGCCACCGACAGCTCGACCGGAACCGGACCATACACGGGATCGCGCGCTTATAGCGTGGCGGTCGGCACCCAGCCGCCCATCGCGGGCAATGTCGCAGCAACCGTCGCCGCCAGCTCGTCGAACAATCCCATCACCCTCAACATTACCGGCGGAACTCCGACCTCGGTTGCAGTCGGCACGCAAGCAAGCCACGGGACGGCCACCGCATCGGGATTGTCCATCACCTATACGCCAACGGCAGGCTATAGCGGGCCGGACAGTTTCACCTATACCGCCACCAACGCCTCCGGCACCTCCGCACCAGCGACGGTCAGCGTAACGGTTTCCGCCTCGACGATCTCGATTGCGCCGGCAACCCTTCCCTCCGTCGCGCTGAACAGTTCCTACAGCCAGAGCATTACGGCCTCCGGGGGCACGGCACCTTACAATTTCTCTATTACCGCAGGCGCCCTCCCGGCCGGTCTGGCGCTATCGCCGGCCGGCATCCTCGCGGGCACGCCGACGGCGTCCGGCACATTCAACTTTACCGTCACCGCGACGGACAGCTCGACGGGGACGGGACCATTCAGCGGCTCCAGAGCCTATAGTCTGACCGTGATTGCCAACCCGCCGGTCGCGGGAAATGTCACGGCGACGGTTGCGGCCAACTCGTCGAACAATCCCATCACCCTCAACATCACCGGCGGGGCCGCTACCTCGGTCGCGGTCGGCACGCCGGCAAGCCACGGGACGGCAAGCGCGGCAGGCACGTCGATCACCTATACGCCGACCCCCGGTTATAGCGGTGCGGACAGTTTCACCTATACCGCCACCAATGCCGACGGCACATCGGCGCCAGCGACGGTCAGCCTTACGGTTTCCGCGCCGACGATCTCTCTCAGCCCGTCCTCTCTGCCGGCCGGCACGACCGGAGCCGCCTATAGCCAGACCGTTACGGCTTCGGGTGGCACCAGCCCCTATAGCTACGCGATCACGGCGGGCGCACTCCCTGCCGGTCTCACCCTGTCATCCTCAGGCACGCTTTCGGGGACGCCGATCTCGGGCGGAACCTTCAATTTCACCGTCACGGCAACGGATAGCTCGACCGGAACGGGCGCCCCGTTCACCGCTTCCAGGGCCTACGCACTGGCGATTGCGGCACCGACGATCACCATCGCGCCGACCACGCTGCCGGCTGGGACCGTTGCCGCCGCCTATAGCCAGACGATCACCGCGTCCGGCGGCACCAGCACCTATTCCTATGCAATCACCGCAGGCGCTCTTCCGCCCGGCCTCGCCCTGTCGTCGGCCGGCGCGCTCTCCGGCACGCCGACGGCATCCGGCACATTCAACTTCACCGTCACCGCCACCGACAGCTCGACCGGAACCGGGCCATACACGGGATCGCGCGCCTATAGCGTGGCGGTCGGCGCCCAGCCTCCCATCGCGGGCAATGTCGCGGCAACCGTCGCCGCCAGCTCGTCGAACAATCCCATCACCCTCAACATCACCGGCGGAACACCGACCTCGATCGCAGTCGGCACGCAAGCAAGCCACGGGACGGCCACCGCATCGGGATTGTCGATCACCTATACACCGACGGCAGGCTACAGCGGACCGGACAGCTTCACCTATACCGCCACCAACGCCTCCGGCACCTCCACACCTGCGACCGTGGCCATTACGATCAGTCCGCCGACGCTGTCGTTCTCGCCGGCAAGCGGCGCCTTGCCGGCCGGCATGGTCAATACGGCCTATAATCGGACCGTGACCGCTTCGGGCGGCACCGGCCCCTATAATTACGGCATCACCGGCACGCTGCCACCAGGGCTGGCACTCAACCACTCGACGGGCGCGATCACAGGAACGCCCACGACGGCGGGCAATTACAGCTTCTCCATCACCGCGACCGACGCCAACGGCGCCAGCAACTCGGCCGCCTATACGATCGCGATCGCGCCGCCGCCGACCACCTTCGTGTTCACGCCTGCCGGCGGCGCCTTGCCCGAGGCGATGGCGGGCGAAGCCTACAGCCAGCAAATCTCCGCAACCGGCGGCACCGGCACGAAGATCTATAGCCTCGCCTCCGGCAGCCTGCCGGGCGGCCTTGTGCTCAATATTTCGACCGGCCAGCTGACCGGCCCGCTGTCGGCGGGCACGGAAGGCAGCTACAGCTTTACGATCGAGGTGCGCGACGGCAACGGCGCAACCGGAACCGCGTCCTATACGCTGCAGGTCAAGAACCGCTCCATCACCGTCCAGGATCAGGTCGTCAACGTGCCGGCGGGATCGGCGCCCGTCGACGTCTACCTCAATCGCGGCGCGACGGGCGGTCCGTTTACCTCTGCCATCCTTGCATTTGTGGAGCCCGCCAATGCCGGCACCGCGACGATCATCAGGGGCCAACTGGCTCAGGCAGGCCCTGCCACGGCCCCGGCCGGCTGGTATCTGCACTATACGCTGAACCCGGCCTATTCCGGCCAGGTGCGTGTCGGCTTCAGGCTCGTCAGCGCGCTCGGAACCTCGAACATCGGCACGATCACCTATAATGTCAGCTATGACGCCGGCAAGGTCGCCGAGGATATCGACAGGCTGGTGCATGACTTCGTGCAGTCCCGGCAGAACATGATCGCCAATACGATCGAGGTGCCGGGACTTCTGCAACGCCGGCAGATGCAGAAGGCGACCGATCCCATCACGGCACGCATGATGCCGTCGGAACAGGGAATGACGCTCGGCTTCTCCACCAGCCTTTCGCAAATGCGCGCGGCCGGCGGCGATCCGGACGCAGCTTCGGCTCCTTTCAACGTCTGGATCGACGGCGCGTTCCTCGCCCATAACGACAAGAACAGGGACGACGGCACCCGCAAGTGGGGTAGCTTCGCCATGATCAGCATGGGCGCGGATTATCTGCTCACGGACAAGGCGCTGGTCGGTCTTTCCTTCCATTATGACCGCATGACCGATCCGACCGACGAAGATGCGGAGCTGACCGGCAATGGCTGGCTTGCCGGGCCCTATGCCTCCCTGGAGATCGGCAAGGGCGTGTTCTGGAACGGCAGCCTGCGCTACGGCGGCTCGAACAACACCATCGACACCCAGTTCTGGGATGGCACGTTCAAGACGACGCGCTGGATGGCGGATACCTCGATCGAGGGAGAATGGTATCTCGATGAGGTAACGACGCTCTCGCCCAAACTGCGCGCGATCTATTTCTCGGAAAAGGTCGACGATTACACTGTCAAGAATAGCTCCGGCGATGCGATCGCTATCGACGGGTTCGACGAGGACCAGTTCCGCGTCAGCCTGGGTGCGGAAATCGCCCGCTCCTTCGTGCTGGAGAACGGCACCAAGCTGACGCCGAAGCTCGGGCTTACCGGCGGCTTTTCCGGGATCGACGGATCGGGCGCTTTCGGTGCGGTCAAAGCCGGGCTGAGCATGCAGACCACGAACTTCTGGATGCTCGACACCAGCATCCTCTTCAACATCGAAGGTGACGGCGAGAAATCCGTCGGCGCCAAGGTCGCCGCGTCGAAGAAGTTTTAGACGATGCCCCGGAGCATCGCCGGACCGTGCGAGAACTGTAAATCGAAGTGTGCACGTACGTAGAGATTTTCCAGTTTGATCACAGTGGAGTATTGCGCCGAAGAAGCAATGGGCAGGCCCTCGTTGAACACACTATCCTCCCGCAGGCGGGCAATCAGCCGATCTGCGGGAGGGGTGGTTTCTTTTGGCCGTACAACCTGATCATGCCGAAGAGACGTGGAGAATTTTCGTCTCTGAACTTAAATTGCCGCTGTAATTTAAGTAATTGATAATTATTAGTTTTTCCATTCTCATTCCTCAATTTCCAACTCTTGGGTTTTTAAAAAATTGCGAGAATTTTCTCCAAATTTTTATACCTGAGATGGGCACTTTTGTTCTTGCGTTTAACGTCATGATTGAGTGATGATGATATTCAATATCAGTGAAATATGCAGGGGTATCGTATGTCGGAATTCTTTCTCGGCCAGATCATGCTTGCAGGTTTTTCGTTTGCACCCAAGGGCTTTGCCCTGTGCAACGGTCAGATCCTTCCCATTAGCCAGTACCAGGCCTTGTTCTCATTATTGGGCACTGTTTACGGTGGAAATGGACAGACGACGTTCGTCTTGCCCAATATGCAGAGCCGCACACCGGTGGGATTTGGACCGTCCAACGATCCCGCGTGGCAGCCTACGCCTTACGAGATTGGTGAAACTGGCGGCGTTGAAAACGTGACCTTGCTCGCGCAAGAATTGCCTCAGCACACCCATCTGGCCAACGGAACGACGAGCAACGGCACTGTGCGCAGCCCGAGCAATGCGCTCTATGGAACCAACAGCGCCAATATCTACGGCGCGTCCAGCGGCGAGCAGGTGGTGCTGTCGAGCCAGACTGTAACACCAGCCGGCAATGGCCAGCCCCATTACAATATGCAGCCTTACGACGTGATCAATTTTTGCATTGCGCTGACGGGAATCTATCCCTCCCGCGGCTGATCATCTGTTATCAACCTGTTGCTCGGAGGATCGACGATGAGCGCTCCCTTTGTCGGAGAAATCCGGCTTTTTGGCTTCTCCCGAGTGCCCTACGGGTGGTTGCCCTGTAACAATTCCCTGCAGCCCATTTCCCAATATGTCGAGTTGTTCACGCTGATCGGGACGACCTATGGCGGCGATGGGGAAAACACTTTCGCGACCCCCAATCTTTCCGGACGCGTGCCGATACATCAGGGCACCGGACAGGGCTTGTCGACCTATATCATCGGTCAATCCGCC
Source organism: Rhizobium sp. BK602 (assembly GCF_014195095.1). Classification (GTDB taxonomy): domain Bacteria; phylum Pseudomonadota; class Alphaproteobacteria; order Rhizobiales; family Rhizobiaceae; genus Rhizobium. The sequence continues at coordinate 469,215 of NZ_JACIBC010000003.1, forward strand.
GGCAGCGAGAACATCACGCTTCTGCCCACGCAAATGCCATCACACACGCACCCGTATCTTGTCACCAGCGGCACCGCGGACACCCCATCCGTAAGCGCGTCGGTCGAGCTCGCCGCGCTGACCGGAGATACGATGTATGCCACGGATATAACCGGCGCCACCCCGATCGGAACATCGCAGACGGCGACGCAGGTAACCGGATCGACGGTGATGCATGACAATACGATGCCGACACAGACGGTGCAGTATTGCATTGCATATGCCGGTATCTTTCCCACACAGAGCTGAACAGCGCCTCATTCATCAGGGATATTGCTATGACAGAACCTTTTCTCGGCGAGATCCAACTCTTCGCTTTCAATTTTGCTCCCGTTGGCTGGGCGTCGTGCAGCGGCACAATGCTCCCGATCCAGCAGAGCTCAGCGCTTTTTTCCCTGCTTGGCATCCAGTATGGCGGCAACGGTACGACCAACTTCCAGCTGCCCAACTTTGTCAACCGTGCGGGCTGCAACCAGGGACAGGGTGTAGGTCTGACGCCGCGCACCATCGGCGCAACCTTCGGCAGCAACGACATTACGCTGACGCAGGCGGAAATGCCGGCGCACACGCATTCCCTAACCATCTATAATCAAGGCGATACATCCAAGCGCGCCGCCTCGCCCAGTACCGGCGATGCATTGAGCCTGCCGAATTCGAGCACACCGTTTCTTCCCAATGCCCAGCCGAACGCCCAGTTTGCACCGAACGTCATCGGCATCGGCGGCGGAAGCCAACCACATGAAAACCGCCAGCCTTATCTAGCCGTCAACTTCTGCATCGCGTTGAGCGGCGCATATCCAGCATTCGGTTGATGACCGGCGTGATCGCAGATCCGCTACCCGAATTCCCCGGAGGAACCGGCCATAGCCGGCTTGATGTCTCCCCGTGCATCCTTCGTCCCGCAAGGTTGGACGACCTGTCGTTTCTGCGCGAACTTTATCGTTCGTTCCGCGAGGATGAACTGGTCCTGATACCGTGGTCGCGAGAAGACAAGCAGGCATTTCTGGACCAGCAATTCAACCTTCAGCATCGCTATTACATTGCCGCCTTCCCACGGACAGACTTCCTGATCATCGAGAAGGACCGCACCCCCATCGGCCGCCTTTACATCAATCTCAGCGCGGACATCTGGCATATTATCGATATCGGCCTTCTGACCGAATGGCGTGGTCAGGGCCTGGGCTCCGCGATACTGGAAGCCATTCAAGATGCGGCAATGACAGAAAAGAGCCTGGGCGTCATCCTGCATGTCGACCGAAACAACCGGCGTGCCTACGAGCTTTATCGGGCCTTGGGATTCACGGTGGTTGAAACCGGCGATACTCACATACGCATGGAATGGCGCACGCGCGCGCTCCTGCCGAAACCGACGCGCGAACCGTCAAATATCAATTGAAGACCGCCTGATAGATGATCCCGCCCTTGTCCCTGGCGACGGGCACGAGGAAAATGTCGAGAATTCCCAATGTGGCGTTCTTCAGCCTGTAAATCTGCTGCGGCAACAGAACTTTCGTCTCGCTCCGAAACAGCAATGAAAACGGCGCCCGCATCATTCCCTTGAAGCCCCGTTCCGGCAGGGGGCGCGCCTCGGTCAGCGTAAAGACAAGGGATCCGGCCCCCATGTCGATTTCGAACCCCTCCCCGACACAGCGGGCGAAATGATCCAGCGTTACAATCGACATGCCAACCCCATTGTTTGTTCACGTCCTGATTGAAGTCTATCAAGAGTTTAGAGAGAAACAAGCAGTTCTCCTTCGGAAGCCTCGCCTTCCGTTGGGCTGCGCCGGCGAAGCACGGGGATATGCCCGTATTCCACCGCGTGAACAGGCGACCGATGATCGTCGAAAGAGCGAGGATATCCGATGGTCGATTTGAGCACTTTTTGGGCAAAACCATGTCCGCCTAAAATTTTGGCGAACGACTTGCCCGTTTTGCTGCGTTGCGTCATAAAGACGGCATGAGCCGTCTGGATCTGACCATTCTTGTGATCGACGAAAACACGATCCGCGCCTCGATCATCGAAGAGGGGCTGCGGGACGCGGGCCATACGCGCGTGACCGTCATCCACGAGGTTCACGGCGTGGCGCGCACCATCGAAACGCTGCGGCCGGACGTCATCATCATCGATATCGAAAACCCGAATCGCGACATGATGGAACACTTGTTTCAACTGACGCGCACGGTCGGGCGCCCCATCGCCATGTTCGTCGACCGCTCGGATACCGCCTCGATCGAGGCCGCAGTCGAAGCCGGCGTTTCGGCCTATATCGTCGATGGCCTGAAGAAGGAGCGAGTGAAGCCGATCCTGGATATGGCCGTCAGCCGCTTCAACGCCTTCAGCCGGCTGCAGCAGGAATTGGCCGAGGCCAAATCGGCGCTGGAGCAGCGCAAGATCATCGATCGCGCCAAAGGCATTCTCATGAAAATGCGCGGCCTGTCGGAGGAGGAGGCTTTCGCCCTGCTCCGGCAGACGGCGATGAACGAAAAGAAGAAGATTTCCGAAATCGCACAAAGCGTGGTGACCGCCGCGGGCCTGCTGATGTGAGGCCATCGCGCAACGAGGAAGATGTCCGGAGGAAACCGGAGTGGATATGATGATGAGCAGCAGTTTCGGCAGCAATCTGGCGTCGCCATCCCGCTTGAGCAGCGAGGGGCCACGGGTGCTGCGTGCGGGCTTCATCCCGCTTGTCGATGCCTCGGTCCTGATCGCGGCGGCGGAATTCGGTTTCGCGCAAAAGGAAGGCATCACGCTCGATCTCGTCAAGGATGTCTCCTGGGCCAATGTCCGCGACCGCCTCGCCTTCCGCCAGTTCGACATCGCCCACATGCTCTCGCCGATGCCGGTTGCCTCGATGCTGGGGCTGGGCTCGAACCCCTCGCCCACCATCACGCCCTTCTCGCTCGGCAGCGGCGGCAATGCCATCACCCTGTCGACGCGGCTTTTCGACCGGATGCGGACCGAAACGGGGCTTTCGGATCAGGCAAGCGCGCTGGAAAACGCCCAGGCGCTGGCGGCGGCGGTCAAACGGATGAAAGCCAGCGGCGAACCCTCGCCGACACTGGGCATGACCTATCCCTTCTCCTCCCACAATTACGAATTCCGCTATTGGCTCGCCGCCGGCGGCATCGACCCGGACCACGATGTCAAGCTGGTGGTCGTGCCGCCGCCGCTGACATCCGATGCGCTCGCTGCCGGCGCCATCGATGGTTTCTGCGTCGGCGCGCCGTGGAACATGGTGGCCTCGGAGCGAGGCGTCGGCCGCATCGTCGCCGCCAAGCAGGATATTTGGCCCTCGGCACCGGAAAAAGTCATCGGCATGCGGCCTGACTGGGCGGAAAGCCACCCTGAGACGGTCTCGCGCCTGATCGTCGCGCTCGATGCCGCCGCGCGCTGGTGCGACCGGGCGGACAACCACGATGCGCTTGCCGAGGCCCTGGCCGATCAGCGCTATATCGCCGCCCCAGTCAACATCATCCGTCATGTTCTGTCCGGCGAATTCAGCCTCGACGCGAAGGGCCATCGGCGGGTGATCGACCGCTATTTCAGCTTCCATGCCGGCTTCGCCAACTACCCGCGTCCCAGCCAGGCGCTCTGGATCTTCAGCCAGATGGTCCGCTGGGGGCAGAGCGCCTTGTCCGAGCAGAATGCTCAACTCGCCATGTCCGCCTATCGGCCCGACCTCTATCGGCTGGCGCTCGGCAACGATGCGGCACCCACCGATGCCGATATTCGCGTCGAAGGCGCTGGCGAAGACGACCGCTTCATGGATGGCCACATTTTCGATCCGGCTGACATGCCGGCCTATATCGCCGGATTTGCGGTCAAGGCGGAGATGTCGGCGACATCCGCAAGTGAGGATTTTTAGGAGCGTCGATGCGTGCGCTGCACAAAATCGACGCAGCACATAGCATCCAGACCCTCAAGCGCGCTCAAAATAGTTGCACAAAATGACAGAGCTCAAAAACTGAGCAGGCGCAAAAATCTGGAAATTATACCAGCAACTTCAATCACCTAGAAACAGCCAGAAGAACTGGCATGCTGTTTGCTTGGTACTAGCCGCCGCGATCAACGAAGATTGAGGCAAGTCGAGCGCGAGATATGCGCTCGCAAAAGACACCGACGTCGCAAGGTTTTTGCCCCGGAGAGATTTCCTCAATTCCGGGCCGCAGCAACCGAGCGGCGTTTTTTATTTCAAAAAATCCGTCACGCATCAGCAGAGGGGAACCTGCGCATGAACAAGATTTTGTCGGGTGGCGTTACGCGCCGCAGCCTATTGAAGACCTCAGCCACGGCAGCGCTTGTCGCCGCGGTCAAAACGGCTTTCCCCTCCGGTGCCTTCGCGGCCACGGCCGGACCGGAAGTATCCGGTGCCAAGCTCGGCTTCATCGCGCTCACCGATTCCGCGCCGCTGGTCATTGCCAAGGAAAAGGGCCTGTTTGCCAAACACGGCCTGCCCGATGTCGATGTCGCCAAGCAGGCCTCCTGGGGCGCGACGCGCGACAATCTCGTGCTCGGAGGTGCTGCCAACGGCATCGACGGCGCCCATATCCTGTCGCCGCTTCCCTACCTGATGCACACCGGCAAGGTTACCCAGAACAACCAGCCGGTGCCGATGGCGATCCTTGCGCGCCTCAATTACGACAGCCAGGCCATCTCGGTCGCCAAGGAATATGCCGAAACCGGCGTGCAACTGGACGCCTCGAAGCTGAAGGCCGCCTTCGATGCCAAGCGCGCGGCCGGCAAGGAGATCAAGGCCGCCATGACCTTCCCCGGCGGCACGCACGACCTCTGGATTCGCTATTGGCTCGCCGCCGGCGGCATCGACCCCGACAAGGATGTCTCCACCATCGTCGTTCCGCCGCCGCAGATGGTGGCGAACATGAAGGTCGGCAATATGGACGTCTTCTGTGTCGGCGAGCCCTGGAACGAGCAGCTCGTCAATCAGGGCATCGGCTTCACAGCCTGTACCACCGGCGAAATCTGGAAGGGCCATCCGGAAAAGGCACTCGGCATGCGCGCCGACTGGATCGAGAAGAACCCCAACGCCGCCAAGGCGCTGCTGATGGCCGTCATGGAAGCCCAGCAATGGTGCGACAGCATGGACAACAAGGAGGAGATGGCCACCATTCTCGGCAAGCGCCAATGGTTCAACGTGCCGCCCAAGGATATTCTCGGCCGCCTCAAGGGCGACATCAACTATGGCAACGGCCGTGAGGTCAAGGGAACCGATCTCTACATGAAATTCTGGAAGGGCGGGGTTTCCTATCCCTATCCGAGCCATGATGCCTGGTTCATCACCGAGAACATCCGCTGGGGCAAGTTCGCGCCGAATACCGACGTCAAGGCGCTGGTCGGCCAGGTGAACCGCCAGGATATCTGGCGCGAGGCCGCCAAGGATCTCGGCGTTGCCGCCGCCGACATCCCGGCTTCGACCTCGCGCGGCAAGGAAACCTTCTTCGACGGCAAGGTCTTCGACCCTGAAAACCCCTCGGCCTATCTCGCAAGTCTGTCGATCAAGGTGGCATCGTGAGCATGGCCGCCATGCCGGAAGCATCGTTCGACATCCGCGCCGCACAAGTCTTAAGGATCTGATTCATGTCTGCAGCAGCCCGCAAACAGGACATCACCGCCACAGCCGCGCCGCAAAACGAAAGTCGTGTCGTGACACTCACCACCCGCCCGGCCCGCCGCATCGATCTTCGCCGCGTCGCAGTGACGATCCTGCGCAGCGTGCTGCCGCCCCTCGTCGTGCTCGCAATCCTGCTTGGCGTCTGGCAGCTCCTCTGTGAGCAGCCGGGCGCCAGCCTGCCGCCGCCGTCGCAGGTCTGGCAGGAAAGCTATGACCTCATCGCCTATCCCTTCTTCGACAACGGTCCGCAGGATATCGGCCTTGCCTGGCGCGTGCTGGTCTCGCTCCAGCGCGTCGCCTACGGTTTCGGGCTTGCCGCCGTCATCGGCGTACTGATCGGCGCGGTCATCGGGCAATCGGTCTGGGCGATGCGCGGTCTCGACCCGATCTTCCAGGTGCTGCGCACCGTGCCGCCGCTCGCCTGGCTGCCCTTGTCGCTCGCCGCCTTCCAGAATTCCAATCCCTCGGCGATCTTCGTGATCTTCATCACCTCGATCTGGCCGGTCATCATCAACACCGCCGTCGGCGTGCGCAATATCCCGCAGGATTACCGCAACGTCGCTAAGGTGCTGCGGCTGAACCAGATCGAATTCTTCTTCCGCATCATGGTGCCGGCCGCCGCACCCTACATCTTTACGGGCCTGCGGATCGGTGCTGGCCTCTCCTGGCTCGCCATCGTCGCGGCGGAAATGCTGACCGGCGGCGTCGGCATTGGTTTCTTCATCTGGGATGCGTGGAACTCGTCGCGCCTGCCCGACATCATCGTGGCGCTGGCCTATATTGGCATCACCGGCTTCGTCCTCGACCGGCTGGTGGCAGCCATCGGCGCCTTCGTCACCCGCGGCACGGCCGGCAACTGAGGAGAGCATCATGAGCGCTTATCTGAAGCTCGATCACATCGACAAGCATTTCGATCGCGGCGGCCAACGGGCCGAGGTGCTGAAAGGCGTCGATCTCGCCATCAACAAGGGCGAGTTCGTCTCGATCATCGGCCATTCCGGCTGCGGCAAGTCCACCCTGCTCAACCTGATCGCCGGCCTGACGCCGGTCTCGGCTGGCGCGGTGCTTCTGGAAAACCGGGAGGTCAACGCGCCCGGCCCCGAGCGCGCCGTCGTCTTCCAGAACCACAGCCTGCTGCCCTGGCTGACGGTCTACGAGAACGTCAATCTCGCCGTCTCGAAGCTGTTCCGCGGCACGAAGACCAAGGCGGAGCGCCACGACTGGGTGATGCGCAATCTCGACCTCGTGCAGATGGCGCATGCCAAGGACAAGCGCCCCTCCGAGATATCCGGCGGCATGAAACAGCGCGTCGGCATTGCCCGGGCGCTCGCCATGGAGCCGAAGATCCTGCTGCTCGACGAGCCATTCGGCGCGCTTGATGCCCTGACGCGTGCGCATTTGCAGGACGCGGTCATGGAGATCCACGCCCGCCTCGGCAGCACCATGGTGATGATCACCCACGATGTCGACGAGGCCGTGCTTCTGTCCGACCGCATCGTGATGATGACCAACGGACCGGCCGCCTATATCGGCGACGTGCTGGAAGTTCCGATCGCCCGGCCGCGCAGCCGCCTGGAGCTCGCCTCCGACCGCACCTACCTCAAGTGTCGCGAAGCCGTGCTGAAGTTCCTCTACGAACGCCATCGCTTCGTCGAGGCAGCGGAGTAGGTCATCGCAACAGCTTATGAGCATCGGCAAGGCGCCGCGCGGGACTAGGTTCGCACGGCGCCGTCCTCGGCTTGACTATTCGCGTTCATTATGAGAACATATAGTGAACAAATGGAGGTATCCATGACGAATACGCAACAAGTCATCGAGCGTGCCATGACCTTTGTCGCAGTCTCCAAAGCCCTGCGGGAGCGCGAACAGCAACGGCTTGCCGCCTGGAAACGCCGCGTCGATATCAGCCGGCCGCTGCCGCCACTGCCTCGCGCCGTACAGCTCTCCCTCAAGCTCGATCGATGATTTCATCGCGATGCAAGCTGGCATGGCTATCTGGATGGACGGAAGATCAGAAGCAATGACAAGCCGCCGAACTGCGCCTCGACAGGCTGGTGCCGCCGACTGGATGTGTGGCGAGCGATAAAAGAGAACGCCTACCCGAAAGCAGGCGTTCCGATGTAACAAAATGCCTTATGCCTTTATAAATTCAAGGAGATCGGCGTTGATCACATCCGCATGGGTCGTCGCCATGCCATGCGGAAGACCCTTATAGACCTTCAGTGTGCCCTTCTTGAGCAGCTTGGCCGAAAGAAGCGCAGAATCCGCGATCGGCACGATCTGGTCGTCGTCGCCATGCATCACCAGCACCGGCACGTCGATCTTCTTCAGATCCTCGGTGAAGTCCGTTTCGGAAAAGGCCTTGATGCAATCATAATGCGCCTTGGCGCCACCCATCATGCCCTGGCGCCACCAATTGTCGATGACACCTTCCGAGACCGCGGCACCCGGACGATTGAAGCCGTAGAACGGACCAGCCGGAATATCGTGGAAGAATTGGGCGCGATTGGCGACCAGCGCCGTGCGGAAGCCGTCGAACACCTCGATCGGCAGACCCCCCGGATTCTTCTCGGACTTGACCATGATCGGCGGCACCGCACCGATCAGCACCGCCTTGGCGACGCGTCCATGACCGCCATATTGCGCGACATAGCGAGCGACTTCGCCGCCGCCGGTGGAGTGTCCGACGTGAATGGCATTCTTGAGATCGAGGTGCTCGGCCAAGGCCGCGACGTCGGCGGCATAGGTGTCCATCTCGTTGCCGGTCGCCGTCTGGCTCGAGCGGCCATGACCGCGGCGATCGTGTGCGATGACGCGGAAGCCCTTATGGAGGAAGAAAAGCATCTGCGCATCCCAGTCGTCGGAGCTCAGCGGCCAGCCGTGATGGAAAACGATCGGCTGTCCGGTGCCCCAATCCTTGTAGAAGATCTGGGTTCCGTCCTTGGTGGTAATCGTGCTGCTGCTCATGGTCGTATCCCTACCTTTCGAAGATTGCTTGGCGGAAGCTTGTGCAGGTTGAGTGAAGGGCATGACAGCCGCCGTGGCGGCCAGACCCAGTCCGGCCGTCATGACGCCCCGGCGGGTAGCTTGCTTGATCGGGTTACTCATTTCAATCTCCAATCATCTTATATCGCACGATTTATTATCGCGATATCTATATGCATAGGACCATTCCGATTGCCTGTCCATAAAAAACTTATCGCGATATCATTTTTTGTGATAAAAAGGCGCAGACAATAATTGGAAGGCAATTCATGCCGCTGCCCTTGGATAACCAGCTTTGTTTTTCGCTCTATGCGACAAGCATCGCCATCAACCGCGCCTACAAACCCATGCTGGACGCCATGGGCATTACCTATCCGCAATATCTGGTGCTATGCGCGTTGGGCGAAAGTGATGGGCTCACGATCGGCGCGATCGCGGAACGCCTGGCGCTTGAATCGAGCACGATTACGCCGCCGGCAAAACGCCTCGAGCAGGCCGGGCTCGTCGAGCGCCGGCGCGGCACCGTTGACGAGCGTCAAGTCCATGTCCGGCTCACGCCCGCCGGTCGCGCGCTGCTGGACGAGAGCAACTGTCTCGGCGAAACCCTGACGAAGCGGTCCGGCATGCCGCCGGAGCAGCTGCAAGCATTGAACCATCAGGTGCAGGCGCTTCGTGATGCCCTTGATATGGAAGAGATTTAGCCGGCTGTCTTGCCGGCCGGAAATGTCCGACGGAGATGGTTACTGTTGCGCGGGCTTATCGGCAAAATGCGAAATGGCAAATTCGGCCACCTTTGCATTCGATTTCCTCGCATCGTCGATCCAGAATGGAAATATCTGCCACTGATGAATCATGCCGGGCCAAACCTCGACACTAACGTCAACACCGGCGCGGCGCGCCTTGTCTTGCAGACGCAACGTATCGTCGAGCAGAGTTTCGCGCGCGCCGACCTGCATCAGCAGCGGCGGAAAGCCGGTCATATCGGCGTAAAGAGGCGATAGTGCCGGATCGACCGCCGACTTGCCGCCGGCATAGGCCTTGCGTATCAACTCTAGCTCCGCCTTGCCCATGAAAGGATCGCTCCCGGCATTGGCGATCACGGAGGGGCCTGTCGCGGAGAAGTCGGTCACTGGACTCATGGCGACAACCGCCGTCGGCAAGGGACCTTTCAGCCGCATCTGCCTGAGGACGACCTCGATCGCCAAGGTGCCGCCCACGGACTCTCCGGCGACCACCACATTCTCCGGCCGATATCCGGAGGCGAGCAGCCAGCGATATGCGGCCACGGCATCGTCGATCTGGGCCGGAAATCCATGTTCCGGCAGCAGACGATAGTCGATCAGCAAGACATCGGCCGATGCCGCCTTTGCGAGCGAGCCGGCGATATTGCGATGGGTCCTGAGCGAGCCGCTATAAAAGCCGCCGCCATGCAGATAAAGGATTGCCCGCTTGCCGATCGGATGGTGCAGCCGCGCCGGCCAGATCAGATCGGCCTCAACCCCATTCGCCGCGACATGGCGGATCTGGACGCGCGTCGGATCCGGCGTCGACGCCATCAACCTTTCGAAGGCGGCGCGTCGCTGACGCAGGTCCTGAACGCCATCGAAGGCTTGATGCAGCCTGCCGATCAGCGTCTCGGTCTGATCGTCCGGGGCCTTCGCCGGCGATGGGGGATCGAGTGCCTGCGCCGCCGATACCGACGGCATCAGAAAAACACCCACGGCAAACATTGCCACCAACAGTGTCGGGACGGAAAGAACGAAGCGAAATGACCGGCGCTCACGCACGCAATTTGCCTTTCTGCCGTGGAGACCGCCCGCAGTATTGCCGCGTTCGGTTGCAACTGCCAACAGCCTCCTGCGCCTTTAGGCCGGAATTATCACGCCAGTGGCAGCCGGCCTCACTCACTGCGACCCGCAACAAGACGCGCGATGATCGCCTCCCGTGCCGCGCGCGAACCGGAAAGGCGTTGCCTTGTTCTTGCAAGCACCTCCGCTGTCGCCTCCTGCGGCGTACCCGAGTGGAACGGCGGCGCGGGCGCGTATTCGAGCGACAGCTGAACCGTCTCCGCTTCCTCCTGCCCGATAAGGGCCGCAACCACGGCGAGGCCGAAATCGATGCCGGCGGTCACGCCGCCGGCCGTGATGAGATTGCCGTCGCGCACGATGCGGCCAGCAGTCGGAATGGCGCCGAAGCTCGCGAGAAAATCATGCGCATTCCAGTGCGTCGTCGCCTGTTTGTCTTTCAGCAGGCCGGCGGCGCCGAGAACGAGGGAGCCCGTGCAGACCGAGGTGACGAAGCGTGCTTGTACCGCCTGCCTGCGGACGAAGGACAATACGGTCTCATCCTCCAGCAATGCATTGACGCCGGCACCGCCCGGCACGCAGATGACGTCGAGCTCAGGGCAATCGTCAAAGGTGGTTGTCGGCTGCAGCATCAATTTCGTTGCCGAAACGATCGGCGCCTTGTCTTTCCAGATCAGATGAACCTCCGCGCCTTCCGTCGAGGCGAATATCTCGTAAGGGCCTGTGAGGTCGAGCTGCTGAACGCCGGGGAAGGTAAGAAGGCCGAAGCGGATCGTCATTTTGCGTCTCCCATGATTGACTTCGACAAGCTTACGCGATCACTCTCTGGCACATTTGCCAAAGTCCCCTCAATTTGAGCCAATCATGCGCCGCATCGAGATCCTCGCCTTCGAAAATGCCCAGCTGCTGGATGTGACAGGGCCGCTACAGGTCTTCACCAGCGCCAACGAGGCCGCGCTGGCGGCCGGCCTGCCGAAGCCCTATGAGGCGATCGTCGTTGCGGCGAGCGCGCAGACGAAAACCAACTCCGGCTTGGCACTCGCAACCACGCCGCTCCCCGAATGCGACGCTCCGGTCGATACGCTGATCGTTGCGGGCGGCTGGGGCGTCAACAAGGCATGCGACGATGCGTTCCTTGTCGACTGGGTGAGTCGGCGCGCGGCAAAGGCGCGGCGGACCGCTTCCGTCTGCAGCGGCGCCTTCCTGCTGGCCGAAGCCGGTCTCCTGACGGGAAAGCGCGCGGTGACGCACTGGCATCGCTGCGGCGAGTTCGCCAAACGCTTTCCGGATGTAAGGCTGGAGCCTGATCCAATTTTCGTTCGCGACGGCAACATTTGGAGTTCGGCCGGTGTGACCGCCGGTATCGATCTGACACTGGCGCTTGTCGAGGAGGATCTCGGCCGAAAACTGGCGCTCGCGGTTGCCCGCGAACTTGTGGTCTTTCTCAAGCGGCCGGGCGGGCAGGCCCAGTTCAGCACGATGCTGACCCTGCAGGAGGGCAGTGACCGCTTCGACCGCCTGCATGGCTGGATCATGGATAATCTGGGCGCGGATTTGTCACTGCCGGCCCTGGCCGATAAGGCGAACATGAGCATACGCAGCTTCTCGCGGCATTATCGCGAGGCTACCGGCCGCACGCCAGCCAGGGCCGTGGAGGATATTCGCATCGAGGCGGCGCGGCGCTTGCTCGAACAGGGCCTTTCGGTGAGCCAGGCGCGTATCCGCTGCGGTTTCGGCTCGGAAGAAACGCTCAGACGCAGCTTCCTCAAGACATTCGGCACGACGCCCCAGGCCTTTCGCGATCATTTCGCTTGAGACGCAAGGGCTCTCGCCCGCCGGAACGCGCAAAAGAGAAGACCGTTTCGCGGAGCGAGTTTTTTCTCCGCAACCGGGTTTGCGGACCAACGTGATTGGACATCCGAGCACTTTCGGATCACGATCATGCCGGGCTAGCATTGCATCGGAGGGGACCAACTATTGTCCAAATAGGAGGCCGAGATGAAGCAGCATGCACGCGATGATCTGCACAAAATTGCAAAAATCGACGAGAACTTCCTCGCTCCGACGATGTCGAGGCGTCAGCGGCTTGAGCGCTGGATAGAGCTTCTGGAGCGGGAGCCCCGACAGATTCTTTGCACTCTGCGTGAGACGGAGTTTCAAACGAGCAGAAGACGAGCGGCGATGCGCATGGACGGTTCGCCGATGTCCGTCGCCTATGCCGATCCGGTTCTGCGCGCCGCCGGCCTGGAGGACGACAGCTATGGCGCCGCCAAACGCTTCTTCGAACTGACGGACCACGAGCTGCACGGCGTCGTCTGCTACTGCCACTTCGGCGAAACGGTGAGCGCGGCCGCGGTGGCGCGATCCGTTCAGCCGCTGCTGGCGGAAAAGCCGCGAAGCCTATTGGCCCGCCTGCGCGGCCTGCTATCGGTATAATCGGCATCCGTGCCGCCGGTCCTTACCGAGGCGAAAGGTAGATCATCAACGGCACAAGGCAGTCCTTGGCTGCCTTGTCGCTTGAATGCGCCGTATCGCGGCAGGGATCAGCCTGCCTGCCGAGCCGCTGAACGACCCGCCGCACGTCCGGAAAAGAGGCAACCGCCCAGGAAAGTCCCCTCCAGGGCACGATAGCCATGCATGCCGCCGCCGCCGAACCCGGCCGCCTCTCCCGCCGCGTAAAGACCGGGAATGAGATTGCCCCGGCCGTCGAAAACCCGGGACTCCAGATCGGTTTCCAAGCCGCCCAGGGTCTTGCGGGTGAGGATATTCAGGCGCACCGCGATCAGAGGCCCGTGCTCTGGGTCCAGGATCGGATGCGGCTTGGCGGTACGCCCGATCCTGTCGCCCAGATAGCTGCGCGAGTTGTGAATACCCATGATCTGCGCATCCTTGGAAAAACGGTTGCCGATCTCGCGGTCACGGGCACTGATCTCCCGCTCTATCTTCTCAAGCGGCAAACGCTCCGATCCGGCAAGGCGGTTCATGCCGGCCACCAGATCCGGCAAGGTCTTCGCAACGACGAAATCCTCGCCATGCGCCTTGAAGGCCTCGACAGGACCGGGCGCGGTCTTGCCGAGAGCGCGGCGCACCACAAGCTTCCAGCTCTTGCCGGTGAAGTCCGGATTCTGCTCGGACCCGGAAAGGGCGAATTCCTTGCGGATGATGGCCTGGTTCAGGATGAACCAGCTATAGTCGTAGCCCGTGGCCATGATGTGCTGCAGGCTGGTGAGCGTATCGTAGCCGGGATAGTTGGGCTGCGGCAGCCTGTTGCCCTCAGCATCGAACCACATCGGTGATGGACCTGGAAGAATCCTGATCCCATGATTCGGCCAGATCGGCGACCAGTTCTTGAGGCCCTCGGTGTAATGCCACATGCGATCGCGGTTGATCAGCCGCGCGCCAGCCCGTTCGGAAATCTCGATCATCCTGCCATCGACGTGTTTGGGAACACCAGACACCATCGTCTTCGGCGGCGTGCCCAGCCTCTCCGGCCAGTTCCGGCGCACGAGGTCGAGATCACCGCCGATACCGCCCGAAGTGACGATGACAGCACTGGCGGATAGCTCAAATTCACCGACGACAGTACGGGAGGTTTCAACGCCCCTGCTCGCATCGCTCCACTCCAGAATGGCGCCGGCAACGCCCGTGACCGCGCCGTTGGTGACCTGGAGCCTGTCGACTCGATGCCGCCACAGAAAACGGATCAGGCCACGTGCCTCTGCCGCGCGAGCCCGCCGCTCGAAGGGCTCCACGACCCCCGGCCCGGTTCCCCATGTGATGTGAAAACGCGGGACGGAATTGCCGTGGGAGGTGGCGGACGCACCGCCACGCTCCGCCCATCCGACGATCGGAAAGAGACGATGCCCCATGGCGCGCAGCCAGCTTCGTTTTTCCCCGGCGGCGAAATCAACATAGGCTTCCGCCCAGCGCCGCGGCCAGAAATCCTCGGGGCGGTCGAAGCCCGCCGTGCCCTGCCAATCCTGCCAGGCGAGATCGCGCGAATCCTTGATGCCGAGCCGGCGCTGTTCGGGCGAATCGACCAGGAACAGGCCACCCAGCGACCAGAAGGCCTGCGCCCCGAGATTTTGCTCGGGCTCCTGATCCACGACAATGACCTTGCGGCCCGCATCCGCCAGCTCCGTCGCGGCAACGAGCCCCGACAGACCGGCACCGACGACGATGACATCGGCAGACAATTTCCCCATCGCTTCCTCCCAGAACGCAAGTGTCTCTTACTACACTTCCCTTGGAGGAAGAACCTCGCGCCAAGCCTGCGCGAGGGAATTGCAGAGTAACCCACGACTTCCTTCGCCATGGTCTCCGGCGACCTGGATAAGAAGGTCAATCCGCGACGAGTTCGAAGCGGATATCTGCAAGCCTTCCCAGATCGTTAGATGGCCAAGCTCTAACAGCTTGTCGAGATTGCAGGCCATGATGATGAAGTGACTGCCGGCACGCTGACCCATTTTCACGAAGAAACCGACGCCATCATAGGCCACCAGGACTTCGGTCTTGCGCATCCGGCACAGCGATGCGACCAGCTATCCGCCGATCATCAGCTTCACGACTTCCTCATGCGTGGTCTCGCTGATCTTGCGCTCGCCGGCAACAATGCCGCGGCGCAGGACGACGATACGGTCGGAGACGGCGAAAATATCCTGCAGATTATGCGAGATGAAGATCACGCCGCGCCCTTGCGCCTTCAGCGATTTGATGAGGGCGACGACCTTACGCTGTTCCGGCACCCCAAGTGCTGCGGTCGGCTCGTCCATGATGAGGATGCGGGCGTTCCAATAGACCGCCCGTCCGATCGCCACCGCCTGGCGCTGGCCGCCGGAGAAATTGCTGACCGGCGCGTCAAGCCGTTTCACATGGAAGTCGAGCTGCGCCATCGTCGAGCGCGCCGCCTCCGCCATCGCTTTCCGATCGATGACCGGAAGAAAGCCGAAGAGCTTCTTCATCGGCTCGCGGCCGAGGAAAATATTCGAGCCGATCGTCAGATTATCGGCCAGCGCCAGATCCTGATAGATGGTCTCGATCCCCTTTTCCCGCGCGTCCTGCGGCGAAGAGAAGGTGACCGGCGTTCCCTCGATCAGGATCTCGCCCGATGTCGGCGGATAGACACCGGAGATCGCCTTGATCATCGTTGTCTTGCCGGCGCCATTGTCCCCGGCCAGAGCCACGACCTCGCCGGGATGGACGACCATGGAGCAATTGTCGAGAGCGTGGACGGCACCGAAATAGCGCGAGAGATTGCGGACTTCGAGAAGAGGTGTAGCGCTATTCATCCTGCTTTGCTCCGCTGAACCGGCGCTGCGCCTGATCGATGAGCACCGAAATGATGATGACGATGCCGACGGCGATGAACTGCCAGAAAGGTTCGACATTCATGAAAACCAGGCCGTATTGAATGACGGCGATGACGAGCGCCCCGGCAATGGTGCCGATGATCGTGCCCGAGCCGCCGAACAGGCTGGCGCCGCCGATGACGACCGCCGCCACGCTGTCGAGCAGCAAGGGTTCGCCCGCCTGGGCGGCGCCCGCCGTGAAACGGGCGGCATAGAGCGCGCCGCCGAGACCCGCGCAGACCGCGGACAGTATGTAGAGCCGCAGCAGGTGTGACTTGATGTCGATACCGGCCCGCCGCGCCGCCTGCGCATTGGCGCCGATCGCGTAATTGTGCTGGCCGAAGCGTGTCTGGCTCAGCAGGTAATGCATGATGATCACGAAGACGATGGTGACAATGACGAGATAGGGCACGCCGTAGAAGCGGCCATTGCCGAGCTCGGCGAAATAGGAATTTTTCACCGGCACCGTCGTGCCGCCAGCCAGCAGAAAGGCCGTGCCACGAGCAACGCCGAACATGCCGAGCGTGCCGATGAAGGGCGGGACCTTGAGGCGGGAAATCAAAAGCCCATTGATGAAGCCCGGCACGGTGGCGGCGAGCATCGCAACGAGGATGCCGGCAAGCATTGCCAGCGGCAGCGGCATATAGAGACCGGCGACATTGGTGACATGGGCGGCGACGACCGCCGCCAGCCCCATGATGAAGCCAGTCGAAAGGTCGATGCCGCCGGAGATAATGACGAAGGTCTGACCGATCGCCAGCAACAGCGGTGCCACGGCGAAGATCGCGACCGATTGCCAGTTGAAGGACGAGCCGATGAAGGTGCCGCCGAAATCGATGCGCGCCCAGATCTCGAACGTGACGATCAGCGCGGCAAGAAACAGCCATGCGCGCAGTTGCGCGATATAATTGACGATGGTTTTCGCCTGATCGCCGTGGTCCGCCTGTGGCGCCACATGCTGGTCCGCCTTGCGGGCCTCGGAATCTTCGATGGTCATGGATGAATCCAAACTCGAGCGAGGACGTACAGAAGTCGTCACGCCATTCCCTCCATTATGATCAGAGACGTGCCCCGCCCCTCGGACGAGGCACAGATTTCATCCGATTAGTCGGAGTAGATGAACTTCGCGACGTTCTTGTCGGCGACGTTCGACTTGTCGATGACCGTGAAGCCGGTGCCGATGGCCGTCGGGATCGAATTGCCCGTCAGATGGGCATAGGCCGCCATCACGCCGAAATAGCCGATCTCGGCCGGATGCTGGGCAATCGCCAGATCGACAAGGCCGGAATTGATATTGTCGACGATCGTGGTCGGCGCATCGAAGGCGACGACGCGGATCTTGCCCGTTTGGCCCGCCTGCTGGACGCCGTTGGCAGCACCGAGAGCGGAAAACAGATTGGCGCCGAAAACACCATCGAGATCCGAGTTGCGGGCATAGACGGCCTGCAGCTGCGACGCCGCCTTGTTGGCATCGTCGTCATTATACTGCGTGTCGAGAACGGTGATGTTCGGATATTTCTTCATCTCGTCCTTGAAACCCTGCTCGCGCTGGTCGGTGGTCGAGATGCCGGGCTTGACGTTCGAAACATAGACCTTGCCCTTTTCGCCCACTGCCTTTGCCAGCGCGCGCGCCGCAATGGCGCCCCCGAGCAGATTGTCGGAGGCGATGTAGGCCAGCGGGAAATCGGCATCGCCGCTACCCGTCTGATAGTGGCCGTTGCCGATGAAGGTATCGACGGTGATGACCGGAATGCCGGCATCGGCGGCCTTCTTCAGCGGCTGGATCAGCTGATCCTTGTCGGTCGGCGCGATCAGGATCGCATCGGGCTTCTTGGCGATGATCGCATCGAGAACCGGAACCTGCGTGACCGGGTTGAAATCCGGGGCCCCCTGGAAGACGAGATCGGCACCGACCGCCTTGGCGGCGGCTTCGGCGCCCTTGCGCATGGTGATGTAGAAGGCATCGGTGGTCAGGCCCGGAATCAGCGCAATGGTGAACTTCTTGTCCTGCGCCTTCGCACCGCCGGCAACGGCCGCCACGCCAGTGGCAAGCGTGGCCACGGCACTGGCCTTGAGAAATGAACGTCGCTCCATAATTTCCTCCCTTGAAAGCCGAACATCTCCCTTGTCCGGCAGAACGGATAATCAGTGGCTTACAGCGGGCCGTCAAGTAATTTTTTTCTGCAAGGAATTCCAATCATCATCTTGATATAATTGGACAATCCTGGACAGAGAAAGCACAATCAGGCAGCGCCGGCGCAAGCGTTGCGCAGCGGTTTGAAGGCAGGTCGAGGCATGTCGTCAGCCGCGTGCAGTGCAGCGTTTCTTACGCCTGTGCGAACACGTCCGAAATCCAGGCGGCAATATCGTCCATGTTCGGTTCCTTGGTTTGATCGACCGTCATCAGCGCGCCGCATCCCATCGGTTCGGCGCGGTCGGCGAGCACGATCAGCTCGCCGACATATTCGGCGCCGGGATGCCCCGGCAGCCGGTCTTTCAAGCGTGTGGCATAGCGTTCGCCGGCGACAGCGCCGGGCACCTTGCACCAAAGCTCGGCGACGCGATCGACACCGGCATCCTTGATATAGGTCTCGAGCAACGCTTTCGGCTGGAAACCGAACCAGGCGTCGACGATGAAGGTCGAGCCGGCCGGCGCCTCGCGAATAAACGACCAGATCGCCTGATAGCTTGCCTTGCCCAGGGTGCGGTTGAAATCCCGATCCACGCCGCCAATGTGTTCCAGGAAAGGGTTCTTGATGCCGTCGAGCGACAGGACCGGCCATCCGGTGCGCTGCGACAGCGATTTCGCCAGACTGCTTTTTCCCGAGGCCGGCACGCCGTTGACGAGCACCACGCGCTTTTCGGCCGAGCCGGCGGCACATGCGAATGCCGAAAGGGCCGCGCCGATCACGCCGGCATCGTCACCAAGCCCGGCCGGCACGATCGTCGGCCGGAACCATGGTGCGATCGAAGGCAGATCGGCAAGCGCACGGGCCGCGTCGGCGCCGAGACCGCCTCCCAGCACAATGACGTCGGGGTCCATCGTCGCCGCGATGTTGTCGAGCGCGATGCGCAGGGGGGATGCCCATTTGTGCAGCACCGCCCTTGCGGCGGCATCCCCGGCGCTGGCCATGGCAAAGACGTCGCTGACGGATGTCGCGGCCAGCCCCGCCTCGTTCATATGCCGGCGCAGCGCCGTTCCCGAGCTGAAGGTCTCTACGCAGCCGCGCCGACCGCAGGCACATAGAGGACCATCCTGAAACACCGAAATATGGCCGAGCTGCCCCGCCGTCATATGCCCATGATAGATACGGCCATCATGCGCAACGGCACCGCCTATGCCGGTACCGATGGTCAGCATGGCAACGTTCCGGTAGCCCCTGGCGGCACCGATGCGCATCTCGGCGATGAGTGCCATGTTGCAATCATTCTCGATCACGACCCTGCGGCCGAGAGCGCTCTCCAGCCGGTCGGCAAAGTCGATGCCGGCCAGATTGAGGATGCCGCCGGACAGGATCGCCCGGTGCGAGACATCGACGCGCCCGGGAATGCCGACGCCGATGCCAGCCGCCTCCGCCGCGCCGAGCTGACCGACCATTGCCTCGATGCGTTCGACCACCGCCAGGGGATCGGCGGGGGTGCGCTCCGACAGTTTCCGCAAAATCTCGCCTCGACCGGAGACGAGGGCGGCGCGAATGTTCGTGCCGCCAATGTCCACGCCGATGGCTATGTCAGGCATCTGCTTTCTGCCCCTGCCCGGCAGCGGCGGATCGCGCACCCTTGAAATGAGCAGCAATTACCGCCTGGATCTCGCGCAACCGCGGAACCGCGACGGACTGGAGCCTATCCCTGGTGATGGATCGGTCGAGCGAAATGCAGTCCTTCCAAAGCGAGCGGCCGGCGATGACGCCCGAGGCCCCGTTGCGCATGGCGTCCTCGACCTGCTGCAGGAATGTCGTGTGATCGACACCGGCCGACAGGACAGCCCAGGGAACATCGCCCGCAAGTCTCGTGACCTCGGCACAGGCTTGTGCACTTCCCGGATAGGGAATCTTCAGCACCTTTGCCCCGCAATCCAGGCAAATCCGGCTTCCGCCGACGACCAGCGACGACAGCTTGGCTTTATAGTCCGCCTCATCCTCGTCATCGAACCTGTAGGTCAGGAATTCGACGACCAGCAGCAGGTCCTCGCGGGCGAAATCCTCGATGCACTGACGCAGGATCGCGATATTGTGGACATTGGCCTCGTCGCGATCCGAACGCAGATAGACCATGATCTTGCCGCCGGTGGCGCCGAGCTGGCGCACACGGCGAGCCGTGATGCCGGGGACCAGCTTCGACAGTCGGTAGCCTTCCGGCGACGTATCCCAGCCGGAAGCATCGAGGCCGATCAGCAGCGCGGTATCGCGCTGGATGATGCGATCGTCCACCAAGGCAGGCACGGCGCAGATCGGATCGACAAGCACGCAGGAGGCCTTGCTCGCGAGAAACTTCGCGATGTCGGCCTTGGTATCGCCGAGCGTCTTGTCTGAAATCGCCGCCTGTTCCGCCGGGTCCTTGGCAAGCAGGCTTCGCATACCGCCGCGCTGATCGCAGGCAATTACCATCATCGCCCCGTCGCTACCGCAAATCTGCTGGTAGCCGCGCATTTCGGCCGTCGTCAATCTGGACATCTGATCCTCCGTTGCCCCGCTCCCACAGGGTGATGAATGCCCACCTCACTCCCGAACCCGGCAGGAGATGGCCAGCAATGATCGAGAGTGTCGCCCACCGCATAATCGTTGCGAAATCGCCGGTTTTGAGCGATAACTCCCTCACATGCCGGATATGTAACACATTGCAGAAAGGAATTTCAATCTGAATTCGTCTCAATCGCAGGAGGCTGCGACAAATCGTGCATTGCTGCACACCGTCGCGAAATTGCACTACCAATCCGACATGTCGCAGGTCGACATCGCCAAGAAACTGGGACTGTCGACCGCGACGGTCTCGCGGCTGCTTCAGAAGGCCCGATTGGCCGGGATCGTCCGGATCGAGGTGCTCGACCTTTCGTCATCGGAGGATCTGAGCGACGCCCTGATCGACGGCCTAAAGCTGCGCAACGCCGCCGTCATCGACACGCCGTCGTCGAACGTCTTGAGCGCGCTCGCCGCGCCCGTCGGCTCACTGCTGCAGCAGGCTGGCCTTCGCTCCGGCTCGACGCTCGGCATCGGCTGGGGGCGCGCGGTGCGCGAAGTCACGCTTGCGGGGCTGCCGCAACTGCCGGGCATCGCCACCATCGCCCTCAACGGCGGCATGCAGCAGGCAGCGCCGCATTTCCAGATCAACGAATTCGTACGCCAGGCAGCCGAGCAGATGGGCGGCACGCCGCATTTCCTGCACGCCCCGTATATTTCCTCATCGGAACTGCGCGATGCCTTCCTCGCCGATCCCACCGTGCAGCAGGTAACCTCCCTCTGGAACCAGTTGGATGCGGCGATCGTCGGCGTCGGCCTCACGCATCAGGCCAGCCCATCGGAGGCGACGGCGGCCCTGCCGGGGGAAAGAGCGCTCAGCCATGCCGCCGGCGACGTTCTGCGCCACTATGTCACCGAGGCTGGCGAGATCCTGCATTGGGACGGCGAGGAGCGGATGATGGCCGCCTCCCCCGAACAGCTGCAGCGGATTCCGCTGTGCATCGCGGTTGCCGCGACCCCGGCCAAGGCGCCCGGCATCATCGGCGCCGCGCGATCCGGGATGATCAATGCGCTGGTGACCGATGCCAATACCGCGCAGGCGATCCTCGACCGCCTGTCCGCTACCCAGAAGAATTGAGAGCCCGACGATGACCCTGCCTGCTTATTCCGACCGGCCTTTCGGCGCCTTCCTGTTCGATATGGATGGAACCGTGCTGAACTCGATCGCCGTCGGCGAGCGGGTCTGGACGGCCTGGGCCTTGCGGCACAATGTCGATGTCGAGGGCCTGCTGGCAATTGTGCATGGACGCAAAGCGAGCGAAACGATCACACGGCTTGGCCTTTCCGGGCTCGATCCCGCGGAAGAGGCGCGGCTTCTGACCCTGGCCGAAATCGCCGATGTCGAAGGCGTCGACCCGATCGCGGGCGCCGTTAATTTCCTCAATGCCCTCCCCAGGGATCGCTGGGCAATCGTCACATCCGCGCCACGGGATCTGGCGGCTGTCCGCCTCAAGGCTGCCGGCATTCCCTGGCCGCCGCTGCTGATCACCGGCGAGGATGTGCAAAAGGGAAAGCCCGCGCCGGATTGCTTCCGCCTCGCTGCCGAGCGGCTGGGCCAACCCATCGAGCAATGCCTCGTCTTCGAAGACGCGCCGGCCGGTATCGAGGCGGCTCAGGCCGCCGGTGCGGCCGTGCTGGTGATCAGCGCCACGCACCGGACCCAGCTGGAAACGCCGCATCCAAGCATTGCCGGCTATGACGGCCTTATCACGGACGTGTTGTCCGACGGGTCTCTTCGCCTGACTTGCAAGCAGGCGTGAAGCTCCGGGTCAAGGCATTGCCAGAACAGCTAGTTCGGTGATGCGGAAATGATGATATTCGCATGGGCTATCGACCCGCGCCCGGAGCTTTTCCTGTTCAATCGACGGCAAGCTTCAAGGAGCTGTTTCGCAAATCATATTTTATGCGAAAATCGATAAATTGACGCGTGCAATGTTTTTCCGCAACATGCTGATGGGAAAAACTTAGCGGAACCTTTCCGCCCCGTTGCGCTTCCCTTCCCGCAGACGCATAACAATCTGAAGTGGGCGGATCGATTCGAAATTTGGTCGACTTCTGATGGAAAAAATGACGCACAAGACGATGGAGGATTTCGCGAAATCCTGTGGCGTCTCCCGACCGACCCTTTCCAAATATTTCGACGATCCGACGAGCGTCAAGCCGTCGACGCGCGCGCTCATCGAGCATGCGCTCCGCTCCTCGGACTACCAGCCCAATATTTACGCGCGAAACCTCAATCGAAAGAGAACCCGGAATATCGGCATTCTGGTTCCTGCCCTGACCGACCCGTTCTACGCCGAGATGGTCAACCGGCTGGAGCTGCGGCTGCGAAACGAAGGCTATTGGCCGATCGTCTTTTCCTCCCATGGCCTGCCGGAGCTGGAGGCTGAAGCCGTCAGCACCATGCTGTCTCTGAAGGTGGCCGGGGCGCTCGCCGCGCCGCTGGGACAGACATCCGACCCGCGAGCCTTCGACAAGCTGGCCCAGAACGTGCCGCTCGTCTATTTCGACACCTATATCGAAGGCAACACGCCCTTCATCGGCAACAACAATTTCCAGAGTGTGGCGACCATCGTCGAATATCTCTGTCGCTCCGGCGACGTGCCGGCCTATTTCGACATCCCGCATGTCAATCACAACTCGCCGGAAAGGCTGGCGAGCTACATCGCCACTATGGAAACCTCCGGCTACGATCCCATCGTTATCAAGACCAATGCCGCCTACACATGGGAATTCGAGCGCATCGGATACCAGCAGATGGACGAGATGCTCGACGCAAAGGCTTTACCGCGCAAGACCATCCTGTGCGCCAACGACCGCCTCGCCTTCGGTGTCATGGCCGCAGCCTTCGCGCATCGCTTGAAGGTCGGGCGGAAAAAGGGGGACGACCTGCGCGTGGCGGCTCACGACGACCATCCGCTCAGCCGCTACACTTGTCCGCCGCTGACGACGATGGCGCAGGACTTCGCCGCAATGACGGCAAGCAGCGTCGACACGCTGCTCGCCCTCCTCGGCGAAACGGACAACGCCACCCAGACGATCGCCGGCAAGGTCAGCCTGGATGGAACGCTGGTCATGCGGCAATCGGCCTGAACGGCGCCGCACGCCTCATTCGCTTCCCGCCTCAAAGCTCTGCCATGCCGCAACCGCCTCTTCCACGGCCTGCCTTGCCACGGGGATGTATTTTCCCATCGAGACGAAGCCGTGAATCTGCCCTGGCCATGAGCGCAACACGGTACGCACACCCTCCTGCTCGAGCCGTCGCGCATAGGCCAATCCTTCATCCGCGAGGATGTCGTATCCGGCGAGGATCACGAAAGCCGGCGCCACTCCCGCAAGACGTTCGGCGTGCAAGGGCGAAACCCGCCAATCGGCGATATCGGCCTCATTACGGATATAGTGATCGCGAAACCACCGCATCGCCGACGCGGTCAGGCCGAAGCCCTCCCCATAGCGGCGGTAGCTGTCGGCCGTCTGTGCCGCATCCGTATTCGGATAGATCAAGAGCTGCGCGGCGAGCCGGGGCACCTCGCCGGAACGCGACATCAGCGCCAGCACGGCGGCAAGATTGCCGCCGGCGCTGTCGCCGGCAACGGCGATCCGTCCGGGATCGATGCCGAGATCGTCGGACGACTGCACCATGAAGGTGAGCGTTGCCGCGCAGTCCGTCAGCCCGGCGGGAAACTTGTGTTCCGGCGCCAGACGATAATCCGGGCAGACGACGGTGCATTGCGCCAAATTGGCGAACCACCGGCAGATCTCGTCGTGCGAGTCGAGATTGCCGATCACCCAGCCGCCGCCGTGGAGATAGAGCAGGCCAGGCCCTCCCTTCGCCGGTACGCAGGCCCCACGATAGACGCGCAGCGGGATGGGGCCGTTCGGACCGTTGATCTCAAAATCCACCACGGAAGCAACCGCCTCCCGGACGTCCTGAACGGTCGGGAAGCCCGTATTGTAGTCGATGCGGGCCTCCAGCGGCGTGCCGGTCTCGATCGGCCGGGCATGCGATTGATTGCTCAAGTCGAGAAGGCGCCGCGCGCTATCGTCGAGCCGTTCCGTCATATCCCCCTCCCATGCCCGATCAGGCCAAGAAACTGCGCGCCTCGTCCTCGCCGAGAAGCGGCGGCCGCACGAGGTCGCCACCGATGCTGACGGACCGGCCGCTTTCGCCGGACGCAAGAATGGCCTCCATGATTTCGAGGACGTGCAGGGCCAGCTCCCCCGACGCGCGCGGCTTCCTGTTCTCCTGAAGCGCGCGCGCAAGATCGGCGACGCCGAGCATGCGGTAATTCGCCCGGTCGGGCGCGGCGAACGGCCAGTTCCTCTTGCCGTAGAGTTCGCCGTCGCTGTCGAAATCATGCCAGTCCGCGCCGCCCTCCGACAGAGAAACCGTACCGCCAAACGTATCGGGATCGGGCAGCCGTAGGGAACCCTCCGTGCCGTGCAGTTCGATCGGATGATTGGAATGGCGGAAGACATCCCAGGAGGCGCCGAAATTGACGGTCGCGCCGCATTCGAACTCCAGGAGCGACAGGATATTGGTCGGCGTACCGACTTTGAAGCTCGTATTCTTGAACGGGCCGTCCGCCGTGATGAGGCGCTCCTCCTGGCCCTTGGTCGCCATGGCCATGACGCGCACGACCGGACCAAGCAGGTTCACCATCATGGTCAGATAGTAGGGACCCATATCGAAGACCGGGCCGC
Organism: Rhizobium sp. BK602; assembly: GCF_014195095.1. Taxonomy (GTDB): domain Bacteria; phylum Pseudomonadota; class Alphaproteobacteria; order Rhizobiales; family Rhizobiaceae; genus Rhizobium. The sequence continues at coordinate 494,462 of NZ_JACIBC010000003.1, forward strand.
CGCCCGGCTGGTAGTAGAATTGCGGATTCGGATGCCAGTGCTCCATGCCGCGTCCCATCATGAAGGCCGTACCGCTGACGGGCCGGCCGATGGCGCCCTCCTCCATCAGGCGGCGCGCCCGGCGGCCGGCGGCCCCCAGAAAGGTATCCGGCGCCGAGCCAAGCAGCAGGCCACGACGCTTAGCTTCCGCAACCAAGACCCGGCCATCCGCCGCAGAGGTCGCCAGTGGCTTTTCGGTAAAGACATGCTTGCCGGCCGAAAGCGCTGACATGGTGACATCGAAGTGCACGACGGGAATGGTGAGATTGAGCACGAGGTCGACCTCAGAATCAGCCAGCAATTGATCGACGCCCAACGCACGAATGCCGTATTCGCGAGCCCGCAAAGCCGCCGCATCGGCTGAAATATCGGCGCAGGCCCGCAGCTCGACCCCGGCAAACAGCGCGGCGTTGCGCAAATAGGTCATCGAGATATTGCCGCATCCGATGACGCCGATCCCGAGCTTCGCCTTTGTTTTCTCAGTCATATCTCCCAATCCTCCCTACATTCGACAAGGCATGCGTCGTGGACGGCAGATTCGCCGGACGCCTCCCGACCTGATTTAAAGCATCTTATTTCTTGACGCGCGACAATTTTTTAGGAAACATACGATAATACTGGCGCGGAGGTTTGGAGGTCGCCAGTCTTCCTGGGAGGGAAACATGAGTGATTTCAAGAAGGCGCCGGCCGCCTCGAATCTTGCCGAAAATTCCATGATGCTCGAGCGCCGGCAGTTTCTGCTGGGCGCGGCAGGCGCGGCGACGCTTGCTGCCGCTTCGGGCCTTGGCGTGCGCACGGCGCGCGCCGCCGATCGCACGGAGATCAGCTTTGCCAGCGCGAGCTTCTTCGGCAAGGAAGGCCTCGGCGATCTCGTCAAGGCCTTCAATGAATCGCAGGACCGGATTCTCGTCAAATTCATCGAGCTGCCGCCACCGAGTTCGTCGACCGAGGTCTATCAGGGCCTCATCCAGCAGCTGGCGCGGCGCAACGGAACGCCTGACGTCTTCAGCCAGGATGTCGTCTGGATCGCCGGCTTCGCCGCCGCCGGCTGGGCACTGCCGCTGGACGAATATTTCCCGAAGGAAAAGCGCGCCGACTATTTCCCCGGCACCGTCGCGGCCTGCACCTATGGCGGCAAGCTCACCGCGCTTCCGTGGTTCGTCGATTCCGGCATGTTCTACTACCGCAAGGATATACTCGAGAAGCATGGCGCCAAGGTTCCCGAAACATGGGACGACATGGCGACGATCGCCGCCGCCGCGCAGAAGGCCGGTGACATCAAGTTCGGCTATCTCTGGCAAGGCAAGCAGGCCGAGGTCCTGATCTGCGATGCGGTGGAAGTCATCGCGTCGAATGGCGGTTCCATCCTGGCCGCCGACGGCAAGTCGTCCACCATCGGCGAGAAAGCCGCCGTCGAGGCGATCCAGTTTCTGCACGACACGATCAGCAAGACCAAGATCAGCCCGCAGAATGTCCTGTCCTGGGATGAAGAACCATCGCGCCAGCCCTTTACGGCGGGCGACGCCATGTTCATGCGCAACTGGTCCTATGTCTATCCGATCGCGCAGGACCCGAAGGCCTCGCATGTCGTCGACAAGGTGGCCGTCGCGCCGCTGCCGCATTTCGCGGGCGGGAAAAGTGCCGCCTGTCTCGGCGGCTACCAGCTTGGGGTCAACGCCAACTCGAAGAAGCGGGAAGCGGCGATCGAGTTCCTGACGTGGATGTCATCTCCGGAAACACAGACGCGTCTCGCCCTGAACTTCGGCCTCGCGCCGTCGCGTCCGGCGATCTTCCAGGATGCGAAGCTGAAGGCCGAGCAGCCCTTCATGGCCAGCCTGCAAAACGTCTTTACCGGCGCCACGCCGCGGCCGATCACGCCGCAATATGCCAAGGTGACGCTGGCGCTGCAGTCGAGCATTTCCAAAGCGCTGGTCAGCGGCAATGTGGAAGCCGAGCTCAAGGCCGCCGCCGAACAGATCAACAAGATCGTTGCCTGACATGGCGGCCGCAGGCACGGTCGCCATATCCGACCGAACTCCGAAAACCGGGAGGGCGCTGCCAAGCGCCCTCTGGCCCTGGCTGCTGTTGCTGCCGGCCTTCATGTCTCTTGCCTCCGTTTCCTTCTATCCGATCGTCAACGGCGTCTACCTGTCCTTCACCAACAGGTCGCTGATCACGCAGGACAATGATTTCGTCGGCTTTGCCAATTACCTGCAGCTACTGGCCGATCCACCGTTCTGGAACGCCTGGTGGCATACGATCTGGTTCACCGTCGCCTCGACGGGACTGGAGACCCTGATCGGCCTCGCCATGGCGCTGATCCTCTGCGAGACCTTCGTGGGTCGTGGCATCATCCGCGCGGCGATGCTGGTTCCCTGGGCGATGCCGACGGTCGTCACCTCGAAAATGTTCGGATGGCTGTTCGACGGGCAGCATGGCATCATCAATTTCATCCTGCTTCACCTCGGGCTGATCGATCAGAACGTCAACTGGTACGGCTCGCCCGATACGGCGCTGACGACGATCATTCTCGCCGATGTCTGGAAGACGACCCCCTTCATGGCGCTGCTGTTGCTGACCGGGCTTCAGACCGTTCCGAAATCGCTGATCGAGGCGGCGCGCATGGACGGCGCCAGGGCCTGGACGATCTTCTGGAATATCCGCCTGCCGCTGCTGCTGCCGACCCTACTGATCGCCGGTCTTTTCCGAGCGCTGGATGCATTTCGCGTCTTCGATCTGGTCTATGTTCTGACCGGCGGCGGCCCGGCCGATTCCACGGAAACACTGTCGACGCTGTCCTACAAGGTTCTCTTCTCGACCTTGCAGTTCGGCTACGGCTCGGCGGTCTCGACCGCCATGTTCATCACCGAGGGGCTGATCGCCGTGGTGTTCTGCCTCTTCCTCATCCGCCAGATCAGGAAGACGACATGAACGACAGCCGCTCCACGCTACAAAGCGTCATGATCTATCTTGGCGCCCTCCTCATTCTCGTCTGGTCGGCCGGCCCGTTCCTCTGGCAGTTCTCGACGTCGTTCCAGCTTGACAAGGCGCTGACGGAGGGGACGCCGTCTCTCATCCCCAACCCCTTTACGCTGGAGCACTATTACAATGCCTTCGTGGAAAAGGGTCTGCACCACTATGTCTGGAATTCGCTGGTCGTATCGCTGGCGACGACGGCACTCTGCCTGATCGTCGGCTCGCTGGCCGCCTTCGCGCTGTCGCGCCTCGATGTGAAGGGCCGTTTCGGCATATTGACGGTGATCCTGTCGGTCTCGATGTTCCCGCAGATCGCCCTCGTCGGGCCGCTCTATCTCATCGCCTCAGACCTCGGCCTTCTGGATACCTACACCGCCCTCGTCATCACCTATCTGGCGCTTGGGCTGCCGCTCGTGACCTGGGTGCTGTTCGGCTATTTCGAGACGCTGCCGCGCGAGATCGACGAAGCCGCGCGCATGGACGGCGTCGGCGTCGTCGGCCTGCTCTGGCACATCATCCTGCCGATGTCGCTGCCGAGCCTGGTGACCACGGGCCTGCTCGCCTTCATCACCGCCTGGAACGAATTCCTGTTCGCGCTGGCCTTCACGTCGGACAGCAGCAGCCAGACCATTCCGGTGGGCATCGCCAATTTCACCAATCAATACTACGTGCCCTGGGGAGACATCGCCGCCGCCTCGGCTGTCGTCACCGTGCCGCTGATTGTTTTGGTCCTCTTCTTCCAACGCCACATCATCGAAGGCCTGACACAGGGCGGAATCAAGGAATGACAACAATGACCAAAGCCATAAAGGTCGGCTGCCAGACATTTACATGGGAGATGCTCGGCAAGGCCTGGACCGGAACGCCCGACGACCTCATCTCGGCCATTGCCGCCGGCGGCTATTCCGGCATCGAGATCACCGACACGATGATCGGCCGCTATGCCGACCAGCCCGGCGAGTTCGCAAAAGCACTGAAGGATAGCGGCTTGCAGCTCGTCTCCTTCGCCTTTGGCTCCAAAAGCGGCTTCACCGTTGCCGACGCCATGAAGGACGATCTGACCGCCGCGCAGCGCTGGATCGACTATGCCGCGCAGTTTCCCGGCGCGCTCGTCTCGATCGGCTCGGCGACCGTCGTCTCCGAAGGGCCGCGCGACGACAAGTTTGCCATCGCCGCCGAGTTCTACAATCGTGCCGGCGCGCTCGGCAAGGCGTCCGGCGTCGATGTCGCCGTCCATCCGAGTTCACACCACAATACGCTCCTCTTCAACCGCGCCGACTACGACCGTATCTTCGCGCTGCTCGATCCGGAGCTGGTCGGCTGGGTGCCCGATACCGGCCATATATTGCGCGGACACGAGGACATGCTCGACACCATGCGCACCTATCGGGACCGCATCCGCTACCTGCACCTCAAGGACGTCGATGCCAATGATCGCTGGGCGATGCTCGGCAAGGGTGTCCTCGATACGCCGGCGGTGATCGAGCTCGTCGCGAGCGCGCCGCTCTTCAACGGCTGGCTGGTGCTCGAGGAGGAATCGGAGACGGCCGGAGCCGATCCCGCCGCGGCAGTGAAGGTCAATCGCGAAACCATGCGCGGCTACGGAGCTTGAGGAAGAAGAGATGATCGAGAAGGAAAATCGCCGTCTTCGCGTGGGCGTTCTCGGCTGCGGACCGATCGCCCAGTTCGCGCATCTGGAATCCTGCGTCAAAGCCAGGAATGCCGATCTCTACGCCATCTGCGACGCGGCTCCCGACCTGTTGGCGAGGATGGGCGCGACATACGAACCGCAAAAGACCTTCGAAGATTACGACGCCATGCTGGCGGACCCCGAGCTGGAGGCGGTGATCGTCGCCACCTCCGATGCCTATCATGTGCCGATGTCGATCAAGGCGCTTGAAGCCGGCAAGCATGTGCTCTGCGAAAAGCCGATCGGCGTGTCCGTCGAGGAAGGCCAGCAGCTTGCGCATGCCGTGAAGCGCTCGGGCAAGATCCTGCAGGTCGGGCACATGAAGCGCTTCGATCCGGCGTTGGAAGCCGCCCGCGATTTCGTGCGCGACGATATCGGCCAGATCTTCGCGCTGAAGGCCTGGTATTGCGATTCCACCCACCGCTACACCAACACCGATGCCGTGCAGCCGCTGCCGATCACCAGCAAGCTTGCCCGCAAGCCGGCCGGCAATCCCAAGGCCGATCTCCGGCAATATTTCATGCTGGCGCATGGGTCGCACCTGGTCGATACCGCCCGCTTCTTCTGCGGCGAGATCGTCGCCGTCCGCGCCCGCCTGCTGGAACGCGCCGGCGCCTATTGCTGGTTCGTCGAGACCGAATTCGCCAACGGCGCGCTCGGCCATCTCGACCTGACGGTCGCCGTGCGCATGGATTGGCACGAAGGCTTCCAGCTCTATGGCGAAAACGGCTCCGTTCTCGCCAAGACCTTCAACCCCTGGTATTTCCGCTCCAGCGAAGTCGAAATCTTCCACGAGAAGGATGCGACGAGCCGCAAGCCGCTCGGCGCCGACGGACACTTCTTCCGCCGCCAGCTCGAAGGCCTCGCCGATACGGCCCTGAAAGGGGTGCCGCAGCGCGGCGCCGATGTCGAGGACGGCATCGCCTCCATCCGGGCCATGGTGGCGATCGCTCGCTCCGTCGAGACGGGCGAGCGCGTCGAACTGGCATCGGTGACGGGGGCCGTCTGATGCAGGTCGGGATCTTCGCCAAGACCTTTGCCGGAACCGATCCGCTCGGCGTGCTCGGCGCCGTTCGCGACAGCGGCTATGCCGCCACCCAGTTCAATCTCGCCTGCTGCGGACTGCCTTCCATGCCGGATGCCGTGCCGGATGCCACCGTGGCGGCGACCCGCGCTGCGTCGAAGGCAACGGGCATCTCTCTCGTCGCCCTGTCCGGCACCTACAACATGGCTCATCCCGACATATCGGTGCGGCAAACGGGCTTCCGCCAGCTCGCCGTTGTCATCAGGACCGCCGCGGAGCTCGCTATTCCGCTCGTGACGCTTTGCACCGGCACCCGCCATGCCAGCGATCAATGGGCGCATCATCCCGACAATGCCGACCCTTCCGCATGGGCCGACATGGCGGAAGAGATGTCGAAGGCGCTGGCGCTGGCGGAAGAGCATGGCGTCAATCTCGGCATCGAGCCGGAACAGGCCAATATCGTCACCTCGGCTGCCGATGCCAGGCGGCTGATCGAAGAGATGGGATCGAAGAGGCTGCGCATCGTCCTCGATCCCGCCAATCTCTTCGAAAGCGCAACGCCGGCGGAAGCGCGCATCATCGTCGCGCAAGCCGTGGACACCGCCGCCGGGCATATCGCCATGGCCCATGCCAAGGATCGTCATGCCGATGGGCGCTTCGCGACCGCCGGAACCGGCGTTGTCGACTTCCGCGATTTCATCGCCCGGCTGACATCGACAGGCTTCGACGGACCGCTCGTCACCCATGGCCTTTCGGTAGCGGAAGCGCCTGACGTTGCCGCCTTCCTCAAGGGGCTGCTCTGATGGGAACGGTGACGGCTTTCATGCGCGGCGACGCCAGCCTTGCCATCTTCGACGGCGGACAAGGGCTTCCGGTTGTCTTCCAGCATGGTTTGGGGGGCGACGAGACACAGGTCGCGCAAACCTTTCCGGCCGGCGCGGGCGCCCGCCGCATCACCGTCGAGTGCCGCGGGCACGGCGCGTCCTCGCTCGGCAGCACGCGCCCCTTCTCGCTCAGCATGTTTGCCGAGGATGTGCTGGCGGCGGCAAGCGAGCGCGGTTTCGATCGCCTCATTGTGGGCGGTATCTCCATGGGCGCCGCACTGGCGCTGCATCTGGCGCATCATCATGCCGAACGGGTCGCCGGGCTCATTCTCGTGCGCCCGGCCTGGAGCTTTGCCGCCTCCCCGGACAATCTGGAGCCGATCCGCACCGCCGCCGCGCTGATCCGCTCCCATCCCGCCCCGGAGGCAAAAGAGCGCTTCATCGCCTCCGAGACCGGCCGGCGCATCGAGGCAAACGCACCCGATAATTTTGCCTCGCTGCTCGGCTATTTCGACCGCCCCGACGCCGCCGCCTTTGCATCCGTGCTGGCCGATATCGCGGCTGATGGACCGGGCGTGTCGCGGGCAGCGGCCGCCGCGCTTGCGATCCCGACCCTTGTCATCGGCAATGAGCAGGACGCGATCCATCCTCTTGCCTGCGCGCACATGCTCGCCGGCACCATTCCCGGCGCGAGCTTTGTCGAAGTCACCCCCAAGGCAGCCGACAAACAACGGCATTTTGCCGAAGTCCAGGACGCCGTCACCCGTTTCCTCGCATCCAAGACAATCCGGAGCCTTGCCCTATCATGACATCCAAACCCCTTTCAGGCCCGGCGGCCATCGCAGCACTCCCCCGCAACCGGCTGCTCGGCGAGTTCTCGCTCTGGTCCGCCGACCTCGCCAACATGGAGGCAGACCTCAAGCGCATCGAGCCCTATGTCGACCTGCATCATATCGATGTCGCGGACGCGCGCTTCACACCGGGCTTCCTGTTCTTCCCCGATTTCGTCGCCCGCATCGCCAAATCGACCGCCAAACCGATCCATGTCCATCTGATGGTCGAGGCCGAAATCGTGGAGGAGCAGACGCGCCAGTTCATCGATGCCGGCGCCGATCTTATCAGCGTTCACGCCGAGAACGGCGAAGCGGGCCTGCGGGCCGTGGCGCTTGCAAAGGAGCTCGGCGCGGGGGCGGGCGTCGTGTTGCGGCTGGAAACGCCCGTCTCGGCGATCAGGCCTTTCATCGATCATGTCGCCTTCGTCACCCTGCTCGGCACCTCGATCGGCGTCAAAGGCCAGAGCCTTTCCGAAAAAGCCTGCGACCGGCTGATCGAGGCACGTACCCTCCTGAGACAGTCTGGCCGGGAGGATCGGGTGATCCTGGCGGCCGATGGCGGCATTCGCGAGCAGACGGTGCCGGAGCTCAGGGCCGCCGGGGCGCAGACCGTCGTTCTCGGGTCGCTCGCCTTCGGCGACAAGGATCTCGGCAAGCGGATCGAATGGCTGCATGGGCTGGAGCGCCGCATTCCGTGAAAAAGGTCGCCCTCGCCTTCGATCTTGGTGGAACGGAACTTCGCGCCGCATTGGTGGACGAGGACGGAAACCTTCTGTCGTTTTCCGCCGTGCCGACGCAAGCGGCCGGAGGGCCGGACGCCGTGATCCGGCAGATCGAGCTGCTGGCGGCGGCGGTGGCGGCCGAAACGCCCGATCTTGTCCCTGTCGGCATCGGGATCGGCGCTCCCGGCCCCCTCGATCCGGAAGCCGGCGTCGTCATTGCGGCGCCGACCCTGACCGGATGGCACGAGGTTCCACTGGCCGACATTCTCTCCAACCGTTTCCAACTGCCGGTGCGGCTCGAAAACGATGCGAACGCGGCGGCGGTCGGCGAATGGCGTTATGGCGCCGGCCGCGGCGCCAGATCGATCGTATTCGTCACCGTCTCCACCGGCATCGGCGGCGGCGTCATCGCCGATGGCCGAATCTTGCACGGCAGGCGGGGTCTTGCCGCCGAAATCGGCCATATGACGATCACCAACGAGGGCGAGCGGTGCTTTTGCGGCGCCATCGGCTGTTTCGAAGCCGTCGCCTCCGGCACCGCGCTTGGCCGCCGCGCCACGGCACACACGCAGCCATTCGACGGATCGATGCTGCGTGCGCTTTCGGCCGAGGCCGACGTGACGGGCCGCAACGTGGTCGATGCCGCGCGCAGGGGCGATGCACAGGCGTTGGAGTTGCTGGAAGCGGAGGCGCGATGGTTGGGGATCGGCTTCACCAACCTGCTGCATCTCTATTCCCCGGACCTGCTGGTGATGGGCGGCGGCATATCCCATGGCTTCGATCTTCTGCACGACCTTATCACGGCGACGATCCGTGACCGCGCCATGCCGGCCTATCGCGATGTGCCGATCGTTCCCGCCCTGCTCGGCCGCCATGCCGGCCTGATCGGCGCGGCAAGCCTCGTTCTGGAGAGTGATGCAGCGACCCATTCCGAAACGCCGGGCCTAACAGATCCGGCTGATTCCGACGCGGCTTCGTCCGCGGCTAGAAAGGAGGCCAGCAATGGCTAATCTCAGGCTCCGCGACGCCCGCAAGACCTATGGCGCGCTCGAAGTGATCAAGGGCATCGATCTCGACGTGGACGACCGCGAATTCGTGGTCTTCGTCGGCCCTTCCGGCTGCGGCAAGTCCACGCTCCTGCGCATGATCGCCGGGCTGGAAAAGATCACCGGCGGCGATCTGGTAATCGACGGCACGCGTTCCAACGACATCGATCCGTCGCAGCGCGGCCTCGCCATGGTCTTCCAGTCCTACGCCCTCTATCCGCATATGACGGTTGCCGAGAACATGGGATTCGCGCTCCGCATCGCCGGCGTCACTCCGTCCGAGCGCGACCGCAAGGTCAGGGAGGCCGCCCAGATCCTGGAGCTTGCGCATCTGCTTGACCGCCGGCCGAAGGATCTGTCGGGCGGCCAGCGCCAGCGTGTCGCGATCGGCCGCGCCATCGTGCGCAATCCGAAGATCTTCCTGTTCGACGAACCCTTGTCCAATCTCGACGCGGCGCTGCGCGTCAACATGCGGCTGGAGCTCATGCGCCTGCACGAACGACTGGCGGCGACCATGATTTATGTCACCCACGACCAAATCGAAGCCATGACCATGGCCGACAAGATCGTGGTGCTAAATAGCGGCCGCATCGAGCAGGTCGGCTCGCCGCTCGAGCTTTACAACCACCCGGCAAACATCTTCGTCGCCGGCTTCATCGGCTCGCCGAAGATGAACCTGCTGCCGGTCACCTTCGAAAGCAGCAGCCCCGACGGCGTCACCGTCACGCTGCCGAATGGCGGCGCCGTTACCATTCCAGTCGCTGCCGGGGCGACAAAAGCCGGGTCGAAGCTGACGCTCGGAATTCGGCCCGAGCACATTCGCATCGGGCGGAAGGGCCAGTTTGCGGGCGAGGCAATCCTTGCCGAGCGCCTCGGCGGCCTGACGGTCTTGCATGTCGACATCGTGTCCGGCCAATCCCTCGTCGTACAGACGGAAGGCGCCGACACGACGCCGCTCCATACGCCGATTTCCCTTCAATTCGATCCAGCCAACGGCCATCTCTTCGATGCGGAGGGTAGATCGCTTGCCAGATTGAACTGATCGGTTAATCCTACGCCCGCGCAGACCGGCATGCTTCTTGCTCCTTAGTCACCACTCGCGATCCATCGGCCAGCCGGCCGGGATCACAGGCGGACGTCTCACCCAAAGGAAGGCACTCATGACGCAAACCGATGTCGTTCAATCCTCGCAGATCGGCGAACCCGTTCTTTCGGTCAGGAACCTGACCGTCAGCCTGCCGATCGCCATGGAGCGCACGCATGCGGTGCAGGATATCTCCTTCGACCTGATGCATGGCGAAATCCTTTGCATCATCGGCGAATCCGGTTCGGGCAAATCGGTGACGGCCAATGCGATCATGGGCCTGCTGCCCTCCATCATCAAAGTGACGGCGGGCACGATCCACTTCAAGGGCACCGATCTTGTGAGCGCCGACGACGCGACGCTCAGAAGCCTTAGGGGGCGCGCCGTTTCGATCATTTTCCAGGACCCGCTCTCGGCGCTCAATCCGCTGATGACGATCGGCGACCAAATCGCCGAGGTTCTCGATGCCCATAAGATCGGCACGCCGGAAAGCCGGCGGCAGAAGGTGAAGGAGCTGCTCGGCGAAGTCGGCCTGCCCGATCCTGATCTTCTCCAGCATCAGTACCCCTTCCGGCTATCTGGCGGACAGCGGCAGCGCGTGATGATCGCCATGGCGCTGGCGCTCGATCCGGACGTGCTGATCGCGGACGAACCGACCACGGCGTTGGATGTGACGACGCAGGCCCAGATCCTCGACTTGATCCGCAAGATACAGGCGCGCAAGAAGATGAGCGTCATGTTCATCACCCACGATTTTGGCGTGGTCGCCGAGATTGCCGACCGGGTGATCGTCATGGAAAAGGGTCACCTCGTCGAACAGGGCGCGGCGGCGCAGGTGCTGAACACGCCGGTTCATCCCTACACGCAGCGCCTCATCGCGGCCGTTCCCCGCATGACGACCGCCGACCGCGAAGCCATTGCCGAAACGCCCGTGGTGCTGGAGGTCGACAAGCTCAACAAGACCTATCGGTCCGGTGGCGGATTCCTGTCGAAATCGCGAACGGTGCAGGCGGTGAACGGCGTCAGCTTCTCGATCCGCAAGGGACGCACATTGGGCGTGGTCGGTGAATCCGGCTCCGGCAAATCTTCCCTTGGCCGCGTGCTGCTGAAGCTCCTGAGTTCCGACAGCGGCCGGATCCTCTTCGACGGCCGCGATATCGCCGGGCTGTCGGATGAGGAGTTCCGGCCGCTGCGTCCCTATATCCAGATGATCTTTCAGGACCCGTTCGCCTCGCTGAACCCGCGCCATACGATTGGCCGCATTCTCACCGTCGGACCGATGGCGCATGGTCTGCCGATGCATGAGGCCAAGGCCAAGGCACTGCGCCTTCTCAAGCGCGTCGGCCTCGACGAGGGCGCTTTCGACCGCTTTCCGCATGAATTCTCCGGCGGCCAGCGCCAGCGCGTCGGCATTGCCAGGGCCTTGATGTTCGACCCCGTGCTGCTGGTTGCCGACGAGGCGGTGTCCGCGCTCGATGTCTCGATCCAGGCGCAGATCCTCAAGCTTCTTGCGGAAATCCAGCAGGACACCAAGGTGGCGATGATCTTCATCACCCACGACCTGCGCGTCGCCAGCCAGATCTGTGACGAGGTCGCCGTCATGTACAAGGGCGAGATCGTCGAGTGTGGCCCGCCTTCGCAGATCTTCCGCGCGCCGGCCCATGCCTATACCCAGCGCCTGCTCGCCGCCATTCCCGGTAGCGACTGGGAGGCGGCCGGCTGAGACCACCTCGGCAAATCGAGGTCACAGGCCGGCCCATGCGGCCCGCTTTTGCTCAATTATCACCGTTCGTGCACGCCACGGCGACTGCGCATGCCTGAGAAACAGGCAGCCTTCCGCGCTGATTAATTTTTATCTGGTTGGGCGAAAAAATAGTTGCATTTGTCCACTATCCGTCCTTTCATGAGAATGAAAATTCCAGCGACGATCCGCCGCCGACGATCATGAACCTGCCGCACATGAGGGTGGCAGGAACGGTGTTTCCTTGCCTTTCGAAGGTTCCGAACCATGCCGCCGACCAAGGCCCCGCCGACTTCCGTGAAGGACATCGATATCGACGTCCTGGAGGATACGCTGAGCTTCTATATCCGCAGCATCAACCTCGCCGTTTCGCGCGATCTGGACGAGAAGCTGGAAGGACTCGATGTCGCCCGTGGAACGGGAAAGATCACCACCCTGTTTCTGGTCGACGACAATCCGGGAATCCGGCCCTCCACCATCGCGCAGCTCATCCTGAAAGACCGTTCGGCGACGGGCCGGCTGATCGAACAAATGGAAGCGCATGGGATTCTCTCGCGCGAGACGTCGGCGGACGACAGCCGGGCGCAGGAACTCTACATCACGGAAAAGGGTCACGAGCTGGCGAAACGCGTGCGCGCCATCGTCACCAAGCAATCACGCGAGTTCTTCTCCGACATCACCGACGAAGAACACAGGCTGCTGATCGACATCCTGCGCCGAACCTACCGGCGCATCGTCGCACAATCATGAGCCGGCCAACCATGGGAGAGCGGGCATGAGCATGGGTGAGGAACGGGTCGTCATGATATCCGGCGCCAGCCGGGGGATCGGCGCCGCGCTCGCCGCGGAACTCGCCACCAGGGGCTGGCGGCTGTCGCTCGGCATGCGCAAGCCGGTTATGCCCGCCTGGGCCGACCCCGCGCGCGTCGCCGTCTTTGCCTATGACGCCATGGACGCTGATGCTTCGGTATCATGGACCGGAGAGACGCTCCGCACCTTCGGCCGCATCGACGCCGTTGTCGCCAATGCCGGCATTGGCATCGCGAAGACCGTGATCGAAGCCGATGATGCCGACCTCGACAATTTGCTCGAAGTGAACGTCAAGGCACCGCGAAGACTTGCCAAATCCGCATGGAGCGCCCTTGCTTCAAGCGGTCGCGGCCGGGTCATCATCGTCGCTTCGCTTTCGGGAAAACGGGTGAAATCCGCGAAGTCCGGCCTTTATGCCGTCTCCAAATTCGCGGCCGTCGCGCTGGCCCATGCCATACGCCACACCGGCTTTGACCTTGGCATCCGCGCCACCGCCATCTGCCCCGGCTTCGTCGCGACCGACATGGCGCGCGGCCTTACGAGCAAGCCTGATAGCGAAATGACCGATCCGCGCGACCTCGCCCGCATCATTGCCATGCTGATCGACCTGCCGAACGAGGCAAGCGTCGCCGAATTCACCATCAATTGCCAGCTAGAGGAGTCTTTCTGACCATGCCCGGCCCCTATGTGGTCCCCGTTCACGGGGATGCGGAACTGCCCAAGGAAGTCGACGTCGTCGTCATCGGCGGCGGCATCATCGGCACCTCGACCACGCTGGAACTGGCCGAGCGTGGCCTGCGGGTCGCGCTGTGCGAGAAAGGCGGCATCGGCCAGGAGCAGTCGAGCCGCAACTGGGGCTGGGTGCGCATTTCCAGACGCGACCCGCGCGAAGTACCTCTCATGGCGGAAGCCCTGCGCATCTGGAGCACGCTCGACAAGCGTACCGGCCGCGACACGGGCTACAAGCGCGCCGGCATCATCTTCACCTGCGCCGACGACAAGCAATATGCCGACCACGAGCGCTGGAACCGCAATCTCGAAGGCTATCAGCTCGACAGCCGCATGATCAGCGGTGCCGAATTCAAGAACCTTTTCCCCGGTTCGCGGATGGACCTCAAAGGCGCGCTCTTTACCGCCGCCGACGGCCGTGCAGAGCCGCAGCGGGCCGCCCCCGCCATTGCCGAGGCCGCCCGCGACAAAGGGGCTTCCGTCCTGACCGAATGCGCCGTGCGCGGCATCGAGACGGCCGGCGGCCGGATCTCGGGCGTCATCACCGAGCGAGGCCCGATCGCCTGCAAGGCTGTTGTGCTTGCCGGCGGCGCCTGGTCCAGCCTGTTTGCCGGCATGTTCGGGCTCGATCTGCCGCAATTGAAGGTGATGAATTCCGTGCTGCGCACCAAGCCGCTGGAAGGCGGCCCCGAACAGGCGATCTGGGCCAGCGGCTTCGCCCTGCGCAAGCGTCAGGATGGCGGCTACACCATCGCCTCCGGCCACGAAAACATCGTCGACATCGTACCGAAATCCTTCCGCTATGCCGGCAAGTTCCTGCCGGCGCTGAAGAAGGAATGGCGCTCGCTGAATTTCCGCCTCTCCGGCCGCTTCTTCGACGAAGTGCGCATTCCCGATCGCTGGGCGATGGATGAGGCAAGCCCCTTCGAATATTGCCGCGTTCTCGATCCGAAGCCCTCCACCAAGCTTTCGAACACCGCACTCGCCAACCTCAAGAAGGCATTCCCGATTTTCGAAAAAGCCGAGATCGCGCAGCGCTGGGCCGGCTATATCGATGTCACGCCGGACGCCGTGCCGGTGATCGATGCGATCGACAGCATTCCGGGCTTCCATATCGCCACCGGCTTTTCCGGCCACGGCTTCGGCATCGGTCCGGCAGCCGGCCGGCTCATGGCCGACATCGTCACCGGCAAGCCGCCGGTGGTCGATCGCAAGAACTTCCGCTTTTCCCGCTTCCACGATGGTTCGAAGATCGAACTGATCAGTGGTTTCTGACCTGCCCGAGCAAAGAAGGCAGCACAACGACGAAAGAGAAGAACAGCCGAAATCCTACCAACAAAAAGGGGAACGAACATGTCCGGTAACGATCACGATATGCTGTTGAAACCAACCCGACGCCAAGCATTGACCATGATGGCACTCGGCGCCTCCGGGTTGATCATGCCCAATATCCTCGGTCGCGGCGAAGCTTTCGCGGCGCCGCCCGCCAAACCGACGGGCCAGCTCGTCATCGGCTTCTCGCAGGAGCCGACCGTCTTCAATCCGCACCTGATCCACATCGAAGTCGATGAGGGTATCCATTTCAGCGTCTTCGATCCGCTCTTCGTCGTCACCCCGGAGGGCAAGTTCTCGCCTTCTCTTGCAACGGAAGTCCCGACCGTCGAAAACGGCGGCATCTCGGCCGACGGCCTTCAGTGGAAGATCAAGCTGCGCGACGGCGTGAAGTGGCATGACGGCACGCCGTTCACCGCCGAAGACGTCAAGTTCACCCTCGAACTCATGGTCGATCCAAATTTCCGCAGCTGGCGCAAGACCGGCCATGAACTGGTGCGCGACCTGACTGTCGTCTCGCCGACGGAAATCACCTGGAGGATGGAGAAGCCGTTTGCGCCCTACCCCTCGATCCTCGCCATGACCTTCATCGTGCCAAAGCATATCCTCGGCGCGGAGAAGGACAAGAACACCGCCCCCTTCAACAATGCGCCCATCGGCACCGGCCCGTTCAAATGGGTCGAGCGTATCCCCGGCGATCACATCACGCTTGCGGCCAATACCGACTATTTCGGCGATGGCCCCTATCTCGAAACCCTGGTCTACAAATATGTTCCCGACCTGACGGTGCTTTATACGCAGTTCAAGACCGGCGACATCGACGTCGTCGGCCTGCAATGGATCACTCCGGATCACTATGACGAGGCCAAGGGGCTGGATGGCAAGGCCGTTGCCATCGTGCCGGCCGCCACGGTCGAATCCGTCGGCTTCAACATGGAGCGGCCGCAGTTCAAGGACCCGGCGGTACGCGAGGCGCTCTACTACGCGATCGACAAGCAGACGATCATCGACGCGCTCTACTACGGCCTGCCGACACCGACCGAGAGCTACATTCCGCAGCAATCCTTCTATTACAACCCGGACCTGCCGAAGCAGGAGTTCAGCCCCGACAAGGCCAAGAAAATCCTCGACGACGCCGGCTGGAAGCCCGGACCAGACGGCATTCGCGTGAAGGACGGGGTCAAGCTTTCCTTCACCAACTCCACCACTGCCGGCAACCATATCCGCGAGCAGGTGCAGCAGTTCATGCAGCAGACCTTCAAGGATATCGGCGTGGAGCTCACCATCTCCAACCTGCCGCCGGCGGTCATGTGGGGTGACTATTGGACGATGTCGAAGTTCGATTCCGTCATCGTCGGCATCAACTTCCAGACCGGTTCCGATCCCGACACCTCGGATTATTTCCGCTCCACGGCGATCAATGCCAAGGGTGGAGCCGGGCAGAACTCCTGGCAATATGCCAATCCCGAGGTCGACAAGCTTCTGGCGGAAGGCGGCCAGATCTTCGTGCCGGAGGAGCGCAAGAAGGTCTACCAGAAGATCCAGGAGATCATGCGCCACGACCTGCCCTTCCTGCCGCTCTTCCAATACGCGACCGTGCGCGGCCACAAGGTCGGGGTCGAAAACGTCACCCCCAATATCAACGTGCGTATCGACACATGGAACGTCGGCACCTGGTATTGGGCCAAGGCCTGATCGTCCCGTTCCAGCCCTTCGACCCGTGAAGGGTCGAAGGGCTGGCTGCTTCCCGCCTCGCAACCATCGGAGACGAATGCCATGCTGCGCTATCTCCTCAGTCGCCTGTGGCAGAGCCTGATACTGCTGCTGCTCGTATCGATGATCGGCTTTGCCGTCCTCACCCTCGCCCCTGGTGGACCGTTGTCGCAATATACGCTGACGCCGGGCATGACCAAGGAAGCGCTCGACCGGATCGCGGCGCAGATGGGCCTCGACCGGCCGCTGCCGATCCAATATCTCGACTGGCTGCGACATCTGCTGATGGGCGATTGGGGTCATTCCTATCGCGACAACCAGCCGGTGCTGTCGATCATTCTCGGCCACCTCTTCGCGACGTTGCTGCTGATGGGCACGTCGATGGTGATCGCCA
Source organism: Rhizobium sp. BK602 (assembly GCF_014195095.1). Taxonomy (GTDB): domain Bacteria; phylum Pseudomonadota; class Alphaproteobacteria; order Rhizobiales; family Rhizobiaceae; genus Rhizobium. Next base: position 511,419 of record NZ_JACIBC010000003.1, read on the forward strand.
TCGCGGTCGGCACCTGGATCGGCATCAAGGGCGCCACCAAGCGCTATTCGATCTTTGACTATAGCGCCACGATCGGCGCCATGGTGGCGCTATCGATCCCGACCTTCTGGTTCGGTCTCGTCGCCATCTACATTTTCTCACTGAAGCTGAAGTGGCTGCCGGCCGGCAACATGTACACGGTCGGCAACGGCTCGTTCAGTGACTATGCGATCCATCTGATCATGCCGAGCCTGGTGCTCGCGCTCGTCAACATCGCGGTCTGGAGCCGCTACATGCGCACCGCCACGCTCGAGGTCATCAACCAGGATTTCGTGCGCACCGCCAAGGCCAAGGGTCTCTCGCCCCGGCGCGTCCTGATGCGCCATGTCGTCGGCAATGCCCTGTTGCCGATGATCACGCTCGCCGGCCTGCAACTGCCGACGATCCTCGGCGGCGCGCTGGTGGCCGAGACGGTCTTCACCTGGCCGGGAATGGGGCGTCTCTTCCTCGACAGCCTCGGCTATAGCGACTACCCGGTCGTCATGGGCCTATTGATGTTCTCGGCAATCTTCGTGCTGATCGGCAATCTGCTCGCCGATCTGCTCATTGCCTTCGTCGATCCACGCGTCCGGCTAGGTTAGGAGAAACGCCATGTCTTCCTCCTCCCCCGCAACTCTTTCCCAATCCGTCTTCGCCCATTCGCGCTGGTGGCAAAATCGCACGCTGCGTCGCTTCATGCGCCACAGGCTCGCGCTGCTCGGCGTCGCGATGATCACGCTCATCGTGCTTGCCTGCCTGTTCGGACCGTCGCTGCTCCCCTATGACGAACTCTATATCGACCTACGTGCCCGTTTCGCGCCGCCCTTTACCGCCGGCTACCATATTTTCGGCACCGATCCGCTCGGTCGCGACGTTGCCGTGCGCCTGTTCATGGCGGGCCGGATTTCGCTTCTGGTCGGCTTCTTCGCGATGGTGCTCAGCACGTTGATCGGAACGGTAATCGGCGTGGTCGCCGGCTATTACGGCGGACGCATCGGGACAGTGCTGATGCGCTTCGTCGATGCCTTCCTGTCGTTTCCGGGCATCTTTCTGCTGCTGGCGCTGGCCGCCTTCATCAAGCCGAGCCCCTTCATGATCACCGTCATCATCGCGGTCACGAGCTGGATGGAGACGGCGCGCATCGTCGAGGCAGAGGTGCGGTCGCTGCGCGAACGCGACTTCGTGCTGGCCGCCCGCATGCTCGGCCTCTCCAACAGATGGATCATGTTTCGCGAGCTGCTGCCGAACGCCATCGGCCCGATCATCGTCGCCGCCACGCTGACGGTCGCCCGCGCCATCCTGCTGGAAGCCTATGTCAGCTTCCTCGGCTACGGTATCCAACCGCCGCTTCCGAGCTGGGGCAATATGCTGAACGGCGCCCAGCAATATCTGGCAAGCGCCCCCTGGCTCGCCATCGTTCCCGGCGTCGCCATCACGCTGGCGGTCACCAGTTTCAACTTCATCGGCGACGGCCTGCGCGACGCGCTCGACGCGCGCAGCGATCTCCACTGAGAAGGGCTAGACGGTGACGGTCTTTTCTCCCTTTGCCACCACGCTCTGGTATGCGACCGCCACTCCCGCTCCGGCCACGACGCCGCTCGAGGGCCGCGTGGATGCCGATGTCTGCGTGGTCGGCGGCGGCTATACCGGTTTGACGACCGCGCTTGCGCTCGCCAAGGATGGCGTGCGCGTCGTGTTGCTGGAGGCGCAGGAGGTCGGCTTCGGCGGCTCGGGCCGCAATGCCGGTCATTGCACGCCGACCTTCACGCATTACAGCTTGCCGGAACTGCGTCACATGCTCGGCGAACCCTGGGCCGAGCGCCTGATCGCCCGCCAGACCCGTGCCAACGATCAGGTCTCGACCATGATCCGGCATTATCAGATCGAATGCGAATGGCAGCAAAACGGCTATGTGATGGGTGCGCAGACACCGAAAGCGGTCGAGACGCTTGAGGCGAAAGCCCGCGACTACAATGCCGTCGGCGCCCGCACCCGGGTTCTCGATAAAAGCGAAGTGGAAGCGATCACCGGCAGCCCCCGCTTCTTCGGCGGCTGGCTGCATGAGGAAGGCGGGCACCTCAATCCGCTCGGCTATGCGCGTGGCCTGGCGCGCGCCGTCCTGCAGGAAGGCGGCCACGTCTACACGCGCTCGCCGGTGACGGGCTGCGAGCGCGAAGGCAGCGGCTGGGTCGTGAAGACCGAAAAAGGCTCCGTAGTTGCTGACAAGGTCATCTTCGCCACCGGCGCCTATACGGTCGGCGGCTGGCCCAGGCTCGACCGCACCTTCAAGATCCAGAGGGTCTTCGTGGCGGCGACCCAGCCTCTCTCCGAGGACGAGCGAATGAGCGTCCTGCCGCAAAACACCACGATCCATGACGGCCGCGGCGATATCTATGTCTACAAATACAATGCCGAGGGCCGCATCGTCGCCTCGATGTTCCCGATGGGACGGCGCGGACGCGATCTCGCCTATACGCATCGGGTGATGTCGGACCGGCTGCGCTGGCTGCACCCGCAGATCAGGCAGGATATCCGTTGGGACTTTCTCTGGTTCGGCGAACTCGACATGCAATACCGGACCGTGCCGCGGCTCTACGATCTCGCGCCCGGCGTCGTTGCGCTAACAGGGCTGTCCGGCCGTGGCGTGCCGACAGGCAGCATGCTGGGCGGCATCCTGTCCGAATGGGCCAAGGGCGTGCCGGACAAGGATCTGGCGCTGAAGATCGAACCGCTTTCGGCCGCGCCCTTCTATATGGGATTCGCGCCGCAGATGACGCTGCGCTATTACCGCGTCGCCGACTGGGTCAGGGCGAAGCTTTCGGGCGCGCCCTTGCCACCACACGCCTGACCGTCGCTCGTGACGCCTAGCCCATGCATCGTGGACTATGGCACATGGTCAGGTCCCGGAAAATAATGCACGGACGTCCCTTTCAGCGCGCTGCAGCCGCTCGAACGCCACATAGCGCTTCTCATGAAGGGCAGCGACCTGACCGCCTGCGGGGGCGAAGACCTCGGAAAACCGCGACATCGCATGCATAGCCGCATCCAGCGACGGATAGCGGCCGGAGGCGAGCGCCCCCAGCATGGCCGCCCCCAGAAGCACCGGCTCCTCGGTGTCGGTCACGGCGACGGGGACATTGGTCGTGTCGGCGAGGATCTGGCGCACCAGATTGCTTTGCGCCGCCCCGCCGCTCGCAACGATCGTATCGATGCGCATGCCATTGGCGGCAAGCGTTTCGATGAGCTGGCGCAGGCCGTAGCCGATCCCGCAAAGACCGGCGATGTAGAGGGACACGAGGTCGGAAATGTCGTTTTCAAGGCCGAGCCCGGCGATGACAGCCCTTGCCTCGGGATCGGCATGGGGAGACCGATTGCCGAGAAACTCCGGCACGACATGGATCGACCGCGCAAGCGCTACGGCCTCTTTCGGATCAGGGCTCAGTTCGGTCGCCTGCCGCTCCAGCCAGCCGACCAGTGACAGGCCCGCGGCTTTGGCCTTGGAGGCAGCTTCGGCGGCGGCCGGATGCATGGTGACGAGATGATCGATCGCCGCACCCGCTGCGGACTGGCCTCCCTCCGTCAGCCACAGTCCCGGCACCATGGCCGAATAATACGGTCCCCAGACACCATCGACGAAGACCGGCGCCTCATTGGACGCCATGGAGCAGGCGGAGGTTCCGAAGATATAGGCGAGACGGCTTTCGAGATGGACCTTGCCATCCGTCCCCGCAGCACCGAGCGTCCCGATCCCGCCGGCATGGGCATCGATCAGCGATGCGGCCACCGGCGTGCCGGCCGCAAGGCCGAGATCGTGAGCGGCATTTTCGAGCAAGCCGCCGCCTAGGGCGGAGCCGGGATCGACGATATCGGTTCCGATCCTTGCAAAATCCTCATCGGCCAGCTCGGCCAGACCGATATCCCGGAAATAGGCCGCATCCCAGCGCTTCTCATGCGCGAGATAGGTCCATTTGCAGGTGACGGTGCAAACCGAGCGGCTGAGCGAGCCGGTCGCCCGCCATGTCAGATAATCGGCGAGATCGAAGAAATGATCGGCGGCGGCGAAGGATTGCGGCAGGTTCCGCTTCAGCCAGAGGAGTTTCGGCGTCTCCATCTCCGGCGAGATGCGCCCGCCGACATAGCGCAGCACCTCATGATCGCCGGCATTGATCTCCGCCGCCTCGCCGGCGGCGCGATGATCCATCCATACAATGATGTTGCGGGCGGGATCGCCGGAAGGGCCGACCGCGACGGGCGAACCATCGGCCTTGACGGCAACCAGCGAGCAAGTCGCATCGAAGCCGACGCCCGCCACCTCGGAGGCACTGATGCCCGCCTCGGCAACGGCCTCGCGGACGCTGCCGCAGACCGCCTGCCATATCTGCTCGCTCGACTGCTCGACGACATGTCCGGCCTCGTGCCAGATGGTGATCGGCCGCTTTGCCGAGCCCCGCAGCCTGCCGGCACCGTCGAAGACGCCTGCCCTTGCGCTGCCGGTGCCCACATCGATGCCAACGAAATAAGCGGTCATGGTCACAAATCCGTGCTGAGCGGCAGGATGACGAGGTCGCGGATCGTGATGTTGCGCGGCCTCGAGAGCATGAAGATCACCGCCTCGGCGACCTCCGTCGCCTCCATCAATCCACCAGCCGCGATGGCTTCGTCAAGCTTTGCCTGCGGCCAGTCGCTGATGAGCGCGGTCACCACCGGCCCCGGCGCCACGGCGCCGACACGGATGCCATGCTTGGCGACCTGACGGCGCACCGTGTGGGTAAACGCCTGTATGGCATGCTTGGAAGCCGTATAGATCGGCTCCCAGACGACCGGCACCAGCCCGGCAATGGAGCTGGTCATGATGATATCTCCGGTCTTCCGCTCCACCATATGCGGCAGTACGGCCCGCACGGAACGGAAGGCGGCGTTAATGTTGAGGTTCAGCATCCGGTCCCAGGCGTCGGGATCGCCTTCGGCCACTTCCCCGCCGATATAGGCGCCGGCATTGGCATGAAAGATATCCAGCTTGCCGAACGTGTCGAGGATCTGCGGCAGCATCGTCGCCACGCTTGCCGGATTGGTGAGGTCGATAACGACAGGAAAGGCGCGCGGGCCCAGTTCCGCCGCCAGTTCCTTCAGCCTGTCCTCGGCCCTGTCGATGAGCGCGACACTCGCGCCCTCGTTCAGCAATGCCTTGGCGCATTCAAGCCCGATGCCGGAGGCGGCGCCGGTGATCGCCGCGACTTTACCGGAAAAATCCTGTCTCATGAGGGTCCTACTTTTTAGAGCAATTCCAGGAAAAGTGCGTCAGCGGTTTTCCGTCCGGAATTGCGTCAAAACAATGGGATAGAGCGGCTCAGGGCTTCCGTGAAATGCTGAGCCGCTCTGGGTATCAGGCCCGCCCGTGCGAAGCGCGGGAGCGGCGAGCGACGGAATCGACGATGACGGCGATGGCAAGGACCGCACCGGTGATCATGTAGCGAAGGGCCGACGACAGATCCAACATGGTGAGCCCGCTGGCGATCGACTGAATGACGATGATGCCGAGCAGCGAGGAATAGGCGCTGCCGCGTCCGCCGAAGAGGCTGGTCCCGCCAATCACGGCGGCGGCGATCGCATTCAGATTGACATCGCCGGTGCCGGCCTGCTGGCTTGCCGAGGCAAGGCGCGCGGCGGCCATCACGCCCCCGAGTGCCGCAAACATCGCGCAGAGAACGAAGGCGCTGGTATAGATGCGCCGGACATTGATGCCGGCGCGCCGCGCCGCCTCGCGATTGCCGCCAACGGCTGCCATCGACCGACCCCATTGGGTGCGGGTCAGCGCATAGTTCATGACGATGACGAGCACCACGAAGAGCGCGAACATCCAGGGAATGCCGCGATCCTGATTGAGGTAGAAAGCGACAAACACCAGGGCTGCGGTCAGCGCGAGCGAACGGATGACGAGGCCGCTCAGCGAGCGGGCCGACAGGTTGGCTTTCCGGCGGCGCTCGGCGGCGCGATAGCCCGTCCACAGCATCGCAATGCCCGGAAGCAGCGCGAAAAGATAGGCGAGCGGCTTGGGGATGACCAATAGCTGACCGAAGTTCACGACCGCCGAACCATAGGGCAGGTTGATGGAACCGGTAGCGCCGAGCAGATAGAGCTGCATGCCGAGCACCGCGAGCAGGCCCGCCAGCGTCGACACGAAGCTCGGCATGCCCAGCCGGTTGAAAAGCAAGGCATAGAGCGATCCGATCACGCCGCCGACGATGAGCGCCGCGAGGATGGCTGCCGCGACCGGCCAGCCCTCGTTGACCCAGAGCATGCCGACCATGGCCGAGGCGAAACCGCTGATGGAGCCGACGGAAAGATCGATTTCGCCGACCATCAGCACGCAGACGATACCGAGCGAGATCACGCCGACGGTCGAGGCGTCGAAAAGCAGGTTGGCGAGATTGTTGCTCGATAGAAAGGTCGGGTTGAGCGTGCCGAAGACGGTCCAGATGATGACCAGGCCGACGACCACCGGCAGCGATCCGAGATCGCCGGAGCGCACTTTGTCGATCGACGAGCGGATCGTCGCCGCAAGCCCGGCATCGTGATTGACACGAACATCGCTGCGGTCGAGCAGCGTCACGGCTTGTTTTGTATTGCCTGTCATATCCGACCCTCCTGCCCGCTGTCCTGCTGCGCCTGACGGCGGCTGGCGCGGCGGGAAACGGCATTTTCCGTCGCACCGGTAATGGCGCTGACGAGTTCCTGGTTCGATGCATCCGGGTAGAAGATGCCATTGTTGCGGCCAAGCCGGAGCACGACGATACGATCTGCCACAGCCCGGACATCCTCCATATTATGGCTGATCATCACCACGCCGAGGCCGCGGTCGCGCACCCGCTCGATGAGGTTCAGCACCTCGGCCGTCTGGGCGACACCGAGCGCGGCCGTCGGCTCGTCTAGCAGGATGATCTTCGGCTCGAGCAGCAGCGAACGCGCAATCGCCACCGTCTGCCGTTGTCCGCCCGACAGCGAAGCGATCGGAATGCGCACGCTCGGGATGCGGGCCGAAAGCTCGTTCAGCAGCGTCCAGGCGCGAACCTCCATCGCCGTCTCGTCAAGCTGCAGCGGGCTCAATTCGCGTCCCAGAAAGATGTTGGCGACCACATCGAGATTCTCGCAAAGGGCAAGGTCCTGGAAGACGGTCGCGATCCCGAGAGACAGCGCGGCGCTTGGATCGCCGAGCGTCACCTTGTCGCCACGGAAGGTAATGGTTCCCGAGCTCGGCTGATGCACCCCGGCCAGAACCTTGACGAGCGTCGACTTGCCGGCGCCGTTGTCGCCGACGAGTGCCACGACTTCGCCGGCATGCACGTCGAGATCGATATCGGTGAGCGCCGAGACGGCACCGAAATGTTTGGAAATGCCCTTGAGGCTGAGGATGAGCTCGCCTGTCGGGCTTGGGTGGTCGCTGGCGCCGGTCATGTGTCGCGAGCCTTTCGTTGATTTGGCCTGTTTCCCTGGCGATCTCCCGGCCGCCGCGCTGGACGGCCGGGATTTGGTCTGGGAGGTATTACTTGATGATGCCGAGCGTCTTGCAGCCTTCGGCATAGCGGTCACCGCACAGTTGCTCCGCAGTCTGGATCGGCTTGCCGTTGACCTGCTTGTCGATGATCTCGGCCTTAAGGTTTTCCGCCGTCACCAGCGCCGGCGTGAAGAGTTGCGTCGGCGTGTCAAAGAGCTTGGTATCGGCCTTCGGCGTTTCGCCCGACAGCAATTGAATGGCAACATTCGCCGCTGCTGCCGCCACGATCTCGCTCGGCTTGGAGATGGTGTTGTACTGATCGCCGGCGATGATGAGCTGCAGGCCGGCAATCGTCGCGTCGTTGCCGGTCACGGGCGGAACCGGGTCCACACCGGCCGCCTTGAAGGCCGCGACGGCGGCACCGCCCGTGCCGTCATTGGCCGCGACGACACCGACGATCTTCTTGCCGAAGCGGGTGATCTGGCCGCTTGCCCATTGCTGCGCCTTCGGCGGCGCCCATTCCGGCGTGTCGAATTCGGCCAGCACCGGATAGCCGCCGTCGGCAAGACCGGCATGGATGCCCTTCTTGATGAGACCGGCGGCCGCATCGGTCGGAGAACCGTTGATTTCGAGAAGACCGCCATCACCGGCCTTCACGCCTTTCGCCTTCAAATGATCGACAAGCGACTTGGCGATCGCCTTGCCGATTTCCTCGTTGTTGAAGGAAACATAATAGTCCGCGGCGGCGGAGGGGATCGGCCGGTCATAGGCGATGACCTTGACGCCCTGGCTCTGGGCAAGCTTGACGAGCGATGCCGCCGCCGTCGAATCGACCGGATCGAGCACGATTGCCTTGGCACCCTGCGAGATCGCCGAATTGAACTGCTGCTGCTGGCGCGAGGCATCGCCATTGGCATTCTGATAGATCACCTTGCAGCCAGCGCAGAGCTTCTTCATCTCTGCCTGGAAGCCCGGATAATCATGCTCTTCATAGCGGGTCGAGCTCTGGTCGGGCATGAGGAAGGCAACGGTCGCATCCGTCACCTTCGCCGACTGCGCGAAGGCGGATGCTCCGCTCAGAAGACCCGCGGCAAGCGCTGCCGCACCCGCCAGTTTCCATGCAAATTTGCTCATTGGAATTTCTCCGTTCCAAATGTAAAGGTTTCGATCAGGTTCCCGGTTCGTCGCTCGAGCCCGGGTCCCCGCATGAGCCTGGCCTCGGCGGGCTTTCCAGCCTTCGCCAGCCGGCTTTTTCGAGACAAGACATCCCCTCGTGCGGCCGTCAGCCGCCCGTTTCGCCTTGCCCAAATTGTTGTCCGTTCCTCCCTGTCCTCCCCTTCTTAGGCGGCCTCCACCGCTCCCATGTTTTGCGCCAGCAACGCCCTGAACCGCGAGGGCGCCATGCCCTTCTGCTCCAGAAAACGGCGATTGAAATTCGAGATATTGTTGAAGCCCGTCGCAAAGCAGATGTCGGTGATCGACATGTCCGACTGGCTCATCAGCAGATGGCAGGCAAAGTTGACGCGCAGACGATTGACATATTGTACCAACGCCATGCCGGTATGCCGACGAAAACTGCGGGAAAACGAGCTGGGGCTCTGCCCGGTGAGCGCTGCCAGATCCCCTTCGCTGAACGGCTCGGTCAGATGCGCATTGATATAGGCAAGCGCCTTGTTGACGCCGGCCGACATGAAGCCGGAGGGATCGGGATGATAGAGCGCGCTCGCAAGCGTGCGCGTGCCCTGCGCCGAACTCAGCGCATTCAGCACATTCATGAAGAGCTCGATACGGCGGATACCCTGCGCCTCCACGAGTTCGCCCAGGATCGGCCCGACGATCGCGGCGGTCTCGGGCGTGAAGAGCGCGCCGCGCCGGCTCATTTCCAGGATACCGGCGCAGGCGGAAAGTTCTGGAAATATCTTGGTAGCGTCCGCAAGGAAGAATTCGGAAAACTGCAACACGCGGCAGCGCAGCGGCAGGCAGGTGCCCGGCGGCACGTCGCTGACCCAGTTGTGCGGCAGGTTCGGTCCCGTCAGGATCAGATTTCCCGGCTCGAATTCGCCGATGAAATCACCGACGAAATATTGGCCCGTCGTGGCGACCACATGATGGATCTCGTATTCGGGATGAAAATGCCAGCGAACCGTGCGGTAGGGATAACCATGCTCCCAGGCCTTGAAGGACTCGCCGCTGCCAATGGCAACCACTTCCAAATCGGGGCTCATCCTGCATACCTCCCTTCGCCTTCGATCATTGTCTCGTCGCACCTCCTCCCAGAGACACGGAACGATCCGATAAAGCGACGTTACGCGCGGATGTCGTCAGCCGCTACTACGCCATGCACCAAGAACTGATACTTTTTTGACATCCGGCAAGAGCTTCCAATACTCGAAGGGCCTTCGACGGACATTCGTCGGCCGATGGAAATCCGGCCTCGCGCGTCATTTCGGCGACTGACATTGCTGCCATCGCTTATGGGCGGGAATCTCTCATCGTGAAAGGAGGAACGGCGGGCCGAGCGCCAGGATAGCGTCTCGAGGAAATCCCGCCCATCGAAGTTGGGGTGTCGACGGGCGGGAGTCGTTGTTGTCCGTACCGATCGATACCAGGCAACAGCAACCGCTGCGAGACTGTCCTATAGCCCATTGAACTTCAATGCGGGATGACGATCGGCAGGGGACGGCGATCCGCTTTCCTGCGTATTCGGTATAAACTTTGCGCGCCTTGAACAAAGTACGGCATCCGGCATCGATGCCTGCCAACCGCCTCTACAGGCTGTCGCCTCTCCCCATTTTGGCCGTGTTCGACGGCATCTCGCCAAACGATTGGTGATAGAGCGCCGCAAAACGGCCCATATGGGAAAATCCCCAACTTCGCGCCACGTCGGCAACCGACTGACAGCACTTCGGGTCCGTCAGGGCTTTGCGGGCACCTTCCAGGCGGATCGCCCGGAGGTAGTTCAGTGGCGTGGTGTTCTTGAACTGCTGAAAGGCGGCCTGCAGCGCTCTCACGCTCGTACCAGCTTCCTGCGCGATATCGGCAATTCCCATCGGCGAGGAAACATTGGCGTGCATATATTCGATCGCCCGCTTCAGGCGCTTTGGAATCGCCGGAGAAACCGGTCTTTCCAGCCGCGCCGAATAGTTGTTGGGAACGCTCTCGAGCAACGCGATCATCATCGCCTGCATCAACCGCTCGACAAAGGCCGATGAGGGCCGATCCGCCTCCGCGACATTCAGAGAATTCCAAACGAGATGGCCGAGTGCCGCTATCCGCGCGCCGGATACCGTTGCCAGGTCGATCGCATGGTCGAAATCGATACGGCCAACGACGGGTGCGTCCAGCAATTCGCTCAACTGCTGGATCATGGCGGATTTCTCGAAGGCCATGCCGATATGGCTGCGATCCTCATGAAGCGTCAACCGCTCGAAGCGGGACATATCGGCGAGAAGCGCCGTTGCCGGCTTCGAAACGAGTTGCTTGCGGCCCGTATCCACTTCCATCACTCCGGACGACGGCAGGTAAAGCGCGTAGGCGTCCGGCGCCCGCGAAAGCGTCACCTTCATTCCGGAATGACATTTCCCATTCCAGACATCGCAGCGCCCGACGGCGAAATGACGATCCTCCACGGAGATCAAGGCATCCGGCTGCAATGGCTCCACGAGCGCGGGCGACAGGGTCTTGGCATAATGCTCCGACATCGCATCGGGGCTGGCCTGCACAATCTTGAAATCAGATTGAGTGACGTACCTCATTTACGCTCCTGAACAGGCGATCTCCGAAAGCACGCATGGTGCGCCTTCAGCCTCTAAAAAGCAGATCCGCGATTGCTATAATCCCACCAACGATATCAGCACGCATACCGCATGCAACACGCCGCAACGTATTTTCTATCCAAGACACAATAGTATTGTCCACAATAAGGCGCGATCTTCCAAAATTCCCTCGGCCATACTTTAGTAAAAAGAAGAATGAAGCTTCAATCATTCTCCGTGACATTCGAAAAAGCGGTGAAATGACATCATATTCATTCATAATATGAAAGTATTACCTATTTGAAGCATAAAGTTACTTTAAGTTGTGCGTATATCCACGCACCAAAACCAGCAGCATTGGCTGGGCACCGTATTGACGAACCGATAGCCAGATACTCCGAAGAGGCGCGCTCCTCCTCGCGATCCCTTTGACAAGGCGCCTGCTCGACAGAGCCTCTTGACGGAATGTTATCGATAACATAGCCTCACCTCATCGAAGCTTTGGGAGGAGCGAGATGGACGACGGGAAGCTGCTCGAATTTTGCGATATCACCAAGGAATTCGGTGGAACGCGTGCCCTGTCGAACGTCTCGCTGGATCTCAAATCCGGAGAGATCCTGGCGCTGCTCGGCGAGAACGGCGCGGGAAAATCGACGCTCATCAAGACGCTCGCGGGCATCTATCGGCCGGATGGCGGCCAGATCCTGTTTCGCGGCAAGCCCTATCATCACCGCCCGCCACAGCCGAACCAGCGCCAGCCGGTCGCCTTCATCCATCAGGATCTCGGGCTGATCGAATGGATGACCGTCGGTGAAAATGTGGGCCTGGCGCAGGGCTATTCGCTGCGCGGCCGCCTGATCGACTGGCGGGCGACCGAGCGGCGCACCGCCGAGGCCCTGAAACTGGTCGGCTGCGATTTCGATCCGTCGACCCGCGTACAGGAGTTGACTCGCACCGAAAAATCCCTGGTGGCGATCGCCCGCGCGCTGGCCGTGGAGGCCGATGTGCTCGTGCTTGACGAGCCTACGGCAAGCTTGCCCGCCGATGAAGTCGAGAAGCTGTTCGCCGCCATCCGCCCGCTGAAGGAGCGCGGCGTCGCGATGATCTACGTCTCGCATCGCCTGGACGAAATCTTCCGGATCGCCGACCGCGTCGCGGTGCTGCGCGACGGACAGCTCGTCGGTCAGAAGCCGGTTTCCGACACCACATCCGACGAACTTATCCGCATGATCGTCGGTCGCAAGGCCGACCAGCTTTTCGTCAAGGCCGAGCGTAGCGCCGGTCCGGCCATCGTTTCGGTCAAGGAGCTGTCCTGCCGCGGTGCCGGTCCCGTCTCCTTCGACATCCGCCAAGGGGAGCTTCTCGGCCTCGTCGGCCTGCGGGGCGCCGGCCAGGAGCTGATCGGACGGGCGCTCTTCGGCTGCGAGCCATCGAGCGGCTCGGTCCGGCTGAACGGTGCCGAGCCGGATCTTTCCAGTCCCGTCGCCGCCATGGCGTCCGGCATCGGCCTCATCGCCAGGGACCGGACGGAGGAGTCGGTCGCCATGTCGCTGAGCCTCAGGGAAAACACATTCCTCAATCCCGGCGCATCCGGCCGCAACCTGCTCTCGTTTCTATCGCCGAAGCGCGAGGCCGAGATGGCCTATGCACTGGGCGGCCGCGTCGGCCTCAGGCCCAATGACCAGGCACTGGCGATCGAGGCCCTGTCGGGCGGCAACCAACAGAAGGTGGTCGTCGGCCGCTGGCTGACAACGGGTCGCAAACTGCTGATCGCCGAAGATCCCACCGCCGGCGTCGATGTCGGCGCCAAGGCGGACATCTACCGGCTGATCGCCGAGGCGGTGGAAGGAGGGCTCGCTGTCCTCGTCGTGTCCACCGACTTCGAGGAGATCGCCCATATCTGCCATCGTGCCCTGGTGTTCTCGCGCGGCCGGATCGTGCGGGAACTGAGTGGCGCCGCACTGACGACACCGGCGGTCATCGCCGCCGCGTCCGCATCCGAAGCCGCCTAAATCGGAGAAGAACCCCCATGCAATCGATCGAATCCAATGCGCTCGAACCCACCCGATCCGAGCTGGCGGGAATGAGCTTCGGCCAGAAGATCCAGCGGCTTCTGCCGGTCTACGGGCTCGTCATCCTGACCGCCCTGCTGATCCTCTTATTTTCCATCCTGCTACCGCAGACCTTCCCGACGCTGCTCAATCTGCGTTCGATCGTCTCGGACAAGACGATCATCGCCATCCTGTCGCTGGCGGCGATGATCCCGATGGCCGCCGGGCGCATCGACCTGACGATCGGCTACGGGATCGTGCTCTGGCACGTGCTGGCCATCAGCCTGCAGACCATGTTCGGCCTGCCCTGGCCGGTCGCCGTTCTGATCGTGCTGCTGCTCGGCGCGCTTACCGGCTTCCTGAACGGGCTGCTGGTCGAAATCGCCAAGATCGACAGCTTCATCGCCACCCTCGGCACCGGCACCGTGCTTTACGCCATAGCACTCTGGCATACCGGCGGCCGGCAGGTAGTCGGCATGCTGCCGCAGGGCTTCTATGCCCTCAACGGAACCATGGTCTTCGGCCTGCCGATCACCGGGCTCTATGTCCTGGCCCTGGCCTTCGTGATGTGGGTCATCCTCGAATACACGCCGATCGGCCGCTACATCTATGCCATCGGCGCCAATCCGAAGGCCGCCGCCCTGAACGGCATCCCGGTGCGCCGTTTCGTCATCGGTGCTTTCGTGACCTCGGGCACGCTTGCCGCCGTCGCCGGCGTCCTGCTCGCCTCGAAGCTGCGCATCGGCCAGGCGAGCGTCGGCCTGGAATATCTTCTGCCGGCGCTCGTCGGCGCCTTCCTCGGCTCCACCACCATCAAGCCCGGCCGCGTCAATGTCTGGGGCACGATGATCGGTGTCATCATCCTGGCGGTCGGCATTGCCGGCATCCAGCAGATCGGCGGTTCGTTCTACGTGGAGCCGCTGTTCAACGGCGTCACCCTGCTGGTGGCCATCGGCATCGCCGGCTACGCCCAGCGCCGCCGCAGCCACACCGGGAGGATGGCACCGGCGCAGAAGCCGCAACTACCCGCCAAGACCACAGAATAACTGAAGATCATATTGCTTTGATTTCCAAAGGGAGGAGACAGACAATGAAACGCAGATATTTCCTGCAGGCAACCACCGGCTTGCTGATGCTATGCACCACCCAGGCCTTCGCCGATCCGCTGGCCGACGCCAAGGCCGTCGTCGACAAATATGCCTCGGCGGTCAAGCAATGGGACGGCCCGACCACCGGTCCCAAGGCACAGGCGGGCAAGACCATCGTGGTTCTCGCCGGCGATCTCAAGAACGGCGGCATTCTCGGCGTCAGCAACGGCGTCGAGGAAGCGGCCAAGGCGATCGGCTGGCAAGTCAAGGTGCTCGATGGCGCCGGTTCGATCGGGGGAAGAACCGCGGCCTTCGGCCAGGCGATCGCGCTCAAGCCGGACGGCATCATCATCGATGGCTTCGACGCGGTCGAACAGGCACCCGCCCTGGAACAGGCGAAGGAGGCAAAGATCCCGCTGGTCGCCTGGCACGCCGGCCCGGTCATCGGCCCGGACGACAAGAGCGGCCTGTTCGCAAATGTCAGCACCGATGCGATGGAAGTGTCGAAGGCCGCGGCCGACTGGGCCTTTGTCGACGCCAAGGGCAAGCCGGGTGTCATCATCTTCACGGATTCGACCTATGCCATCGCCATCGCCAAGGCCGACAAGATGAAGGCCGAGATCGAGCGGCTTGGCGGCAAGGTGCTCGAATATGTCGATACGCCCATCGCCGAGACATCGCAGCGCATGCCGCAGCTCACCACGTCGCTCCTGCAGAAATACGGCGATAGCTGGACGCATTCGCTTGCCATCAACGACCTCTATTTCGACTTCATGGGCCCGTCTCTCGCGTCGGCCGGCAAGGGCGGCACCGACGCGCCGATCAACGTCGCCGCCGGCGACGGCTCGCAATCCGCCTATGAGCGCATTCGCGCCGGCCAATTCCAGAAGGTCACGGTCGCCGAACCGCTGAACCTGCAGGGCTGGCAGCTCGTGGACGAGCTCAACCGCGCCTTTGCGGGCGAAAAATGGTCGGGCTATCTGTCGCCGCTGCATGTGGTGACGGCCGACAATGTCGAATTCGACGGCGGTCCGCAGAACACCTTCGATCCCGGCAACGGCTATAAGGATCAGTACAAGAAGATTTGGGGCAAGTGACCCCCGGTCTCATGGAAAAGAAAGAAGCGCGGCCCATGGGCCGCGCTTTGCTTTTGACGGCAATCATCGATCAGCGACTGCTGTCGCGAACAATCAGCTCCGGCGATATCCGGACGTTTTCCGCAGCCTGATTGTCGAGAATATCCAGGATCAGCCGCGCCGTCTTCTCCCCGATCTCGCGAGCGAAGGCGTTGATCGTCGTCAGCGTCGGCACGCAGACCTCACCGATCTCGTAATTGCCAAAGCCGCCGATCGCGAACCGCTCCGGCACCGCGACACCGAGCCGGCGACATTCCGTCAGCGCGCCGTAGGCGGCGAGATCGGAGACGCAGACGATGGCTTCCGTATCCGGATAATTCTCGATCAATCGCGCCATCGCATTGGCGCCCTCGCGCATCGAAATCGGCGGCGCGCCGGCGGCAATCAGGCGGGATGCGTCCAGCCCATGCGCCTGCATCGCGGCAATGAAGCCTAAACGCCGTTCGCTGCCGCGCGTGTCGCGCCCGACATCGCCACCGATGAAGGCGATACGGCGATGGCCCGCGCCGACGAAATGGTCCACCATCTGGCGCACGGCATCCGCGTTGGAGAACCCCACGTAATGGTCGATCGGCTCGCCGGGAATATCCCAGGTTTCGATCACCGGTATATTGACCGTTTCCAGCAGGCGCCGGGCGCGCGGCGTATGCCTGCCGCCGGTGACGACGATCGCCTGCGGCTTGCGGCGCAGAAGCTGCTCGATGAGCCGCTCCTCCTCCTCGATGTTATAGTTGGTATAGCCCAACAGAATCTGCATGTTGCGCGCGGCAAGCGTATCGGTAAGCCCGCCGACGGTATCCGCGAAATTGGCGTTGTTGATCGACGGGATCGTAACGGCGACAAAATCGGATTTCTGCGAGCGCAGGTTGGATGCCGTGCTGTCGAAGACATAACCGAGATCCTCGGCGGCCTTGAGAATGGCCTCCCTGGTATCGGCACTGACCAGGCTGTCGGCCTTGAACGCGCGCGACACCGTCATCGGGGAAACTCCCATGACGCGGGCAATGTCAGCCATGGTCGGCGGCTTGCGGATATTGCTCATCGACAGCCTATGTTATCGTTACCACGAAACTAATATGCGTCGCCTCCGGATGGCAAGTGCATGCCCTTCGCTTATCTTGGGACGAGACGGCGAGCCTGGCCCAATCGGATAGCGGTCGCGGCAAGCGGCTTAAAGCGTGAATTCATTCGCGAGCGTCACATGATGATGGATACGCCCTTCGAAGAAGCGGGACAGCACGGCTTCCGTCGCGGCACGGGCCTCGGCACGCGCGGGGCTCGCGAGTGCCGCCTCGACGGCCGCAAGATCGGGGTAGTTGATGGCGAGGATCATGGGATATTCCGGAGCGCCCTCGTCCCGGCTCTCCGCGAAAGACACGCGGACGTCGAGGGCGCCTGGAAACTGCTTCCACTTCGGCAGGATCGTCTGCATCACGGCAGCGCGGAATGCCTCGGTCTCGCCATCCCTCACCTTCCCCTCGAACAAGGCATAGCGTGTTATCATCCGGCGATCTCCTTGTCCGGTCCCTTGAAAAACTCCATCAGCGCCGCCTGATCCTCGCCGCCGAGGCCGGCCGCCGTCAGCATGCGATGGACCTCCGCACAAACCGCCGTCAGCGGCATGGCAGTGTTGGTGCGCCGGGCAAGATCCTGCGCGCCATTCAGATCCTTGACCATGTTGTCGATCCGGCCGGTGCGGCGATAATCCTTGGCCACGTAGCGCGGCATGTATTCCTGCAAGAGCGCGCTGTCGGCACGCCCGCCCTTCAGCGCCTGCGGGATCTTGGCGGCATCCACACCGGCATCGAGCGCCAGTTGCGTCGCTTCCGCCACGGCGAGGAAATTCAGCGCGCACAGCACCTGGTTGATCAGCTTCGTGGTCTGTCCCGCGCCTGACGGCCCCATATGCGTATAGTTCGAGGCGACATGCTTCAGCACCTGATGCGCATCGGCGACATCCTGTTCGCGGCCGCCGGCCATCAGCGTCAATTGGCCGATCAGCGCCTTGGGCGCGCCTCCGGACAGCGGGCTATCCACCCAGCGCAAGCCCTTTTCCGCCGCATCGGCGGCGAGCGCCTTCGTCGCATCCGGGTCGATGGAGGACATGTCGATGATCAGCGCTCCGGCCCTGGCGCCCTCAGCGACACCACCGGCGTTGAACACGGCGGCACGGACGATCTGCGGAGAATTCAGGCTGAGAATGACATAGTCCGACACGGACGCTGCCTGCGCCGCGCTGGCGGCGGCAGTCGCGCCTTTTTCCACCAGCACCGCCACCTTTTCCTTGTCGAGGTCGAAGACCGTCAGATGGTTGCCGGTCTCCACCAGCCGTGCGCCGATGGCGCCGCCCATGGCGCCGGCGCCGATCAGTGCCACTTTGTTGCTCATGGCTCATCCTCCTCCCAGTTGAGCATCGATTGATCGGCCGATCGATATCGGCCGCCGTGCACGCCTTAAAGCGACGCGGTGATGCCTCCGTCGACATAAAGCACATGACCGTTGACGAAGGAGGATGCATCGGAGGCCAGGAAGATGCAGGCACCGACCAGTTCCTCGACACGTCCCCAGCGCCCGGCCGGCGTACGCTTTTCCAGCCATGCCGAGAAATCGGCGTCGGCGACGAGCGCCGCGTTCAGCGGCGTATCGAAATAGCCCGGCGCAATGGCGTTGCACTGCAGCCCGTACTTGGCCCAATCCGTTGCCATGCCCTTGGTGAGATTGCCGACGGCCCCCTTGGTCGCGGTATAGGGCGCGATCGAGGGCCGCGCCAATGCGGTCTGGACGCTGGCGATGTTGATGATCTTGCCGGCGCCGCGCTTGATCATATGGCGGGCGGCGGCCTGTCCGACGTTGAACACGCTGGATATGTTGGTCCGAAGCAGCCGCTCGAAAGCATCGGCGGGGAACTCCTCCAGCGGCGAGCGGAACTGCATGCCGGCATTGTTGACCAGGACATCGATGGCGCCGGTCTCGGCTTCGAACGTGTCTATCGCCTTTCGAGCCGCCTCATGATCCGTCGCATCGAAGGGCAGGACATGAACCTTACCGGCAAAGGAAGCCGCAGCCTTGGAAAGCTTTTCGGCATCGCGGCCATTGAGCACCAGCTCGGCGCCCGCATCCGCCAATCCCTTGGCAAGCGCAAGCCCGATGCCCTGGGACGAACCCGTCACGAGGGCGCGCCGCCCTTTCAGATCGAAGAGGCCAAGAGACATCGTTTCCTCCGTTTTTTATCTCGACAAGCATTGTTCTCCCTGTTTATGTTATCGATAACATTCGATGTCAAGGGAGCAGACAAAAAGATGGACAAGCCCATAATCCTTCAGATCGGACCCTATCCGCAATGGGATCAGGAACCTCTGGACGCGGCATTCCACGTTCACCGCTATTTCGAATCGACGGACAAGACGGCGCTTCTGGCCGATGTCGGCCCATCGGTGCGGGCGATCGCCACGCGCGGCGAGCTTGGCGCTAATCGCGCCATGATCGAGGCCTGCCCCAAGCTGGAGGTGATCTCGGTCTATGGCGTCGGTTTCGACGCGGTCGATCTCGCAGCCTGCCGCGAACGCGGTATCCGCGTGACGAACACGCCCGACGTGCTCACCAATGATGTCGCCGATCTCGGCATCGCCATGATGCTCTGCCAGTCGCGCGGCATGCTCGGCGCCGAAACATGGGTGCGCGACGGAAGCTGGGCGAGCAAGGGCCTCTATCCGCTGAAGCGCCGCGTCTGGGGACGTCGCGCCGGCGTGCTCGGCCTCGGACGCATCGGCTTCGAGGTCGCCAAGCGCCTGAAGGGCTTCGACATGCAGATCGCCTATTCCGACGTCGAGGCGAAGAGCTACGCGACGGACATGGAATTCGTGGCCGATCCGGTGAAGCTGGCGGAGCAGTCCGATTTCCTGTTCGTGACGCTGGCAGCCTCGGCCGCGACCCGTCACATCGTCGGAAAAGAAGTGATCGAAGCGCTCGGACCGGAAGGCATGCTGATCAACATATCCCGCGCCTCCAACATCGACGAAGACGCGCTGCTGGATGCGTTGGAAACAGGCAAGCTCGGCTCGGCGGCGCTCGACGTCTTCGAAGGCGAGCCGAAACTCAACGAGCGCTTTCTGACGCTGGACAATGTTCTTTTGCAGCCCCACCACGCCTCGGGTACTATCGAGACCCGCAAGGCCATGGGACAGCTCGTCCGTGACAATCTCGCCGCCCATTTTGCCGGCCAGCCGTTGCTGACACCCGTTCTTTAGAGCGTATCCGCGCTTCACGGAACCGCTGAAACGCTCTAACCTGTTGTTTTTACGCAAATCTGGACGGGAAACCGCTGCACACTTTTCCTGGATTTGCTCTAAGGAGAAAGACATGAAAGCCATCGTCGCTCACGCCGCCAAGGACTTGCGGATCGAGGACTATCCGGAGGAGGAGCCGGGTGCGGGAGAGGTCAAGCTGAAGCTCGCCACCGGCGGCGTCTGCGGCAGCGACCTGCATTACTACAACCACGGCGGCTTCGGCGCCGTCCGCCTGAAGCAGCCGATGATCCTCGGCCATGAGGTCAGCGCAACGGTTACGGCACTTGGCCCTGGCGTCGAAGGGCTCGAGATCGGCCAGCTCGTCGCCGTTTCCCCCTCGCGTCCCTGCCGGACCTGCCGCTACTGCCAGCAGGGCCTGCACAATCAGTGCCTGAACATGCGCTTCTACGGCAGCGCCATGCCCTTCCCGCATATTCAGGGCGCATTCCGCGAAACGCTGGTGGCCGATGCGATCCAGTGCGTTCCCGCCGACGGCCTGACGGCCGGCGAAGCGGCCATGGCCGAACCGCTGGCCGTCACCCTGCACGCGACGAAACGCGCCGGCGAGCTGCTCGGCAAGCGCGTCCTCGTGACCGGCTGCGGACCGATCGGCGTGCTGTCTATTCTCGCCGCGCGCCGCGCCGGGGCCGTGGAAATCGTCGCGACCGATCTGTCGGATTTCACGCTTTCCCTTGCAAAACAGGCTGGCGCGGACAGGGTTATCAATACGAAGGAAGACCCGGAGGCGCTCGCCGCCTATTCGGCCGACAAGGGCACTTTCGACGTCCTCTATGAATGCTCGGGCGCCGCTCCTGCCCTCGTCGGCGGCATCGCCGCGCTGCGGCCGCGCGGCATCATCGTGCAGCTGGGTATCGGTGGCGACATGACACTGCCCATGCTGGCCATCACCGCCAAGGAACTGGACCTGCGCGGCTCGTTCCGCTTCCATGAGGAATTCGCCTTCGGCGTCGACCTGATGCGCAAGAGCCTGATCGACGTAAAGCCGCTGATCACCCATTCCGTGCCGCTGAATGACGCCATCAGTGCCTTCGAGATTGCCTCGGATCGCAGCCGGGCGATGAAGGCGCAGATCGTCTTCGCCTGACGCACCAAATAAAAGGGCCTGCCGGCAAGGATGATCTGCCGGCAGGCCCTACTCGCGAATGACCAGGCTTTTCAGTCCAGATCCGCGCCGATCGCCTTCAGCGCGACAAGAGCAACCGCCTCGTCCTGCTCTCCCGAGCCGGACCCGACGCCGATTGCGCCGACAAGCACGCCGGAGATGCGGATGGGAAGCCCGCCTCGCAGCCCCGTCGCCTCGCCTTGGGTGGCGGCCGCCAGCAGAAGCTTGGCATGCTCGGGAACGGAATGGCTCGGCGCGCCGATGGATGCCGCCGTGCGCGCCTTGGCAAGCGCGCTTTTCAGCGACAGGAAGCGTGATCCGCGCATGCGGAAAGACGCCAGCGTTACGCCGCTCGCATCGACAATGACGATGCATTGCGGCTGCCCCATAGCGGTGGCCTCGCCGATCGCCGCGTTCAGCAGCGTCATCACGCCCTCGTCGCTCAAGACACTCGACGCCACAACATGGCTCATGCATTATCCTCCCGCTTGCGGACGCATCCGATTATGTTATCGATAACAGAATGCAACATTATGGGAGGTAATGTCAAAATGTCGTTCTTCGAAATCGTGGACCCGGCTTTCGGTCGGTTCGTCCTCGGCAACGCTCCCGTAAAGCAGATCGCCACCGGCTTCGACTGGGTGGAAGGACCTGTCTGGTTCGGCGATCAGAACTGCCTGCTGTTTTCCGATATCCCCAACAACCGCATCATGCGCTGGATACCCGGCCTAGGCACCAGCATCTTCCGCGAGCCGTCGAATTTCTCCAACGGTCACACACGCGACCGGCAGGGCCGCCTCATAAGCTGCGAACATGGCGGACGGCGCGTCACGCGCACGGAATATGACGGCACCATCACCGTCATCGCCGACAGCTATCAGGGCAAGCGGCTGAATTCGCCCAACGACGTCATCGTCGCCTCGGATGGCGCCATCTGGTTCACCGACCCGCATTACGGCATTGCTACCGACTATGAAGGCCATAGGAGCGAGCAGGAACTGCCCTGCAACGTCTATCGGGTCGATCCCACCGGCTCGATCTCGGCCGTTCTCACCGATTTCAACTGCCCGAACGGGCTCGCCTTTAGCCCGGACGAAAAGAAGCTCTATGTCGCCGATACCGGCCGCATGCACAGCAGCGATCCGCAGCACATCCGCGTCTTCAATGTCGGCGAAAACTGGCGGCTGACTGGCGGCGAGGTCTTTCATGTGATCTCGCCGGGCTGCGCCGACGGAATGCGGCTCGACAGCGACGGCAATCTCTGGTCCTCGGCGCGCGACGGCGTCCATTGCATCGCGCCGGACGGCCATCTGATGGGCAAGCTGCTAGTTCCCGAAACCGTATCCAACCTCTGCTTCGGCGGACGCGGCAAGCACAAGCTTTTCATCACCGCGACCACGAGCGTCTACGCGATCTCGCTCAACAGAAGCGGCGCACTTTGAGGCTTGGCCGGTCGGACCGGCCTTGCCTCATCGCACCACATGGAAAATCTCAGACGCAGCAATAGCGGCCCGACAGAGCGTGAATATGATCCACGCCGATGCCGCAGCAGCCGCCGATGATGCTGGCGCCGGAGGCGGCCCAGCGGCCGGCCCACTGGCCGTAGCTGTCGGGATCGAGATCGTTGCGGATTTCGGTCAGCGTCGCGTTCGCCTCTTCGTCGTCCTGCTGCGAGGGGAAAGCATTGGCATAGACGCCGACCTGAATATTCGCGCCCAGGGCAGAGAAAGTCGCGCGCGCCGTCTCGATGGCCGCTTCCATGACTTCCGGCATGCTGCAATTGAAAAGCATGGCCTCGGCGCCGAAGGAGGCGACCAGCTCAGCGGCGGCCTTGACCGTCTCGTTCGAGCGCAGCAGCGGCTCCGGCATGTCCGAAGGGGCGAGATCGTCACGCAGGGTGAAGGAGACCCAGAGAGGCTTGCCGGTCGAAAGCGTCGCCTCGCGGGCGGCCCGCGCTTCGGCAAGGCTGCTCTGGGTTTCGGCCAGCCACAGATCCACGTAAGGCGCCATGCCGCTAACCAGCGTGTCGAGATAGTGCCCTGCCCGCTTGGGGTCGAAAAGATCCGGCTGATACGAGCCGAACACCGGCGGCAGCGAGCCGGCAACCAAAATCGTGCGGTCCTTGGAAGCATCGGCGGCTTCGCGGGCGATGCGCCCGGCGCGCGCCGCCAGCATGGCGCCATCGGCCTCGAAGCGCTCGTCGCCGATATGGAACGGCACCACGGCATAGCTGTTGGTGGTGATGACGTCGGCGCCGGCCTCGATATAATTGTCATGCACCTGACGAACGAATTCGGGAGCCTCCATCAAAGCCAGGGCCGACCATTCCGGCTGCCGGAAAGGCGCGCCGATCCGTTCGAGCTCGCGGCCCGTGCCGCCGTCGAGAATAAGTCCGCGCTTTGTCATTGCCTCACTCCTTGGATTTCCATGTTTCTTGTTGCCGGCTGCATTCAAAGCGCCGGGTTGTCTAACCTGCGCCTGGCAATCGCCGCGTCCAGCCAACCCGGACGCATCTCGGGCACGGAGGCGATCAGCTTTTCCGTATAGGGATCGAAAGGCGGCGCCAGAACTTCGCTTTTGCGGCCATAGCGCACTAAATTGCCGTCCAGCATGACGGCGACCGTATCGGCGATGGCACGCACAATGGCGAGATCATGCGTGATGAAGAGATAGGACGTGCCGCTTTCCTGCTGCAGCCGCGTCAGCAGCCCGAGAATGCCCTCGGCCACCAGCGGATCGAGTGCCGAGGTCGGCTCGTCACAGATGATCAATTTGGGCTCTGCCGCAAGAGCGCGCGCAATGCAGATGCGCTGCTTCTGGCCGCCGGACAGTTCCGAGGGATAGCGGCCGCGCATGGTCTTGGCGAGTTCGACATGGTCGAGCAGCGCCGTCACACGCCTGTCGAGCTCAGGCCCGCGTAAGCCGAAATAGAAAGCCAGAGGTCGGGCCAGGATCGCCTCGACCGTCTGGCGCGGATTGAGCGCCAGATCGGGGATCTGGTTGACGATCTGGATGTCGCGCAGGATCTCCCGCGAACGGGAGCCAAGATCACCCGGCAGTACCTGCCCATCGAAATGCAGGCTGCCCTTGGCGGCCGGCAGCAGGCCCGTGACGACCCGCGCCAGCGTCGATTTACCCGAGCCGGATTCACCGACGACCGCCAATGTCTCGCCGCGGCCGATCTCAAGGGTGATACCCTTGAGCACAGTCGTGCCGGCCGTATAGCCGGCCTCGACATCGGTGATGCTCAGCAGCGGCTCAGCAGCGATTGGCGACGCCTCGGCCGGCTTTTCGGACTGCCGCATCGACACGAGCTGCCGCGTATAATCCTGCTGCGGGGCGTTGAAGATGCGGTCGACAGAGCCGTGTTCCACCATCCGGCCGTGCCGCAGCACCAGAATCTCGTCGGCCACCTGCGCCACGACGGCCAAGTCATGCGAAATATAGAGCGCCGACGTTCCCGTCTTCTCGATCGCCTGCTTGATGGCGGCGAGAACCTCGATCTGTGTGGTTACGTCGAGCGCGGTCGTCGGCTCGTCGAAGACGATCAATTCCGGATGCGGGCACAGCGCCATGGCCGTCATCGCCCGCTGCAACTGGCCGCCCGATGCCTGATGCGGATAGCGGTCGCCGAAATTCTGCGGATCGGGCAACCCAAGCAGGGCAAACAGCTCCTTAGCCCGCGCCACCGCATCGCGGCGGCTCATCAGGCCATGCCAGAGCGTGGCCTCGATCACCTGGTCGATCAGCGGATGGGCCGGGTTGAAGGCCGCCGCCGCCGACTGGGCGACATAGGTGACGGCGGCGCCGCGCAGGCGTCGGGAGTCGCTGCCGCGCAACGCCAATATGTCGATGCCGTTGAGCTCGGCGCGGCCGCCGGTGATACGCAGGCCGTCGCGGCTATAGCCGAGCGAGGCAAGGCCGATCGTGGATTTGCCCGCACCGGATTCGCCGATCAGCCCGAGAACCCGCCCCTTTTGCAGCGTCAACGATACCTTCTCGACGATGGTCTGTTCGCCGGCCTTGATTTCCAGATCGGTGATCTTGAGAAGCGTCTCAGCCATCGCGCCGCATGCCTTTCAGGCTGGTCGTCTTCTGGAGCATCCAGTCCACCACGAGATTGACCGAGATGACGAGAATGGCGATCGCCGCACCGGGGATAAGGGCGGCGAAAACACCGAACACCAGTCCATCCTTGTTCTCCTTGACGAGACTGCCCCAATCGGCGATCGGCGGCTGCACGCCGAGGCCAAGGAAAGAAAGCGTCGACAGGAAGAGAATGGCGAAAGCGAAGCGCAGGCCGAATTCGGCAAGCAATGGCGACAGCGCATTCGGCAGGATTTCCCGGAAGATAATCCATCCCCATCCCTCGCCGCGAAGCCGCGCTACCTCGACATAATCCAGGGTGACGAGATCGCTGGCAAGCGCCCGGCTGACGCGGAAAACCCGCGTCGCATCGAGCATGGCCATTACCAGGACGAGCACGATCATGGTTTTCGGCAAAACGGCAAGCACGACCAGCGCCAGGATCAAGGTCGGGATCGCCATGGCCAAATCGTTGAGGCGCGACAGCACCTGATCGACGAAACCGCGGCGCACGGCGGCGTAGAATCCGAGCGAGACCCCGATGACGAAGGCAAGGAGGGTCGCAAGGGCGGCGATGACGAAGGTAATGCGCGCGCCCCAGAGCAGGCGCGAGAACAGATCGCGGCCGATATTGTCCGTGCCGAGGAAGGCGCCGGCGGACGGCGTATCCCAGACGCCGCCGACCACTTGCGAGACCGGATGCGGCGCGATCCATGGCGCCAGCAGCGCCAGGACGAGAAAGATCACGACGCCGGCAAAACCGAATACGGCAAGAGGCGTCAGGCGCGGCAGATTTCTCATCGCGGATGCCTCAGTCTGGGATTGGCAAGGATGGAAACCATGTCGGCGACGATGTTCAGCAGGATATAGACGGCCGCGAAGATCAGGCCGGCGGCCTGCACAACCGGCACGTCACGCTTGGCGACGTGATCGACGAGATATTGTCCCATGCCGGGATAGACGAAGATCACCTCGACCACGACGACGCCGACGATGAGATAGGCGAGATTGAGCGCCACCACGTTGACGATCGGCGACAGCGCATTCGGCAGCGCATGCTTCCAGACGATGCGCCAGCCGGGCAGACCCTTCAGGAAGGCCGTTTCGATATAGGGAGAGGCCATGACGTTCAGAAGCGCCGCGCGCGTCATGCGCATCATATGACCGACAACCGCGAGAACGAGCGTCAGGCAGGGAAGCAGCATGGTGATGAGGCGTTGCCCCAACGGCATGGCATCGGAGACGGTGGCGCTGCTCGGAAGCCAGAAATGACTGACCGAGAAATAGGCGATCAGCAGATAGCCGGCGAAGAATTCGGGCAGCGATATGGCACTGAGCGTGACGATGCCGATCGTCCTGTCGATCCAGGTCCCGGCATAAAGCACGCACAGAATGCCGAGCAGGATAGACAGGGGCACGGCAACGACCGCGGCCATCGCTGCCAGATAAAGCGTGTTCTTCAGTCGCGGTGCGATGCTCTTGGCAATATCCTGGCGATTGCTGTAGCTGCGCCCGAAATCACCATGCAGAGCCCCGCCCAGCCATTCGACATAGCGTTGCGGCGCGGGCTTCTCGAGGCCGAGCTCCTTGCGGATGCTGGCAACGGCTTCGGGCGTAGCCTGCTGGCCGAGCATGGCGGTCGCGACATCGCCGGGCAGGATCTGCGTGCCGGCGAAGATGACGAGCGAAACCGCCCATAAGAGCACGAGACCGAGCGCCAGACGCTTGACGAGCAGGCGCAGCAGATAGGCGCCGGCGGATTTGCGCGCCGACGCTTTCGAGGCTTGCGCATCAAGCTGGATTTCCTCAGCCAGAGGCTGGTTGCTCATCTGTCCATCCCGAAACATTCCACGCATGGCCGCTATCGCGAATGAGCGGCAGGCGCAACGCTTTAGCGGCCTTCACCTGAAAAAAGAGCCCCCGGATGACGATCCGGGGACATTAACTTTGCCTGGCAGGATGGTTATGCCTTGAGCCATGCGCGCTCGGCGATGCGGTAACCACTGAGATCGCCGCCGCCCGGCACCGGAACATAGCCGCCGACCTTGTCGCTGGCGGCCGCCAGATTGTCGACGAAAAGCGGGATGATCTCGCCGCCCTCGTCCACCAGCTTCAGCTGCAGGTCGTGATAGATCTGCTTGCGCTTGGTCTCGTCCAGCTCGACGCGGGCCGCCGCCAGCAGCTTGTCGAAGGCTTCGTCACGCCAGGCAGTCTCGTTCCATGGTGCATCCGACTGGAGAATGAGCGACAGCATGGCGTCTGCCGTCGGGCGCACCGACCAGTTGGAGGCGACGAACGGCTTCTTCAGCCATACCTCGTCCCAATATCCGTCGGAGGGAACGCGGTCGACATCGATGGTGATGCCGGCCTTGGCGGCGGAAGCCTGATAAAGCTGCGCCGCGTCGACCGAGCCGGGGAAGCCGTTGTCGGAAGCGCTGAGCTGGATGCCGCCGGGCGAACCCGCCTTCTTGAAGTGGAAGGCCGCCTTTTCGGGGTCGTAGGGCCGCTGCGGAATATCCTTGGCGAAATAGGGGTTCCAGGAGGCGATCGGATTGTCGTTGCCGATGGCGCCGGTACCGACGAGCAGGCTCTTCTGCAACTCCTCGCGGTCGATCGCATATTTCAGCGCCAGCCGCAGGTCGAGATTGTTGTAAGGAGCCGTGTCGACGCGCATCGGGAAGCAGAACATCGTGTTTTCCTGCGAGCGCAGGATCTGCACGCCCGGACGAGCGGTCAGGCGGCTGACGGCACGCGGCTCGACGCGGTTGATGATGTGCACCTGGCCACTCAGCAGCGCCGCCATGCGGGCCGTGGCGTCGCTCATGGCGATGGTTTCGACGGAATCGACGAAGGCACGGTCCGAAGCCCAGTAATTCGGATTGCGCTTGGTGAGCGCACGAACGCCCGGCTGGAAGTCTTCGAGGATGAAGGCGCCGGTGCCGACGCCCTTGTCGAAATCGCTGCCGTCGGGACCGATGCCGAGATGATAATCGACCAGAGCGGCCGGAAAATCGGCGTTACCGGCGCTCAACGTGACCGTGACCTCATGCGTATCGGTCGCCTTGATGTCGGTAACCGCCAAAAGCTGGCCCTTGCCGCCGGAATTGCTCTTTTCGCCGCGATGATGATTGAGCGAATAGACGACGTCCTGCGCGGTCAGTTCCTTGCCGTTGTGGAACTGGATGCCCTTCTTCAGCTTGAAGACCCACTTGCTGCCGTCAGGCGTCGCCGGTTCCCAGCTTTCGGCAAGCGCGCCGATCAGCTTGCCATCCGGGCCGAGCTCGACGACGGTGTTGAAGAGCTGGAATCCGACCGTGTACATATAGGCTTCGGTGTAGAAGGCTGGATCGAGCCGGTCCGAGCTGGAGGCCGTATCGAGACCGAGTACGAGATGCCCGCCCCTGACCGGCGTTTCCGCCTGCGCCGCGGCGCTGCCGGGAAGCAGAAGCCCGCCGGCCGAAAGCGTCGCCGACAGGGCGCCCGCGGTTTGCAGGAACCGGCGCCGTGTCGGCTGCAGGATGTTCGAAATCGTCTTTTCTCCCGGCATTACAATCTGTTCCTCTTCATCTTGTGGCTTCCGGCGTCGCATTGGGCGGCCGCGCGGCACATGTCCTATGGTATCGGCTCATATCAGGCGCGCAAATTCTTGCCAAAAATCAACGTCACGGGGAAAAACAAAATACAGAACCGCTCCCCTGCCGCGACAGATGGCAATACGCGTCATGCAAGAAGCTTCACGGCCGCCAGCGACAGCGCAACGACACCGTTTGCGATGCAGCGCTCGTCGGGCTGGTAGTCGGAATTGTGGACCCGGTCGTTGCGGCCTTCCTGGGAGGAGCCGACGCCGAACTGGAAGGCCGGAACCTTCGCGCCCACCAGGGCGAAATCTTCCGCGCCGAGACCCGCCTCACGCTCCAGGACGACATCGCCATAGTGCTCGCGGATCGCCGCCATGGTGGTCGTCAGAAGATGCTCGTCATTGATCAGCGAGGGTACGCCGCGCACATAGTTGATCTCGCAGCGAACGCGCATGGATGCCTCCAGCCCTTCGCAGACCCGCCGCATCGCCGCCTCGATCACATCGCGCGATTCCGCATCCTGGCACCGAACCGTCCCCATGATGGCAACGGAGTCGGGAATGATATTGTGGGTATTGCCGCCATGGATGGAACCGACGGTCAGCACCGCCGGGCGCATGGGGTCGACCTCGCGCGAAACGATCGCCTGCAACTGGGTGATCAGATGCGCCGTGGCGACGACGGGGTCGATCGCCGCATGCGGGCGCGCTGCATGGCCGGATTTGGCATGGATCGTGATGTCGAACTCGTCGGAGGAGCCGTTCGATATGCCCCGGATGAAGCTGAACGTCCCGACCGGCTCGTCCGGATAGTTGTGGAAACCGAGCGCATAGTCGACCCCCTCGAGCACGCCGTCGGCGATCATGGCCGCCGCGCCGCTTTCCTGGGTTTCCTCGGCCGGCTGGAACATCAGTTTCACATTGCCGCTGAGGCGCGGAGCAATCTCCTTCAGGATCGCGCCGACACCGATCAGCGTTGCCGTGTGCAAATCGTGGCCGCAGGCGTGCATCTTGCCTTCGATGCGGCTGGCGAACGGCAGGCCGGTCTGCTCCTGCATCGGCAAGGCATCCATGTCGGCCCGAATGAGCAAGGTCGGCCCCGGACGACCACCCTTGATGAAGCCGACGACGCCGGTGCGGCCGATGCCGGTCTGATGCTCGATGCCGAGACCGGCGAGCTCGCGAGCGACCACGCCGCTCGTCCTGATAACATCGAAACCTGTTTCGGGATGGGCGTGGATGTCACGGCGGACCTCGATCAAATGCTGCTCTTGCCGCGATGACAGCTCCTGGACGAGAGCGTTGAGATCATTGACGTGCGAATTCATCTGACTTGTGTCCCCGTAAATCCTAAGGAGAAGAACGCTTCGGCCGATAGGCGCCTCGAGCAATCTGCGGAAATTGGCCCTTGCGACGATTGGCGCCGGGCGACCGGCAGATGAAGGTCTTCACCTGGGGAGGCAATCAAATCTCGTCGGGGGAAATAGCAAGGCCAAGATGCGCAAATACCGGCCCCCTCCCCATTTTTTTCTGAGTTTGCCGGAGAAAATAATCAAAGATATTGTCGGTCGCCGGCGGCAAGCCAGGCGCTGGGGGTGATCCTCGGTCCATGGGATGGAGCGAGAGCGGTCGCCACAAAGGCTCTGCGCACCTGCTGGTGCGGGAATCCCGCTTGTCGCACGCCGAAGCACGCGACAAGCATCTGGACGCTAGGCTTCAGCGAAAGCGGCCATCAGCGGCCGCATGATTGATATCGCAGCCCGTCGTCACGGACGGCAGCCATGTCGTAGCAGGCCCGGCGCATGGCGGCTGGGCGAAAGCCCGCAACCGTGGCCGCGTTCGAACCTGCCTGCAAGCCGATGTTCATCTCGGGCGCGTTGCGCGATCCCGCGGTCGTCTTCAGCTTGCGCGCCGCCTCCTGCAGCAGGGCGGCCATGCCGGCATGGGAGATGCGATCGGCGCGCATCAGCTGGCGGATCAATGGATCATTGAGAACGTCGGCAATCGTCAATTCTTTATGGGTCATGGCTATCTCCTTGTTCATGCCCCATGCAATACCCCCTCTCCATAGCGGCGCGATGTCAAAAGCCTGACAAAAACAAGGCAATCGGTTCGTTTTTGTTACAGTTTATCGCAAACGGCCCGATCGGCGATACATTCCCCCCATCGCGCGAACCTATGACGCGGAACGAACCCGCCCCTCACCCCGAGCAACATAATTTAACAAAACAGAACAAAACCAGACAACCGCTGCGCGTAGTATCGGAGTTCCCGGAGGTCCTATCTGGGTCAATCATATTCGTCCTCAACAGCCGATCAGTCGATGTATTCAGACCCCGCAACAGATGACCAGCGCATTGCATACCATGCCGATCTCCTGAGCCAACTTGCCCACCCGCGTCGGCTGCAAGCCTGTACATTGCTGTTGGCCGGGGAAGAGGACGTCAACAACCTCGCCAGAAGGATCGGCATATCGCAGCCGGCCCTCAGCCGGCACCTGACGCGTCTTCATCTAGCGGGAATGGTCAAGTTTCGCCGTCACGCACAGTTCAGATACTATTCGTGCGATCATCCCGGCGTGATCGAAATCCTGAAAGTCCTGACGGAAATCTACGATCTCGATCCGATAGAACCCGCTGCCCAAACCGCGGCAGGGCTCGGCGATTGACCCCGCCAGTCACCTGACTGGAAAAGGCCGCGTGCAATCGATGCACGCGGCCTTTTCCGTTTTCCGACCTGCGCGGCCGCGGGATCTATTGCATATCCGCGAGCAGGGCATCGGCGCCCTTGCGGATGCCAACCTTCGAACCTTCCAGCCGCGAGAAGGTCGCGCCGACATTCATCGCATTGGGATATTGCTTGGTGACATAGGCCGCCAGCAGGCGATTGCTCGGCGCATCGTAGATTTCAACTGCGTAGCTCACCGAGCCCGCCATCGTACCTTCGCGGCCGCGAACCGCCTGAACGGCGTTGATCGCGCCGCCGCCAACATCGATATGCGAGAACGGCCCAAGCACCGGAGTTGTATCCTTGGCGCCCGTCAAGGTCAGGTGCAGTCTGAGCGTGCCTGGGCTCGGAGCGTTGACGATCGCGAAGCGCGTTCTCAGCTTCTGCGTGAACTGGTCCTGCATATAGGCGGCCAGCAGGGATTTGTCGTCATCCGCGATCTTCACGAACTGGTTGTCCGAACCACTATAGACGGTGACGGGGTCAACGATGATCTTGTTGTACTGCCGCCAGTCTACATGTCCCTTATAGCGATAGGGTGTGCGGCCGGTCTCATCCTGCGTGTTCGGCTGCAGCTGCGGTGCCGACGCCAGGCCGGAATAGACGGTGGGGTCCGCGGTCGTGCAACCGGCAACGGACGAGCATAGGGCGATCAGCGCGACGCTGACGATAGATGTTCTTGGCAAGAATCTGGCTCCTGGAAAAATGCGGCGGGGTGCTGCGGCCAGTTCTATTGAAACGCCGTATTGCGGTGTTTTCTTTCATGTTCGGAAATGTTCGCGCCTGTGACAGCTTATGAAAAGCGCGCGCCGAGGCCCCGGCAATCGCTTCATTGCCGGGACGCGGGACTTGCCAATGGAACGAAGGATCAGCCTGCCGAGGGCGACGTCTTCGGCGCGCCGGAAAGATGCCCCGTCGCCTCATCCTGCACCGGCGGCAAGGTGATCTCGACGACCAGGCCATGCGGCTCGCGATCCAGCAGCCTGAGCGTGCCGTTATGCCCCTTGCGAACGATGCCCTCGGCCGTGGGAAGGCCGAGACCGAAACCGCCGCCCGCCCCCGTGGTCCGGGCCTTGTCGGCCTTGAAGAAGGGTTCGAGAACCCGCACCTTGAGCTTGTCGGACAGACCGGGACCATTGTCGCTGACCCTGATCAGGACGCCGGCATCGCTGGTGCTTTGCAGCTCGATCTCGATACGCGTCGCGTAGCGGGAAGCATTCTCGACAACGTTGGTCACCGCGCGCGTGAGAGCCTGGGGCTTGCACATGCAGATCAGCCGACGAGGCCCGGAAAAGCTGACATCGATGCCGGTGTCGGAAAAATCGCTCGCTATGGTTTGCAGCAGGCTCGAAATATCCACCTTGCGGGACGGCACGCGGTGGGAGGCATTGGTGAGGAAAGCCAGGCTCTCGTCGATCATCGAGCTCAGCGTGGTGATATCGGCCAGCATCTGGCGCTGCAGTTCCGGCTGTTCGCAGCGCTCCGCGCGCATCCGAAGCCGTGTCAACGGCGTCCTGAGATCGTGGCTAATGGAACTCAGCATTCTTGTGCGGCTGTCGACCATTTCGAGGATGCGGCTTCGCATGACGTTCAGCGAGGCGGCAAGGCTGCGCATTTCCCATGCACCATCGGCAACGAAAGGCTTCTCCAGGCTGTCGTCCATGCTCGCCCGCTCTGCGGCCAGGGCAAAGCGCGTCACCGGCCTGGTGATCAGCCAGCTGCTGAAATAGGCGAGCAGCGCCAACGGAATGACGATCTTCAATATGCCGCTCGCCACCGCCGGGAAAAGCCACAGGGTACGCGAGAACACGGGCATGTGAAAAACGAGTGCCCGCTCCGCATCGACCCTCAGCACCAGAAAATCCGGAGGCGACCCACTCTCAAAAAATTGTTGGAGCGTTTGAGCAAAGCTGCTTTCAAGCCGTGCCCGCACGGCTTTCAAAACATCGTCGGCGGCGCTCGGATCGATCGCACCCTGCGCCGGCATCTGGGCGGCGGACGCTCGCTCCACCGAAATTCCGAGCTTCGCGGCAGTTTTCAGCACGGCGTCCTCCTCCTCGGAAGAGCGGGCGCGCCGATACTCATCCAGAATCATCTCGACACGCCCGGCAAACAGGCCGATCTGAAGACCCTTGTCATGCCGCCCATAGATGAACGGCTCGGACAGCGTCGCGACCACCGAGACGAGAATGATCAGAAAGGTCGCCAACACGAGTATCTGCGTGCGGATCGAGGCGGTGCGCAGGCTTGTCACGTCTCTCGCTCCACCTTGGAGGCGAACAAATACCCTCCCAGGCGCACGGTCTTGATGAAGCTCGGCTCCTTGAGATTTGGCTCGATCTTCTGCCGGACGCGGCTGATATGGGCATCGATGCTGCGCTCGACCGGTCCCGCCGAGCCCGCATGCGTCATGGACAAAAGCTGTTCGCGGGTCAGCACCTTGTTCGGATTACAGCAAAAGGCGAGCAGAAGGTCGAACTCCGCCGTCGTCATGGAAACTTCGGCACCATCGGCGTCGAAGAGCTGCCGGCTCTTCGGATCGATGCGCCACCCGGCAAAGGTCATCGGCGCAAGGCTCTCATCCGGCTGCTGGGATAAGGAGGCCCGCCGCAGGATGCTCTTGATGCGAGCGAGCAGTTCGCGAGAATTGAAAGGCTTGGTGACATAATCGTCCGCCCCCAGCTCCAGGCCGAGAATGCGGTCGAGATCTTCCCTGAGCGCCGTCAGCATCAGGATGGGGATCGAACGCGACGCCCGAAGCCGACGGCAAATGCTGAAGCCATCTTCACCGGGCAGCATCGCGTCCAGAATGATAAGATCGAACTTGTGGCGCATCAGCAGGCGATCCATTTCACCACCGCTTGCGGCCGACATGGCCTCGAAGCCGTTGCTCTTCACCAGTTCGACCAGCATATGCGCTATGTCGGCATCGTCCTCGACGATCAGAATATGGGATTGGTCGAACATTGCCATTTCGCAGGCCACTGCCTTCGTTTGAGTACCCGTCGCACGATCCATCGCGCGCGACATTATCTCATCTGGGTGCCTATATGTCACGCGACGGCTTCCGAGCATTACGCAGCACGCAAGCTTCCAGATCGATGATGGGCAGGCCGCACAGGGTCAAGAGCCTGGCATTGGTTGGATGTGACACGATCGTAATCCGAAGATTGAGGTCCCCCGGAATATCAAAGATGCGTGTAACGCTGTGTTCGATAATGTTGAGATATGTTGCGGCATACAGCCATCGCCGCGAGCCCGATGGCACGCTGACGATAGCAGCCTCTCGCACCGACCTAGATGAAACTCGCCTCGAACAGCTCGCGCGTATAGGCGTCATGCGTGACGCCGGCCTGCAGGTCTGCCTTGGTCAGCTCGTCCACGAAAATACCGCCCTTCATGATCAGGACGCGGTCGCACATATGGGCGATGACGGCCAGATCATGGCTGACGAGAACATAGGTCAGCGAACGTTCGTCGCGCTGGTCAGCCAAAAGGTTGAGAATCTCAGCCTGGACCGAAACGTCGAGCGCCGAGGTCGGCTCGTCGAGCAGCAGGATCGGCGGTTCCAGGATCAGGGCGCGGGCGATGGCCACGCGCTGCCGCTGGCCGCCGGAAAGCTCGTGCGGGTAACGGTTGGCGAAAGCCGGCGGCAGGCCGACCTGGCGCAAGGCTTTTTCGACCTTTGTCCAGACATCGCCATGTCCCATGGCCCGCAATGGCTCGGCAAGCGCCGTGCCGATGCGGTGACGCGGATGCAGCGATCCATAAGGGTCCTGAAACACCATCTGGGCCTGGCGCAATTCATCGCGCGTGCGGACCTTGCCGACAGCTTTGCCAGCGAGGCCAATGTCGCCGGACCAGCCCTTCTCCATGCCGGCTAGGCAGCGCAACACAGTCGACTTGCCACATCCGGACTCGCCGACAATGCCCAGGGTCTCGCCCTTGCCAACATCGAAGCTGACACGCCGGACGACATGGTTTTCCGTCTTGCCGGAGGTGAAGACGACATCAAGATCACGAACGCTAATCATCGGCTGGTCTCCAGATCGAGCTTGGCCCTGTCGAGCACCGTCAGGCGGCGCACCGGCTTATGCGGATCGGGAAGCGCGGACATCAGGCCGCGCGTATAGGGATGCTGGGCATCTTCCAGACGCGTCAGGGTCTCGACGATACGGCCGGAATACATGACGATGATGCGTTCGCAGAAGGCCGCGACCATGCGGATATCGTGGCTGATCAGCAGCAGGCCTGAATCGTTTTCACGCACCAGCTCGTCGAGCAGGGTGAGGACATCCTTGCGAACGCTGACGTCGAGCGCCGAGGTCGGCTCGTCGGCAATCACAAGCTTCGGCTTCGCAAGAAGCATCATCGCGATCATGACGCGCTGGCCCATGCCGCCCGAGATCTGGTGCGGATAGAGCGTCATGACGCGCTCCGGATCGTTGATGCGGACGCGCTCGAGCATGGCGCGCGCCGCATCCCTCGCCTTGCTGCCGCGCAGGCCCAGATGCAGCCGCGCCGCCTCGGCGATCTGCTTGCCGACGGTCAGGACCGGATTGAGGGAATAGCGCGGGTCCTGCATGATCAGCGCGATGTCCTTGCCGCGCAGGCCGCCCATCTGCCGCTCTGACTTGTCGAGCAGGGAAGTCCCACTCAGGTCGAGCCGCTCGGCGGTAACGCTCGCGCTCGGCGGCAGCAGGCGCATGATCGCGCGCCCAGTGGTGGACTTGCCGGAGCCGGACTCGCCGACGATGCCGACGCGCTCGCGCCCGACATCGAAGCTGACATTCGAAACCGCTGCGACCGAATTGCGGCCGAAGCGGACATTCAGCCCCTTTACGGAAAGGACGGGATGGAGATCACGATCTTGCATGGCGAGGGTCCAGAATATCGCGCAGCGCATCGCCGGCAATGTTGAAGGCGAGGCTTGCCAGGAGGATAGCAATGCCGGGCATGACGGCGACCCACCAGAAATCCAACATGTATTTGCGTCCGTTGGAGATCATTGCGCCCCATTCCGGCGCCGGCGGCTGGGCACCAAGGCCGAGAAAGCCGAGCGAGGCGGCCGTCAGGATGATGCCCGCCATATTGAGCGTCAGGCGCACGATGACGGAAGGAACGCACATGGGCGCGATATAGAAGAACAGGATGCGCAATTTCGATGCGCCGTAGAGCCGGGCGGCCGCGACATAATCGGTATTGCGCACCACGAGCGCTTCGGCGCGTGCCAGCCGCGCGATCGGCGGCCAGGCCGTCAGCGAAATGGCAATGATTGCCGTCGTGAGGCCGGCGCCGAGTGCTGCGGCAAAGGCCAGCGCCAGGATCAGCGACGGGAAGGACAGCACGATGTCGGTGGCGCGCATCAGAACGGCATCGATGCGGCCGCCGAAGAAGCCGGCGACCACGCCGATGACGAGCCCGATCGGCCCGACGATCACCGAAATCGACAGCACCGTCTGGATGGTGATGCGCGTGCCGAAGATCAGCCGGCTCAGGATATCGCGGCCGAATTCATCGGTGCCGGCCAGATGCGCGAGGCTCGGCGGCTTCAGCGCGTCGGAAAGCACCTGGACGTTCGGATCGTAGGGCGCAAGCACCGGCGCGAAGATCGCGATCAGGCACAGCAGACCGAGGATGACGAAGCCCGTCAGGCCAAGCGGCTCTTGGGCGAGCTTGCCGCCGGCGCGCTTCAGCGACGTCGCGACGCGGCTGATCAGGTTCGGCGGGCGGACCGCCATTTCCGCATGGATCGCATCGCTCATCGGGCGGCCTCCCTGGTGCGCGGATCGAAGACGGCATAGGCGATATCCGCCAGGAAATTCAGGAGCATGAAGAAGAATCCAACGATGATGGTCGCGGCGAGGATGGCATTCATGTCGCCGATCATCAGGGCATTCGTCATGTACTGGCCGATACCCGGCCAGGAAAAGACGATTTCGGTCACCACAGCACCTTCGAGCAGCCCGCCATAGGAAATGGCGAGAATGGTGATCAGCTGCACCGCGATGTTGGGAAGGACGTGGCCGATGATGGTGCGCGCCGGGCTGACGCCCTTGGCGCGCGCCGCGATCACATAATCCTGGCTGAGCTGCTCCAGCGTGAAGCTGCGGGTCATGCGCGTGATATAGGCGACCGCCGCATAGGCGAGAATGAAGGCGGGCAGGATGATGTGGCCGAGCGCGTTCCAGAAGATGTCCGTCTCGCCCTGCAGAAGGCTGTCCACCAGCAGCAGGCCGGTCTGCGGCGTGACGATGCCTTCATAATAGACATCGACCCGGCCGGGGCCGCCAACCCAGTTCAGGCCGGCATAGAAAACGACGAGACCGACGATCCCGAACCAGAAGACCGGGATGGAGTGGCCGACGAGGGCGATGATGCGGGCGATCTTGTCGATAAGACTGTCGCGAAACAGCGCCGCGACGAGCCCCAGCGGCACGCCGACGAAGGTCGAGATGATGACAGCGAACGTCGCGAGCTCGAAGGTCGCGGGAAAGGCCTGGGCGAGGTCGGCGGAGACGGGGTTTCCCGTCAGGATCGCCGTGCCGAAATCACCATGCGCCAAGCCCTTCAGATAGATGAAGAACTGTTCGTAAACGGGAAGATCCAATCCGAGCCGCTGGCGCATCGCCGCATAGGCGGCGGGATCGGCCAGCTCACCGACGATCGCCCCCACCGGATCGGCCGGCAGAACGCGGCCGATCACGAAGGTGACACATAGGAGAATGAACAGGCTGACGATCAGATGCACGATGCGTCTGCCCAGTTCGGCTGCGGATAGTTCCTTCATGATCGGCTGCTTTCGATTGCTTATTCGGCCTCAGCCTTGGTCACGTTTTCAAGCCGGGTCATCTGGTTGGGATGCCCGAAGTAGCCCTTGACCCTGCCGGAGAGAACGAGGGGCTCGAAGCGTTCGAACAGCGGCAGAAGCGCCGGCTTCAGATCGACGAACTTCTGCTGCATCTGGGCATAGAGTTCCGCCCGCTTCTTGGCATCGGGCTCCACCGCGGTCTTTTCCGACAAAGCGGTCAGCTCGGGGATATCCCAGGCCGAGCGCCATGCGAAATTGCCGGCATTGTTGGCCTCGAGCCGGTTGTCCGGATTGTTGGCGAAATCGTCCATCGAGCCGAGCACGTTCGGCATCAGCGAA
This sequence comes from Rhizobium sp. BK602, assembly GCF_014195095.1. Lineage (GTDB taxonomy): Bacteria > Pseudomonadota > Alphaproteobacteria > Rhizobiales > Rhizobiaceae > Rhizobium. The sequence continues at coordinate 549,908 of NZ_JACIBC010000003.1, forward strand.
CTCGTCTGCGGCAGCAGAAGATCGAAGTTGCGCGCACGGTGGGCGGCGATGATTTCGGAGCCGTTGCCTTGCTGGATCTCGACCTTGATGCCGATCTGACCGAGCGAGGCCTGGATGGCGGTGGCCAGATCGATGCGCGGTGTCTGCGAAATCGTCTTCAGCGTCAGCGAAAAGCCGTCCTTATATCCCGCTTCGGCCAGCAACTGCTTTGCCTTGTCGACGTCGAGGTGCCAGTCCGGGTTCGGGATGGCATAGTCGAAGTTCTCCGGAACGGGAATATTCCTTGCCCGGCCATAGGGACCCATGATGGTCTTTTCGATGCCCTTGTAGTCGATGCCGTAGGCGATGGCTTCGCGGACCTTCGGATTGGAAAGATATTGGTTGCCGGCATTCATGGCGAGCACGTAGAAACCGCCCGTTGGCACGCGCTGGATGACGAAGTTGCTCTTGGTCTCGAACGTCTCGAGATCGGACTTGGACAGCGCATTGCCGATGTCGATATCGCCGCGGTCGAGCATCAGCCGCTCGACCTGGCTTTCGGGAACATGGCGAACGATGACGCGGCGCATTTTCGGTGCGCCGCCGACATAGGCCTTGTTGGCATCCAGGATGACGATCTCGTTCGGGGTCCACTTGTTCAAGGTGAAAGGACCCGAACCGGCCGAATGGGTGCGCAGCCAGGCATTGCCGGAATCGCCGTCGACAATGTGCTTCTGCACCTCGACGCTGTCGACGATGCTCGAAACGCCGAGCGCAAGCCGATAGAGCAGCCCCTCGGCCGTCACCTTGTCCGTCAGGTCGATGCGCACTGTCTTGGCGTCGACCGCATGCAGCTGATTGGCGATCGTGTCGGTGGAATAGCCGATGCGCTTGAAATAGGATGAGCCGGACTGATTGAGCTTCAGCAACCGCGTAATGGAGAAGACCACGTCGTTGGCCGTGACCGGATTGCCCGAGACGAAGGCGGCATCCCGCAATTTCAGCGTCAGCGACTTGCCGTCATCCGTCCAGCTCTCGGCAAGCTGCGGCACGATCTTGCCGTCCGCCGTCGTTGCAACAAGACGATCGTAAAGGTTTGCGAGGATTTCGAGCGCCTTGGGCTCGGTGGCCTGCTGCGGGTCCAGAGACAACACCTGCGCAAGCGACGTGCCGATCACCAATTGATCCTTAGGCGTGGCGGCCTGAAGCTGCGGCGCCGTCCATGTCAGCATGCCGATCGCAACGCCAACGAACATAGCCTTCGAAAAGTGCTTCATTATGGCTCCTCCCTGGATTACTATAGAATACGTATGATGTCGTCCGTATGTCGTATTATGATTTATCGGAGATCGACATGCTTGGCAAGACCTGGGTAAGTGGCTCGATATAAATGGGCTGGGGGACAAAAGAATGACAACCGTCAATCGGGGCAGACAAAGACTCGCGCAACAAGTCATCGACCAATTGCGCGGCCAGATCGAAACCGGCAAGCTGCGCACCGGCGACCAGCTGCCCACCGAACCCCAGCTCGAGGCCACCTTCGGCGTCAGCCGCACCGTCGTGCGCGAGGCGATCGCCGACCTTAGGGCTGCCGGCCTCGTCAAACCGATCCAGGGCAAGGGCGTGTTTGTCGCCGACCTGACGGAACGCCCCGGCCTATCGCTGACGCCGGTGGAAATCAAAAGCATCCCGGAAACGCTGGAATTGCTGGAGTTCCGAATGGCCGCCGAAGGCGAAGCCGCAGCAATCGCCGCCTATCGCCGCACCGCCGAGCAGGAAGCCGCCATCCGCGCCGCCAACCGGAAAATGGCCGCGCTGATCGAGCTCGGCCAGTCCACGGTCGATGCCGATTACGAATTCCACATGGCAATCGCCGCCGCCACAAACAATCGATTCTATGTCGACGTCCTCCGGCATTTCGGGGCGCGCACTATACCGCGCGGCCAGTTTCCGAATCTGCCCGAAGCCAACGACCCCGCCTATCTCGCCAAGGTCCATGCCGAGCACGGGGAGATCCTGGCGGCCATCGCCGATCAGGATCCCGAACGCGCCCGCCAGGCGATGCGGGCGCACATGCTTGCCAGCCAAAGGCGCTATCGCATGCTCGCCGAGCAGCAATAGCTCTCGACACGTCATGAAATTCATATTATGTCATATGACATCTATCAATCTCATGGGAGAGACCCTCGGTGTATGCAGGAACACAGGTCGGCGCGCGGGACGACGACGATTACCGCGTCTTCGCGCAATTGGGGCTGAAGCGCATTTGCGCTGACCCGCCCGGAAAGCCCGAAAGCTGGACACTGTCCGATCTTCAGCGCTTTCGCGACAAGGTCGAGAGCTTTGGCCTCATCCTGGACATGATCCAGCTCCCCCTGCCTTCCAATCCGATCGAGCAGGCTTCCTATCCCGACATTCTGCTCGCCGGTCCCGATCGCGACCGGCAGATCGATGCCGTCTGCAAGCTGATCGAGGATGTTGCCGCAGCCGGCATTCCGGCCGCAAAATACAATCTCAACCTGATCGGCATTCCCCGCACTCCCGATGAACTGGGTCGCGGCGGTTCGCTGAATGCAAGCTTCCGCTGGGACAAGGCGGACCATGACGCCGCACCCGGCCTGGCGGGCGTCTTGTCCGAGGACGAGAACTGGGAACGGATCGACTATTTCCTCGAACGTGTCGTTCCCGTGGCCGAGAGCAACCGTGTCCGCCTCGCCTGCCATCCGCACGACCCCTACACGCCGCCGGGCTATCGCGGCGTCACCCGCGTCCTCGGCTCGGTCGAGGGCCTGAAGAAATTCGTGCTGATGCGCGAAAGCCCCTATCACGGCCTCAATTTCTGCCAGGGCTCGATCGGCGAGATGCTCGACAATCCGCGCGAGGAAATCGACGATATCATCCGCTGGTTCGGCACGCGCGGCAAAATCTTCAATGTCCACTTCCGCAACATCCGTGGCGGCAAGCTTTCCTTCATGGAAACCTTCCCGGACGAAGGCGACATGGACATGGTTCGATCCGCCAGGATCTACAAGGAAGTCGGCTATCAATACATGCTGATGCCCGATCATGTGCCGACCATCAGCGGCCGCGATCCGACCGGCGTCGCCTTCGCCTTCTGCTACGGCTACATCGCCGCTCTCGTTCAGTCGCTTGAAAACGCCTGAGAACCATTGCCCATACCGATCGATAACAGGATTCCAAGATGAACCCGATTGAACTCAAAAAGGCTGTTGGCAGCGGTCTGCTGTCCTTTCCCGTCACCCATTTCGACAGCGAATTGAAATTCGACGAGGCGAAATATCGCCGCCACGTCGAATGGCTGGCCGGCTATGATGCGGCGGCCCTCTTCGCCGCCGGCGGCACTGGCGAATTCTTCTCGCTCAACCCGGCCGAAGTCCCACAGGTCGTGCGCGCCGCCAAGGCATCGGCCGGCAATACGCCGATCATCTCCGGCACCGGCTACGGCACCTCCATCGCCGTCGAGATCGCCAAGGCGGCCGAAAAGGCCGGCGCCGACGGCCTGCTGCTGCTGCCGCCCTATCTGATGTTTGCCGAACAGGAGGGCTTGATCGCCCATGTGAAGGCAGTCTGCCAGTCCGTCGGCATCGGCGTCATCGTCTATAACCGCGACAACGCGGTCCTGAACGCCGACAGCATCGCGCGGCTTGCCGACGAATGCCCGAACCTCATCGGCTTCAAGGACGGTGTCGGCGATGTCGACAAGGTGATCGAGATCACCACCAAGCTCCAGGACCGCCTGGTCTATGTCGGCGGCATGCCGACGCACGAAGTCTACGCCCAGGCTTACTTCGCCGCCGGCGTCACCACCTATTCCTCCGCCGTCTTCAACTTCATACCGGCGCTCGCGCAGCGCTTCTACGGCGCGCTGCGGACCGGCGATCAGGCAACCGTCGACGAAATCCTCAAGGGCTTCTTCTTCCCCTTCGTTGCGCTACGCAATCGCAAGAAGGGTTATGCCGTCTCGATCATCAAGGCCGGCCTGCAGGTGCTCGGACAAGATCCGGGGCCTGTGCGCCCGCCGCTGACCGACCTGACAACGGAGGAGCTGGCTGCGCTCGAAAAGATCATCAAGGCAGCCAAGGCCGCATAAATTACAATCGAATGGACATATGATCGCCGGCAAAACCGGCGATCAATCTTTTCAGGAGGGGAATATTCATGGCCAGACTATCATTTGGAATTTTTGCCTCGATGGTCGCCGCCTCGGCGATGCTGATGGCGACCGACAGCGCGCTTGCCAGGACCTTCGTCTATGTTTCGGCGGCGACGGACGGAAAGATCGACAGCTTCAACATGGATGAGAAGGCCGGCACGCTGACGCCGGTCGCGACCTTCGATGCCGGCAAGATGGTCATGCCGATGACCGTCAGCCCGGACAAGAAGCATCTCTATGCCGTCATCCGCTCCCAGCCCTATCGGGTGCTGACGCTGGCCATCGACCCCGAGACCGGAAAGCTCTCGCAAGAAGCGGTCGCGGCGCTGCCCGACAGCATGCCCTATGTCTCCACCGATCTGACGGGCCGTCTCCTCTTCACCTCGTCCTACGGCGGCAACAAGATCGCCGTGCTGCCCATCGGCGCGGACGGTCTCGTAAAGGATGGCGCGCGCCAGGTGATCCTCACCGGCCGAAATGCGCATTCGATCGTCGGCGACCGGAGCGGCAAATTCGTCTTCGCCACCAATCTCGGCTCTGACGCGGTGCTGCAGTTCGTCCTCAATCCTCAAACGGGCATGCTGGAGGCGAACGACCCGCCGCAGGTCGCCACCAAGCCGGGCTTCGGGCCTCGCCACATCATCGTCTCTCCGGACAACAAATCGGTCTACGTGCTGACCGAGCTGACCGGGCATGTGATCCACTATGCTCTCGACCCTGCCAAGGGCACGCTGAGCGAGATCGAAAGCGTCGCGTCGGTTCCGGGTGACGCCGGGCTTTCTCCGGGCATCGCGCCGCCCCCGCCCCCACCGTTCAACGCCACCGCGCCGGTCGCAGCCCCCGCGGATGACGGCAAGCCCAAGGTCTGGGCGGCCGATATCGGCATCACCCCGAACGGCAAGTTCCTCTATACGACCGAACGCACGACCAGCAAGATCGCCCTTTTCCAGGTGGAAGACGGGACCGGCAAGCTGAGCTACGTGACCAATTATTCGACCGAGAAGCAGCCCCGCGGCATCCGCATCGATCCGTCGGGCCATTTCCTCGTCGCTTCCGGCGAAAAATCCGACAAGATCGCCGTCTATGCCATCGACCAGGTAAACGGCGCGCTGACGCCGATCGAACGCTATCCGGTCGATGCCGGCGCCAACTGGGTGGAGATCGTCACCCTGCCGTAACGGCGAGACGGACGGTCTATAGCATGTAACAAAACCAGCCACTCCGTCTCCTCGCAGGACGGAGCGGCTTTCTTGCGAAACGGCGGAGGCGAGACGATGAAAATCTCGTCTCGGCCAGTATTCCCTAACAGAAGACGTGGGCAGCATCCGGATCGAATTCGAGATGAACGCTGTCGCCGCGGCTCAACCCGGAAATTGCCTCGTGCCCAAACGGCAAGCGCACCGAAAGCGCCTCGCCGGCCGCCGTCTGTGTTGCCACATGCACATTGTTGCCGAGGAAAGTGATGTCGCTGACCGTCGCACTCAGGCCGTTGCCCACGCCATTGCTACGTCCCAGCCGAATGCGCTCCGGCCGCAGCATCAGCGCCGCCTTGCCGCCAGAGGCCGCCCGACCATGCACGGGAATCTGCTCGAACACCGAGTTGCCACCGAGCGAGATCGTCGCCTGGCCATTGTCCGACGACAACAGATCGCAGGAGATGAAATCGCTGTCGCCGATGAACTCGGCAACGAAGCGCGTGCGCGGATTGGCGTAAAGTTCCGGGCCGGTGCCGATCTGATCGATGACGCCCTTGGAGAAGACGGCGATGCGATCCGACAGGCGCAGCGCCTCTTCCTGATCGTGGGTCACATAGAGGATCGTCACTTCCGTCTGCTGATGGATGCGCCTGATCTCGTGCTGGATTTCCTCACGCAATTTCTTGTCGAGCGCCGACAGCGGCTCGTCCATCAGAAGCACCGGCGGATCGTAGGCCAGCGCCCTGGCAAGCGCGACGCGCTGCTGCTGGCCGCCCGACATCTGCGCCGGCTTGCGATCCTCGAAACCTTCAAGGCGGACAAGCCGGAGCATGTCCTTGACCTTGGCGTCAACCTCGGCCTTCGACTTGCGCCGCACCTTGAGCGGAAAGGCAATGTTCTCGCCGACGGTCAGATGCGGGAACAGGGTGTAGCGCTGGAAGACCATGCCGATATTGCGCTTGTGCGAAGGCGTCGACAGCAGGGTCTGGCCGTCGAGCGTGATGTCGCCCCTGGTTGGATTTTCGAAGCCTGCCAAAATATAGAGCGTCGTGCTCTTGCCCGAACCGGAGGGGCCGAGAAAGGTCAGGAATTCGCCGCGTCGAACCTCGAGATTGACATCGTGAACGGCGACCACCGGGCCATATTCCTTGCGGATACCTTTGATCTTCAGGAAGGGTTCGCTCATGATTTCAGTACCTTGCGTGCGATTGCGACGAGCGCCATCAAAATGATCGTCAAGAGGATGAGAAGCGACGAGGCCGCGGCAACGACCGGGGTCAGGTCTTGCCGCAGCGTCGCCCATACTTTCACCGGCAATGTCTGCAGCGTCGGGCTCGCCATGAAGATCGCCACCACCACCTCGTCCCAGGAGGTCAGGAACGAAAAGACGGCGGCGGAAAACAGGCCGTGGCTGATTGCCGGCAGCGTCACCCGGATCTTGGCTTCAAGCGGCGAGGCGCCGCACAGCACAGCGGCATCCTCGATGGACTTGTCGAAGCCTTCCAGCGCATTGGAGATCGACAGAATGGAGAACGGCAGCGCCAGAACGAGATGGGAGATGACGAAGCCGACCGTGGTTCCGCCGAGCCCGATCCGCAGAAAGAAGGCATAGAGCGCAACGGCGAGCACAACGACCGGCAGGATCATCGGCGTCAGGAACAAGGCCTTCAGCGCGTCCCGGAACATGAAGGTGCCGCGCACCAGCCCGAATGAGGTCACCAGGCCGAGCAGCACCGAAAGAACCGTGACGATCGAGGCGATCCGGAAGCTCGTCCAGGCAGAGGCGAGCCACTGCGGATCGGCGAAAAGCTCGGCGTACCATTTCAGCGTCCAGCCCGGCGGCGGGAAGATCAGCCATTGCGACGACCCGAAGGACAGCGCCGCGATGAAGAGAATGGGCAGCAGCAGGAAGGCCGCGGTCAGGAGCGTGATCGCCAGAAGCACATATTTCCACCAGCCGAGACGGTCGAAATTGAGCAGCATATCAACGCCCTCCCGTGTTCTGCACGCCGAACAGCCGCAACTGAAGGGCATAGAGGGAGAGCGTCACGACAAGGAGAACCAGGGCTGCGGCTCCGCCCATGCCCCAATTGACGAGCGACTGCACGAATTGCGCCACCAGTTCGGCGAGCATCATGTTCGCTGTGCCGCCGAGAAGCGACGGGGTGACATAATAGCCAAGGGACATCACGAAGACCATCAGCGCGCCGGCCGCCATGCCCGGCGCGGCAAGCGGCAGCAGGACGCGGGTCAGGCACTGCCAGCGGTTCGCTCCACAAAGCGCGGCCGCCTGCAGGACCGCCGGGTCGATCTTCCGGATCACGCCGTAGAGCGGCAGGATGATGAAGGGTAGCATGATATAGGTCATGCCGATGGTGACGCCGGTCAGATTATTGACCAGCGGCAGCGGCCGGTCGATCAGCCCCACGGCCATCAGCATCTTGTTGATGACGCCGGTGCGCTGCAGCAGCACCATCCAGGCATAGGTGCGCGCCAGCAGATTGGTCCACATCGACAGCAGCAGGATCGCAAAGATCACAGAGGCGAGGCGCGTCGGCATGATCGCGAGCGTCCAGGCAACGGGAAAGCCGATCAGAAGCGAGATGACGGTGACGACCCCGGAAACGATGAAGGTATTGGCGAAGATTCTGAGATAGGTCGCCGACCCCAGCAACTCGGCGTAGTTGCCAAGTCCTGGAGCTGGCTCCATGACACTGCGCAACAGGAGAGCCACGACGGGAACGACGAAGAAGATCCCGACAAAGATCAGGGCCGGCATGACGCCGCCAAAACCGTTGGGCCCGGCGGCCCGCGACGCGGGCGCCGCTTCGCCGGCTGCATCCATAAATGTCGACATGGCACTCCTTTCCCGCCATCGGCGCGGATGAATGGCCGTCCCCCTCGCGGGCGCCGGCCCTCCCCTGCCGTTCCGCGGACGATCAGCCCGCGGAACGCCTTAGGATATCCCTAGGCCTATTCGGCCTGCCAGGCATACCACCGCTTGCCGATGGCATCACGGTTTTCCGCCCAGTAGTTCATGTCGGCATTGACCTGGCTGGCAGTCTGCTGGTCTGGCAAGGTCTTCGCGGTAGCCGGGTCCATCAGCTTGACGGAGTCGACATTGATCGGCGCATAACCGGTCGCCTTCGCCATATCGGCCTGCGGCTGGGCGGAGGTTGCCAGCGCGATGAACTTCATCGCCGCCTCCAGATTGGGCGCGCCCTTGGGCACGACGAGAGTATCGGCTGCCGTGATGTTCTGGCTCCAGGAGGTCTCCGTCTTGACGCCGCTCGCGGCAAGCGCCGTCATACGGCCGTTCCACAGGCTTCCGAACGGCGCTTCGGCCGATGCAAGAAGCTGCTGCGACTGCGCGCCGCCCGACCACCAGATGATATCCGACTTGATGGTGTTGAGCTTCTTGAAGGCGCGGTCCAGATCGAGCGGGTAGAGCTTGTCGGCCGGAACGCCGTCGGCCAGCAGCGCCGCCTCGATCACGCCCGGCGCCGACCATTTATAGAAGGTGCGCTTGCCGGGGAATTTCGCGGTGTCGAACAAATCGGCCCAGGTCTTCGGGCAGGCGCCGACGGCATCGGCATTACAGCCGATCACGAAGGAATAATAGAAGCTGCCGACCGAATAGTCCGTCACGAAACGAGGATCGAGCTTGGACTTGTCGATGACGGAGAAGTCCAGTTTTTCCAACAGGCCGCTCTTGCCCGCCTGGGCGGCATAGTCGCCCTCGACGTCGACGACGTCCCAGGTCACCTGACCCGCCTCGACCATGGCCTTCAGCTTGCCGTAATCGGTGGGGCCGTCCTGCGCGACGGCGATGCCGGTCTTCTCGGTAAACGGGTTTACCCAGGCGGCTTTCTGCGCATCCTGCGTCGTTCCTCCCCAGCTGGTAAAGACGATCGTCTCGGCCCTGGCGGCCCCGGACACTGCCATTAGCGCGGCAAAGGCCGCGAGTGCAATTCTTGCTTTCATGTTCCCTTGTCCTTGTTTTTAATGTCTTACAGGCATGCCTTATGCGGCGGGCGGACTGATCCCCCGAGGAGAGAAGCTCGCCGGCTTCATAATCTTGTTCTCGGCCACCTCGATCAGGTCGCGGATTTTCGGCAGGAAGGCCTGCCATTGCGGATCGGCGGCCAGCCTCTGGCGCCGCGCCTCGCGATCGTCGAGGCTCGCAAAGGCCCATATGTGGACGATCTCGTTGATGGTCCCGATCTCGGAAAAGAAATAGCCGATCAGATTGCCGAGATGGGCTTTCTGGATGGCGATGCCCTCTTCCTCGACGACCTTCAGATATTGCGGGATCGTGCCGTTCTTCAGTCGATAGGTGCGGATCTCGTAGAACATCGGCCTCACCTCATCACGAAGGGATCGGGGATCGGGTCATCCGATGTCCTGAGCCAGATGGTCTTGGTGCGGGTATAATCGAGCGCCGCCGCCAGACCGCCTTCCCTGCCGTGGCCGGACAGGCCGAAACCGCCAAAAGGCGCGATCGGCGATACGGCGCGGTAGGTGTTGACCCAGACGATACCGGCCCGGATACCCTTCATCAGGCGGTGGGCGCGCGTCAGGTTCTGGGTGAAGACGCCGGAGGCAAGGCCGTAACGGGTATCATTGGCAAGCGCCAGCGCTTCGGCCTCAGTCTCGAACGAGACGACCGACAGAACCGGACCGAAGAATTCCTCGGCAAGCGAGGGCGAGGCGGCATCGTCGCAATCGAGGATCGTCGGCAGGAAGTAATAGCCCTCTCCATCCGGCCTGCTGCCGCCGGTTACCAGGCGGGCGCCGCTCTGAACGGATCGTTCGACCAATGCCGCGACATGATCCTGCTGGCGTTTCGTCGCCAGCGGTCCGACTTCGGTCGCCATGTCCAGCGGCGAGCCGATGCGGATCGCCTCAGCCTTCGTCTTCAGCAGCGCCAGGAACTTGTCCTTCACGCTCCGCTCGACGATCAGCCGCGAGCCGGCGACGCAGCTCTGTCCAGTCGCAGCAAAGATACCGGCCACCTGCGCATTGGCGGCACTGTCGAGATCGGCATCGGCAAAGACGATGAAGGGCGACTTGCCGCCGAGCTCGAGCGAAGTGGAGGCCAGATTTTCGGCCGAATTGCGTACCACATGGCGCGCCGTTTCCGGCCCGCCGGTAAAGGCGATATGGGCAACCTTCGGATGCCGGCTGAGGGCAGAGCCGCAAGCCGGGCCGAAACCGGTGATGATATTGACGACGCCGGCCGGAAAGCCGGCCTCGTGCACAAGGCGGGCAAATTCCAGAAGTGGTGCCGGACCATCCTCGGACGCCTTGACGACCATGGTGCAGCCGGCCGCCAGAGCCGGGCCGATCTTGACGGCGGAGAGAAACAACTGGCTGTTCCAGGGCACGACCATGGCGACGACGCCGATCGGTTCGCGCCGTAGCCAGACATCCATGTCCGGCTTGTCGATCGGGAGATAGGCCCCTTCGATCTTGTCGGCGAGGCCGGCATAATAGCGATAATAATCGGCGACATAGGCGATCTGCGCCGAGGTCTCACGGATGATCTTGCCGGTGTCGCGGGTCTCAAGCTCCGCCAGTTTCTGCGCATTGGCCGCGACCAGATCCGCAAGCCTGTAGAGGAGCTTGCCGCGCTGGGTAGCCGTCAGCTTCGCCCATGGGCCGTCATAAAGCGCCCTCTCCGCCGCCTCGACGGCGCGATCGACATCCCTCTCGCGCGCTTCCGGCATCTCGGCCCAGACCTTGCCGGTCGCCGGATCGACGCTCGCAAACCGGGCCTCTCCGTCTACGAATTCACCGTCGATATAGGACTGGAAGCGTTGCATGGGGTTTACTCCGCAAATGCCGGCATGACCTCGGCGATAAAGCGCTCGAGCGACGCCTTCTTGCGCTCGAAGGACATGCCGGTGTCGATCCAGAAGGAATATTCGTCATAGCCCATGGCTTCATAGGTCTTGAGGCGCGAAATAACGGTCTCGGCATTGCCGACGACGTTGTTGCTGCGCATGACCGCGTCGGAGAGCATGGGGTTTGCCCGGATCTCCTCCTCCGGTATCCGCTCGATCAGACCCTGCTTGACGGGCTTCTCGTTCTTGAACCAGGCAAAGAAGTAATTGTAATAGACGCTCAGCTCGTGCGCGGCCTGCGCGATATCGTCTTCCGACGAGCCGACATAGGTATGGCGCAGCAGCATGATCTTCGGCCGGTCGATCTGCGGGTTCTTGGCACAGGCATCATTGAAGCGGCCCATCAGTGCCTCGACCTCGTCATCGCCCTGCCAGAGCGGCGTCACCTGGACATTGCAGCCGTTGGCGACGGCGAATTCATGCGAATTCGGATCGCGCGCGGCCACCCAGATCGGCGGGTTCGGCTGCTGCAGCGGCTTCGGCGCCGAGGTGGTGACCGGGAACTTGAAGAACTCACCGTCATGGGCGTAATCGCCCTTCCATATGCCCTTGACCGCGGGGATCAGCTCGCGCATCCGCTGGCCGGCACCCCAGGCATCGAGGCCCGGCAGCAGGCGTTCATATTCGAAGGAATAGGCGCCGCGCGCGATGCCGATATCGAGCCTGCCGTCGCAGATGATATCGGTCATGGCTGCTTCACCGGCAAGCTTGATCGGATGCCAGAAGGGCGCGATCACCGTCCCCGTCCCGAGCCTTGCCCGCGAGGTGCGGCGCGCGAGATCGGCGATCGTCACGAAGGGATTGGGCGCGATGGTGAAGTCCATGCCATGATGCTCGCCCGTCCAGATCGCATGCATGCCGCCCTTGTCGGCGATCTCGCACAGCGCGACGAACTCGTCATAGAGGCTCTTGTGGCTCTGGCTCGCGTCGAGGCGCTCCATGTGGACGAAAAGAGAGAATTTCATGTGCGTGCCACCTTCGCTGGAACCGAGCGGACGGTGCCGACCGTCTCGTCACCGAAATAAACGCCGAAATTGCCGAGCTGGCTCTCGGCCGCGAAACGCGCGACGATATCGGCCGTCGAACTCGTCTTGAAGCGTGCCTTGGACAGCGCGTCGGGCTTCAGGAAGCGCCCGTTGCGGGGTTCGCCATCCGAAGCGAAGGCGCGATAGACGATATGCTGCTTGCCGTCGCTCTTGCCTTCATAGACGGAGTAGAGGAAGCCGATGGTCACCGAAAGGCCGGTCAGCTGCTCCAGATAATCGCAGAGAATATCGGTCGGGCTGCCCTCCCTGCCGTCGCAATCCGGCAGGGCCAGCACCTCGTCGCCGAGCAGCAGGATCTCGCCGTCGCGCTCGAGCACGGCGCCCAGCTCGATATTGCCTTCCGCCGCAGCCGAAACCGCCTTGCTGGCGAGGATCGGCGTGAAGTAACCGCCGCGCGCATAGCCGAGCCCATTGAGGCCGCTATTGCCGAACGAGGTGATGCGCCCCATCAGGATCACATGGTCGCCGGCTTCGATGACCTGCTCCATGGCGCATTCGAACCAGGCGGCGACCTCGGAAAATATCGGACTGCCGGCCTCGCCCGGCTCCCATTTGACCGCGGAAAACCGGTCCTCGACCGGCCGCGCGAAGGTATTGGAGACATCCTTCTGCGTTTCCGACAGCACGTTGATCGCAAAGGAAGCGGCGCCCGTCATCGTCGCGAAGTTGCGCGACGTCTTCGCCAGGCAGACCAGCAGCAAAGGCGGATCGAGCGACACGGAGGTAAAGGAGTTCGCGGTGAAACCGATCGGCGCGCCGGCCTGATCCCGTGCCGTCACGACCGTCACGCCGGTTGGAAACGCGCCGAAAGCATCGCGCAATGCCCGCGCGTCCGCAGTCTGTGTCGTCATCTTGCGTCCTCCCCGCACGATAGCCACTCGGCCAGCAATTCGTTGACGACGGCAGGCGCCGTCAGATTGACCATATGACGATGACCCTCGACGATCCTGGCCCAGCCCTTGGGCGTAATCGCGGCCATCTGCCGCGCCATCTGCGGTGTCGAGTTGGGATCGTCCGATCCGGTCAGGAACAGGGCCGGCACACGAACATCCGGCCATCGGTCGGCATAGGTCTCGTCACCGCCGGCAAAGGCTGCGTAAGCCGTCGCATAGCCCTGCTGGTCCACAAGGCTCAGCCAGTTGCGCGTCAACTCGCGCGCGACGGCGCTTTGCGCATCATCGCCAAACCATCTGAGAAGCGGCCCTTCCTTGTCGACGCCGGTCAGCGGGATCGCTGCCGCGCGAGCCAGGACCGCCGCCTTGGCGTCGGGATCGCGGCGATAGACACCGTTCAGATAGGCGACGCGCCGGATACGCGCACCGAAGGTAGCCGCGGCACCTCCCGCCACAAGCGCACCCATGGAATGACCGGCGACATTTACCTTATCGAGGTTCATTTCCTCCAGAAAGCCACCAAACCACGCGACAAAAGCCTCAAGACCGCTGCCGGCGGGCAATGCCCTGCTTTCGCCGTGGCCAGGCATGTCGACGGCGATGACCCGATGGGCCGGCGCGAAGGCCGCGATTTGCGGTGCCCAGGCCTCCAGCCGCATGCCGACACCATGGATGAGCACCAGCGGCTCGCCGCTGCCGGTTTCATGATAGGCCGTGCCGGCCGCCGTCCGCTTGCGGGGCAATCCCCCACCCGCGGCCTTGTCGACATTAACCTCTACGATGGTGTCCACATTCGACATCCCGGCACCCAACCTCTTCAGACGCCCGCCGGATTGGAGACGTCCTGCCCCAGGTCCTTGAGATCCTGATAGCGATCGCCGATCCGATGATGCGGCCTGCCGCCGACGGAGGCGCCGAGCGCCACGACGATTTCGTCAGCGGCGGGAGCATCCGGAATAGCCGTCTGGATCGTCAGGTAATGCGAACGGCGCCCCTCGTCATTCTTATCCATCAGCGGGATCAGGATCGGCGCATTGGCCGGACCGCGCGTGTTGCTGAAGGCCAGATAGGACTTGGCACCGACCGCATGGCGATAATGATTGCCGAAACGGAGCGTGTGGATGAGCGCGGAGGCATGCTCGATCTCGCCGTCGAGACCGACGACCGCCGCCTTGCCATAGGCCTCCACCGCCTCACCGGAACCGACCGCCTCGATGATCATCTTGGTCAGCAGTTCGCCCAGAACCGGCGCGACCGCATGGATTTCCGGCTTCAGGTTCTCGACGAAGCCGCGGCCCGCCCAGGGATTTCTAACGATCGCCAATGCGGAGAACAGCTTCAGCGGAACCGGAGCCGCCTTCCCCCCTTCGATCAGCGTCGTTTCGATCTGCAACAGGGTCTTTCGGATGTGAAGGGTCATCGATCAGCTCGCTTTTAAGATTATGTATGATGGTATGCCATAATATTAAGCTGTCAAGCCGCTTTCTGCGGATCACGAAAACTCCTCGGACTACCGCACTAAATACTTGTTATAACAAAAGGTTATCGCCCCAACGGCGATTACGACCCAGATCAGGCACGGCCATGCCGCTCGCTCGCATTCATCAGGAATGCGGTCGTCAAATCCGACGCTCGGTACATAGACCGGCAAAGCCACGCACGAGTGAACATATGAATGCGAATGAATAGACATCATCGACGATCATGGAATACCCCATATTATATTATTTATTATGGCATACCATCACATCGAAGGGAGTGGGGTGTCAAGCTTGCGTGATCCCCCACATCCCGTGGCATCGGCCGCGAAAAGCATCGCGGTCGGCGACCTCAATCGATATTGTCGCAACAAAAAGCCGACCGGAGAGCCTTCTCCGGTCGGCTGACGATGGCATTGATGCAGGCTGGTCTAGTCGCGTCTCCGCAGCACGCCGTAGACGATATTGCGGTTCTTCCCGAAGAACACGCTGGCCTCGTAGTCCTGCCCCTCGGTGCTGGCGTGGATGATGTTCCACATGTCGGCCTCGGAACGAAGCAGCAGCGCCCAGTTCATGAAGGTTTCGATGTAGCCGTCGACCAGGATGGGATAGGAATAGTTGGCAAACAGGAAGACGCCACCCGGCTTCAGCATTTCCAGGCAACGCTGCGTCAGCTTGATGGCGACCTTGTCGACCAGGTAGTCATACAGGCCCGAGGCGTAGACGAGATCGAACTGGCCGGGGCGCGAACGCCGGGTCAGCAGATCGCGGACGGAACCGTTGATGGCTTCGACCGCCGTTCCCTGGAAGTCGCGGGCAATCGTCCCGATGCTGATCGGATCCTGATCGAGAGCAACCCAGCGCTTGAGCGCCTTTTCGCGCAGCGCCACCGAATGGGCCGCCTCGCGCAGATGCCCGGCCGCCACGCTCAGGACTTCCGTTTCCGGTCCCCGCGCCGCCGCCACTTCGTCCACATGGCGCGCCAGAATGTCCCGGCGGTCCCAGTTGGCGAGCGAGGACGGCGCCGTGCTGGTATATTCGAACAGCGCCCGACCGCGTTCGGAAGCCTTCGCCACGTCGCCGAGGATGCTTTCGTGCCGATAGATGAAGTCGAGCAACGTCGCGTCGCCCGAATAGCCTCTCGGCTTGTCGACGGACCACTTGGTCAGCGGGTCTTCCTGGAAAAACGCGGAAACAGGATGGTTCTGCACGATCGGCACCAGTTCCTGCCACACGCGTGGGTGTAGCGAATGGCGGGTTTCATGCAGCGAACGCGTCACCCGGTCGATGATCTCGGTCGGGTTGTAGTCCTTTTCGAATTGCTGGCGGGCGAGTTCGAGCAACAGGGCGATCTGCCCCTTGCCGACGATCAGCTGCTCTTCAAAACCATCGCTCTTGGGTAGCTCCAGTTCGTTCGCGATTGCCGCCGGGGTAATCAGGCTATGGCCATCGAAATCCATCTTTCGTTGGTTCATGCTAGTTATCCTCTACTTAATATGAGTAAATTATAAGATACCGTTTATCGGAAGCGAGCACATCTGCAACAGCTCGTCATTCCAATGATTTCTATCATAATCTGAAACTTTTGATTAACCATAGAATTTCTTTAACATGCTTAACGGCGGGCATTTTCGACTTGATTTTAACAGGATTTAAAATGCCCCCGCCTATGGTCGCGGAAAAATCGCCGGTCGTACCGCATCTTCTCAGTTCAGGGATGGGTCAGCGACCGCACAAGTGTATCAATACAGTCCACAGGGAAGATGCAGCTGAACTTTCTCGCGGGGCGTAGTACGATCGGATGGAACAGTGCATGAAGCGCATGTTTGCCAATACGGTGGAGTTCGATTTCGATAGAAAGTTGCAGAGGCCCTCACCGGCCGAGCTTCGCGATCTCTATCGAAACGATGACGAGGCCGCCCGGGTGGAAGCGACACGGCGCGGGCTGTGGATCGCTGTCATCGTCTATGTATTGTATTCGGCGACCGACCTTTTGCTGATCCCGGACGTTGCGGCCTATACGATCATGGCCCGATTGACGGTGGGTATCGTTGCGCTCGCCGTGTTCGAGACACAATTGCATCTGGATACGGGCATCAAATGGCTCGACCGTACCAGCGCCATGGCGCTGATCTCGGGATATGCTGTCTGGATCTTTCCGGCGCTCAGGACGGTCCATACGGAAAGCCTGTCCTATTACATGATATTCGGCGCCATTTTCATGATGGGCGCCAATCTGTTCTTCAGCTTCCGGTTCGTTCTGTCGGTGATCTCGTCCAGCGTGATCCTCGCCACCTTCCTGCTGTCCCTGTTCGCTTTCTGGCCGACCGATATCTACGCGCTTGCCTTCAGCGCATTCTACGTCTCCTGTTTCGTCTTCACATCCTATGTGAACTGGAAGCTGAACCGCGAGCGCTACCATGTCTTCCTCAATGCGCTTGAAGCGCAGATTCAGCAGCGCGAAGCCACGGAGCGGGGCGAAGCCCTGCTGAGAATGTCCAACACCGATTACCTCACCGGCCTGGAAAATCGCCGCGCCGTCGATCAGCGGCTGCGGAATTACTGGAAGGAATGGCAGGTCAACGGCCGGGGCTTTGCCGCCATCCTGGTCGATGTCGACTTCTTCAAGAAGTACAATGACTTTTACGGCCACCAGGAAGGCGACCGCTGCCTGATCCATATAGCCACGACGATCAAGGAAGCGATCGAACCGCTTGGCGGCTCGATCGGCCGTTATGGCGGTGAGGAATTCATTGTGCTGGCGCAGTTCGACATGAAGGAGCGTGTCGCCTTCCTGGCCGAACGCATCCGCAGCACCGTCGAACAGCTAAGCCTGCTGCATGAGGAGCGCCGGGATGGCACGTCGATCGTGACGGTCAGTGTCGGCGCGGCCTTCACCCGCGAACAAAGTGGCGCAAAACTCGAAAAGATCATCCACGAGGCCGATCGCGCCCTATACGGCGCCAAGGCAAGCGGCCGCAATTGCACGCGCCTGTTCGACCCCAACGATCCCAATAGCAGCGATGAAAGCGAAAACATCGCGGCGCTATTGAAGATCGCCATCAACCAGAATCTCGTCTCGCTGGTCTACCAGCCGATCGAGGAGATGACATCGAAGCGGCGCGACGCGGTCGAAGCATTGATGCGCCTGCGGACGCTCGATGGCAGCGTGATCCCGCCGAGCCTCTTCATTCCGATCGCCGAGCGCACCGGCATGATCATCGAACTCGGCCGCTGGGTGATACGCACCACCTGCCACGACCTGCTGGCGGACAACCATGTCCAGAGCGCCAGCATCAATGTCTCGCCGATCCAGCTCAAAATGCCGGGCTTTGCGGCGAGCGTGGCGGCGATCCTTTACGAGACGGGCGTCTCCGGCAGCCGGCTGGCCTTCGAGATCACCGAGGGCCTGGAAATGGAGATGCATTCCGACGTCTTGAGATGCATCAACGACCTGAAAACGCTCGGGATCAGGATCTGGCTCGATGATTTCGGCACAGGCTTTGCCGGCCTGTCCTGGCTGCGCCTCATCGATTTCGACATGGTGAAGATCGATCGCTCCTTCCTGCACGGCAGCTCGACCCCGCGCGGCAAGGCCATGCTGCAGGATATTGTCGGCCTCATCCGCAACCGTGGCCCGAAGATCCTCGTCGAGGGCGTCGAGACAGAAAAGCAACTCGCGCTGCTGCGCGAATTCAACATCGACTATGCGCAAGGCTACCACGTCGGACGCCCGTCATCGGCCCAGACCTACCGCGACGCCACAAACATCGCCCGCCCCTCGGCCGCGCCGACACCGTCGGCATGACGAAATGTCCGCGGCCTCAGGCAGCGGGCGGATTTCTCTCTCGTCCGGCCTGTCGAACGACGATCAGAACTTGACGCTTGCCGTCAGGACCGCGCTGAAGGGTTCGCCAATCTGGTTGCCGAGATTGGTCGTGCCGATCGACGAGGTGTAATAGGTCTTGTTGAAGATGTTCTTGAGATTGAGCTGCAGCGTCAGCGGCCGTTCCATCTGGAATGTATAGGCCGCAAAGGCATCCGCCACGACATAGCCCGGCAGAAAATAAGCATTGTTGTTCATGCCGGCGCGCTTGCCGGCGCCGCGCAGACCCGCCCCCACCTTCAGCGTGTTGCCGTTGCCGCCGAGCTCACCGAAATCATAGGTGAAGAACAGCGAACCGGTATGGCGGGCAACATTGACGAGTTGTTTGCCGGCATAGTCCGGATCGTCAAGGACCTTGGCATCCGTGAAGCCATAGCTGGCAATCATGCTGAGTTCGTCGGTGATCTCTCCGGCGATGTCCACCTCGATACCGCGGGCCCGCACCAGGCCGGCGGTTTTGACATAGGTGTCGCCATCGATCACTTCCGAATAGGCAACATTCTTCTTGTCGCTGGTATAGAGCGCGATATTGGCGGTCAGGCCATCGGTGATCTCGAACTTGCTGCCGATCTCATAGGAGACGCCCTCTTCCGGCGGAAGATTACCATAATAGCTGGCGATCGACGATTGCGGCCGGAAGGTCTTGGCGACATTGGCATAGAAGGAGACATCAGGCGTCAGCTTGTAGACGATGCCGCCGCGCGGCACCCATTTGCCGCCATTGCTGTCGGTATTGGTAATAAACGGACGCCCCTTGCCGGCCGTCAGATCGTAATATTGATAGCGCGCACCGCCGACCAGAATCCATTGGTCGGTGAGATAGAGCGAATCCTGCACATAGGCGGACGCAGTGGAGAGGATCTCCTTCTGGTCGCTGTCGGCCTTCGAGACCGTCGTGCAGGCCGGCATGTTGCCGTAGACCGGATTGTAGATGTTGAAATTAACCGATTGCCCACAGCGGATCAGATCGGTTCGCAGCGTATTGGCGTAATCATAGGACGCGCCGAACAGCAATTCATTGCGCAGACCGCCGATCTCGACATCGCCGGTCAGGTCGGCGCGGACGGCGTGATTGTAGATCGTCGAGTCCTGCGTCGCGTCGGCGCGGCGCGTCAGATTGCCGGTCTTGGCATTGTAGGCCATGACGCGCGCCTGATTGTCGGAATATTCGTTGTAGCTGTAGCTGTAGCCGAAATTGAGCGTCCAGTCCTCATTGAACTCGTGCTTGATATTCACCGAGGCCATGTCCGAGCTGCCCTTGGAAATATTGTAGGGCTCATCGAAACGGATCTTCGGATCGACATTGACGGCATGGCCGGTATTCAGATCGAAGATCGTGCCGCGATCGAAGGGAACGCTATAATCCTCGTGCATATAGGACAGGGTGACCTCGGTATCCTCGCCGGTCCAGGAGAGCGAGGGCGAAATGATCCAGTCCTTCGTCTTGCCGAAATTGCGCCAGTAATCGACATTCTTGTATTCGCCGATCATGCGGTAGGCGAAATCCGTGCCTTCGATCGGGCCGGTAAAATCGATACCCGTCGAGCCGCCGCCGAAGCTGGACGCCGTGCCGTAGATCTCGCCGCTGAAGACCTGCTGCGGCTTCTTGGTGACGACATTGATCATGCCGCCGGGATCGAGAATGCCATAGAGCGTCGACGCCGGTCCCTTCAGCACCTCCACCCGCTCGGTGGTGGCGTTGAAGCTTCTCGGCAGCGCCGTCTTCAGGCCGTCGGTCAGAATGGAGCCGTCGCGATTGTCGCCGAAGCCGCGGCGGATGATGGAATCCTGCGTGCCGCCGAGCGTATTCGTCTGGCTGATGCCGCTGATATTGGACAGCGCATCGTCGAGCAATTGCGCCTTCTGATCCTTCAGCACGTCCTGGCTGACGACATTGACGGCCTGCGGAATGTCGAGCAGCGGCGTGTCGCTGCGCGTCGCCGTCGTCGTGGAAATGGGCTGGTATCCGCGGGTCGCCCCGTCCTGGCCGCCGCTCTTGACCGTGATGGGCTTCAGCACCGTACCATTGGCTGCAGGATCGGCGGTCTCGTTCGCGGCTGCCTCCGCCTCCTTCGGCTTTACCGCCGCGTCCTGCGCCATGGCCGGATAGGCTGCACAGGCGCTCAATATCAGGATGGCCGTCCGCACATGATGGATCGCCGCGCCAGCGACCGCCGTTTTGCCCTGCTTCATTCTGCCCCCATATCCTCGCGGATATCATTCAATTTTAATGTCCGATGCGAAATCCCGCTGGGTTGCGGGTTGGGCGGCTTATGGTTTTCATGAATGTAGTAGTCAACTTTTAATCAACCAATTTCTGCCGTTCATGCCGCCCCAATGCCTTTGAAAGGGGAAAAGAGCATTGCCGACCACCCCGGCACTCCCGCCAGAAATACAGATTTTTCAACGTGATAAAGCACCATCTACATTATCGGCCCCATGCACCGGTCTGCTCCCGTCCTCCATTTCCAAGATAGGCGGGCAAACAATCCGGGAATTTACAACAGGGAAAATTTGACTACTACACTCAGGAATATTCTTGCTCAAAACGGAAGATCCACGCGAAAAAGCTGATGCGCATAGGACGGAAAGACAGACCGGAGCCACAGGGGGCCACCACGGCCACCCCGCTATCCGTCGAGGACATCGCCGCCGGTTATGGCCGCCGGCTGATCCTCGACGGCATCTCGCTTTCCGTTCCCGAGGCAAGCATGACCGCTCTCCTGGGGCCGAACGGCTCCGGCAAGTCGACGTTGCTTTCCGTCATGGCGCGGCTGCTGACGCCGGCCGGTGGGACGGTCAGCCTGGACGGCAAGGCGCTCCAGGCCATGCCGACGCGGGACGTCGCGCGGAAACTGGGCCTTCTGCCGCAAAGCCCGCTGCTGCCGGAGGGACTGAGCGTCTACGATCTCGTCTCGCGCGGGCGTTACCCGCATCAGGGCTTTCTCCGGCAATGGACCGAGGCCGACGAAGCGGCGGTCGAGCACGCGCTGACGGTGACCGATACGCTCCAATTCGCCACCCTGCCCGTCGATAGTCTTTCCGGCGGCCAGCGCCAGCGCTGCTGGATCGCCATGGCGCTGGCGCAGGAAACGCCGATCATCCTGCTCGACGAGCCCACCACCTTTCTCGACCTGCATTATCAGGTGGAAGTGCTCGACCTGCTGCGGCAGCTCACCCGCGACCATGGCCGCACCATCGTCACCGTGCTGCACGATCTCAATTTCGCCTTGCAATATGCCGACCGCCTGATCTTCCTGAAGGACGGCGCGATTGCCGGCGTCGCCGAGCATCCCGGCGATTGCAGCGCCGAACTCATCCGCGAGGTCTTCGATACGGAGGTCGTCCGGCTGGCTCACCCCGAAACCGGCATGCCGCTTTTCCTTCCCTCGACGAAGCGCGGCAAGAGGCAGGGATGAGCGCGGTTCAACTTTCGGGCCAGGCCGCGCCATGGCGGGCGCGCCCCGCGCGCAGTCTTTTCGCCATGGCGCTGTTGATGGCCGCCATTCTGGTGCTGGCCTCGATCCATGCCGGCATCGGCGCGCGTCCGGTGGCGCCGGCAACGCTCATCAAGGCTGTCTTTGCCTTCGACAGCCACAATTTCGAGCACCAGATCCTGATCAAGCTGCGGCTTGCCCGTCTGGCGGCGGCGCTTCTGGTCGGCTCGGCGCTCGGCGTTGCCGGGCTGCTGCTGCAATCGCTGCTGCGCAACCCGCTGGGAGAGCCGCATATCCTCGGCCTCAATGCCGGTGCCAGCCTCGCCGCGGTGCTGACCAGCGGCCTGCCCTTTCTCGCCGGCGGCCTTGCCCGTCCGCTGGTCGCGGCCCTCGGCGCCGGCCTGCTCTTCGCCCTCGTCATGGCGCTGGCCTCGGCCGGCCGATCCGGGCTCACCATGCTCAAGGTCACATTCTGCGGCATAGCGCTTTCGGCGCTTGCGTCTTCCCTGACCTCCGCGATCCTGATCCTCGATGAAGAGACGCTGCAGGAGATGCGGCTATGGCTTGCCGGCGACCTCGCGGGCATCGGCTACGATCTGATCGGCGCCGCAATCACGCCCATCCTGGTGGGGATGCTGCTCGCCTTCGTCATCTCGCCGCGCCTCAACGCGCTGGCGCTCGGCGATGCCGCCGCGACCGGACTTGGGGTGCCGGTCAGGAGCACCCGGCTGATCGGGCTTGCCGCCACGGCCCTGCTCTGCGGCGCCTCCGTCTCCATCGCCGGGCCGATCGGCTTCATCGGTCTCATCGTTCCCAACGCGGCCCGCCAGCTTTCCGGCGGCGATCTGCGCCTCGCATTGCCGCTTGCCGCTCTTGGCGGCGCGGCCCTGCTGCTTGCCGCCGACATCGCCGCACGCATGCTGCTGAACCCGCATGAGCTTGCGACCGGCATCATGACGGCCATCATCGGCGCGCCGATCTTCATTCTCGCCGCCGCGAGGTATTTCCGATGAGCGTCGCGCGACAGAACGGGTATCGTCTCGTCTCATTGGGACCGATGTCGCACCGCATCCATATGCGCTGCGTCGCGGCGCTCGGCCTGCTTTGCCTCTTCGTCCTTGCCGCCGCCTTCATCGTGGCACCGCTCGGCAGCCATGAAGCCGGCGTCCGCGAGCTTCTGGATGTGCTCTTCGATCCGGCCCATGCGACCGGCGAGGGTCATCGCATCATCCGCGATCTCCGGCTGCCGCGCATCGTCATGGCCTTGCTGGCCGGCGGGATGCTCGGACTTTCCGGCGCCGCGCTGCAATCGCTGACACGCAACGGCCTTGCCGATCCCGGCCTGCTCGGCGTCAAGGAAGGCGCAAGCCTTTCGGTGGTCGCGCTGATGCTGCTCATGCCATCCGCCGGACTTTATCTGCGCCCTCTTGCCGGCATGGCTGGCGGCTTCCTGAGCGCGCTGCTGGTCGCCTCGATCGCCCGCGACCTGACCCGCATGCGATTCGTGCTGATCGGCATCGGCCTCTCCTGGCTGATGTCGGCCGCCCTTTCACTGATCCTGACCACCGCCGATATCCGCGACGTGCAGACGGCCATGGTCTGGCTGGCCGGCAGTCTCAATGCCGTCTCCTGGGATATCGTCCCCATCGCGCTTGTCTGCGCGTCGATCGGCGCCGTCATCCTGTTCCTGACTGCAGCCGCGGCCGATGCCGCCCTGCTCGGAAACCCGCTGGCAACGGCGCTCGGCGTGCCGCTGCGGCGACTCTCGATCCTGCGCTTCATCGCGCCGGTACTTCTGACCGCCGCCTGCGTGTCCTGCGTCGGCAGCCTCGGCTTCGTCGGTCTTCTTGCCCCGCACATGGCCCGGCTTGCGCTGCGCGGCGGCGGCCAGACCGCGCTTCTCACCGGCAGTGCACTTTTCGGCTCGGCCCTCGTGCTGATTGCCGACAGCATCGGCCGCCTGGCCTTCGCCCCCCTTCAGCTGCCCGCCGGCATCGTGCTGGCCGTCGTCGGCGTTCCCGTCCTGCTGCTTCTGCTCTGGAAGCGCCGCGACCTTCTTTGAGGATGATCATGTTCCGTCGTTTTGCCGCCGCCCTTCTCGTGCTCGCCGTCACGGCAATACCCTTGCTGGCGCAGGAGATCGAAAACCGCAGCTTCATCGACGATCTCGGCCGCAAGGTCGAGGTGCCGGCCCATCCGCAGCGCATCGTCTCCATGCACGACCTCGATATTACCATTCCCCTGATCGAGCTCGGCGTGCGCCCCGTCGCCAGCCACGGACGCATGGGAAGCGACGGCAAGGCCTATCTGCGCTCGGGTCCGATCCTGACCGGTATCGATTTCGACAATTCCGGCATGCGCTACATCGGCGCCACCACCGTCGATCTCGAAGCCGTGGTATCGGCAAAGCCCGATCTCATCATCACCGAACCCGGCCGCACGACGCCGGTCGAACAGCTGGAAAAGATCGCGCCGACCGTCGTCATCGACAATACGATCGGTAGCGCACCGCATATCTACGAGCGCCTCGCCGATCTCACCGGAACGAAGGAGCGGCTCGCCATCCTCGACCGGCGCTACCGGGCGCAGATCGATGAGCTGAAACAGGTGATCGACCCCTCCAAGATCACCGTCTCCGTGCTGCAGGCACAGAACGGCAAGATCAGCATCTATCATACCTACCGTGCTCTTGGGCGCGTGCTGCGCGATGCCGGGTTCCGCTTTCCCGACATCATCGAGAACATTCCGGAAGGCGGGCGGATCGAGGTCAGTGCCGAGCGGCTGCAGGAGCTCGACGCCGATTTCATCTTCGATACCTATCGTTCCGACACCGGCGGGACGCCCGCCGAGGAGATCGACGCGATGAACAAGGTGCTGCCGGATTACTGCCAGTTCCTCGCCGCTTGCCGCGAAGGGCGCTACATCCTGCTGCCGCGTGAGGAGGCGATCTCCAACTCCTACGCCGCGCTCAGCCTGATGGTATCGATGATACAGTCGCATGTTGCCGGTCGGCCGGGCCTGAAACCACAGCGGCAGTGACGCCCGAGGCTTTCAAAATCCGCCGGAATAGGACAATGTGCCTTCCTTAACATGACTAGATGAGGAAGGTATCTTGCCGGCCATGGACGCCGCCCCCAGAATCCAGAAGACGCGCCGCATCGACCGCTTCGGTGAAAGGCTGAGGAACCGCCGCGCCTCACTGTCGCCAAGCCTGCTCAGCGTCGCCGATTATATCGACCAGCATCGCCACGCCATCCTCGGCAAATCCGCGCTGGAAATCGCCAACGAAACCGGCACATCCGACGCGACGGTCATCCGCGCGATCCAGGCGCTGGGCTTCGAGGGACTACTGGACCTCAAGGACACGCTGGAAGCCCATATCGGCGAAACGGATTCGCCGTCCGAAAAAATGGCGACGACAACGCGCGAGTTGAGCAGCGATGCCGATTCCGCCATCGATTTCGTCATCAACGATCACCGCCACGCGATGGAAGCGCTTTCCTCGCCATCCAACCGCCAGGGCATGGCCGATGCCATCGCCGTCATCCTCGGCGCGAAACGCATCGGCATTTTCGGCATTGGCGCCTCCGGTGTGCTGGCGACCTACGCGGCCCGCCTCTTTTCCCGCAACGGCTACCCTTCCTACGCGCTCAACATGACGGGCATAGCGCTTGCCGAGCAGCTCCTCACCATGGAGGAAGGCGACGCGCTGATCATGATGGCCCACGGGCGGCCGCACCGCGAAGGCATGACCACCATCACCGAGGCACAGCGCCTGGGTATCCCGATCGTCATGCTGCTGGGACAGGAAGAGACCGTGCTGCGCAAGCATGCGAATGCATCGATCATCATCCCCCGCGCCAAGGTCGAGCATGTCGCCTTGCATGGCCCGACCCTTGTGTGCCTGGAGGCAATGATGCTGGCGCTGGCGACCGCCGCTCAGGAAACGACCCTGCAATCCCTCGACCGCCTGCTGAACCTGCGCACATCCATCCGCCCCAGCAAGCGCTGATCGAGCCTATCACATTGACGGAAAAGGATTTCTCCGGAGGAGACGAGCTTGCATGCGACCATAGAATTGACCGCATCGCGAAACGCCGGATCAATACGACGAATATTCTGGTGATGATTGCGGGAAAGAGAGTTGTTCTCTTAAAATCCATATATTATGTGGGTAATTCATTTCACAAAGCCGCAAGAAATAGCATGCTATTTCTCGCCCGCCCCTGTCCCTCTCTCTAGTTTCCGCGCCGACTAAGGAGTTTTGAACCCATGAACTTTGCCAAGCGAACTTCGACAGCCCTTTTTGCTGCCGCCCTTTCCGTCGGTGCGCTTTTCAGCACGATGGCCCATGCCGATGCCACGCTCGACCGCATCAAGGGACGCGGCGCGCTCACCGTCGGCGTTATCCTGTCCGGCGCGCCCTTCGGCTATATCGATCCGACGAACCAGGAGCAGAAGGGATACAATGTCGACCTAGCCAAGGCGCTGGCCGACAAGCTCGGCGTCAAGCTGGAAACGGTGACGGTAACTCCGCCGAACCGCGTGCAGTTCCTGCAGCAGGGCAAGGTGGATATCCTGATCGCCAACATGCAATACACCGAGGAACGCGCCAAGATCCTCGATTACGTACCGACGCCTTACGATCGCAGCGGCGGCGCCGCCGTCGGCCGCAAGGACAGCGGCCTGAAGGACTGGAGCGACCTGAAGGGTAAGCCGGTCTGCATTTCCCAGGGCTCGAACTACGCCCAGCCGCTTGCGGAACAATACGGCGCGGAAGTGAAGGGGCTGCCGAGCCAGCCGGAATCGCTGCTGGCGCTGCAGGGCGGCAATTGCGTCGCCGCCGTGCATGTCGGCGCTACCCTCGGCCTGCTGCTGCAGGATCGCCCGGAAGAATGGAAGGACTATACCATCCTCTTCCCGACCGAACTGATCCCGTCCGATTCGGTGATCTGGCTGCGCAAGGGCGAAAGCGACACCAGCGCCGCGCTCGACAAGATCGTTCGCGAGCTGCATGCCAGCGGCAAGCTCCTCGACTATGCGAAGGCCAACCGGCTGCTCAACACCGCCTATCTCGAGGAAGAGCACAAGAAGCTCCAGACCGAGGGCAAGTGACGCTATTCGTCGCTTGAAGGAAGGCGAGCATGGAGAATTCTCTTCTTCAGGCCTTCATAGACTGGACGGGCAAGATCGGGCTCCATTACGAGTTCCTTGCCAGCGGTTATGAGGCACAGATCTGGCGTGGTGGTTTCATCACCACGCTTTATCTCATCGTGCTGTTGATTCCGGTCAGCCTCGTGTTCGGCCTGATCTTCGCGGCCATGCTGACTTCCAGCCGCAGACTGGTATCCGTGCCTGTCCGTGCATTGATTGAGATCACCCGCAATACGCCGACGCTGGTGCAGCTGATGTTCAGCTTCCTCGTGCTGAACACACTCGTCTCCAACATGCTGGGGGGAGCGCAGCACAATCCGCTCACGCCCTTTTTCTGGGTCGTGGCCGTGGTCGGCCTGCATGTCGCCGCCCTGCATGCCGACGCCATTCGCGCCGGCATCGAGGCCGTACCGGACCAGACGGTGGAGGCGGCCCGCGCCATCGGCTTCAACCGCCTGCAGATCCTGCGCTTCGTATCCGTACCGCTGGCGATCCGCGCCTCGCTGCCGGCGATCGTCAACAATCTGATCAATCTGGTGAAGCTGACCACCGTCGGCAATGCGATCGCGGTCAGCGAGATCACCTATGCCTCGATCATGGTCTGGACGCAGCGCGACAATGTCGTCGAGCTGATGATCGTCATCCTTCTGTTCTTCAGCGCCATCAACCTGGCCGTCGCCCGCATCGGCCATTGGGTCGAAAAGCGCCTGGCGGTGCCTGGATTCGGGGTGGGATCATGATCGGTACAAAAAACCTTCCCGCCCAGGTACATAACCGGCTGCCCTGGCTGTTCGCCGCGCTGGTCGCTCTGGCCGTCATCTGGCTGCTGGCCGACCTGTCATTGCTCAAGGTGCTGGTCGAATGGCTGCCTTATCTCGGCAGCGGCTTCCTGATGAACATCCTGATCAGCCTGCTCGCCATGACGGGCGGCACGATGGTCGGCGTCATCTTCGGCATTCTGGAGCTCGCGCCACTGAAGATCGTCCGCTACCCTGTCGTCTTTTATGTGCAAGTGTTCCGCAATGCGCCGCATCTGGTGCTGATCTTCGCCACCACCTACATCTTTCCCTTCGAAGTCGTCGTGTTCGGCCATTACCTGCCCTTCCCCGACTGGCTGAAGGCAGTGATCGGGCTTGCCATTCCGGCCAGCGCCTATGTGGCCGAAATCACGCGCGGCGCCATCCAGTCGATCCCCACCACGCAGTGGGAAGCCGCCAAGGGACTTGGTTTTTCAAGGCTGCAGGCCCTGCGCTGGATCATCCTGCCACAATGCGCCCGTCGTTCTCTGCCGCCCTGGATGAACCTCTTTTCCTCCATCACCATGGGGACCGCGCTCGCCTCGCTGGTCGGCGTTCACGAACTGCTGCATGCCGCCACCGACGCCAGCACCGCCGTTCGCCGGCTCGATTTCACCGTGCTTGCCTATGTCGTCGTCATGACGGCCTTCTTCGTTCTTTGCTATCCTATTTCCAGCCTGACGCGCCGCCTCGAGCGTCGCCTGAAAGCATGAGGAGCTGGGCATGAGCCAAGCTGCGACCAATCTGATTGTCGAACTCGCCGACGTGCACCTGTCCTTCGGTCCCACCGAGGTCCTGAAGGGCATCGATCTACAGGTGGAGCGGGGACAAACCGTCTCGATCATCGGCCCGTCCGGATCGGGCAAGTCGACCATCCTGCGCTGCATCAACGCGCTGGTGACGCCGCAATCCGGCCGCATCACCGTCAACGGCGCCCGTGTCGACCAGATGACCAGCGAAGCCGAGCGCATCAAGCTGCGGCAGAAGATCGGCATCGTCTTCCAGCAGTATAATCTCTTCCCGCACCTGACGGTCATCGACAACATCACGCTGGCACCGACCCGCATTCTCGGCATCGGTCGGGCGGAAGCCGAGCGTCACGCGAAGGACCTCCTGGCACGCGTGCGCCTCTCCGAAAAGGCGCAGATGTATCCGGGCCAGCTTTCTGGCGGCCAGCAGCAGCGCGTGGCGATTGCCCGCGCGCTTGCCATGAAACCCGACCTCGTCCTGTTTGACGAGGTAACCTCCGCGCTTGATCCCGAAACCGTCGGTGAGGTGCTCGCCGTCATCCGCGATCTCGTCAAGGAGGGTATGACGAGCATTCTCGTGACGCATGAAATGCGTTTTGCCGAGGAAATCAGCGACGTCGTCGTCTTCACCGAAAACGGCCTCATCGTCGACAAGGGCGCGCCGGAGGCTATCTTCCAGAAATCCGCAAACCCACGCATCCGCCGCTTCGTCAACGGGCTGGCGGGCGCGCGCAGCTCGCTGGAGGATGGCGAGGGCATCTGAAGGGATCGATCATGGACAGGACCTTTCCGCTCACCACCGCCTTTGCCGAGGCCATCATTTCCTCCGAGCCTCTGAAGGACGAAGCCGCCGTTCAGGCGGCCCGCACCGCGATCATCGATTGGCTGGCTTGCGCCTTCGGCGGCGCGCTCGACCGGACGACGCTCATCCTTCTGGAGCAGCTATCTCCCGGCAGTGGCAATGCGGTGATCATCGGACAGGAACGCCGCACCGATGCCTTGACGGCCGCGCTGGTCAACGGCCATGCCGGACATGTGCTCGACTATGATGACGTGCATTCCAGCGTGCGTGGCCATCCGACGACGGTGGTCGTTCCGGTGCTGCTGGCACTTGCCGCGGACGTGCAGATGTCCGCCGAGCAGTTGATCGCTGGCTATATCGTCGGGCTCGAGGCCATGGCCCGCCTCGGCCTGTCGCTCGGCATGAAGCATTACGAGAACGGTTTCCACGCGACGGCAACCCTCGGTACGATCGGCGCGGCCGCCGCCGTCGCGCATGTGCTGCGATATTCGGTCGAGGAAACCGCCGTGGCGCTCGGGCTTGCCGCCACCCATTCCAGCGGATTGCGCCTGCAGTTCGGCCACGACGCCAAGCCCTATCACGCCGGCATGGCGGCGCGCTCCGGCCTTCTCTCGGCGAGACTCGCCAGAGCCGGTTTTGGCGGCGCCAGGGATTTTCTCGACAATCACATCGGCTTCTTCTCCGCCTTCGCCTTCGGCGAGGAGCGTCCGCAGGCGGCGGTGGAAAACTGGGGCTCCCCGTGGCAGATCGTCTCGCCTGGTCTGACGCTCAAGGCCTTTCCCTGCTGCACGGCAAGTCATCCCGTCGCCATGATCGGCCTTCAGCTGCATCAGGAAGGTTTGCGCGCGGATACCATCGAATCCGTGACGTTCACCTTCCCGCCGGGCGGCGATGCCGCGCTGGTTGTGAGAAACCCGACCACCGGGATCGACGCGCGCTTCAGCCCCGAATATGTCTTCGCCGCCGCCCTCATCGACGGCGTGCTGCGGATCGATCATTTCGGCGAGACGCCGGTGCGCGAGGACCTGATGGCCGTTGCCCGCCGCGTAGGGCGCCGCCATGACGAAAGCGCCCCTCGGCTTTCCAATGACCCGAAGACGCGCTTCGTGATTGCCGAGGTGAGCCTCGCGGGTGGCGACCGGCTGACCCGCGAGTTCAAGGGGCTGCCGGGCCTCAGCGACCCCACCGGCAAATTCCGTGACGCCACTGGCAACCATCCGGCGGTTTCAGCCGTTCCGGAGCTTGCGCAGACGATGCGGAGCGAGGATGATCTCCATCGCTTCCTCGCCCTGCTCGGCCAACGTCTGACCTGATGCTTTTCCGCAATTCCAAGGCATGAAACCCAAGGCATGAAACCATGAGCAAGACCCGCAAGATCCATCTCGGCCTTTTCCTGCAGGGAGCCGGCCATCACGTTTCCGGCTGGCGCCATCCGGACGCCGAAGCCGGCAGCGAGAATTTCGACCTGCTGCGCCGCGTGGCGCAGATGGCGGAAGCGGCCAAGTTCGACATGCTTTTCCTGGCCGACGGCCTGACGAGCGGTGTCGATGCCCACCCCTCGATGATCGCGCGCTTCGAGCCACTGACCTTGCTCGCCTCGCTTGCCATGGTCACTGAAAAGATCGGCCTCGCCGCCACGGCCTCCACCACCTATGGCGAACCCTATCATCTCGCCCGCGCCTTCGCCTCGATCGACCATTTGAGTCATGGACGCGCCGCCTGGAATATCGTCACGACCTCCTATGCGCGCACCGCCGCCAATTTCTCCAAGAGCCATCCGGAGCATGACGAGCGCTATGCCGTCGCGGAGGAATTCGTCGACGTCGTGCGCGGCCTCTGGGACAGCTGGGACGACGATGCCTTTCCGAAGGACAAGGAAAGCGGCGTCTATGCCGATCCCTCCAAGGTGCATGTGCTCGATCACCAGGGCAAATATTATACGGTCAAGGGCCCACTCAACATTCCCCGCTCGCCGCAGGGACATCCGGTGCTGATCCAGGCCGGCTCGTCGGGTCCCGGCCAGGACTTGGCGGCGCGTACCGCCGACATCGTCTTTACCGCGCAGCAGAGCCTCGACGAAGCGCAAGCCTTCTACAAGAGCCTCAAGGGCCGGGTTGCCGGCTTCGGACGCGATCCCGACAGCGTGGCGGTCATGCCGGGTTTCCTGCCCGTCATCGGCAAGACGGCGGCCGAGGCCCGCGAAAAGCTCGATGTCCTCAATCGCTGGACGGATATCAAGAGCGCCATGCCGCTTCTCGAGGAGCGCATCGGCCATAGCCTCGCCGACTACGATCTCGACGGCCCGCTGCCGGACCTGCCGATCTCCGACCAGCTGCGCAGCCGCGCCGAACTGCTCACCGAACTGGCACGTCGCGAGAAGCTGACGATCCGCGAGCTCGCCCTGCGCGTCGCCGCCGGCCGCGGTCATCATATCGTGCTCGGCACGCCAATCGAGATTGCCGAGCGCATGCAGCAATGGTTCGAGAATGGTGCGGCCGACGGCTTCAACGTCATGCCGCCCTTCTTCCCCGGCGGTCTCGACGACTTCACGCGCGACGTGGTGCCGATCCTGCAGGAAAAGGGCCTCTTCCGCACCGAATATGAAGGCACGACGCTGCGCGATCATCTGGGCATTCCGCGCCCGGCGCTCGGCTGAGCGTCAAATGCAAAAGACCGGGGCGCCATGAGCGCCACCGGTCTTCATCATCGATAGACTGAGAAAGTCCGCCTTCGTCAGCGAAGGCGGACTTTTCCGCTCTACATCAGACCCGAGCCGGGTCTCTGCCGTTCAGATCCTGCGCGGCCGTCACGCGGGCGACGATCCGGCCGACAAACAGCACCAGTATCGCGGCGGCGGTCAGGCAGGCGGCCAGGAAGAACATCGGCGCGATCGTGCTGCCCGTGCTGTCCTTGATCCAGGGCACGACGTTCTGCGCGATGAAGCCGCCGAGATTGCCGATGGAGTTGATCGCCGCAAGGCCGGCGGCCGCACCCGCGCCCTTGAGGAACCGCGACGGAAGGCTCCAGAAGACCGGCTGCCCGGCAAAAATGCCGGCCGCGGCCACGCAGAGGAAGGCGAACTGTATCGTATGGTTCGGAATGATGGCCGAGAGCACCAGGCACGCCGCCCCGACCAATGCCGGAATGACGATATAGGGCGTCTTCGAGGATGCCTTGTCCGCCATGGACGGCACCACATAGAGGGCGATGGCGACCAGGGCCCAGGGAATGATGTTGATGAAGCCGTTGGTGGTGTTGCTGACGCCAAAGCTCTTGACGATGGTCGGAAGCCAGTAGCTGAGCCCATAGGCAGCCAGCGGAAAGCCGACATAGCACAGCGCCATCAAGAGAACGCGCGGATTGACCAATGCCCGAAAACCGTCCGATGAATGCTGTTCCATGCCTTCATTTTCGGTCGCAAGACGCTGCTTGAGCCAGGCCTTTTCCTCCGGCTTGAGAAAATTCGCCTTTTCCGGCAGGTCGGACAGATAGAAGAACGTCACGACACCGGCGAGGATGGCGGGAACGCCGGTGATGATGAACACCCACTGCCATCCGGCATGGCCGTAAAGGCCGTCGAGATCCAGCAAGGCGCCGCCGATGGGCGCCCCGATCGCATTCGCCAAGGCGCTGAAGATCATGAACAACCCGACCATGGTGCCGCGATAGGCACGGGGATACCAGAGCGTCAGAAGATAGAGAACACCCGGAAAGAACCCCGCCTCGCAGGCGCCGAGCAGGAAGCGCAGGATATAGAACATGGTCGGATTCTGCGTATAGGCCAAGGCGACCGTGACGGCGCCCCAGGAAACCAGAATACGCGCGAACCACTTGCTCGCACCGAACCTGTCGAGGAGCAGGTTGCTCGGAACCTCGAACAGGAAATAGCCGATGAAGAAGAGCGATGCGCCCAGACCATAGGCATATTCACTCATGCCCAGCGCGTCCACCATCTGCAGCTTGGCGTAGCTGACATTCTGACGATCGATATAGGCGATCAGATAAAGGACACCCAGAAAAGGCATAAGCCGCCAAGTGATCTTGGAGATAAGCTGCTTTTCATCCACCACGTCGTTTCCTCCTAAACTTGCGCTTGACCACGTACATAGCGCAACTCAGCCTTTATCAATCCAAAAGCAATCAGAAAAACAAGCTGCGAAACGCGAACTTTGCAGCCTCATCCACTAGCAATAGAAAAAAGCGGCAAAGGCTGCGAAATGCCGCCCCTGCATATTCCAATAGGTAGGCCCATCCATCGGATATCCCTCATGAATTGCATAATGCTCATATAGGGTTGACGATGAAGGGATCAGCCGCAACATTGCGTTGCGGGCCGCCGATCCATCGCGATTGCGGGACGGTGGTTCCTCAGATGAATGCCAAGCGTCTTGAATGCGAAGGAATGGATATTTCCGAATTTTCGAAAACATGGCCATTTGTTTCAAACACGTGATCGAACACCCGCCAATTGCACCGCAAACGCCCCAGTTTGGCCGGATTCGCTTACGAACGCTGGAAGGGTTGCTTGACGGTTCATCGGTCCGCGCGGGGCGTAAAGAAGAACAGTAGACGCAAGCGGCAAAATATCGGGGAGTTGGCGCCGTCGAGGAGAGTGTCCGGCAAAGGCTGAAAGCCAGGGGTGTCTATGTCGAATACACGCGACCGCCAATTGGACGGCTTGAGAACTCTTGCCGTCAGCATGGTATTGTACGCGCATTTCGTCGCCGCCGACGGTTCCATTTGGGGCCATCTCGGCGTGCGTCTGTTTTTTGTCCTCAGCGGCTTCCTGATCACGCGGCTATTGCTGGAAGCGCGCGCCGATTCCCGCTACCAGCCGGCAACGGCGCTGAAGGCCTTCTATATCCGCCGCGCGCTGCGCATATTCCCACCCTATTTCGCCATGCTGGCCTTCATCTGGTTCGTCAACCTCGAAGGCGCCCGCGGCAGCCTGAAATGGCACGCGCTTTACCTGTCGAACTACTGGTATGCCCTGCGCAATGAATGGACGCCCTGGGTCCTGTGCCACACCTGGAGCCTCAGCATCGAGGAGCAGTTCTATATCGTCTGGCCGCTCGTCATCCTGCTGGCGCCGCGCCGGCTGATCGAACGCATCTGCATCGCCGTCATCGCCTGTTCGCTTGCCTATCGCCTCTGCTGGCCGCTGACGGGAACGCCCAACCTGATGCGCGATCTGCTGCCTTCGGCCTCGATGGACGCGCTGGCCGCCGGCGCGCTGCTTGCCGCCTATCGCAGCAGGACGCAAGCTTGGCCGCAATGGATGCGGCTGGGCTGGATGCCGTTGGCGGCCGCGGCCGCCGTGGCGCTATGGCTGAGGCCCGATCCCATAAGCCCGATCCTCGACTGGACGATCTGGATCGGCTCGGAGGTTTTTCCGCTCGTGCCGCTCGTCATGCTGGTCGGCAACGGTTCCTCGGGCTTTCGATCTCCCATCGGCCGGCTGCTCCAGCTGCCGCCGATAACGGCCATCGGGCGGATCAGCTACGGTCTTTATCTTTTCCATCCGATCGTGCTCGCCCTGATCGTCAAGGCTCAGCCCTGGATTCCGGTCAACGTCTCCGAGCAGGGAGCCGGCCGCTTTGTCATCGGAAGTGCCGCGACTTTGCTGCTTGCCTCGGTCTCCTGGCTGGTTTTCGAAAAGCCATTGAACAATCTCAAGCGCTACTTTCCCTATATTGCCCGCAACCATCAGAGCTCTGCTCCATCGACCGCCATCGCCGGCGAGCCGCTGGAGCATCGACACGGCGCTAGGGCATACGAACCGGCGCTCTATCGCCGTGATCACGGCAATCGCGGTGACGCCGTCCAAACCTCTGATTTTCAATAGATCGACGAGCTGAAGAATGTTTGTTCCATTGGTCTCCGTGCTGCTGCCCGTCTATAATGGCGAACCCTATCTTGCCGCCGCTCTCGAGAGCATCCTGCGGCAGGATTACCAGCGCCTCGACGTCATCGCCATCGACGATGGTTCCACTGACCGTTCGCTCGACATCCTGCAGCGCTATCGCCAGGCGGATGGCCGCCTGCGCATCGTCTCGCGGGAAAACCGCGGCCTTATCGCGACCCTCAACGAAGGCATGACCATGGCGCAAGGCGAGCTGATCGCCAGAATGGATGCCGACGACATCGCCTATCCCACCCGCTTTTCGCGCCAGATCGCCCTGTTCCGGGAGCGGCCCGAGCTCGCAATCAGCGGCACGGGCGTCGACCGGCTGATCGGCAACCGGCTCGTGCGCGGCACGCCCAATCCGCTGCATCAATCGGCGGATTGGCATGTCTTGTCGATGTTCTACACCGTCTTCATGCATTCGACGGTGATGTACAACCGCAATGTCATCCCGGCGGACATGCTGACCTACGACGCAAGCTACGTGCATGCGGAGGACTTCGATCTGTTCCGGCGCATCACCCGCACCTTCCCCGCCGCCATGATCGACGACAGCCTGGTCGCCTATCGCGTTCACGACGAAAGCGTCACCAACAAGCACAAGCGGCCGATGCGCCGGACGCATCTGACGATCGCCGCCGAAAATCTGGAACTCGAATCCCTGATCGACGATCCCGATGCGCTGCACGCTATCGGCGCGGCGGTGACGCCGGACACGGTGCGGCGTGTCGCCGACTGTCTCCGCTCCATCGAAGCGAAGATCGCAGGTCCTGCGCCGGCATTGCCAAGCTACGAGGAAGGACTGATGTGCTTCTTCTATTTCCTCTACCAGCTCATCGCCGACGAGAAGCAACCGCAGCTCACGCATCAGTTCCTGACGCAGACCGGGAAATGGCATACGATCCGGCGCCGGGAACGCTATGGCCTGCGCGCCGCCGCCTACGCGCCCTGGTGCAGCCGCATCTGGAGCG
The DNA here is from genome assembly GCF_014195095.1 of Rhizobium sp. BK602. Lineage (GTDB taxonomy): Bacteria > Pseudomonadota > Alphaproteobacteria > Rhizobiales > Rhizobiaceae > Rhizobium. The sequence continues at coordinate 586,281 of NZ_JACIBC010000003.1, forward strand.
ACGCCAGCCTGCGCCTTGATGCGCTGGCAAGATACAAGCAATCGGTGCCCGCCAGGAGCGTGCCGTCGCTGCAGGGGCTCGCCTGACATGGCCGGGGAACGTTCCGAAACCATGCGGGAGCGTGCACAGCCATCCGCAAAGCCGCCTCGATCTCCCGCGGGCCGTGAGCCCACGGCGAGTTTCATCGTCTGCACCCGCAATCGTGCCGAAGCGCTCGAGGCCTGCATCCGATCGATCGAAGCCACCTGTCGTCTGCATGCTTCGATCACCAGCGAGCTTATCGTGGTCGATAACGGCTCGACCGACGGCACCGCCGAGCGACTGGCCCGCATCGCCGCCACGTCGAGCATGACGATCATAGCCCTGAACGAGCCGCGCCGCGGTCTCGCCGCGGCCCGTAATGCCGGGATGGAGCGGTCGCGCGGACGAATCCTTATCTTCATCGACGACGATTGCGAAGTGGATGTGCACTACTTGCGGGATCTGGAGCGACATTACGCGGCCGGCGAAGGCTGCGTCATCCGGGGCGGCCGCGTCGAACTCGGCAATGCGCTCGACCTGCCCTTTACGATCAAGCGCTCGCCACAACAGGCCCGCTTCAGCCCCGACATCCATCCGGGCGGCTTCATTCTGGGCTGCAACATGACGATGCACCGGGAGGTCGCCCTGCGCGTCGGCCGTTTCGACGAGCGCTTCGGCGCCGGCAGCGTCCTGCAATCGGCCGAGGATACCGATTATATCGTCCGCGCCTTTCAGCTCGGCATCCCCATCGAATATGTGCCAGACATGAGCGTTCTTCACTATCACGGGCGCAACACACGGGAGGCGATCGAGCGGCTCCACCGCAACTACAGCCTCGGAAACGGCGGGCTCTGTCTGAAGCACCTGTTCAGGGCGCCCTGGCTCTTGCGGCATTTTTACTGGACTTTTCGCTCGGCCTGGCGGGAATCATGGGGCGGATCGCGCTTCGATCCGGAAGTGTCCTTGTCTCACTGGCCGATCGTGTCCATGAATTTGCTGGGCGCGGCCGAATTCGCGCGGCTCGCCATGACAGGCCGGCCCCGGCGGCCGGATGTGGACCAGATCAAACAGGCAACCCGCTCGCTGAGGTGATCCGCCATGCTGAAACTCCTTCTGCCGGGCCTGCAGATCCTGCGTCGGGCGCTTGGCCGGCAGATGCGCCTGTTGCCTGTCGTCGTCGTTTTCGGCCTGATCGGCGCCGTGCTCGAGGGTACCGGCATCGGCCTCATCATTCCGATGTTGAGCATCATCGGCGGTCAGAAGGACCCGACGGGGCTCGGCGGATTTTCCGCCCTTTTCCAGCAGGTGGGCTCGAGCCTGGATGATCGCCAGAGGCTGATGGCGATTGCCGCCTGCATCCTGGCATTGATCACGCTGAAGAACATCCTTGCCTTCGCCAACACGGCGCTCACCACCTTCATCTATGGCAAGGCCGGCCACGCGATCCGCAGCGCGCTGGCCGATCAGCTCTTGAAGATCGGCTATCCCTTTTTCCTGCAGGAAACCCCCGGCCGGCTGCTGAACATCATCTCCAACGAATCCTGGCGGGCATCGGACGCGATACAGACCGTGCTCGGTACGATCGTGAACGCATCGGCGGCAATCATCCTGCTCGCCTTCCTGCTGCTCTTGTCCTGGCAGATGACGCTCTGCGTTGCGATCGGCCTCATCCTCGTGCAGGTCGCGCATGCCTTGCTTTCCTCCACGCTGAAAATGCCGAGCCGTGACGTCACCTCCTTCAACAACGAGCTCGCCAGCAGGATGCTGCATCTCGTTCATGCCGGTCGGCTGATCCGGGCTTTCGGCCAGGAAGCGCGCGAAAAGGCGATCTTCGATGGAGCATCGAACGCCGTTCGAAAGGCGGGCTTCATCCTACAGACCCGCCAGGGCGCCCTGCCGCCGCTGACGGAGGTTCTGCATTCGGCGCTCTTCCTTGCTGTCGTGGTGAGCGCATGGTCATGGGGCGTCAGCTTTCCGATCATCGTCGCCTTCGTCGTCCTGCTCTACCGGCTGCAGCCGCATGTGCGCGCCCTACAGCTGGCCTGGAGCCAGGTGCAGGGCTGGAGCGGTTCGCTGGAGGAGGTCCGCTGGCTGCTGGACCCCACCGCCAAGCCGAAGCCGCCGGCGGGCACGGAGCCCGCGCATGGGCTGCATGACGCGATCAAATTCGAGGGCGTGACCTTCAAATATCCAGGCGCGGCTTCCCGGCCCGTCGTGCTGCGCTCCGCCAGCTTCGAAATCCGCCATGGGCGCTCGACAGCGATCATCGGCCGGTCCGGTGCCGGAAAGACGACGATCGTCAATCTTCTCTGCCGCTTTGTCGAACCCGACGAGGGCGCGATCCTGATCGACGGGCTGCCGCTCAGCCGCATCGACCCCGCCCAATGGCGCAACCGGATCGCGCTTGCCAGCCAGGACCTGGAATTGGTGGACGGAACCATTCTTGAAAACATCGCCTATGGGCGCAATGCCTCACTCGCCGAAGCGGAGCGCGCCGCCAGGCTTGCCGAGGCGCACGAATTCATCGAGACACTCCCCGACGGTTACGAAACCGTCGTCGGCTATCGGGGCGCCAGCCTGTCGGCCGGGCAGCGGCAGCGGATCGCGCTGGCAAGGGCGCTGGTGCGCGATCCCGACATCCTCATCCTCGATGAAGCCACCAATGCCATGGATGGCCTGTCGGAAGCCGCCATCGTCGAGACGCTGAGATCGCGCGCCGGACGCCGCACGACGATCGTGATCAGCCATCATCGCAGCACCATCTCGTTCTGCGACGATGTCGTCATCCTCGGCAGCGGCCGCGTCCGCAACCAGACCCCCTTCGCCGACGTCGCATCCCTGAGCATGGACCAGCTCTACGAGCACGAGGTGTTGGAAAAGCCTTGAGTGCGCCAATAGCCGCTCGCTCAAAGTCCGGACAAATGGGCCTTATCGCCCGCTTGCCTGACGAACCGCCGGCTCCTGCGCAATCCAGGGCTTCGGCAGCTCGAGATTGGCGCGGAAATCGCCGCTGAGATAGTCGCTGTCGAGAAGCGAGCGCTTGCGCAGTTCGGGCAGCAGCCCGTTCAGCAGCAAATCCTCCTGGTCCGGATTGCCCAAACCGTGCAGGGAAATCACATCGAGCGCGCCGGCGCGGAAACGTTCCTCTATCGCGTCGGCAAGCTTTTCCGGCGTGCCGGCGACCGACCAGTGGCCCGTCTCCTGCGCCTGGATGATCAATTCGCGCAGGCTGAGCCCCTGCTGCGCATAGCGCCGAAAGATCTCGACGCGGCCGCGCCGGCGATTGACGCTATCGACCTCCGGCAGCAGGCTCGCCGGCAGCGGCTGATCGAGCGGCAGGTCCGCAAGGTCGACATCTCCGCCGAGCATGTCGGCAAGCTTCAGCCGGCCCTTCTCGTAGTCGATCCGCTCATGCTTTTCCTTCAGCCGGCGCGCGACGTCGGCATCGCTTTCGCCGATCACGGAGTGGAACGAGTTCATGACAAGCGGCAGGTCGGCGCCGCGTCCGAAGCCGCGGGCCTGCCGCCGCAACTCGCCGACGAAGGCAATGGCCGCGTCGAGCGTCGGCTGTGACGTGTAGACGACCTCGGCATAGCGCGCGCCGAGCGTCACGCCCTCGGCCGACTGGCCCGCCTGGAACTGCACCGGCCGGCCCTGCGGCGGCGGCGGAACGTTCAACGGACCTTGCACCTGAAAATGCTCGCCACGATAGTCGATGCGGTGCAGCTTGCCGGGATCGACGCTGATCGATCCGCCGGAACCACGCCTGACCGCCGCCGGATCGTTGGCGTCGAAAAGCGCGTTGATCACCTCGATGAATTCCGCCGCCCGCGCATAGCGCTTGGCCGGATCGGGAATGGTTTCACCGCCGAAATTCTCCTCGCCGACGGAGGAAGTAACGGCATTCCAGGCCGCACGGCCGCCGCTGGCATGATCCAGCGTCCCGATCAGGCGGGCGAGATTGTAGGGATGATGATAGGTCGTCGATACGGTCGCGATCAGGCCGATATGGGAGGTCACCTGGCTCAGCGCCGCCAAGGCCACGATCGGCTCCTGCGTGCCCGTCGTGCCCGAAAGCCCGTCGGGATCGGCCTGCAGCAGGTCGGCCGTGAACAGACCGGTTATCTTTTCCGCTTCCGCCTTGCGGGCAAGCTCGACGGCACGGAGAGCGCCGGTCACCGGGCTTGCATCATTGGGGGCGGAGACGAAATTGCCGGCACCGACCAGTGTCTTCAGGCGGCGTGGACGGGCGATACTCATGGGGCAGTACTCCTGTTTTCTCAAATACGGATTCGGCCATGCAAATCGCTGTATTCGCCGATTTGCGGCCGTGCAGCTCAAGCCAGCGCCGGAACGGCCTCCAGCAGAGCCTGCGTGTAGCTATGGCGCGGCGCCGAAAAGACCGTGCCGACATCTCCGGTCTCGACGATCCGCCCCTCCTTCATCACCACGACGCGATCCGTCAGATGGTGGACGACGCCGAGATCGTGCGAGATGAACAGGAGAGAGGTGCCGGAAGTGGCCTGAAGCTCCGCCAGCAGATCGAGGATCTGCGCCTGGATGGAGACATCGAGGGCGCTGACCGGCTCATCGGCGACCAATAGCTTCGGACGTGGGGCAAAGGCGCGGGCTATGGCGACCCTTTGCCGCTGTCCGCCCGAAAGCGCGCGTGGATAGCGGTCGAGGAAACTGGCTCCAAGGCGGACGGCATCGAGAACCTCGATCACCCGCTCTCTTCGCTCGGCTCCGAAAATGCCAACCGAATCCAGGCTTTCGCCGACAATCTTTTCGATCGTGTAGCGCGGATCGAAGGAGCTTAGCGCATCCTGGGCGATCAGCTGGATGCCGGCGCGCTGGGTCCGGCGCTGCGCCTCCGTCAATCCGCTCCAGGGACGTCCGTCGATCAGCACCCGGCCGGCATCGGTAGCCGTGAGCCCCAGCACGATGCGGGCGACGGTGGTCTTTCCCGATCCCGACTCGCCGACGATGCCGAGGGCTTCACCGGCGGCCAGCCTGAACGACACATCGTTGACGACCAGCGATGCCGAAGATCCGCTGCCATAGCGTTTCGACAGGTGCTCGGCGACAAGCATGCTCCGCCGCGCATCGATCTGCTTGGCGGGAAGAGGAATTCGCAGCCGCTCGGCGCCCCTAGCCTGCGCCGGCACCTTGATCGTTTCAGCCGGCGAGACGTCCTCGCTTCTCGGCGCCAGCCGGTAGCCGCGCGAGCTCGCCGAGGGGATCGCATCGAGCAACTGGCGCGTATAGGGATGGCGCGGCGCCGAGAGGATCTCCTCCGTGCGCCCCTCCTCCACGACCTCGCCATTGCGCATCACCAGCACCCGGTCGGCAAGCTGCGAGACCACCGCGAGATCATGGCTGATCAATAGCAGCGTATGCCCGGCCCGCCGGCGCTCGGCCAGAAGGTCGAGGATTTGCTTTTGCACGGTCGCGTCGAGTGCCGTCGTCGGCTCGTCGGCGATGACGAGAGCGGGCTGCCGGGCAATGGCGGTGGCGATCAGGGCGCGCTGGCGCAGGCCGCCGGAAAGCTGATGCGGATATTGCGGCAGGCGCCGCTCGGGGTCGGAAATGCCGACGGAACGCAGCAAGGCGACACTGTCGCCCCGCAACTCGCGCCGGCGCAGGAAACCGCGATGCCCGGTCGCATCCGCCAATTGCTGCGATATGCGGCGCAGCGGATCGAGAGAGACCAGCGCATCCTGCAACACCAGGCCGACCTTGTGCCCCCTCAGGCGCCGCCAGTCCCTTTCACCGAAACCGAGCACGCTTTCGCCATCCACATCGAAGACATTGGCGCTGACTTTCGCACCGGGACCGGTCAACCCGACGAGCGAGCGCGCCGTCACGGACTTGCCGGAGCCGGACTCGCCGACGAGAGCGACGGATTCCCCGCGATGAATGGTCAAGTCGAAGTCGCGGACCACGACATTCGGGTTGCCCGATTGCGGAAAGGCGATGGACAGATTGCGGATATGGACGAGTGGGGTCATGCGCGCCTCCTGCCTTCGAAAGCCGCCTGCCATTGGCGCCCGAGAACGCTGACGGAAATCACCGTGAGCGTGATGACGACACCCGGCCAGGCGCCGATCCACCAGGCGACGCGCAGATAGTTGCGTCCCTCCGCAAGCATGGCGCCCCATTCCGGCGTCGGCGGCTGCGGCCCCATGCCAAGGAAGCTCAAGCCCGCGGCACCGATGATCGCGGTGCCCAAGCCGATGGTCGCGAGGATCGGCACCTGGGCGATCGCATGCGGCAGGACATGCCGCAGGATCAGGACGGATGGAGCCAGGCCAAAGGTTCTGGCCTGCTCGACATAGCCGGATTCGGCGATGACGAAGGTTTGCGCGCGCACCACTCTGGCGAAACGGGGGATGGAGGCGACACCGAGCGCGAAGATGAGATTATAGGTGCCGGGGCCGGTGAAGGAAATCAGCACCAGCGCCAGCAACAGATCGGGGAAGGCGGAAACCACGTCCAGGAAACGCGTGACCACCTCGTCCACCAGCCCACGCGCTAGGCCAGCGGCGAGGCCGAGGATCGATCCGACGACCGCCGCGATCACCACGGCGCTGACGCCGATCAGGATGGAATAGCGGGCGCCGTGGACGACGCGGGAGAAAACGTCCCGGCCCAGCTGATCCGTGCCGAACCAATGTGCCGCACTCGGCGGCAATTGTGCCTGAAGCGGCTCGGCGGCGATCGGATCATAGGCGCTCAGCAGATGCGGCGAGACGGTCGCGAATGCGATCAGCAGCAGGAAAACCGTCGCGACCAGCAGGCCGGGATGGGCCGCCGCCGCAAGGATGCGTCGGGATCGGGAAGCGGAGACGGGTGGAAGCGTGGTCGAGAGTGTCATCGCCTGCCCCTCATGTCCGCGCGCGCAAGCGCGGGTCGAGAAGCAGATAGAGCACATCGACCAGGGTGCTGAGCACGACATAGATGAAGGCCGACAGGATCGCGACGGCCAGCACGACAGGCAGGTCCTTTCCGAGCACGGCATCGACGGTGATCTTGCCAAGCCCCGGACGCCCGAAGACCTGCTCGGTGATGACAGCGCCGGACAGGAGGCCGCCGATCAGCCAGCCCGTCAGGGTGACCGCCGGCAGGGCGGCGTGCCGCAGACCGTGGCGCAGCCTGAGCGTTAGCGCATTTGCGCCCCAGCTGCGCACGGTGAGCGCGAAAGGCTCTTCCAGCGCCCGCTCCAGCCCTTCGCGCAGCACCTGTCCGATGACCGCGCCAAGCGAGAGGCCAAGCGACAGTGACGGTAGTACGAGCGCTGAAAAAGTCCTGTCGCCGGCCACGGGGAAGAGCTTGAGCGTGAAGGAAAAGACGAACAGCAGGACGATGCCCAGCCAGAAGGAGGGGGTGGAAACGAGCACCAGTTCGAAACCCCCGGCGATACGCCGCGGCCAGCGCCGCCCGGCGGTGGCAACCGCGCTCACCACCGCGAAGACGACGGCGACGACAAGGGCGGCCGCCGTCAGCTTCACCGTCGGCCAGAGCTGGGACAGGACCAGGGTCGAAACATCAGTCTGCAGGATGTAGGAGCGCCCGAAATCGCCGTGCAGGATACGTCCGAGATAGGCGAGATATTGCGCATAGAGCGGTTCGTCGAGGCCCCATTCGGCGCGGATCGCCGCCTCCACCGCCGGCGTGCGGAGCTGTTCGCCGATCAGGAGATCGACGATATCGCCCGGCGCGATATGCAGGCTGACGAAGCTCAGCGTCACCGCCGCCCATAGCACGATGATCCCCGAGCCGACGCGGGCCAGGATCTGCGAGGGCAGCGTGCCGCGTGCAAACGACAGACGCCCCAGCACCCCCGAAGCCGGCGCATGGCGAATGGCTGTCACATTCTCAACGTCCATATCTCTTGCTCCTATGGCCCTCCGCGCCTTGCGAAGGGCGGCTCTGGTTCAGACCGTCATTCGCTGCGCCAGATGTCGTAGGCGCTCTCCGGCAGTTGCTTGAATGGACGGAAGCCGATGCCCTTCACATAGGAAGCGGCGGCGACCTGATCCTCCGGTTCGTAAAGCGGCAGCGCATAGGCCTGATCGACGATCGCGAAGCGCTGCAGCTTGGCGTAAAGGGCGAAGCGCTCCTTGGCGTCGAGCGTCGCCGAGGCGGCCTTCAGCCAGGAGAGAAGCTCTGGCGCCGAAGCCCGGCTGTAGTTGATCGAACCGCCCTTATCGAGGGGCAGATAGTGATACTCGATGTCGATCGCATCGGTCGGCGTGTTGGAATTGGCGATGGAGCCGAAGACGCCGGTCTTGCGCCGGTCGGTATAGGTACCGGCGTCGACATAGGAAATGGTGAGATCGATGCCGGCATTCTGCCTTGCCTGCGCCTGCAGGGCCTGCAGCAGCACGTCGCGCTGGTCGCGCACCGTTGCCTGTGCCTGGACCACCTCGATCGTCAGGCGTTTGCCATCCTTGGTGCGGAAGCCGTCGGCGTCGCGCGCCGTCCAGCCGGCCTCGTCGAGGAGCTGGTTGGCAAGCTTCGGATCGCTGCCATAGGCGCCCTCGATGCTCTTGTCGTAGAATTGCGTATCGATCGGCGAAGTAATGCCCCAGGCGCGCGTGCGCTCGCCGCGATAGACGGACTTGAGCACCGCATCCACATCGATCGCGGCAACGAGGGCCTTGCGCACCTTGATATCCTGCGTCGGCCCATAGGTGACGTTCAGGAAGAGGGAATAGGGCGTGCCGGTGTTGAGCGCCTTCTGATAGCTGTAGTCCGGGTTATCCTTGAACAATCCGGCATCATTGCCGGAAATACCCTCGATGACATCGACCTGGCCGGAGGTCAGCGCACCGGTGCGCACCGAGGATTCCGGCAGGAAGCGGTAGGTGATCTCATCGAGATAGGCCGGCCCCTGATGGGCAGCGGTCTTCGGCGGCCAGTTGTAGGCCGCATTCTTGACGAAATGGATATCCTGGCCCTTGACGTAACGCTCAAGGATGAAGGGACCGGTGCCGGCGATTTCCGGGCCGCCGGACTTTAACTGCGAGGAGGCGAAAGCCTTGGGCGACAGGATTTCGAGGCTGGCGGCGAAATCGAGGAACGGGGCGTAGACCTCGCTCAGCGTCAGCACGACGGTGTGCGCGTCCACGGCGTTGGCCTCGGCGACCCTCGAAACCGGCCCGGCGCTGTTGCTGCCGGAATAGGCGGCATCCTTGAGCTTGGTGAAATTGGTCACGACCGCGGCCGCATCGAGCTTCTCGCCATCGCTGAAGGTGACGCCGTCGCGCAGCGTGAAGGTATAGGTCTTGCCGTCATCGGAGATCTTGTAGCCGGTGGCCAGCCACGAGACATATCCACCCTCCTTGGTGCGGGCCAGCAGCGACTCGTAGACATTGCGCAGCAAGAGCTTGGTCTTGTCCTGTCCGTTGAGCTGCGGGTTCAGCGTCGCCGGGTCGGTCTCCACGCCCCAGACGAGCTTGCCGCCGCTGACCGGCGTTGCCTCCTGCGAATGAGCGGCAAGAGGCAACAGAACACTCGCAAGCGTGGCGGTCGTAACGTTCAGGAAAGATCGGCGGGAAAACATGTCGGTCATCGTCTCCAGGATGAAAAAGAAGTCTGATCGGTCGCGAAAGCCTTCGCCTTCCGGCTAGGCATCCAGCCAGATGTCGTAGGCATTTTCGGGCAGTTGCTTGAACGGGCGGAAGCCGACCCCGCGCACCTTGGTCGACGCGGCGATCTGGTCCTCGGGAACATAAAGCGGCAGGCCGAAGGCTTGCTCGACGATGGCGAAACGCTGCAACTCGGCGTAGGTGGCAAAGCGTTCCTTTGCGTCGAGGGTGGAGGCGGCCTTGTCCAGCCAGGCGGTAATCTCCGGCGCCTCGGTGCGGCTGTAATTGATCGATCCGCCCTTGTCCGGCGGCAGATAGTGAAAATAGATGGTGACCGCATTCCCCTGATTGGTGGTGGAATTGGGGATGGCGCCGTATTTTCCGCTCTTCTGCCGTTCGGCATAGGTGCCGGAATCGACATTGTTCAGGATAAGTTCGATGCCGGCGCTCTGCCGGGCCTGGGCCTGCAATGCCTGTAGCAGCACGTCGCGCTGGTCACGCAGCGTCACCTGTGACTGTACGATCTCGATCGACAAGCGCGCACCATCCTTGGTGCGGAAGCCATCGGCGTCGCGTGCCGTCCAGCCCGCCTCATCCAGCAATCGATTGGCAAGCTTCGGATCGAAACCATAGCTGCCCTCGATGCTGGCGTCGTAGAAATCCTTGTCCGCCGGCGTCAGGACGCCCCAGGCGCGGGTGCGTTCGCGGCGATAGATGGACTCGACGATCCCCGCAACGTCAACGGCGGCGATCACCGCCCTGCGGACCTTCACATCCTTGGTCGGACCATAGGTGGTGTTGAGATACAGCGTATAGGGCGTGCCGGGATTGAGCGCGCTCTGGTAGGTGAAGTCGGGATTGTCCTTGAAAAGAGCGGCGTCATTGCCGGAAATGCCTTCGATGACATCGACCTGCCCCGATATCAGCGCACCGGTCCGCACCGACGATTCCGGCAACAAACGATAGGTCACCTCGTCGAGATAGGCCGGCCCCTGATGCCCCGCACTTGACGGCGACCATTTGTAATCCGGGTTGCGGACCAGATGGAGTTCCTGGCCCCGGACATAACGGTCGAGGATGAAAGGCCCGGTGCCGGCGATCTCAGGCCCACCGGCCTTGATCTGCGTGGAGGCAAAGGCGCGCGGCGACAGGATATCGATGCTGGCCACACCGTCGAGAAACGGGGCGTAGACGCGGTCAAGCGTCAGGACCACCGTATGCGGATCGGCCGCCTTGGCTTCAATGACGTAGGACAGATAACCGGCGCTGATGCTGCCCGAATATTGCGGTTCCTTCAGTTTCGTGAAGTTCAGCACCACGGCCGCGGCGTCGAATTTCTCCCCGTCGCTGAAGGCGACATCATCGCGCAGCTTGAACGTATAGGTCTTGCCGTCCCTGGAGATTTCATAAGCGGTAGCAAGCCAGGGAACGTATCCGCCATCGGCCGTCCGGGCGAGCAGGGATTCATAGATGTTGCGCAGCACGAGCTTGGCCTTGGCCTGGCCGTTCAGATGCGGGTTCAGCGTGTTCGGCTCGGTTTCGATGCCGTAGACGAGCGAACCGCCCCGACGCGGCGATGCATTGCCCTCGGCATGGGCCGCGCGATGTCCGATGGCCGCCGTCAATGCCGCAGCACCGACGGTACCCATGAAACCTCTTCTCGTTACCATCATATCCCAGTCCCCCGACGCCGTTGAAAGTGATGCTGCCCACAGGCCGATACAGCGGCCCTATTGGGCATGCGCCAGCAATTGCGGCTCGAAACGCTTGTATTCGGCGACTTCCAGCTTCTCGTAGATCTCCGGGTTGAGGATCTTGCGCAGAAGGAGGATTTCGTCGTCGTGCCGGATATGCTTGTAGAAACCCTCATAGCCACGGCGCTCATAGATGCCGACCAGCCAGGGATGCCGGGTCGCGGTCGCCAGATAGACGGCCGGCGCCTTGATCTGATCACGCAGGAAAGCCAGCTCCACATGGTCCAGTAGCGTGCTGCCGATCGATTGCCGCTTGAAGTCCGGCGAAACGGCGAACCAGTGAATGAACGGGTAGCTCGCCAGATGATTTTCGCCGGTCGGCCAGGGAAAGCGCACGGAGACCGTGGCGATGATCTCTCCGTCACGCTCGAGAACGAAGCTCGTATGCCGGCGGATCGTCTCACGCACCAGAACGACATCGGCCGTGGTGGCCGTGAAGCGGATGTTCATCTCCTTCAGCGGCTGGTACGCCGCGTGCAGCAGGCGATGCAAGGCCGGCGCATCGTCGGCCGTGGCTATGCGGATGCTGTCACTCATCGCGAGGCGGCCTCCTTGCCGCGTTCGGCGTGCCTGCCCCACGGCAGGCTGCGAATGGCTGATATGCGGGGAAACAGGCTCATCATGCCGCGACGGAGAGATGCGCCGCGGCCAGCAGCTCGATCGAGGCAAGACGCGCTACCTTGTCGGTCACCGGGCAGTCGAGAATGAATTCGGCGACGCCGTAGCGCCGATGCAGCCGGTCCAGCTCGGCATGGATGCCGGAAGCGGTGCCGCGAAAGACGCCGGGCATCTTTTCCTCGATCCGGTAATCCGTCACGCCCGCCTGCCGGACATATTCCTCCGCCTGGGCAAGGCTGCCGACGGTAACGCTCTGACCGCCCTTCACCTCGACCTTGAAGCGCCGGAGATCGCCGGTAAGGCGTTCGGCCGCCTGATCGCTCGCGGCGGCGATGACGCCGATGGCAAGCACGGGAACCCTACCGCCGCTTGCATCGCGATAGGTCCTCAGCACTTGATCGAGCTGGGCCTCATCGCCATTGAGATGGCCCGCATAGACGAACTCCCAACCGTGAGCCGCCGCCAGTTCAGCGCTCTCGACGCTGGCGCCGAGCAGGAAGCGCTTCAGCGGAACGGCCGGTATCGGATAGGCGCGGAGGCTTTCCTCCGCATCCTCCGCCGCCTCGCCGCCAAGAAAGATGCTGAGATCAGCCAATTGCTGCGCGAATGTCGGCTTGCGCGCCGGATCGAAAGCGCCCTGCAGCGCCCGCGTCGACAGAGGAAGCCCGCCGGGCGCCTTTCCGACCCCGAGATCGACACGACCGGGCGCCAGCGTGGCGAGAAGATGAAAGTTCTCGGCGACCTTGTAGGCGCTGTAATGCTGTAGCATCACCCCGCCGGAACCAATCCTGATCCGCGACGTGTGCGCCAGCAGATAGGCGATCAGCACTTCCGGCGACGAGCTTGCAAGTCGCGCATTATTATGATGCTCGGCCACCCAGAAGCGGCGGAACCCCCAGCGCTCGGCCCGCTGCGCCAAAGCAAGCGTCCGGGCCAAAGCCTCGGCCGCCGGCTCCTCGCCGTCAATCGGACTTTTGTCGAGCAAACTCAACGCGTAACTCATCTGACCTGCCATGAAAGCTTCAAATTATACATTTAATCTATATGTTTAATGTATAAATCAGCCGAGAAAAGAAATTCCAATCTGGATGGGTGACGAAGAATGTCTTTCGGCCGGTCACCGCATCCGCTTTCGGCCAGGCATCCCGATGAAAGCCTTATGCCCGGATTTCAGACCGCCCTCACGCCTAGGCCGACAGCGTGGGCACGGAGGCGATCAGATTGCGCGTATAGGCATGCTGCGGGTGATTGAAGACCCGCTCCGCCGGCCCCGTCTCCACAATCGCGCCATCCTTCATGACCGCGATCCTGTGGCTCATATGCTGGACCACGCCGAGATCATGGGAAATGAAGACCATCGATAGGCCCAGCCGTCCCTGCAGATCGACCAGCAAATCCAGCACCTGCGCCTGCGTCGTGACATCGAGCGCGGATACCGGCTCGTCGCAGATCAAGAGCTTCGGCTCGGCGGCAAGCGCCTGGGCGATGGAGACGCGCTGCCGCTGGCCGCCGGACAGAGTGTTCGGCCGGCGCGGCAGGAGATCCGGCGACAGGCCGACCAATTCGATCAGCTCGGCAATCCTGGACCGCCGCGCCGCCCGGTCGAGCCCACGGCGCAGCACGAGCGGTTGCTCGATGATGCGCTCGACCGTGAAGCGCGGATCGAAGGAGCCGAGTGGATCCTGGCTGATGGTCTGGATCAGGCAGCGCAAGGGACGCCGCTCGGATTCGGAAAGTGCGTTCCACGGCTTTCCCTCGAACAGCACCTCGCCACTCTGCGGACGGCGGAGCGCGAGGGCGACCTTGCCGAGCGTCGACTTGCCGGAACCGGATTCACCGACGATGCCGAGCGTCTCGCCCCGGCCAACCTCCAGCGAAACCTTCTTTACCGCATCAAGAAGGCTGCCATCGGCACGCTTGAAGCTCACGGAGACATCGCGGACCTCAAGCAATGGCGCGCCGGCTTCGACGGCAGTCCTGCGGATCGGTGCGGCATCGCTCCTGCTCAGCCAGTGCCCACGCGTCGCCGCCGTCGGCACGGCCGCCAACAGGCGGCGCGTATACTCGTGTCTTGGCGACGACAGCACCACACGGGCCGGACCAGCCTCCACGACCTCGCCATTCTGCATCACCAGAACGCGGTCGGCGAGCTGCGCGGCCACGGCAAGATCATGGGTGATGATCAGGACGGCATGGCCGGCGCGGGCCAGCTCCTTGAAGACGGCAAGGACCTGTCGCTGCACCGTCACATCCAGCGCCGTCGTCGGTTCGTCGGCTATCAGCAGGCGCGGCTCGGCGGCAAGCGCCGAGGCGATCAACGCCCTTTGCCGCAACCCGCCGGAAAGCTCATGCGGATATTGGGCAACGCGATGTTCGGGATCAGGAATACCCGCCCGGCCGAGCAGTTCCTCGACACGGCGGGCGACTTGCGACCGGGGCAGCAGACGATGCGCCAGAATGGGCTCGGCCACTTCGCGCCCGACCGTCCGCAACGGATCGAGCGAGACGAGCGCGTCCTGCAGGACGAAGCCGACCTCCCGGCCGCGTAGCCGGCGCCAGGCCTTTTCGGAGAGACCGAGAAGATCGAGCGAGCGTCCATCATGCCCAACCATCGACATCGCTTCCGCCCGAACCTCGGCGCGAGCACCGGCGAGGCCGACAAGCGTGCGGGCCGTCACCGATTTGCCCGATCCGGATTCGCCGACCAGCGCCAAAATCTCGCCGGCGGCGATCTGAAAGGACACATCCCTGACCGCCTGGACCCGGCCACGCGGTGTCGGAAAGGCAACGCTCAGTCCCCTCACGTCAAGCAATGCGGGACGGCTTGCGGGTGCGGCAACGAAATGGCTTTGCGAGATATTGTTGAGGTTCAATGCGCCTCCCCCTTCGACAGGAGATTCTGCAGCCGGCGGCCGAGAAGAGTGATCGAAATGACGGAGGCGGCCACGACGGTCGCCGGCAACAGGCTGGTCCAGGGTGCTATATCCAGGAAGTTTCGGCCGTTGGCGAGCAAGGCTCCCCATTCGGGCGCCGGCGGCACGACGCCGAGGCCGAGGAAGCTCAGAGCCGAAGCGGAGAGAACGGAGCTTCCGACCCCGATCGTCGCCAGGATCAGCAGAGGGCGAACCGTGTTCGGAATGATGTGGCGGATAATGATCGTCCAGGGATGTTCGCCGAGCGTGACGGCATGCTCGACATAGCCGGAGAGCCGCACCTGCAGGACCTGCGAGCGCACCAGCCGCGCATAGGAAGCGATGCTGGAAAGCCCGACGGCGAGCAGCGTGTTGGCCGGTCCGCGCCCGAGCACGGCGATCACCAGCAGCGCCAGCAACATTTCGGGGAAAGCGAGCAGGATATCGATCAGGCGGACAAGCACGCGACTGACCAGCTTGGGAGCAAGCGCTGCCGCCGTTCCCAGCAGAATGCCGCCGATGGTGGCGATCAGCGTCGCACCGACGCCGATGGCAAGCGACATCGAGGTTCCGTGGACGACACGGGAAAATAGGTCGCGGCCGAGCTCGTCCGTCCCGAACCAATGCGTGAGATCCGGCGGCATCAACACGAGGTCGGGGTCGACCGCCTCCGGATCGAGGGCCGTGAACCATTGCGGCGCCCAGGTTGCCAGCGCCAGCACAGCGACCGCGGCGAGCGGCACCAGCAGGCCGGGGGCGAGCCAGGGATTGGCAAGAGAGCCACCATCGCCGCGTCGGCGCTGCACCTGGTCGACGAGGTCCGCGCTGCTCATTGCGCCGTTCTCCGCAGTCTTGGATCGATGAGCAGATAGAGCGCATCGACCAGCAGGTTGATGATGACGAAGACGCAGGCCGACAGCATCACGAGGCCGAGCACCAGCGGCATGTCGCGGGTCTTGATCGCCTGCAGCGTGATCTGGCCGATACCGGAACGGCCGAACACGGTTTCGGTCAGGATCGAGCCGCCAAGGGTGCTGGCAAACAGCGTGCCGGTGAGAGTGGATGCGGCAAGTGCGGCGTGGCGCAGCCCATGACGAACCCGGAGCAGCGTCTCACCGACGCCGCGGGCGCGCACCGTCAATGCGAATGGCTGGGCAAGAGCCTCCTCCAACCCGTCGCGCAGGACCTGGCTCAAGAGTGCCGCGAGCGGCAGGCTGAGCGCGATAGACGGCAGCACAAGGGCAGAAAATCCGTCATTCCCGGTCACCGGAAACCATTGCAGCCGGAAGCTGAAGAGCGACAGCAGCACGATGCCGATCCAGTAGACGGGCGTACTCAGCAGGACCAGCTCAAGGCTGGATAGCGTGACCGCCAGCCCTCTCCTACGCCCGGCGGTTGCCAATGCCACGGTGATCGCGAGGCTGAGTGCGATGACGATGGCGCTTCCCGCCAATTGCAGCGTCGGCCCGGCGGCTTCCAGGATGACGTCAACGACAGGCTGGCGATATTGATAGCTTTCCCCGAAATTGCCGAGCAGCGCCTGGCCGATATAGCGGCCATATTGCAGCAGCAGCGGCTGATCCAGGCCATATTGCCGGACCAGCGCCTCGCGCTCGGCGGCATCGACGATGTTTTCGCCGCCGGTGAGGATCGATACCGGGTCGCCGGGAATGAGCTTGACGGCAATGAAAGCGATCGTCGCCGCGCCCCACAACACGGCGACGATCACACCCAGCCGCCTCGCGACGGCATGGATCAGGTTACGGTGCGAGCCAGGCATCGTAGAAATTCGGCTTTGCGTTGGTCGCCCAGTTGATGCCGAGCAGCTTCTTGGAAGCGCCGAGCTGGTAGGCCGCGATATAGCGCGGCACCGCATAGGCCTGCTCGATGATCTCCGCCTGGATCTCCCCATAGAGCTGCTTGCGCTCGGCGTCGCTCGCGCCGATCGCCTTGCTCAGCTTGTCGTCAAGGCTGGCGATGCGTGCATAATTCGCGCCGTTCGGCGGCGCATAGGCGGAATGGAACACCGTGCGCAGGATGTCGGGCTCGGCTCGCACATAATAGAGCGAGACGAGATCGTAATCATTGGCGCCGGTACGCGCGGTGAAGCCGCCGGCATCGACCGGATCGAGCTGAAGATCGAAGCCCGCCTGGCGCACCTGATACTGTGCCGCCTGGGCAAGCGTGATATCGGAATCGCCGACCTGGGCACTGTCATAGACGTAATGCAGCGTCAGGCGCTGGCCGTCCTTCTTGCGAATGCCATCGGCATCCTTCTCCTTCCAGCCAGCCTCGTCGAGCAGGCGGTTCGCCTTGGCGACATCGAAGCCCCATTTGGCTTTGAGACCGGGATCGTAATAGAGCGTCGAGGGTCCAAGGATATTGTCGGCCGTTTTCAGCGTGCCGAAATAGGCGGCCTTCACGGCCGCGGCGACATTGACCGCGCTCTGAAACGCCTGTCGAACCTTGACCTCCTTGAAGGGGCCCTTCGAGGTATTCAGGAAGAAGGCGCTGCTGACGCCCGGATTTTCCTTCGTCACGACCTGCAGCGCGCCATTGCCCTGCACGGAGCGGAAATTGGCAGGCGGAACGGCGTCGATCGCCTGCACCTGGCCGCTCGCGAGTGCACCCAGGCGAACCGATGCTTCCGGCAGATACTTGAAATCGATCTCATCGAAGTGAGCGGGGCCTGTATGGGTCGCATAACCTGGCCCCCAATTGTAGTCGGCGCGGCGGCTGAGCTTGCTGCCATTACCCTTCACATAGCTGTCGAGAATGTAGGGACCGGAGCCGACGACGGTATTGGTCGTGTTCGTCGCCTTCTGCAAATAGGCCGAAGATTGGATGCCGAGATAGGGCAGGCTGAGGCCCTGCAGAAGCGGCGCGAAAGACTGGCGATAGTGGATGACGACCGTGGATGCGTCCGGCGCCTCGATCTTGTCGACTGGTCCGAGCAGCGATTTCGCGTAGCTCGAGGTGGTTTTCGGATCGAGGATGCGGTCGAAATTATATTTGACCGCGGCAGCATCGAGAGGCGTGCCGTCGCTGAAGGTCACGCCCTTGCGTAGATGGAACGTATAGACGGTGTTGTCAGGATTGATCTCCCAGCGCTCGGCGAGCCAGGGCTTGAAGCTGTTGTCCTCGGCCTGGCCGACGAGCGAGTCGACGATGTTGCGGGTGATGACCGCCGTGATCGAGCTGCCTGTGATCGACGGGTCGATGATTGCCGTGTCTGTTCCCAGACCGACCTTCAGAACACCGCCATCGACCGGCTTGGCGCTGTCGGATGCTGCGAAGGCATGAGGAGCGGCCAAGGAAAGAAATGAAAAGGCGACGGCAGCGCGAATGCTGCCTCGCAATGGAAATCCAGAAACTGCACGACCCATACTCTAAGCCCCGATGCTGAAAACGATCGAATGTGATCGGTCTGCCCGCGCCCAAAGGAAGAGGCGTTCGGCAATCCGCGCTTAGAATATTGTCTATTAAATTAGTGGACTAAAGGCATTCTGGTTCTTTTGCCGCAAGCTTCGAAAAATACCGTTTCAAACTTGCGCCATCATTTGTCCGTTGACGCCTGCCGTCCAGCGCCCGGCATCGTCAAGCGTTTAGGCAACGCGTTCGAAGCGGGTGCGGATATGCTCGATGTAATGCTGGCCGGGCGAAGCGGCCTTGACCATGGCAAGAGCTGCCTTTTCCGGAACCCCGGTAAACAGGCGCTCCTCGCCGTTCTTGAAGCGAATATAAAGACGTCCGTCCTCCGGGTGGAAAGCGACGGATTTAATGATTTTCGATGAAACCGGAAACTCTTTCATGGCGCCCTCTTCTTTGAAGCGGTTATCCCATGAAAACCCCAACATCAGGTGAAGTGACCTAGTTAAGGAAGAGTAGTCTGCAACCATCAGTTTTTATCGAACGGCGGAACGGTCTCCGGCACCGTTCCGTCACCCTCCCCCAAAGCCCGCTGCATCAACACCGTATCGACCCACTGGCCAAGCTTGAAACCAGCGGATTTGAACGTTCCGATGGGCTGAAATCCCATGCGCCGGTGCAGGGCGAGTGAGCCGGCATTGCCGCTATTGCCGATGACGGCCAGCATCTGCCGCCAGGGTCCCCTCTCGCAGCGGACAATGAGCTCCTGTAAAAGCGCGGTGCCGACGCCCCGACCACCCAACCCATCCGCGACGTAGACCGAATCCTCGATCGAGAAACGATAGGCCGGGCGGGGCCGATAGGCGGTCGCATAGCAGTAGCCGACGATGTCGCCATTCAATTCGGCAACCAGATAGGGCAGCCTCATGGCGAGAACAGCTGCCCGACGCGAACGAAGTTCATCGACCGACGGCGGCACCTCCTCGAATGTCGCCAATCCGTGGAGAACATGATGAGCATAGATATCGCGGATAGCCCCCATATCCGCATCGCTTGCATCGCGAATGACGAGCCGATCCCGCTCAACGGATATGTCTTGCTCTTCCACGCTCTGCTCGCTTTTCATCGCACACTCTCTTCAACAAGCTGTTGCCTTCAACGTCGCATCATGGAGAACCACCAATCATAAGTGAAGTTTTTTGAAATTATGCGAGATATAAGGGAAACTTTGCCTAGCGCCCGATCCGATATTGCTCCGGGGTCTTGCCGGACAAGCGTTTGAACATGGCGATGAAGGCCGACGGCGTGCTGTAGCCGAGATCGAAGGCGATGGCCTGGATGGTCCGGCCCTTGTCAAGCCATTCGACGGCACGCAGGAAGCGCATCCGCTGCCGCCATTCCCCCAGCGACATGCCGAGTTCGCGCTGACAGCGCCGCTCCAGCGTGCGCACCGTCATGTGGAAACGTCCGGCCCACGCCGCCAGCAGCAGGTCGCTCGCGGGCTCGGCTTGCAGCGCATCGAGAACCGACTGGATCTCAGGCGAAGCGGCGTGAGGCAGGTAAGCATCATGCGGCTGCGCGATCTCGATCTGGTCGAGCAGAACCGCGGCGAGCCGCCGATCGCGATCGCTCTCCGGCACATGAATGTCGCGTTCGGCGAAATCGACGAGGATCGCGCGCATGATCGGGCTCAGCTCCAGCGCGCAAGGCCGGTCGGAGATCCTTTGAGAACACGTAGCCGACACATAGACCGAGCGGTAGGCCGTGGCCGCCTCGTTATAGGCGCTATGTTGCCAGCGAGGCGGAATCCAGACGGCATAATGCGGCGGCGACAGAAAGCGCTTTCCTTCAACATCGATATGCATCGAACCGTAGGAGACGAAGCTCAATTGCCCGAAGACATGCGCATGCGGCGCCATATAGGTATCAGGCCCAAAATCCTCAGCGCGGAAATAGACATCTGACGGCAGGTCCCGCAAAGGCGGCGGCACGGCGATGGTGGGCATGTGTCAGCCTCGCATTATCCTTTGTCGTAAATAAAGTATATACTGAAAAGACGACGCGCTCTACGCTGGCCCGGACCAATCGGGTAAAGCGGATGAGCTACAGTCTTCTTCTCATCACGGCATTGATCTGGGGCGGCAACGCCATCGTGACGAAGGCCTCGGCCGGCGTCATCTCCGCGTCGGAAATCGCCTTCTACCGCTGGGTCGTCGCAATCGCCGTCCTGACGCCGTTCGTCATTCGCCCGATCTGGATGAACCGCGCGCTGCTCGTCGCACATGGCTGGCGTCTGCTGATCCTCGGGCTCCTCGGTGGTGCGGGTCTGCCCTATCTCTCCTATATCGCCGCCCGCTATACCTCGGCCATGCATCTCGGGGTCATTCAGTCGCTGATGCCGCTGCTGTCTCTCGTTCTCGCCATCATCCTGCTTGGCCATCGGATGACCTATGGCGCGGTGGCGGGCGGGATCGTCTCCCTGTTCGGCGTTGCGCTGGTCGCCTCGCAGGGGCACATCGCGATCCTCCTCACGCAGGGCCCGAACATCGGCGATGCGATCATGCTCGCCGCAACGATCTGCTATGCGCTCTACACCGTTCTGCTGAAGCGCTGGCCGATCGGCGTCCCCTTGCTGCAGTCTCTTTATCTTCAGGCATGCGCGGCCGCCCTCGTGCTGCTGCCGATCTATGTGCTCTCGCCGCGGCAGGGCATCGCCATCGCCAGTCTGCCGCTGATTGCCTATGCCGGTATCGCCGCCTCCATCGTCGCCCCTCTCCTATGGATGCGCGGCATCCATCACATCGGGCCTGCCCGGGCCTCGCTGTTCTTCAACTTCGTGCCGGTCGCGACCGCGATCCTGGCAATCCCGCTGCTCTCCGAGCAGCTCACGGCCAGTCTGGTGCTTGGCGGCGTCATGACCATGAGCGGCGTTATCCTTGCCGAACTCTGGCGCCGCCCGTTCCGTAGCCGATCTCGCGAGTCCGCCAGCCCGGCATGACGTCAAAAATCGCGGCTCTTTCTATGGAAAACGCGAGAGCTTCTTCTTGGCGGCGGGGGATTTGCGCAGCTTGGTCGCCACCATGCTCAACAGACCCTTGAGTTCCGGCTCCCAGACGCGCGTCGCCGCCTCATGGGGCGCCTGCCAGGTGAGCACGCGCTGGCCGCGCTCGGGAAATTCCGTTTCAAGCGCCGAAACCTCGAGAAGATGAACCTGGACGAGCGATGGAACCCGTTCGCCTGTGTCGAGCGACTTGAGATAGGTGTAATAGCCGAACGGCTTCTTCTTTGCCTTGCCCTTGACGCCCGCCTCCTCCCAGGCCTCGCGCTCGGCGACCTGATGCGGCAGCTTCTTGTCCATCGGCCATCCCTTGGGAATGACCCAGCGGCCGCTTTCCCGCGAGGTGATCAGCAGGATTTCGATCTCGTCGCCGGGCGGCCGTCTGCGATAGCAGAGCGCAGCATATTGCTCGATCGTTCGTCCGTGAAAAAGCTTGTCCGCTTCACCCGCCAACTGCGCCAGATAGGTCTTGGTCTTCTTTCTAGACATCGGTTCCCATGGCAGATCGTCTATAGGCTGGAGATGCCGCACCTGCGGCCATGAAGGGATCGATCGATGTCAATTCAGGTTTTGACAAAACTCACCCTCCCCGGACAGAACCGCGCCAAACCAGATCGGCATGCAATGTCAACGCATGACCATCGGGCGCATCCTCCCATCCTTCCACAAGCCAGGTCACGGCCTCGCGCGCGATCGTAACGACCGGCTGGGCAAAGGTCGTCAAATGATATGAGGTCCAGGAGGCCTGCTCGATATCGTCGAAGCCAGCGATGCAGAGCTGTTCGGGAATCGACAGCGAAAACTGGTGCCGCGCCGCATCCATGAAACCGCATGCCAGAAGATCGGTCGCGCAAAATACGGCGTCGGGCCTTTCCTTTCTGGTCAACATCCGCTGCGCGACGATCTGTCCGGCTTCGTATCCGGTCGAGCCATGCCGCTCGACGATGACATCCAGACCCTGCGCCTTGGCCGCGGCGACAAAGCCCTGCTCCCGCGCCATCAGGCTCGGCGTTCCCGCTTGCGAATTGGCGAATGCAAGCCTGGTACAGCCTGCGCGAAGGAAGGCGGTAACAACGCGGCCCGCCGCTTCGCGGTCATCCAGATTGATGCGCAGCGGCCCCGGCTGATCGTCGTCGCGATTGATCAGAACAAGCCGTTGACCGCTGCGCAGACAGAGCTGCGCGATCGATTTGTCGGGCAGGCCGGAAAGGATGATCGAGGCATCGGCCCGGTACCTTATGGCCTGGCGCAGCGCAAGATCGACGCTGCCGTCGGAACGGTCGGTATTGATCAGCATGGCAACCTTGCCGGCGGCCTGCAATTGCTGCGTCAATTCCCGCAGCAATGCGGACCGATAGGGCGTGGCGACGTCGGAGACGATCAGGCTGACGATACCGCTTTCATTGCGCATCAGGCCACGCGCAAGGTGATTGACGTGATAGCCGAGCTCCTCGGCCGCCTCCATCACCTTGATCCTGGTCTTCTCGGAAACACTCGCCCCCGGCGTGAAGGCACGGGAAACGGCCGAACGCGATACGCCCGCCTTCCTGGCCACCTCCTCGGCGCTGACGAAAACCTTTTCCGACAAGTGCTGTCCCCATGCTGCTGAAGATGCTGATTGTGCATGATTTGCAATCGTGTGCAATATTGCTCGATGCATCCTTTGTAAAACTTTTATGACAAGCCTGTTGACACGAGCATATGGCTCATGCAGCATTTGCACACGCTTGCAAAAGCGGATGGCGTGGAGGCGCCATCACGACCAGGAGGACATCATGCGATCGGTTAAATTGGCCGCGGCCGTGCTTGCCGCCGGCGTATCTTTTATTGCCTATTCCGCCCATGCCGCGGGCGAGCTCAATGTTATATGCTCGGCCGATCCGACGGTCTGCGACCTGATGAAGGAACTGTTCGAGAAACAATCCGACATCAAGGTCAACATGGTCCGGCTTTCGGCGGGCGAGACCTATGCGAAGATTCGCGCCGAGGCGCGCAATCCGAAAACGGATATCTGGTGGGCGGGCACCGGCGACCCGCATCTGCAGGCTGCGGCCGAGGGTCTGACGCAGGAGTACAAATCGCCACTCTTCGACCAGCTTCAGGATTGGGCGAAAAAGCAGGCCGAAAGCGCCAAGTACCGGACGGTCGGCGTCTATGCCGGCGCGCTCGGTTGGGGTTACAACACGGCGATCCTGGAAAAGAAGGGGCTCAAGGAGCCAAAGTGCTGGGCCGATCTGCTGGATCCCTCCTACAAGGGTGAAATCCAGATCGCCAATCCGAACTCCTCCGGCACATCCTACAACACGTTGGCGACGCTGGTGCAGATCATGGGCGAGGACAAGGCTTTCGATTACCTGTCCAAGCTCAACGCCAATGTCTCGCAATATACCAAATCCGGTTCCGCTCCGGTCAAGGCGGCCGCCCGCGGCGAGTCCACCATCGGCATCGTCTTCATGCACGATGCCGTTGCCCAGACCGTCGAGGGCTTCCCGATCAAGGCCGTCGCGCCGTGCGAGGGCACCGGCTACGAAATCGGCTCCATGTCGATCGTCAAGGGCGCCAAGAACCTCGAAAACGCCGAGAAATGGTACGATTGGGCCCTGAGCGCCGAGGTGCAGTCTCACATGAAGGATGCGAAGTCCTACCAGCTGCCGTCGAACAAGTCGGCGGCGGTTCCGAAGGAAGCGCCGAAGTTCGAGGATATCAAGCTCATCGATTACGATTTTGCGAAATATGGCGACCCGACGGTTCGCAAGGCACTTCTTGCCCGCTGGGACAAGGAGATCGGCGCGAAGGCCAATTGATGCCCGGCTGCGACCAGATGCCGGGCCGGCACCAGGCCGATCCGCCCGGCATCACTTCCAACCGATCTCCAACGGGACGCGAAATCCGACCATGACCAAAAGCAATCGCCGGCTGGATATCGCGCTTCTTCTTGGCCTCGCCGCCCTGATACTACTCCCATGGTATCGCATAGAAGGCGGCTTCTTCGGCTTTGGCTGGCTTTCCAGCTTTCCGGGCGACCCCTCCACAGCGCCCGGATTGCTCGAAATCGCCGAGCATGGCCGATGGTGGCTCGCGATCGCCGCCGCGCCCCTACTGCTCGGCGGCATCGCGCGCCTGCTTTCCAATCCGATGCAACGAGGCGCACTGCTCGCCTGGGCCGGAGGCCTCGGCGTTGTATTTCTGGCGCTGCAGGGCCTGGCGATCACCTTTTCCGGCTGGAGCTGGACGATCAGCGAGACCTCGTTCAGCACGCTTGCGGGCGGGCAGCCGTCAATGGGCGCCGGCGCCGTCCTGACGGGGATCGTCTTCGTCCTGTTGTTTTCCTTTGGGTTGGCCGAGCGCGGCGTCATGAAGGGCGACGCCTTCGTCGTCGGTGCGATCGCCATGCTGATCGTCCTGGTCGCCATCTTCGTCTTCTACCCGGTCGGCAGCATGTTCGTCGGCGCGTTCCAGGCCTTCGACGGCTCATTCAATCCGGATGGCTTCATCGCCAATGTCCAGGACCCCTCGATATGGAGCCTGAGCTGCCTTGCCGGCGGCGACCGCTGCGGCGTCGCCTGGCGCACGCTCTGGCTGGCCATCATGACGGCAAGCGGCGCCACCCTGCTTGGCCTCTGCTTTGCGCTGGTGGCGACACGCACGCGTTTTCCGTTCAAGAAGGGGCTGCGACTCCTGACCATCCTCCCCATCATCACGCCACCTTTCGTCGTCGGCCTGGCGCTAACCCTGCTGTTCGGCCGCGCCGGCATCGTCACGCAAACGGCCGCCTCGCTCTTCGGGACGGAGCCGGGCCGCTGGCTCTATGGCCTGACCGGCATCTGGATCGCCCAGGTCCTGTCCTTCACGCCGATCTCCTTCCTGGTCCTGATCGGCGTCGTCGAGGGTGTCAGCCCGTCGATGGAGGAAGCTTCGCAGACGCTCAGGGCCGATCGCTGGCGCACCTTCTGGCGCGTCTCCCTGCCGCTGATGAAACCCGGCATCGCAAACGCCTTTCTCATCGGCTTCATCGAGAGCATGGCCGATTTCGGCAACCCCATGGTCCTCGGCGGCAGCCACGGCGTCTTGTCGACCGAGATCTTCTTTGCCGTGGTGGGCTCGCAGAACGACCCTTCGCGCGCGGCCGTGCTCGCCATGATCCTTCTGCTCTTCACCATGTCCGCCTTCATCGCCCAGCGGTTCTGGCTGGCCGGCAAGAGCTTCGCGACGGTTACGGGCAAGGGCGATTCCGGCGCCCATATCGCCCTGCCTCGCGGCCTTTCCATCGCGGTTCACGCGATCGTCGTTCCCTGGATGATCTTCACCGTCATCGTCTATGCGATGATCCTCTTCGGCGGCTTCGTGCGAAGCTGGGGGCTGGATAACACCCTGACCGTTGCCCATTACGTCAAGGCATTCTCGATCGGCTGGCGCGATGACGGCGGCCTCGCCTGGACAGGCGTCGCCTGGAACTCCTTCTGGACGACGATGGAAATCGCCCTGATATCCGCCCCGCTCACCGCCGCCGTCGGCCTGCTCACCGCCTATCTGATCGTCCGCCAGACATTCGTCGGCCGCAACCTTTTCGAATTCGCGCTGATGATGAGCTTCGCCATTCCCGGCACGGTCATCGGCATCAGCTACATCATGGCGTTCAATCTGCCGCCGCTCGAGATGACCGGGACGGCGCTGATCCTGGTCGCCTGCTTCGTCTTCCGCAATATGCCCGTCGGCGTGCGTGGCGGCGTCGCGGCCATGAGCCAGCTCGACAAGAGCCTGGACGAAGCGTCGCTGACACTACGCGCCAACAGCCTGCGCACGATCCGCAAGGTGATCCTGCCGCTGCTGCGGCCGGCAATCACCGCCGCACTCGTCTATTCCTTCGTCCGCGCCATAACCTCGATCAGCGCGGTCATTTTCCTCGTCAGCGCCCAATACAACATGTCGACCGCCTACATCGTCGGACTGGTTGAGAACGGCGAATACGGCATCGCGATCGCCTACTCCTCCGCGCTCATCGTGGTGATGATCGCCGTCATCGCCGGCTTCCAGCTTCTGGTCGGCGAGCGGCGTCTGCGACGCGAAAACCGCGTCTCGGTCGCCACGCCTGCAGCTCCCATCCGTCAGGAGAAAACCGCATGATCACGACCTCCCCCGGCTCCGTCGTCTTCGAAGGCGTGCGCAAGAGTTTCGGAGCCTTCACCGCGATACCGGATCTGTCGCTGACCATCGAACCCGGCACGCTCGTGACGCTGCTTGGCCCTTCCGGCTGCGGCAAGACGACGACGCTGCGCATGCTGGCCGGCCTGGAACATCCATCCTCGGGCCGCATCCTGATCGGCGGCAAGGACGTGACGATGCTGCCAGCCAACGAGCGGGACGTTTCGATGGTCTTCCAGTCATATGCGCTCTTTCCGCACATGACAGCGCTGGACAATGTCGCCTACGGGCTGGAATCCTCCGGCATCCGGCGAAAGGAAGCGCGCGAGCGGGCCGAAGAGGGGCTGAAACTCGTCGGGCTTGCCGGAATGGGACAGCGCCTTCCCGCCGAGCTTTCCGGGGGACAACAGCAACGCGTCGCGGTAGCCCGCGCACTGGTGCTGGAACCGCAAGTGCTGCTTCTCGACGAACCGCTTTCCAATCTCGACGCCCGCCTGCGCCGCCGCGTCCGCACGGAGATCCGCGAACTGCAACAGCGTCTGGGCTTTACGGCGGTTTACGTGACGCACGATCAGGACGAGGCGCTGGCCGTCTCCGACCGCATCATCATCATGCAGGATGGCCGGATCGCCCAGCAGGGCACGCCGCGCGAGCTTTACGATACGCCCGCCTCCGCCTTCATCGCCGACTTCATGGGCGAGGCCAATGTCGTGCCGTGCGACATCGTCAGCGTCGAAAACGGCAGCGCGACCATCAATGTCGAAGGGCTCGAACATCGCGTACCCGGTCGCAACATTCGCGCCGGCCGTGCCCAACTGGCGGTCCGCCCCAATGCCATCACGCTGGCACCCCGCGCATCGGACAGTGCCTTCAACGGCCAGATTACCCACACCGCCTATCTCGGCGACCATGTCGAATACGAGGTCAAGACCCGCAATGGAACGCTCTATGTCGTCGATTCAGCGGTCGAAGCGCCGTTCAAGCCATCCACCGAGGTAACGATCGGCTTCAGGGATCGCGGCATCGCTATCATCGGCGGCTGAATGCCTGCCACTTCAAAGAGGAATTCGCATGCCAAATAATGTTGTCGCCGGCCTGGAAGAGCGCTTCGCACGAGCGCAGGAGGTTGCGCGCGAGGCCGGGGCACTGGCGCTCGATTATTTCAGCCGCCGGGAAACGCTGACGATCGAAACCAAACGGGATCTCCAAGATGTCGTATCGATCGCCGATCGGGATGTCGAAAACCTGATCCGCAGCCGCTTTCACGAGGCCTATCCCGGCGACGGCATCCTGGGCGAGGAATATGGCCTGGAAACCGGGTCCTCGGGCTTTACATGGGTCATCGATCCGATCGACGGCACCAGCCCCTTCGTCAACGGCATGCCGAACTGGTGCGTCTCCATCGCACTGCTGCACGACGATATTCCCGTCGTCGGCGTGATCTCCGCACCATGCCACAACGAGCTCTATGCGGCCGCGCTCGGCAAGGGCGCGACCTTGAACGGCAAGACATTGGCGCTTAATGCCACGCGCAATATCCGCAACGCGGTGACGGGCCTTGGCGCCAACAATCATGTCACGCCCGCCTTTGTCGGGAAGATGGTCGAGAACCTGCTGGAGGCCGGCGGCAATTTCATCCGCAACGGCTCCGGCGCGCTGATGCTCGCCTATGTCGCCGCCGGACGGCTGGTGGGCTATTACGAACCGTACATGCATGCCTGGGACTGCCTGGCCGGATATTGCCTCGTGAAGGAGGCCGGTGGCTGGTATCACCCCTTCCCGACGGCGGACGGAAAATTGACGAAGGGATCGGTCGTTCTGGCCGCGGCACCCGGCGCGATCGACGATTTACGTCGGATAGCCGGCTTATGATGGGTTTAATTCCACGGCGGAATCGTTTTAACTAGCGGTTTTATAATGAAATGTTCCGGTTTGGATCCAGGAGAAGCCGGCCGGAAATCCAAGTTGGCGCAATCCGCGCCGGACGCGATAACAAAGGGAGGAAACATGTCCATACGTCTTATCTGCGCTTCAGCCGCGGCGATCGCCGCTTCGCTGTCCCTGACGTCGAACGCCTTTGCGTTGACCGAACTGCAATGGTGGCACGCCATGTCGGGCGCCAACAATGAGGTCGTCGAGCAACTGGCCAAGGAATTCAACGAGAGCCAGAAGGATTACAAGATCGTTCCGGTGTTCAAGGGCACCTATCCGGAAGCGCTGAATGCCGGCATCGCCGCATTCCGCGCCAAGCAGGCGCCGGCAATCCTGCAGGTCTTCGATGCCGGCAGCGGCGTGATGATGGGGGCCGAGGGTGCGATCATGCCGGCGGCAGACGTCCTGAAGAAGGGCGGCTATACGTTCGACAAATCGCTCTATCTGTCGGGCATTGTGTCTTATTATTCCAAGCCGGACGGCACGATGCTGTCCTTCCCCTACAACTCGTCCTCGCCGATCCTCTACTACAACAAGGATACTTTCAAGAAGGCGGGACTCGACCCCGAAAATCCGCCGAAAACCTGGCCTGCCGTCTTCGAAGCCGCCAAGAAGATCAAATCGAGCGGCGCATCGGCCTGCGGCTTCACCTCCACCTGGCTCACCTGGATTCAGACTGAGAACTTCGCCGCCTGGAACAATGTCAGCTACGGCTCCAACGAAAACGGCCTCGGCGGCACGGACGTCAAGCTGGCGTTCAACGCGCCGCTCTTCGTCCAGCATTTCCAGGCGATCGCCGATCTCGCCAAGGACGGCACCTTCCGCTACGGCGGCCGTACCTCCGAAGCCAAGCAGCTCTTCACCTCGGGAGAATGCGGCATCCTGACGGAATCGTCCGGCGGCCTCGGCGACATCGTCAAGAGCGGCATGAATTACGGCATCGGGCAGCTCCCCTACTATGAGGGCGAGGGCCGGCCGCAGAACACCATTCCCGGCGGCGCCAGCCTTTGGGTTTTCGGGGGCAAGAGCGATACCGAATACAAGGGCATCGCCGAATTCTTCCACTTCCTGTCGCAGACCAAGATCCAGGCGCGCCTGCATCAGGTGTCCGGCTATCTGCCGGTGACGATGGCTGCCTATGAGGAAACCAAGAAATCCGGTTTCTACGAAAAGAACCCCGCCCGCGAAACACCGATCCTGCAAATGCTCGGCAAGGCTCCAACGGCCAATTCCAAGGGCGTGCGCCTCGTCAACCTGCCGCAGGTGCGCGACATCATGAACGAGGAGTTCGAGGCGATGCTGGCCGGCAAGGAAGATGCCAAGACGGCGCTCGACAAGGCTGTCCAGCGTGGCAACGCCGCCATTCAGCAGGCCCTCGGCAATTGATGCATGATACGGTCCCGCCCGCAGCCATCGAGGCTGCGGGCAATTTCCCCGTCCTAGGAGATCGCCGTGCAGCGCGTCGTCTTTCCGAACAAGATCCTTCCCTATCTCCTTGTCGCTCCGCAGATCATCCTGACGGTCGTCTTCTTTTTCTGGCCGGCGAGCCAGGCGCTTTATCAATCGACGCAGCGTGAAGACCCCTTCGGACTGAAGAGCGGCTTCGTCGGGCTTGCGAACTTCCGCGCCGTCCTGTCCGACGAGACCTATCTGCATTCCTTGCAGGTGACGGTGATCTTCAGCGTCGCGACGGCGTTGCTGTCGATGATCGTCGCGCTGGCGCTCGCCACCGCCGCCGACAAGGTGGTGCGCGGCCAGACGCTCTATCGCACACTGCTGATCTGGCCCTATGCGGTCGCGCCCGCGGTCGCCGGCATGCTCTGGCTCTTCATGTTCAACCCGGCCATGGGCACCTTCGCCTATATCCTGCGCCGCAACGGCTTTGCCTGGGACCCGCTGCTGAACGGCGATCAGGCCATGGTGCTGGTCATCATCGCCGCCGCCTGGAAGCAGATCAGCTATAATTTCCTGTTCTTCGTTGCCGGCCTGCAGGCGATCCCCAAATCGCTGCTGGAAGCCGCCTCCATCGATGGCGCGCGCGGCAACCGGCGCTTCTGGACGATCGTCTTTCCGCTGCTGGCGCCGACGACCTTCTTCCTGCTGGTGGTCAACACCGTCTACGCCTTCTTCGACACCTTCGGCATCATCCATGCCGTCACCGGCGGCGGGCCGGCAAAGGCGACGGAGACCCTCGTCTACAAGGTTTACAATGACGGTTTCGTCAATCTCAATCTTGGCTCCTCGGCGGCGCAGTCCGTCATCCTCATGGTGATCGTCATCGCCCTCACCGCCTTTCAATTCCGCTTCGTCGAGAAGCGCGTGCACTATGCGTGAGGCAAACCGATGATCGAAAAACGTCCCATCGCCAATCTCATCGGCCATCTGATGCTGATCATCGGCGTCATCATCGTCGCCTTTCCGATCTATTATACCTTCGTCGCCTCGACGATGACGTCGGCGGAGATTCTGCGGCCGCCGATCTCGCTGCTGCCCGGCGGCCATTTTGCCGAAAATTATGGCGAGGCACTGAACGGCGGCGTCGAGCGCGTGGTCGGCGTCAGCCTTGAGCGGATGCTCTGGAACACGCTCGTGGTCGCTGTCGTCATCGCCGCCGGCAAGATCGCCATCTCTTTTCTCTCGGCCTTCGCCATCGTCTTCTTCCGCTTTCCGCTGCGGATGGTCTTCTTCTGGATGATCTTCGTGACGCTGATGCTGCCGGTGGAGGTGCGCATCCTGCCGACCTACAAGGTCATCGTCGATCTCGGCATGATCGACACCTATGCGGGCCTCACCCTGCCGCTGATGGCCTCGGCAACGGCGACCTTCCTGTTCCGGCAGTTCTTTCTGACGGTGCCGGGTGAATTGCTGGAGGCGGCCCGCATCGACAATGCCGGCCCCTTCCGCTTCATGCGCGATATCCTGCTACCGCTGTCGAAGACCAATATCGCCGCCCTGTTCGTGATCCTCTTCATCTATGGCTGGACGCAGTATTTGTGGCCGCTGCTCGTCACCAATGACGCGAAGATGTCGACGATCATCATCGGGCTCAGGAAAATGGTGGATTTCGCCGACGCGGCGACACCCTGGAATTTCGTGATGGTGACGGCGATCCTGGCGATCATCCCGCCCATCCTCGTCGTCGTGCTGATGCAGCGCTGGTTCGTCAAAGGTCTTGTGGAGACAGAGAAATAATGGCTGGGATCACCCTCAAGGATGTCCGCAAAACCTATGGCGGCGGTGTTGAAGCGATCAGAAGCGTATCGCTGGATATCGCCGACGGCGAACTGATCGTGCTCGTCGGGCCTTCCGGTTGCGGCAAGTCGACGCTGCTGCGCATGATCGCCGGTCTTGAAAGCATCACCTCGGGCACGGTGTCGATCAATGGCCGCGTGGTCAATGACCTGGAACCGTCCGACCGCGACATTGCCATGGTCTTCCAGAACTATGCGCTCTATCCGCATATGACGGTACGTCAGAACCTTGCCTATGGTCTGAAGAACCGCCACATGCCGAAGGACGAGATCGATCGGCGGATCGCCGCTACGGCACGTTCGCTGGAGATCGAGCAATTCCTGGAGCGCAAGCCGCGCCAATTGTCCGGCGGCCAGCGCCAGCGTGTTGCCATGGGCCGCGCCATCGTGCGCGAGCCTGCAGCCTTCCTGTTCGACGAGCCGCTGTCCAACCTCGATGCCAAGCTGCGCGTGCAGATGCGCGTCGAAATCAAGCGGCTACAGCGCGCTCTCGCGACCACCAGCGTCTATGTCACGCACGACCAGATGGAGGCCATGACGCTGGCCGATCGGCTGGTGGTGCTGAACGGCGGGCGGATCGAACAGGTCGGCACGCCCATCGAGCTCTACGAACGTCCGGCCACGACCTTCGTTGCGACCTTCATCGGCTCGCCGTCGATGAACCTGCTGAAGATCACGGAGAAAAGCGGTCTCGCTCTTACGCCAAGTGCCGGCCTTGTCAGCGGCGACGCGACCATCGGCATTCGGCCCGAGGACCTTCATCTTGCCGAAGATGGAAACGGCCACGCCTTTAGCGCAAAGGTCCGGGTCCTGGCGGTGGAGCTGGTGGGCGCGGAAAGCTATGTCTACGGCGCCCTCCGAGACGGCCAGGACATCGTCTTTCGCGTTTCCGGTCGATCGCAGATCGCGATCGACAGCGAGCTTGTCGTTGCCGCCTCCGCCAATGCCCTGCATTTCTTCAATGCCGAAGGAAACAGAATAGAACCCGCGTAAACAGTTCAAACCTTGGGACGACGCGGTCGGAGCGCGCCGTTTCGCAGGCACATCGGCTTTTCATGTCAGGCTTCGTCATTTATGACGGATTTATGACAACGCATGTTTGGAGCGCCGAGAGTGAACTGGTTTCGTAAATTGATGCCGCGGGAAGATCGCTTTTTTGATCTGTTCGAGCGGCATTCCCGCACCATCGTCGGCGCGGCGGAGGCGCTGAACGAGCTGCTGGCCGGCAAGGACACCGAGCGGCATTGCCAGCGCATCATCGCGCTCGAAAACGAAGCCGACGAGATTACCCGCGAGGTTCTGCTCGCCGTCCGCCGCAGCTTCATCACGCCCTTCGACCGCGGCGACATCAAGGATCTCATCATGTCGATGGATGACGCCATCGACATGATGCACAAGACGGTCAAGACGATCCGGCTGTTCGAACAGACCAGCTTCGATCCCCTGATGCAGCAGATGGGCGGAGCGATCGTGCAGGCCGCCAAGCTGGTGGCCGAGGCCGTTCCGCTTCTCGACCGCATGGGCGCCAACGCGCAACGCCTCAGCGCCCTGACCGAAGAGGTGGTGAAGGTCGAAGGCCGATCCGACGAATTGCACGAGCAGGGATTGAAGGATCTCTTCCGCCGTCACGGCGGCGGCAATCCCATGGCCTATATCATCGGCAGCGAGATCTATGGCGAGCTCGAGAAGGTCGTCGACCGCTTCGAGGACGTCGCCAACGAGATCAGCGGCATCGTGATCGAGAACGTCTGATGGAGGCCACGCTTGCCCTTCCGCTGCTGGCGGGCCTGATTGCCGTCGCGCTGTTCTTCGATTTTCTGAACGGATTGCACGACGCCGCCAATTCGATCGCCACGATCGTCTCCACCCGCGTGCTGCGGCCGCAATATGCGGTGATGTGGGCGGCCTTCTTCAATTTCATCGCCTTCCTGTTCTTCGGCCTGCATGTGGCCGAGACCCTCGGCACCGGCATCATCGATCCCGGCATCGTGACGCCGCAGGTGATCTTCGCCGCGCTGATGGGCGCCATCGTCTGGAATATCGTCACCTGGATATTCGGTATCCCCTCCAGCTCGTCGCATGCGCTGGTCGGCGGCCTTGTCGGAGCAGGCCTCGCCAAGGTCGGGACGGGAGCGATCGTATGGTCCGGCCTCCTGAAGACGGCCAGTGCCATCGTGCTGTCGCCGCTGCTGGGCTTCGTGCTCGCACTTCTCCTCATCCTGTGCGTGACCTGGATCTTCGTCCGGCAGACCCCCTTTGCCGTCGACAGCACCTTTCGCGTGCTGCAATTCGTCTCGGCCTCCCTCTATTCCCTCGGCCACGGCGGCAATGACGCCCAGAAGACGATGGGGATCATCGCTGTCCTTCTCTATTCGCAAGGATATGGCGGTGGGGAGTTCCACGTCCCGCTCTGGGTCGTGCTGTCCTGCCAGTCCGCCATGGCGCTCGGCACATTGTTCGGCGGCTGGCGGATCGTGCACACGATGGGCTCCAAGATCACCCGGCTCAATCCGATGCAAGGCTTCTGCGCGGAGACGGGCGGCGCGATCACCTTGTTTGCCGCCACCTGGCTCGGTATCCCGGTTTCGACCACGCACACGATCACCGGCGCCATCATCGGCGTCGGCGCCTCGCGGCGCCTGTCGGCCGTGCGCTGGGGCCTTGCCGGCAATATCGTCATCGCTTGGGTGATAACCCTACCCGCCGCCGCGGCCATCGCCGCCCTCGTCTACTGGCTCATGAACTGGGTGGGCTGAGCGCCCACCCAAAGGCTTATCGCCTTCCCGTCACGGCGGTTCTTCCGGCAGCGTGCACCGATCGCAGCCTTAGACCTTCAAATCTATTTTTTCCATTCCCTCGCCGTCATCTCGAATGCCCGCTTCGGAGCCAACCTCGAATCCGGCGTCATTTTTGGGCAATTCAAGCCTCTCAGCGCCCATCCATACCCAACATGCGCAATTAATACGCACTCCAGGAGCGCGCACAAAACTTATGCGAATTTTCCACGAGAGCCGCTTGACAGGCCGGGTTTGGAAGGCTCTTAA
Source organism: Rhizobium sp. BK602 (assembly GCF_014195095.1). Classification (GTDB taxonomy): domain Bacteria; phylum Pseudomonadota; class Alphaproteobacteria; order Rhizobiales; family Rhizobiaceae; genus Rhizobium. Next base: position 620,975 of record NZ_JACIBC010000003.1, read on the forward strand.
TGCGGTCACTGACGCAAATATATACCAGTATATCGGTTCACCATCGGAGCGTCGTTCGCCCTAGCTGGCGCGTCAAAAGCTCCGATCCGTTGATACGCACCGCCCATCCGCAGGCCGCAGCCGGCCTTCGGAGCGATGTCGCAATGCAAAGTAACGTCCGCACACGAACGAAAATCCATAAGGGGAACTTCATGCGACGCCTGCTTTCCATCTCTCTCGCCCTGATCCTTACCGCAAGCGCGGCCTCAGCCGCACCGGTCGCGGGCGGCAAGATCAATCTCATCGTCCAGCCGGAACCGCCCAGCCTGATGATCGGCATCACCACCAACGGCCCGAGCCTTGCCGTCGGCGGCAATATCTTCGAGAGCCTGCTGCGTTACGACGAGAAGCTGCAGCCGATGCCGTCGCTCGCCAAGGCATGGACGATTTCCGGCGACGGGCTGACCTACACCTTTACGCTCCAGGACAATGTCGTCTTTCACGACGGCAAGCCGATGACCTCGGCCGACGTGCTGTTCACCGCCAACGACTTCCTGATGAAGACACAGCCGCGCCATCGCAATCTGATGGAGCATGTGGAGAGCGTCACCGCGCCTGACGACAAGACGGTCGTCTTCAAGCTGAAGCAGCCCTTCGAGCCCTTCATCCGCGCCTTCAATTTCAGCGCCATGCCGATCGTGCCGAAGCATCTTTACGAAGGCACGGATTACGCCACCAACCCGAACAACGAGAAACCCATCGGGACCGGTCCCTTCAAATTCGTCGAATGGAAGAAGGGCAGCTATATCAAGCTCGAAAAGAACAAGGATTACTACCTGCCCGGCAAACCTTATCTCGATGAACTCTACTACCAAATTATCCCGGACGGCGCCGCGCGCGCCGTGGCCTATGAGACGGGCAAAGTGGATGTGTTGCCCGGCGGTTCGGTCGAAAATTTCGACGTCCCGCGCCTTTCGGCGCTGCCGAATACCTGTGTCACCGAAAAAGGCTGGGAATATTTCTCGCCGCTCTCCTGGCTTTGGCTGAACAACCGCGTCAAACCGATGGACAATCCGAAGTTCCGTCAGGCGATCATGTATGCGCTGGACCGCGAATTCGCCAAGGATGCGCTGTGGAACGGCATGGGCAAGGTTGCGACCGGCCCGTTCTCGTCCAAGCTTCCGTTCTATAAGGCGAGTGGCCAGCAATATGAATTCAATCAGGACAAGGCGAAGGAACTGCTGAAGGAAATCGGCTATGACGGCAAGCCGCTCCGCCTGCTGCCGCTTCCCTATGGCGAAACCTGGCAACGCTGGGCCGAAGCGGTGAAACAGAACCTTGCCGATGTCGGCATTCCCGTCGAGATCGAGGCGACCGATGTCGCCGGCTGGAACCAGCATGTCAGCAACTGGGACTACGATCTCGCCTTCACCTATCTCTACCAGAACGGCGATCCGGCGATCGGCGTCGAACGCAACTACAAGACCAAGCAGATTTCCAAGGGTTCGCCCTGGAACAATGTCGAGGGCTATTCGAACCCCGAAGTCGACAAGCTGTTCGATACTGCCGCCGTCGCCTATCCGGCCGCCGAGCGCCAGAAGATCTACGATCAGGTGCAGGCCAAGCTTCAGGACGACGTGCCGGTTGCCTGGCTGCTCGAACTGGGTTTTCCGACCATCTACAACTGCAAATTCCAGGATATCGTGACCACCGCCAACGGGCTCGCGGAATCCCTGCGCGATACATGGATACAGAAATGACGGCATGCATGGGGGAAGAATTTCCCCGTGCACTCACCCCGCATGAACATCGCATCCGGAGGCCATCATGATCCGATTCATTGCAGCAAGGCTGCTCAAGGCGGCCGTCATCCTCATCTGCATAGCCATCTTGAATTTCTTCCTGATCCATGCGGCGCCGGGCGATCCCGCCGCCGTGATGGCCGGAGAAGCGGGCGAAACCGATGCCGTGTTTCTGCAGCAGCTGCAGGAGCGCTTCGGGCTCGACAAGCCGCTCTATGTGCAATTGTGGATCTACATTTCCTCGATCGTGCGGCTCGACCTCGGTTATTCCTATCGTCAGCAATTGCCGGTCCTGCAATTGATCCTCGATCGCCTGCCGGCGACGCTGCTTCTCTCCGTCTCGGCCTTCGTCATCTCGCTCGGCCTCGGTATTGTCGCCGGTGTCGTCTCCTCGATGCGCCAGGGGCGCTGGTCCGACACGCTGATCTCGCTGGTGACGCTGATCTTCTACGCGACGCCGCTTTTCTGGCTGGCGCTGATGGCGGTGCTGTTGTTTTCCGTGCAGCTCGGTTGGCTGCCCGGCTTTGGCTACGAAACCGTGGGCGCGGACTATACCGGCTTCGCCCGCATGCTGGATATTCTCCAGCATCTCGCCCTTCCCGCCATGACGCTCGGCCTGTTCTTCATGGCCATCTACGTGCGGATGACGCGCGCCTCGATGCTGGAGGTCAACCGGCTCGATTTCGTCAAGACCGCCAGGGCGAAGGGCCTGCGCCCCGCGGTCATCCAGCGCCGGCATGTGCTGCGCAACGCCATCCTCCCGGTCGTCACCCTGGCCGGTCTTCAGGCCGGGCAACTGGTTGGCGGCGCGGTGCTCATCGAGACGGTCTTTGCCTGGCCCGGCATCGGCCGGCTGATGTTCGATGCCCTATCGCAGCGTGACTATAATCTGCTGCTTGGCGTCTTCATCGTCTCGGCCGCCATGGTGCTGCTGTTCAACCTGATCACCGACGTGCTCTATCGCATCGTCGATCCGCGCATCCGGGTGACGTCATGAAGGATTTCTGGAAGCGTTTCTCGCGGAACCGCGGCGCCGTCATCGGTCTGTTCATCCTCGCCGCCGTCGTGATCCTGTCGATCGTCGCTCCCTTCGTCTACCCCAAGTCGCCATGGGCGATGGTGCAGCGGCCGTTCCTGCCGCCGTTTACGACGGAGCGCTTTCTCCTCGGCACCGACCCGATGGGCCGCGACCTGGCCGCCGGACTGGCGCATGGCGCGCATGTCTCCCTGCTCGTCGGCTTGGTATCGACTATGGTATCGCTGCTCATCGGCATTCCGATCGGCGCGCTCGCCGGCTATTTCGGTGGCTGGGTCGACGACATCCTGATGCGCCTTACCGAATTCTTCCAGAGCGTTCCGAGCTTCGCGCTTGCCGTCGTGCTGGTCGCCATCTTCCAACCCTCCATTGGCTCCATCGTCGTGGCAATCGCCGTGGTCTCCTGGCCGCCGGTGGCGCGGTTGCTGCGCGGCGAGGTGATGTCGCTGCGCTCACGGGAATTCGTCGAGGCGGCCGTATTGTCGGGCCAGACACACGCAACCATCATCTGGCGGCAGATCCTGCCCAACACGTTGTCCCCGATCATCGTGCTTGCCTCGATGATGGTGGCGGCCGCCATCCTCATCGAAAGCTCGCTGTCCTTCCTCGGCCTCGGTGACCGCAACGTTATGTCCTGGGGCTATATCATCGGCGCCGGCCGCACCGTGATCCGGCAGGCCTGGTGGGTCAGCTTCTTTCCCGGTCTCGCCATCCTGCTTACCGTGCTCGCCCTCAATCTGGTCGGCGAAGGCCTGAACGATGCCCTCAATCCGCGCCTCGCGCACCGGCGAAAGTGAGGCGCGCAATGAGCGAAGATGTGTCATTCAATCCCATCGTTCACCCGCAACGCGTCGATCGCGGCGAACCGGTCGTTGATATCGACCGGCTGAGCATCGCCCTGCCCGCCGGCTCGGATCGCGCCTATGCCGTCGACCGCGTCAGCTTCCGGCTGCATCCCGGCGAAGCGCTCTGTGTCGTCGGCGAGAGCGGTTCGGGCAAGTCGATGTCGGCCAATGCGCTGATGGGACTGCTGCCCGAAGCGGTCAGCATCGCCCAGGGACGCATCCTGCTGGAGGATGTCGATCTTTTGCAGCTTGCGCCGGAGCAGCTCTACGATATTCGGGGCCGCCGGGTGGCGATGATCTTCCAGGAGCCGATGTCGGCACTGAACCCGCTGATGAAAGTGTCGGCGCAAATCGAGGAAGTGTTCGAGGCGCATGGTCTCCTGACCCCAAGGGAACGCAAGGCGAAGGCGCTGGACCTTTTGACCGAGGTCGGCCTGCCGGACCCGGCTCGCGCCGCAGCCTCCTATCCGTTTCAGCTTTCCGGCGGTCAGCGGCAGCGCGTCATGATCGCCATGGCGCTGGCACTCGAACCGCAGGTGCTGATCGCCGACGAGCCCACCACCGCGCTCGATGTCACGACCCAGGCGCAGATCCTGAAACTGATCCGCCGTCTGCAGAGCGAACGCAACATGGCGGTCATGTTCATCACCCATGATTTCGGCGTGGTGGCGGAGATTGCCGACTATGTCAGCGTCATGCAGTTCGGACGCATCGTCGAGCAGGGTGCGGCCGAGGACGTTCTCTATTCGCCGCAGCATCCCTATACGAGAAAGCTGATCGCCGCGATCCCACAGCCGGGTGGCGGCCTGCCGAAGCAGACGCAGCGCGAAACGGTGCTTTCGGTCGAAAACCTCACCAAGACCTATCGCATGGGCGGCGGCCTTTTCTCGAAGCCTAAATCGGTGGATGCCGTCAATGGTGTCAGCTTTTCGCTTGGCCGGGGCGAAACGCTTGGCATTGTCGGGGAAAGCGGCTCCGGCAAATCCTCGGTCGGGCGCTGTCTCGTGCGCCTGCAGGACCCGGATGGCGGCCGCGTCCTGCTTGGCGGCCAGGATATGGCGCATCTCAAGGGCGAGGAGCTGCGCGCCATGCGCCGGCGCATACAGATGATCTTCCAGGACCCCTTCTCATCGCTCAATCCGCGTGAGAGGGTTGGGCGCATCATCGCCGACGGCCCGATCGCCTATGGCGAGGATGAAAGGAAGGCTTTGTCACGCGCGGCGGAACTGATGGAAATGGTCGGTCTCGACCCGAAGGCGGCGAGCCGATATCCGCACGAATTTTCCGGTGGCCAGCGCCAGCGCATCGGCATCGCCAGGGCTCTTGCGCTCGAACCGGATATCATCGTCGCCGACGAAGCGGTATCGGCACTCGACGTCTCCATCCAGGCGCAGGTGCTGGAGCTTCTGGGCAGGCTGAAGAAGGAACTCGATCTTTCCCTGGTCTTCATCACGCACGACCTGCGTGTCGCCGCACAGATCTGCGATCGCGTCATGGTGATGCAGAAGGGCCACGTGGTTGAGCTCGGCGCCGGCGCGGAAATCTTCAACACACCGAAACACGCCTACACCAGGAGCCTGATCGATGCCATTCCCGGCCGGGACCGGGAAGCGCAGATGATGTCAAAACGCGCCTGAACCCGAACGATCGGCAAGACCGAAGGAGCCACTGCACATGCGCATCGTATCCAATTCCATCGAAGGCCGGGACATCGCCTATCAGATGCATCCCAACGTCAACCTGCGCAAATATGAGAAGACTGGCGGCCTGGTGATCGAATCCGGCGACGGCATCTATGTCACCGACAATAACGGCAAGCGCTATATCGAGGGCATGGCGGGTCTCTGGTCGGTGGCGCTCGGCTTCGGCGAAAAACGCCTGGCGGAGGTCGCCAAGGCCCAGATGGAGAAGCTGCCCTACTACCACACCTTCTCCTACAAGACGCATGGCCCCTCGATCGATCTTGCCGAACTGCTGATCTCCATCGCACCGGTGCCGATGTCGAAGGTTCACTTCACCTCCTCCGGCTCCGAAGCCAACGACCTCGCGGCCAAGATGGTCTGGTACCGCTCCAATGCGCTTGGCAACAAGGACAAGAAGAAGATCATCGGCCGCATCAAGGGCTATCACGGCGTCACGATCGCCGCCGCCTCGATCACCGGCCTGCCGCGCAACCACGAAAGCTTCGACCTGCCGCTCGACCGGATGATCCACACCTCGTGCCCCTCCTATGTGCATTTCGGAAAGGACGGCGAGAGCGAAGCCGATTTCACCGCCCGCATTCTCGCCGATCTGGAAGCGCTGATCCTCACGGAAGGCCCCGAAACCATCGCCGCCTTCTGGGGTGAACCGGTCATGGGTGCCGGCGGCGTTTTGGTTCCCCCGGCCGGCTATTGGGAAGGCGTGCAGGCGATCCTGAAAAAATACGATATCCTGCTGGTCGCCGACGAGGTGATCTGCGGTTTCGGACGCACCGGCAGGATGTTCGCCTGCGAGACCTGTAATATCAAACCCGACGTGCTGATCGTCTCGAAGCAGATCTCGTCCTCCTACATGCCGCTTTCGGCAATCATCATGAACGACACCTTCTACCAGCCGATCGCCGACGAATCCGACCGCATCGGCGTATTCGGCCATGGTTTTACCGCCTCGGGACATCCGGTCGCGACGGCGGTCGGCCTTGAAAACCTGAAGATCATCCAGGAGCGCGATCTGGTCGGCAATGCCGCGCGCCTGGAGAGACAATTCCTCAGCCGCCTCGCCGAGCTTGCGGAGCATCCATTGGCCCATTCCTCTCGCGGCGTCGGGCTGATCGGCGCGCTGGAAATAAAACCATGGGCCGACGCCAAACCCGGCGATGCCGCAGCGGCCGTTTCGGCGGCGCTTGAAGAGGAAGGTGTGATTTCCCGCAATATCGGCGAGGCGCTGTGCTTCTGCCCGCCGCTGATCATCACCGCCGAACAGATCGACGACATGTTCGATGCGGTCGGTCGCGCGCTCGACAAGGTCGGGAAAACAAGAGCCTGATGGGGATTTGATAATCATGGATACATCGGTCAAAACAGATCTCGGCGAGATGAGTGCGGTGGAACTGTCGGCGCTTTTCGCGTCCGGAAAGGCCTCCCCCGTGGAGGCGGCGCGAGCCTCGCTGGAGCGCATCGAACGCTTCAATCCCTCTGTCAATGCCTTTGCCTATGTGATGCCGGAAATGGCCCTGGCGGCAGCCGGGGAATCGGAAGCCCGCTGGCGGAAAGGCGAGCCGCTGAGCCCCATCGACGGCGCACCGACGACGATCAAGGAACTGACCCCGGTCAAGGGCATTCCCTGGCGGCGCGGCTCGGCGCTTGGCTCAAAGGAACCTTCCGACAAGGAGTTCCTGATCATGAAACGGCTCCGCGCTGCCGGCGTCACCGTGCTCGGAACCACGACCTCGCCGGAATTCGGCTGGAAGGGCGTGACCCATGGCCCGGCCTTCGGCAACACGCTCAACCCCTGGCGCACCGATCGCGCCTCCGGCGGCTCGTCGGGCGGCGCGGCAGTCGCCGCCGCACTCAACATGGGCGTCCTGCATGAAGGCTCCGACGGCGCCGGATCGATCCGCATTCCCGCCTCGTTCTGCGGCATCTTCGGCATCAAGCCGACCTATGGCTGGATACCATCGGATACGCCGACACCGCTGTTCGAACTCGCCCATCGCGGTCCGCTGACCCGTAGCGTCGAGGACGCCACGCTGTTTCTCAACGCGACGACCGGCCCGACGCCGGATGCCATGTATGGCTACTGCCCGAGCCCGGTTCCGGACTGGCGGCAAGCCATAAAAGGCGCGAACATCAAGGGGCTGAAAATCGGCTACAGCCGCAATCTCGGCTATGCGCAAGTCCAGCCGGACGTGGCCGCCGCCGTCGAGCGGGCGGCCTCGCGCCTGGCCGACATGGGCGCCATCATCGAGGAGGTCGATCCCGGCTTCTCCAATCCGCAGGACGCCCTGCTGACCCTCTGGTATGCGGCGGAAGCACGGACGGTCGACCTTGCCAACCCGACCGAGGAACAGAGGAAGCTGATGGACCCCGGCCTTCTGCGCATTCACGAAAAGGGCAGCGCCTTGACCGCCATCGACTATGTCGCCGCGGAGCAGGTGCGTGCAGACCTGAAGGTCAAGATGGCGTCCTTCCATGAGACCTATAACGCATTGATGCTGCCGACCATGCCGACGACGGCGATCGAGGCCGGCGTTGATTTTCCTGGCGGCATCGAAGGCAAGGATTGGTCGGACTGGTCGCCATTTACCTACCCTTTCAACATGACGGGACAGCCGGCCGTTTCGGTTCCCTGCGGCTTCGACGCGGGCGGCCTGCCGATCGGCCTGCAGTTCGTCGGCCCGCGTTATCGCGACGACATCGTGCTGAAACTCGCCGCGGCCTATCAGACGGCCTTTCCGGAACAATTTCCGTCGGCCCCTCGCGCGCTTTAGCCGTATTGGTCACGCAAGCATCCGCTCCATGCGCATGCGGCGGAGGACTGGCCGGAAGCGAATATGGAGCATTCGCGCTCGGCTGAAACATATAACAAGCAGAGGAAGCCCATGTTAAGCAGTTCCGCCCGCGACGCGGGCATCGGTGCCGAGCTGAAAACCGGCGCCGCCGCCGTGCCGGCCGATCAGGCCGAGGCCGTCGCCCGAGAAAAATACGGGCTGGACGGACGCATGCAATGGCTGTGGGGCGAGAAGGATTCGAACTATCGGCTGACCCTCGCCGATGGGCGGGATTATCTCTTCAAGGTCCTCAATCCGGCGGAAGATCCCGGCATGACCTCCATGCACAGCCAGGCGCTGCTGCATGTGGAGGCCGCCGATCCCGGTATCCCCGTGCAGCGCATCATTCGCACGCTCGATGGCGAGGCGGATTTCCGTATGACGGCCGAGGACGGCGGAACGCGCGGCGTGCGCATGGTGACCTTCCTGCCGGGGATCGCCCAGAAGGCCGCGCCGCATTCGAAACGGCAGCGACGCAATGTCGGCGCGCTGCTGGCGCGCATGCAGATGGCGCTCTCCAGCTTCACGCACCCGGCAGCCGGGCACCGCATCACCTGGGACATGCAGCACGCAATCGGCATGCGCGATCTCCTGCCGGTCTTTTCAGACGTGGCGCAGCGCCGCCGGCTGGAAGCGGCGATGGACGACTTCGAAACGCGGATCGTGCCCGTCATGGCCTCGCTCCCGGCGCAGGTGGTGCATAATGATTTCAACATGGAGAATATCCTCGTCGATCCCGAAACGCCGGAGACGGTGAGCGGCATCATCGACTTCGGCGATATGGTGCATGCGCCAAGGGTATTCGACGTCGCCGTCGCCGCCGCCTATCAGATGGGCGACGCCACCGATCCCATCGGGGCGATCTGCGATTTTCTCGAGGAATATTCGACGCTTGTCAGCCTGACGGCACAGGAAATAGCCGTCCTCTATCCGGCAATCCTCACGCGTATGGTCATGCGTCTTGCCATCCCGCAATGGCGGGCCGGGCTCTTTCCGGAAAATCGCGACTTCTATGTGCGCAACAGTCCGACGGTCTGGGCGCAATTTACGCGCCTCGATGCGATCCCGGCCGAAACCATCGTGGCGCGGCTTGCCACTGCCTGCCAGCAAGGAAAGCGAAAGCAATGACCACGCCCAAAATCGAAACGGCCGCTCCCGGCATGATCAACGGCTTCGATGCATCGAAGCTGAGCACCCTGCCCGAACGCGAACGGCGAATGGTCGAGCGGCGTCAGGCCTTGCTCGGCCCCTCCTACCGGCTGTTCTACGACAACCCGCTGCATGTGGTGCGCGCCGAGGGCGTCTGGCTTTACGACGGCGAAGGCAAGGCCCATCTCGATGTCTATAACAACGTGCCCTCGGTCGGCCATTGCCATCCGCGCGTCGTGGAGGCCATTGCCCGGCAGGCGGCCGTGCTCAACACGCATACGCGATATCTGGACGAAAATATCCTCGATTATTCCGAACGGCTGCTCGCCACCTTTCCGGACGAGATCGACCGGGTGATGTATACCTGCACCGGCAGCGAGGCCGTCGATCTCGCCCTGCGCATCGCTCGCCACTATACCGGCGGGACGGGCATCATCATCACCGAGAACGCCTATCATGGCGTCACCGCCGCCGCCGTCGAGATTTCTCCGTCGCTCGGCGCGGGCGTTCCGCTTGGCCCGCATGTCATCACGGTTCCCGCTCCGAATGCCTATCGCGCCCAGGGCCGGGATGTGGGCGATGCACTCGCCGAGGATGTGAGCAAGGCAATCGCCTTCATGCGTCGCCACGGCATTCGCCCCGCCGCTTTCATCGCCGACAGTATCTTTTCGACGGACGGCATCCTGCCCGGTCCGGCGGGCTTCCTGCAAAAGGCGCTCGCCGTGGTCCATGAAGCCGGCGCGCTTTACATCGCCGACGAGGTTCAGCCCGGCTTCGGCCGCACCGGCAAGCACATGTGGGGCTTCATGCGGCATGGAATCGTCCCCGATATCGCCGTGATGGGCAAGCCGATGGGCAATGGCATGCCGATCGCCGCCGTCGTGATGAAGGCCGACGTACAGGAACGGTTCGGCAAAGATGTCCGCTATTTCAACACCTTCGGCGCCAATCACGTCTCGATCGCCGCGGCAAGTGCCGTACTGGACGTCATCCGTGACGAGAAGCTGATGGAAAATGCCGCGACCACCGGCGAGCATATGCTTGCGGGCATGCGGGCGCTGCAGCGGAAATTCGCCAGCATCGGCGATGTCAGGGGCGCCGGCCTGTTCCTGGGGCTGGAATTCGTCAAGGATGGTGAAAGCTGCACCCCGGACGGTGCGCTGGCTCTTGCCGTCGTCAACGGGTTGCGAGAGCGCCGCGTCCTCATCAGCGCCTCGGGAGCTCATGGAAACGTCCTGAAAATCCGTCCGCCCTTGCCATTTTCGCGGGAACACGCCGATATGTTTCTGGAAACGCTGGAGAGCGTGCTCGCAGACATTGTATAAAGGACGACGCCCGGTTCAACCGGGTGACAAAATGCCGGGGAGAGGAGATCATTCCGGGTGAGTGTACATATCAAGCGGTCCGAGCTGCGGACTGACGGCAACAGCCAGCCGAAGGCACAATGGGCCTACAACGCCATCCGCGACGCCATCATCACCATGGCCCTCGAACCGGGAGCCATGCTGAGCGAAAAGGAGACCTGCGCGAAGCTCGGCATCTCCCGCACGCCCATGCGCGAAGCCGTGCTGCGGCTTGCCCAGGAGGGCCTTGTCAATGTCGTGCCGAGCGGCGGCACCTTTATCAGCAAGATTTCGGTCCGGGGCGTCATCGAAGGACAGATCGTCCGATCCAGTCTGGAGCTGCGCATGGTCCGCCTCGCTGCCCGGACCTATGATCCGGTCTTCGACAAGGATTTCGATCTTCTGATGTTCCTGCAGGGCGATTCCGCCAAGCGACAGGATTACGACGAGGCCTTTTCCGTCGACAATGCCTTCCATCAGCTCATCTGCAAGACGGCCGGCTTTCCCAATATCTGGCATACGATCCGCAATGCCACCGGCCAGCTCGACCGCGTGCGCCGCCGCGCCTATCCGAAATCCGGCTATTTCGACGAAGTTGTCGAAGAGCACGGCGCCATCTACGAGGCCATCCGCTCGCGCAACGAAGACAAAGCCTACAAGCTCCTGCGCCAGCATCTCGATGATATCGAGCAGGTCCTGGCCTTCGTGGTCTCCGAGGATCCCGGCATCATCGTCCAGGAAGAGAATGCCGGTATCCTCGATGCGCTGTTGACGCCGAGGGAGTAGGACAACCACCATCAATGCCGGCCAACCCGGCATTGATGGTGCGGCCAGTGAACCTACCTGCTTTTCAAGATTCGCGGATCCAGCGCATCGCGCACCGCATCGCCGAGATAGTTGATGCTCAGCACCGTCAGCGAGATGGCAAGGCCCGGCCAGAGTACGCGTGAAGGCGTGATCTGCAGGAAGCTGGCGCCGTCGAACAGCAGGCGTCCCCAGGTCGGGAAATCGGACGGAAAACCGAGCCCCAGAAAGCTCAGGGCGGATTCGGTGATGATGGCCGAAGCAATGCCGAGCGTTGCCGACACCATGATCGAACTCATGACGTTCGGCAGGACATGCTTCAGAATGATGCGGTATTCCCGCATGCCGCTGCTTCTTGCCGCCGTGACATATTCGAGCCGCTTGACCGCCAGAACATCGCCGCGGACGATACGGGCGGTATGCATCCAGCTTGTAATCCCGATCACGAAGACGATGAGGATGAAAATCCCGGTTTCCGGCCCGAAATAGGCCCGCAGCGTATCGCGGAACAGCATGATGATGACCAGCAGCAACGGCAGCAGCGGCAAGGCCAGGAACAGGTCGGTCAACCGCATGAGGGGGCCGTCGAGACGCCGGAAATAGCCGGATGTCACGCCCACCAGCGTTCCGAGAAGAAGCGCGAGCAACATGGCTGTAAAGCCGACGGCGAGCGAGATGCGTCCGCCTGCCATGACCTGCGCCAGCATGTCGTGGCCGAGATTGTCGGTGCCGAAGGGATGAGCGAGAGACGGCCCCTGGTTCTTGGCGCGGATATCGATCTTGTTCGGATCGATGCGGTGGATGAGCGGGCCGATATAGACGACGGCAAGGATGAACAGGAAGACGATCAGCCCCGCAAACCCGCCCTTATGGGCGCGGAATTGCCGCCACGTATCGGCGATGATCGAACGCGACGGCTTGGTGGAAAGCGTCGTCGGGATTGCTGACACGTCAGTCATAACGAATCCTCGGGTCAAGAATGCCGTAAAGCACGTCGGCGATCAGATTGAAGAGAACGATCAGCACCGCGAAGATGAAGGTCAGTGTCTGGACCATCGGGATGTCCCCGCCCTGCACGGCGGTGATCAGAAGCTGGCCAAGGCCGTTCACGCGGAAAACCTGCTCGGTGATGATAGCGCCGGAAAAGATGGTCGGTACGCCGAGCGCGATGACGGTGACGACCGGGATCAGGCTGTTGCGCAGCACATGGATCAACAGCACGGCCTGCTCCTTCACGCCCTTGGCCCGGGCGGTGCGCACATAATCCTGATGCAGATTGTCGAGCACGGAGGCGCGGACGAAACGGCTGATATGAGAGACGTTGTAGAGCGTCAGCACCATGACGGGCAGGAACATCTGCCGGAGCTGCGCCACGAAGCTCGACCAGTCCGTCACGCGCAGATTGGTATCGTAGACCGAGGGAAACCAGTGCAGGTAGGAGCTGAAGATGACGATCAGCAATACGCCGGTGAAGAAGGTGGGCACGGAATAGCCGACCATCGAGACGAAGGTGCCGATCTGGTCGAAGATCGAATATTGCTTGTAGGCCGAGAGAACGCCGATCGGGATCGCCAGCAAGATGCCGAAGACATAGGCCATGCCGACGACCAGCAGCGTCTGCGGCAGGCGCTGGACGACAAGGTCGACCACGGGGCTGCGCGTTGCCCAGGAGAGCACCCGCAGCCTGTGACCGTCGCCGAACTGCCAGCCGGTGAGCTGCTCGAGGATATTCAGCGGTTCGTTGACGAAGAACTGATGCAGCCATCGCAAATAGCGGATGAGGAAGGGCTGATCGAGGCCGAGTGCTGCGCGGATCTGTTCGCGAACCTCAGGCGGGATCGTCAGCGGCAGGTCGCCCGTGGGATTGTTGGGCGCGAGATCGAGAAGGGTAAAAATAACAAAGCTTATAACAAGCAATGTCGGCACGGCAAAGAACAATCGCCGCAGGGTAAAATGAAACATCGGAAAGTCTCCAGACCTTCAGGCGATAGAAGACGCCGGCCCCGCCATCGGGCGGAGCCGGTGTCTTTCGCGTCCTACTTCTTGCGAGACCAGTCAGCGACGTTCCAGAGTTCGGAATCCCAGCCGTTTATCCTGACGCCTTCGAGCGTCACGGCGCGCGCCGACACCTGACCACGGTAGATAAGCGGGATATGCGCGCCCTCTTCCGTCAGCATGTCATTGGCTTTCTTGGCGATTTCCGCCCGTTTGGCGAGATCGGCCGTCTTCGACAATTCTGCGACGAGCTTGTCGTATTCCGGATTGCAGTAACGCGGCATGTTCTGCCCCTGCCAGCCGTTCTCAGGCGCGGGGATCTTGTTGCACAGCCATTCGGCCAGATATTTTTCCGGATCGGTGCCGTCAAAATTGTTGGTGTACATTTCGACGTCGGCATAGAATTTCTGGAACGTGTCCGGGCTTGCCGGATCGCCGCCGAAAAACACAGAGGCACTGATATTGCGCAGCTCCGCCTGGACGCCGATCTGCGCCCACATGTCCTTCACCAGCGCCTGGGTGGCCTGACGCACGGAGTTGGTCGACGTCTGGTACAGGAAGGAGAGCTTCACGCCGTTCTTGGCGCGGATGCCATCCGAACCCTTGACCCAGCCGGCCTCGTCGAGCAGCTTGTTGGCGCCATCGACATCCGGCTTCAGGCACCAGTCGTTCGCCGTCGAGGCATAGACCTCGGGGCCGGGAACGATATTGCAGGTCGGCTTGCCGGCGGCGCCATATCCCGTCTCGTTGATGACGTCGCGATCGATCGCCATCGACAATGCGCGGCGAACGGCCGGGTCCGACAAGGACGGATGCGGACCGGCTTCCTTGGTCGAGCGCTTGTCACCAAGCGACGGGTCGACGGCATAATGGTTGATGTTGATACGTTCGACCTGTGATCCGAAGGCCGTCACCAGCTCGCCCTTGCCGGCTGCCACCATGGTTGCCAGAATTTCCGGCTCGACCTGCATGTTCCAGGCATAATCATATTCGCCGGTTTCCAGCACCGCACGGGCAGCGGACACCGCATCGCCGCCGCCTTTGAGCGTTACCGTGGCGAAGGCGGGCTTGGCCGGATCGCGGTAATTCTTGTTGGCCACGAAGGTAATGACATCGTTCGGCTTGAATTCCTTGACGACGAAGGGGCCGGTGCCGATCGGGCCGAAATTGGCCGACGTGCAGCCGGGAGCGGCCGCGCCAAGGCAATCCTTGAACTGGGCCTTCTGGATCACGGGCGACTGGCCGCCGACGAAGGCGCTATAGGGATAATATTTCGGCTCCGTGAAGGTCAGCTTGACAGTATGGGGATCGACGGCCTCGACCGACTTGACGCCTTCATATTGCGCCTTCTGGGCGCAGCCGCCGTCCGGCGCGGTGCAATATTTCCAGGTGAAAACCACGTCATCGGCGGTGAAATCGGTGCCGTCGGACCATTTGACATCCGGCTTCAGCTTCCAGGTCATGCTCGTCATGTCCTTGGAGATGCCACCATTTTCCAGTGTCGGAATTTCCGTCACCAGCGTCGGCACAAGCTTGCCGGTTTCGTCGTAACGCGCCAGCGGCTCGATGACCATCGAGGAGCTGTAGACTTCCTTGGTGCCGCCCGAGAGATACGGGTTGAGCGTCGAAACCGCCTGCCAGAACAGGATCTTCAGCTCGCCGTCGCTGCCGCGCTCCGCATGGGCGGCAGAGCCGGCCATGGCGAAAGCCGCAAACGCGCTGGCAAGAAGGATATTGCGTCTCTTCATCTTGATTTCCCCTTTGAGATTCTTGTGCGTTTGGAATTTCGACGCGGCCTGTCTCATGTGCCGCGGCGCTAAAGGTTCACATCCGTGCGCCGGCCTCCCCTAAAAATCGAAGCCGGCGATATTCAGCGCGGCGGTCTTCGTCGACAGGACCCCGCGCCGTGGAGATGCTCGCATCGGCGCGCCGAGGGCCATTGTCAGGCCATCCGGGGACACCGTGCTGCGTTATGGATTGGGAAAGGGCTTCACGCGCCGGAACGGCTGGCGGAAGGTTGAGAAACGCGTGGTCGACCACCGGTCTGGCGACTTTGCGGAGGCGCGTCATCCTCAAGCGCCTCGAATGGCTCCAGGACGGGACACTTCCGATCGCTATCGGCTCCTCGCAAACCTGCAGAATGATAACCTCCTGAAATCGTTTAACTCTTCTTTACTCGAGTTCCGATTGCCTATCCGCTTCAGCCTTGTTTTTGGAAGCCACTCGCTGTCATTGTTCCCGTCTGCCGGCACACGCGTCAAAGGCGATGCTCAAATTTTGAGCCATCTAAGCACAGGCCTATTTTTCGTTCAAGAATGAAAGTTGAAGCTTGCAAAATCAGATTTCCACAGGGCAATATACTGCCATATCCCTTTGAACCGGACGAATGAGGTCGAGACAATGCCGATATTGAACCGCGTTGCCGAAATGCAAGAGGAAGTCGCCGGCTGGCGCCGTCACCTGCATGAAACGCCGGAATTGCTCTACGACGTCTTCGAAACATCGACCTTCGTCGCGCGGAAATTGAAGGAGTTCGGCTGCGACACCGTCGAGAGCGGCCTGGGCAAGACCGGCGTGGTCGGCATCATCAAGGGCAGGCACGGCGACGGGCCGACCATCGGCTTCCGGGCGGATATGGACGCGCTGCCGATCACCGAGACCAGCGGCAAGCCGTGGACTTCGAAAGTGCCGGGCAAGGCGCATTCCTGCGGCCATGACGGGCATACCGCCATGCTTCTTGGGGCCGCGCAATATCTGGCGGAAACACGCAACTTCAAGGGTTCGGTCGCGGTGATCTTCCAGCCGGCCGAGGAAGGCGGCGCCGGCGCGCTTGCCATGCTTGACGACGGCATGATGGACAAGTTCGGCATCAAGGAAGTCTATGGCATGCACAATGCACCAGGCATGCCGGTCGGCAACTTCGCTATCCGCAAGGGATCGCTGATGGCGGCAGCCGACAGTTTCGAGATCGAGATCATCGGCAATGGCAGCCATGCTGCCGCGCCGCATCTCTCGATCGATCCGGTGCTGGCATCCGCCCATGTGATCATCGCGCTGCAATCGATCGTCTCGCGCGAGGTCGACCCGTTGAAATCGCTGGTCATTTCGGTAACCACCACCCATGGCGGCACCGCCCATAACGTCATTCCCGGTTCCGTGACCCTGACGGGGACGGTGCGCACGCTGCTGCCCGAAACGCGGGATTTCGCCGAAAAGCGCCTGACCGAGGTCGCGCAGGCAACCGCAATAGCGCACGGCGCGAAAGCGGAAGTCAATTACCATCGCGGTTATCCGGTGACCTTCAACCACGACAACGAAACCGAATTCGCCATCGGCATCGCAAGCTCGATCGCCGGCGCCGCCGGCGTCGAAGCCAACACGCCGCCGCGCATGGGAGCGGAGGATTTCTCCTACATGCTGGAATCGCGTCCTGGCGCCTTCATCTTCATCGGCAACGGCGACACCGCCGGCCTGCACCATCCCTCCTATGATTTCAACGACGACGTCCTGCCCTACGGCATCAGCTATTGGGTGAAGATGGCGGAAACCGCGCTGGCCGCATGAGGTCGCGAAGTCTCGTTCCGTCATGAAAAATTCCGGACGGCATGGAGGTGGTCAAGTCAATCGGCTCGCCCGCCCCTGGCGCCTTCGCCGCCACAGATAGACCAGGAAGGCGATCATCCATATGGCCAGCATGATCAGGCCCGCCGGAATGGTCGCGAGCATCAGCCAGCCGAGCACGGTCAGCGAATAGAGAAGCTCGCCGGCATCGAAGCCGGCGATCATGCAGGGATGGACGCTGCCCTCATCGACCTGACATCCGCTCACCTGCGCCGTGATGCCGGCAAGGAGAACCGAGAGGACGGGAAGAAACGCGAACAGGATGATCGCCGCAAGCACCACAAACCAGATCTTTCGCATCCGATCCTCCCCATGCCGGACCTAGCCGCGAGCCGGCACCGATGGCCAGCTTCCGCGGCTTATATTATCCCAGCTTTCTTGGAGTGGCGAAGGCTTATGCGGGCAGGCGGCTTCGCTCCTTCTGCTTCTGCGCCTCCTGGGCGGCCTTGAGCTGCGCCTTGGTATACATGAGCGCATGGGAGGCAAGGTCGCCGCTGTCTTCCCATAGGTTGCGCCAGATGCCGAGAATGCCTTCGAGCGGCTGGCCGACGACACGCGACGAGAAGGATTCGAAGGTGATCGGCCCCTTGTAATTCGCCTTCACCAAGGCGCGAAATACGCTGGCCAGATCGATCGAGCCCGAGCCCATATAGCCGCGATGGGAATCGCCGGTGTGGAAATAGCCGAGATAATCGCCCGTCTCGATGATCGCCTGGGAGATATCCGATTCCTCGATGTTCATGTGGTAGACGTCGAGATGGACCTTGACGTTCGGCGCACCGATGCGCTTGCACATCTCGACGCCCTGGGCGGCGGTATTCAGCACATTGGTCTCGTAGCGATTGACCACCTCCAGCCCCAGCGTGACATTGCTGGCCGCCGCCTTTTCCGCGACGCGGCGAAGGATATCGGCGGAATGGCTGATGCCGTCGGCCGTCGGCGGCACGGCATATTTCTGGAAGGCGGAATAGAGGATGCCGGCAATATGGGTCGCGCCCAGATCCCGGGCGAGCGCCACCGCGCGCTCCAGCTTCGCCTCGCCTCGCTTCAGCTTATTGGGATCATTGCTGGAAATATCCTCCTCCGCGCCCATTCCGAACGAGAAAGTGCAGCCCAAACCATGCCTGTCGAGCTCCGCTCGCGTATGGGCGGCATCGATCTCATCCATATCCATCGCCGAGACTTCGATGAGGTCGAACCCCGTTTCGGCCGACCGTGCGATCGCCCGCTTGCTCTCCTCCTTGCTCCAGCCCTTCTCCCACACAAATGCATGCACACCGAGCTTGTTCATGGAAAATCTCCTCCTCCGTATCTGACGACGCGTCAGGTTTCGCGTCGCTCGAGCAGGCGCCCGAGGGCACCAACCAGGACAATATTGACACGGCCGAACGGAAAGTCTAGCTTTTGATAAAACGTTTTACGGGAGGTCCGGCCCAGCCGGAAGAAGACGGTGAAGCGCAGACAGCCGGTTTCGATCAAGACAGTTGCCGAGCGCGCCGGGGTCTCCCCCGCCACGGTCTCCAATGTCCTGAACGCAAAGCCGAGCGTGGCCCCGGAACTGATCGAACGCGTCCGCAACGTCGTTGCCGAGCTTGGCTACATCGCCGACAATCACGCCTCCCGGCTGCGCTCCGGCAAGCATTCGCTCGCCGGCGTCGTCGTACCCGATCTTTCCAATCCGATGTTCGGAACATTCGTCTCGACGCTCGAGACGCTCGCAAGGCAGGACGGCTTCGACCTTCTGGTCGTCAGCGCCGCCAATGACGTCGAACAGGAAAGGGAGCGCCTCAACGCCATCCGTTCCTGGCGGCCCGCAGGCCTGATCGTCATTCCCTGCGACGGCGCGCTCAGCCATCGCACGCCGTCCATCATGCCGATGCCGATCGTCGTCGTCGACCGCCTGCCCGACGATCCGGATTACGACCTGATCGCCGTCAACAATGCGCAATCCGCCGCCGCCATCAGCGCCCATCTCTCCGGACAGGGCTATCGCTCCTGCACGGTTGCCGGCAGCACGCTGTCGATCAGCAACGTGCGCGAACGCTGGGAGGGTGCTGCTTCGGCAGCCGGCGGCATGGCGATTTCCATGGTCGAGGTCGGCCTAGAGACCGACGGCATCCGCCGGCGACTATACGAGACGCTGACACAACGGCGGCCGGAGGCACTGTTCGCACTCGATCACATCACCGCGCTGATCGCCTATCAGACGATGACCGATCTCGGTCTGTCCACTCCCGGCGATCTCGCATTCGCCAGTTTCGACGAGGCCGAATGGATGCGCCTCGTCCGTCCCGCAATCACCACCGTCCGTCAGCCAATCGAGGAAATGGCAACGGCGGCCTGGCAGCAGCTCTCCCAGCGAATGGGAGGGAATGCCGATCCGGTCAGGACGATGCGCCTGGCATGCTCGGTGGAAATCCGCGGCTCGACGCTGCGAGAAGGAGGGCGGTCCGACACGGCTGCTTGACAATAAAACGGAGGAGGAGAACATCATGGACATGACACGACGCAGGCTGCTCGGCACGCTGACGGGCGGAGCCGTGGCGGGAGTCTTCGGCTTGCCGAACCTGACGCTGGCACAGGACAAGCAGGTTCAGGCCGGAATTGTAGTGAAGATCGGCGGCATCCCCTGGTTCAACGCCATGGAGGTCGGCATCAAGAAGGAATCGCAGGCGCTCAAGGCCAATGCCTGGATGATCGGCCCGACACAGGCCGACGCCGCCCAGCAGGTGCGCGCCATCGAAGATCTCATCGCCCGCAAGGTGGACGTGATCGGCGTGGTGCCGAACGACGCGGCGGCTCTCGAGCCGGTGCTCGGCAAGGCCAAGGCCGCCGGCATCAAGGTGATTTCGCATGAAAGCCCCAATCAAAAGAACAATGACTGGGACTTCGAGCTGACCACAGTCGAAGCCTATGGCGAACAGCATATGGACCTGCTCGCCAAGGAAATGAAGGAAGAGGGCAAATACATCGTCTATGTCGGCTCCCTGACCGTGCCACTGCACAATGCCTGGGCCGACGCGGCGATTGCCTACCAGAAGAAGAAGTATCCGAAGATGGAAATGCTCGGCGACCGCTTCGGCGTTGCCGAAAGCCTGGATGAGTCCATCAAGACGACACAGGACCAGCTTCGCGCCCACCCCGACCTGAAGGGCATCCTGACCTTCGGATCGCAAGGGCCGATCGGTGCCGCCAAGGTGCTGGACGATCGCGGCAAGGCGAAATCCATCGTGCTGGTCGGCGGCTTCTCGCCGGGCCAGGGGATCAAATATGTCAAAAGCGGCGTGATCCGCGGCGGCTATATCTGGAATCCCTTGGTCGCAGGTCAGGTTTTCGTGCAGCTCGCGACCCTGCTGGCCGCCGGCAAGGCAATCACCGACGGCATGGAGCTCGTCGAGGTCGGGCCGGTCAAGGTCTTCCCCGACAAGCGCCTGATCCAGGCTCAGAAGCTCGAATCCCTGGACAAGGAAAACATCCAGCGATTGGCCGATCTGGGGCTTTGAGCCCCGTCTCGCCGGAAAGATGCCACCGTACGGGATGCAAACGTCCCGTACGGCCCCGCATCGTTCCCACCGTGACCGGCCTGAACGGAACCACCCGATGAGTGAACAGGATTCCTTTTTGCGTCTCAGCAAGGTCAGCAAGCGCTTCGGCGGCGTGCTGGCGCTCGACGATATCGACTGGGAGGTCCGGGCAGGCGAGATCCACTGCCTGGTGGGAGAAAACGGCTGCGGCAAGTCCACGCTGATCAAGACGGTGGCGGGTGTGCATCCGCCGACATCCGGCGACATCGAGATCGCCGGAAAGCCGGCACTGCCGCTCAGCCCGGCTTCGGCGCGGGCACTCGGCATTCAGGTCATCTTTCAGGATCTGTCGCTGTTTCCCAATCTCAGCGTCGCCGAGAACATCGCCGTCGAAAGCCATCTGCAAGGCGGCCTCAAGCCGGTTTCCTATGGCCACATGCGAAAGCTCGCGCTTGCCGCACTGAAACGGTTGGATTTCCATCTCGACCCGGATGCCACGGTTGCCGATCTCTCGGTCGCCGAACGGCAGATCGTCGCGATCTGCCGTGGGCTGGCGGCGCAGGCTCGGCTGATCTTCATGGACGAGCCGACGGCATCGCTGACGCGCAGCGAGGTCAAGCGGCTGCTCGCCATCGTCACCCGGCTGAAGGCCGACGGCATCGCCGTGGTCTTCGTCTCGCATCGGCTGGATGAAATCGTCGAGATCGCCGAACGCGTCACCGTCATGCGCGACGGGCGCAAGGTGGGAACCTACCCCGCCTCGGAAGTCGACCAGCGCCGCATCGCGCATCTGATGACCGGCATCGACATCTTCCAGTCCATCGTCGCCCGCGACATGTCGGGGGAAAAGCCGCTCTTGGAAATCTCCGCGCTCAGCCGGCGCGGCGAATACAAGGATATCAGCTTCACGATCCGGCGCGGCGAAGTGGTCGGCATCACCGGCCTGCTCGGCGCGGGACGAACCGAACTTGCGCTCAGCCTTTTCGGCATGACGCGCCCCGACAGCGGTGCGATCACGCTCGACGGCCGAGCGCTGTCGCTGCGCTCCAATCGCGACGCCGTGCGCGCCGGCATCGCCTATGTCTCCGAAGACCGCCTGAGCCTCGGCGTCATCCTGCGGCAATCGATCGGCGACAACCTCATATTGGCGGTTCTCAAAAGCCTGCGTGGCCGGTTCGGTCTGATTTCGGACGGCCGTCGACAGGCATTCGCCGCCGATTGGGTGAGCCGGCTCGCCATCAAGATACCGGGGCTGGATCGTCCGGTCGGCACGCTGTCGGGCGGCAACCAGCAGCGCGTGGTGCTGGCGAAATGGCTGGCGGCGAAACCCAAGATCCTCATCCTCGACAGCCCCACGGTCGGTGTCGACATCAAGAACAAGCAGGGCATCTACAAGGTCGTCGCCGATCTCGCCCGCGAGGGCGTCGGCATCCTGATCATTTCCGACGAGGTCGCCGAAGCCTACGCGACCTGCGACCGCGTGCTGCACATGCGCGCCGGCCGCATCGTCGACGAGATTGTGCCCGGCCAGATCAGCGAACATGCGTTCGAGGAGCGAATCTATGCCTGACATCAGAAAGCTTCAGCGCCGCCCGGAAACCTGGCTCGCCATGGTGATCGTCGTCGCCATCATCGCGCTCGGCGCGACGGCGCCGGGTTTCCTGACGCTCGCCAATATCGTCGATCTCCTGGAAACCTACAGCGTCCAGTCGATCATGGCGATGGGGCTTTTCGTCGTGCTGGTCTCCGGCGGCATCGACATTTCCTTCGCCGCAACCGCATCGGTCGCCCAATATGTCACCGCCCTTCTGGCAACGCAGTCGGGCCTGCCGCCCTTCGTCTGCATCGGCCTCGGCCTATCGGTCGGCATCCTGCTCGGCTGCATCAACGCGCTGCTGATCCACTTCATCCGCATCACCTCGATCATCGCCACCATCGCCATGATGAGCGTCTCCTTCTCGCTGCTCATGTATTTCTCGCAAGGGAAATCCATCTACACCCTGCCGGAATGGTGGACAGACCGCATCGTGTTCTGGGAACACGAGGCGCCCAACGGCGACCTGACACGCATCACCCTGCCGATCGTGGTGATGCTGGCGGCGACGCTGCTCACCTGGCTGTTCATGACCCGGACGAAGACCGGGCGGCAGCTCTACACCATGGGCGGAAATCCGGAGGCGGCGCGGCGCATCGGCGTCAATATCGCCAAATTGCAATTCATCGCCTATGGCTTCCTCGGTTTCATGGCCGCGGTCGGCGGGCTGCTGCAGGCGCATCGCGTCGGCGAAAGCGTGCCCAACGCTATGTACAATACCGAGCTTTCCGTGCTGTCGGCCGCCGTGCTCGGCGGCGCGAGCCTGACCGGCGGCATCGGCACAGTGCCCGGCGTGCTACTCGGCATCGTACTCCTCGCCATCCTGCAAAACGGCCTCAACCTTCTCGGCGTGTCCTCCTATTTCTTCCAGATCGTCATCGGCCTGACGATCCTGATCTCCACCTCGATCACCGTCATCAGCGCGCGCAAGCGCCGCCGGCTCAATCCGATAGGAGACGTGGCCCATGGTTGATTCCACCCATTCTCCGAATGACGGCCTCGCCGGCCTTGTCGCGCGGATGCGCGATGCCAAGCCGGGGCTGTTCGGGCTGCTCATCCTGCTGGTGGCCGCCTTCTCGCTGACGATCCCTGGCTTCGCCAGCTGGGGCACGTTGAATTCCTTTGCCGTGCAATTGCCGATTCTCGGGCTCCTTTCTCTTGCCATGGTCGTGCCGCTCATCACCGGCGGCCTCAATCTGGCGATCATCGCGACCACCAATCAATGCGCGCTGCTGATGGCCTGGATCATGCGCAGCATGACGACGGCAGACTCGTCCTCGACGGAAGTCTTCGGCGTCATCCTCCTGGCGCTGCTCGCCGGCCTGCTTCTGGCCCTCGTCATCGGCATCATAACCGGCGCGATCGTCGCCTATACCGGCGTGCATCCTATTCTCGTCACGCTCGGCACCAAATCGCTGATCGACGGGATCAGCATCTACATGACGCGCGGCGAGGCCCTGTCCGGCTTCCCGCAATCCTATTCCGTCGTCGGCAATTCGGCCATCGCCGGCATACCCGTGACATTCCTCCTGCTGGTCGTCGTGGCCGTCGTCGTCGGCATCATTCTGCGCAAGACGCCGTTCGGCATCAGTTGCGCCATGATCGGTTCCAACATGGAAGCGACCCGTTTCTCGGCGATCGATACGCGCCGCGTCCTGGTCGGGGTCTACACACTGTCGAGCGTCCTCTGCTTCGTGGCCGCCGCCGTGACGCTTGCCGTCTTCAACTCGGCGAGCGCCGACTATTCGCAATCCTACCTGCTCGTGACGATCCTCGCAGCCGTCCTCGGCGGCGTCGATCCTTTCGGCGGCTTCGGCAAGGTTTCCGGGCTGATGATCGCGCTCGCCATCCTGCAGATCATCTCCTCCGGCTTCAACCAGCTCGGCATCAGCCCCTATCTGACGACAGCCATCTGGGGCCTCATCCTGATTTTCGTCATGGCGGCGCAGACCGCCTATCCCTACCTCACCTTCCTTTTCGGGCAACGCCGGTCGGGGGAGAAGCGATGATGGTTCAGCCAGGCCCATGCAACGGCCATGGGAACCTCCCATGAGAACCATCGCCGTCTTCGACACCGGCAAGACGAACATCAAGCTCTCGGTCACCGATGAAGCCGGCGGGCTGATCGAGACCTTGTCGACCCCCAATCCCGTTCTGGACGGACCGCCCTACCGTCATCACGATCTTGCCGCCGTGGAGAATTGGTTGCTGGCCGGGCTCGCCGCGCTGGCAAGCCGGCACGAAATCGCCGCCATCGTCTGCACGGCGCACGGTTCCGGCGGCGTGCTGGTCGGCGAGCAAGGGCCAGCCATGCCGATGATCGACTACGAGCAACCGATCCCCCCGGAAATCGACAGGGCATATCGCGACATCATGGGATCGTTTCGCGAGCGCGGCAGCGCCCTCATGCTCGGCGCCGCCCATCTGGCACGGCAGATGCTCTGGCTGGAGCGTGGCTGGCCGGATGTCTTTGCAAAGGCGCGGCATTTTCTCGCCATTCCGCAATATTGGGCCTGGCGCCTGTCGGGTGTTGCAGCCTCCGAAGTGACGAGCCTTGCCGCGCAATCGCATCTCTGGTGCGCAGCTGAATCCCGGCCCGCGGCACTCATCAGGACAATGAACTGGGAGCGGCTCCTGCCGCCGCTGCGCCCTGCCTGGGCGAAGCTTGGCACCATCAAGCCGGAGATTGCGGAACGGACTGGCCTCGCGCCCGCGACCGCAGTCCTTTGCGGCATCCATGACTCCTCCGCCAATTTCTACCAGTATCAAGCCGCCGGCCTGCGCGACGTCACGATCGTTTCGACCGGAACATGGATCGTGGCGATCAGCGACCGTTCCGGCCCTGATTTCGATGTCGAACGGGCCGGTCTCTGCTGCAATGCCGATGTTAAGGCAAGACCGCTTCCCGGCATGCTGACCATGGGCGGCCGCGAATTCGCGATGGTGGCGGGCGAGGACGACCGCCCGACGACCGAGGAAAGCCTCGCACGGCTGATCGAGACGCGCAGCATGGCGCTCCCTTCCTTCGGCAGCGACGACGGCCTGTTTCCGGGAACGTCGCGCAAGGGACGGCTGCAAGGCCCGCTCGCCGAGCGCTCGGACATGCGCCACTCGCTCGCCCTGCTCTATGCGGCGCTTTTGACGGACAAATGCCTTCAGCTCGTCCGCACGCCGACGGTCGTCCTCGACGGCTCCTTCGTCCGCGATCCGCTTTATGGCGCCCTCGTCGCCGCGCTCAATCGGGACCGCCATGTCCTCGTCAACGCCGACCAGTATGGAACCGCGACAGGCGCCGCCCTGCTGGCGTCGCACGAGACGCGGCAGGCGCCAGCGCCCTTGGCCCTGAGGCCGGCGATGCCCTTTTCTCACCCCGACCTTGACGACTACCGCGCGCAGTGGCTGCACGCGGCCCTATCTGGAGAACAAAGATGACTGACTATGACGATCGCCGCCAACGGGAGGCCATGGTTGAAATCTGCCGCAAGATGAATGCCAGCGGCATCAACCAGGGAACGGCCGGAAATGTCTCGATCCGCAATCCCCATGGCTTTCTCGTCACCCCGACCTCCCTGCCCTATGACGAGATGACGCCGGACGACCTCGTGCAGATGAACTTTGACGGCACCTATGAAGGTCGCCGCCGCCCCTCGTCGGAATGGCGCTTCCATCGCGATATCCTGGCCGCGCGCGACGATATCAATGTCGTACTGCATTGCCATTCCGTCTATGCGACCACGCTTGCCTGCCATCACAAGACGATCCCGAGCTTCCACTACATGACGGGCGTGGCGGGCGGCACGACGATCCGCTGCGCGAAATATGCGACATTCGGCACGCAGGCGCTCTCCGACAATGCGCTGGAAGCGCTTCAGGGCCGCCTTGCCTGCCTGCTCGGGCAGCATGGCCAGATCTCTCTGGGCAAGACGCTCCCCTCGGCGCTGGCGCTCGCCATCGAGGTCGAGACCATTTCACGCCTCTATGTGCAGGCCCTGACGCTCGGCGAGCCGCCGGTGCTGTCAGACGAGGAGATGGCGCGCGTCCTGCAGCAGATGAAGAATATGAGCTACGGCCAGGCGCCGGATCTCGACGGCGTCAATGACATCGCACGGCCGAAACAGCGCTGACCGGTTCTATTGTCGAGGAGGTTGCCTACCAGCTCAATTGCCTGACATCGTCGATCGCGGCACGCCCCTTGCGGACGACATAGGCCGGCGCTTCCACGGCTCTGTTCAGGATATAGCGCACGCCACCCACCGGCGGATGATCGTCCACGGGTTCGGGCTCATAACGCGCCGCCACCTGCAGATCCACCGGCGGCGGAGCCGGCTCCGCCTGGCCCACGATCATCGGATCGCGCGTGTCGCATTGCGGCATGCAACGGTCGAACCGCGTGACGTCGGAAGCTTCGGCCGTCTTGACGACCGTTACCTTGGCATGCGCCACGACCTTCTTTGCCCCGGTCGCGGTTTGGGTTGACGCGGACCTGTTCGGGGAAGCCGGCCGGGCGGCCGGCGTCGGCAGCACATACGGGCTTGCATCGATCGCCGCCTGAAGATCGCTGGCATTGTTCCGGGCATTGGCAATCTTGATCGCCCCGCCCCCGACAGCATCGATCGACGACATCAGCGGACGTTCCGAGTCGGTGCGGGCAACCGCATACAGTCCGGCCACCGTGACGCCGCAGACGAAAAGCCCGACACTGATCTTTCGGGCCAGCTCACTTGCGGCACCCGGCAATTTGGCATGCTGCATGCTCATCGCTCTCTCCGTTCGACATTGGTCCACGGTTGAGAGTTGACCCGACAATTACGGCACCACCTTTGCCGAAAAAAGGCCGATAGCAGGCGATTTGCAAAGAAATGTTACGCGCGCCGGCAACGCCGCGCTCAGGAAGATCGGCCTTGCCGCTTGTTTGCGCGGTCGGCATGACTGTAGCCCAACCGCTCCGAAATCTCACCCACGGCAGCCAGAAGACTGTCGAGATAGGCTTCGCGATTTCTCAATCCGTCTTCCTTCGGCGCCACCAGGCAAAGCGTGGCGATGCATCGCCCGTCTTCCTGCCTGATCGGCGCGGCGAAGCAATGGGTGAAATTTTCCACCTCGCTGTTGAAGGTGAAATAGCCATCGATCGCCGCCTGGCGCACCTCGTCGACGAAACGGCTCCGGTCGAGCTGCTTGCCGCTGGGGAGGACGAAGTCCTCCTCCGGAATGAAGTCGATCAGCTCGGCATCGGACAGGTGCGAGACGAGCAGGCGGCCGGAGGCGGTCCATGGGATCGGCACGAGCTCGCCGACATTCGAGGAAATGCGGAAGGGGCGCACACCCTCGCGCATCATCGCGACCGTATATTTGTTGCCTTCCAGCAGGCACATCTGCGCCGTTTCGCGCGTCTCCTCGGCAAGTCGGGTCAGCATATTGTCGGATTCGCGCATCAGGTCGAACTGGTCGGCATAGGCCGTGCCGAGAAAATAGAGCTTGCGACCAAGAAAAACCCGGCCGTCGCCGCCCTGATAATCGAGCATGCCATGACGCAGGAGAAGATTGACGAGCTCATAGACGGACGAGCGCGGCGCGCCGATCTCCACCGCAATCTCGTTGGGGCGCATCGGTTGACGCTTCGTGCGCAAGAATTCAAGGATTTCAAAAGCACGATCGAGGCCGCGTGTCCGCCGCGATACGATATCGTCTACGCTGTCCGCCATCAAACATGCTCCATTGTTGGGAGAGCGCGACCATGACGGCCGCGCCCGCATATATCAACCCCTGTCAGCGCGATAGGCCACGCAATCGACTTCCACCTTGCAATCGACCATCATGCGGGACTGAACGCAAGCGCGCGCCGGCGCATCCTTGCCGAAATATTCCGCATAGACGCCATTGAAGCTCCAGAAGTCGCGCGGATCGTCCAGCCAGACGCCGACGCGAACCACATCCTCGACCCCATAGCCGGCCTCATGCAGGATGGCGATCAGGTTTTCGATCGCCTTGCGGGTCTCCGCTATGACGCCGCCACCAACGATCTCGCCTTTTTCCATCGCAACCTGGCCGGAAACATACAGCCAGCCGTTGGCTTCCACCGCGCGGGCAAAAGGCAAGGGCTGCCCACCGGCTCCGGTTTCGCCGGCACCGTAACGCTTGATAGTCATGTGACCTCTCTCTTTTCTTCTGGATCTTACGTGTCAGCGGGCGGCAGCAAGGCCGCCCGTCATCAGTTGAAGCTGGATGTTTTCAGGAATTCGGCGAGGCGCTCGGTCTTCGGCTTGACGAACATCTCCTTCGGATCGCCTTCTTCGCCGATGAGCCCCTGGTTCATGAAGATGACCCGCGAGGAGACCTCATAGGCAAAGCGCATCTCATGGGTGACGAGCAGCATGCTCATGCCGTCGGAGGCGAGCCCCTTGATGACCTGCAGCACCTCGCCGACCAGTTCCGGATCGAGCGCGGACGTCACTTCGTCGAACAGCATCAGCCTTGGGGTCATGGCAATGGCCCGCGCAATCGCCACGCGCTGCTGCTGACCGCCGGAAAGCTGGCCAGGATAGTGATCGGCGCGCGATGCGAGCCCCACGCGGTCGAGCCATTTCTCGGCAACCGCGCGCGCCTCGTCGCGATGCATCTTCTTGACCTTGACGAGCCCCAGCATGACATTGCGCGCGGCCGTCATGTGCGGGAAAAGATTGAACTGCTGAAAGGCCATGCCGGTCAGCGCCCGCTGGCGGGCGATGTCCTTCTCGCTCTTGCGGCGGCGGACGCCGTTGGCCTCCTCGTAGCCGATCTCTTCGCCCTCGAGCAGGATGCGCCCGCCCTGGAATTCCTCCAGCATGTTGATGCAGCGAAGCATCGTCGTCTTGCCGGAGCCGGAAGAACCGATGATCGAGATGACCTCGCCCTCGCGCATGGTGCAGTCGACGCCCTTCAGCACCTCGACCGGGCCGTATTGCTTGCGCAGCCCCTGTATTTCGAGAAGTATCTTGCTCATGATGATCGAGCCCTCACGACGGAACGGCGGTCTTGCGCTCGACATATTTGCCAAGCCGCTCGATGCCGTAATTGATGACGAAATACAAAAGCCCCGCGAAGAAATAGAACTGGAGGCTCATGAAATTGCGCGAAATGATCTCCTGGGTCCGCAGCAGCAGCTCGGCGACGCCGATGACGGAGAGCAGCGTCGATGCCTTGACCATTTCGGCGGCGGTGTTCACCCAGGCGGGCAGGAACTGACGCAGCGCCTGCGGCCAGAGCACATAGGCAAAAGTCTGGCGGAAGGTGAGCCCGATCGCCTTTGCCGCCTCGGTCTGCCCCTTCGGGATCGCCTGCAATCCGCCGCGCACGATCTCGCCGACATGCGAGGAGCAGAAGATCGCCAGCGCCAGAATGCCGGCCTGGAAGGGACCAAGATCGATCCCGACGGTCGACAGGACATAATAGCTGGCGAGAACCAGAACGAGGACCGGCGTCCCCCGGATAAAATCCGTATAGGCGCGCACAAGAAAGCGCAGCACCGGATTGCCATAGACGAGGCAAAGTCCGACGAGGACGCCGAGCAGCGAGCCGATGACGATGGCGAGCAGCGAAATCGAGACCGTGACGCCAAGGCCCTTGAGGATGACGAGACGGGCGATCCAGAGCTGATCGAGAAAAGCGGTAGAACCTGTCATGACATCACCTCGGAATGGCCAGGCGGCGCTCGACGAAACGCAACAGCGCGGCGAGCACGACGCAGGTGACGACATAGAGACCGGAGGTGACAAGCCAGGTCTCGATGACGCGGAAGCTCTCGACATTGATCTTGCGCGCCTCGAAGGTCAGCTCCGGCACGGCGATCGCGGCGGCGAGCGAGGTGTCCTTGAACAGCGAGATCACCGTCGAGGACAGCGAGGGCAGCACGTTGCGGAACATCAGCGGCGCGACGATCGAGCCACGGATCTGCATCGGCGTCAGGCCGATGGCGAGGCCCGCTTCCGATAACCCCTTGGGAATGGACAGCAGCCCGGCGCGAAACACCTCGGCCAGATAGGCGCCGGAATAGATCGACAGCACCGCCACGAAGCTTTGGATCTTCGAAATCCGGAAACCCATCTGCGGCAGCGCGAAATAGGCGAAAAGAACCAGCACGAGGATCGGCAGGTTGCGAATGATCGTCACGTAAAGCCCGGCCGGCCGGCGTGCCCAGCCGCTTTTCGCGGTGAGGGCGAAGGCAACCAGCAGGCCGATCAGCGCGCCGATCAGGATGGAAATAAAAGCCAGACCGAGACTGAGCAGCAGTCCGCCCAGAAGCTGGTCGAAACTGCGCCAGACGGCGGCAAAATTCAGCGTATAACCCATGGTGCAATCCGGCAATCAAGGGTGAGGAAAGGACGGAAGCCGAGCTTCCGTCCTCGACGAGATTACTTGTATTCGACCGGGAAGCCGATCTGCGGCGGCGTCAGATCCTTGCCGAACCACTTCTTGTAGGAGGCGGCATAGAAGTCGAACTCGACGCCGGTCATGGCCTCATGCAAAGCGGTGTTGACGAAGTTCAGCCAGTCCTGATCGCCGCGCTTGACGCCGCAGGCATAGGTCTGCGGGTTCCAGCCGTAGCCGGCATCCTTGTAGCGGCCGGGGTTCTGGGTCATGTACCAGGCAAGCGAAGACTGGTCGGTCGCGACCGCGTCGGCGCGGCCGGATTCCAGCGCCTGGTAGATCAAATCCACCGATTCATATTGGTCGACCGTCGCTTCCGGCAGGGCGGCATGCACCATCGCCTCGGCATAGACGTTCTGCAGGACGGAGACGGTGACGGACGAACCGGCGGCCTTCAGAGCGGCATAATCGGCATATTTGCCATCGGCCTTCAGCATCAGCCCGACGCCTTCGCGATAGTAGGGAATGGTGAAGGCGATCTGCTGGGCCCGCTCGCCCGTGACCGTCATGAACTGGCAGGTGATATCAACCTTGTCGGTGGTGATGTTCGGAATGCGCGCATCCGAGGACTGGTTGACGAATTCGATCTTGTCGGGATCGCCGAACAGCGCCTTGGCGACGATGTGGCCCATGTCGATATCGAATCCCTGAAGCTTGTCGTCGGCGCTCTTGAAGTGCCACGGCGCATTGGTGCTGCCGGTGCCCATGACGAGGTGGCCGCGGGCGAGCACTTCGTCGAGCTTGCTTTTCGCCTGCTGCGCGGCGGCAGGCACTGCGGAAATCAGAAGGGCGGTGGCCAGCGATAGCAGGCTGGCGCGGAGCGAGATGGTCATGATGTTCCCCTATCGAACGATTATTAAAGATGTCCAATATTCCGGACATGTGTCCATTTTACCGGATTTCCATATTCAGCGCCGCATTGACGAAATTGTCAAGAGCGGCATGCCGCGGAATCCGCATGCGCCGGAATCGCCCTTTGCAGGGTGCATCCAGTTGATACGGCATGAGCAGCCTGGCTGCAGGTACGCCTTATGATAGGGGGACAGTTAAAAACACCGCCTGATCGGCCCGATGACGGCAATGAGAGCGGGCCAGTTTGCAGGAAACGCACGGGGCAAAGACAGCGAACACTTCAGCGCAACCTCGGCTGTGCTTACGCGGTCTCGCCTTCAATCAATTCGAAACCGAGATCGATCGTCTGCGACGGCGCATCGTCGAGAACGAGCTGTGCCGCGACCTGCCCCACGGCCACGCGAGGGGTACGAATGGTCGATAGCGGCTGCGGCGTCACTTTGGCCATATCCAGGCCGTTGTAGCCGAAAATGGCCAATTGATAGGGAATGGAAATGCCCCGCGCCAGACAGTGGAAATAGCCGCCCAAGGCCATGTCGTCGTTCGAAAAATAGATGGCGTCGAGTTCTGGAAGGCGCGCAAGCAGCCTTTCCAATCCCAGCCGTCCGGCTTCGACGGAGGAGGCACCGGCATGAATTTCATGCCCTGCGAGCGGCCTGCCGGCGGCTTCCAGCACGGTACAAAAGGCTCGAAAACGTTTGCCTGCACGCGTATCGCGATGGAAATCATGGCCGACATAACCGATGCGGCGATAGCCGCGCTGCAGCATGAACTCGGCGCTCGCGCGCCCGGCCGCACCGTTTGAAAAACCGACCGCGAGGTCGATCGCCGCGCCGTCGAGATCGAGCAGCTCCACCACGCGGCAGCCATTGGCGCGCAATATCTTCGCCGTTCCCTCACTGTGCTCCAGACCCGCCAGCATGACCGCCGAGGGGCGCCAGGCGAGCATGGCGGCAACCATGGCCTCTTCCCTGCCCGGATCATAATCGGTCACCGCGAAGACCGATTGATACTGGTTCGCCTCCAGCACGCCGCCGGCGCCGCGTAGCACATCCGGAAAAACGATATTGGACAGGGAGGGGATCACGAAGGCGACGAGACGCGACCCCGCCGAGGCAAGCGCGCCGGCAATCCGGTTCGGCACGTAACCGAGGCGCTCGACCGCCGCCATGACGCGATCATGCGTCTTCTTGGAAAAGGAACCATGATTGCGAAGCACGCGCGAAACCGTGCTTTCGCCCACCCCGGCCGCTTCCGCAACCTCCGCAAGCGTGACCGTGGATTGGAGCTTGGAAGTCATGTTTCCTTGCAGGTCGTTTGCGCTTCGCACCCGAAGCAACGCGGAAAGCCCGCTGTTTTCAATATCTATTTTCCACGTCCGTCCCCTGATTGCAAGATTTTTGGCAGCGCCGCCAAATTCTGGATTGGCAGCGCTGCCAAAATGCGTTAATAAAATTGGCAGCGCTGCCAAAATTGAAAGGCAAGCGGCCGAAATGGCTCAGGAGGAGCCTCGGCTTTCTGTTCGGAGGAGGACATCGTGACGTTTCAAGCGCAAGCTTCAGCTCAAGGCGAACGGGTGAGCAATCCCGTCGAGGATCGTGCCTATCGCAAGGTTTTCTGGAGGATCATCCCCTTTCTGGTCCTCTGCTACATCGTCGCCTATCTCGACCGCGTGAATGTCGGCTTTGCCAAGCTGCAGATGGCGAGCGAGCTCGGTCTTTCCGAAGCCGCCTACGGCGTCGGCGCCGGCATCTTCTTCATCGGCTATTTCCTGTTCGAAGTGCCGAGCAACGTCATCATGAACCGGGTCGGCGCCCGCGTATGGATCGCGCGCATCATGGTGACCTGGGGTATCGTTTCCGCCGCCTTCATGTTCACCACGTCGGAAACCGTCTTCTACATCCTGCGCTTCCTGCTCGGCATCGCCGAAGCCGGCTTCTTCCCTGGCCTCATCTTCTATCTCGCCTCCTGGTATCCGGCCCATCACCGCGCCAAGATCATCACCACCTTCATGTCAGCGATCCCGGTATCGGCCATCTTCGGCAATCCCCTGTCCGGCTTGCTGATGGACAGCTTCCACGGAACGCACGGTCTCTCCGGCTGGCAGTGGATGTTCCTGATCGAGGCTATCCCGGCAGCACTTCTCGGCATCGCGGTCTTCTTCTATCTCGATGACAAGATCAGTGATGCAAAGTGGCTGACGGCGGACGAGAAGGCCATTCTCATCGGCAATATCGAAACGGAAAACCGCACCAAGTCGTCCAGCCCGCACGACGTTGCCAGCACCCTGCGCGACGGCCGCGTCTGGCTGATGTGCCTCATCTATTTCTGCTTCGTCCTCGGACAATACGGCCTGAACTTCTGGATGCCCAGCATCGTCAAGGCAAGCGGCGTCGTCGGCAACTTCAACATCGGCCTCGTCTCGGCAATCCCCTATATCTGCACCTTCGTCGTCATGATCGCGCTCGGCCGCTCGGCCGATCGCCATCGTGAGCGCCGCTGGCACCTGATCGTGCCCGCTTTGATCGCCGCCGTCGGCTTCGTCATCGCAAGCAGCACCACCAGCACGACGGTCGCGATCATCGCCCTGTCGCTTGCCGCAGCCGGCGCCATCAGCTGCGCGCCCCTCTTCTGGTCGCTGCCGACAGCCTTTCTCGCCGGAACGGGCGCGGCGGCGGGCATCGCCTGGATCAATTCGGTCGGTAATCTCGCTGGTTTTCTCGGCCCGTTTCTGGTTGGCTATCTCAAGGACTTCACCGGCAGCACCGCCGCCGGCATGTATTTCCTGGCGGCCGCGCTCGTCATCGGATCGATCGCCGTGCTGACCGTTCCGGCCAAGAGCGTCAACCGCTAAACCAAGAGGCCCCCGGACATCGCGACCGGGGGCCTGGCATCCCAGACACCGCAAGGATTTGAACATGTCATCTCCCGCTGAAAACGCGCAACATCCGCTCACTGCCGCCGTCATCGGTCTCGGCTCCATGGGCCTCGGCATGGCCCGATCCCTGAAACGCGCCGGTCTCGACGTGATCGGATACGACATCTCGGCAGCCGCCGTCGACCGCTTCGTGAGCGAAGGTGGCCGGGGTGCCTCCAGCCCGGCGGAAGCGGCGCAGGGCGCGGATATCGTCGTCTCCGTTGTGGTCAACGGCGCCCAGACCAGGGACGTCCTGTTCGGCGCCGGCAAGGTCGCCGAAGTCATGAAGCGCGGCGCGGTCTTCATCTCGTCGGCAACGATGGACCCGGCGGTCGCCCGCGAGCTCGCCGAGCGAAGCACGGCCCTCGGCCTGCACTATCTCGATGCACCGATCTCCGGCGGTGCGGTCAAGGCCGCAAGCGGCGAACTGACCATCATGGCCTCCGGCACCAAGGCGGCCTTCGATACGGCCCGTCCGGCGCTCGACGCCATGGCCGGCAAGGTCTACGAGCTGGGCGATGCCGCCGGCACCGGCGCCGCCTTCAAGATGATCAACCAGCTACTCGCCGGCGTGCACATCGCCGCCGCTTGTGAGGCGATCACCTTCGCCGCCAAGCAGGGCCTCGATCTCGACAAGGTCTATGAGGTGATCACCGCGTCGGCCGGCAATTCCTGGATGTTCGAAAACCGGGTGCCGCACGTCCTCGAAGGCGACTACAGCCCGCGCAGCGCCATCGAGATCTTCGTCAAGGATCTCGGCATCGTGCAGGACATGGCCCGCGCCGAGCGCTATCCCGCCCCGCTCGCCGCCGCGGCGCTACAGATGTATCTTGCCGCCTCCGGCGCCGGCATGGGGCGCGACGACGACGCATCGCTCGCCCGCCTTTACGCGCAGCTTTCGGGCGCGGCCCTGCCGAACAGCTGAAACGGGAAAAGAAGGAAACCAACATGCCCGTCTTCGCCGCCAATCTGACGATGATGTTCAACGAATGGCAGTTCCTCGATCGTTTCGATGCTGCCGCCGAGGCCGGCTTTACCGCCGTCGAATATCTCTTTCCCTATGAATTCGCGCCGGAGGCAATCGCCGAGCGTCTTCAGCGCAACGGCCTGACGCAAGCCCTGTTCAACATGCCTCCAGGCGATTGGAACCGGGGCGAACGAGGACTTGCCGCCCTGCCCGAGCGCTTCGAGGACGTGAAATCGAACGTGGAAAAGGCGCTCGACTATGCCGAGGCCACCGGCGTCAGGCGATTGCATCTGATGGCGGGCCTGGCCAATCCGAGGAACGAAGAGGCGCTGCGCGCCTATCGCCGTTCCGTCGAATATTCCGCCGGCCGGATTGCCGAAAAGGGACTGGACCTATTGCTGGAGCCTATCAACGGGCGCAACATGCCAGGCTATTTCCTCAATGATTTCAACCACGCAAAGACGCTGATCGAGGAACTGGGCCTCGCCAACCTCAAGCTCCAGTTCGATATCTACCACCGCCAGATCATTCATGGCGATGTTGCGGTCGCGCTCCGCGAGATGATGCCGCTGATCGGTCATATCCAGACCGCCAGCGTTCCCTCCCGCCAGGAACCTTTCAGCGAAGAGCTGAACGACGCCTTCCTGTTCAGCGAGATCGACCGGCTCGGCTACCGGGGCTTCATCGGCTGCGAATATGTTCCGCGGCAGCATACGCTCGACGGCCTCGGCTGGTTCGCATCCTTCAAAAGGAGAAAGGCATGACACTCCTGCTCGGATCGATCGCCGACGACTATACCGGCGCATCCGATCTCGCCAACACGCTGACGAAGAACGGGTTGCGCACGGTGCAGACCATCGGCATTCCCGATCCCGATCTGGCGCTGCCGGATGTCGATGCGGTCGTCGTCTCGCTGAAGATCCGCTCCGTTGCCGCGCAGGAGGCCGTTTCGGCGGCCAGCACGGCAGAAGCCTGGCTGCGGGCACGCGGCGCGATCCATGTCCTCTACAAGATCTGCTCGACCTTCGATTCCACCGATGCCGGCAATATCGGCCCGGTGACGGATGCACTGCGGAAAGCCGCCGGCGGCGGTCCCGTCATCGTCACCCCCGCCTTCCCGGAAACCGGTCGCACCGTCTATGCCGGCCATCTCTTCGTCAACGGGATGCCGCTCGACGAAAGCCCGCTGAAGGACCATCCGCTCAACCCGATGCACGACGCCAATCTCGTCCGCGTTCTTGCCCGGCAATCCTCCGGCACCGTCGGCCTTGTCGATCTGGCGACGATTGCGGGCGGCGCGGATGCAGTAAGATCGCGTCTTGCAGCTCTCGGCGCAAGCGGCGTGACGGCGGCTATCGCCGACGCCGTGTTTGAGAGCGATCTCGAAACGCTCGGCGCGGTCGCGCTCGAAACGCCGCTGTCGACAGGCGCCTCGGGGCTTGGCCTCGGACTGGCCCGTGCACTGGTGCACTCCGGCAGGATCACGCAGCCGGCTCGGGCGGCGGGGACTGCACTTCCCGCGGTCGGCGGGCTTGCTGCCATCGTCGCCGGCAGCTGCTCGGCGGCAACGCTGCGCCAGATCGCCGAAGCGGAACGCATCATGCCCGTCCTGCGGCTCGATCCCGAAAAGCTGCTCTCCGGCCCCGACGAACTTGCCGCCGCCATTTCCTGGGCGGGCGACAGGATCGCAAGCGGCCCGGTCGCTATCGCCGCCAGCGCCGATCCGCAGGCCGTTGCCCGCGTGCAGGCGCGTTACGGCCGCGAAGCCTCCGGACATGCCATCGAAAGCGCCACATCCGCCATCGCTGAGGAACTCGTTGCGCGCGGCGTGCGCCGCCTTGTCGTCGCAGGCGGCGAGACATCGGGCGCCGCCGTCGACAGGCTCGGCATTCCGGCCTTCCTGATCGGCCCCGAAATCGCACCGGGCGTGCCCGTCCTCGGAACGGTCGGCAATGCCCAGGGCAAGATGCTGCTCGCTCTCAAATCCGGAAATTTCGGCGGCGACGACTTCTTTGCCGCCGCTCTTTCCATGATGCACTAGAGCAATTCCAGGAAAAGTGCATAGCGGTTTTCCGTCCGGAATTGCGTAGAAACAACGGCATAGAGCGGCTCAACGATTCCATGAAGCGATGAACCGCTCTAGACAATAGAGGCAAGGAACCATGACCGAGGAAGCTGAACTGCGCGAGAAGATCGCCCGCATGGGCGCACTGCTCTATAATCGCCAGCTCGCCCATGGCAGTGCCGGCAATCTCTCGGTTCGTCTCGAAGACGGCTCGATCCTGGTCACGCCGACCAATTCGAGCCTGGGCTTTCTGGACCCGGCCCGGATATCGAAAGTCTCCCCCTCGGGTGAGCTTCTGGCCGGCGATCCACCCTCCAAGGAGGCTTTCTTCCATCTCGCCGTCTATGAGGAGCGGCCGGCTGCCCGCGCCGTGGTGCATCTCCACTCCACCTATTCGGTGGCGGTCTCCTGCCTCTGCCACGACCAGACCGACGATGTGTTGCCGCCGCTGACCGCCTATCACGTCATGCGGGTCGGTAAGCTCCCGCTGCTGAAATATTTCCGGCCGGGCGATCGGGCGCTGGCGGAGGCCGTCCGCCTTGCCGCCCGCGACCACCGCGCCATGCTGCTGGCCAATCATGGGCCGATCGTTTCGGGCAAAACCCTGGAGGAAGCGGTCTATGCCTATGAGGAGCTGGAGGAGACCTCCAAGCTCTTCTTCCTGCTGGGCGACCGCAAGACGGCTCCGCTCAGCCTCGAGGCCATAGCGGAGCTGAACCAGTCTTTTCCAAGCTGAGCCTGTCTTCCACAGGCTCCTTGCTTCGAACATTCGAGCAATAATAGAGAGCCGCCAGGGCGACCACGGCGGCAATCAGAAACCTGATCATCGGCGTTCCTTGATCGATATCGGCATCGGTCGAAACGGCGGCCTACCCCTGATATTGCTCGTCGCTGACGTGCTCCATCCAGTCGACCACCTTGCCATCGAGATTTTCCTGGATGGCGATGTGGGTCATGGCCGTGGTCGGCGACGCACCGTGCCAATGTCTTTCGCCTGGCTCGAACCAGACGACATCGCCGGGGCGGATTTCCTCGATGAGACCGCCTTCGCGCTGGACCCGCCCGAGGCCGGCCGTCACGATCAGCGTCTGGCCGAGCGGATGCGTGTGCCATGCGGTACGGGCGCCCGGCTCGAACGTCACGCTGCCGGCGGCTCCCCGCCGTGCCTCGTTGGCGGCAAACAGCGGATCGATACGAACCGTGCCGGTGAACCAGTCGGCCGGTCCCTTGGCGGAGGGCTGACTGCCATTCTTCCTGATATCCATGCTTTCATTCCTTTCGATTCAGACGGGCTTTCACCGTCCGCTTGGGATTATCTAGGGTATCGGATCGGCCCGGATTAGCCCTTGATCCACGCATGGGTTTATGAGTCTCATTCATGAATTGATCCGCTGGCAACAAAATTGCAGCGCCAATATCGGCAGCGTTTCCGCCCCGGATGCAGCTGCGGAGCAGCCTCGACACTCTGTTGCGCAACGACTTTCGGATATCCGCCGAAGATGCCGGAGCCGAGCGGCGAGCCGTGAGAATCTCCCGGCAAATTAGGTGAACGGCGCATTCACGCCATGTTCAGATGAACATAGTCATTCTGTGAACACACTGATTAGCTCAGTCGAACATTTGCATTTCAAGACGCATCGCGTCGGAGGTGATCATGATCAAGAAAACAGTTCTCACCGTTTTGCTCGCGGCCACGGTCGCCGGCAGCGTGTTGGCTCCGGCCGGTTTCGCTCAGGCGCAGGAATATGACCGCTATGGCGATTGGCGCGACGCACCGCGGCGTCATCATCGTCACCATGACGGAAACGCCATCATCGGCGGCGTGGCTGCCGGCCTCATCGGCGGCATGATCGGTGGCGCGATTGCCAATGGCGGTCCGGTCTATGCCGCTCCTCCGCCGCCGCGCTGCTGGTACGAAAGCCGCCCGGTTCAGAACGAATACGACGACGGCTGGCATTATGAGCGGATGCGGGTCTGCGATTAAGCGCTGCGGACCTTCCCAGGTATGATCGAGAGGCGCCGGATACCGGCGCCTTTTTCGTCAGTGGCCCGCGGGATCACCGCGCCGGACAAACGGGGACTGCCCCGTCAGCTCGGTCAGCGCCCGAAACAGGAAGCGCGTTTCGAGCAGATTGAATATCCTCAAGATCGTCTCGACCGCATCGATCGGCTTCACAAGAAAATCCTTGGCGCCGAGCGACAGAGCCCTGCGCCGGGTCTCGACCGTCACGTCGGCGGTCAGCACGACGATGGGAACGAATGACGCCGGTCCCGTCAGCCGGGAAAAGGCATCCAGAAGCGCAAAGCCATCCAGATGCGGCATCATCAGATCCAAGAGGACGATATCCGGGGCGACCTCGTTGAACAGCCGCACGGCATCCCTCGGATCGGTCGTCGTCGTCACCTTCCGGAAGCCTTCGCGACGCAGCAGGCGCTCCATCAGCGCGATGTTGGCTGCCTCATCATCGATGACCAATATGCTGGCCTCGGCTGCAATATCGATTTGCTGGCTCATTGCGCCATGACCTCATCGAGAAGCTGAAGAAACTGTCTTATGTCGAGGGGTTTGGTCAGGACGCGCGTCGCCCCCTCCTGCTGCGCCCGTTGACGTGTCGTCTCCGTCGCGTCGGCAGTGATGACGATCACCGGTATGTTGCGCATCTGACCGTCTGCCTTCAGGCTTTTCAAAACCTCCAGGCCACCGATATCCGGCAGGTCGATATCGAGCAGGATCAGATCCGGCCGGTGCTCGCGCGCCAGCGTCAAGCCGAGGCTGCCGAGCATAGCCGGGATGACCTTGGCGGCACAATGCCGGGTCAGGACATTCTCGATCAGGTTCAGGCTCGCCAGATTGTCCTCGATGCATAGAACGAGATCGAGACCAGGCTTGCTCGCAGGCCTATCCGGCGTCTCGGCTATCGCCGGACGGGATGTGACCGCGGCGCGCGGCGCGGCTGGCGCGAGAACGGTAAAGGTCGAGCCCTCGGCGTCGCTGGACGCAAGCTCCAATCTGCCGCCCATTGCCTCCATCAGATTTTTCGACAAAGCGAGCCCCAAGCCGGTTCCGGACGTGGCATTGCTATCGGCGCCGAGGCGTTCGAAGGGCTGGAAGAGATGCTCCTTCCTGCCCTCCGCGATACCGAAGCCATTGTCGCTGATATCGATGGCAAGGGTATCGCTATCTGGAAGCCGGGCGGAAACGCGGAGCATTCCATGCTCGCGATTGAATTTGATCGCATTGGAGAGAAGGTTCAAAAGCACCTGGAGAAAACGCCGGCGATCGACAGTGACGGCGACGCCGTCGACCGGCCCGATCTCCACCGCGATGCCGACATTGCGCGATGCCGCAAGCGGGCGGGCAAGGTCGACGGCTTCGCCGATAACCTCGCCCGCATCCAGCGTTTCGATATAGAGCTCCATCCGCCCTGCATCGATGCGGGCGAGGTCGAGCAAATCGTCGAGCAGGCTGAGAAGATGGCGGCCGGCCCGTAAAATCTGGGCCAGACTTGCCTGCATTTCAGGCTCGGTCACATCCATTTCCAGAATCTGCGCAAATCCGAGAATGGAATTGAGAGGCGTCCGGAATTCATGGCTCAAGCGCGAATGGAAGGCGCTTCTGGCCTCGCTTGCCTGCTCGGCCTTGTGGCGGGCGGAAAGGAGTTCTTCTTCATTGCGTTTGCGATCAGTGATATCGCGGGTGATCTTCGAAAATCCCCGTGGATTACCACTCTCGTCGTGAAGCGCGGTCACGACGACATTGGCCCAGAAACGGGAGCCGTCCTTGCGCACCCGCCAGCCTTCATCCTCGACACGGCCATCGGCCTCCGCACGCTCAAGCTCCTGGCTCGGCAGCGTATCGCGCACCTCCGGCGGATAGAAACGCGAGAAATGTTGGCCAATGATCTCCTCGGCCGAATATCCCTTGATGCGTTCGGCGCCCGCGTTCCAACTGACCACCCGCCCCTTCTGGTCCAGGCCGAAAATGCCGTAGTCGTGGACGCCGTCGACGAGGAGGCGGAAGCGTTCCTCGCTTTCCCGCAGCGCCCGTTCGCGCTCCTTCAGGAGAAGGCTGGCCTCCTGAAGCGCCCGCGACAGCGTGCCGAGTTCATCGCGCGCATGTTCACTGATCGTCAGCGGCTGTCCCGTCGCCAGAAGCCGCGCCGCCTTTTGCAGGGACGCCACCCGCCGGACGATGCCGTTCGACATCAGAATGATCGCAACGACGCAGCCGACCAGCCCGAAAATGGCACCGATGATCGTGATCCACTGCGCCCTGTCCCGGATGAAATCCGCCTGCTTCGTCCGCTCTTCAAGAAGCCGGTCCTCCCGCTCGCGCATCTGCTGGATACGGGAACGAAGCTCGTCGAGTACCACCTTGTTATCCACCAGCGTCTGGCGCATCTCGCCATCGATCATCTGGTTGTTGCGGCGGCCCTTCTCCAAAAGATCATTGAGGCCCGCGAGCTTTTGGAAAACGAGCGGCTCGATGCCGTCGAGCCGGGTGCGCTGTTCGCTGTCGGTGATCAGCGGCCGCATCCGGGCAAAGACACCCGGAAGTTCGGCATTGGCCTTTTCGAAGGGTGCAAGGAAGGCATCGTCCCCGGTCAGCAGATAGCCGCGGACGCCGGAGGCGCCCTCGGCCAGCAAGGCATGCAGCTCGAGAATGTCGGACTGAATGGCGAAGGTCACGCGCACATAATTCTCGGCGCGGCGGCTTTCCTGGTCGGCCAGGAACACCGATCCGAGGGCGATCAGCAGGCAGATCAGCGGCAGGGCGATGACGATCAGCCCCTTGCGGGCCAACGGCTGGTCAAGGAAACGAGCCGACGGACCTGCCTTGTCGATGGTATCGCCGATCGTCAAAGCTCTTCCTTTCGCAGCAATCCGGCCTGGATCGCCAGCACGGCTGCCTGGGTGCGGTCGTTGACGCCGAGCTTGCTCAGGATGCGCTCGATATGCACCTTCACGGTTCCCGGTGAGATGGAAAGCAGCCGGGCGATGCCCTTGTTGGTCTCGCCGGTGGTTAGGCGACCGAGGATTTCCCTCTCCCGGTTCGTCAGTTTTTCGATGACGGTTTCCGCCGCCGGTTCCCGACCGATGCGCGCCAGCATCTTGCGCATGAGATCGGCATCGAAGAAGGCCTGGCCGTCGAGCACGGTTTCGATGGTACGCAGCAGGTCGTCGCGGCTGACATCCTTGAGGAGATAGCCGCTCGCACCCACCTTGATCGCCGCGCTCAGATAATCGACGCTGTCATGCATGGTGAGCATGACAATCCTGGTGGCCGGCGCGACCTTGCGAATCTCCGCTGCGGCAGCCAGCCCGTCGAGCGGCGTCATGCGGATATCGAGAAGAATGAGGTCGGGACGCAAACGATCGCAGAGTTCGATCGCCTCGAGGCCATCCCTTGCCTGACCGACGACGTGCAAACTGTTCGAGGTGGCGAGAATGGCCGCGATCCCCGACCGCGCGAGGTCATGGTCGTCGGCGATGACGATCGACGCATTGCTCATGCTGAGGTCTCTCCGTTCGTGTCAACCGGCACCTCGGCCAGCAGGCTAGTTCCGGCGCCGGGGGCGCTGTCGATGGCGAGCGTGCCGCCGACCAGCGCCAGGCGCTCCCGCATGGCGGACAGACCGATCCCATGGCCCCTGCTGCGCTGACGATCGCTGGCCGCGAAGCCGCGTCCATCGTCCCGTATCGTCAAGGCGACCATTCCGTCGGCTGTCTTGCCGAGTTCTATCCCGAGATGCTTGCAGGCCGCATGTT
This sequence comes from Rhizobium sp. BK602, assembly GCF_014195095.1. GTDB lineage: Bacteria > Pseudomonadota > Alphaproteobacteria > Rhizobiales > Rhizobiaceae > Rhizobium. The sequence goes on from NZ_JACIBC010000003.1 coordinate 664,171, forward strand.
TCTCGGCATTTGCCAGGGCCTCCTGGGCAACGCGATAAAGCACGATCTCGACGGCGCGCGGCAGGCGCGTTTCGCCAAGCCGGTCGGAAAAGGAGATGGTCTCGATCCGCATCGCATCCAGCTTTGCCCGGATCGCGGCGGCAAGGCCGAGGTCGTCGAGTTCGGCCGGCCGGAGATCGGCGATCGCATGCCTGACATCGCCGACGCAACGGCGGGCGAGATCGATGCAGTTCGCCAGGTTCTGTGCGGCCTCGTTGGCAATCTCCTGTCCCGCCGCTGCCGCCTGCAGATGATGCAGCAGACTGACAAGGCTTTGCGCTACGCCGTCATGCAGATCATAAGCGACGCGGGCGCGCTCCTTCTCCTGCGCGCTGATCATCTCCGCCACCAGATGGGCGAGCATGGCTTCACGACCCTTCAGTGCCTCGGTGAAAGCCTCGCGCTCCTGCCGCCTCGTCCGGTCGTTGAGGGCCGACAGGATCTGATCCGCGACGATCCCGAGCGTCTGCCGGTCATCATCGCTGATCAGAACCTGCAATTCGGAGGCAAGCGACAAGGTGATGGCAGAGGCGTCCTCTCCGCCTGCGACGGTCAAAACGATAGCCAGGGACGGCGAGGGGCTGCGCTCGTAGCTGATGGTCTCGTCCGCTTGCGTTTCAGGAAACTCGATACGCGCGGACGAGGCACCGCTGAAGGCGCAGGCGAGAGCCAGCACCTGCCGGGCGGCAAACTCGAAATCCGCACTGTCGAGAATGGTCCGCGCCTCGACGATCAGCCGCAGACGCGCCGCCTTTGCCTCGGACTCCCGGTAGAGGCGACGCAACTCTCTAACCGGGGATTCTAGGTTTTCCAATGTGCCTGTCTCTAGCCTGCGCCGGGCGAACGAGCCGGCGGTCCCGGATTAGATAGTCGTTCCGTAAGCCAAAGAACATACGCCATCCGGCATATCGTTTCGCGATTTGCGCAAACCTATCTCCAGCCTACCGGCGATGGGCCGGGAAACTCGTAGAATTCAAGATTGGAGAAAACCTCTATGTATAAACTCGTCCTGGTCGCCGCGGTTGCTTCTGTTCTGGCGGGCCCGGCAATGGCCGTCGAATGCACGCCGATCACCGAAAAGCAGGTGGAAGGCCTCTTCGACCGCTGGAATGCATCGCTCGCAACACTCGACCCGCAAAAGGTGGTCGACAACTACGACAAGGATGCGGTTCTGCTGCCGACGCTATCGAACAAGCCACGCCTGACGCAGGAAGAGCGGATGGCCTACTTCAAGGACTTTCTGAAGAAGAAGCCGCAGGGCAAGATCGATAGCCGCACCGTCAAGATCGGCTGCGACAAGGTGATCGATACGGGCACCTATACCTTCACCCTCGCCGACGGCACGAAGGTTCCGGCCCGCTATACCTTCACCTACAAGTTCGAGCACGGAAAGTGGCTGATCACGTCGCACCACTCTTCGGCAATGCCGGAAACGCATAGCTAACCAACCACGCACCGATCCGGCCCATCGAGGGGAGCGCTCGACCGCTGTCGAGATACGTTCCGCCTCGATGGGCAAGATCGGCCGCTGCGGTCACTGCCCGGCCGGAGCGAGGAAGGCCCTGACGGCGGCGAGGAATATCCCCCTCCCCGCAACATCACGATCAAGATGCACGAAATGCGTTGCCTCCGCTATTTCCAGCAGTTTCGCGTTCGGTGCCTCCTCGGCGATCGTGCTTGCATCTTCCGGCCGGCTCCAGAAATCACCTCTCGAACGGATGACGAGCACCGGCCATCGTCGATCACGTCCGGTGAGCGCCTAAGTCAGGCTCTTCCTGAAAAATGCATGTGTGAACGAGCCGGAATAGACGTAACAAATCGTCTCCGGCTTATCCGCCATGAATTCATCGCATGCCTTTTTGACACCGGGCAGATGATTCCATCCATCCGGATTGACGGCCGGATCGCAATAGTCGTCGATGAGGCACACCGCCCCCTTGGAAAGGCGCGGATAGACGTGCTCCAGGCTCACCAATATCGAACTGTACAGATCGCCATCCAGATAGGCGAAACATATCCTGTCGGGAAGGCCCTGCGGAAGCGTGTCTTCGAACCACCCCTTGTGGATGGTCGGCAGTTCCAGCCCATGGGTCGCGAAGTTGCTGATCAGCACGTCTTGCGAGGTGGCGAGATCGCCTTTCTTGTAGGCATCTCCATCCTCGCTACGCGCCGACGGAAGTCCTTCGAAACTGTCATAGACATGCAATTTCTTGGGCGAATTGAAGCTCTTTAGGACTTTCGTGATCAAGACGGATGACTGGCCTTCGTTGCAGCCGACCTCCACCAGGTCGCCTTCTATCCCGTAGGCGATGACCTGGGACACCAGGTGGTACATATTCATTCTCTGTTCCACATTCGTGGAGATGCCCGAACGCGTCGGCGCAAATTTGAGACCTGTGTATTTATGGATCAGCCGGTCGACGATATCGGCCGTATCGGCGTTGAATCCGATCCGCCGCGTGAGCAGGTTCAAGGCTCTGTCGACATTGGACGAGCGCCGTATCCGCCAGTCAAAATCCCTCGTGATGAAAAAGTTGTCCATATCTGGTCACCTTGTTTCGTGATCCACGATCTATCGTCCCGCGCATGGAAAGCAGGATAAGCACAAGTATTTTTGGATGTATTCCTCCGAATATTTCAGTAAATAATTGTATAAACATAAGAAAGTCAAGAATTTTCGATAATACTAATCCCACCTGCTTTGCAAAGCGGCCCTCGCGGGAATTCATACGGAACCGCCCGGCGCCGAAGGCCATGATGACGTCGCGCTGGCCGGGCAGCGGTCATCCGGGATGACACACTTCCTATGTGCGGGCGCGAACTCGGCAATATCAGTCAGAGCGCCGGCGTGGTCGACAGGACGGCTTCCTTCAGCGCCTGCGAATAGGGATGCTGCGGATTGTCGAGAACGGCGCGTGCCTTGCCCTGTTCGACAATCTCGCCCTTCTTCATGATGATGATCCGGTCGCTGATATAGTAGGCGGTCGCCAGGTCATGTGTGATATAGATGATCGACAGGCCGAGCTCCCTTTTCAGCTGGCCGAACAGATTGACGATCGCCATGCGAAGCGAGGCATCGACCATCGACACCGGTTCGTCGGCGACCAGAAGCCGTGGCTGCGGAATGAGGGCGCGGGCGATCGCCGTGCGCTGCAATTGTCCGCCCGACAATTCATGCGGAAACCGGCCTTTCACCTCGGCAAGCGTCAAGCCGATATGCGATAGCGCCTCGTCGGCCATGCGCTCTACCGCGGCGCGGTCCGGCCGTTTGCCGTCGGGCGCAAAGCTCCTGGCCGTTTCGAACAGGTAGCGATCCACGCGTTTCAGCGGGTTGAAGGCCTCGAACGGGTTTTGCAGCACCGGCTGGACCTGCCGCATGAAAGCGCGCCGCTCGGCCCTGCCGTGCACGGCAACAGGACTGCCGCGAAAATCCAGCCGTCCTTCCGTCGGCGCCGTCTGGCCGAGGATCATCGCCGCGATGGTCGACTTGCCCGAGCCGGATTCGCCGACGATCGAGAGGATTTCCGGCTCCTCCCCGAGTGTCAGGCTGACATCGCTGACCGCGGTGATATGGCGACGGCTGAGCAGGCCGCCCTGCCGGTAGATCTTGGTGACATGCGAGAGCGACAGCAGATCGTTCATGTCCGCTCTCCCGTCACGGCAAAACAGGCCACACGCCGATCCGGCTCGACATTGACCATCGGCGGCACCTCGCGGCTGCAAATATCCATGCGCTTCGGACATCTCGGATGGAAACGACAGCCCTCCGGCGGCATGGCGAGATTGGGTGGGCGCCCTTCCAGCGACGGCCGGGCGCTGGCATCGCCGATCCGGGGAAGGCTTGCCACCAGATGCTGCGTATAGGGATGCAGCGGCATGTGGAACAGCTTGCGGGTCGGCGCCTCCTCGACCAGACGGCCGGCATAGACGATGCCGATGCGGTCGGAGACGGCGGCGTGGACGCCCATGTCATGGGTGACGAACAGGAAGGAGGAGCCCATCTCCCGCTGGATCTCGCGGATCATCGTCAGGACGTCGCGCTGCACGATGACGTCGAGCGCCGTGGTCGGCTCGTCGGCGATAATGAATTCCGGCGTCAGGATGGTGGCGAGCGCAATGGTCATGCGCTGGCGCATGCCGCCGGACAATTCGTGCGGATAGGCGTCGAGAAGCTGCGGATCGAGCTTCAGCCGCTGCAGATGGCTTCCGACCCGCTCAAGGAAAGTGGCCTTGTCCACCTTCATATGGCGAAAGGCAAAATCCGTGAACGAATGGCGGATGCGCCGCACCGGATTGAGCACGTTCATCGAGCCCTGCATGATGTAGGAAAGATAGCGCCACCGCAGCGCCGCCCTCGCCTCCGGCGTCATCGCATGGATATCCTGGCTACCACCATCGAAATGGAAGGTGACGGCGCCGGAAACCACCCGCAGCGGCGGACGGATGGCGCCGGCGATGGTCTTGATCAGCGTCGTCTTGCCGCTGCTCGATTCACCGGCGACGCCGTAGATCTCGCCGCGTCCGATCGTCAGGCTGATATCGTCGACCGCGCGCACCTCGCGATCGACGCCGTAGAGGAAGGCCCGGTAATAGGCCTTCAGATTCTTGACCTCGACGACTGCGTCCATGACTTAGCCCCCCATCCGGTTCAGCCGGCTGCGCGGATCGTTGTATTCGTTCATCGACATCGACAGCAGGAAGAGCGCCATGAACAACACGATGATGGCCGCGACGGGAGCGGCCACCCACCACCATGTCCCGGCGATCAGCGCCGAATGCGCGTTGGCCCAATAGATCATCATGCCCATGGTCGGGGTTTCGATGTCGGTGAAGCCGAGCACCGACAGCGTGATCTCCATGCCGATCGACCAGATCATGTTGTTCATCGTCGTGGCGAAGACGATCGGCAGCACATAGGGCAGATGTTCCTGGACGAGGATCTTGTACATGCTCATGCCGGAATAGACACTCTGGGTGGTGAAGGGCCGGCTCTTCAGGCTGATCGCCACCGAGCGGATCAGGCGCGCGTCATAGGACCAGCCGAGGCAGGCCATCACCACGATGAGCACGCTCCAGGTCATGCCGTCCTTGAGCACGAAATAGAACAGGATCAAAAGCGGGAACTGCGGAATGACCATGATGCTGTCATTGATCGCCATCAGCACCCGGTCGACCATGCCGCCGGCATAGCCCGCCACCAGCCCGACCACGAGAGAGATGATGCGCGACAGGAAGGCGACGCCGATGCCGAAATAAAGCGTGTTGTGCAGGGCGGTGGTGAGCTGCCAGAAGACATCCTGGCCGCGCGAGGTCGTGCCGAGCCAGTACTGACTATCGGGCGGCATGTCCGGCGGCAGGAGATAGATGTCCGAGGGACCATAGGGCGAGAAATAGGACAGGATCACCAGACCGACGATGATGCCGAACAATATCAGGCCACAGAGGAATTCCGCATTCTGGCGGGCAAGGTCGCGAACGATCGTGAACATGGCCTACTCCACCTTGATGCGCGGGTCGATCAGCGGACCCAATATGTCGATGATGAACACGGCCGCGGCGACGCCGGCGATGGAGAGCGCGCTCAGCCCCAGGACCAGGCTGTAATCGCCGGCATGCACCGCCGAAATCAGCAGATTGCCGATGCCGGGATAGCCGAAGACGATCTCGGTGATGACCGTGCCGTTGAAGACCGCCCCCAACGACATGGCAAGGCCCGTGAACTGCGGCACCATTGCGTTGCGGGCGATATAAGAGCGCAATATGCGGCCCTTCGGCACCCCGCCAAGCTCGGCGAAGGTCACATAGTCCTCGGTGATGATGTTGGAGACCAGCGCCCGCATGCCGATCAGCCAGCCGCCGGTGCCGACGAGGATCAGCGACAGCGCCGGCAGGATCGAATGCTTGAGGATGTCGAGAACCAGCGAGAAGGACAGTTGCAGATTGGTGTTCATCTCATAGCCGCCATTGATCGGCAGGATCGGCCAGAGATAGCCGAACAGGATGATCAGCACGAAGGCGAGGATGTAATAGGGGATCGGCTGCATGGCGATGAACACGAGGCTGACGGCCTTGAGCGCCATGCTCTTGCGATAATAGCCGGCCAGCGCGCCGATCATGTTGCCGAGGATGAAGGTCATCAGCGTCGCGACCGTCATCAGCCCGATGGTCCACGGCAGGGATCGCAGGATGATGGTGGAAACCGGCGTCGGAAAGGCCGAGAGCGAAGGGCCGAGATCGCCCGTCGCCAGCCGGCCCCAGAAGTGCAGATATTGCTGCCAGAGCGAGCCCTGCGTGCCGTAGAGTTCACGCAGCGACTGGCGCATCAGCTCGATGGCGCGCGGATCGGACTGGCCCATCTGCTGGATCGCGCCGATGCTTTCCTCGACCGGATCGATCGGCGTCAGATGCGTGATGAAGAACGTCGCGGAAATGCCGAGAAAGACAACGAGCAGGAACTGGCCGAAACGCCTCAAGACGAAGATGGGATAGGACGTCATACCGCCTGTTTCCTTGCTGCTTGCATGGGATCTCGCTTCAAGAAAGGTCGCCGGACCCGCCTATGGCCCGGCGACTAGGTGCCCGACGCAACGCCTATTGCGTCGAGGTTGGGAGGATTATGGCTGCGCCGGTTTCAGCTTCACCATCATCAGCCGCGAGTTCGCCCAATTGGGAACCGGGTCGGTATAGGGATCGGCAATGGTCGGGTAGCCTTTCCAGTAGGTGGTATCCATCGACGTGAAGACGTTGTAGGACATCAGCGGAATGGTCGGCATTTCGCGGGCGACGAGCTTCAGATACTCCTTGCCGAATTCGATCCCCTTGGGATCGTCGGCACTGACGCGACGGATACCCTCGATGATCTTGTCGAGCTCCGGATTGGACCAGCGCTGCCAGTTGCGCGCCGCCTGGTTCTCACCCTTCTTGGCGACGAAATCCGAATGCCAGCTGTCGAGGAAGAACGACAGGTCGGGATCGCCGCCCCAGGTCTCGACGCTCCAGGCGATGGCGCATTGGAAATCGCCAGTCGCCAGCCCCTGCCAGACGGCGGAGGATGGAACGGCCTTGGCATCGATGCCGAAGGCTGCCCATTGCTGGGCGATCAGCGTGCCGGCGCGGGTGAAGACCGAACGGGTGTCGCCTTCAACCGTCATGCGGATCTTGAACGGCTGACCGTCCGGCGTCATCCACTTGCCGCCGACCTTCTTGAAACCGGCCTTCTCCAGCAGTTCGGCCGCGGCCTGTGGATCGGTCTTCCACCAGCCATAGCCGAAGGCCGTGCTGATGGCGGCCGGATCGGTCGGGATCTGATCCCTATATTTCGGCTGCTTGCGCAGGATATCGGCGACTTGCTGGCCGATCGTCGGATCGTAGGGCTTGACCTTGCGCTTGCCGGTATCAACCTCGAAATCCTTGAGCCAATCCTGCAGCGGCGCCTGATAATCCTTCATGGCGATCGCCGTCGGCGGAACGCCGAGCGCCGACAGGGTCGCGGCACCGCGATAGCTCGCCATGTCCACAGCCTTGATATCGATGAGCAGCGCCAGTGCCCAGCGCACATCGGCATTCTGGAACAAAGGGTCCTGATTGTTGAAGATCACCGCCGGCAAGGTCGGGTCGGGATGCGCGAAGGGGAAGCCGGGGAACCAGCTTTCAACCGTCTTGGATTTCTCCTTCAGCGTGAACATGCCTTCGGGCGTGTTGTCGTGAATGATATCGAGATTATGCTCGAGCTGGGCGATCGTGCGCTTATCCGGTGGGCCGGGATCGACGTAGCTGACATATTTCGGTCCCGGTTCGCCGAGGCGGGCAAGCGAGGTGCGCTGCCAGTCGTCGCGCTTTTCCCAGGTGTACCATTTGCCCTGCGGATCGAAGGCTTTCAGCTTGTAGGCACCGAGCGAGACCGGATTGGCGAAATCATAGCGAACCGGATCGGCCGCCTTTTCGAAGACGTGCTTGGGCATGATCCAGGCGCCGTTCCAGCGCACGGTGAAGATGGCGTGGAAGCGCGAATTCGGCTTCTTAAGCTTGAAGACCACCGTATAGGGGTCCGGCGCCTCGACGCTGGCCACCTGCACCGAGAAGGCGGCGCTCCAATTCATGCCCGGATGGTCCATCTGGGTCTTGACGGTATAGACCACGTCATCGGCGGTGAATTCCACGCCGTCGCTCCAATAGAGCCCCTTGCGCAGCTTGACCGTCATCTGGGTGAAGTCGTCATTATATTGCGGCTTGTCGGCGGCGAGGGAATTGTCCCAGGCCGAGCCGCCGAGCCCCTGTTCGGGATCGATGTACCAGAGCGTATCCATGGTCAATTGCTGCAGGCCGGTCGAGACGCCGCCGCCGCCATTGACCCAGGCATTGAACCAGCCGGGATTCTTGATCGTCCCTTCCGGATTTTCGACGATCAGCGTCTCCTTGCGCGGCAAAGAGGTATAGTCCTGGGCCTTGGCCGCCGCGATGAGGCCGAACGTGGCCAGCGCGACACCAAAAGCAAGCTTCTTCCACTGCTGCATGATCTCCTCCCTTTGTTATCCATCGGGCGGCATGCCGATCAAGGCGACGCATGCCGCGACCTTCGCGCTCCCGCAATCGGCCGAGATCGAACGATTTACGTCCGATCGGGCCTGCGGCAGATTGGCCTTGCCGGCTTCATCGCCTCCTCGCGATGGCCGGATGCCGCTGCCAGCCGGAGCGCATCCCGCGCCCCGGCAAGCCGGCCGTCATACCGACAGCCGGATCACGTTATAGGAGAGCGGCTTCAGCGTAGCGCGAAGCCGGCCATCCTCGATCTTGGCGTTGCCCGTGGCGGCGGGAACCACCGTATTGGGCCGGGCCGCGGTGTTGACCGCATTCAAATCCTCATGAACCATCTCATGCTGTTCGAAGACGCGGGCGCCGGGGAAGCCCTGAAGCTGCGTGTCGAGATCGAGCGCCGCGTCGGGATGCCGGTTCACCGCAAACAGGGTGACCGCATTGGCCGTAGCGTCATGGACGGCGGAGACATCGAGATAGGGTACGTCGTCGGCCTCGTCGCTGTCATAGGTCGGGCCATCGACAACAAGCCGAAGAGCGGAACCGCGCCCATATTTCGACGCGAAATAAAGCGGATAATAGATGCTCTGCCGCCAGGCAGGGCCACCATTCTCCGTCATGATCGGCGCGATGACGTTCACGAGCTGGGCGATGCAGGCGATGCGCACGCGGTCGGAGCGGCGGATGAAGGTGTTCAGGATGCCACCGACCTGGAGAACATCCTCGAAATTATAGACGTCTTCGAGGAGATGCGGCGCATCCGGCCATTCGTCGCGCGCAAGAATGTCCTTGTCCTGCTGGTTGGAATGATACCAGACGTTCCACTCGTCGAAGGAAATACCGATCGTCTTCTTCGAGCGCTTCTTCGCCTTGATATAGTCGATCACGCCGCCGATGGTGCCGATATAGCGGTCGAGCTTCTCGGCCTTGGCGAGATAGTTCAGCGTGTTCTTCTCGCGATTGGCGAAATACATGTGCAGCGAAATATAATCGGCGCTGTCGTAGCACTGATCGAGAACCTCGGCCTCCCAATCGGGATAGGTCTTCATATCCGAGTTGGACGAACCGCAGACCACCAGCTCCAGCGACTTGTCGAAGCCGCGCATGGCCTTGGCGGTCTCGTCGGCCAGCCGTCCATACTCATAGGCGGATTTGTGACCCACCTGCCACGGACCATCCATCTCGTTGCCGAGGCACCACAGCTTCACGCCATGCGGATCGGCCCAGCCATGCTTGCGACGCAGATCCGACCAATAAGTGCCACCGGGATGATTGCAATATTCCAGGAAGTTGCGGGCCGCATCCAGCCCGCGCGAACCGAGATTGACGGCGAGCATCGGCTTGGTGTTGGCCTTCTTGCACCAGTCGACGAACTCGTTGACGCCGATCTGGTTGCTCTCGCGGGTGCGCCAGGCGAGATCGAGACGCACCGGGCGCTCCGAACGGGGCCCCACCCCGTCTTCCCAATCATAGGCGGATACGAAATTGCCGCCGGGATAGCGGCAATAAGGCGAATTCAGCTCGCGCACCAGCTCGATGACATCCTGGCGAAATCCGTCCGAATCCGCCGTCGGATGCCCCGGCTCGTAGATGCCCCCGTAAATCGCCCTACCCAGATGCTCCAGAAAGGAGCTGTAGAGCCGGTCGTCGATATCGGCAATTCGGAAATCACGATGGATGACCACATTCGCCTTCACGGCTATCCTCCCGTATGTATCAAATATTTCGTTCTTATACCTCAATCCTGATATAACTCGACCGAGCAGTCAACGCCGAATTGGTTGTTTCTTTGCGCAGAAGGCACCACCAATCCACCATAAAACCGCATAAGACAAGAAAATACAAAATGTTATGGAAAATTATGCCGCAAGCGAATTTTCGCAGCAGTGTCGTTATATATCATATTTTCTGATTTAATTTACGACAGATCGATGCGCATGAGGATGTCGCGCCCGTAATTGCCGAAGCCGCGGCCGAAAATATTGACGCCGCCGGTATGACGCGCGTCGTCGGCAATGCCGATCCTCAGCCGGATCGAGGAATGCTGACCGATGGCAAGATCGTCGATGGTGACATCCGAGGTGGCGACGCCGTCGATGAAGGTGCCCTTCTTCGAGATCCGCCAGGTCTTCAGCTTGCCGTATTGCGAGCCCTCGAGCTTCCACCAGCTCGGCGTGAAGGCGCCGCGCTTGTCGCCGTAATCGCCAGGCGACGTCCATGTGCCGACGGCAACGCCGTTGACCCAGATGGTGATATCGGACGGCCAGTCCGGATTGGTCCCCGGAACCTCCGACGACAACTCCATCGAGAATTCGATGGCATTGACGCTCTTGTTCAGGATCTTGGCATTGTTGGGAAATTTATATTCCACATGACCGCGCCCGAACCAGAGGAGACCCGCCTGCATGCGTTGCGGATCAAGGAAATAATCCGGCACATCCAGCAGCCCGATTACCCCTTCCGTCGAGCAAAGCCCGCAGGGCGCATGGGTCTCGCAGCTCGTATAGAGGCCGATCGGCATCGCCACTTCGATCACGTCTTCATCATGCTTGAAGGCAGGGTCCTCGAAGCTGAGGAGAATTTCGTCGTAAAGCGCCGTGCAGATCTTCTGGTAGCCCTTGCGTGCCTTCGCCGCCTTGGTCTCGACCAGGCCGGCCTCTTCCAGAATCATGATCCCGGTCGCGACCGTCGACTGCGGCAGATCGAGCGCCCGCGCGATTTCGTTGACGTTCAACGGGCCGTTGGAGCACAACAGCCTCAGCATATCCACGCGTGCGGGCACGGAAAGCGCCCGCAACACCGCAGCGTTCTCACCCGCATAGATCGTCAGAAAGCCGCGCTTCATCGTATCCAGAATGCCTCATCAATCGCCTTCATTTATATCAACATTCTTGATTTAACAAGGCCATCGATGAAGCAATCTGGGCTATCCCGCGTCCAAGGCATCCGCCCGCGGTTCAAAACCGGCTCGTTCCAGCGTTTCCCCAGCCTTGGCCCAGTCTTCCGCGCGCTGCATCAAGGAGACCATTTCCTGCCGCAAGGCATGCGATCTGAGGAGATCGGCGGCGTGATCGGGATTGGTCCGTGGATCATAAAACCTGTCTATCTCCTCGCCTGCCACCCGCCTGGCCGCCTCCAGCCGCGCCTTCAGCACCCCCGCTTCCGCTTTCGCCATGAAATACCGCTTCATCACTTCGATGAGGTCGCGATCGCTGGTATCGAACGCCATGCATCCTCCGTCTCGTTGTTATCGACGAGCGGCAATGATCTGATTCGAATGGCAAAATCTGGATCGGAAGCGGAATCGTCCGCAGCGGCTGCGATATGGACGCTGCATTTCCAAGGCCTGACTATATCGCGTCAGACCGTCGCCATAACGACAAAAAAGCTGAGGGCGCTCGACCCATCACTGGGGAGCGCCCTCGCTGTTACCCTGGACAGCAGACACCGGCACGGCCTCGAAAGGTCGGCCCGGCAGGCTATCGATACAGGTGATGACGTGCAGATAATACAACAGGAGCCGATTTGCAAGGTTTCATCCGAAAAATTACGGACCAGCGAACGGGTGCGGACTGCAGTCCTGCCGGCAATATCGTTCAAAATGCATTCTCGCGTTTCATCCATCCCTCGGAGATTATGTTGACGCCACCGCTTGGGCTGCTACCTTTGCTCTCAATGAGATCATGGAGGCCAACGTGTCCGGCAATTTGCATGTCCGCAACCTCGACGACGAATTGATCGCCAAGCTCAAGCTGCGCGCAGCTCGTCATGGCCGCTCGGCGGAAGCCGAACACCGGGAAATCCTGCGGCAGGCGCTGGAAACCGAAGTCGAGCCTTCCTTCGACACATTGGCGGCGCAACTGCGCCAACTGACCGCAAAACGCAAGCAAACCCCCTCGGAAGTCCTCCTCCGAGAAGAGCGTGACAAACGGTGACGGAAACGCTCGTCGTCGACGCAAGCATCGCCATCAAATGGGTCATTGAGGAGGACGGGACCCCGCTTGCAGTCAGATTACGGCAGAATCATCGTTTTGCCGCCCCGGATCTACTGACGGCGGAATGCGCCAACATTCTTTGGAAAAAGACCCAACGAAACGAGCTGACAGCTGCGGAGGCCGCCATGGCGGCAAGGTTGCTGGAGCGAAGCAACATCGAATTATTCGGCATGCGTAGCCTGCTTACCAAAGCCACCGAGATGGCGATCAGCCTTGGCCATCCGGCCTATGACTGCCTGTATATCGGCCTTGCCGCTAGCCATAATTGGCGCTTCGTGACCGCCGATCAAAGGCTCCTACGCGTCGTCCAGCAAAAGGCTCCAGCAAAAATTGCGAATCTTTGCATCACGCTGGAACAGGCAGCGAACGCCCCCATCTAAAGAAGGCGGCCATGGGATAGCTCAAATGGTATGCGCCATGTTTGGCTACTCTCGACCGAGTTCCCCTGAAATTCGTATCTCCAGCGCACGCAACTTCCTGCCGCATGCGCCAGCCCCATAGACAAAATCTATCGAATTTTTCTGATTTATCTATTTTGCTTATCGCAATGCACGCACTATGTTGCACCGCGAAATCCTCCCGTCCAAACATACAAGGGTCCCATGTCCGTTCTCAATACCGCCATCAAGCCGTTCAAAGCCCAAGCCTTCAAGCAGGGCAAGTTCATCGAGGTCACGGAAGCTGACATCGCCGGCAAATGGGCGGTCTTCTTTTTCTATCCGGCCGATTTCACCTTCGTCTGCCCGACCGAGCTCGGCGATGTCGCGGATAATTACGCCGAACTGCAGCGCCTCGGCGTCGAGGTCTTCTCGGTTTCGACCGATACCCATTTCACCCACAAGGCCTGGCACGACAGCTCCGAGACCATCGGCAAGATCCAGTATGCCATGATCGGCGACCCGACGGGCACGATCACCCGCAACTTCGACGTCATGCGCGAAGCCGAAGGCCTTGCCGATCGCGGCACCTTCGTCGTCGATCCGGACGGTGTCGTCCAGGCCGTTGAAATCACCGCCGAGGGCATTGGCCGCAATGCCGCCGACCTTCTGCGCCGGATCAAGGCTGCCCAGTACGTCCGCGCCCATCCCGGCGAAGTTTGCCCGGCAAAGTGGGAAGAAGGCGAAAAGACGCTCGCTCCCTCGCTGCACCTCGTCGGCAAGATCTGATCACGGCTTCGGCCCCGGCCTTCCCCGCAAGAGGGGAAGGCGTCCTTCTCTTTTGCAATTTAGGCAGACGGCATTTGTCCCGGCGGACAGGCCGCGCCCAATCCCTTTTCGAACGGAGACACGTCGATGCTTGACGATGCACTGAAAAGCCAGCTCAAGGCCTATCTGGAAAAAGTCGTACGGCCGATAGAGATCCGCGCGAATATCGATGACAGCGCCAAGTCCAGGGAGATGGTGGCGCTCCTCGAAGACATTGCCGCGCTCTCCGAGAAGATTGCCCTCGTGCAGGCGCGCGACGCCGGCGAGCGAGCCCCCTCCTTCGCGCTGACAAGCCCCGGCCACGATATCAGCCTGCGCTTCGCCGGCATTCCGCTCGGCCACGAGTTCACCTCGCTGGTGCTCGCGCTGCTGCAGACCGGCGGCCATCCGCCGCGTGTCGAACAGGCCATTCTCGACCAGATCCGCGACCTTGAGGGCGACTTCCGCTTCGAAACCTATTTCTCGCTGTCCTGCCAGAATTGCCCCGATGTCGTCCAGGCGCTGAACCTGATGTCCATCCTCAATCCGAAGATCAGCCATGTCGCCATCGATGGTGCCGTCTTCCCGCAGGAAGTCGCGGACCGGCAGGTCATGTCGGTGCCAACGGTCTATCTGAACGGCGAGGTCTTCGGCCAGGGGCGGATGGAAGTCGAGCAGATCATCGCCAAGCTCGACACGGGCGCCGCCAAGCGTGCCGCCGAGAAGCTCAAGAGCCTCAACACGTTCGACGTCCTCGTTGTCGGCGGTGGCCCCGCCGGCGCGGCAGCGGCGATCTATGCGGCACGCAAGGGCATTCGCACCGGTGTCGTCGCCGAACGCTTCGGCGGTCAGGTGCTCGACACCATGGCGATCGAGAATTTCATTTCCGTGCCGCACACTGAAGGCCCGGCCTTCGCCACCGCGCTGGAAACGCATGTGAAGGACTACCCCGTCGAGATCATGAACCTGCAGCGGGCCGAAAAGCTCACGCAGCGGGCCGATCTGTTCGAGGTCGAGCTTGCAAGCGGTGCAACGCTCACATCCCGCACCCTCATTCTCTCCACCGGCGCGCGCTGGCGGCAGATGGGCGTGCCCGGCGAGGAGCAGTACCGCAACAAGGGCGTCGCCTATTGCCCACATTGCGATGGCCCGCTGTTCAAGGGCAAGAATGTCGCCGTGATCGGCGGCGGCAATTCCGGCGTCGAGGCGGCGATCGATCTCGCCGGCATCGTCAGGCATGTCACCCTCATCGAATTCGACAGCACGCTGCGCGCCGACGACGTGTTGCAGCGCAAGCTGCGCAGCCTGCCCAATGTCGAGATCATCCTGTCGGCCAAGACGACCGAAGTGCTGGGCGACGGCGGCAAGGTCACCGGCCTTTCCTACGACGATCGCGGCAAGGGCGAGAAGCATACGCTCGCGCTCGACGGCATCTTCGTGCAGATCGGCCTCCTGCCGAATACGGAATGGCTGAAGGACACGATCGCGCTTTCCCCGCGCGGCGAAATCGTCGTCGATCAGCACGGCCAGACCTCGCTGGCTGGTGTCTTTGCCGCAGGCGATTGCACCACCGTCCCCTACAAGCAGATCGTCATCGCCCTCGGTGAAGGCGCGAAGGCGTCACTCGCCGCTTTCGATCATCTCATCCGCAGCTCCGCCCCAAAGGAGGAAGAGGCCAAGGCCGCGTGAGCGGCCAGGGCAGATCATGACCCTGAGGGAACTGGAATATCTCGTCGCGCTCGCCAAATACCGCCATTTCGGCCGCGCGGCGGAGGCTTGCCTGGTCAGCCAGCCGACCTTGTCGGCGCAGATCAGAAAGCTCGAGATCGAACTCGGCACGCCGCTATTGGAGCGGGACTCGCGCTCCGTCATGCTGACCTCCTTCGGCAAGGATGCCGCCGAACGGGCCAAGCGAATCCTCGCCGATGTCCAGCAATTGAAGAACGCCGCGCTGCTCAACCAGAACCAGGAACTCGGCACACTGCGTCTCGGTGCCTTTCCGACACTCGGCCCCTATTTCCTGCCGCATGTGGTGCCGCAGGTGCACGAGCGGTTCCCGCAGCTGGAAATCCTGCTGAGCGAGGAGAAAAGCGGCGTGCTGTTGTCGCGCCTGCGCAGCGGCGAGCTTGACGCCGCGCTTCTCGCACTGCCGGTCGAGAGCGACCAATTGCAGGTGGAATTCCTGTTCGAGGAGCCTTTCCTGCTCGCCTTACCGCGCAAACACCCGCTGGCGGACCGGGACAGTCTCGGCATGGAAGACCTCTCGCGTTATGATCTGATGCTTCTGGAGGAAGGACATTGCCTGCGCGAGCATGCGCTCGAAATCTGCCGGCTGTCCGGCGCCGGACAGAAATCCTCCTTCCAGGCGACGAGCCTCGAAACGCTTCGTCTGATGGTCGGCGCGAATGTCGGCATAACCCTGCTGCCCATGCTGGCGACCATCGGCCCGTTGATGTCGTCGGATCGCATTCGCCTCCAGAAATTCAGCGACGGCAACCCAAAGCGCCGCATCGGCCTGTGCTGGCGCCGAAGCGCGCCCACCGGCCCGCTCTTGAAGCAATTGGCGGAGATGTTTCGGGCAACAGCGCGGCAATTGCTGCAGTAGTGATCGCGTAGAGCTGGCAATGCTAATGGCAGCCGCCGCAACCCTGGCGCAACCCCTCCCGATGTGGTTGAATTCAAAAGCACTCAACGTGTCTTCAAGGGGGAGTATCCATGAAACGTTCCGCGGCAATGCTCGCCATTCTTGCCATGTCTGCGGCAATGGCCGCCGCCTCGAATGCATGGGCCGATGAGGCCTGCTACAAGAAGGCGCAAAGCCAGTTCGACCTGACGCAGTGCTCCCTCGACGATCTGAAGAAGAGCGATGACAGTCTGAACAAGCTTTACAGGGCTATGCAAAGCCGGCTGAAGGACGATGACGACACCAAGAAGCTGCTGGTCGACGCGCAGAAGAAATGGATCGCCTTTCGCGACGCCGAATGCACCCTTGCCACGGTCCGATCGGCCGGCGGCAGCATCAATCCCATGAATTTCAACAGTTGCGCCAACGGTCTGACGCAAAGCCGGATCAAGGATTTTCAGGCCTATTTGAACTGCGGGAAGGCCCCCGGCGGTCAGGATGACGACGACTGCGCCATCCCCGGTCCCGCGAAATAGGATAAGCCGATCGCGGGAGGCAAGCGCAGTCGGAACGTCCTCATCTCAGCCGACCGCGGCCTTCATTTTCAGTGCATCCAGAATGCGCGCGCCCACCAGCACCTCGGTGCCGGCAAGCCCCACGGAACAGAACAAGGTCGTCTGGCCAGGTTCCTCGCGGGCGGCAAGCTTGCCGCTGACGATCGCTGCGAGGTCGACCATCCGCTCGGCGCTCGGCGTTCCCTCGAGGAAAAACGGCATCCTGTAGGCCTTCACCTGCTCCGGGGAATCCGTGGCGATCAGATGCGCGGCGGCGGCAACGTCGAGATCGAGTTCGTGCTCGTCCACCATCTTGGGGCCGACGGTGTTGATGTGGGCGCCGGGCTTCAGCCAATCCGCCTTGAGTACCGGCGTCAGGCTACTGGTGGCGCAGATCACGATATCAGCGTCTCGGACAGCGCAGCGCGGCGAGTCCGCGGCCTCGACCGGAATACCCAGACGCTCCTCCATCTCCAGGGCGAAATGATAGCGATTGCGCTCGCTGCGGCTATAGACGCGAACATGGGAAAGCTGGCGGACAAGAGCGGTTGCCTCCAGCTGCGCGCGCGCCTGCTGGCCGCTGCCGATGATCCCGACGGTCGTGGCGTCGGGAGACGACATGTAGCGGACGGCGATGCCGCCGATCGCGCCGGTACGGATTTCCCCCAGCCGGGTGCCGATGAAGATGCCCTGAAGTTCGGCCGTCTCGGTCGACCAGACCGCGACGATCTGTTCGTGCCGCGGCCCCCGGAAAGTATCGTAGACCCGGAAGCCGGCAATCGACGCGTGGTCCGTCGTTCCCCCGATCGTGAAGATCAGGTCGCCCTTTTGCGCGAAGGAAACATTGTGCCTTGGCGGCGACACCAGATCCCCGGCGGCGCGGGCAAGAATTGCCGCCTCGATCGCCTCCATGGCAAGCGCCATAACCGGAATCCGCTCCAGATCGCTATCGCTCAGAATGATCGCCATGTCCCCTCCACGACCACGTCTCTCCCGGCGGTCATGGTGGGATCTAGAGGCCTTATCCGCCTTGCCAAGCCCTTGGCCGACAAAGACCAGGCTTGAGCTCAATCATACTGCGACAGGAAGGTGGAGACCGTTGCCAGGCACAACGCCTTCTCCTCGACATGAGGCATGTGGCTGGACTCGTCGAACAGCACCCACTTGCAGCCGGCGACACGCTCGACATAGGGCCTCACCACCTCCGGCGTCGCCTCATCGTATTTGCCCGAGATCAACAGCGTCGGCGCCTCGATCAGGGGCAGCCGCTCCTCGATCGTCCAGTCCTTCATCGTGCCGATGACGTGAAATTCGGTCGGGCCGTTCATGTTGCGATAGACGGTGTTGTCCTCGTCCATGATGGCGAAGGTGCGCGCCACCTCCAGCGGCCAGGGCACGACGCGGCAGACATGCCGGTCGTAGAAGACGCGCGAAGCGGCGATATAGTCCGGATCGGTGATCGTACCGGCTTCCTCATGTCGCAGAAGCGTCTCCTGCACCTCCTGCGGCAGCTCGCGGCGCAGACGGTTGGCCTCCGAAACCCAGGTATGCATGTTTGCCGGCGAATTGGCGATGACGAGCGCTTTCAGTCCCTTCGGCCGGCGCACCGCATGTTCCGCTCCCAGCATGCCGCCCCAGGACTGGCCGAGGAAGGCGTAACGGTCCTGGATGCCGAGATGCGCAAGCAACGCGTCCAGCTCCTCGAGGAAGAGCGCCGGCGTCCAGAAATCAGGACCTTTTTCCGGCAGACGCGTGGAGTTGCCATTGCCGAGCTGATCGTAATGGATGACGGCGCGGCCGTCGATCTCGGTGATGCCCTTGAAGGAATCGACATAGTCGTGCGTGCAGCCGGGGCCGCCATGGGCGACGACCAAAGGCAGCTTGCCGCTATCGAGCGATCCGGTGATGCGATACCAGGTCCGGTATTCGCGAAAGGGCAGGAAGGCTTCGTTCGATGCGACGGCGGCCACGTGTCTCTCCATCTTTTTGACCAGGATGGAAAAGCATAACGCGGCGCAAATGCCGGCGGCAGCTATCAGAAGTTATAGGATGGCTCGTTTTCCAGAAGCCGGTAATGCGTGGCCCGCACCACCGCCTGCGTGCGGTTCTTGGCGCCCAGCTTCTTGGCGGCGGCATTGAGATGCATGACGACGGTTGGCACCGAGCGGTCGATGATGCGCGAGATTTCCTTGGCCGAAAGCCCCTCGGCCGAATAGCGCAGGCACTCCCTCTCCCGCTCCGTCAGCCGCATCTTGCCGACGCTGCGCGCGCTGGAATCGAACAGCATATAGGCCGTCTCGTGGAAGACATGCGCGAGCAGGCCGAAATCGGCGATGTAACGCAATGCGTTGCGCTCGAAATCCTTGTTGGCCCCGAAGCGGATACCGGTCACCGTCGCATAGTCGCCGCGCGGCATATGCACCGGCACGGTGACGCCGCTCGACATGTCGCGTTCGTTGAGATAGCGCGCGACCGGCTCGGTGCTTTCCCCCAGATAGCGGTTGATCGCGGTATCGGCTGCGGCATTGTAGTTCCAGAAAAACGGCGCGGAACTGCGCAGCGCCACCTGCTGCACCGGGTCGATGCGGAAATAGCCGCGGTCGAACCAATATTCGAGCATGTCGTCCGAAATGTTGCGCAGCTTCAGGAAGGACGGCACCATGATCTCGCCGTCGAGATCGTAGGGAACCGGCGTATAGTCGTAGATCAGAGCCTCGAAGCCGAGCCGCTGCATCGCCTCGAACGCCTGGTCGATCCGTCCGTCCAGCGTGTCGTGCGCCGTGAACTGGCGCCTGATCGCTCCAATTTCGTCAAGCATGGGATAACTCCGGCTCGCATTCAGACCCAACCCTATCACTTCTTATAGCTGGTGTGGATTGCGGTTTACGGTAAAAATTTAATCATGCCCAAATGTTGAGCAAGAAGAATCTTTGCCGGAGTGAGCTGATGTGGCGCGAAATGCAGCCCGACGAGCGGATAGAGGTCGAAGTCGACGGCCATAAGGTGGTGGCCTACAGCTTCGGTTCCGGCTCCGAAACCGTCTTCTGCCTGAATGGCGGTCCGGGCCTTCCCTGCGACTATCTGCGCGAGGCCCATTCCTGCCTCGTCGATCACGGCTACCGCGTCGTCGCCTTCGATCAGCTTGGAACCGGCACCTCTGATCGTCCGACCGATCCCGCGCTCTGGACCATCGGCCGCTATGTCGAGGAGACGGAGACCGTCCGCGAGGCACTCGGGCTCGGCCAGGTCCATATGCTCGGCCATTCCTGGGGCGGCTGGCTCGCCATCGACTATGCGCTGACCTATCCCGAAAACCTCAAGACGCTGATCCTCGAGGATACCGTCGCCGACATGCCGCACCTGATCTGCGAACTGGAGCGGCTGCGCGCCGCGCTCGGTCCGGAAACGGTAGCGATGATGCAGAAGCACGAGGCGCAAGGCAGCTACGATCACCCGGAATACCTGGCCGCCGTGACCATCCTCAACTATCGCCATGTCTGCCGCCTGCCGGAATGGCCGGCGCCGGTGCGCCGCTCGCTCGACGACTGGAACATGGGACCTTACGCGACGATGCAGGGGCCGAACGAATTCCTTTATATCGGCAACCTCAAGGACTGGAACCGCATCCCCGACCTGCCGGGGATGACCGTGCCGACGCTGATCACCGTCGGCGAGCATGACGAGCTGACGCCGGCCTGTGCGCTGCGCATGAAACTCGCAATCCCGAACGCCGAACTCAAGCTGTTCGCGAATGCCAGCCATATGCCCTTCTATGAGAATCCCGGAGACTATTATCCGGCGCTTCTCGGCTTCCTCTCGAAACACGGGCCGGCATGATGCGACAGCAAAAATTCGACACCCGAGGACGGCAAGGGAGCGATCATCGCGATGCATCGCTATAGGTTCGTTCTCAGCCGGCCGCTGCAATTCCTGCCCGTCATCTTCGGCATCAGCGTCATCACCTTCATCCTGGTGCGCCTCATTCCCGGCGATCCCGCCCGCAACATTCTCGGCACGCGCGCGACACCGACGGCGCTTGCCAATATCCGCGCCCAATACGGCCTCGACCAGCCGATCTGGCTGCAATATCTCTATTTCCTGAAGAACCTCGCCAATGGCGAGATGGGCAAATCCATCCTCTACAAGATCGATGTCCTGAAGCTGATCGTCACCCGCATCGAGCCGACCGTGGCGCTCGTCGTCGCAAGCGTCCTCCTGTCGGCCGCCATCGCCGTGCCGATGGCGGCGATAGCGGCCCGCAACAGCGGCCGGGCGCCGGATCATATCGTGCGCATCGTTTCCACCTTCGGCATCGGTTTTCCGCCCTTCTGGCTCGGCCTGATGCTGATCATCCTCTTCAGCGTCGATCTCGGCGTGCTTCCCGTTTCCGGCTACGGCGAGACGCTCGGCGACAAGCTGCTGCATCTCATCCTGCCGAGCCTCACCATCGCGTTGTCGCTATCGACCGTGCTGACGCGCAGCCTGCGCGCGGCGATGATCGAATCCCTGAAATCCGACGTGGCGACGGCGGCGCGGGCGCGTGGCATGCCGGAAAACATCGTCTTCTGGCGGCACGTGCTGCCGAATTCGCTGGTACCATCAATCAATCTGCTGGCGGTCAATATCGGCTGGCTGATCGGCGGCACGGTCGTCGTCGAGAGCGTCTTTGCGCTCCCCGGCATGGGCCAGCTTCTTGTGCGCGCCATCTTCTCGCGCGATTACATGGTCGTTCAGGGCGTCGCCATGGTCTTTGCCTGCGCCACCGTCTTCATCAATTTCCTCGCCGATATCGTCACCGTCGCCGCCGATCCGAGGGTGACGCTATGAGCCTCCAGGCAACCGCACCCACCTCGATCGCCTGGCGCCATTTCCTCGGCAAGCGGCTGACCCTCGTCATCGGCGGCGGCGTTCTTGCATTCTTCCTGCTGGTGGCGCTCGCCGCCCCCGTGATCGCGCCCTATGACCCGATCCTGCAGAATGCCGATGTCCGCTTGCAGGCGCCGTCCATCCTGCATCCTTTCGGCACCGACAATTTCGGCCGCGACATCCTCTCACGCGTCATCTGGGGCACCCGCATCGATCTGCAGATGGCGCTGATCGGCGTCGTCTTTCCCTTCCTGATCGGCACGACGATCGGCACCGTCGCCGGCTTTTTCGGCGGGATCGTCGACGCGCTGTTCATGCGGCTGGTCGACATCATCCTCGCCTTCCCCTTCCTGGTGCTGATGCTCTCCATCATCGCCATCCTCGGACCGGGGCTCGGCAGCTTCTATATCGCCATGGCCTTGGTCGGCTGGGTCTCCTATGCCCGCCTCATCCGCGCGCAGATGCTGGTGCTGAAGAACAGCGACTATGCGGTCGCCGCCGTCAGCCTCGGCTTCAGCCGCTTTCGCATCATGTTCCGCCACCTGCTGCCGAACGCCATCGCCGGCTCCATCGTTTTTTCGATGTCGGATGCCGTGCTGGTCCTGTTGAGCGGTGCCGCCGTCAGCTATCTCGGGCTTGGCGTGCAGCCGCCGCTGGCGGAATGGGGCGTCATGGTCGCCGAAGGCCAGAGCTTCATCACCACCGCCTGGTGGATCACGCTATTCCCCGGCCTCTCCATCGTCTGCCTCGCCTTTGGCTTCAGCATGCTGGGCGATGCGCTCGGCGAGCTGCTGGGGGTGCATGAATGAGCGCCTCCGTCCTTTCCGTCCGTGACCTCACCGTCAAGGCACATCTCGATACGGGCGAACGCACATTGATCGACACCGTGTCGCTCGATCTCGCCAAGGGGGAAATCCTCGGCCTCGTCGGCGAAAGCGGCTCCGGCAAGAGCCTGTTCTGCCGCTCACTGATCCGCCTCCTGCCCTCCTCGCTATTGAAGATCGAAAGCGGCAGCATCCTGCTCGAGGGCCGCGATCTCACGACAATCAGCGATGCCGACATGCTGAAGGTGCGCGGCGGCGAGATCGGCATGATCTTCCAGAACCCGACCAGCCATCTCGATCCGGTCATGCGTATCGGCGAACAGATCGCCGAGGGCATCCGCTTTCATCAGGGGCTTGGCGCCCGAGAAGCGCGCGCGGCCGCCATCGAAATCCTCAGCCAGGTCGGCTTTCCCGATCCCATCAGGCAATATGACAGCTATCCGCACGAGTTCTCCGGCGGCATGCGCCAGCGCGCGATGATCGGCGTGGCGCTGTCCTGCAACCCGAAAATCCTGATCGCCGACGAGCCGACAACCGCGCTCGACGTCACCATCCAGGCGCAGATCCTCAAGCTCCTGATGGACATCCGCGACAAGCGCGGCCTTTCGATCATCCTCATCACCCACGATCTCGGCATCGTCGCCCAGACCTGCGACCGCATCGCCGTGATGCGCGGCGGCAAGCTGCTGGAGCAGGGTCCGAAACGGACAATCCTGTCGCAGCCGCGCCATCCCTACACGATCGACCTGATCAACAGCCATCCGTCGATGCTCGACGAGGCGGCATCCGTTACGGATGTGGCGAAAGAGGATACGCCCCTCAAGCCGCTCGTCGAAATCGACGACCTGCACGTCCGCTTCAATGTCGGCGGCGGCTTCCTCAAGGGCAGTGGCGCCAGAACGGTCAATGCCGTCTCGGGCGTCAGCCTGCGGATCATGCCTGGCGAGACCGTCGGGATCGTCGGCGAATCCGGCAGCGGCAAGAGCACGCTTGCGCGCGCTATTCTCGGCCTGACGCCGCTCTCCTCCGGCCATATCGCCTTCGATGGTATCGATCTCGCGCAACAGAGAACGACGAGCCTCGCCAAGCTCAGGCGCGAGGCGGCCATGGTGTTCCAGGATCCGTATAACGCGCTCAATCCGCGGCTGACGATCGGCGATATGCTCACCGAAGTGCTCAAGGTACAGGGCAAAGTTGCATCCGCCGACATCCCTGCCCGCGTCTACGAACTGCTCGATCTCGTCGGTCTGGAGCGCGAATTCGCCAAGCGCAAGCCGCGCAGCATGAGCGGCGGCCAGTGCCAGCGCGCCGGCATCGCCCGCGCGCTCGCCGTCGACCCGCAGCTCATCATCGCTGACGAATGCGTCGCCGCGCTCGACGTCACCATCCAGGCGCAGATCATCGAACTCTTCCGCGAGCTGACGCGGAAGATGAACCTGACCCTGCTCTTCATCGCCCATGATCTCGCCATCGTCCGCAATCTCTGCGAACGCACCGTCGTCATGTATCGCGGCGAGATTGTCGAGGAAGGCCTGTCAGAGGAGGTCTTCGCACGTCCGAAACATGCCTACACGGCCTCGCTCATCGCTGCCATTCCGGACATCGATCCGGACAAACAACTCTTTGCCGAAACCGATCTTCGCGGTGAAAACCACATCGCCGAAATCCTGCCATTCAAACGCATGCCATAACAAACAAGGGAACGATCTCATGACCAGCAGATGGAAATCAATCGGGCTTGCGGCCATCGTCGCCGGCCTCACGCTCACCGCAACCTATGCCGAGGCAGCCGGCGTGCTGACCATCGGCCGCCGCGAGGATTCGACCACGTTCGATCCGATCAAGACCGCCCAGAACATCGACAACTGGGTGTTCTCGAACGTCTACGACGTGCTGATCCGCGTCGACAAGACCGGCACCAAGCTGGAGCCCGGCCTCGCCGAAAGCTGGACGGCCTCCGACGATGGCTTGACCTACGTCTTCAAGATCCGCGACACGAAATTCTCCGACGGCTCGCCACTGACGGCCGAGGACGCCGCCTTCAGCTTGCTGCGCATTCGCGACGATCCGGCCTCGCTCTGGAGCGATTCCTACAAGGTGATCGACACGGCGGTCGCGACCGACGCCCATACGCTGACGATCAAGCTCAAGCACCCCTCCGCACCCTTCCTCTCGACGCTGGCGCTCCCCAACGCCTCCGTCATCTCCAAGAAGGGCATGGAGACGCTCGGCCCCGACGCCTATGCCGAAAAGCCGATCGCCTCGGGCGCCTTCACCGTCGACGAATGGCGGCGCGGCGACCGCATCATCCTCAAGAAGAACCCCAATTTCTGGCAGGCCGACCGCGTGAAACTCGACGGCGTCGAATGGATCTCCGTCCCCGACGACAATACCCGTATGCTGAACGTCCAGGCCGGCCAGCTCGACACGGCGATCTTCGTGCCCTTCTCCCGCGTGGCGGAATTGCAGAAAGACCCGAACCTCACCGTCGACATCGACGCCTCGACGCGCGAGGATCATCTGCTGATCAACCATGCGCATGGCGATCTCGGCAAGAAGGAGGTCCGCCAGGCGCTCGATCTCGCCATCGACAAGAAGGCGATCGTCGATGCCGTCACCTTCGGCCAGGGTACGGTCGCCAATTCCTACATTCCCAAGGGCGCGCTCTATCACTATGCCGACAACCTGCAGCGCCCCTACGACCCGGAAAAGGCCAAGAAGCTACTGGCGGACGCCGGCGTTTCCAACCTGACCCTGACCTATCTGCTGCGCGCCGGCGATGAAGTCGACGAGCAGACGGCGGTGCTGATCCAGCAGCAATTGCAAAAGGCCGGCATCACCGCCAACCTGCAGAAGGTCGATCCCAGCCAGGAATGGGATATGACGGTCGCCGGCGATTACGACATCTCGGTCAACTACTGGACCAATGACATTCTCGACCCCGACCAGAAGACGACCTTCGTGCTCGGCCACGATTCCAACAACAACTATTCCACCAACTACAAGAACGAGGCGGTGAAAGAACTCGTGGCCAAGGCGCGCCTGGAGCTCGATCCGAAGAAGCGCGAGCAGATGTATATCGATCTGCAGAAGATGGCGAAGGACGACGTCAACTGGATCGACCTCTATTACAGCCCCTATATCAACGTCTCGCGCAAGAACATCGAGAACTTCTACCAGAACCCGCTCGGCCGGTTCTTCCTGGAAGATACCGTGAAGAACTGATCTTCGGCAGACGTCCTCTTCTCCCAAGCTTGCGGCAGAGGCCGGCACCATATCGGTGCCGGCCTCTTCGACATTGCAGGGCCTGTCTATCCGTCGAGACGTCATGCCGTCCGGGCGCTGTAACTTTCTCAACAAAGAAAAACACAAACGAAAAATCGGAAGACATATGGTCGTCCGGCAGGCCGAGGCGCGCGGAAAAGACCTGCAACTGCCAACGCTGGACATCGGCTCTCGCAATCGATGGCACAAGCGCTGCGCGCCATGAAGAGACTTCGGTAAAGGAATCCGATCATGAAAACTATCTTCGCGGCTCTCGCCTTGACCATGGCGGCCACGATCGGTGGCATAAGTCCGGCCGCCGCACAGGTGATCATCTACCGGGACCATTCACCCGACGATGCTTCGGACGACGACCAGGTGGAGCCGTCCTTCATCCAGCACTGGAACCGCGAGCACGACTCGACCAACCGATGGGGAGAACGGCGCCACAGCTTTGGCCCGAACGATGTCATCCGGCTGCTGGAGCGGCGGGGCTATCGCGTCCGGGATGTCGACGATGTCGGCGAACGATATCTCGTCAGGGCGTCGCGCGACGGCGACAACCTTCTGGTCAGCGTGTCCCGCGACGGTGAGATCATGGGCGTCGTACACGACCGTTATTGATGCGATTGCCGCCGGACGGAGATGCTCTCCGCGGCGGCGACCCACGGATCGCTCCATTAGAGATTTTTGCCCCGCAGCCTCAAGCTGCGGGGCGTCCGGTCTTCGGGAGGAAACGGTATCCCTATGCTAAAGCGAAGTCGGCACGTCACCCTGGTCGACGCGGCGGGAGAATTCGGTCTCGATCCCCTTCGCCAGCTTCGCGGCCTGCCCGACCCAGTCCTCGCGCTCGATGCGGCCCGGAAAGGCCAGGTAGCTGCCGACCCATTCGGCATTTTCCTCGGTCCAGGCCGCGATCTGGGCAAAGGTCCAGATGCCAAGCTCGTTCAGCTTGATCTCATTGACATGGCCGATGCCGGAAATGCGCTTCAGATTGTCCGGCGTCGCATCTCCTTTCGCGGCGGTCGGCGGGCGCCGGCCGGGATGCTCACCGTCAGCGCCAGCGGTGGTGGTCGCGGCAGGCGCCGATGACGCCGGGCCAGGTGATGTGGGCGTATCGCCCGAGCGCGCGGAATCGGTTCCGAGCCCTTTCGCCAATTGCGCCGCCTGCCCGATCCAGTCCTCGCGCTCGATGCGGCCGGGGAAGGCCATATAGCTGCCGACCCATTCGGCATTTTCCGGCGTCCAGGCCGCGATCTGTTTGAAGGTCCAGACACCCAACTCATTGAGCTTGCCCTCGTTGACGGGACCGATACCGTCGATGAGCTTCAGATCGTCAGGGGCGGCAGCCCCTTTCACCAAGGCCAGCGGGCGCAGGCCGGGATGGAGGTGATCGCCAGCGGGAGCGGCGGGAACTGGTGCCGATGCGGTTGCCCGCACCGGCTCGGGTGTTGGAATCGGCGCTGGGGCTGGCGTCGGCACGGGAGACGGCGGCGTGACCCGAACAGGCGTGGGTTCGGCGGCTACGAGAGGCTCGCTCACATCCGCTTCCCGCGCGCCGAAACTCGCCAGCCAGCTACCGAGGAAGCAGCCGACGATATAGCTTCCGACGAAGAGCAGCGCGGTTTCGAGATAGTGTCCCGCCAGTCCGGGCAACCATTTGAATATAGCCACGACCAGGCCGATGAGAAACAGCAGGCCCAGCAGCTTGAACCAGCCGGGCCAGGCATCCGGCCACCAGCCGCTTCTTGAGCGCAGGAAGGTCACGAAACCGACGATGCCCCCAAGCACCAGTGCGAGAAGCATCCATAACCAGTAGGTGGAAAACAGATAGGTCATTGCCGCCTCTCCTATTTGATAGAGAATTCGATACGGCGATTGAGCGCCTTGCCCTCATCGGTATCGTTCGATGCGATCGGGCGAGACGAGCCGAGACCGATGGCGGTCAGCCGGCTTGCCGGTACGCCCGCGTCGCTCAGATAGGTGACGACGGCTTTGGCCCGCTGTTCGGACAGCGCGACATTCGCCGCTTCGTTGCCGCTCGAATCCGTATGACCGGAGATCTCGACAGCATTGCCGGGGCAGCGATTGATCGTCGCGACGATGGTATCCAGCACGCCTGATGATACCGAGGAGATCCTGGCCTTACCGGTATCGAAGTTGATCTTCGATTTGCTGAGGATCGTGTTGAGCAGGGATTGGCAATTCGGAGCATCGACCGCCGGAGCGGGCGCGCTGACGGCGATTTCGGCGGGCGCCGCCTTGAAGCCCGCAGGTATGGCAGCGGCGAACCCGTCCTGAATGCTCTTGACGGCACCGTCATAGAGCGCTTCGCCGGACAGCTTCGCATCCGTGCTGGAAAGCGAGAACGATCCCGTGGCAAGGCGTGACAGGGCATTGAGGCCGGCGGTCGCGGCAGCGGCAAAGCCGTCCGGCGCGCCGGCGGCGGCTTTCAACTGATCACTGATCTCATCGCCGGCAAAAAGGTTCTTGGCGGCGTCGAGGATCTTGCCGTGCGTGTCGTCGTCCGGATAAGTGCCCGAAAGCGTCAGTTTCCCCGCCTCCTTCAAGGCGTCGAAACTGAAGGAAGACGGCGCAAGCGCCGGTGTGACGGAGGCCGAGGCTCCGGCGGAGGCCACTGCCGCGCCGGAAGAAACCGCCGGGTCCGTCGGAGCGGGAACAGCGGCCGCTACGGGCGCGGGTGCCGCGATATCCGACTTGGCAAGGGAAAAGCCTTGCGGCAGTGCCTTGAGCGCAGCCATGATCCCATCATAGGCATCGCGGGTGTCGACCGTGCCGGAAATTCCGAGCCCGGTATCGGACAGCGATACAGCGCCCTTGGAAAGACGGGCGAGCTGATCCAGCCCGAACTGGACACCGGCATCGTAGCCGGCTGGCGCGCCGCTGGCATATTGCATTTCATCCTTGACGTCGGCGCCCGAGAAAGCAGCCTTCGCGGCCGAAACGATCTTGTCGCGCACGGTCGGGTCCGGCACGTTGCCAGTCAGGACGACGCTCGAACCTTCGTGGGATGCGCCCCAGTTGAAAGGCTTGGCGACATCCGGCTGCCTGGCATCGACCAGTACCTTGCGGACACCCCAGACGCTATCCACGATGCCCGCGATCTTTCCGGCCTCATCCGGCGAAAACACCGTGCCGGAGACGGAGACGTCGCGCCCGACCACGTTGAAGGCAGGATTGAGAACCGCCGAGCCCAAAGCGGACGTCGACCTGTTGCCAAGATCACTATCGATGGATTTTCCGGTAAAGATCGTGGCTAGAATCCACAGGATTGCAAGGGGGATCAATCCCCACCACCATTTCGAAGGCTGACTCATAGATACCCCCAATGACTGAACCCAGGACGGCTATATATGAGTTATAAAGCATATACTTTAAACCATTATATTCGCAACAAAAATTGTATTCATCACATGTATGCGATCTTCTGCGGTTCTTCGTGAGCTAGCCTCCGACGGGGTTCATTGGGGTGCAAACGGATATTTCGAACCCGCATCCAAGGCCCTTTAGGCCCGCCTTTTGAGGAGATTGCAGCAAAGCGGTTCAGCCGCATACAAGGCAATACCGGCCTCGCACACGCGATGAAAACGGGGCAAGATGATAAGAAACCTCGCGACCTATCTCGCCGGTCGTTCCTACCAGACGAAGGGAACGAACCGATAGCGCACGCGCCCGACATAGGCATCGTAGCCGCTCAACTCCGATCTTAGAGTCCGCTCCTCGTGAACTGCGCGCCAGCCGATCGCGACGATCAGCAGCGCGGAGAACAGCAAGCCCCACCAGGAGCCGAGCAACAAGGGCACCCCGAGAAAGAGAAACAGCACGCTGGCATACATCGGATGGCGCACGATCGCGTAAGGCCCTGTATCGATCACCGTCTGATCCGGCTGGATTTTCACCGACGGTGCGGCAAAGACATTTGCATGAAACGTCCATAATGTGCCGAGCATATTGGCGACGACACCAAGGGCTCCGGCCACCTGAAGCCAGAACGGCACGGCGGTAAAGCCGGTGCGGGCCGCATCCCAGCCCATGAAGCCCATCCAGCAGCAGAAGGCCGGGATGAACAAGCTCAGCCAGATACGATCCCAGGTTTTCTGACCGCGCTGCAAGGGCGAGCCCATGCGCTCCAGCAGCAGTCTCGGACTGTAACGCGACAACCAGGAGATCATGGCCAGACTGCCGACCGCAAACAGGCCGATCACGACCCAGGCGCCGGGAAAAGCGAGCGTGCCGGCCGGCCAGAAAAGCAGCACGGCCATGAAGACCAGCCATGCCAGGAGCTGAAACAGATAAGAGGTCATGATGCTCCTCGATGGAGGAAACCTGCAAACGGCCGGCATCTGGAGGCATGAAGACGAGACGCAGGACTATTCATGGACCATTCCCCCACGCTTGGTTCAAGTCAATCGTTCAGCGGGCATGCAAGCTGCAAAATGCTTTTCCAGCACCGGCAATGTCTTCCTGGCAAGCGTCGATACCGGCAGCCGCCTTCGCGTCAGAAATCGAAGATGCTGAGGCCGGTCGTCATCTCGTCCAGCCCGAGCGGCCTGGTCACGGGCGGTTCGGCGCGCGAAAGACAGCCCTTGCGTTCGCACAGCCGACAGGCCGGCCCGACGGCGACGGGTAGCTGGCCCGATGAAGCGGACTGACCATAGGCCAGATTGGCGCCGACCGCGCTGTCGCAGCCCACAAGCAGCGCCGTACGTCGAATACGCTCGCCGAACGGCGCCCGCGGCCCCTCCTGGGTACGCGCCACGGTGAGATAGGTCGAGCCATCCGGCATCTCGACGGTCTCCGACAATATCTGGCCCGGCTGCAGGAATGCGGCGTGGATGTTGAGTTTCGGACAGCCGCCGCCGAAGGACGAGCGCGGAAAGCCATGCGCGCCCATCCTGCGCAGGCGATGGCCGGCGGAATCGATCTCCATGAGAAAGAAAGGCACGCCGGATGCGCCTGGCCGCTGCAGCATGGTCAGACGCGCCGCCGCCTGCCCGAAGGAAACCGAGAAACGCGCGCACAGCATATCGATATCGTATTTGACGCCCTGGGCCGCCTTGAGGAAGGCCGCATAGGGCATGGCGAGCGCCAGCGCCGCCAGGCGGCCAAGCTCGAAGCGGGCGATGCGCCTGGCCTCGGGGGTCGACAAGGAAAGCTCCCCCAGCTCGGCGCCGATCGCCTCCTTGAGGGCGATGCCTGCAACCTCGATGGCGATCTCATGCGTCTGGTCGGCCGGCGACAGCCGTTCGGACAGAAACAGGCGCATCGAATGCCGGTCGAAACGCCGGCGAAGATCGGGCATGACATGAACGGGCAGAATGCGCACGCTGATCCCACACTCCGCGCGCAGCCAGTCCTTCAAGGCGAAAGGCAGATCCTGATCGGCCGACAGGCTGGCGGCAAAACTTTCAGCCGCCGTTTCAAGACGCGGGAAATAGGCCGAACGGCTCTCGAAGACGTCGCGGACCTCATCGGCCGGCAGGCGGGCACCGCCGATGGGCGGCGTCGCGCCGGCTTGCGTGGTCAAGGTCATCAGGTCGGAAAGGCGGGCGGCCTGCTCGCGATAGGCGCGGTAGAGCTTGACGACACCGCTTGCCGCATTCGGCGCGATCTCGGCAAGCTCGACCAGCTCCTGATCGCCCGGCAACTCGCCGGCAAGCAGCGGATCGGCGAAGACCTCCTTCAACTGGCCGAGACCGTCGCCCGCCTCGCTCCTGAGTTCGTCGAGATCGATCTTGAAGGCGGAGCTCAGCTTCAGCAGCAGCTGCACGGTCAAGGGCCGCTGGTTGCGCTCGATGAGGTTGAGATAGGAGGGAGAGATTTCCAGCGCATCCGCCATCGCGGTCTGGGTCATGCCGAGCCCGTTGCGCACACGCCGGACCTTCGGGCCGGCGAAAATCTTTCTCTCCACCATCAGCGCTCCTCCGCCTCCAATATTTTACAAATCTTGACAAAGTGACTGCCGCTCTTCGTCAAGGATTTGCAACGTGACCCTTTTCCGGACGCTATCCAAAAGGTTTCTCTGGCATTTCGCCGTCACTTTGTCGATCTTGTCAATGCGTCACCCGAGTGACGGACATTCTGTATGGAGGAAATCGTGACAGAATTTGACAATCTGATCCGCAATGCACCGGCCGGCCGTTTCGACGGCATCGAACGTCCCTATTCGGCGGAAGACGTGCGGCGGCTGCGCGGTTCGGTGGAGCTGCGCTATTCGCTGGCCGAACTGGGCGCGAACCGGCTCTGGGCGCTTCTGCATCGCGAGGATTTCGTCAACGCGCTCGGCGCCCTCTCCGGCAATCAGGCCATGCAGATGGTCCGCGCCGGCCTGAAAGCGATCTATCTCTCCGGCTGGCAGGTTGCCGCCGACGCCAACACCGCATCCGCCATGTATCCGGATCAATCGCTCTATCCGGCCAATGCCGGGCCGGAGCTTGCCAAGCGCATCAACCGCACGCTGCAGCGCGCCGACCAGATCGAGACCTCCGAAGGCAAGGGCCTTTCCGTCGATACCTGGTTCGCTCCGATCGTCGCCGATGCCGAAGCCGGCTTCGGCGGGCCGCTGAATGCCTTCGAGATCATGAAGGCCTATATCGAGGCAGGTGCTGCGGGTGTTCATTTCGAGGATCAGCTCGCGTCTGAAAAGAAGTGCGGCCATCTCGGCGGTAAGGTGCTGATCCCGACGGCGGCCCATATCCGCAATCTCGATGCGGCCCGTCTGGCGGCCGACGTCATGGGCGTGCCGACGCTCGTCATCGCCCGCACCGACGCGGAAGCCGCCAAGCTCATGACATCGGACATCGACGAGCGTGACCGCCCCTTCGTCGACTACGATGCCGGGCGCACGGTCGAAGGCTTCTACCAGCTCCGCAACGGGCTGGAGCCCTGCATCGCCCGCGCGGTCGCCTATGCGCCGCATTGCGACCTCATCTGGTGCGAGACCTCGAAGCCCGATCTCGAACAGGCGCGGCGTTTCGCCGAAGGCGTGCACAGGCATTATCCCGGCAAGCTGCTTGCCTATAATTGCTCGCCCTCCTTCAACTGGCGGAAAAATCTGGACGAGGCGACCATCGCCAAGTTCCAGCGCGAGCTCGGCGCCATGGGCTACAAGTTCCAGTTCATCACGCTTGCCGGCTTCCACCAGCTCAATTTCGGCATGTTCGAGCTGGCACGCGGCTACAAGGAACGACAGATGGCGGCCTATTCCGAGCTGCAGCAGGCGGAGTTTGCTGCCGAAAGCAACGGCTACACCGCCACCAAGCACCAGCGCGAGGTCGGCACCGGCTATTTCGATGCCGTGTCGCTCGCCATCAGCGGCGGCCTGTCGTCGACCACCGCCATGAAAGCATCGACCGAGCACGAGCAATTCCGCCCGGCCGCCGAATAAACCGAAGCTCAAGGAGGAAAACCATGGCTTCCATCGTACGTGTCCGCGAGCGCGCGGAAGAACAATCCACAACCCTGACGCCCGATCAGCAAAGCACGATCCGGGCGCTGGCGAACGACCTGCACCGGCTGAACCACTCGGTCATGAAGGCCGTCGAGGCCGGCATCTCGGTCGAGCTCGTCCGCTCGGCCCGCCATCACGGCGGTGAAGGCAACTGGGGCGACCTGTTGATTCCGGTCGTCATGGCGCGCGGCCAGGCGTAAACCTGCCGCCAGTAACACGATGCTGCCGCATGTCGGACACGACCTGCGGCAGTATTCGTTTTAGGGGACATCATCCATCTCGCAAGAAAGGATCGGCATCGCGGCTGGAGGCGCTCTGCCGGGCGAGCCAGCCCGCCAGATCCGCCTCGGCGCGCTCGATCGCGCTGTGGTTCAGGAGTTTGCGCAGGAAAGCGACGGCCACGGCCCGTGCGCGCAGATTGAACCGGCCGTCATCAGGGTCATGGCCAAGGGAGCGATAGACGTCCAGCTTCTCATAGAGCTGCTGCAAGCGGTTCTGCACGCTGCGCACCGAGAGATTGCGCCGCTGGGCAATGGCCCGGTCGGTCAGACCGAGCGCGATGTCGACAAGGATTTCATATTCGGCATCGGTGAAGCCGTTGGCATTGCCAAGGCTTTTCTGCTGCATACCGCGCACTTCGCGGTCGATCACGCACTGGCTCTCGATGAAGATGCTGCGCAGCGCCAGCCGCAAGCGATCGTCCGAGGCCGACTTCAGCACATAGCCATAAACGGCCCCCTGCGGCACGATGCGCGACACACCCCGCACATAGGCCTCGTCGGAATAGTTCGACCAGAACAGGATGCGGGTCTCGGGCCTCTCTTTCCAGATGGTCCGGGCCGCCTCGATGCCGTTGCGCGGGCTCATCTGCAGATCCATCACCACATGGGCCGAACGATAGTCGCGGGCGAGCCTTTCGCCGGCATGGCCGTTTTCCGCCTCGAGCACGGTTTCGCATTCCGGTAGAGCCGCCCGGACCGCTTCGTTGAGATAGGAACGATGCAGCGGATCGTCCTCGATGATCAACACCTTCATGCCGCCCCTCCAAACGCCGCCAGAGCCCGGCCGGCAAGCGTCACGGTGACGCTGGTGCCACCGGCCGGGCTCGACGGTTTGACGGCAAAGCGCGCCGAAATCAGGCGAGCCCGCGTCTTCATGTTTTCAATTCCCCCGCCGCTTGTCTTGCGTGCGGTGTTGAGGCCGATGCCGTCGTCGCTGACCTCTATGATCAACGCTCCGGCCGCCGCCTCCAAACGCACCAGAACGCAACTCGCCTGTGCATGGCGGATGGCGTTGTTGATCGCCTCCTGCGCAATGCGAAACAGGGCGATGCTGACGGGCTGTTCAAGGCAATCGATCGCGCCGTTGGTCTCGTCGGTAAGTTTCCAGCGCATGATCGCCCCGCTTTCCTGGATCGAGCGCTCCAGATGGTTTTCGATTGCCTGCGCGAAACCGAAAAGCTGCAATACCGACGGCTTGGCCTCCTCGATGATCTGGCGAAGATCGTGCATGCATTGCTGCAATCCGCGAAAGAGCGGCTCCAGCGCCTCGCCGGTGACGTCCGGCATACGCGCGAGCCGTTCCAGCCGCCGCGAAAGTCGCGTCAGATCCGCCAATATCTGGTCGTGCAGGTCCATGCCGATGCGCTGGCGCTCGGCCTCCAGCGCCTCCGTCAATTTCAGCGCCCCCAGCCGCAGCCCCTCCTCGCGGGCCCGCGCCTCCGCCTCCACGATCGCCGAACGCTTGGCCTGCTCGGCCGCGCGGATGGCGAAGAAATGCGGCGCCAGCAGATCGGCGATGGCGCGCGCATTCTCCACATCCTGCATTCCATAAAGGCCGGCCCGATGGCTGGAGCAGCTCAAGGCGCCGATGACATTGCCCTGAACCTTCAGCGGCACGTGCAGGCGGCTTCTCAATTGCTCGCGGATGATCGGATGCGAGAAGGCGCCTTCGAAGTGGAACCGCGGGTCGCTGCAGGCGTCGTCGGTCAACAGATGGTCGACCTCGCCCCAGAGCAGCGTGCGGATGGGGCTGTCGCTGACCGGAGCGGGGTGGCGCTTGCCCCAGTCGGTCTCGAGGCCGCTCTCATAGGCGATGTGATATTTCTCATCCACCATGATGATGCAGACATCGAAATGGTCATATGGGATGACATGGCTGATCTCGTCGGCAACCGAGCGGATGACCGAATGAAAATCGAGCTGTCCGGCCAGGAGCCTGGAAATGCTCAGATAATGGTCGAACAGCGACCGCGACTCCGACATGTGCAAGGCCGGCCCTCCCAGGCAGCGCGCCGGCCTCTCCCCAGGCCGGTTGCGAAACGCAAAATCCGAGCGTCATTAAGCGCCGATCGGGATCGTTCGTCTTGCGGAAAGGCGCAATTTTTCTGCGGGTTCCCGCAACGTCCGTCCCGTTAAGCGCCTGTACAACCGAAAGAATCTCGGACATCCTATCTTTACTGACGGGGCGACCTTCAGTGCAAATATTATTTTCGGCCGTTGTTGAGGAGCATCGTCGAAAATCCTGACCTGGGAGTGAGATTTAGGTCTTTTTGGGAGGAAAGAATATGAACATTGCCAAGATGCTGCTGGCATCCGTCGTGATTGCCAGCGTTGCAGCGCCGTTTTCCGCGCTTGCGGATACCGCGTCCAAGAAAATTGCCCTATCCAACAATTATGCCGGCAACTCCTGGCGCCAGGCCATGCTGACAAGCTGGCAGAAGGTGACGGGCGAGGCCGTGAAAGCCGGCGTGGTTGCCGCGGCCGATTCATTCACGACGGCGGAAAACCAGGCGACCGAACAGGCCGCGCAGATCCAGAACATGATCCTGCAGGGCTACGACGCCATCGTCATCGACGCGGCTTCACCGACAGCGCTGAACGGCGCCGTCAAGGAGGCCTGCGACGCCGGCATCACCGTCGTGTCCTTCGACGGCATCGTCACCGAACCCTGCGCCTGGCGCATTGCCGTCGATTTCAAGGGAATGGGCGCAAGCGAGATCGAGTATCTCGCCAAGAAGCTTCCGAAGGGCGGCAACATCCTGGAAATCCGCGGCCTTGCCGGCGTCTCGGTCGATGACGAGATTTCGGCCGGCATTCACGCCGGTGTCGCCAAATATCCGCAGTTCAAGATCGTCGGCTCCGTGCATGGCGACTGGGCGCAGGACGTCGCCCAGCGCGCCGTCGCCGGCGTCCTGCCGAGCCTGCCCGAGATCGCCGCGGTCGCGACGCAGGGCGGCGACGGCTATGGCGCCGCCCAGGCTTTCGCGGCCGCCAAGCGCCCGATGCCGACGATCGTCATGGGCAACCGGCAGGACGAACTCGCCTGGTGGAAGAAGGAAAAGGA
This sequence comes from Rhizobium sp. BK602, assembly GCF_014195095.1. GTDB lineage: Bacteria > Pseudomonadota > Alphaproteobacteria > Rhizobiales > Rhizobiaceae > Rhizobium. The sequence goes on from NZ_JACIBC010000003.1 coordinate 700,868, forward strand.
CGCGAACGGCTACGAGACCATGTCGGTTTCCATCGCTCCCGGCGTCTCGACGCTCGCCTTCTGGGTCGCCCAGCAGATCCTGGACGGCAAGCAGGTGAAGAAGGATCTGGTGGTGCCGTTCCTGCGCATCGACCAGGCCAATCTGGAGACCAATCTCGCCAATACCCAGCAGGGCGGCGTCGCCAATGTGGAATATTCGCTCGAAGACGCCCAAAAGGTCATCGACGCGGCGAAGTGATCCGCAATACGCAGCCGTTTTCGGCCGATGCCATCGCATGGCGCGGCCGAAAACGATGCTCTTGCCAGCCTCTGAACGCAGTCAAAGACAACGGAGCCCATGACAGAAGAAGCATTGACGAAGGCTGTCGTTTCCGCGCGCGGCATCAAGGTGCAGTTCGGCGCCGTCAAAGCGCTCGACGGGGCCGATCTCGTCATCAATGGCGGCGAATGCATCGGGCTGGTCGGCCATAACGGCGCCGGCAAGTCGACGATCGTCAATGTCATCAACGGCGGCCTCAGCCCTCACGAGGGCTCGATCGCCTATCATGGCGACGCCTCCGCGCATGGCATCAATGCGGCGCACAGCCACGGCATCCGCTGCGTCTTCCAGGAACTGTCGCTGTCGCCGAACCTGACCGTCGTCGAAAACATGCGGGTCGTGCATCGCGACCTCAATGGCTGGAACTGGCGCCGGCAGGCCGCCGGCATCGTCCGCACCAAGCTCGACGAAATCTTCAGCGGCCACGGCATCGATGTTTTGCGTACCGTCGGCGAGCTTTCCATCGCCGAGCGGCAGATGGTCGAGATCGCCATCGTCTTCTGCGCCGTCGCGCAGACACCCAAGCTGGTCATTCTCGACGAACCCACTTCGTCGCTCGACGCAGGGCTTGCCGCGCAGCTCATGACCTATGTGCGCAAATATGTCGATGCTGGCGGCGCCGTGCTGCTGATCTCGCATATTCTCGGCGAGATCCTGTCGACCTCCGATCGTATCGTCGTCATGAAGGACGGCAAGGTCGTCGCCGACCGCCCGGCCGGGGAGTTTTCGACGCATAGTCTCGTCCAGGCGATGGGCAGCGTGGTCAAGGATTATGATTTCGGGCGAGGCAAGGAAAGGGCAGCGAACGCGTCGCCCATCCTCTCGCTGCCAGCCAGAGGCGGCAAGGGCATTGCTTTCAACGCCTACCGAGGCGAAGTCATCGGCCTTGCCGGTCTCGGCGGCCATGGCCAGACCGACATGCTGCTCGACCTCTATCGTTCGCTCAGCAGCGACTGGCTGCCGGGACGGCAAGGCCAGATTGCCTTCGTCGCCGGCGACCGCAGCCTCAACGGCACCTTCCCGCTATGGAGCATCCTGAAAAACCTCAGCATCGCCTCGCTTTCCGATATGTCGAGGAGATTCCTGGTCGACAGGGTCCGCGAGGACGGCATCGGCGCCGACTGGAAGAGCCGGATCGAAATCCGCACGCCCAGCATGGCGAACGGCATCCTGTCGCTCTCGGGCGGCAACCAGCAGAAGGTGCTCTTTGCCCGCGCGCTGGCGACGAGATCCTCCATGGTGCTGATGGACGACCCGATGCGCGGCGTCGATATCGGCACCAAGCAGGAGGTCTACAATATCCTGCATCACGAGGCGGGAAGCGGGCGCACCTTCATCTGGTACTCGACCGAGATGGACGAGATCCGGCTTTGCGACCGAGTCTACGTGTTTCGCAGCGGCGCCATCGTCGCCGAACTGATCGGCGATGCCATTACGGAGGAAAATGTGCTGGCGGCCTCATTCTCTGGAGAAGACGCATGATCCGCATGTCTTCCGGCACTGTGCGGCTCATCATCCCCGCTCTCTCGCTCGTCGTCCTGCTCGTCGCGGTCTTCTATCTGCAGCCGCGGGCCATGAGCTATGTCGGGCTGAACCTCCTGTTCAATCTGGCGGTGCCGATCGCGCTTGCGACCATCGCCCAGATGATGATCATGTCGGTCAACGATCTCGACCTGTCGATTGGGACTTTCGTGAGCTTCGCCGCCTGCGTGGCGGCGACCTATCTGCAATCCCAGCCGCTCGTCGGCATTCTGATCCTCGCGGCTGCCATCGCCGCCTATGCCGTCATCGGCATGGTCATCTATATCAGGGACCTGCCGTCGATCGTCGTCACCCTCGGCATGAGCTTCGTCTGGGGCGGGCTCGCCGTACTGCTGCTGCCGGCGCCGGGCGGCGCGGCGCCCGACTGGGCGCGCTGGCTGATGACCTCGAAGCCGCCGCTGGTTCCGATGGCGATCGTCGCGAGCGTCGTCATCGCTCTTGCCGCGCATTTTCTCGTCATGCGCTCCGCCTTCGGGGTATTGGTGCGCGGCGTCGGCGGAAACCAGCGCTCGGTGCAGCGCGCCGGATGGTCGATCCTCGTCCTGCGCGCCGCCGCCTATGGGCTCGCCGGCTTCTTCGCCGTGCTCTCGGGCATTGCGCTGGTCGGCCTCACCACCTCGGCGGATGCCAATATCGCGCTGCGCTACACGCTGCTGTCGATCGCCGGCGTCATCCTCGGCGGCGGCGAATTCACCGGCGGCCGCGTCTCGCCGATCGGGGCCGTCATCGGTGCCCTGACGCTGACGCTCGCCGGCTCCTTCCTGTCGTTCCTGCGGATTTCGCCGGACTGGCAGATCGGGGCGCAAGGCGCCATCCTGATCATCGTTCTTGCCCTGCGCCTGCTGCTCAACCGTCTTGAAAAGCGGGAGAAACACGCATGAACGCCCTTCACGCGCTCCATCGCAAACCCTGGATCTGGTCCTTCGCAGCCGCGATCGCGGTCTGGATCATCACCGTCCTGTTCACCGGCGGCGCCAGCTCCCTCGGCCTGTCGCAGGCGGCGCTGACCTTCGCGGCCTTCTCCGTCATCGTCGGCATCGGCCAGATGTTCGTCATCACCCTCGGACCGGGCAATATCGACCTTTCCGTCCCGGCAACGATGACGCTTGCCGGCACCTTGGCGCTCAAGCTGATGAATGTCGAAGACGGCATGATCGTGCCTGGCCTTCTGGTTTCCATCCTGATCGGCATCGGTATCGGCATCGGCAATTACGCGCTGATCAAGCTGCTGCGCATTCCGCCGATCATCGCGACCTTGTCGATGAGCTTCATCGTGCAGTCGACCGCCATCTGGAGCAATCGCGGCCTGCGCATCAAGCCGCCGGAACAACTGGCGGACTTCACCACCTCGAGCCTTGCCGGCATTCCCAACATCGCCATCGTGGCGCTGCTGCTTTCCGTGCTTGCCTGGATTCTCCTGGAAAAGACCATCTACGGCCGCTGGATCTCGGCCATCGGCCAGAGCATCTTCGCCGCCCGCATGGCCGGCATTCCAGTCGACGGCACGCGGCTGGTGACCTATATCCTCTGCGCCGTGCTCGCCTCGATCTGCGGCTATCTGCTCGCCAGCTTCTCGGGCGGCGCCGCGCTCAACATGGGTGCCGAATATCTGCTGATGTCGATCGCCGTCGTCATCATCGGCGGAACGGCGGTCGCCGGTGGCGATTCGAACGTGCCGGGCATATGGGGCGCCTCGCTCTTCATGTTCCTCGTCGTGTCGATGCTGAACACCTATGGCTTCGGCGCCGGCTCTCGGCTCATCCTCACCGGTTTCATCATCATCGCCGTCATTCTCGTCGCCGGCGGCCGCCCGCTCGGCGGACGCTGATGCCGATCGGCGCATGCGGATCCCCCTCGACAGCATAGGAAACATCACAATGGCCAAGGACGATCATCCTCTCTACGAAATCCGCGATCCCCGGTTCCGGAACCTCATCGTCCCGAGTGCTGCGCTGGACGAACTCTATTCCGGCTGCCGCTGGGCGGAAGGCCCGGTGTGGTTTGCCGATTCCGGATGCCTGATCTGGAGCGACATCCCGAACCAGCGCATGCTGCGCTGGGTGCCCGACGGCGGCGTCTCCACCTTCCGCACCCCTTCGAACTTCGCCAACGGCAATACCCGCGACCGCCAGGGGAGGCTCGTTTCCTGCGAACACGGCGCACGACGCGTCACCCGCACCGAGATCGACGGCTCGATCACCGTGCTTGCCGACAGTTTTCAGGGCAAGCGGCTGAATTCGCCCAATGACGTCATCGTCCGGTCCGACGGCTCGATCTGGTTCACCGATCCGACCTACGGCATCCTCTCCGACTACGAAGGCTACAAGGCCGAGCCCGAGCAGGCGACGCGCAACGTCTATAGGCTCGATCCCGAAAGCGGCGCGCTGGAGATCGTGGCCGACGATTTCGGCCAGCCGAACGGCCTGGCCTTTTCGCCGGACGAGACCAAGCTCTATATCGCCGATTCCGCCTCGAGCCATGACATCAACGCTCCAAGGCATATCCGCGTCTTCGACGTGATCGACAGCCGCAAGCTCGCCAATGGCCGCGTGTTCTGCGACATCGATACCGGCCTTCCGGACGGTTTTCGCGCCGACATCGCCGGCAATATCTGGACAAGCGCCGGCGACGGCGTGCATTGCTTCGCAGCCGACGGAACATTGCTGGGCAAGATCAGGGTGCCGCAGACCGTCGCCAACCTCACCTTCGGCGGACCGCGCCGCAACCAGATGTTCATCACCGCAACGAAGTCGCTCTATTGCGTCTATACGACGACGACGGGGGCGCAGGTGCCCTGAGCGTGGCGGTCAGGCCTGAATCTTGAACGGTCCCATCTGGATGGAGCGCATCAGCGTTGCGCGTGCGGAATCCAGGTGGGCCAGCAGGCTTTTCTCCACCGCCTCCGCATCCCTGTTGCGAAGGGCCGAGATATAGTCGAGATGCTGCGTGAGCGCCCTGATGTTGCGCTGTTTCTCGTCATCGATATTCCACTGATAGGTGTAGTGGAAGAAGGCCGAGACGACATTGTAGAACTCGATGATGTACCTGTTTTTCGAGGCATCGTGCACGCAACGATGCAGCCGTTCGTCCAGCGCCGGGAATTCACGATAGCGCCGGTCGATATCAGCCAGCAGCTCGAGATGCTCCGCCTCGATCGCCTGGAGCTCACGCCAGCATGGGTCGCTGTCCGGCAATCTGAGCAGGTGCCTCGCCGAGCGCAACTCGAACATTTCGCGGACTTCATAGATCTCCTCGGCGAAATTCGGCGTGACGCCCAAGAACACCCAGGCGCTGTTGGGACGGCGCTCGATCAGTCCAAAATGTTGAAAATGCGTGAGATATTCGCGGATGGTCGTGGTCGAGGTGCCGAATTGCCGCGCCAATTCGGCACTGTTCAGCAACTGTCCAGCGCGAAAATCCCCCTGCAATATCCACTCCATGAAACGGCGCTCGACGGCGGCGGCGGCGGACATGGTCTGTGTTTCGGGGAAATAATCGGCGGTCTCCGGCCTGCGTCGCAGGGAATGGCCGGCCTCGTCGAGCCGCAGAATCCCGGTATCCGTCAGGGAGGACAGAACCGACCGTACCGTCGTGCGGCTGACCGCCAGCTTCGACGCCAGTTCCGAGTTCGACGGCAGCCTCTCATCGACATCGATATCGCCAAGAAAGGACAGGCAGCGGTTGTACGCGCCCTTATAGACTGCATTCCCCTTCATTCCAAACCATCCCCCTGCTGCGATCGCTCCGTACCATATAGGCCGGATTATTTATATAAAAAACAGTTGACTCGAAAATCTCCGCCTGTTTTATATACATAAGAGACAGCCGAAGGGAGGATCGAAGCTTGTCCGGGATTCATCTTGCAAACGGATTTTCGCATCGCGCCCTCATCGGAAAGACCGACGCGTGAGCGGCCGCATCATCCAGTTCGGGACCAGCCGCTTCCTGCAGGCGCATGCGGCGTTTTTCATCCATGAGGCCGCCGAAGCCGGCCAGACGGTCGGTCCCATTACCGTCGTCCAGGTGTCGGGAGATGCCGGCCGGAGTGGCCGCGTCGCAGCCTTCGGCCGGCCCGAGGGCTATCCCGTCGTCATCCGCGGCATGGCTGACGGCGAGACGATCGACCGCACCGTGCAGGTGAAAAGCGTCGACCGGGGGCTTTCGGCGGCAAGCGACTGGGCCGAAATCACCCGGCTTTTCGTCGAGGAGGCCGATTTCGTCGTCTCCAATACCGGCGACACCGGCTATCGGACCAGCCCGGACGAGGACCGCTTTTCATCGGACGAGCACGCCCCGAAATCATTCCCGGCCAAGCTGGCATTCCTGCTCTGTCGCCGCTGGCGGGCCTCGGCGCGCCCGCTCGTGGTACTGCCCTGCGAACTGGTGACCGGTAACGGCCAGGCTCTCAGACAAGCGGTCGTCGAAAGCGCGCGGCTGAACGAGCTGCCGGCGGCCTTCTTCGAATGGCTCGACCGCGAAGTGGCTTTCGCCGATACGCTTGTCGACAGGATCGTCTCCGAACCCATCGAACCGGTCGGCGCCGTCGCCGAACCCTATGCGTTGTGGGCGATCCAGCAGGCACCGGGCGTACGGCTGCCGTGCACGCACGACCAGATCGTGCTTACGCCCAATCTCGAACCCTATGAACGCCTGAAGCTGCATATCTTGAACCTTGGCCATACCTATCTCGCGGAAATCTGGCAGACCGAAGGCCATGCCATCGATCAGACGGTGCGCGGCATCCTTGCCGATCCGAACGTCAGGCAGCGGCTCGAGGCCCTCTACGACACCGAGGTCGTCCCCGGCTTCGCCGCCAAAGGCATGGGGGACGAAGCGCGATCCTATGTCGCGACCACGCTCGATCGTTTCTCCAACCCGTTCCTCAACCATCGCATCGCCGACATCGCCCAGCATCATGCCCAGAAGGTCGAACGCCGCATCGCCGCCTTCCTCGACTGGGTCGGGAAGACGCCCGCCGACTACGAAGCCCCGATCCTGCGCAAGCTGACCGCGCGCTATCCGGCATCCGGAGGAGCGGCATGAACTACCAGTTCGATTTCGCTTCGCTCCTTCCCTACTGGAAGGAGTTCGCGCTCGGCGTCTGGCTGACCCTTCAGCTCTCCGTGTTTTCCACCGTCATCGGCTTCGTCCTCGGCACGCTCTGCGCCATCGGCCGCGCCGACGGAGGTCCCTGGGTTCGTGCTCTCGTCGCCTCCTATGTCGAGGTCATCCGCAACACGCCCCTTCTCGTGCAGGTTTTCCTCGTCTATTTCGGCATCGCCACGCTCGGCATCCACGTTTCGGCCAACCTCGCCGCCGTCATCGCGCTGGTCGTCAATGTCGGCGCCTATACATGCGAGATCGTCCGCGCCGGCCTGCAATCCATCCACAAGGCGCAGCTCGAAGCGGCGGAATGTCTTGGGCTGTCCCGCAAGCAGACCTACTGGCATGTGATCATCCGCCCCGCCATCGAGCGCGTCTATCCGGCGCTGACCAGCCAATATGTGCTGCTGATGCTGGCTTCCTCGATCACCTCGCAGATTTCGGCCGAGGAGCTGACCGCCGTCGCCAATCGTATCCAGTCGGACACGTTCCGCAGCTTCGAGACCTATATCGTCGTCGGCGTTCTCTACCTCTTCCTGTCCTTCGTCGTGCGCATCGCTCTCTGGCTTCTAGGCCTTGCGATCTTTGTTCGCCGACGCAAGCTCGGCACGGCGCTTTAAGGGACGCGGCGATGACAACATTCGGTTTCGTTCATCTGGAATTCCTAAGCTGGGCAGCGCTTTGGACCATCGGGCTCTCTGCGATCGCCTTCATCGGCGGCGGCGCTCTCGGCTTCCTCGTGGCGCTGGCGCGCATCAGCAGCGTGACCGCGCTGCGGACGCTGGCAGCGGGCTACATCCAGCTCGTCCAGGGCACGCCGCTGCTCGTGCTGCTCTTCCTCCTCTATTTCGGCATCGCGATCCTCGGCTTCGATCAGGTTCCGGCAATCGTCGCAGCCGCCGCCGGCCTGACGATCTATTCCTCCGGCTTCCTTGGCGAGATCTGGCGCGGATGCATTGAATCCGTGCCGAAGACGCAATGGGAGGCGGCGGAATGTCTGGCGCTGTCGCGCTGGCAGCGCCTGATCAAGGTCATCCTGCCACAGGCGCTGCGCATCGCCACGCCGCCGACCGTCGGCTTCCTCGTGCAGATCGTCAAGAACACCTCGCTCGCCTCCGTCGTCGGTTTCGTCGAACTGTCGCAGGCCGGCAAGCTCATCAACAATTCGATCTTCGAACCCTTCACCGTCTTCATCGTGGTGGCAGTATTCTACTTCGCCATGTGCTTTCCGCTCTCCGTATGGAGCCGCAATCTCGAGAGGAAGCTCAATGTCAGCAATCGTTAAGCTCGCCAATGTTCACAAGGCCTTCGGCAGCGTCAAGGTTCTGAATGGTGTGTCCTTCGAGGTCGGGCGCGGCGAGGTTGCCGCCGTCATCGGCCAGTCCGGCTCCGGCAAATCGACGGCATTGCGCTGCATCAATGCGCTCGAGACCATCGAGAGCGGCACGATCGAGGTCTGCGACCATGCGGTCCACGACCCCAAGCTCAACAAGAGCGCGCTGCGCCGCGACGTCGGCATCGTCTTCCAGAGCTACAATCTGTTTCCTCACTTGACGGCGGAGCAGAATATCATGCTCGCGCCGACCTGCGTGAAGAAGCTCGGCAAGGCCGCCGCCCGCGATCTGGCGCGTGAGGTGCTCGCCCGCGTCGGTCTCGAAGCCAAGGCCGAACATTATCCGGAACAGCTCTCCGGCGGCCAGCAGCAGCGCGTGGCGATCGCCCGGTCGCTGGCCATGAAGCCAAAGCTGATGCTCTTCGACGAGGTGACCTCCGCGCTCGATCCGCAGCTCACCGGCGAGGTGCTGAAAGTCATGGAGGATCTGGCCCGCGGCGGGATGACGATGATCCTCGTCACGCATGAAATGGCCTTTGCCCGCAAGGTCGCATCGAAGGTCGTCTACATGCATCAGGGCCAGGTCTGGGAAACCGGACCGGGTGCCATGCTGGACAATCCGCAGACGACGGAATTGCGGGAATTCGTGGGCAGCGGCCTCTGAGGTCGAACTGGGAAGAGATTTTGTTGGAAGGACAAAAGGGTGGAGACCATGAAACGTAGAACTTTCCTTGCAGGCATGACTGGCGCGCTCGCCGGCGCAACATTCCTCAGTATCAATGCGCGCCAGGCTCTGGCCGATACGCTGGAGACCATCAAGACACGGAAGAAGCTGCTAATTGCGGTCGATCTCGGCTCGCCGCCATTTGGCATGAGCGACGCAGCGATGCAGCCGACCGGCTCGGATGTCGAGACCGCCAATCTTCTGGCCACCGATCTCGGTTTTCCGCTAGAGATCGTGCCGGTCACAAGCCCGAACCGCGTGCCCTTCCTGCTGACGAGCAAGGCCGACATCGTCATGGCGTCCTTCAGCGTCAACGAGGAGCGCAAGAAGGTCATCGATTTCACCGATGCCTATGGCGTTATCCAGATCGTCATCGCCGCACCGAAGAGCACTGACATCAAGACCCTGCAGGATGTCGTCGGCCAGCGCCTCGGCACGACGCGCGGCTCGACCAACGACAAGGTCGCGACGACGGAAGCGCAGGGCGCCGAAATGGTGCGCTACGACGATGACGCGACGCTGATCACCGCGCTGGTGTCCGGCCAGGTCAACATCATGGCGTCCTCGCCGCAGATCATGGCCGCCGTCAACCAGCGCCGCACGAACGACCCGCTCGAGGTCAAGCTGGTGCTCAAGACCAATCCCTACGCCATCGGCCTGCGCAAGGGCGACGACCCGCTGAAGGCGACGCTGAACGAATGGATCGCCAAGAACCTTGCCAACGGCAAGCTCAGCGCGATCTATCAGAAGTATAATGGCGTGGCACTTCCGGCCGAGATGCCGAAGACGTAAACCATATATTGCCGAGAAAACCGGAGCGCCGATCATTCGGCGCTCCCTGCAATCCGATGAAGCGGTTCGAGCGGGCTGGCCCCTGCGGACAAGGAGTGAACGATGAAAACATTGATCTGCAACGAGCCGGGCCGATTGTCTCTGATCGAGCGGGATATTCCCGTTCCGGCGGATGGCGAGGTGCTCGTCCGCATCAAGCGTGTCGGCATATGCGGGACCGATTTCCATATCTTCCAAGGCAAGCACCCCTTCCTCGAATATCCGCGCGTCATGGGCCATGAGCTCTCGGGCACCGTCGAGGATGCACAGGGGTCGGCGCGGCTGAAGAAGGGCGACAATGTCTATATCGTCCCCTATCTCTCCTGCGGCAAATGCGTGGCTTGCCGCCGCGGCGTGACCAATGCCTGCCAGAACATCGCCGTGCTCGGCGTGCACAAGGATGGCGGCATGTGCGAATATCTGTGCGTTCCCGAACAGAATGTCGTCTCGGTCGGCAAGGCCTCGCTCGACCAGGCGGCAATGATCGAATTCCTGGCGATCGGCGCCCATGGCGTCAAGCGCGGCAACATCCAGGCCTCCGATCGCGTTCTTGTCGTCGGCTCGGGGCCGATCGGCATGTCGGCGATCATCTTCGCCAAGGCGCGTGGCGCCGACGTGACCGTGATGGACATGCGCGAGGACCGCCTCGCCTTCACCGCCAGCGCGCTCGGCGCCGACAGGACCCTTCTCGCCAATGAAGACGCGGAGGCGCAGGCCAAGCGCCTGACGGATGGCGATTTCTTCGATGTCGTCATCGACGCCACCGGCAATGCCGGTGCCATGCAGCGCGGCTTCGGCTTCGTCGCCCATGCCGGGCGCTATGTCCTCGTCAGCCTCGTGCGTCAGGACATCACCTTCTCCGATCCGGAATTCCACAAGCGCGAGACGACGCTGTTTGCCAGCCGCAACGCGCAGCCGGACGACTTTGCCGAAGTGGTGAAGCAGATGGAGGCGGGGCGCGTGCCGACGGCAGCCCTCAACACCCATCGCGGCGCGTTTTCCGATGCTCCCGCGCTCTTCACCGAATGGCTGCGCCCCGAAGCCGGCGTCATCAAAGCCATTCTGGAGGTGTGATCGCATGGCCGCGCCGCGCACGCTTCGCCTCCATGAGGCCGACAATGTCGTCATTGCCATCGAAAGCCTGTCGCGAGGCAAGGTGATCGACGGCGGCGTCACGGTCGCGGCAGCCGTCCCGCGCGGTCATAAGATCGCTATCCAGCCGATCGCAACCGGCGAACCGATCCGCAAATTCGGCCAGATCATCGGCTTTGCCACAAGCGATATCCAGCCAGGCGACTGGGTGCACGAGCACAATGTCGCGATCCATGATTTCGAGCGCGACTATGCCTTTGCCTCCGAAGCGAAGTCCGATCGCGGACTTCTGCCCGGCGAAAGTGCGGCGACCTTTCAAGGCTTCCGCCGCGCCGATGGGCGTGTCGGCACACGCAACTATATCGGCATCCTCAGCTCGGTGAACTGTTCCGCCACCGTCGTCGATTTCATCGCCGACGAGATCACGCGCTCCGGCATCCTTGCCGATTATCCCAATATAGACGGCGTCGTTCCCTTCACCCATGGGACCGGATGCGGCATGGGCAGCAAGGGCGAGGAATACGACCTGCTGGCCAGAACACAATGGGGCTATGCCAGCCATCCGAATTTCTCCGCCATCCTGCTGATCGGGCTTGGCTGCGAGGTCTTTCAGATCCCACGCCTGAAGAAGACCTACGGCATTGCCGAGGGCGATCATTTTCAGAGCCTGACGATCCAGGAGGTCGGCGGCACCCGTAAATCGGTAATGATGGGCGTCGAGAAAATCCGCGAGATGCTGCCGCTTGCCAACAGATCGGTGCGCGAGACGGTTCCGGCCTCGGAGCTAATGCTGGCGCTGCAATGCGGCGGCTCGGACGGTTATTCCGGCCTGACTGCCAATCCTGCACTGGGCGCGGCCGTCGATATTCTCGTGCGCCATGGCGGCACCGCGATCCTGTCGGAGACGCCGGAGATCTATGGCGCCGAACACCTGCTGACCCGGCGGGCGGAAAGCCCGGAGGTCGGTCAGAAGATCGTCGACCTGATCGACTGGTGGCGCGATTACGCCGCCAAAACGGGTGGCGAGCTGAACAACAACCCCTCGCCCGGCAACAAGGCCGGTGGGCTCACGACTATTCTGGAGAAATCCCTCGGCGCCGTCGCCAAAGGCGGCAGCTCCACCCTGCGCGGCGTCTATCGCTATGCCGAACGCATCGACCGCAAGGGTTTTGTCTATATGGACACGCCCGGCTACGATCCTGTCGCCGCGACCGGTCAGGTGGCAGGCGGCGCCAATGTCCTCTGCTTCACTACCGGCCGGGGCTCGGCCTACGGCTGCAAGCCGACGCCGTCGCTCAAGCTTGCCACCAATTCCGATCTGTTCACGCGGATGGAAGAGGACATGGACATCAATTGCGGCGATATCATCGACGGCGTATCCATCGAGGAAAAGGGCCGCGAGATCTTCCAGTCCATCCTGGAAACCGCCTCCGGCAAGCGCTCGAAATCCGAATTGCTCGGCTACGGCCGCAACGAATTCGTACCCTGGCAGCTCGGCGCAACCATGTGAAACGCGCAAGCGTCGCCTAGACTAACTTCTGAGCAGAGCTCACCGTCCCTTGAACTGCGGCGGTTCCTTCGCAGCGAAGGCACGCATTCCTTCCGCCCGGTCGTCGCTTGCCGCGATCAGGGCCGAGAGCGAACGCTCGTAGCGAATGCCGGCCGATAGCGGTGTCTCGAAACTTTCGAGCACGGCGGCCTTGGCCATCACCACGGCAAGAGGGGCTGCTTTCGCGATGCGGTCTGCAATCGCGCAGGCATGCGCCTCCACCGTCTCGCCATCGGCGGCGATGCTGCTGATCAGGCCGCAGGCTCTCGCCTCCTCGGCATCGAGCTTTCGCCCGGCCAGAACCATCTCCATCGCCATGGACTTGCCGACGGCGCGCACCAGGCGCTGGGTTCCGCCGGCGCCGGGTATGGTGCCGATCGCGGTTTCCGGCAGGCCGAACAGCGCCGTGCGGTCGGCGACGACGATGTCACAGATCAGCGCCAGCTCAAGACCGCCGCCAAGGGCATAGCTTGAAATCGCGGCGATGAGCGGCTTGGTGATGGCCGCCACCTCGTCCCATTTCTCGCTGAAACCGCTGGTGTAAAGCTCGATGGGGCTGGCCGCGGCGAGCGATCCGATATCGGCGCCGGCGGCAAAGCCGCGCTCGCTGCCGCTGATGACGATCGCGCGCACAGCCGGGTCCGCCTGGCAGTCGCGCAGCGCGTCGACAAGCCCGGTGAGCATCTCGATATTGAGCGCATTCCGCTTGGCCGGTCGGTCGAGGATGATGCAAGCAAAGCCGTCATGTTTCTCGGTTTTGACGAGGGAGGATGTCATGCCTTGCGCCTTTCCGTCAGCAAGCGGACGGTATCGTCGCGGCGCGCGATCGCGGCAGCAACCTCTTCCGCCGTCCAGTCGTAAAAACCGCGACCGCTCTTCGTTCCGAAAGCACCCTCTTCGCATAGGCGGCTCACCAGCGAGGGTATGCCTTCGCTGCGATCGAGCGCCGGCATCAGAATGCGCGACACTTTCTCGACCGTGTCGAGACCCGCCATATCCATCAGCCTGAGCGGCCCTGCCGCCGACCAGCGCGGCGCGAGTGTGGTCTCGACCGCCCGGTCGACATCCTCGATCGAGGCCGCGCCCACTTCGACGAGATGCAGCGCTTCGCGCAGGATCGCATATTGCAGCCGGTTGACGACGAAGCCTGCTATATCGGTCTTCACCTCGATCACGTCCTTGCCGATATCGGCGCAGAGCGCGCGGGCACGGTCGACGACCTCATCCGAGGTTTTCTCGCCGCGAACGATCTCGACCAGCGGCATGACCGCCGGCGGATTGAACCAGTGAATGCCGACGACCCGCTCCGGCCGGGCAAGCCCCGCCGCGATCAGGGTGATCGGAACGCTGGAGGTATTCGTCGTCAGAAGGCAATCGGCCGGCGCCAGGGCCTCGACCTCGCCGAAGATACGCTGCTTCAGCGTGACGTCTTCCGCGAGATTCTCGCTGACGATGCCGGCGCCGGTAACGCAATCCGCGATCGAAGTCGTGTACGTGACCGCCGCTTCGCCGGCGATGGGGACGATCCGGCTCTTTGCCTTGTCGAGCGTCTCCGCGCTGCGGGAATAGACGGCGACAGGATAGCCTTGCGCGGCAAACACACCGGCGATGCCGGCGCCCATCGTGCCCGCGCCGAGGACGGCGACTTTCGGCCGGATGCGGGTCTTGTCGTTGATATCCTGCGGCATGGTCAAATCACTCCCCGCAACCGGAGGCTCTCGATATCGGGGCCATCCAGCCCCAGCTCACCGCTCAACACCGCATCCGTATGCTGCCCCAGGGTCGGCGCGACATAATCTCCGCCGGAGGCAATGCCACTGAAGCGGACCGGCTGTGGCATGACCTGGAATGCGCCGGCATTGCGATGCTGCACGGTGTGCAACAGCTGACGGTGCTGTGCATGCGGCGTGGCGAGCGCCTGAGCGAGGTCGTAGATCGGTGCGGCCGGAACACCCGCCTCGTCGAGCAGTTGCGTCACCTCCTCCGTCGAGCGGGTGCGCGTCCAGCTCTCGATGACGGATCGCAACTCTTCCTGATGCCTCAGCCTGTCCGGGTCGGTCTTGAAGCGTGGATCATCCGTCAAGCCGGGATTGCCGAGCGCCCGCGCCAGTCGGGCAAAGAGTGCGTCATTGGCAACGGCGATCACCACATAGCCATCCGAGGCCTGATAGGAATCCATCGGCGCGCTGATCGGATGCGCATTGCCGACCCGGCCGGGTGCGCCCTTGCCGCCGGTGATCTGCGACAGCGAGACCATCTGCAGGGACATGATGGAATCGAGCATGGCGACATCGACATGCTGCCCCTTGCCGGTGCGATCGCGCTGAAGCAGCGCCGCAAGCGCGCCCCAGGAGCCGTAGATGCCTGCCACGACATCGCCGATCGCGTCGCCGATGCGCGTCGGCGGGCCATCCGGCCAGCCGGTCACGGACATGATGCCGCCCATCGCCTGGACGACGTGATCATAAGCGGCACGGTGCGCAAGAGGGCCGTCCTGGCCGAAGCCGGAAATGCTGACATAGATCAGGCGCGGATTGAGCGCTTTCACGGCCTCGTAGTCGATGCCCAAACGCGCCGTGACCCCAGGCCGGAAATTCTCGACGAGAATATCGGCCTGCTTGATCAGTCCGAGCAGCAGTTCGCGGCCCTCATCCGATTTCAGATCGAGCGTGACGCTCTTCTTGCCGCGATTGACCAGCATGAAATAGCTGCTCTCGCCGCCGACATGCGGGGAAAAGGCACGGGAATCGTCACCATGATCGGGGATTTCGATCTTGGTCACGGTTGCGCCGAGATCGCCGAGCATGGCCGAGCACAGAGGCCCCGCAAGCACGCGCGCCAGATCCAGCACCTTTATTCCATCCAGCGGCCGTAGGGCCTGCGTTGCTTCGGTCACGGAAGTCTCCAAGCTCTTAAACGTTGACTGCAAGGGCACGATCGACAGCCCTCGCGATGGTTCCGTTGTCGATGAGGCCGCGGACGGCCTGCAATTCCGGATACATGGCGCGGTCGCTGTCGCGCGGCGGAACGACTTGCCGGATCGCGTCATAGGCCGCGCCCGTGCCCTTGCCCGGCCGCAAAGGACGATGGAACTCCAGTCCCTGAGCAGCGCAGATCAACTCGATCGTCAGGATATCGGCGAGATTATCGGCCGCCGTGCGCGCCTGCATTGCCGCAGAGACACCCATGCTCACATGGTCCTCCTGGCTGGCGCAGGTGGTCACCGTATGCACCGACGCCGGTGCGGCGAGGCTGCGATTGTCGCCGGCGATGGCGGCGGCCGCATAGGGCGGGATCATGAAACCCGAATTGGCGCCGCTCGCGCCCATGAGGAACGGCGGCAGCTCGCTGATATGGCCATTGGTCAGGCGGTCGGACCTTGCCTGCGACATGGTGCTGACATGAGCGATTGCGATCGCCAGCACATCCAGCGCCAGCGCCGTCGGCGCGCCATGGCCGTTGCCGCCCGGCAGCGGTATCAGCTCGTCGTCCTCGATGACGAAAACGGGGTTGTCGGTCACGGAATTGATCTCGATGGTCAGGACATCGCGGCAATAAGCGAGCGCGTCGCGCACGCCGCCATGGACCTGCGGAATGCAGCGCAGGCTGAGCGCATCCTGAAGGCGATGATCGCGATGCTTGGCCAGCACCTCGCTATCCGACAGCAGGCTTCGCAGCCGGCTTGCCGTCTCTGCCTGGCCGGGATGCGGCCGCATCCGCTGCAGGCGTTCGTCATAGCCCCGGCTGTTGCCCTTCAGCGCCTCCAGGCTCATGGCGCCGGCGACATCGGCGAGCGCGACCAGCTGCTCGGCCCGATGGACAGCGAGCGCGCCGATACCGGTAATTTCATAGGTGCCGCTGATCAGCGCATGACCTTCGCGGGGACCGGGCGCCTTGATGGCAATGCCGGCGCGGGTCATCGCCTCGCGTCCGGGCAGCAGCTCGCCTTCGTACCAGGCGCGCCCCTCGCCAAAAATGACGAGACCGATATGCGAAGTGGTGATCAGATAGCCGACCGAGCCTTTTGCCGGCGACCAGGGGATGACGCCGCGATTGAGCATCTCGCTCATGGTCTCGACAAGCCCGGCGCTGACGCCGCTACAGCCCTGCAAAAGTGCCTTGATCATCGTCGCCATGATGGCGCGCACGGCCGGCGGATCGAGCGGCTCACCCATGCCGCTTGCATGGCTGAGCAGCGTATTGAGCTGCATCTGCGACATGTCTTCGGGCTTGAGCTTGACGGTGTAGAGATCGCCGACCCCGGTCGTCAGACCGTAGATGGGCACGTTATTCTCGATCGCCTTGAGGAGATGCTGCTGGACCCTGCTCATGCCGGCGATGGCGTCGCGGCAAAGTGCGACCTTGGCTCCCATGGCGATCGCCGCGATCTCCTCGATCGTGGTCGGCACGGTGCCGAGCGTGACGGTGGTGGAGCTTTGTGACGATTGATCGCTATGTGTCATTTCCGCCCTCCCTTGGACGGACGCCAGCCTTCCCTGTCCGGAGAAAGCGGCTCGCTATTTCCCTCTATGCGGATGCCGGCGGCCGAACATATGCTCGGCCGCCGGGGTATCGATCAATTCAGCTTGTTCTTCGCCAGCCAATCGCCGGCAACGGTGTCGAAGCTCTCCTGATTGGCGAGACGGCCGTTCATTTCGATCAGGTCCTCAGTCGTCAGTGCGGCGGAGACGGCGTTGAGGGTCGCGGTGACCTTGTCGCTGATCTTGCTGGCGGCGATGATCGGCAGGATGTTCTGGGCCGGGAACAGGTTCTTCGTGTCCTTCAGCGCCACGAGCTTGCTCGCCTTCATGGCCGGGTCGGTCGAGGTCATGTCGGCGGCATGGACCTGGCCGTTGGTCAGGGCCGAAAGGGTCAGCGGGCCGGCGACGTCAAGGGTTTTGAAATCCTTGAATTCCAGGCCGTAGACATCCTTCAGGCCGACGACGCCTTCCTTGCGGGTCTTCCATTCCGGCGGACCGCCGAGGATGAGTTCGCCGGCGACCGGCTTCAGATCCTCGATCGAGGTCAGGGAGTATTTCTTCGCGGTTTCCTCAGTGACGGCAAGCACGTCCGAATCCTGGGCATCGGATGCGGCGAGCATCGAGATGCCCTTCGGGAGCACCTTGCCGAGCGCCTCGACAACATCCTTCGGCGCATGCGCGGTCGCGTTCTTGTCGAGATAGCTCAGCGTCGCGCCGGCATATTCGGGAAGCAGATCGATCGAACCGTCGAGCAGCGCCGGCATGTAGACTTCGCGGCTGCCGATATTGAGCTTGGTGTCGACCTTCATGCCCTTGGCGGCAAGCGCCATGGCATAGATCTTGGCCAGCAGCTGGCTTTCCGGGAAGTCGGCGGAGCCGACGATGATCGTATCCGTATCCGAGCGCGGCGTGCTGGAGGACAAGGGGTCTTCGGCGCGCGCGAGCGGAGCGACCGCGAGAAGGGCGGAAATGGCGATAGCGCCGATTGCAAGCATGTTTCGCTTTATCATGTTCGTTCTTCCTAGCTGTTCCGTTGTTTTGCGTTGACAAGCTGGCGCCGGCGGGCGGCGCCTTTCACAGTCCGGCGCGTCAAGCCGGGCGAGACTGCGATCCTGGATGCGAGGCCGAAGAACAGGTCGACGATCAGGGCGAGGATGCCCACGAGAACGGCGCCGGCGGCCATTTGCATGTAGTCGTTTTGGGCGCGGCCATCGATGATGAGCCGGCCGAGGCCACCAAGCGAGACATAGGCGGCGATTGTCGCTGTCGAAATCACCTGCAGGGCCGCGCTGCGGAAGCCTGAAAAGATCAGCGGCAATGCACAGGGAAGCTCGACGCTGAACAGCAAGGCGAGCGGCCGGTAACCCATGCCCCTGGCTGCATCGACGGCGGCCGGATCCACCGAGGTGATGCCGGAATAGGCCCCCATCATGATCGGCGGCACCGCGATCAGCACCAGGACGGCGATGCTCGGCACCAGATAGGCGAGATCGGATTTGAAATAGGGACCGACGAGGATGACAAGCAGCACGATCAGGCCGAGGCTCGGCAGAGCGCGCGTGGCGTTGGCGGCCCCCGCGATCAGGAAGGTGCCCTTGCCGGTATGCCCGACATAGAAGCCGATCGGCAGCGCAATGACCATCGCGATGAACAGCGAAATGAAGCTATATCCGAGATGCTGGGCAAGCAGGGTCGGAATGCCGCCCGAACCATGCCACTGCGCCGGATTGAGAAACCAATCGATCATGAGCTCACACCTTTCTCGGCCGCCAGGGCGTCAGCCAGCGATTGAGCAGGATGACGAGGCCATCGAGGACGACGGCAAGAAGCAAGCAAAGGACGATGCCGGCGATCAGCGGCGTCACGAAGCGAAGCTGGAGCCCCTGCGTGAACAGCAATCCGAGCTGCGGCGTTCCCACCAGGGCGGCGACCGAGACGATGCTGACATTGGACACCAGCGCCACGCGAAGACCGGCGGCGATGACCGGCACGGCGATGGGAAGCTCGACCATGAAAAACCGCTGGAAGGCCCGATATCCCATGGCGGTGGCCGCCTGCAGCGTATCAGGCGGCACGGCATCCAGACCGTCGCTGACGGTGCGCACCAAGAGCGCCAGCGAATAGACCGTCAGGGCGACGATCACGTTTAGCGGATCGAGGATTTTCGTGTGCAGCACCAGCGGCAAAAGCACGAAGAGCGCCAGGGACGGGATCGTATAGAGCAGGCCGGCAGCCCCGAGAATCGCCGATTTGAACAGCCCGCTTCTATGCGCCAGCCATCCGAGCGGCAGCGAAAGAATGAGGGCGGCGATCACCGGAATGACGGAAAGGCCGACATGCCACCAGAAGAGGTTGGCGATGTTGCCGGATTCGCGCAGCAGCCAGTCAAACCGCATGGTCGGCTCCCCTTGCCGGAGCGGCCGGGTCCTCGGCTCCGTCCAGCAGCGAGACGAGGTCGGCGACCGCGATGCTTCCCATCAGCTGCCCCTTATCGTCGACGACGATGCCGCGCCGGCTGGGCGAGCTCAGGGCCGCATCGAGAAGCTGGCGCAAGGAGCCATCGGCGGATGCGAGCGTGCCGCTGAGATTGAGGTCGCCGGTGCGGATCGGTTCCTTCAGGCTCGCCGGCTCCGTCCAGCCGAGCGGTTCGCCGTGCTCGTTCGTCACCAGCAGCCAACGGTCCCTAGCGGCGGCGCGTGCCACCTCCGGCGTGTCGCCAAGCCGCGCGGTCGGCTCGCTCTTGACGGTCAGCCTGCCATTGGCGCCGACGAAACCGAGGAAGCGATAGCCGCGGTCGCGGCCGACGAAATTGGCGACGAAGGCGTCGGCCGGCTTGGTCAGAAGCTCCTGCGGCGTGGCGATCTGGGCCAGCGTGCCGCCGACGCGCAAGACGGCAACCTGATCGCCGAGCTTCAGGGCCTCGTCGATGTCATGGGTGACCATGATGATCGTCTTGCCCATTTCGCGCTGCAGGCGGAGGAATTCGTCCTGGAGCTGCGTGCGGACGATGGGATCGACCGCGCTGAAGGGTTCGTCCATCAGCATGAATTTCGGATTGGAGGCGAGCGCGCGCGCCACGCCGACGCGCTGCTGCTGGCCGCCCGAGAGCTGCCAGGGATAGCGATCCGCAAAGCTTTCCGAGAGGCCGACGCGCTCGAGCAGCTCCAGCGCAATGGCGCGGGCCTGCTTTTTCGGCGTGCCGTTCAGACGCGCCGTCGTCGCCACATTGTCGATGATCGTGCGATGCGGAAAGAGACCGGCATGCTGGATGACATAGCCGATGCGCCGCCGCAGCAGGGCCTCATCCATGCGCGATGTCGGCTCGTCACCCAGACGGATCGTTCCCGACGTCGGGCTCACGAGACGATTGATCATGCGCAGCGATGTCGTCTTGCCGCAGCCGGAAGGCCCGACAAGCACGGTCAGCTTGCCGGTCGGCGCCGTGAACGAGAGTTCGTTCACCGCCACGACATCACCGTGATAGCGCTTCGTTACTTGTTCGAAAGTGATCAACGTTGCTCACCCATTGCTGTTCCACCTGTATATACAGGTTACACGAAACCGATGGCCGCGCAACGGGGATGGCAAAAATTTTAGACGAGCTCGCCACATGCCCATTTTATATGCAAAATCCTGCATTTAATTGTGTATGCGTGAAGCCCCTCCAAGGAACGTCATTTCAAAGCGAGAACCCGCTTTTATAACTTGATAAAAACCATCGATTTGATATCAACCTTGCGCGCAGCGCGGAGCAGGCGGGACGCCGCATCGACCGCCACGGTTGTCTGCCAAAATTTTAATCAAAGAAAATTATTGCCTTGCAAACGCTCATTCGGTGTGCCTGTATATACAGCCAACCCGGACATGGATGCATTTATGCAGATCATCACCTCAAATGATGCGGCGGCTCTTCTGAAAGACGGCATGACCGTGGCCGCGTCCGCATTTGGGGGATGCTGCCATCCCGAAGCCATTTCCGCCGCCGTCGAGGAACGGTATCTGGCAGAGCGCGCGCCCCGCGATCTCACGCTCCTGTTTGCCGCCAGCGCCGGCGACCGCAAGACGCGCGGCATGGGCCATTTCGGGCACGAAGGCCTCGTCAGGCGTGTTATCGCCGGCGGCTGGCGCGGCACCCCACGGCTTGGCGAACTGGCTTTGGCGGAAAAGATCGATGCCTATTGCTGGCCGCAGGGCGTGATCGCCCAGCTCTATCGCGCCATCGCCAGCGGCCAGCCCGGCGTCATCACCCATATCGGCCTCGGCTCCTTCATGGACCCCCGCCATGGCGGCGGCCGCATGAACGAGAGCACGACGGCCGAGCTTGTGGAGCGGATCAGCCTGCGCGGCCGGGACTGGCTACTCTATCCCTCCATGCCCTTGGATTGCGTCCTGCTGCGCGGCACGACCGCCGACGAGGACGGCAATATCACGATGGAGGACGAGGCGTTTCCCGTCGATGTCCTCGCCATGGCGCAGGCCGGGCGAAACTCCGGCGGCATCGTCATCGTCCAGGTCAAGCGCATCGCCGAGCGCGGCTCGCTCGTCGCGACCGACGTGCGCATTCCCGGCATGCTGGTGGACTACGTCGTCGTCTGCGACGATCCTGCCCAGCATGGCGTCAGCTTCGGCGAAACCGACAATATCGCCTATACCGGCCGCTTCCGGGCCGCCGCCGGCCAATTGCCGCCCTTGCCGCTCTCCCTCGACAAGGTCATTCAGCGCCGGGCCTTTCAAGAGCTTCTCGGCCATGGTCATGCGACGATCAATCTCGGCATCGGCATCGCGGCGGGGATCGGCCGTATCGCCAGCGAAGAAGCCTATGACGACTATACCGTCACCATCGAATCCGGCGTCATCGGCGGCATTCCGGCCGAAGAACTTTCCTTTGGCGCCGCCGTCAATCCGAGCGCCATCATTCCGCAGGCATCGCAATTCGATTTCTACGACGGCGGCGGTCTCGACATCGCCTTCCTCGGCATGGCGGAAGTCGATGTGCGCGGGGCTGTGAATGTCAGCCGCTTCGGCAAATCCATCGTCGGCGTCGGCGGCTTCACCAACATCTCGCAGACCGCCGGCACGGTGGTCTATATGGGCTCCTTCTCGCATGGCGGCGCCGATATCCGGATTGAGGACGGCAGGCTTGCGATCGTCACGGATGGACGCTCGTGCAAGATCGTCGAGAGGGTCACGCAGGTGAGCTCCGATCCCGCTGCCGCTCCGCAAGGCCAGAAGCAGATCGTTATAACCGAACGTGCGGTCTTCCACGTCATAGACGGCCGCCTGACACTGACGGAGGTCGCGCCGGGCATCGATGCGAAAGCCGACGTCATCGATCGTCTTCCGCCGGGCGTCGCCATTGCCGACCGGCTCGTGCAAATGGACGCGCGCCTCTTCCACCCAGCCGCCATGAAGGAGGCCGGCCATGCAGATTGACGGAGCCGTCGTCATCGTCACGGGATCGGCGACCGGCGTCGGCGCATCTTGCGTGCGCATGTTTGCCGAAAAGGGCGCGAGGGTCGTCGTCAACTATAGCCGCAGCCGCGACGAGGCGGAGGAAACCGCCGCCGCCTGCAAGGCACTCGGCGCCGAGGTCGAGCTCGTGCAGGCGGATGTCTCCGACGATGCTGCCTGCCGCGCCATGGTGGCGAGAGCCGTCGAGCGCTGGGGGCGCCTCGATGCGCTGGTCAACAATGCTGCCGTCACCGTCAAATCCGATCCCTTCGATCTCGAAACATTGTCGGCCGAGGATTTCCAGAAAGTGTTCGGCGTCAACGTAATCGGCGCCTACCAGATGTGCCGCGCCGCCATGCCGGCCATGCGCGCCACCGGTGCCGGCGCCATCGTCAACGTATCGTCGAACGTCGCCTTTACCGGCGGCGGCTCCTCGCTTGCCTATACCGCCTCCAAGGGGGCGCTCAATGCGCTGACCAAGGCGCTGGCCCGCACCTGCGGCCCGGAAATCCGCGTCAATGCCGTCTGTCCCGGCATCATCGATACCCGCTGGATGCGCCAGACGCTGGGGAGCGACGGTTACGAGACGCTGGCGAACCGCTTTTCCGATACCGCGCCGCTTGGACGGGTCGCGACACCCGAAGATGTCGCCGGCGCGGTGGTCTGGCTGGTCGAGGGCGCCGAGTTCGTCACCGGCGAATTGCTCTCCGTCGATGGCGGCATCCGGCTGGCCGGCGGCGTGCGCAAACCTGCCGCCAAGTCGGGCGCATGACCATGGCCGTCTCGCTGCAAACGCTCATGGATTTTCCCATTCCGGAAGCCCGGCAGACGGTAACGGCGCGCGACGCCATTCTTTACGCACTGACCGTCGGTTATGGCGCCGCCCCTCTCGATCCGGCCCATCTGCGGCGGGTACAGGAGCATGATCTGCGCCCCGCGCCGACGCTCGCCAACGTCGTTGCCCATGCCGGCTCCTGGATGAAGGACGCGGGCGTCAACTGGCAGCGCCTCGTTCACTCCGAGCATCGGCTGACGATCCATCGCCCGCTTCCGCTCGACATCCCGCTCAAGTCGCGCTCGCGCATGCTGTCGGTCGTAGACCGCGGGCCGGAAAAAGGCATGTTCGCGACCTTCGAGCGAACGATCCTCACCCAAGCCGACGAGACTCCGGTCGCGACCATCGTGCAGACCAATGCCTGTCGCGACGACGGCGGATGCGGATCGGCGGGAACGCCGCCGGAACCGCTGGCGCCCCTGCCCGACCGCAGGCCGGACGCGAGCCTGGCAATCGTCGTGCCCGAGGATGCCGCTCTTCTCTACCGCTTGAACGGCGATCTCAATCCGCTTCATTCCGATCCGGACTATGCGGCCCTGGCAGGCTTCAAGCGCCCGATCCTGCATGGCCTGTGCACTTTCGGCCATGCGGGCTATGCGATCGGGAAAACTTTGGGCACGAATGACATCGCGGATGTCGGCTTTATCGCCGCCCGCTTCACCGCCGTCGTCTTTCCCGGCGACCGGCTGGAATTCGATATTTGGCAAGAAGGCCAGGACATACGGTTTCGCGCCCGGGTTCCCGCGCGCGAGGCTACCGTTCTGGACCATGGAACTGCGAGGTTGGCATGACGGCACCGAAGCCGAAACCGGCGGGCGATGCGCCGCATTATCTGCGTATCAAGGAAAAGATCATGACCTTGATCGCCGAAGGCAAGCTCAAGCCGGGCGATCGCGTCTATTCGGAAAGCGAGCTGGTGTCATCCTTCGGCGTCAGCCGCATGACCGCCAACCGGGCGCTGCGCGAACTGATGTTCGAAGGCGTGCTGACGCGCTCGGCCGGCCTCGGCACCTTCGTGTCCTCGCAGCGCCAGGATATCGATCTCCTGCAGATCAAGAACATCGCCGAGGAGATTTCCGGCAGGGGTCATCGCCATACCGCCAAGGTGCTGATCGCCGACCGGATCAAGGCGGATGCGAGCGTCGCCCAATCGCTCGATCTGGAACCGGGCGTCGAGGTCATGCACACGCTCATCGTGCATCTCGAAGACCAGCAGCCGATCCAGGTCGAGGAACGCTATGTCAACCCGGTCGTGGCGCCCGACTATCTCGACAATGATTTCAACGAGATCACCCCGAACGAATATCTGACGCGGGTCGCGCCGATCACCGAATTCGAACATTTCGTCGAGGCGATGAAGCCGGACGCGACGGTGAGGAAGCTGCTCGGCATGAAGCCGGATCAACCCTGCCTCAGGGTCTTCCGCCGCACCTGGTCCGGCGATGCCGTGGTCACCTGCGCACTGCTTTCCTATCCCGGCGACAAGTACCGGCTGGAAGCACGCTCGGGCAAGGGACGCGCAAAGCCGCTCGCCCTTCTGGAGGGCAGGCAGGGATGACCACTCCCGGCAACATCGTATCCTTCACGGGAGCCGCTCCGACAACCGGCGACATCGCCGCCATCGCGCGGCGGAATGCCCGGCTGACGATTTCCCCCGATGTCGAGCGAAAGATCCTCGCCGCGCGCGCCGTCGTCGATCGCTACACCGCGGCCGATCTGCCCGTCTACGGATTGACGACCGGGCTCGGCGCCGGTGTCGATACACGCCTTGCAGCCGAGGATCTCGTCGCCTTCCAGTTGCGAGTCCCCCAGGCCCGCGCCGTTGGCGTCGGGGCGCCGCTTCCACGCGACGTCGTGCGCGCGATGATGGCGGTCCGTATCGCCGGAATGGCGGCTGGCGGCTCCGGCGTGTCGTTGCCGGTGTTTTCCGGCCTTGTCGCGGCCCTGAATGCCGGATTTCACCCGGTCGTGCCCTCTCTCGGCTCCATCGGAGCGGCCGACCTGGCGCCGCTCGCCCATATGGGCCGGGCGCTGCTCGGACATGGTCAGGCCGAAGTCGGCGGCTCCGTCATGGCGGCAAGCGAAGCGCTGGTTGCCGCCGGCCTTGAGCCCTTGCGGCTCATGCCGAAGGACGGACACGCCGTCGTCGTCGCCAACAGCCTGTCCGTTGCGAGAGCCTGCCTTTGCCTGGCCGATGTCGAACAGCTCTTCGACTGGTCGCTCGCCGCCGTCGCCCTGAACTTCGAGGCGTTTCGCGCCAATGTCAGCGTCTTCGACGACCGGGCACTGGCCGCGAGACCGGCCTTCGGCCAGCGCGAAGCGGCCGCCCGCCTGCGCGATCTGCTCACCGGCAGCTCCCTGCTTGCCGATGCCGCGGCCCGACGACTGCAGGACCCCTTGAGCTACCGCTGTGCGCCGCAGGTCTGGGGCGCGCTGCTGCATGCCATCGGCGAGGCCCGGCAGGCAACCGAGATCGAACTTGCCAGCTCCGGCGACAATCCGGTCGTGCTGGTCGAGGAAGGTTTGATGGTCGCACAGGGCAATTTCGACCTGACCGCCTTCGTCCTCTCCTGGGAGCGCCTTGGCCAGGCGCTGGCGCATTGCGCCGCCGGAACCGCTTACCGGACCATGAAGATCATGTCGGCCGGCATGTCGGACCTCCCGCGCTTCCTGACGCCGCTCGGCCAGAGCCGCACCGGTTTTGCCACGGTCCAGAAGACCGTCTCGGCGCTGGAGGTGGAAATCCGCCATCTCGCGGCGCCTGTCTCGCTGACGCCCATACCGGTGGCCGATGGTGTCGAGGACCAGGCCTCGATGGCGCCGAGCGTGCTGGCCAAGACCGAGGCAATCATCGACCGGCTCCGCTATCTCGTTGCCATAGAACTCATCGCCTCCGCCCAGGCAGTGGAACTGCGCGGCGTGGAAAACGAACTCGGCAGGGGAACGCGGGATGTCTACCGGCAAATCCGCGAACACGTGCCGCCACTCACCGAGGACCGGGCCCAGGGGCCGGACTTCGAGCGCATAGCCGAACTGATACGACATGCCGGCTGAAGCTCAGCCGGACCCGATTTGACCAGCATAAGCCATATTGATCCGCCACTTAGAACAAAGGGAATGAAGATGAAATTATCGATCCTTTCCGCCATCGCCGCCGCCGTGATGGCCGCCGCCACCTTCAAGCCCGCAACGGCGGAGCCCATCAAGGTCGGCAGCAAGAATTTCACCGAGCAATATATTCTCGCCGAAATGTATGCCGCCCTTCTCGAAAAGGCCGGCTTCCAGGTCGAGCGCAAGATCAATCTCGGCGGCACGATGATTGCCCAACAGGCGCTCACGACCGGCGCCATCGACCTCTATCCGGAATATACCGGCACCGCGCTCTCCGCCGTCGTCAAGGGAACGATGTCTACGGATCCGGACAAGGTCTATAATGAGGTCAAGGACTTCTACACCAAGCAGTTCAATCTGACCTGGCTGAAGCCCACCGGCATCAACAATGGCTATGTCATCGTCGTGCGTCAGGAAACGGCCGACGCCGACAAGCTGAAGACGCTGTCCGACCTTGCCAAGGTATCGGGCACTCTGGTCTTCGGCGGCGGCGCCGAGTTTCCCGACCGCGCAGACGGTTTGCCCGGCCTGAAGCGTGTCTACAGTGCGGAATTCAAGGAATTCAAGCAGTTCGCCAAGCTCGGCCTGCGCTACGACGCACTTGCCCAGAAGGACATCGATGTCGTCAATGGCGCCGCGACGGACTGGCAGATCGGCGCAAAAGGACTGGTCGCGCTTGACGACGACAAGGGGCTCTTTCCGCCCTACTACCTTGCTCCGGTCGTCCGCCAGCAGGCACTGGACGCTAACCCGAAGATGAAGGACGTGCTGGAATCGCTCGGCTCCCATCTCGACAATGCAACGATGCGCGTCCTCAATGCCAAGGTCGAGAACGACCATGAGGAGCCCAAGGACGTGGCGGAAGCCTTCCTGAAGGAAAAGGGCCTGCTTCCCTGATCGTTTGGGAGCGCGGCTGGCCTCGGACCTGCCGCGCTCCCTCCCGGCACCAGCGCCGGCAATCCGCAGCAATCGACGTGGCCGCCGGCGGCGGCATCCCTGGAGAACGGGAATGCAGGAAATCTGGATCGACTATCTGAACGCCATCGATGCCAAGGCACTGGCGCTGACCAACGACGAAATCCTCGATGCCGTCACCAGGGCATTGGACGCGCAAGGCCGCGGCGAAACCGTCATCGAGCCCCGCGTGCATCTCGTTCCCGAAAGCTCCGACAAGGGCCATTTCAACGTGCTGCGCGGCTATGTGAAGCCGCTCGATTATGCCGGCGTGAAGGTGGTCGGCGATTTCGTCGACAATTACAAGCAGGGCCTGCCGTCCGAAATGGCGGTGCTCAATCTCTTCGATCCGCGCACCGGCATGCCGAAGGCGATCATCGACGCCACCGCGATCACCGATATGCGCACCGGCGCGGTCACCGCCATCGGCGCGCGCCATCTCGCCCGCAAGGACAGCAAGGTGCTCGGCCATATCGGCGCGCGCGGCACGTCCTACTGGAACGTGCGCCTGCTCGATCATCTCTTCGATTTCGACGAAATCCGCATCCATTCCCGCCGCCCGGAAAGTCGCGATGCGTTCGCCGCCCGGCTGGAAAGAGACCTCGGCAAGACGATCATCGTCACCGACAATTGGGAAGATTGCCTGAAAGACGCCGATATCCTGGTGGAAGCCAGCCGCCTGCCGGAGCCGACACCGCTCTTCAAGACCGCCTGGGTCAAGAAGGGTGCCTTCGTCGTTCCCTACGGCACGATGAGCGCGCTGGAATTCGACCTTACAGACATCATGGACAAGGTCGTCGTCGACGATTGGGGCCAGTGCGGTCCCGGCCGCCCCTATGGCGCGCTGCGCCGCCATGTCGACGAGGGCAAGGTGACGGCGGAAACCCTGCATGCCGAAATCGGCCAGATCGTTTCCGGCATGAAGCCCGGCCGCGAGAGCAACGACGAAACCATCCTCTTCTGGCACCGCGGTCTCAGCACCACCGATGTCGCGCTCGGCGCGGCAATGGTCGACAAGGCCAAGCGAATGAATATCGGCCAGCGCCTGCGGTTTGCGTGATCGGCCATGACGACGCCCGTGCCACCAATCGCCTGCTCGCGGATGTACAATCTCAGCCCGAACATCACCGGGCTGTGGGACAGGCTGTTTGCGTGGATCAGCGCTCAATCCGGCATCGGGCTTCAGGTGATCCCCCACGCGGCTCCGGCACCACTTTCCACGCTCTGGGAGCGGCCAGACATGGGCGCCGTCTTCATGTGCGGCTTCCCCTTTTCCCTGCTTGCGCCCGAAGAGCGGCCGATACCGCTCGCGGCGCCGATTTCGCTTGCGAGCTGGGCAGATGGGCAGCCCGTCTATGCGAGCCACATCGTCGCCGCCAGAGACACGGCTTTCGCAAGCAGCGATCTTGCAACGGCGCGATGGGGCTGGACGGTGCGCGATTCACAGTCGGGCTATAACGCGCCGAGGGAATTCGTCGCCGCATTGCCGAATGGAGACATGGTGCACGACACGGTCGGCCCGCTTCTCAATCCGCGCGGCGTCATCGACGCACTCAGCAGCGGCAAGATCGATGTCGGCGCGATCGACGCCTATGCCTATCAACTGCTGGACATGCACGAGCCGGATGTGATCGCGCCGCTGCGCATCGTGGCGACGACCAAACCGGCGCCCTTTCCCCTGCTGGTCGCGGCGAAAGGGCAATCGCCGGAAATAGTCGAGGCGCTGCGGCGGGCGCTCCTTGGCGCGCATCGAAGCGACGAGGGACGCTCCATCCTCGCTTCCCTCGGACTGCGGGCCTTCGCGGCGCCGGATATCGCGCAATATGACCAGCTGCCCGTGAGAGCGCGAGATACCAACCGAGCCCTGGGAGGATCCTGGTGAATCCGCCCCAGACACGCCGCTTTCAAAGCAAGGGAACCCGCCGATGAAATGGGTTCCGAAGAACATCGACCGGCTGGCCGGAGCACTCCTGGAACATCTCTATCTCGTCTTCTCGTCCGTCGGGATCGCATTGGTGATCTCGCTGATCGTCGGCATATGGGCGGCGCGCAAGCCTCGATCCTTCAGCGCGATCGTCATCGTCGCGGGCGTGCTTTTCGCCGTGCCGAGCCTCGCACTCTTCGCCCTGCTCATCCCCTTGCTCGGCATCGGCGCCGCCCCCGCCATCACCGGCCTCGCCGCCTATTCGCTGATGATCCTCATCCGCAATATCGGCCTCGGTTTTCAATCCATTCCCCGCGACGTGCTGGATGCCGCGCATGGCATGGGATACGGAACCATCAGGCGTATCTGGGAAATCGAACTGCCGCTCGCCATGCCGTTCATCGTCGGCGGCATCCGCATCGCCACGGTCACCGTCATCGGGATCGCCACGGTGGCGGCCTACATCAATGCCGGCGGGCTCGGCGTGATCATCTTCGAAGGCATCGACCAGCGCTTCCCGGAAAAGATCCTCGCCGGCGGCCTGCTCACCTCGGCGCTGGCGCTATCCGCCGACTATCTCTTCGCATCGATCGAAAAGATCCTGCGGCGGCGAAGCGGGAGGTGACGATGATCCTGATCGACGCCTTCCACTGGATTATCAGCAATCCCGGCACGTTCTTCAGCGCCTTCAACCGTCACATGCTGATGTGCGCAATCTCGCTCGGCATTGCCCTGGTGATCGCCATTCCTCTCGGCTTCGTCGTTGCCCGCGCGCCGCGCGCCGCTTTCGCCGCCATCAATATCGCCGGCTCGCTGCGGTCCATCCCGAGCCTTGCAATCCTGTCCGCGACCATGCCCTTTCTCGGTATCGGGCTGCTGCCTTCGGTGATCGCGCTGATCGTGCTGGCGGTGCCACCACTTCTGCTCAACACCATCGTCGGCATCAAGGAAATCGATCCCGCCCTTCTCGACGCCGCCAACGGCATGGGGATGGGGCGCCGCGACATCCTGTGGCAAATCGAGGTTCCGCTCGCCGTGCCCTCGATCCTTGCTGGCGTGCGCACCGGCGCCATCCAGGTGATCGGCGGCGCAGCACTTGCCTCCTTCATCGGCGGCGGCGGACTCGGCGATTTCATCAATGCCGGCATCGCCATCATGAACATGCCGCGCCTGCTGGTCGGCGCGCTGCCCATCGCCCTTCTCGCCATCCTCGCCGAACTGTTTTTCGGCTGGCTGGAGCGATTTTTCACCCAAAGACGATGACCGCGGAAGGCCATTGCCATGATACGACTCGACCATGTCACCAAGAATTACGAGGGAAGCGGACGCCATGCCGTCGACAGCCTCGATCTCGAGATCGAAACCGGCACGACCGTCGCGCTGATCGGCCCTTCCGGCTGTGGCAAGACCACCACCATGCGCATGATCAACCGGCTGGAGACGCCGACGCGCGGCCGCGTGCTGGTCAACGGCCGTGACGTGGCGGAAACCGATCCGAAGGAGCTGCGCCGCAGCATCGGCTATGTCATCCAGCAGGTCGGGCTGTTTCCGCATATGACGATCGAGCGCAACGTTGCGACCGTGCCGCGCCTGCTCGGTTGGGAGAAGGTGAAGACCGACCGTCGGATCGACGAGCTTCTCGACCTGGTCGGCCTCGATCCGGCGATCATGCGCCAGCGCCTGCCGCACGAGCTTTCCGGCGGGCAGCGTCAGCGCGTCGGCTTTGCCCGGGCACTCGCCGCCGATCCCGCCATCATGCTGATGGACGAGCCCTTCGGCGCCATCGATCCGATCACCCGCGTGCGGCTGCAGGACGAATTCCGGCAGATCCTGAAGAAGGTCAGCAAGACCGTGGTCATCGTCACCCATGACATCGACGAGGCGATCAAGATGGGCGACCGCATCGCCATCATGCGCGACGGACGCCTGCTGCAATATGACACGCCGGAAGCGATCCTCACCCGCCCCGCCAACGACTTCGTGGAAAGCTTCCTTGGGCCGGACCGGGCGATCAAGCGCCTGAGCCTGATCGAGGTGGCAAGCGTCATGGCGCCGCCTACGGCAGAGGTTCCCGCTATCTCCATCCACCCTAGCGCCAGTCTCCATGACGCCCTGGCGCTGATCCTTGCCGATGATCTGCAGGGACTCGACGTCAAGGCGGAGAATGGCGAGAGCGTCGGGTATCTCTCGCGTGAGGCGGTGCTTTCCGCGCATCGATAGGGTGGAACGTTCCGAGCTGAGCAGACTTGCTTTCGATCAAGACAAGCCGCGTTTAGAGCCTGTCTCAGCCCAACCAGTTTTCAACATCGCGCGGCCCGTAGACGACGGCAATGACAAAGATGCCATAGGGCATCGGCTCGTAGATGACGACATAGCGGCCCTCAATCAAAATCCGGGTGTGGGGCTCAATTCCGGCCGAGGAGATCCCATGAGGGGCTGTCCTGACGCAAGCTCGGCCTTGTCCAAAATCTGCGTGAGAAGAGCGTCCGCTGCCCGCTCATTGTCCGGCGCGATTGTGCGCCATATTTGGCGCAGATCTTCCTCTGCCTTGGGGCTTAGAATGTACTTAGGCACCGCGACGGATTTCCGCCTTCAACTCCGCCAGAAGCGTTTTGGCATCGACCTCACGGCCTTCGCCGCTTGCCATGCCTTCGTCATATGCTCTCTTGAGACGGTTGATTTCCAAGAGACGAATTTCTTCACGCTGCTCCCATAAACGCAGGGCATCCCGAACCACCTCACTATTGGAGGCATAGGCTCCGGATTCAACAGCGCCGTGCAGCCGCGCCACCTGCTGAGGCGAGAGGGATATGGTGAGGGTTTTCATGGGCTCGGTTTTCATGAGCTATTTATAGAAATCCTAACAAGAACTAATAATATCACATAGTTGGCCTGCGCGCGCCCCGCCACCAATATAAATCCCCGCCGCGTCGGCCGCGACAGGGAAAATGTCGGTACTACTTGGTTCGGCCCTACGCCGGCAGCTGGAAGACCCAGTTGCCGATCAGCACGATGGCGAGGCCGCCGGCGATCGCCAGATAGGGCAGGATGCCTGCTTTCTTGACGCCGAGATCCTGGCCGACCAGGCCGAGATCGTCCATGGCGCCGGCCGGGAACTTGCCGCGGTCGCGGACATAGTGCCGATAGGCAAAGACCGGCAGGATCAGCGCTGCGAAGGCAAAGCCGACCCAGAGCGCGTTGGCGTAACCCCAGACCTTGGCGCCGGCGCCGAGGAAGAGGGCGTTGACGAAGGCGAGGATGGTGTTGAGGCCGATCAGCCAGGTCGGCGCTTTCCATGGGCGCTCGATATGACCGGAATCGATACGGTGAATCCAGCCGGAGTTGAGGTTCAGGAAGTTGAAGATGATATAGCCGACGTTGGAGACGGCCAGCACGAAGAAGTAGCCGCTTGCATCGGAGGCGATGGCCAGGAGGCAAAGGTTGAAGGCGAAGTCCGTCCACATCGCCCTGGTCGGCGCGCCGTTCTCGTTGACGTGGTCGAGATATCTAGGCAGCCAGCCGTCCTTCGAGCCCTGATAGAGCGTGCGCGAGGAACCGGCCATGGCCGTCATGATGGCGAGGAAGAGCGCCAGGATCATCAGGACGACGAGGAGCTGGGTGACGATGCGGCCAGCGCCGATCAGGCCGCCGAGCGCTTCCGCCACACCGGTGCCGTCGACGATGCCGGGCGCCAGCATGCCGGCATGCCCGAGCACGCCCTGGAAGGCGAAGGGCACGAGGAAGAAGAACAGGCAGCAGACGAGGCCGGAATAGAAGATCGCCTTGAACGTGTCGGTCTTCGGGTTCTTCAGTTCGCGGGTATAGCAGACGGCCGTCTCGAAACCGTAGGTCGACCAGGCGGCGATATAGAGGCCACCCAGGAAGAGTGTCCAGCCGCCATTGCTCCAGGTGCCGTCGCTGCCGGCATAGGCAGCAGTCGGCGGCACGAGGCCGGTGACGTTAGAGGCCAGGATCTGGCCACTGACAATCGGATAGACGCCGATGATCAGCAATGGCACGAGAACGATGATCGCGAGCCATTTCTGGACGCTCGCGGTCTCCGAAATGCCGCGATGCTGGATCGCGAAGATGATCAGCATCAGGATGCCGCCGATGAAGAAGGTGGCGTTGATGTTGGCGGTTGCGAGGAAGGGAATATTGAAGCTGACCAGTGACCAGCTGCGAATGGCCGGCGTGAACGCGGCGACGCCGTCGGCGCTGAGCAGCGCCTTGACCGCATCGTCGGGGGACGTGCCGGCATGCGCCGCGATATACTCGGCCACACGCGGGCTATCGGCCGTTATCGACGCGGCATGTGCACTGATCCAGTCGAGCACGGCTTGCGAATCCGCCGCCGGGATCGGGAAAAAGGCGTTCAGGATATAACCCGCCGCGATAGCGCAGCCGAGCGAGAGCACCGGCGACCAGGCAAACCAGTTGCACCAGACCGAAAGCGGCGCAATGAATTTCGAATAACGCAACCATGCGGTCGCGCCATAGACCGAAGCACCGCCGGATTTATTGCCGAACATGCCGGCGATTTCCGCATAGGTGAAGGATTGCAGGAACCCCATGATCATCGAAATGATCCAGACGGCAAAGGCGAGTTTGCCCGTCGTGCCGGCAATACCGCCGATGGAGAAAAGAACGAGTGGCGGCACGCCCGCAGCCACCCAGAACGCGCCCTTCCAGTCGAGCGCGCGTATAAGCTTGCCTTCGGTGCCAGCGGGAGCGCTGGCGTCCACGATATCCGTCATCGATGAAGTTCCCCATTTTGTTCCGGACGTATCTCTCGTACGTCTCCCTGAACGTGCCTCCCATGGCATTTCAGGCCCGCCGGTGATTTTGACGATCCGTGTTTCCTGCACGGATTTCCGAGTCTAGGCCCTTTATGGATAGTGAAGATATTTTCTTTTTAGTCAATATCCCTTTACTTTCGGCAGGCATTTTGTCAGCATGATTCGAGTGCCGGGAGGCACATCGCTCCGCCGAGAGGACTGCATGCGAGATCTCCATCCGACGATCGCCGGAGTGCGGCCCCCTGCGGCGAGCATCATCCGCTATCCAGGCATCCCAACATTGCCGCCAAATACGGAGCGCTACCGCTGCAAGGGCGGTGGATCGCTCGTCCTGCGCGTCCAGCCCGGCGATCATCTGACTGTGACGGACAGCGAGGGCGGACAGGTCTGTGAACTGTCCTTCCTGGATGAAACGGGCAAATTCCAAGCCGCCGGCCTGGGAGCTGCTTTCACCAACACTGCCGAAGGGCTAAAATCCATCCTGTCTTCCGGCGACGGGAGTGCCTCGCGAAGCCTCGCTGCCTTGCAGCGCCGTGGCGCCGATCTCTCCAAGGCAGGGGCTCTTCGCATCTTCGGCGCGGCATCGCCCGCCGGCAGCACCGCCGAACTCACGATCGCGCTGAAAGGCCTGCTGATTGTCGCGGCCCCGGGCGACGCGATGTCGCCGGAGGCGCAGGAGACCGTGACGCCGATCGAAGTCAGGGTCCGGCGCAGCCAACTCATTCGCGACTATGCCTCCGCCCTGCCGGAGCCCTTGGCCGATCCGATCGAGGATATCCGCATCAGGGCGGCAACGGCGTCGGCCTATTTCGTCCGGGCCGGCGAGTTCATTCAGATCATCGATGTCTATGGCCGGCAGTGCACCGACTTTCAGGCATTCGCCGCCCGCAAGGTGGACAAGGGGCTCGATCTTGCGCTCGATTCCACCGTCACCCGCACGCTGCTCGGCCGCAGCTATCCGGCACCCGGCCTCCCCTCGAAAGCCTTCGACCGCGATTTCGAGCCGCTGGTGGAAATCGTGCAGGATACGGTCGGCCGCCACGATGCCTTCGCGACCGCCTGCAATGCACGCTATTACGACGATATGGGCTATCCCGGCCATGTGAATTGCACCGACAATTTCAACGCGGCGCTGGCGCCCTATGGCATTGCCGGCCGCAAGGGCTGGGAGGCGCTCAACTATTTCTACAACACCAATATCGACCACAATAATCAGCTCTATCTCGACGAACCCTGGTCGCGGCCCGGCGATTATGTGCTGATGCGGGCGCTGACCGACCTCGTCTGCGTCTCCTCCTCCTGCCCCGATGATATCGACGCGGCGAACGGCTGGGACCCGACGGATATCCATGTCCGCACCTTTTCCGGAAAAGAGACATTCACACGAGCGGTGGCCTATCGCATGACCCCTGACGCCGACCCCGAACTGACGCGCGAAACCGCGTTCCACCCTCGCCTTTCCGCGCTGACGCGGGACTACACCGAATATCGCGGCTACTGGCTGCCGAACCGCTTTTCCTCGCAAGGGCCGGTCGAGGAATATTGGGCCTGCCGCGAGAAGGCCGCCGTCATCGACCTGTCGCCGCTGCGCAAGTTCGAGGTGACGGGACCGGATGCGGAGGAGCTGCTGCAATATTGCCTGACGCGCGACGTCCGCAAGCTGTCGACCGGCCAGGTGGTCTATTCCGCAATGTGCTACGAAAATGGCGGCATGATCGACGACGGCACGCTGTTCCGGCTCGGCGACAAGAATTTCCGCTGGATCGGCGGCGACGACTATAGCGGCATCTGGCTGCGCGAGCAGGCCGAGAAGAAGGGCTTCAAGGCCTGGGTCCGCTCATCCACCGACCAGATGCACAATATCGCCCTGCAGGGTCCGAAGAGCCGCGATATCCTCAAGGAGATCATCTGGACCGCGCCGCGCCAGCCGACGATCGGCGAACTGGAATGGTTCCGCTTCGCCGTCGGCCGCATCGGCCACTTCGAGGGCGCGCCGGTGGTCGTCTCGCGCACCGGTTACACCGGTGAGCTTGGCTATGAGATCTTCTGTCATCCAAAAGATGCCGTCGCCGTCTTCGACGCCGTCTGGAAGGCCGGCGAACCCCATGGGCTGAAGCCGATGGGGTTGGAGGCATTGGACATGGTGCGCATCGAAGCCGGCCTGATCTTCGCCCATCATGAATTCACCGACCAGACCGACCCTTTCGAGGCCGGCATCGGCTTTACCGTGCCGCTGAAATCCAAGCAGGATGATTTCATCGGCCGCGAGGCGCTGATCCGCCGCAAGGAAAACCCACGCCATCTGATGGTCGGCCTCGACATAGAGGCGAACGAAGCGGTCGGACATGGCGATTGCATCCATATCGGCCGCGCCCAGATCGGCGTCGTCACCAGCGCCACGCGCTCGCCGATCCTTGGCAAGACCATCGCGCTTGCCCGCATCGATGTTCAGCATGCGGGCGTCGGCACTCAGGTCGAGGTCGGCAAACTCGATGGCCAGCAGAAGCGGCTTCCCGCTGTCATCGTACCGCTATCGCATTACGATCCGCAGAAAACGCGGCCGCGTTCGTAAAGAATTGTTTATTCGGCCTTGCGCTGCGCATTCGAGATCGCCCGCGCCGCCTCTTCCGAGGAATTGGCAAGCGTGCGCATTTCGGCCGCAAGCACCGCAAAACCCGACCCCGCCGTTCCGGCTCTCGCCGCCTCGATACCGGCATTGACCGCGAGCAATTTCAGGTAGCGCAATGATTGCAGGATCTCGCCGGTCTTCGACGCCGTCACCCGCATGTCCGCCGTCTGCTCATCGATGCGCTGATAGAGCGACTCGATGTTGATGATGCTGCCTTCGAGATAGAGCAGCTCTCCGGCTTCGTCCCAGACACCGCCGCCGGTTTCCGTCACCCAGATGAAGTGGCCTTCGTTGTGACGAATGCGATATTCCATCGTCCAGTCGGTGCGGCTTTCCAGCGCCTTGCCGACGACCTCGTCCATGACGGGCACATCCTCCTCGCACATGATCGAGGTGAAGGTTCGCGTTCGATTGCCGATGATCTCATCGGCGGGATAGCCGAAAATGCGTTCGATGCCGTCGGTCATCTCCAGCATCGTATAATTCTCATCGGCGCGGCAGCGATAGAGAAAGCCGTTCATGCGGCCGAGAATGCTTGTTTGAAAATCCATGAAAGCCATGCCCGAAGAAAAAGGTTGCGGATCAACTTGCTTCGTCTCGTCTCGAACATGCCGGCAAGGGACGCGGCATGCGCCCCTTGCCGGTTACGCAATACTTGGGAGGAAATCAGTTGCGCAGATATTCCTCCATGGAATCGTCAAGCGCATCGACCCAGGGCGTGTGATGCTTGGGCGACATGTTGCCGGTCATCAGCGAACGATAGGCATGGTCGCGGAAGCCCATGATGCTCTCGGCCTTGTGGTGTTCCCATTCCATGAAGGTCTTGTTCGTGCCCTCGATATCGAAGCTCGGATAATCGGTTTCGGCGAGCAACTCCTTCACATAGTCGCCCTGATACCAGATCATCTGCTCGGCATCCTCGAGCGTTTCCTCGCGGGCGCGCCATTTGTCGAAGTTTGCCTGCAACTCTTCTTCCGGTGGCAGCTTGATCCGGCCCAGCATGACATCACGGGCCCACCAGGCCTGCACATCGAACATGTTGAAGGTGTAGAACTGGTCCTGCATGCCGATGTAGAAAAGCTGCGGGTTCTTGTCGAAAATCACGCCCTTGTAGAGGTGATCGGCCCAGAGCCGGTTGGCGGTCTTGAGGCGCAGTTCGTCCGGCAGGAAGGGGAAGTGGTGCTGATAGCCTGTGCACAGGATCAGCGCGTCCACCTCCTTTTTCGAGCCGTCGAGGAAGTGCGCCGTCTTGTTTTCGAGCCTGGTCAGCAACGGCCGTTCCTCGAAATTCTCCGGCCATTTGAAGCCCATCGGCTTCGAGCGGTAGCTCGTGGTCACCGACTTCGCGCCGTATTTCCAGCATTGCGAACCGATATCCTCGGCGGAATAGCTGCGGCCGACGATCAGCACGTCCTTGCCCTTGAATTCCAGCGCGTCGCGGAAGTCGTGCGCATGCAGCACCCGGCCGTTGAAGGTCTTCACACCCTCGAAATAGGGCACGTTCGGCGTCGAGAAATGGCCGTTGGCGACGACGACATAGTCGAATTCCTCGTCATACATCCGGTCCTCGACACGGTCATGCGCCGTCACCGTGAACTTCTTCGTCTCCTCGTCGAAGCGCACCATGCGCACCGGCGTGCTGAAGCGCACCCATTTGCGCACATCGGCCTTCTCGACGCGACCCTTGATATAGTCCCAGAGCACGGCGCGCGGCGGATAGGAGGCGATCGGCTTGCCGAAATGCTCTTCGAAAGAGTAATCGGCAAATTCGAGGCATTCCTTGGGGCCGTTCGACCAGAGATAGCGATACATGCTGCCATGGACCGGTTCGCCATATTCGTCGAGGCCGGTGCGCCAGGTGTAATTCCAAAGCCCGCCCCAATCGGACTGCTTTTCGTAGCAGACGACCTCCGGGATCGCGGCGCCCTTCTGGGCCGCCGACTGGAAGGCCCGCAACTGGGCCAAGCCGGAAGGACCGGCGCCGATGACGGCAACTCTTGTCATGAAGCATTCCCCTTCTCGATTGTATCGAAGTTCTTATCGCATGCAGTCGTCCGAGGCGGCGTTCGGCCTCAATCCGGGAAGATACCGGGGCTGGTCGGCGCCCCGTCGTCATATTTGGAAAGCCAGTCGATCGTCGTCTGGCGGTAGCGGGTCAGGCCCTTGTAGTCGATGAGCTCGGGCGGCAGCGTGCGCAGCACGCGCGGGAAGCGGCGCGCCCATTTCGGCACGGTCACGAGCTCCTCCATGTTCATCAGATAGCAGCGGATGACGAAGAGGATGGCGTTGGAGCGCGGCAGGCGCCAGAGGCTTTGCAGCTCGACACGAAGATGCACCTTCTCGCCGACATTCTGCGGCGTCACCGTCAGGCGGTCCGGGCCCCATTTCGGATAGTTCTCCGGGCTGGTGTCGAGGCGCGGATTGATCGTCATCGTCCAGTTGAAGCGGCGCGTCGGCTTGCCCTGCTGCAAATTTAACAGGAATTTCAGCGCGCGGTCGAAGACGCCGATCTGGTGAGCGAGCGGCACTGGCCCGTGCCATTCCATGAAGTTCATGCCGATGTCGAAATCGAGCGACCAGTCGGCCTGGGTCGTGACCATGCCGGCGTCCATCCAGAGATTGTTATCGCGCTGGTCGACGATGCAGAAATCGCCCTGGGCCTGGCGGGTGATGTATTCGAACGGTTCGTAGGGCAGTGTCGACGCATCGCCGAAGGTGAACGTGTCGTCGATGCCGAGCGGGCGGTTGATCCAGCGCCACTGGTCGCCATTCCTGATCAGCGTAAAATGCTCGGGATAGCCGGCAGCCTGCTCCTCCATCAGAAGCTCCAGCGTATCCCATTGCGCCGTCATCATGTGCGGCAGCGCCTGATAGCGCAGCGGATCTTCCTTCAGCACCAGCGCCCGGTCGCGCATCTCGGCGACATAATGCTCGTCGACATCGATCAGGCTTTCATAGACGGTGCCGGCCTGCCCTTTCACATGCGGTTCCATGTTGACGGAATACATGTACTCGTCGCGATCGAAAGGGAACGGGAAGCGCCGGATGTTCTCCGGACTGTTGCGATAGCTAAAATCGTCCCGGAAGGTTTCCTGCTTGAAGGCGATTGCCATGTCCATTCTCCTGGGTATCGGTTCGGTGCCTACAGGTCGAGATGCAGCGCACGTCCCTCGAAGCGGGAGACGCAGATCATCACCTTGCGGCCGGAAGCCTTTTCTTCCTCGCTCAGATAGACGTCGTGGTGCAGAAGCTTGCCGTCGCAGACGGCAACGCCGGTTTCGCACTGACCACAGGCGCCGCCGCGACAGAGGAAGGGCGCGTCGACACCCGCCGCCTCGATCGCCTCCAGCATGCTTTCATGATGGCCGACATGGACGGTCTTGCCGGATTGCGTCAATTCGATCGAGAAGGGCTTGCCGGGCTGCGAGGACAGGAAGCGTTCGGAATGCAGGTTCTGCTCCGGCCAGCCGGCCTCCAGACCAGTCCTCATCACGCCGTCGATCATGCCCGAGGGGCCGCAGACGTAGAGATGCGTGCCGAGCGGCTGGCTGTCGAGCAGACGGGCAACGGGAATGAAGTTCTTTTCCGCGTCGCAATAGATCTTCACCCGATGCGGGCCGTAGCGCGCGACCAGCTCCTGGCAATAGGCGCCGCGATCGAGCGAACGCACCGCATAATGCAGCTCGAAATTGGCGCCCTCGCGGGAAAACTGCTCCATCATCGCAATGAAGGGTGTGATGCCGATGCCGCCGGCGATCAGCAGATGCTTGCGGCCACGCCAATCCGGCTGGAAGAGATTGACCGGATAGCTGACCCTGAGTTCGTCGCCTTCGCTGACCTTCTCATGCATGAAGGTCGAACCACCGCGCGACTCCTCCACATGCAGCACGCTGACCTCGTAGCCTGAGCAATCATGCGGCGGCGACATCAGCGAATAGGCGTTGCGCCTGACATGGCCTGCATCGTTCATCGAAACGATCACATGCGCGCCACCGGAAAAATAAGGCATAGGCTTGCCGTCGAGGCGTTCGAAACGGAAGCGTTTGATCCGATGCGCCACCGGCGTCACCTTCGTCACGCGGACAGGAATTTCAGTACCACCGCTCACAGGAACAACTCCTCGGGATCAGGGGCGCTGCCCGGTTCTTCCGCATCGATATTGACGCCCTGGAAGGCGCCGAGCCGGCGCGAATAATGGTCGCGCACCAAGAGCGGGAGTCCGCAATGGCCACAGGCGACGGGGCTATGGGTGACATCCTCGGTGATGCCCTTGCAATGGACGCATTGCACGCGCCGCGCCAACGAGCCGCGATGTTCGGTGACGATCGAGGCATGGTCCATACCGTAGTCGAGCGCCACCATCATCGTCTGGCCGATGAAGCCCTCCGTGCCGGCAATATAGAGCCGGGTGCCCATATGGGCTGTTGCCAGCGACCCCTTAAGGCGAAAGAGCAGCGTGGCGATCGTCGGCGCCACGAAAAACATGTCGGCCCCGAGCCCGCGCAGCGCCTCGTCGTGGCCGGTGCCTTGTGAGCCGCGCGCGACATACAGGATCTCGCTGCGCGACAGGACGGTATCGTCAAGGGAGGACTTCTGGTCGAGGAGGGCGTTGGCGCCCTCTCCTTCAAGCGCGAAGAGGTGCCGGCGGGCATGCGGCTGGATCGTGAGACCTCGGTAGACCGGTCGGCTCTTGATGCCTTCGACAAGCATGGGCGCCTCCTTAACCGATGGCCGTCCTCTTCTTCTTGTCCGGATCGTCGAAGGGCAGCGTATGGGCGATGGCGCTCGCCTTGAGGGTCTTGCCGCGCACTTCGAGCTTTGTCCCCTGCACCGCCTTGTCGACGTCGAGCCGGACGATCGCCATGGATTTTTTCGTCAGGGTCGAATAGCTCGGGCAAGTGATGACGCCCACTTTCTTGCCCTCGTAGAAGACCTCGTCGCCAAGGTCGGCGGGACCGTCGGCATCGATCAGCAGACCGAAGATCTTGAAACGTTCCTTGCCCTTGAGACGCGCATGTTCCTCGGCGCCGCGGAAGCCGGTCTTGCCGGGGCTGACAGTGAAATCGAGGCCGAGTTCCCACAGGCTGTCGCCGGGCGGCTGGTCGGCGAAGGGATACATCTGTGAGTTATCGTAGGGGTAAAAGAGCAGGTAGCTTTCGACGCGCAGCATGTCGAGAACGCTGAAGCAGCAGGGGATGATCCCCATCTCCTTGCCTTCCGCAACGATACGGTCCCAGACCATCGGCGCGTCCTGGCCGCGCACGAAGATTTCGTAACCGCGCTCGCCGGTATAGCCGGTGCGCGAGATCATCACCGGCACGCCGAACAGCGTCGTCTGCATGTGATGGAAATATTTGAGATCGCGGATGCCGGGTACATATTTGGCAAGATAATCCACCGCGACCGGGCCTTGCAGCGACAGATCGTGCAGGTCGTCATCGAAGAGGACTGCACAGTTGCGGCCAGCCGCCTGCTTGACGATTTCCTCGTGGCCGGAGCCGGAGCCGTGCACCAGCATCCAGGAGTTCGGACCGGTGCGGTAGACGATGCAATCCTCGGTGAAATGGCCACGGTCGTTCAGCATGCAAGCGTAGACCGAGCGGCCAGGATAGATCTTTGCCATGTCGCGGGTGGTAATATAATCAAGGACGGCGATCGCATGCGGACCAACCAGATGCACCTTCTTGAGGCCGGAAACATCCATGATCCCGGCCTTGGTGCGGATCGCGACATGCTCTTCCGACATGTCCTTCTCGTAGGTCCAGGCGGTTCCCATGCCGCTCCAATCCTCGAGTTTCGATCCCAAAGCACGATGCCGATCCGCCAAGGCGGAGAAACGCCATGATAATGCCATTTCGTTCCCTCGTTTTCTTCTATGGAATATTTATTTCCTGACTATATTCGTCTTTCGCGCCTTGGCAAGCTGATGGCCAAGGTTTTTTGTCTCCTTGCGCGGCTCCGCGCGCATTCGATTTCGCAGCCGGCAAACCGACGGCGAAGTCGCTTATCGCACTCACCCCATCCTCTCGGACGCATAGCTTCCCGGGCTTGCCGGGAAGACGATGGTGCGGTTGCCGTTGAGGAAGGTGCGGTAGTGGATATGCGCATGGATGGCGCGTGCCAGCACCTGGCTCTCCACGTCCCGGCCGATCGACACATAATCCTCCGCCGACTGCGCATGCGTGATCCGCGCCGTGTCCTGCTCGATGATCGGTCCCTCGTCCAGATCCGCCGTCACATAATGCGCCGTCGCCCCGATCAGCTT
>NZ_JACIBC010000004.1 GCF_014195095.1 Rhizobium sp. BK602
TTCACATTCGAAAGCTCCACACCCGTCCCATCCGACTTCACGCGGATCTTAACGTTGTAGTCAACAACCCGCTTTACCGGGACCAGAATCTTCATCGTGGGAGCCTCCATCTCTTCAATTTCGCGGCCATCACATCCGTCCGCGCACAGCTTCGGGATCATAGGGAGATTCCGCGATTACACGCGCCTTGCGCATCTCCCCCAGGATCGACACTTCCAGTTCGGTCCCGAAGCTTCCAAGCTCGACAGGGAGCAGGGCGAAAGCAACGTCGCAGCCAAGCGTATAGGCGTAACCGCCGGAGGTGATACGGCCGGCCAGTTTGCCCTTATGATAGACACCCTCATGAATGTACGAGCTTGCTCCGTCCGTATCGATGGAAATCGTGACCGATCGCTGTTTGACGCCCTGCTCCTTCTGCCGAACCAGGGCCTGCCTGCCGATAAACTCGCCCTTGTCCAATCGAATGAAGCGATCGAGGCTGCTTTCCCAGGCAGTCAGCTCCGGATTCATATCCCGGTACATGGCACGATAGGATTTTTCGAGCCGGAGCGATTCCAGCGCCTGCAGGCCGATCAAGCGCAGGCCATGCGGCTCGCCCGCCGCCAGCAGCGATTCCAGGAGATGACGCTGATAGCAAAGCGGATGGTAAAGCTCCCAACCGAGTTCGCCTTCGTAGTTGACGCGCAACAGGCGGACATCGGTGGCAAGCCCGACCGTACCCGATTTCACGCCAAACCACGGGAAAGCCTCATTGGAGAGGTCGATCTCGGTCAGGCCCCGCAACACCTCGCGCGCCTTCGGTCCGACGATCGTGAAGCAGCCACGCTCATTCGTCGCGTTGCGAAGCCACACGCTGCCGTCCTTTGGCAGCAGCCTGGAGAGATCGTCGTAGTTCCAGCGCTCCGCCCGCGGCGTCGATATGAGATAGAAGGTGCCATCCTCCAGACGCGAAACGATATACTCCGCCTGGACACCGCCGTTCTTCGTCAGATGGTGGCTGAGATTGACCCGGCCGATTTTCGGCAGGCGGTTGGCGAGGATGCCGTCGAGCCAGGCCTCGGCGCCTGGACCGGAGACCTCGAATTTCGTCATCGGCGTCATTTCGACGAGGCCGACGGCGTTGCGCACCGCATGGACTTCCTCGCCGACATATTTGCCCTTCTCCGTCCAGCGCCAGCTGTGCTGATCCTTGGCCTCGACACCCTCCGGTGCGAACCAGTTCGGCATTTCCCAGCCGTTCAGCACACCCCAGACGGCGCCGCGCTTCGTCAGAATATCGTAGGAGGGTGCGGTCTTTTGCGGACGGGCTGCCGGCATGTCCTGGCCGGGATAATGCAGCTCGGCATGCGTGCCCCAGCTTTCCCGTACCTTCTGCCGCGTCCATTCCTTGTTGGCATAATCGCCGAAGCGGCGCGGGTCGAGTTCGGACGTGTCGAGGCTGTTGGCGCCTTCGACGATACGCTCCGACAGGTAATAGCCGATGGCGCCGCCCCAGAGGATACCGCCGGGCACGCCCTCCGCGATCCAGACATTCTCCAGACCCCAGGCCGGCCCCATTAACGGCAACTCGTCGGCCGTCATCTGGAACGGACCGCGCACATTCGCCTTGATGCCGACCCGGCCAAGGGCCGGAACGAGGTCCATGGCACGTTCCCAATTCCAGGAGACGGAATCGAAGTCCTCCTCCAGCAGGTCGGCACCGAACCATTCCGGAACGCCATTCTCGGCGAAGAGCTTGAGGTGTTCGGTCTTTTCATAGGGACCGAACATCAGGCCATCGCCCTCCTCGCGCAGATAGCCCTCGAAGCCCTCGTCACGCAGGATGGGCATTTCCGGCAGGCCCTGCCGCTTGCGCTCGATCACCTCCGGAACGGCGTCCGTGATCCAATACTGATGGACGATAGGGATTGCCGGAATTTCGAGGCCGAGCATGGCGCCGGTCTGGCGGGCATAATTGCCGGTCGCCGAGATGA
Organism: Rhizobium sp. BK602; assembly: GCF_014195095.1. Taxonomy (GTDB): domain Bacteria; phylum Pseudomonadota; class Alphaproteobacteria; order Rhizobiales; family Rhizobiaceae; genus Rhizobium. The sequence goes on from NZ_JACIBC010000004.1 coordinate 1,974, forward strand.
CATGTTCGCATATGATCTCACCCTGGCTGGTCAGGATCTTCCACTCGCCACCCGGCATGCGTTCGAAGCCGCGCACTTCGGTATTGAGATAGATCTTGGCACCACGGTCGCGCGCGCCCTTGGCCATCGCCTGGGTTACATCGGCGGGCGCGATATGACCATCATCCGGGTGATAGAGAGCAGCCAGCATGTCGTGATTGTTTTCGAGCAGCGGCCAAAGTTCGCGCGCTTGCTGCGGTGTCACGAGTTCGGCGCGGATGCCCTGAACGGCGGCGACGCTCATATAGCTCTTGTATTCGTCCAGACGGTCACGCGTGTTGGCGACGCGCAACTGTCCGCATTTGTGCCAGCCGACATGCTGGCCGGTCTCCGCTTCCAGGCCTTCATATATTTCGATCGTCTTGGCGATCATCCGGCCGATATTGATGCTGCGCGCATAGGAGGGAATGAGGCCGGCGGCATGCCAGGTGGAGCCGGCGGTCAGCTGCGTGCGCTCCAGAAGCGCGACATCCGTCCAGCCGCGTTTGGCAAGACCGTAAAGGATGGCGGCGCCGACACAACCACCGCCAATGACCACGGCGCGAGCATGAGTTTGCATGGAGAGTTCCCGGTTTGATTTCGGGCGAGACTACCGACCAGGAATGCACTTGTGACGTTGCAAAAAAATGCAGAGGAGCATAACTTCAATTTATGCACAGACTGCGATCCCTGGTTCCCTCGGCAAATTATCTTTTCGTCTTCGAGGCCGCGGCACGACGACGGAGCTTCACGGCGGCGGCCGAGGAACTGAATGTCAGCCAGCCGGCCGTCAGCAAAACGATCAAGCTGCTGGAAGAGGCGACGGGGCTGAAACTGTTTCGCCGCGAACACACGCGCCTCGAACTGACCGCCGAGGGCCTGAGGCTCTACAGGGAAACGCAGCAGACCTTCGACCACCTGCACATGGTCTTGACCTCCTTGCGCACGAAGCATTCGAACGACACTGTCAGAGTGTCGTTCTCGACCTCCTTCGTGCAACTCTGGCTTCTTCCGCGCCTCAAGGACTTCAAGGGGAAGTATCCCGATATCGCACTGCGCATCGAGGAAAGCAGTCGCGACGACCAGGATCTGAATGAGGAAGACATCGATATTTCAGCGCGTCTCGGCATCGGCAAATGGCCGGGGATACATGCATGGCACTTCGTAACCGAGGAAGTCATCCCCGTTTGCAGTGCCGATTATCTGAAGGAGCACGGTCCCGTCAACGAACCGGCCGATCTGCTCAATCACCGGCTTCTGCATTTCGAAGAAAGACACCGTGTCCGGCTTGGCTGGCGAGAATGGTTGACCCACCATTCGGTCCCGATCACCCGCCTTAAACAGGACTTCGTCTTCACGGACGCGCTCAGCTCGATCGAGGCTGCCGTTCTCGGACAAGGCGTGGCGCTGGGCTGGAAGCACCTTGTCCACGATCACGTTCAGGCTGGTCGTTTGGTCTATCCGCTTGATGCCGTCCACCGCTCCGGCCAAGCCATTTATGTCGTCATGCCGGCGCAGCGCCCCACAAAACATGGTGCGACGCTCTTCCGGGATTGGCTGCTCGAACAGAATGCCGACGCACCGATCAGCGCGGCCAAAGAGATCCCCGTTCCCTGACCGCCGACACGATCAACGTCAATTCGCCGCCGCCCTCTAGAACCGCTCGCCGGAAAAATGCGCGAGCTGGGCACCGACCTCGTAATAGGATTCCCTGAGGCCTCTCAGGGACTGCTGTCTTGCATCGGTGACCGGCAGCGGTAGGTCGGCCTCCTCCAGTTCGCCGAGAATATGACGGGCCAGGACTTGGCCGAACACGGTGCCCGGCGCTATGCCGCGGCCATTGTACCCGGAAAAGCCGACGATGTTCCGCCCGAAACGATGGAAGCGCGGCAGGGCATTGTCGGTCATGCCGATCTTGCCGTACCACTCATATTCGAATTCCACCGACCCCAGCTGAGGAAACAACCGGGCGAGCGCACGTTTTGCCCAGGCGACATGGATGGCCGTACCGGTATTGCGCAAGGCGCCGACGCTGCCGAACACGAGGCGACCGGCCCTGTCCATCCGGAAAGACGAGAGGATTTCCTTCGTATCCCATGCACCTTCCCGACCGGGAAGGATCGTCTCGCGCAGCTGGGGCGACAGCGGGCGGGTGGCGAGATTGAAATAGGGAAGATGCACCTGCTCGCGGCGGACATTCGCCCATGGTCCCTCGCTATAGGCATCCGTCGCAACGATGACCCATTCCGCGATCACCGACCCGCTGGCCGTCGAGACCTTCCAGCCCGTTCCTTCCTGGGCGCAAGACAGAACGGGAGACCCTGTATGCAGCACGGCGCCCGCCTGCAACGCGGCATGCGCCAGACCACGCACATAGGCGAGCGGTTGCAGCGTGCCCGCGCGTCGATCGAGAAGCGATCCGGCATAGGCTTTCGTGCCGATGCGGGCCGCCGTCGCCGCCGCATCCAGGAGTTCGACGGGCGCTCCACGCTTTTGCCATTGCCTCGCGCGTTCGGTGATTTCTTTCAAGCCAGCCTTGCCGACCGCACAGTGCAAAGTGCCGTTGCGCTCGAGTTCACACTCGATGCCATGTTTGTCGACAATGGACATCACGATTTGCGGACCATTGCCGAGAAGCTGGAGGAGCCGCTCACCGTGGACCTCGCCGAGCTCCCCCGGCAGGTCGTCGGGCATCACCCACATGCCCGCATTGATCAGGCCGACATTGCGGCCCGATCCGCCGAAGCCGATTTCACGACCCTCGAGCACGACGACGCGCCGCCCGGCCTCGGCGAGATGCAGAGCCGCCGAAAGCCCGGTGAAGCCGCCGCCGACAATCACCACATCCGCGACGAGACGACCGGTCAGGCAAGATGTCCGAGGGGGTGCAATGGCGGTCTTTTCCCATAGGCCATGGGAACGTGCGTCATTCAACATATCATGGGTCCTTCCGGTCGACCGCGCATTCAGCCCGGATCCTTGTTCTTCGGCTGACCGAACGCATAGTCGGTAATCTTGGGCAGCAGGATTTCCCGTCTATAGCCCGGCGGCTTGTCTCCGACGGATGCGCCGGCATTCAAAATCGCGGCCTGATAATCGTCGCCAAAGAGCGCGTAGGGATAGGGAGCATCGATGGCGGTGGTGCTATCGAGTTCGGAACGAAATTCGGGCGGAATTGTAAAGTCCAGTGCGGCAAGATTGTCGTCGAGTTGCGAAAGCCGGCTCGCGCCGATAATCGCCGCCGCGACGCCAGGGCGATTGACGCACCAGTTCAGCGCCACCTGCGCCATGCTGCGCCCCATTTCGCCGGCAATCCTTTCCAGTACGGTGAGGATGCACCTATTGCGCTCGGTGAACAATCCAAGGCCGCCGCCGGATGCATCTTGCGACAGCCGCCCCTGTTCCGCCGAACCGGGGCGATATTTTCCCGATAGGAGCCCCATGGCGAGCGGGCTCCATGCGGTGATGCCAAGACCAAGCGTCTCGGCAAGCGGCACGAATTCGGGCTCAATGCTGCGCTCGACCAGCGAATAGGGCAATTGCAGGCAGATGGGCTGGGTGAGAGCATGCGCCTCGGCCCAAGTCTGAGCACGCGCGGCATACCAGCCGGGCACGTCGGAGAGCCCGGCATAGCGGATCTTGCCGGCCCGCACGAGGTCGTCGAAGGTTCGCATGACCTCCTCGGCGGGCGTCATGCGATCCCACGTATGCAGCAGATAAAGATCGATATAGTCGGTCTTCAGGCGCTTGAGCGAAGCATCGACCGCCTGCATCATCGCCTTGCGACCGTTACCGCCGGCGTTGGGATTGCCAGGCGACACATTGTTGGAGAATTTCGTGGCGATGACGACATCGTCGCGCAAGCCCGCTTCGGCGACGAAGGCGCCGACGAGTTTTTCGCTCAGTCCCCCCGCATAGGAATTGGCGGTATCGATGAAATTTCCGCCCGCGGCGATGTAGCGGTTGAAGATTGTTCGTGCGGCCGCCTCGTCCGCGCCCCAGTTCCCACCGATACCGCGGATGCCGCCGTTGCCGAAGGTCATCGTGCCCAGCGCCAGGCGGCTGACGCGTAGTCCCGAGCGCCCCAGCAGATAATATTGATCGACAGCCATGGTTGAGGTCCTGGGCGAAACGGCCGCGCGTCACATGCTGCCGGCATAAGGCCGGCGGGCGATGCTTTGCTGGACGTAGTTGATCATTGTGATGAAGTCAAAGACAGGACGCCCGGTGACGGCTTGTACCGCATGCGCATAGGGCGGCAGGTCGCTGCATTCCAGCAGGATGGAACGCACCTCCGGATGCTCTTCCACCAGCCGACGGGCGACCCGCGTCACCTCGCGTTCGATTTCGGCGGAATCGAGCGTCCCCTTTTCCTCGAGGATCGCTTCGCGAAACTCCGTCTGATCCTCCATGCCGGCAATCGCCAGGGGAATGCTGTCGGGGATGTTGCAAGCCCTGAAATGTCGCGGCGCGAGCCGCGATGCATTGGCGGTGATGATACCGACGCTGCCGCCGCAAAGCCCGTGCATGAAGGGAACCTGCATCAGGCTGGATAGGAAGACCGGAATGTCGAGCATCGCCGCCACTTCCTCCTGAAAATAGGCCATGAAACCGCAGGCTCCGGTAATCGCCTTGACCCCTCGAGCCTGCAACTCCAGCGCCGCTTCGATGAAAGCCTCCTTCAGGGCGGGATCGCGCTGATTGAGAAGCCTGTCGATCGAGGCTCCGCGCACTTCCTGAAACCGGACGGGATAGGTGTAGGTGGTAGCATTTCCGACGTTGCCGGGAATGCAAGGATAGGCCGCATCGAGGATCAGGATGCCGATCTGCTCGCCGTACCATGACTGCGTCTTGCGCGTGACCGTGTAGACCGTCATCGCCGATATCTCCCTAACTCTCTTCGCATACATGCGGGGGAAGATCGCCTCCCCCGCACATCATGGCCTTACTGCACCAGACGCGGAGCGCCGGTTTCGCCCGCCGTGCCGTCGAGGCCGTAGGATTTCAGGATCTTGACGATCGTTCCGTCCTTATGCATCGCCTCGATATTGCTATCGAGCGCTTCGCCGAACTCCTTCGCCTTCAGCGAATAAGGAAAGCCGGCCTGCGCCGCTTCCTTGGTCGCCTTCACGCGCGGATCCGCGGCCGCGACGGCAACCTTGACATCCTTCAACGCACCCTTCTGCGCGGCGACAACCCCCGTCGAATAGCCGTCGACGGCGACATCGATACGGCCGGCGAACAGATCCTGCTGCATGTTGACGGAATTCGGATAGAGCTTCAGCGACGCGCCAAGCACGGTCTTCAGATCGGCAACCCAGAGATAGCCCTGAACGGTGCCCACCTTCTTGCCTTCGAGATCGGACACCTTCTTGAAATCCTGCTTCGAATAGATCGCCATCTGGTCCGTGTAGAGCGGCGCTGAGAGGCTCATGACCTTGGCCCGCTCGGCGGTGCGATACCAGTCGCCGGTGGTGATGTCGGCCTGACCGGAAAGGACATACTGGATCGCTGCGGCCGGATCGACGGCAACCGCCTTGACCTTGAGGCATTCGCGCTTGGCGAATTCGGCGGCGATGTCGCCGTCGATCCCCTTCATGTTACCGCTGTCATCGAGATAGGAGTGCGGCGCATAGGTCGTGACGGCAACCGTCAGCGTACCGGGCGCGATGGTGGTGAACTTATGCTGCGGCGTGCAATCCTCGGCATGCGCGATCTGGGCCGACAGGAGCATGCCGGCAATGCCGGACAGAAGGAGGTAAGTCTTGGACTTGAATGCGGGCATGCCGGAATTCCTTTCTGTTGAAGATTAACGTTGAACATAAAGACCCGCCCGCTTTTCGACATGACCGACGAGAAGAGCGGCGGGTATCGAAATGCAGGCATAGAGAGCACCGGCGCAAATGAGGGCCGGGAAATAGCGGAAGGTGGTGGAGCCGATTTCGTAGGCACGGCTCACGAGTTCCGGCAGGGCAATCGTGAAGCATAGCGACGTGCCCTGGAAAATGAGGATCGAGAAGCCGAGAAGAGCCGGCAGCGCCACGCGCAGGCCCTGCGGAAGCAGGACAAAGCGCAATTCGTCGGTCCGGTTGAGGCCGAGCGCCTCGGCGGCCTCGCGCTGGCCATGCGCGATCGATTGCAGGCTCGCCCGGATGATCTCGCTGGTATAGGCGCCGGTGTTCCAGGCAAGCGCGATCACCGCCGCAGCAAAGGACTCGATCGTCAGCCCGATGCTCGGCAATCCGAAATAGATGAATTGCAGCAGCACCAGAGCCGGCGCGCCGCGCCCCACCTCCACCAGAAAGAGCGAAATGGCCCGTAGCGCCCTGCTGCGCGCCAGCACGCCCAAGGCAAGCAAGAGCCCCAACGGAATACCCAGCAACAGGCTGAGCGCGGTGACCTGAAGGCTGATGGAAAGGCCGCCGAGAAGCTCGGGCATCCAGGAGACGATTTCGTCGTAGCTTGGAAACATCACCGCGCCACCTTGGATCGGAGATGCGCGTCGGCCATACGCGACAGCCAGGCCACCGGCAGGCTGAGAAAAATGTAGAACAGTCCGACGAAGGCGAAGATTTCCAGACCACGGAACGTCAGCTGCGAAAGCTGGTTGCCCTGGTAGGCAAGCTCGGTCACCCCGATCGTCGAGGCGACGGCCGTCTCTTTCATCAAGCCGATGAGGTAGCTTGCCGCCGACGGCAGCGCCACCCTGAAGGCCTGCGGCGCCACGACGTCCCGCATCGTGGACCACCGGCCAAGATCGAGGGCCGCGCAGGCCTCCCATTGACCGTGATGGATCGAGTTCAGCGCACCGCGATAGATTTCCGCCATGTTCGCCGCAGCGATGAGGCCAAGGCCGGCGAGCGCCGCCACGAAGGGGCTGATCGGGAAAACGCTTATCCCGAGACCAAAGAAGATGATGAACAACCAGAGGATCGGCGGGATGGCGCGCACGACCTGGATCGCGATCGATGCCAGAAGGCGCACCAGGAAAAGCCGGCTTCGGCGAGCCGCCAGAAGGGGAATTGCGAGGAGAGCGCCAATGGTAAAGGAGCCGATGGTCAAGGCCGTGGTCCAGGCAAGGCCGCGAACGAACAGAAAAAGATCGACGGCACTCATCGGTCATGCACCGCGCGAAGGAAGCGGCGTGTCCGCTCATGCTGCGGATTGCGCATGACCTCGGCCGACCGGCCTTTCTCGACGATCTGGCCATCCGCCATGATCATCACCGTGTCGGATACGTTTTCGGCGAACCCCATCTCGTGGGTGACGACGATCATCGTCATCCCGCTCGTGGCAAGCTCCCGCATGACTGCCAAAACCTCGAGCCCCAGCTCCGGATCGAGCGCGGATGTCGGCTCGTCGAACAGCATGACCTCGGGATCAAGCGCGAGAGCCCGGGCGATGGCAATGCGCTGCTGCTGTCCGCCCGAGCAGCGGCCGGGAAACTGCGCGGCCTTTTCCGAAAGCCCGACGCGGCTAAGCAACTGCATCGAACGCTCGTCCGCTTCCGCCCTGCTGCGGCCAAGCACCCGCTCCTGCGCAAGACTGACATTGCGCAGCACGGAGATGTGGGGAAAGAGGTTGAATGACTGGAAGACCATGCCGACACGCCGGCGCAGGCTCGAAAGCTCGGCAGGGGACACTGGTTGCGCCGCGTTAATTGTGGTTGGACCAATGGTTATCGTGCCGCCCGACGGAGGCTCGAGATAATTGATGCAGCGAAGCAAAGTGCTCTTGCCCGAACCGCTGGGTCCAATGATCGCGAGAACCTCACCTGAACTGACTTCGAGATCGATTTTGTCCAGAACGGTATGTGTTCCGTAACGCTTGCTGAGCGAATGCAGGCCAATGAGCGTTTTACCGGTAGTGGCTTTCATCTCCGGCCACGCTCGACACTTGCGTTGGAACGTAAGTCTTGAACCATCGCCACTGCATACGATGTCACCAATACCGTCGACTCCCGATGAAGCGCACGCATCAGCACGGGCGTGAATGGCCCTGGCTCATGGCGTCGTGACTATCTGCCTTGTTGGTCGCCTCGCTTTGGAAGCGTCCCGTTCCCACTTTTGTTAGCGAAACTCTAACAGTGACGGATGGGGATGGGAGTCGAAAAAAAATAGCGGCCAGGATAACTTGAGGTTATGCGGCCAGGACAAGTGCAAATAGCTCGCTAGAAGGAAGCAGACGGCTTTCCAGCGTCAAATCATACCCTGAAGCAACCCGAAACGCAGGTCTCACCGGTCCTTGGATATGAATCATCGATCCGGTTTCATCAAGACGGTCACTCGGTTTTGCTCTGGGACAGCGAAACCGGGCCACGCCGGACGAACCACGGGATGATCTTGGAGCGGGTTTTCACATATTCCGCATAATCCGGACCCCACAGATTGATGAGATTGCGCTCCAGGAAATAGATGCCGATCATGATGTAGATCGTCAGCCCGATCGCGAAGACGAGATGGCCGACCGTCATGGTCGGCGTGACCCAGAAGGCAATGATGAAGCCAAGGAAATCGGGGTGGCGAGAGTAGTACCAGAGGCCTTTGATGGTGATCGGCCAACCGACCTTGTAATATTCCGGCGTCGTCAGAGGGGCTTTGGTATAGGGCCGGTCTTCAAGGAAATCGATCACCTGATCGACACCGAAGACCTTCCAATGGCCGACGAGGATGGTGGCCCACAGCACGGTCAGCCAGCCGGCGAAGGAAATCCACCCCAGGAGCGGCCGCCAGAACGGATCTTCGACGTTCCAGATGACATTGGGTATCGGCCGCCATTGCCATTGCAGCAGCGCCAGCGCGGCGATCGCTACGACGATATAGGTCGATCTTTCCAGATGCTTCGGGACGATCCTTGTCCACCAGTTCTTGAAGGTCGGCCTGGCCATCCCGGAATGCTGCAGACCGAGAATGAGCAGAAGCCCGATATTGATGGCCAAGGCGGTCCAGAACGGTTCCACCGTTCCCATGTCGATCGACTTCCAGGGAAAGACGGCGCCGAACCGGCTGTTGATGATCGGTCCGAAGAAGTTCCCGACAAAGCCGACGGTATAAAGCAGGATACCCCAGACGCCGATGATGTAGATAAAGCTGCCATAGAGGAAGGCGAAGACCTTTCGCCGTCTCAGCCTAAGTTCTTCTGCACTTGGTTCAAGGAACTGGCCCATTTCATAATCCCCTTTCTTGCGATGAGATCACGACTCCACTGCCTGTACGACGATCCCGGCTTCCGGCCGGTCGGTACGCGATCGCATGGGACACAGGTGGCAAACCCCCTGCCCTCAAGTGTCGAAAATTGCCCTGCCGGCGTATTGACCGAGAGATCGGTAACTCTCCCATTGATCGTCATCGAAAAACTGGTCGATGGTCGCTTCGTTGGGAAAACTCGCATGCGTCGTCGCATAATTGCGGACATCAGCCGGGATTGCCGGCGCGAGGTTGGCCTTGATCAGCAGAAGCCAGGAGCTCCTGCCCGGTTGATCGCGGTAGCGAATTCGCGCCAACGCCGCGCAGGCCGGCCCATTCCGCTTCAGCTGTTCGAGGCTTCCGAGCCGCTCGGGATGGGCGATCAGGCCCTTGATCCAACCGGGGATGATCACTGGCGCCGCGGCGTGTTCCAGCCCCTGCCAGGGATTTGCCGCGGATTCACTTGAGCCGGGGTCCAGCCAGATAAGCTCGGCATCGAAATCGAGCCGCGCCTGGCGCATCAGGATGGCGAGATCATCCATCCGATATTGCTCGTCCTCGGCCGCATCGACGGCGATGATGAAGGGCAGCCGCCGCCTGATCAGCTCGTAGAGGCCGGTCGTGTCGAAGTGCCCGCCATCGCTCAGATACCAGCGCCGGGCGGATGGGCCTTCGAAAGAACCGCGCCATTCGTTGAGCAACATAGCCTGCACGGCAAAGATGGTGGCCGGCAGCGACTTTATTCGTTGCCATAGGTTGGGAGGATATCTGCCGGGGCGTTGGCCGGCATTGATGCCGCTGTTCCACCAATAGCCGAGGCGCACGTTGAGCAGTCCCAGCAGGAGCGACATCGGCAAGCTGCTGGTCCGCCCGGCGCCCGTGGACACGGCCGCGGCCGAGATCGCAAGCCAGCGTCCGAGTGTCAACTGCTCGACCGTTGCCGTTTCCGACGACCACCGACCCAGAACATGGAACTTGTGAGGATCGGGCGCCACCGGCAACGCGCGAACGATGGCCTTGTCGGCGGCCAGATCTTCGGGAGGTGTTTCCCAGATGGCGTGATATTGCTGGCCGACGCTGATGCCGCCCGGCCCGAGGCACATCGGCAGCCCCTTGTTCTGGCGAAGCTGACGGCCGGAAATATGGTCGACGGTCTGATTGATGCAGACATTGATGAGATGCAGCGGCCCGCCGTTGCGCTCCGGATGATAGTCGCTGAGCGACATGTCGTCGCCCTCGTCGGAGACCTGGATCGGCACCGGCGCGTCCGTGCCGACGGGGTGAACGCGCCAATTGTTCGACGCCCCCAGGAACGTCCGCGTCAGCTTCTGCGTCAGGGATTGCTGCAGGGAGGAAAGGTTGAGGAAATTGATCGCGCGGCCGGCGGCCGCCGAGACGGCCAGCCCTGCAAGAGTGACCCAGACGCCGGTTGAAAGCCCCTGTTTGAAAGCGCTATGCGCCAGGATATCGACCGCGAGAAACAGCAGGGCCGCAAAGGAAAACGCCAGGACGGGAATGAGAAGCTTGCCGCTGGCCTTGCCGGTCATTTGGGCGTCGTCACGCGGAATGAGACCGATCACCAGCTTCCGTAGAAACAGGAGGAGCGGCGAGGCGGCCAGCATCGATCCCGCCATGGCCGAGCTGTGGTCTTTCGCCGCAATGGCGCGCGCAAGACTGTCGACGAGGACAAATCCGACCGTCCCGACGAATATCAGAAGAACGCTTCCAAGCACGCGGGACAGCCGATTGCGATAAAGCGTGGCAAAACCGCCGCCGGTCGTATGGGAGGAGACGTTCCAGCGTACGCCTTCCTGCCAGAACCAGGCCAAGACCAGAACAATCGTGGCGATGAGGGCCATGCCGCCGATACCGCCGACCCCGATCGCGGCAATCATGCAGCCCAGCAGGACCAACCAGCCAAGAATGCCGAAACGCGAATAGGGCGATCTCACCCCGCCGTTGGGGGTCAGCCAATAGCCGATCGAGATCGGCAGCACGGCGAACAGCAGGAGCGCCCCCGATGCGAGCCACCAGGGCGAGACGGATATGCCGGCTATCTTCCACTCCACGGCCGCGCCCGGCAATATCATCTCGGCTATCCACCGAAGCGATCCGAGACAGCCGAGGAAGAAGGCGCCGACACAGAAAAGCACGGCCGCGAGGTTCCTGGCGATGATGGCGATATCCGTTTGCACGTCGGAACGGCCGCCACCGATCAGATAGTCCGCATGCCGTCGCAGCCACCAGATCTCCGCAGAATTCGGATCGGTCAGGGTAGCCTCGATGCGCTCGATCTTGTCCGGGGTGTCCTCGGTCATGCGTGTGTAGAGCCGGCCGAGGAAGCCGCCGATATAGCCGCCGCCGGATGCCGAGGACAGAAAGTCGACGCGCCGCAGGATTCCGGTTGCCGCCAATGCCTGCAGGACGCCCAGCGCATAGGTGGCACTGCGGATGCCGCCGCCCGACAGGGCAAGCCCGATGCAATCCTCGGGCAGCGAGGTCGGCGCGAGCTCCTTCGGGTCGGCGACGGCATCAAGCTGACCGCGGCGGCGATGGATCGCGGCGGCTTCGCGCTGCTCCATCTCGCTCGGATAGGCCGGAGAATCCGCCAGGATCGCATCCGCGGCCTTCTCGGCGATCATGAACACGGGCGTAACGATGAAATAGCCGGGAATGCGCGGAAATACCGAGGCATCGACAACCCGCAGGCCGCGAACGCCATGGACCCGGAAGCCGCTGTCGAGCACCGCACCCTTGTCTCGCAACGACTTGACGTTCGGCTGCCAGCGGTCCGGACCCATCCGGCAGGTGCCGCAGGCATGGTGCCCCCATGCCTCGTCCTGCACCCATTGCCTGAGCGCCGGCCCGTCACTCGCCACGCCCTTGCCCGGCTGGATCTCGTCCTTCATGCCGGTGATCTTGCCGTTGATCTCGCGCACGCGCTGGATGGCTTCGCAGACCGCGTCGAGATCGGCGCCATATCCGGCAGGTCCCTCGGAGAAGGAATGAAAATTGATATCGGGCACGTCGAAGGCATCGTTCGTGCGTAGGGTGACCGTGCCGTGATTGTTGTCGGTATAGGCTTTCAATATCACCCAGGTCCAGAGATCGCGCTGGTCGCGAGGAGCGCCCTTGCTGCGCCTCAGCAGTTCCCTGGACCAGTTCCAGTAATAGCCGCGGAAGGCGGCCGGAACGCCGAAGACGAACAGGTCGGGATTTTCCTTCTTCCTGTTGGCCGTTGACGACAGCATCATCGCGAGCGCGCCGCCATTGGTGCCATAAAGCCCTGTCCCGTCGGCGAGCCACTGGGCCCGCAGCGGGTCATTGGGGTCGCCGGGCCGGAAAGTGGCCCCCTTTAGCGTCGCGAATTCCTTGCGCATTTCGGACACGACGCTGACTTCGTAGCGATCCTGAAGGTTCGCCCCCACGCCGGGCAGATTGACGACCGGAGCGATCTCGGTGCCATCCTTGTCGCGCGGTCCGGCGATGCTGAGCGCCTTGAGCCTCCTGGCATCGCCAATGCCGCTCAGCATCAGCAGCTGAGGACTGTTGAAAGATCCTCCGCAGACGACGACTTCCCGGCTGGCGAAATACTGTATCGTTTCTCCGGCTTCCGCTTCGCCGTTGCGTTTCGAGGCCCTGTAGAGATACTTTCCGAACACCGCCTCGACGCCGACCGCGCGGGGGGCTGCGCCGTTTTCGCCTTTTTCGAAGATAAGACGCGTCGCGTGGGCACCGGTTTTCACGACGAGCCGGTCCGGATATCTGGACGCGACCTCCAGCAACCATTCGCGCAATCCGTACCGCGTCCGGCCGTTGGTTCCGATGGATATCAGGGAGAGCCGCGCGCGGCTGTCGATATCGGCGGCGCGCACGTTCGGATCGAGAAACTGGATGATCTGCAGATGCGCGAGCGCCCGCCTGAAGATCGATCGCTCGCCCTTGCCGGCAAGGGCAGACCATATGACATCGAAGATGAGGCCGAGAAAGGTGCGGTCACGCCGCGCGACGCCGGCAATGACGATAGGGTCGATGAAGCTTGTCGGCTGCCAGCCCCTGAAGCCGTGGCCGTTCGGATCGAGATGGCGCTGCGGGTTGATGAAGGTGGCGATGGCCTGCACGAACCTCAAAAGCCCGCCGAGAATGCTGCCGAGAAAGCCCTTGTAGACCTTGTAGTACAGACATTGCTCGATCTTCGGAAAATAGCCCTGCATGTTTTCCGAGCGCCAGCTGTCGTCGCCGGTCAGCCGGGCGATGTCGTCCCAGTCGGAATCGTTGGGACGGATGATGATCATGGCATGATGCGACGTACAGCCGCCGAGCGCCGCCGCGCGCGGATAAAAGATGCCGCCCTTGCCGGTTTCGCCGTGCTGCGAGGGGTCCCTGGCCGGATCGTACTTGCTGTCGGCGCGCTGTTTGGCATTGCTGTCGTAATGGCGTACCGAAAAATCCCAACTCGTCACCTCGTCCTCGGTCGCCGCGCCGTTGTAGGCGGGGACGTCGTAGACTTCCCTCGGTTTGGCACTGTCGTCGATCGCCGGATCGGTGCCTGCCTCGATGAGCAGGACGCGCCGGCCGCTGAGCGCCAGGCGCGCGGCCAGCGGGCCGCCGCCCGCCCCGGACCCGACGACGATATAGTCGAAAGGCGTGACGGCGGGATCGCTCGCCTGCGCGATGGCCGTATCGATCGTGGCTTGCTGCGACTCCGTTGCCATGGCCTCTTGTCGGTCTCCGTTTTCGAGGACGTCAGAGCGTTTTCAGGAATGCCTTGAGCTGCTTCTTCTCGTCATCCGGCAATGCATCGGCGAACCAATGTCCGCGGTCCTGCACGAAATCGGGGCATTTGCTCACGCGCATCAAGGGTGCCGCCGCCTCGTCGCGGAAGGCTTCCCAGGCAGGACCGTCCGGGAGGGAGCTCTTTCGGACACGCAGAATGCCGCGGGTCAGGCCGAAGACCGCCTGCAGCAGATCGCCCGCCGGCGCTTCCGGGTTCATATTCATGACCAGACTGACGGGCGTGCCGGTCGGAATGGGGCCGACTTTCAGGTCGCCCGCCTTGCCGTCGAAGAAGGCATTCGCCTGCTGGCTCGCAAGCAGGCTGAGCAGGGCAAGCACGGCGAAGATGGCCTTGCCGATCCAGAGGCGACGAGTGGCGAACCACAGCAGCGCTGCAATAGCTGCCGCCGCGACCGGTACCAGCCACAGGAGCGGATAGACCGTGTCGACCCGGCTCGCGCGCAGCGCCACCCCCGCCAATATGGCGGCCAACGCGAAGACAAAACCCGCATGTCGCGGCCGCCCGACGACCGCCAGCAACGCTGCTCCCACCGCAAGTCCCATCCACAGATAGGTCGCGAGAAAGGAGGTCCAGAAGGGACCGATCACGCTGCTGATGAGCGGACGGATGAACCGGGCCGGAAAATCGATCCATGTCGGCTGCGTCGTCCGGTAGATGAAGCCGCGGTCGCCATCGGCAAGCGCCATCTTGCCACGAAGATCGCCGGGCAGGCGGACGCTGCTCGTCTCGCGCTTTCCGCTCCACAATATCTTGTCGATCGCGTCGTCAAAAGCTTGCATGCGGCCCTTGACGGAGGGATCGCCGGTATATTCGCCGAGCGTATTGTTGTGCAGGAAGGGGGCGGTTGCCCACAGGCTGATCAGCGAAGCGGGCCGGTAGTATCCCGGTCCTCCGGCGGGGGGAGCATAGGTATCGTTGTTGCCCCAGCGGTCGGCCGGTTTTCCGGAGAAGGGGTTGAAGAAATGCACTTCGCCGACGGCTGGAAGCGACTTGTAGGTTTCCGAGGAGAAATTGTCCCAGACCTGTCCGCGCATCGCATTGGTGCCGACGGCGCGGGCGGAGTTCGTGCCGACGAGCGTGATCGGCACGCGGATGTCGGTCGACAGGTAATTGTCCTTCAGGAAAGCATCCGGCAGATCCGCGGGCTGGCCCGCGAGCGCGCGGATCTGCTTGACGTAGTCGCCGTAGTTCTTGCTCCTTGTGAAATCCTGCCAGTCGGCGAAATCCATCGGCAGGGTCAGCGTCGCCGAACTGTCGAAGCTTGGCACATCCTTGCTTGCCCAATCGCGCGAAAAGCGCAGGGTGAAGCCGGCCGGCTGCTTGCTGGAATGACAGACGGCGCAATTTTCGACGAACACATTGCGGCCATGGGCAGCATCGTTGCGTTCGGCATCGATGATCGGCTTGCCTTGAGGCGTGTCGGCGAGATGCATCGGGCGCGTGACGCTTTCGCCATCCTGCTGGCTGCGATAGGTGAAAAACGCAGCAAGATAGGGAATGCGATATTTGTCGGCGGTGCGCCAATAGACAGAGTTCTTGAGGGCGGTCGAAACCGCGAAGGGACGCTGCGGGGTAAATCCGACGATGGAGTTCTGCACCCGTTTCCACTCCTCGGAATAGGCGCCTATGTTGAGATAGACGCGCGACAGGGCGCCGAAAATCCCAACGCTGTCCGATCCGTCCAAGAGGACGCGCGGCGTATGTCTGGGGTTGGTTCCCTGCTGCGGGTCCTCGATATGCGGGATGAGGAGGTTCGCCGCGCTCTGGTTTTCGGGCGGGTTCTTCTGGGCGCGATCCAGCCGTGCCGGCACGCCGAATATGGCGGTGATCGTGTTCGGATTGTTGATGTGATCGGTGCTGACCAGGGAGGTGTCGATCGTGCCCGGCTGCTGACTGGCCAGGAACTGATAGAGGAAGCTTTCCGGCTTCTTGAGATTGGCGAATGTCGAGACCGGATTCCAGTATTGATCGCCGACGGTTGTCGACAGGTTGGACCATTGCGGCTTTTCGACGTCGGCTGGTGGATTGAGAGGATGCGGCGCGATATGACAGAAGCCGCAGGACATGCTGACGCGGAAAGGCCGGACCAAGTTGGGATCGGCATTGACGGAGATATCCGTGTAATAGGGATCGCCCGGCGCATCCTCGACGCGCGTCTTCCAGTATTGCCGCGCTTTGCGGGCGGCATCGGTCTTGCCGAAGAAATCCGGATTCGGCATCAGCCTCAGGCCGACGATACCGCTGGGATAGCCATAGACATCAGGATCGAGGCCGTCATCGGGAAGCGCAGCCAGCACTTTGTCATACTGACCCCGGTCCCACGGCTCGAAGGCCTCGCAGCCGGATCTTGAGGCAGGACGGGCCACCAGGGCTTGCGTCTTGGGATCGATGTCGGTGCCGGGCTGCTTCAATTTGATTTCTTCGCCGTCGGCCTGATCGACATAAAGGCCGAGCAGCCGCTTGGTCCTGTCGGTCTGCGCCTTCATTCCCGGCTGGTTGATGAGGCCGAACCTGGCAAATCGTTGGTCCCGGTTTCTGGAATCCGTCAGGACCAGAAAATCGGTCAGCCCGTAGCCGTGCTGCTGCACCCAGTTCCAGAAGACATCATTGCCTTCGCCCCAAAGCATCCAGGTATTCTTGCCTCTGATCGCGCTGCGCGCCTCCGGGCTGACGGCGCCACTGGTTTGATAGTCGAACGGATGCAACTTGCCGTCGGCGCCGGGCACCATGTCGACATCGCTGAAGAGATTGCGCGGTTCGGCTGGAAAGCATTCCCCTCCGCGCTTGTTCAACGGCGTGCCCGCCTCGGTCAGGCCGCCCTGCGGCTCATCCGGAGGGGCCGATGGATCGATCCCGTTCGGTGTCGCGTCCCATCCCGCTTGCGATCGTGGGGTAAGCGACGCCCCCGGATAGTCGCTCGGCTGCGCCAGCGCGATCTGAGGGGCGGTGATCAGCAATGTCATGAAAACAGCGATCGCCCGCAATGCGTTGGCACTGCGCAACAGCGCGTTTCGGAAACTCGATATCGCCAGACCGCCCACCGTCGTCCCCCGTGTGGAAGTTGCCTGCTTTACGAATTCTTCCTGCTACAATGATGCTCTTCGCTGCCGATATCCTGGCTTGCGGAATTGGCCTTCTCTTGCAGCCTGTCCGGACAATCCATGTCCCGGTCTCTTGCCGCACGAAGAGAAGTATCTATCAGCCGCTCAACGCACGACCACGGATAGCTTGCCCTACAAAGTTGAGATTAAATACTCTAATTAAAGTATTAATTGCCTTTTGTCGTTTGGCAAGCGGATTCTTGTTAAACCTCCGTTTGATTATAAATTTCCGCACACAATCTGAGAGTTCGTTTCCGCTCTCGACCGGGCTCGGTCATGCGCAGACAAGCGCGCCTCAAGTCGCGCGAACAGATCGGTGACATTCGCCCGGCCGGTCATCTTGGTGAAAGCCAGGTGACGTTTGCAGGGGAAAGCTTCCGACAACGCTCCGGCAATATCGGGGAATCGCAAATTGGCGAAGAACCGCGCACGACCTGGGCGAGCTCACGGTAAATCGGTTTTGGCGACGCAATGGCACATAAAATCAAAATTGCTATTTTCGAGGTGACAAAATTAACTCGGTCCCGGAAATGAAACCAATAAGGGGACCACAATGGGAACGAAACTTTCATTGATCGGTGCGGGCACCGCGATTGCCTTGCTGCTTTCGAACGAGGCTTTTGCACAGACGGCCGAGGTCATGCACTACTGGACGAGCGGCAGCGAAGCCGCCGCGATCAAGGTCATCGCCGATGATGTTGCCAAGAAGGGCGGCACCTGGAAGGACAGCCCGGTTACCGGTTATGAGGCCGCGCGCGCCGCTGTTCTCAGCCGTCTTGCCGGCGGCGACGCACCGACCTCGATGGTGGTCGATCTCGGCGAAATCAAGCCGCTGGTCGAACAAGGCATCCTGGCGCCGATCGACGACATCGCCTCCACCAAGGGCTGGCAGACATTCCTGCCCAAGCTGGTCGTGGACAAGGCGAGCGTCGACGGTCACCTCTACGCCGTTCCGATCGATATCGGCACCGCCAACTGGATGTGGTACTCCACCAAGGTCCTGAACGACGTCGGCGTCAAGCCGCCGACAAGCTGGGACGAATTCTTCGCCGCCGCCGACAAGATCAAGGCCAAGGGCTATGTGCCGCTCGCCTTCGGCGGCCAGGCCTGGCAGGAAGCGCTCGTCTTCCGTTCGATCATGATCGCAACCGGCGGCAACAAGTTCTACACCGACGTCTACACCAAGCACGACGTCGACGTTGCCGGCGGCCCGCTGATGGTGAAGTCCTTCGAAACCTTCGCCAAGCTGCGCGGCTATGTCGACGACGGCAATGTCAACCGCAACTGGAACGACGCCACCAACATGGTCATCACTGGCAAGGCCGCGATGCAGATCATGGGCGACTGGGCCAAGGGCGAATTCCAGGCTGCCGGCCTGACGCCGGGCAAGGAATATGGCTGCGAGCTGGCGCCGGGCACGAACGGCGTGCTGAACATCGTCTCCGATACCTTCGTCTTCCCGGTTGGCGACAAGCCTGAACAAGTCGCGGCCCGCAAGCTGCTGGTCGACGTGATGATCGCACCGGAAACCCAGCTTGCCTTCAACGCAGTCAAGGGCGCCTTGCCGCCCCGCATCGACGTGAACCTCGCCAACGCCGACATGTGCACGCAGAAGGCGGCCGGGCTGCTCAAGGATCCGAACGCACTCGCTCCGAACGCCGAACTGTCCTTCACCAGCGAAACGGTCGGCGCCATCAAGGATCTGGTCACCCAGTTCTGGAGCAACCCGTCGATGACGCCTGCCGATGCCGCCAAGCAATATGCCGACATCGTTGCGCGGAACTAAGTCCTGCCGTTAGGTATCCGCTGCCCTGGCATGGTTGCCGGGGCAGTTTCGTAAATGAGTTGCGATGTCGACGAACGGGGGCAAGCAATGTTTAAAAAGAACCTGGCGGCCAAGCTGACGCTTGTGCCCAGCGCCGTGGTTATCGCCGTGTGCTTCTACGGCACGATCCTCTGGACATTCTATATTTCGCTCACGCATTCGACGATGCTGCCGAACTACACGTTCTACGGGTTCGGTCAGTATGCGGCGCTGCTGTCCATGCCGCGCTGGCACACCGCCTTCGCCAACATGCTGATCTTCGGTAGCCTGTTCATCGCCGGCTCGCTCATCATCGGCACGACGCTGGCAGCGCTTCTCGATCGAAACGTCAAGGCCGAAGGGCTTTTCCGCGTCCTCTTCCTCTATCCGCTTTCCATGTCCTTCGTCGTGACCGGCCTCGCCTGGCAATGGCTGCTGAACCCGACGACCGGTATCGAAGCCCTCGTGCGCGGCTTCGGCTGGGAAAGCTTCCAGTTCAATTGGCTGGCGAGCCCGGAAAAGGCGATCTACGCCGTTTCGATCGCTGCCATCTGGCAGTCCTCGGGCCTCGTCATGGCCATCATGCTCGCCGGCCTTCGCGGCGTCGACAGCGACATCTGGAAGGCCGCCAAGATCGACGGTATCCCCGTCTGGCGCTCCTATATCAGCATCGTGCTGCCCATGCTGCGCCCGCTGATCCTCACCTGCGTCATCCTGCTGGCAACCGCCGTGGTGAAGAGCTACGACCTCGTCGTCGCCATGACCGGCGGCGGTCCCGGCATCAGCACCGATGTGCCCGGAAAATTCGTGGTCGACCTGCTGTTCCAGCGCGCCAATATCAGCACGGCGGCAGCAGCCGCGATCCTGATGTTGCTGTCCGTCATCTGCGCCCTTTCTCCCTATGTCTATATCGAGCTCAAGAGGCAGAAGCGATGACTGCGACCCCTCTCGCCCAATCCGGCGCTTCGACGATCCATGCCGTGCCTCGCACAGCCAAGACAAAGCCCGGCCGCATCCTTCTCTATGTCATCCTTTCGCTCGCGCTGGTCTATTACGCGATCCCGCTGCTGCTGGTGATCTCGACATCGCTGAAGACAGCCGACGAGCTGCGCACCGGCAACATCTTCACCCTGCCCCAGGGCCTGAATTTCGATGCCTGGACGAAGGCATGGCTGACGGCCTGCACGGGTATCCAATGCAACGGCATTCACGGGAATTTCTGGAACTCCGTCGAGATTGTCGTGCCCAGCGTCATCTTCTCGATCCTGTTTGGCGCGCTTACCGGCTTCGCGCTGTCGCAGTGGCAGTCGAAATTGAGCCGCGTCATCCTGCTGTCGCTGATGCTCGGCGCCTTCATTCCCTACCAGGTCATTCTCTATCCGCTGGTCAGGATCTTCAGCACCGTCGGCCTTTACGGCACGCTGCCGGGGATCATCCTGATCCACATCATCTTCGGCCTGCCCTATATGACGCTGCTGTTCTTCAACTTTTACCAGGGCGTGCCGCCGGAGCTTTCGAAGGCGGCGAAGATGGATGGCGCCGGCTTTTTCACGATCTTCTTCGAGATCATGCTGCCGATGTCGGTCAATGTCCTTGTCGTCGCCATCATCATGCAGGCGACGGGCATCTGGAACGACTTCCTCCTGGGCCTGATCTTCGCCGGGCGGGACCACCTGCCAATCACGGTACAGCTCAACAATATCGTCAATACAACAACCGGCGTCAAAGAATACAATGTGAACATGGCCGCGACCTTCCTCACCGCGCTGCCGCCGCTTCTCATCTATATTCTTTCCGGACGCTATTTTGCGCGCGGTCTCGCCGCCGGCGCGGTGAAGGGCTAATGCAATGACACAGATCTCCGTTATCGACGCCAACAAGTCCTTCGGACAGCAGCATATCCTGCGCGATATCAACCTGTCGGTTGCCAGCGGCGAGTTCATCGTCCTGCTCGGCTCTTCGGGCTGCGGAAAGTCGACGCTGCTCAACGTCATCGCCGGCCTGGAGGACCTCGATACCGGCAAGATCATCGCCGGCAGCCAGGATGTGACCAACGTCGATTCCAGCCGCCGCAATATGTCGATGGTCTTCCAGTCCTACGCGCTCTACCCGACGATGACAGTGCGCAAGAACCTCGGCTTCGGTCTGCGCGTCAACAAGCTGCCGAAGGCCGAGATTGCCGAGCGCGTCGAATGGGCCGCCAACCTGCTGCAATTGACGCCGTTGCTCGATCGCCGTCCGTCGCAGCTCTCCGGCGGCCAGCGCCAGCGCGTGGCAATCGGCCGGGCGCTGGTGCGCCGCAGCCCGATCTGCCTGTTCGACGAACCCCTGTCCAACCTCGACGCCAAGCTGCGCACCGAGATGCGGCTGGAGATCAAGAAGCTGCATCAGGAACTGCGCAGCACGATCGTCTACGTCACCCACGACCAGATCGAAGCGATGACGCTGGCAACCCGCGTTGCCGTCATGAAGAGCGGCAAGATCGAGCAATATGCCTCGCCGGACGAACTCTATGAGAAGCCCGAGACCCTGTTCGTCGCCGGTTTCGTCGGATCGCCGGGCATGAACCTGCTGCCGGCTCGCATCCGGATCGAGGATGGCGAGCCGATGGCCGCCATTGGCGACCATCTGTTGCCGATCGACGCCTATCCGTTCCGACAGCCGGCCATCGATGGCCAGGAGATCGTCATCGGCTTCAGACCCGAAGATATCCAGCTCGCCGACGAACGGGCAACCCTGCCGACGCTTCCGGCGCCGATCACCTTCGTCGAACCGATGGGCGCGGATACGCTTGTCTGGTTTACGCTCGGCGAACAGAAGCTGTCGGTCCGCCTGCCCACCGCAAAGGCGCGCGGACTGTCCGGAGACGCACGCCTGGCATTCAATCCGGCCACCGCCTCGATCTTCTCGAAGGAAAGCGAGCAGCGCCTCTAAAGCAATTCCAGGAAAAGTGCGGAGCGGTTTTCCGTCCGGAATTGCGTAAAAACAAAAGGATAGAGTGGTTCAGCGGTCCGGTGAAGCGCTGAACCACTCCAAGCGCTGCCTGCGCAGTCGCCGAATGCGGCCTGCCTCCTTATCCCCGGCAGAGCTGCTCGATCAGCCGGTCCATCATGGCATCGCAGCGCTGCAGCTCCTGCTCTTCGATATATTCGTCCGGCTGGTGCCCCTGGTTCATGTTGCCGGGGCCGATCACCACGGTTTCCAGACCCAGCCGTGTCGCGAACAATCCGGCTTCCGTCCCGAACGACACCTTGGTCATCGGCGCTTTACCGAGCAGGTGCCTTGCGAAGGCCACGGCAGGGCTGTCGTCTGACGTTGCCAGCCCCGGATAGGCGTTGCGGACGTCGATGTCTGTCCCGGCGCCCGCGGAGGCGCGGATGCGGGACAGGATGTCCTCGATATTATCCTCCGCCAGATGGCGGATCTCGAAATCGACCGAGGCCCTTTCGGCAACGATATTGAGAACCTCGCCACCGGCGATCTTGCCGGCATGAACCGTCGTGTACGGCATGTCATAGTCCGCATCCTGCCGGCCGGTCTCGACGATCTCCCTTTGTGCGGCGCGGAGTATGGCGACGAAATCGCAGGCGAGATGGATGGCATTGACGAAACGCGGCGCCAGCGAAGAATGTCCCGCCTCGCCCCGAAAACGTGCCTGCGCCGCCAGCTTGCCCTTGTGACCAAGAGCGATCGACATCGACGTCGGCTCGCCGACGATACAAAGCGACGCCTTGAATTGTTCTTTCGCCAAGGCATCGATGAGCGACCGCACACCGACACAGCCAATCTCCTCATCGTGCGAAAAGGCAATGTGCAGCGGACGCTTCAATGCCTTCGGATCGATGCGATCCGCAACGGCCATGACGCAGGCAAGAAAGCCTTTCATGTCTGTGGCGCCCCGGCCATGCAGCCGTGTGCCTCGCCGCGTCAGCTTGAAAGGGTCCGATGTCCATGCCTGCGTCGCGACCGGAACCACGTCCGTATGGCCGGAAAGGACGATGCCATCGTCCTGTTTCGGCCCGATAGTGGCAAACAGGTTCGCCTTTTCTCCGCTGCCATCGGGAATAAGGCGGCACTCGAAGCCGCGGTCGGTCAGATAGCCGCGGACGAAATCGATCAGCGGCAGGTTGCTGTCGGCGCTGATTGTCGGAAAGGCGATGAGGCGATCAAGCAGGTCGAGCGTGTTCAAGGCATACTCTCAAAAAAGGAAGGCCCGCATGCATTGCGAGCCTCTATCGGGATCTGTCTTCAACGGCGCATTAATTCGCCATGGTCTCTTCGTCAGCCATCGTCTTGTTGATGTCGGCCAGCAGAGCCGCGATATCCGCCTTCGGAAAGGCTTGGCGAAAGCGCCGGTCGAAGGTGGTGAACATGCCGAAGAAGGAATTGGCGCAATGCTCCAGCATCCGATCCGCGGCTTCCTCGTCGATCGACAGATGCTTCTGCAGGAACTGGTTGAACTTCGCCCGTGCAATCGGATTGGCGAGCACGAAGACCGGCTGCGTGTCCCATTTCACTTCGCGGTGGCGCGAGGCGCGCGAACGGATCTGCAATGGCGCTGCCAGGTGGATGTCGCGCGAGGATGAGCCGATTTCGATGTGAATGGCATCGTCATCGAGAATCCAGCGGCCCTTGCCGGAATCATAGAGAGCGAAGTCGGCCGCCGGAACGGTCAGCGTCAGGCGCTTCGATTGACCGGGCTCGAGATGAACCTTGGCGAAGGATTTCAGCTCGCGCTTCGGCCGCTGCAGCCTCGGCTTGCCGTAGCGGACATAGAGCTGCGTCGCTTCCTTGCCGGCAACGGCGCCGGTGTTGGTCACCGTGAAACTCGCAACGACCGCCTCGCCGGCATTCAGCTCCGCGCGGTCCAGCGTCAGGTCCGAATAGGCGAAGCTGGTATAGCTGAGGCCGAAGCCGAAGGGATATTGCGGCTCGATCTCGCGGGCATCGTACCAGCGGTAGCCGACATGAATGCCTTCGCTGTAGGAGTGCCGGCCGTTCTCGCCGGGATAGCTGAGATAGGAAGGCATGTCCTGCATGCGCTTCGGGAAGGTCGTGGTCAACTTACCCGAAGGGTTGACGACGCCGAAGAGAATATCGGCAATGCCGCCACCGGTCGCTTGGCCGGAGAAGAACATCTCGACGATCGACTTCACCTCCGAAATCCACGGCATGACCACCGCATCCGGGCTGGCAATGACGACCACGACATTCGGATTGACGGCGGCAACGGCGCTGACGAGGGCATCATGGCCCGGCGCGAGATCGAGCGTCGTGCGGTCCGAACCTTCGCCGTCATAGCCGTTCTCGGTGGAGACGAAGATGACCACGACATCGGCGCCACGCGCGCCTTGGACGGCTTCCGCGATCAGCGCCGCGCGCTCGCCTTCCACCTCGCTGGTGCCACGATATCGATCAACCTTGATGCTGTCGCCGGCCAGCTTGATGATCTCGTCGATCGGCACATCGACGAGGGTCGGCGTCGTGGTGGCGCAGCCCGAACCCTGGATGACCGGAACGCCGGCGCCTTCGCCGATGACCACCATCCGCTTGACCCTGGCAGGCGTGATCGGCAGGAGCTGATCATCGTTCTTCAGCAGCACCATCGATTCTCCGGCCATGCGGCGGGCGAGCTTGTGATGCGCATCGCGATCGAAGACCGTATCGCGACGCTCGCCGCGCTTGCCGGCGCGCACCAGCGCCAAAACCCGCGCGCAGGCCTCGTCGACGACGGCCATGTCCACCTTGCCGGCCTTAATGGCGTCCAGCAGATCGCTCTTGCGCGTTTCGCTTTCCGGCATGTCGAGATCGTTGCCGGCGTTGAGCGATGCGGGGCGATCCTTGATGCCGTGCCAGTCGGAAACCACGAGGCCATCATAGCCCCATTCCTCGCGCAGCACCTTGGTCAGCAGCCAGGCGTCCTCGGCGGCCTGGACACCGTTCAGGCGGTTATAGGAGCTCATGACCGTCCAGGGATTGCTCTTGGCAATCGCCCGCTGGAAACCCTTCAGATAGATTTCGCGCAGTGCCCGCTCGTCGACGACGGAATCCATCGATGTACGTTCGACTTCGGAGTTGTTGCAGGCGAAGTGCTTCAGCGAGGCGCCGACGCCGTTTTCCTGCAAGCCGTTGATGACGCCGGCGGCGAAATCACCGCTGACGACCGGATCTTCGGCATAATATTCGTAGGAGCGGCCGCCGAGCGGCGTGCGGCGGATATTGATGCCCGGGCCGAGCAGCAGGTGCACGCCGAATTCCTGGCATTCCATGGCAAGCGCCGTCCCAAGGTCATGGGCGAGATCGACATCCCAGGAGCAGCCGAGGCTGGAACCGTTCGGGAAGCAGGTCGCCTGCTTCATCGCACCCCATGCCACCTCGACATGGCTGGCCCGCTGGCCGACAACATTGAGAAAAGCGGAGAAGTCGACGCCGCCGGCCTGGTCGTTGTCGATCTGGTGGATCGAATAGCGCACGCCGTAGGTGCCGTCGGTCATGACGATGCTCGGAATGCCCAGGCGCTCGATCGCCTTGGTCTTCCACATGCGATGCCCGGCCAGAAGGGCGACTTTTTCCTCGGTCGTCATTTCCGCGATCAGCGCCGCGAAGTCACCACTGATAAGCTTGTCTGAAGTCACGTCATGTCTCCAAGATATCTCTGCACAGGCAATCTACGGAAGGTCGAGCAACGCCGGACCGTAACCGGAAAAGCTGTTGCGATCGATCATGGCACCCGGCCGTGCGCGGAGAAATGATCTTTTTCCGAGGCGACGCTTCGTCAAAAACTTGGCTGCCGGATCAGCCCGGCGCCTTGCGCCGCTCCATGGTGGGCGCAACCATTCCCGGAATATAGGCATCCGACACAAAGGACTGGCAATGCTGCTGAAACATTTCGATCAGCCGTGACTTGCGGTTCTGACTGAGCGTGATCACGCCGATGACCATCGGCTTCTGCCCGCCGGAGATTGGAACGCGAACCACCGGCCGGCCGTCCATGGCGAGTTGCGAGCGGGGACGAACATTGGCGATCGTGTAGCCGTAGCCGTTTGCTACCATCGTGCGGATAATATCCTGATACGCCGACCGCATGACGATGGTCGGCTCGACGCCCGATTTCGCGAACAGCCCGAGGAAATATTCGCGGCTGATGGGCAGATCCAGCAGGATCAAGGGCGCATCGACGAGCTCGTCAAGGCTGATGGAGGAATAGCGCGCAAAAGGGTGCGCCTCGGCGACGAGGATATGCGGCGGCAGGGTGGCCAGTGGCACGAAGTCGAAGCCTTCGGGAATGAGAAGGTCATAGCTCAACGCGACGTCGATTTCGGCATGCTGCAGCTTTTCCAGCAGCTCCTCATGGTCGCTGACAGTCTGAATGATGCGGGTTTCCGGAAAGGCGGAGGTGAAGGAGTGCGACAGCTCCGGCATGATCATCGACGCGAGCGTGACCATGCAGCCGAGCGACAGCTGCCCCCTGATCTTGTCGTTCACTTCCGAGGCAACCGTATAGATGTTTTCCGCCTGCTCGACGAGTTGCTTCGCCTCAACCAGCATCAGCCGCCCGGCCGGCGTCAGCGACAGCCCCTTCGCGTGATGACGCACGAAGAGCTGCGTTTGCAACTCGGTCTCCAGGTGGGTAATCGCCGTCGAAATCGATGGCTGGGAGATGTTCAACCGCTCCGACGCGAGCGTGATACTTCCTGTCTCCGCAGTCGCAATGAAATATTCGATCTGACGGAGCGTGTATCTCATCGCACCTTTATAAATCCGCTAGCCAAAAGAACAAGCAACGATGGGCGCATTATTCGTCCCCGGGGACGCCGAAGGATGGAGCGGCGCTCGGGTCAAGCGCGCGCCTGACATAGTCTTCCATCTGCGGTTCGTAGACGCACCAAAGATCCTGCAGGGCCGCGATCGGCTGGTCGTGCCAATCGACACGCAGATCGACGACCGGCCAGGCGACGTCGCGCACGACCTTCAGCCCGGCCGAACGCACCGGCCCTGCTTCGCCGCCCGCCTCAAGACCGGCCGCGAGGGCTCGAACCAGCCGCGACGGCAGATCGCCGTCAGCCGCTTGGAAGGCCGCGATCATATGCTGCGGCACATCGGTATTCGCCAGCAGATTGCCAGCGGCGATGCAACCCGCTCCCTTCGCCATGGCATGGATACCCAACGTCCGCTCGCCGGAATGGCCGGCAACATTGCCGCGTGCATCGACGATGGCGAGCTGCCGATAGGCGGCAAAAGGCGTCGACGCCACGAGGCGCGCCAGGGCATCCTCCGCCGTCGCGCCCAATGCCAGCATCTCCAGACCCGAGATGCCCAGACCCGGATCGGTGATATTCTGGCTGGCCACAGCGCCGGCGCCGGCGCGGACATGCGAGCAGCGCGCCGCCACAGCCGGCGAAGAGGAAGAGATGGCGATACCGAACATGCCGGTTTCGGCGCAGCGGGCGGCGATGGAGAAGGTCATGAGATCGCGATCCCTTTATTCAGGAATGACGGCGATGGCGTCGACTTCCACCAGCCACTCGGGGCGGGCGAGCGCCGAGACAACGATGCCTGTCGAGACCGGGAAGACGCCCTTCAGCCACTTGCCGACGACACGATAAACGGCCTCACGATAGCGCGGGTCCACGATGTAGATGGTGATCTTACAGACGTGATCGAGCGACGAGCCGGCCTCGTCCAGCAGCATCTTGATATTGGCCATGGCCTGTTCCGTCTGGCCCGTGACGTCACCGATGGCGACGCTGGCGGAGCTATCGAGATCCTGGCCGATCTGACCGCGCACGAAGACCATGGTGCCCTTGGCGACGACCGTCTGGCACAGATCGTTATCCAGCTTCTGCTCCGGGTAGGTATCTTTCGTATTGAACTTGCGAATGCGGGTATGAACCATGTTCGAACTCCCTGGAATTGAGAAACGTGCCTTTTGCTGCGGCGGCTGAGGCGAATGCAGAATGTCTTGCTGACGGCAGCTCTCAGCTGCCGTCATGGCCAGAGGGACGGTATTCGTCATACTTGCGCTGGGTCGAGATGCGGTCAGCGAGATGCTTGGCATCGTGCCAGACTCCCCAGATGAAGCTCGATCCCCTGCGTGATTGCCACGGAAGACCGAGGAAATAGATGCCACGCTCGGGCGATACGCCGCGCTGGTGCTTCGGACGGCCACGCTCGTCGAGGACATCCATCTTCAGCCAACTGTAATCCACGGAGAAGCCGGTCGCCCAGATGATCGTGCGGATGCCGGCCTGCGCCAGATCGAGGCTGAGGATCGGGTTGGCAACGCAATCCGGCTCCGGTTCGATCCTGCGGGCTTCCGGATCTGCCGGCAGCTCGATGCCGTTTCGTGCCGCATATGCGTCGGCTTCGTCCAGCAGCGCCATATAATTGGCGTCACCCCGCGCCAGGTTTTCGGCCAGATCATCGGAGAAGCTCAAGCTGGTCCCATCGCAGGAGATCGTACGGCCGAGCAAGGTCATGCCCCGCCCAGCCAGACGACGGAAGTCGATGGTATGACCGCCGCGCGCGCCGCTTACGGCGATCGTCACGTGTTCGGTGCCAGGCCCGGGTGTTTCGGCGTCCCATTTTCCGAGAACCCCAAGCCACCAGCAGAAATCGCGGCCGCGATAGGCCCGCGGCGGGCGATCATGCGGACCGACGGACAGATAGACGCGCCGTCCCGCCAGAAGAAGCTCCTCGGCAATCTGAGTCCCCGACGAACCCGCGCCGATGACGAGAACGGCACCCTCGGGCAATTGGCCCGGATTGCGATATTTCGTCGAATGCATCTGCACGATATCCGGCGCGTCCGCAATCAGCTCGGGAACGACAGGAACCTGAAAGGCGCCGGTCGCGGCGACGATATTCTGCGCCTCTATCACACCATCGGACGTTTCCACACGGAAGCCGGGGCGGCCAACATGTCTTTCGACGCTTCGCACGTCTACACCACAGCGAATGGGGGCGTCGATTTGCTTTGCGTAAGCCTCGAAATAATCGGCAACGGCTTCCTTTGGCGGGAAGCTGTCCGGATCCACATTGGGAAACGCCAGCCCGGGGAAACGATCATGCCACGCGGGACCGTTGGCAACCAGAGAATCCCATCGTTCCGAACGCCAGCGCTCGGCAATCCGGCTGCGCTCCAGCACAAGGTGAGAGACACCAGCCTTGCTCAGGTGTTCGCTCATGGCAACTCCAGCTTGGCCGGCGCCGACAACCAGAGTGTCCACGATTTCAACTGACATAGCTGCGTCCTCTTCCCATTTCAGGGCCTTGTGCGGTTTCTCATCGCAGCTGTAGTGCACTCGATCTGGGTAGAAAATTACGTTTTCATTTCGCAGTGCTTAGCCTGGCGCTAAGCATGAACGTCTGATGATGGCAGAGTAAGTTCGAAATGCTTAGAGGGCGGTGACGAACCGCGCCGGGTTCGCCGGAGGCTCCAACGTCGGAGAGAGTGGAGCAGATATCCGGAGCCTGATTGGCAAGCGATGCTCTTCGCCACATATGTTGCGCGGCGTTCATGACTGAAGACCCCGTGCCCAGTAATGTTCATGCGCTCTTTTGGGCTGGGATGATCCGGCGTTTAACGGCCCGGCAGTGTCGATTGCTCAAGCATCGTCCACGCGCCGCGCCGTCGGCATGGCGAAAAACATAAACGGCATTCAATCATCAACAATGCTCATGTCCCGCTCCGCTCCCATATCGGGCATACCCTGTATGCCGATCACCGCTCTCATGAACGATGCCCGCTCGGCTGGACCGGACGCGCCATTTCAGCTGAAGGCGATATCGCCGACGACCCTTACTCTTACACGGCGCGCGCCGCCGGGCAGATAGGCGATCGGGATATCCTCGACTTCGAGGGTTTTCAGGCTTTCGCGGTTGGCGCCGGAAGCGACGGCGGCATCCTGCGCCTCTATCTCTGCCCTGGTGATCGCCTCGTCACGGCTCAATCCTGAAAACACCTGATCGACCTCGCCCGAAACCTGAGCCATCGCGGCGCCGAGCGCGTTGGCGACGCCGGCATTCTCGACGCGTAGAACCTCCGAGGCTCCCGCGATCCTGTCGGGGATCAGGAAGGCGCCGCCGCCGACAGCGATCAAGGGCACATCCTCGGCCGACGTCTTCATCTGGTCGAAGCTGTCTGTCACCATATCGCGGACGCGTTCAAGGCTCGCCTTGACGAAGGACGGATCGAGATCGCGGACACGATCCTTGTCCCCCATTTCGATCAGACCGGCGGCGACGGCGACGTCCGAGGTCGTCAGCGTATTGCCGCCGAAGACGCGCGCCTCCGTCAGGATGCGATAGCCGACCGAGCGCGGGCCGATCTTGCCGGTTTCCGGATCGATGATCGTACCGCCGCCAAGCGCGATCGGCAGAAGATCGGGCATGCGAAACAGCGTGCGCACGCCGCCGATATGGACGATGTTGTTGGCCTCACGCGGGAAGCCGCCAACGAGGCAACCGATATCCGAAGTCGTGCCGCCGACATCGACGACCATGGCGTCGCTCAGCCCCGTCAGGAAGGCGGCACCCCGCATCGAATTCGTCGGACCAGAGGCGAAGCTGTGAACCGGATTGGCCGCGGCGACATCCGCCAGCGCCACCGTACCGTCATTCTGCGTCAGGTAGAAAGGCGCGGCAACGCCTGCCTCGCGCAGCGCATCCGAGAACGCCTGGACCGTGGTTGTACCGAGCGACTGCAGCGCCGCATTGAGAAGCGCGACATTCTCGCGCTCGAGCAATCCGATCCGCCCAAGCGTATGCGATAGCGTAATCCTTGCATCCGGGATGACCGAGCGGACGATCTCGGCAGCCCTGACCTCGCATTCGGTCGTCAATGGAGAGAAAGTTGCCGATATCGCGATCGAGGTGATGCCGGCATCGCGGATCTTCATCGCAGCATCGCGGATCTCGTCGGGGACCATCGGCACGAGCGGGCTGCCGTCATATTCATGGCCGCCATGCACCATGAAGATAAGGGGATCGACAGCTGCGCGCAGATCACTAGGCCAATCGCACATCGGTGGCAGGGAGGCGCCTGTCGGCAGCGCGACGCGGATCGCCGCCACCCTTTCCAGCCGCGCCCGCTCGACGACGGCATTGGTAAAATGCGTGGTGCCGATCATCACGGCGTCGATCGGCCGGCCG
The DNA here is from genome assembly GCF_014195095.1 of Rhizobium sp. BK602. Lineage (GTDB taxonomy): Bacteria > Pseudomonadota > Alphaproteobacteria > Rhizobiales > Rhizobiaceae > Rhizobium. Next base: position 33,033 of record NZ_JACIBC010000004.1, read on the forward strand.
GACGCACCGGCATGGCCGGCGACGTGGCTCAAAGCCGCCTTCACGCCTGACATCACGTCCTGCGTGGTGGGAACCTTGATGGAAGCGATGATCGTCTGACCATCGATCAGAACGGCATCCGTATTGGTGCCGCCAACGTCAATGCCGATGCGTTTCATGCGAATACCGATCTGAAATCAATGTCATAGCCAAAGGCACGAGGGCCGACGGCTGCTATCCCCGCAGGCGAGGTCAAAAGTTCGGGCGCAGGCAAGGCAATAACGGTCACACGTTGGCCGTAACGCAGGGATTCCGTGCCGATAGCACTGCCGGAAATCGTGTCGAGGAGGCAAAGAAGGTCCGGCGTCATCGCCACCGGCTCGCCATCCCGGAAGGCGACCGCCCATTCGTTCTGGAAGGCCAGTTCCATGCGCGCGCCCCTGTCGGCATCAATGCCTTCGATCACGGTCCGCCCGCGCAGGAAGCCACCGGTGGTTTCACGCGCGACATCGATCACCTTGCCGCGAAACAGTTGCTTGCCGCCCTCGTGATCGAGAACCGCCTTCACCGGATCGTCGTGACGCGCACGCGCCTCGATGACGGTGCGGCCGAGTTCCGTCGCCTTGGTGATGGTGTAGTGGATACCCCATTCCTTTACCTCGCGGCCGGTGCGCGGCGCCTTGCAGGTGGCGGCGGTCGAGCCCACTTCGGTGCAGACCTTGCGCGAGATGCGCTCCATCCATTTCCAGGAAGCCGCCTTGGTGACGATGACTTCGTTGTCACGCACATCGACGAGGGAAAGTGGATACATCGGCAGATTGCCGATAGCGAATGAGGTCATCTGCGCTTCGGGATAGGCCCGTCCCATCGCATCGGCATTGACGACCGGCCGACCGAGCATCGCGGCGGCAAGAAAGGAGGACAGCGCATTCGAGCCGCCGATCTCGACGCTCATGATCGCGCGAAAGGGCTTGCCGAGATAATCTTCCATGACCTCGACCGCGCGCGCCAGATGCACGGGATCGCTGAGACGCTCCTGCCCGACCAGCGGCGCGCCCATTTTCGAAACGACGGCCACCATGTCGTCATCATCGAGCGCCATCGGGTCCATCACCTGCACGCGACGGCCCTCGGCGTAGAGCCTGCGAAGGTTAAGGGTCGAGATATAGGGATTGCCACCGCCTCCGGTTCCCAGGATCCAGGCTCCGGTTGCAAGCGGTTCGATATCGTCTTCGGAAAATTCCTGAAGCATGTTTCACCTTCGGCAATAGAGCAGTTCGGCTTTTCACGGAAACTCCGAGCCGCTCCATCTCTTTGTTTTCTCGCAATTCCTGACGGAAAATCGCGCCGCACTTTTCCTGGACTTGCTCCCGCTGTCCCGACCCCGAATGGGGTCGGGTCGATGTCTTGTGCAGGCGAGGATCAGTTCGCCTTGCAGTCCCAATGGAAGTTCGAGAAATTCAGGTCCCAGCTCTGCATGGGAATGAACTCGTAGCCCTGAAGGCACTTGTTCGCCGCATAGCGCCGGTTTGGCGATACGGCCCATACGTCGGGCTGCAGCTCGGCAAGCTTTACCTGCAATTCCTTATAGGCCGCGTTTTGCTCCTTGATGTCGGTGGTCGCCCTTACCTTGTCGATCAGGGCGTCGACGTCGGGATTCTGCAGCCATTCCATCGACATCCAGGTGCCGGCAGCCTTGGAGTGATACTGGTTATAGAAAATCGCGTCCGGCGACGGATAGTTGGGCGAGATGTTGACCTGCGTCGAAGCGGGCGTGGTTTCCGGCTTCGACGAAAGCTCGACGATACGGTTCCAGGGCTCGGGCTTGATATCGAGCGTGATGCCGATCTGCTCGAGATTGGCCTGCATCAGCAGCGCCACTTCGGACTCGAAGGCGAGCGAAGCGACATAGCTGTTGACGAGCGTGATCTTCTGGCCGGCATATTTCGACTTGGCGAGCTCTTCCTTCGCCTTGTCGAGATCGAAGACGCCGGGCTGAATATCGTCGTTATGGGCATCCTTGAACACGGTCGAGAGCGGGCCGGTCATGTCGAAGCCCGGATAGATCGCCTCCTGGATGGTCTTGTAATCGGTGGCATAGGCGATCGCGCGGCGTACATGCACATCGTCGGTCGGATAGACCTTGCTGTTCAGCTTGATGACGAAGCCGCCGGCCGTCGTCGACTGGAGCAGCTTGTAGCCCGGCATCTTGCCGAGAGTTTCGTAAGTATCGTTGCCAAGACCATGCGAGGAGAGACCCAACTCGCCCTTTTCGGCAAGCGCCTTGACGGTGGCGTCGTCGCTCGTCTGCACGAAGCGCACTTCGTCGATCGGCGTTCCCTTTGTCCAGCCGAGGAAGTAATCGGGATTGCGGGCGATCACCATATCGGCGGAGCGATTGTAGCTGACGAGCTTGTAAGGGCCCGAACCAGCCGAGTGTTCGCCGACATAGGCTTCGCCCCATTTATCGTCCGGCTTGGCGTTGGCCTCGATCAGCTTCTCGTTCAGCGCCATCATCAACGGCGTGACGGCCATGAACGGCGAGAACTGCCGGTCAAGTTTGACGACCACGGTCTTGTCGTCGGGCGCGGTGATGTTGTCGGGCTGCACGAGGCCGACGATGAGGTTCGACGGCCCCTTGTTGATACCAATCAGGCGCCGAATGGACCAGACGAAATCGGATGCCTTGACGGCCGTCCCATCCTGGAACTTGGCGTCATCGCGAAGATGGAAGGTGTAGGTCAGACCGTCCCCGGAGATGTCCCAGGATTTTGCAAGATGAGGCACGATCTCACCCGAGGGACTGACAGTCGTGAGCGCATCATACATGTTCACGATCGCCATGTAGCCGGTATAGTCGGTGACCTTAGCCGGATCGAGCGAACTGAAAATCTGCATTGTGTTGACGGCAATCGACACCTTGTCGGCCGCCGACGCTACGACCGACGTCAGCGGCAACGCCATGACGCTGGCAAGCAGAAGCGTCGGAAGACGCAGACTTTTGAAACCCATCTTCATTCTAGTTCTCCTCTTTCATGCGGGAACTGCCCCGCTTATGGTTAGACTGCCTTTCGTTCGGGCCCAGGCAACGGCGAATAGGTGATGTCCGGGTAGCCGAAGGCCGCAGGACCGACGACATCGAGCGCACGGGCGCTGCGAAGCAGCTCGTGGCAGGGGATGGCGATGATCGCGACGCGCTGGCCGTAGCGCAGCATCTCGGTGGTGATCGGATAGCCGGTATCGACATCGAGAAGAACGATCAGATCCGGCACGCAAACTTCGATCACGCCATCACGGCGGAAGACCAGGAACTCGTTCTGGATCGCCACACTGGCAGTCTGGCCGCTGCAATCGTCGAAGCCGGCAAGCTCCATTTCGCCCACGACGAAGCCGCCGCGCAGATGGCGCTTCAGGTCGGTGATCTTGCCGTTGAAGACGCGCCGGCCACCCTCCAGCGCACAAACCGCCGCGATCGGATCTTCCTGCGCCTTGCGCGCCCGGATCACCGCTTCGCCAAGCGCGATCGCCTTGGTGTAGCTCTTCGGAATGCCGTATTGATGGACATAATGCGCCTGCATCGGTGCCGTCGCCAGCATCGCCGCGCCGCCCTGCGCCACCACGCAGGCGCGTGCCATGCGCTCGTGCCAAACCTCGGAGACGGCATGGCTGAAGATGACGGCATTGCCATGCAGGTCGCACATCACCGAAGGCGTCGAGCTGTGACCGTAGATCGAGAAGGTCGTCATCTGCATTTCGGGGAATGCCCGGCCCATGCCGTCGCAATCGAGGATGGGCAAGCCGCCGAGCGCCGCCGTGACAAGCGGGTTCATGGAATTCGCACCGCCGATCTCCTCGCAGACGATCGCATCGATCGGCGTGCGGATGAGCTCTTCCATGGCGCGCAGGCAGCGCAGCCCTTCACGCCCTTCGCGGATACGCTCGACGCCGACGACCGGTGCGCCGATACCGCCGATCGACATGCACAGAGCGTCCGGCTCGATGGCATCAGTCGCCAGAACCTTCATTTCATAGCCGGCCTTCATCGCCTCGAGGGCCAGCAGCTTGCCCTGATAGGGATTGCCGCCGCCGCCGGTGCCGAGAATGCCCGCGCCGATTTCCAACGCATCGAGATCTTCGGGCGTCAGCCGGCGCAGAGCGGCATCATCGTATTTCTGCTTGCGCGTCTCAGGCATGATGGCCTCCCATTTCACCGACGACTTTGACGTGAATGCGCGTGGCGTTGCCCGGCAGGTAGGCAAGCGGCGTGTCCTCGCGCTCGATAACCTCAAGAGTTTCGGCAAGCGCGCCGGCCGCGATCGCCTTTTCGCGAGCTTCCGCCTCGGCTTCTGCCAGCGCGCTCTCGCGGGTGCGACCGTTGACGAGCGAGAAGACGCGATCGGTCTCACCGCTGATCTGGGCGATAGCGGCGCCGACGGCGTTTGCGACGGCGAAATTCTCCGGGCGAATGACGTCGAGATCGCCGATGCGATCCGCCATCAGGATCGAGCCGCCGCCGACAGCAATCACCGGCACCGGCGTCGAGGAGATCCGGCTCCGCTCGACGCAGGCCTCCAGCATGGCGTTGATCTTGCCGATGGCGGAATCGACAAGACCCTTGTCGAGATTGGCGACCAGTGCCCGATCGCCGATATTGGCCTTGCCATCGGCAACCGCGATATCGGTGGCGGTCAGCGTCGATCCGCCAAAGCACAGCGCCTCCTTGCGCACGCGATAACCGACCGACTTCGGTCCAACTGACATACCCGTATCGCTCTTAACGACAAACGAACCGCCGCCGAGGCCGATCGAGAAGACATCGGGCATGCGGAAATTGGTGCGGACCCCGCCGATATCGACGGTCGTGGAAGCCTGGCGGGGGAAACCGTGCGAGAGCGCGCCGACATCCGTGGTCGTGCCACCGACATCGACCACGACGGCGTCCTTCAACCCGGTCAGGAATGCCGCACCGCGCATGGAATTGGTCGGACCGGAGGCGAAGGTCAGCACCGGAAAAGCACGAACGACATCGGCCGCCATCAGCGTGCCGTCGTTCTGGGTGATGTAGAACGGGCACGGGATGCCAGCCGCAGCCAACGCCTTGCCAAAGGCAGCAACGGTGCGATCGGCCAGCGACAGCAGGCTCGCATTCATGATCGCCGCACTTTCGCGCGCCAGCAGGCCGTGGCGACCGATATCCTTCGACATGACGACGGGCAGCCCCGGGCAATGCTGCTGCAGGATCTGCTTGGCGCGCAACTCCATCGCATCGTTGATGCCGCTGAAGACGCAGGTCACCGCCGCAGCCTTCAGGCCCTTCGCGCGGATTTCGCCAGCGATGCGCACGATGGCATCCTCATCGAGCGGCGAAAGCTCGCGTCCGTCGAATTCGTAGCCGCCCTTCACCTGATAACCGTGGTTGCCGACAATTTCGCGCAGATCGTCCGGCCAATCGACCATCGGCGGCAGGCCGGCGCCTGAGGGCAGGCTCAGCCGGATGGCCGCGACTTCGTCCATGTGACGGCGCTCGATCACCGCATTGGTGAAATGCGTCGTGCCGATCATCACGGCCGCGATGCTTGTCCGGTCGATGCCGGAGGCCTCGATGACTTTCTCCAGCGCCTCGATCACGCCCGACGTCACATCCTCGGTCGTCGAGGCCTTGACCCCGGCCAGAACGGTCTTTCCCTCCAGGACGACAGCATCCGTATTGGTGCCGCCCACATCAATTCCAACGCGATACACGTCAGGCTCCTCTTCGATCAGTCTGTGGTTTTGACGAGGAAGCGCATGCGCTCTTCCTCGGTCACGGCGGGCTTCAAGCCTTCCTCCTCGTCGGTGACGACGGGAATCGCGGCGATCAGCGCGCGTGTGTATGGATGATTGGGGGCGGCGAAGACCGCCGGCGTCGGGCCTTCCTCAACGATCTCGCCACGCAGCATGATGGCGATACGCGAGCAGAAATTGCGCATCAGCGACAGGTCGTGCGAGATCATCAGATAGGTGAGGCCCAGCTCCTCGCGCAGCTGCAGCAGCAGCTCGATCACGGTTTTCTGCACCGACACGTCAAGGGCCGCCGTCGGTTCGTCGAGGATCAGGATCTTCGGCTCGGCGGCGAGAGCGCGGGCAATCGCCACACGCTGCTTCTGGCCACCCGAAAGCTCATGCGGATACTTTGACAGATAGGATTGCGGCAGGCGCACGAGCTCCAGGAGCTGTTTCATCCGCGCCTCGCGGGCCGGTCCATCCATGCCGATGGATTTCAGCGGCAGCGCCAGGGTTTGCTGGACATTGCGCTTGGGATTGAGCGACGTGCCCGGATTCTGATAGACGATCTGCGTCAGCCGCTTGCCGCGCTCCGGTGCCGGCGCATCGATGGTGACGCTGCCCGAGGTCGGGCTCGACAGATCCATGATGATGCGTGCGACCGAGGTCTTGCCCGAGCCGGATTCGCCGGCCAGTCCGAAGATTTCGCCCTGGCGCAGCGTCAGGTCCACGTCGCGGACGGCATGGAAACCGGGCTTCCGGCCATAGATCTTGTTCAGTCCTTCGACCTTGACGATGGGCGCACGGTCGCTCTGCGGCAGATCGATAACGCGCGCGCCATAGAGCGGCGGCACCGCGTCCAGCAGCGCCTTCGTATAGGCCTGACGCGGGTTGGTGAGTATCTCGTGGCAAGGGCCTGCCTCGACGATATCGCCGTGATGCATGACCACCACCCGGTCGGCGACCTTGCGCACGACGCCGAGATTGTGGGTGATCATGAGAAGAGCCATGTTCTCCTCGATGACCAGCTGGTTGATCAGATTGAGGATTTCGTCCTGCGTCGTCACATCGAGTGCGGTGCCTGGTTCGTCGGCGATCAAAAGCTTCGGCTGGTGCAAAAGCGCCAATCCGATCAGCACGCGCTGGCGCATGCCGCCCGAAAGTTCGGACGGATAGGCATTCATCACACGCTCGGCATCGGCCAGCTGCACGCGGCGCAAGACGGCGGCGATCCGCGTGCGACGTTCCGCCTTCGACGAGCTGACACCATCGCGCTTGTCGGCAAAACGCATGACGTCATCGAGATGCGTGCCGATCTTGAAGACCGGATTGAAGGAGGAGAGCGGGTCCTGCATGATCAGGGAAAAGGCCGTGCCCTTCAGCGCTTCCCGCTCCCTCCGTTGCATTTTCAGGACGTCCCGCCCTGAGACCGATATCGCGCCGGAGTTGATCGTTGCATTCTTCGGCAAGGTGCCGATGATCGCCTTTGCCGTTACGGACTTGCCGGATCCTGTCTCGCCGATCAGCGCGACGCGCTCACCGGCTTCAACCGTGAAGGCGATATCACGCAGAACCTGGCGGGTGCGGCCGTAGGTAGTGAAGGAGACGTTCAGAGCCTCGATCTTCAGAAGCGGGTCGCTCATGGCTCAGCTCTCCACATCGAACATGTCGCGCAAGCCATCACCCAGAAGATTGAAGCCGAGCGTCACGTAGAAGACCGCGGCACCGGGGCAGACGACTTCCCACCAATAGCCGGGCATGAACTGACGGCCGTCGGAAACCATCGAGCCAAGGTCCGGAATGGGCGGCTTTACCCCGAAACCGAGAAAGCTGAGGGTCGCGCCGAACAGGATCACGAAGGCGGCGTCCAGCGTCGTCTTGACGGAGATGACCGCAACACAATTCGGCAGGATTTCCCGAAACAGGATGTGCATCGGCCCTGCGCCGGCAAGCCGTGCCGCCTCGATATAATCTTCGGAGGCGATCGACTTCGAGACGGAGTAGATCAGCCGCGCGTGCCAGGTCCACCATAGCAAGGTGATCGCGATCATCGCATTCATCAGGTTCGGCTCGAGCAGGTTCGACACGGCAAGCGCCATAACCAGCGGCGGCATCGCCAGCATGACATTCGTCAGACCCGTGATGACCTTTTCGACCCAGCCCCCGAAATAACCGGCGATCAGGCCGAGCACCGTGCCGATCGGCACGGAAATGCCGAGCACGCCGATAACCAGCAGGAGCGAAACGCGCAGGCCGAAGACCGTGCGGGAAAAGATATCGCGACCGACCTTGTCGGTGCCGAACCAATGCGCCGCGTCAGGCGCTACGTGACGGGCGCGGAAATCAACAACGGCACCCACATGTTTCGGATAGGGCGTCAGCCATGGCGCGAAGACCGCCAGCACGACGACCGAAATCAGGATCAGCGTACCGATCACCGCAGCCGGATTGCGGCTGAAGCGATACCACATCATGTAGCCCGTGCTCAGCCCACGGTCGGACGTGTCAAGCATCTTCATATCGGCCATCAGCGTGCCTCCTTGCGGCGCAGGCGCGGATCGATGATCGAGATCAGGACATCCACCACTAGGTTCGCAACGATGAAGAACAGGCCGGCGACCAGCACCACGGCGGTCACGGCATTGAGGTCCTTTTGCAGGATGGCGTTCAGCCCATAGGAGGCAAAGCCGCCCCAGGCGAAGACCATCTCGATGACGAAGGCATTGCCGATGAGCGATGCGAATTCCAGGCCCATGATCGTCAATGGCGCGATCGACGACAGCTTGAGAAGATAGCGGAAGATGATGACTCGCTCCGGCACACCGAAGCTCTGCAAGGTCAGAACATGATCCTTGCGCTGGTTCTCCAGCATGGAGGACCGGGTAATGCGGGTGATCTGGCCGATGCCGGCCATAGCCAGCGCAAAGGCCGGCAGGACGAGATGCCGGAGCGCGTCGACGAAGACATCCAGCCGTCCTGCCAGCAGGCCGTCAATCAACAGGAATCCGGTCGGTCCGGGCTGAAAGCCTAAGGAATGATCGAGGCGGCCGATGATCGGCCAATCCGGCAGCCAGCGGGCGGCAAGCAATTGCAGGCTGATCGCGAACAGGAAGCTCGGAATGGTGACGCCGGTCAAGGACAGGATGCGGCCGATATGGTCCAGCGCGCGATCCCGGAAATGCGCGGTGATGACGCCGAGCGGAATGGCCACCACGAACATGAAGATCACGGAGACAAGCACCAGTTCCACGGTCGCCGGCACCGTCTGCTCCAGATCGGTCGTGACGGGACGCTGCGACACCAGGGACATTCCGAGATCGCCTCTAAGCGCCTTGCCGACATAATCGACATATTGCACCAGAAGCGGCCTATCCAGGCCCATCTGACCGCGCAGCGCATCGACCTGATCTTGCGTCGCCGCCGGGCCAAGGGCCATGCGCGCGGGATCTCCCGGCACGACGCGCGCCAGCGCGAAAATCATGATGGAAAGCGCGATCATGACCAGAATGAAGGTGCCGAGCCGCGTCAGGATCGCGACCAACGGGTGTTGCTGCATCGATGGGAAGTTCCTTGTTCGCCAGCTAACTCTCGAACAACAATCCCGATCTTCCGGCAGCGGACAACTGCGCCGAGGTATAGTTTTTCAGCTTTATGGTATAGGTTATTTTTCACGATGCGCTTACAAATCTCGCATGGACAGACTGATACCCCGCCCCCGTCTTTGCGACCGCATCGCCTCGGAGCGAGCCGGCGTAATCTTCCTGCGCGCGCCCGCCGGTGCCGGAAAGACCACAATTCTGTCCATGGCTGCCAGGGCGATGGGCAGACAGGTTTGCAGCCTGCCGCAGCCACGCATGAGCGACATCGCGAATGGATGGCTTTTCTGGGACGTGCCGGTTTCCGCGCGCTCGGTTCGCCTGTCCGCCCCGCTCGTCGAGACCATCGGCGTTCTGGTCATCGCCTGCCGCCCGGATCAGCGCATCAGTGGGCTGGCACGGCTGATCCTGCATCGCGGTTCCGTTACGCTCGACGCCGATGACCTGACATTTTCGCCGGAAGAGTTGCAGGATCTTCCCATCGAGGAGGCTCGTCGCCTCGTCAGGGATTATGCCGGCTGGCCGGCGTTTCTACCGTTAGGGCGCCTGCGGGATCCGCGACTCGGCATCGACTACCTGCGCGAAAACTTCCTCGGTCACCTTTCGCCGGGGCAGACGGCGTCCCTGTCCATCTGGCTCGAAGCGCCTACCTCATTCCAGGCCGAGGAATGGACCGGCCTCTTGCCGCCCCTGCTGGTCAGGGCGCCGGATGAACATCCGGAACTGCTGAAGCTTCTCACCATCGCCGTCAGCGAACGCCTGGCGACCTTCGAGACGACGGTCGCCGTGATCGAGGTTGCCTCCGCCTTCGAACGGGCTGGGCGAGCGCCCGCCGCCATGGCGCTGCTTCTCGATCACGGGCACGAGGCGCATGCCGCGCAAATACTCGAGCGTGCCCGCGGCCTGGAATTGATCTACCGAAATAGCCTTGGGACCTTTCGCGACATCATCATGCGCTTTTCCCATGAGATGATCTCAACCAACGAAGTCGTGCTCTTCGCCCTCGCCCGCACACTCCTGAAACTGGGAGAACTGCAGCGCGTGCGCCATCTGGTCGGCAAGCATCTGGGCTCGGACTATCTCGACCCGCTCAAGGTCTTGCTGCGCGGATCGCGCTTTTCCTTCGCGGCACGAACCTTCCGGCTCAACCTCATGATCTCCGAGGATCTGATGCCGACCGATGCCATGATCACCCGCCTCGGCGAATTCATGGCAGACTATCCGATGGGCGATTACGGCAAATGGGCCGCCTACTACAACGCGCTGCTGGAATTCGAAATTCGCCGCCGGAATTTCCGCGAAGCGGAAGCCGCCGCCGCCCGCGCCTTGATCTATCTCGGCCATATGGGTGGCCAGCCGCTGCTGGAGTTCTTCATCCATCTGCATCAGACAGTGCTTCGACTGATGAGCGGCGATGCGCTCTTTGCCCGTCACGCCGCACAGGCGGCGCGGCAGAAACTGGAGCAGGTACCGCACGCTGCGGAGGCGGAATTCCGCATGCTGCGGCTCGCGGAAGCCTGCATCGCCTACGAGGCCGGCCAGCCGCGCGATCTGCTTCAATTCGTTCAAAAGGAGTTCGATGGGTTCGCCGCTGCGGAGATCTGGCCGAGCCTGATGCAATTCGCTCTTCACTATGCATCGCAGGTGCTCGCGGATCACTTTCCGATGGTGATCAGGCCCGGCTTTCTCGACGGGCTCTGGATCCATCTGTCGGAGGGGCTGCAGTTTCACGCGATGATGGAGATCCGCACCGCGATTGCCTATCAGAACGCCAATCGCTGGCACGATGCGGCGGCAACCCTCTCCGCGGTTCGCATGCGGATCGGCCGCAACTGGGTCGAAAGCGCCAATGAGGAATTGACTCGCCTGACCAGACGAGACGAGATTTCCTACGCCATGGCATGGCTGCGCGATTCCGTGCGCCTCTCGACGCCGCGACCCTATCTGTCGCACCAGATCGATGCATTGATCGCCAACTCGAAAGTCACCAACCGCGAGAAGGTCGCCCTGCAGCTATGGCAAAGCTATGCCGCCTACCAGCGCCGGGACAATGCCGCGACGCGGGCGCATCTTCTGTCGGCGCTTGAAAGCGCCACGCGCCTCGGCTGCAACGGCGTGCTCTCCGAGGAGCGGATCTTTCTCTCGCCGCTTCTCAAGAACCAGCGCATTCGCAGCTTCATCGAAACCTCATCCGATGTCCGCACCGCACTTTCGCTCTTTGCCGCTTCGGTGAACTCGCCGCAGGCAAAGGCATTGCAGGGTGGTCTTTCTCAGCGCGAGGTCCAGATGCTACAGCTGATCGCCAGCGGCATGTCGAACAAACGCATTGCCCACACGCTCAATGTCTCCGAAGTAACGGTGAAATTTCATCTCGGAAATCTGTTTCGCAAGCTTGGCTGTCATCGCCGCGCCGAAGCGATCCGGGCGGCAACCGCGCTCGACTGGCTATGACTGTAGGACGATGTGACGGTATCCATCACTGAACGGGGAGGGTATGGATCGGCAAAATCCGCACACGCTCCGGTCATGATCTTCCAATCCGCTGTGATGCGGTGCCGCGAAGAGATTTCTGACTGCCGAAAAGATCGATACAAAGTGTTGGATACCTGGGTGTCTTCAGCTTTACAGCCTCGACCTCGGAGCCCGTCGGGGTGCCCACCCCATCCGAGCCATCGACCCTGCGTCTCGCATCTCGGGCGTTACGGCAGAGCACATGAAGGGCGTCGTCTTTGTCAATACATGTATAGACATTACTGTTGAACGATGGTTCTATCCCACAAAACCAAGGGGATCATCATGGCCAATACAATGTTCGATCTGGCAGGAAAAATCGCAGTTGTGACCGGTGCAAGCCGCGGTCTAGGCCAATGGATTGCGCTGGCGCTGGCCGAAGCAGGCGCCGATATCTGCATTACGGCGCGCGATGAAACTGCGCTAAGCGAGACCAAGCAAAAGGTCGAGGCTCTCGGCAGGAGGGCCATCACGAGCGCCCAGGATGTGACGGACATATCGTCCATCGAAGACACCCTAGGCAAGTTCGAGAGCATCACGGGCGTCATCGATATCCTTGTCAACAATGCCGGCTACGAACAGGTATCTCCTTCGCTCGATGTCGACGAACAGATCTGGGACAAGATCGTGGGCACCAATCTGAAGGGCGCATTCTTCTGGTCGCAAGCTGCAGCGCGGCGGATGTCTCGCCAGTCCCAGGGGGGAAGCATCATCAACCTATGCTCCCTCACCTCCTATGTCGGGATCCCAACGGCCGTGCCCTACGGCTCGTCCAAGTCGGGACTGCTCGGCATGACACGGGCACTTTCAGCCGAATGGGCGCCACTCGGCATTCGAGTGAATGCGGTGGCTCCCGGCTATTTCCGGACAGCGATGACCGACGGGTTTTATCAGGATGAAAACTGGGCGGCACGGATGCTCGAAAAGATCCCGCAGAAGCGGTTCGGTAGCGCCTCCGACATCGGTGGCGCTGTTGTCTTTCTTGCGAGCGGCGCATCTGCCTACGTTACCGGCCAATGCATTCCCGTGGACGGCGGCTTCCTCGCGTCCATCTAGATAAATGGGATAAGATGGTGCTTGACAGCACGGGTCCGATGCTTAATGTCTATAGATGTATATACATCTATAGACAACAAAAAGCGGGAACGAAGTCTTCGAGACTTCCTGGGAATTTGCCGGATACCAACATCCGGCGTCCTCGAACATACAGATGCCGTATCAACGCCGAGCGTCCCTCTTTGCGATGGGGCCCGTGCGTTCACGCGAACCGAACTTGAATCGTCGCCGTCACCACCGCGCGAGCGATCGTGGCTGCCTGCGCCCAGGAGGCGCCAATGAGGGAATGTGCAATGGCCGAAGTCACTTTTCATGAATATTCGAAGCTTGGACCGGACGAGAAGGCCACGCTCCTGCGCCGGTCCGAAACGGACATTTCAGGGTTTGTCGAGAAAGTGGCGCCGATCCTCGAGGCGGTGCGCACCGAAGGCGACCGCGCTGTTGCCCGCTTCGGCCGGGAACTCGACAAGGCGGATATCACCGAAGCAACGATCAAGGTGACCGATGCCGAGTTCGACGCCGCGTTCAAGCTTGTCAGCGAGGATGTCATCGAGGCCATCACCTTCGGCATCGACAATATCCGCCATTTTCATGAAGAGCAGAAGCCCGAAGCCATGTGGCTGAAGGAAATCAAGCCAGGCGCCTTCGCCGGCGACCGCTTCACCCCGATCAAGTCTGTCGCGCTGTACATTCCACGCGGCAAAGGTTCGTTTCCGTCGGTCACGATGATGACCTCCGTCCCCGCCGTCGTTGCGGGCGTTCCGAACCTGGCGATCGTCACTCCGCCAGCACCGGACGGACGCGTGGATGCCGCAACGCTCGTGGCGGCACGTCTGGCCGGTGTCGAAACCGTCTACAAGGTCGGCGGTGCACAGGCAGTCGCGGCTGTCGCTTACGGCACGGAAACGATCAAGCCGGCGCTAAAGATCGTCGGACCAGGAAGCCCTTGGGTGGTCGCTGCAAAACGCAGCCTGGCGGGCATCATCGATACAGGCCTTCCCGCCGGCCCTTCCGAAGCCATCATCTTCGCGGACGATACTGTCCATGGCGGCCTCGCAGCGCTCGACCTGTTGATCGAAGCCGAGCACGGTCCCGACTCTTCCGCCTATCTCGTGACCCATAGCCGGCGCGTAGCCGAGGAGGCGCTTGCCGCCCTGCCCGAACATTGGGCACGTATGACCCAACAGCGGGTCCAGTTCTCGAGCGCGGTCCTTTCAGGCAAGTGCGGCGGCATCATACTGACCTCCTCGGTCGAGGAAAGCTACGATTTCATCAATGCCTATGCGCCCGAGCATCTCGAAATCCTGTCGCAGGACGCCTTTGCCCATCTCGGCCATATCACAGAGGCCGCCGAAATCCTCATGGGTCCTCATACCCCCGTCAGCATCGCGAATTTCTGCCTTGGCCCCAACGCCGTATTGCCGACGAGCCGCTGGGCGCGCACATTCGGTCCGCTGTCGGTCACCGACTTCGTGAAACGCAGTTCGATCGGCTATGTGACGGCGCCGGCTTATCCCGAATTTGCAAAGCGTGCCCACAAGCTCGCGGAATATGAGGGCTTCTCGTCGCATGCACATGCCGTCTCGGCCGTCCGCGACGCCTATCTTCCGAAGCGGAGCTGATCGGATGAAGGCCGTCCGGCTTTACGACGCGCTCGATCTGAGGGTCGAGGACATTGAAAGACCGGGCCTGCCACAAGCGGGTTACGTGACGATCGACGTTCGTGCGGCGGGAATCTGCGGCTCGGACCTCCACAACTACCGAACCGGCCAGTGGATCAGCAGGCGGCCATCGACGGCTGGACACGAATTCTGCGGTCGTGTCTCAGCAGTCGGCGAAGGCGTCGAAGGTCTGGCCGTCGGCGACTTGGTCACGGTCGATTCCCGTTTTTATTGCGGACAGTGCGAGGCCTGTAAATCGGGCCGCACCAATGTCTGCGAACATCTCGGCTTCGTCGGCGAGATCTGCGATGGTGGCTTTGCGGAAAAGGCCGAGCTGCCCGCCCGTCTCGTTTTCAAGCACGATCCGTCGCTCGACCCCGCGGTGGCGGCCATGGCAGAACCTTTGGCCGTCGCCCTTCATGCGGTGCGACGGCTCAATCCACCCCGAGGCGAAGCGATTATCCTTATCGGTTGCGGGACGATCGGCGGTCTTTGCGGATTGCTGCTTTCGCATCTCCACGACGGGAAGCTGCTGTTTGCGGATTTGAATGGCCGTCGTGCCGAGATGGTCGCCGGCATCTGCACAGGCTCGGCGGTCGCGCTGGACAAGTCGCAGGCAAGGGCTGCTCTCGGCGACGCGCGACTGCGTTATGCGGTAGATGCGACGGGAAGCACGAAGGCCATTGCGCAAGGCATCGACCTTCTCGACGGTGGCGGCGCCTTCGCTCTTGTGGGCATCAGTCACGGAAAGCTGGATCTGGATCCCAACATCCTGGTTGAGCGCGAGATTTCCCTGATTGGCTGCCATGCCTTTGAAAGCGAACTCGCTGACGCCATCGCCCTGCTGCCGAAGCTGCAGCCCTCACTTCTGCAATTCAGCGAGGTCCTGAACTCGCTCGACGAAATTCCTGATGCCTACCGCCGGCTCATCGACGGGCGGACGAACAAGCTAAAGACGATCATTCGGATCGCCGATTGATCTGGGACACGCCTCGGCGTGAGATGGAGATAGAATTGTCCGGTCTCTCAAATACCGCGCTGCCGCTCTACGAAAAGGTCAAGGACTTCGTCCTCGACAATATCGGAAACGGGAACTGGCCACAGAACGAGAAGCTCCCGTCCGAGCACGAGTTGACGTCGTCGCTTGGTGTCTCCCGCATGACGGTCCATCGCGCGCTTCGCGAACTGACCGCCGAAGGCTATCTGCGCCGGGTCCAGGGTGTCGGAACGTTCGTTTCGCCTCCCAAAGCGCAATCGACCCTCATCGAGATCAGCAATATCATCAGCGAGATCAAAGCACGCGGAAGCCGGCATCGCGCCGAGGTGATCGTGCTCGAGCGGCTCGAGCGGCCGGATCAAATGCTACTGGACGCGTTCGAGTTCAAAAAGCTTTGCCCCATCGATCACTCGCTGGTCGTTCATTACGAGAACGGTGTCCCTGTTCAACTCGAGGAGCGCTACGTCAATACGGAGCTCGTGAAGAACTATCTCGATCAGGATTTTACGTCCATCGGCACCTACGATTACCTGCAGCACAGCACACCGCTCACCGAAGTCGAGCACCTCATCAGCGCCGTGCCGGCGACTGAGCGACATGCGCGCCTCCTGCACATCCGCGAGCGCGACAGCTGCCTGGTCCTCAACCGAAAGACCTGGACGGGGCAGACGATCGCCACCGTCAATACCTTCACCTATGTCGGCAGCCGTTATTCGCTTGGCAGCAGATACCTGCCGCCCCAAAAGTGAAAAGCGGACATGTCAGCGCAAGAGTGAGAGAGATCATGAGACAGCCCAACAGTCGGACCGCAATCATCCGGGAGAAAGCCAAGGCACGCGACGGCGGCGCCGAAGCTCTGCTCGCAGAGCTGTTGCAGGATCTGTTCGGGATCGAGGCACACGATCTGGCAATCAACCACGACCAATACAGCCTCAATTCTCTGAACGGCTTCTTCGAGGCCGACGGGAAGCCATACTTCTTCAAATTCCACCAGGAGGAAAATGAGGAGGAAATGAGCGGTGAATATTATCGCGCCGATATCCTCGCCAAGGCCGGCCTGCCGGTCGACCAGCCCGTGATGATGTCGACCCTTCCGGGCGAGCAGATTCTGGTCTACAGACGCAGAACGGACCCCCGTTTCTCCGACGTCCTGCGCAGGCTCGACGAGCTTCATGATGAGCAAGCGGCAAGTGAGGCCGTGGATGCGGAACGCCGGCTCAACGAAGCCGTCCTGTCCGTCTATCTGAAGACACTGCACCCCGTCACACCTGGCCAGGTCATGAAGGAGCCGGTCCATCGGCTGTTTTACGATCGGCTGATCACCGCGCCGGAGGGAACTTACCCGGGTGGCCGGCTGGCAAGCTTCTATGTTGGCAAGACGTTCGAATTTCCAGGCGCCACGCTTTCCTGGGAAGCACTGTCGCAAGCCCGCTTCGTCATCAACGGCATCGAATATCGCAACACGCTTGGGGAGCTGTTCGACGCCGCGCATGCAAGGCTGGACCCCATGCGCCTGGCGGACAGCGGCGGCGTGACGGCACATGGCGACGCTCACAACGCCAATGTCTGGTTCGAAAGGCAGGAAGGGCACGCGAGCCTGTCGTTCTTTGACCCGGCCTTCGCCGGCGAGCACATTCCGACGCTTCTGGCAGAGGTGAAGACGACCTTCCACAATATCCTCGCCCATCCCTACTGGCTCTATGACCCGGCTGTCGCCGAGCAGACATTCAAGGCAACGGCGAAATACGAGAAAGGCCGCCTCCTTGCGGATTTCGATTGGGCGCCAAGCCCGGTTCGCGAGGCGCTTCTGAAAACGAAAGCGGAGACCATGTGGAGGCCTCTGCTTGCCGCCCTCAAGCAACGCGACATGCTTCCTTCAGACTGGCGCAATGTTGTCCGGCTTGGGCTTTTCCTGTGCCCGACACTCGTCATGAACTTGCGGGCCGGTGCGACGAGCCACAATCCGACATCCTCCCTGATCGGTCTTTCAGTGGCGATGATGGTAGGCTCCGAACCCGAGCAGGGCACCGACCTGGTGACCCGTTTCCTCGCAGCCATAGATCCGGAGGTGTAAGATCGTGACGATCGTCAACATCGATGACCTCCGGCTTGCCGCTCGCCGGCGATTGCCAAAACTGTTCTTCGATTACATCGACGGCGGCTCCTTCGCCGAGGAAACCCATCGTCGCAACAGGGACGATTTTTCGCTCTTGAGGCTGGGGCAGAACGTTCTCGGCGAATACGCCGAGCCGGATCTGTCGACCGAATATCTCGGACGGCGACACTCTCTGCCATTCATGCTGGGACCTGTCGGCTTTCTTGGCCTCTACACGCGAAACGGAGAGCAGAAAGCAGCACGCGCCGCTCATGCCGCCGGTATCCCGTTCTGCCTCTCGACCTTCTCGATCGCCTCTCTGGCGGACCTCCGCGATGCGACCGACGGTACGCTACATTTTCAGCTCTACGTGCTCGACGACCGCTCACTCTGCGAGGAATTTCTGAGCGCTGCGGAAGAGGCCGGCGTCGAAGCGCTGTACGTGACCGTGGATACGGCCATCACCGCTATCCGCGAACGCGACGTCCGAAACGGCTTCCGATCTCTGACGCGTATCACGCCGCGACTGTTCGCGAGCCTCTGCCGAAAGCCGGCCTGGTTGTTCGACGTTGCTCGCGGCGGCATGCCCTCCGTCCGGGCGGTGACGCATCGGGCCGAGTTCGGGACGGGCGCGCTCGAACAGGCCGCCAATCTTTCCAGGCGCATCGACAAAAGGCTCGCATGGAAAGACATCGAGACATTGCGTGACCGGTGGAACGGCAAACTGATCATCAAGGGCATTCTTTCACCCGAGGATGCAATGAAAGCGCAAGCGATCGGCGTCGACGGCATCGTGATCTCGAACCATGGTGGTCGCCAACTCGATGGCGCGATCAGCACCATTGCGGCGCTTCCCAATATCCGGGCCGCAGTGGGAGCGGGCTTCACGCTGATGCTCGACGGCGGGATTAGAAGAGGCAGCGACATCATCAAGGCGGTTGGAATGGGGGCTGACGCAGTCCTGCTGGGTCGAGCCTACACCTACGGGCTCGCCGCTGCCGGCCAAGCCGGGGTCGACCGTGCGATCGCGACATTGCGCCAGGAGATTTCGATTACCTTGGCCTTGATGGGCGTCAGCTCGATTGCCGACCTCAAGGCACGAGGCTCGCACCTGATATTCAAACAATGACCGCTGACGCCGGCGAAAGGAGACAGGCACTTACACACGATATCGCCCGCCGTGACCTTGATGGTCGGGCGTAAAACTTCTGAAGATGCAAGCTGTATGATCCGTTAAAATCATCAAAAGAGGGGTTCCCAATGAACTACAAATCCATCAGCAAGCAGTTTTCCCGTGCAGCGATCGCGCTCGGGATCGTCGGCGTCCTCGCCACTGCGCAAGCCAACGCCCAGGATCAGATCCCGTCCAAGCCTGAGCCGGGCGCCTTCAAGATCGGCATCGAGCCATGGCTCGGTTACGGCCAATGGCACGTCGCCGCCAGCAAGGACCTGTTCAAGAAAGCTGGCCTTGAGGAGGTCGAGCTTGTCAATTTCAGCGAAGACAAGGACATCAACGCAGCGCTTGCCAGCGGTCAGCTCGACGCCGCCAATATCGCGACGCACACGGCCATGGGCATGGTTGCCGCGGGCCTGCCGGTGAAGATCGTCTCGCTCCTCGATTTCAGCTTGAAGGCGGACGCAATCCTGGCCGGTAGCGACATCAAGAGCGTCGCCGACCTCAAGGGTAAGAACATCGCCTTCGAGGAAGGCACGACCAGCGACATCCTGCTGAACTATGCGCTGACCAGCAACGGCATGACCATCGACGATATCACCCGCGTGCCCATGCCGGCGGCTGATGCCGGTACGGCGCTGATTGCGGGCCGTGTTCCCGTTGCCGTCACCTACGAGCCTTACATTTCCACAGCGATGGCGCAGGACAAGAATATCAAACTGCTGTTTGAAGCAGGCAAGGATCCGGGCCTTGTCTCCGACGTTCTCGTCGTTCGCGAAGAGGTGCTGAAGCAGAAGCCAGGGCAGGTTCTGGCGATGATCAAGGCATGGGACGCTGCTCTGGCCGACTACAAGGCCAAGACCGAAGAGGACCGCGCCATCATCTCAAAGGCGGTGGGCGCATCTCCGGATGATCTGAAAACGGCCTTCGACGGCGTTCAGTATTACAGCTCTGCCGAAGCCGCCAAGGCCTTTGCCGGTGATTTCAAGACAAAGACCTTCGCCGATGTTCTGAAGGCAGCGAAACAGGCTGGTCTCGTGACCCAGGACGTTTCCGCCGACAGCATCATCGACACGTCGTTTGTCGACGCAGCGAACAAGTGACCTCCGCACCAACGGGACGAAAATGTCTAGCTCCGAACTATCCTCGACAACGAAGGAAAGACCCCGCGCGCAGTCGCGCGCGGGCGTCGGCAGGCCTCCGAGCGCCTTCCGGATCGGTGACCCGCTCAGCGGCCAATCATTCTTCATCATCGCCCTGGCCGTCTTTGCGCTGCTGTTCATCGTATGGTGGCTCGCCACCGCTACCGGCTGGGTAAAGCCGATATTTCTCCCCTCGCCCGCAGCGGTGTGGGCCAAGATGGTGGAACTGGCGGTCGATGGCACGCTATGGACCGATGCGGGGATCAGTATCTACCGCATGCTTGTCGGCTTTCTGATTGCATCGGCGCTGGCGATCCCGATCGGGATCATGATCGGCTGCTTCAAAACCTGGGAAGCCGCCATCGAGCCCTTCGTCGACTTCGTCCGCTATATGCCGGTTGTCGCCTTCGTTCCGCTGACCATTCTTTGGGCCGGAACAAGCGACATTCAGAAGTTCGTGATCATCTTTATCGGAACGTTCTTCCAGCAGGTGCTGATGGTCATGGACAGCGTCAAGCGTGTTCCGGCCGACTTCGTCGGGCTGGGCCGCACGCTCGGCATGTCGGAAACCAAGATCCTGCGCCGTATCGTCCTGCCCTCCGCCCTCCCCGGCATCTGGGACACGCTGCGCATCAGCCTCGGTTGGGCCTGGACCTGGCTTGTCTTGGCGGAACTCGTGGCGGCGACATCCGGCCTCGGCTATCGCATCGTCGTCTCGCAGCGATATTTTCAGACGCAGACGATCATTGGCTATATCCTGCTCCTTGGTCTGCTCGGTCTGATCACCGACCAGAGCATGAAGGCCCTGGAGCGCGTTTTCTTCCGCTACGCTTCGAGGCATTGAGATGAGCGAACCCAAACTCAAGATCGAAGGTCTCAACAAGTGGTACGGCGGCAGGAAGAACCGCGTTCATGCCCTCAGCGGTATCGACCTGGAACTTGCCGACAACGAGTTCGTCTCCCTGGTCGGCGCCTCCGGCTGCGGCAAGAGTACATTGCTGTCCATCGTCGCCGGCCTTCAGGGCTTCGACAACGGCGTTCTTCTGACCGATGGCGCACCGATCGTCGGCCCGGGGCTTGATCGCGGCGTCGTCTTCCAGTCCTACACGCTGCTGCCGTGGCTGACCGCACAACAGAATGTGGAATTCGCCCTGCAGGCGGCAGGCCTCCCGACAGCCGAATGCCGGGATATCGCGCGTCATCATATCGAGCTGGTGAAGCTCACCAAGTTCGCCGATGCCTTTCCATCGCAACTGTCGGGCGGGATGAAGCAGCGCGTCGCCATTGCGCGTGCCCTTTCCTACCGCCCGAAAATGCTGTTGATGGATGAACCGTTCGGCGCGCTCGACGCTCTGACCCGTCATCAGATGCAGGAACTCCTGACGCAGATCTGGGAAGAGCATAGGCTGACCGTTCTCTTCGTCACCCACGATGTCGAAGAAGCCGTTTATCTATCCGACCGCATCGTGGCGATGAGCATCAATCCGGGACGTATCAACGCGACCTTCCACGTGGGGCTCGCACGCCCACGCAATCAGGATATGATCGCCTCCTCAGAATTCGTTGCGCTTCAAAAGCAGGTGCTTGCCGCAATCCGGGCCGGATCACAAAGCGAATTGGAGCATTGATTCCGCCGATGCAAGGCGGCACAAGACATCTGCGCATTTGATCTCAATCCAAAGGAAAAGCCATGTTCGAAACCCTCACTGTCGCTCCACCGGACAAGATCCTCAGCCTCTCGGTTCTGTACAGGAACGACGCGCGGCCGACGAAAATGGATCTCGGGGTCGGCGTCTACAAGGATTCACAGGGTGCGACCGTGATCATGCGGGCGGTGCGGGAGGCCGAGAAGCGCCTTTATGAAAGCCAGACGACCAAGACCTATGTCGGCATGGCGGGTGACGAAGGTTTCAACAAGGCGATGCTGAAGCTGGTCTTTGGCGACGATACGGACCTTTCCCGCATGTTCGCCTGCCAGACGGCGGGCGGCTCGGGTGCGCTCCGCACCATCGCCGACCTGCTGGCAAAGGCCCGGCCCGACGCGACGATCTGGATGTCCGACCCGACATGGGCAAACCACGTGCCGATCGCCAAGGCCGCCGGTTTCAAGACGGCGACCTATCCCTATTTCGATCCGGACAGCGGTGCGGTGAAGGCCGATGCCATGCTCGAAGGACTGAAGCAGGCGAAGGCGGGTGACATCATCCTGCTGCACGGCTGCTGCCACAACCCGACTGGTGCCAATCTGACCATCGAGCAATGGGGGCCGGTCGCCGAGCTTCTCGTCGAACGCAACCTCTTCCCCTTCGTCGATCTTGCCTATCAGGGCTTTGGCGACGGCCTGGAAGAAGACGCCGCCGCCGTCCGCCTGCTCGCGAGCAAGGTGCCGGAAATGGCCGTTGCCACCTCCTGCTCGAAGAACTTCTCGGTCTATCGCGACCGCGTCGGCGCCGTCATCCTGATGGGCAAGGACGCCGAAAGCGTCAAGATCGCCGGTAGCCAGGCGCTTGCCACGACCCGCGTGCTCTATTCCATGCCGCCGGACCATGCGGCCGCGGCCGTGCGCATCATCCTCGAAGACGAGGCGCTGCGGGCCGACTGGAAGTCTGAGCTCGAAGCCATGCGGCTTCGCATGCTCAACCTGCGCCAGGGCTTTGCCGAGGCGCTCCGTCGCCAGTCAAACTCCTCTCGCTTCGACTTCATCGCCGATCACCGTGGCATGTTCTCCCGGCTCGGCCTGACCGAAGCGCAGGTCGACCGCCTGCGCGACGAGTTCGGCATCTATATGGTCGGCGATTCCCGATTCAACGTCGCTGGCCTCAAGGAAGACCGGCTCGATGACCTCGCCAAGGCTGTGGCTGCGGTACTCTGAAAACCGGAAGCTGAAGTCTGGAGCGGTTCAATGATTTCGTGAAACACTGAACCGCTCTATGACGATTGCGCCGGAAGGCATCACCTAAACGGGGGCGTCATACGGCCTTGCTTGCGCCGTCCGAGTTTCCGCGCTCGATGATGGAGAGATAGCGTTCCGCCGCCTTGGCGAACTTGGCCTCCCAGATCAGGTGAGCCTCGCGGAGATTGCGATCCCGGACGGCCTCGAACAGCTTCATCACATAGTTTTCCGCGTCACCTTTCCGATCGGTATAGACAACCCCCAACAGGTTGTTGAACCGGCGAACGTCGCCGGTGAGTTCGGAGAAATAGCGTATCGTTCGCTGAAGGCCGGTTGCGTCGATGATAGCCTGCTGAAATTCGAGATCGTTCTGGACCGTTTCCGCCTGGCTCTCCAGCTCCGCACAGCGTACGGCATTGTGTGCCAATTTCTCCAGCCGTTTCAGGTCGGCATCGGACAGCCGATCCTCGTCCGCCATCAAATAGTCGAGCGCCAGCATTCCGAGAGCCACGCGGATCTTGTAGACCTCCGTCACGCTTGCCGCTTCCACCGCACTGACGGTGGCGCCCTTGTTGCGCTTGAGCTCGACGAAGCCTTCGCGCGCCAGCAATCGCAGCGCCTCGCGGACGGGGTGCCTGGATACGTCGAGCATTTCCGTTAGCTGCTGCTCGATCAGACGGTCTCCCGGCTTGAAATGACCGGCGATGATGGCTTTTCGGATCTGCTCGGCGGCGAACTGCGTCGCCTCCATGTTGTTCATGGGAGTGATGATCGAATCTGAACCGGTTATAGCCATGATGCCCTCATTATCATTGCGGAGCGTCGTACTGTACCTGTTTGCTTTTGTCGATCATATACAAAGAATGGCAGCCTGCGGGGCTCGCGCGATCCGCGAGAGATGGCGCGAGCCCCCGAGAAATCACCCCGTGAGATCACAATGAGATGGCTATCTGCTTGGCGGGCTTCGCGCCGGCGCCCCGATAGGCGGTGATTTCGATTTCGAACAGATATTCCGGACCGCCGAGCGGGCCGCAGCTCACGCAGCTTGCCGGATCGATACCGCGAAACTTCTCACCCATATAGGCCATGACATCCGGAACGTCCTCCTGCCGCAGGATGAAGATCCGCCGGCGGACGACGTCGGCGAGCGATGCGCCGACAGCTTCCAGAGCGCCCTCGACGTTTTTCATCGCTTGTTTGGCCTGCTCGACTGCCGTGTCTGGCATTGCCCGGGTCTTGTAGTCGCGTCCTGCCGTCAACGACATGAAGATCCAGTCCCCGACCGCTACGATGCGGGAGTAACCCTCCTTGTCTTCGAGAATGCTGCCCGACTTGACCTTTACGATTTCCGTCACTGAAAATTTCCTTGCTTGAATTCGATAGGGTTCCGAGAGCTTAGATCGAGATGCCGCCGTCGATGGCGATTGTCTGACCGGTCGTCATCTTTGCGGCGAAGCCGAGATAGACGATGAGTTCGGCAACTTCGGCCGGCGTGGCGAGACGCTTCATCGGCGTTGCCGCGATCGTCGCCTGCCGGCGCTCTTCGGACCATTCGATGCCCCACGAACTGTCGACCGCCCCTGGCGCAACCGAGTTCACGCGAACGTCGGGCGCAAGCGAGCGGGCGAGGTTCTTCGTCAGGTTGATGACGGCTGCTTTCGAGCCGCTGTAGGCGATGGTGCTCGCGACGGCGCCGAGTCCGGCAATGGACGCGGTGTTGACGATCGCCCCTCCCGCCTGTTTCAAGGCCGGCGCGGCCGCTTTCGAGCAGCGGAAGACACTCATGAAATTGACGTTTAGCAGGTTCGCCCACAGCTCCTCGGTGATCGAGTCCAGATCGGTGATCGGGATGGGATGGCGAACTCCGGGCGTCCCCGCATTGTTGACGAGCAGATCGAGGCGGCCGAGATCGGCGATCGCCTTCAGCACCATGTCCTTCGCGCTCTCGGCATTGCCGACGTCGCCGGGGGCTGCGATGACCTTGTGCCCTTCCTTTTGCAAGGTTTCGACGGCAGCCGGCCCGCGCGGATCACCGGGCAGAAAGTTGATTGCAACCGTCGCACCGCTCTTGGCGATGAGACGCACGGCTTCCAGGCCGATACCGGATGCTCCGCCCGTAACGAGGGCCGTACGTCCGGAGAGGTCGAACGAGATCATGTGCATGCTCCTTTGTGTTTGGCTTGGCGCGAGGGCTAGGCGGCCGACATGTTGCAGCCGCCACCGACCGGCCGCTTCTCGCGGCGCAGAAACTTCTGGGTCTGTTCCATCTGAGGATTATCAATGACCTGTTCGGCGGTGCCGAGTTCACAGACTTCCCCCTGATGAAGGAATGCGACGCGATCGGCGGACTCCCGCGCAAAGTTGATGTCGTGCGTGACGACCACCATCGTCATGCCTTCCGACTTGAGAAGGCGCATCGTTTCCAGAACCTCACCGACAAGCTCGGGGTCGAGAGCAGAGGTAACCTCATCGAAGAGCATGTAACTCGGCTCCATTGCGAGCGCACGCGCGATAGCAAGACGCTGCTGCTGACCACCGGACATGCGCGACGGAAGGCTGTCCGACTTGTCGCCCAAACCCACATGCTGAAGGTGCTTCAGGGCCAGCGCTCTTGCCTCCTGGCGGCTGCGCTTCGCGACCACCCTTGGAGCGAGCGCAACGTTTTGCAGAGCCGTCAAATGCGGAAATGCGTTGTATTGCTGGAAAACAATGCCCAGCTTGCGCCGCAGCTTATTGATGTCTGTCTTCGGATCATGGACGCTCACCCCATCGACAACGATCTCGCCGCCCTGTATCGGCTCCAGCCCATTGATGCACTGTAACAGTGTCGACTTTCCCGAGCCGCTGGCACCGATCAGGCAAAGCAGCTCACCCTTACTCACATCGAGGTTGATCCCTTTGAGTACCGTCAGCGGCCCAAAGGTCTTTCGCACGTTCCTGATTTCGATCATACGACGATCCTTCCTTCGAGACGGCGGCTGTATCGCGACACCGGGTAGCAGATAATGAAATAGAAAAGTCCCGCTCCGATCAGCAGCAGCCAGGTCTCATGCGTCCTGGTGATGAGTATCTGGGTTGAGCGCATATATTCGACATAGCCGACAACGCCCGCCAGCGCGCTGTCCTTGATCAGGCTGAGAACGAGCCCGATCCAGGGAGTAAGGGCCGTCCTGAACGCCAGCGGCATCGATATGTACAACAGCTCCTGGAAACCATTCATGCCGAGCGAGCGGGCGCTTTTGCGATACGGAACGGGGACCGAAAGGAGGCCGGCGCGGACCACCTCGGCAGTGACCGCCGACATCCAGGCACCGAGAGCAACCGTGCCGAACCAGAAGGGTGATGCTCCAAGGCCCAGGATCGACAGAAAGCTGTTGGCCAGTATGAGCTGGATGATCATCGGCACGCTGCGGAGGATGTCGATGTATGGCGCCGTGACAATCCTCGCGGTCAAGGACACGGTACGCAGCCAGCCAAGGACGATTCCCGCAAGAGTGCCGACAAAGGTTGCTGCAGCGGCGAGCCGGATGGTGTTGAACAGCCCCTCCGCCAGAAAATAGGCGTCCGACCATACAAGGCCTTGATTTGCAAAGGAGAACTGCACGCTCAGCTCCTGTAGATCAGCCGAAAGGCCAGTTGCGATGAAAACTGCAGCGCCTTGGCGATGAGGTAGTAGATCAGCGCCGTGACAAGGAAGAACTCGAATGTCCGGAAGGAGGTCGACTGCGCGTATTGCGTGGCGCCTGAAAGCTCCTGCAATCCGACCAGCATACCCAGCGACGTGTTCAGCATGCCCCAGATGCCTTGCGTGACATAGGCAGGAAAAATGACCTTGAACATCTGCGGAAAGATCACATGAATGAAGCTCTGCGGGTTGGTCATGCCTAGCGAGCGTGACGCGGAAAGCTGCTGTCTCGGGATTGCGGCCAGCCCGCCCCTGAAGATTTCCGTCATATAGCCCGCATTGTTGAAGGAGACCGAGATCAGGAGGGCCGCATAGCTGGGAATGTTGATGTGGAAGGCGCCTAGTCCGAAATAGAAAAGATAGAGCTGGAAGACCGCCGGCGTGTTGCGCGACAGCTCCACCCATCCGGTCGAGAAGCGATAGGTCCATCCCTCGCCATGTTGGCGCGCCACGGCCATAGGCATCGCGATTACCGTGCCGATAACGAAGGCGAGGATGGTGATCTGAACAGTCACCCAAGCCCCGACCAATAGAAGCGGAAGTGCATCCCAGACGATGGACCAATAAAATTGATAGCCGTTCATGCAATCACCTCAAACGCCTGCCGGCAAAGCTGAATGCCGGCAGGAGGCTTACGTTTAGAAACTGACGCCATTCGAGTTCAACGAGGGCAGCGGACCATCGCCGTAATATTTCTTGTAGACTTCAGCCCGGCGTCCGCTCGTCTCCTGCTGGAAAATGAACACCCGTGCCCAGTTCAAAAATTGCTGGTCGTCGCGATGAACCGCGATGGAGCCGAAATCCGCCAACGGAGCAACGCCGGCCTGGATGAATTCTGGAAACTGACCGCTTTGCTCAAGGGCGTGGAACACACCCGCGGAAATCACTATCGCATCAAGCTTGCCCTGCTGCAGTGCCAGATATGACTCGGCGTCACTCGCATAGCCTGTGTAGGTGGCGCCGGCTTTCTGCCAGCCATTGGCAAGCTCTTGCTTGAACAGTTGCTCGGGTGTCGCGCCCACGACGCTGCCGAGTTTCTTGGATTTCAGATCGGAGTATTGGGTTATGCCCGTCTCCTTCCGCGTTACCACCACCATGATATTGTTGGTGTACGGCTGCGTAAAGCCCACCGTCAGCGCGCGTGAAGCCGTCGGTGTTGTCGATGAAATCAACACGTCGATGCGATTCGAAACCAGAGCCGGGATGCGGTCCGGCGATGGCGTTTCGACAATCTCCACCTCTGCACCCAGTGCCTTAGCCATGTCTTTGCAGTAGGTGACGTCATAACCGTCCGGCTGATTGTTCTGATCTCGAAAGCCTGCTGGCGGATCATCCAGCATGGTGCCGCAACGCAACTTCTTCGATTGTACGATCTTGTCCAGGGCGGATTCTGCATTGGCATGAGATATCATCCCGGCCGCAAACATAGCCGTGGCAAGTAATGCTTTGAGATAGTTCTTCACGTTAAGTTCCCCTTTTTATCTTACTTGGTTGAACTAAATTGCGAGAGTGCCTGTGGTCGTATCAGCTCGCTTTCTTCACTGGCTTGTTCTCAACGGCGATGTCCGAGAGAGGGCCGAGTTCCTTCTCGATCAGCGGAACCACTTCCTTCTTGAACCGCGTGATCGAGTTGTGCGCCTTTTCGATCGGCATGCATCCGAAGGAGAAGTTGCATGTGTAGTTGGTGGGATTGAGCCGCTTGATGTCGGCGATCATCTTTTCCGCGACCACATACGGATCGCCGACCACCATGTTGTCGGCATATTGATCAAGCGTATATTCGCCGTCGTAGGGTTCGTCGCGGATGTAGCCCTTGTCGTCGATCGGCAACTCAGCCTGTCGAAGATGATGGGCCATGCGGCCAACATAGCGGGCACGCTCCCCGACCGCGAGCGCCTCGCTGCGGCTGTCGGTGATGTTAACATATTGCATGATCGCCAGCGGCTTCTTCAGTGGGTTCTCGCCGATGGATTCCCATGCCTTGTTGAGCCCGTCGCCCATCTTGTACAAGACGGGCGAGCCCAGCGTGCTGGCCGCGATGAAAGGCGTCGCATTCCACTTCTTGAACCTGTCGAGCAGCTTGGGGTGCGACGACGTCACGAAGATCGGCGGCAGCGGCTTCTGTTGGGTAGTGACCGCGAAGCTCGTTTTGGGAACGCTGAAAAACTTGCCCTGATATTCGACTTCGCCGTCGACCAATGCTTTCTCGATGACGTCCCAATATTCCAGGAAGACGTCGACCTTGTCTTCGATGGCGGTACCGTAACGGTCGAATTCATATTGCTGATAGCCGGTTCCCACGCCGACGACCAGGCGGCCCTCCGTCTGCGTATCGGCGACCGCGATCTCCTGGGCGACGCGCAACGGATTGTAGAGCGGCAGCACGATAACCCCCGGCCCAAGCTTGATCCTCTTTGTCCAGCCTGCCGCGTAGGAGCACATCATCAGCGGCGACGGCGAGCTGGAATAGTTGGCGAAGTGATGCTCGGCAAACCAGGCGATGTCGAAGTCCAATTCCTCGGCGGTCTGGACCATCTTTTTCGTATCGCGCATGACGCCTACGGCGCCGTCCGGATGGTCGCGCAAGGTCATGAGGCTGAATAAGCCGAGTTGCATGTCATTCTCCTAAAATGCGTTTCTGAGGGCGCCCGAGCGCCAATGGCCTGCCGACAGTTCAAGCCGCGTTCGAAAGAGGGATCGGAGCGCCGACCGCGTAGAGGCCATCCTGGTAGATCAGTGGCGAAACCTCCGTAGCAAAGCGCGAATTGTTCACCCTGCCGATGACGATGTCGTGCGTCGAATAGCTGTAGGCCCTGTCGATCTCGCAGAAGAGATTGGCCTGGGCATCGGCGAGATAGGGAATTCCGCCCTCAAGCTCCCAGTTGCCGTCGAGGAAACGCTCGCCGGCGGGAACGCCTCCGCTGAAACGCCGCGAGATCTCGACCTGCGACGCCTGCAGGAGATTGATGCAGTACCGCTTTTCCTTGTGCAGCGGCGCCAGCACCGAAGCCTTTTGATTGATGCAGACGAGGATCGATAGCGGCGAAAAGCATAGCGATGTCACCGAAGTCACGGTGATGCCATGCCGCACCCCCTCGTTCTGGCAGGAAATGACGCACACGGTGGCGGCGAGGCGCCGCATGGATTGGCGGAAATTTTCTTCATTCTGGTCGCTCATTGGATGCTCCCATTCAGTTGCATTTAATTTTGCAGATTATCTACAATCCGTCAACACGCGATTTGGCCATGTGGAAAGATTATAGCCAACCATCGGAATTTGTTGATAAAATTATGCCGATCGCGGTCATATGCAGGCCGGCTCAAATCGCGGAGATCGTCACTCTGGTCCGCAAGCGATAGCGGGATCGCCCCTCCCCGCCGCAGGAGATAAAGCTTCGCGGTTTCCCTCAAAGTCCTCCGCGGCGAGGACGATGCGGGCTTTTTTTTGCGACAGGGCCTTTTGCACGCCTTGAAGATTGTAGATAATCTTCATTATGCTTGGCGGACCATACGGGGAGAGCGACGAGGCGGTAGCCATTTGCGATCAGCCTGGGAGGGACAGATGTTTTCCGATGCCTTTGAAATTCATGACGACCGGTTTCGGAGCCTCATTCTTCCAAACGTCCATGTCGAAAAGCTATGGACTGGCGGGCGGTGGCTCGAAGGCCCGGTCTATTTCGCCGCGGGCCGCTACCTGCTGTTTTCGGACATACCCAACGATCGGCTTATGCGGTGGGACGAGACGGATAATTCCGTGTCGGTATTTGACAGCCCTTGCGGATTTCACAATGGACACACCATCGACCGCGAGGGCCGGCTGATCGCATGCGAACACGGGTCGCGGCGCGTCTCACGCGTCGAGCACGATGGCTCGATCACTGTCCTCGCATCGCATTATCACGGCAAGCGGCTGAATTCTCCAAACGACGTGGTGGTAAAGTCCGATGGCTCGCTCTGGTTCACCGACCCGACCTACGGTATCGACAGCGACTATGAAGGACAACGAGGCCCGTCGGAGATCGGAGGCTCCAACGTCTACCGTGTCGATCCCGCTGACGGCCATGTCTCGATCGTCGCGGACGATCTGGTCAAGCCGAACGGCCTTGCCTTCAATCACGACGAAACGAAGCTCTACATCGTCGACAGCGGCGCAACACACAGCGCCGACGGTCCCAGACATATTCGCGAATTCGATGTCGCGCCGGACGGCAGGACGCTGGGCAACAACCGGGTTCTGGCGACCTGCGATCAGGGCATCTACGACGGCATGCGCCTCGATGAAAGGGGAAACATCTGGGTCGGTGCAGCGGACGGGGTTCATTGCCTGAGCAGTCAAGGCGAACTGTTCGGCAAGATCCGCATTCCGGAAACGACGGCCAATGTCGTCTTCGCCGGCGCCAGGAGAAACCGCCTGTTCATCTGCGCCACCCAGAGCCTTTATGCCGTCTTCCTGCAAACCAGGGGGATGCCCCGCCCGGCGACGGCATAGGCATCTCGACCGTGGCCACCCTATCTGCGAACGTCACAAAAGGAACCAAGCAAATGAACTCATCCTTCGCTGAAAAAGTCGTCGTGGTTTCAGGCGCCGCCGGCGGCGTCGGCCGCGAGGTCGTGACCAAACTACTGGAACACGGCGCGCGCATCTGCGCGACGGACATCACTGCAGCGGTGCAAGATCTCGAAAACCTCGCGCCCGGCCGTATCGTCGCCGTCGTCGCGGACGTGACGCGATCCGATGACGTCGAGCGAATTTTCAAACATGCTGAAGATGCTTTCGGTCCGGTCGATATCCTGGTCAACAATGCAGGCTTCATCATCTCGAAATCCGTGCACGATACCAGCGAGGAGGAGTGGGACAGCGTCATGAACGCCAACGCCAAGGCGTTCTTCCTGATGGCAAGGCGCGCCCTCCCCACCATGATCGAAAGGCGGTCCGGCTCGATCGTCGCCACCGGCTCGATCTCCAGCGTCGTCGGACTGCCGGAACAGGCCGCATACTGCGCGGCCAAAGGCGCGCTGTTGCAGCTCGTTCGACAGATGGCAATCGACTATGCGCCCCAAGGTATTCGCGTCAACGCCGTGGGCGCCGGCTCCATCAACACGCCATTTCTGACACGCTACCTGGAAGGATTGGAGGATCCGAAAGCCGGGGAAGCGGCCATCAGGAGCGCCCATCCGCTCGGGCGCTGGGCTGAACCCGGCGAGATCGCCGATGCGATCGTCTATCTCGCGGGATCGAACGCATCCTTCGTCACGGGGCACATCCTCATGGCCGATGGCGGGTATAGCGCACGGTGAGAAGGTTAAGGGAGCCACCACCCCTCGCTGATCAGCGAATTTCCGCAGAAGACAATCCCTTCATGAAGTGCCCCTAATTTCACCCTACCAAGCGCGCAAACCACTTCGGGGCTGCCGGCCATGATCCGGATCAAACAGGCTCTGCTCTCATTGCTATTCACGGATTGTCTTGCGGAATGCCGCTGGAGGTTGCCCGACCATCTTCGAGAAGACCCTGGTGAAGTGCACATGGTCGGCAAAGCCGCACTCGGATGCGATCTGCAGGATCGGCAGTGACGTTCTGACCAGAAGATGTCGTGCGCGCTCTATTCTGCAATGCAGTAGATATTGATAGGGAGTCATGCCGGTCGAATCCTTGAAAACCCGCGCGAAATGTCCCGTGGTCATTCCACTACCGGCAGCCATATCGGCCAGGGATAATTTCTGGTTTATATGCGTCTCGATCAATGCCCGGAAATGGGCAAAGCGTCTTCCTCCCGGTTTCATCACGATATCAGCCCCTTGGTGCAGAGGTCCGAAACTGGAATAACGGTGGAGGATATGACAGCAAAACGCGCGCGCCAAATGTTCGGCATAGATATCAGGCAACCGGGAATCGAATTCGACCGCATCGCTAATCGCGGTGATCAATCCCTCGAGCAAGGGATCCTGAATCATTTCTTCGGTGTTGAAGATGGCCGAGGATAGGTCCTGTTGATAGATCTCGGCTGCGACCGCATTCAGAAAGGAGTTTCTGATATAGATATGCGTCGTATGGATATAGCCGTCTAATTTTACCTTAAAGCTTTTGCCGGCTGGCAGAATGAGTGCCTGGCCGGGGCGCAGGTTTGTACTTCCCTCTTCCCCGCTCAGATTAAAGGCCATCTTTGCAGACCCGGATCGCACCAAGCCGACGAAGAGATGCGGGCTCGCCCTGAAAAAGCCCTCGTAAGGAGCCTCGATCTGGGTCGCCACATATACATTTTTCCAATTGCGGCCGGCACTCGTCCATAATGTCTGGCAGGTCTCGAGAAGACCGATGCCATGCAATTCCTTCACCGGAAATTCGCCATCCGCAAAAGAAATTATCTGATGTTCGCACGTCATGACCGCTGCCCATCTGCCTGATTAATCAGGCTTTCCCGGACGTCGCTCTAGCCTTTGAGACAAGCAGGAACCATGAAACTCTGCTCAGGCGGACCCGCAAATCATTTTCGCTTCGAGCGCTGTCAATCGCTTCTCGATGCGGAACAGCCTGTCATCAGTTGAGAGCCAAGGGAATCTGGCGCAAGTCACTATCAAACATGACGAAAGTCATATCGTGCATCCGCCGGCTTGGCCTCCGGGAACAGTGACAGAAAACTCAGAGCCCGCTTAGCGCAAGATGCGTATCGAAATTCCATCAGGGCAGGAGCCGGATGCTGTTTCTCTTTGCAATTCTCGATCGTTCGGCGGCATAATTCGGCGCTATCAAAGGATAGTCGCTGGGCAATCCCCATTTGGCACGATATTGCTCAGGCGTCAGATTATATTTGGCGCGCAGATGACGACGCAACGATTTGAATTTTTGACCGTCCTCCAGGCAAATGATGTAGTCCGGAGTTACAGACTTTGCGATAGGAACGGCAGGCTTTTTCGGGGCTACGCCGTCGGTTCCGGCATCCAGGGCGCCAGCCAAGCTCTCATAGATCATTTGAATGAGGTCGGGGACCTTGTCGCGAGCAATGACATTATTCGCGACAAAGGAACAGGTGATATTGCGGGTGACGTTAAGCAGCCGAGAGTGGATTTCAGGCAATGGAATTCTCGTTAATGGAGTGAGCCGATTCCGGCATGATCATGCGGCATCTTTTAAGCGTAAAAGTCGGATCATTCTCATCGATGTCGTGACATTTCCGCCTCCATGTCTGTCGAGAGAAACACGCCTTGATTGTAACGGAGGTCGTATTTGCGCGGATTGACGTAGATATCTGTCTTCAACATGCAACCATCCTTGAAACCCAAGCTATCCAGGTCCTTTTGACCGGCGAACTCCATTCAGGAATGAAAGGAATCGGCTCCGCGTTTTTCTTCGCCATCGGAGAGTTTTTCCGCTGCCATCAAGATGATGGCGCATACGACATGGCGCAGGTGCCAACCCGAAGCGACAGCCTCATCAACGAGCATGGAAACGGATGGCTCCAAAGCGAATTCACATTCGTCCTGATATCCAGGGTCTGCCGGATATTTGGTAGGATAATTGATCCTAGCCCTCGCCATAGAATTCTTCTCCATCAATGGCGCGGGGGATCATCCAAAGATACCAACAGCAGCAACAATGAGAGCCAATGCGAAAATCGGCGCCAGTAGCCAGCGTGCTTCATATACGCTGTTCGGATCTGCCCTTTCGCTTGAGTGCCTATTTCTCATCATGGATAGCTCCTTGACAGGCATCACCACTGCCCTTGTTTTCTGGCTGCAGAGACCGACCGATCGACATTGCTACATGGTATCCGCGGGCGTACCACGAGGAGCTGAAACGGCCAGCGGCGGCGCCTGCGCAGTCGGCCCAGCCAGCACCTCGTATGCCGGCTGGACCGCCACCGCCTTGACCAACATAAAGATGATCCAGGCGAAATCGAAAAACTGACAACGACGTTGCTGAAATCGCCGCAGGTGAGGTTTCTCGTGTCTCCCGCAATGTTGCCATGGCGCCCTCCCGACCGACGACGCTGAGCAAGCAGAGGGAAAGACGTCGTCAGCGAAATTGGCAACGATGAAGCGACAGCCAAATCCATCTCCCCCATGGATAAGGAGTTCTCTCCTCCCAAGGTGGCTACATGGCCTGGCGGCGCGATCAGGAATAAACGCTTTCGCGCCCGAAATGCTTTACCAACAGATAGTAGAAGACAGCCCGGTACTTATGACGATTGGAACGACCATATTGGTCGACTGCCGCTTCAAGTCCTGCTTCCATGCTGGCACCGGGAGCCAGCCCGAGCTTCCTCACGAGAAAGTTCGTCTTAATTCGCTCCATCTCCTCCTTGTCGGAGGCTGAAACGATAGAAGCATCACTATTGTAGATCGCCGGGCCGCAGCCCTTCGTTACCTTCGCTAGCAGATCCGCATCCACCGACATGCCACACTTTTCCGTCAAGTCAGCCGCATATTTTGCGATCAGTTCATCCCATTTGCTCATAGTCATGCCTCCGGTTTTGAACCAGTGTTGCTAATATCGCCGCGCCATGATCGTCTTGCTGCTTCCGCCGCTTGCCTGAAGCACACCAGCGGAGCCCGCTCGAACCATATCTGCCGATGGTGTTGTCTGAGCATGCAAGCACTTGATCCGGCCCTATGTGATCGAGAGGTTCGATCCTTTGATAAATGGATGATTGCCAACCTAGATACTTCCGGAAAAGCAGCCATATGGCGAAGGTCAGAATCGATAGTGACGAAAGTCATATTCGCTTGCGGCCAACCCAGCTTTTGCCTAAAGTAGTCAAGCTTCATTTGCGCACTGATTTGGGAACGAATGGTTGACCTTAGCGCTGAGTTAGTGTCGGCTGCTGAAGCCGATGTTATTGGCTTCGCTATTATCGGCGCAGACAGGACGGTTAAGCGAAAAGTCGGACGCCTGGTCGAGTGGCTTCCTGCCATCGGAGACGATAGCTGCCAGTGCATGCTGCTGGTCGGGATGGAAACGGAATTGGCCGCTCTCGCCGAGGGACGGCGGGGAGTCATCACATTTTCGCGGGTGCGTGGCGCATCGCCTGGACTGGATCAGCCTCTGACGGCGGTTATCCTTTGGCACAAGGATCGGCTGCATTATGTGGTGGTTGCGATGCCCGATTTTGCCGCTCGCGAAATCGAGACCTTGCTGGAAAGCGAGCGCCGCACGCGACGGCTGATAGAACAACAACTCGAGGTGGCAAGTTCGGAAGTGCACTTCGCCTCCCTGGCGCGAACCCGCCTTCGCCTCGCGCGCGACCTTCACGACACGCTCGCCCACTCCATTCTCGCGCTTCTGACCCAGATTCGGCTGATCCAGCACTTTCTGGAGACCGATCCCGCCCGCGTCGCTGACAGTCTCGCAGTCGCGGAACAAGCCGCCATCAGCGGCCTGGCGCGCGCGCGCAACGCCATTGCCCGTTTACGGATGCCGGACGAATTCGAGCTGGCGCCCGACATCGAGAGCATACTGTCCGATTTTGCAAGACAGACGGGCGTCGACATATCCGTCGATATCGATGAGGGAGCTCGCGGGGAGTTGCATCGCCACGGCTCGACGGTTCAGCGCATCATGCATGAGGCGCTGCGCAACATCGAACTGCATGCGCAAGCTCGGCATGTTCAGTTTCGCGCGGCCACCGAGGCGGATACCAAGGACCAGAGACTTGTCATCGACATCCGCGACGATGGCCGAGGATTTGATCCGGCAGTTCCCAAGCCGGAGCATTTCGGGCTGGTCGGAATGGTCGAGTTTGCCGCACTCGCCAATGGGAATTGCGTTGTGGAAAGCGCATACGGAAAGGGTACGCTGGTTCGCATATCGTTGCCCGCGACCCCGTCCTTGACGACACAACCATCAAGCACTCTCGCGAATGTTGGCGCGGAAATGCGGCAGGACAGGAAGAATGACGGAACAAGCTGAATTGACGGAAAAGCTGCGCGTGCTGATCGCCGAGGATCAGACCTTGATCAGGGAGGGTCTCGTCACGCTCCTTGCACAGCAGAACGATGATTTCGAAATCGTTGGCGGGGCGGCGGACGGCGAGCAGGCGATCGAATTGGCGCGTCGATATCGGCCTGATGTGATTTTGATGGACCTGCAGATGCCACGGATCGACGGCATCGTCGCAACCCGCCGGATCCTTCGCGAGTTTCCGAATATCAATATCGTCGTCTTGACCACTTTCGAGACGGATGACCTGATTTTCGAGGCGATCAGCGCGGGCGCGAAGGCATATCTACTCAAAGATGCAAGAATCGACGAAATCGCGGCAACGGTCCGGGCGGTAAGGAACGGCCAGTCAGCGCTTTCGCCGACGGTGGCAGCGCGCATTCTCGACGAGTTCAAGCGGCTGCGGCCGCGGGGTACGCCAGCAAGTCCGCCCGTTCGCGATACTTTGACGGAACGCGAGAATGCAATTCTCAACCTCATCATCGTAGGCAAGAGCAATCGCGACATCGGCAGACAACTGCATCTCGCGGAGGGAACGGTGAAGAACTATGTGAGTACAATCCTGGATAAGTGCGGCGTCCGAAACCGGACGGAACTAGCTATAAAAACAATAAATTAATCGAAATTTAGTGCTATTTTACACGCCCTATTTTTTGCAGATTGACCGTGCTGTGATTACCTATCTTTTTATATTAAATTAGCGTTGATTGAATCGCGGCGGCGTCAATTGTGGCGGATAAACGGGGAACGGCCATGGCAGGGAACGAGCAAAATCGAAAGAGTTCAAACGGCGTCGCTTCAGCCAACGAGCAGGAAGCGGTGGTAAACTCCGAAACGACGATCGATCAGGTCCGCGATCTCCTGTTCGGCGGAGCACAGCGGTCGATCGAAGGCAGCTTGACCAGTTTGCGCGAAGAGATGCAGGCTGTCATCAAGCAGCTTCAGGCAGAATTCGCAAAGGAACTGGCGGCCGTGCAGGACAAGCTGCAGCAGCTCGAGCGCACGACGGAAGAGAAACGTCTCGCTTCGCATCGAGATGTCGGCGTGGCGATTTCGGAACTCGGCGCAACCATCAGCAAGCTGGGATCCGGCGGCACTGGAAGATAGCATGGCCCGCGCCGTCGGCCATAATACTGAAATCGAGCGGCTCAAGACATTGCTCTTTCAATCGGAAGAGGCGCGTCTCGATACGCTGGAGGCGGATGTCGCTTTTCTCCAGCGATATCTTGGGGACGCCGACCGTCTTGAAGCGGCAACCGCGGACATACTGGTAGCGGCGCTGGAGCGTGCGGAGGTCAACCGGCCGCGCGACCTCGCGAACGCCATCGCCCCCTCCGTCGTTTCCGCGATCAGAAGCGAAATCGCCAATTCGCGCGACATGATGGTCGAAGCGCTCTACCCGATCACCGGGCGGATGGTCAGCGCGGCAGTGGCGAACGCCTTCAAGCAACTCGTTGCGTTTCTGGAGCAGCGCCTCAACACCCTGACCTCAATGGAGCTTTGGATAGGACGCGTCAAGTCGCTGGTGACCGGCCGTCCGATCAGCGAATTCGTGCTGGCAAATTCCAACCCGCCAAATGTGCGCCGGCTGCTGCTCATCGAACGCGGTGCTGGGCGCCTCATCGCGGAATGGACACAGGAGGGAACCCACGACGAGCGGGCAGATCTGCTGAGTGCCATGGTCGCGGCCATTCTGGAATTTTCCGTTCAGGCTCTGGCGGGCGAAGGCAACCTGCAGAAGCTCGACTTCGGCGGAAGGGAGATCATGCTCAGCGCGTCGCCGCGCTTCATCCTCGCGGCGGAATGCACCGGCCTTCTCCGTCCCGCCGACGAGGCCCGGATCAATGCGCTTTTCCTGGACGAAATCGAGAGCATCGACCACGGGACCGATAGCAACGCTGCCAAGCTCGCCTCATTGGCGGCTGCCATCGAGTCCGATCCTCGCCCAGGCAAGAAGACGAGCCGAAACGGAAAGGTGATCCTGCTGACGCTTCTTGCCGTCGCCGCCGCCCTCTTCGTTTGGCTGGCTACAGGGTTCGTGACCCGGACGATGCTGGAGCACCGAACGAATGCCGCCCTGCAGCAGCTTGCCCAAGAGCAGCCACTGCTGGCGTCGTTTCCGCTGCAGCTGTCGTTCGACCATGGCAATCGAAGCGTCACGGTTTCCGGCGTTGAACCGAGCAGCCTGGACCCCGCCCCCGTCGTCAACGCACTGGCCAGGGCGGCCGCCCCTTACCAGGTTGTCAACCGGATGGGCATGGTGCCCGGGCTGGAACAGTCCGCGACATTGCGAACCGATCTTGCCTCCATGCAGAATGCCCTTCAGCGCTTGCAGGCGAGCAGCGAGGAAATGCGCGCCGCCGCGGCCGCGGCAGCGGAGTCCAAAGATCAGCAATATGCCAGCCTGAACAAGCAATATGTCGATCTGCAAGCTCGCCTGCAGGCGAGTATCGCGGAAGCGCGTAGCGCGATTGTCTCGGAAGCGGAGTCCCGACATCAGCAATATGCCGGGCTGCAGGCCATCGCGGACTCTCCGGCTCAACGGCTTGGCCGCTTCCTGGCCACGACGGCGATCTTTTTTGGCAAGGGCGACGAATTCGTCGATGTCGGGGAGGCTGAACGGCAGATTGGGCAGTTGGCAGCATTGCTTTCAGGCAATGATCTCAGAATCCGGATCGTCGGCTATGCCGACGAGAGCGGATCGGAACAAAGTAACAAGGTGCTGGCCGGCAAGAGGGCTGAGGCAGTGGCCCAAAGATTGAAAGCCCTGGGTATCGAGCCTGCCCGGCTGTTTGTCGTTTCCCGCTCGGCAGCAATGCCCATTTCAGACAGAATGGATGCGGGCGGCAGCGCAAACCGCCGGGTCGCTTTCGAGAACGTGTTTCAAACCGAACCGGCGCAATGATGCTGACAACGAAAGTTATGCTGCTGGGCGATATGGGCGTTGGCAAGACATCGATCTTGTACCGGCTCGTGCATGATCGCTTCGACGGACAATACAAGACGACGCTTGGCGTGGAGGTTCTCAGCTACGATGTCCCCGCGCCCGCCGTCGGTGGAGGCGAGCCGATGCGCCTGGTGCTTTGGGACACCGATGGCGATTTCGGCACCCGCATCTTCGACACCGTTTATGTGGCCGGCGCCTCCGCGGCGATCATCGTATCGGACGTGACGCGGCCGCAAACCGTTACACGCATGAACGAATTGGCCAGTAGCTTCGAGACAAGATTCCCAGGGCGGCCTTACAAGGCGCTTGTGAACAAGATCGATCTGGCGGACGCCGCAGCCGGCGCGGTGTGGCCCGAAGGGCTTGCGCAATCAAACGTCAAATTCGTGAGCGCAAAAACCAGCAGCGGCATCGCGGAAGCCTTTGCCGAGCTCGCGGAAACGATACGTCGTCGACAATTTTAGCTGGGCATCCGGAAATTTTATCGCGCTTTTGGCGCCAGCGCTGATCAATGGCGCTCCTGGCTTTTCCGCAAGGACGGTTTATCCCGGACATAAAAAGGCCGCCCGGAGGCGGCCTTTATGAGTGACTGGACCAGCTATTCTATTGGTCTTTTTTCGCTGTAGCCTTCTTGGTCGGCTCCACCGTGGCTGGGGTATAATCTTGCGTATTCATAGCGCTCAGTTCCGCCTTGCTCACCTTCTTGTCAGCGACGGAAATCCGGCTGAGAAGGTAATCGACCACCTTATCCTCGAATATCGCTTCGCGCAGAGCACGGAGAGCATTCGGGTTGGTGCCGGCGAGTGCGAGTACCTGTTGCTGCTGGTTTGTCGGCAAGAGGCGAACCTGGTCGACCAGACGATGTTGCAACTCCTCGTCCGAGACGGAGATGTTCGCATTCCTGCCGATTGCGACCAGGATCAGCCCAAGACGGATGCGGCGTTCAGCAAGGCGCATATAGCCAGCGCGCGCCTTCTCCTCGGTCGTGCCGATGTCGGCGAAGGTGCGATGTGTCGTCTTGAGGTCGTTGTTGACCTGCGTCCAGATAGTGTTGAACTCGCTTTCAACCAACTGCGCAGGCACGTTGAACTGATAGGAAGCGACGAGTTGCTCGAACAATTGTTGCTTCACTTTCTGACGCGTAATCAAACCGAACTGACTGGCGATCTGGTTGCGCACAGTCTCATGCAGACGCTTCAGCGATTCGAGGCCGAGAGCCTTTGCCGTTGCGTCGCTGATCTCCAGCTTTTCGGGTTTGGCCACTTCTTTGACCGTGACGTTGAAGGTAGCCTTCTTGCCGGCCAGATATGCAACCTGATAGTCCTTGGGGAAGGTCACCGAAACCTTCTTCTCCTGGCCCGGCTTGGCGCCGACCAACTGGTCCTCGAAGCCCGGAATGAAATTCCCGGCGCCGAGTACCAGCAACTGGTTGGTACCAGTGCCGCCGGAAACGGGGTCGTTGAGCTTGCCGACATAGTCGATCGTAATCCGGTCACCTACAGTCGCCTTGCTGACCTTGGACTTATAGATTCGGGTTGCTTCGGCCATCCGCTTGACTTGCGCGTCAATCTCGGCCTCCGGCACATCGTAGACTGGGCGCGTCACTTTGATGCTGGCCAGGTCCTTGATATCGATCGCCGGAATGCCCCAATTGTTCAGCTTGTCCGGACCCGAAGCAACGCCACGGACCGCACTGTCACGCGAGATGTCCGCAGCCTTACCGATCGCAACGGGACGCGAGCTGCTGGAGCCAACGTTGACGCCTCCGATCGCGCTGTTGCTCGGAGTGCCGATCACATTGGCAGGAGCACTGCCGACGCGAGTATTGGCTCCATCGATCACACCGTTGGAGGTATCGCCAGCCGTACTGCTCATCAGGACGGTGGGGCTGCCACCGGCGCTGAGCCTGCCGGGATTGAGGAGAGCTCCTGGACGCGCGCCGCTGGGGCCAGCATTGACGCCTCCCATCGTGCTGTTGGAGGTGCCCTTGACCGGATCGCCGGCCGCATTGGCAGGCAGATCACCCAGGCGGGTATTGGCGCCGCCGGTCACACCGTTGGAGGTATCGCCAGCCGTACTGCTCATCAGGACGGTTGGGCTGCCGCCGGCACTGAGCCTGCCAGGATTGAGCAGGGCTCCTGGACGCGCGCCGCTGGGGCCAGCATTGGCGCCTCCGGTCGCGCTGTTCGAGGTGCCGTCGGTCGGATCGCCAACCGCATTGGCGGGTAGACCACCCACGCGCGGATTGGCCCCGCCGGTCATGCCGTTGGATGCATCACCGGCCGCACTGCTCATCAGGACGCTCGAACCGGCGCCGGCGTTGGGCTTGCCAGGATTGAGACCGAAGGGCGCACCCAGCGCTCCGATCGATCTGGCCACTGTCTTGGCAAACGATGCAGGCATCGCACCAAGCTTGCTAGCCAGCGATCTGCCGCGGTTTACATCGCTGGCGGTAGTCGACGCGCCACCGATATTATCCGCAGCCGTTTCGGGATCACGCGTGACATTGGCCAAGGCGTCAACCGCGCTATTGGCAGGCATGCTGCTCGGGTCACGATACGCATTGGCCAGAGCGCCATCCGTACCGGCAAACGGACCTTCGGCGGAACCGAACGGCAGCATGCCGCCCATTTCGGAAGCCGGAGCCGATGGCCCGTCGTTCACGAAAATGAGCAGACCATCGAGTGAAACTCCACAGCTCATATAATTGCCGGACGAGTCTCCGCAGTTAACGAGATTGGCGACAGGATAGCCCCAGCTATTGGTCGTGTAGCTCCCTGTGATGTCATTGCTTGTATTGTTCCAGCTGACATCACCACCGGTGCTGATGCTGCCACCGTCACCGCCGAGACTACCACCTGCGTTGCCGCCGACCTGGATCCCGCCGCCGGCGCCGCCGGCGCCACCACCGCTGCCGCCACTGCCGCCGCCACCGGTATTGCCACCGGTACCGCCGCCGCCTGTTCCACCGGTTGAGCCGCCGATCGAACCAACAACACCACCGATCAGACCGCCCGTGCTGTCGATCACGCCGACCACGGTATTGGTCAGGGAGCCAACCGTACCGCCGAGTGTACCAACGAGACTACCTGCGCTAGTGACCGTATTGTCCAGCGTGCCGACGATACCGCTGAGCGAACCACCGATGCCATCGGTGCTACCAACGGCTCCGTCTACGGCGTCGGCAAGCGAACCGACCGTGCCAGTCAGAGAGCCAACCGTATCGCCTACGCCGCCGAGTGCACCGACAGCGCCAGTTGCGACACCGCCGAGCGAGTTGCCGATGCCGCCTGCGCCACCGACGGCGCCGTTCAGAGCGCTTGCCAGGGAGCCGACCGTATTGCCAACGCTACCGATCCCATCGGTACCACCGACGGCTCCGGTTGCGGCGCTGGCAAGCGACCCCACGACCCCACTCAGAGCGCTGGCCGGATCGCCGACACCGCCGGCGGCGCCATTCAAGGCATTGGCCACGGAACCGACCGCATTGCCAACGCTACCGATCCCGTCGGTACCACCGACAGTTCCGGTCGCAGCATTGGCAAGCGAACCGACGATCCCGCTCAGAGAGCCAGCTGGATCACCGACACCGCCGACCGCGCCGTTCAAGGCATTCGCCACGGAGCCGACCGTAGTACCGGCACCATTGGCGGCACCGCCGATTGCACCGACTGCACCCGTTGCAGCACCGCCGAGCAAGCCGCCAATACCATCTGCTCCACCAACGGCTCCGTTCAGAGCGTTGGCCACGGAGCCAGCCGCTCCGCCCGCACCGTCGAGGGCGCCGACGACGCCAGTCGCAACGCCGCCAAGCGAGCCGCCAACACCGCCTGCTCCACCGACAGCTCCATTCAGAGCACTGGCGACGGAACCGATCGCATTACCGGCACCATCGAGGGCGCCAACCGCTCCATTGGCAACACCGCCCAGAGCACCGACTGCACCCGTTGCAGCATTGCCGATACCGCCGGCTCCGCCAACGGCTCCATTCAGAGCGCTGGCCACGGAACCAACCGCATTGCCGGCACCACCGAGGGCGCCAACCGCTCCATTCGCTGCGCCACTCAGGGCACCAACCGCGCTCGTTGTCGCGCCACCGAGCGAGCTGCCGATGCCACCTGCTCCACCGACCGCACCATTCAAGGCGCCAGCCAAGGAGCCGACCGCGTTGCCGGCACCGTCGAGGGCGCCGATCGTACCTGTTGCGACACCGCCGAGCGAACCGCCGATACCACTTGCGCCGCCAACGGCTCCGTTCAGAGCGTTGGCCACCGAGCCAGCCGCATTGCCGGCACCAGTTGCCGCACCATTGACGGCATTAGCCAGGGAGCCAGCTGCACCGCCGGCGCCGTCGAGAGCACCAACGATGCCAGTTGCAGCACCGCCGAGAGAGCTGCCAATTCCACTTGCGGCGCCGACGGCTCCGTTCAGAGCGCTGGCCACGGAACCGACTGCATTGCCGGCACCATCAAGCGCACCGCCGGCTCCACTAATAGCGCCGACCGCACCATTGGCAACACCGCCCAGGGCACCGACTGCACCAGTTGCAGCATTGCCGATACCCCCGGCACCGCCGACCGCACCGTTCAAAGCGCTGGCCACGGAGCCGGCCGCATTACCGGCGCCACCGATGGCGCCGACCGCACCATTGGCAACACCACCAAGCGCACCGACTGCGCCCGTTGCAGCACCACCGATACCACCAGCTCCGCCAACAGCTCCATTCAGAGCATTGGCCACCGAACCAACTGCATTGCCCGCTCCACCGAGAGCACCAGCCGCGCCATTAGCGGCGGCACCCAAGGCGCTGACGGCACCAGTTGCAGCATTGCCGAGCGAGCCGCCAATGCCACCGGCTCCGCCGACCGCTCCATTCAGAGCGCCAGCCACGGAACCAGCCGCATTGCCAACACCAGCTGTAGCACCGTTGACAGCACTAGCCAGGGAACCAGCTGCATTGCCCGCTCCGCCAATGGCACCAACCGCACCATTGGCAACACCGCCCAAGGCACTGACAGCACCAGTTGCAGTATTGCCGAGCGAGCCGCCGATACCGCCTGCTCCACCGACAGCACCATTCAGAGCGCCAGCCACGGAACCAGCCGCATTGCCGACACCAGCTGTAGCACCGTTGACAGCATTAGCCAGGGAGCCAGCTGCACCGCCGGCGCCGCCCAGGGCACCGACAGCACCAGTTACGGCACCTCCAAGCGAGCTGCCGATACCGCCGGCTCCGCCGACAGCTCCATTCAGAGCATTGGCCACGGAGCCAACGGC
The DNA here is from genome assembly GCF_014195095.1 of Rhizobium sp. BK602. GTDB lineage: Bacteria > Pseudomonadota > Alphaproteobacteria > Rhizobiales > Rhizobiaceae > Rhizobium. Next base: position 77,746 of record NZ_JACIBC010000004.1, read on the forward strand.
ATTGCCGGCCCCCGTTGCGGCACCATTAAGGGCGCCGACGATGCCAGTCGCAACACCGCCCGCTCCACCGAGAGCACCAGCCGCGCCATTAGCGGCACCGCCCAAGGCGCTGACGGCACCAGTTGCAGCATTGCCGAGCGAGCCGCCAATGCCATCTGCTCCGCCGACGGCTCCATTCAGAGCGTTGGCCACGGAGCCGACTGCATTACTGGCACCGGTTGCCGCACCATTGACGGCATTGCCCAAGGAGCCAGCTGCTCCGCCAGCACCGTCGAGGGCACCAACGATGCCGGTTGCGGCACCGCCGAGCTGGCTGCCGATACCGCCTACTCCGCCGACCGACCCATTCAAAGCACCAGCCACGGAACCGACCGCGCCGCCGGCACTATTGGCTGTACCACCGAGTGCACCGACAGCGCTAGTTGCAGCATTGCCAAGCGAGCTGCCGACGTTACCTGCTCCGCCAACGGTTCCGTTCAGAGCGCTGGCCAAAGAACCAGCTGCATTACCGGCACCAGCTGCCGCACCGTCGATGGCACCAACGACACCGGTCGCGGCACCGCCAAGCGAACCACCGATACCACCGGCTCCGCCGACAGCTCCATTTAAAGCACTGGCCAGGGAGCCAGCTGCACCGCCGGTGCCGTCGAGAGCGCCCACAACGCCGGTTGCAGCACTACCAAGCGAGCCGCCGATACCGCCTGTTCCACCAACCGCGCCATTCAGAGTGCTGGCCACGGAACCGACCGTGCCACCGGCACCGTCGATGGCGCCAACGACACCATTGGCAGCACCGCCCAGAGCACCGACAGCGCTAGTTGCAGCATTGCCGAGCGAATCGCCAATACCACCGGCTCCACCAACGGCGCCGTTCAGAGCGTTGGTCAGGGAGCCAGCTGCACCGCCAGCGCCGTCGAGGGCACCAACAACGCCAGTTGCGACACCGCCAAGCGAGCCACCAATACCACCTGCTCCGCCGACAGCTCCATTCAGAGCACTGGCCACGGAGCCAGCCGCATTGCCGACACCAGCTGCAGCACCGTTGACCGTATTGGCCAGGGAGCCGACTACATTACCGGCACCATTTGCTGCGCCACCGAGTGCACCAACGGCGTTCGTTGCAGCACCGCCAAGCGAGCCACCGATACCGCCGGCTCCGCCAACAACGCCATTCAAAGCGCTGGCCACAGAGCCAACCGCATTGCCGGCGCCATTGGCGGCACCGCCCAGAGCACCGACTGCGCCAGTTGCAGTACCACCGAGCGAACCGCCGATACCGCCTGCTCCGCTGACGGCTCCGTTCAGAGCGCTGGCAACGGAACCAACCGCATTACCGGCTCCCGTTGCAACGCCGCCAAGCGAGCTGCCGACACCACCGAGAGTGCCAACCGCACCATTCGCAGCATCGCCCAGGGCACCGGCGGCACTAGTTGCAGCATTGCCGAGCGAGCCGCCAACGCCACCTGCTCCGCCGACTGCGCCGTTCAGAGTACTGGCTACGGAGCCGACCGCATTGCTAGCTCCAGTCGCAGCACCGGCAAGGGCACTGACAGCGCCAGTTGCAGCGCCACCGAGCGAGCTGCCGACACCGCCTGCTCCGCCGACCGCTCCATTCAGAGCGCTAGCGACGGAACCAGCCGCATTGCCAACACCGGTAGCAGCACCGTTGACAGCATTGGCCAGGGAGCCAGTTGCGCCAACGACACCATTGGCAGCACTACCGAGTGCGCCGACGGCTCCCGTTGCCGCGCCGCCAAGCGAGCTGCCGATACCGCCTGCTCCGCCGACAGCTCCGTTCAGAGCATTTGCGACGGAGCCAACCGCATTGCCGGCTCCCGTTGCAGCACCATCGAGGGCGCCGACAACCCCAGTCGCAGCACCGCCTGCTCCACCAAGAGTACCAACCGCACTATTCAAAGCGCCGGCCACGGTCCCGACTGCGCTCGTTGCAGTACCGCCGAGCTGGCTACCAATACCGCCTGCTCCGCCGACCGCCCCATTCAGAGCATTAGCGACGGAACCAGCCGCATTGCCTGCACCACCCAGCGCACCGACCACACCAGTTGCCACACCTCCGAGCGAGCCGCCAACGCCGCCTGCTCCGCCGACAGCTCCGTTCAGAGCGCCAGCCACGGAACCGACTGCGTTGCCGGCACCAGTCGCCGCACCGTTGATAGCACTAGCCAGGGAGCCAACTGCACCTCCGGCACCATTAGCAGCGCCACCCACGGCACCGACTGCTCCATTTAGAGCACCAGCCAAGGAGCCTGCCGCGCTGCCGGCACCAGTCGCAGCGCCGTTAATAGCATTAGCTAGGGAACCAGTTGCACCACCGGCACCGTTGATGGCACCAACCACACCATTCGCGGCACCACCAAGCGCACCGACAGCGCCCGTTGCCGCACCACCGAGCGAGCCACCGATGCCACCTGCTCCGCCAACAGCTCCGTTCAGAGCGTTGGTCAGGGAGCCGGCTGCGTTGCCTACTCCACCGATGGCGCCAACCGCACCATTGGTAGCACCACCAAGTGAACCGACTGCACCCGTTGCCACGCCACCGAGTGAGCTGCCGATACCGCCTGCTCCGCCGACAGCGCCATTCAGGGCGCTGGCCAGGGAACCGACTGCATTGCCGACACCTGTCGCGGCACCAACCGCACCATTGGCAGCACCACCAAGCGCACCGACAGCGCCCGTTGCCGCACCACCGAGCGAGCCACCGATTGCGCCGACAGCACCAGTTGCAGCGCCACCGAGCGAGCTGCCGACACCGCCTGCTCCGCCGACCGCTCCATTCAAAGCGCCAGCCAAGGAGCCCGCCGCATTACCGGCCCCAGTTGCCGCACCGTCGATGGTACCAACGGCGCCAGTTGCAACGCCACCAAGCGAGCTACCGATGCCACCTGCTCCACCAACAACTCCATTCAGAGCACTGGCGACGGAGCCAGCCGCATTGCCGGCTCCGGTTGCGGCACCATTGACGGCATTAGCCAGGGAGCCGGTTGCACCGCCTGCTCCGCCAACGGCTCCGTCCAGGGCGCTGGCCACAGAACCAACCGCACTACCGGCTCCCGTTGCAGCACCACTCAGGGCACCGACAGTACCATTGGCAACACCGCCCAGGGCACCGACGGCACCCGTTGCGGCACCTCCGAGCGAACCACCAACACCGCCTGCTCCGCCAACGACTCCGTTCAGAGCGCTGGCCAAAGAGCTAGCCGCGTTGCCGGCGCCGGTTGCCGTGCTGTTGACAGCGTTGGCCAGGGTGCCAGCTGCTCCACCGGCACCATCGAGGGCACCAACAATGCCAGTTGCAGCACCGCCGAGCGAACCGCCGATGCCGCCGGCTCCGCCAACAGCTCCGTTCAGAGCATTAGCCACAGAGCCGACCGCGTTGCCGGCACCATCAAGCGCACCACCGGCTCCACCGATGGCACCAACCGCACCATTGGCAGCACCACCCAGGGCACCGACAGCACCAGTTGCGACACCGCCGAGCGAGCCGCCAATGCTACCGGCTCCACCGACAGCTCCATTCAGAGCGCTCGCCACGGAGCCAACTGCATTACCGGCACCATCGAGCGCACCACCAGCTCCACCGATGGCACCAACCGCACCATTTGCTGCGCCGCCCAGGGCACCGACTGCACCAGTTGCGACACCGCCGAGCGAGCCGCCAATACCGCCGGCGCCGCCGACAGCCCCATTCAGAGCGCTCGCCACGGAGCCAGCTGCATTACCGGCACCATCAAGCGCACCACCGGCTCCACCAATGGCACCAACCGCACCATTGGCAGCACCACCCAGGGCACCAACAGCACCAGTTGCAGCGCCGCCGAGAGAGCCACCGATGCCGCCTGCTCCACCAACGGCCCCATTCAGAGCGTTGGCCACAGAGCCGACTGCGTCGCCGGCACCGTCGAGGGCGCCGACGACACCAGTTGCCGCACCTCCAAGCGAACCGCCGACACCGCCTGCTCCGTCAACCGCTCCGTTCAGAGCACCAGTCAAGGAGCCGGCCGCATTGCCGATACCTGTTGCAGCACCAATCGCACCATTGGCGGCACCACCAAGCGCACCGACTGCACCCGTTGCCGCGCCGCCAAGCGAGCTGCCGATACCGCCGGCTCCGCCGACAGCACCGTTCAAAGCGCCAGCCACGGAGCCCACAGCATTGCCGACACCTGTCGCGGCACCAACCGTACTATTGGCAACACCACCAAGCGCGCCGACAGCACCAGTTGCAGCACCACCAAGCGAGCTGCCGACGTTACCTGCTCCGCCAATGGCCCCATTCAGAGCGCTGGCCACCGAGCCAGCCGCGTTGCCGGCACCGCCGAGGGCGCCAACCACACCATTCGCTGCACCACCGAGTGCACCCACAGCGCCAGTCGCAGTACCGCCGAGCGAACCGCCGATACCGCCTGCTCCGCCAGCGGTTCCGTTCAGAGCGCTGGCCAAAGAACCGGCTGCATTACCGGCACCAGTTGCTGCACCGTCGAGGGCATTAGCCAGGGAGCCAGCTGCTCCACCGGCACCATCGAGGGCGCCGACGACGCCAGTCGCAGCACCACCTGCTCCGCCGATGGCACCAACCACGCCATTCGCAACACCACCCAGCGCACCGACAGCACCCGTTGCAGCACTGCCGAGCGAGCCGCCGATACCACCGGCTCCACCGACAGCGCCATTCAGGGTACCAGCCACGGAACCAACCGCATTGCCGGCACCATCAAGCGCACCGCCGGCTCCACCTATGGCACCAACCACGCCATTGGCTGCACCGCCAAGCGAGCCACCGATTCCACCGGCTCCGCCGACAGCTCCATTCAGGGCGCCAGCCACGGAGCCCACAGCATTGCCGGCTCCCGTCGCGGCACCATCGAGAGCGCCAACCACACCAGTCGCAGCACCACCTGCTCCGCCGATGGCACCAATCACGCCATTGGCTGCACCGCTAAGCGCGCCACCGGCTCCACCGATAGCACCAACCGCACCATTTGCTGCGCCACCCAGGGCACCGACGGCGCTAGTTGCAGTACCACCGAGTGAGCCACCGATACCGCCTGCTCCACCAACAGTTCCATTCAGAGCGCTGGCGATGGAGCCGACCGCAGTGCCGGCACCAGTTGCCGCACCGTTGACGGCATTAGCCAAGGAGCCAGCTGTTCCGCCAGCGCCGTCGACGGCTCCAACCACACCATTGACGGCACCACCCAAGGCACCGACCGCACCTGTTGCAGCATTGCCGAGCGAGCCGCCAATGCCACTTGCTCCGCCAACGGCGCCATTCAGGGTGCCAGCCACGGAACCAACCGCATTGCCAGCACCATCAAGCGCACCGCCGGCGCCACCAATGACACCAACTGCACTATTGGCAACACCGCCCAGCGCACCAACAATGCCAGTTGCGGCACCGCCAAGCGAACCACCGATACCACCTGTCGCGCCGACCGCGCCATTAGCAGTGCCGCCCAGCGCGCCGACGGCGCCAGTTACAGTACCACCGAGCGAACCGCCGATACCGCCGGCTCCGCCGACAGCTCCATTCAGGGCGCCAGCCACGGAACCAACAGCATTGCCGATACCTGTTGCGGCACCAACTGCACCATTGGCAGCACCACCAAGCGCGCCGACCGCACCCGTTGCAACACCACCGAGCGAACCGCCGATACCACCGGCTCCGCCGACAGCGCCATTCAGGGTGCCAGCCACGGAGCCGACAGCATTGCCGACACCTGTTGCGGCACCAACCGCACCATTGGCGGCGCCCCCAAGCGCGCCGACCGCACCCGTTGCAACACCACCGAGCGAACCGCCGACACCGCCGGCTCCGCCGACCGCGCCGTTCAGAGCGCTGGCCACGGAGCCGACCGCGGTGCCGGCGCCGCTGCCTGCACCGTTGACAGCAGCCGCCAGGGAGCTAACTGCGCCGCCAAGCGAGCCGGCCGTGCCGCCAATTCCGCCAACAACCCCGTTGACGGCATTGCTCAATGAACCCGCCGTGCTGCCTGCGCCATTGGCCAGATTGCCCAGCGCACCTGCCGCACCCGTGGCTGTACCGGCAAGCGAGCCACCAACGGCGCTTGTGCCACGGGCCACGCCTTTCGCGGTCTTGCCAAGCGAGCCGACCGTGCTGCCGACGGATTTCTGCGCGGCCTTAGCGACGCGCTTCGCGGACTTATTCACGGACTTGTCTATGTTGGCGACAGACTTATGCAGCTTGCGCAGGGATTTGCCAACGCCAGTCGTTACCCCGCTCACAGACGAGTTCACGCTACCGACCGCGCGACCAACGGAAGAGCTACCACCGCCCACTGCGCCTCCGACAGACCTGCCGGCACCACCGACTGCACCACCGACAGACCTGCCAGCCCCGCCAACGGAGGAACTGGCAGAACTCGATGCGCCGCCAACAGACTTGCCGGCACCACCGACCGCGCCGCCTAAGGAGGAGCCCGCGCTGCCGACAGACTTGCCGACGCCGCCCACGGCGCCACCCACTGCGGAACCGACGCTACCGACCGCGCCGCCAACGGACTTGCCAACACCACCAACCGCACCGCCGACAGACTTGCCGACGCTACCCACGGCGCCACCCACTGCGGAACCGACGCCACCGACCGCGCCGCCGACGGACTTGCCAACACCGCCGACCGCACCGCCGACGGAAGCACCCACGCTGCCGACAGATTTGCCGACGCTACCCACGGCACCACCGACCGAGGAGCCGAGACCGCCCAATGCACCGCTCAAAGAGTTACCCGCTCTAGCGGTGCCTCCGCCGGTTTGCACGACCGCGGCTGTCAGCAACGCGATGGTTGCCGTGGAAATGAGGAATTGGGAGCGATTGCAAATCTTGGACATGACTCAGACCCTCCTGCTGGTTTTCAGCAATAACAAAGGCGACACGCCACCTAACGATCCGCTAGGTTCATCGCCCGACAAAACCTCGAAAAACTCAATCGAATCCGACATTTCGCTTGCCCCTCGGGGTCAAGGAATTCGGGGTATGCGACGCCATTCCCGGTCCGCATTGGCTGCAGACCGAGCTCGGATCTCATCTTGAATGGTCAAGCGAATCAGCCTATAAAAACCCCGGCTTCATCGAAGTTGGCTTGTTCGGCGAACAAGCGAATGCCACAGATTTTTTATAAGCTCAGCATTGGACGTACTTCGCAGTACCGACCTTATGGTAAGGTTGATTGCTCAGCTTGAGACGATTGATGTCTGAAATCTTTTGGCTATCCCACACTAAATTTTGGTCGCTACATTGCCTCCTGTTCGCAGCCAATTGGCGATTAGGTTGGCACAGTTGCGGTGCGAATTCTTTGTCAACTATGGCGAAGTTTTGACTGAAATATGCAAATATGATTGATTTCTGATATTCCGCCACATTTCGGAACACTAAAAAGATCAGTTTTTAGAATGGATAAGGCCGCCGGGCATGACCGCGACCAGGCCCCGTTTGCCGAAGTCGCGTCTCCGTACACAGGTCAACTTCCTACGTGCATGAAATACCCGGCAAGCAGTATGGGCAGGATGAAAGCGGTTTAAGGTCCTGCACTGAGACCGAATGGACAATGAACATCATGCGGTCCGAGGCAGATGACCGGGAAATCGCAAGAGCCTGAAACTCGCCGACATTTGTTGTTCGGCGTCCCAGGAATAGATGCCGGCGAGGCTTATGTGGTCCCAGCGGAGCAACGAGACATGCTTGGACAAGACGCCAGCGATGATCCGACCGTCCTGACGAAGGTGAGCGACGGCGTGCCAATATGATTGGCCAGCGTCGGGTAGACATCGGCCATAAAAATCGTCCCTGAAATACGTCTCTTTATTCCTGCCTCTCCATGGATTGACCGCCGTTTTGCGCTTGTGCCTCCCTCTCTCGGCCGTCCGTCAGCAGTCGCGGAGCTTGCCTCGGGCACCACGCTCGCCGCCTCCGATATCGCGGAAGCAGGTTCCGCAGCTACCTTTTTACGGCGCGGCGCGCGCTGCTTCTTAACTTCGATTTTCACAGGTGTATCCGGTTCCGCACTGGAAGATCCTTTCGGATTTACTGTGATGTCCACAGGCGTGCAGGGTCTATCTTGAAATAGAAATTGTAGTAACCACTTATATACTTAAGCGTGAAGTTCACGCCGGATCGAGCCGTCGCTAGGCTTCTTGGTGAGGAGGTTGCCATGGCAATCACTTTGATGAAAGGAAGAAGAACGCAGGACTGGGCAAATTTGCTCCTGGCCGCATGTTTATTTATCTCCCCGTGGATATTCGGCTTCACAGCTGAGATGATGCCGAGTTGGAATGCGTGGATCGTTGCCGCCTTGCTGAGTGTCTTGGCGACAGCGGCACTTTCGGTATTTGCCGAATGGGAGGAATGGGCCAATCTGGTGCTCGGTCTATGGTTGATTGCGTCTCCCTGGCTGCTTAGTTTTGCTGCCAATACAAGCGCGATGTGGACAAACATCATTATCGGCGGTCTCGTTGCCGCCGCATGCTTGTGGAGAATATGGGATGTTCATCATCCCCATGCCCACGCCTAGGTGTGGACACGAGCTGGATATGACTACAGCCGCCGCGTGAAGCGGCGGCGCGAGGTGACCGTTCGAAGCTTGGCCGTCAACCAACGGCGTGGGCATCGTAAACTTACACGCCGCGGGGCATAGCCGGCCGCGCTTCGCTTACGCCGTTCATGCTCCCAACCGACGATGCTTCACCATGCCGTATTGAAGGATTGGAAACCGCCGATTTTCGGCCTGCCCTTCTTACCCGGAAGCGATCACTCCGCGGCCCGCTCCTTAATCCTCCTAGCTCAAATAGCGCTCGGTCAATCGCGCCCACATGGCAGCGCCAGTCGTCAGGCTCTCGTCGGCAAAGTCATACTTGGCGCTGTGCAGGATCGCTGAGTTGAGGCCATTGCCGAGACGCAGGAAGGCGCCCGGCTTGTGTTCAAGGAAATGCGAGAAGTCCTCGCTGCCGGGAATGAGGGCGCACGTCGTTACTCTATCGGCGCCGACGAGCTCTTCAGCAACCTTCCATGCAAATTCGGTTTCCGCCTCGGAATTGACGACGACGGGATGGCCGTGGACATAGTCGATCTCCGCCGCTGCGCCGAAGCCTTCGGCGACCGACGCCGTGAGCGTCCTGATCCGTGCTTCCAGAAGCTCCCTCACCTTCGGGTCGAAGGATCTGATGGTCATCAGCAGCTTGGCGTTCTCCGGAATGACGTTCGATGCCTCACCGCTATGGATGGCACCGACGGTGACGACGGCAGTCTGCGTCGGGTCGACGCTGCGCGATACTACGGTCTGAAGCGTGACGACGAGGTGGCAGGCGACGACGACAGGGTCGATCGTCAGATGCGGACGCGAAGCGTGGCCGCCCTTTCCGGTAATGGTGATCTCTGCCGTGTCCGCTGCCGCCATGAGCGGGCCGGTGCGCATCAGGAACGTCCCTTCAGCTGCGCCCGGATGGTTATGCAGCCCGTAGATGACATCGAAGGGGAAACGCTCGAACAGGCCGTCGGCGATCATCGCCGGTGCGCCGCTGACGGCGCCGGCCTCTTCGGCAGGCTGGAAGATCAACGTCACCGTGCCATTGAAGCGGCGGGTTCGGGCCAGATATTCGGCGGCACCCAGAAGAATGGTCGTATGGCCGTCATGGCCGCAGGCATGCATCTTGCCCGATACCTTGCTGGCATGCTCCAAGCCCGTCTGCTCGATGATCGGTAGGGCATCCATGTCGGCGCGGATGGCGATGCTCTTTTTGCCGCTGCCCACAGTCATGCGGGCGACGACACCGTGACCGCCGACATTGCGGGTCACCTCGTAACCCCAGGCCTCCAGCTTGTCGGCAACGAAACGCGCGGTTTCGGCTTCTTCGAAGGAAAGCTCGGGATTGGCGTGAAGGTGGCGGCGGATCGCCGTCAACTCGGCTTTCATCGGTTCGAAATCTGAGATGCTGGCGTAGTCGTTCTTGAGGGTCATGGCTGTTCCGGTCTTGCATGGAGCCGCCGCCGCGGCGCGCGGCGGGCGGCGGGCGGCTGAGAGGGAAGAGAGACCGCGCTAGATGAAGCGCGACAGGAAGCTTCTGGTACGCGGATGCTGCGGATTGCCGATCACATCCTCCGGCTTGCCTTGCTCGACGATCTTGCCACCATCCATGAAGACGACACGATCTGCCGCCTCGCGGGCAAAGCCGATCTCGTGGGTGACGACGATCATCGTCAGGCCTTGGCTGGCGAGATCGCGCATGGTCGACAGCACCTCGCCGACGAGTTCCGGGTCGAGCGCGGAGGTCGGCTCATCGAACAGCATCAGCTTCGGCTTGATCGCCAGTGCCCTGGCAATCGCCACCCGCTGCTGTTGCCCGCCGGAGAGTTGCCGAGGGTAGTTGTGAGCCTTGGCCGACAGGCCAACGCGATCCAGCAGCGCCAGTGCGTTTTCGGTCGCCTGGCTGCGGCTTTCGCCATGGATGCCGATCGGCGCCTCGATGACATTCTGCAGCGCCGTCATATGCGGATAGAGATTGAACTGCTGGAACACCATGCCGATCTTGCGCCGCTGCAGCGCGATCGCATGGCTGGACAGTTTGACGAGCCGGCCCTTGTTCAGCCGATAGCCGATCTGCTCGTCATCCACCTCGATCGAGCCACGATTGATCGATTCCAGATGGTTGATGCAGCGCAGGAAGGTCGACTTGCCAGAGCCGGAGGGGCCGAGGATGACGACGACTTCGCCCGGCACGACATCGAGGTCGATGCCTTTCAGCACTTCGAGATTTTCGAAGGACTTGTGGACGTTGCGCGCCTGTACCAGCGGCGGCGTGTTGGCGACACTGTTCACGAGGACGCTCATTGACCTGCCTCCTGTGCCGGCACCAGCGCCGGCGCGCTGTCGGTTGCGACCTTCGTCCCACCGGAGCGACGGTCGGCGCGGCTATAATAGCGCTCGATGTAGCTCTGGCCGATGTTGAGCACCGAGGTGATCAGCAGATACCAGATGACGGCCACCAGCAGCATCGGGATGACTTCGAAGGTGCGGTTGTAGATCGACTGCACGGAGTAGAGCAGGTCGGCCATGGCGATGACGCTGACGAGCGAGGTCGCCTTGATCATGCTGATGAGCTGGTTGCCGGTCGGCGGCACAATGGAGCGCATGGCCTGCGGAATGATGATGCGGCGCAGCGCCCGGATCCGCGTCATGCCGAAGGCTTCGGCCGTTTCGAACTGGCCTCTGTCGACCGAAAGCAGGCCGCCGCGGATGATCTCAGCCATATAGGCGGCTTCGTTCAGCGCGAGACCGGCAATCGCTGCCGTCATCGGGCTGATGACCGAATTGGTGTCCCAGCTGACAAAGGTCGGGCCGAAGGGGATGCCGATCGACAACGCCGGGAAGAGTGTGGAGAGATTGTACCAGAAGATCAGCTGCACGAGCAGCGGCGTGCCGCGGAAGAACCAGATGAACAGCGAGGCGAGCGAGCTTGCCAGCCTATCCTTCGACATGCGGGCAATCGCCAAGAGCAGGCCGAAGGCGATACCGAGCGCCATGGCGATGACGGTCAGGCCGAGCGAGACATAGAGACCGCTGATGACGACAGGATCGAAGAAATACTGGGCAACGACATGCCAGCCGAAGTTTTCATTGTGGGCGATCGACCAGCCACAATAGGCTGCGATCAATAATGTGACGATCCAGGCTGTCACGCGGCCCTTCGGGAACGGTGTGTGGGCATTCGCCACATCCCGTTCCGCCGCATCGCCGGATGGCGATGCGATATCTACGGAATTCGTACTCATTTCGGCAAGGTCCCGCCAAGATTGATGCCCGGTTCCTTGATCATGTTGTTCTCAAGGCCCCATTTCTTCATGATGGCGGCATAGGTGCCATTGTCCATCAGAACCTTGATGACATCCTTCAGAATGGGACCGAGCGGCGAGCCCTTCGGCACGACCGCGCCCTGATAGAGATCTTCAAAGCCGTTCTTCTGGCCGACGCCGGTCAGTTCAAGCTGTCCGTTTGCCTGCGAGACGAAATAGGTGAGCGGCGCCTGCGAGGAGAAGAAGGCGTCGGAACGCTTGGAGCGGACGGCCAGGATCGAGCTCGGCTGATCGGTGAAGGACTGGACCTCGATCGCAGCCTTGCCATCGGTCTTGCATTTCTCGGCCTGGACCTGGATCACCTTTTCGGCCGAGCCGCCGGCCATGACGGCGATGCGCTGGCCGCAAGCGCTGTCGAGCGAGGTGATGGCCTTCGGGTTGCCCTTCTGGACGGCGAAGACGACGAATTCCTGTACCCAGTCGACGAAGTCATTGGCTTCCTCACGGCTCTTGAAATCGCCGATCGGGCCGAAGGCGAATTGGTAGCGGCCGGAATTGATGCCGGCGAGAATGGCCGGCAGGCCGCTGACGCTTTCATGCTCGATCTTCACGCCAAGCACCTCGCCGATCGCATCGGTCAGATCGGCGCTGGCGCCAGTCAATTTCGTGCCGGTGACGATTTCATAGGGAGGGAAGGAACCGTTGTTGACCGAGATCATCTTGCCTGCGGTGCGGATCGCGTCCGGCAGTTTGGCCTGTAGATCGGTGTTGACCGAGAGTTTCGGCAGGCTCGCATCCTCAGCGAAGGCAGCACCCGACATCATCAGGCTTGCGAGGGCGAGGTAGGTTATCTTTTTCAGCGACATATTCATTCCCCTTTTTGCTTTGCGTCTTTGAATTTTAGTCGGTGATCAGGCTGAATTCGTGGGACTGCCATCGACGTCGAACGGAAAGAGTTCTTCCGGCGTCATCAGCCGCGGCAGGATGCCCTGCACATGCAATTCCCCGGCGAAATCGGCGATCATCTTGCGGTTGGCGGCAAAGCCGCTCGCATCCCAGCCTTCCGGCAGTTCTGCCGCCGATTTCAAGAGTTCGTCGAGCATGAAGGGCGTGGTGTCGGCATATTTGCGCCGCTTGCTCAGCCAGACGCGCTGCGATTCATCGATCAGGGCGCTCAACTCGGCCATGATCCAAGGATGCTCGGCGACAAACTCCGCCTTGAACCCGATCAGGTGCATACCCGGTACATAGCCCACCTCGGCAAAATAGCGATGTTCGGCAGCGCGGAAATCCGGCAGGAGCTGGCGAAAGCCGGAATGACCGGCGAAATAGCCATCCGGCATGAAGGGTGTGAAGATCGCGTCGAGCAGGCCTTCCTTGAGCAGCTCCACCATCGGCCTTTCGCCCGGTGCTGCCTCGATGCGGCCGGGGCGGCCAAACCCGTCGAGGCGATCGGTGATCGGGTGCGCTTCGGTCAGGCGGCCGGCATACCACATGGCGTCCTCGACGCCCACGCCTTCGCGCCGGAGTGCTGCCCGCGTCCAGGTATTGCCGGAGTCGCGCCAGCCAGTGACGCCGATACGCTTGCCCCTCAGCTGAGCAAAACTCGTGATCGGGCTGTCCTTGGCGGTGATGACGCAGCGGTGGCGGAAACCACGCATGATGAAGTTCGGTATGCCGACCACGCTTTCGTCACCGTCGATGCGCAGCTGCGTGTAGCGGCTGAACGAGGTTTCGGCTGCGTCATAGGCGTCGCTCTTGCCCACATGCGAGACCAGCGTGCCGATCCGGTCCACCTTGATATCGAGTTTGGGGGAGGAGACGTCACCCAGGACCAACGGCGTCATATAGTCCCAGTCACGGAGGGCAAGGCGGAGAGTAAGGGGCATGAAGTTCACTCGCGGGAAAATTTGTTTTCTCAACGACTAAATGTTCAATATAAGTCGATCAAATGTTATTACGTTATTGAACATTAAAATGGTGCGAAAATGAGCGAAGATCGGGACGCGAAATGGTTTGCCGAAAAATTGAGCGACCGAACCATCCGTGGTATCGCGCTGGAGACGAGTGCGCTCATTCGCGCCGGCGCGCTGCCGGTCGGCACCAAATTGCCGCCCATCCGGGATCTCGCTTTTGTTCTTGGCATAAGTCCGGCGACCCTGTCCGAAGCCTGGAGCGAGCTCAGGCGCCAGAAGATCATCAGCGGACGCGGCAGGAACGGCACATGGGTCAGCGGCGATCGCTTCGTCGCCAAGCCGGCGCGGCTCGCAAGTGTCGGCGATTATGGCACTGACGCCCTGAACCTGACGGCCGCCGTTCCGGACGTGCGACTGCTGCCGAAGCTGGAGGCGGCGATGGCCTACGGAGCTTCGGCTGAAAATCTCAACAGCTACGAGCGCAGCCGTATCCTGCCGGAGCTCGAAGACGAGGTCAGAAAGACGTGGCCTTACGAGCCCGAGGCGTTTCTGGCGACCAATGGCGGCTATAATGCCGTCTACACCTTGATCAACGCCCTGGTCATGCCAGGCGCCGCCGTTGCGATCGAAGACCCCACAGGCATGCGCCTTCTGGATATTCTCGAGGATCGAGGTGCACGCATCATTCCGGTGAAATGCGACCGGGAGGGACCGCTGCCATCGTCACTGGAAGAGGCACTGAGGTACCGACCCGTCGCCTTCATCTTTCAACCACGCATCCATTCCGTCACCGGCCAGAGCGTGAGTTCCGCGCGTATGGCACGCATAGCCGAGATTCTTCGCGACAAGGACACATTGATCGTGGAGGACGATGGCGTTGCCGATATCTCGACGGCGCCGCGCCATTCGATGGGACATCTTTTTCCCGATCGCGTCATCCATATTCTGTCTTACTCGAAGACGCACGGGCCGGATCTGCGACTGGCGGTGCTGTCGAGCTCGCGGGCGATCGTCGAGCAGATCCAGTCCTATCGCAGCTTCAGTGCCGGATGGACGAGCCGTATCCTCCAGTCCGCCGCGGCGTGGCTTCTTCGGGATCCGGTGACCGATGCAACGCTGCGGCGAGCGCGGCAAATCTACAGCGAGCGCCGCTCCAATCTCATCCGGTCGCTTAACGAGCGCGGCGTGGAAGCCGCTCATGGCAACGGTTTATGTGCCTGGGTCCCGGTTTCGTCGGAAACATTTGCACTGGTCACGCTGGCAGCTCGCGGTATCGCTGTTCATCCCGGGACCAAATTTTCGGTTCTGCCCAGCAGCCATCTGCGCGTTGCCACGTCCAATCTGACGGATCGCTGCGAAGAGGTGGCTGCCGCGATCGCACTCGCCGCCGTGCACTGACACGGCCTGTTACGGCTCAGCGATCGGGGCTCGGAGACCTGCAAAAACAATATTGGATTCGAGGTCGCGGGAAGTTGTAGACTGCTGACCTGGATGCGCGCGGAGTCACGGCTGAATGCCCGTTTTCAATTTCAAGGTACATGGAGAAAAGGGGGAGTTCCTTTTTCTGGTGCATGGCTGGTGCTGCGATCATACATTCTGGCGTTTTCAAACAGCGCGGCTGGCCAGCCGATTCCGGGTCGTGACACTCGACCTTGAAGGCCATGGCCTTTCGGCAGGCACATCGGAATTCAGCATCGACAGGTTTGCCGAAAACATCGTCGCCGTGGCGGACGCGCTCGATGTAAGCAAGCTTGCCCTGATGGGCCATTCCATGGGCGGCCCCGTCGCCATAGAGGCTGGCTTGCGTCTCGCCGAGCGTTGCAAATTCATCCTCGGCGTCGATACGTTCACCGACGCGGCCTTTTACCAGCGCCGCCCCGCCGATGAGGTCGCATTGAGAGTTGAAAAATTCGCGGCGAATTTCGAAGCCACAATGGCGAAAATGGTGCGCAACATCACCGCACCCCAAACGGAGCCCACCGTCATCGCCGATATTATCCGGGTTATGACACGATGCGACAGAAACGTCGCGCTGACGGCTTTGAGATCCTTGCTGGAATGGGACATGGAAGCGCGCTGGCCGCTTCTGGATATTCCGGCCGCCACCATCAACTCCGCCATGCTCCGCGGTGGCGCCGAACTCGATCTGGCCAATCTCGATCTGCGCTTCATGCATGATGTAGGCCATTTTCCGATGCTTGAGAGCCCGGATGCCTTCAATTCAATCGCAATGACCATTCTCGAAGAACATGGTGCCGGCTGACGGCGCCTTTTCAGCCCTCCTGAACAAGGGCCGCCGGCAGGGCCGCGATAAAGTCCGCCAGGTCATCGCCCAGGAGACTGACATGCTCGCTGGCGGTTTTGAACGCCGTTTCGGCGTCGGCATGCTCGATGGCGTCGAGGATGCGCTCATGTTCGCCGATCGTCGCCGCCATGCGACCCGGCTGATAGGTGACGTAACGTCGATAGGCGGCCACACGGCGCCGCAGCGCCCGGGTCTGACCCGCAAGGAAATGCGTATGCGCCGCATCGTAGAGCAGTTCGTGGAACTCGGAATTGATGGCGTAGAAATTGTCCGGATTACCCGCTGAAAGGGCGTCAATGAGCCTCGCATGAATTTCGCGCAGCGCCGCTTTTTCGGAGACGGTCGCCCGGCGCGCCGCCAGCTTGGCGCATAGCCCCTCGAGTACCGCCATCATCTGGAACATTTCCAGGAGGATCGGGATCGAAATGATCGCGACCGTGATGCCCTGCCGTCCGCGTATGTCGACAAGGCCGGCCGCGCTCAATGCTCTCAGCGCCTCCCGGACCGGCGTCCGAGAGACCTTGAAACGGGCTGCAAGCTCGACTTCGTCAAGGCGTTCGCCGGGCTTGAGCGTACCGCTGACGATCATCTCCTCCAGACGATTGCGCAATTCGTCGGAAAGCGTTCCCCCGCCCGCGCGTACATCGCCGTCGTCGGACACCAATAGAACCGATCCGGTCTCTTGCCCCGTCATGCCATTTTTCCCGTCTTTAGAACAAGATCTCTTACCGCCACGGATGCACATCCGCAGCAGGTCCCGTCGATTCTACTTCGCATAGATAGGCGGATCATATCAATCGCGATAGGAGGGATCGAGCCGATCGAGCAACCGGATGAATGCAGGCCACTCGCGGGAACCCGGAGCAAGAATGTCGCCATGGTGATCATGGAATTGCCTCGCCGCCTTTTCGCTGACCTCGGTCTTCGGAAGGGCGAGGCGCGATCCGGCACTTGCAGCGCTCTGCGCCATCAGTTGCACGCGAGCCGCCTTTTCAAAATAATACATGAGGATAAAGGCCTCAGGGATGGTTCTCCCGACAGTCAGAACACCATGATTGCGCAGCACCAGCACATTATGCGGGCCGATATCGTCGATCAGCCGCTGGCGCTCGTCGGTGTCGATGGCAACGCCTTCATAGTCGTGCAGGCCCATATGCCCCATATAACGCATCGCGAACTGGCTGACGGGCAACAGGCCATCTTCCAGCGCCGAAATGGCGGTCGCGGCCTCCGAATGGGTATGAAGCACGCAGATTGCATCCTCGCGACCGGAATGAATTGCGCTGTGAATGACAAAGCCGGCCCGGTTCACCGGATGATCGCTCTTGCCGATCTTGTTTCCGTCCAGATCGATCTTGACGAAGCTCGAGGCATTGATTTCGGAAAACAGCAATCCGTAGGGGTTGATCAGGAAATGATGCTCCGGGCCTGGCAGCCGAACCGAGATATGGTTGTAGATGAGATCGTCCATGCCGAAATGGGCAACGAGACGATAGCATGCGGCCAATTGGACGCGAAGCTCTGCTTCGGACAGCGGCGCTATTGCAACCTCGAGCGGTCTGGAAGTCGATGCCATGTTCATTTCCACCATATTAGCTTGCGGTCGATTGCGACGAGGAGCCCGTAAAGGATCAGGCTGCCGAGCGACGCGGCGAAGACGGCGGCCCACACCGCGACATAATCGATCTGGGCCGTTGATTGATAGATAAGCTGCCCGATGCCGGTATAAGCACCGAGCATTTCCGTGACGATCACGGCGATCGTGCTGCGGGCAAGCCCGATGCGCAAGCCGGTGACCAATTGCGGCATCGCCGCCGGCAGCCGCAATCGCCAGAGGATGCCGAACGGCCCTGCCCCGAAACTGCGCAACAGATCGATAGCCGCCGTCTCGGGCCGCTTCAGGCCGGCGAGCACGTTGAGAAGGACCGCGAAACTGACCGCAAGCGCGGCCATTGCGACCTTCGAGGCCATGCCCAGGCCGAACCAGATCAATGCCAGCGGTACAAAAGCGACCGCCGGCACGGAATTGATCGCGATGACCAGCGGCAGCAGGCTGAGTTCGAGCGGTGGAAGCAGGATCATCACCATCGCCAGCCCAAACCCGATTGCCGCGCCGATGGCGAAGCCGAGCAATGCCTCGAGGAGGGTTACGAACAGCGCGTCGCCAATAAGATGCGCCTTGCCGATACCACCCGTGAGGATATCGAGCGGCCGGGGCAGGATGTAGGCCGGCAGATCAAGAAGCGAAGCGCCGAACTGCCAGGCGAGAAGCAGCCCTACGAGCGCGATGAAGACCGGAGCGAAGCCATTGAACTTGGTCATTCGGGGCGCCACCAGATGAATTTCCGTTCCAGCAATGCAAGCGCGCCATAGAGCGCCGTACCGAGCACACCGCTGGCGATGATCAGCACCCACATGCGCGGCACCTGCTCGAAATAGAGCGATTGCAGCAGCATGACACCGAGGCCGACGGTATCCCCGAACCATTCCCCGACAATGGCACCCGCAAGACCGAGGGATACGCCGAGCTTGAGCCCGACCATGATGGTCGGCAGTGCCGTCGGCAAGGCCAGCTTGAGGAATTGCTGCGTCTTCGTCGCTCCGAAGCTGCGCATGAGGGCGGTCCGCTGCGGGTCCACGGATTGCAGGCCGCGCAGCGTGTTGACGGCCACGGGAAAGAAGGAGAGGTAAAGCGCGATCGCGATCTTGGACAGGATCGTGTTGCCGAACCAGATCACGACAATCGCCCCGAATGCGATGACCGGAACCGTTTGCAGCGCAACGAAAATGGGGAAGAAGGCGCGCTCGGCAATCCGCACATAGGCAAAGACAATGCCGAAGATGATGCCCAGCGCAGCACCAAGCATGAAACCGATCAAGGTCTCCAACAATGTGCGCGCGAAACCTGCCGCCAGGTCAGGCCAGATCGAAACACCATCGGCAAGTACATCCGGCAACGCCGGGAGGTAGCGCGGCTCGATCCGGAACATCGGCACGACGACCAGCCAGATGCCCATCGTTATCAAGACAGCAGTCAGCGGAGAACTCGCGACGACCCGAAGCTTCATGGCGCCACCGCCGCCGCGAAGCTTTTCATGCTTTCCTCCTCGACGACCGCCAACAGCCTCCTCTTGATCTCCATGAATTCCGGATCGGTGAGGATGGAGGCATCGCGCGGGCGCGGCAAATCGACCTTCACCTCGCAACGGACCGTGCCGGGGCGGGCCGTCATGACCACAACCTTGTCGCCAAGGAAAATCGCTTCGTCGATATCATGCGTAATGAACAGAACCGTGCGCCGGTGGCGGGCCCATATCTCGAGCAGCCAGCGCTGCATCATGCTGCGCGTCAGGGCATCGAGCGCCCCGAACGGCTCGTCGAGCAGAATCAGGTCGCGCTCGAACAGGAATGTGCGCATCAGGGCTACGCGCTGGCGCATGCCGCCGGATAGCTGATGCGGATAATGCTTTTCAAAGCCCTGCAATCCGAAATCGGGGAACAGCGCTTCGGCCTTCTGTCGCGCGGCCTTGCGTGGCATGCCCTCGACCTCCAGTGCGATCGTGGCATTGTCGAGCACGGTGCGCCAGGGAAACAGCAGGTCGCGTTGCGGCATGAAAGAAATCTTGCCGAGCAACGCGCCGTCCATCTGCGGCCGGCCGGCCAGCAGGATCGATCCATCCGGATCCGGCGGCAAAAGGCCCGCAATCATATTGAAGAGCGTGGACTTGCCGCAACCGGACGGGCCGATCAGCGTGACGAACTCGCCCGGCGCGATGGAAAGATCGACATTGCGAACGGCAACGGTTTGCCGTTCGCCCTCCCCGAACCGTTTCCAGACGTTGACGAGCTGCAGTTGCGCGGGACGATGGGTGGCTTCCGGCTGGCTTTGCATCATCGATTGATCCATCGTCCCCATTTCCATTCCGTGCGCGTTCAGAGCTTTTTGTCCGCCGCCGGGACCTTGTCCCAGAAGGACGTATTAAAGGCGGACTTCAGGTCCACCTTGGCCTTGAGCGCCTTATATTCGAGGAGACTGTCCTGCACGGCACCGATGGAGGCAAGATCGATGGCGCCGAGACCTTCGGTCTTGCCAAGCTTGGCTGTCATCACGCGCTCGATTTCGTCCAGCATCAGTTCCTGATGCTTGCGCTCGAGACCCGAACCGGCGGCAAGCACGATATCGACGGCTTCGGCCTTGTGCTCGAAGGAATATTTCCAGCCCTTCAACGTCGCAGCCAGGAACGCCTGCACCAGCTCCGGCTTTTCCTTGATCATCTTTTCCGACGTGACAATGGCGTCCTGCTGCGTCGTCACACCGGAATCGTCGGGGAGAAACAGGCGGATGTCATTGATACCCTGCTCTTTCAGTGTGTTGAGCTCGTTATAGAGCGTCACCGTCGCCACATCATACTGATGGTCGATAAACGGCTGCATCGAGAAGGGCTGGGAGACGATCTGCACATCATCCTTGGCAATCCCCTCATGCGCAAGCACCGAGAAAAGCGTGAACTGCGGGCCGGTGAACCAGGTGGCGACCTTCTTGCCCTTGAAGTCCTTGACCGATTTGATGCCGGTGCCATTGTAGGTGACGTAGGCAAACGGCGTCATCTGCTGCGACATGCCGATGCAGACGAGCGGCAATCCGTTTTCGCGCGCATAGAGCATGCCCTCCGTCCCGCTGGCGATGCCAAACGTATCGGCGCCGGAGGCGACGAGGGACTCGACATTGATGTTCGGACCGCCGGGGTTGATCGTCGCCTCGATGCCGGCCTCCTTGTAGAAGCCCTTGGCTTTGGCGACATAGATGCCGGCAAACTGCGCCTGGGCGACCCATTTGAGGCGGATCGACACCGCTTCGGCCGCCGCGGCCTGTGTCATGGAAATCACCCCGGCAAGGACGGCAACCGCCGCCGCAAGCAAGCCACTTCTTAAAGATGCCTTCATGATCGCTCTCCGTTTCAGTATGCAGAAATGTAAAAGCAATATACATGCCAACTCAAAATCATCGATTCCATATCGATATCGGATCAAGAATCTGGAAAATTTCTGTATCGCAACGACGATTCAGCCTTAAATTTGCACATATCTGCCTAATACTTTTGCGTTGATTATTTTAAAAGCTCATTTATGTATAATGGAAATGGTGCATGCCTGCGGAGATCGGCAAGATGACGGAAGACAGATTGTGGGCCGAAAGTTTTACCGCCCTGTCAGATCGTATCCGCAGCGGCGCATTGTCGCCGGTGACGCTCGCCGAACTGATGCTCGAGCGTATCGCAGCCCATGACGGCGCGCTTCATTCCTATGTTGCGGTCGCACGCGAAACGGCGATGACGATGGCCGAAAAGGCTGATGCGGAAATCAAGGCCGGGGGCTGGCGCGGTCCCCTGCACGGCATCCCCATGGCCGTGAAGGATGTCTTCTACACGACCGACATCAAGACGGGTCTCGGCAGTTCGATCTATAGCGACTGGCAGCCGCCTCATGAATCGACCGCGACAGCCAGGCTGCGGGCTGCCGGCGCCGTGATGCTCGGTAAGCTGACGGCGACCGAAGGTGTCTATGCCGATCACCACCCCACGATCGCGCCGCCCATCAATCCCTTCGGCGCCGCGCACTGGACGGGAACGTCCTCAAGCGGATCCGGCGTTGCGGTGACGGCCGGGCTTGCTTACGCAACGCTCGGCACGGACACCGGCGGGTCGATCCGCCTGCCCTCGTCCTGCTGCGGGCTCGTCGGCATCAAGCCGACCTGGGGCCGGGTGAGCCGCCATGGCGTCTTTCCTCTGGCGGAATCGCTCGATCATGTCGGCCCGATGGCACGCACGGTAAAGGACGCCGCCGCCATCCTGACGGTCATCGCGGGACAGGACCCCGCCGATCCCACGTCTGCACCGGTCGCGGCACCAGACTACCTCGCCAGCATCGATGACGGAGTGGCCGGCATCACGATCGGCGTCGACTGGGGCTTTTTGCGCCGGATTGCGACGGAAGAAGTCCTCCATTCGATCGAGGCTGTCGCAACGACCATGGGCGCGCTCGGCGCCCGCATCGTCGACGTCACCTTTCCCGACTCCGAAGCCATTCTGCGCGGCTGGGCGGTGCAGTGCGCGGTCGAGGCAGCTCTTGCCCACCGCGAGACATATCCGGCACGCAGAGAGGACTATGGCGAGCGACTGGCAGCTCTTCTGGAGCGCGGCAACAGTTTCAGTGGCTTGGCGATGGCGGAAGCCCTGACTGACCGCCGCATATTCAACGGACGGATCGCCGCCATGTTCACCGGAATTGACATGCTGCTCGTGCCCGGCCTGCCAATTGCCGGTCCGACGCTCGATTATATGGCGTCACTGGGCGAGGATCCGGAAGCGATCCTCGCCATCGGCCCCTTCACTGCCCCCTTCGATGTCTGCGGCTATCCGACCATCACGGTTCCCTGCGGCGCCAGCTCGGCGGGCATCCCGATTGCCTTCCAGTTTGTCGGCAAACCATTCGATGAAGCCCTGCTCTGTCGCTCGGCACAGGCTTATCAGGGCGTGACCGAATGGCATTTGCGGCGCCCGACACTCTGAGGCGCGAAGGAGGACAAGAGCATGACCGACAACCTGGATGCCGCGCAGAAGATCGATATGGCCATGATGCCGGTTCAGCTTCCCGCCGACACAGCGGCACCGGTTGCCGCCCGGGCGCGGTTTTTCAATTCCGGCAATGCCTTCAACGTCAAACTGCCCGCGGTACCAGCATCCACCTTTCGCCAGGAAGCCGCACTCGCCCTCGCGGCAACGACGACCAGACTATTTGCTTGCGACCAGTCCGCGGCGATCGAAGCGCCCTTCGCCGCCACGACACCCCTGATGCTCGCACGCTACGCGGCGATCGCGCCAGGGGAAACGCTTTGCGCGGATTTCGCCGCCAGCGGCGTCATCTGGTACGTCATCCGCGGTTCTGGCACGACCAAAACCGGGGCGGAGCTTTTCGATTGGGCGGCCGGCGACGTGTTCCTGACAGCGGGCGGACCGGATACATCGCTTGCCGCAGGTCCGGACGGCGCCGTCTTGTGGCTGGTCAGCAACGAACCGCAACTGGCTTTCGAAAAGCTGATCCCCCCCGATGCGACAACGACCACCATCGAAGCCGTACATTATCCCGCAGCCGAAATCGCACAGCAATTGCAACGCGTCGTCGATGCCGGGCAGAACGAAACGACCTCCGGCATCGCGCTGATCTTCTCGTCCAGAAGGCAGGAAGCCAGCCGCAATATCATGCCGTCGCTGACACTATCGCTGAACACGGTCCCGGCCGGCGAGCATCAGCGCCTGCATCGGCACAATTCCGCCGCCATCACTCTCATCCTCAAGGGCGAGCACGCCTATTCGATGGTCGGCGGGCTGCGCTGCGACTGGTCACCCTTTGCAACGCTGGTCACGCCGGCGACCGAGCCGCATTCGCATCACAACGACGGCAATGAGCGCGCAATGTTCCTGATCGTGCAGGACGGCGGCCTTCATTACCATGCCCGGACGATGGGCTTCTCCTTCCTCGAAGCAACGGGCAACGGCGCATGACGACACGACAGATGCATCTCGGGCTGTTCATTCTGGGAACGGGCAGCCATGTCGCTGGCTGGCGCTATCCGGGCGCCTTCGACAGCTTTCAGGACATGAAAGCCATTCAGGCCATTGCGGCCTCGGCGGAGCGCGGCAAGTTCGATCTGATCTTCATGGGCGACAATCTCTATGCCGATCCTGGCGCCCATCCGTCCTACACCGCCAGGCTGGAACCGCTGACCATGCTGGCCGCTCTTGCGATGACGACAAGCCATATCGGCCTCGGCGCAACCGCCTCCACCACCTATAGCGACCCGTTCAGCACCGCACGGGCATTTGCCTCGCTCGACCATATCAGCGGTGGCAGGGCGGCGTGGAATGCGGTCACCACCGCCAATGCCGTCTCCGGGGCAAATTTCGGCCGCGAACATCCCGATCACAGCCAACGCTACGCCATTGCCGGCGAATTCATCGACGTCGTCAAAGGTCTCTGGGACTGCTGGGACGACGGTGCAATCGTCGCCGACCGCTCAAGCGGCGTCTACATAGATCCCGCCAAGGTCCGGTCGCTGGATCACGCCGGCGCGTTCTTCTCCGTCAAAGGACCATTGAACATCGGCCGTTCGCCACAGGGCCAACCGGTCGTTCTGCAGGCGGGCGGCTCCGCTCCCGGCCAGCAGCTTGCGGCCCGCACGGCGGATGTCGTCTTCTCCGTGGTGCAGGACCTGTCCGAGGCGCAAAGGCAATATTCGGACTTCAAGGCGCTTTTGCCGGCATTCGGTCGCAGGTCGGACGAGGTAACATTGCTCCCGGGCGTCATGCCGGTCGTTGGCCGCACCAACCGAGAAGCCTTCGACAAATTGAAAACGCTGCAGGGCTTCATTTCGTCGACCAATGCCATGGCGCTGCTTTCAGACCGATTTGGCGTCGACATGAGCCAATATGATCTCGATGGCGCCGTTCCGGACATTCCGCTTCCCGACAGCTACCATTCGTTTGCAAGCGTCATGCTGTCGAAGGCCCGCCGGGACAATATGACCTTGCGCGATATCTATAATCTGATGGCCGCGGCCCGTGGTCATTGGGTCCTGTGCGGATCGGCCGAACATATAGCCGATACGCTGCAGCAATGGTTCGAGAGCCGCGCCGCCGACGGCTTCAACATCATGCCCCCTTATTTCCCCGAGGGCCTCGACGATTTCGTCGATCTGGTCGTCCCGATCCTGCAGGAGCGCGGTCTGTTTCGAACGGATTATACCGGCTCGACATTGCGGGACCATCTCGGCCTCGAACGAGCCGCCAGGCGCTAGACGATGTCAGTCAGGCCACGGGCACCCACAAACGCCGCGGCGATCGCGGCCCTCTCACAAGAATTTCACAGGAGCCCAAAATGGATTTGCGGTTAAACGGGAAGACCGTTCTGATTACCGGCGCGTCGCAGGGGATAGGCGCTGGCCTCGCCAGGGCATTCGCCGAGGAAGGGTGTGCGGTTCGGTTGACGGCCCGCAATATCGGCAATCTGGAAGCCGTCAAGGCTGGCATCCTGGACGCCAATCCCAACGCGACCGTCGATCTTTTCCCCGAGGATTTGACCGTCCCCGGCGCCGCTGAGCGTCTGGTCACGGCCGTTGGCGATGTCGATATCCTTGTCAACAACGCCGGCGTCATCCCGTCCGGCTCGCTGTTCGATATCGACGAAGCGAGATGGCGCGAAGGCTGGGAGCTGAAGATCTACGGCTATATCAATCTCTGCCGGCTCTATTATCCCCGCATGAAGGCTGCCGGCGGCGGCGTCATCATCAACAACATCGGCAATGGCGGCGAGATCGCGGATCCGCGCTATATCGCCGGCGCGATGGGCAATGCGAGCCTCATGGCCTTCACCCGGGCGCTCGGCGGATCGAGCCTCGACGACAATATCCGCGTGGTCGGCGTCAATCCCGGCCCGGTCGATACGGACCGAATCTACAATATGCTGAAGAAGCGGGCCAGGGATGTGCTGGGCGACGAAACCCGCTTTGAAGAACTGGCCCTCACCTATCCATTGGGCCGGCCTGCTCATATTCATGAAGTCACGGATCTGATCGTATTCCTCGCCTCCTTCCGCTCCGGCTACACGACGGGCACGATCATGACGGTGGATGGCGGGATCGCATCCCGCCGCTCGATCGTCTGAGGTTGCCGCGATGGTTGAGCGACATCCGAAGCGCCTGGGTATGCTGGCGCCCTCCTCCAACACGATTCTGGAGCCGGAAACGGCAAAGCTCCTGCCAGCCGACGGTTCCGTGACCTCGCATGTCTCCCGCCTGCGGGTGGTCCAGATCTCCGAGGACAGCTCCTCGCTGCAAC
This sequence comes from Rhizobium sp. BK602, assembly GCF_014195095.1. Taxonomy (GTDB): domain Bacteria; phylum Pseudomonadota; class Alphaproteobacteria; order Rhizobiales; family Rhizobiaceae; genus Rhizobium. Next base: position 103,681 of record NZ_JACIBC010000004.1, read on the forward strand.
AGTTCGAACTCGAGCCAGTCCTCGCCGCAGCGGAACTTTTGGCCGACGCCGCTGTCGATCTCATTTTGTGGAATGGAACCGCGGCGAGTTGGCTTGGCTTCGACCGCGACCAACAATGGGTTGCGGCGATCGAGGCGCGAACCGGCATCCGCGCGACGACGGCGATCATTGCAATCAACGAGGCCCTGCGAGAAATTGGCGCGCGGCGGATCGGGCTGGTGACGCCTTATGTCGAAGCACTCGAGAGGCGCATCATCGCCAACTACTCGGGTATCGGCATTGAGGTGGCCGCCGCCGTGCGCAGCGACCTTACCGAAAATACGGCCTATGCGGCGATCACGCCGGAGGAGATCGCCGAGATGGTGCGGAAGGTGGCACGCCAGCCTGTCGACGCAATCCTCATTCTCTGCACAAACCTGGCCGGCTCATCGATCGCACCGCAACTGTCCCAGGAGCTCGGAATTCCTGTCCTGGATTCCGTGCGCGTGGCAATCGAATACAGCTTGGACCTGCTGAGAGGCAAATCTTAGAAGGCCGCGGAATTTTACGCATGAGTCCCCCGAACCCATCACGGGGAGATTTGGGACGTAGAAGTCTACGGCCGCAATCTCCATGCGAAGCTTATGTTGGGAATTGAGCCGCACCGACCTTGCCGAACCGGTCCCGCCGGTACCGTTGCGTAACGGCCTGCCCCGCGTAGAGATAGAGGAGCATCAGATGAAGCCTACGAACGCGATCGATGCAGACACGCGCCATCTTATCGATGGAGCTCAGTTTAAGATGGCCATGCGGCACCTTGCGGGCGCCGTCAGCGTTATCACCGTCGGCAGCTGGGAGGAGCGATCAGGATTCACCGCAACTTCGGTATCATCGCTTTCGGCGGATGTTCCTTCGGTGATCGTCTGCGTCAACCGAACTTCATCATCGTGGCCAATACTCGAACGGCGTCAGCGTTTCTGCGTCAACGTGCTTGCCCAAGATCAACAGCACATCGCGCAATCCTTCGCCGGACAGAATGGACGCCAAGGCGTGGCACGCTACGCCGACGCTGACTGGCACGAACTATCAACCGGCACGCCGGCGCTGAAAGATGCGCTAACGGTATTGGACTGCGTCTTGGAACGAGCAGTTCATCATCATTCCCATGCAATTCTCATCGGTCATGTCTGCGCCATGACCGTGAGGTCGGGCGCTCGGCCACTTCTTTACTGGCAGGGTGGATATCAACATCTGAAATCTACGGAGGCATGATGGCACGCCTCGCTGCGGATGGGGCCATCGGCTCCGTCAATCTGGATCGTGCGTTGACCTCTCGCTGCTGTCTCCCCGCTCCCTGTTCGGGCTAGCCTTCATGTTCAGGTGCCGGGAATGGGTTCCCAGGTCTCGCCGCCGGCTCGGGAGAACTGTGGAATATGGGCAAGACTATGGATGAGGCCGCAGTCTGCTCCGAGTGTCTCCTGCCATTCGCGGGCTTCGGTCAGGATGACGCCGATGCCGACGACGTCGGCTCCCGCCTTGCGTACCAGTTCGAGCGAACCCTTGAGGCTGGATCCGGAGGCGACCACGTCGTCCACGACCACAACGCGCTTTCCCTCAAGCAGCGGCAAGGCCGCGCGGTCGAGCAGCAAACGCTGCTCACCCTTCGAGGTGATCGAAGATATGCGCTGCTCCATTGCGTTCGCCAGATGGATTTTGGGCGATTTCTGCAAAATGACGTAATGGTCGAGACCAAGCGCGCGGGAGACCTCGATGGCGACGGGAATACCGAGCGTGGCAGCCCCGACGACGATGTCGGGCTTCAGCGGCGCAAGTTTGGCGGCAAGCTCCCGGCCGACATGATCTCCGAACTTCACACCGAGGTCGATGATCATCATCAAGGAGATGGCGAAATCCGGTTTGATTGCCACGATCGGCAAATCGACGGAGTAACCGGAAACGTCGACTTTCCAGCTCTGCTGTGTTCTGGGATCCGCGGCTTCAGGGTTCACGGCTTTTGTCCTTCATGCTGAGGCGCGGTTCGACCATGACGCCGACATTGCGCCAGGTCGTCCGCTTGTGTTTCAAGTCATATCCATAAAGGGTGAATGAAAAAGAGAGGGCATGCGCCATGCGGATCGCCTGGACGAGCAGCGGAATGCCGCGTGCAAGCGCGAAGCGCAATTTCGTGGGGAACGCAACGTCGTCGATCTCCATGCCGCGCGAACGCTGCGCGTCGGCGATGCGTTCGAAATCCTCGCGCAGCATGGGAATGATCCCGAAGGTCAGCGACAAGACAAGTGTGGCGATCGGCGGGAGCCTAGCGGCACTCGCAGCGGCCAGGATAGAACCCGGCGAACTCGTTTCCATGACGAAATAGAAGGCGGCCGTGGTCGTCACCAGTCGGGCGGCCATCGCGGCGGCGATCGGGAGTGCCTGCGATGTCGTCATGCCCTGGAGCCAGAGATTGATTATCCAGCTCGCCATGACCATACCGGTGAGCAGCAGCGCCCCCTTCAAGTAACCGCGCATGCCCGGCACGCCCGTCGCCCACAGCAGGACGACGCAGATCGTGGCGAGCGCCACACCCGCGAGCCAGTCGGGAGTAAACCACGCGGCCGCCATGATGATGAAGGCAAGGCCGAGCTTCATGAAGAAATTGATCTCGTAAAGCCGCCTCATGCCATGCTCCAAGCCGTGGTGTCGTAAGGTGCTTGCCAGCCGAGCGCGCGGAAGGCGCTGCTTTTCCAGCCGTCCTCAGGATTTCCATCGAAGGCGATGGCGCCATCGTCGAGAACCATCAGGCGCGTCGCCAGATCGTCGACGAGTTCCATATCATGCGAGATCAGCATGACGGCCCGGCCCGAGGCCTGCATGGACGAAATGAAACGCTCCAGCATGTGGCGTCCCTTGATGTCTCTCCCCAGAAGCGGTTCATCGATAATGGCAACAGGGGCGCCGGCCGCGTCAGCACAGGCAAGTCCCAAAAGTGCCTGCTGGCGAACGGACAGGGCAAACGGATTGGCTTCCGCGAGTGCCGAAAGTCCGTAATGCTCCAACGCAGCATTGGCGCGCGCGATGACAGCGGGATCGTCGGAGGTTGCGCTTGTGCTTGTCACGGCGAAAATCACTTCGCCAAGCACGCTCATGTTGAAGAGGATATGCCGCATGTTCTGCGGTATGTAGGCGATCTTGCGGGCGCGGGCGGCGACGGTCCATCCGGAGGCCTCCACGCCGTCGAGGAGAACCGATCCGGCCGCCGTCTTCGCAAGGCCGAGAACGGATTTGAACAACGTCGTCTTGCCAGCGCCGTTGCGCCCGATCAGCGCGACCACCTCGCCTTCGCGGATATCGAAATTCACGCCCTTCAAAACCGGCTGTCCCTGCGAACGGGAAAGCCGTGTCGTCAGGCCCGAAACGGTAAGCAGGGGACGGTTGACCGCAACGGTTCGCCGCGATGGGCGGCTGCGCATGGGTGGCAGCACACCAGCTTCGATCCAGGCATCGTTTTTCGACAGAGCAGCCTTTACCGGCATCGCCGGCGAAAGGCTGCCATTGCGCAGGAGAGCAATGCTGTCGATGACGGCAAGCAGCGCGGAGGGGTCCTGTTCCGACAGCAGTAAGGTGGAAACACTGTCAGACGCCTTCCGCAAGATGCTGGAAAGCCGCAGACGGGCAGCGGGATCGAGACCGGTCGTCGGCTCATCCATGACGAGGATGGACGGATTGGAAGCGATTGCCGCCGCAACGGCCACCATGCGCCGCTCGCCGCCTGAAAGGGTCAAGACCCGCCGGCCACAAAGCGCTTCGAGTTGAAATTCCGCTATCAGCTCGGCAAGCCGCCCGCGGATCACATTTCGCGCGACGCCACGGTTTTCGAGCGGAAAGGCAATGATGTCCTCGACGCAGATATCCCAGAGCTGGTCCTCGATATTCTGCGACACGAAGCCGATCGTGTCGAAAAGTTCACGCTTCGTGAGCGAGGAAACGGGTCGTCCCTCAAGTTCCACGTCGCCGGAAAATTCCGCAACCGGAATAAGGCGCGGGATCAAACCTGCGGCCGCGGAGAGCAGCGTCGTCTTGCCGCTACCAGCTTCGCCGCAGATCAGAAGCCGCTGGCCCGCCTCAACTATGGCGTTGGTTTTGGTGAGCACAGGCGCGTCACCAAAACCAAGCGTCAAATCGATCATCCTTAGCACTTGGTGATCCAGCCTCGTTCTAAAAACGCTTGAAGCCCGCCGGATGGGCGCTTTTCAGGATCTTCAGAGCAGGAAGGACCAGAAGCGGCGTGCCGACCACCATCGGGACGATGTCCGACAGGCCGATATAGCCGAAACCCCACCAGAACGGGAAAATGCCAAGATAGGCGAGGCTTGCGGAGACAGCCGCCACCATGACGAGGCCGACAACCAGGCAGACCACGGCTATCTTGAGCAGGGCCGGGCGATCGAAGGTCATCTTGGCCGGGTCGAACAGCAGTCCCGGTATGAGACCGGTCAAGCCGACCATGATGCCGTCAACGAAGAGCGAATGGGCCGGAATGAAGGTGCCGGCGAGGAGCGACCAGACGATCGTGCCGAGATAACCGCAGATAAACCCGCTGCGCCAGCCGAGCAGGATTCCGACGAGCGAAGGCAGGAAGGCGAAGATGCGCCACTGAATAACACCGGGCACAAGTTGGATCGGGTTGGCATAGGCCCACAATACACCCGTCGCGGCAGCGGCCACGATCGAGAGCACGATGGGAAAGAGTGTATTTCCGTCACTTTGTGACATGGTCGTTGGTTGCATGATTTTGGTTCCCCTAAAAGCAATCCGGAAGTCTTCGGAAGGCCGAACGAAACGGCTCTCCGCGACGGTTCAAGAGCAGAAACGTCCCCTTGTGGAATCTCCCTCAAATCGTTTGTCCCAGACGTCGCGGAACAGCTCGTCCGGCTTCATGCTTGTTTTGTGGTCTCCCCTCAGGCGGCCGATGTCTTGCGTCCGGCCTGCCGGGAACGGGTGAGAAAAATTCGCTGGTCCGTCCAGGCATCCTTCTCTGTGGAAGGATCGGGTATCGGAACGCCGTCAACAATATCGAACTGGGGAATGTGGCCGAGGCTGACGATGAGCTCCGCATCCTCGCCGAGAGCTTTGCGCCAGGCATGGCCCTCGGTCAGAATGGCCCCGGCGCCGACCGTTTCCCCGCCGGCGCGACGTACCAGCCGTATCGCCGCAGCCATGCTTGAACCGGTGGCGACGACGTCGTCGACAACGAGAACACGCCTGCCCTGCAACAGCCCGATCGAACGCCGGTCGAGAAGCAGGCGCTGCGATGCGTTGGCCGTAATGGACCGCACCTCTTCAACCATGGCGTCGGCGAGGTGGAATTTTGGCGATTTCTGCAGGATGACATATTGATCGATCCCCAGGCGCCGCGAGACCTCGATGGCGAGCGGAATCCCGAGCGTCGCGCTGCCGACGACGATATCCGGCTTTAGCTCGGCAAAACGTTCGGCCAAGGCATCACCGACGACATCGCCGAAGCGAACGCCCATTTCGATGACCATCAGCAAGGCAATCGCACGCCGGTCGCTCAGCTGAATGATCGGCAGGCTGAAGGTTTCTCCAGCAATCTCCGCTTCATGCGACTGCGATGTCTCGAAGTACATTGAAGTGATCCATTTCTCCCAGAGGAGGCGTTCAAGCGGTCTTCCCGCTCTATAGACAACGGGCAAGGGCGATTTTACAAACATCAATATTCGTCCGGAGCGTTTCCTTTTTTTCAACACCGATGTCGCCAATATGAGCAGGCTTCTGTTTTCCCGTTTTGCGCTTTACCTTGATGAGATCGCTCGGCTGGGATCCATCCGGAAAGCGGCGGAAAAGCTCAATGTCTCGGCTTCGGCCATAGACAAGCAGCTGGTCCGTGCCGAAGAGGAACTCGGGGTTCCCCTCTTCGAGCGTCTGCCGCGGGGCATGCGGCTGACCTCGGCTGGCGAAATCCTCATTCACGGCGTCCGAGAATGGCAGAAGGACCTGTCGCGGATCAGGTTCGAGATCGAGGAGCTCAAGGGACTTCGTCGCGGCGAGGTAAAGATCGCGGTCCCCCAGGAGACGGTCGCCGATTTTCTGCCGCTTGCGTTGGCTCGCTTCATGCAGGAGCATCCGCGCATTCGCAACAAGGTCACGGTCGTCGATTCAGATCGCGTTCGGCAAATGGTGATCGACGGCATAGCCGACTTCGGATTGACATTCAGCCCGCAACCGTTGCCGGGCGTCATCGCAACACGGTCGACGCGCTTTCACTTGAGGGCAGTGCTCGCCGCAGACGGCAAGCTGCCGGCACCCGACAGCATATCCCTGGACGAGTTTTTTCGCAGCCCAACCATCATTCCGGATGCCAGCGTCCATCTTCGCGATACGATCGACATCGCAGCCGCCAAGATCGGCGCGCGGCTCCAGCCGGTGCTAACAACGAACAGCCTGGAGCTCATGCGCTCGATGGTGCGCGAAGGCTCAGGCTACGGCCTGATCGCCGTCTTCTCCGGCGCTCCGATAAAACGCGACGACGGCCTGATCTATCCGCGCTTGAGCGATCGCGGCATTCCGCCTCTCACACTTTCCCTGATCGTCGATCCGCAACGGAGCCTATCCATGACCTCCATTGTTGTCCGGCGCCACTTCGAGGCCTATTTCGACCAGCTGGAGGCCCAAGCAAGCGCGACCCAGGACTTGCAAGTGATCGCCCCTGCGGCTCCGCCGGCCGGGAGTGCGTCGTGATCGCCGCCAACCGCTTGAAAGACTAACCCATCACGACGATCAGGCGATTGACCGTCAAATCTGCGCCGCTTCGAAACGGATCGGCTGTGCGCCCTCCCAGAGCGTCTTGCGCCCGACCTCGTATAGTTTATCGAGCCCGGACGTGATCGTGATGAAGTGGTTGCCGGCAAGCTGTCCGACCTTCGAGGAAAAAGCCACCCCGCCATAGGCGATGAGGATTTCCGTTTCGCTGATGCCACCGGGATAAAGGATAACATGGCCAGGTGCCGGATGGCTGGTATGGTTCTCGTAACTGACGCCGAAATCGAAATCCCCAAGCGGTATCCACACACCCTCGCCCGACCAGCGCACATGCACGATCTTGCCCTCGAATGGCATGCGTTCCAAGAACGCCTTGGAGGTGTGGGGCGCTTTCTCGGTCTCCAGGACGGCATCGAAAACATACGAGCCGAGGGTTATCTTCAATTTCATTGCCGTCAAATCTCCAGGGAAGTAGCAATAGGCTGTGCTTGCGACGTTCGCGCGATTCTGCTCGTAAACTCGCGGGTGCGCTGCACCTGCGGGGCGTCGAATATCTGCTCCGGCGGGCCGACCTCCTGGATTTTGCCATTCGCCATGAAGACGACCCGGTCGGAAACCTCGCGCACGAAATTCATTTCGTGGGAAACGATCAGGAGGGTGATGTTTTCGGAAGCGAGCAGTTTGATGGTGTCGAGCACCTCGCTCACCCGCTCCGGATCGAGCGCGGAGGTGACCTCGTCGAGGAGCAGGATTTCCGGCTTCAGGCACAGCGCCCGCGCAAGAGCGACACGCTGTTGCTGGCCGCCCGAGAGTTCGTCCGGATAGGCGGCGAGCTTGTCGCCAAGCCCCACCTTCTCGAGCAGGCGCCGGGCGTCAGCCTCCACCTCGCTCCTGTTGCGCTTCCGGATCTTCGCCGGAGCGACCATGACATTGCCGAGCACGGTCATATTGCCAAAGAGATTGTATTGCTGGAACACGATCGCAAGCTTTTCCCGCGCGGCCCTCAGGGAACGGCGGTCTGCATAGTCGATCCTTTCGCCGTCGAGGACGATCTCGCCACTGTTCGGCTTGAGGAGACCCGTGATCACGCGCAGCAACGTGCTCTTTCCGGACCCCGACGGGCCGATCAGGCTCACGATTTCGCCGCGCTCCACCGTCAGGTCGATATCGTCGAGGACGGTGTGATTAGCGTAACTGGCCGTGAGACCGCGAATGTCGAGATGCGCCAAGATTGCTCTCCAGATAGGCCCCCAGCCGGGCCAGGGGGTAGGAAATCAGGAAGTAGAGAATAAGGATCGTCGCGAAGACGAGCAGGGCGGAAAAGCCCTTGGTATTGAGAATCTTGCCTGCCTGGGTGAGTTCGAGGACACCGATCTGCGAGGCAAGCGCCGTGTCCTTGATGAACAGGACGAAATAGCCGAACACCGGCGGCAGGATCAGCGGCCAGGCTTGCGGCCAGCGAACCAGACAAAGGGTCTGCCAGGGCGAGAAGTTCATGACCTCGGCGGCCTCGAGCTGGCTGGGCCGCACCGCGGCAAGCCCGGCGCGGATGATCTCCGCCACGAAGGCCGTGGAAATGACCGAGGTGCTGATGAGGGTCACGACCAGCGGCGAGATATCGAAGCCAAGCACCTGAGCGCCGAAGAAGAACACCAGCAAGGTCACCAGAAAGGGCACGCGCCGAAACACCTCCACATAGACGAAGGCGACGGCCTTGAAGGGCAGGAGAATCCGAGCGCGCGACAGGCGGGCCAGGGACAGGATCGTTCCGAACAGGACCCCGACGAGACAGCCGATGGCCGAGAGGAAAAGCGTCGTCAATGCCGCTTCCGCAAGCATGGCGATGTTGTAGCTGCTGAAGACCTGGGGAAGCTGAGCGAGAATATCTTTCAACATCAAAGCACCCTCACCCTGGCGCGGAAAACGTAGCGGCCGACCACGGCAAGCAGGATCGTCGCCATGAAGGTGATGACGACATAAAGCCCGGCGATCGTCGTGAAGATCTCGATGGAACGGAACGTCGTCGAATTCACATTGAACGCCCGACCCGTCAGCTCCTCCACACCGAACACGGCCGCCATCGATGTGCCGAGCGTCATCAGGATATATTGATTGCTGAGCGGAGGCATCGCGACGCGGAAGACATGCGGCACGATCACATAACGCAGGCTCTGAAGCCGGCTCATGCCGAGGGTCTCAGCGGCGTCGAGCTCTTCCTGATGAACCGAGGCAAGGCCGGCCCGGAGAATCTCCGTCAAATAGGCACCCGCATTCAGCGTCATGCCGATCAGCACGGCCGCGAAAGGCGAGAACACGACGCCCAGATCCGGTAGGCCGAAGAAAATGACGTAGATCTGCACCAGTTGCGGCGTGTTGGTGAAGAAGATGACATAGGCGCGCACCAGACGCGACAGGATCGGACCGCCCTCGTTGCGGGCGATGGCGAGCGCGAAGCCGATCACCATGCCACCCGCAAAGGCAAGGACGCTCAGCTCCAGACTGAGCAGAGCGCCCCCTATCAAATAAGGCAGATAGGAGGTGATCTGGCTATAATGTAGAGCGTAGTGCATGACCCGATCCCGTTCCGTATCAGCCGTGTCGTCCGATCAGAAATAAGGCGTGACAGGGACCGGATAGACCATGTCGATGCCGAACCACTGCTTGTAGGTCTGCTTCATGAAGCCGTTGGTCTGTAGCTGGTAAAGGGCGACATTGACCCAGGACTTCAGCGCCGTATTGCCTTGCGCAAGACCGATGCAATCATAGTCGATCGAGGCCGACTTGTCCGTGATCACCCGTGTCTCCGTGCTGTAATTCTTCGTATAGGCGCCGAGATAGTCGACAACATCGACGATGGCATCGCCCCGGCCCTGTTCAAAAGCGCGCACGGCATCGGGATAGTTGTCGAACAGCGTCACCTGCGCCTTCGGCAAGCGCTCCTTCACGAAGTCGACAGGTGTCGTTCCGCGGACTTCGACGAGATGAACGTCGGCGGAGTTCAGATCGTCCATGGTCTGGTAAGGCTTGTCCTTGGCAACCAATGCGCTGATCGCCTCGGTCTGGATCGGCAGCGAGAAATCGATCACCTTGGCCCGGTCGGCGGTGCGGGTCAGCGCGCCGAGCACGATATCGGCCTTGCCGGTTGCCAGAAACGGTACGCGATCCGCCGACGAGACCTGCACGAGCGAAACCTCCACCCCGAGCATCTCGCCGAGCTTCTTGGCGACATCGACGTCGAAACCCTCGATTTCGTTCTTGTCGTTAAAGTGGCCGAGCGGCGGCAGATTCGGATTGATGCCCACGACGATCTTCTTGGCCGAAAGGATTTCATCCAGGCTATGTGCATTGGCGGCAACCGCCGTGAGCGCGAGGCAGGCTGCGCCCGCAAGCATGCAAACCGTCTTTAAACTATTCATATTGATCCCCTTTTTTTGCTTTGCCGTGGCCGGACCGGAGATTTTTCAGCATCCGAACCGTTGCACTAGCGTTCCCGACGGTGTATCTATCGTATACCGTTCGTAGACGAAAGAAACACCGTGACAGGCGAAAGTCAACCCTTCGAATCGAGACGACCCAGTCTGCGGGAGCCGGATGTGAGGCATGGGACGCCCGTGCGCTTCACCTTCGACGGCAATTCCGTCGACGCCTATGCGGGAGAATCGGTGGCTGCCGCATTGCTGGCCGCCGGTTATCGAACGCTACGGGAAAGTCCGAACGAGCATGCGCCGCGCGGCGCCTTCTGCTGGATGGGTCTCTGTCAGGAATGCACGGTGGAAATAAACGGCGTCCGCAGGCCGGCCTGTCGCACGGAATGTGCGGATGGCCTTATCGTGCGAAAGGGAACGATCGCATGAGCGGCACCTGCGATGTCCTCGTCATCGGCGCCGGCCCGGCCGGCACTGAAGCGGCCCTGTCCGCAGCCAGTTGCGGCTTGCGCGTCGTGCTGGTCGACGAGGCCCCCTCGGCTGGAGGGCAGGTCTATCGCGCACCACCCAGCACCTTCGCCGGCTCGCCGGCCACCCCGGAAGGCCGCGCTGGGGATACGTTGCGTCGCCGGCTCGCGGAAAGCACGGTCGACGCCTATTTCGGTCACGTCGTCTGGTCGGTCTCGCCGGACTTGCGGGTGGATGCACTTTCCAAAGACGGCCCGGTGTCGTGGAGTGGCCGCAAGATCATTGTCGCGACCGGCGCGCAGGAACGGGTCGTGCCATTTCCCGGCTGGACGCTTCCCGGCATTGTCGGCCTCGCCGGCGCGACGATCCTTCTCAAGTCGCAACGCATGCTGCCGGGCCGCCGCACCCTGGTCGCGGGGCAAGGCCCGCTTCTTCTGGCGGTCGCCGCTGGAGTTTTGAAGGCGGGCGGTACGGTGGCGGGTGTCGTCGATCTCGCCTCCCGTGGCGAGTGGCTGGCAAGGAGCCCCGCATTTCTAACCCGCCCCGACCTTGCTGCTCGCGGTGCCGGATGGCTGGCCCGCCTTTATAGTGCGCGCGTTCCCGTGTTCTATCGCCACGCCATCCGCCGCGCCGCGAAGCGAGATGAAAACGAAATCGAAGTGACAATCGGTCCCGTCGACCAGAGCGGTTGTTCGATCGCCGGCAAGGAGCGAACTTTCGTCGTCGATGCCGTCGCTGTCGGCAACGGCCTTGTCGCGTCCACCGACGTCACCAGGCTGCTGCGGGCGGACCATGCATTCGACGAGGCTCGCGGCGGTTGGATTCCACGCATAGACGCCGATTTTCGCACCAGCATCGCCGGCCTTTATACGGTCGGTGACGGCACCGGGATCGCCGGAGCGGCCGCGGCGGCGCTGAACGGCCACCTTGCCGGCCTCGCTGTGGCCCGCGACCTCGGCGCCTTGACGAGCGAAGCCTATGAATCGCAATCCGCCCCCCTTCGCCAAAGGGCCAAACAGGCGCTCGCAATCGGCAGCGCCATGGCTGGGCTGATGGCCCTCAGGCCAGGACAAATCCAGAGTATTGCCGAAGATGCCGTCGTCTGCCGCTGCGAGGATGTCACGCGGCGAGACATCGATGCGGCCTTTGCCGACGGCGCACGCAGCGCGAACCAGCTCAAGGCCTGGACGCGCTGCGGCATGGGTCCGTGCCAGGGGCGCATCTGCGGCGACATCGCCAGCGCCCTCCTCGCCCAGGCGACAGGGCAGCATCCAAGATCAGGCATGTTCACCGGCCGGACGCCGTTTCGTCCGCTCCCGCTCGCCCAGCTTCTGGAGCCGGTCGATTATTCCGAGCTGAAGCTCCCACCGCCCGCGCCGCTATGATGTCAAAAAATCCTTCACAAGCATTCGATATCGCCGTGGTCGGCGCAGGCGCGATGGGGGCAACGGCGGCCCTTCACCTCGCACGTTCCGGCATGCGCGTCGCCTTGATCGACCGCGGGGAGATTTGCCGCGAGGCCTCCGGCGTCAATGCCGGCACGCTGACGCTCCATATGACGCGCACCGCCCTGATCCCCTACGCCATGAAGGGACGCGAACTCTGGCTCGACGCGCCGAACTGGCTCGGCATGGATATCGGCGCTCGCTCGGCTCCAGGATTGTCACTCGCCTTCACGGCGGCGGAACGGGAGATGCTGGAGAAAAGAGCACAGGCGCGCGCCGCGATGGGCGCACCAATCCGGCTGATCACGCCCGCCGAGGCTCTCCGGATAGAACCGGGTCTCAATCCTTCCCTCATCGCCGCCGCCTATTGCGAACTCGACGGCCACGTTACGGCTTACATGACGGGCCGCGCCTATCGAAAGGCACTCGTCTCGGCAAACGTCACCATTCTCGAAAACGCCTCCGTCAGCGGAATAGAGCTGGACGGCGGCCGTTACATCATTCTGCACGAGGACGGTGCAAGAACCACGACCAAGCGGCTGGTTCTCGCCGGAGGCGTCTGGCTCGAGACGATGCTCGCCTGGCTCGGATTCCGCGTGCCGATCAAATGCCTGATCAATCAGCTCGTCGTCACCGAGCGCATGCGGCCGGTGATGCGGACCGTGGTCGGGATCGCCAACGGGCTGCTGTCGCTCAAGCAGTTCGAAAACGGCAGCGTGCTGATCGGCGGCGGCTGGCAGGGCATCGGCGATCCGATCCGCGGCGGCGTCGAAACGATTCCGGAAAACCTCATCGGCAACGTCCAGCTCGCCCGTCATGCCATACCGGCCCTCGGCGACACCCGCATCTTGCGCATCTGGCTCGGCCTCGAATCCGAGACCGCCGATGCCATGCCAATCATCGGAGCGCTGCCCGGACTGGACGAGGCCTATGTGATCGGCTGCGCCCATTCCGGCTATACCAGCGCCCCTTATATGGGACGGCTCCTCTCCGACCGGATTCTCGGGCGGGAGCCCGAAATGCCGCTCTTCGACCCCGCCCGACTGATCAAGAACCCGGAGGAAACAGCTTGATACCCGCCATAGACCACCCCTTCCGCGGCATCTACGTGGCTACACTCACCCCATTTCGCGACGATGGCACCATCGACGAGGAGGCACTCGCCGATCACTTCCGCTCCGTGACGGCCGAACCGGGCATCGTCGGCGTTCTTTGCAATGGCCATGCGGGCGAGAACATCCTGCTCACCCGCGAGGAACGCCGCCGGGTGACGGAAATCGCTGTCGAAGCGATCGGCCGCACTCATATCGTCGTCTGCGGGATCCTGTGCGAGGCAACGGCGGAAGCCGTCTGCCATGCCGAAGACGCGGCCAATGCCGGCGCTGATTCCATTCTCGTCTTCCCGCCATTTTCCTGGGCGCTGTCGCAGGACGCCGAGATGGCCGTGACGCACCATCGCGCGATCGCCGAAGCCGTCGATACACCGATGATGCTCTATCAGGCTGGCGTCGCTTCCGCGCTTGCCTACCGGCCGGAGGTGCTCTCCAGGCTGGTCCTGCTGCCGACAGTCGTGGGGATCAAGGAGGGGAGCTGGGAGAGCAACGCCTATGATCGCAATCGCCGCCTCGTCAAAAGCACAGCGCCCCATGTAGAGGTCATGGCATCCGGGGATGAGCATCTGCTCTCTTGTTTTGCGATCGGCAGTGAAGGTAGTCTCGTGAGTCTGGCGGTGATCATGCCGGGAGAGATCGTGGCGCTGGATCGCGCAGTGCAAGGGGGGGATTTGGAACTGGCACGCGCCTTGAGCGAACGCATTCAACCGCTCGCGAACGCGATCTACGGCACACATCCCGTCGGCTGGGCCACGGCACGCCTGAAGGCCTGCATGGTTCTGCTTGGACATTGGCGCAACGGCAGTCCGCGCGCTCCCATAACCGATCTGCCATCCTCCGAAATCCTCCGGCTGCGGCATGCCCTTGCCGGGGCCGGATTGCTAGGCTCTGATGCATGAACGACGATAGCCTTTTGTCCGCCATCAACGGCGAAGCAAGCCTCAGCGAGCGCGCCTATGACGAGCTCAGCCGTCTCATCCTGACCCGCAAGCTGCCGGGCGGCAGCCTTGTGGTGGAGGGACGTCTCGCCCAACAGCTCGATGTTTCCCGCACCCCGATGCGCGAGGCAATCCTGCGGCTTGCGGCAGAGGGACTTCTCATCAAACAGGGCTCGCGCTCCTATGCGGTGCGCCGGGTGCAGCCGGTGGAGTTCTTCCAGGCGCTCAAGGTTCGCGAGCTGCTCGAAGGCGAGGCCGTGGAGCTCGCGATCGGCCGCGTCAAACCGGAAACGATCGAGGCGCTGCGCAGCGATATTCTCAGGCTGGGCGCACTGGAGGCACAGGCCGCCGAGCATTGGGACACGGACGACCGTCTTCACCTCCTTTTCCCGGAAGCACTCGGCAACGGCGTACTGGTGCGAATGGTTCGGCAGTTGCGCGTCATCACGCGCCTGTTCGAACTGACCAGCCCATCGGGTCGCGTGGCGGCGGATGCCGCCGAGCACATCGCGATCTTGGACGCTTTCGCCAAGGGCGACGGCCGGCGGGCGCGCGCGGCGATGGTAACCCATCTACGCAATGTGGCATCTGAGATTTTGGATATTGTAAGCGGCCGGGACACGACACCGGCGCGTCGGAGACCATGAACATGAGTGAATTTGATCTGGTCGTTCGCGGCGGCACTGTTGTCACGGCATCGGACGTCTTCAAAGCCGATATCGGCATCATTGGCGGACGCATTGCGGCGCTCGGACTGGACCTCACGGGTCAAGACGTCATCGAGGCGGAGGGCAAGCTGGTGCTGCCCGGCGGCGTTGACAGCCACTGTCATATCGAGCAACTGGAGGCCGATGGAAGCATCCACGAAGAGACCTTCGAGACTGCCGGCATCTCCGCCATCGCCGGCGGCACGACGACCGTCATTCCCTTCTCGGCGCAGTTCAAAGGCGAGCCGATCTCGGCTCATCTCGACGACTATCGGGCGCGCGCGGGGCGTTCGCCGATCGACTACGCCCTCCACCAGATCATTACGGACCCGACGGATTGCGTACTCGACAAGGAGATCCCGCAGCTGATCGAGGCAGGCATACGCAGTCTCAAGGTGTTCCTGACCTACGATCCGCTACACATCGACGACCGCCAGTTTCTGCGCGTTCTCGAGGCTGCAAAGCAGCTCGGTGCGACGGTATGCGTCCATTGCGAAAACTATGAAGCGATCCGCTGGCGCTCTGAGGCTCTCCTGGCTGAAGGGCGTATCGAACCAGCGTCTCACGCACTCACCCGGCCGAAAGTCGTGGAGCGCGAAGCAACCTACCGGGCGATCGCGCTCGCTGAGCTCGTTGGCCAGCCGATCCACATCTTTCATGTCTCATGCGGCGAAGTGGCGGAGGAAATCGCCCGAGCTCAGCGTCGCGGCGTCAAGGTAACCGCTGAAACCTGCCCGCAATATCTGGTCCTCACCGCCGCGGACATGGATCGTCCCAATGGTGAAGGCGCCAAATTCATGTGCAGTCCAAGCCCGCGCGATGCCGGAGATGCCGAGGGCCTATGGGCAGCGATCCGCGCCGGCACGCTCGATGTGATCTCCTCTGACCATTGCGGCTACAGTTTTGCCGGCACGCGCGGCAAATGGATCAACGGACTGGGAGCCGACTTTACCCGGATCCCAAATGGCATTCCTGGACTGGCTGCCCGAATGGCGATCATCTTCAGCGAAGGCGTCGTCAAGGGCCGGATCGACCTCAACCACTTCGTGCGGCTGACGGCAACAAACCCCGCAAAGCGTTTCGGCCTCTATCCGCGCAAAGGCACAATCGCGCCCGGGACAGATGCCGATCTCGTCATCTGGGATGCCGAGAAGCGGGTAACGCTGACCAACAGCCTGATGCAGCACGCAATAGACTACACACCCTACGAGGGGTTCGATGTTACGGGCTGGCCCGTTGCGACCATCGCCCGCGGTCGCTTGGTGATGACGGAGGGCAAGGTCGTCGCCACGCCGGGATCGGGCAGCTTCCTGAAGGCGTCTTGATCATCCCCCCAACACGATGCCTCGCACTTTGCGACGACGGCGCATGAGACGGACGATCTCCGTCGCCAGCCCGAACAGCGGCCGGAAATGGGGTTCCGATCGACGTCGACCGGAACCCCGTAAATTTGCGATCCCGCAAAGACGAGACCGGATTTGCCGCAACCTTGTCCGCCGTCAAACTCGACGGGCAAGGCATCCCTATGCGGCAGCTATTCGACCGATTTGATCGGATCCTTGGGCGCCGGATCGAAGCCAACCAGATCGGTGGTCAGCTTTGCGTAGGTACCGTCGGCCACCATGTCAGTGAGAGCCTTGTTGATCGCCTTCACCAGCTCCGGCTTGCCTTTCTTGATAGCGAAACCCTTCTGGATATGGCTGACATAATCATCCGTCATCTCCAGCGGCATGTGTGAGTTCTTGATCGCATAGGCTCCAGCGATCGAGTCGGTAATCGTCGCATCGATATTTCCGTTGACGAGATCCTGCATGGCGTCGGCCTCAGCCTTATAGCCCTTGACGACGGCTCCCTTTTCCTCGGCTATCTTGGCAAAGGTGGACGAGACGAGCGCGCCGACCGTCTTGCCTTTCAGATCGGCAGCGCTCTTGATCGGGGATCCTTTCGAAACGATGATGCGGCCACCCGATTCCAGCCAGCCGTTTGCGAAGGTAACCTTCTTCTGACGCTCGGCCGTGATATCCATGGATGCGCTGATGATGTCATACTGATCGGCCTGCAGGCCAACGAGGAGCGAATCCCATTTGATGAGGATAGGCGTGTAGGTAAGCCCCAAACGCTTGGCCACTTCCTTCATCACGCGGATTTCCAAGCCGTCCAGCGAGCCGTCAGGAGCGCGCATGCTAAAAGGCGCAAATGTGCCTTCGGTCGCGACCTGCAGCTTGCCGGGTTCCAGGAGCTCCAGGCCAGTTGCCGACGCCGGCATCTTACCAAAGACGGCGGCCGCAAGCATGGTGGCGGCGAATGCAAACAGTTTGAATTTCATATCCATTGTTCCCTTTTATTGATCTAGTTGAGGTATCGTCTTCGCCTCGCGGCGCATAAATCGTCCCGGTGCGATGGCCCAGACCATTGCCTTTAGGTCTGGGCCGCATAATGCCGCTCCAGCCAACCTGAAAGCTGGGTGAGAATGGTGGTCAGGACGAGATAGATGATCGCAACCGTGATGTAGAATTCGAACGGGCGGAACGTCGCGGCAATCAGCGTCTGTGCATAGAGAGTGAGTTCCACGACCGTAATTGTCGACAGCAGCGACGTATTCTTCAGCGTCGAAATCGCCTCGTTGGTGATGGATGGCAGGATGATGCGAAAGACCTGCGGCAGAATGATGCTGCGCATGGTCTCTACAGGGCTGAAGCCGAGCGCGAGCGCTGACTCTGTCTGGCCGCGCGGAATGGCCGAAAGACCGCCACGAATGATCTCCGCGACATAAGCGCCACTGTTGATCCCCAACGACAGGACGCCGGCGACAAAGGGAGAAAGCTTGATGCCAAATGCCGGCAATCCGAAATAAATGATGAAAACTTGGATCAGGGTCGGCGTTCCGCGGACGAACCAGACATAGAAAGCCGATCCCATGCGCGCGGCGCGCCATTTCGATCCGTTCGCCAAGGCTGCCGCGAGACCGCAGATCCAGCTGAAGACGATCGTTGCCACCGTCAGCCAGAGCACCGTCCAAGCAGCCTCGACAAAGCCCGGCCCATAAAGCTTGATCTCTTCGAAAAATGCTTCGTTCATGAAAGCACCTCCCCGTTGGATGCATCCATGCCAAGCGAACCAAGCTGGTCATGCAGAATGCGATGCAGGAATTGCTGCAACCGCTCGCTTTGCGGATTGCGCAGGATGTCCGGTGCTCCGGATTCGGCAACGATACCCTTGTCGAAGAAGAGAACGCGCGAAGACACGTCTCGGGCAAAGGCGATCTCATGCGTGACGAGAAGCATGGTCATGCCTTCCGCCGCGAGCGAGGCCATCAATACCAGCACCTCGTGAACCAGTTCCGGATCGAGTGCCGATGTCACCTCGTCGAATAGCATCAGTCGGGGTTTCATCGCCAAAGCGCGGACAATGGCGACACGTTGCTGCTGGCCGCCGGACAGTCGGGAGGGATAGCTGTGCCGCTTTTCATGAAGCCCGATGCGCGACAGCAGCGCCTCGGCCTCCTCGACCGCCTGGGAGCGCGGCATCTTCAGGAGCTTCACTGGCGCATGGATGACATTTTCCAGAACGGTCATGTGTGGCCAGAGATTATAGCTCTGAAACACCATGCCGACCCGGCGCCGCAGCGCCTGCAATTGCGCCGGCATTGGGAACTGACGGGACTCCGGCCGGAAATCGAACGAAAGCTCCTCGAAATCCATGAAGCCGGATTGCGGCATTTCCAGAGCATTGATGGAGCGCAGGAAGGTACTTTTGCCCGAACCGCTGGCGCCGATGATCGAGACGACCTCGCCCGCCGTGACGGTCAACGAAATTCCCTTCAAGACCTCATTGTTCCCGAAACTCTTTCGGATATCCCGCAAGGTCAGAATTGGCTCAGGCATCATTCCCCTCCAGACGGCAATTGGTCGAGGATATCAATCGCGACATCCTTCGGCGTGCGAGCAACCCCGTTGATAATGGTGATGTCCTGCGGGCATGCGGACAGAACCAGAAAAAGATCCATCTCGGCGCGCAGCACGACCCAGTCGCCTGGCTGCGATGCGGGAGGCAAGCGCTCGACGGCGCCGTCGCCCCGGATGGGCACATTCATGAAAAGATTGAGCGATGCCGGGGTGAACGACTGGACAATGCCTTTCTCGGCAAGCGCCTCGTGAAAATTGCCCGAACAGCTGCGATGCCCCTCCTCGCAACCGAGCTCGCGATAGAGGGCGGAATTGCAGGGGCAAAGAAGCGTGTCGTGCGCCAGCGCCGCGCTGTCTTCGACCAAGGTCAACATCTTGAGACGACTGGTGCCAACCGCCGACATGCCCTGTCTGAAGAAGATGTTGCTGTTGACCGATCGGGTGTGGTCCATCGACATGACATCGCTCGGATCATCAGCCGATATGGCCCAGGTGTCGACGACCTGGTTGCCATGACTGTTGGTGATGACGGCAAACTCGCCGGCATGCATCGCAAAGGCACGCCCATGGCCGGCCGGCACGATTTCGGAACATTCGGTCATGATGCAAAACTCGCGTTTCGACGGGTACGGGCCTCATTGGATCTCGAGGCATCCGTGGTCCATTCGCCCGACCATTGACTTTCGAATTCAGCCTATTCGGTATACCAATGGAATTCAAGATTGTTTTTCAATGATTTACTGCAAAAATGATTGGCGTTCTGCGCAAAAAATCAGCCCTCCTGCGCAAAAGATAGTCAATAAGGACTGGAAGGAACGACCAGACATATTCGATGGATCACCCTATCCGTTGACCAGCGAATACAGTTGGTGTACCGAAATTTGAAAGGCTTTCCTGCCGTCAACTGACCAGCGTCAAGAGACGCTTGCCCGTCAAAGGAACCATGCCATGGCCAGATATTTTCCGCTCGATGAATATGAGGCGCGCTGGACCCGAGTTTTCGCCGAGATGGAGAAGCGCGGCTTCGAGACGGCCGTGGTCTTCGGACGCGGCGGCGGGACGACGGACAATTGCGGCGACATTCTCTATCTGTCCAATCATTATGCGATCAGCGGCGGCATGGATTCGCTGATCTGGTCGGCACGCTCTTTCTCCGGCATCATCCTCCAACAGGGCAAAGCGCCGGAACTGCACATCGATGAACCGGAAGTGCGCAGCGATCTCGTCTCCATCGCCGATGTGCGCTCTTCGAACCATCCCTTTGCCAGTATTGCCAAGGCGCTGGTCGAACGGGGCATCAAGGGTCGCGTCGCTCTGGTCGGCACGAATTTCATCCCGGTCAAATATTACAGCCAGCTCGTTGACGGCGCTCCGCAGGTGGAATGGATCGAGGCCGATGATCTCGTCCGCAGCGTCAGACGCATCAAAAGCCCGCGCGAGCTCGACTGTTTCCGGATTGCCGGCGAGACCGCGACCATCGGGCTGAACCGGCTCATGGAAGGGCTGACAGGCGGACTATCCGAACGAGACGCTGCCGGGGAAGCGGCCCGCGAGGTGGTACGCCTCGGCGGGCGCCTCCAAATGATCGGCTGCAATCACGGCGATACGCTCGGTTTCGATCAGCGCTTTCCATTGACCGGCTACAGCGCCGATACGCCGCAACCGGGCGACATTGTCACCGGTACGCTCCATGCGGCCTTCTATCAGGGCTATTATCTCGATCCCGGCCGCACGGGCGTTCGCGGCAAACCCAATGACGACCAGCGCCGGCTGATCGAAGCCACCGCGGGCATCGTGCACGCCCTGACCGACATGATGCGACCAGAGGTGAAGCTTCTCGACGTGGCAGCGGAGGGCGATCGCATGACGGCAGCTTTCGGCGGCGCCATCTCACCGATCATGAAGAACTTCCCCTTCTTCGGCCACAGTATCGGGCTCGGCTTCGAACTGCCGCGTATCTCCACCAGCATGTCACTGCCGCAGGACCGCGTCGAGAAAAATATGGTCTTCGGCGTGGAAGCCTTTCTCTCGCTCGAGGGTGTGGGCGCTGCCTTCTTCGAAGATATCGTCATCATTGGCGAAGACGGCAACGAACTCCTCACCAAATCGCCGAGCTTCTGGTGGTAGCGCTTGCGCCTGTAGTTCAGCTGGACCCGGCGGATCCTGTATCCGTCCGGCCTTTCGATAGGAGGGCACGCGGGTAGCGCCCTGCAGCCCTTGCCTTTAAAGTATCGGCAAAGGGATCAGACCCCCGCCTTTCTATCGAACGATGAGGTCGCGCGGCAAGGTCGAGAGCGGCTCGACCCCGGTTTCGGTTACGATCACGGTTTCGGAAGCACCGACGGTCCAGACACCAAAATTTCGCAAGGTGGCGGGCAGATGGAAGACCATGCCCGGCTCGATCAATTGCGATACGCCGCTGAAGAGACTGAGAATTCCGCCCTCGCCCCAGTCGGGCGCGAAGGCGACCCCCATCGAATATCCGATGCGCTTGCGAAAGGCGGCATGATAGCCTTTCGCGTCGATCACCCTCTGTGCCGCCTCATGCGGCACGCTGCAGGGCACGCCGGGTCGGATCGCCTCAAGGGCCGCTTCGAGGGCGGCAAGCGCGCAATCCATCATCCGACGTGCTTCATCGGGCGGACGACCAATCCAGACCGTGCGCATCAAGCCGGCGTGATAACGCGCATGGCTTGCAGCCAGCTCAAGAAAGACAGGATCGCCCGCCATCAACCGTCGCCGGCGCCATGTCATATGCGGCAGCCCGCTGCGCGGTCCTGACGAAACCAGGGGCTCCATCGCCATGGTCTCCGATCCGGCTTCGGTCGTCGCAGCCAGCATGGCAGCGGCAACTGCGTTCTCGTCCACGCCGGCGTCACAGGCACCGATCCCGGCGGCAAGGCCCGCTTGAGCATAGCCTGCCGCAGCCCTGATCGCATCCAGCTCGACTTGCGACTTCACCATTCTGAGCGGGGACAGGATTGCGGAGCCATCCATCAATTCACCGTGCCCGATCTCCTGGGCAATCCTGTCGGCCATTACCGGTGAGACGAACCAGCCTCCCAATTCAATGGCCGGTCGACGGATACCCAGTGTCTTCAGAAGTCCTGCCAACGCCGCGGCCGGATCCTCGCCGTCCTGGTAAATGCGGATATCCCGCAGCCATGTGTTGACGACCGATCCGGCCAATTCCAGTTCTCGCACAAGGAGGCAGGGATTGCCCTCGACAGGCAGGACCAGCGCCTGGAATGCGAAATAACCAGCTGTCTGACGACCGGTCAGCCAGTAGATGTTTTCCGGTCCGGTAACGACAAGTGCCTCGTAACCAGCCGCCCGTATGGCGGCTCGGGCCCGCGACTGCCTTTCGGCGAATTCCGTTTCGGCGAAAGCGGCTTCGCGGCCGCGCAGTTCTGCGAATTCATGCATCTGGTGCGATCACGGTTTTCATCATCAGCGTCGATCGAGCCAGCCCAAAAATCGGCTGCGGACACTGTCGAAATGGGTTTGCATGGCGGCGCAGGCACGCTCGGCATCCTGCGCCTCGATCGCGTCGATAACGGCGAGATGCTCACGGGCCTGCTGGTCGAAGCGATCATGGGTGCGGGTGATCGTGCAGCGCCGGGCAATGCCGCGCATTTCCGTGATCATGGCCGGCAGCAGGCTCAGACCCGCAGCTTCCGCGACGGCCAGATGAAAGACGTCGTCATCGAGCCAGAACTGATCGAAGGCGACGTCACCTCCCTGCGCATAGGCGCGCATCGTCTCGCGGGACCGCTCAAGTGCCGGCGTCATGGGTCGCCCGGCCGCCCTGGCCGCGGCAGCGCCCTCGAGCAGACGCCGTATCTGGACGATTTCAAGCAGTTGCTCCACCGTGACGGGTCGCACCATCAACGCGCCGTTGGTGAGCCGCGAAATGACGCCTTCCTTTTCCAATCGGGAGATGGCCGCGCGCAACGGCGTGCGCGAAATGCCGGATTCCTGGGCAAGGGCTCTTTCAGTCAGGACATCGCCTGCAGGGAGGGTGCCGGAAAGGATACGTTGCTTGACGTCGCGATAGGCCTGCTGGGCCAATGTTTCCTTTTCGCTCATAGGCTCTCCTGGCCGTTCTTCGTCCATGCCGCATGCAGCACCCGAACGGCGATGGCAAGATCGGCGGGATCCATGCCTTCGGCGGGATTATGGCTGCCATTCCAGTTGCGCAGGAAGACCATGACCGACTCCCAGCCCGCCTGGGCGAAGGCAGCGGCGTCATGGCCGCCGCCGGACAGCATCCTGCGCGGCGAAAAGCCAAGCCGGCGCGCGGCTTCGTGGATCTCATCGCCAAGTTGCGCCGAAAGCCGCGTCGGCTGGCTGCGTGATTGGACGCCAAGCTCGAAGGAAACGCTTCGCGCTTGCTCGATCAACGCAATGTCAGCCTTCACCAGCCGATCCATCCGCTCCAGAACGGCTGGGTCGTCGCTGCGCAGGTCGAGGCAGAAATCGAGCCGGCCAGGCACCTTGGCAAAGGCATGTTCGGAACTGGCCGCATCGACACGGCCGACCGTCACGGCAAGATCGTGCTTTTCTTCGAGGATTGCGCCCCATCTTCGATCCATGGCGACCACCAGATCCGCGAGGGCAAAAACGGCGTCGGAACGCGCGGCGCGCGGTGCGCCACCGGAATGAGCCCAAACACCATTGATGCGGGCGTCGCGATAGCGCAATCCGCCACGCACGCCATTGACGATGGCGAAGGCCTCGCCGGCCTCATCGAGAACGGGCCCTTGCTCGATATGCAGCTCCACGAAGCGGGCGGGCGCAAGCCCCGGCCCGGAGACAACAGCCTCCGGATCGCCGCCCTCCTCGCGCATGTGATCGGCCAACGTCCGGCCGGTATCGAACCTGACCGCCTTCATGTCTTCCGCGGAAAGCCGCGCGAGTGCCGCACGCGAGCCGATATAGGAAACCGGGAACCAGACGCTCTCTTCCGCCCGCGTCACGGTCACCACCAGATCGACGGGCGGTGGCGAGCCGCTATCGACGAAGGCAGCGGCTAGAGCCATGGCGCCGGCAACGCCTGCCGGCCCGTCATAGGCGCCGCCCATCGGCACAGTGTCGAGATGCGAGCCGATATAGAGGGGAGCGGCCGTGCGGTCCCTGCCCGGCAGCCGGGCGAACAGATTGCCCGCAGCATCCCGCGTCACCTTCAGGCCGAGAGCTTCCGCCTCCTCGGCGATGACATGATGGGCAGCGGTTTCCAGCGCACTGTAGGATGGTCGCGTATAGCCTGGCCCCGGCGCCGAAATGGCGTTGATGCGATGGAGCAGCCGATCGATGGTATCGTCAATAATGCGGCTCATGCGTGGCTCCATACGGGATCGTTGAGCGCCGTCACCGGCCGTTCACCGGAAAGGGCCATGAGCACATTGCGAGCTGCGCCGATGGCCACGCGACGCAGGGCCTCAAGCGTTGCACCACCGAGATGCGGCGTAAAGATCACCCGGTTCGACTGGCCGAGTGGCCCGGATACCGCTTCGTGGGAATAGACATCAAGTCCAGCACCGGCGACCCGTCCGGAAGCGATGGCCTCGGCAAGGGCGGCTTCATCCACCAGGCCTGCCCGTGCGGTATTGACGAGAATGGCCCCAGGCTTGATATGCGAAAGCGCTCCTGCATCGATCAGCCCGCGCGTCTCCGGCCGTAGTGGCGTGTGCAGAGAGACCAGATCCGCCCGCGCCAGGCCATCCTCGAGGCTTTCCACCCGTTCGAAGCCCTCCACCTTGGCCGCCCGAGGCGAATAGACCAGAACGCGCGCATCAAACGCCGCCTTCAGCATGTGGCCGAGCCCCGCGCCGGTTGCGCCCCAGCCGACGATTAGAGCCGTCTTGCCGGACAATTCCGTGAAGGTCTCCATCTCGCGAAAACCCCTTATGCCGGCCCGTTCACTCCGGTCCGCCGCCGGGATACGCCGCGCGACCGCCAGCGCAAGACCCAGAGCAAGCTCCGACACCGAACGCGCATTGGCACCGGGCGTATTGCAGACAAGTACGCCGCGTTCGCTTGCCGCTTCCTTGTCGACCGCATCGTGACCGGCACCGTGCACGACGATGACGCGCAACGCATCGGCAGCGTCGATCGCGGCTGCGGAAAGGCCGGCATCCCTGGTGATCACCGCTTCGCAGCCGGGGATCATGCGGGCAACCGTTGCCATATCCGCAGAAGGACACATGACCGGTTCGATGCCCGCCTGCCTGAGCAAAACAATGCCGTCGGCATGAACCGGTTGAACAATCAGACATCTCATCGATCGGATCCTTCGTCGGACGATTTCAAACGCGCCAAAATCGCGTCGCGCGCGTTGGCAACATGCATGGCCATCAGCCGGCCTGCCGTTTCACCGTCGCCGGCTTTTAGCGCGGCGATAATCTCGAGGTGTTCGGCGCACCCCTTGAGAAAGCGCTCCGGAACCTGCGTGTGGTCGAACATGCAGGTGCGACGGCGGAGATCGTCGATGGTGGCGACGATCATGCTGCTGCCCGTTGCCGCGGCCAGCATGCGATGAAAGTCGTCGTCGACACGACGCTGTTCATCCTCTTCCCCAGGTCCCTCCAGTTGCAGACGGCGGACACGCGCCTCCATCTCGTCCAGCTGACGGGCCGGAAGCCCCGTTGCGGCACTAGCAGAATGGGCCTCCAGCGTCTGGCGCAGGAAGAATATTTCCTCCACCTCCTCGCCGGAAAGCTGCCGCACCTTAAGGAAGCGTCCCTCCTGAATAGCCAGCCCCTCCGCTTCGATGCGCTTGATCGCCTCGCGAACGGGTGTGCGCGACATATCCAGTGCTGAGCCCAGCTTGGCCTCCTGCAAGGCATCCCCCGGCATGAGCGCCCCCGACAGGATCATCTCGATGATCTTGGTGTAGGCCTGCTTGGCAAGCGGTTGTGTCATTGCGCTACCTCTTCTGCGACGCTTCGCGGCGTGATCTTTTGGGAGAAATCCGCAATCACATCCCGCAGGGCTTGCCGCTCTGCGATCAGCAATGCCTCTGCCGCAGCTTGGGAAATCAAGCGAAAGCGGATCGCCATGCCGCTTGGGGTCTGCGCCAACCGCGGCACATCGACGGAGGCGACAGTTGCTATTTTCGGATAGCCGCCGGTCGTCTGGCGTTCGGCCATCAAAACGATCGGCTTGCCGGAGCCGGGAACCTGGATCGACCCGAGCGTGGTGCCGTCCGAGACGATATCGTTGCCTCTGCAGGCCGCTATCGCTGGCCCATCCAGCATTTGCGCCATGCGATCGCGACTGGCGGACACGACGAATGAACTCCCGAGGAAAATACGCCAGGCGGACGCGTCGAAATAATCATCCTGCGGCCCCGCCACGACATTGATGGGGCGATTGGATCGGCGCCACGGCTTTGTAAGCGCAAGATGCGGCATGGGATCGGGGCGGCCGATCGGCAAGAGATCGCCGGCCCGCAGGCAGCGCCCCTCATGGCCACCGAGGCCCGTGCGCAGATGCGTGGCGCGGGAACCCAAGATCAAGGGCGTGTCGATGCCGCCGGAAAACGCCAGATATCCCCATACCGCCGATCGCAGACCGCCGATGACGAGCGTAGATCCGGGAAAGAGATCGTGGCTCTCCCATGGGCGCACGGCGGAGCCGTCGATCCGGATATCCACATCGCCGCCAGTGACGGCAAAGCGAACCGGCTCGGTAACCTCGAACGTGCCGCCCGCGACGGCAAACTCAAGAGATGCCATATCCTGACGGTTGCCCACCAATGCGTTGGCGATGCGGAAGGATGGCGCATCCATCGGCCCAGAACCGGAGACGCCGGAATGCTGCAGCCCCTTGCGGCCGAGATCCTGAACCGTCACCATGGGTCCCGCTTGACGAATCCGCAAATCCATCATGCTACCTCTGGCTGCAGAACGGTCTGGCCGGCAGCGACCATCGCATCGAGACGTGCAGCCTCCGCCTCGCCGATCGGATGAAAGCGGATGCGATCTCCGGCCTTGAGAAGAAAAGGCGGCGTCCGATGAGGATCAAAAAGCCTGACCGGCGTACGGCCGATAAAACGCCAACCGCTCGGCCCGGGCACCGAATTGATGCTGGCCTGTTTGCCGCCTATGCCAATAGCACTCGCCTCGATCCGTTGGCGCGGCGTGGCCAGACGTGGCGTATGCAACGCATCCGGAAGGCCGCCGAGATAGGCGAAACCAGGCGCAAAACCGATCATATGAACGCGATACTCCGCACTGGCATGCAGATTGACGAGTTCCGTCGTGGTCATGTCTTTCATGCGCGCAAGCTCATCGAGATCAATCCCGACGGCGCCACCATAGACGACGGGTACGCTATAGCGGCACGAGGATGTATCTATCGCGGACAAAGCCCGCAGTCGCTTTTGCAGCACATCGGCAAGCGCTCCACCGCGGATAATAGCGGGATCGTATATGACGCTCAGCGAACGATAGGTCGGGGCCATTTCTTCGATACCCGCAACGGGACTGCGGCTCAGATCGTCGAAGAGCGCGATGATGCGCCTGTTGACCGCATCGTCGATATGATCGGCGAGCTCGACCGATAGCATGCTGTCGCCGCAAGCGCGAATGCGCGGGAACATTTCGGCCATAGCGCCGACACCTCTCCTTCCGTCGATCTGGCAAATCGGAAATAGAGCGCCGCTCGTCAAAACCGGTACGTTTCCATCTTCGCCTCACTTGCTATTTCAGTATACCAACTGTATGTCAACTGCAGCCGGATGATATGAACAAAGTTCGCGCAATGCAACAGAACGGTAAAGAAATATGCTGCCGTATCAGGCCCGAATCGTCGATTGGGAACAAGCTTCATGGCAATGATTGATTTGAACTGCGACATGGGAGAAGGCTTCGGCGCCTATACGATCGGCGACGACAAGGCCATGCTCGAACTGATCACAACAGCCAATATTGCCTGCGGCTTCCATGCCGGCGATCCGGTGGTGATGCGCGACACGATCCTTGCCGCCAAGGCTTCGGGCGTTGCAGTCGGCGCGCATCCCTCGTTCATGGATCTCTACGGCTTCGGCCGACGCCGCATCTCAGGCGAACGTCCCGAGGATATCGAAGCACAGCTGATCTACCAGATCGCGGCGATCCAGGGCATGGCAAGCGCGCTCGGCTGGCCGATCAGCCACATGAAGACACACGGCTCGCTCGGCAACATGGCAGCCGAGGATCCTGTCCTGGCGGACGTCTGCGTCCGCGCCATCAAGGCTGTCGATTCCTCCCTCACCTTTCTCACCCTTCCCTATTCGGAAACCATGAAGGCCGCCGAAAGGGCCGGCCTGAAAATCGCGTGCGAGGTCTATGCCGACCGGACCTATGACGACAACGGCATGCTGACATCCCGGCAGCGGGACGGCGCGGTCATTCATGATCTGCAAAAGAGCCTGGACCAGGTTTTATCCCTGGTTCGCGACGGAGAAATCCCAACCATCGGTGGCCACAAGCTGCCGGTCCAGGCGGCGAGCATCTGCGTCCATGGCGATACTCCCGGCGCCGTGGCAATGGCACGGTCGCTGCGCAACGCACTTGCCGCGGAAGGGGTGGAATTCGCCCCCTTCGCCCGCCCGCTCATTCCATAAAGGTGATGCCCGTGAACCGCACCGTCTATCTGAATGGCAGCTGGCTTCCTGAAGCCGATGCCAAGATCTCCATCTTCGACCGGGGATTTCTCTTCGCCGACGCAATCTACGAAGTCACGGCCGTGGTCGGTGGCAAGCTTGTCGACTATGCTGGCCATGCCGCCAGGCTGCAGCGCTCCCTGAAGGAGCTCGCAATCACCTGTCCCCTTAGTCCTGAAGCTCTTCTGGACGTGCATCGCGAGATCGTGGCCCGCAACGAGGTGACGGAAGGGCTGATCTACCTTCAGGTCTCCCGCGGCGCAGCCGACAGGGACTTTGCTTATCCCGCCCACGCAACCCCGACGCTGGTTCTGTTGACACAAACCAAAGCCGTGCTGGACAATCCGCGCGCAAAAACCGGAATTTCGGTTGCAACGATACCCGATCTGCGCTGGGGCCGGCGGGATATCAAAACCGTGCAACTTCTCTTCCCCTCCATGGCCAAGATGGAGGCGATGCGGCAGGGTGCGGACGACGCCTGGCTGGTCGAAGATGGGTTCATCACGGAGGGAAGTTCGGCCACGGCCCATATCGTCACCAAGGACGGTGTACTCGTCACGCGTGGTCTTTCAAATGCCATCCTTCACGGCATCACGCGCGCCAGCATCATCGATATTGCCCGCTCGGCCGGCATCGCGGTGGAAGAACGCGCGTTTACGCCCGATGAGGCGCTGGCCGCCGCCGAAGCCTTCATCACCTCCGCCACAAGTTTCGTGATGCCGGTCGTTCGCATCGACGGCAAAACGATCGGCACGGGCGTGCCTGGTCCAATTTCGAAGCAATTGCGCGAGCTTTATGTCGAATCCCGGCTTGCAGCCGCCATTTGACGAAGAAACCACCTATTGCTTCGATGGCATTGGGCGCTTGCATGCACCTCAGCTATCGAAGCGATGAGCCTCTTATCGATACCAACCGACCCGTTTCTTCAGTCGGTCTTCAGTTCCAGCCGAATGGTGTCGGCCTGCGGGAAATCGCTCCGGGCAGCACTTGTGCCTTAGAAGCTGGACGTGCCTTCATACCTATGCGCCGCCTGCAGTTTCCGCATGTCCGAGACGAGAACCGCCCGCACCGGGGCCTTGGTGTGTACCATCACCGATCGCACGCGCTCATTCACGTGACTTACCAGAATTGGAGCAGAAGATGCCGCTAATCACATCCGACACGCAAGGCGTTTTCGTCATCGCCGTCACGCCCTTCGAGGAGAATGGTACGATCGACCATGCCAGCATCGATCGCATGATCGACTTCTATTATGACAAGGGCGCCGATGGCCTGACGATTCTCGGCATGATGGGCGAAGCCCCGAAGCTGACGCAGAATGAAGCGATCGATGTCACCCGACGAGCGCTCCGCCGCTCTGAGGGCAAACCCGTCATCGTCGGCGTTTCCGCTCCTGGCCTTGCCGCCATCCGCGAATTGACCGAAGCAGTCATGGATATGGGCGCTGCCGGCGTGATGGTCGCACCGCCCTCATCGCTCAAGACCGACAATCAGATCGTGGCCTATTATCGAAACGTGGTCGAAACCATTGGTACCGATGTACCAATGGTGCTGCAGGATTTCCCGCTTTCGACGGGCGTACAAATGACCGCCGAAACGCTCAGGGCGATTTTCGAAGCACATCCGAGCATCGTCATGCTCAAGCACGAAGACTGGCCCGGCCTGCAGAAGATCACGGATCTGCGCGAAGGCGAAGCCAAGGGCTGCCGCCGTGTCTCGATTCTGTGCGGCAATGGCGGCATGTTCCTGACGGAAGAACTGCGGCGTGGCGCCGACGGTGCGATGACCGGCTTTGGCTACCCGGAAATGATGGTCGATTTTTGCCGTCTCAACGCAGAGGGAAAGCTGGAAGCGGCGCAAGACCTGTTCGATGCCTATTTGCCGCTGATGCGCTACGAACAGCAGCCGGGCCTGGGGCTTGCCGTCCGCAAATATGTGCTCGCCAGACGTGGCGCCATCGCCAGCGCTACCCAGCGCCGTCCCGCCGTCTCACTGAACGCGACGTCCGTTCAAGACGTGGAACGCCTGATTGCGCGCCAGCAACGCAAGCTCGAAGAACTGAACTGACGGATCTGCGGACGTCAGCTAAAAAATCCCGCCCTCCCGTTTGCCGTGCGGGGCCGTTGTCCGGCTTCGTCGGCGAGGTGGCCCGCCCCACACTGGAGTGCGCCCAAAATAACGCGACATCGCGGTCATACAGTTTTCAAGCTCGGCCCATTGACAGATGGCCAACCCGCGGCAATCATTCGTACACAAACGAAGGGCGATTAAGACCCTTGGGAACAGAGCCTATGACGATCTTGACAGAGCGCGGTAGCAACCGCTCGGCTTTTCATGGCGTCTTGTCATCCTTGGTGATTGGCGGGATTGTCGCACCATTCCGGGCGGCGGCGAGCCATTGCATTGCCGTCGTGACGAAAAGGGAGCTGCGGTGAAGACTCGTCCGATAGCTCTCGACGTCAATGGGCATCGCCACACGCTCGATCTGCCTCCCGAAACACCCCTTCTTTACATTTTACGAAACGATCTCGGTCTGAACGGACCGAAATTCGGATGCGGCCTTGGCGAATGCGGTGCCTGCGCGGTGCTGATCGACAAGCGAGCGGTGCGCGCCTGCACGATATCGGCCGCCGCCGCGGAAGGACGCGCCATTGTTACCCTCGAGGGTCTCGGCACCGCGGATCGATTGCACCCCGTGCAACAGGCCTTCATTGAAGAACAGGCCGCACAATGCGGCTATTGCCTGAACGGCATGATCATCGCAACGACAGCCCTGCTTCTGCGCGACACGCGGCCGGACGATGCCGCCGTCCGTGCAGCCCTCAGTCGCCATCTCTGTCGCTGCGGCACGCATGTCGAGATCCTTGCCGCCGTCCGTCGCGCCGGTGAGCTGATGGCCGCCCTTCCCTCCTCGACGATCGCGGAGAAGGCGTCATGACCGCACCGCAAGAAATACCCCGCGCCCGCTATCTCGAAGCGGACGAAATCCTGCTGGTGATCAGGCCTGGCGATGGAGGCGATCCCGAAATCTTCCTCGCCCTTCATCCCGATGGAACCGTCAGCGCCTTCAATGGTCACGTCGACCTTGGCACCGGCATCCGGACCGCCCTGGCGCAGATCGTCGCGGAAGAGCTTGACCTGCCTTTCGAACGGGTCCGGATGGTACTCGGCAGCACGACGGCCGCGCCCGATCAAGGTGCGACGATCGCCAGCGAAACCATTCAGATAACGGCGATCCCACTGCGCCAGGCTGCGGCAACAGCGCGCCGCTGGCTTCTCGAGCAGGTGGCCCTTCGCTACGGCGTCATGCCGCAAACGCTTTCGGTCGAAGAAGGCGTCGTTCATCCGGAGGCACCGGCCAACTGGTCGATCGCCTTCGGCGAATTGATCGCCGGGCGCCACGAGCGGATCGCCATCGACACCTCGGCGCCGACAAAACCGGTGGAAAGCTATCGGATCGTTGGCAAGCCGCAGCCACGCAACGATATCGCCGCCAAGGCGACGGGGCAATGGACCTATGTCCATGATGTTCGTGTGCCGGACATGCTGCATGGCCGTGTGGTCCGACCGCCCTATGTCGGCTTCGACCACGGTCCGCATGTCGGCCACAGCCTGATCTCCGTCAACGAGGCCTCGATCGCCGACATTCCCGGCCTGGTCGGGGTGGTGACAATCGGCGATTTCGTCGGCGTCATCGCCACGCGCGAGGAAAACGCCGCCGAAGCGGCACGCCGGCTCGACGTCGTCTGGCGCGATCCCCCGCTCCTGCCCGATCTCAACAATCCGGAACAGGCGCTACGCGACAATCCGGCCACGAAACGCATTCTTGCCGATCAGGGCGATGTCGAACGTGCGCTCGACGGGGCTTCGCCGCGTTTCGACCGCAGCTACGTCTGGCCTTATCAGATGCATGGCTCCATCGGCCCGTCCTGCGCCGTGGCGGATTGGCGCCCGGAGCGGCTGATCGTCTGGTCAGGCACGCAAAACCCCTATCCGATGCGCCGCGATCTGGCGCTTCTCCTCGACATGCCGGAAGAGACCGTGCTCGTCGAGCGGCTGGAGGCGGCCGGCTGCTACGGGCGCAATTGCGCCGACGACGTGACGGCCGACGCCGCCCTTTTGTCGCGCGCCGTCGGGCGGCCGGTGCGCGTGCAGCTCACCCGCGAACAGGAGCATGGCTGGGAGCCGAAGGGGGCCGCACAGGTGATCGACGTGCGTGGCGGCCTCGACCTCGACGGTGGGCCGGCGGCCTATGATTTCGAGACGCGCTATCCGTCGAACCTGTCGCCGACGCTTGCCCTGATCCTGACCGGCAAGGCCTCGAATGTGGCGACGGTGGCGGAGATGGGCGACCGCACGGCCATCCCGCCCTATGCCTTCAGCAATATGCGCATCGCCGTGCAGGACATGCCGCCCATCGCGCGAGCCTCGTGGTTTCGTGGCGTCTCGGCCATGCCGAACAGCTTCGCGCATGAAAGCTATATCGACGAACTCGCTTTCGCGGCCAAGGTCGATCCGGTCGAATACCGGCTGCGCTACCTGAAGGACCCAAGGGCGGTCGATCTGGTCCATGCCGTCACCGAACGCGCCGGCTGGACGCCGCGCACCGCGCCGGGAACGATGGGCGGCGAAGGCGACCTGCTGTATGGCCGGGGTTTTGCCTACGCGCTCTATGTCCACGGCAAGTTCCCCGGAACGCCGGCCGCCTGGTCGGCTTGGGTTGCCGATGTCGCCGTCAACCGCAAGACTGGCGAGATCGCCGTCACGCGCGTGACGGTCGGCCAGGATTCCGGCATGATGATCAATCCGGATGGCGTGCGCCACCAGATCCACGGCAACGTCATCCAGTCCACCAGCCGCGTGCTGAAGGAGAAGGTGGATTTCTCGAGCACGGCCGTCGAAAGCGCCGAATGGGGCGGCTATCCCATCATCACCTTCCCGGAGGTGCCTGAGATCGATGTGCTGATGCTGTTGCGGCAGGACGAAGAGCCACGCGGCGCCGGCGAATCCGCCTCGGTGCCGTCAGCCGCTGCCATCGTCAATGCCGTCTTCGACGCCACCGGCATCCGGTTCCGCGAGCTGCCGCTGACACCGGAACGCGTGCTCGCCGCCCTTGGCGAGGCGCGTCCGGCGCTCGTTCCTCCGCCGCCGGGCAAGAAACCATGGTGGCGGCGAGGGTCGATGTTTGCAGGAGCGGGCGGTATCGTCGCCGGCGTGCTGGCCGGCGGCATTCTCGCCGCTTCGCCCTGGCGTGGCGCTTACCCCGAAATCACACAGCCGGACCCCGGCACCTACAGCGCCGCCACGATCGAACGCGGACGGCTCGCGGCGGCGATCGGCGCCTGCAATGCCTGTCATACCGGACCGGACGGGACACTCTTTGCCGGTGGCCGCGCCTTCGACACGCCGTTCGGCGTGGTCCATGCCACCAATATCACGCCGGATGCCGAAAACGGCATCGGCGCCTGGTCCTATCCGGCCTTCGAGCGGGCGATGCGCCAGGGCGTGCGCCGGGACGGCGCGCATCTCTACCCCATCCATCCCTACCCCTCCTTTGCCGGCGCCACCGATGCGGATCTGCAGGCGCTCTATGCCTTCCTGATGACACAGACACCTTCCGCCGCAAAGAACGCCGATAACGCCTTACGCTTTCCCTTCAACATCCGGCCATTGCTGGCCGGTTGGAACATGCTCTTTACGGGCGGGTCGAGGGTACCGACGGATGCTGCGAAGAGCGAGACATGGAACCGCGGCGCCTATCTCGTGGAAACGCTCGGCCATTGCGGTGCGTGTCATACGCCGCGCAATGCGCTCGGTGCGGAACGGAAAGGCGAGCTCCATCTTGCGGGCGGCGTGGCGGAGGGTTGGGATGCACCGGCACTGAACGGCACCGGTCTTGCCCCCATCGGCTGGAGCCAGAGCGCTCTCTACGACTATCTGCGCACCGGCACCGCCAAGGGCCACGGCAGTGCCGGCGGCCCGATGGGCGTGGTCGTCAAGGCGCTCGCTCCCCTTCCGGATAGCGATATCCAGGCCATCGCGACCTATCTCGCAAGCTTCTCCGGTCAAACCGAAGAAAATGCGGCCGCGCAGGAAACAACCGCACTCGTCAACACGAAAGCGGCAGAGGCGACGGCGGCACGGATCGCGCCGGTGGGAGCAAGGCTGTTCGAGGGTGCCTGTTCAGCCTGTCATACCGAGACCTCACCCCTCGGATCGCTCACCTTCAACAGCAACCTGCACGCCGACAGGCCCGACAACATCCTGCTGACGATGATGCACGGCACGGAGGCGCCGGCGCTGCTTGCCCAGAAAGCAGGGGCCGAGGCCGCTGAGATCATGTCCATGCCAGCTTATGGCGAAAGCTTGAGCGATCGCCAGCTCATCGAGCTCGCCGCCTATCTGCGCGCCCGGTTTGCGCCCGACAAGCCTGCCTGGCAGGATATTGACAAAGCGGTCGAGCGCGTCCGCACCGCTCAGCCGATGGACTAAGTTCCGCACGAATTTCGAACTGTAATCGAACCGGTCGAGGCGTTTACCCGACGAAGGCGCGCTCGATGACGAAGGTGGCCGGCGCATTGTTGGCGCCTTCGATGAGGCCGAAGGATTCCAGAACGGCCTTGGTATCCTTCAGCATTGCCGCCGAACCGCAAATCATGCCGCGATCCTCGTCCGGATTGATACGCGGCAGACCCGTTTCCTCGAAAAACTTGCCGCTGGTCAAGAGGTCGGTGATCCGGCCCATGCGCGCAAAAGGCTCGCGCGTCGTCGTCGTATGAAGGCGAAGGCGATCGCCGACGAGTTCGCCGATCAGCGGATCGTCCTTCAGCGCTTCGACCATCTCCGTGATATAGGTGAGTTCGTCCACGTCGCGGCAGGTCTGGACAAGGACGATTTCCTCGAATTTTTCGTAGGTTTCCGGATCCCGGATCAGGCTTGCGAAAGGCGCGACGCCGGTGCCGGTCGACAGGAGATAGAGCCGCTTGCCCGGGATCAGTGCATCGAGCACCAGCGTGCCGGTCGGCTTCTTGCGCATCAGCACCGTGTCGCCGGGCACGATCTTCTGCAGGTGCTCCGTCAGTGGACCGCCGGGAACCTTGATGGAGTAGAATTCGATCTCCTCGTCCCAGAAGGGGCTGGCGATCGAATAGGCGCGGAAGACGGGCCGCTCGGCATTCGGCAGGCCGATCATGATGAACTCGCCGGAGCGGAAGCGGAATTCCGCCGGCCGGGTGATGCGGAACTTGAACAGCCGATCGGTGAAGTGCCGTACTTCGGTCACTGTCTCGACAAAGACATTTGCGGGTATCGGAAAGGCCGGCGCGGAGCCTGCCTGCTGCCCATCGATGATAACTGCATCTTCTGTTGACAAGCTCATCTGCCATCCCCTGCCTTGATCGTTCATATTCATTTGTACACGAATGAATTATGCCGTGCAATCCTCCCATTTCATTGGGCCGACAATAGAATGTTTCGTCCTCACCCCAGACAGAAGACATGGAATCGAGCGCTGAAAGCTACGGCTCAGCAGATTTTCTGCAGCAGTTCCAGGAACATCATCCGCTCGCCGGAGGTGAGCGGCGCCAATGTTTCCTCGGTCGCCGAGACCGCCGCGCCGACATTCACGGCAATGACGGCAAGACCATCTTCGGTCAGCGAGAGAACGACCCGGCGTCCATCATTCCGGTCCGGCGCCGTTGCGACGAAGCCGCGCTTGACCAGGCGATCGACCACGCCCTTGATGGTCGCGACATCCATCGCGGTTTCACGCCCGAGCTGGTTCTGCGAGCAGGGCTGGATTTCCTTGAGCTTCGAAAGCGCCGACCATTGCGTTGTCGTCAGCTTGTCGCCGATGGCATTGGCGAAGATCGCCACATGCCGCTGATTGGCCTGCCGGAGAAAGAACCCGACTTGCCGGTCGACATGATATTCGGGCGCGGCGGCTTGTCTGTCTTCACGCGATTTCTGCATTTGTCCCGCCCCGGTTCCGCGCATATGGTTGCGACGTCGATAAGCTGTTCTAGATTCAAAAGATTAGAGCGCCATTGTGTGTCGATGTAAACGCTCAGGGTCCCCAGCGTCTACTTCGAAGGCGGCATTTGTCAACGCTGCAACCTCGCAGGGAACCGGGCCGATCGAACGCAGCGACGGCACACATCCGCCCCGGCGACCGCATTTTTATCCAGGCCCTTCGCCCTCGCTTGACAGGATCGAAAGACCGGCTGATACTCATTCGCATACAAACGAAAAAATGGGAACAATGACGGTCAAATATCCGTCCATGGGCTGATGGCAGCACCACAGGACGGGCGGCCGCGTCAAAATGGAGAGAGCGCCATGGTCAAGCAGCGCGTGGAAAGCGTCGCGAACGGCAAGATACGCTGCGATGCCTGTCCCGTCATGTGCTACATCTCCGATGGCCGCGCCGGCGCCTGCGATCGCTACGCCAATGTCGGCGGCGAGCTGATCCGGGTCGATCCGCTAACGATCATCGAAAACACCATCTCCGAGGGCGGCAATGTCGTGCCGTTCCTCGCGCAGCCGGATGAGGGCGAATGGGACGGAGACATCGTCCACGCCACCCGAAGCTTCGTGACGGCCGTCGGCGCCGGAACGACCTATCCCGATTACAAGCCGGCGCCCTTCATCGTCTCGCAAAAGGAAAACGGCATCGACATGGTGACCGTCGTCACCGAAGGCATCTTCAGCTACTGCGGCGCCAAGGTGAAGATCGACACAGACCGCTTTCTCGGCCCGGAAACGGCCACCGTTCTGGTCGACGGCGAGCCTATCGGCCATGTCACAACCGGTGAATACGGCTCGCAGATGCTGTCGCTCGGCGGCGTGCATCATCTGACCGGCGGTTCGAAGAAAGAAGGCCGCGTCACCTGCGACGCGCTGTTGAAACTCTGTAATGGCGAAGCCGTCGACATGCAGGTCGACGGCGGGGTCAGCCTGACCATAAAGGCAGGCGCTGCACCAGTGATCAACGACGTCGAGGAAAGCCGCATGCGCGTCGGCTGCGGCTCGGCCACCATCGGCATGTTCGCCAAACAGTGGATGGGCCATGTCGATGAGGTTGTCGTCGTCGACGATCATATTACCGGCGTGCTCTCCGAGCACCAGGCCGGACGCCTGCTCGACGTGCCGGCCACCGGCATTCGCATCAAGGGCCGGCGCTCCACGCCGGGCCGCTATTTCCAGGTGGCCGAACCCGGCACCGGCTGGGGTGGCACCAACATTTCCGATCCCCTGACCATCCTCGGCGATTTCGATGCCAAGACCGCATGGCCGGGCATGCGCATGCTGATGGTGTCGACCACCGGCGAGCAATATGGCTACTATATTCTCGGCGACGATCTGCGGCCGGAACTGCAGACCATCCTTCCCGCAGCCTTGCAGGAATCGGTCGAGATCATCGCGGAAAATTGCGAGCCGGCCCTCACCTCGGTCCTGTTCATCGGCGGCGCCGGCGGCAGCCTGCGTGCCGGCGTCACCACGAACCCCGTCCGCCTGACGCGTTCCGTCAAGGAAGCGCTGACCCATGTTTCCTGCGGCGGCGTGCCAGCCTATGTCTGGCCCGGCGGCGGCATCACCGTCATGGCCGACGTGACGCAGATGCCGAGCAAGGCCTTCGGCTACGTGCCGACACCGGCACTCGTCGCGCCGATCGAATTCACCATGCGGCTCGATGACTACCGCGCGCTCGGCGGCCACATGGAGACCGTCATGCCGATCGAGCAGGCGCTGGAAGTGGCAGAGCGCAAGGTCACACCGATCGGCCGTGGCCCCTGGCCGACGGAAAGCCGGAATTTCCGGTGGGGCGCCTGACGACAGGAGGAGCAATAGCATGTCGCGGCCCGTTGCCCGATATCTCGATGGCGATCCGAACGGCCGGCTGCACCTGCAGCACGGGCCGATCGATCTCGTCATCGGTGTCGATGACGGCCCCACGGCCCGCAGGGGCGAAACCAAACGTCGCGCCGGTGCCTTTTCAGCTGCTATTGCGCGTTTTCAGACTATCCTCGACGAGCTGGTGAGCGAACTGCCGCTGCTCCGCACTCCCGCCGGAATTGGCGGTCCAGTGCCTGCGGGCGTGGTCGCCCGACGCATGCTCGCCGCGGTCCGGCCCTTTGCCACTGACCATTTCATCACGCCGATGGCAGCCGTTGCCGGTGCCGTCGCCGACGAAATCCTGGCGGCGATGCTGGCGGTATTCGACGAGGGCGATTGCCCACATCGGGCCTATGTCAACAATGGCGGCGACATTGCCGTCCATCTAGATGGCGACGCGGAGTTTCATGTCCGCATGGCGCGCGAGGACGGCGTCTCGCTTGGCGATTTCGCGCTCCGCGCTTCCGGCCCCACGCGCGGCATCGCCACCAGTGGACGTGGCGGGCGCAGCCTGTCGATGGGGATCGCCGATTCCGTGACCGTATTGGCGGCAAATGCGGCTGCCGCCGACGCGGCGGTCACGCTTGTTGCCAATGCCGTCGACCTCCCCGGTCATGCCGCCATCCACCGGGCGCGCGCCATCGACGTCGTCGACGACAGCGATCTCGGCGAGCGCCTTGTGGTCACCGGCTGCGGCCCCCTGACGGATGCGGAGATCGACATGGCCCTTTCCCGTGGCCTTGCCAGAGCGGAACATTTCATCGCGATCGGCCTTATCGATCGCGCTGGTCTCTTTCTCAAGAACCGGGGCCTGCTCGCCATGCCGGCCGCAGCCCAACCACGTGCAGCCTCACCTCTTTCAATCGATCAATCCACGGAGCGGTTTTCCAATGCCTGACGTCAAGATCCGCAAGTTCCTCACTATCATCGAGGAAATTTACCACGAAGGCGGCAAGCCGGTCGCAACGCCGCTGAAGCGGGGAGCGATCGTTGCCGTCATCGAAAATCCGTTTGCGGGCAGCTATCACGAGGAAATCACCGGCTTCATGAAGGATCTGGAGCCGCTCGGCCTCGATATGGCAAACCGTCTGGTCGCAGCACTCGGCGGCGACGCCTCCGTCGTTGAGGGATACGGCAAGGGCATCATCGTCGGTCAGGCCGGCGAGTTGGAACATGGCGCGCTTTGGCATGCGCCGGGCGGCTACGCCATGCGCGAAGTGCTGGGCGGCGCCAAGGCGATCGTACCCTCCTCGAAGAAGGTCGGCGGACCCGGCACGCGGCTGGACGTGCCGGTCACCCATATCAACGCCTCCTATGTGCGCAGCCATTTCGACGCGATGGAAGTCGGCGTACCGGACGGTCCGCGCGCCAACGAGATGGCGGTCGTGCTTGTCATGACAACCGGCCCGCGCGTCCATGCCCGCAGCGGCGGCCTGAAGGCCGAGGACATCAAGGGCGAGGACGGCCTGCGTTGATCGCCGAGATCCGCAAGATCACCGTCTTCGTCGAGGAGACACTCAGCGAGATGGGTCAGGCCATCTCGCCGCCGACGCGCAAGGCTGCGGCCGTCGCCGTCATCGCCAATCCTTTCGCCGGCCGTTATGTCGAGGATCTGACACCGCTGATCGACATCGGCGCCGAACTCGGCGGCCTGCTTGGCCGCAAATGCGTCGAAGCGCTCGGGATTTCGCCGGCGCAGGCCGAAAGCTATGGCAAGGCGGCGCTGGTCGGCGAGGACGGCGAGCTGGAACATGCGGCCGCCCTGCTGCATCCCTCGCTCGGAAAGCCGCTGCGCGAGGCCGTGGAAAAAGGAGCGGCACTGGTACCGTCCTCGAAAAAGCGCGGCGGCCCCGGCCGGCCCCTCGATATCCCGCTCGGGCACAAGGATGCCGCCTATGTGCGATCACATTTCGACGGGATGGAGGTGAGCCTTGCCGATGCGCCGCGTCCGGCGGAAATCATGGTGGCCGTCGCCGTGACCGATAGCGGCAGGCCGCTTGCCCGCGTCGGCGGGCTGAAGGCATCCGACGTCGAAGGCAAGGACGGCCTGCGCTAGGGCATGCTCCAGGATCGTGGCGCCGTTTATTCATTTGCATGCAAACAATAATGGGAACAGTCGTGACTCAGTCTCCTTCGAATGAACCATCGGCCCCGACGCCTGAACAATCGCAGGTCGCGGGTATCGATGTCGGCGGCACATTTACCGATCTCGTGCTCTTCGACACGATCTCCGGCAAGGTCCGTCTCGCCAAGACGCCGACGACGCTCGACAATCAGGCTTTCGGCGTCCTCAATGCGCTCGATGCGGCAGAAGCCGATGTCGCAGCGCTCGACCTCATCGTTCACGGCACCACCACCACCACCAATGCCGTTCTCGAGCGCAATCTCTGCCGCACGGGCCTGATCACCACACGCGGTTTTCGCGACGTGCTGGAGCTCGGCCGGCGCACGCGCCCGAACCCCTATGGCATGAAGGGCGAATTCCGTCCGATCATTCCGCGCGATCTTCGGCTGCAAGTTCCCGAGCGCATGGATGCCGCCGGCAACGTGCTGATCACGCTCGATGAGGAGGCGCTCCGCACTGCGCTCAAAGCCCTGGTGGACGCAGGTTGCGAGTCGCTGGTCATCCATTTCCTGCATGCCTACGCCAATCCGGCACATGAGCTGCGCGCCGGCGAGATCGCCGCCGAGATCTGGCCGAACGGCAATATCACGCTCGGCCATGCGCTTCTGTCTGAAAGCCGTGAGTTCGAGCGCGGCGTCACGGCCGCCGTCAATGCGTCGGTGCAGCCGCTGCTCGCGCGCTATATCGAGCGCCTCGCCGAACAGCTCGCGACCAAGGGCTACAGACACGATGTTCTCGTCATGAACGGCAATGGCGGCATGGTCTCCGCACATCACGTCGCCAAGGAAGCCGCAAAGACGGTGATGTCCGGCCCCGCCTCCGGCGTCATGGCGGCCGCCTATACCGGCCGCCGCGCCGGCATTCCGAACCTCATCACCTACGACATGGGCGGCACGTCGACCGACGTTGCGCTGATCCGCAACGCTGAACCGGCGGTCTCCAACGAGATCGAGATCGAATATGCGATGCCGATCCATGTGCCGATGGTCGATGTCCGCACCGTTGGCGCCGGCGGCGGTTCGATCGCCAAGGTTACGGCCGCCGGCCTGCTGCAGGTCGGCCCGGAAAGCGCCGGCGCCATGCCGGGGCCGATCTGCTATGGCCGTGGCGGCACGACACCGACCATCTCCGACGCCAACCTGCTGCTCGGTCGCCTCAATCCCTCCAAGCTCAACTCGGTTCCTGGCGGTATTTCCATCGACGGCATTCGCGACCTGTTCGAGGAAAAGCTCGGCCGGCCGCTCGGACTTGACGCCACGGCGGCGGCGGCCGCCGTCATCCGCATCGCCAACGCCCGCATGGCCGATGCGGTGCGCATGGTCTCGGTCAGTCTCGGCGAGGATCCGCGCGATTTCGCGCTGTTTTCCTTCGGCGGCGCCGGCCCGCTGCATGCGACCGCGATCGCGCGGGAACTCGGCATTCCAAGGGTACTGACGCCGTCTCGTCCGGGGATCACCAATGCGCTCGGCTGCGTCGTTGCCGATCTCCGGCATGATTTCGTCAACACGGTCAACCGTCCGCTCGATGTCGCCGATATGGACCTCGTGCATACGCTCTTCGAAAAGCAGTCGGCCGAAGGACGCCGCCTGATCGGCAAGGAGGCGGTCGCCATTCGCGAGATCCGCGAGATTTGCTCCGTCGATATGCAGTTCATCGGCCAGACGCATCTGCTGCGCGTGCCGCTACCGAGCGCAATGCCGACCAGGGCCGAATTGCAGGCACGCTTCGAGGAGGCCTATTTCAACCGCTTCCATGTCGAGCTTCCGGAAATCCGCGCCAGTCTCGTCAACGTCAAC
This sequence comes from Rhizobium sp. BK602, assembly GCF_014195095.1. Taxonomy (GTDB): domain Bacteria; phylum Pseudomonadota; class Alphaproteobacteria; order Rhizobiales; family Rhizobiaceae; genus Rhizobium. The sequence continues at coordinate 145,904 of NZ_JACIBC010000004.1, forward strand.
ACCTCGGTCATCGGCCGGCGCACGGAGATCGATCTGTCCATGCTGATCGATGCGGCGGGTCGCAAGGCAACGCTTACCGAAGCGCAGACCGGCACACGCCCGGTCTGGTTCGATGGCTGGCGGGAAACGCCAATCTACTGGCGCGATCACCTGCCGCTTGAGGCAACCATATCGGGGCCGGCGATCATCGAGCAGATGGATACGACCATCATCCTCGAGCCCGGCGACGTCGCCACCCAGGACGACGACGGCAATATCATCATCTCGATCGGAGCCGGCCAATGAGCATCGACCCCATTACGCTGAGCGTCATCCAGTCCGGCCTGCAACAGGTCTGCGATGAAATGGACCTGACCTTTTCCCGCGCGGCTTTCTCGCCGGTCATCGCCGAAGCCAACGACCGCTCGGACGGCATCTATTCGGCCGAGGACGGCTCGCTGATCGCGCAAGGCGCCGGCGGCCTGCCGGTCTTCGTCGGCACCATGCAATATTCGACGCGCACGCTGATCGAGATGATCGCCTCCGGCAGGGCCGCCGCGCCGAAGCCGGGCGACATCTATATCGTCAACGACCCTTATCTCGGCGGCACGCATCTGATGGACGTGCGCTTTGCCATGCCGGTCTATCGCAACGGCGAGATCTTTTGCTGGCTATCGAACACCGGTCATTGGCCGGACACGGGCGGTGCCGTCCCCGGCGGCTTCTCGGCCTCGGCCACCTCAGTCGAACAGGAGGGCCTGCGCCTGCCGCCAGTGCGGCTCTTCAAGGAAGGCAAGCTCGACACAGAGATCTACGCGATCATCTGCTCGAACATCCGCGTCTCCGAGCAACGCATCGGCGATGTGAAGGCACAGGCAGCCGCCCTTCTGGTCGGCCAGGAAAGGCTGGTGCGCATTCTCGAACGATATGGCGACGATACGGTCGCCCAAGCGATCGGCGAATTGCGCCGCCGCGCCGCCGAACAGATGCGCGCCAATATCCGGCTGATCCCGAAAGGCACCTATCGTTCCGTCGCCTATATCGACAGCGATGGTGTGGTCGACGAGCCGCTCGAAATCCGCCTTTCGATCACCGCGACGGGCGATGAACTCTCCTTTGATTTCGAGGGATCGTCGAAGCCCTGCGCCGGGCCGATGAATTCGGTTCTGGCAACGACACTATCCTCCGTCTACCTCGCCATGCGCCATATCTTCCCGGATGTTCCGATCAGCGCCGGCGCCTTCGAACCGTTGAAGGTGAAAACGCCGGAAGGAACCTTCCTCGACGCCCATTATCCGCGCCCCGTCTCGGGCTGCGCCGCGGAAGTCAGCCAGCGTATCGCCGAGGCGGTGTTCGCAGCTCTGGTCGAGGCACTGCCGGACCGGGTGACGGCCTCACCGGCCGGAAGTTCGGGCAATTTCGCGCTCGGCGGCCACGATCCGGAACGCGGACGCGGCTACGTCATGTACCAGATTTCCGGTGGCGGCTACGGCGGCAACAGCGATCATGACGGGCTTGCCAATGGCTGCTCGACCATCGGCATTTCCAAGGCGCCGCCGGTCGAGATCATGGAGCAGCAATTCCCCGTGCTTTATCATCGCTATGCCCTCCGCGAAGGGTCCGGTGGTGCCGGCAAGCATCGTGGCGGTTTCGGTCTCGACTACGAGATCGAGCTCCGGCGCGGTGCCGCGACAGCGAGCTTCGTCATGGATCACGGTCGTTTCGGACCGCAGGGCGCGCTTGGCGGCAGCGACGGACAGACCAACAGCGTCACGGTCTGGCGCAGCGGTGAAGCGATGACGCCGGAGCATCTCTCGAAAGCGCAGGATATCGCACTGAAACCCGGCGACCGCGTCCGCGTCGGCACCCCGGGCGGCGGCGGCTACGGCGACCCGCTGACACGCGATCCACGGGCCGTCGTGGAAGACGTGCGGCTCGGTCGTTATACATCGGCCGAGGCGCTCGATCTGTTCGGTGTCGTCGTAACAGTGGATTGCCATGCGGATATGAACGCCACCGAACGAGCCCGTGCCAGCCGCTAGGCATAGATTGGCCGTCATTGCGAAAAGAAAGAATTCAGAGACGAGACGACGAACGCGTGGCGCAAGCCTCGGCTAAGTCGCCTGTGGCCTGATCGCCCGCAAGGTCCAGCGCTTCGACAATGGTGAGCGATGCCTTTCGGACGGAGACCGGATGGCTCGAAAAGGGAGCTGCTGTCGAAGGCTAGCAGCTCTCGCCAGTCTATTTCTCCGGCGCGCTCGATGATCTCTCATCATGATAGTTCAGAATACGGCGCAGCAGATAAAGCAGGGCCACGCGTTCGGCAGGATTGAGGTCCCCCATCGTCAGCTCACTGATGAGACGCGCCGCCGGTATCATCTCCTCCAGCAAGTGCTCCGCAGCCGGCGTCAGGGACATGATGATCTTGCGGCCGTCCTGCTCATCCCCGGAGGTGGTGATCAGGCCGCGTGCGGAAAGACGTTCGATGATGCCGCGGATCGTACCCTGATCGACAGCCGTGGCCTTGACCAACTCGGTCTGGGAACTCGGCCCATGATCGCGAAGCGCGCAAAGGGTGACGAACTGGACGGAGGTCAGATTGGGATCGGAGGCGTTTTCCTGGAAGATCGACAGATGCCGTTGATACACCCTGCGCAGCAGATGGCCCACTTGCTGCGTGACATCATAGTCGTCCGTATCCGGCCTATCGTGCTTCACATCAGCCATCCATCGCCAAGATTAGTGTGTACACGCGAACTTCCATCTTCTCCTTGCGGTTGGCAAGCGGGAAATGCTGGATTTCTGGGTGGTTTCGCTTAAAATTTATGCACAGAAAGACCTTGCATTTATAGTGAACACACCAGATCATACCCTCAGGCGACAAGCTATGGATCGCGATTGCACGCGCTCGAAATTCGATGCCGCCGATGACGTGCCGCAAGAACAAGAATCAAAACAGATCAATCCAGAGAGGACGAAAATGAGAGGACTTTTTGCGATTATGGGTACGGCCCTTTGTCTGGCGGCCGGAACACAAGCGATGGCCGGCGAGATCAAGGTGGGCGAGATCAACAGCTACTCCGCGCTACCCGCCTTCACCGATCCCTATAAGAAGGGCTGGCAGCTGGCGCTTGACGAAGTCAATGCGGCCGGCGGCATCAACGGCGATACCCTGGTGATCATTTCCAAGGATGATGGCGGCAAGCCCGGCGACGCGCTGACGGCGGCAAACGAGCTGGTCGCAAAGGAAGGGGTGGTGATGATCTCCGGCTCCTTCTTCTCGAATGTCGGCATGGCTGTTGCCGATTTCGCCAAGCAGAAGAAGGTCTTTTATCTGGCGGGAGAACCCCTGACCGACGCGATGATCTGGTCGAAGGGGAACGACTATACCTTCCGCCTGCGCCCGCCGAACTACGTACAGGCCGCCATGCTGGCGCAGGAAGCCGCCAAGCTGCCGGCGAAGCGCTGGGCAACCATCGCACCGAACTACGAATACGGACAAAGCGCCGTTGCGGTGTTCAAGGAACTGCTGCAGAAGGCCCGGCCCGACGTGGAATTCGTCGCCGAGCAATGGCCGCCGCAGGGCAAGATCGACGCCGGCTCCGTGGCGCAGGCTATCGAGGCGGCCAAACCGGATGCGATCCTCAACGTCGAGTTCGGCGCCGACCTGGTGAAGCTGGTGCGCGAAGGCACGACACGCGACCTCTTCAAGGGCCGCTCGGTGGTTTCCTTCCTGACCGGAGAGCCTGAATATCTCGATCCGCTGAAGACCGACACGCCGGAAGGATGGATCGTCACCGGCTACCCCTGGTATTCCGTCGACACGCCGGCACACAAGGCCTTTGTCGATGCCTACCAGAAGCGCTACAACGACTATCCCCGCCTCGGCTCGGTGGTCGGTTATGCGCTGGTCAAGTCGATGGCCGCCATCCTGACCAAGGCCAAGTCGACCGATACGGACGCGCTGATTGCCGCCGCCAAGGGTGTCTCTGTCGACACCCCCTTCGGCCCGATCACCTATCGCGCTGCGGATCATCAATCGACGCTCGGCGCCTTCATCGGCAAGACTGCCCTCAAGGATGGAAAGGGCGTGATGGTCGATTTCCAGTACCATAGCGGCAGCGAATTCCTGCCGAGCGAGGCCGACGCCGCCAAGCTGCGTCCCTGACGGAACCATCGACAGCCGGCGGTCGCACCTTGGGTTCCTCCGCCGGCAAGACCGGCATGCATTCCATCATAACGCACTGCGCCGGTATTCGCATCCCAGGCGAATGCCACCCTTGTTAAATGGGCAGGGAGCCTCCGTTGGACCTTTATATTCTGCAGTTCCTGACCGGGCTCTCGAATGCCGCCTCGCTGTTCCTGGTCGCGTCCGGACTATCGTTGATCTTCGGCGTGACGCGCATCGTCAATTTCGCCCATGGCGCCTTCTACATGTTGGGCGCCTATCTGGCCTATAGCCTGACGACCCGCTGGGAGAGCGCCTTCGGCTTCTGGGTTGCCCTGCTTGTCTCCGCCGCCGTCGTCGCGGTCTGCGGCAGCCTGCTGGAAATCCTGCTGCTGCGCCGCATCTACCGCGCTCCCGAGCTCCTGCAGCTTCTGGCCACCTTCGGCGTCACGCTCGTGGTCGAGGACGGCGTGCGGCTGATCTGGGGACCGGAAGATCTGGTCGGGCCACGAGCGCCGGGCCTCTCCGGCGCCGTCGAAATCCTCGGCCGGCCCTTTCCCGCCTATGATCTCGTGCTCATCGCTCTCGGACCCGCCGTCCTCGGCTTGCTCTGGCTGCTGCTGCATCGCTCGCGCTGGGGCATTCTCGTGCGCGCGGCGACCCAGGACCGCGACATGGTCAGCGCGCTTGGCGTGAACCAGAAATGGCTTTTCACCGGTGTCTTCGCGCTCGGCGTCTTCCTCGCCGCCTTTGGCGGCGGCCTGCAAATCCCGCGCGATGCCGTAACCCATTTCATGGATCTGTCGATCATCACCGAGGTTTTCGTGGTGGTGGTGATCGGCGGGCTCGGCAGCATCGGCGGCGCCTTTCTGGCCGCCATCGTCGTCTCCGAGCTGAACGCCTTCGGCATCCTGGTGTTTCCGGGCATCTCCCTCGTGCTGATGTTCGTGGTCATGGCGGTCGTCCTTGTCCTGCGCCCCTGGGGCTTCTTCGGCAAGCCGCTGCCGGCGTCGCGCGCCGGCTATGCGGCAAGGACGACATGGCGGCCGCTCGATCCGCGCAGCCGTGTCGCCACCGGCATGCTGATCCTCGCTGCTGTCCTGCTGCCGATGGTGCTCGGCAATTACGGCCTCGGCGTCGCGAGCGAAGTCCTGATCGCCGTGATCTTCGCCACCAGTCTTCAATTCATGATGTCGGTCGGCGGGCTGGATTCCTTCGGCCACGCGGCAAGCCTCGGCCTCGGCGCCTATGGGGCAGCCCTGTCGATCCAGTGGCTCGGCGTGCCGATGGAACTTGCCCTCGTCATCGGGCCTGTCGTTGCAGCTGCCATATCCCTCGTCTCGGGATGGTTCTGCGTCCGGCTGTCCAACATCTATTTCGCCATGCTCACTCTGGCCTTCGCGCAGATCTTCTGGTCGATCGCTTACCAGTGGGTCGACGTCACCGGCGGCGACAACGGCATCGTCGGCGTCTGGCCGTCCGACTGGGCGAGCGGGGCTAGGGCCTTCTATTGGCTCACGCTTGCGGCGGCCGTCCTCTCGGTTGGCTGCATCCGCTATCTGACCTTTGCGCCATTCGGCCATGCCCTGAGAGCACTCAGGGATTCGCCGCAGCGCGCGGCGGCAACCGGCATCCCGCGCCGTGCGGTCCAGCATACGGCCTTTGTCGTATCCGCCTTCTTTGCCGGCCTTGCCGGCTCGCTTCTGGCATTTCAGAAAGGAAGCATCTTTCCCGAAGTACTCGGCATTCCGATGTCGATCGACGGCCTCGTCATGGTTCTGCTTGGCGGTTTCGGCACGGTATCGGGCGGCATTGTCGGCGCGATCATCTACAAGACCGCCTCCATCTGGCTGATGAGCAACACCGATCTCTCCCGCATGATCCTTGGCGGCCTCATCATCCTGCTGGTCGTGGCCTTTCCGGAAGGAATTGTCGGAACGCTGGGCCGCATATTAGGCGCTCGCAAACAGCAACAGGCAATCCTTCCGCAAACGCTTTCGCAGCCGCTCGCCAAGATGGGGGATGCGCCATGAACCAGCCGCTTCTGTCGGTATCGCATCTGAGCAAGAGCTATCAGGGCGTCAAGGCGGTCACCGACGTCTCCTTTTCGCTTGTCCGTGGCGAGTTGCTGGCGCTCATCGGCCCGAACGGCGCCGGAAAAAGCACCTGCTTCAACATGCTGAACGGACAGATCACGCCCGATGCAGGGGCCGTGGTCCTCGACGGGGTCAGCACATCGGGCCTTTCACCCGCCCGGATCTTCCGCCTCGGCGTCGGCCGGACGTTCCAGATTGCGGAAGTCTATCTGTCGATGACGGTTCGGGAGAATGTGCAGGTGGCGATCCTGTCCCATGCCGAAGATCTCTCGGGATGGACCGGCTTCTTCGGGCGGCTGGATCGAAAATTCCGCCATAGGGCCGAAGAACTGATCGGACTGATCGGTCTCGGCGACCAGGCCGATCGTCCCTGTCGCGAACTTCCCTATGGCGATGTCAAGCGGCTCGAGCTTGCCATCGCGCTGGCGGGCGATCCGAAACTCCTGCTGATGGACGAACCCGCCGCCGGCATGGCCCCGCGGGAACGCATCGAACTGATGAGGCTGACCGCCCGGATTGTCGAGGAAAGACAGATCGGCGTTCTCTTCACCGAGCATGACATGGACATCGTCTTCGAACATGCGTCGCGGATCCTCGTGCTCAATCGCGGCACGATCATCGCCGAAGGATCTCCCGAAACAATCCGGACCAATCCCGACGTCCAGGCCGTCTATCTCGGCTCCGGCCTGCTTTATGCCAACAGATCGGAGGGCTGATGCTGGAAGTATCCCGTCTCAATAGCTGGTACGGACCCGCTCATATCCTGTTCGACGTGGAATTGCAGGTCGCCGAGGGCGAGGTGGTCGCTTTGCTGGGCCGCAACGGCGCCGGCAAATCCACGACCTTCAAGTCGATCATGAGCCTGCTCACCTCGAAACAGGGGGAGATCCGGTTTCGCGGCGAGGATGTTTCCAGGTTTGCGCCGTTCGACATCGCCCGCAGGGGGCTCGGCTACGTGCCGGAAGACCGGCGCATCTTCACCGCACTCACCGTGGAGGAAAATCTCGAAGTCGGACGGCAGGCGGGGCGCGATCAACGTGCACTATGGACGCCGCAGCGTATCTACGAGATCTTCCCGAACCTCGGCGGCATGCGCAAAAGACCGGCCGGCAACATGAGCGGCGGCGAGCAGCAGATGCTGACCATAGGCCGCACGCTCATGGGCAATCCCCATCTGATCCTGCTCGACGAACCATCCGAGGGGCTGGCGCCCAAGATCGTCGAGCAGATGGTGGACGCGATCGTCACCATGAAGCGCGAGGGGCTGTCGATCCTTTTGTCGGAACAAAACCTGCATTTCGCGCGGCTGATATCCGATCGTGCCTATATTCTCGAAAAGGGCGCAATCCAATATTCCGGCACCATTGCCGAACTTGAAAGCCGCGAGGATATTCGCCAAGCCTATCTCACCATGTGATGAGTGATTTGGGATCAATCCCGCATTTCCTGCGCCTGCGCCATTAGCCATGTCCTGAAGGATTCCATGGACGAGTTCGGCTTCACCCCATGCGGCATCGCGAACCAATAGCCATAGCTGCTGCGGTACCCGAAGCCACGAGGATTGACCAGCTTTCCGGCCGCGAGCTCGTCCAGCATCAGGCCGCGCGGGATCAGCGCCATGCCCTGCCCCGCAAGTGCCGCGCGGATCACCATGGTATAATATCCGAAGCGCGTGATATGCCGTACTTCGAGATCGGCCTTGCCATTGCTCTCGGCGAAGTATCGCCAGTGCAGCGGGGTCTGCGGATGCTCCAGCATCTCTCCCCTGGCCAGATCCGCAATCGTTTCCGGCAGGCCGTTCTTTTCCCAATAGGATGGCGCGCTCACCAGAAGCACCTCGTGGCCGAAAAGATAATGCATGTCCTTCTCTTGTCGGGGTTCCGGGAGAAAATGGAATATCCCGTCCGGCGCTTCGGATTGGGTCGGCGACACGAAGGTCGTGAACTGCACCTCGATCTCCGGATGCGTCTCCGCAAATTGCGCAAAGCGTGGCAGCAGCCAACGATCGCCGAAGATCGGCAGCACCTGCAGCCGCAGGACGCGCGGGCCCGGCTTCAGCCGGGCGACGCGCAGTGCCGCGTCCTCCATCGCCTTCACCACCACCCGCGCATGCTCGATGTAGATGGCGCCGACCTCTGTGGGGACCATGCCGCGCGGCGTGCGGATGAAAGCGGGACTGCCAATCAGATTTTCCAATGCCAGCAATTGCTTGCTGACGGCGCTCTGCGATAGCGACGTGCTCTCGGCCGCAGCGCTGGTCGATCCTCTTTCGGCCACCGCCAGCAGCACCTGCAGCGCGGTTGTGGAAGGCAGACGCTGTCGACCGGATGCCATGCGAACCCCGCTCCATTGCCAATCGGCCATATCGCGCCTCAGCGGCATGGCCGAAATTTTCGCACCAATATCGGTAAACCCAATGCGATATCCGAGCTAGTCGTTTTTGTCATAGCGGGGTGAAATAACTTCGCTTGCCCATGAAACGAGCACGTGGGAGCCTTGCCGAAAGTTTAAACAGCAGGGGAATGCCAATGCCTGAACCCACTCAGCTTTGGGGTGGACGCTTCAAGTCCGGACCGTCCGAAGCTCTGGCCAATCTCTCGCGCGCGCCGAAATCCTACTTCCGCCTGTATCGCGAGGATATCGCCGGCTCCCGCGCCCATGCCTCCGAATTGACGCGCGCCGGGGTGCTGGTCGAAAGCGAGTTCCTGGCCATTCGCGCAACGCTCGATGCCATCGAGACGGACGTCGGTTCCGGCATCGAGGCGCCGATCCCCGGAGACGAGGATGTTCACACTTTCCTCGAACGGCTGCTGATGGCGCGGCTCGGCACGCTCGGCGGGAAACTGCGCGCCGGACGGTCCCGCAACGACCAGACGGCCAACAATACCCGTCTTTATCTGCGCCGCATGGCGCGCGAACTTTCGCGGGAGATCATCGCGGTCCAGGAAGCGCTGATGGATCAGGCGTCGCGGCACACCGAGACGGTCATGCCCGGTTTTACCCATCTCCAGCCCGCCCAGCCGATCGTTCTCGGTCATCACCTGATGGCGCACGCGCAGTCACTGTTGCGCGACCTGCAGCGCTTCGAGGACTGGGATCGCCGCTTCGACCGCTCGCCGCTTGGCGCCGCCGCTCTCGCGGGATCGGGTATTGCCTGCCGGCCCGACCAGTCGGCCATCGAGCTCGGCTACTCCGCCGCCTGCGAAAACTCGATCGACGCGGTTGCGGCCCGCGACCATGTCGCCGAGTTCCTCTTCATATGCTCGCTGGTCGCCGTCGATCTGTCGCGGCTTTCCGAGGAGATCTGCATCTGGAGCTCCAAGCAGTTCAGCTGGGTCAGGCTGCACGATTCCTATTCCACCGGCTCCTCCATCATGCCGCAGAAGAAGAACCCGGATATTGCCGAGCTGACGCGCGGCATGTCGGGAACGCTGATTGGCAACGTCACGGGCTTCCTGGCGACGATGAAGGCCATGCCGCTCGCCTATAATCGCGACCTGGCGGAAGACAAGCGCAGCCTGTTCGAAACCATCGACATTCTCGAACTCGTCCTGCCCGCCTTTGCCGGCATGGTCGCGACGCTGGAATTCGACGTCGCGAAACTGCGGGAAGAAGCGCCCAAGGGCTTCACGCTGGCAACCGAGGTCGCAGACTGGCTGGTCGGCCAGAACGTGCCCTTCGCGGAGGCGCACGAGATCACCGGCGCGGTCGTTCGTTACTGCGAGGAACGCGGCCATGATCTTGCCGGACTGACCGCGGACGATCTGCCGAAGATCGACCCGCGGCTGAACAAGGGCGTGCTGGCCGCCATCACGTTGGACAATGCACTCGCGAGCCGCACCGGTTACGGCGCCACGGCCCCGGCTCGTGTCCGCGAGCAGATTGCCCGCTTCGAAACGGCGATCGATGCCTGCCGCGCTTTTGCCGATGCGCCGGGAACGGCGACCAAGGCCATACGTGGAGACAACGCCTCCCAGGAGCCCCGAAGCCGATGACCGCCGCAAGCACCACCCCGTCCCCCACCGATGACAAATACGAGATCGCCCATCTGCGCCTGGTGCCGAAGCCGCATATCGGCCGCATGGTCGCCGCCGCCATCGTCCTCGTCCTGCTCGCGGGGCTGGTGCGTGCTTTCAGCGTCGGGCAGATAGAGTGGAGCTACGTTCGCGACTTCCTTTTCGCGCCCGCCATACTCGACGGCCTGACGAACACGCTGCTGATGACCGTGGCCGCCATGGCGCTCGGCATCGTGCTCGGCGTCCTTATCGCCATCATGCGCATTTCCGGCAATCCGGTGCTGTCCTCCATCGCCATCGGCTATGTCTGGATCTTTCGCGGTGCCCCGGCACTGCTGCAGCTGATGCTATGGTTCAACCTGGCACTGATCTTTCCGACCTTGGGCATCCACGGCCTGATCGAATTCCGCACCGTCGACGTGATGACGCCCTTCGTCGCCGCCATGCTCGGCCTCGGCATTTCCCAGGGCGCCTATACGTCCGAGGTCGTCAGGAGCGGCCTGCTCTCGGTCGATAGCGGCCAGTACGAGGCAGCCAAGACCATCGGCATGACGCAGATGAAGATGCTGCGCCGCATCGTGCTGCCGCAGGCCATGCGCGTCATGGTCCCGCCGATCGGCAACGAAGTGATCGGCATGGTGAAACTCACATCGCTGGCAAGCGTCATCCAGTATTCCGAGATCCTGCACAATGCGCAGATCATCTACTTCGCCAACACCCGCGTTCTCGAGCTGCTGATCGTCGCAAGCTTTTGGTATCTCGCCGTCGTCTCCGTCCTGTCGGTCGGGCAGCATTATATCGAGCGTTATTTCGCACGCGGCTCGAAATCGATCAAAGCGTCCATGTGAGGGTCGGCCATGAAACAGGATATTCTCGTCAAGGCCGTCGATGTCACCAAGAACTACGGCGACTTCCGCGCGCTCGACAAGGTCAGCTTGGAGGTCATGCGCGGCGAGGTCAACTGCATCATCGGCCCTTCCGGCTCCGGCAAGAGCACGTTTCTGAGATGCATCAACCTCCTGGAGCGGATGGACGGCGGCGCCATCTGGGTCAATGACGAGCTGGTCGGCTACCGCCGCGAGGGCAACAACCTGCATCAGATCAGCGATGCCGACATCTCCCGTCAGCGGCGGCGCATCGGCATGGTCTTCCAGCGCTTCAACCTGTTTCCGCACAAGACCGCCCTGGAGAACATCATCGAGGGGCCGGTGCATGTACTTGGACAATCCGTTGAGCAGGCCCGCGAACGAGCCTCCCTCCTTCTCGAGCGCGTCGGTCTCGCTGCGAAGGCGAACCATTATCCGGCAGAGCTTTCGGGCGGCCAGCAGCAGCGCGTCGCCATTGCCCGTGCCATGGGCATGCAGCCGGATCTCATTCTCTTCGACGAACCCACATCCGCGCTCGATCCGGAACTCGTCTCGGAAGTGCTCGACGTCATGAAGGACCTCGCGGCATCCGGAATGACCATGATCGTCGTCACCCACGAACTCGGCTTCGCCCGCAACGTGGCCAACACAGTCACCTTCATGGAGGCTGGGAAAGTCGTCGAAACAGGCTTGGCATCGGAGGTCCTCAGTGCCCCGAAAAGCGCCAGGACGGCGGAATTCATCAAGGCCGTCCACAGCTGAGAAAAAGATTGGCGAACCACCAGGCCCGCCAGTGCCATCAAGATCAAAAAGTGCCATCAGCATCAAAAATGGGGAACACTATGAAAAAACATTTCGCAATGCTCGCCGTCGCCTGCATCGCGGCCACATCGGTCAGCGCCGCAGGCTTGCCGGAACGCATCAAATCGGCCGGCAAGGTGGTCGTCGCCAACCAGCCGAACTATCCGCCGATGGAATACAAGGACCCGGCGACCAACACGCTGATGGGCGTCGACATCGACCTCGGCCTGGCGCTGGCCAAGCAGCTCGGCACCACGGTGGAATGGGCCGACATCGGTTTCGAACAGATGATCTCGTCGCTGACGACCGGCCGTGTCGATCTGATCCACAGCGGCATGAGCGATCTGCCGAAGCGTCGCGACACACTCGACTTTGTCGACTACATGAAGTCCGGCGCGCAGTTCTACACCACCGCGGCCCGCAAGGACGAATTCAAGAAGCCGACAGATTTCTGCGGCAAGACCATCGGCATGAGCCGCCGCACCTCCTTCCCGGATGAGACCGCGAAGTGGAGCGCCACCAATTGCGAAGCCGCTGGACTGCCGGCCGTCAAGGTCGTCGGCACGGAAGGCTCTGCGGATGCTCGCGCCCAGCTGAAGCAGGGTCGCGTCGACGGCGCGGTGCAGGGGTCCGAGACGCTTCCCTATCTGCTGACCCTCGAGAAAGACACCTATACCGTCGTCGGCGAGCCCTTCACCGCCGTCTATCAGGGCATCGGTTTCGCCAAGAAGGATACCGAACTGCGCGATGCCTATGCTGCCGCGCTGAAGGCACTGATGGCCAGTGGCGAGTACAAGAAGATCTTCGCGGAGCACGGCCTCGAAGGCACGATGCTGGATGGCATCTACATCAATGGCGAAGCCGCCAAGTAAGGCTTGCGACCGGCAGCCGGGCAAATGCCCGGCTGCCGGTCGACCATGAAATTCCGTCATGCCGCCAGAGGTCTGACGAACCGAGACATGAAAGAGAAAAACCGAATGTCCCGTCCACTTGACGACGCTCCGGTCGACAGGCTTGCGTCCTTCGTTGCAAACCTTCGGTTTGAGACGCTTCCGGCCGACGTGATCGACAAGGCGAAGATACACATCGCCGACACGCTCGGCGCAGCGCTCGCCGGTGCCCGCTCCAACGAATTCCGGATCACGCGCCGTGTTGTCGGATCGAGCGGAGCGGCGCGCATCTGGGGTACGGGGGATCATACCGGCGCGCGCGACGCAGCGCTGATCAACGGCGTTTCCGCCCATGCCTTCGAGCTGGACGATGCCGGCGGCTGCGACCATTCGGGTGCCGTGGTCATGCCGGCCCTGCTGGCTGCGATGGCGGAGATACCACGCGCCGTCTCCGGCAGGGAGCTGATCGCGGCAGTCGTTGCCGGATATGATGTCGGCCGGCGGATCTTGGAAGCGACGGGCGGCTACGACAGCCACAATAGCCTCGGCTGGCACTCGACAGGCACCTGCGGCACGCTTGCCGCCGCCGCCGCCGTTGCCAATATCCGTGGCCTCGATGCCCCCGCCACCCGCGATGCCATCACCCTTGCGACCAGCTTTTCCTCCGGCCTCTGGGCCTTCATTCATGATGGGTCGCAGGCCAAGAAGATCCATGCCGGACGCGCAGCCGAAGGCGGCCTGCTCGCGGCGCAACTCGCTGCCGAGGGATTTGCCGGACCGTCGAAGGTTTTCGATGACGTATGGGGCGGCTTCTTCCGCTCCTTCAACAAATCCGCCTGTGATGCGGACAAGCTGAGCGAGGGGCTGGGAGAGGTCTGGAAGGTGAAGCGGGCGGTGCTGAAGCCCTACGCGTCCTGCCGTGGCGCGCATTCGGCGGTCGACGCCCTGGACGACCTGTTGAAACAAACGATGCGGACGGCCTCGGAGATCGAGACGATCGAAGTGCGGCTAAGCCCGATGCTGATGGGCATGTGCGGCGCCAGGGCAAGCGGCGCGATGGCGCCGACCCAGATGAGCCTGCCCTATGCGATAGCGGCGCGCTGTGTCTTCGGAACCGCCGGCCTCCAGGCTTACGCGGCTGAGCGCCGCACGGATGCACGGGTCCACGCCATCATGGAGCGTATGCAACTAACCGTCGATGATCGCATGCAGCCGCTCGACGAACCATTCCTCACCCTGACATTCAAGGATGGTCTGCGCGCGACCCATATGGTGCCCCGCGCCACAGGCTCCGCCGAACGGCCGATGCCTCTTGCGGACGTCGCCGGCAAGTTCAAGGAACTCGCCCTGATGAGTTTGAGCACCGAGCAGGCGGACCACCTGTGGAGCACGCTGACCAGGCTTGAGGAACTGGATGATTGCCGCAAGATCGAGAATCTGCTGGTCGGGGATGCAGACAATCGACCCGTCTTTTGCTGAGGATATTCGCATGAGTTTCGACCTGACACCGCGCCCTCTCAACCCGGCGCCGAACACCCCGAACATGATCTGGCCGAACGGCGCCAAGAGCGCCCTGTTCATCGGCTTCGACGTCGATGCCGAGACCGCCTGGATCGGCAACAATCCGTCGAATGTCGATCGCATGGTCACCACCTCGCATGGCGGTTACGACCGGCGCGTCGGGATAGCAAAGATCCTCGAACTGATGGACGAGCTCACCCTGAAGGGCACGTTCTTCACGCCGGGATGGACGGCGCTCGCGCATCGCGAGATCTGCGAGGCGATCCTGAAAGCCGGCCATGAGATCGGGCATCACGGCTATCTGCACAAGATGCCCGAGCGCGAAAAACTGGACGAGGCATTCGAGGAAATCGATCGCGGTTTCGAGGCGCTGCAGCAGGCGCTCGGCGTCCGGCCGGTCGGCTATCGGGCACCTTCGGGAGAGAACTTCCCTGAACTTCTGGCCTATCTTGCCAAATCCGGCATCCGCTATTCCAGCTCTTTCCGCGACGACATTCTGCCATACCGCCACGCCGCGGCCGATGGCATGGACGGCCCCGTAGAAATCCCCGTCAACTTCGCATTCGACGACTGGAATTTCGGCATGTCGAGCCGGACGAGCCCCCGCGCCCTTTTCGGCCGCGACGCCGTCCTGCCGCTCTGGATCGAGGAATTCGAGGCAACCCATGCCTGGGGCGGTGTCACCACTCTGGTTCTGCACCCGCAGGTCTCCGGCCGGCCGATGCGCTGGTTCATCCTGCGCGATTTCCTGCGTCACGTGCAGTCGAAGGGCGATGTCTGGATCGCAACCGGCGCGCAGATAACGGATCATTTCGAGGCGCTCGAGGCAGAGCGCAATACTCTGCCGGCATGAGATTGGATGCGAATGATGGCAATGGACGGAGACAGACTGTGGCAGCTGCGCGAAAAATTCGAAGAGGGCCACGGCGGCAGCATCCATGATCCAGAGCTTCATCCGCGTCAGCCCGTCACTGACGCCATGATGCATGTCCAATCGGCTTGAACTGGAAGGAGTTGCCCGATGGCGGTGAACGGAAAGGGGCACAAGCCTCCGGAACCTGCACAGCTGGCTGAAGCAATCGAGGTGCTGAAGCGAACCGTAGGTTCATATGGCTGGAGCATGCATCCCGGCCTCATCGAGCCGCATGCGGTCGATTGGACGGGATCCATCCGCGGTGACTCCCCTCTGTTGCTGAAGCCGGCAACCACGCAAGAGGTCGTCAAGATCGTCGGTATCTGCAGGCAATACGGCCTGAAGATTGTCCCGCAAGGTGGAAACACCTCACTGGCGGGCGGCTCCGTGCCCTCCGGCGATCATGTCGAAATCATCGTCAATCTCGCGCGGATGAACAAGGTTAGGGCCATCGATACGATCAACGATACCATCACCGTCGACGCGGGATGCCTGCTTGCCTCGATACAGGCCGAAGCCGCAAACGCAGGGCGTTTCTTCCCATTGCGCCTCGCTTCCGAGGGCAGCTGCCAGATCGGCGGCAATCTTGCCACCAATGCCGGCGGCAGCAACGTCATCCGCTACGGCAATACCCGCGATCTGGTTCTCGGCCTCGAAGTCGTGCTTTCGGACGGACGGATATGGAACGGGTTGCGCGCGCTGCGCAAGGACAATATGGGCTACGATATGAAGCAGCTCTTCATTGGCAGCGAAGGCACGCTCGGTATCATCACCGGTGCCGTGCTGAAGCTTTTTCCAAGACCCGCTTCGATCGCCACCGCCGTCTGCGCCGTGCCGTCACTCCAGGCGGCGCTGGAGCTGCTGGCCCTGTCGAAGCAGCGGACCGGCGGGCAGGTGACGGCTTTCGAACTCATGCCGCGCAACGGCCTGGAGCTTGTCTTCAAGCATTTCCCGGCCTGCCGCATGCCGTTGGACAAGCTGTACGACTGGCAAGTGCTCATCGAATTCTCCTCGATCGACGAAGCGGTCTCCCAGCACGAGCGGATCGAAGCCACGCTCTCCGAGGCCTATGCATCCGGCCTGATCGTCGATGCCGCGATCGCCGCCTCCATCGAACAGGGCAGGAGCTTCTGGGCCATTCGCGAAGCATTGGCGGAGGCCGATATGAAGGAGGGGGCAACGATCCAGGGGGATATTTCCGTTCCGATCTCGGCGATACCCGACTTTCTGGACAGTTGCTCAAGCGCGATCGCAAATGCGGTCGACGGAGCCCGGATCATCGCCTTCGGCCATCTTGGCGACGGCAATATCCATTTCGGGGTCATTGAACCGGAAGCAGCTTCGACAGAGGACTTTCTGGCGAGATCCAACGAAATTGAGGAGATCATCTGCGATCATGCCCACCGATTTGGCGGTTCGGTCGCCGCTGAACACGGCCTTGGAGCCATGAAGACCAATGCGGTCCTCAAATATCGTGGTGATGTCGAGCATGATCTCATGCTTGCGATCAAACACAGCCTCGATCCTCAAGACATGATGAACCCTGGTAAGCTTCTGCAGGCGAGCCGCCCGCTGCTTTAGCCCCTTACATCTGCTCTCCGGGACCCTGACGGGGCGGATGCCTCCTTCAAATGGTGATCCACGTCTCCATTCCGGCACATCGATGCCGTTGGGCGCGTGCATCCCATTGGGGCCCCGGGAGGTAGCTTGCCGATCTTCCCGCAAGAGTAGCCAGTAACGCAACCTCATAGTCGCCAGATAGTCGCGCAGTGCCCAACTGCCCCAGTGGGGTCACGCGGGCACTGCGAAAAATGGCAGCCGCTACGAGTTGAAAGCTACCATAGCTTCATATGGCGGTTCACATCCTTGTAAAGCAGGTAACGAAACCGGCCGGGACCACCAGCGTAACATGCCTGCGGGCAGAACGACCGCAGCCACATGAAATCGCCGGCCTCCACTTCGACCCAATCCTGATTGAGGCGGTAAACGGCCTTGCCTTCAAGAACATACAGACCGTGTTCCATGACATGCGTTTCCATAAAGGGGATCGTGCCGCCCGGCTCGAAGGTGACGATGTTCAAATGCATGTCATAGCGGACATCCTCCGGATCGATGAACCGCGTCGTGCCCCAGCGTTCATCGGTATCGGGCATCCAGGAGATGGAGTGCTCGTCCTCATGCGTGAAGATCGCCGGTGGAGGCGCAAGTCCGTCAACCTCCTCAAACGCCTTGCGGACCCAGTGGAATTTTACGGACGTCGTTCCCTCGTTGTGAATACGCCAAGGCGCGCCTGCCGGAATGTATGCGAAGGAGCCCGGCCGCAATTTATTGGCCACTCCGTCGAACTCGATCGTCATTTCACCATCGACGACGAACAAGGCGGCTTCGGCGCGTTTGTCCGGCTCCGGCCGTTCGCTTCCACCGCCGGGCGCCACCTCCATTAGATACTGCGAAAACGTCTCGGAGAAGCCGGAAAGCGGACGGGAAAGAACCCATGCCCGCGCTCCCGTCCAGTGTGGAAGAACGCTCGTGACAATATCGGTCATTACGCTTCGCGGGATAACTGCATAGGCTGTCGTGAAAACCGCCTTGCTGGAAAGCAGCTCGGTCTGTGACGGCAATCCACCCAGTTTGGAGTGATAGTTCGCAATACTACTCATCGACTAATGCTTTCTGTCCTGATTTGCGTTCGATACGCACATTCGCCACCTCATGCCGCATTGTTGCTGGTCAACGTCTCAGATCGCTGGATTTGCGACCACTTCACCGGCAAGTGGGAACTTGGTTCGGAACGAGCTTCTTTATGCAATATCTCGCGGCGTGAGATTGTGCATCTGCTTTAAACGCAGCACACGCTTTAAGCAACAGAACAGTCGCGGCTTCATAGTGGAAGTCCGGCAAGGAACTAAATAACTATTTGTTTATATACATGAAATTCTAGTTTCATACTATTTGGCATGAAACGTGCCTCTCATTTCCTGACTGGGCACATGCTCGGCGCAGCTCGAAACAAAAGAGGGGATAGCATGAGGCGGACATTCAGACATGCCTTGCATAAGACGTCGATCCTGAGCGGCTTTCGCAAATCCGTTCTGGTCGGAGCAGCAGCTCTAGCGCTTGCCGCCTCAAGCACTGGCGCCGTACTTGCAGCGGGAACGTTGCGTATCGGCATGACGGCCTCGGATATTCCATTGACCACCGGCCAGACGGACCAAGGTGGCGAGGGCCAACGGTTCATGGGCTACACGGTCTACGATTCCCTGATCGAATGGGATCTGTCGCGTTCGGACAAACCCTCGTCTCTCGTGCCCGGCCTTGCCCTTTCCTGGACAGTCGACAACGCTGACAAGACCAAATGGACGTTCAAACTGCGCGATGGCGTGAAGTTTCACGACGGCAGCGCCTTCAACGCCGATGCCGTCGTCTGGAACCTCGACAAGCTCCTCAAACAGGATGCTCCGCAATTCGACAAGCGTCAGGCCGCCCAGGGCAAGTCCCGCATGCCCGCGGTTGCCAGCTATAAGGCCATCGATCCGCTGACGCTCGAAGTGACCACGAAGACCCCTGACGCTACCCTGCCCTATCAGATGAGCTGGATACTCATGTCTTCGCCGGCAAACTGGGAAGCACAGGGCAAGAGCTGGGACGCCGTCGCCCAGAAGCCTTCCGGCACCGGGCCATGGAAGATCGAAAACGGATTTACGCCGCGCGAGCGCGTCGAGCTGACACCGAACAAGGATTATTGGAATGGCAAGCGCGTGCCGAAGCTCGACAAGCTCGTGCTGATCCCCCTGCCGGAACCGAACACCCGCGTCGCCGCTCTGCGGTCAGGTCAAGTCGACTGGATCGAGGCGCCCGCGCCTGATTCCGTCGCGTCGCTGAAGGATGCCGGTTTCACCATCGTCACCAATTCCTATCCGCATAACTGGACATGGCATTTCTCGCGCGTCGAGGGGTCGCCGTGGAACGATATCCGGGTTCGCAAGGCTGCCAACCTTGCCGTGGACCGCGATGGCCTGAACGAGCTGCTCGGCGGGCTGTCGATCCCGGCCCAGGGCTTCATGCCGCCCGGACACCAGTGGTTCGGCAACCCGACCTTCAAGCTGAGCTACAATATCGAGGAGGCCAAGAAGCTGATGGCGGAAGCCGGGTACGGTCCGGACAAACGCATCAAGACGAAGGTGATCATCTCATCGTCTGGCTCCGGGCAGATGCTGCCATTGGCAATGAACGAATATATCCAGCAGACGCTTGCCGAAATCGGCATCGATATCGAATACGAGGTCGCGGACTGGAACACCGTCATCAATATCTGGCGCGCCGGGGCAAAAGATCCGAGTGCGAAGGGCGCGACCGCCATCAACTATTCCTACTTCATCCAGGACCCGTTTACCGGCCTGATCCGCCATCTGCAGTGCAATCTGGCGCCGCCGGCCGGCACCAATTGGGGCTATTATTGCGACCCTGAGATGGACGCCCTGTTCGACAAGGTGCGCAACACCTTCGACCCCGCCGAACAGGACAAGGTCCTGCAGCAGATCCACGAAAAATATGTCAACGAAGCCCTGTTCCTGATGGTGACGCATGACGTCAATCCGCGCGCCATGAGCAGCAAGGTCAAGGGCTTCGTGCAGGCGCAGAACTGGTTCCAGGACTTCTCGGCCATCAGCATGGACCCATAATCCGGCTGCGGGGGCGCGCCGGAAACAGCGCGCCCGTCTTGACGCCGGTCTGCTTTGCGAAAGAGGACGCCTGATGCTGACCTATGGCTTGAAACGGCTCATGCATGTCATTCCGGTTGCCATCGGCGTGAGCATCGTCTGCTTCCTTCTCATTCACATCGCCCCGGGAGATCCTCTGGCCGCCATTCTTCCGACCGACGCGTCACCGGAGATGCAGGCGCAGATGCGCAGCCTCTACGGCCTCGATCAACCGCTGCCAATTCAGTACGCAATGTGGGCCTGGCGGGCGCTGCATGGCGATCTCGGTGTCTCCATCGCATCGGGGCGTCCCGTACTGGGGGAGATCGCCGCTGCCGCCGTCAACTCGATCATTCTTGCCGTCGCGGCGACGCTGATCGGCTTCACGCTCGGGGCTGGCCTCGGCTTTCTTGCGGGTGTCTTCCGCCGCAGCTGGATCGACCGTGCTGCGTCGGCGATAGCAATGCTTGGCGTGAGCGTGCCGCATTATTGGCTCGGAATGGTGCTCGTGATCGCCTTCTCGGTAAAGCTCGGCTGGCTACCTGCGATGGGAGGCGGCCCCGGCGGTTCGGAGGGCAAGACCGCCGGCTGGGAGTATGTGCGATATCTGATCCTGCCCGCGGTGACGATGTCGGTCATTCCGATGGGCATCATTGCCCGGACGATCCGTTCACTGGTCGCGGATATTCTGGCCCAGGACTTCATCCAGGCACTCTCCGCAAAGGGCCTGATGACGCGGCAGATCCTCCGGCACGTCGTTCGCAACGCGGCGCCGACGGCGATCTCCGTCATGGGCCTTCAGCTCGGATATCTGCTCGGCGGCTCCATCCTGATCGAGACGGTATTCTCGTGGCCGGGCACGGGCTTTCTCCTGAACGGAGCAATCTTCACCCGGGATCTGCCCGTCCTTCAGGGCACGATCCTCATGCTCGCCATGTTCTTCGTTCTCGTCAACCTCGTGGTCGACGTGCTTCAGAGTGCAATCGATCCACGCATTCAGAGGAGCTGAGCCCATGGCTGTCACCACCGCCGACGCCGTCGCACCGGCACCCGCCATCAGTCGCTCCCCCGGCTTCTGGCACGGTGTTGCCCGCCGTCTTGGCCGGGATCCCGTCGCGCTTGCCGCGCTCGCCGTCATCGCGGCGCTTGTCCTGCTGGCAATCCTCGCTCCATATATCGCGCCCTACGATCCGGCGAAAACAAGCGTTATCCGCCGACTGAAGCCGATCGGCACGCCCGGCTATATTCTCGGAACCGACGAACTCGGTCGCGACATGCTGTCCCGCCTTGTCTATGGCGCGCGGCTGTCCCTGCTGATGGGCGTCATCCCGGTTCCCATCGCCTTCGTGATCGGCTCGGCCATCGGCATCGTCGCGGGATATGCCGGCGGCATCACGAACACGTTGATGATGCGCACCATCGATGTTTTCTATGCGTTTCCGTCCGTGCTGCTCGCGGTCGCGCTGTCCGGCGCCCTCGGGTCCGGCCTGACGAACGCCCTCGTGTCGCTGACGGTCGTGTTCATTCCGCAGATCGCCCGCGTCGCCGAGAGCGTCACGACGCAGATCCGGCAGCTCGACTACGTCGATGCGGCGCGCGCCTCCGGGGCGCGAGCCTCGACGATCATTAGCGTCCATATTCTGGGCAATGTGCTCGGACCGATCTTCGTATTCGCAACCAGTCTCGTTTCCGTTTCGATGATCCTGGCGTCCGGCCTGTCGTTTCTCGGCCTCGGGGTCCGCCCGCCGGAGGCCGAGTGGGGCTTGATGCTCAACACGCTTCGCACCGCGATCTACGTCAACCCTTACGTCGCGGCTCTTCCAGGCGTGATGATCTTCATCACCTCGATCTGCTTCAACCTTTTCTCGGACGGCCTGCGCGCGGCCATGGACGTGAAATCATGACGGACACCCTACCCAGTTCCAGCGGCGATCTCGATCCGCGCGACCGCGGCGGGCCGGCGCAGCCGCTCATATCCGCCAGGGGCCTTCTGAAGCATTTTCCTGTCCGGAACGGCAGCCTGTTCCAACCCCGGAAGGTCGTTCGCGCCGTCGACGGCGTCGACTTCGACATTCTCAAGGGCGAAACGCTCGGCGTGGTCGGCGAAAGCGGCTGCGGCAAGTCCACCACGGCAAGGCTCCTGATGCAGCTCATCAGGCCGGACCGGGGAGAATTGCTCTTCGATGGCGAGACCGTCGGAGACACGCTCCCGCTGACGGATTATCGCCGCCAGGTGCAGATGGTGTTCCAGGATAGCTACGCGTCGCTGAACCCGCGCCTGACGATCGAGGAGTCGATCTCGTTCGGTCCACGCGTTCACGGCGTTCCGGCACAAAAAGCGATCGCCCGCGGCCACGACCTTCTTTGGCGGGTGGGTCTGGAGCCCGGCCGATTTGCCGGACGCTATCCGCACGAGCTTTCCGGCGGACAACGGCAGCGCGTCAACATCGCCCGCGCCCTGGCTCTGGAACCGCGCCTCGTCATCCTCGACGAAGCCGTTTCGGCGCTCGACAAATCCGTCGAGGCGCAGGTCCTCAATCTTCTCCTCGATCTCAAGCGTGATTTCGGGCTGACCTATCTCTTCATCTCGCACGACCTCAATGTCGTGCGCTTCATGTGCGACCGCGTCATCGTCATGTATCTCGGAAAAGTAGCGGAAATCGGCAGTTGCGACGCGATTTTCACCAATGCCAGGCATCCCTATTCAGCCGCGCTGCTTGCCTCGATGCCGAAAATGGATCCGAATGCGCGAACGTCGCAGCCGCCCCTTGCGGGCGATCCTCCGAACCCGATCGATCCGCCTCCAGGCTGTCGTTTTCACCCGCGCTGCGACTTTGCCGAGGGCGTCTGCGGCCAAAGGATGCCGCCGCTCTCGACTGTTTCCCTGGGGCAGGAGACGGCTTGCCTGATGTCGCTGGCCGGATCAGGCCATAGTCGCGCCGCTCCGATGGAAGGCTGAGAAGATGGACACCACCCCGATGATCGATATCAAAGACCTGTCGGTGACCTTCAACCGCGGGCGCAAGCCCGTCAAGGCGGTCAATGGCGTCAGCCTGCGGGTCCGTCCGGGTGAGGTCGTCGCACTGCTCGGGGAGTCCGGCTCCGGAAAGAGCGTGACCATGCGCTCGCTCCTTCGCCTGCACCCGGCGGGAACGACCGTCGATGGTTCGATGACGGTCGACGGACGCGACGTGATGAAGCTGTCGAAGAAGGAACTGGGCAATCTGCGCGGGCCGATCGTCTCGATGATCTTCCAGGAGCCCCGTCTGGCGCTTGATCCCGTCTACACGCTCGGACGTCAGATCGAGGAAGCGATCATGCGGCACGCAAAGGTATCGCGCGCCGAGGCCGCCGCTCGGGCCTTCGCCCTCTTCGAAAAAGTCCGCATCCCGTCTCCCGAGCGCCGTCTCAGGAACTATCCGCATGAAATGTCGGGAGGAATGCTCCAGCGTTCGATGATCGCGATGGCACTCGCCTGCAATCCGAAAGTTCTCCTCGCCGACGAACCGACAACAGCTCTCGACGCAACGGTGCAGATACAAATCCTCCTTCTGATCCGCGAGCTGCAGAAGGAATATGGCCTCTCCGTCATCTTCGTCACGCACGATATCGGCGTCGCCGCCGAGGTCGCCGACCGCATCGCCATCATGTATGCCGGCCGGATCGTCGAGGAAGGCATGGTTTCGGACATCATAGAAAGACCGAAACATCCCTATACGAAGGGGCTTCTCGGCGCGCGCGTCGAGCTGGCCCATGGTCGGGATCGGCTGATTACCATTCCAGGTGCTCCACCGGATCTTGCAGACATGCCACCGGGGTGCGCCTTTGCGCCACGATGCCCGCAGGCTTCGGACCCTTGCCGCTCCCGCGTGCCCGACCTCGTCCGTCAGGCCGGAGACGGACAGGTGGCCTGTCTTCAATATTCCTGAGTTTCGCGCTAACGTCGCTGAAAACAACAATGATCTAGGGAGACGGGCCCTCGGCTGCCGGGGTGCCCGATACCGAATGAAGCGTATCGCTCTTATCAACCCCAACACGTCCAGGGTAACGACGTCCATGATGACCGACATCGCGCAGCACGCCCTTCCGGCCGATGTCGCGATAGAGGGCATCACCGCGGCGCGCGGTGTCCCGATGATCCTTGATGATGGACAACTGGCCGCGTCGGCAGCGGAGGTTGTCGAGATGGGAATGGCGGCGTCCCATCTGTTCGACGGGATCGTGATCGGCGCCTTTGGCGATCCGGGCATCGAACAGCTCAGAAAGGTGACCGATGTGCCGGTCATCGGCATCTGCGAGGCAAGCATGATCGAAGCCTCGGCCGGCGGGCGCCGGTTCGGCATTGCGACCGTGACGCCGAAGCTGATCGTGAGCTTTGCCAGCAAGGCGGAAGCGCTGGGGCTCAACCATCTCTTCACTGGAACGCGCTTGACGAAAGGCGATCCGGAGATGCTGGCAAGCGATCCTGTGTCGCTTGCAAATGAATTGGCCATCGCAGTCGAAGCATCATTCACGCTTGACGGTGCCGAAGCGGTCATCATCGGCGGCGGACCGCTAGGACGAGCGGCGGCGGAACTTGGACAGCGCTTTTCCGCTCCGATCGTGGCGCCGCTCACTGCAGCCATTCGTCTCCTTCTTCTCCGAATGGAAAACCGTTTGGCTCCCGGCGGCGGTGCACATCTTTGACAGACATGTCGGAACAATGGAGGCAGAAAGCCTTTTCGATTGCAAATTCAGTGCCCGCGACCGAGAATCTGCCCGTGGACAATCAGGTGGAGCCCAGCGTGCCCAGAGAGAAATCGTTTCTGTTTCGCGTACGGCAAGCCCTTCCCGATCTTCACCCTGCCGAAAAACGGCTGGGCGAGTTCGTCTGCGATTTTCCTGGTGAACTTGCGAGTTATTCTGCCCAGGAACTGGCGGCACTGGCCCATGTTTCCAAGGCAACGGTGTCGCGCTTCATCCAGCGGCTAGGCTACGAGAACTACGAGGAGGCTCGCAGGCATGCCCGTGCCGAGAGGGAGACAGGGTCGCGGCTGTTTCTCTCCACCTCTACCGATGCGTCTGCGACGCAGTCGGTCAAGGCGCATATCGCGCAAGGGGTCGCCAATATCGAGGCGACTTTCCTCGCAATCACCGACACGCAGATCGATGCTGTCGCCGACGCAATGTTGAAAGCGCGGAAAGTATGGGTGATCGGCTTCAGAAGCAGCCACCCTTTTGCCTCCTATCTACAATGGCAACTGACCCAGGTCATCGAGAATATCGTCGCCATTCCCGGATCGGGAGAGACGCTCGGAGAACATCTGACAAGCCTTCACGAGGAAGACGTCGTTGTGATGTTCGGACTCCGCAGGCGCATCGCCCGAATGGATCTTTTGCTCGAGCAGATCGAAAAATCGCATGCAAAACTGCTCTACATTACCGATGAAGGTGCCCCTTTTCTGACAAGTGCGGCCTGGCATTGCCATTGCCAGACGCTTGCGCCTGGACCGCTGTTCAACCACACATCGGTAATGGCGCTCTGCCACCTGCTGATAACTCGCTGCCTTGAAAAGGCTGGTGTGGCGGGCCGGATACGACTTCGCAACATCGAGGCGTTGAACGACAGTTTGGAGGAACTCTAAGCTGAATGTGATTAAGGCCCTATTTGGAGGATATGAACCCGCCGAACTGGACCGTCTTTGGTGAGAGTTTTCCGGTGGATTTTCCTGACCGGGAAAG
This sequence comes from Rhizobium sp. BK602, assembly GCF_014195095.1. Taxonomy (GTDB): domain Bacteria; phylum Pseudomonadota; class Alphaproteobacteria; order Rhizobiales; family Rhizobiaceae; genus Rhizobium. The sequence goes on from NZ_JACIBC010000004.1 coordinate 171,575, forward strand.
GAACGGAAGACGCCTTCATCGAGGCGTTCAACGGCCGGTTTCGGGCAGAATGCCTGAACCGGCCATTGCGTCGGCGGCGGCGTGATTTTCGAAACTCTCGGATCGCACTCCGCCCCTCCGCCCAAACGGCAATGTGCTCCGCCAGAGCATTTCTGCTTTTCCCGGAATTGCTCTAAGCGGAAACCAGTTCAAATTTGATGTTCTGCGCGCCTTCCCAAAGGGTCAGCCGGCCAAGCTCGGCCAGCTTGTCGAGATTGGAGATCACGGTGATGAAGTGATTGCCGGCGAGCTGGCCCATTTTCGAGGAGAAATCGACGCCGCCATAGGCCAGCAGGATTTCCGTCTCGCTGATCCCGCCGGGATAAAGAATGATATGGCCCGGCGCGGGATGGCTCGTATGGTTCTCGTAGCCGACGCCGAAGTCGCGGTCCCCCAGCGGAATCCAGACGCCCTCGCCCGACCAGCGCACATGCACGATCTGACCTTCGAAGGGCATCTGCTTCAGGAAGGCCTCGCAGGTCTTCGGCGCCTTGGCGGTTTCGAGAACGGCATCGAACTCGAAAGGACCGGCGGTGATCTTCAATTTCATCGAATTTCTTTCCTTGTGTTGGATATTGGGTTGGTCGATCCCGTCGCGGGGCGATGGCTGCCCCAGAGATTTCGTCAATGCTGCAGGATCTTTCCGAGAAAGGCTTCCGTCCTCGCACTGTGCCTGCCGGCGAAAAACTCCTCGCTCGGACGATCCTCGACGATCTCGCCCTGATCGATGAAGATCACGCGGGTCGCCACGCGACGGGCAAAGCCCATTTCATGGGTCACGACCATCATCGTCATGCCGTCCTTCGCAAGGCTGGTCATGACATCGAGCACCTCCGAAATCATTTCCGGATCGAGCGCGGAGGTCGGTTCGTCGAACAGCATGGCGAGCGGATCCATGGCGAGAGCTCGCGCGATGGCGACACGCTGCTGCTGTCCGCCGGAGAGCTGGCTCGGAAACTTCCTGGCGTGGTCGGCCAGGCCGACGCGATCGAGAAGCTGCATCGCCTTGGTCTTCGCCATCGCCTCGCTGCGTCCCAGCACGATCTTCTGCGCCAGCATGATATTGTCGAGGATGGACAGATGCGCGAACAGCTCGAAATTCTGGAAGACCATGCCGACGCGGGTACGCAGATTCGGGAGATCCGTCTTCGGATCGCCCACTTCGATCCCATGGACGCGGATCGATCCCTTCTGGAAGGGTTCCAGCCCGTTCACGCATTTGATCAGCGTCGATTTGCCGGAGCCCGACGGCCCGCATACGACGACGACCTCACCGCGCTCGACCTTGGCCGTGCAGCCTTTCAGGACTTCGAACTTGCCGTAATATTTGCTGACGCCACTGATCTCGATCATGAGCGGCCCTTCCCGAAACGAGTGATGGAAAATGGTTGCAGCGCTCTGCCGGTTTCCCGGCCAAGAATGAGTTGCGCCGTGAGCTGGCCGACGATCGGCCCGAGCGTATAGCCGTTGGATGTCACCGCGCTGAAATAACCGGGCTGCGACGGATGCTCGCCGAGGATGGGGGCGCCGTCGATGTTGATGTTCATCGCTGCCCAGCTGCGGATGACATGAAGCTTGCGCAATGCCGGAACCACATGCTGCGCAACCCAGAGATTGCCCTCCAGGCTCGACAGCAACGGCCTGGGATGCTGATGCACGGGATCGAGACCGGCGGTCCAGCCGCCGCCGATGATGAAATTGCCGTTGGCTGCCTGTTTCAGCGTCAGGTGACGATCGGCATGGGCGACCAGGCGGGAAATCAGTGGAGCGGCGGCCTCGGTCACGACCATCTGCAAAGGGGCGCCGAAAACGGGTATGTCGAGCCCGAGCATGGCACCGATGCGCGACGAGAAGGCGCCGGCGGCATTGACCAGCCGCTTTGCCCTGATAGTGCCCCGCGATGTCGCAACCTCGAAGCCGGCCGGACCGGATGCGATGCCGACCACCTCGCATGTCTCGAATATCCGCACGCCCTTTGCCCGCGCCGCCTCGAGAATATGCTGGGTGGCGACCAGCGGGTTGATCTTTCCTTCCTGCGAACAATAGGCCGCGCCCACGAAGAGGGGGGACAAAGCCGGCTCCAGTGCCCGCAGTTCCTCTTGGCCGATCAGCCGGCAATCGATGCCGGCGCGTTGCTCGACGCCGACCTTTTCGGCGAGGAAACGCATGTGAGCCTCGGTCTCGGCAACCATCAGGCCGCCCGTCACCTTCATTTCGAAATCGCGATCCAGTTCGTCCTGCAACGCGCCCCACAGAGCGATGGAATCACGCTGCAACGGCAATGTTTGTGCGGCCGGTCCACCGCCGCCTTCAGCGCGGGCGCCATGGTCGAAGGAAAGAAGCTGCGCGTGCAGGCTGCCGGCATTGCCGCCGGAGGCCAGCGAATTCGGAAAGGCACGCTCCAATACGGTGACCTCCTCGCCTTCACGGGCGAGAAAGAGAGCCGTCGAAAGTCCGGCGATCCCTGCGCCGATGACGAGCGTCGATGTCTGCGACAAAGGCAATGGTTCGCGATTGTCCAAAACTGGCTTTTTCGGCAGCAGCGCCCGCTTGTGCCCGCCCCATTCCGGCTTCTCGACTGCCAGTGCGGCGAGCGGCACCGGCCGCAGCGGCATTTGCGGCGCCAGGAATCCGCTTGTCTCCCCCGATGCGCGGGTTCCGCCGGCGACGCTTGCGATTGCGTGACCGCAATAGCGGCTCTGGCAACGTCCCATTCCGGCGCGGGACAGGCGCTTCAGCGTTGCAATGTCTTTGGCGCTGTGCTCGCCAAGCGCCTTCAGCGTACCGTAGGTGACACCTTCGCAGCGGCAGATGACCGTATCATCCGAGGGTGAACCGTCGATAGCCGGCCGATCCGGCTTGAAGACGGCCCAAAGCGCGGCCTGAAAGCGCCCATGCCGCGCGAGCCTGCGTTCGGCTTCGGGATCGGACACTGCCTTAAAACCCAATTTGCGTGCCACGGCGATGCCGGCAAGCCGGCCCTGCGCCATGGCAATATGCGCACCGCCGAAGCGGGCGGCTTCGCCGATGACATGAATGCGCGGAATCGTCGTCTCGCCATCATCCCCGCGGATAACGGCAAGACCTTCGCCGACGACCTCATGGCCACAACCGAGCAGTCGCGAAAGTTCGTTGGCGGAGGCAAAATCGCCACCCATGAGCACGGTATCGGCTTCGATCCTCCTCTCGCCATCCCGTCCCGCGACGATGATCGCCTCGACGCCGGCCGCCCCTTCTATGGAGGTCACGCGGCTCCCCCACTGGATCGGGATGCCGGCTGCGCGCAGGGCCGCGACCTGCCTGGCGCCATGCAAGGCAAGCGCCCTGTCCGCCGTCAGAAGCCGGAGCGCCGCCTGCGGCTGGCTCCAGGGAGCCGGAGCAGCCTCCACCAGTGCCGTCACCCGGCCGCCGGCCTTGCGGATCTCGTTCGCGACCTGAATGTCGAGAGGACCGTTGCCGGCGATGACAATCCGGCCGCTGGGCACCGTGGCGTAACTTCTGAGGAGCGTCTGCGCCGCGCCCGTGGTCATCACGCCCGGTTTCGTCCAACCGGGAATGGCGGGTGGCCGTTCGTAGGCTCCGGTCGCGATCACCAGCATCCGTGGCTTGCAGTAGAAGGCGCCCGTTGCGCCGTAACAGGCGATGACGATCCCGTTCTCGGTATTCTCGGCGCCCCAGACCAGCGTCCCGCCGATCGCCGAGACACCAGCATCCTGCGCGCGGCGGATCAGATCGGCGCCGGCCAGCGCCTGTTCGTCGCCGGCAAGACGCATCGCCGCCTGCGATGTCGAAGGCTGCTTGAAATATTGGCCGCCGGCCGCGCCGCGCTCATCGATCAGGGTCACGCTCGCGCCGGCATTGGCGGCCGCCTCGGCGGCCGCCAGACCGCCCGGTCCCGCCCCGATAACCAGCACGTCCATATCGATGCTGGGAATGGATCCGGGAACCGCGCAAAGATCGGCAAGGTCGTCCGCCGCAACCGCTGGCCTCGAATATGGCCGGCTGACCCGCATGCCCTCTTCGACGGTGGTCATGCATGCGCGCTGACTGATCTTTCCGTCAACCGTGACAAGACAATCGTGGCAGGCACCCATACCGCAAAAAAGGCCGCGTGCTTCGCCCTTCAGACCCCGTGAGACATCGTGCCGCCCGCTCGCCGCCATCGCCGCGGCGATCGTCATCCCACGCTCGGCCCGCAGCACGGCGCCGTCGACGAAGAACGCGACACGCGTTTCCGATCGGGAATGCGGATTGGCCGGGGAAGCGGGCATCGGTCTATCCTCAGCCGAATGTCAGACCGAAGTCCAGCACCAGCTTTTTCATGGCGGCATCCTGCGCCGCCGGCAGCGGCAGGCGCGGCGGCCGCGGAACGCCGGCGCCGAAGCCCATATGCGTCAGCAGCGACTTCGAACCGGCCACATAGGCCTGTCCGCCGACCGCCTGGATGACCGGCAGCCACTTCAGATAGAGCGCGCGGGCCTCGTCGATCTTCTTTTCATTCGCGACAAGCTCGAAAATGCGGGCCATGGGTCCAGGTGCGACGTTCGAAGCGACGGCGACCCAGCCTTCTGCTCCCATCACGAAGGATTCAAAGCCGAGAATGCCGCCGAAGACGGTCATATTCTCTCCCGCCAGACGGACGATGTCACGCACGCGCGTTACTTCGAGAGTCGATTCCTTGATGTAGTCGCAGCCTTCGATCTCGGCGATGCGCTGCACCAGTTCCGGCTTCAGATCCACATTGGCCGTTGCCGGATTGTTGTAGACCATGATCGGAATGGAAATTGCGGCGGCGACGGTACGATAATGCTGCACGAGCTCGTCATCCGTCGGTGTGGAATAGAAGGGCGGAATGATCATCACGCCATCGGCACCCATGGCCTCGGCCTTGCGGCTGAGGCGGACGCATTCGCGCGTATCTTCGGCGCCGGTGCCGATCAGGACGGGAACGCGGCCGGCGACGGTTTCGAGCACGGTCCGTGCGACACCGTCGCGCTCCTCCTCGCTGAGCGACAGGAATTCTCCCGTCGACCCCAGGGGAATGAGGCCGTGAATGCCTTCGCGCACCTGCCAGTCGGTGAAGGCGGCCAGCGCCTTCAGATCGACGGCGCCCTCCGCATCCAACGGCGTGATCATCACGGTATAGACACCGCGGAATTTCCTGGTCATGTCGATTGTCCTGGTTCTAGCGCCTGTCCGTCACCGACAGGCGGGAGTCCGCCTGACCGAAGCGCTTCTCGATATGGCTCTGGAACAGATCCCAGAGCGTGGTCAAAAGGAGGTAGTAGATGGCCGCGACGGCAAAGAGCTCCAGCACCATGAAGCGTTCCTGGATCAGGACTTGGGTGCGCCTCAACAGCTCCTCCATCGAAATGACCGAGGTCACGGACGTCGTCTTCAACAGGCCGTTGACGGAGTTTCCGAGCGGCGGAATGATCACCTTGAAAGCCTGCGGCATCACGATATGGCGCATGATCTGCCGTTCCGTCATGCCGAGTGCCCGCGCCGCCCGCGCCTGACCCGCCGGAACGGCTTCGATGCCGGCGCGAATGATTTCCGCAAGATAGGCAGCCTCGTTGAGCGCGAGGCCCAGCAAGGCCGCTTCTATCACGGAGAAACGGATGCCGAATTGCGGCAACGCCGTGTAGATGGCGATGAGCTGCACCAGAAGCGGTGTTCCGCGAAACAGCCAGATATAGGCCTTGGCGACGATTTGAACCGAGCGGAAGGACGAGCGCCGCATCAAAGCCAGGGCAAACCCCAGGATCAGGCCCGCAATCAGCGAGACGACGGTCAACCAGATGGTGGTAAAGACCCCACCGAGGATGAAGGGATTGAACAGGTATCCGAAGAAACCCGACCAGCTCCAAAGCGACATGGACGTAACCTTCTGCTCAGGGCGGGCGCGGAAAATCCGCGCCTCGCCATTCGGATGGACCGATCGATCCGATCAGCGGCCGGGGCCCTTCACGGAATAATCGCCGGCTACCATAGGCAATCCATATTTATCGAACAGCGCCTTCAGCGATCCATCCGCCTTCATCTCCTTCAGGGTCGCCGAGACAGCGTCGGCAAGCGCCGGGCTCTTGAAGGCAACGGAAACCGGCGCGGGATATAGCCCGTTCAATGCCCGCTTGAAGTCGCCGCGCGCATCATATTCCTTGGCGACGGCATCGATCGAGACGACGCCGTCGACCTGACCGGCACGCAGTGCCTGATAGGCAAGCGCGAAATTGTCGAAGGTCCGGATGGTGAGACCCTGCTTGCCGGCGTCACGCAGCTCCTTGTCGAGCAGACGGGTTTTCGTTTCCTCGAAGCCGCCGATCTCGACCCCGATGGTCATGCCGGCGAGATCGTCCTTGCCGGCGATCTTCTTGTCGGAACCGGGCGCCACCGATACGCTGATCGCCTGATCCTCATAGGGGATCATCTGCATGATCTTGGCGCGCTCCTCGGTGAAGAAGATGCCGGTATTGATCATGTCCCAGCGGCCGGACTGCAAGCCTGGCACCATCGCGGAAAACTCGATGCGGACATATTCGGGCTCAAGGCAAAGACGCTTGGCGATCTCCTTGCCGAGATCGATGCGCATGCCCTTCAGCTCGCCGCTGGAATCGATGAACTGCAGGGGCGGCAGCGTCGGATTGGTCGACATGACGAGCTTGCCGGGCGTGATCAGATCGCCCGCGGCCACCTTCGGCGTACAGGACTGCGCCAAAGCGAGGGATGTCGAGAGGGAGAGCAGTGATGCGGCGATCAGGCCGCGGGACAATGAAAATCGGAACATGATGACCTCTGGAGCTATTTTTATTGGCATCCCGTTTTTGCATTCATATGGGATCCCACTTTTATACAAAACTTTTCCGCCATTGCAAGCATCATGCGATGGCGGTCAGTAATTTGCCAAAACGCCCTGTCGAACCGCGTCGAGATGGCGGACCATCGCCTGACGCGCCGCCTCGGGATTGCGCGCCGACAATGCCGCCAGGATCGCACGATGCTCGGCCACGCCCGGCTTTGCCCGGACCACGGCCATCTGCCTCTCGAAGATCGTGGTATAGCGGCGCATTTCGCCGATCGTGGCCGCCATGAAGGAATTGCCGCTGCCGTTGGCGAGCGACATATGCAGCGCATCGTCGAACTGCCATACGATTTCGGGATCCGGATCCGGATCGGCCTCGATACCGTCGAGAGCAGCCGAAAGCACGCTCACCTTTTCAGCCGGGATATTGAGAACCGCCGCCGCCGCCGCACTTGGCTCCAACAGCATTCTCATCGACAGGCTGTCGAGATAGTCCTTCAACGTGATGATCCGGACGCACAGAACCCCCTTGTCGTTGCGCACGAGCAGCCCCTCGCCTTCCAGCCGGCTCAGCGCGTGGCGCATCGGCGAGCGGGAGACGGCATGCTGGCTCGCAAGCCGCCGCTGCTGCACCACCGATCCGCCGGCAAGCCGGGCCGAAAGAATATCGGCCAGCAGCAACCGATAGGTCTCGGCCGCAAGACTTTCGTCCTCCGCCTCATTCATGCGATCGTCCATGTTCCCTCTTTTTCGTTCTTTGCGAGATCGGCTAACATATGTAACACCTGCTTGCACGAGGGAAGTGCGCGGCCGCCAAATGCGTCGGCGACAGGAAGATGAGGTCGAGGTGACAGATATTTCAATCATGCCGGATGCGCAGCCGTCCGCGGGCGGACAGCACAATCTCGCCTCACTGACCTACAAGGCCGTTTCCGACATGATTCGCCACCGCCGCCTGAAAGGCGGCCAGGTCATCGTCGAGGCCAGGCTTGCCGAAGCGCTCGGCATTTCCCGCACGCCGCTGCGCGAAGCCCTGCAGCGGCTGGAGGGTGAAGGCCTAGTGCGCAAGGGCGGCGGTCGCAATTACATCGTGCGCCAGGTGGATATCGGCGAATATCTGCAGAGTCTGCGGCTGCGGCTGCTGATCGAGCCGGAGGCGGCCGTGCTGGCGATCCCCAACATTCCGCGCCGGCAATTGATCGCCGTCCGGCGCGAAATTCACGAGCTTCTCGACGCAACCGCCTATCATACCGACGCCCATTGGGTCTCCGATGACAATTTGCACAATCTGATCATCGACCATTGCGCCAACGCAGTCATGGCCAAGGTGCTTCGAGAACTGCGCGCCACCACCCGCCTGTTCGAAATCGATCGGCTGAAGGATCGCCTAAGGCCTGACTCAAGCGAGCACCTCGTCATCATCGAGGCTCTGGAGCATGGCGATGCACAACAAACGCGGTTCGCCGTTGCGGCGCACGTCGAGAGCTTGATTGCCTTCGCGAGAGAGCAATTGGAGTGATACTCCGGCAGGCCTTGAATTCTCCTGAACGGAACATCCGGCAATATCATTGCCGGATGGCAGCATTTGTCAGTAGTTTCGCGGCTGTTTTGCTTAACTGGCTGGGGTCGTTGCACCAGCTTATTCCCCGTCCTGATTGTCCGCCATCGAATTATACCGATACGCACGCTGCGCGGCCGTCGAGGTGAATTTTCGGTGATACGCCTCCAAATGCGGAAGAAGGGTGCCGATGGCATTCCATGCCTGCGTTTCGGCCTGCGTTTCCGGAACTTTCAATATATCTGCAATTTCGAGCAGCACGGCTTCGCGATCGATCGTGGTCACTCTGCCGTTGTCGACGACCAGGCATCCGCCGATAAACACCTGATGGACGGCATGCCGACCCCCGCGATGCAGAACGGCATCCACCGCAGGTGTCCTCATATTGAGATGCGGGCGGCCAATCTTTCGCTGATCCATCAACACGATATCAGCTTGCAGACCGGGCTCCAGCCGGCCGGTGAAGCCTGCGAAGCCAACGGATTTGGCGCCATGTTCCGTGGCCATCTGCAGCACGGCACCGGCATCGGGCCGGTCATTCCACAGTCCGGTTTCGCGATGCAGCGACCAGACAAGCTTCATTTCAAGCGTCATATCGCGATCATCGGCGATGTTCGACTGGTCAATGCCGAGCGCCACCGGAATGCCGCGACGCCGCATCTCGTTGACAGGGGCGATGCCGCTACCAAGTCGGAGTCCCGAAGAGGCATTGTGGCATACGGTGCAGCCGCAGTCGGCGATGATGTCGAGATCGGCGCGGCTCATCCAATTGCCATGGCCAAGCGTCACATTCGAACCGAGGCACTCGAGTGCCTTTAGATGCTGCACGGCGCTGTGGCCGAACTTATTATGGGCAAAGCTTGATTGCCGCTCGGTTTCCAGAAGGTGCATATGCACCTGTGCACCGGAGGTACGTGCCGTCTCGAAGATGGTCTGGAGGCATTCATCGGTGCACCAGTGAAGGTTCGCAGGCGCGAGATTGATGCGGACATGATCGGGCTGCGCCGCCGACCAACGCTCGCTAAGCGTTCGATAAAACGCCATCAGTTCTGCGACGGGCACCGCGGCGGCGTTGAGTTTTGGGGCAATCCATGCGCGCACGGGCTCGGGAAGAGTGGCAAGAACGTTTGCGTCGTCATCATATGTGAGGATATTGCGGTCGCGGATCATAAAAGAAAAGCCCGCCCGCATGCCGATCTCGGCATAGGCTTTGAGCGTCGCATCGGCCGTGGCCATCCAGCCATCCGGTGCGCCGGCAAATCCGCTGTTGATATGCTGTACCATCGTGGTGCCACTTTCCAGCATCTCGATCGCCGAATAGAGCGTGTCGAGCCGGACATCGATGTGGCGCATCGCCCGGAATTGCGGCAGCCATAATTCCAGCGGCGCGAAAGGCACGCCCTGCATCAGGGGCGTTATCCCGAAATGGTGGTGGCTGTTGACCAGTCCCGGCATGGCAATCATGTCGCGGGAGCCAAACCGGGGAAGATGGTCGTTGCCATAGGCAACCGCCGGCATCGGGCCGATCTGAGCGATCATGCCCCCGTCGACACGGATGCCGACATCATGGCGCATCGCCATGGTGCCGTCGGGCGCAAGGCCGCAAAGCACCGTACCGGCTTCGATAATGCAATCGGCGATTCTCGATGTCGCTGCCATCATTTCATGTAGTCTCCGATGAGACCGAGACGGCGAGCAACCACAACGTGATAGAGCGGGTCGCCATAGACCTTCATTTCCTCGCTTGCGGAAAAGGCAAGGCTGATGTCGTGCTCATCGTAACTCCGCGCGGCGATCGCATGTATCTCGGGCCAATCAGGAGTCCGGATGTTACGCCAGCGTTCAACCGCGACCTTGTCCGGCATCTCGGGAAAGCCAAGCTCGCCCATCAGTGCGGCAATGCCCTGCCAGAACACGCGCAACATCCGATAGAGCGTTTCCTCGTCGCAATGAGGTGCAAGCAGACGGATCCAGTGCAGTCCGGTGATGACATGCAAGGCTGCAAAATGCTGGGTTGCGGCAAACAACGAAAGGGCAGCGGATGCCATCTGCTCCATGGTCTCCGGCCCAATTTCGAGCCAATCGACGACGGGAGCGAACGCCGGCACATTGCCGGCGTCTCGCATATTCTGCCACAGCAGGTCGTGCAGCTTCATGCCATGCAGTGGCGCGATCCTCGCCGTCATCGCAAGCACTTCGGCCGGATCGCGCGTAATCGGCGGCTCCCCCTTAGCGGATGGCAGCGGCAGATAGGTGGCAGCCCAATAGGCAAGCGCAATGGCGACATCGGCCTCACTGCCGCGAAGAACGCCATAGGCCGTTCGCATCAGTGCATGAAAAGCGCTGGCTGCAACGCCGGCCGCAAGATCGGGGAGGTAGAGCTGCAACGCATCATGGATTCCCAGCCTCGTCAGCTCGCCGGTGAAGAATATGCGCAGGTCAGGTTCGCGGTCGCGCTGTCCGATTGCCGCCTTCCAGCCATTGCCATCAAGTGGCGCGATCGGTTGAGCGAAGGGTATGAGCTGCTTTGCATCCCTGTAGTAATCAAAGAAGCGCCGAAGTTGAGAGGGCGTGCCACCGATACGGTCGAGCGCCACGAGAACCATTGGGGCATGGTTGGCGAATGTACGTGAAAATTCCGAGCCCCATCCCGGCATGTCGGTCAGAATTGCTTCGAGGCCTTCGGCGGTTTCTTCATTGGAGATCGCTGGCATATTGAGCCTTTCTAAGAGTGGCGGCGCCGCCTTCGGCCTCGTTCTCCGCCAGGATCCGCAAGCGGATGGCGGAGGGGTGGGCGTCACCGGATCGAAGCACCAGCGTCGTGACGAGCCCGTCGATAAAAGTTGCGTCCTGGGGGCGGGCGCCGGTGCCCGGATTGACCGGGAAAGCTGGAAACGATGCCGCCTGGATGGAAAGACGCAGACAATGACCCGCCGGCACCGTCATGCACATCGGACGCATCCTGACGATAATCACCGATGCATTGTCATGCGTCATTACGGTTTTATGACCTGCGGTGACCGTGACGGCCGCCCCATTCGGGTTGAGTACACTTAAGATGCAATCAAGATCGAAGCTCGGCCGGTCGCAGGCCAAGAAGAGCTCGACGTCCGGTGCTCCAACCAGAAAGAGCGGGCTGTCGAGAGGTCTCGACGTATAGACGGCCACGTCGGCCCGGTCGTCGATCGCTGCCCTGTCGGCAAAATCCGCAGGCGTCCCCAGATGCAGACCGACGCTTGGAGCTGGCCGCCATGGATCGTGCACCAGATAATCGGCGCTCCAGGAGCCTGCCTTGTCGTCAAGCTTGCCATCGACACTCGTCGGCGCCGCCCGACCGCCCGACTTGAGATGGAGCGGCAACTCGTCGGTCTGCGGCAGATTTTCGAAACCGACCCAGGCCTTCCTGCTCACATCGAACAACCGAATTCTCGGATAGCGGTTTTCGCGGCCTTTCAGGACCTCATCGAAGAACGCTATTATCTCCGGGTCGATCCCGCCTGCAGCTTTAGGCCCGACATCCAGCACACCGGCCCGTCGGCCCCAAGGAAGGTGCGACCAGGGGCCGACGGATAGCCGCTGCAGGCAGGGACCGGACGAAAAAGCGTCAAAGGCCGCGAAAGTGCCCTCGAGCATGATATCATTCCATCCGCCGACATGTAGGACCGGAACGTCCAGCGTTACGCCCTCAAGCACCGTCTTTGGCGACCTTGCCCGCCAATAGGCCGGGTCGTCAGCGAGCCAGTCATGATAATGCGTGTATCGCGCCGCATGCTCCAACGCTTCCGGCCTTGCCGAAATCATGCCGGAATGCAGCGATGGCAAGGCGGCGCGCAATGCGTCGACAGCGGCGATGTCGCCGGCCAGCCGGGCATTTTCAACCGCCATTTGGCAGGCCCAAACCTGGTTTGACTGCAAACGGAACCCGTCGCCTTCGAAGGCCCAATGATTGCGCACGTCGAAGGCCGCCATTGCGATTGCCATGGCATCGGGTACTTTCCCGCCCGATCGTTTCGCGCCGGCAAGCGCCATGTACTGGTTCATGCCATGGTAGCTGAACCCATAGCTCGCCACCGCACCATTGCCGCCGGCAAGATCGGCTGCCAACGAAAGTGTGAGTGCGCCATCGGCGATATCATCCTCGAGAATCCTGAATACGCCCTGCGATCCACCCCTGCCTCGAACGTCCTGCACCAGCACAATATAGCCTTGGGCTGCGTACCAGGCCGGATGCGCGAGAACGACCGTCGAGGCCACCTTCCGTCCGTAGGGCAGCCGCATCACCAGAACCGGATATGTTTCCGATCCGACGGGGCGATAGACATCGGCGGCCAAAAGCACTCCATCCGCCATGCGCATATGAAGAGTTTCGACGTCGCGGATCGCCAGCATGACCTATCTCATTGCCGAAAGCGGGTTTCGGAGGTGAGCTGGCCCATATCAAAGCCACGAACGGCTTCGATGAGACGGACCAATGCAGCCGCGGCACGGTTAAGGACGACCGCACCCTTGTCGGCATCGGCATTGGCGGCATTGCCGCAAACTCCGGCCGGATGAAGGTCCTGCGCCTGCCAGCCGAAGCCCACCGCGCCCTCTGCCGTTAAAAGGCTGCCGGACTGTTCGATGCCGACCGTCAGCGACACAAAGTCTTCGGCCTTGTCCATGACGACCAACTCTGGCGCAATGGCAAGCATCATGCTGGTTTCGATATCGCCGCCGTGAATGCCGTGAAGAATTTCCGTCGAAGAAAACAGATCGTCGACGGGCGCAATCCGGAACCATGAGCAGGCGACCGCGAGCATATCGAGCTCCACGCGGATATCACGGCAGGCCATGTCCATGAGCGAAATCTGCCCGCCATGCGAATTGAAAAGAATGAGCTTTCGGACACCGGCGCGCTTGACGCTTCTGGCGATGTCGAGCCAGACCAGACGCAGTGTTTGCCCGGAGATGGTGAGCGTGCCCGGATAGGCCAGATGCTCATCCGACTTGCCAATGCTGAGCGCGGGCAGGATCAGGACGTCGGCGCCGGCGTCGAGCAAGAGCGTCATCCGATCAAGGATGCCGGCATTGATCGCCGCGTCCACCTTCACGGGAAGATGGGGACCATGCTGCTCGATGGCCGCGATTGGCAATATGACGACCGTCTCGCTCAAATCACGGGAAGCGAAATCGGCGGTCGAATAATCCGTCCAATAAAAAGAGGTCGTCATGACATGTCCTCAAACGCGATCGTCGAATTGGTCAGGGCCGGTCGGACGCGGATTTTCCGCAGCCACACGATCCTCAAAATCGTCGGAAACCGGCAGATCGGGCGAGGCATAGGCCGCCAATGCCGGCAGGATCGTTTCTTCCTGATCGAGAAGAAGCCGGCGCAAAACACCGCGCACGAGGCGAGGAACACCATGCTTATGTCCGCTGATCGAGGTCGAGTGCGGGCCGTGGCTGATGAAACTGCTGCTGTTGAAGGCAAATACACGGCTGAGCCATGTGTCGGCAGCGTCTTTGGCAACGAAGCCGTAGAATGCATCGAGATACGGAAGCTGGGCGAGACGAGCGTCCTTGTCAGGGGCCCGCGGCGTGTAGCGCTCTCCCCAGAGCGCAACCTTGTCATGAATGCTTGTAAGTTCCGGTCGGGCAGCGAGGTCGATCTGCATGCCAGTCGCGAGCAGGAGATGGTCGAACTCCAAAATACCATCTGGCGTATCGACACGAATTGCGTCCGCTTGCTCGGAAACCGCAAGCCACGGTGTGGCCGGCCGCAGTCGAAACCCCGCAAGGCCCATGGCGGTTTCAAAACTCCGCACCGGCGGCGGCTGATCGGCGCTGCGGAAGAAACGCGAAATATTCCAGCGCGTACTGTCGGAGAGATCCGGATAATGCGTCATCATCCCAGGTGTCTCAATCGCACGATGCGGGTTTGTGCGCGGCAGCTTCGCACGGCGAAAACAGAGATCGACGGAGACAGCACCTGCTTCGAGAGCCTTGATCGCGTTGTCGAACGCGGACGCGCCATGCCCGAGCATGCCGATGCGCAAACCTTTCAAAGCCTCAAAATCAATGGGACCATTTGTGTGGTTGAACCTGTTTGGCGGCAGTCCTTCGGAGACGAAATCTGGAACCCGCCATGCACCCGCACCATCATATCCAGTGGCCAGGACCACGGTGCGCGCCAGAGATTTTCCCACCACGCCGCGGACATTGGTGGTGACGGCTATGACGTCGCCTGCAGGGGCCACGTCGATAACCTCGCAGTGATTTGTAATCGCGATTTCGAAGACGTCGGCATACCAATCGAGATAGGCCTTCCAGTCCCTTCTTGGAATACGGGGCAGCTCCTCCCAAGCGTGACGCCCGTAAACTGTCTCGAACCAGCGTCGTACGGACAGATTGACGACATTGAATTCGTTGCCGACCTGCGTTTTCGGGGTGCGCAATTCCTCCATGCGTGCAAAGGTCAGCCATGGTCCCTCGGCCCCTGGCGCGGCGCTGTCGAGAACGCGCACGTTCCTCACCCCGTCCCACTTTAGGGCTGCCGCGATCGTGATGCCGGACTGTCCAGCCCCAACGATAATGACATCGGCGATCTCTATCGCATCTGACCGTTGCAGATCGGCGATCCAGGATGGGTTCGGATAGCCAAGGGCGGCGAGGTCGGCGCGGGCGGCTTGTTTCAAGTCGTCAACCGTCATCCGCGGCACGTCAGCGGGGGAGAATGTCATGTTTGATCTCGCAAATGAGCCGTGCGTCCGCGTAGACGGCGTCGGCGATTGATCTCTGTCAGCGCCACGATCAGGGCCGTTAACAAGAGGACGACCATCTGCATCGCATTCAGGTCGGGCTTGAGTTCGCGCCGAAACTCCGATGCGACGATGAGGGAAAGCGGCTGTGTGCGGCCGGCCAAAAACATGGAGATCGTCAAATCCGCCAACGACAGAATGACCCCGATGGAATAGGCAGCGCTGAGCGCGACATTGAGCTGTGGAAGCAGAACGCGCCGGAAACTCTGCCACGGTGTCGCACCTAGATCCCGAGCCGCCTCCTCCAGCCGCGGATCGAGCCGAATTAACACGGCAGCGATGATTGTTGTGGTGAAGGGGATGGCAACAATCGTTTGCGCGAGAATGAGAGCGGTTGCTCCGCGTCCCAGTCCCACCCAGCTCATCAGCATTGCCTGCGCGATGGAAAGGACGGTCTTTGGGACGAGAAAGGGTACGAGGATCAAGACGGCGAATGCGCCCCGGAACGGCATTCGCGGCGACGTCAGGGCCAAGGCGGCGATAAGGCCGATGAACGCAGCCAAAAGTCCGACAGGTTGGGCAATCAGAAAGCTGGTTACGAAGCCACCCTGAAACGCCGCGTTGCCAACAAGATCGGCGTACCAGGCCAAGGTGAAGCCGCTTAGGGGAAAAGCCATCGTACTTGACGCGTTGAAGGAAAAAATCCCGAGGACGACTATCGGCAGGTAGAAAAAGCAAACCGCAAAACCAAGTGTGACGATCACAAATCGGGTCATTTCAACCCCCGCCGGAATACTGCCCTTGCGCCATCGAGCCGCAGAAGGACGGTGGCAAACCCGCTGGCAAATGCGAACAGGACGACAAGAAGGCTAAGGGCCAAGGCGGAGGCCAGCGGCCAATCGAAGGCGGTGCCGAACAGATTGTCGATCATCGCCATCGGCGTCGCGCCCGACGTTCCGCCCAGTAGGCTGGGAGTCATCATATCGCCGGCAGCCAGAGCGAAGACCGTAAAGACGCCGACGGCCAGCCCGGGGGTGGTCAAAGGCAGGACAACCTTCAAGAACGCATCCAATGGCCGGGCACCGAGATCCCGGGCGGCCTCGATCAGCCTTTTGTCAATCAACTCGGCCGAAATCCATATCGCCAGAACCATGAACGGCAGATTGTTATAGAGCAGCACGAGATGCGTGGTGAACGGCGAAAATAACAGGAATTTCAAGGGCTCGTCGACAAGGTGGAGCCATTGCAGGACGGCGTTGATCAACCCTTCGGAGCCAAGAACGACACGCCAGGCATAAATTCGCACGATCTCGCCGGTATAGAGCGGCGTCAGCAGGACGATACTTGCGACCCCTTTCCAAAGAGCAGGCAGGCGCGTCATCGAAATCGCAATCGGATACCCGACGAGAGTCGCCAGCGCCGCTGTCCCCGCACCGGAGACAACGGCCTTGCCGATCAGAAAGGCGAAGACCGGATTGGTAAAAATCTGCGACCAGCTCTGTCCCGAAAATGCCGGAACCATCGTGAAGGCGTCGAGATCCACCTCAAAGAAGCTGAACACCAGGAGCAACGCGAGCGGCAGAACGCAACCCACCGATAAAAGACAGGCGACGGGCAAGGCAAAATACGCGCGATGGAATGCCAGGGCCATCACTCGACCCTCGTGATGAAGGCACGATCGGGATCCAATGCCAGGCCGACATCCGTTCCTGGGGCAAGCGGATGATCCGCCATGAACCGCAAGGTGATGCCCCTCACCCCGGCCTCGATGAGATATCTGTCGCCCTTGAACACGACATGCTGGATCGTCGCGTTTATCACGCCCGCGCCGGTGGCAACGCGAAGATTTTCCGGTCGAATGGCGAGCACCGCCTTGTCCCCACGCGACAATCCCTCCACAGCCGGGCACTGGACGATGCCGATTGCCGTCTCGATCGCCGCCGATCCGGGGACCGCGCCGCTGCCGGCAATCTCGCCGGGAATGAGGGTCGCCGCGCCGATGAAATCAGCAACGAAGGCATTGGCGGGACGCGCATAGATCGTCAAAGGGTCGCCCTTTTGCACGATACGCCCCTTGTTCATGACGACGACGATGTCGGAGAGCGCGAAGGCTTCGTCCTGATCGTGGGTCACGTAGACGAAGGCGATACCGAGACGCCGCTGCAAATCCTTCAATTCGATCTGCAGGTGCCCGCGCATCTTTTTGTCCAATGCGGACAGGGGTTCGTCGAGCAGGAGAAGATGTGGCTCCGCGATGATCGCGCGCGCCACCGCGACCCGTTGCTGCTGGCCACCCGAGAGCTGGTGCGGATATCGTTCGCCGAATTCCGCCATATGCACGGCATCCAGCGCCCTTTTGACGCGTGCCGCCACATCGACATTGCTGTGGCGCCGCAATGTCAACGAGAACGCGACATTTCCGAACACGGTGAGGTGCGGAAACAACGCGTAGCTCTGGAACACGGTGTTGACCGGACGGCGCTCCGGCGGAACGCCGGAAAGCGAGCGCCCGTCAAGCACGATCGATCCGGCGTCCGGCGTCTCGAAGCCGGCAATCATGCGCAGTATCGTGGTCTTGCCGCAGCCGGAGGGCCCGAGAAAAGTGGTGAAAGCCCTTTCGGGAATGTCGAGATCGACGCCGTCGACCGCGCGGTCCTTGCCATAATTCTTGGTCAGGCCACGGGCCGACAGCAAAAGCCCGGACCTTGACGGATCGGACACCATGTCAGGCATGTCGACCTTCATCAGCTTGCCTTGACTTCATTCCAAACCTTCAGCCACTCCGAGTAATTCTCCGGGGCGACCGGCCACATGAAGGATTTCATCACATCCATGTCGTCGACGAAGATTGTTTCCTGCTCCTCCTTCGACAGCTTGTCGCGAATGATGGACGAGGTGGTCGCGTAGTTGCCGATCTTGGCAATCTGGGTCGCGAAGTCCGCGCCGAGCAGATAATCGACGAATTTATAACCGATTTCAGTCTTTTCCGGAGACAACGTTGCCGGCATGGCAAAGCAGTCGCACCAGCCCATGATCCCGGCTTTCGGCTTCGCCATTCCCATGTTCAGCTTGTCTTTGAGCGCGTCGTAGGGAACCCGCCACGAAAACGCGCACGAGACCTCGCCCGTGGCAAACAGGTTTGTGAGATCGCCGATCGTCTGCCAATAGGTACGCAACAACGGCTTTTGCGCGACCAGCAGCTTTTTGGCTTCCGCCAGCTCCTTGGTCTCCATGAGGAAAACCTTGTCGCGCGATATACCGGCGACCAGACCGGCTATGGCGATAGACTCCAGCGCATAGTCGCGCATGGCGAGCTGGCCCTTGTATTTCTCGTTGAACAGCGTCGTGTAGTCAGGTTCGCTTTCGAACCTGTCCTTGCGATAGACGATCGGGTTCAGCCCCCAGAGATAGGGGACCGCAAAATGCTTGCCCGAGGCATCCAGAACCTTGGGCGTCGTCTTGAAGACATCGTACATTTTCGCGGCATTTGGGATTTTACCCATGTCGATTTCTTGAAGCAGCCCTGCCTTGATATAACGCCAGCTTCCGTTGAGGGACGGGTTGATCATATCCCAGTCAGAGGCCGTCCCGGTTTTCAGAGCTGCGAACTGTGCGTCCTCGCTGGAGAGATAGGACAGCTTGACCTTGACGCCGGTCTGCGCCTCGAAGGCGGCAATATATTCAGGATGGCCATTGGAATCCCAGGTCGCCCAGACCATTTCGGAAACGGCTGCTCTGGCGCTGTTCAATGAGCCGAACATCCCTGCCGCCGTACCGGCGGCAATCCCTGCAAGCACTTCACGTCGGGTAATTCCTGAACCGGCCATCATGCCCTCATCTGGTTGGTATTGGACTGCAACCAGTGTGGGCCGTTTAAAAAGAAACGGCCATAACCGAACATAAATAGACTATATTGCACTGCGAAGAAGATCGGCAGTCGGCATGCTGACAGCAAGCCAACTCGGCTCAACCGAATGCGGCCGCTTTGGTCCGCACAGCCTTGAGCGGCTCCGACGCCGTCGCATCGCTGGCGCGAACGTCGGCCGCCACTGATTTTATCATTTGTCGCAACCAGACATGGTCAGGCGACTGATGCTTGCACTCGTGCCAGAGCATATAGAACTGCATCTGCCCAAGTTCGCGAGGCGCCTCCAGAACGACAAAGGGAAACGCCTGGGCGATCTGCTCGGCGAAAATTCGCCCGGTCGTGAAAACGAGGTCCGATTGGGCGAGGACATAGGGCGCGATCGCGTATTCCGGGACCGATGTGGCTATATTGCGTTTAAGGCCGAGCTCGATCAGCCGCCCATCGATCGGGCTCAGGTGAGCGCGTTTATCCGACGTCGGAGAAAGGTGCTTTTCTGTGAGGAACTCTTCCATCCGAATGGGTTCGCTACGGCTCGCCAATCTGTGGCTCGGGCGGACGACGCAGACAATATCGGTGGTCAATAAAGGGGATATCCTCAGATATTCCGGCGGATGCGGCCAGTTCCCAATCACCGCATCAATGGACCCGTCCGCCAGCTGGCTGAGGAGATCATCGTAGCTCGGCATGTGGGATGCATCAACGCCGACATTCGGCGCCTTCTGCGCAATCTTCCCGACAAGCTGCGGCAGAAACACTGCGCCGAGGCAATTGTCGGCAATGATGCGGAAGGTTCGCCTGGCATTCTTGGGGTCAAAGGTAGGATCGGGAGCAAGGTGCGTGTTGATCTGGCCGAGTATATCGCGCAACGTCTCCTTCAATGCCAGTCCGCGTTCCGTTGGCACCAGCACGCCGCCAGACCGCACCAACAACGGATCGTCCAGCATTTCGCGCAGCCTTTTTAGCGTGAGACTGACTGTCGGCTGGGCCTGACCCAAGAGGTCGGCGGTTCGCGAAACACTGCATTCTGTCAGTAAGGTCAGCAACGTGCGCATCAACCGCACATCCAACGTGCCATTTGCCTGCCTTGTCATCGTCCGCCGTCTCCATCATCGTGGGTCGCGATCGCCGACGGAACACGCATTTTTCGTGCCAATCTGGAATTGGAAGCGTCTTTCCCTTTCCATAATCCGTCATCCCGGCTTGGCGGCGGTCGAGGCAAGGCGTACGGGATATATCCACGGTTTGACGTCGATCAACCCGCCTGGACGCCAGCGTGAAATTACAACGGTGGTGAACATGATAGCCACGACAAATCATAGCCATTGATAGCTTGGGTACTTCCCTCAATTTGCGGGGAGTTCGCTATCCACTATTGCAGACATGCCGGTGCCTGCCGGAGACAACCAATGCCCGGAGTCATGCTCAACGACTTTGGCGCAACCGACCATCATCTTGGCAGCTGAGGCCACTGCCGGGAGGCCAACGTTGTGCAATTGCCATCATATTCCCGGCGACCTGCAGCATCGGGTAGTTGATGGCCGATAAGAAATGGAATGAGGTTATCGCATACACGATGCTCGATCTTCCTTCGCTCATTCCGATGATCATGGCGGTATCGCTGTGTCTTTCGATCCTCCTGTTTCACGGTCTCACTGGTGTTCCGCCAGTACCGTCCAGCTCGGCTGAAATTGCCGATGTTGTCGAATTGCTGCGGAATGCGGATTTGCCGAAGCGCGCGATCATTTACGAGCTCGGAAGCGGCTGGGGTTCCATGGCCATCGCACTTGCTCGCGCGTTTCCGGATGCGGAAATCCGCGGGATCGAAATCTCCCCCGCACCCTACTTGCTCTCAAAGTTGAGGGTGCGTCGCTTCGAAAACGTGACCATCCGCTGGGGGAATTTCTTCGACCATGATGTAAGTGATGCCGACGCCGTGACGTGCTATCTCATGATCAAGCCAATGCCAAAGGTCAGCAGCTTCCTCGACCATATGCTCAAGGACGGAACGCCGGTGGTGTCGCTGACATTCTGGTTTCGCGACCGCCGGGTCGATGCGTCGCGGGAAGGACCGGGACTGCGGGGTGGTGCCGCACTTTATTACTGGCCTGCGCGCAAAGTTTAGGGATGCCCCGGCGGCGACCTGTTTCAAGCCACCGCGAGGATCGCGCGTGAGACGCGAACAAAGAAGGGATCCGAGACCCATGGGGGCATTCATGGAGCGGCGATTTCCACGTCTTCGGCTCGCCCTGAGCCGCGTTCGACATACTTTCCCATGCTTCGCAGCTTGCCGACCGTGCCGCATTGGCCGAGCGCGCAATCGGAAGCCCCTCGGTGCCGAGAAACAATCACAACGGCGGAGCGTCCATACCGACACAATGGCAGGCAATGCCAATCGCGTTGCGGCGGGCACCAAAAGAGTCCGTCTTCGATAGCTGGAAAATAGTCCCCGCAGCTCACTGCCATGGTTGGAGCGGGCGGGATCCGATCTGCGTCAGTGCAGAAAATGCAATTGCGACGCGCCTCGCCCGTTCAGTTCGCGCCACTGCAGTGGCGTCAGCCCTTCCCAGTCGCGAAACGCACGGTAGAAGGAGCTGCGATCCTGATACCCCAGAAGACACGCGACCTCATCGATATCGGTGGACGGATTGGACAGGAGTTGCCGTCCGAGTTCCTGACGCGCTTCCGACAGAAGCTCGCGGAAGGTCTTGCCCTCATCGGTGATGCGCCGTTGGAGCGTTCGCTCGCTCATATTGAGATCCTGTGCTATCTGCGACAGCTCCGGGCGACCGCTTGCAAGCGATCGTTTCAGGACGACTTTCACCTGGTCGCCAATGGAACTGCGTGCCTGCAGCTCACCCATGGCGGCGGCAAGCGCAGGTGTAAGGATTTCCAGGAGCTCGGGATTGTGCCCCGGAAACGGGCGATCAAGATCGGTGGATTTCAGGACAAGCTTGTTTCGCTGAGCACCGTACTTGATAGGGCACCCGAAAAAGAGCTGGTACAGATCGCTCTTTGGATCGGCGCGCATGAACTCGACCCGCACCGGTGTCAGGGATTGGCCGGTTCCACGGCGACCCAGCTCGACCAGGAAGGCGAAGGCGACGTCGGTGGCGATGCCGGGTTCAAGCTCGGTCGCGTAAATCCAGTTGCTCGTGATCGAGACTTCGCCTTTCTCCTCATGCAAATTCAACTGCTCGGGCGTGCAGAGCCGCTTGAAACGCGCAACCCGGTGCAGTGCGTCGCGATAGTCCCTGGCGTGAAAGGCGGCCAAGGTCGATGGTGGATGGACCGCCGTATCCGCCTCACGAACGAGCCGAAGTCCGAGTGCAGGCTCCGGCACCAATTCCTCAAGCGCCCTGAAGATCGCGAAATACTGCGACGTCGTCACCATCCCATCCTCGCCGAGGTGCAGCGTGGCAGGCAGACGGGCCTGACGCAGAACCGCAGACGGTGGCAGGCCGATCCGCTCAACCGCACGCCAGAAGGCCTGCGGCACCTTGCATTTGTCTGCTGGCATGACACTCATCTCAGTCGACCCTTCAAGCCCGGTCTCGCAGAAGCATGTTTCGCCTGTCTCCGGGAATGTTAGCGCATCTGGCTCATGATGATACGATCGAACATCCGATCGCCGAACCATTTGCGGATTGCAATCATCGGCTTGGCATATTTGCCGGCAACGTAGCGCGTACGCGGCCTTCTCGCATGCGCAGCGGCCGAGACGACATCCGCGATCACTTTTGGATCCGTACCGCGCCCGTGGCCATAGGTCGCCCTCGTGATCTTGGCGACGGCCTGCGAGACCTTGGCATAGGGACCTGCTCCGGCGCGCTTCACGAGACCGTCGGCGACCACGTCACCAAATCCCGTCTCGATCAAGCCTGGTTCGACGACAACGACATTGATGCCAAACGGGGCCAGCTCCAGCCGCAAGCTGTCCGACCAGCCCTCGAGCGCATGCTTGGTGGCGTGGTACCAGGCGCCGAGCAATGTATAGATCTTGCCGCCCATGGACGTGATATTGACGATGGTTCCGGACCCCCGCTGGCGCATCGCCGGCAACAAAAGCTGGGTCAGGCGAGCCGGGCCGAAGACATTGACTTCGAACTGATATCTCGCCTCGTCCATCGCGATATCTTCGACAGGCCCATAAAGTCCGAAGCCTGCATTGTTGACAAGGACGTCGACGCCACCGGCCTCCGCGAGGATGATCCCTACGGCCGCCTTGATCTCGTCGTCGTCGGAAACGTCCATCTGCAAGGCGCGTGCACCAAGGCGCTCGAGATCAAGCATCTTATCGACGCCACGCGCCGCCACATAAACCCTGAAGCCATCGCTGATGAGACGCTTGGCGATTTCCTTGCCCATGCCGGAGGATGCGCCGGTCACGAGCGCTGTTTTCTTGCGTGTATTGCTCATATCTGCCTCTCTGTTCGCAAGATCACAAATATAAGCTCGCCAGCGACTGATCATTGACGGAAGATGCCATCGCTGTTGCAGATTACGCCAATCGCCGAAGATGCCTAAAAAGAAGAACCAGCAGCAATTCCAGGCCCATCATTGACAGACCGACGACAATGCCCGCCATGCCGGGGTCCCAGCCGCTTCCCCGCAACAGGTAGCCGATCGTGACCAGAGGAGCATTCCAGGCGAATGTGCCAATCGCCGTCGCCAGCAGAAAGGGACCGAGGGGCAGTCCGAGAATACCCGCCGGCAGAGCAAGATAAATGCGAACCGTCGGGACCGCTTGACCGATCGCGGTCACCAAAAACTGATTGCGCCGGTAAGCCGCCGTCAGTCGCCGATAAAGCGCGGGTTTGAGAAAGACAAACCTGCCGAAACGATCGACCAGCCGCTGACATCTCGTGTCGCCCAGGAGATGCCCGATAGCATACCAGGCAAGCGCGCCTGCGATCGAACCGGAACAGGTCGCCAGCACGGTCCAGGTCAGATCGTCCATGTTTTGGACTGTCATCACGCCGACAAGAACAAACAGGAAATAGGAAGGCAGAACGGGAAGGAATTTCTCGAGCAAGCTCATTGCGGCGACGCCAGCCAGTCCGAAATCAAGCAACCAGGCTAGGGGCAGGCTGTTCATGGCCGACGGTCTCCAAGGTCGCTGCAAGGCGAAAATCGGGCGAGCACAGCCTCATGCTGCACTCGCCCGACGCCAAACCACCTGGCCGAGACCGATGTGGGGGCATCTCGGTTGGCGAAAAACGGTGGCTTGTCCGAGTAATCGATGATTGTGGGCTATGCGCCGACGCGATGGAAAGTTCTGGTCTGGCCGAGTGCGGAAATGCCGATATAGCCTCTCAGGTTCATTTTACCGCCCTGCATCGTGATCTGGCAATTATAGGTGCGGCCCGACGAGCCGTCGTAAAGTGAGCCACCTGTCCAGCTACCATCGCTCCAACGCAGACCAGTGATGAATACGACGTTTTTCATCGACCGGGAACGTAGGGCAGGATCGGGATTTTTCGCATCCTTTTTGAAGGTGACATTGTCGGCCTCCACCAGCTGATTGCCATAGAGCAGTCGCGCACGAAACTCCGTTCCGGCCTTGAACATATCGAGTTTTACACTGCCGTCGTCCGCCTGCCACACGCCGACAATGGCGTCAGCTGGTGAAGCCTGCTGAGCTTGCGCTGCAGGCGTGATTGCCAGTCCGATTGTTGCCAATGCAAGGAACATGGCCGATCGCCTTGAGATTTTTGACGTGCTCATGGATTAAACCTCTTCATCAATTCGATATTGCGCAGCCTGAAATGGCGCGGGTCCACGCACCGGTCGCGAGTTAGCGTCTGTGGCAGACCACAGGAACTTAGATATCGACGTCGGAACAGGCATTGACAGAACACGTCAATTGAGTTGCCTGACCCGCCAATCGGCCTCAATCCCCTCAAGGAAACTGACGGCAAATGACGGACCGCATGGCTCTGGCCGTGAAAGGATGCTCCCGGCCTCGTCGCGCACATGCCGACCGCAGAAGTCGGTGAGCCGGAAGCGGGCGGCCTTTCGGGATGGATGTCACTTTCAACGCGCTATTTTGAATCCGGCTTTGAACGATGTCGGACCCAAAAGGAGACTGCGCCAAAACCAGCCGCCGTGTCTTTGGCGCTCGCAATTTCCAAGCGGATAAAGCAACGGTTCCGCAATCGACGTTGGTCCTGGTCTGCCGTTGATCCGGCAAGACACCGCAAGGGAGGCAGGAAGGCGTTAGCAGCTTCCCACAAAGCGACAGATGCTGGATCGGCGGGACGAAATTAGCTCTGCCGAGAGAATGGATATCTCAGTTCGGAAGATGTGTGAAATATCCGAGACCGCCAATGAAATGAATGGCCTGAGCGCAACAACGGTGATCGTTCCGGACCTCTCAGATATCAAAGATATGAAAGTGGAATGCGCTGACGCCCATCAAGGCATGCTGCGCGCCGGACACATCCGCGCCATCATAGGTAGCGCCATCCAAATACAGATTTCGGTCGGTCGTGGGCGTCCCGGCCCAGGCGTCATTCAGGAATGTCACGCTGACATCATGGCTACCTTTGTCCCAATCGCCCAGCACCAATAGATGGTCCGATTGACCGGAACCGTGATGAGTGTGCGCCGTCTGAGTTCCGCCGATTTGTTTTCCATCGACCGTGACCCTGTACATGGCGTCGCCGAGATAGGCGTCTTCGCTGATCAGCAAAACGAGTTTGTCCGCTCCAGCCCCGATAGTTGCGGTGGTTGTGGATGCACCGCCGGCTGGCGTCGTCACGGTGGCGGGAGGGGTCGTGGTGGTGGTGGCAGGAAGGTGAGAATAGACCCGGATATAATCGATCTGCTCCGAAATCGGCGCTTTGGTAATGTCCGCATTGTTGTGGGGGTCGTTCTGCGTGGCCAGATTGGCCAAGAGATACATTGGCCCATGCATGTCGCTGGGCGTGGGCTTCGTTCCCATAAGCTGACCGTCGACGTAGAAGCCTATGGTATCCGCGTTCCAATCCAGTCCATAGGTGTGAAAACCGCTTGGGTTGGCAAGTTCACTATAGACCTGCAAATTTTGCTGCCAGTTGAGGTTCGGCGCCGCATCGGTCGTGTGAATGCCGCTATATATGCCCTTCTCGAAACTCCCATAGTTTTCGACGACATCGAGTTCCTGCCAGTGCCCGGCCTTGTTCGGATCGGCGATCACATGGTCCGGTAGAAGCCAGAACGCGCCCCATGCTCCCGCAAGGTTCGAGAAGTCGGCCCGCATCTCGAAGTAGCCGTATGTTTGCGAAAAATGGCCTTGCGTGGTGATCAGGCCGGATTCCCAGCTGCCGGGTATCCCCGAAGCCGTGCGGTCGGGCACGGCCGTAATCGTCAGCACGCCATTGCTCACCTTGAAGGGATCATAGCCCGACGAAGGATCGACGAACGAGGAATGACCAAAGCCGATATCGGAATTGGCGTCATAACGCCATTGCGGGCGGATATCGGCCCAGGTCGTGCCGTTGCCCGTCTGAGAAATGCTGCGCGTGTTGAACTCGTCGTCGAACGTCAGACGGTACTTGGTAAGATCAATCGTAGACATTTCCACCTCCACGACAAATTCATCCGCTCTGGCTTCCACAATGACATGGACCGCGAACATCTAACGCCAACAAAATGCAAACACACGACGGCGCATGGGATAGGATATCCCCGCCACCTGACGGCATCTTCATCAAATTGAAGCTGCCTCGCGGTCAATCAGCGCAGGGAGCCAACTCCACTGCTTACGCGAACAAAAAGTCTTGCGCCCCCAGCGAATGCTGACTGTGCACGACCACGTCACCCGTATCGAATGAAATCGTACTGTCGTGGGTGGTTGGATCGAAGGCTGAAATAGTCAGCTCGCTGAAGTCGCTGATCCCCAGTGCGGAAACGTCGATATAATCGGTTCCCCAATTCGACCCCATGCCACAAGCGCCCTGACCAAAATCTTCGATTCTGTCATGGCCGTTATTGAATTTGAACAGGAACGTATCGTTTCCGCCTTTGGCATGGTCGACCATGACCTGTGCGTCACCCCACATGTCGTCGTTGCCGTTGCCGCTGATCAGCGTGTCGTTGCCACCACGAGAATGACCCGACATCCTTTGAGCGTCACCAATAAGGGTAATGGACCCTTCCGTATGGCGAACGGCATCGACACCAAGCACGTCGTCGCCGCCACGCGCATGGCCCGACATGGTTTGCGCATCGCCCACAATCATATCATTCGCGGATTGCTGCGCCCTGACGAGAAGGCTGTCGTTACCACCATGGGCGTGACCCGACATGCTTTTGGCATCGCCATAGGCCAGAACCGCCCCGACAGACGCGACGTTCATCGTATCGTCGCCGCCAATGGCATGATCGCCGAGATTGCCACCGGCATCGCCATAGAAAGTTACGCTGTCTTCAAGACCCGTATTGAGAACGTCATGACCGCCACGCGCATGACCGGATATATTTGCGCCCGCATCGCCGTAGAATGTCACAAACCCTTCAGAGCTGCTGTCCGTGGCTGTGTCGTTGCCACCAACGGCATGATCCTTCATGTCGCCGCCAGCGTCGCCGTAGATTGTGAACGTGTTCTGAAAGGCGGAAAGGTTGAAGGCATCATCGCCTCCCGCGGCGTGCCCCGATATATCCTTTCCGGCATCGCCATACATGGCGACTGT
Organism: Rhizobium sp. BK602; assembly: GCF_014195095.1. GTDB lineage: Bacteria > Pseudomonadota > Alphaproteobacteria > Rhizobiales > Rhizobiaceae > Rhizobium. The sequence continues at coordinate 199,251 of NZ_JACIBC010000004.1, forward strand.
GATGTGGGTCGGACTCGGAGCCACGCTGAGAACATCATTGCCGCCCTTCGCACCGTCGGAGATGCTTCCTCCCACATCCCCATACAAATTGATTGGGGAAGCGACAGGCCCGGTGATCTGCGCGAACAGGATATCATCGCCGCCGGCCGCGTGGTCGGCAATGTTTTTGACGGCATCGCCATAGAAGCTGCCCGAGCCGTGTATGGTCAGATTATCGTTGCCGCCGGTGGCGTGATCCAGCAGGCTTTTTCCGGCATCTCCGTAAAGAATGCTGGTCGAATCTGGCGCAATCAGGACATCGTCCGTGCCGATTTGATGATCGATTAAATTCGCTGCCGTTATGGGAACTCGCTTAACCATTTCGGACCCCTCCGAGCTAAACGATGTCTTAGCTTGCAATTGAACCCCCCTAAAATCAAGGGTCAAATTGGGCGCGCGCTCTATCCCATTGATCCGACAGACTAGCTTTTTCCCGCGGCAGCCAATTGGCGGAAGCGATTTGCGGGGATGATGCGCTATTCTTCACGAAAGGCCCGGGCCATCTGATCCGCCATCGGCTTCGTCAGATAGGCAAGGACCGTTCTGTCACCGGTCTGCAAGAAGGCCTCGACCGGCATGCCGGAGACGGCGGTCAGCTGCCCGAGCCGGCCCCACTCCTCTTTCGATACGCGAGCGCGCAGGACATAGTAGCTTGCGCCGGAATGCTGGTCGGTGGTCAGTTCGGCCGAGATCTTGGTGATTTTCGCGTTGAGTTGAGGCGTGTCCCGCTGGTTGAACGCTGAAAACCTCAGCATGACAGGCTGCCCGACAGTCACCTGGTCGATGTCCTGCGGCGACAGTTTAAGTTCGGCGACGAGCGCATCCTTATCCGGGACGATCTGCATGATGGTTTCGCCGGGCGATATCACGGCGCCCGCGGCATGCACACTCAAATGGTCGATGATGCCGGCCTGCGGCGCTCTTATATCGATCCGCTTCAGATCGTCCTGCGCGGCGATCAATCGCTCCATAAATTGCCCGGTGTCGCTCTGCGCCTGACGCAGTTGGTCCGACACCTCGGCGCTGTGATCGTCATCGACCTGCGTGATCTGCAGTTCCGTCTCCGTCATCTTGCCTTTGGCCTGCGCGATGCTCGAAACGAGATTGCCGAGCTCTCCCGTCAGGCTGGCGCTCTCACGCCGCAGCGCGTAAACCTTCGCCGCCGGGACGATGCCCTTGTCGAACAACCGCTGAAGGCTGGAAAGCTCTTTGGCGATCAGATCGATCTCGGTGCGCTTGCCGTTCTCCTGGGCAACCAGACCCTCCACTTCCTGCCGCAACTGCTGGATACGTTCGACGAGCTGCGATTTGCGGCTTTGCCTGGATGCCAATCGATCGTCGAACAGCCGTCTCTCGCCGGCGATCGTCCGCGCGATTTCATCTTCCCCGGCCCGCGAAAGCAGATCCGCCGGAAAAGCGATCGCTGACGCACCGTCGCGTTCCGAAACAAGCCGCGCGGTCCTCGCGGAGAGTTCGTCCAAACGTTTGCGGATGATCGCGAGATTGGCGCTCGTTTGCGTGTCATCGAGACGGATCAGAAGCTGGCCGGCATCGACGCGGTCACCGTTCTTGATCTGAATGTCGCGGACAATCCCCCCTTTGAGATGCTGGACCGGCTTGACATAGCTGTCGACCGCAAGCGCTCCGGGGGCGATGACCGCGCCCGAAATCCGCGTCGTCGCGGCGAGGCCGCCCATCACGCCGACGAGCAAGATGATCGTCCCGAGCATCACGACGGAAAGCCGGCGTATCGACCCCTCGCTGGTTGAAAGCCTGTCTCCGCTCATGATCCGGTATCCTCGCCGGCGACCATCAGCCGGACCGCGCCCTGCTTGATCGGTTGCCTTGCCGGCTTCCCGAGAACCGTGTCCTTGGGTCCAAAAGCCTGCAGCCGTCCGCCGGCGATGACCATCAACATGTCAGCCGCCACCAAAGCGCTCGGCCGGTGGGCGATGACCATTGCAATGCCGCCGCGCGCACCGACGTCGAGCAGAGCCTGGGTCAGCGCGGCCTCGCCTTCCGCGTCCAAATTGGAATTGGGTTCGTCCAGCACCACCAAAAACGGCTCCCCGTAAAGCGCTCGCGCCAGCGCGATGCGCTGTCGCTGCCCCGCGGAAAGCCGCGAACCGCCCTCCCCGATCATGGTATCGAAGCCCTGCGGAAGCTGTACGATCATGTCATAGACGCCGGCAGACTTTGCCGCGGCAACGACCAATTTCGATGAGGGCTGCTTTTCAAAGCGGGCAATATTATCGGCGATCGAACCATCGAAGAGGCTGACATCCTGGGGAAGATATCCGATGTGGCGCCCAAGATCCGAGGGGTCCCATTGCGAGAGAGCGGCGTGATCGAGGCGTATCGAACCAACGGTGGCTGGCCAGAGGCCGGTAACCGCACGCGCGAGCGACGATTTTCCCGAGGCGCTGGGACCAATCACTCCCAAAATGGTCCCGGCCGATATGTCAAAGGAGATGTTGCGAAGGATGAGCTCACGGCTGCCCGGAGGCGCGAGGCTCAGATTGTCCACCGTCAATCTTGATCGCGGTGTCGGCAAGCTGACGCTCCAGTCTCCGGCGGGCAGGATCTCCAGCAGCCGGACAAGGCGCGACCAGCTTTGCCGGGCGGCAACGAAAGTCTTCCATTGGCCGATGGCAAGTTCCACCGGCGCGAGCGCCCGGCTGACCAGGATCGAGCTGGCGATCATGATGCCCCCGGTCGCTTCCTGTCGGATGACGAGAACCGCGCCGACCGCGAGCACGGCGGACTGAAGCATCATGCGAAGGATGCGGGACGTGGTCGTCAGGATGCCGGTCACGTTGGCAGCCGCCAGTTGATTTTCCAGATAGGCGCCGTTGAGATCGGTCCATCGCTCCGCTATCCGGCCGACGAACCCCATTGCGACAACCGCTTCCCAGTTTCGCCGCGCACCTTCCGCAAAGGCAAGGCGCGCTGCAGAATGCTTAGCCGCCTCAGCCGCCGGGCGTTGCGACAGGATTTCGGCAAGGACCGCCAGCACGATGAGGACGATGGCGCCGCAAGTGGCCGTCAGCCCGATCCAGAAATGGAAAAGAAAACACAGTCCAAGATACAGCGGTATCCATGGCAGGTCGAACAGGGCGATCGGACCGGTACTGGAGAGAAAAGACCGCACTTTGTCCAGATCGCGAACCGACTGCATTCCATCGCCTGGCACCTGCATTACTTGGGGCTGAAGGACCAGCGACGTAAAGACCTTAGCGTTCATCCGCTCGTCAAGCGCCACGCCAACACGGGCCAGCAGCATCGAACGCAACAGTTCAAGAACGCCCTGAAATACGAAAAGGGTCGCGGCGATGATCGCAATGCCGACAAGCGTTGGTAGACTGTGGCCGGGAATGACCCGGTCATAGACCTGAAGCATGAAAAACGAACCGGTCAGCGCCAGCACGCTGACCACTGCGCTGGCGATCGCGATGCTGAGGAAGGCCTGCCGCAGGGACGACAGCACCGCCATCAGGAATGTTCGAGGCAGCTTTTTTGACGGAAGAGCCACGCAGCTTCAATCCTTCACTTGTCGGCGCCGTCAGGCAGATCCCGGTAGTGACGATTATTATTACGAATCCGCAGGTATATCTATTAAAAATTACATTATCACAGGGACTTATTCTTTATATATACATCCGCATCTCGAAGTTCTCCCTGGACATGACGCGACTCGATCCCCTACCCCCCGTTGCCATTGCAGGGAGCCATCCGGAATTTTCCGGTGGGCTCGTCGCTTGGTCAGAGTTCGCCTGCTACGCGCGGATTGCGTCGCCCAGCGCACCCGTTGGCAAGCGTTCAGACCTGTATATTGATTGGTTTACGGGAGAACTTGTTGCAGGGGCACAGCAATTCCCCATGCCTGCAATCGCCGTAGCTCCGCGATGGGGGCGCTACCGCCCAGGAATAGACGCCGTCACAGAGATGAGCGACAGCTCTATTTCGGCCGATCCAAGCCTCGGATTGCTCATTCGTCCTCGGAGCGGATATAGACCTGCAGCGTGTAGCCGATATGCTCCGTCATCAGCACCCTCGCGCGCTCGATATCGCGATCGAGGGCCGCCTCCATCAGCGCCGTATGATGCTCGATCGCCATTGCGTCGCGCAGTGCCGCCACCGCCGTCTCGTAGCCGATCGTCAGGCCCGCGGCGGCGCGCTGCGTCGGCGCCAGGCCCAGGAAGCGATGATGACGGCGAAGCTGGTCGGTGATGGTGGCCTGAAACCGCAGGAGCCAGTTCGACGACGACGCACTGATCAGCGCGGCGTGAAAGGCCGCATGCTTTTCGTCCCATTCGTCGGCCATTTCCTCGGAGGCCGCATCGGGCACGATCTTGCAGCGCGACAGGCGATAATGCGCCGTCACGACGGCGGATTCCCAGTCAGGCCCGCCCTTTTCGATCGATTCCAGCAGCAACGGCAGCTCGACGACCATCCGCGCCCGCATCAGGTCTTCCAGCTCGGCGCGCGACACCGGCGCGACGGCAAAGCCGCGATTGGTGACGGCCGTCACCAGCTTTTCGGCTTCCAGCCGCGACAGGGCCTCGCGCAGCGGCGTCCAGCCGAGACCGTAGGCGTCGCGCAGCGCACTGAGCTTCAGTGATGCGCCGGGCCTGAGCCTGGTGCTGAGAATATCGCGCCGCAGCAGCCAATAGGCCGCCTCCGTCTTGGTCGAGGTGTCCTTGTCCTGCATGGTATTCATCCCGGTCATCGCAGCTGACGGATTATATATAAAATGGTCGTAGAGCAAAAATATATATCAAATGCGCTGATGGCGCATATCATATATCGCAAATTGACAGAAACACGCCAGCCGCTATGATCCGTCTCCACAAGGCCGGAGAACCCGGCCCATAACGAATACGGGAGGAAATCATGCTGAAATCCACATCCAAATGGCTGTCGGGCCTGGTTGTCGCCGGCGCTTTCATGGCGAGTGTCGCCACGGCGTCCGCCGAGCCGATCAAGATCGCCATCGCCAATTTCGGCGAGCATCCGCAGCTCAACGCCTCGATCGCCGGGTTCAAGAAGGCGCTAGCCGACAACGGCTTCGTCGAAGGCAAGGATGTCGTCTACAGCGAGAGCAACACCAGCTTCGACGCGTCGCTGGTGCCGCAGATGATCGCCAAGCTGCAGTCGGAACATCCGAAGCTGATGTATACGGTGACCACGCCGGTCTCGCAGATCGCCAAGAAGGCGCTCGCCGGCTCCGGTATCCCGATCGTCTTTTCGGCCGTCACCGATCCGGTCGCCGCCAAGCTCACGCCCTCCTGGGACGCTGGCGACGAAGGCATTACCGGCGCGTCCGACCTGCAGGACATCGCCGCCATTATGACCTTCGCCAAGAAGCTGCTGCCGAATGCCAAGCGCTTCGGCGTGCCCTACAATCCGGGCGAGGCCAATGACGTCGCCCTGTTCGAGAAGGTCAAGGAAGCAGCGCCCGCCGCCGGTTTTGAAGTCGTGGGCGTCGGCGTCGACAGCGTCAACGACATCCAGCAGCGCATCGCCTCCTTCGCCGGCAAGGTCGACGTGATCTACACGCCCGCCTCCAACCTGTTGCAGCCGGCTATCCCCGCGGTTGCCGCCGCCGCCCGCCAGGCGCAGATCCCGATCGTCAACTCCGACGATGCCGCCGTGCGCAATGGCGTCGTGCCGGCAAGCTTTGCCGTCAACTACGAACAGGTCGGCGAAAATGCCGGCAAGATCGCCGCGCAGATCCTGAAGGGTGCCGATCCCAAGACGATCAAGCCGTCGCGCCCAGCCTATGAAGATCATGCGCCGCTGATCAACAGGACGGTTCTGAAAGCCTTTGGCGCCGAAGTGCCGGCATCGCTTGCCGATTGCAATTGCTTCGTGAACTGACAAGCGGCATCTTCAATACACAATTCGGATACATGGCGGCGTCGCCAACGCCGCCATTTTGCAAGTTATTCCGCAGGGAGGCACGGATGCTGGACATCAAATCCGCGCGCAAGGTTTTCTACAAGGGACAGCCGGACGAGAAGGTGGCGCTTGATGGCCTCACCCTCTCGCTCAAATCAGGCGAATTCGGCGTGGTCATCGGCTCGAACGGCGCCGGCAAGAGCAGCATGCTCAACGCCATTTCCGGCGCGCTCAGCCTCGATTCCGGCCAGATCGTCATCAATGGCGACGATGTTACCGGCATGCCGGTGCACAAGCGCGCCGCCCGCCTCGCCCGTGTCTTCCAGGACCCGATGAAGGGCACCGCCGCTAGCATGACGGTCGCCGAAAACATGCTGCTGGCCGAGCTGCGGGGCAAGAAGCGCGGCCTGCGCCAGGGCCTGAACGCGACGCGGCTCGCCGGCTACAGGGAGCGGCTTGCCGTCCTCGGCCTCGGCCTGGAAAACCGGCTGGACACCAAGGTCGAGCTCTTGTCCGGCGGCCAGCGGCAATCGCTGTCGCTGATCATGGCCGTCGGCGGTTCGCCTGATGTCCTCCTGCTCGACGAACACACGGCCGCACTCGACCCGCGCACCGCCGATATCGTCATGCAGGCGACGGTGCGCACCGTCGAGGCGCTGAAGCTGACGACCCTCATGGTGACGCATAACATGCAGCACGCCGTCGATTTCGGCGACAGCATCATCATGCTCGATGCCGGCCGCGTGCATCTCGAAATCACCGGCGAAGGCAAGCAGCGCATCACCGTGCCCGAACTGATCGGTCATTTCGCCGTCAAGACCGACCGCATGCTGCTGGTGAGCTGATATCATGGATTTCCTTCAGACAACCATTTCGAGCTTCGTCTCGCTGATCCCGGTCACGCTGGCCCAGAGCTTCATCCTGAGCTTCGTCGTGCTCGGCATCATGATCCCGTTCCGCATGCTGAGCTTTCCGGACCTGACGAGCGAGGGCGCCTTCCCGCTCGGCGGCTGCGTCTGCGGCATCCTGCTTGCGGCCGGTGTCACGCCGCCGCTGGCGATCGTAGCCGCCTTCGCCGTCGGCCTTGCGGCCGGCTGCTGCACGGCCTTCATCCACCTGCGCTTCCGCATTCATACGCTGCTCGCCGGCATCCTGATGTCGACCATGCTCTACAGCATCAATCTCGGCATCATGGGCAAATCGAACCTCTCCGTCTTCGGCTCGCCGACCGTGTTCGACTGGGTGCCGTTCGCCCAAGCCGGCTTCCCGGTGAGCAAGATCGTCGTTGCCGGCCTGCTCGCACTCATCGTCCTGATCGGGCTGAACCTCTATTTCAAGACCGAGAAGGGCACCGCCATGCGCGCCGTCGGCGCCAATCCGGACATGGCCGAGGCGCAGGGCATCAATGTCTGGGCCGCCACCATCGGCGGCGTCGGCATCGCCAGTGCCTTTTCGGCCGGCAGCGGCGCGCTGATGGTGCAGTCGCAGGGCTTTGCCGACGTCAACATGGGCATCGGCATCCTGATCAACGGCCTGGCGGCGCTGATGATCGGCGAGGCCTTCACCGGCAAGCAGACTGTGCTGCGGCAGCTGCTCGCACCCTTCATCGGCTCGATCATCTATTACCAGCTCGTATCGCTGTGCCTTGCCGCCGGCATGCCGCCGCCGAACCTCAAGCTCGCAACCGGCCTGTTCGTGCTCGCCATGCTGGCGCTGCCGAGCATCCGCCGCAGCCGCGGCGGCGCACCCGCCAGAGAAGCCATGCGCGAATAAAAGGGCCAATCTTATGGACAGCCTTCCCGATCTTGCCGCCATCGAGGCCATGGACGAGGCCGATCCGCTGCGCGTCTTCCGCAGCCGCTTCGCCCTGCCGCATGGCGCCATCTATCTCGACGGCAACTCCCTCGGCGCCGCATCGCACGATGTCTTCGCCGAGCTCAAGCAGGCGATGATGGAGGAGTGGGGCAACGGCCTGATCCGCAGCTGGAACAGCGCCGGGTGGTTCAACCTGCCGGTCGAACTCGGCGACCGCATCGGCCGGCTGATCGGCGCGGCATCGGGTCAGACGGTGGTCGCCGACTCCACGTCGATCAATATCTACAAGGCCTTGCATGCGGCGCTCGCCATGCGCCCCGACCGCACCATCATCGTCGCCGAGGGCGACAGTTTTCCAACCGACCTCTATATGGCCGAAGGCGTGGCCTCGACACGGCCGGGCACCGAGCTTCGGCTTGAGGGCCGGGATGGCGACGACATCGAAAGCCTGATCGACGGCCAGACCGCCGTCGTGCTCGTCAATCACGTCAACTACAAGACCGGCGCGCTGCGGGACATGGCCGGGCTGACGCGAAAGATCCAGGCGGCCGGGGCTCTGGTCATCTGGGATCTCTGCCATAGCGCCGGCGCCCTGCCGGTCGATCTCGATGGATCAGGGGCAGATTTCGCCGTCGGCTGCACCTATAAATATCTGAACGGCGGCCCCGGCGCGCCGGCCTTCATCTATGCCGCGCGCCGTCATCATGGCTCGATCGTCCAGCCGCTCAGCGGCTGGTGGAGCCATGCCCGGCCCTTCGCCTTCGAGCAGGGCTTCGCCCAGGGCGAAGGCATCAAGCGCTTCCTGTGCGGCACGCCGCCGGTCCTGTCGCTCAGAGCCCTGAAGGGCGCGCTGGGTGTCTGGGACGAGGTCGATCTTGCTACCTTGCGCCGCAAAAGCATCGCGCTCGGCGATCTCTTCATCCGGCTGGTCGAGGCCAAGTGCGGTCCTTATGGCGTCGTGCTGGACACGACCCGCGACAGCGAAAAACGCGGCAGCCAGGTCTCCTTCACGCATGAGAACGGCTATGAAATCATGCAGGCCCTGATCGAGCGCGGCGTCATCGGCGATTTCCGCGCACCGTTTACCCTGCGCTTCGGCTTCACGCCGCTCTATGTCAGCTATCGCGATGTCTGGCAGGCGGCCGGCGTGCTGGAGGATATTCTGAGCAGCGGCTCATGGAAGGATGCACGCTTTGCCGTGCGCTCCGCCGTGACCTGAGACCGCGACGATCGGGCAAGAGGCAATAGAGATCATGGGCTATTTCAGGATTACCGACTGGGACAGCGCCTACACGAATGGCGCCTATATCGTCGATGGCGATCGATGGCCGGCTGCCTGGGTGGAGCCGGCGCGGCATTTCCGCGACGCCATGGCGACGGACGGTCGGGCCAGGCTGGATCTCGCCTATGGCCCGCGCCCGCGCAACCGTTTCGATCTCTTCCTGCCGTCCGGACTGCCGAAAGGATTGGTCGTCTTCATCCATGGCGGCTACTGGCTGCAGCTGGACAAGAGCTATTGGTCGCATCTGGCCGCCGGCGCCGTTTCCGGCGGTTACGCCGTTGCCATCCCCTCCTATACGCTCTGCCCGGATATCCGCATCGGCGGCATCGGGCAGGAGATCGCGGCGGCGATCGAGGCTGCCGCCGGCATGATCGATGGGCCGCTGATCCTCACCGGACATTCGGCCGGCGGCCAGCTCGCCGCCCGCATGGTGACGACTACCTCGCCGCTTGCGGCTTCCGTCCGGGAGCGCATCCGGCATGTGCTGCCCATTTCCGGCCTGCATGACCTGCGCCCGATCATGAAGAGAAGCATGAATGCGCAATTGCGCATCGACGTGGCCGAAGCCTTGGCGGAAAGCCCGGCGCTGCTGGAGCCGATGAGCGATACTCGCCTCACCTGCTGGGTCGGCGGTGCGGAACGGTCGGAATTCATCCGCCAGAACGCGCTTCTCGCCAATATCTGGACCGGCCTCGGCGCGGCGACCGCAACGGTCGTCGAGCCGGACCGGAACCATTACACCATATTGGACGGTCTTGCCGATCCCGAGCATCCACTGACGCGGAGCCTGCTCGGCGACTGATCGCAGACGGCAGCCTCAGGCCTTGACCGGCGCATTGATCGCCCAGGTGATACCGAAGGGATCGCGCAGCTGCCCCCAGCGGTCACCCCAGAACATCACCTGCGGCGCCATCAGAACCTCGGCTCCGGCGTCGACGGCGCGCTTCCACCAGGGATCGAGATCGTCGACAAGCAGTTGCAGCGAGAAGGCCTGCGGCTTTTCCACGCCGTAGCCATGTTCGGGATAGAAATCGCCGAGCATCAGCGAGCTACCGTTGACATAGAGGTGGACATGCATCGTTCGGCCCTGTTCGTCGGCCGGATACATGAAGGCGAGTTCGGCGCCGAAGGCACGCTTGTAGAATTCGGCCGCCTTCACGGCGCCCTCCACCATCACATAGGCCACCAGCCCACCCTTGGCCGGGATTTTCGGCTGGGATGATTGTTCTGCATCGGTCATGATCGTTTCCTCGAAACAGGTTTGAAGGTTGCGCCCGTCGGCGGGCTGCTCCAAGGACGATGGCCGGTCACGTTTCCCGACAGGCAAGGCTAAAGATTTTTGCCTATGATCATTTCATGGCAAAACATCTTGCATCCGAACGAAAGGCGAGAGGCATATGGATCGACGACCGATACTGCTGCTCTGCCTCGGTGTGCTCGCCACGACGGCCCATCATTGTTCGGCATCCGAAGCCGCCTATCGTAGCATAGAGGACGACAGGACGAATGGCGTGAAGCACGGCCTCTTCGAGATCCGGGAAGAGGCGAGACGGTTCATCGCCAGGGAAAATCTGTCCCGCGGCACCGATTGGAAAGTGCTTGACCCGAACCTGAAGATTCAGGTGCCGCGATGTGCCGTTCCGCTGACGGTCAAGTGGGTTCCCAAAACCTATGGCCTATCCGCGCCGAATGTCGCCGTCACCTGCGCCGGGACCGTTGGCGGCAGCTGGGAAAGGCACTGGAACGTCTTCGTTCCCGTCACCTCAGAACGATGAGACCCGCTTCATCGGGCGCCTTTCCCTGGAGATCAGCGCCTCGGCTTCCTGTCGCGGCATGGGTCGTCCGAGCAGAAAGCCCTGAACCTCGCCATAGCCCTCCGCCCGCAGCTTATCCAGCTGCGCCTCGGTCTCGATGCCTTCCGCCAGCGTCACGGCATTGAAGCCCGAAGCGATACCGACGACGGCGCGGACGATGGCGAGATTGCCGGGATCGGTCTCGATGCCGGCGACGAAACTGCGATCGAGCTTGATCTTGTCGAAGGCGAAGGAGCGCAGATAGCTCAGCGACGAATAGCCGGTGCCGAAATCGTCGATGGCGATGCGGATGCCGAGTTCCTTCAGAGCGCGCAGCAATTGCAGGCTCTGCTCGACCTCGGAGAGCAGCACGGATTCGGTGATTTCGACTTCCAGCCGTTCGGGGCGCAGCCCGGTCTCATCCAGCACCGAGACGACGGTAGCCAGCAGGCTTGCATGCCGGAATTGATAAACGGACAGATTGACGGCGATCTTCAGATGGCTCGGCCATCGCGCCGCGGTACGGCAGGCTTCGCGCAGCACCCATTCCCCGATCGGCACGATCATGCCGGTTTCCTCGGCAACGGCGATGAATTCCGCCGGAGCGATCAACCCGCGCACCGGATGGCGCCAGCGGATGAGCGCTTCGAAGCCCGACAAACCGTCATTGTCCAGCCGAATGATCGGCTGATAGTGAAGCTCGAACTCGCTGTTTTGCAGTGCCTCGCGAAGCTCGACGGTGAGCTGGTGACGCCGCTCCGCCTCAAGCCGCATGTCCGTCTGGTAGAAGCGATAGGTGGAGCGCCCGCTGCCCTTGGCCGCATAGAGCGCGAGGTCCGCGTCGCGCATCAACACATCGGCATCATTCCCATGGTCCGGCGCAAGCGCTATGCCGATGCTGCAGGTCACATGTTCGCGAACGCCGTCGAGATCGAAGGGGGCTGCGAGCGACATCAGCAGCAGATCGGCGAAACGTTGCGCCCTGCCGGCATCCGTCATGTTGAGCACCAGCGCGAACTCATCGCCGCCAAGGCGGGCGACGAGATCGTTCTTCTCGGCAAGCCGCAAAAGCCGCTGCGCGACCTGGCACAGCAGCATGTCGCCGGCGGCGTGGCCCTTGCTGTCATTGATATGCTTGAAATGATCGACATCGATGTAGAGCAGCGCCATCGGCCGGTCTGTCGTTGCGGCCGCCACCTTCCGGACGATGATGTCGGAAAAATAGGCGCGGTTCGGAAGGCCGGTCAGGGAATCGTGCATGGCAAGATGCGCAAGCTTTGCCTCGACGCCACGCTCCTCCGTGACATCCTGGGAAATGCCGAGCAGATAACGCGGTGCCTCGCCCTTTGGCGCGGGCAGCGCTCGCTTGGCCGTTCTCAGGATGCGCGTGAGGCCATCCATGCCCCGGATCGTTTCCTCGAAATGGACGGTCGACGTCGTCGCGAAGGCCCGCTCGTCCTGCTGACGAAAGGCCGCCGTCTGTTCTTCCTCGAAAACTCCCTCGTCGTTCTGGCCGATAACGGACTTCGCCGGGCGGCCCGTGGCGGCAGCGCAGGCCTCGTTGAACAGGATATAGCGGCCATCCTGCGCCATGTCCTTGACGAAGACGCCGACGGGCAGGTTGTCGACGATGCTGTCGAGCAGCGAGCGGGTATCGCTGACCTGACGGCGGGCGGCATTGACCTCGGTGCGATCCTGAACGATCGCCAGAATAGCCTCCCTGCCGTCGAAACGGATCTCCCGGCCATAGGTCAGCACCTCGAATGTCTCGCCATCGGCCTTCAAATGCGTCCAGCGCTCCGCCCTCTCCACATCCGTCCGGCGCTGGATGGCATTGCGCATCCGCTCGCGCTCTTTCTGCGGGCGAATGTCGAGAACGGTCATGCCGGCATACTCCTCATGGCTATAGCCATAGAGCTGGCGCGCGGCATCGTTGACGATCAAGAATTTCAGCGTGCTGGGATCATAGACCCACATCGGCGAGGGATGCGTCTCGAACAGCGATCGAAAGTCATCGTTCGGAGCGTCGGGCCAAACGGAATTCATATGCGGATCGACCTAGCCAATTTGCGTTGAAACGATACGGAACACGATAGTCATAATAAAAAAAGTTAAACAAAATCAAAATAATAGACTAGCACAAGCTTTAGGCAAAAGCTCACCAAATATGCAACCGGACACCTTGTTCGACCAACGACCGACCAATCTCCCGATATCCCGAAGCCTCTCTACCGTCGCAAAACCTCATCCATTTTGCCGATAGCATGGATCACGCCATGCAGCTCGGCCAGCCCTTTCAGCCGTCCGATCAACGAATAGCCAGGATTGGTCGGCTTATCGACATCGTCGCCGATCAGGTGCCCGTGGTCGGGACGCATCGGGATCAGGTGATCCGGCCGTCCCTCCGCGCGGCGCCGCGCTTCCTCCGCCAGCAGCGTGCGCAAAATGGCGTACATATCGCTGCGCCCTTCCAGATGCGATGCCTCCACGAAGGAACCATCCACTTCGATCGCCACGTCGCGCAGATGGGCGAAGTTGATGCGCGGCGCAAGCTCACGGGCGATGGCAAGCACATCATTGTCGGCGCGCGAGCCGAGGGAGCCGACGCAAAGCGTCAACCCGTTGGCCGGATCATCGACGCTGGCAACGATGCGGCGCAGATCCTCGGTGGTAGACACCACGCGCGGCAGGCCGAACAGCGAAATCGGCGGGTCGTCGGGATGGATGGCAAGCCTTGCGCCAACCTCGGCGGCAACCGGCACGACCTCACACAGGAAACTGTCAAGGTTCGCCCGCAGATCCTCGGCCGTCACTCCGTCGAAAGCGGCAATCTCGGCGCGAACGGCCTCCCGGCCATAGCTGTCCTCGCCGCCAGGCAAGCCGGCGATGATATTGCTTTCCAACCGTTGAATCGCGTCTTCGGAGAGCCCCTTCAGCCGCGTCTCAGCCCGCTGCACAAGCTCCGGCGCGTAACTCGTTTCAGCACCTTTCCGCCGCAGCACGAAGACATCGTAGGCGACGAATTCCACCATGTCGAAACGCAGGGCCAGCGCCGTCGTCGGCATCTCGAAACGCAGGTCCGTGCGCGTCCAGTCGACCACCGGCATGAAATTGTAGCAGATCGTCCTGATATCGGAGCGGGCGAGATTGACCAGCGTGTCCTTCCAGACGCCGATCGCCTTCGCAGCGGCAGCGCCGCCGAGCTTGATGGCGCTCGGGATCGGGATGGACTCGCAGACGCTCCAGCGCATGCCGGCCGCCTCCACCAGCGCCTTGCGCGCCTCGATCTCCTCCGGCGTCCAGACGCGGGAATAGGAGATCTCGTGCAATGCGGTAACGATGCCCGTCGCGCCGCCCTGACGCGCGTGAGCGAGCGGAACGAGATCGCGAGGCCCGAACCAACGCCAGCAACTCTCCATGCCATGCCTCCCTTAATTTGTTGGTCAACATACCGTCGAATCTGCGAATGTCCATGCCTTACGCCCCCACATACATGCTTGACATCTCTTATTGACCAACAATAAGATTCCAGAAAATGGAGGACGCATGACGACGGAAACCGCTGGGATCGAAGACAGGGGATCGGCGGTGGACCAAGTGGTCGATGCGATCCGGCGGCTGATCCGCGAGCGTAATCTCGGGATCGGCGATGCCCTGCCCTCGGAAATCGAGCTGGCGGCGATGTTCGACACCAGCCGCAACACCGTGCGCGAAGCGATCCGCATGCTGAAGGCCTACGGCATCATCGAAAGCCGGCAGAAGGTCGGCGCCGTCATCACCGATCGGCGGCAGCAGGCGCTGATGGAGCTTTTCTCCTTCGCCATCGACATCTCCGCCGAAAACTTTCTCGACATCCAGGGATTTCGCCGGCTGGTCGAGGTCAACCTCTCCGATCTGCTGTTCCAGGCCATCGACGCGGCAGCCCTTGCGCGGCTGGAAGCGATCAACGAGGCCATGCGGCTGGCGCCAGACCTGCCGGAGGCGGCACGGCTCGACTTCGAGTTCCACGCAGCCCTGGTCGGATCGGCCGGCAATCAGACGCTGTCACAAGTCTATGGCATTCTGCGGCCATTGTTGCAGCGGCTGATGGAGGCCGGCAAGGCATCGCGCATCGCCATCGACAGCGCCTATGACGACCATGGCGACATCATCGCCGCGCTGCGGCAGCGCGACCGCATCGCCTATGCCTATCACATGAACCGTCATCTCCACGCCGGGCTGCAGTTCATCCAGACGCCCAAAGAACCGGGGCAGATTTGACACGAACCATTTCCATGACGGACCCATAAGCATGAAGACGCTGCCCCTCGACACCGGCTGGACCCTCTCCCGCCTTCACGCGCCCTCCACCGCCCCCTCCCTGCCCGCGGCGATCCCGGCCGTGGTGCCGGGAAACGTGCATGTCGATCTCCTGTCGGCCCGGCTGATCACCGATCCCTATCTCGACGTCAACGAGATCTCCCAGGACTGGATCGGCCGCTCGGTCTGGCGCTACCGGCTGGCCTTCGACTGGGACGGCGATGGCGCGGACCGCGTCGATCTTTCCTGCCTTGGCCTCGACACCGCCGCACGCCTGGAGCTGAACGGCATGCTCGTCGGCGAAACGCGCAACATGCACCGCAGCTACCGTTTCGATATTCGCGAAAAGCTCAAGGCCGGCCGCAACGAGCTGATCGTCGATTTCGACAGCGCCTATGCCCATGGCGAGGCGGTGCGCACCGCCCTCGGCAGCGCTGCCGACATTCCCGCCAACTATCCCGGCCCCGGCAACCTCATCCGCAAGATGGCCTGCAATTTCGGCTGGGATTGGGGTCCGACCGTCGTCACGGCGGGCATCTGGAAACCGATCCTCATCGAAAGCTGGTCGAAGGCGAGGCTCGGCACAGTCCGCCCGGAGATCACCCTGCAGGGCGGCGTCGGCGTCGCGCGCATCAGGGCTGAGATCGACTGGGCCGGCGCAGGCACCGACAGCGCCGCCCTCATGCTCTCGCTCGGCGGCAAGCGCGCGGAGGTGCGGATCGCCGAGGGCGAAACCCATACGCAGATTGAATGCCGGATCGACAATCCGCAGGTCTGGTGGCCGCATGGGCTCGGCGACCAGCCGCTCTACGATCTCGATCTGAAGCTCGTGGCCTCCGACGGCACGGAGCTGGACCGCTGGCAGCGGCGCGTCGGTTTCCGTTCCGTCCGCCTCGACACCGCGCCGGACGAGATCGGCTCCGCCTTCACGCTCGTCATCAACGACGTGCCGGTCTTTGCCCGCGGCGCCAACTGGATTCCGGACGATTGCTTCCTGCCGCGCGTGACGCGGGAGCGCTATCGCGAGCGCATCGCCCAGGCCCGCGACGCCAACATGAATATCCTGCGCGTCTGGGGCGGCGGCATTTACGAGACCGATGCCTTCTACGAGGAATGCGACGCCGCCGGCATCATGGTCTGGCAGGATTTCCTCTTCGCCTGCGCCGCCTATCCGGAAGAGGAGCCGGTCTATGGCGAGGTCGAGGCGGAAGCGCGCGAGGCCATCACCCGGCTGATGCCCTATGCCTCGCTGGTGCCCTGGAACGGCAACAACGAGAATATCTGGGGCTATTTCGACTGGGGCTGGCAGGATGTTCTCGCCAACCGGCCCTGGGGCGCCGGCTATTATCTCGACCTCCTGCCGAAACTCGTCGCCGAGATCGATCCGACACGGCCCTATTGGCCCGGCAGTCCCTATTCCGGCTCCATGGATATCCCGCCGAACGCCGACGAGCATGGCTGCAAGCACATATGGGATGTCTGGAACGAGGTGGGTTACGAAACCTACCGCAACTATATCCCGCGCTTCTGCTCCGAATTCGGCTGGCAGGCGCCGCCGACCTACGGCACGCTTGCCGAATCCGTACGCGAGAAGGATCGTGCCCCCGCCTCGCCCGGCGTGCTGCATCACCAAAAGGCGACGCTGGGCAACGACAAGCTCATCAAGGGGCTGGAGGGCTGGTTTCCGCCGCCGCAGAGCTTCGACGACTGGCTGTTCGTCACCCAACTCAACCAGGCGCGCGCCATCGGCTTCGGCATCGATCACATGCGCTCGCATCGCCCTACCTGCATGGGCGCGATCGTCTGGCAGCTTAACGATTGCTGGCCGGTCACCTCCTGGGCGGCAGTCGACGGCGGCGGGCGGAAGAAGCCGCTCTGGTATGCGCTGCGCAACAGCTACGCCCCGCATCTCCTCACCATCCAGCCGCGCGGCGCCGGCCTTGCCGCCATCGCCGTCAACGACGCGACCCTGTTCTGGCGGGTGCCCTTCACCGTCGAGCGCTTCGATGTCAACGGCACGCTGCTTGCCCGCCATTCCGTCTGGCGCATCCTCTGCGACCGTTTCGAGAATGCGGAGATCGCCATTCCCCAAGATGTGGCCACGCCCGGCGATCCGCAGCGGGAATTTTTGCGCGCCCGGCTTGGCGATTCAGAGGCCTGGTGGTTCTTCGAAAAGGACATGAAGCTGCACTATCCGCAGCCGCGCTTCGACGTCGAGAGTGCCCAGACCGCCGAGGGCGTCGCCGTCACCATCACGGCGCAGAGCTTCCTGCGCGACCTCTGCCTGTTTGCCGACCGGATCGGCCCGAATGCCGAGGTCGACGACATGCTGGTCAATCTGATGCCGGGCGAGAGCAAGATTTTCCATATCAAGGGCCTGTCGAAAGAGGCCTGGGACGATGCCGATCTCTCCCCGGTCATCCGCACCGCCAATGAGGTCGCGGGCGCCGGCCGGCATCCGTAAGACACAAGCCTCGTCACGAAAGATTGCGGTCGCGGAGGGCAAATTGCCTCCTATGATCGCGCGGTCGCTTGTGATCTAGTGCGGCTGACCCGACCCATGATTCAGCGAGACCCGACCATGCCTTCGGAATACAATCGCAGCTTTCAAACGCCCCGGCGCGAAGAACTCGGTCTTTCCACGCTTACCAACAATGCCGGCCTTTCGGCGTCCGTCCTGCCGAACGGCACGCTGTTTTCCATCGATTTTTCCGATCAGCAGGGCGGCGTGATGATCAATCAGGTGCTGGGATCGCCGGCTTACGGCGGCATCGGCCGGATTTACCTGCGCATCGGCGGCGCACAGCCCGCCGTCGCCGAAATCGTCGGCCCAAAGGCGGCCGTATCCTTCGGCCATGACGAAACGGCTTTCGCATGGAGCGGCGAAACCGCCGGCATAAGCCATACGGCGCGGCTGCAGTTTCACCCCAGCGACAGCGTCTGGTTCTGGCAGGTCTCATTAGAAAATAAGGGACAGGAAACCGTCCCGCTTGATCTCGTGCTGATCCAGGATATCGGCCTCGGCGACCGGGGCTTCCTGATGAACAGCGAGGCCTATGCCTCGCAATATATCGACCATCACATCGCCAAGCATCCGACCTTCGGGCCTGTCGTGATGAACCGGCAAAATCTGAAGCAGGGCGGCGGACGCAATCCCTGGTTGGCGCAGGGTTGCCTTGACGGCGCGGCCGGCTATGCCACGGATGCGATCCAGTTGCTGGTGCCGGCGCATGTCGACGACACCCCCATCGTGCCGGGTTTCGGCGAAAACCTGCCGAGCATACGCCGGCAACATGAGGTCGCCTGCCCGGCGATCCAGTCGAAGCCGTTGACTCTCGCTGCAAAGGCCGTCCAGGCTACGACCTTCTTCGGCCTGTTCGTGGCCGACCACCCCGCCGCCTCCGGCGATGCCGACCTCGCGCGTCTCGATGCCCTTCCCAAGGCGCTCGGCCAATTGGTCGAGACGGAGATTGCCGGCGCCGCACCGCTGCGCAGTCTGGTGCAGGATGCCCCACTGCTTCCGACCGAGCCGCTGGACCCGGCGGCGATCGACCGGCTCTATCCCGAGCGCCTGCTGGAAGAGCGCGTGGGCGGCGAGCTCTATTCCTTCTTCGTACCGGACGGTACGCTCAACCGTCACATCGTGCTCCCGGAAAAGGAACGCGCGGTGGCACGGCGTCATGGCGCCATCGTCCGCAGCGGCCAGAACATGCTGCTCGACGACCGGACGCTGGCGGCGACCTGCTGGATGCAGGGCATTTTTGCGGCACAGCTCACCATCGGCAACACCTCCTTCCACAAGCTGTTCTCGGTCTCGCGCGATCCCTACAATCTGACGCGGGCGAGCGGGTTGCGCATGCTCGTGGATGTCGGCGACGGCTGGCGCCTGCTCGGCGTGCCCTCGGTATTCGACATGGGCTTGAGCGATGTCAGGTGGATCTACAGGCTCCCCGGCCGCACCATCACGGTGACGGCGGCCGCCTCCGGTGACGATCCCGCCATGCAATGGGATGTCACCGTCGAGGGCGAGGCCTGCCGCTTCCTGGTCTTCGGCCATATCGTACTCGGCGAGCGCGATTATGAAGCGGTGACGAACATCACCATCGACACGGTGGCCAAGCGGATATCCTTCCGGCCGCAGCCCTCCTGGCTGTGGGACCGCTACCCGCAGGCCGCCTATCATCTCGTCACTTCGACGCCCGACGCATTCGAAGCGATCGGCGGCGACGAACTGCTCTATGATGACGGCATCGCGCGCAACGGCCCCTTCATCGCGTTGCGGTCTCGCCCGACCCAGGGCTTCCGCTTCGCCGTTACCGGCTCGATGGCCGATGCGGCAGCGGGCGAAACGCTTGCGGCACGCTATCAGACAGGCGTCGACAGCCAAGAGATGCTCGCACCCGCGCAGCACTTCTGGAACCATGTGACGCGCGGGCTGCGCATCGAGGGCGATGGTCCCGATGTCGCCGCGCAAGCCGTCATGCTGCCTTGGCTGGCGCATGACGCCATCGTGCATCTGAGCGTACCGCACGGGCTGGAGCAATATACGGGTGCGGCCTGGGGAACGCGCGATGTCTGCCAGGGACCGGTGGAATTCCTGCTGGCCTATGAGCATGACACCGAGGTGAAAGAGGTCCTACTCTCGGTCTTTTCCGAGCAATATCGTGACCGGGGCGACTGGCCGCAATGGTTCATGCTCGATCCCTATGCCAATATCCGCGCCGGCGAGAGCCATGGCGATATCGTCGTCTGGCCGCTGAAGGCGCTCTGCGATTATATCGAGGCGACCGGCGATATCGCTTTCCTCGCCGAAACCGTGCCCTGGCGAGCCGACGACACCGTGGAGCGGACCGCCGAGAAGGCGACGATTTCCGAGCATGTCGAAAAGCTGCTCGCCACCGTCCGCAGCCGCTTCGTGCCCGGCACCAGCCTCATCCGCTACGGCGAAGGCGACTGGAACGACAGCCTGCAGCCGGCCGATCCGCATCTGCGCGACTGGATGGTCAGCAGCTGGACCGTGTCACTGCTCTACGAGCAATTGCTGCGCTACGCCGCGATCCTAACGCTCGCGAGCCGGGACGAGGAGGCGCAGTCGCTGAAGCAGACCGCCGCCGCCATGCGCGACGATTTCAATCGCCTCCTGATGCGCGACGGCGTCGTCGCCGGCTATGGCGTCTTCGATCCGAGCCATGACGGCGTGGAGCTGCTGCTGCACCCGAGCGATACCCGCACCGGCCTGCATTATTCGCTGATCGCGATGACGCAGCCGATGCTAGGCGGCCTGTTCACGCCGGAACAGCGGCACGATCACATGAGACTGATCAAGGAAAACCTGCTCTTCCCGGACGGTGTACGGCTGATGGAAAAGCCGGCGACCTATGCGGGCGGGCCGGAAACGCTGTTCCGCCGCGCCGAATCCTCCTCCTTCTTCGGCCGTGAGATCGGGCTGATGTATGTGCACGCGCATCTGCGCTACTGTGAGGCGCTGGCTCTGGAGGACGACGCGGAGGGCGTGTGGGCGGCACTGGCGCTCGCCAACCCGATCGCCGTCAGCGACAGGCTCGACCACGCGTCGCCACGCCAGCGCAACACTTATTTCAGCAGTAGCGACGCGGCCTTCGACGACCGCTATCACGCATCGTCCGACTGGGATCGCGTCAAGGCCGGCGATATCGCCGTCGACGGTGGCTGGCGCATCTATTCGAGTGGTCCGGGCCTCTTTACCAAGAGCCTCGTCGGCAATGTCCTTGGCTTCAAGCGCCATTTCGGCCAGCGCATCCGCAAACCGCTCTTGCCGGCATCGGTTACCGTTTCCAAGGTCGACCTGGATTTCGAAGCATGATTGCAAAGGGGAGCCGTTTCAGCGGCTCCCCTCGCATGCTCAACTAGGCGGCCGCGTCCCAGACCGGCGCGAGGCCATCGGGGCTGACGATCCGCCCGCTGGGCTCAGCCAGCCAATGGATCGCCGCCATTTCTTCCGCCGTCAGCTCGAAGTCGAAGATCGCCGCATTTTCCTGGGCGCGGGTCTCGGAGACCGTCTTCGACAGCACGGCCAGCCCCTGCTGCACGATCCAGCGCAGGACGATCTGCGCGACTGATTTGCCATGCTGGCCGGCGATCGCCTTCAACACCGGATCATTCAGCACCTTGCCATCCGCCATGGCATAATAGGCGGTGACGGACATGCCGAGGTCCCTGGCCATCTCGATCACCGGCGACTGATCGAGATAGGGGTGATACTCGACCTGATTGGTGACGAGCGGCAGCTCGCTGAGTTCCGCCGCCTCCGTCATCAAAGCCCGATTGAAGTTGGAAACGCCGATATGGCGGACCTTGCCGGCCTTCGCGACCTCGTTCAGAGCGCCGATCTGTTCGGCGAGCGGCACGGCATCGTTCGGCCAATGGAGAAGGAGCAGGTCGACATAGTCGGTCTTCAGCTTCTTCAGGCTGTCCTCGACCGAAGCGATGAAAGCATCGTGCCGATAGTGCTCGACCCAGACCTTGGTGGTGAGAAACAGATCGGCGCGGGCAAGGCCGGAGCGCCGGATGCCGTCGCCGACCTCGGCCTCGTTGCCGTAGATCTGGGCGGTGTCGATATGGCGATAGCCGTTATCGAGCACATACGAGACCATGCGTTCGGTATCGGGACCCGGCATGCGGAAGGTGCCGAAACCGAGGGTGGGAATGGAGGCGCCGTTGGCGCTGACGAATTGCATGGGATTTCCTTTCGGTAGCAAGATGATCAGGCGGCGCAGGAAGCGGCCTGGCCCGCCGGAGCCGAGCGTCGGTCGAGCGCGCCGCTCCAGAGGGTGAGGACGAGCGCGGCGGCAACCAGGATCGCACCGACCCAGGGTGTGGCGCCGAGACCGAGCGAGGATTCGACCACCAGCCCGCCGATCCAGGCGCCAGCGGCGATACCGAGATTGAAGGCGGCGATGTTGAGTGCCGAAGCGACGTCGACGGCGGCGGGGCGAACCTGGCGCGCGAGCTGGACGACATAGAGCTGCAGGCCCGGCACGTTGGCGAAGGACAGGAAGCCGAGGGCGGCCAGCGTCGGAATGGCGAGCCAGGGCGAGACGGCCGTGAAACTGAACAGCACGAGCACGATCGCCTGGGCGACGAAGAGCCCCGTCAATGCCTTCACAGGATTGGCATTGGCAAGCCGCCCACCGACGACATTGCCGATGGCGATGGCAACGCCGTAAAGCACCAGGATCAGGCTGACGGCGGAGGCGGCGAAGCCGGTGACTTCCTGCAGGATGGAGGCGAGGAAGGTGAAGGCGACGAAGGTGCCCCCGTAGCCGAGCGCCGTCATGGCGAAGACGATCAGCAGACGGCCGCTGCCGAGGACGCGAACCTGCTCGCCAATGCCGGCCGGCGGTGCCTTTTTCAGGCTGGACGGCAGCAAGAGGGCGATACCGGCAAAGGCGATGACACCGAGCACGGCGACGGCGGCGAAGGTGGCGCGCCAGCCGAAGGTCTGGCCGATGAAAGTGCCGAGCGGCACGCCGGTGACGATCGCGACCGTCAGGCCCATGAACATCATGGCGATCGCCGAGGCGCGGCGGTTTTCCGGCACGAGATCGGCCGCAATCGTCGATCCGACGGAGAAGAAGACGCCATGAGCGAAGGCCGAAAGCACCCGGGCGACGAGCAGCGGTGCGTAGCCGGGGCTCAAGGCCGCCATGCCGTTGCCGACGACGAAGAGCGCCATCAGACCGAGCAGCAACGGTTTGCGCTCGATGCGGCCGGTCAGCGCGGTGAGGATCGGCGCGCCGAAGGTGACGCCGAGGGCATAGACGCTGACGATGAGGCCGGCGAGCGGCAGGGTGATGTGAAGATCGCTCGCCACCGTCGGCAACAGGCCGACAATGACGAATTCGGTGGTGCCGATCGCATAGGCCGCGATCGTCAGGGCAAAAAGAGCGAGTGGCATGGGATGACCCGTTCGAAAAAGGCAGCCGGACTACGGGCTGCGCTGGTTCTTGTTCGGGCAGAATATGGGGCCAAGACATTCATTCGATAATCGTCTATATAAACTCAACACTTGTGAATTGAATTCAAAGCAGTGAGGCGAGCGGATGGACAATCGCGCCGGTGAGATGGATGTCTTCGTCCGGGTGGCGGAGCTTCGCAGCTTTTCGGCTGCCGGACGGAAATTGCGCCTGTCGCCCTCCGCCGTCAGCAAGCTCGTCACCCGGCTGGAGGACCGGCTCGGCACGCGCCTCCTCGTTCGCACCACGCGCTCGCTGCAATTGACGCCGGAAGGCGAAGTCTATCTCGAACGGGCGCAGGCGATCCTCGCCGATATCCAGGAGACCGAGCGCATGGTTGCCGCCGGCGGAGCGGCGGTGCCCCGCGGCCGGCTGCGCGTCAGCGCCTCCGTCGCCTTCGGCGTCCGTTGCCTCGTCCCGCTCATTCCCGATTTCCTGATGCGCTATCCCGAGATCGAACTCGATATCTCGCTGACCGACAGCGTCATCGATATCGTCGGCGAACGCGCCGATGTCGCCATTCGGGTCGGCGCGCTGCGCGACAGTTCGCTCAAGGCCCGCAAGCTGCTGGACAGCCGCCGCGTCATCGTCGCCTCGCCGGCCTATATCGAAAGGATGGGTCTGCCGGCAACGCCGGAAGAACTCGACCGTCACAATTGCCTGACCTTCAATTTCCGGCCGACCGCCGAGGGTTGGCCGTTTCGCGATCCGCGCACCGGCTCCCAATTCGTGAAACCTGTCTACGGCAACCTGCAGGCCAATAACGGGCCGACGGTGCGCAGTCTCTGCCTTGAAGGCATGGGTCTTACCCGTGTCGGCCGGTTTCATGTGCAGCCCGATATCGATGCCGGGCTACTGGTGCCGGTGCTCGAAGATTTCAATCCGGACGATATCGAGCATATTCACGCCGTTTATGCCGGCCACGACCATCTCGCCACCCGCATCCGCGCCTTTATCGACTTCCTGGTGGCGCGAATCGGATAGAACCTCCCTGAAACCGCCAGCCCGAGAACAAGATTTGGAAACCGCGCTTTACTTGCCCATCAAGACCTTCCTGGAGACGGCCGGCTATGCCGTGAAGGGCGAGATCGGCGGCTGCGATCTCGTCGGGCTCAGCGATGGCGAGCCGCCGGTCGTCGTCATTTGCGAGCTCAAGCTGAGCTTCAATCTCGAACTTATCCTGCAGGCCGTCGACCGGGCCCAGGCGAGCGACGAAGTCTGGATCGCCGCCCGCGTCTCTGCAAAAGGCAAGGGACGGGAAGGCGACCGGCGTTTCCGCGATCTCTGCCGCAGGCTCGGCTTCGGCATGCTGTCGGTTTCCGACAGCGGCGCGGTCGATGTCATCGTCAGCCCGGTGGCGCCGATGCCGCGCAAGAACCTTCGCAAGCGCGTCCGTCTTGTCGACGAACACCGGCGGCGCAAGGGCGACCCGGCGCTCGGCGGCAGCACGCGCGCGCCGATCATGACCGCCTATCGCCAGCAGGCACTCGCCTGCGCCGCCGCCATCGTGGCCGGCCAGCAGCGCCCCAAGGATATGCGCGCCCAGGCGCCCAAAGCGCCGCAAATTCTGCGGGACAATGTCTACGGATGGTTCGAACGCCTCGATCGCGGCATTTACGGCCTGACCGAACTCGGCGCGGAAGCATTGAAAAGATGGCCGGCGCCTGAACAATAAATATGGAAAAATTCCGGCGAATTACCATTAAATTTCGGTAATATTCTTAAATTTACGCAATAAAAACATGATCAATATTTAATTTGTAAAAATCGATCGGCGTATCATATTAACAACCAGCGCCAATCGATCTTTATACTTTGCATTCATCGTCAAGAGACTGAAGCAGAGCTCCCGCAAAGAGTTGGCGCCCATTCATTCGACGCCTGTCCCGGACATGGACAAGACGCCATATCGCCAACGATCTCGCAAGGGACTTTTGCCATGTCATCTCTTCTTCGC
Organism: Rhizobium sp. BK602; assembly: GCF_014195095.1. Taxonomy (GTDB): domain Bacteria; phylum Pseudomonadota; class Alphaproteobacteria; order Rhizobiales; family Rhizobiaceae; genus Rhizobium. Next base: position 224,331 of record NZ_JACIBC010000004.1, read on the forward strand.
AAACATCGAACCGCAGCCATCGTCGGAGCGGCCATTGTCGTCGGCGCCGGCGCGCTGCCCTTCGCCTTCAACACGCCCGCGGCCGTCGCCTCGGCCGCCGAACCGGCCGGCATCGTCGCGCCGGGCGGCTCCTTCGCCCCCATCGTCGACGCCGACAAGCCGGCGGTCGTGACCGTCACCACCACCATGAAGGCCACCGACACCAGCGCGGACGCCGGCGACTCGCCGATGGACGAGCAGTTCCGCCAATTCTTCGAAAACCAGGGAATTCCCTTCCCGCACCAAGCGCCGCAGCATCGCGACAGCCAGCGCGCCATGGCGCTCGGTTCCGGCTTCATCATCAGCCCGGACGGCGTCATTGTCACCAACAATCACGTCATCCAGAATGCCACGGACATCAAGGTCACGCTCGATGACGGCACCGAACTGCCGGCCAAGCTTCTCGGCGCCGATGCCAAATCCGACCTCGCCGTCCTGAAGATCAAGGCGCCGAAGCCGCTGGCGACCATTGCCTGGGGCGATTCCGACAAGCTGAAGCTCGGCGACCAGATTCTCGCGATCGGCAATCCCTTCGGCATCGGCACGACCGTCACCGCCGGCATCGTCTCGGCCCGCGGCCGCGACCTGCACAGCGGACCCTATGACGACTTCATCCAGATCGACGCGCCGATCAACCACGGCAATTCCGGCGGCCCGCTGGTCGACCGCGAGGGCAATGTGGTCGGCATCAACACCGCCATCTATTCGCCGAACGGCGGCAGCGTCGGCGTCGGTTTCGCCATCCCCTCGGATCAGGCCAAGGAGATCGTCGCCAAGCTCGAAAAGAACGGCTCGATCGACCACGGCTATCTCGGCGTCGCCATCCAGCCCGTCACCGCCGATGTCGCCAATGCTATGGGCCTCGCGCAGCCGCAGGGCGCGCTCGTCGCCAATGTCAACGACGACACGCCGGCCGCCCGCGCCGGCATCAAGACCGGCGACGTCGTCACCGCCGTCGGCAACGAGACCGTCAAGACGCCGAAGGACCTGTCGCGCCTGGTCGCCGATCTCTCGCCGGGCGACAAGCGCTCGCTCACCCTCTGGCGCGACGGCAAGAGCATGGATGTCAACGTCACCATCGGCGGCAATGACGACGGCAAGCAGGCCGCCAACGACAGCGGCGACGGCAAGGTCCAGCCCTCCAGCCAGCCGAGCCTCGGTGTCGGCCTCGCCAACCTGACGCCGGATCTACGCCAGCAGTTGAACCTGCCGCGCGGCGCCGAGGGCGCTGTCGTCGCCAGTGTCAACCCGGACAAGCCGGCCGCCGCCGCCGGCATCCAGACCGGCGACATCATCGTCTCGGTCAACGACCAGCCGGTCCATAGCGCCCACGATGTCCAGACCGCGGTCGCGCAGGCCGGCAAGGCGGGCCGCAAGTCCGTGCTGCTGCTGATCGAACGCGGCGGCGACAAGACCTTCGTCGCCGTGCCTTTCTCGGCCGCGTGACATCGAGCAGATTACTGACAACCCCGCTTCCGGCGACGGAAGCGGGGTCAACTATTTTCCAACACCTCCCTGCCCCGCTTCAAAACTTACCATTTCCACAGAAGACACGTTTCCGCCTCGGTAATGATCTTTTTGTCCAAACTCTGCCGCGGTGATGATAAAGAAGAAGGGCGGCGGCGGATGCGAACTGTCCGCCCGGCGGGCCGAACGCCCGCCGATCATGGTAACGACAGGGCTTCAGGACTTTGGACGGGGCTGAGCGGCGGCAGGAGTTGGAGTGACCGATCCATACGACATTCTCGGCATCGGGCGCGATGCGAGCGACGAACAGATCAAGGCGGCCTATCGCAAGCGGGCGAAGGCGGCACATCCCGATTCCGGCGGCGATACCGAAGCCTTCGGGCGGCTGCAGAAAGCCTATGAACTGCTGCTCGACCCCGTGCGCCGCAAGCTCTTCGACGATACCGGCTATGATGTCGAGCTGACCGACGCCGTCGACCTGCAGGCGCTGGTCGCCATCGAGAAGCTGATCACCGACATGGTTCTGGACGAGCGCGAGCCCGGAACCTTCGATCCGGTCGCCCATATGCGTGCCAGCCTGGCCGAGGAAATCCGCAAGGCGAATTTCAGCAAGAGCGAGCTGGAGCGTCATTCCGACCGCATCCGCCTGCACCTGGACCGGCTGGGAGAGCGTCCGAGCAAGGATGTCGTCGGCCATATGCTGCGCGCCCGCATCAAGGCGATCGCCACCGCGATCAGTGAAACGGAAGCCAAGATCGACGCCACGGAACGCGCCTGCGACATGCTCAACGGCTATCTCTATGTTGTTGATGTGCACGAGGACTCCGACGAGGAAGACGACGCGCTGGAGCTGGAGTGGGACGAGGCAGCCGGGGCGCGCGCCGCCGCCCAGTAAATCCCGCCAGACAGCGTGATCCGACGCCGGAACTTTCCATCGGCAACCGGGTTGTCCTTCCGCCACGATGTCGAAATCCGAGGCCGTCGTTCGACCAGTACCGGCCCACGGAACGATCAGGGAGGATATCATGATCAACGAGGATGGTTATGTGCCGGCCGCCGAGCTGGCGCAACGCAACGGCGCACGTTTTCCCAACGAGAGCGTCGAATACAGGCAGGCGCGGGACGCCCTGCTGGCCGAGGAGATCGAACTTCGCCGCCATATCGAGCGCGTCGCCGTCATGCGGCGCGCGCTGCCGTCGGGCGGCAAGATCAAGAAGAACTATCAGTTCATCAGCCCGGACGGCCCGGTCGAATTCGCCGATCTGTTCGACGACAAGGAAAGCCTGCTGATCTACAGCTACATGTTCGGCCCGGAACGACCACGCCCCTGCCCGATGTGCACATGCCTGCTGTCGGCGCTCGACGGAGAAGTGCTCGATATCGAACAGCGCATGGCGATCGCCGTCGTGGCACGCTCGCCGATCGAACGGCTGATGGATTTCCAGCGCGAGCGCAGCTGGCGCAGCCTGCCGCTCTACTCCGATCCGACCGGCGACTACAGTCGTGACTATCGCGCCCTGGGGCCGGGCGGCAGCGACGATGCGGCCATCAATGTCTTCACCCGCAGGGATGGCACCATTCGGCATTTCTGGAGCGAGGAGATGGGGCCCGTGACCGCCGATCCCGGACAGGACCCACGCGGAGCACCCGACCTCATGCCGCTCTGGACCATCCTTGACATGACGCCGGAAGGACGGGCGAGGGATTGGTATCCGAAGCTTTCCTACGGGCGGAACTGACCGAGCGGGCAGAGGAAAAGACCGATCACGACACTCCTGCGGCAGGCACGACGAGACCGCCAGGATAGCCGGCTGCCTGTCAATCCGCTCCAGCCGCGGCCCGCTTGTCTCGCCCTTTCGCAGCACCCGCGGGGATGACAGCAACCTGCTCGTCAGCTATAAGGACCATGCGACTCGTGAGGGAGGTTCGTCAGATGAGAGATTTCGGCATCCATCAACGCTGAGCAGCGCTGCCGATGCGGGCTGCTTTGGCCCATCCTTGTCTGATCATGACTTCTTCCATGCCCACGGAGGGCATCCATGTTACGTCGCTTCTTCTCCTATTACGCGCGTTATAAGACGCTGTTTTTCCTCGACTTCGGCTGCGCGGTCTTCGCCGGCCTGCTGGAGCTGGGCTTTCCGCTGGCGGTCAAGCTCTTCGTCGATCAATTGCTGCCGAGCCGCGACTGGGGGCTGATCGCCGCCACCGCCGCGCTGTTGCTTGCGGTCTACGCGCTGACGACCGGCCTGACGGCGATCGTCAACTATTGGGGTCATGCGCTCGGCATCTCCATCGAAACCGACATGCGGCGCCAGGCTTTCGAGCACATTCAGAAACTCTCCTTCCGCTATTTCGACAATAACAGGACGGGGCATCTGATCACCCATGTCACCAAGGACCTCGAGGAGGTGGGCGAGATCGCCCATCACGGCCCCGAGGACCTGTTCATCGCCATCATGACCTTCATCGGCGCCTTCCTGCTGATGTTTTCGGTGCATTGGAAACTGGCGCTGCTGACGACGACCATCGTGCCCTTCATGACCTGGCTGGTCAGCCGCTATGGCGCGAGAATGACCCTGAATTCGCGCAGCCTGTTTCGTAAGGTCGGCGATTTCAACACGCGCATGCAGGAAACCGTCGGCGGTATCCGCGTGGTCAAGGCTTTCGCCAACGAAGGATACGAAAGCCAGCTCTTCGCCAACCACAACGAGGACTACAAGGCCACCAAGCTCGACGGTTACGCCTACATGACCGCGAGCATAGCCTTGAGCTATTTCAGCACGCGCCTGGTGCAGCTCCTCGTCATGATGGCTGGAACCTGGTTCGTCATATCGGGCGAATTGAGCTATGGCGGCTTCGTCAGCTTCCTGCTGCTGATCAATGTCTTCTTCCGTCCGATCGACAAGATCACGTCGGTGATCGAGACCTACCCGAAGGGCATTGCCGGCTTCAAGCGCTTCCTGTCGCTGATCGATACGGAACCCGACCTTGCCGACCGCCCGCACGCGATCGCCGTCGATCGTCTCAAGGGCGATATCGTCTATGACGACGTCAGCTTCGGCTATTCCGATCAGGACAGGATCTTCGAAGACCTGAACCTGACGATATCCGCCGGTGAAACGGTGGCCTTTGTCGGCGCGTCGGGAACGGGCAAGACGACGATCTGCTCGTTGCTCCCGCGTTTCTACGACGTGACCGCCGGCAGCATCAGCATCGACGGCATCGACGTTCGCGACATGACACAGGCTTCGTTGCGCAGCCAGATCGGCATCGTGCAGCAGGACGTCTTCCTGTTCGGATCGACCATTCGCGAGAACATCGCCTATGGCCGCCTCGGGGCATCCGATCAGGAGATCATGGAAGCGTTGCGGCGCGCCTCGCTCGACGAATTCGTCTCGTCCCTGCCCGATGGCCTCGATACGCCCACGGGCGAACGCGGCGTCAAACTATCCGGCGGGCAGAAGCAGCGCCTCGCCATCGCCCGCATCTTCCTCAAGAACCCGCCGATCCTCATCCTCGACGAAGCGACATCGGCGCTGGACACGGCGACGGAATACGCCATCCAGCAAGCGTTGGCCGATCTGTCGAAGGGGCGCACGACCCTGGTGGTGGCGCACCGGCTGACCACCATCCGCAACGCCGACCGCATCATCGTCATGGGCACGAACGGCATTGTCGAGCAAGGCACCCATGCCGAACTGCTGGCGCGCGGCGGCGCCTATGCCCGGCTTCACAATGCCCAGTTCAGCGCCTTCGCATGAAGCGGTGACGAGGAAGACGCTGGGGGAATGACGGATACCCGGATGTCTGCCGGCGCGGTTGCCGGAAGCGCATCTGGTGCCGATTTCCCGTGGCATCTCAAGCATCGTCGTTACGGCAAGGGGAGAAGGGGAATGAAGAGAGTTGCATCCTGTTCCTGCGGCGCGCTGTCGATCACCGCGCAGGGAGAGCCCGTGAAAATCGCCGTATGCCATTGCCTGTCGTGTCAGCGCAGGACCGGCTCCAGCTTTGGCGTCGCGGTGTTCTATCCCATCGACAGGGTCGAGCATTCCGGCAGATCGAGCCTCTACGAGCGGCTTGGCGACAGCGGCAAGCCGCTGACCTTCCATTTCTGCCCGAACTGCGGCTCCACCGTTTTCTGGTTCCCTGCCTTCCGTCCCGGCCTTGTCGCGATCGCACTCGGAACCTTCGAGGACAAGCAGGGGCTGGCGCCCTCCCTCAGCGTCTACGAGGATCACCGCAGCCCCTGGGTCGCCGTCGAGATCGAGCGGGATTGAGCCCGGCCGCCAGATCAGGACGGCTGCAATGATCGATTGAGCGACGCTAGCAATTGCCGTTTGGCGGCCTCGAAGGACGCGGCCGCCCGGTCGCGCTTCCTCGGCAGGTCGATCCTGATCTCATCGAGGATGCGGCCCGGCCATGGCCGCATGACGATGATCCGGTCCGCAAGCACGAGCGCCTCGTCGATATCATGCGTCACCAGCACCAGCGTCGGGCGGGTCTCCGACCAGATGTCGAGCAGGTGATCCTGCAGATCGGCGCGCGTGAAGGCATCCAGCGCCGAAAAAGGTTCGTCGAGAAGCAGCACCTCCGGCCGGGTGACCAGCGCGCGGGCAATCGCCACCCGCTGGGCCTGACCGCCCGACAGCTCCTTCGGCCAGCGTCCGCCGAATTGTTCAAGACCGACCTTTTGCAGCGCGGCCTCCACCCGCCGCCGGCGGTCGTCACCGTCGAGTTCGGCAAGGCCGAAACCGACATTGTTGGCAACGCTCAACCAGGGAAGCAGGCGCGGCTCCTGAAAGATCAGATTGATCAACGGATGCGGCTTGGTGACCCGTTCTCCGTCGAGTTCGACCGTTCCGTGGCTGGGACTTTCCAAACCGCTGATCAGCCGCAGCAGCGTGCTCTTGCCGCAGCCGGAGCCGCCGATCACGGCGACGATCTCGCCCGGAGCGAGGCTAAGTGAAAAGCCCTCCAGCGCGCGTACGCCGTTCGCATAGGTCTTTGCCAGGTTTCGCAGCGTCAGCATCGGCTCATCCCTCGCGCCTGTAACTGTCCTGCCAGGTCAGAAACGGTGTCGTTGCCGCCAGCAGCAGGCTGTCCGTCAACTTGCCGATGACGGCGAAGGTGATGATGGCGGCCATGATCTGGTCCGGCTTGCCCAATTGCTGGCCGTCGACGAGAAGATAGCCGAGCCCCTCCGAAGCGCCCATGAACTCCGCCGCCACGACGAACATCCAGCCGAGGCCGAGACCGGACCGCAACGCCGTCACATAGGCCGGAAAGACCGCGGGCAGCATGACCCGCCGCACCAGCGCGAAGCCGGACAGGCGAAAGATGCGCCCGACCTCGACGATCTTGCGATCGACCGACAGGATGGCGCCCGACACGCCGAGATAGACCGGAAAGAAGACGCCGACCGCGATCAATGCCACTTTCGACGCCTCGAAAATCCCGAACCAGAGAATGAACAGCGGCACCCAGGCGATCGATGGGATAGAGCGCAGCGCCTGCAGCGACGGATCGATCAGGCGGCGTGCCAGCCCGAAATAGCCGGTCACGGCCCCGGCAATGGTCGCGGTTGCGGCGCCGATGACGAAACCGAGGAAGACCCGGATGCTAGTGATCACGATATGATTGGGCAATTCGCCGGATTTCCAGAGCGCCCACAGGGTCGCGGCGACCCTGGATGGCGGCGGCATGAGGCGGCCGGAAAACCAGCCGGCCGCAACGGCGATCTCCCAAAATACAAGGCCCAACGCCGGCAGCAGGATAGCCACCGCCATCCTGGCGCCCAACCCATAAAAGGTCGACGCCGCGACCGGGCGCGGCGTTTCCGTTTCCGTCTTGATGCCAGTCTCGGCCAAGTCCGTCATGGCGATGACAAGCGCTCTCTTACTGCGTTTTGCCGACCGCGAAACGATCGTCGATCAGCTCGTTGGTGACCTTCTGGATATCGACGTCGGCGGGCAGGACACCGGCGCTCTGCAGCGCGAGGCCTGCTTTCGAAATCGTGTCGCGCTGCTGGTCGCCGATGGTGGATTGCGAGATATCGGTGCGCTCGAGCTGCTTGGCGATGACCGCGCCCGGCAGCTTCGCCGCTTCCACCAGCGCCGCCTTTAGTGCCTCGGGATTGGCGATCGCATCGGCACGTGCCTGCTCGTAGGCGGCGATGACCCGCTTGACGATATCGGGATGCTGGGCGGCAAATGTCTCGGTGGTGTTGAGCACGCCCCATGTGTTGTTCTCCGGCTTGCGATAGAAGAGCTTCGCCTTGTCTTCCACCTCGGCCGCCGCCATCAGCGGATCGAGACCGGCCCAGGCGTCGACATCGCCGCGCAGAAGCGCCAGCTTGCCGTCGGCATGCTGCAGGAGAACCAGTTTCACATCCGACTGTTTCAGCCCGGCATCGGCCAGGGCGCGGACGAGGAAGATATGCGGATCGGTGCCGCGGGTGACCGCGATCGTCTTGCCCTTCAGGTCCTGGACGGTGGAAATTGGGCTGTCGGCGCGGGTGACGAGCGCCGTCCATTCCGGGCGCGAGTAAACATAGATCGACTTGACCGGATTGCCGTTGACCCGCGCGATCAGCGCCGCCGCGCCCGCCGTCGAGCCGAAATCGATCGAGCCGGCGCTCAGGAATTCCAGCGCCTTGTTCGAGCCGGCGGACTGCACCCAGCGGATGCTGATCTTGTCCTTGGCGAATTCCTTTTCCAGCAGGCCTTCCTTCTTCAGAAGAAGGCCGACCGGATTATAAGTCGCCCAATCGATCCGGATCTCCGAAAGATCGGCGGCGTGAGCCGATGCAAGTCCCAACCCCAAGACAACGGCGACACCCACCATCGCCGAACGAAACAAACCCATATCGATCCCCAATTCTTTGGCATTGCCAATTGACATTGGAGGCAGCCTACGGACCGGGTGGCGGCACGTGAAAGCTATAATGTCTATTTCTATGGAATTTGTAGAAATATTTTTCTCAATACCAGCGGTGACGATGCCGCCGGCGACAACCGAAATCCGACGCTCAACATGGATTGCCTGCGATCTCAGCCGGGAAATGCCGGGAAACGCTCCCGTCATTTCCCGGCAAGCTACATCGGCTCGGAGAGTTACCTGACCGAGATCACGCGACTTCCGCGGACAGGCGCTCGAAAATCGGCCTCAGCCGCGGATGGCGGCCGCTGGGTGGATGCTGGATCTCGACGGTACGGCCGATCTTCTTCTGCCGCTTCAGCCATTCGCGCAGCGTTTCCGCGCAGGTATGATCGAGATAATGCAGATTCTCGCCGGCGATACGCACCTTGTGGCTGGCGGGAAGCGTCTCGAGCATGTTGAGGAGCACCGGCACATCCTTGCAGGTCGCGACCCCACCGAGCGTCAGATGCACCGTTTCGGCATCTTCCAATCGGTCGATGGCGAGCTTGCGCCGCAGATAGGGCAGGATCTCCAGGATCGACAAGGCCAGGCCGAGCGCCACGCCGACGAGCAGATCCTGTAGCACCACCATGGCAACGGTGGCCGCCCAGATCCCGACCGGAACCCAGCCGTGATGATCGAAGAGATGGCGGACGTGATGAAGGCTGATCAGCCGCCATCCGGTCACGAGAAGGACCGCTGCGAGCGCCGTCAGCGGCACCAGGCTCAGCAATTGCGGCAGGAGCGCCACCAGCCCCAGGATCCAGACACCGTGCAGAACGGCCGATGCCCGCGTGCGCGCCCCCGCCTGGATATTGGCCGAGGAGCGCACGATGACGCCGGTGATCGGCAGGCCACCAAGGAAGCCGCACAGGGCATTGCCGATCCCTTGCGCGAACAGTTCCTTGTTGAAGCGCGTCCTGACGCCGTCATGCATGCGATCCACCGCAGCCGACGACAGCAGCGTCTCGGCACTGGCGATGACGGCAATGACCAGGGTGGTGATGATGATGCCGGGCTGCAGCATCTGCCCGAAGCTTGCCAGCGTCGGCGACGAAATGCTGTCGATCAGCGAGGCGGGAACCTCGACCCTTGCGATCGGCAGCTGCATGGCGGCGGTCAATACCGTTCCCGTGGCAACGCCGATGAGCGCGCCGGGCACCAGCGCCAACGATTGCGGCCGGAATTTTTCCCAGCCGATCATCGCCAGCAGGGAGATCAGGCCCACCAGCAGGGCGACCGCCTCCTTGGTCAGGCCGCTCCCCCAGATGCGCCCGAGCGTCCTCTCCATGGCGGTGACATTCTCGATGCCGCCGGCCGCCGGCTGGGCGCCCATCAGCACATGCACCTGCCCGAGAATGATGAGGATGCCGATGCCGGCGAGCATGCCGTGAACGACGGCGGGCGAGATCGCCCGGAACCACGAGCCGATCCTCAGGAAACCCGCGAGGATCTGCAGCAGCCCGGCGACGACCAGGACCGGGCCGAGCATGACAACGCCATACTGCGCGACAAAACCGAAGACGATCACGGCAAGACCGGCGGCGGGGCCGGACACCTGCAGGGGCGAGCCGGCGAGCAGGCCGACGACGATCCCGCCGACGATGCCGGAGATCAGCCCCATGGCGACGGGCACCCCGGACGCGACGGCGATGCCGAGGCAAAGAGGGATGGCGACAAGAAAGACGACCAGCGACGAAGCGACGTCACGCGATAGCGTGGAATTGTTGTTCATGGCGCTACTCCCCCGCGATGGCGGCGGCCGCCTGCGGCACGACCTGCCGATGACCGCGACCGGTCACCGCAACCGGCAAGGGCCTGTCCTCGTCTATCTGGGTAAAACTCGCGGCAACGCCGTCATAGACCTGCACCTCCCCGGTTTCGATATCGAAGAACCAGCCGTGCAAGGTCACATCGTTGGTCGCAAGCTTGGCCGCGACGGACGGATGGGTGCGTAGATGGTCGAGCTGGACGACGACGTTTTCCATGGCCACGGCCCGTATCTTCTGGCGCTCGGGCAAATCGCCCGGATAGGCCTCGCAGACGATCGAATGGGCGGCATAGCTGTGCTTCAGCCAGGCGGCGACGTTCGGCATCGGCTTCAGCAATTCCGGGCAGCAAAGCCCCTTCATGGCGCCGCAATCGGAATGGCCGCAGACGATGATGTCGCGAACCCCGAGTGCCACGACGGCATATTCGATAGCCGAGGAGACGCCGCCATTGGCGGTGGAAAAGGGCGGGACGATGTTGCCGGCGTTGCGGCATACGAACAATTCGCCCGGTCCGGACTGGGTGATCGTCTCCGGCATGACCCGGCTGTCGGCGCAGGAAATCATCAACGCCTGCGGCTGCTGCCCCTCCTGTGCCAGCCGGCGATAGAGAGCGGAATGGTTCGGAAAGACAGCGCCACGAAAACTCGAAATACGCTTCAGCAAATCATTCATTGTCTGGTCCTTGTGTTGGGAGCCGGACAAAAGGCTGGGGGTGCACCCTAGCCCGGCAAATTAGCACATGCATATTTGTGCAAGTGCGAGATAGGAAAGCTTGCCGGGAAGAAAATGACTGGACCGTTCATTAGACGGCGCTAAGGAGTCAAAAGAATGTGAGCATATTGTGAGATAATTTCGCTTGATCCGCAGAACCCCGTTCTACGGCGCGGCAAATGGCGGTTGGCTGCCGGAGCAAGGGCGGTGCGATGCGGATTCTTGCCGCGATCCTGAAATTTTTCAATGATTGCAATGCGTTGATTCAATAACAACTATACAGAGTATCAAGCAACACTTCACGCAATGGACGAATGAGCCGATCATTCCGTATCCACCTGCCCCAGGCATGGCGACGAGAAAAGCTATCCTGGCCATGTCCGTCGATCATCGCCGGGACATCGGCTTCGGGCCCGGATGCCGATGCTGCAATTGCGTTTAGGAAACTCGCCACCGAGGCTGCAACGGCTCGATCGACGTCCTTATTGGTAAGATATACCTTACTTAACGAGACAGCAGGCCGGTGGCATCGATGGTAGATGCCAATCGGCCTCGGCATATCGCCGAGGCCGCTCGAAACACATTTTGCAAGTGTCTCAAAGATACCGCCGGGGATTGGCGGCGCGGTAGAAGGTGTTGATGAGGGTATTGATGTCGAAGACCGGCAGGCCGGATTCTTCCGCCACGAAGGAGGTGAACGGGCACATATTCGTGCATTCGAACAGGATGGCTCCGGGATTGGGACATGTCTCCATGAACTCCCGCGTCATGGCAAGCATCTCGTCCTTCAATATGTCCGTGTCCAATTCCGTTCGTCCGCCGATATAGGTGGCCGGGAACTGCGCGTCCGGCTTCATGCCCTGGATCTGCGTCGGAATGGTTTCCATCGACCAGCCCACGCCCTGGAAATGCCTGTCATTCATGTGATGGGCGCGCTCGGTGAAGACGCCGATGATCTTGCCTGGCGGCAGCATTGCGTGGATGAGCGGAGCTTGCAGCAGGGCGGAAGTGAAGACCGGGATATCGACCGCCGCCGCGATCTGCTTCTGGAACGGCGCCAGAAAGCCGCAGCTCGTGGTGATCGCCTTCACGCCCTCGGCCTCGAGTTCCCGCGCCGCCTCGATGAAGGGAGCGATCAGCGCCGCGTCGGGGTGGTCGCCCATGATCCTCTTTGCAAACGCGCCCTTGACGGTCTTGTATCTCACCGGAAAATCATAGGAACAGGCATTGCCGATATCGCCGGGCGGACGGGGAAAGACCGTATCGAGCATGAGAATGCCGATGTCCTGACCGTAATTGGTGAATCCGCCTTTCATAAGCATGGTCGTCTCCATTGTCCGTTGTGGTCGTTTCGCCGAGGCGGACATTCACTCGACGAAACCGAGCAGCTGCCCCCTCCGCGCATTTGCCCGATGCCGCTCAAACCGCCCTATCGGAAGCGGGCGGCGGCGAAGGGCGTGGGATCGAAAGGCGGCGCCTTGCCGGTGATGAGACTGGTGACCAGCTCCGCCGTGATAGGCCCGGCGGAGAGGCCGATATGACCGTGTCCGAAGGCATGGACGACATCGTCGCTCGCGGAGGAACGCGAAATGACGGGCAGGCCGTCCGGCGTCGACGGGCGATGACCGTACCAGCGCGAAATCCTGACATCCGCCTTTCCTCCGGCAAGACCAGGATAGGTGCGCAGCAGGTGCTCGCACAGAATGTCGGCCCGCCTCCAGTCTGGGCCGGCGTCGGTGCTTGCCAGTTCGACCTGGCCGGACGCGCGCAAGCCGCCGGTCGTCATGACATTTGCCATCCTGCCGTCGGAAGGCATCACCGGACGGCGCAGCACGATGGCCGGGCTTGAAAGTTCGACGTGATAGCCGCGCTCGCTTTCCAGCGGCACCCGGTCGCCGGCACGTTTCGCCAGCACCCGCGAATGAATGCCGGCGGCGATAACGGCTGCGTCGCAGGCAATCGTTCCGGTATCGGTCAGGACGGCCTTCAGCCGGCGATCGGCAAATGCGAAATCCCTTGCCTCGGCCCTCATGACGGCAACACCCTCGCGCTTCGCCTGCGTGACGATCTCCGCGACATAAGCGCCGGGATCGGTGCAATGGCCCCCAGCCTCGACGAAGGCCGCGAAGGCATAGGAAGCGTCCAGCGCCGGCTCCATCTCATGCAGTTCGCTTGCGCAAAGCTCGCGCCAGGAAACCCCGTTTTCACGCCGCAGCCGCCATGCCAGGCCGTCCGCCTCGAAGGCGGCGCGATCGGGATAGGCGTAGATCAGCCCGTCACGCCGGATTCGTTCCGGATGTCCGCAGCTGGCCGCAAGCGCGGCGTGGCGAAGCGGGGAATCGCCGACGAGCTCGCGGAGCACGGAGGCGGTGCGCCTTACTTTTCCGAGCGAATGGCCAGACTGGATAAAGCGCAGGAGCCACGGCGTCAGCCGCGCGAGATGGCGCCAGCGGATCGTCAGCGGACCGTTGGGATCGAGAAGATAGCCCGGCACCTTCCTCCAAAGACCCGGCATGGACATGGGGATGATCGAGGCCGGGCTCAGGAAGGCGCCATTACCATAGCTCGCCGCCTGCATGCCGCCCGGCTCGCCCGGTTCCAGCAGGGTGACGCGCTGCCCGGCCCTTGCCAGAGCGAGCGCGCTGCAAGCGCCGACGATCCCCCCTCCGATGACGGCGATATGCTTCGGTTCCGACGTCATCGGGTACCGTCCTTCGCTTTCATCCTGCCTATTTCCATTCGCATTTTTCATTCCACCTCCGGCAAAGCCGAAACTCGAAAACCGGGCTCTTCATGATCATTCTTCATGGGACATCCATGCTTTTCGCAGGGCGCAACGCGACCCGTTCCGCGCCGCGAATTGCGGGCAGGTCATCGTTTTCGGCTGAACTGCATTCGTTTTTAGGGGAGGCCAAGCCCCCCGTGAAAATGACTGAGGAAGCTCTGCGTCGCCGGATGCGAAGGATTTTCGATCACCTGCCGCGCCGGGCCTTCTTCCACCACGCAACCGTCGCGCATGAAGATCACGCGGTCGGCGACGTCGCGCGCAAATGCCATCTCATGGGTGACGAGCAGCATGGTCATGCCCTCGGCCGCTAGAGAGCGCACCACCGCCAGGACTTCACCCACCAGCTCCGGGTCCAGGGCCGAGGTGGCCTCGTCGAAAAGCATCACTTCCGGCTTCATCGCCAGCGCCCGCGCAATCGCGACGCGCTGCTTCTGCCCACCGGACAGGCTGTCGGGCCTTGCCTGCGCCTTGTCGGCGAGCCCCACCTTGGCCAGCAGCTCGCGCGCCTGGATGCGCGCTTCCGCCTTGGCAACCCCCAGAACCGTCACGGGGCCTTCCATCACATTCTCCTCCACGCTCATATGCGGAAAGAGATTGAAACTCTGGAAGACCATGCCGGTGCGCGCGCGAAAAGCCGCCAGCTCGCGGTCGCGCGGAACGGAATAGGGCTTGGAAAAATCCTTGGCGTGATCGCCGACCCGGATGAAGCCCTCATCCGGCACGGTCAGCAGATTGATGCTGCGCAACAGCGTCGATTTTCCCGATCCGCTCGGCCCGATCAGCGCAACGACGCTGCCCTTGTCGACGCTCAGCGTGATGTCTTTCAGAACTTCGAGGTGGCCGAAGGACTTCTTCACGCCGACAAGCTCGATCATCTTGGTCTCTGACATGCGATCCTTCCTAGCCTATCCGGCCACCCTGGCCTCGAGAAGACGGGCCAGTCGCGTGAGCGGAAAGAGAATGACGAAATAGATGACCGCGATCATCGTATAGGTTTCCAGAGGCCGGTAGCTCGCCGAGGTGATGAGCTGGCCCTGATAGAGAAGATCGGGAACGGCGAGGACCGAAAGCAGCGAGGTATTCTTGAGCTGCAATACGGTCTGATTGACCAATGGCGGCACCATGCGCTTCAGCGCCTGCGGCATGATGATCCGCTTCATGAGCTGGTGGCGGCGCATTCCCAGCGCCCGCCCCGCATCCCACTGGCCGAGATCGACGGAGATGATGCCGCCGCGAATGATCTCGCCATAGAAGGATGCCCCGTAGAGCGTAAGCGTGATGAAGGCGGCAACGGCGGGGGACAGCTCGATACCGGTCAGCATCGGAAGCGCGTAGTAGCACCAGACGAGCTGGACGAGCACCGGCGTGCAGCGGAATATCTCGATGAAGCCGGTTATGATCGCGTTTATGATCCGCGCCCGCGACAGGTTGGCGAGTGCGACCACGCAACCCACGGCGAGACCCGAAACGGCGGTGCAGATCGTGAAGCCGATCGTGTAGAGCGCGCCGACCCAGATCAGCCCTTTATACTGCAGCAGGAAGCCGAAATCCCAATCGTAATGCATCTATGCGCCAACCCCTTTTATCTTTCTTGTGCCGCCGGTGATCCGAACGGGCAAACACTCGCATATAGCCATCTTCCAAGCGTCAGGATGTCGAATACGGGCCGGCCGAAGCGCTGGGAGATGCTGTGCGAGAACGGCGGCAGATTGGTGCATTCCAGCACGATCGCGCCGATATCCAGTTCACGCAGGATCAGCGTCTCCACGATCTCCAGCAGCTCCGTCTCGAGCTCACCCCTCTCATAGGGCCTGCCGCCCTCGATGACGCTGTGAAACGCCCCGCCCTTCGGCAGGCCGGCGACCGGAACGGGCTCGGTCACGCCCGCCTGCTCGAAATGCTTCGCCGTCAGCGCATCGCGATCATAGGTTATGACGCCGACCCGCTGCTTTCCCGGCAGCAGGCGCTGCACGCTCGGGATCTGCATCAGGCTCGAGGTTGCCAGAGGCAGGGACAGGCGGGCGGCCAGGCGGGATTGCCGCAGGACGAGAAAACCGCATGATGTCGTCAGCGCCACGGCACCCTGCCGTTTCAGTTCCTCGCCGGCCTCCACGAACGCATCGAGAAGCGCCTCTTCCCGGCCCTCGACCACCGCACGCGCCATCGCGCCTCTGACCGTCCGGTAGAGCACGGGGAACGGCCAGCTCGCGGCATTGCCGACATCTCCGGGCGGACGCTCGAAACTGGTATCGAGCATGATGATCCCCAGAGGGGGCATACCGCTGACCTGCATGTTCGTCCATCCGGAATTCGGCCGATCGGCCCACAATGCCTCGGGAAGAGATGCCCGCCAATTCCGGCGGGCGACGGTCCCGGCTTAGAACGTCAGGCTGGAGGGGATATCCTCCGGTTTGATGTTCGCAAGATCGAGGCTCGACAAGATCCAGCCCTTCAGCGCGCCGAGAGCGCGGTTATATTCGAGCCAGTTGTCGACGAAGCGCAGGAAGCGCCCGTCCGGATCGGGACGCACGCCGGCACAGGTCGGCTGTGCGCTGATCGGCGAGGGAACGATGATCGAACCGATCTTCGGGTTCTTCTTGACGGTCGCAAGCGAGTTCATCGCCACCTGGACGGAAACGTCCGCGCGTCCCGACACGAGCGCCATCGTCACCTCGTCGAAGGTCTTCAGCGCGACCAGCGTCGCCTTGGGCAGCGCGCGCCGGGCAAAGAGATCCTGCGACGAGCCGATATCGACGGCGACGCGAACCTCCGGCTTGTCGAAATCTTCCCAGGTCTTTCCCTCGACACCCGGACGGGCAACCAGGGTGAAGGTATTGTTCATGATCGGGCGGGTGAATTCCACGACCAGGGCGCGGCTCGGCGTCGGGCTGAGACCGAACATGATGTCGATCTTGTTGGCCTGCAGGTCCAGCACGGCATTGCCCCAGGTCGTCTCGCTGATCTCGACCTCGGCCTCCAGGACCTTGGCCAGATCCTGGGCCATGCTGATGCAGAAACCCGACCACTGACCGGTGGCCAGGTCCTTGTGATAATAGGGTTCGGTACCGGGAATGCCGGCAACGCGAAGTTTCTTCGTGCGGCGAACCTTGTCGAAGGTGGATTCATAGGCGGCAGTCTGCGCGGCCGCCGGCGTGGCCAGCGCGACCGCGGCCGCCCCGGTTGCCGCAAGGCCCATCAGACCGGCAAAATCTCGTCTGTTCATCATTCTTGTTCCCCTTATTATGCTCGACATCACGCATGTTGCTTCAACGCAGGCGCCAAAGCCTTCGAGCCGCCGTTCCGTTGACTCCCAGATCGTCAAGACGGAGCGGACACCAGCCCGTTGGGCATTCGCATGGACCGTTTCATGCTTTGACTATTTTATGTGCACGCGCGGCGAAGGCACAATTTGTGGATCGAAACGCGGCAAAAGGCAAAACTTGAAAAGTCAGTTCGTCATGAGTAATCGTTATGACGAATATCGGAAAACCTTGATGCGGCGCTTTCTTCCCTCCTTGTCTGCACTCCAGGCTTTCGAAGCCGCCGCCCGCCACCGCAGCTTCACGAAAGCAGGCGAAGAGCTCGCCATGACCCAGAGCGGCATCAGCCGGCAGGTCCAGAATCTCGAGACGCTGCTCGGCATACGGCTGTTCGAACGCGTGGGCTCGCGCCTGACACTGACCAGCATCGGCAGCAAATATTTCCTGGAAATCACCCAGAGCCTCGATCGGTTGGAGGAAGTCTCGATCGATGCCGTGCGCGGCCGCAAGGTCGATACATCGCTCATGGTGGGAGCGCCGCCGACCTTGGAAACCCGATGGCTCATCCCGCGATTGGGCCGGTTCCTGACGGATCACCCCGAGATTCCGATCGAGGTCACGACCATCGGCGGCGAAGTCGATTTCGAGACCGACCGCATCGACATCGCGATCATGCGCGGTTTCGGCACATGGCCTGACGCGCGCGCCAACCTCCTCTTCGACGAAGAACTCGTCGTCGTCGCCTCGCCAAGCGTCGTCGCCCCCGAAGCCAACCATGACCCGCTGGATTTTGCCCGATATCCGATATTGCAGAATGCCAGCCGGCCCAGTCTCTGGCTTCTCTGGCTGCGTGCCTCCAAGCTCAGCTACAGCGGACAGATTCAGGGCGCGAGGTTCAATTCGAGCGAACTGCTGATCCAGGCGGCCGTCAACGGCATCGGCCTGGCGGTCGTGCCGCCGCAATTTGTCAAACGCGAAATCGAGCGCGGAGAGCTGCACACCCCTTTCGGTCCACCGGTGCGCTCCGGCGAAGCCTATTGGATCGTGCAGTCCGAACGCGAGACGCAGAGCGAGAACGCCGCCGCCTTTCGCAACTGGTTCCTGCGCGAGACCGCCAGGGAGCGCGCAAATAACCTCGCCGGCTGACCGCCCATCCCGGTGAGGCGGAGATCCACGGCGGTGTCATATGAACATCATGGGAAGCTGCCTATTGTCCCGCGTTTCTCATTCCTCGCTTTCACAGGCCCACATGTCCGATATCTCCGCCACCGCTTATCTCTCCCCCTCCGCCTCCTCCCGCCTGCGCCTCCTTGCCGAAGCAGCACTTGAAGGCGGCCGTCTGGCGCGTGACGGCATCCGCCGCCGCAAGGATGACGATCTCGTTGCAAAGGCTCCACGCGACTACCAGACCGAAATGGATGTCGCGGTCGAGCGTGCGATCGTCTCCAGACTGGCAAGGGCCTTCCCCGATTATGCCATCCAGGGCGAGGAGCAGGTGGGGGACCGCAAGGCTGCCGGCGAGGCCCCCATCATCGTCATCGATCCGATCGATGGGACGACCAACTATGCCTGGGGCATACCGCATTTCGGCCTGACCATTTCGATCGTCGAGCTGGGCAAGGTGGTCGTCGGCGTCGTCTACGATGCCATGCTGGATGAACTTTTCAGCGCCGAGGCCGGCCTTGGTGCCTATCTGAACGGCGAGCAAATCCGCTGCGTCGACAATGGCGATGTTCCAAACACGCTGATCGGCGCGGGCCTGCCCATTCCGGGCCAGGTCAAATCCGTGGATGAGGAGACCTATTTCGCCGCATTGCGGCGACTGATGGCCAACACGGCCGGCGTGCGCCGCCTGGGATCGGCGGCGCTGTCCATCGCCTATGTCGCCTGCGGCCGCCTCGACGGTTTCTTCGAGGACGGGCTCTCGCTGCATGACTACGGCGCTTCGGTGCTGCTGGTCGAGGAAGCCGGCGGGATCACGACCTCCTTTGCAGGCGGGCCGGTTCGCAGCAATGGCGACATATTGACAGCCAACAAGGCCATTCATCCCTGGCTGCTTGCCGGCCTGCGATGAGACCAGGAAAAGGGGCATGACAGCCCCTTTTTCACCTTCGCGACGATTATTCGCCCGCCAGCACCAGGGCTTCCAGCCCGACCGGATCGTCCGTGGTGATCTGATCCACCTTGAGCGCGAGCAACCGCATCACCTTCGGCAATATGGTGCTCGTCGCCTCGCGGATCGTGTAGGCATCGACCTGCCGGTCATGGGCGTGGAATGCACCGATCAGGTCATATCCTTCCGCATCGGCGAACAGCACCAGATCGTGCTCCAGATAGATCATCCGCGCCCGCGGCGAGGCCGCGACGGCACCGGCGACGAAACCGGCAAAATCCCGGCTTGCATGCAGCCGCCCGATCGCGCCATCATGGCAGGGATCATAGCCGATCGGCATGTCGGGAACGGCGCGCGACAACCGCTCGACGGCCTCGGCATCTCCCGCCGACAGGATCACCGACGATGCGACCGGCGCGATCGCCCTGGCGAAAGCGGCAATATCGCTGTCGCGGATGCCGGACGACGGCACCTTCATGTCCAGTTGCAGCACGGCCTCCGGCAAGGTCTCGCCGTCGCGGATCAGCGCCGCAAGATCCTCGATCGAAAGTACGGGATGCACCGTCTCGCTTCCGTCCCTGTCGCGTAGATGCAGACGGCCGAGTTCTGCGCACGTGGCGGCGATGACCGGTCCGTTGCCGGTGGTCGCCGGATAGAGATCCTCGTCATGCAGCACCACGAAACCGTCGTCGCCATAGCGCTGCAGATCGATTTCCGCGCTGGCACCGATCGCCATCGCTTCGGCGATCCGCTGCCGGGTGAAGGCGATATCGCCGGCGAAGCGGCGTCCGCGATGCCATTTCAGCAGGCATCGATGCCCATCCAGTTCAAGAAAGAGACCGCGGCGGTCAGACATTATGGAGCCGTCTTTCGTCATTCTGTTCCAACTCTGCGCTTGTTCGAAACACAAGCCTGTTATCACGGAACAGGAAGTGAGCGGCAACTTTTGCGTCCACCCGCATGCCCCTGGTCCAGCTCTGATCCGGCGGGGTCATCGCCTTCAGCCGCGATCCATCGGAGAAATCGACATCGACGATCTGATGCGTGCCGAAATCGATGCTGCGATGGACGATGGGCGCACCCACGCGCTCCGAGCGGCAAAGAGACAGGGCCTCCGGCCGGAAGGCAAGGACGGCTTCACCATCGTCAGCCGCAAGATCGAGCGGAAAATCCGCATGCTGGAAACGTCCGCCGACGACGGCGCCACGGACGAAATTCATCGAGCCGATGAAACCCGCGACGAATTCCGTCTGCGGCACGCGGTAGATTTCGGCCGGCGGGGCGACCTGCTCGGTCTTGCCGTCGCGCATGACGACGATGCGATCGGCCAGCGCCAAGGCCTCATCCTGCCCGTGGGTCACGAAAAGCGTGGTGATGCCGAGCCGCTGCTGGATTTCCTTCACCTCCTCGCGCAGGCGTTCGCGCAGATGCTGGTCGAGGCTGGCGAAGGGCTCGTCGAGCAGCAGGATCTTCGGCTCGAGGACCAGCGAGCGGGCAAGCGCGACGCGCTGCTGCTGCCCGCCGGAAAGCTGCGTCGTGTGACGCGTGCCGTAGCCAGACAGGCCGATCATCGCGAGGGCATCTTCGACCTTCTCGCGAATCTCGGCCTTCGGCAGATGCCGCAGCTTCAACCCGAATGCGATATTGTCGAACACAGTCATATGCGTCCAGAGGGCATGGCTCTGGAACACCATGCCGGTCGGACGCTTCTCCGGCGGCAGCGAGGTGACATCCCTGGCATCGATCAGGATCGAGCCGCCGCTCGGGCGCTCGAAACCGCCGATCATACGCAACAGCGTGGATTTTCCCGAGCCGGAAGGACCGAGCAGGCAGACCAGCTCCCCGTCCTCCACATCGAGCGAGAAATCGTGGACCGCGAAGGAAGCGCCGAAGCTCTTCGAGACACCCTTGATGGTCAGACGCGACATGTCATTCCCTTCCCGGACCCTGGAGGCCCGTATTCGAGTGCCACCGAGGTCTCATGCGCCGAATCCCCTTGCAAAGGCACCGGTTCCGATCACGCGGCGGGCAAACATCAGGGCGATGAAGGACGGCACCCACAGCATCACCGACAGGACGGCGCCATATTGCACGACGATCTGGCTGTTGATGAAATTGATCATCAGCACGGGCATGGTCTTGATTTGCGGCGCGCCGATCAGCCATGCGCCTTCGGTTTCGTAGAAGGTGCTGACGAAGGTCAGCAGCAATGCGGCGGCGATCGTTGGGGCCGCCTGCGGCAGGGTGATCGACCAGAAGACACGCACAGGCCCGGCCCCGGCATCGCGCGCCGCCTCTTCCATATGCTTGTCGACATTCTGGAAGGCGGCGACCGGAATCCAGATCATCAGCATCAGCGTGCCGACGAGCTGGATCAGCACGACGCCCCAGAAGGTGCTGATCAACCCAAGCTTCAGGAAGATACCGGCGATGGCGACCAGCAGGCCGAATTTCGGGAAGGCATGCGAGGCGAGAAAAGACAGGAAAAGGACATCGCGCCCCGGAAATCGCATGCGGGCAAAGGCATAGGCGGCCGGTAGGCAGATGACCGCGGATAGAAAGGTGACGGTGGCCGTCAGCCTGAGGCTGAGAAAAAGGGCATCCCAGACGTCGGTGCGCGAAAGGGTCTGGTGCCAGAAACGAAGGCCGAATTGCTGCGGGACAAGCGCGGGGTAGCGCCAGACCTCGCTGAATGCCCAGACGCCGACGACGAGAAGCGGCAGGACGATGATCACGGTCAGGACGACCGCGAAGACAATGCCGGGCCAATCCATGCGGGATGCAAACGGCCGGCGGAGGGGCAGCAGTCCGGATGCGCTCATCGGCTCCCTCCCCGGTTCCTGGCGATCGAACGCACGTAGAAAATCCCGAAGGCCAAGCAGAAGCCGAAGGTCACGACGGCCTGGGTCAGCGCATTCAGCGGATCGTTGTTGTCGCCGAAGGTGCGCTGCATGAAGGGACCCATCATTTCCGGCGAAGCCCGCCCGAGCATGTAGGGCAGGGTAAACGCCGAGAAAATGCCGAGGACGGCGAAGGAACCCGTCACCAGCAGCGAATTGCCCATGCGCGGCAGGATGATCGAGACGAAGACGCGCAAGGGCGAGGCACCGACATCGCGCGCCGCCTCCACCGAACTGTTGGAGATGGTGCCGAGCCCCGCCGTCAGCATCAGCACCGTCAGCGGCAGATTATCCCATACGAGACCGATCACCGGTCCCCAGGGTGTCAGATAGGGTGTGGGAAGCTTCGGCAGGCCGACGGCGTTGAGAATCAGATCGACGGCGCCATTCGGGCCGATGGTGCGGATCAGCGCATAGGACAGGATGATCGACGGCACGAACATCGGAAAAATCGCCAGGGCCTGCACATAGGCGGCCAGCCGCCCGCGCGAAAAGCGCAGGTAAAGCGCAATCGGCAGGCCGATCGCGATCAGCAGCGCGCCGCAAACCGCCGTGGTCCATAAAGTCAGCAACAGATTGGCAAGACTGTAACCATCGGTGAAGAAGAAGCGGTAGGAGGCGACGGAAAGAGTGAGGTCGCCGTCCGCTCCGCGCACGAGAAGCGTCGTCAGCACGGCCGCGACGATCGGATAGATGATCAGCCAGACCACCAGCAGGACCGGCACGGCGACCAGCGCCAGCCCCACGAGCTTTCCGCTCCATTCCGACGCATGTACACGCGCCGGCGCTGCCCTTGCCGCGACGTCGGACATCAGGTGCGGCTGATGTTCGGCGCGACGTTGCGATACCAGCCGTCATTGACGGCCTTTTCCCAATCTCCGCTCGGGAAAGTGGGGATGCTGGCGGGAATGACGTCGGCATATTTCTGGCGCAGCTCATCGGAAAGATGATCCCAGGAAATGCCAGGGAAACCACCGATCTCGGTGATGATGGCTTCCTGCATCTCCTTGGTGAGCATGAAGGCCGCGAGCTTCAGCGCCGCATCCCTGTGGGCACCGTTCGAGAAGACCGTCATGCGGGAAAAATCGCCGCACAGCGCCAGATCGGTGAGCTGCACGAGACCTGTCGTCTCCGGCAAGACGCCCTGCGAAATCGCCTGCAACACCTGATCCGACCAGACCGGCGTCATCGTGACCACGCCCTGGGCAAGCAACTGGATCGACTGGGTGTTGCCGGCCGTATAGGCGCCGTGGTCGTAGAGCGAGGGAGCAAGGTCGGCGAGAAGTTTCCATGCCGGCGTCAGCATCGCCTCGCCGGCCGCGGCCGAATAATTGTCGACGGTGAATTTCTTCAGGTCGCGGCCATTGACCTCATGGATGGCGCGGCGGACGAAATTGCCGCCCGAACCGCCCTTGTCGGGGCGGTTATAGATGAATTGACCCGGATTGGCCTTGATCCAGGCGACGAGCGCCTCCCAGCTCTTCGGCGCCTGCGCCGGATCGAGCCTGGTCTTGTCATAGGCGAGCAGGACCTGCGATCCGCGATAGGGCAGAGAAAACTCGCTGTCTTTGGCCAGCGGATTGACAGTATCGAAGCCGGGAATGTTTGCCGCCGACAGCTTTACCCAAAGCCCGGCATCGGCGCCGCCCGTCGGCAGACGCGGATTGAAATGCTCGAACATGTCGGCCTGCGGATCGGTCTTGGTCTGGAGAGCCGCGAGAGCCCGGTCGGCGATGGCGCGAAGGCCGTTATTGTCGCCGGCATCGGTGACCTTGACGCCGAGATCCGGATAGGCCTTCGCAAAGGCCGGCAGCACGATGTTGCTCCAGAAGTCGATGATGTTCTGATCCGAGCCGCTGTAGAGGTTGATGACCTCGCCGGTGGCAAAAGCCAGGCGCGGCACCGCCAGGGCACCTGCGGCCGCGGAAAACGTGATGAGAAATTCGCGCCTGTTCATGGGCCTTCTCCATCTCTTGACTTGCGCGCGACTGCGCTGGATGGGCCCTGCTAACGCCGGCGCATGACAGCCCTGTGACAGAGCGGGCAGGATCGGCACCTTGCCCCGGCGGACGGCGTAATATGGCTAATTCGACCACTCTTCGACCAAAAATGGATAGTCGCGGCGCCGCAAACCCGATCGCGGCGACGGCGATCAGCCTTGGACGGAATCGCCGGTCAGGATGATGGAATCATGCGCCTCACGCATCGCATTGGCCGAGTTGCGCACCACTTCGGCGATCTCGAGAAACTGCTTGGCCAGCGGGCTTGTCTTGCGCCAGATCATGCCGATCGTGCGCGAGGGCTGCAGGTTCTGAAAGCGGGCGACGGACACCGAGGCCGAGCGTGTCTCCACCGCCACCGCCATTTCCGGAATGAGGGTGACGCCGATCCCGGCGCTGACCATCTGTACCAGCGTCGACAGCGAACTGCCGTCCATCAATTCGCGCGGTGCCGACGGCACGTTGCAGAAGGACAGCGCCTGCTCGCGGAAACAATGGCCCTCCTCCAGCAAAAGCAGCCGCATTTCGCGCAGCGCCTCGCGATTGGGCACCGGCTTGCCCTCGTCCTCGCTCGGCCGGACCAGCACGAAATTCTCCGAAAACAGCGCGACCTCGGTGAGGGCCGGCTCGGAGACCGGCAGCGCGACGATAGCCGCGTCGAGCCGGCCCTCCGCCAGTTCCTGCACGAGCTTCGAGGTCAAGGTCTCGCGGACATGGATGTCGAGCCCGTCATGCATGCGGGTGAGGTTGCCGATGATGGCGGGCAGCAGATAGGGAGCGATCGTCGGGATGACGCCGATCCGCAGCCTCCCCACCAGCCTGTCCTGCGAGGCGCGCGCCAGGTCCTCCAGCTCGTCGACGGAGCGCAGGATGCCGCGAACACGCAGCGCGAAGGCCTCTCCGAAACTGGTGAGCCGGACCTGGCGCGCGCCTCTTTCGAAGAGCTCCGTGCCCAGCGATTCCTCCAGTTCCTTGATCTGCATCGACAAAGCAGGCTGCGAGATCGCGCAGACATCCGCCGCGCGTCCGAAGTGACCGTGCCGTGCCAAAGCCTCGAAATAGCGAAGCTGCTTGAGTGTAAGGTTCATCATAACCTTATCTTATCGCGGCAATCAGTAAATCCAACTTAAATTAATGGAAAGGCTTGGCTATGGTGTTCGAAGCAGAGATGAGAAGCGTCACTGTCATATCCGGTCGCTACCATGGCCGATGACGGTGCGCGAACTATCTATGTCCAGACCATCCCGAACGCCGAAGCCCAAGTTCGTTCGTTTCGGGACGGTCACTCCAGGCCAGTTCAATCAAAGAATCCCAAGGGAGAGAACTATGAATTCGAAAGTCGAGACAACGGGCAAGTGTCCAGTGGCACATACGCACACGGCCCATGGCGGCCGGTCGAACCGGGACTGGTGGCCGAACCAGCTCAACCTGAAGATTCTCCACCAGCATTCCTCGCTGTCGACGCCGCTGGGTGCGGCCTTCAATTATGCCGAAGAATTCAAGAAGCTCGACCTGCAGGCACTGAAGCAGGACCTGCATGCCCTGATGACGGATTCGCAGGACTGGTGGCCGGCCGATTTCGGCCATTACGGTCCGCTCTTCATCCGCATGGCCTGGCACAGCGCCGGCACCTACCGCACCGGCGACGGCCGTGGCGGCGCCGGTGCCGGACAGCAGCGTTTCGCGCCGCTGAACAGCTGGCCGGATAACGTCAACCTCGACAAGGCCCGCCGCCTGCTCTGGCCGATCAAGCAGAAATACGGCAACCGCATCTCCTGGGCCGATCTGATGATCCTCACCGGCAACGTCGCCCTCGAATCGATGGGCTTCAAGACCTTCGGCTTCGCCGGCGGCCGTCCCGACGTCTGGGAGCCGGAAGAGGACGTCTACTGGGGTGCGGAAGACACCTGGCTCGCCGACAAGCGCTATTCGGGCGAACGCGACCTCGAAAAGCCGCTGGCTGCCGTGCAGATGGGCCTGATCTACGTCAATCCGGAAGGCCCGAACGGTAATCCCGATCCGCTCGCCGCCGCTCGCGACATCCGCGAGACCTTCGCGCGCATGGCCATGAACGACGAGGAGACCGTCGCTCTGATCGCCGGCGGCCACACCTTCGGCAAGACGCATGGCGCCGGCGACGCCGCCCATGTCGGCGTCGAGCCGGAAGGCGCCGGCATCGAGGAACAGGGTCTCGGCTGGACCAGTACCTTCAAAACCGGCAAGGGCGGCGACGCCATCGGCAGCGGCCTGGAAGTCATCTGGACGACGACGCCGACCAAATGGAGCAACAACTTCTTCTGGAACCTGTTCGGCTACGAATGGGAACTGACGAAGAGCCCGGCCGGCGCGCATCAGTGGACCCCGAAGCATGGCGCCGGCGCCGGCACGGTGCCGGACGCGCACGACACCTCCAAGCGTCATGCGCCCGCCATGCTGACCACCGACCTCGCGCTGCGCTTCGATCCGGCCTATGAGAAGATCGCCCGCCGCTTCTTCGAAAATCCGGATCAGTTCGCCGACGCCTTCGCACGCGCCTGGTTCAAGCTCACCCACCGCGACATGGGGCCGCGCGTTCGCTACCTTGGCCCGGAAGTGCCGGCGGAAGAGCTGATCTGGCAGGATCCGATCCCGGCGGTCGACCATCCGCTGATCGACGCGAAGGACATCGCCGAACTCAAGGGCAAGATCCTCGCATCGGGCCTCAGCATCCCGCAGCTGGTCTCGACCGCCTGGGCCTCGGCCTCGACCTTCCGCGGCTCCGACAAGCGCGGCGGCGCCAATGGCGCACGCATTCGCCTCGCGCCGCAGAAGGACTGGGAGGTCAACCAGCCGGCCCAGCTCGCCACCGTACTGGAGACGCTGGAAGGCATCCAGAAGGCCTTCAACGATGCGCAGTCCGGCGGCAAGAAAGTGTCGCTCGCCGACCTGATCGTGCTGGGCGGCGCTGCCGCGATCGAAAAGGCCGCCAAGAATGCCGGTCACGAGATCGAGGTTCCCTTCACGCCGGGCCGCACCGACGCGACGCAGGAACAGACGGATGTGGACTCCTTCGCCGTTCTCGAGCCGATCGCCGACGGCTTCCGCAACTACCAGAAGGGTGAATATGCGATCTCGCCCGAGGAACTGCTGATCGACAAGGCGCAGCTGCTGACGCTGACCGCGCCGGAATTGACCGTGCTGGTCGGCGGCCTGCGCGTGCTGAACGCCAATGCCGGCCAGTCCCAGCACGGCGTCTTCACGACGCGCCCGGAAACGCTGACCAACGACTTCTTCGTCAACCTGCTCGACATGGGCACGGCGTGGAAGGCGTCGGCGGACTCGAAGTACGTCTTCGAGGGACGCGACCGCAATACGGGCGACATCAAGTGGACCGGCACCCGCGCCGACCTCGTCTTTGGCTCGAACTCGCAACTGCGCGCTCTTGCCGAAGTCTATGGCCAGAGCGACACCCAGGAAAAGTTCGTGCGCGACTTCGTGGCGGCCTGGACCAAGGTGACGAACGCCGATCGTTTCGATCTCGTCTGATCCCGATCAAGACCGTTGGGGGCGCGGCTGGAAATCAGCCGCGCCCCCAAATGATTCCACGGGAACAGTTCAGCATTTCACGGAACGCTTGAACCCGTCATGTCCGAGCAGCTCCGGACCGAAAGCCTCTCATCCGTCAGGCCCGCTTCAGCCTCCAGCTTCTGACCTCGAAGGGCAGGATATCCGGCCCGGCCGCGCGCTCGGCCGTCTCTTCCATCAGGTTGACGGTTTCGGCAATCCGCCAGCCGCTTGCGGGTGCGATCTCCAGCCCGCCGCGCCGGCCGGCCGGTTCGTAGACGCGCAGGACCAGCCCATCGCCATCCTCCGCCGGCTTGATGGCCGACAGCGCGACCGGCGTGCCGGTCACGGCGAGCGGCGCAAAGCTGGCGGACGCGAGACCAGCAGCGGTTGCGACGGCGAGCGGCTGGTTCAGGTCGTCCGCCTCCTCGCGCACGCCGCCGGAATGCCATTCGCCGGCATGCGGCAACAGCGCATAAGTGAAACGCTGTTCGCCCTCATCGGCCAGAGGATCGGGATAAACAGGCCCGCGCACCAGGCTGATGCCGAGCACGTTCTCACGGACGCTGTGGCCATATTTGGCATCATTCAGCAGGGCGACGCCGAAATCCGGTTCGCTCAGATCGATGAAGCGATGGGCGGCGGCCTCGAACATCGCCGCGTCCCAGCTCGTATTGGTGTGGGTGGGGCGGCTGACGATGCCATAGGCGCATTCGAATGTCGCCGTGCGCGAGCGCACCGCGACCGGGCTCAGCGACCGCAATAGGGTACGGCGGTCGTGCCAGTCGATATGGGTCTCGATATCGAGACGCCGGGCATTGGCGGTCAGCACATAAAGCTGCGTGACAGTGGAATCGCGATAGCGATGGACCACCTTGATCGCGGCGCGGTGCGGTCCGTTCTCGACCAACGCGATGCTCTCGGGCCGGTCGAGCCGGACGCCTTTCTCCGCATAGTCGGCATCGATATCCCATGCATCCCAGTTGCGCGGCTTGTCGACGGGATAGACCCAGAGCTGGTTGGCGGGTCCAGCGAGCGCCTCGCGGCCGGTGGCCTTGTGCACGAGGCTCCGGACCGCGCCATCGGCGCCGATGATCGCCAGCAGATGCTCATTTTCCAGCCTGTCGGCCCCCGCCCGCAATCCTTCGGATGGTTTCAATGCAGTGCGGTCCAGCACCTGAACGGACAACGGCGCGATGATGTCGCCGGTCGAAAGAACCGTGCCGTCGGCCAGGGTGGCGCGAAGCGGCCGGGCATCCAGCGACGGATTGGCAACGACCAGCGCATCGGCGATATCGCCCTTGGCAAGCGTCGCCACGATCATGCTCATCGCGCTTTTCTGCGCGGCGCCGGCATGCGCGATCACCTCGGAAAGCTCGCGCTCGGCATCCTGATAGACCTCGCGGATGCTCGATCCCGGCAGGATGTCGTGGAATTCGTTCTTCAGCGTCACGCGCCAGTCCGCTTCCAGGCTTTGCGGCGCGGCGGCACCCGCGACATGGGCGATGGAGGCCAGGGTTTCCGCTGTTATCAGAGCCCGCTCGGCCCGGCGATGCAGCCGCTTGACGCCGCTCTGGCTGGTGAGCGTCGCCCGGTGCAGTTCGAGATAGATCTCGCCCGACCAGATCGGCAGGTGTTTTTCCCCGGCCGTCCGATGGGCGCCCTCGAAGAAATCGGCGACCTTGCCCCAGCGCGTCTTCGGAATGGCCGGGAAGTCGCGCAGCTGCGCCTCGCGCTCCACCATTTCCGGCGTCACGCCGCCGCCGCCGTCGCCATAACCGACGGCCAGAAGCGATGTGTCGTGCAGCGTCTTTGCGCGGAAATTCTTCCAGGTCGGCAGGAAGCAGTCCGGGCGGACGAAGCCGTTATAGCCCTCCATCGGATTGTTGAAGACATGCGCCAGCACGCGGCTGCCGTCGAGCCCTTCCCACCAGAAGAGATCGTAGGGGAAGCGGTTGGTCTCGCTCCAATTGACCTTGATCGTAAAGAAGCTCTCGATCCCGCCCTGGCGCAGCAATTGCGGCAGCGCGCCGGAAAAACCGAAGCAATCCGGCAGCCAGCAGACCTTGTGCCGCGCGCCGAAAGTCTTCTCGAAATAGCGCTGGCCATAGAGGATCTGCCGCACCAGGCTTTCGCCGGTCGGCATGTTCGTATCCGGCTCCACCCACATGCCGCCGATCACCTCCCAGCTGCCGTCGACGACCTTCTGCTTGATGCGGGCAAGCAGCGCCGGATCATCCGCCTCCATCTGCGCGTAATAATGCGCCGTCGACTGGTTGAAGCGGAAATCGGGCGAGCGCTCCATCAGCGACAGTGCCGTATGGAAGGTACGGCGCATCTTGCGGCGCGTTTCGTCATAGGGCCACAGCCAGGCGAGATCGATATGGGCATGGCCGGTGAGCAGCAGCTCGCCATTCTGAGGATAGCGCTGTTGCAGCGTTCTCAGACGGGCAAGAAGTTCGTCATGGGCGCCGACCACCGTCGCCCGGTCGCCCTCGGACAGGGGCGCGGGGTTTTCGATCAGCTCCGGCAATTGCCAGATCTTCTGCTGCAGTTCGGCATTGGCCGTGCGGGCGACGTAAGGGAGCGTCGCGGACGGCCAGTCGAGGCCGAGCAGCGCCGCCTCGGCGGCATCCATCATATGCGGCACGGCCTCATGATCGCCGAGCGCCTCGATGGCTTCCACGATCTGGCGCAGCAGCAGGTGCAGCCGATGCACGGGAAGATCCAGCCAGGCAAGCCGCGCCCGGTTGAGCTTCGGCTGCCGGTTCGGTTCGCCGAAGGGGAAGCGGGCGACGCTGTCGGTCGCGACCGAGAAGCTGCGGCTCTTGAGCGGGAATTCCTGGTGATAGGGATCAAGGCCGAAGCTCTCGCTTTCCCCTTCGGCGAAAGTCAGCGTGATCAGGCTCTCACCACCGAGATCGAGCTGCAGCCGCGTCTCCTCCAGCGGCCAATCGGCCGGCACCGCCGCCTTCGCGGCAAAATGCACCACGCCCTTGCGATACGGCCAGGCCTGGCCGATGCCGATGGCCTCTCCGTCGAATGTCCAGCCGTCGACCGGTGTGACGGCACGCTCGCGCCAATGGCTGAGTTCTGCGGTACGTACCTTGAGACGGTCCAGTCGCTGGGCAATGGTAAGCTGCATGACATGTCCTACAGGGTTGATGTCGAGCCAGGCGATCGGCCGCCATGGCATCGAGAATGAGACAGACAAGACAAGGAGTTGGGACGCTGGCCTCGAGAAGGGCTCAGGCGATTACGGCCGGCGCAGCTGGCAGGAACAGGCTATCGCAACTGCGTCCCATGGCCGGAATCTCGATGGTGGCGCTCATTCGACAGTCTCCTCCTCTGCGTGACGCAGATAGAGAGTATGGTGAAGAGCGGCCGGATGACCAGTCAAAATGGAAACAAAATTTCAGGCTTGGCGCCGCACCCCCCGCCCGGCGGCGGGCTGCGTCGAAGCGACGCATGACCTTCGTTACGCGCGGGAATGCGGGGCGGGGCAGGCAAGATGCCCCGCCTTGGTTACTCAATGCCGCGGTATGCGCGGCAGGAAGATCGTGAACAGGCCGAGCAGCGGCAGGTAGGAGCAGACCGTATAGACGAAGGCAATGCCGTGCGTGTCGGCGAAATCGCCGAGGGCCGCGGCGCCGAGGCCACCGGCTCCGAAGGCGAAGCCGAAGAAGATGCCGCCGATCAGGCCGACGCGGCCAGGGATCAGTTCCTGCGCGAAGACCACGATCGCCGGGAAGGCGGAGGCAAAAACCAGCCCGATGACGACGGTCAGGACGCAGGTCCAGAAGAGATCCGCATAGGGCATCATCAGCGCGAAGGGGATGACGCCGAGGATCGAGAACCAGATGACGAAGCGCGCGCCCAGCCGGTCTCCGACCGGGCCGCCGAGGATCGTGCCCGCCGCAACCGAGCCGAGGAACAGGAACAGCATCAGCTGCGCGTCGCGCACGCCGAGATGGAACTTGTCGATGACGTAGAAGGTGAAATAGCTGGATATGCTGGCCATGTAGACGTTCTTCGTCGCCGTCAGCAGGATCAGGATCGCCAATGCCCAGATGGCCTTGTTGCGCGCGATCGGCAGGGCGCGGCTGGGGGCCGGACGCGCCGCCTGCTGGCGGCGATGGTTGACGTACCAGGTGCCGACCCAGCTCAGGACGATGAAACCGATAACCGCCAGGACGGAGAGCCAGGCGACGCTCGACTGCCCATGCTGGAGCACGAAGAAGGCGGCGATCAGCGGCCCGATGGCGGAGCCGGCATTGCCGCCGAGCTGGAAGAGCGACTGCGCCAGGCCATGGCGTCCGCCGGAGGCGAGCCGCGCCACGCGTGACGCCTCCGGATGGAACACCGCCGAGCCGAAGCCGATGAGGCTCGCGGCAACCAGCAGCATGCCGAAACTGCCGGCGTGACCGAGCATGATCAGCCCCAGGAAGGTGCTGATCATGCCCACGGGCAACGAATAGGGCATCGGCCATTTGTCGGTGACGATGCCGACCACCGGCTGCAGCAGCGACGCCGTGATCTGGAACATCATCGTCAAGAGCCCGATCTGGACGAAATCGAGCGCATAATTTTCCCGGAACATCGGATAGAGCGAGGTCAGCAGCGACTGCATGATGTCGTTCAACAGATGACAGCCGCTGACCGCCACCACGATCGATATTGTCGTCTTCTCAAATCGGGCCTGCGTGCCCGAAAATGCCGCAACCATTGGGGATTCCTTCCTGAGCCGGCCGATTTTTTCAGCCGTGCCGTTTGACTAGCCTTTTACACGGCTTGCGGGTGACCTTCTTTCGTGTTTTGGTCCTATTCTTTCGCGATCGGGCCAAAATGGAAAAATTCTCCCGACAGTTGCTGGCAACCCTCGATAAGGACCATGTGCAGAATATGCGCTGGATGGAGGGATCGAATGCCGACGTGCTCGTTAACAGCTCCGAGCCGCCGCAAGGCTATACCGTGCCGTGGCATCATCACCGCCGCGCGCAGCTGCTCTGCGTCTTCGCCGGCGTCGTCCTGATCCTGACGACCCGCGGCCGGTGGATGGTACCGCCCGGCCATGCGCTCTTCATTCCCGTGGGCCTGGAACATTCGGTGGAGATGCTGAGCGACGTCAGCATGAAATCGGTCTATGTCGCGCCCCGTGAACCGTCCCCGCCGGACGAAGCGCCGCGTGTCGTCGAGGTGACAGATCTTGCCCGCAGCCTGCTGCTGGAGGCCATCCGGCTGCGGGAGGCGCCGATCGGCAACCGCAAGGCCGAACTCGTGCTGTCCCTTCTGATCGAGGAGATTGCCACGCTTGAGGAGCGCCCGCTCGGCCTGCCCTTCCCCGCCGACCGGCGGCTGGCGGCGCTCTGCCGCGACTATCTGGCCAATCCGACGCCGAACGCGCGGCTGGACGACTGGGCCGAGAGACTGGCGATGAGCCGGCGCACCTTCACCCGGCAGTTCCGCAAGGAGACGGGCATCAGCTTCACCACATGGCGGCAGCAGGCCAGCGTCTTCGCATGCCTGCCGCAGCTCGCCGAGGGACAGCCGGTGACCAATGTCGCGCTGGAAGCCGGATACGAGAGCGTCGCCGCCTTCACCACCATGTTCCGCCGCATGCTCGGAACCTCGCCGCGCAGCTATATGGTGAGCCGCTGGTCCTTCGACCGGCCTTGAGGATCGTCAATTCGCCCACATCCATGTCGCGGAAGGCACGGCCTCCGCCCTGCACTTGAATTAGCCTCCCGCTTCCGGCAAACAGCCTGTGCAACGAGGGCATGCGCATGAGGAACATCTATATTGTCGGCATCGGCACGGGAAATCCCGAGCATTTGACCGTGCAGGCGATCAACCGGCTGAACAAGGTCGATGTCATCTTCATTCCGAGCAAAGGCACGGCCAAGGCCGAGCTTGCCGAGGTGCGCAGGGATATCTGCCAGCGCTATGTCACGACCGAAGGCGTCCGCTTCATCGATTACGCCGTGCCGGTGCGCCAGACGGCGGATCGCAGCTATGTGCAGAGCGTCGACGACTGGCATGCGGAGCTCTCGGCGACCTATGAGCAGCTGTTCGAGGATCATATCGCCGAAGGCGGCAGCGCCGCCTTCCTCGTCTGGGGCGATCCCAGCCTCTATGACAGCACGATCCGCATCATCGAGCGTGTCGTGGCGCGGCGACGTGTCGTCCTCGATTATAGCGTCATTCCCGGCATCACCAGCATCCAGGCGCTGACCGCGAGCCATCGCATCCCTCTCAATCTCGTCGGCAAGCCGGTGCAGGTCACCACCGGCCGGCGGCTGATGGAGAGCTTTCCGGGCCTCGTCGAGACCGCCGTCGTCATGCTCGACGGCGAACAGGCCTTCAGCAAGATCGACGATCCCGATGCCTATATCTATTGGGGCGCCTATCTCGGCACCGACGACGAGATCACCATCGCCGGCCGGCTAGCCGACGTATCGGACCGCATCCTGGCGACGCGGGCCGAAGCGCGGGCGCGGCATGGGTGGATCATGGATATCTACCTGCTGCGCAAGGGCCGGGATTTCGACGACTGAACAGGGTGCGGCGCCAAATTATTTGCCCGGCGAATAGGATTATGTCAGGACAAGTCCTTCGGAAGGAAGGTCTCATGGCGGCAGCCGACAGGCAGATGACGGAAGAGCGCAATGTCCCCGCGCAAGCGGCGATCAGCGCCGTCGGCTGCGCCGCGCAAACGTCAGCAATGGCGCGCGGCGCCTGCCCGTCGCTCAGCGCCCCCATGGCGACCGGCGACGGCCTGCTGGTGCGCCTACGGCCGACGACGCCGGGCCTGACCATTCCCCAGTTCCGGGCGCTTGCCGACGCCGCCGGCCGACACGGCAACGGCCTGATCGAGATCACCGCGCGCGGCAACCTGCAACTGCGCGGCCTCACGGCAGACAGCGTGCCCGGCCTCGCCGCCGATATCGACTGCGCCGGCATCGTCCCGGAAACCGGCGTCACCATCGAGGTTCCGCCGCTAAGCGGGTTGGACCTGCTTGAACTTGCCAATGCGCGCGACGTAGCCGCGCGGCTGCGCCGGCAGATCGCCGAACTCGACCCGCAGCCGATCCTGGCGCCCAAGATGACGATCATCATCGATGGCGGCGGACGGCTGACGCTGGATGCGCTCAGCGCCGATATCCGGCTGAGGGCCGCAAGAGCCGGCGACGGCTCCATCCTCTGGACCCTCGCGACCGGCGGTACGGCGAGGACCGCCAAACGTGTCGCATCCCTGCCGGCCGAGCGCGCCGTATCGGCCATCATCGACCTCCTCGGGATGCTCGCGCAACGCGGCCCGCGCGCCCGCGGCCGCGATCTCGATGCGGCGGAGCTGCGTCAGCGATTTCACATTAGCCGCAGCGACGGCGGCGATACCGATGAACAGGCCCTGTCGCCGGTCGGCATTCACCGCCTGCCAGACACAGGCCTGATCCTTGGCCTGCGCCCGCGCTTCGGGCAGATCCATGCAAACGATATGCTGCGCTTCCTGGATATCGCGGAGCATCGCGGCGCAAATGAGATCCGCACTGCGCCGGATCATGCGCTGTTGCTGCTCGGCCTCGACGAGGTATCCGTCGGGATGCTTCAGTCGACCGCAGCCGATCTTGGCTTCCAGACGCGTGCCGACGATCCGGCGAACCATCTGCAGCTCTGCTCCGGCGCGGGAGCCTGTGCTTCCGCCTTTTATGCGACGAGGGCCGTGGCGTCACAGGCAATCGATCTCGCACCGGAGCTGCTCGACGGCTCGCTTGCCATGCATCTGTCCGGCTGCCGCAAGGGCTGCGCCCATCCGGGCAAGGCCGGGCTGGTTCTTGTCGGTGCGCCTATGGGCTATGGGATTGTCGTAAATGGGTCCGCATCCGACGAACCGCTGGCCTACATCGGAAAAGACGAACTGAAATCGGCATTGGCGCGCATGGGCGGGCTGGTGCGCAACAACAAAGCCGCTGGCGAATCGGCTGAAGAGTGTCTTACACGGCTCGGCACAGACGCGATCGTGACAGCGCTACGACAGGGGTAGGAATGCCTGACTATGACTATATCCGCGACGGGAATGCGATCTATGAGCGTTCCTTCGCGATCATCCGCGGCGAGGCAGACCTGTCGCGTTTTTCGGAAGCGGAGGCCGACGTCGCCGTCCGCATGATCCATGCCTGCGGCCTGGTCGAAGCATCCGGGCATTTCGTCTTCTCCGCCGATTTCGTCGCCGAAGCGCGCAAGGCGCTCGTAAACGGCGCGCCGATCTTCTGCGACGCCGAGATGGTCGCCCACGGCGTCACCCGCGCGCGCCTGCCGGCCGCCAACGAGGTCATCTGCACGCTGCATGATCCGCGCACGCCGGAGCTCGCCAAGGCAAGCGGCAATACCCGCTCGGCGGCGGCGATGCATCTCTGGCAAGAGCGCCTTGCCGGCGCCGTCGTCGCCATCGGCAACGCGCCGACGGCTCTGTTCCATCTCCTGGAAATGCTGCGCGACGGCGCGCCCAAGCCGGCCGCCATCATCGGCATGCCGGTCGGCTTCGTGGGGGCGGCCGAATCCAAGGATGCGCTGGCGGAAAATTCCTACGGCGTGCCCTATGCCATCGTGCGCGGGCGGCTCGGCGGCAGCGCCATCACCGCGGCGGCGATCAACGCATTGGCGAGGCCGGGACTATGAGCACGCAATCCAACGGCCGGCTGATCGGCGTCGGGACCGGCCCCGGCGATCCCGAACTCCTGACGGTCAAGGCCGTCAAGGCGCTGGAGAAGGCTGAGGTCGTCGCCTATTTCGCCAAGCAGGGCAAAGGCGGCAATGGCCGCGCCATTGTCGAGGAACTGCTCAGAGGCGACACGATCCTCCTGCCGCTCTACTATCCGGTGACGACGGAAATCGACAAGGATGCACCGGAATACGCCCGCCGGATCACCGCCTTCTACGATGCCTCGGCGGAAATGGTCGCCGCGCATCTGAAGGAAGGCAAGACCGTCGCCGTGCTCAGCGAAGGCGATCCGCTGTTTTATGGCTCCTACATGCATCTGCATGTACGCCTTGCCGACCGTTTCCCGACGGAAGTCATCCCGGGTGTGACGGCCATGTCCGGCTGCTGGTCGCTCGCCGGCCTGCCGATGGTGCAGGGCGACGACGTTCTCTCCGTCCTGCCGGGAACCATGGCGGAAGGCGAACTCGCGCGCCGCCTCGGCGACACGCAGGCCGCCGTGATCATGAAGGTCGGCCGAAACTTACCGAAGATCCGCCGCGCCCTCGAGACGGCGGGGCGCCTCGGCGAGGCGATTTATGTCGAGCGCGGCACCATGACCAATGGCGCAATGACGCCGCTCGCGAGCCGGGAGAATATCGAGGCGCCCTATTTCTCGCTGATCCTCGTCCCCGGTTGGGAAGGCAAGCCATGAGCGGACGTCTTTCCATCATCGGCACTGGCCCCGGAAATCCCGCGCAGATGACGCCGGAGGCGCTCGCCGCCGTGGCCGAAGCCGGCGAATTCTTCGGCTATGGTCCCTATCTCGACCGCTTGTCGCTACGCCCCGATCAGATCCGCCATGCCTCCGACAATCGCGAGGAGCTGGACCGGGCCAAGGCCGCGCTGGAGCGGGCTGTTGCCGGCGCCCATGTCTGTGTCGTCTCCGGCGGCGATCCCGGCGTCTTCGCCATGGCGGCGGCCGTCTGCGAGGCGATCGACAACGGCCCGCAGGCCTGGCGCGATGTCGATCTCGTCGTCGTGCCGGGGATTACCGCCATGCTCGCGGTTGCCGCGCGTATCGGCGCGCCGCTCGGGCACGATTTCTGCGCCATCTCGCTGTCCGACAATCTGAAGCCCTGGCCGATCATCGAAAACCGGCTTCGCGCGGTCGCGCGCGCCGGGCTGGTGATTGCCCTTTACAATCCGATCAGCAAGGCGCGTCCCTGGCAGCTCGGCAAGGCCTTCGAGATATTGCGCGAGGAATTGCCCGACCAGACGCCGGTCGTTTTCGGCCGCGCCGCCGGCCGGCCCGACGAGCGCATCGCGATCGCGCGGCTCAGCCAGGCCGAGGCATCGCAAGCCGACATGGCGACCTGCGTCATCATCGGCTCGGCCGAGACGCGCGTCATCGCGCGCGACGGCAAGACCGATCTCGTCTACACGCCACGCTTCATCAGAGACGAGGCAAGATGATCGATACGATGCAGCGCAGCCTCGACCGTTTCGACGACCGCCAGCCCGGCGGCTTGGGCGCGCTCGATCATGATCACCTCTATGCCGAGCTGCCGCGCCGCCTCGATCTTGGCATAGGTGGCGCTGCCGCCGCTGTTCTTGGCGACGATGACCTCGATCGCAGATTGCCGCAGCATCTCCAGTTCGTCCTCCACGCGGAACGGGCCTTTGGCGTGGATATAGGCGACATCGGGCACCGTCAGCGCCGGCTCGACCGGGTCGACGCTGCGCACCCAATAATGGTGGAACGGCGCCGCATTGGCATAATGCGCCTCCTGCCGTCCGATGGCCAGGAAGACCCGGCGCGGGGACGGGCCGAGCGCTGCGATCGCCTCCGGCACATTGCGCACGGCATGCCATCGATCTCCCGGCACGGGCTGCCAGGCGGGACGGCGCAACGCGAAGGCGGCAACACCGCAGCGGCTGACGGCATCCGCGGCATTGGCGGAGATGCGCGCCGCGAAGGGATGGGTCGCGTCGACAAGCAGATCGAAGGCCTCGTCGGTCAGATATCGCGCCAGACCCTCGCCGCCGCCGAAACCGCCGCTGCGAACCGGAACCGCCTGCGGAGCCGGATCACTGGTCCGGCCCGCCAGCGACAGGACGATATCGAGATCGGCGCGGCCGGCCAGCGCCTCCGCCAGACGGCGGGCCTCCGTCGTTCCCCCCAGAATCAGAATGCGGGCCTTGCCCATGTCTGACACACCTTTCATGCAACGCTGGCTCACTCTTATCGGCATTGGCGAGGACGGTCCAGCCGGGCTCGGCGACGAGGCCAAGCGGCTTATCGCCTCCGCCCCCGTCGTCTTCGGCGGCGCACGCCATATCGAACTCATGCAGCCATTGATCGAGGGGCAGCAGCAACTCTGGTCGAGCCCGTTTGAAAAATCCATCGCGGCGGTGCTGGCGCGGCGCGGCATGCCGACCGTTGTCCTCGCCTCAGGCGATCCGTTTTTCTACGGTGTCGGCGCGACGCTGTCGCGGCATGTGCCCATATCGGAAATGGCCGTCATTCCCGCCCCCTCCTCTTTCAGCCTTGCCGCTTCACGGCTCGGCTGGCCGCTGCAGGAGGTCACAGTGCTCTCCCTGCATGGACGACCGCTCGACCTGATCCGTCCGCATCTGCATCCCGGCCGCAAAATCCTCGCCCTGACATCGGACGGCCAGGGACCGACCGAGCTTGCCCAGCTGCTGCGGGACGCCGGATTTGGTCAGTCAACACTTACCATACTGGAGGCTCTCGGCGGAGCGAAAGAGCGCGTCTCCACCCAGCAGGCCGTCGACCTCGCGCCGACCGGCATCAACGACCTCAATCTCTGCGGCATCGAGGTCGTGGCCGCGCAGGATGCCCGCATCCTGCCGCTGAGCGCCGGCCTGGACGACAGCCTGTTCGAGCATGACGGCCAGATCACCAAGCGGGAGATCCGGGCGCTGACCCTCTCGGCACTGGCACTGCGCCGGGGCGAACTGCTCTGGGATATCGGCGCCGGCTCCGGCTCGATCGGCATTGAATGGATGCTCGCCGATCCCTCGATGCGCGCCATTGCCATCGAAGCCTCGGGGGAGCGCGCCGCTCGCATCCGCCGCAATGCCGCAAGCTTCGGCGTGCCCGGACTTACGATCATCGAGGGAACCGCTCCGCAGGCGCTGGACGGCCTGCCGACCCCCGACGCCATCTTCATCGGCGGCGGCGGCAGCGATGCGGGCGTGCTGGAGGCTGCGATCGACCGCTTAAAGCAGGGAGGCCGGCTCGTCGCCAATGCGGTGACGACGGAGATGGAGGCGCTGCTGCTCGCCGAACATGCCCGCCGCGGCGGATCGCTGATTCGCATCGACATCGCCCGCGCCGCGCCCATCGGCGGCATGACCGGCTGGCGGCCGGCCATGCCGGTGACGCAATGGTCGTGGGTCAAACCGTGAGCCTGAACCGGACCAAAAGAATGAGAAACGAGGAAACGGAATGACGGTGCATTTCATCGGAGCGGGGCCGGGAGCGGCTGACCTGATCACCGTGCGCGGCAGGGACCTGATCGGCAAATGCTCCGTCTGCCTCTATGCCGGGTCGATCGTTTCTCCGGACCTGCTGCAATATTGCCCGCCCGGCGCCCGCATCGTCGATACCGCGCCGATGTCGCTGGATGAGATCGAGGCCGAATATGTCAAGGCCGCTGCCGCCGGCGAGGATGTCGCGCGCCTGCATTCCGGCGATCTCTCCGTCTGGAGCGCGGTTGCCGAACAGATCCGCCGCCTGGACAGACATGGCATCGCCTACACGCTGACCCCGGGTGTCCCCGCCTTCGCGGCCGCCGCTTCGGCCCTCGGACGCGAACTGACCATACCGGCCGTCGCGCAGAGCCTCGTCCTCACGCGCGTTTCCGGCCGCGCGTCGCCGATGCCCAACAATGAAACGCTGGAGAAATTCGGCGCCACCGGCGCGACGCTTGCCATTCATCTGGCGATCCACGCGCTCGAACAGGTGGTGGAGGAACTGACGCCACTTTATGGCGCGGACTGCCCGGTCGCCATCGTCGTCAAGGCCTCCTGGCCGGATGAGCGTATCCTACGCGGCACGCTCGGCACGATCGAGGCCAAGGTCGCCGCAGAGCCGATCGAGCGCACCGCGCTGATCTTCGTCGGCCCATCGCTTGCCGCGAGCGACTTCCGCGAAAGCTCGCTCTACGATCCCGCCTACCAGCGCCGTTTTCGCGGCCGGGAATGATCGGTCGCGCACGGGATTGTCATTCCCGTGGAAATTTCCTCTAATCAGTGCCTTCGCGTGAGGGGAGAGACATGCAGCGCATCACGATTACGATCGATGACGATCTACTGGAGACGATCGACAAGATCAGCGAGCAGCGCGGCTATGCCAGCCGCTCCGAGACGCTGCGCGATCTGGTGCGCGACGCCGTTACCCGCGAACAGGCCGCAGTTGGCGGCGATACGCAATGTTACGCAGCACTTACTTATGTCTACGAGCACGAAACCCGCGACCTTTCCCGCCGCCTGACGACGACACAGCATCATCACCACGATCTCTCAATCTCGACGCTGCATGTCCATGTCGACGGGCACGATTGCCTGGAGGTGGCCGTGCTGAAAGGCACGGTCGAGGAAGTCAAATCCTTCGCCGACAGCGTCACAACCCAACGCGGCGTCCGCTTCGGCAATCTGCATATCATCCCGTCGGAACATGGCGGCGATGAGAGCGTGCATAAGCATTCCTGACGCCACTCGACCTGCGGTACTGTCTATACCGTCGGAACGCCTGTCTGAGAGAAATCATTGCCCTTGAATAGCAGGGGTTCACGACGCGTGATGGCGAGTGCATAGGAAAAGCAGTCACCGAAATTCAATGCCGCCGGATGGCGACCTTTGCCATAACGACGCCATGCGCTTCTCGCGACATCGGCAAGCTCCGCATCAACCGGCACGATATCCGCATCAATCTGTGAGAGAAACACATCCAGTTCTTTGCCGGCTTCAGCACCGTGACGAGCTTCGATAACCATGGAAGCCTCGAATACATTGGCTGCAGAAACCAGTCTTACGGGATCGTCAGCAATCCGATCGATAAATTGATCGGCCTCTACTTCCCCCAACAAAATAGCGAGAATCGCAGAGGTATCGATCACCATCAATGCGGCAGTCCGCTGTCGTCATAACCGATGATTTCATCGGCGCTGCGACCATCCAGCACCGGAAGCGCCTGAACGCGGGCCTGGATATCCTGGATATTCCGCAACAGATCCTCTTTCCGTTTGCGGTTGGCGATGCGCAACAGCCGCTCCTCCAGCGCATGCCGCATCGCCGTCGTAACATTCTCGCCGGTTTTCTCGGCGAGTTCATGGGCGAGTTTTTCGGTGATGGGGTCTTTGATGCTGAGAGCCATTGCATATTCCTACGCATCCGATCATCAACTTCTAGCGAAATTGACACTTTCTTTCAATTCGCAAACGTGCCTTCGCAGAACCGAACGCCTGTCCAGAACTTTAGTGTTCCATCGGCGTTTTGTCAGCGATTGGCTACCGCCGCGCAATCTGCCCGCGCGGCCCTTGACGAGCGGCATCGAACGGTAAATCTCTCCGTCTCAACTCCGTTCGGATAAACAGGAGAACACGATGAAAATTCTTGGCATATCGGGCAGCCTCCGCAAGGGCTCCTTCAACACGGCCCTTCTGCGCGCCGCGGCCGAGCTTGCGCCTGAAGGTGTCGAGTTCACGGCCGCGACCATCCATGGGGTGCCGCTCTATGACGCCGATGTCGAAGCCGACGAGGGCATTCC
Organism: Rhizobium sp. BK602; assembly: GCF_014195095.1. Taxonomy (GTDB): domain Bacteria; phylum Pseudomonadota; class Alphaproteobacteria; order Rhizobiales; family Rhizobiaceae; genus Rhizobium. The sequence continues at coordinate 266,334 of NZ_JACIBC010000004.1, forward strand.
GGCGAAGGTGAGAGAACTGAAGGATCTGACGGCGGCCGCCGATGGCCTGATCCTCTTCACGCCGGAATACAACAACTCCCTGCCGGGCGTCTTCAAGAATGCCATCGACTGGATGAGCCGGCCGTCGGACGATATTGCCCGCGTCTTCGGCGGCAAACCGGTCGCCATTCTCGGCGCGTCGCCGGGCAATTTCGGCACGATCCTCAGCCAGAATGCCTGGCTGCCCGTGCTGCGCACGCTGGGCACCAACCCCTGGTTCGGCGGCCGGCTGATGGTCTCACGCGCCGGCGGCGTCTTCGATGCCGACGGCCGGATCGTGGATGAGAAGGTGAAGCACAATCTCACCGCCTTCCTCCAGGGCTTTGCCGCTTTCGCCGATGGCACGCGCGGGGGCTGACCGACGCGTTTTGCGCGTCCGGATCTCGTTCAAAGCCTATGATTGAAAGATCGAATGACCTATGCTGACGGATAGCGCCCGAGTCGATGGGCGCGTCCGGGGCCCCGCATACGATCTTCCTTCGAGACGCAATGAAATCCAATACCGCCGGTTATGTCTTCACGCTTTTGGCGATCAGCATTTTCGCCCTGCAGGACGGCATTTCGAAACATCTTGTCAGCGCCTATCCGCCGCTCCTGGTGGCGATGATCCGCTATTGGGGCTTCATGCTGTTTGCCATTGCGCTCGCATCGCGCGCGCCCGGCGGATTGCAGGTGGCCGTCCGGACCAGCCGGCCCGGCCTGCAGGTCGCTCGCGGACTGCTGCTGGCCGTGCAGATCGTCATTGCCATTTCGTCCTTCGTCATGGTCGGGCTTGCGCATTCGCAGGCGATTTTCTCTTCCGGTCCGCTGATCGTGGCGATGCTGTCCGTGCCGATCCTCGGGGAAAAGGTCGGCTGGCGGCGCTGGCTGGCGATTTGCGTTGGTTTTGTCGGCGTGCTGCTGATCCTGAAGCCGGACAGCGGCGTCTTCGACATCCGCTTTCTGGTTCCGCTCGCCGGCGCCTTCATCTTTTCGCTTTATGTCGTCATCACCCGCTATGTCAGCCGCGAGGATTCGGCGATGACGAGCTTTCTCTATACGGGCGTTGTCGGCGCCATCGCGATGAGCGCCGTCGGGCCTTTCTTCTGGATGCCGCTTCTGCCGCAGGACTGGATCTTCATGGGCCTGCTCTGCGTGACCAGCGTGACGAGCCATTATTGCCTCATCCGCGCCTATGATCTTCTCGACGCGGTGGTGATCCAGCCGCTCACCTACCTGCAGCTCGTCTTCTCCGCGATCATCGGCGTTGCGATCTTTGGCGAAACGCTCGGCCTCAACATGATTGCCGGTGCCGTCATCGTCGTGGGCGCGGGCATCTTCACGATCTGGCGTGAACATGCCCTGGCCCGCGCCCGGTCGAAAGCCGCCGGGCGGTGACGGTGGAGGCTGTTACGCCTCCACCTCGGTGCGGGGGTGATCTTCGGTGTAGTAGCTGACATATTTCTGCCGGTAGCGTTCGGTGCCGCCGAAATCGCTATAGCGCGACAGCTCGGACATATCCGTCTTGTTGAGGATGACGCCGAGAACACGCGAATTGATCTGCGGCTCCTGCTCCAGCAGATCCCGCACCAGATTGGTCGGGGTCGCACCCCATTCGGCAACCAGCAGGAAGGCATCGACCTGCGGCGCGAAGGCCTTGGCATCGATGACCGGCCCGAGCGGTGCCAGGTCGACCACGATATAGTCGAACATCTTCCGGGCATTCTCCATCAGGGTCATCATGCCCTGCGAGGAGAGAAGCTCGCTGGTATGCAGCAGGTGGTCACGCAGCACCACCGGCAGGATGGCAAGCTTGGTGCGCGGGTCGACCTTGACGGCACTGGCCCAGGGCACTTCACCGAGCGCGGCCTCGATGAGACCGACCTGCGGCGGCGTTCTCAGCGTCCGGCTGAGACCGGGATTGCGCAAGTCGGCGTCGATCAGCAGCGTGCGCTTGCCGCTGCTGGCAAGCAGGGCGGCGAAATTGGCGGCGGTTGTCGACTTGCCCTCGCCGGGCAGCGCCGAGACGACGCCGATCACCCGGTCGGCACGCCCTTGCAGCATGACGTCGCTGGCAAGCTTGGCGTTGCGCAGGGTCTCGGCGAAGATCGACCGGGGCGCCTCGACGGAAACGCGCATGATACGCTCGAAAGCAACACCGTTCTCGCCCTCCTCCGCAGCTGCCGTCGCCGTCGCGGGTTCCGGCCCGAGCTTGCGCTTGCGGCCTTTCTTCTTGGCAAAGCCCTGTTGGCCGAGCAATGGCAGATAGCCCAGGAATTTGAGCCCGAGCGCCGCGCGCACATCGCCCTCGACGCGGAAGTAGCGGTCGCGGAACTCCTGGAACGCGGCAAAGGCACCGCCGGCCATCAGACCGAGAATGATCGAAAGCGCCAGTACCAGCGTCTTCTTCGGGCTCGACGGCGCCGTCGGAACGCCAGCCGCCGAGATGACGCGCGCCTTGGCGATCGGGAAGGAGCGCTGCTGCGCCGCCTGCTCGTAACGACCCAGATAGGCTTCATAGAGCGTCTTCAGCGCCGTTGCCCTCTGGTTGAGTTCGTTCAGGTGAACGAGGGATTTGTTGGCCTCGGAATTCTTGCCGACGACGCCCTCGATGCTTTCGCGCAGCGACACGGCACGCGATTGCGCCACGTCATATTCATTCTTGTAGCTCGCGGTGAGCTGCTGGAGCTCCTCGTAGATCTGACGCGTGATGTCCTGGCGCTCGGCCTTCAGCGCTATCGCCTGGGGATGGTCGGCGCCGAAGTTCTGCGTTACGTCCTGCTCGCGCTTCTGGACGGCGAGATAGCGCGTCTTCAGATCCTGCAAGACCGAATTGTCAGTCTGGCTGGAGGAGATCGTCGCGTTCTTCACCGCATTGTCCGGTCCCTGGTCGATGATCGACTTGTACTGGTTGTAGCGGGCCGAAGCGCTGGCCGTATCGGCCTGGGCAATGATCAGCTGCTTGTTGAGATCGGAAATCTGCTGTTCCGACATCAGTTCGCCGCCGGTCGAGGTCAGGCCGTTGTCAGCCTTGTATTTCTCGACTTCCAGCGATGCTTCCTGCGCACGCTGGCGCAGGTCGTTCAGCCGCTCCTGCAGCCAGACGGAGGCCCGCTCCGTGGCATCGAAATTGGCATTGAGCTGGTCGGTCAGATAGGCGTCGGCATAGGCGCGGGTCACCTTTGCGGCGAGCTGCGGATCGGTCGAGCTGAACGAGACGGACACGACCGACGAGCGCGTGACGCGCTCCACCTTGAGAGCATCCTGCAACATGGCCGCCACCATCTGCCGCTGCGCCTCCCGCGCTTCCTCGGGCGACAGGGGCGGACGGGCCGGCTTGAAGGCGCTGACCACCAGCTTGATGCCGGATTTGATCAGGGCCACCGGCGATTGCGGCGGATTGAGAATGGTGTCGTTGTCGACGAGACCGGCCGAATCGACGACGCGCAGCGCCATCTCGTTGGACTTCAAAATCTCGACGGCGCTGGCGATATCCATGTCGGCCTGCTGGCTGCTGGCCGGCGGCGGCTGGTCCTCCGCATATTTGGTCATGTTTTCGTCGAGCAATATCTGCGTCATCGACGTATAGCTCGAGGTCGCGGTCAAGAGATAGGCGACCGCCAAAGCGACGAGAATGATCACGCCCGTCATGATGGTACGGATGCGACGGATCACGACCGCCATCAGGCGATCGAGGTCGATAAAGCCATCCTGCTCCTCCGGCTTGGGGACGGCGCTGTGGAACGTAAAGTTTTTCTGGTGCATGGCGACCACCTTGTCGGAGAAGCCTAATTGAATAACGGCTCTGGCCTGCGGCCGCCAGGGCCGCAGGCGGAAGTGTGTTGGTTTAAGCTGCGGTCATCTGCGCTTCGTGCGAGAGAACCAGGCTTCGGATCGAGTCATAGACGAGACCGCCGATGTCGGCACGCGCGAGCGCAAAGGCGACGTTCGCCTCGATGAAGCCCTGCTTCGATCCGCAATCGTAAGTCCGTCCATTATAGGCCTGAGCATGGAAACCCTGTGTTTCGGACAGGCGACGCATGCCGTCGGTGAGCTGGATCTCATTACCGGCGCCGCGTTCCTGCCGCGCCAGAATATCGAAGATTTCGGGCTGCAGAATATAACGACCATTAAGGTAAAAGTTGGAAGGCGCCTCCGAAGGATGCGGCTTTTCAACCATTTTGGTCACGCCGAAGCCATGGCGAACCGGCGCTCCCCTGCCGATAATACCATAGCTCGACGTTTCTTCCGGCGCGCATTCCTCGACGCCGACGACATTGCCGCCGACTTCGTTGTAGAGATCCATCAGCCCGGCCGTGCAGCCGCGCAGGCCGTGGCAGACCATGTCGGGCAGCAGCAGCGCGAAGGGTTCGTTGCCGATCAGGTCGCGGGCGCACCAGACGGCGTGGCCGAGGCCGAGCGGCGCCTGCTGGCGGGTGAAGCTGACGGAGCCGGCGCGCGGCAGAAGGCGCTCCAGTTCGGAAACCTGCTTGGTCTTGCCCGCCCGGTTCAGCGAGGAAATCAGCTCCGGCGTGTCGTCGAAATGATCCTCGATCGACGTCTTGTTGCGGCTGGTGACGAAGACGATGTGCTCGATGCCGGCCTCGATGGCTTCATCGACGGCATATTGCACCACCGGACGATCGACGATCGTCAGCATTTCCTTCGGCATTGCCTTTGTGGCAGGCAGGAAACGGGTTCCGTTGCCGGCAACCGGAATGACTGCTTTTCTCACAGGAAGCTTACGGTCCATGGCTCTATCCTTTGTTAGAGTGAGGGCCTGCGCCCAGACTGGGGAGGGAGGAGGAGATTTGCGAGGCCGCAGCCACTTCGCCGCCCGCAAGGACGGGTGTTCCGCCGCCACCGCGAAGGGAGGCGGCAAGACGACGAAGGCGAGCTGCAATCGGCATGCGCAGGTGGCGAACCGCGCGTGGATTGCGGCATGCAATCTTCAGCGCGGCCGGTAGGGCGCCATCCTTGAGGCTGTCGATCAGCATCAGGAAGGACAGTACGTCCTTCAGGTTCCGCGTCCGTCGTCGCTGTGCGGCAAGGGCGGCGGCACCGAAAGGATGTTCGGCAAAAAACTTGGCATCGGCGGCGATCATCGCTTCGACGTGATGCTGCTTCAGCACCCGCGAGATCGAGCCGTCGCGGATATAATAGAGATAGCCTGCCATCGGCTCGACCGCGCAGACGCCGCCTCTGGCCAGCGCGGATGCGAGAAAGATGTAGTCCTCGCCGATCCTGAGGGCTTCGTCGAAGCGCAGGCGGTGCTTTTCGAGAAAGGCCCGTTCGAAGACCGGCTTGGTGTAGCCGAGATTGTGCTCGGACTGGAAAATCATGTTCGACGAGATGAATTTCGCGAGCGTCAGGATCGGCATGCGCGCCAGCATGGCATCCGGGAACATGGTGCCGGCCGCCTCGCTCTCGCCGCGGATGACGTCGAGATTGTCGATGACGATCTGTGCCTCGGCCTTCTCGGCCCGCGCCAGCAGCCGCGCCATGCGGTCGGGCCGCAACGCGTCGTCGGAATCGAGCACCGAGACCCAGCGGCCCCGCGCCGCGTCCAGCCCGGCATTGCGCGCCGCACCCGGCCCGCCATTGCGTGGCATGGCCACCAGCCGCACGCGCGGATCGGGATGATTGCCGACGATGTCGCGGGTGCCATCGCTGGAGCAATCGTCGACGACGATCACCTCCATGCTGACCGCGCCCTGCGCCAGCGCGCTGTCGATGGCGCGCTCCAGCGTCTCCTCGGCATTGTAGGCGGCGATGACGAAGCTGACATCAGGCACGAATTCCGTCATTGCGGCGCTTTCTCCAGATTTCCGTATTGTTCGATTTCGCGGACGCCGAACAGGCCGCTGACCACGCCGGCATGCATGATGCCGCGCAGGCCGTAGCGATGACGCTGCACCGGCAGGGGAGAGAGAAGCACGGCGGCACCAAAGCAATAGGCCGACTTGGCGCCGGCAACCGCGACCGCCTTCAGGCGTCCAAGGCCGGCCGCTCCCTCCAGCAGCATCCGTCCATGCGTCTGCCCCATGCGGTAGCGCCGCTTGGAAAGCCAGGCGAGCTTGGCGCGCCCGCTCGGCACCGGCTCGTAGACGAGAGCGTCCTCGGCAAAGGCGATGCGACCGCCCGCCTGGTGCATGTGGGTGAAGAATTCCGTGTCCTCGCCGCCGCTGCGGCCGAGCGCGAGGTTGAAGCGCCGCCCAGCCAGCGACGGCGCCTTGCGCCGGAGCAGCACGTTGCAGGTATAGCCCGTGCGGATGTCACCGGCGACCCAGACCGGCAGGGTCGAATGGAAATCGCCGCGCCGCATCCATCCGGGGGCCACGTTCGGATAGACGGCGCGCACCGGTCCCAGAACCGCGTCGGCGCCGGTCGTATCCGCCGTCACCAGCAATTCCGCAAGCCAATCCTCCGAAGCGGTCTCGTCGTCATCGATGAAAGCGACGAAATCGCCGGTAGCGTGCTCGAGGCAGGCATTGCGGGCAATGGAGATATTCGAGGCCGGGCAATGCACATAGGCGATCTCGAAGGGCACCGCCGACCGCATCGCCTCGACGCGGCCGCGCGCGCTCGGCGTCACGTCATTGTCGGCAACGATGATGCGGACAGCCGCGCCGGCCGGCACCGTCAGAACCGCCAGCGACAGCAGGGTCTGATCCAGTTCGGCGCGTCGATAGGTGCAGATGGCGATGTCGATCTTCACGCCCCGGCTTTCATGCGCCCGGCTTTCATGCGCCCGGCTTTCATGCGTCTGTGTCATGACACCACCTTGCGGCTGCGGAACTTCAGCACTTCCAGCCAGAAGCCCATCGACCAGGCGAAGTGCATGACCATCGCCGAAATCGCGGCAAGCGGCCCATAGGGGTTGCGCTGGCCGAGCGCGATCCAGAATCCATAGGCGATGCAGGCAAAGGCCCAGAGGCTGACGGGGATGACGGCAATCCAGTTGAGGATGGCGAGGAAGGCGCCGATGAAGATCGGCACGACGGCCAGCGGCAGCATCTGGCGCAGGCTCGGCATGCTGCGGTGCTTCAGGATATTGCGCGCCCGGCCACGGCCATAGCCGAGATACTGCCGGAACAGCGTCGGGATGCTGGAGCGCGGATAATAGGTCATCGTCGTCTTGTCGGTCAGCCAGATGCGATAGCCCGCCTGGCGCAGCCGGTAGTCCAGCTCGGCATCCTCGTTGTGGCTGAAGGTCTCGTCATAACCGCCGACCGATCGGAAGGCCGCAACACGCATGAGGGCATGATGGCCATGATCGGCCCAATGGCCCTTGGCACCCTCGCGATGCTTGGAGCCGCCATTGCCGAGCTTGGAATTCTGCGCCACCGCCGTCGCCTTCTGGAAGGCGCTGAAGCCCATGGTTCGCATGGCGACGACAACGGAATCCGCGCCCGTGGCATCGGCTTCCTCCACCAGTCTCTGGCAGTAATCGGCGGGGTAATCGCCATGGGCATCGATGCGGATCATATAATCGTAATCGTCGCCGAAGGTTTCGATGGTCAGGTTGATCGCGGCGCTCTGCAGCCGCTTGGGATTGTCGAGCAGCAGCACGCGCGGGTCGGCCTCGGCGATCTGCCTGACGATATCCCGTGTCCTGTCCGTGCTGCCGCCATCGGCCACCACGATCCTGGCGTCGAGCTCGTCCAAGGCGCTGCCCAGCTTGGCGATCAGCGGCTCGATGTGCTTTTCCTCGTTGAGGCAGGGGATCACGATCAGGCAACGCATATGCTTGGAAACTCCAGTCTTCATTGCAATCCACCTCTATTGCGATGCAATTGTGGGAGGGTTTGTAACTCGGCGGTCTGACCGTTGGCGCGGGTGAGCGACGCCAGCCGCTGCACGAGGCCCTGACAGTCGGCGCGATCGGTCATCCATTGCCGGCGATCCTGCAACGCCACGGCGTCGAAAGCGGCGAGATAGCGCTCCTCGCTCATGTCGCCGAGACGCGAAACGAGATCGGCCACATCGGCCTTTTCGAGCGTCAGGCCGATCTTCCGGCTGGACAGGAACCGCCCGGTTTCGGTACCGTCCATGGCGATCGGCACGGCGCCGTGGAGACCGCCTTCGTAAAGCCGGTTCGGCAGCAGCCAGCTCGAATTCAGCCCTTCCTCGAAGAAATCGATCGCCCAGGAAAATTGCACCTCGCCGTAGATCGCGGACAGATCCTCCGGGTTCTTGTAGGGACCGGCAAAGCGCAGATGCGGCGCGGCGCGCACGCTGCCGTCGAAATCGCCAAATTCCGAATAGGCAGGCCGGCCGCGCAGGATGATTTCGAAGCGTCCGTCCATGCGGCGCGCGAAATCAGACAGCAGCTGCAGGGACTTGCGGCAGCGAAGCGCACCGAACCAGCCGATCCTCCAGGGCTCGCCCTTGGCCGGCGGCCGTGGCGCGAGCACCGGCTGTTCGACCGTGCCGTCGAGCGCCAGAACCTTGTTTTCCAACAGGACGATCGGCAGATCGAGGCCGGAGCGCGGCCGGAAATAGCGCTCGACGAAGGCGGGAGAACTGGTCAGAAGCAGGGCGGCATCCGCGCCGAAATGACGCTCGATCCCGCGAAGCGCGCCGCCAAACATATCCGGGCGCAGCAGCAGGCGATGAATATCCAGACATTCGTAAACGACCGGCATGTCGCCGCCGAAAATCGCGCGCGCCCGGTTGGCGACGGCGAGCATCTCGAGATTGCGGCCGATGATCACGTCGGGCCTGTCGACGCCGCGCAATGAACCGCGCAGCTTCAGCGCCGACTTGGCAACGGCGGCGATACGTTGCGCGAACTGCGCGTCGCGCGTGCGTCCGAGTTCGATCGGTTCGATGCCGTGAACGGCCGCGAGCGCATTGTCGTCACGCCGGAAGCCCGCCAGCGTCACCCGTGCTCCGCCCGCCTGCAGCATGAGCACCCGCCTGCGGACGGCAGGGTCGGCAAGATCATGGACGAAGTAGAGAATATGCAGCATAAAACTTCCGTTTTCGTGTCTGGCCGCGGCCAGGCGTTTCGTTTCTTTTGTGTTGCATCACGGCAGAGCGTCCGGCCGGAAAACCCGTTTCCCGGCCGGCATGGATCAGTTCAGTTTGCAGGCGATCGACTCCGGGAACTGGCACTTGTCACCCTCGGCGGTGAAGGCGACGCGCTGGATCTGCATGACCGCCGGGCTGCCGCCATAGGCAAAGTTGCCCATCCAGCCCTTGAGCGTGTCGGTGCCCCAGAGGCTGAAGAAGATCTTCTGGGCGTGCGAGGGGATCTTCGAGGGATCGGTGACCTCCTGGACCAGCTGGCCGTTCACATAATAGCGAAGCCGGTCCTTCTGCCAGACGAAGGCATAGTCGTTGAAGCCCTGGTCGGCGCCGCCGGGGACGGCGACCAGTTTCTCGTTGCCGCCCTTGGCGGAGATGTATTGATTGACCTGCACCTGCCCGGCATTCTTGCCGAGGACTTCGAAATCGATCTCGTCATGCGGCTTCTTGTCGGTCGGGCCGATATAGGTGAAGAACGCCGAATTGAGACCGGAGCCGGTCGCTGTGCGATAGCGCGCTTCGTAGGTGCCGAAGCCATAGCGCTTGGTCGTCTGGATCTCGCCGCAGGCATAATCGCGCGCGCCGGTCTTGCCCTGCGTGAAGCGCAGCTGCAGCGCGCCATCCTCGATGCCGACCTGCTTCTTCGACCAGGTGCAATTCTGATGCGGACCATTGTTCCAGCCGTCGGAAATGTACCAGCGGCTGTTGTCGATCTTCTGGAACGTATCGACGAAGGATGTTCCGTTCGGCTGGTCCTCCTGCGCGGCGACGGCGCCGGGAAGCAGACCGGCGCTGACGATGGCCAGGGAGACAAGGCTTAATCTGCGCGCGTGGGCGATCGGTTTCGTCATGAATTCACCTTTTGCTTGGAAGCCGACTGCGGGCATTCGGCGACGACCTTGGTCTCGATGCGCGCGCGTGTCCGGCTGCCGGTCAGCAGGTTGTAGAAGGACGGCAGGGCGGAACGCGCCATGCCATTGGTCAGCGGCAGCACCATCAGGGTGATGGCGGCGGCGAACAGATAGAAGATCGGATAGGTGTCGCTGCCGCCGCGGTTCCACAGGACCCAGAGGCAGAAGAGCAGCGGATAATGGGCGCAGAAGACCCAGAAGCTCAGGCCGCCGGTTCCCGCCAGGCCCCGGCCGAGCCGGCTCCTGATGAAGATCGCCGACAAAGCCCAGAAGCCGGGAATACCGACAAGCACCATCGTGTTGCGGGTGATCTCGAGCCAGAGCGGCAGCTCGGGCCCGGTGAGATAGGCACCCGTCGCCATCAGCGCGGCAAGCGCGAGGAAGGCCGGGCCGATCAGCTCCGCATAACGATCGATGATCGTCAGGTCGACGCGGTAAAGGCTCAGATAGATGCCGAAGCTGAAGCTGAAGAGGATCGAATTCCTGAGCACGAGACCGAGCGAGACCGGCACGGCGGCGAGCAGCAGCAGCACCGTCAGTGTCGACAGCGGGAAGCGGCTGATCAGGAAGGCCAGCACCGGCGACAAAAGGATGCAGACGAAGAGATCGCGCAGGAAATAGAGCGGCAGATTGATCGGCGCGCCGTCGATCGCAAACAGCATCGTCGTCAGCGTGCGCGGGCTGGCGTTCGAAAGGTCGGGCAGGTAGCCGTCGCCGATACCACGGCTCTGCAGCACCAGCACAAACAGGAAGAAGGCGCCGTTCCACAACAGGAAAGGCAGAAGAACGGTCTTCGCCTTGCGGCGAACGGTCTTGCCGTAATCGAGCTTTGTCGTGCCGTGACGGAAGAGCAGATAGCCGGAAATGGCGCTGAGGCACGGGACACCGACGCGAAACAGGCTGTCGCGCAGGAAGACCCGTAGCCAGTCGAACAGGCCATAGGTGCCGATGAACGGGCTGGAATCCGTATCGAACGGGATATGTACAAATACGATGCCCGAGATGAGCACGATGCGCATGAGATTTATCCGCGAGGACACGTTGGCAGTCACATTCACGATGTCTGTCACCCCTTTTCCAGGCCGCTCCCCCGTGCGGCCGTTTCAACCAGAGCAGACGAGAGCCCGCGGAGCTAACCTAGGGCGATCTAGGGAAAGGAAATATGGCAGTGCAGCAAAAAACAAGAGCGCACTGCCGGTGATTTCAATCGATTCAAGGGGAAAAAGGGCCATAAATCAGAGATACAAAACCGCCCGAACCCTATGAAACTCCGTGTTATTAAAAGGATTTAAGTGCCGCGTAATATTTTGTGAACGAAAAAGGCAGCTTCCGACCACCCTACGAAATTTTCCGATTCGGTGAACATTTTTTTGCACCGCCACAAAAATTGTGATCGAAAGAGGATCAAAATGCTGCAGCGATGCAAGCTGGCTGCGAAAGTTACGGCGGCGTCATTCTGCCGCCGGTTGCGGCTCCGCCTTCGGCGCCCGGCGCGACCGCACGAGTTCGACGAGTTTGCGCACCAGTGCCTTCTCCGTCAGAAGCACGAAGACGAGGTAGATCGCGCCGCCCACGACCGAACCGACGATGACCTGCAGGATGGCGCTCGGCATTGCCAGCTTCAGATGATCGAGCATGAAACGGACGATGAGCGCCATGACGAGGGCGGTGATCATCGGCCGGTTGCTGACGTAGAATCCCTGCAGGAACGGCGTGCCGTCGGCGCGGAAGACCGCCCAGGAATAGAAGACCAGCGTGACGACGCTGACGATGCAGAGCCAGACCATGGCATTGATCAGGTCGCCCGTGATCGCGCCATAGGCAACCGCGGCCGTGGTGATGATGGCGCGGATGACCGCCGACCAGAACAGGACATTGCCGCGGCCGACGCCCTTGAGATAGGGGATGAAGGTGCTGCACGGCGTCAGGATGGCCTTGGACAGCGCCAAAAGCCCGAGCACCGGCCAGGCATAGGCCCATTTCTGCCCGAAGAGGACCAGCATGGCCGGCTCGGCGATCGCCCACAGCCCGAACATCATCGGCGCCAGCAGCACGGTCGTGACCTGCGTGCTCAGCATCAGCGCATCCGAGCGGCGCTTGCGGTCGTGCATCATGTGGCTGAAGGCCGGAAACAGCACGCCCATGACGGCGGAAAGCACGACCTGGTTGGGAATGCTGGCAAAGCGGTTGCCGGCGGAATAGGCGCCGGCATCGGCAAGACCCAGATAGCGGGCGATGATCACCATCGGTGACTGGAAGGTGACGAAATTGGCGATTTCCGAGCCCATCATCCCGAAGGAGAATTTCGTCAATCCGCGGACGCGGCTGAAGGAAAAGACCGGCCGGGGGAAATAGCGGGCGACGGTGTAGAGCCCGACGAGGCGCACGGTGGCCGAGACGAAAAGCTGTGCCACCAGCGACCAGACGCCATAACCGAACCAGGCGAGCGCGACCGCGATCAGCGCCCCAGACGTCTCGGAAATCATGCTCCAGACCGCATCCTTGCTGAAATTCATCCGCCGCGCCAGGATGGAATAGGCCACATCGGCGGCGAGCTGGATGGGAATCATGAAGGCCATGATACGCAAAAGATAGGCTGCCTCACTTGCGCCCAGCAATGTTGCGAAGAAGTCGGCGAAGACGTAAAGACCCGTCGCCATCAACAGCGACACCGCCAGATTGACCCAGAAGACGGAGTGAATGGTGAGCATGTCCTCCTTTTCCTGGATGACGAGAGACGAGGTGAGCCCCGCGCCGCCGATCATTGCGAGGAACTGCACCACCGTCAGCGCCACGGCGACGACGCCGAATTCCTCCGGGGTCAGAATGCGCGCCAGGATCGGCACGGTGACAAATTTCAATCCGAACGTACTTGTCTTCGATAAAACGCTCCATCCGACATTGTTCGTTATCGAACGGACGCTAACTGTTGAGGTCATGACGACATCCTATCTCTTGGGGGGCGGCTGGAGATCAGCGATGAAGATTGTCGAAAAATGCATGTCCGCGACCCTGGGAGGGGGGCGCAAACTCTTTGTTGAAAAACGTAAGGCGAAAAAATGGCGTCAATTACGATTGTTATCCCCTTCTACCAGAAACAGACAGGCATTCTGCAGCGCGCATTGAGGTCGATATCTAGGCAAGAGTTTCAGGATTTCGATATCCTCATCATCGATGATGAATCGCCGCTCCCCGCCGAAAGCGAACTTCAATCTCTCTCGGACGAGGAACGTCGGCGCATCACGGTCATCCGTCAACCCAATGCCGGCCCCGGCGGCGCGCGCAATGCCGGCCTCGACAATGTGCCGGCGACAAGCCGCTTCGTCGCCTTCCTCGATTCCGACGACGAATGGACGCCACAGCATCTCGGCAATGCCTTCGCGGCGCTGACGCGCCACGATGCCGACTGCTATTGGGACTCGATCGAGGGCGGCGAGGAGTTTTCCTATCACTTCGGCATGGACGAGCTGGCAAAGGCCCCCGATGCCGTGCGCCTTTCCGACAGGCCGTCGCTGATCGAAATTCCCGACATCGCCAGCGTGATGCTGAAGGACTGGGGCTTTCTGCACCTCTCCTGCATGGTCATCGGCCGGCCGCTGTTCGAGAAGATCCGCTTTGAAGCGGCGCTGCGGCTGGCGGCCGAGGACGTGCTGTTCTTCTGCGATTGCATCCTGGCGGCCAAGCGCGTGCTGCTCTGCGAAGATGCCGGCGCCCTGCGCGGCGAAGGCATGAACATCTTCCACAGCATCGACAATGATTCCCCACAATTCCTGCGCCAGCAGTTCAACACCTGGACGGCGCTCGACACGCTGGAACAGCGTTTTTCGCGCCGGCCACAGGATATCGCCACCATTCGCGACTGCAAGAACCGCGCCCGCAAGCAGGCTCTCTGGAGCCAGATGCGGCAGCTCCGGCGGCTGCGCGTGCCGCAGGTCGGGCTGCTGGCAAAATGGGCCTGGCGCGACCCCGGCATATTGCAGAGCGCGATGCAGCTTGCCGCCGGCAAGTTGGCGCCCTAGTTTGTGCACCGCAGCAAAGCTGTTCATGCCCCATGCTAGAGCCAATGCATGTTCAGCTCGTCTCTAGATTAGCAAGGAGTCCTGTATGAAGCCGTTCCACTGGGAATCCACCCATGGCAATTTCGGTGACGATCTCAATCTCTGGCTCTGGGATTTTCTCCTCCCCGGCCTGCGCAACGTTCATGAAGAAACATTGCTGGTCGGTGTCGGCACCGTCCTCAACACCCTGATCCTGCCGCTCGAGGGCCGCAAGCTGGTGATCGGCAGCGGCTTCGGCTATGGCTCGCTTCCCGACATGAGCGACCGGAACCTATGGGATATCCGCAGCGTGCGCGGCCCGCTGACGGCCGAAAAGGTCGGCCTGCCCCAGGACATGGGCATCATCGACCCGGCCGTCATGGTGACCGAGATGCCGGAATTCAAAAACCTGCCGAAGAGCGGCCGCCGCACCTTCGTGCCGCATTGGGAATCCGCCGCTGCGGGCCTCTGGCCGGAGATCTGCAAGACCGTCGGCCTCTCCTATCTCGACCCGCGCGGCGAGGCGAAGGCCGTGATCCGCGAGATCGCCACCTCCGAGCTGATCGTCGCCGAATCCATGCACGGCGCCATCCTCGCCGACGCCTTCCGCGTGCCGTGGATCGCCGTCAGCACCTCGCGGTCGATCAACAGCTTCAAATGGAACGACTGGGCCCGCTCGCTCGGCGTCACCTATGCGCCGAAACATGTTCCCGTCTCCACGCGCGCCGAAGCGATCGCCAAGGGCGCCCGTTTCTGGGGCGTCGGCTTCGAACGCAACGAACAGGCGGCCGAGGAATTGGAGAAGCGGCGCGAGGGCGAAACCGTGGTTGCCGATCCGGAACAGACGACGCTTCGCGTCATGGCCAAGCAGGCGCTCGCCGTGCCGTCGGCCCTGGCGCTGTGGCAGGCCAGCAAGGGCAAGCCGCAATTGAGCAGCGATGCCGCCCTTGCCGCGCGCAAGGAGCGTTTCATGGCGGTGATCGACGGCGTCCGCCGCGATTACTTCTGACCCGAAAGCCAGTTCGATAACCCTTATTCGGGGACGGCCTGCAGCAGATAGCGCAGGCCGTTCGTTCCCGAATGGGCGATCGGCGCGCCGCCACCCTTGCGGAAACGCTCGGTCTTGTCGGCGAGAATGCCGCCGGCGATGGCCGGGATAGCTGCCGGCTTGCCCAAGGCATAGGAGGCTGCGGCCGCAAGGCCGGACTGCGACTTCACATCGAGAAAATGCCGCAGTTCGTAGCGGCCGCGAATATGCTCCTCATGGCGGCGTATGGCGGCCGCGTCGCTGTGCGACAACCCGCCGGCGGCAAGGATCGCCCGGTCCGCCTCGTAGAGACGGCGCAGATCCTCGGTGCGATGCCGGCCGCTGAGCGAATTGCTGCGCACGACGGCGCCGTAGCCGCAGCTATGGATGATCTTGTAGCGCGCACCCTTGGCGAGCGCCCGCACATAGAGATCGTAATCCTCGCCGAGCCGCAGCGCCTCGTCGTAGCGCAAGCCGTGCCTGTCGAGGAACGAGCGCCGCATCAGCGGCTTCAGAAAGCCGATCTCGCCGCGCCGCACGCCGCGCTTGGAGATATTGCCTTCGACAAAGGCCACCAGATCGAGAAAACGCGGTTTGGGATCAAAACGGTCGAGCATCGTATAGGCGTTCGGAACCGTATCGGCATCGACGAAGGCGATATTGTCGGCGGCGAAATCCCAGTCGTTGTCGGCAAGCAACGGCCTGAAGCGGCCCGGAAAGAAGAAATCGTCAGCATCGAGGATGCCGATAAGCGGTGCCCGCGATATCTCGATGGCGCGATTGCGCGCGGCCGATGGACCGCGATTCCTCTCGAATTCCTCGATGATCAACCGTCCGGTGCCATCATCCGCCTGTCTTGCCGCCGCCGCCGTGCCATCAGTCGAACCATCGTCGATGACGACGACCTCGGCCACTTCCGGCTCGCGCAACGCCGAAGCGACGGCCAGCCCAATGGTGTCGCTGGCATTCTTCGCGGCAATGATTACGCAGACATTGTTTTCGGCACTGTCGGTCAAGTCAGCCTCCATCGTTCTGTCGGAGACTTAGGACGACAACAGCAATCCGGCAACCGTATGGTCACCAAAAGATACGCCAGAGACCGGCGTCAGGGATTGAAGGGTTCGGAACGATTGAGGTTGGCCGCGGGCAGGCCGCCGACCTTGTCACCGTCGCGCGCCGGCGTTCCGGCCATGCCTTCGTTCAGCAAGGCATGGCGCGCATTGCGTTCCTTCCAGACCAGGAAAACAACACCCGCGAAATAACCGATCTGCAGCAGGATGGCGCAAATCAACGTTTCGATCAGCGTAACCGAAAGCGAATGCGTCAGGAAATAAGTCGCGACGGCGAAAACGGCTAGCGTGCCCGCCATGCTGATGAAGACACGTGGCGCGTACATAAGATTTACCTCGCGCGCACGAATATCTGAAGAAAAGTAATCAAGGTCTTTCCTCCCTCAGTAGACCCAGAACTTAAATATATTTTATGATTCATTGAGATTCAACCAATCCAGAGCAATCCGTTACAAATTGATACGACCCTAGCGCCGACCTCGTTAAAACTACTCCTCTGGAATAAGTACAATTGCATTTATTGTGTTTTTTCCTCTGACGGCACTCCATCAAAGGTTGTTCGCAAAATTTTCACATACAATTTTCATGCTGCTAATCGATTAGTGCCGCGATCGGGAATTCAAACAATTCAATCAACTTTTATTACAAAGTCCCGCGACAGGGGCCGTCAATATGTGCACTGCAATATGTTATTGCATCGCAATATTTTTCACCCAATATCAAGTCCAGTCATGAACGATCACAAGCCGTCAAAGCCTATCCCCGCTAAAACCCATGAAAAAATCCGGCGACATGATCTTTAAATCCCTCCTAGACTATTGCCACCCACGTAAGAAATACATCTGTTCGGCATTCTTACAACGTACATACTGCAAGAACTATTACTCGATAAGCAAATGAACTTGGCTCTTCCAGCGCGCTGGCGGTAAAAGCGTACCACGAATTCGCGTCGCCATAAAAATTTGGCTTAAAAAAACCAAATCCCGACCTACACTCCTCGCTGCATAGCACTAACTACGCGACCGACATTCCCGACCAATTCGCCAACATGAATGGAGTGATCTCTATGAAGTCTGCGACGAGATCGGCCACATCGGCTTTTTTCAGCGCTGCGGAAAACGACGTTTTTCCGCCAACAGGTGGAGTACTAAAGAGGGCGTTCGACGTGAGCGCCGCCCTGGCGGCGCTGATCCTGATCAGCCCTCTCTTCCTTATGCTTATGCTCCTGGTGAAGTTTTCGGACCGGGGGCCTATCTTCTACGGTCATCGCCGCATCGGTCACAATGGCAAGACCTTCCGTTGCATGAAGTTTCGCACCATGGTCGTCGACGGCGACAGGGTTCTGCAGGCCTATCTGCAAAACAATCCGCGGGCCATGGAAGAATGGCGTGAAACGCGCAAGCTGCAGAATGACCCCCGCGTCACTCTTGTCGGCGCCGTTCTCCGCAAGTTGAGCCTCGACGAACTGCCGCAGCTCATCAATATCATTCGCGGCGAAATGAGCGTCGTCGGCCCCCGTCCGGTCGTCGAGGACGAACTCGAGCGTTACGACGCCTCCGCCATCTACTATCTCCAGTCGCGCCCCGGCCTGACGGGCCTGTGGCAGGTCAGCGGCCGCAACGACGTCTCCTACGAGAGCCGCGTCGCCTTCGATACGCATTACGTCAAGAACTGGTCGCTTGGCAGCGACATGATGATCATTGCCAAAACCATTCCTGCGGTCTGCCTTTCGCGCGGCAGCTACTGACGACGAACGCAGCGACCGCAGGAGGCTCCTGCGGTTTTCCCCGTGCTTGCGGGGCTGCAATCCAATAACAGGGAAGTCCTGCATGATTGAAATTCAGCCTTCTGGTAGGCTCGTTGGCGCAACCACATCTTTTCGTTGCGCAGCTCTCCTTTTCCTCAGCCTGTGCACGGTAACAGGCAGCGCCCGCGCCGACAGCCTTCCAGGCTATCACCTGGGCGTCATGGACAAGCTCCGCATTCGTGTTGCAGAATGGCAGACGGCAGAGGGCACGATCCGCGACTGGTCGGTGATTTCGGGCGACTACACGGTCGGTCCCTCCGGTGCTGTTTCCATTCCCTTCATCGGCGACATGCCGGCCAGCGGCAAAACGACGGATGAGATCGCCGAGGCGATCGGCCTCGGGCTGCAGAAGCAATTCGGCCTGCGCGACCGGCCGTCAGCCTCCGTCGAGCTGTCGCAGTTCCGGCCGATCTATCTGTCCGGCGAAGTCCAGAATCCCGGCGAATATCCCTTTGCACCGAACCTTTCCGTCCTGAAGGCGATCAGCCTGGGCGGCGGCATGCGCCGCGCCGATGCGGGCCAGCGCTTTGCCCGCGACTTCATCAACGCCAAGGGTGATGCCGTCGTCCTCATGGCCGAACGCGGACGTCTCCTGATGCGCAAGGCCCGCCTGCTGGCGGAGCTTGCCGGCAAGGAACAGATCGACGTTCCCTCGGATCTGCAGAAATTGCCGCAATCCGCCGATTTGCTCGCCAGCGAAGAAGCGCTGATGAAGACGCGCAGCCAGCGCATGAAAACGCAATTGCAGGCGCTGGCGGACCTGAAGGTGCTGCTGCAAGGCGAGGTCGAGGCGCTGGCCAAGAAGACCGACACGCTGAACCGCCAGCTGGATCTCGCCAAGGCAGACCGCGACAAGGTCGAGAGCCTGGCCGAAAGAGGCCTGGAACTTGCCTCGCGCAGGATCTCGGCCGAGCAGCGCGCCTCCGACGTGGAAACCAACCTGCTGGATACCGACACGGCATCGCTGAACGCCAAGCAGAGCATCAGCAAGGCCAATCAAGACGAGAATACCGTGCGCAACGACTGGCAGAACTCGCTTGCGCAGGATCTGCAGGACACCGATACCCAGCTGGAAACCCTGCAGCTCAAGCTTTCGACCAGCCAGTCGCTGATGCAGGAGGCGGTCGCGCAATCGGCCGACGCCGGCAATATCGACCCCGGCGGACAGGGCGTGCAGGTGGTCTACACGATCGTTCGGGAGGAAAATGGCCAGGCGAAGGAGATTCCCGCTCAGGAGAATACCCAGGTCCTGCCAGGCGACCTCATCAAGGTGAGCGCCGGTCTCGCCATGCGCTAAGGAGAGTCGATGCGGATTCCCAAATCGACCTTTATCCGTCCCGGCCGCAACGCCACCTACGGCATGGTGGCGATTGCGCTTTCCTTTTTCGTCTTCGCCTATTCCTCGCGGTTCGGGCAAGCCTCCATCCTTGCCTATTATGCGCTGTGGTTTCCGCTGGTCTTGCTCGATTACCGCAGCGTGCTCGGCAACTACCGCAAGCATCTCTGGATCTTCGCCTTCGGCGTTTTCACCTGCCTGTCGATCTTCTGGTCGGTGGTGCCGTCGATTTCGGCCCGCGCCGGTATCCAGTACATGACGCATATCGTCTGCGCGCTGATCGCCATGCGCACGCTCGATATCCGCACGCTCACACGTGGCGCGATCGCCGGCGCCGGCATGGTGCTGATCTATTCGATCCTGTTCGGCTACTATGCCTTCGATCCCTTTGACGGCACCTACAGCTTTGTCGGTGCCTTCGATTCCAAGAACCAGCTCGGCTTCTATGCCTCGCTCGGCATTTATTTCGCCTTTGCCGCGGTCTTCATCCTCGGCGAACGCCGCATCTGGATGCTCGGTGCCGGCATTCTCGGCCTGCTGTCGGCCTACTGTCTGCACGCCTCGGCGTCGGCGACCTCAATGCTGACCACCGGCCTGGTCGTATGCCTCTGCATCGGCTTGCGCGTTATCCTGTTTCTATCGCCGAGACAGCGCCAGAGGCTGTTCGTCGCCGCCGCCATATCCGGTGTCGTGCTCGCCGTTGCCGGCGTCTATCTCGGCGCCGTCGATCTCGTGCTCGGCGCCTTCGGCAAGGATTCGACCCTGACCGGCCGCACCTATCTTTGGCAACAGGGCATAGCGGCCGCGCAGCTCAATCCTTTCTTCGGCGTCGGATATCAGGCCTATTGGGTACAGGGTTTTTCGGAGCCAGAACGCCTTTGGGACGAGTTCTACATCGGCTCCCGCGCCGGCTTCCACTTCCACAATACCTATATCGAAACCACGGTGGAAACCGGTCTGATCGGTGTCTTCCTGCTTGCCTCAATCCTGCTTTCCACCATCATCGGTCACCTCAAGCGGTTTCTCGGCGATATCCGAAACGACGAATCCTATGTTCTGTTCGGCCTCACCACGCTGCTTCTGATCCGTTCCTTCGTTGAGATCGATATTCTCAATCCCTACCAGGTCGGTTCCTTCCTGTTCTATTTCGCGGCAGGAAAGCTGGCGATGAGAACCCGCACGTCGCCGATCGCTCCGCTTGCCGGCGATGACCGGATGGAGCTTGCGCCACCGGCAAACTGGGAGCCGCGGATCAGCAGATGAAGACCCTCTACGGCATCCAGTATCTTCGCGCCCTGGCCGCCCTCGCCGTCGTGGTTTTCCATGCGGCGGAACGCTCCGACAGCCATTTCGTCATCGGCGCCGCCGGCGTCGATGTCTTCTTCGTCATCAGCGGCTTCATCATGTGGACGATGAGCGAGCGCCGGCCGGTGACGCCGTTGCGCTTCCTTGCCGATCGGCTGCAGCGCATCGCGCCGTCCTACTGGATCGTCACCGCCATCATGATAGCCGGCGCCGTCGCCGGCCTGTTTCCGAACATGAGGCTGACGGCCGACCATATTCTCGGCTCGCTGTTCTTCATCCCGGTGCGCTCTCCGAGCAACGGCGAGATCTGGCCGATCCTGGTGCAGGGCTGGACGCTGAATTTCGAGATGTTCTTCTACGTCATCTTCGCCGCGACGCTGCTTCTGCCGCGCCGCATCCAGCTTGCCGGCATGGCCGCCGTCTTCTTCGCCTTCGTCATTGCCGGCGCCATCATCCATCCGCAAACGCCGCTGCTCGTGACCTATACGCGGCCGATCATCCTGGAATTCGTCGCCGGCGCCATCCTGGGGCAGCTCTGGCTGTCCGGACGGGTTCCGGGCGCCGGCCTCGGCCTTTCGCTGATCCTGGTTGCATTGGCGGGCTTTACCGCCATCCAGCTTCTCCGACTGGATTTCAACGAATTGACCTGCGGACCGCTCGCCGTAGCGCTGGTGCTCGGCACGGTGTCGGTCGAACGCAGCGGCAGGCTGCCTGCCATTCCCCTGCTTGCCTATCTCGGCAACGGCTCCTATTCGATCTACCTTTGGCACACATTGGCAATCTCGGTGGTCGTCAAGCTGATGGCATCGATGCAAATGCCCTCCGATGTCATAACCTTCATCGGTGTCATCTCCGGCACGCTTCTCGGCGTCTGCGCCTATGAGATCGTCGAAAAGCCGCTGCGCAATCTGTTGAAGGGCCTGAGCTGGCAAAGGTCGCGTCCTTCGCCGGTCTGAGCGGCAACCAAACATCGTCGCTGATAGCACATCAACCGGCGGGGGACACGGCCGGCATCAATTGCGTGCAGGCGGTGCGGCCATCGGCGATGTCATAAGCCGGCTCCTTGCGACAACCGCAATCCTGGAACGGCGATGTCAACGGCCATGCAGATAGCCGAGCCGAGCTCTCATATTTTTTTAAAAACCAGTAAAATTCATGGGTTGATATTATATTAGATATATCTAATTAACGAGTGCTTCCGCAATGGAAGCACATTGATCCAACGTCTTTTTCAACTCGATATGGAGGAAATACCATGCCCCGTTATTTTGCCTTTGCACAAGACTCGTCACCAGGTCTGGAATTCATCATCGAGTTGACGGATGAAAATCGGATCAATGAGGCATTGGATATCATTTCCGGCAAGGAGAAGAGCCGGATTCATGTCCATGGCAGGATCATCAAGAGAACTCAGCCATACAATCCGAGATTCAGCTTCTATCTGGATCCGCAAACAATCAACTTCTTCGACATGGCCATCGAGGTCTGCGACGCAGACATGCTCTATGTCGAAGAGCATCTCGACGAAGCCGGCGGCGCCTTCCTGCCCGGCGGCCATTGGTGCCCCTGGAACTCCAAAGTCGTCCGCGAGGTAACCCTTCGATAAGACGGAATGGGCGGCAATTCAGGTGAGACGATCCCGCCCGATTGCCGCCCTTCTCAATGACACCGGGTGTCGAATATTTCTAACCGCGCCGGCGGCGCAACTGGTCGAAATAGACGATCACGATGATCAGCAGGCCGGTGATGATGCGCTGCCAGAAGGAATTGAGGTTCAGCAGATTGGCGCCGTTGTTGATGGTGGCGAGGATGAAGGCGCCGATCAGCGGGCCATAGACCGAACCGACCGCGCCGAACAGGCTGGTGCCGCCGATGACCGAGGAGGCGATCGCCTGCAATTCCCAGCCATCCGCCTGCGTCGCATTGCCGATGGCGATGCGTGAGGCCAGCAGGACGCCGACGAAGGCGGCGCAGGTGCCGGACAGAATATAGGCGAGATAGATCATCCAGGTCACGTTGACGCCGGACAGGCGCGCGGCTTCGCGGTTCGAACCGACGGCGAAGAGATAGCGGCCCCAGCGGCTCAGATGCAGGAAGATGAAGGCCGGCACCGCCACCACGATCACCATCCAGAACAGACTCGGAATCCCGAGGAAGTCGGAGACGGCGAAGTTGGTGAAATCGTCATTGACGATATTGATGGTCGAGCCGTTGGTGATCAGCAGGCCGATGCCGCGCAATGACGTCAGCGTCGCCAACGTGATGATGAAGGGCGGCAGGCCCATGCGGACGATGCCGAAGCCGTGGAAGGCGCCGATCAGCACGCCGAAGGCAAGCGTGATCAGGACCGCCGCCCAGACCGGGAAGCCCGCCTGCAACAGCCAGGCGATGATCACCGTGCAGAAGCCGACGATGGCGCCGACCGACAGGTCGATACCGGCGGTGATGATGACGAAGGTCTGCCCGAGGGCCAGGATTGCCGTCATCGACCCCTGTCGCATCAGGTTGGTGATGTTGAGCGGCGTCCAGAATTTATCCGTCCAGAAACCCAAAAGCACCCAGAGAGCGAGCAGCAGCAAGATCAGCGTCAGGCTGAAGAAGATGTTCATCTTGCGCCGCGGCGCTATGGCGGGGCCGTCTGTGGTATTCGTGGCCATTCCTGTCCCTCTCTATTCTCGTTTTTATCTGTTGTTCGGAACGATCTCGCCTTTCCATGAAACGCGGAACCGTTCCTGCTCTTTGCATTTACGTGCCGATCGCTTCGCCGAGGACTTCCTCATGCGTGGCGGCGTGAAAATCATGACTGGCGACGAGTTGGCCGCGGCGGAAGACATGCAGGCGGTCGGCGAGCTCATAGACTTCCGGCAGATAGGAGGAGATGACGATGATCCCCGCCCCTTCCTTCAGCAGCATCGCGAACAGCCGGTAGATTTCCGCCTTGGTGCCAACATCGACACCGACGGTCGGCTCGTCGAAGATGAAGAGCTTGGCGCCATGGCTCAGCCATTTGCCGATGACGACCTTCTGCTGGTTGCCGCCCGACATGGCGGAAACCAGAACACGCCGGCTCGGCGTCTTGATGCTCAAGTCGCGGATCTGCCTATCGGCATTGGCCGCCTCGCCATGCGCGCTGATGACCGGGCCGCGGCTCAGCCGCTTGAAGACCGGCAGGTTGATATTGAGCCCGATCGGCAGGTTGAGGCAAAGCCCCTGGTCGCGACGGCTTTCCGGCGCAAGCGCAATGCCGAGATCCATGGCATCACGCTCGCTGCGGATATCGACCTTGCGGCCCTGCCAGTAGATCTCGCCCGCAGACAAAGGCTGGCGGCCGTAGAGACCGAGCGCGAATTCGCTGCGACCAGCGCCGATCAGTCCGTAGAGACCGACGATCTCTCCGGCCCTGACACTCAGCGAGATATCCTCGAAACCGGGGCCGGACAGGCCGCGCGTTTCCAGAATGGTCTCGCCGATCGGGATCTCTTCCTTGTGATAGATCTGCTCGATCGAGCGGTTGATCATCAGCTTGATCAGCTCGTCCTCGTTGGTTTCGCCGATCGAGCGGGTGCCGACATGGGTGCCGTCGCGCAGCACCGAGACGCGGTCGGCGAGTTCGAAGACCTCTTCCATGCGGTGGCTGATATAGACGATGGTGACGCCTTCGCCCTGCAGGCGGCGGATCAGCTTGAACAGCTGCGCCGATTCCTTGCGGGTGAGATAGGCGGTCGGTTCGTCGAAGATCAAAAATTGCGTGCCGCGCATAGCCGCGCGGGCGGTCGCGACAAGCTGCTGCTGGCCGATGGTGAGCGAGCTCAGCGGCACGCCGGCCGGCAGGCCGAAACCGAGATCGTCCAGCACGGCCTGCGCCATCTTCTCCATCTGCTTCTTGCGCATCAGCCCGAAGCGGTTGACCTCGTCGCCGAGAAAGAGATTGGCGGCAACCGTCAGATGCGGGCAGAGCACGACCTCCTGATGCACCGCGTTGATGCCGCGGGCGATCGCCTCGTTCGGATTGGCGAGGGCGACCGGATGGCCGCACCAGAGGATTTCACCC
Source organism: Rhizobium sp. BK602 (assembly GCF_014195095.1). Taxonomy (GTDB): domain Bacteria; phylum Pseudomonadota; class Alphaproteobacteria; order Rhizobiales; family Rhizobiaceae; genus Rhizobium. Next base: position 290,929 of record NZ_JACIBC010000004.1, read on the forward strand.
GCCGTGCGGGTGATGACGCCGGTGAGCAGCTTGATGAGGGTCGATTTGCCGGCACCGTTTTCGCCGACGATGGCATGAACCTCGCCCGCCAGAAAGGTGACGGTCGCCGGCTTCAATGCCTCGACATAGCCATAGCGCTTATGCAGCCCCTTGAGCTCGAGAATGGGCGAGCCGGTCGGAACGCGATTGGCTTCCGTCCGCACGCTGTCATCGTGGCGATGACTGATCTCTTCGAGGCTCGTCATGGGCTCTCCTCCCTTTGGCCGGTCATGATCCCCGTTCGCCTCCACGCGAACCGGGCCGAAATGGCAGGGGCCGCGCCAGGTCTCCCGGCGCGGCCCGCAAGCGTTACTTGACCTTCGGGTTCAGCAGAGCGTCGATCTTCGGATCGCTCATGTTCGCCTTGGTCACGAGGTTGGCGCCGGTATCGACATTGGCCGCAACCTTTTCCTTCTTCGAGGCGGCTAGCGCCGTCTTGATGCCGTCATAGCCCATGCGATAGGGGTCCTGAACGACGAGGCCGGCGAGAACGCCCGACTTCAGGAAGCCGACGGTCTTGTCGTCATTGTCGAAGCCGATGACCTTGATCTTGTCGCCGAGCTTGTTTTCGGCGATCGCCTGGCCAACGCCCTGCGCCATGATCAGGTTGGAGGCGAAGACGCCGACGAGCTTCGGATTGGCGGTGATCAGGTCGGTCATGATGTTGAGGCCGGTGGTCGCCTGGCCGTCGGCATATTTGTCGGCCACGACCTTCAGGCCCGGATACTTGGCCTTGATCTCTTCCAGGAAGCCCTGGCGGCGCTGATCGAGCGAGCCGACGCCGGGCAGGCTGGTGATGATGGCGATTTCGCCCTCTTCCTTGCCGGTCATGCCCTTGATCGCAGCGGCAAGACCGTCGGCGGCAATGCGGCCGCCCTGGGTATTGTCGGTGGTCAGGAACGAGATGAAGGACTTGGAATCGGCGCCGGAATCGATGCCCACCACCGGCACGGACTTGGCTGCTTCATCGACCGGCTTGCCGAGTGCCTTGAACTCGGTCGGCGAGATGACGACGGCAGCCGGCTTGCCGGCCACGGCATTTTCAAGAATGCTGATCTGGCCGTTGACGTCGGATTCCGACTGGGCGCCGAGCTCCGGCACGTTGACGCCGAGATCCTTGCCGGCCTTGCGGGCGCCGGCGAGAACGATCTGCCAATAGAAGGATGTCGTGTCCTTGACGATAATCGGGATCGTCACTTCGGCCGCAAAGGATTGCGCCGGCATGGCGACGGCAATCATGGCCGCACCGGCGAGACCGGCAAAGGCGCGGCGGGACAGAAGGGATTTGGCGATGGTCATTGATTTCTCCTCTCAACGCGCTCTTATCCTGCACACCGGCCGTTGAACGCTTGCGGCTCGGTATCGTGAACTCGATATGAGCTCACGCATTGCGGAGCGGCAGATAACCGACCCCGCCAAAACAGGCTTTCCTCCTCGTCGCACCGTCTCCTCGACGGTGCGATAGCTCTTTAATTTGCGTTGCATGATCTTATCCGAAAACCGCTTCACGCTTTTCGCTTCGCGGTCCTGCGGTTCGAGATCATGCTGTCAGACCCGGACGGCCTCGTCTCCCAAGGGTGGCGCGACCAGGGTCAATCCTTCGAATTCCGCATAAAGGCTCGCCGGAAGCTTCGGCTCGACGAGCTGCATGTTGCGGATCAAACTTGCCGCCTTCGCCGTGCCGATCAGCACAGAGGCGACCGACGGATTGGCGAGCGGAAACTGCAGCGCCGGCGCCGCAAGCGGGAGGCCATGGCGGCGGGCGACTTCCTCCATCGCGCCGACCTTGGCCAGGATGTCCGGCGTGGCCGGAAGATAATCGAAATGCGCGCCCGGCACCGGCCCGGTCGCGAGAATGCCGGAGTTGAAGACACCGCCGACCACGAGCGAGGTCCCCTTCTTCTCGCAGAGCGGCAGCAGGTCGGCGACGGCCGAACGGTCGAGCAGCGTGTAGCGGCCGGCAAGCAGGATGCAGTCGATATCGGCCTCGCGCATGACGTCGAGGCAGACCGGCACCTCGTTGACGCCGAGGCCATAGGCCTTGATCGCGCCCGAGGACTTCAGCTCCTCCAGCGCCTTCAGGCCGGAGCCGAGAAGCTGGCCGAGATAGTGGTCGTTCAGCGCCTTGCCGTGGGTATAGCCGCCGATATCGTGGACATAGAGGATATCGATGCGGTTGAGACCGAGGCGGGCATAGCTGAATTCCACCGACCGCATGATACCGTCATAGGAATAGTCGTAATCCGCATCGAAGGGCAGAGGATCGACATAGCCGTAATTCGGCACCTTGTCGCTGGCAACCGGGCGCATCAGCCGTCCGACCTTGGTGGAAAGCACATAGCTGTCTTCCGGCTGGTCGCGCAGGAAATCGCCGACGCGGCGTTCGCCGAGACCGAAACCATACCAGGGCGCCACGTCGAAATAGCGGATGCCGCTATCCCATGCCGCCTGCAGGGTTTCGATGGCCTGATCGCGGGGGCAGGCGCGGTAAAGACCGCCAAGAGCCGCGGCACCGAAGCTGATCTCGGTGACCTCCAGATCCGTCCTGCCGATTCTTCTCGTTTTCATCACCTCTCCCTTGTGATGACTGCTCGATCGGTTTCCCCATGCCCGGCGTTCAGAGCCGGCCGCGGGGACATGCATATGCTGCCCTAGAGCGTCGCTCCGAGATGCCAGGGCACGAACTCGTTGTCGCCGTAGCCAAAGGCTTCGCTCTTCGTCTTCTTGCCCGATGCGATCTCGATGATCAGCTCAAATATCTCGCGGCCCTTGCCCGATATCGTCGCTTCGCCGGTGGCGATCGTGCCGCAGTCGATATCCATATCCTCCTCCATCGCGTGATAGAGCGCCGAATTGCTCGACAGCTTGAAGGACGGCGCCGGCCGCGAGCCGAAACAGCTGCCTCGGCCGGTGGTGAAGGCGATCATGTTCGCGCCGCCCGCGACCTGGCCAGTTGCCGAAACCGGATCATAGCCCGGCGTATCCATGAAGACGAGCCCATGCTCCGTGACCCGCTCGGCATAGCCATAGACGGCGGTCAGCGGCGAGCGGCCGCCCTTGGCGACGGCGCCGAGCGATTTTTCCAGAATGGTGGTCAGGCCGCCGCGCTTGTTGCCGGGCGAAGGGTTGTTGTCGAGCGAAGCGCCATGCATGGCGACATATTTTTCCCACCAGTCGATCTTCGCGTCGAGCTTGGCGGCGACCGCCTCGCTGACGGCGCGGCTGCGCAGCAGATGCTCGGCACCGTAGATTTCCGAGGTTTCCGACAGGATCGCCGTGCCGCCGGCTGCGGCGAGCAAATCGGCGGCCGCACCCAGCGCCGGATTGGCGGTGATGCCGGAAAAGCCGTCGGAACCACCACATTGCAGGCCGACGATGATCTCGCTGATCGGGATCGGCTCGCGGCGGGCGCGGCCGACCTCTTCGGCGATCTCCTTCAACACGCCCATGGCGAGCGCCACGGCGCGGCGCGAGCCGCCGGCATCCTGAATGTTGAAATGGCGCTTGCTGGCGCCGGCGCCGCTCTGGCCGTAGAGCATCAGCTGGTTGACCTCGCAGCCGAGGCCGATCATCAGCACGCCGCCGAAATTCACATGGCGCGTATAGCCGGCGAGCGTCCGGTGCAGCGTCTGCATGCCGTCGCCGGTCGAACTCATGCCGCAGCCCTGGTCGTGCACGATCGGCACGAAACCGTCGATGCCCTCATAGTGCGGAAGGAGCGTCCGGTTTGCCTCTTCCGCGATGGCGCGGCAAACCGTGGTGGAACAGTTCACGCTGGCGATGATGCCGATATAATTGCGGGTCGCGGCCCGGCCGTCGGCGCGGCGATAGCCCAGGAAGCTGCGGGCCTTGTCGGCCTCTGTCGCTGCCTCCGGCTCCGCATTGGCGGTGGCTGCCAGACGGTCGTTCTCGAAATGCAGATTATGGCTATGGACATGCTCGCCGGCCTTGACCTCGGCCGTCGTGCGGCCGATCGCCTGGCCGTATTTGACGACCGGCGTGCCGAGCGCGATGTCACGGATCGCGAATTTGTGGCCGGGATCGATCCTATCGCGCGTCACCACGCCGCCCACGACAGAAATACCGGGCTCGATCGCCGCCGTCGCCACGGCGACATTGTCGCCCTCCGACAAAAGGACCCAAGGCTGCTTGCTCACTATCCTCTCCCAGAACAATCTTGTTCTTCGGCAGGCCCCTCCTCGGGCTGTTGCCGATTGATTTTGTTTTTTATCTACAATAAACATTTTGGTGTCAACGAGGAAATCGTCTGCCGGCCTCAACCGACGTCGGACGCATGCAGCGACGCTCCTCGCACTTGACCGCCATTCCGGAATGGCAAAGACATCACCGCCGGCAAAGAGCGGTGAATGATAAGCGAGGGAGGAAATGGCGAGACAAAAGACGCTCTTCAAGGATGCGTATAATCGCTACGCGGCCGGACTGAAGCCGGATACGGCATTGCCGACCGAGCCCGAGATCGCCGCCGAACTCGGCGTGAGCCGCAGCACGGCGCGCGCCATCCTGATGCGTCTTAGTGACGCTGGCATCATCCTGTGGAACAAGCGCCAGAAGATCGTGCTGCGCCAGCCGACGGCTGCGGATTTCTTTCCGCAGGAGGAAACCAATTCGCTGCACGACATCATCGAACGCAGCTTCATGCTGCGCATCCTTTCCGACGAGGCTCAGCCCGGCATGCAGATCAACGAGCTGGAACTGGCGCGCGAGATCGGTACGGGAACCTCGGTGGTGCGCGAGTTCCTCATCCGTTTCAGCCGATTCGGGCTGATCGAGAAACGACCGAACAGCCATTGGATCCTGAAGGGCTTCACCAGCGAATTCGCGCTGGAACTTGCCGACGTGCGCGAAATGTTCGAGCTGCATTCGGCGGCCGAGTTCGGGCGCATGCCGGTGGATCATCCGGCCTGGACCGATCTGGCGGTCATCAAGCGGGAGCACTATGATCTCCTGGAGAATTTCGACGAGCGCTACCGCGATTTCTCGCAGCTCGACGAGAAATTCCATCTTCTCATTCACCGTGCCTCGAAGAACCGTTTCATCGCCGATTTCTACGACGCGATCGCCATCGTCTTTCACTACCACTATCAGTGGAACAAGGCCTTTGCCCGCGAGCGCAATTCACGCGCCATCGTCGAGCACCTCGACTATATAGAAGCCTTGGAGGCACGCGATCCGCAATGGATCGACCGAGCCTGCCGCACCCACCTCGCCTCGGCGCGGCAGACCCTGCTGCAATCGATCCCGCAGAATACGAACGAGGCCATCGAACCGGCGGGCTGAAAGGGACGACAAGCCTGGAAAGGCTGGCAACGCGCGAACAACGCCCGCAATCGCCAGCCGCCCTTTTCGATCTGTCACTCCGCCTTGAGCGTCACCGTCCGGCTGGCAAAACGGGACGAGGAGACCTCGACCGTGATCGCGCCGGCCACGCCGGTCGCCTGCAGCCAGAAACCGGTCGTACCACCCTGGAAAGCCACCACATCCGGCCCGATCAGCTTGGCCGGACCGCTGACCTTGATCCTTACGACATCGTTGAGGAATGCCAGGCGTCCGCCCACCTGATCGAGCGCGCGGACGATGACGCGTGTGGTGTCGCGCTCGGCGGCGCGCAGCGTCTGGCTGTCGGGCTGCACATCCAGCGTCGTCGGCAGCGGATTGGCGACCATATCCAGGGTTGCGACCGCCTTGCCGCCGATGAAGCCGGTGAAATGCACGTCTTGCCATTCCATGCCCCAGACGCCGAGCTCGTCCGGGGTGAAATTGCGATGGTCGAAGACGACGGGCGCATGCGGCAGATGCGGGAAAGTCTCGCAGTCGGGACCGAGACGCTTGGTCAGCGAACCGTAACGCAGCTCCACCTCGTCGCAATTGGTCAGCACGATCAGCGGCAGCGCGCCGCCGATATTGCGCTCGCCGCGTGCCCAGATCGTCACCGGCTTCATGATGACCTCGTCGGAGGGCGCGCATTGGCTGGCATAGACGTAAGCGGCGAATTTCGGCTCGCGGAACATGTCCATGACGCCGTGGTAGCAGATACGGTCGCCGGAGCCGAAGTCGCTATGGGTATTGTAGTCGAACATGCACCAGCCGATGGCGCCGGAGATCGAGGGATCGCCATAGGCCGCGTTCAGCACCTCCAGATGCCGGCGCACATGCTCGGCCTGGCGCTGCTCCTGATCGTAGATCTTCGTCGGATACATATGCCCGCCGAATTCGGTGATCATGTAGGGCACGGTCTTCGACAGGCCGGTATTTTCCTGCTGCGGCCTCAGCGGCGTGCGCGGCCGGTTGACGCCCGGCAATTCCTCGTTGCCGAGGATGAAATCGTTCATCGTGTAGACGTCTTCGAGCAACTCGCTATCGGTGATATAGCGCACGCCGCCGGTCTGGCGGGTCGGATCGAGTTCGCGGGCCAGCCGATTGGTCTCGGCGTAGAAATCATGCGAATCCTGCGATTCATTGATGCGCACGCCCCAGATGATGATGGACGGATGGTTCCAGTCGCGCTCGATCATGCGGCGGACGTTGCGGATCGATTCCTGCTGCCATTCCTTGCCGCCGATATGTTGCCAGCCAGGAATTTCCTCGAAGACCAGGAGACCGATGCGGTCGCAATGATCGAGGAACCATTTCGACTGCGGATAATGCGAGGTGCGCACGATGTTGCACTTCAACGTGTGCTTCATGATCTCGGCGTCGCGCTCCTGCGCCGACCGACCCATGGCATAGCCGACATAGGGAAAGGCCTGGTGGCGGTTGAGACCGCGCAGCTTCAGCGTCTTGCCGTTCAACAGGAAGCCTTCGGTGGTGAATTCGGCGGTGCGGAAGCCGAATGTCGTTGAATATCGATCCGTCCCGCGATCGGTCTTCAGTTCGGCTTCCAGCGTGTAAAGCACGGGATTGTCGAGATCCCAGAGCGCGATGCCGGACAGGTCCTCGAAAGCGAAGTCAACACTGCCGCCGGAGGTTTCGGCAACGGCCGTGGCCAGCACCTTGCCGTCGGGCGCACGCAGGCTTGCGGTGACCGAGCCATGGAAGGCGAGGCCCTGCGGATTGGCGATGTCGCAGCGAACCCTGGCGGATTTGCGATCCTCCAGCACCTTGCCGGTCTCGACCTTGATATTGGCAATGGAGACGGTCGCGGCAAGCTTCAGCCAGACGTCGCGGTAGATGCCGGCATAGGTCAGATAGTCGATGCGGCCGCCGAAAGGCGGGATTTCCGGGTTCTCGCTGCCGTCGATCTTGACGGTGATCAGGTTGTCGCCTTGCTTCAGACGGCCCGTCAGCCGCGCCTCGAAGGGCGTGTAGCCATCCTGATGCGCGACAATTTCCTCGCCGTTCAAATAAACCACGGCATCGGCCATGGCGGCATCGAACACCAGCGATACCTCGCGCCCGGCAAAATCGTCGCTCCAGGGCAGGATCTTCTGGTAGATGAAGGCGCGCTGATAGGATTTCTCGTCGAAATAGTTGAAAGGAAGTTCGACCGCCGTATGCGGCAATGCGATCGGCTGCCCTTCCTGAGGCCGGCCGGCATCGGCGGCCGAAAAGCCCTCGCGAAAAGTCCAGGATTCGTTGAAAGCGACAACTGAACGCATAGTCAATCCTATCAAAAGAGCCCGTCCCACCCCGGACGAACAGACGTTGCTTAGACAAAGAGGCGCGGCAACAAGGCGACCATGGCCACGGCGGGCGATATCTATACAGGCCTCCGGCCATGGCGCAACGCAATCGGAGGCAGGATCGGCAATTCCGCCGAAAACGTTTTCGTCCGGCCTTGCCCGAGCTTACTTCTGCGGCCGTTATGTCAGAAAAGTTAGGCTTTTAGCGCCGATCGGCGGACGAGCTGCGTCGGCATGCCGCAGGGTTCCGCGGCAGGTGATTCGGCTATTTGCCGCGCGCGGCCCTGCCGTCGTCCCCTGGACTGCGAACCGCCGCATACATGCCGGTGGTGCGGAACTCGGTGGGATTGATGCCGTAGATGCGGCGAAAGGCCTTCGAGAAATAATTGGCGTCGTCGAAGCCCGACATGATCGCCACCTCCTTGACCGGAATGAAGGCGGCCTTGGTCAGAAGCTTGGCGGCGCGCTGCATGCGTTGCTGCAGCACGAATTCGGCCGGCGGCAGCCCCTCGCTGTCGGCGAAGACGCGGGAGAAATGCGCCCGGCTGAGCCCGCTGACCCTGGCGAGCTCGCCGACCGGCAGCGGCTTGTCGAGATTGGCGTTGATATGGTCGATGACCACCTGCATGGCGGACCGATCGGCGGCGACACCATGCGAACCGAAGACGTCGTCGTAAAGCGCCATGGCCGCTTCATAGGCGACGGCGGAAGCCGAGGCGGGCGTCGTCGCGCCCCTGACCAGCCGCAGGCTGCAATCGGCCAGATGATCGATGGTGGCCGGCTGCAGCCTGAGCAAGGGGCCTGCGGCGGTCAGGATGAGGCGATGGATGCGCAGTGCCTCTTCACCGTTCATCGATATCCAGAAATATTCCCAGCGTTCGTTCTTCTCCAGCCAGTAGCGATGATTGTGCGGCACCAGCACCAGCAAGGTATCGCCGGCGCCCAGGCGATAATTGCGGTTTTCGTAGCGCAGCCGGCCGCTGCCGCTGATCGTATGCTGCAGCACGGTGAACGGCGTCTGGCCGCGCCGGCGGCCATCCCAATCATAGTGCTCGTTGTCCCGGATTTCATAGCCGGCGCTGGTCGGCATGGCATGCAGCCGATGCCGGCCGCGCGGCAGTGAAACGGTTCGCATCGTCTGGCCGTTGGCGATCAAATCCTGCAGCACAAAATTACCCTTGATAGCATAATAGTTCTCTGGTCGGCCCGGTGATTATAGGCATAATCCGCCCGGAAAACAGCATGCAACTGCCGATGAGGACCGGCAGGAGGAGGAGAAATGCTGATTTCGCAGCCTTGTGCCGCGCTGGGCGCGACCATGGGACGAAAACACCGCTCTCTTCTCCGTTGCTGATTGTTCGATCGACTTCAAGGTGAGGATCATGAGTTTCAAAATCGCCATTATCGGCGCCGGCAGCGTCGGCTTCACGAAAAAACTGTTCACCGACATTCTCTGCGTGCCGGAGTTCCGGGACGTCGAATTCGCGCTGACCGATCTCAGCGAGCACAATCTTACGATGATCAAGGCGATCCTCGACCGGATCGTCGAGGCGAACAAGCTGCCGACGCGCGTCACCGCCACGACCGAACGCCGCAAGGCGCTGGAGGGCGCCCGCTACGTCATCAGCTGCGTGCGTGTCGGCGGGCTGGAAGCCTATGCCGAGGATATCCGCATTCCCTTGAAATACGGCATCGACCAATGCGTCGGCGACACGATCTGCGCCGGCGGCATTCTCTACGGCCAGCGCAACATCCCCGTCATTCTCGATTTCTGCAAGGACATCCGCGAGGTCGCGGAACCTGGCGCGAAATTCCTCAACTATGCCAACCCGATGGCCATGAATACCTGGGCGGCGATCGAATACGGCAAGGTCGACACGATCGGCCTCTGCCACGGCGTCCAGCATGGCGCCGAACAGATCGCCGAGGTGCTGGGCGCCAAGGACAAGCGCGAGCTCGACTATATCTGCTCCGGCATCAACCATCAGACCTGGTTCGTGGACCTGCGCCTCAACGGCCGCAAGATCGGCAAGGACGAGCTGGTCGCCGCTTTCGAGGCGCATCCGGTCTTCTCGCAGCAGGAGAAGCTGCGCATCGACGTACTGAAGCGCTTCGGGGTCTATTCCACCGAAAGCAACGGGCACCTGTCGGAATATCTGCCCTGGTATCGCAAGCGGCCGGACGAGATCAGCAAATGGATCGACATGTCCGACTGGATTCACGGCGAGACCGGCGGCTATCTGCGCCACTCCACCGAGACCCGCAACTGGTTCGAGACGGAGTTCCAGCAGATCCTCGACAGCGCCTCGCAGCCGATCGACCCTGCCCGCCGCTCCAACGAGCATGCCAGCCATATTCTCGAGGCATTGGAGACCAACCGCGTCTATCGCGGCCACTTCAACGTCAAGAACAACGGCGTCATCACCAATCTGCCTGCGGATGCCATCATTGAATCGCCCGGCTTCGTCGATCGCTTCGGCATCAACATGGTCGCCGGCGTCACCCTGCCGGAAGCCTGCGCCGCCACCTGCATTTCGTCGATCAACGTCCAGCGCATGTCGGTGCATGCCGCCATCAGCGGCGATATCGACCTGCTGAAACTCGCCGTCCTGCACGATCCGCTGGTCGGCGCCGTCGCGACACCGGAGGAGGTCTGGCAGATGGTCGACGAGATGGTGGTCGCCGAAGCCCGCTGGCTGCCGCAATATGCGCATGCCGTCGAAGGCGCCAAGGAGCGCCTGTCGCGGGCCAAGGTGAAGACCCGTGAGTGGAAGGGGGCCGCCAGCCGCAACGTCCGCTCGATCGAAGAGCTGAGGGCGGAGAAAGCTGCCCTGAAACAGGCCGGCTGATGCGGGATCAATCCGGAGAATACCGGTTGCGGCGGAGCTTTCAGGAGGGGTTCCGCCGTCTCCAGCCGGATATTTTCCGTTCAGGAGAGGAGTGCGACGCGCCCTTGGGGACGCGCGCGACAATGGGAGAGAGAAAGAGATGAGACATATTCGACAAATCGGCATTCTTGCGGCTTTGACGATTGCCACATCGGCGATCGCCATGAGCGCCGCCCGCGCATCCGAACCGACCGTGCCACCGGTGCCGCCGGTCTTTCCGGCGGAAGGCAAGATCAAATATGTGGCGCGCGATTCCATTCTGGAATTCAAGGCGCTGCCCGACTATCACGAGCCGGACTGGGTCACCGAGAAATTCGTCAAGACCGGCAAGCTGCCGCCGGTGAAGGACCGCCTGCCGAAGGAGCCGTTGGTCTACAAGACCGGCAACATGCCCGACGGCATCGGCGTCTATGGCGACACGCTGCGCCATGTCATCGGCGGCCGGCCCGAAGGCTGGAATTACGGCGCCGGCCAGACCCAGGGCTGGGGCGGCATCGATATCGGCCTGTCCGAATGCCTGACCCGCACCGCACCGCTGTTCCAGGTCGAAGCGAAGGATACCGAGCCGCTGCCGAACCTCGCCAAGGGCTGGGAATGGTCGCCGGACGGCCACAAGCTCACCATGCATCTCATCGAAGGCGCGAAATGGTCGGACGGCGCTCCCTTCAACGCCGACGACATCATGTTCTACTGGGAGGACGAGGTCATCGATCCCAACGTCTCGCCGCTCGGCGGCGGCGCGTCGCCGGAAGCTTTCGGCGAGGGGACCACGCTCAAGAAGATCGACGACTATACGATCGAATGGACCTTCAAGGATGCCTTCCCCAAGCAATATCTCTACACGATGGCCTATCCGAATTTCTGCCCGGGCCCGTCGCATATCCTGAAGCCGCAGCATCCGAAATATTCGAAGAACACCTACGACCAGTTCAAGAACGCCTTCCCGCCGGAATTCATGAACATGCCGGTCATGGGCGGCTGGGTGCCGGTCGAATACCGCTCCGACGATATCATCGTCATGCGCCGCAATCCCTATTACTGGAAGGTCGACGAGAAGGGCAATCAGCTGCCTTACCTCAACGAGCTGCATTACAAGCTTTCGACCTGGGCGGACCGCGACGTGCAGGCGGTGGCCGGCTCGGGCGACCTTTCCAATCTCGAGCAGCCGGAAAACTTCGTCGCCTCGCTGAAGCGCGCCGCCCAGCCGGAAGCTCCGTCGCGTCTCGCCTTCGGCCCGCGCCTTATCGGCTATAACCTGCAGATGAACTTTTCCGCCAATGGCTGGGGTGCCCCCGACGCGCGCGGGCAGGCCGTTCGCGAGTTGAACCGCAATGAGGATTTCCGCAAGGCCGTCACCATGGCGCTCGACCGCAAGGCGATCGGCGATTCCCTGGTCAAGGGGCCGTTCACGGCGATCTATCCGGGCGGCCTGTCGTCCGGCACCAGCTTCTATGACCGCGCATCCACCGTCTATTATCCGTTCGACCTCGCCGGCGCGAAGGCGGAGCTGGCGAAGGCCGGTCTGAAGGACACCGACGGCGACGGCATCGTCAATTTCCCGGCCGGCGTCGCCGGCGGCAAGAATGTCGAGATCACCCTGCTGGTCAACAACGACTACACCACCGACAAGAGCCTTGCCGAAGGCGTCGTCAGCCAGATGGAAAAGCTTGGCCTGCGCGTCATCATCAATGCGCTCGACGGTCCGAAGCGCGACGATGCCAACTATAGCGGCCGCTTCGACTGGATGGTCCGCCGCAACACCACGGAACTCGCCTCGGTCGTGCAGAACACCGAACAGCTTGCGCCGGTCGGCCCGCGTACGAGCTGGAACCACCGTGCGCCGGAAAGCGGGCAACTGGATCTGATGCCCTTCGAGAAAGAGATGGTCGACGTCGTCAACAAGTTCACCACCTCGAAGGACAACGACGAACGCGTGGCCTTGATGAAACAGTACCAGAAGCTCTCGACCGGACATCTCTACAATATCGGCCTGACGGAATATCCGGGCGCGCTGATCATCAACAAGCGCTTCTCGAACGTTCCGCCGGGCACGCCGATCTTCATGTTCAACTGGGCCGAGGACTCGATCATCCGCGAGCGGCTGTGGGTGGCGGCCAACAAGCAGGGCAAATACGAGCTGTTCCCGCAGCAGTTGCCTGGCGCCCCCGGCAGCGCCGGCCCGATCAACTGATCACGGTCGCCGGCGCGAATGCCGGCACCGGGCCAATGTCAAAAAGTCCGGCTGCATCGCGGTGCAGCCGGGTAAAGTCGAACACAGCCGGCCCGTGCACTCCCGAGAGAGGCAGACCGCCGGCGGCAAAAGAGAAGCGAACCGTTCCATGTTACGATTCCTGCTCATGCGCATAGCCTCCGCCATCCCCGTGCTCCTGATCCTGAGCGTGGTGACCTTCGCCATCATCCAGGCGCCGCCGGGGGACTATGCCGACTATATCCGCTCGCAGCTGATGAACCAGGGCGGCGCGTCCTTTGCCCAGGCCGATGAGCAGGCGCAAATCTACCGCCGCGAACACGGGCTCGATAAGCCGATCGTCGTGCAATATTTCAACTGGATCGGCGGCATCGTCACCAGAGGCGATTTCGGCTACAGCATGTTCTACAACAAGCCTGTCGCCGACGTCGTCGGCGAGCGCCTGCCGCGCACCCTGGCGCTCGCCCTCGTCTGCCATCTCTTCGCCTCCGTCCTCGGCATCGGCTTCGGCATCTGGGCGGCGACACGGCAATATAGCTGGATCGACAGTCTGCTCTCCGGCATCTCCTTCCTCGGCATGACCGTGCCGCGCTTCCTGATGGCGCTGATCATCGTCTATATCCTCGTCTTCCAGCTCAACGTCTCGGAAATCGGCAGCTTCTATTCGCCGCAATATGGCGGCGCGCCGTGGTCGTGGGACAAGTTCGTCGATCTCGTCAAACATGTCTGGCCGGTCGTGGCGATCGCCACCTTCGGCGGCCTCGCCTATAATATGCGCGTCATGCGCGGCAACCTGCTCGACACGCTGAATGCGCAATATGTCGAAACCGCCCGTGCCAAGGGCCTGTCCGGCGGCGCCGTCGTCATGCGCCATGCCGTGCCGAATGCGCTGCATCCGCTCGTCATGTATCAGGGCGTGGTGCTGCCCTATATGCTGACCGGCGAGATCGAGACCGCCATCATCTTCGCGCTGCCGACCGTCGGGCCGGCGATCGTCGGCTCGATGGCCGTCGGCGACGTCTATGTCACCGCCACCTTCATGATGGTGCTGTCGGCGACGCTGATCGTCGGCAACATCATCGCCGACATGCTGCTCGCCCTGCTCGATCCCCGCGTCCGTCAACAGGGAGGGATACACTGATGCTCGCCTTCAGCACGTCTCCGCCGCCCCTTGAGGAAAAGGTGAAGCCGAAAAGCGGCAATGAGAGTTATATCGCGCTGGTCTGGCGCCGGCTGAGGCGGTCCTGGACCGGCATGGGCGGCCTGATCCTCGTCCTCCTTCTGCTGATGATGGCGCTCTTCGCCGAATTCATCGCCCCCGACGACCCGAAGGCGACCGATACCGGCTTTGCGCCGCCGCAGATGATCAGCTTCCACGACAAGGACGGCAATTTCGTCCTCCAGCCGCGCGTCTACGCCTTGGCGGAAAGCAGCGAGCTCGATCCCGTCACCTTCCAGCCGATCGTCGGACCGGATTACGACAATCCGCGCCTGCTCGGCCTCTTCGTCAAGGGCGCGCCCTACAGGCTGTTCGGCCTGATCCCCGGCGACAGGCATCTCTTCGGTTCTGTCGACGGCCAGCCCGTGCATTTCCTCGGCACCGACAAGTTCGGCCGCGACGTGCTCGCGCGCGCCATTTACGGCTCACGCATCTCGCTGATGATCGCACTGACGGTCGTCTTCATCGTCACCGTCGTCGGCACGACGATCGGCATGGTGTCGGGCTATTTCGGCGGCACGGTCGATACCTGGGTGCAGCGCTTCGTCGAACTCGTACTCGCCTTTCCGCAATTGCCGCTCTATCTGGCGCTGACCTCGCTGATCCCGGTGACGGCGCCGACCAATGTCTTCCTCGCCTTCGTCATCGTCGTCATGTCGGCGCTCGGCTGGGCGCAGATGTCGCGCGAGGTGCGCGGCAAGACGCTGGCACTGGCGCGGATCGACTATGTGCGCGCCGCCATGGCGGTCGGGGCGACGGACCGGCGCATCATCCTGCAGCACATCTTCCCCAACGTCATGAGCCATGTCATCGTCGCCGTGACGCTGGCGATCCCGAGCGTCGTGCTGCTCGAATCCTTCCTCGGCTTCCTCGGTTTCGCCGTCAAGCCGCCGCTGATTTCCTGGGGGCTGATGCTGCAGGATACCTCCACCTATTCGGTGATCGGCTCCTATCCCTGGATTCTCTCGCCCGTTGCCTTCGTGCTCGTCACCGTCTTCGCCTTCAATGCACTCGGCGACGGTCTGCGCGATGCGATCGACCCCTATTGAGCGGAGACGGACCATGGCTCTCGCACTCGTCAACCCCTTCGCTCCCGACGTCAGGCTCGATGCCGCCGGCAAGACCGCCGCGCCGATCATCGATGCCCGCAATGTCGCGGTCAAATTCAAGGTCGAGGATGGCATCGTCGATGCCGTCAAGGACATCTCCTTCCAGCTCTATCGCGGCGAGACCATCGCCATCGTCGGCGAATCCGGCTCGGGAAAATCGGTGACGGCCCGCACCGTCATGGGCCTGCTCACCAAGCGCGCCATGGTCTCGGGAAAATCGAGCGTCAGCTACGACGGCAAGAACGTGCTGAAATTTTCCGAACGCGCGCGCCGGCAGCTGCGCGGCGACCGGATCTCGATGATCTTCCAGGAGCCGATGAGCTCGCTCAATCCGATCTATACGATCGGCGGCCAGATCGTCGAAGCGATCCGCGTTCACCGCAAGCTAAGCCGGCGCGAAGCCGAAAAGCGGGCGCTGGAGCTGCTCAAGCAAGTGCAGATCCCCGATCCCGAGGCGCGGCTGAAACAATATCCGCACCAGCTTTCCGGCGGCCAGCGCCAGCGCGTGATGATCGCCATGGCGCTCGCCAACGATCCCGACGTGCTGATCGCCGATGAACCGACGACCGCGCTCGACGTCACCGTGCAGGCGCAGATCCTCAATCTGATCCGCAACCTGCAAAAGCAGCTCGGCATGGCGGTGATCCTCATCACCCACGACCTGACCGTGGTCCGGCAGTTCTCCGACTATGTCTATGTCATGCAGCATGGCGAGATGCGCGAGCACAATACGACGGAGGAGCTCTTCGCCCATCCACAGCATCCCTATACGCAACACCTGCTCGCCTCGGAGCCACGGGGGCGGGCCAAGCCGCTGCCGCCGGATTGCGACACGATCCTCGAGGGCAAGTCCGTCAAGGTCGCATTCATGCTGCGTCATGGCGGGTTCTTCAAACCCGACCTGCGCGAACTGATCGCCGTCGACGGCCTCGATCTGAAGCTTCGCCGGCATGAGACGCTCGGCCTCGTCGGCGAATCCGGCTCCGGCAAGACCACCTTCGGCCAGGCCCTGCTGCGGCTGATCGATGCCGATGGCGGCGAGATCCGTTTCGACGGCCAGGCGATCCATGGCCGTTCGCGCGACGAAATGCGGCCGCTGCGCTCGCGCATGCAGGTGGTCTTCCAGGACCCCTTCTCTTCGCTCAACCCGCGCATGACCATCGGCCAGATCATTTCCGAGGGGCTGGTGGTCAACAATATCGGCGCCAACAAGGCGGAGCGACTGGAGCGGGTGAAGGAGGCGCTGGTCAGCGCCGGCATGCCCGGCAATATCCTGTCGCGCTTCCCGCATGAATTTTCCGGCGGTCAGCGTCAGCGCATCGCGATCGCCCGCGCCATCGCGCTCGAACCGGAATTCATCCTGCTCGACGAGCCGACTTCGGCGCTCGATCTCTCCGTCCAGGCCCAGATCATCGACCTCCTGCGCAAGCTGCAGGACGAACGGGGTCTGAGCTATCTGTTCATCTCCCACGACCTCAAGGTCGTCCGCGCCCTTTGCCATCGCGTCATCGTCATGCAGCATGGCAAGATCATGGAAGAAGGGCCGGTCGACGACGTTCTTTCCCATCCCAAGACCGCTTACACCGAACGCCTTGTCAGAGCGGCGTTCGAGGTAGCATCCTAAGCATTCAGGAGATTTTTATATGTCAGGCAATCCCAAGATCACCTTCATCGGCGCCGGCTCGACCGTCTTCATGAAGAATATCATCGGCGACGTCCTGCAGCGGCCGGCCCTTTCCGGCGCCCGGATCGCGCTGATGGACATCAATCCGCAGCGGCTGGAGGAAAGCGCCATCGTCGCCCGCAAGCTCGCCTCGACACTCGGCGCCGCCGCCACGGTCGAGACCTTCACCGACCAGCGCAAGGCGCTCGACGGCGCTCATTTCGTCGTCGTCGCCTTCCAGATCGGTGGCTATGAGCCCTGCACGGTCACCGATTTCGAAGTGCCGAAGAAATTTGGCCTGCGCCAGACCATCGCCGACACGCTCGGCGTCGGCGGCATCATGCGCGGGCTCAGAACCGTGCCGCATCTGTGGAAGATCTGCGAGGACATGCTCGCCGTCTGCCCGAACGCGATCATGCTGCAATATGTCAACCCGATGGCCATCAACACCTGGGCGATCGCCGAGAAATATCCCACCATCAAGCAGGTCGGCCTTTGCCATTCGGTACAGGGTACGGCAATGGAGCTGGCGCACGATCTCGACATTCCCTACGAGGAAATCCGCTACCGTTCGGCCGGCATCAACCACATGGCCTTCTATCTGGAATTCGAACATCGCCAGCCGGATGGCTCCTATCGCAACCTCTATCCCGATCTCGTCCGCGGCTATCGCGAGGGACGCGCGCCCAAGCCGGGCTGGAACCCACGCTGCCCGAACAAGGTGCGCTATGAAATGCTGACGCGGCTGGGCTATTTTGTCACCGAAAGCTCCGAGCATTTCGCCGAATACACGCCCTACTTCATCAAGGAAGGCCGCGAGGATCTGATCGAGAAATTCGGCATTCCGCTCGACGAATATCCGAAGCGCTGCATCGAGCAGGTGGCGCGCTGGCAGAACCAGGCCGAGGAATACCGCACGGCAGAGAAGATCGAGGTCAAGCAATCGAAGGAATATGCCTCCTCGATCATCAATTCGGTCTGGACCGGCGAGCCCTCGGTCATCTACGGCAATGTGCGCAACAATGGCTGCATCACCTCGCTGCCCTATAATTGCGCTGCCGAGGTTCCCTGCCTGGTCGATGCGTCGGGCATCCAGCCGACCTTCATCGGCGATCTGCCGCCGCAACTGACCGCGCTGATCCGCACCAACATCAATGTGCAGGAATTAACGGTGCAGGCCTTGATGACCGAGAACCGTGAGCACATTTACCACGCGGCAATGATGGACCCGCATACGGCCGCCGAGCTCGATCTCGACCAGATCTGGGCGCTCACCGACGAACTTCTCGCCGCCCATGGCGACTGGTTGCCGGAATGGGCGCGCGGCGCCCGCAAGGTTCAGGCCGCCTGAAACCACTCTCTCCCGGTTTTTCGCGGCCGGAAGGGCCCCGCAGCAATGCTGCGGGGCCTTACTTCTTTTATCTTCGGGAAAAGGTGAAACTCCAAAACCCTCTATTTTTCAAACCCGATATCGGGTGACAAAGCCGATGCGAACACGCTAGAAACGGCGGCGGAATGTGGGAGAGAGCATAGACATGGCCAATTCAGGGATTTTCAGCACGGGAACCTTTGTCGGACGCGTATGGCGCCCGGATGTCAAGGGACCGGCCCTCGTCGTCGTGCGTGACGGTACGCTTTACGACATCACGTCCAGGGACGCGCCGACCATGCGCGACCTCCTGGAAAAGGACGACCCGGTCGCCTTCGCGCGGGCGCAGAAGGGTGAAGCCATCGCCAGCCTCGACGATCTGCTTGCGGCGAAGGCCGATCTCTCTGCCGTCCATCTCCTTGCCCCCGTCGATCTGCAGGCGATCAAGGCCTGCGGCGTCACCTTTGCCCGTTCGATGCTCGAGCGCGTCATCGAGGAGCGCGCCGCCGGCAATCCGGATCTGGCGGACTCGATCCGCGGCAAGGTCACGGCGCTCATCGGCGACAGCCTGCGCAACCTGAAGGCCGGCTCGCCGGAGGCCGCGAAGGTGAAGGCGGCGCTGATCGAGGAAGGCGTCTGGTCGCAATATCTCGAAGTCGGTATCGGCCCGGATGCCGAGGTCTTCTCCAAGTCGCAGGTCATGTCCTCGGTCGGCCCCGGCGCCGATGTCGGCCTGCACCCGATCTCGAAGTGGAACAACCCCGAGCCGGAAATCGCACTGGCCGTCGATAGCAAGGGTCGCATCCGGGGTGCGACGCTCGGCAACGACGTCAATCTGCGCGACGTCGAGGGACGTTCGGCGCTGCTGCTCGGCAAGGCCAAGGACAACAACGCCTCCTGCTCGATCGGCCCCTTCATCCGCCTGTTCGACGACACCTATACGCTGGACGATGTGCGTGCCGCCGATCTCGCCCTGAAGGTCGAGGGCGAGGACGGCTATGTGCTCAACGGCCGCTCCTCGATGAAGGAAATCAGCCGCGATCCGCTCGACCTCGTCTCCCAGACCATCGGTCGCCATCACCAATATCCGGACGGCCTGGTCCTGTTCATGGGCACGCTCTTCGCCCCGGTCGAGGACCGCGACACGCCGGGCCAGGGCTTCACGCACAAGGTCGGCGATGTCGTCACCATCTCCAACGACAGGCTCGGCTCGCTGAAGAACCGGGTCCTCCTGTCGACGGAATGCCCGCCCTGGACCTTCGGGGTATCGCATCTCATGCGCAATCTGGCGGCCCGCGGATTGCTCTGACAGAGCGATCCCGCCAAGCAATAATCCTGACGCGTCAGGCGCGTCGGGGCCGGCGGAGTTCATGGTCGCAGCCATCACCATGCGACGCGCCTATCCGATTTGCGCATTTTAAAATATGCATAATGAGATGCAGCAAATTTTATTAAGTTTTATAGCCGCTTAGCGGTGTTGCCCAAGCGCCATATGTCTCGCCCGACAAGGTATGAATATCGCGCGGCAGTCTCGGCATCGTCGTCGAGACTAACCACTTCACCCAAATGACTTGGGCAACCATCAACAAAAACAAATTTGAGCGGAAGCGCCAAACCCTCTGCCTCTTTCAACGGAGGCTGAGGCAGCGCATCCGCTTACAATCAATAAGGTATCCTTCATGTTTTCCATAAACGCTATGAAAGTTGGCCCAAAGCTCCTGCTGCTGGTTATGATGACGGTCACAATCGGCTCCGGCGTCGGCATCTATGAATCCACGAAATTACGGGACATAGACTCCACCTATACCGGCGTCTTAAATCAAGACGTTGTCGCAACGCTCAAACTGAGTGAGATCGCCGGTAATTCCGACTCGATCGGACGCCTCGTCTATCGCATGGTCGCCGAGCAGGACGCGGCCAGCATAAGAAAATCCCAGGAGGAATTGGCCGAGGTCGTCGACGAAACGACAAGTGCCATGCGCGAGGCAAGCGGCTACTATCCGGAGCGCAAAGCAGACTTCGACGCGATGAAGATCAAATTGGATGCCCTGCTGGCAGCTGCGGAGCCGGTCATTCAGGCCACGCTCGCCAACGACAAATCGACCGCGATGAACCTCGCGACAACCAGCTTTCGTCCGATCCGCGTCAAATTCGACAATGATGCAAACAATCTCTACAACTGGGCCAAGGACGAGCTTCGTCGCAAAAACACCGACGCGAGCGAGACGACCGACGCGACGATCGGAACAAGCTACATCGTTTTGGCCATCGGCGCTCTCACCGCCATCATCCTAGGGCTTGCGATGAGTACGACGCAGGTCGTACGCCCAATCCGGCGGCTGACGGAAACCATGGCTGAGCTTGCGGATAACAAGCTCGACATCGGCATTCCATTCACAGGCCTGCCAAACGAAATCGGCGAAATGGCGCGCGCCGTGGAAGTGTTCAAGCAAAACGGCGTGCGCGTGCGTGACCTGGACGCCGCCGGTGCGGACAAGCGTCAGAAAGTCGCCGACATGCAAAAGAGCATGGATGAAGTGATCACGGCGGCGGCGGCGGGCGATTTTTCATGCCGGGCGCCCGGAGACTTCGGCTATCCCGACCTGAACAGCATCGTCGGCGGTCTCAATCGTCTCCTCGGCTCCGTCGAAAGCGGCGTTACCGAGACCCGGCGCGTCGTATCGGCTCTGGCGAACGGAAACCTGACAGAGGCCATGGAGGGCGAATTCCACGGCGCCTTCGGCGAGCTGCAGCAGAACGTCAATACGACGATGGCCAATTTGCGTTCCGTGCTCGGCGAAGTCCGCTCTGCAATCGACACGATCAATGGCGGCGCCGGCGAGATGCGCTTGGCTTCAGGCAACCTGTCGCAGCGCACGGAACAACAGGCGGCCTCGTTGGAGGAAACCTCCTCGGCGCTGGAGGAAATCACCTCTGCCGTGAGGAGCTCCACGGAACGGGCTCTGGAGGCCAGCCACATGGCCGACGAGGCGCGCCGGAGCACCCAGCAGTCCAGCGCCGTCGTCAAGGACGCAATCCTGGCCATGAGCCGCATCGAGCAGGCCTCGGGCGAGATCGGCCAGATCATCAACGTTATCGACGAGATCGCCTTCCAAACAAACCTTCTGGCGCTCAATGCGGGCGTCGAGGCCGCGCGTGCCGGCGACGCCGGCAAGGGCTTTGCGGTCGTCGCCCAGGAGGTGCGCGAACTCGCGCAGCGCTCGGCCAATGCGGCAAAGGACATCAAGTCATTGATCTCTCGTTCCGGCACCGAAGTCGAATCCGGCGTCAAGCTGGTGACGGCGACCGGTGAAGCCCTTGGGTCGATCCAAAGCCATGTCATCAAGGTGAACGAGCATGTGCACTCGATCGCCACGGCCGCCAAGGAACAATCGACCGGTCTTCAGGAGGTCAACACGGCCGTCAATCAGATGGATCAAGTAACGCAGCAGAACGCGGCAATGGTCGAGGAATCCACCGCGGCGACCAACAGATTGGCAGACGAGGCAGCCAACCTCGCTCACCTGATCGCGCGCTTCAAACTGGAGGCGAACACCTCTGCTCCGCACGCCGCCGATCACCGCAGCAAGCCGGTCGCTTCGCCCGCGCATACGCTCGGCCGCAGACTCAGCAATGCCTTTGGCGGCCGAACGGCAGCCGCCTGGAAGGAGTTTTGATGAATATCCGGGCGATCAGCCATTCTGCGTCGGGACGGCATCGATCCGGGAAATCAGGGGGCTGACGGCGGCAAGGCTGGGCGTCGATTGCGTAATGCGGCCCCGATGGCATCTCGCGCCATCGGGGCAAAGCCAAAGGCCCGAAGGCGGAAAAGAGGCCTGGGAACAGCGACCAGGATGTCTCGACGAACATCTTCCGGCGTCGCCTTCACGATTGCAATCTCCCTTCGCAAGTCGAGCACCACGACCTGCCTGATAGCGTGAGAAGTTGGACCGTGAGGCGGCGCCCAACATATCGAGGAGACATATGCAGGCTCCGGCAGACCTCATGCGCCGAACCTGTCCGAAACGCGCGCGACTATCCTCCGAACGCAAGGATCGATTTTCGCGCATCAAACTTCCGGGGGACAGTTCGGGGCCGCGCTTGATCGGATCCCTCGATCCTGCCTCTCTATCTTCTGCCTGACATGATGACGGGCGACGCCATGGCTCCGCGTATGCTCCAACTCTTGACACGGTCGGCCATGGCGTTTCGCTTTGCCTGAGCTCGGCGGCAGCGTCGAGGCGCGATCCGGAATGCGCATCCGACCGCGCCCTTTGCCGTATCTGTGACACGAAGATCACAACACCCCCTGGATGTCTCCGATTTTCGCCTAGTTAACCATTGGTTAACCATAATCGGGCTTATCTGAAACTTGATCCAGGGCCTAGTTTTTCAGTTCCGTTGCGTAATTTGCCCGTGAAATGACCATAGACCGCCACGCCGATTTTAAAGATGCATCCATTCAAGATAATAGCGCTGCTGACGTTGGCCGGTCTGGCGACCGGTTGCACGACGACGGGCGGCGTTCGGCAATCGGCAGGCCCCGAAACCGTTGCCAACGAAAAGGCATTGGCATTTCCACCGCCCGGCGGTCCAGCGGTCATCAGCGTCGTTGAACGCAGGCACAAGGACGACGTGGAGCAGACGGTATCGCTTGCGACATCCTCGTCGGTGGCCGGCCAGAATTTCCTGAAGATACAGTTTCGCAACGTGACGGGAGCCAATCCCGGATTGGGCAGCACGCCCTACAAGGCGATCGGCAATGGTGCGGTCGCCAGCGAAATGGCCGCGGCCGTACCCGGCGTGAGACTGGCCCGCTCCGCGACCTTCGTTCAGAATGGCTATGGTCCGTTCGGCTACGCTTCCGGGCAGAGCCGGGGCGGCGATACCTGCCTTTATGCCTGGCAGCAAATTCGCGCCGGCCAGTCCGCGCTGGCTGAAATGCAGAATTTCAGCATGGTGCAGGTTCGAATCCGGCTCTGCGATGCGCGCGCAAGCGAACGGCAGCTTCTGAGCACGGTCTACGGCTATACGATTGCCGGAGGATTTGTGAACGAAGCGCTCAATCCATATGGAACGGTGCGCGGAGCCGACACGGTGCTCGGCAAGCCCGGCGATCCGGTCTATCCTGATCCGGGCAACTATCGCAGCGGCGGGACGCCCATCGGATATGAGCCGGTACCGGCGTCCCCTCGCACCGCCATCATACGTCGTCCGCCGGCCCGTCCACCGCAGACAGCAGCGGTCGAAGCGCTCCCTCCGGCCATCGGGCCGCGCGTCCCACTGCCGGGCGAGCAATATGCCCCTGCCGCTTCGGCGGCGGGGAGCGCGCCGGCAAGCATGACGGGCCAGGCTCAACCGGGCGCAGCAGGAAATTCCGGCACGATCGTGCCATCACCAGATTGTATCGGCGCAGCGGCCAACACCGCCTGCCCAAAATAGATTTAATCATTTGGGGCGCCAGGATGGCGCCCGGCCAGTACCTTTGAAGGAACAATGATGCATACAGCACGAAGCATCTTGATATGGGCCGCCGTTTCCATATGCGGGATCGTGCTGATCACCTTGCCGGTCAACCTGCAGACCCAGCTCATCGCCAGCACCGTCGTCGTCACCTTCATGGCGGCCATCAAGCTTCTCAAGGCACAGGGCACATGGCGGCTGATCGCGCTTGCCTTGGGCACCTCGATCGTCATGCGCTATGTCTATTGGCGCACCACCAATACGCTGCCGCCCGTCAATCAGCCGGAAAACTTCATCCCCGGCCTGCTGCTCTATCTCGCCGAAATGTACAACGTCGCGATGCTGATGCTCAGCCTGTTCATCGTCGCGACGCCCCTGCCCCCACGACCCGCCCGTGCCGCGAAGGTGCAGAATTTTCCCACCGTCGATGTCTTCGTCCCCTCCTACAACGAGGACATCAATCTGCTGGCCAATACGCTGGCCTCCGCCAAGGCGATGGACTATCCGGCCGACAAACTGCAGGTCTGGCTGCTCGACGATGGCGGCACCGTGCAGAAGCGCAATTCCACCAAGGTTCTGGAAGCGCAAGCGGCAATCTCGCGTCATGCCGAGCTTCAACGGCTCTGCAAGGAGCTCGATGTCAACTATCTGACACGCGAGCGCAACGAGCACGCCAAGGCCGGGAACCTCAACAATGGCCTCGAGCATTCCAAGGGCGATCTGATCGCCGTCTTCGATGCCGATCACGCGCCGGCGCGCGACTTCCTGCTCGAAACCGTCGGCTACTTCGAGGACGATCCGAAGCTCTTTCTCGTCCAGACGCCGCATTTCTTCATCAATCCGGACCCGCTCGAGCGCAATCTGCGCACCTTCGATAATATGCCGAGCGAGAACGAGATGTTCTACGGCATCATCCAGCGCGGGCTGGACAAATGGAACGCCGCCTTCTTTTGCGGTTCGGCGGCGGTCTTGAGCCGCAAGGCGCTGGAATCGCAAAGCGGCTTCAGCGGCATCAGCATCACCGAGGACTGCGAGACGGCGCTGGCCCTGCATGGGGCGGGCTGGAACAGCATCTATGTCGACAAGCCGCTGATCGCCGGTCTGCAGCCGGCGACCTTCGCGAGCTTCATTGGCCAGCGCAGCCGCTGGGCCCAGGGCATGATGCAGATCCTGCGCTTCCGTTTCCCGCTCCTGAAGCGCGGGCTGACGCTGCCGCAGCGCCTCTGCTACATGTCCTCGACGCTTTTCTGGCTGTTTCCCTTCCCGCGCGCCGTCTTTCTGTTTGCGCCGCTCTGCTACCTGTTCTTCGATCTGGAGATCTTCACGGCCTCCGGCAGCGAATTCCTCGCCTATACGCTCGCCTATATGCTCGTGAACCTGATGATGCAGAACTATCTCTACGGCTCCTTCCGCTGGCCGTGGATTTCAGAGCTCTATGAATATGTCCAGATGGTGCATTTGCTGCCCGCCGTCGTCTCGGTGATCTTCAATCCGCGCAAGCCGACCTTCAAGGTCACGGCCAAGGATGAATCGATCGCCGTCAGCCGCCTTTCCGAGATCAGCCGTCCCTTCTTCGTCATTTTCGCGGTGCAGATCATCGCGGTCGCGGTCACGGTCTATCGCATCTATGCCGAGCCCTATAAGGCGGATGTGACGCTTGTCGTCGGCGCCTGGAACCTCATCAACCTGGTGCTCGCCGGTTGCGCATTGGGCGTCGTGTCGGAGCGCGGCGAGCGCTCGTCCTCGCGCCGTGTCCGCGTCGATCGCCGCAGCGAGTTCGGGATCGACGAAAAATGGCATTCCGCTTCGATCGAGAACGTCTCCGTTCACGGCGCGCGGCTGAATGTGTTCAATAGAGAGCTCGATCCGATCGTCGTCGGCGCGGAAGCGACATTGCGTTTCCAGCCCTATGGCGGTGGCGAGACGCAGACCCTGCCGGTCGTCGTGCGCAACATCCAGCAATCCGGCGAGATCACCACCATCGGCTGCCAATATGTGCCCAAGGGAGCCGCCGATCACCGCCTGATCGCGGATCTGGTCTTTGCCAATTCCGATCAATGGACGCAATTCCAGAAAAGCCGCCGACGCAATCCCGGCATCATCCGCGGGACGATCTGGTTCCTGGGATTGTCGCTGTATCAGACCAGCCGCGGCCTGATTTATTTCTTCCGGAGCATGCGCTCCGAACGCGAGGCGCAGCAGCAGGCCATAAAGGCGAACAGCCGATGAGGATGGTTTTCTCCGCTGCCATCCTGATGGTTTGCGCGGCGACATGCGCCTCGGCGCAGACGCTGCCTTTCGATATGTCGCACGAGCGCCCGCAGGCGCCACGCCCGGTCGTGCCGCCGGTGATTGTCCCGGCAGTCACCTCCGCACCGAAGGCTACGGCACCGGCGACCCCCAAAAGCAACTTTCAGCGCTATATCGTGCCCTTCAAGGATTTCCGGCTGGAAGGCGAGTATGATCGACGGTCGTGGTCGATCTACCTGACGCCGGAACAGGCGGCAGCACCGGCCAAATTCAATTTTTCCTATCAGAATGCGGTGGTGGTCGCCCCCGAAGCATCGCAACTGACCATCCTCCTCAACAACCGCGCGATCGGCCAGCAGCAGATCGGCTCGCCCGACAGCCCGTCGACCATCAGTTTCGACGTGCCGCGCGGCTTGCTGCAGCCGGGAGCCAATGTCGTGACCTTCGAGGCGACGCAGCGCCATCGCACCGATTGCGACATCCAGTCGACCTACGAATTGTGGTCCGACATCGATCCCGCCGGAACCTATCTGAGCTTTGCCGAGGAGGATGCGCAAAAGCTGTCGAGCACGGACGCCATCCGCGCCATCGGCGTCGATGGCACCGGCAAGACGGAATTCAATCTGGTGGTGCCGGCGCTTGCCCAGCCCGGAACCACGAAGCCGCTCCTGAGGCTGGCGCAAGGCCTCTCGATCCTGAGCGGAATGCCGAACGAGACCTTCTCTTTCGGCACCGAGTCGCTACCGCCTCCCGCCCCAGGCAAAATGACCGTGCTTGTCGGCACGCCCGCCGAATTGCAGCCGCTGTTTCCGGTCCCGGCCGCGGCGCAAAGTGCAGCTCTTGCCGCCTTCGTTCAGGACCCGCGTACCGGCTCCACGGTTCTCCTCATCAGCGGCCCGTCGTGGCAATCGGTCGCCGCCGCCATCGACACGGTCGTCTCGCCGACCGACAGGGACCCGACCGTCCGGCGCGACACGCTGGTGACCCAGCGATGGAGCACCCCGGATGCACCATTGATCTCTTCCGACACCAGCCTTTCCTTTTCGCAGCTGGGCATCGAGACGACAGAATTCTCGGGCCGTCACTTCCATACGAGTTTCAATGTGGCGATCCCGGCGGACTTCTATGCCAACGCCTATGGCGAGGCGACCATCTATCTCGATGCGGCCTATGCCAAGAACGTGAAACCCGGCAGTCATATCGACGTCTATGTCAACGGCAGCATCGCCACGACCAAACCGATCACCGCGCCCGGCGGCGGCATTTTCCGGAAGCTGCCCATTCGCGTGACGATGCGTCACTTCAAGCCGGGCTTGAACACCATCCGGCTGGAAGCGATGCTGCTGACCGCCGAAGACCAGGCCTGCGCACCCGGCACGACGGCCGACAAGACAGCGCGTTTCGCGCTGTTCGATACCAGCACCCTGCATATTCCCGATTTCGCCAGGGTCGCCCAGCGTCCGAATCTCGCCGCCCTGGCCGGAACGGGCTATCCCTACAGCCGCAATAGCGAACCGACGGCGCTCTTCATCGACCGCACCGATCCCGACACGCTCTCCGCCACGGCGACGCTGCTCGGCCAGATGGCGATCGTGGCGGGACATCCGATCGCGGTCGACCTGATCGCGGCACCGGGCGGAGCGGGGGAACGTGACGCGATATTCGTCGGCCCGATTTCGCAGATGCCGGCAACGACCTTGTCGCAAATGAATATCGCCGCCGCGAGCCAGGTCTCCTGGCGTCCCGCCGTCGCCGGTCAGGTCGGACCGCCGGAAGCGGTGGCCTCGGTCGATGAATGGCGCTCGCGCATCGGCGGCGGTCTCCTGCAGCATCAGATCCAGCTGTTTCAGGACTGGATGCACCGCAATTTCGACATTTCCTGGAGTTCGCTGCAGTTCATCCCGCGAGCCGAGCAGGTCTTTACACCCTCCAATGTCAACAGCTTCATGATTGCGCAAGGAGAGGGCACGACGGCAAATTCCACCTGGACGATCGTCACCGCGCCCTCCGCCAAGGATCTGCGGGCAGGGGCGGAAGCCATGACCTCGATGGGCGAATGGCCGCAAATCGACGGGCATGTCACGGTCTACTCGGCCAAGACCGGCAAGATCGGCACCGTGCCGGTCAGCCGCTTCGATTTCGTCACGACGCAGCCCTGGTCGTTCACCAATTACCGGCTGATTGCCGCAAACTGGCTATCCAGCAATATCCTGTCCTATGCATTCCTGCTGATCGCCTCCTCCCTGCTGATCGGCATCACCACGGCTGGCATTCTCGCCAGGATCGGCAGGCGCGAATGAGGCGCTGGCGCACCATAGCCCTTGCGGGCAGCCTGATCTTCATGACCATGAGCCAGCCGCTCATGGCGCAACGCGCCTCGATCGATCCGCAGGCATGGGCCGCCTACAAGGCGAAGTTCCTCGACGCCGACGGCCGCATCGTCGACAACGGCAACGACAATATCAGCCACAGCGAGGGGCAGGGCTACGGCCTGCTGCTCGCCTATCTTTCAAACAGCCCCGCCGATTTCGAGCAGATCTGGTACTTCACGCGGACGGAGCTGCTTCTGCGCGACGATGGTCTCGCCGCCTGGAAATGGGATCCGGCCACGACACCGCATGTGGCGGATACCAACAATGCCTCGGACGGCGACATGCTGATCGCCTATGCATTGGCACTGGCGGGATCGGCCTGGAACAAGCAGGACTATCTGAGCCAAGCCTCGCAGATGGCGAAGGCGCTTCTGGCGCATGCCGTCGTCCATGCCGGCGGAAAAACCGTCATACTTCCCGGCGTCGGCGGCTTTGCAGCCTCCGATCGTGACGACGGTCCCGTCGTCAATCCTTCCTATTGGGTCTACGAGGCAATCCCGGTCATGGCGCTGCTCGCGCCCTCCCCGGAATGGCAGAAACTAAGGGATGACGGCCTGTCGCTGCTGCGCCTGGCGCAGTTCGGACCACGAAAATTGCCGGCGGACTGGGTAAGCATCCGGGCCAAACCGAGCCCGGCCGTCGGCTTCGATGCGGAGTTCGGCTACAATGCCATCCGCATCCCGCTTTATCTCGCTCGGGCGGGCATAGCGGACAAGGAGCTGCTGACGCGGTTGCGGGCGGGCATGGTCGCGGCCGACGATGCGCCAGCGATCATCGATCTGGAAACCGGCAAGCCGAAACAATCCCTGACGGACCCGGGTTATCGAATTGTTAACGATGTTGTGGCGTGTGTGACAGGCGGAACGAAATTGCCCGCGGCGGTTCGACAGTTCGCACCATCATTTTACTATCCGTCGACCCTCCAATTGCTGGGCTTGGCTTTCGTCGAGGAGAGGCATCCAGAGTGTTTATGAAATCCTCCTTCCTGATGGTTTCCATGATAGCCGCGGCAGCCGGGGTTGCCGTGACGATGGGCGACCGCGAGGCGATCGAGGATAAGTTCAAATCCGCCCAGAACCACTCGCAGGCCCGTGCCGAGCCGACCGCACGCCTCAAACAGAGCGAACTCGCCTTCGATCAGCCGGCGGTCGACATGCAGACGGTTGCCGATCGCATCCAGGCGAACGCGCCGGCCTCGGTGCTTCCCGATGCGCCATCCGCCATCCGAACCGAGGGCGACACGCCCGCCGCCGTCGCGCAGGCCGCACCCCAGCCAAGCACTCCGCCGGCAGCCGCGCCGCCGAAAGTCGATGAAAGCGCGCTGCGCTATTTTGCCAGCCGCGGCGACAAGGCCCGGCTACAGGCGGAAATCTCCCGGCTACAGGCGCTGTACCCCAACTGGGTACCGCCGGCCGACCCGCTGGCCATCCCGCAAAACAGCGACAAGCAGCTCGAGGCCATGTGGCAGCTTTATTCCGAAGGCCGCTATGCCGAGCTGCACAAGGCGATAGCGGACCGTCAGACGGCCGAGGCCGGATGGCAGCCTCCCAGCGACCTGCTGGACCGCCTCGCCATTGCCGAAGCCCGCGCGCGCCTCGTCAACGCTTCCGATCTCAAGCAATATGCCACGGTCGTCGACATCGGCGCCGAAACGCCGAGCCTGCTCACCTGCAGCGATATCGACGTTCTATGGCGGATCGCCGAAGCCTTCATCCGCACCGACCGCGCCGCTCGCGGCCAGGATGCCTATGTCTATATCCTGAAAAACTGCACCAACCCGCCGGAAAGGCTTGCGACGGTACAGAAGGCGGCCGCCCTGCTGCCCTACCAGCCCATGCAAGACATACTGGCGCTCGAAAAAACTGACGGTGGCGGCGGCCGGGAATTCGACGGCATTCGCACCGATCTCGCGCGCCGCTTCGTCGCCATGGGCAACGACGATCCGAAACTGACGGTGGCGCCGAACTACCTCACCGATGTCGAAACCGTGGCTCAAAGCCAGGGGCTTCCCTCCGACGCCCTTCTTCTCGGCTGGTACTATCTGCGCCGCCAGGATTATGGCGATGCGGAAAAATGGTTCCGGATCGCCCATGACAAGGGAGACTCCGCCTCCGCCTCGCAAGGCTTCGCGCTGGTCCTGATCGCCGAAGGCAAGCCGCAGGAGGCCGAGACCATCATGTACAAATGGCGCGCCGTCTCCAAGGACGCGACGGCGACCTATCTCGCGGCGACGGCCAATCTGATGGCGCTGCAGCCACTCCCAACACTCGGCGAAGATGTGCTCGGCCGCATCGCCACCGAGGTCATGGCACAGAAATATACGCCGACGGCGCAGCAGTTCGGCTGGTATGCGCGCTCGCTGAACCAGCCGCAAACGGCCGCACGCTGGTTTGAAACCGCGCTGCGCTGGAAACCCGACGACGAACCATCGGCCTATGGGCTTGCCATTACACGCGACCAGCTGAACGACAAGCAAGGCGTGGCGGAAATTCAAAGACTGTGGGCGGGACGGTCCGAGCGCATCGCCAGGCTGGGCGAAGTGAAACCGCGCGCGCCGGCGGCCCTGCCCTCGCCGGAGCAGACATCTCCGCAGACGGCGGCGCCGCCTTCGAAATCCCTTGCCGTGCCGCCGGCTAGAGCCGATCTCGGCGTGACGAGCGGTGAGAGCTCGCCCGCGCCGACTGGGTACAGCTCCCCCAAGAAACAGGCTTCCACAGGCCAGCGCGGTGCGCGCCGGCCGCGCGATTGCTCCACAACGATCAGCGCCGAGCGGCTTGCACCGGCGGAAGCGCTGTCGCGCGGCTGGTGCCTGATGGATCTCAATCGCCCCATGGAAGCCATCGCGGCCTTCGAGATCGCGCTGAACACCCCGGCCGGCAAGGCGCGGGAGGACGCGGCCTATGGGCAAAGCCTTGCCTATCTGCGCGCCGGACTGACGAACAACGCCGCCGTCGCGGCCACCCAGGCACCCCTCAGCCGACCGCGCGCGGCCGAGCTGCAGGTCGCGATCCTGGCCAATCGTGCGCTTTCCGCCTTTGCCGCCAAGCGCTACCAGGAGACGCTGGTCTATCTCGATCAACGCGCCCAGCTTCAGCAGGAGCGGGTGGATCTGATGGTGCTGCGCGGCTATTGCTATCTCAATCTCAAAATGTACGACGATGCCGAGCGCATCTTCACCGCCGTGGCGGCAACCGGCAACAAGGACGGAAATCGCGGCCTGACGGATTTGCGGCTGACCCTTCATCCGGATCATAGCCAATGAGCAAGACCGGCTGCCTCGGCATCGCCTGGTAGTGCTTCATCAACAAGATTTCGATATGCTTGCCGCAACGATCGCGATGACGTGCTTTACGATAGGCCTCCGAGTGACCAACGCCTCCACCCAGACCACAGAGACCGATCAAGAGGCCATGCGGCTGCGGGCGGAACTCGAGCATCGCACCAAGGTCACCCCGGCCATGCTCCACTCCATCAACACCGAGGGCCAGCTGATCTCGGTCAGCGATGCCTGGCTTGCCAAACTCGGCTATACGCGTGACGAGGTGATCGGCAGGCCATCCTCGGATTTCCTCACACCGGAATCCCGCGCCTATGCGATCGAGGAGGTTCTGCCGGTCTTCTTCCGGACGGGCCGCATCGACGACGCCGAATACCAGATGATTTGCAAGGATGGACGCGTCATCGACATCCTGCTGTCCGCGGTGCTGGACGATGGCTCCTCCGAGATCGGCACCATCTCCCTGGCCGTCATCACGGATGTGACCGCGCTCAAGACGGCCAAACGGCTGCTGTCGGCGAGCGAGGCACGCTACCGCGGCCTGGTGGAAGACCAATCCGAACTGATCTCGCTTGCCAGCCCGGACGGCGTGCTGCACTTCGTCAATCATGCCTATGCGCGCCATTACGGGCTGCCGCCGGAGGAGATGATCGGCAGGAATCTGTTCGATTTCATTCCCGAAGACGGTCGCGCCGCCGTGGCCGCGCATTTCAAATACGTCTGCAGCGTCAACCACAGTGTGGAAGATGAAAACCAGGTCACGCTGCCCGATGGCCGGCGCCGCTGGATGGCCTGGCGAAACAGGGCGCTCACCGATGCCGATGGGCAGGTGATCGCCATCCATTCCGTCGCGCGCGATATCGACGACCGCGTCGCCGCCGAGCGGCGTCTCAAGGAGAGCGAGGCACGCTACCGTCTGCTGGCCGATCACGGCACGGATATGGTGGTGCAATTCGACCGGGAGCTGGTTCGCCGCTATGTCTCGCCGGCCTGTCGTGACATTCTCGGCTACGAACCGGAAGAATTGATCGGCGGCCAGCCGACCGATCTGGTCCATCCCGACGACGGTGCCAGCGTTGCCATGACTTTCCGGTCGTTGCTCGACGGCAGTGAAGAACGAAGGACGATCATCAACCGGTTTCGCCACCGCGACGGACGCTGGATCTGGCTGGAAGCGCAGCTCAAGGCACTCAAGAACCCCGAGCGCGGAGCCCTGTCGGGCGTCATCGGCACGCTACGGGATGTCTCGGCTCGAAAGGCCATCGAAGAGGAACTGCAGGAGGTCAACCGGCGTCTGCAGGCGCTTGCCGAGCAGGACGGCTTGACCGGCTTGGCCAACCGGCGGCTCTTCGACGATGCGCTCGCGCGCGAAACGCACCGGGCGATGCGGGAAAAGAGCAGCCTTGCCTTGCTGATGATCGATGTCGATTGGTTCAAGACCTTCAATGACTTCTATGGCCATCCGGCCGGCGACGAATGCCTGAAGCGGATCGGCGCGGCCATCAGGCGCATCGTCAGCCGCCCCGGCGAGATCGCCGCCCGCTATGGCGGCGAGGAGTTCGCGGCCCTTTTGCCCGATACCGACGAGCAGGCCGCGGCGGCAACCGCCGAAGAGATCCGGCAGGCCGTGTTCGAGCTTGCGATCGAGCACAGGATCAGCCCGAACGGCGTCGCAACCATCAGCATCGGCGCCGCGGCAACGACGGCCGGAGCCGCCTTCGAGCCCGAGCAACTCCTGAACAATGCCGACCGGGCGCTTTACCGCGCCAAGGAAAGCGGCCGGAACAGGGTGGCCCATAATTCGAAGCCGTCTTCGCAGACGGAGAGGCCAGAAAGCGCTTCCACGAAACGTTGACGCCCCACCCGCGCGGGGCCGGCGGCGATGGGCGTGAACGGGCCTGCATCATTGCGGTCTGAACGACACTTCCAGATGCTGCCGGTCATGCGCGATAATCTGGCAATTCGTTTCAAAGCCTTCGCTGCGGATAGACAATACGAATTCGGGCGGAATGCCCATCGCATTGGAAACGCAAAGGCCGGCGCCATCCGCGCCAAGGGACTGGACCGTGCAATCGATCGTCGAGCGGCGGTCGTTGAATATGATCGAACCGGCCTTCAGCACCCGCCGGCGGGAACTTGCGCTATCCGCCTGAAGGGAGCTCCATGAAACGCAGCGGTTCCGGCCATTGTGCTTGGCATGGTACATCGCGGCATCCGCCTGCGCCAGCAATGTCTCGATATCCTTGCCGACCAGGGAGAGCGCCGAAACGCCGAGGCTCGCGGTCACCCGCAACGCGCCATGATCGCCACCGATTTCCTTCGACAGGATCGCCGTCCTGACCTTTTCCGCAACCGCAAGCGCGCCGTCCCGGTCGACATAAGGAAGAAGGATGGCGAACTCCTCGCCGCCGAGACGACCGAAGAGATCGCCGGCCCTGAGGGTGGCTTTGCAGGTCGCCGCCACCGCTTTCAGCACCTCGTCTCCAACAGCATGCCCATAGGTGTCATTGACCTGCTTGAAATGATCGACATCCAGGACGATGCAGGACACATGATGCTGATGCCGCAGGGCAAGCGCGATGAGCTGATCGGCCTCCTGCTTGAAGGCCCGCCGCGTCAGAGCCTCGGTCAGGCCGTCGGTCGCGGCCGACTGCAATAGCTCGATCCGGTCCATCGCCACGCCGGCAAGCTCCTGAAGGACGGCACGGTCTTCGCTCGCGAACGATCTCGGCTTGCGGTCGATCGCGCAGACCGTGCCGATCACATGGCCCTCTTTCGTTTTCAGCGGCATGCCGGCGTAAAAGCGGATATGGGTCTCGCCGGTCACCGCCGGATGGTCCGAAAACCGAGGGTCCCGCGTCGCATCCTCGACCACCATAGCCTGTTCGCTGTCGACCACGTAGCGGCAGAACGTATCCTCGCGCGGAACCTCACCGGCGGCCAGCCCCGAGCAGGCCTTGTACCACTGGCGATGGGCATCGATCAAAGAGACGAGACCGATATCGACTGCAAAGACCTGCTTTATCAACCGCACGATCCGCTCGAAACCCTCGTCGCGCGGCGAATCCAGCAAATCCAGGGGCTCAAGTGCTTCCAGACGCGCGGCCTCCCGCCGATCATCCACGGACAACTTCCCAAACACGCCCGCAGCCGCCATCCCGCACTCCTCAAAAGACCGATGCCGTGATCCGTTTGGAAACTAGGCAAAGAATGCGGTGATGAAAAGCCGGTAATTGGGAGGTGGTGGTTTCTCGCTGAGCGTGCAGGCTAAAGATAATCTGGCTCCAGTCCGGTCAGGAACTCCGAAAAGCTACCGGCGACCACTCCGACCTGATCCCAGCCATATCCCGGCTCGCCAAAGGTTTTCGCCTTCACTGCAAGATAATGGACACAGCCGTGTGTCTCGTATCGCAAATCGAGAAGGCAATGATCGTAGCCTTCATCGAAAGTGAAGGGATACAGGCTGTCCGGCAGTCGTGCTATGGAATTGCTGGAAATTGACCTAGCAACGCGCCTTAGAACGCCCCTCATGATTTGATCGTGAATCTACGCTTATTGACCTGCTTTAGCGATGATCGGAACAGTTTCAGTAACAATATCCTGACGCCCATCGATCTCGACAGCAAATGAATAATGCAGCGAGCGTGGCAGTCGGCTAAGTGATTCCGCCAGCTTCACTCTTCGATAGGACGTTGCCATATTGGCAAGCTCGAGGTCCTCGCGAAGATAGATTTCCCCTTCCGACAGCGGGCCATGCGCTTTGCGCAGCTGCGGCAAGAGTTGACGCCCATTTTCATCCTCGATGAACTTATAGGTGTCGGGTAAAGTCGCGCTCATCAGAATATTCCATATATCCTCGGGAGCGTTCCGGGATTCGCGGAAAAGTTCGACAGCATTCTCCGGCATTTCAACACCCGCCAGATCGTATAACTCCTGCAGATCATGCGGGGGAGGGTCGGTTTCTCTGCGGCTTGTCAGATCCATGAGTAGAGCAACATCAAGCGAAAAAGTAAAATGGCGCCCCTCCCTGTGCCAAAGGTCGATCGCTCCCAAGCTCGAATATCCGAAAGCTGCAAAATCCCCACTATGCAGATTCGGCGCTTTCGCCAATATGCCCGCGAGGAAATCGTCAAACATGAATGGCGTGCACAAATAGTAGTTCCGATCAGCATAGTATCCGAGGCCATGCTGCACCCAAAATCGCGTTAGATCATCGGGCAACCTGCCAACAGCTGCTGTCGCTTCGGCTTCCGCAACCCGTTTAGCCTGACGAGGTTCGCCTCGCGCTTCAAGAAATTCGGTGTTTGACACATGGCCTCGTCAAACTGTTCTTAACAACGTCTGCGTACGAGAAGGCACCCACCCCGTCGATAAGAACCTATTCGAATGTAATCCAGGACACACCTTGGACGAGCCTGCCACCGTGACCACAGCTATCGCCGAAACGAGCAATTTTCTGCCCATTGATATTGGCGACTGAAGAACCACTGACGATACCGTCGTCAGTCGGAACGCCCGTGCAAAGACATTTGTCGCCAACCGTGGCAACGGGAACACCTTCGACGGTAACAAAGCTCTGTTGAGTTGACTGGACAGGGCCACCCACATGCGGTTTCGGTCCCGGATCGCACGCAGGGCAGGTATGCATTTGACCTTTAAGTGTAACAGGACTTCCCATAGTTATATCTTCCTATGTAAAATAAATCTGTTCGCTCATGGTTAGACCATCCCAACGTTGCTTTGCTGCCGAAGTAACACACAATCTCGCCTCTCGGATGAAATTTGCGGGTGAACACGATATGCTGGGAGTAACTTTTCCTGTCTAATATTCACTTTAGCGAGCGTATGGATGAGAGCATGATGCTCTGCGTCAATGATGGTCCAAGCCTTGCGAAGCTCTAAGGTGGAGATGACTGCCTGCAATGCTTCCACCGCAAGTCCGTTTCCACTTCTAGCTGGAGCCAAAAGCCCGCCCAATTCATTGTCCGGTCCAACTTGGATAAAGCCGATAGGATTGCGCGGATCTAAGCGGTCAGCACCCACGTAAGTACGCAATCCTTGCTCCCGTGCTTCTCGCCATTCTACAATTACAAAAAAGGTATCTGCGATGTCAGTAACGGGAGGATACGGGCTAAATCGGCAAACATCCGGGTCGGACAGAAGTACATGCAACCCTGGCCCGTCCGAATGAACTGGCGTCCGTAAAATCAGACGCGGTGTCTCTATTCGACGAATATCCAAAGGGCTAGAAGATGTTGAAATTTGTGTTTCGTATGACATTACCGTTCCAAACAGTTTATTTAGCTGGCCACCATACAAAAAGCACTACGCAAGTTTGCTTAAACGACTAAGAACCTTGTCCGTGTGAATTGCCCCACCTGGTTTTATAATTTCAAAACGATCATCTTCTCCGGGAATTAACCAAAGCTTTATTACATAGCTATTCTCTCCGTGTTCTTTCTCTCCGGCATTCTCGATTTCCCAAGTGCCTGTTCCAGGCAATACCTCATAAATTAAACTATAGGGTCCATTATCAATCTTTGCTGATTCATAATAAAACACAGAACCAATATAGACCGGGGTCTCGTGAATATTAAATGGAACGCGCAAGCAGGAAATCGTATCTGGAGAGACAGCAAACGTACTTGCCATCTCAACATCAACACGGCATATGAATGCATGCTCTGGAACACCGAGACTGATAATTCCAGGAGACCAAGCAAAGCCTTGGTCAAGTTCATCGTTACCCCAAATATGGCCGGGGCGATTGACGGAAGGCAAGTAAACAATCAGTTGCCCGTAGTTAATCATGACGCTAAATGTTGCAAGCATTGCTATGGTCCCGTTATAAGTGTAATTCTACAGCCTGCTGGTAACCCCTTCACGTTCGCCCCTATTATGCCGCCTGAGACCCTGTTATCGCGCCAATCGATGTTTCTAACGCTGGCATGTCCACCATTCTCCATAAATGCTGCTGGAGGATATTCGTCCGGTTCCATGCCGCTGTATCGAGGAACGCCGCTGGTTGAAGTTGCACGCCGTGCCCTTGCGGCGATTGGGTTTGCATCATAGGTCAAAACACTAGGAAAGCCCATTCGTTGCGCATCATCGATATGCTTAGCGGATTCAGGAGCACTAGAATACGGAATTACAATGGTTTTTTGGCAGCAGTTCCCAGTTGCGCACGATTCTGCAGCTGTTGCGGACAGCTGCTTTGCCAATGCTTGAGCTTTTTTTAGTCGCTCTTGCAACTCTCCGGATGTAAGAGCTGAAACGGCTGCTCCCGTGGCAGTCGAATTAACTGGTGTATCTCCACTCAAAAGAAGGCCAGTTCCTACGACAGCTGCGCCACCTACAAGAACACTGGTGGAGATACCCGTGCCTGCTGCGGCCCCGCCTCCAAGAGCAATGGCGCCGCCTCCCGCACCCGCTAATAAGGGGGCTCCAAGTATAGGCATCAGCCCACCTCTTCCATTGAATCCACTAGGCGACTCATCTGGTGAAGAAGTATCTCCACATTCTCGTCGGGTGTGCCTGGACCTGATTGTATAAACTGCTGGATTTCCGGCTGGCTTTCAAATCGGTCGCCACTGGAAAGCATCAAAAACCCCCAAATGCTTAGAGACCGTTCTTGAGTAAGCCCCAGCTGATTGCCAGACGCCTCATACCGCAAGATGCGCTCGTTCAGTACTTCCTGAGTCATGCCCGCTGTTTGCTCGGGGGCCATGGTTTTAAGAATTGACGACATTCGGTCGCAGTACGCTGTACGACGATCGGCGTGAAGCGCGCTGAGCTGATCTGCGCCAAGCACCAGCATTCCTCTAGGTGTTTTAGGCAAGTCCTTTGGCCTTAGCGCGCGCTTAGGCCCACTAGGGCTGTTTATAAGAACGGCAGTAGCGGGACCGAAAACACGCACAAGCTGTTCTGTCGTAAGTAAGGGTATGAAGGTGCTTAGCACACTTGGGTCCCAATGGCGAAACAGAACACGCTCGTACTTGATCGCCAAATCAGATGATTCATCATCCGCAAGAAAACGTTCGTCAGGGATGCGAATTTCATTAATCGTTCGCAGGTGCCGCCACAGCGCTTGCTCGCCCTCTGGGCACAACCAGAACACTGCGCAGGGTTTACCGAGCACCAGCTCCTCAATCTGCTCCCTAGCCCGGCGGTTGTTCAAGGGAACAAGCCACGGCCCGTCACGACGCATGTTCTCGTCGCCACCCTTTAGAAATAATGAACGACCGCTAATATCGGCATCGGCAAGCTCGTCTTCGAGGTCATCAAAGTACCCGCCATCAAGCACAGCAAACAAAGGCCCGTGCATGTGGTCAAGAGCAGCTCGAAACCTTCGAGCGCGAGCTACATCATCTATCTCGTCTGAAAGTGGTGTTTCCATTGTTAATATGCTCGCACGAACGGCGTCCCAGATTGCGACATCTTCTTGAGACAGGACGCGCCCTTGCCAGGGCCGCCTTTCTTGAAATTGATGCGGTTGCCCTCAATGTCTATCTTGAGAGCATAAAACGTAATGCCCTTTTTATTGATGGTAATGTACCCGCCGGGCGCAGAAAGGCGGATTTCATCATCGGCGTAGATTTCCCAAACTTTGGCCTCGCCATGATATTTCTCGCCGGAGACAATATTGTACAGCTGCCCCACCTCGATTGCGATTTTGTCGCCGACAGTCACCTGCTGTTCTTTGCCAACATTGAGAACATGTGTCTGACCGATATTTGTTACCTTGCTAACTCCGATTTGCTCGGCTTTGGCAATGCCGACGGAAGTCGATTGAAACATGCCGATGATCGTATTCATGATCCCCGGTAACGGAAACAAACCAGAGGCATCTTCGCCAACGCCGGTGCCTGAGCCGCCAAGCGCCGTGCCAGCATCGGAGCGCGGATTACGACCCGAGATCACGCCTTCGCGTGAGGCAAGACCGCTGGCTCCAAGGAAGCCAAGCGCCGAGGAGGCGAGTGTGGTTGCGAAGGCTGCTATACCTGGGCCGCCGCCCGCCAATTGTGCCGCCTGGGTAAGCAGCCCCGCCGTCTGTCCCGCAAGCCCCTGCACGCCCGCCATCGCCAAGGCTGCCATCGGCCCCGTGCCGCCGACCACCGTGTTCACCGATCCGCCGATCTCGTGCTTCTGGTTGCCGCTCACCTCGACGGCGCGGTTGCCGCCGATGGAGGCGACCTCGTGGCGGTCGACGCGTTTGGTGCGGTCGTTGCGGATGCGCGTCGTCTGGTCCTTCTGGGCGTGGAAGAACATGTTCTCGCGGCCAGCATCGTCCTCGAAGGTCATCTCGTTGAAGCCGGTACCCTTGTGGGTGTTGGAACGCATGACCATGCGGGTCTTGTTGCCGGGCAGGTCGTAAGGCACGGCATTGCTGGGGTTCGGCACCACGCCGGTCACCAGCGGCCGGTCGGGATCGCCGTCGATGAAGGCGACCATGACCTCCATGCCGATGCGCGGGATGATCTGGCCGCCCCAGTTGCCGCCGGCCCAGTTCTGGGCGACGCGGACCCAGCAGGTGTCCGAACCGTCCTTCTTGGCGCGGCGGTCCCAGGGATACCAGAGCTTGATGCGGCCATACTGGTCCGGATGGATCTCCTCGCCGGCAGGGCCGGCGACGATGGCGACCTGGGTGCCGCGGATGCGCGGCCGCTCCGTCTGCCGGTGCGGCGTCATCGGCACATGCGACGGCACGGCCTCGAATTCGTTGGTGTATTCCGGCTGATCCGCATTGGTTTCATAGGACGGATCGACGGCAGCATGGATCGCCCGGACGATCACATGCTCCTCATAGGCGCGTTCCGGATGCGCCACTTCATAGGGCGTGAAGCGGCGGCCCGCCTCCAGGATACGCGATGTCGACTGGCCGATGACGCGGTTGTGGTCGGCCTCGCTCGCCTGCATCCGCAGCTTCTGCGCCCGCTCGGCCTCGGCGACGGAGCTGATGCGGGCCGGATATTCGTAAAGCTCCCGCTTCATCGCGCCCGGCATCTGCACCAGCGACGGTGTCGCCGTGGCCGGCACGATCTTCGGCGTCTCGAAATTCCAATCGGCGCCCGCCCGCTGGCCGGGAACATAGGCGTAGTGGCGCATCCAGTCGGTGATGTGGTTGCGGTCGGAAGAGCCCTGCGCCAGGCGCACCCGTGTTTCCCCCTGAGCGGACGGCGAAGGCCCGGCCCATGAACCGGCGCTGTCGGCGACATGCAGCCGGTGGCTGCCGTCCTCATGGCTGAACCAGTAGAACAGCCCGTCCTCCTCGAAACGGCGGGTCAGGAAATCCAGATCCGTCTCGTTCCACTGCACCGAATAGTGCTGCGGCGGCGGTGGCGTCACGATGCCCGATACGTCGGGCGCCGGAATGCCGTGCTCGGAAAACAGCGTCTCGACAATGTCGACGCTAGTCTTGTCCATCCAGATCCGGCAATCGGACCGCTGCGACAGGAGCCACATCTGCGGCTTCAGCACCAGCGAATAGGAGCGCAGCCCGCGGGTGATCGGCGGGCCTTCCTGCAGCGCGGTCACCAGCCCGTTGAACGGGCGGCGCACGCCGTCGCCGCCATCCTCACCCTGCTGCACCTCGATGGAGACATCCACCAGACGGCCGATCAGCTCTTCCGGCTTCACCACCTCACGCTTGGCGCGCACGAAGAGGCGGATATCGAACAGCGACGATATCCCCTCGTCGATCGTCACGCGCTCGGGCAGAAGCTGATCCGTCCCAAGCGGCGACAGGACCCGGAGATTGCGGGTTGCCTGGATGAAATCATTGGCCGAAGGCTGATCGTTCATCTGCGTTTATCCTACTCGTGACGTCGCCGCACCCGGTTTGTCGGCGCTGCCCAGCGCCTGCTTGCGTCCACCGACGAGATAAACCGTCTGGAACAGCGTGCCGTTCGGCGGGATCGCATCGATGCGCGGACCGTAGAGAAAATCCGGTGTGAGGATCTTGCCGACGTCGGCCCGCGAGGCGACCGTGCCCAGCAGGTAGGCGCCACGGGCCATCAGCACCCTGGTCTCGCCGTCGCTGACGGAATAATTGAACTGCGCCACGAATGTGGAATGGTGGTTGATATCCAACTCGCGAACAATGTGGGCTTCATTGTTGCGCAGCCATCTTTGCAGCCAATGCGTCAACGACATCTCGTTGGTCTTTTCCGCAAACATCCGGAAAAGCGATGCCGCGGCACCCATGGCCTGGCCTCGGGCCGCGAATTCGCGCGGGCCGCTCTGATAAGAGAAATAGTCATAGGAAGGACCGCGGCCTGCGCGCTTGACTGGCGGCAAGTCGGTCTGTCGCACCGGCTCCATTTGCAGCGCCGGCGACGAAACGGAAAAATCTACCATGGCGGCCTCGATGAATGAACGCTCTTGAAACGGTGGAAATCGCGGCCGCGGCCGCGATTTCCCAGCAAGCACCGCTCCGGCGCGTGTCGAACGCGCCGGAAGACAGCGCTAATCTCAGGCGGCCTTGGTCGTGGCCAGGTCGTAGGACGCGATCATCGGCGACTGCGGGGTCTGCGAGTCGTCGTATGGCGTGTACTTCACTTCCATCTTGGTGAAGTTGAGCTTGATCGTTTCGACCGGGCGGTCACCGCTGGAATCCACCGAATAGCTGGCGATCAGCGTGTTGGTCAGCGTGTATTCGATATAGGTGTCGCCAGGATTGCCCGTCGTCACCAGATGGATGACGGCCTGCTTGCCGGTGCGGCCCGAGCATGCTTCCTGGAAGAGCTTCGTCGAGGAGGAATCGCTGACCTTGGTCAGGATGACTTCCGAAACGGTCGGCTCGGAAGCTTCGCGGTTCGCTGCCGAACCGGCCGAGGTCTTCATGTTGCGCGACACGTTCCAGTGAATGACTTCGATGTCCATCCACTTCTTGTGCTGCTCGTGAGTGGCATCGCCCTGGATACCGTCGATCTGCAGATAAATCGGCATGCTATCAGCTCTCCTGTTGGGATTGACTTCGCCTTGTTGCGTCAAGGCGTGGTTACCTTTCCGTCTAATGTCGCATCCGGACAGCTTGCCCGTCCGAGGCTGCTTCATTCGCCGCACCGCCCTGCGGATCGGCGAATTCGGTGTCGTCCGCCGCGCGTCCTTCGATGACGAAGCGGTGGTCGTGAAAACTGATGTCGATGCTGGCGATCTTGCGCCGTTCGCCGAGCGCATCGAGGAAGAAGGTCGAAAGTTCGGGCAGAAGATCGCGGGCGATCATGATCTCGATCGTGCGGGCGCCCATTTCGCTGGCCTTGGCGCGCGCCACCAGCGCCGCGCGGGCCGCGTCCGACAGTGAAACCGTCGTGCCGTAGGCCGCCGCGACGCGATCGCGAATGCGCCCGATCTGAATGTCGACGATCCCGCTCAATGTCTCGCCGCTGAGCGGCATGAAAGGCAGGACGACCGTTCGCCCGACAAAGGCCGGCTTGAACTGCTTCTGCAGTTCCGGAAGCAGGAGCGCCTCCAGCGCTTCGCCCTCCGGCATCGTATCGGGATCGGCGGCAAGGGCGGCCAGCAATTCGGAGCCCGTATTCGCCGTCATGACGATCGTCGTGTTCTTGAAGTCGATATCGCGGCCTTCGCCGTCGCGCAGCGTGCCCTTGTCGAACACCTGGTAGAAGACTTCCTGCACGCCCGGATGCGCCTTGTCGATCTCGTCGAGCAGCAGCACGCCATAGGGCCGACGGCGCACGGCCTCGGTCAGCACCCCACCCTCGCCATAGCCGACATAGCCGGGCGGCGAGCCGAGAAGCATGGAAACCTTATGCTCTTCCTTGAATTCCGACATGTTGATCGTCGTCAGATATTGGCTGCCGCCATAAAGCAGATCGGCGAGAGACAGCGCCGTTTC
The DNA here is from genome assembly GCF_014195095.1 of Rhizobium sp. BK602. Taxonomy (GTDB): domain Bacteria; phylum Pseudomonadota; class Alphaproteobacteria; order Rhizobiales; family Rhizobiaceae; genus Rhizobium. The sequence goes on from NZ_JACIBC010000004.1 coordinate 334,284, forward strand.
GGTCTTTCCGGTTCCAGACATGCCGACGAGCAGGAAGACGGCCGGCGGCCGGCGCGGATCGGAAAGCCCGGCTCTCGCGGCCCGCATCGCCGCCGCAATCCGGGCGATGGCGGCATCCTGGCCGATGACGCGCTCTTTCAGCCGCGCATCCAGCGTCTTGACGGTTTCGACCTGATCCGACAGCAACTTGCCGACCGGAATGCCCGTCCAACGCGCCACGACGCCGGCAATCACGTCCCTGTCGACGACGCGGGGAACGAGCGGCGTTTCGCCGGCGACCTTGGCGAGGTTGCGCTCCGCCAGGACCAGGGCCGCGCGAGCCCCCTCGGCGGCGCCATGCGGCGAGAAGGGGGCGACATTATCGGCATGACCGGGATCGGTTTTTTGCACCGGATCACCTGCGGCGTCGCCATCGACGAACGAGGCTTCGAGGCGATCGGCCTCGCGTGACAGCCGCATTTCTTCGTCGAACTTCGCCTGCAGTTTTTCGATTTCGGCGGAGACATCCGACTGCTCGGCATCGATGATCGCCAGGCGCGCGACGATCTCCGCGGTTTGCGGTTCGGCTTGCAGCGATGCGGCTTCGAGCGCCAGCATGGCGCGCTCGTTTCTCAAGCCCTTCAAGGCTTCGGGGATCGTCTGCCGGGCAAGCGAGACGGCGGCGGCGGCCGTGTCGATCAGGCTGATCGCCTTGTCCGGCAGCTGCCGGTCGGGGATATAGCGCGCCGAGAGGCGAACCGCGGCGGCCAGCGCCTCGTCGCGGATGCGAACCTTGTGATGCGCCTTGAGGCTGCCGGCGATGCCGCGCAGCATGCGGATCGCCGTCTCTTCGTCCGGCTCCTGGATCTGCACGACCTGAAACCGGCGGGTCAGCGCCGCGTCTTTCTCGATGTAGCGCTTGTATTCGCTCCATGTCGTCGCAGCGATCGTGCGCAGTTCGCCGCGTGCCAGCGCCGGCTTGAGGATGTTCGCGGCGTCCCCTTGCCCAGCCTGTCCGCCGGCACCGATCAGGCCATGTGCTTCGTCGATGAAGAGAATGATCGGGTCGGCGGCGGCCTTGACCGCATCGACCACGCCATGCAGGCGACGCTCGAATTCGCCTTTGACCCCCGCGCCGGCCTGCAGCAGGCTGAGATCCAGAAGCAGGAGGCGGACCGGCTTCAGCATGTCCGACACATTGCCGGCAGCGATCTCCAACGCCAGCGCTTCCGCCACCGCCGTTTTACCGACGCCGGCTTCCCCAACGAGGATGGGATTGTTCTGTCGGCGACGCATCAGGATATCGATGACCTGGCGCAGTTCGCGATCGCGGCCGATCACCGGATCGATGCGGCCCGAGCGGGCATCGGCGGTCATGTCGCGGGTGTAAAGCCGCAAAAATTCGTTGTCGCCCGCTGTGGAAACTCCACCCGAAAGGGGGGCGATCGGTGCCGCGGCATCGGAAATCGGCGCGGCGCTCAGACGCTTTTCCAGCGCATTCCGATCGAGATTGCGCAGCGAAGGGGCGATGCCACGCAGGACGATTCGCAGCGACTGATCGGTTGTCAGGGCAGTGAGAAGGTCGGCCAGGACGACGCTATTGCGTCCGCATTGCAGGGAGGCGACGAGCCATGCCTCGCGCAAAAGAGCCAGCAGATTGGGCGAGAGCACGAGCGAATTTCCGCCATCGCGAGGAAGGTCGGCGATGGCGCTGTCAAGCTCGGTCCTGAGCAGCTCGGCAGACACGCTAAGTTCTTCAAAAATTAAGCTAACTTCGGTTCCGTCGAGAAGCACTCTTATCCAGTGTGCGACATCCACCATAGCGTGCCGATTGCGCGCGGCAAGCGAAGCCGCCGCCTCCAATCCGACACGCAGATCAGGCTCAAGCGTTCTGATGAGACGATTGAGATCGATGTTCGACAACCGGAAAGCCTCCCTTCAAAGTTTTAATCTGCACGTCCTCCACGGTCGCGAAAACAACTAGGGCGCACATACAACCTTGTCTAGGCTCAAAGATCATTTTTTCTTTTCGGGGATGAATTACCATCTGTCACAAATCCGTCGCAGAATATACACGGTTGACAAGGCAATATCTCCGCATCAGTATCTCGCGCTCCAATGATGTAGTCGGAATTGCGGAGTTAATGTCCTGTTGAACATTCGCGACATTACAAATCCACTTGATGAAATTGCGCCATGCGGAGAAAACATGCGCGGCAATACTTCATTACGTGAAATATACTATAGAATAAAAGACGCAAGAAACCAGGCTCGGACTGCTGAGCGAGGTATTTCACCTGGTGAGAATATTAGTCTTTCACCAGCTTGGACAGAAGTTAGCAATCTTGGATTGCAGATCGTTTCTTCAAAAAGTAAGGATCTCGAAGTATTGTCGTGGCTCGCCGAAGCAGAGTTGCGGTTGCATGGCTTCGAAGGACTGCGTAATATCTATCGCGCTATAACGTCGCTTTTGGACAAGTATTGGGAGCAACTTCATTCGGTCGGCGATGATGATCCGGAAGAGCGATTTGCACCTTTAGCGGGTCTCAACGGCATTGGCGGCGAGGGCACGATCATCCAGGCCATCCGGCTGACCCCGCTCGTTCCCGGCGCGAAATTTGCCCAGTATTCGCTCTGGGATTTCCAGCTTTCGCAGCGACCGAACGAGACGAAGCGGCGCGATGAACTCAACCAGGCCGTCACGGAAGCCGGCGTCGCGGCGATGCGGGCGCATCTCGATGCGCTGAACGATTGCATCGCCGCCTTCGACGGCCTTGTGGCGCTGCTCGGCGAGCGGTGCGGGAGCGAGGCGCCGCCAAGCTCCAACACGCACAACGTACTCGCGGAAGCGGCATCGGCGATCCGGGCGCTCGCCGGCATAGACCCGGAAGCGGACGCGGTGGCAGCCAGCGAAGCCAGGCTTCAGGCCGCCAATGCGAATGCGGCAACGGACAAGCCCGCGATGGAACGCAAGCCGCCGAATGCCGATGCCATCGGATCGCGGGAAGAGGCCTTCGAGCTTCTGAGCGCCGTCGCCCGCTATTTCCGCCGAACCGAGCCGCACTCGCCGATCTCGCTGGCGATCGAGACCCTGGTCCGGCGCGGACGCATGGATTTTTCCGAACTTCTGGCCGAGCTCCTGCCCGAACAGCAGGTCCGAAACGCCGTTCTGACCGCCGCCGGCATCCAACCGAAATCGAACAAGGGCGGATAAAACACACGCATAGCAGAATTTTTTGCAACCTGGTCTTGTCGAATCCGGAGTTGCGACAATCTTTACGGAATTTGCCTCTGGCATTAAAGGGAGAAGTTGTATGGCAAGTGTTCATGAGAAGCTGGAGCGGGTGCGCAAGCCACGCGTCCACATCAAGTACGAGGTCGAGACCGAAGGCGCGATGGTCGTCAAGGAACTGCCCTTCGTCGTCGGCGTTCTCGGCGACTTCTCCGGCGACCCGACCCAGCCACTCAAGCCTTTCGGCGAACGCAAGTTCGTGCAGATCGACCGCGACAACTTCGACGATGTCATGCGCCGCATGACACCGGGCCTCAACCTCACGGTCGAAAACACGATAGAGGGCAACGGCTCACAGATCCCGGTCTCGCTGAAGTTCGAAAGCATGAAGGATTTCGAGCCGGGGTCGATCGTCAACCAGGTGCCGGCACTGAAGGCCCTCCTCGACGCCCGCAACGAGTTGCGCGACCTGATGAGCAAGGCCGACCGCTCGGAGGAGCTTGAACGCCTGCTCGAGGACATCCTGCAGAACAAGGGCGACCTGTCCAAGCTGGCCTCCGAACTGAGCGCCCTGCAGAAACCGTCCACGAACTGATGGCCGCCGGCGATCCCTCAAGCGAGACCGCCCCACACCTGTTTCAAGCAGCGGAGCCGGCCGGATCGATATCCCTTCCGATACGCTGCCTTCTTGTAAGGATTGAACGATGAGCGCCGAAACTCAATTGAAGGCCCCCGAGGCCGAATTCGCGCCTGCAGAAAACCTCCTCTCCCAGGTCGTGGCCGCAACGCGCCAGACCGAGCCGGACCGTGCCCAGGATCTGCTGAGGACGCTGACCGACCAGGCCCTCAAGGGCACCGTCACCTATGACCGCAACCTGACGGTGACGCTGAACAACGCCATTGCCGAGCTCGACAAGACGATCTCCCGTCAGCTCGCCGCCATCATGCAATCGCCCGAATTCACCAAGCTCGAAGGCACCTGGCGCGGGCTGAACTATCTCGTCAAGAACAGCGAGACCAGCGTCAACCTGAAGATCCGCGTGCTGAACGCCTCCAAGCGCGACGTCTCGAAGGACCTGGCGAAAGCGGTGGAATTCGACCAGTCGCGCCTGTTCAAATCCATCTACGAAGACGAATTCGGCACGCCCGGCGGCGAGCCGATGGGCGCCCTGATCGGCGACTACGAATTCGACAATTCCTTCGAGGACGTCCAGACGCTGCAGGGCATCTCCTCCATCGCGGCGGCCGCCTTCGCGCCCTTCATCTCCGCCGCGAGCCCGCGCATGTTCGGCTTCGACGATTATCGCGAGCTGGCCCGCCCGCGCGATCTCGAGAAGATCTTCGAAACGGTCGAATACGCCAAGTGGCGCTCCCTGCGCGACAGCGACGACTCTCGTTTCGTCACGCTTGCCCTGCCGCGCGTGCTGGCGCGCATGCCCTATGGTCCGAAGACGAACACGATCGATGAATTCGGCTTCGACGAGACGCTGGGATCGAAGACCGGCGAACTCGATCACGACGCCTATTGCTGGATGAACGCCTCCTACGTGATGGGTACACGCCTGACCGAGGCCTTTGCCCGCAGCGGCTGGTGCACCGCCATCCGCGGCGCCGAAAACGGCGGCAAGGTCGAGAACCTGCCGATGCATATCTTCTCCAGCGACGACGGCGACCTCGATCTGAAATGCCCGACGGAAGTCGGCATTACCGACCGGCGCGACGCCGAACTGGGCAAGCTCGGCTTCCTGCCGCTCTGCCACTACAAGAACACCGACTATGCCGTGTTCTTCGGCGCGCAGACGGCGCATAAGCCGAAGGTCTACGACAAGCCGGAAGCGACGGCCAATGCCGCCGTCTCCGCGCGCCTGCCCTACATGATGGCGACCTCGCGCTTCGCCCATTACCTGAAGGTCATGGGCCGCGACAAGATCGGTTCCTTCATGGAGGCGGAAGACTGCGAAAACTGGCTGAACCGCTGGATTTCCAACTATGTCAACGCCAATGACGACGCCGGCGAGGAATCGCGCGCCAAGTATCCGCTGCGCGATGCCAAGGTCACGGTGCAGGAAGTTCCGGGCAAGCCCGGCTCCTACAATGCCGTCGCCTGGATGCGCCCCTGGCTTCAGATGGAAGAACTGACCACCTCGCTGCGCATGGTCGCCCGCATTCCGTCCAAGAACTAAGCGGCTGTCCGCGCGGTGCCTGCCGCCGCGCGGCTTCCTCTTGCAGGCAACAGGATCGGAACGGCGATGGAAGCCAGCACCGCGTGGCCACGTCATATGGATCGTTTGATCGCAATGATCGACGATGCGCTCAACCGGCAGGTCAACGCCATCCTCCACCATCCCGAATTCCAGGCGATGGAGGCGAGATGGCGGGGGCTGGCGCTGCTGGTCAATCAGGCCGAACGCGCCGACGACGTGAAGATCAAGATATTGAGCATCGGCTGGAAACAGCTGTCGCGCAATTTCGAGCGCACGACCGATTTCGACCAGAGCCACTTGTTCGAGCTCGTCTACAGCCGCGAATTCGGCATGCCGGGCGGCGAGCCCTTCGGCCTTCTGATCGGCGACTATGAATTCTCGCCCGAGGACCCCGCGGATGGCGATGCGATCGGCGCGCTGACGCAGATCGGCATGGCCGCCGCCGCCGCCTTCTGCCCCTTCGTCGCCGGGGCCTCGCCGCAGGCGATCGGACTTCAGCATTTCAACGAGCTGAACCGCGTCCATGATTTTTCCTGGCTCGCCAACGATCCCCGGCGCATCCGCTGGAACGGATTGCGCGCCCGCGACGATTCCCGCTTCCTCGGGCTGGTCGCGCCGCGCATCCTGATGCGATCGCCTTACGAGCCATTCGCCCGCCGCCGCGACGATCATTTCCCCTTCCGGGAGAGCATCGCAGCCGATGGCAGCACGCTGCTCTGGGGCAACGGCGCCTTCGCCTTCGCCCTGATCGTCATCCGCAATTTCATCGAATCCGGCTGGTTTGCCGATATTCGCGGCGTCAGCCAGGACGCGGTGGATGGCGGCCTGCTGAGCACCGACGAGCTCGCGCCCTATGAGCTGGGGATCGAGAGCCATGGTCTTTCCGCGCAGGCGCCGGTGGAAATCCGCCTCACCAATACCCAGGAGCAGCAATTCTGCGAACTCGGCCTGGTGCCGATCGCCACCACCTATCTTTCTTCCTCGGTGATCTTCAATTCCAATCAGTCGCTGCATGCGCCGCCGCATTATTCCAGCGAGCAGGCGCGGCAGAACGCCCGCATCGCCGCCATGCTGCAATATGTGCTGTGCGCTTCACGCTTCTCGCACTATCTGAAGGTCATCATGCGCGACGAGATCGGCCGCCTGTCGGACGCCGACGCGATCGAGCGCAAGCTCAACGATTGGCTCACCCGCTATACGCTCGGCAATGACGATGCCGACCTCGCGCTGCGCACCCGCTTTCCGCTGCGCTCCGCCGGCATCACGGTCAGCGAAATCCCCGGCAAGCCCGGAATATTCTCCTGTACCGTCCGGCTGCAGCCGCATTTCCAGCTCGACGACGTCTCGACGAGCTTTCACCTCATCGCCGAGACCGCGACCGTGGCGAATGCGCCCTCGCGCACGGCCCTGCCGCAAAGGATGTCCGCATGACCCTGTCCGCCCGGATTGCCGAAGCCCTCGGCCAAAACGCGATCGAAGATGCGATCGAGCTGGTAAAATCGCATCTGAAGACCGCACCGTCGGACAGGCAGGCCCGCAATCTCTATATCGACCTGCTGGTGCTGGTCGGCGATTACGAGCGCGCCGATGCGCAATGCAATCTCGCCAGCACCTTCGCACCCGACGACGTGATGGGTTTTGCCATGCTGCGCAACCAGCTGAGAGCGATGGCGGCCCGCGCGGCATGGTTTACCGACGCGGCGACGCCCGATTTTCCGCAAGGGCCGAGCGATCTCGACAAGGCGGCGTTGAAACTCGGCATCGCCCATCGGCAGGGATCGGCGCAGGACACAAAGGCCGCGCTCGAAGCGCTTGAGGAAGTGCGCGGCGAGCGGCCGATGATCTGGAACGGCAAGCCGGTTTCCGACTTCCGGGATCTGGACGACCGTATTCCGCATGCGCTGGAAGTCATCATGAGCGGCGGCGGTTATCTCTGGGTGGATTTCGCCAAGATCGCCTCCGTAGACATCGAACCGATCGCGCGGCCGCGCGACCTGGCATTCCGGCGAGCCGAGTTGCAGCTGGTCGACGGCGCCAGCGCGCCGGTCCTGCTTCCGGCGATCTATCACGGAACGCCGGCGGAGGGAAAACTCCTGCTTGGCCGAGAGACGGACTGGGTCGACGAAGCCTCCGGCATCACCATCGGCCGCGGCCAGAAATGCTTCCTTGCCGGCGACGAGCTGGTGTCGTTCCACGATGCCGTCAAGCTCGAAGCGAACGGACGGACGGAGGAGACGAGGCGCTCTGCTCATGGCTGATCCACTGGAACGCTACCGGCCGCGGGAACGGGTCCTTGCCCGATCGATCCTCGATCGGCTGCTGGATACCAATCCGGACCTGCCGCAGGACCCACCGGCATCGACGGCCGAGCAGATCCGCGAATTGCGGGAGGGAATCCGCCGCGATCTCGAAGCGCTCCTGAACACCCGCCGCCGCCCGACCGCGCCGCCCGCCCTCTATGAAGAACTCGGCGACGCACTCGTCTCCTATGGCGTTGACGGCATGGTCTCGGCGAACCTGGTCACGGATGAAGCCAAGCTGCGCCTCGCCCGCATCATCGAACGCCGCATCTCGCTGTTCGAGACGCGTCTCTCCGAGGTACGCGTGACGATCCTGAAAAGCCGCACCAATGGCGAGCGGGCGCTGCGCATGCGCATCCAGGCCGCCTTCCGGGTGCATGAAGGCATGCCGCCGATCAGCTTCGAATCCACCATCGATCCATCGACCCAGCGCTTCCTGGTGGAGGCGGCCAATGGCTGACGGCTTCCTGCAGCGCTACAACGACGAGCTTTCCGCCATAAGGCGGCGGGCGGCGCGGTTTGCCGACGCCTTCCCGAAGATCGCCGGGCGTCTGCGCATGACGGGAGAGATCGCCGACGACCCGCATGTGGAGCGGCTGATCCAGAGCTTCGCCTATTCCGCCGCCCGCGTGCGGCAGAAACTGGACGACGAGTTCCCCGAGCTGACGGACGGGTTGCTGGAGACGCTCTATCCGCATTATCTGGCGCCCCTGCCCTCCATGAGCATCGTCCGCTTCGCGCCGAGCACTACGCTTGCCTCCGTTCAGACCGTGCCGCGCCATACGGAAATTTTCGCCGAGCCGATCGGCGGCGAGGCCTGCCGTTTCCGCACCACGCAGGATACCGACATCCTGCCGGTCGAGATCGTTTCGGCCTCGCTCTTCGGCCACCCGATCAGCGCGCCGCCGTCCCGCCATACCGGCGCCGCCGGCTGCCTGCGCCTGACACTGCGCTCGCGCGACCCCAACAAATCGCTTGCCGATGTCGGGCTGAAGCGGCTCCGGCTGCATATCCCCTCGGCCTGGCAGCGGGCCGTCGCCATCCACGAGCTGCTTGCCAATCACACGCTCGGGATCGCGCTGGCGCATCATGCCGACGACCGTAACCCGATCGCCCTGCCGGCCCGGAATCTTCGGCCGGTCGGCCTGGAGCCGGAGCAGTCGATGCTGCCCTATCCCTCCTCGAGCTTCATCGGCTACCGGCTGCTCACCGAATTCTTCGCGCTGCCGCAGAAATTTCTGTTCATCGACATCGATGGGCTCGATGTCTGGCGCGACGAAAAGCTGGAGATCTTCATCTATCTCAGCGAGACGGACGCCAAGCTCGAACGGAGCGTGACGGCGCGCGATTTCGTGCTCAACGCCACACCGATCATCAATCTCTTCCGCCAGACCTGCGAACCCCTGGCGCTCGACGGCACGCGCACCGAATACCGGCTGCTGCCCGACGCCCGGCGCCAGAAGACCCGCGAAATCTATGCCATAGAACGCGTCTCGGTCACCGGCCGTGGCGGCGAGGAGGAGCTTTGCCCGCCCTTCTTCGGCCGCAGCCAGAAAGGTGGAGCGGCATCGCTCTTCTGGCAGTGCAGCCGCCGCTTCGATGCCGACGACCGCACCTCGGACATGGACATCGCCTTCGTCGACCGGGGACGGCAGGCGGCCGGGCCGCTCGACAGGATCGCCAGCATCGACACGCTCTGCCTCAACCGCGACCTGCCGGAGCAGCTGCCCTTCGGCGGCGGCCATCCCCACCTGCAGCTTGCCTCCGGCAACGAGGCGGTCGGGGCCGTCGAGGCGCTCATTCCGCCGACGCCCTCGGTGCGCATGAACGAGCAGCAGGAGCGCAACTGGCGCCTGATGTCCCATCTGCTGCTCAATCATCTCTCGCTCTTCGACAATGGCGGCGCGGCTCTCAAGGACATCCTCTCGCTCTATGCCTTCCGCGACAGCCGCGAGACCAAACAACTGGTCGACGCGCTGATCCGCGTCGAGGCCCACAGCTCGACGGCCCGGCTCGGCAGCGGCGGCATGGTGCCGGGCACCGATATTCTGCTGGAATTCGATCCGGCCGCAATCGACAGGGCATCAGCCTATCTGTTCGGCAGCGTGCTCGACCGGTTCTTCGGCCTTTACACCTCCATCAACAGCTTCACCCGCCTCTCCATCTCGATGAAGGGGCAATCGAAACCGATCGCGGTCTGGCCGGCGCGCGCCGCCGAGCGCCAGCTTCTGTAGGAGGGTAGGACGAACCGATGAGCCTGCCCGCCGAAAACACGAGCGAAACTCTCGTTACCCTGCTCGAACGCGACCCCGGCCGCTTCGAGCCGGCGACGGCGTTCCGCGTGGCCCAGTCGGCGTCGGACGATGCCCTTTCCGTGGAAACCCCGGTGGGCGTTTCCCCCGCCCCGCTGGCGGTGAGCGGCCTTCGGCGCAAGGGCGCATCGGTTGCGGTGCGCAGCGCCATGGCGGCGCTGCTCGGCCCCCTCGGCTCGATGCCGCCAAGCTACAACGAACTGGTCATGCGCGAAGAACGCAACCGCGCGCGCGGGCTCGCGAAATTCTTCGAGCTCTTCAGCGCGCGGATGACCGAGCTTTTCGTCGACGCCTGCGAAAAATACCGCATTGCCCGGCGGCTGCGCTGGAACCGCGAACGCGACGGCAACAGTTTCGTCACCGCGCTGTTTGCAATCGCCGGCTTCGGCACCGCCAGGTTGAAGGAACAGGTTGGCGTCGACGACGAGCTGATCCTGCGCTTTTCCGGCTTCTTCGCCAGCCGGACCCGCAATACCGTCAACCTGCGCGCCATGCTGCGCGAATTCACCGGCCTGCCGGTGGAGATCGAGCTTTTCCGCGGCCGGTGGCTGAGCATTCCGCTTGGCGAGCGCAGCCAGCTGGGTCAGCCGCAGGGCGTACAGCTCGGCGTCAATGCCGCCGCGGGTGCGGCCATCCACGATTTCAACGGCAGCTTCCGCATCGTCATCGGCCCGCTCGACTATCAGGACTACCTGTCGCTTTCCCCCGGCGGCGAGAAGATCGGCGAGATATTCTCCCTTGCCAGGCTCTATGTCGGCCCAGCCCTCGATTTCGACATCCAGGTCGTTCTGAGGAAGGACCACATTCCCTTCTGCAGGCTCGGCGCCGCCGGCGACCCGCCAAGGCTCGGCTGGAACAGCTGGGCGCGCGTCGCCGTGGCCGAGAGCGACAGCGGCGACGCCATCATCGCCGAACCGCGTCCGTCCATGCGGGCCACGGGTTGAGGAGGCGGCGATGCGGCTCGAGCTGAGACAGATCGCAGGGATGGAAGGCGGCGCGAAGTGGTTCTTCGAGCGCGGCCGGCGCACGCTCGGGCGCTCGCCGGATTGCGATTGGCAGCTTTCCGATCCCAACCGTCTCATCTCGAAGATCCATTGCGCCATCGAGCGCGACCGCCAGGGCTTCCTTCTGCGCGACCAGAGCGCCAACGGCACGCGGGTGGACGGCGCCATGGTGCTGGAAGGCGAAACGAAACGCCTGGCCGACCAATCCCGCATCGAGATCGGCGGCCTTGTCTTGGCCGTGGTCGTCACCGGCGAGGCGGACAGCGAGATCGGCGATCCCGAAACCGGGCTGAGCCTGAGCGACGAAACGCTGACGATCTCCTCGATCCTCGCCGATGTCGCGCCAGGAGGACGAACTGCAAACGGCATATTGGGCAGCCGCATCGGCGATGATCTGGCGCCGGGACCCTCGGATTGGGGACGGACGGATGCCGCCGCGAAATCGATCCGCGACGTCGAGATCGGCTGGAGCGGACCGCCCGAGACCTCCGGCATCAGCCCAGTGCTTCCCAACGACTGGAACGCCGATTTCGACTATGGCAGCCAGCTGGAACATGGGGCAGCAACGCGCGTCTCCGTGCCGGTCAGCCGCAGCCGCAACACGGTCGAGGTGGACGGCGGCGCAAAGACCATCGTTGCGGCCAACGACATCGACTTTGCCGACGAGCCACCGGCGGATCATCCGACGCCCAAGGCCAGCCATCAACTTGCCGGCAGGCTGGAAGCGCTCATCGACGGGCTGGAGCAGACCCTGGTCGATAGCCTTTCGATCTTCGATGTCGAAATACCCGACGACGACACGGCCCGCCTGTCCGGCGGCGGCGAGGAGCAGCTCGTTGCGCGCTTGAACCTCCTTCTGTCGCGGCAGATGAGCTTCAACGGCGCGCTCGCGGCACTTCTCAATCAGGCAAGCCAGACGCTGGAACCGCGCATGATCGAAGCGCGCGTCGATGCCGCGTCCCGCAAGCTGCCATGGCCGGGCAATCGCGGATACTGGCAGGCCTATCGGGCCCAATTCGAAAAAGACGGCAGGAGCCTCTCCATCCGGGACGTGTTCGGCGAGGCGATGCGCGCCTCGCTCGCCCCCCGGCGGGAGGAGGAGACCGCCGACATGGAAAAGAGGACGAGCAACAACCGATGAAGAACGAAAATCGAGTGGCTTGGAGCGAGGGCATGTTCCTTCGCGTACAGCATTTCCAGCAGGCCGATCGATGGACGGAGCGGCTCGTGCGCACGACCGCGCGCGGGCTTGCGCCCTATCCCTGGGGCGTGGCCGAAATCGGCATCGACCGCAGCGCGCTGGCGATCGGCCAGTTCGCGCTGTCGAACCTGCGCGGCATCCTGCCGGACGGCACGCCTTTCGAGGCCCCGGTCGACGCCGACCTGCCGCCGCCGCTCGATCTCGACGAGACGATCAAGAACGCGGTCGTCTACCTCGCGCTGCCAGCGCGCCAGCCCGGCAAGGCCGATGTCGCCCAGAATGGCGGCGCGGCGCGCCATAGCGTCCGTCTGGTCGCCACGCCCTATGAAGCGCCGGACTCCAATGTCGAGACGGATTTCATGGCGCCGATCGATGTCGGCCGCCTGAGCCTCAAATATCTGAAGACCGGCGACGAGCTGGCCGGCTACGAGCTGATCGGGCTTGCCCGCATCATCGAGGTGCGCTCCGACCGGGCCGTGATCCTCGATCCGGACTATATCGCGCCCTCCCTCAATTGCGCCGCCGAAGCGCGGCTGTACGAGCTGGTCACCGAGTTGCTCGGCATCGTTCGGCATCGAGCCGAGGCGATCGCCGAGCGGATCGGTGACCCCACCATTCGCGGCACGGCAGAAGTCGGCGACTATTTCCTGCTGCATATCCTCAACCGCGCCGATCCGATGCTGCGGCATATCCAGGCGAATGCGACGCGGCTGCATCCGATCGAATTCTACGAGCAATGCATCCAGCTTGCCGGCGAACTTGCCACCTTCACCATGGACAGCAAGCGGGCGAGCGATTTTCCGCCCTATCGTCACGACGATCTGAAGGCGACCTTCGCCGCCGTCTTCGACGATCTCAGGACATCGCTCTCGGCGGTTCTCGAACAGGCCGCCGTCTCGATCGAGCTCGCGGAGCGCCGCCATGGCGTCCGCGTCGGCCTGATCAACGACCGCTCGCTGCTGAAGGATGCCGGCTTCGTGCTGGCGGTGCGCGCGGAGATGTCGGCGGAGGACGTGCGGCGCAAGCTGCCGGCGCAGATCAAGGTCGGGCCGGTCGAAAAGATCGCCGATCTCGTCAACGTCGCCCTGCCCGGCATTCCCGTCCGGCCGCTGCCGGTACTGCCGCGGCAGCTGCCCTATCGCTCGGGCACGATCTATTTCGAGCTCGACACCAAGAATCCGCTTTGGAAACAGCTTGATACGTCCGGCGCGATCGCCTTGCACCTTGCGGGCGACTTCCCCGGTCTGGAGATGGAACTGTGGGCTCTCAGAGAATGAAAACGCCGCAATCGACATCCTGGCAGGATCTACCGACCATCATCGAGCTGACCGAGGACGGCGCGCGCAAGAACGAATCCGCGCGCAAGATGGCCGAGCTGCTTGACGAGGCCATCGTACCGGCGGAGGGCACGACCAGCGGCTGGTCGGTCGGCGCGCTGGTGCGCGATTTCCGCTTCGGCGGCGAGGAGGTGCCGACGATCGTACGCTCGGCGGCCCCGCTCCTCAATCTCGCACACAGCCTGCGCAACACCGAGGCACAGCCCGATATCGAGGAATTACGTCGGGTGGCGATCGATGCCGTCGGCCGCTACGAGCGCGATCTCGCCAGCGCCCGCATCAGCGCCGAGCGTGCCCGCGCCGCGCACTATATCGTCTGCGCGACGATCGACGACGTCGTTCTGAGCAAGCCATGGGGCGTGCGCGCCGGATGGGCGCGCTCGGGGTTGGTCTCGACCTTCCACATGGACGTGACCGGCGGCGACCGGGTCTTCGACCTGCTCGACCATTTCCATCAGAGTCCGGGGACGAACAAGGACCTGCTACTTCTCATCTATCTGTGCCTGTCGCTGGCTTTCGAGGGCCGCACCCGCGTCTCGGCGCGCGGCGCACTGGAACTCGGCCGCATCCGCGACAGCCTCTACAAGACCCTGCTCGGCCAATATGGCGTCTTCGAACGCGAGCTCTCGCCGCATTGGCGCGGTGTTTCCGCGCGGCACAAGCCATTGCGCACCGCCGTCGCGCTCTGGACCGCGCTGTCGGCGCTCGTGCTGCTGTTTGCGCTCGGCTATCTGTTCTTCACACTGTCTCTCAACCAGGCGTCCGACGGCACCTTCCAGCGGCTGGCGAACCTGCCGCCGCATGAGACGCCGAGCGTGCTCATCGACACGCCGAAGCCGCCGGTCGTCATTGCCGAGCCGGAGCCGCCGAAACCGCAGCCTCCGGTGCAGACGCCGGCACCGCCGAGCAAGCTCGATACGCTGCTTGCCTTCCTGCAGCCGGAGGTCGACCGCAAGCTGGTCACGCTTTCCAATGCAAACGGCCGGCTGCTGGTGCGCATCAACAATTCCGGCCTCTTCGCCACCGGAAGCGCCGAAGTCAGCAGCGAATTCCGCGATCTCATCCAGAGGATCGGCGGCGCGCTCGCCTCGGAGAAATTCCGCGCCGTGGTGGTCGGCTATACCGACAATGTCCCGATCCGGACCTTGCAGTTCCCATCGAACTGGCACCTTTCCGAAGCCCGCGCCCGCGCCGTCGGCGATATCCTCGCCGCCTATACCGGCAAGGATGCCATCCTGACGGAAGGACGCGCCGACAGCGAACCGCTGGCCAGCAACGCCACGCCGGAAGGGCGCGAGACGAACCGCCGCACGGAAATCCTGGTTCTGACCGATCCCAACGAAACGCTGCGCGACGCCGATTTCAGCACGCGGCCGACGCCCGCACCGGAGGCCACGCCATGAATCCGCTTGGCGCCTTTTATACGCTTCGCTCCTATGTGACCGCCTATGCCGGCCTTCTCGGCCATCGCTTCATATCGCTGATCTGGATCGCCGCGATCTGCGTCGTCATCTGGTTCTACGGCTATATGCTCGGCTATGGCAGCTTCAAGCCGCTCGCCGGCGTCAACGCCCGCATCATCGCCATTGCCGCCGTCATCGTGGTGTGGCTGATCTACCTCGCCGTCAGAGCCTATCGCTCCCGCATGCGCGACAAGGCTCTGGTCGAGGGCATCGAGAAGGATGCAGCCTCGGATGCCGCGAGCCAGCAGGCCGAAGTCGGCGAGATCCATAGCCGGCTCAAGGAAGCACTCTCCCTTCTGCGCCGCGTCACCAAGAAGCGCTTCGGCTATGTCTACGAACTGCCCTGGTATGTGATCTTCGGCGCGCCCGGCTCCGGCAAGACCACGGCGCTCACCAATTCCGGCCTGAAATTTCCGCTCGGCGATGCGCTGGGCAGCAATTCCGTCCAGGGCGCCGGCGGCACCCGCAACTGCAATTGGTGGTTCGCGGACGAGGCGATCCTCATCGACACGGCCGGCCGCTACACCACGCAGGACGATCTGAACGGCGCGTCCAAGGCGGGATGGGAAGGCTTCCTCGGCCTGCTGCGGAAATATCGCCGCTCGCAGCCGATCAACGGCGCGCTGGTGACGCTATCGATCGGCGATCTGCTGGCGCGCGGCCACGAGGCACAGCTCGAAGAGGTGCGCGCCATCCGCAAGCGCCTGTCCGAACTGGACGAATTCCTGCAGGCGCGCATCCCCGTCTATGTCGTCCTGACCAAGGCCGACCTTCTGACCGGCTTCGTCGAATTCTTCGACGGTCTCAACAAGAGCGACCGCGAACAGGTCTGGGGCACGACCTTCGGACTCGACGAAAGCTACGACGGCCGGAACCTGCCGGATCGCTTCATCGAGGAATTCGCGCTTCTGCAGGAACGGGTCGGCAGCATGCTCATCGAGCGGCTGCAGCAGGAGCCGAACATCGAGGTGCGCGGCAGGATATTCCGTTTTCCGGCCGAGCTTGCCTCGCTCAAGGAGAAGCTGCACGAGGTTCTGACCGAGCTCTGCTCGGCCTCGGCCCTTATCGAAGCGCCGCTGATCCGCGGCGTCTATTTCGCCTCCGGCACGCAGCCGAACGAAGCCGCCTCGGCCGTAGCCGCATCGCCGCGCCTGCGGCGCAGCTACTTCCTCTCCCGGCTGTTCAAGGACGTGATCTTCGACGAGGCCTCTCTCGTGGCGCGCGACCGGCGGCTGTCGCGCCGGCAGACGTTCATCAAGCGGGCGGCCTATGGCGTCGCGGCGATCGCATTCGCCGTGGTCTTTTCGAGCTGGATCGCCACCTATTTCCAGAATTCCAGGGCGATCGCGGCCGCCGACAAGCGCATCGACGCTTACGAGAAGCTCGCAAGCGGCATCCAGATCCGTGACGTGACCGACGCGGATTTCCTGCGCGTCCTGCCGGCGCTCGACAATCTGCGCGCCGTCACCAGCGGCTTTGTGGAGGCGCGGGTCTGGCCGACCAGCTTCGGTCTCGATCAGGAAGACAAGATCGCCAGCCGGCAGCGCGGCGCCTATCAGCGTGCACTCAGCTCCCTGCTCCTGCCGCGCATGCTGGTCCAGTTGCAGAAGACCATCGCCGACAGCGCCGACACGCAAAAGACCTTCGACGCGCTGAAGCTCTACGGCATGCTCGGCGGCCTCGGGCCGATGGACAAGGATTTCGTGTCGCAGCAGGCCGAGGACATGTTCGCCTCGCTCTATCCCGGCGAAGGGCGGATTGCAGCCCGGCAGGCGCTGACCGCGCATGCGGAGACGATGGCCGAAGGGCCGCTGCCGGCGATCGCGCTCGACAACCAGCTTGTCGCCAAGGCGCGCGACGCCATCCGCGCGCAGAGCATCGCGGCGCGCGCCTACGACATCCTCACCCATTCCCGCCACGCGCGGGCGCTCGAAGCCTGGATTCCCGCCGATGCGCTCGGCCCGCTCGGCGAACAGGCCTTTCAACGCAAATCCAAGGCGACGCTGCGCGACGGCATTCCCGGTCTTTTCACGGGCAAGGGTTATCGCACGGTCGTGCTGCCTGACGTCACCGACGCCGCGCGTGAAGCGCTCAAGGAACAATGGGTGCGGGGCGAGGACAGCAATCCCGCCGGTATGACGACGGACGTCGTCGCCCAGGCCGCCTTGCAGCTCTATTTCGACGCCTTCGAGAAACAATGGTCGACGCTGCTGGCCGATCTGCGCGTGCGCCCGTCGCAGACCCTTGCCGACGCAACCGAGACGACACGCATCCTCGCGGCCAATCCGAGCCCTCTCGAAGCTTTCCTGAAATCGATCGCGGCGACAACCGATCTGCGGCCTGGTAACGGCGCCGAGATCGCCTCGCTCGATGATGTGCCGGATGCAGCCGTCACCTCCGCGCTCGCCGGTGCTGCCAATGCTCCCGATCCCTATGGCCCGCTGCGCGCAGCGCTCGAGGTGCCGCGCAACCCCAAGCCGGATGACGGCACACAGGCCGAAGGCGGCAAGGATGCGCCGCGCTCGCAGATCCAGACCCTCCTGCCGATCCTGCAGAATGTCTACAACCAGCTGTCGCGTGCCTCGACCTCGACGGCGGACGTCGCCCGCGTCTTCGACGCCGGCGGGCAGCTGACCACGGCCAACCAGGACCTTCTGCAGCAGGCGCGCGGACTTCCCGCACCCGCCGATGCGCTGGTCGCCGGCATTACCGCCGATATCGGCGCGCTTGCCGTCAAGACGGCACGCGGCAGGATCACCGATCTCTGGGCCGCCGAAGGCGCCAATCTCTGCTCAGGGATCGTCACCGGGCGTTATCCCTTCGACCGCACATCCGATCAGGACGTGGCGATGGCGGATTTCGTGCGCCTGTTCGGGCCGGAGGGGCTTTTCAAGACCTTCTTCAAGACCAGGCTGGAGGCCTTCGTCGACACCAGCGCCCAGCCCTGGGGCTGGCGCGGCACCTTCGGCGGCGACAGCATTCCGAGCCAGGCGATCGCCCAGTTCGAAAACGCCGACAAGATCGAACGCGCCTTCTTCCCGGCTGGCAGCGAGAAGCCGGCGGTCTCCATCAACATCAAGCCGGTGTCGCTGACGGATTCGGCCAATACCGTGATCATGGACATCGAGGGCGAGCGCGTCGTCTATTTCCATGGCCTGCCGCAGGCGAAATCCATCGCGTGGCCGTCGGCCGGAGCCGAGAACCAGTCTCGCATCACCTTTCTGCCTGGCGGTTGGCCGCAGGCGACGACCAAGAGCGGCGACTGGTCGCCTTTCCGGCTGTTCGATTCCGCCAAGATCACCATGCAGGGCGCCGATCTCTTCCGGGCACGGTTCGACAAAAACGACCAGTCCGCCGAGTTCGACGTCCAGTTCGGCTCCGTGCTCAATCCATTCCGATTGCAGGCCCTGTCCGACTTCGCCTGCCCGAGCCAGTTCTGAGGGTGGCGCCGATGAACGAGCGCCTTGCCCGCACCGCCTCGCCGCAGGAGCCCGACGGGATCGGTTTCTTCGGCAAGCTGCCGACGCATGGCGATTTCGTCTCCACGGCACTGGGGCGCCGTCTGCAATCGGAGCTGGATCAATGGATTCAGAGCGGCCTCGGCGCGATGGAACCGACGCTCGGGCAGGATTGGCGGCGTCTCTTCCATGCCTCCCCGCCCTGGCGCTTCGCCATCGCCGGTGGCGTCTGGTCGCCCGCCGCCGTGGTCGGTGTGCTGCTACCGAGCAGGGATCGCGTCGGGCGCAGCTTTCCGCTGGTCATTGCGGCGCAGCTGCACAAGTTCACTGGCCGCCTGCGCGATATCTGCGAGGATGACGTCTGGTTCACCGCCGCCGAAGCCCTGGCCGAGACCTCGACCAAGACGGATTTCGACATGACGCGCTTCATGGAGGGCATCAAGCGCCTGCGGCTGCCATTCGCCAGGGAACGCGTCGGTGAGGATCTTCCCGCTCCCGATGCGCAAGCGCCGGCATCGCTGTGGTGGCGCATGACCCTCGGCACCCGGCATGGAAAAGGCTTCAAGACCAACGGCCCGCCGGCCACGCAGGATTTCCTGAAGCTTGTCACGGTGGAAAGAGCCGAAGCGCCGCCGGCCGAACCGATAGCGGCACCGGCGCAGCCACCCGCAGCCCGTCCCCCGGAATTGCGCGAAAACCCGGCGCCTGCAAAGATAAGACGCGCCATCGAAAGCAGCTATGCCAGCCATGCCGGAACGCGGCTGACGCTCAATGCCGATGCGCTCCTCGTCTCCGAGAAACCGCGCCTGTTCGCGCTCGCCGACGGTGCCGGCGATGGCATGAGCGCCATCGAAGCCGCAAGGACCGCGACCAGCGTACTCTCCGGCGTGGCCGATCACGACAGCCTGCAGATGCTCGTGCAGGACATCAAGGGCAAGCTCGGCCATGCCAACAGCATCCTGCAGACGAAAGCGGCATCCGGCGAGCGCCAACCGCCCTTCGCCAGCATCATCATCGCCGCTCTTCACGGCGCGGAGCTGGCACTTGTCTGGGCCGGAGATGCCCGCTGCTACATATTGCGCGACGGAATGATGCGTTGCCTCACCCGCGATCACGTCGATGTCGGCCTCAAGCGGTCGCTCGCAAGGGGGCTCGGCCTCAAGCCGCAATTCCTGCCCGACACCGTCCTCGACACGCTTCGTCCCGGCGATCGCCTGCTCCTGTGTGGCGCCTCGCTGCCTCGCACCCTTGCCGATCGCGTCATCGCCGAAATCCTGATCGAAACGCCGACCGAACGCGCCGCCGAGACCCTCGTCCAGGAAGGGTTGATCGCCAATTGCCGCGAGAATCTGAGCGCCATCGTCATCGGTATGCCATGAGTGACGATCTGCCCACGGAGGACTTGCAGGAGATCGCATCCCGGTTTTCCAGCCTGCTGCGCATCCTAACCCATGGCAACGGCGGCGAACGCCCGCGTAAGACGCGCGACATGCTGATCGACCGGCTGCGCGACGCGCTGGACCGCCGCCTTCCGCAGCTTCCCTCCGAAAACCCCGCCTTCATCGCCCGCAGCTTCCTGCTGGAAGAGACGGTCGACCGACGTGCCCGTACCGAAATCGGCAGGTTGCGGCACCGCGACCTCGGAACGCTTCACGCGCTCAAGACGGTCCCGGCCGACCGCGTCGCCGATGCCGTCGACCGCGATCTTCTGCTGCGCGAGGCCCGGATCGGGATGGCGCTGCGCCATCCCTGTCTCGTTCAAACCCAGATGGTGTTGCGGCTGGCGGACGGACGTCCGGCAATTGTCATGGAATGGGCAGGCCAGCCACTGTCCGAACGGCTTTCCAGCAGCCTCGTATCCATAAGCGCCATCATTGCGGGGATGCGCCGGCTGCTCCGGGGGCTGCGGGCGATCCATGACACCGGCTATGTTCATTGCGACATTTCACCGGGAAACCTGCTTTTGCCGGACGACGATTTCAGCGGATTGAAGATCGCCGATTTCGGCGTGGCCTTGGAGCGGGGCAAACGCCACCGCGATCTCGACATCAGGATCACCGGCACGCCCTCGTTCATGGCCCCGGAACAGGCGGACGACGCGGCGGCCGATCCGCGCAACGACCTCTATTGCGCCGGCCGCGTGCTGAGCCTGCTGCTCGAAAGATGCCAGGAAACGGGCAACGATGCCGAGGGGCTTAAAGCCCTCGCCGGACATCTCTCAGCGTCGGACGCCAGCATGCGCCCCGCAAGCGCCGGCACGGCGCTCGGACTTCTCGACGAAGCCGAGAGAAATATCGCGCGGTCGTAAAACCGCGCGACGACTGTTTTAGTTGGCGGCGCTCGAGGCGCTGGGAACCGGGGCCGCGGCCGTCGGCACGCTCTTCTGGTAGACGGTCAGAAGCTTTGCGGCATCGACCATGCCGGCATTGCTGGCAAAGAGAGTATCGCCGTCCTGAATCTGGAAGCGCTGCATCAGCACGAAGTTCGAGACGTCCTTCAGATTGACGCGGTAGATCACCGGCTTGACGGAAACGACGGTCGGCGCGGCACCGGGCTTTGCCGATGCGGCAGCCTGCGAATAGACATTCTGGTTGCGGAACAGATAGAAATTGCGGGAATCCGCGCGGTCGTCGAGCAGTCCGCCGGCCCGGGCCAGAGCTTTCGCCAAGGTCATCTTTCCGGGTTCGAACGGGAACTCGCCGACGCTCTTGAACGCTCCAAGCGCGGTGAAGCTCGGCGTATTGTCGTTAACGAAAAGCTGGTCGTCGGGCAGCAGGTACACATTCTGGCGGTTATCCTGAAGCACCCGATCGAGCGGCGCGGTTGCCCGCTGCGAGCCACGGGTGAGCGTGACGGTCGCCGAACCCGGAGCCGAAGAGGCGCCGCCGGCAAGCGCGATGGCATCCAGCACACGCTCCTTGCGCGCCGACAGCGGGAAGCGCCCGGCGGAACGGACCTTGCCATCGACGGTCACTGCGCTCGACGGCTTGTCGACCACCGTCACCACGGCTTGCGGATTGACGGCCGAACCCTTGAGCCCGTTGACGATCTGCGTTTGCAGGCCCTCGGGCGTCGAATCGAGTGCCCTCTGCTTGCCCACGTAGGGCATGGTGACAAAGCCTTTGGGATCGACGGTGAAGCGGCCGAGATTGAGCGACTTGCTCTGCGTCGACGACAACAGCCCGTCCTCACCGGTGTCCAGCACGGTGACGTCGATCACGTCGCCCCGCCGCAAACGGGTGTCGGAAAAACCTGCGGAGCTGAAACGGGCGAGTCCCTGATCCGTGGGCGCATAAGCGGGTGCGGCCACCGCACTACCCATGGGCGCATCCGCCAGGGCGACGACCGGAATCTTCTCGCCTGAATGCGGCAACGTCGCGTTGTAGATATTCCCGGCGCTCGGCCCGTCTGATGGTCTTGCACATGCACTCAAGACAACCATGAGTGCAATCGGCGCCAGTCTCCGCATTCCCGAATCTCCTCTGGACACTTAAGGCAAGGGAGAAATAACAACCACAAGGCGGGAGGCAATATAAGAAGCGTGCAAAAAACAAATTATGACAGTTTCGAGGCACAAGCTGTGACCTATTGGCCACCGATGGGTGTTTGAAACCAGTGGAAACAGGTGGGTAGAGACACTGGAAACGATCGTCGGCATCTCCCTGTTCGTCCGGCTCGCCCCGGCCATCGTGCGGCCATACAAGATCAACATCGCCTGCCGGCAATGCGGCCTTCAGGGACACGATACGGATGGCGCGCACTGCAAGGCCTGCGGCCATCTGCTCAATATTCCCGATTTCGACGATTGAGCTACGGCCTAAAGCGCATCGCGATCTTTCAGATTCGTGTCTTGCGCTTTAGGTCCTTGATTTTGCGCATGTCGTTGTCGCAAAACCGCGGCACACTTTTGCGCGACATGCTTGAGAGGCGGATCGGCCGGCTTCAGTGTCTACTCGAAGACCCACCCGAACAGGAAAAGGGCGGGGTTGACCATGGATCAACCCCGCCCTTCCTTCAGCCTGTCGATTGCAGTGTCGCGTCAGGATGCCATGGCATAGAGGCGATGCTCGGACACCGCGGCGCTGCGTGTCCTGAACCGCCGCACAAGCTCGGCCAGGTTTTCGGTTTCCTGGGTCAGGCTCTGGGCGGCGGCCGTGGTCTCTTCCACCATGGCCGCGTTCTGCTGGGTCACCTTGTCCATCTGGTCGCCGGCCGCCGAGACTTCCCTAAGGCTTGCGGCCTGCTCGCGCGCGGCAACCGCGATTTCCGCGACCGTCGAGCTCATCGCGGTCACCTGCTCGACGATCTGGGCGAGCGACGTGCCGGATTCACCCACGAGTTCGACGCCGGTCCGGACCTGCGCGGAAGAGGTGGAGATCAGTTCCTTGATCTCCCGGGCAGCACTCGCCGATCGCTGGGCAAGTTCGCGCACTTCCTGAGCGACGACGGCAAAGCCCTTGCCAGCCTCGCCGGCGCGAGCCGCCTCCACGCCCGCATTGAGGGCAAGGAGATTGGTCTGGAAGGCAATGTCGTCGATGACGCCGATGATGTTGCCGATCTTGGAGGAAGAATTCTGGATCTCCGTCATCGCCGCGATCGCACGGGCCACGATCGCGCCGCCATTTTCGGCATTGGCACGCGCGGTGGCGACCGTGGTCTGGGCGTGGCTTGCCCCCTCCGCCGTGCCGTTGACGCCTCGCGTCACATCGCCAAGGGCTGCCACCGTCTCCTCGAGCGAAGCGGCTTGCTGCTCCGTGCGGCGGGCGAGATCGTTGGAGGCCGTCGAGATTTCCGCGAGGCCGGATTTGATCGTGCCGACCGCCCGGATGACGGAGTCGACAGCCTCTTCCAGGCTGGAAACGGAATTGTTGAAATGATCCCGGATACGGACATAACGACCGTCGACCTCGCCGACACGGGCGGTGAGATCGCCTTTCGACAGCGCGTCCAGACCGAGCGAGATCTGCTGGAAGGCATGTTCCATCACCTGGGCGTCGGCAAGACGCTCTGCCTCCTGGCGCAGACGATCCTCTTCGGCGGCCAGGCGCGCACGCTCAGCATTGGCTTCCGCGACGACCTTGGCACGGCCGGTCTCCTGGAACACCCTGAGGGATCGTGCCATGGCACCGAGCTCGTGGCGCAGCTCGGTTCCTTCCACCACCATCGTATCATTGCCATGGGCCAGCAATTCCATCGTCCGCGCCATCTTGCGGACCGCCGAGGAAATCAGCTGGCCGACGAAGTAAGCGAGCACGAGACCGATGACGATCAAGAGGCCGCTGATCATGAAGGTCGTGCGGGTCGTGGAGGCGACCGTCGTCTCGACGGAGCCGTCCAGCGTCTTCTGCGCATTCATCACGGTGGCCTGCAGATCCCTGAAGCCCGTCGCGATCTTCGGCGCCAAGACGTTAAGCTCGCTCTCTCGGATCTTGTTGGTCGCCAGCAGAACGTCGCGCACATCGCCGAGACGGCCGGTATAGTTCTGCATCAGCTGGCCGGCGCCCAGAACGCGTTTGCGCTGCAGGTCACCTTTGGCGGCCTTGGCGGCGGCATCGTTCAAGCCCATTGCCTCGTTCAATGCCGACTGCGCGATGTCATAGGAAGCCAGATCGCCCGAGTGGATAAAGCGTTCCGAGAAATACAGGCTGCGGTTCAGGGCCTCGAGCGTGGCCGCCGTCATATGCAGCAGCGTGACGTCGTTCTGACGCCAGGCACTGCGCATCACGTCGTTCAGCGCGATGCTGGTCCAAGGCCCGAATTCGGTGACCTTGGCGATCAGGGCGTCGCGCCGGGCGTGAAGGGATACTATCTGTTCGAAGGCGTTGCTGTAGGCGGCGACATTCTGGCGAATACTCGCCATCCCGGCCTGCAGGGCGCCGTCTCCGGCAAAGCGCGGATCGTCAGCGGCAAAGGCCTTGACCCCCGCATGGAAGCGGTCGACGACATCCTGCGTCGGGCTCGACCGGAAGGCTTCCACCGACATCTGGATTTCATGCAATTGCGTGCTGTAGTCGGAAATTGCGAGACTCTGGCCGGCGGTGGTGCGGTAGGACGAGAAGATGGACGAAAGTCCCTCCATGCCGGAAATCGCATTGACCGACAGCAGGCTCATGAGCAGGATCAGCGGCACGAAGCCGGCAGTGATCTGGGCGCGGATGCCGAGTTTATTCCAAAAGCGCAACATCATGATCCCCTCTGCTCACTGGCTCTTCGGCAGGTATTGAGCGATATTCTGCGGCGTGACGAGCTCGAAGGGGACGTTGTTTTCCCTCGGCACCTTCTGTCCGCCGATCAGCTTCAGCGCGGCATCGACAGCCGTGGCGCCCTGTCCGACCGCACTTTGAAGAATGGTGACGTCCAGGTCGCCGGCTTCCATCGCCGCCAGCGCATCATCCGTCGCATCGACGCCGGCAACGACGACATCCTTCATCGACATGCCATTGCGCTTCATGGCGCGGATCGCGCCGAGCGCCATCTCGTCATTATTGGCGATGACGGCATCGAACTTGACCCCTGCCGACAGCCATTCCTGCATCTGCTGGTCGGCATAGTCGCGCGACCAATAGGCAGCCTGCCGCTCCACAATCTCGATACCCTTGCAGTCCGGCGTGGCCAGGACATTGTCGACATCCTGGGTTCGGGCTCTGGCGGCCGCATGGAAGGGTTCTCCCATCAGCACCACGACGCGGCCCTTGCCCTTCATCAGCGAGCAGACTTCCTTCGTCTCCAGGGTGCCCGATTCCTTCTCGTCAGATGCGACCACCACCTGGTTTTCCGGCAGGTCGGACAGGTTCGAGGGAATGTTGTTGATATAGATGAGCGGGATGTGGGCATCGGCGGCAAGCTTGGTCATCTGCGGTCCAAGATCGCCGTCCGAAACGGCAACGATGATGGCATCGACCTTATCCGCGATCAGCTGCTGGATCTGCTTCTTCTGAAGCTCGTTGTCGCCCTTGGCGCTCTGCGTGACGAGCTTCAGACCGGAAATCGTCTTTCCATGCGACAGAACGCCATTGAGCAATGCGGTTCTGAACTTGTCCAGATCGGACATCGAGACGCCGATCGTCTGTGCACTTGCAGTGGAGACGGACAGGGCCATCACAAAAGCAGCTAATATGGTTTTCTTCATATCCCCCTCCGTAAGACATTTACCGAGCTGAATATTTATAGTGATAGTTTGGTTAAAATTTAATTTTCATTCGCAGAATTATTTTAGAAATTCGTTAAATGTAATTTAGTGCGGCCCATAGTCAGTATATTATGCCAAGTTAATATTATTAATACATGGAATAATGGACCATTTAGGAAGTATTACTTGGTGCTTCTTTCAGCCTTGGGGCGGATCCCGAAAGCCATCACCCGCCCGGCGCGCTTGCTCGGTAAAGCAAAGCGGCCGGACGCCATTCCATCGCGTTTCAGTGCGTTTCAGCGCGTCTCGAGTATCCGCAACAGCCGACCCCTATAGGTATCGAGAATGACGGCAAGGACGATGACCGCGCCGATGACGATCGGCTTGATATTGTCGTCGGCTCCGAGAAGCTGCAGTCCGGTGGACAGGACCTGCAGGATGCAGGCGCCGACCAGCGTTCCGATGATCGAGCCCTTGCCGCCCGAGAGGCTGGTGCCGCCGATGATGACGGCGGCGATGGCATTCAGCTCATAGCCGATACCTGCGACGGGACTGCCGACATTCAGACGCAGCAGGTAGACCATCGCGGCAATGCCCGCCGTCAGCCCGGAAATCGTGAACACGGCGATCTTGTATCGTTTCGGCGTATGTCCCGAAAGCCGCACGGCCTCCTCATTGGTGCCGATCGCAAAGACGAAACGGCCGAAAACCGTATAGCGCAGGATGAACCAGCCGACGAGGACGACGAGGATGGCGATCAGGAAGATCGACGGGAAAATGCCCCAGAAGATCAGATTGCCAAAATCGACGAAGGGCTGCGGCAGGCCGGTGATGGTGGAGTTATCGCTGACGACCCGCGCCAGGCCGCTTGCGACGTTCAGCATGCCGAGCGTGACGATGAAGGAAGGAAGCTTCCACTTCTCGCACACCCAGCCGTTGACCGCGCCGAGGATGGCTCCGGTTCCCATCGAGGCGAGCGACGCCAGAACGATCGCCTGCCACGGTGAAAACCGCGGATCGATCATGATCGTCGCGCCGATGACCGTGCAAAGCGCAAGCAGCGAACCGACGGACAAATCAATGCCGCCGACCAGAATGACGAAGGTCATGCCGGCCGCGAGCACGGTATTGATGGAGATCTGGACGAAGATCTTGAGGAAGTTTTCCGGCGTCGCGAAATAGGGCGCCGTCGCCGAGAAGAACGCCAGGATCAGAATAAGGGCGATCGCGACGCCGGCTTCCTTCATCGAGATGCGAATGAGGCTGTCCCAGAAACGGCTCTCCTTCGCATCGGTCTTGTTTTCAACGTTCCCGGACACGACTGTACTCCTTGTAAGCGAGTGAGAGAATCCTGCTCTCTTCAAACTCTTCCCGCGCTATTTCTCCGGCTATCTTGCCGCCGGACAGGACGATGATGCGGTGGCATATGCCCATGAGTTCCGGCAGGTCGGATGAGACCACCAGAATGCCCTTGCCTTCGGCGGCGAGCTTCCACAGAAGCTCGTAGATCTCAACCTTCGCACCCACGTCGATCCCGCGGGTCGGCTCGTCGAAGATCAGCACGTTGGGGCCGCGAAACAGCCATTTGGCGATGACCACCTTCTGCTGATTGCCGCCGGAAAAGGTCCTGACCGCCTGGCGGATCGAAGGCGTCTTGATACGGAGCTCGCGCACGAGACGCTGCGCATGCCCATCCTCCACCTTTCGCAGGATCAGCCCCTTACGGGAAATCTTTGCGGGGTCGGTGATCGTGGTATTCTGCGCGCAGCTCATGTCGAGCATCAGGCCCTGCATCTTGCGATCTTCGGTCGCCAGGCACAGGCCGGCGGCGACGGCATCCCTGGGCGAATTGATCTCGACCACCTTGCCGTTGATGCGGATCTCGCCGGCCGCCTTGACGTCGGCGCCGAAGATCGCACGAACCGCTTCCGTCCGGCCGCTGCCGACAAGGCCGGCGACGCCGACGATCTCTCCCTTACCGACGGAAAAGGACAGCTCCGGGCTGCTGCGCGTGACCTTCAGGCCGGAAACGCCGAGCGCCTCGCCCGATACCGCGCTGTCCTCGCGGAACACGCCATGGTCGGCGATCGCCCGCCCAACCATGAGTTCGACGATATCCGGAATCCCCAGCCCCGCGAGCGGACGCGTGATCACATGCTGGCCGTCGCGCAGCACCGTCACGTCGTCGCCGACCTCGAAGATCTCCTCCAGCCTGTGGGAAATATAGAGCGTGGTGACACCGCGGCTCCTCAGCCGCTTGAGGATCGCAAACAGGCGATCGACCTCCTTGGAGGTCAGGGTTGCCGTCGGTTCGTCGAGAACCAGCAGCTTGCTTTCGTAGCAAAGCGCCTTGGCGATCTCGAGAAGCTGGAGCTGCGCGACGCTCAAGCGGCTCGCCAGGGTGGTTGGAGCCACGTCGAGACCGACATCCGCCAGAAGCTCGGCGGCCCTGCGGTTCATTTCCGTGTAGTTCACGAGGCCATATCGGCGCGGAAGATGCTCGAAGAGCAGATTTTCGGCGACCGTGAGATTGGAAAGCGGATGCAATTCCTGATGGATGACACGGATACCCGCCCTGAAGGCCTCCAGCGGGGACGCCGGATCATAGCGTTTGCCGTCAAACAGGATCTGACCGTCATCCGGCTTGAACACACCGCCGAGCAGGTTGATCAGCGTGGATTTCCCGGCACCGTTCTCGCCGAGAAGAACATGGCCCTTGCCGCGGCCGATCTCGATCGAGACGTCCTTGAGCGCCACGACGCCGGGGAAGCGCTTGCCGATCCCCTGCAGCTTCAGGATGAAGTCATCTGGTGCGTCTGACACGTCCACCTCATGCGCCTGTTATTTCGAATTGGAGATGGCGATTCCGGCGCCCGGCACATTGCGGCCGAGCGCCGATGTGCGCCGCCCGGAGCCATCGGCATGGAGATCGGCCGGTCACTGGATCGCGCCGGCCAACAGCCGGCGCGTCCTTCAGCCTTGCAAGCCGACGATCTCGACTACTTGAGGTCCTGGGCGGTGACGAGCTTGATGTCCGTCTTGACCCAACCGGTGAACTTTTCACCGGCAAGCTCGCGAAGACCGTATTTGATGCCCATGACCGCCATCTCGGCGCCATATTGCTCGACGGTGGCGAGCATCTTGCCGTCCTTGATCAGCGGCTTGACCGGCGGGATATTGTCGAAGCCGACGACCTTGATCTTGCCGCTCTGGCCGGTTGCGTCGAGTGCCTTGACGACGCCGAGCGCCATGGAGTCGTTGGCGGCCATCACGCCCTGAATATCCTTATACTTCGTCAGGAAATTCGTCATGACGGTGTTGGCTTCCTCGGTCTCCCAATGGGCGGTCTTGCTGTCCAGGAGCTGGAGCTTGCCGCTGTTGATGGAATCCATGAAGCCTTCCTTGCGCTCCTTGGCGTTGTCGGCCTCGGGATTGCCTTCCAGGATCACCACCTTGGCGCCGGGACCGAGATCCTTGGCGAGCGCATCGCCGGCAAGCTTCGCACCTTCCTTGTTGTCGGGGCCGAAGAAGGCGAGATCGATGCCGGCCGCCTTCTTCGCGTCAGCATCGAGCGGCACGTCGATATTGATGACCTTGACGCCGGCCTTCACCGCCTTGGCAAGCGGGGTGGCCATCGCCTTGGAGTCGGCCGGCGCGACGACGATGATGTCGTATTTCTGCGTCACGAAGTTTTCGACGGCGTCGACCTGCGCGGCGAAATCTCGCTCGTCTTTCATGCCAACGGCCTTGAAGTCGAACTTGTCCTTGTTCTCGGCGGCATATTTGTCGGCGCCCGCCTTCATCTGCTTGAAGAACTCGTTCGACAGGGACTTCATGATCAGGCCGACCTTGGGCTTGCCGGCTGCGAATGCGGGCGATACGCCGCATGACAGCGCCAGCATCAAGGAGCCTGCGAGACCGAGCTTCAGCATCGTGCGGCGCGGCGCATTGCTCAAGACATGATTGTGCTTCTTGGAATTCGACATTTCTTCCTCCCGATAACGATCCAGCACCCAGCTCCATCCGGGTTGTCGATAGAATGAACCGTTTCCACGATCTTTGGGTATCAACGCCTCGATAAATTGTCAAGGCACCGGATTTGGCGGAAAATAATCCACATCACGGATATTTCATCCCATCATTATGACTTGCAATGAACCGTTTCCATTGTGGATGGCGATGGCTCTGTGTTATGGCTCGGTAGCGGCTGAACCTGGCGCACAGCCCCTTCATGAGGGCCATGAAGGCCGTCGACCAGGGCCTGGATCAGCCGGCTCTGATTGTCGTTGATGCCGAAGATGAAGGAACTTATGTTCTCGCCATGTCAAAGGTCGGAATTCGAGAAGTTGCCAAGCTTGCAGGTGTCTCCACCGGGACCGTCTCAAGGGTTTTGAACGATCACCCATCGGTCACGGAGGAGCTGAGAGGGCGGGTCAGACGCATCATAGGAGAGCTCGGCTATACGCCCGATCCTTCCGCCAGGAGCATGCGCGGCAAGGTCAGCCGCCTCATCGGCATCGTCATTCCCGACCTGACCAATCCCTTCTTCGCCGAACTCGTCCAATCCGCCGAACAGGCGGCGGCCAGTCATGGCTACAACATCATCGTCATGACCTCCTTCGATCATGCGGCGAAGGAAGCCGATCGCATCGCACAGCTGACCAGCCGAAAGGTCGATGGCATCATCGTCGTTCCCAGCAATGATTTCCATGCGATAAAGCCCCCGAAAGGTCTGCCGATCGTCGTCGTCGACCGGCTCTTGCCAGGCTATTCCGGCATTGCCGCCGACCATCGGGACGGCGCCAGGCTCGGTGTCGATTATCTTCTGAAGCTCGGCCATCGCCGCATCGGCTTCATTTCCGGTCCGAAGGATTCCGTCCCCGCCAATGATCGCCTCAAGGGCTATCTCGATGCCATCGGCCAGGGAGCGGATGATCCGCAATCGCGGGGATCGTCTCTGATTGCCGAAGCCACCTTCGATTACGAAAGCGGCCGGGCCGCCGGGCACTATCTTCTCGCCCGGGCGCGCCACGAGCGCCCCACTGCCATCTTCACCAGCTCGGATCAGCAGGCGATCGGCTGCATGCGGGCCGCGCACGATCTGGGTATTCCGATCCCCGCGGCACTTTCCATCGTCAGCTTCGACGGCATCCCGCTCTCGCGAATGACGACCCCGCGCCTGACGACGGTGAAGCAGCCGATTCAAAAGATCGCCGCTGCGACCGTGGCGGTTCTGCTGAACAAGCAACCGATGCCCGCCGTCGGCAGCCCGCTTTTATTTGCCTGCGAACTGTCGGAGGGCGAGACGACATCTCCGCCTCAACCCGACTATGACAATGCCATCTTCTCGCGGCTGTCCAGCAATCATTAGGAACGGATGAGACATCGGACCAATGGTCCGATCGAACGGATCGCTGGCCGCGTCACCGCTCGTCGTCGTGTGCGGCGAGGACATCAACGGCAAGCCAGGTCCGGAACGCTTCCAGCGGCGGATAATTGGCGCGCGCATTCGGCCAGACGAGCCAATAGGTGCCCGGACCAGGCACCGATCCCCCGAACAGCGGCAGGAGACGCTTCTCCCTCAGTTCGACCTCGGCGAGGTAATCCGGCAGGAGAGCCACTCCGAGGCCGGCGATCGCCGCCTGCGTCATGGTCGCGAACTGGTCGAACAGCATCCCCGTGACATGCGGCACCTCCAATCCCTGGGCGGCAAACCAGGTTCGCCACGCATCGAGCCTCGTTTCCAACTGCAGCAGCGGCAGTCCGGCCACATCCTCGGCCCGGACGATCGGATGCTGGGCCAGCAGCGCCGGCGAGATGCATGCCGTCAGCCGCTCCTCGAACAGTTTCATATGGCCGGCATCGCGCCAGTCGTCCGTGCCGAAGTGAATGGCCGCGTCGAAGCCCTCGGCGGCAAAATTGAACCGCTTCAGGCGCGTGGCGAGATTGATGGTGATGCCGGGATGCCTGGCGAGGAAATCGCCGAGCCGCGGCGCCAGCCATCGGGTACCGAATGCCGGCAGGATCGCCAGCGACAGCGAACCACCTCCGGGATTGGCGGCAAATTCCATGCTGCCACGCTGGATGAGATCGAGCGCGCGGCTGATATCGCGGCCATAGGCCTGCGCGGCCTCGGTCGGGATCAGCTTCTGCTTATGGCGGGAAAACAGCGGCCGGCCGAGCTGCTGCTCGAGGGTCTGGATCAGGCGGCTCACCGTGCCCTGCGTCAGATCGAGCTCGCGCGCCGCAGCCGCGGTCGAGCCGGTCCGCAACACGGCCTCAAAGGCGGACAGGAGACTGATGGACGGGAGAAAACGGCGCGGGCGCATGTGAGCCTATGCATTTTATGCATGAAGTTACGCCTAAATAGGGTTATTCAAATGAAATCGCAATCGTTAAGCACATAGGCTCAGCGATCCCAGCACGCATCTCGAGGAACAGCCGTGTCCAGCAATCCCTCCCAGTCTCACCACAAGACAAGCGCATTCGTCTGGAACGATCCCTTCCTGCTCGAGGATCAGCTTTCCGACGAGGAGCGGATGATCCGCGACTCCGCTGCGGCCTTTGCCGAGGCGGAACTGTTGCCGCGCGTTCAGGAGGCCTATCTCAACGAGCATACCGATCCGGACCTCTTCCGCCTGATGGGCAAGGCCGGCCTGCTCGGCGTGACCCTGCCGGAAAAATACGGCGCGGCCGGCGCCAACTACGTCGCCTATGGCCTCGTCGCCCGCGAGGTCGAGCGCATCGATTCCGGCTATCGCTCGATGATGAGCGTGCAGTCGTCGCTGGTCATGTATCCGATCTACGCCTATGGCTCGGAAGAACAGCGCGACAAATATCTGCCGGGCCTCGTCTCCGGCGAGCTGATCGGCTGCTTCGGCCTGACCGAGCCGGATGCCGGCTCCGATCCCGGCGGCATGAAGACGCGCGCCGAGAAGATCGATGGCGGCTATCGCCTGCGCGGCTCCAAAATGTGGATCTCCAATGCGCCGATCGCCGATGTCTTCGTCGTCTGGGCGAAGTCGGAAGCACATGACGGCAAGATCCGCGGCTTCATTCTCGAAAAGGGCATGAAGGGCCTGTCGGCGCCGAAGATCGGCGGCAAGCTGTCGCTGCGTGCCTCGATCACCGGCGAAATCGTCCTCGATGGCGTCGAAGTCGGCGAAGACGCGCTGCTGCCGGGCGTATCGGGCCTCGCCGGCCCGTTCGGCTGCCTCAATCGCGCCCGCTACGGCATTTCCTGGGGCGTGCTCGGCGCCGCCGAGGATTGCTGGTTCCGCGCCCGCCAATACGGCCTTGACCGCCTGCAGTTCGGCAAGCCGCTGGCCGGCACGCAGCTTTTCCAGAAGAAGCTCGCCGACATGCAGACGGATATCGCGCTCGGCCTGCAGGGCTCGCTGCGCGTCGGGCGCCTGATGGACGAACACAAGTTCGCGCCCGAAATGATCTCGATCGTCAAGCGCAACAATTGCGGCAAGGCGCTCGACATCGCCCGCGCCGCCCGCGACATGCATGGGGGCAACGGCATCCAGATCGAATATCACGTCATGCGCCACGCGCAGAATCTGGAAACGGTCAATACCTACGAAGGCACGCATGACGTCCATGCGCTGATCCTCGGCCGCGCGCAGACGGGTATCCAGGCATTCTTCTGATACGGGACCGGCGGGCCGCCCTCTCGTGGCAGATCACTGAACCTCGTGCACGTAGCGATGGCTTCGCGTGGTCGCCCGGTGGCTTGCGACGAGAACCGGAACGGCGGACTGATCGTAGGCCACCTCGTCGATCGTCAGCACGGCGTTCGGCAGATCCAGATGCAGCAAGCGGGCATCGTCCTCGGTCGCCAGCGTAGCGGCGATCTGTTCGCGAATGGCCGAGATGCGGATACCGTAACGATCGAGAAGATAGAGATACAGCAGCGCCGGTATGTCCTCTTTCCGCTCGGGAAATCCTGGCAGCAAATGGGCCGGCAGCACCAAGACCTCGTGCATGACCGGCCGCCCGTCCACGCTTCGCAGGCGGTGAAAGCTGATCACCTCGGTCGGCACCTTCAGTTGCAGCTTCGCGCCCTCCTCCGCGGTCGCCTCGCGCTTTTCCAGCGACAATATTTCCGAGGTGGAGTTCTGCAGCGAGCCGTCCAGGCCGTGCAGGCGGAAATACTGGAAAAAGAACCGCAGGCTGTGTTGCGGCGTGCGTCCGGTCACCACCGTCCCGGTCTTGCGGCGGCGGCTGAGCAGGCCCTCGTTCGTCAGGTCCGACAATGCCCGCCGGATCGTGCCGACCGCGACCCCGAACATCTGCGATAGCGCGATCTCGCTCGGCAGCACCGTCCCGGCCGGCCATTTGCCCATCATGATCGCTTCAGTGATCTGCCGCTTCACCACCTCGTAGAGCGGCAACGACAAATCCGACGCCCGCGACGTGTCCGCTGAAAAATTGGGCAGTTTTTGCAATTAATTGCCTCTTATTTGGAGTTGACTCACGAATGAGCAGGAAGCATCATTACTATATAGTTTATATAAATACGAGGGCGGAATCTTTTCCAAGCCTGCGCCCCCAATTTTGGAATTCGACGTGCACGATCAAGCCTTATCACCTCGCACAGCAGCTTTTGCAAACGCCATCGCGGCGATCGAGCGCGATGTCGATACGGCCGTCGACGATCTCGGCCGAATGATCTCCATCGATACGACTTTTCCTCCGGGCGAGGGCTATGGTTCTTTCGCAGACCTGATGGAAGAGCTGCTGCATCCGCTCGGTTTTCAGACCGAGCGCGTGACAGTGCCGGAAGAGCTGTGGCGCGTCGCCAACGGTCCGGCGTCGGGCCCCCGCATCAACCTAGTGGCGGAACGCCCCGCTGCCAGGCCGGTCTGCGGTCTCTATTACCATGTCGATACCGTTCCGGCGGCGCCGGGCTGGCAGCGCGACCCGCTGCGCCTGACGCGCGAGGGAAGCCGGCTCTACGGGCTCGGAGCCGCCGACATGAAGGGTACGATTGCCGCGACCTTGCTCGCTTTGCGAGCCGCCCGCGCCCATGGCGTCGAGCTTGCCTATGATCCGATGCTGCTGCTGTGCACCGACGAAGAGGGCGGGCTCTATCCCGGCATCCGCTACCTTGCCGAACAGGGCAGGCTGAAGGGGCACATCCTCAACTTCAACGGCTCGGCGGCGCCGCGTATCTGGGCCGGCTGCTTCGGCGTCTTCCATCTCCAGATCACGATCAGGGGGCATGCCGTCCATGCCGGCGAAGGCAATCGCACCGGTTCCGGCGTCAATGCGATCGAAGGCGCGATCCCCCTGCTGCAGGCACTTCATGCCCTGAAGCCAAAGATCGCGACGTTTGAATCCGCGCTGCCGCCACCGCCGCACGCAAGCGGCCCGCTGCGGCCGCAATTGTCGATTTCGGCCATCCATGGCGGTACATCAGGCGGTCAGGTCGCCGCCGAGATCAAAATCCTCGTCAGCCGACGCTATGCGCCCGAGGAACATTACGAGGCCGCGCGCGCCGAGATCGAGGATCTGGTGCGCAGCGCGCTGACGCAGGCCCCCGGCCTCGGCTTCGATATCGATCTCGTCGGTCATCTCATCCCGACCTCCGATCCGGATGGCCCCCATTGGCCGCGCTGGCAGCAGGCGCTCAGCCTGGGCTTCGGCTACGAGGCGGACGACTTCAGCAAATGGGGTGCGGCGAGCTGCTCGGATTTCGGCTACGTGCAGCGGGCGGGCATCATGCAGGAAGTGCTGCTCGGCGGGCTGGGACGGCCGGAAAGCTGCATCCACAGCCCCGAAGAACATACGACGACCACCGATATCGTCGCACTGGCAAAGAGCATTCTCGCCTATCTCGCGCATGACTTCCGCGCCGATCTCATTCCTGAGCACACATCATCATAATAAGGGAACATGACATGCTGACATTGAACCGACGTCATTTTCTGGCCGGAACGGCCGCGCTGCTGACCGCGCCCTCGCTCGGCTACGCCGGGACCGCGACACCGGCCAAGGGCGGGACGCTACGCATTTCCGTCGATCAGGCGGCCAGCGTCATCCATCCGCTCCTGACGCGCGTCAATCCCGAATACATGGTCACGGAGCTGCTTTACAGCAATCTGACGCGGCTGAAGGTCGACATGTCGGTCGAGCCGGACCTGGCCGAATCCTGGAGCGCCAATGATGCGCTCACCGAATGGACCTTCAAGCTGCGCGGCGGCGTCAAATTCCATGACGGATCGCCGCTCACCGCCACCGACGTGGTGGAGACGTTCAAGGCCATCCTCAATCCCAACAACGCCTCTCCGGCGCGCAACAATGTCGGTCCGATCGCCGATATCGTTGCGGCCGATCCGCTGACGGCGGTCTTCAAGCTTTCCGGCCCCTATGCCGACTTCCCCGTGGCCATGGCCTATACCGTGGCCCGCATCATTCCGGCTTCGATCGCCACCGGCGATTTCAAGAAGCTGTCGACTTCGGCCAACGGCACCGGCCCATTCAAGCTCGTCTCCTACGAACCCGACCGCCTGATCGTCGTCGAGCGCAATCCGGACTATTACGATCCGAGCCGGCCGCATCTCGACCGCATCGAAATCCAGGTGTTTCCGGATATTTCGGCACAGACCTCGGCGCTGCTCGCCGGCAATATCGATGTCGTCTCCACCGTCCAGCCGACCGAATATCTGCGGATGAAGGACGCCGATGGGGTCAATGCCCTGCGCATCCCGTCCGGCCAGTTCTGCAACATCAACTTCGGCTGCGATACCAAGCCTTTCAACGATGCACGCGTGCGTCGCGCGCTGGCGCTGACCGTCGACCGGCAGGCAATGGTCGATTTCGTGACCGAAGGCTTCGGCACTCCCGGCAACGACACGCCGCTGAACGCCTCCTACCGCTTCTACAAGGATCTGCCGCTGCGCCAGGCCAATATCGAGGAAGCCAAGAAACTTCTGAACGAAGCGGGCTATCCGGACGGCTTCGAA
Source organism: Rhizobium sp. BK602 (assembly GCF_014195095.1). Classification (GTDB taxonomy): domain Bacteria; phylum Pseudomonadota; class Alphaproteobacteria; order Rhizobiales; family Rhizobiaceae; genus Rhizobium. Next base: position 370,876 of record NZ_JACIBC010000004.1, read on the forward strand.
GCCACCCTGATCGCCTCGGACAAGCCGAGCCAGCGCACCCAGCTCGCCGTGGCGCTACGGGAAATGGCCAAGGAAGCGGGTATCCGGATCAACGTCCAGACCATGCCGCATGCCACCTATCTGGACCAGGTCTGGAAGAAGGGCAATTTCTATGTCGGCTTCTACAACATGCAGCCGACGGCGGACGCCATCTTCAAGCTGCTCTATACGTCGGATGCCGCCTGGAACGAGACGCGCTGGAACAATGCCGCCTTCGACAAGGTCGTCAACGAGGCGCGCGGCACGAAGGATGAGGCCAAGCGCGCGGCGCTCTACGCCGAGGCGCAGCAATTGATGAGCGACGAGGTTCCGTCGATCATCCCGGTCTTCTTCGACGTGCTGGCGGCCAAACGCGACTGGGTGTCCGGTTTCGAAGTCCATCCGCGCGCCTCCGTCTTCCGCCTCGACTACGTCTCCCTGAGCGACAAGGCGCCGAAGCGCGGCTGAAGGAGCCCACCGATCCGGATCATCGGCCGCATTGCCGATGATCCGAGCGTTGCACCGGCCTTTCGACCGGCAACGCAGCCCAAGGATCGACCACGCGATCTCGTCGCGGTCGATCATGAGAAAGCCAGGAAACGAACGTGTCACCGCACTATCTTCTCAAGCGGCTGCTGATGATCGTCTACACGCTCTTCATCGTGTCGCTCATCGTCTTCGCAATCACCCAGATCCTGCCGGCCGACGCGGCGGTGATGATGCTGGGCGAAAACGCCACCGCCCAGGCGCTGGATGCCCTGCGCCAGCAGATGGGGCTGAACGATCCGGTATGGCTGCAATATCTGCACTGGCTGACCGGCATCCTTCATGGCGATTTCGGCCAGTCCCTGCGCACGGGGCAGCCGGTCGCCCCGGTCATGCTCGAAGCGCTCGGGCGCTCTCTGCTACTGGCCTGCCTGTCGATCGCCCTGATGCTCGTGCTGGCCATCCCGCTCGGCGTCATCGCCGCGATGCGGCGCGGGCGGATCGCCGACATGATGGTGAGCCTGGTCTCCTATGCCGGCGTTTCGCTGCCCGAATTCGTGACGGCAACCGTCGCCGTTCTGGTCGTCTCCGACTGGCTGAAATGGCTGCCGCCGACCGGCTACGTCCCCCTGACCGAAAATTTCACCGACGGCATCGCGCATCTGGCACTACCCGTCTGCGTGATCTCCATCATCCTGATCGCCCATGTCTCGCGCATGGTGCGCTCCGAACTCGTCGACGTGCTGCATACCGATTATGTCCGCGCCGCGCGGCTGAAGGGGCTTTCCGGCCCGCGAGTTCTCTTCGGCCATGCGCTGCGCAACGCATTGCTGCCAACGATCACGGTCGTCGCCCTCGACGTCGGCTATTTGCTCGGTGGCATCATCGTCGTCGAGGAGATCTTCGCCATACCCGGCATCGGGCGGCAACTGATCGTCGCCATCCAGACGCGCGACCTGCCCGCCATCCAGGCCGGCGTCCTGCTGATGGCCGCCACCTATTCCATCGTCAATTTCGCGGCCGACATTCTCTATGCCTGGCTCGACAAGAGGATCCAATATGGTTGAGCTTTTCAAGCGGCTGATGCGCACGCCGCAGGGCGCCACCGGCCTGATCCTGATCGTTCTGGTCTTCATCATCGTCGTCTTCGGCCCATGGCTCGCGCCGCACGATCCGGAAGCCATGTCGATCCTGTCGCGCTACAAGGGGCCAAGTGCGGCCTTCCCGCTGGGGACCGACCAATATGGTCGCGACATCTTGAGCCGCCTGCTCATCGGGGCACGCGCCACCGTGACGACGGCCGTTCTGGCGACCCTTGCCGGAACGCTGGCGGGCGCCCTGATCGGCACGATCTCGGCCTATCTCGGCGGCCGGGCGGACGAGATCATCATGCGCACCATCGACGCCATCATGGCGATCCCGAACCTGCTGTTCGCGCTCCTGATCGTCAATCTGCTCGGCTCCGGCAGCGTCAATGCGCTGGTGGCCGTCGCCATCGCCTTCGCGCCCGGCATGGCGCGCATCACCCGCAGCGTCGCGCTCTCGATCCGCAAGCAGGACTATGTGAGCGCGGCGATCGCCCGCGGCGAAAGCTCGTCCTTCATCATCCTCAGGGAAATGCTGCCGAACGTCATCGCGCCGATCATCGTCGAGACGACCATCCGCGTCTCCTTCGCGGTCATGCTGTTCGCGACGCTCAGTTTCCTCGGGCTGGGCGCCCAGCCGCCGGCGACGGAATGGGGACTGATGATCTCCGAGGCACGCCAATACATGCACATCAGCGCCGGAATCCTGATCTGGCCGAGCCTCGCGATCGCGGTCGTCGCCGTCGGTTTCAATCTGCTCGGCGACGGTCTTCGCGATGCGCTGAACCCCCGCACGGGAGGATGACATGAGCCAACCACAACAGAGCAGCGTTCTCCAGATCCGCGACTATTGCCTCGACTATCTGACGGCGAACGGCACGTTCCATGCGCTGAAGACCATCAATCTGGAGATCCGCGCCGGGGAAATCCTCGGTCTCGTCGGCGAATCCGGCTCGGGCAAGACCTCGCTTGCCTGGTCGATCATGCGCTACCTGCCGGGCAATGCCCGGGAGGTGGGCGGTTCCATCCGGCTGTTGGGCGAGGATCTGGCGGCCAAGACCGCCGCCGAGATCGGTCGCATGCGCGGCAGGCAGATCAGCATGGTCTTCCAGGACCCCGGCACGTCGCTCAATCCCACCCTGTCGCTCGGCACGCAGCTTACCGAGGCGCTGACGCGCCATCGCGGCCTGACGAAAAGACAGGCATGGAGCGAGGGAGAGGCGATGCTTGCCCGCGTCGGACTGAAAAACCCGGCCCAGATGATGAGGCGCATGCCGCATGAAGCGTCGGGCGGCGAGAAGCAGCGCGTCGTCATCGCCACGGCCTTCGCCTGCAATCCCGCCTGCATCATCTTCGACGAACCGACCACGGCCCTCGACGTGATCACCTCGCGGCAGATCCTCGACCTCTTCCTCGATCTTCAGGCCGAGACGGGCGTCGCCTCGCTCTACATCTCGCATGATCTGGCATTGCTGTCGCGCACGGCAAAGCGCGTCGCCGTCATCCGCAAGGGCGAGATCGTCGAGCAGGGTTCGGTTGCCGAGATTTTCGGCGCGCCGCGCCAGGATTATACGAAGGAACTTCTCGCCGCCGTGCCGCGTCCGGACAAGAGGCTGGTCGAAACCCGCCCGTCTTACGAGACGGCACCGCTCATGGAGGTCGAGAACGTCAGCGTCCATTATGGCCGCAAGCCGTTTCTCTCGGCGCTGACGGGCCGTTCCTTCGAACGCTTCGCCGGCAATCGCGCCATCAGCCTCAGCATCCAGCCGGGCGAGATCCTCGGCATTGTCGGGGAATCCGGCTCGGGCAAATCGACCCTCGCCAAAGCGATGACCGGGCTCAATCCCTTCGAGGGCCGGATGAGTTTCGGCGGTCGGGCGATCACCGGTCTCGCCGACATGGACAAGGCATACCGCAAGGATGTCCAGCTCATCTTCCAGCATCCCGACGCCTCGCTCAATCCGCGGCAGAGGATCGATGAGATCCTGGGACGCCCGCTGAGGCTCTATGGCGACACCGGCTCCCGCCCGCAGCAGATCGGCGAGCTGCTGGAGCAGGTCCGCCTGCCGCGCAGCTATGCGAACCGCTATCCGCATCAGCTCTCGGGCGGCGAAAAGCAGCGCGTCGCCATCGCCCGCGCCTTCGCCTCGCGGCCGAGGCTCGTCATTTGCGACGAAATCACCTCGGCGCTCGACGTTTCCGTGCAGGCCTCGATCGTGCAGTTGCTGCTCGAGCTGCACAGACGGCACGGCACGGCCTTCCTCTTCATCACCCACGATCTCAACCTCGTCCGCCAGATCGCCCATCGCATCGCGGTGATGTATCGCGGCGACCTGATCGAGCTCGTGCCAACCGACCAGATCGCCAGCCCCGACCGCGCCGCCTATACCCGCCAGCTTATCGAGGCGGTTCCGGCACCGGCGGGAACATCGTTCTGACATTGCCTATCAAGGAGCACACAATGGACCCGAAAGCACTCGTCGGCACAATCGACGAGAAGAAGTGCCTCGACTTCCTGTCGACCATGGTTCGTCATAAGAGCCATTCGGAGACCGAAGGCGAGCGTGACCTCGCCCGTTTCATGACGCGCGAGATGGAAGCGATCGGGCTGCAATCCGAGCTGCAGCCCTTCGACAACGGCCAACGCTTCAATGCCATCGGCCGGCTCAAAGGCGCCGGCGGCGGCAAGAGCCTGCTGTTCAACGGCCATCTCGACACCAATCCGGTCACCGAAGGCTGGACCGTCGATCCCTGGGGCGGCCTCGTCGACGACCGCTTCATCTACGGCATCGGCGTCTCCAACATGAAGGCGGGCGACGCAGCCTATTTCTGCGCCGTCAAGACGCTGCTGGAGGCCGGCGTGAAGCTCAAGGGCGATGTCATCCTGACCTATGTCGTCGGCGAGCTGCAGGGCGGCGTCGGCACGCTCGCGGCCATCCGCGGCGGCGTGAAGGCCGATTATTTCATCAATAGCGAACCGAGCGACCTGACCGCCGTGACCATGCATGCAGCGGCATTGAGCTTCGTCATCGAGCTGACGGGCGATACCCGTCATCTTTCCAAGCGCGAGGATTCCGTCGATGCGATCGCGGCCGCCTGCGATATCATCCCGCGCATCAACGCCATGACCTTCAGCGGCGCGAAAAGCGAGGTTCATCGCTCGATCAACCGCGGCCATGTCGGCGTCGTGCGCGGCGCGCTCGGACGCGACCTCGAGGAATGGCGGCCGCCGCAGGTCGCCGATTTCGTGCGCATCAGGGGGTCCGCCCGCTATGCCCCCGGCCAGACGCAGGACGGCGTGCTTGCCGATCTTGCCGCCGAACTCGTCGAACTCGAAAAGCGCTTCCCGGGCCTCAAGGCCAAGCTGGTGCCGGAGATGATCGAGGGGCGTCCCCTCATGCCACCCTTCGAAGTATCGCCGACCTCGCGCATCGTCACATCCATCAACGCGGCCTATGAGGCCGTGCGCGGCGAGAAGCAGCCCACTGGCGCCATCACGCCGACCCGCTTTTATGGAACCGATGCCGGCCATCTCTATCACGAGCTCGGCATGGAAGGCATCGTCTGCGGCCCCGGCGGCCGCTACAACACCATGCCCGACGAACGCGTCGATATCGCCGACTATCTCGACATGATCCGCATCTACATGCTGACCATTCTCGATATTTGCGAGGTCGCGTGAGGCTGCATGTTCCCGCGTGACGAATTCGACTGGCGCATTGCCAAGGCGCATGCCGCGATGGACGCGGCCGGCGTCGATCTCCTCCTCATCGACAGCGGCGAGCTGCTGGCATGGCTGACGGGCTACACCGTCTCCGAGACCATGTATCGTGCCGCCCTGCTGCCGCGGCAGGGCTCGCCATGGTTCGTCCTGCGCGAGCTCGACGAGACGCCGTGCCGGCACAGGACATGGATCGAGGATGTCATCGGCTTTGCCGATACCGACGATCCTTGCCAGGCAGTGGCGGACAGTATCCGGGCGCGAGGCTTCGCCGCCGCCCGCATCGGGGCCGACGTCGACGGCTATGGCTTCAGCGCCGGCACCGCCGCGCGGCTGGCATCGCAGCTGCCGACGGCGCGTTTCATCCCCCTTTCCGGCATCAGCGACAGCCTCCGCTGGATCAAGTCACCCCGGGAAATCGCCGTCCTCGCCGATGCAGCCGCCATTGCCGACGAGGCCATGCTGGCGATTGCGCAGACGATCCGGGCCGGCATGTCGACGCGTGATGCCGCCGCCCTGGCGGCCGCCACCTTCCTGCAAGCGGGTGCCGACACCGGCGAAACCGGCCCGATCGTCAGGGCGAGCGGCAGCCACGAATTTCTTCATGGCGCCTTCCGAAACGAATTGCTGGCAGCCGGCGATATCCTGCATACGGAATTGATCCCGCGCATCGGCGGCTACGGCGCGCGCCTCATGCGGCCGCTCCATATCGGAAAGCCGGATGCCGCGCTGACCGACACCGCTGCCCGCATCATCGCCTTGCAGGACGAGCAGATCGGGGCGATGAAGCCAGGCGCCATCGCCCGGGATGTCGACGCCATCGTCCGCAGCGGCCTTCTCAAATCCGGCCTGCGGCCCCGCTACGACAACGTCACCGCCTACACGCTCGGCCTCTATACCCGAACGCCGCGGACGAGCGATTTTTCCCGCGTGTTTCTCCCGATGGAGGAATGGCCGCTCGAAGAAGGGATGGTCTTTCATGTCTATGCGACCGCCAACCGCCTCGGCTTCAGCGAAACGGTGGTGGTGACGCCCCAGGGCGGCAAAAGGCTGACATCGACCGAAAGACGGCTTTTCGTCGCCGGCTAGCTCGTCAGGAGATCGTCGGGAGGCGGTCTCGAGCGGAAAGCGGCCGAATATTTCAATCGGCTCTAGATCGGCAATTCGGTCGAGGATTTCAGCTCGCGCAGCACGAAGCTCGATACGACCGTGCGCACATGCGGGTTGCGCATGAGGTAGCGGGTCATGAAAGCCTCATAGCTTTCGACGTCCTTCGACCTGATCTTCAGCATGTAGTCGAAGGCGCCGGACAGGGCATAGCACTCCATGATCTCCGGCCGTTCCAGCACCACCGAGGCGAAGGAGGCGACCGCCTCCTCATGGTGATCTTCCAGCGTGACATGGGCGATCACGCAAAGCTTCAGATCGAGCTTTCCCGGATCGAGCAGCGTCACGCGCTTGCGGATAACGCCATCCGCCTCCAGCTCCTGGATCTTTCGCCAGGCCGAGCTTTGGGACATGCCGGCTTTTTCCGCCAGATCCGCCAACGAAAGGCTGCCATCGGCCTGAATCAGTTGCAAAAGCTTGCGCTGGAAATTCCCAGGTTCTTTCATTTTCGACGCCAGATCCGAGAATATTTGCCACCAGTATGGCGATATCCAGCAGGAAAGAAAAGAAAATCCGTCAAAGCCGGAGCATAATTGCATGGATATCGCGGCATCTGGGAGGATCGGCACATGACGAAGGAAAGCAGCTACACCGCCAAATTGCCCGGCCCGGACGGCCTATATCCCTACACTGCCGAAGAAGATGCGATATGGGCCGAACTCTACGGACGCCAGATGAAGCTATTGGCCGATCTGGCCTGCCGCGAATATCTGGACGGCGTCAAAATCCTGGGGCTGAAGCCCGACAAGGTGCCGCAGCTTCTCGACGTCAACCGGCGTTTGAACGAGACCACCGGTTTCGGCGTGGAGGGCGTGCCGGCGCTCATTCCGCCCTCGCGCTTCTATGAACTGCTGTCGCAGGGCAAGTTTCCGCTGGCGACCTTCCTGCGCCGGCGCGAGCATATCGACTATATCGAGGAGCCGGACCTGTTCCACGAGGTGTTCGGCCATTGCCCGCTGCTCACCAACCAGAGCTATGCCAATTTCGTGCGGCATTTCGGCGAGACCGCCGTCCGCCTCGGCAAGGGCTATTCCTGGCATCTCTTCCGCATCTTCTGGTTCAGCGTCGAATTCGGCCTGATCAACACGCCCGAAGGCCGGCGCTGCTTCGGCGCCGGCATCGTCTCATCGCCAAGCGAAGCAAAGGCTGCGATGGAGGGGAAGGCATGCGAGTTCCGGCCCTTCGATCTCCTCGACGTCCTCAGGACGCCCTACCGGATCGATATCGTCCAGCCGATCTACTATGTCATCGACAGCTTCGCCGACCTTGAAGCCATCGTCGAGCAGGATATCGGCGCCATGATCCTCAAGGCGAAATCGCTGGGTGATTTCCCGCCGGCTTTCGAAGCCAAGGCCTCGTGAAGCGCCGCGTCTGTCGGCTTCAATGCGTCGACAGAGGCTGCGGCTGGCTCTGGCGGCTACGGGCCACGGTGAGCTCGGAGGTGGTGTGATTGAGGCGGTCCGCAAGGACGCGCATGATCTCGACGGCCATTTCGGGGAAATCGCTGAGCAGCTTCAGGAAGTGCTCCTTGCTGATCTTCAGGGCTTCCAATCGCGACGTCGCCTTGACGGTCGCGGTGCGGGAGACGTCGCAGAGAATGGCGATCTCGCCGACGATGGAATTGATGTCGACTTCTGCGACCTTGATCTCGCCTGCGGGACTGTCGACAAGAATATCAGCAGTTCCTGAAAGAACAACATAGGCCGCATCACCCTGATCGCCTTGATGAAACAGTGCCTGGCCGGCATTGTAGCTGACGCGATCCGAGGTAAATGCCAAAAGCTTCAATTTTGCTGGCGCGATGCGCGAAAAAATCGGCACCCGTTTCAGCATTTCAACTTCGTCTTTCAGAAGCATGAGCTTCAAATCCCCAGTTTCAGGCCCCAGATACCCCTGCCCCATTAGGATATTACGATAACAGTTCTTTGAACATACCGTTTTTTTCTAAAAGATCGCTCGTCGTGCCGCTTTCGACAAGACTGCCATGGTTGAACACCAGAACGCGGTCGAATAGCTCGGCGAAGCCAGGATTCGTCAGAACCCAGATGACCGCGGGCGCATAATCCCCCCGGTCGAGTCCGGTCAGGATGGCGCGCGCAATCTGTTCCTGGACGCGGTGGTCCAATGCCGACAGCGGGCGGTTGCAGATGATGTAGTCGGCGCGCTTCAGCAAGGCGCGGCTGAGATTGAGCTTCTGACGCTGCACGTTGGTCAGCCGCTTGCCGCCGGAGCCGACGTTGAAATCCAGCCCGATCGACAGCACGCTATCCTGCAAGCCCAGCCGTTCGAAGACGTCGTACATGATGGAATGGATGCGCTCCGGCGCATTGGCCTGCTGATGCGCGATCCTGCCGAACAGCACATTGTCCATCAAGGTCGCCGAGGCGGTGAAACGCTCGGGATCGTAGCGCTCGATCACCCGCGCGAGATCGGCGGGAATGTGCTCGTAGAACTTGATGCGCGTGGCAACGATCTTCTCCATCAGCGTCTGCGTCAGCAGACCGAAGCGGTGGCGGGGTTCGATATAGGAGAAGCTCAGGCGGATGATGGCCGCCCGTTCGTCCGGTGTGGCCGCCGCGTAACCCTTGCCGTTCAGTTTCTGCAGCATCGCCTCATAGGTCGGAATATCTTCCGGCGTCATGAAGGTGAGCTGCTGGAAGAAGGGATGGTCCGGCGGCAGGTCGGTGAAGAGCTCGACCGCGTTCTCGGCGATCTCCAGACCCATGTCGTAGAGATCGTTGTTGAGGCCGGTCTCCGTGAACAATTGCCGGAAATAGGGATGGGCGGCAAGCTGGCGATTGGTCATCAGATGCCGGTTCAGCGTGCCGAACAGCAGGTTTTCGCCGACGGTGGCCTGCGAATTATAGGCATCGAATTCGAAGGGAACGACGAGATCCTCGAGATGTTCCTCCTTCAGCCTGAGCCGCAGCGCCTGGCGCAGCTCGACGATGCGCGAGGTGAGGTCCTCATGGGTGGCCACATCGACGGTCGAGCGCAACGCCATGTCGAGAATGTCCTGCGACATGGCAACGGCATCGAGCACCGGCCGGATGGCCGCATAGATATCGTTCGGTCCGGTGGCGCCGGCGGAGGCATAATCGACCCAATCGCTGTTGAGATCGAGTTCCGGATTGCCGGCACGGCGGGCTTCGGCCATCTGCCATTTCATCGCGCTGGCTTCGGCATCGTCATAGACGGCGGCGGCCAGGGGCGCATGTTTCAGGCCGTAAAGAAGGTTGCTGCGCAACGTGCCATCGAAGAAGAACGTTTCCGACGAGGCATAGGCGATGCGCCGCCCGGTGAGCGATTCCGGCAGTTCCAGCAGATCGTGGCCGTCGATGGTGATGCGGCCGCTATCCGGCCAGATCAACCGTCCGAAGGCTTCGGCGAGGTATTCGCCACCGGCACCGCTCTCGCCGACGATCGCCACCTTCTCGCTCGGATTAATCTCCACCGACACATGGTCCAGGACACGCGCGCCGCTGTCGTCGACAATGGTGAGGTTCGTCGCGACCAGCGGATGGGTCAGGCGGCCGGCGGGTGCCGGGGAGACAAGCTGGATCCTCGGCGCGATCAGGTCGTCGACGCTGAACTGCTCGACCACCTGATTGTACTTGACCTGCACGTCCTGGCGCGACTGATCCCAGTCGATCAGCTCCTTCAGCGGCCCCGGCAGATCCTTGTAGGCATTGATGACGGCCACGAGCTGACCGATATCCAGCCGGCCCTGCAGCGCGAAGAAACCGCCGATCGAATAGAAGAGGAACGGCGTCACCTGGGCGAGGAAGTTGTTGATGAATTTCACCAGGAACTTCCACTGATAGAGATCGTAGCGGATCTTGAAGATCAGCCCGAGGCGGTGGGCGATGTCGGCGCGCTCGAGATTGGTGGTGTCGTTGGCATGGATCATGCTGATGCCCTCGACGATCTCGCCGACGCGGCCCGACAGTTCGCGTGCCGTCAACTGCCGCTGGCGGCCGAGGTCGAGCAGTCGCTTGCGCATGCGCGGGATGACGATCGCCTGCACGGCAACGATTGCCGCGGCGATCATACCCAGCCAGAAATTCTGCATGATGATGAAGACGAGCGCGGTGATCGCCTGGCCGCCGAGAAGCGCCGGCTGCACGAAGGCATCGCCGGTGAAGCCGCCCATCGGCTCCACCTCGTCCTTGATCATGGTGGCGATCTCGGCCGGCTTGACCCGCTTGAACTGCGACGGCGGGAAGCGCAGCACGCGGTCGATCAGCTCGAAGCGGATGCGGCGCAGCATGCGCTCGCCGAGCCGACCCTTATAGGTATTGATATAGAGCTTGAAGAGGCCGTTGAGGACGACGAGCGCCAGGAACACCAGGCTGAGTGCGATCAGCATCCAGAACCGGGTGAGCTGCAGACCCTGAAACACCTCGACATGCCCGAGCAGCGGCAGATCGAAAGCGATATGCATGAAGGTCTGGGTATCGCCGGGATGCTCGAACCCCTTGCCCTGGATCGGTCCGTTGACGATCTGCTTCGGCAGGTCGAAGGACAGAAAGTAAGGGATCATCGAGGCCGCGACGATCGTCAGGATCCAGATCTGCTCCAGCCGGGTGTTCGACCAGATGTAACGCGCTAGGCTTTTTTCCATCGCTTATTGCATGCTTCCAAGTTCAACGAACTTCGCCGCGAGTATCGGCGCCGATGTTACAGAGGTGCGGGAGGAATTCATCGTGGATGTGCGGCCCTAGTTTGAAACGGGACGCCGCCCGGTCTTTTGCCCAGCTATCCTCCCGATTCATGATTTCGTATTTTATATCACAAGATTGCGGAAAACGAGGGGGGCAAAACGACGAGGCGGGTGACAGACCGTCACCCCGATATTGACCGTAAATCACGCATGATCGCCGCTGTCCGCTCCGCACCGGAAAGGTCGATATCGGCGGTCGATGGCTTTGGCCGCGACAGCGCCTTGTCGATGGCGCCGACCAGCAGATCCGTCGTCAACCCCGCCTCCGGCAGGGCGAGCGCCAAGCCGAGTTTCTCGAGACGCTCGGCACGCACGGACTGTTCGGTTTCGCCACCGGCCGTAAATGGAACCAGAATGGAACGACAGCCGGTGACGAGGAGATCCCCGACCGTGTTATAACCCGCCTGCGAGATCGACAATTCCGCGCCGCGCAACAGCGACGGGAAATCCTTGCGGAACCGGACCACCGTCACATTGCCGGGCGCATCCGTCGCCAGGCCGGCAAAATCCTGTTCCGGCAGGTTCGGCCCGGTCACCAGCAGCCAGCGCCGATCGGTCGCGATGCGGCTTGCCGCCTCCAGCGAGGCGCGGATCAGGTCGCGCCCGACCGCGCCGCCGCCGGCCGACACCACGATGTCGAAGACTTCGACCGGTTCCGGCGGCAAGGGCGGCGCCACGATGCCGGTATAGGTGATCTTGTCGGAAATCGCCGCCGTCAGCGGAAAGGTTTCCTCCAGCCGGACGAAGCCCGGATCGCCATGGACGAGAACACCGTCGAAATGCTCGCGGAGCAATTTCACCGTCTCCTCGTCGCGCCCCGGCTTCTTCTGCTGCTGCAGGATGTCGCGCACCGAGGTAAAGAGCTTCGGCCTGGGATCGGCCTTGGCGATGGCATCGAGCAGCGGCAGCAGTTCGAAGCGCATCTGGCGGCGACCGAAGGGGAAGGCTTCGATGATGACCACGTCGGGCTCGGCCGCGCGAAAAGCCTCCAGCAGCAGGTCGCGCCGCGCCGAGAGAAATTCCTCGCCGGCAGCCTCGCCCGCCTGATCGGCCAGGCCGGAAAAGCCGGCACTGCTGGCAACGACCGGCGGCAGGGTGACGGATGTGACATCGGGTCCGGGAAAACCACTGACCGGCAAGCCGCCGGTGACCACCGTCACCTGGCAGCCGTCCCTAGCCATGGCACTGGCGATGCGGCTGGCGCGGGCGAGATGGCCGATGCCGAGCAGATGCTGGACGTAGAAGAATACCCGCGGAGACGATGTCTGGAGGGCCGTCATGCTGATTTCCGCCACTGCTCTTCCTTTTGCCACTGCTCCTCGAACAGCCGCGTCAATTGCCGGATGCTGGAATGATGGTCGAAATGCTCGCGCACCCGCCGTTCGGCGGCGTCACCCAGCCGATGGCGCAGCGCCGGGTCGCGGATCGCCCGTTCCAGTGCCACTGCCAGCGCTTGCGGGTCCTCCGGCGGCACCACGAAACCATTCTCACCATCGGTCAGAAGTTCCGGCACGCCGGAAATATGGGTCGACAGGCAGGGGAGACGCTGGCTCGAGGCTTCCACAAGCACGTTCGGCAAACCGTCGCGATCGCCATCGGCCGCGACCCGGCAGGCCAGCGCGAAAAGGTCCGCCTGGCGATAATGGGATAGCACCTCTTCCTGCGCCAGCGCCCCTTTCCAGGTGATGCGGTCGGCGATGCCGAGCGTGTCGGCCAGTCCCTTCAGCTTGGCCAGCCCGTCGCCGCCGCCGATGTGGGTGAAGCGCCAATGGAGGTCGGCAGGCAGCAGCGCCAGTGCCTTCAAGAGCACGTCATAACCCTTCTTCTCCACGGCGCGGCCGACGCTGAGAAGGAAGACGGGATCGGAGGCCTGCGAACCGTCGCGGTCGGAATGCGCGCCGGCAAAGGGGCCGAAGCGGGCGAGATCGAGGCCGTGATAGCTCAGATGCACATGGTCGGGCACCGAGGCCAGATCGCGCATGTGCTCGTAGCCGCTGCGAGTGCAGGTCACCGCCCAGCGGGCGCGGTCGAGCTTTTCGGAAAGCTCCCAGTCCGGCGAGGTCCAGATATCCTTGGCATGCGCCGAGCAGGTCCAGGGAATACCGGTCATGATGCTCGCATAGGCCGTCACCGAGGCCGGCGTGTGGATGAAATGCGCATGCAGCCATTCGCCATTGTCCGGCCACTCATGCGCCAGCACCAGCGCCTGTCCGAAGCGGCGCACGCGGTTCGGGGTGATATCGCGCTTCAGGTCGGCCCAGAACTGCTTCAGCAGCGGCTTGAAGCCCGGCTTGCGAATACCGGCGAAGAAGGCGCGCAGGACGCGCAGCGGCTCGTCATGGAGATATTCCGGCAGATAGACCACCCGCGCCTTGATCTCGTCATGGACGGGATGGCGCTTCTTGTCGGTCGGCCTGCGCATCGAGATCAGCGTCAGGTCGAAGCCGGCCTTTTCCAGGCCGAGCAACTCCTGCGCGATGAATGTCTCGGACAGGCGGGGATAGCCCTTGAGGACCACCAGGATCTTTTTGCGCATCGACAGGTTCCGATGCTCTATTCGGCGACGATCGACAGCGGCGGATATTGCTCGCGGTCGTCGAACCATTCGCCGACGATGCGGGAAATATGCACCAGTCCTTCCAGCCGCATATTCTCGCCGCTCGCCGAGGGCGGCGCGCGCTCCGGCAGGCGCTTCAGCGCCGCGGCAAGCTGCTTCGGATCGGCCGATTCTTCCGGCAGGAGCATATCGACGAGGCCAAGCTCGCTTGCCCGCTGGGCCCGGATCAGCTGCTCCTCGCGCGGCCGCGTGCGCGGGATGATCAGCGCCGGCTTGTCGAAGGACAGGATCTCGCAATAGGTGTTGTAGCCGCCCATGGCGACCACGCCCTTGGCGCCGGCGATCAGTTCCTCCATCTTGTTGTCGAATTCGATCACCTGAAGACAGGCAATCTTGCTGGCACGCTCCAGAAGCTGGATACGCTCCTTGGCGGGCATATAGGGGCCGAGCACGATCAAGGTCTTGTGCTGCAGGGTGTCGTCCTGCTCATAGGCGCTGACGACATCCTTGACGAGATCGGCGCCATCGCCGCCGCCGCCGGTGGTGACCAGCAGGTAGTCTTCATCCGGCACATGTTCGGACTTGGTGCCCTGCGAGGAGACGCTGCGCTGCAGGAAGCCGACGAACTCCATCTTCCGGCGCACGCCGGCGGGCACATCGAGACCGGCGAGCGGATCGTAGAAATCCGGCGGACCGTAGACCCAGACGCGGTCGTAGAACTGGTCGATCTTCTGCAGCGCGTTGTTCTTCTTCCATTCGGCGTCGAGCAGATAGGGAGCGTCCATGACGTCGCGCATGCCGAGCACCAGCGTCGTGCCGCGCGCCTTCAGATATTGCAGGGTCTCCTCGACCTCGCCCTTGAGGCCCATCGGCTCCTTGTCGACGATGAAGATGTCGGGCTGGAAGGTCTCGGCCGTGTGGCGGATGATCGACTGGCGCATCTTCAGCGTTTCCTGAAGATCGACATGGCTCGCCATCGACGTATATTCGCCGTCGCGCAGCTTGATGACGCTCGGCACCTTCACGAAATCGACCCGCGCCCGATAATCGAAAGCGCCGGCGATGGTCGCGCCGGAAATGATCAGAACCTTCAGCCCGCGATAGTTCTCGACAAGCGCATGCGCGATCGTCCGGCATCGCCTCAGATGACCCAGCCCGAACGTGTCGTGACTGTACATGAGGATTCGAGCATCTTCTAAGCGCCGCTTCATGGGCAAAAACCTCGGGGGTGGAAGTCATTTTCGCGGGGTGCTGGCACGCGCCGCCCGCAGCCGCTCTTCAAATTGCAATCCATGTCCTGGCCACGTTTTCCGCTATTTGTAGGGATCGGCCGCGTCGCGCAAGCCATCTCCTAAAAAGTTGAACGCCAGAATGACCAAAATGACCGGCACCATCGGGAAAAGGAGCCAGGGATAAAATGCAATGACGCTGACGCTCCTCGCCTCGGTCAAAAGGATGCCCCAGCTCGTGATCGGCGGGCGAAGGCCGAGGCCCAGGAAGCTCAGCGCGGTTTCGCCGAGGATCATGCTGGGAATCGAAATCGTCGCCGTCGCGATCAGGTGCGACATGAACCCCGGCACCAGATGACGGCCGATGACCCGCGGCGTGCTCGCACCCATGAGCTGCGCAGCAAGAACATAGTCTTCCTCGCGCAAAGACAAGAGCTTGGAACGTACGGCGCGCGCAAGGCCGGTCCAGTCGAGGATGCCGAGGATGATGGTGATGCCGAAATAGATGAGGATCGGGCTCCAGCTCACCGGCATGATGGCGGCGAGCGCCATCCACAAGGGTAGGCTCGGCAGCGATTGCAGCACTTCGATGACACGCTGCACCAGCAGATCGAAAAGCCCGCCATGGTAGCCCGCAAGACCGCCGATGACGATGCCCAGCACGAAACTGATGGCAATGCCGATCAGCCCGATCGTCAGCGAGATGCGCGCACCGTAGATGATGCGCGACAGGACGTCGCGCCCCAGGCGGTCGGTGCCGAGCAGATACATCTGGCCGCCGACGGCCGGACAGACCAGATGGACGTTCGAATCCACCAGGCCCCAGAAGCGATAGGCGTCGCCGCGGCAGAAGAAGCGGATCGGCTGAACATCCGCGGTATTGTCGGTATAGACCCGCCGCAGCGTATCGAGGTCGAGCGTCATCTTGCGGCCGTAGACGAAAGGCCCGACGAACCGGCCCTTGTCGAAGAAATGGACGGCCTGCGGCGGCGAATGGATATACTCGACATTGCGCGTATGCAGACCATAGGGCGCCAGGAACTCGACGATCAGGGTCATGCCGTAAAGCAGCAACAGGAAGATGCCGGAGGCAAGCGCGAGCTTGTGCCGCTTGAACTTCCACCACATGAGCTGCTTCTGCGAGGCCATGTAATAACGCGCCTGACCGGCGGACATGGCTTCGAACTGCTCCGGATCGAAAGCGGCTGTCGAAACGTAGTGTTCGAGAGGGGCGCCGGGGCGCGGCAGGGGTGCGGTCACTTCGTGCTCCTGCCTTGCAAGCGGATACGGGGATCGAGGAAGCCGAGCGCGATATCCGAGATCAGCACGCCGACGACGTTCAGGAAGGCGAGGAACATCAGGAAGGAGCCGGCCAGATACATGTCCTGGCTCTGCAGCGACTTGATCAGCATCGGCCCTGTGGTCTCCAGCGACAATACGATGGCGGTGATTTCCGCTCCCGAGATGATCGACGGCAGGATCGAGCCAATGTCGGCGACGAAGAAGTTCAGCGCCATGCGCAACGGATATTTCACCAGCGCCTTCAGGGGATGCAGCCCCTTGGCGCGAGCGGTGATGACATATTGCTTCTGCATCTCGTCGAGCAGGTTGGCGCGCAGGCGGCGGATCATGCCGGCGGTCCCCGCCGTGCCGACGATGATGACCGGTATCCACAGATGCGACAGGATCGAACGCGCCTTTTCCCAGCTCATCGGCTGCGACAGGTATTTCTGATCCATCAGATGGCCGATGGAGACGCCGAACCAGACATTGGCGAAATACATCAGGATCAGCGCCAGCATGAAATTCGGGATGGCGATGCCGAGCAGGCCGAGGAAGGTCAAGCCGTAGTCGCCCCAGCTATATTGATGGGTGGCGGAATAGATGCCGATGGGAAACGCGATCAGCCAGGTCAGCAGGATCGTCGTCATCGACACCAGGATCGTCAGCCACAGCCTGTCGCCGACGACCTCGGAGACCGGAAGCTGATATTCGAAGGAATAGCCGAAATCGCCGTGCAGCATGCCGGCGGCCCAATAGACATATTGCAGGGCGATCGGCTTATCGAGCCCGTATTCGTGGCGAAGGGTCTCGATCTCCTGCAGGTTGGCGGTCTCGCCCTGCGCGCGCAGCTCGGCGAGCTGGCTTTCGAAGAAGTCGCCGGGCGGCAGCTGGATGATGGTGAAGACCAGTATCGAGATGACGATCAGCGTCGGGACCATCACCGCAAGGCGCCAGAGGATGTATTTAAGCATGGGGCTTATCCTCCTTCAGCCAGAAAGTATCGGGCATATAGACGCCGAGATAGCAGGTCGGATCGAAACCGAAGAGCGCTTTCTCCGGCACGTTTTGCAGGCTGGTGGCATGAAGGATCGGCTGCATCGTGCCGTTGATCAGGCCGATGGAGAAGACCTGGTCGGTATAGATCGCCAGCATCTGATGCCATATCTGGGCACGCTCGAAGGAGGACGCCGCCTTTCCCCATTCGCCGAGAAGCCTGACCAGCTCCACCGCCTCCGGCACGTCCGGCGCGACGCCCTGAGTCTGGCGGGAAAGATAATACATGCCCCAGAGCGGCCATTGCATCTGGTCGTCCATTGTCGGCGCGAGCTGACCGGGATTCATGTCGGCGGTCGCCACACCATTGTCGAGGCCGTACCAGATCGACATCATGATGCGGCCGCCCATGGCGCGGCTGCGGAAAATATCGCGCTGCGAGACGCGCGTGAACAGCGCGATGCCGATCTTGCGCCAATGATCGGTGATCAGTTCCAGGACATCCGTGTCGAGCGTGCTTTCGCCGGGGGTCTCGACCGTGATCTCCGCCGGCCGGCCGTCCGGCAGCAGGCGGATGCCGTCCTCGTCGCGCTTGTCGAGGCCTGCGGCATCGAGCAGCGCATTGGCCTGATCGGGATCATGCGAAATCCACGCCGCGGCATATTCCGGCCTGTAGAGCGGACTGTCGGGCAGGACGGTGTCGGCGCTCTCCGTGCCGAGACCATAGAAGACGGCCATGTTGATCTCGTGGCGGTCGATCGCCAGCGACAAGGCCCGGCGAACGCGTACGTCGCGCAGCACTGCCCGCCAGACCTCATCGGCGCTGTTGAGGTTCGGCAGCAGAGCGACGCGTGAACCGCGCGTCGATTTCCAGAGATTGACCTTCACCGGATAGTGCTTCTCCGCCTCCTTGAGGAGGGTATAGTCGTTGAAGTCCATGCCGGTCGCCTGCAGGTCGCTTTCGCCGGCATTGGCCTTGGCCGTTATGATCGACGGCGAGCTGATGCTCAGCACGAAACGATCGACATAGGGCAGCTGCCGGCCATTCTCGTCGACGCGGTGGAAATAGGGATTGCGCTCGAAAACGAATTGCTCGGCCGGCGGCGCCGTCGTATTGCGCCAGGGATCGAGCACGGGCAGCTTGGGGTTTTCCGGCCTGTAGGCGCGGCCCTTCTTGATGTGCATGTCCTGCCACTTGCGCACGCGCGCTTCCTGCATCAGCGAGGCGAGCCGGATACTGTCCTGATATTTCTTGTGGAACTGCTTCAGGTAGTGCGCCGGGCCGGAGATCACCAGCGGCTGCGGCGCGGCCAGGCTCGGCAGGAAATCCGGATTGGGCTCGTCCCACGTATAGCGCACCGTCAGATCGTCGAGCACCTCGAAGCGCGGCAGGCTGCCATGCGGGCGCAGCTCCAGCGCGCCGCCGCCCGGCGTCAGCTCCTTGTTGAGGATGACGTCTTCCCACCAGTAGCGGAAATCCTCCGAGGTAAAGGGCTTACCATCCGACCACTTGTGGCCCGCACGCAGTTTGAAGGTGAAGACGCAATCGTTGAGGGCGGAATAGGATTCGAGAATATCCGGCTGCAGCGTCAATGTCTGGTCGTAACCGACAAGACGGGCATAGCCATAGATGGTCATGAAACGGATATCGTTCTGGCTGCCGATGATGGTGCGCACCGTGCCGCCATAATGACCGGGCACGCGCCCGAGCGCCTTGACGTTGACGACGCGCGGAAATTTCGGGATGCGCTTGACCAGCGGCGGCATCTGGCCGGCACGCAGCCAATCGGCCAGAAACTCCGGTTCGTTGTCCACTTCCGCCGCTCTCAGCTGAAACGGCAGTAGGCTGGAGGCCATGAGGCCAAGGAAGGTTCGACGGCTTACCACGTGCGCAGTTCCTGAACATCGGCGCCGCGGCGAGCGCGCACGAAATGACCGCCGCCAAGATCGGCATAGGCAAGATCCCCATCCTCGCTTTCCGCGAATTGCGGCCCCCAGCTCTGCTTGGCGGCCGGACCTTCGCTGTTCAAGGCGGAGAAATCAAGCGGCCGGTCGAGATCGGGGAATGGCACCGCGGCGAGCAGCGAGCGGGTATAGGGATGAACGGGATCGCGCAGGATGATCTCGCGCGGGGCAATCTCGACGATGCGGCCGCGCGCCATGACGGCGATGCGGTCGGCCATATAGTCGACGACGGCGAGATTGTGCGAAATGAACAGATAGGTCAGACCAAGCTGCTTCTGCAAATCCTTGAGAAGATTGAGGATCTGCGCCTGGACGGAGACGTCGAGCGCCGAGACGGGCTCGTCGAGGATCAGCAGCTTCGGCCCCAGCGCCAGGGCGCGGGCGATGCCGATGCGCTGGCGCTGGCCGCCGGAAAAGCTGTGGGGATAGCGGCTCAGATAGTGCTGATCGAGCCCGATCGCCTGCATCAGCCCCTTGACCTTCTCCTGGCGCTCGGCGCTGTCGCCGTGCCCGTGGATCTCCAGCGGCTCGCTCAGGATATTGCGGATCGTCATGCGCGGCGACAGGGAGGAGACCGGGTCCTGGAACACCATCTGGATCTTCGTGCGCAGATCCATCAGCGCGTCGCCCTTGGCGGCAAGCACGTCGATCTTGCCGTCGCCGTCGTCGAAGGACACCGAGCCGCCATCGGCGGTGACAGCACGCATCAGGATCTTGCTGACCGTCGTCTTGCCGCAGCCGCTTTCGCCGACGAGGCCAAGACACTCGCCGCGGCGGATATCGAAGCTCACGTCGTCGACGGCGCGAAACGTCGTGCCCTCGCGCCGGCCGAACAGCCCGCTTCCCTTCGACGTATAGGTCTTGGAAAGATTGCGCACGCTCAGCAGCACCTCGGGCGCTGCCGCAACATCGGCCTTGGCCTTCTTCTTGCCGGAGAAGGTGCCGAGATTGACCGGCACGTCGCGCAGCGATTTCAGCCGCTCGCCCGGCTTCATGTCGAAATGCGGCACAGCCGACATCAGCGCCTTGAGATAGCGGTGCTTGGGTTGGCGGAAGATCGTCTCGACCGGCCCGGCCTCCATGATCTCACCGTGATAGATGACCACGACCTCGTCGGCCATGTTGGCGACGACGCCGAGATCATGGGTGATCAGCAGGATCGCCATGTTGAACTTTTGCTGCAGATTGCGCAGCAGACCGAGGATCTGCGCCTGGATGGTGACGTCGAGCGCCGTCGTCGGCTCGTCGGCGATCAGAAGCGCGGGATTGCAGATCAGCGCCATGGCGATCATCGCGCGCTGGCGCATGCCGCCCGACAGTTCGAAAGGATACATGTCGAAGGTGCGCTGCGGATTCTGGAAGCCGACGAGGCTCAGCATCTCCTCGGTCTTTTCGCGCTGCTCCGCCTTGCTGCTGGCGGGATCGTGGATGCGGAGCGCCTCGCTGATCTGATTGCCGACGGTGTGCAGCGGCGACAGCGACGTCATCGGTTCCTGGAAGATGTTGGCCATGCGCGCACCGCGCAACTGACGTATCTCAACGCCGTCGCGCGGCAATTGCAGAATGTCGGTGGTGCGGCCGTCGAGCGGGTCGGTGAACAGGATGCGGCCGCTCGCCTGCGCCGGCGTCGGCAGAATGCCCATGATCGACTGACTGATGATCGACTTGCCGGAGCCGGACTCGCCGACCAATGCCGTCACCTTTCCGGGCAGGACCCGCAGGTTGGCATTCTTGACCACGCGAAGCTTGTCCCCATAGATGGAGAAGGCGACGTCGAGGTTCTCGATACGCAATAAATCAGTCCCTGACGCCATGCCTGAGTAGTCCCGCTTCCACGACCATTATGGTCCTGCGCGGCACACTAACGTAGGCCATAACAGGTGTCCAGTTGGGTCAAAGAAGGACCTGAAACTGTTAAGAAACTGTCGTTTTTCCAGCGCGCCAGCGAAAGATGCTTCACTAAGTCTGCCTTAATATCATTGAATAAACTTTTCGACTTGCGGACGCTTCTCGAATTTCTTTGCATCGCGATGGAGAAGAATGACCTGCTCGGCCTCCGACAGACCGTCGATCGCGGTATCGTGAAAAACATCCGCCATCCTGCCAGTCGCGGCATTGGCCTTGGGATGCACGACGGTGAAGCGCTGGCGCACGCCGCGCAGCTTCTCCTCGCCGAGCGTGACCCATTCGCAGTCGGTATAGCCGGAGAAAGCCTGGCTCGCGACCACTTCCGTCACATATTTCTTCGTCAGGCCCTGCAATCGCTGCACCTCATTGACGGCGGCGCCGAAGGCGGAGAAGGTCAAGCGATCCTTCAGCCCGACATTGCCGAACATCACATTGCCGACATGCAGGCCTATGCCGTAGCGGACTTCGCCGAGGCCTCTTGCCTGGCGATCCTTGTTGAGCGCGGTCACCCGGCTCTGTGCCTGGAAGACGGCCGACAGCGCCGCCTCGCAAGCGACCTTCGAGGGGTCCTTGTGCCGGCCGCAGGGATAGACGGCGAGGAAGCCATCGCCGAGGAAACTCAGGATCTCGCCGCCATTGCGGTTGAACGGCGCGGCGATGGCGTCGAAAAACTCGTTCAACGTATCGATATAGGCCTGGCGGCCTTCCTTTTCGGCATAGACGGTGGATTGCCGCATGTCGCCCATGACCAGAGCGGCCCGGATCGTCTCGCCGTCGCCACGGCGGATCTGGCCGTTCAGCACGCGCTTGCCGGCATCGCCACCGAGATAGGTGGTGAGCATGTTGTTGGCGAGCTTGCCGAGAACCGCCATCTTGGCGGCCATGGCGAGATGGTTCTGCAGGCGCATCAGCGCGCCGATCATTTCCTCGCTGAAACCGCTCATGCTGTCGGTCGACCAGGAGCCCATCATCCCCTGCGCCGAACCCGCGTCGAAGGTCTGGACGAAGGCGATATAGTCGGTGATCTTTTCCTGGCGCAGATCCTCGAAGACGGGGAATTCCAGCGGTCCGTCGGCATCGATCCGGCGGCGCAGATGCAGAAGATTGTTGGCGAGCAGGTAATAATAAGGGCTTCGTACGAAGCGCTCCGGCTTGTCGTCCGCATGCCGATAGCCCTCGATCGTCAACCCGCCGGCACGCCGCCAGGTAAAGCCGAGCGCATCATAGAGCGGATGCAGCATCGAAAAGGTCAGGTGCACGCGGGCGATCGGCAGGCCGGCGGCGGCAATGCGTTCGCAGAAGCCACGAACGATCGTCTCCAGATTCTCGCCCGTCAGCGCCGCTTGGGTCAGCCATTCGGCGACCTTGTCCAGAAAAATATCCGAAACACTCGAATGGACTGTCATCATCCCCGCAGCCTATCCTTGTCATCAAGATTAACCGACCCGTCACCGATGCCGGAGGATGGAACGCGGCCGCGTCCATGTCCAAGCCTATCGGCACTGATCGGAGAGCAAATATGCGACAAGCGACGGCCGTTGTCTCCCTCGCGGGTTCGCATGCATGTCGTCGCCTTAAAAGATTTCACCATGTCCTCGCGCCGTCCGGTTTGGATACCACACGGCGGAAAGACTCGCCGGAACGGCGAATCTCGTTTTGTTCTTCTTACATAGGCGCAGCATCTCGCTGAAACAATGGCTGAAAACAGTAGGAGGCAGAAATTTCGATCGCTATCGTCACGATATGCCGGCCGCCGGCCGCGAAGCGGAAAGGCCTTCGCCATCGCGCAGCTTGTCACGCAGCGCCATGGCGGCCATGGCGTAGCCGCCATCGGCGCCGTCGATGAAATGCATGTGATCGCGCATCAGCGGCGTCGGCACGAAGCAGGTCATCAGGGCGCTGTCCTGCCGGTGCAGGCCGTAGCGGCAGACGCCTTCCGCCTCCGCCTCGCGCAAGCGCGCCTCGATGCGCGCGAGGTGGGATGCATCGACATCGATGGTCATCTTCAGCCCGTCGTCGAACTTGCGGAAATCCGAATTCGCGGCGAGATCGCGCCGATAGATCTTGGCGTCGAAGGTCGCGGCGCGGATGCCGAACTTGTCGAGAATGTAAACGAGCACGATCTGGGCCGCGATCGAAAGCTTGCGCCACCAGCGATGGGCGACCGGCATCGTGGCGCGGGCCTCGATCTCGGCTCCCTCGAAAGCGAGCACCGGCGTCGGTCCTTCGACAGGCACGGGATGGGCGTCGCGGTTCTGCTCCGCGGAAATGGTTATGATATCGGCGACGAGGCGGCGGAATTCGGGACCGCTGCCGGCCGCATCCGGCACGGCGATGATCGAAACGATCTCGCCATTATGCGCCGCGATCGGGTTCCATCGGCAGGAAAGGCCGGTCAGATCGGGCCGTATCTCCGGCGGCGCGGCTTCGACGGCGAAACGGCCGGCCTTCATCTGCTTTTCCGCCCAGCTCGCGCCGCCGCCGACGAACATGGCGTAGGAGACGAATTCGCTGGGGCTGAAGCGGGCGACCCGCACGTCCAGCCCCTCGGCCCGGATATCGGCCATGGACACCAGCGCGGCGCGCAGGCTGAGCCGCAGCTCTTCCGCAACCCATGTCCGCACCGCCGCCAGCGCTGCGCGCGTGCGGCTTTCGCCGGAGGGCGGAATGGCGACCAGGGCACCGTCGCCGCCGAAGACAAAGGGATAGTCGCCATGATCTAGCGCGTTGAGCACGGCCGAAATCACGCTGGCGCCGGCCATGTTGACGGACTTGTATTGACCGGAGGCAATCGCCTGCGTCGAACTGACGATATCGGCCACCGCCAGGAACCAGTCATCCGGAAGCGGGTGGTAGTTGCCGCCATCGGTCACGCCCTCGAACCGGGTGAAGCCCGGCAAGGTCCGGAAGAAATCGTCCTTCGATGGATCGGTCATGATCATCCCCCTTCACCGACGAGCGCCGCGACAACTTATCCCTATAGCAACCGCATCGAAAAGCCAGCGGGCGGTCGACGCGGCGATACCACCCATGATACTCCGGCTGCGGGAGAGAGACCACGATGCCAAAGACGAGACAGATACGATGAGCCGCCTGGACAGTTTCATCCGCCGCCTGACCGCGCAGCGCGACATTCTCAACGCCATTGCCGGCGAGGTCGAAGCGCTTGACGGTCCCATACTGGAGCTCGGGCTCGGCAATGGCCGCACCTTCGATCACCTGCGTGAACTGTTTCCCGATCGCCGCATCGTCGCCTTCGATCGCGCCGCCAACGCCTATGGCCCTTCCATGCCGGAGGCAGGCAATCTGGTGCTTGGCGAGATCAAGGATACGGCGGCGGACTTTGTCGGCATCGGCGCGGCGCTTGCCCATGCCGATATCGGCACCGGCTACGAGGACAAGGATGCCATCACCCTGACCTGGCTGCCGCGGATCATGGCCGGCGTGCTTGCGTCCGGCGGCATCGCCGTCAGCGGCCTGCCGATCGATCATCCGCAACTCGATGCGCTGCCGCTGCCGCCGAGCGTGAAGCCAGGCCGCTATTTCATCTATCGGCGCAAATAGAGCATTTGTTTCCACGCAATTGCGGACGGAAAGCCGCTGCGCACTTTTCCCGGAATTGCTCCGGCATCAGCCGAAAAACAGCACGTCGAACTGCTCGCCCTCGATCGGTAGGTCGACGACCTTCATCGCCGCGCTGCGATCCCCGAAAAAGGCAAGGCATTCGTCATAGTGACCGGCGAGGTCGGCGATGAAGGCCCTGGCCTGTTCCGGGCCGTAGAAGGCTGGCGTGAATTCCATGTAGAGCGGTGTCTTGCGGGCCATCAGGGCCTGCATCGACCTTGCGGCAACGGGCTCGTAGCCTTCGATATCCATCCAGACCAGCCCGACATCGGCGGCTTCGACGCCGGCTTTCGCGAGAATATCGCCGACCGGCTGGACCGGCACGGAGATCCTATCGTCGCTGGCGCTTTGGCGAAGCGCGCTGCTTTTGCCGTGGTTCTTGCGGTTCAGATAGAAATCGAGCTGCCCGCTCCGGTCGCCGGCGGCGCAGTTGACCGCAGTCACCAGATCCTGCAGCCCGTTATCGGCGATATTGATCGACAGCAGCCGGAAATTGCGGGGATCGGGCTCGACGCTGACGATCCGCCGATAGGCGCCGCTGAGCGCGAAATAGCAGGTCTGCGTGCCGATATTGCCGCCGAGTTCGAGCAGCACCGTGCCCCTGCGCTGCAGGCCGCGCTCGCGCAGCACCGCCAGCAGCCGATCGACGTGATCGCGCTCGAAATGTCCTTTGCGGAACACCTTGCGGCCGATGTAGTCGGCCGGCGAGAAGCTCATGACATGATCGCCGCAATCCACCGTCATCGTCTGCACGCGCGGCCCGATGGCACTGATGAGGATGTCACGGCCGAGGCGGGTATCGAACAGGCGCGTGGCGACGCGATCCCTCATCTTTCGAAGGGCGCGTTTCCAATATTTTGTTGTCAGTCTCTTGGCGTTCGGCATAGGGCGCCATCCCTACACCGCTTGCATGCTCATGCAAAGCGGCGGCTTTCCTCCTTCGACACGATATAGACGCGCAGCGGCTCGCCGCGGCCGCGAACGGCGATCTCACGGCTTTCGATCCCGGCTATGTCGACGCCGGAAAGCTGCGCCACCGGTTCGGAGAAGACGAGGGTGCGATTGAATTCCTTGGCGACGCTTTCGAGCCGGCTCGCCACATTCACGGTATCGCCGATCGCAGTCACGTTCTTGACGCTGCCGTAACCCATCGAACCGACCACCGCCAGGCCGGTATGCAGTCCGATGGCGATCTCGAGCGGCGCCGCCAGATCATCGGCCAGTTCGGTGCTCAGCCTGTCGATTTCCCGGACGATCTCGGCGGTCGCCTTCAGGGCCTGCCGGTTGGCCTCCTCCGGCGTGGTGCGCAGGCCGAACAGGGCCATGGCGCCATCGCCGATGAACTTGTCCATCCTGCCGCCATTCTCCTCGACGATACGGCCGACGATGGCGAAATAGCGATTGAGCAGGAAGACGATGTCGAAGGGCAGGCGCGATTCCGTCAGCGAGGTGAAGTGGCGCAGGTCGCAGAAGAAGACGACGATCTCGCGCTCACGGCCGGGGCTTGCAGCCTGGCTGTAGACGGGAATCGTCGATTCCGCCATCGGCGTCAGAAGCGGCAGGACGCTGACATCCGATGTCGGCCGCAGCTGGCAGGCGAGACGGACGTCCGGCGTCGCACCGATCCGGTCCAGTGTCTTCCGTTCCAGCGCATCGGGCGGCGGCAGCTTGTCCAGTCCCTCGATGATCTGCACGCGGCAGGTGGAACATTGTCCCTTGCCGCCGCAAACCGAATAATGCGGAATGCCGCCGAGGCGGCTCGCTTCCAGCACGGTGAAGCCGCGCGGAGCATGCACGACCTCGCCACCGCCATAGCGGATCGCCACCTGATGCTGCCGCTCGCGCAGCCTGCGATGGGCGCGGAAGGCAAAGAGCCCGATGATCGATGCGCTGAAGGCGCCGTAGAAGCCGACGCGATAAGGCCATAGAGCGCTGGATGCCTTGACGCCCGGTGTCGAGCCGCTTTCGCGGAAGCTGCGCACATCGCTGTAATAGCCGCCGCGATAGCCGCGCTCGTCTTCCTGCGCGACCTCATGCGCCACCGTCTTTCCCATCGCGGCGAACCCCAAGAGCGCAAGCACCGGCAGGGTAATAGCGAAAGACAGCATGACCGGCGCGATGGCCATGTACCAGGAGCGATAGCGCAGCCAGAAATGAATGCCGATGCAACCATGAACCCAGACGAGCAGCAGCACAATCGACTGGCGCAGGCCGTTGAGCGGCGACGTCACCCAGAGGCTGCGGACGATGGTGCGGTAGTTGTCCTGAGCGCCGTAGATCTCATGAACGATGCGCGTGGCGATGATGTGGTCGATCAGCAGCAGAGGCACCAGCAGGCCGGTGACGATCTGGAACGCCTCGCCCGCCGGCATGACCAGGGTGCGCCGCCGGTAAAGCATGCGCAGCACGAGGAGAATATGGACGATCAGCGCACCGTAAAGCAGGACCGTGCCGATCGGATTGCGCCAGACGACCAGGAACAGGCGCTGCGCATGATCGGCGACGCTGAGAGAAATCAGTCCGAGGGAATGATTGGCCAGATGCATGATCACGAAAATGAAGATGATCAAACCGGAGCCGAGCCGGAATTTTCGCACAAGACGATCGGAAATAAAGGGTTTTCTCGCCTCGGTCGTCATCAAGCCCATTTTACATTGTCCGTTCACAAGGGAACGGAAAAGGGTTATCGCCTAATCCTCTAGCCGCAATGCCGCATCCTGTCGAGGATGCGGCCACCGTGGCCAGGGCCTTATTTGTCAAGCAAACTGTCGGAATTCGGGCGTTTTTCTCACATTTCCTGGCTGAACCATCACTTAATCGTCAACGATCGGCTCGCGCCATGAAGATCGCCTTCTACGCTCCGTTGAAATCGCCCGGACACCCGGTACCCTCGGGAGACCGCTTGATGGCGCGCCTGATCATCGCAGCCCTCGAAATGGCCGGGCATCGGGTCGAACTCGCCTCCGAACTGCGTAGCTTCACCCCGACGCCGGCGGCGGAGCCACGCGCCGAAATCGCCGCAAAAGCCCAAGAGGAAATCGACCGGCTGCTCAGCAAATGGCGGGACGAACCGCCGCCGGATCTCTGGTTCACCTATCATCCCTATTACAAGACGCCCGACATGATCGGGCCGCGCGTCGCCGCCCGCCTCGGCATCGCCTATGTCACCGCCGAAGCCTCCTACGGCCGACGGCATGACGAGAGCGGCTGGGGCGACAATCAGCGGCTGGTGGCCGACGCCGTACGGCAGGCCGCCGTCAACCTGTGCTTCACCGAGCGCGACCGGGCCGGTCTCGCCGATGCCATTCCCGAGGGCCGGTACGAGCGCTTCCTGCCCTTCATCGACACCGCGCCCTTCGGTCCTGTCATCGAAGCGCATGCGCCACATCGGCTGATCACCGTCGCGATGCTGCGCCGTGGCGACAAGTTCGACAGCTATGTGATGCTGGCACGGGCGCTGGAGCTGATCCGCGATCGCGACTGGACCCTGACCGTCATCGGCGACGGGCCGATGCGCGCGGAGGTGCGCGCGCTGTTTTCGACCTTTGGCGACGCGCGCATTTCCTGGCTCGGGGAACGAACCACCCCACAGATCGCGGAGGCGCTGCGGGCCGGCGGCATCTATGTCTGGCCCGGCTGCGGCGAAGCCTATGGCCTTGCCTATCTGGAGGCGCAGGCGGCAGGCCTGCCCGTGGTGGCGCAGGCGACCGCCGGCGTGCCGGAAGTGGTGATGGACGAGGTCACCGGCCTGTTGACGCCGGACGGCGATCTGAGAGCCTATGCCGATGCCATCGCGCGGCTCCTGGACGACGACCGCGAACGGCAGGCCATGGCGAAGGCCGCCCATCGCTTCGTCCATGAGGAGCGGTCGCTGACGGCGGCCTCGGCGCGACTTGAGACCATCCTGCGCAAACATCTGGGAGAAACCTATTATGAGCGATAGAGCCGAATGGCAGCCCCTGCGCGACGAATTGCGGCGCTGGGCCGATGCGGGCCGCAAGGCGCAACTATGGTTCCGCGACGACGACGCCATCGAGCCGACCGACGCGCTCGATCGGCTGCTGGCACTTTCCAAGGATTTCGACCTGCCCATGACACTGGCGGTCATTCCGGCCCCGACGGGCCAGCCGCTCGTCGAGCGCCTCCTCCCAGAGAAGCGCGTGACGGTAACCGTACACGGCTGGACGCACCGCAATTACGCGCCGGACGAGGCCAAGAAGCAGGAACTCGGCCTGCATCGCCCGCAGGCCGTCGTGCTCGACGAACTGCGGGAGGGGTTCGACAAGCTGAAAGGCCTCTATCCCGGCCAGTTCGCACCGATGCTGGTGCCGCCGTGGAACCGGATCGACAAGGCGCTGCTGCCGGAGCTTGCCGCCTTCGGCTATCGCGCCGTTTCCGTCTACGGACTGGCGAAGCCGAGGCCGATCCCGCTGGTCAACACCCATGTCGACATCATGGACTGGCACGGCACGCGCGGCGGCCGGCCGCATGCGGAGCTGGTGGAGCTATTGGTCGGCGAGCTCCGGAACCGCTTCGAGGGCAATGAGGAGCCGATCGGCATCCTCACCCATCATCTCGTCCATGATACCCTGGCCTGGAGCTTCATCGAAACGCTGTTCGACGAAACGGCTGCGCACGCAGCCGTCGATTGGCGTCCGGTCGGCGATTTCATGAATTGAACACCCAGCCCGAAGCCGGGTCTCAGAGCACCAGAACCTGGCGGTCGAAAGCGGCAAAGGCGCCGGGGAAGCTTGCCTGCGCCTCGCGCTGCATCTCGTCCAGATCCTTGTCCGTGCGCCACTGCGCGTGATGGAAGAGCGCGATGCGCTTGGCGCCCGCCTTCTTTGCCAGCTTGATGCCCTCCTGCCAGGTGGAGTGACCGAAGCCCAGATGCTTCGGCATCTCCGCTTCGGTATAGGTCGTGTCGTAGACGACGAGATCGGCGCCGGCCATCAGCGACAGGGCGTTTTCGTCCAGCTGGCCTTCCACATGCTCGGTATCATAGACCAGCGCGATGACGCGGCCGGCCCATTCGACGCGATAGCCGATGCAGCCACCCGGATGATTGAGCCTGGCGGTGTGGATCACGATGTCAGGATGCGGCTTCAGCGTCTCGCCGGCCGAGAAGTCGCGAAAACCCATTGTCGCGCGACAGATATCGGGCTCGACCGGAAACCACGGCGGACGCATGAACTGGCTGATGAGCTCGCGCGTCGTAGTCTTGTCGGTGAGATGGCCCGACCAGAGATCGACGCTGACATTGGGATCGTAGATCGCCTTGAAGAAGGGCAGGCCGATAATGTGGTCGTAATGCGAGTGGGTGAAGAAGATATCGACATTGCGCACGCCATCCTTGGCCAGCGCCGTCGCCGCTTCCCGTAAGCCGGTCCCGGCATCGAAAATGATATGCCTGTCGCCATGCCGTAATTCGATGCAGGACGTATTCCCGCCATAACGCTCGAAGTCCGGTCCTGATACGGGGATACTTCCCCGCACACCCCAGAATTTGAGCTCGAAACTATCGTTTTTCATAGAAGTTTTGACACCGTACCCCTTTCCATCAAGGTAAGCACACTTTTCCTATCGTGCGAAGCCAGCAATTTTCACAAAGATCACACTGTTGTGAAAACAAATCCTTTCGGCTCACCAACGCGGATACGCGATTGATGTTCGGCCGCGGTTCGCATGCACCTAATATAGGTATGCGGTGGCAAACAAACGAATCCACTGGTTTTTCGGGTAAAACGGCCGAAATCCGGCACCGGATCGGTCGCCCGCAACGGCTTCACCAGCCCGCTGCTGCGCCGGTGGATCGATATCTGTCAAAATCAAAAGGAGTTGATGATCCGGCCGCCGTCCTTCATCTGCCGCATCATCAAATGGGCATGATAATGCATGGCGCATTTGATGGCATAGATCTGGAGCATGAGCGGCGAGCCGCGGCGGCCAAGGAGTTTCCAGACGCGCCGGCGGTAGAGGCGCCGAAGATCGGCATCCTCGACGGTTCGCATCAGCCGGACGAATATCCCCATGGCTTCCACGGCCCAGCCTACATTCAGGGCGAGCAAGCGAAAGGGGTGGCGGCGAAGATGGGTCAGCCGCGTCCGTTCCGGCTGAATGCGGGCATCGAGATAAAGCGCGTCCAGCCTGTCGAAATAAGCCGTCGCCGCGTTCAAATCATCCAAGACGTCGAGATATCCGTCCCGCAGGCTTTCGCGGCTGAGATTGAGGGGAATGACGTTGGTGCCGAATGCGGGGGGATCGGCATGATCGAGCCGGCCTTCCTTGTCCAACCGCGTGTATAGCGGCGTCTTGGGTATCGCTGCCAGCATGCCGATCATGGCATTGACGATCCTGGACTCCCGGATGAAGGCCCGTTGAGCGTCGAAAATGGATGCGTCATCGCTGTCGAAGCCGAGGATCATGCCGCACCAGATCTCGATGCCAGCCTCCTGGATGCGATGGATCTTCTCCAGCATGGTGGCGCCCTTGCGTACATTCTGCAGCTTCTTCGTCTCCTTCAGCGCCGCCTCGTTCGGCGTTTCGACACCGATGAAGACGACCCGCACATTGGCATCCACCATCAGCTGCGTAAGCTCGGGATCGTCGGCAAGGTCGATGGAGGCCTCCGTCAGGAAGGTCATCGGGTAATGATGGCGCTCCTGCCAGGCGATGACCTCATGGAGAACCTCCTTGATCGCCTTCTTGTTGCCGATCAGATTGTCGTCGACGATGAAGGCCGTATCCATGCCGGCCGATAGCAGCGCCTCGATCTCGGCGATGATCTGCGCGCTCGTCTTGATCCTCGGCCGCCGGCCGAAGACGACGATGATGTCGCAGAACTCGCACGTGAACGGACAACCGCGCGAAAACTGGATGCTGCCG
Organism: Rhizobium sp. BK602; assembly: GCF_014195095.1. GTDB lineage: Bacteria > Pseudomonadota > Alphaproteobacteria > Rhizobiales > Rhizobiaceae > Rhizobium. The sequence goes on from NZ_JACIBC010000004.1 coordinate 402,521, forward strand.
ACCGCGTAATCGTCCATCTTCAATAGATCGAAGCGCGGTATCGGCACCGTGCTCATATCGGTCCTGTCCGCCTGCTCGTATCGGCCGACATGGCGCCCTTGTTTCCATTCCCGCAGGAATCGCGGCCAGGTCTCCTCGGCCTCGCCGATGAAGGTCACATCCGCAAGCCCTTCGAAATAGGCCTCGTTGACGGTGATCCAGGGACCGCCGACCACGGTGAAGCAGCCGCGCCGCTTCAGCTCCTCCAAAACTTCCCGCATGCGGAAGCGCTGGACGATCATGCCGGTCAGGCCGACGATGTCGGCGCTCACACAAAGTTCGTAGTCGATCGGCTCGACATTTTCATCGATCAGCGTGACGACATGTTCGTCGGGGGTCAGCGCCGCCAGCAGCGGAAGACAGGCCACCGGAAGATTGGCCTTGGCGCCGAAGATCGGCAGCACATGCTCGAGGCCCCAATACGACGTCTCGAAGCGCGGGTTGATGATAACGATATGCGCCATGCTGAACCGCCCCTTCGCCTGAAGAAACTTCGTTTGGCTCTCCGGGGTGGCTCCGTGCGGAAGCCGGCCCCGTATTCGTTTCAAAGCGGCGGTGTAACATCCTAAAATGAGCCTGAAATGAGTTCGGGCGCAGCGACAGCAACGGTTTCGTATTGGCTTCCATCTTGCGGCGGAGCGATATGCGGCTGTCTATCCGCCTAATGCAACCCGCCGACGCCGAGCAGGCGCTCGACCGTGGCATGATCCTCGGAGAGGGCGCCTGGCGTCCCCTGCCAGGCAAGCCGCCCGCGCTCGAGGATGATCACCCGGTCGGCGAAATCGAGCGCGCTCTGGATGCGCTGCTCCACCAGGAGGATGGTCATGTCGCCGGTTTTGGCAAGATTGGCGAAGGCCGCCATCAATTCCTCGCAAATGACCGGCGCCAGGCCCTCCAGCGGTTCGTCGAGCAGCAGCACGGAGGGGCGGCCGAGAATGGTGCGGGCGGTCGACAGCATCTGCTGCTCACCGCCCGAAAGCTGGTTGCCGAGGTTGCGGCGCCGCTCCTTCAGGCGCGGAAACATGTCATAGGCTTCCTGCAGCGCCGCCTTCGGCCGGCCCTTCAGCCCGACGGAGAGATTTTCCTCCACCGTCAGCGTCGGGAAGACGTCGCGGGTCTGCGGCACATAGCCGAGGCCATGATGTGCCCGCCTTGCGCTCGGCAGCGCCGTGACATCGGCGGCCCCCAGGCGGATGCGGCCGTCATAGCGGCGCGTCTGGCCGGCAAGCGTTGCAAGCAGCGTCGTCTTGCCCATGCCGTTGCGGCCGAGCACCGCAAGCCGCGCGCCGGCCGGCACGGAGAAGGACACGCCTTCGAGCACCCGGGTCGGCCCGTAACCGGCCGACAGGTTTTCCACGTCAAGCGGCGCGGCCGGCATCGGCATAGCTCCCCAGATAGGCTTCGCGCACCCGCGCATCCTTGGTGACATCGGCGGGCGAACCGTCGAAGATGATGGTTCCGGCGGCCAGCACGACGACGCGCCTGGCGAAGCGGAAGACCAGATCCATGTCGTGCTCGATCATCAGCACGGCGAGATCGGCCGGCAGATCGGCCAGCGCCTGCTCGATGCGGCCGGTATCGCTCTGCGGCACGCCGGCGGCGGGCTCGTCGAGCAGCAATACTTTCGGCTTCAACGCCATGGCAACGGCGATCTCCAGCAGCCGCTGCTGGCCATAGGCGATTTCGCTCACCTTGCGGTGCATGAGGTCACCGAGGCCGAGCGTGTCGAGCAGATCGGCGGCTTCGGCCATGACGTCGCGCATGGCGAGGAAATTGCCGAACATGCGGCCACTGCGACCACTGCGCTGCAGAATGGCGAGGCCGACATGCTCGGCCGGCGTCATGTCCTGGAAAAGCCGGGTCACTTGGAAGGAACGCACCAGTCCGCGCCGCACGCGGCCGATCGCATCCAGCCCGGTGACCACCTCGCCCGCAAGGCGGACCTCGCCCGAATCGGCGCGCAGGTTGCCGGTGACCAGATTGACGAAGCTGGTCTTGCCCGCGCCATTCGGCCCGATCAGCGCGACGCGATCGCCCGGCGCCATCGACAGGCTGACATCGTTGGTGACCGTCAAGCCGCCGAAGGATTTTCTCAGACGGCTGACCTCGAAGATCGCGCTCATGGGCGGGCCTCCCGGCGACGGGCGAAATAGGCCGCCGCCGTTCCATAGATCCCCTTTGGCGCGAACAGCACCACGAGGATCAGCAGCAGGCCGACGATGGTCAGCCAGTGAAAGGGATTGGCGGCCGAGACATAATCCTCGAACAGCATGAAGATCAAGGTGCCGGCGAGCGCCCCGAACAGCGAGCCGGTGCCACCGAGCACGAGCATGACGAGGGCTTCGGCCGATTGCGTGAAGGAGAGACTGTCGAGACCGACCACCTGGGTCGAGATCGCGTTCAACGCGCCGCCGGTACCGGCGACGGCACCCGAAATCACATACATCTTGATCAGCGCCGCCTTGGGCGAGGCCCCCATGGCGCGGATACGCAGCGGGTCCTGCCGGATGCCGCGGCAGAGCATGCCGAACGGCGAACGCACGAGGATGCGCAGCAGGACGAGCACCACCAGCAGCAGCGCCACGCCATAGAAATAGGCCGTATGCCCATAGAGGTCGAATTCGAACAGGCCGAACAGCGGATCGGTGGAAATGCCGGACAGTCCGTCACTGCCGCCCGTCCAGCTCGATGCCTTGTTGGCGAATTCGTGGAAGAGATAGATCAGCGCGATCGACAGCACGAGCTGCGGCAGGCCATGGGCTCTGAGAATGACGATGCCGCAGACCAGCCCCGCGACCGCGCCGGCGACGATGCCGACCAGCGTCATGACGAGAGGATCGCTGATGCCGTAATGCGCCGAGGCGATGCCGGCCGCATAGGCGCCGGCGCCGAACAGGGCTGCGTGACCGAGCGTCGCCACGCCGCAATAACCGGTAACAAGGTCGAGCGACAGGACGAGCAGGGCGATGGCGATCAGCCGGGTCAGCAGGGCGAGGTTGTCGGGAAACAGCAGGTAACCGGCAGCGGCCAGAACGATGATGACCGCGACGGCGGTCGCATCGCGTCCGAAGGCACGGCGATTGCTCGCCGCCGCCACAGCATCTCTCTCCAGGGTCAGCGCCATATCACTTCATCCTTCCGGCAAGACCGCGCGGGAAGACGCAGATGATGGCAATGACGGCGAGATAGAAAAAGAACTCGCCATATTCCGGCATCAGATAACGGCCGGTCGTATCGATGCAGCCGAGGACGAGGCAGGCCAGCAGCGCGCCTGAGATCGAACCGGCGCCGCCAACCGAGACCACAACGAGAAAGGTCACCATGTAGCGCAGCGCATAATAGGGCTCGACCGGCAGGAGTTCGGCACCGATGACCCCGCCGAAGGCCGCAAGCCCGACGGCCGCGGCGAAACTGACGGCATAGACGATCTCTGTGCGTACCCCGAGAGCCGCCGCCATCGCCGCATTGTCGACGGAGGCGCGAAGCTTCACCCCGAACGAGGTTCTCTCGATCGTGTACCAGAGCGCCAGGGCGACGATGAGGCCGCAGGCGATGGCGAAGATGCGATGCGTGCCGATGGTGCGAAAGCCGAGATCGACCGATCCTTGCAGGTCGGCCGGCAGCGGGATGGTCTTCAGCGTCGGGCCGAAGACATAATTGGCGATACCGATGATGCAGAAGGTGATGCCGATCGTCATCAGGACCTGCGTCAGCTCCGGCGCGCCGTAGATGCGGCGATAAAGCAAGCGCTCGATCGGAATCGAGATCATGACCGTGCCGACGACGGCGAGAAGAACAGCCGCCGCATATCCGAGACCGAGATCGCGCGCCGCGTAGGAGGCGATATAGCCGCCGATCATGGCGAAAGCGCCATGCGCCAGGTTGACGACGCGCATGAGGCCCATGGTGACCGAAAGACCGATCGAAATCACAAACAACACCATGCCATAGGCAAGGGCGTCGACTGCTATGCTGAGCACGGTTTGCATGAAATGACCGGTCCGTTTGATCCTGGCTCTGCGTTAATCCTCTCGGCGGGAACGGACGCAAATCGCCCGTTCGCCAAGGCGCGACAGGATTGACGCTAGGGCGCTTACTTTACCGCCGCCAGACCCGGATCGCCCTGCTTTTCGAATGTCTGGATTTCCTTGTTGTAGTAGCTGCCGTCCGCGGCCTTGGTGACCTCGCGCAGATAGATGTTCTGCGTGATATGCCGGCTTTCCGGATCGATGATCACCGGGCCGCGCGGGCTTGCCCAGGAGAGGCCTTTGACCGCATCGACGGCCTTTTGCGCATCCTGCTTGCCACCGGTCGCCTCGATCATCTTGTAGATGACATGCATGCCGTCGAAGGCGCCGACCGCCGGGAAGGTCAACTCCGCCGGATTGCCGATCGCCTTGCCGGCCGCGGCGACGAAGGTCTTGTTTTCCGCAGAATCATGCGAGATGGCGTAGTGGAAGCTGGTCTGCATGCCGAGCGCGGCATCGCCCAGCGCCGGCAGGTCGGATTCCTGCGTCAGGTCGCCGGGCGCAAACAGCTTGATGCCGGCAGCCTTCAGGCCGTTTTCATTATAGGCCTTGACGAAGCCGAGCGTGGTCGGGCCGGACGGCAGGAAGGCGAAGACGCCCTGCGCGCCGGAATCCTTGATACGCTGCATGATCGGGCTGAAATCATTGGTCGACAGCGGCATGCGCACGGCCTCGACCACCTGGCCGCCCGCCTTTTCGAAACCCGTCTTGAAGGCATTTTCGGCGTCGACGCCGGGACCATAGTCGCTGACGACGGAGATGACTTTCTTCACGCCCGCATCATAGGCGACCTTGGCGATCGGCGTCGATGTCTGCCAGGTGGTAAACGAAGTCCGCACCACGAGCGGGCTCTTCGTCACGATCGCCGACGTCGCGGCGTTGAAAACCACCATCGGTACATTGGCCTGCTTGAGGATCGGCGTCACGGCCATCGCGTCGGGGGTGAAGTAGAAGCCCGCCAGATATTGCACATGCTCCTTGACCACCAGCTCCTGCGCCGAGGATTTCGACTGTGCCGGATCGGCCTGCGGCACATCGCGGTAGATCACCTCGACCTCATGACCGCCGACGCTCTTGCCGTTCAGCGCCATATAGGCATCGATGCCGGCCTTGAAATTCTTGCCCTGCAGGGCGAAAGGCCCCGAAAACGGCCCGATGACGCCGACCTTGATCGTGTCGGCATAGGCGGCGCTGCTGATGGCGATAGCCGCGATCGCGGCCAGAATAACCCGTTTCATGATGTTTCCTCCCCCTGCCGGCCTGCTCCCCGGGCCGGCTTGCTTTGCGCATTTTCAGCCAATGCCAATCTGGCATACGGAATGGTGATGTAAAATGAAATAAGGGCTCGCATTTATAATTGTTCAGTTATGAATTATGGCAACAAAAGCTTAGGACGATCCCTCAGTTTTTGGAATTGCCTCTCGATCAGAGTGTTGAACAAAATAGCACCAGGTGCTACATGCGATCATGGTCGCACGGGTATTCAAAACAAGCTGGTTCAGCAAGGCCGCCCGCAAAGCGCATATTTCGGATAAGCATCTCGCGAACGCGATCAGACAAGTCGCGGAAGGCAAAGCCGATGATCTTGGAGGTGGCGTTTTCAAGAAGCGGTTAAATGACAATAGGCATCGATCGATCATATTGGCAAATGCCGGACGCTTCTGGGTTTACGAGTATCTGTTCGCCAAGCAGGGCCGGGCGAACATCGAAAACGACGAATTGCTCAATTTCAGGAAGCTCGTCAAATCCTACGCCAGCCTTTCGGATGAGCAGCTTCGAAAGTTGATTGAAATCGGGCATTTCGTGGAGATCAGCGATGACAAAGATGCGTAAATACAAAAGCGATGCTTTTGAGGCGATCCACAGCTCTGCCGAAGCCCTTTACACGGTGGGAGCAATCGACAAACAGACCTTGCGTTCCTTCGACAAGGATTGCCTGGTTATGCCCACGGAATTCGAGCCGGCGGAGATCAAGGCGCTTCGCGAGCAAAATCATGTGAGCCAGCCGATTTTTGCGCGCTATCTCAACACCAGCGAGTCGACCGTGCAGAAGTGGGAAAGCGGTGCCAAGCGACCAAGCGGCATGGCGTTGAAGCTGCTGTCGATCGTCAAGAAGCATGGCCTGGAAGTGCTGAACTGAGCAAAAGCAGGCGGTTAGATAGCTGTCCCCAGCCGCCTCACCTTCCCAATCAACTCCCGCGCCGTTCGCAGCGACGCCGCCGTTGCCATCGCCATCGAAGGCAAGAGCAGCCATTCGAGCGTCCAGGCAGCACCCGAGCGCTCCTGCTCGTGCACCATGGACTGATGCATGCCGGAAAGCTGGACGGCATTGAAGCGGGCGAGCACCACCAGCGTTTCGGCGGCAACCGGGTTCTGCTTGTGCGGCATGGCCGAGGAACCGCCGCCGCCGGCAAGCTCGATTTCCTCGCCGGTCTGGGCCAGAAGCGCGACATCCTGGCCGATCTTGCCGAGGCTGCCCGAAATCAAGGAGAGCAGGCCGGCGAACTCGGCGATCCCTCCCCGCTGGCTCTGCCATTGCGGTGCGTCGGTCAGGTCGAGTTCCTGCGCCAGCGATGCGCGGACGGCCGCGGCGTTCGATCCCAGTTTTTCCAGCGTGCCGACCGCGCCGCCGAACTGCAGGGGGAAGGTCTGTTGCGTCAACCGGTCGCGATAGGTCTCCAGAGGATCGCGCCAGGAGCGCAGCCGGTCGGACACGGTCATCGGAATGGCCGCCTGCATGCGGGTACGGCCCATAAGCCTGTTCGCACCCCATTGCTTGTCGAGCGTAGCGAGTGCCGCCGTCACCTGGGACAGACGGCCGGCGAACAGGAAGGCGACCGCCTTCAGGCGGATCATCAGGCTGGTGTCGATGACGTCCTGACTGGTGGCACCGACATGCACATGCTGCGCGGCCTCGCCGCCGACCGCCTTGCGCAACTGCCTGACAAGGTCGGGAATGACGACGCCGTCCGTGGCCGTCGCCGATTTCAGGCTGGCGATGTCGGGCTGGAACGCCGCGCAGACATCGGCGATCTGCTCCGCTGACACCGCCGGAATGAGGCCATGCCGCGCCTCGGCCTTGGCGAGTGCCGCCTCGAAGGCAAGCATGGCGCGGATATCGGCTTGCGCCGAAAAATAGGCGGAAACCTCCTCGTCGCCGAGGAGGCCGGAGAGAAACGGATGGTCGAAGGCGAAAATGCTCATGGCCTATATATCGAGGAAAACCGTTTCCTTGTCGCCCTGCAAATGCACGTCGAACGTATAGGTCGATCCCTCCTGGCTGGCGATCAGGGTGGCGACACGCTCGCGATGCTCGATGCGGGCAAGCAGCGGATCTTCCGCATTGGCCGCGGCCTCGTCCGGAAAATACATGCGCGTATGCAGGCCGATATTGATGCCGCGCGCCACGATCCAGAGAGTGATATGCGGCGCCATTTTGCGCCCGTCCTTGAAGGGGACGCGGCCGGGCTTCACCGTCTCGAAAGAAAAGACGCCATCGGTGGCGCTGGTCGGGCAGCGGCCCCAGCCGGTGAAATTGGGATCGGCCGTTCCCCGCATTTCCGAAGGGCTGTTGTAGAGCCCGGTGCTGTCGGCCTGCCATATCTCGATGACGGCATCCTTCACCGGCGCGCCGGCACCATCGATGATGCGGCCCTTGACCGTGATGCGTTCTCCCAGCGTCTTGTCGTTGACCATGGCCGTACCGAGGTCGACATCGTAGACGCCGCCGATCTCGCTGTAGTTCGGCGTGAGGCCGATATGGACATAGGGACCGGCCGTCTGCGACGGCGTTTCCTTGAGGTAGCCGAGTTCCTGCACCATCAGTTCCCCTCCAGCCGGTTTTCGAACAGGGTCGAGCGCCGCCCGCGCAGCACGATATCGAATTTATAGGCGCGCGCATCCATCGGGATCGTATTGCCCCAGTCGAGCGGCGCAATCAGCTGCTCGATCGCCGCCTTGTCCGGGATCGTGCCGACGATCGGACATTTCCAGATCATCGGGTCGCCCTCGAAATACATCTGCGTGATCAGCCGCTGAGCGAAGCCGTGGCCGAAGATCGAGAAATGGATATGCGCCGGCCGCCAGTCGTTGACGCCGTTCGGCCAGGGATAGGCGCCCGGCCGGATGGTGCGGAAGGCGTAGCGACCCTCGTCATCGGTGATGGCGCGGCCGCAACCGCCGAAATTCGGGTCGATGGCGGCGAGATAGGTTTCCTTCTTGTGGCGATACCGCCCGCCGGCATTGGCCTGCCAGAACTCCAGAAGCGCTCCCGGCACCGGCCGGTTGCGCTCGTCGAGCACGCGGCCATGCACGATGATACGCTCGCCGATGGCGCTTTCGCCGGGTCTCGCGAAATTGTGGATCAGGTCATTGTCCAGTTCGCCGATGATCGAATGGCCGAAGACCGGGCCGGTGATTTCGGAGATCGTGCCGTCGAGAGATAGAAGCGCGCGCTGCGGCGAACGCAGCACCGAAGTCTTGTAGCCCGGCGTGAAGGCCGGCGCGTGCCAGGCGCGGTCGCGAGCGAAAAAGGCGCCCGTTTCGGGCCTGCTGTTGCTTTTGTCAGACATACTTGCCTCGCTTCAAGCCGCCTTCTCGGCGTCCATCTGTTCGAAAACCTGCTTTGCGATCTTGATCGCGTGATTGGCCGCCGGCACGCCGGCATAGATCGCCACATGCAGGAGCGCCTCGCAGATATCCTCACGCGTCGCGCCGGTATTGCTGGTGGCGCGGACATGCATGGCCACCTCCTCATCCTGGCCGAGTGCTGCCAGAAGCGCGATCGTGACGATCGAGCGCTCGCGCTTGCTGAGCGTCGGCCGCGACCAGACATGGCCCCAGGCGGCTTCGGTGATCAGCTCCTGGAACGGCCGGTCGAACTCCGTCGATCCCGCCTGCGCGCGGTCGACATGACTGTCGCCGAGAACGGCGCGGCGTGTCGCCATGCCCTGGCGATAGCGCTCGGACGGAACGAGGGGTTCACTCATGGGCTCTTGTCTCCCTGCAGGGCAAAATCGACGAAGGCGCGAATGACGGCCGTCAGCGCCTCGGGCTGTTCGACGCAGGGAATGTGCCCCGCATCCTTGATCACTTCATAGCGCGCATTCGGAATGAGTTTTGCGGTCGACAATACCACCTCCGGCGGCGTCGAACCGTCCTGATCGCCGACGATGCAGATGGTCGGCACGGCGATCTTCTTGGCCGCCTCGGTGAGATCGGCGTCGCGCAGTGCCGCGCAGGTTGCCGCATAGCCCGCCGCCGGCTGCCGGATCAGCATGTTGCAATAGCCGGCGAAGGCCATGTTCTCAGGACGACGGAAGGCAGGCGTGAACCAGCGCTCCATCACCGCATCGACGATCGATTCGATGCCATGCGCCTCCACCTGCGCGATGCGGGCATTCCAGCTCTCGATCGTGCCGATCTTGTGCGCGGTGTCGCAGAGGATCAGCGCCCGCACCAGATCCGGGCGTCGCTGGTAGAGCGACTGGGCGATCAGTCCGCCGACCGACAGGCCGCAGATGACCGCATTCTTCACCGAGAGAAAATCGAGAAGCCCGGCAAGATCGTTGGCATGATCCTCGATCGCATAGGGCACCTGGCCGATATCGGAGAGGCCATGGCCGCGCTTGTCGTAGAGCACGATGGCGAAATCGCCAGCAAGGCGGACAATCACGTCGCGCCAGATGCGGAAATCCGTACCGAGCGAATTGGCAAAGACCAGCACCGGCTTGTCACCGGCAGCGCCGATGATCTGATAGTGAATCGTGACGTCGTTGATACGGGCGAACTGCACTGAAAATCTCCTCGACAGCGAGATTGAATGTTTAATCTGGTTAGGTAAAATGATATTTTATGGACTTCCGATAACCATAAGGTTATGAAAATCATGATCGACACGCGCGTGAAGTTCCGTCATCTCCAGACTTTTGTCGAGGTCGCGCGCCAGAAAAGCGTGGTGAAGGCAGCCGAACTCCTGCATGTCAGCCAGCCGGCGGTGACCAAGACTATCCGCGAGCTGGAGGAGGCGCTGGGGGTCGCGGTGTTCGAGCGCGAAGGGCGCGGCATCCGGATCACGCGCTACGGCGAAGTCTTCCTGCGCTATGCGGGCGCGGCGCTGACGGCGATGCGCCAAGGCTTCGATTCCGTGTCCCAGGAGCGGTCCGGCGAGGCGCCGCCGATCCGGATCGGCGCGCTTCCGACGGTCTCGACGCGGATCATGCCGCGCGCCATGGAGCTGTTCCTGAAGGAAGACACCTGGAGCCGCATCAAGATCGTCACTGGCGAAAATGCCGTGCTTCTCGAGCAATTGCGGGTTGGCGACCTCGATCTCGTCGTCGGACGGCTGGCAAGCCCCGACAAGATGGCGGGCTTTTCCTTCGAACATCTCTACTCCGAGCAGGTCGTCTTCGCCGTCCGGGCCGGACATCCGCTGCTGAAGGCCGGAAAATCCCTGTTTGCCGAGCTCGACAAATATACGATCCTGATGCCGACGCGCGGCTCGATCATCCGGCCGTTCGTCGAGAGTTTTCTCATCGTCAACGGCGTCGCCGGCCTGCCGAACCAGATCGAGACGGTCTCGGATTCCTTCGGCCGCGCCTTCGTGCGCGCCAGCGACGCCATCTGGATCATCTCGACCGGCGTCGTCGCCGGCGATGTCAAGGACGGCTTGTTGAGCCTGCTGCCGATCGACACCAGCGAAACCAGAGGTCCCGTCGGACTCACCATGCGCACCGACGCCATTCCCACGATGCCGCTGTCGATCCTGATGCAGACGATCCGCGAGGCGGCCGGCGAGGTGGCGAAAAAGCCTTAGGCCGGTTCAGAACGGAAGGCCGACATAATTCTCCGCAAGCGCGGTGGAAGCGGCGCGGGAATGGGTGAGATAATCGAGTTCGGCCTCCTGGATCTTCTGATCGAAATCGCTGGTATCGGGAAAGCGATGCAGCATCGTCGTCATCCACCAGGAGAAGCGAACGGCTTTCCAGACGCGCGCGAGCGCTCGGGGGGAATAGGCGTCCAGCCCGGCATTGGAGCGATCCTGATAGTGCTCCGCCAGGCCTGAGAAGAGATAATGCACATCGCTTGCCGCGAGATTGAGCCCCTTGGCGCCGGTGGGCGGCACGATATGGGCGGCGTCGCCGACGAGAAACAGGCGGCCGAAGCGCATGGGCTCGGCGACGAAGGAGCGCAGCGGCGCGATCGATTTCTCGAAGGAGGGCGCGGTGAGCAGCGCCTCGGCATGATGCTCCGGCAGGCGGCGGCGCAGCTCCTCCCAGAAGCGGTCGTCGCTCCAGTTCTCGACCTTCTCGTCCAGCGGGCACTGGATGTAATAGCGGCTGCGCGTCATCGACCGCATCGAGCAGAGTGCGAAGCCGCGCGGATGGTTGGCATAGATCAATTCGTGATTGACCGGCGTGACATCGGCGAGCAGCCCGAGCCAGCCGAAGGGATAGACCTTCTCGAAGCAGCGGATTGCCTTTTCCGGGACCGACTTGCGGCTGACGCCATGAAAGCCGTCGCATCCAGCGATGAAATCGCAATCGATGCGATGCGCAACACCATCCTTTTCGTAGGTGAGATAGGGAGCGGTGCCGTCGAAATCGTGCGGGCTGACATTGGCGGCGTCATAGATCGTCACGCCGCCAGTTTGCTCGCGACGGGCCATCAGGTCGCGAGTCAATTCGGTCTGGCCATAGATCATCACGCGCTTGCCGCCGGTAAGATCATGCAGGTCGATGCGATGATCGCGGCCATCGAAGGCGAGCGAGAAGCCGTCGTGGGGAAGGCCCTCGGCATGCAGGCGCGTCGCAGACTTCGCCTTGTCCATTAGCCGAACCGTGCCTTCCTCCAGCACGCCGGCGCGCACGCGGCCGAGAATATAGTCCTTGCCGACGCGGTCGAGGATGATGTTGTCGATGCCGGCCTCGGTCAGCAGCTGGCCGAGCAGCAGGCCGGACGGGCCGGAACCGATGATGGCAACCTTCGTACGCATGATGTCCTCCCGCGCTTCGTCTTTTGTCGAATTCTGCGCGGTCGGCAGGGTCGTCACAATGGACATTTCATCCAAGAAATTGCACAAACCGAACATGGCGAAGGAGGAAAGCCATGTCGAACGCAGTGCCGACCTATGAGCTCTACGGCGAGAATACCGGCCGAAACCCGGATTTCTGGCTGCATTGCGAGACAATTCCCTCGCGCAGCAGCCTGCATCACTGGGAAATCCGGCCGCACCGGCATGAGAGTTTCTTTCAGATCTTGTACATAGACGCCGGCTCCGGCGATGCGATCTTCGACGGCGTCCGCCATGCCATTGCGCCGCCCGCCATCATCACCGTGCCACCGCGCCTCAATCACGGCTTTCGCTTTTCGCGCGATATAGACGGTTTCGTCGTCACCGTGCTGATCTCGCATCTGAAGGCCGCGCCCGGCGATCGCAGCCGGCTGGGCGAATGGCTGGCCGAGCCGCATCTGACCTTGCTGGATACCAACAACGATGACGCCACTTATGTGGCACAGACATTGCGGCGCCTAGGCGAGGAATTCACCAATCGCCGCAGCGGCCGCAACGACCTGCTCGAAGCCTATTTGACCTCAGCGCTGCTTCTGACCGCCCGGCTTTCGCAGCGGGAAGCGGAAGGGCCAGGTGCTTCCGACGAAAGCGAGCGGCGCATGGAGCGGCTGCACGGCCTCATCCAGCATCATTTCCGCGCACACAGGCCCGCCGCCTTCTATGCCGAAGCGCTCGGCATCTCGCCGACCCATCTCAACCGCATCGTGCGCGGCAGGACCGGGCTGGCGACGCACGAGCTGATCGCCCGCAAGCTCACCGACGAAGCCAAGCGCGACCTGGTCTTCACCTTTGGTTCGGTGCAGGAAATCGGCTATCGACTTGGCTTTGCCGATCCCGCCTATTTCTCGCGGTTTTTCCTGAAGCAGACCGGCCAGACGCCGCGCGCCTGGCGCATGGCCGAGCGGGAGAGGCTTGGGATGTGAGCAGGGCAGAGTCCGATCACCCGCCCTCGTGCTTCGAGACGGCCCTGCGGGCCTCCGCAGCATGAGGGCTAGTCACCAGCGCCTAGCCCTCCGTCGGATAGCACTCTGCCTTGATCACGGAGGCCACTCCACCCTCACCCTGAGCCTGTCGAAGGGCGAGAGTGGCCCCGGAAAGCTAGAAAGCCTGAAGCTTACGGCAAAACCAGCCGCAACGCCTTTTGGGTCTCCCGCAGCAGCGGCAGGAACCGCTCCGCCATCTCGGCGGCGGCGACGTAGGCGGCAGGCGCCCCTATGTTGATGGCCGCGACTGTCTGGCCGCGATCGTTCTCGACCGGCACGGCAATCGAGCAGAGGCCGATTTCCAGTTCCTGGTCGATGACGGCATAGCCCTGCGACCGCACCCGGCGGAACTCGGCCAGCAGCTCTTCCGGATCGGTCCTGGTGTTCGGCGTATTGGCCTTGAGGTCCGTGCGCTGAAGGATCGAGCGCGCCTCGCTTTCCGGCAGGGCGGCGAGCAGGACACGGCCCATCGAGGCGCAGAAGGCCGGCAGGCGGCTGCCGGGCGTCAGGTTGATCGACATCACCCGGCGCTGCGAGGCGCGGGCGATATAGACGACCTCGGTGCCATCCAGCACGGACGCCGAGGCATTCTGGCCAGCACGCTCGGCAAGCTGGTCGAGGTGCGGCTGGATGATCGTCGGCAGCGGCGTCGCCGCAAGATAGGCATGGCCGAGCCGCAGGATCTTCGGCGTCAGCGTGAAGAACTTGCCGTCATAGACGGCGTAGCCGAGTTCGGCCAAGGTCAGCAGCGAACGACGCACGGTGGCGCGGTCGAGCCCCGTCAGTTTCGACGCCTCGGCGATCGTCAGGCGCTGCTGCGTCTCACCAAAGGCCTCGATGACCTTCAGTCCCTTGGCAAAGCCACTGACGAAATCACCTTCCCGCATGATGCCCTCCAGATTCCCGCCTTCGTTTTGTGCGATATATGAACAAATATCAAATAACGCACAAATCAATTGCCGTCCAGCCCAGGCTGATTTATTCGAGAGGCAGAGGACGGGTCGTCTTAATCCGCCCGCAACGGGAGATTTCGCATGGACAAGACAATTGCGAGCACGGCGGCGGCCGTCTCGGACATCGGCGATGGCGCGACCGTCATGATCGGCGGCTTCGGCGGCTCCGGCGCACCGATCGAACTCATTCATGCCCTGATCGACAAAGGCCCAAAGAACCTGACCGTCATCAACAACAATGCCGGCAACGGCCGCATCGGCATCGCGGCGATGATCGATGCCGGCATGGTCCGGAAGATGATCTGTTCCTTCCCGCGCTCCTCCGATCCGCGTGCTTTCACGGATCGCTATCTGGCCGGCGAAATCGAGCTGGAACTGGTGCCGCAGGGGACACTCGCCGAACGCATCCGCGCCGGCGGCGCCGGCATCCCGGCCTTCTATACGCCCACCGCCTATGGGACCGAGCTCGCACAGGGCAAGGTCATCGCCGAATTCGACGGCCGCCACTATGTTCAGGAGCGCTGGCTGAAGGCGGATTTCGCCATCGTCAAGGCCCAGGTCGGCGACGTGCACGGCAACCTCCTCTACAACAAGGCCGGCCGCAACTTTAATCCGCTGATGTGCATGGCCGCGGCCAAGACGATCGCGCAGGTCTCGAAGATCGTCGCCGCCGGCGAGCTCGATCCCGAGCACATCGTCACCCCCGGCATCTTCGTCAACGGCGTCGTCGAAGTCGCCGATCCGCAGCAGGAAGAAGCGCTCATTCGGGCCGGAGTGGTATACGCATGACCATCGACACACGCGACGACATCAAGCTCTCCAACGCCCAGATCGCCTGGCGCGCCGCACAGGATATCCAGGATGGCGCCTATGTTAACCTCGGCATCGGCTTCCCGGAAATGGTCGCCCGCTACCAGCCTCCCGGCCGTCAGGCAATCTTCCACACGGAAAACGGCATCCTGAATTTCGGCGAGCCGCCGGCGGAAGGTGAAGAGGACTGGGACCTGATCAATGCCGGCAAGAAGGCCGTGACGCTGAAGCCGGGCGCATCTTTCTTCCATCATGCCGATAGCTTCGCCATGGTGCGCGGCGGTCATCTCGACGTGGCGATCCTCGGTGCCTATCAGGTGGCACAGAATGGCGACCTAGCCAACTGGCGCGTCGGCTCCAAGGGCGTGCCCGCCGTCGGCGGCGCCATGGATCTGGTGCATGGCGCCAAGCAGGTTTTTGTCATCACCGAACATGTGACGAAGGACGGCAAGCCGAAACTGGTGGAGGCCTGCACCTTCCCGCTGACCGGCGTCGGCTGCATCACCCGCGTCTACACCAGCCATGCCGTCATCGATATCGCCAATGGCGGCTTCGTCGTACGGGAGAAGCTGGCGGCCATGACGATGGACGAGCTGCAGGCAATGACCGGCGCTCCGCTCCATGTCGACGGCCCCGTCGCCGACCTCGTCGTCCCGGCGCTCTAGAGCATTTCCGCTTTTCTTCGAACCGCGAAAACGCTCTATCCCTTTGTTTTTAAGCAATTCCGGACGGAAAACCGCTACGCACTTTTCCTGGAATTGCTCTAAGGAGAAGACCATGACCGAAGCCTTCATCTGTGACTATATCCGCACGCCTATCGGCCGCTTCGGCGGCTCGCTCTCCTCTGTCCGCGCCGACGATCTCGGCGCCGTGCCGCTGAAGGCGCTGATCGAGCGCAATGGCTCCATCGATTGGGAAGCGATCGATGACGTGGTTTTCGGCTGCGCCAACCAGGCCGGCGAGGACAACCGCAACGTCGCGCGCATGTCCTCTCTGCTGGCCGGCCTGCCGATCTCCGTTTCCGGCACGACGATCAACCGCCTCTGTGGCTCCGGCATGGATGCGGTCATCACCGCCGCCCGCGCCATCCGCTCCGGCGAGGCGGAATTGCTGATCGCCGGCGGCGTCGAGAGCATGTCGCGCGCGCCCTTCGTCATTCCCAAGGCCGACAGCGCCTTTTCGCGTAATGCCGAGATTTACGACACCACCATCGGCTGGCGCTTCATCAACCCGCTGATGAAGAAGCAATATGGCGTCGATTCCATGCCGGAAACCGGCGAGAACGTCGCCGAGGACTGGAAGGTCAGCCGCGAAGACCAGGACGCCTTCGCCGTTCGCTCGCAGGCCAAGGCGGCTGCCGCACAGGAGAACGGCCGTCTCGCCAAGGAGATCACCCCGGTCACAATCCCGCAGCGCAAGGGTGACGCCATCGTCGTCGGCAAGGACGAACATCCGCGCGCCACGACGATCGAAACCCTGGCCAAGCTCGGCACGCCCTTCAAGAAGGAGGGCGGCACGGTAACCGCCGGCAACGCCTCCGGCGTCAATGACGGCGCGGCGGCACTGATCATCGCTTCGGAAGCGGCGGTGAAGAAATACGGCCTGACGCCGATTGCCCGCATTCTCGGCGGAGCTGCCGCCGGTGTGCCGCCGCGCGTCATGGGTATCGGCCCGGTGCCTGCCTCGCGCAAGCTGATGGCACGCCTCGGCATGCGCCAGGAGCAGTTCGATGTCATCGAACTCAACGAGGCCTTCGCCTCGCAGGGTCTCGCCGTCCTGCGCGAACTCGGCATTGCCGACGCCGATGCCCGTGTCAACCGCAATGGCGGCGCCATCGCGCTCGGCCATCCCCTTGGCATGTCTGGTGCGCGTATCACCGGCACGGCCGCACTGGAACTGAAGGAAACCGGCGGCCGCTATTCGCTGTCGACCATGTGCATCGGCGTCGGCCAGGGCATCGCCGTGGCACTCGAACGGGTCTGATCTCCTCACGATGAATTGACGGCGGGCCGCCCGGAACGTCCGGGCGGCCCGCTTTTGTTTGCCGCGCGCGCATTGCCGCGCCGCGCTTCCGCCTGATATTACAGTCGCGATTTCGTCGTATGATTTATTGTCGACTTTCAGGAGGAGCCGTCATGACAGAACTCGCGCAATCCCTCGCATCCATCCGCATTCCCGATCTCGCCGGCAAGCGCGTGCTGATCACCGGCGCCTCGACCGGCATTGGTGCGGCGCTGGCCCGTGCCTTCGCCCAGCAGGGCATGAAGGTCGGCATCCACTTCAACGCCAGCCGCGAGCCGGCCGAAAGGCTTGCCGCCGAGATCACCGCCGCCGGCGGGCAAGTGCATCTGGTTCAGGGTGACGTCTCGCAGGATGGCGAGACCGAGCGGGTCGTCGAGGAGACGGCGGAAGCCTTCGGCGGGCTCGACGGGCTCGTCAACAATGCCGGCGGCATGCTCGGCCGCGTGCCGACTTCGGCGATGACCGACGAGCACTATGAGCGGGTGATGAACCTCAATGCCCGCTCGGTGCTGGCCGCGACCCGCGCCGCCCATCCACATCTGAAAAAGCAGGGCGGCTTCATCATCAACACCACCTCGATCGCCGCCCGCAACGGCGGCGGCAACGGCGCGATCCTCTATGCAGCCTCCAAGGGTTTCGTCTCCACGATCACCCATGGCCATGCCAAGGAATTCGTCGCCGACAAGATCCGTGTCAACGCGGTCGCGCCCGGCGTCATCGCCACACCGTTCCATGAGCGCTATACCAATGACGAGCAGATGGAATTGCAGCGCAGGACCATTCCCATGGGCTTCGTCGGCACCTCGGAAGACTGCGTCGGCGCCTATCTGTTCCTCGCTTCTCCCACCCTGTCCGGCTATATTACCGGCCAGGTCATCGAGGTGAACGGCGGCCAGCTGATGCCCTGAGTGCGGGCAGCGCCATCGACTTTTCCGCCGGGCCATGCAACTCCATGTCCGGCGCAATCGTTTCAAGGTCGGACCAGCTTGGCGATGGAGCATACACGGCATGGTAAAGACGCCTACCCCGGATCATGCGAAGACCTCCGTGCAACTGACGCATCCGGAGCGGATCTACTGGCCGGACGACGGCGTCAGCAAGCAGGATCTTGTCGACTACTACGCCCTCGCCTTCGAGCGCATGGCCCCCTTCGTCGTCGACCGGCCGCTGGCGCTGCTGCGGTGCCCCGACGGGATCAAGGGGCCGCGCTTCTTCCAGAAACATGCCTGGAAAGGTATCAATCCGCATATCGAGGAGATCGCCGATCCGCAGGACAAGGACGGTGAAAAACTGCTGCGGATCAGGGATCTCGACGGACTGGCCGCGCTCGTCCAATCCGCCGCCCTTGAAATCCATCCCTGGGGTACGACCACGGCGCATTGGGAAAAGCCCGACATGATCATCATGGATCTCGATCCCGGCGAAGATGTCGCCTGGAGCGCGGTCATCGCCGGCGCGCAGGACATAAGGGATCGATTTTCGGCCATGGGCCTTGCCTCCTATGTCAAGACCTCGGGAGGCAAGGGACTGCATGTCGTCGCTCCCCTGACGCCGAAGGCCGAGTGGCCGGATGTCAAGAAGGCGGCGGAAGCCATTGCCGGCGGCATGAGCGCCGACAGCCCGGAAAAATATCTCTCGGTCGCCACGAAAGCGAAGCGGACGGGCCACATCTTCGTCGACTATCTGCGCAACGGGCGCGGCAATACCGCTGTCGCCCCCTATTCGACCCGCGCAAGGCCGGGTGCCGCGATTTCGATGCCGCTAGCCTGGGAGGAGTTGACCGAAGAGACCGGCCCGGCATCCTTCACCGTCAAGAACGCGGCATCGCGGCTGCAGCAGGGCGCCGCCAACCCCTGGGCCGATTTCTTCGAGGCGGCGCGACCCTTGAAGAGCTAAGTTCAGGCTACGAAGGGGATCAATGCCCGCGTGTGGGCCTTGTAGTCGGCATAGGCCTGGCCGAAGGTTTCGCTCATCCAGCTTTCCTCGATGCGCACCCGGCGCAGGACGGCGTAGAGCATGAACGCGATCGCCAGCAGGGCGGCGAGATCGCCACGTGCGAGCGCCGAGCCGATGATGGCAAGCATCAGGCCGGAATAGATCGGATGGCGGACAATGGCATAGGGGCCGGTGCGAACCAGAGCATGGTCTTGCTTGACGGTGATGACACCGCTCCAGTTGCGGCCGATGTGATAACGCGCCCAGATGGCGAAGCCCAGACCGGCGACCGTCATCGCCGCGCCAATACAATAGGTCGCCAGATCATGCGGGATCAGCCGGACCTGCAAAGGCCCCAGCCAGGCCGGCGGCGCCGAGAGCAGAAAGCCGCCTATCCAGAGCGGCGCGGTATTTTCGAGCCGCGACAGCGGCTCCTCCTGGCGGGCGGTCTTCTTGACGCCGAAGGCGGCGAGGAGCCAGATCGAGCCCCAGATGATCCAGCAGGCGGGGATGAACAGATCCAGCAACATTTCGCTCAATCCATCTCTTTGTCCAATTCCGGATAATGCCGGAAGATACCGTTCTCATTGAAGGGGATTCGGCGGTCGGATGCAAGATAGCGAGCAATATTGGGCAAGGTCATGACAGCGCCGCGCAGCGCGGCCAGATGCGGATAGCGCTCGTCCAGATGCGCGGTGGCGCGCGGAAAGGCATAGCGCAAGCCTTCATGGATCTGGAACAGCGAGAGATCGACGTAAGTAAGCCGATCGCCGAAAATATGCGCCGGTCCATGCGGGTTCTGCCTGAGGACGCGCTCGAAATAGCCGAGGAATTTCGGCATGCGATTGTCGAGGAATTCCGCTGTCCGCGCCTTGGCCTCCTGTCTCTGCTCCTCGTAATATTTCGACACCGCGATCGGATGATGCGTATCGTGCACCTCGGCGACGAGATCGGTGATCGTCAGCTGCAGGCCGTTCAGGATATGGCGCTCCGCCTGATCTTCCGGCGCAAGACCGAGTTTCGGGCCGAGATACATCAGGATATTGGCGACATGCGAGATGATGAGATCGCCATCCCTGAGGAAGGGCGGGGCGAGCGGGATATCGGGGAGCGACTTGCTTTCCATCACCGCGAACATCGCTCCTACGCCCTGGCCCTTGCTCTCCGGACCACGGCTGACGTCGATATAATCAGCGCCTGCCTGTTCCAATGCGAGGCGCACGAATTCGCCGCGACCCTGGATGCTGTCCCAATAGTAAAGCTCATAGGTCATCAAATCCTCCCGTCCCTCGGTCAAGCTATTTCGGTTCGCGGCCAAAATCCTTGCGCAGCTCGTTCTTGGCGGCTTCGAGCGTCCGTCTGCGCCGGCAGCCAAGATGATCGCCGGCACGACTGATGCAGAAGCTTAGCATCGACATGGCGGAACGGAAGGGGTCGAACTTGCGGCGATCGCTGGTCTCGGTCAACTCGCGCGACCATTTTTTGGATCGAGCCGCGACCGGCTCCTTTCCATATGGACAGGGCTAATGATGAGCCTGTTGCTCATGCCGCTTGCGGGTTGCCGCCGCCTTTTTCGGACGATGCATGGTTCTCGGGATGGCCTCGACCGGAGCCGGATTTCTTGCCGCCGCCGCTCTCCTTGTTCTCGGTCGCCCAGGCGCGGCGTTCAGCCTCATCCTCGGAAACGCCACGGCTTTCATAGCTCTTCTCAATATGCTCGGCCTTGCGCTTCTGCTTGTCGGTGTAAGCGGATTTGTCTCCTCTTGGCATGGTCTTTCTCCTCGTTGCGGATGAGGAGACCAACCCGTCGGCATAGAAAAAGTTCCGGCTTCAACGGGAGGCTGGTGACTGTTTCGCGATATCGGAATGCGGCGGCCGGGCTGTGGCGCCCGCTTCCTTGCCCGAGACGGGAAAAAGGATGCCCACGGAACGGTCGATGACGAGGATCAGCGCCAGGGCTGCCAGGAGATAGAGGCTCGCGAGGATGAGGAGCGCGGTCATGACATCACATCGGCACGGTCACGAACCGGCACAACCGGCCGAACCAAGACGTTTACGCAATCCATACAACGACCATTCATGGTGAAGTCCCCTCTTCACCACTAGCATCGATGTGTGACATCTGTTTGCGTGCGCCGGAATTCCGCTAATTTTTTGCGGTAAACGGGCCCAAAGACAACGGCCCGGCGCCGGGCACCGGGCCGCTCCTATCACCAACTGCGTCATCAGACGCAGCGCCCGGCTCAGGCCTTGGCGCTGGCCACCTTCTTCGACACCCGCTTGGCCGCGACCTTTGGCGCCACATCGCCAGCCACTTTGGCGGCGGCAACCGGTGCCTTGCGCTTTGCCTTCGGCTTCACATCGACCTTGGGGCTCTTGCCATTGCTTTTTTCGAGCGCAACAAACTCGCTGCTTGCCAGCTCCCAGTGAACCGTATCGCGACCGGAAGGATAGCCTTCCGCTTCCCATATGGCGTAAGCCCGTTTCTGGACCCATTCATCCCGCGATTCCAACATTGCCGATCTCCGTTCGCATCATTGATCATGGTTGATGAAAAATACCCGTTCTTGAAACGCGGGTTTTCACGCCTCCCCCGAGCAACCGGGACGCCAGCCCTGAAATTCCGAAAGTCCCGACCCTCGAACCACTACAGGCACTTCGCACGCCAAACATGACGTCCCGCAACGGACATCGGCGAAGCGGCCGAACCACCACTATGACGACAGCACGACCTTCGTTCAATTGAAAATATCCGATACACAACCTATCCACACCGCGGCGAACGATGCGAGCAGCGCGTGTGCTCGATTGCAGCTTTCGCCGGCAAAGTTATACTCCGCGCATGTTCGACCTGCTGATTGCCCATTGGGGCCAAATCCTCGCCGTCCTGTCCATCGCCATGGGAACGGCGGCCGCCATTCATGCGGCCATGACGAAAGAGGAGGTTCGCGCCGCGATCGGCTGGGTCGGCGTCATCATCCTGTCGCCGATCGTCGGGGCGCTGCTCTATGCCGTCGCCGGCATCAACCGTATCCGCCGGGCATCGCTCAGCCTGCAGCGTGACGTGCTGTTCCAGAAGGACGCGACCGGCGCGCTCGCCAGTTTCGATGCCCAGGACGATATGGTCCGCCGCAACTTCGGGGCGCGCTTCCGCTCGATGAAGACGCTCGGCGACCGGGTGGCGCGCTATCCGATGAGCACCGGCAACACCATCGAGATGCTGGAAAGCGGCGACGCCGCCTATGCCGCCATCAAGGCCGCCATCGACGGCGCCGAGCGCAGCATCCTGCTGGAAACCTACATCTTCGACCGCGACCCCATCGGCTTGCGGATCGCCGACAGCCTGATCGCCGCCGTCAAGCGCGATGTCGACGTGCGCGTGCTGGTCGATGCCGTCGGCGCCCGCTACTCGGTGCCCAGCATCATGGGCTATCTCCGCGATGGCGGCGTCGAGGTGGATGTCTTCAACGGCAATGTCATCATGGGCCTTCGCCTGCCCTATGCCAACCTGCGCACCCACCGCAAGATCGTGATCGTCGACGGCCGCATCGCCTTTACCGGCGGCATGAACATCCGCCAGGGGTTCACCCGGGAATTCGCCGCCGATCAATGCGCGCGCGACACGCATTTCTGCGTCACCGGTCCCGCCGTCGCCGATCTTTTCAACACCGCCGCCGAGGACTGGCGCTTTGCGACCGGCGAGATATTGGAGGGCGATCCCTGGCGGATCGCCACACCCGCAAACGAGCCGGGGGCGCCGGTCTTCATGCGCGTCATCGTCTCCGGGCCGGACCGCAGCCTCGAGACGAACCACAAGATGCTCATCGGCGCGCTGTCGATCGCCCGCACCTCCATCCGCATCATGTCGCCCTATTTCCTGCCGGATCGCGAGCTGATCAGCGCGCTGGTGACAGCGGCAAGGCGCGGCGTCGAGGTGGATATCGTCGTGCCGGCCGCCAACAATCTCGTGCTCGTCGACCGCGCCATGACGGCGCAGTTCGACCAGATGCTGAAGAATTATTGCCGCATCTGGCGGGCCGAGGGAGCCTTCGACCATTCGAAGCTGATGGCGATCGACGGCACCTGGGCCTATGTCGGCTCCTCCAATCTCGATCCGCGCTCGCTGCGGCTGAATTTCGAAGTGGATCTCGAGGTCATGGACCGTGGTTTCGCCCATACCATCGAGACCCGCATCGGACACGTCCTCGACACGGCCACCCCCGTCGATCTCGCCAAGCTCAGGGCCCGTCCCTTCATCATCCGGCTGATCGAAAAGATCCTCTGGCTCGGATCGCCCTATCTCTGAGCCGAATGCCGCGACTTGTGATTTCCGGTGCGCGCCTTTTCACATGACAAGGCCGGTCATCGCTTCCTATACTCGCGACGACCTGGCTCGCCGGACCCGGCAATGGAAACGGTCGACGGACATATGCGGAAGAAGAACGAAACACTCCGTGCAAGCATTTTCGAATCCCTGAAGAACCGCAGAAAGTCGCGGGCGGCGCAGACGCGCGAGCACACGCGTCCCGCAGGCACGCTGATCGCCTCCTATAATGTCCACAAATGCGTCGGCGCCGACCGCCGCTTCGACCCGGAACGGATCAGCCGGGTCATCCACGAGATCGATGCCGATGTCATCGGCCTGCAGGAGGCCGATACCCGCTTCGGCGAACGCACCGGCCTGCTCGACCTGCGGCGGCTGGAACTCGAAACCGGCCTCATCCCCGTGCCGGTGAGCGGCGTTGCCAAGGCGCATGGCTGGCACGGCAATGTCGTGCTGTTCAAGCAAGGAACGGTGCGCGACGTGCACCAGATCAGCCTGCCGGGGCTGGAGCCGCGCGGCGCGCTGCTGGCCGAGATCGAGCTTGCCCGCGGCGGCACGCTTCGCATCATCGCCGCCCATCTCGGTCTGCTGCATCGCTCACGCGCGCAGCAGGCGCGCCTGATCGTCGAGCTGATGCGCCGCGACAACGACACGCCGACCATCCTGCTCGGCGACCTCAACGAATGGCGGCTCGGCGACCGCTCCTCGCTCAACACCTTCCAGGCCGCCTTCGGTCCCCTGCCCCCGGCGGTCCCCAGCTTTCCATCCACCCTGCCGCTTCTGGCGCTCGACCGCATCATGGCCAACCGCAGTGGTCTGATCTCGACCGTCGAGGTCCATGATTCCCCGCTGGCGCGCGTCGCCTCGGACCATCTGCCGATCAAGGCGGTGATCAGCCTGGAAACATTGAGGGCGGAAACGGAGGCGCGGGCCGAATCCGCGTGACATGGGAAGTACGTTGCGCGCAATGCGCATCCCATCCATGATGGCCTCGAATCTTCATTCGACAACGCGGACTGCTGATGCGCATCTTTCTCGTTCGACACGGCGAATCCCTCGGTAACATCAGCGATCAGGCCTATCGGCAGTTCGGCGATCACAACGTTCCCCTGACGCAGTGGGGCTACCGGCAGGCGCTTGAGGCCGGCCGCGTGATCGCCTCCTATCTGGAGGGATTGCCGGATGCCGACGCGCTGAAACTGAGCGTCTGGTATTCGCCCTATCTCAGAACGCGGCAGAGCAAGGAAGCCCTGCTCGAAGCGCTGCCGAGCGCGGCGGTCGCAGATATCCGCGAGGATTACCTGCTGCGGGAGCAGGATTTCGGCCTGTTCACCGAAATCTACGACCACGCCGAACAGAAGCGCAAGTTTCCGGAAGAGTTCGAAAAATGGGCGCGGCTGCGCAACAGCAACGGGAAATTCTATGCACGGCCGCCGGATGGCGAAAGCAGGGCGGATGTGTCGCAGCGGGTTCGACTTTTCCTGCAGACGGTCATGCATGACGCCAAGGGCGGCCGCAACACTGTCATCATCGTCGGCCACGGCGTCACCAACAGGGCCTTCGAGATGAACTTCCTGCACCATTCGGTCGACTGGTTCGAGCGCTCGGACAATCCGGGGAATGCCGATGTCACCCTGATCGAAGGCAGCGCCAGGGAAGGCTATGCGTCAACCCTGCTGCACAAGGCCGCCGACCGGTTGCCGGGGCAGGACGAATTGCGCGATGCCTACGGGTCCGAGCTGGTGGTGGCGCCGAAGATCGGGCCATGAACAAAGCGTCAAGGCAAATGCCCGACAAAGTTACTCATACCTATGATCCGCATGGCCCCTTTCTGGCGAACATTTGTGATCTGAGCCATGAAGAAGCCGAGAAGGTGCTTCAGCGTATACGGGATACAGGTCACCGAGCAATTAAGACCAACTATCTGCGCAGGCGCCATGAAACAGAAAATTGGCTGATCAGGGAGCGCCATCGTCTGTTAGGCCACACGCAGCGGATGAGGCCAATCTATTTTTTCCTTGGAAACTTTGCAGACGGTAAAGATCACTCGCGGCCCAATTCCCTCGTCATGCCGCTGACAGCCTTTCCCAAGGGCACTATCACTTTCACCTTCCCGGACAGTATGGCGAGCCTACCTATCGCAACGCATAAGAAGTATGAGTTTGAGCGACAACCTTACCATGGACAGGTGTTCTCCTTGGAGGAAATCCGACACGTCATCGCCAAGTTCGGGATGCCGAACGAAAGTTGGGCGGTTGATCCTCGCCGGCGCTTTGATCGCTTCGTAGAAGTCCAAGTTTGGGATGACAGGCCTATTGTCGAATACTTACGCGGATTGGAAGCTATTGCCCACAATGGATGACCTGGAGCAGTGACGCTTAGCCGCGGTATCTCGCATTCCCAGATTTTCAGGCGCGAGCGATGCGGATAGTTGATGACGAGCGAAAATCCATCTTATAGGTTCCGCTTCGATGAGACCCATAGGGAGGAAACCATGCTCAAGACTCTGTTGCTGACCGGCGCGGCCGGCGGCGTCGGCCAGGCGCTGAGACCGCTGCTTTCGCAGGTCGCGGAAAGGGTCGTGCTCTCCGACATCGCCCCGGTCGACAACCTGCGCCCGAGCGAACGGTTCGTCGGCTGCGACCTTGCCGACCGTGATGGGGTCGCCGAGCTGGTCAAGGGCGTCGATGGCATCATCCATCTCGGCGGCATCTCAACCGAGAAACCTTTCGACCTGATCCTGCAGGGCAATATCGTCGGCCTCTACAATCTCTATGAAGCGGCCCGCCGTGCCGGCCAGCCGCGCATCATCTTTGCCAGCTCCAACCACACGATCGGCTATTACCGCCGCGACGAGCGCATCGACAGCAGCGTGCCGACGCGGCCGGACTCGTTCTACGGCGTCTCCAAGGTTTTCGGCGAGGCCGTGGCCAGCCTCTATTTCGACAAGTTCGGACAGGAGACCCTGTCTGTGCGCATCGGCTCCTGCTTTCCCGAGCCGCGCAACACGCGCATGCTGGCGACCTGGCTCAGCGTCCGCGATTTCCTCTCCCTTTGCGCGCGCGCCTTCGAGGCGCCGCGGCTTGGCCATACCGTCGTCTACGGCGCCTCCAACAATGACGAGCAATGGTGGGACAACCGCAATGCCGCATTCCTCGGCTGGAAACCGCAGGACAGCTCCGCCGCCTGGCGCGAGCAGATCCTGTCGAGTGCCGAACCGGACGATCCGAACGACCCGGCCGTCATCTTCCAAGGCGGCGGCTTCGCCGCGTCCGGGCATCCGGAGGACTGAAGCCGACGCATCACGGAAGCGCCGTCAGTTCCCTCTCATGCAGGACCGGATGGCGCATCTTCGAGCGCGAGACGGCGAACGACGTCGAGGAGAATATCGGCTCCGGCGACCAGCTCCCTGTCGGTGGTAAACTCCCTGGGATTGTGACTGATACCGCCGCTGCTCGGAACGAAGATCATGGCGGCCGGCGCGATGCGGGCGATCATCTGCGCGTCATGTCCCGCGCCTGAGGTCATCCGCCGGCAGGCAAGGCCGC
This sequence comes from Rhizobium sp. BK602, assembly GCF_014195095.1. Classification (GTDB taxonomy): domain Bacteria; phylum Pseudomonadota; class Alphaproteobacteria; order Rhizobiales; family Rhizobiaceae; genus Rhizobium. The sequence continues at coordinate 429,234 of NZ_JACIBC010000004.1, forward strand.
GCTCCCGCGCCGCCTGCTCCACCAGTTCCACGATCGCGCGGTCGAACGTCACCGGTTCGAACCGGGCCAGCCGCTCGACGGACACGCCGACCTGCTCTTCGGCGCTCACGGCTTCCAGAAATGCGGCAAGCGCCGCTTCCTCTTCCCGCAGCCGGTCCTCGTGCGGATCGCGCAGATCGACGGTAAAGCTGGCGCGCGAGGGAATGACATTGATGGCATTGGGCTCGAAGGCGATGCAGCCGACGGTGGCGACCGTCGGTGTGTTCGAGGCCTTCGCCCGATCACGCAGGAAGATGATGACGCGCGCGGCGGCATGGCCGGCATCGCGGCGCATCGAGATCGGCGTCGTGCCGGCATGATTGGCATCGCCGACAATGGTCACCCTCTGCCAGGAAATGCCTTGCAGGTTCTCGACGGCACCGACCGGAATGCCCTCGCGTTCCAGAACCGGACCCTGCTCGACATGCAGCTCGATATAGGCATGCGGCGTCATGAAGCCCGGCGCATCTGTACCCGCATAACCGATACGCTCCAGCTCCTCGCCGAGGACCGTGCCGTCGATACCGATAGTGGCGAGCGCCAGATCCACGTCAAAACCGCCGGCATAGACGAGCGACCCCATCATGTCGGGCGCATAGCGGACACCCTCCTCGTTGGTGAAGGCCGCCACGACGAGGGGGCGCGATGGGAGGAGGCCCTCTTCCTTCAGCGTCTGGATCACCTCGAGCCCGGACAGCACACCATAACACCCGTCATAGATGCCGGCATCGATCACGGTATCGATGTGCGAGCCAAGCATCAGCGGTGGCCTGCCGTCCGTCCCGTCAGGACTCCAGATGCCGAATATGTTGCCGATGCGATCGACGGCGGTCCGAAGCCCCGCTTCCTCGAGCCAGGTGACGAGACAGTCGCGGCCGAGCTTTTCCGTATCGGAGGCGGCAAGGCGTATCAGCCTGCCCTCCCCATCGCGGCCAATCGCTCCCAGGGTTCGGATGCGACCGAGGAGACGCCCGGCATCGATCGAGGAATTGCTCATGTTTCGGCTCCGTTTTGCTCTTTGCGGAGGTGGCGTCCGACATCCTTTGCCCCACGGCATCGCGCGGTTTCGACGGTCCTCATCGATGTCGATGCGGAGGACGACCACTCCTTCTTTTGCCGCTGGAAGATAGTGCAACGCCGCCGAAATGAGCGCTGATATTCAGCCGCCATTTTGCAAGTTTGTTTCGTTGAAATATGGAAAGGACTGGCGAGTCCTGTCGCATCCCTAGAAAGGTTTTACGACCGCCAGCAAGGCAATCAGAACGAAACAGGCGAAAATGATCGGTGCGGACTGTCGCAACATGCCTGGCAATTCGCCGCCCGGCTCTTGCGCCAGTCGTCTAAGCATGCCCGCTTCCATGCCATGCAGGGCGCTCAGCACCAGAACGGGCACGAGCTTGATCCATAACCATGGCGCCCAGTACCATTGCCCGATGATCGCCATTGAAATGCCCGCCGCCCAGACGAGGCCGAGCGCCGGCACCGTGACCATGCGGTCCCAATGCTGAATGCGGGCGACGAACCGCGCTTCCCCTTCGCTCAACGCGTCACGCCTGCCGGCAACGAGCGTCAGCGCGAAGGCAAGCACCAGCATGCCGCCGATCAGGGCGATCACCGCCATGACATGAATGGCTTTCAGATAGATATAGGTCATGCCCCTCTCCCGAATGGCGCGCTCATCATTGGCAAACCATCCGGAAAAGCAAGGTCTCAATCGCCGTTGCGGAAGAGCTTCCAGCGGGTCGGGCGGAAAGCGATGCGGTTGCGGTCGAGCGCGCCGGCCTTGTCCGGCGGCAGCTCGATTTCGATGGTCTCGTGCCCCTCGCCGATATTGATTTCGATATGGCGGGTGCCGGCCACGCGGCGGCTGGAGGTCAAGAGGCCGGCGATACAACCGCCGTCGCCGTCATGCAGTTCGATATCGTGCGGACGGAAATAGAGATAGGCCTCGCCTTCCGGTTCCTGCGGCGTGCTCAGGCCGAGCGGCCGGTCCTCGAACCAGATCTCGCCGTTCAGAACGCGCACCTTGACGCGGTTCGACTGGCCGATGAACCCGTAGACGAAGGGCGAATTCGGCGTGTCGTAGATCTCGTCGGGCGTGCCCACCTGCTCGATCGCACCCTTGTTGAGCACGACGACGCGGTCGGCCAGTTCCAGCGCCTCTTCCTGGTCGTGCGTGACGAAAACGGTGGTATGGCCGGTGCGGTCGTGAATCTCGCGCAGCCACTTGCGCAGATCCTTGCGCACCTGCGCATCGAGCGCACCGAAGGGCTCGTCGAGAAGCAGCACGTTCGGCTCGACCGCCATGGCGCGAGCGAGCGCCACGCGCTGCCGCTGGCCGCCGGATAGCTGCGCGGGATAGCGCTTTTCAAGGCCGTTGAGCTGCACCAGTTCCAGCAATTCCAGCGCACGGCGATGGATCTCGGCGCGCGGCGGGCGACGCGAGGCCGAGCGGACCTTCAGGCCGAAGGCGATATTGTCCAGCACCGTCATATGGCGAAACAGCGCATAATGCTGAAACACGAAGCCGATATTGCGCTGCTGCACCGTCTTCTTCGACGCATCCTCGTCGCCGAAGAAAATCTTACCCTCGGTTGGCGATTCAAGCCCGGCGATGAGGCGCAGCAACGTCGTCTTGCCCGAACCGGAAGGGCCGAGAAGCGCGATCAGTTCGCTGGAACGGATATCCAGGGAGACGTCATGCAACGCGGGAAAGCGACCGAATTCCTTGCGCAGGTTTTGAACGCGAACTTCCATTAACAATTCCTTCAGTGACGCCGGCTGGCTGCGATCTCTTCGCTATAGCGCATTTCCAGCAGCGTCTTCAGTATAAGTGTGACAAGGGCGAGCAGGGCGAGAAGCGTGGCAACCGCGAAGGCCCCCGAGAAATTATATTCATTATAGAGAATTTCGACCTGCAGCGGCATGGTGTTGGTCTCGCCGCGAATATGACCGGAGACGACCGACACGGCGCCGAACTCGCCCATGGCGCGGGCATTGCAGAGCAGCACGCCGTAAAGCAGGCCCCATTTGATGTTCGGCAGCGTCACATACCAGAAGGTCTGCCAGCCATTGGCGCCGAGGGAGAGCGCCGCCTCTTCGTCCGCGGTTCCCTGCTCCTGCATCAGCGGGACGAGCTCGCGCGCCACGAAGGGGAAGGTGACGAACATCGTCGCCAGAACCAGGCCGGGCACCGCGAAGAGAACCTGAACGCCGTGGCTCTGCAGCCAGGGGCCAAGGACGCTGTTCGAACTGAACAGCAGCACGAAGACCAGACCCGAGATGACCGGCGACACGGAGAACGGCAGGTCGATAAGCGTCGTCAGGAACGCCTTGCCCTTGAACTCGAACTTGGCGATCGCCCAGGCGGCTGCGACACCGCAGACGAGATTGAGCGGCACGCTGATGCCGGCGACGATCAGCGTCAGCCGGATCGCGGCGAAGGTTTCCGCGTCCAGCAGCGAGCTGAAGAAAGCTTCGATCCCCTTGCGGAAGGCCTCGACAAAGACGGCAGCGAGCGGAAGCAGCACCATCAAGGTCAGAAAGACGAGCGAGATCGCCACGAAAACCCACCGCGCGAGCCTGCTCTCGGTGATGACGGAATGAACGGCGTCCGAGGAAGAGACGGCATCATGCGCCATAGCCGTATCTCCGTCTGCTCCAGGATTGAATGAGATTGATGACCAGCAGCATGATGAAGGAAATGACCAGCATCATCGTCGCAATCGCCGTCGCCGCCGCGTAATTATATTCCTCGAGCTTGATGACGATGAGCAATGGCGCGATTTCCGAGACATAGGGCCGGTTGCCGGCGATGAAGATCACCGAACCGTATTCGCCGGCCGCACGCGCGAAGGCGAGCGCAAAACCGGTGAGCGCCGCCGGCGCCAGGCCCGGCAGCAGCACGCGGGTGATCGTCTGGAAACGGCTGGCTCCGAGCGTGGCCGCGGCCTCCTCGACCTCGCGGTCGATCTCCTCCATGACCGGCTGCGCCGTGCGCACCACGAAGGGCAGGCCGACGAAGATCAACGCGATGACGATGCCGACCGGGGTGAAGGCGATCTTGATGCCGAGCGGCGTCAGGAACTGCCCGATCCAGCCATTCGGCGCATAGAGCGTCGTCAGCGCGATGCCGGCGACCGCGGTCGGCAGCGCAAAGGGCAGGTCGACCATGGCGTCGATGATGCGCTTGCCCGGAAAGCGGTAGCGCACCAGCACCCAGGCCATGATCAGTCCGAAGACGGCATTGACGACCGCGGCGATGAAGGCGCCGCCAAAGCTCATGCGCAAGGCATTGAGCGTGCGTAGATCAAGCGCGATGGCCCAGAATTGGGACCAGCCGAGAGAACTGCTCTTCCACAGCAATCCCGTGAGCGGGATGAGAACGATCAGGATGAGCCAAGTCAAGGTAACGCCGAGCGCCAATCCGAAGCCCGGAATGACACTCGGCTGCCGAAACCGCCACCGTTTGCGGGTTATTGCATGCATTCAGAATTATTGTCCCGGCTTGTAGATCTGGTCGAAGACGCCGCCATCGGCGAAGAACTTCGGCTGAGCTTGAGACCATCCGCCGAAATCGTCAATGGTTGCGAGCTTCAGGGCCGGGAACCGGGCAATATCCTTCGGGTCGGCCGCTTCCGGCTTGATCGGCCGGTAATAGTGCTTGGCGGCGATCTTCTGACCCTCGTCGGAATAGAGGTAGTTCAGATAGGCTTCGGCCTCCTTGCGGGTGCCCTTGGTGTCGACATTGCCATCGACGACGGCGACCGGCGGGTCGGCGCGGATCGAAACGGTCGGCGTCACGATTTCGAACTTGTCGGGGCCGAGTTCTTCAAGCGAGAGGTAGGCTTCGTTTTCCCAGGCAAGCAGAACGTCGCCGAGACCGCGCTGGACGAAGGTGGTGGTCGCGCCGCGCGCACCGGTATCGAGCACCGGCACATGCTTCAGAAGCTGGGCGACATAGTCCTGCGCCTTGGCGTCATCGCCGCCGTTCGCCTGCTTGGCCCAAGCCCAGGCCGCCAGGATGTTCCAGCGCGCGCCGCCGGAAGTCTTCGGGTTCGGCGTGATGACTTCGACGCCGTCCTTGACGAGATCCGACCAATCCTTGATGCCCTTCGGATTGCCCTTGCGCACCAGGAAGACGATGGTCGAGGTATAGGGAACGGAATTGTTCGGGAACTTGGTCTTCCAGTCGGCCGGGATCTTCTTCGTCGCCTTGGCGATGGCGTCGATATCGCCTTCCAGCGCCAGCGTCACGACATCGGCGTCGAGACCGTCGATGACCGAGCGGGCCTGGGCGCCGGAGCCGCCATGCGAAGCCTTGATATTGATGGTCTCACCCGTGTCCTTCTTCCACTTGGCGGCGAAGGCTGCGTTGAAATCCTTGTACAGCTCACGCGTCGGGTCGTAGGAAACATTGAGAAGCGTCTTGTCGGCCGCCCATGTCGGCGCCACGGCACCAGCCAGAGAGAAACTGCCAATCAGGACCGCGGTGGCGAGAAGCCGGGAAAGCTTTATCGTCTGCATGGGTGGACCTCCTTCGTTGTTACTAAACCCTATCAACTTGGTCGTATAAAGTAACGAAGATTGTTCCCGCTTGGCGCCGTTACATAGAACAGCATCCCATAGAATCAAGGAAAGTGAAATTGCATTCTCGCAGATCGCTCACAACTGCCCCGTGCCCCCTCAAAGGGTCGAGCTGGACATGAAAATCGAATAGAGTTCATCGGCACCTTTCGCCTGCCGCATGGCCGTCAGCACGCCGTCGGCCCGCAGGCGCCGGGCGGTGGCGGCCAGGACGTTCAAATACTCGCTGCGGCCGTTTTCGCCGAACAGCAGAACGAAGACCAGATCGATCGGAATGTCGTCGATCGCCTCGAAATCGACGGGATGGGCGAAACGGACCATCAGCCCGCGCGGGCGTGTCATGCCTGAGATCGCCGCATGCGGAACGGCGATGCCATTGCCGATGCCGGTGGTTCCCAGTTTTTCGCGACCCTCCAGTGCCCGCAGGACGGATGCCTCATCAAGCCCGAGACACTGCGCCGCCTTGAGGGACAGGATCTGCAAGGCCCGCCATTTGGTCGGCGCCGAGAGGCCGACAAAGACGTGCTCAGGCAGGATGATGGTCGAAAGGTCCATGGTCACTCTCATGCTTGCAGGTCGATGATGTCGGCACGGTTTGGCGGCGTCTGCCCGGTCGATTCGAAGCCGGCGCATCGAAAGGATCGAAAGCGCGATATCATTCCGGCTCACGCAGACGGTAGCCGACACCGGTCTCGGTCGTGATGTAGTGCGGCTGGTCGGGGATCTGCTCGACCTTCTGGCGGAGCTGGCGGACATAGACGCGCAGATATTGCACATCCGCCGCCGGTCCCCAGACCTGCTTCAACAGGAACTGATGCGTCAGCACCTTGCCGGCATGCTGCGCCAGGACCCGGAGGATGTCGTATTCCTTCGGCGAGAGCTTGATCTCCCTACCGTCGACCTTGACGATGCGCTTGACGAGGTCGATGGTGAGGCCGCCGGTCTGGAAGATCGCCTTCTCGCCCTGCTGCTGCAGGCGATGGCGCAGCGCGACGCGAATGCGCGCGCCGAGTTCGTTCACGCCGAAGGGCTTGGTGACATAGTCGTCGGCACCGCTTTCCAAGGCCTTGACGATACCCGCCTCGTCGGTGCGGCTCGACAGGATGACCACCGGGACCGAGATCCCGTCCTCACGCCATTCCTGCAGCAGATCCTGGCCGGATGTGTCCGGCAGCCCCAGATCCAGCACGATCAGATCGGGAAGATCCTCCTCGACGGACTGGCGCGCGGCGGCGGCGTTCGGGGCCTCGTTGACCACATAACCCTGGGCGCTCAGGCCGACGCGCAGCAATTTGCGGATCGGCGGCTCGTCGTCGACAACGAGTATCTTGACGGCGGTCGTGTTCATTTCAGCTCATCCAGCTTGGGGATATCCGTTGGTCTCGGCAGGCGAATGGTGAAGACCGCCCCCTGACGGTCGGTCCTGTTGCCGGCGATAATGGTGCCGCCCATGGCCTCGATGAAGCCGCGGCAGATGGAAAGCCCGAGACCCGTGCCGGCCCGCACCTGATCGCCCTTGCGCACGCGATAAAAGGTGTCGAAGACGCGCTCGAGGTCGGCGGGCGGAATGCCAGGACCCTCGTCCATGACGCGGAAGACGATATTGTCGATATCGGCCCAGGCCTCCAGGCGGATGCTGGACCCTTCCGGCGCATATTTGGCGGCATTGTCGAGCAGATTGAACAGCACCTGCTCGAACAGCACGGGATCGACCTTCACCATCGGCAGGTCGGCGGGTATCTCGATCTCGACCCGATGATGGGCGAGGATCTTTTCGCCGCGCCGCAGCGCGCTGCCGACGACATCGCCGGCATAATGCAGCGCATGGTTCGGCTCCATGGCGCCGGATTCGATCTTGGTCATGTCGAGCAGATTGGCGATGAAGCGATTGAGCCGCTCGGACTCATCCACCACGGTCGTCAGAAGATCGGCGCGATCCTCCTGCGACATGGTTTCCAGATAGTCGCGCAAGGTGCCGGCCGCGCCGAGAATCGCGGCAAGCGGCGTCTTCAGATCATGCGAGATAGAGGTCAGCAGTGCCGAGCGCAGCCGGTCCGCCTCGACGGCCAGCTTGGCGCGGTCGACATCGGCGACGAGTTGCACCCGCTCGATGGCAAGAGCCGCCTGGTCGGCGAGCGCATCGAGAAGCCGCTGCTGCTCCGGCGTCAGCAACGGACCGTCACGGCGGTCGCTGTCGAGGCCGATGACGCCGACCGCAGTGCGCCCGGTGCGCAGCGGTACATAAAGACGCTTGGCGCCCGGCAGCGTATCGGCCCCTCGCCCGGCCGCATGATTGTGCTCCCAGGCCCAGCGCGCGGCGGCGATATCGGCATCGTCGAGCGTATCGTCCGGCGGATAGCCGGCCTTGACCGCAATGGTGCCGTCCTCGGGCAGCAGCAGCACCACCCGCACCTTCAGCATCGAGGCGAGCTGGAAGGCCGTCGCCCACAGCACATCGTCGAGCGTGCCGGTGCCGGCGAGCTTTTTCGAGAAAAGATAGAGGTCTTCGGTCGTTCTCGCCCTTTGTCGCGCCGAAGCCGCCTGCCGCTGCACGGTCGCCGTCAGATTGCTGGCGATGATGGCGACGCCGAGGAAGAAGAAGAAGGCGAGCACGCTTTCCGGGTCGCTGATCGTCAGCGTATAGCGCGGCGGCAGGAAGAAGAAATTGAAGGCGAGCGCCCCGAGCAGGCAGGAATAGAGGGCCGGCCGCAAGCCTTGCGTGACCGCCGTCGCCAACACCGCCATCAGGAAGACCAGCGCCAGGTTGCGCACATCCAGCACCTGGTCGAGGATGACGCAGAAGCCGAGGGCGACGGCGACATAGAGCGTCGCCAGCAGATAGCCGCGAAGCTGGAATGGCGACGGCGCAGGGGCAGCCTTGACGCCGCGGCTTGCCGCCTGACCGTCGGCCTCGCTGCCGGAAATGACGTGCACGCTGATGTCGCCGGCCTTGCGGATCAGCTCGTAGGAGACCGAACGTTTCGACCAATCTCGCCAGGTGCCGATCTTCGGCGAGCCGATGACGATATGGGTGACATTGTTGCTGGCCGAATGGCGCAACAGCTCCTCGGCGACCTCGCGTCCGGGGATGGTGATCGCCTCGCCGCCGAGCTGTTCGGCGAGCCTGAGCGTTGCGGCGATGGTGTCGCGCTGCGCCTCCGTCAGGCTGATCGAGCGGTTGGTCTCGACATAGACGGCGGCCCATGGCGCGCGCAGGCGCGAGGCCATGCGCGCGGCATAGCGCACCAGCGACGCCGAGCGGGGATGATGGTCGATCGAGACCAGCACGCGTTCGCCAGCCGCCCAGGGACCGGAGATCGCGTGCGCCTGCATATGCGTCAGGAGCTGATCGTCGACCCGCTGCGCCGTGCGCCTCAGCGCCAGCTCGCGCAGCGCCGTCAGATTGCCGGGTGTGAAATAATTGGTCAGCGCCCGCTCGGCGGTCCTCGACACATAGACCTTGCCGTCGTGCAGGCGCTTGATCAGGTCGTCGGGTGTCAGATCGATGATCTCGACATCGTCGGCCATGTCGATGATCGAGTCCGGCACGGTTTCACGGACGCGAACACGGGTGATCTGCGACACCACGTCGTTCAGGCTTTCGACATGCTGGATGTTGAGCGTCGTATAGACGTCGATGCCGCGCTCCAGCAGCTCCTTGACGTCGAGGTAGCGTTTCGGGTGGCGGCTACCATGCGCATTGGTATGGGCGAGTTCGTCGACAAGCACGAGGCCGGGCCGGCGCTTCAAGATGGCGTCGAGATCCATCTCGTCGAGCGCGCGGCCCTTATAGTCGACGTTGACGCGGGGGATGATCTCGAAGCCGTCGAGCAAGGCCTGCGTCTCGCGGCGGCCATGGGTCTCGACCACGCCGACGACGACATCGACGCCATCGGCGATCTTGGCCTTGCCGGAAATCAGCATCTCATAGGTCTTGCCGACGCCGGGCGCCGCGCCCAGAAAGATCTTCAGACGGCCGCGCGCCTCGGCCCGAGCCTTCTCCAGAAGCGCGTCGGGCGAAGGCCTGTTCAGCATGTCGCGGTTATCGTCTGGCATCGATCGGTCTTTCGTGGCAGGCGGAGATTGCGGCGGTCATCGCCGCCGTAACCCCTTGACCTCACTGAGTCATAGAAGCATCCAACGCCTGGTTCAATGCCAGGACGTTGACGACGGGTTCGCCGAGGATGCCAAGTTCGCGCGGCTCGACGGCGGCCTCGACGATGGCGCGCAGCTTCGCCTCGTCCATGCCCCGCGCCTTGGCGACGCGCGGGATCTGGAAATAGGCATCGTCCGGCGAGATATCCGGATCGAGACCGCTGCCTGATGTCGTGACGAGATCGATCGGCACCGGCGCATTCGGGTTCTGCGCCTGCAACGTCGCGGCATCGCCCTTGATGCGGTCGAGCATCTTCTGGCTGGTCGGACCGAGGTTGGAACCGCCGGAAGACGAGGCATCGTAGCCATTGGTGCCGGCGGCCGAGGGGCGGCCGTGGAAATAGCGGTCGCTGGCGAAGGCCTGGCCGATGAGGCTGGAGCCGATCACCTTGCCGTCCTTCTCCACGAGACTGCCGTTTGCCTGATGCGGGAACAGCGCCTGGGCGACGCCGGTCATGGCGAGCGGATAGGCAAGGCCAGTGACGGCGGTGGTGACGACGATCATGACGATGGCCGGTCTGATTTGTTTCAGCATGGGAAGTCTCCTTAGACCAGACCGATGGCGGTGATCGCCATGTCGATGGCCTTGATGCCGACGAAAGGTACGACGATGCCGCCGAGGCCGTAGATCAGCAGATTGCGGCTGAGCAGGGCGCCGGCGCCGATCGGCCGATACCGTACGCCCTTCAGCGACAGCGGGATCAGGGCGATGATGATCAGCGCGTTGAAGATGATCGCCGACAGGATGGCGCTTTGCGGCGTCGCCAGTCCCATGACGTTCAGCATCTTCAATTGCGGATAAAAGGCGATGAACATCGCCGGGATGATCGCGAAGTATTTGGCGATGTCGTTGGCGATCGAGAAGGTGGTGAGCGCGCCGCGCGTCATCAAAAGCTGCTTGCCGATCTCGACGATCTCGATGAGTTTCGTCGGGTCGCTGTCGAGGTCGACCATGTTGCCGGCCTCGCGGGCGGCCACCGTGCCGGTGTTCATGGCGACACCGACATCGGCCTGGGCCAGCGCCGGGGCGTCGTTGGTGCCGTCGCCGCACATGGCGACCAGCTTGCCCTGTGCCTGCTCCTCGCGCATCAGCGCCAGTTTCATTTCCGGCGTCGCCTGGGCAAGGAAATCGTCGACGCCGGCTTCCGCGGCGATGGCGGCGGCGGTCAGGGGATTGTCGCCGGTGATCATCACCGTGCGGATGCCCATGCGGCGCAGCTCGGCGAAACGCTCGCGGATACCGCCCTTGACGATATCCTTGAGCTGGATGACGCCGAGCAGACGACCGTCGCGGGCGACCGCAAGCGGCGTGCCGCCGGCCTTGGAGATTTCGTCCGACAGCGCCTGCAGGTCGCGGATCGTTTCGCTGCTGGTGCGCGCGATCACCGCCGCACCGGAGCCGGAGGGCGCAACGGTGCTGCCATTGACATAGGCGAGCACGGCATCCACCGCGCCCTTGCGGATCGAGGAGCCGTCGAGATCGACACCGCTCATGCGCGTCTGGGCGGTGAAGGGCACGAAAGTGGCCTTCAGGCTCGACATGTCGCGGCCGCGGATCTGATATTTTTCCTTGGCGAGCACGACGATCGAACGGCCCTCGGGCGTTTCGTCAGCGAGCGAGGCGAGCTGCGCGGCATCGGCCAGTTCCTGCTCCGTCACGCCCTTGACCGGGCGGAAGGACGTAGCCTGGCGATTGCCGAGCGTGATCGTGCCGGTCTTGTCGAGCAGCAGCGTATCGACGTCGCCGGCGGCCTCGACGGCGCGGCCGGACATGGCCAGCACGTTGAAGCGCACCAGGCGGTCCATGCCGGCGATGCCGATGGCCGACAGCAGCGCGCCGATGGTGGTCGGGATCAGCGTTACGAACAGGGCGACCAAGACCACGGTCGGGATCGAGCCGCCGGCGTAAGCCGCAAAGCTCGGGATCGTCACCGTCGCCAGCACGAAGATCAGCGTCATGCCGGCGAGCAGGATGTTGAGCGCAATCTCGTTCGGGGTCTTCTGCCGTTCCGCACCCTCGACGAGCGCGATCATGCGGTCGATGAAGGTCGAACCGGCAGCGGCCGTGATGCGAACGCGGATCTCGTCGGAGAGCACCTGCGTACCGCCAGTGACGGCCGAGCGGTCGCCGCCGGATTCGCGGATGACGGGCGCCGATTCACCGGTGATCGCCGCCTCGTTGACAGAGGCCACGCCTTCGATGACTTCGCCGTCGGACGGAATGATGTCGCCGGCTTCGACCAGCACGATATCGCCGACCTTGAGGCTGGTGCCTGGCACCATCTTGTAGTCGGTGCGGCTGTTGCCGGAGAGGAGCTTGGCCTGGGTCTCGGTGCGCGACTTGCGCAGCGATTCAGCCTGCGCCTTGCCCCGGCCTTCGGCGACTGCCTCGGCGAAATTGGCAAACAGCACGGTGAACCAGAGCCAGATATTGATCTGGAGGGAAAAACCGAGATTGCCGCCGCCGGTCAGGAGATCGCGCAGGAAAAGCACCGTGGTCAACGCCGAGACGACGGCGACCACGAACATGACAGGGTTCTTGGCAAGGGTGCGCGGGTTCAGCTTCTTGAAGGCGGCACCCACGGCCGGAAGGAGGATGCGAGAATCCAGAATACTCGCTGATTTTAACTGGCTCATAAGAGACTCCAGCGTGAAGAGGGAAACGGCGGATCGGGATCGCCCGGTCAGCCCAATAAAAATCCGAAGACGACGAGACCGAGGAACAGCGCGACCATCGCCACCAGAATGGCGTCGGAAGCGCAGGCCGCCCTGGCCGGGCCACGCCCCCTGTCCAAGGGGCGCGGGTCGATCAGTTTCCGAAGCCTGAGCATGAGTGGCTGCGTCATTGCGATTGTTCCTCAGAAGGCCTGGCCGGCAATCATCGCCAGATGTTCGACGATCGGACCGAGGGCAAGCGCCGGGAAGAAGGTCAGCCCGCCGACGATCAGGATCGTGCCGACCAGCAGGCCGACGAACAGCGGTCCGTCCGTCGGGAAGGTGCCGGCCGAAGCGGGAACCGTCTTCTTTGCGATCAGCGAGCCGGCTATGGCGAGCGCCGGTACGATGACCAGGAAACGGCCGATCAGCATGACGATGCCGAGGGTGATGTTGTACCAGGACGTATTGCCGGAGAGGCCGCCGAAGGCCGAGCCGTTATTGGCCGCCGCCGACGAGTAGGCATAGAGGATTTCCGAGAAGCCGTGGGGACCGGGATTGCCGATCGAGGCCACGGCCGACGGCAGCACCGAGGCGATGGCGGTGAAGATCAGCATGCCGGCCGGCAGGCACAGCACGGCGAGCATCGCCATCTTCACTTCCTTGGCCTCGATCTTCTTGCCGAGATATTCCGGCGTGCGCCCGACCATCAGGCCGGCAACGAAAATGGCGATGATCACGAACATGACGATACCGTAGAAACCGGCACCGACACCGCCGACGATGACTTCGCCGAGCTGCAGGTTGATGAGCGGGATCATGCCGCCAAGCGCAGTGAAGCTGCCATGCATGGCATTGACCGCGCCGCAGGAGGCCGCCGTCGTGATGACCGCGAAGAGCGAGGACAGGGTGATGCCGAAGCGGACTTCCTTGCCCTCCATGTTGCCGCCCTGGACACCGAGCGCATGGACCAGCGGGTTGCCCGCGGCCTCGGCCCAATAGGTGATGGCGACACCGGCAATGAAGAGGATGCCCATGGCGGCAAGGATCGCCCAGCCCTGGCGCTGATTACCGACCATGCGCCCGAAGACGTTGGTGAGAGCGGCGCCGATCGCGAAGATCGCCAGCATCTGGATGAGATTGGAGATTGCGTCCGGGTTTTCGAAGGGATGGGCGGAATTGGCGTTGAAGAAGCCGCCGCCATTGGTGCCGAGCATTTTGATGGCGAGCTGCGAGGCGACAGGACCGACGGCGATCGTCTGCTGCGCCCCTTCGAGCGTCGTGGCGCTGACATAAGGGCCGAGCGTCTGCGGCACGCCAAGATAGACGAAGACCAGCGTCAGGACGATGCAGGCGGGAAGCAGGACATAGAGCGTCGCCCTGGTCAGATCGACCCAGAAATTGCCGATCGCCTTGCCGGAGGCGCGTGAAAAGGCACGGATAAGCGCGATGGCGATGGCGATGCCGGTGGCGGCGGATGCGAAATTCTGAACGGCGAAGCCGGCCATCTGCACGAGATAGGACATCGTGCTTTCGCCGCCGTAGTTCTGCCAGTTCGTATTGGTCACGAAGCTGGTGGCATTGTTGAAGGAGAGTTCCGGCCCGATCGAAGCCATGCCGGCCGGGTTATAGGGCAGGCTCGCCTGGAACCGCTGCAGGACATAGAGCAGGAAGAAGCCGGCGAGGCTGAACAGCAGCATGGAGATCGAATAGGTCGTCCAGTGCTGTTCCTCGCGCTCGTCGGTGCCGGCGATGCGATAGAGCCCTCGCTCCAGTGGACCGAGGACATAGGAGAGGAGAGTGCGCTCGCCGGTGAAGACACGCGTCATGTAACCGCCGAGCGGTTTGACGAGCACGAGGAGTATCCCGACATAGATCAGGATCTGAAGCCATCCGTTGAAGGTCATGGGGGTTACTTTCCCTGCCCGGCGCTGAAACTAGAAGCGCTCGGGGCGAATGAGGGCGTAGATGAGATAGGCGGTGAGAAACAGGGTCACGCCGCCGCCGAGAATGTAATCCAGGAGCATCGTTGTTCTCCGGCTAGAGGCTGTCGCAGGCTTTGGTGTAAGCGATGCAAAGAGCGAAAAATAAAACGCCGATCCCGATAAGAAGAAGGTCCATCATCGATCGTTGATCCCTATAGGTTCTTGTTGAACGCCGAAACGGATCGAAGGCACCTCCGAGGGGCGCCCTTGTTTCTTCCCGGCATGGAGATCATCTTTTAGATATCTCTAATGTCAATATGCGGCCAAACCGCATTAAGGTTCGAGAGGGCGGGCGGGAGAAAGATATAAAAATCTTATAAATGCCGGCGGGATTAAGCCCTGGCGACGGGAACGATGAAGCAAGTATCCGGGTGATTGGGGACTCGTGCGAATCGGAAGACTATGGCATGATGACCTTGCCGGGTCAGAGTCTTGATCTTAAAGCGATTTTACCCGGATATGGCTACCAGCCGCACTGTTGATGGTGAAAATTCGATTCTGGTAACCAATTGGAATTAAATCATAAAATTTCGATGCGGAAGTGAAGTCGCTTTTGGCTTCCACCATGCCGATTCAGGGTTGATGTTAGACCTCATTCATCTGCTCTGAGCGGAGCACGTCTGGCCCTCCCTCGCCTTCCCATCACCGTTGCCGACCTCATTGCTTGCTGGAGAGCTGGCCGGGCAAATTGGCGATGAAACGGTCGAATAGCTCAACGTCATAGCGCCTTTCAAATGGTCCTGCGCCCGGCTCGAAGGCTGGAAGCGGCGTCGGCAGGCTCGATTGAACCCGCTCCGGAAGGAGCGTCGCAAGCGTCTCGTACCAGGCATGCAACGAAGGCTGCAATCGGACGTGCAGGTCGAAATTCATCCGGCTTTTGGCCTGATCCTGTTCCCTCTGAAGCCGGGCACTGTGCGGATCGATTTTCTTCACGAGATAGAGGTCCGCGAAGCCCAAAGCCTGTTTGCCGAAGGCCGCACGGGTGACCTCCATCTGATGCCGCCAGTGGTTCTCCGGCGCTTCACCGATCCGCCATAGCGACCAGATATAGTGTAGTTTCAACGGGTCGGTATCGCAGATGGCCACTCCTTTGCTCTCTTCTTGCGCCAGGGCTTCAGACCAGCGCCCGATATTCCAATCGGTCCAGAGCTGGGCAGCTTTCCTGGCATCGCGGTTTCTGTCGGGCCGGATTTGCGGATAGGTTTCAGGCACGAGAAGGTCGAGGGCATGCTCTCGGTACCAGCTTGTTTTTCCGGCAGCGCTGATCCCTTCGACGATGACGATCATGATGTTTCCCTCGCCTCAGCGCTATTGGCCCGCATCTGCGCCATGAGCATCGGTCCAAGCGAGAAGGTCCCTCGCCTCGCCCTCACCGTCAGATTGCGCAGATAGCCGCCAGGGGAGTTGATGCGCCCTGCCCTCTCGAGCAGGCAAGCTATGACTGTTGCGGTATTTTGCATTCCGAGCGTATCGCAGGCGTCCCGATAGGCGCTGGGAGTAACCCCAAGCATTGTTCGCACGACAACAGCCGCCGCCATCAGGTCTCGCCAGCTGGTGATCGTACCGGCTGGACCGTAGTTGGCGATTTCCGGGCATGCCTGGAGAACTGCGGCTAGGGGATAGGTTTTCAATGCTTGCGGCTGATGATCCGGCTTGGCGATATCGAGGCTGTGATCCTCAGGCGGCGCGGCTGGATCGTCGTGTTCATATTCTTTTTGGGATTCGGTATTTGAATTCTGTATATGCCGTTCATTTTGAACATCATTGCCGACTGATTTTTCGGAAATCAGCTGTTTTTCCAGCAAGTTGACGATATCCTGACGCAGCAGTTCCATCTTCTCTGTAATCGAGGCGATATCGTGCATGCTCGGGCTTCGAGGCAGAGCGGCGACCAGCGTGTGATAATGGGCATCGAGTGTCTGCCAATCACCGGAAGCGCCTTCCTCGATGGCAGCGGTAATGAGCTTGCGGACGTCGCGGCGGCAGATCGAGAGCCGCTCTTTCAGCAGGCGGAGATGTTTTCGGTCAGCGACGATCTGTTGGGCCAGCCCTGCCAGTTCGTCGGCACGGGCCAGCAACGGCGCGAGATTGAAGCCATAGGCGTCCTCGATCGCGCCGGCATCGTCCTTGCGGGCAAACCGCTTGCCGTTGGGGCTGTCCTTGCGCAGGATCAGGCCGGCCTCGACCAGCGCCGCCAGATGCCGCCGCAAGGTCGTTCCGGTGATACCATGGGCACGGACACTCAGCTGAGTGTTGGATGGGAAGACCACAAGGCTGGCATCCTCGTTGAGCTCCTTGTCCGGATAGAAGGACAGAAGCGCATTGAGAACCGCAAGCGCGCGATCCGAGATGTTCAGCAGGGTCCGCGCTTCGCAGACATCGCGAAACACCTTCCATTTATCGATGCTCTTGCCCTTGATGGCGCTTGCCTTGATCTGATTTCTCATCAAGGCAAACGACATCGACCGCCGCCCGAAGGGCGTCGTGACATGCGTCTCCATTTTCTTTCACCTTTCTTCAGGCAAAAGAAAGCCGCTCACCAAAAACGGTGCCAAAGACTCTTGACTATGATTCGCGGAAGTGAGATTCTCTGTCTGCTAAAACGTGAGAAGGGCTTCTGCGATGGTTTCCGTCCAGGGGCCTTTTTCTTTTGCTGCTCAGTCTCCTACTTGGTTTTGATCGTCTGTACCGCCTCTTGAGATTCGCCGAGGTAGTCCTCGTGCAATCTCTCCATGCGGCGCAGCAGGTAATTCACGAAGTCGTCCGGGACGGCTTTCGTGAAGGTAAGCTTGGTTCCCGCCTTGGCGTAGTTCACGACGGCCAGGGTCATTCCCTTGGACACGACCTCCTGAGCACGCTCCACAGGCTTGGGGGAAATGATTTCCGTCTTCGAAACAGCGCTCAGAACGGCGGCGAACCGCTCGTCGCTGGAGGCGGATAGCGGGGTTGTTTCTTCAAGCACCTGCTCGGCCGTCTTCTGGGCATTGCCATTGGCACTCCAGCGCTCGGCCAGCTGCGCCCAACGGCGGCGGCCGGTCTCGGGAGCGGCGCCAATGCCCTCCAGAATGGCCTTGGGGAAAACCTTGGCGATCTGCAGCATCTCGGAAACATGCGATTTGCCGGTCGCCAGAGACGCGCAGATCACATCACGCTTGAAGCCCGCCTCTTCTTGGCTGAGTGCGAAGACGCATTTCTCGATGAAGGACAGGTCGTCGCGATTGGCGTTTTCCTCGCCCTGGATGACGATGGCCTGTTCGTCGGTGAGATCGCGGACGATGGCACGGAACTTGACGCCGAGCAGCTTTGCGGCGGCTAGGCGGCGACGCCCGAAGACAATTTGAAACTTGCCGGCCGCGCCTGCCATGGGGCGGACAAGACCCGGTGTCGTCTGTCCATGCTCGCGCATGGACTGGACGAGATCCTGCAGCCTGTCGGTATCATAGGCACTATCGAAACGGTCGCGGATATGCGACGGCAGGACGGCGTCGACGTCGAGCTCGATAATATGATCGGCACCCTGAAGCAGCTTGTCGGCAAGCTCACCGCGCTCCTGCAGCTGCCGAACGCCGGCAGCGACCTTAAGAAGATGCGGCGAGGGCGAGGCCGGCGGCGTAGCGACCGGTGCTGCCTCCTGGCCGAGGCCGACCAGGACGTTGGCGAACATGCCTTTGGAATCTTTCCTGCTCATTCGCGTCCCCATGCTCTCCAGAGAAGTTCTTCGATTTCGGCATTCGCCGCGTTGATCGATTCAATTGCCCGGTCATAGGTCTTCGGGGCGGAGAATCTCGACCGCTGCACCTCGTAAAGGCTCTGTTTCCACGTCAAGGCATCGGCAACCGCGGTCGATTTGATGACGGAATTCAACAGCAGGTCCTCACCGAAGACCTGGCGCATCAACGCCGTCATATTGGCCTGCGGATGATCGTTCGGTTCGAACTTGGTGATCAGGAACTTGGCGAAGTCCCACTGCGCCGAGGTGCCGACCTGTTCGAGGATCTGCATGTAGGAGCCGGCCAGTTCCAGGAATTTCGCCGTCGAATCGACGTCGAGCATATGGGCCGGAACCGGAATCAGGACGCCGGTGGCGGCCGTCAGCGACGACAGTGTCAGGAAGTTCAGCGACGGGGCCGAATCCATCAGAATGACGTCATAGCGATCCGCGACCTGCTCCAACGCCTGCGATACGCGCAGCAGGAAGCCGGTCCCGCCGGACTTGCGCATTTCAAGCGCAACCGCCGTCTCGAACTCGGTCAGCTCCAATCCGGCGCAGATGACATCGAAGCCGGCAATATGGGTCTGATGAATGATCTGTTCGGTCGGGATCGGGTCTTCGAAACGAATGGCGGAGAAAAGCGTATCGCCGTTGCGATAGTCGAAATCGGGTAGGCTACCGTGAAGGCTGGTCAAGGACGCCTGCGGGTCGAGATCGACGGCCAGCACGCGATAGCCTCTGAGCGCCAGGTAATGGCCGAGATGGATCGTGGTGGAGGTCTTGCTGGACCCGCCCTTGAAATTGGTGACGGCGATGATCTGGCATTCTTCATTGCCGATCCTGCGCGGGCTCATCCACTTCTTGCGGCCGTTCTGCGCGAGGTGGATGCGCAGCTCGTGGATCTGTTCCAGCGTATAGAGGCGCCGGCCATTGGCGACCTCTGGAGCCGGCCCCTGCTCTTTCAGCGAAACCTGGCGAATATAGGCCTCGGTCACGTTGAGGAGCGCGGCGACCTCGGAAGAGGTGAACTTGCGCATAGTGCGGCGCGCGCTCGGTGGAAATTGTGCAAGGCTGAGATTGCCCAGGGCCATATCCAGCTTGGCGGAAAATGTCTGCATGAAGGCGAGACTGCTCAGATGTCGCGTCACGGTTTGCTCCCAATTTTGGTCACGGTACTAAGCGCCTCTACTGTAAACGTATCATGATGGGTCTCGTATTTACGCATATAGACGGTATTACCGACATTTAGCGTAGATAACAGGTACTCCGATTCTCCGATTCGGTGCAACAGGGGTCTGTTAGCCGGGTTCCCCGCGGGGAACTGTCGATTTCCGGCGTTGATTTCGTCTCGAAGAGAATGGTTCCCCGCGGGGAACTCGGTGCGAAAAAAAGGCCATGTCGAGATCGGTGCGACTCACGTCGCTATCGGTTTCGATCTTCCGATTGACGCGCGGGTGATGCAAGGGCGTTAAACCGGAAGAGTTCTGTCGATCGCAGTCTCTCCCGTTTCGCATGATGTACTTTATTCATCTTACGCTGATCGTGTTGCACGGTTTCCGGTTGGCTCCGACAAGTGCCCCGCTCATCCCGGTCGGCTTTCACCGGCAGCGACCCCGTCAATGCCTCTGGCATCCATGCTGCCGGTTTGTAGCGTAATGTATCCGCACGGCCGAATGTTACATCTCCATTCAAGCCGATACGCATGAGGACACACGCCGGATACAAGGCGGGGTTCTTATCAGGGTAACGTCGCGCTCTTGGAGAGATCAATGTCTGAGGAAGTCAATCATCATCGTCGCCGGTTTTTCGGTCTTGCAGCCGCCGCCGTCGCTGCCGCTCAATTGGGCCTGCCGAGTTCCGTCATGGCACAGTCGAGCGCCGGGGCCTCGGTCGGCCAGCCGGCGGGCGGGCCGAAGGCCGATGCGTCCTTCGCCGCGCTGAAGCAGATCGACGCCGGCTTGCTGAATGTTGGATATGCCGAGGCCGGCCCCGCCGATGGCGCTCCGGTCATCCTCCTGCATGGCTGGCCCTATGACATTCACAGCTTCGTCGATGTCGCGCCTCTGCTGGCGTCGCAAGGTTACCGCGTGATCGTACCTTATCTGCGCGGCTATGGCACGACCCGTTTTCTGTCCCAGGAAACCGTTCGTAATGGCCAGCAGGCGGTGGTGGCGGTCGACATCCTCGCGCTGATGGACGCGCTGAAGATCGAGAAGGCGATCATCGGCGGTTTCGATTGGGGCGCGCGCACCGCCAATATTCTTGCCGCTCTTTGGCCGGCGCGATGCAAGGCGCTTGTCTCCGTCAGCGGTTATCTCATCGGCAGTCAGGAGGGCAATAGAATGCTGCTGCCGCCGAAGGCCGAGCTGCAATGGTGGTATCAGTATTACTTCGCCACCGAGCGCGGTCAGGCAGGCTACGACAAATACCGGCGCGACTTCGCCCGATTGATCTGGCAGCTTGCCTCGCCGAAATGGAATTTCGACGACGCGGTCTTCGACCGCAGCGCGGCATCCTTCGATAATCCCGATCATGTCGGCATCGTCATCGACAATTATCGCTGGCGTCTGGGGCTTTCAAAGGGCGAGCGGCAATATGACGAGCTGGAGGCTCGGCTGGCGAAGGCACCGGTGATAGCCGTGCCGACGATCACCCTGGAAGGTGACGCCAATGGCGCGCCGCATCTCGATCCCGCAGCCTATCGCAATAAATTCTCCGGCAAGTATGCGCATCGCACCGTCGACGGCGGCATCGGTCACAATCTGCCGCAGGAAGCGCCGGAAGCATTCGCGCAGGCGATTGTCGATGCGGATCGCCTTTGATCCATCTAACAAGGTGAAGAGGGGCTGCGTTGGTAGCTTTTGCGTCAACGGCGTCCGGTTCAGGTTCATCCGGCTCCGCTGGCGCTCGAGATGGTTTGTATCGTAATTATTATTGCGATACTAAAAACGAGATTGGTCGCTGACAAGCGTACCGGCAAGATTCCGCTTGCCGTGGATGCTAATATCATCTTGAAATGATAATATAATTTCAATCCTGGGGGAGGCGACGATGGATCATATCGACCATATTCTCATTGTAGATGACGATCGGGAAATCCGCGAGCTTCTGTCAAACTATCTCACGAAAAACGGCTTGCGTGTCAGCATCGCGGCGGATGGCCGGCATATGCGTGCGTTTCTGGAAGCCAATGCCGTCGATCTCATCGTCCTCGATGTGATGATGCCCGGAGACGACGGTCTCGTGCTTTGCCGCGAGCTGCGTGCCGGCAAGCACAAGGCAACACCCATCCTCATGCTGACGGCGCGCAGCGACGAGACGGACCGCATCGTCGGCCTGGAAATGGGAGCCGACGACTATCTCGCCAAACCCTTCGCCGCGCGCGAGCTGCTGGCGCGCATCAAGGCGGTTCTGCGCCGCACCCGCATGCTCCCGCCGAACCTTCAAGTCACCGAGGTCGGTCAGCTCCTGTCTTTCGGCGACTGGCAACTCGATACGATCGGCCGGAACCTGCTGGACCGGGAGGGAACGGCGATCGCGCTTAGCGGTGCGGAATACCGTCTTCTGCGCGTCTTCATCGATCACCCGCAGCGCGTCCTCAATCGTGATCAGCTTTTGAACCTCACCCAGGGGCGAGACGCCGAGCTTTTCGACCGTTCCATCGATCTGCTGGTCAGCAGGCTTCGACAGCGCCTGCGCGACGATGCCCGCGAACCCGCCTATATCAAGACGGTGCGCAGCGAGGGCTATGTCTTTGCCGTACCGGTCGAAATTTCCGAGTTGCGCCGATGAGCGATGCCGCGCCATCCAGGCGATTTCCGGTTTGGCCGCGTACCTTGGGATCGAGGCTGTTCGTGATCCTGCTCGCCGGCCTCATGCTGGCGCAGGGGCTTACCTTCGCCGCTCAGTTTCTGGAGCGCTACATCGCGGCGAGGAGCGTCATGCTCAACACGCTCGAAAACGATGTGGCGACCTCGATCGCCGTTCTCGACCGGTTGCCGGCGGCAGAGCGCGGCGCCTGGCTGGATCGGCTGGACCGCGGAACCTATCGCTTCGTGCTCGGCCCCGGTCTTCCGGGCACGGATGCGATGAGCGCGCGGGCCACGGAGATCGCCGCGAAGATACGAGCGGCCGTCGGCGAGCGTTTTCCCCTGAAATTTCAATCCATTCCGGGTGATGGCAAACGTCTCCAGGCGCATCTGACCCTGAGCGACGGCAATGCGCTGACCATCGATGTCAATCCCGCGCCGATCATGCCGCTCGCGACATGGCTGCCCTTCGTTCTTGTGGCGCAGCTGGGCTTGCTCGTCCTTTGCACCTGGTTCGTCGTTCGCCAGGCGATCCGCCCGCTCGTGCATCTCGCAAATGCCGCCGATGCGCTCGATCCGAACCGGAAGAGCCCGCGTCTGACCGAGGAGGGACCGAGCGAGGTTGCCCACGCCGCCCGTGCCTTCAACGCGATGCGGGACCGGATCGCGCATTATCTCGAGGAACGGGTGCAGATCCTGGCGGCGATCTCCCATGATCTTCAGACGCCGATCACCCGCATGAAGCTTCGCGCCGAAATGGCCGACGATACGCCCGAAAAGGAAAAGCTGGTTCAGGATCTCGGTGAAATCGAGCGGCTGGTGCATGAGGGCGTGGCCTATGCCCGCAGCGCTCACGGAAATACGGAAAAGCCCTCCCGCATCGATATCGCCTCCTTCGTCGAAAGCCTCGTCTATGACTATCAGGATACGGGCAAGGCGGTGATGATGGCCGGCACGATCGAAGGCGCCATCGTAACCCGACCGCATGCGCTGCGCCGGGTTCTGACGAACCTCATCGACAATGCGCTGAAATTCGCCGGCACGGCGGAAATAATCCTGCACAAGGAGGATGACGGCGCCATCCTTATCAAGGTGCAGGATCGCGGCCCGGGAATTCCCGAAGACCAGCTGGAGGCGGTGATGCAGCCCTTTTTCCGGCTGGAACAATCGCGTGGCCGCGGGACGGGCGGCACGGGGCTCGGATTGGCGATTGCAGCTCAGCTGGTCCTTGCGATCGGTGGCTCGCTTCGCTTGCGCAACCGCGCTGGCGGCGGATTGTCGGCGGAAATCTCCATCCACTGATAGGCGAAAATATCTCTATCGCATTGTTTTTACACAATTTTATGCGAAGGCTGGCTGCGACCTTCCTGGAATTTCTTTGGCATCCGTAACCGGATGTAGCGCTCTCGCTGCTTGCTGACACTTCGTTACATTTCCGTCCGATCGGGACACATGCGGGATACGTCGGCCCTTTCTGATGCAGCCAATGGCCATTTGCCGGCGATTGCGCTTTCGCAGCCGGTTAAGGATCTGAAAGGAAAAGAAAATGACCGCTCTCATCGTGGCCTATCTCGGCGGAGTGCTGACAATTCTCAGCCCATGTATTCTTCCGGTCCTTCCCTTTGTCTTGGCCCGCGCAGGCCAGCCTTTCGTAAGAAGCACCCTGCCGATGCTGGCCGGTCTGGCGCTCACCTTCGCGGCCGTCGGCTCGTTGGCGGCGATCGGCGGCGGTTGGGCCGTCCATGCCAACCAATATGGCCGATATCTGGCCCTTGGGCTTCTAGCCTTTTGGGGCGTGACGCTCCTCTGGCCGGGTCTTGCCGTCATTCTAAGCCAACCAATCGTCGCATTGGGTGCCAGGCTGGCGAAGTCGGCCGGCAGCGCTCTTGCTCTCGGCATCGCCATCGGATTGCTCTGGACGCCGTGTGCCGGACCGATCCTCGGTCTCATCCTGACGGCCGCCGCGCTGGAGGGGGCGACCGCCCATACGGCGCTATTGCTTCTGGCCTATGCGGCGGGCGCGGCGACGTCGCTGGCCGCTGCTCTTCTCGCCGGCGGCCGTCTTGTCGCGATCATGCGTGGAACGTTCCTTTCCGGAGAGCGCATTCGCCAAGCATTTGGCATCGCTGTGCTTTCCGGCGTTTCCGCCGTCGCGCTTGGCGTGGATACGGGCCTGTTGGCGCGATTGTCCTATGCCGGCACGACAAGGCTCGAAGAGGCCGTTCTCAAGGATTTCGCCCCCGATCGCGGCCGGCAGACGACAATGGTGGCCAGCAATACCTCGATATCCGTGGCGCAAAAGCCTGATTTCAAGAGCAGTCTTCCGGTCGAAGGCCGGCTGCCCTCCCTCGACGGCGCGGTCGAGTGGCTGAATTCGCCGCCGCTCACCGGCGAGCAACTCCGCGGTAAGGTCGTTCTCGTCGACTTCTGGACCTATTCCTGCATCAATTGCATCCGCACGCTTCCCTATATCCGCGCCTGGGCCGAGAAATACCGCGATCAGGGTCTTGTCGTCATCGGCGTGCACGCGCCCGAATTCGCCTTCGAAAAGAAGATCGACAACGTCAAGGGCGCGCTGCGGGACTTCCGCATCGGCTATCCGGTTGCCATCGACAATGATTACCGGATCTGGCGGGCGTTTCGGAACAGCTATTGGCCAGCACTCTATTTCATCGACACCCAGGGGCAGATCAGGCATCATGTCTTCGGGGAAGGGGAGTACGACAGATCGGAACAGGTCATTCAGGACTTGCTGGCCGAGGCGAGCGGCAAGGAAAGCGGCCACGCTCTGGTGACCCCCGCGGCAAGCGGCGCCGAAGCGGCACCGGATCTCGGCAATATCAGATCCGGCGAGACCTATCTCGGCTATGGCCAGGCAGCCAATTTCGTCTCGCCCGAGGGTTTGAGGGGCGATGTTGCCCAGGATTATACGCCCGGCCAGCCGGGGCTCAATGCATGGGGCCTTTCGGGCAACTGGACGATCGCTTCCGAGCAAGCCAGCCTCAACAAGGCCGGCGGCGGCATCACCTACCGATTCCAGGCCCGCGACCTGCACCTTGTTCTCGGCCCCGGCAGTGACGGCAAACCGGTGCGCTTCCAGGTTACGGTCGATGGCAAGGCTCCTGGCCCAAGTCACGGCAGCGATACGGATGCCGATGGCTACGGAACGATCACCGAAACCCGCCTGTACCAGCTTGTCCGTCAGGCAGGCCCGGTGATGAAACGCACGTTCGAGATCCGCTTCCTCGATCCAGGCGTTCAGGCCTTTGCTTTCACCTTTGGATAGGATGCATGAATAACGGAAGTAAAAGCCCGATATGTTTCCGTTTGCATGCGATAGATGAGGAAGCAGAAGGGGTCGCGATTTCGCCATTCACGGTAAATGGGAGCACATTCGACATGAACCCAGCACAGCGCGTGATTCCCGACGTGGAACTGGCCGGCGTCGTTGGACACGATCACCGTGCTGCCCATCAGGCCGTGATGACGGATAGAACCCCAAGTGTTCCAATCTGTGTCATCGCAAAGGAACGCCTCTCCGGAGCAGCAGGTGATGGTGTTGAGGAGGCGCTTAAGATCGGCTCAAAACGCGCTGTCCTCCGTCGAAGTCTATATCAGGTCCTAGAGCGCGCTCACGGCTAACTCCAGGCGGGCGATCGATAGCGCCTCATGGAGCCTCCTCAGCGTCCCACCGGAAACGCTCGAATCTCATGTTTTCGAGGGTGGATACAAGGAAGCGTCTCCGAACTTCACGTTATGGAGCGGGCCATCGCAGCGCATTTGGGAAAAGAAGCGCGTGAATTCTTTGGCGTGGATGCCCGTTCACTAACCGCAACTTGTTGGCCCATTTGTGATATCGCGGACCTTGCCGGCATCACCGTTGTCTTGAGCGCACTAGGCACCTTACGCCGCAGTTCCATAACCGAGAGCGCGGTTCGGGCTAAGGTTTTCAATAGCTTATTTCTCTGACGACCGGAGACGCGCCGCTTCATATCTCTTCAAGAGCTGCGGTAGTTCAAATTATCCTCACAGGGACGGACTGTGGATTTGACCTTTTGTCGATCCATTCAAACAAAACGGGGCAACCGCTACCCCGGTGCAAATCTGTATCTACCTCATAGACATTGATGGTGGCCTCTCAAAGTCGCGTTCAATAGAAATTAAACCTGCCTGAAAGCAATCGACGTCGGACTCCCGACCGGGATCACTTCGCCTGTCGCAATCAATTGCCCATCCCCGCAGCGGAATTGAACGATGCAATCACTGTCTTCGTTTGCCACATACAAATACCGTTCGTCCGGATCGAGCGCAAAGAAGCGCGGTGTACGGCCTTGCGACGGCTCCCATCCCTTGGGCGCGAGAACGCCGTCTTCGTCGATATCGAAGATGGTGATGGAATCGTGCCCGCGGTTGGAGGTGTAGAGAAAACGCCCGTCCCTGCTGATCTCGATCTCGGAGGCGCGGCTGTTGCCGACATAGCTCCGTGGCAGGGCGGATAGGATATCGCGGGGCGTCATACTGCCGGTCGCATCATCGAAGTCATAGGTCGTCACTGTCGAGTCGAGCTCGTTCAGCACATAGGCCAACGGTAGCTTGGGATGAAAGACGACATGGCGCGGGCCGGCATTTTCGCGGCAGGGGGTCCGATGCACCACCTCGAGCCTGCCCGTCTCGCCATCGAGCCGCACGACCGAAATCTGGTCGTTTCCCTTCTCCGGCACGACGATCCATCGGCCCGACGGGGAGAACGGCGCATGATGCGGCCGGCCGTAATCCTGTTCGATCCTGTGCGGACCAAGCGTTCCCGGCAGCGCGCAGAGATCGGCCAGCGGCAGCAGTTCGCCGTCCGGTGAGATCGGCAGGTTGGCAAGGCTGTCGGTCTTGTAGTTCGGGACGACGAGCCAGCGCTGGGCTGGGTCGATCGCGAGGTGAACGGGATTGCGCCCACGGGTCGATTGCTTGCCGAATGGCGCGATCTGGCCGCTTTCGCGCAGAATCCGATAGGCGGTGACGAGGTCGAAATCGCCATGCACGGAATAGAGCACGTCGAGGCTCGGGTGAAGCGCGAGGAAGGAAGGATTTTCTTCCGTCGCCAGCAGTTGGACCCTGGTCCAGGCCCCCGTCGCATCATCCACCGCATAAACGCTGATGCCTTCCCCACGCGCATTCCGCGCACGGGTCGTCCGGCAGCCGAGATAGGCAAAGAGTGTCATATGGTCCTCGATGAGAGTGTTTCATTGCTTTCGGCGGCCGCCAAGCCAGTGCCGGCGTTCTTGCCGGCAAGCACCAAGCGCGCCTGCGCTCGGTCAAGCTTGCCTTCCCACTGGGCGACGAAGATAGTGGCGACGGCATTGCCGATGAAGGATGTGACCGCACGCGCCTCGCCCATGAAGCGGTCGACGCCGATCAAAAGGCCGATGGCGGGGAGCGGGATTGTTCCGACACTGGCGAGCGTTGCGGCAAGCGCGACGAAACCGCCTCCGGGGACGCCACTCATGCCCTTCGAGGTGAACGAACCGATGAGCAGGATGACGATCTGCTGCGTAAGGGACAGCTCGATGTTCAGGGCCTGCGATAGAAACACGACGGCCATCGTCAGATAGATGCAGACGCCATCGATATTGAAGGCATATCCCGTCGGCGCCACAAGCCCGACGATGGTCTTGTCGCAGCCCAGGCGCTCGAGTTTCTGCAGGAGGCGCGGAAGAGCGGGCTCGGCGCTGCCGGCGCCAAGGACGATGACGATCTCGTCCTTGAGATAGATGACAAGACGCCAGATGCTCACGCC
Organism: Rhizobium sp. BK602; assembly: GCF_014195095.1. Classification (GTDB taxonomy): domain Bacteria; phylum Pseudomonadota; class Alphaproteobacteria; order Rhizobiales; family Rhizobiaceae; genus Rhizobium. The sequence goes on from NZ_JACIBC010000004.1 coordinate 456,963, forward strand.
GGCATAGCGGCTGATCGCCCCCAGCAGGACGAAGATGAAGATCGCGCATGTGAGATAGAATGCGATCATCAGCTTCAGATAGGGAATGAGGCTGGCCGCGCCGAACTTGCCGATGGTGAAGGCCATCGCCCCGAAAGCGCCGAGCGGCGCGAGATACATCAGAAAGCCGACCATCCTGAAGAACAGGTCGGAGACCTGCTCGATGATGGCGGTGAGCTGTTCGCTCGCGCGGCCGGCGCGGGCAAGGGCGCATCCCGTCAGCACGGCGATGAAGACCACCGGAAGGATTTCGCCGTTCACGAAGGCCGCAACGAAAGTATCCGGAATGATCTTCAGGAAGAAATCGACCAGATGTTGGGATTCCGCGGTTTTCGCAAAGCCGGCTACGGCATCCGCCTTCAGCGACGCCGGATCGATGTTCATTCCGGCACCCGGCTCGATGATATGCGCAACGACAAGCCCGATGAACAAGGCGGCCGTCGTCACGATCTCGAAATAGAGGACCGTCGTCAGCCCGACCCGTCCGAGCGCTTTCATATCAGACATCCTGGCGATGCCGATGACGATGATCGTAAAGATCACCGGCGCGACGACCATTTTCAGGAGCTTGATGAAGCCATCCCCGAGCGGCTTCATATCGACGCCGAGGTCGGGGAAGAAATGTCCGACAAGAATGCCGAGCACCGCGCCGATGATGACCTGAACGTATAATGGTTTGAGATGTCTGCCGATGGCCATTCCTGCCTCCTCCTTTGGCTCTCCTTGCTAAAATTGGCTTTTATAGCAATTAAAAGCAATATGGAAGCATCCATAAGTCGCGGAATGCATCAGATTTGGTTTTTACGATTTCAATAACCTATTAAAGAAGCATACATGCGGGCACGCGCCATGCTTCGACGCATGCGCGGAAATGACCGCGGCATCAATAGATGCGGTCTCTTATGAAGGGGAGGATGTGATGCCGCTGATCTCCTGCGAGGCATCGAGGTCATTTTGCCGCGCGACCTAGCGGGAGGCCACGATGAACAGGCGCGGAAACGGCAGAAGCACCGTGCCGTCGGGCATCACCGGATAGCTGTCGGCAAGAATGCCCCTGTAGACCTTGAGATATTCGGCCTGCTCTTCGGGGGACAGGCGGCTCAGATAGGGCAGAAGCCCCGACCCCTTGAACCAGTCGACGATCCCGTCCAGTCCGGCCAGGGGATGATTGTAGGTCGTCCGCCAGATATCGATCCTTGCCGCATGCGGCTTCAGGATCGACCAATAGTCGGATGCCGACAGGATCGTCGTGCGCTCGCCGTCGGCGGCGCGAAGACGGTCGGCCCAGCGGCCGTCAGCGGCAGCGGTCCTCATGCCGACATGGGTCGGTTCGTCCAGATTATCCGGCATCTGGATGGCCAGAGTGCCGCCGTCCTTCAGGAAGGACATCAGCTTCGGCAGCAGCGTTTCGTGATCGGGCAGCCATTGCAGGACGGCATTCGCAAACAAGAGGTCCTGCGGTGCATCCGGCTTCCAATCCGTAATGTCGGCAAGCTCGAAACGGCAGGAGGCAAGACGCGTCCTCGCCGCTTCGATCATCTTCGGCGACGAATCCATTCCGAGCACATCGGCTGCGGGAAAGCGCTCGATCAGCAACTCGGTCGAGTTGCCGGGACCGCAGCCGATATCGGTGATTTCGGTCGCATCCGGTGCCGCCACACGCGCCAGCAGATCCATGGCCGGACGGGTGCGATGATCTTCGAACTTGAGATATTGAGACGGCGACCAGGGTGCGGACACGGCGATGCTCCTTTGCTTCGGTCAATGCATTTGCATTTCTATATTTATAAATGCAATAATGCATCATCGAAATGCAGCAGGACATCCCATGCAAGCCAATCCCTTCGAACTCTCCGAACAAGAACGCAACGAACTCGCCCCACAAGGCACGCTGCTGGCCGGCATCGCCGTCGGCCCGGCCGCCTCGGCAGTCTGGTGCGTGCGCGATTCTACGAGCGGCGAACCGCGCGGCGTGACCGTGACGCTGGCGCGTGAGATTGCCCGGCGCTGCTCTCTTCCGCTGCAACTGGTGGAATTCGCCAGTTCGGGCGATATCGTCGCCAATGCCGACAATGGCTCCTGGACGCTTTCCTTCGTGCCGATCGACGACGAACGGCGCAAGCTGGTTGCGGTTGGCCCGAACTATTATCTGGGCGTAAGCACCTATCTCACCCGCGCCGATGAGTTTCGCAGCGTGGCGGATGTCGACGCGAACAATGTCCGGGTCGCCGGAATTGCCGGAACCGCAACGTTCCGCAGTGCGGAGAAGTCACTTCACCGCACCGCCATCGAACCGATCGCATCGCTCGACGACGCGGTTGCCAGGTTCCGAAACCGCGACATCGATGCGCTCGCGCTTGGAAAAGAATCGATCCTGAGCCTGCTTGCTGATTTCAAGGACTGCCACGCGGTGGAAGGCCATTTCCACGAGGCCGGAACGGCAGTCGTGGTGCCGAAGCCGCATGCCCGCGCGCTGGCGGCAGCGACGCGAATGATCGACGCGATGAAAGCCGACGGCACGATCAGGCGCGTGTTCGATGAGAACCGGATGCCGCATGCGGCCGTTGCACCATAACGGTTTTCTTATCTGGCAAATCCATTGAGGCCAGACTTTGCGCTACTCAGATATCGGATAAGGCCTTATCCTGACGGTGATTCAGGGATAACGAGTGCACTATAGATGCGAAGCAGCCAGCTCACGACGAATATTGCGAAGGAGATCGCTCAGCTGATCCGGTCCGGCGACCTCAAACCGGAAGAGCATCTGAGCACTCAGGGGTTGGCGGACAAGTTCGGCGTATCCCGCTCGCCGGTGCGGGAGGCGATGCAGGTGCTGTTCGAACAGGGCCTGCTGGAGCAGAAACCGAATCGCGGCTTCTTCGTCTCGGCGACGGTGACGATCGAAGAGAATGGCGCGCCCGATGACCAGCTGCCGGAAACGATGAGCGACTATCATCGGCTGGCCGAGGACTGGTTGACCGATCGGATTCCGGCCGACGTGACCGAGCAGATGCTTCGCGAACGCTACGATCTGACCAAGGCACAGCTCAACGACATTCTGGTGCGCGCCACCAGAGAGGGCTGGGCCGAACGCAAACAGGGCTACGGCTGGCGACTGCTGCCGGTCGCCAAGACGGCGGAAGCCTTCGAGCAGATTTATCGCTTCCGCATGCTGATCGAGCCGGCGGCCATGCTGGAGCCCACCTTCGCGCTCGATCGCAAGATCATCGAGGAACAGCGGCGCATCCAGGAGCGCATGCTGGCGACCGACATCCGGAACCTGCCCGCCGAGCGGCTCCTCTACAACGGCTCGCTCTTTCATGAAGAGCTGATCAAGATGTCCGGCAATCCGTTCTTTCACATTTCACTGGTCCGGGTAAACCGGATGCGCCGTCTGCTCGAATATCGGTCCAATGTCGACCGCGACCGACTGCACGTCCAGTGTCAGGAGCATCTCGCAATCCTGTCCCTGCTGGAGAAAGGCGAAATCGTCGAGGCGTCCTATGCTATGCGCCGCCATCTCGGCGGCGCGCTGTCGCGCAAGTCTCCGCTGCAATGGTCGCAGGAAGCCGCGGAAAGCCGTCGCGCGGAACTCGTCAAATAGCCGGCTATTCCGAGTTGGCGCTTCAGCCTTTCCATTGACGCGCCGCGTCACCACCCTAGCCGGTGATGTGGAACTCCGACGGCATCTCCGCCAGCGAAACCGGTTGTCTTTCGACACGGGAAACCGATGCGCCCGGCGGGCCATGCCAAAGACGTTGCAGCATGGCCGAGACCGCCGCATCCGGGCCGACGATCAAAGCGGCGACAGATCCGTCCGCATTGTTGCGGACCCATCCAGCCAGGCCAAGCCGCAAGGCCTCGCTGCGCGTCCAGACACGAAAACCAACCCCCTGCACCTTCCCCTCGATCCGCACCATGGCGGCAATACGATCATCGGCCATAGCCGCCTCCTGTTGCAGCAGGATTGAAGATGTGAGGCCGGAGAACCGAAGCAAGGGCATTCAATTGCTTGTGGCCGTGAACATCGCTGGATTGGTTGCCATTATTGTATTTACAAAATTACAAAGCCAATTTTTGAGCAGAAAATCTCTTCTTTCGCCATGGCTTGATTGGATTTTTCAGAATCAGAATCCAACTTTCGTTGGAGCAAGGGAATGGAAATCTCATTGCGGCCGACAACAGAACGAAAATTAGAAAAAGCTGCCGCATCACAATAACAATTTGCATTTTCAAATCTAAAAAGCCAATATGATCCCGTAATGATGTGCGGCGGACAGGGCTGTCGCCTTCCAGGGAGATTGATCACATGAAAATTATGGTTACGCCGTGCGACGGCATCGGGCCGGAAATCACCGCGGCAACGATGGAGGTCCTGCAGGCGACCGACAAAGCCTATGGGCTCGGCCTGACATACGACTACGAAGATACCGGTTTCACCAGCCTCGAGAAGTGCGGAACGACCTTGCGGGACGAGGTCCTGGAGCGTGCCCGTGGTTACGACGGCATCATTCTCGGCCCGCAGTCGCACATGGACTATCCGGCGCGTGACAAGGGCGGCGTCAATGTTTCCGCCGGTTTCCGCGTCAAGCTGGACCTTTATGCCAATGTTCGTCCGGCTCGCTCGCGCGACTTTCTCAACAACGCCAAGAAAATGGATCTCGTGATCATGCGCGAGGCGACCGAAGGATTCTATCCGGACCGCAACATGGTTGCCGGCACGGGCGAATTCATGCCGACGCCGGATGTCGCGCTTTCGGTGCGCAAGATCACGGCGCAAGCCTGCGAACGCATCGCTCGTCAGGCCTTCATCCTGGCGATGAAGCGAGACAAGCGCGTCACCGCGGTCCACAAGGCCAATAACTTCATCCTGACGGACGGCCTGTTCATGAAGCAGGTCCGCAAGGTCGCGGAGGAGTTTCCCGAGGTCAAGCTCAACGATTTCATCATCGACGCGATGGCCGCGCATCTGGTGCGCGATCCCTCCCGCTTCGACGTGATCGTGACCACGAATTTTTATGCCGATATTCTTTCCGATCTCGCCAGCGAACTGTCGGGCAGCCTCGGTCTTGCCGGTTCGATCAACGCAAATGCCGAGCTCGGCCTCGTCTGCGCGCAGGCGCAGCATGGATCGGCGCCGGACATCCAGAACAAGAACATCGCCAACCCGACCTCGCTGATCCTGTCCGTTGGCATGATGCTGAGCTGGCTTGGCGAACAGCGCAAGCTTGCCAATTTCGAGGCTGCCGGCGCCGAGATCGAACGGGCTGTCGATGAAGTCCTGGCAAATCCGGCCAGCCGCACGCGCGATCTCGGCGGCAATGTCAATACCGATGCTTTCGGCACGCTGGTCGCTCAGGCGATCCGCAACGACGGCGGCGCGAAAAAAGCCGCGAACGCATAGCGCGGATTGGATTTTTGGCTTCCGGAAGCCAGTCAAGCCTTTGCGAGGGCACGCGGTGTGCCCTCCAAACCGTCGCCCGGGGGAGACAGGTGTTCGGGCGCATTCTTGGGAGAAGACAATCATGAAGAACTATATGTCCCCAAAGGGGATCGCGATTACGGCTGCATTCATCTCGCTCCTGACATCGGTAGCGATGGCGCAGGACGTTCCCGCCGGTTATCCGGCGGATTACGCCTCCGTCATCGCGGCGGCGAAGAAGGAAGGAACCGTTTCGGTCTATACATCGACCGACGCCGCGCAGTCGCAAAAGCTGCAGGACGCCTTCAGCAAGAAATACGGCATCAAGATCGCCTACAACGACCTCGGCACCAACGGCGCCTACAATCAGGTCATCTCCGAGGCCGCCGCTGGACAGACCACCGCCGACGTCGTCTGGAGTTCGGCAATGGACCTGCAGATGACCCTGGTGCAGGACGGATATGCGGGCGACTATGCCTCGCCGGAAGCCGGCAAGCTTCCCGCCTGGGCCGACTATAAGAATATCCTCTACGCCACGACGGTCGAGCCGATCGGCGTGATCTACAACACCAAGGCGCTGACGGAAGACAAGCTTCCGAAGACTTATGGTGGCATGATCACCTTCCTGAAGGACAACAAATCCACGCTTCAGGGCAAGGTCGCCACCTTCGATCCGGAAAAGAGCGGCTCCGGCTTCCTTCACCATTCGAACGATGCCAGGAACCGCAAGGACTTCTGGGATCTCGCCAAGGCGATGGGCGACGACGGCGCGAAGATCTATTCCAGCTCCGGCGGCATGAAGGAAACCGTCGTTTCCGGCGAAAACGTCATCGCGATCAACATCATCGGCTCCTATGCGCTCGACTGGGTCAAGGAAAGCCCAAACCTCGGCGTGCATTTCGCCACCGACTATACGCCGGCCTTCTCGCGTCTCGTCCTGAAGACCAAGGATGCGCCGCATCCGAACGCCGCCAAGCTCTTCATCGATTTCATGCTGTCGGCTGAAGGCCAGTCGCTGCTGTCGGTAAGTGGTCTTCCGTCGGTGCGCGACGACGTCACCAGCGGACTGAACGTCAAGACGCTGAACGAGCGTGTCGGCGGCGGGCTTAAGCCGATCGCCGTGGACGAGGGCGTCTTGGAATACATGGACCAGACGAAACGTGTCCAGTTCCTCAACGATTGGAAAGCTGCGCTCGGCCGCTGAAGATCAATGGCCGCGGCGCATGCAGCGCCGCGGCCTTTCAGATGAACTTGCGAGGCAATGATGTCCACACACGCACAGGCTTCGAGTGCTGCTGCCGTCACGGCAAGGAAAGCGCCGGCCGAAACAAACTATCCGCCGAAAATGCCACGGGTGGGCAATGCGAACGCCTACCGTGTCATCGTGATCACGCTGCTCGCGATCGCCGTTCTCGCGCCCGCTTCGGCCTGGATGCCTATCGCTACGTCTTCAGCGACAAGAACTTCTATCGCGCCCTCGGGACGACCGCGGTCTTCTCGCTCGGCATGGTCGCCATCGCGGTTCCGCTCGGCGGCATCCTGGCATTCCTGATCACGAGAACCGATATCCGCTTCAAGCGGCTGCTCGAAATCCTCGTGCTCGTGCCGATGTTCATTTCGTCGATCGTGCTGGCCTTCGGCTACACGGTCTCCGTCGGGCCGACTGGCTTCCTGTCGCTGTTCGTCCGCGATCTCATCGGCTTTGTTCCGTGGAACATCTACAGTCTGTGGGGAATGATTCTGATCGCCGGCCTCAGCCATGTGCCGAATGTCTATCTCTACGTCTCGGCGGCAATGCGCAATCTTCCCTCCGACCTGGAGGAAGCCGCCCGGACGACCGGAGCCTCGGTCTGGCGCGTATCGCGCGACGTCACGCTTCCCATGGTCCTGCCGTCGCTGATCTTCGCAGCCGCGCTCAACATCCTGCTTGGCTTCGAAACCTTCGGCATTCCGCTCGTCCTCGGCGATCCGAACGGCATCATGGTGCTGACGACCTATATCTACAAGCTGACAACACTGTTCGGCACGCCGACCTATCAACTGATGGCCGTGGTTGCGGTGGTACTGGTGCTCATCACCCTGCCGCTGGTCTGGATTCAGCGCCGGCTGCTGCGCAATGCCCGCCGTTATGCCGCGCTCGGCGGTAAGGGTGCACGCGTCGCCACGCTGAAGCTCGGCGCCGGCGGCCAGACGATCGCGCTGTCGATCATCGGCTTCTGGCTCTTCGTGTCCGTCGCGCTTCCGATCGGCGGCATCCTGGTGCGCGCCTTCGTCGACGCATGGGGCGAAGGCGTCAATCTCCTTGACCATCTGACGACGGCGAATTTTGCTCATCTTCTCGACGTTCCGGCCCTTCAGAACGGCATCATCAATACGATCCTGCTCTCGGTCATCGGCGGCGCGGTCGCGGTCGGCATCTATCTGCTCGTCGGCCTTGCCGGTCACCGCAACTGGGGGATGTCGAACACCGTGCTCGACTATATCGTCCTGCTTCCAAGAGCGCTGCCCGGTCTGGTCGTCGGTCTTGCCTTCTTCTGGGTGTTCTTGTTCGTGCCGTTCCTGACGCCGCTTCGCCCGACGCTGGTCAGCTTGTTCGTCGCCTATGTCGTGGTCGGCCTCTCCTATGGCCTGCGTCTGCTGCAAGGCACGCTGCTGCAGGTGGCGCCGGAGCTCGAGGAGTCGGCCCGGACCACGGGTGCGACGATCGGGCGGACCTGGAGAGATGTGGTCATTCCGATTGTCCGACCGGGGCTTGCCGGCGCATGGGCGCTGATCATGATCATCTTCCTGCGCGAATATGCGACAGGCGTCTATCTCATGGGTGCAGGCACCGAAGTCATCGGCTCGCTGATGGTCTCGCTGCTGCAAACCGGCGCGATGAACACCATCGCCGCGCTCTCCCTCATCAGTATCGTTCTTACGGGTGCGGGCCTCGCGCTTGCCCTTAGACTTGGAGCCAAAATCCATGACTGAACTCGTCGTCAACAATGTCCAGAAATGGCTGGGTGGCCTGCAGATCCTCAAAGGCGCGTCCTTCTCCGCCGAGCGCGGCAGCATCGTGGCTCTGCTCGGCGCGTCCGGCAGCGGAAAGACCACCCTCCTGCGCTGCGTCGCCGGCCTCGAACAGCCGGAAATCGGCACCATCGTCATCGGCGGCAAGACCGTTCTCGACGGCGACAAGAAGCTTGCCTTGCCGCCCGAGCAGCGCAATATCGGCCTGGTCTTCCAGTCCTACGCGCTCTGGCCGCACCGCACTGTCAAGGAGAATGTCGGCTACGGCCTCAAGCTTCGCGGCGTCAATGCGACGGATATCGGCAATCGCGTGCAGGCGATCCTCGAGCGCATGGGGCTCGGCCACCTTGCCGAGCGCTATCCCTCACAGCTTTCCGGCGGCCAACAGCAGCGCGTCGCCATCTGCCGCGCCCTGATCTACGAGCCGCGCGTCCTGCTTCTGGATGAACCGCTTTCGAACCTCGACGCCAAGCTCAGGGAAGAGGCACGCTACTGGATACGCAAACTGATCCTCGATCTGGAGATCTGCGCGATCCTCGTCACCCACGACCAGAGCGAAGCCCTTGCGGCTGCCGACAACATTCTTCTGCTGCAGGACGGCCGCATCGTCCAGCAGGGCGGGCCGCAGGAGATCTATTCCAACCCGAACAGCTTCTATTCGGCCGATTTCCTTGGCGCGAACAACATCGTCAAGGGCAAGGTCCAGACTGTCGACGGCAAGGCGGCGATCATCGGCGGCAGCGGCTGGTCGCTGAGCGGTACCGTCCGCGAGGCCGCCGGCCTCGGTCCGGCGCAGGAGGCGCGGGCAGTCATCCGCGTCGAGCAGATCAAGGTCACGGACGCTCCCGCGAATGACGGGATCGAAATGGACCTCGATGACAGCATCTATCTGGGCGACCGCTGGGAATACCGCCTGCGTCGCGGGGATTTTGTGGCTAAGGCGCACGGAACGAAACAGATGCCGACGGGCAAGGTGTGGGCACAGATCCCGTCCGAAAGCGTCTGGGTTTTCGCCGGCGCGCAGAAATAGGCCACATCAAAGGCGGCCGCCCCTCCTCCCGGGGCGGCCGCCGATCCGCCAGAAAAGCCCAGAGATCACAAGCCCAAGAAATCAGAGGTCATCATGCCAGCCGCTCCCCGCATCGCGCTCATTCACGCGACCCCCATTGCCATGGAGCCGATCCACGCTTGTTTCGTGTCGGCATGGCCCGAAGCGGAGACGGTCAACATATTGGAGGACAGCCTTTCGCCCGACCGGGCAAAGGTTCCGGAACTGACCGAAGCCCTGACGAACCGGATCGCGGCGCTCGCCGCCTATGCCGTCCAGAGCGGTAGCGATGCGGTGCTGTTTACCTGTTCCGCCTTCGGAGAAGCAATCGAGAAAGCGGCTGCCGAACTTCCCGTTCCCGTCCTGAAGCCGAATGAAGCAATGTTCGAAGCCGCGATCGCCCAGGGCGGGCGCACCGCAATGCTCTATACATTTCCGCCTGCGCGGGGCGGCATGGAGGCGGAATTCCATGAGGAGGCTGCGCGGCTGCAGCCCTCAGCCACGATCAAGAGCTTTCTGGTCGATGGCGCCATCGAGGCGGTCCGCAGCGGGGATGTGGAAACCCACAACCGGCTGGTCGCCAATGCCGCCTCCCGGCTGCGCGGTTTCGACGCGATCATGCTCGCCCATTTCTCGACAGCGCGCGCGTTGGAGTCGGTGCGGGCCGTAACCCAAATTCCCGTGTTCAGCAGCCCGGATGCCGCCGTCGCGAAGTTGCGGAAGATTCTGGCGTAGCGCGAAACGCGGCACCGCATATCGAAGGAGGAGAGGATGTCCAAGATGATCGGAAGACGTAAGTTCGTTGCTGGAGCACTGGGAGGGGTCGCGGTCCTGTACTCGGGGCTTGATGCCCGCAGCGAGGAGGCTGTGCCGTTTTCGGCTGGTGGCGAGCGGCCGAAGTTCAAGGCGCCGCCCAACACCTGCGACGCTCATTTTCACATCTATGATAGCCGCTTTCCGGCCGCACCGAATGCCAGCCTCATCCCGCCCGACGCATCGCTGGAGGCCTATTCGAAGCTCCGCGACCGGCTGGGGTTCGAACGCAGCGTCATCGTGTTACCCTCGACCTACGGCACCGACAATTCAAGCATGCTGTCCGCCCTCGGCACGCTCGGCGCGAGAGCGAGGGGGATTGCCGTGGTCGATACCTCGGTGACCGATGAGACGCTGAAGCAATTGGACAAGGCGGGCGTTCGCGGCATCCGCTTCAATCTCGGTCGCGCAGGTGCAACGACCGTCGACATGATCGAACCCTTGTCCCGACGTGTCGCCGGGCTCGGATGGCATATTCAGCTCCACATGCAGGGAGATGATATCGCCGCCAATGCCGACCTTCTCAAGCGATTGCCGGTGACCATAGTCTTCGATCATCTGGGGCGCATTCCCCAGCCCGCCGGTACCGGGCATCCCGCATTCGCGCTCATCGTCGCCATGCTGGAGAAGGGAAAAGCCTATGTGAAGCTCTCGAGCATCTACCAGGACACAAAGGTGGGGCCGCCATCCTACGAGGATATGGGAGTGCTGGCTCGCGCATATCTCAAGACGGCACCAGACAGAGTGTTCTGGGCTTCAGATTGGCCGCACCCGTCACCCGGAAAATTCGGCAAGCCCGACGATGCCCTTCTGATGGATCTCTGCGCCCAGTGGGCATCTGACGATGCCATGCGGCAGAAGATTTTCGTCGATAACGCGGCCAAGCTCTACGGCTTCTGACCCGGCCGGAAGAAAGGAACTTCAATGCTATTAGGTGTGATTGCCGACGACTTCACGGGTGCAAGCGACATTGCAAATACCATCGCCAAGGGTTTGCAACCTCATGGCGGCTTGAGGACGGCGCAATTTCTCGGCATCCCGACGCAGCCGTCGCCACGGGATGTCGAAGCGGGTGTGGTTGCGCTGAAAAGCCGGTCGGTTCCAGTCGAAGAGGCCGTCGCTCAATCCCTTGCAGCCCTCGACTGGCTGCTTGCTCAAGGTTGCCAGCAGATTGTCTTCAAATATTGCTCGACGTTCGATTCAACCAGGGAGGGAAATATCGGGCCGGTCGCAGAAGCGCTTGCCGCGGCTCTTGGAGTGCGTGGCGTCGTCGCATGCCCGGCATTTCCGGGGGCAGGCCGAACCGTTTATATGGGACATTTGTTCGTTCAGGATCGCCTTCTGAATGAGTCTGGCCTGCAAAACCATCCGTTGACGCCAATGACCGACCCTGACATCCGCCGTTGGCTGGGCTATCAAGCCAAATCGCCGGTCGGATTGGTCCCGCACGGTGTCGTCAGGCAGGGAGATTTGGCGATCAGGGCGGCCCTCGCAGCCACCGAGAATAGCATGGTCATCGTCGATGCCATCTCGGATGAGGATCTCGTCAACATCGGTTCGGCTGTGCTTGGCCATCGGCTCGTCACCGGAGGATCGGGAATTGCGCTGGGACTGCCGGCAAACTTCATCAAACGTGGCCTGGCCAAGGGAAATCTCGGTACGACAAATGGCGTCGAAGGTCCCGAGGCGGTCTTGGCGGGCAGTTGTTCCGGAGCGACGAGAGGTCAGATCGATCTGCACAAGGCAGATCATCCGGCATTTGCCATCGATGTCGACAGGGTCATGAGCGGAGAAACCACGTCGGAAGATATCGTCGCCTTCATCCGGTCACATCGAGGTAGAGCGCCGCTGGCCTATTCCTCGGCGACACCTGAGGACGTGCGCGACATGCAAGCCAAATATGGTCGAGACGTCGTTGCGGAAAAGCTCGACGGGTTATTTGCCGAAACCGCCCGAAAACTTGTCACCTCCGGCGTCACTCGTTTGGTGGTAGCAGGTGGCGAAACATCGGGCGCCGTGGTATCGGCGTTGGATCTCGGCGCTTTGACCATCGGGCAGGAAATCGATCCCGGAGTGCCTGTTCTGCTTTCTCACGGTGAAAAGCCCATCGCACTTGCGCTGAAGTCGGGAAATTTCGGCTCACCTGACTTCTTCGTCAAAGCATTGAAGAGGTTGTCTGGTCGATGAGTTCCGAAAGCAAAATCCGCGAGGATATCGTGCGTCTGTCCCGTTCGCTTTACGAACGAGGTTTTTCCGTAGGATCGGCGGGAAACATCAGCGCGGCCGTGGACGACGGCATATTGATGACACCGACGAATTCCTGTCTCGGCTTTTTGGATCCGGCGCAGATAAGCAAGGTCAGCCGCGACGGACGACATATATCCGGCGACAAGCCATCGAAGGAGATCTTTCTCCATAATGCTTTCTATGAAACGCGACCCGCGACCGGTGCGGTCGTACATTTGCATTCGACATTCGCGACGGCATTGTCCTGCCTAGAGGACACAAACCCGGACGACTGCATTCCGCCTTTGACGCCCTATGTCGTGATGCGTGTCGGGCAGGTGAAGCTGATCCCCTACATTCGACCGGGAGATGAGAAAGCCGGTCAATTGATTCGCGAACTCGGCGGGCGCTATGCGGCAGTCTTGCTCGAAAATCATGGCCCCGTCGTCACCGGGAAGGACATCTGTTCGGCCGTTTACGCCGCGGAAGAACTCGAAGAGACAGCCAAACTGCTTGTGCTGTTGCGTGGCACGCCGGCCAAGCTTCTCAGCGACGCGAATGTGGCGGAGCTGAAGGCTGCTTTCGCCGCCTATTAATTCGCCGGGACACAGGGCCGGCAGTCTTTTAGATGGAGGATTGGATGGATCGTGACGTTCCCATTCAGGCAGCGATATTCCGGCCGAAGGACATGAAGGCCAATGACCGCGGCGGAGGCGCCCGCACCATCCCGCTTGTCACACGAAAGTGCGGGTCGGCGGAGATGATCAACGGCATTACGGAGTTTGATCCCGGCGCCTCAATTCCTCTTCACAAGCACAATTGTGAGGAGAGTGTCATGGTGCTGAATGGCGAAGCGATCGTCGAAATCGACGGTCAGCAGCATCGTCTCGGCACCAATGACACGACCTGGATACCAGCGCATGTGCCTCACCGCTTCATAAATGCATCCGACAGCCAAGCCATGCGGATATTCTGGACATATGCGTCGATAGACGCGACGCGAACGATGATCGCCACCGGTGAGGAACGTGCCATCGCTGCTGAGCATGAGGCTGCTCGGATATTTCCTCGCGGGGCTGGGTCACGACCTCGATGAAAAGACCTTCCTTGCCACCGAAATGTTGATAAACATTGCGTCGTGAACTACCGACCTGGGCGATGAGCCGTATCTAAAGATACGGATTCACATCCCTGATCCAGGCACATGTCGCGATATCCAGCCGAGCTTGCGCGACGACCCACAGTTTCTGACGGGCGGCTTTTAAGGCAGACGTCCACCAACCAAGGTGGTCAAATAGTTCGTTGCGTGCCTTAACCAGCAAATAGCAGCTGTCCGGAGTTCTCTCGTCATTGCGAACGGAGCTCCCGATCGATGGCGGTCATTGAAGTCATCCGCCGAAAATGGCCGGAAACTTTTCGGAACGGGATTGATCGCTTCCGTCTATCTTGTGTCGTTTCGCATGATATTATTATAAAATGCAATTGTGCCTTCTTGAAAATGAAGCTAAACCTACGTGCGGCTTAAGGCCGGGGGCTGGGTTTGATCGTGAGGGGAGGGGATCGTTCTCACCAATCAGGCTCACCATCAGCCAGCCTTTGAGAAGCGATGTTTTCACGCCAAGGAGGAGGATCTTTATGCGTGCGACAAATACATATTTTTCGACGATAGCTTTGTGCCTGGTCGCCGCGTCGGCAGCTATCGGCACCCCCGCCAAAGCAGCCGACAAGATATCCATCATGGTCGGGGGATATGAAAAGCAGATCTATCTGCCGGCAAAACTCACCGAATCCCTCGGCTACTTCAAGGATGAAGGTCTTGATGTCGAGTTGCTGAACGAGTCAGCTGGCGTGGATGCCGAAAACCAGCTGCTTGCGGGTGCCGTTCAAGGCGTCGTTGGCTCCTACGACCATTGCGTGGATCTGCAATCGAAGGGCAAGTTCGTCGAGTCCGTCGTGCAGCTGCAACAGGTCCCCGGCGAGGTGGAGCTGGTTTCGACGAAACATCCGGAAATCAAGTCGCCGGCCGATTTCAAGGGCAAGGCGCTCGGTGTAACCGGGCTTGGCTCTTCCACCAATTTTCTGACACTCTATATGGCATCGAAGGCCGGGTTGAAGGCAGGCGAAGTGACGACGGTTCCTGTTGGCGCAGGCTCGACCTTTATCGCCGCGATTCAGCAGGACCAGATTCAGGCTGGAATGACGACCGAGCCAACCGTATCGCGGTTGTTGAAGACAAACGAAGCCACGGTGCTCGTCGATCTTCGTACGGTTGACTCGACGCGGGCGGCACTTGGCGGGGTCTATCCATTTGCGTCGCTCTATATGCAAACGTCCTGGGTCGACGCGCACAAGGATGAAGTCCAGAAACTGGTCAATGCCTTTGTGAAAACGATGCGATTCATTGACACCCATTCAGCCGCAGAAATCGCCGAGAAGATGCCGAAGGATTTCTATGTGGGCGACAAGGACGGGTATGTGAAGGCACTTGCGGCAAGCAAGGGCATGTTCACTCCGGATGGCATGATGCCGGAAGGCGGTCCCGAGATCGTGCTGAAGGTACTCTCGGAGTTTTCCAAGAATGTGAAGGGCAAGCAGATTGACCTCTCCAGGACCTATACGACGGCTTTCGTAAAGGCTGCGAAATAAATCCGGTGGGTGTCGGCAACGACAAGCTGTCCTGAGATTGCGGGCAATGATAGAAGAGGGGCAAAAGCGATCAATCGGAATCCATGGCGAGAAGCAGCCTCATACCGCAAATCAGCGGGAACATCATTGAGTTCGTGAAAACGAACGGCATGCGCCAGGGCCAGCATCTGCCTCTTCAGATGCTGGCCGATACTTTCCGTGTCTCGCGGGCACCGATCATGAGCGCGCTCCGGAGTCTGGAAGGCCGTGGCATCGTGCGCGCCGAACCGAACCGCGGTTATTTTCTGGCAGTTGACAGTGAAAATCTCGACGCGCTCAGATCGGACAACGCGAAAGATAGCGATGGCGACGAAGCCATCTATTTCCGGATCGCTGAAGATCGCTTTTCAGGCAAGCTCGACGAACGCGTCAGCGAAAACGAGATGATGCGCCTGTATGATCTGCCGCGAAGCCGGTTGTTGAAAATTTTACACCGAATTGCCGACGAAGGTTGGATCGAGCGGCTGCCCGGCAACGGCTGGTCCTTCCGCCAGACATTGACCTCGAGGCAGAGCTACGAGGACGGCTATGCTTTCCGCGCCGTCATCGAGCAACAGGCCATGTTGTTGCCAAGCTTCGAGCCCGATCCCGAAGGGTTCAGGCGTGCCCGCCAGGTCCAGTCGGAACTTGGTCAGGGTGGATATCAGACGTGGTCCCGTGCTGATATTTTCAAGGCGAACAACGAGTTTCACGAAATGCTTGTGGCTTGCTCGCGCAACGAATTCTTCCTTGATGCGATCAAACGCATAAATCGGCTTCGCCGGCTGATCGAATATCACATAACAATCGACAGAAGCCGGCTTCCGCGGCAGACGGCCGAGCATTTGCATATTCTCGATCTGGTCGAAGACGGGCGCCGCAACGAGGCGGCGGCCTTTCTCTACACCCACATCATGGGCGCAAGCCGCATCAAAACGCGTCAGGTGTGATCCATATCCTTGAAAAGGATGCAGACAGGGCTGCCAACGGCAAGCGTGCTCGATGCAGGCGAGAGATGTCCGGTTGCCTTGTCGATGCTGCAGGCAGTGATCGTATCGGTGTCCTCATTCGCGACCAGCAATGTCCGGCCCTCTGGGAGCACGGCAAAGAAGCGCGGCGTCCTTCCTGTCGTGGACCACGAGCCCAGGGGAGTCATGCGCCCGTCTTCGCCGATGGAGAAGGCTGCGATCGTGTCGCTGCCGCGATTGGAGGCATAGACGAAGCGGCCGTCGTGAGACACCGTGATCTCCGCGCCGCGACTATTGCCCGTGAAGCTGTCGGCGAGCGATGAGAGGATCTGGAAAGGCTTGATGCTGCCCGTTGCGGGGTCGAAGTGATAGGCGGCCACGGTCGAATCCAGTTCGTTGATGACATAGGCCAGCCGTCCCTCTGGATGAAACGCAACGTGCCGTGGGCCGGCGCCTTCACGGGTTGGGCAAGATACTACCTCAACCAGCGCGCCGCGGACGTGGTCCAGGCGGTAGACTAGAATTTTATCCAATCCCTTGTCTGGCACCACGATCCAATTTCCCGACGGATCGAATTCCGCCTGATGCGGCTTGGCGAAAGGCTGTTCGATGCGATGCGGGCCGATCTCTCCTTCGATGGTGGTCAGGCTCTCGACCTCACCAAGCCGCCCATCTTCCTGGCGACGAAGAACGGCGAGCGTTGAGGTGACGTGGTTTGCGACGATCAGGAAGCGGTTCGATGGATCGAACGAGAGATGCACAGGGTTGCGCCCCTTGGTCGACTGCTCATTCAGGAAGGTCAGGTGCCCTGATGCCGGGTCGATTGAGAAGGCGCTGACGCGATCAGAATCGCCGTGAACCGTGTAGAGGAAATGACCTGTTCGATCGAAGGCGAGAAAAGAAGGGTTTTCCATCTCCAGGAGCTGACGATGCTCCCAGCTCAGATCCCGCGTCAGCCGATAGACGTTCAGCCCGTTGCCGCGCGCATTGCGAGCCCTGGTCGTGCGGGCGCCGACATAGGCGATCCTCGTCCTTTCTCCAGTCATGCGGACACTCTCCCTGAAAGATATGTCCAAAATCATAGCGCGGCATGCATATCGGCGCAATTGCATTTTATAATCATATTGTGTAAATACGTCGCATAGGCCTCGGATATCCGCGGGCCGCCATCAATGCTTCTGGGAGGTAGCAATGACCGATGCCGCGACAAGTGCGCTGGAGAAGACCACGATGCGAAAGGTCTTCTGGAGGATCGTCCCCTATACGTTTCTGCTCTACATTATCTCGTATCTGGATCGCGCGAACCTCGGTTACGCGGCATTGCAGATGAACAAGGATCTGGCGCTGTCGGCCGAGGCCTTCGGCTTTGCCGGCGGCATCTTCTTCATCGGCTATTTCCTCTTCGAGGTGCCGAGCAATGTCGCCTTGCAGAAATACGGATCGCGCATCTGGATTTCGCGCATCCTGCTGACCTGGGGTGCGGTGGCCATGATGACCGGTTTCGCCCAGAACGCCATGCAGCTTTATGTCCTGCGTTTCCTTCTCGGCGTCGCCGAAGCCGGCTTCTTCCCCGGCATCATCATCTATCTGACCTATTGGTTCCGCTCGAAAGAGCAGGCGACGACGGTGGCGTTCTTCACGGCCGCCATTCCCGTTTCCTATCTGATGGGCGCGCCGCTCAGCACCTGGATCATGGACAACGTCAGCGGATTCGGCCTGCCCGGATGGCGGTGGATGCTGATCCTCGAGGGCCTGCCCGCGGTCGCTGCCGGCATCTTCAACTATTTCTACATGACGGATCGTCCCGAAAAGGCGAAATGGCTGACCGAGGAGGAGCGCGCCTGGTTGACGAAAGAGCTCGCTGCCGATCACGCCACCCGCAAGAATGTCAAGCATCTCGGGCTCTGGCAGGCGATCTCGAATCCGAAAGTGCTCTTCCTTTCGGCCATCTATTTCATCTATCAGGTCGGCAATCTCGGTATCGGGCTCTGGATGCCGCAGATCATCCAGAGCTTCGGCGCTGATCTCAGCCATTTCCAGATCGGCCTCGTGGCCATGGTGCCCTATGCGGTGGCCACCGTTGCCATGGTCTTGTGGTCGCGCAGTTCGGACCGCACCGGCGAACGTCAGAAACACACCGCCGCACCGCTGCTGATCGCCGGTATCGCCTTGGCGGCCACGGGTCTGACGCGCGATCCCTACATCGCAATCGGCCTTATTTCCGTGGCGCTGGCCGGGATCTATGCCTTCAAGTCGCCCTTCTGGTCGCTGCCCGGTCTCTTCCTCAGCCGCTCGACCGCGGCGGTCTCGATCGCGGCCATCAATTCCATCGGCAATCTCGGCGGTTTCGTCGGCCCCTACGCCATGGGGGCTGCCAAGACCTGGACCGGTAGCGCGCTCGGCGGCCTGATGTTCCTGGCGGCACTTCTCTTCCTGTCCTTCCTGATGACCTGGTTCATGCGGGTCACGAATGCGGAGCCGGCGGAGGAGGGCGATCCCTCGGGACAGTTCCATATCGGCCGCGCCAGGCAGCCCAAAGCATAAGGCAGAGTTTCAGAGCATGACGACGATCGGCACATTCGACGTAAACGGCACCCAGTACGATATCATCGACCTGCCGAAGGTAGCAGGCAGCCTCCTTGACCGGATGCCCTATATCCATCGCATCCTGCTGGAGAATGTGCTCCGCACGGGAGGAGACGACGCCGAACGCGCGAAATCGGCGATCATCGCCTGGCTCGATGACGGCAGGAGCGAGGTGGAAATCCCCTTCCTGCCGAACCGGGTGCTGATGCACGATACCACCTGCGGGCCGGCGCTGGTCGACATCGCCGGCATGCGGTCGGCTTTGGCCGAGGTCGGCGGCGATCCGGCCTTGCTCAATCCGGTGGTGCCGGTGGATGTCTCGACGGACCACTCCGTCGCCGTCGATGCATTCGGCAGCTCGGCCTCGCTTGAGCGAAACATGGTCCGGGAATATGAGCGCAACGCCGAGCGCTACGGCTTCATGAAATGGGCCACCAACACGCTCTCCGGATTCCGGGTCCACCCTCCCGGCACGGGCATCATGCATACCCTCAATCTGGAGCGGCTGGCCACGGTCGCGACCGACCAGCAGAAGGACGGCAGGCGCTGGGCCGTTCCCGATACGCTGATCGGCACGGATAGCCACACGCCGATGATCAACGGCATCGGCGTGCTCGCCTGGGGGGTCGGCGGTCTGGAGGCGGAAAGCGTCTTCTTCGGCATGCCGGTGACGCTGCGCGTGCCGGATGTCGTCGGCGTGCGGCTGACCGGCGGCCTACGCGAGGGCGTACTTGCGACCGATCTCGCGCTGGTGGTCACGCATCTGCTGCGCCAGATCGATCTTCAAGACAAGTTCGTCGAGTTCTATGGGCCGGGTGTTTCGACGCTGACGGCCGGCGATCGCGCCGTCGTCGCCAACATGACACCCGAATTCGGCGGTAACAGCGGCTATTTCCCGATAGACGGCCATACGGTGCAATACTTGAGAGCGACGGGGCGAAGCGACGATCACGTCGATTTCGTTGAGCGCTACGCCAGGCGCGTGGGCATCTGGTTCGATCCGTCCTGTGAGCCGCGATATACTTCGACCTTGGAAATCGATCTCGCGACTATCGAGCCGAGCCTCGCCGGTCCCCGGCGTCCGCAGGACCGCATAGCCGTCAGCGAGACGGCACAAGCCATTGCCGGCATGAAGAAGGCATCGACCTCGGTCGATGGGCAGCCGAACAACGGCGCTGTCGCGATCGCCGCGATCACGAGCTGCACCAATACCTCCGATCCCCGACTGCTCGTCGCTGCCGGACTGCTTGCGCGCAAGGCGCGCGCCTATGGGCTATGTCCGCCGCATTGGGTGAAGACATCGCTGGCGCCGGGCTCGCCGACCGCCGGGCGCTATCTCGAGCGCGCCGGTCTGCTGGAGGATCTTGAAGCGGTGGGGTTCGGCATTGTCGGCTATGGCTGTACGACCTGTATCGGCAATTCCGGTCCTCTCACGGAACCCGTCGCCACGGCCATGGCCGAGCGCGGCATCCTGCCCGTGGCGGTGCTGTCGGGAAACCGGAATTTCCCCGGGCGTGTGCATCCGCAGCTGGAGGCGGGCTTTCTGGCTTCTCCGCCGATGGTCGTCGCCTTCGCTCTGGCCGGCACCGTTGAGCTGGACATACTCTCAGACCCCATAGGTCATTCGCAGGAAGGAATGCCGGTCACGCTTTCGATGCTCTGGCCGAAGGCGTCGGAGATCGACGAGGCCCTGGCGCGGGCCGCGAATGTCGGGGACTTCGCACCTGCCTATGAGAAAGCCGAGGCCAGTCGGGCGTGGCGCGAGCTCGATGCGCCGACCACGACCATTTTCCCATGGGACGAGACATCGACCTATATTCGCCGGCCGCCCTTTGCGAGCTTCGGCAAGGGCACGTTGCTCGGCAATTATCAGGCTCATCCCATCTTGGTCGTCGGCGACGATATTACCACGGATCACATTTCGCCGGCCGGTGCTGTTTCCGCCAAGAGCGATGCCGGAGCCTATCTCATCGAGAGGGGAGAGAACCCGACCGACCTCAACGTCTTCGCCTCCCGCCGAGGAAATTGGGAGGCCATGGTTCGCGGCCTGTTTACCAACAAGACCGTCCGCAACCTGATCGGCACAGATATCCCGCCGGGCTCGACCGTCCATGCTCCCTCGGGCGGGATCATGTCCCTATGGGAAGCCGCGCAACGTTATTCCCAGGAGGATCGATCCGTCATCATCGTCGCCGGCGAGCGATACGGCATGGGATCGTCGCGCGACTGGGCTGCGAAGGGAGTCGCCTTGCTCGGGGTGAGGGCGGTTCTCGCCTTGAGCTTCGAGCGGATACATAGGTGGAATCTGATCGGCATGGGCATCCTGCCGCTGCGGCTGCCAGATGGTTTTGGTCCGGATGAGCTCGCGCTTGGGCTGGGTGACGTCATCGAGATCGCCGCAGATCCGGCTCACATCGATCCGCGTTGCGAGATTGGGGTTGTCGTGAAGCGTAAAGATGGGCAACAGACGAACCTTGTCGCAACGGCGGCGATCGAGACCAACGCCGAGGTCGAGATTCTTCGGGCTGGTGGCATTCTGCCGCTGATCTTGAATGAGGTCGTTCGAAAAGCTTCTACGGAATAAGCGGAGAGCGCACCGATCCCGGTGCGACTTCCCGCCGCGACGGCAGATGTACCTATGGTTTCGTCGACGGATGATACCCCAACTTCAACGCTATTGGATTGCAGGTTCAATCATCAGCAGGAACGCGGGTTGCGCCACGCCCCAACCAAGAAAGCTTCGAGGATTGCGATCTGATTGCCATCCATGAGCGCGAACAGCCCTTCAGCAGTCTAATCACCGTAGAACAGAAGCACCTCGGCGTGTTTTCGGTCCTTTGGCTCTGTCGGTTCGACGTCGTGGTTACAGAGTTTTGCAGATCCGATGATGAAGTTGGCGATCCCAGCATCGCTAAGGGACCTTGGCATCTCGAAAACCGGTCAAGTTTCACCGAGAACATGCTGAATATACGCTTTCGGCAAGGTCGAAACGGTCCGCCTTTCCCTTATGGCGCGCTCTTGCCAGATTGCCTGAGTGTGTTCTTAAACCAGTCGACGACTATATTTATGACCTTGGGCTGGAACCAGCTGGAATCGCCGTGACGCGCCCCATCGATCAGAACATAGTCGGCCTTGTTTCCCTTTCCGATAAGGGCTTCGTAGAATTGCCGGCTCTGCGCGGGTGAGACCAGTGTGTCGGCGCTCCCGTGCATGATCAGAAACGGCGGCTTTTGTCCCTCGACATGTCCCATCGGGCTTGCGGCAAGAGCCTTGGCCGGATCATCCATGATCGAGGCGCCCTTCGACTTGTCGAAGGCCGGACCGTTGACCAGCAGCGCTTCCGTTATCGCCGGGGATTCGTGGACCTTTCGCACCTCGTCGGGAAAGCCCTCGGAAATATTGAGCAGATTGGAAATTCCGTAGAGCGTCACGGCGGCCTGCACATCGGACGATTCACTCAGGAAATCACCCCTGTCGAATTTTTTCTCGCCGTTCGTAACGCCCAGCATCTCAGCGAGATAACCGCCGGCAGAGTCGCCAAGCACCCCGATCCGGTTGGGATCGATGCCATAGTCGGCCGCATGCGCGCGCAAATAGCGAACGGCCGTTTTCCCGTCTTCCAGCAGTGCCGGGAACATGTCAGGCACGGTACGATATTCCGCGGCGGCGACCACGAAGCCCGCTTGTGCCAGCGCTAACCGCATTTCGATGAATTTCTCGTAGTCAGCCGATGTGAAGCCTCCACCCGGAAAATAGACGATCGCCGGCTTGAGATCGCTCGTTCGCGGCACGAGAAGCGTCATCTTCAGAGCACGAACGGCGCGGGTCTTGATGATCTGAGAATAGACGACACCGCTCAGGACGTCGATTTGCGCCCGACGTTCCTCCACCTGCATCACCTTCGCCCCAGCCGTGAAGCCGGGAAGCGATGCTTCCGCCGCCGGCGCCAACTGGGGCAAGCAGGTCATGGACATCACGCTCGCCAAGAGAAACATTCCGACCTTCATTTTAATTCCTTTCCTGGATTGGGATTATCCTTGAGCCCAAGGGTTGGCTGCGACGTGATGGCCGGTAGAGCCGTGTGGCCATCTCATCAGCAGCCCTTGGGAGAGAAGACTGATCGCTGGCGTTTTAGATTGGGGTCGACATCCCGTTCCGTCAGGCGGCCTGTGGCGAGCGCCCGCGGCGCGCCAGCAACAGAATAGTCGCAAAGCCGGCCAGCAGGATGATCGGGACCAGTGCGAACATCACGCCCGACGGCGTGCTGCCGCCGGCGACGAGGAAGCCCGCGAACAGCGGCCCGGCAATCGAGCCGAGACGACCGACTGCGACGGCCACGCCGACGCCGGTGCCGCGGATCTCGAAAGGATAGCATTGCGGGGCCACGCCATAGAGGATCGCCTGCACGCAGAGAATGGCACCTCCGACCAGCGCGCCAACCAGCAGCGTCAGCCCCAGGTTGGCCGGCAGCATGCCGAGCATGAACAGTGCGGCGGCAGCCGCGGCAAAACCAAGCGCGACGGGGACAAGCGGATTCTTGCCGTCGAGCATTCGTCCGCCTATCAGGCTGCCGGCAACGCCACCGAGATTGAACAGGATCTGAACCAGCGAGGCATCGTTGCGCGCCAACCCGCGCGAGACCAGAAGCTGCGGCATCCAGTTCAGAAGCAGGTAGACGACCAGGAGGCCGAGAAAGAATGATATCCAGAGCGTTGTGGTCGTCAGCAGCGTCTGCGGCGCGAAAATGCCTGAAACGGCCTCGGTAACGCTTTTCGCTTCGTTCTTCACCACGCGCAAGGGTGGCAGTCTGGCATGAATGACGGGGGCGAGAAGCAAGGGCAGGATGCCACCGACGACGAAGATCGAATGCCAGTCGTCCCCATGCAGGCCGATCATGGCGACACCGCTTGCCGCAGCGCCGCCGAGCGGCACGCCGGCATACATGATCGCAACGGCGCGCCCCCTTCGGCTAGGATCGGCCGACTCCGCGGCGATGTTGACGAGGTTCGGGAGCGCTCCGCCAAGTCCGACGCCGGTCAGGAAACGCATGATGACGAGTTGGTCGAAACTGGCGACGAAGGCCGTGGCGATCGAAAATACGCCGAAGACCAGAAGCGACAGCACCAGCCCCGTTCGCCGTCCGCGGGCGTCGGCGATGCGTCCGCCGGCAAGCGCCCCGAAGATCAGGCCGAAGGTGGCCGATGAAAAGAACAGCCCGATCTGCTGCGGCGTCAGCCCGAAGACCGGCACAAGCCTGGGCGCGGCGACGCCGGCGGCCTGAAGGTCGAAGCCTTCGATGACGGCCGCCAGAAAGGCAAGCGCAAGCGCTCGCCGCCCGCCGGAGCGGTGGTCGATGATAGTCCGCATCTATTCCTCCCAAAAAACGGGGTCCTACCTCCCCGCGGTGCGGGCCTAGCTTTGCTGTGGCCCATCCTCCTGCCAGATCTTTGCCAGCAGCCGGCGAAGCTCCATCTGTTCGTCAAGGCTGAGACGGCAAAGCATATTACGCTCGTGTTTCGTGATCAGTCCCAGCCAGCGAGCCGCCTCCTCCTGACCCCGACGACTCGGAAAGAGCCGTTGGATTCGCTGGTCGGCGGCGTCCGTCTCCCGTAGGAAAAATCCCCGCTCCTCCAGCTCCGCCAAAATTGATACTATATTGGCCCGCTGCATGCCCAGCGCGCGGCAAATCTCCGCCGAGCTGATTCCCGGTGCCTCGACAATGCTGAGAAGCACGCTCATAGGCACGGTTCTGGTATTGGCAGGCTCCAGCGCTGCCGCCGCTCCCTGAAGATCGAAGACCGACGCGCGGCGCAGATGATATCCAATCAGGTCCTCCAGGCGGCTGATCGTCATTTCAGCTGCAGCAGTCTGGTGCTGTGGCCTTTCCGAAGACATATCGACTTCCTCACCCAATGCTCCTGCACCATTCATAATGCTATGCAACATAGCAGTCAATCGCTATATTATATAGCGGCCTGTAGACCGATACCGGTGTCGGTCTGCTCTGGGAGGATGTTGATTTCCACCAAGAAATGGTTCTGACGCAGATCTGCTGAAGCGGAAGGCTATGTTACGGCGAGTAATCGCGCCTGGAGAAGATCGAGTTTTGCGCGTCCGTACATCTGGCGTTTGATGAGCTTTAACCGTGTGATCTGACCTTCCGTTTGCCCATTCGACCGCGGTGAGATGAGTGCGCATCTGACAGCATCGAGGTCTTTTTCGACGCCGCCGGCGAACGATCCAACTAGGCTGTCCCTAGCAGCTTCAAGCCACTCGTTGAGGTTTCTTGCGGTCTTCGAGCGGATCATGGATTGGAAGTCGCCAGTGGCCGTGCGCGCGACAACCAGTTCTGGGACATTTATTTCGATTGCCGCCATCAGGATCGCTTTGGATTTTGCGAGGTCATCGCGTGCAGTAGTCAGCAGCCGAGCGATCGCCCGTGCCGATGGCGTTCTGGCGAGGCCACTCTGGTTGGCCTGTTCCGAGAGACGCCGGCGTTGAGCCCATTGTGAGATGATACGGCTTTGCCCCGCAAAGCCTTTTTCTTTCATTTCTCGCCAGAGCGCCAGGGCATTCCGTGCTCCGTCATCCCAGCGACTATTCAGCCAAGGTAGTCAAGTCTTCTCGAATTTGGCAAAGGGGCGCCTTCCGGCCGACCCAATTCCGACAGGGCGATATTATCTGTGCCGCCCTGCCAGATCGTTTCATCTATATGCCGTCATTTAGATAATCGAGGAGATGGCTCGTTGGTTCAGATCAGTTGAAGAGATTATACCGGAATACAGGCTATAATCCGTTTACGATTTGACCGCTCTTACTTGGTGTTCCTTCCCGCAACAGCTTTGGCAGAACCGGTCGAGTGATATCGCTCGCAGAAATTGCCTCTTTCCCGTTTGTGAACGATGATCAGCTCATCTCGAAAATGACAGGGGCGCATATATCGCCCGTCGCTCATCCTGCAATAGTTGAGCAGCTGCCTCGGAAAGCGATGGGCGAGCGGATTGGATTGCTAGAAAAGAACGGGGGTCTCGGCAGGCGATACTGGGTTAGAGCAGAATGTTTTTCATTACATCGTATCGTTATCACATGTTGGCAGGCCACATATAGAACATTGCATTATTTTTGGGCGCTCGGATAAGTATCGCCAGATATTCGTCGATAAATCGACTAAACGAGGCTGATCGAAATATTCCCATGGTTTTTTAGGGGAAATCATTAATTCTGTTTCAACAAAGTTGAGCTAATTTTTCCCCTGACTGGACAGGCCATGAGGTGCCTGTGTTCGGGCGGTGTCTTGATAGCTCACGGACTGCTTTTCTTTTAGAAATTTCACCACAAGAGCTCCAGAAGTTTGAGTTTTGGCGAGGCGGGTCAGCGCTGCTGCACCCGGAACGTAGGTGAGCAATCATGATTTTTTCTCTTCGTAATATGCTTGTTGGAATTTTCTTTTTTCTCAGCGTCGCGCTATGCGTGCTAACAGGATCTTTCATGGTGGACGCCTATCGCGGCGAAAGCACCTATGCCGACGTCTCGAAGTCCACCATGCTCGACCGTGCGCTCTTTCAGACACTCGCCAACTTCCGCAACGAGCGAGGTGACGGCTCGTCGCTCGCCAAACTTGAGCTTGGAGCGCAAGACGCAACGCTTGCCCTATTGAAAACGGACCGAGGGGTCGTCGACAAATATATGGCGGAGGCAAAATCGGTCTCTGCAGACATTAACGATCAAACGCTTAAAGCGCCGATTGCTGACGTCATGAGCGCATACGATCGGGTCGTGGCTTTCCGCTCAAAGCTCGATAGTGAAGTCGCCAAGAAGCTTGCCGACCGCGACCCGACACTACAGGCGACGACATTGGACATTGGTCAGCAGTTCCTGACAGCCCTCGAAACAGGTTCGACAGCCATTGAAAGCCAGATCCGCGCGAATGATCCTTCAATGGTGGCGCTGATTCAGATCCGAGCACTGACATGGTACACTCGCGCGACAGCGGGTGCCGCAAACCTGTCGTTCGTCAACACCCTCGCCTCGGGAGAGGCGATGAAGCCTGAAGACGTCAGCAAGATCCAGCAATTCGATTACACTGCGAATTTCACCTGGGGACAGATCGGCACCCTGGTCAATCATCCATCGACACCGCAGGTCGTCAAGGACGCCTATAAGGTCAGCAGCACGACCTATTTTAGTGGCGACTTTGCGGCAAAACGCAGCGCACTATTTGCCAAGTTCGCAGCCGGTGAGAAGAGGGCCATGTCCCTCGACGACTGGCGCCCGCTTGGCAACGCCGCTCTTCTGACCATCACGAACACAGCTGCGGCAGCCGCAGATGGCATGGTTGCAAAGGTAGCCGCCAGCCAGAATGATGCGTTTTTGAGCCTGATCGCCTACGGGCTCATCTTTCTCGTCGCGGCGATTCTGAGCGTCACGGGCATCTGTGTCATCATCTTCCGCGTCACCAAGCCCGTAGGAGCGCTAACTCATTCCATGACCGAGCTTGCCCAAGGCAACCTCTCAGTCTCGATCGGTGGCGTCGAACGGCGCGATGAGATCGGTGCCATGGCGCGTTCCGTTGAGGTGTTCCAGCAGGCAGCCCTGCGCAACCAGGCGCTCGAGGCCGAAGCCGCCGAGGCACGAGTTACATCGGAAAATGAACGCGCCGAAGTCCAGCGCCGCGCCGAAGCTGAGGCCGAACAGAGGCTGCTGCAAGCAACGGGTTCGCTTGCGACGGGTCTGCGTCATCTCGCGTCCGGCGACCTGCTCCATGAGATCGAAACGCCGCTGGCTGTGCAGTTCGAAGCTCTGCGTCACGACTTCAATTCATCGGTCAGCCAACTGCGCGCTGCCATGTCCCAGGTCGGCCAGGCCGCGTCACTCGTAAACAGCGGCAGCTACGAGATTTCGCAGGCTTCCGATAATCTCTCCAAGCGCACCGAGCAGCAGGCCGCGTCGCTGGAAGAGACGGCAGCCGCACTTGAAGAGGTTACGGCCAACGTCCAATCGACCTCCAAGCGAACTGGCGATGCACGTGATCTCGTCCGCGGCGCCCGGTTGCGGGCAGAAAGCTCCAGCCAAGTCGTCAGCAATGCCGTCAATGCCATGGGCAGGATCGAGCATTCGTCGAAACAAATCAGTCAGATCATCAGCGTGATCGACGAGATCGCCTTCCAGACCAATCTGCTCGCGCTCAACGCCGGCGTCGAGGCAGCGCGTGCGGGTGAGGCCGGCAAGGGCTTCGCCGTCGTCGCCCAGGAGGTGCGCGAGCTTGCACAGCGTTCGGCCAATGCTGCCAAAGAGATCAAGGTTCTGATCGGCAATTCCGAAGTCGCCGTCGGCGAGGGTGTGAAACTCGTCAACGACACCGGCGAGGGCCTTGCGGCTATCGCTGACCTGGTCCTGCAGATCAATCAGCACATGGATGCGATCGCCACTGCCGCTCAGGAACAGTCCATGGGACTTTCGGAGATCAACAGCGCTGTTAATCACATGGACCAGGCGACACAGCAAAATGCCGCCATGGTCGAAGAGATGAACGCGGCCGGCGCTGGTTTGGCTGAAGAGAGCAAACGTCTCGGAGAACTCCTGAGCGCATTCCGTACAGGCGAAGTTGAGCGCATGGCGGCACAGGCGAGGCCTGCGGCCCGGCCTACCTCTGCCCTAACAACGAGCCGGCTTGCTGCACGCCCTGCTCCCGTCACGCAGGGCAATGCCGCGCTTAAACATCTCCAGCAGGAGTGGTCGGAGTTCTGATTGGCCGGACATGATGGAGCGGTTCAAGAAGAGAAGATGGCCCCGGACGTTTTGTCCGGGGCATTTTTGTTTATCCATTGCAGCTCCCCGCGCAGGCAGGCTTCATTCTTGATGCTTATCGCAGCAAGCTTCCATAATCTGATCATGGCACGCGAGCGGGCCGTCATGCGAGGGAATCGGGGGAACGACGACGGAGAGGCGTTCAAACAATTCGGGAGGTCCGAGGGCGACTTCGCCCATTGCCGTGCCCGCAACGACGCCTAGCCCCTGAAGTTCCCGCACGTTCGTCAGTGAATGGTAAGTCTCATGGGCGACGAGCGAAGCCAGCGCCCGGCTGACCGGGTGACTGCTGCCGGCGCCCAGGGATGCTGCTGACCTTGCCCCACTTGCGCGGGTGGGTTATGTGGGCCGGTCGCCGAGACAATGGGAACGAGAAGTCAGGCCCTTTAAGGACCCAGGCCGTCAGCGAACGACTGACGCCATCGGCAAGTTTAATCAGCGGGCGCCCACCGCAAAACGCTTTTTGATTCTGTCGACGGGGGTTCCATCCGAAAGCGGGACCCCGACCAGCCTGTCATAGGTTTCAAAGCCCATTTTTCCGTAATAGGCGAGGCCGCTGACATTGTCGGCGCGAATGGTCGCATTGATGAATTCGAACCCCAGATCTTGCGCGGCCATCCGGGTCTCTTGAAAAAGAGCGCTGCCGACACCGGCAATCTTCGGGGTCATGCGCGCAAACGTGGCGATGTCCGCATATCCCTTCGGCGGGTCGCCATAGAGGCTCAGCGACTGAAAGCCGACGAGCATCCGGTCATGTTCCGCGACATGGCAGGCAAGGGCAAATTCGCCGTCGATGAACCAATCCGCGAACTCCGTGGCCGAGAGCGGTGTCTCGAGCGCTGTCGTTCCGCCGGCGCGGATGATCTCGTTGAGGAGGCCACTGAGTTCTTCCGCATCGGCAGATACGGCCCTTCGAATATGCATCTTTTTCATCATCTCGTTTCAGACCGGCAACCTAGCGTCGGGCTCAAGGGAGTACAAGCAACTGTTTCATGGGACGTCGCTTTCTCCAGCTTCCCGGTCACAGCAAAAAGATGATTGCCGGCGAGCCGACATGCTCGACTGTCATCTGAAAATAATGCACGTATAGGAGGATCAGAATCGGGCGATACAAGTTCATCTGAAAACGGGTTGACGGGATAGCGGCGGCCATGGTGGCCGCCGGTCGACGCATGCCAAGGAAAATGGGGGCGGAATGAAAAAGCTTGTGATTTTGGCGGCCATCGTGATGGCGGCTCTTTCTGTGCCGGCACATGCCGCATCGGTCACGACGAAGGGCGGGTATGATTATGACAAGAATCGGCTGAGCGATCCCTCGACGCTCAACTGGAATGTCGAGCAATGCAGCCACGGCGCGATCACACCGCAAGCGCAGGAGCAGCTAGCGAAGCTGATGAATGTTCCGGGACCCAAGGTCCGTCTAGAGTTTTGCCGCCGGGTCCTCACCGCCTACGCGAAGGGGACCATACCCTACGACGATTATGTTCAGTTTGCCCAGAATCACGTCATGGCGCCGAGCATCGCGCGGGCCTTGAGGATCTCGGGCTCGGGCCCGCGGGCGCTGCAGGGCAGCGGACAGAGTGAGGTCGTTCTTCCGGCTTCGGCGAAAATGGACTCCGGCGAGACGTTCAAGGGCTCCACCATAGCGTCGCGCGGTCGCGGCCGCTTTTCGGTCCAGTCGTCGCGGCGTTCGGTGAAATGTTCCGGTACCTACGATCTGAAGGACCGGCGCCCGACCGTCACGCTTGCGGTCAAATGCTCGGACGGCCGCACGGGGCAAGCCGAGGTGACCAGAGCGCCGGACTTCATGTCTGCCTGGGGGAAGGTGAAGCTGTCCGATGGCAGCACCGGCCGGCTGGTCGTCGGCGATGCTCGCAAACAGCTCTAAGACATTCGCAAAGCTGGTGGGCCTTCGGTCGAAGGCTGCGGCGATCGGATGAAAATCAAGGCGGCCGATCGCCGCTGAACCGAGGCTGATGGCGATACCGGCTATGGCTGCTCTATCTGCTCCAGGCTGGCGGGGATCTGTTCGATCAGCCAGCGCTTGAGCGCCAGCGTGTCCGGGCGGGACGCGGCATGCGGGGCAACCCAGAGCACCAGCCGCCGCGGCCCCCGCACGAAACCGAAGGGGGCGACCAGCCTGCCGGAGGCGAGATCGTTCAGCACCAGCATCTTCGGCACGACCGCGAAGCCGAGGCCGCAGGCGGCCGCCTCGATCAGCAGATAGAAGTGATCGAAATTGTTGCGAATCTGCGGCATGGCGAAGTCATGGCCGGAAGCCGCTATCCAGTCCTGCCAGGCATCCAGCCGCGTGTTGGTGGAAAGCAGCGCCGCATCGGCAAGATCGGCGGGCCGCGCGAGCGAGAAGCCCTCAAGATAGTCGGGAGAGCAGACCGGGCCGATCCATTCGGCCGCAAGCTCGTGGATCATCGCGTCCGGCGGCGGTTCGATCGTGCTGCTGCGGATCGCCAGGCTGACCTTGTCGCGCATGAAGTCGATGCGGTCATAGTTCATGTTGAACTGGAGCTCGATCTGCGGGTGACGCTGATGGAAGATGGAAATATGCGGAATGATCCATCGCATCATGATCGAGGATGAGCAGGAAAGTGTGAGGGGACCCGGCTTGACGCTCTCGACGCTGGACTGGATCAGGCGGAAAGCGGCGCCGAGGCCCTCGGCCAGTTGCGCGCCCTCGGGCGTGGGGTCGGTCGATTTGATGCCGCGATTGAGAAGGACCACGCCGAGCAATTCCTCCAGGCTCTTGATATGCCTGCTGATCGCGCCATGCGTGACAAAAAGTTCGTCGGCGGCATGCGTCATGCTGCGGTGACGCACCGTCGCTTCGAACGCTCTCAAAGCCGTCAATGATGGTCTCGGCTGGCCCAAACCAATGCTCCTGTCGTCGTGTTCCATTGTGAGTTTCTCTCACACAGGGTCGATATTAAATCGATTGCGCCATCTGTCCAGCCACTCTTAAAGTCGGCGCCTTCACGAGATCGGGCGGGGGAGGATGCTGTTTGCCCCGATCTTTCGAAAGCAACATGGGGTGAGCTTTTCGCAGAATCCGGCGTGATGCCGCACGATATCCGACGCAATCAGCGGCCTTTCGCCGGCATGCCGGCGCGGCCTCGGTCGGAGCGAAGATGCTTGTTCATCGCCCAGGGAGGGGAACTTGGATACAGTCAGGACAGCCGACGCTTCGTCGACAACAATAGAGCAATCCGCCATCAGAAAAATCTCATGGCGGCTGGTGCCGTTCATCGGACTGATGTTCTTTATCAATTTTCTCGATCGTACGGCGATTTCTTTCGCCGGCCCCAACGGCATGACGAGCGATCTGGGGCTCACGGCCGCCCAGTTCGGATTTGCCGCCGGCATCTTCTTCTTCGGCTATATCGTGCTCGAAATCCCCAGCAATCTGGCGCTTCACAAATACGGCGCCCGACGCTGGCTGGCGCGCATCATGGTGACCTGGGGCATCGTCGCCCTGCTCTTCACCTGGGTCAGCAGCGTCAACGGGCTCTATATCCTTCGTTTTCTGCTGGGCGTCGCCGAGGCGGGCTTCTTCCCCGGTGCCATTCTCTTCCTCAGCATGTGGGTGCCGGCGCGCCATCGCGCCAAGATCCTGGCGCTGTTCTATCTGGCACAGCCGCTGACCATCGTCGTCGGCGCGCCGCTCGCATCGCTGCTGATCCAGGCGCATGGCGCCTTCGGTCTCGAAGGCTGGCGCATCATGTTCTTCGGCGTCGCCGTGCCGGCGATCCTCGTCGGCATCGTCACCTGGTTCTATCTGCCCGATACGCCGAATGACGCGACCTGGCTCGACCGGAGCGAAAAGAACTGGCTGAACGGCGAACTGGCCAAGGAAGAAAAGGCAAAGGCCGGCGGTCATGGACGGATGACCGGCAAGGCGCTGATGGACGGCCGCGTATGGCTTCTGTCGCTGATCTATTTCGGGCTGATCTACGGTCTTTACGCGCTTGCCTTCTTCCTGCCGACCATCATCGCCGGCTTCGAGACGAAATTCGGCACGAAGTTCGACGTGTTCGACAAGGGACTGATCACCGCGATCCCCTATCTGCCCGCGGCGATCGCCCTGTTCTTCTGGAGCCGCGATGCGTCGAAGCGCGGCGTGCGTGCCTGGCACATCGGCATCCCGGCGCTGCTCGGTGCCGTCAGCATTCCGCTTGCCCTGTTCATGTCCTCGCCGGAGGCGACCGTTGCCGTCATCACGGTGACCGCCTGCGCGATCTTCTCGGCGCTGCCGAATTTCTGGGCCATTCCCGCACGCTTCCTGTCGGGGGCGGGGGCTGCGGCCGGCATCGCGCTGATCAACACGATCGGCAACATTGCAGGCTTTGCCGCACCCTATGTCACCGGTCTCGTCAAGGATGCGACCGGGCTTTACGAACTGCCGATGTTCATCGTCGGGGCCTTGATGCTCGTCTCGTCGATCCTCGTCTTCTCCATCGGCTCGCTGATGAAGGAATGAGGCCGCTCCGCGAACGTCTTCGGTGAAGAGACTTGAGGCCGGCGTCATGCGCTACGCAAATGACGCCGGCCGTTCCATGATTTCGCATCCAGCGCCGGCCCGTTGCTTTCACGCGATCGCGTGCGGAAAACCGCGGGGCATCTCACACGCCTGCGATGTTGCTGTCAAAGCTGCGGCCGGTGTTACATGCATGACATGTGGCATGAATAGTGTGGCGGGATGACACGCAACCTCTCCGTATTCCTGATCCTGGCCTTCACCCAAATCTCAGGCTGGGGCATGGTCGGAATCCTTCCGGTTCTGGCCCCCTCCATCGCCGTCGATCTTCAAACCACATTGCCCACGGCTTTTCTGGGCACAGCCGTCATGTTCGCCATGACTGGCCTGGTTGCCCCTGTCGTCGGCAAGGCATTTGGCCGTTTCGGCGCGAAGAAGGTCATGGCGGTCGGTGCGGCATTGATCGGAACGGGACTGGCGACGCTGAGCCTGACCAGCTCCGTCCCGGTCTATCTGGCCGCTTGGGGTGCCATGGGCATTGCCGGCGCCATGTTCCTCACGACCGCCGCCTATGTCTATCTCGCCGATTTCGCCGAAGAACGGGCACGCGGGCTGATCGGTTCGCTGATGCTGGTCACGGGTCTTGCGGGAAGCGTCTTCTGGCCTCTGACCGCGTATCTGGAGCATCTTGTCGGCTGGCGGGCCACGACCCAGGTCTATGCCGGAGCCATGGTCCTGATCATCATGCCCCTGGTGCTGCTGGGTCTTCCCGAGGCCAGACGCGCCCATAAGGAGCAGGACGTCGCAAGCGCGGGTGCTCGCAGAGGCGGCACCTTCTGGTTCCTCGTCACCGCCATTGCGCTGAACAGCTTCGTCACATTCGGCATGGATGCTATCGGCATCGCGTTGTTCCGCGTGTTGGGCGCCGATCCGGCCTGGGCCGTCGGCATGGCGTCGTTTCTGGGGGTGCTCAAGGTTTGCGGACGCCTGATCGATCTTGTCGGCGGGAAGCGGTGGGATGCGCTTTCGACCGGGATCGTGGCGGGAGCGATGATCCCGGCGGGGCTTCTGGTCCTGCTGGCCTTCGGTGCGACCGCGGGGCCGGTGCTGGCATGCCTTCTTCTCTTCGGCATCGGCAGTGGGGCATTCGCGGTGGCGCGCGCCACCATGCCCTTGATCTTTTACAAGAAGGCGGAATATGCGGCCGCTATGTCGGTGATAGCGCTTCCGATGAATCTCACGAATGCGATGGCCGCACCGATCCTCTCCGGGTTGCTGGCGACGTCAGGGGCACCCGCAACCCTCACAGTGCTTGTCGCTTGCAGCGCCGCTGCATTTTTGCTGTTGCTGAAGCTCGCCACCATGAGGAAGCAGGAAATCAGGCCGACGGCGGCAATCTGACTTCCGACTGCCTGTGATGCCATCCGCTGAATCAGCTGAGGAAGTCGGATTCGGTTTTCTCGAGGGTGCGCTTGATTGACTGCAGGTGCAGCCGGGCAGATTCCGGATCGCCTTCGCGCATCTGGCGATAGGCGGCCTCCGCGATCGCCGGCTCCACCGGCAGGACCTGCCGCCCGGTCGAAAGCGCCAGCGTCTGCACTTCGCAGGCCCGTTCGAGATAATAGAGATCGTCCCAGGCCTCGGCAATGGTCGGGCCGATGACCATGACGCCGTGATGCTTCATGAAGACGATATCGGCATCGCCGATGGCGGCGGCGATGCGGTCGCCCTCGCGCTCGTCCAGCGCCAGCCCGTTATAGTTCCGGTCGATGGCGGTGCGGCCGTAGAATTTCAGTGCCGTCTGGCCGGCAAAGATCAGCGGATCGCCCTCGGTCATGGAGAGGGCGGTGGCATAGGGCATATGGGTGTGGAAGGCAGCCTTGGCCCTGGGGATGTTCTTGTGGATGCGGGCATGGATGTAGAAGGCGGTCGCTTCCGGCTGGCCGTCGCCGGAGACGACGTTGCCATGGAAATCGCAGATCAGCAGCATCGAGGCCGTGAGCTCGCTGAAGGCATAGCCATAGGGGTTGACGATGAAGAGGTCGTCATAGCCCGGCACGACGGCGGAGAAATGATTGCAGATGCCTTCCTCCAGGCCATGGCGCGCCGCCATGCGAAAGCAGGCGGCAAGGTCGACGCGCGCCTGCCAGATCTCTTCCGTATCGAGATCGGGCTGGTTGGGTCCACGGACATTCGTCGTCGAGACATTGGTAAGCGAATGCGCCATGGTCATCTCCCCTGCGTCATTGTCGGTAAATCCTTTCCTTTATTCTCGGACCGCCCTGAAAATTCAAGCTCTCACGGCTGGCCCATGGCGGGCAATCGCCGGCGCACGATCGAGGCGTGGAAATTGGCGCCATGCAGCAATCCCTCGTCGTTGAAATCGTAGGCCGGATTGTGCAGGGGCGCCGAATGCCGGCCATTGCCGAGAAAGACGAAGCAGCCGGGAACATGGTCGAGAAAGCGGGCGAAGTCTTCCGAACCGGTCATGGGCTCGGCAGCGACCGCGATATTCTCCGGCTCAAGAAAGCTCCGCGCTGCCGCGAAGGCTTCCTCGGTGAGCGCGGCGTCGTTTACGAGCGGCACGAATTCCCGCGTATAGCTGACCTCGGCGGTGACGTTATGGGCAAGCGCGGTGCCTTCGGCAATGACGCGCATCTGTTTCTCGATCGAAGCGCTGACCTCCGGCCGGAAGCTGCGGGCATCGCCGAGGATGCGCGCGAGGCCGGGCAGGGCATTGCGGGTGCCGTCGGTGATGAGTTCGGTGACGGAGACGACGCCGATATCGGCCGGACTCAGTCGCCGCGATACGATGGTCTGCAGGTTGGTCACCAGCGCGCAGGCGGCGACGAGAACCTCGTTGCCCCAATGCGGTCGCGCGGCGTGCCCGCCGACCCCTTTCAGCACGATTTCGAAATTGTCCTCCGCCGACATGATCGGGCCGGCGCGGGTTTCGAAATGGCCGACCGGCAGGCTGGGCATATTGTGCAGGCCATAGATCTCCTCGAAGGGGAAGCGGTCCATCAGCTCGTCGTCGAGCATGGCCAGCGCGCCCTTGCCCCATTCCTCGGCCGGCTGGAAGATGAAGCGCACCGTGCCGTCGAAATCGCCGTCCTCGGCCAGCATCCTGGCAGCACCCAAGAGCATCGCCGTGTGACCGTCATGGCCGCAGGCATGCATGGTGCCGGGATTTTGAGAGCGATAGGCATGCTCGCCCTGTTCGGTGATCCGCAGCGCATCCATGTCGGCGCGCAGGCCGATGGCGCGATTGCTGGTGCCGCGTTTCAGGGTGCCGACCACGCCGGTTCCGCCGACCCCTTCCACCACGTCATCGAGCCCGAATTCGCGGAGTCTCGCGGCGACGAAGGCCGATGTCCGCTTTTCCTCGAAACCGAATTCCGGATGGGCATGCAGATCGCGCCGCCAGGCGATCATCTCCCGCTGCAGTGCTGTCGTGTCGATGGTCATGCCGGCACCGCCTTTCCGGCATTCACCAAAACTTGGGCAGGCGTCATCCCGACGATTTCCGTATATTTTTTCGGATCGGTCGCGCCCTCGGTGTTGATGAGGAAGACGCGGGATCGGCTGTCGAGACCGAGCGCCACCCTGGCCGTGGGGTCGGCGGCAGCCCTGATCAATCCGGCAAGGCCGACGCCGCCGCTTTCGCCGGCGACGATCGCCGGGTCGTCGCCGATCGGGCGGGCCAGGCGGTTCATCACCGAGACGGCATCCTCTTCGTCGACGGTCATGAAAGCATCGGCGGTGCGCGACAGGATGCGCCAGGCGACGAGCGACGGTTCGTAGCATTCCAGCATGGCCATGACGGTCGGTTCGCCATGGGCGATGCGAACAGGGTGCCCGGCCCGCGCGGTCTCGAAGAGGCAGGCGGCGCGCGCGGGATCGACGACCACGAAGGTCGGCCGCTGATCCCCGAGCGCAAGGGCGAGATGGCCGGATACGGCGGCGGCGATGCCGCCAACGCCCGATTGTATAAAGACATGGGTGGGCGGCTCCGGCATTTTGCGGAGCGCTTCGCGGACGATTGCCGTATATCCCTGCATGACGAGGCCGGGGATGCGTTCATAGCCCGGCCAAGACGTATCCGAAACGATGGTCCAGCCCTTCGCTTCGGCCACGCGGGCCGCCTCCCGCACCGAATCGTCATAAGTGCCCGCGACCCGGATCATGTCCGCGCCGTAGTGGGCGATCGCCGCGACGCGCTCGTCGCTGACGCCCGCATGCACGAAAATCGCCGCCCTGGCGCCGACCAG
Source organism: Rhizobium sp. BK602 (assembly GCF_014195095.1). Lineage (GTDB taxonomy): Bacteria > Pseudomonadota > Alphaproteobacteria > Rhizobiales > Rhizobiaceae > Rhizobium. The sequence continues at coordinate 494,308 of NZ_JACIBC010000004.1, forward strand.
CTGCGCGCCTTGCGCGACCGAGCGGCCATGATTGCCGTCGGTCGCGCAGGCGACCGTCATGGTCCGCGCCACGGCCTGGATATCCCCCGAGCGAAGTTCCGATATATCGACAGTCCGCCCAAGCGCGCCGCTCGCCTTTTCCAATAGCAGCCGGATCACGGCATAGGAGCCGCCAAGCGCCTTGAAGCTGCCGAGGCCGAGACGATGCCCTTCATCCTTGATGTCGATGGAGGCGACGCCGAGGCTGGCCGCCAGTCCAGGCAGGGAGACGAGGGGGGTCTCGGCATGATTGGCCCGATGCTCCAGAAAGCGCTCGACCTCGTTTGCCGCCGCAATGCCAAGCATTTCGGCATCCGCCTCCGGCAGCGGCTGCCTGTAATCCGATGTCGTGTTGCGCAGGACCATGTTCGCCTCTCCGATTGATGGCAGAACGATATTGCAAAGCAGGTGAAATTTGCGCTGAATATGGGCTGGTAGTTTGCAAGTTTGTTTCATCGGAGGCCGGTCTTGAGCCCATCCCCATCGCCTGCCACTCTGGATGCCTTCGACAGAAAAATCCTCGCCATCCTGCAAAAGGACAATACCACGCCGCAGCGCGAGATCGGCGAGGCGGTCAATCTGTCGGCTCCGGCAGTGCAGCGGCGGATCAAGCGCATGACGGAAAACGGCGTTATCCGGGCGAATGTCGCCGTCGTCGACCCCGTCGCTGTCGGCCAGCCGATCACCATTTTCGTGGAGGTCGAGGTCATCAGCGAGACGGCCGAGCAGATCGAGAGCGCCAAGAGAGAGTTCGCGGCGGCACCCGAAATCCAGCAATGCTACTATGTGACCGGCGAGGCGGATTTCATCCTGGTCATCGTCGTGCCGACCATGGGCGATTATGAGGCGTTGACCCGGCGCCTGTTCTTCGGCAACAACAATGTCAAGCGGTTCCGGACCTTCGTCGCCATGGACCGCGTCAAGGTCGGTATCGATGTCCCGATCTCATAATGTCCGGCGGTTTGTGCCGCGAAAATCCTTCGGTATTCCGCCGGGGGCCATCAGTCGCCGGCGGCCGTGTTTTCAGAGGCCTGCCGCAGGAAGCGCGAGGGGACGATTTCGGGACAACGTAGCTCAATCCATTCATTTTTCATTTCCCCAACTTGCAAACTGGCTTTGTCGCCGCAATCATGAGGAATGATCATCAGTCAATCTCGCTTCCAACCACCAAGTAGCGGCAATGAGCATGTCAGGCGCCGCGGCCTGCTGATGCAATTGCAGCGTGCGGGACTCCGACGGCTGACCACGATCGTTGCGCCGGCGGGGTACGGCAAGACATCGCTTGCCGCCCAATGGTACGACGTGCTGAAAACCCAGCAGCGTCAGGCGGTTTGGGTTCCCTTGGAGGCGGAGGATTCGGACCAGAGCCGCTTTCTTCTGGCCTTGCTGGAAGCCGTTCAGAAGCTGTTTCCGGACGAGAGAAAGGGGCTGGATGCCAACAGCATGCCGGTAGCGTCAATGCTCTCGGTGCTGGTGACGCGGCTCGGCCGCATAGCGACGCCGGTGGTCCTCTTCCTCGACGATTATCACTTCGCCCAGAATGACGCCACCGAATCACTGATGGCCAAATTGCTGGCGGCGAACGATCTCGCGCATGTGAAGTTCGTGCTGATTTCGCGCAGCCCGCCCCGGTTCCCGACATCCGCCCTGCGGCTGAGCAACGAGCTGAAGCAGATCGGCGTTGCCGATCTCAGTTTCTCCGATACCGAGGCCCAGGAATTTTTCGGGCGCCGGGCAAAGAAGCTGACGAGCGAGCAGATCAACGAATTGAACCAGCGCACGGAAGGATGGGCGGTGGCTCTCCAGATGGTTCGGGTTCTGGTCAACGACAATATCGACAGCAACGCCCTCCTGTCGTCCTTCGATGGAAGCAATGCCGAGATGGGCCGCTATCTCTCGGAACAGGTCTTTTCCAGCCTGCCGGAGGATATCCGTCATTTTCTCACCGAAAGTGCCGCATTGCCCGCCGTCAGCCGCGCCCTGATCGTTGCCGTCTCGGGCCATGGCAATGCGGCGCAACTGTTCAACCGGCTCGGCGACTACGCGCTGCCGATCGCGGTTCTCGACGGGCAGGGAACCTGGATTCGCTGCCATCCGGTGTTCAACAGCTTCCTGAAGGAGGAGGCGGAGCGCCAGGGCATCGATACCAGGGAGATATTGCGAAAGGCGGCATGCTGGTTCGAGGCGGGTGGCGATGTCGACGCGGCGGTGCGCCATGCGCTTCTCGCCGCCGATCCCGCCCTTGCCGCCGGCATCATCGAAAGGGCCGGCGGGTGGCGGCGCGTCTATGCCACAACGCGTGGGGGCACCACACTTTTCCAGACGATGATCGCCAAGGCGGCCGATATCAATCTTGCCAACTTTCCGCTGACGACCTTGGGCCTGTCGGTGATCAGCGCCAAGGCGGGCCATCTCGACGCCGCCAATCATTATCTCACGCTCGCCGAGCGCGCCGCCGCCACGATGGGCGAAAAACTGGCGCAGGACCTGCGTGTCGTGCGGGTGCTCATGTCGCTCTATACCGACCGATGGGCGACGGCCGCCGACCTTTCGGCGCTCGAGGCGGATCTTTCCCAGGACAGCGGCATGGAGATGATCCACCGCGGACTGGCGCTCAACATGCTGTCCTATAATTTCCTGATCCGCACGGATCTCGAGCGCGCCTTGCATTACGGCCAGCTTGCCCTGCGCACCTTCCGTGACGCGGGCGCGGATTTCGGCGCCATGCATCTTTATACCCATATCGGCCAGGCGGCTTTCTTCAGCGGCGATAGCGCCGCCGCCGCCGATGCCTATGGCCATCTCCTGACCGAGGCGCAGACCAATATCGGCAAGGGATGCGATCTCGATGCCATCAGCCAGGTGCTGCAGAGCGAGCTTTTTTCGATGACCGGCGAACGCGAGGTCGCCGCGGCCGCGCTCGAGTGGGCGCTGCCACACCTGGAGCGGCATGACACCTGGTTCGATCTTCTCGCCGCCGGCTTCATGGCGCAGCAGCGCATCCTGCGGCTGAACGGCGATATCCTGGCGGCGCATGCGGCGATCGACGGCGTGCGGGCGACGGCCAGGCGGCGTGGCTTCGATCGTCTGATCCGGTTGATCGATGGCGAACGCGCGGCGCTTCTTCTTGCGTCCGGGGACATCGACGAGGCGGTGCGCTACGCGGAAGTGAGTGGCTTCGGCGCCCAAAACATCAATTCCGAGAGCGCCAACGATTTTGCCATCCATCTGCGTGGCAACGTGCCAGCCCTGTTGTGGACGCGAATTCATCTGGCACGCGGCGACGCTGCCGCCGCGCGCGCCGTCTTCGATCATCTGCTCACCAGCCAGTCGCAGAAGCTGCATGTGCCCCGGCGCATCGAGCTGGGTTTTCTCGATATACGCCTGCTGCTCGCCGAAGGCGACGAGGTTACGGCCGCTGCCAAGCTTTCCGACATCCTGCTGTCGCTGCCGGTTGCGGACTATCGGGCCATTCTTCAGATCGAGGGGCAGGAATTCGCCGGTCGCTTGCGGCAGCTTGCGGCGGCTCAGGCCGTGCCCGACGTGGTGGCGCAGCGGTTGGAACGCCTGCAGGATGTCGCGGCGCCGACAAAAGCCCAGAATGGTGATTCGCCGTCCGCCCAGCCCGCTGCAACGGGTGGGCTGACCGACCGCGAGCGCAGCGTTATCCGCTTGCTCAGCGCCGGCCTGAGCAACAAGGAAATCGGTCGCAAGCTCGATCTCAGCGACAACACCGTCAAGTTCCATCTGCGCAACATTTATGCCAAGCTCAACGTCACGACGCGAACGGCGGCCGTCACCATGGCCCGCGACAGCGGCGTTCTGCTCTGACCCCGGCATATCCTACCCGAATGGGTAGGATGGGCAATTGCCGCCCACCCTTCTGGCGGGCTACCTGCACGCGAGGATCGCGCCTAGTCTTCCCTCATGAGCGAGTAACGAGGGTGACTGATGATGACGGCTGACGCAATTCCGGTCGATCCTGTGACGCAGGAGATCATCGAGGGCAAGCTGACGGCGATCGTCGACGAGATGGGCATCGTCATGGCGCGCACCAGCATGAGCCCGGTGATCTATGAAGTTCTCGATTTCGCCTGCGGGCTGCTGACCTCCGAGGGTGAGCTCGTGGCGCAGATGAACGGCATCACGCTGTTCACCGGCACGTTTGGCGTGCAGGTGAAGGCACTGATCGAGAAGTCGGCCGGCAATCTCGCCGATGGCGACGTCCTGCTGTCCAACGACCCCTATGCCGGCGGCACGCATGCCTGCGACTTCGCCATCGTCAAACCGCTCTTCGTCGACGGCGAGATCCTCGCCTATGCCATCAATGTCGCCCATTATCTCGATGTCGGCGGTTCGGTGCCGGGAAGCCTGGCGCCGAATGCCACCTCGGTCTTCCAGGAGGGCATTCGCCTGCCGGGAGTCAAGATCGCGCGCTCCGACGTCTTCTCCAACGAGATACTGAATATCATCAGCGAGAATGTGCGCCTGCCGGAAATCGCGCTCGGCGATCTCAATGCCCAGGTGGCGACGGTTCGCGTCGCGGCGCGACGCATCGAGGAGCTTGCGGCAAAATACACTTCCGAGGTCGTCAGGGCGGCGTTCACCAACCTGCTGACGGCCAGCGAGATGCGCAGCCGCGCGGCGATATCAGCCCTTCCGGATGGCCGTTATGAAGCGAGCGACATCATCGACGGTGACGGCATCACCGATGCGCCGATCCCGGTGCAGGTCGCCGTGACCATCGACGGCGACCAGATCACCGCGGATTTCACCGGCTGCCCCCCCGCCGTGGCCGGACCCATCAATTGCGCGCGCGGTGCGCTGCAGTCCGCGGTCAGGACCATCGTCAAGGCCCTGGTCGGACCGCAGGAGCCGTCCAATGAGGGCTGGTTCCGCCCGTTGACGGTGATTGCGCCGCCCGGCACCATCTTTACGGCGGAAAAACCCTCGCCGACCGGCTGGTATTATGAAGGATCGGTGCACGCCTCCGAACTCGTCTGGAAAGCGCTGGCGCCGCTGGTGCCGTCGCGCTTTTCCGCCGGTTCCTATTCCAGCCTCTGTGTCGTCTATATTTCCGGCAAGGACTGCAATGGCCAGCCCTTCATTCACATCGAGCCGCAGCACGGTGGCTGGGGGGCCAGCGAGGAGGCCGACGGTGCCGGCGCGCTGATCGCGCTGACCGATGGGGACACCTACAATTATTCTGTCGAAGCCATCGAGGCGCGCTTCCCCCTGCGGGTCAAGCGCTACGGCTACAATGTCGAGGCCGGTACGGGCGCCGGCCGCCGGCGCGGCGGCTTCGGCATCGTCCGCGAATACGAGATCCTCAGCGACGGTGCCTCCGCCTATGGCAGTTTCGGCCGCACGCGCACCCGGCCCTGGGGCATGGACGGCGGCGGTCCGGGAACGGTGAACGCGCTGCAGATCGTGCCCGCCCATAGCGGCGAGGTGCAGACCTACGGCCGTATCTCGCATATCGATCTCAGCGCCGGCGATATCCTGCGCGTCGTCACCGGCGGCGGCGGCGGCTGGGGCGATGCGCGCCAGCGCGAACCGCATCTGATCGAGCAGGACCTGCGCAACGGTTTCCTGACCGAAGCGCAGGCGCGGCGCCTCTACGGCTACCGCGAGAGGATCGCCGTATGATCAGACTGGCAACCGATGTCGGCGGCACCTTCACCGACCTCGTTGGATATGATGAGCGCAGCGGCGAACTGTTCACCGCCAAGAGCCTGACGACGACACAGGACCAGTCCGTCGGCGTGCTCGACACGATCTCCCTGGCGGAAGCCAAGGATGGGCTTCGCACCCGCGACGTGACCTTCTTTGCCCATGGCGGGACCACGGTGATCAATGCGATCACCGAGCGTAAGGGCGTGCGCACCGCGCTGGTGACGACGGCGGGGTTTCGCGATGTGCTGGAGATCGGCCGCGGCAATCGCCCCGATCTCTACAATCTGCGTTTCCGCAGTCCGGCGCCCTTCGTTCCCCGGCATCTGCGCTTCGAGGTACGCGAACGCCTCGACGCCTCGGGCAAGGTCATCACGCCCCTGGAGTTGAGCGATCTCCGGCCGATCATCGCCCAGTGCAAGATCGAGAAGATCGAAGCCGTCGCGATCCTGTTCCTGCACAGCTATACCAATCCCCAGCATGAGATCCTCTGCGCCAATGCGCTGGCCGCGGCGCTGCCGGATGTGACCATCTGCGCCAGCTACGAGGTCTCGCGTCAATGGCGTGAATATGAGCGTTCGAACACCGTCGTGCTCAACGCCTATGTCCAGCCGATCATCCGCCGCTATTTCGAGCGGCTGGAAGCGTCGCTGACGCAGCGCGACCTGACATGCCCCTATTACGCCATGCAGTCGAATGGCGGCATCGCCACCTTCGAACAGGCGATCGGCAGTCCGCTCACTCTCGTCGAATCCGGGCCAGCGGGCGGCGTGGCCGGTGCGGCGCGCATCGGCAATGCCCTCGGCGAAAGCGAGGTCCTGTCGCTCGATGTCGGCGGCACCACCGCCAAGTGCTCCCTGATCCATGGCGGGCGCCCGACGCTGAATGTCGAATACAAGCTCGAGCATACCCGCATCGAGCCCGGCCATCCGGTTCAGGTGCCGGTGGTCGATATCGTCGAAATCGGCTCCGGTGGCGGCTCGATTGCCTGGCTCGATGAGCGCGGCGCCCTGCATGTCGGTCCGGAAAGCGCCGGTTCGGCACCTGGTCCGGCCTGCTATGGCCGGGGCGGCACGAAGCCGACGCTGACGGATGCCATTCTCACGATCGGCGTCTTCGATCCCGCCAACTTCGCCGACGGCAGCATGCATCTCGACAAGCAGAAGGCCGCCGATGCGATCGCCATCGTTGCCGAGCCGCTTGGCCTCAGCATCGAGGATGCCGCGATCGCCATTATCGATATCGCCCATGCAAGCACGATCAACGCGCTGAAACTGGTAACGGTGCAGCGCGGGCATGATCCGCGCGATGTGGCCTTCGTCGTCAGCGGCGGGGCAGGTCCCGCGCTCGCCACCCGGCTCGGCCGGGATCTGAACGTCAAGGCGACGGTCATTCCGCTGCATCCCGGCATCTTCTCCGCCTGGGGGATGCTTGCCGCCGAACCGCGCGCGGATTTTCGCGGCACCTGGTTCTCGGCGCTGACGGCGGACGCGGTCAAGGCGCTGCGGGCTCGCTTCAACAAGCTCGAGGAAGAGGCGATCGCTTATTTCGGCAAGGGCCGGGACGCCGATATCCGCTTCACCTATCAGGTCGAGGCGCGCTATCGCGGGCAGGAACATGGGGTATTCGCCCAGTTCCACCGCGGCGACGATCGCCAGGTATTCGCCGAGCGTTTTCATGCCGCGCATGAGCGGGCCTATTCGTTCCGCCTGCCGCATGCCGCCATCGAAATCACCACTTTGCATCTCGAAGCGGTTCTGAACGGTACGGTGATCGCGCTGCCCTTCCTGCCTAAAAACGGAGGTGGCCTCGATGCCGCGTTGACAGGTCGGCGTAATGTCTATTTTGGTGCTGCCTTGGGCTGGGTTTCCTGCCCGGTCTACCAGCGTGCTCTGCTGGCGCCCGGTCAGTCGATCCCTGGCCCGATGATCATCGAGGAGGCAACGGCGACAACGCTCGTTCAGGAGAACCAGCAATTGACTGTCACCGACAATGGCCTTCTGATCATTCGCGAGGGCGGTGTCGGGGCAGGCTAGTGGCGATATCCATTCAGATCGACGGGGTCAGCAGGGAATACGGGCCGGTCAAGGCCCTTGACGACGTAACGCTCGATATCGCCGCCGGCGAATTCTTTACCCTGCTGGGCTCGTCGGGCTGCGGGAAGAGTTCGCTGCTGAAGCTGATCGGCGGCTTCGACCGGCAGACCGCCGGCCGTATTTCTTTCGACGGCAAGGATGTGACGGATCTGCCGGCCAACAAACGCCCGGTCAATACCGTGTTTCAGAGTCTCGCGCTTTTTCCGCATATGACGGTCGAGCAGAATGTCGGCTATGGCCTGAGATTGCGCGGGCTGTCGGGACGCCAGCTTGCCGCCAAGGTCAACGATGCTCTCGATCTCGTCGAGCTTTCCGGCTTCGGTCCGCGTGACGTCAATCTCTTGTCCGGCGGCCAGCGTCAGCGCGTCGCGCTTGCGCGGGCACTGGTCATGGAGCCCGGCATCCTGCTTCTCGACGAGCCGTTGACCGGCCTCGACGAGCGCCTGCGGCAGCAGATGCGCGACGAGTTCGGACGGCTGCACAAGCGGACCGGCGCGACCTTCGTCCTCGTCACGCACAATCAGGACGAGGCGCTCAGCCTTTCGGATCGCATGGCGGTGATGCACAAGGGCCGCATCGAGCAGGTGGATGCGCCCGGCCGTTTCTTCGAGACGCCGGCAAATGCCTTCGTTGCGCGCTTCATCGGCATCGATACACTGGTGCGGCCGGAAAAGATCGCGACTTCGGACGGGCAGACCTATGCGGTCGTTGCCGGACAGAGCGTGCCGGTGCGCGTTGCCGGCCCGACAGATCCGTCGCAGTCCGTCGTCGCCATCCGGCCCGACAGGCTGTTTGTCGCGGCTCCGGATACGCCGGGGGCGCTGATACTGACCGTGGTTGAAACCACCTTCCGCGGCCTTTACCATGATCTCAAACTCGCCTTCTGGGACGGCCAGACCCTGACGATGGCAATCGAGGAGGATGCGGGCCTTGGCCCGCTCGAGCCGGGGAAATCCGTTCGGGTCGGATTGAAACAGGACGCCGCCGTTCTGATTTCGAGCACGGGGCTATTGCCTGCAAGCTAAATGACTGCTTTGTGGAATGAGAATGATTCAACCCAACCACGAAGAGGAGTGACAATGACAAAGCATGGTGGAATGTTTTCGTCGGCGCGGAACAGCAATATGCAGCGACGCGATTTTCTCAGGCTGATGGGGGTAGGGGGCGCCGCCCTGTCCGCCGGCAGCCTTGGCTGGGCTCCTCATCTTGCCGCGCAGGACGCTGCGACGGTCGCCTTCTGGGCGACGGCGACCCTGGATATCGGCGACAAATGGAAGACCTTTGCCGCCGAGAACGGTATTGCGCCGGAATTTACCGACAACGGCAACGACATCGGCCCCGTGATCGCCCGTCTGGCGGCCGGCAACGCCAATGACCTCTTCGATGTCGGCGGTTTCCAGGGCGGCGCCGAGAAGGAGCTGGCGCGCCAGGGCGTCATCATTCCCTGGGATGTGTCGAAGATCCCGAATTACGAAAGCGTCTGGCAATGGGCGAAGGATATTCCCTACCTCAAGCATGACGGCAAGCAATACAGCATCCCGACTGTCGTCAATGCCGACTCGATCATCTACCGGCCGGACAAGCTCGGCAAGGTCGACAGCTACGGCGTGATCTTCGATCCCAAGCTCAAGGGCCGGGTCGCCATGGAAGATGCCTGGATCAACAGTGCCATCTTCACCGCCATCTACCTCAAGGAATCCGAAAACAAGCCGATCAAGGAGCCGGGCAACCTCACCGAATCCGAACTCGGCCTGGTGATGGAATTCCTGATCAAGCACAAGAAGGACGGCCAGTTCCGCACCTTCTGGAACGGCTGGGAGCAGGGTGTCCAGCTGGTGGCGGATCAGGAAGTCGACGCCATGACCGGCTGGGAGCCGATCGTCTATGAAGGCCGCAAGCGTGGCCTGCAGGTCGAATATGCCGCCCCCGTCGAAGGCTACGAGGGCTGGGGCAACAATACGGTGCTGCTGAAGGGCGCCGGCGACCGCGGCGTCACCGATGCCGCGCACAAGTTCGTCAACGGCCTGCTCGGCGGTTTCTATGGTTGCGAGCTTGGCCAGTCCCGCGGCTATCTGGTGCCGACCGACAACAACGTCGCCTATGCCAAGGCTCATCCGGGTGAATACAAGCCCGAAGAGGTCGAGAAGCTGGCGGAGCACGTCAAGGCGAAGTTCAGCGGCAAGGTCTATTGGCAGAACACCCGCCCGGATAATTTCCAGCTCTATGAAGAGTGGTGGCAGAAGCTGCGCAACGCCTGAGTTCCAAGAGCACGGGCAGCGGCGATTTTCCCGGTCGCCGCTGCCGTCCATTTCCGAAAGGCCCGTATGACCAGAGCCCGTTTGCCGATCTCGTCGATGCTGATGGCGCCGCCGCTTCTGGCGATCCTGGCGTTCGGGCTGATGCCTTTGATCGTGGTCATCGTCTGGAGCTTCTGGAGCTGGGACCCGGTGACCTACTGGATCAAGCCGGATCTGAGCCTTGCCGGCTATGCCGGCATCCTCGAGGCTGGACGCTGGACCGTCATCGTCTTTACCTTGATCAAGGCATTCGGCACGGCGCTCCTGTGTCTGCTGATCGCCTATCCCACGAGCTACGCCATTCATTTCCTGGCCGGACGGCGGCTGAACGTCATCCTGCTGGCGCTGATCACCATTCCGTTCTTCACCTCCTATCTGATCCGGTCCTTTTCCTGGCGGCTGGTACTGGGGCGAACCGGCATCATCAACGAATGGCTGCAGGCCGTCGGCATCACCGACGCGCCACTCGACTGGCTGCTGTTCAGCAATTTCGCCGTCATCGTCGGGCTCGTCGCTTCCTATCTGCCGTTTGCGATTTTTCCGCTGCTGCTGTCGATGCGGCGGGTCGATCCGACCTACCTCGCCGCCGCGCAGGATCTCGGCGCCGGCTTCTGGAAGGGTCTGATGACCGTTCTCCTACCGCTGACGAAATCGGGCATCTTTGCCGGCTTCCTCTTCGTCTTCGTCATGGTGGTGGGCTCGTCCACCGAGGTCCAGATGTTGGGTGGGGCGGGAGCTTCGATCGTCTCCGTTATGATCAACGACGTCATGCGCGTCGCCAATTATCCGATGGCCTTCGCCATCTCGACGATCGTGCTGGTCGTGATCTTCGGCCTGGTGCTGATCGGCAACCGCGTCTTCGGCCTCGCCTCGTTGTTCGAGGATCAGTCGCCATGATGCTGCGCGAGGGGCTTGCCAACCGCATTCTGCTCTGGACGGTGACGATTGCCGGGCTGGTGGTGATCTATGCGCCGCCGCTCTATCTGCTGGCGATCTCGTTCAATCCGGCACTGCAGCCCGGCCTGCCGAGCCTCTCCGAGCTCAGCCTCAAATGGTATGCATCCTTGCCCCAGGAGAATGCCCTGATCGGCGCCCTGGAGCAGTCGCTGGTCATCGCCATGGTCACGGCCGTCGTGGCGACCCTGATGTCGCTGCTGGCGGCGCTCGCCTATTTCGAATTGCGCACGCGCCGGACCGTATGGTTCCTGGCGGTAATCCTGCCGATGTTCGTGCCGGGGGTCATCCAGGGCCTGGCGCTGTCGGCCGTCTTCGCGCGCGGCGGCATCAAGGCCTCGATGCTGACCGTTATCGCCGGCCACCTGCTATGGGCCATGCCGTTTGCCTTCATCGTCATCCTGACGAGTTTTGCGGCGGTGCGGCGCTCCTATCTCGTTGCCGCCGCCGACCTCGGCGCCAACTGGTGGCGCCGCTTCGTCGACATCATCCTGCCGCTGATCCGGCCTGGCCTGGTCAGCGCCTTCATCTTTTCGTTTCTGCTGTCGCTCAATGAATTCACGCGGGCCTTCTATCTGGCGGGGCGGCAGAATACCTTGCCGGTAGTATTGTTCGGAAAGATGAACTCCGGCGCATCGCCGGTGATCTACGCCATGTCCGGCGCCATCTTCCTGATCTCGGTCCTGTGTGTCGCCCTGATCGCGATCCGTTTCCTGTGGCAGGGCCGGGTCGAAGCTTCGGCTCGCGCCAACGGCTGAGCAGTCGCCGGCCAGTGGCCAATGCTGACGACAATTCACTCGATCAGGTCGAAACTCCGATAAAATACGGGGAAGAAGTGAAAACTTCCGGCGCTCAGCGCGGGCGGAACCCGTCCTTGAAGGAAGGGTGCCAGGCGCCTGTTGGGGGTGACGCCTGGCGCAGTTTGGTCCACTGGGTAATGAACGCTTTATCGATACAACCGCCATCGCAGCGTGTATAGACGCCCAAATGGGTAGGTGCCGGGCCCACCCTTTCGCAACTCCATCGCCATCGATGCCGAGCAACCCGCAATCAAATCAGGCCGAGCCTCGGTTCGCGCGCCTACCGGTCAGCCGTGCGGGATCCAAGGCCCGGCATCTCTCGTCATGGCTATTGACCTCAACCTTGGTTGAGGAATTATCACGCTATGGAACACGATCGAAGGAGGTTCCATGCGCGACGAGATGCTTTCCGTGCGAGTTCCATTTGGCGGGGCCTGGACGGCCTGTTCGGGTCATATATGGCGGTGGCCCATGGCCTGGATGGCGACTGCAAACGCCTTGGAGGTAACGATCGGCCGACCTGGCCGATGGGTATTTGGGCAGAAGCAGGCGCGGCCGGCGGCTTCCAGCGGGAAGGTCGCATGATGCGAGACCGGACCCTGGCGATCAAGATCACCCTGTTGTTTACCGCGACGCTGACGATCATGGCCGGTACGACGGTCGCGCCGTCGCTTCCCGCGATCCGGCAGATCTTTGCTGCCACGCCGAATGTCGAGATCATGAGCCGGATGGTGCTGACGTTGCCGTCGCTTTTTGTGGCGTTGTTCGCACCGGTGGCTGGCATGCTGGCGGATCGGTTTGGCCGCAAGACGCTCCTGATCGCTTCTATCTTCCTTTACAGCGTTTCGGGCATGTCCGGCCTTTTCGTGGATAGCCTCGCTGGCTTGCTGATCGGCCGGGCGGCTTTGGGTCTGGCAATCGGCGGTATCATGACAATCGGCACGACGCTGGTGGGCGATTACTTTGACGGCGCGCAACGCGAGCAATATCTGGGCATGCAGCAGGCTTTCACCCAGTTCGGCGGCGTCGCCTTTGTGGTGGCGGGCGGGCTGCTGGCGGATATTCATTGGCGCGCGCCCTTCGCCGTCTATCTCGTTGCCTTGCTGATCCTGCCGGCCGCCGCCGCGTTTCTGATCGAGCCGGTCAGGGGCAGATCCCGGATGGCGAATGCGGGCCAGGCCGAGCCTGCGGTAAAATGGGGCCTGGTGGCCCTGCTCGCGCTGACGGCTTTTCTCGTCAATGCCCTGTTCTATACTGTGCCGTCGCAATTGCCGTTCTTCCTGCGCGAGCTTGGGATAGCCGCCGCCAGCAGTGCGGGCTATGCGATCGGCATCTTTAATTTCGCCGGAGCGCTGGCGGCGCTGAACTTCGGCCGGTTGCGGTCCGCATGCGGCGTTTCCGGCATCCTGGCGGCGGGGCTGGCCCTGATGACGATCGGCTTTTGGCTTCTGGCGCCATCCGACGAAATGACATCCATTCTGTTCGCGCTCGCCGTCATGGGCTGCGGCCTCGGTTTCGTGATACCGAGCGTCATGTCGACGACGATCATGATCGCTCCGCCTCAGTCACGCGGCCGCATCGCCGGTATCGTGACGGCATCGATGTTCCTCGGACATTTCACATCGCCGCTGGCGAGCCAGCCCTGGATCACATGGCTTGGCTTCGCGGCGACCTATCGCGGCATCGGATTTCTATTTGCCGGCATGGCAGGTATGGCGATGGTGGCTGTCTGGATTGAACGACGGACAACCGCTACTCCGCGCTGGCTATAGCGTGAAGCCGGAGCCGGCATAGAGCGCGATGCGGGCGCCGGCGATCGTCGGTGCCTGCATCCTTGTCCATGCAACGGCGGCAATGGCGATGGCTTTTGCTGCGCCTGTCCCGCCGGTCAGGGATGCCGGCCGATCCCAGCACTCGATATTCTCCCATCATCCACTTCCGCGAAGGACGCCCCGCGCATGTCGGGATTCCGTCGTCGCGTCCCTCATCTTCGTTTATTGTATTTTAGCTAAACACTCATTGTGTACACAAAGTACACAATTTATTGACAGCCGCCGAGAGGCATGAGATAGTCCGGGCCATAAGCAGCGAGCGGCCCGGAGTTACCCCATGGCGAAGACCGTTAAGAGCAACCTCTACGAAGACCTGAAGCGTCAAATCCTGACGATGGAGCTGGACCCCGATGCCGATCTAGACGAGGCGAGCCTCAGCGAGCGTTATGGCCTCTCGAGGACGCCGGTTCGGGACATCTTTCGGCGCCTGGCGGGCGAGGGCTACATCGACATCCGCGAAAATCGCGGCGCGCGCGTCATTCCGATGAACCATTCGACGCTGCGGCACTTCTTTCTGGTAGCGCCGATGATCTATGCGGCCATCGGCCGTCTGGCGGTGCAGAATTTCCGCCCCGCGCAGCTTGTAGATCTCCGCCAGACCCAGGAACGCTTCCGCCGCGCCAGCGAAGACTCGGATGTCTTGGCGATGGTGCTGGAAAACAACCGTTTTCACGAAATTTTCGGCGAGATGTCGGCGAACGTCTATCTGCAGCCCAGCCTCGGGCGCCTGCTCATCGATCACGCCCGCATCGGACACACGTTCTTCCGGCCGAGAAACGAGGACATGAGGCGTCGACTGCAGCTGGCCGCCGATCATCACGACAGCTTCATCGAGGCGCTCGCCGCTCATGACGAAGACGCCGTTGTCGATCTTGTTTTCGAACATTGGGAATTGTCCCGGGAGAACATGGAGATGTTCATCGCGCCGCAAGGTCTCAAGGCGGACGCCCAGATCGGTGCTCCGACCCTGCAATCATTGGAGAAATCATCGTGAAGTTTGAAGGCATTTATACGCCTGCGGTGACGCCGCTGAGCCCGGATGGGCAGATCGACAGAAAAGGCTTCGCGGATGTGCTGGAGTCGCTGATCGAGGCCGGCGTGCATGGCATCATCGTCGGCGGGTCGACGGGGGAATATTACGCCCAGAGCAGCCAGGAACGTTTCGAGCTTGCGGCCTATGCCAAGGAGGTGATCGGCACCCGGCTGCCGCTGATCATCGGCACCGGCGCGACGCGGACCGAAGACTCGGTCGAATATGCCAAGGCCGCCAAGGACATTGGCGCGGATGCGATCCTGGTGTCGTCGCCGCCATACGCGCTGCCGACCGAGCGCGAGAATGCGGTGCACGCGCTGACCGTCGATCGGGCCGCCAACCTGCCGATCATGCTCTACAACTATCCGGCCCGCATGGGCGTGGTGATGGGCGAGGAGTATTTTTCCCGCGTCGGCAAGTCGAAGAACGTCCTCGCCATCAAGGAAAGCTCCGGCGACATGGGCAATCTTCACCTGCTGGCCCGCAAGTTTCCGCACATCTCGCTCTCCTGCGGCTGGGACGACCAGGCGCTCGAATTTTTCGCCTGGGGCGCCAGGAGCTGGGTCTGCGCCGGCTCCAACTTCCTGCCGCGCGAACATGTCGCTCTCTATGAGGCCTGCGTTCTCGAAAAGAATTTCGACAAGGGCCGCGCGATCATGACCGCGATGCTGCCGCTCATGGATTTTCTGGAATGCGGAAAGTTCGTTCAGTCGATCAAGCACGGCTGCGAGATCATCGGGCTGAAAACCGGGTCGGTCCGCGCGCCGCTGCGCGGCCTGACCTCGGACGAAAAAAGAACACTTGAGACCGTGGTCGCCACGTTGAAGCGCACGGTCGGCCAGATCACGTCGGGAGCCAATCATGCATGAACCCTTGACCGCCGCCGAGTACAAGGCGATTGCCGCTGATCTCCAGCTGCCCACGAATGCCTTCGTTGATGGTGCTTTCCGGCCGGCCAACTCAGGCAAGACGTTCAAGACGACCAATCCGGCCACGGGCGAGACGCTGGCCGAGATCGCCGCCTGCGATGCGAGCGACGTGGACTTTGCGGTCGCCAAGGCTAGAGAAGCGTTCGACGATGGCCGTTGGAGCCGGCAGACGCCCGGCGATCGCAAGGCGGCGCTGCTGAAATTTGCGAAGCTCCTGGAGCGTAACCGCCACGAACTCGCTGTCCTGGAGAGCATCGACAGCGGCAAGCCGGTCCGCGAATGCCAGACGGTCGATGTTCCCGACACCATCCACACGATCCGCTGGCATGCGGAACTGATCGACAAGCTCTATGACAACACCAATTCGGTCGGTCCCAATGCGCTGGCCATGGTGGTTCGCGAGCCGATCGGCGTGGTCGCCTGCGTCCTGCCGTGGAATTTCCCGCTGCTGATGCTGGCATGGAAGATCGCGCCGGCGCTTGCCGCGGGCTGCTCGGTGATCGTCAAGCCCGCGCAGGAAACCACGCTCAGCACCTTGCGCGCGGCCGAACTCGCCCACGAGGCAGGCATCCCCGCCGGCGTCTTCAACGTCGTCACGGGTAGCGGCAGGGATGTCGGCGAACCGCTCGGTCTGCATATGGATGTCGACATGGTCGCATTCACGGGGTCGACCCCGACCGGGCGCCGGTTCCTGCGCTATGCCGCCGACTCCAACCTCAAGAAGGTCGTGCTCGAATGCGGCGGCAAGAATCCGGCGGTGGTGCTCGACGACGCAGAAGACCTCGATCTGGTTGCCGAGCAGGTGGTCAACGGTGCCTTCTGGAACATGGGGGAGAACTGCTCGGCCAGTTCCCGCCTGATCGTTCACGCCAGCGTCAAGGATGAGCTGCTCAAGCGTATCGGCGCCTATATGCGCGAATGGAAAACGGGCAATCCCCTCGATCCCGAGAACCGCATCGGCGCGCTCGTCAGCAAGAGCCACTTCGAGAAGGTGAAATCCTTCCTCGACGATGTGAAGACCGAGAAGCTGACGGTTGCCCACGGCGGGCAGACCTATGATGGCGCTTTCATCGAGCCCACGGTGGTCGATGGCGTCACGCCGGCAAGCCGCCTCTTCAAGGAGGAGATTTTCGGGCCGATCCTGTCGGTGACGACCTTCGAGACGCTGTCAGAGGCTCTCGCTCTCGCCAACGACACCAATTATGGCCTGACGGCATCCGTCTATACCGGCAGCCTGCGCAAGGCGATCAAGCTCTCGCGCGAAATCCGCGCGGGTCTCGTCACCGTCAACTGCTTCGGCGAAGGCGACGCCTCCACGCCGTTCGGCGGCTACAAGGAGTCCGGTTTCGGGGGACGCGACAAGTCGGTCTTCGCCCATGACAATTATTGCGAACTCAAGACGATCTGGATCGACGTCTCGGAACGCTCGGTGGACGAGACCATCCGATGAGCCGGCATGTGATCAAGCGCCTGCCGATCGATACCGGCGTTTCGGGATGGGAGGCGATCAGCGAGCGCGCCTTTCCCGCCACGGCGCTTGATCACGATATCACGGCCGACTGGCTGGTTATTGGCGCCGGTTTTGCCGGCCTGTCGGCGGCGCGGCGCCTCTCGCAACTGCGGCCAAAGGATAAGATCGTCGTCCTGGAGGCGCGCGAACTCGCCAAGGGGCCGGCCGGGAGGAATTCCGGCTTCATGATCGATGTGCCGCACAATTTGTCGGCGGGCGAATACTCGGTCGCCGACGAGCAGGCGACGAAGGATGAGATCCGGCAGAACCGTCTGGCGATCACCTTTGCGGCGGATGTCGCTGCCGAATACGGACTGTCGAGGGAGACATTCGATCCGTCGGGCAAGGTGAATGCCGCAGCCTCCGAGCGGGGGCTCGGTCTCAACGACAATTACCGCAAATCGCTCGAGAAGATCGGCGAAGAGCACCGCGTCCTCGATGCCGATCAGATGCGGGAGATGACGGGTTCGCATTATTATCGTGGCGGGCTTTATACGCCGGGCGCGGTGATGATCCAGCCGGCCGATTATATTCGCGGCCTTGCGCGCGGGCTCCGCTCGAAGGTCGCCATCTACGAACATTCGCCGGTGCTCGAGCTTTCGCGCGAAGGCAATGTTTGGAAGGCGAGATCGAACCGCGGTTCCGTTTGCGCGCCCAAGGTCATTCTCGGCGTGAACGGTCATATCGAGAGCTTCGGCCATTTCAGCGGACGGCTGATGCATATCTTCACCTATGCGTCGATGACCGCCGCCTTCTCCCAGAACGAATTCGGCGGCGATGTCACCGGCGCCGACCGGTGGGCGCTGTTGCCGGCGGACCCGATGGGGGCGACCGTGCGCAAGATCACCGCCAATGGCCGTTCGAGGATCGTCATCAGGACGCGGTTTACATACGACCCGGCTCTGAAGGTGTCGGAAAGGCGCGTCGCCGGCGTCGCCGCCGAGCAGCGCCGCTCGTTCAACGCCCGCTTCCCCGGACTGGAGAGCCTGCCTATGGACTATAGCTGGGCCGGCGCGCTGTGCCTCAGCAGGAACCATGTGCCGGCCTTCGGCGAAGTGGAGGAAGGGCTTTTTTCCGCCTGCTGCGAGAACGGTCTCGGCACGGTCAAGAGCACGCTTGCGGGCATGATGGCGGCCGATCTGGCGGCGGGAGCCCATAGCCGCGAGCTCGATCAATACAGGAATCAACCGGAACCGACCAGACTGCCTCCCGAGCCCGTTGCGTGGCTGGGCATCAATTCGGTCATCCGCTTTCAGGAATTGCGTGCAGGCCGCGAGGGATAATCCCCCGCCGCGCAATACGAGGCCTGCGCCGTCCGCAGGACTTCAACGAGAATGGGAACGAAAACTAGGAGTAACAACAATGAAGGTTCTGTGGAAGGCGCTTTGCGCCGCTGCGATGATCGGGATCAGCATGCTGCCCGCTCGCGCCGAAGAAAAGACGATCAACATGGGCACCTTGTCGTGGGAGGACCTGACGCCCATCACCGGAATTACCAAGAAGGTCCTTGAGGATGCCGGTTATACCGTCAAGGTGACCGAATTCTCCGAATGGGGCATCGCCTATGCCGCTCTCGCCAAGGGTGACATTCAGGTTCTCGCCTCTCAGACGGATTATGTCGCCCAGGACTATTGGGACAAGAACAAGAACCGCCTCGAGAAGATTTCGCCCGTTTCGCACGGCCTCTACCAGGGTGTCGCCGTTCCGAAATACGTCCCGATCGACTCGCTCGAACAGCTCAACGAAAATGCCGACAAGTTCGGCGGCAAGATCATCGGCATCGAGCCGGGCTCCGGCCTGATGCGCGACGCCTCGAATGCGGTGAAGGACTACGGTCTCAAGCTCCAGCTCGTCGAGGGCAGCACGGCCGCCATGACCGCGGCGCTGAAGTCGGCCTATGATCGTAAGGAATGGATCGCGGTAACCATCTGGGAGCCGTCGTGGATGGTCCAGAAATACGAGGTGAAGTACCTCAAGGATCCCAAGGGCGTCTTCCCGCCACCGCAGGGTTACTACTGGGTCGGCCACAAGGGCTTCTCGCAGGAGAACCCGCATGCCCGCGAAGTGATGGCCAGCGTCTACGTGCCGGTCGCCGATATCACCGCCATCAATGGTGAGGTCAAGGACGGCAAGACCATGGATCAGGCGGTCCAGGATTGGACCGGCGCGCATGCCGACCTGATCAAGCGCTGGGAAAACATCAAGAAGAACTAATCGTGCCGTGGCCGTCCGAAACTCTCGGGCGGCCACCCTCAAGCCCAATGAGAGAAGCCAGTTCCAATTGGCTCAAAGGGGATCGCTATGAAAACCGAAAATATCGATACCAATGAAGTCCTGATTGACTGCCAGTCCCTCTGGAAGGTTTTCGGAGACAAGTCTGCCGCGGCGATGAAGTCGATCAGGGAGCGTGGACTGGGCAAGAAGGAGGTCCTGAAGGAATTCAACTGTGTCGTCGGCGTCTCCGAGGCGAGCCTGCAGGTTCGCCGGGGCGAGATCTTCTGTATCATGGGCCTGTCGGGGAGCGGAAAGTCGACGCTCATCCGCCTGCTGAACAAGCTGATCACGCCCACCTCCGGAAAGGTCCTCGTCAAGGGACGCGACATGGCCGCCCTGTTGCCCGTCGAGCTCAGGCAGATGCGCGCGCGCAACATCGGAATGGTCTTTCAGAGCGTCGCCCTGCTGCCGCACAGGACAGTATTGGAAAATGCGGCCTTCGGTCTCGAAGTGCAGGGGATTTCAAAACCGGAGCGGAACAGGACCGCGAGCGCGGCGCTCGAGAAAGTCGGTCTCGCCGATTGGGCGAACCGCTATCCCACCGAGCTTTCCGGCGGCATGCAGCAGCGCGTCGGCCTTGCCCGCGCGCTCGCCGCCGATCCTGAAATCATCCTCATGGACGAGCCGTTCAGCGCTCTCGACCCCCTGATCCGCCGTCAGCTGCAGGATGAGTTCAGGCAGCTCACCAAGTCTCTCGGCAAGTCCGCGGTGTTCATCACCCACGATCTCGACGAGGCGATCCGGATCGGCGACCGCATCGCCATCATGAAGGACGGCGTGATCATCCAGACCGGCACCGCCGAGGAGATCATTCTCAACCCCGCCGACGCCTATGTGGCCGAATTCGTCGCCGGCATATCCCGGCTCCATCTGATCAAGGCGCATTCGGTGATGCGCAGCGTTACCGAATTCCAGCAGAGCGAGCCCAATTCGGATATTTCCTCGCTGGTATGCACCACGCCGGATGCCGACATCGACGAACTCATCACCCTGACGATGCAGTCGGAGCGCGACGCCATCGCCGTCGTCGACGATGATCAGGTCGTCGGCGTCGTGACGCCGCGCAGCCTTCTCATGGGCGTCAAGGGAACCTCCGCAGCCGATCCCGCGGCGGCGTAACCCCTAGATTGGAGCTTACGACATGGACAGTTCAGGCTTCACCGATATTTTTGACGAATGGACGGACACCGCGCTTGGTTGGGTGAGCGATAATGGCGAAGCCCTTTTCGACCATGTGCGATCGGTTCTCGAGGGGCTCTACGGCGCGATCCTGTGGCTTCTGGAGTTTTCGCCCTTCTACGTGGTCGCGCTCATTGTGGCGTTTGTCGGCTGGCGGCTGGTCAATGGCTGGTTCGCCCTGTTGAGCGGTGCTGCTCTTGCGCTCTGTTTTTCCATGGGCCTCTGGCCGGAGACCATGAGCACCCTGGCGCTGGTGCTGACGGCGACCGCGCTCGCGCTGGTGATCGGCATCCCGATCGGAATTGCTGCCGGTTTCTCGCGCTCGCTCGACCGATTCATGGAGCCCGGCCTGGATCTGGTCCAGACGCTGCCGCCCTATATCTACCTTCTGCCGGCGATCGCGCTGCTCGGCTATGGACCCGCCACCGCGCTGATCGCGACCGTGATCGTTGCCGTGCCGCCGGCGATCCGCCTGACATCCCTCGGTATCCGGATGACGCCCAAGGAGTTCATCGAGCTGGGCGAGGCAAGTGGCATCACCTCGGCCCAGATGTTCTTCAAGATCCGGCTTCCATTTGCGCTTCCCAGCATCATGGCGGGCATCAACCAGAGCCTGATGATGGCATTCGGCATGGTCGTCATCGCCGGCATCGTCGGATCTGGCGGGCTGGGGCAAACCATCTACGGCGCGATCCGCACGCTCGACATCGCGACCTCGATCAACGGGGCGATCGCCATCGTGGTGCTCACCATGGTGCTTGACCGGATAACCCAGAGCGCTGCCCGCTTCGGCACGGGGAGGAAGTCATGAATACGTCGATCCTGCAGTTTTCGCCGGGCGCCTTTCTCGCCCCGGCGGTCGATTGGCTCAACACCAACCTGCATCCGCTGTTCGCCGCGATCAGCTATGTCGTCGAGGCGATCCTTTCGGGGATAGAGGCGGCGCTTCTGTCGGTGCCGGCCTATGCGCTGATCGCCATCGTGGTCGTGCTGGCCTATCTGGTGGTGAGCCTGCGCGCCGCCATCCTTGCCGGGTTTTGTCTCGGCTTCTGCCTGCTTGTCGGGCTATGGACCGCGTCGATGCAGACCGTCGCGCTGGTGACGGTCGCCGTCCTGATTTCCGTTGCCATCGCCTTTCCGGTCGGCGTTCTGTGTTCGCGCTACAAGACCCTGGAGGCGGTGGTTCGTCCGCTTCTCGATATCATGCAGACCGTGCCGCCATGGGTCTATCTCATTCCGGCGGTGATGATCTTCAGCCTGGGACGGGTGCCGGCGATCATCGCGACCATCGTCTACGGCGTGCCGCCGATGCTGCGTTTGACGACGCTGGCGTTCAACCAGGTGCCGCGGGAATTTACGGAACTGGGAAGCGCCATCGGCGCCCATCCCCGCTCCGTGCTCTGGAAGATCGAGATACCCCTTGCGAAGAAGACGCTTCTCGTCGGGCTCAACCAGTGCATCCTCCTCTCCCTGGCGATGGTGGTCCTGGCCGGTCTCGTTGGGGCGGGCGGCCTCGGGGCGGAGGTGACCCGCGGCCTGACACGTATGGAGATGGGGCTCGGCCTGCGGGCGGGCCTGGCGATCGTCGCCGTCGCGCTTCTGCTCGACCGATTGTCGCGCGGCGTCTTCGACCGCAACACCCTTACAAAGGCGGGATGACGGAGACGATCGGATGAGAAACAGCTTCTTCTGCATCGATGCGCATACCTGCGGAAACCCCGTGCGCCTCGTCGCCGGCGGCGGTCCGCTTCTGCCGCACCTGCCGATAGGCGAGCGCCGCGAGCTATTCGTCCGCGACCACGACTGGGTGCGCAAGGCGCTGATGTTCGAGCCGAGGGGCCACGATATCATGTCGGGGGCGCTGATTTACCCGGCCTATCGGGACGATTGCGACTTTGCGGTTCTCTTCATCGAGGTGAGCGGCTGCCTGCCGATGTGCGGCGCCGGCACCATCGGTGTCGTGACCGCCGCGATCGAGGAGGGACTGGTGACACCGCGCCAGCCGGGCAGGGTGTCGATCGAGACGCCCGCGGGCCGGGTCGACGTAACCTATGAGGAAAAGGCGGGCCATGTCGAAACGGTCCGGCTCTACAATGTGCCGAGCTATCTGCACGAAGCGGATGTCGAGGTCGACGTGCCGGGCATGGGACGCTTGCGCGTCGATATCTCCTATGGCGGCAACTATTACGCCGTCATCGAGCCGCAGGACAATTGGAGCGGCCTCGACGGCATGTCGGCGGCCGACATCGTCGGTCACAGCCGGAGGCTCAGAACCGCGCTTGCGGAACTTTGCGATCCCGTTCACCCCGAGGATCCGCGTATTCGCGGCGTTCACCATGCGATCTGGTGCGACCACCCGGCCAATGATGTGTCGGACGGCCGATGCGCGGTCTTTTATGGCGACAAGGCCATCGACCGCTCTCCGGGCGGTACCGGGACATCCGCGCGCATGGCGCAGCTCCACGGGAAAGGCAGGCTTGCCGTCGGGTCGAAATACCGTCATGAAAGTCTGATCGGAACGATCTTCGAAGGCCGTGTTGAAGCCGAAGCCGGCGTCGGGCCCTATCGAGGTATCCTTCCGAGCGTCGGCGGCTGGGCGCGTGTGATCGGACACAATACGATTTTTGTTGATGATCGTGACCCGCTCGCGCATGGATTTCAGATCAAATGAACATCTGTCTCCCGTGACCGGGCGGACGAAGGAGGCAATGTGATGCGATCGCAGCAGTATCGGCAGAAGGATGAAGCGGCGTCGCCCAAACGTCTGAAGGTCGGTTTCGTGCTTGCCCGGTCCTTCACGCTGTCGGCTTTCGCGATGTTCGTGGATACATTGCGGCTGGCAAGCGACGAACATGACCGTTCGGGCCGCGTGCTGGCCGACTGGCAGGTTCTTGGCAGTACCCGGCATCTGATCACATCGAGCTGTGGCGTTCAGGTCGCCCCTACCTCGGACTTCGTGGACCCGACACGGTTCGACTACATCGTCGTCGTGGGCGGACTGCTTACCATAGAGCGGCCGGTCGACCAGCAGACGATCGATTTCCTGAAGCTGGCCGGAACGAAGCGGGTGCCGTTGATCGGCCTTTGCACCGGCTCGTTCATTCTCGCCGAGGCCGGACTGATGACGCGTCACGAGACCTGCGTCAGCTGGCTGCATGCGCGCGCGTTTCAGGAGCGCTTTCCCGGACTGGCGGTTCGCTATGACCGCATCTTCAACCTGGATCGGCAGCGCGGCTCCTGTGCCGGCGGCAGCAGCGCCGCCGACATGGCCGCGGCCCTGGTGCGGCGCTGCATCAGCCCCGAGGCGGAACGCAACGCGCTGGAAGTGCTGCAGATCGAGAAGGCCCGCTCTCCGGCCCATATTCAGCCGCGGCGCCCGCTCTATGAAGAATATGAGGATTCGCGAGTCAGGGCCGTGATGATCATGATGGAGCAGCATATCGACGGCGGCATGTCGATACCGAAGCTGGCGGCTTCGGTCGGTTTGTCGCGGCGCCAGCTCGAGAGGCTTTTTCTGAGAGAGACGGGCACCTCTCCCGCCAAGGTCTATGCCAAGGTGCGCCTGGAGCGCGCCAGCGTTCTTCTGGCGCAATCGCGATCGCCGCTCATCGAGATTGCCCTGGACGTCGGGTTCCACAGTGCCTCGCAGTTTACCCGATCCTTCAAGCGGCTATACGGCCGCACGCCGTCCAGCGTCCGCTCCAACCGCGCGGAAATAAGGTAAGCGCGAGGTAGGGGTCGGACGAGAAGGGTGGGGAAGGCCGCCCCGTCATGCGACGGATCTTGGCTCCCCCTTTCCGATGATGATCACCGCTCGATGACGAGATCGCTGAGCGGTTTCGAACAGCATGGAAGAAAGAAGCCGGCATCGATCTCCCTCTGGCGAATGCCGCCATTGTGGTTCATGTCCACCGCTCCGGAGACGAGTTTCGATTTGCAGGTTCCGCAAACGCCATTGGCGCAGGATGACGGAAGCCGCACCCCCGCCTTCTTGGCGCATGAAAGCACGGTCTGTTCGCCGGAAACCTCGATCTTGCGGGATTGTTTCGAAAACTCGACCTGAAATAGCTTCGCGGCGGCTTCTTCGACGATCGGGAGGTCCGGCTCGTCGATGACCGCGGCATCGAAACTTTCCTCCCTATAGTTCGCCTCGGACACGCCGAGCTCGGCGACTATCTTCCGCGCCGCGGCCATGAAGCGGGCGGGGCCGCAGCACATCACGATCCGCTCGGCGATATCGGGAACGGCAAGCCGCATATACTCGGCCGAGATGCGCCCGGTGAGACCGGGCCAGGATGGTTCTCCCGCAACGCTTTCGGGCAGGAAGTGGAGCCGCAGACCCTTCAGCTTCTCGGCGATTAAGGTCAGCTCATCGCGAAAGATCAGATCCCGTGGCGTCCGGGCCGCATGCATGAAAACGACATCAGCGGGTTCGCAGCTGTCGGCGATCTCACGCACCATCGACATGACCGGCGTGATGCCGGAGCCGCCGGACAGCAGCAGAAATTTGCGTCCCGGCCCCGTCGGCCGGACGAAATGGCCAAGCGGGCCGTTCGCCCGGATCGCCGCTCCCGCAACCAGGGTGTCGTGCAGCCAGTTGGAGATCTTGCCGCCGGGGACGCGTTTCACCGTCACCGAGAACGCATTCGTCCGATGCGGAGACGACGAGATGCTGTAGCAGCGGCTTTCAGGCTCGCCATTCTGTTCGAGGTCGAACAGAAAATACTGTCCTGCCTTGAAGGCGAACCGTTTGCCGTCGCGGGATGCGAAGGTGAAGGTCTTGACGTCATGGGTTTCCTGGTGGACGTCCAGGCATAGAAGCGCGTCGTCCTCTTCCGGATTCCAGATATCGTCGGGGCCGGCATACCCGGCTGCCGCCTGCGGGTTTCTAATATCCATGAACGCGCATCCGATCGATGTACCAGTTGGCGAACTTGTCCAGATTGGTTTCCGAGAACCGGGAGTAAGGACCGGGCAGATAGGCCGGATCGAGAGCGCCGGCATGGGACCGCGCGACAAGGTCGGCGTCCTGGTCGGTCGTGGCGATCCAGACATCGGTGAGCTTGTCGAGATCGTAGTCCTTGCCTTCGACGGCATCCTTGTGGACGAGCCATTTGGTCCTGACCAGCGTCTTGCCCGCCGACAGCGGGATGACGGTGGCCACGACGGCGTGATCGCCCATGAAATGGTTCCAGCTGTTATGACCCCACAGATGCGTGTCGCCGAGGTCCTTGCGGGTCATGTGTCCCAGCAGCTTGGCGGATGCGGCGGTGGCGTCATGCGTCTGGGATTCGCCGGCTCCGGCGATGATCAGGCGCTGTGTGCGGAAATTCGTGGCGCAGTCGGCGAGCTGTTCGACGGCAGCCGAGGGATAGCCGTCGGCCTCCCAGGCCTTGGTGCGTTCCTCATAGAGCCTGAAATGTTCCTCGGCCTGCTCGCGGTCCTCGGGGCTCAGGGTTTCCGGATCGAAGCCGAAGTCGAGATCGACGAAGGAGACGCAGAGTTCCGGATGGTTCGCCGAGCAATGGTAGCACTCGCGATTGTTCTCCATCGTCAGCTTCCAGTTGCCGTCCTCGATGACATCGGTCTGGTAGGCGACCTTGGCATTGCGGATGTCGTAGGGGGCGAGGCGTTCGGTCATGGTCTGCTCGAGCAGGGCGATGTCTTCGGGTGGATTGTCCGAAAGACAGATGTAGATGAGCCCGCCGATCGACTTGAAGGTGACGGGTTTCAGGCCGCGACAGTCCTTGTCGAAATCCTTGCCCATGTGCGGCGCGTAGCTGAGCTCGCCCGTCAGTTCGTAGGTCCAAGTGTGATAGGGACAGACCAGTTTCGATACGATCGTCTTGCCTGGGTCCAGCAGACGGGAACCGCGATGGCGGCAGACATTGTGCAGGACCCGGATTTCGCCGTCGTCGTCGCGCAGAAGGATCAGGCTCGCCTTGCCGATCTCGATGACCGTGGCGTCGCCCGGCTCGGGGACATCGCAATCCAGGCCGACGCAGATCCAATGCTTGTGGAAGAATACCTCCAGATCCGCTTCGAAAACGTCTTCGCGCGTGTAGAGGCCAGCCGGGAGCGAATGCCCGTCGACGCGGGTATCCAGCAGCACCGAAATGGGGGAAGGAAGCCTGTTTAGCATGAGAACTCCTTATGCATGACTTACGCTGATTTTGCGCTTGCCTGGACGTCGCTTCAACGGCATTTAATATTCGCGCTGACATAATCTGATGTAATGAGAAACGAGGTGGGTAATGTATCTCAGACGGCGGCTCCCATCCCTGACTGCCCTGTTGACGCTGGAGGCGGCGCTCCGACGAAAAAGCTTCACGGCGGCGGCCAGTGAGCTTGGCGTCACCCAGGCGGCGGTGAGCCGGCAGATCGCCGCGCTGGAAGCCGAATTCGGTCAGCCGCTGTTCATCAGGAAACATCGCGCGATCGAGCCGACAGCGGCCTGCGTCGCGCTTGGCGCCTCGCTGGCCCGAAGTTTCACCGACATGGCCGACAGCGTGGAAGCCCTTCGATCGGCGCCGCAAAATGTCGTCACCATCGGGGCGACGGTGGCTTTTTCCTCGTTCTGGCTGCTGCCGCGACTGCCGGAATTTCGAAGGGGCAATCCAGGCATCCAGGTGCGGGTCGTGTCGCAGGACAGCAATATCGATCTCTCCACTGGCGATGTCGACGTGGCGATCCGCTACGGCCTGCCGCCTTTCGCCGACGCAACGGTCATCGCGTCCAGGGGAGATGTCATCTCGCCGGTCTGCTCGCCGGACTATCTCCAGCGGCGGGCGACGGGGCCTTTGACGAAAGCGGACGAATTCATCGAGACCGACGTCATCGAGAGATCCTGGCATTCATGGTCGTACTGGTTCAGCCATACCGGTGCGGATCTGCAGGTGAAGCCATCGCTCCGGTTCAACTACTATACGGAGACCGTCGCCGCCGCGCGGGCGGGTCAGGGCGTCGCTTTGGGCTGGGGACTTCTTGTGCGCACATTTCTGGAAGATGGAACCCTGGTGCGGATCGATGACACGGAACTCCAGGCGGATGGGCGCTACAATGTGCTCCTCCCACTGAAGGCGAAGAAAAGTGCGGCGACCGATCTTGCTGCGGCATGGCTGACGGCCGCATTGCACCAATAGGCCGTATGGCTCGCAAATCCTTGCCATAAGCGCGAAACGTTTCGTTAATCTTGAATTAATCACTCTGATTAATGTTCCGAAACTTGAACATCATGTTGCGGGGATTCGCTATGGGATGCGTGGCAATTGGTCAGCTCCAGTCATATGCCGATCTTTCGTCGGTGCCGGCGCATCGTCAATTGCGAGACAACGAACTGGTCGCGCAGATGCGAAAGTCCATCGGCTTTCGCCACCTCATCGTTGGTGGATTGGACATCGAAGGCTATCATTACGGCACGGGGCGTTCTGTCGACACCGACATGCCGCCGGCCTATATCGATGCCTATTTCGGAGAAAGATTGGGCTTCGCCGATCCCGTCGTGACATTGTCGAAAACGCGTGGCGTTGCCGTCTCTCAGGAGGACGCCTTTGACGATATCGCGCCGCCGCCACGTCTCCAGAGCCTGCTGCGCGCCTATGAGGTGCGGCACCGATTCCTGATCCCGATCGTAAGAGACGGTATCGTCTATGGCGGCGTCTGCTTCACGAACGACCGCTGCTTCACAGAGGGCGAACGGCAGCTCCTCGCCTTTCTCGCGCCGCCGCTGCATAAGGCCGTCACCAAGCCGTTGATGGAGCGCTTCGCCGCTGCCGCCCTGCGTCTGTCCGAAGGCGAAGTCCGGTGCCTGGAACTGGCGGGCAGGGGACGTACCAGCGAGGAAATCGCAGCGCTGACGGCGTATCAGAAGGAAACGGTCGATACCTATCTGAAGCGCGCAACCCGAAAGCTCGGCGCGGAAAATCGCGCCCATGCCATAGCCGAGGCGATCCGCCGGGATATCATCACCTGAACCGCCCAGGCTGCCCGGTCGGCGAGGCTGTTTGCGAAGCCGGGGAAAATAATTTCAAAGCGATGCCGGTTCTTCACCCTTTGGAAACCATCCTGTCCCATTTTTAGGACAGCGGAGCGACACTCATCGTCCTCAGAACCGCCATGATGGCGGTAACGTTCGCGAGGCGAACGACGTCGGCAGATTGCCGTATCTTCAGCACAGCTCGGTGCCTTCACCCTCTCGGGCCAGCGTCGCCCGAAATGCACCGGGCTCATGAAGGGGCATATGCGGGCCGGCCATGTCCCTAAGGCCGCAAGAGGCGGATGTGCGAACGAGCTCCGAACCCGGACCATACCGGGCTTCAGGACTTCATAGAGCCGTTGCGCTCGACAAGGGGACTATCGATGACAGGCATCAGGAATTTCGGGATAACGGTGCGCTTGGCCATTGGCTTTGGCTTCCTGCTGACCTTGATGGTCGCCCTGACCGTGTATTCGACCGGCCAGGTCGACAAGATCGACAGCAATCTCGGCACGATCAACGACGTGAACAGCGTGAAGCAGCGATACGCGATCAACTATCGCGGAAGCGTCCACGATCGAGCGATCGCCATACGGGATGTCGCTCTCGTCACATCCGACGACGAACGCAAGGACGCCGTTGCCCGGATCGAGAAGCTGGCCGCGACCTATGCCGAAAACGAAAAGCGCATGGCGGATATGATCGCCTCTCCCGCGGGCGCATCCGCCGAGGAGAAGGCCATTCTGGCGGAGATCGCCGGCATCCAGGCGAAAACCAATCCGCTGGTCGCCGAAATCATCGAGCAGTATGGCAATGGAAAGGCGGAGGCGGGCCGCAAGATACTGCTGGAGGAGGCTCGTCCGCTCTTCGTTGCCTGGCTCGGCGCGATCAACAAGTTCATCGACTACCAGGAGACCCTGAACAAATCCATCGGTGCGGATGTCCGCGGCACGGCGAGCGGCTTCAAATCCCTGTCCTTCACGGCTCTGGGGATCGCAGCGCTCCTGTCGATCATTGCCGCTGCCTTTACGGCCCGTACCATTGTCGGCCCGTTGGCGAAGCTTCAGCAATCGCTGAAGGCCATGGCGGAGGGGCATCTGGAGGGTGATCATCGCCTCGAGGCGCGCGGCGACGAGATCGGCATGCTCGCGCGCGCCGTCGCCGCACTCCGGGACGCCATTTCGGCGAAGGCGGAGCAGGAAGCGGATACGGAAGCCAAGCGCGCCCTTTCGGAGCGCCGCAAGCTCGAGGGCGAGGCAAAGGAACGCAGCGCGCTTGCCGAGCAGACGGACCAGGCCGTCAATCAGCTTGCCGACGCCTTGCAGGCCCTGGCCGACGGCGACCTGACCCGGCAGATCACCCATCCCTTCATTCCCTCGCTCGATAAATTGCGGGGCGACTTCAACAGCGCCGTAACGACGCTGCGCGGCGCAATGCAGAAGGTCGCCGAAAATGCCAGCGCGATCGCTGCCGGGGCACAGGAGATCCGCTCGGCTTCGGACGATCTTTCCAAGCGTACGGAGCAGCAGGCCGCATCCGTCGAGGAAACGGCGGCCGCGCTGGAAGAGATCACCACAACCGTAACCGATTCCAGCAACCGTGCGCAGGATGCCGGGCAGCTTGTCCGCAAGACCAAGGACAATGCCGAGCGCTCCGGCTCCGTGGTTCGTGACGCCATAGAGGCAATGGGCAAGATCGAGGCTTCGGCGGACGAGATCGGCAGCATCATCGGTGTCATCGACGAGATCGCCTTCCAGACGAACCTTCTGGCCCTGAATGCCGGCGTCGAAGCCGCGCGCGCCGGCGATGCAGGCAAGGGATTTGCTGTCGTCGCCCAGGAGGTGCGCGAACTCGCGCAACGCTCCGCCAAGGCGGCAAAGGAAATCAAGGACCTGATCCATGCGTCCAACAGCCACGTCACCAGCGGCGTCACCCTGGTTGGAGAAACCGGCAAGGCCTTGCAGGAGATCGTCGGACAGGTGCAGCAGGTCGACGGCAATGTCGGCGCGATCGCCGTGGCCGCGAGGGAGCAGGCAACGGGGCTGAAGGAAATCAATACGGCCGTGAATGCGATGGATCAGGGGACGCAGAAGAATGCGGCCATGGTCGAGGAGACGACGGCGGCGGCGCATAAGCTTGCCAAGGAGGCGGATGCCCTGTTCCAGCTTCTCGGCCAGTTCAATATCGGTGTGGCTGGGTCGACGCAGCGCATAGCCCCGGCCTCGATCCCCACATCCGCTTCGGCTCCGGCCCCGGCATCGTCTTCGAGCCGCCCTGCCACATCCCCGGCACGGCAATTGTCGGCAAAACTCGCACGATCCTTCAACGGAAGCGCCGCTATGGCAAATCAGGACTGGGAAGAGTTCTGATCCTGTAATGCGCAAGCCGCGGCAGCGATGATCTGGCGAAGCCTATGCCCCGTCCGTCGTTCTCGACGGGCGGGGCTTTGCTGTTCTTTTCCCGATGCCATGGATAAAATATTCACCCATATGGTTGACTATTGGTCGCGATATTATATATTCAACCATATGGGTGAATAAATGGATGACGATGCTCTGTCACGAATTCTGAAGGCCGCCGGCGATACCACCCGGCGACAAATCTTGACGCTGCTTGTTCAGGAGGGAGCGTTGAGAGTGACGGCGCTTGCCGCCCATTTCGAGATGTCGCTGAATGCGGTCTCCAAGCACATCAAGGTGCTGGAGGAAGCCGGTCTCGTCACCCGCAGGACCTTGGGCCGCGAGCATTTCATTGCCGCGGAGCTCGAACCGCTGAGGCTGACTGAGAGCTGGTTCGCGCAACTCAAGTCGATCTGGGACCTGCGCCTGGCGGCGCTGGAGAACCTACTCGTTTCGAAGGATGAAAGAGATGACCGAGCTTGAACTGACAGTGAGCCGCAAGATCGCGGCATCGCGGGAGAAAGTCTTCAATGCCTGGCTTTCCCCCGAAATATTGGCGCAATTCATGCGCACGCCGACCGGCGGCGCGGCGCCATCCAAGGTCAAGACCGATCCGGTCAAGGGCGGCCGGTTTTCGATCGTGATGGTGACGGCCGAGCGTGAGATCCCGCATGCCGGCACCTATCTGGAGATCGATCCCTATTCGCGCCTCTCCTTCACCTGGGAGTCGCCCTATTCGCTCGACGACAGCGTGGTGACCATCGACCTTGCCGAGCTCGGCCCCGATACGACCGAGATCACCTTGAAGCAGGTGAAGTTCCGCAGCGAGGAGGCGCGGCAGGGTCATACCAAGGGCTGGAACTCGATCCTCGACAATCTGGAAGAGAGCCTCGCCTGATATTGCCGGCGCGGCGGAGACCATGTTGCCGGGTCTTCCGCCGCCAAATTGCGGCTTGCCAGCCGCACGGGCATCACGCAATCTGCGTCATCGTGTTCCAGTGATGGCAGGGGCCCATGACCGCAGCTCTCGACGACGAAGCCTTCCTGCGCCGTTCCTTTGAGGTGGCGGCGCGGGCGCGCGTGAACGGCAATCATCCTTTCGGGGCCATTCTGGTCGGACCGGATGGCAGCGTTCTGCTGGAGCAGGAAAACGCCTATAATCCGACGCAGGACATGACCGGCCATGCCGAGCGCGTGCTGATGACGAGGGCCTCGCAGCAATATTCGCCGGGCTTTCTCGTGCAATGCACGATGTATACCTCCGCCGAGCCCTGCGCCATGTGCGCCGGCGCCGCCTACTGGGCCGGCGTCGGGCGCGTCGTCTATGGCCTCAGCGAAAGCCAGTTGAAGGCGATCACCGGCAACCATCCGGAAAATCCCACCCTCGATCTGCCATGCCGGGTGGTCTTTGAGGCGGGACAGCGCAAGGTCGAGGTGGTGGGGCCGATGCTGTGCGAGGAGGCGACGGCGCTGCATGACGGCGTATGGTGATCCGCCGCCTTGTTAAAGGATTGACATCCCCCCGTGTCAGTATGCAATGCTTATTATAACGAACCAGCAGGCCAACGCCCCTGTAGTGACTTAGCCCTCCGACGTTGATCTCAGCAGTTTATCGTTCGCCCGTGGCCGTGTTGACGGCCTATACGCGTTTGCGGTCGGGTGGAACTGTCAGAAAGGAATGTCATGTCCACCACGGTCGATCGTTCCAGGCGCCCGCTGGTCATCGTCTCGATCATGCTCGCGACCTTCATGGTCGCGATCGAGGCGACGATCGTCGCCACCGCCATGCCGCGCATCGTCGGCCAGCTCGGGGGCTTTACCTATTACAGCTGGGTCTTTTCCGCATTTCTTCTGGCGCAGTCCACCACGACGGTGATCTATGGCAAGCTGTCCGATATTTTCGGCCGCAAGCCGGTGCTGATCGGCGGAATCCTCATCTTTCTGGCCGGCTCGACGCTGGCGGGCTTTGCCTGGTCGATGGCCTCCCTGATCGTCTTCCGGCTGCTGCAGGGCCTCGGCGCCGGGGCGATCCAGCCGGTGACGATGACCGTGGTCGGCGATCTCTACAAGCTGGAGGAGCGCGCCAAGGTGCAGGGCGCGCTTGCCAGCGTCTGGGCGGTCTCGGCCGTCATCGGGCCGCTGGCCGGCGGCGTCATCGTCGATCATCTCTCCTGGGCCTGGATCTTCTGGCTCAACCTGCCGCTCGGCGTGCTGACGATCATCGGCCTCACTTTGTTCCTGCACGAGCGGGTCACGCCGGGCAAGGTCCGCATCGACTATCTCGGCACGATCCTGTTTTCGATATCGATCGTCTCGCTGCTGGTCATCCTGACCGAAGCCAATGCGGGCCTCGCTACGCTGGCGCCATTGGCGGTGCTCTTCCTGGTGAGCGGCGTGCTGTTCATCTGGCAGGAGCGGCGGGCGGCCGAGCCGATCATCTCGATCGCGCTCTGGAGCCGCAGGCTGATCGCCACCAGCAATGTCGCCACGCTTCTGGCCGGCATGGCGCTGATCGGGCTGACGACCATCCTGCCGATCTATGTGCAGGGCGTGCTTGGACGCACGCCGCTGGTGGCGGGGTTCACGCTGACCATGCTGATCGTCGGCTGGCCGCTGGCGGTGATGCTGGCGAGCCGGCTCTTCCGCGCTTTCGGTATTCGCATGACGCTGCGGGCCGGCAGCGTCATGCTGCCTTTCGGCTCTCTCTTTCTCCTGCTGCTGACACCGGAGAGCAGTCCGGTGCTGGCGGGCGCCGGTTCATTCCTGATGGGTTTCGGCATGGGCCTCATCAGCCTGAGCAGCACAGTGCTGGTGCAGGAAAGCGTCGAATGGTCGATGCGCGGCAGCGCAACCGCGTCGATCATCTTTTCGCGCAGCCTCGGCAGCACGCTCGGTGCGACCGTGCTCGGAGCCATCCTCAATATCGGCATCGTGCATTTCGGCAGCGGCGATCTCGCCGCCAAGCTGCATGAGGTGCTGAACCAGCCGAGCGGTCTCTCCGATCTCGCCGCCGATCCGGCGATCCGCAACATCTTCGACGCGGCCCTGCATTGGACCTTCTGGGGCGTCGCCACCGTCGCGATCCTGACCTTCGCGACCATCTGGCTCATCCCGGTGACTCACGATGCCGGCCGCCGGCAGGTATCGAAGACGGATGCACAGGAAGCGATGACGCATTGAAGGCCGCGCGCGGTCCCGATGCCGTGACGTCTCGCAGCCTTAGCCAGGCTCGGGATTGATTATGGGACCTTGTGCCGCCTTCGGCCTTCTATAAGGTGGCGATTTGAAGAAGGGGCTGTTGCGCCCTGCGTCCATGCCGCCCACCCCCAAATTTGGATGATACGAATGACTGCGCTACCCCGCCCGGACCTAAGTGATATTCATCCGGGAGACTGGGTGGATCGTAGGCTGCCGCCCGCATGGAGGCCCTACACGCGGCTGGCGCGGCTGGATCGCCCGGTGGGCATATGGCTGACGCTTTTCCCTTGCTGGGCTGCCCTCATTCAAGCATCACATGGCGTGCCGGACCTTCGGCAGCTAACGATCTTCTCCCTCGGCGCATTGCTGATGAGAAGCGCCGGTTCCACCATCAACGACATTGCAGACCGGAAATTCGACGGCCATGTCGAGCGCACGCGCTTTCGCCCCTTGGCCAGCGGTCAGATCGGCACGCCATACGCCTTTGCGTTTCTGGCCGTTGAGCTTGCGCTGGCGGGCTGCCTGTTGTTTTTCCTCACCCCCTACACGCGCCTGATTGCCGTCTGCCTTCTGCCGCTGGTCTTCGTCTATCCGCTTTGCAAGCGTTTTACCCATTGGCCGCAGGCCATTCTGGGTGCGGCTTTCAATTGGGGGATGCTGATGGCGTGGGCCGAGATAGCAGGGCATATCCCGGTCGGGGCTGTGCTTATGTGGGCCGGAGCCATCGCATGGCAGATCGGCTACGATACCGTCTATGCCTATGTCGACGTCAAGGATGACAAACGGCTCGGCCTGAAATCGACGGCAATTCTGTTTGGCCGGAATGGCAAGACCTTTATCGGCCTCTTCTACGCTTTGACGGCCGGCGCCTGGTCGCTCGGAGGCTGGCTGTCAGGCATGTCTCTACCCTATGCCTTTGGAATGCTGGTCATCGCCGCGCATCTCGCATGGCAGACCTGGCGGCTGGATCTGCATCGGCCCGAGGTCAATTTCCGCCTGTTTCTGGCCAATATCCTGACCGGGGTTCTTTTGGCTTGCGCCGCCTTCATCGGGACATGGTGAGCATATCTTTCGAGCCCGCTTCCTCGCGTCGCCTGCAACTCGACGCGCCGCATCGCCAAGGCCGGCTCAGAAATCGTAGTGGCTGACCCGCCAGGAATCCAGCAGCCGATGCGAGGCCTTCAGCGCCGCGTCGGGGTCGCGGGCGACGATCGCGTCGAGGATGGCCTTGTGATAGGGCAGGGCACGCTTTTGTCCCTCGGCCACCTCGTCATGGCTCGACAGCGTGCGATTGGCATAGATGGCGACGGCGATCAAATCGATGAGCTGCGCGTAGATCATGTTGTGCGTGGCTGCGAAGATCGCGGTGTGGAACCGTAGATCGGCATCGGCATTGACGTTGATGTCGCCGATGGTCGTCGTGAGATCCTCGTAGGCGGCGGCGATGGTGGCGATGTCCTCGTCGGTGCCGCGCGTGGCGGCGCGTGCGGTCGCCTCCGGTTCCAGCACCCGGCGCAGATCCTTGATCGAGCGCATGATTTCCACCGACGGCCCGGTCTCGTAATACCAGACCATGACGTCGGTATCGAGGTGATGCCAGTTGGAGCGCTCCTTGACGCGGGTGCCGACACGGGTCTTGATCTCCACCAGTCCCTTGCCCGCCAGGCATTTCATCGCCTCGCGGATCACGGTGCGGCTGATGCCGAACTGTTCCACCAGCTCGGGTTCGTTCGGCAGCGTCGTGCCGACCGGATAGGTGCCGCCGACGATGCGGCGGCCGAGTTCATGGACGAAATAGCCGAAGACGCCGCGGCGCGGGATCGTGCCATATTTGCGGACATAGGCATCGAAGGGTGACTGCGTGACGATCAGTTTCGATATCGGGGTCGCCGGAGCAGTCGTTGCATCAATGCCATGTTTCATCAATCGGGGCTCTCATGTCTGTTTGTGGCGGCGATACGAGCGAAATTGTCAGCTTGTAGACGCTCTGGCTGGCTTCACGCTGATGTCTTGGCTCGTTCGCCGCGGGTTTCCTAGTGGGTCGATGTCGGTCCGGCCGTTCTCATTGCGCCATGCAACGGCGGAAAATCCTAACATGACAAGCATAGGCGTGCCTACTGCAGTCAATTTAACGCTTTGGTTGCAAATGCCGGCGGACGCGCAGGCGCGGATGCCCCTTGCCGGCGTAGCGGGCCAGATCGACAAGTCGCCTGTGGCGCGTCACGCCAAACGTGATCGCACCGGTGAATGGTAGGACGATTTTCGCTATCGAAAACGGCTCCGGCGCGCTAAATGCTGTAGCCGTGAGGTGGATTCGGAGCGGTTGGAAATGAATGATATGTCGGCACCGGGGGACGGGGTAAAGCGGACATCCGGCGCCCGGCCGTTGCTGATCGCGCTGCTCGTCGCCGGCGCCTTCTTCATGGAAAATCTCGACGGCACCGTCATTGCCACCGCCCTGCCGCAGATGGCCGCGTCCTTCGGCGCCCGGCCGGTCGATCTCAATATCGGCATGAGCGCCTATCTCCTGACGCTCGGCATCTTCATCCCGATCAGCGGCTGGATCAGCGATCGCTTCGGCGCACGTCTGGTCTTCACCTCGGCTGTCGTCATCTTCACGCTGGCCTCCGTTCTTTGCGGCTTTGCCGACAGCGTCGGCTCCTTCGTCGCCATGCGCATCCTGCAGGGCATCGGCGGCGCGATGATGGTGCCGGTCGGCCGTCTCGTCGTTCTCAACAACACGCCGAAGGACCAGCTGATCTCGGCCATCGCGACGATTACCTGGCCGGCGCTGGTGGCGCCCATCCTCGGACCGCCGCTGGGCGGCTTCATCACCGATCACGCGAGCTGGCGCTGGATCTTCTTTCTCAACCTGCCGCTCGGCATGGTCGCCTTCGTCTATGCCCTCATATTGATCCCCGAGACGAAGAGCGCCGCGCGTCCGCCCTTCGACTGGACGGGCTTCGTCGTCAGCGGTTTCGGCCTGGCAAGCCTGATGTACGGCCTGGAGCTGATCGGCCGGCCCGAGCCGGTCTGGCTGGAGGCCTGGGCCTATGTCGCGGCCGGTTTTGTGCTGCTCGCCGGCGCGCTGTTTCATTTCCGGCGCAGCCCGCATCCCCTGATCGATCTTTCCGGGCTGAAGCAGCCGACCTTCGCGGTGACCATTGCCGGTGGTTCCCTGTTTCGCATCGCCATCGGCGCGGTGCCCTTCCTGCTGCCGCTGATGTTCCAGGTCGGCTTCGGACTGACCGCCTTTCACGCCGGCATGCTGACCCTGGCGGTCTTTGCCGGCAATCTCGCCATGAAGCCGGCGACGACGCCGATCCTCCGGCGCTTCGGCTTCAAGCCGGTTCTGGTGGTCAACGGTATTCTCAATGCGATCTTCATCGCCGCCTGCGGGCTGTTTTCCCCCGACACGCCGCTCTGGTTCATCCTGCCGGTGCTGTTCATCGGCGGCATGCTCCGCTCGATGCATTTCACCGCCTTGAACACGATTGCCTTCGCCGACATCGCGCCGCGGGAAATGACCGGCGCCAACACGCTGTTCAGCACCGCCTTTCAGTTGACCATGGGAATGGGGATTGCCGTCGGCGCCATCGGTATCCGCATCAGCCAGGCCGTCACGTCGCAGCTCGGCGCGACCGGCATTCCCGCCATCGACTTCCGACTGGCTTTCGTCATGCTGGGGATCATCGCTCTATTGGCTGTTCTCGATTGCCTGTCGCTCGATGCGAAGGCGGGCGACAATGTCTCGCGCCGGCCGAAGGCAAGTGCGAAGAAAACGGCCTGACCGATCTCCTGAAACAGGGATGGCCAGGCGCAAGCATCTCCGCGCGGCGGATCAATAATGATATTGAATGAGGTCGTAATGCAGCAGTACTGCTGGGATTGCGATGAACAGCATGAGCACCAGTGCGATGCTCGCCGTGCGCAGCATTCTTATCCGGCGGGTTCGCTGGCCGGTCCAGTCATATACCATCTTGAGCGTCTCCTGTTCCGTGCCCGCTAAAGAGGCCAAGAAATGGGTCGCTAGTCAATATTACCAATATGATTTGTCGTAGAATAGCATTAGTAAAGTACATGCTAATATTAATATATTTGTGGATGCGTGTCCGGTCTCGCAAGGCGCCGAGGCAATTTGCCTCCGCCTCGCGCCGAAAGAACGTTTTACGATGCCGGCCATGTCTATATAACGAAAGAAGGATCTCGCGTGATTGGCGGGAAAGGGTATTGCTTCGGAAAGAGGACAGAAGTGATGAGCAAGGTGCGTGCTCTGGTGCTGGAGCGTCAGCATGAATTGGCAATCCGCGATATCGATCTTCGGCAGGAGGCCGGGCCGGGCGAGGTGAAGATCAAAATCCATACGGTCGGCGTTTGCGGATCGGATGTTCATTATTACACCCACGGCCGCATCGGCCCCTTCGTTGTCGAGGCGCCGATGGTGCTTGGCCATGAGGCGGCCGGCACGGTGGTCGAGGTCGGCGCCGGCGTTTCGCATCTTAAAGTCGGCGACCGTGTCTGCATGGAGCCCGGTATTCCCGATCCCAATTCCAAGGCGAGCCGTCTCGGCATGTACAATGTCGATCCCGCCGTCACCTTCTGGGCGACGCCGCCGATCCATGGCGTGCTGACGCCCTTCGTGGTCCATCCGGCCAATTATACGTTCAAGCTGCCCGATAATGTCAGCTTTGCCGAGGGCGCGATGGTCGAGCCCTTCGCGGTCGGCATGCAGGCGGCCAGCAAGGCGAAGATCGCGCCGGGTGACACGGCCGTCGTGCTCGGCGCCGGCCCGATCGGCACTATGGTCGCCATCGCCGCCCTTGCCGGCGGTTGCGCCCGCGCCATCGTCGCCGATCTCGCCCAGCCGAAGCTCGACATCGCCGCCCAATACCAGGGGGTGATCCCGGTCAATATCCGCGAAAGCAACCTGGTCGAGGAGGTCAAGCGGCTCACCGACGGCTGGGGCGCGGATGTCGTGTTCGAATGCTCGGGGTCGCCGAAGGCCTGGGAAACCGTGATGGAGCTGCCGCGTCCGGGCGGCGTCATCGTTGCCGTCGGTCTTCCGGTCGCTCCCGTCGGTTTCGACGTCTCGACGGCGTCAACGAAGGAAATCCGCATCGAGACGGTTTTCCGCTATGCGCATCAATATGAACGTTCGATCGCGCTGATTGCGTCCGGCCGTGTCGATCTGAAGCCGCTTATCTCCGAGACCTTTGCCTTCGAGCAGTCCGTCGAGGCTTTCGACCGTGCCGTCGAAGCCCGGCCCACGGACGTCAAGCTGCAGATCGTTCTGGATCAGTAGGCTTCCACACAGGCGTCGCCTTGCTCCGGCGGGGCGACGTTTTCCAGTTTTTCAGGCGTCCGTAGACGACCCGGCAAAAGCGATGCTAGGTAGCCTGAAGGACACAAAGAGGTGGAAACGCCGCAAAACGGGAAGGGCTGGGGGTGCCGCACGACGTCGCTTTGATTGCATTGATTGCCGCCGGCTTCGGATTCGCGGCGATTTTCGGATATCTCGCCGATCGGCTGCATCTGCCGCCGCTGGTCGGTTATCTTGTCGCCGGCGTGATGATCGGCTCGGCGACGCCGGGCTTCGTCGCCGATGTTTCCCTTGCCTCGCAACTGGCCGAGATCGGCGTCATTCTCCTGATGTTCGGCGTCGGCCTGCATTTCTCGGCCGCCGACCTGCTTGCCGTGCGCGGCGTCGCCATTCCCGGCGCGATCGGGCAGATCGCCATCGCCACGCTTCTCGGCATCGGTCTGGCCTCGCTCTGGGGCTGGGGGATCGGTGCCGGCCTGGTCTTCGGTCTCAGCCTGGCCGTCGCCAGTACCGTCGTGCTGCTGAAAGCACTGGAGGAGCGCAATCTGGTCAGCTCCACCAATGGCCGCGTCGCCGTCGGCTGGCTGATCGTCGAGGATCTGGCCATGGTGCTGGCGCTGGTGCTGCTGCCGGCCTTTGCCGGCGTTCTCGGCGGCCATGCCGATGCCGGCGACCATGCGAGCACCGGGCCGATCTGGCTGACGATTGCCGTCACGCTGCTCAAGGTGGCGGCCTTTGCCGGCGTTGCGATTTTCATCGGCCCAAGGATCGTGCCCTGGCTGCTCACCTCCGTTGCGCGCACCGGCTCGCGCGAACTCTTCACCCTGTCCGTTCTTGCCATCGCGCTCGGCATCGCCTTCGGGGCGGCGGAGATATTTGGTGTTTCCTTCGCGCTCGGCGCCTTTTTCGCCGGCCTCGTCATGAGCGAGTCCCATCTCAGTCACCGCGCGGCGGCCGATTCGCTGCCGTTGCAGAATGCCTTTTCGGTGCTGTTCTTCGTGTCCGTCGGCATGCTGTTCGATCCGTCGGTGCTGGTACGCGAGCCGCTGATGGTCCTGGGGGCGCTGTCGCTCATCATCCTGGGAAAGGCGCTGATCGCCTTCTGCGTGGTGGTGCTGTTGCGCTATCCGCCGAGCATGGGCTTTGCCGTGGCCGCCGGCCTTGCCCAGATCGGCGAATTTTCCTTCATTCTCGCGGGTCTCGGTGTTTCGCTGGGACTTCTGCCGCGCGAAGGGCAGGATCTGATCCTTGCCGGCGCGATCCTGTCGATCACGCTCAATCCGCTGGTGTTCATCGGCGTCGAGCGGCTGGAGAGCTGGGTCTTCGGCCGCTGGCCGGGCTTCGCCGCCGGTTACGGCCGCGCCAGGAGCGACCGCCTGCGCGACCAGCTGGATATCATCAACATGCAGCGTGAGGAGCGCGACCGCCAGCATCACCTCGAAATCGAGCAGCTGATCGAGACATTCCCGATGTTCGCCGCCCTCGACGAGGGCTCGCAGGAAGAACTGCTGCTGCTGTTCCGGCCGAGGTCGGCCCTTCCGGGCGATCGCGTCATCCGCACGGGCGACCGTGGCGACAGCATGTTCTTCATCGCCTCGGGCGCGGTCGAGGTGCAGCTCGAGGATGACGAGATCCCGCTCGGTGCCGGCGCCTTCTTCGGCGAAATGGCGCTGCTGACGGGCGCGCGCCGCACCGCGGATGTGGTTGCCGTCGATTTCTGTCAGCTGTTCGTGCTGGAACGGCGCGATTTCAACCTCTTCATGTCCCGTCATCCGCAATTGCGCGCCGCTGTCAGCAGCATGGCGCAGGAGCGTCAGGAGATGAACGTGTCGCGCAACCAGCGCCGGGATCAATCGCTGGACGCGGGCTGACGCCCGCTCCAGCCGATCTGAACCGCGCTATCGCCGCTTCAGCCAGCTCTTCGACACGCGGCAGGCCATCGTATAGGCCGGATCGAAGACATTGCCGACATCGTATCGTACGACCTGGCCGAGCAGGTGGCTGGCGGCGGTCTTGTCGAGGCCGTAGTCGGAGCCCAGCCAGCGCAGCATTTCGCTGGTCGCATGCTGCAGCGCCTGATCGAGCGGCCGGGCATTGCCGATGGTGAAGATGTCGTCGGCGGTCTCGCCGCGCGGCCAGACGATCATCCTGTTCTTCTCGACGCTGAGCCGAACCGTCACTTCGAAGGTGGTCTCGATGCCGGTGCCGACGATCTCGCCGTCTCCCTGCACGGCATGGCAGTCGCCGAGGAAGAAAAGCGCCCCGTGCGCGGAAACCGGAAACCAGATCGTCGTGCCGGGGCCGAGCAGGCGATAGTCCATATTGCCGCCGAACTCGCCGCTGGTTGCGGTCGATATGGCCTGGCCGAGAGATGGCGCGACCCCGAAACAGCCGATCATCGGCGACAGCGGCAGCGTTAGGTCCTCCAGTCCGGCAACCGGCTCCAGGAGGCGCGCCGTCAAGGCCTCGCGGTCGATCCGCCAGATCGCATTGGCGCGCTCGGGCAGGCCGCGCACGTCGCGCGGGTCGACGACGTTGCTGGCAAGAACGCTGCCGGTGAAGCCTGTGTCGCGCGTCGGAACCATGCCGAGGATTTCGACCTTGAGCGAATCGCCTGGCTCCGCGCCCTCGACGAAAATCGGGCCGTTCATCGGGTTGCCCCTCGGGGCTCGCTGGATATTGTCCTTGTCATGGCCGGCCGCATCGAGCGTCTCGGTGACGACGATATCGCCATCCGCGACATGCAGGGCCGGGGACAGGGAGCCGATGACGTTATGATAGCCGGTCGGAGCGAAGCGATGCGTTGCCATGGAGGATCTGCCTTGTCTTGACTTCGGTGGACCCAATCTATGTCGCTATCGCTTGCCGCGAAAGGCACGCAATGGCCGCAGGCCCTACGAGCCGACGAAATATCGCCGCCGCTTGGCCTTGTAGCTCTTTTCGTCGAACTGGCTGCGGAGCCAGTCGTCCGGATTTGCCTTGAGGTAGCCGGCATCCGGGTCCTGACGGTTCGCCTCGGTGAGTTTCTTGACCACATAGCGGGCGTAGTGATGGTCGAAGATGCGCATGAACTCGCCGAAATAGATATCGGCGACGCGGGTGTCGCCCCGCACCACGATCATGTTCTCGTCGTTGATGCGCTGGGAGGGCTGGCTGAAATTCGCCGAGCCGCTGACGACGAGCGGATCGTCGCCCAAGGGGTCGACCAGCATGAATTTGTCATGGATGTAGTCGTTGCTGTTGAGCGGATTGTCGCGTTCGGCCAGAAAATTCGCCAGCGCACCCGCTTCCAGCCGGCCGCCGGCGGCGAAAAGGACGTCGCGGTCGCGGCCGATGATCTCGCCGTCGCCGAGGTCGTCGTCCTTGACGATATAGCGCAGCACATCGTTGTCCTGGGCGATGACCTTGCTGAAGACCTTGTCGAGATTGAAGGCGAGCGTGATGCAGGAAATCTCATGCGCCTCGCCCATGCGGTCGGCGTACCATTGCAGGGATTCGCTGCTGTCCTTCTCGTCGCGGGCGCTGAAGACCGGCGTGATGCTGTTCGGCTTGGGCCGGCCTGCCGGCAGCGGCGTCAGCGCCCGGTTTTTCGGGCGCAGCTTGGTCGGTGTCAGGTTCTGCGATAGCAGCGTCCAGTATTCGAGATAGGTCTCGGCGATCGCCGGGCTCCAGACGATGTGGCCGACATTCGAATGGCCGAAGATGCCGCCATCGGAAATATTCGTCGATCCGGTCCAGACCGCGATCGGCTTTTCATCCTTAAGCAGGATGATGAACTTGTTGTGGCGGATGCCCTCGGTCACCGTGCGCGGGATGACCACCTTCATTTCATCGAGCCGCGCATTGTGGATGACGGCTTCATTCGCCGCCTTGTAGGTCTTCTCGTCGTCGAAGACGATCTTCACGTCGGCGCCGGCTTCCACGGCCTTGGCGAAGGCATTGGCGACCGGCTGGTAGTGGAACTCATAGAGTGCGGCGCGAAGTCCGAAGCGGTGATCTTCGGCAAGGCCGATGAACTTGATCAGCGCCTCGAAGAGCCCGCGCGACAGCCACACCATTTCCTCGGCCGTCGGGTTGTCGGCATCCGGCATCCGATTGCCGAAACGGCGGGCATAGGCCTGCGAGCCGATGACACCGCGATTGAAGTAGACGTCGTGACGCGCCTCGTCGTTCTGCTTGTCCGGGTTCAGCAGATATTCGAGTTCGGTGGCGATCTCGACGGTGACGGCCGAGGCGGTGTCGAGCTGCAGCATCTTCACCGCGCCGTAGACCGGAACGATCTGGTAGCGATAGGTGTGATCCGTCTCGGCCGTATAATCGGCCCATTGGAAACTCTGCACCGGATGATCGGCGGTACTGACCGGCGTGCCAGGCGGCAGGCCGCGATCCTTGTCCTTGAAGCGCTTGATGCCGGTCATCCAATAGCGCTCGACGACCGCGCCGTCTTTCAGCTCCTCGCGCTGGATGGCAAAACCCATCAGCCCGGTCTTCTTGGCGTCCTGCCCGGGCAGGAAATCCCACGCCAGGATGACCACGTAAGTCCCCGCAATCGCGCGGGCGCGCAGAACGCCGCTTTGTGCCGTTGCTCGCATGTCCCATTCTCCTCCAGTAATCGACGTGCATCCCCACCGGCACGTCTTCGGCGCAAGTGATCGATATGCCTGTTCGAGGCTGGTTTCGGTCGTCGGATGGTCGATGGCGATCCGCTTCGCGGCAGATCGGCTATCCCCAACGGATGCCGAGGCCGCGCGCTGCGCAAGCCAGGTTCGGACGGCTTATCAACTCTCATGCGAACGACGAAAGTACAGCATCACCTTTTGAGCGAGAATAGCGTCTTATCGTAACAACCGGAAGAAGGTTTCACGCACGGACCAAAGATCCCGCATCGGATCTGTCGCCGACAGGTATTTTTCAGCCGGT
Organism: Rhizobium sp. BK602; assembly: GCF_014195095.1. GTDB lineage: Bacteria > Pseudomonadota > Alphaproteobacteria > Rhizobiales > Rhizobiaceae > Rhizobium. The sequence goes on from NZ_JACIBC010000004.1 coordinate 538,736, forward strand.
GCTGGAGAAGGACGCGAAGTGGGGAGTATCTGGAAGCATCGGCGCAAAACTTTCCGCTGAAGTCATATATTTCGGAATAAATTTGCCCGGCATTTCCGGATTCTGGCACAGCGCGTTTTGTGCATAAAAACTATCGTCTTTATGATCCTTTCATCGACTGGGCGGTGCTCGCTCATTTCCATCGAGGGGACATAGATGAAACATTCCATCGCAAATCTATTTGCGGCCGCCGTTCTGCTGCTTGCCGGCCAGAGCTTCGCCGACACGCTGAAGGTCGGCGTCGTGCCCGGCGTCTACGCCGATTCCATCGAGGCGCTCGTTCCGGAGGCCAAGGCCAAGGGGCTGGACATCCAGATCGTCGAGTTCAGCGACTGGACGACGCCGAATGTCGCGCTGCAGTCAGGCGATATCGACGTCAATTATTTCCAGCACAAGCCTTTCCTCGACAATGCGATCAAGGAGCGCGGCTATGACTTTACCAGCGTCGGCCAGGGCGTGCTTGCCAATATCGGCCTCTATTCGCTGAAGCATAAGGATTTCGCCAGCATTCCCGAAGGCGGCACGGTCGCCATCGCCAACGATCCGGTCAATCAGGGCCGTGGTCTTCTGCTGTTGCAGAAGGCCGGCCTGATCAAGCTTCGCGACGGCGTCGGCTTCAAGGGCACGCTGGATGACATCACCGACAACCCGAAGAAGCTGAGCTTCAAGGAAATCGAAGGCCCGCAGCTTGCGCGCGTGACCGGCGACGTCGATCTTGCCCAGGGCTATCCGCATTTCATCGTCGCCGCGAAGACCTTCGACCCGTCCTCCGGCCTGCTCTATTCCGGCGTCGACGACAAGCAGTTCGCGATCGTCTTTGCCGTGCGCAAGGACAAGGCCGACAATCCCGCGCTGAAGGAGCTGGTCGCCCTCTATCAGAATTCCACGGCCGTTCGCGACGCGATCCACAAGGCCTTCGGCTCCGACAACAAGCTCTATACGCTGCCATGGCTGCCGTAATCGACAACGATATCGCCCGGCCCGCGCCGCGCACGGAGCGCGGACCGGCGGTCCCGCAGGAGCAGGGCGCCGAGCCCGGGCATCGCCCGGGTTCCCTAGCGTTCCAGGCGGTCGGCAAGACCTATACGTCGGCTGCCGGATCGCTGCAGGCGCTGCAGGGCATCAACCTCGACATACCGGCCGGCGCGATCTACGGCATTATCGGGCGCAGCGGCGCCGGCAAGTCGAGCCTGATCAGGACGATCAACCGGCTGGAGAAGCCCACCGACGGCCGCGTCCTGATCGACGGTCAGGATATCGGCGGCTATGACGAGGATGCGCTGGTGGCGCTTCGCCGGCGGATCGGCATGATCTTCCAGCATTTCAATCTTCTGTCCGCCAAGACGGTCTGGGGCAATGTCGCGCTGCCGCTGATCGTAGCGGGCCTGCCACGCCGCCAGATCGAGGAGCGCGTCGCCGAGGTTCTGGCGCTCGTCGGGCTGGAAGACAAGCGCAATGTCTATCCCTCGCGCCTGTCCGGCGGCCAGAAGCAGCGGGTCGGCATCGCCCGCGCGCTGGTCCACCATCCGGAAATCCTGCTGTGCGACGAAGCGACCTCGGCGCTCGATCCCGAGACGACATTGTCCATCCTGCAATTGCTCAAGGACATCAACCGACGCCTCAATCTCACCATCGTGCTGATCACCCACGAGATGAGCGTCATCCGCGAGATCTGCGATCACGTCGTCGTCCTGGAACAGGGACGCATGGTCGAATCCGGTCCGGTCTGGCGTGTTTTCGGCAATCCGCAGCATGCCGCGACCCGCGCGCTGCTGCAGCCGCTGCATCGCGATCTTCCCGAGGATATTGCGCATCGGTTGCGGCCGCAGTCCGATCCGGCCCGGAAGGAAGATGCGATCATCGCGCTGTCCTACACCGGCGAGGACGGGCTGGAGCCGGATATCGCCGCCATTGCCGCCGCCATCGGCGCGCCGATGCGGCTGTTGCAAAGCGCGCTCGACCGGATCGATGGCCATGTTCACGGACAGCTGCTGATCGCGGCGCGTCGGTTCGAAATCCACCAACCGTCTCAACTCGACGGTCTTGCGCATGACACAAGGATATTGGGCTATGTCGACAGCGATGTTTGAACGCCTCTGGCAGGCCTTGCTCGACACCATCGTCATGGTCGGCGTCTCAGCCGTGGCCGCACTTCTGGTCGGCATTCCGCTGGCGGTGTTTCTGGTGCTGTCCGGGCCGGGCGGCCTCATCCATGCTCCGCGCCTGAATCGGGTGCTGGCGGCCTTCATCAACGGCTTTCGCGCCACGCCCTTCATCGTGCTTCTGGTGGCGCTGCTGCCGCTGACAAAGCTCATCACCGGCACGACGATCGGCGTCTGGGCAGCGATCGTGCCCCTGTCGATCAGCGCCACGCCCTTCTTTGCCCGCATCGCCGAAGTGAGCCTGCGCGAGGTCGATGGTGGGCTGATCGAGGCGGCCCAGGCGATCGGCTGCCGCCGCTGGCATATCGTGCGTCATGTGCTCTTGCCGGAGGCGCTGCCGGGCATCGTCGGCGGCTTCACCATCACCATCGTCAGCATGATCGGCGCTTCCGCCATGGCGGGCGCCATCGGTGCCGGCGGTCTCGGCGACATGGCGATCCGCTACGGCTACCAACGTTACGATACCACCGTCATGGCCATGGTCATCGTCGTCCTCATCGCGCTCGTCTGCCTCGTGCAGTTTGCCGGCGATCATGTCGTCCGCCGCCTGCGGGCGCGCTGACATCCCCTCAGGAGTTGTTCCATGACTGATGCCTTCCCCACGGGCTCGACCACCACTGCCGCCGACGATGCGCAGCCACGCCGACCCTCCCCACCCTGGCCGCCGCGTCTCATCGAAACCGACGAGCAGGCGATCAAGGCGGCGGAGGCGCTTGCCGAAACCTTCCGGACCGGTGCTTCGGATCGCGACCGCGACCGGCGCCTGCCCTGGGAGGAAATCGAGCTCTACACGCAAAGCGGCCTCGGCGGCATCACCATACCGAACGCCTATGGCGGCGCCGAGGTCTCCTATGTCACGCTTGCCAAGGTCTTCGAAATCCTCTGTGCCGCCGATCCGGCGCTGGGTCAGATCCCGCAGAACCAGTTCGGCGTGCTGGCGCTATTGCGCGAGATCGGCACGGAAGAGCAGAAACGCCGCTTCTACGGCGATGTTCTCCGAGGCTACCGCATCGGCAATGCCGGGCCGGAGCGCGGCCGCAATGCCGTCAATGCCAGCACGACGCGCCTGCGCCGGACGCCGGACGGATTGCGGCTGACGGGCCGGCGCTTCTATTCGACGGGAGCGATCTTCGCGCATTGGATTCCGACCCGTGCCGTCGATGATGAAGGACGCGCCGTTCAGGTCTGGGCGCCCTATGACGGCGCCGGCGTCAACGTCATCGATGACTGGTCCTCCTTCGGGCAGCGCACGACTGCGAGCGGCTCGGTGGAATTCACCGATGTCGCCATCGGCGGCGAGCAGGTCTTCCCGGTCTGGCAGCTCGCCGACCGGCCTGGCATTTCCGGTCCCGTCTCCCAGCTCATCCAGGTGGCGATCGATGCCGGCATCGCCAGAGGCGCGCTCGAGGACACCGTCGCCTTCGTGCGCGATCATGCCCGTCCCTGGATGGATTCCGGGCTGCAATCGGCCAGCGACGATCCGACCATCATCCATGAGATCGGCCACCTCTATACGGAACTTCATGCCGCGCAGGAGGTGCTCTATGCCGCAGGCAGGGTTCTCGACGAGGTGGCGCGCGAGCCGGTGACGGAAGCTTCCAGTGCACGAGCCTCGGCGGCGGTCGCCGAAGCCAAGATCCTGACGACCGAGATCGCGCTCGAGGTGAGCGAAAAGCTGTTCGACCTCGCCGGCTCGGCCGCGACCCGCGCGGCGCACAATCTCGACCGCCACTGGCGCAATGCGCGGGTGCATACGCTGCACGATCCGGTGCGCTGGAAATATCATCTGCTCGGCAACTACCAGCTCAACGGTGCCTTTCCGGCCCGTCACCAGTGGAACTAGGAGGGCGCGCACCCATGACCGACATCCATGCATCCGGGCCGGTTCTGCCCGCTCCGCCGCCGTCCCGTTCCGCTGATATCATCGCAGACGACGCACAGGCCCTCGCGGTCGCGCAGCAACTCGCCGACGATTTCGCGGCGACCGCCTCATTGCGCGACAGCGGGCGGCTTCTGCCCTGGACGGAACTCGATCAATACAGCACCAGCGGCCTCTGGGGCATCAGCATTCCGCGCCATTATGGCGGCGCCGGCGTGTCGGCGAAGACGCTCGCAAAGACCATCGTCACCATCGGTGCCGCGGACGGGTCGCTGTCACAGATCCCGCAGAACCATTATTACGCGCTGGAAGTGCTGCGTGTCGGCGGATCGGAGGAGCAGAAGGCGTTCTTCTACGGGCGGGTGCTGGCCGGCGAGCGGCTCGGCAATGCGCTCGCCGAGATCGGCCAGCGCGATTTCAAGCGCCGAACACGGCTGGTGCGCGATCCCGGCGGTTGGTACGTCGATGGCAAGAAGTTCTATTGCACGGGCGCGATCTATGCCCATTGGATTCCGACCCTCGTCGTGGCGGAAGAGGAGGCCGGACCCGTCACCTATCTCGCCTTCGTCCCGAGGAGCGCGCCCGGCGTTACCATTCAGGACGATTGGGACGGTTTCGGGCAGCGCGTCACCGGCAGCGGCACCGTCCTGTTCGAGCGGGTGAAGGTGGAGCCGGAATGGGTCGTGCCGTTCCAGACCTCCTTCGAGCGGCCGACGACCATCGGGCCGTTTGCGCAGATCATGCATGCGGCCATCGATCTCGGCATCGGGTTCGGTGCCTATCGCGAGATGCTGCGCTTCGTCCGCGAGCGCGCCCGTCCCTGGCTTGACGCCAAGGTCGATAACGCCGCCGACGATCCGCTGACGCTGCATCAGGTCGGCAATGTCTGGCTGCGGCTGCGCGCCGCCGAGGCGCTGCTCGACCGCGCTGCGGCCGAGGTCGATGCCGCCCAGGCCGACATGACCGAGGAGAGTGTCGCGCGCGCCTCCGTCGCCGTGGCCGAGGCGAAGATCCTGGCGACGAAGGCCGGGCTTCTGGCGGCCAACAAGCTGTTCGAGCTGTCCGGCACCTCCTCGACGCTGGCCGACGACAATTTCGATCGCTACTGGCGCAATGTGCGTACCCACACGCTGCACGATCCGGTGCGCTGGAAATATCAGGCGGTCGGCAATTACTATCTGAACGGCAAGCTGCCGCCGCGTCACGGCGCGATCTAGGTGATTGAGGTCATGAAGAAGCAGATCCTCCTCAACGCCTTCAACATGAACTCCGTCGGCCATATCAATCACGGCCTCTGGACGCACCCGCGCGACCGGTCCGCAGAATACAAGACGCTGGACTATTGGACATCGCTCGCCAAAACGCTGGAGCGCGGCCTGTTCGACGGGATATTCATCGCCGATATCGTCGGCGTCTATGATATCTATCAGAACTCCGTCGACCTGACGCTGCGCGAATCCATTCAGCTTCCGGTCAACGATCCGCTGCTGCTGGTCTCCGGCATGGCGGCGGTGACGCGCCATCTTGGCTTCGGCATTACCGTCAACCTCAATTCCGAAGCGCCCTACCTCTTCGCCCGCCGCATGTCGACGCTCGATCATCTGACCGGCGGCCGCATCGGCTGGAATATCGTCACCGGTTATCTCGACAGCGCCGCACGCGCGCTCGGCGAGAACGGGCAGGCGGCTCATGACAGCCGTTATGACCGGGCCGACGACTATCTGGAGGTGCTCTACAAGCTCTGGGAGGCAAGCTGGGACGACGATGCCGTGCGTGCCGACAAGCGGGCGCGGATGTTCGCCGATCCCGCCAAGGTCCGGCCGATCCACCATCGCGGCCCCTTCTATCAGGTCGACGGCTATCATCTTGCCGAGCCTTCGATCCAGCGCACGCCGGTGCTTTATCAGGCGGGCACCTCCGGCCGCGGCCGGCAGTTCGCGGCCCGCCATGCCGAATGCGTCTTCATCACCGCCACGGACAAGAATGCCGCGCGGACGACATCGCGCATTCTGCGACAAGCGGTGGTGGATGCGGGGCGGCGGCCCGACGACATCAAGATCTTCGTCGGCATCACGGTCATCCCGGATCGCTCGCGGCAGGCGGCGCGGGAGAAGTATGACGATTATCTCCGCCATGCGAGCCCGGAAGCGGGACTGGCGCATTTCGCAGCCAGCACCGGCATCGATTTCTCCCGCTACGGCCTGGACGATCCGATTTCCTACGGCACCTCCAACGCCATCCAGTCGGCAACGCAGCTTGCCGAGCAGCGCGGCTGGACGAAGCGGCAATTGCTGAAGGAACTCGCCGTCGGCGGCCGCTATCCCGTCATCGTCGGCGATGCCGGCGACGTGGCCGACGAGCTGGAAAGCTGGATCACCGAAGGTGAGATCGACGGGTTCAACCTGACCCGCACCGTGGTGCCGGAAAGCTACGAGGATTTCATCGATATCGTCGTGCCCGCCCTGCAGGATCGCGGCATCTACAAGACCGCCTATGGCGAGGGGTCGCTGCGCAACCGGATTTTCGGCGAAGGCGATCGCCTGCCGGCTCGCCACGCTGCGGCGGCATTTCGCGGCGGTTCGCGCTGAAGCGCCATGCCCGGACGCAACAGGCCGCCGCCGCAATATTACGCGTAGCGCCCGATAGCGAGATCGGTGGCGTCTATGTCCGGCTTGCGGCCGCTGACGAGATCGCTGATGACGCGCGCCGAGCCGCAGCTCATCGTCCAGCCGAGCGTTCCGTGGCCGGTGTTGAGGAAAAGGCCGCCGATCTTGGTCGGGCCGATCACCGGCGTACCATCCGGCGTCATCGGGCGCAGGCCGGACCAGAAGGATGCCTGGGCGACGTCGCCGCCGGGAAAGAGATCGGTGACGGAGTGTTCGAGCGTGCGCCTCCGGGCGAGGCCGAGGTCGTTGGTATAGCCGGAAATTTCCGCCATGCCGCCGACGCGAATGCGATCGCCGAGGCGGGTGATGGCGATCTTGTAGGTCTCGTCCATGACGGTCGATTCCGGCGCGCGAGCGGCGTCGGTGATCGGGATGGTCAGCGAATAGCCCTTGACCGGATAGACCGGCAGGTTCATGCCGAACGGCTTGAGCAGGAGCGGCGAATAGCTGCCGAGCGCGACGACGACGGCATCGGCGCCGATATGATCGTGATCGGTGAAGATGCCGCGCACTTTGCCGCCTTCGACATCAAGCCCCTTGATATGGGTGCCGTAGGCGAAGCGGACGCCGAGTTCCTGCGCCTTGGCCGCCAGCGCATTGGTGAACTTGAAGCAATCGCCGGTCTCGTCCTTCGGGGTCAGCAGCCCGCCGACGATCTTGTCGCGGACGTGGCGCAGCGCCGGCTCGACGCGGATGCAGCCCTCGCGGTCCAGTACCTCATAGGGAATGCCATCGGCGGCGAGCGCCTTGACGTCCTTGGCGGAGGCGTCGAGCTGCGCCTGGGTGCGGAAGAGCTGCAGCGTGCCCTGCATCCGTTCGTCATAGGCGATGCCGGTCTCCTGCCGGACGTCCGCCAGCGAGATGCGGCTGTAATCGGCAAGGCGCAGCATCCGGCTCTTGTTGATCGCATAGCGCTCCGAGGTGCAGTTCGACAGCATCCTGACGAGCCAGGACAGCATGGCGCGATCGATCTTCGGACGCAGGATCAGGGGCGCATGTTGCATGAACAGCCATTTCAGCGCCTTCATCGGGATACCGGGGGCGGCCCAGGGAGAGCAGTAACCGAAGGAGACCTCGCCGGCATTGGCAAAGCTCGTCTCCAGCGCCGGCCCCTGCTGACGGTCGATGACGGTGACCTCATGCCCCGCCTTGGCGAGCTGATAGGCGGAGGTGACGCCGATAATGCCGGCGCCGAGAACGATGACTTTCATGTTTCCCTCTATATTTATCTTATCAGAGCGCTGTCAGCGATATCGCCTGGCATAACGATGCCCGAGACGGGTGAGAATTTCATAGGAAATCGTGCCGGCGGCCTCGGCAATATCTTCCAGCGTCTGGTGCGGCCCCAGCACCTCGACCAGACTGCCGAGCGTCAGCGTGCCCTCCGGCAGCGCCGTCACGTCGATGGTGATGCTGTCCATCGAAACGCGCCCGACGATCGGCAGGCGCACGCCGTCATGATAGACGGCGCCGCGATCGCTCAGGCTGCGGGGAAGGCCGTCGGCATAGCCCGCCGCGATCGTCGCGAGGCGCATCTCGCCGGCCGCGACATGGGTGCCGCCATAGCCGATGCGCGCGCCGGCGGGAACCGTTCTCGTCTGCACGACGGCAACATGCAGGCTGACGACCGGCCGCAACGGGTTTAACGCCTGGCCCGAGGGGATGCCGCCATAAAGCGCGATGCCGGGACGCGCCAGAACACCGTGATAGTCGCCGCCGAGAAAGATGCCGCCCGAATTGGAAAAGGAGATGTCGAAGCCGGCGAATTCCTCGGTGATCCGGGCCATCTCCGCGAGCTGGTCGGCGTTCTGGCCATTGTCGATCTCGTCGGCACTGGCGAGATGGCTCATGATGAAGAGAATCTCGACATTCGTGAATGCCTTGAGATCGGTGGCAAGGGCTACTCTGTCCTGCGGCGGCACGCCGAGCCGCGACATGCCGGTGTCGAATTGCAGGACGGCGGGCAGGGAGCGCTTGAGGCTGCTTGCGGCCACATGCCATTGCCGTAATTGGGTCCGCGAATTGAGAACAGGAATGATGCCGGTCTTGGCGCAGGCGGTTTCGGTGCCGGGCTGCAGCCCGTTCAGCACGAAGATTTGCGCATCCTGCGGCAGGATCGGGCGAAGCGCCTGCGCCTCCATGAACTGGGCGACGAAGAAATGGCGGCAGCCCTGATCGTAGAGTGCCTGCGATACGTCTTCGGCGCCAAGACCATAGGCGTCGGCCTTGACCACCGCGGCGGCGCGCGCGGGGGCAAGCATCGATGAGAGCGCCTCGTAATTTTTGCGGATCGCAGCAAGGTCGATGGTGAGGTAGCCGGAGGCGCCCTCATTGTTCACAGCATCAAACGCCTGAAATTCCAATGCGCCGCTATCCATGCCCGACCTCATTTTTCCAGGGTGAAGCCTAGTGCATTAACTGCGAAATTGCCTGTCAATTTGCGAGTGCTTATTCTAAGAATAGGTGATTTTTAGAGGTATCTGCGAAATTTTGGAATAATCTGCATGTCCGCCCTCGACGCGATCGATCGCAATATCCTCCGCCTCCTGCGCGTCGATGCGCGCATGAGCAATGCCAAGCTCGCCGCCGAGGTTGGCCTGTCGCCATCCGCCTGCCTGCGCCGCATCAAATTGCTGGAACAGACGGGCGTCATCAAAGGCTATACGGCCCTCGTGGATGCCTCGAACAGCGAGAACACGATCGCGGTCATCATCAATATCACGCTGGAGCGGCAGACCGAGGATCATCTCGATCGTTTCGAGGCGGCGGTGCGGAAATATCCGGAAATCCGCGAGTGTTTTCTGATGACGGGCGGATCGGACTATCTCCTGCGTGTCGAAGTCGCCAATGCCGGCGATTTCGAGCGTATCCACAAGGAGATTTTGTCGAAGCTGCCGGGCGTGCTGCGAATCCATTCCAGCTTTTCCATCCGCAATGTGCTGGCCACGCGGACAAAAGGGCGGCGCTGAGGCGCCGCCGTCGCGATTGCGCGGATCAGGTGTTCGAAACCCGGATCACCAGTTTTCCGAAATTCTTGCCGTCCAGCAGGCCGATGAAGGCGGCCGGCGCGTTTTCCAGCCCGTCGACGATGTCTTCCCGGTATTTCAACCGGCCGCTGGCGATCCAGGCGCTCGCCTCGCGCTCGAAATCGGGCCGTTGATCCGCGAATTCCCGCTGGATGAAGCCGCGCAGCAACAGGCTTTTCTTCAGGATATCGCGCATCGTTGCCGGAAGCCGGTCCGGCCCCTGCAGGTCCGCCGCCGTCGCATTGTAATGCGCGATCAGGCCGCAGACGGGCACGCGGGCGAAGTCGTTGAGCAGCGGGGCGACCGCCGACCAGACATGGCCGCCGACATTCTCGAAATAGACATCGATCCCCCGTGGGCAGGCGGCCGCGAGTTCCTCGGCGAAATTCGTCGAGCGGTGGTCGATCACGGCATCGAAACCAAGCTCGTCGCGAACGAAGTCGCATTTCTCCCGGCCGCCGGCAATGCCGACCGCCCGCGCCCCCATGATCCGCGCGATCTGGCCGACGGCGGAGCCGACAGGCCCGCTTGCCGCCGCGACGACGACTGTTTCGCCGGGCTTCGGCTTGCCGATGTTGCGCAGGCCGGCATAGGCGGTGAAGCCCGGCATGCCGAGAACGCCGAGCGCCGTCGACACCGGATAGGCCTTGGCGTCGAGCTTGCGTATTTCGCTTGCCTTGGCGATCGCCCGGCTCTGCCATCCCGAATGGGAAAGGACGATGTCGCCAGGCTTGAAGGCGGGATCGGCACTTTCCACGACGCGGGCCACCGTGCCGCCCTCCATCACGGCGCCGATCGCGACCGGCTTGGCATAGGATTTTGCGTCATCCATGCGCCCGCGCATATAGGGATCGAGCGACAGATAGAGGATGTCGAGCAGAACCTCGCCTTTGGAAGGTTCGGGCAAGCGGACCGTCTCCAGCCTGAAATTGTCAGGCTTCGGCCGTCCCTCGGGCCGGGAAGCAAGGACGATGCGTGTGGTGATCTGTTTGTCTGACATCGGAAATTCTCCCATGCGATCCGCGATCGCATTATCCCTCGGTGACAAGCCCGTCGTAGACTTCGAGCAGCGCCGTCGTGATCGCCGAGCCCAGCTCGTTGCCGCCGGTCCGGATATCCTCCTCATTGCCATCCCGAACGGCCAGCGCCAAGGCCGTTCCCTGCTGGCTGACAATCTCCTTCGCTCTCTCGATCGCCCAAAGGGTGAAATCATTGCGGTTGTCGATTGCGACGGTTTCCATTGCTGTTTCCTCTCATGATGCCAAGTCGCCGATGGCTTCGGCATGCCGCGTTCGTCCGCATTGGGCACGATATTGTTTTTCACGCGCTTTTCGACGGGAGGATAGCCGAAAGCGATGCCGGCCGTCCTTATTCATTTATCCAGCACTGGCAGCCGTTATGCCGGTCGGAAATAGTCCGGCCCAACCCAGAACCGCCACGGCGGCGATGACGAGGCAGAACCACATGACGACATAATCATTGGCCAGCCTCCTGTTCAGCGCCGCCAGAACGAGCGCGACACTGAAGGCGAGCCAAAGAAGATTGCAGATATGATCCATTTTGTCCGTTCCCTTTATTCTTTGCCCTCCCGTTATCGGAGGTTAGCCGGATGGAAGGGCAAGAGATAGAGTGGGAGCGGGATTGAGGGTTGCGTAAAGTGGATATCGCCGTTTTGCCCGCGATATCCCGTCACCGGATCGATGCCGGAAAGTCCCGGCGGTGTCAGCGGCCGCTGGTTCGCGCCGCCACCAGCGGGATCGAGCGCCTGTCGGGAAGGGCGGAGGCCGGTTTTCTGAGAGGAGAGACCGGCACGAGCGGCTTGCCGCTCTTGACGGTCTTTTCGAGCCGCTTGCTCGGCGCGCGGCGGGGAAGGGCATTGGTTGCGACCGGCGCCATCTTGTTCGCCCTGTTCGCGCCCAACCAGCGGGCGATGGCGTCGAAACCCGGCTGAACCGCGCGCTTCACCTCGGTAGTGAGTTCGGCTTCCATATCGCAGGCAAGGGCGATTGCCTGCCAATCGATCTTGCCGGCTCGTGCCGGCGGATGCGACCGGAACTGCACAAGACCGATCATATAGGCCCGAACATTTTCGAAGGTCCGCTGCTGCAGCAAGGACTCGAGCCTCACCGTGCAGAAATCCGAGATCTTGCGTTGGAATATCTCGGGGGAAGAAAATTGATTGTTGGGAGCCATTCATAAATTCCTTGCGGGCATTGCGGCGCGAGCGCCGGGGTGTGGCCTGCTAAGGCAGCCAGGTTAAGAAAACGCAAATGCGGAACCCGCCGTTGCCGGCTTCGCATCGCTTTCGTCCGGCGCCAAAATTAGGCCGATTTTTGGGATTGCCGGGGGCGAGCCCCGTCTTTGAAGATTGGTTTGCGAGTGAAAGAGGCGCCGATATAGTCGCTGCGCACCGGCTTTGTCCAGTGCGTCAATTCAATTCACAAGCCCCAGCCGTCATCGTCTTCTTCGGGCAGGTGCGGTCCGACGATGAGGTTGAGAGCGTAGACAATGGCGGCAAGCAGGATCAGGCAGCTTAGGAGAGCCATTTTGAGCCTGCGAATTGCGGCAAGTGGGCCAAGTGACGAATCCCCGTGATCGGCGCGGCGAGATGCAGGCCGATGCTTCCATCGGCTACAATCCGACACCGGCGGCAATGGGGCTCGGATATTTCCAAACATTATGAATTGTGGAATTTTGTGCACGCGCTTGCATGGCCAATCGGCCGGGAGACCGGTTGCTTGTCCTCATGGGAGGGATCGTTCAAAGGCCGGGCGTCTGCCTGGTTTCCGGCGTCGTCTCTTTCGGCTGCACCACGGCTTCCAGAAGCCCTATGATCGCTTTGCGCACATGTGGCATGGACGCCAGGAAGGCTTTTGCCAGGCGCCGGCCCTCGGCGGTGCCGAGGATCACGGTGAGGATTTCCTTTTCCGTATCGGTCGGCTCTCTTTCGTCCACGTCGACCAGGCCTTCAAAAAAATAGGAAACGGGCCGGTGCAGCGCCCTGGCAATTTCGAACAGTCTGGAGGCGCTGACCCGGTTGGTGCCGAATTCGTATTTCTGGATCTGTTGAAAGGTCAGGCCGAGACATTTCGCCAGCGATTCCTGAGACATTCCTCGCCTCTTGCGCGCAAAGCGAATTTGGCGCCCGACATAAATATCCACGGGATGGCGGCCCAGCTCGCTGGTTGTCGCATTGCCCGGATTTCTTGCAGTTACCATACCATTCATGACAGCATCCAATCTGCTCCATCCTCCCCCGCTTGCGCGAGGAGCGGTAGCATCTTCATAGTTACGGTCAAAAATCACTGCCTCGAAAATGCAGAATACCCGGTGCGAATATTGAGATACTCGCATGACGATAAGAAGTTATATTGGTTTATACCATAAATACCAATATAATATCAAGGATTTCATTTTGATATGGCTCGAATTTTCTATCCTCTATTTCCCGGTTTCGTGCCGAGATGACAAGATCAGCGATGCGATAACTTCACATTCGCTCCGACGCCGGGCGGATCGGTATGCAACAATATTTGGTGAAGGGAGAGACGAGCCGCAAGGGCTCGAAAGGCGGTGTCTTGCTGGGAAAGGTTCAATCACCGCAAGCAATTTGGTGCCGCGTTTGACCAAGCGATGCCGGCATCGGCAATGTCTGTGAGCGGGATAGCGGTTTCAATCCTGGATGCGCGGCTGAGCTTTTTCCGCCTTGCGGCTTTCCGGTTCGGCCTGGGGCGCCCTGTCCCCGAGACCATGGAATGGACCATAGGCGAACAATCCCGATTTCGTCTGCGCAGGCGCCCTGCTGCGATCGCGTCCGAGCAACTTTACATAGACGAGATAGAACAGCAGATGCGGGAAAAGGTAACCGGCTTCAAGAACGACGGCCAAAATCGCGGACCAGATGGCAAGCTCCGCCGCCGAATGTCCCGAACCGATATTCGTCACCACATAGCCCGCGATGATCAGCACGACGATAATGGTGAAATGCAGGATAGGCACTCTGAGGGCGCATAAAACACCGACCGCAAATGAAAGAAAGAGGCCCCATGCCATCAAACGTTCAGCTCCGAGCATCCGATCCGGAATCAAGACTGATACTGAAAAGTATTATCAGTGATCTCAGCCCGCAGAACAAGCTTGAAATGGTGCCGAGCACTGTAATTCGCAGTTGTCGCCGGGTTTATCCCGTCATGGTAATTGGATGGGGTCGAGGCTTTACCACCCTGAGGAGAAGTCCGTGTGAACTCAGCTCGCGCGACCTGTCGCCGGGGCCCGCCGACGGGCGATCCGAGCTCTCCGAAGGGTTGAGCGACGGGGTCGGTCAGGCGGGTTGATTGTCGCCGTCATTCAGGGTGAGAGGCTCGGTTTGATACCGCTATCCGTTGTCCGGATGGGCGTTGCCGCCTTCTGGTCTTCCACGCGGATGACGTCGCCGGGAGCGACGAGATCATTGTCGCTGACGGTGATCGTGCGCAAGTTGCCGTCGACGATGCGATCGATCGTCGTCCGGAGAATGCGCTGACCGTCCGCGGATGCCAGGCTCGCCGCCGCCGCCGGCGCGCGGGCCTCGATATTTTCAAGCAGAGCCCGCGTCGTCGCGGTCTTTTCGCGATTGGAGGCAAGGCGTTCGCGCACTTCCGCCGCCTCGGTCAATGCCTGCACGCGATAGCGGTTGCGAACGTCGGCGATGTCGCCTTCCGCCTTGGCGATATCCTGTCTCGCCTTGAGGTTGGCGAGCGCGACGTCCAGATTCTGGCTTTCGAGCTGCGCCAGGTTCTGGTTGGCGCCGAGCTCGCGGGAGGACACGGTCAGCCCTTGCGCGATCAGCTTGTTGACCGTGCCCACATCCTTGTTGGCGAGTTCGATCTGCTTGGCCAGCGAAACGGCTTTGGAATTCAGCGCCTCTATCTGGTTCGTAGCAAGAAGCTTGGTCTGGTTGAGGGCATCGATTTCGGTGTTCATGGATCGCTGCCGCGTGTCGAACAGGTCCTGTTCCTCGCGCATCATGCGCCCGATGATCTCGTCGTCGGCGCCGAGAGCCAGGTCCGACGGAAAGGTGATTGCGGGCTGGCCCTCCGTGATGGCGTCGAGACGCGCCTGCCGGGCAAGAAGCCCGAGGCGCTCGACCTCGAGCATCCGAAGGTCGCCGCGGGCAACCAGGGCGTCCCGCTGCAAGTTGACGAGGCTCGGGTCTATGAGCCCGAAGATGCCGCCGGCCATGCTGAGCGCTTGAACCACCGTGAGGCCGGGGCTGTAGCTATATTTTCCCGGCCTGGTCACCAGCCCGGTCAGGAAGAACGGCCGGTATTCCGAGACTTCCACCGAGGCGTTCGGGCGCTTCTGCATGCCGACCTGCGTCTTCAGGCGTTCGCCGATGGAATCGGATACCTGCTCGAGGGTCAGTCCCGCGGCCGGCACGGTTCCGATGATGGGAAGGGACAGGTTGCCCGCCGTCGAGATCACGAACTCCCCGGTCAGCGGCGCCCACTCGACCGTCGTGCCGGCCATGGGCCGCCATTCGAATACCCTGATCCTGAGCTTGTCCTGGGGGCCGAGAATATAGTCATCCGCAAGCGCATGCGATCCGCCCAGTATTTCCAGAAATGCTGCAGCTGCGAGAAACGCCAGCCCGAAGCCGGAAAGACGGCGGCGCCGGACGTTGACGATCGCCGCGCCGCAATCCGCTTGCCCATACGATAAAGCCTGTGGTCGCATGATCTAGTACTCCTACCGATCCAATCGGCGGCGATCCCCCACAAGGTTCACGTCGCGAAGAGGGGGCCGCGCGTGACCGATGCTGGCGCGTTCGATCAGGGATTTGTTGACGAAGGATTTGAATTTCTCGATGAAGACGTCCGTCCTGAATTCCGCCGCGCGCGCCACGGCATCGGCCGGATTGAAATCGATGCGGTCGAAGTACTCGATCGCGTCGATCATCGCCTCCACCGTCTGCGTGGAGAAGAAGACGCCGGTCTTGTCGGACACGACCGTTTCGGTCGCGCCGCCGCGGCCGAATGCGATGACCGGACGCCCGCTCGCCATGGCTTCGACCGGTACGATCCCGAAATCCTCCTCGCCGGGAAAGACAAGCGCCTTGCAGCGCGCATATTCCCGCTTCAGGACGTCGAAGGGCTGCGGTCCCATGATCGTCACCGTCGGGCCGGCTATCCGCTGCAGGCGGTCGAGCATCTCGCCGCCGCCGATGACGATGAGCTTCGTCTTCATCCGGTTGAAGGCTTCCACGGCAAGATCGGGCCGCTTGTAGCTGACCAGTTCCCCCACCATCAGATAGTGGTCGCCGATCTCCGACGGCGGAACGGGATGAAAGGCGGTGGTATCCACCGGAGGGTGAATGATTTCCGCATCCCGACGGTAGTAGCTCTTGATGCGCTGCGCCACGGTTGCGGAGTTTGCGGCGAAATCGTCGACGCGGTTGGCGGTTGCGACGTCCCAGGTTCTCAAATAATGCGCGAGCGGCGGCATCATCAACCGGGTCATCAGGCCGGAACTGTCATAGTATTTGTTATACATGTTCCAGATGTATCGCATCGGCGAATGACAGTAACAAACATGTAAAGCGGTAGAATTCGGTATTATACCCTTCGAAGGGCCGGATTCGCTGCTGATGACGAGGTCGTATTCATGAAGATCCATCTGCTCCAGCGCCATGGGCATCAGGGGCAGATATTTTTTGTAGAGTTTCCGGGCATAGGGAAGCTGATCGATGAAAGTCGTATGAATCCGGTGCCTTTTGATGACGTCGGAAATGGCCGAGGGGTCATAGACATGCGTGAAAATATCCGCGCACGGATACATTCTGCAAAGGGCTTCCAAAACCTTCTCTCCTCCGCGCATGCCAACCAGCCAATAATGTATGATTGCAACGCGCATGGAGTACTCCAGAAACAAAAATGAGATCGTTACAGTCTATCCGAACGTATAGTTCGACAATATTGCTGTAATTCTCTCGTATTCGCGTGGTGCTAAAGATCGGGATACGATATATGCTTTACGTCTTGCCGAAATCGTTTGGCGGGAGAGCGAGCTTCTCCGGCCTCCTTGACCCACCTGAAGGCTTTGAGATGTTTGTTGTGGCGCTCGATGAAGGCCTGGATATCGGCTTCGATCTGGCCGGCTGACGTGCCGAGGTCGTGCTGCGGCAGCCTGCGGGTCAATTCGGCAAGCCAGGTCTCGACCTGGTGGAACCAGGAGGCCGACGTGGGCGTGAAGTGAAGGTGGTAGCGCGGCCGGCGCGCCAGCCAGGATCGGATCGCCGCGACCTTATGGGTCGCGTAGTTATCCATGATGATATGGACATCGAGGCCGGGGGCGAGGGTGGCGTCGATCTGCTTCAGGAATTCGAGAAATTCCTTGGTTCCCTGCTTCCTGTAGGATTTCCCGGCGACGAAGCCGGCGACAAGGTCGAGGCTTGCCAACAATGACGCCGTGCTCTGCCGCGCCTGCATTCGCCGCACCGGCGCTTCCGGCAGCGCCGCGGGCAGCGGCCGCTCGCGGTCGAGAACCGCGCGTGTCCGGCTCTCATCGACGCTGAGCGCCAGCGCACGGTTGGGCGGTGAAAGATAGAGGCCGACGATATCGCAGACCCTGTCGGAAAACTGCGGATCGCTTGATAGTTCAAACGCTTGCGAACGATGCGGCTGCAGTCCGAACGCCGCCCATATGCGCCGGATCGTCGTATGCGAAAAGCCCGTGGTCGCGGCCATCGAGCGGATCGACCAATGCAGCCCGTCCTCGGGTGTCGACTGTAGCGTGCGTTCGATGACGGCGACGATCTGGGCATCGTCGATCGTGCGCGGTCGGCCCGGGCGATCTTCGTCGAAGAGACCTTCGACACGGTGCTTGAGGAAGCGCCGCCGCCACTTGCCGACCGTGTTTTCGTGAACATTCATTTCCGCAGCCACCGCCTTGTTGGCGACGCCGTCGGCGCAGCGGAGGATGATCCCGCATCGCTCGCGCATGGATCGCGATGCCTGCTGGTCTTGCCCAATCTGCTGCTCCAGATAGTCCCGTTCTTCCTGGCTCAAAACCAAGGGGGCCGTAGGCCGCCCAGCTACGCTCGCCATTGTTACGCTCCCCGCAAGTCCCATTATAAAAGTACAGATCAATGATACGAAATTAAGTTCCAGCCGAATATTACTATTTTAAAATATATAAATGATAAAGTGCCAAATGTAAGCTTAATAATTCAAATTTAAAATGCGGTATATCCCCGGTTGTTCGCAATTCATACATGTATACTGCGACGCAATAAAGACATTGTCAAATTATTTATTGTTTGTTAACGTAACTCTACATTCAGATGCGGCGATGTCTGAACATATCAGGCGATATTTCTTTATTTCTTTCCAGTATGGAGCAAGCAGATGAGAGAGATTGATCTGAGACGTGAATTCGGGGCATTGGACAACCTGCGGACGCGACGACGGCCTGGCATATCTACCGATCTGACAGCTTCAAGAGCGACCGCCTCTCATGCCTCCTCCGATTCCATCAAGCGTTGTGTCGACATCATTCTGGCGGGGGGCGCCCTCATCATTCTGTCGCCGATGATCCTGATGGTGATGGCAATTCTCTTATTGACGCAGGGTCGGCCGATCTTTGTTGCGCATCGGCGCATCGGCAAGCATGGGGTTTTGTTTCCCTGCCTGAAATTCAGGACCATGGTCACCAATGGTGAAGAGGTGCTTGCACGGCATCTCAAGGCCAATCCGGAGCTGAGGGCCGAGTGGAACGCCACGAGAAAGCTCAAGGACGATCCGCGCATCACGCCGTTCGGAAGGCTTCTGCGCAAGAACAGCGTCGACGAGATCCCCCAGCTCCTGAATGTGCTGCGGGGCGAAATGAGCCTTGTCGGTCCGCGCCCGATCGTCTCGAGCGAAGCGGAGCTCTATGGCGTCTATTTCGCGGATTACATGAAAGTGCGTCCCGGCCTGACCGGCCTTTGGCAAGTCAGCGGGCGCAGCGATACCAGCTATGGCACGCGTGTCGAGCTCGACGCGCGCTACGTGGCCGAGCGCAGTTTCTGGGGCGATGTGATGATCATGGTCAGGACCATTCCAGCGGTTCTGTCCTCGCGGGGCAGCTATTGAACTGTCAGCCATTCTTCGCCCCGAAACGGGCATAGCCGGGTCGTTATTGAACGCGGATGCGATTTTTGACGAGCGAGAGAGCCTGACGGCCGCTCGCGATGACGCATGCCTTCGGGTGGCCCATTACAACTGAACTCTTGGCAAGGAACGGTCAGCTTGCAGGATATTTACGTTTCCGATCATTATGCCGAACTGAACCCGACCTGGCACGAGGAGGATTCTCCCTGGAAGGCGCGTCAGATCGAGGAGATCATCCGAAAGAACGGGCTGCGGTTCGACAGCCTGTGCGAGGTCGGCTGCGGTACGGGTGAGATCCTTCTCAATCTGTCGCGTGCCTTTCCGAAGGTACGGTTCTCCGGATATGAGATTTCGCCGCATGCCTATCAGCGGGCCAAGATGAAGGAGAAGAGCAATGTCTCCTTCCATCTGAGCAACGTCCTTGAAGAAGAGGACGCAAAGCATGACGTCGTCGTGATTGCCGACGTCATAGAGCATGTGGAAGACTATATTTCCTTCATCAAGGGGCTGCGCGCCTGCGGCCGCTACAAGATCTTCCACATCCCGCTCGATCTCTCCGTGCAGTCGCTGCTGCGCGCCTGGCCGATCATGAACCTGCGGGCGAATGTCGGTCACCTGCATTATTTCTTCAAGGATAGCGCGCTTTCGACCCTGAAGGACTGCGGCTATTCCATCATCGACTACAAATACACGGCAAGCCGCCTGGAGCTTCCCAACCAGGCATTGTCCAGCACGCTGATGCGGCTGCCGCGCAAGCTCTTCTTTTCCTTGAATCCGGACCTCGCCGTGCGGGTACTGGGCGGCTACTCCCTTCTCGTTCTGGCAGAGTAGACCTCCATGCCGCGGCTCCGGAAGAATGCTGCAGCCCCATGCGCCGTCGGCTCCAGCCGTGGAGCCGACGCGCCGTCGCATACCGATGAGGCCCTGCCATGAGCATAGAGCCGATCGGTATCGCCGCCATCGTCATCGGGCTGTTCTGCCTGTTGCTCGGCAATGGGGCGACGGTCGTCGCCCTTGCCGTCATGGCGGTGCTGGGGTCGGCGGCGGCGCTGTTCCTCGGTTCGGCGAATATTCAGCCGGGCCATGTTCTTCTGGCATTCCTGGTGCTTGGGGTCATCACGCGGGAGCGAACCGCGCGCGATTTCGTACAGGCCTTGCGCCTCGGCGAACCCGGATTCTGGTTTGCGCTGCTGGTTGCCTACGGTGTGATGAGCGCCTATTTCTCGCCCCGCCTTCTGTCGGGCGAGACGCAGATCGTGCCGCTCGGCACAACCGCTTTTGGCGACACCCGCTCCACTGTGCCGCTGGTGCCCGTATCGAGCAACCTGACGCAGAGCGTCTATATGATCGGCAATCTCATCTGCTTCACGATGACGGTCGCGGTTGCATCCAGCTTCCGTGGTTTTCAGGCGGTGCTGGCGGGACTGCTCGCCTATAGCGTCGCCAATACCGTTTTCGCGATGCTCGATATCACAACCTTTGCGACCGGTTCGCAGGGCCTTCTCGCCTTCATGCGCAATGCGCAATACACGCTGCATACCGATGATCAAATCGCCGGCGTCAAGCGCATCGTCGGTTCCTTCACCGAGGCCTCCTCCTTCGCCCGGTCGACGCTGGGCGTGCTGGGGCTGACCGGAACGCTGTGGATCTGCGGTTACCGTCCGCTGCTGACCGGCTCGATTGCCGCCACCTCGCTGGTGCTGGTGGTGATGTCGACGTCGTCGACGGGCCTGGTCGGCGCGCCGGTCATCACGCTGATCCTCTACGCGACCGCCCTGCAGGTCAGCGCGCGCAAGGGCGCCCGCAGCTTCGCCAGTCTGGCGATCGTCTTCGTGCCGCTGCTGTCGCTTGCCGTCGGCCTTCTGGTGGCGATCGATCCGGACCTGTCGAAATTGGTCTATAACTACGTGGATATTATTGCGCTCGGCAAATCCACCTCCAATTCCGGCATCGAGCGTCATTCCTGGAATGTCGCCGCCTTCCAGAACATCTTCGACAGTTCGGGCGTGGGCGTCGGCCTCGGCACGGCGCGTACCTCCAGCTTCCTGCTCGCCCTCCTCGCCAATGTCGGCATTCCCGGAACCATTTGCTACCTGGCCTTCGCATTCTCGGCTTTCGTCAGGAAGCGCGGCATACCGGGCAGCGTCACGGCCGATGCCCGTCTTGCGGCGCGCAACGGTTGCCTCGGGCTTTTGATCGGCGACATGCTGGTCAGCCCGGTCATCGATCAGGGCCTATTCTTTTGCATGCTGGCAGCCCTTGCCTCGGCGAGACCGGAGCGCCGCGAGCAGGTCGTAAGGACCGGCCATCCCATAGGAGTGATGACCATATGAGTAATTCCGCTCTCTTCGCGGTCAACGGCCGCTTCCTGACACAGAGCCCGACGGGGGTGCAACGCTATGCGTCGAACGTCGTGCGTGCCCTCGACCGCGCGCTCGCCGCGGATAAACGGGCCGTGATCATCGCGCCTTCGGCTGCGCCGGATCCGGGATTGGGCCAGATCCCCCTGATGCGGACGGGCGGTTTGCGCGGGCATGCCTGGGAGCAGATCGCCCTGCCGCTTCAATGGCAGGGGCGGATTCTCAATCTCTGCAATACCGCACCGGCTTGCAGGAGCGATCAAATCGTCTGTATCCACGACGCCAACATCTTTACGGCCCCCGACAGCTACAGCGGCGCCTTTCGCATGGCCTACAGGACATTGCAGCCGCTCCTTGCGCGCCGTTCCGCGCGCATCGCCACGGTTTCGCATGCGGCCGCCCGCCAGATCGCGCGATATCTGCCGGTCCGTCTCGAGGAGATCGCCGTGCTTCCGAACGGCCATGAGCATGCGCTGAGTTGGGACCCGACGCTCGCCCGGGCCGCCAAGCGCTTCGTTGCCGATAGTTTCGCTGGCAACGATCGCCGTTTCATTCTGGCGCTGGGTTCCAAGGCGCGCCACAAGAACCTGACGCTGCTTGTCGACGCGGCGTCGGCGCTCGATGAACTGGGCGTGGACATCGTGATCGCCGGCGGCAGCGCCGAGATTTTCGCTCCCGGCACTCTCGAGAAGAGACCGAACATCCATGTGATCGGGCGCGTGTCGGACCATGATCTTGCCTATTTGCTGGAAAAGGCGCTTTGCCTCGTCTTTCCCTCGCTCATGGAAGGCTTCGGTCTGCCGATCGTCGAAGCCATGGCGCGGGGTTGCCCGGTCGTGGCCTCGCATTGCGCCAGCATGCCGGAAGTCTGCGGCGATGCCGCTCTGCTGGCATCCCCCTCCGATCCCGCGGCCTGGGTCCGGCACATCCGCGCCCTCAAGGAAACGCCGGCGCTTCGTGATGATCTGATCGGAAGAGGCCGCGATCAGGTCCGCCAATTCACCTGGTCGCAGACGGCAGCGGGCTACATGGAGCTGCTGGAGCGGCCGGCGGCACGGCATGCGGTCCATAGCAAGCCGATTGCGCCAGCCGCTTCGCGCGTGGCGGTCGTCGTCGCCACGCGCGGCCGTCCGGATATCGTCAGCGCGACGGTGCGCCATCTGCTTGCCACGCAGACGCTGCAACCGATATCGGTTATCGTGTCCTGCATCGATGTTGCGGATGCCGGCGATCTGGTCGAACATCCGCGGGTGACGGTGGTGACCGGTCCGTCCGGCCTTACCAGGCAGCGCAACACGGCTTTTTCGATGCTGCCCGAAGCGACCGAGGTCGTTGCCTTCTTCGATGACGATTTCATCGCCGACAAGGATTGGCTCGCCGTCGCCGCCAGAACCTTCCGCGACGACAGCCGCATCGTCGGCTTCACCGGCCGTGTTCTGGCCGACGGCGTCAACGGGCCTGGCATCAGCTTCGCGGAAGCCCTGCGCATGATGGCCAAAGTCGGGCCGAGCGACTGGGATTGGGTGGAGCCGTATAGCCCCTATGGCTGCAATATGGCGTTCCGGGCCGGGTCCATCGGACAGACACGATTTGACGAGCGGCTGGTTCTCTATGGCTGGCTGGAGGATCGCGACTTCGCGGCGGCTCTTGCCAAGAGCGGCGGGCGCTTCGTCAAATATGCCGAAGCCTATGGTGTGCACATGGGCGTCAAGAACGGCCGCGTCAGCGGCGACCGTTTCGGCTATTCGCAGGTCATAAACCCGATCTACATGCTGCGCAAAGGCACGATGCCGGGCACGAAGGTCGCCAGTCACATCTTCTGCAACATGGCAATGAACTTTTCGCGAGCCCTCTGGCCAGAGCCCTTCGTCGACAGGCGGGGGCGAGCCAGGGGCAATCTGCTCGCCATCGCCGATCTCTTGCGCGGCCGCCTTGAACCCGAGCGGGCGGCGCAACTCGGGTCGCGCAGCAACACGGGACGGATCAAGCCGGAGGTGACGACGCGATGACACAAAACAGCCCGTCGCTCCTGGAGCGCTCGTCCCGGCTCTGGCGGCTCGACGAACCGCCGCCCCCGGACAATTCCAGCGAAGGACCGGTCGCCCTCTTGCGATCCATGAGCATGCTTGCCCTGCAGCATCGCGTGAAGCTCATCCTGTGCATGGCGATAGGCATCGGCCTGGCGGCTTTCTATGCCCATTCCCTGCCGCGCATCTATACGGCCACGGCCAGCCTGCTGCTCGAACCGCGCCGTTCGGGACTGGCGTCGGGTCAGGATGGGCAAAGCCTCGATCTCAACCGGGCCGACAGCGAGCTGCAGATCATCCGGTCCGAGCGCCTGCTAACGGCGGTTTTCGACAGCCTGGATCTGGAGCACAGCCCGGAGCTCGGGCCGCAGCCGCCCCGCATGCTGGATCTCGCCGTGGGGGATGTGAAGCAGATCCTGAATGGAGGAGCGGGAGACCGGAATGGGCTGGAGACCGGCAAGACCGCCCGCTCCAGCGTGCAAGGTGCTACGGGGGATACCGCAGCGCCCGCCGCCGACGCGCGGCAGGCCGCCTTCCAGAATTTCGCGAGACGCATCGATGCGCGTCGTGTCGGTCAGTCCTATGTGATCGAGATCAGCTACGAATCCACCGATCCCGCGCTTGCCGCACGGGTCGCGAACGCGGCCGTTTCCGGCTATATTCTGCAGGCGGTCGGGTTCAAGTCGGAGATGGCGCAGGCCGGGACCGAGGTGCTGCAATGGCGTCTCGATGCTTTGGCCGCCCAGGTCGACGCCGCGACCGAGGCCATGAAGAACGGCAAGCTTCCGGCCATCCCGACGCCGGACGCCGATGCCCGGATCATCGGTGCGGCGCTGCCGCCGCTTGGTCCCTCCGCGCCGCGGCCAACCCTGATCACGGCTCTCGGCGGCGTGCTCGGCCTGCTTGCCGGCTGCTCCGCCATTGCGCTCAATCTCGCGCTGAACCGCAGGGTACATGGCGCCAAGGAACTGGCGCGCGATACCGGAATAGCATGCCTCGGCGTCCTGCCGGACCTCGACAGCCGCTCCGGCTTTGCAAGGCGGGGCTCTTTCAGCCGCAGCGCCACCATCGTCGTCAATCAGCCCGGCAATCTCTACGCCGTGGCCGTGCGCGATCTGAGAACCTCGATCGAAATCGCCTGCGCGTCGATCCGCAACGAACGCGGCATGGTGGTCGCCGTCGCCGGCTGGGAGGCTGATAACGGGGTCTCGACGCTGTGCCTGAGCCTGGCGCAATTTGCCAGCCGCAGCGGCCGGCATGTGACGCTTTTCAATGCCGAACCGAGCGATGCCGATCGCGGTGAGAAAGGCCCCGATATCTTGGCGACGCCGTCGCTTGCCGATGCGCTGGTCGCCGATATGCGACCGGAACAGGTGGTCTTCGGCAATGGGCGCGGCGATGGCGACGGCATTGCCATGCTGCCGATCCATTCCGCCAATGCCTTGACCAATCTCTATGTCGATTTCCGCGACCGGCGGGCGGCGCGGATCGTCGAGGCGGCACGCGCCAGGGGCGATGTGCTTCTCGGCCTGCCGGCGGTCAGCGGCTCGACGGATGCCTTGGCGCTGGCGAGCCATGCCGACGCGGTGGTGATCGTCGCGAGCGCCGGCCAGACGACGATCGAGCAGGTGAACGATACGCTGCAGCAATTGCGGCGCTCCGGCGCCAATGTGATCGGCACGGTGATCAACCGGGCAAGGGTATGACAAGCATCAACGAAAACCCTGATGGCAATGCCGAAAGGTCAATTGAAAGAATGAAAACGCCCAAACTCGCCATCGTCATCACCTGCTGGAACTATGAGGCCTATGTGACCCGGGCAATCCGCAGCGTCGTTTCGCAGGGCTGCGACGATTGCGAGCTGGTCGTCATCGACGACGGTTCGACGGACGCGTCCTGGGAGCTCATCCAGGGCGAGGGCGTTACCGCCTATCGCATCGAAAACGGCGGGCAGCGGGCGGCGGGCCTCTACGGCCTGGAGCAGACCCGGGCGCCGTTCATCCTGTTTCTCGATGCGGACGACGAATTGGCCCCCGGCTCGCTTGCAACGATCCTGAGAGAGCTGGACGAGGATGTCGCCAAGCTGCAATTTTCGCTGACGCGCATCGATCAGCACGGGCGCGTCACGGGTACGGCGATCGCGCTGGAAAAGTTTCGCGACCGACAAATGCTCGCCGACCGCGTCTTGCGCACGGGCGTCTATACCAGCCCGCCGACTTCGGGAAATGTCTTCAGGCGCGATCTCTGCGAATATCTCCGTGACATGGCGTATGACCGCGCCGTCGATGGGGTGATCCTGTTTGCCGCGCCGTTCCTCGGCGACGTCGTCAGCCTGTCGGAGGAACTCGGGCGCTATCGGGTCCATGGCCGCAATATTTCCGGGCTCGGACGCCCCGTCGATCCGGCATCGCTGCGCCAGGAACTGAACCGCTTCATCCTCCGCATGGACCATTTGCGAGACATTCTGCGGCACTACGATCGGGCCGAGGAACTGGTGCGGCCCGAAGAGACATATTTCTATCTGGAGCGCAGCTTCTATCTGGCAATCGCCGAGGGGCGGCGTCCGTCGCTCCGGCATTTTTTGCTTCTGCTCCGGCGGCTCTGGCGCGAAAACTACCCCGCGAAGGCCAAGCTGACCATCACGGCCTTTTCCCTGCTGACCATGGTGCTGCCCAATCGGCAGGCGCGCCGCGGACTTGCCTATCGGCTGAACACCGGCAAGCGCTCGTCGACCCTGGGATTGCTGCAGGCGCTTCTTTGACGGTCAAGAGCGGTTAACGGCGGCGATCGGCCAGTTCGAGCCGCCCACCGCCGGCGATCAACCGCATGCCCAGGATCAGCAATGTTCCGACATAGGCCGCCGCTCCCGTCGAGACCACGACGGCGAGCTCCAGGACGTGGTTCCAGGCCCGGCCGGCCAACGCGTCCCGCAGCAGCAGCACCCACACAACCATCACGGCGGCGGCAAGGACGATCTTCCATATGTTTGCGAGCTGCGCGGCAAATCCAAGCCCCAGCATGTGGCGGACGGCGCCGAGATAGAAAGCGAACATGATGATCGAGAGGATAATTCTTCCGAACCCCGCCCCTTCGGTCGAAAAGGCATAGAAACCGATCGAGATCAGGGCGACCCGGAAGCACAGATCGGTGGCGTTGAGCCTGAAGATCATATGCGGACGGTCCAGCGCCATGCTGGCGGAATAAAGCGTCTGGAAATAGGGCACGGGAATGACCGCCAGTGACAGCAGGCTCAGCAAGGGTGCGGCATCCTTCCATTTTTCGCCCAGCAGCAGGCCGGTCACCAGATCCGATGTCAGCGATATGCCAACGCAGGCCGGCACGGCGATCAGCATGGCGAAACGCGCCGCCTTAAGAAAGGCTTGCCGCATCCGCTCCGGGTCCGAGTTGATCAGCGAGAAGGCGGCCATGACCGGCTGCAGCGCCGGTCCGATCAGGCTCTGCGTGGGCACGGCGGCCATGTCGCTTGCGACGGCATAGCGGCCGAGCGTCGTGCTGTCGGTGGCGGCGCCGATGAGAAAGCGATCGAATTGCCAGTTCAGCGCCGATATGAGCTGGGCGGAACTGAACCAGCCGATGAAACCGGCGAAATCGGACAGGCGTTTCAAGGAGAACGCCGGCCGATAGGGCGCCAGCACATAGGAGGTCGCAACCGCCGCGATCGAGTTGGTGACGAAATTGGCGACGATGGCCCAGTAGGCGCCCCCCGAAAACACCGTGATGATGGCGACGACGAAGGCGCAGAGCTTTCCGCAGAATTCCATGAGGAAGGTCTGCTGAAAGCCGAGATTGCGCGCGAAATGTACCATTGCCGGACTGTAGAACCCCTTGACGACCGGGCCGATCGCCAGGGCGCCGATCAGCGGGATCAGCTGCGGATTGTGATTGAACATCGAAAAGGGCCAGGCGGCGATCAGCACGATGATCGCGATCAATCCGCTCCTTGCGACGCTGAGCGTAAAGCCGGTGTCGAGATGGCTCTTGTCGATCACGTTCAACCGCACCAGCGCCTGTGTGACGGGCACTTCAAGCACGGTATCGACCACGACGACGAGCGACATGGCGAGCGCCGCCAGGCCGAAATCGGCGGGCGTCAGAATGCGTGCGAGAAACAGGAGTGTGCAGAAGTCGATGATACGGCCGACACAGCGGGACACGACGAGCCAGCCGGCTCCCTTAAAGGCTTTGAACGCAAGCATTCCGAACTCGAGACCTCGCCTATCGCCATATCAATCAAACAGTGTCTAGTCATGCTTCCGGGATGCCGGCGCGGCCGTGGCGCCCTTCATGTCAACGATGCAATCCGGCCGAGACCCGCCGCAGGATGTGCGCCATTTCCAGCGCGGCGAGCAATGGTGGCTTGAACCGGGGAAAGTCGCGCGCGATCGCGCCTTCTCGCCAAAGCTGCGATTTCATCGACATCAGCTTTTCGGTCAGATGCATATCCTGCGGATGATGCAGCACATGCACCATCTCGGTCCGGCCGAAATCGACCGAGCGGGCGCCGACGCCGAGCGCTGCTACATCGCTCTGGCTCGGATTGGTGATGGCGCGCTTGAGACGAAACCAGGCATGATCGACGTCTCGCAACACTTCGGCGCCGCTCGCGATCCTGCCGATATATTGCAGGGCGCCGCCCAGTAACGGATTTCCCGCGGATGGGTCGAGCCTGCCGTAGCCGATCTCACCGGAATTGGCGATGACGGCGCCGTCCGGCGTCTCGCTGAACTGGCGCACCGACGGCAATGCCGGCTCGAATAGGCTTTCGATGACCTGCCAATAGCGCAGGATCACGGTTTCGACCTTGAAGGGGCTGTAGAGATTCTGCTCGACGACAAGACCGGCGACCTTGGGGAAATGATCCTCGCTCAGGCCCTTGTAGTTGCAGCGCGCGAATTGAATGGTTTCGAACCGGCGATCCGGAAAGCCGGCGGCGAGCAGCCGCTGGGTACTGCCGTAAAGGCCGGTATCGCAAAGAACGATGCGGCTTGCCCCACCGGAAATCTGGTCGAGGTGGCGCGTGAAGAGATCGTTCTGCCGACGAATATCATCGAGCACGTCGCTGCCGGCGTTCGTGTCGAGCAGCGGGAAAAACAGCGCGGGATCGAAAGGCTGCCGCCATGAGGCGGGCAGCTCGTAGCTCCGCCCGCCCAGAGCGGAAGCGACATCGGCGAAGCTGCGGCCGCGGAATTCGCGGCCGAGTTCATCCAGCACCGCCGGGCTCCTGGTCATGATCGCCGACCGGGCGGCGACCAGCCGTGAGATCAGGAGATTGTCGCGCTTGAGGTCGAACGGCAGATCGAGCGTCTGCAGGACACGTTCGAATGCTTCCCTGATGCCGATCCCGCCTCTGGCGCAGAACAGTAGTGCCGTGTCTTTGCCAAGCTTGGCCTGTTCGGCGTAGAGCCAGATGAACAGGCAGAACTCCGCGACGATCGGGCCGAAAACTTCCCGGCCGAAGGAGATCCTGTCGTTGAGCGCGGGAACATGGCGGTTGCGGCGCGCCAGACGCTGGCGGATCTGCCGCAGTCCCTCGGTCCTGGCGCCATCGGCGCGCAAGAGGAAACGGTCGAGGCGGCCTTTCGGCAGATGGATCGTCCGAATTCCCATCGCGTCCGGCACTTTCAGATCGGCTCTCTCGTCGTCGCCGATATGCAGAACCTGCCGTGGGGAAACGGCCTCGCTTTCAAGCACGCGGGAAAACAAGTGTCCATGGCGCTTGCTCGCCTGCGCATCCGCGCTCGAATAGATCTTGTCGATGAGCCCCGGACCATGGAAATGGTCGATCAATTCGGCGAGCTGGTCAGCCGAAAGCCCGGTGTCGCTCACCGCGACGATCCTGATGCCGGCCTGCTTGTGCCGCCTCAGCAGCGCGGCAAGCGCCACATTGGCGCACAGCGCCTTTTTTTCGATGGCAAGCTCGATGGCGAGACGATCATCTATCAGCTCCGCGGGCAGGCCGAGCATGCCCAGTTGGCGGCCAATGATATCCCTCAGGCGCACCTCGCCACCGCCATCTGCCGCATTGAGCGCACGATAGCCGAAGCTCTGGGCAAGCAGGCGTGCTTTCACGAGCTCGCTCTGACCGATCGTCAGCCCCCGCTCTCGCAGCAGACGCGCAAATTGCGCCTCGGCCGCCACGATCCGGGATCGCTGCGACTTGCCGCGGCGCAACAACAATGTGTCGAACACGTCGGTGGAAATCAGTTCTATATCGTCGATATGCTGGTCGAAATCGTCAAAACTGCGCCGAGGCACTGAACACCCCCTCGGGATTCACTGTTTCAGTCTAGATTTTCACACGAGATTATTTTCCAGTATCTAACCGAGCATCGCGGGATGGCGCGCTCAATCTGGAGCTTAGACTAACAACATCGCCAAGAATATATCAAGTCACATTTGTGATTAAAAACATATAACTTTAATTTATGTTCCATTTTATTCTTATTTTGACGCGTTTTGCTCGAAATTTGAAAATATTAGGTTGTATATGGCTGGATTTATCTTTTAAATGGCGAAGGTATAAATTTCGTTCTTGGTAGCGTTGAGGTCGGGATGACATCATGAATGACGCAGGCCATCAGATCGTCAGCGAAGCCGTCACCGAGGCCGAATGGTTCGACGCCATCGTCCTTGGAGCTGGTATTTCCGGCTTGGTTTCCGCGTCGCTGCTTGTTCGACAGGGCTGCCGGCGGGTTCTGATTGTCGACGACTATGATCACATCGGCGGCAATCATATCGACTGGACCTCAGGCGGATATACATTCGACATCGGCAGCCTGATCTTTCAGGACGATTCCCCGCTGCTCGACCATTTTCCCGAATTGCTGCCGCTTTATGTGCCGATCGATCCGCAATGGGCGCGACTGAACCCGCAAGGCATGATCACCACTTACCCGATATCGGTCCGCGACGACATTTTCGGCACAGGCTTGGTGGAGATCGTCCGCATCTTCGCATCCGTCCTTTATGCCCGTCTGTTCCAGCGGGACATGCGCAATGCGCGGGATTTCGCGCGCTATTGGATCGGCGCCTACCTGCTCCACCGCTCCGGCCTCCAGTCCTATATGAAGCGTTTCTATGGGATCGCGACGGACGGAATAGACATCGATCTCGCCCGCAAGCGGATGCTCTGGATCAGCGAGCATGCGTCGTTGCGAAATTTGCTTTCGCGCGTGCTGAAGCCGACGCAGCAAGGTCGGCGCAATCGGCAAATGGCCCGTCCGCGGGAGGGATTTCGATTTCTCTATCGGGCGGCGGCCGAGCGGCTGGAAAAGGCTGGCGCCGAATTTCACCTCGCCGCGGAAATGCGGACGATCCACAAGGTCCAGGACCAGTTTCATCTGCAGCTCAAGGAAAGGATCGTTGCGTCCGGCCGCATTATTTCGACCATTCCCATTCATCGGGCCGAGCAATTATGCGGCATCGAATCCGGACAGAAACTCGATACGATCACGCTCATCGGCCTTTACTTCAGCTTTGCCGGCGATCGCGGCTTTCGCCAATCGATCATCTATAATTTTTCCCATGAGGGCGCCTGGAAACGGCTGACCATGTATTCGGATTTCTATGGCCAGGCGGATGGCCGCGAATATTTCACGGCGGAAGTCATCGGCAATCACATCGGCGGCTCGATCCCGCGCGCCGAACGCGATTTCAGGGATCACGTCCATGCCAACGGATTGTTTCGGGGCGATCTCCGGCTGGAGGGAAGCTGCATTCTCGAGAATGCCTATCCGATCTACAGCCAAGGCGCGGCCCAGCGCGCGGCGGAAGCGATCGGCAGGCTTCGAGCCTTCGGACTTGAATCCCTCGGGCGTCAGGGCGGCTTCAATTATCAACCGACGGCGCGCGCTTCCACGGTCGAGGCCGAGGCGGCGCTGCGCGAGACGCAGGCAAGCTAAAGCATGTCGTGCAGGAGTGTATGCGGTTTTGCGACCACGACATGCACAAAATCAAAGACTTAAGCGCGAGGCGCGAATCTGGAGATCGCGATGCGCTTTAGGTAATGCCCCGTTAAACCGGGGGAGTTGGAGATGATGTGCCTGTCCGCCCCTCCCTGGCGGACTTCCATGTGTTGACAGCGGTATTGGATTTGTTTCATGCGAATTCTGCATATTCTCAATCATACGAATAGGCTGAACGGCCATGTCCATGCGGCGGTCGATCTGGCCTGTGCCCAGGCCCGGCTTGGACATGATGTCTGTGTGGCAAGCGGCGGCGGCGACTTCGATCAGTTGCTGCACAGGAACAATGTCGCGACCGTGGTGATCGATCACCAGAGAAAGCCGCTCATCCTGCTCAAATCCAGCCTGGCGCTGCGCAAGCATATTCGCGCCCGCCAGGTGGACATCGTCCATGCCCATATGATGACGAGCGCGGTTCTGGCCTGGCCGATCTGCAAGACCGCCGGCATCCCTCTCGTCACCACGGTGCACAATGAGTTCGAGAGGAGCGCCATCCTGATGGGGCTGGGAACCAAGGTGATTGCCGTCAGCGAGGCGGTCAGCGCCTCGATGCGCAAGCGCGGCGTGCCGGCCGCGAAGCTTCGTGTCGTCCTGAACGGCACGATCGGCTCGACCCGCTTCGAAAACCGCAGCCGGTTGCCGGTTGCCCTGGGATCGCCGAGCATCCTCTTCGTCGGGGGTCTGCACCCCCGCAAGGGCCTGCCCGATCTCTTCGAGGCCTTTCGGCTTGTGCATGGCAAACATCCCGCCGTCCGGCTTCATATCGTCGGTGAAGGACCGTTCCATGCGGCCTACCGGGAGATGGTCGGCCAGCTGGATTGCGCCGAAGCCGTTACATTCCACGGCGCAAAGGACGACCCGTATCCATGGATGGCGGGCGCCGACATTTTCGTTCTTCCCTCTCATGCCGATCCGGCACCTCTGGTGCTTTCGGAAGCGCGCGAGGCGCGTTGTGCCGTCGTCGGAACCGAGGTCGACGGGATTCCGCAGCTCCTGGAATATGGCGCGGCCGGCATTCTGGTGCCGCCGCGCGACCCCCAGCCATTGGCCGCCGCTCTCTGCGGCCTGCTGGCCGATCCCGCTCGCATGGAGGAGTGGAAGGATCGAAGCCAGGTGCGGATCGAACGGCTGACGATCGATCGGGTCGCGCGCGAGACCATGGATGTCTACGACAGCGCCCTTGCGCCGACGTCGCGGGCCGCACCCGCCGCCGCATAACGCGACACCCCGAAAGATGATGTTCAAGCGAGCGACCGGCAACGGAGAACTGGCAATGAGAACCGTGACATCCCGCCGCAACCTGCTGATCGGAGCCGCGTCGCTGACCGCGGCCGGCGGTTTGTTGTTGACGAATGGCCGGCCCGCCGCCGAAGAACCGCGCGACCCGACCGAAGGTCGTAAACTCGTCTTCGACGAAGCTTTTGCAAGGCTCGACCCGGCGATCTGGCATGCGGGCGCCAAGGCGACGACGTTCGACAGCGGTTTTTACGGACGGTCCGCCTTCAGCCGGATCGACGGCGAAGAAGGGTTCAATCCCTATGCGATCGTGGACGACGCGTCGACGGACAATGGAAAGGCGCTGCAAATCTCGGCACAATATATCGGCCGTCCGATGCATGTGCCGAATTACTATGGCAACGACCTGCCGGAATACCAATGGATCTCCGGCAATATCCAGACGGCCAGGTCGGACGGTACGATCCTCAAGGGCTGGAGGCAGGGGTATTTCGAGGCACGGATGCAGTTTCCGGCCCATCCCCTGAGCTTCCCCGCTTTCTGGCTGATGAATGGTCGCAGCATCCTGTTTCCCAAGACGAGCATCGAACTCGACGTCGTCGAGCAGAAGGGTTGGGAACACGATCTCTACGGCGCCTATCTGCACGAATGGGGCAAGCCGGGCGAGCATCACGAGGGGGTCGGCGTCCCCACCGGCGTCGACATCACCAAGGGCTATTACCGTTATGGCCTGCTGGTCGAGGGCGCCCGTTGCCGGTTCTATTTCGAACGCAAGCAGATCCTCGATCCGAAACGCCAACAGCCTGTCGATTGGACCCTCGGACGCGCGGCGGAAATGGATGCGGGCGGCGATGTCTTCTGGCCGCTCCTGACCCTGGCCCTGCGCTCGGACGTTCCCTTTCCCAACCCGCTCAAGCCGCAGGATCGCCTGACCCATATGCGCGTCGACTATATGCGGGTTTATGCGTGATATCTTCGCGCAATTCCGGATGGCGCCAGGCCCTTTTCGCCCCGGCATGGCTCATGCGGTCAAGGATGCCGGCCTTCCTGCCGCGGCTCGCAGCGCGGCGGCATGCACGTCCACCACCCGCTCCGTGTCATAGGTATCGATGAAATTCTGCCGGAATTCGGCGTGCGACTGCTCGCTTTGCAGATTGTCGCAATAATAGACCATGGCTTTGACCAATGCATCGCCGCCGCTGACAGGAACGAGCAGGCCGAGCCGCTTGTCGACGAGAATATCGCTCGGGCCGAATTCGCAATCGGTCGATATGACCGGCAGGCCGAACCTCAAGGCTTCGCATATGGCCAGCGACCATCCCTCCCAGCGGGAGGTGGACACGTAGACGTCGCTGGTCGACAGCGCCGGCTGCGGATTGTCCGGGTGGTGCTCGATGCTGACCACCGCCTCGAGCCCGAGCTGCCGGATCTGGTCGCGCAGCTCCTTTTCGCCGGCGCCGTAACCGACGATCTTCAGCCGGGCGTTCTTGCGGACCATGTAGAGGTCGCGGAAGGCTTGCAGAAGAATATCCTGTCCCTTCTGGAATGAGAACCGGCCGACATTGACGAATGTGACGGTGTTCTCCTGCCCGGAAGCTCCCGCCTTCGACCCATCGAACCGTCTGACGGGATTGGGCAGCCAGTATTGCGGGGTCTTGCTCTTGAAGATCGCCTTGAAGGCTTCGAGCTGCCTGGGCGATGTGCCGAAGACGTAGGAGAGGCGCTTGATGAAATAGATCCTCATCAGGAAGAACAGGATTTTTGCCTTCAGATGGCTCGATTCCAGACGGGGATTGCCATGCAGGTGCATGGCGAAATTTCGCCGCAGCCCGAGGCTCGCCACCATGCAGATGACCGTCGGCTCAATCTGTGGAACCACGACCAGACTATAGTCTTTGCTGCCGATCACGCTCCGCAATGCAAGCATCAGCTGTCGTCTGTTTCCGGCAATTCTGTCGATCGTGTTGTAACTTTGCTGTCCGGTTGGGCGGTTCTTATGCAAAGACGTGTATAGAACATCGATGTCGAAATCGGCCGCATATTTGTCGGACAGGGCCGAACATATGGTGTCGACCACCCGTTCTATCCCGGCAAAAGAGCTGGTTCCCGGTTGAATATAAAGGATTTTCATGCGCGCGGCCGGCGGCGCCTGCTCTGTCGTGGTCGGCAATTCGGCATTCGTCTGCATCCGTGCGCCCCCATGAAGATCTATCGGTATTCATAGTATAGTGAAGTGTACAGCATGAATATTAAAGCTGGCGAGAGGGTCCGCATTATTTTCCTGGCGAAGGCGATTTGGCACTATGCGTGGTTGCGGGGTGTCGCATGGCGCGGTTTGGCGGTATGATGGGCTCGCATCCATCTACCGTGCTCTGCCCCACAGCTCTGGCGATCATTGGAGAGACCCCATGCAAGATTCCCTCGTCGTCCGCCGTGAAACGCATATCGCGGCGCCGCCCGCTGCGGTCTTTGCTCTTCTGACCGATCCCGAGAAGATCCTTCGCTGGATGGGGACGGAGGCGGATATCGATCCTCAGCCCGGAGGGCTTTATCTCGTCAACGTCACCGGGGCGCGTTTTGCGCGCGGTTCGTTCCGCGAGGTCGTGCCGGTGCATCGCCTTGCCTATAGTTTCGGCTGGGACGGCAGCGAGGTGGTGCCGCCGGGATCGAGCCTGGTGGAGATCGATCTCATCGAGCAGCCGGATGGGACATTACTGCGGCTCACCCATTCCGGTCTTCCCACCGTGGAGCAATGCGCTGGTCATGCGGAGGGTTGGGCCCATTATCTCGGCCGTCTGGCCGTTGTCGCCGCCGGCGGCACGCTCAGTCCCGATCCGTGGGAGGGCCGGACCTGAGGGCCCCTTGCTTCCCACGGCGTCCCGCGGCCGTGGCCCGGATGACAGCGTGTGATCGCCATGGCATGATTGGGCATGGATCTGCCCGCTTCCCTTGCATGGCTGGTTGACGAGGCCGGCGCCTCGCCGCATCCCGAATGGTTCCTGTCCGAGCTCGGCGGCCGGCTGTTGGCCGATGGCGTGCCGCTCACCGGCGGCGCGTTGACGCTCGCCGTGCCGCATCCGATCATTGCCAGACGCACCTGGCTGTGGCGGGCGGAGAGCGGCGCCGTCATCGAGGCGCTGGGCTTTGCCGGTGCTCCGCTTGGTGATGCCGGGCGCGATTGGCTGGCAAAGCTCGGCCCGGTGTCGGAGGATATGGGCGGCTCCGGCCGGGACGCGCCGTTGCTGGGATGGGCCGGGTCGCGGCCATTTGCCCCCGCCGAGGTCGAACGGTTGCGCGAGGTGGCGCGTTTCGCGGCCGCTCCCTTGGCCGCCCTTGCCGCACGCGGCGCACAGGCAGCGCTGCTTGAAGCCTATCTCGGCAGACGCAGTGCCGCGCGGGTGCAGGCCGGCGCGCTCGGGCGAGAGTCCGGAGAGATGATCCGGGCCGTCCTCCTATGCGCCGATCTGCGTGATTTCACTGCCCTGTCGGAAGTGACCGAGCCCAGGATCATGATCGCGGCCCTCGATGACTGGTTCGACCGCGTCACCGGCGCCGTGCACGCCTTCGGCGGCGAGGTGCTGAAATATATCGGCGACGGCGTATTGGTGATTTTTCCGGTCACATCCACGCCTGGCGAGGCCTGCGAAGCGGCGCTGCGCGCAATCGCCGCCATCCGCGCCGGCATGGCGCATCTCGATGCGTCACGACAGGCGCAGGGTCTGCCGCCGTTGCCCTTCGGCGCGGCGTTGCATTTCGGCGAGATCCTGTGGGGCAATATCGGGGCCGCCGACCGGCTGGATTTCACCGCCATCGGCCCGGCGGTCAATCTGGTCAGCCGGCTTGAGGGACTTTGCAAGCCGCTTGGCCGCAATGTGCTGATCTCGGGGGCTGTCGCCGCCGAGGCGACGACCGTCTTGATGCCGCTGGGTGAACACCAGCTGCGCGGCATTGCCGATCCCTGCGCGGTCTTCACTTTGCCGGAAGATTGAGGCCAGGGGGCGGAATGATGTTCCGCCTCTATTCTTCGAAACGCCCAAGCGCCGCGCCGGCCTGAAGGTAGCTGCCCTGCTCGGCGGCGATGCGGAAGACGCCGGCGCGCGGAGCGCTCACCTGGGTTTCCATCTTCATGGCCTCCATGACGGCTATGAGGTCTCCGGCTTCCACCTTGTCGCCATCGGCGATCTTCCACGCCTGCAACGTCCCGGCAATCGGTGCAGCCACGACGGCGGGATCGGCCTCGATTTTCCCGGAAGATGCCGTCGTGATCGGGCTATCGAGCGAGGAGCCGAGGCCGGCGAGCAGCGCGGCCGGCAGGGCAAGCTCGTGCCTTTTGCCGTCGATCTCGACATGGATGCGCAGAAGCGATGTATCGGCCGCCGGTTCGGGGCGGGCGGCGGCTTCCGGCATGGCGGCGAAATCGGTCTCGATCCAGCGGGTGTGAACCTTGAAGCCGTCCTCGCCGATGAAGTCGGCGGTCTCGATGGCGGCGCGGTGGAAGGGCAGAACGGTCGCAATGCCGTCGATGCGGAATTCCTTCAGCGCGCGGCGGGCACGTCTCAGCGCTTCCTCCCGGTTAGCGCCGGTGACGATCAGCTTCGCCATCAGCGAGTCGAAAGTGCCGGGAACCGTCGAGCCGGCAACGACGCCGCTGTCGAGGCGGATGCCGGGGCCTGACGGCGCGTCGAAGGCGGTGATCGTACCCGGTGTCGGCAGGAAGCCCCGGCCGGGGTCCTCGGCATTGATGCGGAACTCGATCGAATGGCCACGCGGCGCCGGCGTCTCGGTGATGGCCAGCGGCAGGCCTTCGGCGACGCGGAACTGCTCGATCACCAGATCGATGCCGGTGGTCTCCTCGGTGACGGGATGTTCGACCTGCAGCCGGGTATTGACCTCTAAGAAGGAGATGGTGCCGTCGACGCCGAGCAGAAATTCGACCGTGCCGGCGCCGCTATAGCCGGCAGCCGCACAGATCTTCCTGGCCGCATCATGGATCGACTGGCGCTGCGCCTCGCTGAGGAACGGCGCCGGCGCCTCCTCGATGAGCTTCTGGTTGCGGCGTTGCAGCGAGCAGTCGCGGGTGCCGAGCACCAGCACATTGCCGTGCTTGTCGGCGAGCACCTGCGCCTCGATATGGCGCGGCCGGTCGAGGAAACGCTCGAGGAAACATTCGCCGCGCCCGAAGGCGGCTTTCGCCTCGCGCACGGCCGATTCATAGAGCTCGGCAATCTCACCGATCTTCCAGGCGACCTTCAGGCCGCGCCCACCGCCGCCATGGGCGGCCTTGATGGCAACCGGCAGGCCATGTTTCTCGGCAAAGGCCACGACCTCCGCCGCCGTCTCCACCGGGCCGTCGCTGCCGGCGACCAGCGGCGCGCCGACGCTCTGCGCGATCCGCCGCGCCGAGACCTTGTCGCCCAGCGTTTCGATTACATCCGGATCGGGGCCGATCCAGATGAGGCCGGCATTGATGACCGCATTGGCGAATTCGGCGCGCTCCGACAGGAAGCCATAGCCCGGATGCACGGCATCGGCACCGGAGCGGCGGGCGATGTCGATCAACCTGTCGATAGCGAGGTAGGTTTCCGCCGGCGTGGCGCCGGGGAGGCTGTAGGCCTCGTCGGCCAGCTTGACGAAGGGCGCGTTCATATCCGGATCGGCGTAAACCGCCACCGATTGCAGGCCGTAGTCCCGGCAGGCGCGCAGGATGCGGACCGCGATCTCGCCGCGATTGGCAATCAGGACTTTCTTCATGCGGTGCTTCCTCATGGTTTCTTCTCTTCAGCCGTAGCGGGCTTGATTTCGGCAAAGGGCGCGATCGGCCGGAAACGGATTTTCGCGCCGATGGGGATCTGCCCGGCGAGGTCGAGGTGGTATTCGGCGACAGCACCGATCACCGGATAACCGCCGGTCAGCGGATGGTCCGCCAGGAACAATACCGGCTGGCCGCTATGGGGTACCTGGATGGCGCCGGTCGCCGTGCCTTCGCTCGGCAGCTCGACGCTGTCGATCCGCTCGATCGGCTGGTCGCCGGCAAGCCGGATGCCGACACGGCTCGATTGCGGCGTCACCTGCCAGAGCTGGCCGGTCAGCGTCGCAAGGCCTGTTTCGGTAAACCAGTCGGCGCGGGGTCCGAGCACCACATCGAGCGTGACGACATCGCCGGCCGCCGGCAAATCGAAGGCCGGGCTTTCCGTCAGCGAGACGCTCGTTAGCCCTGTTGCGCTTTCGTGGATGGCGAGTGTCGCGCCCGATGTCACCGGCGCGGGGCCGACGACGGCGAGCATGTCGGTGGAGGCGCTGCCGAGCACCGGCTTGACGTCGAAGCCGCCGCGTACGGCGAGGTAGCTGCGCATGCCCATGGCGGGGTTGCCGAGCGTGACGACGTCGCCCGGTTCCAGCGCCAGCGCCAGCGGCCGGTAGGAGGCCATGTCAAGAATGCGGCCGGAGGCATCCCTGACCGTGATCGGGCAGGGTGCTCCCGTCAGCGCGATCACCGCGCGGCTCGTTGCCTCGAAGGAGAAGCCGCCAAGGGTGATTTCCAGGCAGGGCAGGCCGGGCGGATTGCCGACGATGCGGTTTGCCGTCTTCAAGGCGGCCTGATCCAATGCCCCGGAGGCGGAGACGCCCTGGCCCGTCTGGCCGAAACGGCCGAGATCCTGAAACACTGCCGGGATTGGGGAAGCAAGGACATGGAAGGCCGACGAGGGACCCGTCGGTGCTTGCGCGCTCGCGTCAGTCCGTGCGGTCTTTGGCGGGGCGGCGGCCGTCTTGCCGTCTTTCGCAAGATCGGTAAAGCGGACGCGATAGCCCGGCTGGAACAGGGCCGGCGGGTCGCGGCTCAGGTCCCACATCTTGACCGGCGTGACGCCGATCAGCTGCCAGCCGCCAGGGCTCTCCTGCGGATAGACACCGCTGAAGGCGCCGGCGAGCGCGACCGCGCCGGCGGGAATGCGGGTGCGTGGGCTCTTGCGGCGCGGAACGTGAAGCGCGGGATCGCCGCCGACCAGATAGCCGAAGCCCGGCGCGAAACCGCAAAAGGCGACGGTGAATTCGCTCTCCGTATGGCGGCGGATGACCTCGGCGACGCTGAGGCCGGTCAGCTCCGCCACCTCGGCCAGATCCTCGCCATGATAGTCGACCGGGATTTCCACGATCGTTTCGACGGAAGGGGGAAGGGCGGAGAGATCGCGTGCGGCGACCTCGGCGGCGATCGCTTTCGCCGATATCCTATCCGGCTGGAAGCGGATCATCAGCGTGCGGGCGGCGGGCACCATTTCCTCGATGCCGTCGAGCGGCGAGGCCGTGAGCGAGGCGAACAGCGCCAATGTTTCGTCGAGGCCGGCAAGCTCGACCAGCAGCGTCGTCAGGTTGACGGGAAGGAAACGCATCGCGGCCTCAGACATGATAGGCGGAATCGGGAACATCGGTGACGAACATATGTCCCGGCGCGTGGGTGATGGCGAAAGGTACGCCCGATGCCATGACGGCGGCCTGCGGCGTCACCCCGCAAGCCCAGAACACCGGCACCTCGCCGGGCTCGATGCGCACGGCATCGCCGAAATCCGGCCTGGAGACGTCCTTGATGCCGATCAGCTCCGGCGCGCCGACATGTACGGGCGAGCCATGGACGGCCGGGAAGCGGCCGGAAATGGTTGCGGCATCGGCAACGCGGGACGCGGGGATCGGCCGCATCGAGACGACCATGTTGCCCTTGAGCCGGCCGGCGGGGCGGCAGGGCCGGTCGGTCAGATACATCGGCACGTTCGATTTGTCCGTCATGTGGCGAATCTCGATGCCCGCTTCGACCATCGGTGTTTCGAAGGTGAAGCTGCAGCCGATCAGGAAGGCGACGAGATCGGGATATTCCGCCCAGGCCTTGCTCGCGTCAGGCGTCTCCTCCGCGAGCTTGCCGTCGCGCCAGATGCGGTAGAGCGGCAGGTCGGTGCGCAGATCGGCGCCGGGTGCCAGGATCGTGCTGGGAGAGCCGGGATCGGAGACGTCGAGCACCGGGCAGGGCTTCGGATTGCGCTGCGCATAGAGCAGGAAATCGAAGGCCCAGTCGCGCGGCAGGACGATCAGATTGGCCTGGGTGAAGCCCGGCGCGATGCCGGAGGTCGGCTCGATGGCGCCATCCCGGTAGCGCTGCCTTGCGGCGCGGGCCGGTTGCGTATCGACGTGGCGAAGGCGGTCCGTGGCGATCATGTCGGTCTCCTGTCGGCCGCGTTCAGGCGGAGAGGAAGGATTGGACGAGGATACCCTCGGCCTCGAAGCGGCGGCGGATTTGCTGGGCGATGGCAACGGCGCCGGGGCTGTCGCCATGCACGCAGATCGACTGCGCTTCGAGCCGGATGGTCGAGCCGTCGATGGCCTGCAACGTTCCTTCGCGGACAAGCTGCAGCATGCGGTCGGCGATCACCTCCGGATCGTGGAGGACGGCGCCCGGTTCGCGGCGGGAGACCAGTTGCCCGTCCGGCGTATAGGCCCGATCGGCAAAGGCTTCTGCCACCACGGCAAGGCCCGCTTTTCTGGCGAGATCGAGGATCGGCGCATTGGCCAGGCCCATCAGCACCAGCGAGGGATCGATCGCCTTGATTGCATCGACAACATCCTTGCCCTGGCGCGGATCGTGGGCGATGCGGTTGTAGAGCGCGCCATGCGGCTTGACATAGCCGACATGTCCGCCGGCGGCCGCCGCGATGCCCTTCAGGGCGCCGATCTGATAGATGACGTCGGCGACGAGCTCGGCGCTGGCGACATCCATGTCGCGCCGGCCGAAGCCGACGCGGTCGGGATAGGAGACATGGGCTCCGATCGAAACGCCCTGCTCGATGGCGGAGCGTACGGTCCTCAGGATACCGACGGGGTCGCCGGCATGGAAGCCGCAGGCGATGTTGGCGCTGGAGGCGACGGCGAGCATCGCCGTATCGTCGCCCATGCTCCAGGCGCCGTAGCTTTCGCCGAGGTCGCTGTTGAGATCGATCGAAGCCATGGAAATGTCCTCCCTTACATGCTCAGGAATGCGAAGATCGGGTTGATCGACTTGTAACCCATGTACCAGGTGAGCGCGCAAGTCAGTATGCCGAGAACCAGCAGCCAGCGCGGATAGCGGTAACCGCCCATGAGATCGCTGCGCGCCCAGGCCGCATACATGAAGATGGAAAGGCCGATCGGCAGGACCAGGCCGTTCAGGCCGCCGACGAAGACCAGCATGGCGGCGGGCGTCGTCTTCATGATGACGAAGCCGATCAGCGACACGGCGATGAAGCCGACGGTCGCCAGGTTGCGGCTGCGCTCGCTGATGTCCTTCTTGAAGGCCGTCAGGAACGAGACGGAGGTATAGGCGGCGCCGATGATGCTGGTCATCGCCGAGGCAAGCAGGACGGCGCCGAAGAGACGCAGGCCGATCTGGCCGGATGCTGCCTGGAAGGCCTGGGCGGCGGGGTTTGCCGACTTGCCGGAGATGTCGATGACGACACCGCTTGCCACGACGCCGAGCACGGCGAGGAACAGGATGTAGCGCATCACGCCGGTCACCGCGATGCCGGTCAGGGCGGCGCGGTTGACGGCCTGGAGGTTCTCGATGCCGACCATTCCCTTGTCGAGCAGGCGATGGGCGCCGGCATAGGTGATGTAGCCGCCGACCGTGCCGCCGACGATCGTGGTGATCGTGGCGAAATCGATGGTATCGGGCATCACCGTCTGGTGCAGGGCTTCCGCGACCGGCGGACCAGCGACGATGGCGACATAGACGACGAGGACGAGCTTGACGATGCCGGCGACCAGGACGACGCGGTCCATGGCGATGCCGGCCCGTCGCGACAGGAAGATGGCGACGGCGGCAAGGGCGGCGATCGAACCGCCGATCTTCGGGTCCAGATCGAGCATCGCATTGGTGCCGAGGCCGGCGCCGGCGATGTTGCCGATGTTGAAGAACAGGCCGCCGACCATCACCAGCACGGCGAGAAGATAGCCGGAGCCGGGAATGGCGGCATTGGCGATATCCGAGGCGCGCATGCGGGTGACCGTGACAATGCGCCAGATGTTGGCCTGCACGACGAAGTCGATGACGATCGACGCGAGGATGCCGAAGGCGAAGGCGGCCCCGAGCTTGACGGTGAAGGTGGCCGTCTGGGTGATGAAGCCGGGGCCGACCGCCGACATCGCCATCAGCAGGATGGCTGCCGTCAGGGCGGCGCGGCGTGATTGCACCGGCGTGCCGGCAGAGGGGGTATCAGCGGCCGGGGCGGCGCTGCTCGATGAAAGTGAATGCTGCTCCATAAGGCATCTCCGTTGATCGCTTGCGTCATCCCGGGCCGTTCGGGCCGGTTTACGAGGGCAGCGTCGCCGCGTTTCACAATTCTGTCAAGATCGTTCAACGATTTTATGATATCGTTCTACCAATCTGTGCAATCCATGGGCATGATGCGATCCGAATAGGCATGGGATGCCGCCGAGCCGGGCAGTTTCCGGCGCTTTTGCACGCGAATATCCGTGGGGCGCGCTTGCCGGCCGTGGCGGGACCAGTTCCCAAGGTCCGTGAAGCAGGCTATCGATGCGCCATCGGTGCTGCCGCGCCGAATGGTTCGAAGGAAATTTTAT
This sequence comes from Rhizobium sp. BK602, assembly GCF_014195095.1. GTDB lineage: Bacteria > Pseudomonadota > Alphaproteobacteria > Rhizobiales > Rhizobiaceae > Rhizobium. The sequence continues at coordinate 581,843 of NZ_JACIBC010000004.1, forward strand.
GACGTCACGGGAAATGACCACGGCGCTCGTGCCGCGCCTGGCGGACGAGATTCGCGACAAGCTGATCGCCGGCGAATTTCAGCCCGGTCAGCGCCTGTCCGAGCCCGCGCTCTGCGCGGAGCTCCAGGTCTCGCGCAATTCGCTGCGGGAGGCTTTCCGGCTGCTCACCAAGGATGGGTTGCTTCGGCATGAACCCAATCGCGGTGTCTTCGTCGCCACGCCCGACATGGCCTCGATCATCGACATCTACAGGATGCGGCGGATCATCGAGTGCCGCGCGCTGGAACAGGCGCATCCGAAACATCCGGCCGTCGCCCGCATGCGCCGCGCCGTCGACACGGCATTGGAGCGCAGCGCATCCGGAGACTGGCGCAGTGTCGGCAGCGCCAACATGGCCTTCCATGCCGCCATCGTCGATCTTGCCGACAGCACGCGCCTGAGTGCTTTCTATACCCAGATCGCCGCCGAGCTTCGTCTGTGTTTCGGATTGCTGGACGATCCGGAATTCCTGCACGCGCCCTATGTCGACCAGAACGCGGCTATTCTGGCCGAGCTCGAAGCCGGAAGACCGGCGGCGGCGGCGGCGGCGCTCGAAGCCTATCTGGCGCGGTCCGAGCGCACGGTGCTGGCCGCCTTCACGCGCATCCGCGAAAACGGCGCCTGATCCCCGCAATATCGTCCGGCCGCGGTTTACGGGTCCATGCCGTCGAATTGCAGCCTGAGTGTCTTGCTGGCCGTCACTTGCGAGCGATCGGACGGAAATTCGCCGTCCTGATAGGCGACCAGCAGATCGAAGAGATTGTCGCGCAGGCATTTGCGCGGCTGGAGCATGTCCTGTGCCATGCCGGATATGGCCGGGCGGCTGACTGCCAGCCTCCGCCGGGACGTTGCCTCGATGATCAACACGATGTTGAACGTATCCGCGTCCGTCTCATCATCCTGGGTGAAGACTTCATAGAGCTGGTTTGGTTCGGCGCGGCCGATCCGGAAACCCAGGATGCGGGCGTCCGACACCATGTTCCGCAGGGCCTTGTCCAGGCCGGAAATCCCGGCCGGTGCCCGGCTTCTGTCGACGGAATAGGCCTGTATGAGTGCGTGGCTGCCGATGCCGTGGCCGCCGGCGGCGACAGTGCTTGCGGGAATTCGGAGCACGTTCGAAAAATGTCGCCGCATCTTCTGCGACCAGACACTGGGGTTGCGGACGAGATCCATATAGGCCGGATGCTCGACGGCGGTGAGATCCTGCAGCTCGTACAGGGTGAAATAACGCTGTTCGCCCTCCGCGCCGCCGCCGTAGCGCCGTGCGGCGCGCAGGCCCGGCGCCGTCAGCCGCTCCGGCACATGCTCGAACGTGTGCCAGGCTTCGTATTCCTCGGTCATGGCGGCGGGATAGTCGTTCCACAGGGCAAGGAAAGCGCTGTTCATGGCTGTCCCTCGATTTGAAGGATCACCTTGGAAGCGGTGCGGTCATGGGCGGCTTTGAAGCCCAAGAGTGCGTCGCCAAGCGGCAGACGGTGGGAAATCAGCGCGCGCATCATCTCCTGATGCGCATCGAGAAAGGCGATGACGTCGTCCCAGTTCTCCGCCGGCGCGCGATAGGAGCCGCGGATCTGCTGATGCATCCGCACCAGGCGTGTCAGGTCGATTTCGGCGGGCCGTGGATGGATGCCGACGATGGTGAACAGTCCCCGCTTCTTCAGGAAGGGCAGCGTCGCATTGACCAGCGCCGGCACGCCTGCCGCCTCGATGATCGCGTCGAAGGGGGCGAGGGGCGCAACCGCCTGCTCGAGGGTCGTGTCGCGCGTATCGATCAGATGTTCGAAACCGATGGTGCGCAAGGCCGCAAGCCGCGGCTCGTCGTCCCGCCCGACGACTACGACCCTTGCGCCCTTTTCCCGCGCCAGAACGGCAATCCCCTGGCCGATAAAGCCCGGTCCGATGACCAGCACTGTCTGGCAGGCGCGGATCTCGGCGGTGGCAACGGCTTCGGCGCAGACGGTCATCGGCTCGGTCAGCGCCGCCACGTCCATGGCGAGGCTGTCGGGCAATTTGTGGCAGTTGGCGTGGGGAACGCTGACCAGGGCTGCGAAGGCGCCGTTGCGGCCGATGCCGATGCCCTTGCGTCCGGTACAATTGTCGTCGTCATCCGCCAGGCAGGCGGCACATTGTCCGCAGGTGATGGAGGGTCGCACCGTCACGCGGGTTCCGATCAGGCTCTCGTCGAGATCCGGCCCGACCTTCTCGATATGGCCGGAGAGCTCGTGCCCGAGAGTGACCGGCATGGCGCTTTCCATGGCTTCATAGCCCGGCGTCCATTCGGCGATATGCAGATCCGTGCCGCAGATGCCGGCACAGTGGACGCGGATCAGGACTTCGCCGGCGGGAGGGGGAGCCGGTTCGTCGAGGACGCGAAATTCCACGCCGGCGCCGGGCCGGGTCTTTTGCAGTGCCAGCATGTTTATGTCTCCGGGGATGGGACGCGGACGCTATCCGCGCCAGTTCAGGAAGCGCCGTTCGATCAGCCCGATGACGAAATTCACGATCAGGCCCATGATCGACAATATGGCGACGCCGGTGAACAGTTTTTCGAGGTCGTAGAGCGAGCCGGCCTCGAGAATATAGGCGCCGACGCCGAATTGCGCACCGAGCATTTCCGCCGCGACCAGCAGGATGATCGCAATCGAGATCGAGACCCGAAGGCCGGAGAGAATGGCGGGAAAGGCGCCCGGCAGGACGATCTTGCGCACGATCGACCACCAGCTCAGTCCGAAGCTCTGACCCATGCGGATCAGCGATCGGTCGACATTGTCGACGGCGCCGTAGGTGGCGACGACCGTCGGCGTGAAGGTCCCGAAGGCGATCAGGGCATATTTCGAGGTCTCGTCGATCCCGAACCAGATGACGAAGAGCGGCAGCAGCGCGATCTTCGGGATCGGAAACAAGGCGGCGACCAAGGGCACGAGCCCGGCCCGGACATAGCTGAACAGGCCGATGCAGACGCCGATCGAGATACCGGCGGAGATGCCGAGGGCGGCGCCGATGAAAAGCCGTTGCAGCGAAGGCAGCAGGTGTTGCCATAACAGGCCGGTCCGCCAGAGCTGCATGAAGGTCTCGAGCACCGCCGAGGGACGCGGCAGCGTCAGGTTCGAGATGACACCGGCGCGCGTGCCGATCTCGGCAAGGGCGATGAGGACAATGAAGACCGCGATCGCCACGCCGCGCACCGGCCTCGGGGCAAAGCCGCCGCCGCGGAAGGGCACGGCGCGGACCGGTGCAGCGGTCCTGGCGTCCTCGGAGATTGCCGTTGTCGTCGGGAATGCGGTAGCGTCAGACATTGACCAGCTCCTTGTCGGCGGCCATGGCCTCCTCGCGCATCAGCTCCCAAAGCTGGGTCTGCTTTTCCTCCAGCACCGGATCGGCCAGATGTCGCTCCGACAAGGGCATGTCGATATCGACGATCTCGCGAATGCGGCCGGGGCGACGGGACAGGACGACGACACGATGGCCCAGCCGGACGGCTTCGTTGAGGTTGTGGGTGACGTAGACCGAGGTGAAGGGCTGTCGGGTCCAGAGCGAGATCAGGTCGTCCATCAGCAGTTCGCGGGTCTGGCTGTCGAGCGCCGAGAGCGGCTCGTCCATGAGCATGACAGCGGGGCGCACGGCTAGCGCCCGGCTGATCGCGACGCGCTGGCGCATGCCGCCGGAGAGCTGCTTGGGGAGCGCATGACGGAATTCGGAAAGGCGCGTGCGTTCAAGAACGTCGGTCACGATCTCGTCCATCTCGCCTCTGCCGAGGCCGTGATCCTCCAACACCAGCTTGATGTTGCCCTCGACCGTGCGCCACGGCAGCAATGCGAAATGCTGGAAGACGTAGGTGAGCGGATTGAGCGAACCCTTGGGCGGATCGCCGATCTGCAGGACCTCGCCCGAGGACGGGCGCTCAAGGCCGCCGAGGAAGCGCAGCAAGGTGGACTTGCCGCATCCCGACGGTCCGATCAGACAGACGATCTGACCTTGCGGTATGTCGAGCGAAATGTCCTTGAGGACCTCGACCGCGCCGTAACGGTGGTCGACATTTTTGAGTTTCAGGTCCATGAGTCCTCCAGGCGAAGACCCCGAAGGCCCCCGCATTCGGCCGCAAGCGGTCAGATCGTCTTGACGTAGGACGTGTCGAAGAGCTGCTCGTTAGTGATCGCGTCCTTGACCATGCCTTCGGATTTGAACCATTCGAGCTGTTCGACGCAGCTGTCGAGCGAGAGCGCCAACCCGTTGTTGATGCGCATGGCGCCGTCGATCAGGTTCTGTTTGGCGGTCTCGAAGGGACTGTCGCTTTCGACATATTTGTGGACGATCTTGGCGAGATCGTCGCGCGCGGCATCGTTGGCGGTCTTGTCGACGAAGGCGGCATTGTAGTCGGCGATCGCTTTGGAATAGGCCTTGATGAAGGCGGTCGTCAGCTCCCGTTCGCTCTTGGCGTTCTTCGTGGAGGTGAAGGCGGTCGTCACCTGATAGTTCGGCGCGTAGTCGGAGACCAGGCCGATCTGCTTGGCGGCCCCTTCGCGCAGCATCTGCTTGGCGACGTTCGGCTGGATCGCCCAGGCATCGATCTGGCCGGTGGTCAGCGCACCGACGATGGCGCCGAGCTTCTGCAGCGGGCGAAGCTGGATATCGGAGAGCTTGATGTTGTTGGCCTGCGCAATCTTGTGGATCATGAAATGGAAGGAGGAGCCGGCGGTGGTGATGCCGAAGCTCTTGCCGGCGAGCTTGGACGGGTCGGTCAGGCCGGCGTCGTAAGCCTTGTTCGAGGCGAGGATGATGGCGCCGACGGTGCCCTTCTCCTCGGTCAGCGCCCCGCCGATCACCTTGATCGCATCCTTCTGCGCCAGGCTGATCAGGCCGCCGCTCATCGCGGTGACGCCGAAATCGGCGTCACCGGACGCAATCGCAACCGCCATCGGCTGGGCGGCTTCGAAGAATTTCAGCTCGATATCGAGCCCGGCTTCCTTGTAGTAGCCGCGCTCATAAGCAATGAAGCTCGGCGCATGGCTCGCGAGATGCAGAACGGCGAGATTGCGGGTTGCCGCGCGTGCGGGCATGCCGAAGGCAGCGGCGGCGCCGAGGGCGCCCATGCCGGCAAGCGCCTGGCGACGGTTCAAGATCAGGCTCATCCGGTGTCTCCTCCCATGGGTGATGCCCTGCGGCGTTTCGGCTCCTCTTTGCCATCGGTGGCGGTGGAAGACAACCAACAATGATTACGTCTCCCATGCCGTAAAGGCATGGTTCGGCAACCTCCGGGACATTACCGGGCGAGGCTTCAAACCAGAGGGGGTAAATGCGCCAATCTGCGGGAGAGAATCTCGATCAGCTTGCGCAGATTGGCCGAATGCGGCCGCCGGCGATTCCAGAGGACCGAGACCTGGAACTTCGGGGCATTCTCGATCGGCCTGACGACGAGATTGCTTCCCATGGGGCCGAGAGTCGTCAGGCGATCGACGAGGACGATGCCCATCGCCTCGTTGGCCAGCGCGAGCGCGGTATCGGAAAAGCGTGCGACGGCGCGCGTGGTGACCTTGACCCTTGCGCGTCCGAGAAAGCCGTCGACAGCGTTCTGGTGCACGCCGCCCGGCGCGAAGGCGATGAAGTCGGCGCCGGCAAGATCGGTGGCGTGGATCAGGGCCTGACGGGCGAGCGGGTGATCCTTGGGGATGACCGCGACCAGATCGACGCGCCCGACATGCTCCACCGCGATCAACGGATGATCCGGCGACGCGAGTGTGACGATCGCTTCGCCGCGGCCGGCGATCAGATAGTCCTCGATCTGGTCGACGGGCAGGACATCGAAGAAAAGTTCGATCCCCGGCACTTCGACCGAGAGCGTGCGCAGCGCCTGCGGCACCAGCGCGCGAGCGACGCTCGCCGTCGAGCCGGTGCGGAAAACGGCTGTCTCGCCACGGGCGATGCGGCCGATCTGGGTGCCGACGCCAGCCAGCTGCCGGATCAGCGGATCGATTTCCGCATGGATCTCCAATGCCTCGGAGGTCGGCACCAGGCCGTTGCGGTCCCTCGCGAAGAGGGCGATGCCGAGCAGATCCTCGATGCGGCGGATGGTGCGGCTGAGGGCCGGCTGGGAAATATTCAGAACCTTGGAGGCGCCGGTGATCGAGCGCGCCTGCATCACGGCATGGAACACCTCGATTTGCCGCAGGCTGAGCAGGGTTTCGGTGGCCGGCGGCCCGGCGGAAGCGCCCGCATCGTCATCGCGCGTCATCGGCGGTCTTCTTCAGGAAGGGCAGGAGAGCGGCCAGAACCTCGTCGGCAGCGGTTTCGGGCAGCAGGTGGCCGCCACCGATGCCGATGCCCTGGATATCGTCCGCCCAGTCGGCCCATATGTTCATCGGCTCGCGGCCGCCGCCATACAGCCGCCCTTCTTCCCACAGGACAAGGACGGGGGCGCGGATTTTCCGGCCCGATGCGCGGTCGGCACGATCGTCGGCATCGTCAATCGTGGCGCCGGCCCTGTAGTCCTCGCACATGGCGTGCCGCACCTCCGGTCTGTCGAAGGCCGCCCGATAGTCCTCCAGTGCCAGCGGGTGAAGCTTGTCGATGCCGATCGCCATCTTGTCGAGGGTCAGATCGATCAGGAAGCGCGGGTCTGCCGCCATGAGTTTCTCCGGCAGCGGCGCCGGCTGCGCCATCATGAACCAGTGCCATGCGCCCATGCCGAAGGCCTTGTTGGCGCCCTCCCACATTTCCGGCGTCGGCACCACCGTCACCGAAACCAGCGCTGCGACCGCTTCCGGATAGTCGAGCGCCATGCGGTAGGCGACACGGCCGCCGCGGTCATGGCCGATCACGACGTAGCGGTCATGCCCGAGGGCCTTCATCATCTCATGCAGGCATCTTGCCATGCGGCGCTTGGAGCCCGCGCCATGCGTGTCGCCGAGGAGAAGGCTGTCGCCATAGCCGGGCAGATCTGGAACGATCACCCGATGGGAGGCGGCGAGAACCGGCGCGATGCGATGCCAGGTGGATCGCGTTTCCGGATAGCCATGCAGCAGCAGGATCGCCGGCCCGCGACCGCCGGCCAATAGGGCCAGTTCCGCCTCGGCGGTCACGATGCGGCTATCCTCGAAACCGGGGAAGAGCGAATTCACGGGTCTGTGCATGGTTTGATAATTCCGTTGCTGGAAGAGGTCGTCGTCGCGGCGACCAAACCAGTTTATATCGCGGCCCGCAATCCATGGCGTCAATGGATCGCTGGGCTCAGCACGCTCAGAAAGCATCCGAGACTTGAGGCCCGCCAAAGGATGATCCGCCAGCCGGGCGGTCCCAGTTCCCCTCATTCTCACCACAAGACCATCGTTTCCGGGCCGATTGCCCGCCACGTTCCGTCGCGACCGCAGCCCTGGCGACAGCGGCATTCGGGCTGTCGAGACGCGCTCGCGATTTATGTTTTCAATGCATTGTTGACATTTGTCGATTCATCTCCGAATATTGTCAACATCGGCGCCCGGAGGACAACTGGTGGCGTTGAATGACCTCATCGCGAGATGAGGAGGGAGGAAAGAACGTGGAATTCCTGCTGGAAGTGGAGGGGCTTCAGAAGTCCTTTGGCGGCGTGGCCGCGCTACGCGACGGCCGCCTGCAGCTGCATGCCGGTTCGGTGCATGCGCTGTGCGGCGGCAACGGCGCCGGCAAGTCCACCTTCCTCAAGATCCTCATGGGCATCCATGCGCGCGATGGCGGCTCCATTCGCCGCCGCGGGCAGGAGGTGGTCTATTCGACGCCCGCGCAGGCATTGGCCGCCGGCATCGCGATCATCGAGCAGGAGCTGAGCCCGATCCCGCATATGTCGGTCGCCGAGAACATCTATCTCGGCCGCGAGCCGGCGGCGCGTTTCGGCGGGATCGACTTCAAGACGATGAACCGCAACGCTCAGGCGCTCCTGGACGGGCTCGGCTTCGACATCCGCGCAAGCCAGTTCATGATGAATCTTTCCGTTGCCCAGGTGCAGCTCGTCGAGATCGCCAAGGCGCTCAGCCATGATGCCGAAGTCATCTTCATGGACGAGCCGACTTCGGCCATCGGCGAAAAGGAAGCCCAGCACCTGTTCGCCACGATCGAGCGCCTGAAGGCCGCGGGAAAGGGCATCGTCTATGTCTCCCACCGGCTGTCGGAGATTTTCCAGATCGCCGATTCCTACACGGTTTTCCGCGACGGAAGCTATGTCGGCAGCGGCGGCCTTGCCGATATCGACAGGCCCGAACTCATCCGCATGATCGTCGGTCGCGAGCTTGGCGAGGAATATATCAAGACCAATAGGCCGACTGATATCACCGGCTTCGAGGTCCAGGGCCTGACGGCGCCGGCAAAGATCGAGGATGTCTCCTTCAGCGTGCGCAAGGGCGAGATCCTCGGCATTTACGGCCTGATGGGGTCCGGCCGCACCGAGATCTTCAATTGCCTTTTCGGGCTGGACCGCCCGTCGGCGGGCAGCGTCAAGCTGGAGGGACAGGCGATCCGCGTCGCCAGGCCGGCCGACGCCATGGCGCATGGGCTTGCCTTCGTCACCGAGGACCGCAAGCTCACGGGCCTCAACCTTTCCGACAGCGTGCGCAACAATATCTGCCTGGCAAGTCTGCCCGAGATGAGCCCGCGCTTTGCGATGGACCGCGACGGGGAGGCCGCCGCCAGCCAGGAGATGATCCGGCGTTTCGGCATCAAGGCCGCGCGGGATTCGATGGCGGTGTCGGGGCTTTCGGGCGGCAACCAGCAGAAGGTGGTGCTCGGCAAATGGTTCCTGCGCAAGCCGAAGGTGCTGCTGCTCGACGAGCCGACCCGCGGAGTCGATGTCGGCGCCAAACGTGAAATCTATCGCATCATCTGCGATTTCGCCGCCGAAGGCGGGACGGTCGTCATGATTTCGTCGGAGATCGACGAGGTCCTCGGCATGTCCGACCGCATCCTGGTCATGCGCCAGGGCCGCTCCGTCGGGATCTATCGCAGGGAGGAGACGGACGCGCAGTCGCTCGTTCACCTGTCCACCTAGCGGACAGGCAAGCAGCACGACGTCCGGCAGAGAAAGGGAATGCAAGTGTCCACCACAGAAAACAATTCGCCCGGCACCTGGCTTGGTTCGGACCGGCGCAGGCTGATCATCCAGGAATACGGCATCTTCCTCGCCTTCCTGCTGCTGTCCGTCATCCTGTCCTTTTCCAACGAATATTTCCTGACGCCGGGCAACATATCGAACGTCCTGCTGCAGACCTCGATCAACGGCGTTCTGGCGATCGGCATGACCTTCGTCATCCTGACGCGCGGCATCGATCTTTCTGTCGGGTCGGTGGTCGCCCTTGCCGGCATCGTCGCCGCCAGTTTCGCGACATCGTCGGCGACGGCGGGCATTGCCGGTGCGCCCTATTCGCCACTCATCGCGCTTCCCGTCGGGCTATTGGTCGGCATTGCCTGCGGCGCGGTGGTGGGCCTCATCGTGTCGCGTTTCGCCGTGCCAGCATTCGTGGCCACGCTCGGCATGCTGTCGGCGGCGCGCGGATTGACGCTGATCTATGGCGGCGGCAAGCCGGTTCCCGCCCTGACGCCGGCATTCCGCTTTATCGGCACCGGCGATATCCTCGGTATCCCGATGCCGGTCGTGCTGCTGGCGATCGTCTTTCTCGTCTCGTGGTGGGTGCTCAACCGAACACGCTTCGGCCGCTACATCTATGCGGTCGGCGGCAACCCGCACGCCGCCAATACGTCTGGCATCAATGTCAGCCGGCTGCGCTTCTCCGTCTACGTCATATCGGGCGGGCTTTCGGGGCTTGCCGGCATGATCCTGTCGGCGCGCACCGGGTCCGCCCTGCCGCAGGCCGGCATCGCCTATGAGCTCGACGCGATCGCCGCCGTGGTGATCGGCGGCACCAGCCTTTCGGGCGGTGTCGGCCGGGTGACAGGAACCCTTATCGGCGCGCTCATCATCGGCGTCATGAACAACGGCTTGGACCTGATGGGCATCCAATCCTACTACCAGCAGGTTCTGAAGGGCGCCCTGATCGTCGGCGCCGTCATGCTCGACCAGAAGCGTAATCAGGGCGCCTGAAACGCTCACCGCATCCATTGCCATTCGGGTGTGCCGCACCCGAAACCCTGCCGTGCGCCGTCGTGGCGACCGGAAATCTCAAAGGAGGAGAACGATAATGAAGAAACTATTGATCGCCCTTGCCGCCGCGACCGCGCTTCTGGCCTCGCCGGCGCTCGCGCAGGACAAGAAACTCAAGATCGGGGCAGCGCCCTACGGCCTCAACGCCGAATTCATGCAGATCTGGTCGGCAGCACTCAAGGAACATCCCGCCGTCAAGAGCGGCGAGGTCGAGCTGACGGTCTTCGACGGCCGCTATGATGCCCTGGTCCAGCAGGAGCAGTTCAACACGATGATCACGCAGAAATTCGACGCAATCATCTTCGTGCCGATCGACATCGAGGCCGGCGCGACCGCCGTGCAGGCCGCCACCGATGCCGGCATTCCGGTCGTCGGCTCGAACACGCGCGTCAATTCCGACCTCTTGTCGGCCTATGTCGGCTCGGACGACACGATCTCCGGCTACATGGAAGCCAAGACCGTTCTCGACAAGATCGGCTGCAAGGGCAACGTCGTCATCCTCGAAGGGCCGATCGGCCAGTCGGCGCAGATTTCGCGGCTCGAAGGCAATAAGAAGGCGCTCGCCGAATGCCCCGATGTCAAGATCATCGAGGACCAGACGGCCAACTGGTCGCGTGCCGAGGCGCAGACGCTGATGGAAAACTGGCTGACGTCGCATCCGGGCCAGATCAACGGCGTCATCGGCCAGAATGACGAAATGGCGCTCGGCGCGATCGAGGCGATCAAGGCGGCCAAGCTGAACGTCAAGGATTTCGCCATCGCCGGCATAGACGGCATCACCGACGCGCTGCATGCCGTCAAGGACGGCACGATGACCTCCATCCTCCAGGATGCGAGGGCACAGGCCCAGGGCGCGATGGATCTCGCCATCTTCAACGCCAAGAAGGGCAGCTACAAGCCGGAATCCGACATCTGGGCCCAGTATCCGGACATGCCGTTCAAGGACGGCAAGGAGAAGAACTACAATGTGCCCTGGACCCCGGTGACGAGCGAAAACGTCGATAAGCTGCTCGAAACCCGCAAGTAAGACATCGCCATGCGGGGCGGCATCGTCGCCCCGCCCATCGCCCCAATCGAGGCCCAATCGAGGCTTGTGCAACATGACCGACAAAGCTCCAGACATTGACTTGACCTTCCCGCTGACCGGCAAGGTCGCCCTCGTGACCGGAGGGGCCTCCGGCATCGGCGCCGCCATCTCCGCCGCCTTCGTCGCCAAGGGCGCCAAGGTTGCCGTTCTCGACATCAACGCGGATGTCGCCGCCGCCAAGGCAGCCGAGCTCGGCGCCAATGCCAGGCCCTTCGTCTGCGACGTCTCCAACCCGCAATCGGTCGATGCCGCCGTCGCCGCCGTCCTTGCCGCCTTCGGCGGCATCGATATCGCGGTCAACAGCGCCGGCGTGGTGTTCCTCGCTCCGGCCGAGGCGCTTTCGCTCGATCACTGGGACAAGACGATCGACATCAATCTCAAGGGCAGCTTCCTCGTCACCCAGGCCGTCGGCAAGGCGATGATCGCCGCCGGCAAGGGCGGCAAGATCGTCAATCTCGCCTCCCAGGCCGGAACCGTCGCCATCGAGGAGCATGTCGCCTATTGCGCTTCGAAATTCGGCGTCATCGGCATGTCCAAGACCTTCGCGGCCGAATGGGGCAAATACGGCATCCGCGTCAATACGATCTCGCCGACCATCGTTCTGACCGAACTCGGCAAGAAGGCCTGGGCCGGAGAAAAGGGCGAGGCTGCCAGGAAGCGCATTCCGGCCGGCCGTTTCGCCTTTCCGGAAGAGATCGCCGCCGCCGCCGTGTTCCTCGCGTCGGCTGGTGCCGACATGATCAACGGCGCCGACCTGCTGGTCGATGGCGGCTATACCATTCTCTGAGCCCGGCGCTCGGACATCGCATAGGAGATATCATGCAGCGGTTCATCAACAATCCCGACTTCGTGGTCGACGACACCGTCAAGGGTTTCGTCAAGGCACATGCCGATATCGTCCGCCTGGCGGACAATCCGCGCGTCATCGCCGCGAAGGATGCGCCCCAGGCCGGCAAGGTCGGCGTGGTGACGGGCGGCGGCTCCGGCCATGAGCCGGCCTTCATCGGCTATACCGGCAGGAACATGCTCGACGCGGTCGCGGTCGGCGAACTCTTTTCGTCTCCGACGGCCAAGAGCTTCCATGACGCCATCCGCGAGGCCAATGGCGGCAAGGGGGTGATCTGCCTTTACGGCAACTATGCCGGCGACAACATGAATGTGAAGATGGCGATCAAGCTCGCCGCCAAGGACGGCATCGAGGTGGCGACGGTCGTCGCCAACGACGATGTCTGCTCGGCGCCGCCGCAGGAGCGCGAAAAGCGCCGCGGCGTCGCCGGCGAGATCTTCATGTGGAAGATCGGCGGGGCAAAGGCGGCGACCGGCGCGACGCTGGAGGAGGTCCGGCTCACGGCGCAAAGGGCGATCGACAATTGCCGCTCGATCGGCGTCGGCCTCGGCCCCTGCACGCTGCCGGCCGTCGGTCACCCGAATTTCACGATCGAAGCGGGGACGATGGAGGTCGGCATCGGCCATCACGGCGAGCCGGGCGTGCGCGTCGAGCCGTTGAAATCGGCCGAGGAGGTTGCCAGGGACATGTGCCAGATCGTCCTCGACGACCATGGCCTGCCGGCCGGCACTGACGTCGCCGTGCTGGTCTCCGGCCTCGGCGCCACGCCGCTCAACGAACTCTATATCCTCAACGATACGATCGAGACCGAGATCACCCGTCGTGGCTTGACGATCCACAGGACCTATGTGGGCAATTATTTCACATCGCTGGAAATGGTCGGCGCGACGCTGACGGTCATGGCGCTCGATGACGAGCTGAAAGAGCTGCTGGACGTCGAAACGCGCTGCACGGCGCTGCTATAGGGGGCTGACAATGCAGACATTCGACAACAAGGCCGCCGGCGGCATCGTGCTTGATATGGCCGACCGGATCATCGAAAACCGCGCCTATCTGAGCGAGATCGACGGCAAGATCGGCGACGGCGACCACGGCGTCAACATGGCCAAGGGTTTCGGCATGGCGGCCGAGCGGCTGAAGGGCAAGGACTTGTCGCTTGCCGCGTCGCTGGAGACGCTCGGAACCCTGCTGATGACGGAGATCGGCGGGTCGATGGGGCCGCTCTATGGCGTCATGTTCACCGAATTCGCCGAGAAGCTCGAAGGCATCGATCAGATCGACGCCGCCGCCTTCAGCCGCATGCTGCATGCCGGCCTCGAAGGCATCCAGTCGATCGGTTCCGCCAAGGTGGGCGACAAGACCCTTCTGGACACCCTGGTTCCGGCGGTGGAGGCCTTCGATGCTGCGACCGCTTCCGGTCAGTCCTTCGCGGAGGCATTGAACGCGCTGGTCGCCGCAGCCGAGAAGGGCCGTGATTCGACAGTCAATCTCGTGGCAAAGATCGGGCGTGCCAGCCGCCTGGGCGAGCGTTCGCTCGGTGTGCTGGATGCGGGAGCGACCTCATGCGCCATCATTTTGAAGGAACTCTCGCTCGGCGCCCTGAGCCGGCTTCAATAGCGCTTGAGGGCGAGACGCAAGGCAATCTCCCGAGACAGCGCGGCCGGATCGTGTCACGGCCGGCCGCGCGCCGCCTGTCTTTGTCCGAGGAGAACATTGCAAAGGCGCGGCGTTGCTTGCATCTTCCGAGGTCGAAACCGAGGGTGCGCAGGAATTGACGACAAGCAAGATTTCTCAGACTGGAAAAGCCCAGGCCAGCAAGGTCGGCACGATCGAGATTGCCGATTCGATGCCGCTGCGTTTTGGCGACGATCCCTATGTGTGGGCCTGCTGGCTCTATTATGAGGAGGGTCGCACGCAGGGCGACATCGCCGATATCATGGGGATATCGCGGGCGACGGTGAACAGCTATCTCGCCGATGCGCGCAGCCGCGGCATCGTCAATATCTCGCTTGAGCCCGCGCGCTTGAGTTCGCTTTCGATCGCGCAGGAACTGAAGCGGCATTTCGGTCTTGCCGACTGTCTCGTGGTTCCGAGCGACGATGGATCGCGTCCCCTGATCGACCGGCTTGGCGCGGCCGGCGCGCAGGCCACGGCGAAGCTCTTGAAGTCGGGCGATACGCTGGCCGTTGCCTGGGGACGCACCGTACTGGCGATTGCCGGCAATACCTCCGTCCCCAATCTGCAGGACGTGACCATCGTGCAGGCAACGGGAGGCACGCGGGCAAGCTTTGCCTACACGCCGGAACTTTGCGCATCGGCGCTTGCCAATGCCGTCAACGCCAAGCTCATCAACATCTCCGCCCCGGCCATCGTTTCCAATGCCGGCGTGCGCTCGGCCCTGCTGGAAGAGCCGCTGATCGAGGAACAGTTCGCGGCACTGTCCCGTGCCAACAAGGCGCTGTTCGGCATCTCGTCGCTGCGCCCCAACTCCACCATCCATACCAGCGGCTTCTTCGAATCCGTTTCCATTCAGGACTATCTGGCGAAGAATGCGGTGGGCGTCGTCGCCGGCCGTTTCATCGACGCGCAGGGCCAGGCCGTCGCCGGGCCGCTCGATGAGCGGACGATCGGCATATCGCTGGATATGCTGAAGGATATCGACATGCGCATCGCGGTCGCCGGCGGCTTCGACAAGGTGCCCGCGATCCTCGCAGCGCTCAGAGGCGGCTATGTCAATGTCCTGATTACCGATGCCGCCACCGGGCAGGGCATTCTGAATGCCGACGGCGTCACGGAATTCGGCCAGAAGCACGGCCAGCGCGCGCGGGCCGAAAATGCCAATCATCCGCCCGGCCATTTCCGAACGCACATCAAGAAATTCCTCAACGATCCCGACAATGTCGTCGAGGAGATGCTGGATGGCGTCATCTCGGCGCATCAGTCGCATATCGTCCCGATCAAGGGGTCCAACCGTGCGCTGGTCGCCAGAACCGGACCCCGCGCCGGCAAGGTCGGCCTCGTCATCGGTGGCGGCACCGGGCACGAACCCTGTTTTCTCGGTTATGTCGGCAAGGGGCTCGCCGACGCCGTCGCGGTCGGCAATATTTTCTCGTCGCCTCCTCCAGGACCCATCCTGGAATGTGCCCGCGCCGCTTCCGGCGGGCAGGGCGTTCTCTTCGTCTATGGAAACTATGCCGGAGACGTGATGAATTTCGAAATGGCCGCTGAAATGGCGGAGGACGAAGAGATCAGGGTCCGCACGGTGCTGACGACGGACGATATCGCCTCCTCGCCGGTCGAGGATCGCGAGGGACGGCGCGGCGTCGCCGGCAATTTCTTCGTCTTCAAGATCGCCGGCGCGGCCTGCGACCGCGGTCTCGGTCTTGCCGATTGCGAGGCCGTGACCCGCAAGGCGAATGCGCGGACTTTCACCATGGGTGTCGCGCTCGAGCCCTGTTCATTGCCGCAGACCCGGCGGCACAATTTCGAGATCGGTCCGGACGATATCGAGATCGGCATGGGCATTCATGGCGAGCGTGGCGTTGTTCGTGACAAGATGATGAGCGCCGACGAGATCACCGACCGGGTCATGGACCGTATCTTCGCGGAGATGAAGGCTGCGGCCGGCGATCGCGTCGCGGTGCTGATCAATTCCTTCGGCGCCACGCCGCTGATGGAGCTTTATATCCTGTTCCGGCGGGTCCGGCAGCGCCTGGCCGCCAAGGAAATCCAGATCGAGGCGAACTGGGTCGGGCATTATTGCACCTCCCTGGACATGGTCGGCGCATCGATTTCCATCCTGCATCTCGATCAGGAACTGACGGAATTGCTTCACCACCCCTGCGATACGGCATTTCTCAGGGTGGGATGAGCTCGAAAACGAGAACCAGACAGCGGATGAACCGTGTGAGCGTGCTTTTGGGAGGAACACACATGTCGGAAAATGGAGCCCGTCGGCTGAGCCGCATGTTCCAGCTGATTTCCATCGCCATCAATGCGGAGAAGGACCGTCTTTCGGATCTCGACGGCGCAATCGGCGATGCCGATCATGGAATTACCATGTCGTTGGGCTTTGCGGCCGTCAACAGCGGCCTTGCAAGGCTCGATCTCGATCATGCGCTGCCATCCGAAGTCCTGACGGTTGCGGCCTCCGCCTTCCTGGATGCCGTGGGCGCATCGACCGGTCCTCTGTACGCGACGGGCTTTCGCAGGGCGGCGCAGGCCCTCCGGCAGAATGAGGAGCTTTCGCCAGCGGGCCAGGCCGCGATCGTCGAGGCGATCACGCTCGGCATCAAGGAGCGCGGCAAGGGTCAGCGCGGCGACAAGACCATGCTGGATGCATGGATTCCGGCCGCCGAGGCCGCCGTCGATGCGCGCTCGAAATCGCTCGGCGCCCGGGACATGTGGACCGGTATTCTCGATGCGGCCGAGGCCGGGGCCGATTCGACGCGGTCGATGGTTGCGGCGCGGGGGCGGGCGGCAAGACTCGGCGAGCGTTCGCTCGGGCATATCGATCCCGGTGCCGCTTCGGCGGTCATCATTCTGAATGCCATGAAGGATGCTTTTTCAAGCTGAGCGATCGCGCCGAAGGGCCAATCGGTTGTGTGAAAAAGGTTTTTAAGGGTTGCCTTACACAAAGGCCGCCACAATTCCCTGCTATCTGCTAGTATGATCGGGTGGGATGGAATGTTCTCGTCGATAAGGGAATGGATGAACGGTTCGTTCGGGTCGCGTTCATAAAAGGCGCCGTATCGTCCGTTCACGCTATCGACATGACAGAAGGAGCGAGGGAATGTTTGGACGTTTTGCACGAGTTTCCTACATTGCGTTGATCGGCCTTGCCGCGACGCAACTGATACCGACCGCCGCCATGGCGCAATATTACGACGATCCGGGTCCGCCGCGCTGGGACCGCCGTCAGGACCGGGATTGGGACCGCCCGCCGCCGCGCGACTGGGATCGGGACCGGGATCGTGGTTGCAGCCGGCGTGATCTGATGGAAGCCGCGCGCGCCGAAGGCTTCCGCCGCATCGATTCGGTGCAGTCGAACGGCCGACGCATCGTCGTTCGCGGCTGGAACGACGGCGGCCCGGATCGCATGGTCTTCGCCAATCGGCGCGGCTGCCCGGCTCTGAACTGATAGACGCAACGCTTGCGGGCGATCTGCCGTACCGGGCGCTCGAGCGCACTGACACGAGAACGCCTCCGCCGGGTCATTCCGGCGGAGGCGTTTTGCCGTCTTATGAGGCTCTCTGGTTTTGAAGCGGAGCGGAGGATACGGATTTGCCGCGCCTTGTTGTTTGATGCTCTTTATTCATGTCATGAAACATAATTTTCATGAAATAATATATAGATATACTAAGATACAAAATGCGAAATTATGTACGATTTGCGCATAAAACGAGGATACTATAGTACAGTTTTCGAGGCGGGATGCGGAACTACATGAGGAATTAACCTTTTCCTGCCCGTGATAAGCGTCACTATTTTTTATTTACGTGACGGTGTTTCTTGCGATTGGGTTTTTCAGGTTTAGCCAAGCTATTTCTCGCAGCCTTCCGTTCCTCGCTGAAGGATAGGCAAGGCAATGTCGCGATCGTGGTCGCCCTCACCCTGGTTCCGATGATCCTCGCCGTCGGCGCGAGTTTCGACTATATCCGCGCCTACAATGCCAAGCAGAGCATGCAGAGCGATCTCGATGCGGCCCTGATCGCCGCGGTCAAGGAAATCGACAACGACGATGCGACTGCCCTCAAGCAGAAGGTCTCCGACTGGTTCCACGCGCAGGTGGAGAGCAGCTATACGCTCGGCGATGTCGAGATCGACACCACCAGTCATCGCATTACGGCAACGGCGAGCGGCACGGTCCCGACGACCTTGATGAAACTTGCCAATATCGATACGGTTCCGATCAGCGTCGGCAGCGCGGTCAAGGGACCGTCCACCTCCTATCTCAACGTCTATATCGTCATCGACAGATCGCCCTCGATGCTGCTGGCGGCAACGACGGCGGGTCAGCAGGCGATGTATAATGGCATTGGATGCCAGTTCGCCTGTCATACGGGTGATACGCACAAGATCGGCAAGACCACCTATACCAACAACTATCAATATAGTTCCGAAAAAGGCATCAAGCTGCGTGCCGACGTTGCCGTCGATGCCGTTCTGCAAGTGATCGGTCTGATCAATGAAGCCGACGAAACGCATCAGCGGATCAAGGTCGGCCTGTATAGTCTGGGCGATACGATTACCGAGGTTTTGGCGCCGACCCTGGATACCACCACTGCGAAAACGCGCCTGCAAGATCCCACCGCCGGTCTCACCAGCGCGACATCGACGACCTATACCTATTTCGACGTCTCTCTGGCGGCACTGAAGACGAAAGTCGGCACCGGCGGCGACGGCTCCTCTTCGGCGACGCCACTGAAATTGGTCCTTCTTCTGACGGACGGCGTTCAGTCGCAGCGCGAATGGGTGACCAGCGGTGTGACATGGACGAACGGTGTCCCGAGCAACGGGCCATACTGGAAAAAGGTGGCGCCGCTCAATCCGGATTGGTGCGGCTATATCAAGAACCAGTCGGCCACCATGGCGGTTCTCTATACCGAATATCTGCCGATCACGACGGACTGGGGATATAATGCAACCGTCGGCTCGACCATGGCGAGCGCCAGCTGGAAAAGCACTTGGGGCGGAACCATGGACAGCGGTGTTTCCACAAGCATCACGCGGCGGGACTATATCCCCTATGCGCTTGCCGACTGCGCCTCTTCGAAAAGCCTGTTCATGTCGGCGGCATCGTCGGATGAGATCACGGCGGGCCTGTCGGCGCTCTTCACCCAGTATCTCGCCTCCGTTCGGTTGACCCAATGAGGCGGGCCGGACCATTTGCTTCCCTTGGCCGACTGCTCGCCGATCGCAAGGGCGTGGCCGCGATCGAATTCGCGCTGCTCGCCCTGCCGCTCTTCATCCTGATCTTCACGATCATCGAAGTGTCGCTGATGTTTTTCGTCAATTCGGCACTGGATGCCTCGGTCCAGAAGATCTCGCGGATGATCCGCACCGGCGAGGCCGCGTCGTCGAAGATTTCCTTGACCAGCTTCAAGGCCAAGATCTGCAACGACATGCTCCTGTCCTTCGGATGTTCTGACAATCTCGTGGTCAAGGTGGACGTGTTGTCCGACATCTCCACCGTTGCCGGCACCGATCCGATCGACAGCAGCGGCAAGCTTGCCGTCACCGAGACCTACAATATCGGCAAGGGCACCGACTATATCCTCGTGCAGGCCTTCCTGCCGTGGAATGTCGTGGTCAACTATTTCTCCCTGTCGAACGCCAAACTATCCGATGGCCGCTATCTGCTCGGTTCTTCCGCTCTGTTCCGCAACGAGCCTTTCTGAGATGATGACGAAACGGAACATATGCCTCCATTGCCTCGCCAAGGGCTTCCGTCGTTTCGGGCGGGATCGGTCCGGCACATCGGGCGTCGAGTTTGCCCTGATATTGCCGATCCTGCTGTTGCTGATCGTCGGAACAATCGATCTCGGCCACGCGCTCACCGTCAGCCGCAAGATCGATGAGATCGCTTCCACCACCGGCGACATGATTTCGCAGCAGGGCACATGGACAAAGACCGATGTCGCCAAGCTTCTGACCGGTGCCAGTTTCATCCTTCAGCCTTACGACACCACCGGGCTTACGATCACGGTCGCCGTCGACGATATCAGCAGCAGTGGCAGCGCCACCGTCAACTGGTCGGCTGCGTTCAATACGACCGCCCTTACCGCCGGTACGACGAGCACGATCGCGGTGCCTGCCGCCATACAGGAAACCGGCGTCCAGATCATCCTGACGAGGGTGCAATATAAGCTGACCACCCCGGTGTCGGCGCTGTTTGCAAGCGTGACCGGATCGGATGGCTATACATTCGATCGCCATTTCTTCAACCGGCCGAGGGTCGGCAATACCGTCACCTATAAATAGGCGACATGGCGATGCCGCCGCTTGTAACGCCATCCCGGCTTGACTCGGCCGCTCCATAGACGTAGCCGCAACGGCATGATTTTCGTGAGCATCCCTGCGTGTACCCTGCATGCGGCGATAGATCAGGCGGCGGAGAGATCCAGATGACGATTAGCATACGTCCGGCGGAACGCGCCGATGCGGAGCTCATTTTGCGCTTCATTCGCGAGCTGGCCGAATATGAGAAGGCTTTGCACGAAGTCGAGGCAACGTCGCGATCCATCGAGGAATCCCTGTTCGGTCCCGGGTCGGTTGCCCATGCCGTCATTTGCGAGGTCGACGGCGAGGCGGCCGGTTTTGCCATCTGGTTCTACAGCTATTCCACCTGGCTTGCCCGCAACGGGCTCTATCTCGAAGACCTTTATGTCACCCCGCAAAGGCGTGGCTCGGGAGCAGGCAAGGCGCTGCTGAAATATCTGGCCAGGCTTGCCGTCGAGAAGGGTTGCGGCCGCTTCGAATGGAGCGTGCTCGACTGGAACGAACCGGCCATCCGGGTCTATCGCGCCATCGGCGCCGCGCCCCAGGACGAATGGGTGCGCTACCGGCTGGAAGGCGACGGGTTAAAGGCTTTCGCCGCGGACTAAAGCGCGCCGCGATCTTTCAGATTCGCGTCTCGCGCTTTAGGTCTTCGATCTTGCGCATGTCGTTCCCGCAAGGCCGCTGCACTTTTCCTGAAATTGCTCCGGGATGCCTGGGCGTCGCATAAGCAACGCCGCATTGGCAGCGGATATCCCATCCCGCCGCCGGCTTGGATGGTTCCGATCGCGTCGCTTTTTACTGCGATACGGAATTGACGATATTGCAGAGGCCGGTCCTCACCACATTGTTCGAGGTGACCTGGCCGACCTGGATATCGAACATGGCGTCGACACGCACGCCGGCACCCTTTTGGCGCGCCACCACTCTCAGGGTCTGAAGACGGCCGGAGCCGCTGGTGTCCTGATAGGCGTCGATGGCGGAGAGTTCCCGGTTAACCTCGATGCCGGAAAAGCCTTCCGCCGCGACTGCCTGGGCCAGCGTTTTCAGAACCGCCGCAGCCTTCGCCTTCGGATATTCCTGCCAGGTCTTATAGCTGACGGCCGTGACCATCGGCACGCCGCTGACCTTGAAATTGCTCTCGCAGGACGCCGCCTCGGCCACGCCGGCCGACAGGCCGAGCGCCATCAGAATTCCAATCGCCTGTTTCATAATTCATCCTCGTGTGAATCTTGTCGCGCGGGACGATACACGACATGCGATATTATAGAAAGACAAATATTCACTACATGGTTGTGTATTGCTGCAAGCCCCTGTGGCTGTCACTCTCGGCCCTTCAAGCGTCCGATATGGCTCGTTACTGGCGGGCCTGCACCTTCAAAGATCGAACTGATAGCTCGCCGGAACATAGCGGTAGCCGACATCCATTTTTTCGACATAGCCGAGAGAGGGATAGGGCATGTGATAGCCGATGAAGGGCACCCGGTCCGCGGCGATCATGTCGAATACTTTCCCGCGACTTTGCGCGGCCTGCTCCTTGTCGAGATCGAAGGCGACGTGCCAGTCCGGCCGCTGCAGGGAGGCGACGTAGTGGTTTGCCGTGTCGGCGGTCAGGACCAGCCGCTTGCCGGCCGATTCCACATGAAAGATCATGTGGCCGGGCGTGTGCCCATGGGCGGCCATAGCCGTGATGCCGGGCAGGACCTCCTCACCATCGCCGATGAGGGTGGCATCCTTGGCGAGCGGCGCCACTTTGGTTTTGGTCAGGGTCGCCACCTGTGCGGTCGGTCCCGACAGACGCTCCGGCGCGGTCCAGAAATCATGCTCGACCTTGCCCATGACGTAGCGCGCCTTCGGAAAGCTCGGCTTGCCCGCTTCCGTCAGGCCGCCGACATGGTCGGGATGGAAATGGGTGATGACGACTACCGTGACATCGTCGGGCGAATAGCCCGAGGCCTGCAGCCGCTCGCGCATCTTGCCGAGACCGCCGCCGCGAGCACCTTCGCCAAGGCCGGTGTCGAAGAGCACGAGATCCTTGCCGGTGTGAATGAGCGTGGGGGTGAAGCCGTTCGCAAAGCGGTCGGCAGGCAGGAAGTTCGCCGCCATGAGCTCGCTCACCGCTTCCGGCTGCTGGTTCGCGCCGAATGTCGGATAGGGGCCGTCGCCGACGCGGATGCCGTCGGAGATGGTGGTCACCTCGAAAGTTCCGAGCTTGAAGCGGTGGAAGGCTGGTGCCTCGGTGCCGGCCTGAGCGACATCGGCATGGGCGGCGCGAACCATGATCTGCGGCATGGCGAGGCTCGCCGCTCCAGCGAGGCTAAGCTTGAACAGGGAACGGCGATCGGTCGAAAGGGTCATCGTCTTCAGCTCGCTTTGGTGATGGTCACCCATACTTTTCCGGCAGAGTTGTCCGCCGAGCAAGCGTTTCACGCGAATTTGACCGGAATGCCGATTACGGGTTGCGTCGATCCGCGCCGTCCTTTTGGGCGCGGCGCGGATCGTGTCGTCTCTTTTAGGCCGGTGTGTGCGGCGTTGTCGGTTCCTGCGCGGTTTCGCGCGGTATGCGGAACCAGGCGACATAGAGCGCCGGCAGGAACAGCAGCGTGAGTACGGTGCCCACCACGATGCCGCCCATCATGGCATAGGCCATCGGCCCCCAGAACACTTCGCGCGAGATGGGGATCAGGGCGAGCGTGGCCGCTGCCGCCGTCAGCATGATCGGCCGCATCCGGTGTTCGGTCGCCTCGATCACGGCCTGCCAGGCACTGACCCCCGTTTCCCGCAAATGCTCGATCTGCACGACGAGAATGACCGAGTTTCGGATCAGGATGCCGATCAGCGCCAGCACGCCGAGGATCGCCACGAAGCCGAGCGGCGCGTTGCTCATCAGAAGGGCGGCAACCACGCCGATGAGGGCGGTGGGCGCGACCGCGAAGACCAGGAACAGCCGGCTGAAGCTCTGCAGCTGGATCATCAGGATCGTCGCCATGATGAAGATCATCATCGGGGCGACGGCCGCGATCGGTCCCTGTGCCTTGGCGCTTTCCTCGACGGCGCCGCCGACCACGACCGAATAGCCGACCGGCAGCGTCTTCTTGAACTGCTCGACCTTCTCGTCGAGCTGCTGGACCACGGTCGCCGGCTGGATGGCGCCGACGACGCCGGCCTTGATCGTGATGGTCGGAATGCGCGCGCGGCGCCAGATGGTCGGCTGCTCCAGCTCGTAGCGGAAGGTGGCCACGGCCGAGAGCGGAACCGATTTTCCGTTCGAGGCCGGCAGCTGCAGGTTCTGCAGCGTCTCGATGGAACCGCGTTCCGCCGTCTGGGCACGCCCGATCACATCGATCAGGTAGATGTCGTCGCGGATCTGGGTCGTGGTCGATCCCTCGACGATGCCGTTGAGCGCGGTGGCGATGTCTTCGGAGGAAACGCCGAGCTGACGCGCCTTGTCCTGCAGGACGTCGACCTTGACGACGCGCGCCGGCTCGTTCCAGTCGAAGATGATGCCGGTCAGCGACGGGCTGGCGCCCATGATTCCCGCGAAATCCTGCGCCACGCTGCGGACCTTCTGGATGTCGGGGCCGCTGATCCTGTATTGAACCGGCTTGCCGACTGGCGGGCCGATGTCGAGCAGCTTCACGAAGGCATCCGTCCCCGGGAAGGTCTTCCGCAGATAGTCCTGAAGCTCCGCCTGCACCTTGTCACGCACGTCCAGCCCCTTCGTGACGATGACCGTCTGGCCGAAGGTCACGTCGGGCGTCTGTACGTCGAAGGACAGGATGAAACGTGGCGCGCCCTGGCCGATATAGCTCGACCAATGATCGATGCCCGGATTGTTCGCCAGCATCTCCCGCTCGAACTGTGCCATCTGTCGGTTCGTTTCGGTGATGGAGCTGTTATGCGGCAGATTCCAGTCGACGATCAGCTCGGGGCGGTCCGAAGACGGGAAGAACTGCTGCTGCACATAGCCCATGCCGAAGAGGGAAAACCCGAAGGCGGCGACGGTCAGCGCAATGGTGACCCAGCGGAAGCGCAGCGCGAGTGTCAGGGCGCGCGAGAACAGCGAGCCGAACCAGCCCTTCTTCTCGTGATGCTTCTTCATCGTCTTGGGCAGGATCGTCACGCCCAACAGCGGCGTGAACAGCACCGCCACGATCCAGGAGACGAGCAGCGACACCGCGATCACGACGAAGAGGGTGAAGGTGAATTCGCCGGCGGCGCTGTCGTTGAGGCCGATCGGGATGAAACCCGCGACGGTAACGAGTGTGCCGGTCAGCATCGGGAAGGCCGTCGACGTATAGACATAGGTCGCCGCCTTGCGCAGGTCGTCGCCGACCTCCAGGCGCGCCACCATCATCTCGACCGCGATCATGGCGTCATCGACCAGGAGGCCGAGCGCGATGATGAGGGCGCCGAGCGAGATGCGCTGCAGCGAGATGCCGGAATAGGCCATCACCACGAATGTGATGGCAAGGACGAGCGGGATGGAGATCGCAACGACCAGGCCCGCCCTCAGGCCGAGGCTTATGAAGCTGATGGCAAGCACGATGGCGATCGCTTCGAAGAGGGCGCGGGTGAAACCGGAGACGGCTTCGTCGACCACGGCTGGCTGGTCCGAGACGCGATGAACCTCGACGCCGATCGGCAGGTCGTCGACGATCTCGTCGACCTTCTTTTCCAGCGCCTTGCCGAATTCCAGCAGGTTGGCGCCCTGCTTCATGCCGATCGCCACGCCGATGGCCGGCTGGCCATTGACGCGGAAGAGCGATGATGGCGGGTCGACATAGCCGCGCTTGATCGTCGCGACATCGGTCAGCGGGAAGAAGCGGTCGTTGACCCTGAGATTGATCGATCTCAGGCTTTCTTCCGAACTGAACTGCCCACCCACCCTGAGCGCGATGCGCTCGGGCCCGGCCTCGACGAAGCCGGATTGCGTCACGGCATTCTGCGCCTGCAACGTCGAGATGATGGCGGATCGGTCGATGCCCATCGCCGCGATCTTGCGGGTCGAGAATTCCAGATAGACCGCCTCGTCCTGCGCGCCGATGATGTCGACCTTGCCGATATTCGGGACGGTCAGAATGCGGGCGCGCGCGTCCTCGACGCGATCGCGAAGCTGTCTCTGGGTGAGACCGTCGCTGGTGAAGGCGAAGATGTTGCCGTAGACGTCGCCGAAGCGGTCGTTGAAGAACGGGCCGACGACACCCGAGGGGAAATTGCCCTTGATGTCGGCGATCATGTTGCGGACGCGCACCCAGGTGCTCTCGACATTCTTGGCCTTCGTCGTCGGAAGCAGGTTGACGAAGATGGTCGTCTGTCCCGCGACGGTTTCACTGCGGGTATAGTCGAGAGATTCCAGCTCCTCGAGCTTCTTCTCGATACGGTCGGTCACCTGTTTGGTCACTTCCTCGGCGGAAGCTCCCGGCCATTGCGCCTGGATGACCATGGTCTTGATGGTGAAGGAGGGGTCCTCTTCGCGGCCCAGCCCCAGATAGGAGAAGGTGCCGGCGAGAATGAAGACGATCATGAAGTACCAGACCATCGAACGGTGTTCGAGCGCCCAGTCGGAGAGGTTGAAGGTCTTCAAAGTTGATTCTCCTGCGTAAGTTTGACCTTCTGGCCTTCGCTCAGATGGTGAACGCCCGCTATCGCGACATGATCGCCGACCTTGAGCCCGTCGAGGATTCGCACCCGGTCCGGATCGTTGAAGGCATGATCGAGGGTGACGAGCTTGCGCGATACCGTCGCCTTGTCGGTATCGATCACCCAGACGCCCGGTTGGCCGTCCTTTTCCAGAATGGCGGTCGAGGGGAGCGAGATGGTCGGCTCGGCGTTGACGACGGCGCTTGCGGTAATGATCGAGCCCAGGCGGAAAGCATCCGGCGGGTTGACGAGCGTGATCTTGGTGCGCCGGGTGCGGGTGATGGCCTCGGCTTCCGGGGCGATTTCCCTGACGACGCCGGTCACCCGGATGGTCGGGTCTAGCTGCAGGGCGATCTCGAACGGCGAGCCGGGCTTCAGCCCATCGAGGCTTGCCTCGGGAATGTCGATGACGGCTTCGCGCACGTCCGGGCGCGCAACGGTCAGGACGGTCTGGCCGGCGGAGACGACCTGGCCGACTTCGGCCGAGGTCGCCGTGACCACGCCGTCGAATTCCGCCTTGAGCTGCGCATAGCCGAGCTGCTCTTCCGCCTTGGCCAGATTGGCCTGCGACTTGGCGACGGAAGCGACGGCCGACTTTTGCGCCTGCTCGGCGCTTTCCAGAGCGGCCTCGCTGCCGGAGCGGGATTCGGCGAGCGCGCGCTGGCGCTCTTCCGAGGCGGAGGCATTGGTCAATTGTGCCTGGCTGTTGGAAAGATCGGCGCGGGCGCTGCGAACGGCGAGTTCCAGCGAAAGCGGATCGATGGCGGCGACCACCTCGCCCTTGGTGACGAGATCGCCGACATTGACCTCACGGGCGATGACGCGCCCGAGGACGCGGAAGCCGAGATCCGTCTCGATCCGCGGTTCGATCGTGCCCGGCAGCTGCAGGCTGACGACCGGTTCGGACTTGACGACCGTCGACAGCACCGGCCGGACCTTCTGCTCGGCCTCGGCCGGCTTGTCGCAGGAAGACAGCATGGATGCCGTCAGCAGCAGGGATACCGCAATCAGGGGATATTTCATTTCGCGGCCTCCTCGCTGCGGTTCACGCGCTGGCCGGCACGCAGGAACTTGCCGCCTTCGACGACGACGGTTTCATCCGGCTTCAGGCCGCCGCTGACGGCGAATTGCCCGGTTTCATATTCCGCGACCTGAATCTTGCGCAACGAGACCTCGTTCGTCGCGGGATCGACGATCCATACGGCCGGCTGGCCCGAGGCCGATGCCATGGCGCTCCAGGGAAGCAGGATGGCTTCGGCGGAAGGCTTGGTGAAGGTGCCGGCGACGGCGGCTCCAAGCGGCATGTTGGCGTTGCCGTCCAGCCCGACCTTGACCCTTATCGTGCCGGTGGCGGAATCGATGGTCGGCGATATCTCCCGTATCGTGGCGGAGACCTGCCTCGGCGTGCCTGAAAGGAGGGATACCTCGACCCGGCTGTCAGGCTGCTCCCGCAGGAAAAGCGATTCAAACACGTTGAAGACCGCGTCGCGCGGTCCGTCATGGGCAAGTGTGAAGATCGATTGCGCAGCCTGCGCCACCTGGCCGACCTCGGCATTGCGTTCGGTGATGATGCCATCCGCATCGGCGCGCAATTCCGTATAGGACAGCGCGTCCTTGGCGGTCTCGAGCTGGGCTTTGGCGGATTCCTCCGAACCTTGCGCGGTCAGGAGCGTCTCGCGCGCGGTGTCATAGGCGGCCCGCGTCGTGACCTGGTTCTTGAAGAGGCTTTCCTGGCGGGTCGCTGCCAGCTGAGCCTGGGTCAGCTGCGCTTCGGCCGCCTGAAGGCTCGCGGTCGCGACATCGACATCGGCCTGCTGCTCCTCGGCATCTATCTTCGCCAGCAGGTCGCCGGCCTTGACCTTGGCGCCGACATCGACGGTCCGCTCGATGATCCGTCCGCTGACGCGGAACGAAAGCTCGGATTCGATGCGGGCCTTCACTTCGCCGGTGACGGTGGTCTGCGCGGTCGGCGTGCTGATCTTTGTCTCGATGGTTCTGACGTTTTGTGACGTCGGTGCGGCGGGCGTGTCTCTCTGATCGCAGGACGATATCGCCAGCGTCAGTGTGAGCAACCCCATGATGGCTGCCGATCTAATCATTCATCCCTCGGGCGCGGATTTTACGGTTGTGCATGCCTATTATTATTGACTGACTGACTAGTCAATGAAATAATCTGTTACAATTGAGATTGTTATATCAGAATTCCCTAAGAAGAAGGAGGAGGTCCGATGCCGGCGAAGAAGCAGGTGGGGCCACGGGCGCAGCGCAAGGCGCAGCGTCCTCAGGAAATCCTTGAGGCGGCCTTTGAGGAGTTCGTCGAGCGGGGCTATGTGGCGACTCGCGTCGAGGACATTGCGAGCCGTGTCGGCGTCACCAAGGGGACGATCTATTTCTATTTCGACACGAAGGAACGGCTGTTCGAGGAGATGATCCGTCACATCTCCGTCCCCTTCGCCGATATCAGCGCCTATGCAAGAAGCCTTACCGGCCCCTATCCCGAGCGGCTCAGAAAGTTCCTTCGCCTGCTTTACGATCTCATCGTCCTGGACCGGAATACGAGAGAGCTGCTGCGCTTCGTCATCACGGAAGGATCACGCTTTCCGCAGGTTCTGGATCGTCACCATGAGGAATTCATCGCGCCGATGAAGGAAGCGACGAGGAATCTCTTCGAAGCCGCCGTCGCCGCCGGCGAATTCCGCGACGGTCCGGCAATCAAGATCCCGGATGCCGCAATCGGGGCGACGATGATGCTATCGGTGATGCAGATGATCTTTGCCGATCGCATACCGCAGGACGTGGACGCATTTTTCGAGGCGCATGTGGACGTCATTCTGCATGGGTTGCTGGCAAAGGATTGCGCGGTCTGAACTCGGCGTCGCCAGCCCACACGGCGTCGCGGCGCAAAACCGGATGGGCCACGGGCTCCTTGGCCCGCAGCGCGTGGGCGCGCGCTATCTCCAGATAGCTGCCATAGACATAGCCGCCATTGCGGCGAATCCAGTCGGCCCGTTCGTGCCGGTAGACCTCGGGGAGCCGATACCATGGAATGCGAGGCAGCTTGTGATGCACGAAATGCAGGTTGTTGTAGAGAAACAGCGGCGCGAGAACAGAACGCTCGACGATGATGGTGCGCCCTTCCGGGCTCTCGGACCATTGGTGCTCGCAATAGGAACGCACGGCAAGCAGCGCGAGCCCCAGATATCCTGCCGTGCCCGCGTAGAGCCAGATCGGCACGCCGAAGGCGAACTGCACGAGGAGGATGACGGGCACGAGGCCAAGACCGTGCTTGACCCAGGCATCGCGCGTCCTGGCGTCGCCCCGCGCGATGCGCTTCCATTCGGCGCGGGTGAAGCCGGCAACATTGAGCGGCGGCCCGAGAAGCACCCGCCCCAGCAGGGTGTTGTTCGCCCTCAGGAGCAGCTGCAAAAGCCGCGGCAGGCGCAGCCAGTCGAAAAGAGCGATGTAATAGCTTTCCGGATCGTCATGCGGGTCGGTCAGCCGTTCGTCGAGGTGATGCTGCAGATGTGTGCGTTTGTAGCTGCGAAAGGGATAGAAAAGACCGATCGGCAGGAAAACCAGGGCTTCGTTCAGGCGCGCGCTGCGCGTGGGATGGCCATGCAGCACCTCATGCTGGAGGGAGGAGTGGAAAGCGACGGCAATGCCCATGACGATCAGTGCCAGTGCCGGCAATCGAGGATAGAGCCAGAGCCCGGCGGCCAGCCACAACCCGTAGCAAAGCACCAGCAATGCCAGTGTCGGCCATTCCGTCTGTGCCATGGGTCGGTATTCGGCGGGCGAGAAGGAGGAAAGGGAGCGCTTCACGAAGGGAGCCTATGGGTGAGCGAAAACGAATAATGAAAATGGAGGATATGGGTCAATAATCCTGACATATCCTATCGATGGCGATGCCGATAGCGGTTCGCCGAAATCTCGTCGGAGACTTCGGCGCATGTCGATCGCAGCTCCATATCCGTGCCGTCATCGAAATGGTCGTCGCTCAGCAAGGACCGATATTCCCGGACGAGCAGTCTTGTTTCGAGATCGTCGCGCAGCGCCGACAGGCGGAGGAAATGGCGTAGTCGGCCCATGGCCCGTCTCCTTCGTCAGGCTGCGCGCGCGCCGGACATCATCGTGTGGATGGCTCGATGCACCTCGGCCGGCGAGGAAAAATGCTGTCCATCCAGATCATGAACATGGAATTTCACGGCAATGAACTTGAGGAGGTCCCTGTCGGGTATGACGATGCCGACGGGAATGCCGGCATATTCGATCACCTGTTTCACCATTGCGATCATCCGCTCGCTGGCCTGTCCATTTCGGCCGGATCGTTCGGGATCGGGCCTGGCTGGATATGGCGTTTAATAGTCTACTTATTTTGTGGATTATATTGAGAGGCGCATGAGGTGAACATTCCATTCGATACCAAATGAATGGCGGAAGTGTAGAAAATTATTCGAACATATCTCGGTTTACTACAATGCTGCGATGGCCGTTGCGCGAAAACCATCTCCTGGGGCGTCCGCACGTCCTGGAAATGGCACTTGCATAAAATGCCGCGTGCCTAACTATGTCCGCGCGTGGAAAAAAAGAGGGAAAAGGAATGAGAACGTATTTTCTGGCTGCCATGGTCACGGCGCTCAACCTGACGGCGGGCGTGGCCCTCGCCGAGGGCGGCACGCTCGCCGATATCCAGAAGGCAGGGGTGATCAGGATCGGCACGACGGGCGACTACAAGCCCTTCAGCTACAAGGGCGCCGATGGCACGCTGACCGGCGCCGACATCGCCATGGGCAAGGATCTGGCGACGAGCCTCAACGTCAAGCCGGAATTCGTCATGACCACATGGAAGGGCATGCTGGACGATTTCAAGGCCGGGAAGTTTGATGTCGCGCTTGGTGGCATTACCGTCAATCCGGCGCGCGCTGAAGTCGGCGATTTTTCCGTGCCCAATGTGAGCGACGGCAAGCGCCCGATCGCGCGCTGCGCCGACAAGGACAAATATGCGACGCTCGAGGCGATCGATCAGCCCTCGGTGCGCGTGATCGTCAATCCCGGCGGCACCAACGACAAATTCGCCCATGAGCATTTCTCCAAGGCGCCGATCCAGGAGTTTGCGGACAACAAGGCGATCTTCGACGAGATCGCGGCCGGCAAGGCCGATATCATGGTCACCGACGGCATTGAGGTGGATATTCAATCCAAGCTGCATGCCGGCGTGCTCTGCCCGGTCGCCGTCAAGGAGCCTTTCACGCATTTCGACAATGCCTATCTGCTGCGCAAGGACCCGGCGCTGAAGGCGGCCGTCGATGCCTTCGTTCGCAAGCAACTCGACAGCGGTGAGTGGAAGAAGAAGCTCGACGCGGCAATCCAGTAGTCCGGCGAGCCGGCCGCCCAGGCATTGCTCGGGCGCCGGCGATCACCTTGCCCATTGTTTCGGCCTTCCGCTTCCCCCAGCAGGCGCAAGAGGCGCAATCGCGGCCATCGGCGGGAGGCTGGTTGGCCGCGCACCATAGTCTTTGCCTTCATGAGGCGAACACCCTATACCGCTATGCCAAGAGGCGAGAGACGCATGCACGCGTCACTCACGCGGGTCTCCTGCCGAAAGGAAGATGATGGATAGCATCAAGAGCGTCGACCGTTCCTTGAGGACAGGCTTGCTGTCCGATCTGCGCTGGGTGCCCTGGGCGCTTGCCGCCTATTTTGTCGTGCAGACCATCGTCCGCATCACCCTGTCGAACTCGCTGCGCATCGACGAGGCACAGCAGTTTCTCGTGGCCCAATGGCTCGACTGGGGCTACGACGAACAGCCGCCGCTCTATTATTGGCTGCAATATGGCGTGTTTGCCGTCTTCGGCACCACGCTGGCGTCGATGGTGGTGGTGAAGAACCTTCTGCTCTTCCTGGTCTATTACAGCTATCATCGCCTCGCGCGGTTGCTGCTTGCCGACAAGGGGATGGCGGCGATCGCCACGCTGTCCTTGCTGACCATGCCGCAAATGTTCTGGCAGGCGCAGCGCGACCTGACCCATACGGTGGGAACGCTGCTGGCGATCTGCCTGTTTCTCTACTATGTCGTGGTCACGCTCAGAAAACCCAGCCTCGTCTCCTATGCGCTGATGGGCATATGCGTGGGCGGCGGCATGCTGACGAAATATAATTTCGCCCTGATCGTCCTTGCCACCTTCGTTGCCGTTCTCAGACATCCCGATGGGCTGAAGCGCGTCCTCGACAAGCGGTTCCTGCTGACGCTGGCGCTTGCCGTCCTCGTCTTTCTGCCGCATGGCCTCTGGATGGTCTCGCACATGGGCGACGTCCTCGACCAGACGACGCGCACCATGGCCGAGCAGGGGCAGGGCAACAAGCTTTCCGATATCGGCAACGGGCTGAAGGAATTGTTCGGCACCGGCATCGTCATCATTTTGCCGACAGCCGTCATCTTCCTGATCTTCTTCCGCACGTCATTCGTCCAGAGTTTTCGTGCCAGAAGCCAGTGGTCCGATTTCATGGGCACGATCCTGCTCGTGACGCTCGCCATCCTGCTGGCGATGATCGTCGTCGTCACATTGACGACGTTCAGGGATCGCTGGCTGCTGCCATTCCTGTTCCTGGCGCCGCTCTATTTCTGCGTGAAGCTGGAGGCGCATGGGGTCGGCTCCGCACCGGTGCTCAAGACATTCCTTTACCTGCCCATTGCCATGATGGTGGCGCTGCCGATCATCATGGCCGCCGGCGTGCTCTTTCCGAAATCCGGCTCCTACGAGCACATGAACACGCCCTATCGGACCTTCGTCGAAAAGGTCGTGGCGGAGGAGGGGAGGGAGCCGGCGGCGGTGGTCACGATCAGCTGGCTCCGGGCCGGCAATCTCCGGCTCAACATGCCGTCCACGCCCATCATCTCGATGGACTATCCGCTGTTCGATCCGGACTCCGCGAGCCTTGGCGACGGGCCGATATTGCTTGTCTGGAACGAGAGAAACGGCAGTGCGTCGGCAATGCCGGGCTCGCTATCGGAATGGGTCGCCAAGAAATATGGGCCAGCGCTTGCCAATCCGCAGCAGCGCGACATGGCGCTGCCCTATTATTACGGCAGCGATCCGGACCGCTATCACTTCGGCTATGCCTGGGTCTATCCGAAGGGGAAATAGCCGCTGAGCGGAAGCCCGGCGGCATGGATCGGAGGCCGGCATCGCCGGCCTCTTTCGTAACGATCAGGGCTTATTCCGCGGCATGGCCGGCGGCGTCGACCGGCATATAGAGATCGCCGCCGTCCTTGTACTTCGCCGCCATCGCCTCCAGCCCTTCCTTCTGCGCTTCGGCGCGTATGTCGTGCGAGATCCGCATCGAGCAGAATTTCGGCCCGCACATCGAGCAGAAATGCGCGACCTTGTGCGCCTCCTTCGGCAAGGTCTCGTCGTGGAAGCTGCGCGCCGTTTCCGGATCCAGCGAGAGGTTGAACTGGTCCTCCCAGCGGAATTCGAAGCGCGCGCGCGACAGCGCGTCGTCGCGCAACTGTGCTGCCGGATGCCCCTTGGCGAGATCGGCGGCATGCGCGGCGATCTTGTAGGTGATGACGCCGGTCTTGACGTCGTTGCGGTCCGGCAGACCCAGATGCTCCTTCGGCGTGACATAGCAGAGCATGGCCGTGCCGAACCAGCCGATCATCGCGGCACCGATGCCGGAGGTGATATGATCGTAGCCGGGCGCGATATCGGTCGTCAGCGGCCCGAGCGTGTAGAAGGGCGCTTCGCCGCAGACGGCAAGCTGCTTGTCCATGTTCTCCTTGATCTTGTGCATCGGCACATGGCCGGGGCCTTCGATCATCACCTGGCAGTCTTTCGCCCAGGCGATCTTGGTCAATTCGCCGAGCGTTTCGAGTTCGGCGAATTGCGCCGCGTCGTTGGCATCGGCGATCGAACCGGGGCGCAGGCCGTCGCCGAGCGAGAAGGAGACGTCATAGGCGCGGCAGATGTCGCAGATTTCCTCGAAATGCTCGTAAAGGAAGCTCTCCTTGTGGTGATGCAGGCACCACTTCGCCATGATCGAGCCGCCGCGCGAGACGATGCCGGTGACGCGGTTGACGGTCAGCGGGATGTAATGCAGCCTGACGCCGGCATGGATGGTGAAATAGTCCACGCCCTGTTCGGCCTGCTCGATCAGCGTGTCGCGATAGACCTCCCAGGTCAGGTTCTCGGCGATGCCCTCGACCTTTTCCAGCGCCTGGTAGAGCGGCACGGTGCCGATCGGCAGCGGCGAGTTGCGGATGATCCATTCGCGGATATTGTGGATGTTGCGGCCGGTCGAAAGATCCATGACGGTATCGGCGCCCCAGCGGGCGGCCCAGACCATCTTCTCGACCTCCTCGGCCATGGAGGAGGTGACGGCGGAATTGCCGATATTGGCGTTGATTTTCACCAGGAAGTTCCGGCCGATGATCATCGGCTCGCTTTCCGGGTGGTTGATGTTGGCCGGAATGATCGCCCGGCCGGCTGCGACTTCCTGGCGGACGAATTCCGGCGTCACATGGTCGGGAATATGGGCGCCGAAGCTCTCGCCGTCGCGGGGCAGCGCACCGGCCTGTGCCTTGCGGCCGAGATTTTCGCGGATGGCGATGAATTCCATCTCCGGCGTGATGATGCCGGCGCGCGCATAGGCAAGCTGCGTGACCGCCTTGCCGTCCTTTGCCCGCAGCGGCTGGCGTTTCGTGGGAAATTCCGGCGTCAGCCGCTCACCGCTGGCAAAGCCGTTATCCTCGGGACGGACATGGCGCCCGTCATAGGCCTCGACATCGCCGCGGGCGAGAACCCAGCTGCGGCGCAGCTCGGCAAGACCCTGCTCGATACGGATATCGGCGCCCTCGATCGTGTAGGGGCCGGAGGAATCATAGACCGTGACCGGCGGCTCGCCGGACGTCGGATGCAGGCTGATTTCGCGCATGGGCACGCGGATATCGGGATGGATGTCTCCGGGAATGTAGATCTTCCGGGATGCCGGCAACGGGCCGGTGGTGACGGTTGGGGTGATAGTCTTTGCGGCGATATTCATGGTTTGAGGCTCCAAGTTTCGATTGGAGACCCAGTCCTCAGCCGGAATGATGAAAAGACGCCGGCTCGGATTCCACGTGGGAATCAAAAGCCTTTCGAGCGCTTGCACCGTCCCTACGCCAGTATGAACTGGATCAGGTTCAACGGGTCACTGCGCCACAAAAGGCCTAAGCCATATTGTCCAGCAGTATCTCAGCCCCTTGACGGGACCCCCCTGGTGAATGGAACCAGCCTAGTGAAGTCGACGGCCTTCCGTCAAGCGTCAATGCGAAGAGCAAGGCCATCCGCAAAAGGAAGGGCCGGCGGACTTGAGTGGAGAGGCCCCCGCATCTCCCGCTCAAATCGCCGGCCCTTGGACTATCGAATGCAACCGGTTGTTGCCGGCT
This sequence comes from Rhizobium sp. BK602, assembly GCF_014195095.1. Classification (GTDB taxonomy): domain Bacteria; phylum Pseudomonadota; class Alphaproteobacteria; order Rhizobiales; family Rhizobiaceae; genus Rhizobium. Next base: position 617,004 of record NZ_JACIBC010000004.1, read on the forward strand.
TTCGATCAGACCTGAAGCAGTTCGCTGGTCGTATCGTCCTCATAGTTGGAGGAATACAGCGAGCCGAAATCCGGAAGCGGCGGTGGCTGCTGTGATTTCAGGCCATCTTCCAACTGGCTTTTCGTCAGCGATCCCGAGCCGGTGGTGTCGAGGCTGTTGAACAGGGTCGTGGCCTGCTCCTCGCTCACGTCGGACGGACGTGCGGCGATGAATTCCGCCTGGCTGATGCTGCCGTCGCCATCCGTGTCCATGTCGGAGAACAGGCTGGAGGTCTGGTCCTCGTCGGTGGAGTCACTGGTCGTGTCATCGGCGGGCGGCGGCGGTGGCGGTCCGTTGGGCTGCTGCATGGCATTTGCGAGCTGCTCTTCCGTCAGCGAACCGCTGCTGCTCGTGTCGAAGCTTTCGAACAATGCGGTCGCTTGGTCCTCGCTGACATCGGAGGGTCTTGCGGCGACGAATTCCGCTTCGCTGATACTGCCGTCGCCGTCGGTATCCATGGCGCTGATCATATCGCTCTGGCTGGTCTTGCCGGAGGACTGCTGGGTGGCGGTTGTGCTGCTGGTGGAGCTGTCGTCGTCCGACGAGGTATCGGTGGAGATGTTCGACTGCAGATTGAGCATGATGTTCATGAGCTGCGCGACGAGCTGCTCGGCCGAGGCGATCGAAGACTGATCGTCCGTTGAGGACGAAGAGGAGGATGACGACGATGAGCTTTTGCCGGATGTGCTGCTATCAAGCAGCGACAAAGCCGACTCTCCCGATGACGTCGAGCGGGATTTCTGACTTTGGTAATAGCTATTCGATGAAACTGACGTGATGCTCGTCATGGGGGGCCTCCAGATGCGAGCGTTGATATGGACTCTGGTTGTTACGCTGACTCAAAATTACTCTTGCCGCCGCGCTGACGTTGCATGGACGCGGCAGGGCGGGCTTTCGATCGCAATACGAGCGAATGGAATGGCCGAATGCTGGAGGCCAAACCTGCTCCGGGTCCCCGCCTGCGCCGGCGAAGACGGATGCAAGATTGGCATGGCAGCTACCGCCATCATGGCGTCATCGGCAGTCGCCATATCGTCGATCTGGCTTGTCCCAACGGCCCGAACCTGAACACGGAAACTTGCGCGTAGCTTATAGCAGTCGCCTGCCCATCTCTTTCCGGCTTCGCCGCCGGGCGCGATACTACCGCTAAAGAGCATGGGTTTCGGAAAGCAACCTGGCCGGGTTTTGCAGAAACAAATTTCAACAATTCGCCACACACGGAAACAGCGAATCTCCTTAGATTCCAGTGAGTCGCATGCCGCATCGAAGGGATACTTGGCGAATGACCGTTAACCCGCTTGTCTTCATCGCCACCCCCTGTTTCGGGGGCATGGTCGCCAAGGACTACATGCAATCCATCATCTCGCTGATCCAGGCTGGCGCGCAGTCCGGAGTGCAATTGACGCTGGCCCTGCTCGGCAACGATGCGCTGATCACCCGCAGCCGCAACACGCTCGTCTCGCATTTCCTCAATGATACGGCGGCCACCCATATGCTGTTCATCGACGCCGACATCAGCTTCGAGCCGGAGCAGGTGATGCGGCTGCTCAAGGCCGACAAGGATGTCGTCGCCGCCATGTATCCGATCAAGGATTACGATTGGGGCAATGCCGCCAAGGCACCCATGCGCGATGCCGAGACCCTGGCGGAGGCGGCGCTGCATTATGTCGGCACGCCGCTGACCGGCCAGAATGCCGAATGGGACGGCGATTTCGTCACCGCGATCTATGCGGGCACCGGCATGCTGCTGATCAAGCGCGCCGTCATCGAAAAGATGATCGCCGCCTATCCCGACCTGCGCTATGGCGCGATCCATGCCTATCCGGGCACCAAGCGGACGCCGGCCACCCAATATGCGCTCTTCGAATGCCTGATCGAGGAGGAAACCGGCATCTATCTCAGCGAAGACTTTGCCTTCTGCCATCGCTGGCGGGCGCTTGGCGGCGAGATTTGGCTCGACACCGCCAGCAAGCTCAACCACACGGGCGCGCACCGCTTCGCCGGCAATCCCGGCCCGCGCTATATGGCGCTCAGGGCCTGAAAACGCGCGGTCGGCGCCGGCTCATTGATCATGGTTTGACTGTTGTAACTCAGGACATCCTGAGCGGCGGATGCAGGAAGGACGGCATCACGGTGCCGCCCTCGCATGCAGAGCGATAGAGCCGTGCGGTGTCGAGTGCCTCGCGGATCGTCACGTCCATGTCGAGATAGCGGTAGGTTCCGAGCCGGCCGACGAAGGTGATGGAAGGCTCCCGCATGGCCCGCTCGACATAATGGGCAAGCTGCTCCTTCTCCTCCATCAGGCGGATCGGATAGTAAGGGATATCGTCCGGACCGCAGGCCCTGGAAAATTCGCGGTAGCAGACCGAGCCGCTATGCGCTTCCCAAGGGGAGAAGTGCTTGTGTTCGGTCACCCGCGTATAGGGTATGCCGGCATCGCCGTAGTTCATGACCGCGCAGCCCTGATAGTCGCCCTCATGGGTGAAGCGCTCGAAATCCAGCGTGCGATATCCGAGCCTGCCGTAGGCGTAATCGAAATAGCCATCGAGCGGGCCGGAATAGAAGACGTGGTCGTAGTCCTTGACGAGGCCGCTGTGAAACCGCGTTTCCAGATGCACTGCGATATTCTCGTGGTCGAGGATCCGCGCGACCATGTCGGTATAGCCGTTTTCCGGCATGCCCTGATATTTATGGAAGAAATAGTTGTCGTCGTAGTTGAAGCGGACCGGGAGGCGCTTCAGGATGGAGGCCGGAAGCTCCGTCGGTGAGCATCCCCATTGTTTCTGCGTATATCCCTTGAAAAAGGCTTCATACAGGTCCTTGCCGACGAAGCGCAGCGCTTGCTCCTCGAAGGTCCGCGGTTCCGCGATGGACTTGTCCGCCTGTTCCTCGATGAAGGCGCGCGCCTCGTCGGGCCTGAAGGTCTTGCCGAAGAACTGGTTGATCGTGTGCAGATTGATGGGCAGCGAATAGACCTGTTGCGCGCTCGTGGCCTTGACCCGGTTCTGATAGGGCATGAAGGTCTGGAAGCCGTTCACGTAGTCCCAGACCTCCCGGTCGTCGGTGTGAAAAATGTGTGGGCCGTAGACATGCACCATCACCCCGGTCGCCGGGTCGCGCTCGGTGTGGCAGTTGCCGGCAATATGGCCGCGGGTGTCGAAGACGTCGATCTCGTGACCCGCAAGAGCGAGTTCGCGCCCGATGACCGCGCCTGAAAGTCCGGCGCCGACGACGGCAATTTTCTCAGTCCGCGACATTGGCAATCAGCTCTTTTCGGGGGTGCATGTCGTCGACATCACGGTTTCGTCCACAGCCGGCTGTCCGGCCCGATGGGCGCGTAATCGTGCCATTCGGAAAGCTTGTCGAGATAGGCCTGCCGATAGGCGCGATCGTCGCAAAAGGCGATATTGTCCTGAACGAGTTCGATCCCGATATCGTAGTAGATGTCGAGGTTGCGCAGGTCCGGCACCGGCGTTTCGCCGCGCTCGCATTCCGCCTGCATCTGCCAGAAAAGCTCTTCGAGGCGGCGGGCGAGGGCCGGGATGTCGCGCAGGGGGCTGGTCTCCCGCTTTGCCTGCAGGCTGTCCCTGATCCTTTCGAGGCTCCTGGGGCCTTTGGCAAAACCGATGGCCTTTTCGATATAGTCCTCCGGCCCCGAAGAAATCAGCTCGGCAACGCCGGCCGCCGCGACGATGCTGTGGCAGAAGCGGGCCGCAAAGCTCTTGCCGGGGAAGGTGAGCACCGGCAATCCCATGGTCAGCGCGTCGGCCGCGGTCGAGTGGGCGCCGTAAGGGAATGTGTCGAGGAAAAGATCGGCGAGCGCGATCCGGGCAAGATGCTTGGCGTTCGGCGCCTTGGGCGCGAAGATGAGGCGGTCCGGCTCGACGCCGGCGCCTTCGGCCGCCTTGCACAGCCGCTGGTCGACATCGTCGCCCCCGGTCAAGAGCCAGAGGACGCTGCCCGGCGTGGCGAGAAGGATTTTCATCCAGTGGGAAAAGCTTTCCTGGGTGATCTTCTGCATGCCGTTGAAGCAGGCAAAGACGAAGACGTCCTCGGGCAGTCCCGCCTCGCTGCGCGACGGCCTTTCGGCGATCACCCGCTTGCGGTCGAGGGGCTGATTGCAGGCGATGCGAAGCACCTTCTCCGAATAATAAATCTCGTTCTCGGGCGGGATGATGCGGTCGTCGGCGATGATGTATTGGTGGAAAGGGCTGCCCATGCTGCCGGGATAGCCGCAGAAATTGACGATCACCGGCGCCGGGCGATAGGCGAAGATCTTCGTTCGCGCATGCTTGGTATAGCCATTGACGTCGATCAGGATGTCGATGTCGTCGTCGGCGATCTGCCTGGCGGCCTCGGCGTCGCTGAGGGCGGCGATATCGCGCCAGCAGTCGATCGCTGCCTTCATGCGTGCCTGGGTCGCATCGCCTTCGGCGCGCTCGCCGCAATAATAGGCGTAGATCTCGACGCTACGCTTGTCGTGCAGCTCCAGCACCTCCCTGAGCGCGAAGCCGACCGCGTGATCGCGCAGGTCGGAGGAGACATAGCCGATACGAAGGCGTTGGCCGGTTCCGGTTTTTCTCGCAACGGTCTTGCGCGGAAAGCCGCTGGTGTCGGGACGCCCGACGAAGGACTTGTTGTAGCGGTAGGCCCGCGCGAGCTGGAACAGGGGATCGTCGGAGTAGCAGGCCAAGGCCAGCGGCGACATGGCATCGAGCAGGTAGCGCATGGAGACGTGATCCGAAGAGATCAATGTCGGCCATTTGCACTGGCGCTGGCGCACCGCGCTCCAATGCTGGCCGGCCTCCGTCTTGTCGGGCCGCAGCTCCATTGCCTGCCATAACGCGGTTTCCGCGTCTTCCAGCAATCCGGCATTTTCCATGACGCGGCCGATGTGCTGCAGCGCCATCAGGCGATGCGCAAGCCGGTCGGGCGTGCTCTCGGCGGTCAGCTCCACGAAACTGCGCCATTGTTGAATGGCCTGCGTGGCGATGCCGCTGTCTTCGAATGCCCGGCCAAGATTGATGTGCGCCGGTCCGAAGCGCGGATCGTGTTTCAGGCAGGCGCGCAGCGCATGAATGGAACCGGCAATATCGCCCAATTGCCGAAGGGTCACCGAATAGTTGAAATAGACGAGATGCAGGAGGGGATGATTCTCGTTGAATGCGATCCAGACCTTGTAGATCTCGGCCGCTTCGGCTCTGTGCCCGGCGACGCTGCGGCTTTCGGCGACTTGAAACAGATCGGTGAGGGAAAGACGTTGCGAGCGGGCAAGGTCCAGAATGCCGCCGACGGAGGGAACTGGAGCGATTGCATCATTGGTGACCATGGAAAATCCCAGGAATTGACGGCCGGCCCCGCAAATCATTTGCGGGTGATCACCTCTCATTAGCGGCTCTAGCTTGCTCTAAGCATGCCACGTGATCGGCGCGCTTGGGTGAAAGCCCATTGCGCCCGATTTCCCCTGTTTTCGATCGGCCAAACGATCGAACTCCATCGAAAGCGTCGCCTGCCATCCCAGGCGGACGCCGACTATGCGACCAGATAGGCCGAAATGACCGCCGCGATCTGGTCGGAGCTCAGATAGCCCATCTGGGATTTCATCAGAGCGTCCAATTGGTCGCTCGACAGGCTCGCAATGTCCTGCGTGGACAATCCGGCCACGCCGGTCGAGCTGAACGAGGCGATATCCGCAGTCGAGAATGTTGCCAGTTCCGCGGTGCTCAAGGAGGCAACCTGCGTCGAACTGAGCGCGCTGACCTGGGTCGACGTCAAGGCTTCGGCCTGTTCCGTCGTCAGGGCGGAGATGACTTTGGTGGTCAATCCCATGATTGCGTTGGAACTCAAGGCGACGATGTCGTCGGTGGAAAGAAGCGCGATGTCGTCGGTGTCGAGTGCTGCGGCCTGCAATGCGTTCAGCGCGCCGAGTTGCGCAGTGGACAGGGTGGCGATTTGATTGGTGCTCATCGCCGCCACCTGATTGTAGCTCAGCCCGGCGATCTGGCCCGTCGACAAAGTGGAGATCTGTTCGGTGGTGAGGGCCGCGATAACGGCTGTGGACAGGCCATATATGCCGCTCGGGCTGAGTGCCGCGAGTTCCTCGGTCGAGAAGGTTCCGAGATCCTCCGTGGTCAGGCCGGCCGCTCCCGCCGAACTCAGCGCGGCGATCTGGGCAGTGGAAAGCGCGGCAACCTGCAGGGTGCTGAGCGCTCCGACCTGGGCGCTGCTCAGCCCCGCAATGCCGGCCGTGCCCAAGGCGGCGATTTCGGTGTCCGACAGCGTTGCGATGAAATCGGTGGGCAATCCCGCTATGGCGCTGGAACTGATCGCCGCCAGCTCCGCGGTCGAGAAGGTTCCCAGATCATCCGTGCTGAGGCCGGCAATCCCGGTCGAGCTCAGCGCGGCGATCTGGAGGGTGGAGAGCGCCTCGACCTGTTCGATACTCAAGGCATCGACCTGGGCGCTGCCCAATCCGGCGACGCCTGCCGTGCTCAAGGCCGCGATCTGCGCGGTCGAGAGAGCCGCTATGTCGCTGGTGCTCAGGGCGGCAACTTGCTTGGAGCCGAGAGCTGCCACCTGCGCGGTGGTCAGGGCCTCGACCTGACCGGTGCTGAGGACGGCGATCTGGGCGGTCGTCAGCCCCGCGACGCCGGACGCGCTCAAGGCTGCGATCTGCGCGGTCGAGAGCGTCGCGATCGTCTCGGTCGACAGTCCCGGCACGGCGGTCGAACTGATAGCGGCGATATCGGCGGTCGAGAAGGTTTCGAGGTCGTCCGTTCCCAGGACGGCAATCTGTTTCGAGTTCAGCGCCGCGACCTGGGCGGTCGTCAGGGCTTCGACCTGGCTGGTGCTGAGGGCCGTGACTTGCGCGGTCGTCAAGCCGGCAATGCCCGCCGTGCCGAGGGCCGCGATCTGTGCGGTCGAGAGGCTGGCTATGGTCTCGGTGGACAGGCCGTGAATGGCGCTGGAGCTGATGGCAGCGATGTCGGCGGTCGAGAAGGTGTCGAGATCGTCCGTCCCGAGTGCCGCGATCTGGCTGGAGGTCAGCGCGGCGACCTGGGCCGTCGTCAGGGCCTCGACCTGGCCGGTGCTGAGGGCCGTGATCTGCGCGGTTGTCAGGCCCACGATGCCGGATGTGCCCAAGGCGGCGATCTGCGCGGTTGAAAGAGCGGCGATATCGTCGGTCGTGAGAACGGCAAGCTGCGCGGAGCTGAGCGCGGCGATCTGGGCCGTGGTCAAGGCTTCGAGTTGATCGGAGCTCAAGACGTTGATTTGCGTCGTGGAGAGGCCGGCGATGCCGGCCGTGCTGAGCGCCGCGATCTGCGTGGTTGAAAGGGCTGCTATCGTCTCGGTCGACAATCCCGATACGGCGCTGGAGCTAATGGCGGCGACCTCGGCGGCCGAGAAGGTCTCGAGATCGTCCGCTCCAAGGGCGGCGATCTGCTTGGAATTGAGCACGGCCACCTGGACGGAGGTCAGGGCTTCCGCCTGGCCGGTGCTGAGCGCCGCGATCTGCGCTGTCGTCAGGCCGGTAATGCCCGATGTGTTCAAGGCGGCGATCTGTGCGGTCGACAGACCGGCAATATCGCCGGTCGTGAGGACAGCAAGTTGCGTGGAGCTGAGGGCTGCCACCTGTGCCGTGGTCAAGGCTTCAAGCTGGTCGCTGCTCAGAGCGTCGACCTGCGCCGTGGTCAGGCCGGCAATGCCGGCGGTGCTGAGCGCTGCGATCTGTGCCGTGGAAAAGGCCGATATCGTCTCCGTGGGCAATCCCGATACGGCGCTTGAGCTGATGGCGGCGATATCGGCGGTCGAGAAGGTCTCGAGTTGGTCCGCGCTGAGGGCGGCGATCTGCTTGGAGCTGAGCGCCGCGACCTGGAGCGTGGTCAAGGCCTCGGCCTGACTGGTGCTGAGGGCGGCGACTTGCGCGGTGGTCAGGCCGACAATGCCGGCCGCGCTCAGCGTCACGATCTGCGCGGTCGAGAGGGCTGCGATGTCGGCGGACGAGAGGGCCGCAACCTGTTTGGAGCTGAGGGTCGCGATCTGGGCCGTCGTCAGGGCCTGCGCCTGCGCGGTCGAGAGGACGGCAATCTGCGTGGTGGTCAGCCCGGCAATGCCGGCTGTGCCGAGTGCGGCGATCTGCGTGGTGGAGAGTGCGGCGACGACACCCGTATTGAGCGCGGCGATCTGTGCCGAACCAAGCACGGCGATCTGCTTGCTGGACAAGGCATCGGCCTGAGCCGTGCTCAAGGCGGCCATCTGCTTGGTGGAGAGGCCCGATATCCCTGCAGTGCTGAGGGCGGTGATCTGCGCGGTCGAGAGAGCGGCGATGACTGTCGTCGACAGCCCCGACACGGCACTGGCGCCGATTGCCGCGATATCGGCCGTCGAGAAGGTGGCTATATGGCTGGCGTCCATGGCCGCAAGCTGTGTCGAAGCAAGCGCGGCGACCTGGGTTGTCGTCAAGGCTTCGGCCTGCGCCGTGCTCAGGGCGGCAATTTGCTTGGTGGAGAGGCCGGTGATGCCGGCCGTGCTGATCGCCGCGATCTGTGCTGTCGAGAGCGCGGCCACGACGGTCGTGGAAAGTCCCGACAGCGCACTGGAGCTGATCGCCGCAATATCCTTGGTCGAGAAGGTGGCGATGTCCTCGGCATCAACAGCCGAAAGCTGCGCCGAGCTGAGCGCGGCGACCTGGGTTGTCGTCAGGGCCTCGGCCTGGGCGGTGCTCAAGGCCACGATCTGCTTGGTGGTCAGGCCTGATATCCCCGAGGTGCTGAGAGCCGCGATCTGATCCGTCGACAGCGCGGCGATCGCCGCCGTCGACAATCCGGATATGACGCTGGAGCTGATCGCCGCGATATCCTTGGTCGAGAAGGTGACGATGTCGTCGGTGCTGAGGGCGCCGACCTGTTTGGAGTTGAGGGCGCCAACCTGGGCAACCGTCAGGGCCTCGGCTTGAGCGGTGCTGAGGCCGGCGATCTGCGCGGTGGTCAGGCCGGCAATGCCCGAGGTGCTCAAAGCCGCGATCTGATCCGTCGAGAGGGCAGCGATGGCGCTCGTGCCCAAAACCGCGACCTGCGTCGAGCCGAGGGCCGCTATCTGCTTGGTGGACAAGCTGTCGATCTGAGCGGTGCTCATGGCATTGAGCTGTTCCGTCGTCAGGCCAGCAATGCCCGATGTACTCAAGGATGCAATCTGGTCCGTCGAGAGCGCCGCGACGACGGCGGTGGTCAACCCCGATATCGCACCGGAGCCGATCGCGGCGATGTCCTTGGTCGAGAATGTCGCGATGTCGTCGGCGCCGAGCGAGGCAAGCTGCGTCGAGCTCAGGGCGGCGACCTGTGTCGTCGTCAGTGCCTCCGCCTGGGTGGTGGACAATGCCGTGATCTGGTCGGCCGTCAGGCCGGTGATGCCAGCCGTGCTCAGCGCGGCGACTTGCGCCGTGGAAAGGGATGCGACGACCGCCGTGCTCAAGGCCGCGATCTGCTTTGAACTGAGCGCGGCCGTCTGCGCCGTCGTCAAGGCGGCAATTTGTGCTGACGTCAGGGAATCGATCTGATCCGTCGTCAGGTTCGTCATGCCCGACGCGCTCAAGGCGGTAAATTGCGCGGTGGAAAGGGATGCGATGACGGCGGTGCTCAGGCCGGATATGGCTTTGCTGCTGATGGCGGTGATATCGGCGGTCGAGAAGGTCGCTATGTCGTCCGTGCCGAGCGCGCCAAGCTGGACCGAGCTCAGCGCCGCGACCTGTGTCGTCGTCAGGGCTTGGGCCTGCGCGGTGCTCAAGGCCGCGACCTGATCGCTGGTGAGACCGGTAACCCCCGAGGCGCTCAAGGCGGCGATTTGGGTTGTGGAAAGAGATGCGATCACAGTCGTGCTCAGCGCCGCGATTTGAGCCGAGCTCAGCACCGCGACCCTTGCCGCGCTCAGTGCGGCGATCTGCGCCGTGCTCAACGTGTCGACCTGGCTGGTGGTCAATCCCGCGACCCCGGCGGTGCTCAAGGCGGCCACCTGGCCGGTGGAAAGGGCTGCGATGACGGCCGTGCTTAGCCCGGATACGGCTTTGCCGGTGATCGCGGCGATATCGGCGGTCGAGAAGGTTGCTATGTCGTCCGTTCCGAGCGCTGCGATCTGCGTGGAGCTCAGTGCCGCCACCTGGGCCGTGGTCAGGGCTTCGGTCTGGGCGGTGCTGAGGGCAGCGATCTGCTCGGTCGTCAGGCCCGTAAGCCCCGTCGTGCTCAGTGCGGCGATCTGCGCTGTCGAAAGCGAGGCGATGACATCCGTATTCAGCGCGGCGACTTGCGTCGAACCGAAGGCCGCGATCCGCGTGGTGTTCAGGGCCGCAATCTGGGTCGAGGAGAGAGCGTCGATCTGCACCGTCGTGAGGTTGGCGAGGGCGCTGGTGGTGAGCGCGGCGAGTTGCGCCGTGGAGAGGGATCCGATGACGTTCGTGCTCAGCCCGGATACGGCCTTGCTGGTGATCGCGGCAATATCGGCGGTCGAGAAGGCCGCTATGTCGTTCGTGCCCATGGCGGCGAGCTGCGTGGAGCTCAGGACGGCAACCTGCGTCGTCATCAGCGCCTCCGCCTGCGCGGTGCTCAAGGCGGCAATCTGGCTGGTGGTCAGACCGACAATGCCGGCGGTGCTGAGGACGGCGATCTGCGCCGTGGAAAGGACAGATATCGAGTCCAGGCCGATCGCGGCAACCTGCTTGGAGCTGAGTATGGCGGTTTGCGTCGTCGTCAGCGCGGCGGCCTGCGCGGTGCTGAGTGCCGGAATCTGGCTGCTCGTCAGGCCGGCGATGCCCGCCGTGCTGAGCGCGGCGATCTGCGCGGTCGAGAGCGCGGCGATAACGCCCGTGCTGAGCCCCGATACCGCCTTGCTGGTGAGTGCCGCAATATCGGCGGTCGAGAATGTCGCCATGTCGTCCGCGCCGAGCGCGCCGAGCTGGGTCGAGCTCAATACGGCCACCTGAGCCGTGGTCAGGGCCTCCGCCTGGGCGGTCGAAAGGGCGTTGATCTGGCCGGTGGTCAGGCCGGCGACGCCCGCCGTGCCCAAGGCGGCAATCTGTTCGGTGGTAAGAGCGGCGATTGCATCGGTGCTGAGGCCGGGTATGGCTTTGCTGCTGAGCACGGCGATCTCGGCGGTCGAGAATGTCGCGATGTCCTCGGCACTAAGTGCGGCAAGCTGTGATGAGCTCAGCACTTTCACCTGCAAGGAGGACAATGTCTCCACCTGCTCGGTGGTCAGGGTGGCGACCTGGCTGGTGCTCAGGCCCGCGACGGAACTCGTCTTCAGGGCGGCGATCTGGTCGGTCGACAGGACGGCGATGCCGTCCGTGCCCATGACCGCGACTTGTGTTGCCTTGAGGGCGCCGATCTGGGCTGTCGTCAGGGCTGCTATCTGTGCTGTCGAGAGGGAGGCGATCTGTGTCGTGGTCAGGCTGGCTATGCCCGAGGTGTTCAGGGTGGCGATCTGCGCCGTCGACAAGGCATCGATCTGCGTGGTGGACAGGGCTGCGACCGCACTGATGGACAGGGCTGCAAGCTGGCCGGTGGAAAGCGATGCGATCACATCGGTGCTCAGGCCGGATATGGCCTTGCTGGTGATCGCCGCCATGTCGGCGGTCGAGAAGGTCGCGATCTCGTCCGTCCCAAGCGCCGCAAGCTGGGTCGAGCTCAGCATCTTCACCTGCGTGGTGGTGAGCGCCTCTGCCTGCGCGGTGGACAGCGCGGCGATCTGCGTCGTGGTCAGGCCGGTGACGCCGGCCGTGCCGAGCGCCGCGACTTGCTTGGTGGATAGCGATGCCACCGTGTCCGTGGCAAGGGCCGCAATCTGCTTGGAAGCCAGCACGCCGACCTGGGCTACGGACAGGGAATCGATCTGCGCGGTGGAAAGGGCTGCCACCTGCGTCGTGGTCAGGCCCACGATCGCCGACGTGCTCAAAGCCGCGATCTGCGTGGTGGTCAGCGCAGCGAGCGTGTCGGTGCTCAAGCCCGCGATGGCCTTGCTTGTAATCGCGGCGATGTCGGCGGTCGAGAAGGTCGCGATCTCGGCCGTCCCAAGCGCCGCAAGCTGGGTCGAGCTTAGCGCCTTCACCTGCGTGGTGGTGAGTGCTTCGACCTGCGCCGTGGACAAGGCCGCAACCTGGTTGGTCGTCAGGCCCGCAATGCCGTTCGTGCTGAGGGCGGCGATCTGCGTCGTGGAAAATGCCGACAGGTCGTCCGTGTCCATGCCCGCAATCTGCGCTGCCTTGAGAGCGGCGACCTGAGCGGTCGTCAAGGCCCCGATCTGCGTCGTGGACAGGGCGGAAATCTGGTTCGTCGCCAGGCCCGCGACAGCGCTCGTGCTGAGCGCCGCAACCTGCGCGGTCGATAGTGCCGACAGGTCGCTGGTGCTGAGCGCCACGATCTGCGTTGTCTTGAGGGCGCCGACCTGGGCTGTCGTCAGGGCGGCGATTTGCCCGGTGGACAGCGCGCCGATCTGGGCCGTCGTCAGGCCGGAAACGCCGGAAGAGCTCAAGGCGGTGATCTGCGCGGTGGACAGCGACGCGATCACGTCCGTGCTCAGGCCGGATATGGCCTTGTTGGTGATCGCCGCCATGTCGGCGGTCGAGAAGGTTGCCAGGTCATCGGTGCCAAGGGCCGCAAGCTGGGTCGAGCCCAAAGCTTTTACCTGTGTCGTGGACAGGGCCTCGACCTGCGCCGTGGAGAGGGCGGCAATCTGGTTTTCCGCAAGACTCGCGACCGCGCTCGTGCTCAATGCCGCAATCTGCGTGGTGGACAGGGCGGTGAGGTCATCGGTGCTGAGCGCTGCGATATGCGTTGCTTTCAGCGCGCCGACCTGGGCGGTGGTCAAGGCGGCGATCTGCACGGTCGACAGGGCATCGATCTGGTCGCTCGACAGGCTCGCGACCGCCGTCGTACTCAGGGCGGCGATCTGTTCCGTCGAAAGAGCGGCGATCGCGCTCGTGCTCAATCCCGCAATGGCTTTAGTGCTGATCGCCGCCATATCGGCGGTCGAGAAGGTTGCGATATCCGCCGTGCTCAAGGCTGCAAGCTGCGCCGAACTCAGCGCACCGACCTGAGAGGAACTCAAGGCTTCCGCCTGGTCTGTCGTCAGCGCGCCGATCTGCTCGGTGGTGATCGCCGCGACCTGAAGCGAGGTCAGGCTTTCGATGTCGGAACTATCCAGGACGGCCAACTGGTCCAGGGTCAGGCCGACGATGGCGCTTTGCGAAATCGCGCTCAACTGCTGCGAGGTGAGGACGTCGACATCTTCCGTATCCAGGGCGGCGATCTGGGCCGACGACAGCGCGTTGATCTGTTTCGTGGACAGCGAGGCCACGTCTTCCGTGGTCCAGGCAGCGACGGACGCCGTCGAAAGCGACCTGATCTGGCTGGGGCTGAGAGAGGAAACGATCGAAGTCATGCGCGAAAACTCTTGCGTTAGCGAATACAAAAAAGTCGAGCAGCCTGTGGGACGGTATCGTTGCCAAAACCCGGCCTTGACGGAACCGAGGGTGACCGATTCCACGCCCAGCCTCGCCACTATCGTCGAGCTGGCTTGCCCGAACCTGAGGTTGGTGCGCGGAAGCGGTTGGATTTGCTAACTGGAGAAGAGCTGGCGGTTTCCCATGACGGGGTCGGTTTCGGCTGGGCGCACAATGACCCTGAGCATATGCGTCGATGCAGGGAAGGTATTGCGTGACTGTAGTTTTTAGACTACAAATCCTCGTGATTGAGTTAAGGCAGACGGCGCCCTTCGCCAGTGGGAAAGCCGTCTCCGGGACAAGCGAGCCAGAACGATTATCGCGGCGCGATTGATGCGGTTGGCTGAAGGCGTGCCGAGCGATGTGCAGCCGGTAGGCGAAGGCGTAAGCGAACTGCGAATTCACTACGGTCCCGGCTATCGCGTCTACTTCCAACAGCGCGGAAATGTCCTGATCGTGTTGCTATGTGGCGCGGATAAAGGATCGCAAACCCGTGATATCGCCGCCGCCAAGAAACTCGCCAAAGAATGGAGTTCACAAGTTGATTGAAAAACTGACCACTTACGACCCTGCCGCCGCGTTGGTTGATGATGAGGAGATCGCCGCTTTTATGGCCGATGCCTTTGAAACCGGCGATGCCGCCTATGTCGCCAAGGCACTTGGCGTCGTCGCTCGTGCCAAAGGCATGACCGAGATATCCCGCAAAACCGGCTTATCTCGCGAACAGCTCTACCGTTCGTTCAGCGAGCACGGAAACCCGACCCTCAAGACGACGTTCGCAGTGATGCGCGCCCTCGGTGTTGATATAACGGCCAAGACCCATACGGCACAGTGACGGTGCTTCCGGCTCTTGATCATCGTCCCAAGGCCAGACGAACAATGGTCTCCCGGCTTGTCATGAGGTAAGGGTCGGGCTCTATTCCGCCGCCTGTGGTTTGATGACGCCGCGGCGGATCTGGTCTTCCTCGATCGATTCGAACAGGGCGCGGAAGTTGCCTTCGCCGAAGCCATCGTCGCCCTTTCGCTGGATGAATTCGAAGAAGATCGGACCGATCACGGTCTTGGAGAAGATCTGCAGCAGGATTTTCGTCATGCCGCCATCGACCACGCCTTCGCCATCGATCAGAATGCCGTGCTTCTTCATCCGCTCGATCGGCTCGTCATGGCCGTTCACGCGGGCATGGGACATTTCGTAATAGGTCTCCGGCGGGCCGGGCATGAATTTGAGGCCGTTCTCGGCCAGCGTATCGGTCGCCTCATAGATGCGCTCGGTGCCGACGGCGATGTGCTGGATGCCTTCGCCCTTGTATTTCCTGAGGAATTCCTCGATCTGGCTCGTCTCGTCCTTGGACTCGTTCAGCGGGATGCGGATCTTGCCGCAGGGCGAGGTGATGGCCCGGCTTACCAGGCCGGTGATGCGGCCGTCGATGTTGAAGAAATGGATCTGCTTGAAGTTGAAAAGCTCGCGGTAGAAATCCCACCATTTGTCCATGTTGCCGCGATAGACATTGTGGGTGAGGTGGTCGAGGTAATAGAACCCGGCACCTTCCGGCTTGGGATTGCGCTCGCCCAGCCAGTCGAATTCGGCCTCGTAGGCCGAGCCCTTCTCACCATAGGTCTCGATGAAATAGAGCAGCGAGCCGCCGATGCCGACGATGGCCGGTACGTCGAGTGTCTTGTCCTTGCCGTCATAAGGTGTCGCGCCCTTGGCGACCGCATGGCGAAAAGCGTGGTCGGCATCGACGACGCGCCAGGCCATGGCGGGCGCGCAGGGCCCATGCTGGTCGACGAAGCGCATGGCATGGCTGCCGGGCTCGGCATTGACGAGGTAGTTGATGTCACCCTGCCGCCAGACGGTGACGTTCTTTGTCTTGTGTCTTGCGACCGGTTCGTAGCCCATGCGGGCAAACAGCTCTTCGAGTTTCTGCGGCTCGGGATGCGCGAATTCGACGAATTCGAAGCCATCAGTCCCCGCCGGATTGTCTGCGGTGATCTCGGAAACCGGTACGTCGTGTGGGAAAGGACCCATGGCAAACTCCTCCTGTCGCTCATGCATATGATGCTACAGGGCGGGTGCATTGTGCTTGCAATCTTGAGCCGACTTTGCTCCAATCGTGCATGATCCGTGCGGAAATTTTGAAAGAGATGCATGATGGAAGCGCTCGATGGATATGATCTCAAGATTCTGAGCCATCTGCAGGCCGATGGGCGGCTGACCAACAATGAGCTCTCCGAGCTGATCGCCCTGTCGCCGTCGCAATGCTCGCGCCGGCGCTCGCGGCTGGAGGCGGAGGGCTATATCCAGAGCTACCGGGCTCATCTCGACCGGCGCAAGCTCGGGCTCGATCTGCTGGTGGTCATCGCGGTGACGCTTGCGACCCACAATCGCGACAACGCCAAGCGCTTTGCGAGCCTCGTCGAGAACCTGCCGGAAGTGCTGGAATGCTTTTCGCTGACGGGCGAGATGGATTATCACCTGAAGGTGGTGACACGCGATCTCGCCGGGCTTTCCCATTTCGTCAACGACGTGCTGCTGCCGCATGAGAGCGTGCAGCACGTCAAGACCTCGATCGTGCTCAATGTCCTCAAGGATTCCGGTCCCATTCCGATCCAGAAGTCCGCGCGGACCTGATCTTAAAGATCGTCCAGATCGATCGGCGATCCCTTCTGCCCGATCACCCGTTCGACCGCGTCCAGCCCCGCTGCGAGCGAGTGAACGCCCGGCTGCCCCATGAGTGCCTCCAGTTCCGACTGGTAGTCGCGGGCAAGCGCGATCAGCTCCCGATAGGCCTGATGCCCGGCACTGGTGAGTTCCAGATGCTCCTGCCGCCGGTCGGTCTCGTCCCTCGTCCGCTTCACCCAGCGGCGCTGCTCCAAAGCGAAGACGGCCCGGCTGACTTTGGTCTTGTGCATGGCCGAATGCGCTGCGACGGCCTTTGCCGTCATGCGCCCGGAACTGCCGAGCGCGGCCAGCGAGCGCCATTCCGGCCGGGTCATGCCGTATCTCGCCTTGTAATGCGCGGCAAAGCGCAGGCCGACGAATTCGGCGGCCCGGTTCAGCCGGTAAGGGAGAAACAGCTCGAGCGAAAATTGATCCATGGCGTTGATGGTTACAAAATAATGGTTACATTTACAACTATATGGGAGTTACGGGAGGAAACAAGCCATGGAAAGCACGGTTGCGCCGAAGGCTAAACAGGATGTCGATCCGCGTCAGGCGCTCGCCTATATGCCCGGTTTCGGCAATGATTTCGAAACGGAGAGCCTGCCCGGCGTTTTGCCGCAGGGGCAGAACAGTCCGCAGAAGTGCAATTACGGTCTTTATGCCGAGCAGCTCTCCGGCTCGCCCTTTACGGCGCCGCGCGGCACCAATGAGCGTTCCTGGCTCTATCGCATCCGCCCCAGCGTCAGGCATACCGGCCGTTTCACGAAAATCGACTATCCGCTCTGGAAGACGGCGCCGCATGTCGCCGACCATTCGCTGGCGCTCGGGCAATTGCGCTGGAGCCCGTTGCCGGCGCCGGCGGAAAGGCTGAATTTCCTGGAAGGCATCCGCACGATGACGACGGCGGGCGACGCGCTGACCCAGACCGGCATGGCCGCGCATGTCTACACCTTCAACACCGACATGGTGGACGACTACTTCTTCAATGCCGACGGCGAGATGCTGATCGCGCCGGAAACGGGCGCTATCCGTGTCTTTACCGAACTCGGAAAAATGGATGTCGAACCGTCCGAGATCTGCATCGTCCCGCGCGGGACCATGTTCAAGGTGACGCGTCTTGGCGAGCAGCCGGTCTGGCGCGGCTATATCTGCGAGAATTACGGTGCCAAGTTCACGCTGCCGGATCGCGGTCCGATCGGCGCCAATTGCCTTGCCAATCCGCGCGATTTCAAGACGCCGGTGGCCGCCTTCGAGGACAAGGAGACGCCCTGCCGCGTGCAGGTGAAGTGGTGCGGCTCCCATCATGTCACCGAGATCGGCCATTCGCCGCTCGACGTCGTCGCCTGGCACGGCAACTATGCGCCCTATAAGTACGATCTGCGCACCTTCTCGCCGGTCGGCGCCATCCTTTTCGATCATCCCGATCCGTCGATCTTCACGGTGCTGACCGCGCCGTCCGGCGAGGAAGGCACCGCCAATGTCGACTTCGTGATCTTTCCGCCGCGCTGGCTCGTGGCCGAGCATACGTTCCGGCCGCCCTGGTATCACCGCAACATCATGAGCGAATTCATGGGCCTGATCTGCGGCCGCTACGACGCCAAGGAGGAAGGGTTCGTGCCCGGTGGCATGAGCCTGCACAACATGATGCTGCCGCATGGGCCGGATTTCACCGGCTTCGAAAAGGCGTCGAACGGCGAGCTGAAGCCGGTCAAGCTGGAGAACACCATGGCCTTCATGTTCGAAACCCGTTTCCCGCAGCAACTCACCAAATTCGCGGCCGAACTCGACACGCTGCAGGACGACTATATCGACTGCTGGTCCGGCCTCGAACGCAAGTTCGACGGCACGCCGGGTATCAAATAGGGGGCGGGGCGCGGGCTTGCCTTCTCGCGCCGTCGCCTCACGTCTTCAAGACAATACCAATCAACAAAAGCAGGGAAGCACTCATCCATGAAACTCGCCACATTGAAGGATTCCACCCGCGACGGCCGGCTGGTCGTCGTATCGAAAGATCTGACCCGCTGCTCGGAGGTCGGCCATATCGCCCGCACGCTCCAGGCGGCACTGGACGATTGGGCGCATGTAGGCCCGCGCCTCGCCCAGGTCGCGCAAGGCATCGAGACCGGCGCGCAGCCGACGGTCCGCTTCCACGAACATGATGCGACGTCGCCGCTGCCGCGCGCCTATCAGTGGGCGGATGGCTCGGCCTACGTCAACCATGTTGAACTGGTCCGCAAGGCCCGCAACGTCGAGATGCCGGAGAGCTTTTGGACCGATCCGCTGATGTATCAGGGCGGGTCCGACGCCTTCCTCGGGCCGCGCGAGCCGATCCCGCTGGCCGATGAGGCATGGGACGCCGATATGGAGGCCGAGCTGGCGGTGATCGTCGGCGATGTGCCGATGGGGGCGTCGATAGAGGAGGCGCGCAACGCCATCCTGTTCGTGATGCTGGTCAACGACGTCTCGCTGCGCGGCCTGATCCCGGCGGAATTCGCCAAGGGCTTCGGCTTCTTCCAGTCGAAACCGTCTTCGGCCTTCTCTCCGGTTGCGGTTTCTCCCGAGGAGCTGGGAGCGGCCTGGGACGGCGGCAGGCTGCATTTGCCGCTGCATGTCGATCTCAACGGCCAGCCGTTCGGCAGGGCCAATGCCGGTATAGACATGACCTTCGACTTTCCGCAGCTGATTGCCCATGCGGCAAAGACCCGAGCGCTCGTCGCCGGCACGATCATCGGCTCCGGCACGGTTTCCAACAAGCTCGACGGCGGACCGGGTAGACCGATCGCCGAGGGCGGGGCAGGCTATTCCTGCATCGCGGAAATCCGTACGGTCGAGACGATCACGCGCGGCGCTCCGAAGACGCCCTTCCTGCAGTTCGGCGACGTCGTGCGCATCGAGATGACGGATGAGAAGGGTCATTCGATCTTCGGCGCGATCGAGCAGACGGTGACGAAATATGAGAGGCAGCAATGAGCGAGACGGTGCTCTACGACTATTGGCGGTCCTCCGCGAGCTATCGGCTCCGGATCGCGCTCCACATGCTGGGGGCAGATTTCCGCACCGTGCCGATCGATCTGCTCGCCAAGGCCCATAAGTCGCAAGAGCATCTGGCCCGCAATCCGCAAGGGCTGGTGCCGGTCCTCGAGATCGATGGGCATGTCTTCAGCCAGTCGTTGGCGGTGATCGAATATCTCGACGAGACGCGCGGCGGCGTTTTCCTGCCGCGCGATCCGGTCGGGCGACAGCGGGTCAGGACGCTGTCCTATGCGATCGCCATGGAAATCCATCCGATCTGCAACTCCCATGTCGGCATGCATGTGATGGCGCTCGCCGGCGACAGTGAGGAGGCCCGGATCGCCTGGATGCAAAAATTCATCGGCGAGGGGATGGCCGCCTTCGAGCGGCTTCTGGATTCTCCGGCAACCGGCGTGTTCTGCCATGGCGATCGGCCGACCATGGCGGATATCTGCCTCGTGCCGCAGGTCTATAATGCCCGGCGCTGGAATGCCGATCTCTCGGTCTGCCCGAGGCTCGTCGACATTGCCGACCGCTGCGCCGGGCTGGAACCTTTCGCGGCTGCCCATCCGGACAAGGTGGTGCGATAGGGCGGTATGACGACAATTCCGTGCTTTACCGCCATCGCGCAGTCTGTTCGATCCACTGGCGCGTACGGGCTTCCGGGTCGTCGTTCAAGGTTATGTCGGTGACGACGGCGGCGCTGTCTGCCCCTGCGTCGAACACGCCCTGAAGCCTTTCGATGTTCAGCCCGCCGATCGCGACCAGCGGCAGCGGCGCGCTCCGGCGTTTCCATTCTCCGATCCGTTCAAGGCCCTGCGGCGCCCATTTCATCTGCTTGAGGATCGTCGGGTAGACCGGGCCGAGGGCGACATAGTCCGGCTTTGCCGCAAGCGCCGTCTCCAATTCCGCCTCGTCATGCGTCGAAAGGCCGAGTTTCAGGCCGGCGGCGCGGATGGCGCCGAGATCGGCGACAGCCAGATCCTCCTGGCCGAGATGGATGAAGTCGCATCCTTCCTCGATGGCGATCTGCCAGTAATCGTTGACGATGAGCTGGCAGTCATGCGCGGCGCAGACGGCCTTCGCCGCCCGGATTTCGGCGCGGATTTCCGCCTCCGGGCGATCCTTGATGCGCAGCTGCACCAGTTTCACGCCGAGCGGCACCAGCCGGACGATCCATGCGGCGCTGTCGACGATGAGATAGAAGGGGTCGAGCTTCATGCGAACACGGCCTTTCCGATGACGGGCGTGGATGGAACGGCCATGTCGCGCGGTTCGAGCATGCCGGCGGTGAAGGCCTGACGACCGGCCTCGATCGCCTTGGCGAAGGCGCCGGCCATGGCGATGGGATCGCCGGCGCCGGCAACGGCGGTATTGAGAAGCACGGCATCGAAGCCGAATTCCATGACGGTTGCCGCATGCGACGGCCGGCCGATGCCGGCATCGACGATGAGCGGCACCTCGGGGAAATGCGCGCGCATCGCCCGAAGCGCACCCGGATTGAGCGGTCCTGCCGCCGAGCCGATCGGCGCGCACCAGGGCATCAGCACCTTGCAGCCCGCGTTCAGCAGGCGCTCGGCCACGACGAGATCGTCGGTCGTATAGGGAAAGACCTCGAAGCCTTCGGAGGAGAGAATGCGCGCGGCCTCCACCAGTCCGAACACATCGGGCTGCAGCGTATCGTGATGGCCGATCACCTCCAGCTTGATCCAGTTGGTCTGAAACACCTCGCGTGCCATCTTGGCCGTCAGCACGGCTTCGGAGACGCCGTGGCAGCCGGCGGTGTTGGGCAGCACGCGCACGCCGAGCGCGCGGATCATCTCGAAGAAGGCACCGCCATTGCGTCCGCCGGCGGTTTCGCGGCGCAGCGAGACGGTGACGATCTCCGTCGCCGATTGCCTGACGGCCTCGGCGAGGATTGCGGGGGAGGGATAGCGCGCGGTGCCGAGCAGCAGGCGCGATGCGACTTCGGTTCCATAGAGAGAAAGCATGGGTCAGCCTCCTTGCATCGGTGTGAGGATTTCGATCCTGTCATTGTCGTTGAGAGCGTGATCGCCGCGATCGTCCCGATGAATGAGCTCGCCGTTGACGGCGGTCGCAAGCCAGTCGCCCTCATAATCCAATGCGGCCAGCAGATCGGAGAGCGTCGTCGCAACGACAGTCTGCGGCTCGCCATTGACGATCAGTCTCATGATGCATGCGCTCCTTCAAAGTTTCGGGAAAAGACGAGATCGGCAGCCTCCGCGGCCATGGCCGGCGCCAGTAGAAAGCCGTGGCGGTAGAGGCCGTTGAGGACGACCGCATGGGCTTCCCGTGTCACGCGCGGAAAATTGTCTGGGAAGGCCGGGCGGATGCCGGCGCCGGTTTCGACGACCGTGGCGTCGGCGAAGGCGGGATGCAGCGTATAGGCGGCGTTCAAGAGTTCCATCAGCGAGCGTGCCGTAATCGGCCCGTCGAATTCGGTCTCGATCATCGTCGCGCCGACCATGAACAGGCCGCCGCCGCGCGGCACGACATAGACTGGAATGCGCGGATGCAGCAGGCGGACGGGCCGGGTGAGCTGCAGCTCGTCGGTGCGCAGATAGAGCATTTCGCCCCGGATGCCGCGCAGGTCGCGGCTCCGGCCGATGCGAGAAGCGCCGGTGCAGTCGACGACATCGTCGAATGTCTCTTTGGGCTGTGGCTCAGACGTAAAATTCACGCCGCCTCCCGCGAGTTTGTCCCGCAAGGATGTCAGCACGCGGCGTGGATCGAGATGGGCTTCGCGCGGAAAGAACAGGCCCTGGCCAAAGCGTCCGGCAATCGCCGGCTCCAGTGCGGCCAGCTCGTCTTCCCCCAGCCATCGATGGCCCGTCGTGCGGCTGGAGAAGCGCTTCAGCTCGCTTTGGTCGCGGGCCGGCGCCACCACCAGCGTCCCCTGTCGGGCGACCTCGCCCGGCAGCATCGCCTCCCAGCGGTCGGCGGCATCCTCTCCCCGCCGCAGCACGGCTTCGTCGGCGCTTTCGCGCTCGCACCAGGGGGCCAGCATGCCGCCGGCGAGCCAGGATGCGGCCTGGCCGAAATCCGCGCGGGGATCGATGACGGTCACCGCGGCGGCGCGCATATGCAGCGCATGCGCGACCGCAAGGCCGGCGACACCGCCCCCTTTGACGAGGACACGCATTTCAGCCGGCCGGATGGCCGTTGATGGGAACGAGGTTTTGGGCGGCGATATTCATGGTTTGAGGCTCCAAGTTTCGATTGGAGACCCAGTCCTCAGCCGGAATGATGAAAAGACGCCGGCTCGGATTCCACGTGGGAATCAAAAGCCTTTCGAGCGCTTGCACCGTCCCTACGCCAGTATGAACTGGATCAGGTTCAACGGGTCACTGCGCCACAAAAGGCCTAAGCCATATTGTCCAGCAGTATCTCAGCCCCTTGACGGGACCCCCCTGGTGAATGTCTTGGAAGCTATGCTCGGGACTCGGCCCGTGTCAACCCTGAAGGCGAGTGCCGGATCGGCAAGCCGAGCCTTGAGGTCAGGCGATCAGCTTCTCGCCGTTCAGATGACGTTCGAGGAAGGGCAGGCTGTCCTGTCCCCAATAGAGCTCGCCATCATAGCGGAAGGTGGGAAAACCGAAGACGCCGGCCGTCTTCGCGAGTTCGTAATCGGAGCGCCAGCGCTCCTGCACATCGCTTTGCTGGGCGCGTGCCTCCAGCGCCGCGCCATCGAAACCGGCGGCGTCGGCGATCGCTTTGCGCACCTCGGCATTGCCGATATCTTCGGCACGCGACCAGAAGGCCTCCTGCAGGGCTGCCGTGAGGCGCACCCAATCCTTGCCTTCCAGCGCGGCCGCGATCACGGTGAGACCGGCGGGTGTGGGATCGGAAAGTCCCGCCCTGTTGTCGAGCTCGAGCGTCTTGCCGCGCAAGGCCGCCCAGCGCTTCAGGTCCTTGAACCAATAGGCCCGCCGCGGTTCGGGCCGGTTGCGTGAAAAGATCGCGCCGTTTTCCTCGACAAGCGGAATGACATAGGGCCGGATCTCCGCGCCGAAGCGCGCGGCAAGCGCGGTGAAGGGCTCAAGCCCGATGAAGGCCCAGGGCGAGCCGATGCCGAAGAAGTAGTCGATTGTCTTTGTCATTGTTCATTCCTGCTGTGAAGTTCGCGAAACACGACCGCCAAGGCTGGGGCAGATCGGGCCTGAGGTGCTAGAGCAATTCCAGGAAAAGTGTGCAGCGGTTTTCCGTCCGGAATTGCGTGAAAACGAGAGGCCAGAGCCGATCAGCCGGTTTTGAGAACGGCTCGGGCGGCAAGCGCGGGAGACGGCTCCGGCGCGTGCCGCGCCTTCTCGCCACGTTCCAGCGCGGCGCGTCCGAGGATGGAAATGGCCGTATCCTCCTGCGGCGCGTGCACCAGAACGGACTGGATATCGCGAAAATGCCGCTCGATGCCGAGGTCGGCGCTGAGGCCGGGATTGCCGAGCGCGCCGACGGCGAGATGGACGGCGTCGCGAATCTGCCGGCCGGCGAGAAGGCGGGCGCGGATCAGGGTTTCCGGGCTGTCGAGGCCATGATCCAGGGCGTCGAAGATGATCTGCCGGGCGCCCGCGACCAGAAGGTCGATCTCGCCCGCCAGCGTGACGAAACGCTCGGTGCGGGCGATCGGGTAGCCGAGATTGGAGGGTACGCGCTCGTGTGCGAAGCGGACGAAGGCCTCCTGGGCGGCTTCGGCCGCGCCGAGATAGATGGCGGTGAGCGCCAGCGTCATGGCGGCATGGGCGCGATTGTCCTGCGTGCCCGCGGCCGCATCAACGAGGTCGAGCACGTCTTCGCGCGGCACTTCGACATTGGTGAACTCGACGTCATGCGAACCGCTGGCGCGCATGCCGAGGCTTCGCCAATTCTCGATGATATCGATGCCTGGCAGGCCGGCCGGAACGACGAAGGTGCCGACGCGGCGCGGTTCCTCGTCGGTGCACGCCCAGACGAGGAAATGCGTCAGGCCGAGGGCGCCGGTGACGAAGCGTTTCTTGCCGGTGATCGACCAGCCATGGGGGGTGCGCCGCGCCAGCGTCTCGGGCAGGCCGCCGCGTGCCGGCGATCCCAGATCCGGCTCGACACGGGCTGCATTGAGCAGGATCGGCCGCTCCTTCGCCTCGGAGAGCAGGCGGCGATAGAGCGTTTCCGGCCACCGGCTGCGGGCGGCTTCGCCGAGATGCGTGAACATGGTCATCGCGCTGATCAGGGCGACGGACGGATCGCCGCGCCCCAAGGCAGCCAGAATCCGGCCCACTTCGGGAAGGGAGGCGCCGGCGCCGCCGAAGCGCGTTCCGACCGTGCTTTCCAGCAACCCGCTTGCGTGAACGGCCCGAATGCCGGCCCAGGGAAAGGCGCCTGTTGCGTCGGCGGCGGGGGCCGCATCGGCCACCTTGCGGACGACGTCGGTCAAATCGATCGTGTTATGGGACACTGATGGGGCCTTTCCGATTGAACATGCGCGGCCGGTCGGCGTGATCCGCCGGCCGCATATTCCCTTGCCGTCAGGCAACGTCCCGCTGAGCCTCGGCGCGCTCTTTAAGCCCGGCCCTCACCAGCGGCAGGATATAGCGGCCATAGTCGATGGCATCGTTGAGATTGTCGTAGCCGCGAATGGAGATCAGGTCGGCGCCGAGATCGATATAGTCGAGAATGGAATCGGCAATGGTCTGCGGCGATCCCACAAGCGCCGTCGAGGCGCCGCGCGCATTGGTGGCCGTCACCGTGGGATACCAGAGCGCCCGATCCTGCACCTCACCGCGCTTGGCGATCTCCAAGAGGCGCTGGGAGCCGACATTCTGCGGCGGCGGCGCCGAGACCGGCGCTTTGCCGAGGCCCTTGGCCCGGTTCTCGTTCAGCGCGTCGAGTACGCGATGTGCCTTGGCCCAGGCCAGCTCGTCGGTCTCGGCGACGATCGGCCGGAAGGTGACCCAGATGCGCGGCCGGTCCTTGCGTCCGGCGCGCTTGGCCTCCGTGTAGATTCGGTCGATCTGGTCTTTGGTTTCGGCCAGGGGCTCTCCCCAAAGACCGAAAATATCCGCCAGCGAGCCGCCGATCCGGTAGGCCTCGTCGGAGGAACCGCCGACCGAAACCGGGACCGTGCCGTTCACCGGGCGAACCTGGTTGCTGAACTGCTTGAACTGATAATAGCGGCCGTCGAAATCGAAAGGTTCGGAGGATTGCCACGCGCGGCGCAGGATGTGGATATATTCCTCGAGCCGCTCGTAGCGCTGTTCCTTGGTGAGGAAATCGCCCTCGCGCGCCTGCTCGACGTCGCTGCCGCCGGCAATGAAGTGAACGACCACGCGGCCTTCGCTCAGCTGATCGAGCGTCGCCAGCGCCTTTGCGGCGACCGTCGGATAGATCGTATTGGGGCGCAGCGCGATGATGATCTTGATGTTTTTCGTATTCGCGGCAACCGTCGCACCGATGGTAAACGGATCGAAGGATGAGGAATCATAGGGGATCAGAGTATAATTGAAGCCGTAATCATCCAGCGATCGCGCATAGCGCACCAGGAACTTCGGATCGATCGATGGCTGCGGCACCGGGTTCAGCTCGGTGGAGGGATTGGTGAAGGTAATGCTAATGAATTCCGCAGACATACATCTTCCTCGCGTGTCCAATCAAAATATTGCGTAGAGCCTAGTGCACGGCAATGCAGGCGAGAAAGACCAGTCTTTCTTTTGTCTAGTAATTTTATAGAAATTATTTTCATCCGCCGAAATCCCCTGAAAACCGGACCGGCGCGGCAGCGAGGCAAAGGAAAGACGTTCCGGGTTGCCGCTGTGGCCCGGAAGCGTTCGTCCTGGAGATTCTCGATAAAAAGAAGGGCTCTCGGCATGAACCGGAGCCCTTTCAGGTTGAAGGTCAAACCTCCAGAGGGAACAGCCAACGCGGCGAAACAGGGAGGAACGAGACGCCGTTTGCGTTGACTATGGCCATGATGCGTTGGCTAGGCCGCGATAGCGACATATGAGCAACCCAATTCGCGGCTTGTTTTGACATATATGTCTAATATTGAGCGGAAACTTGAAAAATGCCAGCATGACGCGAGATGCGTCGTATCCGTCTTGCGGCAGTCAACCGGGAACCGTAGGCCCCATGATCTCTCTCTGGATCGATCGCTTCCCCGTTAAATAATCTACTGTTTATATAGACTACTTACGCTTTCGATGATTAAGTGACCGTGCGGGTGGTTCGACCCGATCCGTTTCCCCTATGCCGAGATGCTTTCATGACCCAATCGATCGACCATGCCCGCGACGCTTCCGCCCCGAAAATCATCGACCGCATCGCGGCCTATGCCTCCGAACTTGTCGAGATCCGCCGTGACCTGCATGCGCATCCGGAGATCGGCTTCGAGGAGGTCAGGACCTCCGGTATTGTCGCCGAGAAGCTCGCTTCATGGGGGATCGAAGTCCATCGCGGCATTGGCAAGACCGGTGTCGTCGGCCGCCTGGTCGGGCGGCATCCGGGCAATCGATCGATCGGGCTCAGGGCTGATATGGATGCCCTGCCGATGCCGGAGGAGACCGGTCTGCCCTATGCGTCGATCTATCCGAACCGCTTCCATGGCTGCGGCCATGACGCCCATACCGCTATTCTTCTCGGGACCGCGCGCTACCTCGCCGAAACGCGCGATTTCGCCGGCACCGTCATCTTCATTTTCCAGCCGGCCGAGGAGGGGCTGGGCGGCGCCCGCGCCATGATCGCCGACGGCTTGTTCGAGCGCTTTCCCGTCGACGAGATCTATGGGCTCCACAATGCGACGCAGTTGCCTCCGGACCATCTGCATGTGAGCGCCGGCACGGTGCTTGCCGGTGCCGATTTCTTCGATGTGACGTTCAGGGGCAAGGGCGCGCATGGGGCACATCCGCATGCCGGCCGCGATCCGATCCCGGCCATTACCGAACTCGTCCAAGCGCTCCAGACCATCGTCAGCCGCAATGTGCCGCCGACCGAGCCTGCGGTTCTCTCGGTCACCAGGCTGGAGGCCGGATCGGCCTATAACGTCATCCCGGAGACGGCAAGCGTCGGCGGCACGATCCGCGCCTTTTCCGACGAGGTCAGAGAGCTGATCCGCTCCCGGCTGACGACCATTGCCCACAATGTCGCCGCCGCGCACGAACTGAAAGCCGAGGTCGATATCCGCGACATCTTCTCGGTGCTCAGCAATCATGCCGAACATGTCGATATCGTCGCCGATATCGGCCGCGAGGTTCTGGGGCCGGCACGGGTCTCCACGACGCCGAAGCGGGCGATGGGCAGCGAGGATTTCGCGGATTTCCTGCTGCATGCGCCCGGCGCCTTCTTCACGCTCGGCCATGCCGGCGCCGTCCCGGCCCACAATCCCGGCTTCATCCTGGATGACGCGATCCTGCCCGTCGGTGCGACATTGTTCTCGCGTCTCGTCGAGAGCCGGCTGAAGGCCGCATAAGCGATCAGCGCGGCTCAGGCCTCGAAATAGGCGGGATGGTCGATATCGCCGAGGAGGTCCGGCTGGGTCGGCGTCCAGCCGAGCAAGGCGCGGCTATGCGCGCTCGACGTCGGCGCGTCCATGCCGGCAAACCGCGCGAACCAGCCGAAATGGTCGGCCGCGTCCTCGCCGGATTTGCCGATAACGGGCAGGCCGAGGCGGCGGCCGATGACGCCGGAGATCTCCCGGAACGGCACGCCCTCTTCGGCGATCGCGTGATAGGGGCCGTCCATGGCGCCGCGTTCGAGCGCCAGCCGATAGAGGCGGGCCGCATCCAGCCGATGCACGGCCGGCCAACGGTTCAGCCCCTCGCCGATATAGGCGGAAACGCCTTTTTCGCGGGCGAGACGGATCAGGATGGGCACGAAGCCGTGATCGCCATGGCCATGGACTGATGGCGGCAGGCGCACGACCGCCGTGCGAAGCCCGCGCTCGGCGAGCACGGCGGCCGCCGCTTCCGATGCGCGTGGATAGCTGTCCGACGCTAGAGGCGGTTGGTCGCTTTCGAGCGCGGTGCGGCCCTGCGCCAGCAATGCCGTGCCGGAGGTCACGATCAGCGGCCGAGCGGTTCCCTCCAGTGCTGCGCCCAGCGTTTCGATGGCGCGGCGGTCCAGCGCGCAATTTTCCGCGAATTTTGAAAAGTCGTGGTTGAAGGCGGTGTGGATCACGCCGTCGGTCTCGGCCGCGCCGCGGCGCAGACTGTCCAGATCCTCCAGCGAGCCATGGAGGACCCTGGCGCCGGCCGCGACGAGCGCCGCCGCCCCGGCATCCGAACGGGTGAGCCCGAGCACGTCGTGGCCGGCACCCAGCAATTCCCTGACGACCGCGGAGCCAACCCATCCGGTCGCTCCAGTGACAAAGACACGCATGATGATTTCTCCTGATATCGGTCGCCGGCCGCATTCGCCGCCGACCGCACCAAGCTAGGAGGTTGAGCGAGAACGATCTATGCTATAGAGTTCGCATTATCTTTTCGATCGTTCGGAAATTCGACATGGACCCGCTCTCGGATGTGCTGTCGTTGCTGAAGCCGCGCAGCTATATGTTCGGCGGTTTCGAAGCCGGCGGCGATTGGTCGATCCGGTTCGGACCGCATGACGGCATCAAATGCTATGCCGTCGTCTCCGGCCAAAGCTGGCTCTCGGTCGAGGGTGTTCCCGACGCCGTGGCGCTGAAGGCGGGCGATTGTTTCGTGCTGCCGCGCGGCTGGCCGTTTCGCCTCGCCAGCGACCTGTCCTTGACGCCGACCGACTATCGCGCGCTGTTTCCGACGCGGCCGAATGGCAGCATCGCCGCCCTGAACGGCGGTGGCGATTTTTCCATCGTCGGAGGGCATTTCACCCTGGGCGGCGGAGATGCTGGCGTTCTCCTAGCGATGCTGCCGCCGATTGTCCACATCCGCAAGGAGACGGACCGCGCGGCGTTGCGCTGGTGCATGGAGCGGATGCGCCTGGAATTGCGCGAGCCGCAGCCCGGCGGCTTCCTGATTGCGCAGCAGCTCGCCTATACGATGCTGGTGCAGGCGCTGAGGCTGCATCTGGCGGAGGGGCTGGCGGGCGGCGTCGGCTGGCTCTTCGCGCTGGCGGACCGGCAGATGGCGGCGGCGATCACCGCTATGCATGCGGAGCCGGCGCATCGCTGGACCTTGGCCTCGCTGGCGGAGCGCGCGGGCATGTCGCGGACGAGCTTCACCTTGAAGTTCAAGGAGACTGTCGGGACATCGCCCATGGACTATCTCACGCGCTGGCGCATGATGGTGGCGGGCGAGAAGCTGAGCCATTCCGGCGATCCCGTTTCCACCATCGCCCTGTCGCTCGGCTATCAGTCCGAGAGCGCCTTCAGCACCGCCTTCAAGCGGATCATGGGATGCTCGCCACGCGAATATGCCCGCCGGGATTTGCCCCCCGCGATGCAAGAGGAACCCGAGAGCGCTGTCGGGCAGCTTCGGTCCGCGGCCGGCTGAAGCGTGAGGAGCGCCCCCGAGACTTGATCGTCACAATCGCCATCACGGACGCAGGGTGCCTTGCCGCAATCCTCAGAGGATCAGGATCGCGCGGATATCGTTGACATTGGTCAGCGTCGGCCCGGTCTTGACGAGGTCGCCGAGGGCGTCGAAATAGCGGTAGCTGTCATGGGCGGCCAGATGGGCGCGGGCATCGAGGCCGAGCTGCCGGGCGCGGGCAAGCGTATCGGGCGTGACGATCGCGCCTGCGGCATCCTCCGTTCCGTCGATGCCGTCGCTGTCGCCGGCGATCGCGAAGATGCCGCCGGCGCCGCCGAGCCCGACCGCAAGGCCGAGCAGGAATTCCGTGTTGCGGCCGCCGGCTCCGGCCGGCCCCTTGCCGATCGAAACCGTCGTCTCGCCGCCGGACAAGAGCACGGCAGGTGCGCGCACGGGTAGCCCTTTCGACTGAGCGGAACGGGCGAAGCCGGCCATGACGATGCCGGCCTCCCGCGCCTCTCCCTCTATGGCGTCGCCGAGGATCAGCGGGGTGATACCGCTTCGTGCTGCCTCGGCCGCTGCGGCTTCGAGCGCGAGGTAAGGGGCCGCGATGATGGTGACGTCGCCCGGCAGGGCTTCGGGCTTGGGCGTTTCCGCGCCGGCCTCGATCACCGCGCGCGCTGCCGCCGGCAGGTCGAGCTGATAGCGGCGGATGATCTCGCGCACCTCGTCGATGGTGCTGGCGTCGCCGATGGTCGGGCCCGACGCGATGGCGGCAGGATCGTCACCGGGCACGTCGGAGATGACGAGCGTGGCGAGGCGGGCGGGCCGGGCCGCCTGTGCCAGGCGTCCGCCCTTGATGGCGGACAGATGCTTGCGCACCGCATTCATCTCGCCGATGGCCGCGCCGCTGGCAAGCAGGGCGCGGTTGACGGCCTGCTTGTCTGCGAGGGTCATCCGGCCGGCCGGAGCGACCATGAGCGCCGAGCCGCCTCCGGAGATCAGCGCGACCACAAGGTCATCCGGCGTCAGGCCCCGTACCGCCGCGAGGATCTCGCGGGCGGCCGTCTCGCTCATGGCGTCGGGCACCGGATGGGATGCTTCGAGGATGCGGATGCGCCCAGCCGGAACGGCGTGGCCGTAGCGGGTGACGACAACGCCGGAGACGTCGACGTCGGGCCAGGCGGCATCGAGCGCCGCCGCCATGGCGGCCGAGGCCTTGCCGGCACCCACGACCACACAGCGCCCCCTGGGCTTTTCCGGCAGGTGCCGCAAGACCGCGGCGCTCGGGTCGGCGCTTGCCACGGCCGCATCGAAGAGGCGGCGCAGGATTGCGCGGCTCTCTGCATCTTTCCAGCGCATGCCGCCGCCCGTCAGACGTTCGAGGAGTAGATAGCATCCACCACGGCGTCTGTGACGTCCTTGGTGGTGGCGGTTCCGCCGACATCGGGCGTGAGGATGCCGGCACCCGTCACCCGCTCGACAGCGCGCATCAGGCGGGCGGAGGCGTCCTGCTCGCCGAGATGCTCGAGCATCTGCGCGGCGGTCCAGAAGGTCGCGACGGGGTTGGCGATACCCTTGCCGGTGATGTCGAAGGCCGAGCCGTGGATCGGCTCGAACATCGAGGGGAAACGGCGTTCCGGGTCGATATTGGCCGTCGGCGCGACGCCCAGCGATCCGGCCAGCGCGCCGGCGAGATCCGAGAGGATGTCGGCATGCAGGTTGGTGGCGACGATGGTGTCGAGGCTCTGCGGCTTCAGCGTCATGCGCACGGTCATGGCGTCGACCAGCATCTTGTCCCAGGTGACGTCGGGGAATTCCTCGGCCACCTCGGCGGCGATCTCGTCCCACATGACCATGCCGTGCCGCTGGGCATTGGACTTGGTGACGACGGTCAGGAGCTTGCGCGGGCGCGACTGGGCGAGCTTGAAGGCATAGCGCATGATGCGGGTGACGCCAACGCGGGTGAAGATCGCGACCTCGGTGCCGACCTCTTCGGGCAGGCCCCTGTGGGCGCGGCCGCCATGGCCGGAATATTCGCCTTCCGAATTCTCGCGCACGATGACCCAATCGAGATCGCCGGGGCCGCAATTGCGCAGCGGCGGCGTGATGCCGGGTAGGATCTTGGTCGGGCGGACGTTGGCATATTGGTCGAAGCCCTGGCAGATCGGCAGCCGCAGGCCCCAGAGGGTGATATGGTCGGGCACGTCGGGCGCTCCGACGGCGCCGAAATAGATGGCGTCGAACTTCTTCAGCCGGGAAAGGCCGTCCGCCGGCATCATCACGCCATGCTTCTTGTAATAGTCGGAGCCCCAGTCGAAGTTTTCGACGTTGAACTTCACGTCTCCCAGCCGTTTTTCAAGACTGGCAAGAACCGTGGTGCCGGCGGCGATCACTTCCGGGCCGATACCGTCGGCGGGGATGGTTGCAATTGCATATTCGCGCATGTTTCTCTCCGTGAGATATGAAGTTCAGGACCGCTGGCCCGCCGCCTGGATTGCCGACGCCTTGGCGGCGGCGCGGGACAGGATGAGCGTCAGTGCCGCCGACAGAACCAGGAGCCCCGCGACGAAGCAGAGCCCGCCGGCAAAACCGCCGGTCAGATCCTTGATCCAGCCGATCATCGAGGGGCCGACGAAGCCGCCGAGATTGCCGATGGAGTTGATGGTGGCGATGCCTGCCGCTGCGGCCGGCCCGGATAGGAACAGCGTCGGCATGCTCCACAGCGGCGGCTTCGAGCAGCTGATGCCGATATTGACGAGAGTGAGCGCGATGAGAACCGCGAGCACGCCTGTCGCACCGGCGGCGAAGGCGAGGCCGGCCGCCGCCAGAAGGCAGGCGAACACGACATGCCATGTGCGCTCGCCCGTCCGGTCGGAATGGCGCGCCCAGAAGACCATGGCGACGACGGCGAAGATGGCGGGGATCGAGTTCAGGAAGCCGACCTGCAGCGAGGAAAGGCCGAATTCCTTGATGATCTGCGGCGCCCAGATGCCGAGCGTATAGAGACCGGCCGAGGTGCCGAAATAGACGAGAGCGAGCGCAAGCACGCGCACATCGAGCAGCCCGGCCCAGACGCTGTGGCTTGCCTTGACGCCGGTGGCCTTCTGCTCGTCGTCCATGGTTTTCATCAGCCAGTTGCGTTCCTCGTCGGACAGCCATTTGGCCTTGGTCGGACGATCGGTCAGGTAGAACAGCACGACCACGCCGAAGATGATAGCCGGTGCCGCTTCGATCAGGAACATCCACTGCCAGCCGGCAAGGCCCATCAATCCATGCATCTGCATGAGCGCGCCGGAGATCGGCGAGCCGAGGACGGTCGAAAGCGGAGCCGCGGCCATGAAGAGCGCGGTGACCGCTGCGCGGCGGCGGGCCGGAAACCAGAAGCTCAGATAGAGGATGATGCCGGGAAAGAAACCGGCCTCGGCAACACCGAGGAGGAAACGCAGGATGTAGAAGCTGGTCGCGCCCTGCACGAAGGCCATCAGGCCGGAAACGATGCCCCAGCTGATCATCACCCGAGCGATCCAGATGCGGGCGCCGACCTTGTTGAGAATGAGGTTGGAGGGCACTTCGAAGAGGAAATAGCCGAGAAAGAAGATGCCGGCACCGAAGCCGAAGACGGTCGACGAGAAGCCGAGATCCTTGTTCATCTCCAGCGCCGCGAAACCGATGTTCACGCGGTCGAGGAACGCGATGAGATAGAGCAGCATGATGAAGGGAACGATACGAATCGTTATCTTGCGCAGAACGCGCGTTTCCAGTCCATTGGCCACGGCCATTTCCTCCCAGAATGATGACGTCGGCGCGCCTCCTGCGCCTTTGTCCAAACGATGCGGGAGAAAACCCTCATGGACAACGAAACCGAAATTATATAAATTATTGATATAATTTCGGAGAGAGAACCTTGGAAATCAAGCAGCTGCGCTGTTTCCTGGCGGTGGCCGAGGCGCTGCATTTCGGCCGGGCGGCGCAGAAGCTCGGCATTCTGCCCGCTTCGCTCGGCCGCGAAATCCGGCTTCTGGAGGAAGCGCTGGGCGCGCGCATCATCGAGAGGACGACGCGGCATGTTCTCCTGACGGATGAGGGCAGGCGGTTGCTGGACGATGCCCGTCAGATCGTGTCGCATGTGGATGCGGTGCAAAGCCGCTTTCAGCAGGTGCGGCAGGGACAGCGGACCGAGGTCCGGATCGGCGCGATCGACAGCGCCGCCGCCGGCCTCATTCCCCAGCTTCTCCATGACCTGAAGCTGAGCGATCCCGAGGTGTCGGTCCGGCTGCTCGAGGAAAAGACGGTGAAGCTGTTGCCCAGGCTGCAGTCCGGGCGTCTCGATCTCGCCTTCATCCGGCCGCCCGAGACCGTCGATCCCAGGATAAAGCTGCAACGGCTGTTCAACGAAACCGTCGTCGTCGCCATGGCGGCGAGCCATCGGCTGGCGGACCGGGAGCATATCGACATAGAGGAACTGGAAAACGAGCCGCTCATCGTTCCCGACAGACGCTCGCGGCCGCACAGCCATGATCTCACGATCAAGCTTTTCACCGATGCGGGAATGCATGTCCGTATCGCGCAGGTGGCGGATGAGAAGCAGACGATCGTCAACCTGGTGGCGGCCGATATCGGCCTTGCGATCGTTCCGCGCTGGACCTCGCGATTGAGCGTTAGCGGCGTCCGGTATCTGCCGCTGAAGACAAAGACCGACGGCGCCATGACCCAGCTTCCGCTCTCCGCCGCCTGGGTGAAGGGCGTGCGCGATCCGCTGCGCGACAGGGTCGTCGCCCTCTTGATGCGCAATCTCGATGCATATGCCCGCAATGCCTGATCCCCGGCACAACGCCGCGATGCGAATGCTTCAGCCTGCCGTTGCCGGATCGGCCAGCCGAAAGGTCACGATCACCTTCAGCCCCTTGCCCGCCTCTCCATCGCCGAGCGTTACGCTGGCGCCATAGAGTGCGGCGATCTCCTCGACAATGGGCAGTCCCAGCCCTGTTCCGCTCGCCTTCGGCCAGTCGCCGCGCGTGAAGCGGCTGAACATCGCGCCCCGCCGTTCCGGCGGGATGCCGGGGCCATCGTCTTCGACTTCGAGGCGGGCGACGGTCGCGTCCCGAAGCGAGCGCACCGTGACGATGGCACCAGGGCCGGCATAGGCGATGGCATTCTCGATGAGGTTTCGAAGCAGCTCCTCGATCAACAGCGGTTCGGCATGCACCAGCACCTCGCTCTCGCCCTCGAAGCCGAGATCGATGCCGGCTTCTGTCGCGGTCGGGACATGATCGGCGGTCACCTCCTGCGCCTTCAACGTCAGGTCCATCGCCCCGTTGCGCTGTTGCCCCCTGGTGGCGGTGGCATCGAGCCGGGCCAGCGTCAGCATCTGCATCAGGATGCGCTCGGCGCGGGCGACCGACTGATCGCCCTTGCGCACGGAATCGAGCGCTTCATCGAGCGAGCGGGCCCGCTGGGCCAGGGCAAGCTGGGTGCGCACGACGGCAAGCGGCGTCCGCAACTGATGGCTGGTATTGCCGGCGAACTGGCGCAGTGCGTTCAGCGCGCCCTCGAGCCGCACCATGAAGGAATTGACCGTCGTCACCAGCCCTTCGACTTCGCTTGGCGCGGCTTCCTCGATCGGGCTCAGATCGTCCGGGCTGCGCTGCGCGATCGCCTGGCCGAGACGGTTGAGCGGGTGCAGCGAAACGCTCACCGCGATCCAGACGCCGGCCCCGGCGCCGACGATCATCAGCAGGAGCCGCAGCGCCGAACGCAGGAGGATGGTTTGTGATAGCTGCTGGCGGGCAATGGTCGTTTCCGCCACCGTCACGAGGAAGGGAACGGAGCGGATGCCGGTCGAGGCGGAACGCTGCAGCGTCACGACGCGGATCGGTTCGCCCCGGAAGCTGTCGTCGGCAAAGGCGCTGGCCTGTCCGCCCTGGAGGGTTACCACCGGCAGCGTCTGATAGCCGGTGATGAAGCTGCCGGGCGGGCCGTCCACCCTGTAGAATACCCGGTCCTGCGCGGCCGATGTCAGCATTTCGAGCGCCACATAGGGAATGTCGACTTCCAAGGCGCCGTTTTCTCCGACCACGACCCGCTCAGCGATCGCCAGGGCCGATCCGACGAGAACGCGGTCGGAAACGGTCTGGGCCGTCTTGACTGCGTCGAACCAGGTGTCGAGCAGCGCCACGACACCCATGACCATGGTGGCGATCAGGAGCCAGGCCAGCAGGCGCGCGCGGAGCGAGTGACCGAAACGCAGCGTCATGCCGGCTCATCGCAACAGCGGTCGACATAATAGCCGATGCCGCGCGCCGTCTTCACCGTCAGCCCGTGCGGCGTCAGGCGGCGGCGCAACCGGCTGACATATTGCTCGATCGCATTGGTGCTGAGATCTTCGTCGAAGCCGATCAGCGATTGCATGATCGCTTCCTTCGACACCACCTTGCCGGCCCGCAGGAAGAGGGTTTCGAGCACGGCGCGTTCGCGGCTCGGGATGTCGATGCGGGTGCCGGATGCGGAAAAGACGCGCGAGGTGAGGTCGAAGGTGACGCTGCCGAATTCGACCGTCGATGTCCTCGATCCGGCTTGCCGCCTCAGCAGCACGCGGATTCGCGCTTCCAGTTCGCTGACGTCGAAGGGCTTGGTCAGATAGTCGTCGGCTCCGAGATCGAGGCCACGGACGCGCTCCTCCGGCGTGCCGCGCGCTGTCAGGATGAGCACGGCGGCCCGGTTCTGGCGGCCGCGAATGGCCTTCAAAACGTCCAGACCATCCATTTCGGGCAGGTTCAGGTCGAGAATGACGAGATCGAAACTCTCGGCCGTGACGGCGGCGAGCGCCGAGATGCCGTCGCCGACGACATCGACGGCATAGCCGCTGCCGCGCAGAATGGCCAAGAGCCCATCCGCCAGCGCTTCATTGTCCTCCACCAGAAGCAGTCGCACGTCCTTCTCCTTTGGCGCAAGATTAGACATGCGCGCCGTACTTGTGAACATGCCCGCCTTTCGGCACTATTGCCGGCATGCGCCTCCTCCACTGCTTTTTCATTCTCGTCGCTTCGATAGTGCCGGCAAGGGCCGATGCCATTTTCCTGCCCGCAGCGTCGGGGGCGGCCGATGCGCGCATATTGAAGATCTATTCGTCGCTGGACGAGCCGCTGGCAAGGCCGATGCTCGAAGGATTTCAGGCCACCAATCCGGATGTGGCGATTTCCTATGAGGATATGTTGACCGGCGAAATCTACGACCGCATCGTCCGGGAAACCGACAGCGGGGAGAAGACCGCCGACTTCGCCTTCTCCTCGGCCATGGATCTCCAGGTCAAGCTCGGCAATGACGGCTATGCCCAAAGGAGCGATCTGCCGCTGAGCGGCATATGGCCGAGCTGGGCGAACTGGCACAACACATCCTATGCGCTCACTTTCGAACCGGCTGTCTTTGTCTATCACAAGCCGAGCTTCGTCGGCCGCGAACCGCCCGGCACCCGCGCCGAGCTGGTCGAATTCCTTCGGAAAAACAACGATACGGTCTTCGGGCGGATCGGCACCTACGACATCGAGCGGTCAGGGGTAGGACACCTGTTCATGGCGCGCGATCAGGAGCAGTTCAGCGACATATGGTCCGTCATAAGCGCGATGGGCGAAGCGGGCGTCAAGCTCTACTCCGAAAGCCAGGCCATATTGGAGAGGGTGTCGGACGGGCGGTTCATCCTCGGCTACAACATTCTCGGCTCCTATGCGGCAGACTGGGCCTCCCGCCATCCGGATGTCGGCATTCTGCTGCCGCGCGACTATACGGTGGTCATGTCGCGCATCGGGCTGGTGCCGCAGGCTGCCGCCGCCCCCGATCTCGGTAAGCGCTACCTTGCATTCCTGATGTCGCAGGAGGGCCAGCAGATCATGGCGAGCAAGCTGCAGATCCCCGCCGTCAGCCCGGAGGTCGCCGGCCACAATACCGCGACGACCATGCACGCCCTGCACGGCGCCCAGCTCAAGCCCGTTCCCGTCAGCCTCGGCCTGATGGTCTATCTCGATCAGGTCAAGCGGGCGCGGCTGATCAAACGATGGAACGACGCGCTTCGTCTGCGGTGAGCTTTCCCCAGGGCGTCAGCTAAATGTCAGGCAAGTGTGGTGCCCTTGGTATGTTCCGTCTTGGAGGACTCGAAGACGGGATGACACGGGAGGAGTTCCGGATCACGGCGTGGCCCCATGCGGTCCCCGTGTGAGCGCTATCCCCCGATGTCCATTACATCATCAGCATGGCCGACACCGAATGGGGGGCCAACGGGGGAGACAGCCTTGAAAAGATTCGTTTTGACCGCGCTCGTCGCGAGCGCATTTTCGCTGCCGGTTCTCGCAGCGGACTACACCATCATCGCTCCGGCAAATCCCGGCGGCGGCTGGGATCAGACGGCGCGCACGATCCAGACCGTCATGCAGAAGGAAAGCATTTCGCGCAGCGTGCAGGTGCAGAACGTTCCCGGCGCCGGCGGCACGATCGGCCTGGCGCAGTTCGTCAGTCAGTCCAAGGGCAATCCGAACGCGCTGATCGTCGGCGGCTATGTCATGGTCGGCGCCATCCTCAACAACAAGGCGCCGGTCACGCTCAAGGACGTGACGCCGGTCGCGCGGTTGACGGGCGAATACGAGGCGATCGTGGTTCCGGCCTCGTCACCGTTGAAGACCATGGGCGATCTGGTCGAAGCCTTGAAGAAGGACCCCGGTTCCGTTTCCTGGGGCGGCGGCTCGGCCGGCGGCACGGACCATATTCTCGTCGGCCAGATCGCCAAGGCCGCCGGCGTCGACCCGAAGAAGATCAACTACATTGCCTTTTCGGGCGGCGGCGAGGCATTGGCGGCCATTCTCGGCAGCCAGGTCTCGGCCGGCGTTTCCGGCTACGGCGAGTTCGAATCGCAGATCAAGGCCGGCACGCTTCGCCTGCTTGCCGTCTCCAGCGACAAGCGCATCGATGGCGTCGATGGTCCGACGCTGAAGGAAGCGGGTGTCGACGTCGTCGTTCAGAACTGGCGCATGATCGCGGCGGCTCCGGGGCTCACGGACGAGCAGAAGGCCGCAATCTCCGCCGATATTGAGAAGCTGGTGACCTCGGCGACCTGGCAGGAAACGCTGAAGACCAAGGGCTGGCAGGATACCTATCTCTCCGGGAAGGCCTTCGAGGAGCAGCTCGCCAAGGATATCTCCGCGACGGAAGCCACCCTCAAGGACATCGGTCTGGTCCAATGAGCAGCAGCGACAGTCAAGCATCGTCGCCGCGCCGCCCCGACAGGGCGGCGCTTGCGATGGCGGTGGGGCTGGCGATCGCCGGGGGTGTCATCCTCTGGGATACCTCGCATCTCGCCGCCTTGGTCAACTATTCGCCCGTCGGCCCGACGACTTTCCCCTATGCCGTGGCGTCCGTCCTGCTGGCGCTTGCCGTCTGGACCGTCGTCGAGGCCTGGCGCGGCGATTTCCCCGTGCGCGAGCGTCAGGAGCTGGGGCCGGTCGTCTGTATCGTCGCTGGACTTGCCGCCCAGATGCTCCTTTTGAAGACGGCCGGATTTTCCATTGCAACCGCCGCACTCTTTACCGCCACGGCCTATGCCTTCGGCAAGCGCAAGATCTGGATCTCGTTCCCCATCGGCCTTTTTCTCTGTCTGGCCGTATGGCTGGTTTTCGCTCGCCTGTTGCAGCTTTCGCTGCCGGCCGGTCCGCTCGAGAAGCTGTTTTTCTAAGGAGGAATGCGCTTGAGCACATTCGACTTCCTCATGCAGGGACTGGCCGTCGCCGCCCAGCCCATCAATCTGCTCTATGCCTTGATCGGCGTCATCCTGGGCACGGCGGTCGGCGTCCTGCCCGGCATCGGCCCGGCGCTGACCGTGGCGCTGCTTCTGCCGGTGACCTTCCAGCTCGATCCCGCCGGCTCGCTGATCATGTTTGCCGGCATCTATTATGGCGGCATGTATGGCGGCTCCACCGCCTCCATCCTGCTGAACACGCCGGGAGAGAGCGCCTCGATCATCACCGCGCTCGAGGGAAACAAGATGGCGCGCGCCGGGCGCGGCGGTCCGGCGCTGGCAACGGCGGCCATCGGCTCCTTCGTCGCCGGCCTGATCGCCACCATCGGCCTCGCCTTCGTCGCGCCCTATATCGTCAAGCTCGCCCTCGTCTTCGGCCCGCGCGAATATTTCGCCCTGATGGTGCTTGCCTTCGTCACCGTGTCGTCCGCCTTCGGGGATTCGACGCTGCGCGGCCTGACATCGCTGTTCATCGGCCTGGCGCTCGCCATGATCGGCATCGACCAGTTGAGCGGCCAGACGCGGCTGAGTTTCGGCGCGCCCGATCTTCTCGACGGCGTCGAGGTGACGACGCTGGCCGTCGCCATGTTCGCGATCGGCGAGACGCTGTTCATCGCCGCTCAGGGCAATCGCATTGCCGAACAGGTCGAGATGGTGCGCGGCTCCGTCTGGATGACGGCCTCGGATTGGGCACGCTCCTGGAAACCTTGGCTGCGCGGCACCTTCATCGGCTTCCCGATCGGCGCCATGCCGGCCGGCGGCGCCGAGATCGGCACCTTCCTGTCCTACGCGGCCGAGAAACGGCTCAGCAAGCATCCGGAAGAATTCGGCCAGGGCGCGATCGAGGGTGTGGCGGGTCCGGAAGCGGCCAACAATGCTTCGGCCGCGGGAACCCTGGTTCCGCTACTGACGCTCGGCCTGCCGACCTCGGCGACCGCGGCGATCATGCTGGCGGGCTTCCAGCAATATGGCCTGCAACCCGGACCGCTGCTGTTCCTGACCAATCCCCAGCTTGTCTGGGGTCTGATCGCCAGCCTGCTGATCGCCAACCTGATGCTGCTCATTCTCAACCTGCCGCTGGTCGGTCTCTGGGTGCGGCTTCTGTCGATCCCGAAGCCGTGGCTCTATGCCGGCATCCTGCTGTTTGCGACGCTCGGAACGATCGGCGCCAATCCGTCCGTCTTCGAGCTCGGCATGCTGCTGGCATTCGGCGTGATGGGCTATGCCATGCGGGTGCTCGGCTATCCCATCGCCCCCGTGGTGGTCGGCCTGATCCTCGGGCCGCTTGCGGAGCAGCAGTTGCGCCGGGCGCTGGCCATCAGCCAGGGTGACGTTACCGTCCTTTTCACGTCACCCATCGCGGCCATGCTTCTGCTTCTTGCCGCGGCCGCTCTCATCGTGCCGCTTATCATGCGCATTCGCGGGCGCGGCGCGGTACTCGCGCAACTCGCCGCCAACGAGGACTGATCGCGGGCCGGATTGAACGCACGCATATGCATCGGCTCAGCTGCATATGCGTGCGTCGCTGCTAACTCTCTGCCGTCAGCGCATGCTTCACGCGAAGGATGGTCAGAGCGACGGCTCCGATGACCACGGGAATGGAAATCAGCATGACGATGGGGTTCAGGTGATATCCGGCATGCTCCACCGTCTCGAAGACCACCTTGAGCAGGCTCAGAAGATAGTAGCTGATCGCGATGATCGAAAAGCCTTCGACGGCGCGCTGGATCTTCACCTGGGTTGCCGCGCGCTCGGCCATCGCCTGGATCTGGGTGGCGTTCTGATATTCGATCTCGACCTGAATGCGCGTCTGCAGGAGGTCGATCAGGTGCATCGTGGCGTGGGAGAGCTGGTCCAGGCGCAGGGCCGTCGCCTCGCAGGTGCGCACGGCGGGCTTGAAGCGTCTTGCGACGAACACCCCGAACCGCTGGAAGCCGGGCACATGCGTCTCGCGAAGTTCGGCAATGCGCTCCTCCACGATCTTTGCATAGGCGGCCGTCGCTCCGAAGCGATTGCGCGTTTCCGCCGTTGCGGAGATGATCTGGGCTGATAGCACGGATATCTCGTCCAGAAGCTTCTTGTGTTCGGTGGTGGGCGTGGTGAGATTTCGATCGGTCAGTTCGACGAGCTTGGCATCGTAGTTGCCGAGCAGAGGGCCCAGGCGGCGGGCCTCGGGAAGGCCGAGCAACGCCATCGAGCGATAGGTTTCGATCTCGTAGACCCGTCTCACCATTCGTCCCAGACGATAGTCGTTCAAATCATTGTTGAAGAGCAGGATGCGGCTGGTCTGGTCGGGACGAACACGGAAGTCGGAACAGACCTGCGCCGCGCCACCGCCGATCGATGAAGCGGTCGCGTCCTGAAAGTCGAATTTGGCCAGCACAG
Organism: Rhizobium sp. BK602; assembly: GCF_014195095.1. Lineage (GTDB taxonomy): Bacteria > Pseudomonadota > Alphaproteobacteria > Rhizobiales > Rhizobiaceae > Rhizobium. The sequence continues at coordinate 658,811 of NZ_JACIBC010000004.1, forward strand.
GGCCGAGCTCGGCAGGCGCCGGCCCCAGCACCAGGATGCCAACCCGGCAAATGAGCTGTGAGGAGGCGATACCCGCCAGAGCCTCGAAATCGGCGACGGACAGGCGGGACTTCGGCCACTCGTCGACCTCCGCCCTCAGTCGCGTTACGCGTGTAACGGTGACGAATTCGGTATGGTGCTCCACCTGCGTCCTGACGCTTTCGCCGGCATCCGCGGCATCGTCGGGGACAAAATAGGCGTCATGCAGCCCAAGCGATCCCGAGGGCTTCAATGCGATGTGTTCGACGAAGGCCGGCCCCGAGAAGTAGATCGAGGGTCGGGCATGAAGTTCGGCATTGAAGTCTGACGACATGAATTTCTGCTCGGTGATTCAGGAAACACGTCCCTACATTGTTTTGCTTTGGCGATACGCGCAACAGCGATCGCCATGATGGCCACCCGATGCGACACCTTGCCTCTCATTGCCATGGAGCCGGAGCGCCATCATCGCTCTCACGGAACAAGGCGAAAGCATGCAAGAATGATGGAATTCCATCATTCAGATATTCTCTGAAATGTAGATATTGAAAGGGAGGAAGGTCTGGCCGGCCATCTGGGCATCGCCGTTTTCTATCGAGCCGATCATTTGGCTGATCAGTTCCCGGCAGAGGGCCGGCAGCGGCGTGTCGATGGCCATCGTGACGGTCCCGTCCATCAGCCCGGCCTTGCTCTCCGGAACCAGCTCGTTGACGATGAGTATCAGATCGCCCGCACATCTTTCTTCGCGAATGGCCGCGATCGCGCCCTCCATCCCGCCGCCGCAGACATAAAGACCGATGAGATCGGGATGCTTCTGCAACAGGTTCAGCGTCGCCTCGTGGGTGATATCGGCCGCGTCCAGATTGATCAGCGTGTCCAGCACCTCGAATTCGGGCGCGTTCTCGCGGAAATAGGAACGGAAACCGATCTCGCGCAGTTCATGGCCATGGAAGCGGTGACTGCCGACGAAACAGGCGACCTTGCCTGGCTTGCGGGCCATGCGCGCGATTGTCCAGGCCGCCGAACGCCCGACTTTCCGGTTGTCGAGGCCGAGATAGCCGGTACGGATGCCGCTGGCGAAATCGGAGAGGACGGAGAAGACCGGAATACCCTTCGCCTTCAGCTCCTCGACGGCATTCGCCACGGCCGGATAGTCGGGCGCGACCATGGCAATTGCGTGATTGCGGGCCGTAAGCGCCTTGACCTGCTCGACGATCGCGGTCGGTGTCGAGACCGGCGGATATTCGATCTGTACCTGCAGGCGGGCCGTGGTCACGGCCGCCGCCGCCGCTTCGATCTCCCTGGCAAAAGCCTGGTAGAAGGATTGCATCGGCTTCTGCAGCAGGAAGGCGAGCTGATAGCGCGGCAGGTCCTCGAAGACGCGCTGCCGCAGCAGGCCGACGGCATGATAGCCGATCGATTGCGCCGCCTCATAGACGCGCCGGGCCGTTTCCTCCCGCACGGGCAGGCGTCCGTTCAATACGCGGTCGATCGTGGCGACGCTGACGCCGGATGCTTTTGCAAGATCGGAAATGGTCGGACGCCGCATGGGTTTCTCCTGAGGTATTTCATCATTCGTGACAACTGAAAATGATGTTATCTGATAGATTCCATCATTGCTGGATTGAGGCAAGCGAAATCTCGTTTTATCCTTTTCGACATGAGATGCGGGACGCCCTTTTGCGCGGCCGCGGGAGGGTAGGAATGACGGAGATTGTCAAGCGTGATTACAGTCTGCTGGGCGAAAGCGCCAAGCGGGCGGTGGAAACGGGGCTCGCGGCCGCGGAGTGGTATCATACCGATATTCCGCGCAAGGAGATGAAGGCGCTGATGCAGCGCTCCGACGAGGCGGCGATCCGCGACACCATCATCTGGCTGGGCAGCATGGCGGTCTTTGCCGGGCTTGGCGTCTATTTCTGGGGTTCCTGGCTCTGTATCCCCTTCTTCCTGGCCTATGGCGTGCTCTACGGTTCCGCCTCCGACAGCCGCTGGCATGAATGCGGGCACGGCACGGCCTTCAAGACCCGCTGGATGAACGACGCGGTCTATCAGATCGCCTGCTTCATGATCATGCGCAATCCGGTCACCTGGCGCTGGAGCCATACGCGCCATCACACCGATACCGTCATCGTCGGTCGCGATCCGGAAATCGCCGTCATGCGGCCGCCGGATCTCCTGCGCCTGATCCTCAATTTCTTCGGCATTCTCGATGCCGCCTACGGCATGATGGATATGGTCCGCAATGCGCTGGGGATCGTCAGCGCCGAGGAGAAGACCTTCATTCCCGAGCAGGAGCAACCCAAGGTCATCCGCGTCGCCCGCATCTGGAGCGTCATCTATATCGGGACGATCGCAGCCGCCCTCTACATGGGCTCGATCCTGCCGCTGGTGCTGATCGGCCTGCCTAGGCTCTATGGCGCCTGGCATCACGTCCTGACCGGCCTGCTGCAGCATGGCGGTCTGGCCGACAATGTCATCGATCACCGGCTGAACAGCCGCACGGTGCTGATGAACCCGGTGAGCCGTTTCATCTACTGGAACATGAACTACCATGTCGAGCACCACATGTTCCCGATGGTGCCCTATCATGCGCTGCCCAGGCTGCATGCCATGATCAAGCACGATCTGCCGGCGCCCAATCCGTCCATCTGGTCGGGTTATCGCGAAATGATCCCCGCCTTTCTCCGCCAGCTCAGGAACGAGGACTATTTCCTGAAGCGGGAGCTGCCGGCGACGGCGCGGCCCTATCGCGAGGAATTCCACAATTCGCCGGCCGAGGCCGCGCAATAGACTCCAAAATCAGGAACAGGGAGGAAAACATGGGCGACAACTGGATCGAGGTCTGCGCGGCCGACGAGATCGACGAAGAGGATGTCATCCGCTTCGACCATGGCGGGCGCACCTTCGCCGTCTACCGCAGCCCCGAGGACGAATATTTCGCGACCGATGGCCTGTGCACGCACGAGAAGATTCATCTCGCCGACGGGCTGGTCATGGACAACATCATCGAATGTCCCAAGCATAACGGCCGTTTCGACTACAGGACCGGCGAGGCCAAGGGTGCCCCGGTCTGCGTCAACCTCAAGACCTATTCCGTCAAGGTTGAAAACGGCACCGTCTTCATTGCCATTTGAGGAGAGGATCATGGCGCATTTCGTCATCGTCGGCGCCGGGGAATGCGGCGCCCGCGCCGCCTTCGCGCTCAGGGAAAAGGGTTTCGACGGCGACATCACCCTGATCGGCGCCGAGGCGCTGCATCCCTATGAACGCCCGCCGCTATCGAAGGAGACGCTTGCCGAGCAGCCCGAACCGAAATTCGTCGCTTCGGCCGAGCGCTATGGCGAGCAGCGCATCGCTCTGCGGCTCGGCACGCATGCGGCGGGCATCGATCCCGCCGCCAAGCTGGTAAGGCTGAGCGACGGGCAGGTGCTCGGCTATGATAAATTGCTGCTGGCAACCGGCGCTTCGGCGCGGCCCTTTCCCGGCAGTGCGGGAGTGGGCGGCAATATCCGCGTGCTGCGCACGCATGCGGATGCGTCGGCGCTCAGATCCGCGCTTCGCCCCGGCCGACATATCGCCATCATCGGTGGCGGCTTCATCGGGCTCGAACTGGCCGCGACGGCGCGCAAGCTCGGTGCCGACGTTACCCTTGTCGAGGGATTGCCGCGTATCCTGAAGCGCGGCGTGCCGGAAGAGATCGCCGCGATCGTGGCGCAGCGTCATCGCGACGAGGGCGTCGATATCCGCTGCAATGTGCGCATTGCCGGCATCGAGGATCGCGCCGAAGGTGCTGCGATCCATCTTTCCGGCGGCGAGGCGATATCAGCCGATCTCGTGCTGGTCGGCATCGGCGCCCTCCCGAATGTCGCGCTTGCCGAAGAGGCGGGCCTTGCGATCGACAACGGCGTCGCCGTCAACGAGCACCTGGAGGCCTCGGTTGCCGATATTCTTGCGGCCGGCGATTGCTGCTCCTTTCCGTTGGCGTTGTACGGCGGGCGACGGGTGCGGCTGGAATCCTGGCGCAATGCGCAGGAGCAGGGCACGTTGGCCGCGGCCAACCTGCTCGGCGAGCGGGCGAGCATTTCCGCCGTGCCGTGGTTCTGGTCCGATCAATATGACCTGACGCTGCAGATCGCCGGCCTTGCCGATGGTGCCGCGACGACGCTCAAGCGCGATCTTGGCGATGGCGCCTTCATTCTCTTTCATCTCGACGAGGCCGGCCGGCTGCTGGCGGCGAGCGGCATCGGACGCGGCAATGCGGTTGCCCGCGATATCCGCCTGGCTGAAATGCTGATCGCCGCCCGCGCGCATCCCGATCCGCAAGCGCTTGCGGCAAGCCACGTCAAACTCAAATCCCTGCTCGCCGCGTGACGGCCCGACAACAAGGAATTTCCCATGAAGAAGCACAATCGCGCGACCGTCGCCGATCTGCTGGCATTAAAAGGTAAGAAGCAGCTTACTATGCTGCGCGTCACTTCGCTCGAAGAAGCCGAGGCGGCGGAGCGCGCCGGCATCGATATGCTGTCCGTGCCGCCGGCGCTGCTGGGGCCTGCATTTCGCGAAGCGGCGCCGAGCCCCTTTGCCGTTCCTGGCCTCGAATATGGCGACTACGTCTCGGCGGAAGAGTATATGCGCGAAGCCTTCAAGGCGCTGAAGGCCGGCGGCGATGCCGTCTATTGCGCCGCCGGGCTGCAGACGATCCGGCGGATGCGGGAGGAAGGCATTCCGGTTTGCGGCCATGTCGGCCTCATCCCGTCGAAGGCGACCTGGACGGGAGGCTTCCGCGCCGTCGGCAAGACGGCCGCAAGCGCCTTCGAGATCTGGCGCCAGACCAAAGCGCTGGAAGAGGCCGGCGCCTTCGCCGCCGAGATCGAGGTGGTGCCCGGCGATGTCGCGGCGGCGATCAGCGGGAGGACGTCGATGCTGATGATCTCCATGGGCGCCGGCAGCGGATGTGACGCTCAATATCTCTTCGCCGACGATGTGCTCGGCAGCAATCGCGGACACCGGCCGCGCCACGCCAAGGTCTACCGCGATTTTGCGGCGGAATATGACCGGCTGCAGGATGAACGCGCCGCGGCCTTCAAGGAGTTCGCCGATGACGTCCGCTCGGGCGCCTATCCGGCGAAGGGGCATCTCGTCGGGATCGACGAAGCGGAGCTGCAGACCTTTCTTCGGCAGCTTGCCGATGGCGGGCGATGATGCGGCCGTGTCAACCCATGGCATTTCATGATTTTAATTGGACGGCATAAGATGAAAAATTACGTTCTACGGGTATCGTGCCAATCGACGCGTGGGATTGTGGCTGCGATCGCCAATTATCTGGCCGACCAGGGCTGCAACATCGTCGATTCCAGCCAGTTCGACGATCTCGACACCGGCAAGTTCTTCATGCGCGTCTCCTTCATCTCCGAACAGGGCGTCGG
>NZ_JACIBC010000005.1 GCF_014195095.1 Rhizobium sp. BK602
CCGACGCCCTGTTCGGAGATGAAGGAGACGCGCATGAAGAACTTGCCGGTGTCGAGATCGTCGAACTGGCTGGAATCGACGATGTTGCAGCCCTGATCGGCCAGATAATTGGCGATCGCAGCCACAATCCCACGCGTCGATTGGCACGATACCCTCAAAACATAGCTCTTCATGTCTCTTCCATTTATCTGATGTCTGGTCGGGATTAAGACGGGTTGCAGAAATTCGGCAAGGCCCAATGCTTATGCGACGCTCACTGATCTCTGTTGCTCGCTCATCCATGCGGCGCTGGCACCGATTCCACCAAGCGGGAAGAGATGTATCTGCTGGATAAGGCTCTCCGGATGGGCTGCCTTATAGACAGCGATATCCCTTAGAATTTCCACCGGCTCGTAGGGTACGAGAAGCTTCGAGAAATCGCGTGCACGCTTCTGCAGCACCGAAAGCGACGGGCCGACACCGCAGGCGATCGCGAACTTGATCAGCGTCTGCAATTTGGTGGGGCCGGCAACGCCGAGATGGATCGGCAGCTTGACGCCGAACGCCGCGATCCTCTCTGCCCAAGCGATGATCGGCCGGGCGTCAAAGGCAAACTGCGTGACGATCGCCATCTCGGCATCGGATCGTTCGCAATAGGCCTGCTTAAACTTCAGCGCCTCATCGACGATGCGGTATCCGCCATCCGAATCTATATCCCTGTTGCCTTCCGGATGGCCCGCGACATGCAGCCGCTTGAAGCCATGGCGGTCGAACAGGCCGGATTCGATGAACTGCATCGAACTCTCCAGATTGCCGACCGGCTTGCGAAGGCCGCCACCGAGCAGCAGGGCCTGGTCGACACCCGCCTCGCCGCGATAGCGCTTGATCCAATCCTCCAGTGTCGCGACATTCGGGATCATCCTCGCGGGAAAATGCGGCATGACGGGAAAACCATCAGTCGACAGGCGCTTCGCGGTCTCGGCCATTTCCGTGATCGACGTTCCTTCGACATGGGCAATATAGACTCGAGTCCCTCTCGGCAGCAGCGTCTTGAAGTCGCTGATCTTCGCCGCCGTACGCGGCGTGACCTCAATGGAATAGCCGCTTGTCAAGTCGCTCAAGCCGGCCACCGGCTCGACCAGCTCCTCATCCTGCTTATCTTTCAAAAGGCCTAATAGTGCCAATGCGCGTCCTCCTTGCCTGGGCTGAAGAATACAGTGTGCCTGCGAGGAACCGGGGCGGGTCCACTCATCATGATGAAGCTCTTGCTCTTGTGAGACGTTGGCTGGGCGTTTCGATCTCATCCGCCTGGAACGCCGTTCATACGCGGATGAGATCGATAGAATTCATCGCCCATCGGAACGGGCCGGAACCGCTGCGGCTTAAATCACCGCACGAAGTTTCGCCTGCGCCGCCTTGGAATAGGGAATGGATGAGACCGTTGCCCTGATCGTGGTTTGCTGGTGACGTTCGACATGAGGTTTGCGCGATCCCCCGTTAACCTCGCCCCAGGTCAAGACGACTTCGGTCCCGATGGCGGCATAGTCCTCGTCGATGCCGCACAAGGAGATCATGTCGCGTTCATTGATGTTGTAGCCGCAATATTGAGACATTCCGACCAGCCGTCCGTCGGTTGAGCGAACCTCGTCGGCCTGGGGCCAACCAAAATAAGCGGTCGGCATCTCGATTGCCTTGTACATGGGACCGTCCCCGAACTGAGATGCGAACACCTTCATCACATCCTCTTCATTCCATTTCAGCGAGCGCTTGACCCGTTTTGGCGCCTTGAGCTGCGCTTCCAGAGCTTCGCGGCCAATGAAATCGTGATCGAACTTGACGAGGCGTTCGTAGCCGAGAGCCCAGGGCGTCCAGTAATAATCCTCGATATTTCCAGTATAGAGGCTACCACCGAGCTGCATGTTCGCTTCCCAGCTATCTGCGGAAAGCCATTCGCGATACGAGCGCAGTTCCTCGCCCGTGTAGATGCCCGGCAGCGGATAGGGAATCCAGCCATCTTCAAGAGGCGTGCTGTAATAGGTGCGTGTGCCAGCCTGGAGCAGGCCATATGCCTCTCCTGCCTTGAGAATGGCATTGCGGACCCTGTCCATATCGTCGAACGGCCCGGAAATTTCGGCACCGGCATGGCCGGCCATGCCATGGCGCAATACATGCACCTTGCAGCCGGCAATGCTGACGTAAGCCGTATGGAAGAACTTGATTTCGGGCCACCCGCCCTCGCAGATCTCGTCGAGAATCTTGCGGGCATTCGGCCCTTCGAGCTGGAAACGATATTTCGTGCGCCGGCCGTCCGGGCTGTAGGGCGTCGTCGGATCGAACCTGAACTCGACATTGTAGCCGCCCGTCTCGCCGTGGTAGCGGACCCAATTCAGAACCGGCATGCCGCTGATCAGCTCGAAACCTTCGTCTTCGCCATAGTAATTTAGGATGCAATCGCCGACGTGATGGCCACGCGGCGTGCAGGCGATATATTGCTTGGCGCGATCGGTGGCGAGATTGGCGAAGCTGCAGGGCGACAGATAGCTCAGCAGCTTCTTCGCATCGGGACCTTTCACATAGAGAACCGGCATGTGATGCGACTGGTTGAAGAGCACGGCGCTTTCGCGCCAGGCCTTCTGCTCCTCGCGCCAGTTCGTGTATTCCGGCGCGATCAACGTCGCGAACAGGCTGGTACGCGACTTGTGATACTGGGAAATCGTATCGTTGTAGAAATAGTCGACCAGATTGCTCTTCGAGTCGATCAACTCTTGCAGGTTTTTCATCTTGTCAGGCCTTCCTGTTGGTAATGCTTCAAAGGTGCCATTGCCGCGCAGGGCAGCGGCCGCGCCGGCGCATCTACGCCGACCGGGAAAAGTTTCGGATGCGGTGTCTGGCTCGCCCCGGCCATCACTGGGCCGGGGCGGCTTCGGTCACGCTCGGGAGGCGCCAATCATTTGGCCGCAGCCATGTCGCAGGCTGAAACATAGGGGTCCTCGCCATGCTCCAACGCAAGCTTGGGCGAACCCATGCGCCACTTGCCGTCCGGGCCGGCCTCCACATCGAGAGCGTAATAATTGTCGAGCGGCATATGGTTCTTGCCGAAGGCCAGCTTGCCGCGGACGGATTTGAAGTTTGCCGCCTCCAGCGCCGCGCGCAAGGCAGCCTTGTCGTCCAGATCGCCCTTCACGGATTCGACGGCGGCTTTGATCAATTGGATCGCATCATAGGCGGCAGCCGCATAGTTCGACGGATCGCGGCCGTATTTTTGCCGGAAGGCCGACACGAAACGCTTGTTTTCCGGCGTGTCGAGATCGGGATACCAATAGTCCGTCAGCACGGAGCCCAGCGCTCCCGCGACATTGCCTTTCTGGAGCGCCGGCAGCGCGATCTGATCGAGCGTATAGACCGTGTAGAGCTTGACCTTACCCTTCAGGCCGGACTGCTCGAACTGCGTCATGAAAGCAGCGGCGCGGCCCGGATAGAAGGCGAAGAGGGCTTCGGCCCCGCTCGCCGCCACCTTGCTGAACTCGGCCGAAAAGTCGAGCTGTGGATCGTCACCCCATTTCGTGAAATCCTGGCCCGCGACCTGACCCTTGAACGTGCTCAGCAGCCCTTTGACGACATCCTGCCCGGCGGCATAGTTCGGCGCCATCGTATAGATCGCCTTGACGCCACGCTTGTTGAGTTCTTGGCCGAGCGCCATCGACATCACGTCACCCTGCCCGCGCATGCTGTAGAAGTTCGGATTGCAGAGCTTTCCGGCCATATCGGAAGGGGCCGCATTCGTGCTGATGACGATCGTGCCGGAATCGAGTGCGCTTTTGCGCGAGGCCAGCAGGACGTTGGACCAGATGTAGCCGGTTATGAAATCCACCTTGTCCTGGCGAACGAGCTTTTCCGTCTTCTGGCGCCCGACATCCGGCTTCAAAGCATCGTCTTCGACCACAAGATCGATGGGCCTGCCCGCGATACTGCCTTCCGCATGATCGACGGACAACCGGACCGCGTCTTCCACGTCACGTCCGATAACGGCGGCGGGCGTCGTCAGCGTTGTGACCAGGCCGATCTTGATCGGCTCCTGGGCCGATACCGTACTCGCCAGACTGAATAGGGCGGCAGTCGCCGCGACATATTTCATTGTCATGATTTTCCTCCGAGCCGGCTCCTCTCCGGCTCAATTTACATACCGCTTAATCGGTATGTTTTCAACAAAAAGATTCCCTGATAAGGAGTAGAGCGTCGATTTTATGGTGGCTGGACCGCACAAGGCGCGGCGAAGATGCTATAGCCCGTGCATTGGCCGGTAACATGCGCAGCCAAAGAGTGCCGCAAACAGGATCGTGACAGTCAGGAAATGCAGAAGAAGCGACGCACACAGGCTGAAAGAAGCGCTGAAACGAAAGAGAAGATCCTCCAGGCAACGGTCGACCTGCTTTTCGAACAGGGCAATGCGCGACTGACGACGGCGCTGGTCGATGAACGCGCCGGCGTTTCCAGTGGAGCGCGGGTGCATCACTATCCCGCCAAGATCGATCTGGTCGTGGCGGCAACGCGCCACACCTATGAGCTGGCCGCTCAACTCGGCCGCCAGCGGGCCTTGTCCGCCCGCAGCTCGCCAGAACCCTTGCGGGAATATGTGAAGGATTGCCTTTCGATCTATTTCGACTGGCCCTTTATCGCCGCGCTCGAAGTGGTTATCACCGCGCGCACGGACGAAGATCTGATGGAACGTCTGCGCCCCGTTCTGGAGCATTTCCACGACACCATGAGAACGACCTGGATAGAGACGTTCGTCGCGACGGGCTACAGCCCATCCGAAGCCGAGGAGGAGCTGGCCCTGACGCTCAATCTCATTCGCGGAATGGCCGTCAACAGGCTATGGAAGAGCGGCAGCGCTGCCTATGACGCCCTGCTCGACGCCTGGTGTACCGATCGCGCGGCCCGGCGAAAATCCGTGCGCCAGTGACTGGTTTTGCGGGCTTGCCTTCTGCAATCTCACAATGTCAGTCCCGACCCGCCTGCACGATTTTTTCGGCGAGCAGATCCGGATTGGTGAGGAAGGTCGAATGGCTGCCGGGCATGGTGACAAGCCGGTAGAGCCCGAGCTTCTCGGAGAGGCGAGGATGAAACGGCATGGAATGCGGCAACCCGATATCCTCCGTGCAATAGAGCACGCTCTTGCCCAAGGTCATTTCGGCGGGTGACAGGCTCAGGCTGATCGGGTCTGCCATGGTGCGGAAAGGCTGGGCTACCAGGCTGTCGAACAGGGTCTTGGCCTGCTCCAGCGTCCCGTCATTGACGAAAGCCTCGCGGAAGATTGGCCAGGGAAAACTGACGGTTCCTGTCTCGGCACCCATCTGGCGAAACAGAGCCTGGTAGTGCGGCGGGCACATGTCGATCAGGCTCTCGCCGGGGTTCGGCACGAAGGCACTGTAATAGATCAGTCGCCGGACCCGGCCCGGGGCAAGACGGTCAGCCGCGCCCGTTATCGCCATCCCGCCCCAGCTGTGACCCAGAAGCACGGCATCATCGATAGCTTCGTCGTCGAAATAGCGGATCAGGGAAGCGATAGCGTCATCGAGGCTGATCTGGCGAGGATCGTCTTCCGGTCGATTGCCGCGGAGCGTCGGGCACCAGACCTCGTGGCCGCCCGCGCGCAGGAGCGCGGCGACGCGCTCGAAATGGGCTCCGTTGTGACATGCTCCGTGAACCAGCACGATCTTCATCGATCTCTCCCTTGCGCTCTTGTCCAGCGTCTTCAGACGCTCAGGTATTGTTTGACCGTATTTTCCTCGGCCCGCACCCGCTCGGCCGTGCCTGACCAAACGGTACGCCCCTTCTCCACCACATAGAAGCGGTCGACGACGCCGAGCAGCCGCTTGATGTGTTTGTCGATGACGACGATCGACTGCCCCAGCCCGCGCAGGCGGGCGATACAATCCCAGATCTGGTCGCGAATGACGGGCGCAAGGCCCTCCGTCGCCTCATCGAGAATCAGAAGGCGGGGATTGGTCATCAAGGCGCGGCCGATCGCCAGCATCTGCTGCTCTCCGCCGGACAGAAGATTGGCATACGAGTCGGTCCGCTCCAGAAGCCCGGGGAAAAGCTCGTAGACCCGATCCTCGGTCCAGGGCTTCGGATCGCCCCGGCGGTTGGCCGCGGCAACCTTCAGATTTTCATGGACGGTAAGGTTGGGAAAAACCTGTCGTCCCTCGGGCACGAGACCAAGTCCCTGACGGGCGACCCTGGCAGCCGATAGGCCGTCAAGCCTGCTCCCCTCGAACTCGATCGTCCCGTCCCATGTCGGCAACAGCCCCATCAGGGCGCGCACGGTTGTGGTCTTGCCCATGCCGTTGCGGCCCATGAGGCAGATCGCTTCGCCGGCATCGACCTCGAAAGACATGTCGAACAGGATCTGGCTGCGGTCATAGCCGCTGGTGAGGTTTCGGACCTTCAGCATCACGCATCCTCCCCGAGATAGGCGTCCCGCACCCTGGAATCGTTGCGGATTTCGTCCGGCGTTCCGACAGCAATGATCTCGCCACTAACCAGAACGGTCACTCGGTCGGCCAGTGCGAACACGGCTTCCATGTCATGTTCGACCAGAAGTATGGTGATGCGCCCTTTCAATCCGGAGAGGAACCGCGTCATCGCACGGCTCTCCTCCGATCCCAGCCCGGCCATTGGCTCGTCGAGCAGAGCAAGAGCGGGATCACCGACCAGTGCGATGGCAAGCTCCAGCATGCGCTGCTCGCCATGGCTGAGATCGGCCACCCGTCGCGACATGTCCATGCCGTCTAAACCGATGCGCGCAAGCGCCTGAGCAGCGCGTGTCCGCAGATCCATGTTCCTGTCGATCCGTCGCCAGAACCGGAACGCATGACCCTCGCGTGCCAGAAGCGCCAGGATCACATTCTCACCCACGCTCAAGTCGCGGACGAGCGTGGTGATCTGAAACGACCGCGCCATTCCGAGCCTGACCCGCTCATGCGGCGGACGACTGGTGACGTCGCGCCCGTTGACGAGCACGGTGCCGGAGGTCGGTCGAATTTCGCCGAACAGCTGGGTGATCAACGTCGTCTTTCCCGCGCCGTTGGGACCGATCACGGCGTGAAGCTCGCCTTGCGGCAGGGACATGGAAAGATTCCGCGTGGCGTGCAGACCGCCAAAATATTTCTGCAGATTGCGAACCTCGAGCACGGCGTTCATGTGCGTTTCCCCGAGTTGATGAGGCCGATCAGGCCGCCCTTGGCGAAAAGCACGATGGCAATCAGGAAAAGCCCAAACCAGAAGTGCCAGTAGACCGTGAGACCACCGAGAAACTCCTCGATCAGCAGAAAGACCAGCGCGCCGACGACCGGACCTGCTATCGTCGACACGCCGCCGACGATGACCATGAAGATGAGTTCGGCCGAATTCGTCCAGCTCATCGATTCCGGCGTGACGAAACTGGTGAAGTTCGCATCGAGAAAACCGGCCAGTCCGCATATCATGCCGGCGGCGATGTAGGCTGCCAGGCGATAACGATATGGGTCTAGTCCAACCGCCCTTACCCGCCGTTCATTGCCTTTTGCCGCCTTTAGAAGCAGCCCGAAATCGGATTTCATGACCCGGGCGAAGCCCAGCATCACAATCGCCAGCATGGCCAGGACCACATAGTAAAGCGTCGATTTGACGCCGAGGTCGACGACCTCGCCGAATGTGCTCGACGAATTGATCGTCAGTCCGTCGTCGCCACCGAACTGGCGCAGGCCGATCATCGTGAAATAAACCATCTGCGCGAAGGCGAGCGTGATCATGATGAAGTGGACGCCGCGGGTTCTCAGAGCGACCAGCCCGGTCAGACAGGCGAAGAGGCCACTGACACCGAGCGCGACAAGCAACTGAAGGGAGCCGTTGTCTATGCCGAAATCGACTAGGATGCCGACGGAATAGGCACCGATCCCCAGAAAGGCCGCATGCCCAAGGCTCACCAGGCCACCAAGCCCGATGATGAAGTTGAGGCTGACGGCCGCAATGCCGAGGATCATCGCCCGCAGCAGGACTTCAACCCAGAAGTCGTGGCCCGACGCATTGAGCAGCAAAGGCGCCGCCGCCAGCAACAGAAGGATGATGATCGCAGCGACAAGGTCGCGATCCATGCTCCTGGCCGCCGCGACCTCTTGCGCGGAAGACACTTGCGCCGATGGAGAAATTACCGAAGTGGTCTCTGTCATCACGTCACCTGTTCGCCGGCGGGAAAAGTCCCGAGGGCCGGAAGATCAGCACCATGGTCATGGTGAGATAAATCAGGATGGAGGCAAGCGACGGCCCAGCCGAAGAGGCGACTTCGGGCGGGAATATCGCGTTCAACAGCGACGGCAGATAGGCCCGGCCGAGCGTATCGATGAGCCCGACACCGATGGCGGCGATGAAGGCACCGATGATCGAGCCGATGCCGCCGATGATGATCACCACGAGCGCCAGAATGACGATCTGGTTGCCCATGCCGATCGAGGCGCCCGTGATGGGTGCCGCCATGATGCCGCCGATGGCGGCCAGGACCGCGCCGATGGCGAAGACCAGCGCGAAGACCATGCGTGTCTCGATACCGAGCGCGCGGGCCATCTCTTCATTGGAGGCGGATGCCCGCACCATCATGCCGACGCGCGTCCGCGCGATGACCTGCCAGAGCGCAATCGCCACCAGGGCAGCGACGGCGACGATGAAGAGCCTGTAGGATGGAAGCATTATCGCGCCAAACGATACCTGGCCGCTCAGCCATGCCGGCAGCGGAACGGACAGGCCCTCCGGTCCCCAGACATATTTCACCGCCGCATCCGCACAGAGGACAAGACCGAACGTGGCCAGGACCTGGTCGAGATGATCGCGCTTGTAGAAATGCCGCGCAATCAGCCATTCCAACACAAAGCCCGCGACCAGCGTCACCGGTATGGCGATGAGCATGCCGAGGAGAAAGGAATCAAAGGCGATGGCAACCGTGGCGCAGACGTAGGCCCCGACCATGTAGAACACGCCATGCGCCAGATTGATGAAGTCCATGATGCCGAAGACCAGCGAAAGGCCGGCGGCCAAGAGGAACAGGATCAGCCCAAGCTGGACCCCGTTCAGGAATTGATTGGCAAAAAGGATGATATCCATCTTCTCCTCCCGAGACGATGCCTTCCGAATGACATGCCGTCACTTTTCGTTGCGACAGGCGTCCACATAGGGATCGACCAGACCATCCATTTGGAGACCGTCCGACCGCAGGCTCCAGACGCCATTTGCATCCGGAGCGACCTCCAGACTGAGGTAGCGGTCAATCGGGAAATGATTGCGAGCCAACGTGTAATGGCCGCGCACGGACTCGTAGTCGGCCTTGGCCAAAGCCGCGCGGACGGCATCCGTGGCTGAGATGTCGCCGCCCGCCTGCTCCACCGCGGCCTTGATGTAGGGGATCAGATCATAGGCCGCCGCCGCATAGTTGGACGGCACGCGGCCATATTTGGTCTTGAAGTCTGTAACAAACCGCTTGTTGGTGGGGGTATCTATGTCCGGCGACCAGTAATCCGCCGAATTCGTCCCCAGGACTACGTCGACTTTCGCCTCCTGCAGCTTCGGCAGCGCGATCTGGTCGACGGTATAGGCGCTGTAGAGCTTGACTTTCTTGCTCAGGCCGGCCTGTTCGAACTGCCGCGCGAAGATCGCGGCACGTCCGGGATAGAAGGCAAAAAGCGCGTCCGCGCCGGAAGCCGCGACCTTGGCGAATTCCGCCGAGAAATCGAGCTGCGGGTCATCGCCCCATTTGGTGAAGTCGCGGCCGACCACCTCTCCGCCGAAGCTGCCTTCCACACCGGCGGCCATATCCTTGCCGGCGGTATAGTTCGGGGCCATGACATAGAGCTTCTTCACGCCGCGCTGGTTCATGACCTTGCCGAGCGCGATCGGCACCATGTCGTTCTGGCCGCGCAACGAGAAAAAGTTGGGGCTGCAAAGCTTGCCCGCAAGCTCGGATGGGCCGGCATTGGTGCTGATCAGGAACTTGCCGGAATCGAGAACCGATTTGCGCGCCGCCATCAGCACGTTGGACCAGATGAAGCCCGCGACGACATCGACATTGTCCTGGCGAATGAGCTTCTCCGCCTTCTGGCGGCCGAGTTCCGGCTTCAGCCCATCGTCTTCGAAAACGACCTCGATCGGGTGGCCAGCGATCTTGCCGCCCGAATGCTCGACCGCAAGCTTGACCGCATCGACCATGTCGTTGCCAATCGAAGCGGCGGGCGTGGTCAGCGTGGTGATGAAACCGATCTTGATCGGCTCTTCGGCGCGCGCCGTAGCACTCATGAGCAAGGCGGCCACCGCCGCTGCTGCGATACGTTTCATTCTGTTCTCCCTCCCTGAAAACGTCTATTGCGTCATTCGTTGTCCGGCTGATTGCCGGGGGCGGCCTTGCGGAACGCCTCCAGTTCCGCCAGCGCCTGCCCGATCCTGCCGATGTGCGGATAGGCTTCCATGTCCACATTGAAGCGCTTGTTGTTGACCAGTTGCGCCGCAAGGCAGATATCCGCCAGCGTCACGCTGTCGCCGTGACAGAACCGGCCGGTTTCCGGCTCCGTCGCAAGCCGGTGCTCCAGCGGCGCGAAGGCGGCCTCCACCCAATGCCGGAACCAGGCAGCCTGTGCAGTCTCGTCGGCGCCGAAATGCTCCTTGAGATAGGCCAGCACCCGGAGATTGTTGATCGGATGGATGTCGAGCGCGATCATCTGCGCGAGGCTGCGTACGCGCTGGCGCCCTCCGGCATCTTTCGGAAGCAGCGGCGGCTCGGGCACGACCTCATCCAGAAACTCGATGATCGCGAGCGACTGTGTGTAGGTCTTGCCATCGGTCCATGTAAGGGCGGGCACCAGACCTTGCGGATTGAGCCCTAGAAAACGGTCGGAGCGCTGCTCGCCCTTGCGCAGGTGGAAAGCCTCGTAATCATAATCGATGCCCTTGAGCGCCAGGGCGATCCTGACGCGGTAGGAGGTCGAACTCCTGAAATAATTATGCAGGACTGGCCGGCTCATGCGGCTTTCCCCGCGCGGCGCGTGGCCGAGGCGCGATCCACGATATCGATGGCGATCTCTCCCAACCCGTCGATGCCGCCGGTCACCTTGTCGCCCGGCACGATCGCACCGACGCCGGCCGGGGTTCCCGTCATGATCACGTCACCCCGCTTGAGCGACATCGAGCGCGACAGAATGGAGACGATCTCAGGCACATCCCAGATCAGCTCGGCAATGTCGGCTTCCTGGCGAATGGAACCGTTGACCGCAAGCCAGATCCGTCCCTGGGACGGATGCCCCACCTGCGAAACGCGGTGCAGCGGTGCGCAAGGGGCGGAAAGGTCGAAAGCCTTGCCCCAATCCCATGGCCGTCCCTTGTCGCGCGCCGCCAGTTGCAGGTCGCGGCGGGTGAGATCGATGCCGACACCATAACCCCACACCATGTCGAGGGCCGCTTCCTGGGGAACATCGGCGCAATCCTGACCAATCGCCACGACAAGTTCGATCTCGTAGTGAAAATCCTTCGTTTCCGGCGGATAGGGGATCGCGCTTCCGCTATCCACCACGGCGTCCGCCGGTTTGGTAAAGAAGAAAGGCGGTTCCCGGTCGGGATCCTTGCCCATCTCGCGGGCGTGCGCCGCATAATTGCGGCCGACGCAGAAGATCCGTCGCACCGGAAAACGGCTCTGGCTGTCGTGGATGGCAATCGATGCCGGTGACGGCGGTGCGAATTCGAAATCACTCATGGGTTTTCCAATCTGTCATTTTTGCCCGGGTCGGGCGGCGATGCCTATGCCGCCGGACCATCTCGCGATCATGTGCCGGTCATCGAGGGACGGCACCAGCTCTCGGTTTCTAGTGAACCCGGCGTTTACTCAGATCGATCTTCCTCAGGGTCTGTCGATCGATCTTGCCGGTTCCGGTCTTCGGCAGTTCCTCGAAGAAGATGACGCTTCGGGGATACTTGTAGGGAAGCAGCGTCTTCTTGACGTGCTGTTTGAGTGCTTCGGCGGCGGCCTCCTCGGCATGCGCCTCCTCGAGAACAACGAAGGCTTGAAGCGTCATGCGCCTGTCGGCCATTTCGACCGCAAGCACGGCGCATTCGCGCACCAGCGGATGATCGGCAAGGCAGAGTTCCACTTCCAGCGGGTAAACCCACTGGCCAGACACCTTCACGAACTCGTCAGCCCGGCCGAGGAAGTAATAGAAGCCGTCGGAGTCGCGCGTCATGCGGTCGGATGTATAGATCCAGCCGTCGGCGCGCATGGTTTCAGCCGTCTTGTCGGAACGGTTCCAATAGAACGGCGCGTTGGAATCGCCGCGCACCCAGAGAATACCGCTCTCACCGTCCGGCACTTCGTTGCCATCGGGATCTCGCAAGGAAATTTCGTAGCCCGGCACGCGCAGGCCGGCAGCACCCGGACGCCGCGCCTTCTCCGTGTTCGAGAGATAGATGTGCAAGACCTCGGTGGAGCCGAGACCTTCGACGATGTCGTGACCGGACATCGCACGCCACGCCTCGGCAACCTCGCTCGCGAGCACCTCCGCGGCCGACAGGCAGAGCTTCAGGCTCGAAAGATCGGCTTCTGCCGCCTCGGGGGCATTGATGAGCGCAGTGTAGAGCGTCGGAAGCCCGAAGAAATGGGTGGGCCTATAGCGCCGGATCGCATCGAAAACCACGCCGGGCTTCGGTTGGCCCGGAACCAGGACGCTGGTCGCACCCACCGAGAACGGAAAGGTGAGCGAGTTCCCTAAGCCATAGGCGAAGAAAATCTTCGGAACGGAAAAACAGACGTCATCGGGCGAAATGTCGAGAACATGGCGTCCAAAGGACTGTGCCGTGTAGGCCATGTCGTGCTGAAGGTGAACGATGCCTTTCGGCCGACCGGTGGAGCCGGACGAATATTGCCAGAAAGCCATGTCGTTGCGCCGGGTCGGCGCCGCTTCCAAAGTCGTTGCTGCCCCCCGCAGAAATGTTTCCGCCTCGACCGCATGCATAGGACAACCTGCCGGGGCGGGACCGTTGACTACGACGACCGTTTCCAGTCGCGTGTCCGCACAGGCAACCTCGTCGAAACGAGATGCAAAGCCCGCATCCACGATCGCCACGCGCGCCGAGGAATCCTGGAGGTAGAAATTCAAAAGATCCGGCGGCGTCAGCGTGTTGATGAGCAACGGGACGAGGCCCGCCCGGAGCGCGCCGAATAGCGCCGCCGGATAGGCGGGCGTATCGTCGAGAAAGAGCAGCACTCTTTCGCCGATTCCCAGGCCGGCACCGGTCAGTGCATTGCCGAACCGGGAGGCGTCGGCGCAGAGTTCGGCATATGTCCGCGTGCCGGCGGGGCCGATCACGGCGGGATGGTCCCCGCGCCCGCGCTGGAGGTTATCGAACAGAATGGCGCTGGCATTGTAAACGTCCGGCAGCGAGAAGCCGATCTCAAGGCTGCCAGCCGCGTCACGCGGCACGCAATCCTCAAGCGGATCGGTCATTGTTTCCTGCAGCTTGGCCTGAATAGTCATTGCATCCTCCTTCATCATGCGGCCGGACGCGGACGCTGGGCGTCATAGCGCTGCATGAAACGTGGAGACATCGAACGCAGCCGCTCATCGTCAATGCGGCCCGCACGGGTGATGTAACTGTAGGCGAAATCGATCGGCGACAGGCGCATGTGCTTCGGGAAATCGGCATACCATGCGGCACTTTCGCGTGCCGCCCGCACCAGCTTCTCCACGACCGGCTGCCGCTCGGCCTGATAGCGCTGGAACGCATCGCGCAGATCGTCCGGATGTGCTTCGAGCGCTTTCACCAGCGCCAGAACGTCCTCCAGGGCGAGCCGTGTGCCGGACCCAATGGAATAGTGGGCGGTGTGCAACGCATCGCCGATCAGCACCATGTTGCGATACGACCAGCGCCCGTTCCAGATCCAGGGGAAATTCCGCCAGCTTGACTTGTTGGCGACAAGCGGGTGACCATCCAGGGTCTCGGCAAAGATCCGTTCGCACCGCGCCTTCATTTCGTCTGGGCCAAGGTGATCGAAACCCGCCTTTTGCCAACTTGCACGATCGCACTCGACGATGAACGTGCTCATCGTCGGCGAATAGCGGTAGTGATGGGCATTAAACGTGCCGAATTCCGTTTCGACGAAGGTCTGCGTGAGCGTCTCGAAGCGCTTGGTGGTGCCGAACCAGGCGAACTTCTCATCGAGGTAGGAAAGCGACGTCTGGAAATCTCCCTCGAAGGAACGGCGAACCAGCGAATTGACGCCGTCGGCGGCAACGATGAGATCGTACTCCCCAAGCTCGGCGACGGAATGCAGTGCGGCGCCGAACGAAAGTTCGACGCCTGCGGCACGCGCCCTCTCCGTCAGCAGAATGATGAGATCGAGGCGGCTGATGGCCGAAAACCCTACGCCATCAAGCGCGATACTTTCGCCCTGGTGGACGAGCGTGATGTCCGACCATGTTTCCATGCGTGCTGCGATGAGGTCCGCGGTCTGCGGGTCGTCGGCACGCAGGAAGTCCATCGCCCTCGCGGAAAAGACGACGCCGAACCCGAAGGTAGCGCCTTCCGGGTTCTGTTCGAACACCCTGACGGTGTCGGCCGGATGCCGGGTTTTCCAGAGATAAGCGAAATAGAGCCCTCCCGGCCCTCCGCCAATGATCGCGACGCGTTTCATGCGCATCCTCCCTCACGCAATTGCTTTTCATCAATCTAGCGCATATTACGCATAGTGCAATACATTTTACAAGGCGCAACGATATGAAAGCATTTGCAACGGAATTCACGGTAGAATGGGGCGACTGCGACGAGGCAGGCATCGTGTTCTATCCAAATTATTTCTACTGGCTGGACTGCACGTTTCAGCGGCTCCTTCGCTCGCGAGGACTGGGCCAACGGCAGAATCAAACCGAATTCGGGGCCGTGACGCCGCTCATCGATGTGGGCCTGCAGTTTCGGGCACCGGTTCGCTACGACGAGACGATCCGCATAGAAGCCGAGATCACCGAATGGCAGGAGCGCAGGTTCCGTATCACCTATCGAATTTTTTCCGGTGAAAAGATCGTCGCGGAGGGCTATGAGCTTCGTGCATGGGCAACCATTACGGCTGAAGGCCTGAAGGGAGCGGCCATACCGGATGAATTCAGGGGACGGATGCGATGAGCGACCACGAGGATGCCGAAAGCGAGCTTACGGGAAACGGCAATGCCCGCGGCGGCATACAGGCGCTCGACGCGGCCCTGGTCGTCCTGCGCGCACTTGCGGATTTCGACGGACCGGCCGCACTGATTGACATTGCGCGGGCGGTATCCATGCCTTCGAGCAAGGTTCATCGCTATCTCGCAAGCTTTATCCATGCCGGATTTGTCAGGCAGGCCGCACGGTCGGGACGCTATGAACTGGGACCGTTTGCGGCCTCCCTCGGCATCGCAGCTCTCGGCCGAAGCGATTTCGTCAATCAGGCCGCAGACGCGCTGCCGGATCTGGTCGACCAGACGGGCCTCACCGTATTGCTGACCGTATGGGGCAGCCAGGGAGCAACCGTTATAAGATGGTGCCGGGCACCGAGCCCGATGGTCACATCGTTCGGCCTCGGCAGCAGTCTGCCGCTTCTGACCTCGTCGAGCGGAAGGGTTTTTCTTGCCTATCTGCCACGGCACGTTACTGCCGCCCGCCTCTATCTCGAAGTCGAACGGGCGATGGAGGTCGGCCTGTCCTGGCCCGATCTCGACCTGAGCGGCGCAAGTATCGATCGATTGGTGGACACCATTCGCGCAGACGGCTTTGCGGCCATAGACGGACGCTACGTCCCCGGCCTCAGGGCGGTGGCAGCACCGATTACCAACTGGCAGGGCGAGGCTGAGGCTGCCGTCACCCTGATCAGCACCTCCGACCAGATCCTGTCGGCAGACAATCCCGCAGTCCGCCAGCTTCTGGATTTTACCGCGGCGATATCCAGTCGCCGACAATGGACCTCAGCGAAGGCGTAGAGGTCCCAGCAATAATATCGCGACGACCGTTTCAAGGCGAAAATCCGGTGGTGCGTCCAGACCAGAACGACGGATCTTCGGTTTTGCCGTCAAAGACAAGACGGCGCGCACCGCGTCCCGTCAGCCATCGGAGCAAGTCGGCAATACGCCCCGAGATCACCTGTCCGCCTGAGCCGACCCTGATGAAACCGGACCGATCCGTCGGCTTCAGCGTGCACGAAAACTGGCCGCCATGCGCCGCAAGCTCCTCCGCGACATCTCGAAGAAGCCGATCCGCGATCTCCGGCGGAAAATCGAGGAACGAGGCGCCGTTGTCGAGATCCACGGCGCACAGCCATATCGCGCGCGCCCGCAACCAGGGCGTATCGCCGATATCGACGACGTCGCCGGCAAGGGATTTCACCCGCGACCGCCATCCCCGCTCATCAAGATCCCGCCATTCCACATTAAGATGCACTTCCGAATGTTTGAAAAGATATCGCAAGGCGTGGTCCGGCAAGGTCGCGCCGAAGATGACGTCTTCGTTCTGTGCTTCCGGCTCCTCCAGCGTCTCTTCATGCTTTCCCAGGCGGGCGGCCTCGACCAGCCGCGCGAGCGCGCGCGCCTGGAAACCGACAGATGCGATGACATGCCTTCTGGTCCAGCCGGGTACGAGTGACGGACGATCGAGCGCTTCGTCCGACAGCTCGTTCAGCTGTCGCGCGAAATAGGCCGTGCCCAATCGCGCCCACTGCAGCTCGGACGCCGGCGCCGAAAGCGAATCATACCGGGCGCCCTTCCCCAGCCGTTCGCGCAGCGCCTCCCGGGCATCGATCTCGCCAGAAGACATCATTCTATCCCTCCAACCGCCTCAGCGGTCCCGCTCCTCCACATGGGTTCGCGCGAAGTGAAGCCGTTCGATGATGGGGGCATCCGAAAAGCGGAAAAGATCGAACTGGCTCTCCGCCTGGAGGGACCATTGCACCCAGGACGGCACCACGAACATGTCGCCCTTGTCCAGACGGTGTTCTGTTCCGTTGAGCACGACGGCCCCCCTGCCATCGAACACCTGGAACACGGAC
Organism: Rhizobium sp. BK602; assembly: GCF_014195095.1. Classification (GTDB taxonomy): domain Bacteria; phylum Pseudomonadota; class Alphaproteobacteria; order Rhizobiales; family Rhizobiaceae; genus Rhizobium. The sequence goes on from NZ_JACIBC010000005.1 coordinate 17,054, forward strand.
GACCCCACTTCGCGTCGCCCCGGGGTGACGGTTCCGCCACGCAGGCGGTGGAATTCCGCCCTGATCGTCGGCATGACATCGCCGCCGGTCGTCGGGTTGACGTATCGCACCGCCGCGTGCCCCTGTTCCACGGTCGCGGGCTGCCCTTCCTCCTCCAGCAGAAGCTGTTCGGTCAGCGCCCGATCGGTATGTTCCCAGCGATAGGCGCCGATCGGAGAGGAAACGGTCGCCCCGAGCCCCGAGAGCGGTCGCAGACCCGGATGGCACCAGAGCCGTTCGCCCCTTGAAAATCTTGGCGTCGCATAGTCGGTGACGCGATCAGAACCAAATTCGAAGAAGCCGACATCGTTCTGATAGGAAAACGGTATGTCCAGGCCGTCGATCCAGGCCATGGGGTGATCCGTATCATTGTGATGGCCATGGAAATGCCAGCCCGGCGTCAGGAGGAAATCGCCCCGGCTCATGCGCACGGGATCACCGTTCACCACGGTCCATACGCCCTCGCCCTCGACCACGAAGCGGAAAGCGTTCTGCGCGTGACGGTGTTCCGGAGCCGTTTCTCGCGGCCCGAGATATTGGATTGCGGCCCAAAGCGTCGGGCTGATATAGGCCCGCCCGCCAAGGCCGGGATTGGCCAGGCCAATCGCCCGGCGCTCTCCGCCACGCCCGACGGGAACCAGATCGCCCGAGCGTTTCGCCAGAGGATACAGCCTGGACCATTTCCACACATGCGGCACCGCTTTGGGATTGGGCACCACCGGCATCAAATCGTCTATCTGCGTCCAAAGCGGCTTGAGATGCTCGGCCTCGAAATCCGAATAGAGCTGCCGCAACTCCTCTGTGTCCTCCGGTACCATCATGTTGCTTTTCTTGTCGCTCTGCATTTGCTCCTCAACCTTCCAACTCGCCTTCACGGCTGGATGCTCCGCACGTCAACCGCGCACCAGGAACATCCACGGTGACATGACGGACTTCCAGCCAACATATTACGTATTATGGAATCAATTTTATCTTATGCAATAAATTTATGAGGGCACTGCATTCTATTTTGAAGCGCGACCGCGAATTCGTCTCGACGCACGCGCATGCGCCTGGAACGGCGCCCGATCCCGGCAAACCACGAAACGATCGACAAGCTCACATAGGCAGCCCCGCAAATCGCGACTCAGCATGAACGCATAAAATCGGCATGACGCATTTGCGTTGCCTCGAGCAAATACTTGCATTTTGCAATTAAATGATGAATTTTAAGAAGCCGATCCGCATACCGCAATGCCAACGATATGGTCAGTGCTCAACTGGCAGCGAAGGATGTGAGATGACTGCAACTGTAGCCCTCTTTCTCGCGACCGTGCTTTTCTGGGGTTCGGGCGCCATTGTGACATCCCTCCAGGCAAGCGCGTCGGCTCCCGAGTTGTCGGTGGCGATCCGCATGCTTCTTGTTGGCTTAGGCATGCTCGGGTTTTCGATCGCCACCGGCAAACCGATCACGGTTGCCCGGGGCGACCGTCCTTGGGTGATGATGCAAGGCATATTGTTTTTCGGGCTTGCCTTCATCGCCTTCTATAAGGCGACGAAGGGTATCCCGAGCGGGATTGCAGCGTTGGTGCTGTCGAGTTCTTCGCTGTTTGCGGCCATTGCCAGTCGTTTGCTGTTGAATCTGCGCATAAGCCGCCGTGCGACGATCGGCATAGTCTGTGGTCTTCTGGGTCTTGGCATCGTGGCTGCCCCTCAGATCTTCGCACTGCATCTCAACCCGCAAACTCTGGCAGGGTTCGTCTGGGCAGGCATCGCGGCGGTGGCAACGGGCGCGGGGACGGCGATTGCTGCGCGTAACCAGCGGCGCGGCGTCCCAATCCCGGTACTCATGGGCTGGGGTGCGCTGTGTGGATGCGGCTTCGGCTTCGCTTGGGCCGTGACTGTCGGCACGTCTCTTACAATACCGATATCGGCGGGCTATCTGGCGCAGCTGGCCTACCTGGCAATCGTCGCTTCTTGTGTTACGTTTCTCATGTATTTCACGCTCATTGAGAAGGTCGGTCCTGCGCGAGCAGCCTACGCGCTAACCGTTGTTCCGATCGTTGCCATAACCATCTCCGTTATATTCGAGGGCCTGCACGTCGATACGCGTCTCGCCTTCGGCGGCGCGACAATCCTTCTTGGCAATATCCTTGTGCTCAATGCCTGACGCTGAGCAGTCAAGCATGCGTCCCGCGACGAGCCCCCTATCGGTGCTCGCCGGTCTGAGGGGCTTCAATAAGAAGCAATGATCTGAGCCCGCATTTGCCGGCCTATCGATCAGCACGGGCTGCGGATTGCGATCACGGCTTGAGTACCCTTCAACGCCCCCCAACCCGACAGTCCGGCAAAACGTTGGCTCAGCGAAGAATATCCCGCAAATCCGGATATCCAGTCCCCGCAAATTGCCTCCAATAAGATCGTCTGCATAAAATTTGTTCATGTCTAAATTACTTGCAAATAGCAATTGATTTCCTAGCAAATCTATGTTGTAGTTTAATCATAAGAGGTAATTCACATCACGATTACCCGTAAAACTAGAATCTAGGGAGATGTCCGAACCGCAACAATTTTGGAAGGCATATGGTCATGTATATGTCCTCGACACCGATCGAATCTGAGGTCGTCTTCTCCGGCCGCCGCTCGGCGACCTACCGTGATGCACTCCATCTCTTTCCCGATGCCTGGCTAGACGACATTGCCGCCATGCGCAGCTTCCTGCGACCGATCGGCGGCCGACGCGTCCTGGAGATCGGCGCCGGCAATGGTCATTTCAGCCGCGCGATTGCCGAGGACGTCGGCCCCGCCGGCTTGCTGGTCGCGACCGACCCATCCACCGAGCAGCTTGAAGACCTCGAGGTCGAAAGTGGTGGCCGGATCAAGGTTTTCGGCCAGGCGGCACACATGCTCGACCTGCCGATCCGCGATTTCGATATGGCCTGGTCGCGTGGCGCCGTACACCATATTTCCGACAAGACCGCTGCCTGGAAGGCGATTGCAGCCCATATGCGGCCCGGCGGCAAGCTGGTGGTTGCCGACATCTTCGCCGGAACGCGGCTTGCCGCCTATTTCGATGATTTCATCGCGCTGAGCTGCTGTACCGGCCACGAAGTCTCGTTTCTCTCGCGGGAATTTGCGACAAGTCTGTGTGCCATGACAGGTTGGGACAAGCCTCAGTTTACCGATGTCACCACCCGCTGGCGCTTCGACACCAAAGCCGATCTCGGACATTTCCTGCGACTGTTGTTTTCCGCAACCGAGATCTTCAATGACGATGACTGTCTCATGGCGGCAGAGCGCCACCTTGACGTCGTCGGCGACGGCAATGGTATCGCCCTGCTTTGGCCGATGACAGTCATGGAGACAACGCGGCTGCCAACAGCCAATTAAACACAGACGACCGATGCACGGGCGCCGGCACGGGATAAACCCGGCCGCGGTGTGGCCTGATGGGCGTCAGTTTCCGGAGATTGCCTCATGATATCGACCGTTGCCGACAGCGATTCCAAGGTGCCGCGCTCCGCGGTTCCCGTTGGTCCAGACAAGAAAGCATCGGCTTCGGCCGCCAGAGCTGTCCATAAAGTCGGCTACAACGGCAGACCGGGTGCCTTTGCCGACGTTGCCTGCAAGATGGCATTTCCTTCCGCCGATCGTATCGCCATGTCGAGCTTGGAGGCGACGATCGCCAGCGCCGTCCGTGGTGACGTCGACCGGATTCTCCTGCCATGCGAGAACAGTCTGGTGGGCCGAGTGCCTGACGTGCACCGCGTCGTCCCCGACAGCGGCCTGCATATCGTCGGCGAGCATTTTCAACGTGTCGAGCATTGCCTGATGGCACCAGCCGGCGCCACGCTCGCGAGTATCCGGCGGATCCGTTCGCATCCCGTGGCACTTGGTCAGGTCAGCCGGCTTATCGCCGCACTCGATCTCGAGGCCATTGCCGCTCCCACGACATCGCACGCCGCCGAGCTGGTGGCACACTGCGAGGATACAAGCGAGGCTGCGATCGCTTCAGATCTCGCCGCAAACCTCTACGGCCTGCATGTCCTCAAACGCAATGTCGAAGACGATCCGCATAATACGACGCGGTTCTATGTACTCTCAACCGAGCCGCAGGCAATCGAGCAAAGAACACAGCTTCTGACGACAATCGTCTTCCGTACCCAGAACCGGCCGGGCTGCCTCTACCACGCCATCGCCGGATTTGCCGAAAACGGCATCAACATGACCAAGATCGAAAGCTATCTCGTCGGCGGGCAATTCGTGCCGTCCCGCTTCCTCTGCGAATTCGAGGGCGATCCAGCCATGCCGGACGTGGCCGATGCGCTCGATATTCTCGCCCGCCATGCTCGGGAGCTGGTTGTGCTCGGTACCTTTCCGATGGCCAGCCGCCATCTGCGCAACCGCAGTGAGGAAAATCTCCGCTCCTGGGGAACCGAGCCTCCGGCCGCCTTTCGATGGTCCGATGGCCAACAGGAGGTCGAGCGATGACGACCGCGGTGAACCGCTCCGAACGCCATGGCGATCTTGCCGAGGCGGCAATCGCGAAATTGAAGCCGCATTTTGGTGATCGACTGACAACGGCTGCGGCCGTACGGGATCAGCATGGCCGTGACGTGAGCTGGCATCCCTCCTATCCGCCGGACGCGGTCATTTTTCCTGAAACGGTCGACGAGGTATCGCGTGTCGTCGCGACCTGCCACGCCTTTGACGTACCGGTGATCCCGTTTGGAACCGGCACGTCCTGTGAGGGGCATGTTGCCGCCCTCATGGGCGGAATATGTATCGATCTCTCACGCCTGGATCGAATTCTGACCGTTCAGCCGGACGACATGACGGCGACCGTGGAAGCCGGCGTGACCCGCAAGCGTCTCAATGCCGAACTGCGCGATACCGGCCTCTTCTTTCCCGTTGATCCCGGCGCCGACGCCTCGCTCGGCGGGATGGCCTCGACGCGCGCTTCGGGCACGAATGCCATGCGCTATGGCACGATGAAAGACAACGTCATTTCACTCGGTGTCGTTCTGCCCAATGGCGATCGAATCCGCACGGCAAGTCACGCTCGCAAGTCGGCCGCGGGATACGATCTGACCCGTCTCTGGGTGGGGTCGGAAGGCACGCTTGGCATCGTGACCGACGTAACCGTCAAACTGCATCCGATTCCAGACCATGTCGTTGCGATCTCGGCAAGTTTCTCCACCTTGGAACATGCTGTCGGTTTCGTGCTTGTTGCGACCAGGCTCACCGATACGCTGGCACGCATCGAACTTCTCGACGAACTGCAGGTCGAGGCCGTCAATCGCTATTCAAAACTCGCACTGCCGGTCGAGCCGACGCTTTTTATCGAGCTGCATGGCAGCCGTGGCGCAGTCGAGGCAGCCTTGCCTCTCATCGAAGAGGAGATACATGCCGCCGGAGCCAATCGGTTCGACATGGCCGTATCGGCAGAGGCAAGAAATAAACTGTGGCAGGCGCGTCATGATATCTGGTGGGCCAATCTTGCGCTGCGCCCAGGTGCAAGCGCGCTTCCGACCGATAGCTGCGTGCCGGTATCGCGGCTCGTGGAGGCCATACTTGCCGCCAAGGCCGACGTGCGAGACCTTGGCCTGGTTGCGCCGATATGCGGTCATGTCGGTGATGGCAATTTCCATCTTTGCGTGCTTTTCGACCCTGCTGATTCCGATGAACGGCAGCGCGTCGAGGCGCTAACCAAACGCCTCGCGGCCCGGGCCATCGCCCTGCAAGGAACGTCAACCGGCGAGCATGGGATAGGCCATGGCAAAATGGCGGCGCTTGTCGCCGAGCATGGCCCGGCCATCCGGGTGATGGCCGCGATCAAACGCGCCATCGACCCCCATAACATCATGAATCCAGGCAAGATTTTCAACCTCGCCGAGGCACCGCCTTTCAACTGAAAGAAATCCTGAGATCAGGGAGATACTGCAATATTCATGTCCAACAAGCCTGACCCGGCTTCGATTGCCGATTTCAGAACCGCCGCGCGGCGTGCCCTGCCGAAAATGGTCTTCGACTTCTTCGACGGCGGTGCCGGTTCGGAGCTGACGCTGCGCGAAAACCGCGCGGCGCTCGACCGAATCCGTCTCGTCGGCTCAGCGCCGGTCGATGTCGGTCATCGCTCGTCGGCTATCACGCTCTTCGGCAAGCCACTTACAATGCCGGTCATTATCGGACCCACCGGGCTTGCAGGTGCGGCATGGCCTGCAGGCGACCAGGCATTGGCTCGAGCTGCCGGGCGAACGGGCATTCCCTTTGTCATGAGCTCGGCAGCCAGCGCGACCATGGAAGCCGTGGCGGCCACCGGCGAAGGCAGAAGGTGGTTTCAGCTCTACCTGTTCCGCGACCGTGAAGTGAGCCTGAGACTACTCAAGCACGCCGAGACGCTGGGGTTCGAAGCGATCGAGATCACCGTCGACAATGCGGTTCCCGGCAGACGATTGCGCGATGCCCGCAATGGCTTTTCGCTGCCGTTCCGCTGGACACCGAGAAAACTCCTGAGCCTCGCCGCTCACCCCGCATGGGCATTGCGAATGGCCCGCGCCGGCGCGCCACGTCTGGAAGTCATGGCAGCCGAGTTCGACCTCAAATCCGCTCGCACAATTGCCGAGGTGATGGAACAGCAGCTCGACCCGACCGTCTCCTGGGACGATATCGCCTTCATCCGCGATCGCTGGAAGGGACCGTTGATCCTCAAGGGATTGCTCGATCCGAAGCAGGGTATCCGGGCAGCCGAACTCGGGCTTGACGGTATCGTCGTCAGCAATCACGGCGGCCGGCAACTCGATGGAGCCGTCGCGAGTATCGACATGCTGCCGGAATTCGTCAGTGCTGTCGGAAGCAAGCTCGCAATCCTGGTCGACAGCGGCTTTCGCAGCGGCACCGATATCGCCAAGGCGCTGGCGCTCGGGGCAACGGCCGTGCAGGTCGGACGTGCGACACTTTATGCGCTCGCGAGTGGTGGTGAGGATGCCGTGTTTCGGGCCCTCGCCATCATCGCCGCCGAACTCGACGTCGCCCAGGCAATGATGGGTGCGCCCGCCATTGCCGATCTCCGACCGTCTGGGCTTCGGCTTTCCCCGCGGCTGATGCACGCTGAACAAGTTCCGGTTCGCGACCCCATGTCTTCGCGCTCGCAGCCGCCATTTGCCGCCTGACCTGTCACTCAAAGACCCTTATGAGGAGATTGCCCGGTGAAACACAGAACCGCTTTAGCCCTGGCCCTGTCGGCCTTACTGCTGTCTCTTTCCACCACTGTCGCGACAGCAGCCGGCAAGACGGTGGCGCTGACCTATATCGTCGAACATCCGGCCATCGACGCCGCCCGCAAGGGGATCGTCGATGCACTCGCCGATGCCGGTTTCATCGATGGCAAGACCATCACGCTCGATGTTGCGAGCGCACAGGGCAGCATGCCGACACAGACGCAGATTGCCAAGACATTCGCGGGCAAATCGCCGGACCTGATCGTCGCCATCTCCACGCCATCGGCCCAGGCCTGCCAGGCCGCGGCCAAGGGAACAATTCCGATCGTGTTCTCCGCCGTCACGGACCCCGTTGCCGCCAAATTGGTCAAAAGCTTCACGCAGCCGGACGGCACGCTGACTGGCACGAGCGACAAGCAGCCATTGAACCTGACTTTCGAGTTGATCCGCAAGCTGACACCGACGGCAACGAAAGTCGGGGTCCTCTATAATGCCGGCGAGGCCAACTCCGTCGCGCAGGTGGCGGATATGAAAGCCGAGGCGGCGAAGCTTGGCATGAGTATCGTCGAGGCGACGGCTGCACAATCAGCCGCGGTGCCGGATGCGGCCCGCAGTCTCGTGGGCAAGGCCGACGTCATCCTTCTACCGACCGACAGCACGGTGGTTTCCGCCGTCGAAAGTGTCGTCAAAGTCGGCGTCGACGCAAAGATCCCGGTCTATGCCAGCGATACCAACTCGGTCGAACGCGGCGCGATGGCTGCCCTTGGGTTCAACTACTACAAGCTGGGACGGCTGACGGGCGAGATCGCAGCGAAAATACTGAACGGAGCAAAGCCGGGTGACATCCCCGTTGGGATACTGGACAGCGAGGACCTCTACCTGAATGCCGGCGCCGCCAAGAAGATGGGCGTAACCCTGTCCGAGGCGATGACCCAGAGCGCAGCAAAGGTGATCGCACAATGAGCCTGATCGCCCTTTCCGGCGCCTGCGAAGCTGGCCTGTTGTTTGCCCTCGTTGCCCTTGGCGTCTATCTCTCGTTCCGGGTGCTCGATTTTCCGGACCTGACCGTCGATGGTAGCTTCCCGCTCGGTGCGTCGGTCGCGGCTTCGGCGATTATGGCCGGCGTGCCGCCCATCGTCGCAACGCTCCTCGGATTTGCCGCGGGTGCCCTCGCGGGCTTTGTGACGGCGTTCTTGTCGGTGCGGTTGAAGATCATGAACCTGCTGGCCGGAATCCTGACCATGGTCGCGCTGTTTTCGATCAACCTGCGCGTCATGGGCAAACCGAATATATCGCTCTATGGCACAGACACCATATTCTCCTGGGTTGACGGGATCGCCGCGCTCGGGGTCTGGGCCAACACGGTATTGCTTCTCTGCATCCTATTGGCCGCAAAGGTTTCCGTCGATTGGTTCCTTGCCACTCAGATCGGGCTAGCCTTGCGCGCGACCGGCGCTAATCCGAGGATGGCTGAGGCGCAGGCCGTCGACAACGGCCGCATGGTCATGCTGGGCATGGCCTTCGCCAATGGCCTCGTCGGTCTTGCCGGAGCACTCTACGCCGAAAGTCAGGGCGTTGCCGATGTCTCGATGGGTATCGGCACGATCGTGACCGGTCTTGCAGCCGTCATCATCGGCGAGACAATCGTCGGTGCGGGATCAGTCGCGCGAGCCACGCTCGGCTGTATCCTCGGCGCATTGATCTATCGGCTCGTCATCGCACTGGCGCTCGACGGCGGCGTGATCGGCATCCAGGCACAGGATCTCAATCTGGTAACCGCAGTCGTGGTTGCCGTCGCCGTGATGATTTCGAAAGCACGGTTGAAGAAGCTGCCTTCCATCAAGCGCACTCGCCTGCCTGAGCCATCGAAAGCAGAAGGAGCGACGTCATGATGTTGAACCTCGACATGATCTCCGTCACGTTCAATCCGGGGACCGCTCTCGAAGTAGCCGCGCTGCGTGGCGTATCGCTCGCCATCCCCAAGGGTCAATTCGTAACCGTCATCGGCAGCAATGGCGCCGGAAAGTCGACGCTCCTTTCGGCCATCGCCGGCGCAATTGCGCCAGAGCGCGGCCAGATCATCATCGATGGCGTCGATGTTACGCGGTTGCCGACCCAGATGCGGGCGCGGTTCATCGGCCGCGTATTTCAGGACCCACGGATCGGCACCTGCGAGGCGCTTACCGTCGAAGAGAACCTTGCGCTCGCTTGCGCGCGCGCCGGGCGGCGCGGGCTGTCGCTTGCGCTCGGCGGGCGGATCGGGCGCGCGCGGTTCGAAGAACAGCTCGCCGGCCTTGGTCTCGGACTTGAAACGAAGCTCAGGGCGCGGATCGGCACGCTTTCCGGCGGTCAGCGACAGGCGGTGAGCCTGTTGATGGCGACATTGCTGCCAATGAAGCTACTTCTTCTCGATGAGCACACGGCGGCATTGGATCCCAAGGCGGCGGCGCGCATTCTTGCCCTCTCGGCGGACATCAGCGAACGTCAGCAGCTTACCACGCTGATGGTCACGCACAGCATGCGCCATGCCCTCGACTATGGCCAGCGCACCATCATGATGAATGGCGGACGGATCGTGCTCGACGTCGCCGGCGACGAGCGGGCCGGCTACGATGTGCCCGACCTGATCGCCCTTTTCGGAGCGGTAAGTGGCGGCGAGGTTTCCGAAGATCGGCTTCTGCTTGCTTGATTGCTTCCGCGACCGCGGTCACTTGTTTTCGGAACTATGTTGGAATAAATCTGCAATATGCAATTAAAAGACAATCAAGCTGATGATAAGGCGGCGGGGGAACGTGAGGATGGGACGGCGATCAAGCCGGCCTTTCGGCTCGACCGCTGGGTACCCTATCGAATGTTTCTGGTGGCAAGCAGCACCGCTGAATTGCTCGCCTCCTACTACGGGCCGCGATACGGCCTGTCCCAGGCGTCATGGCGAATTCTCGCCATCGCCGGCGGCCGCCCCGGGCTTTCGAGCAAGGAAATCTGCCATGCCGGAGCGCTCGATCAATTCGCCGTCAGCCGCGGTATTGCACAATTGGTCTCGCTGGGCTTTGCCCGGCGCAATGCCGGTGCCGGCGACCGCCGATTTTCGGCAGTCGAACTGACGCCCGAGGGCTACAAGGTGCTCGATGAGATCGTGTCCATTGGTCAGGCGATGGAAGCGCGTATTCTCGAAAGCCTATCGGAGCGTGAGCGCGAGACACTGCATGCCATGCTTGATCGCATCGAAGATGCTTGCGCCGGAGCGGTCGCTCGCGGCTGGCAGGCGGTGGTGGCAGACGGCAAAGCTGGAGGCTAATCCCCTATTCGGCCATATCCGCCGAGCACGATCACGCGGAGACCGGGAAGCCGGACAGATCGGCGATGGTCGAGTAGCGTTTGATTTCGCAAAAACCCCGCCGCTACTCTACCGCGATGGGTACCACGGTTCCAAATTGGCCAATGCGTGCCAGTTCTGCCTTATTGGTGAGGCTGTACATCACGACATCGATCGATGGGTCGTCGTTGCGAAAACCATGAAGCGCTCCCGGCGGCACGAAGGCGACATCACCCGACTGGAGAAGCCGCTCATTGCCTCCTTCGAGGCGGATTCTGACTTCGCCGGAGATCACGAAAAATAGGTGCCACCAGGAATGGCTATGCATGCCCATCTCTTCGGCGCAACGAATCCATTGATATTCCAATGCCATGCCATCAAACAATTCCGCATCTTCATGGGAAGAGCCGTGGGTGAGGCCTAACACATCCTCGGCCGTGTGACGCAGGTTCTGCCGCAAGGCATCGAGGCTGGCGGCGGTCCAAACTTTGGAAGGACGATTCGTCAGATTGGTCAGGCTGGCCTTCATGGCCAAATAGCTGCTTACAGTTCCGTCGACATGATCCACGTTATGGTCTCCGTCTATCTCAATAAACATCCGCAAGATGACCCTGCCGGATCATTCGATAACAATCTGGTTTTCCAAGGCCTCGGCAATTTGCAGAAGATCCGTCTTGAGAGAACGATAATCCCGATTGCTGGCCATGATATGACCAATGAAAGCGTGATTGTCGACAATCCTGTCGCTGACCGAAGCCCCGGGCTGCACGGAAAATGCAATCTCGTGGATCAAGCTTTCGCCTATCCGCATCGAGGTCGGTGGCAAGCGGCGCACGGTTCCGCTCTTTCGGGGGCGCAGCATGCGGATACCGCTATAGCGGATGGCTTCCGGCGCCTCGACTGATCGCATCAAAAGACCGCTTGCCCAATCCAGCCAGCGAATCCAGGGATCGAAGTCGGCAAAGGAAATCCACGCGAGGTCCCAGATATGCATGCCGGCGGGACGCATGTTAACCTCCACCGCGGACGTCATCCCCGACCCGCGCAGGAAGACTTCATTGTGATAGGCGCCGTGGGTGGTCGACGACAGTTGGCGCATGTGTTCTCCAGCCGCATCGATCGCCTGCCGCATGATCGGCGTCAGTGGCGCCGGCACGATCTGCTGTATTTCGGCGCGATGGCTGTCGTTCGTCGTCTCCTTCTCGGTGATCCAAGATGCACCGGCCACGTAGTCCCAACTGTATTCCGTCGCATCCGTCACCAGCTCCTCGACGATGATGCCATCGGTCGCGTAGCGGGCAATGTTGGGCCAGATGGTTGCGCACTCCGCCAGACTATGCACGACGAAACAGCCGCGACTGGCTCCCTCCCGCATTGGTTTGACGAAGGCCTTGCCTCCCATCTGCCGCGTCCCGTCGATAAAGCCCTCGAGGTCATTGACGCACCGATGCCCGACGGGACGATACCGGGGCGGATGGGACGCCTCCTGGTCCAATCGACGGAAAACTTGCTTGTCGATTCCCACCCGTGCTTCCGCCAGGGACGGACCGGGTAGGCGGAAAGCCTCGCAAAGCTTTGCGCCGAGCAGGATGCCCCGATCGGAAAACGGCAGGATGCCGATCGGCACCAGATCGTCTGCGGCGAGACGATGCGCCACCCGCGCAAAGCTTTCGTCAAGCGAGGTTTCCGCAAGCGAGGTGACAATTGTTTGGTCGGCCGCTTCGCTGTCCAGGCTGCTTGCCACTTCCGCAATGAGAACCAGACCGGCTCCATGCCGCTTCTTCGCCAGTTGGCGAAGACGCACGACATCGTAGACCCGCGTATTATTGTAGCCGACAACGACGAAGACTTGCATGGGCATAGATCTCAATCGAAGGCGCGCAATTGACGGCGGGTGAGCAGCCACCAGGTCAAGGTGAAGACAATGCCCATACCGGCGACGAGCATGGAACTATAGGGCAAGGGGATGGACCGCATCAGACCGACCGTGAGCGCCGCGCCGAGCCCGATGCAGATCTCCTTGATGAACATCGCCTTCTGCTTGACCGAATAGTAATCGATATGGCCGAAGGCGCATTCCGCCACCGAAACCAATAGCACCCAGATCGAGGCGCCAACCAGCGTATGAACATGGAAGAGATCGGGGAAGGCAAGCAAGGCAAAGCCGACGAACACGAAGGCGAAGATCGTCGCCATGCGGAAGCGGCCCATTTTTTCAATGAGCTTGAGGGTCGGCATCTGCCCCAGGACCACGACCGCGCTGTTCAGGATGATCATGAAACCATACCAGCCGGGCAGCGCCATGCCGGATTTCAGGATGGTCTGCGGCAGGACGGAGAAAACGCCGAACAGCATCATTCCCATGGCGGCGCCCACCAGCACCCAAGCCACGAATGTCGATGCCGATTGCCCCTCGAAGATCTTGACATGAATGATCGAGACATCGACGGAGCGCGGCAGGGCGATGAGCGCGCAGAACGCCACGAGGGCGGCCGCCCCCCAGAAAAACAGGTGCGGCGTGAGGATGGGAAGCATGATGATGATGCCGGCAACCAACGAGCCGACATTCATCGCCACGCGATTGTTGGCGGCTCCGCGCTTGGTCTGCGCCGCGACATTCTTGATAAGATAACCACTAACGGCGGCACCATAGGAAAACAGACAGGCGGCAGCCACCGATTGGGCAATCCCACCCTGGAGGGAGAGCAGAGCCGCGCCGGCCGCCATGAAAGCCAGCGATGTCACGAGTGAGCGGGCGCCAAGCGCGTTGAGCGTCAAAGGCAAAAGCACAAGTCCGAAACGATAGCCGAGCGCCAGCACGGTATTGGTGGTCGTGTCCAGCCAGACATTCGCCTCGCCCAGTACCGCAAACAGGGTCACCGCGGTAATCACGCGGATCATGATCAAATGGAGGTTTCGAGCAGCTCCATATCCGCCAGCGGGGGCGAGAGCTTCATTCTTGGAGATATCGGTCATTTGAAACTTTCCGCCGGTCCCGTAAAGCTTCTGGGAGCGGGCCGGCTCTCACTTTTATCGCTGTTCGTTTCTTGCAACGGGCCGAAATATTTGAAAACTAGCTTGAACAGATTTCAGTGATGTCGTTTGGGAATAAACACCGATGCTCATGTTGGATACCGAAGCGGTCCTTACCTTCGTGCTGGTTAGCGAGCAGAAGAGTTTCACCAAGGCCGCCCACATTCTCAACAGCACGCAATCTGCCGTTAGTGCGCGGCTGCGCCGGCTGGAGGAGCAGCTCGGCACCAAGCTGATCGAGCGCTCGACGCGCGCAATCAAGCTTTCATCCGCGGGCGAGGCCTTTCTTCAGCCCGCGCGCGATTTCCTCAGCGCTCACGACAAGGCTACTGCCGTCTTCGCCGTCGAGCGGCCACATCTCAAGATTGGTATCAGTCACCATCTCGTCGGCCTGGATCTGGCGCCCCTGCTCGCCGATATCGCCCGCAAAGATCCCGAATTGCTTGTCAGCCTCAGCGTGGATGGGTCTCAGGGGTTGATGGCCCGTTACGAGCAGGGCGATCTGGACGCCGTTTTCCTCCTGCGCCATAGTACGACGCGTCGCCACGGAGAAACGATCGGGATTGCCCGCTTCGGCTGGTTTGGCGACATCAGGCTGAAGCGGCGTGCGGCCGAAGCGCTGCCGCTTGCGACACATCCACCTGGCTGCAATATGCGGGCCATGGCGATCGCCGCGTTGGAAGAGGCCGGCATCGCCTGGCGCGAATCCTTTATCGGGGTGTCGGCCGCCAGTCTGCGGTCAGCCATCGTTGCCGGCTTCGGCGTCGCCGCCCTTTGCGTCAACATAAGCCAGGACGACCTGTCGGAGCTCGGCGCTCAGTTGGAATTGCCGCCGTTGCCCACGAAGGAGATCGTTCTTTTATCGCAGATCAGTTCGCATAGGGCGCGCAAAGGGCTGGAAAGCATCAAGACCGCCATCGCCGCGCTCAGCAAGAGATAGCGTCATCCCGACCAGCACCTCTTCGCCGATATCCCGCATTCAGCCAGCCCCTATCGCCGCCCCTTCGCACCTATAACGATTTGCGATCACTGAAAGTGGGAGCGATGACTGGTTGAGTTCCATCACAATGGCTAGTTGTTCGGCACTGGGTGCAATTCACCCAGTATCGGGAAACCGCAAGGCTTGGCGCCTCCGAGTACGGCAATGGGGTTTGTCTTCGACGAACAGAGTGCATCGACCTTATATCGATTTCTTCTCTGCGTTCTGTCGGCAAGCATAGCATCCATACCTTGGGAGACGGGTATCCCTATTTCTCGATGCCCGAAAGGACGCATACTGATCAATTTGCGGGATAGATTCTCAAGTTCCAGTTTGACTTCTAATTTCAAGAGGATTCGGTGTCCGGGATAATTGCTCGCTCAATTGATAAACGCATCAAATTGTACCCCTCTCTACGAGAGATGTGCCTAGACCATCGTTTTTGGCCATATCAACAACTTCACATCGAGGATATTGCCACTCGTTTCTCGGCCAGTACAACACCCGTGCGCGAGGCGTTGGCACGGCTGGCGGGCGAAGGTCTAATCGAAAGCGTACCCAACCGGGGATATTTTGCGAGGAACGTGTCGCTTGACGAAACCCGTTGCCGGCTCGACATACTGTTTCTCTTGCTCCAGCATGCCTTACGCACATGCTCGCTACCGGATGCCGGCAAAGAAGCCAAAGTACCTGTCGATACGGCAATTGCTCCCTCCGCGGCAGGCATGCTGCTAGCCAACCGCACCTATCTATCGATAGCTTCAATGTCGGGTTACGGCGTGCTGACGCCGGAAATCGAGCGCCAGTTGGACCTGACGCGTCTAGTCCGGTCGATCGACCTGGAAAACCCGGCGAGACTGGCGCAGTTGCACGCCTCATTGGCGGAATTGCGGGCTCATCTGGAAAACGACGACAAAGAGAGCGCCAGTCTATGCCTGTGCCGGCAGCACGAGGATCTCCGCAGCCGGCTTCACGAGATCGTCCAGGAAGCCCAGCTGCGCATGTTGATGGAGATTTCTTCATCTGCCCGCAGAGCCGGAGCATTCCCGAGATAATATGCAAGGCGGCTGTCATCCGAGGATGCAGGGGACGGGGACACTGAACAGCCTTGCAATGCGCTTGAAAACGAGGGTGTCATGGGGCGCTCAGACCCTCTCGCTCATAGACCCGGCGTACCGCGGGTCGTTCGTACAGACGACGAGCATGCTTTGTCCAGTGAGGGAAGTCGCGCTCCATGTCATAACCGAGACGTTCGCCCCGTCCCCAATTCCAGAACACCAGGAGGTAGGGGTCTAGAACCGTGTAGCGGTCACCCATGATCCAGCTGCGGCCGACGATCATCGCCTCGATTTCCTCCCACAACGGCCGGCAGGTCTCCCGTCCCTTTGCCTTCACCTCCGCCAGGCCTTCCGGGCTCCTGGCATAGCGCTCCGTCCGGCTGATATGAGCGAAAGCGACGTGAACGGTGGAGCATAGCCAGCACATGAATTCCAACTCACGGGCAACCTCGAGCGGGCTGGGCTGGCTCTGCCCGAGTGCGGCTCGAAAAGCCGGCTGCAGATAGGTCAGAATTGCCGGTGTTTCGGTTAGAATACCATCCGCAACTTTCAGCGCGGGCACCCGTCCCTTCGGGTTGATTGCCAGATATTCAGCTTGCCGCTGGGCGCCGGCGGCAAAGTCGACCTTGATCTCATCATATGCAAGCCCCGTCTCCTCCAAGACGATATGGGATGCCAGCGAACAGGCTCCCGGCCAGAACCAAAGCGCCAAATCAACATCCGTGTTCATTTCTCTCTCCTGTCATTCACGAAACTACTGGATAGATTTGCCTACCCCAAAAGGCATTTAATATCTTCAAGATTAAATAATATATTTTGTAATATATCGAGAAATATATTCTATAATATTACTAGATTTATTTGAATCTATTGATATGGGTGACGTCCTCACAATGAAAATCTGGGAGCACCCATGTCAAACATTTCGGATCAGAATTTTGAAATTCGCACTTTTGAAGAATTCCTGCCGGAACTGCAAACACGCGGTTGGTCGATACTTCGCCCGGAGGCGATCGATGACGATCCAGCCCGCACGCTTGGCCGAATCGGCAAAATTGTGCCGCAGTACAATGGGCAGATCACATTTGACGTGACCTACAAAAAGGGATTCGAGGACGCTCCCTACAGCCAGAGCATGAACGGCCTCGGCGCGCACACGGAAGCTCCCGGCTACGAGCCTCCGCCGAAATATCTGGCCCTTTACTGCCATCGTCAGGCTCGCTGCGGAAAGGGCCAGACGCTACTTGCCGACGGCGTGAGATTTTACGACACGGTCCTGGATGAAAGCCTGCGCAGCTGGGCCGACACGAATGAAGTGGAATTCGTTGCCGCAACGAAGCCAGGCGATACGGAGCGCCGCACATTCACGGCCAAGATTCGCGGAGAGCACGACAGCGAGCCGGTGATGCGCTTCAGCTATAATCTGTTCCGCTACGGCAATGTGAACCCAAGCGCCGCCGATGTGGCAGAGGCCGACCGTCTTAAAGATACGCCGCTCTCTCGCATCGCTGAACTGGGTGAGGCCTGGTTCGGTGACAACCTCACGCCGGTTCTCATCCCGGAAGGCTGCATGATGGTGTGGAACAACCATCGCCTGATCCATGGTCGCGGCGAATATACCGATCCCGCTCGTCACCTGACACGCTATTGGATCGCCTGACCGCCATGACCGTTGCGCATTACGAGGTTCTGTCGTTGCGGATCGCATCCGATCCGCAACGCACAGTCGGCACAAACTTCTTCTTCGACAGCTTTCCGGGCCCAGCGGATCTCCCGATGCCACAAGACTACCTGTCATGGGTGTTACGAGGCGACGGAAGGTGCATTCTGGTCGATACGTGCTTTACGGCCGCGTCCGCGGAGCGGCGGCGGCGGCATATGCATCGGTCGCTGGAAGCCCTGCTCGCCGACCTCGATATCGAGCCCGCCGGTGTGACCGATGTCATAATGACTCACCTGCATTGGGACCATGCGGGCAATATCGGGCTCTTTCCAAACGCGCGCTTCCATGTGCAGGCAGCCGAACTCGCCTTCTGCACGGGGCCTGCGATGCTGCACCAAGGCGTGAGCAAGATCTACAACCGTGAAGACGTGCAATCCTTCATGGCGCCCCTCTTCGAAGGACGCGTGGCGATCGTGGACGGCGATGCCACGCTGTTTCCCGGCATCGACGTGCACAAGGTGGGAGGGCACACACCCGGCAGCATGACGGTGACTGTCGCCACCCGCCGCGGACCTGTCGTGCTCGCTTCGGATGCCGCGCACTTTTACGCCAACTTCCAAGGACGCAGCCCCTTTCCCATTCTGGAAAACTTCCCCCAGGCACTAACCGCCTTCGATATCATCGATCGCCTGTCGGGTGGCTCGATTGCCCATGTTATCCCCGGTCACGATCCCATTATCGCGAGCGCCTATCCGAAATTGGGAGAACGCCATGCGGATATCGTTTGCCTGCACGAAAACCCGGTGATTGACATCGCCGCCGCCATGGCCCGGCAATTTTCCCTCGGGAAAACAGCATGACGACAGGAGCGACCAGTGGCTTCCAAATCGACACGGTGATCGTCGGCGCCGGCGTGATCGGGGTGGCAATTGCCCGGGAACTGGCGCTCGACGGGCGCGAAGTTCTGATACTGGACAGGGAAAAGCGGCCAGGACAGCATCAATCCAGCCGCAACAGCGGCGTGATCCATGCCGGCTTCTACTATCCTGACGACAGTCTCAAGGCAAAGCTCTGCCACAAAGGCAAGCTTGAACTTTATCGATTTGCGGAGGAACGCCGCGTGCCGCACCGACGGGTCGGCAAAATCGTGGTCGCAACGGACGAGGCACAAACGGGAAAGCTTGAAATCATGCACGCTCGGGCGCTTGCCTGCGGCATCGACGACGTGCAACTGCTATCCGCCCTCGAGTTGCGGCGCATGGAACCGGAACTCGCCGGTGTCGCCGGTCTGTGGTCACCATCCACCGGCGTCATCGATGCCTCGGCGCTTCTTGATGCCATGGAAGCCGAGGCGACGGCTCTCGGTGCAGCCTTTTCGATGAACAGTCGGCTTTTGAGGGCCGAGGCACGGCCTGACGGATGGACGCTTTTCGTTGAGAACTGCGGTGAGACGATCCGGCTCGACTGCCGGCTCCTCATCAACAGCGCCGGCATCGAAGCCCCGCATCTGGCAAGCTGCATCGACGGTTATGCAGCGGAGCGAATTCCGGAGACCTATCTGGCGCGTGGCAACTTTTTCAGCTGCCAGGGCGGCGCCCCATTTTCGCATCTGATCTATCCCCTCCCCGGTCCGATCGGACTGGGCGTGCATCTGACGCTGGATCTCGACGGTCAGGCCAAGTTTGGCCCCGACGTAGAGCTGGTCGATCAGATTTCCTACGATGTGAAGCCGGACAGGGCGGAAGGTTTTTACGATGCGATCCGCGCATTCTGGCCCGGCCTGAAGCCGAATACGCTGATGCCCGCCTATTCCGGCATCCGCGCCAAGATCGGCACGCCCGGCGACCCTCAGGACTGGATCGTCGAGACGACCGCAACGCATGGGCTATTCGGCCTTGTCAATCTGTTCGGCATCGAAACACCCGGCATGACCTGTTCCCTCGCGCTTGCCCGCCATGTGGCGGAGCACTTGCGGGCGGAGGATCTGCTTTAGGACGGGCGCCCCGCGCCCGAACCGGCTCCGCACTCTCTTTCCCGTAACTCTTGAGGATGGCGACGACTATGGATACGACGGCCTATAACGCGATTGGCGCGGTGGCTCCTATTCCGCTGCATGGTAGCGGCGACACCGGAAAGATTACCTATTACGCCAATCATCGGCTGGATCACGTCCCGCAATTGGAAAAGCTGGACCCTGCTTTGGTCGAAGGCATTCGCCTTGCGGCACTGGTCTTTCCCTTCAAGGTCAACAGCTATGTGCTGGATACCTTGATTGATTGGGAGGCGGGAGAGCAAGATCCGATCTTCCGTCTTGTCTTCCCGCATCCGGACATGCTCCTGCCGGAGGACCTTGCGAGCCTGAGGAGGCTGCGGAATGCTGGCGATCCAACCCTGTTGACGGCCGAGATAATGCGCATCCGCGACAGCATGAACCCGCACAGCTCCAACCAATTGACCAATATTCCGATTTTCGACGGGCGCCATGTGCCGGGCATGCAGCACAAGTATCAGGAAACGACCCTGTTCTTCGCCAAGCAAGGACAGACCTGCCATTCCTATTGCACGTTCTGTTTTCGCTGGCCGCAATTCGTCAAGACCGGTGCCGATAAGTTCGAGGCAGATGACGGCGCACAGATGCTCGACTACCTGCGTACCCGGCCCGATGTCAGCGATCTGCTCATGACTGGCGGCGATCCGATGGTGATGACCACGAGACGTCTTACGGCCTATCTGGAGCCGCTCCTGTCCAGAGAGTTCGACCATATTCGCAATATCCGCATCGGTACGAAGGCGATCACCTACAATCCACAACGCTTTGTGACCGACAAGGATGCAAATGAACTGCTGGCGCTGATTGCGCGGCTGGCTGATGCCGGAAAACACGTTGCCGTGATGGCGCATGTAAACCACTGGCGGGAATTGGAACCGGAGCCCGTGCATCAGGCGATTGCGGCGCTTCGCAATGCCGGCGCCGTGCTGCGCACCCAAAGTCCGGTGCTGCGACACATCAATGATGATGCCTCGGTCTGGAGCCGCATGTGGAAGGATCAGGTCGAGCTCGGCATGGTGCCCTACTACATGTTCATGGAGCGGGATACCGGCGCGCACCACTATTTCGGCACCGGGGTCGCCCGCGCGCTTTCGATCTACCAGGATGCCAGCGCCGCCGTATCCGGCATCTGCAAGACGGCGCGAGGCCCGGTAATGAGTGCGGGACCGGGCAAGATACATGTTCTGGGCCGGCTTTCGCATGGCGGTCGGGAGCATTTCATCCTCTCCTTCCTGCAGGCCCGCAAGAAGGAGTGGCTTAATCGCCCCTTCCTGGCGGACTATTCCGAGACGGCGCGCTGGCTGGATGATCTCACGCCGTCCGGCGGTGACAATGCCTTCTTCTTTACCCATGAATACCAACAGATGATGGCAGCCGGCAATCAGGCGGAAAACCCCGCGGCCCACGCAGGGGGTTCAAACGCATGAACCGCCTTGCGATTGCGATCGTCGGCGCAGGGCCGCGATCGCTCAACCTCATCGAGCGCCTGTCCTTCAGGCTGAAGCAGGAGCCCAACCTTCCGGCAATTACCGTGCACCTGATCGATCCCGGCCTTGCCGGGGCCGGAGTGCATTCTCCGGACCAATCCCGTCTGCTGCTGACAAATACATTGGCGTCGCAGGTTACCAGCTTTTCCGGTATCGATCCGAAAAATCCGAAATCCGCGCCCTCAGGCCCCTCATTCACCGAATGGGCGAAAGCCGCGGGCTACCGCCGTCTGGGTAGCCGCTATGACAAGGCCGGGCCGGACGAGGGCGAGCCGATCGGCGATCTCGATTACCTGCCACGGGCCATGCTGGGGGAATATCTTCATTTCTCCTTTCAGCGCATCGTGATGGAAGCGCCCGCGTGCCTGAAGATCATAGAACACCGTCAGTTGGCGGTGGATGTCACGACGCAGCCCGACGAGGTCGTCCTCGAAGACGGCACCCGCCTGCCCTTCGATGGCCTGATCATAGCGACGGGCCACTGCGAAACCGCGGCAAGCCCTGAAGATTTGCGGCGGCAGACCTTTGTGGAAGCCGGGCGCGCCGGCAATGCAAAGCTCGCCTATATTCCCTCCGTCTACCCGACATCGAAGCTCTCGCAGATCGAACCCGGCGCCGTGGTTGCCCTGCAAGGCCTGGGATTGACCGCCTATGACGTGATGACCGAACTGACGGTAGGACGCGGGGGTGTTTTCGAGGGCGATGCCCGCAACCTGCGTTATCGTCCCTCCGGAAGGGAACCGAAAGTCCTGCTTTTTTCGCGCCAATCGCTCCCTTACGATGCGCGCGGCGTCAATCAGAAGGGGGTTGATGGCGGCCATGTCGCCCGTTTCCTGACCGCCGAGGCGGTGGAAGCCATCCGTCAGCGGAGAGAGCGCGAAACCGGCGATCGACGGCTTGATTTCATCCAGGATATCATGCCGCTTTTGCGCAAGGATATGGCTTTCGGTTATCGCTGTTCCAAACTCCAGCGAGAGATCGATCCCGGTTCCTTCGAGCCGACGGTCGAGGAAAATGCAATCATCGACCGGATCTTCGATCCCCGGCATCTCCTTGACGCAGAAGACTTGGAAAGCTTCCGGGACCGCGTGGTTGCTCATCTGCGCAGCGATCTCGCCGAGGCGTTGAAGGGCAATGTCTCTTCTCCCTTCAAGGCGGCCACCGATACGATCCGCGATCTGCGGGCCGGGCTCTCCACGGCTATCGAATTCTCCGGTCTCCTGCCGCAATCGCATCGCTATGTCGCGGAAACCTTCATCGCATTGACGAACCGGATCACCTTCGGCCCGCCACTGATCCGCAATGCGGAACTCTTGGCGCTGATCGATGCCGGGATCGTTGATTGGGCGGGTGGACCCGGTGCGCGCGCCGAACTGCCTCAACAGGGCGGGCGTTTTGTGATCGACACGCCCTTTGTCGCGGACAGTGCCCGCGTGCAAGCCGACGCGCTGGTGATTGCGCGCGTCACTGGTCACCGGCCAGCACAGGATGTTCGCTCGCTTTCCCGCCGAATGATCGCGAACGGGCTGGCGCGCGCCTTCCGCAACGGAGACTATGAGCCCTATGGCCTGGATGTCGATCGGCGGCTGCGCCTGATTCAACCGGACGGTTCGCTCAATCCGAGAGCCTGGGCCGTGGGTTATGTGGTGGAAGGACCACGCTTTCACACCCATGCTTTGCCGAGGCCCGGCCGTGCCTCCACGCAGCTGAACGATGCCATGCTGCTGATCGATGACCTGCTGGCAACGCTCTGGCCGAAGCCACGACTTTCACCTGAAACACAACATGCGCCGGCATTGGAGAGCCTGACATGATCGAAATGCTGTCTGCCAATTCTCCGCTGCCAACGGCTGGTTCATTGGGCTTCGGGAAATATATTGCCGACCACATCGCCATTTGCCGCTATCGTGCCGGAGACGGCTGGAGCGAGCCGCAGGTCGTGCCTTACCAGGATTTTGCTCTCAATCCCTGCGCATTGGTTCTGCATTATGGCCAGTCGATCTACGAGGGACTGAAGGCCTATCGGCAGATGAATGGATCGATTGCTTTGTTCCGTCCGGAACGCAATGCCGCGCGATTTCGCGCTTCCGCGCGCCGCATGGCAATGGCCGAGATGCCGGAACGGCTATTCGTGCAGGCAATGACTGACCTGACACGACATCAGCGGCATCTGGTGCCGGATCCGAGGAGCGGTTCGCTGTACCTGCGTCCGGTGATGATCGCGGACGAGGCAGCCTTTGGCGTGCGCCGTGCGTCCTCCTATCTCTTTTTCGTCGTCGCCAGTCCGGTGGATGATCTCTATCGGGCTGACGGACGGGGCATGCGGCTCCGCGCAACCGAAGACTATACCCGCGCCACCGCCAAAGGCGGAGGGGATGCCAAGACCTCCGGAAATTACGGCCGTACCATCCTGGCGCTGGACGAGGCTCGTGCCGACGGATTCGACAACGTCCTGTGGCTCGATCCCAACGGTCTCGATCTGATCGAAGAAGCCGGGATCACCAATGTCTTCCTGCGGACAAGCGACAGACGGATCCTCACTCCTCCTCTCAACGGCCGGATTCTGGCCGGCGTGACGCGCGAAACGGTGATTGCGCAATCCAGGCGCTGGGGCCTGGAGGTGGAGGAGCGGGAAATCTCGATTACCGAACTCGCGAACGGAATTCTCAACGGCAAGGTGACCGAGGTTTTCATGACCGGCACCGCGACGCACATCGCCCCGGTCGCATCCATTTCCTGGCGGGAAAACGAGTATCGCCTGCCCGATGCCCCCTTTTCTTCCTCGCTTGCCGGTCGGCTTTCGATCCATATCCGTGATGTCCAAACCGGCATTTCACCTGATCCCGAGGGCTGGATGACAAATGTCGAATGAATCCCTTCGACGCCGGGCAAGCCCCGCATGCCGTCATTCATTTGCCAATCTTGTTGCAGGCACCATCGGTTGACGGCCAGCGCATGTTGGCATCAAGCTACCATCAGTTAGGAGATTTCCATGAGCATCCTCTCTCGATTGAAAGAACTTGGTATCGAACTCCCCGCTGACGCGGCACCTGGGGCACGTTATACGCCCGCTGTCGTTCATCAATCGGTGGCTTATGTCAGCGGCCAGCTGCCTCGCGATGGAGACATCGTCCAAGTCCTTGGCAAGGTAGGCGAGGATGTTACGCTCGAGGATGCCAAACGTGGTGCGCGCTTGGCTTTCGTTCGCACTCTGGCGGCATTCCGAGAGGCGATTGGCGATATCGAGCAGTTGGATCGAGTGCTGCGGCTCGTCGTTTACGTCAACAGCGCTGCCGATTTCACGCGGCACAGCCAGGTGGCGGATGGCGCATCCGAGCTGATTTTTGACCTGCTCGGTCCGGAACGTGGCCAGCACGCCCGCACCACGATCGGTGTCGCGCAGGTGCCGCGCAACGCAGCCCTTGAAATCGAAGCGACGATAGCCATCAAACCACGCCCACAGACAAATGACCGCAGACAGGAAGCAGCAATACTTCCGTACTGACGGCTTCTTTGTTCCCACGTTTTCCGCCGGTATCTCGCCGGAAAGGCGCGCGGCGATCTTATCGTAAAGATGGTACGATAATTTCGGAGCGACCGTGAAAACCTGCAGCCGGAAACAAGCATTCATGCCTCCGCCGGGTGGCAACGGATGCCAGGATCGATATCGTCATCGCGCAGAGGTGAGACCGCCTTCTCATCCAATGGTCGCCCAGACGCCCTTGGTCTGGGTGTAGGAATTGAGCGCATCCATGCATTTGTCGCGGCCGTTGCCGCTTTCCTTCCAGCCGCCGAAGGGAAGCTGCATGTCGCCGGTCATATAGCTGTTGATATAGACCATCCCGGCCTCCATATCGCGCGCGAAACGATGCGCCTTGCCGAGGTCCGAGGTCCAGATGCCGGCGGCGAGACCGAAGCTGGTGTCGTTGGCGATCGAGACCGCCTCCTCGAAGCCGTCGAACGCGATGATGCTGGCGACCGGGCCGAAAATCTCTTCGCGGGCGATGGTCATCTGGTTGGTGACGCCGGTGAAGATCGTCGGAGAGACGAAGGCACCCTTTTCCAGCCCTGCCGGAATGCCGCCGCCGAGCAGGCACTCCGCGCCGGCCTGCCGGCCGATGCCGATATAATTCAACACCCGCTTCTGCTGACCGAAATCCACCAGCGGCCCCATGCTGGTATTCGGGTCCAGCGGATCGCCCGGCTGGTAGCCCGTTTCGGCCCTTGCGCGGAAGATGTCGGTGAAATCGCCGAGGATCTTTCTGTCCACGAGGATGCGCGAGCCGGCGCAGCAGACCTCGCCCTGGTTCCCGAAAATACCCATGGCAGCCCAGGAGGCGGCCGCCTCGAGATCGGTGGCGTCGGCCATGATCACATGCGGGGATTTGCCGCCGCACTCGGTCGAAACCTTCTTGAGGTTCGACTGGCCGGAATAGACCATCATCAGCTTGCCGACCTCGACCGAGCCGGTGAAGGCGATCTTCTCGACGTCGCGATGAAGCGCAAGCGCCTTGCCGGCTTCAGGCCCGAAGCCGTTGACGACGTTGAATACCCCCTCCGGACCACCGGCTTCGACGAAAAGACGAGCGAGAAGCACGGCCGACAGCGGCGACTGCTCGGCCGGCTTCAGCACCACCGAATTGCCGGCCGACAGCGCCGGAGCGATCTTCCACGCGGTCATCAATAGCGGATAGTTCCAGGGCACGATGCACCCGACGACCCCGAGCGGCTGGCGCAGCACATAGGAAAGGATGTCAGGGGACGTGGCGCCGACGCTCCCCTGCACCTTGTCGATGCATTCGGCCGTGAACCGAAAGCAGAGGAGCGCAAGCGGAACGTCGACGTTCAGCATCTCGCTGATCGGCTTGCCCATGTCCATCGTATCGATCAGCGCGAAGTCCTCGCGATGCGCCTCGATGAGATCGGCAAACCGCAGCATCACCGCCATGCGCTCACGCGGCGGCTTTCGCGACCAGATACCGGATTTGAAAGCCTTCAGGCCGGATGCCACGGCGCGATCGATATCGGCGGCATCGCCCTCAGCCACTTCGGCGATCACCGTGCCGTTCGACGGATTGATGCTTTCGAACAGCTTGCCGGATCGTGCCGGACGAAGCGTCCCATCGATGAACAACCCTCCCTCGGGCTTCAGTTTTTCGGCCTTCTGGTGCCAGGTCGTGTTGATGGAAGCAGCGGTCATTTTCGTTCTCCTCAAGCCGCAAGTATTTTCTGGCAGGCGCGCTCGGCAAGCATGATCGTCGGCGCGTTGAGATTGCCGGACACCATCTTCGGAATGGCGGAGGCATCGGCGATGTGCAGGCCCTCTAGGCCATGTACCTTCATCGTGACGGGATCGGTGACCGCAAGCCTGTCGATACCCATCCGGCAGGTGCTGGAGGGGTGATAGAGCGTCGTCATGTGCCCTCGGACATAATCGGCGATCTCGGCATTCGTCTCGCATTCCGCGCTCGGCGACAGCTCGTAGTCGATGAGCTCCCTCATCGGCGATCGGGCGAGGATATCGCGGTTGATCCGCACGCCCGCGATCATCGTCGCAAGATCGGTCCCGTCGGGATCGGAGACGAAGTACTTCGGATCGATCGCCGGATGCTCCGTGGGGTCGGCCGAGCGCAGCCTGATCTCGCCCCGGCTGTTGGGCCGCTGGAGAACGCAATGGGCGGTCACGCCGGGTCGGCCGCCGAGGAAACGGGCATAGTCACGATGCGGGCTGATAGCGCCGTAGAGCTGGAGATCGGGCTCGACGCCTTCCCGGCTGCAGACATGCGCACCCGCAGCCACCCAGGGCGAGGTGCGGATGCCGCTTCGATGGTCACGCCATTCCACAAAACTGTCCTCGAGGATCTCCTCCGTCCACGCCCCGATGCCCATGGGCTCCCTGGCATAGAATGATATCGGGATATTCAGATGGTCCTGCAGATCCTTGCCGACACCGGGAAGATCGTGAACCGGTGCAACACCTGCCGCCTCCAGCTCCGTGGCCGGGCCGATGCCGGACAGCATCATGATCTGGCATGTTCCGATGGCGCCGGCCGTCATGACGACTTCGCTCGCCGCATAGGCCGTCTCGGGAATGCCGTTGATCAGATAGTTCACGCCGATAACCCGGCCCTTCTCGACGATCAGGCCGGTGACGAGAACGCCTTTTTTCAAGGTCAGGTTCGGCCGGTCGAGCGCGGGGCGCAGATAGGCCTTGCCGGTCCCCCATCGCTCGCCATTGCGGATCGTGAACTGGAAAAGCCCTGCCCCTTGCTGACTCTCGCCATTGAAGTCGTGGTTGAAGGCAAAGCCCGCCGCCTGGGCGGCATCGAGCCATAGACGCTCATGCCTGTCGACATAGGGCACGTTGGCGACATGAAGCGGCCCGTCATTGCCGTGATAGGGGTTTGCCTGGAAATCGGCATTGCTCTCGGCGGCGAGGAAGGCCGGAAAGACATCCTTCCAGCCCCAGCCGGCGCAGCCCATCGCCTCCCAGGCGTCATAGTCCGACGGCAGGCCGCGAATATAGATCATGGCATTGAGCGCGCCGGACCCACCGACCATCCTGCCGCGCGGCCAGAAGATGCGGCGGCCCCGGCAACCGGACTGCGGCTCGGTGTAGTAGCCCCAGTCGGCACCGGTGTTGAACATCGTCACCCAGTCGGACGGAATATCGGAGGCGACCGGCGCGTCCCGTCCAGCCTCCAGGAGCAGAACCTTTCGCTGCGTATCCGCGCTCAGGCGATAAGCCGCAACGCACCCCGCCGAGCCCGCTCCGACAATGATCGTATCGAACATCATCCTGTTCTTTCGTTGGAAAACCGGCAAAGAGCACATATTGCCCCGGCGAGATCGACACCGCCGGGGCAATGTCCGGATCAGGCCTTTGCCGAGGCTTCGACCGCAGTGACCAGCGTCACCGGCCCATCGAGGATCGGGCTTGCAACGGCGAAAAACACACCCACCGCATCCGACCCATTGTGGCGATCCATGGCGGCGCGATCCGCGAAGCGTTCATAGGTGGTGAACAGGCACGGATCGTCCTCGCTCTGGGAAATGAAGAAGCCGAGAGTTTCCGGCTCATTCATGGCCACATGCGAGGCGACCGCCATCAGCGCGTCGCGCATGGTCGTCTCCTCACCGGCCTTGACCCGGATGATCGCACTGATGGTGTGCATCAGAACGACCTCCAGTCGCCATCGGCCTCGAACGCGCTGGCCGCGCGATAGATCGTGCTCTCGTCGTAATCCTTGGCGATCAGCATCAGGCCGACAGGCAATCCATCTGCGAGACCGCAAGGCAAGGACATGGCCGGATGGCCGGTGACGTCGAAGGGGCTGGTGGACGCAGTCATCTCGAAGGCGCGCTGGATGATTTCCGATAGCGGCGCATCCTTCTCCGGCAATTTCGTTGCGACGCAAGGCAGGGTCGGCATCAGCAACAGATCATATTGACCGAAAACCGCGTCATAGGCCGCCTTAGCCGCGATGGCGATATTGCGGGACTTGGCATAGTAGCGGCCGCGATAATGCGTCAGCCCCCACTGGCCGACCAGCATGCACAGCTTCAGGGTCTTCGACAGGTCATCCGCGCGGTTGCGCCAGGACGAATGCGCATCCAGCAGACCGACGTCGTAGAGTCCCTTCCAGTTGAAGCCCATGCCGTTGCCATGCATCATCTGCACGACGAAGCCTTCGAGCGTGATCGGGTTCCAGGCTGCAAGCGCGGTGAGATGATCCGGAATCGAGACCTCGGATATCTCGGCGCCGAGGCTGGCCAGGCGTTCGGCACCCGCCCGCACCTTGTCGGCAACCGCTTCCTGCATGTTCGGCGCGGCAAAGCCTTCCTTCAGCAGGCCGATTTTCAAGCCCCTGACACCCTTGCCCAGGGCCTCGGTATAGGACGAAACCTTCGGTGCATATTGGCGCGGATCGAAACCGTCGGCGCCGGCAAGCACTTCCAGCAGCAGAGCATTGTCGGCCACGGTCGCGGTCATCGGCCCGG
Source organism: Rhizobium sp. BK602 (assembly GCF_014195095.1). Lineage (GTDB taxonomy): Bacteria > Pseudomonadota > Alphaproteobacteria > Rhizobiales > Rhizobiaceae > Rhizobium. Next base: position 45,879 of record NZ_JACIBC010000005.1, read on the forward strand.
TATGGTCGATGGTCGACTCGATCGGCATGACGCCGGTATAGGGCACGAGACCATGCGTGGCCTTCATGCCGTAAATGCCGCAATAGGAAGAGGGAATCCGGATCGAGCCGCCCTGATCGCCGCCGATCGCCATGTCCACTTCACCGGCCGCGACCAATGCGGCGCTGCCCGAGGAGGAACCGCCCGCCGAATAGCCCATGCGGTGCGGGTTGTGAACCGGACCGGGGTCGGAGGTGTGGCTGCCGCCGGAAAGGCAAAAATGCTCGCAGACCGCCTTGCCGACGATGGTCGCGCCGGCGTCGAGCATGCGGGTGACGATGGTCGCGTCGGCCGCCGGCACGAAACCTTCGAGCGTCGTGGAACCGTTCATCATCGGCACGCCGGCGAGCGCCACATTGTCCTTGAGGGCCACGGTTCGTCCCTTGAGTTTGCCCTCTGACGCGCCCTTCACCTCGCTCTTGTAGGCCCATGCCCCGTATTTGTTTTCCTCGAGGCCCGGCTTGTAGCCGGGCGTGCGCGGATATTTGGCCGGCGGCAGCGGATTGGGCAGCGAGTCGACCACGTCGTAGGCGTCGAACATGCCGCCCATCAGAGACTGATAGCTGGCGGCCTCCTCGGCGGACATGGTCATGTGCAGGCTGGAGGCGAGCTCGACGACATCGGCAACGGTTGGACGGGTAATGGACATGAGTCATCCTTTCTTGTGAAGACAAGTGTTTTGAGATCGGATTTCGGTGGGAACGGAGCCGGGCCGGCCCCGGTGAACTAAGCGGGGGCCATGCCTACCTCCCCGGACAGGATGGCATCCCGGTCCACTTCGCCGGTGATGCGTCCCTTCTGGATATGCAGGATCCGGTCGGACAGCGATGTGATGAATTCGAGATTCTGCTCGACGACGATCAGCGACAGTTTCCAGCGGCTCTTCAGCGCAATCAGCGTCTCGATGATCTCCTCGATGATCGAGGGCTGAATGCCCTCCGTCGGCTCGTCGAGAAGGATGAGCTTCGGCCTGGTGCACAGGCAGCGGGCTAGCGCCAGGAGCTGCTGTTCGCCGCCGGAAAGTGCTCCGCCCCTGCGGTCAAGCAGGCGCACGAGACGCGGAAAATCCTGAAGCACCGTATCGATGATCGATCGATCTTCCTTCCGGGCCGCAACCAGCCCCATGCGGAGATTTTCATAGACGGAAAGCTCCGGGAAAATCTCGCGCCCCTGCGGCACCAGCCCCATGCCGAGCCTCGACCGCTCGAAAGGTTTCATCCCGGTCACGTTGCGGCCGGAGAACTCCACCATGCCCGCCGTTGCCGGCAGATGCCCCATGAGAGTACGCATGAGCGTCGTCTTGCCCATGCCGTTATGTCCGAGGATGCCGAGATACTCGCCCTCCGCCATCGCCATGTCGACGCCGGCGAGGATCGGAATGCGTCCATAGCCGGATCGCAGGTCCTTCACGTCGAGAAGCAGCGTCATGCGACCACCTTCTTTCCAAGGTAGATGTCCCGAACCCTCTGATCGGCAAGCACGCGGTCGATCGTGTCCTCCACCAGCACCTTGCCCTGGTGAAAGACCGTGACCTTCTTGGCGATCAGCTTGATAAACGCCATATCGTGCTCGACGACGATAATGGCGCGCGACTGGTTGATGTCGCGGATGATCTCCGCGGTTCTGAGCGTCTCCTCGTCGGTCATGCCGGCGGCCGGCTCGTCGAGCAGGATCAAGTCCGGCTCGGCGGCGAGCACCATGCCGATCTCGACCCATTGCCGCTGCCCGTGCGACAGCGTTGCTACGATCCTGTCGGCGAAGTCGCTGAGCCGGATCAGGGCCAGTACGCTTTCCACCATGGGCGCGAGGCTCCTCGGCGTCGCCTTGCGGCGAGCCGCCATCCAGATATTCTCGCGGACACTCAACCCGTTGAAGACGCTCGGAACCTGCGTCTTGATGCCGATCCCCATACGGGCGATTTCATGCGGGAGCTTCCCCGCGATCGGCTGGCCCCGGAAGGCGATCGTCCCCGATGTCGGCCTCTGCTGGCCGGTGAGCGACTTGAAGAAGGTGCTCTTTCCGGCTCCGTTCGGGCCGATCAGGCAGCGTAGCTCCATCTCTTCGAGCGCGAAGTTGATGTCGTCATTGGCGACGACGCCGCCGAAGCGCATGGTGAGATGTTCCGTCTTGAGAAGCAATGTGGGCTCGGGCATGTCACTTGGCTCCCACGGGCTGGACGGAGGGCTCCTGAGCCGGATTGGCCGATCTCGGCTCGATCCTGGGGACGAGCCGCAGCAGAAGATCGCGGACGGTCGGCACCAATCCCTTGGGCAGCAGCAGCACGAAGAAAATGAGAACGGCGCCCAGGACGAGGTTCGAATTCAGGGTCTGCTGCGAGCCGATGGCGGCGACCGCATATTCGATCACTATGCAGCCGATGATCGGGCCGAGCAGGGTTCCGAGGCCGCCGATGGTGATCCAGATGATGATCTCGGCCGACAGCGACAGGCTGAAGATCGTCGGGCCGACGAAGGCGCCCCAATTGACATAGAGGGCGCCGGCCAATCCGGCGATCGCGCCGCCGATCACGAAGGTCACCAGCTTGATCAGCCGAGGGTCGTATCCCAGCAGGGAAGCGCGGACCTCGTTTTCCCGGACCGCGACCACGACACGGCCGAACGGGCTCGCCAGAATGAGGCGCAGCAGGAGATAGACGGCAATGAGCGCACCGCCGGTCACCCACCACGACTGTTCCGGCGACAGCGGGCTCGAAGGATCGAAGAGCATGTTGAAGGTCGGTACGGCGGGAATGCCATTGAAGCCTCCCAGCATCGCCGTCCCGATATGATATTCGTCGCCCGAGGTGGAGTTGATGACATTGAACAGGATCAGGGTCACCGTCAGGGTGATGACCCCGAGGTAGACATCGGAAATCCGGCCATAAAAGACGAAATAGCCGAGCAGCGCCGAAGACACGGCCGGGATGAACACTGCCAGCATGATGCCTTGGGTGGAATCCTGAAAGTTGATGGCGGAGATCGCATAGACATAACCGCCGAGGCCGAAGAAAGCTGTCTGTCCGAAAGACAGGATGCCGCCGAAACCCCAGATGAAGGCTAGGCTGAGCGACAGCACCGCCATGGCGGCAAACAGCGTGACCTGCATCAAGGTGAAGAGTTCGAGCTGGCCGGGCGCGATGGCGACGGCGATGATGGCGACGAGAACGGCCAGGGTCTGGGCAATCAGGCGAAGACGTAGCGTCATCACAGGTTCCCCTTGAAAAAGCGACCGGAAATGCCCTGCGGCAGCAGCCGGATCAGCACGATGGCGGCGGTGAAGACGATGACCTCGCCATAGACGGGGGTGGTGAGATAGGCGCCGATCTGATTGATGCTGCCGAACAGGGTCGCCGCCGAAAGCGTCCCGGACAGAATGGCAGCGCCGCCGCCGACAACCGTGATAAAGGCCTTGGCCACATAGGCGCCGCCCATGACCGGCGTCACGCCCGAGACCGGCGCCAGCAGGCCACCGGCCAGGCCGGTGATGGCAGCGCCAGCGGCAAAGGTCGTCATGTAGACGCGGGCCGGATTGACGCCGAGCGTGTTGGCCATGGCCGGGTTCTGCATGGTGGCGCGCGCGATCAGGCCGAACCTGGTGTAGCGCATGACGGCATAGACCAGCGCCATCATGATGACGGCCATCGCCAGCAGGAAGAGCGTGTAGTAGCTCGACCGATAGGCGCCGATGGAGAAGCCGCCGAGCGGTGTCGGCACGCCTTGAATGGTATTGCCGAAGATCGTCGTGACGATGCCAATGATCAGCAGGCTCAATCCCCAGGTCGCCAGCATGGAATCGACCAGCCGTCCGTAGAGGAAGCGGATCAGGCAGCGTTCGACGACAAGCCCGACCAGCCCGACGAACAGCGGCGCGACGACCAGCATGGCGATCCAGATGTTGAGCCCCGCATTGGCGGAAATAACCGTGGCATAGGCGCCGAGCATGATGAACTCGCCATGCGCCAGATTGATGATCTTCATCATCCCGAAGATGATCGCCAATCCCAGGCATAGGAGGAACAAAGAGGCCGTGCCGTTGATGACGTCGAGCGCCAGTATGATGTAGATATCCAAAATCGAGCTCCTTTCGCGCAAGATTGCGGATTGCGCGGGTTTGCCGCGCAATCCGCCGGCGGACTTTAGAAGCTGATGACGTATTGCTTGTTGTCGGCGGGGTTCTTCACCAGATCGCAAACGCCCGCAGTGTCGAGCGGCTTGACGTCGGGGAAACTCTCGAGAACGCTCCACTTACGATCCTTGACCTCTGCCAGGAAGGCATTGCGCGTGGTGTGATGCGTCGCGTGATCGAGGGTGGCGGTGCCGGTCGGCCCGGCGAAGGAAAGGCCCGATTCCAGCGCATCGATGACCTTGGCGCGGTCGATGCTGCCGGCCTTGCGCACGCCTTCGGCCCAAAGCTGCACCCCTTCATAGGTGGCCGCGGCAAGTTCACTGATATAGGGCGTATCGGGATGCGCCTTCTTGATCTTCTCGACGAAGCTTTTGCTTGCGGGCGTATCCAGCTCCTCGAAATAGCCGTAGGCGCCCAGGATGTTCTCGCTTTCCGCCGCATCCAGCGTCGTCGGCTCGTTGACAAGGCCGAAGGTAGTGGAGGCGATCGGGATCTGCCCCTTCATTCCGGCCGAGGTCCACTGCCGATAAAAGGCGGTGTGGTTGCCGCCCACGAGCGCCGACAGGATGAGATCCGGCTTGGCCGCCTGGATCTTCGAGATGGTCGGGCCGAAATTGGTGACGTCGAGCGGGAAGAAGTCGATCGAGGCAACCTCGCCGCCATTGTCCTTGACATATTTGGTCATCCACTTGGCGGTGATCTGACCGTAATTATAGTCGGCGGCGATGATATAGGCCTTCTTGCCGGCCTTTTTCATGGCGGCTGGCACCAGTTTCTCGACGGTCTGCGCCGGCGTCGTGCCCGTGCAGAACGTATTGCGGTCGCAGACGCCGCCTTCATAGAGCACATTGTAGAAATAGAGCACCTTGAAGCGGTCGAAGGTCGGACGCACGGCTTCGCGCGACGCCGAGGTGATCCCGCCGTGAACGACGGCGACCTTGTCCTTCAGGGCCAGCTGCTGCGCATATTGCGAATACATCTGGATGTTCGATTGCGTGTCGTAATGCACGACCTTCACCGGCCGGCCGATAAGGCCGCCTGCCGCGTTCATCTCGTCGACCGCCAATTGAAGCGCATGCACCATCGGCACGCCGGATGCCGCGATCGGGCCGGACTGGTCGTGCAGGCTGCCGATCAGAATGGGGTTGTCCGCGCCCAGCGCCGAATGGCGGAGGATCATCGGGGCGGTGAGGAGCGTGGCGGAGGCGAGCGCGGAGCGATGCAGGAAGCGGCGGCGAGACAGGTGCATTGAAAAGTTCCCCTTGTTGCTTGCAATGGGGATACTTAAATCCGCAATATTTGAAAAATCAAGTTATTTTATGCGCCGGTGAGAATTCTGAAATCGTAGCCGTCCAGCCGCGCGACATGCACGGGATGGCGCCCGCCGACCACCGCCTGGGGATCGCTGCCACGAGCGGTGCGCTGCTGCAGGATGCGGCCATAGAGGCGCCCGAGCTGTCGGGCATCGAAGCTGCCGGCTTCCTCGACAAGGGCGGCCAGGGAATAGATGCCTTCGTAGCAGGATTGTCCGAAGGCATTGGCCGGCGGCGGGTTTTCGCCATAGGCCATGTGGTAGCGCTCCAGAAACGCCCCGTTGTTGCGGGATCTGATCGATGAAAAATAAGCCGAGCTGACGTAGAGATTTTCCGTCTCGTGCGGCGCAAGGCCATAGACGATCGTCTCGTCGATTGCCGAGGTGAAGCGCAGGACACTGGAACTCAGGCCCGCCGCGCAAAAGGCCCGGTTGAAGACAATGGCGTCGGAGCCCAGGAAATAGGGCAGGACGACATCCGCGCGCGTCGTCTTGATGCGATCGAGGATTTCATCATAGTCGAGCACGCCGACGGGAACGAAGCCCTCCCCCGTGACGATGCCGCCGGCACGCTGGATCAGTTTCCGCGCGATGGACAGGCTCGAGCGCGGCCAGACATAGTCATTGCCGCAGAGAAAATAGCGGCGAGCCCCGATTTTCTCCGAAAGCCAGTTGATTGCCGGCGCCAGGAGTTCGTCGGCCGTCTCTCCGGTGGTCATGACCTGCCGCTCCGGCGCGAAACCTTCGAATTGCGGCGTATAGACGAACGGCACCTTGTCGTCGGTCGCGGCGGCGACGGCTTCGCGCGCATAGCTCGGCAACATCCCGATGATTCCGTGAATGCCATCAAAGCGGATCGCGTGCGCGGCAGCGCGGCCGGCCGTCTTGCTCGTCGGTCCGGCGTCGATGATCGAAAGCTCGACCGGCCGGCGCAAGATCCCGCTCGCACGGTTGATCTCGTCAACCGCCAGACGGCCGCAAGCTTCGGCGGACGGCGCCCACAGCCCCGCCGATCCACTTTGTGGAGTAAGCAGACCAAGCCGAATCGTGAACAAGACCGTTGCCTTTCATCTTCTTCGCTTCGCCAGAGAGTTATGAAAGCAGGAAACATGCCAACCCCCTCGACAGGCCATTGATGCCCTTCGAAAGGTCATCGATCACCGCAAGTCGCCTCTTTTGGCCACTTGAAAGGCGGCCGCGCCGATTGTGCATAAAAAATGACAGGACCCGATGCTCAGTTGTTGAGCACGAATGCAGGACTGTCCGAGCTTGATCATTCCGGTTTGAAAATTTATATGGAAAGGAAAATATTGAAAATGAAGATACGCACATGAGGAGACCACCAAGTGCAACTGTCGCGCCTCATCTGCGGTGTCAACCGCAAGCTCGAACAGGCCATGGAAGCCCACCTGAGGCCTCTAGGTCTTTCGATAGAACAATATCGGATTCTCGAAGCTCTCGACGAGCATGACGGCATATCCATGGGAGAACTGGCGGCGAAGGTCTTCGTCGACTCGCCGACACTCACCAAAATCATCGACAAGATGGTCGCATCTTCAGATGTCTATCGCGCTCCCGATGCGAAGGATCGGCGTAAAGTCCTCATATTCCGCTCGAATAAGGGTAAGGACATTTTTTTGAAACTGCAGGGGCTCAGCGTTAAGGCCCAACAAGACGTGATGGACATATTGGGTCAGAAGGAGGCTAGAGACCTGTCTAACCTCCTTTACGAAGTGTTTGAAAAACTTGACCAGTAATATCCGGTCGCGTGTTCGCCCTTGCCTGCCCTCGAAGGAATGCGAACCGCAGCCAGGTCCTTCGATTTGGATAGGCTTCTGATTGGTTTTTGGGCGACCAAGAACCGAAGACTTGGATCGATCAGAGAGCCGCCGCGGCGAGGCCGCCATCGACCGCCAGGTTGACGCCGACCACCCAGCGGGCGGCATCTGAGCAGAGAAATAAGGTTGGTCCGGCAATCTCGTCGGCAAAGGCAGGACGCTTCATCAGGCCCGCGTCGCGCTGCACCCGTTCTTCACCCAGCATGGCGACGAAATCGCCGAGGATCGGCGTGAACACCGGCCCCGGCGCCACCGAATTCATGCGGATGTCGTGCCGCATGAACAGATCGGAACTACGCGCGCGCGTCCAGACAATCAGCGCCTCCTTGAAATACTGATAGCAGGTCTCCTGTGCGACCGGGTTGTCGTTCAGCCAAGCCAGTCCGTCGGCGAAAGTCTTCGTCGCGGCGAGCGCATCATGAGCCTCGACACGTTTAGGCCACTCGGCGCCGAGAATGGAGGCGAAGTTGACGATCGATGCCCCCTTGGGCATGCGCGCCACCAGCGCTTCGGTAAGGTGGCGAAGCCCGAGGTAATTGACTTTCGCAACAAGGGCCCGATCGGCGGTTCCGGGCACGCCCGCCGCGTTGATCAGCGCATCGACCTGCCCGGGAAGCGAGCGGACGGCGGTGTCGATTGCGGCGGGATCGCTCAGGTCGGCCTTGACGAAGCCGTCAAGCGTCAGCATCGGATCGTTCCGATCCAGGCCGACGACATGCGCGCCGTGAAAGCGCGCCAGGCGGGCGACTTCGCCCCCAATGCCGGACGATGCGCCGGTAACGACGATTGTTTTTCCGTGAAAGTTCATGGGGATTATCCTTGTTCCAAAAGACGTCGAGCCACATGCCGCGAAGCGGTCCGGGCTGGATCGGGAAAATGAAAAAAGCGGACGGATCAGAACGGATAGGGCGTTGCGGCGCTTTTGACCGAAACCCACTGCCACTGGGTGAATTCCTCGATATCCGCCGGACCACCCACCCGCGTGCCGTTACCCGATTTGCCGCGGCCGCCGAAGGGGGCATATGGCCCGCCATTGACCGTCTGGTCGTTGATGTGCAACTGGCCGACCTCAAGCTCTTGTCCGACGGCCATCGCCCGGCCAACGTCGGCGGAAATGACCCCGGCGGCGAGGCCGTAATCGGATCGGTTGGCAAGCGCTATCGCCTCTTCGTCACTGCGGAAAGAGACGATGCAGGCGACAGGACCGAAGATCTCCTCCTCGAAGGCGAGCATGCCGGGCGTGACACCGGAAAGGACGGTTGCCGGATAGAAACGCCCTTCGCCGCGGCCGCCGACGAGCAGTCGGGCGCCTTTTGCGACGGCATCGTCGACGATCGCCTGGATCGCCGCCGCCTGGGCGTCCGAAATAATCGGCCCCAGCGCCACCTGGTTGCTCGAAGGATCGCCAACGGGCAGGTGCGCGGCCTTTGCGACCAGCCGCTCAGCCACCGCCTGTTCGATTTTCTCGTCGATAAGAACCAGGCCGGTTGCCATGCAAATCTGACCCTGGTGAAGGAACGCACCCCAGGCCGCATTGGAGGCCGCGACGTCGGGATCGGCATCGTCAAGAATGATCAGCGCGTTCTTGCCGCCGAGCTCGAGCTGGACGCGCTTCAGGTTCCTGCCGGCGATCTCGCCAACCTTGGCACCGCCGCGTGCGGAGCCCGTGAACGAGATCATCGCCACGTTCGGATCGCTGCAGAGGGCTTCGCCGGCGTCGGCGCCGCCGGGCACGATCTGCAGAACGCCCGCCGGCAGGCCAGCCTCCTCGAAAATGCGGGAAATAATGATGCCGCCCGAGATCGGCGTGCGTGGATCGGGCTTGTGCACCACCGCGTTGCCGACCGCCAGCGCCGCGGCAATGGAGCGAACCGAAAGCACCAGCGGAAAATTGAACGGCGAGATGACACCGACGACGCCATGCGGCACCCGCCGGGCATAATTTTCGCGATCATCCATGCCGGGAAGGAACATGCCGGACGGAGCCGTCGCGAGTGTTGCCGCATGGCGAATGAAGAGCGCTCCGTGCTCGATCTCGATCATCGCCTTCTGATGGATCGAGCCCGATTCCTTCATGATCCACTGGGCGAGCTCCGTGCCGTTTGCCTCCAGCAAGTCCGCCGCCTTGTTGAGGATACGCGCACGCTCCGCGCCGAGCATTCTTGCCCAGGCTTTCTGGGCCGCGCGGGCCTCGGCGGCGGCGCGAGCGATATCGGCTGGCCCGCCAAGCCCGACGGAGGCGAGAACCGTTCCGTTGGCTGGATCAGTGACATTGATCGTCCCTGCCTCGGTTCGATCCCAGCCGCCGAAGAAGGCGCGGCCGGTCCAGCGCTCGGCATCGATGAAATTATGGGTATGGATGTTCATGCTGTGGGCCTCCTCATATCCCCGTGTCATGAGAGAAAGGCATCGCTTCACCATTGCACGGTCCGCGCGGTTCGACCGACGTCTGCTATGGTAATGCTGCAATCCTCCCGGCCGCTGCTCCTCAAGCGGCCGCTCCTTCCGCAGCAAGGTGCGTGCCAGTTTTCATTTCTGCCGAGCCGGATGACGGCGACGGCAGATAAACGCTTGCACCAACTTGATTTTCAGGGGATCGGGAGTTCAAAACCGCTTCGGAAAATGGCTTGCCGAAATTCATCAAATGATAAATAATTTCATTATTTTCAGAATTTCATGAAAGATGATCATGCCGAAGCGCAGAGTCCCGCCACACCTGATCTCCCTGGCCGACGCATCCAAACGGACCGGCAAGATGCTGTCGCGCGGCGCATATAGCGAGCTCGACACCGGCGCATCCCCGACATTGACCGAATTGACCGAGGCCCTTCATTTCGCGCTCGGGGACGGCCGCATCTGGCTGAACGATCAGCGCATGGTGTTGATGCAATCCAAGGTTCTGGGCCGGCTGCGGCAGGAGATCATCGAGGCTTTCGGGGTCGAAACCGCCACGGCCATGTTCATGCGCGTCGGCTACATGCAGGGCGTGCGCGATGCGGAGTTGATCCAGAAGCGGTTTCCGAACGAGGATCTGACCCATGCGCTGGCGGCTGGGCCGCGGGTCCACACCCTCGAGGGCTTCGTCAAGGTCACCACCCGCCATTTCGAATTCGACAGCGCCCGAGGCACCTATTTCGGCGAGTTCGACTGGCACGATTCCTCCGAAGCCGCCGAACACATCGCCCATCATGGCCTTGCCAGCGCGCCGGTCTGCTGGATGCAGACGGGTTATCCCAGCGGCTATACCAGCACGCTCTTCGGACGCCCCGTCATCTTTCGCGAAGTCGAGTGCGCCGGCATGGGTGCGCCCCATTGCCGCGTGGTGGGTCAGAATGCCGAGGAATGGGGCGATGACGCGCCGGAACGCGCTTACCTCGGGCTTGAATGGCCAAGGTCCCGCCGCAGCGCTCGCCGCCACGCGGAGCCGGCATTGCAGCCAACCGAGCCGCCAGCGAAAGCCGGTCCGCCCGATATCACCGGCTCCAGCCAGGTCATTGGCGTATCGGCAAGCTTCCTGCGGGCGCGGCTGATGGTGGAAAAGGTCGCCGATACCGAAGCCACCGTGCTGCTGATCGGCGAATCCGGCGTTGGCAAGGAACTGTTCTCGCGGCAGCTTCACCAGTTGAGCAGCCGAGCCAATGGCCCGTTCGTGCCGATCAACTGCGCTGCGATCCCCGAAAACCTGGTGGAATCGGAGCTGTTCGGCGTCGAGAAGGGAGCCTATACCGGCGCGATCGCATCCCGGCCGGGATATTTTGAGCGTGCTGCGGGCGGCACCATATTCCTCGACGAGATAGCCTCGCTCGCCTATGCCGCGCAGGGAAAGCTGCTCCGCGCCGTCCAGGAACGGCAGATCGAGCGGGTCGGCGGCATCCGCACCATTCCGGCCGACGTGCGGGTGGTGGCGGCATCCAATGTCGATCTTGAAGGCGAAGTGCGTGCCGGACGGTTTCGGCAGGACCTCTATTTCCGCCTCTGCGTCTTTCCGATCGTCATTCCCCCGCTGCGCGACAGACGCGATGACATTCCGATGCTGATCGACCATTTCCTGCGCATTTTCCGCGAACGCCACCGCCGCGATGTCATCGGCCTGTCGCGACGAGCGATCGATGCGCTTTTGGCCTATGACTTCCCGGGCAATATCCGTGAACTGCAGAACCTGATCGAACGCGGCGTGATTTTTGCCGAGCCCGGGGGCCTGATCGATATGCAGCACCTCTTCACCGGCGGCGAAGCCTCCCCGATGTTTCCGCAGACGCTGAACCGGGATGGGCGGATAAAGCCGAAGGATATACCCAGCGTCGTCTCGCATGCTGGCCCTATCGCCTCGCCTGGCGACCTTGCCGCCGCCGAGGGATCGCTCTACCGGGAAGCGCTGCGGGCCGCCGCCGGCAATGTCTCGGCCGCCGCCCGCAACCTTGGCCTTACCCGCCCCAAGCTGGAATACAGGCTGAAGAAGCTTGGTCTTGTGAATTGATGACTGTATACAGCGATCAGATAAATATCGTCACAAACGTCATATTTTCGGATATTCACTCTCTATCTTGACATAATGTATACATCATGCGCTTCTTAAGCCATCTGAGGAGGACAGATGAGATGAAGCGACCAACCTTTCCCCTGAATGCCTGGTATGCCGCCGCCTACGATGTGGAGCTGAAGCGCGCGCTGCTGCCACGCACCATCTGCAACAAGCCAATCGTGCTCTATCGCAAGGAAAACGGCACGCCCGCAGCCTTGGCGGACGCCTGTTGGCACAGGCTGGTGCCGCTCTCCTTCGGTCGGCTCGATGGCGACAATGTGGTATGCGGCTATCACGGCCTTGAATATGACGAGACCGGCCGCTGTGTATACATGCCATCACAGGACACCATCAATCCATCGGCCTGCGTCAAATCCTATCCGGTCGCCGAAAAGCACCGCTTCGTCTGGATCTGGCCGGGCGATCCGGCACTCGCCGACCCGGCGCTGATCCCCGACATGCATTGGAACGACGATCCCGATTGGGCCGCTGACGGCAAGCTGATCGAGGTGAAATGCGATTATCGCCTGGTCGTCGACAACCTGATGGATCTCACCCACGAAACCTTCGTGCACGGCTCCTCGATCGGCGACCGTGCCGTGGCGGAATCGCCCTTCGAAGCCAGCCATTCCGATCGCTTCGCCTTTGTGACCCGGTGGATGCATGACATCGACCCGCCGCCCTTCTGGCGCAAGCAGTATGGCAAGCCGGGCAAGGTGGACCGCTGGCAGATCATCCGCTTCGAGGCTCCCTGTACGGTTACCATCGATGTCGGTGTCGCGGCGGCGGGCACCGGCGCGCCCCAAGGCGACCGCTCGCAAGGCGTCAACGGCTACGTCCTGAACACGATCACGCCATCGACGGACAACACCTGTCTATATTTCTGGGCCTTCGCCCGGAACTACGACCTGCACAACCAGGCGCGGACGCACGAACTGCGCGAGGGTGTCGCTGGCGTCTTCCGCGAGGACGAGGCGGTGCTTCAAGCACAGCAGATCGCGATCGAAGCCAATCCCGATCATCAGTTCTATAACCTCAACATCGATGCCGGCACGATGTGGGCTCGCAAGCTTATCGACCGGATGATCGACCAGGAAATCAATCCAGAAGAAAACACCACAGCGGTGGCGGCGGAGTAGAGCATGGCGGCAGAACGGGACGGCGCCCCCAAACAGCAGACGGCAAAGGCCCTGACCGGCCTTCGGGACCTCGTGCTCAAAGGCGAGGTACTGCCCGGAGAGCGGCTCTCGGAGGTAGCACTCGCCGCTCGGCTCAAGGTATCTCGCACCCCGCTGCGTGCCGCCCTGCAAAAGCTGGAACAGGAGGGGCTGGTCGTCATGATCCCCTCGGGCGGCTATGCGGTTCGCAGTTTCAGCCGCCAGGACGTGATCGACGCCATAGAGCTTCGCGGCGTTCTCGAAGGCACTGCCGCCCGGCTGGCGGCTGAGCGCGGCGTATCGCCGGTAAAGCTGAAGGCGATTTCGGACGTGGTAGCAGATCTCGACCGGGTGGTGGAGCCCGGGCCGGGCGCGATGGATTTCGGGCTCTACGAAATGCTGAACGAACGTTTCCACCGCCAACTCGCAGCCCTGTGCGGTAGCGAGGTCCTGAGCCGCGAGATCGAGCGGATCACCAGCCTGCCATTTGCCAGCCCCAATGCATTCGTCAATACGGAAGCGGATGTGCCGGCCTTTCAACGCACGCTGGTGGTCGCCCAGACGCAGCACAGGGCGATCATTTCAGCGATCGAACTGCGCGAGGGCGCGCGCGCAGAAGCGCTGGCGCGTGAACATGCGCGGCTGGCACGTCAGAACCTGGATTTCGTCACGGAAGAACAACCAGACCTGCGCAGCAAGGTGCTGGCGCTCACGCTGATGGCCGGCTGAAGCGGAAGAGGCCCGTCGGGAGCGGGCCTTTGCAGCCGATAACCGGCAGATCATCGAGATTCATCAAAGGGAGGAAAATATGCGGTCCAGACTGGAGTGGCGCAGGGCACGGGTCGTTGAGGCGCGGACGATTGCCGAGGATGTGCGGGCGGTAACCTTCGCCGTCGAAGGCCTATCCGCCAGCTTCGATCCTGGTTCGCACACCAATATCAAGGTTCGGATCAACGGCGAACCGGCGATCCGCACCTATACCGTTCTGCCCGGACCGCCGGGCACGCTCTCCATCGCCGCGAAGCGTCACCCAAACAGCCGTGGGGGCTCGGTCTTCATCTGGCAGCTACAGCCGGGAGACGAGACAGAACTGACCGAGCCCGAGAACCGGTTCGAGCTTTCCTGGCGCGCCTCTCGCTATCTCCTGATTGCCGGCGGCATCGGGATTACCCCGATCTATGGCATGGCGAGAACCCTCGCCTCGCGCGGGCAGACGCTCCGGCTGGCCTATGCCGCCAAGAGCCGTCAGCAGATGGCTTTCCTCGACGAGCTTACCGCGCTGCTTGGCGACCGGCTGCAGATCTTTGCTCAGGATGACGGCGAGGCTCTCGATCTCGACACCGAATTTGCAGCCCTGCCGCCGGATGGCGAGGCGTATATCTGCGGCCCGCTCGGCCTTCTGGAGGCGGCGCGGCAGGCTTGGCAGAAAAGCGGACGATCGATGAGCCGCCTGCGCTACGAGGTCTTCGGCGATAACGGTCGCTTTGCGGAGCAGGCCTTCGATGTCGAAGTCGCTGAGCTCGGTGCCCGTGTTCGGGTTCGGGCCGACCAGTCCATGCTCGGCGTGTTGGTGGAGGCCGGCATCGACATGGTTTTCGATTGTCGCCGCGGCGAATGCGGACTCTGTGCCGTCAACATCGTGGAAGCGGATGGGGTGATCGACCACCGCGATGTTTTCTTTTCCGAAATCGAGCGGCAGGAAAATTCACGCATGTGCGCCTGCGTTTCGCGAGCCTGTGGCGGACGGATCGTCATCGATACCGGCTATCGGCCCGACCTCACGGCAGCAGAATAATCCACGCCTGTCCGGAAAGACGCGCAGTCCAAATAGTGCAGCGGAGGCGAGCTGTCATGGCTTCCGCCGGTCAATCGCCGATCGGGAGCTCCGGGTTATCCTGGCGTGGAGCGCCCTCGCCCTCCTGCCGGATGCTGCGCAGGACGTCCAACGCAGCCTCCCGCAGTTCCGGCGCGAAAAGGCGCAGAAACCGCGCCTCGTGTGCGCCGATGATGGCATGCACCATCTCTACCCTCTCCATGCCGCTCCTCGTCAGGCGAAGAGCCTGCGATCGGCCGCCGACCGGCGCCCGGTCGACAAGCCCGGCCTTGGTCAGCCCGAGCATCAGGGGAACCATGTTGGCGCGCTGGATGCCGAGGCTACGTCCGAGATCGCTCTGGGTACAGCCGGGATTGGCATCGATCAGCGTCAGAATGGACGCTTCGACCGGCCTGAGCTCGATTGTCTGAAGCCTTGAGCCCAGGTCAGCCATCATCACATTGGATGCCCTTCTCAGCTGATAGCCAAGCAGGGTCTCGAGCGGATCGCTCAATTTCGATGTGCGGGCGTCGATATCCATATTCCGCCTATAATGCTATTGCGCATAACAATCAAACAATGCTATGAGACATAACATTACCGGTGAGGAGACCATATACCGGTACTGGAGGAATTTCTTTTGAAGACTATCGGCAGGAACGCCGCGATCCGTTGACCGACGACGCAATCGCTCTCCCCGCTCGTCGTTAGCCGCGCATTCGCGCCGGTTGCGATGAGAGGCATTTCATTTCGATTGCACTGCGGCCCATCGGCCCGGTGAAGCCTATCCTATTCGATGCAGGTCGCCTCCTTGCGATCTGCTCCCCCTTATGCAGGCCCGAACGGCAAGAAGGACACCATCATGACGACAGAACATTCCGAAAAAGACACCGTTGCTTTTACCGTTGAAGCCGGCATCGCCTGGGTCAGCTTCAACCGCCCGGAGAAACGCAATGCCATGAGCCCCACGCTCAACCGGCGCATGATGGAGGTTCTGGACGAGCTTGAGTTTCGGACCGATGTCGGTGTCCTGGTTCTGTCCGGCGAAGGGACGGCCTGGTCAGCGGGCATGGATCTCAAGGAATATTTCCGCGAGACCGAGGCCCGCGGTCTTCAGGGTACGCGAAAGGCACAGCGTGAGAGCTACGGCTGGTGGCGCCGGTTGCGCTGGTATCAGAAACCGACCATCGCCATGGTGAACGGCTGGTGCTTCGGCGGCGGTTACGGACCTCTTTTCGCCTGCGACCTCGCCTTTGCCGCCGATGAGGCCAAATTCGGGCTGAGCGAGATCAACTGGGGCATTCTGCCCGGCGGCGGCGCCGCCAAAGTAGCGACCGAACTGACATCCTTCCGCAACGCCATGTATCACGCGCTGACCGGCGAGAACATCGACGGCAGGAAGGCGGCCGAATGGGGCTTCGTCAACGAGTCCCTTCCGCTGGCGCAGTTGAAGGCACGGGTGACCGATGTTGCCAATATCCTGCTGCAGAAGAACCCCGTCGCGCTCAAGGCCACCAAGGACGCCATTCGCCGCGTGCGGGAGATGACCTACGACAATGCCGAGGACTACCTCGTCCGCGCCCAGGAAGCGGCCAACAGCTATGACAACGAGGGACGCAAGGAAGGTATCAAGCAGTTCATCGACGACAAGACCTACAAGCCCGGTCTTGGCGCCTATGACAAGTCCAAGCATCAGGCCTGAGGAGTGCCCTATCATGACGCTCGAGACCACTAGCGCGCACCCATCGCTTCTCCCCAACAGTTCGATGGAACGGTTGCTACGCCCGAGATCGGTGGCGATCGTCGGCGCCTCCGACAAGCCCGGCGCGCTTGGCGCCTCGGTGCTCTCGAACCTCGATCGCTGCGGCTACGCCGGCGCCATTCACCTCATAAACCCCAAACGGACCGAGATCGGCGGACGGCCCTGCCTCGCCTCGATCGACGACCTGCCGGACGGGGTGGATGCGGCGGTTCTGGCCGTTCCGCGCGCAGCCGTACTTCCCTCCATCGAGGCGCTCGCCCGCCGCCGCGTCGGCGCGGCCGTCATCTTTTCGGCGGGCTTTGCCGAGGGTGGCGAGGAAGGATTGGCCGATCAACGCGAGATCACCCGCATAGCAGCCGAAGTGGGAATGGTGATCGAGGGGCCGAACTGCCTCGGCATGGTCAACCATGTTGACCGCATCCCCCTGACCTTCATCGAAACCGCCTCAGAGGAACTGGGCGCCGGTCCGGGCATTGCGATCGTGTCGCAGAGCGGTGCCATGGCTGCCGTCCTCGGCGTGACCTTCGCCAGCCGCGATCTGGGCCTTTCCTATTCCATTTCGACCGGCAATGAAGCCGCAAGCGGCGTCGAAGACTATGTAGAATTTCTCGTGGAGGACGCCGCCACCCGGGTCATCGCGATGATCGTCGAACAGTTCCGCAAGCCCGCCCGCTTCCTTGCGGCGGCACGCAAGGCATATGCTAGGGGAAAGCGGATCGTCCTTCTTCATCCCGGCCGGAGCAGCGCGGCACGTGATTCCGCCGCAACCCACACCGGCGCCATGGCCGGCGACTATCAGGTCATGCGCGCCAAGGTCGCGCGTGCTGGCGTCATTCTGGCCGAGACACTTGAGGAACTCGGCGATATCGCCGAAATCGCCCTGCGCTGCCCCGTACTTCCCGCCGGAGGCCCCGCTGTGCTTGGCGAATCCGGTGCATTCAAGGCGCTGACACTCGACCTGTGCGAAGAACTGGGGCTCGACCTTCCTCCGATCAACGATGAGACCGCGCCAGCGCTGCGCGCCGTCCTGCCACCCTTCGTCGGCGTCAGCAATCCGCTGGATCTGACCGCACAGGGCCTTGTCGAGCCGGACCTTTACGACAGAACGCTAACCGCCCTCTTCGACGATACCCGTTTTGCCAGCATTGTCGCCTGCATCATCCAGACCGATCCGGTGACGTCAGCCATCAAACTGCCGCCAATCCTGAAAGCGGTGCGCGAGCGCAAGCCGGCAAAACCGCTGATCTTTGCCGGGCTCGATGAGGGAGCCCCCATCCCGGCGGACTATATCGCGCAATTGCGTGCGCTCGGCATCGTCTATTTCCCATCGACCGAACGCGCCTTCCGAGCGCTGAAGCGCATCGACGAATTCGCGGCTCGCGACATCACCACCCGCACCGCAGCTCCGATCGCGATTGCCGGTCTTCCCCCGCAAGGAGGGGTCATTCCCGAATATCGGGCCAAGCAAATCCTGGCGCCACTCGGAATTCCCTTTCCTGAAGGCCGCCTGGCAACGACCCTTGAACAAGCCCTCGCCGCAGCAGCCGCGATTGGGTATCCGGTGGTGCTGAAGGCACAATCGCCCGATCTCAGCCACAAGAGCGATGCGGGCGGCGTCGTTGTCGGATTGGTGGACGCAGCCAGCCTCAAGGAGGGCTGGGCAGAGCTGCACGCCGACGTCGCGCGTCATCGCCCAGGCCTAGCCCTGGACGGCGTGCTGGTCGAAGCCATGGGCAAACGCGGCATCGAACTGATCATCGGCGCGCGCAACGATCCGGATTGGGGGCCTGTGATCCTCGCGGGTTTCGGCGGCGTTACGGCGGAGATCCTCGGAGATGTCCGTATTCTGACGCCCGATCTGCCCGATGACGCCATCATCCGCGAACTATATCGGCTGAAGAACGCGCCCTTGCTGCGCGGTTTCCGCGGCGCGCCGGCGCTTGACGTGAGCGCCGCCGCCCGCATCATCGCCACGCTCGGCCGACTGCTGCTGGCTGAACCGGCGATCCGGGAAATAGACCTCAATCCTGTCGTGATCTATCCCGACGGCGAAGGTGCGGTGGCACTGGATGCCTTGATGCTGACCGCACCCGAGCTCAGCCAAGCCTGAGCTGCAAAGCCTGCTCGTTCGAAATCTGATCACGGCCGGTCTGTATAACTTGGCTGGTTTTCCGATAGCTCGTTCCGTCTGGCGAAATCGCAATAGGTCGCGGGGAGAGAAGCCGGTTTTTTTCTTGAAGACGTCGCTGAAATAGGTGGGTTCCCTCGCAATCAGTCTAAATACCCGACATTTTTCCGCGCGGTCGTTTCAACATTGTAATATCGACCATCCCTATTGTATTTCAGGAATGAAGCTCGCGCTCTATTGCGTCTCCAGCCCGGTTATTCTTGCCGTAGGTTGAATAACCACACCAGAAACACCTTAAAACTGTAAGCATAAAAGCTAACATTTGCGCGATTTCTTGCTTATGACGACGTATTCGTGATACGTTGCACATTCCTTCGCACCGGTGAGGCCGTCCTGTTGGACGGAGGTATGCGATGAGGGTCGTCAGCGGATTGATAGCATGCCTTCTACTCTGGACGCCGCTCGTCTATGCAGGGCCGCTGCATGACGCCGTCCGGACCGGCGATCGGGAGCGTGTTGCCCAATTGATCGCGAGCGGCATCGATATCGCCGCCCCGAACGAGTCCGGTGAACCGCCCCTGCTCATTGCCGCGCTCGCTGGGCAGAAGGATATAGTCGCAATGCTGCTGGAAAACGGCGCCGATATCGAATGCCGCAACAAAGGCGGCCTTACCGCACTGCACGCGGCCGCCTACGCTGGACATCTCGACGTGGTCGAGCTGCTGGTGTCGAAAGGCGCGAAAGTCAATGACGATAAGAACTTCTATCATATGTCGCCGCTGCATGCTGCGGCAGAAGAAGGACAAGCCGATGTGGTGGCCTTCCTGGTAGAGCACAAGGCCGACCTGGAAGCGAAGGAGCGTAACGGCTACACGCCGTTGACCCAGGCTGGATGGCGGTCCCACTGGGATACCGTCGGACTGCTGCTGAAAGCCGGAGCGATCTGCCAGAAGGCTGATCTCGTCGGCGACTGGCTCTTTGCCGAATGCACCAAGCGCCAGTAGCACCGCTTTCACTGCCCGCAGAGGGAGGACCGATACATGTCTCGCAAACAGACAGGAGCAGCCGCGCTGATCCTTGCAGGCCTGGCAATCGCCTTTGCCGCGCCGGTCTGTGCCGAAGAGCCGGTCAATACCGGCTATTTCGGTGACGTCGCGATCAAGGGATACGATCCCGTGGCATATTTCACCGAAAACAGGGCCGTAGAAGGGTCGGCAGCCTATTCGCACCGCTGGCTGGGTGCCGAATGGCATTTCGCCAGCGCGAGGAATCGCGACCTGTTCATCGCCGATCCCGGCAAATACGCGCCGCAATACGGCGGCTATTGCGCAGACGGCGTTTCGTTCGGCACGGTGACCACCAATATCGATCCCAATGCCTGGCGCATCATCGATGGCAAGCTGTATTTGAGCTACGATCCGGGCGCCGCCGACGGCTTCGAGAAAAAGCCGACAAAGGTCGTCGACTCCAAGAAACACTGGTCGGAAGTCCAGAACACGTTGATTTCGGAAAAAATGCAAAAGGACTGGCAGCACACGCCGGCAGACTGACCTCACGGCGCCGGCGAAAAGAACATCAGCGCCTGCGGGGTCACGTGGACATATTGGGCGTCGCCGGCATCCCTGTTCCGGTAGACCTGCCCACAGACCATGCGGTCCAGGAAATAGCCGCTAAACCGCTCGCACAGCCTGTTTCCCTTCACGTCAACCGTGCCGGTAATATTGGTATTGGCGCTCCTGTAGGCGGTGTTGCCTGCCTTGTCAAAATACTGGACGAAGGCCGTTCCGTTCTTGTGTTTTCCGGCCCAGGTCTTTCCGTCGATTAGATCGCGCAGCGCCTTCTCGTCGAGCTGATCGGCGTCGTTCCCGACAAATCCGAAAGGCCATGCCGGAATGCCCGCGGCCTTCAGCCCGGTCAGGTGATGTTCCAGTTCGGCTGGACGCCAGTAGTCGTAGAGATATCCGTAATAGGTGAGATTGCTTTCGGGAAAGAGCTCTAGAAGCTTCGTCTTTTCCGCCGCGCTCCGCACCCGGTCGCCATCAAACCCATAAGCCGCCGTCAGATATTCGCGCGCCGGTTCGGCGTTCGGCAATGCGTCGCGCGCCGCTTCTATGAGCGGGACGGCACGCCTATTGTCCCGCACCGTGTAGAGAACGATGCCCGCCAGCAGCTGGAAGCTCGGCGATGGCGACGGATCGAGCCTGAGCGCCCGGTCGATCTCGGCAATGGCGCCATCGTGGTTTCCCGTTTGGGACAGGATCAGCGCCAGGTTACCCGCAGCTTCCGCGCTGTTCGGCTGGGCCGTCACGGCCCGGTTTGCCGACTCTCGGGCTTCAGCCTCCCTGCCATCGACCAGCTGCAGCAAGGCGAGCACGGTATGAGCACGCGCATTGTTCGGGTCAAGCTTCAGCGCCTGCCCCGCAGCATCATAGGCGATCTTGCGCGCCACCGCCGCCGACCAGAGAAAATTATAGTCGTTACGCCAGACGTCGACCGCCACGCGTGCGATCCCGGCATGCGCGTCGGCAAAATTCGGATCGAGGTCGATCGCCTTCTGGTAATAGGAAAGCGTCCGTCGATAGGTCTCCACGTCGCTGTAGAGCAGCCCTTCGTGCTCCGCCCGCATGTAATAGTCGTAGGCTTCGAGATTATCGCTCGGGATCTTCTCGATCTGCGTGCGCTCGCCTTCGTTGAGCTCCACCTTCAGCGCCGAGATGATCTTGCCGGTCACATCGTCCTGAATTGCAAAAAGATCGGCATATTGCCGATCGTAGCGTTCTCCCCACATGGAGAGCCCTGTCAGCGCGTCGATCAGTTTCACGTTGATCCGCAACTGCGGCCCCGCCCGCTGCAGCGTGCCTTCGAGCAGATAGTGCACGCCGAGTTCCGCCGCCACCTCCTTGGTCTTGCCCATGTCGCCCTTCAACGCAAAGACCGAATGCCTGGCAATGACAAAAAGCCCCGACACCTTCGAAAGTTCGGTAATCAGATCGTCCGTCAGACCTTCGGCCAGATGGTCCTGTTCTGAATCGCCGCTGACATTGATGAAAGGAAGGACGGCGACCGAAGGCTTGTCTGGCAGGGGATAGGCGAAGCGGCGGACGAACGCCGGCGTCTCGCCGATGTCCAGCCTGTGCCAGAGGTAAGCGCCGCCGCCGGCGATCAGGCATAGTGCGATGGCAAGGACCGCACCGCGACGCACCCGCTTGGACAATTGCGGAAACCGGCGGGCCATGGCTGGATCGAAAACGACCCTGTAGACCCGGATCGGCTCGGCAATGCTCCTGACTTTCTGCCGCCCGAGCGAAATAAAACCGGCATCGATCTTCGTCTTCACCTGATCATAGGTCGTGCCGGAGATGGCGATGCCGCCCGGTTCGGCCAGCGTCTGCATGCGATCGGCGATGTTTACGCCATCGCCGTGAATATCTTCGTCCTCGACGATAATATCGCCGAGATTAACCCCGATGCGGAACCGCAGCGGCATGGCGTCGCCAGAGGCGGATTTCTGTCTCGCCTTCTCCCGCTGGATCGCGATCGCGCACTGCAAGGCATCGACGACGCTATGAAATTCTACGAGCAGGCCGTCGCCCATCGTCTTTACCAGCCGACCGTGATGTTCGGCGATTCTGGGCTTGATGAGTTCATCCAGGTCGGCATTAAAGCTGCGGCGCGCCGCTTCCTCGTCGATCTGGCTCAGGCGGCTGTAGCCTGCGACGTCAGCGATCAGAATTGCTGCAAGACGGCGCTCCATGCCTCTCCCCGCTGACGGCGATGGCCCCTGCAGCGCATCTTACCGCAGGTCGACTGGCGAAGCCATTGGTCGAGGACCATCCGGAGTAGTCGACACGCAGCTGCGCGTTGGGGAATGGATGGAGGCCATGAGCAACGCAGACGACCTCTCCACCTCATCCATGAGACCGAGCCTGACAGGCGTCACACGCCGATCGATTTGGCATTGAGAGACAGGGCAAATCATCGATGAAAATTTCGGATCCAGGACTTGTCGTCATATCCGGCCTTGCGAAAGCCCTGGCCAGAGCGGTTCAGCGTTTCACAAATTCGCTGAACCGTTCTGGCCTAATGTTTTGACGCAATTCCGGACGGAAAACCGCTGCGCACTTTTCCTGGAATTGCCCTGACCGCGAGATTTATTCTTAGCCGGCATATCCCAGGGGCAGATCCGTCGATCTGCTGCAACGCTTTACGTGTGGCAGCAGGAACCGCTTCCGATTTTTTCGGGCGACTGCGGCAGGCGATTGTCGATGCTGTGCCCGTTTGCCTCCGGCGGCAGGTCCATGGCGATGTTGGAAGCGAAGAAACCGTTCGGTTTCAACGTGAAGCCGGCATATTCCACCGGCATGATCGGAAAATCCTCGGGCTTGCAGACATGGGTATGACCGAAGGAATGCCAAAGCACGACATCCGCATTGTCGATTTCGCGGTTCTGCATCACGTAGCGCGGCAGGCCGTCGCCGCCGGCATGCACGTTCGGATAGTCGCCGCTCGCATATTTCTCGCTGGCATCGAAGGCGGTGACCCAGATGTGTTTCTTGGCAAAGCCGCCGCGCTGGGCAACGGTGGACTCCGGCTGAGCAAGCATGACCGGCGACGGCATGACGACGATCTTGTAGCCCGGCGCCTTGCCGACGCTGTTCTGGATATTGGGGTTGGAGACTTTCCAATAGCGGCCGGTCTCGCCATTGGCGAGCGCGGGTGAATCCAGTTCACGCTTCAGCACACGCGTCCTGGTGTCGAACACATTGCCGTAGGGATTGTCGTCGCCCCAGGGGCGCGGCACGAAATCATGCTCCGTCACGGTGTTGCCGCCGCCATCGATATCCATGTGCAGGCGCGCGTTGAAGAAATGCTGGTGGGTCGGGCCGCCGAGATTGTCATCGACCATGCCGCCCCAGGGATAGGTCTCGCCGGTCGCCACTGCCGCCGTCTGGATGATGCCGGTGAGCTTGGCCTCGAGCTGGATCGTGCCGTCCTGGTAGAGATACCAGTAGAAGCCGTAGTCGTAATTGCCGACGGTCGCGAAGAAGGAAATGACCAGGCGGCGCGAACGGCGCACTTCGAAAATGCCGTTGCGGAATTCGTAATGCTTCCAGAGGATGCCGTAATCCTCCTCATGCATGCAAATGGCGTTCTTCATGGTGAAGGGCTGGCCGAGATCGTCCGCTGCCGGCACGTCGAAATAATGGATATGGCCAAGGCAGTCGCAGCCGAGTTCCAAGCTATTGGCCAATCGGCCCAGGCCATATTCGCCAGCATCGAAGGCGCTTTTCCAATAGTGGTTCGCGGTCGGATCGGCATAGGGCACGACCATTTCGGTGACGCTGGCCCGGAATACGACCGGCCGCAGCCTGCCCTGATCCTTGATGCCAAGCTCATGCAGAACCAGGCCCTCGCGCGGCGTGAAGCCGACGCGGAAACTCCAGTTCTGCCATTCGACTTTCCAGCCGTCGACGGTAAAGCTCGGCCCTTGCGGCTGGACGATGTGCAGGGGCTTGAGATCGGGGCGGGTTTCCGGGAAGGTCTCGCGGCCATAGTTGCGCTTCTTCCTCGGGACCGGAATGATCTTTTCGTCATCGACGAGATCGACCACCCGGTTGGCGATCAGGTCGACCACCGCCACAACGCCTTCGATCGGATGCGCATAGCCATTGTCCCGGATATCCTCGCGCCAATAGGAGACGGCGCGGACGATGCGCTTGCCCTTCTCGAAATCGCGGCCGAAATAGCCGGAGGAGAATGGATCGATCTGGATGAGCGGAATATCCTCGTCGGTGACGCCGCGCTTCTTGACTGCGGCGATCCAGCGCGGATCGGATTTGACGGTGCCTTCGACGGTTTCGAATTCGCACAGCATGACCGGCGGCTGACCGTAAGGAAGCTGATCGAGCGGCAGCCGCTCGTAGGAGGCGACCTCCCCCGAGGTGAGATCGACGATACCCTCGAAAGTCTCGCCATTGCCGATGTCCATTGCCAGAATGAAAGCCAGGCGCGGCAACGTGCCGCCCAGGCGATGCGCGGCGAGATCCGCCTTGGTCGGCTCCTCCAGCCGAACGATTGGAAACCGGACGGTCGGCGCGAGCTTCCGGCTATCCCTGAGAAGGGCAACGGCGGAAGCAATCTCGGCAAGGCTGAGAGGATCGAGCGGATGAGTGACTGTAACAACGGCGTCCATGGATATACCTTTTTTACTTTGGCCTCTCGGTTTCGGGGCCTCGCAATTTCGGGAAGGCGACGCGCCATCGCGCGTCGCAGGCTGTCGTGATCAGGATCGGCTGGAGCAGATCTGCGTCTCGACCGTCATCGGACCGCGATGGATGCAGAACACCGAGCAGAAAGCGTGTGTCTCGACGGCAACCAGCAATGTTGCGACGGTGAGGATCGCGACGACGAGAGCCAGAAGCCGATCGACCGGTTCAAGTTCGGCAATCGCGCTCATTCGAAGACCTTTCCGAGGGAAGCGTAGAGATCGGGTTTGGACTTCTTGACCCGGATCGCGAAAAGCGCGCCGAGAACGCCCACCAGCACCATGGCATAGGGGAAAGCCTTGACGATCAGGCTGTCGCTGCCGGACAGGAGCGAAAGATTGGAACCGACCAGCACGAGCGACGCCATGAGACCGAGCAGCGCCAGCGCCGGAGCGATCGTCGTGGTCCAGGCGCTGTAACCATTTGGCGTCTTGCGGAAGAACATGACGATAGCGACACAGACCAGCACCTGCACCAACAGGATGCCGATGCCGGCAAGCGCCGCCATCCACGAGAAGACGACCGTATAGGGATCGGCGCCGAAGATCACGAACAGGGCGAGGATGACGGCCGCGATCAGGCTTTGCAGAAGACCCGCTGCATAGGGTGAACCATGCTTGGGGTGAACGCTGCCGAGCACTTTAGCGGCCATGCCTTCGCGGCCGAGCGCGAAGAAATAGCGGTTGAGCGTATTGTGGAAGGATAGGATGCAGGCGAACAGGCTGGTGATCAGCAGCACGTTCATCACCTGGCTCGACCATGCCCCAAGTACGGAGTTTGCGGCATTGAAATAAAAGCCGTCGAGGCTCGCGACCGCGGCCGCCTGCACCTTGCCCGGGCCGTAGAATTGCACGATTGCCCAGGTCGAGAAGGCATAGAAGAGAGTGATGAGCAGCACGGCGACATAGGTGGCGCGGGGAATGGTCTTTTCCGGATTTTCGGCTTCCTCGCCGAAAATCGCCGTGGCCTCGAAGCCGATGAAGGAACCGATGACGAAGACCAGCGCCACGCCAAGACCGGGCGTAAAGACCGAGGACGGCGCGAAGGAGGAGAAGGTGATGCCTTCCGGTCCGCCGCCGGAAAAGACGATGCCGAGATCGAGAACCAGCAATATGGCGATTTCGGCGATCATGCAGACGCCGAGGATCGTGCCGGAGAAGGCGATATTGCGCTGGCCGCAGACCAGGACCACGACGAGGGCCGCGAAGGCCCAGGCCCACCAGGGCAGCAGCAATCCCAGCGGCGCCATGGCGTTGGCCATGAAGAAACCGAACAGGCCATAGATGGCGATCTGAACCGCGCTATAGGTGACCAGGGCCATGAAGGCGCCGCCCACGCCGGCCGGCTTGCCGATGCCGTGGGTGATATAGGTGTAGAACGCCCCTGCTCCGCCCACATGCCGGCTCATGGCGGTGAAGCCGACCGAGAAGAGCAGGTAGAGCAGGCCGGCGAGCACGAAAGCGCCGGGAACGCCTGCGCCATTGCCAAAGGCAAAGGCGGCCGGCGAAGCGCCGACGACGGCCGTGAGCGGTGCGGCCGCGGCAACGACGAAGAATACGATATGAGCGAGGCCCACCGAGTCCTTGGCCAGACGACGCTCCGGCGCCGATGATGCGGGCATGTTTGCTTCCAGTGTCATGGAGAACCCCTCTTTGCTTGTCTATTGCCAAGAAGGTAAGCGGGACGATCTGGCCCCGAAATTGCAGTTTGTGCCAATGAATCGATAATTCGCGCCACGAAGCTCGCCGGAGATGCCGAAAATGGCAGTTGCACCGCATTTAATCAGCCGCATGCCAGCGCTTGCTTCAATTCGCGCCTCCGTCCTCATCCCGCTGGTGCAACAAATTGACAGACGATCCGGGAAAACCGACCTTCTGCTGGCCTCTCACGGCATTTTGCGCTCACAACTGGAAGATCCCTACGCTGTCCTGCCGATGGCGCGCTATGTCGCATTGTTCGAGGATGCCGCGACGATTACCGGCGAACCGGCCTTGGGGGCCCGCATGGGCACCGGTTTCAAGCCCGCCGACATAGGCCCGATCGGCATGCTGTTTTCGCTCTCGCCAACCATTCGCAGCGCCTTCGAGCGGCTGTCGAAATATGTCAACGCGGTTCAGGGAGCAACGAGCTCCGGCGTGTTTGAGGAGAAGGGCGATTTTGTCTGGAGCTACCGGATCGTCGATCCCAGCATGTGGCCGCGCCGACAAGACAGCGAATTCACGCTTGCCGCCTCCTGCCAACTCGTCCGTTCCTGCTTCCGCCGTGGCTGGCGGCCGATCGAGATCCATCTCGAACATCAGGCGCCGCGCGATACCAGAACCCTTGAGCGTATCTTCGGCGCCTCCATCTTGTTCGGCCAATCCGGCAACCGCATCGTCATGAGCAGAGCCGAAGCTGACCGCATTCTTCGAACCGAGGATAAAAGCCTGGTCGAAATTCTGGAGCGACATATAGCCGATCTGGTCGACCAAACCGCAAACACGGACGCCGTCACGCAAAAGGTCCAGGCGCTGATCGGCATCTATCTCGGCCATAAGCCGGTCACGGTCACAGCGCTGGCCGCCGAACTGAAGATGTCGCCACGCAGCCTGCAGCGCCGGCTGTCGGAAGAAGGGACATCGCTCCGCGATCTTATCCGGCAGCACCGCCAGACACTCGCCGCCCATTATCTCGGGGAGCAACGGGCAACACCGATATCCGAGGTCGCCTGCGCATTGGGCTATGCAGACAATACGGTACTCTGGCGTGCGCTACGATCCTGGAAAAAAAGGAAACCATCTGCCTTCGGATAATTCGAACAAGCAGAAAGAAAATGCGATATGTCGGCAGAGCCTTTGAGTTATCGCGGCCCGCTATTGATTCATCCGGGCGACGGAGATCAGGTATTGGCGGAAGGCGCCCTTCATCTCTTTGAAACTCGAATAGCCGCTCCGAGACGCAAGTCGCATGATGGTCGTTCCCGAAACGCCGCAGCTTCGCGCCACCGACTGCAGCGTCCCGAACGCGATGATCTCAGGCTGACTGAGAAGCAGCCGCATCGCCTTTTCCGGAAGAGCCGGAAAATCGATGCGCCGTTCGGCAATCAGCTGCTTCAGATCCCGTATGCTGGGCGACGTCTGCGGACTTGAGAATGGCAGCATTTCCAATCTCCCGGCATTGCGAAAGGAGGGAGTTCGGTCGCGTTGGCGCGACCGTCTGATTTGCCCTTCTGCCGTGAAACGGCCTCCATGAAGCTCAGCCGATAACGCTCGCGAGCGAGACCGGGGCACCGGTCTTGACGGAAAGGGTTGCGGCCTCCGCCATGGCGAGCGCGGCAACGCCGTCTTCGAGCGTCACCGGCAAAGCCTTGTCACCATTGACCGCATCCACGAAGGCCGCCCATTCGGCGGCATAGGCCGGCATGTAGCGTTCCAGGAAGAAGTAGGTCGGCTTGGCACCGGTCACGCCCTGCGTCGTCGATTTCACGACGGTGTTTTCGAGCATGTTCTGCGCCTGCAGCAGACCTTCCGAGCCCAGCAGCTCGATCCGCTGGTCATAGCCGTAGACGGCGCGACGGCTGTTCTTGATGACGGCAATGCGGCCATCCGCATAGGTGAGCGTCACCACGGCGGTGTCGACATCCCCTGCCTCGCCGATCGCCGGATCGACGATGGAGGAGCCGACGGCCGTGACCGTAGCCGGAGCCGCACCCATGATGAAATTCGCCATGTCGAAGTCGTGGATCATCATGTCGCGGAAGAGGCCGCCCGAGACCTTGATATAGGCAACCGGCGGCGGGGCGGGATCGAAGGAGGTGATCGACAGCAGTTCGGCCTTGCCGATCTCGCCCGCTTCAACGGCCTTTTTCAATGCGGAAAAGTTGGGGTCGAAGCGGCGGTTGAAACCGATCATGACGGGACGGCCCGTGGCGGCAACGGTCTTCCTGCAGCTAAGCGCCCGCGCGAGGCTGAGATCGACGGGCTTTTCGCAAAGCACCGCCTTTCCGGCCGCCGTCGCTTTTTCGATGAGATCGGAATGGGTGTCGGTGGAGGTGGCGATCAACACGGCGTCGATCGCGCCGTCGGCGAGAATAGCAGCGGTATCGCGCACTTCGGCACCATATTGAGCGGCAATCCTTTCGGCAGCCGCGGTATTGATATCGGAGACTGCGACCAGCGTGCTGCCCGGGTGACCGGAGATCGCGGTGGCGTGCACGCCGGCAATGCGACCGGCTCCAAGAAGGCCAACTTTAAGCATGGGATTTCCTTTATTGATCAGAGGCCGAGTTCGGCTTTGAAGGCGTTGAATTCCGTGTCGCCGATCGCGACATTGTGCTGCGACTGCGGATAGGAGCCGGTATTCACATCGGCGATGAATTCGCGGAAGGCGGCGATGCGCTCCTTTTGCAGCCTGTCGAATTCGGCGGCGAAGTTGCGATAGGTCTTGGCGTGGCGCGGCCGGTGGCCGTCGGTGTGACCGAGGACGTCTTCCGCAAAGAGATATTGCGCATCCGCACCCGGTCCGGCCCCCATGCCCAGCATGATCATCGAGGTATTCCGCGAGATCAGCTCGCCGACACGATCCGGCACGACCTCCAGCTCCGCGCCGAAGCAGCCGATGGCCTCGAGCCGCTTGACGTGCCGGAAGACCTCAATCGCCTCCTGCGCCGTCTTGCCGACCGCGCGATATCCGGTCCAGGTGATGTAGGAGGGGATGAGCCCGACATGGGCGACGATCGGGACGTGGTTGTCGCAAAGCACCTTCTGGATATCCAGCGATGCCGCGCAGTAGAAGCAGTCTCCGCCCATGGCGGAGAAATGGAAGGCGGCGCGCAGATAGTCCTCGGCGATCGCAAGCGGTCGTCCCTCGAACTTGCCCCAGCCGCCATAGGGAAGGCCGACCTGCACGAAGCAGCGGCCCGCCGCCGCGCGCATCTCCGGCGAGAAGAACCGGCCCTCGATCGAAAGCATGTGGACGCCGGCGGCGTCGGCGGCGGCAGCCTCCTCCAGCGTCGTCACATAGAGCATGGAAATCTTCTCGCCCCGCGTCTTCATTGCGCGAATATCGGCGACGGTCGGGCGGTTATTCCTGTGGACCATGGGCCTACACCGTGAACGCGTTGCGGAAGGCTTCGAGCGCTGTTTCCGGATCGCCGGAGGCGAAGGCCTCCATGCCGACCGGGCCGGCATAGCCCATGGCCTTCAGAGCCTTGGCGATGCCGTGCCAGTTCACTTCCCCGGTTCCGGGTTCGCAGCGACCGGGAACATCGGCCACCTGGATTTCGCCAATCCACGGCAGGCACTTGCGGCAAAGCTCGATGAGATTCCCTTCGCCGATCTGGGCATGATAGAGGTCGAGATTGAGCCGCAGCCGTGGGTGATCGATGCTCGACACCAGGGCAAGCGTATCCTCGGCACGACCGAAGGGCACGCCCGGGTGGTCGACAGGCAGGTTCAGGTTTTCGAGCGTGAAGATGACATTCTCCTCCTCCGCCATGTCGGCGACGCGGCGCAGCGTGTCGCGCGCCTTCAGCCACATGGCGCCGGTCACGACCTCGATCGGCTGGACGGGCAAGCCGCCCTCGCCGAGGCCCGTACCATGCAGGTTGAGGCGCTGGACGCCGAGGCGCTTGCCGACCTCAGCCGTTTCGCGTGCGGTACGCAGAAGCTCCTCGGCGCCTTCGTCGTCCGTGAGACGGCCGGAGAGATAACCGTTCATGATGGTGAAGGTCGCTCCCGTCGCTTCGAGTTTGGCCAAGTCATGGTCCGGCCAGTTCCAGAGGCCGACGCCGAAACCCATGTCCTTGAGACGGGAAGCGCGCCATTCGATGGGACGATCCCGCCAGATCATTTCGGCGCAAGCTGCCAATGCAAATTGTGTCATGTCGTCAGATCTCTACGAAAATGTCGCCGTTCTCGATGCGGACCGGCCAGGTCTTGAGGTTGATGCAGGCGGGCGCACGGGTCGCCTCGCCGGTCTTGTAGTCGAAGTGCGCACTGTGTTTCGGGCATTCGATGACGCCATCCATGACGAGGCCATCGGCAAGGTGCACCCGCTCATGCGTGCAGATGCCGTCGATGCAGAAGAATTCGTCTTCCGGGCTGCGGATCACCAAGAAGGTTCGCCCGCCATGGTCGAAGCGGTAGAGGTCTTCGAGTTCGACATCCTCGGCTGCGCAGGCGCGGGTCCAGGTCCCCATTATCCATTCCTTTGTCATTTCAGTTCTGGGACGTGCGCCGGTCAGCCCGCCGCACCGGAAAGCTGGGGCGCATGGCCGTCATGCGTTGCCATGTAGCCGTCGATCTGGGCTTCGAGTTCCGCCATGGTCTCGCCACCCGCCATGAGATCGGTGATTTCCTCGCGCGTCTTCTCGCCCTTGCGGAAATCGGCGGCCATCGCACCACGGATCAGCACCGCGAAATGATCGCCGACCGCCATGGCATGCATGACCTGGTGGGTGATGAAGACGACCGCGAGGCCACGACGCTTCGCCTCGTTGACGATCCTCAAGACATGGGTCGCCTGCTTCACGCCAAGCGCGGCCGTCGGTTCGTCGAGGATCAGCACCCTCGCGCCGAAATGAACGGCACGGGCGATGGCGAGAGACTGCCGCTCCCCGCCCGAAAGCCCGCCGACCAGCCGATCACCGTCGTCGATGCGCGTGATACCGAAGTCGCGGATGGCCTTGACGGCGATCTCGTTTGCGCGTCTGCGGTCGAAGATCTTGAAGGGTCCCCAGCCCTTGGTCGGCTCGACGCCGACGAAGAAACTGCGGCCGATGCTCATCAGCGGGAAGGTGCCGCCGAACTGGTGGACCGTTGCGATGCCGCGATTGCTGGCGTCCCGTGGACCGGCGAACTCGACAGGTTTTCCGTCCATTTCCATCGTGCCGGAGTTCGGACGATAGACGCCCGAGAGGGTCTTGATCAGCGTAGACTTGCCGGCTCCGTTGTCGCCGAGCAGGCAGAGCACCTCGCCGGAACGGATATCCAGCGAGATATCAGTGAGGACGTCGATCGGGCCGAAGGACTTGCAGATGTTTCTGAGCGTCAGGATGGGCGTAGACATGACCGGCCTCATTTCTTCTTCGGCGAATAGGAGAGCGCCATGCTGCGGAAGGTGTTGTTCATCAGCACGGCAAGCAGAAGCATCACCCCGATGATGAGGCTCGACCAGTTGCGGTCGAAGGAGGTGAAATAGATGCCCTGGTTGACGACGGCAAAGGTGATGGTACCGAAGAAAATGCCGACGATGGAGCCGAAGCCACCGGTCAGCAGCACACCACCCACGACCACCGAGATGATCGAGTTGAAGATGAAGGACATACCGGCCGAGACCTGGGCGGAGTTGAACAGGATCGCCTGGCACATCCCGACGAAAGCGGCGCTGGTCGAGGAGAGCACGAAGAGCGCGATGGTCAGCTTTGCCGTCGGAATACCGGCGTTGCGGGCACTGATCCTGTCGCCGCCCATGGCGAAGATCCAGTTGCCGTAGGGCGAATAATGGACGACGTAGATGTAGAGCGCCGTCAGCCCCAGCCACCAGAAGATGATGACCTGGAACGTGTTGGCGACGAAGTGGCCGAAGAGAAATTTCGCAAGCTCCGGCGCCTTGAGGGCGACGCTCGTCGTGCCGGTGAGCAGCACCGAGAGGCCGAGCACCAGGCCGGCCACGGCGAAGAGCGTTCCGAGTGTAACGATCAGGGATGGCACGTTGGTTCGCACGACAAGGATGCCGTTGATGAGACCGA
The DNA here is from genome assembly GCF_014195095.1 of Rhizobium sp. BK602. Classification (GTDB taxonomy): domain Bacteria; phylum Pseudomonadota; class Alphaproteobacteria; order Rhizobiales; family Rhizobiaceae; genus Rhizobium. The sequence goes on from NZ_JACIBC010000005.1 coordinate 78,570, forward strand.
CGATGACGCCAAAGCCGAGCGAAGCGGCGATACCGAGCCAGATCGGCAGTTCATAATAGCCCGAGATGATCGCGACCGTCATGGAACCGGCGGGGATCATCGAGCCGATGGAGATATCGAGATCACCGGCGATCATCAGCAGGCCAATCGGGAAAGCGACGATGCCGAGATTGGCCGCGACGTTCAACCAGCTCGCCGCGCCCGTCGGCTTCAGGAAATCGATGCTCCCGAAGACGAGGAAAAAGACGAAGACGCCGAACAGGCCAAGAAAGGCGCCTGCTTCAGGCCGGCGGAACAGCCTGCCGATGGACACACCAGCGGCTTGGGAGGGAGGCGGCGTCTGCGCCATGACGATCGGTTGACTTGCGGTTTTCGAATTCATGATGGTTCCCCTTCTCGGGTTGTGGCGGCGGTCGCTCCCTGGGGAGGTCACAGGGAGCGACCGGGAAGCGCGCGGCTCAGCGCGCGCCCTTGGACACGCCCGCAAGCGTCGTATCGATGTTCGAGGCGTCCACGATGCCCGGCCCGGTCAAGACCGGCTTCACCGGCAGGTCCGTGCCGAAATCAATGTGGGATGCCAGCAGCGAGACCGATAGCAGCGACTGGAGATAGGGTTGCTGATCGACGGCGAAGAGCTGCGCGCCGCTCTTGATGCGGTCGAGGCCCGCCTGGTTGAAATCGAAGGAACCGAGCTTCACGGTCTCGACCTTGCCGGCCTGCTGGATGCCGCTTGCCGCCGCATCCGCGTCACCTGCACCGATCGTGATGACGCCGTCGATCGTGCCGTCCTGTGTCAGCGTCGCCTTGACGGCCTCGGCAATCGCCGTCGGGTCTCCGAAGCTGGTCGCCGGCAGCGGCAATTGCTTGCCCGCCCCGCCAGCCTTGCCGATCCCGTCGATCACGCCTTTGCAGCGTGCTTCCTGGTTGGCGCTGCCGGGCAGCGTGTTGACGCAGAGCACCTTCTTCTGGCCGCTCTTGCCGAAATACTGTCCGCCGGCAAATCCGGCGAGGTATTCATCCGAACCGACATAGTTGATGGCACCGAGTTCCTTCGCCTTGTCGAGCGAGCCGGAATTCATGAGGATGACTTTGATGCCGCTGCTGACGGCCGCCTTGATCGCCTCATCCTCGGCCTCCGGTACCCAGTTGGGAACGACGAGGCCCTTGACGCCCTGGCTGATGGCGGTGCGCACAAGACCGGCGGCATCGGGGCCGAGATTGTCGTAGGTCTGGAGCTGGAGATAGGTTACCTTGCCGCCGTTCGCCACCACGGCGAGACGGCTGTCGTCCACGCCCTTCTTGATCTTGCTCCAGAAAGCGTCGTCGGTCTTGCCGCCGACGACCGCGATGTCGGCGGCGAGTGCCGCGCTCGCGGTAAGACAGAGGGCAACCGAGGTCACAAGAGCCTTGGTTATGCTGATCGGCATTGTCATCGAATTTCCTCCCGGTTTCCGCCCTGTGGCGGGTTCAAAAAGCATTGAGCTGCGGGCCGCGGCGACCCTCCTTCCAAGAAGGTCCGCCTCCTCGCGGACATTCTTGGAATTCCGTGAATTCAGGAGTTTGCGCGAACCGTCTTTGCGTTCATGCGCTCTCTCTTCTTGGCAAAGCGGGCCTGCATCTGCACGTCGCCTTCTTTCGTGCCGTCGTGCCAGGTGCCGAACCACTTATCGAGCGGGATCAGCCCGTCGCCGCCATAGTTCACCTCGAAATATTTGTGGTGTAGGTAATGGGCATAGGCATGGGTATCGATCGGTGTTTCCTCGGTGACCTCCAGCTTGTCGAAGCCGATATGGCCGTTGACCGCGCCGAAGCCGGCGATGTGGAGCTGGAACAGTGCGACAATCGGATTGGACGGGATGACGAGGTGCCAGAGGGCAACGGCGTGATAGAGAAAACCTTCGACCGGATGCATGGACAGCGACGACCATGGCGACGGGTTCACCGAATTGTGGTGGACCGAATGGATCCAGCGATAGAGCGGCCCCCAATGGATCAGCCGGTGGATGATGAAGAAGTGGACCTCATGGATCATCGGCGCGACGGCGACGAGGAACGCCAGATAGTAAGGGTTGTTCACCCAGCTCAGCCAGGGCACCCAGCCATTGGCAAAGACCCACAGGAACAGAACCTCGACAACCGTCCACAACGGGATCGACAGGAAGAACGAGCGCAGGAAATTGTCGATGTTCTGGCTCTTGAACCAGAAGACATCGGACGGCTGCTCGCTCGGGAATTTGACATTGTATTTGAAGCGATTGCCCTGCCTGCGCCTCACGTAGAAAAACAGCTCGACGGAGCCATAAAAGACGAAGATCGCAGCCGCGTTGACTGCGTAGAGCCTGAGCGCCCAGCCCCAATTTAGTGTCTTCATCACCTCGACGTCGGGCACGACGTAGAACCAGTAGAGAAGCGCCGTCGCCATGTGAAAGGTGTTCCACGGCCAGATATATTCCGGCACCCATTTCAGCACCGACGGGATCTTCGGCGGCCAGGACCAGAAAGGCGCGATTTCGATCCGCCCATTGGGCGCCCAGTCGCCGCGCTTGTTCCGCGTTCCGTATTTGAGATCATCCATCGTCATGCCTCCCGGATATCACGCATCCGCTGTTCGTGATCTGGGAGAGGTGTTGCAGACCGCATGGACAAAACGCGACCTTCTTCGGGCGAAGACCCAAAGCGCATAAGCCAACGATGTCGATTGCATTTCTCTCCCAGGACGCCGTGAACCGCAGGAGCGTTCACCTGTCGTCCTCTGACAAGGACAATGCCAACTTGACGCCGATGAAATCAAGGCGCATTTCTCGTCCGATAGATGATCGTATCATTCATCTCAAAGATATCGACAAATTGATACATTTCATATCATGGAGTAGATATGCGAAGACCGACGATCCGCAATCTCGCCGAAGCCGCGGGCGTCTCGATCGCGACAGCGAACCGGGTCCTCTCCGGTGCCGAGAATGTGCGGGCTCAGACAAGGGAGGCCGTCAGGGCTGCCGCCGAAAGCATCGGCTTCTATGGGCTTGGTGCCATCGAGGCGCGCAACGCGGCCGCACGCCCGAAATATCGCTTCGGCATATTGCTCCTCCAACCGCACCGGCCATTCTACCAGCTCGTCGCGCGCGCCTTGCAGGAGGCAGCCGCTGCGATGGAAACGGTCGACATCGATCTTCGGATCGAGCATCTGGAAGATCTCTCGCCGCAAAACACGGCAGACCGGGCGCTGGCACTGGCGGAGGAATGCGACGCGCTCTGCGTCACGACTGCCGTGCATCCCGTCGTCCTCCAGGCGCTTGAAAAGATCCAGACCGCGGGCATTCCCGTCTTTGCGCTGATCTCGCAGGTCGCCGCGACGGGCCAGATCCACTATGTCGGGCTGGATAACTGGAAGGTCGGGCGCACCGCGGCCTGGGCCTTCGACCATATCTGCAAAAGCCCCGGCAAGATTGGCCTGTTGATGGGCAATCCGCGCTACCGGAATCAGGAAATGAACGAGACCGGCTTTCGCTCTTATTTTCGGGAGCACGCGCGGGAATTCACGTTGTTGGAACCGCTTTCGACCTTCGAATCCTCCGCCGTGGCCCAGGAAATGACCGAACGCCTGCTGGCAGACCATTCCGATCTGGCCGGCCTCTACGTCGCCGGGGGCGGTATCAGCGGCGTGCTGGCGGCCCTGCGCGGCACCGGACGAGCCGGTACCCTGACCGTCGTCGGCTACGAACTCATGGACAATGTGAAAGCAGCCCTGCTCGATGGAACACTCACCCTATCCATCGCCCATCCTCTCGCACGCCTCGCCACTGAAACGATGAGAGGCATGATCATGGCCGTCGAAGCCAAAGGGGAAAATGGCAGCTACACCAAGATCGTCCCCTTCGACATCTATACGCGAGAAAACGTATGAGGGCGTTTGCATGACCCAGCACATGAAAAAGACGAACCGCCGATCAGCCCCCTGAAACGGCCTCCGTGACCGCCAGTTCGGCCATGGCGAGCGCGGCCTCCCGCGTTTTGGCGGCGGCGATGAAGCGGCCGCTATGGCAAAAGCTCGCACCCTCCACACCGCAAGCCGCCACCAGATCCTGATCGGTCAGGCCAGCCCAGGCGGCAGGCAGATCCGCCCTCAGCTCGAACCCCTCGTCCGCACGGCGGATACCGGTGAGGCACCAATCATTTTCGCGCGGATGAACGACGAACAGCAGCTGATCGGCGCCCGCCTTCACGATGGCCGGGCGGAAGGGCATTCCCATTGGGAGTTCCAGAATGCGGCCGTCGCCGGCAGCCATGATTGCCTGATCGACGAGCGCCTCAGCCCGCAATTTTGCGGCGCTCTGGGCTATCCTTGCCTCGACGAAGCTGCGGGCAATGGCAAGCGCGTTCTGGAAGGCGTGATCCGTGGCCTCGGGGTCCGTCTCGTCGAAAACGGGTTTCAAGGTTTCCAGCAGCGCCGGCAGCGTGAGCCCGGCCAGTGGCCCCGCGATGGAGGGGCTGAGTGCGCCGTTATCCACCAGATCGACCGGCAGCACGAAACCAGCATCGAAAGAGGCATGAAGCGCCTCGATATGTCCTTCGGGAAGACCCGAGGCGGCCAGATAGTCACGGCCATAATGCTTCCAGATCAATCCGAACGAACTGTAGGGCTGGCCGCTCTCCCGCAGGGGCGCACCGCGTTGATGGTGATCGAAGATTTGCGCTGCGGCGTCATATCGGCCGCCCACATCGTAGATGATGCGATCGGCGCTGGGCGTTATCCATTCCGGCGCCCTGCTGCGGATCAGGCGGGCCTTCGGAAAAAGCCGGGTCAGGATGACACTGGACAGCAGTTCGTCGGCATGAAAGCCGCCGGAATGGGTGACGAGAAAATCTGGGGTCATGCGGGAATGTGCCTTGTCGTTCGCGAAGTGTCCGCTTGGGGTCAGCAGCAGATAACCGTTGATCGATCCCATCTCAACCCACTATCCGCTGGCTTGGACGGACTGGGCACCTTGTCGCCTGCCCCTGATCGATGACGAGGCTCGTCTGCCGAGATAACGACTCCAACGCAGCGGGCCGTCTTCAATCGCCAAAGGCCACGAGCCCCATTCCTCTGTTGACCGCCTCCTCCAGAATACCCCGCATCACCTCGAACGCCGCAGATGCCTGCCCATCGCGTTCCAGATCACGCGTATTCGCCATGAAGATCTCCAGCAAGGTCGCAACCTGCGCCGGCGTCAGCAACGTATCTTCGGAATAGGTGAGACGGATCTTTGTCTCTCTGCTCTGATCGAGAAAAGAGGCTAGCGCACGGTGCGCATCGACATCGATGGACCCCGCAAATTCCAGCTTGTCCGGATCTTCCGGCATGACAGTGACAGAGGGGGCCACGTAATAGATATCCAGCATGTTTTGATGGGTCCAGCGTCGGAGGGATCGAACGATCCTATCGTCGTTGACGGTCGCGGTCGTGCTTATATTGTCCGCGCTTGATGATGCCAGTCATCTGTTCTGGTCCGGCATCAAGATCACCAGCGACTGACAGGCGAGCTGTGCGCATCCCATCAGGCGTGTCGTGTCACCATTGCGCCAAGTGCTGGTGCCGGCGGCGTTGATTTCGAATTCCCAGGTCGCTTCCTGGAACCGAGCATGTCCCTTGATCGAGCATGGCAGCCAATAATAATCATGCAGCTCGCCTTCGCGCAGGTCGGTGCTGAGCCGAAACACCGATGCAACCTGCTGCTTGTCCAGTGACCATGCCCTGCACCCGTCCGCGTCACTGGCCACGCCGGAGGCACCCGGCGTGGACAAGGAGTGCGAAGCCGATACATCCAGAATGGTGATCGCGCTGTCGACGCTATCGGCCAGAGCCCGCGACTGACACGCGAGAACCAGGAGCCCGGCACAGATCAGCGCCTTCGCAAGGCATTTCGCGCCAGATGGCATTGCGCTCGTCCATATCATGGCTGGTTGATCCAAAGTGATGTTGATAGCAGGCTAATTCCTCATCGTTTGAGTGGATCAGGATCAGTATTGCATATGGTATCCGATCGGATAGAGCGGATTGGCGCTGTCATGCGGGACGTCGGATTTCTGCGCCAAGACCTCGGCCATGGACGAGGGAAGCTCGAAGGGCAATTTTCCTTCCGCCTTCTGCTTGCCCTCGATCACATCGAACAGGGCCGCATCGCTGGCGCCGAAATTTCCAAGGATGGCGCCGGCCCGATCACGAAGGCCGGTCAGGATCGCCGGACGCGCCAGATAGACGGTGACGATGGTCGGGACCTCCTTGGCAGCACTCTTGAAAGCTTCGAAATCGGCATTGCCATCCTTGAAATCCAGATCACCTTCCTGATGCCGGGAGCCGAAGAAATAGTTCATATGCGGCTGCTGATAGGGCGCGTTCAGCCGCACCAGCGCAAAGTCCGCCTCCTTGGCGGTCGCAACGACCGTAAAGCCGCGATCGGTGGCAACCTTCGCATCGACACCGTGAAGGAACACTTTCTTGCCGCTCTGGACCGGCAGAAGCTTGGCCTTGTTGTCGAGCAACACCATGGCCCTGGCCTGCGCGGCGGTCGCTTCTGCCGCGAATGTCGGATTGCCGACGATCGAGCGCGCCGTTTGCGGATCGACATAGGGGCTCTCGAACAGGCCCTGCTGGAATTTCTGCATCAATATCCGGGTTGCGGATTGGTCGATGCGCGCTTCACCGATCTTCTTGTCCTTCACCGCTTCGACAAGCAGGTTCGAAGAGGTCACGCCGCCGAACTGGTCGACACCGGCATTGACGGCCTTGGCGAAGCGGTCGACGCGGCTCATATCCTCGACACCCCAGGGCATGCCGAAGGTTTCCTCGTTGAGCGTCGGCTTCACGCCCGGCTTTTCCCCATCCAGGCAGGCGTCCTTGCAGTCGTTGGTGATCAGCCAGTCGCTGAGGACCACACCATCGAAGCCGTATTTTCCACGCAACAGGTCGGTCAGCAGCTGCTTGCTGTATCCGGCGCCGACCGGTTCCAGCGGCTTGCCGTCGATGCTGACGCCCTCGAGGATCGAATAGGTAGGCATGACGCCGGCGACCTTGGCCTTGAACGCTCCCTCGAAGGGGATCAGATGCTCGGCGAAATCATTACCGGTGAATACGGAGTGGCGGCCATAGGCATTGTGGCTGTCGTAACCGTCCTTGGCCGCGCCGTAGCCGACCCAGTGCTTGGCAACCGCGATGACGCTGTCGCGGTTGATGCCGGCTTCGCCGTTCTGGAAACCGGCGACGTAGGCTTCCGCCATGGTCTTGGCGAGCTGCGCGTCCTCGCCGAAAGTGCCGTTGATGCGCGGCCAGCGCGGTTCGCTGGCAAGATCGATCTGCGGCGACAGCGCCTCCTGGATGCCGACAGCGCGATATTCCTGGCGAGCGATATCGCCGAACCGACGCATAAGCGCCGCATCGCCGATGGCGGCAAACCCCAAGGTCTCGGGCCACTTCGAGAAACCGCCGGCGGAAACGCTGGCGCCGAGCACGAACTGGAAGTGATTGCGCGGATCGGTGCTGATCGTCGCCGGAATGCCGAGACGACCGGATTCGGCGATCTCCTGCAGCTTGTTGTTTTCCTCCGCCAGAACAGCGGGATCGCCGGAAAGCCGGGTAATGAAGGTGACGACCTTGCGCTTGTCGATCATCTCCCTGGCGCGGTCGAGATCATATTGCGATCCCACACCCATGCCGGCACCGGCACCGACGGAAGGTGCAGTACCGTGCATCATGAGGCCGGCTTTTTCTTCCAGCGTCATGCGCTTGACCAGATCGGCGGCGCGCTCGGCGGCCGTCAGCCGCCAATCCTCGTAAGGATCGAGCTTGCCATTGCCATCGAGATCCTTGAACGACAGACCATCGACGGTCAGCGTCTTGGCGATGCGAGCAGAGAGTACCGGCTGCTCCTGCGCCAGGGCCGTCGAGGCCAGCAGAGAACCGAGCGCGCATATGACGATGATTTGTTTCATGAAATCCCTCCCGAAAGCATTCTAATCCATCCCAGTGCGCTAAAGGGGCGCAGACTGCGCCGCCTCATTGCGCTGCACATGCGAATCCGCACCACATCGCACCCGCAACCATATCGCCAATAGGCGCAAACCAACGCAGTTCATCGACAATCGGGTTGCTGAGAATGCCAAGCTTGTCAACCTCCACCTCGACGACATCCCCGGGCTTCATCCAAAACGGCGGATTGCGCTTAGCGCCGACGCCGCTTCCTCGGCCCGCACATCTTCGACCGGATCCGCATCGCCAACAGCATCGAGCATGGGCTGACCGAGCCCGACCATCCATGGGCGAACGGCCAGGCCACGCGGATGAACCGAACAATCAAGGATGCCATCGTCAAGATCTACCACTATGACGGCCTGGAAAGTCTCAAGGCCCATGTCCCGACCTTCGTCGCCACTTACAACGTCGCCAAACATCGTGAGGTGCTGCGATGGCGAACGCCCTGTCAGGCAATCTGCCGCGCCTGGACAAAAGACCCCTCAATCTTCAAAATTGATCCGCACCAGCTCATACGGGGACCAAACACCTAGCGTTAGGCGAAAAATACTGCCTCTCTGCGCCAATGCTTCGAAAAGGGATCGCTGGCCGGCACCGTACCCGACAGTATTATCGGCGCCGTTCGCCAGTTGAACAGCCACGCCACTGCTGACAATTCAAGGGAAGAGAAGATAGTGACTCACGACCATAGCCACGACGACGACCATCACCGCGACGATCACGACCATCATGATGCCGACCATTGGCGCGAGCACGGCATCAAGATCATCCCCGGCAATGCCCTTGATCCGAATACAGCGCAGACACCGGGCATGAACCGGGCGACGGCGATCAACAATGCCCGCGCCGGCGCCGAGAAAATCTGGGCCGGCACGGTGACGATCCACGCCAATGCCAAGACCGGCGCTCATCACCATGGCGATCTCGAAAGCATCATTTATGTCGTCAAGGGCAAGGCACGCATGCGCTGGGGCGAAAACCTCGAATTCGTGGCCGAAGCAGGCCCCGGCGATTTCATCTACGTTCCGCCCTACGTCCCGCACCAGGAGATCAATGCCAGCCGCGACGAGACGCTGGAATGCGTCCTCGTGCGCTCCGGCCAGGAACCCGTCGTCGTCAATCTCGACATCGAGCCGGTGGAGAAACCAGAGGAAGTGCTCTGGAAAGATCCAATCCATAGATAGGACACGGAGGCTCGGCCACGCCTGCGCTCACGCCGGAACGATACGAATCCCGTAACCTCACGATACAAGGCTTGATACCGCGCCTACGATCCGGCCCCAAAAAAGGTCAATCGATTGAGGACCGTGTAGTGCGATTCCGACACCATCAAAGCGACGAAGACGAGCACGAGGACGGGCGGAAGCAGGATGGCATAGATCAGCGCCAGCCGTTCCCAGGCCATATGCATGAAAATGGCAACGATCAGCCCCGCCTTCAGGACCATGAAGAGGAGGATCAAAGACCATCGGAGATAGCTCTGGATGCCGAGATAGTCGACGAGGTAGGAGAAGGTGCTGAGGACGAAAAGCAGCCCCCAGACCACCATGTAAAGTTTGATCGGATGCTGCTGTCCGGAATGTGCCTGCGTCTCGGCCATGATGCCATCCTCACCACAGATAGAAGAATGCAAAGATGAAGACCCAGACCAGATCGACGAAGTGCCAGTATAATCCCGTGATCTCGACGATCTCGTAGTGGCCCTTGCGGCTGGTGAAAAACCCCCGCCTTTCCTGGTCGAAATCTCCCCGCCACACCTTGCGTGCCATGATCAGAAGAAAAAGAACGCCGATCGAGACGTGGGTGCCGTGAAAACCGGTGATCATGAAGAAGGACGAACCGAACTGCGCCGCACCCCATGGGTTTTCCCAGGGCCGCACTCCCTCTCTGATCAGCTTGGTCCATTCGAAGGCCTGCATGCCGACGAATGTCGCGCCAAGGACCGCCGTCGCCAACATCAGCACGGCGGTCTTGCGGCGATCGCGCCGGTAACCAAAGTTGACGGCCATCGCCATCGTGCCGCTGCTGCTGATGAGGACAAACGTCATGATGGCGATCAGGATCAGCGGGATTTCCTGGCCGCCGATCGTCAGGGCGAAAACCTCACTGGGATTGGGCCACGGGACGGTGGTCGACATGCGCGCCGTCATATAGGCCAGCAGAAAACAGCCGAAAATGAATGTGTCGCTCAGGAGGAAGATCCACATCATCGCCTTGCCCCAGGAGACGTTCTTGAACGCCCGCTGGTCCGACGACAGATCGGCCGCGACGCCACGCAGTCCCACGGGCCGCAGAAGCGGATCGGTTGCCGGTCTTTCTATGGATTCGGTCATCATCGAAACTCCTCAGGTGACCAATTGACGGCAGAGATCGACGAAACTGTTTGCCCAGCCGGCAAAGAGCGCAAAAAGGATCAGCCAGACAATGAGCATGAAATGCCAATAGATGGCGCAAAGATCCACGCTCAGGCTGACCCTTGCCGGGGCGCGGCTGGTCCGGGCGCGGATTGCTGTCCGTCCAAGCACGAAAAGCCCGCCCAGAATATGCAGGCCATGCAGCCCGGTGATCATATAGAAGAAGCTGTTCGATGGGTTGTCCGCGAGAACATAACCTGCCGACACCAGTTGTCGCCACGCCAGAACCTGTCCGGCCAGAAACAGAACAGCCAGTGCGAAGGCCACGGCAAGAGCCGTGTTCAGCATCTCGCTGCGGTCGAGACGGGCTTCGGTTTTAGCCCATTGCAGCGCAACGCTGCTGGCGGCAAGGGCGGCCGTATTCACCCACAGCAATCGCGGGATCGGGATACTCCACCAGTCGGTGCCGCTGAGGCGGGTCAGATAGGCACTGATGAGAAGCGCGAACAAGGCGCCGACGACGGCAAGAAAGATGCCGAGACCGACTTTCGCCGCGGTTGCCGGCGATCCCCGCAACTCCGGCGCATCGCCCGCAGGCCCCGCTTCCAGCCAGGGCTTCGAGGTCAACCGCTGCCGCGCCATCCACCAGGCGATGATGCCGGCAATCCCCGCCATGAAGATCAGAATGGCGCTCATGACAACGCCCTTTCGGACGGCCCGCTCGAGGCCGGCTGGTTTTGCGGCAGGAAGTCCTGATCCGCTCCGGGAACACTGTAATCATACGGCCAGCGATAGACGACGGGCAGCTCCTTGCCCCAGTTTCCGTGAACAGGTGGTGTTTGCGGCGTCTGCCATTCCAGTGTCGTCGCTCGCCACGGATTGCCGCCCGCTTGCCTGCCCCAGCGAAGGCTCCAGGCGAGATTGAACAGGAATAGAAGCTGAGCGGCGCCGACGACCAGCGCGGCGACGGTGATGTACATGTTCAGCGTATGCGCCGACGGCGGGATGAAGGCCGTTTCGCCAAGCTCGTAATAGCGTCGCGGCACGCCCATCAGGCCGAGATAGTGCATCGGGAAGAAGATCGCATAGGCGCCGAGAAAGGTGATCCAGAAGTGGATATGGCCCATCGTCACGTTCAGCATGCGACCCGTGACTTTCGGATACCAATGGTGGATGGCGCCGAAGATCACCAGCAGCGGCGCGACCCCCATCACCATGTGGAAATGGGCAACGACGAACATCGTATCCGAAAGCGGCACGTCGACGACGACATTGCCGAGAAACAATCCGGTCAGTCCGCCATTGATGAAGGTGACGATGAAGGCGAGCGCAAACAGCATCGGCAACGTCAGATGGATATCGCCGCGCCAGAGCGTCAGCACCCAATTGTAGACCTTGATCGCGGTCGGAATGGCGATGATCAAGGTCGTGGTGGCGAAGAAGAACCCGAAGTTCGGATTCATGCCGCTGACATACATATGGTGTGCCCATACGACGAAGCTCAGCGCTGCGATGATGAGGATCGCCCAGACCATCATCCTGTAACCGAAAATGTTCTTGCGCGCATGGGTGCTGATCAGATCCGAGACGATGCCGAAGGCAGGAAGTGCGACGATATAGACCTCAGGATGGCCGAAGAACCAGAACAGATGCTGGAACAGGATCGGGCTGCCGCCTCCTTGCTGTAATTGCTGACCCATCTCGACGATAGCGGGCATGAAGAAACTCGTGCCGAGCAACCGGTCGAACAGCATCATGACGGCGGCGACGAAGAGTGCCGGAAAGGCAAGCAGCGCCATGACGGTCGCGGTGAAGATGCCCCAGACCGTCAGGGGCATTCGCATCAGCGTCATGCCGCGGGTGCGCCCCTGCAACACGGTCACGACATAGTTCAGCCCGCCCATGGTGAAGCCGATGATGAACAGGATCAGCGACGACAGCATCAGGATGATGCCCCAATCGCGCCCTCCCGGCGTCCCCGACAGAAGAGCCTGCGGCGGATAGAGCGTCCAGCCAGCGCCCGTCGGGCCGCCAGGCGCGAAAAAGCCGACGACCAGTACGATGACGGCAAGCAGGTACAGCCAGTAGCTCAGCATGTTCGCATAGGGAAACACCATATCGCGGGCGCCGAGCATCAAGGGGATCAAATAGTTGCCGAAACCGCCGAGAAACAGCGCCGTCAGCAGGTAGATCACCATGATCATGCCGTGCATGGTGATGAACTGATAATAATGCTCTGCGTCGATGAAGGAAAAATAGCCGGGAAAGCCAAGCTGCAGGCGCATCAGCCAGGACAGCACCAGCGCCACCATACCGATCGAAATCGCGGTCAGGGAATATTGAATGGCGATGATCTTGGCATCCTGGCTGAAGACATATTTCGTCCACCAGCTTTTCGGGTGATAAAGCTCCACATCCTCGACTTCAGCCGGCTGGATGACCTGCTCGGTGCCCGATCCAATATCGACCATATTCCATCCTCCCTGTTCCCTCCGATACGGCCTTCCTTCTCAGATGCGCATGAGACTTACTGTTGCGCCGACGCCAGCGATTTCGAGAAAGTCGGCTGTTGCTGCAGCCAGGCTTGGTAGGCAGTTTCGGTATCGACGACGACAGTGCCGCGCATCTGCGGATGACCGACCCCGCACAACTCCGCGCAAAGAACTTCGAAGGTTCCCGTCCGCGTCGGCGTGAACCAGTAATAGGTGACCGAACCTGGGATCATGTCCATCTTGGCCCGGAATTCCGGCACGTAGAAATCATGCAGGACGTCGATCGAGCGCAGAAGCATCTTGACCGGCTTGCCGGCGGGTATGTGCAGTTCGCCGCCTTCGACGATGACGTCGTCCAGTCCCGCGGGATCGTTCTTGTTCACACCGAGCGGGTTGTCCGGACTGACATCGCGCGTGTTCGCCCGTCCGAGTCGCCCGTCCGCTCCCGGCAACCGGAAACTCCATTGCCATTGCTGAGCGACGACTTCGACCTCGCTGGCATCGGCCGGGACCGTGACGAACTGTTTCCAGACGAACAGGCCCGGGGCGAGCATTGCGGCGACGCCAATTGCGGTTCCGCCGGCGAGCCACCATTCCAACCGCTTGTTTTCAGGCTGATACGCCGCCTGGTTTCCGGCGCGATGCCTGAAGCGGAAGACACAATAGGCAATGAACAACACGACCGCCGAGAAAACCACGCCGGTGATCCAGAACGTGATGACGATCGTGTTGTCGATATAGCTCCAATTGGATGCGATCGGCGTCCACCACCAGGGGCTCAGCAGATGGAACGCAATCGATCCCACCACCAGCAAGACGAGAATCACTACGACAGCCATCGTCTCCTCCCTGACCCGGCCGCGAACGTCTCCACAATCCCATCGCGAAACGTTTCAGTATTATCTCATGAACAAGTCAGACGAGCAATTGTAACAACGACGGAGGCCCCCCCCGGCAAGCGGTACAGCGCGTCTACATCCGGCATCTCGCTATTTGGAATATTGCTTCAGATAGGCGATCAGGTTGGTAATCTCGGTATCGTCCTTCAGCCCGACAAAGGTCATTTTCGTTCCCTTCACCTTTGCCTTGGGATCGTGCAAATAATCGCGGAGCGAGGTCTCATTCCATACGAGGCCACCCTTGCCCGCATCCTGCATGGCCGGCGAATAGGCGAAATTCGGATGTGTTCCGGCCGTCCGGCCGAACAGGCCGTTCAGCGAGGGACCGACTTTGTTCTGGTCCGTTTCGGCCACGTGACAGATCGCGCATTTCTTGAAAACGGTGGCCCCTGCCGTGACATCGCCTTGCTGCGCGAGAGCATCGAGCGGGACAGCAATGGCGAAAAGCAGACAGATCGGAAGAAAACGGTCAGACATGGCAAGCCTCATTCTCTTCATCGCTATCCCAACCGACGCACCTCGCATCAGACTGGTCGCAATGGCTTGGGGGATGATCCCGGCAGTCAGTTCCTTTACGAATTCAAGGTCTGCGGTTCGGATAGACGGGGGCAATCAATTTTCGATACAGGTGCCAGGTCGAATGCCCCAGGATAGGCATGACGACCGCAAGACCGGCAAAGATCGGGATCGTGCCGACGACGAGCAGCGCCGCGACGATCAATCCCCAAAGCGCGACCGGCCCCGGATTGGCGAGTGTGGCGCGTATGCTCGCCTCCACGGCCGCAACGGCGCCGACATCCCGGTCCAGCAGCAGCGGGAAGGTCACCACCGTCGTCGCCAGCACGACAATCGCGAAAACGAACCCGGCCAGATTTCCCCATAGCATCAACGAGAAGCCCCGCGGGGTCGTGAGCACGTCCGACAGCAAGGCGGAGATCGACGTCATGCCGGCCCCATCGAAGGCCATAGTGTAGATGCGCTGGGCGACGATCAGCCATGCGATGAAGAGCACAAACAGCATGAGGCCGACAGCAACGATCGACGGTAACGCCGGAGAGTGACGAACGTCCAGCGCATGATGCCAAGAGCTATCCAATCCCTGTTCCCGGCGTCGACTGATCTCGTAGAGACCGATGGCCGCGATCGGACCGATCAGTGCGAAGCCCGACATCAAGGGATAGAGCAGCGGGAGCAGGTCGGCATCAGAGCTCCACATGATCAGGAAGACGCCGGCGATCGGGTACATCAGACAGAGAAAAACATAATGAGATGGTTTCGCCGCGAAGTCCGCAAGTCCCGACTTCAGGGCATCCACGATATCGGCGACGCCGATCTTGCGGACCTCGGGGCGCGAGAATTCACCGCTCGCACCGGCCATGACATGGAATGCCGCCATAGCACCTTCCTCCTCCACCATGGTCCGGCTGGCGGTGCGAATGCGCCCGGCAAATTTTACCGACACGTCAAACCGCAACCGGCGGATGGAAATCTATCAAATCTTCCTGTCTTTGTCGCCTGTTTCTTAAATTGGACGATTGGATAGCCGTCATTTCCTGCGCCGGAACGATCAACGATTTCAGGCACGAGCATCCGGAGGGCGATACCGTCCAGGCGGTAAGATCGTGCTTGTGGAGCCATGCTGTATCGCGGTGGTGTTGATTTCCAGCGCGGTCCGGGTTGACGACCCTTGGCCCTGAAAGACGTGAGCGGAACCGGCAAGGTCGATATTTATGAGGTGCGGTACGGATCTCAAAACCGCTTCCATGCTCCTGCCGATTCATGTGTCAAATCTACAGGATTCGGAAAGCTGCACCGAAATTGCCGACGAGCCCAAACCTGGGCTTGAAGCATCCAGGTTCTCGTGAGGGCGCTGATCCGCGCTTCATACAGAGCGGATCAGCAAATCGAAATCGTTGCCTGACGTCACAGGGCCTTTCTGTTTCTCTCCGCAACATCATATGCCGCAAGATATACAGACCAAGGCTCCGTCAGAGCATTTAATCAACCGAAAGCACTTCGCCCGAGCCCCGATCGATCACGACTTTGATGTCATCGCCGTCGCGGTCCACGCCGCGTACGACAAAGACATTTCGTCTACGCGCGACATCATCCACATCTTGCACGCCGTTGCGCCGCGCGATGCGTATGGCTTGGCGCTCGCTAATACCCATGTCACGGGGCGGCGGCGGCTCCATGCCGGGATTGACGCGTACGCCACCGGGACCGATCTCGATGCTTTGTGAGAACGATGGTGTTGCTGACATGATTGTCGTGACTGCGATTGCCGCTATGGCAAAATTCTTGAGCATGGGGCCGTCCAGAAAAATTATGTGCGATTTATGGTGCGATACCGACACTTTCCCCTTTCGCCGTTTCATGGCGAATAATCAAGAGCAGGGTCTGGCCGGCAACGATCTTGCACTTCGACTTTGGGAAAAATTGACCTGATCATGCGCGCGCAAGGACGGGTGTTGCCTCTCGCCGGCGAGACAGTGGAAACGGGATAAGCCGGGCCGAAGATGTAGACCCGTCTTCGGCCGCCTGCAGGAGATCATCGATCAGTTTCGCGAGATCCGCATCCCGCAAGCCCGGAAAAGCCAGAGCGGCCTCGCTCATCAGCATGGTAAGAATGGCCGCGGGCGGATAGCTCGCGGTGATCAGGATTGTAAGATTGTCAGCCAGGTCATTCATTGTCTTGAGTGCGCCGCCAACCACATCATGTGTTTGTCGCATTTAGGGTTTCTCGTTGTTAATCCAACGCAATTCCGCTAGCAGCCGGTGTCTTGCCCAAAGGTATAGATAACCGGCCGCATTTTAACGATCGGCTCCCGGATCGGTGTAATGACGATCTGTCCAGCTCGCGAGTGGACCGAAGGATTGCAGGCCGAATGAGCGGCAGACGACCGAGCTTATGATGCGGATAACCCGCGATGATATCATCGTTAATCCGGTCGGCACCCAGGTGGAAGCAGATGATTTTCCACTCGGAGAATACCGAACCGGAGCCCAACCTATGATGGTGAATCAGACTAAGGTCTGAATGCCCAAGGCATTGGTCCTATGGCTGTGGAAAGGTGGGATTTTGACGATATGCTAATGCGCGATGATTTGCTGGGAACAGCCGCGATCAAGGTTGACGGACGTTTGGAAAAGGGAGCGCGCAGGGATGTTCGCTTTGTCATTTAAGACGTCGGCCTTGTGCGGGCGTTAGCTGTTACTCTCGTGGGAGGAACTGTTGTCGGCGTCACACATACGGCATTCGTCCAACATCGAAATGGCGGCCGCGGCATGCCGCAGCACGATCAAATAATGGGAACATCACGTGTCTGAACGTCAACCCCGGCTGCTCAATCTCACTCGCAATATCGTCTGTTCGTTCGTGGCAAACAACCTTGTCACTTCCGACGGCGTCCCCGATCTCATAGAAGGCGTCTATGCAAGCCTGTCGGGCGTCTTGGATGCCGGGACCGACGTCGCAACGCCTAGACAGCACAGGTCTGCCGTGCCCACGCCTGCCGTGCCCATCGCGCTCTCCGTCACTCCGGACTACCTCGTTTGTCTGGAGGACGGCCAAACGTTCAAATCGCTGCGTCGTCATTTGCGTGTCAAATACAAGCTGACGCCGGAGCAATATCGCGTCAAATGGGGATTGCCCGCCGACTATCCCATGATAGCGCCGAACTATGCCGCCACGCGCTCGAGAATAGCCAAGGAAATCCGATTCGGCAGGACATCGGTTCCCGGGACGGAATATGAGCCTGACTAACTCGACCTTCGCACGCACGAACTGGAAGCAATCAATCGCTGGGACACGATGCGTGACCGGCTCGATGATATCTCCCGATTTGGCAGCGACCCGAATTCTGATGGGAGCTTGATGGGGCCGAGCAATATTTAGCAACAAGCAAGAAAGATCGGGGAAGCACGCAATAATTACAACGCTTTCCGATTCGCACTGTCCATTGGTGAGATAGAAGAATGAAGCCAGCCATAAATCCTCCCCCTGCCGACGACGCATCGCAAACGAGATATATGGATGCATGCACTTTTGCCCTTGAGCCTTCTGTCGAAAGCTTGATTGCCGCGGCGTTGGAGGCCGGTTGGGATCAAGGGTCCGTTCTTCTGGCAATCATAAACAACGCCATGAGCCGCGCCGAGAAAGCGCAATTGCCTCCTCAGCTAATGCATTCATAACCGATGATCGGTTGGTCAGAGCCCATGTCAGACAGAAAATTACATCTCGTTGAAACCATGCAGGTCTATTTCGCCTTCAAAGGCGAAATGAGAAGGCTGAAGGACGTCTTGGAGCAGGAGCGCCGCGCGTCCGACGAAACAATCGCCAATTTTTACGATGCACGCAAAAATGCACCATTTGCCTTCGAGATTACCCGGTTCACCGAGTGCAGGAGGCAGATGGACTGCCTCCTGATAGAGGCCGAGAAGATTGTCGAAGGTCTGAATATCGCTTCGGAGGATCTCGAGAATACAAAGTCAGAGACCACGTAACTCTCGTAGGGCGCCGCCCCATAGCGAGATTTTCTCGTGACTTTCGGATGCCACTGCCGACCGAAAACGGTACATTCTCACGGTTAACTGCCAACGACACAAAGCGGGTCGGAAAATCACAACTTTCGACCGCCTCTGCCACAATTACGCCCGCCGTTTCCGGAATTGTCGGCGGCACGCATACCCCGTCGATCCCGGGGATAATCCGGTGCGTTCTTCGGGAAGTATGGTTTGTGACATGAAGACTGTAAGACTAGCCCTTTTGCCCGCCCTGGCTCTGCTGATGGCGAGCGCCACCGTGCATGCTCAGGAATGGCCGTATTTGCCGGATTATGGTGACGACCCGGATGGCGGCTATACCAATCAGCGTTACTGGCCGGAGGCGCCGCCGCGCCGTTATCGCGATGCCCGCCGCTTCGACGATGACTATAGCGATCAGGGTGGCTATTATGACGACGAAGACGGTGACTTTCCCTACCGCGCACGTCCACAGCGACGGGCTTCGATCGATCCACAATTCAATCCTGGCGTCAAAGATGACAGGCGGGCGAGCCTGGCGCAGTCGCCGATCCCGCGTACCGTCGTACCTTTCTCCGGCTACGAACCGGGCACGATCGTGATCTCGACCAAGGAAAAGCGCCTCTATCTCGTGCTCAACGACGGGACTGCGCTCAAATACGGCATTGGTGTCGGCAAGCAGGGTTTTGCCTGGAAGGGCACGCAGACGATCAGCCGCAAGGCGGAGTGGCCGAACTGGACGCCGCCCAAGGAAATGATCGCCCGCCGGCCGGAACTGCCTGACCGCATGGATGGCGGCCTCAATAATCCCCTCGGGGCGAGAGCGCTCTATCTCGGTTCCACCCTTTACCGCATCCATGGCACCAATGAGCCCAACTCGATCGGCAAGGCGGTGTCCTCCGGCTGCATCCGCATGGCAAATCCGGACGTGATGGATCTTTATGGCCGAGTCGGGGTGGGAACAAAGGTCGTCGTGCTCTGATAGCCCCCTCCCGTTTGGGTGTCCGTCTGGATAGCCATCGTTGCGTATCATAAGGCGAAGGTCGCCCTGCCCCCTATGAAGCCCGTTGCATGGTGCTGCCATTTGTCCGCACCGGCGCCTGCTCCCACCGTCGCTCAGGGCCAGATCGGCCGTTCGCGCCTGGTAATGTCCGACAGGATCACGTCCATCGCGGCGATCTCCGGGGCGGATATCTCGTGAGCGCGATCCGGAAAGATCTCGCAGCGCAGGCGCGCCCGCGCCCGCGCCAGCGCCTCGGCGGCGGCCGAGAACGCATCTGTCGATATCCACGAATCCTTGTCCGAGCCCGTAAGATAGACCGGCATGCAGTCGAGATCGGCAAAGGGCCGCTGGCAGGACGCCGTGCCGACCCGGCAGCCGGTGAAATTGATCATCGTACCGGTCCAGGGGCCGTGCTGCATGGCGTATTCGATCGCCAGGCAGGCGCCCTGGCTGAAGCCGGCGATCACCAGGGGCACATGCCGCCGCGTGCTTCGGGCCGCTTCCACCACCAGGCTGCGGATATGGGCGACGGAATTGCCGAGCTGCTGGCGGGTCACATCCGTCAGGCAATCCGTGGCGCGAGCGTCGTACCAGCTGTTACCGGCCGCACGCGGCAGGATATAGGCCACGCCGGTCGTCTTCAGCCTTGCGATCGCCTGCTCCTGCATGTCCTCCGGCGATTGCGTCCGCCCATGAATAAAGATGCAGTGAACAAGTGCCTCCCCGGGCGATGCGCCGAGGAGGAGGGGTGTTTCGTGTCTTGCCATGGATCGGGCTCCGCTCAGAAGTTGGCGGGTTCCAGTCCGGCGATCAGTTCCTGCTTGCGGTCCTCGAACCAGGGCGGGAAGACGAGCGTTGTGCCGATCTTGTCGGCAGGCTCGTCGAGTGCCCAGCCCCCTTCGACCGACCATGCAATCTCGAACAGTGCTCCGCCCGGCGAGCGGACATAGCAGGACTTGAAATAGTTGCGGTCCTTCTGGTCGGAGACGTCGGTGAAACCGAGGCCTTCGAGATGCGCCTTGAGCTTCAGCTGATTTTCCTCGTTGCCGGTATTGAGCGCGAGATGGTGGATCGTGCCGCCGGCGAGCGTCCAGGTTCCCTGCGGGCCGTTCGATTCCTGCAGAACCTCGACCATGCTGTTCGGACCACCGGCATTCGGCACGGAGAACATCAGGCCTTCGTCACTGTCGGCTTCCTTCTTCATCGACATGCCGACGCCGAGGAAGTCGTCCATTGCGGTACGGTCGAAGACGGCGATGGCTGCACCGTAGATACCCTTGATGCCATGGGCGGCGCTTACGCCCTGCGCTTCGTTGACGATCGGAGAGCGATTGTCAGCGGGACTCTCCACGAGTTCATGCGGAATGCCGCAGGGATGCTTGAAGGCGACGCGCGCGATGCCGAAGCGCGAGATTTTCCGGGCCTCGACGCCCTTGCCATTCAGCCGGTCGACCCAATAATCGGCCGCACCGACGGGAATCGCCTGCAGGATGATCTTCGACTGATTGGTGCCGCGCCGGCCATAGACGGCGGGCTTGCGGAAGGGAAACGTGGTGATGATGGTCGATGCGTCGCCGTTCCGCGATCCATAATAGAGATGATAGACCGGGATCGTGCCGTCGAACAGCACGGTACGCTTGACCGAATAAAGCCCGAGCACCTTGGTATAGAAATCGTAGTCTTCCTGCACGCCGTCGGTGCAGAGCGTCAAATGGTGATACCCGCTGACAAGAGCCATGTTCTCCTCCTCCGAATAGGGTCGACAGTCCGGATGCGGTTCCTCCGCCGTTCTCATCCGGAAGCCACGGGCGCCGCATGTCGCGGGCGCTGCGTGATGTCATGACTATAGTCCTTCCATTTGCCTGTTGATTGACATTGTTCATGCAGGCTATAGCAAATTGCTATGAAGATCGTGGAAGCTCACCTCGTCCAGCTCGCCGCCGTCATCGAAACCGGCGGCGTGACTGAAGCCGCCGCCATGCTGGGCATGACGCAATCGGCCGTGTCGCGAACGCTCTCGGTTCTGGAAAAGCGCATCG
The DNA here is from genome assembly GCF_014195095.1 of Rhizobium sp. BK602. Lineage (GTDB taxonomy): Bacteria > Pseudomonadota > Alphaproteobacteria > Rhizobiales > Rhizobiaceae > Rhizobium. Next base: position 99,889 of record NZ_JACIBC010000005.1, read on the forward strand.
GCGAACCGCTCTTCGTCTCCGGACGGCGGCCGATGCAGCCGACGCCGCTCGGCGAACAGCTCGGCCTGCAGGGCAAGGCGATCCTCGCCTCGTCGCGAAAGGCGGCGGAGATCATCAGGAGTTTCAAGTCTGGATCGTCGGGCCGGGTGCGGATCGGCGGCGTGCCGTTTTTCATGGACGCGGTCGTCTCATCGATGATCGCCTCGTTCCAGCGCAGCGAGCCGGGCATCATGGTCCATCAATCCTACGGCAATTATGCAGACCTCGTCGCCGAGCTGGATTCCGGCCAGATCGACCTGGCCGTGACGCCGACCGGTTCCGTCGACCTGCGCGCCGACCTGCAATTCGAGCCGATCCTGACGGCGCGCAACGTGCTTGCCTGTGGTGCCGGCCATCCGCTGGTGCGCAAGCGCAATCTCGCGACCGAGGATATCGTCAACTATCCCTGGGTCGCTCCCCTGCCCGGCTCACCCCTGGTTCTGGACCTGCACAACATCCTGCTGACGCTCGGACTGACCGAAGTGTCCCTGCGCTTTGCCGGCGGCTCCCTGCTGAGCGTGGTGAACTACCTGACGGGTACCGATGCGCTGGCAATCCTGCCGCATTCCGTCGCCTATGCGTTCCGCGGCGAAAACAAGATCGGCATCATCCCGCTCGACATTCCACAGCCCGAGCGTGCCCTGGGCATCATGACGCGGAAGAAGCCCTATTCAAATCCCGCCGGACGGAAATTTCTCGGGCATCTGCGCCGGGAATTCTCCGAGCTGCGCCGGGCCGTCGAAAAGCACGAGAAAACCATCCAGTGGGTCCAGGGCCCGTTCATGGGCGAACGCGAGCGAAAGCTTGCGGTGGAATGAGCGCGCGGCTCGATCCGAACATGAAAAGAGAGCGCGGCAGCCACGCGCCCCTTTCGGCACCGCCTCATCTATAGACCAAGCCGATCAGCCGGTCTGCCGGGCCAGCACGAAATCGTGCCTGACGTCCCAGAAGTCGCCATCAAACGCATAGCGCCTGGCGCGGTCGGGATCATGCACCTTGTCGAACTTGGCGAGCAGGCTTTCCTTGACGCCGAAAACCGCATCCGAATGGATATAGGGATCGTCGGGATCGAAGATATGGGTCGTCAGCGTCTCGAAGCCGTCGGCGCTGATGATGTAATGCAGATGCGCCGGGCGGAAGGGATGGCGGCCGAGGCTGCCGAGCAGCTGGCCCACCGGACCGTCGTCGGGGATGGGGTAATATTTCGGCTTCACGGCACGGAACCAGTAATGACCGTCCGGGCCGGTCCGGAAAATGCCGCGCAAATTGAAGTCCGGCTGGATGCCCTTCTGCTGCACGTCGTAAAATCCCTCATCATTGGCCTGCCAGACGTCAATGACGGCATTGGCGATCGGCCTGCCCTCGGTGTCGAGGATGCGGCCTTCGATCACCATGTCCTCGCCCTTGCTGTCGAGGCAGATATTGGCGCCCATGGGCAATTCCGGCGCGTCGGCAACGTGGAACGGGCCGAGGACCGTGCTTTCGGAGGCTCCGGACGGTTTGCGATTGTTGATCGCATCGACCAGCATCGACACACCGAGAATGTCGGAAAGCAGGATGAACTCCTGTCGCCATTCGTTGCACATCTGGCCGGTGCGGGTCAGGAACAGGATGGCCTGCATCCATTCGTCCTGCGTCGGTTCCAACTCCTTGACCGCCTCGTGCAGTTTGCGGGTGATGACCTCCATCGCCTGCTTCAGCCGCTCGTCACCGGCGCCGGCGTTGCGGCCGGTCACGACCTCGACCGAGTTCTCCTCAGTGAAATAACCCTTCTCATGCGCTTCCATTGTCGCCTCACCGATCCAGAATGATTTTCAATACGCGGCGCAATTCGCCTTTGGGATCGGCGGCCATGGCCTCCGAACGCCAGGCGACGTGATGGTCGGGCCGCACGAGAACGACGCCAGCATCGCCGACTTCCCGCGCGCGCGCCCAATCGCCGTAATGGTCCTGCCATGGCTGCCGCGGCCCGATGATATGGGTCACGAGCGGCAGGTCGAGCTCCGAAGACAGTGCCCGTGCCGCCTCGATCCAGGCGCGCCCTCCGATACCGGTCAGGATGGTGAACCGTCCATGACCGCACAGGTCGAGCGTGGATGCTTTCTGGTTGTTGTCATTGAACAGCCAGACATGCGGCAGGCGTCCGCCGGGCCAGGTGGTCTGCTCGAAATGCAATTCCCGATCCTGCGTAAAGGCTGGCTCGGGCTGACCGTCGGCTTCCACCGCGCCCGATCGGTAGCGCTGGTTCATCTCCACGCCATGCGCATCGAACTCATAGACCTTGAAGGCAATGGCGGCACGAAGCGCCTCGCGCTGGTTCTCGGCGGCCTGCGTATCGTCGCAGCGACGATCCATGTTTTCCTGCATCTTCACCGGATCGATGGATTCGAGCAGGCCGAGTGCCCCGAAAATCGGGCCGAATTCCTCGATGGACTGATTGGCCCGCGTGACGATCTGCCTGGCGATTGGCGCACGCTCCTCGGTATAGGTCTCCAGGAGACCGGGGCCGGCCTGACCCTTGATGACCATGGCAAGCTTCCAGGCAAGGTTGAAACCGTCCTGGATCGACGTGTTGGACCCCAGCCCGTTGGATGGCGGATGGCGGTGGATCGCATCGCCCATGCAAAAGACCCGACCCTTGTGAGCCTGCGCCGCATAACAGTTGTTGACCGTCCAGGTGGAAACCGATGTGACCTCGATATCGATATCGGGATCTCCGATCAGGTCGCGGGCCACACCCTCGGCAAAGGCATTGTCGACATGCGGCGCGCCCTCGTTGATGTCGTAGCCCCAATTGATCAGCCACTCGTTCCAGGGCCGGATCATGCGTACCAGCCCCATGCCGATGCCGCCGACATTCGAGCCGGGCTGCAGCACCCAGTAAAGCACCGAGGGACGATGGGCGACATACCGCGCGAGATCGGCCTTGAAGAGGATGTTCATCGAGCCGGCCACACCCATCTTGCCCTCGAAGGGCAGGCCGAGATGCTGCGCCACCATCGAGTTGCCGCCATCCGCTCCGACCAGGTATTTCGAGCGCACCGTAAATTCCTTGCCGGTCAGACGGTCACGGCAGGTCGTCGTTACACCCTCGGCATCCTGCACATGGCTGACATATTCGGTCGACATCCGCGCCTGGGTGCCGCGCGAGCAGGCGGTCTTGAAGAGCAGCGGCTCCATGAAGGTTTGCGGCAGATCGTTCATCTCGGTGGGCGAGGACATCAGATGCTCCGCCTTGGACCGGGGATGCGTGCCCCAGGTCTTGAGCCGGCCCAGTTCCTCGCCGGCAAGCGACGTGCAGAAAACGTTCTCGCCCATGATGTCCTGCGGGCTACAATGCAGATAGGCCTCGCCCTCCACCTCGCGGCCGAGGTCGCGCAGCACTTCCATGGTGCGCTGGTTGGTGATGTGGGCGCGTGGCGTGTTGGCAAGCCAGCGGTAGCGGTTCACCGCCATGTTCTCGATGCCGTAGGTCGCCAGCAGCGCGGCCGTGGCCGAGCCCGCCGGACCTGTACCAATGATCAATACGTCGGTTTCGATATCAGCCATCAGACACTCCCTCATTCGTCTTTGTCTTGAGTTGGCCCGCCAGAATGCGGCGGACGGGAAACAGCTGGATTCCGGTGCGATCTGCAAACAGGCCCCAGAGACCGCGCGGCGTGAAGAGCATGATGAATATGCCGACGAGTCCGAGGATCAAAAGATACCAGGAGCCGTAGTCGGCCAGCACGTTCTGCAGGACGAAGAACACGATCACGCCGACGATCGGACCTTCGATCGTGCCGATGCCGCCGATCACCACGATGAAGATCACATAGGCCGTCCAGTCCGGCACCGAGAAGGCCGCGTCCGGCGAGATGCGCGCCTTCTGCACATAGATGAGCGCGCCCGTCAGCCCGGTCGCCAGCGCCGCCGTCAGATAGACGAAGGACTTGGTCCAGAGCGGATCGACGCCGACCGAGCGGGCGGCCTCGCGGTTGTCGCGCACCGCGGCGAGACCGAGCCCTTGCTTGGAGCGCAAGAGCTTGTAGATCAGGCCGATGGTGGCGACGGCAAGCACCAGCGCCAGCCAGTAGCAGACGATGTCGGTGGCCTGCGGCCCGCGCACCCCGAGCATGTCAGCGACCAGGCGGACGCCGAACATATCGCGCGCGACACCCGAGGGCAGCGACGTGCCGGTCCCGCCGCCAAGCGCCTTCCACTGCGCCAGGGAAAGCCGCACGACTTCGGCTATCACCCAGGTGCCGATGGCGAAATAGGCGCCCTGCAGGCGAAAGACGAAGAACGCCGTCGGCACGGAAAGCACGAGCGCAGCAAGCCCGCCGAGCAGGATCGCCACGAGCGGGTCGAGCGCCAGCAGGCTGACGCCGGCGAACATCGCATAGGCGCCAAAGCCGACAAAGGCCTGCTGGCCCACCGAGACAAGACCGGCATAGCCCGCGAGCAGGTTCCAGCACTGGGCCAGCACCAGCATGGTGAGGATGAAGAACAGATCCTGGACGACGGCACGCGAGACAAACAGCGGCGCCGCGAAGCCCAGCACGACGACGGCGACGACCAGCAGCATCGAAACGGAAGAGCCGCGCGTGCGCGTCGAAACAAGCCAGGATGTGGAAACACGATCCGTCATTTCAGTCCACCGCCCGTGGGAAGAGGCCGCGCGGCCTGATGAGCAGGACCAGCAGGAAGGCGACGTGGCCGGCCAGGATCTGCCATTCCGGATTGATCGCAGCCCCAAGCGTCTGCGCGACGCCGATGATGATGCCGCCCGCGAGCGTCCCCCAGAATGAACCCAGCCCGCCGATAATCACCGCCTCGAAGGCATAGATCAGGCGTGCCGGCCCCATGGTGGGATCGAAATTGGCACGGGTGCCCAGATAGAGGGCAGCGATCGTCACCACCATCATGGCTATCCCCGTCGCGGTCGCGAAGATCCGCTCGGCGCGGATGCCCATCAGGCCGGCCGTGGCGCTGTCGTCCGACGTGGCGCGGAAGGCGCGGCCCAGCGACGTGCGGTAGAACAAGATATTCAGGGCGACAATGACGCCGACGGCGGAGACGAAGGTCAGCAGGGGCATCGTGCCGATGCTGATCGGACCGAATTGCAGCGAGGCCGTTTCCAGCGCCCCGGCCGAGATCCGGCGGCTGTCGGCCGAAAACCCTTCGAGCAGGCCGTTCTGGATGACGACGGAAAGGCCGAAAGTCACCAGCAGCGGCGGCAGGATATCGTCGCCGAGCGTCCGGTTGAGCACCGCGAATTGCAGCACCCAGCCGAGCACGAACATGATCGGCAAGGCAATCGCGGCGGCGGCGAAAGGATCGAGGCCGAGTGCCGAAACCAGCGTCAGCACCAGGAAGGCGGCCAGCACGATCAGGTCGCCATGGGCCAGATTGACCAGTCGCATGATGCCGAAGACAAGGCTCAGCCCGGCCGCGAACAGCGCATAGAGACCGCCGAGCAGAACGCCCTGGATGATCGTATCAAGCCAGCTCATTGCGTGTGCGCTCCAAAATAGGCCGCATGGATATCCTCGCGGCTGAGCGCGGCCGGCGCGCCCGTCAGCGTCACCCGCCCCTCCATCATGCAATAGACCCTGTCGGCGACCTTCAGCGCCTGGCCGATATCCTGCTCGATGATGACGATGGAAGCGCCGGCCGCGCGTATCCTGGGAAAGGCGGCGTAGATATCCCTCACCACCACCGGCGCCAGACCGAGGCTGACCTCGTCGCAGAGCAGGACGCGTGGATTGGACATCAGCGCCCGGCCGATTGCCACCATCTGCTGCTGGCCGCCCGACAGCGCCGTGCCGGGGCTGTGCCGCCGCTCCTTCAGCACCGGAAAGAGATCGTAGACGGCATCGAGCGTCCAGATGCCATTGCCGCTACGGCCATACTTGCCGATCAGGAGGTTTTCCTCGACGGACAGCGACGGGAACAGGCGTCGGCCCTCCGGCACCATGGCGATGCCCAGTTGCACCACGTCGGGCGCCGGCAAGGCACCGATCTCCCGGCCGTCGTAGCGGATATGTCCGGGTGCATTGCGGATGAGGCCGGAAATCGACCGCAGCAGCGTCGACTTGCCCGCCCCATTGGCGCCGATCACCGCGATCGTCTCGCCCTCGTTCAACGTCATGTCGACGCCGAAAAGCGCCTGGAAGTCACCGTAGAAAGCCGTCAGACCTTGGATTTCGAGCAGAGCCATCAGACATCTATCCCGAGATAGATTTCGCGGACCTCCCGCGAAGCCATGATCGTGTCGGGATCGCCGACACCAATCACCCGGCCGAAATGCAGAACCACGAGGCGGCCGACGACCGATGTCAAGGCATGAAGCACATGCTCGACCCAGATGATCGATACGCCGCGCCGATGGATCGCGCGGATCGTCTCCACGAGTTCGCTGCATTCGCCGTCGGTCAATCCGCCCGCGATCTCATCGAGCAGCAGGATCTTGGGGTCGGTCGCCAGGGCCCGCGCGAGTTCGAGGCGCTTGCGCTGCAGAAGGCCGAGCGAGCTGGCCGGCTGGTTCGCCCGCGAAAGCAGTCCGGTCTCGACAAGAATATCGGCGCAGCGATCGCCGACGTCACGCTCGGGCCTGCGGGACCCGAAGGCGGCCGCCACGAGCAGGTTTTCGAAGACGGTCAATTTCCGGAAAGGCTGCGGAATCTGGAATGTTCGGCCGATGCCGGCCAAGCATCGCGCCATTGGCGGCTGCCACGTTATATCGCTGCCATCGAACAGGATCGTACCGGAATCGACCCGTATATTGCCGGTTATCAGGTTGAAGAGAGTGGATTTGCCGGCGCCGTTCGGGCCGATCACGCCGAGGGCCTCACCTTTTTCCAGCGCAAATGACACATTGTCGGCCACCTTCAGGGCGCCGAAGCTTTTCGATAGCTGATCAAGGGCGAGTATGGGCATCAGGGGTCTCGGTTTTCGGGCATCGATCGTTCTGGTGGCCCCGGATGCATCCCCCGACCGGTTCGGCGTCGAGGTTCAGCCCGGGCGATGGCTCAGGCAATGGCTTCCATCTTGCCGCCGGTCGGGATGGTGGGCGCGGTCTGGTTGTCGACGATGACCAGATCATAGCCGCCCCCATCCTTGAGGCGCCACTGGCCGCCGACCAGCGGCGTCTTGGCGATGTTCTTGGCCGCAAAGGGCGGCACGTTGGCACCATCCCAGGCCACGCGGCCGACAATCGTGTCGAGCTTCGAGGCGGCGATCGCCGATATCACCGCCTGGGAATCCGTCGGATCGGCCCGCTTCATCACATCCACCGCCAGTTCAAACAGCGCATGGACGAAGCCGATCGGCTGGGTCCAGGGGCGGCTGGTGGCGGCAGTGAACCCCGCGGCCAGATCCTTGGCACTCTGGCCAGTCAGCGACGACTTGAACGGATGGCTCGCCGACCACCAGACTTCGCAGGACAGGTTATGTCCGTGCTTGCCGAGCGCTTCGACGGCCTGCGGAAACAGGATCGCCTTGCCGATGGAGGCGATCTTCGGCTTGAAGCCCTGCTGCTGGGCCTGGTTCCAGAAAGTCGTGAAATCCGGCGGGATCATCACGCCGGTGATGATTTCGCCGCCATCCGACTTGAAGGCGTTGATCTGCGCCGAGAAATCATCGGTCAGGTTCTGGTAGCGGCCGGGATCGTTGAGCCTATAGCCGAGCTTTTCCAGCACCGGCGGGAAGCCGACCACCTTGTCGCCCCAGGCATTGCCGTCACCGTCATTGGGAAACAAGCCGCCGACATGTCTGTTGGTCTCGAGCTGGCCCCACATATTGGTGTAGACGGCGATGACGTCTTCCAGACCCCAGAAAAAGTGAAAGGCGCTGTTGAATGGCTTCCAGGACGACGGATCGCCCGGATTGCCCTGTTGGCCGATGAACCACGGCTGCCAGGGCGCCGCGGTCGAAATGCAGGGCACCTCCTCGGCTTCGCAGGTCGTCGCCACGGGATTGGTCGTCTCCGGTGTCGAGGCGACCAGAACCAGGTTCACCTTGTCGTCGACGATAAGTTCCTTGGCGACCTCGGCCGCGCGGTTCGGATTGGACTGGCTGTCCTTCACCACGACGTCATAGTTCAGGCCGGCAGCCTTGGTGGCGGCCATGAAGCCGTCGATGATGAACTTGTCGGCTTCCGCGAAGGCGGCCAGCGGACCGGTCTGCGGACTGACGTAGCCAAGCTTGATCGGCGCCCCCTGCGCAATGGCCGGCATGGTCAGGCCTGACGTCGCCGCCACGGCGCCCGTGGCGGCTGCGGACTTCAACAAGTCACGTCTCGTAATCATATGCCTTCCTCCTCCCAAAGAAATTCAATATGACGGTCGCGTGCCGCTCCAGGCCTCCTGCAACAGCGCGCGGATCGAGGTTCGATCGATCTGCCGTGGATTCGAATACGGATTTTTTGTCGCGATATCGGCCGCCCGGTCGAGATCAGCCTCGGTAAGGCCGAAATCCTTCAGCGCCATCGGCGAGCCGATCGACTTCGCAAAATCGTAGAGACCCTGTCCGGGCGAGCCGCCGAAAATCTCCGAGATCGGCGTCATCAGGCCGGGCACGGCTTCCGCATTGAAGCCGATCGTATGCGGCAGCATGATCGAATGGGTTTCCGCATGCGGCGTATCGAAGCTGCCGCCCAGCGTGTGGCAGATCTTGTGGTGCAACGACATCGCCACCTGGCCAAGGACGGTGCCGCAAAGCCACGCACCATAGAGCGCCTTTTCGCGCGCCCCGGCATCGCGCGGACGTTCGAGCAGGACCGGCAGGGCCTCCTTGAGCGCTCGCATGCCATCGACCGCCATCATGGCGGTGATGGGATTGCGATCGGGCGCATAAAGCCCTTCGGCGGCATGCGCGATCGCATTCAGCCCGCTGGTGACGCTCATGGCGACGGGCAGGCCGACCGTCAGCTCCGGGTCGTAGATGACGACTTCCGGCGTGACCCTCGGGCTGCGCAACGTTGTCTTGGCACCCCCTTCGGTCTGGCCGAGGATCGGCGTAACCTCGGAGCCGGCATAGGTGGTCGGTATGACGATCTGCGGGATGTCGGTGCGATAGGCCATGGCCTTGCCGAGCCCGGTTGTCGAGCCGCCGCCCAGCGATACGACGCAGTCGGCGCCGAGTTCGGCGGCGCGGGCGAGTGCGCGCTCGGTGACCTCGACGGGTGTATGCATCGTCGCCTCGGTAAAGGTGCCGACCGCAAGCGGCCCGAGGCGTTTGGCCGTGATCTCGGCATCCGCGGCCTGGTGCGGCGTCGACAGCACGAGTGCACGCCGGCATTCCAGTACCTCGACCCACTTGCCCACATCGGCGCTGGCTCCGTTGCCGAAGATGATGCGCGCAGCAGTGCCCTGGTAGGTGAACGCTAATGTCATGTCGAGCCGCGCCCCTTTTTCGCCCGCACCATTACGAATGTGAAATCCAGCGACAAGGCGTCGCCTTTGCCTGTCGGCCTGAAGTCACCGATCAACTCCTCCTTGACGCCGAACAGCGCATCCTGCCCGAGGTGGGGATCGCCGCCGTCGTAGACATGCGTGCTGATCGTCTCGAACCCCTCGGCCTTGATCAGGAAATGCAGATGTGCCGGGCGGCGTAAGGGAAAGCCGAGACTGCCCAGCATCTGGCCCACCGGTCCGTCGGCGGGGACGGCATAGCCGCCCGGCCGGACTGTCCTGTAGCGGAAGCAACCCCTTGCGTCGGTGGTGAAAACACCGCGAAGATTGAAGTCCGGCTGCAGGTCCGGCTGCTGGTTTTCGTAGAACCCCTCGCTGTTGGCCTGCCAGGTCTCGATCGTGGCGTCGGCAATCGGCTGTCCGTCGAGATCCCGCACATGCCCGGTCACCGTAAGGGCCGGACCGGCGCCGTCGAGGGAGATATTGGCATCCATCGCCAGCCGTGGAGCATCCGCACGATAGAAAGGCCCGCGCACGGTGTTGGGCGTTGCCTCCTTCGGCCGACGGGTATTGATCTCTTCGATAAGCGCGGTGACCCCCAGGAGGTCCGACAGCAGCACCCATTCCTGCCGGCGGCCGTCGCTGGCATGGCCAACTTCGGTCAGGAATTCCACCGTCCGCCGCCAGTCGGCATGGGTGGGTCTCGTCTCCCGGATGAGCTTGTGCAGATGCTCTATGAAAGGAACCATGAAGGTTTGCAGGGCCCCCTCCGCATGCTTGTCGAGCCGCTGGGCCACAAGCTGCGCAGAATTATGCTCGCTGAACGATATATCGGGCATGACTCCTCCTATGCCGACAACTTAGCAGGCCCTAACCGAGTGCTTGATAATTTTTATCCAAGTTAATATACGATATTGTTATGAAGTTTGATGAGCGACATCTGGTGCAGCTTGCTGCGGTCGTCCAGGCCGGGGGCGTGACCGAGGGCGCGGCCCTGCTCGGGCTCACGCAGCCGGGCGTCTCGCGCACGCTTTCCATGCTCGAAAAACGCCTGGGCGAACCGCTCTTCCTCAAGGGCCGCCGGCCGCTGCAGCCGACGCCGCTCGGACGGGCGCTGGCCGATCACGGTCAAGCCATGCTCACGGCCTCCCGCAAGGCCTCCGCGCTGGTCGAGGGGTTTCGCCATGGCCGCACCGGCCTCGTGCGCGTCGGCGGCACGCCTTTCTTCATGGATGCGTTGATCGCCGGCATGTTCGCCGGATTTCAGAACGAGTTTCCCGAGATCAGGATCGAGCAGAGCTACGGCTATCTCTCCGAACTGCGCGCCGCGATCGTCGCCGACCGCATCGATCTCGCCATCTGCCCGATTGACATGCTCGACGAGGGATCGGGCATGCATTTTCAGGAATTGCTGCCGGGGCGCAATGTCGTCGCCTGCCGCGTCACGCATCCGCTGCTGCTCAAGCGCAGGCTGGCCGGCCCGGAACTGCTCGATTATCCCTGGATCGCACCGCCGCCCGGTAGCCCGCTGCTGGCGGACCTGCGCAGTCTCGTGCTGTCGCTGGGCGCCACCGAGACCAAGATCCGCTATGCTGGCGGGTCGCTGACCAGCGCCATCAACTACATGAAGGAAAGCGACGCGCTGACGATCCTGCCGCACAGCGTGGTCTTTGCCTATCGCAACGACAAGGCCATCACCGCGCTGCCGGTGAATATCCCTCACCCCGAACGCGCGCTTGGCCTGCTGCGGCGAACGGGGGACCCGAGCGCACCTGCCATTGAGGCGTTTGCCGCCTATATTCGTAAAAGTTTCGAAAATCTGAGGCATCTGATCAAGCGGCACGAGCAATCCGTGATCTGGGGAATTTAGAGCCTTTCCGCTTTTCTTCGAATCGCGAAAACGCTCTATCCTTTTGTTTCCTTAAGCATTCCGGACGGAAAAATGCTGAGCACTTTTCCTGGAACCGCTCTGGTGTCGCGGCCGGCGGTGCCCGCCGGCGCTTTGTCAGAAGGTCGCCGAATCGTCGGGCCACAGCAGCACCGGCGCTGAGACCGTATCGACGACAGGGCCGAGGGCGTGCCAGGCGCGGTTGGAATAGACCAGCGCCTCCGCCTGCGCCGTGGCATGCTCGCCCGGCGAGACGGATGTCAGTTCCGCCGTCACCAGGCATGCGCTCGGCGTTTCCAGCCGGTCGCGAATCTCGGCGCGGAACCACAGGGCGACCTGGGGGTAATAGGGCTCGCCGCTGTCGAGCCGTGCCCAGCGTACACCGGCTCCGAAGCGATCCTTGCCGCTCGTCGCGCAAAGGCGGGCGAGTTGCATATCCGGGCGCCGGACGAAATGAATAACGACCGACGCGGCCCGCTCGATCGCCTTCGCGCTCGACGACGATGCAGACAGGGAGAAGGCAACCATCGGCGGCGTGGCGCTGATGGAGATCAGCGAACTCACCGTCAGCGCCACCGGCCCCTCGCCGGCATCGGCCGCAATGATCGCCACGCCCGCCGGATGATGGCGGAAGGCGGCAAAAAACGCCTCGGCAATCGCCGGACCGGTGGCCGCGACACCCGTGTCGGGCAGTCCTTTCGCGACCATGCTCATTTCTTTTCAATCAGGTCGTAGAACTGCCAGATACGGTCGCCCCACAGGCCGGCAATGTCACGGCCGGCGGCGGCGACGATGTTCGGATTGATGGTGAAATGGTTGGCCGCCGTCAGCATCTCGCGATAGATCCGCTGCATCACCCCATAGCGCAGCGAAGCGCCGCCCAGGGCACGATAGACGAAATGGCAGGCATCGACACCGGCCTCGTGCACTTCGGACTTGGCCAGATGCACAAGGCTGATCTGGCGCGTGGTCATGCGATTGCCGGCTTCAATCGAAGCTTCGACCTCGCGCCAGACCTCAAACAGGAAAGCGCGCGCAGCGCGCACGCGGGCTTCGGCGCGGCCGAAATCGTACCAGAACTTGTCGCTCTCGCCGAGCAGGCCGGCGCGACCGGTCTTGGTCCTGGCATATTTCGCCGCTTCGTCGAGCATGCGGCGCGAGGTGCCGATCGCCCAGCCGGAATGGCCGATCGCCGCCAGGCCGACGACGCCGAGGCTGAAGAATTCCTTCATGCGCTGCGGTTCGGCCGTCAGGATCGGGAACACCATGTCGTCGGGGATGAAGACATCGTTGGCGGCATAGTCGATGCTGCCCGTGGCCTGCAGGCCGAGCACGTTCCAGTTGCCGAGCAGTTCATGATCGGCCACAGGCGCATGCGCGCAAAGCACGATCACATCCCCCTTTTCGTCCTTTGCCGGCTGGCCGTTGCCGTCATCGAGCAGGGCCGCGGTATGGGTGTATGTCGCGTGATAGATCCCGCTGGCGTAAGACCATTTGCCGTTCAGGCGATAGCCGCCGTCGACCTTCTTCAGCATGCCGGTCGGGGTGCCCTGGCCGGAGAAGCGATTGTCGGTCTTGCCGTCGAAAAGCCGGCCGATGGCGGTATCGGGCAGGAAGGCGGCGGACATCGCCCCGATGCAGGTATGCACCATGGACACCCAGCCGGCTGCACCACTGTGATAGGCGATCGCCTCGATGAGCTGCAGGCCCTGTGTCGGCGGCAGCTGCGCGCCGCCGATGTCCTCACCGGCGAAAACATGGCTCATGCGCAGCGGCTTCAACGCGTCGAAGGTTTCCTCGTTGAGGCGGCCGAGCTTTTCGTTGGCCTCGGAATTCTTGTCGAGGATCGGCCCGATCTTCTCCACATGGGCCATGAGGGATGCGAAGTCCGTCTTCGTGCCCCAGTAACCTTTGTCGTGCTTGATTGGTGCATTCATGACAATTGCTCCTTGATCGTTCTGATCGTACGGCTTGCCCGTCGGAGGCAGCCTTGGTTTCACCTGGCGAGAAAGTCGCCGATGGCCGTGACGGTGCGTGGATCTTCCTGCATCGCGAAATGGCCGACGCCTTCCACGATCAAGGTCCGGGCATTCGGGATGCGCTCCTGCCAGAGCGGTGCCTGCGAGGCCGGCAGCATGCGGTCCTTGTCGCCCCAGACGATCAATGTCTGGTTCGGAATGCGGCTCAGCCAGCGACCGAGATTGGGATGGCCCATGCCGTGCACCTTGAGGATATTGCCGAGCGCCGCCCCTTCCCTGTCGCGCGCCGCCACGAAAGCATCCGCCGAAGGGCATTCCGAACCGCCCGGAAAGTAACGCGCCGCCACCTCGACATTGTGGGCGAGAAATGCCGGGAACTCCTCCGGCCGAATGGCACCGAGGTCCGCGCCTTGGTGATGCGGATGGTTGAGACCCGCCGGCGCGTTCAGCACGAGCTTGGCGAATTTCTCGCCCGCGACGGCGGCGATCTCGGCCGCCATCCAGCCGCCCATGGAGTGGCCCATGAGATGCGGCTGCGTCAGGCCGAGGGCTTCGACAAGACGAAGGTTGTGGACCACCATGTCCTGCATGCCGGTGATGTGCGGCGCCGCGGCGCTTTCACCGAAGCCGGGATGAAAGGGCAGATAGACGCGAAAGCGATCGGCCAGACCGCGCGCCCAGTCGTAGCCCTCGATCGTCGCCGCACCATGAAGCGCGAGCACCGCCGGACCGTTTCCGATCACCTTGACCACCGTGCGAACGCCATCGATATCCTGCGTCAGCGTTTCAAATTGCATTGAATATCCTCCTCAATCCAACGATCGGGCCGCGTCGGCCGTAATCAAAACCTTGCATTGCGTCGTCCGGCGCCGCAGAGCCTCGAATGTGTCCGGCACATCCTCGAAGCCGATTTGGCCTGATATCAGCGCTTGCGGCCGGTAACGCCCGGGGCCGAGCGCGCCGAGCGCCGTCTCGAACTCGGCCATGTTGAAGAACACGGCGAAGACGAGCCGGATTTCCTTGGACAAAGCCGCGAAGGGATCCCAGTCATCGCCGCCGACACAGAGACCGACACCGACAACCGTTCCGTGGGTACGGACCAGCCGGCATGCGAAATCAATGAGCCCGCGCTTGCCGACGCATTCGAAGACGATATCGGCCTCGCCGCCGGTCAGGGTGCGGAACTCGTCGGCAAGGCCGGGTCCGGAAAGCGCAAAGCCCGTCGCGCCGATGGCGGCGGCGCGCTCCTGCTGATGGCGGTTGATATCGGCGACGATGACGTCGCGGGCGCCGTGGCGCCGCGCCCAGAAGGCGACGAGCAGGCCGATGGGGCCGGCCCCGAGGATCAGCACGCGGTCGCCGGGCTTCAGCCCGGAGCGCATCACGCAATGCAGTGCGACGGCAACGGGCTCGGCCAGCGCGCCCTCGGCCAGCGGCAGGTCGTCGGGAAGAACCCGGCACTGGCGCGCGGCGACCGTGGCGAACTCGGCATAGCCGCCGCCGATCAGCCGCATGTGCGCGCACCAGGCAGGCTCGCCGCGCCGGCAGCTGTCGCAATGACCGCAGCCGCGCATCGGCGCCACGGCAACCCGGTCGCCCGGTTTGAGGTCCGAGACGGCGCTGCCGCAGCGTATGACCTCGCCGGCGAATTCATGGCCGAGCACGTCATATTGCTTGAGGCCGAAGGTCTTGGGATCTTCCGTCATGTGCAGGTCGGAACCGCAGATGCCGCAGGCAGCGATCCTAAGCAGAATCTCGTCCGCCGCCGGCTCCGGCGCAGCGCGTTCGCCCACGCTGAGGGGCTGCCCGACGCCGTCGAAAAATATGGCCTTCATGCCCGCTCCTCCATCAGTCTTCGCCGTGTCGGAAACCACGGCGCGTCCACGACCTTGCAGATGAGCCCCCAGATGCCACCGCGGGCGAAGAGAGCCATGAACAGCGTCAGGAGCCCCAGCACCACGAGGTAGGTCGCGCCATACTGGCCGAACCAGCGTTCGGCGAAGAAATAGATGAGTGCACCGATCAGCACGCCTTCGAGCGATCCCAATCCGCCGACCATGACGATGAAGATCGCGATATTGGCCCAGTTTGAATCATAGGCGGAGGGCGGAGTGATGCGCAGCTGGGCCATGAAATAGATCGCCCCGGCAAGACCGGTGCCCACCGCCGCCGCCACCCAGATGAGAAAGCGGAGCCGGCTGACATTGACGCCCTGGCTCGCCGCCGCAACAGGGTTGTCGCGCATGGCGATCAATGCCAGGCCATAGCGTGAACGCAGCAGCAGATAGCTGCCGCCGACGGTTACCAGCAGCATCAGGGCGCAGAGCAGCGAGACACCCACGGCGCGTTCGGTCGGCGAATAGCCGGTCATGACGCGCAAGCTCATGCCGGCGCCGGCATTGACATAGCCGAATACCGACGTGGCCAACCGCATCACCTCGGCAACCACCCATGTGCCGATGGCAAAATAGGGTCCGTCGAGCCGATGCAGCAGCCCGTAGGTGGGCAGGGCCAGCAGCGCCGGCGCAATCATTGCCAGCACCACGGCGATGAAGGGATTGATGCCCCATAGTTGCGCCATGACGAACATCATGTAAGCAGCGACGCCGACAAACGCCTGCTGGCCCACCGACACCAGACCGGCATAGCCCGCCAGCAGATTCCACATCTGCGCGACGGCGATGTAGCAGCAGAGCTCGACCACGTCGCGGATCAGGCCCTGGCTTGCCCAGAGCGGCATGGAGGCGACGATGAAGAGCACGATGACGCCGAGCGCCATGGCGATGACCCCGGAGGTCGTCTGCCGCTGGACACGGATCGGTGGCAGAGCCGAAACATCGGCGGGTCGGGCAACGAGCGCATGGGTCACGGTCTCAATCCTTTCCGAGAAGGCCCTGCGGGCGCATTGCGAGAATGACGAGGAAAACGAGGTGACCGGCGAGGATGCCGAAACCCGGATCGACGCGGAAACCGATCGACTGGCTGACGCCGAGCACCATGGCGCCCAGAAAGGCGCCCCAGATCGAGCCCATGCCGCCGATGATCACCGCCTCGAAGGCGTAGATAAGCTGGAAGGCCCCGTCGGCCGGCGATACCGTCGAACGCATCGACTGAAAGACGGCAGCGAAGCCGAGGATGGCCACGGCGATCGCCGTGGCGCCGGCATAGACAGTCTTGGGATTGACGCCCGTCATGGCCGCCGCCTCGACATCGATTGAAGCGGCACGCAGGGAGCGGCCGAAGCGCGTATATTGCATCGTCGTCGCCAGTCCCGCCGTCAGAACGGTCGCGGTCGCAAGCACGATCACGGGCAGGACGCCGACGAAGAGCGGTCCAACCTGGAAGGAGGCCTGCGCGATCCCGGCGCTCGGAAGCGAGCGCGTATCGGCCGACCACACCTGCAGCATCGCATTCTGCAAGGCGATGGAAAGCCCGAAGGTCGCGATCAGCGACGGCAGCGGGTCGGCGCCAACCACCCAGTTCAGGATGAGCCGCTGCAGGATGACGCCAATGATCCCGCCCAATGCGACGAGTATGACCAGCACAGACCACGGGCCGAGCGAGAAGGTGGAGGCAAGGCTGATGCCGACGAGCGCCAACAGCACCATGATGTCGCCGTGGGTAATGTTGACGATGCGCATCACGCCGAACATCAGCGCCATGCCGAGCGCATATTGGGCATAGAGCCCTCCGAGCAGGATGCCTTGGACGAGTGCGTCAAGCCACTGCATGGGAGGCTCCAAAATATGCTTCGCCGATCGTTTCGCGCGACACGTCGGCGGATCGGCCAGTCAGCGTCACGCGACCTTCCAGCATGCAGTAGAGCCGGTCCGAGGCGGAGCGGGCGAGGCCTACATCCTGCTCGACCAACACGATTGCGGTGCCGTTCTTCGAGATGGACGGTATGGACTGATAGATCTCGCGCACCACTTTCGGAGCAAGACCCAGGCTGATTTCGTCGCAGAGCAACAGTCGCGGCTGATTGAGCAGCGCCCGGCCGATGGCCACCATCTGCTGCTGCCCTCCCGACAACGACTGCACCGGAGCGGCCTGCTTTTCCTTGAGGATGGGAAACAGCGCGAAGATACGCTCGATCGTCCAAAGCTCGCCCTGCCGGGGCACGGCATGGTCAAGGGCAACACGGAGATTGTCGACCACCGACATGCCCGAGAACAGCCGCCGGCCCTCCGGCACGATGGCGACGCCG
Organism: Rhizobium sp. BK602; assembly: GCF_014195095.1. Lineage (GTDB taxonomy): Bacteria > Pseudomonadota > Alphaproteobacteria > Rhizobiales > Rhizobiaceae > Rhizobium. The sequence continues at coordinate 117,397 of NZ_JACIBC010000005.1, forward strand.
TGCGAGACCATCCGGTGGGGCTGGCTGCCGCCGACCGGCCGGTCGTCCAGGCGCACCATGTCCGGCGCGACCCGCAGCAAGCCCATGATCGACTTCAGAAGCGTCGATTTACCCGCCCCGTTCGCGCCGATCAGGGCGACGACCTCGCCCTCGGCAATGTTGAAATCGATGCCGTACAGCGCCTGGAAATCGCCGTAGCGGGCCTTGAGTTCATGGGTGGAGAGAAGCGTCGAACCCGTCATGCCTCGATCCCCATGTAGACGCGCCTGACTTCGGGATCCTTGATAACCTCGTCGGGCAGGCCCTCGGCGATCTTCTCGCCGAAATTCAGCACCATGATGCGGTCGGCGACGGCCAACAGGGCATGCAGCACATGTTCGATCCAGACGATCGTCACGCCCCGGTCGCGAATATGGCGGATCAATCGCACCAGCGCCTTGCCCTCCTCGTCGGTCAACCCACCGGCGATTTCGTCAAGCAGCAGCAGGGTCGGGCTGGAGGCGAGCGCGCGGGCCAGTTCGAGGCGCTTGCGGTCCAGCAGCGTCAGCGAGCCGGCGGAACGGTTGGCCTTGTCCGCCAGTTCGCAATCCCGCAGGATTTGCGCGCAAAGCGCATAGCTCGCAGCTTCGGAACGCCCGCCGCCGAAGGTGGCCGCCACAAGCAGGTTTTCGAATGTCGACATGCCGACATAGGGGCGAGGAATCTGGTATGTGCGGCCGATGCCGATCTTGCAGCGCTTATAGGGCGGCTGGCCGACGAGGCGCTCGCCGGCAAAAACGAGCTCGCCGCCATCGTTTCTCAGATCGCCGCTGATCAGATTGAACAGCGTCGTCTTTCCCGCCCCGTTCGGCCCCAGAATACCAAGCACTTCGCCCTTTTGGACGTCGAAGCTGATATCCTGCAGCACGCGCAGGGCGCCGAAGGATTTGCTCAATCCTCTCGCTTCTAGCAATACGCCGTTCAAATCGTTCCTCCGCTCCGGGCCTGGGCGGACGGACTTCCCCGCCTGCCCGATCCGGTCCTCACTCTTCCTGCCGTGACGATGCCGCAGCCGAAGCTGTTCAGCTCGTCCAGGGGATCACCTTCATCTTCTGTTCCGGCTCGAAGAGTTTGTTGACCGTGTTGTCGACGATCTTCAGGTCATAGGGCCACTTGTCGCCCTTCACCCACTGGCCGCCGAAAATCGGCGTCGTGGAGACATTTTTGTGCGGGCCGCTGGAGAAGTCGACCTTGCCGATCAGCGTGTCGATCTTGGTGCCAATGATCGCATCACGATTGGCGGTGCGATCAAGAGGATTGCTCGAGCGCTTCAGCACGTCGAGCGCCACTTCCCAGATCGCGTGGCTGTAGCCCAGCGGCTGCGTCCACTGCTTCTTGGTCTCGCTCTCCCACTGGTCGGCGATATCGCGGCTGACCTGCCCCGTGAGCGTCGACTTGAACGGAAAGGCCGGCGTCCACCAGACTTCGGAAGACATGCCGTCGCCGAGCGGGCCGAGCGCCTGGACGCCGCCGGCGAAGAGAAGAGCCGCAGCCACCGTGACCGCCTTGGGCTTGTAGCCCTGCTGGGCGCATTGGTTGACGAAGGTCTTCAGATCGTCGGGATAGGTGATGCCGCCGACGATTTCACAGCCGGCCTGCTTGAACGCGGCGATCTGTGCCGAGTAATCATTGGTCCGCGGCTGGAAGAAGCCCGGCACGGTGATTTTGAAACCGGCCTTCTGGGTGGGAGCCGGCAGACCGTAGTCGTTGTTGCCCCAGGTCTCGCCATCGGCATTCTGCGGAAACAGCATGCCGACTTTCCGGTTGGTGTCGATCGTGTTCCAGAGACCAACGAACGTATTGAGCGCCTCATCCAGGCCCCAGAAGAAATGATAGGTCCAATCGAAGGGCTTGTCCTTGCCACCGCGCGGGAAAATGATGGCCTGCCACGGCGCGCCGGTGGAAATGCAGGGGCATTCGTTGAGTTCGGCCTGGTCAGCCGAAGGGCTGACCGTATCCGTGGTCGATGCCGGCAGCAGCAGGTGGACGCCGTCGTTAAGGATGAGGTCGCCGGCGACTTCCGCCGCCCGATTCGGATCGGACTGGCTGTCGCGGATCAGGATCTCGACGTCGAACTTGCCGGCGGGCGTCGTGAGCCCATCCTTCAGCATCGCCTTGATCTTGTCGGCGGCCCAGCCATCGGTCTCGCCGAAGAGCGCCAAGGGGCCGGTTGCAGGCGTCACGAAACCGATCTTGATCCTTCCCGCCGATTGCGCCCGGGCAATCATCGGCGCGCCGAGCGCGGAAGCGGCAAGTCCGGCGCCGATGCCCTTGAGCACCGTCCGGCGTGATGGTTTCGCAAATTTCGTGTTCAGGTCCACCTTGATCTCCTCCCTCTGGTATCGTGTGGTCTGCACGCAATCCGGTCGCGGCCCGCCATTCCTCCCCGGCGAGCAGCGACGTTACTTGATACGGTTCATCGCACCCCCGTCGATGACGATCTGGCTACCCGTGACATAGGATGAGCACGGCGAAGCCAGATAGAGTGCGAGGCCTTTGATATCCTCCGTGTCGCCAATCCTCCCGATCAGCGACTGTTCTTCGAAGGCCTTGCGGTCGGCGGGAATCTTCAAACGCCCGCCAGCGATATTGGTCATGAACGGGCCGGGTGAGATGCAGTTGATGAGGATGCCGAACATGCCGAGCTCCATGGCCATCTGCCGGACGAAGTGATCGACACCCGCCTTGGCCGGCATATAGGGCGTACCGACGATGGCCTCGTTGATCTGGGCTGCGATCGAGGACGTGACGATGATCCGTCCGCCGCCGGTGGCCTTCATGTGGCGCGCGGCATGTTTCACCGTGGTATAGACGGAGGTGAGATTGACCTCGATCACCCTGTCCCAATGATGATCGTCGAGGACGTCGATCGCCCCTTGTGCGATGCGCTCTCCGGTGGTGGAAAGGAATCCTGGGCCAGCATCGATGCCGGCATTGGCGAAGACCACGTCGATCCGCCCATGGCACTCGGCCACCAGATCGAAGCCGGCTTTCATGCCCACGCGATCCGACACGTCAAGCACATGTCCCCAGACGTCGGCGCCGCTCGTCTTCAGCTCGGCGACCACAGCGTCAAGCTGGCCGGCATTCAGGTCGAATATGCAGACCCTGGCGCCATTGTCCGCCATGACTTCGGCATAGGCGCGGCCAATCCCGCTGGCGCCGCCGGTCACGATCACCGACTTGCCGCGAACGTCGAACATCTCCTGTAATGTCGCCATCCTCACTCCTCCCTCAGAAAACAAGCTAGCAGCCTTCAGAGAGGAGTTTGATAATTTTTTTCCAAGTTAATATGCCGAAATGGTATAATCGCGACCGCCGTCGCTCGGCATCTCGGCGCTAGTCTGGCGTTTCAACAAAATCAGGTCGCTACCGGTACACAAAATTTGAGAATTGGCCGTTGGATTGAGAAGGCCGCTCGGATCTTGCCATCAAATTCGCGATCGGTTCACCTCGCCCATGACGCCCAGCCCTTGCGGCATTGTTTCCGCAATGTCCAGCCAATACAGAGGGTTGCAGCGACCTTGACGGTCGTCAGGCAGTCGAGATTGGAGGCGACGCTTGCACTCAAATGCCGGGCGACACCCCTATGAGCCCCGCCCATGATTGGGGGGGCAGATTGGCGGCGTTCCTTCGGCCGCCAATCGGGCATCGCAGATTGAAGTTCCCGCGAGCAATCGCCTTTGCTGCAATCTTCATCTTCGGGATCAACGGGGCCGATCCGAAACGTCACCGCGTCATCATCAGCGGTACGGGGCTTGTTTCGAGCATCGAGCGCGTCACGCCTCCGAAAATCCACTCACGGACACGCGAATGTCCGTATGCACCCATGACAATCAGATCCGCACCGATGTCCATGGCATGTTGCCGAAGGACTTCGGCAACGGACCGCCCGCCGCTTGCCAGAACATCGACCGAGACCCGAACGCCATGCCGCGCCAGGAAGGCGGCAACGTCCGCGCCCGGTTCCTCGCCGTTGCTACGGGTCGAGGCATAGGGATCGACAAGGGCGACACATACGTTTGCGGCCGCCTTCAGCTGCTCTATTGCGGCACGAACGGCCTGGCTCGCCTCATTGCGGGAGTCCCAGGCAACAAGCACCGTGCCGGGGCGGAGCGAGGCCGAACATCCCCTCGGCACGACCAGGATCGGCGCCGGCGACTGAAACAACGCGCCGTTCAATATTCCCGATCGCATATTGTCCTCGGCCAGCAGGCCACCACCGATCAATGTCAGATCGACATAGCGTGCGCGTTCGCCGATCTCGTTGTCGATCCATCCGTATTCGGTAAAAATACTGTCCAGATCAAACGAAATGCCGCTTGCCTGCAGCAAGGTTTTCGCGGCGGCGACCTTTCGGTCCAGCACTTCGATCTCGCGCTCACGTTCCTCAACCCAGGCAACCGAAACGACCTCCCCGTATCCACCGACAGGAGCAACCGCAAGCGCCGTGACCAGAACCGAGAGATGTGCCTCGGCCGTGCGGCAAAATTCGATTGCAGAACGCAGATCGTCATCGTCCTGGCTAGCGCCGATGACACTCAAAACGGTTTTGACTTGCATGATCACACCCCTGTTTGAACCTGTTCCATCGGTGTGAGTTTAGGTCCGAGAACCTACGCCGCCTTGATCTTAGTCAAGCTGGCCAACGAAGGACGGAGCGCCGATGCTGGTTTATAGTCTCGCAGCTCACCCTCTTATCAGTCAGCCAGTTGCGGAATATATTTAACATGTTATCTTGTTTCATCGGGGAGAACTGACGATGGTGACTCAGCATCGACACCATGATGACGACGTATCCGTCAAACTGGTCCAGTCACATGACGCATTGGACCATGGCCAATGCCTTCAAGGCTGGCGCCTGGAATGCGTTCAGCTGTCCTCCGGCCCGTTCCAGAGCACAATAAGGGATGTTCGGCTCGATCATTGTCAGATCATTCGCGAACGCGCCAACCAGGCCATGATGAAACGTGGCGCAAGTTGGGGCGACTCGATCGTTCTCAGCCTTCCCTTGACCGCATCCGGGCGCGGCTGGGCAGCCGGTCGCGAGCTTCCGGAGGGAACGATGCTCCTCTCGGATGGTGACGATCTGCCCGAAATCCACACGCCAAAGGAACTCGATCTGATTTGCCTTGCCTTTGGAAGACGCTGGTTCGCCATCAAGGCGATGGAAGCGGGATATCGGCGATTGTCGGGGCGTGTGTGGCGTCAGGACGGCTTTTTCTTACCCGAAGCCCACCGGCAAGCACTCGTCCAGCTGCTCACTTCTATTGTCTCGGAAGTCGATTTCCGGCCCTCCATCCTCGACCACGCAACCAGTCGCCTCTTCCTGGAGGAGGAAATCCTCCGGCACCTGCTGGCAGCCCTGGACTCCTCGGTCCTCGTCAGTTCGCCTGGGGATACGCCCCGAAAACAAACCGCGGATTACGTGCGCGACCTTGCTTTGCGCGATGCGTCCGAAGCTCCCAACCTGGCTGCGATCTGTCAGCAACTCGGGATAAGCCGGGCGCATCTGCAAAACTGTTTCCGTCTTTCCTATGGATTGACGGCGACACAGATGCTTCGTGCCATCCGGCTGCATGCGGTCAGGCGCGACTTGCGCGAGGCCAACCGAAACGGGAAGACGACATCGATCGGTGATGTCGCGGCACGATGGGGCTTCTGGCACTGGAGCCGTTTTACCGGAGACTATCGCAATCATTTCGGCGAACTGCCGTCGACGACGCTTCGCGCGGGAAAAGACGCCATCCCGGACCGAAATCTTCAAAAGCCGTAGCGATTTCGGATAACGGCGCGAAGTCGATATCCATAGCATCCCCAACTGGTTCAGAAGAAACCAATTAGGGGAACGACCATGACCATGCATAACTTGCCTCGGGCCCGCAGTCTTGCTGCGGCCGCGACGCTCTTTTGCGCCTTGCTTTCGGCCACATCCGCACTTGCAGTCGAAAACGGCGCCACCATTACGCCTTTCGGCGTTTTCGATTTCAGTGCCGGAATGTTGCCGCCGAAAACATCGATCGGGACGTTCGGCGTCCGGGTCACCTATTATGGCGCCCATACGCTGAAGGACAGCCACGGCCATTCGATCGACAACGACTTTGACCTCAACGTCAAAACCATCGGCCTCGCCTATATCAGAATGACGGATCTGGAGCTTTTCAATGCGACGGTCGGCTTCGGCACGGTCATCCCCGTCGTCGATATCGATGGCAGCCTGACCGTCCCGACGCCCGGCGGACCTTTCGACATTTCCGGTGATGATCTTGCACTGGGCGACGTCCAGTTCATGCCGATCATGCTGCAATGGAACGCACCGCCGAACTGGTTCGTGAACGCATCGCTGCAGGTACAGGCACCGACAGGCCACTACAACGTGAATGAGCCTTTCAATGCGGGCGTCAATCACTGGGCGATCGCTCCGGTCCTCGGGGCGACCTATCTGTCCGACAGTGGCTTCGAAGTATCCTCGCGCATCGAACTGAACTTCAACACGGAGAATCCCGACACCGACTACACCAGCGGCGTCGAATACAAGCAGGAATTCGCCATCGGGCAGCATGTCGGCCCGTGGACCCTGGGCGTCGGCGGCTATTTTTACCAGCAGTTGACGGACGACAAGGGGCCTGGCGTGACCGACGGCAACCGCGCCCGCGTCATGGCGCTCGGCCCGGCAATCAGCTTTTTCGATCCCGGCAAGCCGATCGTGACGCTGCACGCCTACAAGGAATTCGCGGCCGAAAACCGGGCGGAAGGCATCAACGTCGCCTTGCGCATCGGCATGTCGTTTTGAGGGAGGCTGGGATGCAACAAGCAAACATCGCGCAACCCCTTCCCCGCCAGGCCGGTCCGGCTCAAGGCTTCGTCATCCAGATCGCAAGCAGCCTCACGATCATGGGCGCCGTCATGGTCGCGCCGATGCTGCCCAAGATCGGCGCCGAGTTTGGGGCGGCCGCCCCGCAGGCGGCGGAAATTGTGCCGCTCGTCGCCACCGGGCCGGCGCTCGCTATCGCCCTCTTTGCACCGATCGCCGGCCTGCTGGCCGACCGGTTCGGCCGCAAAGCCATGCTCGTTCTGGGCACGATCCTCTACGGCATTTTCGGTTTCCTGCCGGCGACGCTGCACGACCTCAGTTCGATCCTGCTTGCACGCTTCCTTTTCGGCTGCTCGGAGGCGATCATCATAACCTGCTGCACGACCTTGATCGCCGACTACTGGATCGGAGAAGAGCGCTCGAAATACATCAACAGGCAGGTGGTGACGATCGGTATTGTCGGCTCGATCTTTTTCGTCATCGGCGGCGCAGCGGGCGAAACGTCCTGGCGCTACCCCTTCTATCTTTACCTGCTGCCTTTGCTGCTCCTGCCCTTGTTGATCAGAACGCTGTGGGAACCGGCACGGCGCCTGGAACAGACGACACAGGCGCATGAGTTTACGCGCGGGGAAATCTGGCGCACGGTTCTTTCCTGCTATTTCATGATTTTCGTGGGCATGATTGCCTCATTCGTGGTGCCGGTCATGGCACCGGGCATCCTGGTCTCGCTCGGCGTTACCTCAACCTCGCTGATCGGGCTTTGCACGGGGCTCGGCCTTCTTGCCACGCTTGCCGGCTCCATTGCCTGGCCGACGACCCGCAACCGCCTCGGCATCGCCGGCACCAACGCTCTCATGCTGACGCTGATCGCGCTTGGCCTGTGGCTGCTCACATGTGCCGAGAGCTATCAGGCGGCCCTTGCCGCCGTCGCCATCCATGGTCTGGGCGCGGGGTATCTTGTGCCAAACCTGATGCTGCCGCTGCTGACGAAACTTCCGGCGCGATACCGCGCCAAAGGCGTGGGCGGCTTCACCTCCTGCCTCTATCTGGGCCAGTTTGCGAGCCCGCTCATCATCATCGCCATTGCCCAAAGCTTTGGTGGAATGCCGCGGGGACTGACGAGCGCGATCAGCGTCTGGGCCGGCTTCATGCTGGTGTTGGCGGCGCTATGGGGCGTCCTCAGTCTGGTTGCCGGCAGCCGTCGGCGGCAGCCTGCCGCATCCTGAAATCAACATCTTCGTCGCAGCCATCCCCTGGCTGCGGGTTGCCTCTTTATCATTCGCAATGGAACAGAGCGATGAACATCACTTCGAACGCACAGACCCAGCCGGACGGATTGGCTACCGCGGATGCCATCCGGCAAGGCCATTACACTGCGGCGGAAGCCGCTGCCCAGGCGCTGGAGCGCATGCGGCGCATCAACCCGCAGCTGAACGCATTGGTGGACGATCTCGGCGAAGAGGCCATGCGGTCCATTCCCGCGCAGCCCGCCGGCGTGTTCGGCGGCGTCCCGACCCTCGTCAAGGACCTTTTCATGCCGGTCAAGGGCGCCCGCATGACCAACGGGTCTCTGGTCACGAAGACCGCGATCGCGCCTTTCGATGCCGAAGTCGTCGCCCGCGGACGGGCGACCGGCATCACGATACTGGGAACGACGACATCGCCGGAATTCGGCAACTCCTACACGACCGAATCCCGCCTTCTCGGCGCCACCGCCAATCCCTGGTCGCCGGCCCATACCGCCGGCGGGTCGAGCGGGGGCTCGGCGGCGATGGTCGCGGCGCGCGTCGTGCCCTTCGCCTTCGGCAACGATGGCGGCGGATCGCTGCGCGTGCCGGCATCCTGTTGCGGCGTGTTCGGATTGAAGCCGACCCGTGGGCGCGTGCCGATGGGACCGATGATCGGCGAGGGTTGGGCCGGCATGGGCTGCAATCATGTCATATCCCTCTCGGTCCGCGACAGTGCCGCGATGCTGGATGCCATCGGCGGCATGGAGATTGGCGCGCCCTACGCGGCCCCGCACGACGCGGCGAGCCTCCTGTCAAGCGTCGACCACCCGCCGGAGAGATTGCGCATCGGCTTAATTCGGGAACTCGCGCCGTTCAAAGCCGAGGCCGAATGCATCGCGGCTGTCGAGGATGCGGCACGTCTTTGTATCGATCTCGGCCATGAGGTGGAGGAGACGCAGTTTCCGGTCGAGGGGATGGAGTTCTACGACACGGTGTTCACGATTATCGGCGCCCAGACGAGAAACTACGTCGACATGCTGGGAGAGATGATGGGCGTGCCTGTCGATCCGATGGAATTGGAGCCCCGCACCCGTATCATTCTTCGGGAGAAAGGCAACGTTTCCGGCGCCACCTACGCGGCGGCCGTGGACTGGATACATGCGTTCGGCCGCCGCATGGCCCATCTGACCGCAACCTATGACGTCCTCCTGTCACCGACGCTGGCAAAGACACCGCAGCCGCTCGGAAGTTTTGCCCTGACGGATAGCGACAGTTTCGAACAGCTGATCATGCTCTTCCACAGTTTCTCGCCCATAACGGCACTCTTCAATGCCAGTGGCCAGCCGGCCATGTCGGTTCCGCTCTATTGGTCGCCACAGGCATTGCCCATCGGCAGCCATTTTGCCGCCGGCTTCGGCAGGGAACATGTGCTGTTTGCCCTAGCCGCCCGGCTCGAGGCCGCCAGACCTTGGGCACATCGCCTGCCGCCGGTAAATGCCCTTGGCTTCTAACGGTCGTCGATCAAAGGTTATGACGATCGCTGGTTGGGACATTGATCCCCGGCGGCTTCGGAAGCTTTCGTGCATCGAGGATCACATTCACCCCAGCTGGAGCCGAGCCACGGCCGCTCAAATATTGGGCAATCGCGATCGAACATGAGCAACCAGAACGTCGCTCCTGATTGAAGTCGAGACAAATCAATAGCTTAAAAACTGGCACGCGCCTTGCTTCTTAGAGATCGAGTTGGTGGCTAGGGTTCCGGCGCTTGAAAAAGCGTGCTGGTCCGAGAGCTGCCGTCGGTGGGGGAGAAATCCCCACCGTATGCACGGCGGGATAAAAGCCCGGGAGACCTCGTAAGCCAAGGGATTGGCGGCGCGATGGTCTTTGCCGATCCCTTTTTGAAAAAAGCAAAAGGGGAATTTCTATGCAGACTTTTTCGAAACTTCTTTCCATCACCGCCCTGACCGCCTCGCTGATGCTGGGCGCCGGCTTTTCGGCGGAAGCCGCGCAGAAGACCGAATTCAAGGTCGCCTGGTCGATCTATGTCGGCTGGATGCCCTGGGGCTATGCGAGCGATCACGGCATCGTCAAGAAATGGGCGGACAAATATGGCATCAAGATCGATGTCACCCAGTTCAACGACTACGTCGAGTCGATGAACCAATATACGGCCGGCGCCTTCGATGCGGTAACGCTCACCAACATGGACGGCCTGTCGATCCCCGCCGCCGGCGGCGTCGATACGACGGCCGTCATCGTCGGCGACTTTTCGAACGGCAATGACGCCGTCATCCTCAAGGACAAGGCAAGCCTTGCCGACATCAAGGGCCAGAACGTCAATCTGGTCGAATATTCCGTCTCGCACTATCTGCTCGCCCGCGCGCTCGACAGCATCAAGCTCAGCGAACGCGACGTGAAGGTGGTCAACACCTCCGACGCCGACATGGTCGCCGCCTACAAGACGCCCGACGTCTCCGCCGTCGTCACCTGGAATCCGCTGGTCTCGACCATTCTCGAGGAGCCCTCTGCCAAGAAGGTTTTCGACAGCTCGCAGGTGCCCGGCGAAATCATCGACCTGATGGTCGCCAATTCCAACGTGCTGAAGGACAATCCGAATTTCGGCAAGGCGCTGGCCGGCATCTGGTATGAGACGGCGGCGCTGCTGAGGGCGGATACGCCCGAAGGCAAGGCGGCCCGCGAGGCGATGGGCGCAGCCTCGGGCACGGACCTGAAAGGCTTCGAGGCGCAACTTGCCGCAACCAAGCTCTTCGACAAGCCCGCCGACGCGGTTGCCTTCACCGCCTCACCGAACCTGCCGAAGACGATGGATCTGGTGCGCGGCTTCCTGTTCCAGAAGGGGCTGCTCGGCAATGGCGCGCCATCGGCCGATGTCATCGGCATCGAAATGCCCGATGGCAAGGTCCTTGGCGACAGCGCCAACGTCAAGCTGCGCTTCACCGAGACCTATATGAAGGCCGCCGCCGACGCTGCACTCTGAGCGATGTCTTTACCGGCGGCGCCAGCGCGCCGCCCGATCCCTTCATCCGCGGAGATTCCGATGCGTTGGATCAATACCAGACCCAGCCCCGGCGCGCAGCTTGCCCTGACGCTCTTGCCGTTTGCACTGCTGATCGTCGCCTACGGCGCCGGTTCGGCGGCACGGCTTGCCGAAAACGCCAATGACAAGCTGCTGCCCAATCTTGCCGGCTTTGCCGACGCCATCAACCGCATGGCCTTCATCGCCGATCCGCGCACGGGAGACTATCTACTGTGGTCGGACACCGGGGCGAGCCTGATCCGGCTGTTTGCCGGGCTCGGCATCTCCACTGTAACAGCGCTGCTGATCGGCATGCTCATCGGTATGCTGCCTTATCTGAGAGCGCTGCTCTCTCCCTTCGTTGCCGTCATCTCGATGGTGCCGCCGCTGGCGCTGCTGCCGATCCTCTTCATCGTCATGGGCCTTGGCGAGACCTCGAAGATCGCCCTCATCGTCATCGGCGTGGCGCCGACAATGATCCGCGACCTGGCGCTGAAGGCGCTGGAATTGCCGCGCGAGCAGATCGTCAAGGCCGAGACGCTCGGCGGCTCCTCCTGGCAGATCGCGCTGCGCGTCGTGCTGCCGCAGATCTTGCCGCGACTGATCACCTGTCTCAGGCTTCAGCTCGGGCCGGCCTGGCTTTTCCTGATCGCGGCGGAAGCGATCTCGTCCGATTCCGGTCTCGGCTACCGCATCTTTCTCGTTCGCCGCTATCTGTCGATGGACGTGATCTTTCCCTATGTCGTCTGGATCACGCTGCTTGCCGTGCTCATGAACTATCTTCTCGATCGCCTTCGCATCGCCGTCTTCCCTTGGTCCGAACTGGAGAAGCAGGCATGAGCGAGCTCAGGATCGACAAGATCTGGAAGGAATATGGCGACCAGATCGTGCTCGAAGACGTGTCGCTGACGGTCGCCTCCCGTGCCTTCGTCGCCCTGGTCGGCCCCTCCGGCTGCGGCAAGTCGACTTTCCTGCGCATGCTGCTGGGACAGGAACAGCCGACCCGCGGCACGATCTTTCTCGATGGCGCCGCATTACCTTCCGAACCGGGAGCGGACCGTGGCGTGGTCTTCCAACGCTATTCGGTCTTTCCGCATCTGACCGCGCTCGGCAACGTGCTGCTCGGCAAGGAACTCTCGGCCTCGCGCTACAAGGCCAAGCTCTTCGGCGCCGCGCGCCGCAACGCGATCGACGAGGCGCATCAGCTCATCGCCGAGGTCGGCCTTGCCGGCGCCGAGGACAAGTATCCGGCCCAGCTTTCCGGCGGCATGCAGCAGCGTCTGGCGTTGGCGCAGGCACTCATCATGCGGCCCAAGGTGCTGCTGCTCGACGAACCATTCGGCGCGCTTGATCCCGGCATCCGCGCCGAGATCCACACGCTCATGAAACGGCTGTGGCATGAAACGCAGATGACCGTCGTCATGGTGACCCATGACATGCGCGAAGCATTCACGCTCGCCACCCGCGTCGTCGCCTTCGAGCGCCGCCGCGACCGGCCGGAAGAGAAAGAGCGCTACGGCGCGACCATCACCAAGGACATTTCCATCTGGCCGCCGCGCATCGCCGGCACGCCATCGATCTTCAGCCCCGACCGGGACGGCCCGGTCCTTTCCCCGGGGCACCGCCGGGACGACCTGGCTTCGTCGGGAGAAATCCAGCCATGACACATGTCAGACGTTCGCCGGAAGACATAGCCGCCAACCGCGCGCGCTATGAGGAGCATCAAAGGAAGGGCCTGGAATTCGCGCCCAAGGCCCTGCCCGGAGCAAGCCCGCTACCGGCACCCGAAATCGCGGCTGACAGGATCGTCCACCGCGAAGTCATTCCGGGCGGCTGGTACTGGTCGACCCATATCAAAAGGAACGAAACGTTCCGCGTCAGCCTCGATCATGGCTTCTCGACGGTCTCCCTTGTCGCCTGGAGCGCTGCCGACACCAGCGAGCGGCTGAACCTGCCCGATACCGTGAAGATGCAGTGGACCACCGCGCTCGGCAAAGGCCGGGTGATCTTCTCCGACATGGGCCGGGTGATGTTTTCGGTGACGGAAGATAGCTCGGGCGCCCATGATGGCCTCATGGGCGGCTCCACCTTTGCGTCGAACGCGGCGAAATACGGGGAAGGCAAGCGCAACACCCGCGACAACCTGATCCTGCTTGCGACCAAGGCTGGGCTCGACAAACGCGATATCCCTTCTGTGTTGGCCCTCTTTGCCCCTGTCCGCGTCGACCGGGACGGCGCGTTCCAGTGGAAGCCGGGACTGCTGCGCGGCGGCGATTATGTCGAGCTGCGCGCCGAGATGGACATGATCGTCGGCTTTTCCAACTGCCCGCATCCGCTCGATCCAGCCCCCGTTTACCAGCCAAACCCGGTGACCGTCACCCGCATCGCGACGGCAGAGCCACCGGCCGACGACCTTTGCCGGACCGCGACCGCCGAGGCCATGCGCGGTTTTGAAAACAACATACTGGCGACGAGCTGAGGAGGAGCGAGACCATGAGCGATTTCATCCAGACAGCGCCGGGCCGCACGCTCGAAAACGCCGTGCAGGATCATTTCATCCCGGCCGAAGCGCCGTTTTCGACGGTGGTCCGGAAAGGCCAAACGTTGCGCATCGAGGACAGCTATGGCCAGCAGGCGATCGACACGCTGTTCTACAATGCCACGGATTTTTCCGAGCGCTATTCCAACCAGGATACGATGCGCGAACAGGGCGCGGCCTATATCTCCACGGATACGAAGATCATCTCCAATGAAGGCCGGGTGATGCTGACGATGACGGCCGACAGCTGCGGCCGTCACGATACCTCGGCCGGCGCCTGCTCCTGCGAGAGCAACACGGTGCGCTTCGGCCACGGCACCAAGTATCTCCATGCCTGCCGCGACAATTTCGTCCTCGAAGTCTCCAAGCACGGCATGAGCAAGCGCGATGTCGTGCCCAATATCAATTTCTTCATGAACGTGCCGATCGAGCCGAGCGGCGAGATGACGATCGTCGACGGGATCTCCGCACCGGGCGACTATGTCGAGCTGAAGGCGGAGATGGACGTGCTGCTCGTCATCTCCAATTGCCCGCAGATCAACAATCCCTGCAACGGTTTCGATCCGACACCGATCCGGGTGCTGGTCTGGGACAGCGAGGCCTGACATGTTCAACAAGGTTCTGATCGCAAACCGGGGCGAGATCGCCGTCCGGATCATCAAGACATTGCAGCGCATGGGCATCGCCTCCGTCGCCGTCTATTCGGATGCCGATCGCTTTTCGAAAGCGGTGCTGATGGCCGACGAAGCGGTAAGGCTCGGCCCAGCGCCGGCCTCCGAAAGCTATCTCGACGTCGATGCCGTCATCGCCGCCTGCAAGGCGACCGGTGCCGAGGCCGTACATCCGGGCTACGGCTTCCTTTCGGAAAACATCGGCTTTGCCGAGCGACTGGCGAAAGAGGGCATCGCCTTCATCGGCCCGACACCCGACAATATCGCCGCCTTCGGGCTGAAGCACACCGCCCGCGAGCTGGCGCACGAAAGCGGCGTGCCATTGCTGCCCGGCAGCGGACTGCTGGCGACGAGCGACGACGCGCTGAAGGCCGCGACCGACATCGGCTATCCGGTGATGTTGAAATCGACCGCCGGCGGCGGCGGTATCGGCATGCAGCTTTGCGACGATCCGGAGAGCCTGAGCGCGGCCTTCGAGAGCGTGCAGCGCACCGCGCGCGCAAGCTTCGGCGATGCGCGCGTCTATATCGAGCGTTTCGTCGCCAAGGCCCGCCATGTCGAAGTGCAGATCTTCGGCGATGGCAATGGCCGGGTGATCGCGCTTGGCGAGCGTGACTGCTCGCTGCAACGCCGGAACCAGAAGGTGATCGAGGAAACGCCGGCACCGGGATTGTCGGATGCTGTTCGCGGCCGCCTGCATGCGGCAGCCGTCGCGCTCGGCATCTCCGCCCGCTATCGGTCGGCGGGGACGGTCGAATTCATCTATGATCCGGCACGCGAGGAATTCTACTTCCTCGAGGTCAACACCCGCCTGCAGGTCGAGCATCCGGTCACCGAAGCGGTCTTCGGCATCGACCTGGTCGAATGGATGATCCGCCAGGCAGCTGATGAAGATGTGCTCACGGGCAACGAGGCCCTCGTACCCAAGGGTGCTGCCATCGAGGCGCGCATCTATGCGGAAATGCCGCATGCCGGCTTCAGGCCGAGCGCGGGACTGCTGACCGAGGTCGTCTTTCCGGAAAACGTGCGTGTCGACGGCTGGATCGAGACGGGCACGGAGGTCAGCCCCTATTATGACCCCATGCTCGCCAAGGTGATCGTTAGGGCTGAAGACCGCGCAAGCTCGATCGACGCGCTCGGCAAGGCGCTCGAAGGCAGCACCATTTCCGGCATCGAAACCAATCTCGATTATCTGAAGGCGATTACGGCTTCCGATCTTCTGGCGAGCGGTCAAGTCGCGACGACAGCACTCAAGGATTTCGTCTTCGTGCCCGACGTCGTCGAAGTGATCGCGCCGGGCGCCCAATCGAGCCTGCAGGAACTGCCGGGACGGTTGGGTCTCTGGCATGTCGGCGTGCCGCCAAGCGGCCCGATGGATGAGCGGTCCTTCCGCCACGCCAACCGGCTGGTCGGAAATGCTGACGAGACGGCGGCGCTGGAGCTGACCGTCTCCGGCCCGGTGCTGAAATTCTTCTCGGATGTCACGGTCGCGCTTGCCGGCGCGAACATGCCGATGACGCTCGATGGTACGCCGGTTGCGCATGATACGGCAATCCCGATCAAGGCGGGGCAGACGCTGGCGGTCGGCGCAATCGCCGGTGCCGGCCAGCGTGCCTATCTCGCCGTCACAGGTGGGTTCGAAGCCCCGGAAGTGCTCGGTTCGCGCGCGACGTTCGGCCTGGGCCAGTTCGGCGGCCATGCGACCGGAACACTTCGCGCCGGCCATGTGCTGCGGCTTGCCCGCGCGCCGCAGCCGGCATCGAAGCCGGCCAAAGAACCGGCCGAACTCGCGCGCGACTGGAAGGTCGGCGTGCTCTATGGTCCGCATGGCGCCCCCGATTTCTTCCTGGAGGAGGATATCGAAACGCTGTTTGCAACCGAGTACGAGGTTCATTTCAACAGCGCCCGCACCGGCGTGCGTCTCATCGGCCCCGCGCCGAAATGGGCGCGCACCGATGGCGGTGAGGCCGGGCTTCATCCTTCCAACCTGCACGACAATGCCTATGCGGTCGGCGCGATCGACTTCACCGGCGATATGCCGATCATTCTGGGTCCCGACGGTCCGAGCCTCGGCGGCTTCGTCTGCCCGGCGGTGATCGCCCGCGACGAGCAATGGAAGGTGGGCCAGTTCAAACCGGGTGATAAGATCCGCTTTCATGCGCTGAAGCGCGTCGAGGACCCGATCGCCGGGCCAGTCGTAAAGCGCATCGGCGAGGAGGCGGGTGCCGCGATCGTCGGAAGCAGCGAGGCAGGACCGGTTCCCGTGGTCTATCGTCGCCAGGGGGACGACAATCTGCTGGTCGAATACGGCCCGATGCAGCTCGATATCGCGCTGCGCCTGCGCGTGCATCTTCTGATGCAGGCGGTCAAGGAGGCGAAGCTTCCGGGGCTTGTCGATCTCACGCCCGGCATACGGTCGCTGCAGATCCATTATGACGGAACCGGCCTGACCCGCACGCGCCTTCTCGGCCTCCTGAGCGAGATAGAAGCCTCCCTGCCCCCGGCGCAGGCGGTGAAAGTCCCGAGCCGGATCGTGCATCTGCCGCTCTCCTGGAACGATCCCGATGCCGAACTTGCGATGCGCAAATATCAGGAACTCGTCCGCCCGAATGCGCCCTGGTGCCCGTCGAATATCGAGTTCATCCGCCGCATCAACGGCCTTGCCGACGAACAGGCGGTGCGCGACATCGTCTTTGACGCCCGCTATCTCGTTCTCGGGCTCGGCGACGTCTATCTCGGCGCGCCGGTCGCGACCCCGATGGACCCGCGCCATCGGCTTGTAACGACGAAGTACAATCCCGCCCGGACATGGACGCCGGAAAACGCCGTCGGCATCGGCGGCGCCTATATGTGCATCTACGGCATGGAAGGCCCTGGCGGCTATCAGCTCTTCGGCCGCACCATCCAGGTCTGGAACACCTGGCGCCAGACGCCGGTCTTTTCCAAGGAAAAGCCGTGGCTGCTCGATTTCTTCGACCAGATTCGCTTCTTCCCGGTGAGCCACGAGGAGCTGACCGAAGCGCGCGCAGCGTTCCCGCATGGCGGCTATCCGATCCGTATCGAGGAGAGCGAATTCTCCTATGCCGCCTACGAGGCGGAGCTTGCCGCCAATGCGGAGGCCATCGGCGCCTTCAAGGCTCGGCAACAATCGGCTTTCGAGGCCGAACGGCAGCGCTGGAAGGATCTCGGCCTCGACAGCTTCTCCGTCGACGAAGGCACCGGTCCCGGTCTCGGCGGCGATATTCCCGACGGCTGCTTCGGCATCGAAAGCGCCGTGCCCGGCAACGTCTGGAAGATCCTCGTCGAGGAGGGTCAGCCGGTTGCCGCCGGCGAGACGCTCGCCATCATCGAATCCATGAAAATGGAAATCAATGTGACCGCCCATGCCGCCGGCCGTGTCCGCGATCTGCGCGCTGGCCCCGGCCGCAACATAAAAGCCGGCGATGTCCTCGTCGTGCTGGAGGAAATCTGATGCTCCCTGCCATTCTCGATCTCGCTTCGCTCCAATCCGCCTATGCATCCGGATTGTCTCCCCTCGATCTCGTCGAGGAGGTGATCCGCCGCCGCAAGGCTTCCGACGATCCGGCGATCTTCATCACACCGACGCCGGACGATGATTTGCGCGCCGCCGCCAAGGCGCTGATGGCGCGCGCGCCCGATCCCAACAGCCTGCCGCTCTGGGGCATTCCCTTCGCGGTCAAGGACAACATCGATGTCGTGGGTCTTCCGACTACGGCCGCCTGCCCGGCCTTTGCCTATCACCCCGGCGAGGATGCAACGGTGGTGGCACGGCTCAGAGCCGCCGGCGCACTGGTGATCGGCAAGACCAATCTCGACCAGTTCGCCACCGGCCTCAACGGCACGCGCTCGCCGCATGGCGCGCCGCGCTCGGTCTTCGACCGGGATTATGTCTCTGGCGGCTCAAGCTCCGGCTCGGCGGTTGCCGTCGCCTCGGGACTGGCGAGTTTCGCGCTCGGCACCGACACAGCCGGCTCCGGCCGCGTGCCGGCCGCCTTCAACAATCTCGTCGGCATCAAGCCGACGCCGGGGCTGGTGCCGAATGTCGGCGTCGTGCCCGCCTGCCGCAGCGTCGACGTCGTCACCATCTTTGCCGCAACCGTCGGCGACGGCATTGCGATCCGCAAGGTGATGGAGGGCTATGACGCTGCCGATCCCTTCTCGCGCAAGGCGGCTCCCGCCCACCTGCCCGCCTCGGGCCTCCGGATCGGCGTGCTCGACGGGGCCGAGCGGGAATTCTTCGGTAACCGGCAGGTCGAAGCCCTTTACGATGCCGCGATCGAAAGGGCGCGCACCCTCGGCGCCACCATCGTTCCCTTCGACTATGCGCCGTTCCGGCAGGCGGCCGAACTGCTCTACAACGGTCCCTGGGTCGCCGAGCGGTTGGCGGCGGTGAAGGATTTTCTCGCCACCAATGCGGGGGACTTCGATCCGACGGTGCGCACCATCATCGAAGGCGCGAAAGCCTATGACGCGGTCGCCGCCTTCGAGGGGCGGTACAAGCTCGAAGCGCTGCGCCAGACGACCAAGCAAGAGTGGGAGAAGGTGGATATCCTGATGCTGCCGACCTCGCCGACCACCTATACGGTCGAGGAGATGATGGCGGACCCGATCGTCAAGAACGGCCATTTCGGCCGCTACACCAACTTCGTCAATCTTCTCGATTGCGCGGCGATCGCCATTCCCGCCGGCTTCGACGCCAACGGCCACCTGCCGGCCGGCGTGACGCTGATCGGTCCGGCCTTCACCGACGAAGCGCTGGCCCCCTTCGCCGACGCCATGCATCGAACCTTGAAGGCGGGGATGGGCAAGGATCGCTCGGCACAAATCCCTGAGGCAAGCCGTGTATCGCTGGCCGATGACGGCTCGGTGCCGATCGTCGTCGTCGGGGCACATCTGAGCGGCATGCCGCTCAACCACGAACTTACCTCCTCGGGCGGGCATCGGCTGAAGACCTGCCGGACGGCAGGCGACTACCGTCTCTTCGCATTGCCGGGAACCGTCCCGCCCAAGCCGGGCCTGGTGCGCGACCCCGGCTTTTCCGGCAAGGGCATGGAGGTCGAAGTCTGGGCGGTGTCACCGGAAGCCTTCGGCCGTTTCGTCCAGAAAATCCCCGCGCCGCTCGGCATTGGCAAGGTCACGCTCGATGACGGCAGCGCGGTTTCGGGCTTCCTCTGCGAAGCCCATGCGGTTGCCGGCGCGCTCGACATCACCGACTACGGCGGCTGGCGGCACTTTATCCAGGCCAAGACCGAGACCGCTTCCTGAGAAAGGAACCGCAGGATGAAGGCATTTTTACGGAAGGCCGTGCGCCTGCTTCTAGACGGGATTGCTGCCCGCGCCTTCGCGATCGGGCGGCCCCACCCAGCGTCGAGCGGCGCTCCGGAGGAATGACCATTTCACGAAAGACCGTGGCCGCCGCAGCGAAAGCTCCGGCGACCGGCCTGTTTGAAAACTTACTTCATCGCATCGCAAGCCTTCATCATCTCGGCCTTCTTCATTGCGTTCTTTTCCATGCCGGCCTTGTGCATGCAGGTCGTCTTGGTCTTCCCCATCTTCATGCTATCGGTTTTCATGGTGTCCTTCGACATGGTGCCATTGTGCATCATGTCCTTTTTCATCGTCTCTTGAGCCGAGGCGATGCCGGCGAACGAAAGGCCGGCTATGAAGGTGCAGGCAGCGAGGACGGAAAAAAGCTTGGTCATGGGGCTCTCCTGAAAAAGCGTTATCGTGTCCGTCGGCCAAATGCCGATGGCTCACATCTGCCCATTCGAGAGAGCGTGGAAATGCGTTACAACTTCACATGCATTTGATAGAACTGTCGTGCCGGCATTATTTTTGATCTCACCTGTAACCGATCGGCTGTTTGTTCGAATGAACCTCCTGACAGCATGATGACCACTCATTCGGAAGAGGCCCTGAAAGCATTGATGCTTCTGTCCCTTGACGGGGACGAGGCAGCCTATCGGCGTTTGCTGACGGCTTTGCGCATGCTGCTGGTCGGTTATTACAGCCGCAGGATGGCGGCGGCGGCGAAAGCGGACATGGAAGATCTGGTCCAGGAGACATTGCTGGCACTGCATTCCCACCGATCGACCTATGACCCGGCAAGACCGTTCACGGCCTGGTTCTTCTCGATCGCCCGCTACAAGCTGATCGATCATCATCGCGGCCGCGGCCGGCGCAGGCTCTCTGAAACGGAGCTTCGCGAGGAGATCGAAAGCGATTTCAGCGACGAGGCATTGACGGCCCGCATGGATGTCGAGCGGCTGCTCGATGGGTTGCCGCCGAAACAGCAGGAGCTGATCCGGCAGGTCAAGCTGGAGGGGCAATCGGTCGCCGACACCGCAAGCCGCACCGGACAGTCGGAATCGGCGGTGAAAGTCAGCATCCATCGGGCACTCAAGGCGCTGGGAGAAAGATTGCGAGGCTCATCGTGAAGAGGACGGACGACATCATCGAAAGCCTGGTGAGCGACCTGAAGCCGATCCCGCGCCACGCGCTGCTGCGACGCTTCGCATTCGGCATCGCGCCAGCCCTCGGGCTTTCGCTGTTGTTGATGCTGGCTGTTCTTGGCTTGCGGGTGGACATGCCCGGCGTGCTGATGCTGCCCGTCTTCTGGATCAAATCGGCCTACAATGCCCTGATCGCCATCGTGGCCTTCCTCGCAGTCTATCGGCTTTCCCGCCCCGACGGTTCCAGGGGGCGCTTCTTCATCTTGCTCATGGCGACCTTCGCCGCCATGGCCGCGATCGCGGCCATCCAGCTGATGATGGCCCCTCCCGAGACGTATCGGCTGCTGATCCTCGGCTCCTCGGCGCTCCATTGCCCGCTGCTCATCCTCGGCTTCGCGCTGCCCGTCTATGCCGGCACGATCTGGGCGCTGCGCCGCGGGGCACCCACGGACCTGCCGCTGACGGGGTTTGCCGCCGGCATCGCAGCGGGAGCCGCCGGCGCCTGGGTCTATTCCTGGTTCTGCACCGAGAACGGCATGCCCTTCGTGCTGATCTGGTATTCCCTCGGCATCCTGCTCACCGGCGCGCTCGGCATCGTCACCGGCCCTCGCCTGCTTCGCTGGTAAGCCCCCCGCCCGGACGCGGCGGCCAATTCGACACGCCGTCTGCTTACTTGGCTTCAAACCGCTCCAGCATCTTGATGAGCTGAAGGTTCTGCAAACGCAGCTTTTGCGCCAATTGGCTTCGCAGTTGTCCGATCTCCCCCTCAAGCCTTGCCACTTCATCGAAGAAGCTGTCCTGAGGAGATGGAGATGGTCGGTTTTGATCGGCGTTCGCGGCGGCAATGTTCCCCGAAGCCTTATCGGTCCTGGTTCGCTTTGCCCGCTCCGGCGGCCTGGCTGGCGATACTCTCTTGGACCTTTTTGCCGTCCGGCTTTCCGGCGCTGGCGGCTGCGCATCGGCGCCGGATCGGGCCGTTTCATCGCCTGCCGGCGTTGGAGCTTTTTCATCGGCAACTGACGGCAAGTCCGCTTGGGAGACATAGGAAGTGCCGTTGCTTTCATCGGCAGTCGTCGTCGCAGCAAGCTCGACAGCGGGGGTCTCGGCGCCATGACGATGACCGGAGACTTCCGTCGCATTTGACGAAGGCGGTGACACTCGCCGCGCGTCGCTTTCGCTGGCCTCAACCGCGACGTCATCCGCAATCGAGCTCTCTTGTGTTTCCGCCGGTCGCCTTCGCGACGTCAGTTCAGCAAGGAATTTCCATGGTGATTTCATAGGATTTCAACCTCGGGCAATCCGCACCGCGACGCTGCCGCTCTATATCCGGGCTCGTAACGAACCCGGCGATTTTCTATGACCGAATATGCAGCGGCCGAGGCCGATCTCGCAATCGCCCTTGCTATTGCTGGCCGATCAATCGAGGCCGAGCCGCTTGCGCAGATCGGCATTCTCGGCGCGAAGCTTATCCGCCAGGGTTTTGCGAAGCTTTTTATTTTCCTGCTCGAGCTGAATGAGATCCGCCATCTCGTCCGCAGCCGAAGCAGGCGCCTTGGCCGTTTGCTTCGGCGTCTTTTTGGGTCCGACGTTCTTCCTCGTGCGCTTGCTGGCGACGGCTGCCGTTTCCGGCGCGAGCTTCGCTTCCGCGGCCTGTGCGACGCTCTTCCTGCGGCCACGCGGCAACTTCTCCGTCTTCGCAGGCGAGGCAATGACCGTTTCTTCGGTAGCGGCCTTGCGGCGGCGTGGAGCGCGCTGCTTTTTGGGCGCCGGCGCTTTTACCGCGGCATCTGTGGCAGCAACTTCGGCAATAGGGCTAGCACTGTTCTCGTCAGCCATCGGTAATCTCCCTCTATAGCAAAGTGTTCTTTTCGGCTGAGTGAAAGAGGGAGTCAACCTGAGCGTTATAAATGGCTCATCGTTTTCAAGCGCGTCACCATTGCCCCGGCGTAAAGACACGGACCAATTCCGCGGCCGCCCCTCTGTTCACGCGATCTGCTTCTTATCCCTCATCAACTTACTCTTTCCATTGCATGCGGTTCAAGAAGAAGCTTTCGTTGGGAGTGGGCTGGAAATCGAGAGCTTTTGCCGCCCCATAAATCGCCACCATCTGATAGAGCGGCACGGTCGGTATGTCCGTCGCGATGAAGTCGCCGACCTTTTCGTAATCGGCAAGACGCCTCTTCTCATCCAGCGACGATGCCGCCTCGTCCAGCAGCGCGTCGATCTCCGGCCTGGCGACGATGGTCCAGCTGCTGCCGGAATGAAAGAGCGAGTAGAGAGCGCCATCGGCATCCTGGCAGGCACAGGAAGAGGTACTGATGGCGAGGGTGGGACCATCCGCCGGCCCCTTCTGGATCAGTTGCAGGAAGGTCGGGGTGTCGACCTTGGCGATCTCGACATCGAAGCCGACATCCTGCAGCTCCTGCTGTATGGCTTCAGCGACCCTCTGGTCGAAAAAGGCGCCGATCGTAAACTGAAACTTCGGTGGTTTGCCGGCGGCGGCAATCAGCGATTTCGCCTTGTCGGGATCGTATGGCAACGGCTTGATATTGTCGCTCCAGCCGAAATGCGCCGGCGTCAGCATCTGTCCGAGCGGCTTGTCCAGACCGCCAAGAAGCCCCTGGGTGATGCCTTCCTTGTCGATGGCATGGGCAAGCGCCTGGCGAAGCTGCGGATTGTCGAATGGAGGCTTGTTGGGATTGATGCGAACATAGGCAAGCCGTTCGGTCAGAACCGGCAGGGCCTTGGCATTTGGCGAACCCTGCAATTGCGCCGCCTGATCGGAGGTCAATGCCCTGGCCACGTCCACGGCGCCGGACTGAACGTCGGCAAGCCGCGTCGACGCATCCGGCACGGTGCGGAAAACCGCCGTCGCAAACGGCCCCTTCGTCCCCCAGTAATTGTCATTGCGTGCAAGCCTCACGGAAACACCCTTGTCCCACGTCAGGAAACGATAGGGGCCGCTACCGACCGGCTGAAGGTTGAAGGCCGCATTGCCGACCTTTTCGACGACATGCTCCGGCACGATGGACAGGTTCGCCAAGGCGGCAAGCAGCGCGGGAGAGGCCGCCTTCAGCGTAAGCGTCACCTCATGGTCGCCCGTCACCGCAGCCTTGACGATCTTGCCGAATTGCGTGCGTTGCGGACTGGCGAATTTCGGATCGATGATGCGATTGATGCTGAAAGCAACATCTGCGGCCGTCAGCGGGCTACCATCATGAAAACGGACATCGTCGCGCAGGGTGAAGACGATCTCGGTATCCGAGAGATTTTTCCACGCGATGGCGATCTGAGGGACAATCTTGCCGTCGTTGTCGCGCGTCACGAGATTGTCGAAGATATTGCGATAAACGAAGTAGCTGTCGGGGTTCCATTGCAGCTGCGGATCGAGCGTCGACGGCTCGTTGACGAGATCAACGACGACCTCCTGCTTTTCGGCCGCTCGGGCGAGAGTCGCAAGGCACAGCATCGACAGGCCGATGCCCGCACTCAACACAAGAAGCTTGTGCAATTTCATTTTCCGGCTCCTCAGATGATCGATCATTGACAATTTCAGTCAGAACTTTCTGGTCACGGCGCAGTCACCCGCTGTGCGTCCTGGCCTCGGTCCCGGGCTCGGGAACCCGCAGATGGCAGGCAGCCCGATGGCCCTGCGCCAGGAGTTGCAAAGATGGCGACACGTCACGGCAGATGTCCGCGGCGATCGGACACCGCGTCGAAAAACGGCAACCGGCGGGCGGGGCGGCGGGACTGGGCAAATCGCCTTCGAGAAGGATACGTTGCCGCCGGCGCTGCGCGACCGGATCGGGCAGCGGCACCGCGCTCAGCAATGCCTCGGTATAGGGATGAGCCGGCCGGGCGAAGACATCGGCCGTCGCTCCGATCTCGGCAATGCGGCCGAGATACATCACCGCCACCCTGTCGGCGAAATGACGAACCACCGACAGGTCATGCGAGATGAAGAGATAGGAGAGACCGAAACGACGCTGCAATTCGAAGAGCAGGTTGAGGATCTGCGAGCGGATCGACACGTCGAGCGCCGACACCGGCTCATCCAGGATCAACAGCTTCGGCTGAAGCGCGATCGCCCGCGCAATGACGATGCGCTGGCGCTGTCCGCCTGAGAAGGCATTGGGCTTGCGGTCGGCATGTGCCGGATTGAGCCCGACAAGCTCCAGAAGCTCGGCAACCCGTCGGCGGCGCTCCTGCCCGGTTCCGACGCCGTGGATGGCAAGCGGCTCGGCGATGCTGTCGCCGATATCCATGCGCGGATTGAGCGCCGAGACCGGGTCCTGAAACACGATCTGAATATCCCGCAGCCGCGCGCCCTGGCCGTGCGAATCCTTGGCTGCGATATCGCTGCCCTCGAAGAATATCTGCCCCGCGGTCGGCTTCTGCATGCCGAGGATCGCAGCACCGAGCGTCGATTTGCCCGATCCGGATTCGCCGACCAGCGCCAGGCTCTGCCCGGCTTCGATATCCAGATCGACGCCATCGACCGCCTTCAGCATACCGGCCGTCTGCCCGAAGAAACCACGGCGGACGGGAAAGTGAACATGCAAATCGCGAACCGAGAGCAAGGGTGCTGTCATGCCAGCCTCCCGATACGATCCTGATGCCAGCAGGCAGCACTCCGGTCCTGGCCCGCGGCCTCCAGCAATGGCACCTGCCGACAGTCCTCATCCGCCAGCGGACAGCGCGTGGAGAACCGGCATCCCGGCGGCCAGCTGCCGGCATCGGGAACCATGCCCCTGATCGTGGGCAGAAGCTGCCCGACGTCGCTGCCGTCAAGACGCGGAATGGTCGACAGCAGCAATCGCGTATAGGGATGCTTCTGCTCCTGGAAGATCGCCTCGACCCCGCCATCCTCGACGATGCGGCCGCCATACATGACCGCGACGCGATCGGCGATATCGGCGACGACCCCCATGTCATGGGTGATCAGCAGGATTGCTGTTCCGGTTTCGCTGCGCAGCCGCTTCATCAGTTCCAGGATCTGCGCCTGAATGGTGACATCGAGCGCCGTCGTCGGTTCGTCGGCGATCAAGAGGCGCGGCCGCGTGATCAGCGCCATGGCGATCATCACACGCTGGCACATGCCGCCCGACAGCTCGAACGGATATTGCCTCGCGCGCATTGCCGGCTCCGGAATGCCAACATCCTCGAGCATGGCAATCGCCTGATGCCAGGCCTGCTTGCGGCCGAGCCTGCGATGGACGAGCAGGCTTTCGGCAATCTGCCGCCCGACCGGCATCAGCGGGTTCAGCGACGCAACGGGCTCCTGGAAGATCATCGACATCTCGCTGCCGCGCAGTCCCATGAGGGCACCTCTGCCGAGCCGGGAGAGATCGCGTCCGTTCAGCAGGACCGAACCACCGGCCACGGATGCGGCGGGCGGCAAAAGTCCCATGACGGCAAAGGCCGTCATCGACTTGCCGCATCCCGACTCGCCGACAAGGCTGACGATCTTGCCGGCATCGACCGACAGGCTGACATCATCGACGACGGCCTTGCCGTTGATGGCGACCCGCAGCCCGTCGACGCTTAAGACCGGCGCTGCCATCAGACCGACGCCTCGCGAACGGCCGCCCAAGGATTGCGCGGATGAACCATTCCGACATTGACGCCATCGTGCCGCATCACGGCCGACGGCACCGCGAAATTGACCGGATAAAGCGCGTCGTCGATCACCTGGACGTCGAAGGCAGCTGCGACCGCCGCCGCCACATCTGCTCCCGCGGCACGGTTGACCCGGATCGTCGTGCCGCTCGCATCGATGCGCGGACTGAACAGAGCCTGCTCCAACGTCATTCCGAAAGCCGTGACATAGGAGAGGATCTGCGTGATCGCCGGAACGATCTGCCTGCCGCCGGCAGCGCCCAGCGCCAGTTCGGGCAGGCCGTCACGCGTTGCGATGATCGGGCACATATTGGCGAGCGGCTGCCGGCCCGGCGCGATCGAATTGGGATGACCGGGCCTCGGATCGAACCACATCAGACCGTTGTTCAAGGCAAATCCCAATTCGGGCACGACGACCTTCGAGCCGAAGCGGGACAGCAGCGTATTGGTGAGGGAAACCATGGTCCCCTGCGCATCGACCACGCTGATATGGCTCGTACAGCTTTCGCCGGCGGCGTGTCCGATATGTTTGAGGCGATATTCACTGGCACGGCGCAACGCCCGCGCGAAGGCGAGTGCGGTCGCGCCCGACAGGGGATCGGCATCCGACGGAAGGCTCTCCAGATCGGCGAGCGCCGCAAGCAGCGTCGGGCCGCCGGAAAGGCCGGGAACCGTATGCACCCGCCGTCCCCTGTAGTCGCCGACCGCTGGCTGTCGCCATTTCGGCGTGTAGGATGCGAGGTCCGATTTTGAAAGGACCGAGCCGCCTCTCGCGAGATCGGCAACCAGGAGATCGGCGGTTCGGCCCTCGTAGAAATCTCTCGCTCCCTCGGATGCCAGCCTCTCCAGCGTGGCAGCCTTGGCCGTCATCGGCAGGAACAGCGACCGCCCGCCCTCCGGAACCCTCGGCGCCCTGCCATCGCGAAGAAAGAGGTCGGCCGCGCCCTTGAACTGCGCCAGATTGTGGCCGTCGATGGCAAGCGCCAGCGCGGCATACCAATCGACCTGCAGGCCGCGACGGGCGTGCTCGATGGCCGGCGCGATCGCATCGGCCCAGGAAATCGTGCCGAACCGGGCAAGCGCCTCGGCAAAGCCGGCGACGGCGCCGGGAACGCATATGGAGCCGTAGCCGATCAGGTTGCTATCGCCCTGCACCGAAGGCCACTCGAACCAGTCGCCGTCCTTGCCCTCGACCAAAGGGTAGTCATCCGGATCGAGCGCACCGGGCGAAACGACATTGAAATCGAGCACATCGACCACACCGGAACTGCCGTCCGCGCGCAGCATGAAGCCACCGCCGCCGATGCCGGAAAGCCATGGCTCGACGACGCTGAGGACCAGCGCCGTCGTGATCGCCGCATCGACGGCATTGCCGCCCGCCGAAAGCACGCGGGCACCGGCCTCGGCCGCCAGCCAGTTCTGGCACGCCACCAGGCCGTGTTCGCTCAGCGTCTCATGCTTGGCGATGGACCATGTTTCGTTCATGGTCTTGTCCCGAAACGCCGCGCGCCGATCGCGGCGGGAACGGCCGAGGCGACGGCAAACCGGCCGGAATTGACGGAAGAGGCATGATGGCCGGCGATCTCGGCCGCGGTCGCGACCCAGGTTCCGGCCTCGGCGGTGATGACATCCAGCAGCTTTTCGAGCACGGCGATGCGCTGTCCCCTACCCGATATCCAGTCATGGACGGTCAGGGTGAACAACCCGCCGAACCGGTGGAGCGTCCGCCATTCGGCGAGCCAATCCTCCAGCACGGCACTGCCGGAAACCGGCGCCCAGCGCTCGTTGCCGCTACCCTCGAACTTGTAGAAAATTGCATCGTCCAAGGCCCATTGCACCGGGATTTCGACGACGCCGTCGATCTCGTAGGGATGGTCGAAGCCCATCAGCGAGCTATCATAGGCAAGGCCTCGCGCCTTGATCTCGGCCAGCATATGCGGCGTCATCTCCCAGGCGGGCGAACGGAAGCCAATTGGCGCCTTGCCGGTCTGCCTAACGAACAGGTCCAGGCTGGCATCGAGGGCAGCGTCGAATTCGGCATCGCCGATGTCACGGACCAGTTCGTGGAAATAGCCGTGCAGCCCGATCTCGTGACCGGCCGACAGGAGGGAAGGAAGCAGATCCGGATCGAACTCGGCGACGACGGCCGGCACGTAGAAACTCGCCTTCACGCCGTAGCGATCGAACAGATCAAGAAGGCGCGCAAGGCCGGACCGCAAGCCGAAACGGCGGACCTCCAGCCGGGCGATACGATCCGGCAGATGATCGCGATGCTCCCACAAGAAAGGCGCGATGGCGTCGACATCGACGCTCAAGAGGACGCCACTTTGTTTTCCCTCCGGCCATTCATAAGCGGGAAAGGGCGAATAGGTTCTTGCAGCAGCCCGATGTTCGACCATTGTTTCTCCTCCTGCCCTGCCTCAAAGCGCGGTTTTCTTGGCCTGGAAGACGGCGAGCGAACCGATCGAATTGCCGCCATCGACGGTCAGCGTCGCGCCCGTCACATAGGCGGCAGCATCCGATGCCAGATAGAGCACCGCGGTCGCCGCATCCTCCGGCGCCGATATCCGGCCAAGCGGAATACTGCCGACGACACTGTCGATATGCTCCTGCGTCAGATGGCTGACGTCGCTGCCCGGCGCGAAGCCCGGCTCGACGATATTGACCCGGATGCCGAACTCGGCGAGCTCCAGGGCCAACCCCTTGTTCAAGCGGTCGAGCGCCGTCTTCGAGGTGCAGTAAGGCACCACGGTGCGGCGCATCTTGCGCGCGGCACCGGAGGAAATATTGACGATCGAGCCCTTCACGCCCTTGTCGATCATCTGGCGGGCAACGCCCTGCGACAGCAGGAACGGCGCGCGCAGATTGATATCGAAGATGCGGTCCCAATCCTCGGCGGTCAGGTCGAGCAGGAAGCCCGAGGGATAGATGCCGGCATTGTTGACGAGAACATCCGCCGCTCCCCAGTGCTCGGCGATGACGGAGAGGAGCGATTTGATATCGGCATCGGAGGTCAGGTCCGCCACATGCTGCCGATGGCTCACGCCGATCTCCCGCGCCGCTGAAGCAAGGCGAGCCGGGTCGGCATCGGTCAGCAAAAGCTCGGCGCCGGCCTTGGCAAAGGCCTTGGCGATCCAGCCGCCGAAAATACCGGCCGCACCGGTCACGACCACGCGCTTCCCTTTGAAATCTTGCGAGAAATCGACCATTTTACGCACTCCTTGGGTCGAGGCGATCCCGCAGGAAGTCGCCCAGAACATTGACGGACAAAACGAGAAGGAAAAGCGCCAGCCCCGGCATGACCGAGAGCCACCAGGCATTGGCGACATAGTTTCTGCCGACCGACAGCATCGCCCCCCAGCTTGCGGTCGGCGGCTGAACGCCGAGGCCGAGAAAGGACAATCCCGCCTCGAACAGCACCATCAGCCCGAATTCGAGGGTGGCGACGACCACGAGCGCTCCGGCGATATTCGGCAGGACATGGTGGCGCAGCACGCGCAGCCATCCCGCACCCATGGCACGCGACAGTCTCAGATAGGACATGTTGGCGACGATCAGCGTCTGCGCATAGGCCACGCGCGCATAGCGCGGCCAGCGCGTCAGGGCGAGAACGAGGACGACGTTCTGCAGACCAGGCCCGAGCGTTGCAACGGTGATGATGGCGAGCAGGATCGCGGGGATGGAGAGCACGATGTCGACCAGACGCATGATCACGGTTTCGACCCAGCCGCGATAAAAGGCCGCCAGCATCCCGAAGATGCAGCCGGCAATGCCCGACAGCAGCACCGAGGCGAAGGCGACGAGAAGCGAAACGCGGGCGCCGTAGATCAGGCGGCTGAGCGTATCCCGCCCCAATTCGTCCGAGCCCAGCAGGAAATGCGTCGCGCGGATGGTGAAGCCCGGCGGCTTCAGGCGTCCGAGCAGGTTCTGCGCATTCGGATCGTAGGGAGCGATCAACGGGGCGACTATGGCCGCCAGCACGATGACGGTTAGGACAACAACCGACAGAACCACGGTCAGAGGCGGTTTTCCGGCCAGCCTGCTTGCCTTGGCAAGGACCGCGCTCATGCCGGCCTCCCGCCAAGACGGATGCGAGGATCGATGAGACTGTAGAGCAGATCGGCGACGAGATTGAGCAGGATCGCCGCCGCCGCGCCGATCAGCACGATACCCTGAACGATGGCGAAATCGCGAGCGCTGATCGCCTGTATGGTCAGCTGACCGAGGCCCGGCCAGGCGAAGACCGTCTCTATGATGATCGCCCCGGTCAGGAGGTTGGCGATCTCCAGGGCGGAGATCGTTACGATCGGAACTGCGGCATTGCGCAGGAGATGATGGAAGACGAGCCTAGATGTCGACAGCCCCTTGGAATGGGCCGTTCGAACATAATCCTTGCTCAGCTCGTCGAGTACCGATGTGCGCGTCACACGCGCAAACGTCGCCATCGACAGAAAACCGAGCGCAAAGGATGGCATGAGCAGGCTCGCCAGCCCGCTGGCGCCCGACGGCGGCAGCCAGCGCAGGAAGACCCCGAAGAACATGATGAGCAGGACCGAGGTCCAGAATGTCGGCATGGACTGCCCGATCAAAACGAGACTTATCAGCCAGCGGGCCTCCCAGCGATTGCGGCGCACGGCAAGCACGACGCCAATCGGCACGCCGAACCCCACGGCAACCAGCAGGGCGCCTGCCGCAAGTTCGAGCGTATAAGGTATGCGGCTGGCTATGATCTCCACCACCGGCAGGTTCTGCACATAGGAGCGCCCGAGGTCGAACTGCACCAGACTGGCCAGGAAGTGGAAATATTGGACGTAGAGTGGCCGGTCGAAGCCGAGAGCGGTCCGCATGACCTCGATATCAGCCTGTGTTGCCCCCTGCGGCACCAGCAGCAGCACCGGATCGCCGGTCAGGCGCTGGAGAAAGAAGACGAGCGTTATGACCCCGAACAAGGCGATGAAGGCCTGGATCAAGCGTCTGGCGATAAAGGCGGCCATCCCCTTCTCCTTTCTCCGGCGATCCCTCCCTTCGGAAAGGCGCCGGTGGCGCTAGGCTGGCACTATTCGTGCCAGCTCGCCCGGTTGAGGAAGAAGCTCTCATTGGCCGTCGGCTTCCATTCCAGCCTGTCGGCGACACCGTAAATGACGGCGGCCTGATAGAGAGGCAGGATCGGAACGTCCTTGGCGACGGTCGTTGCGACCTCCTTGTAGGCTTCCAGCCGCTTCTTTTCGTCGAGCGTGTTGCGCGCGCTATTCAGGAGCGTGTCAATGCCTGGGTCCGACACCGCGGAAAACGAGCTGCTGCTCTGCAGAAGCGGAAAGGAGATACCGTCCGCGTCCTGGCAGGCACAGGACCACCGACCGAAGGAAATGACCGGCTGCTTGGTCTTTTCGCTCTGGATGCGCTGCAGATAAGTGGCAAAATCCACCGTCTCGACATTCACCTTGAAACCGACATCGTTGAGCTGCTGCACCAGGGCCTGAACGATGCGTTGATCGAAGGTCGGCGAAGTCAGGAAGGCGATCGGCTGCGCTGCGGCGCTGCCAGCTTTTTCGATGAGCTGCCGCGCCTGCGCCGGATCGAAGGCAAGTCCCTCCACGCCCTCGACATAGCCGGTGTAGTCCGGCGAGGCGAGCTGCGAGACGGGCTTGTCGTAGCCGCCGAGCAGACCATCGACGATCGATTGCTTGTCGACGGCATAGGCGACGGCGCGGCGCAGATTGACATCGTCGAAGGGAGGCTTGGAGGGGTTGAGCTTCAGATAGGCGATGCGTTCCGTCACCGCGGTCAGCACTTTGGTGCCGGCCGCTCCCTGGAGCTGAGCCGCCAGATCCGGATCAAGGGTGACGGCGACATCCGCGCTGCCGGCCTTCAAATCGGCGACCCGGGTGGCGGCGTCCGGCACGGCGCGAAATTCAGCGCTTCGGAAATAGCCCTTCCTGCCCCAATAGGCATCGTTGCGCACGAGAGAAACGGCAACACCGCGCTGCCATTTTTCGAACTTGTACGGACCCGAGCCGACCGGCGACAGATTGAAGGCATCGTCGCCGACAGCCTCGACCACATGTTTCGGCACGATGGAGAGCTTGACGAGCTGCGCCAGCAGAACCGGATAGGGTCCATTGGTGCGAATGGTCACCTCATGCGGTCCGGTCACGGCGGCGGATGCGATCTTATTGAACTGGCTGAGCTGCGGGCTTGCGAATTTCTTGTCGATGATGCGATTGACGCTGAAGACGACATCCTCGGGCGTCAGCTTCTGCCCGTCATGGAAGGTCGCGTCGTCGCGCAATGTGAAGGCGATTTCCGTATCCGACTTATAGGCCCAGGCGGTGGCGATCGCGGGCACGACCTTGCCGTCGTCATCGCGCGTGACGAGCTGATCGAAGATGTTGCGATAGACGAAATAGCTGTCGGGATTCCACTGCTTTTGCGGATCCAGCGACGACGGCTCGCTGACGAGGTCGACGACGATCTTGTCCTTCGCGGCGGCAAAGCCGGAGACCGGCATCATTGCGCCGACCACGACGGCAAGCGCCAAAGCCTTGATTGCTTTCATCTACAGATCCTTTTTCAAAGACGGCCGCTCGCGATCGGAGCGCGCCAAAGGAATTTCGTCATTGGAAGTCGTTTTAAGTTTCTTCTTGCCGCCTCCTGGGGAGGCGAGTTCCGATTTAAGCAGGCAGGCCTGGGTAAAGGCGGCAAAGGCGTCGCAGGCCCCGCTCACCAGACGGGCCGCATCCTTGTTCCGCCCGCCCCTCTTGGCCGAAATGAAAACGGTCCAATCCGTCGGCTTCAGCTGCGTGCCCGCCGATGCCTCGAGGAAATTGAGGTAGTAGTCGGACCTGTCCCAGAGAATTTCCAACCATCCGGCGATCAATGGCGCCTTCAGCCGTGACGCCAGCAAATCCCGTATCTGGCGCTCATAATTCCTTGTGAGCTCAAGCTGCTCACCATACGGCCCGGCGCCGGACGACAGCGCTGCCTGCATGTCGCATAACGCCTCCAGCCGTCCGAAATCATCGGGCAACAGATCGACATCCGCCAAGAGCGGCTCAAGCTGGGCCTTACCTAGCGTAATTTCCCGCAGGCCAATTGCCGTGATCGAAGCCACTCTCCAGCCGCTTCGAGGTTGCGATGAAACGAAACCCTTATGCGACAAGCGGCTCAAGGCGGCGCGAACGATCCCGCGCCCAAGCTTGTAGCTCTTGCAGAGGGCCTGCTCGGACAACCTTTCCCCGGGCGAAAAGCCGCCGGCCTTGATTTCATGCCGAATCTTTTCCTCGGCGATCGCCACCAGATCGGTTGGGCCTTGCGACAGAAATGGGCTTTGACGGTCAAACATAATGTGAAACTAACATCTCAGTTTATAAAACTAAAGTGTCAATTTTACTATTGTTGATCTTTTTTATAGAGAATTTTTGCGCAACGATCGGTCCTGGCCGATTCAAAATTCCGATATCGTGATTGCCGGGCGCCATGCCGCAAGCCTGTTCGCGAGCAGCAACGGGCGCTACCATCCGTTGGGAAAGGCGCGTACGTGCTATGCTGCCGCTGGCAATTGCGGTGAAGGCGCCATTCGTTATAGCCATTTCAATGGCTTGATTTCTCGAGGAGACCCAGCATGGACCGGTTTACGGGAAGCTGTCTGTGCGGCAGCGTCAGGATTGTGGCATCAGGACCCCCATACCGGGTCGGCCTTTGTCACTGTATGGATTGCCGCAAGCATCACGGCGCTCTTTTTCACGCTTCCGCAATATTCCCGCAGGATGCGGTGACGATCGACGGCGAAACACGCGACTATGCCGGGCGGTTTTTCTGCCCCCGCTGCGGCTCGCCGGTTTTCGCACGCAGTGCGGACGAGATCGAGGTCAACCTCGGCTCCCTAGATTCCCCCGACCAGTTAAAGCCTACCTACGAACTCTGGACCATTCGCCGCGAGGCCTGGTTGCCGCCTTTTCCGCTCGCGAGGCGATATGAGCGCGATCGTGACGCCACGAGCCGCTTTGAGGAATAGATCGCGCAAACCAATGGAATCCAGGGCCTCGTTCAAACCTGACGCAACGGCGCGCGGCTCAGTTCGTTGCCGGCGGCGATCGCCTTGCGAAGAAGCCGCATCAATTCTTCCGTCTCATCGTCCGTGAGGCCGCGGACCATAAGCTGCTGCGCAGCCGTCACGGCGGGCGTGATGCCTTCCAGCGTCTTTTTGCCTTCCGGGGTCATCGTCAGCTCGCGGGCGCGGCGATCGCGGCTGCTCGCCTGCCGTTCGATCAGCCCCTTCTGCGCCAGCCTGTCCACCACGCCGGTGATCGTGGTGCGGTCATAGGCGATCAGCCCTGCAAGCGTCACCTGATCGATGCCCGGACTGGTGCTGATCGCCGCGAGCGCCGCATATTGCACCGGCGTCAGGTCATAGCCCGCCGCTTCCGCTTCGGAATGAAACACCGCCACGGCGATCTGCTGGAGCCGGCGGATCAGATGCCCCGGCATGTCATTATTGTCTCTCACCCAAGTCTCCACGCTCGCCGTCATTATTGACAGTATACTGATGATCAGTGTACTGACTAATTACGGCAACTGAAAAATCTGCATTTTCGCATCAGTTTAGACACCGGTTATGCCCGCGTCGAGATGCCCCGCCATCGGCATCGACCCGACCGGTATGGGAGGAGACCATTCATGCAATTTCATCTCAATGGCTTCAGAACCGGCGACCCCGATCTGTCGGAGCCCACATCCGAAGCCGCGTCGCGCACGGACACGCTGCCATCGGAAGTCGACGTGCTGATCGTCGGATGCGGCCCCGCCGGGCTGACGCTCGCAGCCCAGCTTTCCGCCTTTCCGGCCATCAGAACCGCGATCATCGACCAGAAGCACGGCCCGCTCGAGCTCGGACAGGCCGACGGCATTGCCTGTCGCACGCTTGAAATGTTCGAGGCATTCGGCTTCGCGGACAAGGTGCTCAAGGAATCCTACTGGGTCAACGAGACCTCTTTCTGGAAGCCGGGCGATATGAACCGCGAAAGCATCGTCCGCCACGGCCGCATTTTCGATGTCGAGGAAGGGCTGTCGGAAATGCCGCATGTCATCCTCAACCAGGCACGGATACACGACTTCTATCTCGACCTCATGCGCCGCTCGCCGAACCGGCTGGAGCCGCATTACTCCCGCCGCCTCGCCGATCTGCGGATCGATACCGGTGCTTCGGCCGGCAGCCACCCGGTCACCGTCAGACTGGAGCGGACGGACGACGCGCATGAAGGCTTGGTCGAGACCGTGAAAGCCCGTTACGTCGTCGGCTGCGACGGCGCCCGCAGCGCCGTGCGCAAAGCGATCGGCCGGGAACTCCGTGGCGATTCCGCCAATCAGGCCTGGGGCGTCATGGACGTGCTGGCCGTAACCGATTTTCCGGACATCCGCCTCAAGGCGCTGATCCAGTCGGCGAAAGAGGGCAGCATCGTGCTCATTCCGCGCGAAGGCGGCTATCTCGTCCGCATCTATGTCGAACTCGACAAGCTGGCGGCAAATGAGCGCGTCGCCAGCAAGGCCATCACCGTCGACCATCTGATCACCGCGGCACAGCGCGTTCTAAAGCCATACAGCTTCGACGTGAAGCAAGTTGCCTGGTGGTCGGTCTACGAGATCGGCCAGCGGCTCTGCGACAAGTTCGACGACGTGTCGGAAGAGGGTAT
This sequence comes from Rhizobium sp. BK602, assembly GCF_014195095.1. Lineage (GTDB taxonomy): Bacteria > Pseudomonadota > Alphaproteobacteria > Rhizobiales > Rhizobiaceae > Rhizobium. Next base: position 153,507 of record NZ_JACIBC010000005.1, read on the forward strand.
CGCGACGCGCCTGCCGCATGTCTTCATTGCCGGCGACGCCTGCCACACCCACAGCCCGAAGGCGGGCCAGGGCATGAATGTTTCCATGCAGGACGCCTTCAACCTCGGCTGGAAGCTCGCCGCCGTGCTGGAGGGTCGAGCGCCCGCATCCCTGCTGCACAGCTATTCCGCCGAGCGCCAATCGATCGCCAAGGAGCTGATCGATTTCGACCGAGAATGGGCAAAGATGCTCAGCGCACCCCTCAGATCCGACGCCAATCCGGGCGGCGTCGATCCGACGGAGGTCCAGACCTATTTCATTCGATCCGGGCACTACACCGCCGGCACGGCAACGCGCTACACCCCATCGGCCCTCATCGGCGATGCAGACCATCAGCATCTTGCCACGGGTTTTTCAATCGGCACGCGTTTCCATTCCGCGCCCGTCATCCGCCTTGGCGATGCCAAGACGATGGAACTCGGCCACGCCGCCAGGGCCGACGGACGCTGGCGTCTCTACGCATTTGCCGGAAAAGACGATCGCGCACAATCGGGCTCGCCGCTCTCGGGACTGTGCGACTTCCTGACGAGCGCTGCCTCACCCCTGAGGAAGTTCACCCCCGAGGGCGCAGATATCGACTCCGTCATCGACGTGCGCGCGATCTTCCAGCAGGCCTATCGCGATCTTGCGATGGAGGCGATGCCGGCATTCCTCCTGCCCGCCAAGGGTCGCCTCGGCCTGCGCGATTATGAAAAGATGTTCTGCGCCGACCTCAGGCCCGGCCGGGATATCTTCGACCTGCGTGGCATCGACCGCAGTCAGGGCTGCATGATCATCGTGCGGCCCGACCAATATGTCGCACATATATTGCCCCTCGATGCTCACGCGAGGCTCGCAGCCTTCTTCGACGGCTTCATGATCGCGCAAAACGGGCCGGCGGTTTGATTTGGCGACATTGCCCTTCCGCTACTTTGGCAAGCCATGGCCCTCAAAGACGCCCTTCGCGACTACGGCCGCCGAGAGAGCCGCGGGCCAACCGATATAGAAGGCGAGATGGGTGATGAGCTCCGAGATCTCGGCTTTCGTCACACCCACGGCGGCCGCCTTGGCAAGATACATGCCGAGGAATTCGGTCTGTCCGGTGGCGATCAGCGCGGTCACCGTCGCCAGATTGCGGTCGTGGACGGACAGGTTCGGACGAAGCCAGACTTCGCCATACAGCAGATCGTTGGTGATCTCCACGAGACCGGGAACGATCGCGCCGAAGGTCTCCTGAAGAATGCTCACACGGGCATCGTCGCCGGGCAGCGCCTGTTGCGGCGTCAAGAGTTCCGGCGCGACAGGCGGCAGCTGATCGGCAGCAATGCCGCGCTGCGCGAAGATGTCCTTGAGCACGGCGACTGCGGAGAAGGCAGTCGACCAGCCGGCATAAAAGGCGACCTGCGTGACGATCTCCGAGAGTTCCGCCGGCGTCACGCCAGTGGCAAGGGCGGTGTTGAAATAATGGGCAAAGCCGATCGTGCGTTCGCCTGCAACCAGAGCCGAGACGGTGATGATGCTACGGTCCCGCGCGGAGAGTGCTGACCGCTTCCACAATCCGTTGACAATGGCGTCTTCGGTATATTTCGCAAGCGCGGGCGCAACGGCACGCACGTCATCGATCGTAATCGCTTCCATATCGGTCTCCATCGGTCGAGGTTAGGCTGCCGCAGGCCGAAAGCGCAGCGCGATCTCGGCAACGCGCTGGCCGAGATAGGCGGCGGTCTTCAGATCGCTTTGGTTCGGGGTCTGATCCGCACCCTGATCGTTGTTGGACTGCGCCATGGCGCCGAGCCAGCTTCCGTGCCGGTTCAAGTCCTCGACGCTGCCGGTGCTGCTGCTGTTGCCGGGCATGAGGTCGAGACCGACCCAGATCATGCCCTGCTGGGCGGCAAACAGCGCCATGGAGATCAGGGAATTGAGCTTGTCGCCGTGCTGGGCACCGGAATTGGTGAAGCCGGCCGCCAGTTTGTTACGCCACTTCTGTTCGAACCAGGCGGTCCGGGTCGAGGCTTCCATGAATTGCTTGAAGCGGGCGCTGATGAGGCCATTGTAGGTCGGCGCCCCGAAGATGATCGCGTCGCTGGCTTCCAGCGTTGCCCATGGAATGTCGCCATCGGCGACGGCAACGAGCCTGACATCGGCACCCGGTACACGTCCTGCTCCCTCGGCAACGAGTTGAGCAACCTTGGCGGTATGGCCGTAGCCACTGTCGTAAACGATGGAAATCAGCATGTCTGACAATCCTGCTGCGCCAGTATCAGGCGCCTGAAGGTGAAAAGGGGGCCGCGTCGAGGCGACCACTTCGATTGCCCCGCAGCGGCGCTTCCGGCGGCTTGGCTCCAGGAGACTTGCAAAGCAGGCTTCATATACTGTAGAATTTCATGCGTTAGTGATGATATTATTTCCCATGACTTGAGCGTCTGGCGCTACAATAGGATGATCATGCGTGACAGGCTGGAAGGGGTTGCGGTCTTTGTCGAAACGGTGGAGGCCGGTGGCTTTTCGCGGGCCGCGGAGCGTCTGGCGCTCTCCCGTTCCGCCGTCGGCAAGGCGGTCGCCCGATTGGAAACGCGGCTTGGGGTGCGGCTTTTTCATCGAACCACCCGTGTCCAGACGCTGACCGAGGAGGGGCAGGCCTATTATGAGCGGTGCCAGCGCGCGCTCGAGGAGCTACGGGCGGGGGAAAACCTCCTGGAAGCCGGACGCACGGACGTCGTCGGCCAGCTGCGCATCTCCATGCCCGTCTTGTTTGGCCATCATTGCGTCGCGCCCCTCCTGCTCGACCTCGCAAAGCAGCATCCCAGACTCGAGCTCGATCTTCGCTTCAGCGATCTGGTCGTCGACGTGATTGGCGAAGGCTTCGATCTTGCCATTCGCAACGGGCCGACGCCGGAGGGCAGCGGCCTGCGCATGCGCAAACTTCTCAGCCAGAAGAAAGTCGTCTGCGCCGCCCCCGCCTACCTCGCCGAACGAGGACGGCCGGACAGCATTGCCGATCTTGCCGCACATGACGCATTGGTCTACTGGCGCAACAACCAGCTATATCCCTGGCAATTGCGCGACGCGGAAGGACGACAGCGGGATTGCGTCCTGAAATGGCGCCTGCGGTTCGACAATCTCGAAACCATCGTCGACGCCGCTGTCGCGGGCATGGGGATCGCCTGGCTGCCCGACTGGCTGGTGCGCGAGCATCTGCGCGATGGACGCCTCGTCACTTTGCTCGACGAATATCCCTCGACATCGCTGGACACGTTCGCCGTCTGGCCGGACACACAGCATTTGCCGAAACGCCTGCGCCTGACCATCGATACGCTGGTGTCAAACCTTCCGAGCGCCGTTCACCTCTGATTGCGAGATGGGCTGGCAAGCGGGTTCCGATCGGGCATTATCGCCGATTGATGAATATCCCTCATAATTACATGCGGATTTACATGGCTAGTTGGCCATGGACAGCCGATCTATATCTCCTCTCGACGGATCGACGCGAAGTCCCATTGGCGAAATAGCCGCCTGATGAAGGCTCCCGCCGCGGTGAAACGGTCCGGGGCGCACAAATCGCCGTCCACGCAAAATTTCAATTCCATCGACATGCCGGGACGCCGTCGCCACGGCCGGCATCCCGGCATGAGACATCACGAGGTAATATCCAGATGCTGCTAGAATTCTCTTCGGCAAGCGATACCGATGCCGATCGCGCACCGGCCTGGGGTGGCGTCTTTGCGCTGTCGCTGGGCGCCTTCGCATTGATCGCCTCCGAATTCATGCCGGTCAGCCTGCTGACGCCGATCGCATCCGACCTGCAGATCACCGAGGGTCAGGCCGGCCAGGCGATCTCGGTGTCCGGCGCGTTCGCGGTTCTGACGAGCCTGTTCATATCCGCCGTTGCCGGCCAGCTCGATCGCAAGCTGCTGTTGCTGATGCTGACCGGCCTGATGATCGTCTCCGGAACGATCGTGGCGCTTGCTCCCAACTATGAAATCTTCATGCTCGGCCGCGCATTGATCGGCGTCGTCATCGGCGGCTTCTGGTCGATGTCGGCCGCGATCGCAATGCGGCTCGTGCGGGACGATCAGGTGCCGCGGGCTCTGGCGATCCTGAACGGCGGCAATGCGCTTGCCACCGTGGTTGCCGCACCGCTCGGAAGCCTGCTCGGCGGTCTCATCGGATGGCGCGGCGCCTTCTTCTTCGTGGTTCCCGTCGCAGCCATCGTTTTCGCCTGGCAGCTGATCAGCCTTCCATCGCTGAAAACCGCAACTCGCACAAGCGGAGCCGGCGTCTTCAAGGTGTTGGCGCGACCCGTCGTCGCCTTGGGCATGGCGGCCGTCAGCATATTCTTCATGGGTCAGTTCGCGCTGTTCACCTATTTGCGGCCGTTTCTCGAGACGGTGGAGCATGTCGACGTCTCCACGCTGTCGCTCCTGCTGCTGATGATGGGCGTGACCGGCTTCATCGGCACGTCGCTCATCGGACGCTTCGTGCAGGGCGGTCTCTACCGCACGCTGATCATCATCCCGGCGCTGATGGCGCTTATCGCGGCGGCGCTCATTCTGTTGGGCGGCGGTATCGCAATGACCGCGATATTGCTCGGCCTCTGGGGACTGTTCGCCACCTCGGCGCCGGTCGGCTGGTGGACCTGGGTGGCCAGAACATTGCCTGACGATGCCGAGGCAGGCGGCGGCCTGATGGTCGCGGTCGTCCAGCTCGCCATCACCTTCGGCGCGATCGTCGGCGGCCTGCTGTTCGACACGAGCGGATACGTCGCGACCTTCGGCGTCAGCGCGGTACTGTTGCTCGTCGCAGCCTTGCTGGCGCTCCTGACGGCACGCAGCCGGCAACCGCAGACCGCTTGAGGTGCCGTGCCGGAAGTGCCGCCAGCCTATTCATGAGCAGCCCTCATAACGACGAGCGAAATCAGCGGTCTAATTCCCCCGGCCCGGTCGAATTACATGAGCAACTCAACGAACCAGATATGGAGACGGATGATGAACGACACCCAAAAGCCTGTCGAAGCGAACGACGAAAACAACGTCGATATCGATCGGCGCAACCTCCTGAAACTGACCGGCGCCAGTGTTGCCGCGCTGGGCGCGATGTCCATCCTCGACCTTCCCTTTGCAAAGGCACAAGACATGTCCAATGGTGCAGATAATTTCTACACGAGCGACCGGGTGACGCTCGAAAAGGTCACCTTCAAAAATCAGTACCAGCAAAATGTCGCAGGCAATCTCTTCCTGCCCAAAAACCTCGACCGGAATGCTCGCAACGCGGCGATCGTCGTCGGTCACCCGATGGGTGCCGTGAAGGAGCAGAGCGCCAACCTCTACGCCACGAAAATGGCCGAGCAAGGCTTCGCCGCCATGTCGATCGATCTCCCCTTCTGGGGCGAAAGCGAAGGCGAGCCGCGCAACATGGTCTCGCCCGAACACTACGCCGAGGCCTTCAGCGCCGCCGTCGATTTTCTCGGCACCCGCCCCTTCATCGATCGCGAGCGCATCGGCGGCATCGGTGTGTGCGGCAGCGGCAGCTTCATCATCAGCGCCGCCAAGATCGATCCGCGGCTCAAGGCGATCGCGACGGTCAGCATGTACGACATGGGCGCCGCCAACCGCGATGCGCTCAACAAGTCGCTATCGGTCGAACAGCGCAAGCAGATCATCGCCGCGGCGGCGCAGAAGCGCTATGCCGAGTTCGAAGGAGGCCCGATCGACGTTGCCGGCGGCACGGATCTCGTCCTGACGGCGGATACCAATCCGATCCAGCGCGAGTTCTTCGATTTCTACCGCACGCCGCGCGGTGAGGTCACGCCGGCAGGCGCCTCCGACCAGAGGACGACGAAGCCGACGGTCACCAGCAATGTCAAGTTCATGAACTTCTACCCGTTCAACGACATCGAAACGATCTCTCCGCGTCCGATGCTGTTCATCTCCGGCGACAAGGCCCACTCGCGCGAATTCAGCGAAGATGCCTACAAGCGCGCAGCCGAGCCGAAGGAACTTGTCTGGGTCGCGGGTGCCGGTCACGTCGATCTTTATGATCGTGTCGATCTGATCCCCTTCGACAAGCTGACCAACTTCTTCAGCCAGCATCTCGCATCCGCATAAGCTTCCCGGCGACGGGTCGCCTGTGACATGAAAACGACCTGGAGAGCCCTTCTGGGCTCTCCAGCAGAATGCAGCGATCGCACCTGGTCTCGCCCACTCGCCATTGCCGCAGCCACGCATGGTTTTTTCCGCCCAGATGAGGGCGCGGGCTTGTAATGGTCTGACCTTCGCAAATGTGATCTCGTCGTGATGATGTCGTGAGCGGACGCCGCCTCCCGTCACTATTCCAATCATCGACTTTCCAGTATAACGACCGGCATAGCATGAGAAGGATTCATGAGTGCCGCGCGAGAACATTAACGACCTGTTGGCTTTTGTGGCCGTGGCACGCGAACGCAGCTTCACGAGAGCCGCCGCCAAGTTGGGCGTATCGCAATCCGCCCTGAGCCATACAATTCGCCAGCTCGAGGCGCGGCTGGGCGTACGGCTGCTGAGCCGCACGACGCGAGCCGTCACGCCCACCGAACCCGGCGAGCGCCTGCTGGAGGGCATCGCGCCGCATTTCGACGAGATCGAGGTTCAGGTTGACGCGCTCAACGCCCTGCGCGACAAGCCGGCCGGGACCATCCGCATCACGGCCGCCGACTATGCCATCAAATATGTGCTATGGCCCAAGCTGCGGAAATTCCTCCCTCAGTATCCCGATATCAAAGTCGAACTCGTCCTCGACAACGGGCTCACGGATATCGTGACCGAGCGCTACGACGCGGGTGTGCGAATGGGCGAGCATCTCGCCAAGGACATGATATCCGCCCGGATCGGTCCCGACTTTTGCCTCGCCGTGGTCGGTTCGCCGTCCTACTTTGCGAGCCGCCCGGAACCACACCACCCCAAGGATCTTGTCGGCCACGCCTGCATCAACTTCCGCTTTCCAAGTTCCGGCGGCCTCTATGTCTGGGAATTCGAAGAGGATGGCCGCGAGCTCCGGATTCGCGTCGACGGCCAGGTTAACTTCAACAACAGCTTCGACATCTTACAAGCCGCACTGGACGGCTTCGGTCTCGCCTATATTCCGGAAGAGATCATCTTGCCCTATGTCAAGGAAGGGCGCCTGGTGCGGACGCTGCGGAAATTTTCACCCCACTGGGACGGCTATCACCTTTACTATCCGAGCCGCCGGCAGTCCTCACCCGCCTTTATTGCGGTGCTCGACGCATTGCGTCATCGCGAATAGAGGGCGCCCTCTGGGCGAACTATGCACGCTTTGCCTTCTTCAATGCGTCTTGTTCCGCGATGGCGCCATCCTGTTTCGCCGCCGGCGAGGCTGTCGAGCGCCGCTTGCGCCACGACACCATGCCATAATGCGTGACGATGGCGGGAAGACTGACAACGCCAGCCCAATGCCCGAAGAAGGGTGTTACCGACGCGGTGAAATCCCAAAAATCGAGACTGTAACTGAAGGTAAGTTTTGCCCACACGCCGAGCACTGCAAAACTCCGGATGCCGAAGCCGGCAACGGCAAGGGTAAGGATGCGAAGCAACAGCGTTCGCATCGCATTTTCCGGGGCAAGCCCCAGGGCCGAACGAACCAAAGCCATCACGCGGCTCCAATGCAGGCCCAGATGGACCCCGACGATCATCATCACCCAATAGGCCGCGAACCAATGAATGTCGCGCAGATAAATACTGTCCGGAATCGGAAGAGCTGCAAACACCGATCTTGAGATCACGATGCTCGTCAGCAACAGGACAAGCATGTTGGCGATCAGCAGCAGATGGAGCACGACCGTGATCGCGCGGCGCATGTCGTAGCGCCCCTTCAGCAGGTTCTTGAACCAGAACCGGTTCACGGCAATGTGCCAGGCGAGCAAGATAAACAGGGCTGTCCCGAATATCTCATGCGGGAGGTTGTCGAGCCACCAGTAGGCGAGCGAGAACAGCAGCAGCAGTGCCATGGCTGCGGGCAGCGCAAGGCGGGTCGCGAAGGCGGACCTCACGTCGGCGGGCTCCCGTCGAAGCTGAGCGCATCGCCGAAGGTGAACATGAACTGCCGCTCGCGGCGCGATCGCTGGTGGCACGCATAGCATTGGGCGATGTTCTCGTCGGCCTTGATCGACTGATCCGGCCAGAACCACTGGTATTGCCAGTCGTCGATGCCCTCTCCCATCTTTTGGGCAACGAGATAGCGGGTCAGAACATCGCTCTGATAATCGACGAGGACCACATGCGTGCCGACCGGAACCGGCCGACCGGCCTTGATGGCGTCGAGCGCGGCCCGGCTGGTGAGCATGTGCTCCCTCGTCACCCCGCGGCGAACCGTTGTGTAATGTTCCAGCTGGCCAAGCGGCGGGAACGTCACCCCGTTTGCCGCGGCAATAGCGGGCGTCGGTCCAGTTCCTTCGGGCGACAATAGATAGCCGGCGGCGAACACGGCCACCCCCATCGACAACACCAACCCGAACCGCCGAACAAACCTTGTCGCTTCCATGCGTATCCTTTCAGCACGACCGTCTCGAAAGGCTCGATCGGACAGCCTGTTCATCCTCTTTGTGTTCCGCCTCGCTATTCATCGAGAAATTGCGCTGCGCGACCGGCGGGGTTTGGCGCCAACGGCCTTGCAAACCCTGCTCTATCCACTTCGAGCGGAGACAGGACACAGGCATAGCAGATCACCCAATGGGCAATTAGTAGGGTTTGCGCGCTTGCCGCTATGAAACGGATTCATCAATCCGAACTTGGAGGCGTGGCCAGTGACGAAACCCAACCGGACACATCGCGTCGCGATTTGCGCGGCTTCCACAACGGCCACCATGTTTTTATGAGCTATGCTCATGAAAGCATGCTTGAATTGCCATCTAAACAGGACGTCGGAAAGCTGAGATAAACGAGGATGCGAAGCTTGTCCTGCCCCTGCAACGAAAGGGTTATTCGCCATGCGCCCCTACATCATCTGCCATATGATCACCTCGATTGACGGCCGGCTTCATCCGAGCCGGTTTACCGCGGCTGCCGCGGGCATTTCCACCGACGCCTTGCGGGGGCACTATGAGACGGTGGCCGATCAGTTCGAGGCGGAGGGCTGGATCGTTGGCCGGATGACGATGAGCGAAATGGCCAAAGGACAGGAACGGACCGTAAGCGCGGTCACACCGATAGAACGCACTCCCTATGTCGCCAATCGCAATGGCCGCAATCTCGCGATTGCGATCGATCCATCCGGGCGCCTGCATTACGGGCGAGACAATATCGGCGGTGATCACATCGTCGCCGTTCTCGGCGAGCAGGTCTCGGACGCCTATCTGTCGGAGCTGTGGGAGGATGGTGTTTCCTATGTTTTCGCCGGACCAAAGGGAGACGACCTCTCCTTGGCCATGGCGCAGCTCGCATCCGTCTTCGGCGTCAAGAAACTGCTGCTGGAGGGAGGCGGCAGGATCAATGGTTCCTTTCTTCGCCAGCGGCTGATCGATGAATTCAGCACCTTGATCTATCCCGGTATCGATGGCCTTGCCGGGACGCCGAGCATCGTCGACTGGGATGGTGGCGATGACGATCAGCGCCCCGGCGCCGGCCAGGCGCTTCGCCTTATTGCCTGTGAAACTCTGGAAGGCGGAATGGTCTGGCTACGGCATGCGGTCGAGCCTGCTCCAGCGGTGTAGCGGTCTCCGGCTACGCCGTACCACTATGCTCTCTCGCTCAAAAGCCTCGCCTTTAGCGGGAACTTGCCACGAGTGAGCAACGGTTCGATACCGTTGTCGAGGCGGCCGAGCCGGATCAGTCCTGGCGAATAGCGATAGCGCGCATAATAGAAAACAAGATTGCCCCATGGAGCGTAGTAGCAAAGGTCACCAATCGCCTCATTGTCGAACGCGATGCTGTTTTGCCCGGTGAGCTTTCTCGGCAAATAAGCGATCTTCTCATTGTTGGAATAGTCTTCGATGGTGAAATTAAGAGGCATCATCGAGACGAGGTCTTGGGCTGACGGATTGTCATGGAGGCTTGCCGCAAAGACAAAATCAGCAAAGGAAAATTCAATTCTCATCTTCGAACTCCGAACTTTCGGCGCTATCGGCTGCGTCTGAGCCTGAACAGGTCCCGGCACGACGCTCGTCAACGCCATCGCAATCAGGCTCCGGCGTGTCGGATTGCTTCCGGCTTTCATCGCGCCCCCTCATATTGATTGCGGACCGCAAGCGAGCGGCATCGCGGCCTGTCTTCAGCTGCGAGACCATAACAGGATGAACCGGACTGCATTAGGTCGCCGAGACCGCATGCAGTCATGAGGGGACCTCATCAATATTTCCTGTCAGACTGCAAATTTCAGCGGCACGGCGCTTGCTCAGATCGACATCACCACGGAAGGAGAATGCGTGGGCGCACATCGAATACGCCAGCATGTCATGCCGGCTTTCATTGGTACGTTTTGCCGTTACTATCGGCAGCTCAATATGAGAAGGTTCATGAATGTCGCGGGAAAATGTCAATGACCTGGTCGCGTTCCTCGCGGTCGCGCGGGAGCGCAGTTTCACCAGGGCGGCTGCGAAAATCGGCATATCCCAGTCCGCACTCAGTCACACCCTTCGACAGCTGGAAGCTAGGCTCGGTGTCCGCCTCCTGACACGCACGACGCGCGCGGTGTCGCCGACGGAGGCAGGCGAACGCTTGCTAGAGGGCGTGGGACCGCTCTTTGACGAGATCGAGATACAGGTCGACGCCCTGAGCGCACTACGCGACAAGCCGGCGGGAACGATCCGCATCACGACGTCCGACCATCCCCTCAGATGCATCCTTTGGCCAAAGCTCACATCCTTCCTGCGACAATACCCGGATGTGAATGTCGAGATGATTTTCGACAACAGCCTCAAAGACATCGTTCAGGATCGCCTGGATGCCGGCATCCGATTGGGCGAGCAGGTCGCAAAAGACATGATCTCAGTGCGGATCAGTCCAGACATCCGTTTCGCTGTCGTGGGAGCCCCTTCATATTTTATCGGCAGGACCGAACCCCAGCGCCCCGAAGACCTGGTGCAGCATTGCTGCATCAACCTGCGGCTTCCGACTTATGGCGGCCTCTGGGCATGGGAGTTTGAGGAGGATGGTCGCGAGATCAAAGTCCGCGTCGAAGGCCAGGTCACGTTTAACAACATCTACGATATCCGCGATGCCGCGATTGACGGATTTGGCCTTGCCTATGTTCCCGAAGACATCGCCGCGCCCGACATCACCGATGGAAGGTTGAAGCGGGTGCTCGAACCATTCTGCCCCTATTGGGAAGGATATCACATCTACTACCCAAGCCGCAGGCAGTCGTCGCCAGCCTTTGTGGCGTTGATCGACGCACTGCGCCATCGCCACTAGATTCCGGCGCCGTCGCCTCCTCCATGCACGGAGCGGAAGAGACAACGGCAATCGATGCGACCCTACTCGGTCTGGGCCGTCGGCCGGAACAGGATCTCGCTCACGTCGACATCATCGGGCTGCGAGATCGCGAAGGAAACCATCCGCGCGAAGGAGTCGTCTGAGATGGCAACCCTATCGACGAAATCCTTGACATTGTTGAAGACGTCCTTCTCGCTGATCTGATGCAGCAGTTCAGTGGCGACGGCGCCTGGAGAGATGACGGTCGTTCGCAGATTGTACGGCTTTACCTCCTGGCGCAGCCCTTCGGAAATAGCGCGCACCGCCCATTTGGTGGCGCAATAGACGCTGGCTCCGGGCGACACTATGTGTCCATAAACGGAAGAAACATTGATGATGTGGCCTGACTTTCTGGCCTGCATGTGCGGGAGAACGGCGGCGATCCCATAGAGCACACCCTTGATGTTGACGTCGATCATCTTGTCCCATTCATCGACCTTGAGACGCTCATAAGGCGCAAGCGGCATCAGGCCGGCATTGTTGAGCATCACGTCGATACGACCGAACAGATCAATCGCGCTGTCGGCCAATTTCCTCAGATCGTCGCGCTTCGTGACGTCGGTGGCGACGGCGAGAGCCTTGCCTCCCGCGCTCCGAATGTCTTCGGCGAGCGCCTCAAGCCGGTCCGCACGGCGGGCGCCGAGCACCACTTTCGCTCCCTCGCTGGCGAGACGGCGAGCTGCCGCAGCCCCAAGTCCCGAACTCGCCCCGGTGATCACCACGACCTTGTTTTCAATACCCTGCGTCATGTTTCAGTCCTATGCTTGTGAATCAGATTTGCGGCTCGGCGAACCAGGTGCCGATGCGTGACCATGTCGCGATCAGGCGGCGACCCCGAGCGGAGGAGCTTTCGCCATTCGCGGCCAGAAACGCCGTTTTCCCGGAGATTCAAAGTCAGGCGGCCAGCACCCGTCCCGTCTCCATGCCGAGTTCGAACAGGTTAGCAGCGGTCTCGACCTATGATTAGATAGGTCAGTCGGCAAAACGTTATGAGGATGATTCATGAATGGGACTATGGACGTCCGGATCACGTCATGCCGGAGCGGCGCGAGGGAGCGCAAGTCGAAAGACCGTCGGGCGACCAGGAGCCGATCTGCACAGGCATGGGCGTGCAGCGTTTAACCCTTTCGCGATTTACGCCCGCGTGTGGCCTTGGGTGCGACGCTGCTTCCATATGTCTGCCACCATAGGGTCAGTGCCTCCATTGTCGGCCCGAGCCCGCGTGCCTTTGGCGTGATCTCATATTCGACCCGAGGCGGAACCTCCGCAAAGACGGTGCGTGACACCAGACCGTCCGCCTCCAGCTCGCGAAGCTGCGCGGTCAGCATGTGCTGCGTGATGCCGGGGATCGCCTTTCGCAGCTCGCCGAAGCGATAGACCCGCTGATTGAGCAACCACATGATTTCCAGCTTCCACTTGCCCGAGAGTAGCGCGAATGCACGGCGCATCTCCTCATGCATGTTGATCGCTTCATCGGCCATGGTCTGGTTTTCCATACTAACCACGAGTTTTTCATCCTACTTGTTAATATCGATCTTAGTGGACATTTTCAATGCAGACTGCAGGCCGGCAGATGAAAACCGCCCCTCGGTCCTAACGACAAGATTGATCAAAGAGGGTTGCCGCCGATGCGGCAACAGGAAGACCATATGGCCACGATATACACATACTGGATCAGCACGATGCTGCTGTGCCTGCTTTATCTGACCTCCGCCTATATCTACGCAACAAAAGGAACCTGGACCCGTCAGGCCCTCGCCGATCTCGGCTATCCGGCCTATCTCGTCCCTGTAATGATCGCCGTGAAAATCCTGGGCGTGGCGGCAATCCTGTCACGCTTCAAGGTGGCCGCGAGTGATCTCGCCTATGCCGGCATCTTCTATCACCTGCTGCTATCCGGCCTGGCGCATCTCGGTGTGCGCAAGCCGAGAAGCGCCCTGCCAGCAGTCGTGGGGCTGACATTGCTGACCGCCTCTTTCCTCACGCAAAACGCCGCTCGCGAAACGCCATCGCCCTATGTGCCGGCGATGACGTTTCAGCCCGGCCAAGCCTCAAAACTCTGACAGCATGGAGATGAACATGGGTAGACTCGACGGAAAAGTTGCCATTGTAACCGGTGCTGGCCGCGGTATCGGCCGCGCCACCGCCAAACTATTCGCATCGGAAGGAGCGAAGGTCGCCGTGGTTTCGCTGACGGCTGCGAATGTGGACAAGGTCGTTGCCGATATCATCGCTGACGGCGGCACCGCGCTTGGTATCGTCTGCGATGTTTCCGATCCCGATCAGATCAAGGATGCAGTGGCGAAAGTGGTGGCTGCCTATGGCGGGATCGATATCCTTGTCAACAATGCCTTCGACCCGTCCGTGGTCCAGTCGTCGATCAACGATCTTTCGGTCGAGCAATTGCAACGCAATTTCGACATGGGGCCCATCGCTTACCTGCGGACGATGCAGGCATGCTATCCCAGCCTCAAGGCAAGCGGGAACGGACGCGTCATCAATTTCGCCTCGCTGGCCGGCGTTCTCGGCATGGTGCCCTATGGTCCCTACGACATGGCGAAGGAGGCGGTGCGCGCTTTGACAAGGGTAGCCGCCCGCGAATGGGGCGCCGACAAGATCACCGTGAACAACGTCCTGCCGGTTGCCAACACCTGGGGTGGAGACGCTCCCCCGGCAACAAATGCTTTGGGCCGGCACGGATCGGCGGAAGACGACGTGGCGCCCGTCGTCCTGTTTCTGGCCAGCAAGGATGCCCAGTATATGACCGGTTACAGCCTCACCCCCGACGGCGGTTCGATCATCGATAGCGCACGGTAGAGTATCATGGCGGCGGAAGCGATCTTCCGCCGCCTCTTTCGATTACCGCATCTGCAGGATGATAGGGCTGCTGCTTGCGGGATCGGTATGGTCGCGCAGAGCCCGAACCTCTTCAGAGCCGACGGGTCCGCCGTGGTTTCCCCATGTCGTTCGGACATAGGAAAGGACATCGGCGATCTGTTCGTCGGAAAGCTGCTCGCGGAAGGGCGGCATGCGGTAGGCATCGGGGATTCCCGCCGTGACGACGCGGCCAGATCCGTTCAGCGTCACATTGATCTGCGAGGCGTTTTCCTTTGCCAATGACGAGGCGGCGCCGGCCAGCGGCGGTATCCACTGGTTGCGGCCCTTCCCGTCATTGCCATGACAGAAGCTGCATTTGGCCGCAAAGGTCTGCGCGCCGGCCGCGTTGGCACGATCGGCAGACGACGCGCTGACCAATGTCGCCGGCTGATATTGCCATGGCGTGCCATCGCTTGCGGGGTCTCCCGGCAGCGATTTCAGATAATGGCTGATGGCGCGCAGATCGTCATCCGTCATGAACTGCGTGGAATTGTTGTAGGCCTCGGTCATCGAGCCGAAGACGACGGCGTGCTGGTTGCGGCCGCTCTTCAGGAACTGATAGATATCCTCCTCGCTCCAGCGGCCAAGCCCGGTATTGTGATCCTGGCGAAGGCTCGGCGCATACCAGCCATCGAGGAGCGCGCCGGCGAGATAGAGCGGACTGCTTTCGTCCAGGGCCTTTTCGTTCATGGTCAGGCTGCGCGGGGTGTGACAGCTGCCACAGTGCCCCGCTGCCTGCACGAGGTAGGCACCGCGGTTCCACACCGCATCTTGCGATGCCTTCTCGACATAGGTGCCCTTGTCGGTGAAGACTACATTCCACAGGGCCAGCGGCCACCGCATGTTCAGCGGCCATCTTATGTCGGAATCCCTGTTCGCTTGATTGACGGGCGCCACCCCGGCCGTGAAGAAGGCATAGAGCGCGCGAATGTCATCATCATTCATCTTCACGTAGGAGGGATATGGCATGGCCGGATAGAGCCGGCGTCCGTCGGGCGCGACGCCATGGCGAACCGCGCGGTCGAAATCGGCCAGGGTATAATTGCCGATACCGGTCTGCTTGTCGGGCGTTATGTTCGTCGCGAAGATCGAGCCCAGCGGCGTTCCCATTTCCAGACCGCCAGCAAAGGGCTTGCCGTTCGGCACGCTATGACAGGCAACGCAGTCAGCCTGGCGCGCGACATATTCGCCGCGCTGCACAAGCTCGGACGACGGCGCTTGCGCAGCGCCTGTCTGGTCGAAGGGAGAAGACGGCTTGTGCGTGACAAACCACGTCAAGCCGCCGGCGACGACGATGACGATCAGGAGCAGAACCAGGAGCGCTTTCTTCAAGGACAATCCATCCCGTTTGTTCGGTGTCTTTTGGCTTTGATACGCATAGCGTCATGGACGCCCTGCCTCATTCGGCTCCCAACGCCTCTCGCGGTTCGAGGCGATGGGAAGCGGGCGAAGCAGGACGGCCTAGCTTTCAAAGGTGTATTGCGAAAGCGGCATGCTGCGGATTCGCTGTCCCGTCAGGGTAGAGACCGCATTGGCAACGGCAGGAGGAATGGCGGGAAGTCCCGGCTCCCCGATGCCGCCCATCTGCGCGCCGCTTTCGACGATACGCGTATGCACGCGCGCCATTCGATCGGGCGGCAGGATGGGGTAGAGATCGTAATTGCGCGCGACCGGCTCGCCATTCTTGTAAACGGCCTCCTCCATCAGCACCTGGGAGAGACCGAGCGCCGTCGCCGAATTGATCTGGGCCTCGATGATCGCCGGATTGACGATGCTGCCGGGATCGATCGCTTCCCAGACATCGTGAACCACGACCTCACCCTTTCGGATCGAGACCTCGGCGATGGCGGCCGTGTGGCTGCCGAAGGGGGACGCCATCGCCACGCCCCGCGCCCGGCGCGAACCGTCGTCGGCCGTGAACGGCCCCCGCTTCCAGCCGCCGGAAAGATCCGCGACCGCCTTGAGCAGATTGGTGAGCCGCTCATTGCCCTCAAGGAGCCGCAGGCGCAGTTCGTACGGGTCCTGTTTTCCCTTGTCCGCCAACTCGTCAAGGAAGGACTCGTAGAGGAAATCGTTCATGGAATTGCCGACGGATCGCCAGTAGGCCAGCATTGTCGGGTTTTCCACGTAGATCTGTGCGATGCGGCGGTTGGGAATGGCATAGGCCTTGCCCGTCAGCCCCTCGACCGCCGTATCGTCGATTTTCTCGGCGTTATGGCCGGAAATCCCTTCGGTCGGCCCTTCACAAACAGTGATCGCCTCAAGCGCGATCGGCATGCCCTTGTCGTCGAGCGCCCCCCGGAAGCGAACCGCCGCCATCGGGCGCAGCGGATCACGCAGGAATTCCTCTTCGCGGGTCCAGATCACCTTGACCGGCCGGCCGACATCCTTGGCGAGCTGGATGGCCTGGGGAAAGGGATTGGCTGCCGCATAGAGGAAATGGCGGCCGAAGAAGCCACCCAGCAACGGGCTGTGAATATTGACCTTCGAGGGGTCGAGGCCGGCAAGCTTGGCGATCACGGCCTGGAACATTTCCGGTGCCTGGTTGGGCATCCACAGATCAAGCGTCCCGTCATCGTTGAACCGCGCCAGCGTCGATGGCGGCTCCAGCTGCGCGTGATGCACATATTGGCTGTGATAGGTGGCGGACACGATGGTCTTGGCGCTCGCCAGAACGCCCGCCGCATCGCCTTCCTTCTCCGCATCCTTGCCTTCCCCAGCCTCGGTGGCGAGGCGCTGGCTGAAGGCGGCGGTGGAAAAATCGGCGGGCATGTTGCGCGCACCCGGTATGAGCGGTTGCGCACCCGGTTCGGCCCAATCGACCTGAAGCGCCTCGACCGCGCGCTTGGCATTCCACCATCTCTCCGCGACAACCGCGACAGCGCCGGGCAACCGGTGGACCGAATGCACGCCGGTCATGGCCTTCACTTCGGCTTCGTTGCGAATATTGCCGACGGACAGCCCCAGGCGCGGCGCATGCTGAACGGCGGCGTGCAGCATGCCGTCGACCTTGCAATCGATGGCATAGACGGCCCTGCCGGTCGACTTGTCGAGAACATCGAGCCGCTTCACCGGCTTGCCGATCCAGCGGAACTGGCTGCGATCCTTCAGCGAAACGCTTTCTGGAGCCGGCACGGGAAGGCCCATCGCAATCGTGGCGACATCGCCATAGGCCAGCTTGCGGCCGGATGCGGCATGGATGACCTCGCCCGGTTCGGTGGTCAGCTCGCCAACCGGAACGTTCAGGCGCGTTGCCGCCGCCTCCAGGATCATCGCCCGCGCCAGCGCCCCCAGCCGGCGCATCGTCTCATAGCTCATGCGCACGGACATGCTGCCGCCGGTGATGCGCATCTTGCCGCCGATGACCAGATAGTCCGGGCCCGTCGGCGCGTTTTCGACGATGAACGAAGCGGGGTCCATGTCGAGCTCTTCGCCGACGATCTGCGCCATGGCCGTAAAGACGCCCTGCCCGCCTTCGACGAAGGGGCTCATGAAGCGCACGGTGTTGTCGGGCCGAATCTCGAGAAACGCGGGAACCCGCGTGCCCGGCGCCATGGCGGCCGCCTGTTGGGCGCGCGCCGAGCCGACTGGTATGCCGAAACCAAGCACCAGGGCGCCCGCCGTCGTTCCCACAGCGCCGAGGAGAAAGCCCCGGCGGGAAATGTTGACTGGCGCGCCGTTGGGAAATTCGCCTTCCAAAGCGAGTTTGCGGTCGATCTCGTTCATAGCGTTTGTACCTTCTGGCCAGAGAGGTCCTGGACGGCGGCCTTGATCGAATTATACGTCCCGCAACGACAGAGGTTGATCATCGCCGCCGCGATATCCTCTTCGGACGGTTTGGCCGTCTGCTTGAGCAGCGCCGTCGCCGCCATGACCTGGCCCGACTGGCAGTAACCACATTGGGGAACCTGGTGCTCCACCCAGGCGGCAACCACCTTTTTGCCGATCGGGTCATCCTCGATGGCTTCGATCGTGGTGATATGTCGGCCCACCACGCTCTCCACCGGCGTCACGCAGGATCGCACGATCTCACCATCGACAAGCACGGAACAGGCGCCGCATTGCGCCAGACCGCAGCCATATTTGGTACCGGTCAGCCCGAGTTCATCCCGGATCACCCATAGAAGCGGCGTGTCGTCCCCGGACTCGACCTGATAGGTTTGATTGTTGATTTGAAGTTTCATGGCCCTTCCTCGAGATTGGACACGACGGTGAACGCAAACGTTATATTAGCAGCAGCGATCCAATTTATGTGATCAATTATCGGTCACCACGAAAGCTCACCCGAACTGGGCCGGGCGAGCTCATCGCACGCGTTGATCGTCCCATGGTTAGGTCACGCCTCTTTGCTGCGGGCCCGCCCTGATCTTGCGCGACCGGCAGAGGGATCAGACGCGCAACAACACCTTGATCGCGCGACGATCGTCCATGGCCTTGTAGCCTTCGGCGACATCGCTCAGTGGCAAGGCCAGATCGAAGACCTTGCCTGGCTGTATCTTGCGCTCCAGAACCAGGTCCATCAAATAAGGCAGAAAACGCCGAACCGGAGCTGGACCGCCGAGCAGGCTCTTCTGCGCAAAGAACAGACCCTGCCCGTCAAGCTGGACGCCATGCGGGACACCGACAAAGCCGATCGATCCGCCTGGGCGCGCGCAATTGATGGCCTGCATCATGGATTCCTGCGTGCCGACGCATTCGAGGACCGATTCCGCGCCGACGCCGCCGGTCAACTCCTTGATGCGTGCGACGCCGGCTTCGCCTCTTTCCGAGACGATATCGGTTGCGCCGAATTCCAGGGCGAGATCCTGACGCGTCTTGTGGCGGCTCATCGCGATGATTCTCTCGGCCCCCATCTGTTTGGCCGAAAGAATGCCCATGAGGCCGACCGCGCCATCGCCGACGACGACCGCCGTCGAGCCAGGCTGAACCCGCGCCGCATCCGCTGCATACCAGCCGGTTCCCAGAACGTCCGACGTTGCCAGGAGGCTGGGGATCAGATCGTCGGCGGGCAATTCCGCCGTCGCCACCAGCGTGCCGTCGGCAAGCGGAACACGAGCCAGCGGCGCCTGGGCGCCCGACATGAATTCCCGCTGTTCGCAGGAGGATTGAAAGCCGAAGCGACAGTGCGGGCAGGTATTGTCCGAAATACAGAAGGAACCGACCACGAACTGGCCGGGCCTGACCGTGGTCACGGCGCTGCCGACTTCCTCGACGATGCCGCAATATTCATGCCCCATCGCCATCGGCGCCTTGATATCGTTCAGCCCGCGAAAGGGCCAAAGATCGGAGCCGCAGATGCAGCTGGCCGAGAGCCGGATGATGGCATCGGTCGGATGAAGGATTTTCGGCTCGGAGACGTCTTCGCAGCGGACATCTCCGGGGGCATAGAGCATTGTTGCCAGCATGGTATTCACTCACTTTCCTATTTCAGCCGCCAGCCATCGCGCGTGACCCTCGCCACGGCTGCAACGGGTATTGTAAAGGAGTGCGGCCGCTTTCATTAATACCGGAAAGTTGCATACGCTTATGAATCCGATTCATAAGTTCGACGGCCGGTCCGCCGAGAGCGTCTTCAAGCGATCTGGCTTTCCCGAATACGGTCGGCGAGGTCGAGAAAATTCTGGCGCATGCGGCGCAGCGTGAAATCGAGCCCGAAGAGACGCCCGGTCTCGCGAAAGCCGATCGACTGGGCAGCCTGTGAATGTTGCAGGGTATCGAACGCGGTTTCAAAGGCCTCGTCTGCTTGCGAGATCAACTTGGAATCGATCTCTCCACCGACGCGAAGCGCACGAGCGCATGCCTCGGCGAAATTCGCCTGAGCCTCCAGGACCCGTGCCGCCTGAGGTCCGATGGCCTCGACGATACTTGCCGGAAAAGGCGCTTCGAGCAAATGGCTGACATAGGTCAGGTCATTGCGGATTCGCCAAAGGGAGCGGGGAATGGCCTCTGAAATACCCTGCCTCGTCAACCAAAAGGCCCGCTCGCGCTGCGCATCCGTCAACAGAGTTTCCGTTGCCATCAGTGATTGCCGAAGCGCGATATTGGCCTCCGACGCGGATATGGCCTCTCCCTTTTCGGCGGCGGCCGCCAGGTTTCGCAATATTTGCGCGATGACGCCGAGTGCCGACCCGAAGCGGTCAAGCACCATCGTCCGCGAGCGGGTCGGCAGGATGAAGAGGCTGGCGAGAACACCAACGACGCCGCCCAGGGTAATCTCGGCAATTCGGTCGACCACGAATATCCCCACCGGGATCGCCGGAGAATGCGTGAGCATGACGATCGCAGCCGTCAGCCCGGCATTGCGCAAACGAGGCGCGCGAGCCGCCGCGAAGCTGGCGATGCCCACCACGATGATGAGGGCGATCCCGATGGCCAGCGGTTCGTGCGGCGTCACGACAACGGCGATACCGCCAAGCACGGCGCCCGCGACCGTCGCCACCAGCCGGTCGACGGCGGCTCCGGCCGTCGCGCCTACCGAGGCCTGCATGACGATGAGCACCGTGAAGACGGCCCAATAGCCCTGCTGAAGATTGAGAAGCTGGGAAAGAGCGTAAGTAACCGTGCAGGCGATCATCACCCGCAGCGCCTGCACCGCGGCCCGCTTGGTCTGGATCAGTGACGCCTTCGGCGGCTGCGGAGACTGGTTTTGGCGAGATGCGAGATCGGTCATCGCCCAACTTTCCGCATAGAACCATATGCTGACAATGGCCGTAGGGTCTTGCCCCTCCCCGTCCCGCAATGTCGCCGCCATGAATTGCAGCTCAAACCCACAATGGCAGTATTCTTCCCGATATGGAAGGAGCGTGCGAAATGGTATCCGATCAAGTGCGACATCCGAGGGAGACGAAACGGTCAGCCTTGCCAGGGATCGACGACGACCACGCCGGTGCCCTCGAAATCCCTGATATTGCGCGTCACGACGACCATATCGTGGACCAAAGCGGTCGCGGCAATCAGCGCGTCGGCCTCATTGCGTCGGTCTGGGATGTGCAGGTGGGCGCAGCGGGTCGCAACTGCGTCGTCAACGGGCAGGATACGGTCGGCGAATTCCGGGCGCACATGACTATCGAGCCAGGAGCGCAACCGGGCGCCCTGTGCGGCGTCCCGCCGCTGCACCCCGAGCACGCCCCGCTCCAATTCAAGAATCGTGATGGCCGACATGAAGAAGCGCGCTGCATCTTCGGCTCCGATCCACGCTATCACATTGGCATCGGCCTTGCCGTCACCGATCTTGCGCAGCTCGGAAACGACGTTGGTGTCCAGCAGATACATCAAGACAAATCCACTTCACGCGGCTTGATGTCAACGCGCTGTGGCTCGAAATCGATTGCCGAGAGGCCAGGCATGGCGAGAGCGTCGATCAGGCTGCGGCGTTTGCCGCTCAAGCGTTCGAATTCATCATAGGTCATGAGAACATGGGAAGGCCTGCCGCGATCCGTAATGATAACCGGACCGCTGTTCGCTGCCTTCTTGGCGCGGCTGACGTCATGGTTCAGCTCGCGGCTGGATAGGGTCGTGATGCTCATGGCGACACCTCAGTGTAGGTAATTACCTACATATAACGCCAGAGGCGGAAATAACAAGCCGAGCGGATGTTTGAAGGGCCATGTCGACCTCCAATATACAATTGGCCAAGCCACAGACGATACCGATAAAGACTAATCGATTTCCTCGGGAATAAAGCCGCCGGTCTGGCGCTTCCAGAGACGGGCGAACAGCCCATCCTGCTCGACCAGTTCATCCGGCCTGCCTTCCTCCAGGATACGCCCCTGATCGAGCACGATGATGCGGTCCATGCTGGCAATGGTCGAGAGGCGGTGTGCGATGGCAATCACCGTCTTTCCCTCCATCACCACATTGAGCTTTTCCTGGATGGCGGCCTCGGATTCGCTGTCGAGCGCGGAGGTTGCCTCGTCCAGAACCAGGATCGGCGCATCCTTCAAAAGGACGCGCGCTATCGCAACACGCTGCCGCTGGCCGCCGGAGAGCTTGATGCCACGGTCGCCGACGAAAGCCTCATAGCCCTTGCGGCCCTCGCCATCGGCGAGGTCGGCGATGAAGGCATCGGCCTTTGCGGTTTTCGCAGCCTGCTCGATCTCGCCCTGCGTTGCTTCCGGCCGGCCGTAGCGGATATTGTCGCCCACCGAACGGTGCAGCAGCGCGACATCCTGCGCGATGACCCCGATATTGCGGCGAAGGCTTGCCTGCGTGACCGCGCGAAGATCCTGCCCGTCGATCCGGATCGCACCCTCGCCTATGTCATAGAAGCGCAGCAGCAGGCTCACCAGCGTGGTCTTGCCGGCACCGGAGAGGCCGACCAGCCCCACCTTTTCGCCGGGCCGCACCGTCAGCGACAGCTTGTCGATGACAGGCTTGCCGGATTTATAGGCGAACCGGACATTGTCGAAACGGATTTCGCCGCTCGTAACCATCAGGTCGGTCGCATCCGGCCGGTCGACGATGGTCGGCGGCGTCGTCATGACGGGCATGGCGTCCTTGATGGTGCCGATCGCCTGGAAGATCTGCTGGCCCATCTGCAGGAAGACGAAGATCTGCGTCGACAGCCTGTTGAGGATGTAGACCGCGCCAACGAACTCTCCGACCGTGAGGAAACCCTTGACGAGGCCGGAAAATCCGATCGACAGCATGGTCAGCCATAGCAGCGTGTTCAACACCACGACCGTCACTTCCGACGAGCGATAGATGCGCTGTTCGTTGTGCTGCGTCTGCACGGCCTTCTCGATGGTGCGGCGGATTGCGCCGGCCTCGCTGTCTTCGGCCGCGAACTGCTTGATCATCTGCATATTGGTATAGAGATCGGTGATGGCGCCGGCGACGAGGCTGCGCTGTTTGGCGGTACGGCGCGAGCGTTCGACAAAGATCGGCACGATCCTGACGGTGAACGCCACGTTGAGCGCGACCCAGACGACGACAGGCACGGCAAGTTGCCAGGCCAGAGCGCTCAGTAATATTACGGAGCCCACCAACTGCATCAGAAAACGCGGGATGGACTGGAAGGCGGCGAGGATCTGTTGCTGAACGGCGGAGGAGACCTGTTGCAGCCGCGAGGAAACCTGACCGGCAAAAAGATCATGAAAGAAGGCGAGATCCTGCCGCTCCACCGCCTTGTGGCCCTGCCACTGGATGGCGGCCGGCATGCCGATACCGAGCGTATGCGACATAAGCGTGTTGAGCAGGAACGAGGCGATCGGCATGATCGGAAAGATCAGCAGGCCGAGAAAAGTCAGCAGCGGCCACTTGCTCTCCAGAAAGACGGAAGCGCCCTGTTGCGTGACGCCATCGACGATGACCGAAAGCCCCCAGACGATCGTCAGATTGATCACCTCCATCGCCATGGAGCAAAGGGCAAGCGTAATCAGCACACCGCGAAACATCGAGATGAAGTGCAGAAGGACCGCAACAGGGCCCTTGGAGGGCAACGGCCGGTAGGGGATGTCGAGCGGCCGGATCAGCGTCTCGAAGGGACGGTAGATCATATCTGAAATCGACATGGGCCGCTCGGGTCGAAAATCGGGAGAAGGACACGGAGACTCAGCTGGACAGGCTGCATAGGACCATCTTCCGGCTGCAATCTCAATTGGAGAATATTGGCAGCCCTTCCGAAAAGGGAAGATCTCATCGGAACCGGCTCCGATATCGAAGGCGGCGGCGGCCGAACGGAGCATAGCCGAATAGTTCCGAACATCCGCTATACGTCTGATATCACTAATATTAATTCACTTCATCGTTATGGGTACGAGCCCGTTTTCCCATCCCATTTATCTTGACTCAATCCATCATGTTATATAGCTCCCTATTGCCGCGTGTGGGGATCAAAAACTCGCGTCCGCAGCGAATTTAAGGGGGCAAAGTGTGAATAAGCGTATTGGACTTCTGTCTGCGCTGCTGGCGGGAGTGTGCACTCCTGCGATGGCGCAGAATGCAACCGAGTTGCAACCCATCGTCGTCAAGGCATCGGAAAACCCGACTGCCCTGCCGGAGGAATATCCGGGCGGGCAGATTGCGAAGGGCGGCCGCGTCGGGATGCTCGGCAACCGTGACGTGATGGATACACCCTTCAGCACGACGAGCTACACGGCCAAGATGATCGAGGACAAGGGGGCAAGCACCATCGCCGACGTGGTTGCGAGCGATCCCTCCGTCAGGAACACCCATGCCTCCGGCGGCATGCTCGACTCCTTCTATATTCGTGGCTTCCCCGTCAATGAAGGTAATTTCGGGGAAGTGGCCTTCGACGGTATCTATGGCATCGCGCCGACCTATCGCGTCTTCACCGATTATGTCGAACGGGTCGAAGTGCTCAAGGGTCCGAGCGCCCTGCTTTACGGCATTTCGCCGAACAGCAGCGTCGGCGGGGCGATCAATATCGTGCCCAAACGCGCCCCGGACGAAGATCTGACGCGGGTGACCACCGAGTATACCTCCGACCTGCAGGGCGGCACGCATCTCGATTTCGCCCGCCGTTTCGGCGAAGAACGGCAGTTCGGCATGCGCTTCAATGGCAGCCTGCAGGGCGGAAACACTCCGATCGACGATCAGACCCAGGAAGCCTATGTCGGCTCGCTCGGCCTTGACTATCAGGGGGAAAACTTCCGCGCGAGCCTCGACGTCATCGGTCAGAAGCAGCATTTCGAAGCGCCGCAGCGCCCCTTCTTTCCCGTGGCGGGGATCAGTCTTCCCGACGCGCCCGACGGCCGGCTGAATATCCAGGAGCCCTGGGAGTGGTCGACGAGCCGGGATCTGTCCTGGCTCAGCCGCGCCGAATATGACGTCAGCGATTCCGTTACGATCTTCGGCGCGGTCGGCGGCGGCAATTCGCATGTGGCTCGACTGTTCGGCACGCCAACCCTTCTGAACTCGAACGGCGATGTCAGCGTTACGCCGCAGAACTTCGTGTTCGACGTCGACAGGACGACGGCGGAAACCGGTGTGCGCGCGAAGTTCGACACCGGGCCGGTCTCGCACTCCGTCACGCTGCAAGCCAGCTATTTGCGGCAGACATTGGATCGTGGATCCAATTCGGGCACGGCGCAACGCACCAACATCTACGATCCGGTGCTACGCCCCGAGCAGAACGTTCCGGCGCCGCGAAACGTGGGACGAGCCTCGAAAAGCGACCTCTCCGGCGTTGCCTTGTCCGATACGCTCTCGATTCTCGACGAGCGCATCCAGCTGACGGTCGGCGGCCGCTGGCAGTCGATCGACTCGAAGAATTACTCCGCAACGACGGGCGCGGTCACCTCGTCGTCCGATGAGACGGCCGTCACCCCGCTCGTCGGTCTCGTGGTCAAGCCATGGGAAAACGTATCGCTCTACGCCAACTATATCGAGGGCCTGAGTGTCGGCGATACGGCGCCCGCCACCGCGGTCAACGCCGGCGAAACACTGGCGCCCTATCGGACCAAGCAATATGAAATCGGCGCGAAATTCGACCTCGGTCGGGTCATGCTGAGCGCTGCGCTCTTCCAGATCGAAAAGCCGTTCGGACAGCTTGAAAGCCAGGGCTCCAGTCTGGTCTTCGTGAAGGGCGGCGAGCAGCGCAATCGCGGCCTCGAGATCAATGTCGCCGGCGAGGTCACCTCGGATCTGCGGCTGCTGGGTGGGGTAACCCTCATCGACGGCGAACTTACCAAGACCAACAGTGCCGCAACCGTCGGCAACAGGCCGATCGGCGTTCCCACCATCCAGGCCAATCTCGGCGCCGAATGGGACACGCCCTTCGTGGAGGGCCTGACGCTGGCCGCGAACGTCATCTTCACGGACGAACAATTCGCTGACACCGCCAACAAGCAGGAGCTTCCGTCCTGGACGAGGCTCGATCTCGGGGCGCGCTATGCGACCAAGATCCAGGATCGGCCGGTGACCTTCCGCGCGTCCGTCGAGAACGTCTTCAACACCGATTACTGGTCGGGCGTTGCAAGCTTCGGCACGATTTCGCAGGGTGCGCCCCTGACCGTCAAGGTGTCGATGACCACCGATTTCTAAGGATGAGGCGTCCCAAATCGCAGCTGTAAGATCGGCGCGCCTGCTCATTGATGGCAGGCGCGCCTTTTTGTTTTTGGGTTGGGTCCGACAAAACAAGAAGGCCGACGCGGTAATGAAACCCCGTCGGCCGTGACATCGTCTGAAAAGCAGCTTGTTAAGGCGCCTTTGCCGTCAGGCTGACGCTATAGCCCGGCTTGTAGGCGATCGGCAGGAAACGCCGGTGATATTCCGCGAAGGTCGCATCGGGGTCGAGATCGGCGAAGAGATCGGGGTGGAACCATTTCGCCAGCTGCTGAATGGCCACGAACTCATAGGGGCTATTGTAGAACTGGTGCCAGATACCGTGGAAACTGCGCGTCTTCTGGGCTTGCGTCCCGGCATAGGCATTCCGCGTCAGATACCATTCCAGCTTTTGCCGCAGGATCGCGGGATCGGCGCCGGGGCCGAGCGGAATCCAGTGGCCGCCGGGAGCATAAGCCTGCCAGTCGGAACTGGTGACGACCACATGCTGCGGGTCGGAAACAATGACCTGCTCCGGATTGAGCTGACCGAAGGTCGTCGGGATGATGTCGCTGCCGATATTGTGGCCACCCGCCACCTCGACATATCTGCCGAAGTTTTCCGCGCCAAAGGTCAGGCAGCAATCGTCCGAGTAGCCGCCGATACGCTCGACGAAAACGCGCGGGCGGTCGGGCTTCGCCTTGTCGAGCACGTCCGTGACGCGTGCGACCGCCTGCCGGCGGAAGGCGATGATCTCCTCGGCGCGTTCCTTGCGATCCATGATTTCCCCGAGCAGGCGAATGGTCCGCTCCGTGTTTTCCAGCGGATGGTGCCGGAAATCGACGTAGAGCACCGGGATACCCAGGGAGGCGAGCTTGTCGACATATCTGGCATCCTCATTGGCACGCATCGCCTCGATGTTGAGGAGCACCACATCGGGTTTGCGAATGATAGCCGACTCGATGTCTATCAGGCTGCCCTCCTGCCCCGAAAAGGTCGGCAGTTTCGCAAGGTCGGGAAAAGCCTCCAGATATTGCGCATAGGTTCCCGGATCGGCCTGGATGAGGTCATTGCGCCAGGCGACGATACGCGACAGCGGATCCTTGGGCTCCAGCGAGGCGATCAGATACAGTTGCCGGCCTTCGCCGAGCAGGATGCGCTTGACCGGCGCATTGATCGTCACCGTGCGATTGGCGACGTCGGTCACGGTGATCGGAGACTGTCCTTCCTGCGCCATGGCCGGGGCGTGCCAAAACATGAGCATCGCCAGCACCGCCATTACAGCCTGATATATCGAGCACCGTCTTCTCACGAATAAACCTCTTCTTCGAATGTCCTGCGCGACTTAAGCCATAGAGCCAGCGCAAGGAAAAGCGACAATGTGTAAAGGATCGCAACCAACGGAAATGCGGCTTCCAGACCGAGCAGCTGGGTCGCGCCGACACCGGCGGCGATGCCGGCGATGGACGCCACCTGCTGGCAAGTCTGGGCAAGGCCGAGAACGGAGCCTTGCCGGTCCGTCGGCGTCGAGGCTGATATCTGCGCGAGCAGCATGGGGGTGGTGCCGCCCAGGAGCGCGCCCCAGAGCAGGTACATGACGGCGAACAGAACGATCGATGTCGTCAGGCCCGCCAGCGTCGACACCAGGGCGCAGCCCGCTGATATTGCGATCATCCAGCCGAGAACCATCGTCCTCGGACTGCCTTTCAACAGCCTGGCCCAGAGCGGCGCGCCGATCACGAAACCGAGGGCGAGCAGTCCGTAGCTCAAGCCTGCCATCCAGTGACGGGCGCCGAAGACCTGCGTCATGTACAGGGAGAACGGCACCTGCAGCACCATGCGGCTGGCAAGCAGCAGACCGATCAGCCAGAGGAGCCCGGTGACCGAGGGATCCTTGGCAGGTACGGATTTCTGGGTTTGCGCCTGGGCGGCAGCAGAGGGCGCCGCCCGGCTGGACGGCACGGGAAGCGTTGCCCAGGCGACGATCGCGCATAGCGCACAGACGGCCCCGGCCGTGAGATTGATGTCCGAAAAAGAAGCGGCGTCCAGGATAAGGCCGCCGAAGAACGCACCGCCGAGCGAGCCGACATTGGTCGCGACCTGCAGCCAGGCGAACAGCCCTGCCCGGTCACGACCGCCGGTGATCTCCACGCCATAGGCCTGCGCCGGCGCGATATAGCCGGCGAAGGCGCCCTGCAGGAAGCGCAGAGCGAGGATGGTCCAGACGTCCTGCGCGAAGGCGACGAACAGTTGCGTGACGGCAAGCCCGGCAAGTGCGCGCACCATCATCAGCCGGTTGCCATAGCGATCGCCCATCCGGCCCCAAAAGGCGCTGGTAAGCGAGATGCCGATCATCGGGCAGACATAGACGCCGATGCTGGCAAGGGAAAAGACGCTCTCCGAGGTGCTGAGCGTCTCGATCTGAATCGGCCAGAACGGGCCGCTCATCTCCATGGCGCCCATGGAGATGAACTGCAATCCGAACAGAAGCAGGAAGACGGGTCCGAAACTGCGGACGACGGCGGCGGCTTGCTTCATTGCGTTGCCGCCAACGGGTTGTCGAGGCCATGCTCGACCCGGTAGTCGCGATACCGCTCGAGATGCATCCGCAACACCGAGCGCGTCGGCCAGGGCTTTTCAAGAAAGGCCTGCCGCTCCTCCACCCAGAAAGCATCGGAGAGCATTCGTGGCCTCAGGGCCTCGAAAGCCGCCTCCGTTTCCTCGTGCAGGATCCGCCAGGGATTGTCGAGCCCGCAATGCTCGGCAAGGCACAGGGCCAGCTCGTGAAGATGGCAGACGAAGCAGGCATCAATCACGAAGGAGCGCACGAGGCTGATGTCGTCGTTGAAGGTCGTCGGCAGGATACCCTTGCGGCTGAACGGCGCGAGCCGATAGCCACGCTCCTCGAAAAGCGGCGCGAAACTGCGCCCGTCGCCGAAGTCACGAATGAGCAGCTTTTGCGGATTGCCCGAGACGTCGAAGAGGATCGTGCTGTTCTGCTGGTGCGCCTCGAAGGCGATGCCGTAAAGCAGATACATGGCAAGCGCCGGCCGAACGACCGTGCGGGCATAGGCCCTGAAGAAGACGGCCGCCTTCTCCTCTTCGGCCGCCGGAATGCGGTCGATCAACTCGCAGACAAGCGGCCGATGCGCCAGCGGGCTTTCGGCGAGAAGCGACGCAACCGTCACGGGGATAAGGCCGTCCTTGCGGGCCAGCGCATTCACCTCGCGATAGACGACCGACAGGAACCGGCCGGGATGCTCGTCGCCGGTCTCGGGATCGTGCAGGATCGCGCCAAGCTCCTCCGTGAAAATCTCGAGGGACGCCTTGAGCTCATCTTCCTTCGCGAGGATATCGCTGATCAAGGTGCTGAGACGCGGCCCCATGTGGATCGATTTCGCCTGCAAGGTCCTCTGCTCGCTGGTCATCCAGATGGCGACCGGCAGCTTGATGAACGGCTGCGGCTCCTGGGTATCCGGCAGCATGGTGCGGAAGGACATGGCGGGAAGCGTGACGATATCCGGACCCTCTACATCGAGAATGTCCGAGGCGATCAGGGAGGCGAACTCGCGACGAACGAAGTTTTCCAGATGCCATGCATGGATCGGCAAGGGAAGCCAGTCGCCCGCCTCCTTCCCCCGACCGCGAAGGCCGTCGCTCCACTGTTCCCACAGGTCCGGATAGGCATTCGCGAACCATTCGGAATAGTCGGCGACATGCGGCATCGTCTCGACATAGGCCCAATCCCTGCGCAAGGCGGCGATCCGCAGCGGGACGCGGGCGCCGAACTCCGGCGAAAGAGCGCTGATTTCCGCCGCAGACAATCCCGGCTTGGCCTTCCAGGTGGGATAGAAGGGATGCCCCTCCAGCGAACCCCATTGGTCGAGCGTCATCGCCGTCAGATGCGTCGGCAGGCTTTTTTCGAGGTGGTCGATGAAGCCGGTCGCGCCAGTCGCCGCTATCGATTGGCGCAGCTCGTCGCTCCACCTCTCGCGATGCCCACGCGCCAGCACGTCGTTTTTCATGCTGTCTTCGATATCCCGCAAGAGAACCTCGAAACCGTCGGATGCGGCCGAGACGTCAAGGACGGGAGCGATCTCCTTGAGGAGAGCGGCGGGATCGTCCAGCCTGCGGCGCACGCCGCCGTCCTCGATCACCTCGATGGCGCCACGATTGAGCAAGGTGTCGGCCGGCGCCCGCCTGAGGCTGGTGAAATGCAGGACCCGGCGTGTCGCCCAAAGCGGCAACCAGGCCTGTTCGCCGTTTTCCGCCCATAGCAGGGCCTTGGCGTCGAGCATTTTTTCGGCAAAGGCGCAGCGAACCAGACGCCGGATCGCATTCCGCGCGGCGGCCTCCCAAAGCCGCTTTTCGGCCGAGATGTCCTGGCTTCTTTCAAAAATGATTTCGGTCATCAGGCAACCCCCGGCCAGTTGGTGGGAATATGGGCATGCGAGGGCTGCGGCAATGCGCCGTGATACTCCCGCGCCCAGGAATAGGTTTTCGCAATCGCCGGGATCGGGACGCGCAGCCGGGAGGCCACCTCGACGAGGAGTGCGAGCCCGAAGGCGATATCCTCGTGAAAGGCTCTGCTGTCGCGATCGATCAGGTAGCCGGCGCCGTGGGGATTGGCTATGAGCGGCGCCTGGATTCCGGCATAGGCGCGATTGGTGCGCAGCAGGGAATACATGGTGCGGTCATCCTCGATCTGATCGCCATAGGCTTCGATAAGCTCCTGGCGCAACGGCTTGACCGAACTCAGGTCGATGTCGAGGCGCTCCTGCGCCGCATTGCGGATCGCCTGGTTTTCGGCATCGCAGGCTTCCAGCAACTCTGCTCCTTCGCGCGGGCAATCGCTCCACCAGCATATTGGCGTTTCGAACGGCTTGTCGCGCCATGGTGCATCGGGACCGAGAAGGCCATACAGCACGGCTGGATGCATGAGCGCGTTGCCTGGCGTCAAGGTGATCTCGAGATAGTTGTCGAGCATGGTTACTGGTGCTTCGAAGAGCTGTCCGAGGAAGCCGCCGAGCCTGTCGCGGTCGACGGCGCTTTCACGCGCATGCAAGGCGGCAAACAGCTCCGCCTTTGCGCCGCCCATGCGGACCTGCTTGCCGGCGACCAGCTCGAAAGCGGTATGCGGCACATCTTTCATGCCCCAGATCACCACATTCTCCCGCCCGGCAAATGCCCCCGCGGCCAGCCAGTCGAAGCCGCAGAAGCCGGGAATGGCGCCGACATAGACGGCCTTGCCACGCGGCAGATGCGGCGCAATCCTTGCCAGCAGTTCGGGGCGGACATGAGCCGGCTGCGTGACCACGACGATATCCGCATCTTCGAGAGCCCGGCCAGGGTCGGTGCCGACATAGTCGGGCCGTCCGGAGAGCACATGGCCCTCCGGAGTCAGCGCCTGCCACATACCGTCTCCGGCCGCCCACTGCTCGGCCACGGAAGCGGAGCTCGTGAGCACGGAGACCACCGTCTCCGGCCGCTGCTTGAAGAGAACGGCGTTCAGATGGCCGGTGCGACCGGCCCCGCAGATCGTGACCTTCATGCCGCGCGCGCCCTGTTCGTCAGCCAGCTGTCGAGCTGGTCGGCGATCGAAGGATCGAGAAGGCTGCGCTTCTCCATCCACTCGTCGTCGAAGATGGAGCCGAGATATTTCTCGCCGCCGTCGGCGACGGTCGTCACCACATTGCCGCTGAGCTTGCCGGAGACGATGAATTCCAGTGCCTTGTAGATGGCGCCGCCCGTGGAGCCGCCGACCAGCAGCCCCTTGTGCCGGGCAATGTAACGGGCCGTTTCGAAAGCCTGGGTGTCGGTGACCTGCACACCTTCGTCGATGCAGGCATAGTCGAGAACCTTGCCGACCTCGTCGCCGGCAGGCGTTCCCGTTCCCGACTGGTAATAGGGATAGCCTGGCTTTCCGAAGACGATCGATCCCGCGGGCTCGACGGCAATCGTCTTGATGCGGGCATCATGCCTCTTGAGGCGTTGGGAAATGCCGGTCATCGAGCCGCCGGTGCCCACGCAACCGACGAAGGCGTCAATGCCGTCAGGCAGTTGGGTCAAGAGTTCCTCGACGAAACCGGCATAGCCTTCGGGATTGGCAGGATTGTCGGACTGGTTCATGAACAGCGCGCCCGGAAGCTGGGCGCCGAGCTGCGCGGCAAGGCGCTGGCGTTCGACCACGGCAACCTCATCCTCGCGATAGGTGCCCTCGACATAGCGGATCTCTGCCCCGAATGCGCGCATCGTGCGGATCTTGTCGGGAGCGGCGTGATGGTCGACCACGGCGATGAAACGCAGGCCGAATTCGAGAGCGGCGAGCGCGAGACCGATGCCGGTATTGCCGGAGGAGGATTCGACGATCGTGCCGCCCGGCTTCAGGCGTCCGTCCGCCAGCGCGGCAACGACCATGCTGCGCGCCATGCGATCCTTCATCGAGCCACCCGGATTGTTCTTCTCGATCTTCAGAAACAGGGTCGTGTCCCGTTCCGGCAGCTTGATCGACATCAGCGGCGTCTGGCCGATAAGCTGGGTTATCGTCGTGTAGGTCATAGATACATCTCCAAATCGTCGGTGGTGAGAAAAGGCGCGCCGCCGACAGCGTGATGCAGGCGGAAGCGCTTTGGCATTGGGTGGCGATGGAAT
Organism: Rhizobium sp. BK602; assembly: GCF_014195095.1. GTDB lineage: Bacteria > Pseudomonadota > Alphaproteobacteria > Rhizobiales > Rhizobiaceae > Rhizobium. The sequence continues at coordinate 186,519 of NZ_JACIBC010000005.1, forward strand.
TCGTTTTCGAGCAGATCCATCTGGTAGCCGGCGGTATTGGCATAGACCAGGAGATCGCCGGCGCGGGGCGCGGTCGGAAAATCCAGCCAGCGGTTGGTCAGCACGTCCTCGTCGAGGCAGCTATGGCCCGCAAGATAGGCCTTGAACGGCTGTGCGGCGGCCGGCATCGCGACTGCGGGAACGACGATCGGATCCAGGAGGAACTCCGATGCGAACCAGGTCTCGCAGGCGCTGAAGCTGCTGCCTTCCACGAAGATGACGGCGGTGTCCGGTCCCAGTGTCTTGACGCGGATGATCCTGAAGACGGAGATGGCCGTCTGGTCGGCCAGGGCACGTCCGGGCTCGAGCGCGATCGCGAGTTTCTCGTCCCTGAAATAGTCGGCGATGCTTCGCCTGGCGTCCATCGGCGCGGCAAGGAGGCTTTGCAGCCAATCGGCGGCGGAAATGTCGCCGCCATAGGGATAGAAGGAAGACGGCAGCTTCCCGTTGCGATAGTCCGCCGCGCTCTGCCCCTCGATATGTTTCCGATAGGCGACCGTGTCGACATAACGGATCGGTAGCCCGCCGCCGATGTCGATCATTCTCGGAGCAAGGCCGATGGCGCGCGCCTCGCGGATCAGGCGCGAAGCCTCGCGAATGGCGGCGGCGCGCGTTTCCCAGCGATAACCGGAAAGATGGAAATGCAGGCCGTCGAAGCGGAACCGCTTGTCGGCGGCGATGACGGACAGGCAGACCAACACCTGATCCGCATCCATGCCGAAACGGCTGCCCGCCTGATCGCTGGGACGCAGGCGCAACAGCACGGGCTGCGGCTCGCCATCATCCGGCAGGCGGTCCGACAGGTCCTCCAGCTCTTCCGGCGAATCGACGGAAATCAGCGCCCTGCAGGCAACGAGCGCGTCGTGAAAAGCTGGCGTCTTTGCCGGACCGGTCGCGACGATGCGCTCTCCGATGGCGCCGAGCGCCAGCGCGTCCCGCAGCTCATAGAAGCTGGAGACGTCGAGGCCGATCCCGGCTTCGAGCGCGGCGTGCATCAGGCCCGGCGACTTGTTGACCTTCACGCCATAATAGATCGTGTGATCGACGCCATTTTGCGCCAGCACCGCGGTCAATCCCCGCACATTCTCGCCGAGAGCCTCGGGGCTTACCAGATGCAGCGGGGAACCATGCGTCTCCACCCATTCGAGCAGCAGCTTGCCATTCTGGCTAAGAAGATCGGTTGTTCCCGGCCTCAAAATGGGAGAGAGGCCGGCATCGGAATTCTGCCGATATAGCGTCATAGCGATGCCCCTGCCCCGGAGGCCACGCAGGAGGCATGTCCTGCTGGCCACTCGGGGCGTAAATGCTCGAGCGGCACCATGCAGGATGGGAGAGGCTCATCGACGATATGGCGCGTGGTCTTGAACGGAAACTTGCCGCCGCTTCGAGCCATGGCAAAAATCGTCTCGGGCGTGATGATCTCGCCGCTGCGCCAGCCTTCGACCCTGACCAGATCGTAGCTCAGCAAGAAGACGGGAACGGTGCTCAACTGCAGGCGCTTTGCGACGGACAGGCGATGGTGGCCATCCATGACGAGAAGCGCATCCTTCTCCACCATGATCGGCGCGGTCCAGTAACCCGCCTGGAGAATTTGCACCTCAAGGGCCGCAACGCGATTTGGATCGATTTCCTCCGTTGGGACCAATTGGTCTGGGCATAAGAAGCCGTATTTCATCCATCCACCTCCTTGGACAGCGATCGCTGACGCGGGCGATAAGGATGATGAATTTTGGCGAGTTTGTGGCAGCGAGTATTCTTATTTTAATCGACTATAAAGTGTAGTTATTGCGAATTTTCTTTTGATTTCATGAGCAATCTGGCCTGTCCCAAGATGGGAATCAGGCGCGGGACGCTGGTAACAGCATGACATCCGGCGCCGATTTTTTGGAACCAGGCGGTATAAATTTCAAATGAAATCTTCGCGAGAATAATGGGTATTGCTATGTGAATAAAATATGACTAAATTATTCTAGTTTTATTTCGAGCATAATAATTTTTATCTACTTTACATTGTATATTTATTCCACCTAGCATTGCATTGACGCATTGAGGGAAGCGGCCTTCGGCATGGTTATGAGCCGAGAAGGTCGTGCCGCGCAGGCAGCTCCTCCCCGTTTCGATCCACAGCACCGACCGAAAGCGAAGGCGTTGCGACATTGTCGGCGCGAAAACGCCGGCTGGAGCGATTCCAGCCGGCGACGGAGAAATTCAGACAATGAATGGGATCGAACCAGAGCGCCCGATGGCCGACCGGATCGCGCTGATCCTATCCGTTTCCGAAGAGGCGCGAGCGCGTCAGAAATCGTCGTTCCCGACCATTGTCGAGTGAGAACATTCCGCCTCTGCCCGCCACCACATCGATGATCAGCTGCGTGTGCTTCCACAGTTCGAACTGGCTTGCATTGATATAGACCGGCACGCCGCCGATTTCCCCGAGCTTCACGTCCGTCTCACCCACCCGGTATTCATCCGAGGGGTAACACATCGGCGACGAACCGTCGCAGCAGCCGCCCGATTGATGGAACAGGATATTCGGATGATCCCGCTGGATTTCTCTTATGAGCGTAAGCGCCGCGGCGGTTGCGAGAACCCGCGGCTCGCTCCTGGTGATATCATCGGTCATCGGCCTATCCTCGACGGTGGCTGGCCCATCGCTCCTACCCCTTGCCGGAGGAGCTGGAACGAAGACGCGGCGGAACACCCTACGACAACAGTGCCCCACCGCGTCTTCGCAGTCTAAAATGCCTCAGAAGAAGCCGAGTGCCTTCGGGCTGTAGCTCACCAGCATGTTCTTGGTCTGCTGATAGTGATCGAGCATCATCTTGTGCGTCTCGCGGCCGATGCCGGACTGTTTGTATCCGCCGAAGGCGGCATGGGCCGGATAGGCGTGATAGCAATTGGTCCATACGCGGCCGGCCTGGATCTCGCGGCCGAAGCGGTAGCAACGATTGGCATTGCGACTCCAGACACCGGCGCCCAACCCGTAAAGTGTGTCGTTGGCGATTTCGAGCGCCTCCTTCTCATCCTTGAAGGTCGTCACCGAGACCACAGGCCCGAAGATCTCTTCCTGGAAGACGCGCATCTTGTTGTGGCCCTTGAAGATGGTCGGCTTGACGTAATAGCCGCCGGCGAGGTCGCCGCCGAGGTCGTTGCGCGAGCCGCCGGCCAGCACCTGGGCGCCCTCCTGCCGGCCGATGTCGAGATAGGCGAGGATCTTCTCCAGCTGTTCGCTAGACGCCTGCGCCCCGATCATCGTGGCCGGATCGAGCGGGTTGCCCTGCTTGATCGCCTCGACGCGCTTGACCGCCTTTTCCATGAAGCGGTCATAAATGGATTCCTGCACGAGCGCCCGGCTGGGGCATGTGCAGACCTCACCCTGGTTCAGGGCAAACATCGCGAAGCCCTCCAGCGCCTTGTCGAGAAAATCATCGTCTTCCGCCATCACATCGGCAAAGAAAATGTTCGGCGACTTGCCGCCCAGTTCCAGCGTCACCGGAATGAGGTTCTGGCTGGCATATTGCATGATCAGCCGGCCGGTCGAGGTTTCTCCGGTAAAGGCGATCTTGGCGATGCGCGGACTGGTCGCCAAAGGCTTGCCGGCCTCAAGCCCGAAGCCGTTGACGATATTGAGCACGCCGGCCGGAAACAGATCGCCGACGATTTCGGCCCAGACCAGAATGGAGGCCGGCGTCTGTTCCGCCGGCTTGATGACGACGCAATTGCCGGCGGCGAGCGCCGGCGCCAGTTTCCACGCAGCCATCAGGATCGGAAAGTTCCAGGGAATGATCTGGCCGACGACACCGAGCGGCTCATGGAAGTGATAGGCGACGGTATCATGGTCGATCTCGCCGATCGAACCTTCCTGGGCACGGATGCAGGCCGCGAAATACCGGAAATGATCGATCGCCAGCGGAATGTCGGCCGCCATGGTTTCGCGGATGGGCTTGCCGTTGTCCCAGGTCTCGGCCTGCGCCAGAAGCTCCAGCTTGTCTTCCATGCGCTGCGCCACCTTCATCAGGATATTGGAGCGCTCGGCAGCCGATGTGCGGGCCCATTTCTCCTTGGCGGCATGGGCGGCGTCGAGTGCCGCATTGATGTCCTTCTCGTCGGAACGAGGAATATCGCAGAGCTTGCCGCCAGTGACCGGCGTCGCATTTTCGAAATATCTGCCGCTGATCGGCTCGCGCCATTCGCCGCCGATATAGTTGCCGTATTTCAGTTTGAACGGCGATTCCACGATCTTCTGGTGCAGCATGTCATCCTCCCTTGAAGCACAGGCCCATCCGGACCGATGGAGGAAATCTGCGCCAGCTTTGCCGCAAAGAGGAGAGGCCCACACCAATGCCGCAGCGCACACTGTTTCACTTATGCGACAGGATTCCGCGATCGAGGAACGACAAGAGCTGAGATTGGGCGCAAGCCGGACATGGCTCTATTGAACGGCGAGCTTCTTCATCTTGCGATGCATGGTCGCGCGGCTGATTCCAAGCAACGATGCCGCCTGCGAGACCTTGCCGTTGGTACGCGACAGGACGCGGCGCAGCGCCGCTCGCTCCGCCTCGATAAGATCCGAGCCATGATCCTGGCGATCTTCCTGCAATGCGTCGGAAGCCGCCAGTCCTGCCGCGATGCGCGCGTCGTCGAGCTTGAGCGCCATGCGGGCGGCACGCGTAGCGCCAAGAACGAGATCGTCCTTGTCGACGGCCAAAAGCGCCATGGCGGAGTGGCAGCCCGCAGGCACCATGATGAAACGGGCGCCCGGAAAGGCGCTGCGGAAGAGATTGATCTCGATGCGCAAAGCTGTGTCCCGCACCGCTTGCGACAGGATGGCCAGGGTCATCTCGTTCGCATCCTCGCGGCATGTCGAAATGTCCAGCGCCGCCGCCAGTTCACCGCGATGGTCGCGGATCGGCGCCGTCGTGCAGCTCAGGCGGATATTGGAAGAGAGGAAATGCTGGTCGCGATGGATCGTCACCGCACGCTCGTCGGCGATGGCCGTGCCGATGCCGTTCGTACCGACGCTGGCTTCCGTCCATATTGCACCGGGCCAAAGGCCAAGCCGGTGAAACTCCTTGTCGTCGCCACCGGCGCCGCGCCGGTCGAGCGCGACACCATCGCGATCGGTCAGCAGCAGGCAGCAGGCGGCCTTGCCGACCGTGGAAAACAGCCGATCCAGCTCATCGGCGGCCTCGGCGATCAGCCGTTCGGACCGAAGCCGGGTGTCGTGGAATTCGTGCTCGGTCAAGCGAAGGGGTACGCGGTCGTCATCCGGCGACAGCCTGTGAATCGACAGGCATCGGGACCAGGACGCAACGATCGGGGAACTGGCGGCAGCCGATCTGTGCTGCGCACTGGCATAGACACGCTCGGCATGAGCCATCTCGCTCGACATCGGCTCCTCCCAAAGCACATCGAATATTTATGTCGCGGAACTGGCGTGGTTGCAATTCCAAAGATGCCGTGCGGCGGCCGTCCTTGAACGCAGAGGCCGAGAATGTCTCAAAGTTGAGACATTTGGAGCAAGCTCATTTGTGCGGCCGCTCGAATTTGAGGATGCTGGTGCCTTTCGGCATATCATGCGACCGGCCCTCGAAACGCCGGACGACGCGAAAACTTGCGCTTTGCTTCAAAGAGGCTCTTCCAGCGACGCGACGCCGGGTGCATATGCAATGGCGCGACACCACGGATATCGAAATGATCTTACGCTCGAAGCCCAGTTTCAAGGACATCATCTTTGCCATCAACGGCTCGATCCTGCCGCGGATCGCTCCTCATCTCATCGCGATCTCGCTGATCAGCATCGTCGCGATCTTTGCGGCGCAGGCCCATCCCGGCATATTCGCGCGGATCAGCGCCATTCCGTTCACGCTGATCGGCATTGCGCTCTCGGTCTTCATGAGCTTCCGCAACAATGCCTGTTACGCTCGCTGGTGGGAAGGACGCAAGCTGTGGGGCGAATTGATCATCAGCTGTCGTTCGCTCGCGCGCCAGACCTCGGCCTTGGAAGAGCGCGACCGGCACGTCTTTCTTCATGGCCTGTGCGGCTTCGCGGCCGGACTGGCCGCGCGGCTACGAGGCGAGGACGAGCATGCCGCGATCAAGGCGTGGTCCGATATCAGCCTCAATCCGAACGACCCGAACCCGACGAATACGGTGCTCGATCACATCGGCAAACATTGCCTGAGACTGACGCGTGAGCACCAGATCGGGGAAATCCAATATTCGGTGCTCGAAACGCAGCTTGCGACACTCGCCACCGTACAAGGCGGGTGCGAGCGCATCGCGTTTACGCCGGTGCCCTTCGCCTATTCGCTGCTTCTCCATCGCACCGCGCTTGTCTTCTGCGTGACCCTGCCGTTTGCGCTGGCCGGCTCGCTGGACTGGTGGACCCTTCTGCCCGTTCTGCTCGTCGCCTATACGTTCTTCGGCCTCGATGCCCTGGGTCACCAGCTCGAGGATCCGTTCGGCCTGGAACCGAACGCCCTGCCGCTGGAAGCCATGCGGCGCACCATCGAGCGCGAGCTGCTCGCGCTGCTCGGACATGAAGAACTGCCCGATGCGATCAAGCCGCATCAGAACATCCTCAGATAGCACGACCCACAGGTGCCGCCGGCGCGGTGGCGGCACGCTTCAGCGAAATCCCGTGCGGACAACGCATAGCCGCCATCAGGGCAACTTTATCTCCAATGTGATCATATAATTGCTGTAGTTCGGAACCGCCGGCGGATTGTCGAACGCATAGGATGTCACGCGCGGCGGCGTGGATGGCGGCTTCACGTCCGGTTTCCAAGAGGCCTTGATGGTCATCTTGTCGGTAGCGCGAAAAGAAAGATCGACCTGCCGATCCCTGCTTGCTCCATCCCTGGTGCGTTTACCCGCCAGGGACCACCGATCCAGCGACGCTTCCAGGGTCTCGGTCGTCTGGGTGCCCTTGCGTTCATAGCCGGCACTCAACGCAGCCTTCATCTCTTTGTCCCTGGCGGCGAATTTGTAAGCCTGGCTCTGAAGCCTGCCGTCGAAATCGGTCGTTACCGTCGCGCCAGCTTCGAACGCACCATCCGACCACTTCCCGTTGAGGTCAAAAATGATCGTCTTGTTGCCGACATAGACACCGACATTCGGATTGAGCCCCGTCGTTTTCAAACCGATATCGCTCTTGGCCTTGGTGTCGAGAACGATAGGGCGCTCGGTCGTCGGAAAATACTTGCCGAGCAGATCCTGCTGCGGCTTCGTCGGTGCCGACGGCTTGCCCGACGGGTCGAACGCACCGATGACCGTGCAACGGCGGCCGCCGACCCAGCTGTTGACGGCAAAGATCAGATATCCGTCATCGGTGATCCCCGCGGCGCCCTGATGCAGGCTGTTCCTGACATTGTAGCTGCCGCAGCAGGACAGGGAATTGGTGCTTGCCGCCTCGAAGGAACGGCCGCTAAAGACGACGCCCGACGGCAGCCCGGATCTCATGTCGCCGCCCAGAATCGGGCAGCTGCTCAGCGGGATCAGATTGAAACGGCTTGAATCAGTTTGCGACGTCTGGCCCATTGGCCTGGTGAGCGGTGCTAATCCCATATTTGGCCTCCCATATTTCGATCTTCTGGCGAATGGCGACTATCAAATTTCAAGATTTTCCAGCCGGCGATTGCTGCCGAGCGTCGCCAATGCGATCTATGCGTGCTTTGACACCGAGGAAGTAGGGAGCCGGATCTATTTGTCCAGTCGGAAAATTGCGGTCCCACGAATATTTATAATTGCAGGCACCCTCGGCACGTTTGCAACTTAAAAGAAATAAGTCTTGCTCATCGCTCGACCTCTGTGTCGGCAACCAGCATGCCCGTCATCGGTGCTCTTGCAATTCCTGTGGCTGATCGACGGCGCTGGCGATGAGAGCACGGAGCAGCGGATCGACAGCAATGTTAATACTTGTCTCAAAATCACAACAAATGGGATTTTCAACCAAAATCCCATGTATTTTAGTACCATTTGCAAGTTTCAATCTATTGTGACAATGTACATCTCGCGCCTGCCGGGATTTTATAAATAGGGAGGCGGGCGCCAATTGCAATAACTCAAGACAATACTTACAACCACTGTGACTTCGGGGAGATTTCGATGGACAGGCAAGATCAATCAGAAAATGTCGGCCCCAGCCGGCGCGAGTTTGTCGAAGGCTGCGGGAAATATGCGGTGGTTGCGCCGCCGGTGCTGACATTTCTGCTTTCGACCACGATGACGTCAGGCGCGATCGCCAAGTCCGGCAAAGGCAATAACGGCTTTGGCAATGGCGGCGGCGACGGCGTACCGGGCAATTCCGGCAAGGAAGACGTGGATCGCTGATCGGCTCGTCCAGCAAAATGATGCTCCTGCCACCGAGGGGAACGTCAATCACGCAGTTGGGCGATGCTTTTGCGTTGTTCAACTGCGATGAGCAGCGCCTCTATGAGATCGATGAGCAGGCGGCTTGGGCGTGGCACTTTGTTTTCAGGAGTGATGCGGGCGTGGACCGCTGCCATGTATCGGCTCAATTGTCGACGCGTTTCGGGCTGGCAAATGCGGATGCTGAAGCACTGCTCGACCGATATGTCGAATTGGGTGTTCTCGCCTCCCGCATCGATCCAACATCGAGCTTCACCGTCCGTTTGAACGACGCCAGATGGGTGATCGAGTGTCCGCCGGCCTTCGCCGCGGAATTGATGGCGCTCTTTCGCGGGATCGCCGCACCGGCCGAGCGACCATGGCGACATCATCACCTCGCCATCAAAAGCAACTCCGATCGATACGACCTGCTTGCCGGCGACAAATGCCTGGGGACCTTCGGATCGGCCGAGGTGGTGCCGGCCGTCAAAGCCTTTTTGACGGACGCCTTGCTGCAAACGGATTTCATGCTTGCACTGCACGCCGCCCTTCTGCGCATTGGCGACGCGCCATTGTTGATCGCCGGAGCGTCGGGCGCGGGGAAAACAACGCTGGCGCTCGCCCTGGCGGCGCAAAGCGGGTGTACAATCCTCGCGGACGATATCGTCATGGTGGATGAGCCAAGCCGACTGCGAGGCATTCCGTTTCCAATCGCGGTAAAGGACGGCAGCTGGCCGCTCCTACACGAGTTTTACCCGGAACTCGCAGCGTGCCCCACGCATATTCGCTCCGACGGCAAGATCGTCAAATTTCTTGCCTGTGAGGGCGATGATGGTTCGACGCAACCCGCCACGACCATGATCTTTATTCGCCGGAGCACGGACGGGCGATGCTCCCTATCGACAATGTCACCTCTGATGGCATTTCAAAGATTGCTGGCGGAAGCCGCCTCGCCCACGCACAGGCTGAGCGATCGTGCTTTCGGTGCCTTGGCGGAGCTTGTCAAAAGATCTCGAGCGTTCGAAATGGCGGTGGGCGACCTGCGGGATGCCGTCACGACCATAGGCGACCTCTAGATCTCTTTCGATCGCCCGGTCGCCAAGACCTTTTGTCCCTTGCGAATGAAGCGCGCCGGCAGCTCCCGCCATGGGCCACGAAACCGCCATTGGATCTGGGCGGTCCGCATAGTCCAGGCAACGCTTCCGGCAGAGCGGACGACATAGCCCAGTTGCGGGTGATATTCGTTGCGCCGCAAAGTGTGATGCAGTTTCAGCCAGGCGGGAATTGTCGCGTCCTCGCCGAGGTCGATTGCGAAGACCGAAGCGAGAGCCAGCCTCTGCGCCGTCAGCATCGCGCGGCCCAAAGGGTCCGACAAGAGGATACGCAGTTCGCTCCAATCGATTGCGCTATCTCCTGTCGAAAGACGATAGAGCTCGAAGAGGTTGCGCAGATCGATGTGAAGATTCCACAGATGCCCGTCCTTCAGCATGTCATGCACGATCCAGTGCTGGGCCTGCAACGTGGCTGAAAGAACGCAAGCCCTCCCCCGACCGACCTCGACCTCCCGTCGGTGCCGTTCAGCCAGGCTTGGAGAGGGCCAATATTGCGGATAGCGGCCGGGCGGAAAGTGCAGATCGACAGCGCCGACATCTTTGGATCTGCCCCAGCCGAGCGCTTCAATCGGTGCATAGCCGAGCTGAAGCAGACATCTTTCCGCTATCTGTCTTTCCTCGTCCGCCACCGTGATATCCAGGTCCCGCATGATGCGGGACGTCGGCCGTTCTGCCTTTTCGCACACCAGGAGCGCTGCGCCTTTGGTGAGCGTCGGCACTATCCCCGACGCATTCATTGCCCCGACCAACTCCTCGAGCTGCATGCGAAGACGTCTATTTCTCTCGACATTGCAATGGTGAATATAGCCGAGGAACGAGGCCACATCCTGCGGCAGCATATCCTGTTGCCTCCGCTCCAGCATCGACGACCAGATCGCAGGCGTTAAGAGAGTATTGTTCGCGAAAGCCAATACCGGCTCCCAGTCGGTAACGGCCGACGGATCGCCAAGCAAGCAAGACGCGAGCTGACTGAAAATAAAACCATCTATTTCCGTCGATTTAAATATGATTATTTCTCTATCCGGCCGGAGATATCCAATATATCTCAGAATAACATCTTAAAATCACAATGACAGCGATTTTATCGAAAGAAAATCCCCGGGCCTGAGGCTCGAAATTTTAGTCCGGATAGGCGTGGTGAAGAACGTGACGACGGCGGCCAAATTGCCGGCGCGCTTGTCGTATCGGCTCCCACCCGCTCACGCGGCACACAAGTTTCACGCGTTTACGGCCCGGACGACACGCTGTAGATTGGACGCATGGCGCTCAAACGAATGGACAATATCGGAATCGTCGTCGATGACCTCGAAGGGGCCATCGATTTCTTTCGCGAACTCGGCCTCGAACTCGAAGGGCGGGCCACGATCGAAGGAGAATGGGCCGGACGCGTCACGGGATTGGGCGATCAGCGCGTCGAGATTGCCATGATGCGCATGCCGGACGGCCACGGTCGGCTTGAGCTGTCCCGCTTCCTCGCGCCGCCCGTCGTCGCGGATCACCGCAACGCCCCGGTCAACGCTCTCGGCTATCTGCGCGTCATGTTCGCCGTGGATGACATTGACGAGACGCTTGAAAGGCTCCGCAGCCGCGGCGCCGAACTCGTAGGCGAAGTGGTTGACTATAAAAACATTTATCGGCTCTGCTACATCCGCGGGCCTGAAGGGCTTCTCATCGGCCTCGCCCAGGAACTCGGCTGAGCGCAATGCGCGGCAATGACGCAGCGCGACCGATGTCCGTGCGCGCATCACAAGGCTGGCGGTCCGAAAGCGCCATAAATGCCCTTGATTGCCACCATTATCGTCGCCCGCGCAACGCCCAGCTCTTTTGCTGCAGCGATATCGCGTTGCCGCCTGAACCGCAGGTAGCGCTTTCCACCTCATTTCACCGGAACGAACATATATATTCTACAAATTTAGTAGAAAATTAAAATTACCTTCTCCGGCCCATGGGCTTAGCCGCAGCGTTGCACTTTGCCAATCGCCACCCTCCTCAAGACAATATCACCGTTGGCACCTTCATCGGATTGCTACCAGGCGAGTTTGAATTGGAATCAGGAAGGAAACGCAAAAATGGCATTTCGCCCATTGCATGACCGCGTCGTCATAAGACGCCTCGAAAGCGAGGAGAAGACACGCGGCGGCATCATCATCCCGGACACCGCCAAGGAAAAGCCGCAGGAAGGCGCCGTCGTTGCCGTCGGGCCGGGGCTGCGCGACGACAGCGGCAAGCTGACGCCGCTCGACGTCAGGGCCGGCGACCGCGTGCTGTTCGGCAAGTGGTCTGGCACCGAGATCAAGATCGACGGCGAAGACCTGCTGATCCTCAAGGAAGCCGACATTCTCGGCATTGTCGCCTAACGCGGCGTTTTAGGAAGGAATTCATCCATGGCTGCCAAGGAAGTCAAATTCTCCACCGATGCCCGTCAGCGCCTGCTGCGCGGCGTCGATATTCTCGCCGATGCCGTGAAGGTCACGCTCGGACCGAAGGGGCGCAACGTCGTCATCGAAAAATCCTTCGGCGCGCCGCGCATCACCAAGGACGGCGTCTCCGTCGCCAAGGAGATCGAGCTCGAGGACAAGTTCGAAAATCTCGGCGCCCAGCTTCTGCGCGAAGTCGCCTCGAAGACCAACGATCTTGCCGGTGACGGCACCACGACGGCAACCGTGCTTGCCCAGGCGATCGTTCGCGAAGGTGCGAAGGCGGTTGCCGCCGGGCTCAACCCGCAGGACCTGAAGCGCGGCATCGATCTTGCCACGACCGAGGCCATCCGCAACATCAAGGAACGCTCCCGCAAGGTCGCCTCCTCCGACGAAGTCGCGCAGGTGGGCACCATCTCCGCCAATGGCGAAGGCGAGATCGGCAAGCTGATCGCCGAAGCCGTCCAGAAGGTCGGCAACGAGGGTGTCATCACCGTCGAAGAGGCCAAGACCGCCGAAACCGAACTGGACGTCGTCGAAGGCTTGCAGTTCGACCGGGGCTATCTCTCCCCCTATTTCGTGACCAACGCCGAAAAGCTGATCGTGGAGTTCGAGGATGCCTATATCCTGCTGCATGAGAAGAAGCTGGCGACCCTGCAGCCGCTGCTGCCATTGCTGGAAGCCGTGATCCAGACCGGCAGGCCGCTGCTGATCGTCGCCGAAGATGTCGAAGGCGAGGCTCTCGCGACGCTCGTGGTCAACAAGCTGCGCGGCGGCCTGAAGATCGCCGCCGTCAAGGCGCCCGGCTTCGGCGACCGCCGCAAGGCCTTGCTCGAAGACATCGCGATCGTCACCGGCGGCGAGGTCGTCTCGGAAGATATCGGCATCAAGCTCGAAAACGTCACGCTCGATCAGCTCGGCCGCGCCAAGAAGATCCGCATCGACAAGGAAAACACGACCATCGTCGACGGCGCCGGCGCCAAGACCGCGATCGATGCCCGCGTGCAGCAGATCAAGACGCAGATCGAGGAGACCACCTCCGACTACGACCGCGAGAAGCTGCAGGAACGCGTGGCGAAACTGGCCGGCGGCGTCGCCGTCATCCGCGTCGGCGGCTCGACGGAAATCGAGGTCAAGGAAAAGAAGGATCGCGTCGATGACGCGCTGAATGCGACGCGCGCGGCAATCGAGGAGGGCATCGTGCCCGGCGGCGGCGTTGCCCTGCTTCGCGCCAAGACCGCGGTCGACGCGCTGAAGAGCGAAAATCCCGATATCCAGGCCGGCATCCATATCCTCCAGAAGGCTCTCGAAGCGCCGATCCGGCAGATCGCCGAAAATGCCGGCGTCGAAGGCTCGATCGTCGTCGGCAAGGTCCTCGAAAGCAACTCGCCGACCTTCGGCTTCAACGCCCAGACGGAGAAATATGTCGACCTGCTGGAGGAAGGCATCGTCGATCCTGCCAAGGTGGTTCGCACCGCCCTCCAGGACGCCGCTTCCGTCGCGGGCCTGCTGGTGACGACCGAGGCGCTGATCGCCGAACTGCCCAAGGAAAAGTCGCCGATTCCGGCCGCCCCCGGCGGCGGCTTCGACTACTAGGCCACGGCAAACAACACGTCGCTGGCGGAACCGCCGCCAGCGACAAGACAGAAAGAAGAGGGAGCGCACCAATGCCCGAGACCGCAAGGACCCTGCCCATCATCGATCTCGGCCGTTTTGCGCCGGATCATCCCGAGCGCGTGCAAGCACTGGATGAGCTGCGCCGGGTTTCGCGCGAGATCGGCTTCTTCTATCTTACCGGCCACGGCATCCCGCAGGCCGAGATCGACGGCCTGACGGCGCTGGCACGCCGGTTCTTCTCTCTTCCGGAAGACAAGAAACTGGAAATCGAGATGCGCAAGTCGCCGCATTTCCGCGGCTACAATCGCGCCGGCTTCGAATATACGCGGGGAAGCCAGGACTGGCGCGAGCAGGTCGATTTCGGCGCCGAGCGCGAGAAGCTCACCGTTGCCACCGGCGATCCGCCGTGGAAGCGGCTGATCGGGCCGAACCAGTTCCCTTCGGCGCTACCCGAGTTGCGGCCGGCCGTGCTCAAGTGGATCGACAGCGTCACCGCTGTCGGCCTCAAGATCCTGCAAGCCTTTTCGGAAGCGCTGGGACAGAAGCCGGACGTCTTTTCACCGATCTACAGCAATGGGCCGAACCAGTTGCTCAAGATCGTACGCTATCCCGGCCGCGACCAGACCGAAAGCGATCAGGGCGTCGGCGCGCACAAGGACGGAGGCTTCGTCACCGTCCTCCTGCAGGATGTCGTGGGCGGCCTGCAGGTCGATGACGGCAAGGGCGGCTGGATCGATGCGCCGCCGATCCGCGGCACCTTCGTCGTCAATATCGGCGAACTGCTGGAACTGGCATCGAACGGTTATCTCAAAGCGAATATCCATCGCGTGGTCACGCCGCCGGCGGGCGGCGACCGTTTGTCGATCCCCTTCTTCCTCGGCGCCAATCTGGCGGCGAGCATCCCGGTTCTCGACCTGCCGCCTGCGCTTTCAGCCGAAGTGCGCGGCGTCACGCAGGACCCGCTCAATCCGCTGTTCCGCGAGGTCGGACGCAACGTGCTCAAGTCGCGCCTGCGTTCCCATCCCGATGTCGCGCGCGCCCATCACGCCGATCTGCTGGAGGAACCGCAACGGCAGTCGACGCCGGCCTGATCCGCCGCGCTGAAAGCAGACGTGAAGTCAAAGGCTCCGGCCCGCCACCTCGGCGCGACCGGGGAGTGAATAATCGTATCCAAGCAACAGGCACAGAAAGGCGAAGTTCCATGACGATCCATAATCCGCCGACCCCAGCCCCCGAAGCCATCCCGCTTACCCCAGGCGCCTCCGGGCCGCGCAGCCTGCGCCGGCATCCGGAAACCATCGCCATTCACGGCGGCAGCTTTCGTTTCGACCCGACGACCGGTGCGATCGCGGTTCCGATCTACCAGACCACATCCTTCCAGCTGCCGGGCACCGAAGGTGCGGACAAGCTGTTTGCGCTGGAGGCCGCCGGCCATCTCTACACGCGGGTTTCCAACCCGACCCAGGACGCCTTCGAACAGCGGCTGGCCGAACTCGAAGGTGGCGCGGCCGCCCTGGCGCTTGCCTCCGGCCAGGCGGCATCCGCCTTCGCCGTCCTCAACCTCGCCCGCGCCGGCGACAACATCGTCAGCGCTATCGGCCTTTATGGCGGAACATGGGCGCTGTTTGCGGCGACGCTGAAGGGCTTCGGCGTCGAGGTCCGTTTCGTCGACGCCAACGATCCGGAAGCCTTTGCCCGTGCGACCGACGAGCGGACCCGCGCCTATTACGCCGAATCCCTGCCCAATCCGAAGCTTGAGGTTTTCCCGATCGCCGAGGTGGCCGCGGTCGGCCGGCGCTTCGGCATACCGCTGATCGTCGACAATACCGCAGCACCGCTGATCATCCGCCCGCTTGAGCATGGCGCGGCCGTCGTCGTCTACTCCACCACCAAATATATCGGCGGCCACGGCACCGCCATCGGCGGAGCGATCGTCGATAGCGGTACGTTTCCGTGGAAGGACTTGAGCGATCGGCAGCCGGCCCTGCACGAGCCCGATCCGAGCTATCAGGGCAAGAGCTGGATCGAGAAAGCCGCCCTCATCGATTTTCATCCCTATATCCTGCGCATCCGCGCCGTGCTGTTGCGCGACATCGGCGCTCCCATCAGTCCGCAAAACGCCTTCCAGTTCATCCAGGGGCTCGAAACCCTGCCGCTGCGTCTGCGCCAGCACAATGAAAACGCCATCAAGGTCGCGGAATTCCTGAAATCCCACCCCAAGGTGTCGAAGGTCATCTTCCCGAAGTTTCAGGACGGTGTCGCGGCCGAACGGGCGCGCAAGTACCTGCGCAACGGTTATTTCGGCGCGCTGGTCGGCTTCGAGCTGAAAGACGGTCGCGAAGCGGGACGCCGCTTTATCGATTCCCTGCAACTGCTCTATCACGTCGCCAATATCGGCGATGCCCGCTCGCTGGCGATCCATCCGTCCACCACGACACACTCGCAGCTATCGGAACAGGACCAGCTGGCAACCGGCGTGACGCCCGGCTATGTCCGGCTGTCGATCGGCATCGAACATGCCGACGATATCATCGCCGACATCGCACAGGCGCTCGACGCGGCGTAATCGCATCAGGACGGACGCGGGATCGTAACGACAGCTCCAGCTGCCGTTGCGGTTTCGGTAGACATTTCGTCATTCCGAAGGGATATCGCCAAGGCGCAGAACTGGCATTGCTGCTCAACCCGCGCCTTGGCTGCGATGACGTTCGATCACGCGGCTTTCAGCAGATCGCCGTGTGGGTCGAGGACGAATTTGGTCGCAGCGCCCTGGTCGAAACTCTCGTAGCCCTGTGCGGCATCATCGAGCGAGATGACCTTCGCGTTGACGATATCGGCGATCGGCAACCGGTCATGCAGGATCGCCTGCATCAGTTGCCGATTGTATTTCAGCACCGGCGTCTGCCCGGTATGGAAGGATTGCGCCTTCGCCCAGCCGAGGCCGAAACGCAGCGACAGGCTGCCCTGCTTGGCCGCATTGTCGACCGCGCCGGGGTCTTCGGTGACGTAGAGGCCGGGAATGCCGATCGAACCGGCGGCGCGGGTGATCTCCATCATCTGGTTGAGCACGATCGCCGGCTGCTCTCCGCCCGTATGGCCGCGCGCCTCGAAGCCGACGGCATCGATGGCGCTGTCGACCTCATTGGTGCCGACCACTTGCGCAATCATGTCACCCAGCCGGTCGCTCTTGGAGAGATCGATCGGCTCGAAGCCGACCCTCGCGGCATGGGCAAGGCGATCCTTGTTGAAATCGCCGATCATCACCACGGCCGCACCAAGGATGCGGGCGGACGCGGCCGCTGCGAGACCGACCGGACCGGCACCCGCCACATAGACCGTGGAGCCGACGCCGACACCGGCGCGAACCGCGCCGTGGAAGCCCGTCGGCAGGATGTCCGAGAGCATGGTGAGGTCACGGATCTTCGCCATCGCCTTGTCGCGATCCGGAATTTTCAGGAGATTGAAATCGGCATAGGGCACCGTCACGTAACGCGCCTGCCCGCCGATCCAGCCGCCCATGTCGACATAGCCGTAGGCGCCGCCGGCGCGGGACGGGTTCACGGTGAGGCAGACGCCGGTATCCTGCGACTTGCAGCAGCGGCAACGGCCGCAAGCGACGTTGAAGGGAACCGAAACGATATCGCCGATCTCCAGCATCTCGACATCGATACCCTTTTCGATGACCTCGCCGGTAATTTCGTGACCAAGGACGAGGCCCGGCATCGCCGTGGTGCGGCCGCGCACCATATGCTGGTCGGAGCCGCAAATATTCGTGGAAATCACCTTGAGGATGACACCGTGCTCGATGCGGCGGCCATCCGGCGCCTCCAGCTTCGGGTCGTCGATGTCGCGAACCTCCACCTTGCCGGGGCGCATATAGACGACGCCTCTGTTCCTGCTCATATCCATCTCCTCCTTGGTTGAATTGCCTGCCGTTGCGATTGCTCGCAACACCACCGCCGTCTCGCTCCTCTGCAAGCCGGAAAGCCATGAAACACACGCAACAGCCGCATGTCGGGCAGCTTTTGCAATGCGTCTTTATTAGAGATCAACAAATCATGGCTGGTCACGCATTGCGATGGTAAGAACGACATCGAAGAGGCGACAACACGACATATCCTCGATGGCCGATATCGAATGAAGAACGATATCGACAGCCATCGTCGCGGAGGGAAGATGAGCAAAACGCTGGATCGCCCATTGTTTAATCCGCCCAGGAGCGGTCACTTCTGGAAATTCGACAGGAGCGACCAAAGCAGGCAGCAGCGTCTCTACGACATCCGCTTCACATTGCTTGGCGCCGTGATGGCGCTCATCGTGTTCGGTATCGATACATTCACCCCCATCGAGAGCGCGATCGCCGTGCTCTATGTCGTCGCGCTGCTGGTCTCCTCGGATGCGCTGTCGCGAGCGGGCATCCTTGCAGCCGCGTCGATCTGCTTTTCGCTCTGCCTTTTGTCCTACGCCCTCACGCATGGCCTGAATGGCGATCTTTCCACCATGCTGAGGCTGCTGGTCAGCTTGTCCGCCATCACCATAACGGCCGCTCTCCTCCTGAAAAACGATGCCGCCCGGCGCGAACTCATCGAGTCGCATGCGGAGACGGCCCGCGGCGAGTATCGTTACCGATCGATCTTCGAAGATTCGCGTGTGGCCATCTGGGAACAGGATTATTCGCGCCTGCGTGCCTATCTGCGATCCCTGGCACAGGATGGCGTGGTCGATATCGGGCACCATGCGGCAACCACGGAAGGTTTCGTTGCGACATGCGCCGGGATGGTGGAGACCGTTGCGGTCAACGACGCCGCGGTCGAGCTCCTCCATGCCGCCTCGGCATCCGAGCTTCTCGGACCATTGAGCAAGTTCATTCCCGACGGCGACATCAGATTTCTCGACGTCGTTCATACGCTCTTCAACGGCGGACGATACGTCAAGGCTCAGGGCAGCATCCAGGCGGTGGATGGTTCCACCAAGTCGGTGCTGACGGTGCTCAAATTTCCCGATGACGAAGCCGCCTTGCGCCGCGTGGTCGTCGGCCTCGTCGACATCACCGAGCGCGAGCAGACGCATGCAGCCCTTCTCGCCGCCCAAATGGAACTTGCCCGCGCCGCACGCATCTCGACAGTTGGTGTCGTCTCCGCCTCGATCGCGCACGAGCTTCACCAGCCGCTCGCGGCCCTGACCGTCAATGCGGAAACATGCCTCCGCTGGCTCGAAACAGATCCTCCCGATCTTGCGGCAGCCCACAGGGCGGTCGAACGGATGGTCAGCGACGCGGAGCGGGCGAGCGGCATCGTCAAGAGCACGAGGACGTTGCTTGCCAAGCGGCCGGCCTCGGCCGAAACGGTCGATGCGGTTGCCCTGATCCATCAAACGGCAGGCCTTCTCGAGCATGAGCTCAGGCGAAACCGCGCAACGCTGCGAATAGAATCCGTCGGAAACGTCGTGCATGTGGGAATAGCGCGTCACGAACTCCAGCAGGTTGTCATCAACCTCGTGACGAATGCCATGCAGGCCATGAATGACGCGGGATCATCGAACCGCGTCATTACAATTCTCATCTCCCGCTCCGATGCCGGCAAGGCATGGATAGAGGTGAGCGATACCGGTCCGGGCATCGACGAAAGCCATCTCAACAAGCTTTTCGATGCCTTCTTTACGACGAAGGCCGACGGAATGGGTATGGGCCTCGCCATATCGCGATCCGCGCTGGAGGCCAGAGGTGGCCGTCTCATCGCCACCAACAATCAGGCAACGTCAGGCGCCAGCTTTCTCATCGAGTTGCCGCTGGCGGGAGGGGCGGAACGCGCTTCAACAAAGGCCGCGGAGCAATTTGAACTATGAGAGGCCTTGGGGCGCATCGACAGACCTTGGCGGATCGATGGCGTCCAAACCTCGCGGGGCGACAAGCTGCCGCTTGAATTTTTTGCTCAAGCGCACTTAACTTCCCGCGCCGGGGGTTTCCGTTTCTGTATGGGAGGAACATGGAAAGAAGCCGCTTGTCAGCCCACTCCGTTCCGCTTCAGGACGGTGCGGTGGTGTATATCGTCGATGACGATATCGACCTTTGTGCCGCGCTGATGGAGTTGTTCAACTCAGTGTCCCTGGAGGCCCGGTGCTTTGCCTCGAGCCGCTCGTTTCTGGCGTCGCTGCCGAGCGACGGACATGGCTGCATTCTCCTGGATGTCCGGCTTCCCGGGCTCAACGGCCTGGAGCTGCAGGACCATCTCGATCGCGTCGGCAACCGTATGCCGATCATCTTTATGACCGGATATGGTGACATCCCGATGACGGTGCGAGCCCTGAAGGCGGGGGCGAGCAATTTCCTGGAGAAACCGTTCCGTCAGCACGCCCTGCTCGAAGCCGTCAGCGAAGCCCTGGCGAAGGACCGAACGCGATCAGTCGCGAACCATCAGGTCGAGCATCTGCGCCTGCTTGCAACGACGCTGACGCCACGGGAGGCCGAGGTGATGAGGGCCGTCGTGGCGGGCTTCATGAACAAGCAGATAGCCCACAATCTCGGCATCAAGGAGATAACCGTGAAGCTGCACCGTGGCGCCGTCATGCGGAAGATGCAAGCATCCTCCCTTGCCGAACTGGTACGGAAAGCCTCCCTGCTCGGCGACTGACGAAGGTCGAGCCGGCCCATCGCCGGCTCGATGCCGATGCTCGTCCGGTTCAGACGACCGGCAGCTTATCCTTGCGGAAGGACACCTTCTGCGGATCGAGATTGAGATGTCCCTGGACCAGCTCCGGCGGCGTCAGCGCCAGCCATTGGTTGAGCGAAATATCCGCATAATAGCTGCTCTTGAACATCTCCAGGAAGCGCAGCGTCGTGCTGCCGGTATTTTCGATATAGTGACCCATTGCAAACGGCACATAGCCGACGTCGCCGGCCGCGAAATCGAAAGTGCGGGCATGCGCATTGGCGGCGAAGACGCCCATGCGGGCCTGCCCTTCGATATAATATTGCCACTCATCGGTGTTGGGATGCCAATGCAGCTCCCTGATGCCGCCCGGCTCGATCTCCACCAGAGCCGCCGCTATGGTCTTGGCGGCGGGGAAATTGTTTGAATCGGTGATGCGGACGGTTCCGTGCGGCGTCTTGATCGGCTCCTGCGCCATCATCCGATGGCTGAACCTGTTGCCGACCATTTCAGTGTCGGGGATTCTGTCCTTCTGCACATCGGCGGGCGGAAGGGCGACCGGGAATATGTAGCGCTCGCTTTCCTTGGGAAGATGCGCGAACGCCTCAGCCGGAGCCTGGAAATTCTTGGCGAGCAAGGCCGGCGGTACATGGTTGAACCAGTCGGTCAGCAGGAAGGTGCTGTCCTCGTCGAAGCCACCATCGTCGAAGGCGAGCAGGAACTCGCATCCGTCAGGTCCGAGGCCTTGAATGGAATGCGGGACGCCCGAGGGGAAATACCAGAGATCGCCGGGACCGACGTCATCCACGAAGCTCTTGCCGTCGGCTCCCACGGCGGTAATGCGCGCATTGCCGTAGAGCATGAAGGCCCATTCGCTTTCCTTATGCCAGTGCAATTCGCGCACGCCGCCGGAATTGAGGCGCATGTCGACGCCGGCAATATTCTTTGAAACCCCGAGTTCGCGAACCGTCACCTGTCGCGTCCAGCCGCCGGGATATTCCTTTGTGGGGGCATCCGCGAAAGAGAACTTCAAGTTGGGCAATGTGCCGGAGTCGGTCACGGGCTGATTGAGCATGTCCGGGCTCAAACTATCGCGTGCCGCATTTCGCGGACCCGGATCGTCGCCGCCAAATCCCGGCCGCCGGGGCTGGGCAAGCTCAGCCCCCGAAGCGGCACTCGCTGCAAGCGCAGCACCGCCGGCCATAGTAAAAAGCGCATTCCGTCTTGAAAGATCCGTCATGGAACAACCTCCTCCGTTGAACACGACAGAGGTAAGCCCCGTGACAAAACGGTGCAGCTATACCGAGGTCTAGCCCGACAGCGGCATCGATGTCTCCAATTTGAGAAGCGCGAGAAAAAACCTGATAGAAATCAGCCGTATAAGATCACCAAGAGACGGAACCAGACCCTATGCGCGAGTATAGTAAGCGATAGCGCGGGAGATCGCCGGCACGATGCCGGCAGGGCTTTTCCGCCTATCCTTCCTGACCGGCCAGCTTGAACGAGCGAGCCCGCTTCTTTCGCCGGCTCTCTTTTGCAGGCGCCTGCACATGGCCTTCCTGCGGTAGCGAGATGATCGCCTTGAGGCCGGGATCGTTGGGGGTGAGCTGAATGTCTCCGCCATGCTGTCGCGCAATGGCACGGGCGATCGACAGGCCCAGCCCGACGCCGCCGGTATCCCTGCTGCGGGACGCCTCCAGGCGGAAGAAGGGCGCGAAGACCTTCTCCCGCATGCCTTCCGGAATGCCCGGGCCGTTGTCCTCCACGACGATATCGATCGTGGTCGCAGAATGGCGGATATAGACCTTCGCATGGCCGCCATAGCGCGCCGCGTTTTCCGCGAGGTTGCGCACCGCGCGGCGCAGGCCGTCCGGACGGCATCGATAGGTCGTCTTCGGCCCTTCGATATACTCCACCGGCAGGCCGAGATCGGCAAGATCGTCGCAGATGCTGCCAACCAGCGCCTCCAGCTCTATGGCCCGCGTTTCCTCCGCCGTGGATTCCCCGCGCGCGAAGGAAATGGCCGCCTCCGTCATGCTTTGCAGCTCGTCGATGGTCGACAGCATCTTCTGCTGGATGTCGGCGTCCTTGACGAATTCGGCCCTCAGCCGCAGCGAGGTCAGCGGCGTCCTGAGATCGTGACCGATCGCCGCCAGCATCCGGGTACGGTCGTCGACGAAGCGATGAAGACGCTCCTGCATCCTGTTGAACGCCTCGGCGGTTCGCCTGATGTCGTCAGGCCCCTCCTCGGGCAGTGGCGGCAGGTTTTCACCCCTGCCCAAAGCCTCCGCGGAAACCGCAAGCCGCCGCAGCGGACGCGCGATCCGGCTGGCGATGAACACCCCGATCAGCGACAGAATCAACGCGGTCATGCCCAGGGAGGTGATGGACTTGAGACCCCACCATTGGTCGCTGTCGGCCTTGTAGAAGGCCGTGTTCAACCAGACGCCATCATCGAGCTTGACCGTCAGGCCATAGCCGTTGTGGCCACCGAAATAGACGAACTTGGCCGGTTGCGGCTGGCTCCATAGTACGGCGGGAGGCGTAGCCCATGTCTCGGTTGCGTTTGCCGTCGCCACGTCCTTCGACAGCTGCCGTCCGGCATTCGGATTCGGGCGCAAACCATATTTCCCGGCCAGATCGATGAAATTCTCGATCGGACGGGTCAACTCGGTCGCCGCGCGGGCGCGCCATGCATTGGCATCGGCCGGCTCCTCGGTGGAAAGCCAGAACCGGGAATAGCTGGTCTCGCTGGCAAGAAGAGCCTGCTCGCGCAGCGGCTCCGGCACGGATTCCATCAGTCGCGTCACCGAGGCGCACCGGCTGAAGAACTCACTCTTCATGGCGGTGTGCAGCGCCTTGGTCCGCTCATCCCAGGAAATCGAGAATGTCAGGACCTGCGAGACCACGAGCGCAAGCAGCGTGAACCCGATGAACTGTGCGGCAAGGCTTCTCCTCCACCAGTAGATCATTCGAACCCCACATCCACCGACAGGCTATAGCCGCCACCCCAATGGGTCTTGATGACTGACGGATTTTTCGGGTCCGGCTCGATCTTCTTGCGCAGCCGGCTCACCTGATTGTCGATGCTTCTGTCGAAAATATCGGCCGTCTTGCCGACGGTCAGGTCAAGAAGCTGCTCGCGGCTGAGCACCAGGCCCGGACGTTCGAGAAAGACCCGCAAAAGCCTGAATTCCGCCGTGCTCAGCGGAATGCCGACGCCATCGTCCCCGGAAAGCTCCTGCCGGCCCATGTTGACGCGCCAGTGGCCGACGCGCACGACCTTGGCCTTTTTCAGCGTTTCCCGCTGCTGCTGCGGCACGCTGTTGGCCCGGCGCAGGACAGCCCTGATCCGGGCCAGCAGTTCCCGCGGATTGAACGGTTTTATGAGATAATCGTCGGCGCCGAGCTCGAGGCCGATGATGCGGTCGGTGTCTTCGGTCATCGCCGTGAGGAATATGATCGGAACGTCCATCGTCGCCCTGAGGTGGCGGCAGACGGAGAGGCCATCCTCGCCCGGCATCATGACATCGAGAACGACGAGATCGACCGCACTGCGCTCGAGAATTCGTCGCAATGCCGCGCCACTGTCGGCCACGCTCACCCTGTAGCCCTGCTGCTCAAGATACTGGCCGACAAGGTCTCTTATATCCGCATGGTCATCGACGACAGCGATATGCGCAGCTTTTTGCATATACAGTTTCCACCCTGTTGAGCCACTTTACAAAAGCCAAGCCCCGTTCGCATCGAAAAAAGTGTATCAAAGTTTCACACCGGCCGGCCGGTTGTGGCCGGGCCGATAAGCTCCGACTTGCGCGGCTGCGGGTTTTCATCGGGCTTGCGGAAGAATCCGACGACGAAGGCAAAAAACACCGGCACGAAGAAGATGGCGAGCAGGGTTGCGGAAATCATGCCGCCCAGCACCCCGGTTCCGATGGCATTCTGGCTCGCCGCGCTTGCGCCCGTCGCGATCGCCAGCGGCACGACGCCCAGGGCGAAGGCGAGCGAAGTCATCAGGATCGGCCGGAACCTCATCCGTGCGGCCTCGATCGCGGCCTCCCGCACCGGGCGCCCCTCAGCGACGAGTTCCCGCGCGAATTCCACGATGAGGATGGCGTTCTTGGCCGAAAGGCCGATGATCGCGATAAGACCGACAAGGAAGTAGATGTCGTTCGGCAGCCCGCGCAGCATCACCGCCAGGACCGAGCCGAGCACGCCGAGCGGCACGACAAGCATGACCGAAAGCGGGATCGACCAGCTTTCATAGAGGGCCGCCAGCAGCAGGAAGACGAAGAGAATGCTGAGGCCGATCAGGAAAGGCGCCTGCGACCCGGACTTGATCTCCTGAAACGACTGGCCGGTCCATTCGAAGCCGAACCCGGCGGGCAATTGCCGCGACAGCCGCTCCATTTCGGCGATGGCCTCGCCCGAGGAATATCCAGGCGCCGCCTGCCCGCCGATACGGATCGAGGGATAGCCATTATAGCCGACGACCTGCGATGGACCGCGAACCCAGTCGATCGATGCGAAAGCGGACAACGGAACCATGCTGCCATGACTGTTCCTGACGTTCAGTCGCAACAGGTCCTGGGTCTGCATGCGCTGCACGGCATCCGCCTGCACGGTCACGCGCTGCATCCGGCCGGCATTCGGATAGTCGTTGATATAGGATGACCCGAAGTTCGCCGACAGCGCCGCGTTGATATCGCTGAAGCCGACGCCGAAGGCGTTTGCCTTTTCCCGATCGATCATCAGGTTGATCTGCGCGGCGTCCGGCAGCCCCTCGATACGAACCCCGGCAAGCACGGGACTTGCCCGGGCCGCGTCCAGTACCTGCGCCGAGGCGGCGGCAAGCGCCGCCTGCCCGACACCTGCTCGATCCTGAAGGCGATAGGCAAATCCGTTCGAGGTGCCGAGCCCCTGTATCGGCGGCGGCGAAAGCGCGCGCACCGAAGCATCGCGTATCGTGGCAAATTTCGCATTCACGCGCGCAGCGATCGCGGCGGCGGAATCGCTCGGACCGCGCTCGCTCCAATCCTTCAACGTGATGAAGGCAAGACCGGCATTCTGTCCGGAACCGGAATAGGAAAAGCCCGAGACGGCGACGACATTCCTGATGGCGCTTTCCTCCATGAGGATACCTTCCATCTGCCTGATCGCCTCGCGCGTCCTGTCGGTGCTTGCTTCGGCGGGTGCCTGCAGTTCGGCGATCAGGTAACCCTGGTCCTCGTTCGGCAGAAACGAGTTCGGCAATTGCAGGTAAGCCCATCCCAGCCCGCCGAGCAGGGCGAGATAGATGAGCATGAAACGGCCGGCACGCCTGACCGTTGCCCCGACGCCGAGCGAATACCGCCGCGTCAGGCTATCGAAGCCGCGATTGAACCAGCGAAAGAAGACGGTTCTGCGTTCGTGCCCATGGGAGACGGGTTTGAGGAAGGATGCGCAGAGCGCGGGCGTGAAGGTCAGCGCCAGCAGGCCCGAGAACAGGATGGAGACGACCATCGTCAGGCTGAACTGCTGGTAGATGACCCCCACCGCGCCGGGAAAGAACGCCATGGGCACGAACACCGCCGTCAGCACAAGGGTAATGCCGATGATCGCCCCGGTGATCTGCGTCATCGCTTTCTTCGTCGCCTCCCTTGGCGACAGTTTTTCCTCCGCCATGATGCGCTCGACATTCTCGACCACGACGATGGCATCATCGACAAGAATGCCGATCGCCAGCACCATGGCGAACATGGTGAGCACGTTGATCGAGAAGCCGGCAGCATACATCACGGCGCATGCGCCGAGAAGCGCGACCGGGACCACGAGCGTCGGAATGATAGTGTAGCGGATGTTCTGCAGGAACAGGAACATGACGATGAAGACCAGGACGATCGCCTCGAGCAGCGTGTGCACGACCTTCTCGATGGAAACCTGCACGAAAGGCGTCGTGTCGTAGGACACCTCGTAGCTGAGACCGGGCGGGAAATAGCGGGAGAGACCCTCCATCGTCGCGCGGACCTGCTCGGCCGTGGCCAGCGCATTGCCGGTGGGAGTGAGCTGGATGCCGACATTCGCACTTGGCTGACCGTTGAGGCGGCTCGCGAAATTATAGTTCTCGCCCCCGACTTCGACCCGCGCGACATCGCGCAGTCGCACCGTGGAGCCATCCGGATTGGCGCGAAGGACGATCTCGCCGAACTCCTGCGGCGACCGCAGCTGCCCCTGGACATTGACGATGGCCGATGTCTGCTGGCCGGGCAAATTCGGGCTGGCGCCGACCCGCCCCGCCGTCACCTGGGCATTCTGCGCGGTAATCGCATTGGTAATATCCGCCGCGGTCAGGTTGAAGCCGAGCATCCTGTCCGGGTCCATCCAGACGCGCATGGAGCGCTGCGTGGCGAAGAGCTGCGCGTTGCCCACACCCGGCACGCGCCGCAACTCGCCGATGACGTTTCGGCTCAGATAGTCGCCGAGACCGACCGCATCGGTCTTGCCGTCCTGCGACCGCAGCACCACCATCATCAGGAACGAGGTGCCGGCCCGATCCACCCTGATGCCCTGCTGCGTCACCGCGCTCGGCAGGCGCGGCTCGACGCGCGCGATGCGGTTCTGCACCTCGACCTGCGCCTCGCCGACATTCGTGCCCGTCTCGAAGGTGACGTTGAGCGCGATACGCCCGGACGCTTCCGACACGGATTCGAAATAGAGCAACCCCGGAACGCCGTTCAGCTCCTCCTCGATGGGCCGGGTAACCGACTGGTAGATGTCCTCCGGCGTGGCACCCGGGTAATTCGTCGAAACCGTGATCTGCGGCGGCGCGACCTGCGGATAGCGCGCGATCGGCATCAGCGGCAAGGTGAGGATGCCCGCGAGCGTTATGAAGATCGCCACGACCCAGGCAAAGATCGGGCGCTCGATGAAGAAATTGACCATGAAGGCACCTTATCTTTGCATGGGCAGGTTGGCTTGGGCAGCCGCACGCTCGGCCGTTTCGACAGCCGGTTTGGCGGCGGCGGCGGCGGGATCGGTCCAGGGCTGAGGCGCCACCGTCGCGCCGGCACGCGCCCGCTGGAAGCCGTCGACGACGATACGGTCTCCGGCCTGAACGCCCTGTTCTATGATCCAGCGCTGGCCGACGGCGCGGCCGACCACGATGCTGCGCTGCTCCAGTTTGTTTCCGTCGGCAACGACGAGAAGGCTCGCATTGCCGGCGGCATCCCTTTGGACCGCCTGTTGCGGCACCGCTAGGCCCGCGTTGCGCACCCCCTGCTCGACCTCGACACGCACATACATGCCGGGCAGCAGCAGGCCGTCAGGATTTGGAAACTCGCCCCTGAGCGTCACCTGCCCGGTGGTCGCGTCGACCGCGGCTTCCGAAAACAGCAGCCGTCCGGGATACGGATACTCCGTTCCGTCATCCAGGCGCAGTCCGACGCGAGCTTCGTTGATGCTGGCGGTGAGACTGCCATCGGCCAACGCCTTGCGAAGGCGGATGAGATCGGATGCCGGTTGGGTGAAATCGGCATAGATCGGGTCCAGCTGCTGGATCGTCGCCAGATTGTCGGAACCGTTGGCCGAGACCAGCGCGCCTTCCGTGATCAAGGCGCGGCCGATCCGGCCGGAGATGGGCGCCGTCACATTAGAATATTGCAGATTGAGCCTGGCCGAGACGAGCCCCGCCTCGGCAACGGCGACATCCGCGTCCGCCTGGGCGAGGCGCGCGACAGCGGAATCATAATCCTGCCGGCTGGTGACGTTCGACTTGCGGAGCTGTTCCTGCCGCTCGGCCGTTTGCCTCGCATCCAGTTGCACCGCATGGGCTCGGCGCAGGGTAGCTGCGGCGCTGTCGGCCTGCGCCTGGAAGGGCGCGGGGTCGATTTTATAGAGCACGTCCCCTTGGCTCACCAGTGTGCCCTGCTGAAAGACCTGCTCGGTGACGATGCCCGTCACCCGCGGCCTCACCTCCGCCACCCTCGTCGCCGCAACCCGGCCGGGAAGCTCGGTGGTCATCGGCAGCGTCTCGGGCGTGACCGTTACAAAGCCGACGGCCGGCGGCGGTGGGGTCTGCGGAGCGGAAGCCTCACCCTGTTCGCAGGCGGTCAGGCTCGCGGTCGTAATGCAAGCGGCGGCCAGGCGAACGAATAGCATGCGCATATGGATCTCCATATCTAACGGACGGGAGTGGCTATCCTGCCGGCATGGGCAGCGGTCGGCCTTTCCTCACCTCGTGGGGACTTTGGAGCCGGCAAACTACACGGCGGCTGTCGCAAGGATGTGCCCGGCACGGGCCAATTTGTAACAAGCTGTCGCAACTTTATCGCAACTGCCACACAGGCCGATATTGCAACGCGGCAAGACCCTTGCACCCCAATGGCAAGGACCGATACAGCCCCAAACCCTGCGAAGCATGCGCTTGTGGCCAGCAATGCTCGCACATTGCCGATGGGAGCCCTCCGTCACGCCTTCGCCGAACGGCGTCCTCCGCCGCGACATGCGTCTACATCTTCGGCACAAAGCTGCGACATGCTTGGCCTATCTTCCGCTTCGAAATTCACTGGATGTTCGACGATGTCGGCACCAAAAGGAGGATAGGCTGTTGGCCATTGAGCTATCGCAAATCGCAATCTTGCGCAAAGTGCTCGAAGACTTCTGCTCCCGCCACGATCTGGGGCTTTCCGATCAGCCGGCGATCATCGCCGCGCGGGAGCTCATGCGGCTTGCGGACCAAGGGGAAAGCGATCCCGCAAATCTTGCGCTCCGTCTCGCCGAGGCGATGCCGCCCTATCTTCGTCAACCGCCGACGATAAGGACGGCAGCGATCGGCGCCCGATCTGCCTCACACCGTTAGGCCGTCCACGGCCTTGGCCTGCTGACCGTCCGGTTTGAAAACGGACCTTTGAAACAGAAAGTAGGGGCAATGCAACTCTCTCGCCGTACAATGCTTACCTCGATGGCCGCGATGGCGACCATTCCACGCTGGAGCTTCGCAGCGGAACCGCGCCGAACCCTGCTCGCCTATTATTCCTATACGGGGAACACCAGGTCGGTGGCGGAAAGGCTGCGCGCCGATATTGGCGCACAGCTTCTCGAGATCAGGATGGAAGAGCCCTACTCCGCGGATATCCGCCAGGCGGCGGAGCGGTCGAAACGGGAGCTTGAAACCGGCGAGCTCCCCATGCTGCTTGGCGATCCCTACGACATATCGGATTATGATCTGATCCTCGTCGGCGGTCCGGTGTGGTGGAATACGGTGGCCGCGCCGGTCATGAGCTTTCTCGAGCGGACGGATTTTCGCGGCCGGAATGTGGGCCTCTTCGCCACCTACGCACTCACGCCGTCGCATTATGAGAGCAACTTCGCGGCCCAGGCGCACAATGCGTCCTTCCTGCCGGCTCTGATGGTCAATGAGTTCGACATTGCCAATGGACGCTCCGGCGATGCCGTCGCCTCCTGGGCCATGCGAACCCGGTCAAAGGGCGGACCAAAGACACTGTGAGCGGCCTTCCGCGCTTGTGACCCAGCGCCCGAGGCCAGGAGATGGCGAGCGAAAAGCCTCCTTTACCACGGCAGGTTGGAGCGCCTCCCGACCGTCGAGTTCCATCCTCAGCTCGATGGCGGCTCCCTCTCCGGCTGCAGGTGGCGCCGGCGCCAGGCGGCCGGGGCTTCGCCGGTCCGCTTGCGAAAGAAACGAGAGAAATAGGCCGGGTCCTCGAAGCCGATCTCGCGGCCGATGTCTTCCACCGATCGGACGGTGAACATCAGCAGACGTTTCGCCTCCAGCAGCCGCCGCTCCAACAGCAACTCCTTGACGGACAAGCCGAAGACGTCGCGGGCGGCCTTGTCGAGGAGATGCGGCGTGGTCGCCAGCAGGCCGACATAGGCAGCGACGGGCCAATCCTTCTTGTAGTGAAGATCGATGGCATGGCGCAGCGAAAGCCCGAGCGATACCGTCGGCGATGTGGAGGGCAGCGCCATTCGGCCGCCGATCCGGCCCATCAGGGACAATACGACGCCGATCAGCCCGCCCAGCACTTTTTCACCCTCCGCGCCCCTCTCGCGATACTCTTCGGCAATCATGCCAAGCAGCGTTCCAAGCCTCGACCATACCGGATCGGCAGGCTGACCGCTCAGAAAGGTCGGCATATCGAGATCAAGGGCGACCTGCGGCGCGATCGCCTTCAGCATGTCGTCGGAGACCGACACCACGATCGCGTCGGACTGATCGCCGACCTCGAATCCATGCACGACATTGCTCGGCACGAAGCTCACAGTCGGAGCGGAAAAATTCCAAGTCCGATCTTCGATCCGATAGGTTCCGCCGCCCTGAAACCAATAGGTGATCTGCCCCATCAATGGATGCATATGCGGCGCGACCTGGCCGAAATGCAGCGTTTTCCGGTCCATGACCGTCTCGACATGCAGGAATCCGACCTCGAGCGAACGGCTCGGCTCGCCATAGACAAAGAAATTCGGAACCGCGTTTCGTATCGCCATACCGGAAAAAGTACCAGCGAATTATGGGCTTTGTCCATGGCCCCGCATCGCGTTCCCACTTAGGCTTTGTCATTGTCTCAGGGAGGAACACGACATGAATGCCGAAGATTACCGCAGCGACAAGACCAGACCCTTTACCGGCGCCGAATATCTGGCGAGCCTGCGCGACGGCCGCGAAGTCTACATCAATGGCGAACGCATCGCCGATGTCACGGCACACCCGTCCATGCGCAATTCCGCGCGCTCGATCGCCCGCATGTATGACGCGCTGCATGACGAGAAGACCAAAGATCGCCTGACCTCGCCGACCGACACCGGATCGGGCGGCTACACCCATAAATATTTCCGCGTGGCGAAATCCTCTGCCGATCTCGTGGCCCAACAGGGCGCCATCGCCGACTGGGCTCGCATGTCCTATGGCTGGATGGGCCGCACCGCCGATTACAAGGCGGCGCTGATGAACACGCTCGGCGCCAATGCCGATTGGTACGGGCCATTCAAGGACAATGCGCTCGCCTGGCACAAGCGGGCGCAGGAATCCGTGCTCTTCATGAACCACGCGATCGTCAACCCGCCGATCGACCGCCACAAGCCGGCCGATGCCGTCAAGGACGTCTTCGTCCACATCACCAAGGAAACCGATGCGGGCATTTACGTCTCCGGCGCCAAGGTGGTGGCGACGTCCTCGGCGCTCACCCACTACAATTTCCTCGCCCAAAGCTCGGCGACGGTGACGGAAGACCCGTCGCTGTCGGTGATGTTCATCGTTCCGATGAATGCGCCGGGCATCAAGATGTTCTGCCGCGTCTCCTACGAGCAGACTGCCAACACCGTCGGACACCCCTTCGACTACCCGCTATCGTCACGCTTTGACGAAAACGATGCGATCCTGGTGCTCGACAATGTCTTCGTGCCTTGGGAGGACGTGCTTGTGCTGCGCGATGCCGCCAAGATCCTGTCCTTCCATCCGGCCTCCGGCTTCATGCATGGCTATTGCTTCCAGGGCTGCACGCGTTTTGCCGTCAAGCTCGACTTCATCGCCGGGCTGCTCGCCAAGGCGCTGCGTGCGACCGGTGGCGATGCCTTCCGCGGCAATCAGGCCGCCCTCGGCGAAGTCATCGCGCTTCGCCATATGTTCTGGTCCTTCTCCAACGCCATGGCCTACAATCCGCAACCCTGGGCCAATGGCGCGGTGCTGCCGAACATGGAGGCCGCCCTCTCCTACCGCACCTTCATGTCGGAGGCCTATCCGCGCGTCATCGAAACCGTGCGCAAGGTCGTGGCCTCCGGCCTCATCTACCTGCCCTCCTCGACCAAGGACTTCGGCAATCCGGATATCGATCGCTACCTCGCCCAATATGTGCGTGGCTCCAACGACATGGGCCATATCGAGCGCATCAAGATCATGAAGCTGCTCTGGGATGCCACGGGCACCGAATTCGGCGGACGCCATGCGCTCTACGAGCTCAATTATGCCGGTGCGCCGGAGGAAGTCCGCCTGCAGGTGCTGAAAGGTGCCGAGCGCGGCGGACGGTTGAAGGAGATGGAAGCGCTGGTCGACACCTGCATGAGCGACTACGACGAAAACGGCTGGACCGGCGACACCTGGCTGCCGCCGCTTGGGCAGACCTCCCCCGTCCGCAATGCCGCCGAGTGAGGCCATCGCCATGGAGGAACAACTCTCGAAAACCGAATTCCGCAACGCCATGGCGCGGGTCTGCGCGCCGGTCAACGTGATCACCACCAACGGCCCGGCCGGCCGCGGCGGCTTTACCGCGACCGCCATGTGCAGCGTCACCGATGAGCCGCCCACATTGCTCGTCTGCATGAACAGCCGCTCGGCACAGACGGGCCTCTTCTTCGAAAACCGCCGCTTCTGCGTCAATGTCCTGACGCAGGAGCACAAGGAACTGGCCGGCTATTTCGCCGGCCAGCGCGCCGAGATGGAAGACCGCTACGCCGCGGCGCAATGGATCGATTTTCGCTCCGGCAGCCAGGCGCTTTCAGACGCCATCGTCTCTTTCGATTGCCGCCTGACGGAAGCGCGCCTCGTCGGCACGCATCATATCTTCATCGGTGAGGTGATCGACATCCGTAGCCGCAAGGACGGGCACGCGCTTCTCTATTTCGACCGCAACTATGTGCATGTGCCAACCCAGGCGGGCAGCTTCGGCGGGTAGATGCCGAAGCACGGCCGATAATCACTGGAAACAAAACAGGGTGCCGCTATCGCCGGCACCCTGTTTGCTTGGGAAGAGACCCGTTTGACGACCTCAGCGTCGTCTCCCGTCAAAGCTGAATCCACGCCGTCTTCAGGTCCACATATTTGTCGAAGGCATGCAGCGACTTGTCGTGGCCGTTGCCCGACTGCCTGACGCCGCCAAGCGGCACGCTGTTGTCGGCGCCGCCATAGGTGTTGACATGCACCACGCCGGCGCGGATTCCCCGCACCATGCGATGGGCGCGAGACAGGTTCGAGGTCCAGACGGCGGAAGCGAGGCCATATTCGGTAGCATTGGCGATCTGCAAGGCTTCCGCCTCGGTCTCGAAGGGTATGATCGACAGGATAGGCCCGAAGACTTCCTCGCGCGCCAGCGTCATCGACGGGGTGACATCGAAGACGGTCGGCCGCATGTAATAGCCTCCAGTGTCCTCAAGAATGCGAGCGCCGCCGCTGCGCAACGATGCGCCTTCCGACATCGCTTGGGCGACGTAACCGAGATCCTTCGTCAGCTGGATCTCGCTGGAAATCGCCCCCGCTTCCGTCGTCAGTAGCAGGGGATCGCCGACCTTCATATTTTCGGCGATACGGGCGACCTTCTCCGAGAAGGCGGCATGGATCGACTTCTCCACAAGCAGCCGGGAACCGGCGACGCAGACCTGTCCGGAATTGCGGAAGATGCCATAGGCCGAGACCTTGGCCGCCTGATCGAGATCCGGCGCATCGGCAAAAACGATGTTCGGCGACTTGCCGCCAAGCTCGAGATAGACGCGCTTCAGGTTCGAGCGCGCCGAATATTCCAGGAGCCGCCGGCCGATCGGGCCAGAGCCGGTGAAGGCCAGCACATCGATATCCATATGCAGCCCCAACGCCTCGCCGCAGATTGCACCGCGCCCGGTGACGACGTTGAACACGCCCTCGGGCAAGCCGGCTTCGGCGCAAATTTCAGCAAGCTTCAGCAGCGTCAGCGACGCGCCTTCGGCGGGCTTCAGCACGACGGAATTGCCGGCGGCAAGCGCCGGCGCGATCTTCCAGGCGCCGATCATCATCGGAAAATTCCACGGCACGATGGCGGCGACGACGCCAATCGGCTCGCGATGGACAAGGCCTAAAATATTCTCCGCCGTCGGAGCGATCTCGCCATAGACCTTGTCGATCGCCTCGGCATAGTAGCGGAACGTGCCCGCGGCACTACCGGGCTCGGCTTTCAGCGCCATCGAGATTTCCGTGCCGTTGTCGCGCACGCCGAGCACGGCCAGTTCGAGCGCATTCTTCTCGATCAGCTCGGCGATCTTCAGCAGCACTTTCTTGCGCTCGGCCGGAGCCGCTCTCGACCAGCTGCCCTTTTCGAACGCATGCCGTGCCGCCTTGACCGCGAGATCGACATCCTCCGTGCCGGCATCGGCAATCGTGGTCAGCCTGGTGCCATCGATCGGCGAAATGACGTCCATCGCAGCACCGCTGACCGGCTGGCGCCATGCGCCGCCGATGAACAATGCCTGCGGGGAAACGGATAAAGTCCGGAGCTGGTCGATCTTGTCCTGCATCTCATTATCTCACAAAGAGGTAGGTCTCACAAAGAGGGTGGCGGGTTTTCCCCGCCACCACGATTGGAACTGGTTCAGGCTTCCTGGCCGGCGCCGAGGCGAGCATAGCCTGCGGCATCCGACGACTTCAGGCGAGCGGCTGCGATAAAGCCGATGACCGCCGCGATCAGCACCAGGCCGGGCAGCAGCACGGCCAGCACGCCATTGGCACCGGCAATCGCGCCGAAATTCGCCGAGATATAATAGACCAGCGCCAGAAGAATGAGCCCCGTCACGACCGGCAATATCTTGACTGCCAGCACATTGCGCTCAAGCTCCGGATTACGGGTGAAGAACACCACGATCGCAAAGGCGGTAAAGGCCATCAGCAGAATGATTGCGAGCGTGGCAACATTGGTGAGCCAGGAGAACAGCGCCAGCACCGGGTCCTGACCTGTCGCCGCAAAGAGTGCGATCACGAGCACGGCGATGACCGTCTGAATGATCGAGCCGACATGCGGGCTCTGGAAGACCGGATGCGTGACGCCGACCGACTTCGGCAACAGGCCCTCGCGACCGGCGACGTACATGTAGCGGGCCACGCCATTGTGGAAGGCGAGAATGCCGGCAAAGAGGCTGGTGATGAAGAGAAGGCTCATCACGACGGTAATCCAGTGTCCGACATAGCGCTCGGCAAGGCCAAAGAGGAAAGTCGTGGGATCGGCAAGGCCCTGAAGGGCCGGAACGAGCTTGTCGACACCGGCGCCGTTCACCATCAGCCAGGAGGTGAGCATGTAGAAGAGGCCGATGATGAGAACGGAAATATAGGTGGCGCGCGGCACCGTCTTTTCCGGTTCACGGGCTTCTTCGCTGTAAATGGTCGTTGCCTCGAAGCCGATGAAGGCGGCAAAGCAGAACAGCAGACCGATCGCCGGCGTTCCGCTCCAGAAGGCGGCTGGCGTGAAGGGGGCAGCAGAGAGACCGGCATCGCCGCCCTGGACGAAGATGGCGGCGTCGATGACCAGCACGACGAGATATTCGAGAATGACCAGCACCGTCAGCACCTTGGCCGACAGATCGACGCGGCGGTAGCCGAAGACGGCGACGAAGGCGATGCCGACGAAGCTCCAGACCCACCAGGGCAGATCGAGACCGAGCTGTTCAGCGAAAAAGCCCTTCGTTGCCGCTCCGAAAAGCCCGAGAACGCCGACCTGCATGGCATTGTAGGCGAGAATGGCGATCAGCGCCGCAGCACCCCCCATGAGGCCGCCAAGGCCCTGGGCCGTATAGGCATAGAAGGCGCCGGCATTGCGGATATGGCGCGCCATGGCGACATATCCGACGGAAAACAGCAGCAAGATGCCCGTCACCAACAGGAAGGTCAGCGGGATACCCGGCCCGTTGCCCAGCATCATCGAGAGCGGCACGCCGCCGGCAACCGCCGTCAGCGGCGCTGCGGCCGAGACCACCAGAAAGGTCACGGCACCGACGCCGAGACTGTTCTTGCGCAGCTGGTTCTCAGCCGCACCTTGCGAATTTTGCGTATTCATCTGCGTTCGTTCCCCTTGTTGAGAATATCCGATCATCGCTGCGTTTGCGCGCAGGCAACCTCCATCAAAACCGGACCGACAGCGGGGCTTATGCTTTTGTTGATTTTACCGCCGTCAGCGCTTAAGGTTCATTATTTGAACCATAGCTTCAAATATAGACTTGCAAACATTCCCGGCCTCTGTCAAGTTATTTCGCATGTTAAGTATCTTGGGTCGCTGCCATCGTGCCGCGGCGCGGGGTCGGCGATCAGATCTGACGGAAGCCACGGCTGGACGCACAGACTCAGACCCCGACCAACCCAAGGAGGAACGATGAGCACGATCGGAAAGGCGCTTTCATTGCTGGATACCCTGTCACGGCTGGACAAGGAGGCGGGCCTGACCGACATCGCCCGCCTGTGCGCGCTGGACAAGGCGACGGCACGCCGCTTCCTGGTGGAGCTGGAAAAGCACGGTTTCGTCGAGCAGGATCAGGATACGCGCCGCTATCGCATCGGCTCGGCACCGGTTCGTCTCGCCCGCATCCGCGAAGCACGCTTTCCGCTGTTGCGGGTCGCGATCCCCTTCATCAAGTCGCTTGCTGAAACGGCGACGGAGACGGTGCACCTTTCGGAGTTCTCCGGTGGGCAGCTTTCGACCATTCATGTGGAGGATGCGCCCCGCGCGCATCGCATTATCGTCGATGTCGGCAGCCTCCTGCCCTTTCATGCCACGGCGTCCGGTCTTGCCTTTCTGGCCTTCTCTCCACGCTCGGAGATCGACGCGGCGCTTGAAAAGCCGCTCGAGAAATTTACCGACCACACCGTCGTCGATCCCCGGCTGGTGCGCAATCTGCTCGACGAGACGGCGGCACGCGGCTTTTCCATCAGCGACCAGGGTCTCGAAGCCGGCGTCATCAGCACCGCCGCCCCTATCCGCACGCCCACCGGTCATCCGATCGGCTGCGTCGCCGTCGCCGCGCCGCTCTCGCGCACGACCAAGACGGCCGTTCACGAATTCGGCGCGCAGGCCATCGCCGCCGCCAATGCGATCTCAGAAAAATATTACGGGTCGGAAAGACCCATGGGAACCAGTCCAAAGTCAGGAGGACAGATCGATGAGCCCCACGGCTCCCTCGCCAAAGATACTCGTCATCGGAACCGGTGACACCAAATGCGACGAACTGCAATTCATGGCATCCGTCATTCAAGAAGCCGGCGGCCAGCCGGTCATGATGGATGTCAGCATTTTGGGCGACCCGCCCTATAGTCCGAACTATTCAAAGCATGACATCGCAAAGGCCGCCGCAACCACGATCGCGGCAATCGCCGAAAGCGGCGACGAGAACAGCGCCATGGCAGCCATGGCAAAGGGCGCATCGGTACTGACCCGGCGCCTCTATGACGACGGACTGGTCGACGCCGTCATCGTGCTCGGCGGTTCCATGGGCACGGATCTGGCGCTCGATGTCGCCGCCGTCCTGCCGCTTGGGGTGCCGAAATTCGTGGTTTCGACCATCGCCTACTCCCACCTGATCCCGCCCGAACGCATCGCGCCCGACCTGATGATGATCCTCTGGGCCGGCGGTCTCTACGGCCTCAACGGCATCTGCCGCTCGGTTCTCTCGCAGGCCTGCGGCGCCGTCGTCGGAGCGGCGAAGCACCGCACCAGGCCCGATCGCGAACGGCCGCTGGTCGGCATGACCTCGCTCGGCTCGTCCTGCCTGAAATATATGAAGTATCTGCGGCCCGAGCTGGAAAAGCGCGGCTATGACGTCGCCGTCTTCCACTCCACCGGCATGGGCGGACGGGCTTATGAAGCCGTCGCGTCCCAGGGGGGCTTTGCCGCCGTCTTCGACTTCTGCATCCAGGAAGTCAGCAATCATCATTACGGCACCGTCGTCACCTCCGGGCCGGACAGGCTGGAGAATGCCGGGCGCGCCGGCATTCCACAGATCGTCGCCCCCGGTGCGGTCGACATGGTCGATCTACAGGCATGGCAGGCTTTGCCCGCGATTTTTGCCGACCGTCCCTATCACGCCCATAACCGGCTGATCGGCTCGGTGACGACATCGCCGGAAGGCCGGCGAGAGGTCGCCCGGTTGATCGGGCAGAAACTGCAGCGCGCCGAAGCCAAGGTCGCCTTCCTTCTGCCGACCGAAGGGCTGCAGGAATGGGACAAGCCGGATGAGCCGCTGCATGATCCGGAGGGCCTCGACGCTTTTCTCGACGAGATGCGCCGCGCCATTCCGCCCTCCGTCGCCCTGCAGGAGGTCGATGCCCATATCAACGCGCCCGCCTTCTCGGCGGCAGCGCTCGCCATCTTCGATCAATGGGTCGTCGAGGGCATCATTCCGGAGGGACGGCCATGACACAGGACCGCGCGCTTATCCTCGACTTCGGCGGCGTCGTGACCCGCACCCTGTTCGAAACCCACGACATCACCGAACGCACGCTCGGCCTTCCCAAGGGATCGCTGACCTGGCTCGGCCCGTTCGACACGACGACGGACCCGCTCTGGGTCGCGATGCAGAACCGCGAGATCTCCGAGCGCGACTACTGGCTGACGCGGGCCGGCGAGGTCGGCAGGCTGGTCGGCGAGACCTGGACCGATATGCAGACCTTCGTGCGCCGGGCACGCGGCGCCGAGCCGGAGCTGGTTCTGCGCCCGGAAGCCCGCGACGCCATCCTGCGCGCCAAGGAGGCCGGCCTCAAGCTGGCGATCCTGTCGAACGAACTCGACCTCTTCTACGGCATCGAGTTTCGCCGGCGCTTCCCGCTGATCGACCTCTTCGACGTCATCGTCGACGCCACCTATACGAAGATCCTGAAACCCGATCCCCGCGCCTATGAGCTCGTTCTGTCCGAGCTCGGTCTGCCGCGCGGGGCCTGCGTCTTCGTGGACGACCAGAAGAAGAACATCGAGGGCGCCGAAGCCGTGAAGCTGCCTTACGTGCATTTCGACGTCACCCGCCCCGCCGAAAGCTATGCCCGCGCCCTTGCCATGCTGGGTCTCTGAACCAAGAGGAATTTGACATGCGTGAAACCAATTTCATCATCGAAAACAACGCCCGCCACCTCTGGCACCCGATGGCCCACCCCGCGGAAATGCAGGCCAATCCGCCGCGCATCATCAATTCCGGCGAAGGCGTCGAAATCGTCGATATCCAGGGCAGGAAAGTGCTGGACGCGGTCGGCGGCCTCTGGAACGTCAATCTCGGCTATTCCTGCGAGCCGGTAAAGAAGGCGATCCGCGACCAGCTCGACGAGCTGCCCTATTATTCGACCTTCCGCGGTACGACCAATTCGCCGCTGATCGAACTGTCCTACGAGCTTGCCGAGTGGTTCAAGCCGGATGGATTGAGCCGTTCCTTCTTCACCTCCGGCGGCTCGGATTCGGTCGAGACCTGCCTGCGGCTGGCGCGCCAGTATCACAAGGTCAACGGCGAGCCGGAGCGCACGAAGTTCGTCGCGCTGAAGAAGGGCTATCACGGTACGCATTTCGGCGGCGCCTCGGTCAACGGCAACCAGAACTTCCGCCGCAACTACGAACCACTGCTGCCGGGCGTCATCCATCTGCCGGCTCCCTTCCCTTACCGTAACCCGTTCAACACCACCGACGGTGCGGAGATTGCGGCTGCCATCGGTAGGCTTTTCGAGGATGAAATCGCCTTCCAGGGCGCCGATACCATCGCCGCGCTGATCGTCGAGCCGGTGCTCGGCGCCGGCGGCGTCATCGTCCCGCACGAAACCTTCCTGCCGCTGATGCGCGAGATCTGCGACCGGCACGGCATCCTGCTGATCGCCGACGAGGTCATCACCGCCTTCGGCCGCACCGGCGCCTGGACCGGATCGCGCCTCTGGGGCGTGCAGCCGGACATGATGTCGACGGCAAAGGCGATCACCAACGGCTATTTCCCCTTCGGCGCCGTGATGATCTCGGACAAGGTGGCGCAGGTCTTCGAGAGCAGCAAGGGCGCGGTCGGCAGCATCGGCCACGGCTATACCTATTCCGGCCATCCGGTCGGCGCGGCCGCAGCACTTGCCACCTTGAAGGAAACCAAGCGGCTCAACGTCGCCGCCAATGCGGCTGCCCGCGGCGAAGAGCTGCTGGCCGGGCTGAAAAAGCTGCAGGACAAGCATGAGCTCATCGGCGACGTGCGCGGCAAGGGCCTGATGTGTGCTCTCGAACTCGTCGGCGACCGCAAGAAGAAGAGCGCCGCCGCCAAGGATGTCATCCAGAAGGTTCAGGATGCGACCTATGACGCCGGCGTTCTGATCCGCACCTCCGGCGCCAACGTCATCATGTCGCCGCCGCTGATCCTGACGGCGGAGAATGTCCGGACCATCCTGACCGCGCTCGACGCGGGCCTTTCCGCCGCGAGGGCCTGATCATGTCCGATAACGCAGCCCTTATCGCGCGGCGCGACCGGCTTCTCGGCCGAAACATGTCGCTCTTCTACGACGACCCGGTGCATCTGGTGCGCGGCGACGGCGTCTGGCTCTGGGACGCCGACGGCCGCAAATATCTCGACTGCTATAACAACGTGCCGCATGTCGGCCATTGTCATCCCCACGTGGTCGAGGCGATCACGCGGCAGGCTTCGACGCTGAACACGCATACGCGCTACCTGCACGAAGGCATTCTCGACTATGTCGAGCGGCTGACGGCGACCTTCGATCAGAGCCTGAATGCCGCGATCCTGACCTGCACGGGCAGCGAGGCGAACGACGTGGCGCTGCGCATGGCGCAGGCCATGACCGGCAAGACCGGCGTCATCGCCACCAACCACACCTATCACGGTAACACGGCGGCCGTGTCGCAGCTGTCGACCCGCATGCCGCCGGTTGGCGGTTTCGGCGGCCATGTCCGGCATGTGCCGGCGCCGGACAGTTATCGTCCGCTTGGCGGCGAAGGCGGCGATGCCTTTGCAACAGCATTTGCGACAGAAGTTGAAAAGGCGATCGCCTCGCTGCAGGAGGGCCCACACGGCTTTTCGGCCATCATCATCGATCCCTTCTTCGCCAATGAAGGCTTTCCCGATCTGCCGCCGGGCTTTCTCGACAAGACGGTCGCGGCCGTGCGCAAGGCCGGCGGCCTCGTCATCACCGACGAGGTGCAGCCCGGTTTCGGCCGCACCGGCTTGCATATGTGGGGCCATCAGCGCGCCGGCATCATTCCGGACATCGTCACGCTCGGCAAGCCGATGGCCAACGGTCATCCGGTCGGCGGCGTCGTTGCCAATGTCGACACGATAAATAGCTTCCGCAAGGCGTTCCGCTACTTCAACACTTTCGGCGGCAATCCGGTCTCCTGCGCGGCGGCCATGGCCGTGCTCGACGTCATCGAGGACGAGAACCTGATCGAGAATGCCCGCAATGTCGGCGAATATACGCGCGATGCCTTCAAGCGGCTTGCCGAGAAGCATTCGATCATCGGCGATGTGCGCGGTGGCGGCCTCTTCATGGGCACGGAATTCGTGCTCGACAGGCAGACGAAGGCGCCGGCCACCGCTGAGGCAACCCGGATCGTCAACGCCATGCGCGAACGCGGCGTGCTGATGGGCAAGATCGGCCTTCACCAATGCGCCACGAAGATCCGCCCGCCCATGCCGTTCAGCAGGGACAATGCCGACTTCATGTTGTCGATCTTCGACGATGTCTTGGCCGGTCTGTGAGGCTGACATGGCTGAACAGCTGCCGCAGACCATCCGCGAGGCTCTGCAGAAACGTGCGCTGGAGGCACTCGACCATTGGCCGGTGCAGGCCCACGAACCCGT
This sequence comes from Rhizobium sp. BK602, assembly GCF_014195095.1. Classification (GTDB taxonomy): domain Bacteria; phylum Pseudomonadota; class Alphaproteobacteria; order Rhizobiales; family Rhizobiaceae; genus Rhizobium. Next base: position 228,240 of record NZ_JACIBC010000005.1, read on the forward strand.
CCTGATGAAATATCGGGAGAATGCTGTCTTCCGCATTACGCTGGAAGACGGGCAGTTCGCCGCTTTGCGGCTGCATCGGCCGGGCTATCATGACGAGACGAGCCTGCGCTCGGAGCTGGATTTCATGGCCGCCCTCAAGCGTGGCGGACTTAATGTGCCGAGGCCGGTTGCGACGAGCGACGGGCAGAACCTCCTCCTCCTGCCGGCGAACGGGCACTTTCCCGAACAGCACGCCGATGTGGTGAGCTGGATCGACGGCATTCCGCTTGGCCAAAGCGGAACCCCGCTCTCGCATTCGACCGAGATGCAGGCGGACATCTTCTTCCGTATCGGCCAAGGTATGGCCGCGATGCACGAGCTTGCCGATGCCTGGCAACCGCCGGAAGGTTTTAGCCGCCCGGCATGGGACCTAGACGGCTTGCTTGGCGAAACGCCGCTTTGGGGGCGTTTCTGGGATTGCCCCGGCCTTCCATCCAGCAGCATTGCCGCGCTCTTGGCTTTACGTGATGAGCTGCGTCAGGCGCTAGCAGCCATAGCTCCGGACACCCTCGATTATGGCTTGATCCATGCCGATCTCGTGCGGGAAAACATCTTCCTGACCGAGGAGGGAAGCAATATTGCCTTCATCGATTTCGACGATGCGGGACATGGCTTCCGCCTGTTCGATCTCGCGACAGCCCTGCTGAAGAATCGCAGCGAGCCGGCCTATCCCGCCATCGAAGAAGGGCTGATATCAGGCTATCGCAGCCGACGCGCCCTTTCCGACACGGCGCTGGCAAGCCTGCCGCTTTTCATGGTGCTCAGAAGCCTCACCTATATCGGATGGCTCGCCGAGCGTCCGGAAACACCGGACGCCGCCGCGCGCCTGTCGCGTTACGTCAATGAAAGTCTGGAGATGGCAAGAAAGCTCAAGGCTACCGCTTGACATCTCACGCATAATTGTTAACGTGTTAAGTAAATAAAAATTCGGGAGGAGTTGATGCCGCATCTCGCCATCGAATATTCGGCCAATCTGGAGGGCCGCGCCGATATCGGCGCGCTCTGCGATCGGCTGCTGAAGACGGTGCTGGACACCGGCCTGTTCGAGGTCGGTGCCGTGCGCGTGCGCGCCTTTCGCGCCGATCACTACGCCATTGCCGACACGCTGCCCGAAAACGCCTTCGTCGATCTGAACTTCCGCATCGGCAAGGGGCGCACGGACGAGGAGAAAAAGCGCACCGGCGAAGCGATCTTCGCGGCAGCTATCGAGGTTCTCGGCCCCCTCTTCGACACCCCGCATTTCGCTCTCTCGCTGGAGATCCGCGAGATCGATGCGGAGTTGAGCTGGAAGAAAAACGCCATTCATCCGCGGCTGCGCGGCAAGTGACACCTCCCTTCGCGGGACGACGTAACACCAAAGGAATAGACGATGTCCAAACTGCAGGAAAACATCGCAAAGGCGGAAGCCTATCTCGCCCGCTTCAAGGATCGCGGCGTTCTGAACCGCATCAATGGCGAGGATGTGCCCGGCGATGACGGTTCCACCTTCGAGACCATTTCGCCCGTCGATCTGAAGCCGCTCGCCACCGTTGCCCGCGGCAAGGCCGCCGATATCGATCGCGCCGCGAAGGCCGCAAAGGCTGCCTTTGCCGAATGGGCCGCGATGCCGGGCGATGCGCGCAAGAAGCTCCTGCACAAAATCGCCGACGCGATCGTTGCGCGTGCCGAAGAGATCGCCTTCGTCGAATGCATGGATACCGGACAGTCCATGAAGTTCATGGCCAAGGCCGCCCTACGCGGCGCGGAAAACTTCCGCTTCTTCGCCGACCGCGCGCCAGAAGCCCGCGACGGCAAGACGCTGCGCGCCGAGGGCCAGGTGAACCTGACGACGCGCGTGCCGATCGGCCCGGTCGGCATCATCACGCCCTGGAACACGCCTTTCATGCTGTCGACCTGGAAGATCGCGCCGGCGCTCGCCGCCGGCTGCACCATCGTCCACAAGCCGGCCGAATTCTCGCCGCTGACGGCACGCCTGCTGGTGGAGATCGCCGAGGAAGCCGGCCTGCCGAAGGGTGTGTGGAACCTCGTCAACGGTTTTGGCGAGGATGCCGGCCGCGCATTGACGGAACATCCGCTGATCAAGGCGATCGGCTTCGTCGGCGAAAGCCGCACCGGCTCGATGATCATGAAGCAGGGTGCCGACACGCTGAAGCGGGTGCATTTCGAGCTCGGCGGCAAGAACCCGGTCATCGTCTTCGCCGATGCCGATCTGGAGCGTGCCGCCGACGCCGCCGTGTTCATGATCTATTCGCTGAACGGCGAGCGCTGTACCTCTTCCTCACGCCTGCTGGTGGAGGAAAGCGTCTATGACAAGTTCACCGCGATCGTCGCCGAGAAGGCCAAGCGCATCAAGGTCGGCCATCCGCTGGACCCGGAAACCGTCGTCGGCCCGCTTGTGCATCCCGTGCATGAACAGAAGGTGCTGGAATATATCCAGATCGGCCGGTCGGAGGGGGCAATCCTTGCCGCCGGCGGCGAGAAGGTCAACGGCCCTGGCGGCGGTTGCTATGTCTCCCCCACGCTCTTCACCGGCGCCAACAACCGGATGCGCATCGCCCAGGAAGAGATCTTCGGGCCGGTGCTGACCGCCATCCCCTTCAAGGACGAAGCCGATGCGCTGGCGCTGGCCAACGACGTCCAATATGGCCTGACCGGCTACCTCTGGACATCGGATGTCACCCGCGCCTTCCGTTTCACCGATCATCTCGAAGCCGGCATGATCTGGGTGAACTCGGAAAACGTGCGCCACCTGCCGACCCCCTTCGGTGGGGTCAAGAGCTCCGGCATCGGCCGCGACGGCGGCGACTGGTCCTTCGATTTCTACATGGAAACCAAGAACGTCGCCTTTGCCACCAGGCCGCACGCTATCCAGAAACTCGGCGGCTGAGCCGCCAATATCCATAAGCACGCATAAGAGGAGGAACAAATGCCCCTGCCGAAACCCAATCTCTATCCGCCCTTCAACATCGTGCGCCTCAGCCATGTCGAATTCGGCGTCACCGATCTTGCCAAATCGCGCGCCTTCTATGTCGATACGCTCGGCCTGCAGGTAACCGACGAGACCGCGGATACGATCTATCTCCGGGCAATGGAGGAGCGCGGCCATCACTGCATCGTGCTCAAGAAATCCGACAAGGCCGAAGCCCGCGATCTCGGCTTCAAGGTGTTCAGCGACGAAGACCTCGACAAGGCGGCGCATTTCTTCAAGGGCAAGGGCCTGCCGGTCGAATGGGTCGAGCGTCCCTACCAGGCGCGGACCTTCCGCACCCGCGATCCGCACGGCATTCCCCTTGAATTCTATTCGAAGATGGATCGCCTGCCGCCGATCCATCAGAAATACGCCCTCTACAAGGGCGTGAAGCCGCTGCGCATAGACCATTTCAACTGCTTCTCGACCAATGTCGACGAGAGCGTCGCCTTCTATAACGAGCTCGGCTTCCGCGTCACGGAATATACCGAGGACGAGGAAACCGGCCGCCTCTGGGCCGCCTGGACACATCGCAAGGGCGGCGTCCACGACATCGCCTTCACCAATGGCCGCGGTCCGCGCCTGCACCACACCGCCTTCTGGGTGCCGACGCCGCTCAACATCATCGACCTGCTCGACCTGATGGCGACCACCGGCTGGGTTGCCAATATCGAGCGCGGTCCGGGACGTCACGGCATCTCCAACGCCTTCTTCCTCTATATCCTCGATCCCGATGGCCACCGTATCGAGATCTATTGCTCGGACTATCAGACGGTCGATCCCGATCTGGAGCCGATCAAGTGGGATCTCAAGGATCCGCAGCGCCAGACGCTTTGGGGTGCACCCGCTCCCAAATCCTGGTTCGAACATGGTAGCCTGTTTGCCGGTGCGGAAGTGGCCGAGCCCGACCTGAAGGCACAGCCGATTATCGCGCCTTAAGCGTTACCCTCGAGAGCGGTTGAAAGACGCCGCTCTCATCAACGTTCGCGAGGCGAGGAGGCAGTCATGCATTTGAAAGACGCAACATTGTTCCGGCAGGCCGCATTGGTCGGTGGCGAGTGGATCGAGGCCGATCCGTCCAATCCGATCAAGGTCGACAATCCGGCAACCGGCGAGATCATCGGCCTCGTTCCCAATCTCGGCGCTGCCGAGACCAAGAAGGCGATTGCCGCGGCCGAAGCCGCACAGAAGGAGTGGGCCGCCCGCATCGCCAAGGAACGCTCCGGTATCCTCAGGCGCTGGTTCGAGCTGATGATGGAAAATCAGGACGATCTCGGACGCATCCTGACGGCCGAACAGGGCAAGCCGCTGCCCGAAGCCAAGGGCGAGATCGCCTATGGCGCCAGCTTCGTCGAATGGTTTGCCGAGGAAGCCCGCCGCATCTATGGCGACATCATTCCCGGCCATCAGAAGGACAAGCGCATTCTGGTCATGAAGCAGCCGATCGGTGTCGTCGCGGCGATCACACCCTGGAACTTCCCGAATGCCATGATCACCCGCAAGGCCGGCCCGGCCTTCGCCGCCGGCTGCGCCATGGTGCTGAAGCCAGCCTCGCAGACGCCGTTTTCGGCGATTGCGATCGCGATCCTCGCCGAACGAGCCGGACTGCCCAAGGGCTTGTTCAGCGTATTGACGGGTTCCGCTCGCGCCATCGGCGGCGAGATGACCGCAAGCCCGGTGGTGCGCAAGCTCACCTTCACCGGCTCGACCGAAGTCGGAGCCGAGCTTTACAAGCAGAGCGCGCCGACCATCAAGAAGCTCGGCCTGGAGCTCGGCGGCAACGCGCCTTTCATTGTATTCGATGACGCTGATCTCGATGCCGCCGTCGAAGGCGCGCTGATCGCCAAATTCCGCAACAACGGCCAGACCTGCGTCTGCGCCAATCGTCTCTACGTGCAGGACGGCGTCTATGACGCCTTTGCCGAGAAGCTGGCCAAGGCCGTTGGATCGCTGAAAACCGGCAACGGTTTCGACGAAGGCATCAATCTCGGCCCGCTGATCGACGAGGCGGCCCTTGCCAAGGTCGAGGAGCATGTCGCCGACGCGCTCTCCAAGGGCGGCCGTGTCGTTGCCGGCGGGCATCGCCACCAACTTGGCGGACGCTTCTACGAGGCGACGGTGCTTGCCGACGTCACTCCATCCATGGCCGTTGCCAAGGAAGAGACCTTCGGGCCGGTGGCTCCCCTGTTCCGCTTCAAGGACGAGGCCGATGTCATCGCGCAGGCCAACGATACCGAGTTCGGCCTTGCCTCTTACTTCTATGCCAGGGACCTCGCCCGCGTCTTCCGCGTCGCCGAGGCGCTGGAATATGGCATGGTCGGCGTCAATACCGGCCTGATCTCGACGGCAGAAGCCCCCTTCGGTGGCGTCAAGCTCTCCGGTCTCGGCCGCGAGGGGTCCCGCTACGGCATCGAGGAGTTCACCGAAATCAAATATGTCTGCCTCGGCGGCGTCGTCTGAGGTCAGGGAAACTCGGTTGAATGGCACAACGCCGGAAAAATACGGTTCCAAACAGGGAATGAGACATGGATAGCGAAGAATTCCGTCAGTGGTCGCGAAAGGTTGCCGATTGGGGCGCCGATTATCGCGCGGGCCTGCGCGAGCGGCCCGTACGGGCGCAGACGAAGCCCGGCGACATCGCCCGGCAAATAGCCGATGCGGCGCCGGAAGCGGGCGAAGCCATGGAGGCGATCTTCGCCGATTTCGAGCGCATCATCCCGGATGGTCTGACGCACTGGCAGCATCCTCGTTTCTTCGCCTACTTCCCGGCCAATGCCGCGCCCGTCTCGGTGATCGCGGATTACCTCGTCACCTCCGTCGCCGCGCAGTGCATGCTGTGGCAGACCTCGCCGGCGGCGACGGAGCTTGAAACCCGCGTGGTCGACTGGCTCCGGCAAGCTATCGGACTTCCGGATGGTTTTGCCGGTGTCATCCAGGATTCCGCCTCCACCGCGACGCTCGCGGCCGTGCTGGTCATGCGCGAAAAGGCACTCGGCTGGAAGGGCAACAGCGAGGGGCTTTCGGCGCACAAGGCGGTGCGCGTCTATGCCTCGAAACAGGTGCACACCTCCATTGACCGGGCGATCTGGATAGCCGGCATCGGCGAGGCGAATCTCGTGCGCATTCCCACCAAGGGGCCGCTCAACGGGATGGACCCGGAAGCGCTGGATGCCGCGATCAAGGCCGACCTTGCCGCCGGCCATATTCCGGCCGGCGTCATTGCCTGCACCGGCGGCACCTCGATCGGCGCCTGCGATCCAATCCGCGCGGTTGCGGACGTCGTGAAGGCGCATGGGCTCTATCTGCATGTCGACGCCGCCTGGGCCGGCTCGGCGATGATCTGCCCGGAGTTCCGCGCGCTTTGGGAGGGTGTCGAGACGGCCGATTCCATCGTCTTCAACCCGCACAAGTGGCTCGGCGCCAATTTCGATTGCTCGGTACAGTTCATCCGCAGCCCCGAAGATCAGGTACGCACGCTCGCCATCCAGCCGGAATATCTGAAGACGCATGGCCATGACGGCATCATCAACTATTCCGAATGGTCCGTGCCACTCGGCCGTCGTTTTCGTGCCCTGAAACTCTGGTTCCTGATGCGCTATCATGGGCTCGAAGGACTGCGCGCCATGATCCGCAACCATGTGGCCTGGTCGGTGGAATTGGCTGGACGGATTGCGGCCGAACCGGATTTCGAGCTCGTCAGCGAGCCGGTGCTGTCGCTCTTCTCCTTCCGCCACAGAAGCAGCGGGGACGCCGACCGGCACAATATCGCGCTGGTCAACGCCATCAACGACGATGGCCGCATCTATCTGACGCAAACCCGCGTCGACGGGCATATCGCCATTCGATTCCAGGCAGGCCAGTTCGAGATGACCCGCGATGACGCCGAAACGGCCTTCGCCGTGATTACCGAGATCGCCCGCAGTCTGACATAGGAGACCATCGTGACCGTAAGGCCCCGCCTCGCCAGCTTTTCCCACCATGGCACTCTGAAATATGGTCTCGTCAAGACCGAAGGCGTCGTCGACCTCTCGGCCCGCCACGGCGCGACATGGCCGACCTTGCGCGAGGTGATCGAGGCCGGGCGGCTCGTCGAGCTTGTCGAGGAAGCCAATGATTTGCCGCCGGATTACGCGCTGAACGAGATCCGCTTCGAAATTCCCATTCCGTCGCCGGAAAAGATCATCTGCGTCGGGGTCAATTTCCCCGACCGCAACGAGGAATACAAGGATGGGCAGGCTGCCCCCTCCAACCCTTCCCTCTTCATCCGCTTTCCGCGTTCCTTCACCGGGCACGACCAGCCGCTGATCCGTCCGCCGGAAAGCCCGCAGCTCGATTATGAGGGCGAGATCGTCATCATAATCGGCAAGGGCGGCAGGCGGATCGCCGAAGCCGATGCCCTGTCCCATATCGCAGCCCTGTCGCTCTGCAACGAAGGCACGATCCGCGACTGGGTGCGCCATGCGAAATTCAACGTCACTCAGGGCAAGAATTTCGACCGCACCGGCGCGATCGGCCCCTGGCTGATCCCCTTCACGGATCCAGCGCAGCTCGAGGACATCACGCTCACGACCCGCGTCAACGGCGAGGTGCGCCAGAGCGATCGCACCAGCCGAATGATCTTCTCCTTCCGCAAGATCATCAACTACATCTCCACCTTCACCACGCTCGTTCCCGGCGACGTCATCGTCACGGGCACGCCGACTGGGGCCGGCGCCCGCTTCGATCCGCCGATCTGGCTGAAGCCCGGCGATGTCGTTGAAGTCGAAGCCGATGGCCTCGGCATCCTGAAAAACACCATCGCCGACGAGGTGCGCTGATGCTGTCGCATGACGAAATCCAGGCCGCGGCCGAAAGCCTCGATCGGGCCGAGAGGACACGCGTCCAGACCGGGCTGCTGTCGCTCAAGCACCCGCAAATGACCATGGACGATTCCTATGCCGTCCAGGGCGCCTGGGTGAAGAAGAAGATCGCAGCCGGCCGCAAGCCGATCGGCTGGAAGATCGGGCTGACGTCGAAGGCGATGCAATATGCCCTCAACATCAACATCCCCGATTCCGGCGTCCTCTTCGACGACATGGTGTTCGAGGACGGCGCGACCGTGCCGGCCGACCGCTTCATCCAGCCACGCATCGAGGCCGAGATTGCCTTCGTGATGAAGGCGCCGCTGAAGGGGCCGAATGTCTCGATCTTCGATGTGCTGAATGCCACCGACTATGTAACGCCAGCGCTCGAAATCCTCGACACGCGCATCCTTCGCGTCGATCCCGAGACGAAGAAGGCGCGCACCATCGTCGACACCATTTCCGACAACGCCGCCAATGCCGGCATCGTCACCGGTGGCCGCGCCGTGCGGCCCGGTGAGATCGACATGCGCTGGATGGGCGCGATCGTCAGCCGCAATGCCGAAGTGGAGGAAACCGGCCTCGGCGCCGGCGTGCTCAACCAGCCCGCACGCGGCATCGCCTGGCTTGCCAATCGGCTGTCGCAATATGGCGACGGCATCGAGGCCGGTCAGATCGTGCTGGCCGGCTCGTTCATCCGCCCGATCGAGGCACGGCACGGCGATACGATCCATGCCGATTTCGGTCCCTATGGATCGGTCAGCCTGTTCTTTGCATGAAGGAGTGAACCATGCCCGCGCCGAAAAATCTCTTCAAGCAGGCCCTGAAGGAAGGGCGGGCGCAGATCGGCCTCTGGCAGGCGCTCGCCAATCCATACACCGTCGAAATCTCGGCCGGAGCTGGTTACGACTGGCTGCTGCTCGACGCCGAGCATGCGCCGAACGACGTGCCGCTTCTCGTCTCGCAACTGCAGGCGATGAAAGGCACGGCCAGCCATGCGGTGATCCGCCCGCCAATCGGCGAAACCTGGATCATCAAGCAGATGCTCGATATCGGCGCCCAAACCCTGCTCATCCCGATGGTCGACAGCAAGGAGATGGCCGAGGCCATGGTCAAGGCGGTCAGATATCCGCCGCATGGTGTGAGGGGCGTCGGCGCGGCCCTTGCCCGCGCCTCCGCCTTCAACCGCATTCCCGATTACCTTCAGACGGCCAATGATGAAATCTGCCTGCTGCTGCAGGTCGAAAGCCGGGCTGGGCTCGCAGCGCTGGACGCCATCGCCTCGACCGAGGGCGTCGACGGCGTCTTCATCGGCCCTGCCGATCTTGCGGCCGACATGGGTTATCTCGGCAAACCCGGTGCGCCGGAAGTGCAGGCGGAGGTCGAGATTGCGCTTGCGAAGATCCAGTCACACGGCAAGGCAGCCGGCATTCTGATCGGCGATCTCTCGCTTGCCAAACGTTATCTCGAACTCGGCGCCACCTTCGTCGCGATCGGCAACGACGTCACCCTGCTTGCCAATGCGACGACCAAGCTCCTCGACGATTTCAACAAGGCGGACGCCGCCAAACCGCCGGCGGACGCAAAAGTCTACTGATTTTCAGAGACCGGCCTTCTTGGATATCGTCCAACCGGCTGTTGTCGATCATGCGGATCTTGCGCGCGGCGGGCTCAGTTACACACGCTCAGTCAAAACGGATTGCAGAGCTGGACGCGACGCCTCTCCATGTTTTGCGCGGCTGCATGCCTGATGCAGCTTATTCGTCGTCACCGATCGTGCCACCGAGCCCCAGCATCGCCAGCTCTTCCAGCATATCCAGTAACTGTTCCACGCGCTCCGGCCCGAAGCGCGCTCCGATGTCGGCATAGACTTTCCGGCTTTCCGGCATCACGTCCTCGATGACCGTGCGCGCGGCGGGCGTGATCCGCAACAGCACCCGCCGACCGTCGGTCTTGTCCTTATGCTTGGTAATGAAGCCGCGCTCCTCGAGCGAACGGATCATCCGCGTCAGGCTCGGTGCCAGGATCGAAGCCTTGTCCGCCACTTCGCTCGCATCCAGCGTTCCCGCTTCCGAAAGAACACGGATGACCCGCCACTGCTGCTCCGTGACATCATGCGCAGCGAGGATCGGCCGGAAATGGCTCATCACCGCTTCGCGAGCACGCAGAAGGCCAATCGTCAGGGATCGGCGCTGCTGCGATGACTGATCGGGTGATGGCATATTTGGTTCATCTTGCTGCCGATTCTTCATAAAGGTTCTATCGTGCATTTTTTTCGATCATACAATCATCGAATAGCAGATCGCCTCCAGGCAGGAGCTGGCGATCGACAGATCGCCGATGCCTTCAATGCTAGGCATCAAATCAACCCTATATTAGCTAGTTCCATGTTTATTTGCCTCACATGACACCCAAAGCCTCTTCCGAGCATGGCGGGCTGGCGGCGTTACTGCCGGCATTGGCGCTTCTCCTCGTCAGCGCATTGGGCATCGGCGCCATGACCTACGGCAATCCGGCGCCTGACGCACAGATGGCTGTCGTCGGCCCACCCTGGTGGACACAAGATCAGATGGTCTCCCTGATCGCCGCGGCCGGCGGGCGGGTGATCGCCGGCGGAACGCTGCCCAATATCATCATTGTGCGCCGCGCGCCTGAAGGCGAGCGGGCTCCGGATGAACCGGAAGATCTTTCTGCAGCGCTCTATGCCGCTGGCGCCTGGCTGGTGCTGGACGCGCCGGGGACGCGAAGCTGTCTTGGCCTTGCCGAAAATAATGGCAGGGAGGCCGCGTCATGAGCGAGATCGCCCGGCTGCGGGCCGGCTTCGGCCGTTTGCTCGTTCCCATTCTCTGGCTGCACGTTCCCCTCATTGCCGCCGTCGCGCTTTATGTCGGCAAGCCGGTTGTCATGCCGACCCTACTGGCGGGATTGCTGGCGGTCTCCACCCATCTGTGCTGGCATTTCAACGGCGCGGCGGCGATGACACGCTATCTGAGTTCGGTCGCCTTGATGGGCGAACCGGCATTGCTGGTCTATCTGACATCCGGCCTGAGCTGGCAGATGGACATGCATATGTACTTCTTCGCGGCTCTCGCGCTCATCATGGCATGGTGCGATGCGCGCAGCCTGTTGCTGGCGGCCGCAGCCATTACCCTGCATCATCTGGTGCTGAACTATACCGTGCCGGCGGCGGTCTTCGTCAATGATGCGGATATCGATCGCGTCTTGTTGCATGCAACCATCGTCGTCTTCCAGACGATGGTCCTGGTCTGGCTCAGCAACAAGCTGGTGAACGCCTTCGAACGCATCGAAAGCATGGGCCATGCCATTACCATGCAGAATGAGACGCTGGAGATCCGCACGCATGAGGCCGAGCAGGCCAATGCGGCGAAGAGCCTGTTTCTGGCCAATATGAGCCATGAGATCCGCACACCGATGAATGCGATCCTCGGCTTCAGCCATCTTCTCGGACGGACCGAGCTCACAGCCCGGCAGCATGATTATATCACCAAGATCCGCGGTGCCAGCGACCGCTTGCTGAGCCTGCTCAACGACATCCTGGACGTTTCCAAGATCGAAGCCGGCAAGCTGACGCTGGAGCGCGCGCCCTTCGATCCGCGCGCGATGATCGAGCGCACGATGGAAATCGTCACCCTGAAAGCGCAGGAGAAGGGCATTGCCTTGACCTGGCAGGTGGAGCCGGCAATTCCCGCCACGCTCTATGGCGACGAACTGCGCTTGAGCCAGGTCATACTGAACCTTGTCAGCAACGCGATAAAATTCACCAGTAGCGGTAACGTTTCGCTCGCTTTTGCCTTGCGCGAGCGGCGTGGCGATCACTGCGTCATCGAAGTCACGGTCCGCGACACCGGTCTCGGCATGTCGCCCGAGCAGGTCGCCAAGCTTTTCGAGAGCTTCGCTCAGGCCGACAGCTCCACCACGCGGCGTTTCGGCGGCACCGGACTGGGCCTTGCCATCAGCCGTCAGCTCATCACCCTGATGGATGGCGATATCACGGTGCAAAGCAAGGAAGGTCATGGCAGCACCTTCGTCTTTACCGTGATGCTGGATGAAGGCGAAGCGCCGACGCCGGAGATCGCCCCCGCGCCGGGAGTGCTCGGCAACCTGCGTGTGCTGGTCGTCGACGACAATGAAAGCGCTCGCGAGATCCTTCACGATTTCTGCGAGGCATGGTCGATCACGCCGGAAATGGTGGCATCCGCCGAAGAAGGGCTCGACGCCCTGCGTGGCGCTATCAAGCACCACCCCTTCGACCTGGTGCTGCTTGACTGGAAGATGCCGGGCATGAACGGCATGGAGACGATCGAGGTCATCCGCGACACGCTGCCGCGTGAACTTTGGCCACGCATCGTCATGATCTCCGCCTATGGGCAGGAGGAGGCAATCGGCGAAGCCGAAACGCTCGGTGTCGACGGATTTCTATCAAAACCGGTCAGCGCCTCCTCGCTGTTCGACATGCTGGCGCATATCTTCAACCACGCCGACGAAGCCATGGCGGGAAGCATCGTCGAAGGCGCCGCGATGATCGCGCCGGAACTGCGCGGCGCGCGGGTGCTGCTGGTCGAGGACAACGAGATCAATCTCGAACTGGCCCAGATCATCCTGACCGATGCCGGACTTGTCGTCGATACTGCCGAGAATGGCGTGGTGGCCGTACGCAAGGTGCTGCAGGCCGGCAACCGCTACGATGCGGTGCTCATGGATCTGCAGATGCCGGAGCTTGGCGGACTTGATGCTGCGCGCGAGATACGCGCGGGTCTGGCGGACAGCTCGCCGCCAATCATAGCCATGACCGCGCATGCCTACGAATCCGAACGCGAAAACTGCCTGGCGGCCGGCATGAGCGATCACATTCCCAAACCCGTCGACCCCGCGCAGATGATAGAGGTGCTCAACCGCTGGATCAGACTGCCATTGGTCGCGGCTGCCCAACCCGTCGTCGGCGCGGCGGCCGTACCCGAAGTCTCGGTCGACGGCGGGCTGCCACCTACGTTGCCGCCTTTCGATCTTGAGGCAGCCCTTGTCCGGGTGAACGGCAAGGAGGCGCTGCTGCGCAAATTGATCGTCGATTTCGGCCGGAAATTCGCCGATGTCGTGCCGACGCTCGCGCTGCATATCGACAATGGCGATTTCGAACAGGGACGCATCCTCGCCCATACGCTGAAAGGCGTTTCCGCTACTCTGGGACTGCGGGAGGTCGCAAGCCATGCGTCGATGCTGGAAGAGATGTTGGCGCGGGCGGCCCCCCTGCCCGACGCTTCACTGCTCACGACACTGGCCGAGGCGCTGAAACCGGCTTTCGCCGCCATTGCCAGCCTCACGCCATGCCCGATGCCGGCCCCCGTGGCGAGAGCGGATGTGGCAGTGGACATTCCCTCGGTGGCCGGCCTGGTCATCGAGCTGTACGACCTTCTCGAACATCGCCAGCAGCAGGCGCGGCGCGTGTTTGAATTGCTGGAGCAAGCGCTTGGCCGTCAAGCGGACGAGGAGAAATTCACGATCGTGCGCGAGGCGATTTCCGGCCTCGACTATACCAAAGCCGCCTCCGCGCTGAAGGAATGGTCAGCCGTCTTCCCGCAAAGACATAAGGAAATCTAGCCGCCGCCGTCAGATTGCGGTGAAGCCGTTGTCGACAAACAGATGGGCACCGTTCACGAAACGGGATTCATCGCTGGCAAGATAGAGCGCCGCCTGCGCCACATCCTCGGGTTCGCCGATGCGGCCCTGCTGGGCGGCGATGGCGGCCTCAGACACGTCGACGCCCAAAGCCTGGAGTTCGGAAACCTCCCGCAGACCATGCGGCGTCCGGATAAAGCCCGGGCACACGGCATTGCAGCGGATGTTGCGGTCGCGGAACTCGACGCCGATCGCGCGGGCAAACATATGAACGGCACCCTTCGTGGTGTCGTAGAGCACTTCCATCGGCGTTGCGGCCACGGCGGAAATCGACGAGGTGCAAACGATCGAGCCGCCGCCGGCCGCGATCATGCCCGGCAGCACCGCCCGCGTCATCAAAAACATGGAGCGGACATTGACGGCGTGCAGCCAGTCCCACTCCTGAACCGTCGTCTCCAGGAACGGCTTGATGACGATCGTTCCCGCGTGGTTGAACAGCACTGTGACCGGGCCGAATGCAGCTTCCACGCCCTTCACCGCTTCGGCTACGGCCGCTTCATCGGAAACATCCGCCACCCAATATGCAGCGACACCTCCGGCGTCGCGAATGTCCTTGACCGTTTGCGCAGCCGCGTCGCCGTTCCGGTCGATGATCGCAACCTTCGCCCCCTCCTGTGCGAACAATCGGGAGGCCGCCCCTCCCATGCCCGTCGCCCCGCCGGAAATGATTGCAATCTTGCCTTTCAGTCTGCCGGTCATGCCCCTGCCTCACCCATCATGATTGTCGCCATATTATCGCGGAGGTGACGATATCACCATTCCATCCGCAATCGCGCCAGGACGGAAGACATGATGCACACTTTTTTGAGGCGGCGAACAGACACCAGAATGGCCCTTCGGGCAGGTTAAGGACGCGACAAGGCTGGCAGACACAACGGAAAAATCAAGGTCGCGAAGGCTTTGCCGATCGCATGGCGATCGTGATCAGCCACAATCCGGCTTCAGTTCCCAGGCCCACAAACGAAAAAGCCTGCCGCGGGAGGAGGTGCGGCAGGCTTTTCGAAAAGAACCGAACAGCGACTGGGAGGAGGAGTGCCGCTGTTCCTACAGACGTCCCTGGGAGGAGGAGCGGGCCGTCTGAAACACGAAGCTTTGCGGGAGGAGGTGCATCGCTTCGATGGGTCTGATCATACACCAACCGATCGCAGTTCATATCGCTTATGCTGCACTGCAGCTATGCAGAAAACACAAGCCTGACGGCTCGGCGGCGAAAAATGAGGGCCAAACCAATCCCCGATGCGGGAGATCGACGCAAAAACGCCCGCGTCATCAGCGGGCGTCAAGCGGTCTTGGAAATGAAAGCGTGTAATCAGCGTGCGATCGATGCGCGGGCAACGCTGCGGATGTCGGCGCGGTCGATGCCGAGGTCCTGCAGTTCGCGGCTGGACATGCGGCCAAGTTCGTTAACGGTCTGACGGAACTTGCGCCAGTTGTTGAAAGAGCGTGCTACGTTCATGATAATCCCCTTTCCTGAGGGCTTATGACGTCAGCAACCTTGCTTGGCTCCGGCGTCGTTTCGATGGTTGGAATATAGTCGTTTCAATCGGTTTAAAACAGTGATAATCCCTCATTCCACCCATGCATAGGATGCATTGCTTCCGCACATTCTGAAAGAGATGACCGTTTTCTAGGCTTTCGATCCACCCAAACCGCCGCTTTCCAGACGTGAAGCATGCGGCCGTGCAGAAAGCCGTCCTTCCGCGGGCTTCCGAAAAAGAATGCGTGAAACGTCACTTGAGGGCCTTTTGCACAGCCCTGGGGCGAATCTCGGGCTGGACAAAGCCATTGTGGCGCGCGCTATAGTTCTTCTTACCATTTACAACAAGCATCTGTTCTTTGATCATAGCCAGCTTGTTGGGATCAGGAAATGAACGTGTCGCCGAATGCAAAAGTGCCTGAATGGATGCTCGAGCGCTGGCAGGCTCTGCTGTCCAGTCTGATCGAATTGGCGGCCGCCGATGCCGGTGGTATTTTGCGGGCGGGCGCAGGGGAGGCAAAGGTCCTCTGCAGCGTCGGCAATGACGACTTGCGGCGCGAACAGGCATTTCCAGCGCATCCCGGTGCCTTTCCCGCCGAAGTCTTGAAGCGAGCCACGGTCGTGGAGATTCTGGGCGCCGTTCAAAGCAGCCCGCCGCTCGACAGCTTCGGCGGCGACCAAAGCACCATTTCCTATCTCGGAATGCCCATCTTCTGGCCGGATGGCTCGGCATTCGGCGTGATCGACATCTATAACCGCAAGGCCATTCGATATTCCGACGCGCACCGGCGCCTGATGATCCAGTTCAGGGATTGCATCGAAGAGCATCTCATTCTCATTTGGGAATATGCGGCCGGTCACGGCGGTCTTTCAGCCCTCGCCCGCCGCAGCGATGAGGCTCTCCGCGTCAGCGAGGAACGCTTTCGGCTGCTGGTCGAAAACGCGCTGGACGACTTTTTCCTCCACGACGACAAGGGCCGTTTCCTCGACGTCAATCAACGCGCCTGCAAAAGCCTCGGCTATTCGCGCGAAGAGCTTCTGCAGATGTCGGTGATCGATGTTTCGACGGACCTCACGCAGGCCGAAAAGGAAACGATCTGGAATCGAATGCAGCCTGGTACGGCTGTTACAGTCTATTCGCATCACCGACGCAAGGACGGCAGCACCTTTCCCGTCGAGATCCGGGTTTCCTGTCATTTCATCAACGGACAAAAGCTGTTTCTCGGTCTCGTTCGCGATATTACGGAGCGCGTCGAGGCGGAACAGGCACTGCAGCGGCTGATCGCCGAACGCGAGCAGAAAGTGGCGGAGCGCACGCGACAGCTGCGCCGCACCGCCGGGATGCTTCAGGCTGTGATGGACGATGCCAGCGACGCGATTTTCCTGAAGGATATCGAGGGTCGTTTTCTATTGTTCAACCGCGCGGCGGAAAGGATATCGGGACACCAGGCCTGTCATGTCGTGGGCAAAACCGCCACGGATCTATTTGGCGACGAAACGGGAAACAAGACCCGAGAACTGGAAGCGCGGATCCTCGAAAGCGGCGAGGTTTCGACCGACGAGGAAACTCTGCCAACGGCCGGCGGGCTTCGCACCTTTCTCGTGACACGCTGTCCGCGTCGGGACGAAAAAGGCCAGATCGTCGGCATTATCGGAATTTCGCGCGATATCACCGATCGTAAAGCGACGGAGACGCTGCTGCGGAGCGAACGCGACCGCCTGACACTGGCAGCGGAAGTCGGCGGTCTTGGCGTGTGGGACTACAATATCGACACCGACACGCTTTATTGCGATCCGCGCTGGTATCGGATCATGGGACGCGACCCCAATGTACCTGTTACATCACTTGAGGATTTCAAACGACAGGTTCATCCGGATGATGTTGCGCATGCCACCTCATTGGAATTGACAGCCCTGAAGGAATTGGCTGCGGGCAATCGACAACACGGTAATATTTTCCGGATTGTCCGGCCCGATCGCCAAATCCGCTGGCTGCGCTCGACCGCATGCTTGATCGAGGGGGAAGCTGGCGCGCCAAGTCGTGCACTGGGTGTTATCATGGACGTTACCGAAACACATCCTCAAGGTGGCGCTGACAAGAGTTTGGCTCATGCGGTCATCGCGCGATAGCGGCCTAAACGGCGGCCTATTTTTCTGCCCACTGTAAAAGGATACGCATTTCGTCGAACTGACTTCCGGTCGGCATCGTCATCATTGGCCATATAGCAGGTGCTGGATACACAGAACTTGACCAAGTCATGCGGTTTGACCGGCTTATCGGCTTCACATTCGAAAACATCGCTCACGGTTGCGGGTTCGACGTCGATCTCATCAAGTATCATTGCGCGGAACACCACGACCGCCTCCCCGTCGATGCGGGTTCATCCGAGGTGGGTCGGCTTGCGAAAGTGAGGTCTGTGTCCTGGCAGATCTTCCCGTGCCTGCTCGCACAATGTCAGAACTCCTCCCACTCGCCTGCGGAAGATGCATGCCCGCCGGCAGACGCGACCTTGGGCAAGGCGGTGCGCCGGGTGACGGGAGGATGATACGGTTGTTCGGCCATGACGCGCGCGGTTTGCCGAAGCGCAGCCGATGTCACCGTCGGGACCGATTGGAGGCGGAACTGCAAGACGAGTTCGCGCAATTTGGCCGCTTCATGGGCAAGGCTCGTCGATGCAGCGGTCGACTGCTCGACCATCGCGGCGTTCTGCTGCGTCGTCTGGTCCATCGCATTGACCGCCGTATTGACTTCGGCAAGCCCGCTCGACTGCTCTTTCGCGGAGGTGGCGATCGCATCCATATGCTGATTGATGCCGGCAATGCGCTCGCCGATCTCCTTCAGCGCCAGGCCGGTTTCGCGAACGAGCTTCACGCCGTTATCGACTTCCGCCGACGACGCGTTGATCAGCGCCTTGATCTCCTTTGCCGCACTTGCCGACCGCTGGGCGAGTTCCCGGACCTCCTGGGCAACGACGGCGAAACCCTTGCCGGCTTCGCCGGCGCGGGCGGCCTCGACACCGGCATTCAACGCCAGCAGATTGGTCTGGAAGGCGATGTCATCGATCACGCTGATGATGTTCGAGATCTGCTGCGAGGATGTCTCGATCCGTTGCATGGCTTCTTCGGTGCGGCTGACGACCTCCGTCGATTTTGCCGCACTCACATTGGCCTCGGCGGCGACAGAGCGCGCCTCTTCCGTACGCTTGCTGGAGTTCAACACATTTGCGGTGATCTCGTCGAGCGCCGCAGCGGTTTCCTCCAGCGAAGCCGCCTGCTGTTCTGTGCGGCGTGAGAGGTCGCTGGCGCCGGAAGAGATTTCCTGCGTGCCGTTGTCCATCGTCGAAATGCTGATGGAAATCGCACCCATCGTGTCGCCAAGCTGCTTGACCGACAGATTGAAGTCGTGACGAAGCTCTTCAAAATCCGCCGCGAATGCCTCGTCGAGCTGGAAGGCAAGATCTCCGGACGCCAGCCGCTTCAGCCCGGCCGCAAGGCCCGAGGTCGCGACGCGCAGGCGCTCGGCCGCATTGGCCTCCGCGCTCTCCTGGGCAGCGATCCGATCCGCTTCGGCTTGGCGGCGTCCGTCTTCCGCCTCCACTTCGAACTGCTTGTTGGCGATCGCCGCCTTGCGGAACACTTCCACCGCGGAGGCCATCGTTCCTATTTCATCCCTGCGCCCTATGCCGGTGCAAGCGAAATCCGTCTGGCCCTCAGCGAGGTGAGACATGTCGGCGGAGAGGGCAAGGATCGGCTTGGTTACCGTCCTGCGGAAAACCAGGTAGAGACCGACGGCGAAGAGGACGGTGAGCCCGAGCAGGGTCCTGAGCAGCGTTTCGATAATGGCGGTGGTCGCGGCACTCTGCGTGGAGATCTGTTCCGAAGCTTTCTGTATCTGATCGCCAGCCTCCTCCATCGCCGTTTCCAGCGCGGAAAACTGCTGCATGAAATCGGGGAGAGCCTTCATGGCACCGGACGGATCTTTTTCGGCTTGATCGATGATCTTGGTGGCGCTCTGCATATAGGCGAGCAGCGGCGGCTCGACCCCGGCGAGCACCTTCTGGATCGCCGGATCGGTGGCGAGCGACCGATTGGCGGCGATCATCTCCCGGAACGAGCCTTCGTGTTCGGAAAGATCCGCCTTAACGCTATCGAAACCGATGCCGGCGGCCGGGTTCGATGCCAGCAGGGCGGCCAGCACATCCGCGCGAAGCGCATCATGCATCATATCCGCCTGCATGTGATTGCGCAGGATCTGTGCCGACCGCGTTACATCCGCGGCATTCGCCGTCAATGTCGATGCGGACCATATGCCGACGCCTGTCGCGCCGCCCGCAATGGCAAAGATTGCTACGCTCGCAATAATGATTTTCTGTTGAATCGACGCCATGTCTAAAAAGGTCTCCACCTCAATGGGAAAATGATAGACAAACATATTTAACGTTCCGTCAAATCTCGTTCTTCGACTGACGAAATACTAAAATTCTACCGGTATTGTTGGTAGTTTTATCTCGAACAACCCACGCGTGCCCGAAGGAAAGGCTGGAGTTAACCGCAACACTATTGCCAGCAAAATTACCAGTTCATGACCGCATATGAACTTACATCCAAATCTCGGGCCGGCGCGGTCCGGACGGTCAGCATCCGATGCCAATCGACGACATCGAACGGGTTCAGCGTGATCACTGTGAAGGCTGCTGAACACGGATCTCTTCGAAATGATGATTATCGACGTCAAGGGACAGACCGATGCGGGCGGGGTTGCAATCGACCTGTAAAAGGCTTCGGGTCGTGGGTGGTTGATGTCCGATCCGGACGGGGTGCCAGCAGCTCGACGAATGATTTGGATCCGGCCGCCGACAAAGTTACAGATGAGCAAGCGGCATTGTCTGAAAATTAGGTAGACAGTGCTTGTATTGACTCTGTATTTCACTGAGCTGAAAATAGCTGGTCGCTAACGAGGACATACTGATGGCTGACAAAAACAATGGGGAAACGGCTGCTGTTATTGCAGGCGCCGATACCAAAGCAAATGCACAGGCGGCGAAACGACAGAAATCTCCACGGCGCCAGAAAGCGGTTGCCGAGTTGGTTCAGCCAGCCGTCAAGACGGCAACCGCAAAACCCTCGAATGCGAAGTCCAAAAGGCATAGCGCAACCGAGAGGCACGAGAAGCTCAAGCTGATAGAAGCGCAAGTCTCCGAAAGCATAAGCACGCTCAAGGATGCCATCAAAAACGCCGGCATATCTGAAAAAACCTATTATCTATGGAAGCAGGCCGTAAAGTCGGTCGCTCCGAGGAAAGATAAGCCTGCTGTAACCAGCCCTGCCGCGATTGGTGACGAGCTGAGCGATCTCGTTCAGCTGGAAAAGGAAAACCAGAGACTACGCAAAGTCCTGGCGGAGAAGCTGCGCGCGGAAAATGCCGAGCTGCGCAAGAAGCTTGGGCTGAACTGATCAAGCGTCAGAATTGCGTATGCGGCCAGCCCCTTGCGAGATCCTGGGGCCGGCTGCTGCGGTCTGTCGGGACGCGAAGGGCGTCATAGCCTCTCGCGTCGGTTAGTTGCCACATGCCAGAAGACGTTATACTCGTCCGCTACCAAACCGCCGTTACGCCGACCGGCTCAGGCTTCCATCGATTGCTTAAGGTCAAGTTTATATGAAAACGCCACGGCGGAGCTTCGTTGTCGAAATCAAATCGAAGCGACGGGCCTCAAAGACGCTGACAAAATCGATTTGGGGCGATGCAGACCTCAAGGCTCTGGCCCAGGAAGTCGATGATAAAGCGCCCCATCTCTCCAATTCCAATAGCGTAGCGAGCCGACCCGAGGCGAGCAGCGCTATGCCGCCCAATCTCCTGAATGTGAATTCAGCCGGCGAAAAGCCCGATGAGCCCGGTCTTGTGCAAGCAACACCATCTCCGGCCGGCGGAGCAGAGACGGACGCGCCGCAACAGCAGCAGATCGCACCGACCGCCGCTCGAATTCGCGCCAAGCGCGCGCCTGTCCGCAGGACTGCAAAAGCGGAACTTCGCAAGGATAAGGATGCGCGATCCGAGACGATCGGGATCGTGATTTCCCTGGATGAAATGGCGGTTCTCGACGCGGAAAACAAACGCCTCAAGGAATTGCTGGCTGAACGGCTGCGCGCGGAGAACTTACAGCTGAAGAAAATGCTCGAGCGGTTCGCTGCCGCCTGAAAGGGCCGCGTCAGCTGATTTATCGTTCGTAAATGCAGAGCAATTGCTTTCTTGAGATGCGCTGCTCTGAAGGATAGCCGAACGCATTGTTGGTGTATTCGATGCTGTCGATGACGACGTCGCGATTGACATGGCTGTGACCATAGACATGCAGATGCCTGTCCGCCTGTAATTGACGGATCTGCCGATCCAGGGCAGCGCTTCCCAAAACCGGATAGACATAACGGTAACGCATGGGAATCTGCTCGGGCATCAGGTCGATACGCGGGACAAAATGCGAAAATGAAATCACCACGTCATTCTGTACCGACAGCACGGGCTGATTGAGGCGCAGAAAATGCGCGGTGATATCCGCCACGCTCATCTTGTCGGGCCAGAGGCACGCACGAAAATCGACCCAGCTTCGCAGCAGCTGCTCATTCGGCAAGCCGAAAGAATAATCATACCAGCCGAGCAATGGGACGATCGACAAAGGCCCGTCGTGATAGGCCTCGGTGCAAATCTGATGCTCCTTCGCGAGTTGCCCCAGCGAACGAAACTTATCGAAGGACGTCATGCCCTGGTTGCGGCTTACCCACAGGTCGTGATTGCCGGGAACAAAACACACTTTCAGGAACTTGCGCTGCAATGAAATAAAGCACCATTCGATCAGCCTTGTCTCATTCGATATGTCGCCCGCCAGGATCAGGATGTCGGATCGATAATCGACATCGGACAAGTTTAAGAGCCAATGCCGGTTTTCTTCATAATCCAGATGGATATCGGACACTGCAAAAACGCGCATCGCTCCTATCGCTCGCTCTCTGTCAGGCTGTTCAAGATCTATGGCTTCTCATGCGCCGGCCGTTGGATACGCCTCCTGATTTCCGATTTGAAAGAGCGTCACGACCTTTTTGTTTTCGAGGACCGTGAACCGTCCGGAAAAAACGGACCCCGCCGTGAAAACGGGTCCGAGCGGCTGATTGATTTTGAACAGAACACGCCCCTCTTCCCAATCGATCCGGGTCAGAGAAATGGCCGGGAAATCGAAATAGAATTTAACGTGAGGATAGGCCGCTTTAAAGAAGCTCTCCTTCATTGAGAAAATCAGCGTGAAGGCGATGTCGGGCCGCTCAGATTGCGCGAGCAGAAACATTTCGTTCTGGTTCACCACGACCTTCTGAATATTGTTCCTCGTCTCCTCGCTGACGGGATCTTCAACGTCGAGACCGAGAGCGAAGAGATTGTCGGCTTTCGCCGTTACCGCCATGGCATAGGCGTGGCAGTGACTGATCGACCCGACGATCCCTGTCGGCCATACCGGGCAACGTCCCTCACCGATGCCGATAAAACTGTCCGACACTCCCCAGGCTCGCAGTGACTGATGGGCGCAATAGCGCCCGGCAATGAACTCGGATTTCCGCTTCACCACTGCATTTTGGATCAATGCACCATAGCCGGCGTTCAGACGGGGGATCAATGCGTCGGAATAATGATCGACATCGAAATCGGCCTGAAAGACGGAGAGTGCACCATTGTCAAACCACGAAACCGGCTTGGCATTGGAAAGAAATCTGTCCATTGAGCACTTCCTGAACACCAGACATGGCACACACGTCCCTTTGATCCGGACGGATGAACAGTGATTAGTTTGAAACGGGAATGAAAGCCATAAGGTATCGCTCGATATCGCGCCCTCGATATTGATCCCGGGATTGACGAGAAGACCGAAATTGCGACAGATGGCAACCCCACGAGCCCCTTCCGACGGGGTGACCTGGCATCGGAAATGCAACGGCGTAATCGCATAGCGAGGGAGAAACAATCATCATGGGCAAGCTTCCCGATATGATAAAACACCGCGGCTTTCCATCCGGCATGCCAGGGACAGGCGTTCAATTCACCATTCGCCGCGCCAATCCCAAGGGCGTGACGCCGATCAAGCAGCTACCCCGCCGTGCGCGCCCGGGAACCCAGGAACACCGGATCGATGCGGCCTTCCTGCACGCGCTCTGGCACTATTTCGGCGCCGAGCCCTTCGAGCGCGGTAACCTGGACGCAGCCCGCCTGAACCTGCTCTTCGGACGCGAAGTGGTCGCCGTGGACAAGAATTTCGATCCGATCTCCTATGAAGCCATGCTGGTGATCAACGAGAAAGTGGCGCGCGACAGTTTTCCCGAGTCGTTCGAAGACGTGATGGAGGTCTGACGAAGCGCTCCGGCTAACGCAGCGGGAATTGCGGCGGCTCACCATCTCGAAGGGCGCTCAGCCGCGCCGGGCCGCCTCGATCGCCGCGACGTCGATCCTCTGCATGGTCATCATCGCGTCGAAGGCGCGCTTTGCCTGATCGCCACCCGCGGCAAGCGCTTCGGTCAGCACCCGCGGGGTGATCTGCCAGGAGAGACCCCATTTGTCCTTGCACCAGCCGCAGTCACTTTCCTTGCCGCCATTGCCGACGATGGCGTTCCAGTAGCGGTCAGTCTCCTCCTGATCCTCCGTCGCGATCTGAAATGAGAAAGCTTCATTGTGCTTGAAGATGGGGCCGCCATTCAAGCCGATGCAGGAAACACCCGCAACGGTGAACTCGATCACCAGCACGTCTCCCTGCTTGCCTTCCGGATAGTCCCCCGGCGCGCGAATGATGGCGCCCACAGCGCTGTCGGGAAAGGTTTCCGCGTAGAACCGGGCAGCGGCCTCGGCGTCCTTGTCGTACCAGAGACAGATCGTGTTCTTTGCCATATGCATGTCCTCCCGCTCTGCTTTTCCTCTTCCTGAAGTAAGGCGACGATCATCTTTCTCCAGCCCTCTCGGGTTTCTCCAGCCCTCTCGGGTCAGCTTCCGGGCCGCATCATTGCAGCGGATATTCGGTCAGCGCGCATGATCACCACGCGGAAACCAGGGAAGACCGACAGAAATGAAGAAGGCACGGGGGAACGATTCAGCCCGGCCGGCAGGCCACAGACAATGGTGACGGCCGTTTCGATCGCCAGCATGCCCGGAAAAGCTGATCCGTCCGGATGCGAAAATCAGATATAATAATCTATAGATTTAATAGAAAAAGAACAACTGGTCTTTCTCCTGCCGCTCGAAGCCGTCTAGGCTTTTGTCATGATCTCCTTGTCAAACAGCGCGGGACCGCATCATGACCGTAGAATTCATCAGCGCCAGCTATGCGAACGCCTCGATCTATGCGCGCGGTGCGTCGGCGGCACTGGTCGGCTCTCCGCAGACCATCGCGGATTCCATTCTCGATCATGCTGACCTTGGCGCCGATCTCATCTCGGTCCGTGGCGACGACAAGCTCAATGACGCCATCGATGACGGACGTGACGTGCTGCCGCCGATGCGCGCAACGCCCGACCGCGCCAGATGAAAACACACACAACGGCAGCGACCTGCGCCGCCGCAAATACAAGACACAACCCGAACATCAGGATTTCTTCATGACCGAACGCTTGTCCCTGCTTTCCCTTTCCCGGCGCCGTCTGCTGATCACCACCTCGGCGGTGGCAACCACGGCCCTGGTGGCGATAACGGGTCTGACGCCGGTACAGGGTGCCGACAGCCCGCGCGATGGTGGCGAGATCACCTTCCTCATCGACTCGCTCGGTGATACCTGGATACCCAACAACAGCGCGATTTCCAGCTTTCAGGGCCATATCTGGGGCCATGTGACCGACAAGCTCCTCTATGTCGATGCCGACGGCAAGGTCAGCCCCTGGATCGCCGAGAGCTGGGAGCAGAACGACACCGCCACCGAGTTCACCCTCCACCTCAAGAAGGGCGTGACCTTCTCCGACGGCACGCCGCTCGATGCTGCGGCCGTCGTCGCCAATCTCGATATCTGGTATGCCGGCCGCAAGAGCGAGGGCATCAACCCGATCGGTCTTTTCCCGAAAACCTACGACCATGCCGAGGCGGTTGACGCGACCACGGTGAAGGTCTTCTTCAAGAAGCCGACACTCGGCTTCATCCCGACCCTCGGCTACCACGGCTCGATCCTGATCTCACCCAAGACCCTCGCGCAGCCGGCAGCGCAGCAGGCCGATCTCAGCAAGACCTCCGGCAGCGGCCCCTATGTAGTCGATTCCTGGAAAGAGGGCGACTTCGTCAAGCTCACCAAGCGCAAGGACTACAACTGGGGTCCCCAGGCGGTCGGTCATACCGGTCCGGCCTATCTCGACACCATTACCTACAAGCTGGTGTCCGAGCCGTCGCTGCGGGTCTCGGCCGTTCAATCTGGACAGGCCGATGTTGCCTACAACGCCTCTCCGCAGGAGCTGGAATCTCTCAAGGCAGACGGTTTCACCGTGGCGACACCACGCTATCTCGGTTTCGTCAACGGCTGGGCGATCAACACCAAGCTCGCGCCATATGACGATGTGAAGGTGCGCCAGGCCCTCCAGGCCGGCATCAACCGACAGGAAATCATCGATACCGTCTATACGCCCGACTGGAAGCTCGCGACATCCTTCATCCAGAGCAACGTGCCGGGAGCGACCGATCAAAGCGCCCTGCTCGCCTACAACCCCGACAAGGCCGAGAAGCTTCTCGACGAGGCGGGATGGGCCAAGGGCGCCGACGGCATCCGCGCGAAGAACGGCAAGCAACTGTCGCTGATCCTGAATTCCAATCCCTATCTCGCAACCTCGAAAGCGATCGACGAATTGATCGCCCAGCAGCTCGGCAAGATCGGCTGGAAGGTCGATATCCGGGCCTATGACGTCGTGACATACGGTCAGAAGGTGAAGTATGGCGGTCCGGCCGTGCCGGCCTACGAGGTGACGCGCAGCTTCATCGACGCCGGCACCGTCGCCAGCATCCTGACGAACGCTAACAACGGCGAGAACTGGTTCGCCCTCGACGAACGCGACACGACGCTCAACGAACTTCGCGACAAGATCGCCGGTGCCGGTTCCATCGAAAGCCGCAAACCGCTGCTGGACGAATTGCAGAAATACGTTCTCGACCAGGGCTACTTCATTCCGCGCACGCAGATCGTCCAGCGGATCTATGCCCAATCTCCCAAGCTGACGGGCGTCGTCTACAACGGCGTCGCCTATGCCAGCTACTACACGGCGACGAAGAGCGAGTAATCCGCAATGCGACCGAGCAACGCGAGACGGTGACCGGCATGAGCAAAGCCTATCTGAACTATGCTGCAAAACGCCTTGTGCAGGCGATCGTCGTGATCCTGCTGGCCTATGTCTTCACCTTCGTCGTCGTCAGCATCCTGCCCGGCGACCCGATCACCAACGTGCTGAACAACCCCCAGAATGGGTTCACGCAGGACGAGATCAAGGAGATCATCGCCGCGCAGGGGCTGGACAAGCCGATCCCGGTCCAGCTGTGGACCGCCTTTTCCGGCTTCGTGACCGGCGATCTCGGCCTGTCGATGCGGACCAATCGGCCCGTATCGACCCTGATCGCCGAGGTCCTCCCGTCGACATTGATCCTTGCCTCCGCGGGCCTTGCCGTCGCCCTCATACTCGCGGCAGTGATCGCCTACGGCACGCAGTTTCTGCCGAAGCGGCTCGGCCAGGGATTGCTGCGAGGCTTTCCGTCCCTGTTTCTGTCGGTGCCGAACTTCGTCATCGGCCTGGTGCTGATCCACCTCTTCGGTTTCCAGCTTGGCATCTTTCGCGTGATCGAGCCCGACAGTTTCTGGGCGACCCTGTTTGCGGCGATCGCGCTTGGCATCCCTATCTCCGCCCAAATCGCCGAAGTGCTGATCGCCAATCTCGACCACGAGTCCGGACAGGACTATGCCGCCGTCGCGCGCGGCCGTGGCCTTGGGCAGATGCGCCTCTTTGTAAAGCACCTGCTCAAGCCGTCTTCGCTCCCGGTCATCACCGTCATTGCGCTGACGATCGGCGAACTGCTCGGAGGCTCGCTGATCACTGAGACGGTGTTTGGACGCACCGGCCTTGGCAGTCTGGTGCAGCGGTCAGTGAGCACGCAGGACCTGCCGGTGCTTCAGGCGGTCGTCTCCTTGGCAGCCGTCGTCTTCGTGATCGTCAACCTGATCGCCGATCTGACCTACCCGCTGCTCGACCCGCGCGTCAAACTCCTCGGCGCGCCCGAGCGTCGTCCAACCACGGCCGACGACGGCTCCGTGAACATCTCCAAGGCGGTGACGTCATGACCCTCGCCTCAGTCTCCTCTCCCTCGCGCGACACCACGATCGGCCGGCTGACGGCGCTGCGCGTGCCGCCGGTCGTCGTCCTCTCCTTCGCCGTCGTCGCGCTCGCCATTGCCTGGTCGCTCGCCCCCAGCCTGTTCACGAGCTACAGCCCGGTCAACGGCGTTCCCGCCCAGAAGCTGCTCGGCCCCAGCGCGGCGCACTGGTTCGGCACCGATCATCTGGGTCGCGACCTCTATGCCCGCGTCGTCTACGGCACAGCCTCGTCGGTGGCGAGTGCGCTGATCGCCGTGGTCATCGGCGTTGTCGCCGGTGGCTTCATCGGTCTTCTGTCCGGCTTCTTCGGCGGCTGGGTCGACATCCTGTTCGCCCGCCTGGTCGACGTGCTGCTTGCCATCCCCAAATTCCTGCTGGCCGTCATCGTCGTCACCGCGATCGGCTTCGACACCACCAACGCCGCCATCGCGACGGGTGTATCGGCGGTGGCTCTGTTCGCCCGAGTGATGCGCTCCGAGGTTATCAAAACCCGGCAGGCGACCTTCGTCGAATCGTCCTTTCTGCTGGGTGGGTCGCGCTGGCACATTCTGTGGCGCCACGTCCTGCCGAACGCGTCGCGCTCGGTCCTACCGCTGGCGGTGCTGCAGTTCGGCGACTCGATCCTGGTGATCGCCAGCCTCGCCTTCCTCGGATATGGCGACCCGCCGCCGGCTTCCGACTGGGGCCTGCTGATCTCGATCGGCAAGGATTACCTCAAATGGCCGTGGCTGGTTTACGCCCCCGCCTTCGTCACGATCGCGACCGTCCTCTCTGTAAACAGGATCAGCCGATGGCTCCGCAAGACAGACTGACCGCCACCCTCACCCGCACCGAGATCACCGCGGCACCACGCAGATTGGCTCCCCTGCTTCGGGTCAACGACCTCTCGGTCTCCTACGGGCCGCACCGGGTCGTGACCAGCGTCGGGTTCGAACTCGGCCGTGGCAAGAGCCTCGCCCTCATCGGCGAGTCGGGCTCGGGCAAATCGACCATTGCGCGCACGGTGCTGCGGCTGCTCCCCGGTGGCGCGCGTGCCACCGGCCGCGTCGAGTTCGACGGCCAGGAGGTGCTTGGGCTCTCCGAGCGTCGTTTCCGGCCGCTCAGGGGCCGTGCCATCGGCTTCGTCCCGCAGGACCCCGGCAACTCGCTGAACCCGGTACGGACGATCGGCGCCCAGGCGATGGAGGCGGCAGCGCTCCTCGACGAGCCGGACAAGGCCGTCCGCAAGGCGCTCATTCTGGAGACCTTCGCCCAGGTCGGGCTCGACAATCCCCAGCGCGTCTACGATTCCTATCCGCACCAATTGTCAGGCGGCATGCTGCAGCGCGTGCTGATCGGCCTTGCAGTCCTGCCGCGGCCGCTGCTGCTGGTGGCGGACGAGCCGACCTCCGCGCTCGACGTCACGATCCAGAAGCGCATCCTCGACTTGCTTTCCAAGTTGCAGCACGAGCTGGACATCAGCCTGCTCCTCATCACCCACGACCTGGCGATCGCCGCCGAGCGGGCGGATTCGCTGGTGGTACTCAAGGACGGCGGTGTCCAGGAGGCCGGCCGCACCGCGGCGGTCTTCTCCTCGCCGGCGTCAGCCTACGCGAAGAAGCTGCACGCCGATGTCCCAGCCCTCAATCCCGACCGTTATGCCAGGCTGCGCGACCCCGGCTTCCGTTTCCTGAGAAACGATGCCGCCAAGGCGCCGAAGATCGAGGTCAGCGGCGTCACCAAGACCTTCGCGGTCGACGGCAAGGTCTTGACGGCCGTCAATGACGTGTCCTTCTCCGTCCCGGCCGGCACCACGCATGCGCTGGTCGGCGAGTCCGGCTCGGGCAAGACGACGACGATCCGGCTGCTGCTCGGGCTCGATGAAGCCGACACGGGAACCATCTCGGTGGCGGGCGAAAAGCTCACCGGCCGCTCGCACCAGTCGCTGCGCTCCGTGTGGCGCCACCTTCAGCTCGTCTACCAGAACCCGTTCACCTCGCTCGACCCGGCCTGGAAGGTCGAACAGCTGGTGCGCGAGCCGCTCGACCGGTTCAAGATCGGAACGCCCAAGGAGCGGGCCGACAGCGTCCGCGAGGCGCTGGCCAATGTCGGGCTCGGCAAACACCTGCTCTCGCGCAAGCCGACGGCGCTATCGGGCGGCCAGCGCCAGCGCGTGGCCATCGCCCGGTCGCTGGTCCTCAAACCTGATGTGATCGTGCTCGACGAGCCCACCTCCGCGCTTGACGTCAGCGTCCAGGCCGACATCATCGAGGTACTGCTGTCGCTGCAGGCCAATCTTGGCCTGACCTATGTGTTCGTCTCGCACGACCTCGCTCTGGTGCGTCAGCTCGCCCATACGGTTTCGGTGATGCAACGTGGCCGCATCGTCGAATACGGGACGGTCGGCGACATCTTCGACAACCCCCGGCAACCCTATACCGTGTCGTTGCTGGATTCGATCCCGTCCGGCCTCGGCGGCGGCGGCCACGTTCCCCAGCCGCAATCCCGGCGGTTCGTCAACGAGGAAAAGATCGCATGACCATCACCGTGCCTGCCGGCGCCTTGTCCACGCCGTTTCGCCCCAAACAGCGGCTCGGCTTCAACACCCGCGTCTCCTTCAACGACGATGCCGGGCCGGCGCAGGGGCTGCGCGACGGGATCGAGCTGTTCAAGGCGGCGGAGCGGCTGGGTTACCAGTCGGGCTGGGCCTATCAGCGGCATTTCGACCATTACCTGTCGTCACCGCTTCCCTTCTTTGCTGCCGCCGGACAGCACACACGGCATATCACGCTGGGCTCGGCTGTTATCCCGATGCGCTATCAGGATCCGATCCTGCTTGCGGAGGCCGCCGGTACGACCGACCTGCTGATCGGCGGCCGGCTGGAGCTGGCCATCTCGACCGGCGCCAATGCGGCCTTCGACGCCGTGTTCGGCGCGGTCGACACCGATGCCCGCACAGAGGCCAAGCGCCGCCAGGCGCGCTTCCTCGCCGCAATCTCAGGCGAGGTCCTGCACACCGTCACCGGATCGGGCCAAGGCGCCCCGGAAGGCGCAGAGCTGCGCGTGACGCCGCATAGCCCGACCCTGTGCTCCCGCATCCGGCAAGGTTCGGCGAGCCTTGGCTCGGCGGTGCAGGCAGCCGAGCTCGGCATCGGTCTCATTTCCGGCACCGTGCAGCACGACCATGCCGAGGGCGAGAGTTTCGGGGAGTACCAGGCCCGCAGCATCAAGGCTTTCCGCACCACCTGGCGCGAGACATGGGGCACAGAACCGCCGCCGGTCACCGTCGCCGCATCGATCCTAGTCGGCACCACCGCCGAGCTACGGGAGAAATACGCCGCCTACGATTTGGAACGCCGCACGCTGGGCATCGCGGCGTCCCGTCCCAAGGGGGCTCTCGCGCCGGCCAATCAGCCCGTCGGCGCTCAGATCTCCCCGGTCTTCCAGGGCACCCCCGATCAGGTGATCGGGGCGGTGCTCAACGATCCGGGCCTTGCTGCGGCGGACGAGATCGTGCTCTTCCTGCCACCCGCCTTCGGTCTCGCCGAGAACGTGCGGCTGTTGACAGACCTTGCCGAGACGGTGGCCCCGAACCTCGGTTGGGCGCCTGCCGCGTAAGCCCATTCCGCACATCAACATGACCTCGATAGGTATCAGCATGCCGGTCAAATTCGTCAGCCCTCACCATCCAGACGCATCCGCAAACCGGATAGAGAGGACGGCATCATGAGCCGGTATGTCATCATCGGCGCGGGCGCTGTCGGCGCCAGTCTCGCGGCGGAGTTCGAGAGTGCGGGCATTGCCTATGCGCTTGTCGGGCGCGGGGAGCAGGTCCGCCACATCCAGGCACACGGCCTGACCTATCGCAGGCCGTCCGGCACGCGGCAGATCCGCCTCAACGTCTTCGATGCACAGGAGCCGCCGGGCCTGACCGACGATGATATTCTCGTCCTTGCCGTCAAGGCGCAGGACGTGGAGGCCGCGACGGCCTTCTGGGCGCATCGCCCCGTCGCCGGCAGGCGCGAAACGGCGGGCCATCGCCTGCCGCTCGTCACGCTCCAGAACGGGCTTGCGGCCGAGGCGCTGGCAAGCCGGCGTTTCGCGCATGTCTACGGCGCCAGCATCTTGACGCCCGCCCGGTTTACCGAAACGGGCACCGTCGTCTGCGGCGGCTCCCCGCAGGTCGGGGCGCTCGTTCTCGGCATCTATCCGACGGGTACGGACAAGATCGCCGAGGCAATCGGCGCCGATCTGGCCAGAGCGAATTATCTGGTCGAAGTTCGCGACGACGTGCTGCGCTGGAAGGCCGCCAAGCTCGTCTACAATGTCGGGAACGTCCTGGAAGTCTTCGATGGCACCCCCGAGGCGATCCGGACATTCGGCGACGCCCTATCGCAGGAGGCGATTCGAGTTCTGACCGCTGCAGGCTACGAGATCGCCGAGCAGTCGGAGCGCCAGGTCAGCCTTGCCGGCTGGGGCCGAGCGCCCGACAGCGGCATCGAAGCCGGGCAGCAGTCAACATGGCAGAGTTTCGTCCGCGGCGTTCCAAGCGAGGTGGATTACCTCAATGGTGAAATCGTGCAGCTCGGCCGGCGTCACGGCCTCGCCACGCCCTATAACCTCGCCGTCCAGCAGGCCGCCGCCCGCCTCGCCTTCGTGCGGGGACGGCCCGGCTCGATCTCGCTGGACGAGGTACGCGCCATCGTCGAAGAGCGTCATGCCCACCCCTGATGTCCCGGCCGGGACCTCGCAGCCATGATCCCAAGGAGAACCGGATTATCCGGAAAGTTCTATGAGAGTTTCCATTCGCGACGAAATACTGACTGTGGCCGGCGCTCTGTTCTACAAGGAAGGTATCCGCGCGGTCGGCGTGGAACGCATCATCGAGAAGGCGGGTGTCGCCAAGGCGACGCTCTACCGCCACTTCCCCTCCAAGGAACATCTGGTGGCTGCCTATCTGAGCGAACGGCACGAGCGTGTGCTGCGCTCGCTGCAGGAGGTTCTGTCGAGCATTCCCGACGCGCGCGGCCAGCTGCGGACAATCTTCGAGCAGCTGCACGAGAAGGCCGACAGTCCGGAGTTCAGGGGCTGCGCCTTCGCGCTGGCCGTGGCTGAGCATGGCAGCTCCGAGCGCGTGGTGACGATCGCACGCGAGCACAAGCGGTCGGTGCGTGAGATCTTCGCCACCGTGCTGGCGCGCGCCGGCATCTCCGCGCCGGCCCCCGTCGCCCATTTGGCCCTGCTTTACGAGGGGGCGCTGGCGACAGTCGCCGTCCATCGTGATCCCGCTCATGTTCTGGCAGCCCGCAACGCCGCCCTCGACGTTCTCGATTGGTCGTTGCAGCGAGCCGGTGGGTGGTTGACCATCGATACGGTTCCCACAGCCAGTGGCAAGATCGGTGGAGAAGCCTGACATTCTCCAACGGCAACGCAATGCCTTGAGCGGCATCCGCGCTCGGCATGAGAATTATCCCGAACATAGCGTGTCGGAATCGCGTTTAGCCGAACGTCTTCAAGACAGACGGGCTATGGAGAACGACGATGACGATGACGATTACAATTACCGCCTTCGAACGGTCACCTGATCGCGGCAAGGGTCTTGCGCGTGACATGCGCGTCCGCTGGGCGCTCGAGGAAGTGGGGCAGGCTTACAACGTCCGACTGCTGTCGTTCAAGGCGATGAAGGAACCCGCGCATCTGGCACTTCAGCCTTTCGGACAGATCCCGACCTATGAAGAAGGCGATCTCGCGCTATTCGAGTCAGGGGCCATCGTATTCCATATCGCAGAGCATCACGCAGGCCTCTTGCCCGATGACGCGAAGGCCCGGGCGCGCGCAATCACCTGGATGTTCGCCGCGCTCGCCACGATGGAGCCGCCGATCGTCGATCGCGCAATCGCGAGATTCGCGGAGGGTAACGAGAGCTGGTACGAACAGCGCCTGTCCATGGTCGACGACCGTATTCGCACCCGGCTGAGCGAACTTTCCGTCCGTCTTGGCACGGACGACTGGCTTGACGGCGCGTTCAGCGCCGGTGACCTTCTCATGGTATCCGTGCTGCTCAGGCTGCAAGGATCGGGCATATTGGAGGAATACCCGAACCTCTTCGCCTATGTCGCCCGCGGCGAAGAAAGGCCCGCCTACCAGCGCGCATTCGCCGCTCAACTGGCGGTCTTCACCGCCGCCTCGACCGGCTGACGAAGCTTGCTGCCCGATACGCCGCAAGCTTCCTCTCTCAGCCTGCTCCTCCGGCAAGATAAGGCATGACCTCGATGGCGCCGCGATAGATCATGTCAAGCGAGACATAGAGGATGATCGCGAGGCCGATATAGGCAATCCAGCGATGCCGATTGAGGAGCCGAGCGACCAGATTTGCCGCAATGCCCATGAGCGCGATCGAGAGCCCAAGTCCGAGGACCAGCACGCCCGGATGCTCGCGTGCGGCTCCCGCCACTGCCAGAACGTTGTCGAGGGACATGGAAACATCGGCGACGACGATCTGGGTCGCGGCCTGAAGGAAAGTCTTCTTGGAAGCCTCTGCGGCGTCGGCGGCCTCGGCTTCTTCATTGCCGGATCGAAGCTCGCGCCACATCTTCCAGCAGACCCAAAGCAGGAGCAGGCCACCGGCAAGAAGCAGGCCTATGACCGCGAGCAGGTAAACGGCGACACTGGCAAAAAGGATACGCAGAACCGTCGCGGCCAGGATGCCGACGACAATGGCCTTTCGCCGCTGCGAGGCTTCCAGACCAGCGGCCGCCAGACCGATGACCACGGCATTGTCGCCCGCGAGAACGAGGTCGATCGCAATGACCTGCAATAGTGCCGTCAGGCCGGCCGCCGTAAATATCTCCATCATGGCGAATTTCAATAGACGGTTCGAGGCAGAGGACGCAAGGGGCCACGATCCCGACGAATGGATCGTCAGCGGCCCTGGAAACGTCGCAGGCGAACGCGAGGGATACATCCAGTAGAAAACCAACTCCTCTAAAATAATATTCCGCCGTCGCCACTCCCCGGCTTGATCCTCTGACTGACGATGCATTAAGTTCTCTTCCGACTGTTCTCGATATCAGAAAACGCAATATGTGGATTTGAAGGATAGCGATGAGCAATATTTCGAACTCACCCAGCGTTTCCGCTCGTATTCACAAAATACTGAGCATACCCTTGCGCGAATACCAAACCTATTCTTCCGCAGGCCGGTCACGAGATGAGGCTGCACCGAAGACAGAGCGCCGGCTCCTCTATATTTGCGGCTTCGCACCCCATCCCAATTCGAGCTCCTCGGGACAGAAAATTGCCTTTGCGAAGATCGAGGAATTTTCCAGATCCTTCGCCA
This sequence comes from Rhizobium sp. BK602, assembly GCF_014195095.1. Lineage (GTDB taxonomy): Bacteria > Pseudomonadota > Alphaproteobacteria > Rhizobiales > Rhizobiaceae > Rhizobium. Next base: position 262,930 of record NZ_JACIBC010000005.1, read on the forward strand.
GGATCGATGTCCTGTATTTCATCAATGAGCTGGAAGAACTTGACGCCGGTCGTGCCTCCCCTCCCTGGCCCGCCAATGTCGCTGACAAGATCGCGATACCGATCACGAAAGGCATGCGGATCGCGGCCGGCCTGCTGATGCCGCATCTGCCGATGTTCGTGTCGGTGCGCCGGTTCGCAGCAAGACGGGAAATCGCGCGGCGCCTGTCCGATCCCGCCTACACGGATTTCTATAGCGATTTCTCTCAAGGCGCGGCCGTGCTGTCGCGCCGGCAGCTGGCGCGCTTCACCGTTCGGCAGCATGACGTCGTCTCGAAGCTTTACGCACGGCAGGCCGACAATGCCGGCCGGCTGAAGAAACTCTTCTACCGGATCGAAAAGGCAAAGACCCGGGCATGGGAGCGCGGCATGTGGGCGAGCGTCGCCGGGATCGAAACTCTTTCGGAGGAGGACGCGGCACTCATCCGCCATGCGCATCCGTCGACGCCGGTGAAATGCGTGCCGCCGATGACGACCGTAGCGCTCAACCCTCAAATGCGCACCGCGGCGACGATCGTGCCCGGACGCATGATTTTCTTCGGAAACATGTCACGCCAGGAAAACATCGACGCCGTCGTCTGGATGGCGAGCGACATCCTGCCGGCCATTCGCAAGCGCCATCCGCAAGCCCATCTCTGGATCATCGGCGCGCATCCATCGGAAGAGGTATTGGCGCTGTCAGGGCCATCGATCCAGGTGACGGGATTCGTCGAATCGCCGATGGAACTGTTTGCCCAGGCCGAGGTCGCCGTCGTTCCGCTGAGGCTCGGTTCGGGCGTCAAGATCAAAGTAATCGAGACGATCGCGGCCGGCATTCCAACGATTACAACGCCTGTCGGCGCGGAAGGCATCCCCCCGCACGGCTTGCTCACGATCGCAGGATCGGCGGCGGAATTCACCGACAGCGTCTGCCGCATCCTGGCCAGAGAGTAAGAGCGAAACAAACCGCGTCACCGCCATCGACAATCAGACGGTGACACGGTCACGGCTCGCAACGCCATTCCCTTACGCTCGATGCACGACCGTAAGATTCAGCCGATCCCTGAAGGCAGGCATTTGCGCCGATACGCGCACCGGATCGCGCAGAAGCTCGGCGAGATTTGCCGCCAGCGCGCCGGCATGATCAGACAGACATGTCAAATGATGGCCCGGCAGCTGGACATGGCGAAAGCTGCTGGCCAGGCGCTGCCACTGCATTCCGTCATAAAGCCCGCATCGCCGCCCGCTGTGATCGAGCCCGGTCGAAAGAACGACGATCGGCGTTGTCGTCGGCGGTGGCAGATAGGCCGCGCTGGCAGCCAGATAGACACTGCGCAACGCCGCGCTCGTTTCCCGGATACGGCGCTCCTCGGTCGGCGCCGTCTCCGCGGTCCTGGCGGCGCGCTTCAAATATTGCCTTGCAAGCGTGCGTATGAGCCGCACGATCTCGTCCCGCGGCAGGTGGAGAGTTCGGCCGATATTCCAGAACGCATTCATCAGGTGGCCGAAGACCTTCTGCACCGCGGGCGAGCGCCTTTCCACCGTGGCAAGAGTCACGCCGATCGCTTCATGCAGGCGCCTGTAGAAGGGCCATGTGTTCAGCGCCGGCGGCTCGATCATCAAGACGAACTCGACCTCCCCGCCCTGTTGCTTGAGCAGCCTGGCGCATTCATAGGCGACCAGCGCGCCGTTGCAATAACCGCCGAGCCTGTAGGGCCCAGCGGGGCGGTAGGCGAGAATGTCCTTAACGCGCTCCCTTGCCATCCATTCGATGCTCGGGTGCAAGCCCGGATCGTCAAGTCCGTGCGGTGCAAGCGCCGCAATGGGATAGCGGCACTCGGCGGCCAGGCGGCGAACATAAAATCCGCCCATCTCGAAATCACCATGCAGGAAGATCAGCGGGTTGCCCGCCATCTCGGCATTGTAGAGTTTGAGCGTTTCACTTTCCTGCGCGCAGGCTCTGCGCCAGAATCTCAATTTTTCAAGACGACGGCCCCTGATGTCGTCTTTTACCCTGTCTTCGTCATTCATGTTTCCCCCCGTCACCCGCTCTAAAGCACGTCGCGCAACAGTGTGGAGCGGTTTTGCGACCACGACATGCGCAAAATCTAGAACCTAAAGCGCGGGTAGCGAATCCGAGAGATCGCGGCGCGCTTCAGAACACCGGCTGCACCAAGAGCGGCGCCAGATGCAGCGGCCGCGTGGCCTTTCGCTTGGAATGGATATCCTGCCACACCCGCTCTACCTGATCGGTCGTCAACTGCGTCGCCCTCGCGGTTTCTTCCACTCCCAGCCCCTCGTTCAAGGCATGGAGGCAGAGATCCATGCGGTCGTAGGGCAATGCGAAATAGAATTCTTCCTGGGTCTGGGCGAGCGACCATGTATCGGTCGTCGGCGGCCTGCGGCGGACCTCGTCGGGCACGCCGAGATATTCGGCGATCTGGTAGACCTGCGACTTGTAGAGATGCGCGATCGGCTTCAGGTCGGCGGCCCCATCGCCATTCTTCACGAAGAAACCCTGATCATATTCGAGCCGGTTCGGCGTTCCCAAAACCGCGTAGTTCAGGCGATCCGCATGATAATATTCCATCTGCTTGCGGGTTCGCTGCTTCATGTTGGTCGCCGCAACAATGCCGAGATAGACGGATGCCGGCATGCGGTGCCGCGTCTGCGATCCATCCGGTGCCTGAAGCACCAAGGTCGAGATGGCATATCCCTCGCCGGCCAGCGGACTGGAAATCGCCACCTTGCACGACCATCCGGGACCATAGGCGGGTTCGATTTGCCGGATGAAGCCGTCGCGCCGCTCGTAACAGCCCATCGCCGCAAGAGCGGGGCCGATATCCTCGATCGTTCCGTCAAGCGAGAAGGTCTCGGCAACCTTCTGGCCAAGCGCCAGGCTTTCCGGATCGGAATCGTTTTCCGGCATGAAGATGGCAAAGACATTGCGCGCGCCGAGCGCATGGGCTGCAAGCGCCGCACAGACGCTGGAATCCACGCCTCCGGACAGGCCGACGACCAAACCGCGGCGGCGCATTTTGTTATGCACCTGATCGCGCATGGCCTCCACGATACGATTGACCTCGGCAGCGGCATTTATGCGCAAGGAATTCGCGGACAGCGTGCGGCGGACGGAGAGAGACGTTGGTTTCATTCTGCAGCCTCCGTTGAATGCTCGAATTCCTCGGCGGCAAGCCTGCGGCTTACCTTCCCGGTATCGGTCTTCGGCAGTGCCGCACGGAAAGAAACGGAACGCGGCACCATGAAATCCTCAAGGTTCTTCTGGCAGTGACGAATGACCGCCTGCTCGTCCAAAGCCGGATCGCAGGCAACGACCACGGCATGAATTGCCTCTCCCAGAATTGGGTCCTGCCTGCCGAAGACGACGACTTCGGCCACGCCCGGGCAGGCGTGAATGGCAGCCTCGACCTCTTTCGGCGCGACCTTCTCGCCGCGTGTCTTGATGATGTCGTCCTTGCGGCCGACGAAATAAAGGAAGCCATCGACATCGGTGCGAAACAGGTCGCCCGTGTAGAGGACGCGCTCCCACGGGTTCGGTCCGGGCCGCAGCACTTTCGCCGTCGCCTCTTCATTCTCCCAATAGCCCTGCATGACGTGCGGGCCGCGAATGACGAGCTCGCCGATGATGCCGTGCGCGACCTTTCGGCCCTGATCGTCCACCACATAGGCCTGCGTATTCGGGATGGCGATGCCGACCGAACCGGGGCGAACGTCGAGTTGCGACGGCGGCAGCCAGGTGCAGCGCTTGCATTCGGTCAGGCCGTACATCGAAAACAGCGTCACACCCGGAAACAGCTTGCGCAGACGTTCGATATGCTCGGTCGGCAGCGCGGCGGCGGTGTTGGTGATGTAACGAAGTGCGGGCAAGGAGCCGGGATGCATGTCGCGCAGGTTCAAGATCAGCGCGGCCATGGTTGGAACCAGCGGGAATCCCGTGACCTTCTCGCGGCGCATGACATCGAAAATGGCCTGCGGAAAGGCGAAGGATTTCTCCAGAACGAGCGTCGCGCCGACCTTCATCGCCATCAGGATCTGGTAAAGCCCGTAGTCGAAGGCGATCGGCAGCACGTTCAGGATCACATCGTCGGGGGTATTCTTCAGATAGGTGGTGATCGATGTCGCCGCCGCTTCGATATTCCGATGCGTCATCATCACGCCCTTCGGCCGTCCGGTCGAGCCCGATGTGTAGATCAGCATGGCAAGATCCATATCGATCCCGCTGGCAACCGGTTGCGCCAATCCGGCAATACTGTCGCAAAAGCGCGAAGCGCCGGGCGGAAGCGATGCGGAATCGCCTGATATGATCGCCACTTCCACATTGGTCTTTTCCGCCAGAGCCTGATCGAGGACACCGGCGAGCCGCGCCTGCGTGATCACCGCGCGGGCGCGGCAATTGCGCAGTACGAAGGCGAGCTTGTCCGCCTTGGTCGAGGGGTTGACCGGACTGAAGACGCCGCCGGCCTTCAGAACCGCAAAGATCGAGACGACCGCTTCCCAGCAATTGTCCATGAAGATCATCGTGCGGTCACCGGGCTGCAGGCCCTTGTTCTGCAGATCCGCCGCCAGATGATCCGAAAGCGCGTCGAGATCGCCGAAGCTCAGCCGGATATCGCCCGCCACAAGCGCTACCTTGTCTCCCCACCGTCTGGCACTGCATCGCAGGAAATTTTCGACGCGCATTGTCCCCTCCAATCCATGTTTCTCAGGCGACCGCGACGATCGGATCGGTTGCCGATCGCTTGCTCACGATGAAAGCCGCGACCTTGGAGATCGAATCGAAGTTGGCTGGCAGGATTTCCGCGTCGCCGACAGTGATGCCGAAATTGTCTTCGACGAAGGCGACCAGCTCGAGAATGCCGGTGGAATCGACGATATCGTTCTCGATCAGCGACGCATCGTCGGGGATCGGCCTCGTCGTGTCTCCAAACAGAAAGCTCTCGATGACGAAGGCTCTGATTTGCTCTTTCAGCGGAATCATAATGTTTCTCCCTTCAGATCACGGCTGCCATTCCGCGATCACCCCTTTGCCCGGCCGATCGCGTTGCGAATGTTTCGTTCCATAGCTGCGTCGACAGGATGCCGACGAAGGCCGCATTGTCCCGAAAGCCATCGGTTTGCCGCCTGCATTTTGCGAGCAGCTTTTCGGCGGCGGCCGGATTGAACAGGCCCGTCTCCTGCAGCGCCCGCTGTGAAAACAGGCGGTCGACATAGGCCGGCTCCTGCCGGGCGAAGAAGGAACGGCTGTCGGGTGCGCGGTAGGGCTGCTTGGTCCGGTTTCCGATCGATGGCGGCAGAAGAGCGGCGGTCGCCCTGCGCAGGATATGCTTCTCGACGAAGCCCTTGAGTTTCATTCCCGGCGGAATCCGCGATGCAAACTCCACCAGGCGATGGTCCAGAAATGGAAACCGCCCTTCGACGCCATGGGCCATCGACATGCGATCGCCCTGGCTGGACAGAATATAATCAGGAAGCAGGAACTTCGTTTCCAGGTACTGCGCCCGGTGCAGCCAATGCCAACGCGCAAAATCCTTGGGTAGGCGAGAGCGCACCTCCTCCGTCGCATCATAGCCGGCGAGCATCGCCTTGAGGCCCGCGGAAAAGAAGATCTTCGCCGCCGCCGTGCTGCGATAGCGCGGATGATGCGAGACCAGCGGATCGTCGACGTCGGCACTGCCAGCGCCGAAGAAGGCGGCGAGCGCTTCCGGCGTCTGCTGGTTCAGACCGGGCAGATAGGGGTAAAGTCGCCGGAACAGCAGCGGCCGGCGGGACGAGGCCGGCTGCCTGGCGCAGAAGCTGCGAACGCGGGTCTCCTTGAAAATATCATAGCCCGCGAACACCTCATCGGCCCCCTCGCCGGTCAGCACGACCTTCATGCCCTCCTCGCGCACATGACGCGACAGCAGATAGAGCGGCGCGGGTGCCGTTCGGATGATCGGCTTTTCCGTCTGGGCGATGACGGCGGGAAAGATGCCGGATATCTCCTCCGGCCCGCAGGCGACAGCCGAATGGCGCGTACCGAGCGCCCGGACCATCTCGTTCTGAAAAGGGCTCTCATCGTATTCGGCGCTGTCGAAGGTGACGGAAAAGGTCCTCAGGCCCGCGGTCGCATGCGGCTTGGCCAGGGCGCAGGTGATCGATGAATCAAGCCCGCCGGAGAGATAGGCGCCCACCGGAACATCGGCCCGCATGCGAATTGCCGTGGCGTCGCCGAGCAGGCTAAGCAACTCCTCGGCGACATCCGCTTCCTCGCGCCGATCCACCCTCTCCCCGGCATCCGGGAAGGCGACATCCCAATATTGGCGGATCGCCACACCCTTGCTATCGACGATCATGAGATGGCCGGCGGGCAATTCCGAGATACCCTTGAACATGGTGCGCGGCGGCACCGGTGCCCACATGGTGAACACCTGATCCAATGCGAACGGATCGATTTCCGCATCGATCCCCGGCACCTTCAGGAGCGCCTTGACCTCGGAGGCGAAGAACAACATCCGCGCATGTTCGGTATAGAAAACCGGACGCACGCCCATGCGGTCGCGTGCGATCAACATCTGCTGCTTGTTGGCGTCCCAGATCGCGAAGGCGAAATCGCCGTTCAGCAGATGGACGCAATCGGCACCCAAATCCCGATAGAGATGAATGATGACTTCGGTATCAGAGGCGGTGCGGAAGACGTATCCCCTGGCTTCCAGGGAGCGGCGCAGTTCCACATGGTTGAAAATCTCACCGTTGAAACTGATCGAAATGGAGCCGTCGGCATTCGACATCGGCTGCTGACCATCGGCCAGACCGACGATGGAAAGGCGACGATGCCCGAATCCAATGCCGGCACCGGTGAATACGCCAGCGTCATCGGGGCCACGGTGCTCTAGCGACCCGGCCATTCGCCTCAGCAGGCCCACGGCATCATCCGCCGCCATGCCATGTCCGAAATATCCCAGAATGCCGCACATACAGTTTCCCCGCTGGAACTGAGGCATTGAAAAACGCCCCATGCAACGCTCCCGTCGGCCATAAGAGTGTCGGTGTGAGCGGGGGGAAGCAATGGCGCAATCGGACTACCCCGACTGGCGGGAGTAGACATAAGCGTGCTCGGCCGAAGGTAGGTAACCCGCATGCCCCGGCCCCATCGCCTTTACGCACCCGGCCTGCGGTGGGAACATCCGCTCAACCGACATTCGGATGGGGCGAAGGGCTCGTCCAGCGCACAGGACAAGAAGGATAAAAACCGTGACAGACGATGCGAGAGCGAACCATACGCGGACGGCGAACGTCAAACCTCACTTCACTGGACAGACCGAGGATTTTCCCATCATGCCGACAGGAAAAGAAGCCACCGCGACCTTCATGAATCTCGAGTTCGAGCTGGGACCGGACGTTCTCGTGCCGCGCCAGGAGACGGAACTCCTGGGGGCGGTCTGCGTCGATCGCCTCAGTCAGGGCGTCGTCACGCCGACCGTCGTCGACATGTGCTGCGGCTGCGGCAATCTGGGAATTGCCATTGCGATGAAGATAGCCGACGCGCAGGTCTGGTCCTGCGATCTGACATCGGCGACGGTCGAGGTCGCCTGGCGCAATGTCATACGCTTTGGCCTGCAGGACAGGATGAGCGTCGTCCAGGGCGACATGTTCGAGAACATCAGCGGGATCGGGCTGGAAGGTCGGGTCGATCTTGTCGTCTGCAACCCGCCCTATATTTCGACCAGCCGTCTGGAGGCGGATCGCGCGCATCTCCTGGAAAACGAACCGCGCGAGGCTTTCGATGGCGGCCCATACGGAATTTCGATCCAGCAGCGCCTCATCCGGGATGCTTTGCTATTCCTGAAGCCTGGCGGCTGCCTGGCTTTCGAATTTGGCGAAGGACAGGAGCGACAGGCCGCGGTGCTGCTCGCACGGACACGCGCCTATGCGCCCGTTCAGTTCATTCTCGATCCATCGGGCATTCCGCGCGTAGCGATTGCCGTCAAGCTGGCGGGTGGTCAGTAGAGTCATCCGATGCATGAGAAGAGATTGCAGGATGCATGAACCGACCACCCGAGCAGGGCTTGCCGTTTAGCTGTGCTGACGGAACTCCAGAAAATCCGGATCCGCCATTGCCCATATCGCCGCCTGAGTGCGGTTTCTGGCGTCGATCTTGCGCAATATGGTCTTGATGTGGACCTTGACGGTACTTTCGGTGATTTCCAGCCTGCGCGCGATCTGCTTGTTCGATTCTCCGCCCATGACCAGTTTCAGGATCGATTTTTCCCGAGGGGAGAGATTGCGAACGCCGTTGGCGACCTTCGTCACCTGAACGGCTGCCGCAGCCATCCGCGTGTCATGCTCATGAACGTCGAAAACACCCGAGCCGGCATCCGGGCAGACGACCACGTCACCGGGCGCAAGTTGTTTCTCGGCAAAGGAAGCCGCAGCATCGAACGTCAGACTTCGCGAACCCGGCTTGTCATCAGACAACGCGGCCGTCCGCGAATCCTCCCGACTGCTCCCGTGCGAAACGGACCAGCCGGAGATCACCGAACATTCCTCGGAGATCAATTGCAAAGCTTTCACAAAACTCTCCGACGAAAGCCCTTTGTGAAGATAGCCTTTCGCACCGCGATCAAGAATAGCGGCCGCCTCGTCATGGTTATAGACATCGGCAAGCACCACGACGCGCGCATTTGGATTGATTGCCAGCACGGCTGTCACAAAATCCAGGACCGCCACATCGACAACCGTTCCGATCACGCATACCGCAAGAGGCTCCATCCTTGGCAGCTCATGGAGATCCTCCAGGGTTTCCCCCATTCCGACGACATCGAAGGATGACAGTCTGAGAATTAGCCGCGCACCCTCCCGGAATAAGCGGCTGGAATCAAATATATAGGCCGGGCTGAGCATAGATATACCCCCCTTTCCCGACAAGAAAGACGAACAATCCCAATTTTCGATCTTATTTGAGCCCGCCATGCAACGATTACGCGCATCTGAATTAATAAATAGTTTATCGGTGTTGTCAAATACTTTTATAAAACAGAAACATTGAATATCCTCAAAACAACCCAAAAATGATCAAAAACCACGCTATTATATTGTATTTATACCTATTTCATTAGAAACAATATTCGCGTCATAACTCGTATTAGTTCGTTCGAACGATGCCCCTTGGAGTTACCCCCTCTGTTTCCTTGCAAACCTGACGCCACAAATGGTGTGCTTTGCCCGAGGAAACACGGATCGGCCGACAATCTCTGCCGTAACCACACCCATAGAGGAGCGTCCCGTGAACCAGCTGCCGAAACTCGGTCAAGACATCAGATCGCCGCAGACAATACCGGTGACGAGATACACGCCGCGACAAGGAGTGTTCAGCGCGCATATGAAGCGGGCTTTCGATATCTCCGCCTCGCTTGCCCTGCTCGTGCTCAGCGCGCCGCTATTCGCCATCATCGGCCTTCTGGTCGCTCTTGATGGCGGCCCCGTCATCTATAGACATGCGCGGGTCGGCAAGGGCTTCGTGCCGTTCAATTGCCTCAAGTTCCGTACGATGATGCTCGATGCGGACGGCTGCCTGCAAGAATATCTGTCGTACCACCCGCAGGCCAGGGCCGAATGGGTGCGCGATCAGAAACTCCTCTTCGATCCGCGCGTCACGCCGACGGGAAAATTTCTGCGTGCAACCAGCCTCGACGAACTTCCCCAGCTGATCAATGTACTGCGCGGGGATATGAGCCTGGTCGGGCCGCGCCCGGTCACCAGCGCGGAGCTCAGCCACTACAACCGGCATGTCAGCGAATATGCCAGCGTGCTGCCTGGCATTACCGGCCTATGGCAGGTGAGCGGACGCAATGATCTCTCCTATCAGCGGCGTGTCGAACTCGATTGCGAATATGTGCGGCGACACACATTCCTGATGGATTTCAAAATCCTGATACGGACCGCCGGCGTTCTTCTCTCCCGCAAGGGAGCTCGATAGCCATGGAGACCGTCGTTACGTCCGATGCCGCTGCCACCGATGATGGCACCCGCACAGAAACAGCCGGCGTATCGGTTCTCATGGCAACCTACGCACGGGAAGAAGCGGCCAATCTCTATGCAAGCCTCGAAAGCCTGCGCGTCCAGACGCGACCCGCCGATCAGATCGTGCTCGTCATCGACGGTGCGATAGACGAGGCCCAGGAAAAGGTCATCGCGAATTTTGCCGCCCTGGACGCACCCTGGGAGTTCACCGTGTTGCGGCTGCAAAAGAACGGGGGGCTCGCCCGCGCGCTCAATGCCGGGCTTGGCGTCTGCACGCGATCGGTGATCATGCGCATGGACAGTGACGACATCTGCCTTTCGGACAGGATCGAAGTCGAGGTCGACTTCCTCGAAACCCATCCGGAGATCGGTCTCGTCGCAAGCTGGGCCGAAGAATTCTATCATGAGAATCCCCAATCGACGCGTTTGCGCGTGGCGCCGACAACGCATGATGCCGTCGTGCAGGCCCTGCGCTGGCGCAACGTCATCGTGCATCCATCGGTGGCGATGAGGGCGCATTTCCTGCGATCGGCCGAAGGCTACAATTCGAAATTCGGCCTTCTGGAAGACTACGACCTCTGGATAAGGCTGGTGCTGGCAGGCGTGCGCTTTCACGTGATCCCGAAGGTGCTGATCAAAGCCCGCACCGGCATGGGACTGAACGAGCGCCGCGGCGGGTGGCGCTATGTCACCAACGAAGTGCGTTTCAGGCTGCATTTCCTGAAGGCGGGCTTCCTGTCCTTCAGCCAGTTTCTGGTCGTGACGACACTCTACACCGGCTTCCGCATGATCTCCGGGCCTCTGCGCGGCAGAATGTATGCCTTCGTTCGCAACTGAAACAATTGAGGGAGGCAATGAAACGCAATGACCAAACAAAACTCAGTCGATCCCATCTCTTCGATCGCGCTTCTTACTCCCGCAACCGAGAACCATTCGGTTGGCGCCGATGCGATCCAGGCCGCGGCGGGAGACCGCGAGGCTCGCTACTCGCTTCGCCGGTTTCTCCTCGGTGGAACAGCGGTTATCGCGCTCGCCCTGTTTGCCTGGCCGATGCTTCCTCGCGTCTATGAATCGACTGCCACCCTGGTGCTGCGTCCAACCGATAATGAAGGCCAGACCGACTACGCCCAGGCCATGCGGCAGCCCCTGGACGAAAACTCCATCGTCTCCGCTCTCGACGCCTTCGGCTCCGTCGCGCTTGCCCAGAGCGTGATCGACGCCAACCAGCTCGCCATGGACGACGAATTCAAGGTGAAGCAGGGGCTGACCGGCAGGGTTCACAATGCGATCGTCACCATGCTGGACGGCGTACTGCCGCAAACCCTGGCACGCGATACGCCCGCCCCCTCCGCGAAGGACCTGATGGCGGGCAATGCGTCCCCCGAGGATGCACCCGACGCCGCCAAGCTGAGGAACAATCTATGGGCCAAGCTGGTCGTCAACCGGAACCGCCTGTCCTACACGGTCAATGTCGGCTTCCGCTCCAACGATCCGCTAAAGGCGGCCATGCTCACCAGGTCGCTGGTGTCGGCCTACCTCGACACCCAGGTCAGGCGCAAGGCCGAGAATGTCGACGGCATGAACCGGCTTCTCGAGGATCATGTACGCCAAGCCCGCGACCGGGCGGACAGATCGGCCGCCGAGATGGAGGCTTTCCTCGAAAAATCGGGTCTCATCGATCAGGGCGCCCAGATCTCGCTCGAAAGCCAGCTGAGCGCCCTCAGCACGGAGCTGGCAACGGCGCGGGCGCATGCCATCGACGCACGAACCCGCGCGGACAATCTCGAACTGATGAAGTCGAAAGGCACATTGGACAGCGCGCCCGAAGTTCTGGCATCCCCAACGATACAGCGCCTGAACCAAAGCCTTACCGAAAGCATGTCGCGGCTTGCGGTCATGTCGACGGAATCGCGCAACATCATGGAGCAGGCTCAGGTCGAGCGCGACCGGATCGTTGCCAGCGTTCGGGTGGAAGCCGACAATTGGGATAGGCGCGAACAACTTCTCTCCGCCGAGATCGACAAGATCCGGCAGGATATGATCGAGCGGCGCAAGGCGAGCCTGCAGCTCGATCAATTGCGCCGCGAAGCCGAAAACGATGCCCAGGTTCTGGCGGACGCCCAGACCCGGCTGAAGACGCGGGCGCCGACGCTGGAGGCCCTGAAACCTGATGCCGAGGTGCTCTCGCCGGCAACGGTTCCCGTCAAGCCGGTCTTCCCGATCCTGCCTCTCTATGTAGCGGGCTCTCTCGGCATGGCGTTTCTCGCAGGCGCCGGCATGAATGCATCCGCGATCCGTCGCGATGCAAAACGGCTGTTGAAAATATGACTGCGCCCGCAGACAGTTCAGTCGCCCGCCGGGCCGGGCCGGGTCTTGCGCTTGCCATCCCGCTTGCGATTGGCTTGGCCTGGCTCGGCTTGTGCTTTGCCATGCCGCAAAGTCCGGCTGCCGCTATGCTGCCCTTCGGCATTATCGGCGCCGCCGGATTTGCGCTGGTTATCGTCGCCGCCGCCCTTGGCAGGCGCTGGGCCGTGGCCGCATTGCTGGTCTTCGTCATTTTCGGCCTGAACCTCAGCCTGCGCCAACGCGCCTCGGGCGAGACGGGACTGGATTGGCAGAACGGACTGAAGCTTGTCACCTGGATGCTGATCCCGCTCGTCTGCCTTGCCAATTTCCAGCGCCTGTTTGCCTATATCCGCGAGCCGACCATCGTTCTCGGCGCCCTCTACGGCCTGCTGGCGATCGCCTCGGGCGTCTGGTCGCTGACGCCAGCCTATACCGTCGCCAACGCCCTGGGGTTTGTCGCCTATCTGATGCTGGCATGCCTCTCCGTTTCCGTCCTTGGGCTTGCCGCTACGTTGCGCCTGGCAACGCTGACGCTGCTGGCCTTTGTCGTCTTGGGACTGGCGGCGGCAATCGTCCTGCCGGGTGCCGCCTGGCTGCCGCCATCGGCTTTTGAGGCCAGCTTCCGGCTTCGTGGTCTTTCCGGACATCCCAACGTCTTGGGCGAGCAGGCGGCGGTACTGGTGACCTTCGCGATCATCTGCCATCGCCGCGGCATCCTCAGCCGCTGGGTTTTCATCGCGATGCTGATCACAGGCTTCGGAACGCTGATCGCCGCCGACAGCCGCACAAGCGCGGCCGCCGCCATCGCTGCCGGCATCATCATTGAACTGCGCGAGAGGCACTACCTCCGGCCAATGGCGGCGATCGCCCTCGTCGCCGGCGCCATCGCGCTTCCGTTCATTGCGATCGCGGGGCTCCCGAGCATGGCGTCGTTCCTGGGCTCGCTGTCACGTTCCGGCTCCGCCACGGAGATCATGACGCTGACCGGACGCACGGAACTCTGGGCGGTGGCATCCGATCTCATCGCACGCAAACCGCTCCTGGGCTGGGGGTTCAACGGCACGGAAGCACTGATGGTGGGTAGCGTCGGACGCAACTTCGCCGGCGATCCCGTCAATGCCCACAACATGTACGTCCAGACGCTTCTTTGCATGGGCTTCCTGGGATCGCTCCCTGCATTCGCCTTTCTCGGCATCGCCCTCAAGCGGATGGTGACAAGGCCCGACGCCATCCGGGATCAGGTCGTCCTGCTGGTGTTGATCATCGGCATTGCCGAAGTCGGCCTGTTTGCCACTCCCGGTCTTCTGACACTTGCCTTTTTCATGGTGCTGGCCGGCGAAATCCGCGCTTCGCCGAAACCCGCCATACTTCCCGGCCATACCGCCGCTTCCCGGGAGGCTGCCAGCCCATGATCTTTTTATTCGCGCATGGTTGTGGATCGTCTTGCGCTGCCGGCTCGTTACACGATGCGGTGACGTCATGACGACCGCCTTCGACACGAACTCCACGCCGGAGATTTCCGGCTTCGCCACCAGCCGCGTGCCGGCCATATTCTACCGGCTGCGCGTGTCCCGTCATCTCGCCTGGTTCGGCTGGCCGATTACATACGCCGTCGGCACCTTGCTGCTGACCATGCTCGGCAGCGGCACGACGTTGATGGCAGCCCGGTTGCTCGATCCTGTGCAGTTCGGAACTTTCGCCCTTCTCACAAGCCTGTTTACCTATGCCAGCCGAGCCGATCTCGGCATGTCGCAACTGGCCGACAAGCGCATTCCGGGGCGATCGAACGACGTTGCCGCCCATGCCGGTCTCGAAATCCTCGTCACGCTCTGGCTCGTCGGCGCGATCGCCTTGGCGGGCAGTCTGTCCATCGTGCTGCTCATCGACGGGTTCGGGGTGGACCTGCCGGTCATGGGGGCGACGTTTGCCATCATCGGCGGCATCACGGGCATGATTGCCAACGGGCCGGTCACCCTGTTCCGCGCCGCGTCGCGGATCTGGGAGTTCACCGTCCTCGCCCTTGTCTTGCAGTTGGCCATGACGGTGCCACGCCTTGCTGGGCTGCTTCTGGGCGGCGTCGATGGTTCCTTTGCCGCGGTCGCGATTTATTACACGCTCTGTGCGCTGCTGCTGGCCCGTCCACTGCCGCACCTGAAGAAACGGCCGCCGCTTGCCTCGATGGCAAAAGCCGCGCTGCCGCTTTTCGCCTTCAACGCCTCGTGGACTTTCTATCTAAGCGCCAACCGATGGATATCGTCCGTCCTGTCTTCGCCGCACGATCTCGGGCTGCTGTCGTTCGGCGCAAGCCTGGCCATGATCGGCCTGGGTATCATGGCCGCCGTCGCACAGGTTCGCTATCCCAAGATGCTGGCGAAAATGAGCGGCCAGTCCCTCCATAAGGATTCAGCCGTCGTCGAGAAGGAGGTCGTCGTCGTCACGCTGGCACTGGGTCTCGTTGCCTGCTGCGCGGTCTTCGTCAGCGATCGCACGATCGCCACGATCTTTCCGGCCTATATGGAGGCCGTGCCGGCGACGATCGCCCTGGCCGTCTCCTGCGTATCCCTGGGCGCGATGGTCTGGATCGTGCCGATGATCATCGTGCGCTCGCAATCGCCGGGCCTGGATTCGATGAAATTGCTGGGTGTCGGTTTGGGCACGCTGTTGATCGCAATGACAATCGGCAACAGTTTGGCTGGTATCGACGGGCAGGCCTGGGGCAATGTCGCCGCCGGCCTGCTGATGCTGGCCGCGATGGTCGCGCTGATGCGCCGCTTGGGCATGCTGACGACGACCGCGTCATGGCGCATCGTCGGCCTGCAAGGCGTTTTGGCGGCCACGCTGGCGTGTCTCGCTTTCCTGGGCTCGGCACAGGCGGCCACCGTCAAGCAGGACCCGGCGCAAGCCTCGGCCACTGGCTGGAAAACGATCTTCACCGACAATTTCTCGACGCTGGATCTTCAGGCGAACGGCAAGGGGACCTGGAAACCTTTCTATCCATGGGGCGCACGCAGCAATGCCAGCAACGCGGAGATGGAATATTACGTCGATCCGCGACCGAACGGCGACCATGCCGGCTTGCAAGCCCTGGCGCCCTTCACGATCGACGACGGCATCCTCGCCATCCGGGCGTCGAAAATTCCCGAAAACCTCCGTATCCACGCGGGAGGGTTCGCCTATGCCTCGGGCATGCTGACCACGGCCGGCCGCTTTTCGTTCACCTATGGCCGGGTGGAGATCCGTGCCCGGATGCCAAGCGGAAAGGGCCTGTGGCCGGCCTTCTGGCTGCTGCCCGCCGACAGGAGCTGGCCGCCGGAAATCGACGTGCTCGAAGTGCTCGGTCACGATACGCGCAAGCTGCATGTGACCGCCCATAGCGGCATCGACGTTCCGAACGGCGCGAGATCGGCGCAAAAAAGCGCGGAGATCGCCACCACGGATCTGTCCCGCGACTTCCACGTCTATGGCGTCACCTGGACGAAGGAGAGCCTCGTCTGGTCTCTGGACGGCCAGACGGTCTTCTCGGCCCCAACGCCGCCGGACATGCACAAGCCGATGTACCTCCTCGTCAATCTGGCCGTCGGAGGCTCTTGGCCTGGATCGCCGGATGAATCGACACGTCTGCCCGCAAATCTCTTCGTCGATTGGATACGGGTTGAACAGCCCGAGTTGAGTAACGCAGTACAAGAAAAGGGGATCACACAATGAAGATCATCAGCCTTTCGGCGTTCAGCCTTGTCGCCGCACTTTCGTTGTTGCCGCAAAAGGGTTTCTGCGACGAGCAGGATGCCTACAAGCTCGGTCCCGGTGATATCTTGCAGATCAGCGTGTTCGGCGTCGCCGACTTCACGCGCCGCGTGACCGTCAATATCGACGGCAACATCTCCGTCCCATTCCTCGGGGAACTGCATGGCGAAGGCTTGACGATCCGGGATCTGCGCGCGGCGCTGACCGACGGCCTGACGAAGGACGGGCGGATACAGTCGGCCGATGTTTCCGTCGAAATGGTCGAACTCCGGCCCTTTTACATTTCCGGTGACGTATCGCGTCCAGGCGCTGTGCCCTATCGGCCCGGATTGACCGTCAGGCATGCGATTGCCCTTGCCGGCGGCTATGATGCCTTGCGCTTTCGAACCGAAAACCCCCTGATGGCCGCTCCGGATCTCAAGAGCGAGAACGAGGGTCTGTGGATCGACCTCGCCCGGCAGAAGGCCCGCGCCATCAGCCTGAAGGCGGAGCTGAACAAGCGGCCCGAGATCGATCTCAACAGCCTTTACGCGGCGCCTCTGCAGCGCAAGACGCTGGACGAAATCGCCGCCTTCGAGGAAAGCGATCTGCGCATGCGGCTCGACAATTATGCGAAGCAGCGCACATTCCTGCAGATTGCGCTGAAAAACGCCGAAAACACCGTGAAGTCCCTGGAGGACAGGCAGGCGCGCAACGAGGAAAGCATCAGGCTTCAGCAGGACGCGGTCGACCGGATGAACATTTCCGCCACCAAGGGGCTCGTCATGGCAAACCGCGTCGATGACGAGCGCCGCTCGCTCGCCGAAATTCGCAGCCAGCAGGGCGACACCGAGGCAAGGCTCGTGCAGGCCCGGCACGACAGGGACGAACTCGCCCGCAACATCGAAGTCCAGGACGAGCAACACAATACGCAGTTGAACGACTCCCTGCGCGATACCTCGATCGAGATCGAGAAGCTTGCAGGCCGGATTCGCGCTTCGAGTGAAAAGCTGCTCTATACGGGCGCGATCAAGGCCCAGTTGCGCGGCGGCCAGGGCGGTCCCTCGCTTGTCATCTACCGCAAGAACGGCGAGCAAACGATGCAGATCACCGCCCAGGAGGATACGCCGATCCGGCCGGACGACATTCTCGAGATCACCATCCAGCCCGAACAGATGGTGACGTCTCCGAACAGCCAGTAGGGCATAAATCCGGCGAATGACGTCCGATCCATGGGGGCCCGCGTGTCATAGAGCGCGGGCAACCCATGGGCTATCCTGCCCCCTCGCAAGCGGTGATGATCCACGCGCGCATCGAACAGGACCGCCTCGCCAATCGATTGTCCTGTCTCGCAACCGATATCCAGCCGAGGTCCCCTACCCCAACGCTGGCAGCGGATCTTGTCGCGCGTCGCATCAAATGCGCAAGAACTTCGTCAGCACTACCGATCATTTCATTTTCATACTGAAGAGCTGCGATGCCCGGAAGAACATGCCGGGCGGATTGGTCGCGCCTCCTCTCGTAACTCACGGTATGGCAGGTCCCTGTCAATTCCGCCTAGCCACCCGAAAGCTTCGTCATATATTGGAGCGGAGGGAGAACAAGACATGCGGGGGGAACCTTGTCATCATATTCACCAACGCTCGCGCCGCTCCAGCACGAGACCTATCGCAGGATCTGGTTCGCGAGCCTTGCGTCCAATTTCGGCGGGCTGGTCCAGGCCGTCGGTGCCGCCTGGATGATGACCACCATCACGGCGTCGGAAGACATGGTAGCGTTGGTGCAAACCTCGACCGCCCTGCCGATCATGCTGTTTTCGCTGGTTTCCGGCGCCCTTGCCGACAATTTCGATCGCCGCCGCGTGATGCTGACCGCACAATGTCTTATGCTGACCGTCTCGGCGATCCTGACATTATGCGCGCTGCTTGGCTGGGTCACACCCTGGCTGCTTCTCCTCTTCACCTTCCTGATCGGCTGCGGCACGGCGCTCAACAATCCGTCCTGGCAGGCATCGGTCGGCGACATGGTGCCCCGTGAGGATCTGCCCAATGCCGTGACGCTGAACAGCATGGGCTTCAACATGACCCGAAGCGTCGGTCCGGCCATCGGCGGCATCATCGTTGCGGCTGCCGGCGCCGCGGCCGCCTTTGCGGTCAATACCGTCAGCTATTTCGCACTCATCCACGCGCTGATGCGCTGGAAACCGGCCTTGCCCATATCAACGCTGCCACGTGAAAATCTGGGCAGCGCGATCTTTGCCGGGCTGCGGTACATCTCGATGTCGCCCAACCTCGAAAAAGTGCTCGTCCGCGGTTTCATATTCGGGATCGGAGCGAGTTCGGTACTCGCCCTGCTGCCGATCGTCGCGATCAATCTCGTTTCCGGCGGACCGCTGACCTATGGCTTCATGCTGGGTTCCTTCGGCATCGGGGCGATCGGCGGCGCCGCGCTCAATGCCCGGCTTCGCGAGGCGCTGAGCAGTGAGCTGATCATCCGCTATGCCTTTACGGGATTTGCGGGCAGCATGGCGCTGACCGCTTCAAGCCCCTTCGTGTCCCTCACTTGCGCCGGCCTGCTCGTGTCGGGGGCCTGCTGGGTGCTGGCGCTTTCGCTCTTCAACACGATCGTCCAACTCTCGACGCCGCGCTGGGTCGTCGGCCGTGCCCTATCGCTCTATCAGACCGTGACGTTTGGCGGCATCGCCGGCGGCAGCTGGCTCTGGGGCGTCGCGGCCGATCGGTTCGGCGTTTCCAATGCGCTCTACGGCTCAGCCGCCGTTATGCTGATCGGCATCGTCGTCGGCCTGCGGTTCGCCATGCCGGCCTTCGCCTCGCTCAATCTCGATCCGCTCAACCGCTTCATCGAACCGGCCCTTGGCCTGGACATCACACCGCGCAGCGGCCCGATCGTCATCCTCGTCGATTATCAGATCAGCGATGCGGACCTGCCGGAATTCCTGAAGCTGATGGCCGAGCGCCGGAGAATCCGTATCCGCGACGGCGCCAGAAACTGGGCGCTGATGCGCGATCTGGAAAATCCGGGTATCTGGACGGAAACCTACCACACGCCGACCTGGGTGGAATATATCCGCCACAATCAACGACGAACCCAGGCGGATGCGGACAATACCGACCGACTGCGGGCGCTCCATGGCGGCGACGAACCACCGCATGTCCATCGCATGATCGAACGCCAGGCCATTCCTCCCTCCGACGACATCTTCCACAAGGCACCGATCGACTTGCACCACTGAGTGCAACAGGAGCATTCCTGCGCCGATTGCCACTTGACAGCGGCCGGCTGCTCGAAACCTTCCCAAGTAAAGATGCAGGCCGCGCGTTTGGCGCGGCCTCTCGCTTATGCTTGTCCTTGATCTGGCACTATGCCGAGATCGCGGATATCTCGCCCCGGGCCTGAGAAATCGCGGCCGATCTTGCATCGGGGCCGTAGGCCAGCCCTTCGGCGCGGACGATCGTAACATCGTGCAGGCCGAGGAAGGCGAAGACACCCTTCAGATAGCTTTCATGGTGTTCGAATGCGGCGTAAGGGGAACCGGAAGCGTAGGCGCTGCCGCGCGTGGAGGCGATGAAGATCTTCTTCGCCGCCGGGAGCAGGGTCTGAACCTCGCCGGTCTCGCTGTATTTGAAGGTACGGCCCGCCACGACGATGCGATCTATCCAAACCTTCAATTGCGACGAGACCGAGAAATTATACATCGGAGCACCGATGACAATGATGTCGGCATCGGCCAATTCGGCAAGATATTCCTCTCCTTTCGCGATGTCGCCCAGCAAGCCTTTCTCTTCGACCGGTGCGCCGTATCGGGCGGCAATGTGACCGATGGACAGATGGTCAACGACATCCGAGGCGAGGTCGCGGTAGACGATGTCGATCGAAGGGTGCAGGGCTTTCAGTTTCGCCACGATCTCCGCCGACAGACTGCGGCTAACGGAGTCGTCTCCGAGAACGCTGGAATCGATATGCAGAAGTTTCATGGTTCTTCCTTTAAAGGTTTGCATGTTGGATCGATCGGCGAGAAGGCCCAGCCGTCTCGCCGCGGGAGGGGACGATCTGCTTTATGCGCCCTGGGTAGACGGCACCTGCTTCGTGGACGGGCGCAGGACATTGTCGAGAGCCCAGCTGCCAGCCCCGGCAAAGGCGAGATAGAGGAAGATGAAGCAGAACATGATGGCGGATTCGCCCATGTTGAGTGTCGGCCAGAAGCCCTGCGGCGCATGGGCCATCCAATAGGCGGCAGCCATCTCGCCGGACGCGACGAAGGCGGCGATGCGTGTGTAGAACCCGGCCGCTATCAGCAGCCCGGTCACAACCTCGATCGCACCGGCGATGAAGATGATGGTGGGCAGCGGATAGGGCACGCCCGGGATCGCCGCCGGGAACTGGAAGAATTTCATCGTGGCATGTTCGAGGAACAGCAGCGCGGTTACGATCCGCAGAATGGCGAGGACATGAGGTGTCCATTTGGTTATGTTCGGCATGGCATTTCTCCTGATTGACTGTTGATGCGCTCAAGCGGCCTTGCTGCCTTGAGAGCGAAATCTTCTTTCGTGAACGTCATCATCGGCTTGGGCGTACGCGCAGCCCGCCTTTGCCGCCCGAAAAGCACGGATCTTCCTTGGATCAAACGGTTTCGGGCACATTGCCGAAGCGGAAACTGGATGCGGTGAGGCCGCCGGCGAAGTCGGTCTGATGGTAGGTGACGGCGCCGGGTTCGTCCCTCGCCGCGCCGACCACCACCATCAGCGGGATGAGATGATCCTCGCGCGGATGTGCGGCACGGGCGCAGGGCGCTTGCTCCCACTCAAGCAGCCGCTCGGCGCGATCATAGGGAGACGAGTGGACCAGCGTCTGCTGGAGCCAGGCGTCGAACTGACGCGACGGCTCATGGCCGCTGGTGCCCCGCATCTCCCGCAGGTTATGATAGCTGAGGCCGCTGCCGATGATCAGCACGCCCTCGTCGCGCAGCGGTGCCAAGGCCCGCCCGACCTCGAGATGCAAGGCCGGATCGTACCCGATATCCAGGGAAAGCTGCACCAGCGGGATGTCCTCGTCCGGGTAAAGCGGCTTCATGATACTGAACGTGCCATGATCGAAGCCGCGTGTCGGATCGAGCTTGGCGTCGATTCCGCGTGCCTGCAGGAGATCCTGAACGCGCCGGGCAAGCTCCGGCGAGCCCGGCGCGCCATATTTGATATGATAGAGGTACTCGGGAAAGCCGTGATAGTCGTAGACCATCCCCGGCCTGACGCCGGAGGAGATGGCGAAACCCTGCTCTTCCCAATGGCCTGAGATCACCAGCACCGCCTTGGGCATATTGCCGAGTTCGGCACGCATCTCGACCAGCGATTGTTCGAGCTTATCGAAGTTGCGACGAAATCCGTCGGTGATATAGGGCCAGGGACCGCCGCCGTGACTGACGAAATAAGTCGGGAGCCGAAACTTGTTCACCTTGCTGCATCCTTGTTGAGCCGCACCGGTCACGGGTGCGAAGTCGCGGGGAAACGATCCTTGCCCGCCTTCTTGCCGGCAAAGTTAGCCTTTCGTGAATGTTGATCAATGCGCCTTACATTGAAGTAACATTTCCTATATGTTGATGATTGATGGATAGTTTGACGAGTCTGCGAGTCTTTTGCACGGTGGCCGAGCTGAAGAGCTTTACGGCGGCGGCCGAGCGCCTTGGCCTTTCGCCGGCAATGGCCAGCAAGCATGTCATGCATCTGGAAAACCGGCTCGGAACCCGATTGCTGAACCGGACCAGCCGCCATGTCAGCATGACCGAAACCGGCACGCTCTACTTCAATCAGACCAAGCAGATGCTCGACGGGCTGGACGAGGTGGAGGCCGCCGTCAGCAATGTGACCGTCATGCCGCGCGGGGTTCTAAAGCTCAGCGCCCCGGTATGGGCGGCCAACACGCTCATCGCCCAAACACTGGCCGAATATCACCAACGCTATCCCGACGTGCGCTTCGACATGGATCTGAGCGGCCGGATCGTCAATCTCGTTGACGAGGGATTTGATCTCGCTTTGCGCGCGACGGCACCCGAACGGCTGGACCCCAGCCTGATCGCGCGCCCGTTGATGAAGGTCGCCTTTCACCTCGCCGGATCTCCTGCCTATCTGTCGCGCACCGGTCGCCCGACCCGGCTGGCCGACCTCAACGGTCACGCGCTGCTGCTCTATAGCGGCATGAATGGAAGCGGCACCATGACCATGGACGGGCCGGACGGTCCTGAAACGGTGACCCTTCGGCCGATCATGCAAAGCGAAAACGAGATCATGCTGCATCTGGCAGCGCTCGAGGGCATGGGCCTCGTCTTCCTGCCCGTATGGATGACGCAAGCCGACATTGCCGAAGGCAGGCTGGAGATCGTCCTCCCCGAAACGGCAAGGTTCACCGCAACCCTGCACGCGGTTTATCCCAGCCGGAAATATCTCTCCGCCAAGGTTCGCACCTTCATCGATTTCCTCGCTTCAAGGAAAAATCTTTGCTCGGGAGCGGACGAGCCCGCGGCCGAGGCAACGTGATCCGAACGGGATGGCATGCACCGACCGTGGCGAACCAGCCGTCACACCTATAGCCGGTGCCGGCCATTCCAAGGCAAATGTCTTCGGGAAAGTGCACATCCACGCGTGAGGTAATGGGCCGTCAGGTCCGAACACGCAATGCAAACAGTAGAATTGCCGCAACGGCAACTATCACAGTATAGCCAATGAACGAATAGTTCGGCTCTTTATTCCGGTTCAGAAGATCTCACATAGGCATAAAGGAAAGAAGGTCCGGAGGGAAACCGGACCTTCTCCCTTCTCTGATCGGAGGTCAAATTCAGATCAGATTAGAAGCTCCGCTCGAAGCGGAGGATACCAGCCCACTGGTCTTCGTTGATCGAATCCCAGTTGGTGTAGGTGACTTCCGGCTCGATGAGCAGGTTCTTAACCGGGTTGAACTTGACGTTCGTGGTCGCGGAGAAGATCTTCGAGTCGGTGTAAGCGACCTGGAAGTTCCACTTCAGCTTTTCGTTGATCGGAACGCTCGCGCCGCCCCAAACTGCCCAGTCGCCCCAGCCGATACCAGCAGCGTCGCCGCCACCGTTCGCGCCAGCGTACTTGTTCAGCTTGCTGCCATCGGTGTTGTAGCCGCCCATGACGAAGGCCGAGAAGACGCCGAAGTCAGCATCGACGCGGGCCTTGATGGCGCCTTCTTCAACGATCGAGTCGTAGCCGCCGACGACCTTGAAGCCGAAGTTGCCAGCCTTGTAGCCAACACCGGCGACGACGTCCGGAGCGTAATGATCGGAGCTGTCTTCACCGTTGGAACCGGTGGCGCCGGAACCGGAATTGGTGTCTTCGACCGAGATCACAGCCGTGAAGCCGTTGCCGGCGTCGTAGTTGTAGGTGATCTGGTTGAGTTCGTACGGGCCGTCATAGACAACGTCGTCGTTGATGACGTCGCCAGCGTAACCGGTGAAGACATTGAACTGCGAGTCTTCCTTACCGATGGTGAAGCCGCCGAGGCTGATGCTGCCATGCAGGAAATTGGTGGACGTCGAATTGCCGTCATTCCAGTCCCAACGCAGCTCGGTGTTGGTCTTCAGAGCGCCATATTCGGTATCCGTTGCCGTCTGCAGCTGCAGTTCGGCGCGGGTGTGCCAGAGCGTACCGGTGACATGCTGCGGGTTGTACGCATCATACCACTGACCTTCGGTACGGACCTTGCCACCGATCTTGAGGCAGGTTTCGGTGCCTGGAATGAAGAAGTAGCCAGCGCCGTATGCGTCGCAGATGCGGACGTATTCGAGCGGCTCCGGCTCAGCGGCAACAACAGCGTCAGCCGCGTGCGCACCGGAAACTGCTGCAAGCGCAGCAGCGGAGCCGAGAAGAAGGCTCTTGATGTTCATAATAACTCCAATCGATATGCCTGATCAAAAGAATGCTGCGTAACCCCGCCGCGTTCATCCATCCGGCTGTTCCCTGTTGATGAGAAGCCAATAGCTCTCATACGCAGGCTAGCGATGCAGCAGCCTGCGCCGGAACTGAATATTTGAAACAACACCAAATATTCATCGCCATAATTGGCGGTTGTTGCCCAAATGCACCAACAAAACACATTGGTTATCGTAATTTAACATAAATATAAAAATCAGAAACATTCAGAAACAATTGGACAACAACTGATCGAATCAATTGCACAGGCATAATAAGTCTTAATTATTATTTGTGCAATAATAAAAAGACAGAAAAATAATCTGGACGCAAGGTAATCAGCAAAACATACGGCTAAACCGAACCGGCCCGCATCCACAGGCTGTAAAACACCCTCTTATTGACGAGCGTCAGCGCTCACGGATAGCCATTGCGATGGTGCAGAATGCCGAATACCCGCAGCCCGAAAAGCATCGGCGTCTGGCCGCTCTTCATGCCGACAAGCTGATCGCCCATGGCACGCCGCGACACCAATGTTCTATGGGCTGCACTGCGCACACGCCCCTGTCGGTCCCGCGCCTTCGTCGAACCTGTTTGCACAACGCCTTGTCCTGAGGCTATGACGTCTCTTTGCACGCCACGCCATCAGCTGAGAGACCGCCATGTTCGCGCTCGTTTCGAGCACAACCGCCAATCAGGAGATCAAGCGAAGCCGGTTTGTCGCGACGGCGGCCCCTGTCGCGAATGCCGAGATGGCGAAGGAATTCGTCGCACGACACTCGGTCGCCAATGCAAATCACAACTGCTGGGCCTGGCGCATCGGGCAGAACTACCGGTTTAGCGATGACGGAGAGCCGAGTGGCACCGCCGGCAAGCCGATCCTCCAGGCCATCGACGGTTCCAAATTCGACATGGTGGCCGTAGTGGTGACGCGCTGGTTCGGCGGCACTCTTCTGGGCAGTGGCGGCCTGATCCGCGCCTATGGCGGCACTGCCGCCCTCTGTCTGCAGGGCGCGGAAAAACGCCCCATTCTTCCGACCGTCGCGGTTGCGATCGACGTGCAGTTTTCCGACCTGCCGCTGCTGAAGGCACGGCTTCAGGCGCAAGAAGGGGTCGAAATCCGCGAAGAACGCTTTACGGATTCTGGAGCTGTTCTCGGCGTGACCATCACCGCGTCGATCGCCGATGATGTTGTCGGCAGCATCCGGGATATGACAAGGGGTCGTGCCGCGGTGAGGCCGGAATGACGGTTACGCGTGGTCTTTTGGGAAATCTTCCGAAAAGAACGCCTTCGTTCGGTTGCCAAAAAACCATAATTGTTCCACCAACATCAAGCATCAGACACTCAACGTTGTGAATCGGATCAAAGCTCAATGCGTATACACTATGGTTTCCTCGCTATGTTCCTGGCAATTGCGCCCTCGGCATATGCTCTGGAAACCGGTTCCCCGCCGGTTTTGACGCCGCTGGAGCAACAGGCGCAGGCCGCTCATCTGAGCGCGGAATTCCTCTCGCGCTACCACTATAGGCCTGTGCCGCTCGATGACGCCTTGTCGGCCAGGATCATGAACAAGTTCATCAAGTCGCTCGATCCGGACCGGGTCATCTTCCTGCAGAGCGATATCGATACGTTCATGGCCGGCAGCACCAAGATCGATGACGCCATCAAGCAGGAAGACCTGAACATCCCGTTTTCCATTTTCAACGTCTATGAGCAGCGCGTTGCCGATCGCATGAGCTATGCCCGCAGCCTGCTCGACCAGAAATTCGATTTCAGTGTCCAGGAAGACTATCCGCTGCAGCGCGACAAGGAGCCCTGGCCGCAATCGCAAGCGGAAAGCAATGATCTCTGGCGCAAGCGCGTCAAGAACGACTGGCTGCGGCTGAAACTGGCAGGACGGACGGACGCGGCCATTCGCGACACGCTCGACAAGCGCTACGAAAACTCCCTCGAGCGCGCCTACAAGTACAAAAGCGACGATGTATTCCAGTCGTTCATGGACGCCTATACGACCTCGGTCGATCCGCACACCGATTATTTCGGCGCGACCGCTTCGGCCGAATTCGATATTTCCATGAAGCTTTCGCTGGTGGGTATCGGCGCGGTGCTGCAGGAACGGGACGACTACACGACGATCCGCGAGCTCGTGGCGGGCGGCCCGGCGCAGCTGTCTGGCAAACTTGCGGTCGGAGACCGCATTACCGGCGTCGGCCAGGGCGAAAACGGCGTCATCAAGGAAGTCGTGGGCACGCGCCTCGATGAGATCGTGCAGATGATACGCGGCGCAAAGGGTTCCGTCGTGCGTCTGGACATCCTGCCGGCGGATGCCGGTCCGGATGGCAAGCACCACATCATCAGCCTGGTGCGCGACAAGATCAGCCTCGACAAGCAGGCAGCCAAGAAGACGCTCCTGTCCGTCAAGGACGGCGACGCAACGCGCAAGATCGGAGTGATTACCCTGCCCGCCTTCTACGAGGACTTTGAAGCCCGGCGGAAAGGCGACAAGGATTACAGGAGCGCCAGCCGCGACGTTGCCAAGCTCCTCGGTGAACTGAAGGAAGACAAGGTCGACGGCGTTCTGATCGACTTGCGCAACAATGGCGGCGGTTCGCTGGCCGAAGCGATCGATTTGACGGGCCTGTTTGTCGGCAAGGGTCCGGTGGTCCAGCAACGCGATGCCGACGGCAAGGTCGATGTGGAAAGCGATGATCTTTCCACGCCCGCCTGGACTGGCCCGGTAGGTGTCCTGATCAATCGCGGCTCGGCCTCGGCATCGGAGATTTTTGCCGCGGCGATTCAGGATTATGGCCGCGGCGTGATCGTCGGCGAGCCCAGTTTCGGCAAGGGCACCGTGCAAACCGTGGTCAATCTCGACCAGGTGACACACAACAGTAAGCCGAAATTCGGCGAGTTGAAGCTGACGGTTGCCCAGTTTTTCCGCGTCAATGGCGGGACGACGCAGTTGCGCGGCGTAACACCCGACATCACCCTGCCGGGTCTTTCGGACCCCAAGAGCTTTGGTGAAGCGAGCTATGACAATGCCCTGCCCTGGACGCAGGTCCCGCCGGCGACCTATACGCCCGCCGGCGACATCAAGGCGCTGCTGCCGCAACTGCAAGGCCGCCACGATGCCCGGGTGCAGAGCGATCCGAATTTCCAGCGCTTTGTCGAAGACGCCGCCGAGCTGAAGGCGCAGCGCGAGAAACGGACGATCTCCCTCAACGAGACGGAACGCCGCGATGAATTGGCCGCCCAGGCAAAGCGTTTGAAGTCGCGCGAACAGATCAACGATGGCGTGGACACGGGCGAAGACGATGGCCTGCAGGCGAACGAGCGCAGTCTGAGCGCCGATATCGCCCTTGAAAAAGCCCGCAAGAACGCAAAGGACGTCCTGCTGAACGAGGCCGCCTCCATTCTCGCCGACGAGGCCGATCTGCAGACAGGGATGCGCTGAAGGCGGCGCTCCGGTCGGGCACGGAACTCATCTTTCGCCGCGGCGATAGGGCTGCATGAGCGCCTGAGGCACGCGGGCGCGCCGGCTCATGACGGCGAGCGCGACGATGGACAGGATGTAAGGCGTCATCAGGAAGATCTGGTAGGGAACGCCTTGCACGGCCGTTTGCAGCCGCAGCTGGAAGGCATCGAAAAAGGCAAAGAGCAGCGCTCCGAACAAGGCTCGGCCCGGCCGCCAGGAAGCAAAGACGACAAGCGCGATGCAGATCCAGCCGCGACCTTGCACCATGGTCGGAAAGAAGCTGTTGAAGGCCGAAAGCGTCAGGAAGGCGCCGCCCATGCCCATCAGCGCGCTACCGGCGATGACGGCGCCGTAACGAACCCGCATCGGATTGAGGCCCTGAGCCTCGGCAGCATGCGGATTTTCGCCGGTCATGCGGATCGCAAGCCCGACAGGCGTGCGGAAGAGGATATAGGCCAGGACGAGCGCGACGACGATCGCCAGATAGGTCGGCGCGGTCTGCGTGAACAAGGCGGGACCGATGAAGGGAAGGGTCGAAACTCCCGGAACGGCAATCGGCTGGAAAGGCATGATCGTCGGCGGCGTTCCCGCGACGGGAACGATGAGCCGGAAAAGATAGTAGCTGAAGCTGGAGGCGAACAGCGTCACGCCGAGGCCGGAGACATGCTGCGACAGGCCGAGCGTCACCGTCAACGCCGAATGCAGGAGGCCGAAGATGCCGCCGGCGAATGCTGCGACCAGCAGTCCCGTCCAGAGATCGGCACCGTGATAGACCGACAGCCAGCCGATCATCGCGCCGAACGTCATGATGCCTTCGATGCCGAGATTGAGGACGCCCGCTCGCTCGCACAGAAGCGCGCCCAGCGTGCCGAAGATCAGCGGCGTGGCGATGCGCAGCACGGCGGCCCAGAGTCCGGCGGAAGCGATGATGTCGATCAGCGTGTTCATCGGCGGACCCTGTATTGCGTGAAGAATAGCGCGATCAGCATGGTCAAGAGCGACAGGGCGACCGTGACGTCGGCGATATAGGTGGGGATGCCCAGGCTGCGGCTCATGCCATCGGCGCCGACGAACATGGTCGCGGTGAAGATCGCCGCCAGCACGACACCGAGCGGATTGAGGTTGGCGAGCATGGCGACGACGATGCCGGCATAACCGAAACCCGGCGACAGGTCCGTCGTCACATAACCCTTGACGCCCAATACTTCGATCGCGCCGGCAAGGCCCGCAAGCCCGCCGGAAAGACAGGCAACTTTCACGAGCGTCTTTCCGAGCCGGACGCCGGCGAAGACCGCGCCGGACGGATTGAGCCCGGCCGCCCGCGACTGCATGCCGAAGACCGTGCGCGACTGGATGAAATAGACAACGGCGGCAAGGGCGATCGCGATGGCAAAGCCGATATGCAGGCGCGACCGGGCGATCAGCTTCGGCAGCATGGCGTGATCGACAACGCCTTGCGATTGCGGCCAGCCGAAGGCCGTCGGGTCCTTCAGCACGCCGTCGATCAGCATGGAAACGAAGAGCACCGCGATGAAATTGAGGATGAGGCTGGTGACGACTTCGTCGACGGAGAAGCGCAGCCGCAGCCACAGCGGGACGAGGATCAATATCATCCCGGCGATGGCGCCGATGACGAGCAAGAGCGGGATCAGGATCGGAGCGGGCAGGCCGGCAAGCATTTTCGAGCCGAAGGCTGCGACGGCAATCGCGCCGAAATAGAATTGCCCCTCGGCGCCGATGTTCCAGAGCCGGGCACGAAAGGCGACCGCCGCCGCCAGTCCCGTCAGGATCAGCGGCGTTGCGCGGGTCAGCGTTTCCGTGGCGGACAGTCGCGAGCCGAAGGCGCCCAGCAGGATGCGCCGGTACGCTTCGAAGACCGGTGCGCCGGCAATGGCGATCAGGATGCCGGCAATGGCAAGCGCGGCAATGATCGCGACCAGCGGGGCAAGCACCATCATGGTGAGGGGGCGGTGTTCGCGCCGTTCAAATCGCATGCCCGGTCCCACTTTCGTCTTTCCATTCTCCGGCCATCATCAGCCCCAGCAGACACGCATCCGCCCGGTCCGCATCCACCGGCGCCGAGAGGCGGCCGCCGACGATCGCCTGTATGCGATCGGCGAGTGCGATGACTTCATCCAGATCCTCCGAGATCAGCAGTACGGCGGTCCCCTGCCGGCGGGCATCCAGGATGCGTCCGTGAACGGCGGCAACGGCCCCTTCATCCAGCCCGCGCGCCGGCTGGGCGGCGATGAGGATGCGCGGATGCTCATGGAGATTGCGGCCGAGGATCAGCTTTTGCATGTTGCCGCCGGACAGTAGCCGGGTGCGGCTGGCGGGTGTTCCGCCGCGCACGTCGAACGTGTCGATGATCTCCTGCGCGAAGCCCATGCCCGCCTTACGGTCGACCAGCCCGTTTTTCGAGAAGAACGACAGGCGCTCGAGGATGGCGTTTTCCCAGATCGCCATCTCACCGATGGCGCCGTCGCGATTGCGATCCTCGGGAATGCGTCCGATGCCGGCGGCGATGATGGCGGCCACGTCCGGATCGCCCATGGGCTCGCCGAACAGCAACAGCTCGCCCGAGGAGCGCGGCAGCGTGCCGGACAGGATCTGCCCCAAGGCCGCCTGCCCGTTGCCCGATACGCCGATAATGCCGAGAACCTCGCCGGCGCGAAGATGGAAGCTCACGCGTTTCAGCCGCTCGACACCACCGATCTTGACCGTGACGTCGCGCGCCTCCAGCGCGATCTCGCCCGGCATGCTCGCCTCGCGGACAGGCCGCGTCACGCGATGGCCGACCATGAGTTCGGCAAGCTCGGCCTTGCTGGTCTGCGATGCCAGCCGCTCGGCCGCGACCTTGCCGCCGCGCAGCACGACGATGCGGTCGGCGGTCGCCATCACCTCGTCGAGCTTGTGGGAGATGAAGATCAGCGACAGTCCCTGCGCCGCCATCTGCTTCAGCGTCGAGAACAGCCTTTCAGCCTCGACCTGCGTCAGAACGGCCGTCGGCTCGTCGAGGATCAGGATACGCGCATCATTGTAGAGCGCTTTCAGGATTTCCACGCGCTGCTGCTCGCCGACGGAGAGGTCGCCCAGGCGGGCGTCAGGATCGACCTTGAGGCCGAAGCGCTCGGCGAGATCAAGCAGCTTCTTGCGGGCCGCCGTTGTCTGCGACCGCGGCGACCACAGCGTCTCAGTGCCGGTCATGACGTTTTCGAGCACGGTCAAATTGGGCGCGAGGGAAAAATGCTGGTGGACCATGCCGACGCCGGCGCGGATGGCGGCGCGGGGCTTGCCCGGCGGCAGCTCCGCATCGTCGACGAGGATGCGGCCGGCATCGGGCACATAATGGCCGAAGAGGATGCTCATCAGCGTCGTCTTGCCGGCACCGTTCTCGCCAAGCAAGGCGACGATCTCGCCCTTGGCCAGGGTCAGCGAGATATCGTCGTTGGCGACGGTGCCGCCGAACCGCTTGCTGACACCTTCGATCGCAAGGACAGGCGCATTCATGCCGCAAGTCCCGCGATCGGATAGCGATGTTGCCAGCGGCCCTCCGCTTCGAGATTGGCCGAAAGCGACAGCAACAGCGCCTCCTCACCCATCGGCGCCATGATCTGGACCGGCAGGGGCAGGCCGTCGCCATCCGCACCGAAGGGAAGCGTGATCGCCGGAAAGCCCGAGACATTGGCGAGCGATGCCAAGGGGGCGAAAGCCGCCATGCGCTCGAGATGCAGCTCCGTATCGGAATGATCGGTCGGGAAAGACCCGATCGGCGGCGGGGCCGTCGCCAGCATCGGCATGACGATGGTGTCGACCGTGTCGAAGATCTCCCACAGCGCACGGCTGGCCTGGACCGCGCCATTCAGGGAATTCCAGAGAACCGTTGCCGGCATGGCGCGTCCACGCATGATGAAAGCCTGCGTCATTGCTTCGGCCGCCACGATATCCAGTTCGAGGCCGTCCACCAAGCCGGCGATATTGACGGAAATGATGTCGCCGAAAGCGCGGGCGCTGGCCACGACCGCCTCCCGGAACTGGGACCAGCCCAGTGAAATAAGCCGATGCCCCTGCCCTTCGAGATACCGGGCGGCCACTTCCACGGCCTGCAGCCGGTCGCTGGCGATCGGATAGCGCTCGCCCGCATCGGTCAGCAGACCAATGCGAAGCGAAACGGCTTGCGCGGGAGGCTGCAGGATATCGGCGAAAGGTCCGCGCGTATCGCCGGAAACGGCGGCGAAAATCCGCGCGGTATCGCGCACCGACCGCGTGACGGCGAGTTCGCTGGCGATGCCGCCGAGATGATTACCGAAGGAGGGACCCGCCGGCACGGCGCCACGGCTCGGCTTCAACCCAACCAGACCGCAACAGGCGGCCGGCACGCGGATCGAACCGCCCGCATCCGTCGCATGCGCAATCGCGACGATGCCGGCGGCGACGGCCGCCGCCGCGCCGCCGGAGGAGCCGCCCGCCGTGCGGGTTTGATCCAAGGGATTGCGGCAGATCGGGCCCGTCGCTGGCTCGGAGGCAAGTGAGAAGCCGAATTCCGGGCTGGTGCTCAAGCCGAATGCACAAAGGCCGGCATCGCGAAAACGGCGCGCCAGATCGCTGTCAGCACCTTTGCCCTCGCGCCGGAACAGACGCGACCCGGCCGCCACCGGCAATCCCGCAAAGGGACCGCCAAGATCCTTGGCGACCGTCGGCACACCGGCAAACGGCCGCCTTGCGAAGCGCTCGGGCTCATCCGCTGCTTCCCGATCCATGGCTTGCGCGGCGGCAAGACCCAGTTCGGGATCGAGATAGGCGATGGCGCCGATCCCTTCATGCGTCGCACAGGACGTAAGCGATGCCTGCATGGCATCGCCGCAGGCAAGCTTTCCGGATTTGATGGCGCCGGCCAGGTCCGTGGCATCGGCGCGGGTCGGGCTGCTCATGACCAGGCCGGCTGATTATTTCGGTTGGTCCATCATCTTCGGCACTTCGAAGGTGCCAGCCTTGATATCGGCACGAACCTTCTCCATCGCAGCTTCCGCTTCCGCCGGCGCCACGCCCTTGACATAGACGATGTCGCTGCCGCCATCCTTCATCAGGCCATAGGCCGTGTAGTTGCGGCCGACCGGCTTGCCGGCGGCAACATCGGCGATCGCGGCATTGAGAATGGGACGGAAGTACCACATGGCATTGGCAAAGACCGTATCGGGATAGCGCGGCGTGTAGTCGATCAGCGATCCCACGGATTTGATGTGGCGCTCCTTGGCGGCGTCGGCGGTGCCGATGCGCTCGCCGAAGAGAACGTCGGCGCCGGCATCGATCTGCGCGAGACCCGCCTCGCGCGCCTTCGGCGGATCGAAGAAGGTGCCGATGAACGAGACCAGATGTTTGCAGTCGGGATTGACCGCCTTGACGCCCGCGGCGAAGGCATTGATCAGCATGTTGACTTCGGGGATCGGGATGGCGCCGACGGAGCCGACGACATTCGACTTGGTCATCTTGCCCGCCAGCATGCCGGCAAGATAGGCGCCGTCATGGTTCCAGGTGCCGAAGACGCCGAAATTATCACCCGCGGCTTCGCCGCTGGAGCCGAGCACGAAAGCCGTATCCGGATAGTCGGCGGCGACCTGGCGCGCTTCCTTCTCCACGGCATAGGCCTCGCCGATGATCAGCTTGTTGCCCTGCTCGGCATATTCGCGCATGGCGCGGGGATAATCCGTGCCCGAAACGCCTTCGGAAAAGACATATTCGATGACGCCTTCCTTGGCCGCATCCTGAAGCGCCTTGTGCAGACAGGAATTCCAGGCATTTTCGACCGGCGAGGCGTGAATGCCGGCAACTTTGAGCGGTGCGGCGGCGCGCGCCGCCGGCGCGAGAGCGCTGACGCCGAGCGCGATGCCGGAGGCGATGACGGTACGGCGTGACAGCATGATTTCATTGGTCATTTTTCGTTCCCCTGCTTTTTGATCATTTGGTAAAAATCATAGGAGGAGGCCAAAAAAGTGTCAAGCAATCGACATGCCCAAATAATATGCGCGCAACCGGCAGCGACCTGAAATGCGGGCCAGTCGTCAACGCACACTCCAAGTCTTCGTCCAGCTCACAACAAAAAGCGCCGAATATATCCGCATTACGCAAATACGCTGCGAATTAAACGATTATTAAACTCAATTTACGCAGATTATCCAAAATAATATCCATTTGTTATTAGGACAACATTATGAGCATCAGTATTGCAAAAAGCCTTGTTGCTTTCGGTGTGGTGGTGACCATAGGGCTTGCCGGCTCGTTAGGGCTCCAGCAAATCGCCTTGAACCGGCTCAAAGTAAACGGACCGATCTACGAGCAGGTCGTCAACGGAAAAGATCTCGTTGCCGATATCCTGCCGCCGCCGCTCTTCGTGGTGGAATCCTATATGCTGGCGCTGGAGGCCGGCGATTTTCCCGAGGTTGCCGAGGCGAATGCGGCCAAGATCGCCAAGCTGCAACTCGACTACAACGAGCGCCGTGCCTATTGGCAAACCTCGACCTTGCCACAGACTTTGAAGGATCAGCTGGCCAATGCGGTGCTGACCAAATCCGATATCTTCTGGCAGGAAATGAATGGCGATGTCCTTCCGGCACTGGCCGCCAAGGATACGGCAAAGGTCAAGGATCTGCTCGTTCACCTCAGAGGCACGTTTCACCGGCATCAGGATGCGGTCGAGGAACTGGTGAAGAGTTCGAACGATTTCCTCTCGGGTCAGGAAGCGGGCGCCCGAGACGAGATCGATCGCTGGACGATATTCTCGCTGTCGGCCGCCGGCGGATCGATATTGCTGCTGATCGGCGGGACAATCCTTTTGCGGCGGCGGGCGATCGTGCCGCTGGAAAGCATGAGGGCCTATATGGGTGTGCTCGCCGGCGGCGATTACACAAGGGATGTGCCGCATTCCGGGCGCTCCGACGAAATCGGCGCGATGGCGAAGTCGGTTGCCGTGTTCAAGGCGAAAGCTCAGGAGCACCAGCGGCTCGAGGCCGAGACCGAGGCCAATCGCGCGCTTTCCGAGCAGCAGCGCATGGAGCAGGAACAGGTTCGCGCGCGCGAGGCGAAGGATATCAAGTTCGCCGTCGATGCGCTCGCCGGCGGTCTGGGCCAACTCGCGAACGGCAATCTTACCCATCGGATAGACACTGCCTTCGCGCCAGCGCTCGACCTCGTACGCCGGGACTTCAACACCGCGGTGGAACAGCTTGAGGATGCCCTGCGCAAGGTTGGCCAGAATGCACAGATAATCGCGGCCGGCTCCAATCAGGTCAGGTCGGCGACCGACGACCTCTCCAAGCGGACCGAACAGCAAGCGGCTTCGGTTGAAGAGACCGCGGCGGCGCTGGAGCAGATCACCACGACTGTCACGGATTCCAGCCGCCGCGCCGATGAAGCCGGCCGGCTGGTCGTAACGGCGCGTGAAAATGCCGAAAAATCCGGTGATATCGTTCGCCGGGCGATCACCGCGATGGGTGAGATCGAGGCATCCTCGAGCGAGATTTCAAACATCATCGGCGTCATTGACGATATCGCTTTCCAGACCAACCTTCTGGCGCTGAATGCGGGTGTCGAAGCCGCGCGTGCCGGCGAAGCCGGCAAAGGCTTTGCCGTGGTCGCCCAGGAGGTTCGCGAGCTGGCACAACGCTCGGCCGGCGCCGCCAAGGAGATCAAGACGTTGATCAACACCTCCGGCGAGCAGGTGAAGAACGGCGTGACCCTGGTCGGGCAAACCGGCCAGGCGCTCGATCAAATCGGCCGGCAGGTGGAAGCCATCAATGTCAATGTCGCCGCCATCGTCGACGCGTCGCGCGAGCAGGCGACGGGCCTCAAGGAAATCAACCAGGCGGTCAACACCATAGATCAAGGCACGCAGCACAATACGTCCGTAGTCGTGGAATCCAACGCCGCCAGTCACAGCCTTGCGAAAGAGGCCGAGGCTCTCTTCAATCTCCTCAGCCGCTTCCGGATCGGCACGGCCAACCAAACGGTCGCGGCCCCCGTCCCGGCAGTAGCTGAGCAGCATAAGCCCGTGGCGTCGCCGGCACGCAGACTTACGCAGAAGCTGGCAGGCGCCCTCGCTGGCCGGACGGCCACGGCAGGCGCCGCTGCATCTTGGGAAGAGTTCTAAGGCGCCAAACGACATCCTCGCCGAGGTGTCGTCACGTCACATCGAAGAGCTTCATCGACAAAGCATCTGTCGCCGGAATGGCCGCCGATGCGTTACGAACGGCCGGGCGCAGCAATTCCAGGCATTCTGTAATAGTGAAACCGATGATCTCGGATGACCGGCCGTCCGCCCTGGCGTCTCATTCCTGGACCGGTCAGGACGGGCACCAGCGGCGAAACCTGGCCCAATCGATCGGGTTCCCGGTTCGAAAGATGCGCCCAATGGTGAACAGATCCATACCTTGATCCGTCTTTCATTATCCATCTTCCGCAGTCGCGGCTTGCTTGCTAATTTTCATCGCGCTAAATTATTCAAGGCTTAGTTGAATCTCTTGTCACCGAGATTCGATTTGGCCGCCTCGATAACTGTTAACGCGATCTTTGCCGATATGATCTGGAACCATCGCATTACACGTATCACCGTCGGCCTGCTGCTGTTGGCAATCGCAATTATCGTGTCGCTGCCGACAATTACGGGCTTCACCAGTCGCGACGGCACCGTCAACGCCCGCTTCGCCATCATCAACGCGCCCATCGACGGCGTCATCGCCGGAGAGCCCGCCAAGGTCGGCGCCCCTGTCAAAGAGGGCCAGACGCTCGCGGAAATCAGCAATCCGCGCGTGAACCGTGCGATCCTTGCCTCGCTCGAGGCGGATCGCAATACAGCGCGCGACCGCGTCACGGCCCTGAAGAAGGAGCGCGACGAACTTTCACAGCTTCGTGGGCAGCTATCGGGCCGGATGGAAATCTTCAAGCAGGCGACGATTTCCAATTTGGAACGCGAGGTCGAAATCCTGCGGAAGAAAGTCGAAGTCTCGCAAGCCCAAGATCTTGCCGCACAGGTCGACCTGAACCGCCGGATGGACCTGGAATCAAAGGGTATTCTCACCCAAAGGATGGTTGACGCGGCGCGCGCCGCCGGTGCTGCGACGGGCGGCGAGGTCGAAATCAGCAATCTGACCGTCGACCAGCTGGAACAGCGGCTCAATGCGCTTCGCCAGGGGATCTTCGTTTCCGGCGACGGGCAGAATGATGTTCCCTATTCGCG
This sequence comes from Rhizobium sp. BK602, assembly GCF_014195095.1. GTDB lineage: Bacteria > Pseudomonadota > Alphaproteobacteria > Rhizobiales > Rhizobiaceae > Rhizobium. The sequence continues at coordinate 299,684 of NZ_JACIBC010000005.1, forward strand.
TCAACGCGAAGACGAGGTCATTGTCCGCATCGGCGACCTGAACTCACGCATCGCGGAAAACGAGACACGGGCCGCCGAGGTGGAAAAGCAGCTGACCGAAGAAGGCAGCCGCGTCAGCAGTCTTGAATCGGCAGCAGCGACGGCGCCGTTCGATGGCGTGGTCTGGAGCAGAAACATCGTCAACGGCTCCAATGTCGTGCTCAACAACGAACTCGTACGCCTGCTCGATTGCCGGGAACTGTTTGTCGATATTCTCGTTCCCGAAGTCGACTATGACGAGATTTATCCGGGACTTGATGCGCAGGTGCGGCTGTTCGGACGTAGCGACGTCTTCAAGGGTACGGTCACCTCGGTAAAAGGCAGCTCAGCGGCGCTCGAGAGCGATTCCTTTGCGGCCAGCCTGCCGGTATCGTCGCAGCGGAACGCCCGCATTCGGGTTCGCCTCGAACCGTCCTTCATGAACAGCGACTTTGCCAATTTCTGCCAGGTGGGCCGAACGGTCCAGGTCCGGTTTCCCAAACATAGCGTCGGCTTGTCGAATTGGGTCAAAAACCTGTGGTTCAGTATCTTCTAGCACTGGCACCAACCTTTCTGGTTGCTGCCCTTTTTCTTCTGGGGCCGTTCAATTGGTCGCGCCATCATACCTGGACCCGTGCCATTACCTGTGCGCTCGTCGGGGCGGTCGCACTGCGCTACATGCTCTGGCGGCTGACGGAAACCGTTCTTCCCTATCCCTATGACGGCTTCAATTTCTATTGGGTCTGGTTCGTCTTCATCGTCGAGTTGCTGGCCTTCACGGAGGTCGTGCTTTTTCTCGTTCTGATGAGCCGCTATGTCGATCGCAGTGCGGAGGCCGACCGGCTGGCGAAAAGCTTCTTTGCCCGCGATGAGGCCGAACTGCCGACGGTGGATGTCTTCATTCCCACCTACAACGAGCCGCTCGACGTGCTCGAAAGAACCATCGTCGGGGCGCTCTCGCTCGATTATCCCGCCGACAAGCTGAAAGTCTACGTGCTCGACGACCAGCGCCGCGACTGGCTCAAGCGCTTTTGCGAGGAAAAGAACGCCATCCACGTCACGCGCGGCGATAATTCGCACGCCAAGGCGGGCAACATGAACAACGGGTTGAAGGTCAGCTCGGGCGAATTCGTTGCCGTCTTCGACGCGGATTTCGTGCCCTATCGGCATTTCCTGCGCCGAACCCTGCCCTTCTTTTCCGATGAAAGCATCGGCATCGTGCAGACGCCGCAACATTTCTTCAACGTCGATCCGGTGCAGTCGAACCTGGGTCTGGAGAATATCTGGCCGGACGAGCAGCGCCTGTTCTTCGACGAGATCGCCCCCAGCAGGGACACCTGGGACGTCAGCTTTTGCTGCGGCTCGTGCTCCATCGCCCGTCGCAAGGCCGTCGATGCCATCGGCGGCTTTCCAACGGAGTCGATCACCGAGGATCTGCTGACGACGCTCTCCATGCTCAACAGGGGCTACAAGACGCGCTATCTGAACGAACGCCTATCGATGGGCCTGGCGGCCGAGAATCTGACCGGCTATTTCGTGCAGCGCGAGCGCTGGTGTCAGGGGGGCATTCAGACGCTTTATCTGCACAACGGCCCACTGCGCGGTCCGGGACTGTCCCCCTTCCAGCGGATCATGTTCCTGCCGGCCTCATGGCTGGTGCAATATCTCGTGCGCTTCATGATATTGATCGTGCCGATCGTCTATCTCTGGTTCGGCCTGCTACCGCTCTATTTCACCGACATCGCCGACTATGTTTCCTATCAGGTGCCGCTGCTGACGGCCTATTTCCTTCTCATGCTGTGGATAACGCCGACGCGTTACCTGCCGGTGATTTCCAGCGCGGTCGGAACTTTTGCCACCTTCCGGATGCTGCCGACCGTGGTGTCGAGCCTGGTGCGGCCATTCGGCAAGCCGTTCAGGGTGACGCCCAAGGGCAGCGGCAACGAAGCCAACCAATTCGACAGATACAGCTTTGCCTGGATCGCCAGCCTGATCACCATCACCGCCGTCGGCCTTCTGATCAACATCGTGCCGGAAACGAGCAATGTTCAGGGCCAGTTTTCCCCGATCGCGGCCCTATGGGCGGGCATCAACATCGTCGTCCTGGTCATCGCCTCCCTCATCTGCTTTGAAAAGCCGCGGCGATTGTTTCATGCGTTCAGGCTCGAGGAGACTGCCGCGGTCGACGATGTTCCTGGCCAGGTCGTCAGCCTTGCTCTGGACAAGGCCGTCGTCGCGGTGCCCCCCGAGACCCGTTTTCAGTCCAGCTCGGTCCTGCTGAAGCTGGACGGCTTCGCGCCATTCAAAACAGAACTCAGACAGGTGACTCAACGGCGGCGAAGCATCAGCCGCGGCGGCGATCGGCAAGCCTACTATCTGCATCTGCATTTCGAGCTCGGCACAGCCGATCGCGATAGAATGATCGTGAAGCTCTATACCGGAGAATATTCGCAGGACATTCGCGACATCGACAAGGTCGCCGTCTCGGTCAATCTTCTGCTCAGATCATTCGGGCGAACGCGCACATTGTAGGCGATACTGAGTGGGTTGCCTGCCGCTTCCGCCTTCAGCCCACCAGCATCTGCGTAACCGCTGCAATCCCTCCTGGCATCTGGACGTGGCCGACCTCGGATCGGTCTTTACAATCTTCCGCGACCCGACCTCCGGCTTCACCGTGGCCATGCTTTGCGGAGGCTGCAAGGCTACCCGCTCATCTCACCGATAGAGCGGCACAGGCGCGCTCGATGCGCGACAGCGCCTCCTCGAGTTCCGTGACGGATGTCGCATAGGAAATGCGGAAATAGGGGCTGAGACCGAAAGCCGAACCGGGCACGACGGCGACATGCGCCTCTTCCAGCAGATAGACGCAGAAATCCGCATCCGTCTCGATCCTTTTGCCCGAGGGTGCGATGCGGCCGAGGAGACCGGCGCAGCTGGAAAAGGTGTAGAAGGCGCCTTCCGGTGTGCGGCAATCGATACCGTCGATGGCGTTCAGCCGGCGCACGACGAGGTCGCGCCGCTGCTGGAAGCTCGCGGCGCGCTCCTTCAGGAAAGCCTGCGGACCGGTCAGTGCGGCAACGGAAGCCGCCTGACTGACCGATGAGGGGCATGAGGTCGCCTGGCTCTGGACGACGGCCATGGCCTTGATCAGGTCGCGTGGGCCGCCGGCATAGCCGATGCGCCAGCCAGTCATGGCATAGGCTTTGGAAACGCCGTTGACGGTGAGCGTCCGGTTCTTCAGCCGCGGCTCGATCTGGGCGGGCGTCACGAAGGCGAAACCGTCATAGACAATATGCTCATACATGTCGTCGACCAGCAGCCAGACATGCGGATGGCGCAGCAATACCTCCAGCAGAGGCTTGTAGTCCTCTGCGCTATAGGCGGCGCCGGAGGGATTGGACGGCGAGTTCAGCAGGACCCAGCGGGTCCTCGGCGTGATCGCCGCCTCGAGCTTTTCCGCCGTCAGGCGAAAGCCGGAGGAGGCATCGCAGGCGATCAGAACCGGCCTGCCCTCGCAGATCTGCACGATATCGGAATAGGAGGTCCAATAGGGCGTCGGAATAATGACCTCATCGCCCGGATCGACCGTCGCCATGAGCGCGTTGAACAGGATCTGCTTGGCACCGGTCGCAACCGTCACTTCGTCCTGTTCGTAGACGAGGCCGTTTTCCCGCCGGAACTTTTCGCGGATCGCCGCCTTAAGCTCCGGCGTTCCGTCCAGCGCCGTATACTTGGTCTCGCCGCGTCGGATCGCCTCGCAGGCCGCCTCCTTTATATGGTCGGGCGTATCGAAATCGGGCTCACCCGCGCCGAGGATGATGACCGGCTTGCCTTCCCGTTTCATCGCCTGCGCCCGCGCGCCGATCTTCAGAATCTCGGAGACGCCGATGGAGGAAATCCGCGAGGCGGCGGAAAACGCCGCCTCCTTGATCGTGACATCGATCGTCATCGCCCGATCCTATTCGATATCGAAGGAAACGCCCTGCGCCAGCGGCAGAGCCTTCGAATAGTTGACGGTGTTGGTGGCGCGGCGCATGTAGGCCTTCCAGGCATCGGAGCCGGATTCACGACCGCCACCGGTTTCCTTCTCGCCACCGAAGGCGCCGCCGATTTCCGCGCCGGACGTGCCGATATTGACGTTGGCGATGCCGCAATCCGAGCCGTCGGCCGCAAGGAAGCGCTCGGCCTCGCGCATGTCGAGGGTAAAGATCGACGAGGACAGGCCGGCCGCCACGGCATTGTGCTGCACGATGACATCGTCGAAATCGCTGTATTTCATCACGTAGAGGATGGGCGCGAAGGTCTCCTCCAGCACGGGGCCGACCTGGCTTGCCATCTCGACCAGGGCCGGCTTGACGTAATAGCCGTTCTCATGGCCGGCATCGACGCGTTCGCCGCCGGTGATGCTGCCGCCCTCGCGCGCAGCTGCCGAAAGCGCCTTCTGCATGTTGTCGAAGGCGGGCTTGTCGATGAGCGGGCCGACGAGGGCCGAGGTTTCAAGGGGATTGCCGACCGAAACCGAGGAATAGGCCTTCTTCAGGCGCGGCACCAGCTGATCGTAAACGCTCTCATGCACGAAGAGGCGACGCAGGGTCGTGCAGCGTTGGCCGGCCGTTCCCATCGCTCCGAAGGCGATGGCCCGCAGCGCCATGTCGAGATCGGCCGACGGGCAGACGATGCCGGCATTGTTGCCGCCGAGTTCGAGAATGGCGCGCGCGAAACGCTTGGCAAGACGCGGGCCGACGTCGCGGCCCATACGCGTCGATCCCGTGGCGGAAACGAGCGGCACCTTCGGATGATCGACCAGAACTTCGCCGATGGCGCGATCGCCGACGAGCACCTGCGACAATCCTTCGGGCGCGTCACCGAAACGGGCGAGCGCGCGCTCGAAAAGCGCCTGCGAGGCAAGCGCGGTCAGCGGCGTCTTCTCCGATGGCTTCCAGACGACGGAATTGCCGCAGACGATGGCAAGCGCCGCATTCCACGCCCAGACGGCAACCGGGAAGTTGAAGGCGGAGATCACGCCGACCACGCCGAGCGGATGCCAGGTTTCCATCATGCGGTGGCCGGGGCGCTCGGTGGCGATGGTCAGGCCGTAGAGCTGGCGGGACAGGCCGACGGCGAAATCGCAGATGTCGATCATCTCCTGCACTTCGCCGAGACCTTCCGAAGGAATCTTGCCGGCCTCGATGGAGACGAGAAGGCCGAGATCGGCCTTGAAGGCACGCAGCTCCTCGCCGAACAGGCGGATCAGTTCGCCGCGCTTCGGCGCCGGCACCAGCCGCCAGGCGCGGAAGGCATCATCGGCCTTGGCGATCTTCACCGCCGCGTCGGCGGCGGAAACGGTCTTGAGGCTCGCGATCCGCTCCCCCGTCACCGGGCTGTAGGACGCCATGTCGCCGCCGGTATAAAGGTCGCGCGCAACGCCCATCTTCTCGAGCAGCACCGCTGCCTGCTGCGCGACGTTTGTGGTCTTGATCGAAACGTTCATGTCCTGCTTCCCGTTCTCAACGCTTGCGGCGGTCCGAACTAGCCATCCGAAACCGATCCAAACTGCAGCCGCCCGGGCTGCGATCCGTCAGCCATCCGCCCTCACACCTGAAGCAAGATGGTTCCAATCACGCATGATATAGACTGGAAAACCGCTTGTCTTATGAGATAAGCGGCTTTGTTGATGCGAAGCGGGAATGAACTGGTCAGCCACCCACCGGATGGCCCGAGGCGCCCCCGCCCGGCCTCTTCTTCAACCGGGCGGAATCAACAGCGCTCAGGCTTTATATCTTGGCGGCCTTGACGAAGGTCGGATCGAAGGTCTTGGCATAGGGCACGTCGGCAGAGGCCAATTCCGGATCGAGCGTTTTCAAGACGCTCATCATCGACGTGTAGCCTTCCTCGCTGATCATGCCATCGGGCGAATACATCTCCGTCGAATTCTTGAAGGTCTGGATATAGAGATCGCGGTTTCCGAGCAGGTATTCTTCGGGCACGGTGTCGGCCACATCTTCCGGCTTGGCCTGCCCGATCCATTTCAACGCCTTCAGGAAGGCATTGGTGACGCGCTGCGTCGTCACCGGATTGGCCTCGGCGAAACTGCGCTGGATATAGACCGTCGCGGCAGGATTGGGGCCACCGAAGAGCGCCCGTGTTCCGGCCTCGGTGCGCGTGTCGATCAGGACGGAGACCTGATCCTCATATTGAAGCTGGGCGATCACAGGATCGAGATGCGACAGGCCGTCCACTTCGCCGTTCTTGATCGCCGCGACGGCACTGGCGCCGCCGCCGATCCCGATCAGGGCGGCATCGGTGGCCGCAAGCCCGTTCTTCTGCAGCGCATATTGCAGCATCAGCGCGGTCGAGGAGCCCGGCGCCGTCACGCCGATCTTGCGGCCCTTGAGATCGGCCACCGACTTGATCTCGCCGGCGAGCTCCTTGCGCACGGCGATCACGATGCCGGGAAAACGCCCCAGGCCGCAAATGGCGACGATGTCCTGCCCCTTGTTCTGCATGCGGATCGTATGCTCGTAGGCGCCGGCAACGACATCGACCGAACCGCCGATCAGAGCCTGCAACGACTTGGCACCGCCGGCAAAATCATTGATGGTGACGTTCAACCCCTCCTCCTTGAAGAAGCCCTTCTTCTCCGCAATCGTCAGCGGCAGATAATAGAGCAGCGGCTTGCCGCCCACGGCCAGCGTCAGATCCGGCTTTTCCGGCTTCGCGTCGTCGGCGATCGCCGGCCCGCTCGCCTGAAGAAAGGCGGCAGCGCCGATGCTGGCCGTGCCGATCAAGAATGTCCTGCGTTCCATGTTTTCCTCCAAGATTGAGATCGTCTAATGCCGCCATCGCAGCATATGCTGCTCCACCTTCGTCATCAGCCAGTCGACGACGAGAACGAAGACCATCAGCACGAACATGCCGGCAAAGACGCCGGTCACGTCGAACACGCCTTCGGCCTGCTGGATGAGATAGCCCAGCCCTGCGGCGGATCCCAGATATTCGCCGACCACCGCGCCGACGACGGCAAAGCCGACCGAAGTATGCAGGCTCGAAAACATCCAGGAGAGCGCCGAGGGAATATAGACATGGCGCAGCAGCTGCCGCTCGTTCATGCCGAGCATGCGGGCATTGGCCAGCACCGTCGGGCTCACTTCCTTCACGCCCTGATAGACGTTGAAGAAGACGATGAAGAAGACCAGCGTGACGCCGAGCGCCACCTTCGACCAGATACCGAGGCCGAACCACAGCGCGAAGATCGGCGCGAGCACGACGCGCGGCAGGGCATTGGCGGCCTTGACATAGGGATCGAAAACGGCGGCGACGATAGGACGCCGCGCGAACCAGAAGCCGAAGACCACGCCGCCGATCGCGCCGATGGCAAATGCCAGCAGGGATTCCGACAGCGTCACCCATAGATGATACCAGATCGAGCCATCGGTGAACCATTTGCCGACCCGCTTGGCGACGCTGAGCGGATCGGCGAAGAAGAAGGCGGCGGTTCGCGGGTTACCGAAGAGATGCGTCGAGGTCGCGAGATACCAGGCGACGACGATGACGATCGCCACCAGCAATTGGCAGGCAAGGAGCTTCGGTCTGGTCATTGGGCGACCACGTTGGTCTGCTGATAGGCGGTCATGACTTCCTGGCGCAGCGCATGCCAGATGCTCCTGTGCAGCTCGGTAAAGGCCGGGTCATGGCGGATTTCGGCGATATCGCGCGGTCTCGGAATGGAAACGCGGAAATCGCCGATGATCTCCGATCTCGGCCCCGCCGACATGATGACGATGCGGTCGGCAAGCGCGATCGCCTCGTCGAGGTCATGCGTGACGAACATCACCGCCTTCTTGTCCTCCGACCAGAGTTTCAGCAGAAGATCGCCCATGATAAGGCGTGTCTGCGCATCGAGCGGACCGAACGGTTCATCCATCAGCAGCAGTTTCGGATTGCGAATGAGCACCTGCGCCAATCCGACCCGCTTGCGCTGGCCGCCGGACAGCATGCGCGGATAACGGTCACCAAAGCCACCAAGACCGACGCGGTCTAGCCATTGCTGCGCCGATACCCGCGCTTCGTCCGCCCGCACCCCGGACACTTCCAGGCCGATGGCGACATTTTCAAGCACGGTCTTCCAGGGCATCAGGGAATCCTGCTGAAACAGATAGCCAGCTTCGCGGTTCAGCCCCTTCAGCGGACGCCCGAAAATCTCGACTGTCCCGGAGGCGGGCTCCAGCAATCCTGCCGCCACATTGAGCAGCGTCGACTTGCCGCAACCCGTCGGCCCGACGATGGCCAGGAACTCATCGTCCGCCACATCGAGATCGGTGTCGGCGACCGCGTCGAAGCGCTTGCCGCCGGCGATCCCGAAAGAAATCGACACCTTGTCCAAGCGAACGGCCCGACGAACCGCTGTGCCCGCGGTCTCGGCCTGCGATCCAAAATTCTTCAACTCTTCAGAACCCGTCATTCAACATGTAGACATCAAGGGGCCGGGCATATCGGAGAACACACAAGCAGGATCGCGCGGCAGCGCGCCGCCATCGATCGCGATCCAACCCGCGTCTTGACCATTCGCAAACGCCAGCACGACCATAAGACCGGCCAATACCGCTAAACCGCCTTCACGATGACAGGATCGAGCTGGCCGCCTTGCTTCCTCCTCCAAGCAGACCGGAACGTCGCCAATCTGGCATCATGCGAATTATTTTTCCATAGGATTTTCGTCGCAAATCGATCGCCGAACCCCGCAGACGATGTTTTCGGCAGCGGCCGTCGCTCACTTCGATGTGGCAAGGCGTGGTTCGCGTTGAAAGCGAAAAATGGACATTTGCATGGTCCGTGCGTCGCCAAATGGGGTATCCTTGGCCACCATTGCGTCCATCAACGGAGCGAAAGGCAATGACCGGCAAGACATCCGACACGCCGACGCCGCCCCTCCTGTCCGGCGGCAATCCTCAGATCGCCAAGGCCCATGGCGATGCTCCGGTGCAGGCCTATATCGCGGCCATGCCGGGCTGGAAGAGCGATGCCGGCCGCCATATCGACGCCCTGATCGTGCACGCTGTCCCCGACGTGCGCAAGGCGGTCAAATGGAACTCGCCGCTTTATGGCATGGAGGATCAGGGCTGGTTCCTCGGCATCCATTGCTTCACGACATACATCAAGGTAGCCTTCTTCCGCGGCGCGTCGCTGCATCCGGTCCCGCCCGGCGAATCCAAGACTGCGCAGACGCGCTACCTCAACATCCGCGAGACAGATCGGCTCGACGAGGGCCAGTTCGTCGATTGGGTGCGGCAAGCCAGCCGATTACCGGGCGAGCGCATGTGAGGAGGCGACAATGGCGAGGGAGGCGACGGCGACCATGACGAAAAGCGGCTCCGAGGAAGGAGAGGTTTCTCCCTCTTTGCTGATCGATGCGAGGATCAAGGAACTGGGCGACTGGCGCGGCGCGATGCTCGCGCGCGTCCGAGCGCTCATCAAGCAAGCCGATCCGGAGGTGGCCGAAGAGTGGAAATGGCGCGGCGTTCCGGTGTGGTCGCATGCCGGCATCATCTGCACCGGCGAGACCTACAAGGCCGTCGTAAAACTGACCTTCGCCAAGGGTGCCGCCCTGCCGGACCCATCCGGCCTGTTCAATTCCAGCCTCGACGGCAACACAAGGCGCGCCATCGACTTCCACAGGGGCGACGTGATCGATGAAGAGGCATTGAAGGCACTCATTCGTGCCGCTGTCGCGCTGAACGGGTCGCGGCCACCCTCCGCTGCCCGCAGATCCAAAAGCGCCTGACCGCATCTGCCAAGCCAGAAGCGCCCCGCCGATCAGAAGGTCGGCGGCGTGCAGGCGCTGATGACTTCGCAAGGAACAGGACCGACGCAGCGAAACCGGTGCGGTCGCCGGCTCTCGAAATAATAGGCGTCACCCGGCCCCAGAATGCGCCGCTCGTCGTCGACGGTGACCTCCAGCCGCCCCGACAGGATGATGCCTCCCTCCTCACCCTCGTGCACGAGCGGCACCTTGCCGGTGTCGGCGCCGGGCTGGTAGCACTCCCGGAGCATTTGCAGGCTGCGGCCGAACAGGCTTTCGCCGACCTGCCGATAGGAGATCGCGCCCTTGCCGATCTCGACAAGCTCTTCGGCCGCATAAAAGGCCCGCCTCGGGCGCTCGGGCTCGAAGGCGAAGAATTCGGCAAGACCGATGGGGATGCCGTCGAGGATCCGCTTCAGCGCACCGACCGACGGATTGGAGGAATTCGATTCGATCAGCGAGATCGTCGAATTGGTCACGCCAGCCCGTTTGGCGAGCTCGCGCTGCGAAAGATTGTGCATCATCCGGAGATGACGCAGGCGATTGCCGATATCGACGGTCATGCGATGCGTTTCACCTGTTGCGAATATCGAACAATACAAAACTGTGATGATTAGAATCAATAGGTTGCAGAAAGCCAGAAAAGGACTTGTTGGATTTTGAAAATCGCCGAAACTCCGCGCACGCTTCATAAGGAGATATAGCGATGGACCAGATCAACATGTCCAACCGGCCGTCCCTGGATAATTTCTGGATGCCGTTCACGGCGAACCGGCAATTCAAGGCAGCACCCCGCCTGCTCGCCTCGGCCGAGGGGATGTATTACACCGATGTCGACGGCAACAAGGTGCTGGACGGAACCTCGGGTCTCTGGTGCGTCAATGCCGGTCACGGACGCAAGCGCATCGCCGACGCCGTTGCCCATCAGCTTCTGGAGATGGATTTCGCGCCGACCTTCCAGATGGGCCATCCGATCGCCTTCGACTTTGCCGAGAAGCTGGCGAAGATCGCCCCCGGCGGGCCGGGCGCCAAGCTGGATCGGGTCTTCTTCACAGGTTCCGGTTCCGAATCCGTGGACACGGCGCTGAAGATCGCCATCGCCTATCAGCGCTCCATCGGCCAGGGCACGCGCACCCGCGTCATCGGCCGCGAGAAGGGCTATCACGGCGTTGGCTTCGGCGGCATTTCCGTCGGCGGCCTCGTCAACAACCGCCGTGTCTTCCCGCAGATCCCCGCCGATCATATGCGCCATACGCTCGACATCGAGCGCAACGGCTTCTCCAAGGGGCTGCCGCAGCATGGCGTCGAGCTGGCCGAGGATCTCGAGCGCCTCGTCGCCCTGCATGGCGCCGAAACCATCGCCGCCGTCATCGTCGAGCCGATGTCCGGTTCGGCCGGCGTGATCCTGCCGCCGAAGGGTTATCTGGAGCGCCTGCGCGCCATCGCCGACAAATACGGCATCCTGCTGATCTTCGACGAAGTCATCACCGGCTTCGGTCGTCTGGGCACGCCTTTCGCCACCGATTATTTCGGCGTCGTGCCCGATCTCGTCACGGCGGCGAAGGGCCTCACCAACGGCGCCATTCCGATGGGCGCGGTCTTTGCCAGCCGCAAGGTATACGACGCCCTGATGACCGGCCCGGAAAACCAGATCGAGCTCTTCCACGGCTATACCTATTCCGGCCATCCGGTGGCGAGCGCCGCCGGCATCGCCACGCTGGAGATCTATGAGGAAGAAGGCCTGCTGACGCGCGGTGCGGCGCTTGCCGAAACCTGGCAGGAGGCGCTGCATTCGCTGAAGGACCTGCCGCATGTGGTCGATATCCGTAACCTCGGGCTCGTCGGCGCGATCGAACTTGCGCCGCGCGACGGCGCTCCCGGCACGCGCGCCTACGACGTTTTCGTCGATTGCTTCCGCAATGGCCTGCTGATCCGCGTCACCGGCGATATTATCGCGCTGTCGCCGCCCTTGATCATCGAGGCCGACGAGATCGGAAAGATCGTGTCGATCCTCGCCGATGCGCTGAAGCGCGCGCAGTAAGCCGCTAAACTCCAAAGTATCTGACCGGCGGACCCTCGCCGGTCAGAACTAGCATGGGCGCCATCCCCCCCAACGGCTCGTCGGGAACGATCACACCGCCCCGTCCTTGCGATGCCGTCGTACGCTCTCGATGAAGCGCTGGACGACCCCGGACGGGGTCTCATCGCGATAGGCGAGATGCAACGGCGCGATCAGGCCCGCCGATGTCTCGATCCGGAAATAGGCGACGCCATTGGCTTCGAGACGCGCCATGGATTCGGGAACGACCGAGATCCCGAGGCTCGCGGCGACAAGGCTCAGCGTCGACAGCATGCGCGGCGCTTCCTGGCCGATCCGCGGGCTGAAGCCGGCCGCGCGGCAGGCCGCGATAATGCTGTCATACAATCCCGGACCGGATGGGCGGCGGTAGAGGATGAAGGTCTCGTTTGCCAGGCCGAGAAGCGGAAGACGTCGCGGTGATATGCCATGCTTGCGTCGTGATGGGGCTCCCGTCACCAGCGGATGCTGATCGGGCAGCGCCACCAGCATCTCCTCGACAAGAATGGGCTCGATGATCAGTCCCGCCGAGGCATCGACCGGCGAACGGACAAAGGCGACGTCAAGCCGCCCGGCCCGCAAGGCTTCGATCAGATCGCCGGTGCTGGCCTCCTCAAGGACGAGCGATACATCCGGCGCCGATTGCTTGAGAGAACGGACCATCGAGGACACCAGCGGATGAAAGGCGGCCGAACTGGTGAAACCGACGGCAAGGTTTCCCTGCTCGCCGCGCGCCGAGCGCTGCGTCGCCTCAACCGCCAGATCCACATCGCCGAGGATGAGGCGTGCTCTTTCCACGAAAACCTCGCCGGCCGCGGTCAATGCGACCCCGCGCGGCAGGCGGTGGAACAATGGCGTGCCGAGCATGGTCTCCAGCGCGCGGATCTGCTGGCTGAGCGGCGGTTGCTGGATGCCGAGCTGCACGGCGGCCCGCGTCATATGTCCCGCATCGGCAACGGCGACGGCATAGCGCAAATGGCGAAGTTCGATCATATCCATATCCATAACATATGGATTATGCTTCATCCATATATTGGACCTTGATCTTGGCGTCGTCTATTCTTCGGCCATCATTCCAAGATGAAGAAAGTGCAGGATCGATCATGGCAATTTCTGCTCCACCCGATGTGGTCGAGCGCGAGGCGCCGACCTCGGCAGAGCTGTTCACCGGTTTCCTCTTCCTCGGCCTCATCGGATTTGGCGGCGTCCTGCCGCTCGCCCGGCGCATGGTGGTCGAGGAGCGCCGCTGGCTGAGCGGCGAGGAATTCACCGACCTTCTCGGTCTCTGTCAGTTCCTGCCGGGCGGCAACATCATCAACATGTCGGTCGCCATCGGCCTGAAGTTCCGCGGCGTCGCCGGCGCCTTCGCGGCCCTTCTCGGGCTGATCGCCGCGCCGACGGTCATCGTCATCGCGCTGGGCATGCTCTACGACCGTTTCCACGACGATCCGCATATCCGCCACCTCTTCGCCGGACTGGCCGCAGCGGCGGCGGGCCTTCTGGTTTCCATGGCGATCAAGATCATGCTGCCGCTGCGCCGCAAGCCCGTCGCGATCGCCATCGTCGCGCTCTGCTTCATTGCTATCGCGGTCCTGCGACTGCCGCTGCTGCCGACCATGCTCGTGCTTGCGCCGCTGAGCATCCTTTTGACCTGGAGGCTGCAATCATGATGGCGACGCTTATCGCTCTCACCATAATCTTCACCCAGCTCTCGCTGCTGGCCTTCGGCGGTGGCAATACCATCCTGCCGGAAATGCAGCGGCAGGTCGTCGATATCCACCACTGGATGTCGGCGCAGCAATTCGGCGCTCTGTTTGCCCTCGCCCAGGCCGCACCCGGCCCGAACATGATGGTGGTGCCGCTGGTCGGCTGGCATGTCGCCGGCGGGGCCGGCGTGCTGGTGACCTCGATCGCGAAATTCGGCCCGTCGTCAATTCTGACCGGGGTCGCGCTGCATCTCTGGGAACGCTTCAAGGACCGCCCCTGGCGCCGCATCGTGCAGGCCGGTCTCGCGCCGATGACGGCGGGGCTGGTGACCGCCAGCGCCGCCGTCATCACCGAGGCATCGGCACAGGAATGGATACTGGCCGTCATCGTCGCCATCGCCGCGCTGGCGACGACCGCGACACGCATTCATCCGCTGCTGGTGCTGGCCGCCGGCGCAGTGATCGGCCTGAGCGGCATCGGGCAAATATAGGGGGCGCTGCGCGGTGCGGATGATGGGTCGGCGGGACTAGGCGGCTTTGCTGCGCGCGGCGGCAACCAGTCCGTCGAGCCAGTCCTGATGACCGTTGATCATCGGATTGGGCTTCGCCCTGGCGAGGTCCATGGCCGGCTTGCCGTTCTGGGTTTCCTGCGTGAGGATGCGCACCCGGCCGCCGGACAGATCCTCGATCAGCCAGGCATGATGAACGTCGAGCCGGGTATCGCCTTCCCCTGCCCAACCGTGCCAGGCCACACGGCCGGGCTTGCCATCCGCCGGCGGCACATATTCCACCACCTGCGCCTCGACGGGGAAGCCAAAAGTCTCGAAATAGAACCGAACGCCCTCTTCCAGTTCCGGACCCTTGCCATCATGGAAGCGGATATTGGCGGAGTTGGCATAGTAGCTTGGCCACAGAGGCGCTTTGCTCAGAAATGGCCACACATCGGCAGTCGCAAGCCCGGCGACGATGACCTCGTTCGAGCAGAAATTATCGCTGAAGCCGGGGATATATCCTTCCGGCCAGATGATCTCGTTCATTTGCATATATCTCCTTGTCGATGACGCCCGCGGCCGTGATGGCCGGCATTGGCCTTGCGTTTACATCGCTCCTGTGCAGACATAAGGCAAATTAGGATTCGGGATCACAGCCATAAGAATGAAAGATATCAGAGCACTCGATCTCAATCTGCTGAAGACACTCGATGCATTGCTGGACGAACGCAGCGTGACGCGAGCGGCCGAACGGCTCGGCCTGACGCAGCCGGCGGTGAGCGGCATGCTGACGCGGCTGCGCGAAAGCTTCGGCGATCCGCTCTTCGTGCGCACCCAGCGCGGCATCGTGCCGACGCTCAGGGCCATGCAGCTGGCGGAACCCGTCAAGCAGATCCTCGGCGAGGTCGAGAGCCTGCTTCGGCCCGCGGCATTCGATCCGGCAACGGCCGAGTTCACGATATCGCTCGCCGCCACAGATTATGCGCTACGCGCCGTCGTGGTGCCGTTCCTTGCCGAGCTGCGCCGCCAGGCGCCCGGCATCCGTGTCGCCGTACGCCCGGTCGAGGACGATCGCATTCAGGCGCAGTTCGAGCGCGGCGATCTCGACCTGGCCCTGATGACGCCCGAGACGGCGCTGCCGGACCTGCATGCGCGTCGTCTTTTCGACGAGAGCTATGTCTGCGCCATGCGCGCCGATCATCTCGATATCGCCGCCGGCGTCATCTCCATCGATCGCTTCTGCGCCCTGGATCACGCGCTTATCTCCTATACCGGCGAGCGCTTCTGGGGTGTGACGGACGATGCGCTGACCAAGATCGGCCGTCAGCGGCGGGTGGTCCTGACCCTCACCAGCTTCCTAGTCCTGGCCGAGGTCCTGCGCACCACCGATCTCATCGCCGTCGTCCCACGCCGATTGGTCGAGGGCGCGGCCGGTCTTGTCATGTGTGAACCGCCGGTCGACATTCCCGGCTTCACCAAGCTCGCGGTCTGGCACGAACGAACGCATCGGGACCCCGGCCATCGCTGGCTCCGCTCGCTCCTGGTGGAGACATGCGGCGGCTTGACGACCTGAAGACAAGCCCGCGTTGTGGCGTATGCTGGCTTAGACGTCCGGCGCTGCCTGCCGGTCCTTGACGAGCCGCGCCGGCAGGTTGACGGTGACGGACAGACCACCAAGGGCCGAGCGGGCCAGCGTCATCTGACCGTCATAGGCCTCCACCAGATCCTTGGCGATCGCAAGGCCGAAACCCGTTCCGGCGATGCTTTCATCGAGGCGCCGGCCACGGCGGATGAAGGCCTTTTCAGTATCCTCCGGCAAGCCGGGTCCATCGTCCTCGATGAGCAGTTGCACCCCATCATGCACCGGCGATACCGACAGCCGGACCTTGACCTTTCCCTTCGCCCATTTCCTGGCATTGTCGATCAGATTGCCGGTGATATCGGCAAAATCCGCCTCGTCGATCGCCAGCCACATCTCGGGCGGAGCAAAGAGCTTGAACTTGATATCCCGGTCGACCGACAGGCGCTGCATGACCGAAATGATCTTCTTCAGATCGGCGCTGGCATCCAAGACGCCGACCGTATGGGCGGCGGCCAGGCTCGCGCGGGTCTGCGCCAGCGTGCGCTTGATCTGCGCCTCCATGCGGCCGATCTCGGTCCGGATCGCCGCCGCGCGCTCCGACATGCCCTCTTCCGCCAATGTGCGCGCCGTTGCCTCGAGAGCCGCTAGCGGGGTCTTGAGGCCATGCGCCAGATCGCCAGCGCGGGCGCGGGCCTGCGCCAGTTGCGTCTCGCGCGACGTCAGCAGGCCATTCAGATCATCGACCAGCGGCTGGACTTCATGCGGGAACTGACCGGTGATTTGCCGCGCGGATCGCTCCTGCACCGCCATCAATGCATTGCGCAGATCGTGCAGCGGCCGCAGCCCGTATCGCAGGAATACCACGACCGCGCCGATCAGGGCGACCGACAGCACACCGAGAGACGGCGCCATGGCATAGAAGAAGCGCCAGCGCGCCGGCGCAAGCTCGCTATTGTCGAGCGCCATGACGATATCGACGATCTGGTCGCCCGTTGCCGAGGGGATGGAGACCGAGCGCTCGACGGCGAGAAGATGGCTGCCGTTCGGCCCCTTCATGTCCGTCTCCCGTCCGGCATCGCGCGGGCGGGAGCGAAGCCAGGGCAGGTTCTGCTCCCAGAGCGATTGCGAGCGCAGCTCGACGGTTCCATTGCGGCCGACCTGCCAATAAAAGCCGCCATTCGGAACGCCGAAGCGAGGGTCCGTCGGCGTGTCGTCGAGGAAAAGCTGGTTGGACGTATTGATATCGACGGCGGCCAGCAGCACGCGCAATTCCTCGTCGATTTCGGATAGCGCCAAAGCCCGCACCGCAAGCCCGGAAATGGCGTTGATGCCGACGCCCGCGAGGAAGGTGGCAACGACGATCGCCACCGCCGATCCCAGCAACAGCCGCCCCCGCAGCGAGAATGGCGTCATGACGGCGGCGCCTCGCGCGGAATGATGTAGCCCTGGCCACGGCGGGTTTCGATGACGGTGCCGTCGAACTTGCGCCGCAGCCGCGCGACGACGACCTCAAGGGCATTCGACAGAAGCTCCGTCTCCTCGTCATAGATGCTGTCGGCGATCTGCGAACGCGACAGGACCGTGCCGGCATTGTGCAGGAGATAGGCGAGCAGGCGATATTCGAGCGCGGTGACCTGCACCGGCTGCCCGCGAAACGAGACCGTGCGCTGACGGGTATCGAGTTCGAGTACGCCGTTGGAGAGGATCGGGGAAGACTGGCCGGCCGCGCGGCGCATCAGGGCGCGCACCCGCGCCAGCAGCTCCTCCATGCGGAAGGGCTTGGTGAGATAATCGTCGGCGCCGGCGTCCATGCCGTCGACCTTGTCGCGCCAGCCGTCGCGGGCCGTCAATATGATCACCGGCATGCTGCGCCGCTCGGCGCGCCAGCGCCGCAGCACCGTCAATCCGTCGAGCTTCGGAAGCCCGAGATCGAGGATGACCAGGTCGAAATGCTCAATGTCGCCGCGATACCACGCCTCTTCGCCATCGCTCACGCTGGAGACGATATAGTGCTGATCCTCCAGGCAGCGGCGCATGTCGGCGACGATGCTGGGCTCATCCTCGGCAATCAGGATACGCATCGTCAACGTCTCTCTAGCACGGCGAGCGTCGATCCATCGAGCACGATGTCGCCGCGCTTGCCATCGGGCTTCAGCACGCGCACCGCATAAGCCGGACGCCCGGCCCGGCGCACCCGCTTGATCCGCAACACGCGTCCCGGCATTTCGCGGGCGACGACGGCATAGATGTCAGGCAGCGGCCGCAAGGGACCCGCATCATCCACAAGGACCGTACTGTGCGAGCGGGCCGACGCATCCATGCCCAGGCAACTCAGCAAAGCCGTCATCAAAATAACGGACGACCGGCGGGGCCAATCGGCTCTCTGCCCGAATATGCGCAACGCTGTTCATCCTTCCTTCGAGGCCGCATGCGGGCCAAATCCGCAGCAGCTCAAGCATAGCCGTCCCAACATTACAATTCCCTGACATCGCCCGTAAGAGAGCTGCAAATTGAAAGGTATATAAGCATTGGTAGATCGCGCACCGATTGTGCCAACACCAGATTCGCAGAAGTTACCATGACTATCCAGATGTCGTCGATTGCCTCCAATGCCAGCCTCTCCGTGTTCTCCGGCGCCATGCGGCCCGACCTCATCCGCGACGAGACGCTGGTGGACATATTCAGGGCGACGGCCGCCCGCAGCCCAGACAAGACGGCGCTTGCCCTGATCGGAACCGATCAGGCGCTGACCTATGCCGAACTCGACCGCTTGTCCGATACCGCCGCCTGCGCGCTGGCGGCGCGCGGCATCGGCCCCGGCGATTTCGTCGGCCTCTGGTTTCAACGCTCGCTCGAACTCCACGTCGCGCTTCTGGCGATCCTCAAGGCAGGCGCGGCCTATGTCCCCTTCGATGCCGCGGCACCCGCCGAGCGCATTGAGACCAGCCTTGCCGATTGCGGCGCGCGCTGGCTGCTGACCCATGCCGAGATGGCAGCACTCGCGCCCGCCTTCGACGGCCAGACCCTTCTGCTGCCGGCGCTGCTTGCGGAAGACAACGCGGATATTGCCCCGCGTCCCGCAACGCAGGACGAGCCCGCCTACGCGATCTATACCTCCGGCTCCACCGGCAAGCCGAAGGGCATCGTGATTTCCCATCGCAACATCTGCCACTACCTGCGGGCAGGCAACGAAGCGATCGGGCTCGATGGATCGGACGTGGTTCTCCAGCAGGCCTCGGTCGCCTTCGATCTGTCGCTCGAGGAAATCTTCATCCCCTATCTGGTCGGCGCGACCCTCAAGGTGGCGACGGCTTCGGTCATGGCCGAGCTGGACCGGCTCGCCGACGTGCTGGACGCGGAAAAGATCACGGCGATCGACACCGTGCCGACGCTGCTCACCATGCTGGAGCGCGACGTCGAGAGCCTGCGCATCATCATCGTTGGGGGCGAAGCATGCCCGCCGGCGATCGTCAGCCGCTTTTCGCGGCCCGGCCGACGCCTGATCAACACCTACGGCCCCACCGAAACGACGGTCGTGGCGACCTACGCCGAGCTCGACCCGTCGCGGCCGATCACCATCGGCGGACCGATCGCCAATACCACGGCCTACGTCGTCGACGAGAAGCTGGAGCTCGTTGCGCGCGGCGATGCCGGCGAACTGCTGATCGGCGGGCCGGGCGTGGCGGCCGGATACCGGAACCTGCCGCAGTTGACCGCCGCCAAATTCGTGGCCAACCCCTTCGCCCCGCATGGCGACCCCGTGCTCTACCGCAGCGGCGACGCCGTGCTGATGGACGAAGAGGGACAGCTCCATTTCCTTGGCCGCATCGACGATCAGGTCAAGATACGCGGCTATCGCATCGAGCTCGGCGAAATCGAAATCGTCGTCGGCGAGCTTCCCGACGTGAAGGCCGCCTCGGTGGTGGTGCATCGCACGCCCGATGGCGAGGACATGCTGGTGGCCCATGTCGTGACGGCGGGCAACGCCTTCGACCGCGACAAGGCGCGCGCCGCCATCGCGACCAAGCTGCCGCCCTACATGGTTCCCGCCGCCTGGCAGAGCCATGTATCGCTGCCGCGACTGGCCTCCGGCAAGATCGACCGCAAGACGCTTGCGGCGATCCCGCTGGCAAACGATCAGCCGACCCAGGTTCAGGAGACGCCACGCACCTGGACCGAAGCCCAGCTTCTGAAGGCGGCAAGCGAAGTGTTCCGTCTGCGCGCCATCGGCTTCGAAGCCGACTTCTTCACCGAGCTCGGCGGCCATTCCATGCTGGCGGCCCGTTTCGTGTCCGAAGTCCGCAAGATCCCGCTTCTGGCGGGCATCGCCTTGCGCGACGTCTATGCCGGCCGCACCCTGCGGGGCATCGCCGCGATCCTGGAAGCGAACGCCGAACAGGCCTCCGGACAGGAGCGCATCGATTTCGAGCCGGTTCCGCTGCGCCGCCGCTTCTTCTGCGGCCTGGCCCAGGCCATCGTGCTGCCCTTCATCATCGCGCTTGCCACGCTGCAATGGATCGGCCTGCTGCTGGCATCCATTCTCCTCATCGACGACGGTGTGCCGATGTGGGATGAGCTGCTCATCCTCGGGGCCATCTATATCGGCCTCAACCTCGGTGAAAAGCTGGTGGTCGTCGCGCTGAAATGGCTGGTGATCGGCCGCACCCGCCCCGGCGTCTATCCCTTGTGGGGCGCCTACTATTTCCGCATCTGGCTGATGCAGCGCATCGTCCAGCTCACCGCGCCGAAATTCCTCAAGGGTTCGCCGCTGATGCGCGTCTATATGCGCGCGCTGGGAGCCAAGGTCGGCAGGGACACGATGCTCGACGAATTCGAAGAGGGCGCGATCGATCTGGTGCGCATCGGCGCCCGCTCAAGCCTCGGCGTCAAGCTGAAGCTCGCCAATGTCGAGGTCATCGGCAACCAGATCCATGTCGGCACCATCGACATCGGCGACAATGTCCAGATCGGCAACGGCAGCGTGATCGGTCACAACGTCAAGATCGGCGATGGCGCCATCATCGGCGACCTGACGGCGATTGCCGCCGGCACGCATGTCCCCGCCCATACGCGCTGGGACGGCTCCCCGGCCCGCCAGACGGGCGAGGCCGAACCCGCCGAGGTGCCGGCCCATCCGGAACTTGGAACAGCGGGACGCCTATTGCAGTTCGCAAGCTATTTCGCCGCCTACAATCTGAGCCTCGTCGTTGGCCTGCTGCCGATCTTCCCGGCCTTCTTCCTGTTCTCGGCTGTCCAGAAGATGCTGTCGCCGGATAGCGACGAGCCGCTGTCCTGGTGGATGATCTCCGCGCTCTCCTGGCCGGCCGCTTTGGTGCTGATCGTCGTATCCATGGCCGTCGTGGTCGTGCTGCGCTGGGTGCTGCTGCCGCGCGTCGTGCCGGGCCGCTACTCCATCTTCGGCAATCTCTATTTCCGCAAATGGGTCGTCGGTCTGACCACGGAAGCCATGCTGGAGACGCTGAACTCGCTCTATGCCACCGTCTTCATGCGCAACTGGTATCGCCTGATGGGCGCCAAGATCGGCAAGGGTACGGAAATCTCGGCGAATTTCGCCGGCCGCTACGATCTGATCGAGATGGGCCGCGACAATTTCATCGGTGACGAGACCATCTTCGGCGACGAGGAGATCCAGAACGGCTGGATGATTCTCAAGCGCCTGAAGACCGGCGACCGCTGCTTCTTCGGCAATTCCTCCGTCATCTCTCAGGGCGCCGTGATCGAGAACGACGCGCTGGTCGGCATCAAGACGCGCCTGCCCGACAGCCTGCATGTCAAGGAAGGCGAAACCTGGTGCGGCAGCCCGGCCTTCCAGTTCCCGACGCGCGAAAGACTGCAGGCGGCAGCCGCCAGCACCTATGCGCCGCCGCTGCGCATGCGCCTCGTGCGCATCGCCTTCGAGGCCATGCACACCTCGCTGCCGACCGCCATCCTCATCGTCATGGCGCTTGCGACCTCCGATCTGCTGGCGAGCGCGATCGACGACGGCGCCTGGGGCCGGCTGTTCTGGATGCTCATGGCGACAGGACTGGCGACCTCCGGCATCCTCTATCTGGTCGCCGTCGCGTTCAAATGGACCCTCATCGGCATCTACAGGCCGATGAACCGGCCCATGTGGTCCTGGTGGGCCATGCGCACCGAAGCGGTCGCGGTCTTCTATGGCGGGCTCGCCAGCAAGATGCTGCTCGACTATCTGCGCGGCACGCCCTTCCTGCCCTGGCTGCTGCGGCCCTTCGGCACCAAAATCGGCAGCGGCACCTGGATCAACACCACCGATATCTGCGAATTCGACTGCACTCATATCGGCGACCATGCCGTCCTCAACATGGGCTCCTGCCCCCAGACCCATCTCTATGAAGACCGCATCATGAAGGTCGGTCGCATCCGGATCGGCAAGGGTGTGTCGGTGGGCTCCGGCAGCACCGTGCTCTACGAAGCCAATGTCGGCGATTTCGCCGAGATCGGGCCGCTGACCCTGGTCATGAAAGGCGAGTCCATTCCGGCCGGCACATCCTGGGCCGGCACGCCCGCCCAGGCCGTCCAGGTGGCAAAGGAGCCTGCTCCGGCGATTGCGACCGAGCCCCTGCCGTCCGCAGCAGCATAAGCATGGGTCACGGCGATGCTTGTCCGCCCGGCTCCGGGCGGATTATCTGCGCCGTCTCGCCCGTTCAAAGAAGAGCAGCATCGCAAGCCCGGCGAAGCCGGCAACAGCGCCGACGATCGCCGTTCCCGAATAACTGCTCGTGCCCGTTCCGATCGCAAAGATCAGGGCGCTGAGCCCGGCGCTCAGGAAGATGTTCACCGATATCAGGGCGCTACCGAGGCCGGGGCGCTCGGCGATCAGATCCTGCAGATAGGTGATGGGAATGCTGATGAGGGCGGCCGCTCCGACCCCGCTGATGAGCGTCAGCGCATAAAGGTGCCAGGGCGCGGATGCATGCCCGAGCAGCAGCAGATAAACGATATAGATGATCGTGCCGATCGCCAGTGCCGTGACATGGTTCATCATCCGTTGGGCGCGTCCCCACACGATAATGAAGATGACTTCGAGAAGCGCCACGATCCCCACGAGCACGCCGATATCGGCGACCGTCCCATGGGCCGCGCCGGTGACGATGAGGGGCAGAATGGCGTCGTTGACGTGAAGCGTGCTGGTGATCAGCGCCACCGCGAGCACGCGCAGGAAGACCGGCGGCGAGACGACCTCGCCGAGCGCTGCCAGGTAGGACAGATGGCGCGGCGGCGCGGTGTCGGCAGGTGTGCGGCGCGGCAGAAACAGCCCGATCAGCCCAAGGCAGACCGCGCAGGCCAGGCTCGCGAACAGATAGGCGGGCAGCATGGTCTTAGAGCTTGCCAGCAGCGCGCCGGTGATGCCGGGCACGAGAATCCACGATAGCGAGATCATCGCCCGGACGCCGGAGTTGACGCTGGCGACGACATTCCGCTCCATTCCCTTGGTCGTCGCCCTCACATTGGCGAAAAGCAGCGAATTGAGAGAGCCGTAGACCGGCAGCAAACACAATGCGCTGAGAATGAAGGTCACCTGCGACGGAACGGCATAGACAGCCCCATAACCCAGAATGCCGAAAACGGCGACCGGCAGCATCATCCTGCGATATTCGCCGAGCCTGTCCGCCAGATTTCCGAGCAGGATGCTGACGACGACATTGACGGCGGCCGCGCAAAAAATCAGCGCCGAATAGAGCCCGTTGCTGAGGCCGAGCTCGCGAATACCCACGACCGATTGATAGGGAGCCGTCGCGGCTCCGGCAAAGCCGAAGGCAAAAACGGCCAGCATGCTCACCCGGATCGTCGGGTCGCGAAAGACTTCTGGAATGAGGCGGGTCATCGGCGGGCGTCGAGGGGGTGGCGAAATCGCCCGGCAAGCGGGCGACGGAGTTGTAGCAGGTTTCGACGAAGCCGAAACTGCCAAAGCGAAATATTCGCGACGCCAGCACTAACGCCGATCTCAGCTCGTGAAGATCATGGAGACGCTCACATGCAGCAGGGCCGTGGTCACGGCAATTGTCGCCGCGGCAAACAGCAGTCCGACCAGGGCGACCAGACCGTCGCGCTCCATCAGCGCGACCGCCAGCACCACCAGTGAAAATACCGGCAGGATATTGCCGAAGGGGATCGGCAAGGCGATCACCACGGCCAGCAGGAAGATCGGGATGCCGAGCAGGGTCTGCACGATTGGGCCTGTAAGGGCCTTGAGCCGACCGGCGCGCATGATCTTCTCCACCCTGGCGATCATCGGAATGGAGTGACGGACAATGAGATCGAAGGTCGCCGGCGATACGTGGCGGTTTCTGACCATGGCCGGCAGCCAGAGAGTGCGGCTGCCGGCGATGATCTGAAGAGAGATCAAGGCAAGGGCTGTGCCGAAGACCATGCCGAACGGACCGGGGATCGGCGTCAGGGCCGGGATCGCCAGAAACAGCACGGTAAAGGCGATGCCCGTCGACCCCATGATCTCCAGGGCCTCGCCGATGGAAAGCCCGCCCCTTGCGCGGGCGAGCTCCCGCATTTCCGCGAGCCGCGCGGTTGCGACGCCGCGCGGCTGTTCTCGGCTCATGCTTTCATCCGCTTCGGACATGTCGTGCAATCCGTTTCAGCCGAAATCCGTCGTTACACGCTCTCGCCATCGTTGCCGTTCAGCACACGGACGAGGGCCGCGCATTGCGGGTCCCGGCGATCCAGGAGATCGGCCGGCGCGGTGCGCCCGATCGCGAGATTGACGAGGGTGCCTGCCGCCCAGCCATAGTCGCCGGCGGCGCGCTCGATCAGCAGCGGGCCTTGGGTCGTCAGACAAGCCTGGGACTGGCGAACGATCTCCACGGGCAGCCTCGCGCGCTCGGCCTGCTCCTGCATCTGGGCCTGAAGCGGATCGAAGATAAAAAAGGCAAAAAGCCAAGCGACGATATCCGAAATCATATCTGTTTCCTTCGTGTTCTGTTGCTAACGCGGCTGCGTCCAACCGTTTCGGTTACACCGACTGCCGGTCGCGGGTCTTGAGGAGGCTCCAGATCACGCCGGCGGCGATGATCGCGAAGGTGATGCCGAGCGAAAGCGCGGCCGGGAATTTTTCCAGACCCAGGAGGTCGGCGGCAAAGATCTTCGAGCCGATGAAGATGAGGACCACGGCAAGCGCCGGCTTCAGATACTGGAAGCGATGGATCATCGCGGCCAGAGCGAAATAAAGGGCGCGAAGGCCGAGGATGGCGAAGATGTTTGAGGTGTAGACGATGAAGGGATCGGTGGTGATCGCGAAAATCGCGGGGACGGAGTCCACGGCGAAGATCACGTCGGCCACTTCGATCATCACCAGCGCCATGAAGAGCGGCGTGATGAACAGGGCGAGCTTGCCGGTCTTCGGGTCGGCCTGCTTGACGAAGAAGCGCTCGCCATGATGCTCGTCTGTGACGTTGAAGCGGCTGCGCATGAAGCGGACGAGCGCATTCTTGGAAACATCCGGCTCTGCCTCTTTCATGACGAGCATCTTGATGCCGGTCACGATCAGGAAAGCGGCGAAGAGATAGAGAATCCAGCCGAACTCGGCGACCAGGGTCGCGCCGACGCCGATCATGATCGCGCGTAGCACGATGACGCCGAGAATGCCCCAGAAGAGCACGCGATGCTGATAGAGACGCGGAACGGCGAAGAAGGAGAAGATCAGGGCGATGACGAAGACGTTATCCAGCGCCAGCGTCTTCTCGACGACGAAGCCCGTCATATAGGCAAGGCCGGCGTCAGCACCGAGATACCACCAAACCCAGCCGCCGAAGGCGATGCCGAGCGTAATATAGAGCGCGGAAAGTTTTACGCTTTCGCGAACGCCGATCTCCTTGTTCTGCTTATGCAGAATGCCGAGATCGAAGGACAGGATGGCGATGACGAGGGCGAGAAAGCTTGCCCACATCCAGAGCGGCTTGCCCAGCCACTCGACGAGCAGAAACGAAAAATCCAAGGAGAATCCCCTGTCGGCACGGATTGTCGGAAAAAGGTCCGACATCGCAAGAGTGCCGAGGCTCTCGCCAGAGGGGCCCGGACCAGCGGGTTATGCCCCAGATGGGGTGCCGGTTTTCCCTGGTCAAGTGGCGGGCCGTAACTTATTCGCTCGACCCGCCGATATCATTCCGGCCGCCGTTTTGGTTCGGTGATATCCGGCTCCCTGCGCGGCCAGGCATGCCTAGCCCAGTTCGCGATGTAGATGGTGACCACGACAAACAGGCCGCATCCGACGAGATCCAGCCGGCGATGGCCGAAGAGGTACAGGCCGATCCATCGATGAGAACGGTCATCCGGCCCGAAAATCGCGTTTCGCCTGGCATCGTCTTCCCCGACATTCTCCGACCGATACACCCGCGCAGAACTAGGATAGCGGACACAATCTTCAAATGAGACGAGGGCCGATCCTCCCCTTCGTCATCTCTGCCGGTCCGCCCTTTACGCGGCCGCCGGGCGGCATATGTATGGTTTAGCGTATCCTGAACAGGAGCACCCGATGGCGATTTCCAAATCTGCTCTCGCGATTGCGATTCTCATCCTTGCCTTTTCCATGCCGCCCGCAAACGCCGCGGGCATCGATTGCGCAAAACCCTCTTCTGCGACGGACCATATGATCTGCCGGAGCCCGGCGCTGATGGTGCGGGACAGGATCATGCAGGATCTCTATGCGGCGGCCTTGAAGCAAGACGATGAAAACAAGATCCGCGCGCAACAGCGGGAATGGGTGCAACAGTTGCCGACATGCGGCGATGCTGCCTGCCTCCAGGAGCTCTACGATGTCCAGATCGGCAATCTTCTGGGCACCAAGGGCGGTTTGAGCCTGTCGAAGCACTTCATGGACCGTAATGACGACGGGGATCAGGGCGATCTTACGATTTTTGGACCGGTCAACGGCTTTCTGGCGGTCGAGCTGTCCACGATCCGCATCGGCGCCCAAGGAGGGCAAGCCGGCGACATCTATGCGGACAGTACCAGCGGCCTCATCTCCCTGAGGAACGGGCATGGGCGGCTTGTCGTCAAGCATTGCACCATCGATTTCAATCGCCTCGACGCGTCGACCTGGCGCACGAAACAGTCCGGCGTCTGTCAATTCGCCAGCGACATGAACGGCACCTATCGGCGATGACTGCCTTTTTCGTCGCACGCCGATGCCAGCCAATTCATTGACGGCTGCGGCAAGCCACCTGGCGCGTCGCTCTCATCGCCCGGATTGCAACACATGGCGAGGTTTCATTTTAGTAGCGTATAATGTGCCCCTGAGAATCATGCCGTCGACTGAGGAGACCGTCATGACAGCGCCACATCCGTCAAAAACCCATATCGGCAACCACCCCCTGCATCCTGAAACACAGATGCTGAATTACGGTTATGACCCGGAATTGTCGGAGGGCGCGGTCAAGCCTCCCGTCTTCCTGACATCGACCTTTGTCTTCAAGTCGGCCGAGGACGGGCGCGATTTCTTCAACTACATTTCCGGCCGCACTGAGCCGCCGGCGGGCACGGGCGTGGGCCTCGTCTATTCGCGCTTCAATCACCCCAACAGCGAGATCGTCGAGGATCGCCTCGCCGTCTACGAGCGAACGGAGAGCTGCGCGCTGTTCTCGTCGGGCATGTCGGCGATCGCCACGACCCTGCTGGCCTTTGTCCGCCCCGGCGACGCGGTCTTGCATTCGCAGCCGCTGTACGGCGGCACGGAGACGCTGATCGCGAAGACGTTCCTCAATCTCGGCGTCTCCGCTGTCGGCTTCGCCGATGGCGTCAGCGAGGCATCGGTGATGGCCGGCGCCGAGGAGGCGATGGCGAAGGGCCGCGTCTCGCTCATCCTTCTGGAAACACCGGCCAATCCGACGAATAGCCTTGTCGATATCGCTATGATCCGGCGGGTGGCCGATGCCATCGGCAAAAGGCAGGGCCATGTGCCGATCGTCGCCTGCGACAACACCCTGCTGGGCCCCGTCTTCCAGCGGCCGATCGAGCATGGCGCAGATATTTCCCTCTATTCGCTGACCAAATATGTCGGCGGCCATTCCGATCTGATTGCGGGCGCCGCCCTCGGTTCGAAGGCGGTGATGAAGCAGGTCAAGGCGCTGCGAGGGGCGATCGGCACACAGCTCGATCCGCATTCCTGCTGGATGCTCGGCCGCTCGCTGGAAACGCTGCAGATCCGCATGGAGCGGGCCAACAGCAATGCGAGGGCGGTCGCCGATTTCCTGCGCGATCATCCTAAGGTCGAGACGATCCACTATCTCGCCTATGCCGATCCGGCATCGGCCGTCGGCCGGACGTTCGCCGCCCAATGCAGCGGGGCCGGCTCCACCTTCTCCTTCGATATCAAGGGCGGTCAGGCGGCCTCGTTCAAGTTCCTGAACGCGCTGCAGATCTTCAAGCTGGCCGTCAGCCTGGGCGGCACGGAATCGCTCGCCTCCCATCCCGCGACGACGACGCATTCGGGCGTTCCGGAGGAGGTGCGTCACCGCATAGGCGTGCTGGAATCGACGATCCGGCTCTCCATCGGCATCGAGCATCCCGACGATCTGATCGCCGACCTGGCATCGGCCCTCGACAGTGCATGACGCGGATTTTCGACGTGCTGTATTGCCCCAGCTCGGCCATCGCTCGGCATCGAAGCCGGCCTTAGCTTCCGCATTCCTAAATTTTCATGAAAAAACGTTTGTGCAATGCGTCATGGACAGGCACTATCCGTTTGGGAATGGGATGCTTCGTCGTGCGATCGCACGGAACTATTAAGGGGATGCGCCGGGATTTGCGCCCAAGGGGATCGCGCGAATGAATGTTCTTTTCGCCAGTGGCAACGGTTATTATCCGGAATTTAGCGGGGGTGTTCAATCCAGCACCCATCATCTTGTCGAGCAATTGCGCTCGGAAGGCCATAGACCGGCGGTCTTGGCGGCCCTGTTCGGTGGTGGCGTTTTCGGCTTCAAGGCCCGGGCGAAAATGAAGCTGCTTCGACAGCCCGCGGTGATGGACACGTTTCCGGGCTATCCGGTCTTGCGCGCATGGTTTCCATGGGAAGCGGCCGCATACGCCGTCGAGAAGCTGAAGCCCGACGTTGCCGTCGTGCAATGTCACAAATCGGTCCCGATCGCAAAGGCGCTGCAAGCCCACGATATCCCGGTGGTCATCTATCTCAGAAACATCGAATTCCATGAGCTCGCCGGCGATTTGCGGGAGCTGCAATCCGCCCGCTACATCGCAAATTCGGAATTCACCGCAAGAACCTACAAGGACAAATTCGGCATCAGCGCCGTCGTCATACCGCCGACGATCGACCCCACGCTCTACAGAACCAACAGCAGTGCCGAATATGTCACCTTCATCAATCCCTATAATGAAAAAGGCTTCGAACTCGCCGTGCGCATTGCGGGAGAATGCCCGGAAATCCCGTTTCTCTTCGTCGAGAGCTGGACGCTGACCCCAGCCCATCGCAGCCAGGTCGAAAAAGCGATCGCGCCTTTCAGGAACATTCATCTGAAAAGCCGCACAAGCGACATGAAGACCATTTATGGACGAACGAAGATCCTGCTTGCCCCCAGCAAGTGGGAAGAGGCCTGGGGACGCGTCGCCTCGGAGGCTCATTGCAGCGGCATCCCGGTCGTCGGCTCGCAGCGCGGCGGACTTCCCGAAGCCATCGGCCAGGGCGGCATGGTTCTCGACTACGATGCACCCCTTGCCGACTGGGTGCAGGCGATCAAGAGATTGTGGAGCGATCAGGCGTTTTATGGACAGCTTTCGGCAGCGGCGCTTGAATTCTCCCAGCGTCCCCAGATGCAGCCGTCCGTGCAATTCGAACTTTTTACGAAAGTACTTTCGAGCGCGGCCGTCGGCCACGCCCTGCAGTGACGGCCGGTCTTGCCGGCGGCGGACGCTTTCCCGAACCGACAGAGAGCGGCCTTTCATCGGGCAAACGCTCTCCGCACAATGACAGACATCAGAGAAGGCCCTTCATGCATATCGGTTTCGTCGTCGGCCGGTTTCCCACTCTGTCGGAAACTTTCGTCATCAGCCAGATGGCCGGAATGGTGGAGCGCGGTTTCGAGGTTGGAATCGTCTGCGACGGCATAGCCGGCACCAGCGACCAGCAGCGGGGAAAAGAGCCGGTCGCGAGCCTGATGCCGCATGCCCGCGACTGGTGGGGCAGGATCGGGGCGCTGAGACCGCAGATCGAGCGTCTGCCGCATGCCTTGAAGGACAAGGTGTCGACCGCCTTGGACATGCTCTCCGTCCGCAGGATCAACGATTTCGATGCCGTCATCGCCCATTTCGGCCAGAACGGAGCGCGGGTCGCACGCCTGAAAAAGCGATGCGAGATCAGGCCGCCCATCGTCACCATCTTCCACGGCTTCGACGTCGGCGTGCCCTTTCGTGAAAACGGCCTCGCTCAGTATCGCGATCTCTTCAAACTGGGTGCGCTCAATCTGACCGTCAACAACCGCTTCCGCGACATGCTGATCGAAGGCGGGGCACCTTGCGAACATACGGCAGTGCACCATATGGGCATCGATGTGGGACAGATTCCATACGATCGGCGCAAGCGCGACGGCGCGACGCTTCAGCTCATTTCGGTGTGTAGGCTCATCGAGAAGAAGGGCATCGAATTCGCGCTGCGCGCTTTGGCGAAGCTTGGCGCATCCCATGGCGATTGGCACTATACGATCATCGGAGACGGGCCGCAGCGCAAAGACCTCGAACATCTCGCCAAGGAACTGGGACTCTTGCGGCAGGTGACCTTCCTCGGCAGCCGCCCCCATCAGGAAGTCAAGCAATGGCTGTCAAAATCGCACGCCTTCATCCTGCCGAGCGTGACGGCCGCCAACGGCGACGTGGAGGGCATCCCGGTCGCCCTCATGGAAGCGATGGCCTCCGGCCTGACAGTCGTCAGTTCCTATCATTCGGGCATACCGG
The DNA here is from genome assembly GCF_014195095.1 of Rhizobium sp. BK602. GTDB lineage: Bacteria > Pseudomonadota > Alphaproteobacteria > Rhizobiales > Rhizobiaceae > Rhizobium. Next base: position 330,309 of record NZ_JACIBC010000005.1, read on the forward strand.
AACTGATCGAGGATGGCAGGACAGGCTTCCTGGCCGCGGAAAGGGATGTCGACGCGCTTGCCGAGAGGATCGCCTGGATCATCGAAAATCCACTCCCCTGCGACGATATCGCGGATGCCGCGCGACGCACGATCGAAGCGGACTACAATACCGATCGTCTCAATGATCAACTCGCGGCGATGGTGACGACGCTGGCGGCATCAAGGAGCCATGTGTGACGAACACGCAGAAACATTCGATGGGGCGTCTTGCGTTGCGCGGCGGATTCATTACCGCCGCGGCCCAGGTTCTGAAGATCATTATCCAGTTCCTCTCGGTGGTGGTGCTCGCGCGCTTGCTCATCCCCGAGGATTTCGGCCTGATCGCGTCCGTGAGCCCGATCGCCGCCTTTGTCGGGCTGTTCCAGAATCTCGGCCTGCAGCAGGCGGTCATTCAGCGCAAGGAGATCTCCGGGCATCAGCTCAACCAGGTCTTCTGGGCCAGTACCTTCATCGGCATCGGCTGCACGGCGGTCCTGACCGTCGCGGCACCGGCCGTCGCGGCCTTTTACGGCGATCCGCGCATGACGGCGATCACGGTCGCGACCGCGCTGCCGCTCTTTCTCGGCAGCCTTGCCGCCCTTCCGCTGGCGCTGATGAACCGTCATCTTCAGTTCGGACAATTGGCGCTCAACGACGTGATATCCGCCGCCGCCGGCTTCCTGGCGACCGCCTTCGCCGCCTGGAAGGGCCTCGGCTATTGGTCGCTGGCGATCGGGCCGGCGGTCACCGCGGCCGTGACGCTGATCGCCGCCTGGTGGACCACCCGCTGGCTGCCGGGCAGACCGGTCCTGCGCGTCGACCGCGACATCATCTCCTTCGGCGCCAATCTCACGGGATTCAACCTCGTCAATTTCTTCTCCCGTAACCTCGATAACATCCTCGTCGGCAAATATTCCGGCGCGGTCGAATTGGGCTATTACGATCGCGCCTACAAGCTGCTGCTCTTCCCGCTGCAGAACATCACCCAGCCGCTGACGAGGGTCATGATCCCGCTGATGAGCCGGATACAGGATGACAAGGTCCGGTTTCGGGACGTCTATATGCGCACGAACTGGCTGCTGGCCGCCTGCACCATGCCGGGGATCGCCGCCGTCACCTGCAGCGCCGAGCCGGTCGTCAGCCTGCTTTTCGGCCAGCAATGGCTTCCGGTTGCCCCGATCTTCGTCTGGCTTGGAATTGCCGGGCTCATCCAGCCGGTCGGCAGCACCACCGGATGGATCTTCATCTGCCAGGGGGAAACCAAGGCGATGTTCCACTGGGGCATCTATTCATCCCTGACGACAGTCGCCGCCTTCGTCATCGGGCTGAAATGGGGCGCCATCGGCGTTGCCGCGGCCTATGCGATCAGCGGCTATATTCTGAGAGTTCCGGTACTTGCGGTGATGCTGCAACGGGTCGGCCCGGTATCGGCCATGGATTTCCTGTCGATGCAGGTGCTGTTCCTTGTCTCGTCGCTCCTGGCCTGGCTCGGCTATCATTGGCTCGAGCAAAACGGACAGCTTTCGTCCGGCATCGTCGCCATCGCTGCCTCGCTCGTCCTGAACTACGGCATAGGCTTCATTCTTGCGATGCTGCTTCCGTCGTCGCGAAAGGTGTTTTCATCCCTTCCGTCGACGCTTTGGAAGACCGCGCCGGGCTCGCCGTCCGCATAAGCGCCTGAAGAGGCGCGACGGCGGACATTGCCGAGGCATGTTCGTCGAGCACGGCGCGAAGGCTGAGATCGCGGTAGCGATCGAGGTCGGCGACAAAAGACGCGAGATTACGGCTTGCCGTCTCTTCGGTGACGCTGTCGATATCGAGCAGCAGATCGGCGACGCCGATCCGCTTCGACAGTTCCTTGGTCTTGAATTCGTAGGCGATCGGCAAGACCGGCGTGCCGACGCAGAGCGACATGATCATCATGTGCATGCGCGTGGCGATCACGAAATCGAAGTCCTTGACGATGGTCATCAGCTGTTCGGGCGAATGGAAGCCCGCGTCGACCGAAGTCGAGGCGGCGACATCTGGCTCGAGCTTTTCGACGATCTTCCTGGCGGTCTTGGAATCGTCATGCGCATATTCCGGCACGCCCTGGCATGTCGAAATGAAGACGACCTGCTTGCCATAGGTCCGCACCAGTTCCGTCGCCATCCGGCAGATGCTGTCGATATAGCGGCCCATTCCGCCTTCACCGTCCTTGACGTAGCCCCAATGGCGCACGGAAATGCCCACCCGCCCGGTAGACGGCTTGCCACCCGCCAGGATCGTCTTGATCCGTGCGGCGTCGGCCAGCGCGAAGACCGCATCGGCCACGACATGGCACTTACCGAGATCATCGACCAGGCCGACGAGATTGTCGCGCGAATGCGCGTCGCGAAGCAGGATCAGCGGGCTCTGGTCGAATATCGGCTTCAGGCTGCGGCGATTGTCGTCTTTGGCGAACGGTCCGAGGGACTGGGTGAAGAAGACGGGCGTCTTTCCGAAAATCCGATCGATCCTGAACTGGTTGATGCGCCGCTCGAGATCATAGGTCTCGACGAGATAGGTTCCGCCCGTGGTGATCACCATATCCGCGTCGCGATAGAGACCGAGACTCTGCTGATCGCTCGCGGACAGGAAGCGGCTCTTCGCTGCACCGGTCTGCTGAAACCGACGAAGCGCGCGAAAGACCAGCCGGTTGTAAAGCTGCTTCAGCGCATTTTTGGCGGTGTTGCCATCGTGCCGGTATTTAAAAACGACGTCCGACAGCAATTGCCGGAAGGCAAGGTCGGGATAGTGATTGGCGGGGTAAAGCCTCTCGGCCACCTTCGGCTGCGTGTCGAAGACGGAAAACTGCAGTCCCTCGCCAAATGCCGACTGCAGGATATGGCGAATGGCCAACAGGATGGCCGCATCGCCGGTATTCAGACATACGGTATTTTCAACGACCACTTTCACCGATATTTCCTCGATCCCGTGGGCCCCATTGTCTCAATCGACCGCCGAGGCACCGCCCCACCGACGCCTGTGCGCACCATAGCCTGACGAAAGTCATGGTGCAACGCAGCAATATAGGGGCCGTGGGCGCGCCGGCAAGACCGGAGACGAATGGGAGAGCAAACGGCACAGGTGCCTGGCCGTTCCCGCTTGCTCAAGCCACGCAGACGCCCGGTACGGCGACTTTCTGGAACAGATGCGGAGAGGCCACCGCCGATGACGGATACTCCGAGATCTTCGCCCGGAATTCCGGATGCGAGAATGCCGCGCGGAAATCGGCCATCGTGTCCCAGACGGCATAGTTAAGATAGGTCGGACTGTCGCCGACCGCCCGATGAAGCTGGGTCGAGATAAAGCCCGGCTGACGCTTCATGAATTGGGCGTCGTCCTGCCAGGCCTTGAGGAATAGGTCCTCATCGGCCTTGTCCAGGGTGAAGATATTGACCAGCACGACGGGGGAAGCATCGACGGCAATCTGACGTTCGATCGGGAAGGCCGGGTCCAGCGGACGCATGTGTGACATTGTGATCACCATTCAATTTGGTATTATGATGTCAAATTGGAATGACGCATACATAGTAACTTGACACCATAATGTCAAATGAATTACACGGTGACATATGAACGAGACCGAACGAACGCCCGCGGGAACGGCACTGACCGCTCTTTTTCTTGACCTGTTCAGGCTGAACAATCGCATTCTCTCCTCTGGAGACAGGCTGGTTGCCGACCTCGGCCTGACCAGCGCCCGCTGGCAGGTGCTCGGCAGCATCGTGGCCGCCGAGCGACCGCAACCGGTCGCGTGGCTCGCGCGCGACATGGGCGCCAACCGCCAGAATGTGCAGCGCATCGTCAACGATCTGGAGAAGGAAGGCCTGGTCTCGTTCCAGCCCAATCCGCACCATCGGCGGGCACAACTCGTCGTGCTGAGCGACAAGGGCAGGCAGATATTCGATGCCGCCATGCGCCTGCAGGCGCCTTGGGTCAATGATCTCTCCGACGGGCTTCCGCTCGAGGATATCGAAACCATGCGCCGGGTCATGACGGCCTTGCGCGGGAAACTGGAAGGACATGCAGATGCTGAAGAGTAGCGCCGACCGCTATGGTGCGGTAGCGATTTCCGTTCACTGGCTGAGCGCCATCATGATCCTGGCGCTGCTCGGCTCCGGTTTCCGGGCGGCGAATGCCATGGATGCGATGGTGAAAGCCGAAATCCTGCGCTTTCACATCCCGATAGCAATCGCAGTGCTGCTTCTCACCCTCCTTCGCATTGTCTGGTGGTGGCGTTTCGACAACAAGCCACCTGCCGTACAGGGGGCTCCGTTATGGCAGGAACGCATCGCGCGCGGCGTCCATGTCGCCTTCTACTTGATCATCATCGGCATGATCGCGAGCGGCATAGGAACGATTGCCCTCAGCGGTGCCGGACCGGCGATCTTCGGTGCACCGGCGGCAACCCTGCCGAACTTTACCGACTATCCGCCGAGAGGGGCGCACGGTCTAGGCGCGCTGCTGCTGCTCGCATTGCTGGCGTTTCACGCCGGCGCGGCCTTCTATCACCAATTCTTCCGTGGCGACGGCCTTCTCCGCCGGATGTGGTATGGCGACTGACCGACCGGGCTGGACATAGACCGGCAAGCCCCTCCCCTCATCACAGCCTCACCCCCGCGCGCCCATACATCCATAGCTCGATATCGATATTATTATGTCGAATTTGGTCGCTATCGAAATAGGAGCGATTCGGGACGGGGGAGCATCAAACCAGGACGACCCATCCGAAAACAGAGTGCGATGCCAAGCCATCGACATCCTTGGCTCAGTCCCGGTCAGCCGCATATTTATGGAGCCCAAGACATACATGACCTCCCTCGCCACATCTTCCAACCGCCCGTTCCGACAAAAGAGACGAATTTGGGCACTTTGGGTCCTGACAGCAGCGTTTATTACGTTCCAGCTGTTTACGCGCTCCGGCTTTCCCCCTGAGGGCCTGGTGCTCGGCATTCTCGAGCAGGCCGGGATTCTGCTGATCATGCTCGGTATCATCGGACGCATATGGTCGATCATTTATGTCGGCGGACGCAAGAATTCCGAACTGGTGACGGATGGACCATATTCCGTCACCCGCAATCCTCTCTACGTCTCGTCCCTGATGGCGATCCTCGGCATTTGCCTGATATTCGGAAGCTTTCTCGCCGCGGCGATCTTCACATTGCTGGCCTATCTCGTGTTCTTCTATACGGCGAAGCGGGAGGCACAATACCTGTCTCATCTCTTCGGCGAGCAATATGACACCTATGCCCGTCGCACGCCGCTGTTCTGGCCGGCATTCTCAAATCTGCACTGGGGACAAGGGCGCGCCTTCTCCCCCTATGCGCTGTCGGTGACATCGAGAGACGCCCTGTTCATTCTGGCCATCATTCCGATCGCCGAATTCGTGGAATATCTGCACGCAAGCGGTTTTCTGCCGGCGGCAATCACCGTTCCCTGATGCGGATGGGTCGATATCGACGCCATTCCATCTTGCCCTGGCCCGGCCGGCTTTCCTGCCGATATTGCCGCGAAGCGAGCCTTGGCCGCTGGCAAGTCCGATCCGGGGATAGCAAAAACCCTCCGTATCCGCACGATACGGAGGGCAAGGAAGACAGGGTGCTCAGAAGCCGATCGCATCCGTCGTGGACTGCTCCTTCGTTGCAGCATTGGCAGGCTGTCCGCTCAAGCTGTGCGAATTGACCATTGCGACCGCAAGCCGGCGGAAGTTGACGGTGCCGATGGGCTTGCCGGTCGATTCCACGACGGTGACGTCGCCGTCGGGCACTGAGGCCAGGATACGCACGGCTTCCTCGATCGTGGTTCCCGCCGCAATCTTGGCACCGGCGGGGGCAGCATTGCCCTGCAGCGGCACCATCACCGCTTCGACATGCACGACGCGGCCCCGATTGACCTCCTTGACGAAGTTCGCAACGTACTCATCGGCCGGCCGCAGCACGATGTCCTGGCTGGTGCCCTGCTGGATAACCTGCCCATCGCGCAGGATGGCGATCTGGTCTCCCAGCCGCAGCGCCTCGTCGAGATCGTGAGTGATGAAGACGATCGTTTTCTTGATCTCCTTCTGCAGATCGAGAAGAACGGTCTGCATGTCCATGCGGATCAGCGGATCGAGGGCGGAATAGGCCTCGTCCATCAGCAGCACCGGGGCATCGTTGGCCAGCGCACGCGCCAGGCCGACGCGCTGCTGCATGCCGCCCGAAAGCTGGTTCGGATATTTCTGTTCGAAACCTTTCAGCCCCACCCGCTCCAGCCACTTCATCGCGATATCGGCGCTTTTGGAGCGCGCGACGCCTTGAACCTCGAGACCATAGACGGTGTTTTCGAGAACGTTGCGATGCGGTAGCAGCGCGAACTTCTGGAACACCATCGCGGTCTGATGCCGGCGGAATTCACGAAGCTCGTCCGTGCTCATCTTCACGATATCGACGCCATCGACCAGCACTTCGCCGGCCGTCGGATCGATCAGGCGATTGACGTGCCGGATCAGCGTCGACTTGCCCGAGCCCGACAGGCCCATGATGACCTGGATACCGCCCGAGGGGATTTCGATGTTGATGTCCCTCAGCCCCAGCACATGACCGTGCTTTTCATTGAGCTCCGCCTTCGACAGCCCGTTCTGGACGGCCTCGATATAGGCTTGCGGATTGGGGCCGAAGATCTTGTAGAGGTGACGGATCTTGATGCCGCCGAAATGACGATCAGCCATGGACGGTCTCCCGGTGCTTCTGGAGTCTCTTGCCGTAGGCCTGGCTGACCCGGTCGAAGATGATGGCGATGCCGACGATGGCAAGACCGTTGAAGATGCCCAGCGTGAAATACTGGTTGGCGATGGCCTTGAGAACCGGCTGGCCGAGGCCCTGGACGCCGATCATCGAGGCGACGACCACCATGGCGAGCGCCATCATGATGGTCTGGTTGATGCCGGCCATGATGGTGGGCAATGCCAGCGGCAACTGCACCTTGAACAGCTTCTGCGAATTCGACGAGCCGAAGGCGTCTGCCGCTTCCAGCACGTCCTTGTCGACGAGCCGAATGCCAAGATCGGTAAGCCTGATCATCGGCGGAATGGCGTAGATGACGACCGCGATCAGTCCCGGCACCTTGCCGATGCCCAGAAGCATGACCACCGGGATGAGATAGACGAAGCTCGGCATGGTCTGCATGACGTCGAGGATCGGATTGACGACCCTCTGCACCCTATCGGACCGCGACATCAAGATCCCGATCGGAATGCCGATGGCGATCGACAGCACCGTGCAGACGAAGATCATCGACACCGTGCGCATGGTGTCTTCCCACATGTCGAAATAGCCGATCAGCAGCAGCGTCACGAGACAGCCGAGGACGATTTTCAGGCTCCTGCTGGCGGCCCAGGCGATCGCGAGAATGATCAATATGATGATCGGCCATGGCGTCTGGGTCATGAAACGCTCGGAAGCGATCAGAAAATGTTGCAGCGGAGAGAAAAAACTCTCGATCGCATCGCCATAAGCGCGGGTGAATCCCCGAAACCCGTCATCGATCGCTTTCTTCAGATTGCGAAGAAGGTCGTCGTCCATATGCGGGAATTTGTAAAACCATTCCATTCGGTTCCCCTTTTCAAAAGAAGCCGGCCAATATCCCTTTTTATTTTTGGCGTTGGGTGATGCGGTGCGTCAGGGACGCACCGCATCTCAAGCTCAAAGCGAGGCTTCGATCTTCTTGGCAGCTTCCGGCGAGACCCACTTCGACCAAAGGTCCTTGTTCTCCTTCAGGAAGTGCTTGGCGCCGTCTTCACCGGTGGCCTGGTTGTCGGTCATCCAGGCCATCAGCTTGTTGACCGTGTCGTTCGACCAGGAGCGCTTCTTCAGATAGTCCATCACGTCCGCTCCGGCCTTGTCGGCGAAGGTCTTTGCAACCAGCGTCACGACACGGTCGACCGGCCATGCGTTCGGCTTCGGATCGGGGCAATCGGCGACAGTGTTGCAGCGCTTCCATTCGGCCGCATCGGCCGGTACGCCGGCGTCGAGCTTGACCATCTGGTACTTGCCGAGCAACGCGGTCGGGGCCCAGTAATAGCCGACCCAGCCCTGCTTGCGCTCGTATGCCTTGGCGATGGAACCATCCAGGCCGGCCGCCGAGCCGGTGTCGACGAGCGTGAAGCCCGCCTTCTCGGCACCGAAGGCCTTATAGAGCTGCGAGGTGACCACCGTGCCGCCCCAGCCCTGCGGACCGTTGACGATCGCGCCCTTCTTCGAATCCTCCGGATCGGGGAAGAGTTCCGGATGCTTCAGCACGTCCGGGATCGTCTTGATGTCCGGATGGGCATCGGCGATATATTTCGGAATCCACCATCCCTGGACGCCGCCATCCGGCAGCGAGGTGCCGGCAATCACGAGCCGGCCTTCATCCGTACCCTTCTTCACCACCTCCGGCAGAAGATCGATCCAGGCCTCCGGCGCGATGTCGGGCTGGCCCTTCTCGGCCATCGAGGTGATCGTCGGAACGGTGTCGCCAACCGTAATCTCGGCGCTGCAACCATAGCCTTCGTTCAGGATGATCTTGTCGAGATTCGAGAGCACCTCGGCGCTCTGCCAGTTCATGCTGGCGATCGTCAGGCTTCCGCATTCGGCGGCGCTTGCCATGGAGGCTCCGCCAAGCAGGCCGAACAGCAGGCATGTCGATGCAAGTAGTTTGTTCATTGTCGTTCCCTCTGTTTGCGGCGTCTTATCGAAGCGGGGTGCCGCATTAGCCCGCTCAAGCGGTCGTCAGGAGGCCTCTCCCATACTTACCGATTTCCTGAATGCTGCCGAAAGTCCTTCCGAGATCGATTTCTCCAATCCTGAGGCGCGCATGGCTTCGATCGCCGCCGCGATGGTGCCGCGATAGTCGAGAAAGGAATTGACGATGTCGTTCGGACAGTCGTCGCGAAGTTCCAGCAAACGCCCGGCACCCACCAGCATAGTGTTTACCGCCCGCCTGGCAACATCCATAGGTAAACCACGTCCGACGGCATCCTTCATCATGGCTGCGGCAAGCAGCGCCGGAAAGGCCGGTCCCGAGCCGGTGAGCCCGGTCAGATAGTCGATGTCGCTCTCGCGGCCGAACTCGTCCTCGACGCCGCAAGCGCCGAAGATGCGCCGTACGATGGCCCGGTCGCTCTCATCCAATCCGCCGGCGGCGATCCAGGGCGTATAGGACTTGCCGACCTCGGCGGCCGCATTCGGCAGGGCACGCACGACCCTTTTGGTGCGATGACACTCCCCGAGTTGTTCCAGGCGAATGCCGGCCATGACGGAAATGACGAGCCTGCCGCCGACATCGACGGAAAGGGCGGGCCAGTCGGCCGGCCGAACGGAAACGATGACGATGTCCGACCGATCGACGAGTTCCTGATTGTCGCGTGTCCAGTGAACGTCCGGGAACCGCGCCGGCCTTTCGCGCCGATAGGACAGCGAAAGGCCTTCCGGCCGCGCGATCCCGGCCCTGAGGATCGATCCGGCGAGAGCCCCGCCAAGCCAGCCTGCGCCACCGATCACACCGATCCTCATTGGGTCCTGCATAGGTGGCGCCCTCTTACTCTGGCCTGCAGCCGTGAACGGCACGGAGGCGGAGCGCTCGTCGTCGAGGCACCCTGCCGGCGCGGATCGCGATATGCTCAGGTATACGCTTCATTCGCACGGCAATCTCTCTATGGGACAGCTGGAACTATAGTCGATCCGAACCAGATAAGTTGTCCGAGCACGGCATCTATCATCATGGCAGCGTCTTATTGCGACTTGTAGTCGTGCCGGGCAAAGAAGCGGTCGAGCTCTCTTTGTTGCGGCACCTGACCGGTATAGATCGCGATATATTCCGGAATGCGCTTCATTCGCAGCGCAATTTCCTCCTGGGATTGCATGGAAATATAGCCGATCTGCACCAGATAGGTCGTCCGCGCACGGACATCGGCGGCCGCGTCGTCGAACCCGAAACGGATGAACATGCGCTTCAGGGCCTCCAGCCGCACCTGATCGGCCTCTCGCACCTCCGCTAAAATTTCCTCCGATTGCAGCGCCCAGCTGCGCACGGCGAATTCGAACTTGGAATCGAACAGGTCCTTGTCGAGCCAGCAGTCGAAGACATTGAGCATGGCCTCGGCGAGCGTTTCCGCATAGGCCTCCGTCTGCTTGACGATATTACCGGTATTCTTTTCCCGCCAGCGGCCGATCAGCGTGCTCAGCAATTCCTCGCGATCCTTGAAGAACCAATAGAAACTCGTTCGCGAAAGGTTGAGCTTCTTCGCAAGAGGAAGGATCTTGACGGAATCGACGCCCGATTCCAGCAGGGACTCATAGGCTGCTTCCAGCCATCCCTCCTGTGATCCGCGCCAGCCGCTGTCGTTCAAAGCCTGATCCATACCTGACCTCGTAGCAAAAAGCACTCCATCGCACAAGGAGAATGTACACTTATGTCAACAAACATGACCATACTGTTTTCGACGTTGACACTTATGTACATTTCCGCATAGCCTCGGCCATGACAGCCCCAACCGGAATCCGACAGATGCAAAACGATCCCCTGCTCCAGCCTTTCCAGCTCAAGCACCTGACACTTCGCAACCGCATCATCGTCACATCGCACGAGCCGGCCTACCCGGAAGACGGCATGCCGAAGGAGCGTTACCGCGCCTATACGGTCGAGCGGGCCAAGGGAGGCGTGGCGATGACGATGACGGCAGGCTCCGCCGCCGTGTCCAAGGACAGCCCGCCGGTATTCAACAACCTGCTCGCCTACAAGGACGAGATCGTGCCGTGGATCAGGGACATGACGGACGCCGTGCACGAACAGGGCGCCGCCATCATGATCCAGCTCACCCATCTCGGGCGCCGCACCCGCTGGGACAAGGGCGATTGGCTTCCCGTCGTCGCGCCATCGCATCAGCGCGAGGCCGCTCACCGCGCCTTCCCTAAGAAAATGGAAGACTGGGACTTCGAACGTATCATCAAGGATTTCGCCGATGCCGCCGAACGCATGAAGGCGGGCGGCATGGACGGCGTCGAGCTGGAAGCCTATGGCCATCTGATCGACCAATGCATGTCGCCGCTCACCAATGAGCTCGATGAACCCTATGGCGGCTCCCTCGACAACCGGATGCGCTTCTGTCTCGATGTATTCAAGGCGATCCGGCAAAGGGTTGGGGAGGATTTCATTCTGGGCGTACGCTATACGGCCGACGAATGTCTTCCCGGCGGCACCAGCAGGACCGAGGGCATCGAGATTTCGAGGCGCCTCAGGGACAGCGGCCTCATCGACTACCTGAATGTGATCCGCGGCCATATCGACACCGATCCCGGCCTGACGGATGTGATCCCGATCCAGGGCATGGCGAACTCGCCGCATCTGGATTTCGCCGGCGAAATCCGCGCGGCGACAAGCTTCCCGACGTTCCATGCCGCCAAGATCCCCGACGTCGCGACAGCCCGCCACGCCATTGCCTCGGGCAAGGTCGATATGGTCGGCATGACGCGCGCCCACATGACGGACCCGCATATCGCCCGCAAGATCATCGAAAAGCGCGAGGACGACATCCGTCCCTGCGTCGGCGCCAATTACTGTCTTGACCGCATCTACCAGGGTGGCGCCGCCTACTGCATCCACAATGCGGCCACCGGTCGCGAGCTGACCATGCCGCATGCGATCGACAAGGCCGCAACCCGCAAGAAGGTCGTCATCGTCGGCGCAGGCCCGGCTGGGCTTGAAGCCGCGCGCGTCGCCGCCGAGCGTGGGCATGAGGTCGTCGTCTTCGAGGCGGCCAACGATCCGGGCGGCCAGATAAGGCTCACCGCGCAAAGCGAACGCCGCAGAGAGATGATCAGCATCATCGACTGGCGCATGAGCCAATGCGAAAAGCATGGCGTGACCTTCCATTTCAACACATGGGCGGAAGCCGGCACCGTCGAGGCGGAAAATCCCGACGTCGTGATCATCGCCACCGGCGGCATGCCGCACACCGAAGTCCTCTCCAAGGGCAATGACCTGGTCGTCTCGGCCTGGGACATCATCTCGGGCGACGTCAAGCCGGGTTCCAACGTGCTGATCTTCGACGATGCCGGCGATCATGCCGGCCTGCAGGCGGCGGAATTCCTAGCCAAGGCCGGCGCCAAGGTCGAAATCATGACGCCGGATCGCTCTTTCGCACCGGAAGTCATGGCGATGAACCTCGTCCCCTATATGCGCTCGCTTCAGAAACACGATGTGACCTTCACCGTCACTTACCGGCTCGATTCCGTCGAAAAAAGCGGCAATGAGCTCGTCGCGCATGTCGGCAGCGACTATGGCGGCGTTTCGAAGCAGCGCAGCTTCGATCAGGTCGTCATCAATCACGGCACCATTCCGCTCGATGAGCTTTATTTCGAGCTGAAGCCGCGTTCGAAAAATCTCGGCGAAATCTCCCACGACCAGTTGGTCGCCGGCGAGCCTCAGTCGGTCCTGCGCAATCCGCAGGGCAAATTCCAGCTCTTCCGCATCGGCGATGCTGTCGCGGCGCGCAACACCCACGCCGCCATCTATGACGGGCTTCGCCTCGCAAAGGACATCTGAGCCATAGGCGTCGGGCAAAGCCGTCGCCATCGTCATTAGGGAAAGATCATGACGGAGCGCAGGGAAGGCTTACAATCGTTCGTGGATGCCGCACACCTGGCATTCGACCGGTTCGCGCAGGCGCCGGAGGCTCGCCGGTCGATCCGGCAGATTTTCGCGGCATTGGAAACGCCCGCATCGCAGCGGCCGGGACCGGGGAGCCGCTTGCCCATCTGCGCCCATCTCGACACGGCGCTTTCCGTCGAAGCCTCCGACCCCTGCCTCAGGCGCCTGATCGAATGCTTCAAGGCGATCGAGCCCGCGCTCGAATGGTGGCGCCGGACCGACGGCGGGGGAACGGCGAGCGCCAATTTTGCCGATGGACATGCCAACGCGATGCTCCTCGGTCCGGGCGGGCTTGAGGAGCGCAAGGATATTTGGCTGGGTGTGACGCTGATGGCGCCGAATGTCCGCTATCCGGACCATGACCATGCGCCGGAAGAGGTCTATCTGGTTCTTTCGGACGGGCAGTTTCAGCAGGGGGAAGGAGAATGGTTCTCACCCGGCATCGGCGGGTCATTCTACAACGTGCCGGAGATCAGGCATGCGATGAGATCCCTCGACACGCCCCTCTTCGCCTTCTGGGCGCTGCTCGCCGATCGCCCGGATTAGGCGACCGGCAGTCAAAGGCTTCGCTCCCGGTGGAGCGGCCTATTGCATCACCGGCACGCCTGCCTCTTCCGCCGCCTTGATCAAGGCCTCTCGCACGGCATCCGGGCGGATCGTGCCCATCATCGCATCGAGGCATATCCGGATCGCTGTCAGGTATTCCTCGCCGTCGTCGATCGGCCAATGTTCCAGCAAGGTCTCGGTGGCGGCCTGTACCGAATTGACACGCCGATATTCCCCGGTGCTCTGCATCACCAATGTTACCGCCGGGAACGGCCGCAAAGTATCCCGTTTCAACACGCATTACCTCCAAAGCACATATACTTCGGTAACCTTGCAAAATGCGTTCCGGAAAATCCTCCTGCCCGCAGCCGCCGTCGCCGGATTGTCGGCGACTCAAGATCCACGGATGCAAACAGCCTATCACGGCGAATGTCTGGCGCTTTCCGAGCCGTAGATGGATTATGTGACGATGACCACCGCGCCGCCGATCATGCCCGCGCCGGCTGCGCTCAGCAACAGCGTTTCGCCCTCCGCGAAGCGCCTCTGCGCATTGGCGACCGACAGGGACAGCGGGATTGTCGCGGCGGACGAATTGCCGAAGGTTTCGATCGTGCGCGAGGTCTTGGCCGGATCGATCCCGAGATTGCCGCAAACAGCGTCGAAAATGCGCGCATTGGCCTGATGCGGAATGAAACGGTCGAGATCCCCGGCCGTCACCCCGGCCTCCGCAAGCACCTTGCGTGAGCAATCGGTCATGATGTCGACGGCGCGCGAAAACACCTCCTTCCCGTTTCGCATCGACATCAGATAGTCCTCGGCGGCGATATCGGGCGCGAATGGCCGATTGCTTCCACCCGCCGCAATCGAGATGAGATCATAACCGCTGCCATCCGACACCAGCTCGGCCGCCTTGAGCCCGGTCGCGCTGTCTTGCGACGGCGACAGCACGACCGCGCCGGCGGCATCCGCGAAAAGGATGGCGCCGGCCCGCTCGGCCGGATTGATGCGGCGGCTCAGAATATTGGCCGCAACCACCAGGACCGAACGCCCATGCACGCGCACGAAGGCATCGGCCAGGGTCAGCGCGTAGAGAAAGCCGGAACAGGCGCCGGCAAGATCGATCGCCCCGGATCGCGGAAGACCCAGGCGATGCGCGAGCAAGGGAGCCGACGGCGGCAGGAGATGATCCGGCGTCGAGGTTGCAAGCAGCGTCAACGCGATATCCGCCGGCGCGGTTCCGGCATCGTCCAGCGCCATCCGCCCGGCTCGTGCGGCAAGGTCCGTCAGCGTGTCGCTGTCGCTTGCCCAATGGCGCGTCCGGATGCCGGTGCGCCGCCATATCCATCCCCGCTCGAGGCCGAGTTGCATCTCTATCTCGGCATTGTCGACACACCGGGCCGGAACGGCATGTCCGAAACCCTTCATGCGGGATGAGAGTGGCCCTATCATTGGGGCTTTCCGAGAACGATGGAGGCCACCTCGTCGATGGCATCATAGGCACGAGCGACCTCGCCGGCAGTCACGCAATAGGGCGGCATCAGATAGATGACGTTGCCGAGCGGCCGGATGAGCAGTCCGCGTTCGCGAAACAGGCGCCGCATGCGCGGACCGACATCGGCGAGATAGCCGCCGGTCGGCACGACGAGATCGAGGGCAGCGATCGTTCCGGCCTGACGGATGCCGGTAAAGCGCTCATCTCCTTCGAAGCTCGCCAGATGCTGCCGGTGCATCGCTTCGAGGCCCTGAATGCGCTCCGTCACAGCCTCGTCGCGCCAGATTTCGAGATTGGCGACGGCCGCCGCGCAGGCGATCGGGTTGGCCGTATAGGAACTGGAATGGAAGAAGGTCTTGCGCCGGTCGGTGGAAAGATGCGCATCGAATATCCTGGCCGTGCAGAGCGTCGCGGCAAGCGGTAGGGCGCCGCCCGTCAGCCCCTTGGAGGTACACAGGATATCGGGGCTTATGCCGGCCTGTTCGCAGGCAAACAATGGCCCGGTCCGCCCCCAGCCGGTCATCACCTCGTCGGCGACGAACAGGCAGTCATAACGCTCGGCGATCGCCTTCAGCCCCGAGAGCACCTGGGGCTCGTACATCTTCATGCCGCCGGCACCAAGCACCAGCGGCTCGATGACAAGGGCCGCCACGCGGCCGGAGCGGCAGGACGCTTCGAAAGCGTCGAGCGTGCGCTGCTCCATGCCCGTCTCCGGAAAGGGAAGCCTGTCCACGCCGAACAGCAGCGGCTCATAGGCGGCGTTGAAGATCCCCCGCTCGCCGGCCGACATCGTCCCGATCGTGTCGCCGTGATAGCCGTGTTCCATCACGACGATACGGTCGCGCGACTGCCCGATGTTGTGGAAATAGCCGAGCGCCATCTTCAGGGCCACTTCGACGGCAGTCGAGCCGCTGTCGGAATAGAAGACGTGCTTCAATCCGGGCGGCGCGATGCGGATCAATCCTTCCGCCAGCTTTTCCGCCGGCGCGTGCGAAAATTCGGCGAAGATGATCTGGTCATAGGCTTCGCTCGCCTCCCGGATCGCCGTCATGATGGCGGGATGCCGATGACCATGGGTGATGACCCACCATGACGAGATGGCGTCGAGAATGCGATTGCCGTCCTCATCGATCAAATAGGCGCCGTCGGTCGAGGCGATCCGTGTGATCGGCGGCTCCAGCGCATGCTGGGTGAAGGGGTGCCAGACGGACGAGCTGGTCATGCCGCTACCTCCGTGAAGGAGGTCAGGTCAAAGCTATCCCGAAAGGCCCGGCGAACCTCATCCGGCGTGACATCCGGCAGGATCGGAAACCGGCCGAGCGAGCGGACACCGCTCATTTCGACGATGATCCTCTGGCTCTCCGGGTTTTCATCACCGATGAAGACGATGCCGAAGACGGGAATGGCGCGATGCCGCATGGCCTCCAGCGACAGCAGCGTATGGTTGATCGTGCCCAGCGACGTCCTGGCACAAAGGATGACCGGAATTTGCCAATGGGCGAAAATATCGGCGAATACCAATCGCTCCGAGAGCGGCACCAGAAGCCCCCCCGCCCCCTCGATCACCAGCGGCCCATCCGTTTTCGGCACCACGAGCCGATCGGGCTCGATTTCGATGCCATCGAGCCGGGCCGACAGATGCGGCGAAGCCGGCATCGACAGGCGATAGGCTTCCGGCAGGATGCGGTCGCGCGCAACCCCGCTGAGACGCGCCACGAGCTCGCTGTCGGTCTCCTCATCGAGCCCGGATTGCACCGGCTTCCAGTAATATCCGTTCAGAGCGCCGGCGAGCGCCGCGGCAAAGACCGTCTTGCCGATGCCGGTATCGGTGCCGGAGACGACGAAGCAAGGGCTCATGCCCGATCCTCCTCTATTGCCATCGCAAGCCGCTCCGACATCGCCGAAATCTGGCCTTCATCGACATTGAGCGTGATGGAAATCCTCAGACGCGCCGTGCCCTCCGGCACCGTCGGCGGCCGGATCGCCCTGACATCGAAACCTCCGGCACGCATGCGCTCGGCGATCCGCAGCGCGCGGGCATTGTCGCCGATCATGACGGGCAGGATCTGCGAACCGCTGGGGCTCAGGCCGAGCCGCGACCGGAGCTCTTCGCCGGCATGGCTAATCAGCGCTTCGAGCCGCACGCGGCGCTCTGGTTCATCCGCGATCATGCGCAGCGCCTCGCGCACCGCCGCTGCCATCAGAGGAGACGGCGCGGTCGAATAGATGAAATTGCGGGCGCGGTTGACGAGATGATCCGCAAGCACGGCCGGCAGCGCCAGAAGCGCGCCGGAAACGCCCAGCGCCTTGCCGCAGGTATGCAGCACCACGACATTGCCGCGGCCTTCCAGACCAGCGGCAAGGCCGCGACCATCAGGCCCATATATTCCGGTCGCGTGCGCCTCGTCGACGACCAGAAAGCCCTCATGCCGGTCGGCGATATCGGCAAGCGCCGTGAGCGGCGCCTGGTCTCCATCCATAGAATAGAGGCTCTCCACCGCGATCCAGGGATGTCCCTTGCCGCCGGCCTGCCGCCAGCGGCCGATCGCCTGGTCGAAGGCCTCGACATCATTATGCGGAACGGCCACCGATAGCGCCTTGCTCGCCGATATGCCCTCATGTGCGCTGGCATGGATGAGAGCATCGTGGACGATCAGATCGTCGCGCTGCGGCAGGGTCGAAAAGGTCGCCGCATTCGCGGCATAGCCGCTGCCGAAGTAGAGCACCTTGCCGGCGCCGAAGAACGATGCCGCTTCCTCTTCGAGCGCTTCATGCTCGGCGTGATTGCCGCGCAACAGTCGCGAGCCCCCGGCCCCGGCCGGAACGCCTCTTTCGATGGCAGCCGATATCGCCGCCTTCACGCGCGGCGCATTCGCAAGCCCGAGATAGTCGTTGGAGGTGAAATCCACTCCCTGCTGTGGCAAGAGCGCTCGCGCCCTCCCCCTGCGCTGCAGACCGGCGAGCTTGGCCTCGTAGCGGGCAAGTGCCGGCGAACTCAACGGGCGGATTCCAGCGCCATCGGCTGAAGACCGAGCCGGCGGAAGAGCGCGGCGTCGTGATCCTCGCCGGGATTGTCTGCCGTCAGCAATGTTTCGCCGACGAAAATGGAATTGGCGCCCGCAAAGAAACAGAGGGCCTGCATTTCATCGCTCATGTCGGTACGGCCGGCGGACAGCCGCACATGGGAGCCCGGCATCAGGATGCGTGCCAGCGCGATGGTGCGCACGAATTCGATCGGATCGATGGCGGCGGCATCCGCGAGCTTGGAGCCGGGGATCGGGATCAGCATGTTGATCGGCACGCTTTCGGGCGGCGTGGGCAGATTGGCGAGCGTCACCAGCATCGAGATGCGATCCTCGACCGTCTCGCCCATGCCGAGAATGCCGCCGGCACAGACCTTGATGCCGGCGTCACGAACATTCGCGAGCGTCTCCAGCCGGTCCTCGAAGGTGCGGGTAGTGATGATCTCGGAATAATAGCGTTCCGACGTATCGATGTTGTGGTTGTAATAATCGAGACCGGCGTCGGCGAGCCTCTCCGATTGCGCCGGCGTCAGCATGCCGAGCGTCATGCAAGTCTCCATGCCCAGCGCCTTGACGCCCTCGACCATGGCCGCCAGAGCCTCCATGTCGCGCTCCTTCGGATTGCGCCAAGCGGCCCCCATACAGTAGCGCGTCGCACCGCCATCCCTGGCTTTGCGCGCTTCCGCCAGAACGCGCTCCACTTCCATCAGCTTCGAGGCCTTGAGCCCGGTGGGATAGTGGGCAGACTGGCTGCAATAGCCGCAATCCTCGGCGCAGCCGCCTGTCTTGATGGACAGGAGACGGCTCATCTGAATGGCATTGGGATCGAAATTCTCGCGATGAACCTGCTGCGCCCGGAAGATGAGATCGTTGAATGGCAAATTATAGATAATTTTTGCCTCATGAATCGTCATTTTGGCATCATTTGCAACATTCATTGGTTTCATATGATCTCATCCTCATCATTAGATAGATTATAGAATCTAATTATCTATAATTTATAAGAGCAAGCCTCTGGCAACAAACCAGTCGGCGAAGATCGGAAGATCCAACAATCCTGGCGTGAAACATCGGACGCGAAATCGGGAACTCCGCCTGCCGCGAGGCTATCGAAAATGCAGCCACGCGCACTCGCAGGGCGCATCAAACCCCAACGCCATAGCAACCGAGACCAGACGGAAAATTCAGATCCTTCGACAGGAATTGCCGGGGACAAACTTGGGGGTCAGCACGAAATCCTGCGGTGGCTCGACAGCACTTTGCGGACTGGTGATCCGATGCATGAGGCGGCGGGCAATAATGCCGCCCAAAGCCAGGGTATCCTGAACCACCATGGTGATGCGCGGCGTGATGACCGAGCTCCATTGCACATTGTCGATCATGGCAAGTGAAATGTCGTCGGGACAACGGAAGCCCAGCTCCTGCATCGCCTGCAGCGCGGACAAGGCCACGGCATTGTTGGCGCCGAGGATGGCGGTGGGGCGCTCGGGCTGAATCAGCAGGCGCATCGCCGCCTCGTAGCCGGCGGTGCGGGTGAACTGTCCGTCGACGACGAAATTCGGATTCACCTCGACGCCGGCATTCGCCATCGTATCCACGAAACCGCGATAGCGCTCGGTCGCCGTATGCATATGGCTCGGGCCGGCGATGAAGGCGATGCGCCGGTGGCCGAGCTGCAGAAGATGCTCGGTCAGCATCGCTCCCGCCAGATGGTTGTCGGAGCCGACGAAGTCGCGCTCGATGCCAGCCACCTTCTGGTCGAAGCAGACGATCGGCACATTCAATCCACCGATGAAGTCGATATAGTCCCGATCGTAACCGGAGGGCGCAAGCGCCAGACCCGCGGCCTTGAGGCCAATCAGGTGCTCGACCATCGCCCTCTCGCGATCCGTCTTGCCGGAAGAATCGGTCACCACGACGAAGTGCTGGTGATCGAGCGCATAGTTTTCCAGCTCGCGCCGGATATCGCCGAAGAACGGGTTGCCGACATTGCCGACGACGAAGCCGATCATGCGGCTGCGGCCACGCGCCAGGCTCTGGGCCAGCGGGTCGGCAACATAGCCGACCGCCGCCACGGCCTGGCGGATTTTTTCCAGCGTCTTCGGGCTGACGCGAGCCGGATTGCTCAGGGCCAGCGACACCGTCGATACGGATACATCGGCGAGTTTGGCGACATCGCGAATTGTGGCCATCAGACTTTCGAACCGTTTCTATCGCCTTCCGCCGGCGTAGCGAAGACGCATTCTCAATGCAACCCTTTGTCACATATCTAACATCTACAGGAATTCAAGCAATATGCCGGCGAATGATTTCAACAGCACGCTTGACATCCTGGATGGGAGATTCAATGATTAAATCGAACCGGTTCGATCAAACTGGAGATCCTGGGAGGATAGTATGAGCGACGCAGGAATGATCAGCGGCGGCCGCGAGGCAGCCGGCGGCAAGGCATGGTTTACGCACGACCGCTTCGGCATGTTCATCCACTTCGGGCTTTATGCGCTCGGCGCGCGGCACGAATGGCTGAAAAACCGCGAGGAATTCACCACCGAGGCCTATCAGAAATATTTCGACAATTTCGATCCCGACCT
Organism: Rhizobium sp. BK602; assembly: GCF_014195095.1. Taxonomy (GTDB): domain Bacteria; phylum Pseudomonadota; class Alphaproteobacteria; order Rhizobiales; family Rhizobiaceae; genus Rhizobium. The sequence continues at coordinate 350,671 of NZ_JACIBC010000005.1, forward strand.
CTATGACGCCCGCGAGTGGGCGCGCCGCGCCCGCGCCGCCGGCATGAAATATGTGGTCCTCACCGCCAAGCATCACGAAGGCTTCTGCCTTTGGGACAGCAAGGTCACGGACTACAAGGTCACCAACACACCCTACGGCAAGGATCTGATCGGCCCCTATGTCGAAGCGCTTCGCGCCGAAGGGCTCAAGGTCGGGTTCTATTATTCGCTGCTGGACTGGCACCACCCGGATTTCCCGATCGACGGACATCACCCGCAGCGCAACCATCCCGACGCCGCCAAGCTCAACGAGGGCCGCGACGTCAGGCGCTATGCCCAATATATGCGCGATCAGGTGACCGAGCTTTTGACGGATTTCGGTAAGATCGATGTGATCTGGTTCGATTTCAGCTACCCGCGCCGGGAATATAAGGGACTTGCCGGCAAGGGCCGCGCCGATTGGGAGAGCGAGAGCCTGATCAAGCTGGTGCGCGAATTGCAGCCCGACATCATCGTCGGCGACCGGCTCGACTTGCCACGCGATGCGGACCACATGCCCGATCTGGTGACACCGGAGCAATATACGCCGCGCGTCGCGCCGACCGTTGCCGGGTTGCCCGTCCGCTGGGAGGCTTGCCATACCTTCAGCGGCTCCTGGGGCTATTATCGCGACGAGACGAGCTGGAAGGATGCCGGCCAGCTCATCAACATCCTCATCGACACGGTCTCGCTCGGCGGCAACCTGTTGATGAATGTCGGCCCGACGGGACGCGGCACCTTCGATGCCCGCGCGATCAAGGCGCTCGACACCTATGGGGACTGGATGCGGCTGAACGGTCGGGCGATCTACGGCGCCGGCCCCTCGACATACAAGGCTCCGAACGGCTGCCGCTTCACCCAGAAGGGCAATCGGCTCTATCTCCACATCCAGACCTGGCCATTCCGCCACATCCATATCGAAGGGCTGGGCCGCAAGGTGAAGTATGCGCAGTTCCTGCATGACGCCAGCGAGATCCATTGGCTCGACCCGGATGCCGACGTCGATTCCAATATCGGTGTTGCCGTCGGTGACGGCATGCTGAGCCTGGAACTGCCCGTGCTCAAGCCGGATGTCGTGACGCCGGTCATCGAACTGATCCTCAAGGACTGAGGAGATAGCAAAGCCCAGCCGCCCGGTGCCGTCATGAACCGCGAAGCCGAACTCATTGCCGCGATGGCGCCCTTGATCGCCGATCTGGCCGAAGACGGCGATGGTGCCGTCGCGCTGGCCGGTTCGCGCGGCAAGGGACGATCCGACGCGCAATCGGATTTCGACTTCCGCGTCTATGCCGATGCCTATCGTGGGCCGGAGCTCCGGCAAACCGGCTCATGGAAACGCTTCGAGGACGCCATGCGCGGCTGGCAGGCGCAGGGCATCCGCATGGACGGGGTGTGGATGCGGCGCTATGCCGGCGTGCAGCAGGATTTGGACGCCTGGCTTGCCGGCATCGCCGTCCCGAAGAATTTCGAATGGACGATCTGGGGCTATCATTTGCCGACGGACCTTGCCAGCCAGCAGATCATCGCCGATCCACGCGGCCTGCTGGCCGGTTGGAAACAGCAGCTGGCGCAATATCCCGAGGCGCTCCGGGCCTCGGTCCTGCGCCAGCACATGGAGATCCTGCACTACTGGGCCAAGGACTATCACTATGAGAGCAAGGTCGTTCGCCGCGATCTCGTCTTTCTGGTGGGCCTGACCGGAAAGCTTGCCAATGCCATTCTGCAGACGGTTTTTGCCTTCAACCGGGTCTACTATCCGGGCGACGGCTGGAACCTGCCCATGGCGGGCGAACTCGACCGGCTGCCACCCGACTTCCTCCAGCGGATGACCGCAATCCTGGAACCGGGACACGATCCCGATGCCTGGCGGCGCCAGCGAAGCGAACTGATCGGGATGATCGCCGACCTGGAGGCCATGATCGCAGCCTGAGGCGGCTGCAAGACCAAACCGGAGGGGAGATCCGGGCACTGAAGACCGCACGCAACCAAAGTCTTTAAGGAGGAGGAACCATCATGAACCGTTCGCTGATTTTTGCGGCCGCTCTGGCGGCAAGTTCCCTGTCCGGCATCGGCGCCCAGGCGCAGGACGCGCCGGTCACCGTTACATGGCAGATGTGGGGTGAGCCGAACGACGCCCAGCTCTGGCAGCAGCTGGCCGATCTCGTCACGCAGCAATATCCCGATATCAAGGTCAAGCTGCAGCTTTCCGGCTGGACGGATTACTGGACCCGCCTGCCGGTTCTGGCGGCATCGGGCCAGGTCGCCGATATCGTCTCGATGCAGTCCATGCGCATGCCGAATTTCTATTCGCTCCTCGAGCCGCTCGACGGCTATGTGAAGGCCAGCGACGTGAAAGTCGCGGACTTCGAAACCTCGATCATGTCGGGCCTTTCCTATGACGGCAAACTCTATGCGCTGCCCTATGACGTCGGCCCGTGGATGGTGTTCTACAATCGCGACAAATTCGCCGCGGCCGGCCTGAAGGAGCCCGCCAAGGATTGGACATTCGACGATTTCAAGGCGGATGCCAAGGCACTGACCAAGGACGGGACCTACGGTTACGGAACGCAGGCCTTCGACTTCATCGCCGGCCCGGTTGCCTTGGGCGCGGAATATTTCAATTCCGACAATGAATTCGACCTGACCAATGCGGGCTTTGCCGAAGCCTTCGGCAAATATGCCGATCTCACCGCCAAGGACAAGCTCTCCCCCGTCTTTGCATCGGCCGCCGACGCGTCGGCGGCCAGCGGCCGTTTCGCCTCCGGCAACGTCGCCATGTATATCGACGGTCCATGGACGCTGATCTCGGCGCAGGCCAACGTCAACTTCAAGATCGGCATCGCGCCGCTGCCGCGCGGCAGCGGCGCGTCACGCTTCATCACCGCCGGCTCGGGCTGGGGCATCTCCGCCGCCAGCCAGCACAAGGACGCGGCTTTCAAGGCGCTGCAGGTGCTGAGCGGTCCGAAGGCGGCCGAAATCCTGGGCTCGGCCGGTCGCGCCCTACCGGCGCGGCTAGCCCAGCAAACCTCCTGGTATGACGGGGCAGCCAAGAATGTCAGTGGCACCCGCGATACGCTGCAATATATGTTCGCCCACACCACTCCCTTCCGCATCAACGAGAAATGGAACCAGTTCGAGAACCTGGTGATGCAATATGTGCCGCTGGCGCTGACGGGAGATTCGACGCCCGAAGGCGTGCTTTCCGACATTCAGAGCCAGCTTCCATGATCCCGGCGCGCATTGCCGGCCCGCGGCCGGGCCCATCGGTCCGGTCGCAGCGCCCCTCGCCGGAAAGGAGGAGCCTGATGATATCGGGCAAAGACACCGACGTGGCCAAGAGAGCAAAGCCGCACGCGACGAGATGGTTCAGGGGCGAAGGGTGGACGGCTTTGTTCTTTCTGCTGCCGGGCCTGATCGGCATCGTGCTGTTTCTCGTCCTGCCGATCCTGGCGTCGATCGTGCTCAGCTTCACCAATTGGCAATTGCTCGGCACGCCGCGTTTCGTCGGCCTTTCCAACTATGCGCGGCTGTTTACGACCGATCCGCAATTCTGGACGGTCATGCGCAACACCATCTTCTTCACGATCGAATATCTGATCCTCAACATCGTGCTGTCACTGGGATTGGCGACATGGATCTCCAGCCTGAAGATCGGGCAGCGATGGTTCCGGGTGATCTTCTTCCTGCCCACCTTCACGCCGCTGATTGCGGTCGCCATCGTCTGGATGCTGATCTTCAGCAGCGGCGGTCTTTTCGACAGCCTGATGGCGCAGCTCTCGCTGCCGTTTTCGGGCGTCCTCAACAATCGGACGCTTGCCATGCAGGCCGTGATCGTCACCTCGCTCTGGGCCGGGGTCGGATATAATACCGTGCTCTTCAATGCCGCGCTCGACATGGTGCCGGTGAGCTATCTGGAAGCCGCGCGCATCGACGGCGCGACGGCCTGGGACCGCTTCTGGAAAATCCGCCTGCCGCTGATCTCGCCGACCCTGTTCTTCGGCACGGTGATGACGGCGATCACCTCGTTGCAGGTCTTCGACCAGATCTACGTCATGACCAAGGGTGGACCCGGCTCATCGACCGCGACGCTTGGCTATGCCATCTACCAGCGCGGTTTCCAGAACTTCCAGATGGGTTACGCCTCGGCCATCGCCTGGGTGATGTTCGCGCTGATCATGGCGCTGACGGCATTGCAATTCTGGCTTCAGCGCAAATGGGTGCATTATGACAGCTAAATCCAACGCCAGGGCGCGCCGGAAGCTGGCGCTCGACATACTCAATCACGCCGCGCTTGGCCTCGTGGCGCTTGCCTTCCTGTTCCCGTTCTTCTGGATGGTTTCGAACGCGGTGCGCTCCAATGCCGAGGTGACGGCCATACCGGTGCATATCCTGCCCGAGGTCTTCGAATGGGGGAATTTCGCGGCCGCCTGGACGAGACTGCCCTTCGGCCGTTTCTTCCTCAACAGTGCCATCATCGCCGTCTGCGTCACTGCGATCACCGTCGTGGTGTCCTGCCTGTCCGGCTATGCCTTCGCGCGGCTGAAATTCCGGGCGCGCGAGATGTTGCTGCTCGGCTATATCGGCACGCTGATGGTGCCGCCGCTGATGCTGATCATTCCGCTGTTCCTGATCGTCAATCGGCTGGGCATGGTCAATAGCTTTCCGGGCGTGATCCTGCCGATCTCCTTCGGCACCTTCGGCGCCTTCCTGATGCGGCAGTTCTTTCTCTCCATCCCGATGGAGCTGGAAGAGGCTGCGAGGATCGACGGCGCCTCGCGGCTGCGCATCCTGGTCAGCATCATCGTGCCGCTGTCGATGCCGGCGATCGGACTTCTGTCGCTGTTCACCTTCATGGGGCAGTGGAACAATTTCCTCTGGCCGCTGATCGTCATGACCGGCGCCGACAATGCCACCCTGCCGGTCGGTCTCACCATGTTCCAGACGCAGCAGGGCACGCAATGGAACTATCTGATGGCCGGCGCCACCCTATCGATGCTTCCGGGGATATTCCTCGCAATCATTCTCCAGAAGCTCATCTACAACAGCATCGCCCTCAATGCGGGCATGGGCGGGCGCTAAGCGCCTGCAGACTCGGGGGAGCTAGAGATATGGCAAAACTGACGATCCGCAACGCCGTCAAACGATACGGTGCGCTCGAAGTGCTGCATGGCGTCTCCGTCGCCGCCGAGGACGGAGAATTCGTGGTGCTCGTCGGCCCGTCCGGCTGCGGCAAATCCACCCTGCTGCGGATGATCGCCGGGCTGGAAAGCATCAGCGACGGCGAGATCGAAATCGGTGACGGCATCGTCAACGACCTCGAACCCAATGAGCGCGATATCGCCATGGTCTTCCAGTCCTACGCGCTCTATCCGCATATGAGCGTCCGCGACAACATGGCCTTTTCGCTGAAGCTCGCACGCAGAAGCCGGCAGGAGATCGAGCGGAAGGTGAACGATGCCGCCAGCATTCTCGACCTGACCACGCTCCTCGATCGCTATCCGCGCCAATTGTCGGGCGGACAGCGCCAGCGCGTGGCGATGGGCCGCGCCATCGTGCGCGATCCCTCGGTGTTTCTGTTCGACGAGCCGCTCTCCAATCTCGATGCCAAGCTGCGCGTTCAGATGCGCACCGAGATCAAGACCCTGCACCAGCGCCTGGGCACCACCATGGTCTATGTCACCCATGATCAGATGGAGGCGATGACCATGGCCGACCGTATCGTCGTGATGCGCGCCGGCCATATCGAACAGGTCGGCTCTCCCCTTGAAATCTACGACACTCCCGCCAATAGCTTCGTCGCCGGCTTTATCGGATCGCCGTCGATGAATTTCATCGACGGCCGTGTCGTGGAACGAGAGGGCACGCTCAAACTGGCAACCGCGGAAGGTATCGACTGGCCCCTGCCGGAAAGTGCCCGCCCCCATATCGGCCAGCCCGTCCAACTCGGCATTCGGCCCGAACATATCACCGTCGGTGCGGACGGCGTAAAAGCCAAGGTAACCATCATCGAGCCGACGGGTTCCGAAACGCATCTGCAATTGCAGGCAGGCTCGCAGCCGATCGTCGCCGCCGTCCGAGACCGCCCATCCGTGTCACCAGGCCAATCGGTCACACTCGGCATCGATGCCAGGAAAGCACATCTATTCGATCCCGCGAGCGGCAAGCGGCTGCATTGAGCAGCCTCTCCGGCGGCGCATGCATGCTTGCGCCCGACACGATATCGAACGATCAGCGAATGACGGCGGGTTGCGCATTCCCGCAACCCGCCGTCGATCATGTTTCCGTGGCTGGCACGAACCGCCAGCCTCTCACGCCGTCGAAAGCAATCCGTCCGTGTATTAGAGCGCCATGTCCGGAACTTTGCGGACCGTACCGTTGCCAGTGCCATCGGGCTTTGCAAGCACGGACGGATCGATCGCCGGAGACGCGATCGCCAATTGTAGCCGCTCGGCCGTGGCGGCCCATTCCTGGGCAAGCGCCTCAGGATTCTCGTTGAGCTTCATGCCGTAACTCGGCACGATCTTGCGGACCTTCTCCTGCCATTCAGGCGTCGCGAGCCGCTCGGCGAACACCTTCTTGAGGAGATCGAGCATGATGGGCGGCGCGGTGGACGCACCCGGCGAAGCGCCGAGCAGCGCGGCGATGCTGCCGTCCTGCGAGGCGACGATCTCGGTCCCGAGCTTCAGGACGCCGCCCTTTTCCTCGTCGCGCTTGATGATCTGAACGCGCTGGCCTGCCTGCCAGAGACGCCAGTCTTCCGCCTTGGCCTGCGGGAAATATTCGCGCAACGCCGCCAGCCGGTCCTCGTCGGACAGCATGAGCTGACCCGCCAGATATTCGACAAGGCTGAATTCATCCAGGGCCACCCGGATCATCGGCCAGATATTGTCGAGCGTCACCGAGGCCGGAAGGTCGAAATAGGAGCCTTCCTTCAGGAACTTGGTGGAGAAGGTGGCGAACGGTCCGAACAGAACCACCCGCTTCCCGTCCAGCATGCGGGTGTCGAGATGCGGCACCGACATCGGCGGCGCACCGGTCGACGCCTGGCCATAGGCCTTTGCCAGATGCTGGTTCACCACCTCGGGATTGTCGCAAACGAGGAACGAGCCGCCGACCGGGAAGCCGGCATAATCGTCGCCCTCGGGAATGCCCGACATCTGCAGCAGCGGCAGCGCAGCGCCGCCGGCGCCGAGGAACAGGAACTTCGCGTTGATCGTGCCCTTGCTGGTGCCGTCCTTGGTGTTCGCATAGGTGACGCGCCAGGTGCCGTCCTCGTTGCGCTCGATCGCATGCACCTCCGAAGAGGTGTGCAGCTTGAAGGTCGGATGGCTCTTGAGATGGGCGACATATTGCCGGGTGATCTCGCCGAAGTTCACATCAGTCCCGAGCGGGCACCAGGTGGCCGCGATCTTCTGCGAGCGGTCTCGGCCTTCCATCATCAGCGGAACCCATTTCGCGATCTCATCGTGATCGCGCGAGAACTGCATGCCGGAAAAGAGCGGGCTCGCCTTCAGCGCCTGATGGCGCTTTTCCAGGAAGTCCGTGTTCTTGTCGCCCCAGACGAAGCTCATATGGGGGGTGGAATTGATGAAGGAGCGCGGGTTCTTCAGGACACCGGCATTCACCTGATGGGCGAAGAACTGGCGCGAGATCTGGAAGGATTCGTTGATCTCGACCGCCTTGCTGATATGGACATTGCCCTTGTCGTCCTCGGGCGTGTAGTTGAGCTCAGCCAGGGCTGAATGGCCGGTCCCGGCATTGTTCCAGCCGTTGGAGCTTTCCATCGCGACATCGTCGAGCCGCTCGATCATTTCAATGGTCCAGGAAGGCTCCAGCTCGGTCAGCAGAACGCCAAGCGTAGCGCTCATGATACCGCCGCCAACGAGAAGGACATCGACCGCCTTTTCGGCGGGAGCCGCCCAACTGGGCAATGCGGGAAGGCTGAGAACAGCCACGCTGGTCGCTGCGGAACCGAGAAGCTGGCGCCGGCTGATCGCAATGTTGAGAGAGCGTTCGGAAGACGTGTGGATGTTCTTGTGATTGCTAGGCATCGCAAACCTCAAATCATTCGGCTGTCGATCCTCCCGGCGCAGGCCTATAAGCTATCCGTCATACTGTGACAAGGCGGCATGCGACATTATGCCCAGACGCGACATGCGGGCTCGGCCGCCCATGTTTGAGGCAATCATGATGCTTGATCGGGCTCTACGAGATCGCGATGATCTCAAGTTCCTGCGCGCCGACGCTGACGACATCCCCGACAGCCTTGCCCATCAAGACCCTTGCGACCGGAGACACGTAGGAAATCGACCCTGCCTTGGGATCGGCCTCGTCCTCTCCGACGATGCGATAGGTCTGCACGCGGCCATCGTCGCGGCTGAAGGTGACCGTATTGCCAAACGCCACGACGTCGGATGAACTAGGGTCCGCAACGAGCTGGGCGGTGCGCGCCCTTTCGGCGAAATAGCGCAGATCGCGCAAGGAAGGTGCGGCCTGACGCCGGCGTTCGTTCACGTCTTCGATCGCGCTTGCGGCATGATAGGCTTCGCGCGCGTGTTGAAGCTGCGCCTCGAGATCCTTCAATCCCGCTTCCGTCACAAGGTTCGGATGAGGCGAAATCGGGCGGTCAGGTATCAGGGTTTCCGAAGCGGTTTCGAAACTCTCTTCCTTGGTGAAGGCAACGGCCAATCTCAAACTCCGTTTGGGGGTGATGCGCTCCGGCGGCCCATGATCGGACGGCGGCCTCGCGTCTGTCAGAACCCAATATAAGGTAACAATGGATCAACCGGCAATATTCTGCCATCGGCGGCCAGTGCCGCTCCGGATCCATGTCGAGGAGAGAGCCTGTCTTGATCACGAAGGCCCCGCTTCGTCCGCGCGCCGTCTCCTTCGATTTGGCCTGGCCGCCGCACCTCCAAGGGTCCGGCGGCCAACCATGCGCAAACGGCTGAAGGCTTACACCTTCAGGGCTTCCAGGAGATAATCATACTCCCACTTCACGATCGTTTTTTCCTCGTCGGTCCCTTCGACCGCCAATTGGGCGCAGGAAGCCGATTGCGCCAATGCGGCGCCCGTGCCCATATGAACGCAGGCCAGAACGGCCTCGATCGCGGCTATTTTCGGCGCGTTTGCCGCCGCCGTCCGGCTGACCAGCATCGTCGCCTTCACCCTCTCCAATTCGTCCACCAGCTTGGTCAAGTTGCCGGAACCGCCGCCGGGATATTTTTTCAGGTCGTCGATGATGTCCAACGCCGCACCATAGGCCTCGGGATTGGGCTCGAGAACATCCACGACATGGTTGGCAAAATCGACCGATACCGAGAATGCCGTCTGGGTCGGCACGATATTGGAAAGGGCCACGAAACGGATGACATCGGCCTTGTCGACGTTCGGCGGCGCCGACGTCAGCACGTCGAGCGCGGTGGCTTCTGTCTTCCCGTCGAAGAGCTTGACCAGCTCGGGACCGGGGATGGCGCCGCAGGAGATCGCCCTCGCCGCGGTGGCAATATCGACCGATGGCAGCGCGGCAGCCTTCGGCAGTGTGAGACGGCGTCTGATAGACGCCGAGAAATCCGTCTCCGCGAATGCGGCGTTGCTCGAAGCCTGGCCGATGGCAAAATAGGTGGTGACGGAGCTGCCGGAACTGGGAAAGGAAACGACGGTCGAATAGCTGTCATCCGTTTCCTGGGCGGTATAATTGCTCATCCCCGTACCGTCCAGGGTGAGCCCTCCGGAATTCGCTCCGGTATAAGGGATGTCGAAACTGATCGTCAGATAGGTCTGATTGTCGCTGAAATAGTAGACGACAGATCCTTGGGTTCCAGTGGCGGACCCCTTCGCCCCTTCGGCATAGAAGTTCGCGGTATTGCCGTTCCCAATCTGAGTGGGTGGATTGGTGGCCCACTTTCCCCAGGAAAGGGAGCTGCTGGTCAAGGTAAGGATTCCACCAGAATTGTTCTGGAGATTCATGTGGCACTGCATATTCTCTGACATGATAGCCTCCTCATATATGGATCGATCGCCTCGATAGCTGAAACCAGCTCTCCCGACCGGAGCGGCGCCCTTCCGTCGGTATTTGCGACTGCATCCTCCCGGTCTCGCCGGGAGACTATCCCTTGGTGTCGACTGCGATCCGGCCGGCAAGTTCGCCAAGGCTGGAACGCCCGAGAAGCTCCGCCAGAGGGAGCTCCCGTCCCCAGCGCTCCCGCAGGAGCAGCTGCAACTCGACCGCCATGAGTGAATCGATACCCTTGCGCACCAGCACGTCCTGCTCTGCAAAGGCGGTGGCCGGCAGACCCAGGATCTGCGCCGCGCAATCGGCAAGGTCGCGAAACGCAAGCCGAGAGCGCTCCTCCCGGCTCAGAGCCGCCCGGTCATCGATCGAGATCGCAGCCGCCGTCGGCTGCAGGGTACGATCGTCGGGCGCCAGCGTCGGAAACATCCAGGCATGCCGCCGATGACTCCGTGCGAATTTTGCCCAATCGATGCCAGCGCAATACAGCATGTCTTGCGGACGGCTGATCAGGTCCGCCAAAAGAGGCTTTCCCTCCTCGGGCGTGATGGGCAGCAGGCCTTGCAGGGAAAAGACATGCGCGAGACGGTCGTCGGCGGCCATGCCGACCGACCACGGCCCCCAGCCGATGCTGAGAGCCGGAATGCCCCGCATTTCCAGCCGTCGGACAAACGCGTCGAGATAGCAGTTCGCAGCCGCATAGGCCGACTGCCCATAGGCCGGGAACAGTCCGGAAATCGAGGAATGCACCAGGCAAAGATCGAGTGCCGCGCCCGCGGGCTCAACCGCGTCGAGAGCGTCGATCAGATTCGAAAGACCCAGCACCTTGGCGCCGAAGACATGGGAGAAATCGCGGCGGCGCATCTCGCGAAGCGGACGATCGGCGATGGCGGCGGCGGCATGCACCACGCCGCGAACGGCGGGAAACTCCGCTTGCGAGACATCGAGCAAGGCGGCCCTGCACGCGACGGTATCGGCGAGGTCAAAGCCCAGCGGCGCTATTCTGACCCCGCGGGCTTCCCATTCCGTCAGCCAGTCGATGCGCTCACGCAAGACGGGATCGGTTTCCTCTCGCCAGCCGGAGCGCGGCGGAAACGGCGTCTGTCCGCACAACACCAGGAAGCGGGCGCCGCGGTCGATGAGATATTCCGCGCTCAGCCGGCCGAGCGCGCCGAAGGCGCCCGTGACCAGATAGCTCGCATCGGGCCGCAGCCAGACCGGACCGCCACCCTCCGTGGCCGGCGCCCGCACCAACTCGGGTCGCCACCAGAACCCCTTCCGCCGCAGGAACTGTGTCTGCCCGGTCCGTGTGTTCACGAGGTTGAAAAGCGCCTGCGACCAGGAAGCGGCATCCCCGTCCTCGAGATCGACGAGGCCCCGCCAGCGGCCGTTTCCTTCGGCATCGATCAGCGTCCGGCCAAGTCCCCACAAGCCGGACTGGGCGGGCTCCGGAGCGGCCGGATCATAGGCGCCCCGTGTGATCAGCCAGAATTCGGCATCGGCGGCGGCTATCTCCGCCTGTTCGGCACAATGCTGCCCAAACGAGGTCAAGACCTGAAGCTCATCGGCCAGCGCGAGCCCGCGCCAGTCGAGTGCCTGGAAATCCAGCACCGTCAGGGTCCTGGCGTGATCCGAAGCATCGAGCTGCCTGATGGCATCGGCGCGGGAGGCGGCCGCGTCGGCCAGAAAGACGTCCTCTCCCTCTGCCCTCAGATAATCGGCAAACGCCGCCGCCGCGCCTTGGCGATCCCGCCAGATCAGCCATCGCCTCGGTTTGACGACTGGCGGCGGGAACGAGCGTTCGTCCACCGGCTTCCATTCGATGCAGAAGGCGAGATCCGCCGGCCTCTTTCCGCCGCGAAGCGCCGACGGCATCGGAACGGTCTGCATGGTGACGGCGCGAAACCGGGCGACAAGCGTGCCATCGACGGCCCGCAGCTCCAGATCGGCGACGGATTCGCGCTCATCCCGGCGCAGCAGGCTGGCCACTGCCGTGAGCGGAAAATCGGTATCGCGCAACGCCCGGTTCAAGGTCACCTCCGCGATCGCGACGGGAAGACGCTCATAACCTTCCTGCCCCTCAGCATTTCCGCGAGCCAGCTCCAGGGCCAGCATGACCTGGAAGGCGGCATCCAGAACCGCCGGGGGAATGAAGCAATCGACGGCCGCAGTACCATCAATCGATCCGATGGCGCCGGCCGGTCCGGTTTTCACCCAGCGCAGCCGGCGGAAGGCCGGACCATATTCAAATCCGAGCGCCGCCAGGGTTTGGTAATATTCGCCGGCATCCTGCGTTGCCCAATTCTCGGTCCCCGCAAGGCCGGCGAACCGCTCCATGCCCTGGCCATTGCCTGCAATACGAGGCCGCAACGCGACGCAATGCGCCTCGGCGATCAGCTCATCCTCGCCGTTCTGGATGCCGATCACGCCCCTCTTCGCGTCGAGCCGGGTCGTCAGCCTGACATCGGCCTCTTCCGACAGGATGACGCCGCGATACAGGCGCAGCTGCGACAGGCCAACCGTTCCCTCCGGCATGGCTTGCCGCAACGCCGCATGCATCATCTCGACGAATGCCGCCATCGGCATGCGCGGCCGCCCCAGGACAACATGATCCGCAAGGGCAAAGCGCGTCAGATCGACGTCATCGACATCCCAGATATCGGCGCTTCCCGGCCGCGCATAACCGAGAAAGGCGGAGGTCGGTACCGCCAGCCGCAGCCGCTGTTTGTCATTGCTTTCGCTCCAATAGCGCGCCTTCAGCCATTGAAGCCCCGGAAGCGGCGGCGAAAGTGCGTCCGGCGCGGTCGGACTGCCGAACAAGGCCGGCCAATCCGGCTGGGCTGCACCACTGACCTGGACGCGCCCCAGGCATTCGGCGAAAGCCAGAGCTTCGGGATAGTTGCGGCGCAGCGTGCGGATCAAGCTGACGTTCGAACCGGCCAATGTTTCCTGCAGATAGGCGGCGAGAACCGGATGCGCGCTGATTTCCAGCACGGCCGACACGTCCTCGGCCACCAGCTGACGGAACGCCGGAAGAAAGGCCACCGTCTCGCGAAGATTTCGCCACCAATAATGTCCGAACTCCAGAGTCTCCACCGCCTCGATCGCACCTCCCGTCACGCTGGAATAGAGCGGCAGACGCGCGGGCTTGAAACGAAGATCCGCAATCGCGGCGCGGAACTCCGCCTCCAGCGGCGCGGTCAGCGTGCTGTGATAGGGTACATCGACATCGAGTATCCGCGTATGGATGCCCGCCTGCTGCAGGTCATCCAGCAAGGCGGAAAGTTCGGAACTCCCTCCTGATACCGTGACAGCCGATGCGCTGTTGATCGCGGCAAGACACACGCCGCGCGCCTCAGCGAACGGGGCGACCACCTCCTGCCCGGCGCTGACTGCCGCCATGCGGCCGTGGCCGGAAAGCTGACCGAGCAGGCGGGCGCGATGAAAGATCAGGGTGACGGCCGTCTCCAGATCGATCGCGCCGGCGACATGAAAGGCCGCGATTTCGCCGACGCTGTGCCCGCAGACACCATGGTCCGGACGCAGGCCGAAGGAGATGAGAAGGCGGGTCAGCGCGATCTGGAAAAACAGGTTGATCGGCTGGGCGAGACGCGCCGGCAACCCTTCCGCATCTTCGGGAAGTGCCGCTATCTCGGCGAAAAGCGATCGCCCGCCGATCCGCCGATAAACGTCGTCGCATTCTTCGAGGGTTTCGGCGAATACCGGGAAGGTCTGCGCAAGTGCGGCCCCCATGTCGCGCCATTGCGGCCCCATACCGGAAAAGACCCAAGCCATTCCGCCCGTCGCCGAAAGGTCGCGATCGCCCTGTATCCAGGCCTTCGCCTGGGGACGGCGGCAATAGTCCCGCAGCTTTGCACCCAGCTCCAGAGGGGTTTCGGCGGCGATGGCAAGACCGGAACGGCCCCAATCGCGCTGGACGGCCATGGCCGAACAGGCCGCGGCGGCATCGAAGGCTTCGGACTGTGCCTCGAGAAAATCGGCAAAGGCGGCGGCCTGCAACGGAAGATGTTCCTGCGTCGGCCCCGACAGGAGCGCGACAAGCGGCAATGCCGCGCCTCGCTCAGGCGCCGAAGCGGACGGCCGATGTGATACGGAAGCATGTCGCACCGGCGCCGGGCCGAGAATGACATGGGCGTTGGTGCCGCCGAAGCCGAAGGCGCTGACGCTCGCATAGGGCTGGCCCTGCGGCCACGCCGCCGCCTCCAGCGGCAGTCGCAGACCAAGATCGCCCAAGGCTAGATCGTCGGGGCTGCATTCCCAATGCAAATGACGCGGAACCATGCCGCGGCGCATGCTGAGAACCGATTTCATCAGGCCGGAAATCCCCGCGGCGGCTTCGGCATGCCCCATATTGGTTTTGACCGAGCCGACCAGAAGCGGTCCATTGCGGCGCGGCTGGCCGAGGGTCTTGCCGAGCGCCAGAAGCTCCGCCCGATCCCCCGCCCTGGTTCCGGTTCCGTGAGCCTCGGCAAAGCCGATGGCATCCGGGGACACTCCGGATCGATCGAGGCTGGTGGTGATCAGGGCCGCCTGCGCCTCGGTGCTCGGGAAGGTGACGCCGACCGATCCGCCGTTCTGGTTGACCGCTGTCGCCTCGACGACGGCAAGCACCGGCCACCCCTGCGCGAGCGCTCTCTCCAGAGGCGCCAGCAGGATAAGGCCCGCCGCCTCGGACCGAACATAGCCGTTGGCGCGATGATCGAAGGCACGGCAGCGGCCATCCGGCGACAGAAATCCGCCACGGCTCTCGAACGCCGTGTAATAGGGTGAAAGCTGCAGCTGCACCCCGCCGGCAAAGGCCAGCTCGCTCTCGCCGGCCGCCAGGCTGTTGATTGCCAGATGAACGGCAACCAGCGACGACGAGCAGGCGGTATCCACCGTCATGCTCGGCCCCGTCAGCCGCCAGCAATAGGACAGCCGGTTCGACAGCAGCGTCTGGGTCGTACCCGTGGCGGTATGGGCGGTCGCAACGCTGCTTTCCCGGTCGCCGAGCTGCAGCAGAAGATAATCCTGGGTGAAAGCACCGACGAAAACGCCGACAGGACGCCCCGCCCATCGGGAGGGCCGGAATCCCGCTCCCTCCCAGCAACGCTGCGCCGCCTCCAGCAGGAGCCGCTGCGCCGGGTCCATCGTCTGCGCCTCGCGGGGTGATATGCCGAACGCCACCGGATCGAAGAGGTCGACATCATCCAGAAACCCGCCCCAGGCGGACAGATGCGTCAAACCACGGACCGCGCCGGCATGTTGATAACGCTCGGCGCGCCAGCGATCCGCCGGAACGGGCCGGATCAGGTCGCGCCCCTGTTCCAGCGCGGCCCAGAACGCCCCGAGATCATGCGCCTCGGCCGGAAAACGTCCAGCCATGGCGAGAATGGCGATCCTTGTCATGGTTGACCTCGCTACGGCACCAATACGAGTGGTAATAGCAGCAATAATTCGTCTTCCGCCGCGGTAACGGTGGTTGTGGTCGCCACCTCGGTCGTCAAGGCCGTCGTGCTTTCCGCGCCCACTCCGGTGGTGACGCTGCTGGTCGTCGCGACAGTCGACGTCGATGCGCTCGTGCTGGCGGGAACCAAACCATTTTCCGTCGCGACAATCTCAGTCGTGGTTGATTGGTTCATGACCGTATCGATCGAAGCGACATTGCTGGAACCGGAGCTCCCGGCTGGATTCTCCGCGGCGTTGATATCCTGCGCGAGCAAATCGGGATTGGGATTGGGATTGGGATTAGGATTGAGGTCGGCAGCGGGATTAGGATTGGCGTTGGCGTCGAGGTTCGGCGCGCCCTGATCCTCGTTGGGCTGCGGCGCGGGATCAGGGTTCTGATCGCCGTTGGGCTGCGGACCGGGTTCGGGGTTCTGATCAGCTCCCGGATTGGGGTTATTGTCACCGGGCGGGGGTTGGTTTGCAGGATTGCCGTTATTGGGGTTGGGAGCCGGAGGGTTATTATTTGCCGCCGCCGCATTTTGATAGGCTTCACGGACATTCATGGCGCCGCAGGCAATGGTGGCGCCCCCTGCGGCAATGCCAAGATAGGTGGAGGCCGTTTTGGCACCGGAGCTGCTGTCAACCGCCGAAAGGGTGACGCTGGCTGTCGCCGCAACGCCCGAGAGCATCCAGCACACCCCGCCGGCCACGCCGACCGGGACATGTCCGCTCGGGTCGATATAGCTCGCCGGGCTGTTCAACACATAGGCATTGTCGTTCAGCGCATCCTGCCGCGAAGGCGACCCCGCCAGCCTGTCGTCGGCACTGTTGAAGCGCCCGTAAACCGGATGGAAGCTGCGGCTGCCCATCCAGTAAAGGCCGGTATAGGAATCCAGCTCCTTGCCGGTATAGAGATAGAACGGCAGGTTGGCGCTGCCGGAGGCGGTAACCTCTCCGAGCGGCGAATAGGTGAAGCTGGACACCGCCTTGCCCGATCCGTCCGACGTCAGGAGCGTGCTGCGCTGGTCGTCGGTATGCAGATAGACCTGCCCGTCCTGATCCGAGCTGGTCGACCATTGTGCAAAAGCGGCTTGCTTGACCGACAGCGTCCTCACCGGCGACGACGATCCGTTCGTGATGACATCCGTATACCAGGGCGACACGTAGACTTTCTCCGTGCCGTCGGAGAGCGTCGACGTCAGATGCCGGCCGGCATAATCATAGCTATAGGCGGTACCCGTCTGGTCTCCGTCCTTGAGCGCGCCGGTCATCTGCCCGCGCATGTCGAATGTCATGGTCATGGCCGACTGGCCCGAAGGGGTCAGCGTCTTCATGTTCCCCATATCGTCATAGGTGGCGGCAAAGCCGTTCGTACCTTGCGCCGATAGCGCCTTGCTGCCCGAATAGCTGTAGCTATTGCCCTCGTAACCCGTCATGTTACCGGCATCGTCGTAGGACAAGCTTGTCGTATTGCTGCTTGCGGCATCGGTGACGCCGGTCAGGCGAAGGCCGGTATATTGATAGGAAAGCAGGGACTTCGCCTGGCCGCTACTCGTATCGTTGGCCGCCGTCAATTGACCGAGCTTGTTCCATTCGAAGCCGCGTCCGAGCAAGACGTTCTTATCGGCATCCGTGACGGTCAACGAACGGAGGGAATTGTCGATGTTGCGGGTGTAACTGGTCGTCACGCCATTGCCATAGGTCGCCGTGCCCACCCCTCCGGAAGCCGTGTAATCGGAGAAGGTCGCTCCCGCCCCATCCACGAGACCGACGCCTGACAATCGCAGTCCCGAGAAACTGCGGTTCACCACGCTGCTGTCCGGATTGGTGATCTGAGTGAGCCGCCCGATCGGATCATAGACCTGATCCGTCTCGTAGCTGCTGGAGACGCCCGCCACCTGCAACTTGGTCGCGGCCCGCTTTCCATAGGCTGTGTAGGCATAATCATATTGGCTTTCGGTCACCTTCTGATCGTTTTGCAGCAGGGCGCTGGTGAGGCGATTCTGGCCGAAGGCAACCGCGGAATCGTCATAGGTATAGGATCGCTGCTGCCCGTCGGAATCGACGGTTGTCTGCAGCCGGCCGATCAGGTCATAGGAATAGGTGAAGCTTCCGCTCGGCTGCGTCTGCCCCCCGAGAAAGCCCGATGTCAGATAGGAGCTGGTCGTCGTGCCGCGCGTCGGATCGGTCTGGGTGAGCACGCGACCCAGTGAATCATAGCCGGCGCTATAGCTGAGCGCCGTGCCGTCCTGTGTCAGCGGCGATGTCATCCCCGTCTGCTGGCCTATCAGATTGTACTGGAACGTCGCCTGGCTCGTGATCCCCTGGAACGCCGCCGTCATCGGCAGCAGCTTGTTCTTGGCGTAGCCGTAGCCGACGGTTACGGCATTGGCGTCCGAGGTTCCGGCAGCCGAGGTGGTCACAACCTGAGAGCCGGTGGCCGTGGCGGTATAGTTCTTGGTCGTCACCACCTGGTCGCTGCCGTCCTCGCCGAAGGGCTGGATGGTCTTCGACGGCCTTCCCAGCACGTCATACTCGTTGTCGACGAACGGGGCCGTATCCCCTTCGAAATAGGGAACCGCGGCCTTGCGGATCTTGTTGCCCTCGGAATAGGCCAAGGCGCCGATGATCGTCTCGGATTCGCCCGGATTGGTCGTGACGCCGACGCTCTTGCGTGCCAAGCCGTCGAAGGAC
This sequence comes from Rhizobium sp. BK602, assembly GCF_014195095.1. Taxonomy (GTDB): domain Bacteria; phylum Pseudomonadota; class Alphaproteobacteria; order Rhizobiales; family Rhizobiaceae; genus Rhizobium. Next base: position 368,843 of record NZ_JACIBC010000005.1, read on the forward strand.
CAGCTGCTGGAAAGCATGTTGCGCTCGCTGCCCGCCGGCCAGGCGCTGAGCTGGCTCACCGTCAGTGCGGGCAATCCGCCGGACCAGGCGTAGGCATATGACCGCAATGTCAAGAGGTTGTTCGAAGGCGCCTGACCGACCACCAGGGACGAGGCGCACGCAGTATCGAAATTGCCGGTCGTCCGATTGTCGGGATAAGGTCCCTGTTCGGCGGATTGCCGCCCGAAGTCGTCGAGGCAGGTCACCCTGGTGACATTATTGGGATCGGTGCTGACCGAGACCTTGCCGAAGCGGGGATCGTAACCGTACTGCCAGGTCAGGGAGCCGGTGGTGCTTGTCGTCGTCGCCTTGGTGATCGGATAGGTCTGATAGGTCGTATCATAGGTCGTCGTGGTCACTGCACCGGCCGGCGTCGTCGCCGTCAGCTGGTTACCGAACCCGTCATACGTATAGCTGTTGGTGAGAAAGACGTTGTTCTGATTGTCCCACTTCCCCAAGGACAGGAGATTGTAGTTCGCATCATATGTTCTGCTGGACAGGGAGAAGTCGGTATTGCCATTGAACTCGCTGATCGTGGTCAGATCGTTGGCCGACGATACCTTGAGATAGGTGAGCACCCCCAGATGCCAATTGTCGGTATCGTTGATGTAGGCGCCGAGCGTATAGACGACCTTGGTGGAATCCAGCGGGTTGTTGTTGGCATCGACCAGATTTTGCTGGGTCTTGACCGTGACGTTGCCGTAATCGTCATAGGTATAGGCCGTGCCGACCCGGTTCGCGGCCGCGCATTGACTATAGGCGATCTTCTGATCGCTGGTCTTGTTGATCAGCCAGATCGGCGTGGCCTGGGGCGAGGTGCTGGTGGCGGTCTGGACCTGCTGGTAGGCGCTTGCGCCGCCGCCGAATGGTGTCCCATCGGAGCCACAGGTGGTGGAGCTATGATCGTAGATCGTCATGCCCGCGCTCTTGCCCGTGAACGGGAAGGCCTGCAGATAGGAATGCACCTTGCGCCGATTGCCCGAGCCGCTATCGACCACCGTGCTGGCAAAGCCCATCCAGCCACGGCCGCCGGTATCGAAAAGCCCGTCGCGATAGGAAAACTGGTGCGCGTAGCTGAATGCGAGATTGCTCGGCACGGCCGGATTGTCCGTTACCTGCATCGTCTTGACGACGTGATAGAAGCCACCGAGCTGCGCGGCCGACCGGAAGGTCGGAACCGTGCCGCCCTGCTGGATCGGCGGATAGTTCTGGAACTGGCTGAGCGCGGTCGGTTGCGTTTCCTGATAGACCGAGGCATCCGACAGGGGCGCATAGGCGACCGTATAGCTGCCGCCGGCGGAGCGCACCGCGCCCGTCATCATATCCGGCATCGGACCGCCCGCGACCCCGACATAGACGTTCGTATCGCCTATGCCGACCATGTCGCTCAGCCCGTCGGCATTGGCGTCGCCCAGAAGGCGGGTGGTGGTCGCTGCCGCCCCGCCGCCGGTGTTCGGCCAGGGCAACGACGTATCGTTCCAGAGATTGTCGATGAAGCCATGACCGTTCGACAGAGCGGCGATGACGCCGTTTGCGGTGACGCCGACGAGATCGGCCAGTCCGTCGCCGTTGACGTCAGCGAGCATGCGCTGATTGGAGGCGCTCCAGGTCCCGCCGGCAAAGGTGGTGTTCCAGGGTTCCGTGCTGTCGAAGGCCGCGCCGGTGGACAATGTCACATAGACCTTGTCGCAAAAGGCGATGACGTCGGAGAGGCCGTCGCCATTGGCATCGGAGATCATCAGCGGTGTGGTCGACGTAACAGGCTGCTGACCGCATAATGCCTTGTAGCTCTGGCTTCCCCAGCTGTTGATATCGAAGCTGCTGCCCGTGGACAGCGCGACCTGGATGGCCTGGTCGTTGCCGACGACGAGCAGATCGGCGCTGCCGTCCCCGTTCATATCCGTCAGCTTGTAATTGCCGCCGGACACCCCGAAACCGGTGATCCAGCTCTGCTGCGCGGCAAATGTCCCATCGCCGACCCCGAGGGCCACCCATGCCGTTTCGTTCTTGATGCCGACGATATCCATGATGTGGTCGCCGTTGACGTCGGCCAGCATCACCGGATCGCTTGAACTCCAGCCCTGGGACGAGCTGAAATACGGTAGGGTCGAGCCTGTCTCTGTAAATTTCGTGCCATCGGATAGAGCTGTCACCACGCCCTTGCTCGAGATCGCGACGATATCGGCGAGGCCGTCGCCATTGATGTCGGCGACCATCCGCTGGTTGCTCGACCAGCCCTGACTGGCCGAAAAATTATCGATCCACTGCGTCGGTGCGCCGAAGGAGGATGCGCTGCCAAGCGACACCTGCACACCGCTGGAAAAACTGAAGCCGACGATATCGAGGAAACCGTCGCCGTTGACGTCGGCGACGGTGAACGGCACCGATGTGCCGTTCCAGCCCTGCGACTTGCTGAAGGCGTTGCTGAGCCAGTTTTGCTTGCCGGTATAGGCGAGAGCCCCATTGCTGTAGGTAAATGTCGCCGGAGACAGCGGCACGGCATTCGTTGACGTCGACGAGTAGCGGGTAACCGACGTCAGCCGGGAGCGATTGGTCGCGGCGCTGGTATCGTAGGTCAGCCGATAGTCGCTGACGAGACTTTCCCCCACGAAGGTCTGTATGTGGCTGACGCGGGCGTTCATCAACACCACCGAGCCGCCGATATAGATACGCTGCGCCTCCGGATTTGCCTCATAGAGGAACCGAACGAAGCGGTCCGCCTGATGGGAGCCGTTCGACGTGTAGGCGATCTGCAGCGGATAGGCCCTGTAGTCGGAGTTGCCGCTGTTCAGCGGATCGGTCGTGTAGGTGAAATCGACGATATTGCCATTCGGATCGGTCTTGCGGTTGATGGCCCAGGAGCGCACGTCGTCCCGACCCTGGGCAAGAATACGGCTGTCGCTGGTGGCACCGAACTGCATCACGCTGCCGTCGGACGCCTGCACGGAAAAGGATTCCGGTCCGCTTCCCGCCGTCCCACTCGCCGTCGTAACCTGCCAGCTCTCCACCTCGGTCCGATAGATGCTCAGATCGGCGCCATAATCCCCACCCGTCACGATAAGCCGTTGGCCCTGGAGGGCAAAACGATCGTTGCTGTCATAGGCAATCGTGCCGTTTACCCCGTCGATCACTTCAATTCGCTTGGTGCGTTCGATGGTCGGCAATCCGGTCAGCGTCCATCCAACACCCAGGATTCCGCTCAACTGCTGGCTATTGTAAGAAATAGTAATCCTTGGTTGTGATCCGTTAATCCCTGGCGGCAGATCGATCGGCACGACAAAATTGAAGGCGCCATTCTGATCGACGCCTGCCCTCTCCTTCAACGTCCCGGGAACTGACGACTGCGCGGCTGCCGGCAGGTCGAATCCGAAAACGGAGAACAGCGAGAGAGTCAACAGAAAATTCAATATATTCAGCCATTTATGACTGAAATATCTTTTCTGGAGCTTGAATTGAAAGAGCACGAAATCAAAAGGCAAATCATCATTGATTGCGGACCTGAACATCCCGCCCTCCCCTGAGAGTGCTGCCTTACTCCTCAATATTAAGTAGTACTAATATTTTAATAACAACTCAGTGTCAACGAAAAAATGCTATTTTGAGGTGCAAAATTATTGACCTTTACAGGCGCGTTTCCGTAGTGAGACGCTAAGGCCGCGCCGCTATTCGACAATTTGGCATGTGGAACAGAAATTGAATGAGCAAAGGCGTGAAAAATCGAACGACAAGCTGCCAATTCGTCTGTCTGGGCGGCATTCTGTGCACGCGTCAAGACACGCTTTTACGAGGCGCGGGCCGCAATAAAACAGCTCCGTGGCAAAAGAGAGTGAATATGCCGATACAATTGCGGAGTGTATACGGCGCCAGTTAAATTAGCAACATCTTATGTTTTGAAATGTACGAATGCGCCAGAAGGTCAGCCGTGCGAAATCACAACGGCCTACGTTCCGGATGCCCCCACGGCAAGATTGTGAAAGACGGTCGATAGTGATCGCGAGCGGCCTTTCCCCGCGCGCAACGAGGCTCACGCTCTCCGCTTCAAGCCTTCACCAACGCCGTGACACCTTGGCCTGGCAGGAGGCGCGCCATCGCGCTCAAAAGATCCGTCTGCGATATCAGGCCGAGGATGCGATGGTCGGCATCCACGACGATGACCGCATGGGTGCGCCCATCGGTCAGGACCGGCAGCAGCGACAGGGCCGGATCGGCGGCAACGGCCAGGGCCGGTTTCGATATCGACCGTGCGATCGTGTCGGTGTCTTGCGACAATTCGCGTAAACCGACCGTGCCGATCAGGCGGCCTTCCCGATCCTTTACCGGCAAGGTGCGAATATTGTGCTTCAACAGAAGATGCCGCGCATGATCCGGCGCGGCGTCCTCGTCGATGGCGATGACGTCGCGCGACATGATGTCGGCGCAGCTTATGTCTCCATGCGACCGCACGGCCGCCTGCAACTCGACCTGCCGCAACAGGCGGCTGAGGTCCGCCCGGTCGATATCGAAGGTCTCATCGAGCGCCTCGAGAGCCGCATCGACGTCTTCCTCCCGGAAGCCCAGTCGCAAGGGCGGCGGCAGGTCGCGTGTCTGATGCGTATTCTCCACGGGCTTTGCCGCGACATGCGGATAGTTGCGCTTGGAAAGCCTGTGAAACAGCAGGCCGAGGCCGACAAGGATGCAGGAGTTCAGGGCCACGGGCACGAAGGGAAAGAAGAAGCCCCAGCTTGCAACGGCCGGGCCGCCAAGCACGGCCGTCAGGGCCGCCGCGCCGCCGGGCGGATGAAGGCACCGCGTGAAGGACATCGCGCCGATCGCCAGCGAAACGCCGACCCCGATCGCGATGATCGGATCGTGAATGAAATAGGCTGCGATGATGCCCATCATCGCGGAAATCGTATTGCCGCCGACAATGGACCAGGGCTGCGCGAGCGGGCTTGCCGGAACCGCGAAAAGAAGCACCGCCGATGCCCCCATCGGCGCGACGATCAGCGGAAGATGAGGCCCCTGCCCGAAAAGATAGCCGCTGATGACGCCGGTCAGCACGATGCCGATCAAGGCGCCGAGGCAGGCAATCAATCGCTCGCGCAGGGTTGCTCCGGCAAGAATCGGGGAAAACAAGCGGAAGCGGTTCGAGCCTGCCTTCTGGAAGTCTGGATGCTGCATGATGAAACCAGTTTGAGACGAATGTTTCGGGAGTGATCGGAGGGCGGCCAGCTAGCTCGCCATCAGCCGTGAGCCCTTGCTGGCCTCGAGAACCTCATGGAACACATCGAAGGCGCCCGAGCGGTCGCTTTTTCGGTAGATGAGGATCGTCTCGACCTTTGCCAGCGGATGGGTAGGCGAAGCCACCGGCCAATGCATGAGATCGAGAACCGATTTCGGCATGACACCTGCTGCATTCCCTGTCGCCACGCTTGCCAGGATCGCATGGTAGGAGCCAAGCTCGGTCGTGTGCAGGGCGCTCGACTTGCGTGCCCAGCTTTCGGCGATCCGTCGATAGGTGCATCCCGGCTCCAGGGCGGCGAGCGACCCGACCCGCAAGTCTGCGGCGGAGCGGATCGATGGATGGCCGGGCGGCAGGACGAGCACCAGATCCTCGACGAAGACGGGCTCGGCCTCCAACTCCATGAGTTCAGCCTCGAAACCGGCATCCTCGTCCAGCATGGTCCCGGGAGGGCGGGCGATCAGCGCGCAGTCCAGCGCCTCGCGCAGGACATCCCGGGCAAGGTCACGGGAAGCACCCAAGCTCAACTGAAGAGACACGTCCGGCCACATTTGATTGAACCGGCTGAGCGCGGCCGGCAGCCGGCTCGCCGCGGTGCTTTCCATCGTTCCGACGCGCAATGTGCCCGATGGGCGCATAGGCCTGACCGCTTGCCGCGCTTCGAGCGCCAGCGCGGCAAGGCGATCGGCATAGGTGAGAAACGTCTCGCCTTCCCGCGTCAACGTCATCTTCTTGCCGTCGCGGCTGAAGAGCAGGACACCAAGATAATCCTCAAGCTGCTGGATGCGTGTCGTCACGTTCGACGGCACGCGCCCGACGGCTTTCGCCGCCTTGGTCACGCTGCGGTCGGCGGCGACGGCAAGAAATATCTCGATCGATGAAAGGTCCAAGGAAAAGATCTCAATTTTGGAATAAAATGGACATTTCGTTCTCTATATAAAAATCATCACCGCTGCTCAAGCGGGTTTTGCCTCATCGAATCCATCATTGGGGGGAACATCCGGTCAGCTGCTGATATCTTCACAAGAATATCCGCCTTGCCTGCGCGCTTCATGCACGCGTCGGCTGGTCTGAGTGCCGAACAGAAGGGCAAATCGCCCTTCAAACCGGCAATGATGGATAGCGGCACCTCGATTTCGTCACGCGGATCGTCGCTTTGCCATTGGCACATGGATTGCTTCTCCAAGCCGACGCTAGAAGAGATGGATATCCATGCTGCAAGTTCTGCCCTCCTTGCTCCTGAGCATTGCCCTCGGACTGAGCTGGAACAGGTTCCTGCTCACATTTTCGAGTAAAGGCGACAGTCTGCAAAACCAGATGCCGGTGACGATGGTCGCTGCTGCCGTCAGCCTGTCCGCTCTTGCGCTGTCGGTCGCCGACAAAGGACCATTGCTGGGAGGGGCGATCGTCTTGCTCGGCCTGGCGCTCGCCGTCATCAGCAAGGGCCTCTCCCGTCCCGCTGTCATCGTCGGACTATCGGCCCTCAGCCTCGCCGCCTATGTGCATGTCAGCATGCATCTGTCCTAGTGGCCCTTCCAGCCGCTACGCCTGAAGACGCAGTCCAACTGCCCCGATCACGATCCGCGCATCCGTCACTTTTCAGCGCGGCTTTCCCATTCGCTGAACAAAAGAACCCCGGTCTGCGTTAACAGCGATGGCAAGGAAGGGCAGCACGATGGGAAGCACATTCAAGATTGGCGATCATGTCAGCTGGAACTCCGAAGCAGGCCGGGTCAGCGGAACGATCATCAAAATCCACACCCATGATTTCGATTATAAAGGCCATACGCATCGCGCCAGCGCCGACGATCCGCAATATGAAATCAAGAGCGACAAGACGGAACACATCGCCGCCCACAAGGGGCATGCGCTTCACAGGCTGCCGAATTGAAGTCGCGGATATTTCAGGGCGAGCTGCGCACCGTTTGCTTCTGGCACAGGCCAACGCTCCGACACAAGGCGCGAACCATTCGCCGATCTGAGACTACCAGCATCAGCGCCTTCAAATGCCCGGCAATCGACCGGTGGCGAGATCGCCGATCGCCCCTCTCAAACGTCGGGGCATTTTCCGAATTGCACATATTCTGGAAACAATATGCATGTGAAATACGGAAGGAGCATTTACTCCTCCACTCATTTTGCTACCCTAAACTGCCGGTGATAATCCGACACGAAAACCACTTTTGGTAGAAAATCTCACAGCCTTTGGAGGTTAGGATGCAATCCTCACGCGTTACGCCTGCTGAGTTGAAATCGAAGATGCTGCAATACCACAAGGCCAAATCCATTCCGATGACCGAAGATGAACTTTCGGCCGAAATCGACAAGAGCGCGATCGCTCGCTACCAGGTCGGCGACCAGCTCCTCTCCGAGGTTCAGCAGACCCTGCGTAATCTTGCCGCTGAATTGCCGGAAGGCGCGGCGCGCAACGAGGCGGTCTTTGCCATTTCCAAGATCGACCAAGCCGCCCAGGAAATCGTTTATTGCGCCCTCGGCATGAACAAGAGCATGCCCTTCGTCAAACCCGCATTGCGCGTTCATTCCGCCGGCGAAGAATAGTCTTCATCCGCATAATTATCCGCAACAACGGCCGTCATGTCGGTCGTTGTTGCGTCGCATGGCAAGACCATCGTTTGGGTAGAGCTCGATGAACGTCCACCCCAAAGCCAACGGCGCCTACCGCTATCGCAGGGCCCGCGCGCTTTCCTATTTCATTTCGGATGGCGAAATCGTCGTCTTCAATTTCCTGACCAACCGCTCCTTCGCCTGCAATGCCCGCTGTCTGGATGTCCTGATGCAATCGGAGGACTGGAGACCGCTGGAAGACCTGTTTGCGATGACCGAGGAGCATCGCACCTCATCGCTCGTGGAGGAAATCGCCCAGCTCTTCTCGCTGACCGCCCTTGTGGTCGAGGGAGACCTGATCGCGACGAAGGACACCGAATATGCCGATACGTGGGAATGGGGTTCGGTCACGGCCCAACTTCATTTTTCCTCGCAGGACAATCTGACGGTCAGCGATCAGATGGCCGCGGAAATCCAGATTCTCCGCGCAAAAGACCAGCCCTCGCCGCAGCTGATCAGGCATGGCGACCCAAAGGATGGCGTCGCGCTCCCGCCGTTCAGGATGGACAGCGAGCTCAAGGCCGTCATGCGCACGCGGCGCACCATCCGGGCCTTTCTGGATCACCCCGTCGAATTGCCGCCCATTGCCGATGCGCTATATGCCGGACTGGGTGTTACCGGCATCGTATCGACCGAAATCGGCGACCACCCGCTTCGCATGACCCCTTCGCCCGGCGCGCGCAATGCCTTTGAGGCCTATATTTTCGCGCGGAACGTGCCGGGTCTGGCTGAAAACAAGTTCTATCACTATGCCGCCTACGAGCATCGGCTGGAGCCCGTCGATTCAGACGATCCGTTGCCATCGATGGACGCGATGTTCGCGGAAAATCAGCCATGGGTGAAAAAGGCGAGCCTCCTCGTCTTTCTCGTGGCGCATTTCGAACGCGTGATGTGGAAATACATCAATGGAAGCGCCTATGCGCATGTCTTTGTCGAGGCAGGGCATATTGCCCAGAACATGATGTTGATCTTGAGCGAGCATGGGCTGGTCGTGAACCCCGCTGGCGCAATCTCCCATTCGCTGATCGAGCGGGCGATCGGTGAAAACGAGCTGACCCACAGCGTCGTCTACGCCCTTGCCGTCGGCTATCCGGACAGGGAGGACGATTCCGTTTCCTGGCTTGCGCCGGAGTTCAAGATTCGCGACGAACTACTCGCCATGATCCGAGATCAAAAGTTCCAAGGGTGACACGGATGGAAGAGTTCGACACGGAATCCGAGCACGAAACTTTGGTGCCGCCGCATCTGATACCAAGCAGGGCGATCATCTATCTTCGCTACGAGAAAAGCCCTGAAAAATCGTTCGAAACATCGGACGACGAGATCCTATATCAGGCCCTGCGCCAGCTTGAAAACAATGCCGCCCATATTGCCGGTGCGGTCACTGAAAGCGCGGACGGGACCGTCCTGCCGAATGCGTGGAATCCGAGCTGCATCGCCGGGCCCTTGGGCTCGCCGCTGGCGCATGCCATTTCGACGTGGCCGGAGGTCGTCGGCCTCGGCGAGGACAGAAACGGCCAGCTGCTGGTCGCCGCCTCCATGTCGGGCGTCATTGGATTTTATGCGCCGCGGACGGCCGAAACGGTCGGGCGCGGACGTCTCTGCTTTCTTGGCCACGATGTCCGGGACATCAGGCATTCCTGGATGAAGAGCCTCGAGATCGGCGACGCGATCCTGGAGCTGTACGAGGCGGACGACGATTTTGATCTTCGCGCCGCGATCGCGGACATCGTGCCGCGCGCTCATCTCGTCAAGGGCAGGTTCTGGGACACCGTCCATTTCGATGCCCGCACCAACTACGCCCTGGCCATCCGCGAATTCGAGAAGGCGGGGATCGAGATCATCCCAACCGAAGACGTCATTACCGACGAATGCCGCGAGGCAGCGCTGCTTGCGGCGCAGACCCGGCCTGACGGTGCCGCCCAACAGAAGTTCCAGGAGATCCGGGCCACCTACCGACTGCCGGTCGACGATGGGATCATCCTGCTTCCCACCAGCGGACTTCCGGCGCCGGCGATCAGGGACTGGCCGCTTTCCGTCGGCCGCTATGATCCGGACCCCTTCGAGACGATCATGCCGGTGGTCCTCGGCAACTATGCCATGGTCACGGTCCCCAACGGTTATTCGGCCGAAGGCCTGCCCATGGGCCTGACGATTGCAGCGCCCGTCCAGCTGACCGCTCGCCTGCTTATACTTGCCGAATGGTTTTGCCGGACAACCCGCTGGCCAACGCTCGCCAAGGTCTAGCGCATGGCGCGCAAAAGTGTGCAGCGGTTTTGCGCGACATGCGCAAAATCAAAGAGCTAAAGCGCGAGAGGCGAATCCGAAGGATCGCGACGCGCTTTAGCCTCCTTCGAGGGCCTGCCAACAGAAAAGAGGTTTGAATGAGCTGGAGCACCGTCGTTCCACAACTGCCGCGACAGCTTTGGCTATTGGCGGCCGCCGCTTTCGTGAACTTCCTCGGCTTCATGGTCATGCCTTTCCTGGTTCTCTATCTGACCCAGGTGACCGGTTTCTCCGTCGAGACAGCCGGCGTGATGCTCGCCCTCTTCGGTGCCGGCAACATTCTGGGAGCGTGGATCGGTGGACAGCTCAGCGACAGGATCGGCCCGGCCAATGTGCTGATCGCGAGCTTCACCGCGAGCGCGGTGTTCCTGTCGGCCATACCGGCTCTCTCGGGGGCCGTGTCCGTCGGATGCGTTCTCTTCGTGCTCGCCTTTGCCAACGGCGCCTTTCGCCCGGCCTATGATGCCTGCGTGGTGCGTCTGTGCCCGCAGGAGGAACGCCCGCGCGCCTATGCTGTTTATGTCGTCGCCATCAATATCGGCGCCGGCATTGCCGCCGCCATCGGCGGGCACCTCTACGGGTTCAATCCCAGCATGATCTTCTATGTCGACGCGCTGACATCGCTGCTTGCCGCCGCGGCGGTGTTCTTGCTTCTCGATCGCGATGCACTGCGCCAGACCGCCGCCGCCGATGTCGGCAAGGCGGCGAAGCCGTCCCAGGCGCCCTACAGGAGCGCATCGTTTCTCATCGTATGCCTGGCGGCCTGCATATTGGAGGCGATCGGCAAGCAATCGTCGTCGACATTGCCGCTTTATGTCAGTTCGGACTATGGCATGACGCCACAGGCCTTCGGCAATCTCCTGACCGTCGGCCATATCGCCTTCGCCGCCGCCATTCTCCCGCTTTCGAACTGGGTGAAGTCGAAAAACCAGCTGAACATGGCAATCCTGGGCATGGGCGTCGTCGCGCTCGGATTTGGGGCCCTGCCGTTCGGATCGAGTGTCGCGACGCTCGTGATGCTCTACATGCTGATCACGTTCGGACAGCTGCTGTTCTACCCCGCCATCATGGCGATCGTCATGGGGCAGGCCGCGCAGAATGACGGGAAGAGCGGGGCCTATATGGGCTTCTATCGAACGATGCAGGCGGTTGCCGGCGTCGCCGCGCCGATCGTCGGAACCTTCATTTATGTTCAAGCCAGCCCGGAAGCACTATGGCTCGGCAGCGCCGCGCTCACGATCATCACCGCGCTCGTCCTCGGCCTCGGAAAAATGGCAGCCCGCCAGATCGTATCCGAGAGCCGGCCGTAGGCAAAGCCGGGCCGCCGGGACAGGCGGAGGACGCCGGCGGCGTCCTCCGCGCAGCACCGCCTCATCCGATCGTCATCAGGCTCGCGTTGCCGCCGGCGGCAGCGGTGTTGATCGATGTCGACACTTCCTCCAGCAGCCAGTTGAGGCAATAGGCTTCGGGATTGCCGATGAGTTCATCGGTCGTTGCCGCCTGCACAAGGACCAACGGGCCCGGAAGAGCCGCGAGTCTGCGATTGGCGGCAAGGACCGTGTCGTGATCGCCTTCCACCAACGCACCGGAGAACGGGCCATCCTTTTCCCAATCGGAGGTCCAGGCAATGCGCGTCCTGACGGTCGAGGGCAGGTCCGCCAGCGCCGTTCGCATGGCCTCCGATGCATCGAGCGCGATGCTATTGCCGGTCGACAAGGCAGCGGCGATCTGCCGATACAGGCCCTGCTCGGTCTCGGGCACGAGCAGAATTTTGCCGCGCGGATGCAGAGCATAGAGGTTGCGCTCGCCAACCGGGCCTACCAGCTCCCTCTCCAGTCCAAGCGCCGAGCGGCCGGCAAAGCTGCGTGCCGCCTCGCCTTCCGCGACCAGGCCCTTGCCATCGAGCCACTGGATGAATTCGCGCAGCACAGGATCGGTGTGGACGGAATCCTGATGCGGCGGCACCGGCGCCTGCTGGACGAGGCGGCCGATATAGAGCGGCCCACCGGCCTTCGGGCCGGTTCCCGACAGGCCACGGCCACCGAATGGCTGCACGCCGACCACGGCGCCGATGATGTTGCGATTGACGTAGAGATTGCCGGCCTTGATGCGGCTGGTGACATGCGCGATGGTCTCATCCAGGCGCGTATGCAGGCCGAAGGTGAGGCCATATCCGGATGCGTTGATCTCATCGATCAGGCGATCGAGATCGTTCCTGCGGTAGCGGATGACGTGCAGCACCGGCCCGAAGACCTCGCGCGTCAAACTGGACAGGGATTTGATCTCGATCAGGGTCGGCGGGACGAAGGTGCCTTTGTCCGCGTCGGCCGGCAGCGGCAATTGCTCGATCCCGCATCCGAGCCCGCGCATTTTCTCGATGTGCCCGTTTATCTCGCGCATCGCGCCGTCATTGATAACCGGACCGATATCGACGCTGAGCGCGTCGGTGCGTCCAAGTGTCAGTTCCCGCAGCGCACCCTTGAGCATGGTGATGGTCTTGTCCGCAACCTCCTCCTGCAGGCAGAGGACGCGGAGCGCCGAGCAACGCTGGCCGGCACTGTCGAAGGCCGAGGCGATGACATCGGCGACGACCTGTTCGGAGAGAGCCGAGGAATCCACGATCATGCCGTTCTGGCCGCCGGTTTCGGCGATCAGCGGTATCGGCTTTCCGGTTACCGAGAGGCGTTCGGCCAATTGCGCCTGAATGAGGCGGGCAACCTCGGTCGAGCCGGTAAACATCACGCCGGCAGTCTGCGGCGCGCCGACCAGCGCGGCGCCGAGCCGGCCGCTTCCGGGAACGAATTGAAGCGCCCCGACGGGCACGCCTGCCTCATGCAGGATTTTCACGCTCTCCGCGGCAATGATCGGCGTCACGCCGGCGGGCTTTGCCAGGACAGGATTGCCCGCGACCAGAGCCGCGGCGACCTGCCCGGTGAAAATGGCAAGCGGGAAATTCCACGGGCTGATGCAGACGATCGGTCCCAGAGGAGCATGGGACGGTCCGAGCGTCCGTCTCGCCTGCTCGGCATAATAGCGCAGGAAGTCGATTGCCTCGCGCACCTCGCCGATCGCATTGGCGGCAGATTTGCCCGCCTCGCGAATGATGATCCCCATCAGGGTTTCAATGCGCGATTGCATGATGTCCGCCGCCCGGTCGAGGCAGGCGGCGCGATCGGCCGGGGCGACGGCGGCCCATTCCGGCGCAAAGGCCGCGGCCATTTCCACGATCCTGTCCGCATCCTCCACCTTCAATTCCGTGACGAGGCCGACGCTATCGCCATGATCAGCCGGATTTGGAACGGGGCGCGTGTCGCCATCCACGGGGCCGTCCGCGAGGATGGGGAACGCATGCCATTGCGTTTTGGTGGAACCGATCAACGCGGCCGAAAGCCCGGTAAGCGTCGACTCGCTGGAAAGATCGAGCCCATCCGAATTCTGCCTCGCATTGCCATATATGGCCTTCGGCAGAGCGATCTGATCGTGCGGCGCACCCACGACCGGCATGGCCGCGACGACCTCGGCCGGGTCGGCGATCAGCGCGTCGACCGATACGCCGGGATCGGAGATGCGGTTGACGAAGGAGGAATTGGCGCCGTTCTCCAGCAGCCGCCGGACGAGATAGGCAAGCAGGGTCTCATGGGTTCCGACCGGCGCGTATATCCGGCAGGGGCGATCGAGCTTGTCCTTGCCGACCACCTCGTCGTAGAGCGGTTCGCCCATCCCGTGCAAGCACTGGAACTCATATTTGCCGACCTGAAAATCCGGCCCCGCCAGATGGTAGATGGCGGCGGCGGTCTGCGCATTATGGGTAGCGAATTGCGGAAAGACTGCGTCCGGGGCGGCCAGCAGCTTACGCGCGCAAGCGATATAGGCGACGTCGGTATAGATTTTGCGGGTATAGACCGGATAGCCCTCCAGACCGTCGAGCTGGGCGCGCTTGATTTCCGCATCCCAATAGGCGCCCTTGACCAGGCGCACCATCATGCGCCGGCCGGATCGGCGCGCGAGATCGATGATGTAGTCGAGCACGAAGGGGCAGCGCTTGCCATAGGCCTGCACGACGAAACCGAGGCCGTTCCAGCCCGCCAATGCCGGATCGAAGCAAAGCTCCTCCAGGAGATCGAGCGAGAGCTCCAGCCGGTCGGCTTCCTCGGCGTCGATGTTGAGCCCGATATCGTAAGCCTTGGCGATCAGCGCCAAAGCTCTCACCTTCGGCAGCAGCTCACCCATCACCCGCTGCAATTGCACGCGGCTGTAGCGTGGATGGAGTGCGGAAAGCTTGATCGAAATGCCCGGACCTTCATAGATCCCACGGCCGCCGGCCGCCTTGCCGATGGCATGGATCGCCTTTTCGTAATCCTTGTAATAGCGCTCCGCGTCGGCGGCCGTCGTCGCCGCCTCTCCGAGCATGTCGTAGGAATAGCGGAAGCCCCTGGCCTCCAGCGGCCGGGCACGTTCCAGCGCCTCCTTGATGGTTTCGCCGGTGACGAACTGCTCGCCCATCATCCGCATCGCCATGTCGACGCCGCGACGGATCACCGGTTCGCCGGCCCGCGCGATGAGCCGCGACAACGCGGCGGAAAGCCCCCTGTCATTGACGGTGGAGGTTAGCTTCCCGGTCACCACCAGCCCCCAGGTGGCGGCGTTGACGAAGAGCGATTTGCCGCCACCGATATGGGACGACCAGTCGCCCTCAGCGATCTTGTCACGGATCAGGGCGTCACGCGTCGCGACATCCGGTATCCGCAGCAGCGCCTCGGCCAGGCACATCAACGCCACGCCTTCCTGGCTCGACAGCGAATATTCCTGGACCAGCCCTTCGACGCCGGTACCCTTGTGCTTGGCGCGCAGCGCCTCGATCAGCGTACGGGCCGTCATCCGGATATCGTAGCGCTTCGCCTCCGATACGCGCGCCGCCGCCACCAGCGGCGGCAGGCATTCGGTCTCCGACCGGCGGTAGGCGGCGGTTATGGCCTGCCGAAGCTCGCTCTGGGGGCGGACCGGGGGAGCGAAAGCGGAAAATGGCGAGGCACCGCCGTCTTCTTGCGGATGGGTATCGGCCACTATGTTCAGCATCTATTAGCCTCTGGAATGACGTGCGTGTTGGCGGATCAAGGCAATGACGAGGCTCGTCCCCGTCGTGGTATTGCATCGGCTCAATCATAAATCACGAGTGCATTGCATTCAGACTTCATTTGCATGTAATCATTTCCACATCGACTTATTTTTCTCGAAAGAATGCGCATAATGACTACAGAAAAGCCATCCCATGGTGATTTGGACCATTTCGATCTCAAGATCCTCGAAGTCGTCACCGAGGACGGGCGCATATCGATCACAGATCTTGCCGCCCGGATCGGATTGTCCAAAACGCCCTGCCAGCTTCGCCTGAAAAGGCTCGTGGACGAAGGATATATTGAAGGCTTTTCCGCCATTCTCAATCCCGCAAAGCTCGGACTGGATCATATCGCCTTCGCGGAGGTGAAATTGTCGAGCACCCAGGAAGATGCGCTTCGTAGCTTCAACCTGGCCGTCCGAAAGATCAAGGAGGTGGAGGAATGCCACATGATCGCCGGCCGGTTCGACTATCTCCTGAAAATACGCACACGCGACATCCGGCGCTATCGCCATGTGCTGGGCGAGAGGATCTCCACCCTGCCTTATGTGGCCAGCACCTCGACAAGCGTCGCGATGGAGACCGTGAAGGAAGCGCGGGGCGGCTTCAGCACAGGCGGCGCGTGACGGCGAAAGCCGAAGCCCGTGTGTTATTTATTCCGATTGATTTGTTCAGGTTCTAAACTTAACGTCCGCCGAGATAACCCCATAGCCCGGCGGATCATCGCATTGCTTAGCTCCCCGCAGCGTCAGCTCCTGCGCATCATCAACCAATCCGACCGGTCGAAGCCAATGGGCTGTCGCGCCATGCCGCCCATCCTTTCCTGAATTGCTCCCAACCCGAATTGAGGTTTCCCATGCGCATCGCCGTCGGAGGCATTCATACCGAATGCAGCACGTATAATCCGGTCCTGGCCGAAGAAAAGGATTTCCGCATCCTGCGCGGCGAGGCGCTGACCGCATCCCCCTATTTCGCCTTTCTGAAGGATTACGACGTCGAGTTCCTGCCGACGATCCATGCACGGGCCATCGCAGGCGGCCCGGTCGCCCGCCATACCTACGAGGCTTTCAAGGCGGAATTTCTGGAACGGCTGAAAGCGCTCTTGCCGCTCGACGGACTCTATCTCGCCATGCACGGCGCAATGTATGTCGAGGGCATGGAAGACGCCGAGGGCGACTGGATCGCGGCCGCCCGCGCCGTCGTCGGCGACGACTGCACGGTCTCAGCCAGCTACGACCTGCACGGCAACGTCACCCAGCGCATCATCGACGCACTCGACATGTATTCCACCTACCGCACCGCGCCGCATATCGATGTCGAGGAAACCATGCGCCGCGCGGTGAAAATGCTGACCCAGAGCCTGAAGACCGGCGTGAAGCCGATCCTGCTCTGGGCGCCGATCCCGGTGTTGCTGCCGGGTGAGCGTACCAGCACGGTCGACGAGCCGGCCAAGAGCCTCTACGACCTCTTGCCCGGCATCGACGCCATCGACGGCGTCTGGGATGCCTCTTTGATGGTCGGCTATGTCTGGGCCGACGAACCGCGCGCCACCGCCGCCGCCATCATGACCGGCACGGACCGCGCCGTATTGGAGCGCGAGGCGAAACGACTGGCGCAGGCCTATTGGGATGCCCGCCATGATTTCGTCTTCGGCTGCGAGACCGGCTCGATCGAGGACTGCGTCGCCAAGGCGATCGCCAGCCCGACGGCGCCCGTGGTGCTCGCCGAATCCGGCGACAATCCCACCGGCGGCGGAGTCGGCGACCGCGCCGATGTCCTGGCCGAGCTGATCGCCAAGGATGCGCGCGGCGTCGTCTTCGCCGGGATCGCCGACAAGGCGGCGACCAAGGCCTGCTATGCCGCCGGCGCCGGCGCCCGGCTCGATCTTACGGTCGGCGCCTCGCTGGACACCCAGGGCAGCAAGCCGGTCAAGGGTCAGTTCACCGTCAAGTTCCTGCTGGAGACTACCGACGAGAGCGACGCTCAGGCCGTGGTTACGGTCGGCGGCATCGATCTCGTCCTGTCGGCCAAGCGCCGCCCCTATCACAACATCGCCGACTTCACCCGCCTGGGCCTCGATCCGCATCGGGCAAAGATCATCGTCGTAAAGTCCGGCTACCTCTCGCCCGACCTCGCCCCCATCGCCAATCCGAACCTGATGGCGCTGTCGCCCGGCGTGGTCGACCAGTTCGTCGAGCGGCTGCCGCGGCTGCGCAAGCAGAAGCCGACCTATCCCTTCGACAAGGACTTCGCCTTCACGCCGCAAGTGGCGCTCTCGGCGCGCTCGACCGGCCGCTAATCTGCGGCACGAGAGCCGAGCGACCACGCAATCGCACAAACATTATGCACTGCGACAGACTGCTCAAAAAAGAGCTTGACGCTGCCATGGAGTTGAACTTGTATTGAACCAATCTGAAATTGGTTCGGACCATTCGCCCCATGGCAACCAGCGGCCTTCCTGAAAATTCGACCTATGCCCTGGAGAAGCTCCGGGGCCTGCTCGGTTCGAACGGACTGCCGCCGGATGGGAAGCTGCCGACCGAGCGGACCTTGTCGGAGATGTTCGGCGTCAGCCGCCGCGCCATTCGCCGGGCATTGGAGGTCTTGGAAGCCGAGGGCCGCATCTGGCGGCGCCAGGGCTCAGGCACCTATGCCGGCCAGCGTCCGGACGACTGGAGCCAGCATGTCGGATCGATGGTCGCTGGCACCAATTTCATGGAGATCATGGAGGTGCGCCTGCGCGTCGAGCCGCAGCTTGCCCAGCTGGCGGCCATGCGCGCCAGGTCCGACGACATCGAGCGCATGTATGAGCTGACGAAGAAAATCGTCGCCAGCGACGATGCCGACAGCCGCGAATTATGGGACGGGGCGCTGCATCGCCTGATCGCGCAAAGCGCCGGCAACCAGTTCTTCCTGACCATTTTCGACGTGATCAACCACGTTCGCCAGGACGAGGCTTGGCAAACCATTCGCGAATTGGCCCGCAGCACCAACAATACGCGCCCGGCTTCCTATGCTCAGCACATGGCGATCATCGACGCAATCGCGGCGCACGATCCGATGAAGGCGGCCGAGGCCATGCGTCAGCATCTGCTGATGCTGCAGGAGAGCCTGATCCGCGTCACTTCGCTCGATGCCGAGCAGCCTCGAAAGGAAATGGCCGAAGAACTCGGCTGACGCATCAAGACTGACCGACCGGAGGGGAAACCGGCCGGAACTGCATTGAAGATAAAAATATAATCAGGAGAACAGGATGAAGATCGCCAAATTTCTGACATCTCTGGCCGCCGGCGCGCTGATCGCCCTGCCCGCTTTCGCCGTCGAACTCAAGATCGGCCTGCAGGACGATGCCGATGTGCTCGATCCCGCGCAATCGCGCACCTTCGTCGGCCGCATCGTCTATACCGCGCTCTGCGACAAGCTGGTCGATGTGACACCGGATCTCAAATTCGTGCCGCAGCTCGCCACCTCCTGGAAATGGTCGGCAGACGGCAAACAGCTGACGATGGAGTTGCGCCAGGGCGTCAAGTTCCAGGACGAGACGCCGTTCAACGCGCAAGCGGTGGTCGACAATATCCAGCGTTACCAGACCTTGCCGGAATCGCGCCGCAAGAGCGAGCTTTCTTCCGTCGCCAAGGTCGAGGCATCGGGCGAATATGAAGTCACCTTCACGCTGAAGGCGCCGGACGTTACGCTGCTCGCTCAGCTTTCCGACCGCTCCGGCATGATGGTCTCGCCGACGGCGGCCAAGGCGGCAGGCGCCAAATTCGGCGATCACCCCGTCTGCTCTGGTCCGTTCAAGTTTGTCGAACGCGTGCAGCAGGACCGCATCGTGCTGGAGAAATTCCAGGACTACTGGAACAAGGACAATATCTTCATCGACAAGGTGACCTACCTGCCGATCCCCGACACGACAGTGCGCCTCGCCAATCTGCGCTCGGGCGATCTCGACATGATAGAGCGCCTCGCCGCCTCCGACGCCGCCACGGTGAAGAACGACAGCAACCTTGTCTATGCCGATGCTGTCGGCACCGGCTGGCTGGGGATCTATGCCAATATCGGCAATGGCGCGCGCGCCGACAATCCGCTCGGCAAGGACAAGCGCCTGCGCCAGGCCTTTTCGCTCGCCATCGACCGCGACGCGGCCATGCAGGTCGTCTATGACGGCACCGGTCTTGCCGGCAACCAGCCCTTCGCGCCGAATAGCCCCTGGTACGACAAGGACATTCCTGTGCCGACCCGCGACGTCGACAAGGCCAAGGCGCTGATCAAGGAGGCGGGCTACGACCGCATCCCCGTCGAACTGGCCGTCGCCAACAATCCTGTCTCGATGCAGATGATGCAGATCATCCAGTCCATGGTCGCCGAGGCCGGCTTCGACGTATCGCTGAAAACCACGGAATTCGCCACGCTGCTCGACGCCCAAACCGCCGGCAACTATCAGCTCAGCCGCTCCGACTGGTCCGGCCGTCCCGATCCGGATGGCAATATCCAGCAATTCGTGACGACCGGCGCCGGCCTCAACGATTCCAAATACAGCAATCCCGAGGTCGACAAGCTGCTGCTGGAGGCTCGCCAGTCGCAGGACGACGCGGTGCGCAGGCAGAAATACGATGCGGCCATGACCATTCTCAACGAAGACCTGCCGATCGTCTTCCTCGGCCATCAAGCCTGGATCTGGGCCTACAACAAGAAAGTCAGCGGCTTCACGGCCTCGCCTGACGGCATGATCCGCCTCGCCGGGGTGAAGAAGGGCAGCTAGTTCGAAACGGCCCGCGGGAGGATCTCCCCCGCGGGCCACCGGTTGCGGCGTGACGACATCGGGATGCGCTCATGTACACCTACATCGCAAAAAGGCTGCTGGTCGCTGTACCGACGCTGCTGATCATCTCCGTCTTCGTGTTCTCGCTGCAAAAGCTCCTGCCGGGCGATCCGGTGCTGGCGATGGCCGGCGAGGAGCGCGACCCGCAGGTCATCGAATTCCTGCGTGAGAAATACCGCCTCAATGACCCTGTCATCTATCAATATGGCTACTGGCTGCAGGGTGTGCTGAAAGGTGATCTCGGCACGTCGCTGCGCACCAACCAGCCGGTGCTGACGCTGGTCGCAGAAAAGCTGCCGGTGACCGTCCAGCTTGCCGTCATGTCGATGATCTTCGCTTTCGTCATCGGCATTCCCATGGGCATATTGGCGGCGGTGAAGAAGAACACCGTGGTCGACTTCCTCGCCAATATCATCGCGCTCTGCGGATTGTCGGTGCCGAATTTCTGGCTCGGGATCATGCTGATCCTGCTGGTTTCGGTCAAACTCCATTGGCTTCCGGCCTCCGGCTACCAGCCTTTCTTCGACGATCCCTGGCGCTCGATCCAGACCATGCTGATGCCTTCCTTCGTGCTGGGCAACGCACTTGCCGCCACGCTGATGCGCCACACCCGTTCCTCCATGCTGAGCGTGCTCAGCGCCGATTACATCCGTACGGCGCGCGCCAAGGGCCTGTCGGAAAAAGTCGTCATCCTGCAGCACAGTTTCCGCAACGCCATCCTGCCCGTCGTTACCGTCAGCGCGCTGCTCTTCGGCGAGCTTCTGGCCGGCGCGGTGCTCACCGAGCAGATCTTCACCATTCCCGGCTTCGGCAAGCTCATCGTCGATGCGGTGTTCAACCGCGACTATGCCGTCGTCCAGGGCGTCGTGCTCTGCACCGCCTTCGGCTTCATCGCCATGAACCTGATCGCGGACATCCTCTATGTCCTCCTCAACCCACGTCTGAGGGCAGCCCTATGAACGCGATCGTACAGGCGGCTGTTGCCCCCACCCCGGCCAAGCGCGCGCCGAACCGCGCCTGGCGCAAGTTCAAGGCCAACAGGGGTGCGCTCGCCGGCGTTTCCATCATCCTGTTCTTTACCTTGGCTGCCATCCTCGCCCCGATCCTGCCGATACCCGATCCGGTGGCCACCAGCTGGTCGGCGATCCGCAAGGCGCCCTCGGCGGCCCACTGGTTCGGCACCGACGATATCGGCCGCGACGTTCTCTCCCGCATGATCTGGGGCGCGCGGGCATCATTGATGGCCGGCATCTTCTCGGTCGCCATCGCCGTGGCGATCGGCGTGCCCCTCGGCCTCATCTCCGGCTATTACGGCGGTTGGATCGACCAGATCATTTCGCGCATCACCGAAGCCTTTTTGGCGATGCCCTTCCTGATTACCGCCATCGCACTCGCCGCCTTCCTCGGCCCGAGCCTCACCAATGCGATGATCGCCATCGGGCTTTCGGCGACGCCCGTCTTCGTACGCCTGACGCGCGGCCAGGTGCTGGCGGTGAAGATGGAGGATTATGTTGAGGGCGCCCGCTCGATCGGTCTGCGCCATATCAGCATCATCACCCGTTACATCCTGCCGAACGTCTTCGCGCCGATCCTGGTACAGGCAACGCTCACCATCGCCACGGCAATCATCGCCGAGGCCAGCCTCTCCTTCCTCGGCCTCGGCCAGCAGCCGCCCGCCCCGAGCTGGGGCTCGATGCTGAATGTCGCCAAGAACTATCTCGAACAGGCGCCCTGGATGGCCATGTGGCCGGGCGTCGCCATCTTTCTCGTCGTCATCGGTTTCAATCTCCTCGGCGACGGCCTGCGCGACGCGCTCGATCCGCGCGAAGCATGATCATCTGAAAGGACATCCGCAATGACCGCCTTCACGACACGCCCGGAAATCCTCGGCACCTTCGGCGTCGTCACCTCCACGCACTGGATCGCCTCGGCCGTCGGCATGAGCATTCTCGAGAAAGGCGGCAACGCCTTCGACGCGGCGGTGGCGACCGGCTTCGTGCTGCAGATCGTCGAGCCGCATCTCTGCGGCCCCGGCGGCGACATGCCGGCGATCATCTATTCGAAGAAGAAGGACAAGGTCGAGGTCATCTGCGCCCAAGGCCCCGCCCCCGCCGGCGCGACGATCGAGCACTATAGGAAGGAGGGCCTGTCGCTGATCCCTGGCGACGGCCTGCTCGCCACCGTCATCCCCGGCGCCTTCGACGGCTGGATGCTGATGCTGCGCGACTACGGCAAACTCACCGTCCGCGACGTGCTGGAGCCGGCGATCCACTATGCCGAGCACGGTCATCCCGTCCTGCCCCGCGTCTGCGCAACCATTGCCGGCCTTGCCGACTTCTACCGCAAGGAATGGCCGACGTCTCACGAGACCTGGCTGCCCGGCGGCGCGGCGCCCGAGCCTTGGTCGAATTTCAAGAACCCGGTCCTTGCCGAAACCTGGAAGCGGGTGGTCTCCGAAGCAGAGGCGAAGAGCGGCCGCGAGGCGCAGGTCGAGGCGGCGCGTGACGCCTATTATCGCGGCTTCGTCGCCGAGGCGATCGATCGCTACGTCCGCAAGACCGAGGTGATGGATGCCAGCGGCAGCAAGCATAAGGGCGTGCTGACCGCCGACGACATGGCGGGCTGGTCAGCGACGATCGAGGAGCCGTTGACCTACGATTATCACGGCTGGACCGTCGCCAAGATCGGCCCCTGGGGCCAGGGACCTGCCTTCCTGCAGACGCTGTCGCTCTTGAAGGGCTTCGACATCGCCGCCATGGACCCGGCCGGCGCCGATTTCGTTCATACCGTCACCGAAGCCATGAAGCTCGCCTTCGCCGACCGCGAGGTCTATTACGGTGATCCGAAATTCTCTCAAGTGCCGCTCGATATCCTGCTCTCGGATGCCTATGCCGCCGAGCGCCGCAAGCTGATCACCTCAGAAGCCTCGCTCGATCTTCGTCCCGGCAAGCTCGCCGGTTTCGAGAGCCAGTACGACCTCACCATGGACATTCTGGACGCACCGGAAGCGAAGACCGGTGCCGTCTATGAGCCCACCATGTCGCACCTGACCGAGAAGCGTGGCGATACCGTGCATATCGACGTCATCGACCGCGAAGGCAATATGGTCTCAGTGACGCCCTCGGGCGGCTGGCTGCAATCCTCGCCGATCATTCCCGGCCTCGGTTTCTGCCTGAATTCGCGCGCACAGATGTTCTGGCTGAAGCCCGGCCTGCCCTCGTCGCTCGCCCCCGGCAAGCGGCCGCGCACGACGCTGACCCCGACGATGGCACTGCATGAGGGTCGTCCGACCCTCGCTTTCGGCACACCCGGCGGAGACCAGCAGGAGCAATGGCAGCTCGCCTTCTTCCTGCGCTATGTCCATCATGGCTTCAACCTGCAGGAAGCGATCGACAAGCCGCTGTTCCACAGCACGCATTTCCCGAGTTCCTTCTATCCTCGTACGCGCGAGCCCGGCGGCCTGACGGCGGAGGCGAATTTCAGCCCCGAAATGCTCGATACTTTGCGTCGGAAAGGCCACAAGCTGACCGTTGCGCCGGAATGGACGGTCGGACGGCTGACCGCCGCGCGGCGGGACGCCAGCGGCCTCCTGCGTGCCGCCGCCACACCGCGCCTGATGCAGGCCTACGCGGTCGGGAGATAGAACGATGACCTGGTCGATCGTTGCCCGCGAGCCTGAAACCGGCCATCTCGCCATCGCCGTCGCCACCCGCTTCTTCGCGGTCGGCAGTCTGGTGCCGCATATTCGCGGCGGCATCGGCGCGGTCGCGACGCAAGCCTTCGTCAGCCCGCTCTATGGCGTCGACGGGGTTGCGATGCTGGCCGCCGGCCAGACGCCGGACGAGATCATCAAGGCATTGACGATGCGCGACGAAGGCCGGGAACAGCGCCAGCTCCACCTGATCGACGCCAAGGGCAACAATGCCGCCTTCACCGGTGCCAAATGCATCGACTGGGCCGGTCATCTGATCGATGACAATGTCTCGGTCGCCGGCAATATGCTGGCCGGCCCGCAGGTGATCGCCGAAACGCTTTCGACCTTCCAGAAAACCACGGGCAAGCCGCTTGCCGAACGGCTGCTCGAGGCCATGCGCGCCGGCGAGGATGCCGGCGGCGACAAGCGCGGCAGGCAGTCGGCTGCGCTGGTGATCCACCGCACCGAGGATTATCCCTGGCTGAACATCCGCGTCGACGACAGCGCCGATCCGCTGACCGAGCTCGAACGGCTCTACGCGGTGGCGCAGGAGCGCTATCTCCATGTTGCCGAGACAATGCCGACGCGGAGCAATCCGAGCGGCATGATCGATCGCCGCGACATTGACGAGAAGATCGCCGCGCTGGAGGCCGCAAGACAAGCGGAGGGCCGCCCGTCGGCCTCCTACGCCACGCCGCTGAAAGCATCTTGAGCGATGACGGATGCCTGATACGATGCGAAAAACCAAAAAGGGGAACTCATGACGATCACAGCCGCGCAGCAGACGCAATCCGACGCAAAGCCTGTCCTCTCCGTTTCCAACCTGACGACATCCTTCCTGGCCGATGGCGAATGGCGCACGGTGGTGAAGAACATCTCCTTCGACGTGATGCCGGGCGAGACGGTGGCGATCGTCGGCGAATCCGGCTCGGGCAAGAGCGTCACGTCGCTGTCGATCATGCGGCTGCTGGCCAAGGCCAGTAGCCGTATCGAAGGCTCGGTCAAGCTTAATGGCCGCGAGATCCTGTCGCTCTCCGACAATGAGATGCGCAAGGTGCGTGGCAAGGACATCGCCATGATCTTCCAGGAGCCGATGACCAGCCTCAACCCGATCTTCACCATCGGCCGGCAGATCTCAGAAGCGCTCACCTGCCACGGCGACATCTCCAAGGCGGAAGCCAAGGCCGAAACGATCCGGTTGCTCGAAAAGGTGCGCATCCCCAACGCCGCCTCGCGCTTCGACGAATATCCGCATCAATTCTCCGGCGGCATGCGCCAGCGCGTGATGATCGCCATGGCACTCGCCTCGCGTCCGAAGCTCCTGATTGCCGACGAGCCCACCACAGCGCTCGACGTCACGATCCAGGGACAGATCCTCGACCTCATCAAGGTGCTGCAGGAAGAGGAAGGCATGTCCGTTCTCTTCATTACCCACGACATGGGCGTCGTCGCGGAGATTTCCGACCGCACCATCGTCATGTATCGCGGCGAGGCGGTAGAGACCGGCACCACCGACGATATCTTCCATCGCGGCAAGCATCCCTATACCCGCGCCTTGCTTTCCGCCGTGCCGCGTCTCGGCTCGATGAAAGACCAGCCGCAGCCGCTGCGCTTCCCGATCGTCGACGTGCGCACCGGCGAGCGCAGCGAGCCCGTGGCCCTCACCGACACGGTCGACCACCGCAAGACGCCGATCCTCGAGGTGAAGAACCTCGTCACCCGCTTCAACCTTCATGGCGGACTGCTGGGGCGCACCACCGGTGCCATCCACGCCGTCGAGAACGTCTCCTTCGATCTCGCCCAGGGCGAAACGCTGTCGCTGGTCGGCGAATCCGGCTGCGGCAAATCGACCACCGGCCGCTCGATCATGCGCCTCATCAATCCGAATGCCGGCCAGATCCGGCTCGATGGTTATGACGTGCTGAAGCTCGATGCGCTCGAATTGCGCCGCATGCGCCGCAGCATCCAGATGATCTTCCAGGACCCCTTCGCCAGCCTCAACCCGCGCATGACCATCGGCGCCGCCGTTGCCGAGCCCTTCATCGAGCACAATCTCGGCACCCGCGCCCAGGCCCGAGAAAAGGCGGCCGATCTTCTGGAGCGCGTCGGCCTGAAGGCGGACATGATGTCGCGCTACCCGCACGAGTTTTCCGGCGGCCAGCGCCAGCGCATCTGCATCGCCCGCGCGCTGGCGCTCGACCCGAAGGTCATCGTCGCCGATGAAAGCGTCTCGGCGCTCGACGTCTCGATCAAGGCACAGGTCTGCAACCTGCTGATGGATCTGCAGCAGAGCCTCAATCTCGCCTATCTCTTCATCTCGCACGACATGGCCGTGGTCGAGCGCGTCAGCCATCGGGTCGCGGTGATGTATCTCGGCGAGATCGTCGAGATCGGGCCCCGCGCCTCCGTGTTCGAGAACCCGCAGCATCCCTATACCAGGAAGCTGATGGCGGCCGTGCCCGTGCCCGATCCGGCCAGACGCGGCATTCGGCGCAATCTCGGGGTCGACGAGCTGAAGAGCCCGGTGCGCCCGGTCGGCTACGTCACGCCGATGCGGCGCTACCGCGAAGTTGCCGACGGCCATCTGGTCCGGATGGAAGAGGCCGCATAGGCCGATTCGTGACCTTGACACCGGCAAAGGCTGGACGTGATATCCGCACTCCCATTCAGATGATTTGGAGCGACCGCGATGGCAGACAGCGTACTTGATATTCCGGTGAAGACGATCGACGGCAGCGAGACGACGCTCGGCGACTATCGCGGCAAGGTCATCATGGTCGTCAACGTCGCCTCCAAATGCGGGTTGACCGCGCAATATGAGGGGCTGGAAAAGCTCTATGAGGACAAGCGCGGTGACGGCCTTGTCATCGCCGGTTTCCCCGCCAATGACTTCAAGGGCCAGGAGCCCGGCAGCGACGAGGAAATCCTGAGCTTCTGCCAATTGACCTACGATGTGCAGTTCCCGATGTTTTCCAAGATCGTCGTCACCGGCGAGGATCGCCATCCGCTCTATGACGGCCTGATCGCTTCCGGCGTCGAGACGACCGGTGACGGGCCGATGCGCGAGCGCCTCGCAAAGCATGGTCTCGAGACGGGCCAGGATGGCGGTATCGTCTGGAACTTCGAAAAATTCCTGATCGGCCGCGATGGCGAGGTCGCCGCCCGCTTCGCGCCGGATGTGACCGCCGACGATCCCCGGCTGCTGTCCGTTCTGGAAAAAGAGCTGGCCCGCGCCGGCTGATCGGCCGGATGATTTTCGACAGATAATTCCATTAATTCAATGCTTTAATATCGTCTTTGCCGGCGGAGCGAAGTTTGCGTCGCCCCGCTGCGTCATTGCTTGCCCCCTCGCCCAGGAGTATTCTGGCGTTTCCGAATTATCGGACGGAACGCTGCATCAATTCTGGGAGGAGGATGTCATGCGTGAACCCAATATGCAGAAACTCGATGCTCTGGTCGGGCGCCTGGTCGGCGATCTCGGCGCAGCGGTTTCCGGTGTGCTGGTCACACTCGGAGACCATTTGGGCCTGTTCAAGGCCATGGCGGACGGAACGCCGATGACCTCGGCGGAACTTGCCGAAAAGACCGGCGTGAAGGAGCGCTATGCCCGCGAATGGCTCTCGGCGCAGGCTGCCGCGGACTATGTCAGCTATGACGACAAGACCGAACGCTTCTATCTGACGCCCGAACAGGCAATGGTCTTTGCCGAGGAAAACAGCCCCGCTTTCTTCACCGGCGCCTTCGATGTCGTTCAATCCATGTGGCTCGACGAACCGAAGATCGCCAATGCCTTCAAGACCGGCAGCGGCCTTGGCTGGCATGAACACAGCGCCTGCCTGTTCCGCGGCACGGAACGCTTCTTCCGGCCGGGCTATAACAGCCACCTCGTCTCGGAATGGATACCGGCGCTGGACGGCATGCATGAGAAGCTTCAGGCCGGCGCCACCGTCGCGGATGTCGGCTGCGGCCATGGCGCCTCGACGATCCTCATGGCGCAAGCCTATCCGAACTCCAGATTTTTCGGCTTCGACTACCACATGCCCTCCGTCGAGCGCGCGCGCGCGGCAGCGAAGGAGGCGGGCGTCGACGGGCGCATCACCTTCGAGCAGGCGACAGCGAAGGATTTTCCGGCAGCCGGCTACGATTTCGTGGCGATGTTCGACTGCCTGCACGACATGGGCGATCCCGTCGGCGCCGGCAAGCATGTCAAGGAAAGCCTTGCCGACGACGGCACCTGGATGATCGTCGAACCTTTTGCGCATGATTGCCTGAAGGACAACCTCAACCCCGTCGGCCGCGTCTTCTACGGCGCATCGACGATGATCTGCACGCCGGCCTCGCTGGCGCAGGAGGTCGGGTTGGGACTGGGCGCGCAGGCCGGCGAGCTGAAACTGCGCAAGGTCGCCATGGATGCGGGCTATTCGCATTTCCGCAAGGCGACGGAAACGCCGTTCAACATGGTTTTCGAAGTACGGGCATAAGCGCGCATATCGTGAACGCCGAACTCATCCGGCAGAGGCTCCGACCGCCTTTGCCGGATAGATCTTACGCGCAGCTATCACTCCGACACGCCCGAAAACGCAACTGTTCGGGAGGGCATTGACTTGCCTGAATTCAACTATAAGATTTAATCGCACAACTATACACCTCAGAGAATCGACATGGATAGATACACGAAAACCGTTTTGACCGTCATCGCATTTGCACTCGTCGTCATTGCCACGCAGAACGCGATCACCCCCGCCAAGGCTGTCAGCGGAGCCTGCGGCGACATGGACTACAATGCCTGCTGGGTTCGGATCACCCGATGAGGCAAGCGGCTCGGGGTCGGGCGACGCCACGCGCCTGACCGCCACCGTTTGGCGGCAAGTTCGATCCAGCTATGAGTTCGATATTTGACCGAACCGTCAGGACGCGGCGAGCTTGCGGGCGGCGGCGATCGCGGTGCGGGCGCCGAAGCGAAGCTGCGCCGTCTCAGTGCCGGCAATGACCAGATCCAGGCCGAGCTTCAAATATCGGCCGGCGCGATCGCCGTCGCCGCCGAAGGCGCAGATCAGCTTGCCATGCGCGCGGGCGCGGGTCAGCGCATGCTCCAGGGCCTGATCGATGGCGGCGCTTTCAGGCGCCAGTCGGGCGCCGTTCGACAGCGCGATCGACAGATCGGCCGGGCCGATGAAAACACCGTCGATGCCGTCAACCGCGAGAATCTCGTCGATGGCGTCGAGTGCCGGACGGGTTTCGATCATGGCGAGCGTCACCGTCAGGCTGTTGGCACGCTGCAGGTAGTCTTCAGGCGCAATGGCGAAATGATTGACGGCCAGCGACGGACCCCAGCTGCGTTCGCCGAGCGGCGGATATTTCGTCGCCTTCACCAGGGCGCGGGCATCATCGGCGGAATTGATCATCGGCGCGATGATCGCCGAAGCGCCGGCATCCAGAAGCCGAGACGCCGACGCGAAATCGCCCACGGGGATGCGCGCGATCGCCGGCTTGCCGGCCAGCCGTACCAGCGCGATGCCTTGGGCGGCGGCAGTCATGTCCCACATGCCGTGCTGCATGTCGAGCACGACGGCATCGAAGTCTTCCTGCGACAGGTGATTGACGAGAAACGGATCGGGCGTCCCGACCCAGGCGGAGATCATGCCGCCATTTTCCCGGCGCTTCAGGCGCCCGGCGAAATCGTCAATATCAGTCGTCATCATGATGTTCCTCAGCGACCAAGCTCGAAACGAGCAAGATATTTCCCTTCAGGCCTCCTCCAACAGCGTGAGCAGGCCCCCAACCGCTGACGACAATACTCAATTCCAGCGCTTCGGCTACCCGAAAAATACAACTCTCCCTACATCGGAGACCCCGCTGTCCATGGAACCCCAAGGCAATTGCCGCCAACAGCTCGCCTGCCCGATGTTCACACTCCGGCGAATCTCACGAAGAACCGCTGAAAACATTGACTTCTCCAAGATCGTTCCATTTAATAACTAATATCGCTGATATTTAGCCAAATCCCTTTCTTTCGCATCGCATACGCGGCTTATATTAGCATACTTTGTTCACAAATGTAACGAATTGACCATGACGGATATTGCGACCCCAGCACCCTTCACCCGACAGATCATCACGCGCACGGTCCTGCGCGCCATCTTCGAACACGGCCCCATCTCGCGCGCCGAACTGGCGCGCCTGACGGGCCTCTCCAAGCAAAGCATGTCGGAGATCGTGCGCCAGTTGGAGAGCGAAGGCTGGCTGCGCGTGAGCGGCCGAACCCAGGGCGCCATCGGCCGCAGCGCCGTCACCTACGAGCTGGAACCGCATAGAGCCTTCGTCTTCGGCGCCGATGTCGGTGGCACGAAAATCCACGCCGCGCTCGCCGATCTTGCCGGCGACATCATTGCCGAGACCATCGAACCGACCGACCCGCGCGGCGGCGAGCATATCGCCGATCAGCTCGCCCGCATCGAGACCGCATTGCTGCAGCAGTCCGGTATCGCGAAAACCGCGGTGGAAATGGGCGTGATCGGCATTCCCGGCGCTATCCATCCGAAAACCCGGCGCCTGACCATGGTGCCGAACATCGCCGGCCTCACCGAACTGGCGCTGGAGGACGGCCTGCGCGACCGGCTGGGCCACGACATCCTGATCGACAACGACGTCAACCTGGCCGCGCTCGGCGAGCAATGGCTCGGCGACGGCCGCAACATCGATAATTTCGTCTTTGTGGCGCTCGGCACCGGCATCGGCATGGGGATCATCAATGAAGGCCGGCTGATCCATGGCGCACGCGGCGGCGCCGGCGAGATCTCGACGCTGCCGCTCGGCGCCGATCCTTTCGACCCACGCAGCTTTGCCGCTGGCGCCCTGGAATCGGCCATCGGCAGCGTCGCCATCCGCGGGCGCTATGAAGCGCTCGGAGGAACGCCGGGCCTCACCGTGCGGGACATGTTCGAGCGCAAGGACGACCCACTCGTTTTCATGGTGATCGATGAGGTAGCGCGCATCGTCGCAACATCGCTGGTCGCCATCGCCGCCGTGGTCGACCCGGAGAGGATCATCTTCGGCGGCAGCGTCGGCGCCCGGCCGGAGCTCGTCGAGCGCATTATCTCTCATCTTCCGCGCTGCATGCCGGCGCCGCCGGCCTGCAGCATCAGCCCGCTCGGCAGCAAGGCCGGTCTCTACGGCGCCATCGCCGCCGCGCTCGACCGCTTCCGCCGGACATTGTTCGAAATTCCCGGTCACAGTGAGCTCGCCAAGGCTTCCATGGCGGGAAAAACATCGTAAAACGGTAGCCGAGCGCATCGTCGCGGAAGCGAACAAGACAGGCAGAGGATACTGAAGGACATGCAGCAGCGGGATTTTTTCAAACCGGGCCGTTCGGTCGCCGTTTCCGACAAGGGCATGGCCGCAACCTCGCATCCGCTGGCCACCCTTGCCGCCGTCGATATCCTGCGCGAGGGGGGCAGCGCGGTTGACGCCGCCGTCGCCGCGGTCGCGCTGCAATGCGTCATCGATCCGCACATGACCGGCATTGGCGGCGACTGCTTCGCACTTTATGCGCCCGCCGGCGGCACGCCGGTCGCGCTCAACGGTTCCGGCCGCGCACCGCAAAGGGCAAAGCTCGATTATTTCCTGGAACAGGGCCTCACCGCCATTCCCGACGACAGCCCGCATGCGGTCACCATTCCGGGTGCCATCGACGCCTGGTGCCGACTGATCGGCGCCTATGGCCGCTTCGACATGGGCCGGGTGCTCGCGCCGGCGATCGCGGCTGCCGAAGAGGGCTATTGCATCACCCCGCGCGTCGAACTCGACTGGCATCGTTACAGCGGCCGTGTGGCCAAATATCCGGCGTCGTCAGCCTATTTCCTGCCGCATGGCCAAGCGCCACGCACCGGCCAACGCGTCACCAATCCCGCGCTGGCCGCGACGCTGAAAGCCGTCGCCAGGGAAGGCCGGGATGCCTTCTATCGCGGGCGGGTCGCCGAGGAAATCACAAAGCTGCTGCAGTCGCTGGGCGGCCTGCACGAAGAAAGGGACTTCGCCGACTACAAGGCGTTCGAGACCACGCCGATCTCGGGCAAGTTCCGCGGCCGCGATCTCCTGGAATGCCCGCCGAACGGACAGGGCCTCGCGGCCCTGCTGATCACCCGCATTCTCGATGGCTTCGACCTTCGCGATCCCAAGCTCAGCGACGCCGACCGCATCCATCTGCATGCGGAAGCGACCAAGGCCGGCTATGCCATGCGCGACCAGCTGATCAGCGATCCGGAGTACCTGACCTTCGATATCGATGCCCTGCTGTCGGACCGCTCGATTGCCGCCATGCGCGCCAAGATCAGCCTCGAGCGGGCTGCCGACGCTTCGGTCTGGGACGGGCCGACGCACAGGGATACCGTCTATGTCTCCGTGGTCGACCGCGACGGCAATGCGATTTCGCTGATCAATTCGGTCTTCTTCCCCTTCGGCAGCGGCATCTATGCACCGGGCTGCGGCGTGTTGCTGCAAAATCGCGGTGCCGGCTTCGTCCTCAAGCCGGGACATCCGAACGCCATCGGCCCCGGCAAGCTGCCCTTCCACACCATCATTCCGGGAATGCTGATGGAAAACGGCAAGGTGCGCATGAGCTTCGGCGTCATGGGCGGGCAGTATCAGGCCGCCGGCCATGCCCATATGCTGACCCAGATTCTCGACCGCGATCTCGACCCGCAACAGGCGAGCGACCAGCCGCGCAGCTTCTGCTTCGGCGGCAAGCTGTCGCTGGAGCCGACGATTTCGGAAGAGACCAGACGCGATCTCGAGCGGCGCGGCCATGTCGTCGAATGGGCGGACGAGCCGATCGGCGGCGCGCAGGCGATCATGATCGATCACGAACGCGGCGTCCTCCTCGGCGCTTCGGATCACCGCAAGGACGGGGTCGCGCTGGGGTATTGAGCGCGTTCATCCATCCGCCGGAACTTTAGGCGCCTCAGATAATCCCACCGCCGCCTGCCGCAGAAGCCGGACGCTCGCTCGCGACCTTCCTCCGATAGCCGCTTGCCCTGTAGGCTGAGATTGGATCGATGGCGCCGCCGGTGCGGCGGCGGGCTTCGGCGAGGATCGGCTCGACGTCGGCGCGATAGGCGCGCTTCAACGTCTCAGAGGCCATCAGCGCGTCATTGGCATCCTGATAGCCGGCCAGGGCGTCGCGGTCGACGATCAAGGCCTGCGCATAGGCGCGGCGGATTTCGTTAGCGCTGGAGATCAGGCTTTCGATCGGGTCGGTGACATTGTGCGACTGGTCGATCATATGCGCCGGATTGAAGTCGTTGACGCCGCGCTGCTCCGCATCGATCAGCTCGTTGAAGACAAGGAACAGGCGGTAGGGCTCGATCGCGCCGGCGTCGAGGTCGTCGTCGCCATATTTGGAATCGTTGAAATGGAAGCCGCCGAGCTTGCCGAACTGGATGAGGCGGGCGACGATCATTTCGATATTGGTGTTCGGCGCGTGATGGCCGAGATCGACGAGGCACTGGGCCTTCGGTCCCAGCGTCTGCGCGATCAGGTAGTTGGTGCCCCAATCCTGCACGACGGTCGAATAGAAGGCAGGCTCGTACATCTTGTGTTCGGAAAACAGCCGCCAGTCGTCCGGCAGCGCTTTGTAGATCTCCGCCATGGCGGCGAGATAGCGCTCGAATGCCTTGGTGAAATTGCTCTGGCCGGGGAAGTTCGAACCGTCGCCGACCCAGACCGTCAGCGCCTTGGAGCCGATGGCCTTGCCGATCTCGATACATTCGAGATTGTGCTCGACCGCCTGGGCACGGGTCGCCGCGTCGACATGGCTGAGCGAACCGTATTTGTAGGAATGCGCCTGACCGGGCGCATCCGAGAAGGTGTTGGAGTTCATGGCGTCGAAGCCAAGGCCGAGCGCATCGCCCTTGGCCCTGATTTCCTTCGCATCCGCCTTGTCCCAGGGAATGTGCAGCGAAACATTGGGCGTCGCGCGCGTCAGCTGGTTGATGACGGCGCAGTCATCCAGCTTGTCGAAAATGCCGCGCGGCTCGCCCACGCCCGGAAAGCGGGCAAAGCGCGTGCCGCCGGTACCGACGCCCCAGGAGGGAACCGCGACGAAGAATTCGGAAACCTTTTTGGTGACAGCCTCGATATCGATGCCACGGCGGGCGAGCGATGTGCCCAGCGCTTCGTAGTCGGACTTCAGCGCGGCGGCGCGCTTGTCGTTTTCGGTAGCCACGAGATCGGGCGCAATTCTGAACTCAGCCATTCTTTCCTCCCGGATATGTCATTCGAAATGTTATGGCGCCTCATTGGCCCACCCCTCTTCTCCCCAGCGGGGAGAAGATGCCCAACGGGCAGATGAGGAAGCGAGGAGCGTAGCGACGACCATCTTGAGCGCGAGCGAAAGATAGAATTGGGTCTGCCGCGCTACCCCCTCATCCGACCCTGCGGGCCACCTTCTCCCCGCTGGGGAGAAGGAAGAACGTATCGATTACCGCGTAAAGCTCTGCGCGTTGCCGGCGTCGACGTTGATGATATTGCCTGTCGATTTGGCCGAAAGGTCCGACGCCAGGAAGTAGATTGCCTCGGCGATGTCCTCGGGGAAGACATTGAGCTTCAGCATCGAACGCTTGCGGTAATGTTCCTCCAGATCGTCCACTTCGATCTTCGAAGAGGCGGCGCGCTGCTCGCGCCATTCGCCGTTCCAGATCTTCGAGCCACGCAGGACGGCATCGGGATTGACCGTGTTGACGCGAATGCCGGCTTCCGCACCTTCAAGCGCCAGGCAACGCGCCAGATGGATCTCGGCGGCCTTGGCCGTGCAATAGGCGGCGGCGTTCGGCGACGAGGCGAGGCCGTTCTTGGAGGCGACGAAGACGACGTTGCCGCCGAGATTCTGGCGGCGGAACAACCGGAAGGCCTCACGCGAGACGAGGAAATAGCCGGTGGCGAGAATGTCGATATTGCGATTCCACATCGAAAGCTCGGTGCTTTCGATCGGCGCGGAGGAAGCAATGCCGGCATTGGAGACGAGAATGTCGATGCCGCCGAATTCGACACAGGCTTCGGCAAAGGAGGAGATGACGCCCTCTTCCTTGGTGACGTCGAGTCTCACGCTGCGCACCGCGTCGGCGCCGTATGCCTTGGCGAAATCCGCCTGGGTGCTCTCAAGCGCCACCTGGTCAATATCCGCCAGCACCACGCAGGCGCCCTCGTCCACCAGACGCGCCGCCGTGGCGCGGCCGATGCCGCCGGCACCGCCGGTGACGAAGGCGACGCGGCCGGCAAGGCTCTTCGGCTTCGGCATGCGCTGCAGCTTCGCCTCTTCCAGCAGCCAATATTCGATATCGAAGGCTTCTTGCTCCGGCAGGCCCTGATATTCGGAGACCGTGGAGGCACCGCGCATGACATTGATGGCGTTGACATAGAATTCGCCGGCAATGCGGGCAGTCGCCTTGTCGCGGGCAAAGGACAGAAGGCCGACGCCCGGCACCAGGAAGATCACCGGGTTCGGATCGCGCATCGCCGGCGAATTGTCATGCTTGCAGTCGTTGTAATAGCGGGCGTAGTCGGCGCGATAATCCTCCAGCGCCTTGTCGAGGCCGGCGATGATGGCATCGACATCCGGCTTGGCCGGATCGAAATCGACGATCAGCGGGCGGATCTTGGTGCGCAGGAAATGGTCCGGGCAGCTCGTGCCGAGCGCGCCGAGCGGGCGGAGGTTCTTCGAGTTGACGAATTCGAGCACGGCATCCTGATCGTCGAAATGTCCGAGCTTGCGCTCGGCTTTGCCGATACGGCCGCGGATTTCCGGCATCAGCTTGGCGGCGATCGCTCGGCGCTCAGCCTGCGGCAGGCTCTGGACCGCCGTGCCGCCGAAAATGGTCTTGCCTACGGTCTTGGCGGCGAACCACTCGATCGCCTTGTTGATGATCTCAAGCGTCAGCTCGTAGCAATCCTTGGCATCATTCGCCCAGGTGAAGAGACCGTGGCTTTCGAGCACGACGCCCTTGGCATTCGGATGCGCCTTGACGAAGGCTTCGAGATCGAGGCCGAGCTGGAAACCAGGGCGCCGCCAGGGCAGCCAGCCGATCTCGTCACCGAAGATTTCGCGGGTCAGTTCGCGCGAGTTCTTCGAGGCGGCGATGGCGATGATCGCATCCGGATGCATATGATCGACATGGGTGAAGGGCACGAAACCATGCAGCGGCGTATCGATGGACGCGGCACGCGCATTGAGGTTGAAGGTGCAGTGCGGCAGGAAGCCGACCATGCGATCCTCGTCGGCGACGCCCTTGTAGATGCTCTTCAGGCTATCGAGCTTGTCCTGATAGAGCGTCGCGAAGCCGTCGAGCTTGATCGTGCCGACATCGCCACCGGAGCCCTTGACCCACAACACCCTAACCTTTTCGCCATTCAGCGGATCGGTTTCCATGACCTTGGCCGACGTGTTGCCGCCACCATAATTGGTGATACGCTTGTCGGCGCCCAGCAGATTGGAGCGGTAGAGCAACTTGCCCGGCTCGTCGAGCTTGGCCACATAGGCGTCATCCCAACGATTATCCAGAAGTCGAACCTCGGCCGTCATGTCATCCTCCCATAAATCATCTCTCGCGAGCGTACCGAAATCATGGATGCCGCTCCGTTGCGATCAGCATATCGCTCACGAAGAGTCACTTTGTCAATCGAAAACGATCATAATTGCTAATGCTGCGATGCAATATGAAAGTTTATGATCGTTTCTGATTGACACCTTGCCATATTTGCGAAATAACCCCAGCCAGGAGGAACCGATGCACGAACGCGAACGCCATCGCATCATTTTGAGCGCCGTACAGGAGAAGCCTGTCGTGACGATTCAGGATATTTCTGAATTGACCGAGGCCTCGGAGGCGACCATCCGCCGTGATATCGCCGCCCTGCATGTACAGGGAAAGATCCGGCGTGTGCGCGGCGGTGCCGAATCGATCCACCCGCCACAACTCGGCAATCTGGCCGGCCGCCCTTTCCGCGTTTCGGAAGGCGTCAACATCGACAAGAAACGCGCAATTGCGCGCAAGGCCGCCGAACTCTGCAATCCGGGCGACGCCATCATCATCAATGGCGGCACGACGACGTTCCAGCTCGTGCACTATATCTCCGCCTTCCGGCTGCAGGTGATGACCAACTCCTTCGCGATCGCCGAGCACCTGGTCAAGCATTCCAAGAACACGGTGACGGTCCCGGGCGGCGCGATCTATCGCGAGCAGAGCCTGATCCTGTCGCCCTTCGACAATGACACGACCCGCAATTTCTATGCGCGGCGGATGTTCATCGGTGCCCAGGGCGTCGGCCCGCTCGGCATCATGGAGGCCGACGCTCTGGTCATCCAGAGCGAGCAGAAGCTGATGCGCCAGGCCGACGAGCTGGTCGTCATGGTCGATTCCAGCAAGTTCAATCAGCGTTCCAGCCTGATCCTGTGTCCGCTCGAACAGGTGACGACCATCATCACCGACGACGGCATTTCGGCGGAAACCATTCGGATGATCGAGGATGCGGGCGTGTCGCTGATCATCACGAGCGCATCGGCTGCGGCCGAGGAGGAGGATTCCCCGTCGGTCGCATAAGGCACGGCCGCGGCGGAGTGAGCATAGCCTATCAACTTTGGGAGGAAGAGACATGAATATTGCAAAGAAACTGGCAATCGGCGTCGCGCTCGCCGCGGCATTGATGGCCGGCACGGCAAGCGCGAAGGACGTCAAGATCGGCCTCGTGGTGAAGTCCCTCGGTAACGGCTTCTTCGAGGCGGCCAACAAGGGTGCCCAGGAAGCAGCCAAGGAACTCGGCGGCGTCGAAGTGATCTACACCGGCCCGACCTCGACCACGGCCGAAGGCCAGATCGAAGTCATCAACTCGCTGATCGCACAGGGTGTCGACGCCATCGCGATTTCCGCCAACGATCCGGATGCCGTCGTCCCGGCCCTCAAGAAGGCCAAGCAGCGCGGTATCAAGGTGATCTCGTGGGATTCCGGCGTCGCCCCGGCCGGCCGCATCCTGCAGCTCAACCCGTCTTCGAACGCGCTGATCGGCAAGATGTGCCTGACGCTCGCCAAGGATCACCTCGACGGCGGTAAGGGCAACTTCGCCATCCTGTCGGCCACCACCACCTCGACCAACCAGAACATCTGGATCGGCGAGATGAAGAAGCAGCTCAAGGACTTCCCCGGCCTTAACCTCGTGACCACGGTCTATGGCGACGACCTCTCGGACAAGAGCTACCGCGAAGCCCAGGGCCTCCTGACCTCGCATCCGGACGTCAAGGTCATCGTCGCTCCGACCACCGTCGGTGTCCTCGCCGCCTCGCAGGCCGTCAAGGATGCCGGCAAGATCGGCCAGGTCTACGTGACCGGCCTCGGCCTGCCCTCCGAAATGGCCGGCGCCATCAAGTCGGGCGCGACCAAGGAATTCGCGATCTGGAACCCGATCGACCTCGGCTATTCGGCAACGCAGATCGCCTATCGCCTCGTCAAGGGCGAGACTGACGGCAAGCCGGGCAGCGAGATCAATGCCGGCCGCATGGGCAAGATCAAGGTCGGCGAGAATGGCGAAGCCGCCATGGCCGATCCCTTTGTCTACAACGCATCGAACATCGATCAGTTCTCCAAGGTCTTCTGATCGAGACTTCGTCCGCAGCTTTCCGGCGGCCTCGGCCGCCGGATCTCGCTTCATCCATCCGGTGCATTGCTGATGACCACTGTCCTTCAACGGCCCGCAACGGGGCCATCCACCCTGAGCAACACGGCCATTCTGGAAATGCGCGGCATTTCGCAGATCTTTCCCGGCGTGAAGGCGCTCGATGGCGTCAGCATTGCGCTTTATCCCGGCAAGGTGACCGCGCTCATCGGCGAGAACGGCGCCGGCAAGTCGACGCTCGTCAAGATTCTCACCGGCATCTACCGTCCGAACGAAGGTGAAATCCTCGTCGACGGCAAGCCCGTCACCTTCCACAATGCCCAGGCCGCCATCGACGCCGGCGTGACCGCCATCCATCAGGAAACCGTGCTCTTCGATGAGCTGACGGTCGCCGAAAACATCTTCCTCGGCCATGCGCCGCGCACGTCTTGGCGCACCATCGACTGGAAGACGATGAACAGCCGCTCCAGGCAGCTGCTGGAATCGCTGGAAAGCAGCATCGATCCCACCACGCGGCTGAAGGACCTCTCCATCGCGCAGCGCCACCTGGTGGCGATCGCCCGCGCGCTGTCGATCGAGGCCCGCATCGTCATCATGGACGAGCCGACGGCCGCGCTTTCGCGCAAGGAGATCGACGACCTCTTCCGCATCGTCGAGGGGCTGAAGGCGCAGGGCAAGGCGATCCTCTTCATCAGCCACAAATTCGATGAACTCTACGAGATCGCCGACAATTTCGTCGTCTTCCGCGACGGCCGCGCCGTCGGCCATGGCCGGCTGAAGGAAACGCCGCAGGACGAGATCGTCCGCATGATGGTCGGCCGCGACGTCAAGGACGCCTTCCCCAAGGTGCCGGTCACGATCGGCGATACCGTCCTTGAAGTTACCAACTACTGCCACGCCACCGAATTCCGCGATATTTCGTTCAAGCTGCGCCGCGGCGAGATCCTCGGCGTCTATGGCCTGATCGGCGCCGGTCGTTCCGAGCTCTGCCAGTCCCTCTTCGGCATCACCCGGCCGCTGTCCGGCAAGCTGACGCTGAACGGCGAGGACGTCCGCATCCATTCGCCGCAGGACGCCATCCGCGCCGGTATCGTCTACGTGCCGGAGGAGCGCGGCCGCCATGGCTTGGCGTTGCCGATGCCGATCTATCAAAACATGTCGCTGCCTTCGCTCGGACGCACCTCGCGCAAGGGCTTCCTGAAGGCCGCCGACGAATTCGCGCTGGCGCGCAAATATGCCGAACGGCTGGACCTGCGCGCCGCCGCCCTTTCCGTTCCTGTCGGCACGCTCTCGGGCGGCAACCAGCAGAAGGTCGTGATCGGCAAATGGCTGGCGACCCAGCCGAAGATCATCATCCTCGACGAGCCGACCAAGGGTATCGATATCGGCTCCAAGGCCGCCGTGCACGGCTTCATCAGCGAGCTGGCGGCCGAGGGGCTCAGCATCATCATGATCTCCTCCGAACTGCCCGAGATTCTCGGCATGTCCGACCGGGTGCTGGTGATGAAGGAGGGCCTGTCGGCCGGCCTGTTCGAGCGTGACGGGCTGACGCCGGAAACGCTGGTGCGCGCCGCAACGGGCAATGCATAGGGAGGGTTGGATGCCACGCATCCTCAAAAGACGCGAAACGCTGCTTTTCGTCATCATCATCGCGATGATCGCAAGCTTTGCGACGCGCGCGGCCGGCTTTGCCGAGCCCGCCAATCTCGCCAAGATCTTCAACGACACCTCGATCCTGATCATCCTCGCGCTGGCACAGATGACCGTCATCCTGACGAAATCGATCGACCTGTCCGTCGCCGCCAACCTCGCCTTCACCGGCATGGCCATCGCCATGCTGAACGCCGCCTATCCCGACCTGCCGCTGATCGTCCTCGTGGTCGCGGCCATCGCCATGGGCGCGGTGCTCGGCGCCATCAACGGCTATCTGGTCTGGGCGCTGGAAATCCCGCCGATCGTCGTCACGCTCGGCACGCTCACCATCTATCGCGGCATGGCCTTCGTGCTGTCGGGCGGCGCCTGGGTCAACGCGCATCAGTTCACGCCGGAATTCCTGAGCGTCCCGCGCACCGAGCTGCTCGGCCTGCCGGTGCTCTCCTGGGTCGGCATCGCCATCGTGGCTATGATGTATCTGCTGCTGCGCTATACTCAGTTCGGCCGCTCCGCCTATGCCAGCGGCGGTAATCCGGTGGCCGCCGTCTATGCCGGCATCGATGTCGGCTGGACCCGCTTCCTCGCCTTCGTCCTGTCCGGCGCGCTGGCCGGCCTCAGCAGCTATCTCTGGGTATCGCGCTATGCGGTCGCCTATGTCGACATCGCCAACGGCTTCGAGCTCGACAGCGTCGCGGCCTGCGTCATCGGCGGCATCTCGATCGCCGGCGGCGTCGGCTCGGTCGTCGGCACCGTGCTCGGCGCGCTGTTCCTCGGCGTCATCAAGAACGCCCTTCCGGTCATCGGCATCTCGCCCTTCACGCAGATGGCGATCTCAGGAACCGTCATCATCCTCGCCGTCGTCTTCAACGCCCGGCGCGAACGCAACCGCGGCCGCATCATCCTCAGGGATCAGGCGGCGAAGGAAACCTCTGGCCGGGAGGTCGCCGCATGAGCACCACTTCCAACAGCGCCACCGAAAAGCGCGCTATCCCCGACCGCCTCGGCACGCCGCTCAAACGCATCCTGGCAAGCTGGGAAGTGCTGCTCTTCGGCGTCGCCGTCGCGATCTTCATCTTCAATTCGCTGGCGTCGCCCTATTTCCTCGATCCCTACAATCTGTCCGACGCGACCTTCAATTTCACCGAGAAGGCGATGATCGCCTTTGCCATGGCGCTGCTCGTCATATCGGGTGAAATCGACCTGTCCGTCGCCGCCATCATCGCGCTCGCCTCGACCGCCATGGGAGCGGCCGCCCAGGCCGGCGTCGATACGCCCGGCCTCGTCGCCATCGGCCTCGGCGTCGGGCTCGTCTGCGGGTTTTTCAACGGCTTTCTCGTCTCGGTGCTGAAGCTGCCCTCGATCGTCGTCACCATCGGCACGATGAGCCTCTTCCGCGGCATTTCCTATATCGTGCTCGGCGACCAGGCCTATGGCAACTATCCCGACAGTTTCGGCTATTTCGGCCAGGGCTACGTCTTCTGGGTCTTCTCCTTCGAATTCGTCCTCTTCATCGTGCTGGCGATCGCCTTTGCGATCCTGCTGCATGCCACCAATTTCGGCCGGCAGGTCTATACGATCGGCAACAATGATTTTGCCGCCCGCTTTTCCGGCATTCCGGTCGAGCGCGTCAAATTCATCCTCTTCCTGCTGACCGGCATCATGAGCGGCCTAGCCGCCGTCTGCCTCACTTCCCGCCTCGGCTCGACGCGGCCGTCGATCGCGCTCGGCTGGGAGCTGGAAGTGGTGACGATGGTGGTGCTCGGCGGCGTATCGATCCTCGGCGGCTCCGGCACGATCGGCGGCGTCGTCATCGCCGCCTTCGTCATGGGCCTCGTCACCTTCGGCCTTGGATTGCTGAATGTGCCGGGCATCGTCATGTCGATCTTCATCGGCCTGCTCCTGATCATCACCATCGCGCTGCCGATCGTCGCCAAGCGCATCAAAGCCATGAGCGCCAAATGACCGCAGCACTGGAACGTCACGCTTTCAAGATGAGGCTCAATCCCGGCATGGAGGCCGAATACAGGAAGCGTCATGACGAGATCTGGCCGGAACTCGTCGAACTGCTGCACCAGGCCGGCGCCAGCGACTATTCCATCCATCTCGACCGCGAGACCAACACGCTGTTCGGCGTCCTGACCCGGCCCAGAGATCACACGATGGCGGGGCTGCCGGATCATCCGGTGATGAAGAAATGGTGGGCGCACATGGCCGATATCATGGCGACCAATCCTGACAATTCGCCGGTTCAAAGCGATCTCGTCACGGTCTTTCATCTGCCATGAGCGCTGAGCCGACCTATCGCCGCATCGCCGTTCTCGATATCGGCAAGACCAATGCCAAGGTCGTGGTGCTCGATGCCCAGAGCGGCGCGGAGATCGCCGCCGTGAAGACGGCCAATACGGTGCTGAAGACCGGCCCCTACCCGCATTACGATATCGAGCGGCTGTGGGATTTCGTCGTCGGCGCGCTGAAAGGCTTTACCGAAGCACCCGGTTTCGACGCGATATCGATCACCACCCATGGTGCCTCCGCCGTGCTTCTCGCCGCCGACGGCAGCCTGGCTTTGCCGGTGCTCGACTATGAGCATGTCTATCCGGTCGAGGTGCAGGAAGCCTATGAGCGGCTGCGCCCGCCCTTCAGCGAGACCTTTTCGCCTGGGCTTTCGGGCGGGCTGAATGTCGGCGCGCAGATCCACTATCAGAAGAGCCAGTTTCCCGACGAATTTTCGCGCGCCCGCGCCATCCTCACCTATCCGCAATATTGGGCCTTCCGGCTGACCGGCGTCGCCGCCAACGAGGCGACGTCGCTCGGCTGCCATACCGATCTGTGGAACCCAACGGCTAGAACCTATTCCTCGCTGGTCGACACACTCGGCATTCGCCCCCTGATGGCGCCGATCCGCTCCGCCTTCGAAGCGCTCGGGCCGGTCCTGCCTGGGATCGCAGGCGAGATCGGCCTGGATGCGCCGGTGCCGGTCTATTGCGGCATTCATGATTCCAACGCGTCGCTGCTGCCGCATCTGGTGGAGAACGAAGCGCCGTTCGCGGTGGTCTCCACCGGCACCTGGGTCATCAGCTTCGCCGTCGGCGGCGATCTCGAGCATCTCGACCCCAGGCGCGACGCGCTCGCTAATGTCGACGCCTATGGCCGCGCCGTCCCCTCCTCCCGCTTCATGGGTGGGCGGGAATTTGAGCTTCTGGCTGATGAAATCGGCCATGCGGCCCCGGAGGCCGTCGAAGCCGCGCTCGAAACCGTGATCGGCAAGAGCCTGATGCTGCTGCCGAATGTCGTCGAA
Organism: Rhizobium sp. BK602; assembly: GCF_014195095.1. Classification (GTDB taxonomy): domain Bacteria; phylum Pseudomonadota; class Alphaproteobacteria; order Rhizobiales; family Rhizobiaceae; genus Rhizobium. The sequence goes on from NZ_JACIBC010000005.1 coordinate 412,255, forward strand.
GGCTCCGGCCCCTTCCCCGGCCAGACCAGGCGCTGGATCGGCGACACCTCGGCAAATCAGGCGGAACGCCTCGCCGCCGTCAACCTCTATCTGGCGTTGATGACCGAAGCCTGTCTCGGCCTGATCGGCGCCAAGGGGCCGATCTTCGTCGAAGGGCCTTTCGCGCTCAATCGCGCCTATCTTGCAGCGCTTTCCTCGCTGACCGGCTCCGACGTCATCGCTCTTCCGGGCTCCACCGGCACCAGCCAGGGCGCCGCCCTTTTGACCGGCATCAGGCCTCCCGCAGCGGCGGAAAGCCTGCCGATCCGCGCCGATCTCCACGGCCTGCGGGATTACCGGCGGACCTGGCGGGAAGCGCTGGAGCGATAGTCATCGCCCTGCCTGACCGATCGGGGCATCAAGCTTCTTTCGAACCGGCATGCAGGATCGGGGTTCGCCGCAACCGTTCCACGGCGAAATCGACGAAAGCGCGCGTCTTGGCGGAGACGTGACGGCCCTCCGGATGCATGACGTGCACCGGCAGCGGCGCTTCCTCGTAATCCTCCAGAATGACGCGCAGCCGGCCGTCGGCGACCGGCTCGACGATCTGATAGGACAGCGCGCGCGCCAAACCCCAGCCGCTGACCGCCGCCGAGATCGCGGCGGCGACCGTATTGCAGAACAGGCGCGGCTCGAAAACGGCGAGTGGCTTGGAATTCGGGCCGAAACGCCATTCCAGAGGCGTGGACGATCCGGTGCTGGCGATGAGCGTATGGCGGGACAGATCCGCCGGCGTTCGCGGCAGGCCATGGCGGTCGAGATAGTCCGGCGCCGCGCAGACGACGCGGCGCACGCTGCCGACCCTGATCGCATTATAGCTGGAATCCGGCAGGTGGCCGATGCGCACGGCGACGTCGATCCCCTCTTCCATCAGATTGACGTTGCGGTCGAACAGCAGCACCCGACCGGTAACCGCCGGATGCAGGCCCAGAAACTCCGTCATGATCGGCATGACATGATATTGCCCGAACAGTACCGGCGCGGTGACAGTCAGCATGCCGGACGGCGTTGCATAGGCGCCGCCAGCCGAGGCCTCCGCCTCCTCGATATCGCTGAGAATGCGCCGGCAGTCTTCGACATAATGACGGCCCTGCGCGGTGAGCTTCACCGAGCGCGTCGAACGCAGGAAGAGGCGGGCGCCGGTGACCTCCTCAAGGAAGGCCACGGCGCGGGTGACGGCCGGCGGGCTCATATGCAGGGCACGCGCCGCATCGGCGAAACTGCCGGCATCGGCCACCTTCACCAGCACCTTCATGCATTGCAGCCTGTCCATTTATCCCTACCCATCACAAGCCAATTATTCCGCATGACGGAATAGTTTCTTGCCTCTTATCGCACTTATACTTTCGGGTAGAAACAATCATTTTAACCGGACGCCTGTCGATCTGGAGCTTCCGATGATAAAACTCTACGTCCATCCGCTATCCGGCCATGCCCATCGCGCCCGGCTGTTCATCTCCCTCATCGGCCTCGATGCCGATATCATCGAACTGGATCTTGCCAAGGGAGAGCATAAGACGCCGGCGTTCCTGGCGCTCAATCCCTTCGGGCAGGTTCCGGTGCTGGAAGACGGTGGTACGGTGATCGCCGATTCCACCGCCATCCTCGTCTATCTCGCCAAGGCCTATGCGCCGAAGGGCTGGCTGCCGGAGGACGCGGCCGGGGCTGCCGGCGTGCAGCGCTGGCTGTCGGTCGCATCGGGCGAAATCGCCTACGGCCCCTGCGCCGCCCGCCTCGTCACCGTCTTCGGCGCCAAATTCGACGCGGAGGAAGTGATCGCCCGCGCCCATAGCATCCTGCAGAGGATCGATGCGGAACTTGCCGGCCGTCAATGGATCGCCGCCGATCATCCGACCATCGCCGATGTCGCGCTCTACAGCTATATCGCCCGCGCGCCGGAGGGCAATGTCGACCGCTTCCGGTATCACAATGTCACCGCATGGCTTGCCCGCATCGAGGCGCTTGCCGGTTTTCACCCCTTCCAGAAAACGCCGGTCGGGCTTGCCGACGTGGCTTGACCATTGACGAAAGGGCGGATCATGTCGATCGCCGCTGAAACCAACAGGGTATCCGCCTGGCATGACGGTGAAATCGCGCTGCAGACGAAAGTGGGCGTGGCGACGCGCATGGCCGAGATCGGCCCGCGCGTGTTACGCGACCACCTGATCGAGCAGCATCGCGATTTCTATCCGCAACTGCCCTTCATCGTGCTCGGCAGCGTCGATGCCGACGGTGATGCCTGGGCGACGCTGCGTGCCAACCGCCCCGGCTTCCTGCACAGCCCCGATATCCATACCCTCAGCGTCGAACTCGGCCGCGATCCGGCCGATCCCGCCGATGCGGGCATGGAAGACGGCAAGGCCATCGCCCTGCTCGGCATCGAGCTTCACACCCGCCGCCGCAATCGCCTGAACGGCACGATCCGCCGGCAGGCAAGCGAGGGTTTCGACGTCGACGTCGGCCAGTCCTTCGGCAACTGTCCAAAATACATCCAGTTGCGGGATTTCGAATTCATCCGCGATCCGGCCGAGCTGGCGGACGGGCCGACGTTTCGTCTCGCCGTGCTGGACGGCCGGGCGAAGGCGATCATTGCCGGTGCCGACACCTTCTTCGTCGCTTCCTATGTGGACCGAGAAGACGGAGGCAGGCAGGTGGATGTGTCGCATCGCGGCGGCAGGGCAGGCTTTGTGCGCATCGGTGACGACGGTGTGCTGACCATTCCGGATTTCGCCGGCAACCTGTTCTTCAACACGCTCGGCAACTTCGTCCTCAATCCGAAGGCCGGGTTGGTTTTTGCCGATTTCGACAGCGGCGAGTTGCTGCAGCTGACCGGCGACGCGAAGCTCATTCTGGACTCGCCGGAGATCGCGTCTTTCGACGGCGCCGAACGGCTGTGGCGCTTTACGCCGCGCAAGATCGTCCGCCGCCCCGGTGCGCTGCCGCTACGCTGGAAATTCCGCGAGGACGGCTGGTCGCCGCATTCGCTGATGACCGGACGCTGGAACGACGCCGACGACAAAACGGGCGACGGCCGGAAAGGGCCATGACCCGTCAAATCCCGGGACTGGACCGCGGGCAAAATCTCCCGGAAATCGCTAAAATTGTATCCGCGACGGTTATTTTCTTGCGGAATCGCGCTAATATTCCTACAGAAACTACCCTTATGAGCGCTTTTGAGGTCAAAAATGTCCGAAAGCGATCATCAGCCTCGATGTCACCTCCTGTCGCCGTTTCAGGGCGGCTTACGGCAGTTCGCGCGTCACGACAGGTCATTGCGGCGGGTTCATAGGGTGCTGCCGCGCCCATCCAAGGAGAGAAAAAATGAGTCTGAAGACTTTGACGGCTGCGACCTTCGTCGCTTCGCTGGCCTTTGCACCGCTCGCCCATGCCGATATCACCATCGGCCTGATCGCCCCGCTGACCGGCCCGGTCGCCGCCTATGGCGATCAGGTCAAGAACGGCGCCCAGACCGCCGTCGACGAGATCAACAAGAGCGGTGGCATTCTCGGCCAGAAGGTCGTCCTGAAGCTCGGCGACGATGCCGGCGACCCGAAGCAGGGCGTCTCCGTCGCCAATGGTTTCGTCGGCGACAGCATTCGCTTCGTCGTCGGCCCGGTAACCTCGGGCGTTGCCATTCCGGTTTCCGACGCTTTGGCTGAAAACGGCATCCTGATGGTGACGCCAACGGCGACCGCGCCCGATCTCACCACGCGCGGCCTGACCAACATCCTGCGTACCTGCGGCCGCGACGACCAGCAGGCGACAGTTGCCGCCAACTACGTCCTGAAGAACTTCAAGGACAAGAAGATCGCCATCCTCAACGACAAGGGCGCCTACGGCAAGGGCCTAGCGGACGCCTTCAAGGCAACGCTGAACGCCGGCGGCGTGACCGAGGCGATCAACGACAGCCTGACCCCCAACGAAAAAGACTATAGCGCGCTGACGACGAAGCTGAAGGCAGCCGGCATCGATCTCATCTACTTCGGCGGCTATCATCCGGAAGCCGGCCTGCTCGCCCGTCAGCTGAAGGATATCTCCGTCAAAGCGCAGATCATCGGCGGTGACGGCCTCTCGAACACGGAATACTGGGCGATCGGCCATGAGGCAGCCGCCGGCACGATCTTCACCAACGCGTCCGACGCGCTGAAGAACCCGGATTCCCAGACGGCCGTCGCAGCGCTGAAGGCGCGCAACATCCCGGCCGAAGCCTTCACGCTGAACGCCTATGCCGCCGTGCAGGTGCTGAAGGCCGGCATCGAGAAGGCCGGCAGCGCCGATGATGCGGAAGCCGTTTCCACCGCGCTGAAGAAGGGCGACGCCGTCGACACCGCCATCGGCAAGGTCACCTACGGCGAAACCGGTGACCTCACCTCGCAGAGCTTCTCGCTCTACAAGTGGGAAGACGGCAAGATCGTCGCGGCTGAATAAGCCGTCGCGTCATCATGCTTTTGAATTGCGCCGGGCCATGCGTGGCCCGGCGTTTTTATGTTTCAAGTCGGTCGGCCCGATGATCTCTCAGCAGACGGTGCGGAAGCGATCGACGCAGGTGGAAAGAACTTCCTCGCCCGGCCGCTTCCACCAATTATTTTCCGAGAAGATCTCCACTTCCTGCAGGCCGAAATAGCCTGCCTCCTCGATGGCGGCGCGGATGCGCTTCAGGTCGATGACGCCGTCGCCCATCATGCCGCGGTCGAGCAGCAGATCCGTGGTCGGCACCAGCCAGTCGCAGATATGGTGCGCGAGAATCTGACCATTGGCGCCGGCGCGGGCGATCTGCCCGTAGAGCTTCGGGTCCCACCAGACGTGATAGACGTCGATGGCGACGCCGACGCCCTCGCCCAAAAGGTCGCAAATGTCGAGCGCCTGTTCGAGCGTGTTCACGCAGGCGCGGTCGGCGGCATACATCGGGTGTAGCGGCTCGATCGCCAGGGGAATGCCGGCGCTGCGGGCATGCGGCAGGATCGTCGCGATGCCGTCGGCCACCATCTCGCGCGCCCGGCCGATATCCTTCGATCCCTTCGGCAGACCGCCGACGACCAGCACGAGGCAATCGGCATTCAACGCCGCCGCCTCGTCGATCGCCCGCCTGTTGTCGTCGATCGCCGCCTTCAGGCCCTCCGGATCGGCGGCCGGAAACATGCCGCCACGGCACAGGCCCGTGACCTTCAAGCGGTTGTCGGCAACGATCCGCGCCGCCTCCGCAAGGCCGATCTTGTGCACCTGGTCGCGCCAGGGCGCGATGGCGACGATGTCCTGCTTGAGGCAGACCTCGACCGCCTGGCGCATGTCATATTGCTGGCGTACGGTCGCGAGATTGATGGAAAGGCCCTCTATAGCCATGCTGATGATCCTCCCAGATCCTGTTTCCGATTAGGCGACGCCGCCCGTTGCCAGGATCGTCTTCATCCGCTGCACGGCAAGATCGGGGTCCCGGAGAACCCGCGCCGCATCCGCCAGTCGGAAAAGCTCCGAAAGATGGACAATGGAGCGCGTGCTCTGCTGGCCGCCCAGCATCTGGAAATGATCCTGAAAGCCGTTGAGATAGGCGAGGAAGACGACGCCGGTCTTGTAGAAGCGGGTCGGCGCTTTGAAGATATGGCGCGACAGCGGCACGGTCGGCGCCAGGATCTGATGGAAGGCGTCGAGATCATTCTCAGCAAGCTTCGACAGCGCCGCGCTCGCCGCCGGCGCGATCGCATCGAAAATACCGAGCAGCGCATGCGAGTAACCCTGATCGTCGCCGGCGATCAGTTCGGCATAGTTGAAATCGTCGCCCGTATACATCTTCACGCGCGGATCGAGCCTCCGGCGCATGACGATCTCCTTTTCCGCCGACAGCAGCGAAATCTTCACGCCATCGACCTTGGCGGCATTGTCGTTGATGATGGCAACCGCCGTGTCCATGGCCTGCATGTCATCGGCCGACCCCCAATAGCCCGCCAGCGCCGGATCGAACATCGAGCCGAGCCAATGGATCATCACCGGCTCCTTCACCTGTCCGAGAATGCGGTTATAGACGCGGGCATAATCGTCCGGCCCCTTGGCGGCCGCGGCAAGGGCCCGGCTTGCCATCAGGATGATGCGTCCGCCCTGGCCTTCGACGAAGGCGACTTGCTCCTCATAGGCACGAATGACCTCATCGATGGTGACATCAGGACCGGGAGCGAGATGGTCGGTGCCGGCGCCATAGGCGATCAGCGCATCCGAACGGTTGCGGGCCGCTGATTGCGCATGCGTGATCAGCTCCTTGGCCCCGGTCCAGTCGAGACCCATGCCGCGCTGCGCCGTATCCATGGCCTCGGCCACGCCGAGGCCGAGATCCCAGAGATAGTCACGATAGGCGATCGTCCGCTCCCAATCGATATTGCGATCGAGCCAGGGATCATTGTCGGCGAAGGGATCGACGACGACATGGGCGGCGGCGAAGGCGACGCGATTGAAATGATGGCCGCCGGCCGGCCGTTCCGGCGGCGAAAGCGGCGTGTTGACGAGGGTGAAATCGGCAAGCTTGCCATCGGTACCCGGCAGGCGAAGCGTCTTCGTCATGGTCTCCACCTCCTATCGCGCGGCAAGCGCGGGCACGTCGACCCAGCGACGCTCCGCCGAGCTTTTCTGCGCGAGTTCGGCGAGCTGGACACCCTTGGCACCCTCACGCAGGGTAAATTTCCACGGCGCATCTTCCGCGACATGGCGCAGGAAATCCTCCCACTGCGCCTTGAAACCATTGTCGAAGACCTGCGTATCCGGCACTTCGTCCCAGGTGTCGAAGAAATCGATGGTCTGCGGCTGGTCGGGATTCCAGACCGGCTTCGGGGTGTTGACGCGGTGCTGCGTGAAGCAGCGCATCAGGCCGGCGACCGCCGAGCCATGCGTGCCGTCCACCTGGAAGGTGACGAGATCGTCGCGGCGCACCCGCACCGCCCAGGAGGAATTGATATGGGCGACGATGCCGCCCTCCAGCTCGAAGGTGGCATAGGCGGCATCGTCGGCATCGGCGGCATAGGTCTTGCCGTTTTCGTCGACGCGGCTTGGAATATGCGTGGCACCGAGGCAGCTGACAGCCTTGACCTCGCCGAAGAGATTGTCGAGCACATAGCGCCAATGCGGCAGCATATCGAGGATCATGCCGCCGCCTTCGGCCTTGCGGTAGTTCCATGAGGGCCGCTGCGCCTTGACGCCCCAGTCACCCTCGAAGACCCAATAGCCGAACTCGCCGCGCACCGACAAAATCTTGCCGAAGAAGCCACTGTCGCGCAGCATGGCGATCTTGCGCAGGCCCGGCAGGAACAGCTTGTCCTGCACGACGCCGTTCTTGACGCCGCGGCGCTCGGCCGAGGCGGCGACGGACAGCGCTTCGTCCAGCGTCTCCGAGATCGGCTTTTCGCAATAGACATGCTTGCCGGCGGCGATCGCCCGCTCCAGCAGCGCAACGCGCATCTGCGTCGAGCCGGCATCGAAAAAGATCGTGTTGTTGGGATCGGCAAGCACGGCATCCAGATCGGTGGTCGTCTTGGACAGACCGTGCCTGCGGGCGATTTCAGCGATCTTCTCGGCATTGCGGCCGACCAGGATCGGATCGGGCATCAGCCGGTCGCCGTTGGCGAGCAGAACGCCGCCCTGCTCGCGGATCGCCAGGATCGAACGCACCAGATGCTGATTGTAGCCCATGCGGCCGGTGATGCCGTGCATGATGATACCGATCGGCTTTGTCGCCATGTTTCTTCCTCCCGTAAATAACTATATAGTTACATGAGTGACACGGCAATGCGCAGCTGTCAACGATCATCGGGGATGACGGTTGCAGCGGACGAGCCGATTTACAGGAATTGCCGGGATTCAGGCCCTCAAGGGCGTAGATAGGCGAAGATGACGTCGACGATATGCTCGCCCCAGGCATCGATTTCCGACTTGTCGGAAAGGTTGCGCTGGAAGATCGTCGACAGCGTCCAGCGGTTCGTCAGGAAGAAGGAGCCGAGCGCGGCGATGCTCATATAGATCTTCACCGGATCGCAATCCGGCCGGAAGTCGCCGGCGGCGGCGCCGCGGTCGAGCAGGCCGGAAATCTCCGCCACCAGCGGCGAGTGCAGCGCGAAAATCCGCGCCGACCGCTTCAGGAAGCGGGCCTTGTGCATGTTCTCCGTGCTGAGGATGCCGAGAAACTCCGGGTGATCCAGGAAGTATTTCCAGGTGAAAACAACCAGCTCCCGCATGCCGTCCTTGGGATCGCGATGCGAGAGATCAAGCCTTGCTTCCGCCGAGCGGATGGCGACGTAGCTGCCTTCGAGAACGGCGACATAGAGCGCATCCTTGCCGCCGAAATAATGATAGAGCATGCGCTTGTTGATCTTGGCGCGCTCGGCGATGGCGTCGACGCGGGCGCCGCCATAACCGCGCTCGGCAAATTCCTTGGTCGCGGCCGCCAGGATCGCCTTGCTGGTGCGCTCCGCATCCCTGAGACGCGGCCGTTCGGCCGTCGTAGTCGCGGCCGCTTGCGTTCCGGTCTCGCCCTTGGCGCTCTTTGCGCGGCTCTTGGTGGTTCTGGCTTCGGACATCACGGCTCCTGGCGGCGCTGGCAAGGCTCATGCGGCCTTTCACAGCCGATAAGTAACCGATTGGCGCGTAAGTTGACAGCCCCCCGAAAATTCGCAGAAGCAGTAACCATGTGGTTACATATTCGCGACTGTCCGGAAGCAGGCGTGATCTCGGCCTGATTCCTGTTCCATTCGGATCGATCGGCGGCCGTCGAAGCGGTTTCCGATTGCAGAAACCTGCTTGCTTTCGACGACGGCACGGCTCAAGAGAGCGGATAAGAAACCAGCGCCGGGCGGCTTGATGACGGGAATGCAGATTGCGATTATCGGGGGCGGGCCTGCGGGTCTGATGGCGGCGGAGGTGCTCTCGCTGTCCGGTCATCGGGTCACGGTCTATGACGCCATGCCGACCGTCGCGCGCAAGTTCCTGCTGGCCGGCAAATCCGGCCTCAACATCACCCATTCGGAAGACTACGCCCGCTTTGCCGGTCGCTTCGGTCCGACATCGGGTCGGCTGCGCGCCGCGCTCGATGCCTTCACGCCCGAGGATGTCAGGACCTGGGCAGCCGGGCTCGGCACCGAAACCTTCACCGGCTCCTCCGGCCGCGTCTTTCCAAAGGCCATGAAGGCATCGCCGCTGCTGCGCGCCTGGCTCGGGAGATTGGAAGCGCAGGGCGTCAGGATTCTGACCCGGCATCGCTGGTCGGGATTTGCCGATGACGGATTTGTCTTCGAAACACCGGAGGGCCGCGTTGTCGTTCATTGTGACGCGGCGATGCTGGCGCTCGGCGGCGCAAGCTATCCGAGGCTCGGCTCGGATGGCGGCTGGATCGACTGGCTTCGCGGCAAAGGCATCGCCATCGGCGATTTCCAGCCGGCCAATTGCGGCTTCGATGTCGCTTGGAGCCCGTTGTTCAGCGAACGCTTCGCCGGCGAGCCTTTGAAGGCGGTGACGGCCACGTCGGAAGCCGGCACGTTTCCCGGCGAATTCGTCATTTCACGGCATGGAATCGAAGGCAGCCTCGTCTATGCCCATGCCGCCCGCCTGCGCGACCGGCTGGCCGGCGACGGCGAAGCGGCGTTGCTGGTCGATCTCGCGCCCGGCCGCTCGGCCGAGCGCCTGACCCGCGATCTCTCGCGGCAGGATGGCAAGGCCAGTCTTTCCAACCGGCTGCGCAAGGGCGCGGGGATCGAAGGCGTCAAGGCGGCACTTCTGCGCGAGCTTGCCCCGCCGGAGACGCTGGCGACGCCAGAGCGGCTGGCACGGCGGATCAAGGCGCTGCCGATCCCGCTGCTGCGGCCGCGGCCGATCGCCGAAGCCATCTCCTCGGCCGGCGGCATTCGCTGGAGCGACATCGACGATGCCTACATGCTGAAGGCGCTGCCCGGCCTCTTCGTGGCCGGAGAGATGATCGATTGGGAAGCACCGACCGGCGGCTACCTCCTCACCGCCTGTTTCGCCACCGGACGCGCCGCCGCAAGAGGGTTGGAACGCTGGCTGCAGCGCTAGGCGCTCCCGCGCCTCTCATATCCTTATCCTCAGCCGATCCGCCCGTTCTCCATCAGCCACGCGACCGCCTCCTGCACCGCCTGCAGCGAGCTATAGCGCGGCGCATAGCCGAGAAGACGCTCGGCCTTGGCGATCGAGCAGTTGGGGCTGCGGGCGATATGCTCCCAAGTTGCCTGCGCATCTTCCGCCGCCTGGCCCTCGGCCCATTTTTCGAAGGGCAGGAACTCCAGCCTCGGCTTGTGGCCGAACCAATGCGACATGGCTTCGGCATAGCCGCGCAGCGTCAGCGCGCCGCTCGAGACCGCGTGGAAGCTCTCGCCGGTCGAAGCCCGCCAGTTGGCGATCGCGTCCATGAACATCTGCGCGACGTCGTCGGCATGGACGTGATGGACCGTTTCCAGGCCGAAATTCGGCAATGAAAGCGCCTCGCCCCGCGCCAGCGCCGAAAAGACCGAGAGATTGAAATTGCCTGCCGGATTGAGCGGTGCCCAGCCGGGGCCGACGATATGGCCGGGATGGATCAGGGTGGCCGGGAAGCCCTTGCCGCGCGCCTCCCCCAACAGATAGGTCTCGATGGCCGCCTTCTGGATTCCATAGTCGCCGAAGGGCCGTTTCGGCGCCTCTTCCGGCGTCGGCACGACCGTCGGATAGCCATGGGTCCAGATGGTGCCCGTATGCAGGAAATGTCCGACATTACCGGAAAGCGCCTGCACCAGATGCTCGGCGCTTTCCAGGGTGAAGCAGATCATGTCGATGACGATATCCGCCTTCAGCGCCCGGATCGCCGGCCCGAAACTGCCGTCTTTTTCCATCGCGCCGCGATCCATCGTCACATGCTCGACGGCGTCCCAGGCCCGGTTCGGCTGATAGGGTTTCGCCTCGCCCCGGCTCACCGCCAGCACTTCATATCCCGCTTCGACCAGCCGCGGCACAAGATAGGTGCCGACATGACCGGTTGCGCCGATGACCACTGCACGCGCCATGCTCTCCTCCCATGATGATGCAAAAACCGGATGCTGCGCGACATCCGGACCAAGGACCATTCCTGCCGAAGAATAGGAGACCTTGCCAGCTTGTCATCCCCGGATCAGGAAAAATAGCGGGCATTCCACGAACGGCCGCCGGCCCGCAACGCCCGACGGTCGTAATCACCCCGCTCGCTTTGTCAGTTGATCAAAATTTCGGGAACGACGGACATGCCGACACGGAGTCCCTCGATCCCGGCTTGCCCCGGCTCGATCCGGATGCGGACGGGCAAACGCTGAACCACCTTCGTGAAGTTTCCGGTGGCATTCTGCGGCGCGATCGCCGAATAGCTGGCCCCGCTGGCGGGACCAAGACTCTCGACCGTCCCCTTGAAGACATGATCGGAAAGCGCGTCCACTTTGATCGCAACCTCCTGGCCGGCACGAACGCGGGCCAGCTGCGTTTCCCTGTAATTGGCGCGGACATACAGCTTGTCCAAAGGCACGATCGACAACAGCGTCGTTCCCACAGGGACATAGGCCCCGGTTCGGACGGCCTTCTGGCCGACGGTTCCCGAGATCGGCGCGACGATTTTTGTGTAGGAGAGCTTCAGCTTAGCATCGTCCAAGCTGGCGGTTGCCTGCATGAGCGAGGCGGATGCGCCCTCCAGTTGGGTATTGAAAACATCGAGCTGCCGTTTGGCGGCATCAAGGGCGGCAACATGGCTGCTGCGACTTGCCATGGCGGACGAGAGCTTCGAAACCGCTTCATCAAGCGCCTGCTGCGAGCCCGACCCTTTGACCACGAGCTGCCGCAGGCGGCTTTCGTTCGTCCGGGCCAGGAGAAGTGCCGCATCGTCGGCGTCGATCGCGGCCTGGGCTTCGGCGATCAGGGCACCCTGGCGCTGGATCTGCGCTTGCAGGGTTTTGAGGCTGGCCTCATTGACCGCCACGGCCGCCTGCGCATTCTCGACAGCAATCCTCAGATCGCGATCGTCGAGGATCGCAAGCACATCGCCCTGTTGGATCGCCTGATTTTCCTCCACCAGAACCGTCTCCACAACGCCCGCTACCCTGGAGGCGACATTTGTGAAGTCGGCCTGCATGTAGGCGTCATCCGTCGACTGGCGAGAGGCGGAGGCCTCCGGCTGGTTGAAATAGGAATAGCTGCCGGCTGAAACGGCGATGATGAGGCCGCCGACGGCCAACTTGATGATGCGCGACATGTCTTTATCCATGGGTCGGGGAAGGAATTGGGAGGGCCTGAGGCCGGGAATTTGGCGCCGGGATGAACTGCATCATCAGCGCCAGAGGTACGAGCGCCAAGGCCAGGATGCCGAGGACACGATAGACATCCGCGGTCGCGAGAGCGAGAACCTGAGCATTGAACGCATTGGTCAGGGCGGTGGTATCGGTGACTTGCGGCAGGTTTTTCCCGACGATACCGAACCGGTCGACCAGAATATAGGAGTGGAAATGCTCCCGGACCTCCAGCAGCCGATTGACGATCGCGCCACCAACTAGAGAGCTGACGGATCGCAGCGTGTTGACGAAGCCGGCGATATAAGGCCCTTCCATCGGCTGTACGACGCTGGTTGCCAGGAACAGCATCGAAACGATAGCCATCGGCTGACCGACTGCCTGCATCAATTGCGCGGGGATGAACTGTTCCCAGATCCAACTGGTGTCGACATGGGATGCCTGAAAGCAGGACAGGCCGATCAGCGCCAGTCCGGTGGCGAAGACAAGTCGCGCATCCACCCATTTCTGGTAGAGCAGGAAGGCAACCAACGAGCCGGCGATGAGCTGCGGCAGTCCGATGATCAGCCCGATCGGCGCGTTCTGCAGAGCGCGATAACCCCAGTTCGATGCCAGAAAGGACGTTGGCAGAACTGCGCCCGATATCAGCGCGACCAGCATCAGGATGAAAATGGCGAAGCCGAGGTGGAGGTTTCGACGCGACAGGAGCTGGAACTTGATGAACGGCGCCGGATGAAACCACTCGAAGGCGACGTAGGCACCAATGCAGAGACAGCCGACGGTCATGGACGTGCTGATGAGCGGCGAGTTGAACCAGTCGAGGCGGTTGCCCTGGTCGAGCGCGATGGCCAGCAGGAAAAGGCCCGGTATCCCGGCAAGCAAGGCCGGCAGGTTGATCGACGAGAACCGCTTCCACGCAATCGGCTCCCGCGGCATGGCCCAGGCGACCAGCGAAGCCGAAACGATCGCCACCGGAATGAACTGCCAGGACAGCCAGCGCCAGTCCACGAGCACGTCCGTCCATTGGCCGACGATCCAGATCGCGATATTGGGCGCGAAGGTCGCCGTCATCGCATAGAGTGCGAGGCCATGCAGACGGATGGACGGCGGCAATGTTCTCAATGCCATCATCATCAGGAGCGGAATGAGCGCACCGGCGCTGATCCCCTGGATCGTCCGCAACACCAGCAGCATGTTCAGGTCAACGACGAAGGGAAGCGCAATCGCAATCAACGCGGACAGGCTGACCATGAACAGATGAAAACGGCGCACGGTAAATGTGATCGCAAACCAGGTCGTGAACGGCATGGCAACAAGCTCGCCTGCCGCATAGAACGTGTTCAGCCAGGAGGCATCGTCGGAGCCGAAACCGAGCACGCCGCGCACGTCGGCAAGGCCGAGGGAGCCGCTCCGGCTGTTGAGGCCGGCCATCATTGCGGACAGAAAGATACCAAGCAGGCCGATCAGCGCGCGGGTCGTCAAGGGCGGCGCACCGGCCGGCGCCGCTGGGGACGATTGTGATGTGTCTGCCATCCTTTCGATGTCTCCGTTCTTGCCTCGCGCAGAGGCAATCCTTTGCAAGGTTCCGACTCGTCAAACGGTCTCGTTTTCCCGGAGAAGACGTGGCGTTACCCTATACGGTAATTTGAGTTACCATATAGGGTAACGCTGCGTACCAATCAACAGGAATCATGCGCGAGTAAGTTTCGCCGTTTCCTGCTCTTCCCGAGAGAGGGTGACAGGCGCGCTATCGGCTGGCGCTTATGCCGTCCAGAAGGTGCTCGACGACCGCATCGACTCTGGCCTGCCGTTCAGCCTCATCCACCGGCTTGCCGAGAAGAGCCCTCAGTTGAAGATCGGCCACCAGGGCGCCGACGAATATGCGCGCGGACATGTCCGGATCGGGCACGATGATGTCGCCTTTCGCAGCATGCTGACGAAGCAGGTGCGCCGCGGTGGCGTAAGCCCTGTGTGGCGCATTGTGCAAAAAAGTCTCCGCCGCTTCAGGCACCCGCGCGGCGGCCGTCGTCATCAGCCTGTGCAATGCTAGAGAGCGAGGCGACAACAGGACGCTGATAATCCTTGCGCCGACAAAACGCAGCGCGGTGCGCAAATCGTCGGAAACGGGGATTCCGAGGAACAGATCCGCACGCTCCATCGCCAGCTTTTCGACCGCACGCCGAAACAGCGTCTCCTTATCCCCGAACAGGGCATAAATATCCCGCTTGGAGCCACCGACGACCGCCGTCAGAGCGTCGATGGAAACCCCTTCATATCCGCGCTTCAGAAAGAGTTCCGCCGCGGCATCGAGGATCAAGGGTTCCTGATCCGTCACGGGTACGAACTTCCGCGGCCGCGTCCTTTGATGGGGTGTCTGCTTTTGGGTCGATTTGGCCATGAGAATGGTATCGCACATTACCGAGCCGTGAACCAGATGGCGCGCTGGTCCTCCCCAAGGCTGCTCGACCGGATGACGGCGCGTTCCGTGGAACAAACGCATCCGCGTCGCCAGCACTCAAGAACGGCGCGCGCGGACTGGCGGTACGTCAGGCGGCCCTGAGACGCTCCCGCAGAAACTCGATGAAGCGCTGGGTCTTGGCCGGCAGGAGGCGGGTTTCGGTCAGGGCATAAACCGGAACCGCGACACCCTGCCACTCAGGCAGGATACGCCGCAGGCGCCCGTCCGCAACCTCATCCGCAACGACCTCTTTCGGCAGCAGGGTAATTCCGAGATCAAGTGTCGCAAGCCGCCGGATCATTCCGGGGCTATTGAGCCGAAAGCGGCCTTCAATCGGCACCTGGATCGTCTGCCCGCCGGCGCTCAATGTCCATTTGCCGGCCTTCGGAAAATCCAGACATTCGTGGCGGCTGAGATCCATCGGCTCCTCGGGCTCTCCGGAAAGCTCCAGATAACGCGGCGAGGCATATAGATAGGGCGTAAGGCGGGCCAGCGGCCGCGCGACCAGACTGGAATCCGCCGGCTCTCCCATCCGGATCGCGATATCGAACGGCTCGGAGACCAGATCGACATTGCGCGGCGTCAAATCGAACTCGAAGCGTATGCCGGGATAAAGCTGCGCGAATTCCGCCAATAGCGGTGCGAGATAGGTGGTGGCGAAATCCACCGGCAGCGAGGCCCGCAGCGTACCGCTGGGCTGTGCGACCATTTCGCCCAGCTGCTCATGAGCAAGGCGGGCCTCGTCCACGATACGCTTGCAGCGCTCATAATAGAGTTGCCCCGCCTCCGTTGGCTCAATCCTGCGCGTCGTCCGGTGCAACAGCCTCAGGCCGATCGCCTTTTCCAGAAGGCTTATCCTGCGCGACAGCGTCGAGTTCGGCATGCCGAGCGCTTCGGCGGCGCGGCGAAAGCTGCGGGCGTTCATCACCTCGACGAACAACGCCATGTCGTTCAGGAATTCCAACAAACTGCTCCATATATGGATCAATCTGTTCCAAGAGAGCATATTTATTCCACATGCGTCCACACCTAAATTGTGTGGCACATCGAGACGGCAGCGCCTCACGGATCTTTTGTGAGACCCCGCACGTCATCAGACGAGACTCGCCAAGAGGTCTCATTCGACAAAGGACAGGTCTTATGAAACGAGACAGGAGCTGGACGTGGCAGCCTATTGCCGCGACGCGCCTCGACTTCACGGGATTGAAGATCGCCGTGATCGGCGGAACGGGCGGCATCGGCCGTGCACTGAGCCGTCACCTCGCGGCACACGGCGCAAATGTCGTGGTCGTTGGCCAGACATTCCGCGATTCCGACCTATCCGGAATCAGCTTCATCAAGGCGGATCTAAGCCTGATGCAGGAAGCCAGGCGGGTCGGCGCGAGCCTGCCTGCCGAAACGCTCGATCTCGTCATCTTCACGACCGGCATCATGGCCGGGCCTACGCGTGAGCAGACCCTCGACGGTATCGAGCGGGACGTCGCCATCAGCTATCTGAGCCGGTTCGTCATGCTCAACGAGATCGGCCCGCGCCTCGGCAAGGGTCGGACCGAGGCATCGACCAAGCCGCGCGTCTTCGTCATGGGTTTCCCCGGCAGCAATCAGCTCGGGAAGCCGGACGATCTGAACAGCGAGACATCGTATAGCCGCTGGACGGCGCACATGAACACGGTCGCGGGCAACGAGGCGTTGGTTCTCGATGCCGCCGCTCGCTATCCGCAGGCGGCCTTCTTCGGGCTCAACCCGGGCTTCGTCAAAACCGGCATCCGCAGCAATCTCTTCGGTCCTAAAATGGTGTTGCGGATCGTCGAGTGGATGACCGGCTTCATGACGAGCAGCCCGGAAAGCTATGCCGAGCGGATCGCGCCTCTTCTCATATCCCCGGATATCGAAGGTCACAGCGGCGCAATGTTCAACAACAAGGGAGAGCCGATCCTGCCGTCGTCCAAGCTGACCAATCGTATCGTCAGCAAGATAATGGCAGCCTCCGAGACACTGGCGGCGCGGGCGAAGGTCCAGGTGGCTCCGTTCCGGCTCCCGTAATCAAGACCGCCTCCTACAACCCAATCGCAAGGATTGCATCATGAGCAAATTGTTCACGACCGTTGACGTCGGTCGCTATGTTCTGCCGAACCGGCTTGTCATGGCGCCGATGACCCGCAGCCGCGCCGAATTCGACGGCACGCCCGGAGCGCTGGCGGCCGAATACTATGCCCAACGGGCCGAGATCGGCCTGATCGTTACCGAGGGCACCCAGCCCTCCGACGACGGACAGGGCTACCTCACCACACCGGGCATCTATACCGATGCCCAGATTGCCGGCTGGCGGAAAATCGTCTCCGCTGTGCATGACAAGGGTGGCCATATCTTCATTCAGCTCATGCATGCCGGGCGCATGTCGCATCCCGACAATACCCCGCATCATCGTCAGGGCGTCGCGCCGTCGGCGATCGCACCGGGCGCGCCGATGTTCACCGCCAAGGGCATGCAGGATATTCCGACACCGCGCGCCCTGACGACCGAGGAAGTACGCCAGACCGTCCGGGACTTCCGCCACGCGGCCCGCTGCGCCATAGAGGCCGGCGCCGATGGCGTCGAGATCCATGGCGCGAATGCCTATCTGATCCAGCAGTTCTTCGCGCCGAGCGCCAATATCCGCCTCGATGAATATGGGGGCTCGATCGAAAATCGCGCACGGTTTGCCGTCGAGGTCGCGGCCGCGATCGCCGAAGAGATCGGCGCTGACCGGACAGCCATTCGCCTGTCGCCCGGCACCGCCATGTGGGGCATCGACGAGGGTCCGGAAGGCTCCGACCTCTACCGTTATCTCGTCACCCAGCTCGACAAGCTCGATCTCGCCTATCTGCACATTATGCACCAAGGCAACGAGGCGCTGCTGGCGGACATTCGCAAGCTCTGGGAGCACCCGCTGATCCTCAACCGGCCGAGCCGGCCGCGCGAGGAGATCGGCTCCGACGTGGCTTCGGGCCTGGCCGATCTGGAAGCCTATGGCCAGGCGGTCCTGGCGAATCCGGATTTCATCGCGCGTCTGAAGGCCGGCGCTCCGTTCAATGCGGCGGACCGCGGCACCTTCTTCGGCGGCAATGCCCAAGGTTACACCGACTATCCGACCATCGCCACGGCCGGCGCCTAAAGCCGCGGCCGCAGCGACCCAATCAACAAGGAAGAATATCATGTCCCGAGACACAATCACCGCCAGCAATACGGCAATGCTGCTGATCGACCATCAGGTCGGCACCATGGGCTGGGCAAAGTCGATGCCGTTCGAGGAGTTGAAGCGCAATGCGCTGATGCTGGCCAGGACGGCAAGCATTCTCAAAATCCCGACAATCCTTACCTCGAGCATGGAAGACCATGCGCAAGGTCCGCTCCTGAGCGAGCTGGAGGAGCTGCTGCCGGCCGAATTTGCTGCGCGTATCAAACGCCTCGGCATCGTCAACGCATTGGATGACGAAAACTTCGCCGCCGCAGTCAAGGCAACCGGACGCAAGAAGATCATCATCGCCGGCGTCACCAACGACGTCTGCACCGTCTATCCCACATTGAGCCTGCTGGAAGCAGGCTACGACGTGCAGGTGGTCGCCGATGCCGGTGCCTCGCCCAGCAAGATGGCGGATGAGATCGCCATCCGTCGCATGGACAAGGCCGGGGCGACGATCACGAGCACCAACCAGCTCATCGCCGAACTGGCTGGGAGCTGGGCCACGCCGGAAGGCGGCCAGTTGGCACAGGTGCTGGTCGAGGCACTGGCGGCTTAGCTAAGATGATATCATATCGCAGGGCCGCCGATGCGGCTCTGCCTATCAGCCGGCGCCCAACCCATGGGCCGCCCTTTCCAGCGGCTCGCGAAAATCCGGGTGGGCCAGCGCAATCAGTGCCCTTGCTCGTTCGGCAACGGACTTGCCCTTGAGATTCGTCCATCCATATTCCGTGACGACGATATGCGTGTCGTTGCGCGATGTGGTCACCGGCCCGGTCAACGCCGGAACGATGCGCGAGAGCGTGCCCTTGGCCGCGGTGGAATGACAGGCGATGATAGACCGTCCTCCCCGCGACGCATAGGCGCCACGCACGAAATCGACCTGACCGCCGGACGCACTGAACTGCCGGCCGTTCATAAATTCCGAATTGCACGCCCCGTTCAAATCGATCTGCAGCGTCGCGTTGACCGACACCGCCCGGTCGTTCTGAGAAATAACGAATGGGTTGTTCACATAGTCGACCGGATAGGCTTCAACGTCCGGATTGTTGTGCAGGAAGTCGTAAAGCGATTGATCTCCGAGCGCGAAGGTGAAGATCGACCGCCCGATATGCGTCTGCTTGCGGCTATTGTCGACCACGCCCGCCTTGACCAGATTGGCGAGGCCCACCGTCATCATTTCCGTATGGATGCCAAGGTGGCGATGGTGCGAAAGCCGCGAACACACCGCATCCGGCAAGGCGCCGATGCCCATTTGCAGGCAATCGCCGTCTTCCACCAGGCCCGCAACGATCGCACCGATGGCATCGTCCACCTCGTTGCTCGGCGCCGCCGGCAGGATCGGCAGGCTGACGTCGTTTTCGACGAGCGCCGTCACGCTCGATACGGGGATCATGCAATCGCCCCGAACGTAGGGCATCTTGGCATTGACTTCGAGGATCAGCCGAATTCCCGGCTTCCGCGACACTGCAAGCGCATAGTCGGTACTGGCGCCCAGGCTGAAATTGCCGTCCGCATCCATCGGCGCGACCGTTGCAATCAGCGTATCCACGCCGACATGCTCGACCAGGGAGCGCGGCACCTGGCTGAAATGACAGGGCACCAGGTCGATGGCCGGCAATGCCTCCGCCGATCGCCTCTTGTCGAGCGCACGCTCCACGCCGCCATGGAAGTAGCTTATCGGAATGATCCGATGGCAGAGGTCGAAATCGAAAACACTGGTTCCCGCAACGCCGGTGCAGAGAAGATAGTGGAGCCGCACATTGTCGACGGCCCCCGCCCGGGCCCGCTCAGCGAGCGCGGCAAGAATGGCGGGCGGCTGACCGGCAGCGATCGGCATCGCGACCTTCGCGCCCGACGGAATGAGAGCGACAGCCTCCTTTGCGGATCGCAGCCGCTCGCGATACAGCATCTGATGCATAGCAGTCATTGGGTCCTCCTCCCGGTGCTATTTTCAGAAAGAATCAACGTCGATTGTCTTGTTCACCGTCCTCACCGGCCTTTACGATCGTTGCAGGTGCCTTGGCCTCCACGGAACACCCCTTATCAAAACCGCGTAATGCGTATTCTGGCAAGACTGGACGACCGGTGATGTGGGAGACCGGTCATTTCTTCGGGGTCAGCCGGCCCGACTAGCTCGTGAGGCGGCACGGCACGGAGCGCGCCGTGCTTCCGGCCGAGGGCGACGACGATTTCCCCGATCCGTGAGCACAGCATTGTCGTCACGAACACGCGGTCGCTCCATCACATCGAGAAGACGGTGGGGACAATGATTGACAAGCCACATGGACGGTCGATATGTAAGCGCTTACAAATCACGCTCCCGCCTTAAGTTTCGCTGAGAAACAATGCTCACTCCCAACAACCATCGTTTTGTCTCGAAATGATATGAACGCGAGCTTCTCACTATCGATCAACAAGCCGACATCATCTCTGATGCAAGTGGCTTAACTTGTTAAATCTTTGAAATCAGAAGGGATGACGTCATGACTGGCTCGGCTTTGATCAGAGCGCTTGTCGCAGCGCTTGGCCCGACCACTGTCTTGGTTGACGAGGCAATTCCGCCGCGCAATCTCAAGGACTGGTCGACACTCGGGCCGGAAACGCCACTTTGCGTCGTACGTCCGACGGACACGGAAGGTGTGGCAACGACCATGCGCTTGTGTAGCGAGCATGGGGTCGCGGTGGTCCCGCAGGGCGGCCTGACCGGACTATGCGGCGGCGGCCGGCCGATTGGCGGCGCCGTTGCGCTGTCGCTCGAAAAAATGACTGGTGTGGAGGAAATCGATCCCGCCGCCGCCACGATGACCGTGAAGTCCGGCACTCCGCTGCAGGTCGTGCAGGAGGCGGCCGCTGCTGCCGACTTCTTCATCCCATTGGATCTTGGCGCCCGTGGATCGTGCGCGATCGGCGGCAATTTGTCCACGAATGCCGGGGGCAACCGTGTGATTCGCTATGGCATGGCACGCGAAATGGTTCTGGGTCTGGAAGTGGTGATGCCCGACGGCACCATCATCCGAAACCTCAACAAGATGATCAAGAACAATGCGGGCTACGACCTGAAACATCTGTTTATCGGCAGCGAGGGCACGCTCGGCATCATTACGCGAGCGGTGCTGCGACTATCGCCGCGACCGGGCTGCACCATGGCCGCGCTTTGCGCATTGGAGGATTACAGCAAGGTCCTCGACCTGCTTTCGGCGGCGAGACGCGGCCTTGGACCCCTGCTTTCCGCATTCGAAGTGATGTGGCCGGACTATTGGGACACCGTGATCGCGATGCCCGGCGTCCGCAACCCGATTGCCGGCAAGCATGGCGCCTATGTACTGGTGGAAGCGCAGGGAACCGATGAGGCTATCGACGCGCCGCGTTTCCAGGCCTGGCTCGAGCAGCAGGCCGAGGCGGGCATTTTGGCGGATGCCGCGGTTTCGCAATCGCTTGCCGATGTGCGCGCATTCTGGGGCGTACGCGACGCCTGTTCGGAGTTTCCGCAGGTACTGGGTCCGCATGAGCCTTTTGACATCGGTTTGCCCGTTGCCAGAATGGATGATTACGTCCGGTCCTGCCTTGCCGCATTGCGCGCAAGATTTCCAAGCATCATAGCCTTGTTCTACGGCCATATCGGCGATGGCAATATCCACATCGTTGCCTGTGTGCCGGGAGAAAGTCCCCAGCCCAAGGACGAAATCGTCAATATCGTCTATGATCAGGTACGCCAGTTTGGCGGCACCATCTCCGCCGAACACGGGATTGGCCTTACCAAGAAGCCGTTCCTATCCTTCGTCCGCAGCCCCGAGGAATTGGCATTGATGCAGCGCCTCAAGGACGCGCTCGATCCGCAGCACCTGCTCAATCCCGGCAAGGTGCTGTAACCGGCAAGGACGATTTTAAACCATAGCCTGTGCGGAGCAGTCTGGGCGACCGGATTGCTCCTTGACACAGGTGATGAATTGAGAAATGTAAGCGCTTACAAAAATCGATACGAACTGGTCGCAGTTGTATCCACGTTCCCCTCCTCTATACGCAGCAGCGAAAGCCTGCCTGCACAACAGCCAGCAAGACGATCGCAAGCGAGACATAATGAAGAAATTCCAGGGCATCATTCCGGTCATGATCACGCCGTTCGCGGAAACGGGTGAAATCGATTATGACGGCGTCGGCAAGCTGGTCGAATGGTACATCGCAAACGGCTCGGACGCGCTCTTTGCCGTCTGCCAATCGAGCGAGATGCAATTTCTAAGCCTGAACGAGCGCGTGGAACTCGCCGCGTTCGTGAAGAAGGCGGCCGCCGGACGGGTTCCCGTCATTGCATCCGGGCATGTCGCGGAAAGCCTTGAAGAACAGTCGGAAGAACTAAACGCGATCGCCGCCACCGGCGTCGACGGCATGGTGCTCGTCACCAATCGCCTCGATGCGAAGCAGCAGGGCGGTACGAAATTCATCGACGATCTCGATTGGCTTCTCGCAAAGCTGCCGAGCGATCTGCCGCTCGGACTCTATGAATGCCCTGCCCCCTATCGGCGCCTGCTCACCGATGAGGAGTTGATGTATTGCGCCAACGGCGGCCGTTTTCATATCCTGAAGGACGTCTCCTGCGATCTGGAAACGGTGAAGCGACGGGTCGCGCTGGTAAAGGACACGCCGCTTGCGATCGTCAATGCCAATGCCGCGATCGCCTACGACGCCATGAAGGCCGGCTCTCTTGGATTTACCGGCGTGTTCACCAATTTCCATCCGGATCTCTACAAATGGCTGTTTGAAAATCGCCATGCGGCATCCAAGCTCGCCGACGAGCTTTCCATCTATCTCGCCTTGGCTGCGATGGCGGAACCCATGGGCTATCCCAAGCTCGCAAAGCTTTATCATCAACGTCTCGGCACCTTCGGCTCTGCACACAGCCGGGTCATAGGCATCGACATCAGGGAAAAATACTGGGCCCTCGACGCTCTCCTCGACAAGATCGTTGAAGGAACGGAGCTATTTCGAACGCGCCTGGCAGAACACGCCAAGGGGCGTTGACGCAGGAAAATCCGGCAGGAACGGTGATCGATATTCAAATTGAGACCAGGGTCTCGCAGCTTAATTTATGTAAGCGCTTACAGATATCGATCTGCGGATTGTTTCGCTTGAGGTTCCTGAAACGGGAGGAAAATCCGCTCCGCATCGCGGTCGGGCATTTTGTTGGAGGATTGCATAAATGGTTCAATTGACCCAGACCAAACCACAGGCCGTCGCGACGGATGCGCGGGTCGGGAAGCACCGCTACGTGGTGCTTTTGATGATCACGCTCGGGATCGCCGTCAACTATATGGACCGCGCGACGATGAGCGTGGCCCTGCCGTCGATCAAGGAGGAGTTCGGCCTGTCGCCCGCCATTAGCGGCGTCCTGCTGTCTGCCTTTTTCTGGACCTATGCAAGCGGCCAGTTGCCGATGGGCTACCTTGCCGGTCGCCTCGGCCCGCGCAAGATGATTGCCCTTTCGGCCCTCACATTCGGCCTTGCCACAATCGGGATGGGTTTTGCCTGGGGCGTCACCTCGATTATCGTATTGCGCCTCCTCCTCGGCATTGGCGAAGCTCCGGGCTTTCCTGCGGCCGCCCAAGCGGTTTCGCAATGGTTCCCGCGATCCGAGCGCGGTTTCGCTTCCGGCACCTTCAACAATGGCAATCCGATCGGCTCCACCCTTTCCGTTCCGCTGGTTGCGCTGCTCATTTCCTGGACAGGCTGGCGCCATGCCTTTGTCGCCGCAGGCTTGCTGGCCGTCATCTATGCGATCGCGTGGTGGTTCTTCTACCGCTCCCCGGCCGAATCCAGGCAACTCAGCAAGGCGGAGCTGGACTATATTCAGGCCGACGGGGAAGCGAGCGCCAAGAACATTGCTCAGGACGACCTGTCTTGGCCGGCCCTGTTCAAACAGCGCACCATCTGGGCCATGATGATCGGTTTCTTCTGCGTCAATTTTTGCGCCTACTTCTTCATCACCTGGTTCCCCTCCTATCTCGTCAGCACCTACAATTTGAGCCTGCTCAAGCTTGGTTTTCTCGGGATGATTCCGGGTATCGCATCCATGATCGGTGGCTGGACGGGCGGCCTGGTCTCCGATTGGCTCGTTCGCCGCGGAACGGACCTTACGACTGCGCGCAAAGTATGCCTGGTGGGCGGGCTGCTCGGCACCTCGACGATCGGCCTGGCCGTCTTGTCGCCGACGGTCGGCATGGCCTTGCTCGCCTTGTCCGCTTCGTATTTCTCCAGCACCTTCGCCGCCGCTTCCGTGTGGTGCCTGCCGGGCGATGTCGCGCCTGCAAACCATCACGTCGGCTCGATCGGTGGCATTCAAAATGCCGCTGCCAATCTGGCGGGTATCATTTCCCCAATCCTCATGGGCGTCATTACCGGTATCACCTCCTCGTTCGAGCTGCCGCTGATTATCGCCGGCTGCGTTGCTCTCATTGGCGCTGCGAACTACGCCTTCCTTCTGCCGCGGCTGAAGCCGCTTTCCAACTGAGGCAGGAAGGCCAACTCAACAAGGCTCCGACCGTTCAGGGCCGGAGCCTGCAACTACCACGACGACCGGCATCAAGATGCCATATCCATTCAGGATAAGATGATGGTGATCGCAAACGTAGAGGACGCCCGGCTCCTCGCGCGCAGGAAGCTCCCGAAGGTATTTTTCGAATACATCGACGGCGCGGCGTTCAGCGAAGAAACTGCGCACAGAAACATCAGCGATTTCTCGAACTGGACCTTGCAGCAGCGCGTGCTGGTCGATGTCTCGAGCCGCAGCCAGAAGGTCAGCTATCTCGGCAAGGAGCGCGCACTCCCCTTCCTCCTCGGTCCGGTCGGCTTCTCCGGTCTCTTTGCCGAGCGGGGAGAAATTCAGGCGGCACGGGCCGCGCACGCAGCCGGTATCCCCTTTTGCCTGTCCAGCTTCGCCATCACCTCTCTCGAGGCGTTGCGCGAAGCGACAAGCGGGCCTCTGTGGTTTCAGCTCTATGTGCTGAAGGATCGCGGCCTGGCGCAGAAGATGATCGACATCGCCATCAGAACCGATGTCGAGGTGCTATGTGTCACCGTCGATACGCCGATCGGCGGCGTTCGCGAAAAAGATGTTCGCAACGGATTTAGAAGTCTGACGAAAGTCACGCCGAAGCTGGCCTTCGCATTGGCCCAGAAGCCCGGATGGTGTGCCCGGATCCTCAGGCATGGCATCCCTGAAATCGGCAACCTCGCCGGCATGCCGCAATATGGCTCCAACGCCTTGGAGCAGGCGACCAAGCTTGGCGAGTATATCGATGCGTCGATGAACTGGGACGACATCGCCTGGATACGCAAAGCCTGGCCCGGAAAGCTGTTGCTGAAGGGAATACTGAACCCGCTGGATGCCGCTCACGCCCTCAATGCCGGAGCCGACGGTATTGTCGTTTCAAATCACGGCGGCAGACAGCTCGATGGCGCCGCCTCGACGATCGAAACCCTGCCCCGTATCGTCGATGTCGTTGGCGACAAGCTCGATGTTTTTCTTGATGGAGGCATTCGCCGGGGCACCCATGTCGTGAAAGCCCTGACACTCGGGGCCAAGGCCGTTCTGCTGGGGCGCGCCTATGCCTACGGACTGGCCGCCGGCGGCCAACAGGGTGTGAGCACCGTTATTCACCTCCTGCGCACGGAGATCGATTCCACCATCGGTCAGATGGGGCTTAGAGACCTCTCGGATATTCACAGGCGACAAGATGAACTCGTGACCCGGCGGCACGGCATCGGCTGAAACCGGTTTTTCCTTTCCAATCGCCTTCCGGGTCGCATAAGTATCGACGCAAGGATGCATGAGATGCGAGGCGGGGATTAAATTGGAAGGTGAGCCCATAAGACGAACACGCAATGGAAGCGGCCGGGTCAAGCTTCAGGAAGTCGCCCAAAAGGCGAATGTGTCTACGGCGACTGTTTCGCGCGCATTCAATGAGCCCTCAAAGGTGTCGGAGGAGGTCAGACAGCGCGTCTTCGAGGCCGCCCACGCTCTGAACTGGATTCCCAACGCGGCCGGTCGAGCCTTGGCGTCACGCAAGACGCAGATTGCCGGCGCAATCATTCCGACGCTCGACAACGAGATTTTTGCCAATCAGATCAGCGGTATGCAATCCGTCTTCAGCAAGCACGGCTTCACCTTGCTTCTCGGTTGCTCAAACTACGATCCGCAAGAGGGTTTGCGGCAAGCCCGCGCGATGCTTGCCCGTGGGGTCGACGCGATTGCGATCGTTGGCGAAGATCATCCCCCCGAACTTTTCGAAGCCCTGAGGTCGCGGCATGTACCCTATGTTGTGACCTATGCCTTCAACAGGACGTCCCCGCATCCTTGCATCGGATTCGACAATTATGCCGCGTTCCGTGAGATCGTCGAGCACCTTCTTTCTCTCGGCCACCGCAGCTTCGGCGCCATTTTCCAGCCGCTCGATAACAATGATCGCGTCAGGGCCAGGTTAAAGGGAGTTGTGGATAGATTGAAGGATGCCGGTTTGGCCATTGCCGAAGACCGCTGTCTCATCGGTCCGTCGACAATGGATTTTGGGGCCTCGAGCTTCTTGCATATGATGGGCCAGACAGACCGGCCGACGGCGATCATATGCGGGAATGACAATATTGCACTGGGCGCCTTGTTGAGAGCGAAAGAGATCGGATTGGACGCCCCAACGGATTTCTCCATAACCGGCTTCGACAACCTTGCGATTTCGTCGCGATTTCGCCCCACCCTTACGACGATGATGATCGACAACCAAGAAATCGGACGCCGCGCCGCCACGGCGCTTCTGCAAGCAATCGCGGAGCGAAATCACGTACCAGATCCAGTTGAGATCAAGCCGGAACTTAAGATACGGCAGAGCACGGGGCCGGCGCCATAAAAGCATCGGATATCGGCCAGGCGTGTGCCTGATCGAACTTTGGGAACGATCTACGCCACGAACACCTACTTCGATGCGTGTATGGGAAATTGCGTATCCATCGAACCGGTGAGCGGCGGCAATGTCCTACGGGTGAAATTCTCGAATGTGTGGGCCAGTCCAGCAAACTCGGGCATACTCTTTCAAAGTCCAAATGTTCACAATGTCGCTATTTCAGCAGAAGATGCTGCTGCCACTGGATGACGTGCAGGGCTGCCTGCACGATACCACAATCCCCAACTAAGTCAGAGCGCGCTGCACCGCTGCCTGCAACGCCATGGCATATCCCGACTGCCCGTCGAGGAAACCAAAGAACGGCGGAAACGGTTCATGAGCGACAATATCCCGTGCCCGACAGGCGATACCAGGCATCGCCGATAGGGGTTACGTCCACATCTTTCCCCTACAAGACCCACACCGTGCTCACCAACAACGGCATGGCCTTCACCGCGCCAGCGTTTGCCTGATCGCGGCGATACCACGGCGCAAGAAGGGGTCCGAGTGGATGTAGAAGAACTGGACCCCCTGCTCGAGCCAGCCGGGCAGTTCGTCTGCCGTGACCAGGGTGCCTGCAACCTTTCCGGCCGCGCGGATCTTACGAACAGCGTCACCCACCTTCTCGCGAACCTCGGACGGGCGAGGTTCGCCGAACGGCGGCGCGGGCGGAAAGCCCATGTTTTGGGAGAGATCGCCGGGTCCGATGAAGAAGACGTCGATGCCCTCGACCTTGAGCATGTCCTCAAGATTGTCGATCGCATCGACCGTTTCGATCATCGCCACCACCAGGCGCCTCTCGTAGTCGGATGGCATCGCGTAGCGTACCGCGTCCACGATCGCCTTTGCCTGATCGGCGGTATCAACCATCGGCACCATGACGCCATCCGCACCGGCATTCAGATACCGGATGATGACCGGTCGCTCATGCGAGTGTGGACGAACGATCGCGGCTCCGCCGACAGAGCGGACGATCTGCGCCGTCTCCCGGACGTCCTCGAAACTCCAGGTGCCGTGTTCGCAGTCTACGAAGACAGAGTCCGCTCCGAGCTCCACCAGACGGGCTGCCAGTCCAGAGGACGAATGATGCGGTGTGAACATGGTTATGGGTTCGCCGGCCTGGAGCCGCGCGCGCAACTTTGCACCATTCATGGATTTCCTCCCAGTTGTTAGGTCTTCGGCATGTCGGGCGTATCGGCCGGCGCCCCGACCCATCGCGCAACGTCGATATCGGCCGACGTGTCGCGCATGAATGTCGGGCAGATGTGCAGCTCGGGAATGACTGCACTCCTGTTCAGGCTTGCGCAAAGGACGATCGCCCGGGCGACGTCGTGAGGATCCATCATGACCGCGCGTTCCTCTTCCGACGGAGGCCGGGCGCGATTGTTCATGATCGGCGTGTTCGTCTCTCCAGGCAGGATCGTCGTCGCCCTGATCCCCTGGTTTCTGTAGGTGTTGTGCAGGAAGGTCATGAAGTTTTTCACGCCCGCTTTCGCGGCGCCATAGGCGGCGCCGCCCAACAGGTTCGGATTGACCACGGCAAGGGAGGATACGGTAATGATCGTTCCTTCGCCCTTGGCGATCATCTCCGGCAGAACGGCCTGCGTGAGATTGAACACCGCCGTCAGGTTCACGTTGATGGTGGCGGCCCACTCCTCCTCGCTGATGAAGCGGGCGTTGAGCACCTTGCTGGCGCTGCCGGCGTTGTTCACCAGGATGTCGACCGGGCCGACCGCGCTCTTGATCCACTTGACGGCCTCGAAGATCGCGTCACGGGACCCGATGTCCAAGCTTAGCGCAATGGCCTTGCCTCCCACGTTCTTGATCAGACTGGCGACTTCGTCCAATGGCTGAACACGTCGGCCGGTCAATACGATGGTCGCCCCCTCCTGGGCCAGCAGGAGAGCCGTCTCCCGCCCGATCCCCGATCCCGCTCCGGTTACGAGAGCAATTTTTCCACCAAGACGTCCCATCTCTTCCCTCCTATTCGGCGGCCGCGGTTATCGGGCCAGAATAGCCGTAAATGTCCTTGGCCGCCTTCGGCGTCACGAGATTTTCGGAGAGATCCTGCTCGATAAGCTGACGGGAGCGGTCTGCCGCCCGGCCCCATCCGCCGCCGCCGGGCGTTTCGACTTCGAGCCGCTCGCCGGTCTTCAGGACCACCTTGCCCTTCGGAAAGTGCGGTTTGCCTTCCTTGCTGACCTTGCCGACAGTTCCGTTCTTTCCTTCGACAACACCGAAACAAGGATGACGGACCCGTTCCGACGCGAGATAGATGCTCATCGGGTTCTTTCCGAGATTCCGGAGGATGACCCGCTGGCCCAGACCGCCGCGATGCTTGCCGGCACCGCCCGAGTCGGGAATGAGCTCCTTGCATTCCGTCAGAGCGGGAACGGCGACCTCGAACATCTCGATGGCGGTCACCTTGCAGTTCGATGGAAAGCTCAGCGTATCGAGACCGTCGAACGCGGCGCGAGCGCCCTGCCCACCATGGAAGTTCTGAACGGAGCCGTACTGCGTGCCGTCGTTGCGCTGGCCGACGCAATTTGCCGCCCAGATCGGAGCGCCGCCGCTGTCTCCCATCACCTTGTCGGGCACGACGCCTTCGAGCGCCTTGAAGATGAGAGACGGAATGACGTGGCCGATAAGGTTTCGCGAATTGCCAGCCGTCCACGGCTGTGGATTGAGAATCGAACCGAGCGGCGCTTCGTCGGTGATCGGGACGATGCAGCCTTCGTTGTTCGGCGTCTCCGGATCGAGCAGGCATTTCAACGCATAGACCGAATGCGCGTAGCGATAGTTCGTGCGGCAATTGATCGAATGGAGAACCTGATCGGAGGTGCCGGTATAGTCAACGTGGATGGATTCGTCCTTGACGATGACCGATGCTTTCAGCGTCACGTCGACATCATAGCCGTCGAGCAGGACTTCCGCGCTGTAGGTGCCGTTCGGCCATTCCTTGATGGCTTTCCGGGTCTGCGCTTCCGAGCGCGAATGGATGGCATGCGCCAGCCCCTCGACATCGTCGAGGCCATATTCGTCGAGGAACTTAACAAGCTCGCGGCCCATGACATTGTTGGCGGCGATCATCGATTCCAGGTCGCCCCGGACCTCGGTCGGAAGACGGACGGAGGCCGCGATGATATCGAAAACGTCCTCATTGGGAATACTGGCCTTGAGGAGCTTGACGATCGGAAAGCGAATGCCTTCAGCGAAGATGTCGCTTGCTTCGGAGTGCAGCGGGGCACCGCCGATATCGGGCAGATGCGCGATCGAGCCGGCGTAGGCAACGACTTTCCCGTTCTTGAAGATCGGCGTGATCATGGTCACGTCGGGAAGGTGACCAGTGCCGATTTCGGGATCGTTGGTTGCGAGAACGTCACCTTCGACAAGCTTGTCTGCCGGGAACTTCGGCAGGAAATACTTTTGTGCGGCGGCTGGCAGCGACGTGATGAAAACCGGGATGGACCAGGTGCATTGCGCGAGCGCCCGGCCCTTGGCGTCCAGAAGCACGGTGACGTAGTCGTGATTTTCACGGACGATCGGCGAAAAGGCCGTCTTGCCAAGGACGTTGTCAGCCTGGTCGGCGATAAAGATCAGGCGGTTCCACATGACCTGCAGATTGATCGGGTCATTGAAATCGGTGGCGGGTTTCGACATCTGAATGCCCCTTAGAGGATATTGATCACGAGGTTGCCATGGGCGTCGACATGGAAGATGCCGCTCGGCCCAACGACCGCGGTCGATTCACGCTGCTCAACAATGGCTGGCCCCTTGACCTCCTGTCCGACCGGAAGCTTGTAGTGGTCGTACACGGTGGTTTCGACATAGCTGCCGATTTCGTTGAAGAAGACCTCGCGGCTACCCTTTCTGGCGCCCGCGACGACAGTCTCGTGCGGCCGGGTGACCTGATCCTTCTCGCCGCTTGCGCGCAGACGCCAGGTAATGACTTCCAGTGGGGCAGCAACGGTACGGCCGAAAAGTTCGCGGTAGAGCTTGAAGAATGCGTCCTTCAACTCCTTCAGGAACTCCTCCTTCGGCAGGTTCCTGTCCGGCAGAACGACCGTGATCTCATGCCCCTGGCCGACATGGCGCATGTCCACGGTATAGCGGTTGGAGATCGACTCGGTCACCACGCCCGCAGCGGAAACGACCTCGGCGCCCTGGGCAGCCAGATCGTCAAGCAGACGGTTCACCGCGTCGACATCCCAGGCATCGAGCGCCATAGGATGGCTGGCCGACAGATCAACCGCCACCGGAGCGATCAGGAGGCCGATCGCCGAGCTGACGCCCGCGCCGGTCGGGCAGATGATCCGTGAGATGCCGAGCTTGCGGGCAATTCCGTAAGCATGGACCGGACCCGCGCCCCCGAAGGCGACCATTGGAAGCGAGCGGGGATCGACGCCGAGGTCAGTCGCGTGCATCGCGGCCGCCTTGCTCATGGATTCGTTGACCAGGTCGTGGATGCCCCAGGCGCAACGCTCGATGGACACGGCAAGCGAAGCAGCGAGCTTGCTCATCGCCTCGCGAGCAGCGTCCTTCGACACCTTGAACGAGCCGCCGACGAAGGACTCGGTGCCCATGTAGCCAAGCAGAATGTCGGCGTCCGTAACGGTCGGCTGCGTTCCGCCGCGCTGATAGGCGGCGGGACCTGGCATCGCGCCGGCCGAATGCGGTCCGACATCGAGCAGCCCGAGCGGGTTCCTGGCGGCGATCGAGCCGCCGCCCGCGCCGATCTCGATCATCTGGATCGACTGGATCTTCAGCGGAAAGCCCGATCCCTTTCGGAAGCGCTGGTAGTGTGCGACTTCAAGATCGGTACCGACGTTCGGTTCACCGTCCGGGATGAGGCAGAGCTTGGCGGTCGTACCACCCATGTCGAAAGAGAGCACGCTTGTTTCACCCGCCGTGCGGCCAAACTCGGCGGCGGCAACCGCACCGGCGGCCGGGCCGGACTCGATCAGACGCACCGGCAGTTCGGCAGCGCGCCGGCTGGGAACCAGACCGCCGGAAGAGGTCATCCAGAGTACCTGACGGTCGATACCCTTGGCAGAGAACTCCCGCTGCAGGTGCGCGACGTGTCCCGCCATCTGCGGACGCGTATAGGCGTTGACGACAGTGGTGGAGGCGCGGTCGAATTCGCGCATTTCAGGGCACACTTCCGAGGACAATGAGACGAAGATGTCCGGGTCTTCTTCGCGCAGCAGAGCAGCGACGCGCTGCTCATGCTGCGGGTACTTATAGGCATGAAGCAGGCAGACGGCGACCGAGCGAATTCCCCTTTCCTTGAGGCGACCGGCGATCTCTCGCACCGTCTCTTCCTTCAACTCGGTCATGACCGAACCATCCGCCGCAATGCGTTCTTTCGCGCCATAGCTGTTTGCGCGGGAGACGAGTGGATCTGGATATTTGATGTTGAGATCGTAGAGGTCGTAGCGGCCTTCGTTACGGATACGCAGCATGTCCTGGAAGCCGTCGGTGGTGACGAAGCCGGTCTCGACGCCCTTGCGCTCAAGGACGGCGTTGGTCACCACGGTCGTCGCGCCGAGGACCTGCAGGTTTTCGACGGTGATCGCGGAGGAGAACGTCTCCAGCAGTTCCGATACGCCCTGGACGACCGCTTCCGCCGGGTTCTTCGGGGTGCTCAGCACCTTATGAAGATGGAGGTCGCCGTTGTCGTCGAGCAGCGCGAAGTCGGTGAATGTCCCACCAGTATCGAAAGCCAGTTTTGCCATATTTCCCTCGAAGCAGAAGGTCGGCGCCGGGTGCGCCCGTTGCCATGAGTCCGCATGTCGAACTCTTTATCTGCCATGAGGTTAGGTGAATTGAGCGAGGGTTCGCCAACACAACTACGGTCTGCCGCCATAGGGTTTGCTTATGGCGAAACACCGCCTCGGAACGCAAATTTCGTATCTGGCTGTCGAGCGGTGATTGCAGAAATGTCAATTCTGGCGGCTCGCGCGGGCGGACCGGAACAGTCAACAGAATGACGATACGGCTTGCGCGAGCAGTGCAGATTTGAGGGAACGTTTATACCGCGCTGATGCCCGCATGCTTGCGCGATGTCATGGAGCCGACGACATCCAGCAGAACTGCCCTTGCCGCCAGCGCGGGCTCCGAAAGCGGAAGATGGTCGGAGATGCATAGCGAGACCGTGGCATCGATGACCGGCCGCGTCAGGGCGCGGATCTGCGCGCCGGCAAAGGACGGCGTGGCGGTCACGACGGAAGCGGGCACGATCGTCGCTCCCAGACCGTCGAGGACAGCAGCGCTGAGGGCAGGAACGGATTCGATCTCCGAGACGACCCTCGGGGCCACTCTCGCCCGCGCAAGAGCATCGTCGATCATACGTCGCAGAAGATGATTCTTGCTCGGAAGCAGCAGCGGCGTATCCGCGAGCGCCCCGACCGGCAGCGCCTCGTTCAGCTCACCCGGCAACACCATGCCCGGCGGGGACACGAGGAACATCTCCTCCTTGAAGAGCGGCTGCAGCGTCGTGCCCTTGATCGGCTCCGACGCGTAGATGAGCGCCATGTCCATCTTTCCGGTCATGATGAGCTCGCTGAGAATCTGGCCGAAACTGTCGTTGATGTGGACGACGATCTGCGGGTGCCGGCTCTTCATCTCTCGGAGAAGCGGAAGCGATAGGGACGTCGACGACGAATAGGTCGCCAGCCCGATCGAAACGCGTCCGGCGATCGAAGCATCCGCCTGGTTCATGTCGGTCTGGGCCTGATCGATCTGCTTCAGCATCAGCTGAGCGTGCCGGTAAAGGATGAGGCCGGCTTCCGTCGGAGCAATACCGACATTGCTGCGGATCAAAAGCTTGTGCTTGAAGTGCGCTTCGAGCGACGCGACCTGTTGCGAAAGAGCCGGTTGGGCTGTTCGGAGGATTGCCGCTGCGCGCGATACGCTTCCGGTGTCGACGATTTTCACGAAGCTTCTAAGCTTCCGGAAGTCTACGCTCATGGTTCCACGCCCTTTTTCGTGGACCCTATGCTCCCGGGAAGGAGACATGCAAGCCTCCCCTTCCCGATTTATCCAGGATAGCGATTCAGCTTAGCGCCTTCACCGCGCGTTCGATGCGGTCACAGGCTTCCGCGATCAGCTCCATGGAGGTCGCGAAAGACAAGCGGAAGTAAGGAGACAGGCCGTAAGCCGCGCCCTGCAGGGCAGCGACGCCGACGCCATCGAGCAGATAGAGGACGAATTCGAGGTCATTTTCGATCACCTTTCCCTCCGGTGTCCTCTTGCCGATCACGCCGCCGCAGTTCGGATAGAGATAGAACGCGCCGTCCGGAACGAGGCAGGAAAGACCTTCGACGGCGTTCAATCTTGCGCATGCATAGTCGCGGCGCTCCTTGTAGACCTTCACGCTCTCGGCAATGAAGCTTTGGTCGCCGGCAAGCGCGTAGGCCGCGGCAGCCTGGCTGACGGAGGAAGGGCAGGACGACATTTGCGATTGCAGCTTGTTGATGGCGGCGACAAGCGCGGCAGGACCCGCCGCGTAACCTATGCGCCAGCCGGTCATAGCGTAGGATTTCGAGACGCCATTGGTCAGGAGAACGCGGTCCTTGAGCTCCGGCACGGCCGCGACCAGCGTCGTCATCGGTTCGTCCTTGAACCACACCTGGTCGTAGATATCGTCGGACAGTACAAAGACATGCGGATGACGCAGGAGAACCTTGCCGATCGCCTCGAGTTCGCTGCGCGAATAGGCCGACCCCGTGGGATTGGACGGCGCATTGAGGATCAGCCACAAGGTCTTCGGCGTAATCACCTTCTCCAATGCCTCCGCGGAAAGCTTGAACCCTGTCTCCTGCGGGCATTGGACGATGACCGGCTTGCCTTCATTGGCGATCACCATGTCCGGATAGGAGACCCAATAGGGCGCCGGGATGATGACCTCGGCATTGTTTTCGACGCTGGCCATGAGGGCAAGAAAAAGGATCTGTTTCGCACCGCCGCCGACGCAGATCTCCTGATCCGAATAGGAGAGCCCAAGGCGCCGCTGAAAGTCCCCGATGATCGCCTTGCGCAGAGCCGGGGTTCCGTTGACGGGCGTATATTTCGTTTCGCCGCGATCGATGGCCTCGTGGGCGGCCTTCTTGATGTTGGCCGGCGTGTCGAAATCGGGCTCGCCGACGGTGAGGTCGACGATGTCCCGGCCTGCCGCCTTCAACTCTCTGGCGCGTGCGGCAGCGGCCGTGCTTGGAGACACCTTGATCCTGGACACGCGTGATGCGGGCACGAAAGTGCTCATGGAAAGCTTCCTCGTTTTGATTGCTTATCGTTCTGTCGATGGTCAGTGAACGGCGTCGGCTTCACCGCGCATTCTTCCCGTCAGGAAGAGCTCGCCGAGTTCGTCATGCGTGATTTCCGCCGGCTTTCCGTCCCAGATCACCTTACCCAGCCTGAGAATGACGGCACGCTGCGCCACCTCCATGGCCTTCTTGGTGTTCTGTTCCACCAGCAGGATCGTCATGCCGGCCGCGTGCAAGCGCAGCAGCTCGTCGAAGACGACACCGATGGCGGCGGGAGACAGGCCTACGGACGGCTCATCCACCAGCAGCACCTTCGGTCTCTGCAGAACGGCCATCGCAACTTCGAGAAGCTGCTGCTCGCCGCCCGACATGTTGCCGGCAAGCGTCGAGCGCCGGGTCTTCAGGATCGGGAAAAGGTCGTAGACATAGTCGCGATCGGCCTTGACCTTGGCATCGCGGATGGTGAACGCCGCCATTTGAAGGTTCTCGTCAACGGTCATCACAG
The DNA here is from genome assembly GCF_014195095.1 of Rhizobium sp. BK602. Taxonomy (GTDB): domain Bacteria; phylum Pseudomonadota; class Alphaproteobacteria; order Rhizobiales; family Rhizobiaceae; genus Rhizobium. The sequence goes on from NZ_JACIBC010000005.1 coordinate 447,934, forward strand.
GAAAATTGCAGCGGCCTTGGGGCACGAAGGAGACGCCCTCGCCCAATATCGCCCGCGACCTCATGCCGGCGATATTCTTGCCGCGCCATTCGATAGAGCCGCCCTTGATCGTCGTCATGCCGTAGAGTGTCTTCAGAAGGGTCGACTTGCCGGCGCCGTTCGGTCCCATCAGCGCGACAAACTGGCCGGGCGGAACGTCGAGATCGACGCCGTTGAGGATATCCAGGTTCCCATAGCCTGCGCGCAGGCCCTGGATCGACAGGTTCGATTCAGCCGCCAAGATAGGCCTCCCTTACGCGCTGGTCCTGAATGATGTCATGCGGCAGTCCCTCCACCAGCTTAGTGCCCTGATCGAGAACGATGACCCGCTGGCAGATGCTGGTGACGACATCGATATTATGCTCGATGACGAGGAAGCTGACACCGAGCGACTTGTTCGCATAGACGATCGTCTCGACGACACGCTCGATGATCTTCGGGTTGATGCCGGCCATGGGTTCGTCGAGAAGGATGAGCTTCGGCTCCGGCATGAGCATCGAGGCGAACTGGATCAGCTTCTGCTGACCGCCCGAAAGATTGCCGGCCGGCTGGTGGCGAACGTCCCAGAGACCCGCCATCCGAATGAGATCCCTTGCCCGTTCCCGGAGTGCGTCGATGCGCTGGCGCGATCTGCGGCCGAGACCGAATGTCGAGGCGACGTCGGGGAATGTGAACATCTGCCCGGCGATAACAAGGTTCTCCTCGACGTCGAGAGCCTTGAACGTCACGGTTTTCTGGAAGGAGCGGAGCATCCGTCCCTCGCGCGCAATGCGGTTCAAAGACCAGCCGGTGATGTCCTGCCCGTCGAGGATGACGGTTCCCGTGTCAGGACGGGCAAGGCCGGTCGTGCAATCGAAGAAGGTGGATTTTCCGGAGCCATTCGGGCCGATGAGGCCGGCGATCTCGCCGCGATCGATGTGCATGCTGACATCGTTGACGGCCTTCACCGCGCCATAGGATTTGCTGAGATTCTTGATCTCGAGGATCGGCAGGTGAGCGGTCATTTGCCACCTCCGATCGCGCTCCAGAAGCGGTTGATCAGCGGAGCGAAGCCCTTCTTGAAGCCGAAGACGAGAATGAGAAGGCAGATCCCATAGATGATCATTCGCAGTTCGGGGGTCACGCGGAGCGCTTCCGTCAGACCGACGAACAGCAGGCTGCCGAACACCGTTCCGGAGATTAGTCCGGCGCCGCCACCGAGAACGATGATGAGCATCGTGGTCGAATAGTACATCTGGAAGGTCAAGGGGCTGACGACGGTCAGATAATGTGCGTAGAGGCAACCGCCGGCACCGGCGAAGGCCGCGCTGATCATGAAGACGATCAGCTTATAGCGCCACGTCGGGATGCCGACGGATTCGGCAAGGGTTTCGTTTTCGCGGATCGCGACCATGTTGCGCCCGGCGGGCGACTTCACGATAGCCCAGGCCAGCAGCGTCGCCAGGATACCCGTGGCCAGCGCGAGATAATAAAAGTTCGTCGTTCCGGATACGTTGAACGACAGCGGCCCAAGCGCGAAATGCGGCTTCGGGATGGCGGAGAGGCCCATATCCCCACGTGTCACTGAAATCCAATTCTTGGCGATGGCCTGGCCGATGATCACGAAGCCCAGCGTACACATCACGAAGGAGGTCGATCTCAGACGCAAGGCCGGAATGCCGAGCGGAAGCGCCAGCGCGCCGGAAACAAGCGCGGCGGCTGCGAAGTTGACATAGAAGGGCGTTCCGTAATTCACGGCCAGGAGACTGGCGGTATAGGCGCCGATGCCGAAGAAGGCGGCCTGGGCGAGCGAAAGCAGGCCGGTATAGCCCACGAGAAGGTTCAGGCCGTGCGCCGGAAGCATGAAGATCAACGCGATGATCAATGCGTGGGTGACATAGCGACTTCCTATGAAGGGCGCCGCCACGGCAAGCACGATCAGCACGGCCGCGAGCGGGATGCGGAGATCGCGTCGCCTTGCCTGCTGGGTCGTTTGAGCGAGAGACATTTCACAAGTCCTCAGAGTTCGAGAATATGCCGGCGGTCGCTTAGAAGCGCGCTTGCGTCGAGAAGAGACCGTGCGGTCGCCACATCAGCATCAGGATCAGCGTCGCGAACCCCACCGTGTCGCGGAACTGAAGGCCGACATAGGTCGCCACCAGGCTTTCCGCGATACCGAGGATCATCGCCGCGAAGAACGTGCCCCGAACATTGCCCAAGCCGCCCATGATGATGATCGGCAGGGTCTTGAAGGTAATCAGTTCGCCCATGCCGCCATAGACGCTGACATTGACCGGCGCAGTCAGGACGCCGGACAGCGCCGCGAGTGCGGCACCTAGAATGAAGGTGCGGAGAACCACCTGGGGAACATCGATGCCGACCACTTCGCAGCATTCGACATTCTGCGATACCGCGCGCATCGCCTTGCCCATCCGGCTATAGGTCACCATCAATTCGAGGCCGATGAACACCAGAAGGCAGGTCACGAGAATGATGATGCGCTGCTCTGCGAGGCTGAAGCCGAGGATCGACACGGGCTCGATATAGCCGGCGGAGAAGAACTTGTAGCCGCCTCCGAAGACGAGGATGACCGTGTTCTGAAGAACCAGCGCGACGCCCAGGGTTGCGAGCACCCCGGACTCCGCCGGAGCCCCCACCATGCGCTGCATGACGAGCTTGCCCACGACATAGGCGACGACGATGGTGGAGACGACGCCGACGACGATCGAGGCTTCATAAGAGAGACCCAGATAGTCGACGGCGAACCACGCGCCGAAGGTGCCCAGCATGTAATATTCGCCATGGGCGAAATTGATCGCCCGCAGGACGCCGAAGATCATCGTCATGCCGACCGCCACGATCGCATAGACGGATCCGGTCACGACGCCGTTCACAATTTGCTCGAGGATCGTCGAGATCATAACCATCCGCCTTTCGAGCTTATTGTGCGGGATATTGGATATCTGCCGTATAGGCTCCCTTGATGGCCGGCTTGCCGTTTTCGATCTGGAGAAGGATCATCGGCAGGCGGGCCTGATTGTGATCGTCGAAGGTCACCTCGCCGACCGGACTCTTATATTTGATCTTTGACAGAGCCTCTCGAACCTTTTCCTGATCGATGCTGCCCGCTTCGTGGATGGCTTTCGCGAGCAGACGGACCGTGTCCCAATGAACGTAGGCATGGTTGTTGGGCGCGTCCTTGTAGGTGGCGGTGAACTTCTCGACGAACGCCTTGCTTTCCGGGGAATCCCACGCGGGAAGCCACGCAGCCGCCTCGACCGCGCCTTCGAGCGCCGTCGGCGCGGTGGCGATCGTCTTGGCGGTATTGAACTCGCCATTGCCGATCAAGGTCACCTTTCCGGCGAGACCAAGTTCGACCATCTGGCGAGCAACGATGGGGGTCGTGTCGGCCAGGCCGTACATGATGATCGCCTGTGCGCCATTGTCGCGGATCTTCGAAAGAACGCTGCGGAAGTCGACTTCGCCTTCCTTGTAATAGTCCTCGCTCAGTATCTCGCCCTTGAACTGCGGAAGATACTTCTTCGTGAAGGCGATCGCGGAACGACCGTAGTCTGTGTCGACCGATAGAACCGCGAATTTGGTGAAACCACGCTGTTCCGCCGCATATTTAGCGACGATGAAGGCGCGATTTTCATCTGTGGGATAGTTGCGGTAGGTCCATTTGAAGCCGCCGACGCCGGCGCCATAGGTGATCTTCGGGTTGGAAGATGCTGCGTTCAGGAGGAGAACTTGCGCATCTTCGGCCACCGGCTGCATGGCCAGAGTCACAGAGCTCGAGACGTCGCCGATGATGAAACCGACCTCGTCTTCGTCAATAAGACGGCGGGTGGCCGAGACGCCCTCGACCGGCGTGCCCTGGCTGTCAGCATTGTACAGTTCGATCTTGTGACCGTCGACGCCGCCCGCATCGTTGATTTCCTTGACCGCCAATTCGGCGCCGTGCATCGAGAACGCGCCATAGCGGGCATTCGGGCCGCTCATCGGAGCGACGATCCCGAGCTTGATGGGCTTTTCATCGGCGACGGCAGCGCCGCAGTAGATCGGGGAAGCCATGGCAAGCATAAGGCTCGCCGTGGAAATGCAAAGAGTTCTACGCGTCAAATTGAGGACCATGTTCCCACTCCGTGTTCTCGAATGCGTAAGCTCGGCATTTTCGCTGAGCCTTGCGACTGCCGCTTAAGCGGTTCTGTCGGATGCGGCTTTCACCGCTGTCGTCAGAGTAGGTTCATAGAAGTGTCTCTGGCCAACACAACTCCATTCTGCCGCCATAGCGTTTCTTTATGGCGGAACTCGACATTTTCTGCTGGCGCTTGAAAGCAATGCGCCCTGCGAAAAGCGGATGCCTCCTATGCGATCAAATGCCTTCAAAACAATCACTCGAAAGCTTATTTCCTCGGCAGAACCAACAAGGGAAATACCATGAAAATCGCAGAACGATTTCGGCAGTTCACTGAAAACCGCAGAGCAATCCGGGAGCTTTCACGGCTTGATGATCACGTCCTGAGCGACCTCGGGCTTTCGCGCTCGCATATCCGCTCTGCCGTGCTTGGCAAAGCGCGTTGATGACTCGATAAAAATCAAGCTGCTCCATGACTTCGCCGTTCACCAGCGGCGGGATCGTCTGCCGTTTGCGCTCCGGCAGTTCACGCGCGACGAGGACATGAGTTCCAAACGTTGCTTGCTCCGAGCAACCCTGCACCGGCATAGGCCGAAGTGAACTCCATCGAAGGGCTTGGAACGCTCGATGCGATGGCTGTCAGCTGGCTCCGGCGGAAGAGATCGGGGCCGAACCAACTCGGCTCACTGCGCATCGTATCTTCGATGAGCCAATCCCGTGCCGCGTTCCTCCACACCCTCCTCCGCCGTCAGTTGACCCCGGCGACAATCGGCAGAGTTGGACTTCTTCGCCATTTCGCCGAGCCGGCAGAAGCCGCCCATGCAGTTCTTGAACGGAATCGAAACCGCGAAGTCCGAAGCCCTGCTGACTATAGCCTATTGCGCAGCTAGAATTGGTAGGTAGTGCCTTGTAATTGGAATGCGCCAAGCTGCGTCAAAGGCTGCCACGAGAAATCAAGACCAATGGGAGACGCCGTATGCGTTCTTCCAGCCTCTGGCCCGAAAGCCTCGCCAGCAACATTTCGCCCGCGCAGCGCCCAAGTTCAGCGCTGTCGATGCCGATCGTGGTCAGACCGGGCGGAATTTCAGCGGCAATATCGCTGTCCCCGAAACCGATGACCGCAAGGCTTTCAGGAACGGAAATACGACGCCGGCGCGCCTCCATGATGCAGCCGAGCGCCAGAAGGTCATTTCCGCAGAATAGTGCTTCCGCGCCCGTACCTCTCTCGAGAAGTTCCGACAGGCACCGGCGGCCATCGGAAGGGCCAATGACGTCGTCGACCAGCAGCTCCCCGACCATATCGAGCCCCATTTCCAGGCAGCCCTCCCGAAAGCCTTTCAGGCGCAATGCGCCACGGCCGCCCTTGCGGCCGACGTAGGCGACTTTCTTGTGTCCCTGTCTGGCAAGGGTTGCCGCCGCCAGCCGGCCGGCCTCGGTATTCGAGAAGCCGACCAGCATGTCGATCGGATCCCGCGGCAATGCCCATGTCTCCATGATGGGGATAGCGAGATCCCGCAGGATCTCACGGTTCGCCTCCAGCTCTATGACCCCCGTGAACATGACGGCGGCAGGCTTCAGGGCCTGAAGGGAGCGGATGGCAGCTGTTTCACGCTCATAGGAATAGGACGTCTGGCCGACGAGAAACAGATAGCCCGCCGCCTCCAGGACCTCGGCGCAAGCATGCAGGGCAAGCGCGAACTGCTCGCTGAACATGTTCGATGCAAAAGCCAGGACGACATTGGATCGTCCGCTTTTCAGCGCGCGGGCGAAGGGATTGACGCGATAACCGGTCTGTTTCACCGCTTGAAAAATGCGCTCGCGTTTTTCTGCGCTCACCTGCTCGGGATTGCGCAGGGCGCGCGATACGGTGATCGGCGCGACGTCCGCCAGCCGCGCGACGTCTCCGATGCTGGCGGGGGCACCATCCGGTGCCTGTCCACCGATCGGGATCGCGCCCTCAACCGCTGCGGCCGGAATGCGGACGACATCGTCGTAAATAACGGCACTGTCGCGTGCATCCCTTTGATGATCGGCCATAAATGTTCGGTTCCGCGCTAAGGTCTCAGCCCTTGATTATCCGCCCGACCTGGATGAGGCAATCGCCGGATTGGCACTGGGTGTGCAGGCGGCGGGAAATGACGATGCCGGCCGCGGCGAAACGCAGCGTTTCCTCCGCTTCTCCAAGGCGCTCGAAATCGTGGTACCAGCCGGCGACATCGCCTTCCTTCACCTCCGCGCCGATATCGACGGCCGGCTCGAACCAGCCCGTGCGGCTGGCGTAGATCGCCTGATCGTGCGAATCGAGCTTCAGCAGACGGGTGATCTGTGGTTCGGAGCGGGTCGGCAGCAGCGATTTGTCGGTGATGCCGGCTGCGATCAAAAGACGATTGATGGCGAGCGCTGACATCGACATGGTTTCAGGCGTCACCGTCCCGCCGCCACCGAACTCGCCGCTGATGCCGATCGCCCCCGCACGGGCGGCCGCGGCCATCGATGTCGGAGCATCCACGCCGTTGCGGGCGATGAACACATAAGGCATGCCGAGCGCTTTCAAAAGCTCGGTCGCCCGCTTGTGGCGTTTGGGATCGTCGCTCTCCTCGATCAGCCCGGTCGGCAGATGAGCCATCGACGTTCCGCCGGAATGCAGGTCGAAAACGATATCGTGACGCGGGAAGAGATCGTGCTCGAGGAAGTGGGCCATGCGGCTTGTCGGCGTGCCCTCGAGACTGCCCGGAAAGGCGCGGTTCAGGTTGCCGCCATCGAGCGGCGAGCAGCGGCGGCCATTCATCACCGCCGGCATGTTGGCGAAGGGCAGGATCGTCAATGTGCCGCGGATGTCCTGCACGGTGACAGCGCGTATGAGGCGCACGAGATTGATCTCGCCCTCATATTCGTCGCCGTGATTGCCGGCCATCAGCAGCACCGACGGACCTTCGCCGTTGCGGATGACCGATATCGGGGTGCGAACATGAAAATAGGGCGACCGATCGACGGAGAACGGGGCCGAAAGCCAGGCGGAATGCTTGCCGTCTGCGCTAAAGTCGATCGAATGGAATAGTCCGGTATGCATGAGGTGCCTTCCGCGCCGGATGCCCGGCATTTGCATGAGCGGTATTGGTCCGAGGGTTCGACGGCCCGCCTGACGGCGAGCCTGGAATGGCTGATGATCTTACATATGCGGAAGGGCCTGTTCTTCCTTGAAGAAGGTCTTCTGCAACTTCGCCAGATCGCCGTTCATGTTATGATAGAACAGGAACGTATTGATCCAGTTGAGGAAATTCTGCTCCCCCTGCTTCACTGCCACATGAGCCGGCGATTGGCGGATGAGAAAGGCGAGCGAGACCGGCTTGCCAGGATTGTCCTCCATCACCTTGGCCGCAATCGCGCTGTTTTCGGCAAAATATTGTGCCTGGCCAGCGAGGAATGCGGAAATTGCCGAGGGCGTATCCTCGAAGCGAACGAGCTGGGCACCGGGTGCGTTGTCCGTCAGCCAGGTATCGAGCGTCGAGCCCTTGGCAACCGCGATCTGCTTGCCGGCGAGATCTGCCACATTGGCGAGCGGAGCGCCGGGGGCGCCGAAGACGCCGAGGCTGACGGCGGCATAGGGCTGGGAAAACATCACTTGCTGCGCGCGTTCCGGCGTGGCGCCGGCTGCGGCGATCAGCACGTCGATCTTGTCGGCGAGCAGGCTCGGAATGCGGCTTGGGCCGGTCAACGGCACGATTTCGAGCTCGGCATTCAGATCCTTTGCCATCATGCGGGCAAGCTCGACATCAAGACCGGTGTCCTTGCCATCCTGACCCTTGTACCCCCAGGGTGCGGCATCGAGGAGCACGCCGACACGCAATTTGCCGTTCGAGATGACATCGGCGAGCGTATCGGCACTGGCCGGCAAGGTAAGGCTTGCGAGCGTGAATGCCGCCGCGAAGATGCTGCTCATGAATTTCATATCATTCCCCTTTTTTGAATGGCTTCCTTCCATCGGTCATTGATTGTGGTGACCGATGAAACTTTTGAGCTCCGGCGTTTGCGGATTGGCAAAGAGGCTCTTCGGGTCTCCCTGTTCCCAAACGCGGCCTTGATGCATGAACACGAGCTTGGTCGCGACATTGCGCGCGAAGTTCATTTCATGGGTGACGAGCACCATCGTCATGCCCTGCCGCGCCATCTCCTCCATCACTTTCAACACCTCGCCGACCAGTTCGGGGTCCAGCGCGGAGGTGACCTCGTCGAACAGCATGAGGTGCGGCGACATGGCGAGGCAGCGGGCGACGGCGACACGCTGCTGCTGACCGCCGGAAAGCTGCTCGGGATAAGCGTGGAGTTTGTCGGCCAGGCCGACACGCTCCAGCACGGAAAGAGCAAGCGCGCGAGCCGCCGGTCTTTCGACCTTGCCCGTCAGCACGGGCGCCAATGTGATGTTGCGCTCGATAGTCATGTGCGGGAAAAGGTTGAAGGCCTGAAAGACGATGCCGACCTTCTGACGCATGGCGCGCAGATCACGCATATCCGCCGAGACCGACTGTCCTTCGAGCAGGATCTCGCCGCCCTGGATGGTTTCCAGCGCGTTGATGCAACGAAGCAAGGTACTTTTGCCGGAACCGCTGCGTCCGATAATGGTGACGATTTCGCCTTTCTCGATATCGAGCGAAACGCCCTTGAGGACTTCGAGATGGCCGTAATTCTTATGAACGTTCTTGATTTCAACGAGCGCCATTGAGCCGCGCCTCCAGCTTGCGAGACCAGGTGGTCAAGGGAAAACAGATGGCAAAATAGATGCCGGCGATCAGCAGATAGACGAAAAGCGGCTGGAAGGTTCCGGCGCTGACCATCTGACCCGCGCGCGCCAGCTCGACGATGCCGACGACCGAGGCGAGCGAGGTATTCTTGATGAGCTGCACCAGAAAACCGACCGTTGCCGGAAGAGCGACGCGGAATGCCTGCGGACCGATGATGTGGATGAATTGCTGTTGCCAGGAAAGGCCGAGACAGGCACCGGCCTCCCATTGTGCCTGCTTGACGGCCTGAATGCCGCCGCGCCACACTTCGCCCAGGAAGGCTGCCGTATAGATGGTGTGGGCGGCACCGACCGCGACCAGCGCCGGCACGTCGGTCCCAAGCAGGACCGGCACGCCGAAATAGAAGAACATCAGCAGCCCGAGCAGCGGGATACCCTGGACGAGATCGATGAAGGCGCTCGCGGCGTAACGCGGCAGCATGACTTTACCGCTGCGGGCAATGGCAAGCAGTACAGCCAGAGGCGCGCCGAATGCCAGCGCCATGGCCGCCATCAGGAAGGTCCATTCCAGCGCCGTCAGAAGAAAGAGAAAATCGGAAAATGTAAACGAGCGCATCGCCTGATCCTATCGATGCATCGGCCAACGAAAGACCATCCGGCCGATGACGGCAAAGGCGATCTTGAAGAGGATGACGAGTGCAAAATAGATCGCGCAAATGAGGGTGTAGACCTCGAAGCTGCGATAGGTGCGGCTGTCGATGAAGCCGGCGACGTGAAACAACTCGTCGGCGGATACCTGCGAGGCGATCGACGTGCCGAGCAGCAGGAGCACGAACTGCGCCGTGACGGAGGGATAGATATTGCGCAGGGCGGGCGGCAGCACGATCCGCGACAATACCTGCCAGCGCGTGAGGCCTAGGCACAATCCAGCTTCGACCTGGCTGCGGGGGATGGAATCCAGCCCCGATCGGATGATCTCGATCGCATAGGCGCCGAAATAGGCGGAGAGCGCGACGATTGCCGCCTGGATCGGCGAAAATTTGAGGCCAAGGCCAGGTAGAACGAAGAAGATGATGAAGATCTGCAGCAACACGGGGGTGTTGCGGATAACCTCGATATAGGTCCTGATCGCATATCTTACCGGCTTGGGTCCACCGCGCAGGAGCACCGCTCCGGCAATGCCGATGACGAGGCCGGCAATGGCGGCAACGAAGGTCAGCAGCAAGGTCGTCAAGACCCCTTCATATAGCTGCGCCTCGTAGCGCCAGATGGGTCTGAAATTCAGTTGCGGCATCTCCCGCTCCTAGTGAAAATAGGTGCGGTAGCGATGTGCAATCCGTCCGGCGCTATCGATGACGTAGAAGGAACGCCAGCGATCGAAACAGGTGCAGGGATGCGAGATGCCGAACTCAACAACATCGCCGATCTTCATGCCGCAATCACCTGTGACCGTCAGGAACGCATGCTGGTCGTTGAGTTTCGTCACCTTCGCCTTCGATGACAAATCGCCGTCCGCAATGGCGCCGGCCCTGTGAAGCGCAAGCGGCAGAGGCTGGTCCTGATCGAAGGAGACGTCGCGCATTCCCATGCCGACGATTGCAAGCCCCGGCTCCGGCACGGAAATAACCTCCGCCCAAAGGCGCATGGCAGGCTTGAACCTCTCATTGGCAATGAAGGGCCTGCCGTCAAGCGTCAGCAGGGCGCGGTGATCCAGCGCCTCGAAACCGCGCCTGTATATGCCGTGATCGGAAAAGAAGATCGCACCGGAGCGCAGCAGGAGGGCCGCATTGCCATCAGCCTTCACAAGCGGCGCCAAGGCGTCGATGACGCGATCGAAATGGGCCGAACCGCCCGCAGACATCAATAGGGTTTTATCGGGGCTGGCCTGACGGGCGAGAACAAAGGTCTCCGCCGCCAGGGCAAACAGGGCAGCCATATTGGCATCCAGCCGTTGCGGCGTCTCGCCGGTGACGGCGCCTTCATAGGTGCCGACCCCGGCAAGCGTGAGGCATGGAGCCGACAGGATAGCGTCGATGATCTGCTTTGCCTGTGAAGCGGTGCGCGCGCCGGTGCGACCGGCACCGACTTCTACGAGAACAGGAAGGGGCGCCTTCCTACTTTCGCTGAAAGCTTCCGCCAATGCGGCTGCCGCTTCGATCGAGTCGGCAAAACAAAAAATCTCCGCCTCCGAATAGGCATCCGCCAGGATGCGCAGCCGCCGCGCCGATGCAATTCCGCCGATCTGGTTGGCGATCAATATGGTTTTGACGCCTGCGGCCAGCATGATCTCTGCCTGCTGCAGATTGGCAACCGTCGCCCCCCGGGCGCCGGCTGCGATGAGATCATGCGCGATCTCCGGACACATCGGTGTCTTGGCATGTGGAGCGATCTCTGCGCCATAGGCAGTGAGGAGAGCGAAAAACGTATCGCGATTGTGGCGATAGGCACCCTCATCGACGGTGAGCGCCGGCAAGGCGACCTCGCCGCTGGCTGGCCGTAAGCCCATGTAGAGCGCTCCATCCTTCTCGACGCCGGCCGTTGAGCCCGGCACTTGCTGAGACATGAATTTCAACTCGATCCCCATTTGGTAACGTTATCATTGATGACGATGTATCACCCGATGGTAACGTTGTCATTTTGAATCTTCGGGGACCTCTCATCTTTTTCTGCAACCCCCTCCCGCAGCCAAAGATGCTCTTTCGCAACGTTCAGGAAGGCTGCGTGAGGAGGAGACCTGGGATGTTCTGGCGCGTCATTGCGCCGCGGCCATCTTGCTGAATGGCGACCTATTCACATTCAGGCCGATGTGCTGCGAACCGCTGGCTAGAGACGGTCTACCGCCGCTCGAACCCAGTCCAGCCGCTTGGCCGGAACAAGGCCATAATTATAGAAATTGATGCCGTCGGCGCCCGCCTCGATTGCCGCCTTGGTACGGGCGGCGAGATCGGCACCCGAGGTGATCTCGGGATAGAAAAGGCGGCAACCGAGGCCAAGATATTTCTGTGTCCCCAGCACCTTGCGCCCGCTCTTGATGACCGCCGCCACGGCATCCGGCTTCATGTCGTAGCAGCACAAGATGGCTCCATCGCAGACCTTGCCGACGGCTTCGAGGTCGACGCCACCGAGCCAGCCGTCCTTGAGATCGATAAGCACGATCTTGGTTGCCGGATCAGCCTGATCGCGGACTTCCCTGATGAGGCTGGTAACCGGCTCGGTACGCCATTGCAGATAGGCGTAAAGATCGGGCCAAGCCTTGAAGGCCTCGATGCCGACGGAAGGGAAATCCGGAAACTGTTTTTCAGGGATCTCGCGCTCGCACATCGCGGCGATAAAGCCGGAGACCGTCCGCCGTGCAGCATCCGCGTTCACTCCTGCCTTTGCTGCCCTTGCCATGCAGTGATCGCAGAAGCAAAGCGACAAAAGGAAATCGTCCTCGGCGTTCAGGCCGACACCATCCTTTTCGTGATGGAATTCATGCGCAAAGCCCATGAAATTGGGGCTTTCCAGCTCCAGCATATCGGGCTTGTAGCGCGTCGTGACATCCTTGACGAGGGTGACGACATAATCGCGCGCGGCCGGGCTCGATGGGCAAAGATTGTAGTAATTCGGATTGCCGAAAGCATTGCGGGTGACATGGGCGGGATGCAGCATGCCGAGCCGCGTATTGTGCAGGCAGACGGTCCAGCAGGACACCCTCAGGCCGCCCTTCAGCCGCTCGTCGATGAGTGCCCGCAACATGTCGCCATGCTCGACGACATGCTTCGCCACCAGAGGACGGATTTCCTTGTCCTGCCACAGCGCCTCGTTCATCCGACAATAGACCGTGCCATCCTCCGGGAAATAGGCCTTCCTCACAGGGCTGCGCGGCTGCAGGAAACGGCCGGCATGGTAGGACGTCGCGAGACTGATCGTATTGAGGCCGGCACGATCGCGCAGATCGGCAAACAGACCAGCAATGCCCTGCTCCTGAACGTCCCAGGGATAGGTCCACATGGAGAGATGTCTGGGCTGAAGCGTCATATCCGACATTCTAATCCCCGCTTGTGCCGTCCGGCTTTAACCCGAGACGGTAGGTAAGATTTGCCGTGGTGAAGAAAAGGTCGCGTTGCTCCTCGTTGCTCAACGCTGCCGCCACGCTTCGGAAAACATCATAGACATCGCCAAAGGAGGCATGCAGCCCTGCAACGGGGAAATCGCTGGCAAACATTGCGCGCTTGGTGCCGAAGCATTCGAGGCAATGCTCGATGACCGGCTGCAGGCTCTCGAGTGTCCATTGCGGATCATAGGCGACGAGATCGGAAATCTTGATCCGCACATTGTCCGCCCGCGACAGCTCCTTCAGCCCGCCCCGCCAGGCGGCCATCCCCGCAAAACTGCGATCGGCCGGACTGCCGCAATGATTGACGACGAACATCATGTCGGGAAAGTCCGCCACGAGCCGGCAGGCCTCATCGAACTGCCAAGGAAACAGCATCAGATCGAAGACGAGCCCCTGCCGCCCGGCATATCGAAGCCCGGAGCGCCAGCGATCGTTCTCCATCAACCCCTTCGTCTGCGCAAAACTCTTGGCGGGCTCCGGATGCCAGCTCACGATGTCGCGCAACCCGACGACGCGAGCGTTTGCCGCCTCGGCTTCTATCCTGGAAGAGGCATCAAGGCTGTCCAGCGGAACGCGTGCGACGTAGCGGCGGGCAACACCATCTGCCTTGTCGAGTGCATCGAGCCAGGCTGTTTCCTCGGCCAGCTGCGCCTGCGACCAACCGGCCTCGACATGAACGGTGGCAACGATATTCTGGCCCCTGGCATCGGCCAGATAGTCCGTCACGCCGTAATCGCGCCGGATGGGCTCGATGCTGCCGAAGATCATCTCTTCATCGGCACCGCTTTTTCGGCGGAGCCAGGGATGACGGTCGAGGGAGAGATCCCAGAGGTGATGATGCGGATCGATGACGGGGCCCGTGTAGCGCGCGCTCATCGTCGCGCCTCCCGGCCTGAAATCAGCAGCAGCGCCAGGATGAGCGATCCGAACATGATCGAACGCCATCCGGCCGATGCATTGACGACGGTGATGAGGGCCGTCGTCGTCACCAGAAGGATTGCGCCCGGAATGGTGCCGGCATAGGTGCCGCGTCCGCCGAGAATGGATGTGCCTCCAAGAACGACGGCAGCGATGGAGGTCAGGAGGTAGGGATCGCCGATCCCGACATAACCCTGTCTGTTCATGCCCAGGACCAGCATGCCGGCAAGCCCCGCGAAGAAGCCCGACAGCCCATAGAGAATAAGGGTATTGCGGATCACGCTGACGCCGGACAGCCGTGCCGCAACCACATTGGCGCCGAGCGCCAGAAAGCGCGCGCCCATGGGCGTTCGATGCAGCAGCATAAGACCGGCAGCGGAGACAAGCACCCATAAAATGATGCCCGCGGGAACGCCGAACGGGCGTGCCGAGCCGAGCCAAATGACGGCGGCATTCGTGACAGAGACCGCACTGCCGCCGGCGACGATCACGAGAAGCCCCTGCAAAAAGGTCGCCATCGCCAACGTCATGATGATCGGTGGCACGCGCAGGAAGGCCGCACCGGCACCGTTGAGCACGCCGATGGCCGTCGCAAGCATCAGCGACAGGACGATGCCGACAAGGCCGCTCGGATCCCAGGTCGGCGAAATCAGAGGCAGCATGATCGCCGTCACGGTAATCACCGCGCCCACCGACAGGTCGATACCGCCCATGACGATCACCAGCGTCTGGCCGGCGGCGACAATGCCGATGACGGCGGAAAGTTCGAGAATATATCGCAGGTGCCCATAGGCGCCGAAGCCTCGCAGCGTAAGGCTCGCAATCACCCAGACGACAGCAACCAGGATCAGCGTCAGCAGCGGAGGATGGCGCAGCAGCGATTTCAGGCGGGCGGAGATAGCGCTCATTTCGGCCTCCAGCGCTGCGACAGTTCGGGGATGGCAACCGCTCCGACGATGATCAGACCCTGCGCCACATATTGCGCAACCGGCGGAAAGCCGAGGAAGAACATCACGTTGATCATGACCGACAATAGCAGACTGCCGCAGATCGCTCCGCGCATCGTGCCCTTGCCGCCGAGAAAGCCGACGCCGCCCAAGACGGCACCGGCAATCGAATTGAGGGTAAAGGGATTGCCGATGACCGGATCTCCCGAACCCGTCTGAGCCGCGACGAACAGGCCGGCGAGCGTGGCCAACAGGCCGGAAATCGCAAAGGCCGTCACCTTCATCGCCTCGACCGGCACGCCGGACCGGAAGGCGCCGGCCGGGTTTTCGCCGGCCGCATAAATACCGAGCCCGACCGGTGTCGCCAGGAGAAGCTTCCACCCGATCAGCGTCGCGACAAGCAGGCAGAATGCAAAGGGCCGGTCGCCGGCCAGGAGATCCGAAAACCACGCCGGAATGAACCCGCCCGGACGCGGCAGGATCAGCAGGGCAACACCGCCGATGATGAAGGAACCCGCCAAAGTGACGATGATCGCCGGAAGCCTGAGATAGGCGACGATCATGCCGATCAGCGCGCCGATCAGTAGCCCCGCCGCCGCAACGGTCGCAATGCCGCCGATCGCACTGAGCGCATCGCCGCCCATCATCGTTGCCGCGATGACGGCTCCCAGGCTGACCAGCGGGCCGATCGCCAGGGTAATGCCGCCATTCAGCATCAGAAGCGTCTGCGCCATCGTCACAAGGGCGAGCGGAAACCAGTTCTGGGTGAATTTCGAAAATCCGCCAAGGCCGAAGATGCCTGGAAACAGCCAAGCATACAGGAGCAGGAAGGCCGCGACCACGACATAGAGGCCGCCAATCCCGCGGTTGCGCCGCCGCTGGATGCTCCAATAGAGCCGCGAAGCTATGAATCCCGGCATCATGCGGCAACTCCTCTTTCAGAAACGCCCATGGCTGCGCCGACGATGGCCTCCTCGGAAATCTCCTCGCGCTCCAGCAACGCGACATTCCGGCCTTCATTGAAAACCAGGACCCGATCGCAGAGATGAACCAGTTCGGGCGTATCCGAGGAGAGCAGGATGACCAGCTTTCCCTCTGCCGCGAAGGCACGCAACATGAGATAGATTTCCCGCTTGGTCTCGATATCGACGCCGCGGGTCGGGTCGTTCAGCAACAGAACGGACGGAGATCGCGGCAGCCATTTGGCAAGGGCAACCTTTTGCTGGTTTCCGCCCGACAAGGCCTGGACCGGGCGCTGCGTATCGCCGCGAATGGTCAACCGGCCGGCAAGATCGGAAACAAGATTGCGTTCGGCCGAACGGTCGCGCAGGAACCTGCGGGCCAGATGGCCCATATTCGGCAAAACCAGGTTCGACGCGATCGAATGCGGCAGGATCAGTCCTTCTCGCTTTCGATCCGCCGGAACATAGGCTAGCCCCGCCGCATTGGCGGATCCGACATCGACAAACAGGCCGTGGTGCCCACAAATGCTTGCGTCTAATGCCGAGGCCGGCAGGGCGCCGTATAGTCCCAGCAAAAAATCTTCCTGGCCCTGGCCCACAAGGCCACCGATACCGACCACCTCCCCGGCGCGGGCCGAGAAATTCACGCCGCGGACCATGCCCACCGAAAAGTCGCTCACAGCGATGAGTTCCCGCCCGGATGCCGTGGGCACCCATGCCGGAAAAAGATCGCCGGCATCCCGCCCGACCATCAACCGTACGAGACCTTCCGCATCGACATCCGCGAGCGGCTGGTCCGCGGTCACGACCCCATCCTTGAGGATCGTCACGTGAGAGCAGAGCGCGCGCACCTCGTTCAACCGGTGGGATATGAACAGGAGAGCGACGCCTTCATCACGCAATCTCATCATCACTGACGACAGAATGCCGGCCTCGTGAGCGGAAAGCGACGACGTCGGCTCGTCGAGAATGAGCACCTTCGGCTTGCGAAACAGCGCCTTGGCGATTTCTACCAGCTGGCGCCGGCCGAGGGAGAGATCACCGACCGGCGTATCGAGATACTCCTCCAACCCGACGAGGTCGCAAACATCACGCGCTTGTTCGTGAAGTGCACGATAGTCGATAAAGCCGAAACGCCTGGGATAGGCGCCCAACCCAATATTTTCGGCGATCGACAATTCCTGCATGAGGCTGAGCTCTTGCTGGACGACCGCAATTCCGGCCTCGCGCGCATCCGCGGGCGAGAACCGGGATACTGCCTGGCCATCAAGCGCTATTTCACCGCTGTCCGGCACCAGAGTGCCGGACAGAAGATTGATCAGCGTCGATTTGCCCGCCCCGTTTTCACCAAGCAAGGCGTGGATACGTCCCGGCTGAAGCGTGATACTCACGCCCTTGAGCACGGGATTGCCGAAAAAGCCCTTGAAGACCTGCCTCGCCTGAAGCAGGGGCGGACGATCGATCATGTTCGAGACCTTCGATATGTGCCGGCGATGTTACTGCGCCAGCAGCTTGTCGAAGAGAGCCCGATCGTAATCGGAATAGATGTAGCCGTCGGCCGGAAACTTGTCCGCCCGGGCGAGATAGCCGTCGATATTGCTGTCGTCGATAACCGGCAACGGCACCTTGACGAAGTGCGGGATCGTCTTGCCCTGCAGCGCCTGGACAGCCGCGTACACGGAGAGGGCACCGAGCCAGTTCGGCTGCATCGTCGCCCACCCCTTCAATCCCTTCTGTTTCCACAGCTCCAGGAATTGCCGGGCGTTTTCGCCGGTGGTCGGCACCGGATCCCGGCCTTGCCGATCAAACGCAAGGACGGCGCCAGCGGAAAGCGCGCCACCCAGAGAAAGAACGCCGTCGATCTCCGGATTGGCGAACAGAAGGCTGGTCATGGCCTCCTGGGCAGGCGCGACATTATATTCGGTGTTCGTCTCGGTGATGACCTGGAGGCCTTTGTTGGCATCGAGCACGGGCTGCGCGCCTTTGCGGCGGTCGTCGCTGACGGAAACGCCGGCAGGGCCGTTCATGATGATGATCTTGCCCTTGCCGTGCAGCTGGTCGACCATCCACTGAGCAGCCTTCTGACCCCATTCGTTGGAATCGGTGTTGATCTTGGCTGTCAGATTGTCGGTGTCGACGAGACTGTCGAAATTGACGACGGCGATACCCTTGGAGCATGCATCGGAAATAACGCGATCGAGTGCGGTCGAAGAGCCGGCCTCAACGATGATCGCATCGACATTCGCGTCGATCATCGATTGAATCTGCTGGATCTGGGTTTGCGCGTTGCCTTGCGCGTCGGTGATTTTCAGATCCTTGACCAGCCCCTCTTTTTTCAGGGAGGCGACCTCGTCGGTAATGGTGCCCTCGGTTTGTTTCATCCAGGTCGGGACGGAATAGATATTCGCCCAACCGATGGTATAGGGCGCCTTGCGATCACCCTTGATGCAGTTCGAGGCAGCCAGCGCTGGGCCTGACGTCGCGGTAAGAAGCATCGCAGCGACGCCGAGACCGGTAAGAAGCTTGGAATTTTGCAGGACATTCAAATTCATGGCGTTCCCCTTTTTTGGCAGTTTCGGTCTTGCTCTAAAGGTCTTTATATTTTTGTCCAATATAGCGGACATTAGGCTATAATACTGGACATCGAGAGCTTAGGCGATTTTCTTGCGTTGACAAGAGAGGCAACAGCCATTTTGCAGGACGAGGATGCGGGGACACTGGCGCATTTGTATCTTCTGGTTGATCATGCACGATCGAGGGCCACAGCGGATTGCATGTGCCTGCCCGTAGCGACCGCCGGAACGAACTGGACAAGTGAAGATCGATGCGATCGCCATGCGTGTACGGGGTTTAACCGAGCCCTTGAGATCCTCGATCTACGGATTGGTCAATGTGCCGCTGCGCTGCGGCATCTTGGAGACAGGCAAAAGCGCTTGACCTAGACATGCCGAATAGAGAAGAGCCTTACCTCGGCCATCGGCGCTGAGTTTGTTCTTGCGCTGTCCGTTGGATGGTCGCTAAACATCTTGTCATACTGGTGAGCTTTTATGACCGGCAACCGGCCTTGGCTCCATCGAATTCGAGAATGAAAGCAATTCAATGACCCGACAACTTTCTCTCCCGCGCGATCGGATTTCCGTCCTTCTGCTCGAAGGCATCAGCCAGAGCGCCGTGGACTACTTTTCGTCATCCGGCTACGTCAATGTGACGCATCTGCCGAAGGCTCTGGATGACAAGGATCTCAAAAGGCATATCGCCGATGCGCATATTGTCGGCATTCGCTCGCGCACGCAGCTGACAGAAGAAATTTTCAGCTCCGCCAAGAAGCTTATGGCCGTTGGTTGCTTTTCGGTGGGGACAAATCAGGTCGATCTGGATGCGGCCCGCCGACGCGGCATCCCCGTCTTCAACGCTCCCTATTCGAACACCCGCTCGGTCGCCGAGTTGGTGATCGGTGAGATCATAATGCTGACCCGGCGGATTTTCCCGCGCTCGGCTTCCGCACATGAGGGCGGATGGGATAAATCCGCCGTGGGCAGTCGTGAGGTCCGCGGAAAAACGCTGGGTATCGTCGGCTATGGCAATATCGGTTCGCAGCTTAGCGTTCTTGCGGAAAGCATGGGCATGAATGTGCGCTACTTCGATCCTTCAGACAAGCTTCGCCACGGCAATTCGGAATCGATGGCGACGCTCGGCGAGCTTCTCGAAATCTCGGATTTCGTCACGATGCATGTTCCCGAAACCAGTTCGACGCAAAACATGATAACGGAAACCGAACTGCGCAGAATGAAAAAGGGAGCCATTTTCATCAACAACTCGCGCGGAATGGTGGTGGATCTCGAAGCGCTTGCGAAGGTTTTGAAGGAAGGGCATCTCGCTGGCGCGGCCGTGGATGTGTTCCCCAGGGAGCCGGCATCGAACAACGAGCGTTTCGAAACGCCGCTGCAGGGTTTGGAGAATGTCATTCTGACGCCGCATATTGGCGGATCGACCGAAGAAGCCCAGGAGCGCATCGGCGGGGAAGTCTCCAGGAAGCTCGTGGAGTATTCCGATGTCGGCTCGACGCTGGGCGCCGTCAATTTCCCCCAGGTTCAACTGCCGCCGCGTCCGAACGGCACGCGCTTCATCCATGTTCATGAGAATCGCCCCGGCATGCTGAACAGTCTGAATGCGATTTTTTCGTCCCGATCGCTCAACATCGTCGGTGAGTTCCTGCAGACATATGGCGAAACGGGCTACGTGGTCATTGAAGCCGAGGGCGTTGGCCAGACGGCGGACGAGATACTCGACGCGCTTCGCCGGGTGCCGGGGACGATCCGCGCTCGGTTGCTTTACTGAGGCGCGGGTGGTGTGTCGGTCATCTGGAACGCAAGTGAACGCCTCTGAAAATACAGCAAGACGGAATCGTCGCGCAATCGGAGGCTAACTTGCGTTGCCACGACGCGGAATTGCGACGACGCGCGTTTATGCCAGCCATGGACGAGTTTACCGGGCTGGAACACCGACCAAATGTTGGCCTCAAACCGATCTGGAAAGACGTGAGACTTTAAAGCCGATCCAGCAAGATAGTTTGCCTGCTGCTGCAGGAAAGCTGATCAGCGGCTACGATCGCTCAGAAGGCGGATGGACCATCGGTCAACGACGGATCTATGGTAATGGAGCTCGGCTGTATCGGCCGCCGTTTTGCCCTGCGTAGCGCCATTCGCCTGCACCATCGACGCAATGGAGCGCTCTCGGCAGTGTCGGACAATTAATTTTCAAATGATCCGCGTGAAAGGGAAGCGAACCTGCCGCCCAGCTAACTTCTGGGATGCGGATGCAGTGGCGGATTCTCCGCATATCCACGGAAAGTCACCACCGCCAAAAGTGTCGACACATTAGTGGACAGATACGAGTTTGTCATTCTATAGTGCCCCAACACGTACAAGGGGAATGAAATGAACGCGTTTGACGTTGTCGTTATCGGTACGGGATCGGCGGCATGTTCGGCGGCGCTTCGAGCCGCTAAAGGGGGGCTCAAGGTCATCGCGCTCGAAAAGAGCGACTGGCTCGGCGGCACGTCTGCCATGTCCGGGTCAGGGGTTTGGATACCTGCAAATCATATCGCGGCAGCGGCCAACGTGTCCGACAGCAAGCAGGAAGCGATCGACTATCTACGTGCGGTGCAGCCCGCCGACTGGGCCGAGTCCGAGGGCGTTCGGCACCGAGCCTTTGTCGAAAACGCGCCGGCGATGCTGAAATTCATCGCGGAAAATACACCGATCGATTTCCGGCTGATTGACGAGCCCGATCCATATGTCGAGGCGCCGGGCGGGAAAAAATTCGGTCGCATGTTATCGCCGATGCCGCTCAGCCGCGGGCTGGTCGGCAAATATGCGGGACGGATGCGGCGTTCCACCCTGCCCCATGTCTTTACCTACCAGGAAAACGTCAACTCCGATCTCTACCATCATCCCATCCGGGCCATTCTGAAACTGTGGCCGAAGCTGTTATGGCGCTGGCTGACCAATTCCGGCGCCCAGGGTACGGCGTTGATGACGGGGTTGGTCAAGGGTTGCCTGGATGCTGGTGTCACATTTCGCCTGGCGACAAGAGCGGTCGCTCTCGTGCAGGACGACGCCGGACGGGTCGTTGGCGTCGAAGTTGAAAGCAAGGGCCGGCGGGAAATCCTTTCAGCACGCCGTGGCGTCGTCATCGCATCCGGAGGCTTCGAATGGAACAAGGAAATGCGCGAGACGTATTTTCCCGGACCTCTCGATCGGATCGGTACGCCATCGAGCAACGAGGGAGACGGGCAGAAACTGGCGGCCTCGGTCGGCGGCCACCTCGACCGAATGGATCAGGCCAATATTTATGTCTGCCTGCCGACACGGTACGAGGGCAAACGATATGGATTGCCAATCAACTTCCTCTACGAACCACATTCCATCCTCGTCAACCGCTTCGGCAAGCGCTTCTTCAGCGAGGCACATTTCAACATCGGCGAAGCACTCGATGCCCGCAATGCCGACGGTTCACCGGCAAACCTGCCCTGCTATCTCGTCGGCGACCACCGCTTCCTGCAGTCATCGATCACTTTCCGCTGGTACGCCTCCTATGAGCGTGACTGGGTAAAGAAGGCCGACACGATCGAGGAACTTGCCGCCAAGCTCGGCCTGCCTGCAAAGGCGTTGAAGGATACGATCGAACGGTGGAACGGGCTTTGTGCCAAGGGCCGCGATGACGATTTTCACCGTGGCGAAGCGGCCTGGGAGCGGAAAAAGGATGGCGGGCAGGTACGGTTGCAGCCCATCGACAAGCCACCCTATGTCGGCCTGTCGGTCAATCGCTCCATCATCGGCACGAAGGGCGGCGCACGCACCAACGAATTCGCTCAGGTCCTGCGCGAGGACGGTTCGATCATCTCTGGCCTCTACGCCGCCGGGCTCGCCATGGCCAACCCGATTGGGACGCGGGCTGTCGGCGCGGGCACGACGCTCGGACCGAACCTGACCTGGGGCTATATTTCGGCCGAGGCCATTCTGAAGCAGAACCAATAGTGCCGCAGTCCCCGCTTGCCGTAGTCGACAGTGCTCGGCTTGCAAATGAAACGCCTCGCAGAAGGCATAATCCAGAGTTGGAAACATGGAAGACATCACGAACCCTGCCCTTCCTCCCGGCGTCCACATTTCCGGCCCAGAAGCCCGGGAAAGCTATTGGCAGCCGGTTCCCGCCAACGGCCATGTCGACGTGGCCCTTGCGCCGCACATCGTGCCGATGGAATCTCCCTTCGGCCTTGGCACCCAGTCGGTGGCGCCGGGCGGCTATGTCCGCGAGCATACGCATGACCGCAACGAGGAGGCCGTCTACGTCATCGAGGGCCACGGCCGTGCCGTCGTCGAAGGCAAGGAATTCAAGATCGGCCCTGATAGCGTGATCTTCCTGCCGAAAAACACGCGCCACATGTTCATCAATGACGGCGAGACGCGTCTGCGCTGGGTGTGGCTGATCGTACCGAACGGCTTGGAGGATTTCTTCCGCCTGATCGGCAAGCCGCGCAAGCCCGGCGACCGGGTGCCCTCGAATTTCCCGCGGCCGGAAAACGTGTTGGAGATCGAGCGGCAGACGGTGTTCGGCACCGACCTGAAGGACAAGTTCGATCCGCTCAAGCAAGGCAGCTGATCCATGAAGAGGATCGGACCGGCAAGTGTTGGATTGATTGGATTCGGCGCGCTGGCGCGACAGATTCTCGCCAGCTTCGAAGGGCAGCCGATCCGGTGGATCGTGCTGCTTCGTGAAGGCTCGACGACGGAGGTACCGACCGAGGCGACCGTGGTGCGGAACCTCGAAGATCTCGTCGCCGCACGACCGCACATGGTCGTCGAAGCAGCAGGACAGCAGAGCGTCGCCGCCTTTGTGCCGACCCTTTTGCAGTCGGGCATCCCTGTCGTCGTCGCCTCGGTCGGTGCGCTCGCCGACGAAACGACGGCCGCTGAAATCGCCACAGCGAGGCGGATGTCGGGCACACGCCTCATCATTCCGTCCGGTGCCATCGGCGGCCTCGATTACCTCGCCGCCGTCGCATGCCTTCCCGACACGCACGTTAAATACCGGCTGAAAAAGCCGGTCGCGGCGTGGCGTACGGAACTTGAGGCTCTCGGTCTTTCGCAAACGACAGAACCAGTGACACTGTTCGAGGGAACGCCGGCGGAAGCCGCCCGGCGTTACCCAAAAAACCTCAACGCGGCCTTCACGGCGGCACTGACCGTTCAACCGGCCCAGACCATCGTCGCGGTCATCGCCGATCCCGCGCTCACCGCCAACGTTCATGAAATAGAAGTCGAAAGTACCGCCGGCGAGGCAACATTCCGCTTCAGCAACGCGCCCTCTCCCGACAACCCGAAGACATCGTTCGTGACCGCGCTTAGCCTGGTGGCTGCCGTCCGCAATTTTCTGGATGAAGGAGGCACAGTCTGATGCCGTTTTTTACCGCGCGGGATGGTTGCCGTGTTCACTATGAGACTTTTGGCGACGGCGGGCCGCGGATCATGCTCATCCCCGGCCTCGGCGGTGATGGGCGCTTCTGGAATGGCGTGGTCGCCGAGCTTCAGGCCGACTTCCGCCTGATCGTCGTGGATCATCGCGGCGCCGGGCGCAGCGACAGGCCGGACGGTCCCTACTCCATCGGCCAGATCGCATTGGACGTCGCGGGCATTGCGGCGACGCAGGGCGGTGATTTCCATATCGTCGGCCATTCGACTGGCGGTGCAATCGCCCAAACATTGGCGCTCGACCATCCCGACATCGGTCGCAGCTATACCATCAGCAGTTCATGGGCACGGGCAGACGAGCGATTTCGGGCCCTCTTTCTGGCCAGAGCAGACCTTTTGGACGCCGGACAGGCGCAGGCATATCAACGGCTAACCCATGTCTTCGGCCACGAGGCAAGCTACCTGGAAACGCATGCCGAACGGCTTGCCACTGCCGTTGCGGCAGCGGCGCAGGTGCTGGCGCCACTGTCGATTACGGCCGCGCGCGTGCGGATGCTGCTGGATCATGATCGTTTGCCGGACCTGCCAAGCATCACCGCGCCAGTCCAGGTCATCGCTGCCGACGGCGATATTCTGACGCCACCCGAGCTGTCCCATTCTATCGCCTTCGCTATTCCAGGTGCCGTCTTGACCACGCTTGCCGGGGCCCATTTCCACCCCCAGACAAGGCCCCAGCAATTCGCTGCCGCCGTCCGGGATTATCTTGCGGATATTGTCCATGACAGATGATGCTGCACCGACCCTCAACGATACGCGCATGAAGCCAGGAAGCGCACTCCTTGATGCCGGACGGGCGATGGTCCGCGACTGGCGACTGGGCGGGTGCCTGTTTCTTTTGCAAACCGGAGTGTCCTGCGAGGCGGAATGGAAGCGCAAATGCGCTGCCGAGGGCCGGGTGATGCAACATGCCCATATCGGCTTTCGCGATGTGAACCGTACAATCGAAGCGATCCGCACGGTGCATGACACTTGCAGCAAGGCGGGCGTTACCGTCGATCGCTTCGGCATTACACTCGACTGGTCGATGGGCTACCCGGAGGCAATGCGTGCCAAGGCCTCGCGCGGCACCGGCATCGTGTTGAACGGCCCGGAGGATTTCGCGCGCATCACCAATGCGGCGCCGGCGGCAGCGCATTTCGGAGATTTCATGCTCGGCCTGCCGGGCGCCGTCGAAAATACCCGCGCGGCGATTGCCGCCGGTGCGACGGCCATCGGAAACCTCGGCCAGTATTTCACCTTCCGCCTGCCCTATTGGGATGACGACGTTGCAACGACCGAGGCGACGGTGACTGCGCTCGGCTTCATTGCCGCGCAGGACGAGACGATTCTCGTCCATTCCAATCTCGATGACGGCTTCGCCGGCCTGTTTATCGACATGGCCTGCGCGCTCGGAATGGTGATCATCGAGAAGCATATCGTCGAAGACCTGATCGGCGCCCGGGTGTCTCATTGCTACGGCCATCACTTCAGCGATCCACTGTCGCGCGCCGCCTTCCATGCAGCGCTGGTGCGCGTCAGCGATACGCCGGGCACGATGATCTTCGGCAACACCGTGGCTTATCAGTCGACGCCGGCGGCGAATTATGCAAGCCTCGCCAGCTATCTGATGGCCGATATCCTGGCGCTCGGACGCTGGCCGGCGGGCCATGCCGTGAATCCCGTCCCTGTCACGGAAAATCAACGCATACCGGATGTGGACGAGATCATCGATGCGCAGAATTTTGCCCATCGGCTGGCCTCTCACGCGCAGTTCTATGAGCCTTTGGTAGACTGGACGAAGATAGACACCATGGCGGATGTGCTCGTCGAGGGTGGCCGACGCTTTGCAAGATCGGTGTTCTCCGGACTGGCGGACCGTGGAGTGGACACCGGCGATCCCGCCGCCTTGATGCTTGCCATTCGCCGTATGGGACCGAAACGAATGGAGAGGCTCTTCGGTCCCGGCCTGGAAGGCCAGAGAGGACGAACGCCGCTCATCCACGCCGAATGGGCAAGAGAACTCAACCATAAGGCCATCGATTGGGTTAACCGCCAGGCGCCGCTGGCGTCGTCGCACAAGCCTGTCGTATGCATCGGCACGACCGATGTTCACGAGCACGGCAAGTATCTCGTCGAGCAGGCCCTGGACGGTCTTGGCGCCGAAATCATCGATGCCGGCGTCGCGATCGATCCGGAGACATTGGTGAAGCGCGCGAAAGACGCCGGTGCGAACGTTATCGCCGTCAGCACCTATAATGGCGTGGCGCTCTCCTATGCAAAGGCCGTAAAAGCGGTCATGGCATCCTACGGTCTCGCTCTACCGGTTTTGATCGGCGGGCGATTGAACGAGATCCCAAAGGATTCGAACTCGGGACTGCCGGTGGATGTTCGCGCCGACATCGCCAGCATGGGCTGCCTGCCCTGCTCCGATCTCGACGAGATGCTGGCGGCATTGCGTAGCAGCATCTCGTCCGGCTGACAAAAGGGCGCCCCTCACCACGCAGTTCCGCCGCCCTCAACGGAATTACATGCTTGGAGCAGAGGAAGACGCCCCGCACATAGACGGCCATCAGCGCGTCCCAATCTGCCATACTGGTTGTCAGGACGGAACCGCGCATGCCGTAGCCGGCATTGGTGACGACAATGTCGACCCAACCGAGGCTTTCCGCTGCCTGGGCTGCCTTCGCGATCACGGCGGCCTCGCCGGAGACATCAGCGACCGCCGCCAGGCTGCCGATGCCGGCGGCGACCGCTTCAGCCGTCCCGACGCCGCTACCGCCCCGGTTATAATCGCAGTCTTGTCCCTCAAACGCATTCTTCGCCTCCCTCTGCGGTTCGCGGAAACTATTTTGCAGAAGCTCTTGCAAAGTGTCGACACTTTTGTATTAAATTTGGGAAGACATTTGGAGGCTAAGGTGAACAACACACCGTCGCTTGAAGAACGCCCCGAAATCCATCGGAAGATGCTCATGGTCCGGGACTTGGAAGGCAGGTGGACGGGATCCACAATCGCACCGCGCAAGAGGCGCGGGATTGCGCGGCAATCCATCTCCTCTCGGGCATCCGCCATGTACCGCAGATGCAAGCATCTACCCTGAGTGCGAACCGACCATGAAGACCATCCGAAGCGCAGGGTGAGATCTACAATCCGAGCAAAGAGCATCCAGAGAACAAGGAGCAGACAATGATCTTCGACCACCGCACCTACACGGCCAAGCCGAACATGCTGCCGAGCTTCCTCAAGCTCTATGAAGATGTGGGATTGCCGATGCAACGGCACTATCTCGGTGAGCCTTTCGGCTTCTTCCAGACACATATCGGCGACCTCTCGCGCACCGTGCATCTGTGGAAATATGAAAGCCTCGCCGACCGCGAAACCCGGCGCGACAGGATGGAAGCAGATCCCGAATGGCAGGCTTATCGCCGCAAGGTCATCGAGACGGACTACCTGCTCGACATGCGCAATCAGATTCTCAAACCCGTTTCCTTCTTCAACCTGGACAAATAGCATGCATCTTCTCTTCTCGGTCGAAGGGCAAACCTGGCCGATTAAACTGACCGGCGGTGCCGAGCGAACGCGCAACGCCATGCTGCGCAGCCTGCCACTGGAGCTGCAGTTGCACACCCCGAAGATCGCCGGCAGCCATATCTACTGGCACGCCCCCTTCGTCGAGGATGTGGAAGGCTCGACGCATGTGCTGGATGCGCCGGCCGGCGCCTTTATCTATTGGCCGGTCCGTCAGTTCCTGGAGATCACCTTCGCACCGCTTCAGGCGGAAAACGCCCAAATCACGGTGCTTGGCGCGCTCGATGCGCCGATTGAAGGCATCGCGGCACTGGCGGCCGTTCTGAAGCGCGACCAGGGACGGCGCATCATCTCCGGAAGGCTGACGCTGAATGGCGGCGACAGGCAAGAGCCCGAGCCAGCGGCGCCATTGCCGGTGGACATCCTCTCCGCCCGCGCACGCCTCTGGGCAAAATGCCCCGAAGACATCGCGCGGGTCACGTCGTCGCGGGCCATCATGCACCCGGCCGGGCCGGTCTTTGCCGCCGAGGGCGAAGCGCGGGTATTGCATGAACTCCTGTGGTGGATACGGGCCGAACTGGGACGGCGAGATGAGGGCGCGTTGCGTCAGACGGCGGCTCTTGCGCTCAACAAGGCTGCGACCCGCCTGCGCGACTTCTGTCATATGGACGAAACGCCGGCACTTCTGTTCCGCCTCGAAACGGCAATGGCCGAACCGCTGGATTTCGGCACGTTGCTTGACGAGGCGATCATCGTCGCCGGCCGCGTCGGCGCGTGGCTGGATCTGCTGATCCCGTGGAACGATCTCAACGAGGCATTCCGCGCCGCACTCGACTGAAGGGAAGCTCATGCGCAAGCAAACGATCGGCATTGTCGGTTTCGGAGTGATCGGGCAGCGCTGGGCCGCCGCGTTTTCCCATGCTGGCCACCCAGTACGAGCCTACGACCCAAGTCCGGAAAAAAAGGCATCGTTCCGCCAAGGCTTTCCGCAGCTGAAGGCGGATTTGGACGCCCTTAAGCCCGGTGCCGAGGTCCAGGGCGAAATAGCCGTCTTCACGTCCATGGCAGAAGCACTTTCCGGGGTCGATTTCGTCCAGGAAAACGGTCCTGAAAAGCTCGAGATCAAATGTGGCCTTCTGGCGGAGATCGAGAGACATGTCGGTGATGACGTTATCATTGCCTCCTCCTCTTCCGCGCTTCTGGTATCCGAGATGCAGAAGGAATGCCGCCTCCCGGGGCGCATTGTCCTCGGCCATCCGTTCAATCCCGCACACCTGATGCCGCTGGTTGAAATCGTCGGCGGACGCCTGACCGATCCTTTCGCGGTGGAAACCGCAAGGGCACTCTATGAAGAGATGGGCAAGAAGCCCGTGGTCATGAACCGAGAAATCACCGGTCATCTGGCGTTGCGGCTGATGGGCGCCATGTGGCGAGAGGCGATCGCCCTCGTGCGTGACGGCGTCGCCTCGGTCGAGGACGTGGATCGCGCCTTCGTCTATGGTCCCGGCCCCAAATGGACCTTGCAGGGATCGTTCATTTCCAACCAGCTGAATGCCGGCGGCATGGACGACTTCCTGCGAAAATACGGCGCCACCTACGAGGCTATCTGGGACACGCTGTTGGACGCCCGGCTCGATGAGGCAACAATTGCCGCCGTGACAGCCTCCACGGCCTCGGCGGTCCGCGGACGCAGCCAGGAACAGTTGAAGGTCGAGCGCGAAGCCGGCCTGATCACCATACTGAAGGATATCGCAAAGCACGGTGCTTTGTAATCCATTGAAGAGGAGCGATCTCATGCATTATCGCACCGCACTCGTGACGGGAGGATCGAAAGGGATCGGCGCGGCGATCTCCGAGGCGCTTGTCGCACAGGGTGTTACGGTTTTCGCCCTCGGACGCGACCAGGCGGCGCTCGATGCGCTCACCGAGCGGCTCGGGCCTAGGCTTAAGCCTGTCGTCGCCGATGTCCGAGACCATATCAGCATCGCGGACCGGCTTGCGGGCACCGAGATCGACATTCTCGTCAACAATGCCGGCGGCATTTCGACAGTGCGGCCGCTGCACGAGCAGACGGCAAGAGAGACCGATGAAGTCGTCGCTCTTAATTTGCTGGCGCCGCTCCAGCTCATCCGCATGCTGCTGCCGGGCATGATCGCACGACGGCGCGGCCACATATTCAACCTGACGAGCACGGCCGCATCCGCGGTATTTCCCGGCACGACGGCTTATGGCGCGGCCAAGGCCGGCCTGTCGCAGGCCGGCCGCATCCTGCGCTATGATCTTGCCGGAACGGGCGTCCGGCTCACCGAGATCGCACCTGGCCGCGTCGAGACCGAATTCTATCTGAATGCGTTCGATGGCAACGCCGAGGACCTGCGCGAAAAGATGTACACGCATCAGCGGCCGCTCCGGCCGATCGACATCGCTTCCGTCCTCGTTGCCGCCCTGAGATTGCCGCCCCACGCGGATATTGCGGAGCTCGTCCTGTCGCCGAGCGAGCAAGCGACGGGCGGGCATGTCTACCCAGCCGCACCGCTGGAGGCCGGCAGCGGCTGAGAGCTTCAACCGGCTGCAGCGCCTGTCAGCCGCGCAAGAACCGCTTCGCAGGCCTCCCGCCACACCGCCGGCTGGCCGCCTACTTCCATGATCTTCAAACCGAGTTCGGTTATGCCGCCGGGCGTCACCAGCTCGCTCAGCAAGTCTTCCATCGGCTGATCCCTTTCCGCAATCAAGCGACCGGCCGCAACGAACGTTTGCGCCACCAGCTGACGCATGGCCGTCCCATCCGCGCCCTGGGCCGCACACCATTCCGCACTCTGGCGCACAAGCACCTGCGCCCAGCCATAGATCGCTGCATTCACGGTCGCGACCTCGAATTCCCGTTCGTTGCGCAAGGCAATTGCGGGACCGAATTTTTCGATAAGCCAACGTGCCTTGGGGATATCAGGAAAAAAGATCGTCGGACTGGCGTTGATCTCGGCCGCGGTCAGCGGCATCGCCCTTACCCGCTGTGCCGGCGCCGCCGGCAGCGCGGAGAGCGACACCCCGGCGCAGACGGAAACGAGAACCTGATCCACCCTCCAGGTCAGACCTTCAAGGGCCTTCGCCGCGTCGTGCGGGCGAACCGCCAGAACGATGATATCGGACCGACGCACCAGCTCCGCGGTATCGGCGCAGACCGGTATATGATAACGCTCGGAAAGTTCGCGAGATCGGCCTCGTGATGACAATAATATCGATTGCGAAGGCAGGCCCGCGCGGTTCAGGCCGGTAACAAGAGCGGCGGCAAGATGGCCCACGCCCAAAATTCCGACAATCATCGTAACCTCCTTGGTGGTAAATCTCTTATTGCCAACGATACGAACTTATTGAACAAGGATGCATAAACAACTGTCGACACCAGCCTTCGACAATCCGGAACGAGGCCTCATGACCGAAAGAAACGAATTCAATGCCATCGATGAATCGCCCGCCGAGGGTGATTCCGAAACGCGACGCTCGGCTGACAGCAGCGAGCGTGCCTACAACACGATTCGCAAGCTTCTCGTGGAATTCAAACTGAAGCCCGAGGAGCGGATCAACGAAGTTCAGCTCGCTAAGACTTTCGGAGTATCGCGAACACCGATCCGCGAGGCATTGAACCGACTGG
Source organism: Rhizobium sp. BK602 (assembly GCF_014195095.1). GTDB lineage: Bacteria > Pseudomonadota > Alphaproteobacteria > Rhizobiales > Rhizobiaceae > Rhizobium. Next base: position 478,938 of record NZ_JACIBC010000005.1, read on the forward strand.
CTTCGGAGGGCTTCGTCTCGCTCACGCCCAATCGTGGTTTCTTCGTCCGCAGCCTGAGCACCGAAGGACTTCTCGATCTCTACGAGCTGCGTTCCATCATCGAATGCGCCGCCTTCCGATTGATGTGCGAGCGCGCCGAGGACGACGAAATCGAACGTCTGCGCGCCTATTGGGATGCCATCGTCGAGGGCTATCGCGATCAGCCGCCGGATACGATCCTCGCCGAAGACGAAGGTTTCCATATGCTGATCGCGGAGCTCTCCGGCAACCCGGAACTGGTCAATCAGCTTTCGGCAATCAATGCCCGCATTCGCTTCATTCGCCGCATCCAGATCGAACACCGAACGCACGACAAGCGGCAGGTGGCGTCGCATTCGGCAATTGTCGACGCGGCCGTCAGGCGAGATGTCGAAAATGGCGTCGAGCTGCTGCGTCAACATATAGAACTGACCGTTTCCGCGACGCAACAGGCGCTGAAGGACGCGCTGTTGAAGGTGTTTTCTCCGAACGAACCGACCGAAAGGCGGCATCGCGGGCGACCCCGCAATGCAGAGAAACTAACCGAGTGACAAATTGAACGCAATAGTGTCGACACTTTCTTGACGTGATCCCAATTGTCTGCTTCCATGTCCGATATCGACAAGAAGACCTGAACGGCCTGTCGAACGCGATCAGATACGAACAAAGGGGAACATTATGAAGTTCATCGCCTCGCTCGCGCTCGGCGCAGCGCTTGTTGCCACGCCGGCATTAGCCAAGGACATCACCATTGGGCTTGCCGGCCCGTTGTCCGGACCTCAGGCCTATTTTGGCTCGACATGGCATAACGGTTTCAAACTCTATATCGACAAGCTGAATGCGGCCGGCGGCGCCAACGGTGTCACCGTCAAGATCGCTCAGGAGGACGATCAAGCCGATCCGCGTCAGGGAACTCTGGTGGCGCAGAAGTTTTGCGACAACGACGCCGTTGTCATCGGCCTGGTGAACTTCAATTCCGGTGTCGCCCAGTCCACCCTGCCGATCTATGAGGATTGCTCACTGCCCACCATGACCTTCGGGTCCAATCCCGCGCTCACGCAGCAGGGCTACAAATTCATGGTCCGCCCCGTTGCAAACGATTTCGCCGGCGCGCTGCTTCCGGCCGAATATGCGCTACAGAAACTGGGCGCGAAGACCGCTGTCGTCGTCAACGACAAGCAGGTATTCGGCCAGGGCATTTCGGAGATCTTCGGGAAGAACTTTACCGCCGGCGGCGGCAAGCTGCTCGATACCCTGTCCGTCGCGCCAACCGATGTCGACTTCACTGCCGTGCTCGCGCAGATCAAGACCAAGAAGCCGGACGTGATTTATCTCGGTGCGGTCATGCCGCAGCTGGCGCTCTTCGCCAAGCAGATGCACGAACAGGGCGTCAAGGCGACACTCATGGTTCCGGACGGCGGCTACACGCCTGACTTCATTTCCCAAGCGGGCCAAAGCAACGTTCAGGGCGCGACTGTCGCCGTGCAGGCCCCACCTCTGGATGCAACGCCGGCGATTGCCGATTTCGCCAAGGAATATAAGGCGAAATATGGTTCCGACGCCGGCCCCTATTCCATCTACGGCTATGTCCAGGGACAGATACTCGAGGCCGTGCTGAAGAGCGCCAAAGGCTTGACCCGCGACGATATGAACACCGCGCTTCACAATGTGAAAGTCGATACCGCGATCGGCCATCTCGAATTCGACGACAAGGGCGAGTTGAAGGTCGCGCCGTCCTATCTCTACAAGGTCGACGGCGACAAATTCGCTCTCCTCGGCACAAAATAAGTCACGCCGAGTCTGGTCGGCCAAAGCCGACCAGACTCCTTCGACGCGTGGCACGGCCAATGTGAGAGACATACGGCCACGCATTTCCTATCCTCGCCATTGCGGCGCTCGCGGACGGGACAACAATGCTCGGAACAATTATTCAACAGACGTTCAACGCCCTGACGATCGGCTCGATTTATGCCTTGATCGCCCTCGGCTATACGATGGTCTACGGCGTCTTGCGCATGATCAATTTCGCCCACGGCGAAATGTTCATGCTGGGAGCTTACGCAGCCTTCCTCGGCCTTTCGCTCGTCATAGGAAATGTCGGCGGCGCCGGTGCCTTCGCGCTGACAATGGCCTTCTTTGCCGCGGTCGTGGTCGTCGGTCTCATCGGCGTCGCTATCGAGCGCCTGGCCTACAAGCCGTTGCGCAACTCGAACCGTCTTGCACCCATGCTGTCGTCGCTCGGCGTTTCGCTCTCGCTGGTCACCGCCGTGCAGATCCTGGCGGGACCGCAGCCCGTCGCCTTCCCAGGCTTCTTTCCGGCCACGCGCATGAATGTGCTTGGAGGAACGGTGACGTTGGTACAGATCGGTATTCTGATTGCTGCTTTCGTGCTGATGTTTGCCCTCTACGCATTGGTCAATCGCAGCCGGGCGGGCATCATCGTCCGCGCCGTATCTGAAAGTCGTCAAACGGCGCAACTGCTCGGCATCAATGTAAACCTGGCGATTTCCCTGGTGTTTTTCTCTGGTCCGTTGCTCGGCGCAGCAGGTGGCATCCTCTATGCCAGCTATTATGGCATCATGTCGCCGACGATGGGGGCCGTCATCGGTCTGAAAGCCTTCACGGCCGCCATCCTCGGCGGCATCGGATCCATTCCCGGCGCGATGCTGGGCGCCTTCATCCTCGCTTTCGTCGAAGTGGCCGGAACAGCCCTGCTTCCCATCGTCTCCGGCGGGTTGCTCGGCACGGAATATCGCGACGTGCTTGCTTTCGCCATTCTCATTCTCGTTCTTCTCGTCCGCCCCGCAGGCATACTCGGCGAACCAATCTCCGAGGAGAGCATGGTCTACAAGAGGGAATTCTGATGTCGTCGGCCGATACCACCATTCATGCGGCGATGCGCGGCGGCAGGCTTATTCCCTGGCTCGTTCTTGCGCTTGTCGTGGCGCTCGTCGTTGCCACGCCCTTCATGTCCAACTACTACGTGCGTGTGGCCAACGGCCTGCTGATCTATATCCTGCTTGGCATCGGGCTGAACATCGTCATCGGTTACGCCGGCTTGCTCGATCTGGGTTTCGTCGCCTTCTATGCCGTCGGAGCCTATACCTACGGGCTGCTCGCAAGCCCGCAGCTCGGATTGCACCTTCCTTTCCTGCTCATCATCGTTATCGCAGCCGCTCTCGGCATGATCACAGGCATCCTCCTTGGCCTCCCGGTTTTGAAACTGCGTGGCGATTATCTCGCGATCGTCACGCTGGGCTTCGGCGAAATCATCAGGATCCTGGTCAATAACATCGATTGGCTGACGGGCGGTCCGAAGGGTATTGCCCGCCTCGACAAGGCCTCGATCTTCGGACTGGAGATTTCCAGACCGGTCGATTTCTACTGGTTGCTCCTCATCGTCGTCGTCGTTGTCGCCACGTTGGTATGGCGCATGGAACGCTCCATCCTCGGCAAGGCTTGGGCGGCCATTCGCGAGGATCAGGACGCCGCGCGCGGTATCGGCATCAATACGACGAACGCCAAGCTCGCGGCCTTTGCGACCTCCGCAACCATCGGTGCGATCGCCGGCGTCATTTTTGCGGCCTCGCAGCGCTTCGTCAGTCCCGAGAGCTTTTCGCTGCAGGAATCGGTGCTGATCGTGCTGATGATCGTCGTGGGCGGCATCGGTAACATTCTCGGCGTTATCCTGGGTGCCGCCATTCTGATCCTCCTCCCCGAAGTGCTTAGGGAATTCGCCGAATGGCGCATCCTCTTCCTTGGTCTTCTGATGATCGTGCTGATCATCCTCAGGCCGGCCGGCATCGTGCCTCGGACCTTCGGACCGGAGAAACTTGTTCGAGGACTCTTCGGAAAATGACCCTCGTCTTTGAAAATCTGCGCAAGCAATATGGCAACAACGTCGCGATCGACGATGTGTCGACGCATTTCGAGCCCGGTATGATCCATGGGGTGATCGGACCGAACGGTGCCGGCAAGTCGACACTGATCAACATGACGGCCGGCTCCTACTCCGTTTCGGCGGGATCGATCAGTCTCGATAACCGAAGACTCAGCGGCCTGAAGAAATACCAGATCGCCAATGCGGGAATCGCGCGCACCTACCAGAACATTCGCCTCTTCGATCAGATGACGGCGCTCGAGAATCTCGAGGTCTGCTTTTATCCGCAAGAGGTCGCACAAACGTGGAAGGAGGTCCTTTGGCCTCCCTTCGCCGCCCGGAAGGAAGCTCGCCGGCGCGAGGCCTGCATGCAGCTTCTCTCCTTCTTCAACCTGCAGGCATATGCGAACGCCGAGGCAGGCAGCCTGCCCTATGGCCGGCAGCGGATGCTCGAAATCGCCCGAGCGCTCGTCACCAATCCGCGCGTCCTGCTGCTGGATGAGCCGGCGGCCGGCCTCAACCATCACGAGACCGCCGAACTGACGGCCAAACTCGCCGAGCTCAGATCACCTGAGCGCGTCATGATCATCGTCGAGCACGACATGGATCTGGTCATGACGCTGTGCGACCGCATCGTCGTGATGCATCATGGCAAACTGCTTTTTCAAGGGACGCCCGCCGAAGTCCAGGCGAGCTCCGATGTTCAACTTGCCTACCTAGGAACCGCCAATGACATCGACGACATCAAGGCCGCTGCTCAAGATCGCCGGGCTCAGCTCGGGATACGGGCGCGTCGGCGTTCTTGAAGGCGTTGATCTCGAGGTCGACGAGCGCGAGATCGTCGTCATCCTCGGACCGAACGGCGCCGGCAAGACCACCCTGCTCAACTCCATCTCCGGCGTGGCCCGCGCAACGGCCGGGACCATCGAATTCGATGGCAAATCCATCACCGGCGCCCGGCCGGAACAGGTCGTTCGCATGGGTCTTGCCCATTGCCCCGAGGGCCGGCAGATCTTCCAGCGCCTGACGGTGGAAGAAAACCTGGTCGCCGCCCATGTCGGTCGCGGCGGCAAGAGCTTCGAGACCCTCAGAAGCGAGGTCTTCGACCTGTTTCCGATCCTGAAGGAGCGCCGCAACGGCATGGCGAGCCGCATGTCTGGCGGCCAGCAGCAGATGCTCGCCATCGGCCGTGCGCTGATGGCCGAGCCGAAGCTGCTGATGCTCGACGAGCCGTCGCTCGGTCTTGCGCCGAAGATCATCCAGCAGATCTTCTACATCATTCTCGATCTGTCGAAATCCGGCATCTCCATCCTGCTGGTGGAGCAGAATGTGCAGTTGGCGCTGGAATGCGGAGACTACGCCTATCTGCTCAACACGGGGCGCGTGCGCCTGCATGGGCCGGCGCAGGAACTCGCCGAACATTCCGATATCGGGGACCTTTATCTCGGCGGCGCCACCGAGGGGACCATTCATGTTTGACGTCGACTGGAAGACGCCACACCTCTGGCGAAAAACCGCAAGGCCCCGCACGACGGCCCCCAGCCTCGAGGGTGATCTCAAGACCGACGTGCTGGTGGTCGGCGGCGGCTTTACCGGCATGGCATCGGCGCTCGGCGCGCGCGACAGCGGCGTCGATGTCATCATGCTGGAGGGCAACGAGATCGGCTCCTCCGCCTCCGGACGCAACAACGGCCTGGTCATCTCGCATCATTCCAAGGCTTCGCCTTCGGAATTCGAAGCGACCTACGGCAAGCAGGTCGGTGAGCGCTACAATCGGATGGTCGCCCAGGCGGCCGGGGTCGCCTTCGGGCTCATGCAGCGTTTCGGCATCAATGCCCATCAGGTGCAGGAGGGCTGGATTCAGCCCGCCCACACCGAGAAGACATTGGCGCGCGCCCGGCAGTTCCATGACGAGTGGAAGGCATTCGGCGCCGATGTCTCCTGGCTCGACCGCGACGAGGTGACCGCGCGCATCGGCAGTCCGTACCTCGGCGGCTGGATCGTGCACAATTCCGGCCACATCAATCCCTTCGCCATGACCGTCGGCCTCGCCGGAGCCTTGGAAAACGAAGGCGTCAGGATTTTCGAGAATTCCCGCGCGCTGCGGATGGAGAAGGTGCAAGGCGGATGGCGTGTCCACACCGCATCCGGCAGCGTAACCGCACCTCAGGTCGTCCTTGCGACCAACGCACTGACCAACGACATCTGGCCTGGCCTGAAACGGACGCTGATTCCGTTCAAGGTCTTCCAGGCGGCGACCGACCCGCTCCCCGAACAGCTGCGCAGCCAGATCCTCGTCGGCAATCCGGCGGTCTCCGACATGCGCAACGATCTCAGGTACTTCCACTATGACGTCGACAATCGGCTGGTCAGCGGCGGCACCCACACGTTCTGGAACAACGAGGCCGAGCGCGGCCGCGCCAAGGTCGCAGACCTGCTGGGGAAGGCCTTCAAGGCTTTCGGCGGCAAGCCTGTGATCAACGAATACTGGCATGGGACATTCGCCGTCGTGCCGGATTTTCGTCCCCGCCTCTTCCGCCTTGCGCCCGGCGTCGTCTTCGGTGGCGTCTATTCCGGCCGGGGCGTGGCCCTGTCCATGTCGCTCGGCCAGGAAATCGGCCGCTGGGCCGCCGGTTGCCGCACCGACGATCAGATGCCGCTTCCGGTGACCGATATGCGCCCCGTTCCCTTCCACCCGATTGCCGTCCAGGTGGCGAACCGCACGCATGCCTGGAACCGATACAAGGACAGCAAGACTTGAGGGACAGCAACAGCTCGGCTTATGCCGGATGTGTTTCGTTGAAAACATGCCGGCGGCAGGCTCTGTGCATCACGTCAAGCCGAGCCGGTCTTTGAGCTGGTAATAGGGGAAGATCAGGCGCGCGACCCTGGCCTTGATCGCCCAAAGTGGAACGTCGTGCCTGCGGTCGAAGACATTCACCGGTATCTCGTCCAGCTCCCTGGCGCCGGCCAGGAACTCACCCATCAGGCGTCCGAGATTATGCGCGAGATTGATGCCGCGCGTCGAGAAACCGCCAAGGGAGAATACATTCCTCCCGATCCGCAGGACATGCGGCAGATACGCGTCGGTGACGGCGCAATATCCTTCCCAATAGGAATCGAGTTCGGTGTCCTCGTCCGTGATGGCTGGGAACAGCATCTTCATACGGGCATGAGCATGCTTCTTGCCATAGCCGACGCGATCGCCGAAGGCGAACACGGCGCCGCCGGACATCAATCGGCCTTCGCTATCGAGCCTTCCGAAGCCGCCGGATTTTCTGAGATCGGTGAAGCAGATGCCCGACTTGAGGATTTGCTGGCGCACGCTCTCGCGAAGCGGCTTCGTTGTCACATGGTAGAGATAGACCGGAACAGCCGACTTCTGAACGCCGGGGAGAAAGTCGCCGGTATAGGCATTCGTCGCAAAAAGGACCGAGCGTGCCAGAACGGTGCCTCCATTGCTGCGGAGCCTGACGCCGCTTTCCGTCTCCTCGACGCTGGTGACCGCGCTGTGTTCGAAGATCCGGACCCCGCGCGCCAGCGCGACACGGGCAAGTCCGACCGCAAGGCTGTAGGGGTTGAGCGTGCCGCCCTGTGAATTCGACCAGCCGCCGAGATATCCCCTCGCACCGAGCCGGTCGGTCACATCAGCGGACGAGTGCCAGGTGACGGATGCCCCAAGCGCCTTCCATTCATCGAAAACCTTGCGGGCGCGCTGCATCGCTGCATCGGAATGGGCCGGCTGCATCCAGCCGTTCTGGACAGCGGAGCATTGGATCTGAAACGCCTCGATCTGCCGATAGACGGCATCCGCGCCGCCCGAAACCAGGGCGGCGAGCGCCTCCCCCTTCTTCTTGCCGACGACACCCTCGACGACGGATGGCGGTATAGCCCCCGGATACTGCGGCACGCAAATGCCGCCGTTGCGGCCAGAGGCGCCGTTACCGATGCGGCCAGCCTCGATCAGGGCAACCTTGAGCCCCTTGGCTGCGGCATGGATCGCAGCATTCATTCCGCAATAGCCGCCGCCAACGATTGCGATGTCCGCGGTCTCCTCTCCGATCAGACGAGGATAGTCCTGGACCTCTTCCTGCATCGTCTTCGTCCATGCAACTCCTTGCATCGTGGGATCAATCGGGCTTGTCATAGGCATCGAACGGACCTTCATTGGATTGATGAGACTATTGCGGTCAATAAAACGTCAGCCGGCATCTGATCGGGTCGGCGGTCGCCGGGTCGAGAAGATCAAGGCAGATCGACGGAGAGAGCAACCTGCTCTCCTTTCTTTGCCTTGCGATGGGAGATGAACACGCCGGCCACAACGATAATCGCTGCACCGACAATCATCTGGATGTCAGGCATGTCGTTGAAGAAGACGACTCCGAAAATCATGCCCCAGAGCAACAGCGAGTACTGGAACGGTGCAAGCACGTTCACCGGCGCAAGCTTGAGCGAACGGGTCACCACGAGATGTGCCACGGCGCCGATGAAACCGAGAACGAGCATTCCGACCAATTCGCGCGGCGTCGCCGGCTGCCAGTGGAAGATCGCAACTGCGCCCGCCAGCACCAGCGATCCTATCCCCTGGTAGATGCCAAGCGTCGTATCCTTCGTGCCGGCCAGATATCGGTTCAGCACGACGGTGACGGCCGAGGCGATGCCACCCAGGCATGCGAGCAGTGCCGGAGCCGACATCGTGGAGCTGGATGGCCGGAGCGCGATCAGCACACCGGCAAATCCCAGCAGAACCGCACTCCACCGGCGCCATCCGGCCCGCTCGCCAAGAACAAGGCGCGAGGCGACGGTCATGTAAATAGGCCCGGCCATGTAGAAGGTCATGACGTCTGCAAGCGACAGATAGACAACCGCCGCGTAGAACAGGGACGTATCGACGGTGATCAGCGTTGCACGGAGCGCCTGCACAAACGGGACGTTGACGCTTCGAAACGGCTTCTCGTCCTTTATGAAGGCCAGCGGCAGAAGGATCAGAAGACCTCCTACCGCCCTTATCGTCAGGACCTGCGCGACACCGAACGTCGTGACCATGAACTTGGCCACGACATCGTTCACTGCGAACAGGAAATATCCGAGTAGCGTCAGTCCGATGCCCATCGCGAAGGCATGCGGGCTTTCGGGACGTAGGGATTCACGCAGCATGTCGAACGCCTGAACGTAGCTCGCAAGGATGAAGGGGAGTGCCGCCGGCCGGGCCGGCAGCGGTCAATCACGCACCGCAGCCGACGACGGCGGTGGCGGAGATTTCGACCTTCACGTTCGGCACCGGGAATTGCACGACGAGTGCAGCGTTCGTCGGCAGGATATCGCCGAAGATCTCCTTCAGCGTCGGACCGATCGCGGCAAAGACCTCGGCGGAGGTAACGTAGGTCGTAATCTGGACGACATCCTTCAAGGATGCGCCGGCCTTTTCCAGCCAGGGCTCGATGTTGCGGATGACCTGACGAAGCTGTTCGATCGGATCGGTACTGCACTCGCCGGTCTGGAAGTTGATGCCGACGGTGCCGGAGACATAGACCGTGTCGGCGACCTTGACGCAGCGGGAATAGCCATAGGCCTTCTCGAACGAGGAACCGGAAGAAATATTAATGCGCTTGGTCATTGCTCAACCTTTCTTTGCTGAAATGAAGTCGGAACGGTTTCTCACCAGGTATAACCATTGGCGATCCAGCCGCCGTCCACGGGCAGCACGATGCCATGGATCATCGAGGCCTCCGGCGAGGACAGGAATGCCACCGCGGCGGCGACCTCTTCCGGCTCGGCGATCCTGCCAAGCGGCGTCCGGTTGCGAACGCCCTGCATGTTGTACTGACCCTTGTCGATCAGCGCCTGGATCATCGGCGTACGCACTCCGGTCGGCGCGACGGCATTGACGCGGATCCCAAGCGGCCCCCATTCGACGGCAAGCGACTGCATCATGTTGTGGACCGCACCCTTGGACGCGCAATAGGCCGTCCGCTTCGGCGCGCCGACCGAGCCATAGACCGAGCCGATGAAGGTGATGTTTCCACCGCCATTCACGCTCATGTGGCGGGCGGCACTCTGTGCCGGCAGGAAGCTGCCGAGAACATTGACGGACATCATCTTGAGGAAGGCTTCCGCCGAAACGTCGATGGCCGGCTCGACCGTAACGATCCCGGCCGCGGTGACGAGCGTGTCGAGGCCGCCGAATTCGGCGACGGTGCGGCTGACCGCTTCATCGACCTCGGCGGCATTGGTCACGTCGCCTTCGATGACGATGACATCGCCCTTCAGCTTCTCGGCTGCCTCGCTCAGACCGGCGCGATCCATCAAGCAAACTTTTCCGCCCTTGCGGACGAGATATTCTGCGGTCGCGAAACCAATTCCCTGAGCGCCACCGGTTATCAAGCTAATCATTTTTCGTTCCCTCAAAATCAGTTTTCAAGCAGTCTTGCCAAGCGCGATGCTCCGCTCGCGGGCGGCCTTGGTCGCTTCCGCGACAAGGCGGATGGTGCGATCGTTGGCCATCAAGATGTCCAGCGCGGCGGCGGTCGTCCCGCCGGGGCTGGTGACCTGCTCGCGCAGCGTCCCGGGGCCGTCGCTCGCCTCGGCGGCAAGGCGGCCCGCCCCCTTGACGGTCTGCTTCGCGAGAAGAGACGCGTTTTCCGGGGAGAGCCCCAGTGCGATCCCTGCTGCGGTCAGCGCTTCTATGAAATGGAACACATAGGCCGGGCCCGATCCGGAGATTGCAGTGACCGCATCCATCTCCGCTTCGCAATCGAACCACGCGACGGCACCCGATGCCTGCAATAGCGTGGTGACCAGGTCGCGCGCCGTCCGCGTCAAGCCTTCGCGGGCGTAAACCGCCAGCATGCCCTCGCCGATGGCCGCCGGCGTGTTCGGCATGCAGCGGACGATCGCCACGCCCGGCGGCAGGTGCCGCGCCATCCGATCGGTGGTGACCCCGGCGGCGATGGAAAGGAATATCGTTCCACTCGCCGCCAGGCGCGCGCAGTCCTTCAACACGGTCTCGACGAGATTGGGCTTCACGGCGATGACGACAATACCGGGCTGCAGATCCGAGGGGAGTTCCGCCACGGTGGCAACGGCATGGGCGCCCGCAAGAGCGGCGCGCTCGCGCAATGCATCGATCGGCTCCACCACATGGGCGACCAGTCCGGGGGCCTCGCGCAGGAAGCCGCGCAACATCGCATGACCCATGTTGCCACAGCCGATCAGGACAAGTTCGTTCGACATGATCTTTCTCTCAAACCGATCTGATCAACGCGGTGATGATCTCAAGCACAAGTTCCGAGGCCTCCATCTGCGGGACGTGCCCGACATCCTCGAGAAGATGCAGCCCCATGCGGCCCGGCGCACGCAGGACATCTCGCCATTCGAGCACGGCGTCGTTACGGCCCCAGATGATGCGCGTCGGGCATACGATGCGATGCAGCGCCGCCTTGAGATCGAAGCCTTGCGTGCTATCGGCGAACAGCGTCTCGCCCATCAGTGCCTGCGACGCACGGAGAACCGGATCGGTCCTTGCGGCAAAGGCCGCCCTTACGAAGGCCTGATCGATTTTTGACGGGTCGTGAACCATGACTTTCAGCCACGCCTCGAGGCTCTCCGGCTTCGAGGCGCCGGCGATGCCTCTGATGAAATCGCCGTTCACCTTCGGCCCAAGCCCGCCGGGCGCAAGCAGCGACAGGGACGCGATTTGGCGCTCGCGGGTGTCGGCCAGGGCGATCGCCAGAGCGCCGCCGAGCGAATGGCCGATGACATGCGCCTTCTCGAGCCCGAGCGTGTCGAAAGCGGCGCGCACCTCCCGAACGAGGTCGGCAAAGCCGCCGATCCGCCGTTTCGGGGAAGCGCCATGGTTCGGCAGATCGAGCCGATAGACAGGATGCGATTTCCGCAGCTCCCGTTCCAGCGGATACCACGAGAGAGAATCGCTGGCGAAGCCATGGATGAGGAAGATCGGATCGCCCGTCTGCGTGCCGCTCACATGGATCTTGAGCGGACCGGCTTCATCGGCCAGGAACGCCTGTGGCGACGCGATCGGGCTTTGGACGCTTTCCAGCATCCGCGCGACATCGCGCAGCTTGATGCGCCCGGAAGGACTGGTCGCGGAAACACGCGCCAGGTCCAACGAGGCGGCGCGCGCCGCGCGCCGCGCGGCCGGACTTGCGACGATCCGGGAACTTGCCGCCGGCTTTCGGTCCGTATCCGGCGTCCGGGCTGCCAACATCTCTTCAGACGCCGGTTTGACCGATTGTTCGCCGTCATTGCCGTCCTCGTAAGCGATATCGGCCGCATCGGCACCTATAAGGCAAAGAACGGCCGTCGCCGGCACCTCGCTGTTGGCTTCGGCGAACACCGCGCTGACGACGCCATCGCACGGCGCCTCGATCTCGACCGCCGCCTTGGCCGTCTCGATGGTCAGGAGCACATCGCCGGCCGCCACCGTCTGCCCCTTCGAGACCCGCCATTCCAGGATCACGAAGGTTTCCATATATTCGCCGGCGACCGCGCCCGCGCTGATCGGGACTGCCATCTTCGCCTCCCGATCTCTAGGCCAATGTCTTCTTCGCCGCCGCCGCGATCTTCGCGGCATTCGGCAGGACCGCCATTTCGAGCGGCTCCGAATAGGGTATCGCCATATCGGGCATGGCGACGCGCGCGACGGGCGCATCCAGATCGTCGAAGCAATATTCCATGATGGTAGCCGACAGTTCGGAGGCATAGCCGCAGAAGGTCCAGCCCTCGTTGACGACAACGGCATGGTTCGTCTTGGCGACGGATGTACGGATCGCATCGAGATCGAGCGGCCGCAGCGTGCGCAGATCGATGACTTCGGCTTCGATGCCCTCGCGAGCCAGCAGCCCGGCCGCGTTCTCCGCCTCGATGACCATCTTGGACGTGGCGAAGATCGAAACATGGCGCCCTTCGACGACCGTCTTTGCCTTGCCGATCGGAACGAGTTCGTTGGCGTCGTCCGAAACTTCGCCGCGGGTATTATAGAGGAGCTTGTGTTCCAGGAAGATGACCGGCTGGGCATCGCGTATCGCCGACTTCAGCAGGCCCTTCGCATCGGCAGCCGTCGCGGGGGCAACGACCTTGAGGCCCGGGATATGGCAGATCATCGCGTCCAGGCTTTTGGCGTGCTGTGCGCCAGTTCCGACACCGCCACCGCCCTGGGTGCGAAGCACGAATGGAATGTCGACCTGCCCTTCCCAGAGATAGGAGAAGACCGAGGCCTGGTTGACGAGTGCATCGAGGGTCAGCGGCAGGAAGTCGGCATACATGATTTCCAGGATCGGTCTCGTGCCGCTCATGGCCGCGGTCACCGCCATGGCGGTCAGAGCCTGCTCGGAGATCGGTGTGTCCCGCACGCGAGCGTCGCCGAACTCCTCGCGCAGCCCCTTCGAGACCTTGAACACACCGCCATATCGACCGAGGTCCTCACCGAAGAGGAAGACGCTCGGATCACGCCGCATCTCTTCTTTCAGGGCGGCATTCAACGCCTCCGCATAGCGCATCACCGTCATTGCACAGTCTCCGAATAGGCGGCCGAGGCAGCATGAATTTCAAACGTTGGGAACGGGTCGGAGAGCGCCGTCTCAAAGGCCCTGGCAACTTCGGATCGCGCGGACGCGTCGATGGCCTGAACCGCTTCCGCGCCGATGAGCGCCGCCAGCTTCTCAGCGGACAGCTTGATCGGATCCCGGTCCAACCACGGCTGGACCTCCTCCTCGGACTGGTAGCCTCCCATATCGGACGTCGAGAAGCCCTTCACGCGATAGGTCTTGGCTTCGATCAGCGTCGGCCCCTCGCCGCGGCGCGCGCGTTCGGCGGCGGCAGCGACCGAGCGGTAGACGGCCTCGGCATCGTTGCCATCGACAATCTCGCCCGGCATGCCGTAGCCGGCCGCGCGAATGCTGAGATCCTGCACAGGCGACTGAACCTCCTGGCGCACCGTCAGACCGTATTGATTGTTTTCCAGCAGGAAAATGACGGGAAGTTTCCAGAGGCCGGCCATGTTCATGGCCTCATGACAAATGCCGGTCTGAGCGGCGCCATCGCCGAAGACGACCATGGCGACGCGATCCTGCTTGAGAAGCTGGATCGATAGTGCCATGCCGGTCGCCGCCGGAATGCCGGCACCGACGATCGCATTGCCGCCAAGCATGCCGGTCGTCACATCGCCGAGCAGCATGTGGCCGCCGCGTCCCTTGCAGTAGCCGGTTTCGCGGCCGAAGATTTCCGCGATGATGCCGCGTGTCGTCAGGCCCTTGCCGACATAGACATGATGACCACGATGCGTGGTGCAGACATAATCGTCCGCACGCAAGGCGGCACAGGCGGCAACACCGACGGCTTCCTGACCATCGCAGCGATGGATGGGACCGCGGGTCTTCCCCTCCTTGGCATAAGCACCAAGCACTTCCTCGAGCTCGCGTGTCACCACCATCTTACGGTGGATTTCCTTAAGTTCGTCCGTGGACGGCGCATTCCTCATCAACATGAATCCCCACAAAACCATTTTGTTATAACAAGTATCATATGTAAAACGATCCGCAATTTCTTTTTTTGTATCTCGAACACAGGAAGCGAGAGATTCCGTCGAGAAATCTATTAAAGTCATTATAAATCAACATGATAAAAAATTTATTCTTGCTGAACGGAATCCGTCTGGACAAAAATCAAAACTCAGCTCCATTATATATCATATAACAAAATTGACCGAGAACGGTCCGTTTTAAGCTCACAACAAAGGGGAATGACATGTCCATCAAGCTGACAATTGTAACCGCATTGGCCTCGATGGCCTTGCTTGCGGCCGCGCCGGCCCATGCCGAATACGGCGATACGCTGAAGAAGGTGAAAGCCCGAGGGTCGCTTTCCTGCACCGGCCACAACGGCTCCTACATGGGCATGGCCGAAGTCGATGACAAAGGAAATTGGAAGGGCTTCGACATAGACATGTGCCGCGCGATCTCGACCGCGATCTTCGGCAACTGGCAGGGACACCTCGACATCAAGCCGACCAGTTGGGCGCAGCGTTGGCCTTCCCTGCAGTCGGGCGAGATCGACATGGTCATCAAGTCGTCCGGCTGGACCTTCAGCCGCGATACCGAAATTCACGGCCAGTTCGCGATGCCGTATATGATGGCGTCGATCCACTACATGGTCCGTAAGGACTCCGGCATCAAGACCGCCAAGGAACTCGACGGCGGCACGCTTTGCCTGCCGACCGGCACGACGATGGAACGCTATGTTGTCGACCACGAAGCGGCGAACGGCTACAAGATCAAGGTCATTCCGTTCGAGAAGACCGAAGAGTCGAATGCGGCATTCCTCGCCGGCCGCTGCGACGCCATGATGGAATGGGATCTTCAGCTGGGCGTCGTTCGCGCGACGGAAGCCAAGAACGCCGATGACTATGTCATCCTCCCCGACGTTCTTTCCGCCGAACCGGTCGGCATCGTCATGCGCCAGGGCGACGACAACTGGGTCGATATCGCCAATTGGGTCGAAACCGCCCTGCTGCTCGCCGAGCAGAATGGCGTCACAAGCGCCAATGTCGACAAGATGAAGGCTGCACCGCCGAGCCCAGCGATCGCCAAGCTCTTGGGTGCCGCGCCCGGCATGGGCGCGCCGCTCGGCCTAGACGACAACTGGGCCTACAACGTCATCAAGACGGTCGGCAACTCTTCGGAAATGTGGGATCGCAATATCGGTAAGGATTCCCCGTACAAAGTCGCACGCGGCGTCAACGCTCTCGTGAGGGATGGCGGCATCCTCTATCCGCTGGTCCTCGACTGATACGTCCTCCCGCGTGACCGCCGGCGCCATGCTGCTGGCGGTCACCCTCCACTGTGGAGCGGCACGAAATGCACTTGTTGAAGAACAGAAAAAGCCGAAGCACGTTCATTCAGATCGTCTTTGCCGTCGTTGTCGTCCTCGTTGTCGTCGGCGCGATCGCCGAAGCCAATTACAGGATGACCCAGTTGGGGATGATCAGCGGCTTCGCGTTTCTGTCCAAGTCGACCGGCTTCCAGATCGGCTTTTCGCTCGTCCCGTTCGATCCGTTCGATAGCTACATGAGGATGATCTGGGTCGGCATCCTCAATTCATTGTTCCTCGGCGCAATCATCATCCTCTTTGCAAACGTCGCGGGACTGGTGATCGCCGTTTTCAGAATTTCTTCCAACGGTGTCCTGAACGCTATCGGAACACTGTACCTGGAGACCTTCCGCAACATTCCGCTGATATTGCAGGCGCTCTGCTGGTATGCGGCGCTGACGAACATGCCTCCGCCGAAGATGGCTTATTCGTTTCTTGACAGCGTGTTCATCTCGGCACGCGGCATATTCGTCCCCAGCTTCAACATCGACGGTCAATGGCTGGCCGTGGTGGCTGCGGTGCTGGTCGTCGGAATTCTGGCATGCGCCTGGGTGTCGACCGCACGGCGCTTCAAGCGGGTAAAGCGGCGCGGGCTGCTGCTCGGCGCAATCGCGGCACTGACGATGATCGCATGCGCGGCCATCGTCTCCTGGGCTCGGCTCCCGGACGCGCCTTTCATTTCCATCCCGCATCTTCAGGGTCTCAATTTTCGTGGCGGCATCAACGTCCCGCCGGAACTGGGGGCCTTGGCGCTGGCCGCCGGCATCTACGGCAGCGCCTATATCGCCGAGATTATCCGCGCCGGTTTCCTGTCCGTCGGTCACGGGCAGGTCGAGGCGGCCAAAGCCCTTGGACTGACCCCGTGGCAGGTATTTTCGCGGGTGCATCTGCCGCTGGCATTTCGCGCCGTCCTGCCAACGCTCATCAACCAATATGTTTGGCTGTTCAAGGCGACAACGGTCGGTATTGCGGTCGGCTTCGCCGATTTCTTCTCCGTCATCTCGGTCTCGATCAACCAGAGTGGTCAGACTTTGGAGTTGATCGGCATTCTGATGGCCGGGTTCCTGATCATCAACAACACGCTCGCCTTCGTCCTCAACAGGGTCAACAAGGCGATCGCGCTCAAAGGCAACCAGCTTCGAACCTGAGGAAGATGCGATGAACGCCTCATCACCAGCAATTACCGCCTCCCGGCCGGTGGATGGGCTATGGAGCCGAATTCGCAAGCGGTATTTCAAGACGCCGTTGAATGTCATCATATCGCTTGTCGGCGCGGCATTTCTGCTCACCATCGCCTATCATGTTCTCGGCTGGGCCGTCGTGAAGGCCGTCTGGATCTCGCCCGACGGCACATCCCAGGTCTGCCGCAACATCGAAGGCGCTTGCTGGGCCGTCATCCAGCAACGCTGGCGCATCATCATCTTCGGCCTCTTCCCCTATGATGAACAATGGAGATCCAGCCTTGCCTGCTTCGTCATGGTGGCGACGATGTTCCTATCGTGTGTTCCATGGTTCTGGAAGCCGCTGCGCCTATCAATCCTTTGGTGCGGAGGTTTTACGGTCTTCTATCTTCTCATGCGCGGGGGCTTCCTTGGCATGTCCGAGGTCCAGCCAGCCCAGTGGGGCGGTCTCACGCTGACCGTCTTCCTCTACGCCGCCGGCGTGCTTATCGGCATGCCGATGGCGATATCGCTCGCGCTGCTGCGCAGGTCCGAGCTTCCTCTCATCGCCAGGGCGAGCGGCATCCTGATTGATAGCGTTCGTTCGCTCCCTCTCGTCAGCATTCTCTTCACGGCGGCGCTGGTCTTTCCGTTCCTGCTGCCGGATTGGCTGCAGGGCGACAAGATCTGGCGTGTCATCATCGGCTTCGCCTTGTTCTTCGCCGCCTATCAGGCCGAAATTCTGCGAAGCGGGATACAGTCTCTGCCCGGCGGGCAGGAAGAAGCCGCCAAAGCGCTGGGATTGACTTATTGGCAGAGAACGAGCCGGATCATTCTGCCCCAGGCCTTTCGCCGAGCCTTGCCGCCGACCATCAATCAGTTGGTCATCACCTTCAAGGAAACCTCGCTGATCGTCATCATCGGCTTCTTCGAAATCCTGGCATCGGGACATGCCGCCTACGGCACGGGCGAATGGGCGTTTGCCTATTTCGAAGTCTATGTCTTCGTCGGCCTCATCTATTTCATCTTCGTTTTCAGCCTCTCCCGCTATGGCGCCTATCTTGAACGCCGGCTGAACTTCGGACCTCACTGAAGAAAGAAAATATCATGGGCACGGCTGCCATCAGCATTTCGAGCGTCAACAAATTCTACGGTCACTTTCAGGTCCTCAAGAATATCGACCTGAACGTCAAGGCCGGAGAACGTATCGTCATCTGCGGCCCATCGGGCTCCGGAAAATCAACGCTGATCCGCTGCATCAACCGGCTTGAGGAGCATCAGCAGGGCACGATCAACGTCCTCGGCACGGAACTCAACGACGAGATCGCCAATATCGACCACATCCGCCGGGATGTCGGCATGGTATTCCAGCACTTCAACCTGTTTCCTCACCTGACGGTGCTGGAAAACTGTACGCTCGCCCCGACCCTGGCGCGCAAGGTGCCGCTGGCGGAAGCCGAGGCGGCTGCCATGGCCTACCTGAAGCGTGTGCGGATCCCCGAGCAGGCCGGCAAGTTTCCGGGGCAGCTCTCGGGTGGGCAGCAGCAGCGCGTGGCAATCGCGCGGGCGCTTTGCATGAAGCCGAAGATTCTTCTTTTCGATGAGCCCACATCGGCACTCGACCCCGAAATGATCAAGGAGGTTCTCGATGTCATGGTCGAGCTTGCCGACGACGGCATGACGATGTTGTGCGTCACCCACGAAATGGGTTTTGCCCGCCGGGTCGCCGATCGCGTCATCTTCATGGACAAGGGAGAGATCGTCGAGGAAGGGCGACCCATCGAGTTGTTCGACAATCCGAGGAATGAAAGGACTCGCACGTTCCTGAGCCAGGTCCTGTCGCACTAGCGATCCGGAGGATCGCCATACCATGTTTTCCACGCTTCTATGCAAGCTGGTGTCCACTACTGTATAGCGTTGTTGCATCAAGTAGCACATGAATCTCACGAACACGCATCGAGTAAAACAGCACTGCCATGATCAGAAACGAACCGACTTCCGCCTCCTTATACGGAATCGACCTGGCACCGCTGGGCCGCAGCGAAACGCTTGGGCAGCAGGTAAAGACACAGCTAAGCAGTGCGATCATGGCCGGCCGCTTCAAGCCCGGCCAGAAGCTGACCATCCGCGCTGTCGCGGCGGCACTGGACGTAAGCCTGACGCCCGTGCGCGAAGCCCTCTACAACCTTGCCGCGGAGGGCATCCTGGAAATGAGGCCTAACGGCTCGGTCTATGTCCCGACCCTGACCTCGGAGCGCATCGTCGAACTCACCAAGATCCGTACCGCCCTCGAAGCCCTTGCTGCCCGGGAAGCGGCCATGCGTATCACGGACCGCGAGATTGCCAACATCTGCCAAATAAACGACCGGATGATGGAAGCGAATGACAAGAAGGATTTCCCTCGCGTCATCGAGCTCAACTGGGAGTTCCATTTCGCGATCTATCGCGCGAGCGGCATGAACGAACTCGTTCGGATGATCGAAAAGCGCTGGATGATGAACGGTTCCTACATGAACGTCATCTATCCGCGCTTCGGTCAGGTCGAACAGGGGCTGGCCAATCACCAGACAATCGTGCGCGCGCTTCATTCGCGCGATCCCGAACGGCTCTCGAGTGCCATCGTCATCGACATCAACTTTGCTGCCGACACACTTCTCGACATGATCAAGGAGCTTTCGGCCAAGCCGCAAAAGGCTGCGCGCTAATCTTCACTCACACGCCCGAACGCCAATGCCTTGAAAGGCCGATCCTTACGACATTTTTTGTTATAACAAATAACTTATCGCCGCTTATTGGCGCATCGCCTGCTCATCGGTGTCCAGACCACAGAGAATAACCAAACTCAGCCGGTATTCACCGGCAAACGATCAAGAAAGGCGCGTTATGTGCAATTCAGCGGACCATACCTATCCGAACTATACCGTGATTGCTCTGGAGGACTGCCTCCCCATGGCTCAGGGCTTCCAAAAGGATGGCAAGAAATGGCATTCTCACGTGCTGTCGCCCGGCTGCCGTTTCAACCCCTATCCCGATCAATATGCCGCCGTCGTCGAGGATGACGAGGCACATATAGCCTACATCGCCGTTTCCGATGGTTTCCCCGCAGTCGACAAACAACTCGTCAAGATGCTGCACGGCGACGACATTCTGGACGGCGGACATCCTTCGAGCGCCGAAAGCGAGCTGGGCGATCAGTCTCCCCTTTTGCGCCGCCTGATCGAGATAGACGAACTGGGCCAGCCTTGGCACCACCACATGAACTTTCCCGATTGCGCTCTCAATCCACACCGCGGGCATTGGGCAATCACCGTCGAGACCACGGACGAGCAGTTTGCGGAAAGCTATGAGGACGAACCCCGCGACATCCTGCGTGCAATCGAGGTACGCTATTTCGCCAACCTGAACAGACACATCGCTGCAGCCAACTAAAGATTTGCCGCGGTAGTGGTTGTTGGTCAGGCCAAAGGTTGAGCATGGTCTCGCAAGATATTCTGCAGGTCCGGCAGACCGGACAGCGACGTATTGGTGTTGTCCGTATCGCGGCGGATCGTGCCGATATCCTGCGTCTGGTGGGCAGGATCGGTGATGGTGATCGGGATGTTGCCGCCAATGGCCGAAAGCGCCTGACCACTCTTGTTCTCACTGGCCTTCACAGGTGGCGTCGGCATAATGCCGCTGGTACCAATCGAGCCGCCAAAAGTCTCCGCCTTCTAGGTCGAATGCGTATCGATAGACCGTCAGGGTACCGGTGGAGAAGCTGTTACGACCTTCACCAGCCTCACTGGTGATCAAGCCGCCGACCAGTGAAGTATGGCCACTCACATCAATGGATAAGCCGCTCGCTCCGGCATGAATACCTGACTGCTCGGTGACAAGGGCCGCATCGCCCTTGGCCTTCTAAGTGACCCCGGAGACGCTGGTTGAGCCAAAGCCGGTCGACGCCGACAGGCTAAGCTGGTCAGCCTTGGCCTTGGCGGTGTCGACCTGGCTTTCGATCGTCAGGTTCTTGACGTCAGCGGTGACCGAGTTGCCAGTAACGGTCGGGCCACGCAACGCCAGATCGTTGGTAACGATGGTGATGTCACCGGTTCCGTTGACATTTGTATTGGTGCGGCTAAGGCTTTCCGTGTCGCGCTGCCCTTACCGTAGGAGCCGCTCACGCCGACGCTAGTCTCGCACTTGGTCGACGCCGTGGAGCAACCAAGGTTGACGCCAATACCGGCGCTCCAGGACGTGTTCGTGCTCGTCGTATCCGACGTGCCGGTAGCGGCGTTGAGGTTGATGTCGCCGAACTATAGGGCAAAGCCAAATAGGTTGTATGTTCTTACTTGAATGCACTGTCACCGTAATTCCGTGCTGCCGGCAAAGATCAGCGGCTTTCGCGCCTGCCTCCTGCTCCTTCAGCACCCCAATAATCTGCTCTTCTGTAAATCTCTGCTTCTTCATGCGTCCGTCCTTCAATAGGCCGGACTCTAATCCAATCTGGAGGAAATTACCTGTGGCAGGTCAATAGTGTACTAATTTCTTGCTGCGACGGCCTTGGTTTTGTCGTAAGGCGCTGCGGGCCACAGGGCGAACCAAATTGGGTGTGTGTCCTATTTGAGTGCACTGTCACCGTAATTCGACCTGGCTCGATACGGCGAGCGTCACACCGGCGAAGCTCTTCTCGTGCGCTTCCTGATAATTGGTGATGTCGTTGGCCGACAGCAGATTGACGTTGTTGCCGGCGAACAGGCTGACGTCGCGCTCGGCCGAAGCGCTGGTCGCCTACAGATTGACGTCATGACCGGCCGAGATGTTGAGATCGCGCCCGGCCGAAAGGACCGGAAATCCGGTGATAGTGCAGCAATTTTTCGCTGTGACGGCCTTGGTTCTGCAGACGGGGCGAGACCGGCCACAGGGTAAGCTAAATAGGGCGCGCGCTCTTATTCATGTGCACTGTCACCGTAATTCACTGTCACCGTAATTCGTGGAGCAAAGCCAACCCGTGTCTCAAAATCTGGAACACGTGTTCCAAACACCGCCTCTCGAGCAACGGCAACAATCATCAAAGCTTCTCGGTGTGTAATAACGACAGAAATTTCTTCATCATTATTTTCGAGCAGCCTCATAGTGTATCTTCATTGATATGGCGTCGTCTGTTGAGGTCTCCAACAACACTTTCAGTATCATCCTCCGATATAGGCTGCCCCCTCATTTGTATCGTATGCACCCTCCCATTCACCAGGATTATCCCAGCTCACCGAAGGCTATCGTGCCAGCCAGACGATCATCCGAAGGTCTGGGCGAGCGTGAGCTCATGGTCCAATGACGTGTGGTTAGCTTGATTGTTCCTCCTGATTGATTTCCCAAATGAAATGCCATGTAGAGAAAACCTAACGATTCATCAGTTCGCTAGATGAAATTCGGGCGCGGTACGTTTGGCATGTTGTCGTAGGCTTTGAGTATGGTTTCCAACGGAGTGAGTGTCTGGTTCCGGTCCCAATAGACGATCTTAAGCCATGTGGCCGCGCGCATATATTGGCCGCTTCCCAACCAGGTTCCCTCAAGATTGGCCTGTAGCATTCGGCGGCCAGCCTCGAACAACTCCTCTTCCTCGAACTGCTGGCGGGCATAGTGCAAGCAAATGGCATAGCCGAGGTCGCGCGGCTTCAGCAGCTTTTTAAGCGATAACGGCTTGTTGCCGAGCCAGTGCTCATACATATCTATACCGGCCTCGACAGTTTCCGGCTCTTCAAAGTTCTGGCAGGCAAAGGCCATGTAGTCGTCAAGGCCGTAGTTCACGACTTCGTTTCGCGGCCAAGGCCGACCTGGAAACCTCCATCTGGCCTCTTCGAAGACCCGGGCGTTGTCCCAATGAGTTTCGTCGCCGCATCCATCTTCAAGCCATGTTCCGATGGCTCTGGCCCAATTTAATTTTGCGAGGTGGGCATTGGGATCAGGGCCAAATTTCTCGCCCCCAGCGTCGAGCACCTGGTCGAGCCAGCGGTTCGCACGATGGATTGCGGGTTCTATTTCTTTATTGTAAAGCACCAGCCATGCGGCAATGACTCTCGCGATATTGTTCGCTGCAAAATTGCCCATCGGCTTTGTAGGGTCGAATTCGGTCCGAAGTACGTACTCAACGGCACCGTCCATCGTCTCGCGCTCTCGAATGGGGTTAAAAGCACTCAAAACTGACTCCTTCAGCACGGATTGAAGCCACAATACTTGACGGGGACCGAATTTTTAGCGCTCGCCGTTCCGACTGTATTGGCCGTGAATTCGCCAGCATCCAGGTTGGCGGTAGCTTTGTCTTTGATCGATTGTGGCAAAGTGGATTTTCGAATTTCCTGTTCAGCTTGCTGAAGCGCGTTGTTCAGGGAATTAGATCCCGGCGTAAACGTTGGCGACGACTTGATTGATACCACAGAGTTTCTGAACTTGCTGTCCCAGAGGAAGACATCCCCAGTATTTACGTCAACTGAGATGACATCCGCGCCATGCGTTCCAACTGCGTCGCCATACCGGAGAACCTGTTGCCCGGGCAAGTCGGCGATCTGGTTGGCCAAATCGATCTCGGCATTAAAGCCGTTGATATGTGAGTTGGCAATGTTTGGCTTGTCCGAGGCGACCGTTTTGGGAACATAGCCATAACCCGCCGCCGGATCCGGCAGTTTCGGATTTAGGGCCTTGCCGTTAATGGTGCGGAGCGGCGGTATCTTCTCAAGGGCCTGCGCCACGGCCTGCCGTTCGGCGGCCGACGCGATAGTACTAAGGTTTGCCGCAGTGAATCGAACAGCTACCTCGCCGCCAACGACGCCGACTGTCAGAACGACGGCGCCTATATCCATATAGTGCTCGTAGCGCTCGGCTTCCTCTTGAGAATATCCGGCCTTCTCGAGCGAATAAACAAGAGCGGTCTTTGCGTCCTCTCCTGTGAGGGATTGCTGCGCACTTGCAACGAGTTGATTAGCGCTGACAGCGGCGCCGATCAGGCCGAGGGCACAAGCAGTCCCGACGGTGCCGGCACAAGCGGCCACGCCGCCAACGACACCAGCGCCATCTAAAAGCGCCTTCATGCCGCCCTCGGTCCGGCTGATCTGCGTGAGCGCCTTATTAATCGCGACATCGACCGGGACGCCATTCTTGTCGGCCTCAGACAAATATCGCGCAAGGATGACGTCGAGATTGATTGCGCTTTTCGTTCCACTGAATTGCTGCAGCGTGGCAGTATCGAATGTCAGATCGATCGGATTTTCGCTGGGAGCAGTATCAAGAAAGACATCGATCCCCGCCCGGTCCAGCCGGCTGGCAAACTTCAGGAGGTCCTGCTTCATCTGCTGGCAGGCGCTGGATGCCGGCGCTGCGGTGCACGTGGTAATCAGAACCGCGTCGTTATATTGTGACAGCTGCTTATAATCATTGACCTTTTCCCAAAGGGCGGCGCAATCGGTCTCGCATTTTTCCGCCGCTGCGAGGGCGTCAGCAGCCTTGAAGAGGTCCTCATCCGCGAGATAGTTATATTGATAGTTCGCCGCCCCATAAGCCGCACCTTCTCCTCCGCCGACGACGCTGCCGATGCCGGCCATGATCGTGGCTCCAAATACAGCCCCGAGCTTGGCTCTGTCTTCGTCGCTGCCGAGTTTGGCGTCTTTCAGCATGCCCGCAACGAGTTCCTTGACGGCGTGCGCAAGCATCGTCGATGCCGCTCCGCCGAGTGCACCCTTCACCGCCCCCTCAACGCCATTAACACCGCCAAGAAGACCACCGCCGAGCGCATGCAAAGCAGCACGGCCAGCGCCACCTTCGCCCCAGAAGTCCTTCTCAGCCTGAGTCGTGGCATTCAACATGAGATTATTGGCGATATCCGCCACCAGCCCTGCCATGGTGGCTTGTGCCGCCTGCAGATCAGCCTGCGTCTTGTATTGATCGCGCAGGATATTCTGCAGGTCCGGCAGACCGGGCAGCGACGTATTGGTGTTGTCGGTATCGCGGCGGATGGTGGAGATGTCCTGCACCTGATGCGCCGGATCGGTGATGGTGATGCCGATATTGCCGCCGATGGCCGAATAGGCCTTGCCGGTCTCCTTCTCGCCGGCCTTGACCGGCGGGGCGATTGTGAGGCCGCCGGTGCCGATGCCGCCGCCATAGGTTTCGGCCTTCCAGGTCGAATGCGTGTCGATATCGGCAACCGTCAGCGTGCCCGTCGAGAAGCTGTTGTGTTCGGCGCCGGCCTCGCTGGTGATCAGGCCGCCGACAAGCGAGGTCTGGCCGCTGATGTCGATGTCGAGGCCGCCGGTGCCGGCATGAATGCCCGATTGCTCGGAGACGAGCACCGCATCGCCCTTGGCCTTCTGCGTGACGCCGGAAACATTGAAGGAGCCGATGCCGATCTGGCCGGAGACATTGAGCTGGTCGGCCTTGGCCTTCTGCGTATCCAGCTGGCTTTCGATCGTCAGCGAGCGGGCGTCGATGCCAACCGAATTGCCGGCAACCGTCGCACCCTTCAGCGCGAGATCGTTGGTGACGATGGTGACATCGCCGGTGCCGTTCACATGCGTGTTCGTGTGGCTGGTGCCGGAGGTTTCGGAATCACCCTTGCCGTAGGAGGCATTCACCCCGACGCCGGTCTGGGCGCAGCCTCCCTTGGTGGTGCAACCAAAATTGACGCCGACGCCGGCGCTCCAGGATTTGTTCGAGCTGGTCGAATCCGACGTGCCCGTGGCAGCGTTGAGATTGACGTCGCCATTCGTTGCCGACAGGAAGATATCGCCGGTCAGCGGGTCGCCCGATATTGTCGGGATGCCGTTCTTGTCGTAGCCGGCCAGAATCTGCGCGCCGTCACTGGTGATGGAGCCCTTCTCGGCTTCCATGGTGATGGAGCGGCCGGCACGAATATCGGTCACGACCGGGGTCGAGGACGACGAGGACCAGCTATTTTCCTGATGGCTGACGCCGGCGTTGATGCCGATGCTGAAGGAAAGACCGGTTCCAACCTTCGGATCCGTGCTGGTGAGCCCCTCATAGGCGCCCTTCAGCCCCTTGTAGCCCTCATAGAAGCCGAGGCCGGCAATGGCCGTGTTGGTGATGGCATTGACGCCGCCGCTGTCCGAAAGGCGCTCGGCCGAGTTCATGATGCTCTGGGCCGCCTTGCCGATCTGGCTTGTCACCGAGATGGTCACACCGGCAAAGGTCTTTTCATGCACCTCCTCGTAATTGGTGACGTCATTGGCCGAGAGCAGATTGATATCCTTGCCCGCGAAGAGATTGACATCGCGCTCGGCCGAGGCGCTGGTCGCCTGCAGGTTGACATTGTTGCCGGCCGAAATGTTGAGATCGCGCCCGGCCGAAAGCTCGGAGACGGCATTGGTATCGGACTGCTGCGCCTTGCTGTCCTTGGTCGATTGCGCGCCGATGCCGATCGAGAAGCCGCCATTGCCGGCGGAAAGAGCAAGACCGAAGCCGGATTTCTTCTGCTGTTCGGACTGTGACGAGCTTTCCGCGCCCGGGGTGACGTTGACGTCGCGGGCGGCCGAGAGGTTGATATCGCGATCGGCGCTGACCGACGATCCCATGATGTTGAGATCGGTTGCCCGCGCGGTCAGATTGACATCCTTGCCGGCCGAAAGCTCGGAGCCGATATTATCGGTCGAAGATTGCTGGCCCTGCTTTTCGTTCTTGCCGTAGAGCGAGATGAAGCCGCCGCCGGAACCGACGAACAGGCCAGAATCCTTGCGCTGGCTGTCCGACTGATGGTTTTCCTGTGCGCCGATGACGGAAACGCTCTCACCGGAGACGTTCAGCGAGCCGTCGGCATTGATTTTCGAGCCGACGATGGCTGCCGCCTTGCCGGCGTCGAGATTGACGTCGCCGGAGGCCGAGAGCTGCGATCCGACCGTCGTCTCGTTATAGCCGTCATAGCTGTAGCTTCCGCTGCGCAGGAAACCCTTGCTCTTCGACTTGTCGTTTTCGGTTTCGGTATCCTTGCCGGCGCTGACGATCAGATTGCCGCCGGTCTGGACATTCAGGTCGGCAACATGCGTATCGTCGCCCGCCGTCACCTTGGAGGCCGAAATGGTCGTATCGCCGCCCGAGACGATCGTCGCGCCGTCCTTGCCGGAGATTGAGGATCCGACGGCCGTCGTATTTTCAAGATGACCCGAGACGGTCTCCTTCTTCGAGCCGAAGAAGCCGCTCTTCTTGGTCGATCCCTTCACATCGAGCGTATAGGCATCCGTCGCCTCGGCGATGGTGATATCGCCCTTTGCCTGTAGCCCGAGCGTGCCGTCGGCCACCATCGTCGAGCCGATGAAGTTGATATCGTTGCCAGACTTGGCAACGATATCGCCACCCGCCGTGATGGTGGAACCGCCATGCGCCAGGGAGGACGAGGAACTGTGACCGGAGACGGAAGTCTCCTGCCCCTGCGAGGTGACGACATTGATATCACCGTTGGCCGTGAGGCCGAGGCTGCCGCTAGCCTTCAGATCAGAACCCGAGATCAGCAGCCCGTCATTGGCAGTGACCACCAGATTACCACCGGCCATGAGCTGTGAGCCTTGCTGCTCGGTGCCGGACTTGCGCGTGTAGCCATCATCGGTCTGCCGGGTGAGATCGGTCGATACGACAGTGACGGATCCCTGCTTTGCCGTGATTGACAGACCGCCGCCCGCCTTGGCGGAGGAGCCGATGATATCGACGCCCTGATTGGCGTCGATCGTCAGATTGCCGCCAGTCTCAATGCGGGTGCCGGTCGCATTTTGTTGTCCGCCATTATCGACTTTCGTGGTGGCGAGCGTGATGGTCTGGCCGGAAAGCTGTGCTGCGCCACCGGCAGCGATCTTCGAACCCGTCAGAGACAGGTTGCCGCCGCCGGCATCGACTTTCAGGCCGCCGCCAGCCGTTATTCCACCGCTGGAAGCAACAACCGACTGCCCGCCGATGGTCATCGTCTGCGCGGCAAGCGTAATGCCGTTCGAGGCGCTGAGGTTCAGGTTGCCGCCGGCAAGGAAGGTGCCACCGTTGGCCTGAATGGTCGTTGCATCGATTGTCATGCCGTCAGCTGCGGCGATCGCACCGGAATTGTTAAGATTACCGGCATCAATGTTGACTGTGCTACCTGCGATGATAGCGCCTGCGCCATTCAGTTTCGCGCGGTCGGCTGCGGAGAGATAAACGACAGGCACCAGCACCTGCGCACCATTGATCGTCTCCGTCTGATAGATCACGATCGACTGTGTAAGATTGGCTACCTGTTCCGGCGTGAGCGCCTGTCCCAGAGCGAGGCCGTTCGCCTCCGCATAGGCAACGCCATTGTCGAGCAGGGACTTCATCTGGTCGGTCGCGTTGTCACCCGGGATGAAGGAGCCCGCTCCCAATCCATTGCCAACCAACTGCCGCAACTGCGTGTCGACCAGCTGATTGTCGAAATAGGCGTCTCCCAGGAACGGCACCTTGGTTTCGAGCGTGTAGCCGACGCGGTCGATGAAATATCCGGAGCCGTAGAATTTGGAGACATCGAGGAAGGCCGCACGCGTCTCCAGCAGGAAGACCTGGCCGGGAACCGTGCCACCGACACCACCGGATTGCGGCTTGGCAAGGGAAGCCAGTTCAGCCCCATTTACCCGCAGAATCTCGGCGAGATTGCCGCTGCCGCCCAAGGCAACGCTGAGCTTGCCTATCAGGCTGTTCGAATCGACGGAAGCGCCGGCAGCAGCCGTCAGATTGCCGCCATTGAGCGAAGCCCCCGTGTCCGCAATCGGGCCACTACCAGCAATTGCGACACCCGTTGTGGCCAAACTGCTGCCATTTGCTGTCGCAGAGCCTGTAGCCGTCAGACCACTGGCGCTAACGGATGCCACTCCATCTGCCGTCAGACCGGATCCGCTGATTGCGACGCCGCCGCCTGCCGTCACACCGGCATTCTTGACTGAGAGGTTTCCGGTTGCAGCAAGACCGCTGTCGACGATTGCGGGGCCGCTGCCAAGCATTAGGCTGTTTCCGGTAACGGATGGACCATTCCCGACATTGGCGCCACCATTGGCAGCAATGCCGGCAAGTGCGGCATTGACACTAAACAACGCACCGCCCGCCGTCATACTACCGAGCGCCGAGAGAGGGTTGCCTGGATCGCTTCGCGCTGCGAGGCTTGCACTCCCTGAGACAGACCCCGGTGCAGCAGAGTTGTTTATCGCCCCGAAGGCAAGATTGAGGGCACCTCTAGCCTTGATATTGCCGGCGGCACTGGCGATCACCTGCGTATTCGAGACGATCGAGGTGCCGTTGGCTATATCGCGGGAGGGATTGGCAGAGCCGTCGGCATTGTAAGCCGAACATGTGCTCTGGGCGTTGCACGTCAACATGGTGGTGCGATAGAGCGCGACGCCCTGATTGTTGAGCGTTCCGCCCTTCAGCGACGCATTGCCGCCGGCTTCGATGGAGCTGTAGGAATTGTTGAGATTGGTGGCATCGATCGTGAGATTGCCGCCGGCACGGATTACGCCCTCGGGGCTCAGCGGGCTCGTGAATCGGTCTTCATAGATCGACTGGCTGATGTTGGCGCCCCAGTCCCAGCTGTAGGTCGTGCTGGTGTCGGAGCCATTCTTGACGACTTCATCGACGATGAAATAGCGCGATGGGTTGTTGGGATCGAGAACCGGATTGCCGTTGGCGTCCTTCGGCACGCGATCCTTGATCCAGTTGAAGATCGGCCGGACTTCCGTCGGTCCCTTGCCCGATATCCAGGTCCAGGCGCGATAGCTCGTGCCGTCCGCAAGCGTCGAGACGGACCAGAGCTGCGGCTGATATTCCTGCCAGGACGGCGGGTTAACACCTGGATAGAGTTGAAACATGTTCTGGTCGACGGTTTCCAGGTAAGCGAAGGGCTGCCCCGCAATATCCGGATTGAGCACGAAGGTTCCGACCACAGCGCCCGAGGAGATCAACTGTCCTGTCACCCAGGTCGGCGCCGTTGATCTTTGATTGGTGAGATTGGATGTCAGGATCGAGGCGCTTCCATCCGATTGAATCAGACCGGACGTGTTGATGACGGCACCATTGCGCTGACCGGACACGGCACCCTGGATGGTAAGATCGCCACTCGAGACGATAGCGCCCTGATCGTTGGCAAGGACGCCGCCGACAAAGAGATCGATGTTCCTGCTGGCGAAGATCAGGCCAGACGAGGTGTTTTTCAGATCGCTCGTCGTGCGCAAGAGAAGGTTATTGCCGGCGGCCAACTGGCCTGCGTTGGTGAACGACGGCAAGATCAATGCAAGGTCGTGTGCGGCCAGCAACGCCGTGCTTGCGTTTGCCGTCAAGCCCGCGGCCGAGATGTTGATGTCACCGGAGCCGCCAGCGTTGGTCACGGTATTGACGTGGGCGCCTGAGAAATCGGCAGTGCCCGAGAGATTGAGCACGAGGCCACCGAATACGAGGCTGGAATTCGCGAAGTTGGCGGAAGAAGCGTTGAGCGTCAACGTACCGCCGCCGGCGATCTTGTTGCCTCTTGTGCCGGAGAGATCGACAGCACCGGTATTGATAGTTAGATTGCCACCGACCCGTGTGGTATTAGTATAGGTGATCGCGCCCGGAGCGGTGAGCGTGGCGTCACCGAGGCTCTGCAGACTGGAATAGGCAATGTTCTGCGTGGCATTGGCGGCCAGACTACCGCCAGACAGCAACGCGTTTGCGTTGATGCCCCCGTCCGAAGCCGACAACGTGGCTGCGCCTGCGCGCTGCAGCATCAGACTGCCATTCACCGAAACCTGGGTCGCGGCAAAGTCCACACCGGATACCAATGTGTCGATCGTGATCGACCGTGCCGTCAGATTGACGTTGCCGGCCGCAAGAGACTGGCCGCTGAGCGTGATCGCGTTGCCGGCATTCAGGACGATGTCGCGATGGGCCACAGCCTTGGCGCTGACATTCCCGACCGCCGTAGCAGAGATGTTGCCGGCGGCAAGCAGATTGTTGGCACTGATATCGCCAGCCGTGGCAGTGAGCGAAACATTACCTGCCTGCCCAAGGACAATGCCTGATGACGATTGGCTTGTTGCTGCGAAGTCGACGCCAGCGACGATGACGCTTCCGTCGATGCTCCCGCCGGTTATCGAAACGTTGCCCGCACCCAAAAGTTGGCCATTGATTTCCACGCGGCCGCTTCCGGTCGCCGGAGCGGCCGCATCGATCGAGACGGCGCCGTAACCGGTAATATTGCTTGCTGTGAATGCGTTGGCCTCGACATCGAGGGCTCCTGCCACAATCAGCGATCCAGTGGCGGCACTTCCGGCTTGAATGGTGAGATCGCCGCTCGGTCCAACGACAATGGCGCCATTCAAGGAACGGGCGGTTGCGGCAAAATCGACGCCCGTAACAGTCTGGTTGGACTGCACAGCCTGGCCGGAGAGTAGAATCCTGCCCGCACCCAACAATTGACCCGTAATCTTAACGCTGTTGCCGCCAACAAGGGCGATATCCTTGTGCGCGATCACAGAGGTGGCGGAGATATCAGCCGCATCCACATTGAGGCTGCCTGCCGACAACAGGGTCTGGTTAGTGACGCCCGCGGATGCGGAAAGCTCCATATCGCCTGTTTGGCCTAGCATGATGCCGCCGCTGGATGCGTTGGTGGCAGCAAAATCGACACCCGAGATCAGAACCGGCGCGCTGATGTGACCACCGCTTAACGCGAGCCTGCCGCCCGCGAGGATCTGATTTCCCACGTCGACATTGCCGGCGATATCTATGCCACCATGGCTGGTGATGCTGTCTGCCTTGATGCTTGCAGCCCGTGCCGTGAAATCACTCGCCGACAACAGCGCTGTGGAAGCAACATTGCCGCTGGCGATCAGTGTCATGGCGCCACTGGCGCCAAGAACGATATTGCCGGCGGCGGCGTTTGTCTGATCGAAGTCAACGCCAGAAATCAGGATCGGTGCCTCGATGCTGCCGCCCTTGACTGCCAAGTCTCCGGCAGACAAGATCCGAGAGCTTGCGTTCAGATCGGCGAGAATATCGACGTTACCGTGCGAGGTAAGGCTATCCACTTCGAGATTGCTGGCGTTCACCGTCACGTCGCCGCCGGAAAGCATGGCACCGGCCGTCGCGTGACCGGTGGTTTTGACGCTCATGGACCCTGATCGTCCAAGGACGATATTGCCGCCGCTGGCATCGGTCGCGGCAAAATCTACGCCGGAGGCCAGAAGACCTGCCTTGAGGCTGTCACCCGTGACGCTGAGCGCTCCGCCCGAGAGCATCTGGCCAGTAACATCGACACTTCCCTGCAAATCAGTCGCGCCGTGGCTGGTGATGCTTGCTGCTCTAAACGCGTTCGCCTTCCCCGTAAGATCAGCGGCGGCCAAAAGCGTGCCGACACTCACATCACCTGTCGAATTCAGCCGGAGCTCCCCACTTGCCGTCTGGATAATGTTGCCGCTCGCGGCTGCCGTCCTGGCAAAATCGACACCCGTGACGATCGCGCCTGCCTGAACGCCCGATCCGGAGATGGAGATATCGCCAGCACCGAGGACCTGGCCGCTTACGTCCACGCGACCGCTCGCGGCCGTCGTTGCCGGGATCGTAGAGAGCGTAATGGTGCCGTGCCCCGTAATCGCATCAGCCGCGATTGCGGCAGCACTGATATCGACGGCGCCAGCGGCAAGGATCGTCGAAGATTTCGATCCGCCATTGAGCGTAACCTTCAGGCCTCCGTTGGAAGAGAGCTTGATGTCACCGCCGGCCGCCTCGGTCGCACTGAAGTCGACGCCCGCGACGATCGCCTGGGCTGCAAGGCTCTGTCCGCTGATCAACACATCGCCTGCGCTCAGAATCTGGCCATTGATGCTCGTGGCGCCATCAAGCGCGATATCGCCATGTGCCGTCACGCTATCCAAGATAACGGTCTGACCGGCGCCATCCAGTCGACCGGCAGACAGGAGTGTACCGGCCTTGACGATTCCGGCGGCGTTGAGCTTCAGGTCGCCGCTGCCGGCCAGAATAATGCCGCCGTTGGCTGCAGCCGTCGCCGCGAAATCGACGCCGGACACGACAGCGCCGGCGCGAATGTCGCCACCGGAGATATCGATGTTGCGCGCCGCAAGGACCTGGGTCCCAATGTTGGTGGAACCGGCAAACTTGATGTCGCGATGGCTTGTAACATTGCCTGCCGTGATCGTCTGCCCCGAGACGCTGATATCGCCAGCAGCCTGCATGGTTGAGACTGAGACATCGCCTCCCGCTGTCACCTTCAGATCACCGGTTGGGGCAAGCAGGATATCGCCTCCCGACGCAACACTGGCCTGAAAGTCAACACCGGCAACGATCGTGTGGGCTGAAACAGCCTGCCCGCTGATCAGAACATTGCTGGCGGCAAGAATCTGGCCGCTGACATCCACATGACCGGCTGCGGTTGTCGCGTCGGCCACGCCCCGCAGCGCCAAATCGCCATGGGCCGTGATTGTGTCGGCAGTAATGTTTGCGCCAGAACCGTCAAGATTCCCGGCCGATAGCAACGTACCGACCTCAATGTCAGCAGCGGAAAGAAGATTCAGATTGCCCCGTGCGCCGAGCGCAATAGCCGCACCGTTCGCGGCCGTCATGCGGAAATCGACGCCCGAAACGATAGCGCCTGCCTTGATGCCAGGCCCGGAAATACTGACATCGCCTGCGCCGAGCACTTGCCCGCCGACGGTCGTCGCTCCCAACAGAGCAATTTTGTCGTGTCCGGAAATGCGGCCAGCGGAAATAAGCGCAGCTTCTGCATCAATAACGCCGGCGGCAAGAATTTCCGCCGCCTTTGCCTCGCCCCTGACCTTGACGGTCAGATCGCCGCTTTGCGAAAGCTGGATATCGCCGTTCGCGGCGTCGGTCGTACCAAAATCGATCCCGGCAACGATCGTTTGCGCTGATAGGCTCTGGCCTGTGATCAGGACTTTGCCGGCGCCAAGGATTTGCCCGTTTACAATCACCCGGCCGCTTGCAATCGTCGGATTGGAGGAACCGTTGAGCGTGACATCGCCATGGGCGGTTACGTTGCCAACCTTGATCTCCGCGCCGTCGGCCTTGAGACTCGCGGCTGACAACAACGAGCCGGCATTAATCGCCCCACTCGACGTGAGCATCAGTTCGCCGCCGCCAGCCAGGGTGATGGTTCCACCAGAGGCCGCAGTTCGGGCAAAATCGACACCGGAGACCACAGCGCCGGCCTTGATGCCAGAACCGGAGAGATTGATATCCCCGGCGCCCAATATCTGACCGCTAACGGCGGTCGCTCCGGAAAGTGTGATATCCTTATGGCTGGTAATGCTGTCGGCGGAGATGCTCCCAGCCTTTGCGTCGATGGAACCCGCGGCAAGAACCTTGGAGATCTTGGCTGCACCATTCACGGTGACCGTCAGATCGCCATTGGACGACAGCAGGATGTCGCCGCCCGATGCCGCCGTTCGATCAAAATCCATACCTGCTGCAACGGTCTCGGCCGTGATCGCCTGGCCGCTGATCAGCGCGTTGCCTGCACCCAGAATCTGACCGCTGACAGTCGTGTCGCCGGAAAGCGTGATGTCGCCATGAGCGGTCACGGCACCGGCTGCGATTGTCGTGGCGGAAGCACTGAGCGCTCCCGCCGACAGAAGCGTTGCCACGTCGAGCCTGTTTGCCGCAGAAAGCGAAAGTGCACCGTTGCCGGCTGCCATGGGCGCCAGAATGATCTTGCCACCAGCGGCTTCGGTCGCGGCGAAATCGACGCCGGTTATGATGGCATCGGCACGAATGTCAGCGCCGGAGATGGTGATGGCACCTGCACCCAACATTTGGCTGGTAACGTTCGTGCTGCCATCCAGGTTAATGTTGCGATGACCGGAAATCGCGCTCGATGTGATCGTCTGGCCTGACACTTTGATATTGCCGGCCGCAAGCAGAGTGGCCGCCGCCACATCGCCACCAGCCGTAACGGTCAAATCGCCGCTTTGCGTAAGCACAACTTTGCCATTTGCGGCCTTGGTGCCGTGGAAATCGACACCGGCGGCGACCGTGCCGGCTCTGAGATCCTCTGCACTGATCAGTAGGTTGCCGGCTGCCAGAATCTGGCCGCTGACATCGATCCGACCACTTGCCATATCGGCAGAAAGTGTCAGGTCACCATGAGACGTAACCACGTCGGCCGCGATGGCGCCACCGCTCGCCTTGATCGATCCGGCCGAAAGCAACGTTGCGACGTCGAGCACGGACCCTGCTGAGAGGACCAAGTTGCCATCATTGGCACCGCTGGCGAGCGTAATCGTTCCCCCGGCCGCTTTGGTGGCGCCAAAGTCAACGCCGGCGACGATTGCATCGGCATTTATGCTCGATCCGGAGATCGTAACGTCGCTCGCGCCGAGAACCTGTCGATTGACCTTGGTCACTCCGGAAAGCGTAATATCCTTGTGGCCTGTGATGGCATCTGCCGTGATGGTCCGCGCGGAACTGCGCAAATCGCCGGCGGCAAGGATGGTGGAGACAGAGATATCTCCGCCCACTGAAATATTCAGATCGCCATTTGGCGACAGCAGAATATCGCCATTGGAAGCATTGGTGGCAGCAAAATCAACGCCAGCGGCAATCGTCCGAGCCGCCAGGCGCTGACCGCTGATCAGCACATTGCCGGCCCCGAGAATCTGGCCGCTGGCAGCCACCGACCCATTTGTCGCGCCGGCATCAGCCGAAAGCACAAGATCGCCATGGGCGGTAATATTGTCGGCGGCGATCGTTGCCGCGTTGGCGCTGAGGTTACCACCAGACAGAAGTGTGGATGCAGCCAAAGCGCCCGTCGAGCTCAGCAGAAGGTTGCCGCTCTTCGTCAGTACGATATTGCCACCGGCAGCGGCCGTCGCGGCGAAATTGACGCCGGAAACGATGTTGTCAGCCTTGATGCTCGCCCCGGAAATTCGGATGTCGTTCGCACCAAGGATCTGGTCGGTAACGCTCATCGCACCCGAAAGAGAAATATTTTGATGGCCGGTGACGGTATCGGCTGCCAAGGTTGCGCCATCGGCGGAGATGGCGCCGGCGGCCTGCATGTTCGAAATCGCTATGTCGCCCTTGGCGCTTATGGTCAGGTCGCCACGCGACGATAGCACGATCTTGCCGCCGGCCACTGTGGTACGATCAAAGTCGACACCCGCCGCGACGAGTTGCGACGAGACGCTTTCGCCGCTGATCAGCACGTTGCCGGCGACAAGGATTTGCCCGGTAATATTGAGCGCACCGTCAAGCCTGGTATCGCCATGGGATGTTATGTTCCCAGCAGCAACAGTCGCCCCGCTGGCATTGAGCTTGCCGGAGGAAAGCAGCGTGCCTGCCTTGAGGAGACCGGTGGCCGCAAGTGCCAAGTTTCCGGTGCCGGTTGCCGAAGGCGCAAGAACAATCTTACCTCCAGCCGCCTTTGTCGCTGCGATATCCACGCCGGAGACGATGGCGTCGGCAGCAATACTCGTGCCGGATATGCTGATATTACCGGCCCCGAGAATCTGACCGTCAATATCGGTCTTGCCGGCAAGCGTTATGTCTTTATGCCCCGTCACGGTATCGGCTGCTAGTGTCTGGCCGCGGACGAGCAGATCGCCGGCAGCGAGCATGGTGCCGGCGACAAGGTCGCGGGTGGCGGTTAGCTTCATATCCCCGCCAAGACCAAGTACGATATTTCCGCCAGCCGCCTTGGTCGCGACGAAATCGACACCGGAAATCAGGCTGTTTGCATGAATGACATCGCCAACAATCGTAAGATCGCCGGCTGACAACAGTTGACCGCTAACGTCAAGGCCACTCGAGACTGTGGTCTCGCCGTGGCTGCTGATGTTTTCGGCCTGCAAATGCGCGGCATTGGCACCGAAATTCCCGGATGACAGGAGATTGCCGACGACAATATTGCCGGAGGCGGCATCAAGCGTCAGCACGCCGTTCTGCGCAAGCATGATATTGCCGCCCGCGGCATCGGTAGCGGCAAAGTCGACACCGGCAGCGATCGTCTTCGCATAGATCGCGTTGCCATTGATCGGCAATCGGCCCTTGGCGTCTATCCCGACGTTACTTCCGGCAAGAAGTTGGCCGGAAATGTTCGTCACAGCCTTTATATCGATCGCGCTATGGGCAGTAATGCCACCGGCCGACAACGTTGCCGCTTGAGCGCTGATATTGCCCGATGACTGGAGGCTTGCGGCGGTGATATCACCGGGTGCGGTCAACCGTAGGTCGGCCGCTTTGGCAAAAACAACTTTACCATTCGGGTCCGCCTGGGTGGCTGCAATATCGAGACCGGAGACCGTGGTGCCAGTCAAGATCGATCGGCCGGAAACGGTAATGCCATTCCCGGCAAAAACATTGCCAACGGCAGCAATATCAAGGCCGGCATTGAGGGTGATATTGCCATAGCTCAGAAGCGATCCTGTTGCGATCAAGCCGGCGGTAGCCATGAGGGACAAGTCGCCGCTTGTCTTGGCGGCGCCCGCGATCCGGATGTCTCCCAGAGATGCGGAAAGCAATGCGCCGCCGCCTACCGTCAGGCTACCGGCTGAGATACCGCCGCCCGAACTCATCTGCATGGTCGTGCCGCCGTTGACGTCGCCGGAAATGCTGAGCAGGCCACTGCCGCTTGCAAGCACGATATCGCTATCTGCTGCAACCGATTGCAGGGTAATACCCTGATCGGCCTGCACTTTGACCTTTTGTCTCGACGTGACCTTCGCGGCCGTGGCCTTCTGTTTCGAGGTGATGGTGACGCCATCGCGTCCCGATACATTGCCGATCGAAATCTTGCCATCAGCCGACAGCGTGAGTTCGCCGGCATTGGCGGCCATGTCGCCACTCATCTTGACGCCGGCACCCTTCTCCGTGACAACGACCTTGATGCGGTCGGCCTGCATGGCGCCGAGTGCCGTGCCGTCGATCGCATATTCCGGCGTGCCGGAGGTGGCGGTCAGCGCCGTCGCCTCGCCAGTCGCGTAGTCATATTTGCTGGCTCCGCCCGTCAGCCGGATGGTCTTGCCATAGATCGGAGCATTCACATGGATCTGACGCGAGACGACATCGAACAGATCGACTGAGCCGGGAGCGGCCGCAAAGTTGCCGCCTGTCCCTTCAAAGGTCACGTCGCCGCCGTTGACGGTGAAGCCCGTGAGACGACCGTCCGACCCGATATCGGGAACGCCCGTCGTCAGGGTGGCGCGCGGCGTGTTGATGAAACCGCAGCCTGAGCACGTAATTCCATTGGGATTCGCGATAATGACGTCGGCCCTGCCGCCGAACACTTCGGTCGGACCATTCAGCGCGGAACGATTGCCTGAGGTCACCTCGTTCAGAATGACCGATGCCGGGCCCGATGTCCTTAGATTCGGGTTCCCCGGTGTGGCACCACCCAGATTCGAAGTGCCGACTTCCCCATTAAAGTTGTTGAGGATGAGGCCAGGCGTGCCAACATTGAAATTGTCGTATTTGTTATGAGAGAGGCCGGCACCATTCGGCGTGACGATGTCGACCAGCGGTACGCCGTTCGGGGTGGCACCGACGCCCGGCTGGTTGGCTGCGGGCGCCGATCCGGCGGCTGACACGGACTGTGCATTAGTCAGCATCGGCTGAAAGATAAGCAACGCACTTAGCACTGTCGCAAGCGATTGCCGGGTAAGTCCACCCAGTTGATCAATCCTTTTCGACAATCCGCTTCTCCCGTTGCTCATCTTCTCGTCCATTTCCTGGCACTGTGGTCTTGCCGTTATCGGGTGTCCCTGGTGACGACAGAATTTCCTACTTCTGCACGAGCCAGGTCTTTACGCTGGCAACGAACTTGTCGGAGAGATCATGAGCGAGAGCGTCCTTCTTCTGAGAAACCTGAGCAGCGTTAATTGCCATGGCGACAAAGACGCCGATGTTCCCTTCACCATGCACGCCCTTTTCGGTCACATAGACATCCGTTTCGGCTATGAGACGTCCAGTCTTTGCATTCTGAAGGCGGACTGATCCCGACATACGGCTGTCGTTGTCCAGGATGATACGGCCGGCGTTGCTGGCGAGGTCGACCGTGTGCAGTGTCACGATAAGCTTTCCGGGTGTTTTCCCCCCGGGTAGACCTTTGAGTTCACGATTTAGCGAAGCCTCGAGGGTCTGCACCACTTTCGACAGCTGTGGATCGGGGTTTTTTCTGTCAAAGAATCCCCCCATGTTCACGTCTGGAGCTGTTTCGAGCTGAATCTGCGTGACGGACGAACTCCGCAATGCCGTCACCAGCCGGGGATCCGCGGTCTGGCAGGCGCTGACGATCACTGCCAGCGCAAAAGCCACAAGCAGCTTCACGCTGTGCCGAAACGACTTCGAAGTATTTTTGAATGCAATTGTTGACACCTGACTCACCATCACTTTCACCACCTCACGGATGTACTGACAAACAAAAGCCCGGAGTCGCGCCGCTCGACCGTGCCGCCCAAAACATCCGAATAACCAATATCGAAATTGACATTGCCGCCGGCGAGCTTGGCGCCGACCGTCCAGCCGAACATGTCGCCGCCAGCGATCTGATAGCGCGCTTGGCGTGCGATCCGCCCGTAATCGAGACCGACATAGGGCCGGAACTCTCCAAGCATCTTCGCTAGTCCGGCATTGTCGGCAAAAGGCTGCATGCGCCAGAGGAGATCGTTGCGGATGAAGAAGCCGTTATTGCCGTAAAGCATGGTCTCGCGTGTGCCGCGCACCGAGGAATAGCCGCCGACCGAGATCTGCTCGGCCCCGAACAGATTGTCGGGGGAATACTGGCCCGTCACCAGCGAATTGATCTCGAAGCGCTGGTCGGCAAGCTCGAAAGGCTTCGTCATGGTGATCGTGCCGCTGAACTTTGAGAAGCGAGGATCGGCATCCCCTGCCCCAACATCGCCGGGCGCGACCGCATTAAAAAGATTGAGCCCCTGGCTGTAGGAGAGGTCGAAGACCCAGAGACCTCCCAACATCCGGCGTGAATGCGAGATGCCGAGATCGCCAACGGTATATTTGCGGCTGCCGACCTCGATCCTGTTGCCGAGCAGGAAATTGTTGGTTTCCTTGTAGGTCAGGCCACTGTTGAAGGTCGTGATCGAATCCTTGTCGCGGAAAATCACGCGATCGGCGCCGATGCCGACCTGCTTGCTGTTGCCCGACGTCTGCAGCGTGCCGAAATTGCCCGGAACGGAGCTGTCATATTCGTACCAGGAGCCGTTCGCCGAGAAGGTCCAGTAGCCGTAAGGCATGCTGACATTGCCGGAATAGCTGTTGCTCTTGCCCAGACCGTCATCCCGCCAAGAATAGTCCGGCCCAGTATGCTCGTAGGCGAAATTCCACTGGTCATTCACACCGAAGAGATTGTCATAGCCAGCGGAGGCCGAGGACTTGGAGTATCCGGTCTGTTCCTGGCCGAGATTGCTGTTGCCGAAGGAAAGGTGCCAGGGATGGTCCGGCTTGTTCTCGATGTTGAGTATCGAGGTGCCATCCGTCTTTCCGGGAAGCATCGCCGTCTTGGCATTGTTGGAGGTGAGACGATTGATCTGGTCGAGACCCTGCTCGATATCGCGCAGATTGGTGATCTTGCCCTTCATGCCGGGAAAGGCCGTGGCAAGCACGCCGGAGCCAGGCTGCGGCTTGCCATCGATGTAGATGTCGGCAAGCGTGCCTTCGACGGCGATGAGACGCAGCACCTTGGTCCCGGCGATATCCTGCGCCGGCACATAGACGCGGGAACTGACAAAACCTTTGTCGAGATAGAGATGCGTCAGGTCGCGTAGCAGCCCGTTGATCTCGCCGACACCGACGCAACGGTTCGCATAGGGCGCCGTGACCTTGTCGATCGCGCCCACCGAAAACTGCTTGACGCTCTCGACCTCGATACGGTTGATGGCAAAGCATAGACCGGGCTTCTGACCGCCGGATGCGTCAGGCTGCTGAGCCTCGGCTGGAGATGGCTTTGGCGTCATCCGGCCCAAGGTCTCCAATCGTTGTTGTTCGGCCTCCTGCGCCTGACGGCGCGCGAAGTCGTCGTTCGGCGATAGCGCAGCCGCGGTCGACGCCACAAGGGCCGCTGCCAAAAGCCCCCCGATGGCGGCCGCCGAACGCAGGTTTGACATCATAGGCTCGCCCCGGTCAGTTCGAAGCGGCCTTCTGCAGCGCATCGAGCGCTGCCGATAATCCCTTCAGCGAGAACTTGATGTTGACCTTCTGGCCGTTCATCATCTGGACGTGGCCTGTGCCGTCAGCGGCCTTGGAAAGGGCGGACACCATCTTGGCATCCAGCTTCTGCTGCGCCCAGCAGCCAGCCTGGTTGCAGTTGCGATAGGTGAGCTGCACGACCGGCTTGTCGCTTGCATCGATGCTGATGCCTGCCGGCAGATACATATTGAGCGGTACGAGCGTGGTCAGCACCAGTTCACTGGCAGGCTGCTTTGTCGCCTTCTTGTCTGTTGCGGCGGGAGCCGGCACCTTGGCGACCGCCAGCGTCAAAACATTGACGTCCTGATCACCCTGCTTGACGGTCGCAATCTGTGCAACTTCGCAGCTCTCCGCTGCCGAGCCATTCGCCGCCTTGCCGTCGATGCAGCGATAGTACCAGTCGTCGAATTTCTGCACGCGCGCCTGCGGGGCCGGCTGTTGCTCGGTCGTTGCGACAGGGGAGCCCTGAGCAGAGCCGGCACTGGACGACGTATTGGCAGCCGCCGGCGTGGGCTGTTCTTGCGCGACTGCTGAAAATGCAAGCAGCGTCGAGGAAAGGAACGCAACAGATGTGCAGGTTTTGAAGGAGAAAGACTTACTCGCGGGGGACATATAAAACTACCCAAAGTCAAAGCCATTCGCTTGCGCAAGGCAAGCCTTGCTCAATCGGCATGTCGGTCAAAATTCATTGAGATGCACCTGAAAGCGGTGTAGCCGATCATGGGCCTGAACCGCTCAATAGCAGATTTCTGAAAAAGTACAGCGAAAAGTAGCATGCACGAATGATATTCACACGCTCGTTTTCCGATATGCGTGTAAAATCTGCAACACCAACGTTCAATAGTTGAATAAAATTGTCTTTTTTGCTCTTGAAGAGATATGAACCGACGGCTGGGATATGAGCATTCAGCCTTACGGTAGAATTGCTAACACATTGAAACAATTTTTCCTCAGCGACGCCAGATGCCGAACGCAGACACGGACGGCACAGCTTTAAAGCACGAAACGCTCACAAATCTTCATTGGTTCAACTCCTTCAGAGCGCTGATCGCGACGAAACGATAGCCGAGACTTTGAAAAAAGCCGGTGCTGTCCGGATTGCCGAATTCTATAGCGAGCTGGACGCGGTCGAGGCCGGAGGAAGATGCGATCTGCTCCACCTCATACATCATGCGAGTGCCGAGGCCTTTCCGTCTATGCTGCCCGGCGACGATGATATCCCATAGAAACAAATGGGATTCCGCATGATTGAGCGAAAAACAGACCGTGCCCACTTGCGCGTCCGCCTGCCATAGACCCAGGGCGCTCGTATTCACTGGATCCGCCACCATAGCATCAAA
The DNA here is from genome assembly GCF_014195095.1 of Rhizobium sp. BK602. GTDB lineage: Bacteria > Pseudomonadota > Alphaproteobacteria > Rhizobiales > Rhizobiaceae > Rhizobium. Next base: position 521,396 of record NZ_JACIBC010000005.1, read on the forward strand.
GAGGTGTGAAACACGCCTCTGTGCAAGCATTTGGGCCTGCTCTGCCGCCAAGCCGCGAAATCGCTCGTAGGACTGCGTCAGCCGAACGGTCAAATCCGTCCGGTAGTCGGCAAGCTGAAGGTCGGATAGCGCGGCGATTGCCAGCGGGCTTTCCTCGGTCATTCAAGAGGCCTCGCCTCGCTCTTGGCAAAAAGGCAAAGATAGGCGACCGGCTTTTCCACGTGCTCCGAAAGGCGCCCCGTATAGTGGGTGAACAATTCCGAAAACTCCTGGATATCCTCGCTCGTCTTGGAACCGTCGAGCAGGCGCTCCCGATGCGCGATGTATTCCTGCAGCATCGATTGCTCTGTCGGTGATGCCGCGCCAGTGTCGACCACAATCAGGTCGACGAGTTCGAAACCCGCCGTCTCAAACATTGCCAGACGCTGGGACAACGGTGCGAGCACGACATCGGGACCAACGGCTTCCCTGATCTTCTTCTCGGTCTCCGGTCGTCGGTCATGGTGATGGTAGACGAATTCGGCGAGCAGACCATTCGGCTTCAGCACGCGCCGCGCCTCCGCCAGCATCGCCAGCGGGCGCGGCGTGTAGGCCAAGGTCGCGGTCATCGTCACCGCATCGAAGTGGTCGGAGGGAAATCCCGTTCCGGCGCCGTCGCCGACAATGAAGCATGCAGGGCTTGCCAGAGTGCGGCCGACCGCCGATGCGATATTGACGAACTGCTCCTCGATATCCAGGCCGGTGACCTCGCTGAAATAACGGGCAAGGACGATCGTCGAAAGACCGGTGAAGCAGCCGATGTCGAGCACCCGTGCATCAGGACCGATACCAAGCGTCTGGAGGGTTCGGGCGAGAACATCGACGGCACGGCCGCCTCCGGGAGCAGCGTCAGGATCTCCCACATACGCCAGAAACCGATATGGCAAATAGCCGCGCAGAACCTCCATGGGTTCGCGAGGGATGGGCATGCTGAAGAGATCAAGTGTCGCAAGCGCCTTGGTGATCTCTCGCTGAGCTGGCGGATATGCGGCAACGGGCCTTCCGGAACCGGCGACGAGAAGATAGGGATAGCGGTAGCGAGCCAATTGGCCGATCAGGCGCCGGCGCTCCGTCATCGCGTCCACCAGCTCCTGCATCCCCGGAACAGCGTGCAGGATACTGCGGGCCAAGCGGGCCGCGGCAGTCTCCTCGAACCGGAACCGGGACAGGCGTCTGATCTTGTTGACCGTCAGGCCGGCATCCTCATAGACCGCAGCGATATCGCACAGCCCGTTGGGCATCCAGCCCAGGCCGAACATCTCTTGCTCTTCCTGCCGCAGGGACAGCGGCGCGTCAGCGTCATATATGTAGTGGCAGTCGATCAGCAGCCCGTCCGGCTCTAGGCATCGCGCCACCGCCCGGTAAACGTCCTGCGGCCGCTCGAAGAAGGCAGCGCTGCCACCGCATATGATAACATCTGCGCCACGGGCGACATCCTGCATGGCCGCGCCGTCAACACACACGAATTCCGCTGCCGAGGCTTCCAGCCGCGCCGCTTCCCGGGCGACCTCTATCATCGCCGGGTTGACGTCCACCCCGACGACTCTAGCGTCAGGAAAGGCTCTCGCAACCTGACGCGCGACCCAACCGGTGTTGCAACCGAGATCGATGATCTTGTCCGCAGTCTGTGGGATAGCCGCGAGAATTGCGTCCATCATTGCCTCGCCGCCGGGCGGAACATTCTTCTGTTTGAGGGCTGCGACGACGGAGCAATAATAGTCTTGAGCAGATAGCGCGTTCATGGGTGACATACCTTACATTCAGGATGTTTGGAAATGGAGCGCAGCCCGGCCCGGCCTGTTCTCAGATCGAACAGCCAGCGGTGTCCGCACAGGATAGAACGACGTGTCAAGCGCTCCATGGCGATCTGCGAAACTGCAAAACCGGCAATCAGCGCATTGTTGGCAAGTGCCGAAGGTGCGACGAAGCCGCTATCGTTGGCCACTTCGGCGGCAGAATTGCAAAAGGGGCAAGCGTCGTCCGGCCTCGCCACCAGCGGGCCTGCGATGCAATGAGCTCCGACGTAACCGACATGCAGATAGGGTGGAAATGCAGCCGAGAAGGCGTGATACGCCGTAAGGAACTGTCGCGCCAGGCTGGCGTTGTCGCCGGCCAGCACCAGGAACGGATTGCGCGCATAGGCCATGATGAGCCGTACGGCTTCCGATCCCGTGGCAAATTCGGGCAAGGTCAGCACCGTGGCGGAAAAGCGCGACGACAAATAGCTGGCAAGCCTGTCGGTCTTCAATTGACCAACGTCCTGACGGGTTGCCCAGGTGAGCCTGTTTAAGTTGCTTTCATCGATACGATCGCCGTCCACCAGGAAGAAATTGTGGGCACCCAGGGCTGCGAGCTGGACAGCAATCTGGGAACCCAGGCCACCGCAGCCGACGATGACGAAGTCGGTATCCTGAAACCCGGCAAGATCGCGGGGTCCGGCGCATAGGGCTGAGAGGAAGACGGCATTGCGGTCGCTCGCCTCGGAGAGATGCTCGTCCTCCGCCAGCATGTCGGCCTCTTTCAGGAAGGCGTGGAACGCAGACCCGAGGACATCCGGTCCTCTTTCCCAGATAAAGTCCGCGACATCGTCCGGAAGCCAGACGACGCGCAGGCCGCGCTGGAGGCCGGAGCGTTTCCGGTCGGGCGCATGCACGAGCCGGACATCGGCTCGAAATTGCGCCCGGCCGCAACCGGTCGATTGGGCATGGTTGTTCGCTGTCACGACACCGGCCTCCGCGTTGTCTGATCAGTTGGCAACGAGATCGCCGATATCGAGAAGATCCTCGACGCCGATCCGTAGTTCCTGGATCGTCTCGCCCGTCAGGCGCTGGAACTCCGTCCGCTGTTCGGGCGTGAGCTTGATGGTGACGATATGCATCTTGGCGGTCGAGACCGGTGCTACCGTAGGGTTTCTTTCTTCGGGCATTTGAATATCTCCTGTGCTGTGCGTTGAGAGATCAATTGGCGACGAGATCACCTATGTCGGCCAGTTCCTGGATGCCGATCTTGATGTGCGTGAGGTCGCGGCCGGTCAGGCGAGACAGTTCGAGCCGTTGCGTTTCGTTGAGCGCGAGCGTGATCTCGTGTCCGTCGGTCCGCTGTTTGTGGGTGACCAACTTGGCTTTGCCTTCATCTGCTTTCATTGCTTTTCTCCATGCTTCAAGGTCGTCGGGCCATGACGGCGACATCGCGCGTTTCCGGCCCCACGGGTTGATCGGTGAAGTCACTCAAGAGGGTGATGTCAGTGAAGCCGGCCGCTGTAAGCAGCCGCTGCAGGTCGTGCGGGTAGAGAAATGCCAGGTCGAGGATCTGGTAGAGACTTTGATCGATCCCGCCGCTCCTCGCCAACAATTCGTAGCGATGCACGGCTCTTACGGTCTGGGCCTGCCGGTCATAGTCGTTCCACTCGCTCAGCAACAGGAAACCGCCATCCGGCAGCGGATAAGGCGCATCCGTCCGGAACAGCCCCTCATAGTCTCCCTCGAAGGCTGACATATAGTCCTCGGAAGGCAGAAAGACGTCGAAAGCGAGCAGGCCGCCGGGTTCGAGATGGGCATGGCATTGCCGAAGGCAGGCCAGCTGGGCTTCCGGCCCGGTATTGTGCAGGAAGCTGCGAAAGGGGATCTGGATAAGCCGGTAGTGATCCGGCAGGGAGAAAGAGGTCATGTCGCCGGCAAGGATGCGAACCTTCTTGCGGACATGCTCCGGTTCCCGCTGCAACTTCTCCGTCAGGTAAAGGCGCATCTCCTCGGCTATATCGAGCGCGTCGATTTCGATCCCCGCCCGGGCGACGGGCAGAACAGTTCGTCCCGTCCCTGCCCCGAGTTCAAGCACGCGGCCTCCTGCCCTGCGGCAAAGCTCCAGATACCATTGGATGTCGTGCGATCGCCGTCCGTGGATGACATCGTACAGATCGGCGCGATATTCGAGAGCGTTCACGGCCCGTCACCCCGCATGGTCTGTACGGACCAGAGCCCGCGATTGTCCGGATAGCGGTCGGCAAAGCTCAGTGCTTCGGCGACCTGACGGGCGCGGCCGAGATTGTCGCGATTGAAATCGCAGACATGAATATCGACCGTCAGCTTGCCGTATTCGGGCCAGGCATGCAGTGCCACGTGGGATTCCTGCAGCAGCAGGATGATCGATGCTCCCTGCGGCTCAAAATCCGCCTTCGCCCAGGATATGGTGGTCAATTCGGCATCTGCCACGGCCTGGCGCGCCAGGGTCAAAAGGCTGTCGGCGGAGGCATTCAGGATCTCGTCGGGTGCACTGACGACGGCCGACAATCGGTGGGAACGGAGTTCGCCCATCACATCGCCTCCATCGCTTCGCCGACCGTCTCGGCATAGCGGCCGTAGTCCTTGCCGGTGGGGCGATAGGCAGCTCTCTGGATGACGTGGAATCTGCCATCATACCACAAGCGCACGCAATCGCCGTTGCCGTCCAGCGTCCGCTGACCCATCCTTGGATCGAAAGGCTCCTTGTCGCGCAACAGCATCTGTCCGATATCCCAGGCTTGACGGTCGAGGACCCGCTGGCGCTCGGCATGATGCGCCTGCCGGCGCAGAGGCGGCTCCTCGTCCAGCAACCTGTCGACAAGCTCCAGGACCCTAGCACTCCATGAAGGGATGGCGGCGATGTCAGGGAGGTCGAGGAGGACATCGCCGCCGAGACGTCCGATCCCTTCCCAGGCAATATCGATGAGCGGAATCTGCCGCGCTGCATAGGCAATGATGAAGGCCATTTCTCGCGCGCGCTGCTCAGGCTGTACCCTGAAGGATAGGCATGCCATGCGTACGGCGCACTCCCAGGGAATGGTGTAGGCCATGTGCAGGATGCTCTCGAGCGTCTGTAGATCATTCTTGTAAGGCGACACATACTGGAATTCCCCGGGCAGGGATGCCACTGCCGAGGTCGTATACAAACCCAGCAGGACATGCCCCGCTTCGTGAAGCAGTTGGGCGGCCGTTGCTGCGAGGTCGCTTTCGCGCAAGCGCTCCTTCGAAAGGACCACTATGGCGCTGCCGGGCAATTCATTGGAACTGGAGAAGGAACTCAGTGGATCACGCCGCAACCCCACATGAAACGTGTGCAGGCTCGTGATCAGGCGCCGGCAGCCTTGCGGATCCACCTCTGCGGCCAGCGCAACGGCCCTGTTCAGATGATCGGCGATCCGGTCCAGATCCTCTTCATCCGGCAGGGGATATTCGGAGCTTGGATAATCCGGAAGGCATTGAGCCACACGAGGTTGCATCATACGGCTTTTGGTTAGGCTGTCGATCGGGACGAGGCCTATTCCGCAGGCAAGCCGCCGCACCGGGTGACGCTCCAGCGAGAAATCCGCGGCCACCAGATCGGGCTGCAGGTAATAGCTGACGATCTGCAAATCGGCGCCGCCGGCATACCACTCCAGCCCTCGCTGAAGCCCGTCCATCCAGGCCGCCAGCGCGGAGGATCGGTAGGGATCGCTTCCAACCGGCCCGGCGGCAACCGGCGGGTTTTCGCGGACGCGGCGATATCCGCGATGCGCCAATTCGGGAAAATAATCGGCCAGCGCCTCGACCTTTGCGGCACAATCTGGAAGCTCGGAAACAACGGCAAGCGTGTTGCCATAGCGGAAGCGCCGCTTCTGAAGGTTGCGCGTCGCGACGATGTCCAGGGAAGCGGATTTCGACAACAACGGATTGCTGGCGAGCAACAGGCGCGCCTGACAGGCCAGTTCATCGATACGAGACGCTGACATCGCAGCCTCCTTGGATTTCCTGTTGGGGACGGGTCGAAAATACAGTCCGGGGCGATACGCGCCGGAGCGGAAGGCCACCCGTCATCGACGAGCGGCCGTCCGTAGACGATCAGAGGCCGGCTCCGATCCGGCGGGTGAGAACGCCGCCCGGGCCGAACAGCGCACAGCCGCAGTTGCCGTCAAAGAAGGCCACCTGGCTGAGCACGAGACGTTCGCGCAGATTGGAAAGGCCGACGTTCTTCATCGACGTGATGGCGAAGGCCTCCTCATGGGAGAAAGTAACGCCGAACTTTTGGCCGAGGGCCTGCGGTTCCTTGAAGAAGGCTTCCCGCTGTGTGGCGTCGCCTTCGATCTTCTGAAAGAGCTTGTCGATCCGCTGGGCGCGATCGAGCACGAAGTCCTTGTGGGTCGATCCTTCATTCCTATCCGGCATGTTGATACTCCTTTCGATGTTTCGATTGCATCAGAGTCCGCTGTCGCGGTGAGGTGGTCCGTCCGGGACCTCAAAGACCGGGTTTGATTGCCCGGGTCAGCACGCCGCCCGGACCATAGAGCGCGCAGCCGCAGTTGCCGTCGAAGATGCCGGCCCTGCTGAGGACCAGCCGCTCGCGAAGGTCCGCCAGTCCGATGCCTTTCATCGTGCTGATGGCGAAGGCCTCTTCATGCGAGAAGGTGACGCCGAACTTGGCACCGAGCGTTTCGGGCGAAGAGAAGAACTGCTCGCGCTTGGCGGTATTGTCTTCGATAGCCTTGAAGAGCTTGTCGATCCGCTGAGCACGATCGAGCACGAAGTCCTTGTGGCTGATTTCCGTAGTGGAATCCGGCATGTCTCTCATCCTTTTCCTGGGTTAGTGGGTGGCGGCAGCATCGGGGAGGCCTGCCGCGGGCACGCTGAGCCGTTCGGCCCAGTTCTTCAGGTTCCCGGCATCGCGCAATTCCAGGCAGCCTTTCGAGCCGGCGGTGAAGCGTGTCAGGGGACATGCCAATCCGCCGCAGGGAACGCGCAGGTAACAGGAAGCGCAGCCGCTATCGGTTGCCGTGTTGGAGCCGGTCCAGAGCCGGTTCAGCCCCTCATCGACAACCAGGTTGCCTGCGCCGTCGATGTGACCGACCTTGTTCTTCGGATTGTCGAAAACGACGGTGCATTTGTAGAGGTTGAGGTCCGCGCCGACGATGAACCAGTTCTTCTTGCCGGCGTAACAGGCATTGCCGAGAATGCCAGGCACATCGTCATAACCGACAGTGGAAAGGCCGCGGCGCGAAAGCTCCGCATTCAGCACATATTTGTCGAGGCCGGTTTGCAGACCGGAAAGACAGCCTTCTTTCGAGGATTCCGTCAGCGTCTGGCGATCGGATTGCCAGATATAGTGGACGTCGATGATGAAGCGCGGATCGTGTCGGACGAAGTCGAGTTCATCGGCATCGAACAGGGCCAATACCCGCTCGCTATCCTCGAAATGGACATTGCAACGCAGGGCTACGGTGAAATCATGGGATGTCGCCGCCATGGCCTTCAGATTTTCGACGATACCGTCGAACGTTCCCTTGCCCTTCACCGTCACACGCTGCCGGTCGTGCAATTCGCGATCACCGTCCAGCGTCACCTGGAAAAAGACCAGCCCTACGCCGATGAGTTCGTCGAACAGAGACGGGGTAAGGAGCGATGCGTTCGTCGACATGCTGGCGCCGAAGAAGATACCCTTGCGCCTGCACTCCTGCAGCGCTTCTTGGCACAGCCGCAGGATGATGTCGCTGCACAGCAGTGGCTCGCCGCCGAAGAAACCGAGCGAAAAGCTGCGCGCCTTTTGGATGCGGCTATGTATCGCCGCCGAAAGCGCCTCGACCCTTTCCGGCCGCATGCGGCCTTTGGCGAAGGATTCATAACAGTAGGTGCAGCGGAAATTGCATTTCTCCGTCGGCATGATGATCAGCCCGGAGCTTTCTTCGGCCGCCTCGCGCACGGCTTCGCGGATCATCCGCTCCCGGTTCTCGAACTCGTCGTCCGGGATGAGAAAGCCGCCGTTGACCAGGGTCGTTTGCAGCGCGTCAGGCAAGTCATCGTCGAGAGCGAAAGGAAATGTTAGGCCGCTGAAGCTTGAGACTGCGTCGCCTTCCTCACGGCCGAAGATCAGCTTTGCGCCGGTGGCGAAATTGACGGCCACGGCGTTGCCGTCACTCCGCTTGATGAATTTGGCGTCCGGCGACCAGCGATATTCCTGCGAATTTGAGACACTCATGATCCTCTCCTGTTGTCCGGTTCCTCGTCCGAACTCCGGCATCACATGTTCTCTTCTGTTGGAGGCACTATCCCGCAGGCCCGTCATCGGGCCGCCATTCGCGCGTGAAAATTCCGTGAAAAGAAGCAAAAGCTAAAAAAATAGCCCCTAAAAAGGGGCTCGTAGTTCCTTGAAATGCCGCCTTCAGGGCTCAGGTCGCCAAGGCGGCCTGGACGGCGGCTCGGGCGTCGGGCAAGCCCGAGCCGAAGAAATAGGATATATCGAGCGCGTCCTCGTTGTCGGCATTCATGCAGTCGGCTGTCAGTTTCCTCGTTCCCGGAGCGACCGTTACGTCCTGTCGCGATGCAGCCTTGAGAATGGACTTGACCTGCGGACCCGAAAGGCGGGCGCCGGCATGGTGGCGGCTCTTGTGTGCCCGCTGAATCAGGGCACAGATCCCCGCCACCTGTGCCGAGGCCCCCGACGTACCGCCGAATTTGGTGTAGTAGCCGCCACCAACGCCTGGATTGGCGCCAAACGGCACGATGGCTGACCACGGATCGGCACCGCGGTCATAACCGAATATCCCGGACAGGTCCGTCGTCAACAGCGAGAAATGCGAATAGTAATATTCCGGCGCTTGAAACACGCCGTAGTCGTGTTGCGCGGCAAAGGGGGAAAGCCGGTCGATGCGCAGCTGATGCCGATTGAAAACCTCTCCGTCGTCGGATGGTGAAACCACCGTGAGGCCTTCGCCATAGTTGCTGTAGCCCGAACGGAAACCTTCCACGGTCACGGCCCCGACAGAAATAATGCCGTTGTTGTCGGTCGCCAGGCTGGCAGGATAGATCAACTGGCTCTCGCCGCTGTTTCCCGCCGCGCATACGATCGGGATATGCCGACTGATCCCGAGGATAAGCTGTTTCAGGATGTGCCATAGCCTGTCCGGGTTGGAGCCCTTCTGCGCTGCTTTCGGCTCCAGTTCCGGGCCGCCCTGTTCGGCAAACGCAATGCGGGCGAAAAGATCGGCCGCATCCTGATGTTTCCAGCACTCCAGATCCGCCTTCAATTCATTTTTAGGCGGCACGATACCCCGCTTGGGGTCCGGCAGGCCGCGCGGCAATACGATCACATCGGCCTTCTGGTGGTAGGCGTAAAGAAACGCGGCCAAGAATTGTCGGGCGTCGTCCTCGAAGGACGTCCTGATCGAAATCAGCCTGGAGAAGGGGTCTACGCCGAAATAGGGGATGACGTTGCGGTTGTCGCTCGGTTCCGGTTCGTCGCCATTTCCATAAAAGGCGCCCTCCGGCGGCAGGGACGGCTCGCTGTTCTCAACCGTGACGGCAGGTTCCCCAACGATCAGGCCCGCGCAACAAGTGCCATGGGAGGCAAAAAGCGACTCCGGATTGTAAAGCCGCCGAACCACGCCTTGCGATGCGGCATATTCGGTGACGATGTCGTTGAGATAGTCCCGATCATCATTTGAAAGGCCGAGATTGCCAAGGGGTGCGATATCGAGACCGGCGAAAAAGGCGCGCCTTTCCTCGCGGTCGAAGGACGTCGCCGTATCCAAATCCTCCTCCGTCCGTGCTCCGTAACGGTGGGTCGTCAAATCGATCGATGCCTCGCGATCGAGCCGGCTTGCCAGATTGGGATGATCCCTGGTCACCCCGACGTCAATCAGCGCAACTCGCGCAGGATGGAGCGGGCCGGCGGCCGCAATCGTGTCCCAGACGGTATCGCCGATTGCCGGATCGGGAACTCCACGCGCGGCGCTCTCGCCGAGAGACGGCGGACCAACCGGAGCGGGACCGTAATCAGCATCGATAATGCCGAGAGCAGTCAGGTGCCACAGATAGTAATAGTTGATTGGCACAGTTTGCGGCGCTTCCATTTCGACAGGCATGTGAATAACCCCTTTTTGAACGGGAACGAACGAACTCAGATCCACTCGTCGTGAACGGCCTGGAAGAGCGGGCCGAAGGCATCGTGAAGATAGGGAGCGAAACGCCGCGCCAGATCCCGGCCAGCCTGCGTGTCGCTTGGATAGTGCAGCCCGGCCCACTCGCGGTTTTCGGCGACATTCTGCGCTATCCGGGCAAGTTCATCCGTCGCCGGATGTTCGGGCAGGATCGTCGAAAATGCGAAGACGATCGAGAAGCATTGAAAGGCGTGGTTGCTGGGATAGGCCTCATGGGCCGGAACAGCCAGAAGTGGTCTCAGAAGCGGTTCGAACTGGTTCGGCCGGAGCCTGTTGAACTGGCTCTTATAGATCAACCCGACATATTCGCAGGCAGTCAGGATTGCCTGGAACAACCTCTCGGTTTGTTCGAAACCGCCGATGTCCTCGATATGCAGGGCGCGCGTAAACTCCGAGACCGAGATCGTTGCCTCGCTTTGAATATCGGGCAGCCGCCTCGCCCGCTCGCGGTCACGACGCTGCATCGAGAGGAGGACCGTCGTTTCCAGCCGGGTATAATCCGGGCCGGGCGGCGGAAGAATGTCCAGCATTTCCCATGTAAAGCGCCGGGCGGCGGTGAAAGCATTGCGGGATGGTTGCTGGTGCAGCCGGCGCAATTCGAAAGCGGGGATAAGCTGCGATACACCGAGATTTCCTCCGTCCATTGCCGCCTTGTTCTTGTTTTTATTCTTGTTCTTGTTCAGAGCCGCTTTGTTGAAGACGGATTTGTTCGCGACGCTCTTGTTCAGAACCGAAGCGGCCGCCATCGTCGCCATCATTGGGCCGGCTGTCGGAAGGGGCTCGACATCCGGTGCCAGTTCAGGTGCCGGGGTCGGGGACGCCTCGGGTGGAGGTGGTGGAGCGTCCGTAAACGCCTGTAGATCCCCGCCATCCTTCGGCTCGCATGGCAAGACAGCGTCCGGCTCAACCTTGAACTTATATGCTTCGAGAAAGGTAACGATCTTTGATTGCGCACCTAAATCCGCGTCCATTACAACCTCCTGAAATGAAGCCCTGAAGAATCGTGCCGGTGTCAGCGCAGTCTTGCGCCTGCTTTGCGCAGGCCGTCGATCAAGAGTTGGCCGCCGCCCGTCTTGAGCAGCGGATACCCGCTGCCGCGAAACGCATTTATGGAAAAGCCCCCCTCGACGACATCGAGACGCTCCAGATAGCGCCGGGCGCCGGCGAGATCACCCGCATGGGCATGGCTGGAGGCAAGATAGCGCAGCAGGCTGTTGAAGTTCGGCCGCGCCCGAAGCGCCTCCTCGCCGGCAGCAATGGCTGCGGCGTGATCGCCGCCGAGCGCTGCGGCGATACATTTCGTCGTGTCGAAATAGTATCTATGCGGACTATAGACGCCGAGTTCCTGAACCCATCGCGACATGGCTACGGCCTTGCCGGGCTGTCCCGCATAGCAATGTAACATGGCATAGAGATCCCAGCCGAGCGGCAATGCCGGATTGAGACGGATGGATTTTTCGAACAGGCCGGCAGCATAGTCGTATTCGCAGAACAGGAACGAATGGACATGCCCGACCAGCGCGAGCGAAACCGAGTTCTGCGGATCGAGTTCGAGCGCCTTGCGTGCATATGCCTGGGCCTCTTCGAGCAGGTGGGCGTTCAGAACGTTGAAGCGCTGGCCGACCTGGAAGGTCCTGATGAACGAAAGCCAGGCGAAGGTCGAGGAACGCGGCCGGTACTGGAGCTGTTCCTCAAGCAGCCGCTCCGCATTTTCGAGATCGCCATGCGACAAACGGAAGATCGCATTGACCGCGTCGATGAACAGGCCGTCTCGCGCCAGCCGCCCGTCGCTTGCCTGGGTTTCCTGAAAATAAGCCAACTGATCGATGGCCTGGCTGATCAACGCAACCGTCGTTCCGAATTCGGCCCGTTCGAGTTGCGAACGGCCGATCATCTGGCTGCCCAGCCAATGAATCCGGTTGTCGATCAGATGCTTGATCGCAAGTTCGATCAGCACCATCCCGCGGTCGAACGTCAATCGCAACTGAAGACATACTGGAAGGCTAACCTTCTGCCCTGTCTCACCCGAATGCGGGGAATCAAAGGAAAGATCCGTCACGCCGATTGCCAATCCGTCGAGGATAGCTTTGGCGATCAGATTCTGAAACTGCAATGCTACGATCTGTCCGCCTTCTCCGGCGCCGATGACGATCGGGGACTGAAGAGTGATCACCCATTGCCAATCACCGCTGGGCGGCGGGCCGGAATGGTCACTACCTGCGGCATCGATAGGGGTGCCCGGCTTGCGTTGGTCCGGCGCCCCCGTCGACGGCAGCAGCGCGGATTGCTTCCCGATATCGCGGCTGGGCTGTTGTCGTGGTTCGAAAACATCATCGATGCGCCCTTCCTCAACCCGCCGATACCAGTTCTGTCTTTCCAGCGTCAGCCAGTCCTCGAACTCCGGGTCGCGGATGTCGATCCCCTCAAGCAGCTCGTCGGTGATCTGATCCGCGGGGCGCTCCGTCCGAACCATGCGGTCGGTATCGAGCACAATCCGGTCCATGTCCAGCCAAACCGTATTCTTGTCTGCAATCAGAAGGTTGCGTGCAGACCCCAACGCCTTATGGATGTCCAGAAGAGCCTGGCGCAGGCTGGCCGCCGCCTGGTCGTCCGAGCGGTCGCTCCACAATTTGTCCCTGAGCCAGACCCGCGAGCGCGAGCCGCGAGCCGAGAGGGCAAGCATGGCCAGAAGCGCCTGAGCTTTCTGTGATTTCGGCGTGACCGATCTGCCATTGGCGTCCACAAGGGCAAAAGGCCCGAGCAGAAACATCCGGAACATGGCATGATTTTCATCCATGCGATCCATCGGCCCCACCCCCGTCGTGCCCGATGCGCTCGTCTGGTAGCCCCAAGGCCTACCCTCCAGAGGCCAGTCTGCCACAAATGCAGCGCGAGGCAAGCGAGCAGCTAACGCAACCGAGCTTCCACGGCGCATATCGATGTTTTGGCGATCAACGAATTGAAGCATGGACCAATCATTCCCCTCGGTATCCCTGGGGGCTGGCACTATCAGGCTACTGTCAATGCTGCGTCAAAGTAACGTTATTGCGTCATTCACGTCACCGACGATCATTTGCCTTATTCTCCAGAAAGGCAGCGCATCCCCTTGGTCGACACGGAAAATCCTTTGTCACCGCAGCCCTTCAAAGCGGTAGACCGCGCGATATTTGCCGACCACCTGCGCTGGCAGGTTCTTGAGGTCGATGACGCCACGCACGTCTCACGGTACCGCTCGGTGATATAGCGCCCGATCAGCGACACTTAGGCGGCATTACCTCAGCTGTCGCCGCGCAAAACTTCTGTTCCCTATCTCCTCTATATTTTGATCATTGCATCGCGCCCAAGAACAAGGCAGCGTATTCTTCCCTGGCGCAGCAGCAGACCAAGAGATTTTTGTTTTTCTTCCAATCGTTACCTGTTGCCGGGGATGCAGGGCAAAGGGGCTGACACCATAATGGTGACGCGTGCGCAGCAAATTGGCGTCGTTATCGGCCTGGCCTTCGTCGCAGCATTGACGATCCTGCGGGCAAGCGATCCTCCGTTGCTGAGGCTCGCCCGCGATTTGACATTTGACCAGTATCAGCGCCTGGTGCCCCGGACCTTCAAGAACCAACCTGTCCGGGTCATCGATATAGACGAAGCCTCGCTGCGGGAGTTCGGTCAATGGCCCTGGCCAAGAAACCGGATTGCCGTGCTTGTCGACAGGCTTTCCGATATGGGCGCGGCCGCTATCGCTTTCGATATCCTCTTCGCCGAGCCCGACCGCCTGTCGCCCCGCAATGTCGTTCGCGACGTCACCGGCATTGATCCCTCGCTGCTGGGTAAGCTACCGGATAATGATGAGATTTTTTCCCGATCGCTCTCGGGAAGGCCGGTGGTGCTGGGCTTTGGCCTCTCCAACGAGGGAAGCTATCTGCCATCGGTCAAGGCAGGCTTTGCCTATACTGGCGAAAGTCCCTTCGATGCGCCGCCCGCAATCAAGGCCGCGACGCCGCTGCAACCGCAATTGGAAGCCAATGCCGCGGGCCTCGGTCATATCAGCCTCAATCCGGGTACATCATCGGCAGTGGTGCGCGCGGTTCCGCTTTTTCTCAGCAGCGGCAAGCAGCTTTACCCTAGTCTTGCGCTGGAAGCGCTCCGTGTCGCACAGGGAGCCTCCACCTATGTACTCGACGCGGCGCCGGACACGCCGAACACATTGACCCGGGTCAAGATCGGGAATTTCGTGGTACCGGTCACGGCTTCAGGAGAGCTCTGGCTTTATGTCAGTCCCGACACAAAAGAGCGGTATATTTCGGCAGGCAGGGTACTCGCGACGGAAGGCGTCTCCGCCGATATCAGGGCCGCCATCGAAGGCAGCATCGTTTTCGTCGGAACCTCTGCTTCAGGGCTCCAGGATGTCCGCACAACGGCCCTTGGTGAAAACGTGCCGGGTGTCTCCATCCATGCGCAGATCGTCGAGCAGATCCTTTCAAGTCGCTTCCTGTCCCGGCCGGATTGGGCAGATGGGCTGGAGATCCTGTCCATCGCCGTCCTGGGCAGCCTTCTGGTGATCCTCACCACCTTCGTCAATCCGGCCGTCGCCCTTGCCTGCGGCCTGCTGATCACCTTTTTTGCCCTTGTCGCCTCCTGGGCTGCCTTCCTTTATGGCGGGCTTCTCTTCGACCCGCTGGCACCGATCGTCTCGGGATCGATCACGCATTTCGCCGCAACGGCATTCCGCTTTCTCGTGACCGATCGCGAACGGCGCGATGTCCGTCGGGCCTTCGGCCATTACCTCTCACCATCGCTGCTCCACCGCATCGAGCATACGCGCAATGCCCTACGCCTCGGAGGAGATGAGCGCGAGCTGACCGTCATGTTCGTCGATGTGCGAAATTTCACCCAGATCAGCGAGGAGATGACCCCGAGCGCCGTCGTCGCGTTTCTGAACACGCTACTCGATGCGCTGAGCCACCATGTCATCGCCAATGAAGGCACGCTCGATAAATTCATCGGAGACTCAATCATGGCCTTCTGGAACGCTCCCGTCGATGTCTCCGATCATGCCGGCAAGGCCGTGCAGGCAGCCCTGGGCATGCGAGAAACGCTCGCCCGCCTCAACAACAGCGATGCGTTCGGCTTCGGGGACGCGCGGCGGGTCGGGATAGGGATTGGCATCCATACGGGGCTTGCATGCGTCGGCAATATGGGTGCCGAGACACGCTTCAATTATACCGCAGTCGGCGATGCCGTGAACATCGCCGCGCGTATCGAATCTGCCTGCAAGGACATTAATTTCGACATTCTGGTATCCGAACCGACAGCAAGCTTGCTGCCCGATTGCGCTCTACTGGAGGCGGGAGCGCTGACGCTAAAGGGTAAAAGTATGCGAACCAAACTCTTTGCGGTCGTCGGTGATGCACGCCTGGCGAAATCCGCTGATTTCGTCGAGCTTCAAGCCATGCACGGGCGGCTTGTCGCTGCCCTGCGAACACGGTCAGCGAGCAGCCGCAAACTTGTCGCCGCCGCAAAACTCAAGGCACAGATCGCCACGACAGGACTGTTGCATGAGTTTTACAGCCAGATTTCGCGCCGAGCCGGACACTTCGTCGACGAGCCTGCAGACAAAGCGGCCGACATCTAGTTGATTTCGCCACCGTCGCCGTAACTCCTCCTGTGTTACCGATGGTGATGTCCGCCTCCGTGATCGCCTTGATCATTATGATCGCCATCATTGTCTTGGTCACCCCGGTGATGATCGCCCCAGCCGTGATCGCCTCTGCCATGGCGGTCATGACGACCATGATGCTTGCCCTCGTCACCATCGTGCTTGTCCGGCTTACCGGGCTTGTCAGGCGTGCTTGGCGGATTTGGGACATTCGGTGTGCTGGGAGTTTCTGGCGGACTAGGCGCAGCGGGCGTCTCGGCGTGCGGCGATTGCGGCGTGCTGGGTACGCTAGGCGTATCGTGCTGTGTCGGAGCAGGATTGTTTGCCGGAGCGCTGCGCGGCGATATCCCGTTGGGCCGGTCTTTCATCGCCATCGACAGACCGCAGCCGCCGCCACCGACAAAACCCATTCGCCCTGAAAGTTGCTGATCCCCGGACAGAAACGGCAGAGCCCGCTGGTTGCCGAGCGTCTTGAGAACGCCGCGGTTGACCCGGCGAGGATCGCTGATCTGACCATTGCGCTTAGCAACAACGCAGTCGCATTGCTGTTTCAACTGCCTGCAGCCACCCGCGCCGCAAAACTGCGCGGCGCCATTCAAAAGAACGACCGCCGTCGTACCGTTCGCCCCGACATAAAAATCAAATGCCGTCCCACGCACGCCGATCGTTCCGGCGGGCGTCACGATTTGATACGCAGAAGAGTTTGAATTCCCGCTCACCCAGCGAAAAGTGCCCTTTGCGGCCCTGATGGTGAGCTTTTTAACCGAGCCCGAGTCATCGAAAACGAATTTGTCGATGACAACAGACGAGCCGGCTCCAACAGCCAATTTCGTACCGTCTCGAAATGTGAACTGTCCAAGGCCCGAAAGGGAGGTGCGGATTTGCTCGTCCCGATGGACGGGATCATCGACTGCCAGCGGACCACCTGCGCCGGTAACTTCGGTTTTAATCAGCACCGCCTGGCCGACCTTCTCGGCGGCTTTCGGAGACAACGGTGCGAGCAGCGTGGCGCTCAACACAACAGTCACGGCGTGACGGAGATTTAACATCTCACCCCCCAAAGCTTGTTTATATTTTATCATAGGATATTCTTGAATACAAATCGCAATTTATGGGTATAAACCGCGTAGATTTTGTTATTTTTGAATTAGATTTCGCCGAAACGTGGGTAAATTCCGCCAAAATTACTCTTCATAAATCTCAATTTTGAAAATTATACAATAATTACAATGATATGCACTACAATTGATCCGAAGAAATACTACTGAAATGGATGATATCCACCGAAGGTTGCCGAGGTGGATCGTCACCGACAAGTTTGGCTCTTATGTTCGCGCGCGCCTTCAACGAAGGACCAGCCCTTCAGCATATACAATCACCCGTTCGGCGCGCTTTTCCCGGCTCTGGTCGAAAGGCCAACGGGCGTCGCCTCGCGTCATAAGCATATGATTGCTATTGGCGCGATGCTGCTATAATAACTTGAGTTTAATTTGAAGGATTAGTACGCGGAAGCGACGCCGGAAGCTGCAAATGACGTTTCAGCCAAGAATGCAAAACAAGATCGGGGGCTTTTCCGTGGTAGGCGGCATGCATCGCCGTCAGTGGAACGGCATGGTTGCGGACATCTGGAACGTCAATTGTGCAGCACAGGCCGGTGGATACTATGTCGCAAGGGACCCGCGGCTGTTCATTCTGCTGGAGCAGCGCGGCTCGGGCACGACCAATGTCCGCCCGTCGCCACGCGCGCAGAGTCAGCTACAGAATTACGAGAACGGACGCATCTCCTACATCCCCGCCGGCATGGAACTCTGGGTCGACATGGCAGGCGTCGAGTTCGTGCGCCATCTTGATGTCCATTTCAATGCCGAGATCATCAGCCAGCGCCTGATGGAAAATATCGACCAGGCACGGCTCGACCGTCCGCAGCTGCATTTCAACGACCAGCGCGTGATGGCGCTCGCCGAGCTGATCGCCGCCGAGTGCGAAAACCCCGAGCCGCTGCACGATCTCTACGGCGACGGCCTGACCCTTTCGCTGCTGATCGATGTGTTGCAATTGCGCGGCACCCAACCGCGCAAGCGCAGCGGTCTTGCCACCTGGCAGCTGCGCCGCGCGGTCGACTATATCGAAGAACATTGCGCGCGGGCCATACGGCTGGAAGAGCTGGCTGAATTGACCGGCCTTTCGCAATCGCATTTCAGCCATGCCTTCAAGGCATCGACCGGTCTGCCGCCGCACCAATGGCAGACACAAGCCAGGCTCGAAAGGGCCAAGCATCTGCTCCTGAACAGCGAGATGCCGCTGACGACCGTTGCCGTCGAAACCGGCTTTGCCGATCAGGCGCATTTTACGCGCGTCTTCCGCAAGAATGTCGGCGCCGCCCCGGCGAGCTGGAAACGCAGCAAGCTTGCCTGAAAACCACAGCCCACGAGCAATTGTATCTTTCGCAGAGAATTGCCCAAAAACATTCAATTTCCCCCGTGACAGACAAGCCGCATTTGTAAATATGAGTTAACTACTCATCTTATTGAGGGATCGGCTGCAGCGGCCGAACGGCGCAAGAATTCGGGGCAAATGACGAAAATGCAGGGATTGAAGCAGGACGTATCGCGAGCGCGGCTCATGGCGACGGGCGTAGCCATGATCGCGCTGCTGTCGGGCTCGCAGCTCATGGCCCAAGAGGCCGCCACTGAACTGCAGCCGCTGGTTATTCAGGGTTCGCAGAAGAGCGAAGACAGCGGCACGGCCCCGGTCGAGGGCTACGTCGCCAAGAAAACGACCGCCGGTTCGAAATCCGATACGCCGATCACCGAGGTACCGCAGTCGGTCTCCGTCATTGGACGGCAGGAAATGCAGGATCGCGGCATCACCAATAAGGTCGACGAAGTGCTGCGCTATACACCCGGCGTCACCACCCAGCCGTTCGGCAACGACGGCGACACCGACTGGTTCTATATCCGCGGCTTCGATGCGACGCAGAGCGGCGTCTTCATGAATGGCCTGACGCTCTACAGCTACGGCTTCGGTGGTTTCCAGATCGATCCGTTCATGCTCGAGCGCGTCGAGGTGCTGAAAGGTCCCTCCTCCGTACTCTACGGCGGCTCCAACCCCGGCGGTCTCGTCAACATGGTGCGCAAGGAGCCGACCGACGATCCCTATTACTATACCGAGATCGGCATCAACACTCTCGGCAACGCCTTCGTCGGCTTCGATTTCTCCGACAAGCTTTCGGCCGACGGCGTCTATCGCTACCGGCTGACCGGCAAGATCGCCGGCGGCGACACCTATAGCGACGGCACCCATGATCTGCGCGGCTTCATCATGCCGCAGGTCACCATCTCGCCGGATGATTCCACCAAGCTCACCGTTTTCGGCATGCTGAGCGGCCTCGATGAAATCCACAGCGGCAACGGCTTCTTCCCCTATGTCGGTACCGTCGTCGATGCTCCGTTCGGCAAGATCAAACGCGACGCCTTCTATGGCGAGCGCAGTATCGACAATCTGAAATATGCCCAGCAGATGGTCGGCTACGAATTCTCGCATGATTTCGACGGCGGCTGGACCGTGTCGCAGAATGCGCGGTACGGCCATCTCTACAAGCGGGAGGAAGGCCCGTATCTGAACGGCTATGTCGACGGCAATCCCCTCGATCCGTCTTACAACGATCCCGACTACATGCTGAGCCGCATCGGATTCTTCGAACGCTCGAAGGTCGATACCTTCTCGGTCGATACCCGCGCGGAAAACAAGTTCGACACTGGTCCCTTCAGCCATGACTTCCTGATCGGCACAGACTATTCGATCTATAGGCTCGACCAGATCCAGGCCTGCTGCGGCTCCAACCCGATCAGCGCCACCAATCCGGTCTACGGCACGACGCAGGGCACGAACTTCGTCTATCTCAACCAGGTGCTGACGCAGCAGCAGCTCGGCATCTATACGCAGGACCAGATCCGCTTCGGCGGCGGCTGGCTGGTCACGCTCAACGGTCGCTACGACTTCGTCGACACCAATTCCGATGCAAAGGTCGGCACTACCTACAGCTCGAACGAAAATGCGCCGAGCGGCCGTGCCGGTCTCGCCTATGAGTTCGCCAACGGCATCACGCCCTATGTCAGCGCCGGCACCTTCTTCCGGCCGCTGGTCGGCACCAGCGTCACCGGCGGCGGGCTGCTTCCGGAAAAGGGTGAGCAATATGAAGCTGGCATCAAGTACGAGCCCGACTTCATCGACGGCCTGTTCACGGCGTCCATCTTCCAGATCGACCGCAAGAACATGGCGCTGACCGATCCGGTCACCTTCCTGCAGCGGCAGGTCGGCGAGGTCCGCTCGCGCGGCATCGAATTCGAAGGCAAGGTCAATCTCGACGACAATTGGAAGCTGCTGGGCTCCTATTCCTATACCGACCTCGAAGTCACCAAGGACCTGGACTCCTCCATCGTCGGCAATTCGCCCTATCTGGTGCCGAATTCCACCGCCTCCCTGTGGCTCGATTACGCCTTCACCAGCGACGCGCTGGACGGCCTCAGCATCGGTGCTGGCGTACGCTACCAGGGCAAGTCCTGGGCGGATGAGGCCAATACGCTGCGCGTGCCGTCGGCAACGCTTTTTGATGCGGGCATCCGCTACGAGAAGAAGGGCTGGGGTGCTGCACTCAACGTCTCGAACCTGTTCGACAAGGAATATGTCTCGGGTTGCGCCGGCGAGAATGTCTGCGGCTATGGCGAAGCCCGAACGATCACCTTCAAGCTCAGCAAGAAGTGGTAAGTTGAGAATAAAAGTATACTTTATTTCTCGATCGTGGCAAAGAGCCGGGGATTGCCGCAAGGCAATCCCCGAACTCGTTTGAAACCAGAGGCGATGCCAGCATGACGGCAAGAAGCGCTCACAGGCTGTCGCGTCGGCAGCTGCTGGCCATGGCGGGCGCCGGCGTACTTGCCGGTTTGACGCCGGCGCGCGCCGCGACGGGCCTGCGCGTGGCAACGCTCGATTGGGCCATTCTGGAAACCCTGCTGACGCTCGGCGCCAATGTCGTCGCCGGCACCGAACTGCTGCAGTTCCGGGACGTCGCCGTCACCCCTTCCATTCCCACCGGGGTTGCCGACCTCGGTTTGCGCGGCACGCCGAACTTCGAAGTCCTGTATGCCGCCAAGCCGGACCTGATCTTCAATTCCAATTTCTATGCCTGGGCCGACGATCGCCTGCGCCTGACCGCGCCGGTCGAGAGCCACGCCATCTATCAGCCGGGGGCCAGCCCCTACCAGCGTTCCGAAGAGATGACGCTTGCGATTGCCGAGCGGTTGGGGCTTCCGACCGGCCGCGCGCTCGTCGGGGCCATGCGGGCAAAGCTGGAGACCTATCGCATCGGTTTCAGCAAGGGCGATCATCGCCCCATCCTGCCGATCAATCTGGGCGACGCCCGGCACTTCCGTGTTTTCGGCTCCGACAGCATGTTCGGGGAGATCCTGGCCCGCACTGGCCTTGCCAACGCCTGGCCGGACCTCACGAGCTATTCGGCGACCGCGCCCGTCGGCATCGAGCGGCTGGCCGCCATGCCGGATGCATGGATCGTGCTCGTCCCGCCGCATCCGGCCGAAGCCCTTGTCGAACTCCAGCAAAGCGCGTTCTGGAAGGCGCTGCCGCCGGTTCGGCAAGATCGCGTGCTCCTCATCGGCTCGGTCAATCCCTATGGCGCGCTGCCGACAGCGGAGCGTTTCGCCGATCTGCTTGCGGGAGGGCTCACTCGTGCATGGAATGGTTGATCGCCGCATGATTGTCCGAGACATGATTTTCGGAGATAGGCCGCTGGCACGCAATGCCGTCCTGCTTGCTGTCGTCTGCATCCTTGCCTTTGCGGCGCTCGTCTTCCTGCGTCCGCAGCTTGCCCCGGATATGGAAGATGCAGCCGTCCTCAACCGCATCCTGCTCATCGATAGCCTGCTGCCGCGTTCGGCGATCGCGATCATCGCCGGGGCAGCGCTCGGCCTTTCCGGCGCCCTGTTGCAAAGGGTCCTGCGCAACCCGATCGCCGATGCCTCGACGCTTGGGATCGCCGCCGGCGCGCAGCTGGCGATGACGATCGCCGTCGGCCTCTTTCCGCTGCTCATCGGCCTGCCGCGGGAAATGTCCGCCTTTGCCGGCGGGCTTGCGGCTGTGCTGATCGTTCTTGCCTTGAGCTGGCGTCGTGGTCTCGATCCGGTGACGGTAGCACTATGCGGCATGATGGTGACATTGGTCGCAACCGCCCTCAGCATCACCATCATTCTCGCACGCGGCGAATATGCCATGTCGATCTTCATCTGGGGCGCCGGCGCGCTCAACCAGCAGAACTGGGATGGCGTCATCACGCTTGCCCCGCGCCTTGCCATCGGCTTTGTGGCTGCCCTCGTGCTCCTTCGTCCGCTCACGATCATGAGCTTGGACGACAGCAGCGCAAAGAGCCTCGGCCTGGCATTGCACGGCATGCGCTTCGCCATTCTGGCGCTCGCCGTCTGGCTTGCAGCCTCGGTGACGGCGCAGGTTGGCATCATCGGCTTTCTCGGCCTCGCCGCGCCTCATCTTGCAAGATCCTGCGGCGTACGCCGCACCCGGCAATTGCTGATCGCCGCGCCGCTTACCGGCGCCGGACTGTTGTTCCTCACGGATTGCCTCGTGCAACTGCTTTCACCGGGGTTTACGGATCTTGCACCGACGGGTGCCGCGACCGCGCTCCTGGGCGGACCACTCTTGCTTCTGCTCCTGCCGCGACTGCATTCGCGCGCTGCGCCGCGCGCCGATGGCGCTCCACGGGCGCGACGCAACCTCGCAGCACCCGGACGGGCACTTGCTATGCTCGCCGCCGGTTTCATTTTCCTGACGGTCTTTGCCCTGTCGGTCGGACGTGGCATCGACGGCTGGCAGGTCGCTGTCGGCAGCCGGTTCTGGGAGCTCCTGCCCTTCCGCCTGTCACGCACCGTCGTTTCGGCGACCGCCGGCGCGATGCTCGCCGCGGCCGGTTTCATCATGCAGCGCCTGACCGCCAATCCGCTTGCGAGCCCCGAGGTCCTGGGCGTCAGCGCTGGCGGTGGCGCCGGACTGACAGTGGCCCTCTTCCTGTTTGCCTTCCCCTCGCCCGCCATCACGATCACGGCGATGACGATCGGCGCGCTGATCGCATTCCTGGCCATGATGGCGCTCAGCGCCCGCGGCGGCTTCGGCCCGGAACGCCTGCTGCTTTCCGGCATTGCGATCGGTGCTCTATCCATGGCGATCGTCACCGTCGTTCTGTCCCGCGGCGACCTGCGCGGCTATCTGTTGCTGACCTGGCTGTCGGGTTCCACCAATCGAGCCGGCTCCTTCGAGGCCTGGATCGGCATCCTTTCGGCATCCTTCCTGATACCGCTATTGCCCGTCCTGCGGCGGTGGTTCGATATCCTGCCGCTTGGCGCCGGCGTCTCCCGCTCCATCGGCCTGTCGGTGGCCGCAAGCCGGCTGACTTTGGCTGTCCTGGCAGCGCTGCTGACCGCGATACCCTCTTTCCTCGTCGGCCCGCTTAGCCTGACCGGGCTGATCGCGCCGCATCTTGCCCGGCTCCTCGGCTTCCGCGACACCGTCGGACAATTGATGGCCAGCCTGCTGCTCGGCGCCATGCTGCTGACACTGGCCGATTGGCTGTCGCGAATGGTGATCTTTCCCTACGAGGTTCCCGTCGGCCTGTTCGCGGCACTGATCGGCGGCCCCTATCTCATCTGGTTTCTGACCCGCAAGGAGACTAAGCAATGATGCATGCAAGGGATTTCACCGCGTCCGGCGTTGCCACGCACAAGGATGCCGGACAGTTGCTGGATCAGTTTTGCGCGCGTTTTGCCGAGCATGTAACGGTGACGCGCAGTGCTGCGGGAGCCCATCTTGAGACCGTCATCGGCAGCGCCGACATCGCTGTCAGCAATGATCGCCTCGACATCAAGCTGCGTTGCCCGACCGCGGCAATGCTCTTCACCGTGCGCAGCATGGTCGCCGAAAACCTCTTCGAGCTTTCGGCCGGCAATGCCCTCGATCTGAGCTGGGCCGATGGACCGCAGCCATCGGCCATCCCGAACTTCCGCGAGATCAGCGTCGTCGACGCATACAACGTCACTCCACATATGCGTCGTGTCGTGGTCGCGACCGATGACGTCAGGCATTTCGTCGAAGGCGGCATGCATGTCCGCCTCCTCCTGCCGCCAAAGGGGCGCGAGCCGGTCTGGCCGCATACGGAGCCAGACGGCCGCATCCATTGGCCGAAAGGTGACGATGCCTTGATCATCCGCGCCTACACGATCCGCAGCATCGATCGTGTGCGCGGAGAGATGAACATCGATTTCGTCGTGCATGAAGGCGACAACGTCCCCGGAGCGAGCTGGGCGATGACCGCCCGCCCCGGCGATCGCGCCGGCCTCATCGGTCCGAGCGGTGGCAGCGTGCCGACGGCGCGCAAGCTCATTCTCGCCGGAGACGAAACTGCGCTGCCGGCCATAGCCCGCATCGCCGCCTCCCTGCCGGCCGATACCGAACTGCGCATCTATCTCGAGGTCGCCGACGAGCATGAAGAACAGCCGCTGACATCAAGCGCATCGACGAATGTCACCTGGCTGCATCGCAATGGCGCGCCAGCGGGCACGACCGATACCCTCGAACGCATCCTGCGCGACATCGTGCCGACCGCCGATCCCGAGACCTTTGTCTGGGTCGCCTGCGAACAGAAGCAAGCCCGCGCCATCCGCGCTTTCGTCAAGAGCGAGCTCACCCGTGACCCCGGCACCTTCAGCATCGCCGCCTATTGGCAGCTTTGATGAGGAAATCGAAGCTCGGCATGGTATGGCGTTAGCAGCTTGGCGGTAATCAGTGCCTGACCGAAGGCGATCGTGCGGGTGTAGTTGAACGCTTACTTCGTCAGGTCCGCGATGCGATTGAGGGCGCTGGCAAGGCCCTTGAGGGAGACGGCCAGTGCCAGCGGTTGGGCCGGGCCAGCGGCGGAAACAGTGATGTTGAGAGCCTTGCCGGCCCTGAGCTTTGCTATCGTGTCTGCCTCGAAGGTCAGCGGCACGAGGCAGCCTTGGGGCAGGCAGGTCGAGAACGGCAGAGTATTGCCGAGCGCGGCATCGTCGATCTTCAATTGAGCGCCCTGGGGCAGCGCCAGTCCAAGCGGCAGCACCAGCGTGCCCCGGAACTTGCCGTCGGGAGCCTTGCCGATCTCCACGGCCAGGACGGTCTGCTTGGTCTGATTGTTGGTTTGGACCTGTCGGACGAGGCAGGACGGCGCATTGGCCTGCATCTGGCAGACGACGCCCCAATCGTCGTACGTCTCGACCAGCGAACTCGCGCCGCCAGGCAGCGGGGCGGCGGCGGCTGCGCTACCGACGAGCGCAAGCGTTGCTGCCAGTAGCGAGGCCTTCGGCAAATAGCGGGATGACGTCATTCGAACAGGTTCCTTTATATGGTGGGTATCCGACCGCCCTGCCAGAGCTATTCAGGTCCGCCGAACGACCATTGTTCGGCGGCTTGTGTGCGGTCGTTATGGCGTTGCTTGGGTCGGAAGCGAAACGCAACCGCTGCCACTGTCGAGGCAGACGAACGTTCCCTCGAAGCGAGGATCGGTGATCAGGTCGCCGCTGTCATCTGCTGTTTCGGTGTCGTGGGACACCGGCTGGACCGGCGCGAACCGGCCGGTGTCGAAGGTCGGCGCGACCGAGCTTGCCTGTGTGCCGGGTTTGGGATCGGCGGCCATTTCCACGGTCAGCACACCGGGAAGGAAACTCATATGATAATTGGCGGACGCCAGAAGCGTGCCTTGGGTGATCGCATAGGCGCCCGGCTCGCTAAAGCGGGTTGCCGAGGTCGCGAGCTCTCCCGAAAGCCTGTCGCCGTTGACCAAACCCTCGCCACCGAGCGTATAGGTGAGCGCCGGATTGGTAAGGCCAAAGCGGCGGTTGAGAGCGTCGGCGGTGACGGTGATGGCGCGCGGGTTCACGGTAAGGTTGGCGCCGGTATAGGTCAGGGCGTAGTTGCTGGAGGCAGCGAGCGTCCCCTGGGCGATGGCATAGGCACCGATATTGGAATATTGTCCTGCCGAGGTCGAAAGCGAACCGGACAGCGCATCGCTGTTGACGAGGCCTGAGGCTGTGTAGGTCAGCGCCGGATTGGCATCGCCATAGGTTCTCGACAGCGCATTCGCCGTCACCGTCAGTGCCCGTTGGTTCACGGTGAGGTTGGCTCCGGTATAGGTGATTGCGTAATTGGCATTGCCGAGACCGCCGAGGGTGATGCCGTAACTGCCCACATTCGAATACTGCCCCGCCGCGGTCGACAGCGAACCGGAGAGCGTGTCGCCGTTGACGAGGCCCGAGGCTGTGTAGGTCAGCGCCGGGTTGGCATCGCCATAGGTTTTCGACAGCGCATCCGCCGCCACCATCAGTGCCCGTTGGTTCACGGTGAGGTTGGCGCCATTATAGGTGATCGCGTAATTGGCATGGCCGAGGCCGCCGAGGGTGATGCCGTAGCGGCCCACATTCGAATACTGCCCCGCCGCGCTCGAAAGCGATCCCGAGAGCGTGTCGCCATTGACGAGGCCTGCACCACCGAGCGTGTAGGTTAGTGTCGGATTGGCGTCACCATAGGTTTTCGACAGCGCATCCGCCGTCACCGTCAATGCCCGCGGATTTACGGTGAGGTCCGCGCCGCTATAGGTGATTGCGTAGTTTGCGTTGGCCAGCGATCCTTGCATGATCGCATAAGCACCGACGTTGGAATATTGCCCTGCCGAGGTCGAGAGCGAACCGGACAGGGTGTCGCCATTGACCAGGCCCGCCGCCATATAGGTCAACGTCGGATTGGCATCGCCATAGGCTCTCGACAACGCATCCGCCGTCACCGTCAGCGCACGCGGGGTGATCGTCAGGTTCGCACCAGTATAGGTGATCGCGTAATTGGCATTGCCGAGACTGCCGAGGGCGATGCCGTAGCTGCCAACATTGGAATACTGCCCTGCCGAAGTCGAAAGCGACCCGGTGAGCGTGTCGTTGTTGACGAGGCCCGCACCGCCGACTGTATAGGTCAGCGCCGGATTGGCATCGCCATAGGTTCGGCTGGCGCTATCCGCCGTGACCGTGATAGCGCGCTTGGCGATATCAGCAAGGTCTGTGGCCGTGTTGGAAGCCAGCATATAGTTGCCCGCATCCGCCCCGGCGAGCGATAAACCAGAGATGGTGACCGTCTTACCCGTGCCGGCATTCTTGTCGGAGAAGGTACCGCTGAAGCCGTTGCCGAGAGCGAGGTTGTCGCCTGATACCATGCCGTTGAAGACCGCACCCGCTGTGTTCAGCGTCGCGTCGGTCGTACCGTCATAGGTCTTGCCGCTGGCGGTGATACCGCCGATCGAGGAGATCGTCGCTCTGGCGATATCGACCATGTCCGTGCCGCCGGCCAGCGTGTAGTTCGAGGCCAGCCCGCCATTCGTGCCATCGCCCAGAGCCAGCGAACCAAGCGTCCAGCCCTTGCCCGACCCGGCATTCTTGTCGGCCATGATGCCGGTGCCGGACAGCGTCAGCGTCTCGCCGCCGACCAGGTTCGACAGCGTGAAGATCGAAGCATCGAGATCCGTCGAACCGTTATAGGTGCGGCTGCCCGAGAGGTTCACGACACGCTGGTCGATATCGGCCAGCGTCGTCGCCGTGTTCGTATCCAGCCTGTAGTTCTGCGCGTCGGCGCCGCCAAGCGTCAGGCCGGAGATGCCGATCGTTTTGCCCGTTCCGACATTTTGGTCGGAGAAGGCGCCAAGCGCGCTACCGACCGTCAGGCTATCGCCGGCGATCATGCCGTTGAAGACGGCACCCGACGTGTTGAGCGTCGCATCGGTCGTGCCGTCATAGGTCTTGTTCCCTGCCGTGATGCCACCGATCGACGTGATGCTGGCGCGGGTGATGCTCGCGAAGGTGTCATGGCTGGTGATGGCGAGCTGGTAATTGCCGGCATCCGCTCCGGTCAGATAGAGGCCGTCGATGGTGACTGTCTTGAAGCTGCCGGCATTCTTGTCGGAGAAGTTGGCGCTGGTATAGCCAACATGCATGTCATCGGTGCTGATGACCGGCACCGTGGAGATAGTGACGGTGGCCGTCGTCGTGCCGTCATAGACCTTGCTGCTGGCACTGATGGCGTTGAAGAATACATAGGCCTTGGCGATGTCGGCGGTCGTCGTCGCTATGGTGGAGGCGAGCGTATAGTTGGCCGCATCCGCGCCGCCGAGCGAGAGGCCGGTGATGCCGACCGTCTTGTTCGATCCGGCATTCTTGTCGGAGAAAGCACCGGTAGCGGTCGCGACCGTCAGCGTGTCGCCGGCGACCATGCCGGTGAAGCCTGCGCCAGAGGTCCCCAGCGTCGCACTCGTGCCGCCGTCATAGGTCTTGTTGCCGGCGGTGATGCCCGTGATCGAGGAGATGGTCGCCTTGGCGATGTCGGCGGTGGTCGTCGCGATATTGGAAGCGAGCGTATAGTTGCCGGCATCCGCGCCGCCGAGCGAAAGCCCGGTGATACCGACCGTCTTGTTCGATCCGGCATTCTTGTCGGAGAAGGTGCCGGTGGCGGTCGCGACCGTCAGGGCATCGCCGGCGACCATGCCGGTGAAGCCCGCAGCCGATGTGTTCAGCGTCGCACTCGTGCTGCCGTCATAGGTCTTGTTGTCGGCGGTGATTCCGGTGATCGAGGAGAGCGTCGCCCTGGCTATATCCGCCGTGATCGTCGCCGTATCGGAGGCGAGCGTATAGTTGGCCGCATCCGCGCCGCCGAGCGAGAGGCCGGCGATATCAACTGTCTTGCCGATTCCGGCATTCTTGTCGGAGAAGGCGCCGGTGGAGGTCGCGACCGTCAGCGTGTCGCCGGCAGCCATGCCGGTAAAACCCGCACCGGATGTGTTCCAGGTTACATCGGTGGTCCCGTCGTAGGTCTTGTTGTCGGCGATGATGCCGGTGATGGAGGAGATAGTCGCCTTGGCGATATCGACAGTGCCCGTGCCGCCAACCAGCGTGTAGTTCGAGGCCAGACCGGTGCCGTCGCCGAGCGACAGCGAGCCGAGCGACAATGCCTTGCCGATGCCGACATTCTTGTCGGTCATGGAGCCTGCGCCTGTCAGCGTCAGGGTCTCGCCATTGGCGAGGTTGTCGAGCGTCACATTGGCGGCCGCGACATCGGTGGTACCGTCATAGGCACGGCTGCCCGTAAGGCTCAGCACCCGCTGCGCAATCGTCAGGCCATCCGAGCCGTAGTCGACATAGTAGTCGCCAGCCGCCCCGGTGGAGTAGCTCAGCGCGATCACATTGGCGTCGGAATAGGCATGGGTGCCGGCCCCGGTCGAGGTCGTAATCGCACTGCCCCAGCCGAGGCTGACATTGGCCGAACCGAGACCATCGACTGTGATGCCGCCGATCGAGGCCGCATCGCCATAGGTCGAGGATGTATTGCCCGACAGGCGGACATAATAGTCATAGACCGGATCAGTGGTCAGGCTGCGCAGCACCGGCGAGCCGCCGGTCTTCGACACCGCCCAGATCGAGCCGAAATCCCAGCCCGCGTCAATGAACTTGAACGGATCGGCCATCTGCGCCGTCGTCAAGCCGGTCCCCGCGCAACCGCTGTAGTTGTATCCGCAGGCGTTCGATTGCCCGGTGGTATTGCTGTCCCAGAAGCTGGCACTGATCGTGCCGCCGTAGTTAAAACCCACCAGCCCGCCGGCATAGACGCTCCCGCTGACCGCGCCGGTGGCATAGGAATTGCTAATCGCGCTGTTGAGGTTAATGCCCACCAGCCCACCGACAGTGTTGTTGCCACTAACCGCGCCAGTGGCGTAGGAATTGCTGATCGTGGCGCTGAGATTATAGCCCACCAGCCCACCGACATTGATATTACCACTAACCGCGGCGGTGGCGTAGGAGTTGCTGATCGTGCCGTCGGAGTTGCCTATAAGCCCACCGACACCGTTATTACCACTAACCGCGCCGGTGACGTAGGAATTGATCGTGACGCTGTCGTTACGGCCCGCTAGCCCGCCTACGTAATCCCCGCCCGAAACACTGGTGTTGACAAGGCCGAGATTGGTGACGCTGCCGCCCGAGCCGATATAGCCGAACAAGCCGACTAAGGTCTCACTCGACCGATTGACGGTCAGTCCGTTGATCGTGCGGCCCGCACCGTCGAGACTGCCGGTGAAGGTGGCACTGCCGTTACCGATAGGCACCCAGCCGCTGGTGGAGAAGATGCCGGCGGCATCGCTCCCATCCGTCTCGCTAGCGTCGATATCACCCGCGAGCTTGTATTTGCCGCCACGGTTTGCGTTCATCAGCGCGAGTTGGTGCAGGTTGGAGATGGCGATGACGCCGCTGGAATCGGCGGAAGCAGCCTCCGAGCGCAGGATCGGACGCATGTCGCCGGATTGGAACCAGATATTGTCGAAATCCCAGCCCGCGTAGTTCGTGGTGCTGTTGGCCGAATCGCGCGCTTGCGCGGTCGTCAAACCGGTCGCCGTGCAGGTGCCCGCATTGCCGCCACAGGCGCTCGACTGGCCGGTGGTTTCCGTATCCCAGTAGCTGGCGGTGATCGCGCCGTAGCTGGTGTTAAACCCAACCAGACCGCCAAGCGAAGTTGAACCAGTGACGGCACCGGTAGCATAGGCATTGGTGATCGTCGCGTAGTTGTAACCGACCAGACCGCCGATATAACTACCGAAGCTCGCGCTGACCGCACCCGTGGCATAGGCATTGGTGATCGCATCATAGTTATAACCGACCAGGCCGCCGACATAACCGGAGGTCCCGCTGACCGCACCAGTGGCATAAGAATAATTGATTGCACCCGAACTCAATCCCACCAGACCACCGACATAAGCCGCACTGCTCACCCTGCCCGTGGCATAGGCCTGACTGATTGTGCCGTAGCTGTAGCCCACCAGCCCGCCGGTGTAGGTGCCGGTGCTGGTGACCGCGCCGGTGGCATAGGCATTACTGATCGTGCCACTCTCGAAGAAGCCCACCAGCCCGCCAGTAAAAGTGCCACCGCTCACGGTGCTGGTGGCATAGCTGTTGGTGATCTGCCCAAAATAATCACCCGCCAAAGCGCCGACATTGTTATTGCCGCTGATCGAACCGCCAACAAGGCCGACATTCGAAATGACCGAGGCAGTGGTAAGGCCGAACAGGCCGACACGATTGACCGACGGGCGGTTGATGGTCAGCCCGGATATGGTGTGGCCCTGACCGTCGAAGTTGCCGGTGAAGCCACTGCGATCATTCGTGCCGTTGCCCCGGCCATCGGTTCCGATCGGCACGAAGCCGGCCCCGTTATTCCAGCTGGCCGTGCCCGAGGCGTCGATGTCGTCGACCAGTTTCCATTTGGCGCGAAGATTGGCGGAAGACGAGCCGATCCCTTGCAGGCCGTAGACGTCGCTGACCTGATAGGGGCTGCTTGTCGAGCCATCGCCGCCGGTGGCGCGCAGGAACGAAGCGCCATCGGTGATGCGGAAGTCCTGCGCCGAGAAAGCGGGCAGCGTTGCGCTGTTCTGCACCCAGTTGCCCGAAGCCAGCACGAAGGCGCCGACATTCACCGCCGCCGGCGCGGAAATCGTGCCGCCGGAAGAGACGATCAGGCCGCCATTTGCGGTGATCGCGCTGTTGATGTTGATGTCCGAGGCCGCCGCGAGCGTCAGCGTCGTGAGCGCGCTCCAGTTGATCGGCGCCGCCACCGTGATCGTGCCGGCCTGCGGATTGGCGGCATCGGACGAGGAGCCGGTCGTCACGGTGACATTGGCGGTCGCGAGCGCATTGGTCAGCGTGTTGACATTGATGACGCTGTCATTGCCGGTGGCGTTGAAGCTGCCGTCGGCATTGCTGTCCGTGCCGGACGAGATCGTCACGTTGTAAGGATCGAGCAGCAGATCGCCGAACGCGCCGTTGGCGGCGGAGAGGTCGGTGACGCCGCTATAGGAGAGCAGCGCCTTGCCGGAGACTTCCGCGTTACCGCCATTGCCGTAGAGCGAACCGCCGCGCGCGGTGATGGTGCCGGCGAAGCTGGTGAGATCATCCGACCACAAGACGACGTTGCCGCCACTGCCCGATGTGATCGCATCGGCATTGATGGTGGTGCCGGCATCGACGGTCAGCGTCTTGGCATGCTTCAAGGTGCCGCCGCCCTGCCGCTCGCCGCCGATATCGATGGTGCCGCCGCCGGTCTTGCCGGAAGCATCGACTTTGGCGGAAGCGAGCTTGACCGCCCGACCGGTCACCGCGACCTTGCCGCCCGTGCCGGCGGCATTGCCGGCATCGAGCGTGCCGGAGATCGCCACCTCGCCGTCATCGCCGGTGAGCGTGATGTCGCCGCTCTTGCCGGAAACGCCCTTGGCTTCGATCGTACCGGACATGTTGACGGCCTGACGCGCCATGTCCTTGGCGGCAGCGGCCGAAAGCTGCACCGTACCGCCATTGGCGGAGATCTTGCCGCTGTTGGAGACGAGCGCTTTCGTGCCCGTAGCCGATGTGGGGATCGCTACCTGCAGGAAGCCGTCGCCAGCCAGATCGAGCGTCGCCTGCTCGCCCGAACCGAGCGCCGCCTTGCCCATCGGCACGGTGATCACGCCGGAGTTCTCGACCGAACCGCCGATCAAGGCGAGATAACCGCCACGATTGATGGTGATCGCGCCCGCATTGGTCACGGAGCTGGATGCGCCGTTGCCGCTAAACGTCCGCTTGCCAGCCATGAAATCGTCGTCGGAGATGCCGAGCGTCGAGGCGACGAAAGCACCGGTATTGATGGTTCCCGTCGGGGTGATGGCGATGCCGTTGGGGTTGACCAGATAGACCTGTCCGTTGGCGGCAAGGCTGCCGGCAATGGTCGTCGTGGTCGAGCCGGTGACGCGGTTGAGGATGGCCGAGGAGGCATCCGGCTGAACGAAGGTGACGCCATTGCCCTGACCGATATTGAAGGTCTGCCAGTTGACGACGGCGTTGGCGCTCGTCTGGTTGATCGTCAGCGTGCCATTTGATGGCGTGCCGATCGTCGCGCTGCCCGCCGCGACGCTTCCACCCGTCGGCAGGGACTGGGCAAAGGCCGGATTGGCCCCGACCAGTGCCGTGGAGGTAAGAAGGGCGATGAGCCTCGTCCGACGGGGGACAGGGCGGACGATAGAGCGGCGGTCTTTGACGTGAAGCATGGCGAAGGCCCTAGAACTGGAACGCTGCCGAGAGCGTGAAGCGATTGTCGTTCGAACCATCACCGAAGCGTTCGGTGCGGCCGTATTCGAGGCTGAGGGTCGCGGAATCGAAGCTTGCCTGCTCGGCGGCGCCGAGGCGCAGGCCCGCCCCATAGGACGCTCCTCGCGCCCAGGCCGTTTCCAGCGCGGTCGGCTGGTGCAGGCGCACGCCGCCATAGGCCCCGAACAGATAGGGTGAGACGAGGAAGGCGCCGCTCGTCGCCCCCGCCGCCGCAAGGCCAGTGCCCTGCTGTGCCGGGAAAGCCGGAAGCGCGAACGGCAGGCTGAACGGCACCGTGAATGGAAACTGCGCCTCGGCGCGGACGACGAAGCCGTCATCGCCCTGCATCAAGCCGGACGGAAACGTCGAAAGGCCGGTGGTCGAGGCAAGCCCGATCTGCTCGGAATTGAGCAGCGGTTGGCCGAAGGACGTCTGCGCCTTGGCGCTCAGATTGAAGGTCAGGTGTTCGGCGATCGGCTGGCGATAGCCAAGCGTGAGTTCGAGTTTCTGGAAATCATCGTCGGCGCCCTGGCGCGACAGAGGCGTATCGCTGGCGGCAGCGTCCGCAGCACTGCGCGCGCCCAGCCCATCGATGCCGAAGGAGCCGGTCAGCCCGGTGGTGAGCAGCGAATCGCCAAACACATACCAGGAGAGGTCCGCCCCGGTTCGCAGGACGCGCAGCCGGTCTTTCGACAGAGCGACGCCGCCGAGATTGATGGCGCTCAGTTCCTCGTCCTGCGCGTCGAAGGCGCCGGTCAGGTTGAGCGTCAGGTTGCGCGACCGGATCAGCGGGTAGTTGAGCCTGGCGGAGTAGCGGGTGAAATCCGACAGGAAAGCGGTGCTGCCGACCTCGGCTTCCGGCGCGGTGCGCGAGACCGTCGCCTCCAGATTGAGGCTCAGTCCATCATTACCGAGCGGCAAGGTGACGCCGCCGGCCAGCATGCGGTTGCGCGGCACTCCCGAAAAGAAACCGGTGCCGCCGTCGAAGCGCGGAGCGCCGGAGGCACGCAGATAGACGAGTTCCCCAAAACCGAACACCGAATTGAAGTCGATACCCACACCCGTATTGTATTTGCCAAGCAGGTCCGACTGCCGGTTGTCCGTGGTGAGGGAGAAGAGCACTGGCTTGTAACGAGCCTCGATCGTGAGGACACTGCCGCCGGGCTTCGTCCCCCTGGAAAGAGTCGAGCGCAGCACGGTGCCAGGCAGGTCACCGGCCAGCAGCACCCGTCGTTCGATCTCCGCATTGGTGATGCTTTTCCGACCCACGAGCGGCGCCAGCAGTTTGGCGACGCGTTCACGGATATTGTCCGGCAGATGCGAGGTATCGATTGTCTCCAGGAAGCCGTCGATGACGGCGACGCGCAAAGTCGCGCCGTCCACGAGACGTTGCGCCGGCAGGAGAACACGCACCAACGGATAGCCTTTTGCGGCATAGGCTGCCTGCAAACGGCTCGTGGCAGCAAAGAGATCGGCAGCGGTGACCGTCTTGCCGGCAAGTTCTGCCTTCAGCTTCGCCGCGTCTTCCGCCAGCGCCGGCAGGCCGCCCTCCATGACAAGGCTCCCGATATGAACGTCGAGCTTTTCCGCACCGGCGGGCGCGGTCTGCCCTGCGCCTTCGGGGATCACGATGCCGCGCACCTGCTTCTGCAATTGCGGTTCGAACGTTTGCGGGGTCACCTGCGAGGCAGTCTGCGCCAGGACCGGCCCCGCCGAAAGCAGCATGATCGCCGTTCCGGCGTGCAGCGCGGTCCGCCGCGCATCGTCATATCTCGAAATCAAAATGCACCCGACCCGACTGTTTCCCCTTATGTTGTTCCCGACGTAGGAAAATTCTCCGTGATTGTCTGCGTCCATTTTTGACTGCCCGCGAACCGGCATCGACCCTTCAATACGCATCAGGGGCTGGGTCGGACTGCTGCCGAACAACGTCGGGACCTATGCGATTAGGCTGGAGCACCGGCAATGCTGTGAAACAGTCATAAGATGCGCCCTCGCCTATCGCGGTCGCGGCGCTTTTGGGGGCGGACACCTTCATCATCCCGCGCTATTCCATCGGCACCGCGCAAGCGATGGCGAAGATGACACCCAGAGCCTTCATGCAGGCCGCGAATTCCAGGATTGACCTTGGAAAGCACGGCTTGAGCGCCCCGCTTCAGTGCCCGGCGATATCCGGCGTCTATCGCGGATCGCCGGTCGGCAGGCCGACGTCGACAAGCGTTCGCAGAATGGCCTGGGTGGCGACGAGGTAGGTGTCGCTCGCATTGCGACTCGAGAGGGGTAGAGTGCGAACGGTGAAGTCGGGACGGAGCGCCATGCCCTTCAGGAGCGCTTCCCATGCCTCTTTCTTGCGGCCAAGGCGCCGGTAGGCGGTCGCCAGCAGCATGTAGGAGCGGCCGGAACCGGGGGTGATGGCGATCGATCGTTCCAGCAACCCGATTGCTTCCACGTTGCGATCGAGCAGCAAGTTCGCCCAACCTGCTCCGAGCAGCCATGTCCAGCGCGAGACCGCCGGCGTATCGAAGCGGTCGGCCTCGGTGAATGTCCGCAACCCATCCTCGAAGCGGCCGAGCTGGACCTCTGCGAGACCGATCTGATAGAGCGCCGCACCGTCCCAGGGATTCAGTGTCAGCGCACGCGCGCAGGCGACAAGACTTTCGGCGAACTGGTTGGTCGCCGTCAGGAAGCGGCAATATGCGCCCAGCACGGGTATGGATTGTGGTCGCGACCGCAGAGCATCTTCCAGCAAGGCGCGGGCATCGGTTTCGGCGGCGGCTTTTTCGGTGGGGTTATACCAGCCCATTTGCACAGCGCGCAGATGCAGACCGGCAAGCGCCACTCGCAGATCGATGTTTTCGGGATCGGCGGCACGATATGTCTCAAGGATCTCCCGCGCGGTCGCAAAACGCTCGCGCGTCGTCTGGTTGATCGACGCGACAGCCTGCTGGATCGCGATATCCGCGCCGCCTGCCCGTTGCGGGCTGTCTCGTTCACCAAGATCGTTCATCCGGACGGCCAGCGCATAGCCGACGCCCGCCGCAAGGCGGGACTGAAGGCGTTGCGGATCGGTTTCCCCGGCATCCGCCGCTATCTCGGCCACCGTCTGAATCTCGCCGCTAGCGACATTTGTGAGGCGCGCCTGAATGGTCCAGGATTGTCCGATTTTGTTGAGATCGGCGCGCACCTGGTAGGTGACATGCGTATTCGATCGCTCGCTTGCGACAAGATCGATGCCTTCGATCTTGGAAAGGCCGCTGACCAGCTCGGCGGTGATGCCGCGAGAGAGCGCGATACCCTCGGGGCCGCCGGCGGCATCGGTGATCGGCAGCACTTCCAACACGAGCCGGGAGGGCTGGAAAAGATAGAAACGGCCGAAAACAATGAGGAGTGCTACAGCCAGAACGCCGAGGCTGGCGAGCACTGCGGCGCGAAGTCTCCAGTGCGGCCATGCGCCGAACTGCTTTCCCGCCTGCGGGAGCGGCGCCGCCTTCTCCCGCTCCTGTCCATTGGTAACATCGACGGCGAACAGATAACCCCGTCCCGAGACCAGCTTGATCATCTGCCGCTCGCGATCGCCGAGCGCAGTGCGGATTTCGCGGATGCACTGGAAGAGGCTGTCCTCGCCGACATGGATGCCGGGCCAGACGACTTCCATCAAGTCCTGTTTGCCGAGGACGCGATGGCTGTTGGCAGCAAACAATTTCAGCAGTTCGAAGGCTTTTGGGCGCAGCCGGATCATGGACCCGTCAGGCGCGCGCAGTTCGGCACGCTCCGGATTCAGAACAAAGCCCGAAAATAAGAACAAGTGCCCCCCACGCCCTTTCGCAACACGACGCACCATAATGAGCACCCGGCGGAGCCGTCAACCGGCAGGATCGGGTGTCCGGCGGACGGTCTGGCAGCAAATTTCAGAAAAGAATCGGAAAATATCAGAATTCTGCCGGCCGGCCTTCAGGACGTTGCGCCGGCATCGCGGCTATCTGTCGAACAGGCCGCAAGGTTGCAGCCGATAATGCATGACCGGGGAACGACCGTGCCTAACAACAAGAAGAAGAGAGCGCAGACCCGTCTGTCATGGCTCTGTATCCCTGGAGTGTCAGCTCGTGACGTCCATGCTTGAGCGGCGCGTCCACCTCGTTCCGCAAGCAAGCGGGATTGACCGTCTGATGGCAGCGGAAGCCTTTGGCGATGCGGTCCGGTTGCTCGCGCAGAGTTTCATCGCAAGCCATGTGGCCGCGCCGCGTCCGTCGGCGTTGTTCGCCTCGCAGCAACGCTGGCTGCTCTCGCAAGCAGCGCTCGCCTGGCATTTTCGTACCGCCAAGGCTGGCGGACCGGGCGTGTCTCGGCGGGTTGTCGCGCATCTCGCGGTCCAGCACAATATTGCCAGCCGCAACACCGCCTATGCGTTCTTCGACGAAATTCTGAAATACGGCCTCGTCTGTCCCGCGCTCGGAGAGAGCCGTACAGGAGAAGTCGTGCCCGCGCCGGAAGCCCTGCCGGTGCTCGGCGTCTGGTACGAGGTGCATCTTGCCGCTCTCGACCGTATCGACGGGGGAGACAGGAGCAGCCGCTTCCGCAGCGCGCCCGAACGCCTGCTTCCACTTCTCGCTCCTGTTATCGGCGATCGCCTCCTGGCGAGCCCCGAGATACGCATGCCGGGGCCGCTTTACCGGATCTTCGCCTGGACCGACGCCGGCGGGCATTTGATGGACCGGCTTGTCGCGGGCATCGATGGACGCGCATCGCCGCCTGGCGGCTACCTGACGGATGTCAGATCGATCTCGCATCTCGCCGATTTCCTCGCGCTCTCACGGGCGCATACCAGCCGCAAAATCGCCGAAGCGGAATCGATCGGAGGCTTAGGCTGGAATGGTCGACGCGGGCGCTCGCGCATCTGGATTTCGGACAGTTTTTATATGGAATACGCGATGGCGCAAGCACGCAAGCTCATCATCTTCCAGGAGGCATTCGAAGAGATCGAAGGGCGGTCTTCACACATGAACGACGATGATTGTGCCACAATCCCCCGCGTCGATTGGCAGGATACCCTCAAAACATAGCTCGTCATCGCAACCCGTCGCCCTTGGCAGCCGAAACAGAAATCATTAGACGCGCTCACAGCGCCTTCTGGAGCTCTGGGAGTGCCTCGAAGAGGTCGGCGACGAGGCCATAGTCGGCGATCTGGAAGATCGGGGCTTCCTCGTCCTTGTTGATGGCGACGATCACCTTGCTGTCCTTCATGCCGGCCAGATGCTGGATGGCCCCGGAAATGCCGCAGGCGATATAGAGCTGCGGCGCCACCACCTTGCCGGTCTGCCCCACCTGCCAGTCGTTCGGCGCATAGCCGGCATCGACGGCCGCGCGGCTCGCACCGACGGCAGCACCCAGCTTGTCGGCGACGGGCAGGATGACCTCCTTGAACTTCTCCGCCGAGCCGAGCGCCCGGCCACCCGAGATGATGATCTTGGCCGAGGTCAGCTCCGGACGGTCCGAGGCCGACAGGGCGTCGCCGATAAAGCTGGACAGGCCGGGATTGGCAACCGCGGCGATCGTCTCGACGGCTGCCGAACCGCCTTCAGAGGCAGAGGCGAACGAGGCGGTGCGCACGGTGATCACCTTCTTCGCATCGCCCGACTGCACCGTCTGGATGGCATTGCCGGCATAGATCGGCCGCTTGAAGGTATCGGCCGAGACCACCTCGATGATCTCCGAGATCTG
>NZ_JACIBC010000006.1 GCF_014195095.1 Rhizobium sp. BK602
CGATATCCATGACCGAACTCCAAAAGTCAGCCTTGAATCTGATTTGCTCCTTCTTGGAAATCCCAAACCCTTAATTCGTCACCACAGCCTAGAGCGTTTCAGCGCTTCGGAGAATCGCCGAAACGCTCTAACTTTTTGTTTTTACGCAATTCCGGACGGAAAACCGCTTCGCACTTTTCCTGGAATTACTCTAGGCCAGCGTCTCCCCAAGCAAGGTCAGCAGCCGCTTCCAGTGCCGCTCGGCGCCGACCTCGTTGTAGGCGCCGTGGTCGGGAACGGTCCAGCCGTGACCCATGCCGACATAGTTTTCGATCGCATGGTCGACACCGCCGATGCGTAGCGCTTCGGCAAGGCGGGCGGATTGTTCCGGCGGGAAGCTGGTATCGACGCCGGCGACGCCGATATAGACGCGGGCCTTGATGTCGGCGGCGATGCGATGCGGGCTGTCCTCGGCGTCACCGGCGAGATTGCCGCCATGGAAGCTGGCGGCCGCGGCGATGCGGCCGGGATAGGATGCGGCCGCCGTCAGCGCGCGGGCGCCGCCCATGCAGTAGCCGACGACGCCGACCGGGCCTGTCGCGCCGGCGGCGGTCAGCGTATCGAGGAAGATAGCGCTGTCTTGCTTGGTCATTCCTTGCGTCGTGGCGCGCAGCATCGTCATGATCGCCTCGCGGGATGCAGGATCACCGAAGGCTGTACCGCTGAACGGGCCGTATTCGCCGAAGCGATAGAAGAGATCGGGCAGGAGCACGATGTAACCGGCGTCCGCAAGCCGCTGCGCCATGCCGTACAGCGATGGGCGCGGTCCCATGGCGTCCATGTAGAAAATGATGCCGCTTCGGGCGTCGATACCATTGCCGGGGCGGAAGAGGGAGGCCCTGGCGACACCATCTTCGGTCGTGATTTCGATATCCTGTTTCATCGTCGGGTTCCTTGCGATCATGGTCGGAATATTGTGCCCCCGGCTTGCGGGCAGTCTTGCAAATGGTTCGGCGGTGCTCAATAGCACCTTCCCGTGAAAGCGACAGGGTGGGCGCACCGGCGATCAACATCTCTTGAACTCCCGCCTCCGTGGCCGGTAGGCTAGTATTAGAGGCTGGGTATCGATGCCACCTGTCGAGGGAGGATGCGTTCCATGTCGTTTCGCCGAACGGTTCCGGCCCTGGCGCTGGCTGTTTCCCTCGTCTCGACGTTCGCCATGGCAGCGCCGCCGGAGCCGGGGGCTGGTGGCGGCAATAGCGGCGGCAGTGGACGCGCGGGCGTCCTCTCGCTGCTGCCGGCCGACGCGGTCAGCGATCATGTGCTGAATGCCGCGGGTGGGAGCATTTCCTATACCGCGACGGCCGGCACACTCGATCTTTTCGGCCAGGACGGCGAGCGCAACGCGGCAATCTTCTATACCGCCTATGTCGCCAAGGACCGGGGCAATGATCGGCCGATCACCTTCGTCTTCAATGGTGGGCCGGGGGCGGCTTCGGCTTTTCTCAGCCTCGGCCTTGTCGGTCCGCGCGTTCTGGATTTCGGCCCGGACGGCCGCGACGGCGCCAATGCCAGGCTCATCGACAATCCGCAAAGCTGGCTGGATTTCACCGATCTCGTGCTGATCGATCCGGTCGGCACCGGCTGGAGTCGCACGGTCAAGCCGGATGGCGCCAACGAGTTCTACAATATGCGTTCGGATGCCGAGAGCCTCGCAAAAGTCGTCGCGCTTTATGTCGCCCATAATGGCCGCGGCGCCTCGCCGAAATATATTCTCGGCGAAAGCTATGGCGGGCTGCGGGCGGCCAAGGTCGCCACCAGCCTGAGGGAGGATCAGGGAATCCTTATCTCCGGCATTGTCATGCTGTCGCCGCTGATCGAGGGACGGCTGGTCTTCGGCGCGAGCGAATTCGCGCTTGGCGCTGCGCTCGCATTGCCGTCGCTGGTCGCCGCCGAGATGGAGCGGCGCGATGTCTTCAGCGAAGAGGGGGTCAGGGAGGCGCAGGAGTTTGCGTTGAAAGACTATCTGCCCGCTCTTGCGGGGCCGCCGCCGTCGGGCGAGGCCGGCCGCGCCTTCTATGGGCGCGTGGCCAGCCTGACCGGCATTCCCGAAGATGTGGTCGCGAAGAACCAGGGCCTTATCGGCGGGGCCTATCGCAAACATTCCGATGGCGACGGCGCGGACGTCGTCAGTTCCTATGATGCTTCCTTCCTGGCGCCGGACCCCTATCCCGAATCGGAGGCGGCGCATGGCGGCGATCCCATCCTCGATGGTTTCGTGCGCGCCTATGGCGGTGCTTTTTCGGCTTATGCGCGTGATGAACTCGGCTTTCGCACCGATATGACCTATGCGCTGCTGTCGCGTTCCGTGAACGAGCAATGGAACTGGGGCGGGCGCAACGGCGGATCGCGGCTCACGGCCAGCGCAACGGACGATCTCAAGGAAACGCTGGCGCTGGTGCCGTCCTTCAGGCTCCTCGTGGCGCAAGGCTACAGCGATATCGTCACACCCTTCGGCGTCAACAAATATGTCCTCGATCATATGCCGGCGGCCTTTGCCGACCGCGTGGCGCTGAAGCTCTATCGGGGCGGGCACATGTTCTATACGCGGCCGGCTTCCCGCGCGGCATTCACCAGCGATGCCAAGACATTCTTCACGACGAGGCCGCAGGCAGCGGCACCGGCCGAGCAATCAAATTAGGTCTGCCGTCCGGCGTTTCTACGCTCAAGCATTCCTGGCGACCATCGCGAGGATCGTTTCGAACAATTCCTGCTTTGCCTCGGCGGCGGTGATGTCACCGGTCGCGGCGGCATAGGAGAGGGCTTCGGCAGCCCCAAGCATCGCCCAAAGGCCTGCGGAAGCAACGGTGCCTGCCTCGGCGAATGGGGCAAGGGCGGCCCGGCATTTCCCGATGAACACCACTTCATAGTCGCGCTTGAGCTTTTCAAGCTCCGGCGAACCGGCCAGAGCCGCGATCACGCCGGGGATTTCCCGCCCCTGTACAAGCACGCATTCGACATAGGCCGTTGCAATCACCGTTGCCCTGCCGGCGAGGGTTGGTTCACTTGCCTGAAGTGCCGCATCCATGACCGTCGTCTGCCGGATGTCGAAATCCTGATAGAGCGCGGCGAGCAGGCCGGGCCTAGTGCTGAAATGATCGTAAACCACGGGTTTGGTGATGCTGGCGCATTCGGCGAGGCGGCCGAGCGTCAGGGCTTCCGTGCCTTCTTCCCGGACGATCCGCCATGCGACGTCCAGAAGCTGGCGATGGCGCTCTTCCCGCGTCAGCCGGCGGCGCGGGGGTGAGGCGGCGGATTGTTCTCTGTCTTCAGCGCTTGACATTCTTATATACCAAAAGTAACTTACTAAAAGTATATAAGATGTTCCCCTTGTTCGCAATCATCTTTCAGGAGTTTTGCCATGCACGCGCTCATCGTTGTTGCGCATCCCGATCGCCAGTCGCTTAGCCACAGCGTCGCCGCGCAGGCGGCCGAAGGTGTGTCGCTGTCCGGCGACGGGCATTCCTTCGAGATCGCCGACCTGGCGGCGGAAGGCTTCGACCCGAGATTTACGGCAGCCGACATCGCTCTCCATTTGCGGGAGGCTGCCGCCGCGCCCGATGTCGCTGCCGAGCAGGCGCGGATCGATCGCGCCGATGCGCTCGTGCTGGTCTACCCCGTCTACTGGTGGTCGATGCCGGGGCTTCTGAAGGGATGGATCGACAGGGTGTTCACCAA
Source organism: Rhizobium sp. BK602 (assembly GCF_014195095.1). GTDB lineage: Bacteria > Pseudomonadota > Alphaproteobacteria > Rhizobiales > Rhizobiaceae > Rhizobium. The sequence goes on from NZ_JACIBC010000006.1 coordinate 3,718, forward strand.
TGGCTGGGCCTATGACGAAGGATCGGACGGCAAATCGGTGAAAAGGCTTGGCCATCTCCGGGTTCATCTGATCGCCATCGGCGGGGCCAGCATGCGGACCTATGCGCGGCATGGCTATTTCGGCGCGATGAAGACGCAGATCGATCACGGGATTTTCGGCTATTGCGGGGCGCAGGTCGTAACCTCCGAGCTTCTGCTCGAGCCGGGCGCGTCATTCCAGGACACGCATCTGGATACGGCACGCGCCATCGGCCATGATCTTTTCAGGTCGCCTCGGCCGGCCGAGGCGGCGTGACGGCCGTGGCATCGAACAGCGTCTAATCGTGCTAGATCTGGAACAGATGCTTGATGCGGGCGCTCAGTGAGCTGACGGGAGCGCCGTTGACCAGCATGTCGCCGGCGCCGAAGAGATGGCGCTCGGCTTCGATGCGTTTCGACATGATGGCGCCCAGCTCCTCCGCCAGCGAGGGGCGATCGCGCAGCAGCGGCGCCAGACAGCTCTCGCCGATCTCGTAGGTGACGACGAAGGTCAAGGCCTTGATCGTGCCGACCTCGCCGGCGCCCATCAGCAGGCCGCCTTCGCCGAAATAATCGCCGGGAGCAAGCCGTGTCAGCTCGATCTGCCGCTGCCCTTCGCGGCGGCTGACGCTGACGACGCCGGAGCGCACGATGGTCAGGGCATTCAGGCGCGTGCCCTGTTCGGCAATCACGGTATCCTTGTGATAGGTGCGGCGTTGCATATGCGAGGCCAGATGCTCCTTTTCGTCCTCGGTCAGCGACGAGAACAGCGGGATGTTGTTGAGCAGCCGCCAGGGCGTGCCCGGATGCCGGGCGACTTCCGCCGCTTCCGTTTGCACCTCCGGCACCGCCATGATCGAGTCGGGACGACCGGCAAGCTTCAGGCCCCCCGCTTTCGAATGGCGATAGATGAGGTCATAGATCTCGTTCTTGGCGGCGGCGGTTTGCGATAGGTCGCGGACGCGGAAGCTCAGTTGCAGTTCCACGGCCTGGCCGTCCATTGCCTCCACCGTCACGCTGGGTTCGGGCGTCTTCTGGATCGTATTGCAGCTGATCAGCACGTTGCGCATCACCTCGGCGATGACGTTGGGCTGTGTGGTCGGCTGGACGCGGACAGTGATGGTGACGCCATGGCTCTCGTCGGGGCTCGACAGATTGGTGATTCGCGTCTTGGCGAGCGTGCTGTTCGGGATCACCACGAGATCGTTGCTACCGTTGAGCAGATGCGTAGCCCGCCAATTGGTCTCGACGACGCGGCCTTGGACATCGTTTTCCAGCACTACCCAGTCGCCGACCGAGTAAGGCCTGCCGAGGTTGAGCGCGATGCCGGAGAAGACGTCGCTGAGCGTGCTTTGCAGCGCCAGGCCGAGAATGATGGCGAAGACGCCGGAGGTGGCGATCAGCGTGCCGATCGGGACGCTGAAGACATTGCCGATAATGGAGAGGATGGCGCCGAGATAGATGATGCCGACGACGAGATCCTGCAGCAGCCGGCCCTCGCGCGGCTTGCGCTCGAAGATGAGGAAGAGGCGCACAGAGGCGATCAGCACCCAGGCGGCGTTGATCCACCAGACCATCTTGGCGAAGCCGGTGAAAATCCGCAGCGCCACCGTATCCTGCGGCGGGCCGGGCTCATAGGGTACGATGCCGTGGTAGAGCAGCAGCGCGGTCAGGCTGAAGAAGAAGGCGATCTGCCCGATCAGCCGCCCGGCGCGATGATGGCGCAGCAGGACGCGGCTGAAGACGGTGCCGACGACCACCAGAATGCAGAACTGGACGATGGGATCCGCAAGAAGCGCAATGGACATGAGGGGCCGTGGTCAGTCATTCGGATGGCCGGTAAATTGGCACGAACCGGCGCGCAATGCCATATGGCGATGACTGGCTCCGTCTGTCCAGGCTTGCCGATCTCGGGCATGGCTGCCGAGATCCATCTCGTTGGGCAGGACTTGATATTTAGATGACGATTATCATCTTACATCTGTCATTCCATCCTGCTATCTGCTTGCAACGGGCGCACCTCCCAGCGTCCCGGCATCATTCAAGGAATACCCATGACACAGTCTTTTGTGATTAGCGGCGATTTGCTGATCGGCGCGGATTCGACCGGCGACAACAAATCCATCCGTGCCATCAACCCGGCGACCGGCGCGAATCTGGAACCGGCTTTCGCGGTTGCCGGCGAAAGCGAAGTTTCGCGCGCCTGCGCCCTGGCGGAACGGTCCTTCGACACCTATCGCGCCACCACGCCGGAAGCGCGCGCGATCTTTCTTGAAACCATTGCCGACAAGATCATGGAGATCGGTGACGCGCTGATCGAGCGTGCCACCGAAGAGACCGGCCTGCCGGTCGCCCGCCTGCAGGGCGAGCGCGCCCGCACCGTCGGCCAGCTCAGGCTCTTCGCGCAAGTCGTTCGCTCCGGCGAATGGCTCGACCTGCGCGTCGATCCGGCCTTGCCGGAGCGCAAGCCGCTGCCGCGCGCGGATCTGCGCCTGCGCCAGATCCCGCTCGGCCCGGTCGCCGTCTTTGGCGCCAGTAATTTTCCGCTCGCCTTCTCGGTCGCCGGTGGGGACACCGCTTCGGCGCTTGCCGCCGGCTGCCCGGTCGTCGTCAAGGGACACCTTGCCCATCCCGGCACGGGCGAGCTTGTCGGCCGCGCCATCCAGGCTGCCGTCGCCGCCTGCGGCCTGCCGGAAGGCACCTTCTCGCTGCTGACGGGCGCCAATGAGACAGGTGCCGCGCTGGTGCGCGATCCCCGCATCAAGGCGGTCGGCTTCACCGGCTCGCGCGGCGGCGGTCTGGCGCTCGGTGCCATTGCCGCGGCCCGTCCGGAGCCGATCCCTGTCTATGCCGAGATGAGCAGCGTCAATCCGGTCTTCCTGTTCCCGGCGGCGCTGGCGGCGCGTGCCGAGGCGATCGGGACCGGCTTCATCGATTCGCTGACGCTGGGAGCCGGCCAGTTCTGCACCAATCCCGGCCTGGTCTTCGCCATCGACAGCCCCGACCTCGACCGCTTCGTCGATGCCGCCAGCACGGCGCTGACCGGCCGGGCGCCGGCACCGATGCTGACACCCGGCATCCACGCTGCCTTCGACAAGGGCGTCGCCGCGTTGGCGGAGCATGAGGCGGTCAAGACCGTTGCCCATGGTGCGCCGGCCGAAGGCGTCAACCGCAGCCCTGGCATCTTCTTCGAGACCGATGTCGCGCATTTCCTCGCCGACGAACGTCTTGGCCACGAGGTTTTCGGTGCCGCGAGCCTGCTGGTGCGTTGCAAGGATATCGACCAGATGATCGCCGTCGCCGAGAAGCTGGAAGGCCAGCTCACCGCCACGCTTCAGATCGAGGCCGGCGACCATGCCGTTGCCGCCAAGCTGGTGCCGGTGCTGGAGCGCAAGGCCGGCCGTATCCTCGCCAATGGCTGGCCGACCGGCGTCGAGGTCTCCCACGCCATGGTGCATGGCGGGCCGTTCCCGGCGACCTCGGACAGCCGCACGACCTCGGTCGGCACGCTCGCCATCCGCCGCTTCCTGCGCCCGGTTTCCTATCAGGATATTCCGGACGGCTTGCTGCCGGTTGAGCTGCGCGATGATGGCGTCAAGGGTCTGCCGCATCTGCTGGATGGCGTGCGCGGGGGCTATTAAACGAAGCTGGACTTTTGGAGGCGGGCCATTGGCCCGCTTCTTTTTTGTCGGATGTTATGCCGTCGAACCTTGCTGGCGGACTTCGAGATGCGCTCTGTAGAACTGGAGCAAGGGCTCCGCTTCGAGGTGGGACAGCTCGGTGGCGACGGCCTCTGCAGCATGTTCGGCTGGCTCGATGACGCGTTCGAACATGTCGGCTTCATAGGTCCTGACGGCCTTTTCCCAGTCGTCGCTTTCGAGAAGGTGGCGGGCGAGTTCCGCCGCGTCCAACATCGCAACGTTCACGCCGTCGCCGCCAAAAGGCGACATGACATGCGCGGCGTCGCCGAGGAGTGTTATGCCAATGCGGTTCTGCCAGTGGTGGCCGACCGGCAGAGCATAGATCGGTCGCGAGACGATATGGTCGTTGCTGGCTTCGACAAGCTTTACGATACTTGGTGCCCAGCCCTGGAATTCCGCGGCGAGACGTGTGCGGGCTTTCGCCGGTGAGGCAAAGTCGAACGTCTCGTCGGCCCAGTCGGTCGGTACGCGGAAGATCGCGTAGCCTCGGAGATGGGCGTTGCCGTTGCGTTGAATGGTAAGGCCTTTTCCGGCTGCCTTGATGTCAATCTTCCCGTGTCCGACAAATGCAGCGAGGTCAGGATGGCGGGTGTCGACATCGTCGATGCCAAATTCGATGAAGGTGATACCGCTGTATTGCGGGCGGTATGATGATACCAACGATCTGACCTTGGACCAGCTGCCATCGGCGCCGATGACGAGATCGAAGGGACCGATTGTTGCGTTTTCGAAGACCAGATCGTATGTGCCGTCGTCACGCGGGAGCACCTCGCGCAGGCTGTGGTTCCAGCAGATGATTTCTTTTGGCAGGGAGGCGAGCAGGATTTGTCGTAGCGCCGTACGGTCTACCTCCGGTCTTTCGGAATCACCGGCGTCGTCGTCAGCAAAAAGCAGCGTGCCGTCCTTGTCATAGATCCGGTTTCCTTGGTCCTCGTAGCGGGCGATCGTCAGGAATTCGTCGTAGAGGCCGGCACGGCGGAGCGCGAGTTGGCCGGATTCCAGATGCAGGTCGAGCGTTCCGCCCTGTGGCCGGGCGAGGGCATGTTCTTCACGTTCGAAGACGGTGACAGAGACACCGCCCTGATGGAGGATGCGAGCCAGCGTCAGCCCTCCAGGGCCGGCGCCGACAATGGCGATGCGGGGATAGGATGTCATGGACAAGTTTCTCACAATTTCGTACATAGGTACCTATATAAATTAACATAGGCACCTATGCAAGTGGTTCGGAAATGACAGATTGGGATTTGTTCGATACGCCAGGGCCGCTGATCAACATGGCGTCGCGCGCCTTTTCGCGTCTTGGCGAGCGCCGAGTGAAGGCGCTGGGCTTCAACATCGGTCAGTTGCCGGTACTTTATCTTTTAAGGGATGGAGCGCAGATGTCGCAGAAAGAGCTGGCGAAGTTTGCCAAGATCGAGCAGCCGTCCATGGCCCAGATGCTGGCGCGCATGGAGCGGGACGGATTGATCCGGCGCGCGCCCGATCCGACTGATGGTCGCAGCAGCTTCATATCGTTAACCGATGCGGCGATCGCCAAGCTTCCGGCCGCGCGCCAAGCCCTGGAGGAAAGGCGCGAGGCGGTTCTCGAAGGCTTCAGCAGGGACGAGGTTCAAACGCTGCTTCAATTGATGCGGCGCCTGAACGAGAATCTGGATCGGATGGTTGCCGAGGAGGATGCATCCTAGGCGCGCATTTGTCCGCACGCTTCGTATTTTCAGCGTTCAGATTTCGGCATAAACAATCCCCGTGAACGAGCCCGCGTGATGCAGCAGTTCGCGCTCGCCCGAGCCGTCGAGGCTGGCGGAATAGAGATTGCCGCCGATGTCGGTGAAGAACATGCGGTTGTTCGGCAGGTCGAGCGAGAGGCCGATGCCTTCGTCCAGACCTTCGAGAACGACCTCGGACGTTGCGGCGATATTATCCATCTCTGCGCGGTTGACGGTATTGCCACGCGGAAGGTTGCCGCGATCGGTCCAGTAGATCGCGCGGGTGGCGAGATCGAGCTCAAGGTCGATCGGCTCCGGCAACTTGTCCAGCAGGACTTCGATATCGCTGCGGTTCGTGGCGGTTTCACCCACGGGGATATTGATGCCGGCGCGGAAGATGCGACCGAGGCCGGCATCCGGCGGGCCTTTCTGCGTCCAGTAGATCTGTCCGAGCGGCAGGTCCAGCGCGATGCCGACGCACCAGCGTTCGATATCGGCGCTATCTTCCGGGCTGTCGCCGTTCTGCACCAGGGTCTCGATGTCACTGCCGTCGATGTTGGCGCGCATGACACGCATGCCTTCGCGGTCGCACCAGTAGAGCTTGCCGTTGTCGCGGTCCATCTGAATCTGCTTCGGCGTGACCAGCGTGCTGCCTGGCGGGATCAGGGTGATGTGGTTGCCGCCGTCGAGGTCCATGCGCTCGATGGAGCCGTCATGGGCGTTGTAGTCGGTGCCCATCTCGGTCCAGTAGATCCAGCCGTTCTCGCTGTCGACGAGGATGCCGTCCGGGCTGCGGCCCGGCCGCTGGACGATGAGTTTCAGATCGGTGCCGTCGATGGCGGAGGAAAGAATTCGGCCGTCGTTGATATCGAGGAAGAACAGCCTTTCGGTCGTGTCGGTGGAAGTGGCAGGCGTCCGTGCTTCTGCTTCAGACATGAGAGCATCCTTTCAAAGGGTCGGATCTGCGGATCACAGCGCGGCAATCATGGCATCGATCGATGACAGCATCATTCGTCGCGGCGATCATGAGGACCATCTGTTGCGCCGCAGCAAATATCAAGGGCGCAGATGTCGCGGCCGGGACGAGGCACCGTCAAATAACTGTCATCGGTCTGATATAAATCCCCGCCATTCCTTGGGGATGCCTGCCTCGAGGCAGGGATCTGACGCCTGAGGTGCATGAGATCATGTCGACGCTCCAGCAAATCGCCTTCAGGGCCGGCTGTTCGATCGCGACCGCCAGCCGGGTGCTGAACCGCAGCGGTCCGGCCAGCGATGAGATGGTGCGGCGGGTGCGCCGGGCGGCGGCAGAGCTTGGCTACCGCGCCGGTGGCCGCACCGGCAATGGGCGGCCGGCGATCGGCGTGCTGATCCCGAGCATCACCAATCCGGTATTCGCGGCGTCGCTGTCCAGCATCCAGAACAGGGCCATGCATGCCGGCCATAGCGTGCTGATCGCGCAGTCGAATTATGATCCGGCGCAGGAGGCCGATGCCGTGGCCTCGCTGCTTCAGCAGCAGCCGACCGGCCTGATCCTGACCGTCTGCGATCCCGAGCACAGCCCGGCGCTGTCCTCTGCCCTGCCACCGACCGTCTTGCTTGGCAATCTGCCGACGGCCCGCTTCACCGCCGCCGTCGCCACCGACAATTTCGGTGCCGGCCGGGATCTGACCGATCATCTGCTGAACAAGGGGCATCGCCGCATCCTGTTCATCTCCGGTCATTTTACGGCATCGGACCGGGCCAAGCTGCGCTATCTCGGCTATCTCAGGGCGATGTCGGCGGCTGGGCAGCAGCCTCTCGATGCCCTGGAAATCTCTTTCATCAGCAGCCTGGAGCAGCTCGATCTCTCCGATGCCGTCTCGCGTCTGCGCCCGACGGCGATCATCGCCTCCAACGATCTTCTGGCGCTCGGGGTAATGGGCGCGCTGCGGCGCCAGGGCCTCTCCATCCCGCGCGACATCTCGGTGGCGGGCTTCGACGGGATTTCGCTTGGCCTGCTGACGGAGGCTTCGCTGACGACGGTGGAGATACCGGATGGTACCATGGGGGCGGCAGCCGCCTCGTTGCTGCTCGACATGGCGGAAAACGCCGCGCCGCCGCGGCATCTGACCGTGCCCTACCGGTTGCGCGCGGGCGGGACGGTGCGGGATCTCACCCTTCGGTCGTGAGCAAATAGCCGCTTATGAAAACGCCGCCTCCCGAAGAGAGGCGGCGCAATCTTCAAACGAGATCGGAGCAATCAGCTGCGCGGCAGCAGGCCTTCGACGTCGGAAGCGGCGTCGTCGAGTGCTTCCTTCGGTTCGGCGGAGCCATCGACGATGCGCGAGAGGTTGTCGACGATGGTCTGGGTGACCTTGACGCCGTTGGAGCCGGGGAAGGCGTACCAGGGGATCATGACGGGCATCTGGCTGAGGCCTGCCTGGAACAGCGGGTTCTTCTTGTAGAAGTCGCCGAGATAGTCGGCCGACTTGGCGGCGAGTTCGTTGTTCGGAACATAGCCGGTGCCGGGAACGACGACCGAGGCGCCATAGGGGCCGGCGGCGAACTTGGCGAACTTCCAGGCGGCTTCTTCCTTGACCGGATCATGGGTCAGGATGACGACGGCATTGCCGCCCGTCGGCAGGCGGCCGTTGACCGGATCGATCAGCGGCAGCTTGGCGGTGCGCAGGTCGAATTTCGCGCCGACGTTCTTGATGGTGTTGACGAGCGCGCCGGTGGTCTGGAATTCGAAGCCGACCTTGCCGGCCGCGAAGGCCTGTTCGCCTGCAGCCTTGGTGAAGACGGGCATGCCGCCTTCCCTGACGAAGCGCTGGATCATCTCGACGGCCTTCTGGCCCTCGGGACCGTTGAAGGCGACCTTGCTCTCGTCGTCGCTCAGCATCTTGCCGCCGGCGCCGAAGAGGAGGGCGGAGAACATCCAGTCGTCGCCCTGCCAGCGGAAGTCCATGCCGTCGACGCCGTTGCCGAGCGCCTTGATCTTGCCGGCGAGCGCGATGACCTCATCCCAGGTCTTCGGCGGGTTGTCCGGGTTGCCGCCGGCAGCCTTCACCAGGTCGGCATTGTAGTACATAATCGGGTTGGAGGTCGCGAAGGCGAGGCCGACCTGCTTGCCCTTGACCTGGGCGAGCTTCAGGATCGTGTCCGAAAAGCCCTGCTCGGCCATGTTGCCCTCTTTCTTGACGAGGGGGCCGAGATCGACGGCGACGTTGCGCTCGTCCATCATGCGCAGGCGGTTGAGGCCGATGAAGGTGACATCGGGCATTTCGCTCGTGCCGGCCTGGCGCAGGATGGTCTGGATGCCTTCCTCATAGGTGGCCGAAGGCGCGGCGAACTGGATCTTGATATCAGGATTTTCTTCCATGAACTTCTTCGAGATCGTGTCCATCACGTTCTTGAAGAAGCCGGGCATGGGATAGTGAACCGTCAAGGTGGTTTCGGCGTAGGCCGGGACCGACACGACCATGGAAATGGCCGCGGCGGCGAGAATCTGGGTGATATGCTTCATCGCTCGTTCTCCGTTTTCGAATTTCGAACCGGTCAGCCCTTGAGACCGGTCATGGTGATACCCTCGACGAAACGCTTCTGCGCGAGAAGGAATGCCGCGACGAGGGGAAGGGTGATGATGAGGGTCGCCGCCATCAGCGCGCCGTAATCGTCGCCGGCTTCGGCGGCACGGAAATACATGAGGCCGAGCGGCGGCGTGGCGTAATCCTGCTTGCTGATGACGATCAGCGGCCAGTAGAGGTCGTTCCAGTGCGCGACGACCGAGAAGATCGCAAAGGCTGTGACCGCCGGCCAGGCATTCGGCACGATGACGCGGGCGACGATCCCAAGTTCCGACATGCCGTCGAGACGGGCGGCGTGGATCAGATCATCGGGCATGGCGCGGAAGAACTGCAGGAACATGAAGATCGCGAAGACCGAGATCGAGAAGGGTGCGACGAGAGCCGTATAGCTGTTCAAGAGCGACAGGCTGTTGAAGCCGACATAGAGCGGCAGCGCCGTTGCATGGATCGGGATCAGCAGGCCGAGCATGACCAGCACCATCATGGTGCGCGCCGCCGGAAACTTCAACTTCGCCATGGCATAGGCGCAGGGGATGGCAATCAGCACCTGGAAGAAGAAGATCAGGCCGCAGACGAGGACGCCGTTCATCAGCAGCCTGCCCATATCAACCTTGCTCAGCGCCTTGGTGATGTTCTCGATGTAGAAGAAATGCGTCGGGATCAGCCTCAGCGCCGAGGTGAAGATATCGTCCTGCGCCTTGCCGGCGGTCGAGATCATGAAGATGTAGGGCGCCAGGAAGACGAGCGAGCCGAGGATCAGGATTGCGAGGCGCAGGATGCGGCCGGGGGTGAAGCCTGTCGAGGTCATGTGTAATGCACCTGCCGGTCTTGGACGCGATATTGCAGGAAAGTCAGCAGCACGAGGATGGCGAGAAAGACCGTCGTCATCGCCGAGGCATAGCCGACGCGGAGATAGACGAAGCCTTCCTGGTAGATGGTGAAGAGCAGCACTTCGGAGGCATGGTTCGGGCCGCCGTCGGTCAGGGCCTTCACTGTGTCGAAGACCTTCACGGCGTTGATGATGCTGATCGTGGTGACGAAAAGCGTCGTCGGTCCGAGCATCGGCCAGGTGACGAGCCAGAAGCGGTCGAAGGACGACTTTGCGCCATCGACTTCGGCCGCGGCATAGAGCTCGCGCGGGATGGCGGTGAGGCCGGCGAGAAACAGCACCATGTTGAAGCCGACCGATTGCCAGACGCCGATGATCGACAGGCTGTAGAGCGCGGTCGCCGAGGAGCCGAGCCAGTTCGGGCCGCTGAGGCCGATCTCGGTCAGAAGCGCGTTGATCGGGCCGATGGTGGGATGGAAGAGATATTGCCAGACGGTCGCCATCGCGACGATCAGCGAGGCGACGGGCAGGAAATAGGCCGTGCGGAAGAAGCTGCGGCCGATGCCTTCGCTCTCGATCAGCAAGGCGACGCCGAGGCCGAGGACGATCGAGACCGGCGCGACGATGGCCGTATAGGTCGCCGTGTTCCACAGCGATTTTATGAAGGCGCGGTCGCGCAGCAGATGTGCGTAGTTCTCAAAAGCGACGAAGCGCAGGCTCTTGTCGCCGAGCTGGAAATCCGTGAAGCCGAGCACGACGACGGCGACGATCGGCACCAGGATGAAGAGCACGATCAGGATGATGGCGGGCAGGGCGAACAGCAACGCCGTACGGGCCTCGCTGCGTTCGCGTGCCGCTGCCGGCTGTAGTGGCAGGGAGGTGGCGGCAATGCTAGCCATGCGCCTTCTCCCGCGTGGCGTCGACGGTCGCGGGCCTCGCGCGCAGGCGGCGGCCGTCTTCGGCGAAGACCAGGGCCTGTTCGGCCGTGAGCGTCAGCGCAACCGGCATGCCGACCGAAAGACCGGCGACCTCGACCGGCGCGAGCTTGACGACCATGGTTTCGCCGATGGCGTCGAGTTTGGCGTAGAGGATGACTTCGGAGCCAAGGAATTCCATGCGTTCGATATGGGCGGCGAGTGAATCCTGCCGATTTTGAGTAAGACGCACGAATTCCGGGCGGATACCGAGCGTGACGTTGTGGCCGGCAACGCTGCCGTCTTCGAGCGCCAGCCGGATGCCGCCGAAGGCGACGATGCCGTTTTCGGCCAGTGCCGGCAAAAGGTTGATGCGCGGCTGGCCGACGAAGCGGGCGACTTCGACATGGGCGGGGTCGTCATAGATCGTCTGAGGAGAAGCGAGCTGTAGCAACTGCCCGCCGATCATGACGGCGACGCGGTCGGCCATCGACAGCGCCTCGGCCTGGTCGTGGGTGACATAGACTGTCGGCACACCGGCGCGGCGATGCAGGTCGACGATTTCGCCGCGGGCGTGGACGCGCAGGTTGGCGTCGAGATTGGAGAGCGGCTCGTCCATGAGGAAGACGGCGGGACGGCGGACCATGGCGCGGGCGAGCGCCACGCGCTGGCGTTGGCCGCCGGACATCTGGCCGGGCTTGCGGTCGAGCAGATGGTCGATCTTCAGCGAGACGGCCATGTCGCGAACATCGCGGATGATGCCGGCGCGGGCGGCGCGCTGGCCGGGGACGAGCGAGCCGACGAAGGGCAGGCGCTGGACGCGCGACAGGCGGCGCATGGCGAGCGGCACTGCAATGTTTTCCGAGGCCGTCAGGTGCGGGTAAAGCGCGTAGGACTGGAAGACCATGGCGATATTGCGGTCGGCCGCGGCAACGCCCGAGACGTCGCTGCCGCCAAGGATGATTTCGCCGCTATCGGCGTGGTCGAGGCCGGCGAGAATGCGCAGCAGCGTGCTCTTGCCGCAGCCGGACGGGCCGACGAGGGCGATGAACTCGCCGGGCTGAACGTCGAGATCGACGCCCTTGAGGATGGCGTTGCCACCGAAGGATTTGGCGATGCCGCGAAGCGAAAGCGCGCTCATTCGGTCGGCTCCTTCGCCTTGGGAGCTGCCTGCGGATAGACTTCCATGACGACGTCGTCGAGGAAATAGGCGGTCATGCCGGGAACGGCGACGAGTTCGGTCGATACGGTCTCGCCAAGCTCGTGGATGGCCGCGCCGATCAGCCGCTCGCCGGGCATTTCGCGTTCCATCGTGTCGAGGATGAAGGCGCCGGGCGGTGCCCAGACCAGGTTCGTGTCGTTGAAGCGGCCTTCCCAGGTCCAGTGCAGGTGGCCGCTGCCGAACAGGGCGACGTCATGGGCCGCGATCAGATCGTAGAGCCGGCGGCGCTGTGCCGGTCGCACGCTCCAGTAGCCGGTATCGCCCTCATCCGGCGCATCGACGAAGAGCGGCTTATGGGCAAAGAGGGCAATGCGGCGCTCGCCACGGCTTTCGAGCTTCTCCCGCAACCAGTCGAACTGTTTCTGCTCCTCGGCGTCCTCGAAGCCCATCAGCAGGCTGTTGAGGCCGAGCAGCCGCCAGTTGCCGACGTCCTTCGCCCAATAATCGGGACCGACGAGACGGCGCCAGCGCTCCAGCCGCTCGGGATTGACGGGTTGATAGGAGCCGGGCAGGTGGCCGACATCGTGATTGCCGGGCACGATGAGCATCGGCAGGGAGACCTGCCGCATCAGCTCCATGGAAAAGATGAGATCCGCGTCCTTGTCGGCGCCGTCGATGCTAAGATCGCCAGTGTGAACAACAAGATCGGCGCCGCTTGCCTCGATCCATTTCGCCAGCGGCTCCCAATTGCCGTTGAAATGCGGCTTGCTGGGGCTCAAATGGGTGTCGGTGATCTGGATGATCTTCAAGGCGCGTCTCCGAGGTCTTCAGAAGGGTGCGCCTGCAAAGGGATTGCCTCCAAAGCCGGCGCGTCTCTGCGCTCTCTTTAGAAGGCGGCCATGTCAGTTAGGTAACGGGTCTTTTCAGCTGTTTTTCAGTTTTGTCACATCATCGTCAAATGACGTCGATGGTTGTTATATATCCGGTCAGGACGTGATAGGCACGCGGCGCCGGTGATATGGATCGCTGCCGATAAGGAACAAGGATGTCAGACGAACAAAACCGCATCATCGCGCTCGAGGAGATGGTGGCCCATCAGGCAAAGACAATCGAGGAACTGTCCGATCAGGTGGCGGAGCAGTGGAAGGTGATCGAGCAGACACAGCAGAAGCTCGACCGGCTGACCGAACGCTTTCTGACGCTGGAAGAACAGACGCTCGACGCGCCGGCCATCACCAAGCCGCCGCACTACTGAGCGGCCGGCAAAAAAATTTTCGGGGCGATGGAATAAGATCGGCCCGGCGTCCGTATATTGGGGTATGGAACGCAAAGGACGGACATTCGACGTTTTGGGGCAGCTCGGTTCGCTGAGACGCTACGCCCGTTCGCTCGTCCGCAATGCGGATGATGCCGAGGATCTGGTGCATGATGCGCTGGTCAGGGCCTATGAGCGCAAGGCGTCCTTCCGGCGCGGCGCCAATCTGCGCACCTGGCTGCTATCCATCCTGCACAATGCCCATATCGACCGCCTGCGCCACAAGCGCTCGCTGGACCGGCGCCATGAAGAGGCGGCCGCCGAGTTCGAACCCGCGCTTCCGGCCTCGCAGGATCATGTGGTGCGCTTGAGCCAGGTTCGTGAAGCTTTCTTCAGCCTGCCGGAAGAGCAGCGCGAGGCGCTGCATCTGGTGGCGATCGAGGATCTTTCCTATCAGGAAGCGGCCGCCGCGCTTGGTATTCCTCTGGGCACGCTGATGTCGCGCATTGCGCGGGCCCGCGCCAGCCTCCGCAATTTCGAGGCGGCGCCCAAGATTTCGCATCTTCGGCTCATCGAAGGAGGCGGCAATGAAAACAATTGATCCGATCATCGATGGCGATCTGGATGCCTATGTCGATGGCGAACTGACGGTTGCCCGCCGCGTCGAGGTGGAATCCTATCTGTCGGAGCATCCGGAGATCGCCGCCAAGGTGATGGCCGACATGTGCATCCGCGGCGAGCTGCGCATGGCGCTGGCCGGCGAGGGACTGGCGGCGAAGGCGGAAACGCGGGAAGCGGCCCGCCGGCTCGAGCGGGGGCTCGCCTATGGCCGCGTGCTGAGTTCCTTTCAAAGGGTCGCGGCCGTCGCCATGCTGATGGCGACCGGCTGGGTCGCGCATACGTCCTTCGGCGCCTTCACGGCGCGCGAGGTCAATGCTTCGGTCCCGGCGCCGGCCTTCATCGACGACGCGGTGCGCGCCTATCAGGCAACCACGGTGCGCGGAACGATGACCTCGCAGCCGCTGCAGGCGGGCTACAATCCGGAAGAGATCCGCGCCGCAACCGCGATCGTCCTGCCGGAACTGCCGGAAGGCTGGCGCGTCACCGATGCGCAGGTCTATCCGTCCGAATTCGGTCCGAGCGTCGAAATGACAGTCGATGCCGGCGAGGGCGGGCATTTGTCGCTGTTTGCGGTCCGTCCGGGCAGTTTCGCCGTCCAGAAGGTCAGCCATGTCAAGCGCGACGACGTCCAGGCTGCCTATTGGCAGATCGGCGAGGTTGCCTATGCGCTGATCGGCAACGGCAAGGCGGCCCAACTTGATGGCGAGGCCGAAAAGCTCGCCCGTACTCTTTACTAGTTCTGAATCACAGGAGAACGACCATGAATCCGACCAATCCGCGATACGGCTACGGCGCCGACGCCGGCTCGCAGGCGCTCTTCGACGAAGGTCTGCGCAAGCACATGCTGCGCGTCTACAACTACATGGGCATCGGCCTGGTAGTGACCGGCATCGTCGCGATGATCGTCGGCACGACGCCGGCGCTGTATGTACCGATCTTCCAGTCGCCGCTGAAGTGGGTCGTCATGCTGGCGCCGCTCGCCTTCGTGCTGTTCTTCTCGTTCCGCATCCAGTCGATGTCGGCAAGCGGCGCACAGACGATGTTCTGGGCCTTCTGCGCCGTCATGGGCCTGTCGCTTGCCTCGGTGTTCCTGGTCTTCACCGGCACCAGCATCACGCGGACCTTCTTCATCGCCGCGACCATGTTCGGCGCGACCAGCCTTTACGGCTATACGACCAAGCGTGACCTTGCCAATATCGGCTCGTTCCTGATGATGGGCCTGTTCGGCGTGATCATCGCCAGCGTCGTCAACATCTTCCTCGGTTCCAGCGCGCTGCAATTTGCCATCTCGATCATCGGCATCGTGGTCTTCGTCGGCCTGACTGCCTGGGATACGCAGAACATCAAGGAACAGTATGCCGAGAACCACGATCAGGAGACCTCGCAGAAGCTCGCCGTCTTCGGCGCCTTGTCGCTCTACCTGAACTTCGTCAACATCTTCCAGCTCCTCCTGAACTTCACGGGCGAGCGGGAGTAACAGTCAACACGGCTTGGACATGATGCTATCCCCCGAAAGTTACTCCACTCTTTCGGGGATCATGCTCCGGGAATGCGTCCCCCTGGGGGTTTGTCGGGACGCATGAAGCGCCTGCGGTATCTGCGCCGATACCGCGGGCGCAACCTTTTTGAGGATATGGGCCGCGCTCTCGCGGTCGTTGATCCTAGAACGGAAACGGCCGGCAAGGTGCGCCGTAATATCGATCATCCTTCGCAGCGATCGTCTCCCTCCGCAGGCAGGGTGATCGCACATAAGGAACGGCTCATGGTCGATGGCTTGGTTCCTTCTTCTCCCCTCGGGGAGAAGATGCCCGCCCTTCGACAAGCTCAGGAGGGCAGATGAGGGGGTGGCGCGGCATCGGGACATTTGCCTTTCGCTCGCGCTCAAGCCATTCGAAGCTTTGCTTCGATCCCCCTCATCCGATCCTTCGGGCCACCTTCTCCCCGCTGGGGAGAAGGGTTTTCGGTGCTGATCCAGCTCATATGCGATTGCCCTGCTCCGTTGGAGAGGCGATCAAATATTACCACTCGGCGACGCTGCCATCCTCATGGCGCCAGACCGGGTTGCGCCAGCGATGGCCTTCCTTGGCGCGCTCGATGACATAGGCTTCGTCCACTTCGATGCCGAGGCCGGGCCCTTGCGGGATCGAGACGAAGCCGTCGGCATAGTGGAAGACCTCCTTGTTGGAGATGTAGTCGAGGATGTCGTTGCCCTTGTTGTAGTGGATGCCGAGGCTCTGTTCCTGGATGAAGGCGTTGTAGCTGACGGCATCAACCTGCAGGCAGGCGGCGAGCGCGATCGGTCCGAGCGGGCAATGCGGGGCCAGCGCCACGTCATAGGCTTCGGCCATGGCCGCGATCTTGCGGCATTCGGTGATGCCGCCGGCATGGCTGAGGTCGGGCTGGAGAATGTCGACATAGCCGTCCGACAGCACCGACTTGAAGTCCCAGCGCGAATAGAGGCGTTCACCCAAGGCAATCGGCGTCGAGCAATGGTTGGCGATTTCCTTCAGCGCCTCGCGGTTTTCGGAGAGTACCGGCTCCTCGATGAACAGCAGCTTGTAGGGCTCCAGTTCCTTGGCGAGAACCTTGGCCATCGGGCGGTGGACGCGGCCGTGGAAATCGACGCCGATGCCGACATAGGGGCCGATTGCCTCGCGGATGGTGGCGATGGTCTCGACCGCCTTTTCCACCTTGTCATAGGTGTCGACGATCTGCATTTCCTCGCAGCCATTGAGCTTGATCGCCTTGAAGCCGCGGGCGACGACGTCCTTGGCATTGTTGGCGACGTCGGAGGGGCGATCGCCGCCGATCCAGGAATAGACCTTGATCTTATCGCGCACCTGGCCGCCGAGCAGCGAATGGATCGACTGGCCGAGCGCCTTGCCCTTGATGTCCCACAGCGCCTGGTCGATGCCGGCGATAGCGCTCATGTGGACGGCGCCGCCGCGATAGAAGCCGGCGCGGTACATCACATTCCAGTGGTCTTCGATCAGGAAGGGGTCCTTGCCGATCAGATAGTCTTCCAGCTCATGCACGGCTGCCTGCACGGTGAGCGCGCGGCCCTCGACCACGGGTTCACCCCAGCCGGTGATGCCCTCGTCGGTTTCGATCTTCAGGAACATCCAGCGCGGCGGCACGATATAGGTCGTCAGTTTGGTGATTTTCATGGGAATGCTTCCGTTTCGGCTTTGGTCACATCAGCGGCGGCAGGCCGCGGATTTCGGGGTTCAGGTTCGATGTTTTTCCTTTCGCCCGCCCGCCGTTTCCGCGGCGAGGTCGCGGGCGGCGAGATCGAGCAGGCGGTGGGCGCAGTCGCGGGCGGCGGCGCGGTTGCGCAGGCGCAGTGCCTCCACCAGTTGGCCATGCACCGCAATCGCCTCGTCACGGCTGTCGGCGGCGACGTTCGAGGCGTGCAGGGCATATTTGAGGCCGGCATGGATGGCACTCGACAGGCGGCGGAACACCTGGTTGTGGCTGGCGCTCAACAGCAACGTATGAAACAGCACGTCAGCCTCGGTGAAGCCTTCCGGATCGTCGGCGCTGTCGCGCATCTGCCGCCAGGCCTGGTCGAGATCGGCGATTTCCTGCGCGGTGGCGCGCTCGGCGGCATATTCGGCCGCCACCGGCTCGATGGTGCGCCGTGCCTCGAGGATGCTGCCGAGAATATCGAATTCGGCGATATAGGGACCCATCCATTCGAGCACGTCCTGATCGAGGATGTTCCAGTCGTCCTTGTCGCAGACGGTAGTGCCGATGCGGGGCTTGCCGCGCACCAGGCCCTTCGATTCCAGGATCTTCAGGGATTCGCGGATGACGGTGCGGCTGACGCCATAGATTTCGCAGAGGTCGTTTTCGCGCGGCAGGGCCGAGCCGGCGGGATAGCGCTCGGAGCAGATGTCTTGGGCGATCGATGCGGTCACGTTTCGGCGCACGCGCGGGCGGCGTTCGGGCTGACCGGTCGAGCCGTGCTCCTGTCGTTCAAGCGCTTCCAATGGGTTTCTCTTCCCGCTCTATCCGGCATGTCTTTTCGGAGCATGCGCAGGCCTTCGTGCGGCTGGCCGCAGTTTCAAGCTCAAAAGGATATTACTACAATCATCATACAATGGCAATTCCTTGGTATGATGATTTGCCGTTGCGTGAATGTTGTGAGGGGCGCTGCCGTGGTGATCGCGGAATTTCGCCTCTTTTCCCGGATCGGCGGTAGCCACTGTAACGGCCTTGTCGCCTTCGTCGGGTAAAGCGCTATATTGCCGCTCGAGGCCGCCCGGCGGCGCCTCAAGCGATGCTTGCGGGAGGCAAGCCTTTTCCCGTGCCCAATCAACCCCAATTAACAATGAGGAGGACGACATGCAGATCAATCGCACAGGTTCGGCCCAATGGTCCGGCGGTCTGAAGGATGGCAAGGGCCAGATCTCGACCCAGAGCGGCGCGCTCAACCATTATCCTTACGGCTTCGCCAGCCGCTTCGAAGGCGTTGCGGGCACCAATCCAGAGGAATTGATCGGCGCGGCCCATGCCGGCTGCTTCACCATGGCGTTGTCGCTGATCCTGAATGAGGCCGGCTTCACCGCCGAGAGCATGGAGACGACGGCCAAGGTGACGCTCGAAAGCGTCGAAGGCGGCTTCGCCATCAGCGCGATCCACCTGACGTTGACGGGCAAGGTTCCCGGCGCCGACGCAGCCAAGTTCACCGAGCTTGCCAACAAGGCCAAGGCCGGCTGCCCGGTCTCCAAGGCGCTGGCCTCGGTGCCGATTTCGCTGGACGTTCGTCTGGCTTAGATCGATCCAGGCCATTGATCGCGCCAGGTGCGCTCAGCGCCTCCCTGATACCGGAGGCGCTGAGGCCGGGATGTCGTGGCGAGGGATGCTTTGCCGCCTCAGGAGCCGGCGATTTCCGGTTCGAGGCGTCGCTTGACGATCAGGGCGAGCGGCACCGTATAGAAAAAGTGCGACATGAAGCCGCCGATGACGACCAGCGGATCGAAATAGTTCGGATGATCCGTGGTGGCGACCATGATGGCCGCATGCATGACGACCCAGATCAGGACGGCATAGAAAAGCGCCACGAAGGTCGCCTCATAGCCTCGGCGCCGGAAATAGGGCCAGAGGTAGGCGAAGGCGATGCCCCAGACGAAGACGAAGAAGAAATGGATTGCCGTGCCGAGAAAATAGGCCGTCAATCCCAGGGATTCCTGAACGCCCTTGCCGAAAACGAGGCCGGTCGCGTTGCGGGGGATGCCGGCAAGCGGCATCAGATGCTGAATGCCGACCCAGACGATCGCTTCGTATATCCAGATCAGGACGCCGCCGGCAATTCCTCCGATCAGGCCTGCTTTTATGATCGAGGCGATGGCCGGTCCATCGGCGCGGCTCGTTCCCAGGCCCGCATTCCGGCTGATATTGCTGTAATTGGTGCTCATGCGCGATGTTCCTCCCTGTTCGTCCGCCTCGATTTCCGGCGCGGCCGCGCGATTGCGGGCGCAGGTATGCTCCTCCTCGGGAAGGCTCGGAAAGGCAAATAGGTGCGTCGAAAAACCTGACGAAGGCCGATGATGGGCCGCAGGCTGATCATCAGTCCTGTCACGGACTGCGCTCTCGACATTCGTCTCGCGATTCCGGCCATTCTCGCTTGAATGAGTAGGGAGGCTGCCATCCGGGCGCCAATTCAAATGGCTGGCGACCTCATAAGAATTGGCTATAATGCAGGCCATAAAGAGGGGCTGCGGGATCGCGCAAAGGGCCGGGTTTGCGCGCGAATTTTCAATCCCTCAAGGTGGCGCCGAACGGGGCTCGCCGCGAAACATGTCCTGCCAGAGGGAGATTGTTCGCATGTCCACACTGACCTTGATTCACGTCATCATCAGCCTGATTGCAATCCTTGCCGGTATCGTCGTCATACATGGATTGATTACCGTTCGCCGTCATGCGCGCTCGACGCTCGTCTACATGGTCACGATCCTGCTGACGAGCCTGACCGGATTTCTCTTTCCCTTCAACGGCGTGACGCCGGGTATCGTGTTCGGGATCGTCACCGTCCTGGTGTTCATTCCGACCGCGATTGCGCGCTATGGATTGCGGATGGCCGGCGTCTGGCGGCTCGTCTTCATCGCCGGCAGCCTGTTCATGCTCTACCTGAATTGCGTCGTGCTGGTCGTGCAGTCCTTTCAGAAGATCCCGGCTCTCAATGCGATCGCGCCGCTCGGCAACGAGCCGTCGCTTCTGGCGGTTCAGGTCGTTCTGCTCGTCGCATTCCTGATCGTCGGCTTGCTGAGCCTGCGCCGCTTCCGCCCGAACATCCTCGGCGCCTGACTGTTGACCGCCGTCGGCGAGCGATCGCTATCCACGGTTTCCGATTGCTTCAGATTGGGACAATTTCTTGACAGAGGACCGCTTTCGGTTTACGAGTGACGAAAATTGAAAATCGTCACTCGTAAACCGAAAGCAAGCCATGCTCGCTCTTTCCGACGTCAGCGTCGATCCGGCGCGTCAGGAAAACATCACGAAAATCCTCGATTCGGCTGAAAAGCTGTTTCGCCACTACGGCTACAGCAAGACGACGGTGGCCGATATTGCCCGCGATCTCGGCATGTCGACGGCGAATATCTATCGTTTCTTCGCGTCGAAAACCGAGATTCGTCAGGCGGTTTGCGGCCGGATGCTCGAGGCCAGCTATCAGATGGCGCTCGAGATTTCCCGTCGCCCGATCAGTGCTTCCGAGCGGCTGCGTATCTATCTCCATGCCCAGTATCAGCGGACGACCGAAACCATGCTCGTTCAGCAGACGGTGCATGAGATGGTCGTCGTCGCCATCCAGGATGACTGGCATGTCATAGAGAAATTTATCGATCGCATTCACGATTTGATTGCCGAGATTATCGCTGAGGGCATCGCTGCCGGAGAATTTCTGGAGCAAGATCCCTATGTTGCCTCGAAATGCTTCGGCGCGGCGACGCTCAACCTCTGTCATCCGCAGATGGTGGCGCAGTGTCTTGCCAAGCCGAACCGTGCCGAGCCAGAGGATCTGATCGAATTCGTCATCAGGGCGCTGAAGAAATAGCAGTCCGCGCGTCGAATGACCGGCGCGCAGTGCATCCGTTTTGACCGAGGAGAGCGACATGGTTTCGCTGAAGACCACCACGATACGATCCATTGCCGGCGCCGCGATCCTCGCCGCCATCGGCTTCACGCTTTCCGGTTGCAACGAGAAAAAGGAAGAGACGGCCGAAGTGATCCGGCCGGTCAAGGTGGTCGAGATCGCCCAGGCGGATACGACGCGCAAGCTCGACTATTCCGGGGCGGTCCGGGCACGCACCGAGATGAATCTCGGCTTCCGCGTCAGCGGCAAGATCGTCGAGCGCAAGGTGGATATCGGCCAGAAGGTCAAGCCCGGCGACGTGCTCTCCCGCATCGATGCGACTGACTATGTGCTGGCGGTGCGCCGCTCGCAGGCGGATCTCGACTCGGCCGAGAAGCAGGTGCAGACGACGGCGCTCGCCCGTACGCGCGCCCAGCAGCTCTTCGACAAGAATGTCGGATCGAAGTCGCAGCTCGAACAGGCCGAACTGTCCAACGATCAGGCGGTCGCGACGCGGGATTCCGCGATCTCCGCCCTGGCGGAAGCCAAGAACCAGGTGGCCTATGCCGACCTGACGTCGGACATGAACGGCATCGTGACGACGGTCAATGCCGATGTCGGCCAGGTGGTCAGCTCCGGCACACCCGTCATCACGGTCGCCGTCGACGGCGAGAAGGAAGTGCTGATCGCCGTGCCGGAAATGGATATCGCGCAATTCAAGGTCGGCAAGGACGTCAAGGCGCGCTTCTGGTCCGACGCGGCCCTGGTGCTCGACGGCAAGGTCCGCGAGGTCTCGGGCAGCGCCGATACGCAGTCGCGCACCTTTGCCGTCCGCGTCAGCGTACCGAACGATCCGCGCGTGCTGCTCGGCATGACCGCGACCATCGAGGCCTTGGCCGACAACACCCAGCCCTATGTTTCCATTCCGCTGAGCGCACTTGCCCAGAAGGACGGCCAGCAGATCGTCTGGCTGGTCGACCGCGGCGCCGCCACCGTGCATGCCCGCGGCATCAAGGTCGCCGATTTCGCCGATGACGGAGTTCGCGTCGCCGAGGGCCTCAAGGCAGGTGACGTCGTCGTTGCCGCCGGCACGCAGTTCATGAGCGAAAACATGAAGGTCAAGCTGCCGGATACCGTCGGGCAGCAGGCCGCCGCCAATGCCGCCCCGGCGGCCGATATCGTGCGCTGATCGCAACGAGGGGGACGGATATCATGTCCAGCACCAGCACGTCCGAAGACAAGAAGCCCTTCAACCTGTCGCGATGGGCGATCGCTCATCCGAGCATCGCGCGCTTCCTGTTTGCGCTGACCATCATCGCCGGCGCGTTCGGCCTCACCCATATGGGTCAGAAGGAAGATCCGGATTTCACCTTCCGCGTCATGGTCGTGCAGACCATCTGGCCTGGCGCCTCGCTGCAGGACATGGAAGACCAGGTGGTCAACAAGATCGAGCGCAAGCTGCAGGAAACGCCGCATCTCGACTGGGTCAAGTCCTATACCCGCGCCGGTTTTGCCATCACCACCGTCCAGATCAAGGGCGACACCAACACCGAACAGGTGAAGGATGCCTTCTATCAGGTGCGCAAGAAGGTCGGCGATATCGCCGGCACCTTGCCGTCTGGTCTGCAGGGGCCTTATTTCAACGATGAATTCGGCGATACCTACATCACCCTGCATTCGATCAGCGGCAACGGCTATAGCTATCCGGAACTGAAGAAATTCGCGATCCAGGCCCGCGACATGCTGCTGGCGACGCCCGGCGTGGAAAAGGCCGTGATCATCGGCGACCAGCCGGAGCAGATCTATATCGATGTCTCCTCCAAGGTGCTGGCCGAGCGCGGCCTGACGCTGACCGACCTGCAGAATGCCATCGTCGGCCAGAACAAGGTCGATGCGGCCGGCAACGTCGATACCAGCACGCGCTCGGTGCGCATCTCGGTCGAGGGCGACGTCAACAGGATCGAGGATATCAAGAACCTCCGGCTGAAGGCCGGCGGTCAGATCACCCGTCTCGGCGATATCGCCACCGTCACCGCCGGGCTGCAGGACCCCTATACGGCCAAGTTCCTCTATAATGGTCACGAGAGCGTCCAGCTCGGCGTCGTCATGGCCAATGGCAACAAGGTGACCGATGTCGGCCATGCGGTCGAGGAGACCTACAAGCGCTTTGCCGCCTCGCTGCCTGTGGGCGTGCAGGTGGACCAGATTTCCAACCAGCCCGAAGTGGTGACCGACGCGATCAGCGAGTTCATGCATGCGCTCGGCGAAGCGCTGGTAATCGTGCTGATCGTGTCCTTCCTGTCGATCGGCTGGCGTTCCGGCCTGGTGATCGCCATCGCCATCCCGCTGGTGCTGGCCGCGACCTTCGCCATCATGTACGAGCTCGGCATCGACCTGCAGCGCATCTCGCTCGGCGCGCTGATCATCGCGCTCGGTCTGCTGGTCGACGATGCGATGATCGTGGTCGAGCTGATGGAGCGCAAGCTGGAGGAGGGGCTGGTCAAGCTCGATGCCGCGAGCTTCGCCTATTCCTCGACCGCCTTCCCGATGCTGACCGGCACGCTGATCACCACCGCCGGCTTCATCCCGGTCGGCTTTGCCGCCTCGACGGCGGGCGAATATGTCCGCACGCTGTTCTATGTCGTCGGCATCGCGCTGGTGATCTCGTGGTTCGTCGCGGTCTATTTCACGCCCTGGCTCGGCTACATGATCCTCAAGCAGCGCCATCACGCCGGCGAGCATCACGATGTCTTCGACACGCGCTTCTACCGCCGCCTGCGCGCCTCGGTCACCTGGGCCGTGCGCCATCGCGTCATCGTGCTGCTGCTGACGCTCGCCGCCTTCGTCGGTAGCCTGTGGTCCTTCCAGTTCATTCCGCAGAACTTCTTCCCGCAGTCGTCACGCCCGGAAATCCTGGTCGATCTCTGGCTGCCGGAAGGCACCAGCATCAAGGAAGTGGAACGGCAGGCGCAGGCGCTGCAGGCGCGCGTCGCCGACGATCAGGACAAGCGCTTCGTCGCCACCTATGTCGGCCAGGGCGCGCCGCGCTTCTTCCTGCCGCTCGACCAGCAGCTCACCAATCCGAACTACGCCCAGATGCTGATCATGGCGAAGGACGAGCCGGCGCGCGAGCGGCTGATCGTCAAGCTGCGCGGTATCCTTGCGGCCGATTTCCCCGCCGTGCGCGGCAAGGTCGACCGCCTGTTCCTCGGCCCTCCCACGGGCTGGCCGGTGCAGTTGCGCGTCATGGGTCCCGACCGGCAGGAGGTTCGCCATATCGCCGATGAGGTAAAGGCACGCTTCACGCAGAACCCGCTGCTGGGCGCCATCCATGACGACTGGCTGGAGCCGGTGCCGGCGATGAAGCTGGTGATCGATCAGGACCGCGCCCGCGCGCTCGGCGTCACCTCGCAGCGTATCCGCCAGATGCTACAGGCCACCATGTCCGGCGCCACGCTCGACAATTATCGCGAGGGCGAGGAAACCGTCGGCATCGTTGCCCGCGAGCCGGAGGCCAGCCGTCATCTGCTGACCTCGGTCAACTCGATCTATATCCCGACCGATTCCGGCGGTTTCGTGCCGCTGTCGCAGGTCGCCAAGGTCGAACCGGTGATGGAGCAGAGCATCGAGTGGCGCCGCGACCGCCTGCCGACCATCACGGTCCGGGCGACGCTGCCCGACAACGTGCAGTCGAACGACGTGACCGCCAAGCTCTATAACGACATGGCCGATCTGCGGAACAGCCTGCCGGCCGGCTACAAGATCGAGATCCAGGGCGGCGCCGAAGACAGCGCCGAGAGCCAGGCCTCGATCGCCGCCAAGGCGCCGATCATGCTGATCATCATCGTCGTGCTCTTGATGGCGCAGCTGCAGCATTTCGGCAAGGCGATGCTGGTCCTGTCCACCGGCCCGCTCGGCATCATCGGCGCGGCGGGCGCCCTCCTGATCAGCGGCGCGCCCTTCGGCTTCGTGGCGATCCTCGGCGTCATCGCGCTGCTGGGCATCATCATCCGCAACTCGATCATCCTCGTCGACCAGATCGACCAGGATATCGCGGCCGGCATGGAGCGGCGCGAGGCGATCATCGGCGCGGCCGTCCGGCGTTTCCGGCCGATCACGCTGACGGCGCTGACGGCGGTCCTGGCGCTGATTCCGATCTCGCGCGGCGTCTTCTGGGGGCCGCTCGCCTATGCCATGATGGGCGGCATCCTGGTGGCCACCGTGCTGACCATCTTCGTGCTGCCCGCCGGCTATGCCCTGTTCTTCGGCCGCGAGCCGAAGCGGAAGGCGGCGGAGCCGTCGGCCACGCAGCCGGAAAGCAACGATGCCGCCGATCATCTGCCGCCGGCCATGGCGGCGGAGTGAAGCATACGGAGATGACGAGGCGAGGCCCCGGTTCGCGCCGGGGCTTTTTCGTCTCGGCTCAGGGGTCGGCGGGAACCGTCGCCAGGATGGTCGGCCGGCCGCCGGCGATCTTGAGGACCGTCAGATAGCCACCCATGGAGACGGCGGTGTCGATGCCGATGCGACCGTCGACGAAGGAAGGGCGCGAGACAGGCGTGTGGCCATGGATCACCAGCAGGGGCAATCGCGGACCCTCGGAGAGGAAGGGTTCGCGAATCCAGATCAGATCCTCATCCGTCTGTTCGGCAAGCGCGATGCCCGGCCGGAGGCCGGCATGAACGAAGACGATCGAGTCGACGGTGACCGCGACGGGCAGCGACCGCAGCAGCTCGATATGCGCCGGCGGCATGGCGGCGCGCACCGCCTCGCCGAGTTCCTCGACGCTCCTGCCTTCCTCCCGCAGCAGATAGGTCATGTCGATGCCGTAGGAGGCGAGTGTCGGGCCGGCACCGAAGTCCAGCCAGCCGCCGTTGGCGCGCGGATCGTCCAGGAATTTCAGGAAGGCGTCGTCGTGATTGCCGAGCAGGCAATAGCGGTCGAAGCCGTCGGGCGGCGGTTCGCAGAGATGCTGCAGCACCTCGCTCGACCGTGGCCCGCGATCGACATAATCGCCGAGATGCATCAGGAGTTTGCGGCCGGGAATCCTGGCCGCGTCCTCGATGATGTATTTTTCAGCCTCCAGCAGCGCGCGGTGGCAGCCGTGGATGTCGCTGAGCGCATAGATGGCCGCATAGGCCTGCGCCGGGAGATCGAGACGGATGCGCGGGGGCTGCTGCATGGGCTTTGCCGTTCTGCTGCTGAACAGCCGATACAATAGTTCCATCATCGACATCCGCAAGCGCCGCGACGGCGGCGCGATTGCTTTCAAAATATACCAATAATTCCGTATGGTTAGCGCGACGGTAATTCAGCCTGTGGCCCCGCGCAAGCGCATCGGCGGACGAGGCGCGCTCAGGGTCAAGAAACGGCGGACAATACATGTCGCCCTGTGTCAATCCGGCCTGTGCGATTGTCGGCGGGCCTTGTCGCCGGCCATGCGCGGCGCTTGGCGGCCTTGACCTTCTCATAGCCTTCTGCTCCCGATGGCGGGCAAGCGAGTGCCGGCCGCCGATGGCTCCGGCGGAGGAGACGACCGAAAGCGGAGGGATTGTCGTGAAGCATGTGAAATCGATCGGCCATGTGGCGCTCAGCGTCAAGGATATCGAGCGTTCGCTCGATTTCTACGTCAACAAGCTGGGATTCGAGGAAATGTTCCGGTTGGAGCGGGACGACCGCCTCTGGATCGTCTATCTGCGCATCACCGATACGCAATATCTCGAGCTGTTTCCCGACGCCGTCGGCGACGGCGCGCCGCCCTTCGCCAATGTCGGCTTCAACCATCTCTGCCTTGAGGTCGACGATATCGACGGCGCGATCGCCGAGCTCACCGGCAAGGGCGTCGCGCTCACCTCCGGAAAGACGCTCGGCGTCGACCATAATTTCCAGGCCTGGATAGCCGATCCCGAAGGCAACCGCATCGAGCTGATGCAGCTCGGCGAAAAGGCGCTGCAGCTTCAGGCGATCGCGCGGCTGCGCGGGGAGCGGGGCTGAGGGCTATTTGGGGACTCGGATGCCGTCACGGTGCTCTCGCCCGCCGGAGCGGGGCAATTGCATATGAGATGAGGTGGTTGCCGCGCAACCCCTTCTCCCCAGCGGGGAGAAGGTGCCGACAGGCGGATGAGGGGGGCGAGGAGTGGAACGACGAGCACCTTGAGCGCAAGCAAAAGGTTACTTTTGCTGTGGGGGAAGACCCCCTCATCCGACCCTTCGGGCCACCTTCTCCCCGAGGGGAGAAGGAGTTTACGGCGCCAGCGTGCTCACATGCGATTCCCCTCTGCCGGCTACTCGTCATAGGCCGCCTGCAGGCCGGCAATATCGAGCTTCACCATCTCCATGATCGCCTGCAGCACGCGGCCGGCTTTGGCCGCGTCGGGATCGGCGAGCATCTGCGCGACCACTTTCGGGACGATCTGCCAGGACACGCCGTAGCGGTCCTTCAGCCAGCCGCATTGCTCGATGCCGCCGCCGGCGGAAAGCCCGTCCCAGAGCCGGTCCACCTCGGCCTGGTCGTCGCAATCCACCTCCAGCGAGATCGCGTGGGTATATTCGAAACGGCTACCGCCATTCAGCGCCATGAAGCGCTGGCCGGCGAGCGTGAAGCTCACCACCAGCACGCTGCCTTCCGGCCCCGAGGGCGTTTCGACGACATTCTTCTGCACATGCTCGATGCGCGAGCCGGGAAACAGCGACACGTAGAAATTGGCCGCTTCCTCGGCCTCGTTTTCGAACCACAGGCATGGGGCGATCTTGGTCATGGGGTGCTCCTCTCGTCGGTTGGGATGCTCGAAGGACGGATGGAGAGGGGCAAGGCCGACAGGGGTGTGGAAAAATTTCTTGCGACCGGAGATGGAACGGGCGAAAGGGGCGGGGACATAAGGGAGTGCGCGGGTGCTCGCGTTAATTGTGACGGGAATGTGACAAAATCAACACAGCATTGTTTGTCTTTAGGTTGTAGGAGATGGCTACTGCGATTCAGCGTAGTGAAATCTGATGCAAGGAGAATCCCTCATGAAGTCCCTGTTCCTATCCGTCGCGATGATTGCGTCGACATTCGCGGTTTCCGCCCATGCTGCTGATCTTGCCGCTGAGGCCGCCCCTGTTGCTCCGCCGGCGGAAAGCTTTTCCTGGACAGGCGGTTATGTCGGTCTGCAGGGCGGCGCCGGCTGGCTGAAGGGCGATTTCAGCGTTCCGGGCGCCAGCGCCTCCGACAACTTCAACGGCGCCTTCATCGGCGGCTTCGCCGGCCTGAACTACCAGGTGAACAACGTCGTGTTCGGCATCGAAGGCGATATCAACTACAACTGGAACGACAATAAATACGACGTTCTCGGCACCGACGTGAAGGTCGGCACGGATGTCGCCGGCTCCGTTCGCGGCCGCGTCGGCTATGCCGTCGACCGCGCCCTCATCTTCGCAACCGCCGGCTGGACGGCGCAGCGCGGCTACATCAAGGCGCTGGGCGAGAAGGAAACCGAAACCTTCAACGGCTGGACCGTCGGTGGCGGCGTCGACTACGCCTTCACCAACAACATCTTCGGCCGTCTCGAATACCGCTTCAACGACTACAGCGACAAGGACGTTCTCGGCATCAAGACCGATCTCGACCAGCACGTCCTGTCCGTCGGCGTCGGCGTGAAGTTCTAAGACTTTCTCAGCTCGTTGATCGGAGGCCTCGCCGGACCAGCGCCGGCGGGGCCTCTTTCATTTGCAGCTGTAACGGCGGATGGCGGCGCAATCGGCCGCCGCATTTACGAGCCGGCTCCTATGCGACTATGCTGGCCGTCCAATGATCGGGCGATGCGGGGACCGCCGCCGCGAGGAGATGAGAGTGAGCTACGATTTCCATGTGGGCCAGAAGGTCGTCTGCATCGACGACAAATTCAAGCATGTCAGCATCGACCAGCTGATCCGCAAGGGCACGATCTACACCATCCGCTGGGTCGGCGAATATACCCACTATGTCGACGGAACCTTCATCGGCGTGAAGCTCGCGGAGATCCACCGTGGCAACGACGACGGCCCCGAAGGCTACGGCGCCGCCGACATGCCCTACCGCGCCAGCCGCTTCCGCCCGCTGGTGAAGGACAAGATTGGGGCACTGCGGAAGCTGTTGGCGCCGGGGCCGGAGGGGGTGGGGGAGAAGAAGGTTAGGAAGAAGGAGGAGGTTTGATTTGGGTGGGCGATGAAGCCGCCGGTGTATTGCGTTTAACCTTCGAGAAAGACTGTCGATCAAAATATCGACAGTCTTTAAATGATAACGGAAAAATATAATTATAAATTGTCAACAATGCTTTTTGCGATGCCTTGGATTTGAGTGCGAACTTCACCGATCAGCT
The DNA here is from genome assembly GCF_014195095.1 of Rhizobium sp. BK602. GTDB lineage: Bacteria > Pseudomonadota > Alphaproteobacteria > Rhizobiales > Rhizobiaceae > Rhizobium. Next base: position 32,907 of record NZ_JACIBC010000006.1, read on the forward strand.
TCATTTGAGATTTAGACCATTTCTGCTTGTCGCCAGTGAGGTTTTTTACTTGTAGGTGGCTATCCATTCTGTGGGCAGGAATGCTTTGCCAAAGGCTATTCTGGATTATCACATTCATATCTTCAACCTTTCCAATATTGTAGCCGGAGAGGTCGAAGTCCAAGACGGCATTATAAGTTCCGATATTGTTCTTCAGATCCGATACAAGGGCCAAATTTGCCGATTCAATGCTCTTGTAGTGGGCTTGGTCTGCTCTGAGCATCTTGTTTGAGCGAGTGTCGAATCCATTGAATATCCAACCGGCATACTGAGGTTTTCCCAAGCCATCATACTCTTTGGAACCATAGTTGTTTTGCTTGAAGCGCTGAAGCCCGTTGTCCCAATCGGCAACGAACTGCGGCAGCATCTGAGAAATAAGGCCGATACAGTATTCACTAAAAGTATCTGATGTGCATGGTACAAGCAAATAATCTGATGAGTACAACGCAGATCGTACCAATCCGCCAAATGATGGTGGCAGATCGATTAGAACGTAGTCGAACTGTTCTCCTTGTTCGCTTAACTTGGCTTCCAATGTTCGGAGAGCGGTAAATTTCGCAATGCCATTGCCTGTCAGCAAATCATTACCAACACTTAATGAATCGGAGTAGACGTTTAGCCAGAAGTCTCCGGCCAAAAGTTTGACGTTCGCATTGGTGAATTCACCACTATGAACGGTCGCTGGTCCTGGGCCTGTGTTTTGTAAATAACCTTGTAGAAAGGCCCTGACAGTTTGGGGTGATGCTGTATTCGATACCAGCCTCTTAAATTCATCGCCGCCGAGCACAGCGATTGAAAGGTTGCATTGCGGGTCAAAGTCAATGAGCAGAACACGTTTTTCCATTTCCGCAAGCATGTCTGCGATGTTCCAGGTTAATGTGGTTTTCCCTACGCCACCTTTGTTGTTGAAAATGCTTATAAATTTAGCCAAAATGAATACCTCCAATGATCGAGTCATTGATACAACTCAAGGATTAATTGTAGGTAAATTACCTGCTTTAGGTGTTCTTGTGGGAAGGTGCTTGCTTGACGGCAATAGAGGCAAAATGCGCAGAACTCTCACCCCAAAATTGTATTAGCTCTATGTGTGGAGTGGAAAGTTTTAAGTTTCTGCTCATTTATCCATAAAATGGAGGAAGCCCTCATAGGGAGCAATGCACGTATACTGCCTAGCCGCTGTAATTATAAACTTAACACGGCTATAGTTACGTGAGAAAAAAACTGGTGCTGCTAGAGAGATTTGAACTCTCGGCCTCTCCCTTACCAAGGGAGTGCTCTACCCCTGAGCTATAGCAGCAAACCGTGGCGCGGTGGGTGCGCCGTTGTTGGGCGAGGCGGCTATTGCCATAGGTCGGCGGTAAGTGCAAGCCGCAAATTTCAACTTCGGTGAAAAGATCGCGGGAAAAATTGCGTCGGCCTTTTGAAGTCGGGCTATTTCGGCTATGGGAAGCGCATGGATGCGGACAAGACGAAAACGGGTGAGGAGCCTCTCTCGCAAGGCGGTTTGAGCGCCGGCGGGGCGCAAGAGGGCGTGGCTGCGAGGCAGGTCACCGAGGCGGAGCGGCGGCGCGAGCGGGCGGCGCAGAAGCTGCGGGAAAATCTCGGTCGCCGCAAGCAGCAGGTCAGGGCGCGCCGCGCCGGACAGGCTGACGAGACCGATGGCCTGCCGGCGGCCAATGCTTCGACGCCGGAAAAAAGCGGGGACTGAGGCGACGGGGCTGAGATGCCGCCGCAAAAATGGACGAATCGTAATGATTCATGTCGCCCATCATCAAACAGCCATCAAACGAATTGAAGCTTTGATCTATTTCGTCTAAAGAGCGCCTTCTCCCAGGTGGCACGGAACTTCAGGAAAGGCGGGCTCGGCCCGTAATCATATATGGATCGTATCAGGATTGTCGGCGGCAACGAGCTCAACGGTATCATACCGATCTCCGGCGCCAAGAATGCCGCCCTGCCTCTGATGATCGCATCGCTGCTGACAAGCGATACGCTGACGCTCGAAAACGTGCCGCATCTGGCCGATGTCGAGCTCCTGATGCGCATTCTCGGCAATCACGGCGTCGACGTCGCCGTCAATGGCCGGCGCGAGCGCCAGGAAGACGGCTATTCCCGCACCATCCATTTCACCTGCCGCACCATCGTCGACACGACCGCGCCCTATGAGCTGGTCGCCAAGATGCGCGCCAGCTTCTGGGTCATCGGCCCGCTGCTCGCCCGCGAGGGCCAGGCGCGCGTGTCGCTGCCCGGCGGCTGCGCCATCGGCACGCGTCCGGTCGATCTGTTCATCGAGGGCCTGACGGCGCTCGGCGCCACCATGGAGATCGACGGCGGCTATATCAACGCCACCGCGCCCAAGGGCGGCCTCATCGGCGCGCGCTACGTTTTCCCGAAGGTTTCGGTCGGCGCGACGCATGTGCTGATGATGGCGGCGACGCTCGCCCGCGGCACGACGGTCATCGGCAATGCGGCGCGCGAGCCGGAAGTGGTCGATCTCGCCAATTGCCTCATCGCCATGGGCGCCAAGATCTCCGGCGCCGGTACCAGCACGATCACCATCGAGGGCGTCACCTCGCTCTCCGGCGCCCGCCATCGCGTCCTGCCTGATCGTATCGAGACCGGCACCTATGCCATGGCCGTCGCCATGGCCGGCGGCGACGTCACGCTTGAGAACACCGACATGGCGCTGCTCGACACGGCGCTGGAAAGCCTGCGCCGCGCCGGCGCCGACGTCTCGGGGACCAATAACGGCATCCGCATCCGCCGCAACGGCGGCGGCATCCAGCCGGTCGATATCGTCACCGATCCCTTCCCCGGCTTCCCGACCGACCTGCAGGCGCAGTTCATGGCGCTGATGACGCGCTCGACCGGCACCGCCCATATCACCGAAACCATCTTCGAAAACCGCTTCATGCATGTGCAGGAGCTGGCCCGCCTCGGCGCGAAGATCTCGCTCTCCGGCCAGACGGCCAAGATCGAGGGCGTCGAGCGGCTGAAGGGCGCCCCCGTCATGGCGACGGACCTGCGCGCTTCCGTCTCGCTCGTCATCGCTGGCCTTGCCGCCGAGGGCGAAACGCTGGTGTCGCGCATCTATCACCTCGACCGCGGCTTCGAGCGGCTGGAAGACAAGCTGACGCGCTGCGGCGCGATCGTCGAGCGCATCAGCGACTAATTCCCGCTGTAGCCGTGAACAGACCGGAGAAGCCCGTTTTCTCCGGTTGCGTCTTTCGCGGCCGCGCCTTATTTCCATCGTGAGGACATGGCGCCACCGGCATGTCCGTGGCGACCGGGGATAGCAGGCGAATGACCAATCTCAAGCTACTGGCACTCGACAACGAAGATCTGGGCGTTGTCTCCGCCCATATGCAGGACAGCGTCTTCAAGGTCGGCGACCTGTCCTATGCGCCGAAGATCGGGCAATTTTCGCTTGCCGCCAACCGCTTCGTCTGGGAATCGTCGGACAGGAAGAGCAAGGCCTTCGAGCGCCGCCGCGCCGCGCTGGTGTTCAAGCGGGTGCAGGCGGTGCGCTCCAGCGGCATCGACCAACGCCGTCGCGACGAGGTGCTGTCGCTGCTCGCCATCCGCTTCGAGCAGAAGGGCGAGGGGCCGGATGGCACCATCGAGCTGACGCTGGCAGGCAAGGCGACGATCGCGCTCGATGTCGAATGTATCGAAGTTCAGCTTGCGGATATCGGCGGCGCGTGGGAAACGGCTAACAGGCCCAATCATCCGGATGAAGCCCGCTAGCCGGGCGGATACGGGTTTCGACCGCCGGCGGCGGCCTCGATGTGAGATGTAAAAGGATTATCGGTTTTGGCTATCTGGCTGGATCAGGCGTCGAAAGGGTTCGAAGAGCAGTTCGCCGCGTTTCTCACGACCAAGCGGGAAGTGTCCGAGGACGTGAATGCCGTCGTGCGAGGCATCATCGATGACGTGCGCGCGCGCGGTGACGCGGCTCTATCAGACTATTCCAAAAAATTCGAGGGAATCGATTTCGCCACGACGCCGATGCGCGTCAGCGAGGCGGAGATCGACGCGGCGGTCGCCGCCGTTCCGGCCGAAGTGCTGGGTGCGCTCAAGGTTGCCGCCACCCGTATCGAATCGCATCACCGCCGGCAATTGCCGAAGGACGATCTCTACGAGGACGATCTCGGCGTCGGTCTCGGCTCGCGCTGGACGGCGATCGAGGCGGTCGGTCTCTATGTGCCCGGCGGCACGGCGAGCTATCCGAGCTCGGTGCTGATGAATGCCGTGCCGGCCAAGGTCGCCGGCGTCGACCGGGTCGTCATCGCCGTTCCGACAATGAAGGGCGCCGTCAATCCGGCCGTCCTGGCCGCCGCCCGCATGGCCGGCGTCGAGGAAATCTACCGCATCGGCGGCGCGCAGGCGATCGCAGCCCTCGCCTACGGCACCGAGACGATCGCTCCGGTCGCCAAGATCACCGGCCCCGGCAATGCCTATGTCGCCGCCGCCAAGCGCCAGGTCTTCGGCACGGTCGGCATCGACATGATCGCCGGTCCGTCGGAAGTGCTCGTCATAGCCGACAAGAACAACGATCCGGACTGGCTGGCCGCCGATCTGCTGGCGCAGGCCGAGCATGACGAGGGCGCGCAGTCGATCCTGATCACCGACGACGCCGACTTCGGCAAGGCTGTCGAAGGTGCCGTCGAGCGTCAGCTCAAGCGGCTCAGCCGCGCGCAGACGGCCGCAGCAAGCTGGCGGGATTTCGGCGCCATCATCCTGGTCTCCGACCTGAAGCAGGCGATCCCGCTTGCCAACCGCATCGCCGCCGAGCATGTCGAGCTCGCGGTCGATGATCCCGACGTGCTGCTTTCGGGCATCCGCAATGCCGGCGCCATCTTCGTCGGCCGTCATACGCCGGAAGTGATCGGCGATTATGTTGGCGGCTCCAATCACGTGCTGCCGACGGCGCGCTCGGCCCGGTTCTCCTCCGGCCTGTCGGTGCTCGATTTCGTCAAGCGCACGTCGATCCTGCGGCTCGGTCCGGAACAGCTCCGTGCCCTCGGCCCGGCGGCGATCGCCCTTGCCGAATCCGAGGGGCTCGACGCCCATGCGCGATCGGTGGCGATCCGTCTCAATCTCGAGAGGTAAGGCATGGCTGTGGGCGTCTTCCGGCTGAGCGATGTGGTCCTGGACGACACGATCGGCCGTTCGACGCCCGATGTCGAGCACGAGCGCGCCGTCGCCATCTTCGATCTCATCGAGGAGAACTGCTTCGAGCCCGTGGGGCATGGCGGCGGACCCTACCGGCTCAACCTGTCGCTGGTCGATCACAAGCTTGTCTTCGACATCCGGACGGAAGAGGGCGGCATCGTTGCCACCCATATCCTGTCGCTGACGCCGTTTCGCCGGATCGTGAAGGACTATTTCATGATCTGCGAGAGCTATTACGAGGCGATCCGCTCGGCCACGCCCAGCCGCATCGAGGCGATCGACATGGGCCGCCGTGGCATCCACAACGAGGGCTCGCGGACGCTGATGGAGCGGCTGCAGGGCAAGATCGTCGTGGATTTCGACACGGCGCGGCGGCTGTTCACGCTCGTCTGCGTGCTCTATTGGCGCGGGTGACGGCCATGGAGCAGGGGTCGGCGATCGAGCATAGCGGCAAAGCGCCCGGCGCCATCCTCTTCATGTGCGGGCTCAATGCCATCCGTTCACCGATGGCCGAAGTGATCGCGCGCCACATGCTGCCGCAGGGCACCTATATCGCCTCGGCCGGGGTGCGCGCCGGCGAGCGCAACGCCTTCGTCGATGCCGTGCTCGAGGAGATCGGCCTTTCGCTCGGGCGCCGGCAGCCGCAGACGCTGGAGGACCTGGAGGATGATTTCTTCGATGTCATCATCACCCTGTCTCCGGAAGCGCATCACGCGGCGCTGGAGCTGACGCGGGCCAATGCGGTCGAGGTCATCTACTGGCCGACCATGGATCCCACCGTGGCGGGCGATACGCGCGAGCAGATCCTCAGTGCCTATCGCGAGGTGCGGGACCATCTTCTCGGTCTGATCGAGACCCGGCTGGTGGAGCATAGCGGCTCGCTTTGACGGCTTGCGTGAAACAAATGCAGAAAGCCTTATCAACGAGGTTCACAAAACCGCGGCGATTGTGTAGTTTCCGCGCAAATTTCCGGTGACCCCCGCATTTTGCCATGGGCGCCGGCCTCAACCTACAGGAAAAGAAGCTTTAATGCCGAAAGAAGAAGTCCTTGAATTTCCGGGTGTCGTCACCGAATTGCTGCCGAACGCGACCTTCCGCGTGAAGCTGGAAAACGAGCACGAGATCATCGCCCACACCGCCGGCCGCATGCGCAAGAACCGCATCCGCGTTCTCGCCGGCGACAAGGTGCTGGTGGAAATGACCCCTTATGACCTTACCAAGGGCCGTATCACCTATCGTTTCAAGTAGTCCGCAGCTCGCTACGAGCCGGCGTTCCGTCTCCCGCCTGATGGTCGAGGTCTTATGGCGCTGAAACACAAGTTGATACTGGCGTCGGGATCGCCGCGTCGCGTCGAGCTCCTGCATCAGGCAGGCATCGAGCCGGCGCGTCTGATGCCCATGGACATCGACGAGACGCCGAAGAAGTCGGAACATCCGCGCTCGCTGGCGCGCCGGCTTTCGACGGAAAAGGGCGAGGCGGCCTTTGCTGCGCTGAAGGGCGATGTCGCCTGGCAGGGAAGCTATATTCTGTCCGCCGATACGGTCGTGGCCGTCGGCCGGCGCATCCTGCCGAAGGCGGAATTCGTCGACGAGGCGTCGTCGGCGCTGCATCTGCTCTCCGGCCGCAGCCATGTCGTCTATACCGGCGTCTGCCTGATCACGCCCGACCGCAAGCTGCGCCAGAAGGTGGTGGAGACCAAGGTCCGCTTCAAGCGCCTGTCGGGCAAGGATATCGATATGTACCTTGCTTCCGGCCAGTGGCGCGGCAAGGCCGGCGCCTATGGCATCCAGGGGCTTGCCGGCTCCTTCGCGCAGAAGCTGATCGGCTCCTACACCAATGTCGTCGGATTGCCGCTTTATGAAACCATGCTTCTGCTCGCCGGCGAGGGCTTCGACGTCCATGCCGCCTGGCAGGAAGGCTGAGCGCGATGGCGGACGACGACAAGATCAAGCTCGGGGCGAAGGTGGAGCCGCTGCGCAAGACGCGGCCTTGCGCCGAATGCGGCCGGCCTTCGGTGCGCGAACATTATCCCTTTTGCTCGGATCGGTGCCGCTCGGTCGATCTGTCGCGCTGGCTCAAGGGCTCCTACGCCATTCCCGTTGCCGATGACGAGACCAAGGCCGACGGCTCCGAAGAGGAGTAGCCGCGTGCCCATCCCCACCTTCGAGTGGGTGAAGCCCTTCATTTTGTTTGCGAATTATCAAAAATCCATTTCCTGTCAAAAAAGAGTCATTTGCGGCTGGACATGGGCGAACAAGATGCTATAACCCCGCTCGCTTCCGGGGCGAACCAACCGCCCAGGGTCTTCCAAGGCCTTTTGTCTTACGCGAAGCACGGATGCCCAGATAGCTCAGTTGGTAGAGCAGCGGATTGAAAATCCGCGTGTCGCTGGTTCGATTCCGGCTCTGGGCACCATCGCAATCATCAATAAAATCAGATATTTAGTTCTTTCTAGCGTAACAAATTTTTGTCATTTCGTGTTGCGCCTTGTTGCGCACTGTTTCCCTTGATTTTCAGGCATTTCCCGCAGATGTCGGCAAATCCATGCGACATGCGATGCGACATGATTTTATGACTAAAAAAATCCTGAAATGGTTTCAGAGCATTAGTCGAGATGTAACCTTTTTGTTAATTGAAATTTATTCCGGCGTATTTACATTGCCAACACATGGTCGTATTCGATCGCTAGTAAGAGTACGTCGCACAAATCAGTGAACGTGCGATTGAATGGAGAAATGAGATGTCCGCCCTTAAGAAAACCAAAACCGTCAATCTACGGATTGAGCCGGAGACGCATGACCTCATTGCGCGAGCTGCTGAAGTTTGCGGAAAGAGCATTACTGCGTTTATGACTGAGGCATCTGTATACTCCGCTCAAGAAGAGCTGCTGGATCAACGATTCATAGGGGTATCTGCAGATGTTTTTGAGGCTGTGAGCGATCAGCTTGCAGCGCCGGGCGTCGCCAGGGACAACCTTGTCAAACTGTTCCAGACCAAAATGGAATGGATGGATTGACTTTTGCCTTATAGAAAGCCTTGCCCAATTAGCAGTCAGCATATCCTCGAGGGTTTCTCATCAGGGAAGCCCTCGTTGGATGACTGGCTCAAAGAAATGGCGCTCTATAACCAAGAGCAGGGATATACTCGAACGTTTGTTATTACAGACGAGGCTTATCGAGTTGTTGGCTATCATTCTGTCTGCGCCGGCATGATACATCGAAATGACGTTTCCCGTTCGGTTAAGGGGGCCAAAGCTCCAACGGAAATTCCAGTAGCAGTTTTGGCGCGTCTGGCTGTTGCAACTGAACATCAGGGAAACGGCTTGGGCAAAGCGCTCCTAAAAAATGCTCTGATAAGCATAGTGTCGGCCGCCCAATTAGTAGCTTTCCGTGGGGTCGTAGTAAACGCACTCGACGATGATGCCATGTCCTTTTACAAAAAGTTTCATTTTCAAGAAACTAGGAATATGGAGCGGCGTCTTATTCTGCCTGCTAAAGACATTATCGAATCTCTAAATCAGGCGACTTCCTAGTCCGGCGCGCACGAACGATTTTAGTCATTGTGCCATTCTACGCGGAACTCCCCGTCGAGAACGTCCAACGCTCGGGCGATATGATTGTAGTTCGGGCGCATGTAGCGCCACTTAGCCTTCTGAAAGTAACGCTTGGTGCGGCATTCCTTATCCAGATCCGGAAAGCTGAAATTTGATTCGAAGAGCTTCACCAACATCTCGTCCACGGATGGATTTCCTATGGGCTTAAATGGACGTTTCTTGCGTCGGAAGCCGTGATATCTCGCGGTTTGCATTATGTTGACCCAGGTGGAGTGCGTGAATTCCTGGCAGATTTCTTCCCGAGAAGCGGAAGGGTATAGCTTTCGAAGCTTTGAAATCTCAGCCGCAGACCAGATATGCTGTTGCTGCTGCTTCAGCCCCATCTTACGGCACTGACTTGCGATTGCGATCCGTGTTCGGTTTGGGAGTTTCTTACGGATCGCATCGAAATCGGGTCCAATTGCTAGGATGATTTGGCGTTCCTCCTCAGTCCAGAGCCTGTCCCCTCTCATATTAACACCTTCCCTTCGCATCCGACGTCGGTTTCGTTCCGCCGTGGCGGCATTTCGGGCGTAATAGGCAAGCGACATGGCGCACCTCCTGGCGGCATTGGGCCTCAAGAGGAGAGCGGGAGCGAATCACAAATCCGGTTTTCCAAGATTTTCACAGGGATGGTTCATGGATGCGGTTGCGTTTCCCCGCTGCCAATTGCCGCAGCTCGTCATCGCTGATCTTATGGGTTTTATGCCCTACCGGCACCGGCCCGAGGCACTTGTGAATGCCGAGCAGGGAATCCGGATGAAACTGCAGGATTGCTCGCGGGTTGAGCATTTCCACGAGGACCATAGGCACGATATTCCCACCACGAAAATTCGCTGGATCGGTCCAATATTCGGACCTGGGCGCATAGATCAGCTTTTTGATGAGGATCTGATGCTCGCCGGGGGCCGTAAACTCCCGGCGCCGGAACAATGCAACGGCATCGCCATGCTTATAGCGTTCAGTACGGCTAAACAACAGTTTAGTGCCGTCCATGATTTCCGGCTCCATGCAGGTGCCGTCGCCGGTCATGACGTAGGTATCGGGAAGTTCATCGGGATGGAGGTCGAATTGACGTCGAGTCATAGCAATCCTCCAATTTTCCTGCCCACGAACGTCTTAAAGCAAGGTTCGGTAAGCCATCTACTTTCCATGGGCGTTGAGACATGGAAAACGCGCTCGCCGTCGATGCGGTAATCCATCAGTTTTACGTTGTAGATCGAGCGTTTGCCGTTCCAATTGGGATTTGCGGCCTCGTATCGGCCGTCGCCATCGTACCGGCCTGTATCCTGATAAGCGATCAAAACAATTGCGCGATTTTGGCTATCTTCATCCGGCTGGTCGACGCGCCAGTAGCTTATCATCGGGTTGATTTCGGCCGCAGCCTTCTGCAGTTCCGCGAGGTGGAAGTCATAACGCTCTTGGACCGTCATCTTCGTGGCGGCAACGACCAAGGGTGCGGCGCCGGCGACCCCTGTCGTGGAGATAACCGAGCCGGCGAGGAGCCCAAGTGATTGTCTGCGAGACAGGTTCATAGCGATACCTCCCGCGCCGCACGTGCCGCGTCGAGGATTTCCTCGACTTTCAGAAGCTTATCTTCAATGATGTCCGCGACCGTCGTTATCGCGTTCATGTGGTGACGAACACCAAGCCCGTGCGCAGCGAGAAAAATCGCCTCGTTGAGGTGTTTGATCTCCGAGAGGAGGTTTTGGGCATCCAGAACGAGAAGCGTCGGATCTCGGCTCTCGTCGAGTTTGGGCCCTTGTGGATTCGGCATGGCTCCGCCGGTGGCCGGAACGGTCGTATTCGGCATGATGGATCTCCAAATTTTCGGGTTGCTTAGGAGTTCAACCAATCTTCGATTTGCCGCCATGCCTCGTGGTAGGCGGCAATTACGGAGTCGCGCGGCTGATCGATAAATTCAGTCGGGCAACGGTCATAGGAAAACAGGATATCGTCGAGGCTGACTTGACTGACATCGACATAGCTACCGCGCCCCGTAGGCGTGAGGATTGGGGTATGGTCGGTTGCCATCGGTTGAGCCTCAAGCCAGCTCAAGAGCTTCGAGGTTGCGGCGCCACTGCAATGATGCGCCCGCGCCACCGACAAAACGGGGCGGACGCTGAGCCGGTACCACCAAGGCAGCGCCATTGTCGCGCTCGGCACGCTCGAAAGCTACCTTAACGGCTGGGTCGGTGAAGAGGCTTGAGAGGCGAGCCGGAGCAGCATTAACGATGTTCTGTGTCATTGCCTTTTTCCCTTGCTGTGTTTTGCTTACAGGTGTATTCATAACTACAAGCGTAGGCATTGTCAAACGCGTTCGATACACTTGTATTCAAAATTGAGGATTTTCATGGCTGAGCTTACTCCGGAGGCGAACAGAGCAGCGCGAGCGATCCTGAAATGGTCGGTGCGCGATCTCGCTGATAATGCCGGAATCGCCTTCTCCACCGTCCACCGTTTCGAAAACAGCGGGACGGCAACCGAGGCCACCAAAGAGAAGATCAAGGCGGCTTACGCAGCTCATAACGTCGAGATCACCAACGGCGAATATACGGGCGCTCGTCTGAAGCTGAAGAAGGACTGACCGATGGGAATCTACGGCAAGCGATACCTTTACGTGATGGCGAGCGAAGCCGGCATCTGCCGCGTGAGCGCCTCGACGGGTCCAGGAGCGCAATTGAATAGCCTCCAGTCTTCGAGCGACTATGCCCTCACCGTAGTCGAGACGGTGAAAGTTCCCCTTGCCACTGCCAACAAGGTCAAGGCTCGAACTATGGAGCTTCTGAAGGGCGCACGCGTTTTCGGCGAATGGTTCAAGGTTCCGCCAGAGACAGCCGTGGTCGCCCTTCGCTTGGCGATGACGGAAATCACCGGCGGCCCAGGCGTGACTATGGGCAAATGACTGTGACAGTTCTGCTCGCTATGTGGGGAGCCTTTATCTCCAGTGGATTAGCAGTAATCAAGATCTGGGAAACGTTCTTCAAAGACCGGCTTCGCTTGGACAAGAGCTACCTGCTGACGGGTGAGACCGGCGGCGAGCACGAGATTACGGTGGCGAATCTGTCTTCCGTTCCAGTGCAGGTATCGTCATGGACGCTGGCTTACGAACCGAAGGTCTTTCGCTGGAAGACCAAACGGAAGGATGTAACCCCGGAGCGGTACAAGGTCGGTGGCTTCAAGATCGACGGACATTCTTCGCACACTCTCTTGTTCGGCGGTGAGGATCAATTCGAGTGGGGATGGAAGGTCCAAAAGGGGCGCAATCTCTGCCTGGATCTTCACATCTTCGGTAGAAAAAAACCAAAGCGACTGATCATCAAAAGCAAAATTTGAGTCACGAGAAGAACTCTTATCACTACCTATCAACCGAGGATCAGAGTATGTCCGCATTGACGTTGGTGAGCCCGCAGCCTGGCTTAGAGGCTGGTTCCGATCTCAGCGCCGATGCGTTGGACTATGGCCGTGCAGCCCTGTCAGAAAACACCATGCGGGCCTACAGGAGCGATTGGGATGATTTCCAGTCATGGACAGCGGTAAGGGGCAAAAGCTCGCTACCGGCCTCGCCTGCGACCGTGGCGAACTATGCTTCCTCTCTTGCATCGGCAGGGAAGAAGGTTCCGACCATCGCCCGCAAGCTTGCCGCTATTCGGTTCTTCCACCGCGGCGCCGGTGAGGACAATCCGACGGATAACGCCGGCGTGGCCGCCATCCTCAAGGGCATCCGGCGCACCGTGGGCACAGCAAGCCGTCAGAAGGCGCCCGCGACCGTCGACGTGATCCATGCGCTTCTTGCCCACGTCGATGCCCGTACGCTGCAGGGGAAGCGCGACCGGGCACTGTTGCTGCTGGGGTTTGCCGGCGCGTTCCGCCGCTCCGAGCTGGTAGCGATCACCGTCGAGGATCTGACCTTCTCCGATAAGGGCGTGGACGTCTTCCTGCCGAAGTCCAAGACCGACCAGGAGGCGAAGGGCCAATCGGTCGCGGTGCTTAATGGAAAGGCACTGCGGCCGGCAGACAGGCTCCAGGAGTGGCTTTCAGCCGCCGGCATATCATCCGGGCCGATCTTCCTGCGCATCAACCGTGGCGACCATCTGACGGACGATCCGCTATCGGCCCAATCGGTGGCGCTGATCGTGAAGAAGTATGCCGATGCGGCAGGCCTCGATGTAGAGAAGCTGTCCGGCCACTCGCTACGCGCCGGGTTCGTCACGTCGGCAGCGGAGAACAGGGCCAGCATATCGCGCATCATGGAGGTGACGAGGCATCGAGATCCGAGGACGGTCGAGACCTATGTCCGACGCGCCGATCGGTTTAAGGATCACGCTGGCGATGGTTTTCTGTGATTGGCCGACATCATCAATGATAGAGACTATCTTCTTGCTGCCTCAACGGCGGCCTTCCTGACCGATTCAGCATTATAATGATTGAGTCCATTGTCTATCGCCAATTTGTGAAACTCGTTAGAATAACGATAGTCCTTGAGATTATACCGTCTCACGATCGCGCGCGTCTCTTTGGTGAGCCCGAGGATATCACTGCCGCTAAACCATCGTGGATCGCCGATCTTGTCCTCGAATTCCTTGATCACCGCAGCCGGAAGATCTGCGCCGAAAAGGAAATAGCGGAGAAAAGGAATGAAATGGGGATGGGTATAAGCATCTCTGCCGCGCGATCCGTTTCTGGCAAAAATATCCCGATGGGAGCCTTTCATGCGACCTGACTGGTACTTCGGATCGGTCCAATAAGCCAGGCGGTGTGCTGGGATAGCTGATCGATCGGTAAGCAGTCTGAGGAGCGCCATGATGGGCTCCTGATTAGACAAATAGATTGCGTGTCCATCTTCTTGATAAGGAATATCGAGTCGCAGATCGATTTTCTCAACAAGCGCCTGCTCTTCCGCTGAAAGTTCGAGATGATGCCTATTCACTGCTCCACCATGCATTTCTTCACTCCGCTGATAGCGCCCTTATGGTTGAGTATCAAGCGGAGCATGCACGCGCCTGATTCGGCAAGGTCGCGAGAGTTACCCACAGCGATAACCGTTTTTCTCGCTAGCGATTAGCCACTGGCGAGAAGTAGGACCGCAGGCTCTATCAGCAACTCGTGTCGCCACCGGCCCAACGAAGGACGCTGCGAATATCCTTGTCCCTGGATAAGGAATTCCCAGACACGACGCTGATCTTGCTGCCGGTGCCTTGGCGCTCAATCTTGGCTTTCCAAAAGAAATGGCGGCCGTAGATGCTGCTCATCGAATACGAGATTTCGCCGAAACCGAGATCGGGATAGAGTTGAGCGTCCAAAATGAGCTGCGTTGCCACACCAGGGCTTCCGACTAGGCAGCGAGAAGCCGGGTCATGGATCTTTCGATACAGGGCCTGATAGTTTTCTGGGAAGGATTTTGCAGTGGTCGCGCTGGACTTGTTCTGCGCGAGGCTGTCTGGGTTGTTTGAACATCCGGCCAAGGTGACCATGAGTGCGCCCATCAAAATTCGCTTCATTTGCCCCCCGGAGATCCCCTTACTATGATTGCAAGAGACAACCATGAACTCGCGTAGGCGGCAAGTGCCGTTAATCTTCGGCCGCCGTCGATGGTCGGGGATCAATTACACCAGCCTGGATTGCGGCACCGTAGTCGTCGATCAGATTGCCAAGCCGGAAGAAGCCTTTCCGAGCAGCTGGCCGGAGATAACCTTCATCGCGTAGGCGGTGCACGGCGGCAACAGTGAGGCCAAGAGCCTTTGCGGCATCGTCGATCGATACCAGCCAGGCGCGGAGGGGCTTAGAGCGGGAATAAATGGTCATGCTGCTCTCGCCATCTTCATATACCGTTGAACGGTGCCATAGCTCAGCCCGGATTTTTCCACCCATGGCAGCCAGTGCCCGTGCGGGAGTTCGTCTCTTATCGCAATCAGCTGCTTGCCGAGTTCGATCGCTCGCTCGGCATTGGCGCGCCGGCGAGCTTGTCCAACCTCTGGAACCTTGTTTTTGATCGTGCTAGCCGTGTCCTGTGCTGCCAGCCGTTCATCGCTGAAGGTGCAAAGCCGATAATAGATCGCGCCGGCAAGAGCATGACGCTGGTGGCTGAAACCGCGGAGCTGGTTGATGGTTGCCATAATCGGCCCGAGAGGTATCCGGTCCCACCATTCCAACCATTCCGACGTGCGCTGATCCACCCATTCCGGACACGCCCGTATGAGGTCGGAGACGGCCCACAGGCTCGCTTGATCTATCAGCGCGTTGTTGCCCCTAGTTTCGCTCAGCGTCGTCATGACGAGCCGGAAATGGCCTTCGCCATGCTTGGCCAGGATTTGACACATCGTCGCGATAGCGCGTGTCTGACCAGGCATGGGGAAAACATTGCCGGGAACGATTTCGACCTCGTATTCGGCGCAGATCGCCCGCACCGTGACTTCTATCTCTGAAACCATTCGAAAACTCCTGGAAAAAGAAAAGGCCGAACCTCGAAAGGCCGGCCGATCCTTCGCGCCAGTTCATCCGTGGTCGCATTGGAATGTATAAACGATATTGATGAATTCAGGCAATCCCATCTATTTTTGTTCTGTTATAGATCGCTTTCGCCGGAGTCCTTTGCCTGCAGCTATTTGGCGAGCGAGTATCAAAGGCGCGCGACATCGCCTTTTTCCTCTTGTGCCAGCGGTATTAGAATGCGCTCGAAGTCTTGCAGCTCGTCGTCTGTGAAAGGCTGTAGACCGTTAGCGTGGAACCGATCGACATAACTATGCAGTGCTCGCCTATCTTCATCTGAGAGGGCTAGGTAAGCCGGGGTCGCTGTCCAATCGACCTCAGGCGTGGCCCGCTTTATCGAAAGCTCCAATCGAGAAAGCCGTGCGTGCGCGTTCTTCATTTGCCAATCCTCTCCTCAAGAGCCTTCAATCGTACCTCGTGTTCCACAGCCTCTACTGCTGTCACGTAGCGGCTGCAAAGGCTGGCGATAGCGTCTGCTTCGTCAGTGGTGAGATCGCCCCTGGCGACGGCCTGGAGGAGCGCTGAGAGTGCACCTGGAACGTCGGCGGCGCTGGCGACCTTCGGGAAGTTCTCCACGGTGACGACCCTTCCCCGGCGCACCGGCGCGATCCGCTCCATGCAGAGCTTAAGCGCCGTGCTGTCGCCAGCAAGTGCTGCCTTGATGGCTTTGCGCGTCAACTTGGTCGCTTCATCGCCAAGCAACTTTTCGATCGCCAGCGTTGTTTGGGATCTGGCACCCTTGGGCTTGCCGGGATTGCCCTTCGTGAACCTGCCTTTGCGGTCGCGCGAACCGTTATCACTGTCCGTTGTCAAATCCGCCTCGTCCGTTGCGATGTCCGTATATCGTGCGGTTGCCGAGCCTCTCTGCAACTGATGAGATCAACGAGAATCCGCTCATTTCCTCTCATGCCGATGGCGCCTAGACCCCGAAAAACGCCCGATTTTCCGGGCCATTTCTGCTGTTGAGAAATCCCGTTATCGCTAGCCATCGTTCAAAGCTCCGCTGTTACCCGCGGCCGCGCTTCGACCACATCATCAATGATGCCGGCCGTGTAGACCGCAATATGATCATGATGAACTTGCGCCACATTCATGAAACCGCCGACGGTTCCCGACATGGCTTGCTCCTTCATGAGCGCGAGCATACCGTTGGTCGGTCCATCCCATTGGAGGCGCCTTAATGCCTCGTCCGATACAGGCGGCGTGATGGAGACGTGCTCGATGTCGCGCACCTGACCATCCGTCTTCACGTCGGAAACGTGGAAAGCTGCGGGACCGCGTCCCGACCATCCGGCGACGTAGACATCCACCTCCGACAGACCGAGGTCCGCAAAATGATCCGCCAGATAGGCGCGTGCGCTGTCGTAATCGACGGCGGAAACCGCAAGGGCCGTCACGACTATCCCGAGCGCTTTCATGTCGCCCTGGGTGGCGACGACAATGCGCTGGTGAGGGATGGCCTGAAATTTCACGACATGGAAATGACCGTCGGGCGTCATGGCCTTTGTGTCCGTAATGATAGACACGCTGTCTGGCCGGACGAGGATATTAATCGCGGTCAAGATACTGCACTCCTGCGGTGAAGCTGGTGACGGTAAGCGCGCTGGCGATCGAGCCGGCCGTTGCAGCCGCCCCGGTGCTAAGCCCAAGGGAGGCAAACATGGACGTGAAGACGGTCGTAAAGATTGGATCGTGGTTCACGGCCGCGGGCAACGAGAACGACCGTCCCAGACCATATCGCTGCAGTATCAGTTGATGATGAATGCTCATGCAGCCCCCCGACGCTGTTCGCGCTGGGCGGCCCGCCGCTGCTGGCGATTCAATCTGGGGAATTGTTGGACTGTCCGGCGCTCGGTGAATGGATCGATGCGCTCGCCGATCTTGTCGTCCCAGCGGTGAATTGTTTCCACCGTGACACCTTCATGACTCAAGATGGTGAAATCGACCTGGCCGCCGACCAAGTGCGCGGGCTGTCCGAACTTCTCTCCAGCATTTGCATCGATCGCCGTCCGGCGGTAGTGCTCCATCATCGGAACGGCTATTTGGCGCAGATAGCTCTCCCATCCCTCGAACTGGCCCCGCAGGCGAATTCCCATTTCTGAGAGGCCTGCCGATGAAGTGGCGCAGGAACTGGCAACGCCGGGATATTCCAGCGCCACCGGGTCAGCATCGGTCCGGAAAACAAGGCGCCTCGGGCCATGCTGTTCAGAAATGCCGGCAATTGTTACTTCGAGTCTCGTGTGCCGGTCCGACCCACCAAACTTATGAGCAACCTCCGCAAGGCTCGTCATCGCTTCATCAAAGCCGAGACGCTCGACCGCATCAATGATCAGCTTCGCGGCGTAGTCTCCGACACCCTGATTGCCGCGTGTGGCGACGGCAACGGGCACATTTTCGGAGAAATCCACCTTGCGTCTCACAGAGAGCAGTACGTTGTCAGCGTTATAAATCGCCCCATCGGTCACAATGAATACTGCAGAGGGCGTTTCGATAGATACGACAGCGCTCATAGGTCAATCCTTTCTTTCGGTTTCGAAACCTGTGGCAAACGCCGCTTGGTCGTAGGGCTCACACAGCGGCGCCAGGGCTTTTGTTTTTTCTTGAATGAGATTGAGCTCGGTTTGGTCTACCGTCGTGCCATTGCGCGCCGCCTCCAGCCGTATCTCAGAAGTCAGTTCGTACTCGCGACGCAACGCGGTGGCAGCCCCGCCAGTCTTGCCGATAAGGTCAATTTCGTTTTGCTGATCAGAAAGAGCCTTGTCCAAGCCTTGCGAGCGCTGAAGACTTGCGTCTCGTTGTTCAATAGCTTGTCGGTTACGCTCGGCTTCCAGAGCTCGCTCAACACGCGCTTGCAGGCCACCATCTTTATCGCCGTCGATCGTCGCCCTAGCTCTAACTTGAGCCTCGATCGCGGCATTACGCTCAGCATACGTTCGGGCACTCGCAAGCTGTTGATCAGCCAAAAATTGCCCATTCGTCACGCTTAGAGACGCGCTCCTACGGTTCAAATATGCATTGAGGTCATTTCGGTCTCGCAGTCCCGGCCGAGTATCTTCTCGATCAATCGCTTGCAGCGTGCGGCGCAGCGTTTCGGCTTGCTGGGCAAGCTTGACGATATCGCCACCCTTTGAGATCAGTTCATCGGCGAGCTTGGAAATACCCTTCTCTTCGCCGATACGATGAACCTGGTCGGCGAATGCAGCGAGCCCATCAACACCCTGAACTTTCAGGACATTGATTGCATCCTGAAAAGGCTTGAATTTGCCGGTGACAGAAAACGCAGCGTCCGCCAAGGATTCGACCGCATCGGCCGCGCCGCGCAATCCTTGAGGATCGCTCGAGGTCTTCACCAGATTGGTATAGAGATCTTCGACCTGCTGGTTGAACTCGTCAAGCGGCGTCGTGCCGGTCTTTACGGTGTTGAGCAGAGCTTGGACCGGGCCGGAAAACTGCTTCAGGCTTCCAGAAAGGTTCTGCAGGCTCTTGACGTTCTCCATGCTGTTGGAGCTGAACGCATAGCCAGTCAGGGATGTGTCATTGGTGGCGCCGAGGAAACCGCCCAACTGCTGGCGAAGGGTCGCATTGAGCGCGATCTGCTGCGTCCGCGCATCCGAAAGGACAAATGAATCGCCTGCAACGCTGGTCACACTGGCGGAGACCTTTGCCAATTCCCCATATCGGTCTTTGATGAGGTCAAGTGTTTCGGCATTGGCCTTCAGAGCGTCCTCGAGCGAAAGCGCACCGTCTTTTGCCTTCATGAAATACTGGATGCCGGCGGCTGTGGCGGCGACGGCGCCGGTGACCAATAGAGACTGCCAGTTGAAAACCGCGGCAAATGCGGCTCCGAGGGAGGAAACAGTCTGCTTTATGCCACCACCGCCGAGGGCAGCGGAAAGCTGAGTACCCTGCTGGAGCGCGATTTGTAGGGGAGACGAGCCCATTGCAGCAGTGACGCCGATATCCTGGAACTGCGCCGCAATGTTTGCGGTCTGAAAACCGTTGCCACCGCGATTCTGATTGGCGGGAGACGGTGCACGCGCGGCGCGTTGATTGGCAGTAGCCAGCCGCTCGACGGCGGCACGCTGGCGATCGATCGCGATAGTCGCTTGGGCAGCAGCGCTGTTTCCCTTTGACTGAGCAGCCAGCACGATGTTTGTGGATTCCGCTAGCGCGCGATTGGCGGATGCCGCGGTCATGGCACCCTTTGCCATAGCCGCAAGGCGCTGATCTATGGCGCTTGCCGTCACCTCCAGTCGAGACAGCGATGCGACGATCTTGTCGAGCGCCGGAGAAACATCAGCGAAACTACGGCTTGCCTTGGTGGCGGCGAGGCTGACCTTAGTCGCGGCCTGTTCTGCCTTGCCAGAAGACGCAATGAGCCTGTCGAGATCAGAAGCGGCGCCGGCGGCTTGTGAGGAATCGATGGCAAAACCGAGTTGAGCAGTCGTCATAGTTTCGCTCCCGAGAAACCCGTTTATCGCTACCGATCAGGCGACATCGCCATGCGGATTATTGTCATTCACCGGCCGGCGATGCTCGTTGCGCATGCTGTCGATCATGTGGTCCCGAGTGGCTTCGACGCGGCTAACCTGATCAGAACCAGGCGAAACACCATCAACGGCGCCGTCGTATAGAGCTCGCATCTCATTCGCCGGCCGGCCATCGGTCCAAAATCCCTTGAAGGCGTCGTAGATCGGCAGATCCTTGGCCGTGGAAAGCGGCATCCCACGGACGCTATCCCGCATGGCGGTGATCTCCGCGTCGTTCATCGTCTCCAAGGTCTTATCCGGCATGCTGTCGCCTATGCGTAGATCAGAGCCACCACGAGCGCGGGGCACAACGGCGATATGGTTGGATCG
Source organism: Rhizobium sp. BK602 (assembly GCF_014195095.1). GTDB lineage: Bacteria > Pseudomonadota > Alphaproteobacteria > Rhizobiales > Rhizobiaceae > Rhizobium. The sequence continues at coordinate 53,062 of NZ_JACIBC010000006.1, forward strand.
GATATTGCGCTGAACGGCGTCATAGGCTTCACCTGATGGCGAGGTGCCGGCCGTGAAATCAAGCTGACAATCGTAACCCATGGAAAGCTCGCGCGTTCCGTCTTCAACAGCCTGAATGGCGCCAGCGTCGGCGAGCAGCATCGAGACGCGAACGACGGCCTTGTCGCGCATACCGTGGGAATTGTCCGGATCGACTTCCGCGCCGCTGTAAAGCTGGACGTTGCCGGCTTTGGCGACACGTGCATTCACGGTCATGTAGCCGTCACGCGTGCGGCGTTTCTCGTCGATTGTAAGCCGGTCTTGAAGGTGCATGGTCTCGTTCCTCTTGCTGGGGTGGCGGGAAGCTAGGAAAGGAGAAGCCCTCTTCCCGCCACCCAAGACTAGGCCAGACCGCCTAGTTCAGTGTCTCGTTTTGTGTGCGTCGTTCAGGCTCCGCACCATGTCCTCATACGCCTTGTCGGCTGCGGCCTTGCCGTCGGTCTGCGTTCGCAAGCCACCCCTCATAACCTCGCGGAACGGATCGATCTTGAGACTGTCGGCTACGATGTCGAACCTGGCGTCGACATACGCCTGCGGCTTGCCTTCGACGGCGCCCGCGCCAAACCGATCTCTGACAACAGCGCGCCGGATATCGTCATCGCTCATCTTCGAAGCGTCGAGATGGGGCATAATCTTTGCGACTGTGTCGAGCAGGTCGACGCGAAGCGTTACACGCTGATCAATGACCTCCTGTTGCGATTTAAGGCGTGCCTGATGTGTCTCGATTTCGCGGTTGATGGCCGCGATTTGGGCATCCTTCTGTGCGATCTCGGCCTGATGCTGACGCTTGCGATCGGCAATCATCTGATCCATCTCGGCTTCGATGCGGCCCGCCTCGTCCTCCATTGCCTTCACAAAATAAGCGACGTCGGCACTGGTAAGGAGCTGCAACGCAGGATCTTTGCTGTCGGCAACGGGCTGACGCTCGCCGCGCTTGAGGGCACCCCAGTCTTTGACGAAAGCTGCAACATTGCCCTCGATGCCATCCGTCAAACCCGCTGGCACCGGCTGCCGATCCTGCGGCTTGTTACGATTGAAAAACATCGGTTCAACTCCCGTATATCATGCTGGTGAATGCCTTTTCCTCCGGCGGCCAAACGTACCCGTGCACCGAACCATCGGCCTTGAACTTAGGGAGTCTGGTAGAGGTGAGCAGCTTCGGCAGCCGCGGATCATCGTTGACATTCCAAGTCAGCGCCGCGCCGCGGGCGATGCGTTCCGCGTGCTCATCCATATGAAGCTTGCGGTTATTGGCGCTGATCCGAGTCAGAAGCTCGGCGATGGCATTGGCATGCTCTTCATAGGCTGCAAGGTCCTTTACGAGCTGGTCGCGTTCGACAATTGCCGCAGCGTGAGCCTGGCGCCGTGCATCCGCTTCCTCCCGGTCCTTTGTCTTGTTCAAGAGGGTTTGAAGCTCGCCAGCGGCGGCATCCATACGCTTGCTGCGGAAATCAGCGTCCTCCATTTGCTGGCGGGCAATGGCGACATCGGCCGGTCTGAGCTTCGGATCGAGTGCGCGCGCTTCCGCTTCCTTGCTCTCTTGCTGGGCAGCGGAGTTGCTCTCCTGCACCTCACGGAGCAAGGTGGCGAGCGATTCCGATGTCGGATTGGTCACGAAGGCATCGGCAATGCGATAATCAAGGCTGTGCTTGCCCGTGGCTTCCTCTCGGATGGAAATGACTTTTCCGGCGGTCATGGTGGTCTCCTTTGTTGAGGAGATGAGACCATGTCTGCTTAAGCTGCGGTATTCGAAGAATTTGGAATTATGTGGAAGTATATGCCGGTGCGGCGGCGTTTAATCGGGGAGATCTAACACGTCATGGACATTGGTGATCGAGTAGGCCACCGGCTTCCCGTTGCGGAGCTTGACGATCACGTCGACCACGAAACCCTTTTTATAGACGTTCTCGTCGGCATCACGGATTTCCTGCTTAATCCGAGCCTCCGCCACCTCAGAGCCATACATTAGCGACAGCGAGCGGTCTGATACCTCTTCGATCCTTACTCGCTCGCCGGATGGCTTGCCTACATCGGCATCATTCACGTCCGTCCGGGTGAACACCATCAGAACTCTTTCATTGCCATCATGCTCAGGCTTTGAAAGGGCTTTACGGCGATCATCTATATTTTGGAGAGCGGTTCGGGCTTCCGCAGCTGTAAACTTGAAGGCCGCGCGGATATCCTTCTTTCCGTCAACGAAGGTTGCTGCCTCAAGTTTGTGGGAGGCGATCGGATCGGATGCTATCGCCCGGACGGTATCGGCCCAGTCCTTCAGCTCGGCAGTGGTCTCAAGTTCGCCTGGCGCGAAATTCCCCGACACGATAGCTTTGAAGCGCGCGCCCCAGCGGTGGACGAAGTCTTCCAAAACCATGATCTGGTCGACCATAGCGGCGGCCGTCGGCAAGGCATACACTGTCAATCCAGTCAGGATATCCGCCTCGATGCTGCCCCGGCGAACCTCCCTAATGAACATTTTCGGATCGCTGTGAGCCTTCGGAAACTGGTGATCGACGAATCGCTCGAACTCATTTGCAAGCGAGGTGAAGGTGCCAACGAAATCCCGCAATTCTACGGGCTCATCGGTGTCCAGTTTCAGGGTTAGTAACGCCTTTTGTTCACTCATGAGTTGAGAATACAAAATGCCGGTCATTTGTCATTCGCCTTTTGCGGTCTTGATTAACGGCGAAAGCCACTCCCACACCGCAACTCTTCCAAGAGATCGACGGCTCGCTTCATATAGAGCTTTACGGCCGAATTGCCTCTGTCGCCGCTGCGAAGAAGCTCCAACGTCCCGGTCTCCCCGTCCACTTTCATCAGCAGCGCCGGCAGCGATATCTGCAGTGGTGCATGCCGTCCCGCCTGTCGGCCGATTCCGTCTTTTTGGGCCCATCCCCGTATCGTCTTATCGCTCACCTGAGCGAAGAACATGGCCGTCTCGATCCGCACTATCTCCGACGGCATCATCGGCACCGGCAGCTTGCGAGCGCCATCTCGGCCGCGCGCCATGTCATCGTCTATGTGGAACGACGGCTGCACGTCACTGGTGCGCGGTGGCTTGATCGGCATCAGCAATCGGTCGCCTCGCCTTCGCCGATGATGTTTTCGGCAAGCCATACCTGATAGCGGTCGAGCGCCGGCCCGACGTCATCACCGGTCGAGCGTCGATAGGCGTCCTGCGTCGGCTTGTGGGTCATGGCCCAGCCGATGGCCGCAAGCCTGGATTCGTCCGTGGAAGACGCAACGATAGGGGGCTTTCTCGCTATTAGTTCAACGCTCACGCCACGCTCCTTTTCCGCTCAAATCTCGGGCGGATCACCTTTGCCGGTTCCGGGTATGTCGGATCTTCGTCAGGCATGTTCCGAACGATGATCGGCACGAGGTCGATGATCTGAGCCGACGGTCGGCTATCGGACCAAGCGAACAAGTCGAGTTGGTCTTTCCGATCGATTTTCATGCTGCCAACCTCCGAAGGGCCTCGGGTGTCATCTTATGCTCGCGCAGCAGTCGAAATGCCTCGCGATGCCGTGTGGGGTCCGGGATGTTGGTTCGTACCCACGCGCCAAATTCGGATTCGCTTGTGGGGATCACCGGCGCCGGCGGATTGATTAAACGTTCGGCCATGCCTCTCGTGAGCGCTCCGGTGGAAAGGAGTTTCCGCAATGTCCGTTCCGTCGCGTCATGAACTTGGCGATCGCCCAGGATTTCGAACATCGTCGCCTCGAAATCGAAATGTGTGCCAGGTATCGGATAGACATCGTGTTCAGACAACGGTGTTGCTGCCGATGGCGTTAGGGTGCTGCTGCTTTGGGTCGTTTCTGCAATGAAAGAAACTGTCTCTACATCATCAAAGAAGGTATCATTAATGCCCTCTTCCTCTTCATAGCTATAAGGCTCTACGGAATTATATACGTAATTACCCTCATGCCGTGAGGGGCTGTCCCTGCGCGGCGTGAGGGGACAAACACCATTTAGCCCTTCATCCTGTGCAGGGGACAAAGGCCCTTCATGCGGTGAGGGGGACAAGCCTGCCTTTTTCCGCCTTTGTCTGGTCTTTTCCTTTTTCTCAGCCTCAAGCCTGCGCAGCGTTTCCCGAGCTATAGTCTGATGATCGAGAACAATGTTTTCTCTCGCATTCACGATCTTATAGCGCGTGGCACCGTCGCTGGTCCTGCCGTCCTCCGTGAAATATCCCAATTCCACTAGCTTGCGCCGGCGCTGAATAATTGTGTTTTCAGAAAGGCTAGTCGCTATCTTCAGGTCTATCAGCGATCGATAGGGACGAGCGTCTGGTGACCCCATGAAGTCCAGATATGCCCGGACGATCTGCAGGCATTCACCGTCAGCTTTAGGATCTGCATTGACGGTGTTTTCCAGGTTCAGTTTCCATGTCGTGAAGCTGGCACCATTCTTTTCCTTTTTCTTCCGTCCGGTAGCCTTCAACCGTGCGCCCTCCGGACGATCCTGTACCGGTGCGATAGCGCCGCGGCCTCGCATGCCTCGACGGCCGACAGCGGAAACCGCTTGCGGAGCTCCGGAATGATCGGCTGAGGCGCCGGGTTCTGGTCGGCAAGCCATTGGGCTGCCTGAACCACGCTCTCGCTGTGTTGGTGATCGGCGCCGGTCATGCGGCCGTCTCCATGAAAAAGGCGATGAGCTTGCTGCGTTCTGCGACCCATCGGCCGCCGACTTTCTTGGCGGGGAGTTCGCCGTTATCGAGCATGTGAAAAGTGGCTCGCGTAGTTCGGCCAATTAGCTTCGCGATGGCCTCCGCACCCCAGACTAGCTCGATTTCGTTGGTCTGAATTTTCATTGATTTCCACCCATAGTAATTAACTACGAGAGAAACATAGTAAATTACTTCTCTTGCCGCAAGTGGAAAACTAGTTAATTACTAGCATCGAATTGGAGTATCGAAATGGCCCGTGGTGATTTCCCGAGCGCGAAGCAAGATCAGTTTATGCTGCGTTTCCCAGATGGTATGCGGGATCGCCTCAAGGAGGCTGCCGAAAATCACGGTCGCTCCATGAACGCCGAAATCGTCGCGATTCTCGAAGAACATCCTCGCCTTGTTACGCTCCCAATGGATGTCTCCTATCTGAAGATGGAGAACGCTCGTCTGAGGGCCGAGATAGACGAGGCTAGGATTTCTCGCGATAAGGCGTTGGCAGATAATGCCGCTCTGCGCCATCTGTTGAATGAGAATCACGATGCCGCCGTTGCAGATGAAGAAACGATTAGCGTCATCGAAAAGCGCTTCAGCGAGCTCAAAGATCAGATCGAGTACCTCGAAAAGCTTAAATCTGAGCTTCTGGCTTTGGCTAAGCCCAGTGACGAGCCAGTCATCAGCGATACGCCCCTGTCCTCTGAGCTCTTCGACAAGCTATTTGGTGATATGCGCGACCGTCTCGATCGCATCGAGCGCAAGGTCGATGGCCGATCGGACCCGGAGAGCTCGAAATGAGCGTCAGAAAACGCACCTGGACCACACCTAAGGGCGAAGAGAAATCCGCCTGGGTGGTCGACTATAGCGACCAGCAGGGCAAACGCCATCTCAAGACCTTCGCTAAAAAGAAGGAGGCCGACCAGTTCGCCGCTACGGCTACGGTAGAGGTGAGGGAGGGGACGCACGTCGCCGATTCGGACAGTGTAACCGTCGAAAAGGCTGCCGAATTCTGGATGAAGGATGGAAAGCGCCAGGGGCTGGAGCGCTCCACGCTCGACCAGCGGCGCCAGCATATCGATTTACACATTGTGCCGTTGATCGGTCAGACGCTGCTCTCGAAGCTCTCTGTGCCGGCCGCACGAGCCTTCCAGGACGAGCTCCGCGAGAAAGGTCGATCGCCGGCCATGGTGCGCAAGGTGATGACGAGCCTCAGCTCGTTGATGTCCGATGCCATGGAGCGGGGGCTTGCCAGCCGCAATCCGGTCCGCGAAATGCGTGCCAAGCGTGGCACCGGCCGTGAGAAGGCTCAGGAGAAGCGCCAGAAGGGCAAGCTGAAGATCGGGGTCGATATCCCCACGAGAGAGGAAGCAAAGGCTTTTGTGGCTGCCCTGACGGGCCGATGGAGACCGATGCTCCTGACGGCCACATTTACCGGCATGCGTGCCTCTGAGCTGCGCGGCCTGCGTTGGCAGAGTGTCGATCTCGACAAGCGGCAAATCCATGTCGTCGAGAGGGCCGATCGCTTCAACGACATGGGGCGTCCGAAGTCGGCTGCAGGTGAACGCTTCATCCCGATCCCGCCGATGGTGGCGAACGCCCTGAGGGAATGGAAGTTGGCTTGCCCGAAGCTGAAGGTCGAGGAAAAAGGCGAGACTCGCTACGTGCTCGATCTGGTTTTCCCGAACGGCAGCGGTAAGGTCGAAAGCCTGGCGAACATCATCAACCGCGGGCTCGTGCCGATGATGATAAAGGCCGGGGTCGCGATCGACACAGGAGGGGTTGACGAGGAAGGGAAACCGATCCTGAAGGCCAAATACAGCGGCATGCATGCGCTCCGGCACTTCTATGCCTCATGGTGCATCAACCGTAAGGAAGACGGTGGCCTCGCCTTGCCTCCGAAGGTAGTCCAAGAGCGGCTCGGGCACTCCACTATCGTCATGACGCTCGACACTTATGGGCACCTATTTCCGCGTGGTGATGATGCCGATGAGATGGCTGCGGCGGAGGCTTCTTTCTTGCGTTAATGCGACAAGGATGCGACATAGAGGCTGAAAGTCCCTGATTTGTGGGATTTCTTCTAGGATTGAAAATCCGCGTGTCGCTGGTTCGATTCCGGCTCTGGGCACCATCAAAATCCCCAACTGACATCGATACCGACATTTATCCGGAACATGATCGGGACAGCCGTGTTTTCCTTTCGAACGAAAGGAGCGCATCATGGCAGGCAATCGATCGCGGGGTAGCGCCGGGAAGGCGAGCAGGCGCTTGCGAAGATCGAGCATAGCCGGGCGAGCGGGGAGACGTGGGAACCGGGGCGGAAGCGGGCGGCGGTTGTTGCCGATCCGCGCAAAAGGCTGGTCGATGGCGAAGCCGATCCGGATAGGAAGGAGTTGAAGCCTGCCCGGTAATGGAGCATCATGATGGTCCGACGGCGTGGCCGCCGACCGCCGGGCAGTTTCGTAGCGGCCGACGCGCGGGAAGAATCGGGAGCGTCATTTCCCGATCACGAATGCAATCTTTGCGATTAAAACGCCGGAAAAATCTCAATCACAAGATTTTGCTTCAATATTTTGGTGCACGACCTATTCAAGATATTGATGGCGTTTAGAATCGAGCGTACCAATTATTGTACGGATCACCTATTGATTCGAAGCGACTGATACCGCACCTTAGATACTAGCGGGAAAGTGTCTCGCTAAGTCCGGCGTTTATTGCAATAGCAAGCTATCGAGGCGCCATGTTAAACAACGATGTTCTGTTCAACACGTTCGCCCGTTCTTTCGAAGCACGGCGCGAAGTCGAGATGTCATTCTCCGAGTACCTGGACGCGTGCCGGGACGATCCGCTCATGTACGCCAATGCGTCTGAGCGATTGCTGGCCGCCATGGGTGAACCGCTGCTGATCGATACGGCCAGGGATACCCGCCTCGGGCGTATCTTCATGAACCGGACCATCCGGACTTATCCAGCTTTTGCCGGCTTTTTCGGCATGGAAGAGACCATCGAGCGTATCGTGGCTTTCTTCCGCCACGCGGCGCAGGGCTTGGAGGAGCGCAAGCAGATCCTCTATCTGCTCGGCCCCGTCGGCGGCGGCAAATCCTCGCTTGCCGAGCGGCTGAAATCGCTGATGGAGGTCCATCCGATCTATGTGCTGAAGGCCGGCAACGAGCTCAGCCCGGTGTTCGAAAGCCCGCTCAGCCTGTTCGACCCCGTTACCATGGGGCCGATGATCGAGGAGCGTTACGGCATTCCGCGCCGGCGCCTGACCGGTCTCATGAGCCCCTGGTGCCTGAAGCGCCTCGAGGAGTTCGAGGGCGACATATCCCGCTTCCGGGTGGTCAGGATACAGCCGTCCAGGCTGCGGCAAATCGCCGTCGCCAAGACCGAACCGGGGGACGAGAACAACCAGGATATTTCCTCGCTGGTCGGCAAGGTCGATATCCGCAAGCTCGAGAGCCTGGCGCAGAACGATCCGGATGCCTACAGCTATTCCGGCGCATTGAACCGCGCCAACCAGGGCATTCTCGAATTCGTCGAAATGTTCAAGGCGCCGATCAAGATGCTGCATCCGCTGCTGACGGCGACGCAGGAGGGCAACTATATCGGCACCGAGAATATCGGCGCCATTCCCTTCTCCGGCATCATTCTCGCGCATTCGAACGAGTCGGAATGGCAGAGCTTCAAGGCCAACAAGAACAATGAGGCCTTCATCGACCGCATCTGCGTCGTCAAGGTGCCTTATTGCCTGCGGGTGACCGAAGAGCAGAAGATCTACGAGAAGCTGATCGAGGAATCCGAACTCAGCGACGCGCCCTGCGCGCCGTCGACGCTGGAGACGCTCGCCCGCTTCACGGTTCTGACGCGGCTTGCCAAGCATGAGAACTCGACGGCCTTCTCCAAGCTTCGCGTCTATGACGGCGAAAGCCTGAAGGAGACCGATCCGCGGGCGCGCAGCGTGCAGGAATATCGCGACGCGGCCGGTGTCGACGAGGGCATGGACGGGGCATCCACCCGTTTCGCCTTCAAGGTGCTGGCGGCGACCTTCAACTACGACACGACGGAAATCGGCGCCGATCCGGTGCATCTGATGTATATGCTGGAGCAGTCGATCCGCCGCGAGCAGCTGCCGCTTGAAACCGAGAAGCTCTATATCGAGTTCATCAAGAGCGAGCTCGGGCCGCGTTACGCGGAGTTTATCGGGCATGAGATCCAGAAAGCCTATCTGGAATCCTATGCGGATTACGGCCAGAATCTCTTCGACCGTTACGTCGACTACGCCGATGCCTGGATCGAGGACGTCGATTTCAAGGACCCGGACACCGGCCAGCTTCTGGATCGCGAGCTTCTCAACCAGGAACTGACCAAGATCGAGAAGCCGGCGGGCATCGCCAATCCGAAGGATTTCCGCAACGAGATCGTCAAGTTCTGCTTGCGGGCGCGGGCGAGCCATGGCGGCAAGAACCCGTCCTGGACCAGTTACGAGAAAATCCGCGAGGTCATCGAAAAACGGATGTTCTCCCAGGTCGAGGATCTCCTGCCGGTTATCTCGTTCGGGTCCAAGAAGGACGGCGAGACAGAGAAGAAACATGGCGAATTCGTCGAGCGCATGATGGCGCGGGGCTATACCGAGCGTCAGGTTCGGCGGCTTGTGGAATGGTACATGCGTGTGAAACAGGCGGGATGAGCCACCAAGGAAGAAGGAATGCACATTGTTGACCGACGCCTGAACCCAGGCGGCAAAAGTCTGGAAAATCGTCAACGGTTTTTGCGAAGAGCAAAAGCGCTGGTGCAGAGAGCGGTTTACGAATCCTCTCAAAATCGCGACATTCAGGACATTCTGAAGGGTGGCGAGATCAGTATCCCTCTCGATGGAACCGAGGAGCCTCGGTTCCATCGCGGTCCGGAAGGGCTGCGTGAGCATATCCTTCCCGGCAACAAGGACTTCCTCGAAGGCGATATTCTTCCACGGCCGGAGAGCGGCGGCGGCAAGCCGAAGGCCGGTGGCGAAGGCAGCGGCGAGGACGCCTTCCGCTTCATCCTGACACGCGAGGAATTCCTCGATCTTTTCCTCGACGATCTCGAACTCCCCGATCTCGCCAAGAAGCGGCTGGTCTCGGCCGATCAGATCAATCCGGTGCGGTCGGGCTATTCGGTGACGGGATCGCCTGCCAATCTCGCCATCAACCGCACCATGCGGCTGGCCATGATGCGGCGCGTCGCGCTGCATCGTCCGAAGCCGGAAACGGTCGCCAAGCTTGCCGCCGAGGCGGCCGAGTGCAAGGACGAAGAGCGGCGGGCCGCGTTGGAAGCGGAAATCAAGGTGCTGGAATCGAAGGTCCGGCGCATTCCCTATATCGATCCGATCGACATCCGCTACCGCCGTTTCGAGAACGAGCCGAAGCCGGTGGCGCAGGCCGTCATGTTCTGCCTCATGGATGTGTCGGGCTCGATGTCGGAACACATGAAGGATCTCGCCAAGCGCTTCTACATGCTGCTCTACATTTTCCTCACCCGGCAGTACCGCCGTGTCGAGATCGTCTTCATCCGCCATACGGATGTGGCCGAGGAGGTGGACGAGGAGACCTTCTTCCGCAGCCCGGCGACGGGCGGCACGCAGGTATCGAGCGCGCTCGAAGCCATGCGGCGCATCGTGCACGATCGCTTTCCCGCCTCGGACTGGAACATTTATGCCGCACAGGCGTCGGATGGCGACAACGCCTATTCGGACAATGCCGCGACGGCAGCGCTGCTGACCGATCAGATCCTGCCCGTCTGCCAGTATTTCGCCTATCTGGAAGTGGGTGAGGCGCGCAGCGTCGCGATCTCGTCCGGCTCGGCCATATGGTCGCTTTACGAGCGGATACAATTGGGCTGGCCGGTGCTGTCCATGCGCCGCGTCAGCGATCGCAGCCAGATTTACCCGGTCTTCCATGATCTCTTTCAACGCCGGTCGGCGGAAACAAGGAGCGGATAATGGCGAAGGCATCGATGGAGCGGCTCTTCGAGGGTGCGGACTGGGATTTCGCCACCATCCAGCGAATCCACGATGCCTGCGAGAAGATCGCCATCAAGGAACTCGGTCTCGACGTCTATCCCAACCAGATCGAGATCATCACCGCCGAGCAGATGCTCGACGTCTATTCCTCGATCGGCATGCCGCTCTTCTACAAGCACTGGTCCTTCGGCAAGCATTTCGCCCATCACGAGGCCTTCTATCGCAAGGGCCTGCGCGGGCTCGCTTACGAGATCGTCATCAACAGCTCGCCCTGCATCTCCTACCTCATGGAGGAGAATACCGCGACGATGCAGGCGCTGGTGATCGCGCATGCCGCCTTCGGCCACAATCACTTCTTCAAGAACAACTACCTGTTCAAGCTCTGGACCGATGCCGAAGGCATTCTCGACTATCTGAACTTCGCCAAGGGCTATATCGCCCGCTGCGAGGAGCGTTATGGTCACACCGCCGTCGAGCGGACGCTGGATGCGGCGCATGCGCTGATGTCGCATGGCGTGCATCGCTATGCCGGCAAGAAGACGCCGGACCTGCGCGACGAGGAGAAGCGCGAACGCGAACGGCGCGAATATGACGAGCGCATCTTCAACGACCTCTGGCGCACGGTTCCGGTCGGCAAGGGCAGGAGCGAGCCCGATCTCGATTTCGAGCGCCGGCGCTCGCTTGCCGGTCTGCCGCAGGAAAACATCCTCTATTTCCTGGAGAAGATGGCGCCGCGGTTGAAGCCGTGGCAGCGGGAAATCCTGCGCATCGTCCGCCATGTCGCGCAATATTTCTATCCGCAAAGCCAGACCAAGGTGATGAACGAAGGCACGGCGACCTATGTGCATTACCGCATCATGACGCGGCTGCACGAGCTGGGTGGCATCGGTGATGGCGATTTCCTCGAATTCCTGAAATCGCATACCAATGTCGTCTTTCAGCCGTCCTTCAACGATCCACGCTTTTCCGGCTTCAACCCCTATGCGCTCGGCTTCGCGATGATGCAGGATATCGAGCGGATCGTGACCAAGCCGAAGGACGAGGACCGGCATTGGTTCCCCGACATCGCCGGCACCGGCGATGCCATGGCCGTCCTGCGCGATCTCTGGGCCAACTACCGCGACGAGAGCTTCATATCGCAATTCCTCAGCCCGCACCTGATGCGTCAGATGCGCATGTTCCATCTTACCGACGATCCGGAAGAGGAGGAGGGCTTGCGGGTGGCGGCGATCCATGACGAGCGCGGCTATCGCCGAATCCGCCGCGAACTGGCGCGGCAATATGATGTCGGCTGGATCGATCCGCATATCGAGATCGTCGATGTCGATCTCGCCGGTGATCGCCGGCTGCTGGTGAAGCATTCCGTGCTGAACGGCGGTTTCCTCGAGGATATCGACGCCAAGCGCGTGCTGCAGCATCTCGCCGATCTCTGGAGCTACGACGTGCTGCTGCAGGAAGTCGACGGCACCGGTGCGGTGCTGCGGGAACATCTCGCGCATCCGCGCCTGTCATCGCTTGCGGCATAGGAGCGCGGCCCGGTTCGCGTTCGGATCGGAACGGCATCGCCGCCGCACACAGGTCAGCGGTTAATTGGCGGGCAGGGGCGAGCGAAGCGTCCAGCGTGCCTTGTCGAACACCACGGCCGTGCGGATCTGTTCCGGCGTCTTTCTGCGCAGTTCCAGCTGTAGATTGAAATTCCGGTCGTTCTGGAATTCACGGAAGAAGCTGAGCTTTGCGCCGAAATCCTCCTGGGTGACGTCCTGCAGCCTGCCGATCGGATCGAGCGCGGTCTGGAAGTCGAGCCAGTGCGTTTGCGTCAGCAGCAGGACGACGGTATCGATGAGCATCTCGCCGACGGCGCGGCCATCGGGATTGTCGGGCATGATCACCTTCATCCGGATGCCGTCGAGCTCTCCCGTCGGCGCCCCACGGACGATGATGAAGAAGGATGCCGATTTCGGATTGCCGAAATCGCCTTTCTGGATCTGATGGCTGCATTCGAACGTGCCGGTGGCCATGATGCCCTGTTTCCACTCCCCGACCGGCAGGCCAGCCTTCACCAGCGCGGCGCAGAGCGACTGTCCGGATAGGCGCCAGCTTCTGAGGAAAGCTCCGCGCAGGGCATCGACCGGCGGATCGAAGATATGGGAGGAGGCGTGGGCATGGGCCGGCTTCGCTGCTTTCGCCGTCTTCGCAGGCGCGGAGGTGGATTTTACCGGGGCGGCGGGCGCGGGTGGCGATGTCGTTTCTTGGGGTGGCACGGGAGCAGCGGGTTGGGGCGTGGCTGGCGCTACGACGGGAGCCGGAGGCGGAGGCGCCGGCTGGCTGAACAGATTAAGATGGTAACGGGCATCGAGCGCCCTGAGATTGCGCATGTCGTTGGCAAGCAGCGCTGTCGCCAAAATGATCGAGCCGATGACGATCGCCGCAATCCAGAAGACAGCCCTGCTTTTCTTGCGAGGTGGCGCGACCGACATGGTTCAGATCTACAGCTACTCCAGAGGAAACCCGCTTAACTGCAATGACCTAGAGCGCTCCAGGGTCCTGTTTCGACGCAATTCCGGACGGAAAACCGCTACGCACTTTTCCTGGAATTGCTCTCGCATTTCGCAGTTATCCCATGGCTACAGACAATGCGTTTATGAACGATTGATCATTCTACCATTTTTTGTCAATTCGCAGTTGCCGGTCAGGCAAAATGCGCCTTGAGCGCCTTGACGGTCGCGGTGTCGGTGCGTCTGGCGGATGCGGCGGAAAAGCCGAAGGCGAGGAGCCGCGCGTCGGTTTCGGCTTGGGCGGCGGAACAGGAGGCATGTACCTCGCTGATTGCCAGGCGCGGCCAGAACGTGCCGATCGTTGCGGGGTTGACGCCCGAGCCGGGCATGATCGAGATGCGGCCGGCGGCGATGGCGATTGCTTGCTCCAGCATGGCAACGCCCTCCTGGGCGGTCTTTGCACAGCCCGAGGTCAGGATGCGCTCGAAGCCGAGGGAGATAGCGAGTTCCACCGCTGCCGCGATATCCGGAACCAGATCGAAGGCGCGATGCAAGGTCTTGCCAAGACCGTCGGCATGAGCGGCGAGGGCCTGGAGCGCATCGCGGTCCAGGCGGCCATCCGGCAGTGACGCGCCGAGCACCACGCCCGCCAGACCCGCCTGCCGGGCGGCGGCGATGTCCTCCTTCATCACGGCAAGCTCATCGGCGGAATAGACGAAACTGCCGGCACGCGGGCGGATCATGGCATAGGCGGCGATCGGCGCTTGTGCGGCCGCCGCCATCAACCCGGCGCTCGGCGTCAGGCCGCCGACGGCAAGCGCGCTGCACAGCTCGATGCGGTCGGCGCCGCCTTCAATGGCGGCGGCAAGGCCGGCAACGTCCTCGACGCAGACTTCAAGCAGCATGGCCGCGTTCCCCGGCGAATTTCAACCCCAGCAATGCGGCGCCGATCAGGCCGGGCTCGATCTTGCACTCGCTTGGGACGACCAGCGGCCGGTCGAACTTGCGCAGGATGCGGCTGCGCACCGCCATATCGAGACGCGCGAGCAGCGGTTCGACATTGGAAAGGCCACCGCCGACCGGAACGATCGTCGCGCCGGTGATGTTGACGGTGAGCGCCAGCGGCGAGGCGACGAGATCGACCATCACGTCGATCGTCCGCTCCGCCTCGGCATCGCCGGCGAGCCAATGGCCGATGATCTCCTCGCTGGAAAGTTCCCGGTCGTGCAGCGTCTTGTGCAGGCGCTCGAGTCCACGGGCGCCGCCGACGGTGTCGACGCAGCCCTTCTGGCCGCAGCCGCAAGGATAGGCCGGGATGGCGGCCGGAGGATTGCCGGCGAAGGAAGCGATGATCGGGCCGTGGCCCCACTCGCCGGCAAAGCCGCCGGCGGCGTTGACGAGGCGGCCATCCGCCACCAGGCCGCCGCCGACGCCGGTGCCGAGAATGGCGCCGAAGACGATGCGGTGGCCGCGTCCCGCACCCGACATCGCCTCGGCCATGGCGAAGCAATCGGCATCGTTGGCGATCAGCACGGGATAGCCGAGTTCCGCCTCCAGCTCGGCGGCCAGCCGCCGGCCGTGGATGCAGGGGATATTGGCGCAGATGAGCGCCTGGGTGTCCGGATCGACGACGCCGGCGATGGAAAAGGAGATGCAGTCCGGTGTCTCGCCCGCCTCGGCGACGACGGCGCGGAGCGTCGCGACGAAGTCGGCGAAATCCTGCTTCGGCGTCGGGCGCCGGGCGAGCGGAACGATATCCGTCTCGGAGCGGGCGATGCCGCCCTTGATGGCGGAGCCGCCGATGTCGAAGGAAACGATCATGAATATTCGCCTGCGGGAAACATGCGGACTTGCTCGCACCCTTTGCCGCTCTTTGCAAGGCCAATCCGTGGCCGTCCGCCGCCCCGGCGCGGTCAGGCGCCGGGCAAGGTGATCCTGGCCTCGAAGCCATCCGCCTGGCCGGTGGCCGGCGACAGGAGATCGAGGCGGCCGCCGATCTGGCTGACGATGCGTTCGGCGATGGCAAGGCCGAGGCCGGAGCCGGAGGCTTTCGTCTTGCCGCGCCAGAAGCGTTTCTTGAGGCTCGTCAATTCTTCCGTGGAAAGCGCGCGGCCGCCATTGAGGATGCGGATGACGCCGGCCTCGATCTTGACGGTCACCTCGTCGTCATCAGGTCCATGGATCAGGGCATTCTCGAGCAGATTGCGGATGACGATGGCGAAGGCATCGATATCGACGTTGCGGACCAGCTTTTCGTCCGCCTGTCTTTCCAGCAGGATGCGACCGGCCGTGCCGGTATCGCGGTCGTAATCGCCGATGACAGTTTCGATGACGGCCATGAGGTCGGCGGGCTTGTCGCCGGCGCCGATACCGGCCTGGGCGCGGGAAAGCTGCAGCAGCTTTTCCGCCAGCCGTCCGAGATTGGAGAGCGAGGTCTCGATCCGGCCGGCGCGCTCGGTGAGCGGTCCCGGCGGCAGCTCGGCGATGAGGCGCTGCGTCTGGACGAGCGCGCCGGCGATCGGCGTGCGCAGCTCGTGGGCGCTGTTGGCGGTGAATTCGCGCTCGGCCTCCAGCGCGGCGCGCAGGCGCTCCAGCAGCAGGTTGACGGAGCGGGCGATCGGCTGGAGTTCGCGCGGGAGCGTATCACTCTGCAGCGGCGCCATGTTGCCGCCGTCCTTGGTGGCGATGTCCGACCGCAAGCGATCGATCGGCCGCAGCGAACGGCCGACGGCGAACGAGATGGCGACGATGCTGGCCGGGATGAGGGCAAGCAGCGGCCAGAGCAGGGCGACGCCGCTCTCGCGCGAGGCTTCGCGCCGGTTCTTGAAGGCATCGGCGACATGCAGGAAGATCGTGCCGTTCATCGAGGATTCGGTATAGATCCGGTATCTCGGCGTGTTGTGGAAGCCGATCTTCAACGGCACGTCATAGGCGGTTGCCGGCGCATCATGGGAGTGCAGGATGACCTTGCCGCTCGCGTCGAGCACCTGATAGGTGAGATATTCGCGGTTCAGCCCCTTGTTGAGCTCCTCCAGGCTTTGCGGATCGCTGGAGGCGTCGCGGTTGGCGAGATCGTCGACCACTAGCGGCATCAGCCGCTCGGCCGTTTCCTGCAGCGCGCCGTCGAAGGTCTCGGAAAGCTCGTGATTGACGACATAGACGCCGATGCCGACGGCGATCAGCCAGAAGAGGACGACCGTTCCGGTGAGTGCCGCGATCAGGCGGCGTGTGATGCTGGCGGGGCGCAGGATCATCGGTCACCCAGGCAATAGCCGACGCCGCGGGCGGTGCGGATGCGGTCCTTGCCGATCTTCTTGCGCAGGCGGCTCACATAGACTTCCACGGTGTTGCTTTCGATTTCCGAGCCGAAGGCGTAGAGCGCCTCCTCGATCTGGTCCTTGGAAATGATCGCGCCCGGCCGCGTCACCAGAAGGTCGAGCACCGCCCACTCGCGGCCGGTGAGCACGACATCCTTGCCGTCGAGCCGCACCCGCCGCTGCGGCTGGTCGATTTCCAGATCGGCGAAGCGGATGGTCGGCTGCGGGCTGCCGCTGTAGCGCCGGGCCACGGCCAGGATGCGGGCGGAGAGCTCGCCGAGATTGAACGGCTTGACGAGATAATCGTCGGCGCCGCTGTTCAATCCCTCGATGCGGTCGGAGATCTGATCGCGAGCGGTGAGGATGATCACCGGCGTTTCGTCGGGCTTGCGGCGCAGCTTCTTGAGAAAATCGATGCCGATGCCGTCGGGAAGCTGGAGGTCGAGCAGGATCAGGCCGTAATTCACGGCACTGGTGACTTCCGTCGCATCCGCAAGATTCTTGACCCAGTCGATGGCGTGGGTGGTCGCGGCAATATGATCGCGGACCGCGCTGCCGATGGTTTCATCGTCTTCGACCAGAAGAATTCTCACCTGTCCCTCGCAACCATTGCCTGCGCTTTCAGTTAATGCCGCCGAACCTATCTGGTCAATAAAGGCCGAAATAAGCCGGCGTGGAAAGCCTGTTTCCGTCGCGAATTATCCGAGGCCTGGGCTCACGTCACGGCGGCTATGGACAGCGACCGTGACCGCGATTACTTGTTTGCACCCAAAGCGAACAGCGCGGCGAGAAGATCGCCGCCAATCAGGATCTGGAGGAGCTCGCTCATGTTGAAGGGAATTTCGCCGCGGTTGAATGCGGACGTGCTGCACGCACTGGCATCGATGGGGCATGGCGACATGCTTGTCGTGGTCGACACGAATTTTCCGGCCGAGTCGATCGCGCAGCAGACGATGCTCGGCCATCTTCTGCGGATCGACAACGTATCGGCGGCCGAGGCCGTCGAGGCGCTGCTGTCGCTGATGCCGCTCGATACCTTCATCGACGATGCCGCGACGCGGATGGAAGTGGTGGGCGCGCCGGCGGAGGTGCCGAAGGTTCAGCATGAAGTGCAGGCGGCGATCGATCGCGCCGAGGGCAAGCACTGGCCGCTCGTGCCGGTCGAGCGTTACGCTTTCTATGAGCGGGCGAAAGAGGCCTATTGCGTGATCCAGACCGGCGAGCGCCGCTTCTATGGTTGTTTCACCTTGACCAAGGGCGTCATCCCGCCGGAAACTGAATGATCTGCGGCGCCGGGTCTTCCCGCTCCGGCGAGAGGCTCTTTTCGGCAAAGGAACGTGATGGCCAGGAAGTTGGATTCCCAAGGGCGGCTTGACGATGCGGCGCGGGCAGGCTGGCTCTATTACGTGGCCGGGCGGACCCAGGACGAAATCGCCGCCGCCATGGGAATCTCACGGCAGTCGGCGCAGCGGCTCGTCTCGCTCGCCGTGGCCGAGCGGCTGATCAAGGTACGGCTGGATCACCCGATCGCCGTCTGCCTCGAATATGCGGCGGCGTTGCGGGAGAAGTTCAAGCTCAAGCATGTGGAAGTGGTGCCGAGCGATCCCGGCGGCACGTCGTCGACGGTCGGCATCGCCGAGGCGGGTGCTGCCGAAATCGAGCGCTGGCTGAAGCGCAGCGAACCGATCGTGCTGGCGATCGGCACCGGCCGCACGCTGAAGGCGGCGGTCGATCAGCTTCCGGCCATCGAATGTCCGCAGCACCGGGTGGTGTCGCTGACCGGCAATATCGGCCCGGACGGATCCGCCGCCTATTACAACGTCATCTTCAGCATGGCCGACGCGATCAAGGCGCGGCACTATCCCATGCCGCTGCCGGTGCTGGTCTCCTCGGCCGAAGAGCGCGAGCTGCTGCATGCGCAGGCGCTGGTGCGCTCGACGCTGGATGTCAGCGCTCAGGCCGACGTGACCTTCGTCGGCGTCGGCGAGATGGGCATCGAAGCGCCGCTCTGCCTCGACGGCTTCCTGGAGAAGGACGAGATGATGGCGCTGATGAAGCGCGGTGCCGCCGGCGAGATCTGCGGCTGGGTTTTCGATGGCGACGGCAAGCTCCTGCAGGATGCCGTCAACGACCGCGTCGCCAGCGCGCCGATTCCGCCGCGCGATGCCTCCTCGGTCATCGGCATTGCCAAGGGCAAGCGCAAATACGAGGCCATCAAGGCCGCCGTTACCGGCCATCAGATCAATGGCCTGATCACCGACGAAGCGACGGCTGAATTTTTGCTCAAAGACTGAGCAAAAAAATTATTTCATGAAAACAACATGATAGGCTGCGCGTTCGGCGTCGCAGCAACGAATTTGCATTGACATTTCATGACAAAGCGTGGGTAATTGCTCACGAGCAAAGCGAATGCTCATGTTTTGATCTTCTGGGAGGAAGATATGAAATTGAAAACTTTCCTGCTGGGCGCCTGCTCGGCCCTGATCTTTGCCGGCATGGCATCCGCCGAAACCCTCACGATTGCAACCGTCAACAACGGCGACATGATCCGTATGCAGAAGCTTACGGACGATTTCAAAGCCAAGAACCCCGACATCGACCTGCAGTGGGTCACGCTCGAGGAAAACGTATTGCGCCAGAAGGTCACGACCGACATCGCCACCAAGGGCGGCCAATACGACGTACTGACCATCGGCACCTATGAAGTGCCGATCTGGAGCAAGCTTGGCTGGCTCGCGCCGCTCGACAAGCTGACCGCCGACAAGACCTACGACGTGGACGATCTTCTCCCGGCCATCCGCAGTGGCCTGACCACCGACGGCAAGCTCTATGCCGCGCCGTTCTACGGCGAAAGCTCGATGGTGATGTACCGCAAGGACCTGTTCGAGAAGGCCGGCCTGAAGATGCCGGACGCGCCGACCTGGGATTTCATCGCCGACGCGGCCCGCAAGATCACCGACAAGAGCCATGAAGTCTATGGCATCTGCCTGCGCGGCAAGGCCGGCTGGGGCGAGAACATGGCATTCCTGACCGCCATGTCGAACTCCTTCGGCGCCCGCTGGTTCGACGAGAAGTGGAAGCCGCAGTTCGACCAGCCGGAATGGAAGCAGACGCTCGACTTCTACGTCAAGCTGATGAAGGACGCCGGCCCTCCGGGCGCTTCGTCCAACGGCTTCAACGAGAACCTCTCGCTGTTCCAGACCGGCAAATGCGGCATGTGGATCGATGCGACCGTCGCCGCCTCGTTCGTCTCCGACCCGAAGGAATCGAAGGTCGCCGACAAGGTCGGTTTCGCTCTCGCCCCGGACAAGGGCCTCGGCAAGCGCGGCAACTGGCTCTGGGCCTGGAACCTCGCCATTCCGGCCTCCTCGAAGAAGACCGAAGCGGCCGAGAAGTTCATCGCCTGGGCAACGAG
The DNA here is from genome assembly GCF_014195095.1 of Rhizobium sp. BK602. GTDB lineage: Bacteria > Pseudomonadota > Alphaproteobacteria > Rhizobiales > Rhizobiaceae > Rhizobium. The sequence continues at coordinate 72,986 of NZ_JACIBC010000006.1, forward strand.
CAAGGATTACACCAACCTCGTCGCCCAGAAGGAAGGCTGGCTGAACGCACCTCCCGGCACCCGCTCGTCGCTCTACGCGAATGCGGACTATCAGAAGGCGGCTCCCTTCGCGAAGATGACGCTCGACTCGATCAACTCGGCCGATCCGACGCATCCGACCGTCAAGCCGGTTCCTTATGTCGGCGTCCAGTTCGTGGCCATTCCTGAGTTCCAGGGCATCGGCACGGCCGTCGGCCAGCAGTTCTCGGCGGCCCTTGCCGGCCAGACCTCGGTCGACGCCGCCCTGAAGGCCGCACAGCAAGTGACCTCGCGGGAAATGACCAAGGCGGGTTATCCGAAGTAATCAACCTCCCAGAGTCTGGAGGACAGCGCCTCGCGCGCTTCCTCCCTTCGGCCGCCGAGTGCCCGAATTGCTCTTCGGCGGCCTCTTTTTAGCCGGTCCACGGCCACCTCTTCCTGCTTATAGATAGGTCGGTACTTGCCATGGCAACGTTGCACACCCGTTCCACAGCCCGCGTCATGATGACGCCGTCGGTTCTGCTGCTTTTCGCGTGGATGATCGTCCCGCTGGTCATGACGATCTATTTCTCGACGCTGAACTACAATCTCATGTCGCCCGGCGCGCATGATTTCATCGGTTGGCTCAACTACGAATATTTCGTCACCGATCCTGCCTTCTGGAATTCGCTGGTGGTCACGCTTCTGCTGGTCGGCGGCGCGCTCCTCATCACCGTGATCGGCGGCATCGCTCTGGCGCTGCTTCTCGATCAGCCGATCTTCGGCCAGGGCATCGTGCGCATGCTGGTGCTCGCGCCCTTCTTCGTGATGCCGACGGTCGCAGCCCTCATCTGGAAGCATATGTTCATGAACCCGGTGAACGGGCTTCTGGCCTATCTTTTCAAGCTGTTCGGGCTCGATCCGCTGACCTGGCTGGAGACCGTGCCGCTCTTCTCGGTCATCATCATCGTCGCCTGGCAGTGGCTTCCCTTCGCCACGCTCATCCTGCTGACGGCCCTGCAGTCGCTCGACGAGGAGCAGAAGGAAGCCGCGGAGATGGACGGCGCCGGTCCGGTGTCGAAGTTCATCTATATCGTGCTGCCGCATCTGGCGCGCGCCATCACGGTCGTCATCCTGATCGAGACGATCTTCCTGCTGTCGGCCTTTGCCGAGATCCTCGTCACCACCAATGGCGGCCCCGGCACGTCGACCACCAACCTGACCTATCTCGTCTATTCCCAGCTCGTGCTCTCGCAAGACATCGGCGGCGCGTCGGCGGGCGGCATCATCGCCGTCATCCTCGCCAACATTGTCGCGATCTTCGTGATGCGCGCGGTCGGCAAGAATCTGGAGGCTTGAGATGGCACGCAAAATCACCACGCAACGCAAGATCGTCGTATCGGTCGCCGCCTGGGCCGTGGCGCTCCTGATCTTCTTCCCGATCCTGTGGACGATCCTGACGAGCTTCAAGACGGAAGGCGACGCCATCGCCTCGCCGCCGCAGTTCCTGTTCTTCCACTGGACGCTGGAGAATTATTTCGAGGTGCAGTCGCGCTCGAACTATTTCCTGCATTTCGGCAATTCGGTCATCATCGCCTTCGGCTCGACGATCCTCGGCCTGCTTGTCGCGGTCCCGGCCGCCTGGGCCATGGCGTTTTCGCCGACCCGGCGGACCAAGGACGTCCTGATGTGGATGCTGTCCACCAAGATGATGCCGCCGGTCGGCGCCTTCATCCCGATCTACCTGCTGTTCCAGAGTTTCGGACTGCTCAACAACCAGTTCGCCAGCCGCGTCGGCATGGTCGTCGTGCTGATGCTGATCAATCTGCCGATCATCGTCTGGATGCTCTACACCTATTTCAAGGAAATTCCCGGCGAGATCCTGGAGGCGGCTCGCATGGACGGCGCGTCGCTCGCCAAGGAGATCATCTACGTGCTGACGCCGATGGCGATCCCGGGCTTGGCCTCGACGATGCTGCTCAACATCATCCTCGCCTGGAACGAGGCCTTCTGGACGCTCAATCTCTCGGCCGTCGATGCTGCGCCGCTCAGCACCTTCATCGCCTCCTATTCCAGCCCGGAGGGTCTGTTCTATGCCAAGCTTTCGGCGGCCTCGACCATGGCGATCGCCCCGATCCTGATCCTCGGCTGGTTCAGCCAGAAACAACTCGTTCGCGGCCTCACCTTCGGCGCGGTTAAGTAAGGAAGAGAAACATGGGTAGCATTGTCCTGAAGAAGGTTTCCAAGGTCTTCGGCGAAGCCAAGGTGATCCCTTCCATCGATCTCGATATCAGCGAGGGCGAGTTCGTCGTCTTCGTCGGTCCGTCCGGTTGCGGCAAGTCCACGCTTCTGCGCTTGATCGCAGGCCTGGAAGACGTGTCCGGCGGCCAGATCCTGATCGACGGCAAGGACGGCACCAATCTGGCGCCGGCCGAACGCGGTCTTGCCATGGTGTTCCAGTCCTATGCGCTCTATCCGCATATGAGCGTGCGCAAGAACATCGCCTTTCCGCTGAAGATGGCCAGCCTACCGCAGGCCGAGATCGACAGGAAAGTGTCGGAAGCCGCGCGCGTCCTCAATCTCACCGACTATCTGGACCGCAAGCCGCGACAGCTGTCCGGCGGGCAGCGCCAGCGCGTCGCCATCGGCCGCGCCATCGTGCGCCAGCCCAAGGCCTTCCTGTTCGACGAGCCGCTTTCCAATCTCGACGCGGCGCTGCGCGTCAACATGCGGCTCGAAATCAGCGAGCTGCACCAGCAGCTCAAGACGACGATGATCTATGTGACCCATGATCAGGTCGAAGCCATGACCATGGCCGACAAGATCGTGGTGCTGAACCGCGGCAATGTCGAGCAGGTCGGCTCGCCGCTGGAGCTTTACCGCAGCCCCCGCAACCTCTTCGTGGCGGGCTTCATCGGTTCGCCGAAGATGAATTTCGTCAAGGGTGCCTATGCCGGGGGGCTCGGGGCCGAGACGGTCGGCGTCCGCCCGGAGCACCTGCTGCTGTCGACCACCTCGGGAGACTGGAAGGGCAGGGTCACCATCGCCGAGCATCACGGTTCGGATACTTTCCTGCATATCGAGGCGGACGGTATCGGCACGGTGACGGCACGCGGCACCGGCGACTTTCCGGCACGTCCCGGCGATATCGTTTATCTGACGCCCGACAAGGCTCGTCTCCATCGTTTCGACGGAAACGGGCTGGCAATCTAGGCTGCGTTGCCGTGCCCGCCGCGGGCGGACATGGCGTGAGCATTCAGCTCCGGTCCGCATGCATCGATGCTGACGGGCCGGGGTCATCCCGCCGGGGCGGTTCTCCCAGCCAACCGGACCGAAGACCTTTCAGAAGGACTTGAGACATGACGTGCAAATTATCGCTGGCAACGCTCCAGGAAGCGGCCGCCACGGCTGCGATCCCCGCCTACGACCCGAAGTCGCTTTCGGCGGGCATCGTTCATTTCGGCGTCGGCAATTTCCACCGCGCCCATCAGGCTGTTTATCTCGATGACCTGTTCAATGCCGGAGAGGATCATGACTGGGCGATCATCGGCGCCGGCGTGCTGCCGTCCGACGCGACCATGCGCGAGAAGCTCGCGGCACAGGATTTCCTGACGACGGTGGTCGAGCAGGACAATAATCGTACCGCTGCCCGCGTCACCGCCCCGATGGTCGACATCCTGCCGGTCGGCGACGTGAAGGCGATCGTCGCCAAGCTCGCCGACCCTTCGATCCGTATCGTTTCGATGACGATCACCGAAGGCGGATATTTCATCGACGCCTCCGGCAAGTTCAATCCGGCGCATCCCGCCATCGTTGCCGATGGCCAGAACCCTGATGCGCCGAAGACCGTGTTCGGCCTGATCGTCGCCGGCCTCAAGGCGCGGCGTGCCGCCGGCATCCAGCCTTTCACCGTCATGTCCTGCGACAACATCCCCCACAACGGCAGCGTCACCAAGGCCGCCGTCGTCGGCACGGCGCGGCTCTCCGATCCGGCTTTTGCCGACTGGATCGCCGCCAATGTCGCCTTTCCGAACGGCATGGTCGACCGCATTACGCCGGCAACCGGCGCCCGCGAGATCGACCTGCTGAAGGAAGTGTTCGGCATCGAGGACAATTGGCCGGTCTATTGCGAGGAATTCAAGCAGTGGGTGCTGGAGGACAATTTCCCGGCGGGCCGCCCGGCGCTGGAGAAGGTCGGCGTGACCTTCGTCGCGGATGTCACGCCCTATGAGCATATGAAGATCCGCATCCTCAACGGCGGCCATGCGGCAATTGCCTATCCGGCGGCGCTGATGGATGTGCATTTCGTGCATGAGGCGATGGAAGAGCCGCTGATCCGCGCCTTTCTCGCCAAGCTCGAAAACGACGAGATCATTCCGGTCATCCCGCCGGTGCCGAACACGGTGCTATCAGACTATTTCAAGCTGATCGAACGGCGCTTCTCCAATCCGAAGATCGCCGACACCATTCCGCGCCTGGCGCAGGACGGCTCGAACCGCCAGCCGAAATTCATCCTGCCATCGACGGCCGACCGTCTGGCCCGCGGCGAGGATATCGTCGGTCTCGCGCTGGTGTCGGCGCTGTGGTGCCGCTATTTCGCCGGCAAGACCGATAGCGGCCAGGATATCGTCTTCAACGATGCCAGCGCCGACCGGCTGCATGCCGCCGCGCTGAAGGCCAAGGACGATCCCGACGCCTTCCTTGTCTTCGACGACATCTTCGGCGCGGTGGCAAAATCGGATCTCTTCCGCAAACGCTTCGCGCATGCGCTGAAAACGCTGTGGGAAAAGGGGACCCGCGCCACGCTGCAGCTATACCTCGACGACAAACTCGCGGAATAACTGTTCATCGGCCGGGCGTTCATCCTTCGGCCGAATTCTCAATGGCCACGCGGTGGTTGAATCGGCGCCGCGCAAACAGGATTCGGGTTGGATCTGCGATGACGAATGCGGAGAAGGGACTCGTAATCTTCGATTGCGATGGCGTGCTCGTCGACAGCGAGCCGCTATCCGTCGCCGTATTGATCGACGCCATGCGCGATGTCGGCGTGGAGATGAGCGAGGAGGATGTCTACAGCCGCTTCCTCGGCAAGAGCCTGGCCACGCTGGTCGATACGTTGGAGACGGAGTTCGACGTCTTCATCGACCAGGCCTTCCTCGATCGTATCCGCAACGATCTTTATGACCGCTTCCGCCGCGAATTGAAGCCGATCGACGGCATTGCCGAAACGCTGGATGCGCTTGCGGTGCCGCGCTGCGTCGCCTCCTCCAGCCAGTTGGAGCGCATCCGGCTTTCGCTCGGCGTCACGGGGCTCCTGGAGCGGCTGGAGCCGAATATCTTCAGCGCCAGCATGGTCAAGCGCGGCAAGCCGGCACCCGATCTCTTCCTGTTTGCCGCCGAGAAAATGGGTGCCGAACCGCGCGATTGCATCGTCGTGGAGGACAGTCCGGCGGGGATCATGGCGGCGCGGGCGGCAGGCATGACGGTCTTCGCTTTTACCGGCGGTTCGCATGCCCATTCGCCGAGTTATCGCGCGGAACTAGAGCGGTTATCTCCCGAAGTCGTGTTTGACGCGATGCCGGATTTGATACACCTTGTCCGGAACAAAAGATAAGCGGACGGGGCTCCTTCTGAATGCGTGATCACGTGGTTGCGGTCGATATCGGCACTGGCAGCGCGCGCGCGGGCGTGTTCACGGCGCGCGGGGCGCTGCTGGCCAAGAGCGAGCATCCGATCCTCATGAACCGCCCGCAGGAGAACCATGCCGAGCATAGTTCCGAAGACATCTGGGCGGCGGTCTGCGCGGCCGTGCGCAATGCCGTCAAGGCTTCCGGCGTCGGTCCCGCCTCTATCGCCGCCATCGGTTTCGATGCCACGTGCTCGCTGGTCGCGCGCGACAGGGACGGCAGGCCGCTGACGGTTTCGACCGGCGGGGAGGACCGGTTCGATACCATCGTCTGGCTCGATCACCGGGCGCTTGCCGAGGCGGATGTCTGCACGGCGACGCGGCATCCGGTCCTCGAATATTCCGGCCACTTCATGTCGCCGGAAATGGAAATGCCGAAGCTGATGTGGCTGAAGAAGAACCTGCCGCAGAGCTGGGCCAGGGCCGGCTATTTCTTCGATCTCGCCGATTTCGTGACCTGGAAGGCGACGGGTTCGCTGGCGCGCTCGCGCAGCACGCTGACGGCGAAGTGGAACTATCTCGCCCATGAGGAGCCCGGCTGGCAGGCCGATTTCCTTGCCGTGATCGGCCTGGAGGATCTGCGCGAACGCGGCGGCCTGCCGGAAGACAGCGTTCCGGTTGGGCAGAGCCTTGGGATGCTGACGGCGGAGGCGGCCGAGGCGCTGGGGCTCGATCGCCAATGCCATGTCGGCGCCGGCATGATCGACGCCTATGCCGGCGCGCTCGGCACGCTAGGCAGCCATGCCGGCAACCCCGAGGCGCTGGAGCGCCGGCTGGCGCTGATCGCCGGCACGTCGAGCTGCGTCGTCGCCTTCTCACGCGGCCGCAAATGCAGCGCCGGCATGTGGGGGCCTTATTACGAGGCGGTTTTTCCCGGCATCTGGCTCGTCGAGGCCGGGCAGTCGGCGACCGGCGCGCTGCTCGATCATATCGTGCGCATGCACGCGGCCGGTGGCGAGCCCACCGCGGCCCTGCATGACCGTATCATCCGGCGGATCGCCGAGCTGCGTGCCGCCGAGGGCGATGCTTTCGCCGGGCGCATCCAGGTACTGCCGGATTTTCATGGCAACCGCTCGCCGCTTGCCGATCCGCATGCGGTCGGCGTGATCAGCGGATTGACGCTCGATGCGTCCTTCGATGGCCTCTGCCGTCTCTATTGGCGCACCGGCATCGGCATCGCGCTCGGTCTTCGCCATATCCTCGAGCGCATGCGGGACTATGGCTATGTGCCCGACACGCTGCATGTCGCCGGCGGCCATGTGAAGAATGCCATGCTGATGGAGCTTTATTCGGATGTCACCGGCTGCAAGGTTGTCGTGCCTGATATGAACGAGGCGGTGCTTTTGGGAACGGCGATGGCGGCTTCCGTTTCCTGCGGCCTTCACAAGACCCTGGCGGCGGCGGGGGCTGCTATGTATCCCGGCGGTTACGAACGCTTGCCGGACGAGAGCAGGAAAGCGCTTTACGACCGCGATTACCGCCGGTTTCTTGCCATGTACCGTCACCGGGCCGAACTGGACTCGATGGAATAAGCCATCGCCGTCCGGTCTCGCCCGCTTCACGATTTGTTACCGGATCGACGTGTAACCGAACATGCCTTCCAGTTCCTCGATCTTGCGCATGCGGTCTTCCGCCTGTTCGCCTGCCGCCTGGATGACGGCGGCGGTCAGACATTCCAAAAGCGCCGTCATCGCCGAGAGATTGTCGCGACAACCGGTGCGCGAGGGCGGCAGCGAGAGCGTCAGATTGGCGAATTCATGCGCCCATTCGGTATATTGGCCGGTGATCAGCAGCACCTTGTAGCCGGCGCGGCGCGCGGAACGGGCCAGCAGCCGCGACGTGTTGAAACGCGGCGAGTCGATGATGACAGCCAGCGCGCTGTCCGTCTGGCGGCCCAGCATTTCGATATAGCTGCCATTGCTGCCGTCGAGGAAACGTACATGGTCGCGGGCGAATGCGAGGCGATCGCACAAATGCCGGCCGAGGCCCGAGAAGCTCGGATGGGTGGCGACGAAGACCTCGCTGGAGGTGAGGATCGCAGTCACGGCTTCCTGCCATTGCGGGTGGCCGCTGAGATTGTAGATGTGCTGCAGCATCTCGATCTGCTCGGCGATCTGCCCGGCAAGGGGGCGGCCGTCTCCGGCATCTTTCTGCAGTTGCTCGAGGACACTCGACAGTTGCAGCGCCACGGGCGGCACGCTTTCCTTCAGGTGAACCTTGATGCCGTCCAGCCCCTGATAGCCAAGCAAGCGCAGGAAACGTCCCACGGTCATCGGGCTCAACTCAAGCTTGTCGGCGACGGAGGATGCGGTTTCGAAAGGCAATTCGTTCAAGTGCTCTGAAAAATACTTGGCTATTCGGCGCTCGGCGGGAGTGCCTATTTTGATATATTGTCTAAGCTTCTGGCCAAGGTCTTCCAAATGTTATGCCTCACTTCGTAAGTTCGTCCAGGTCTGCGGGTGTGCCGAAAGTCAAGAGGATCAGGACAAGCGCAGATTTCGATGGTCGCCGATCATGTCTAGGTTGTTGTTTTTTATGTGACGCCCACAATATATTAGGGTACGCTTTATTACAACAGCTCAATTTCGTGGAAAGTTACGCTCGCATGGCGCGAAGTTATTGATATGGCCGCCGCCGTTACCTACCTCTCCGATCAATCCACAGGAGATAGTAGACGAATGATCTTTGATGCCGCGCGTCTTTCCATCGCGAATCTCTTTGCGGCCGAGACGCGCAAGGTTTTCTGGAAGGTTCTCGGCCTGACGCTGCTGGCGCTTGTCGCCCTCTGGTTTGCGCTGCGCGGCACCTTCATCGCCTTTGCTCTTCCCTGGTTGCAGAGCTTCATGCCGGCGGCGCCGGATTGGACGAGCTGGATCACCTTGCTCCTGGGGATTCTGGCGGGGATCGGCTTGGCATTGGTCCTGGCGCTGCTGATTTCTCCGGTGACAGCGCTGATCGCGGGCCTGTTTCTCGATGATGTTGCCGATGTGGTGGAGAAGCGGGATTATCCGGCCGAGCCGCCGGGAAAAGCGCTGCCTTTCATGCCGGCGATGAAAGGGTCGCTGAAGTTCCTCGGCGTGGTGATCGTCGGCAACATCGTGGCGCTGTTTCTGCTGTTCATTCCCGGCGTCAATCTCGTCGCCTTCTTCCTGGTCAACGGCTATCTGCTCGGCCGGGAATTCTTTGAATTCGCCGCCATGCGCTTTCGCTCCCCGCAAGAGGCGCGGCGGTTCCGCGCCAAGCATGCGCTTACCGTCTTCCTCGCCGGTCTGGTGATCGCCGCCTTCCTGGCCATTCCGATCGTCAATCTGCTGACGCCGCTGTTCGCGGCGGGAATGATGGTGCATCTGCACAAGCTGATCTCGCGGAAGGAAGCGGCGCCGCTTCCCTGAATGCTGCAGCGATTGCAGCTCTAGTCGGCGGCCTGGGTGCCGATCACCTGCTGCGGCAGCTCGACCAGGGGAGCGGGGATGTCCCAGGTCTTTTCCGGCGAGCGACAGAGGTCGGCGATGACGCAGCGCTCGCATTCCGGCTTGCGCGCCTTGCAGACATAGCGTCCGTGCAGGATCAGCCAGTGATGCGCATGGTAGAGATACTGATCGGGGATCACCTTCATCAGCCGCTGCTCGACCTCGTCCGGCGTCTTGCCGGGCGCCAGCAGCAGGCGGTTGGCGATGCGGAAGATGTGGGTGTCGACGGCGAGTGTCGCCTGGCCGAAGGCCATGGAGAGGACGACATTGGCGGTCTTGCGGCCGACGCCGGGCAGCGTCATCAGCGCCTCGCGCGTCCGCGGCACCTCGCCGCCGAAATCGCGGATCAGCTTTTCCGACAGCGCCACGACATTTTTCGCCTTGTTGCGGTAAAGGCCGATGGTCTTGATGTAGTCGCGGATGCGCTCCTCGCCGAGATCGAGCATCTTTTGCGGCGTATCGGCGGCGGCGAAGAGAGCGCGGGTCGCCTTGTTGACGCCGACGTCGGTCGCCTGCGCCGAGAGCGCCACGGCGACCACGAGCGTGAAGGGATTGACGTGTTCCAGCTCCCCCTTCGGTTCCGGCCGCTGGACGGAGAAACGGCGGAAGATCTCCTCGAGATCCGCCTTGGAATAGGGGCTCTTGAAGGCCGGCTTGCGGCCCGCGGTCGCATTTGACTTTTTCACGTTTTGGGCGCTGGATCTGATCTTGGGATTTGCCATGAACGACCTATACTCAAGTCCTATGACCGAACGCAACGCCGATACCGAGATCGACAGCAACAGACCGGTCTTCGCTGCGGAACTCTTCCCCCATCGCTCGCTGGGGCGAAAGGGCTTCAAGGTGATGCTGGCGCTGATGGGCGTTTTCTGCCTGATCTATGGCATCGTCTTCGTCGTTCGCGGCGCATGGCCGATCGGCATCTTCTTCGGGGCTGATTTCCTGCTGCTCTACGGCGCCTTCTGGCTGAACTACCGGTCGGGCCGGGTGCGCGAGGAGGTGACGGTGTCGCGCACCGATGTCTCGATCCGCAAGTTCTCGCCGTCCGGCCGCATGGTCGAGCATCGCTTCAATCCGTTCTGGACCCGCTTTCTCGTTCAGCGCCACAGCGAGATCGGCGTCGTGTCGATGCATGTCCGTGACCGCAGCCATGACACGGATGTCGGCTCCTTCCTCAATCCGGAAGACCGCGAGAGCTTCGCCAAGGCTTTCAAGCGCGCTTTGGCGACCGTGACTCAAAGGATATAGTTCGTTTGGCAACGCCCTTGTGCAAGAAACGGGTGGTTTTGCCCGTCTCTTCGTGGTGTTCTCCTTTTTAAGGAGAAAGATTATGAATGCCATCGCACAGCTGAAGAAAGACATCACGCCGGAAGGCCCCGATTACGACATCGTCCGCCGGGTGATCGAGCTCATCACCGAGGATTATCGCGACCAGCCGTCGCTGGAGACGATCGCGGCGGAGCTCGGCCAGTCGCCGACGCAGTTGCAGAAGACCTTCACCCGCTGGGCCGGCCTGTCGCCCAAGGCCTTCCTGCAGGCCGTCACGCTGGATCACGCCAAGCGGCTGCTGCGCCAGGAAGATTTGCCGCTGCTCGAAACCTCGTTCGAGGTGGGTCTTTCCGGTCCAAGCCGGCTGCACGATCTCTTCGTCACGCATGAGGCGATGTCGCCCGGCGAATGGAAGGCGAAGGGCGGCGGGCTGACCATCCGCTACGGCTTCCATATCTCGCCCTTCGGGCACGCCCTGATCATGGCCACCGACCGTGGTCTTGCCGGCCTTGCCTTCAGCGACACCGGTGACGAGAAGGCCTGCCTGGAGGACATGACCTGCCGCTGGCCGAATGCGCAATATGTCGAGGACCTGCAGGCGACCATGCCCTATGCGGCGCGGATTTTCGAGCCGTCGAAATGGTCGAGCGACCAGCCGCTGCGCGTGGTGCTGATCGGCACGGATTTTCAGGTGCGTGTCTGGGAAAGCCTGCTGAAGATCCCGATGGGCCGGGCCGTCACCTATTCCGATATCGCCCGGGATATCGGTCAGCCCACAGCCATGCGCGCCGTCGGCGCCGCCGTCGGACGCAACCCGATCTCCTTCGTCGTCCCTTGCCACCGGGCGCTCGGCAAGAATGGCGATCTCACCGGCTATCACTGGGGCCTGACGCGCAAGCGGGCGATGCTGGGCTGGGAGGCGGGGAAGGCTTGAGGGGGGCGCACTTCAGAGATGCTGGTTTGCCGAGCTTCTGAATTCTGATTTTACTCTCGGGTCTTATACTCTGGAGTTTTGTGAAATCGAGCCATCTATTCGGCTTGAACTGTGGCGCTGCCGCCAGCGTCATCCAGGTACAGGCTGACCAGCCGGATAAGTTCGCTCTGCACTATGGGGCTCGCCAACATGTTACGGCGCGCGGCATTGTGTATCACCCCGTCAATCGCATCGGAAATGATCAGCGCAGCGGTTTGATCGGTCCTGCGAGGCTGGTGGTTTCGATAGATAGCGACAGCCTCTGCATAGTAGCCGAGATATTCGATTTCGAATGCACTGTTGGGATTGCGATAGTCGTCCGAGCTCGGAGCTTCATCGAGCAATACCCTGTGAAGTCCGGGGTAGATGCTATGGGCGGCGATCATGGCGTGAACGAGGCTCGTTGCGAATTGCACGGGCGACAACCCTTTGGCTTTGAATTTCCGCATGACGGCGAGGCAGTCGTCGAGATGCCGCTGGCGGATGGCATCGACCAGAGAAAGCTTGTCCGGAAAATACTGGTATAGCGAGCCGATGCTCACGCCGGCCAAATCTGCGACCCTGTTGGTCGTGAACCCCGCCCATCCTTCATCGCTCAAAATGCGAGCGCCAGCCTGAAGGATCGTTTCGACCGTCGCGCGGGAACGGGCCTGTCGCGGCCGCTTGCGCATTACCGGCGGCTGCTTTGCAATGCGAGTAGACAAAGGACTCCCCTCGTACAGAATGTGAGTAATTTACTCACATTCCGAAAACTTGGAAGGGCCGTCCTCATGAGTACATTCCTGCAAAAACTTTACGCCTATCATGCTTGGGCCAATCATGACCTGTTCGACAAATTGGGGGCTTTGGATCAGGAGCAGCACAAGACCGAGCTGCACACCGCCTTGCGACTGATCAACCATTATTATGTCGTGGCTCGAATCTTTGCCGCACATCTAACCGGTTCGCAGCACGGTTATACTTCCGACAACACCGACGAGACGCCAACTCTGGGCGATCTGCGTGCGGCCGTAGCCTCTTCCGATCAGTGGTATCTCGATTATCTTCGCGGCAGCTCGTCCGAGACGCTGGCCGAGGCGGTCCCGTTCACCTTCACGGATGGCGACAAGGGCTATATGACCAGAGAAGAAATGCTGACCCATGTTGCCCTGCATGGCGGCTACCACCGGGGCGAGGTCGGACGGATGCTCTGGCAACTTTCCGTCACGCCGCCTTGGGACACCTTTGCCGTCTATCTTCACCAGAGCGAGCCGGCGCGGCGGCGGCAAGGTGGCTAGCAATCCATTTCGGCTTTAGAAACAGATCCGTGGGCTACGCATTCTGAGCGAATTCGGAGCCGGACCTCAAGCCGCCTTCGCCATCGCCATTTGCAGCAGCGCCTTGGCGGCACTTTCATCGGTGATCAGCGTATTGCAGCCGATGCGCTTGATGGTGGCGCTGATGGCGAGCGCGCGGTGGGCGCCGCCGGAGGCGATGACGATGTGCTTGGCTTTCTTCAGCGTGTCGAGGTCGACGGACATGACGCGCTTGTTGATCGGATGGTCGACGGAATTGCCCTCGGCATCGAGGAAATTGAACATGGTGTCGCAGACGCAGCCGGCTTCGATCAGCTGGTCCAGCTCGCGTTTCGAGATGAAGCCTTCCGACAGCGACGTGGAGTGCGGGCCGATGTCGCCGCAACTGACGATGGCGAGATCGAGGCTTTCGGCCAGCCGGTAGATCGCCTCCAGCCCGCATTTTTCGATAAGATTGCGCTTGGTCTCGATGGAATCGACCAGAAGCGGCGCCAGGAACATGTAGCATTCGGCGCCGAGCTGGCTCGCCAGCCGCCAGGTGTAGTCGATCGGGTTGGTCTGGTGGACGGCGACGATGCCGCCGAGCAGCGAGACCACCTTGCAATTGTCGCGATGAGGGGGACGGAAGCTGGCGAGCGAGGCCGTCATCGTCCGGCCCCAGCCGACGCCGATCGTATAGCTGTCCGGGATCGCTTCCGTCAGGAACTGGCCGAGCGCCAGGCCGACGCTTTTTGCCTGCGCGTTGACGTCGCCGCCGGCCGGTGCCGGAACGACGATCGCCTCGTCGAGCCCATAGGTGCGCTCCAGCTTGATCGCCAGCTCGACGCAATCGTCGATGCCCTCGTTGATCCAGATCTGCACCTCGCTGCGGCGCATCGCCTCGTCCAGCAGGCGGATGACGGTGGTGCGGCTGATGCCGAGCTGCTCGGCGACGTCCTTCTGCGTCAGGCCCTGATTGTAATAGAGCCAGGCGGCGCGCAGCCGCAAGGAAGCCGTCTCGGAATAGGCAGTGTGTGTCCCGCGTCTGAGTTTGGCCACAGGTCCTCCGGCAAGATGTACGCCCGCCCTTACATGAATGATCGCGAGCGGCAAAGGTTGCGGCGATCGGGCGGCGGCGGGCTGCAAGATCATAGAGATATTCTATGGCTTGAAACTTATGTCAATTGAAATGCACAAATGTCCTTGACTTTTCGCGGCGAGATTGATGATAGTCGCCTCAAGGAATTCGGTCTTTGTCCAAGCGAGGAGGACAATGTGCGAGCGCTGCGCCGTGGACGTGTCTGGCTGGACAGGGAGCCATATAGGGCGCTCTCGCCCGGAGAACAGCCTCTCCCCGGACAGTCGTCCCGTCATGGCGTCGACCGTAGGCCGGAAATGGAACTTTCGCGGTTTTTCTCCCGTTATCCAGTCAAAGGAGACGGTAGGGCGTAATGCGTCTGCGGTCTTCGTGTCGTCCATCAACCGGGCGGTATCGCCGGTCAACATCTCCCATCCAATGGGCTTCATTCAACAAGGATATGTATTATGACATCCAAGCTTGACCAACTCCGCGCCATCACCACGGTCGTGGCCGATACCGGCGACATCGAGGCGGTTGCCCGCCTGAAGCCGGTGGATTGCACCACCAACCCGACCATCGTGCTGAAGGCGCTCGGCACGCCGATGTTCGCCGACGCGATCAAGGAAGCCGTCGCCTGGGGCAAGAAGCAGGGTGGCACGCCGGATGCCGTTGCCGCCGCCGTCGCCGACCGTTTGGCGATCTCCGTCGGCGCCGCGCTGTCCGGCCTCGTTCCCGGCCGTGTCTCGACCGAAGTCGACGCCGACCTGTCCTTCGATACCGAAGCATCGCTCGCCAAGGCCCGCGCCATCATCGCCGCCTACAAGGAGCGTGGCATCGAGCGTGACCGTATCCTGATCAAGCTCGCTTCCACCTGGGAAGGCATCCGCGCCGCCGAAGTGCTGCAGAAGGAAGGCATCGACTGCAATCTGACGCTGCTCTTCAGCAAGGCCCAGGCGATTGCTTGCGCCGACGCCAAGGCATTCCTGATCTCGCCCTTCGTCGGCCGCATCCTCGACTGGTACAAGAAGTCGACGGGCAAGGACTACACGGCCGAGGAAGATCCGGGCGTCGTCTCGGTTCGCGACATCTATAACTACTACAAGGCCAACGACATCAAGACGATCGTCATGGGCGCCTCCTTCCGCAACACCGGCGAAATCGAAGCGCTGGCCGGCTGCGATCGCCTGACGATCAGCCCGAACCTGCTCGACGAACTCGCCAAGGACGAAGGCAAGCTGGAGCGCAAGCTTTCGCCGGATAACAAGACCGCCGTCGAGAAGATCGCCGTCGACGAGAAGACTTTCCGCTGGATGATGAACGAGGACGCGATGGCGACCGAGAAGCTCTCGGAAGGCATCCGCGCCTTCGCCAAGGACCTTGGCACGCTTCGCGCCATGGTCGGCAAGGAACTGCAGCTCGCTGCTGCCTGAGGCGAATTGGCGTCTCGATTTTGAAGAGGGGTGTCGCAGGGATGCGGCGCCCTTTTTTGATGATTGGGGCCAGGTCCGGCAAGTAGGCTTTTGCCTGCAGCCCGTCTCGTGCGTTGCCGGCCGTTCAGAGGGACCAAAGGCGCTTGGCGTTGAGCCGGTAGAGCCGGTCGCGCTCGTCGGTGCTCACCCCATGCATCAGCGCATGGGTGGCGGCGACCCAGGTGGAGAGATTGCCGCCTAGCGTGCAGACCGGCCAGTCACTGCCCCAGATGACGCGATCCCAGCCGAAGCGGGTGATGCAATGTTCGACGAAGGGGCGCAGCGTTTCGGGCGTCCAGCTGTCGGGATCGGCATAGGCGACGACGCCGGAAATCTTGACGATGACGTTCGGCCGCTTGGCGATCTCCGTTATGCCCGCGGACCAGACTTCGCTGAGCTGTTTCTGGATGGCGGGCACACCGCAATGGTCGAGAATGAACCGGACGTCGGGATTGAGGTCGGCGAGCGCGATTGCCTTGGATATCTGGTGCGGCAGCACGCAAAGATCGAAGGTAAGGTGCGTATTGCCGAGCCGCTTGATGTTCTCGCGAAACAGCGCACTCTCGGAGACATCATCCGGCACGACATGCAGGACGCGTCGGAACCCCTTGACGAAGGGGTTGGCGAGCACGCGCTCGAGATAGGCGGGGAAGCCGGCATCCTCCGGCCGACAGGCGGCGATGGCGCCGCGCAGCAGGCTGCCGGGCTGCCGGCTCAAGCCTTTGACATAGGCCGTCTCCCGCTCGATCTCGTTTTCGGCGACATCCACCTCCATGTGCAGCACATCGGTAATGCCGAGGCGGCGCGCTTCACGGGCATAGTCCTCGTAGAGACTGTCGCGATTGAGGGCGCCAGCCCCTTCCAGCCAGGGATAGGTCAGCTCTTTGCGGTCGACAATGTGCAGATGGCTGTCGAAAAGCATGGTGATCCTCCCAGACCTGCTTGCTCAACATATACTCACATAAGAATAGTTTATTCAAAAAGAAATTATAGTTCGGCCCTGTCGACCGTGCCGACCACGGTTTCCGAAATCTGCCTTGCCGCGTCCCGCACATGGCCGATGACCTGATCATAGGTCGGTGCGTTGCGATTGACCGGCTGGATATAGGGGCAGGTGAGCGCGGCCAGCGCGTTGCCGTCCATCGCCAGGATCGGCGCGGAGATGTTGCGCACGCCGTTGGTCTGCAGGCTGTCCATGGTCTCGAAGCCCTTGTCGCGGATCATTCGCAGCCGGTCATCGAGATCGGCCGGCGGTCTGTCGTCGTCCTGCTCCTGCTGCCGGCGCTGCTCGTTGATCATCATCTGGCGCTGCTTCTCGTCGCGGAAGGCAAGCAGGATATGGCCCGACCCCGTGTTGAACAGGTGGATCTGAGCACCGACGCGGATCGAGATGCCCCAATAGGTCGGCGAATCCTGCTGGGCGATGACCACGACCGAACCGCGATCGAAGATCGCCAGATGGCAGGCCTGCTCCGCGCGGTTGGAAAATTCGCGCATCAGCGGCGTGGCGAAGGACACCAGCCGACGCACCGGCGCGTGGTAATGCGCGAGGCCGAAGAGCTTCAGCGTCAGGTAGAAGCGGTCGCCGTCCTGCCGCTGCACGTAGCCGCGCCGGACGAGGCGGTCGAGCATGCGGTAGAATTCGTTCGGGCTCTTGCCGAGCGCCTTGGCGATTTCCGCCTGCGTCAACCCGCCATCGATGCGTGCTAGTAGTTCCAGAATATCGAGACCCTTGTCCAGCGCCGGGGCGCGATATCGGTCGCTGTCGTCTTCTGCGGTCATGGTTGGCCTCGGAACGGAAAATGCATTCCGTCATTCATATGTGAATAAAAGCGTTTTGCAAGCATCCCGGATCGCGGCTTGACGATTAATAAATAATCTATTTGTATATGAGCTATCAATCCAGCCCGGTCCATTCGGACGCCATGGCGCTCGATTTGCCGCAACTCGCGTGCCACGCTGGAGGGTTCCTCCGTGTGGTCGCGGCATGGTGGCTACATGACGTTCAAAGCGAGGTACCGGAGATGATTAGCGATGGACTGCGCACCGCAGAGCGGCATACAGTCCTCGTCGACAAACTCAACCGGCGCTTCGCGCAGTCGTTCGAAGGCTAGGGCGGAACGGCCCTAGCTGTCTGTTTTTGCTTGTTCTTATCCGTGGATCGGCTCGGGCCGCTCGGGATCGGAAACAAGCCATGGAGGAAGGATCAGGATTATGGGTCACGGATTGGAAGGCAAGAAGGTCGTCATTACGGCGGCCGGTCAGGGCATCGGCCGGGCGACGGCCGAACGTTTCATCTCGCTCGGCGCGCATGTCTATGCCACCGATATCAACGAGCAGACGCTATCGACGCTGGACGGCGCCAGCAAGCATGTTCTGGACGTGCTCGACAGTGCTGCGGTCAAGGCTTACGCCAGCGAGATCGGCCCGATCGACGTGCTCTTCAATTGCGCCGGCTTCGTGCATGCCGGCACCATCCTCGACTGCGAGGAGAAGGACTGGGATTTCTCCTTCAACCTCAATGCCAAGGCGATGTACACCACCTGCCGCACCTTCCTGCCGGGCATGCTGGAAAAGGGAAAGGGCTCGATCGTCAACATGGCCTCTGTCGCCTCCAGCGTGAAGGGCGTGCCGAACCGTTTCGCCTATTGCGCCTCCAAGGCCGCCGTGATCGGGCTGACCAAGTCGATCGCCGCCGATTTCGTTGCCAAGGGCATCCGCGCCAACGCCATTTGCCCCGGCACCGTCGACAGCCCCTCGCTGCATGATCGCCTGCGCGCCACCGGCAATTATGAAAAGGCGATGGCCGATTTCATCGCGCGCCAGCCGATGGGCCGCATCGCCAATGCCGAAGAGATCGCCGCACTGGTGACCTATCTGGCCGGCGACGAGGCGGGTTTCACCACCGGCCAAATCCACGTCATCGACGGCGGCTGGACGGGCTGAAGCCGCATTTTTGCAGTCGGAGGCTTCGTGTTGCGAGGCCTCCTTTTATTTGCCACTCTCGTTTGCGAATCGGTTTGCGACGGGCGATTTGCGATCGGGAGAGCGGCATGGATGCGAACGGACTTTTGCATCGTTCCAGAGGCTTGGTGCTGCTGCGTAAGCATCAGGTGATCTTGATCGCCACCATTATCGGCGTGGCGGTTTTTCTGCTTGTGACATCGCGGGCCCTGAATGCGAGCAATTTGCTCATCGCCTGGGATGCGACCGCCGTCACCTATATCGTGTTCAGCCTCTATCGCATGCTGACGGCCGATGCGCGCCTGATTCGCAAGCGTTCCGCCGACCTTGATTTCTCCGATGTGCTGCTGCTGTTCCTGTCGAGCGCGGCGGCGGTCGCCAGCATCGGCGGCATCCTCCTGGATCTGCTTGGTATCAAAGATGCGCCGCCCGAGGTCGCATTTTTCCGCTTGGGGATGGCGATCGTGACGATCATGATCTCCTGGGTGTTTCTGCATACGATGTTCACCATCCACTATGCGCACCGCTTCTATGGCGGTCCGGGCAAGGGGGAGGGATTGGTGTTTGCCGCGCCGGTGGAGGAGCCGATTTACTGGGATTTCCTCTATTTCTCCTTCACCATCGGCGTCGCCTCCCAGACCGCCGATATCGGCGTCTCCTCCATCAGCATGCGCAAGCTGGTGCTGTTGCATTCCATCCTGTCGTTCCTGTTCAACACGACGATCCTGGCTATGGCCATTAATGTCGGGGCGAGCCTGATATAGCTCGCCCTCCGGAAATATACTGGAGGTGCTACAGCACCGCGTTGCCGGCCATGACCGCCAGGATCAGGAATACGAGGAAGACGATGAGGAAGATGGCGAACAGCACGCGGGCAATCGTCGCCGTCGCGGCCGAGACGCCCGAGAAGCCGAAAAAGCCGGCGATCAGGGAAATCACGAAGAATATAATGGCCCACTTCAACATTTGAAAATCTCCTCTGCGTTGCAATTGATAAGACGCATTAAATGGGAGATTGTTCCGTCGCCGTTTTGGTTAGCGCTGATTCCGCGGTACTAAGAGCGAGGTCAAGTGCTGCCTACGCCGCACCAGCCGGCCCTTCGTATGGCTCACGGCGTTCGGCGCTGCAATCGACCCGCTGGATCGATTGCTTCGGCTGCGCCAAACTGCGCCTCATCCATGATTGATCATCACATGCCGCACCGCGGTATAGTCTTCGATCGCGTAGACCGACATGTCCTTGCCATAGCCGGATTGCTTCAGGCCGCCATGCGGCATCTCGTTGACCAGCATGAAGTGGGTGTTGATCCATGTGCAGCCATATTGCAGCCGGGCGGCGGTCTGCATGCCGCGGCTGATATCCTTCGTCCAGACGGAGGAGGCGAGGCCGTAGTCGCTATCATTGGCCCAGGCGACGGCATCGTCGGCATTGGTGAAGCGGGTGACGGAGACGACAGGGCCGAAGACCTCGCGGCGGACGATCTCATCGTCCTGTGTCGCGCCGGCAACGATGGTCGGGGCGTAGAAGAAGCCGCGTTCGCCCGAGATCTTGCCGCCGGTGGTGATTTCCATGTGCTTGTGTTCGGCGGCACGGGTGACGAAGCTTTCGACACGGTCGCGCTGGCGCTTGGAGATCAGCGGCCCGATTTCGTTTTCGGTGTCGTCGGCGAGATTGAACTTGATGCTGGAGACGGCGGAGGTGAGGTCGGCGACGAAATTGTCGTAGACCTTGGCGTCCGCATAGATGCGGCAGGCGGCGGTGCAGTCCTGGCCGGCATTGTAATAGCCGAAGGTACGGATGCCGGCGACGACGGCGTCGATATCGGCATCGTCGAAGACGATGACGGGGGCCTTGCCGCCGAGCTCGAGATGTGTGCGCTTCACCGTCTTGGCGGCGGCCTGCAATACTTTCTTGCCGGTGGCGACATCGCCGGTGATCGAGACCATGCCGATCTTGGGGTGGTTGATCAAAGCATTGCCGACGCTCTCGCCACGGCCGAGGATGACGTTGACCACGCCTTCGGGCAGCATGTCCGCCAGCAGTTTCGCCATCTTCAGCGCCGTCAGCGGTGTCTGTTCCGAGGGCTTGAAGACGACGGTGTTGCCGCCGGCAATGGCCGGCGCCAATTTCCATGCCATCATCATCAGCGGATAGTTCCACGGCGCGATGGAGCCGACGATACCGATCGGGTCGCGGCGGATCATCGAGGTATGGCCGGGCAGATATTCGCCGGCGACGGGGCCATGCAGGTTGCGCACCGCACCGGCAAAGAAACGGTAGCAATCGACGATCGCCGGGATTTCATCATTGAGGACGGCGTTGATCGGTTTGCCGCAGTTCAAGGCTTCCAGCGCTGCGAAACCCTCGGCGTCTTTCTCGATCGCGTCGGCGATCTTGAGGAGATAGGCCGAGCGTTGGCTGGGTGTCGTCTGCGACCAACTGGTAAAGGCTTTTTCGGCGGCATCGACGGCGGCGTCGATCTGGCCGAGCGATGCCTCTGGCAGGTTGAGCACCGTCTCGCCGGTCTTCGGGTTGAGGATATGCTCCTCCGTCTCCGTGCCGGCCTCGAAGCGGGAACCGATCAGCATTTGGGTGTCCATCTTTATCTCCCTTTATTTGCCACCGCCGGCGATCTGGTCGCCGTCGCGGGTAAGATAATAGGCTGCCAGGATCGGCAGGAAGGTGACGAGTACCACGACCATGGCGACGACGTTGGTGACGGGGCGCTGACGTGGGCGAATGAGCTCCTGCAGCATCCAGATCGGCAAGGTCATCTGCTGGCCGCCGGTGAAGGTGGTGACGATGACTTCGTCGAAGGAGAGCGCGAAGGCGAGCATGCCGCCGGCAAGCAGCGCCGTGCCGATATTCGGCAGGATGACATGGCGGAAGGTCTGGAAGCCGTCGGCGCCGAGATCCATCGAGGCCTCGATCAGCGAGCCGGAGGTACGGCGGAAGCGGGCAACGGCGTTGTTATAGACCACGACGACGCAGAAGGTGGCATGGCCGAGGATGATGGTCCAGACCGAGAAGGGAATGTCGAACAGGCTGAAGGCGGAGCGCAGCGCGATACCGGTGATGATGCCGGGCAGCGCGATCGGCAGGATCACCAGCAGCGAGATCGCCTCGCGGCCGAAGAATTTCGTCTGGCTGACGGCGGCGGCGCAGAGCGTGCCGAGCACCAGGGCGATGGCGGTGGCGATGGTTGCCACCTGCACCGACAGCGCCAGCGACGACCAGACATCCGGCCGGTTCCAGGCAATGCCGAACCATTGCAGCGTGAGGCCCGGCGGCGGCCATTGATAGCTCTTTTCCTCCGTCGTGAAGGCGTAGACGAAGATCAGCAGGATCGGCAGGTGCAGGAAGAGCAGACCGCCGGCGGCCGCAATCTTCAGAGGCAGGGAGGCGCGTTGGCCACGATCAGAGCGCATCGAAAGCTCCCTGTTTCCTGGCGATCCAGAGATAGATGGCCATGATGACGATCGGTACGACCGAGAAGGCGGCGGCGAGCGGCACGTTGCCGGCCGTGCCCTGCTGCGCATAGACGGCCTGGCCGATGAAGAGGCGCGACGAGCCGATGATCTGCGGGATGATGTAGTCGCCGAGCGTCAGCGAGAAGGTAAAGATGGAGCCGGCGACGACACCTGGCAGCGCCAGCGGCAGCAGCACGGTGCGGAATGTCTGGTTCGGCGTGGCGCCGAGGTCGGAGGAGGCTTCGAGCAAGTTTGCCGGGACGCGCTCAAGTGCTGCCTGCGTCGGCAGGATCATATAGGGCAGCCAGATATAGACGAAGACGAGGAAGGTGCCGATATAGCTCACCGACAGCGAATTGCCGCCGACAATGGGCAAAGCGAGCACGCCGTCGAGCAGCCAGCTCAGATGCAGCCTGTCGAAGATCCAGGTGAGGATGCCTTCCTTGGCGAGGATCAGCTTCCAGGCATAGACCTTGACCAGATAGCTCGACCAGAGCGGCAACATGACGCCGAGATAGAACAGCGCCTTCCATTTTCCCTTGGCATAGCGGGCCGCATAATAGGCGATCGGGAAGGCGACGCAAGCAGAGGCGACGGTCACCAGCGCCGCCATGACGATGGTGCGGAGGATGATGTCGAAATTGGCGGAATTCAACAGCTGTGCGTAGGTCGCGCGCGTGAATTCGTAGTTCACCATCCCGGAGAAGTCGTCGATCGAGAAGAAGCTCTGCAGCAGCAGTGCGATCAGCGAGCCGATATAGACGATGCCGAGCCAGAGCAGCGGCGGCGTCAGCATCAGGAACAGCAAGAGTTTCGGGTGGCGCCAGAAGAGATCCGAAAGCCGGCCGAAGAAACCGCCACGGCTCGGAAGGATCGAGGCGGGCGCAGGCGCGGCCGTGGTGATGCTTGCCATCGTCATGCCGCGTCGTCCATGTAATGTACGTCGCCGGGCGCCCAGGCGAGGCGGATCGACGCGCCGGCTTCCGGGATCGGCTGGCCGGCCGGCACGGTGACGTGCAGCCGCGTGCCATGGGCTTCGACGGAGAGGCGGGTGGCGGCGCCAAGGAAGCTGGTCGCCCGCACGATGGCGGCAAGGCCGGCGCTGTCGCCTAGACGGATGGCCTCGGGGCGCAGGCTCGCCCAGCGCCGCTCGCCGCCGAGCGCCGACATGGTCTCGGGGGCGATGACGTTCGAGGAGCCGACGAAATCGGCGACGAAACGGGTCTTCGGCCGCTGATAGATATCGTGCGGCGTGCCTTCCTGCACGATCCTGCCATTGTTGAAGACGGCGACGCGGTCGGCCATGGACAGCGCCTCGCCCTGGTCGTGAGTGACGAAGACGAAGGTGATGCCGAGCGCCCGCTGCAGGCTCTTCAGCTCCTCCTGCATCTGTTCGCGCAATTTCAGGTCCAGCGCGCCGAGCGGTTCGTCGAGCAGCAGCACCTTCGGCTTGTTGACGAGGGCACGGGCGAGCGCCACGCGCTGGCGCTGGCCGCCGGAGAGCTGGCCGGGGCGGCGGGCGCCATAGCCCGGCAGTTGCACCAGCTCCAATGCCTGTTCGGCAGCCTTCAACCTCTCGGTCTTGCCGATGCCCTTGACCATCAGCCCGTAGGCGACGTTGTCAAGGATGTTGAGATGCGGGAACAGGGCGTAGTCCTGAAAGACCGTGTTGACGTTGCGCCGATAGGGCGGCACGCCTTCGGCGGTCTCGCCGAAAATCTCGATATGGCCGCCTGTGGGCTGCTCGAAGCCGGCGATCAGGCGGAGGCAGGTGGTCTTGCCGGAACCGGAAGGCCCGAGCATCGCAAAGAATTCACCGGGCGCGATCTCCAGATCGACGCGGTCGACGGCGCGGACCTGGCCGAAATGGCGCGATACCTGCTGGAAACGGACGGCGGTCATTGGGTTGCTCCGGATTTTGTTTACTCCTTCTCCCCAACGGGGAGAAGGTGCCCGTCAGGGCGGATGAGGGGGCGAGGAGCGCAGCGACGAGGGCTTTGAGCGGCAAGCGAAAGGCAACTCTTCCTATGCCGAGCCACCCCTCATCCGACCCTTCGGGCCACCTTCTCCCCGAGGGGAGAAGGAATGACCTCCGTGTGCGTTACCGTCCCCCGATCACGCCGATATAGTCGGAGACCCAGCGGTGATAGGGCACGCATTCGCTCTGCGTCGTGCACTTGGCGACCGGCGTCTTCCAGAACTTGATCTTGTCGAAGTGATCGTAGCCGTTGGTGGCGCAACCGCTGTCGGTCAAGAGTTCATTGCCTTTGCAGGCTGCCGGAACGGAGGGCACGGCACCGAACCAGGCGGCGGCATCGCCCTGAACCTTGGCCTGCAGCGAGTGTTCCATCCACATATAGGCGCAGTTGGGATGCTCGCTGTCGGCGTGCAGCATGGTGGTGTCGGCCCATCCGGTTGCGCCTTCCTCGGGGAAGGTCGAGGCGATCTTCTGCTTGTCGGCCTGCAGCAGGTTCACCTGGAAGGGCCAGGAGCCGGAAGCGACGACACCTTCGTTCTTGAAGTCGTCGGTCTGGATCATGGCATCGTGCCAGTAACGGCTGACGAGCTTGCGCTGGCCGCGCAGCAGCTCGATCGCGGCCTTGTATTGGTCTTCGTTGAGTTCGTAGGGATCCTTGATGCCGAGTTCGGGCTTGTGGGCCATGAGATAAAGGGCCGCGTCGGCAATATAGATCGGCCCGTCATAGGCCTGTACGCGGCCCTTGTTGGACTTGCCGTCCGGCAGCGCCATCTCCTCGAAGACGACGTTCCAGCTCTTCGGCGCCTGATCCTTGAAGGCGTCGGTATTGTACATCAGCACGTTCGGCCCCCAGAGATAGGGCACGCCGTAATGGACGCCGTTGACGGTATTCCAGGGCGCATTCTTCAGGCGCTCGTCGAGGGTCTTCCAGCTGGGGATCAGGTCGGTGTTGATCGGCTGGACGCGCTTGCCGGCGACGAGGCGCAGCGAGGCGTCGCCGGAGGCGGTGACGAGGTCGAAGCCGCCTTCATTCATCAGCGCCACCATCTCGTCGGAGGTGGCGGCGGTCTTGACGCTGACCTTGCAGCCGGTTTCCTTCTCGAAGCCGGTCACCCAGTCGTAATTCTTGTCGGTTTCGCCGCGCTCGATATAGCCGGCCCAGGCAACGATGCTGACGGCGCCTTCGCCCTTGCCGAGCGCCTTCAGCGGCTCGGCGGCGATGACCTGCGTGGCGAAGCTTAGGCATGCGAGTGCAGCAGTGCACGATTTCAGCAGATGCTTCATCGGAGTCTCCCGGTTCTGAGCCAGTTGCCAGTATCTGGCGTTTTGTTCCCGGAGAAAAAGGTGACGCGATTTTGCCGTATTCGCAAATTCATTTATCAGAAAGTCGATATCGGAAATTCCGATTCCTAGCTGTGTGTGCGTGAGAGATCGAGAGCCTCCGGCCCCAGGTTTCCGGTCCTCATGAGATGTTGCAGCGTGTAGGAGATGGAAAGGGCATCATCGAGTGCGTCATGACCTTTGAGCGGCGGATGCTGCACGCCATAGTAGTGGGAAAGCTTGTTGCTTGGCGTCTTTGCCAGATCCTCGACCGGCATTCCTGCCGCGAGCAGCAGCTTGACGGCATTGTCGAAACGATGCGCTGGGATTGAGGGCTGGATACCGGCGACATAGCAGCTGATCGCCATCATGTTCAGCTCGTCCTTGCCCCAGGACCAGAGGCGGGCACCGTCCGAGAAACGATCCAGGCCGGCAATGGCGTCTTGCAGGGCTATTCCCTTCACCTTGATGTTTTCTTCGGTGATTCCAGTCAATGCGGTGAAGAACGGATCGAGCGCATATTGCTCGCCGAACCGATCGATCGGGCGAATATAGGCTTTGTAGCTGTCCAGGATCGCGAAATCGCCTTCAAGGCTGAGCTTGACGGCCCCGACTTGTGCGATGACCGGATCGGGATCATGCGCGGCACACCAGAACCGGCGCTGTGACCCTTCGAGGCAAAGAAATTCGCAGTCGAATATGATTGCACTCTTCATAACTAACCCTCCATTGCAGCAATCTTCGATTGCAGTCCGCCAGCCGGATCGGAAGGGCACTGCCTGCTACCTCTGCCGCCCCGAGCGCATGCTTTCGGCCACGCCGACGAAATCGCGAGCGGCCTGCGGCAGGCTGGAGCCCTTGCGCCAGACCATGCCGACCTGCACCACCGGCAGCGAGCCGGAGACGTCGCGGCTTTCGATGCGGTCGCCTTCCAGCGACCAGGGGCGGTAGACGAGATCCGGCAGCAGCGCCACGCCGGCGCCGGTGGCGACCAGGCTGCGCACCGCCTCGACCGAGCGGGTGCGGAAGGCGACATGCGGGCGGGCGCCGAGCGCTGTCAGCAGCTTGCCGGTATTCTCCTCGATTTCGTCGATGGTCAGCATGATCAGCGGCTCGCGGCTGATGTCGGCGACACTGATGATATCGGCGGAGACCAGCGGATGGCCCATGGGTAGCCAGAGCCGGTAGGGGGAGGTTTCGAGGATCTCCGCCTGCAGGGCCATGCGGTCGCGCAGGTTGGAGATCACCATGACGGCGACGTCGAGCTCTCCGCCGACCAGAAGATGCTCCAGATAGCCGCCATTGTCCTCGATGGCGCTGACCTCGACGCCGGGGCAGGCGCGGCGATAGCGCGCCAGCAGGTCGGAGAGCACATAGCCGGCGACCAGCGAGGTGACACCGATGTTCAAGGTGCCGCCGGCGGCATTCTGCTGGCCGGAAAAGCTGGTGCGCGCGTCGGAAACCGTCGCCAGGATCTTCGTCGCGTGACGCAGGAACTGATGGCCATTATGGGTGATGGTAAGCCCGCGCGGATGGCGATCGAACAGTTCGACGCCAAGGTCGCTTTCCAGCTCCTTCAGGGCTTCGGTGACCGAGGATTGCGAGATCGACAGGTTCTGTGCGGCGCGGGTGATGGAGCCCTGCTCGGCCACGGCGACGAAATATTGAAGCTGTCTCAAGGTGAAGGCCATGAGGTCGTTAGAGCATGGTCGCGCTGGGCATGGCAAGCATCGGTATCGGCCTGAAAGGCCTGGACCTTTTTTGGTAATAAATGCGCGGGCAAAAAAAGTTTCACCTCTCCTTTAAGCATTCCGAAACGCCACATCTCTAACGTGAGGACTGTTCACCTTGTCGCGTTGGAGTGCTCTATGCTGGAGCAGTTGGCGTGAGCGCCTTACTGCATATGCTCCGGTCACCCCGGAAGCTTGTCATCATCGTCGCCGGCGCGGCCTCTCTGATAGGCTCTTCCGGCGCGTTCGCGCTTTATATGGGCAAGGACAGGCTCCTCGGTTTCGTTGCGGCTTCGCCGAACGGACTGGCCTGCCGGGACGTCAGCCTGGTGACCATCCGCAAGGAGAATCGATTCTGGGTGCGCAAATACATCCGCACCGAACCGACGGACGGCCTGACACGCGTTAAGACGGCGCTCAGGGTCGCGAAGGCCGTCTATGCGGAGCAGAAGCCGGATCTCGTTCAGGTGGTGGTTCTCGATGCGAACGGCCCGACCTTGCGCTCCGACATTCGCGGCCGGGCGCTTGGCGCCGATGTCGTCTATGTGCCCCACCCGGAAAAGATCGCCGGCGGCGTTGCCGAGGCGCCGGTGACGGCGCGCTATTACAATGGCGGCGCGAGCGCGCAGGGCCTGTTCTTCGGCGAACAGGTCAACATGCTGCCCGAGGATATCGATACGGCGCTGGCGGCCCTGAAGGATTATACCGACTGCGACAATGCGCTGACGGCCGGAAATGATGCGCGCGGCAGCGCCAAGGCGGAAAAACTGAAGGCAGCCGTCGCCGCCGAGGAAAAGGCGACCGCACAGGAGCCCAAGGAGCATAGGGTTCCCGAGCCGGCCTCGACCGGCAATGTGCCGGCCGGCTATGACAAGAATGGCGAATTCATCGGCGCGGACGCCAGCGACGGGAAGGAGCCGCCATCGCCAGGCCTGGATCCGACCATGACGGGAGCCAGCAACCGGCGATCACCGGTGACGAACTGATCCCGGCACCATCTTTTTTTGACGGCGAGGAACAGCAATCCTCAATCGGCCAGATGCTTCTCGCCGATCGCCTGATAGAGCGCGAAGAGGGCCTCGTGCACCTCGCCGGCGAGGCGGTAGAACTCCGGATTGGCAAGGATCGCCGGGTGTTGCAGCAGCTGATCGTCGGTCATGTCGAGCATCAGCGATGCGGTGTGCATCGCCTCGTGGCAACCGAATGTTCCCGGCGCGTATTGCGACAGGTCGATGTCGCCGATCTCTGCAAGATCGGCCAGTCTCTGTCGTTCGTTGTCGGCGTCCGTGGTCATGGTCTCTTCCTCGCTTGTGTCTTGCGCCCCGGATGTCCGGACGGCGAAGCCGCCTCAATCGGCCTTGGCGCGCCGTGCCGGGAACAGGATGATATCGCGGATCGATGGCGAGTTGGTCAGAAGCATGATGAGGCGATCGACACCGATGCCGAGACCACCTGCCGGCGGCATGCCCTGATCGATGGCGTCGAGGAATTCCTCGTCCAGTTCCTTCTGCTTCTCGCCGCGGGCATGCGCCTGCTCGAGCTGCTCGACCATGCGGGCGCGCTGCTCTTCCGGATCGTTGAGTTCCGAGAAGGCATTGCCGAGTTCCCAGGCGTTGCAATAGGTCTCGAAGCGCTCGACGAGGCGCGGCTCGCCCGGTACTTCCTTGGCGAAGGGCGAGATGTCCTTCGGGAAATGCGTGACGTGGGCGGGCTGGATCAGCGTGCCCTCGACCTTCTCTTCGAAGATGAAGGCCAGGCATTCGCCCCAGGTCGCGTCCTTCTCGACGGCGAAGCCGGCGGCCTTGGCGGCGGCGCGGGCTTCCTCGTCGGTCTTGATCGCCAGGAAGTCGATGCCGGTCGCTTCCTTGACGGCGTCGGGCATCGGTACGCGGCGGAACGGACCCTTGAAGGAGATCTGCTTGTCACCGAAGGCGAATTCCGTGCTGCCATGGATCGACATGGCGAGCGTCGAGAACAGCCGCTCGACGAGGTCCATCATGTCCTCGTAGTCGGCATAGGCCCAATAACACTCCATCATCGTGAATTCGGGATTGTGCCGGGTGGAGACGCCTTCGTTGCGGAAGTTGCGGTTGATTTCGAAGACCTTGTCGGCAAGCGCCGACACCAGCGTCCGCTTCAGGAACAGTTCCGGCGCGATGCGCAGGTACATGTCGAGCTTCAGCGTATTGTGATGCGTCTTGAACGGTTCGGCGGTGGCGCCACCATAGACCGAATGCAGCATCGGCGTCTCGACTTCCATGAAGCCGTCATTTTCCATGAAGCGGCGGATGCCGGAGACGATGCGGCTGCGCTGCTGGAAGCGGAGCTTGGATTCCTCATTGGTCATGATGTCGAGATGGCGCTTGCGGTAGCGCAGCTCGATGTCGGACAGGCCATGCCACTTCTCAGGCATCGGCAGCAGCGACTTGGTCAGCATGGTGATCTGCTGGGCGTTGATCGTCAGCTCGCCGCGCTTGGTGCGGCGCACGACGCCGGTGACGCCGATGATGTCGCCGAGGTCGATCATCGGCAGGAGGGCACGGGCCTCTTCGCCGGTCACGTCCTTGTGGCTGAAGATCTGGATCTTGGCCGAAGCGTCATGGATATCCATGAACATGCCGGAATTGCGCGAGGAATAGACGCGGCCGGCAACGGTAACGACATCGCCGGTCTCGGTATCCGGCTCCAGGCCCTCATATTTCGCGGCCAGTTCGGCATTGGTCAGCGTCCGGTGGAAATGTGCCGGATAGACGTCGCCGATCTGCTCGCGCAGCAGCTTCAGCTTCTGGCGGCGGACTTCCGTTGCGTCGGAGGAGAGGGCGGATGCTTCGGTCTTGTCGTTCATGGTTTTAAAGTCCGGTTCAATTCTTCGGGCCGACGAGGGTCGCAACGGTCTGGGCGGCCAGTTTCAGCCGCTGGCGGACGACGGAGCGGCCGAGGATCGCCATGCTATCGAAAAGCGGCAGCGAGCGCGAGGAGCCCGAAACCGCGACAAAGAGCGGGGCGACGATCACCTTCAGCTTCTTGCCCATGCGGTCGGCGATGGCGCGCAACTCGGCCTCGATCGTCTCGACATTCCATTCGAGGATCTTTTCGAGGTCCGGCTGCACGGTGTTCAGGATCTCCAGCAGCTCTTCCGGCGTCGACTTGATCTTGGCGAAAGCGGCGGGATCGAGGTTGAGGTCGGACTTGAACAGGAAGCCGGCGAGATCGGGCAGTTCGCCGAGCTTGGTGATGCGCGACTGCGACAGTTTCAGGCCGGCCTTCAGCCGATCGTTTTCCATCGCCCAGCTCAGAACTCGCTGCTGGAACTCCTCTTCCGACAGTTTCTCGCGGAGCCAACGGCCGTTCAGCCAGTCGAGCTTCTGGATGTCGAAGATCGCGCCGGCCTTGGAGAGGTTTTCCGGGTCGAACTTCGCAGCAAGCTCGTCCATGGTCAGCAGCTCTTCACCTTCGGCGATCTGGATGAAGAACAGGCCGAGGAAGTTCATCAGCGCCTCGGGGAGATAGCCGAGCGCGGTATAATAGGAGATCGAGGTCGGGTTCTTGCGCTTCGACAGCTTCGACTTGTCGGCATTGCGCATCAGCGACAGATGCATGAACTGCGGCGCGTCCCATCCGAGATATTGATAGATCAGGATGTGCTTCGGCACCGATGCGAGCCATTCTTCGCCGCGCGCGACATGGGTGATCTTCATCAGGTGGTCGTCGACGACGTTGGCCATGTGATAGGTCGGCATGCCATCGGCCTTGAGCAGGACCTGCATGTCGACCGCATCCCACGGGATTTCGACATCGCCATAGACGCCGTCATGGAACTTGCAGGAGCCTTCGGTCGGGATCTTCATGCGCACGACATGCGGCTCGCCGGCGGCGACGCGCGTCGAGACTTCCTCGGCCGAAAGGTTCAAACAGTGGCCGTCATATTTCGGCGGCAGACCGGCGGCGCGCTGCGCCTCGCGCATCTTTTCCAGGCGCTCGGGCGTGCAGAAACAGCGGAAGCCGTGACCGGCCGTCACGATCTGTTCGACGTAAGGCTTGTAGATGTCCTTGCGGTCGCTCTGGCGATAGGGGCCGTAGGGGCCGCCGATGTCGGGACCTTCCGACCATTTCAGGCCGCACCATTTCAGCGCGTCGAGCACCTTGGTCTCGAATTCCGGGGTCGAGCGCGTCGCGTCGGTATCCTCGATGCGCAGGATGAACTCGCCGCCGTGCTTCTTGGCGAAGAGATAGTTGAACAGCGCGATATAGGCGGTGCCGACATGGGGCTCGCCGGTGGGAGAGGGTGCGATGCGGACGCGAACGCCGGAAGTGCTCATCTTGTTTGCCCGTCAGAAAAAGCCAGGCCGCTGCTTGGGATAAGCGCTGCCCGGCTGGAAATGTTTATCTGGATCAGGAAACTGGCCGGAAAAGGGCGTCTTGCGCTTCAATTCCGCGTTTTCCGTTTGGCTGGCCTTAGGCCATATTCAATGGATGACGTCAAGGGAAACTGCGTGATGACATGGAGCGGAGGCCGGCACGAGGCCGGTCACCGCTTTTGGAAATGTGCAAAATGGAGAGGCGCATGCGTCAATTTCCATTTGCAATTTTTACGATAGTGGCAGAATAGGACCTTAATTCACCAGTGGAGCAAGCGATGAAGAAATTCATTTTGAGCTTTTTGTTCGCGGGAGCGATGATCTGCCCGGCTGCCGCGCAGTCGACGATCACGCGCGATGGTTCGGCCCGTCTTCTTGAGAGTTACAAGGCCTATATCGGCTCCGACGACCTCTATAATTCCAAGGGAGAGCGGCTGACGGTGCCGTGGCAGATCATCCGGCAGGATCGCGCCAACTACCATGCCTACAGACGCCGCGACCGGGGCGACCAGGGCGACAGCTTCTTTTCGGACCCCGCCAACCGCCAGCGTCTGGAAGCGATGCTCGCGGGCGGCACCATCAGCGACGATGCCGCAAACTATATCGTTCGCGGCAATGTCTGGATCACGGTCGATATTTACGGTCGGGGCGACGTCGGCGAATGGGTCGACGTCCACGTTCAGGAGTAAGGGGCGCCGCACCCTCAGGCGGGTGCGGGCCGGTTGCTCAATGGCCGCCGGCGGCCCTCTTTCGTCTGTTGCGCGCCAGCATGTTCAGCACCTCGACCAGGGCCGAGAAGGCCATGGCGGCGTAGACGTAGCCCTTGGGAACATGGAAGCCCATGCCTTCGGCGATCAGCGTCGTGCCGATCATCAGTAGGAAGGCCAGCGCCAGCATGACGATGGTCGGGTTCTTCTCGATGAAGTTGGCAAGCGGCGTGGCGGCCACCAGCATGACCGTGACGGCGGCGATGACGGCGACGAACATGATCGGCAGGTGCGGTGTCATGCCGACGGCGGTGATGATGCTGTCGATCGAGAAAACCAGATCGAGCAGCAGGATCTGGCCGATGGCCGAGGCGAAAGTCGACGTGGTCGACTTGGCGATGAAGTCCTCGCCATGTTCGGCGGGATCGACATTGTGGTGAATTTCCTTGGTCGCCTTCCAGACGAGGAAGAGACCGCCGCCGATCAGGATCATGTCCTTCCAGGAGAAGCCCTGGCCGAAGAGTTCGAAGACCGGCTGCGTGAGCTGCACGATCCAGGCAACGGTGCCGAGCAAAGCGAGGCGCATGATGAGCGCGAGGCCGATGCCGATCTTGCGGGCCTTCTCACGGTGTTCGGGCGGCAGCTTGTTGGTCAGGATCGAGATGAAGATGAGGTTGTCGATACCGAGGACCACCTCCATGACGACGAGCGTGACGAGCGCGACCCATGCGCTCGGGTCCTGCAGCAAGCCTACAATATCCATAAACGATTTCCCTCTGGCCAGCGTCGCCGACGCTGACCCCCAGCTCCGGCTCTCTCATGATGGTCGGTAATGTAAGGAGCGAAATCGCCGGTGCAAGCGGCGCCACCATTTTCACGGCGGTGCCCGCAGCCTCATGCCTTCAGGGGTATCCAGATTTCCGTCACGCCCATGCCGGTACGCGGATCGAAGCGATCGTCGTAGCGTTCCATCATGTCGGGGGTGCCGCCGTGCTGGTGGCCGGATTGCGGCAGCCACTCGCCGAAGATCTGCTGCACGGTAGCGGAGATGCCGGAAATATGGCCGCGATGGGTGAAGACGGCATAGCGCTGTGCCGGCAGTTGCAGGGTGGTGAAATCCTCCGGCAAGTTGTCGGCACTGCCGATCTCGGCGGCGGACATATAGCGGA
This sequence comes from Rhizobium sp. BK602, assembly GCF_014195095.1. Classification (GTDB taxonomy): domain Bacteria; phylum Pseudomonadota; class Alphaproteobacteria; order Rhizobiales; family Rhizobiaceae; genus Rhizobium. Next base: position 105,902 of record NZ_JACIBC010000006.1, read on the forward strand.
AGCTTTCGGTCGAACCCGGTTCCTGGGTACAGACCCCGTAGGCAACGTTGCCGATCTGATCCGGGATGAAGCCGAAATGCTGGTTGAACCGCTGCCATAGGGAGGGAATTCCCTGTGTGGCTTCATGGGCATAGGTTTCCGCAAGGCCGGCAAGCAGCATTGCGGCGCGGGTCTCGAAACGCGGCGCGTCGAGTTTGGGAAGGCGGTTATCGTCCATTCTGATAGGCTCCAGCAAAACAAGGTTTCGGACGTGCCCCTGTTTGCGCAAGCTATCCGGCGTCATGCCGAACTGCTCGCGAAAGGCACGGGTGAATGCCTCGTGCGAGCCGTAGCCCGCGTCGAGGGCAACCTGGAGAATGGTCGATGAGCCGTCGATCAATGCGAGAGCGGCCCGGCTGAGGCGCCGGCCCCTGATATAGCCGCTGATCGAGTGGCCGGTGATCAGTCCGAAGACGCGCGAGAGATGGTAGCGCGACAGGCCGGCCGTGTCGGCGATCTCGTCCAGCGAGATATCCGATGCGAAATGGCTTTCGATGAACCATATCGCTCTTGCGATCGCACTCATGCTTTACTCCCTGGTTGCCGGCTCATTCCTAGACGCCGGCCGGGCGGGAGATTTGATCGCAATTGCGGGATTGGAATTCAAGCGGCCGGCGGCGATCCGTCAGGCAGGGGCTTACGGCTGGGTGCCGTAGGCTTTCATGAAGACGCGCAGGGCGCCGCGCACGACATAATCGATCTCCTCCTTGGCGGGAGGCGCTTCCAGGTCGCCGAACAGCCTCAGCTTGAAATAGCCGCCGCCGGCCATTTCCAGGAACTGACGCGCGGCCATGTCGAAATCCTCGATCTCGACGCGGCCCAATGCGGCCTGGCGCTGGAGAAAGTCGCGCAGGACGGTGCGCAGGTTCTCCGGGCCCTTGAAGAAGCCCTGACAGAGGGACGGCATGCGTTCGCGCACGCCGATGACGGTGCGCATGGCGTTGATGGTCTTGTCGGAGGTAATATGGGTCACGAACACCATGCCGCATTCGTAGAGGCTGGCCGTCACATCGGCGTCATCCGCCAGCGCCGTGCGGATGTTCGCGACGAAATGCGCGCGCTCGTTGTCGATCATCGCGGAGAACAGGTCTTCCTTGTTCGCGAAATAGACGTAGAGCGTGCCTTTCGAGACACCGGCCTCGCGGGTGACGTCGTTCATGCTTGCGGCATCGAAGCCCATTTTCATGAAGACACGCTTGGCGCCGTCCATAATCTGCTGGCGCTTGGCCGGATCTTCGCCGGCGGCGAAGCGTCCGCCCGAAGCGGGTGCGTTCAGGACAGCGGCAGTTTGCGATTCGTCTTTCATCGGCTCCTTCACTCGATCACTTTTTGAGAATCTTAATCAGATTCCCGAATTAAATCGAACCGGGCGGTTCGATACCACTTGATATGGATAGAAAAAGGCTCTATGTCAACTGAACCGAACCGTTCAGTTCGATTTATTCTACCCAGATTTTCCGGTGGTAAGGCAATGTCGTCAAGTCATGGTAACAACGTAGCGCGCATCGTCAACGATTCCGCTGATGCCGAAGTGGATGTGCGGGGGGTCGGCGGAGCCGCCGAAGCGCCTTCCGCCGAGACGCGCGGCAATCCAGCCCCCGCCCAGGCTGCGCCTGCATCTCCGGCACAGGTGGCCCCACCGCCGGCCGAGAAGAAGCGGCGCAGCCTGGTCTTGCCGATCATCATCGTTGCGGCGCTCGTCGGCGGCGGCTGGTACGGCTATGACTGGTGGACGACCGGCCGCTTCATGGTCTCCACCGACGATGCCTATATCGGCGGCGATATCGCCATCATCCAGCCGAAGGTCACCGGCTACGTCGCCAAGGTGAATGTCGTCGCCAACCAGCAGGTCAAGGCCGGCGACGTGCTCGCCGTGCTCGACGATGGCGACTACAAGCTGGCGCTGGAACAGGCGCAGGCCTCGCTCGACACCGAACAGCTTTCGCTGCACACGATCGACGCGCAGATTGCCGCCGCGCAAGCGACGCTTGCGCAGTCGCAGGCCCAGAAGGTCGCCCTTGAGGCGACGGTGCGCGGCGCGCAGATCACCCAGACCCGCGCCGCCGAGCTGCAGGCCAAGTCGGTCGGCACCACGGCCTCGCTCGACAGCGCCAATATCGCGCTCGACCAGGCCAAGGCGAACCTCGTCGGCGGCGATGCCGCCATCGCCTCGGCACAGGCCAACATCAACCTGCTGCAGGCCCAGCGCCGCCAGGCCGAAAGCACGATCAAGGGCCTCGAGGCCGCTCGCGACAAGGCTGCGCGCGACCTTTCCTTCACCGTCCTGAAGGCGCCCTATGACGGCATCGTCGGCAACCGCTCGGTCCAGGAAGGCGATCTCGTGTCGCCCGGCCAGAAGCTGATGGCGCTGGTTCCGACCCGGCAGCTCTACATCGATGCCAATTTCAAGGAAACGCAGATCCAGCATCTGGTTCCCGGCTCGAAGGTGAAGGTCCATGTCGACGCCTTTAGCGACGATCCGATCGTCGGCACCGTCGAATCGATCTCGCCGGCCTCCGGCTCGGTCTTCTCGCTGCTGCCGCCGGAGAACGCGACGGGCAACTTCACCAAGATCATCCAGCGCGTGCCGGTTCGCATCGCTCTGCCGCAGGACGCACTCGATACCGGTCGTCTGCGCGCCGGCCTGAGCGTCGTTGTCGACGTCGACACCCGCACGGCGCCGAACAAGTAAGAGATCAAGCTCGGGAGAGACGCGCCATGTCGTCCGCCAGCACTACAGCCGGGTCGCCCCCTCGTGCGGCCGGCCCCGCCGCGCCGCCCGCGGCAGACCACATCGATACGAAAAAGCTCATCGCCTTCCTGGCGATGGTGCTTGGCATGTTCATGTCGATCCTCGACATCCAGATCGTGTCCGCCTCGCTCAGCGAAATTCAGGCCGGCCTGAGCGCCGGCTCGGATGAAATCGGCTGGGTGCAGACGGCCTATCTGATTGCCGAAGTCATCATGATCCCGCTGTCGGGAACGCTGGCGCGCATCATCTCGACGCGCTATCTCTTCGCGATCTCGGCCGCCGGCTTCACCGCGGCGAGCGCGCTGGCGGCGACCGCCACCAACATTGACCAGATGATCATCTACCGCGCGATCCAGGGTTTCATCGGCGGCGGCATGATCCCCTCGGTCTTCGCGGCCGCCTTCACCATCTTCCCGCCGTCGAAGCGCAACGTCGTTTCGCCGATCATCGGCCTGATCGCCACGCTGGCGCCGACCATCGGCCCGACCGTCGGCGGCTATCTCTCCAACGCCTTCTCCTGGCACTGGCTGTTCCTGGTCAATATCCCGCCGGGCATCGTCGTCGCCATCGTCACCTGGAACTTCATCGATTTCGACAAGCCCGAGCTGTCGCTGATGAAGAAGTTCGACTGGTGGGGCCTATTTTCGATGGGCGTCTTCCTCGGCGCGCTGGAATATGTGCTGGAAGAGGGCAACACCAACGACTGGTTCAATGACAATTACATCGTGGCGGGCGCCATCGCTTCCGCCGTCGGCGCGATCGTCTTCTTCTATCGCGCCTTCACCGTGGAGTTCCCGGTGGTGGACCTCAGGGCCTTCACCAACAAGAATTTCTCCTTCGGCTCGATGTTCTCCTTTGTCATGGGGATCGGTCTTTATGGCCTGACTTATATCTATCCGCTCTATCTCGCCCGTATTCGCGGCTATGATTCCCTGCAGATCGGCGAGACGATGTTCGTTTCGGGTCTGGCGATGTTCTTCACCGCGCCGCTTGCCGGCATGCTGTCGAACAAGGTCGACCTGCGCATCCTGATGATCATCGGTTTCACCAGCTTTTCGGCCGGCACCTATATCATGATGCACCTGACGGCGGACTGGGATTTCTACGAGCTGATGATCCCGCAGATCCTGCGCGGTTTCGGGCTGATGCTGTGCATGGTGCCGATCAACAATATCGCGCTCGGAACCATGCCGCCCGCCCGCATGCGCGGCGCCTCCGGCCTGTTCAACCTGACGCGCAACCTCGGCGGCGCGGTTGGCCTTGCCATCATCAACACGCTGCTGACGAACCGGCAGGACCACCACTATTTCCACCTGCGCGACAATATCCAATGGGGCAACCAGGCGGCCGTCAGCCAGCTGAACAACATGGCGACCAGCTTCAGCGCCTCGGGGCTGGACGGCACGCAGGCCGCGTTGAAACAGATGGTCAACATGACGACGCAGCAGGCGGTGATCCTGTCCTTCAGCGATATCTTCCTGATGCTGACCATCCTGTTCCTGGCGATGATCCTTGGCGTGCTGATGCTGAGCAAGCCGAATGCCACGGGCGGCGGCGGTGGCGGCGGCCACTGAACATTGACCTATCCTCTTGCGACAAAAGGGCTTCCCACGACGGGAAGCCCTTTTTCGTTATGGCGGTGGACAGGAAAATTCTTAGAGCCTTTCCGCTTTTCTTCGAATCGCGAAAACGCTCCATCTTCTTGTTTTTTCGCATTCCGGACGGAAAACTGCCGCGCACTTTTCCTGGAATTGCTCCGGGCAAAAAAATTTCTGATTTACGTACATCAGAAATCGCAGTAAGGGTTGGGTCAGGAGGAGCGGATGAGACCCACCGTATTCGATATCGCCGCCGCAGCGGGCGTCAGCCTCGCGACCGTGGACCGGGTGCTGAACCAGCGCCCGGGCGTGCGTCTGGTGACGCGCGAGAAGGTGGAAGCGGCCATCCGCGATATCGGCTACATTCGTGACGTGGCGGCCGCCAACCTCGCCAAGGGCCGCGTCTACCCGCTCGTCTTCGTCCTGCCGGCCGGCGACAATTCCTTCATGCACGGGCTCCATGCCGAGGTGCGCCAGGCGATGACGCGCTCGGCTCTCGAGCGCACCGAGATCCGCATCGTCGAGGTGCCGGCCTTCGATCCGCCGGCGCTGGTGGCGGCGCTCGACGCGCTGCGGGACGAGGATATTGCCGGCGTTGCGCTGGTGGCGACCGATGCGCCGGAGGTGCGTGCCGCCGTCGACCGGCTGGTGGATGCCCGCATTCCCGTCGTCACCCTCGTTTCGGACCTCACCGGCTCGGCGCGGCATCATTATGCCGGCGTCGACAATATCGCCGCGGGCCGGACGGCGGCGCGGCTGCTCGGCCGTTTTCTCGGCGGACGCAAGGGCGACATCACCGTGCTTGCCGGCTCCATGCTGGTGCGTGACCATCGCGAGCGCCTGCAGGGTTTTGCCGCCCTCATGGCGTCGGAATTTCCGCAATTGCGGCTGCTGCCGGTGCTCGAAGGCCGCGACGATCCGGACATCGCCAACGGGCTCGTTTCCGATGCGCTGTCGAGGGACAAGGACATTATCGGCGTCTACAGCCTCGGCGCCGGCAATCGCGGCCTGATCCGGGCGCTCAAGGCGGCGGGGCAGGGGCATGACCTGACGGTGGTCGTCCACGAGCTCACCGAGCATACCCGCGCGGCGCTGCTGGACGGCACCATCGATGCCGTTCTCAATCAGGATGCCGGCCATGAAGTGCGCAGCGCCATCCGCGTGCTGAAGGCGACGGCCGACGGCCAGGGGGTCATTGCCGCCCAGGAGCGCATCCGTCTCGATATTTTCTTGCAGGACAATCTGCCCTGACCATCGAAACAGGTGGCAGATCATAGGGAGTTACATCTGATGTATTTGGGTCTCGACCTCGGAACCTCCGGCGTCAAAGCGATGCTGATCGACGGCGACCAGAAGATCATCGGCTCGGCCAATGGCGGGCTCGACGTGTCGCGTCCGCATCCCGGCTGGTCGGAACAGGAGCCGGCGCATTGGATCAGCGCCACCGAGGAGGCGATCGCCGGCCTCAAGGCGACGCATCCGAAGGAGCTGGCCGCCGTGCGCGGCATCGGGCTTTCCGGACAGATGCATGGCGCGACGCTGCTCGATGCCGACGACAAGGTGCTGCGCCCCTGCATTCTCTGGAACGACACGCGCAGCTATCATGAGGCGGCAGCCCTCGATGCCGATCCGCGTTTCCGGGCGCTGACCGGCAACATCGTCTTTCCCGGTTTCACCGCGCCGAAGCTTGCCTGGGTCGCCAAGTATGAACCCGATATCTTTGCCAAAGTGCGTTGGGTGCTGCTGCCGAAGGACTATCTGCGCCTGTGGCTGACCGGCGAACATATCTCGGAAATGTCGGATTCGGCCGGCACCTCCTGGCTCGACACCGGCAAGCGCAAATGGTCGTCCGAGCTGTTGGCCGCCACCGGCCTCGATGAGAAGCAGATGCCAAGCCTGGTGGAAGGCACGGATGCCGCCGGCAAGCTGCGTGGCGAACTGGCGTCGAAATGGGGTATCGCCGGCGATGTCGTCGTTGCCGGCGGGGCAGGGGACAATGCCGCTTCCGCCTGCGGTATGGGCACGGTCAGCCATGGCGCCGCCTTCGTCTCGCTCGGCACGTCCGGCGTGCTGTTTGCCGCCAACGGCGCCTATCTGCCGAAGCCGGAAAGCGCCGTGCATGCCTTCTGCCACGCGCTGCCCAATACTTGGCACCAGATGGGCGTCATCCTGTCGGCGACCGATGCGCTGAACTGGCATTCGACCGTCACCGGCAAATCGGCCGCCGAATTGACGGGCGAACTCGGGGAGACGCTGAAGGCGCCGTCGAGCGTCACCTTCCTTCCCTATCTCTCCGGCGAGCGCACACCGCACAATGACGCGACGATCCGCGGCGCTTTCATCGGCCTCGGCCACGAGAGCGGCCGCGCCGTCCTCACCCAGGCGGTGCTCGAAGGCGTCAGTTTCGCCATCCGTGACAATCTCGAGGCGCTGCGCTCGGCCGGCACCGATATCGCCCGCGTCACGGCGATCGGCGGCGGGTCGCGCTCGCGCTACTGGCTGGCCTCGATCGCCACCGCGCTCGGCATTCCGGTGGACTTGCCGGCCGACGGCGATTTCGGCGCGGCCTTCGGTGCTGCCCGTCTTGGCCTGATCGCGGCGACCGGAGCCGATCCGATCGCGGTCTGCACGCCGCCACGGACGGCAGGCACGATCGAGCCGGTCACCGCACTCACCGGCGCCTATGAGGATGCCTACAAACGCTACCGCGCGCTCTATCCGGCCATCAAGCCGCTGAGCGCGGTCTAAGGGGCCCCCCTCACCGTGCCCTCTCCCCGAGGGGAGAGGGATACCGAGCTTGTGGCAGCCGCCCATACCTCTCCCCTCGGGGAGAAGGTGGCCCGCCCTTCGACAAGCTCAGGAGGTCGGATGAGGGGGCGTTACCGGCAAAATGAAGAACACTCGAATACCCAAAACCCTGAGGAGACAGGACATGAACACCGGATTTTTCGGCGATATCGCCAAGATCAAGTATGAGGGGCCGGACAGCGCCAATCCGCTGGCCTTCCGCTACTACAACAAGGATGAAGTGGTGCTCGGCAAGCGCATGGAAGACCATCTGCGCTTCGCCGTTGCCTATTGGCACACCTTCACCTGGCCGGGCGGCGATCCCTTTGGCGGCCAGACCTTCCTGCGTCCGTGGTTCCAGGACACGATGGAAGCCGCCAAGCTGAAGGCCGATGTCGCCTTCGAATTCTTCTCCCTGCTGGACGCGCCCTATTATTGCTTCCATGACGCCGACGTGCGCCCGGAAGGCAAGAATTTCGCCGAGAACACCAAGAACCTCAACGAGATCGTCGACTACTTCGCCCAGAAGCAGGCCGATACCGGCGTCAAGCTACTGTGGGGCACGGCGAACCTCTTCTCGAACCGCCGCTTCATGTCGGGTGCCGCCACCAATCCGGACCCGGACGTCTTCGCCTTCTCGGCCGCGACCGTGAAGACCTGCATGGACGCCACCCACAAGCTCGGCGGCGAGAACTACGTGCTCTGGGGCGGCCGCGAGGGTTATGAGACCCTGCTCAACACCGACCTGAAGCGCGAGCTGGATCAGATGGGTCGCTTCCTCAACCTCGTGGTCGAATACAAGCACAAGATCGGCTTCAAGGGCGCGATCCTGATCGAGCCGAAGCCGCAGGAGCCGACCAAGCACCAGTACGACTACGATGTCGCGACCGTTTATGGCTTCCTGAAGAAGAACGGCCTCGAAAACGAGGTGAAGCTCAATATCGAGCAGGGTCACGCCATCCTCGCCGGTCATTCCTTCGAGCATGAGCTGGCGCTCGCCAACGCGCTCGGCATCTTCGGCTCGATCGACATGAACCGCAACGACTACCAGTCCGGCTGGGATACCGACCAGTTCCCGAACAATGTTCCGGAAATGACCTTGGCCTACTATCAGGTTCTGGCCGGCGGCGGCTTCCAGAGCGGCGGCACCAACTTCGACGCCAAGCTGCGCCGTCAGTCGCTCGATCCGGAAGATCTGCTCATTGGCCATATCGGCGGCATGGATTGCTGCGCCCGCGGCCTGAAGGCTGCCGCGAAGATGATCGAGGAGAAGGCGCTCTCCCAGCCGCTCGCCGACCGTTATGCCGGCTGGGATTCGGCCGAGGGACAGAAGCTGCTGCGCGGCGAATATTCGCTCGACCAGATCGCCCAGTGGGTCGAGAGTAAGGATATCAACCCGCAGCCGAAGTCCGGCAAGCAGGAACTGCTGGAAAACATCGTCAATCGTTACGTTTGATCGACAAGATCCGGGAGGCGGTGCTCATCGCCTCCCGAGCTACCGCCGGAAGGCACGGCTCGAAATGGCTATGGAATTTCCTGAAGGGTCCCTGGCATTGGCGAAGACATAACCGTCTGCCTGATGCAAAGGTCCGAATTCAAGTCCCTCGGCAGCGCATTTGGCGCGGAAAGCTTCGACATCTTCCACGTCGAAGACCAGTTTCACGAGCACCTGGCCCATCTTTTGGGCCTTTCCTGCCTGATGGATCATCAGATTGGCGCCGCCATCCTGCGCCACTAGTTCGACAATCCGGTCGCCTTCGAGCCTGAGTGGCTTGAAGCCAAAATGCTTCTCGTAAAAGCTGATCGTCGCTTCGACATCGCGGACGTAGAGGGTGATTCTACCGAGCCGCATCGTTGACCCGCCTATCGCCGCATGCGCGATGGCGCCGATACCGAGTTGCGGACTACCAGATCCGGCCGCAGCAGGATTTCCGTTTCGGCTGGCTGCCCATTCGACAGGAGTTCGAGCAGGAGCGCCATCGCATGCTTGCCGATGGCGGTGCGTGGCTGCCGGATTGTTGTCAGCGAGGGTGACATGAACACGGCCTGGGGCACATCGTCGAAACCGGTCACCGAAAAATCCCCAGGGATATCGTAGCCGCGCGCCCTGAGCCCGATCATGACGCCGATGGCGGTCTGGTCGTTGACGCACATGAAGGCGGTGGGCAGCGTGTCGCGCATGAACAGCTGCTCGACAGCCAGCCGCCCGCTTTCAATGGTGCCGTCGCCTTCGACGATGATCCGGAGATCGGCATTGACGCCGGCGGCATCCAGCCCGGCCTCGTAGCCCATCCGCCGCCGGCTATAGGCGAGGCGGGTGCGCGAATCGCCGATGAAGGCGATCTTGCGGTGGCCTTCCGCAATCAGCAGATCGACGGCCTTGCGGGCTCCGGCGATATCGTCGACGCCGACATAGGGAATGCCGCCGTTGAAGACCGGCTCGAAGACGCCGACGCTCGGCGGCAGGCGCGCCGTCATCGTCTGGTGCCCGAAGGGCAGGATGCCGGTGAACAGGATAAGCCCCGCCGCCTGGTTCGAATTCAGGAATTTCAGATATTCCAGCCCGCGCTGGGCATCGTTCTGCGTATGGCCGATCAGAATGCCGTAGCCGTGTGACCGCGCTTCGTTTTCCAGTCCAATGAGAATGCTGGAGAAATTCGGGTCGCCAATATCGGGGGCTACGACGAGGATCATGTTCGACCGGCCGAGCCGCAGGCTGCGGGCCATGGCGTTGGTCGTGTAACCGGTGATCGCAATCGCCTGATTGACCTTCAGCCGCGTCGAATTGGCGACCTTCTCCGGCATATGGATGGCCCGGGAGACCGTGGCGATCGAAACATTGGCAATCCGGGCGACGTCTTCGATGGTTGCGGGCGTGGAATTCGACACTGCGTTCTGCCTTGGGTCTCGTCTCGCACCGGACACTACACAGACTTCGGTTGAGGTCAAAGGCGACCCCGAAATTTTGTGCAATACACAATGATGTAAACCTTTACACTCCATATGTAAAGGTTTACATAGCGTGGGAACGGGTGGAGCCACAGGGAGGAAACGATGGGTCCGGAGGCCGTCGACAGCGCGGTGGTGCTGTCCGCGAGACGAATTTGCAAGTCGTTCAGCGGCGTGCAGGTGCTGTTCAGCGTCAACTTCGATCTTCGCGCCGGCGAGATCCATGCGCTCATGGGCGAGAATGGCGCCGGCAAATCGACCCTCGTCAAGGTTCTCTCCGGTTTCGAGCAGCCGAGCTCGGGCGAAATCCTGCTCGACGGCAAGCCGGTAAAGCTGCCGCCGAACGGCGCGGCCGAAGCGCTCGGCATCGTCATCATCCACCAGGAATTCAATCTCGCAGACCATCTGACCGTCACCGAGAGCCTGTTTCTCGGCCGCGAGGTCACGCGTTTCGGCGTGCTCGACCGCAAGCATATGCGGGCGGAAACGCGGCGCGTGCTCGATCTCCTCGGTTCGCATGTCGATGAGAATGCATTGATTGGTACGCTTTCCATCGCCGACAAGCAGATGGTCGAGATCGCCAAGGCGATCAGCCGCGATGCCCGCATCGTCTTCATGGATGAGCCGACCGCCGTGCTGTCGCGGGAGGAAACCAATTTCCTGTTCAAGCAGGTGCGCAAGCTGCGCGACCAGGGCACCAGCTTCGTCTTCGTGTCCCACAAGCTCGACGAGGTCATGGAACTGACGGACCGAGTTACGGTCCTGCGCGACGGCCAATGGGTGAAGACGTCGCCGACCTCATTGCTCGATGGTGAATCGATCGCCCAGCTGATGGTCGGGCGCGAACTCTCCAGCCTTTATCCCGCCAAGAACGAGCCTGATGTCGATGAAGAGATCGTGCTCAGCGTCAACGCCGTTTCGACCGGCTATGTCCGCGATGCCAGCTTCGAGGTGCGCAAGGGCGAAATCCTCGGCTTTTCCGGCATGATCGGCTCCGGGCGCACCGAATTGATGGAGGCAGTGGTCGGGCTGCGGTCGCGGGCTGCCGGCGAGGTTGTGGTCAACGGGCAATCCGTGCCGGCGCATGATGTGCATGCGGCGATCGGCGCCGGGCTCGCCTATATGACCAAGGACCGCAAGTCCAAGGGCCTGCTTCTGAATTCGGGTATGACGGCGAACCTGACGCTGCAATCCCTCGATCGACATGGCAAGTTCGGTTATCTCAGCGCGGCGCGCGAGGCCAGCGCGCTGGCGCGGGCACGCCGCCGTTTCGATATCCGGGTCCGTGACGGCAATATCGTCGCCGGCCGCATGTCCGGCGGCAACCAGCAGAAATTGCTTCTGGCCAAGGTCATGGAGACCGAGCCGCAGATCATCATCATCGACGAGCCGACCCGCGGCATCGACGTCGGCACGAAGCAGCAGATCTATCATTTCATTTCGGCGCTGGCGCGCGACGGGCATTCGATCATCGTGATCTCGTCGGAGATGCCCGAGGTCATCGGCTTGTGCACGCGGGTTGCCGTAATGCGCGAGGGACGGATCGTCGGCATGCTCGAGGGCGAGGAGATCTCCGAGCAGGAAATCATGCGTTATGCGGCGGGCCTGAAGAAAAAGACGGCTGCCTGAGCGGGCGAAGTCAAGGACGAATTCCCAGGCAATAATGGGGGGAGGTTGGTTTTGGATATGAGTGTGGGCGAGGACAGCGGCGGGAAGACCGGCCGTCGAGGCCGCTTCTGGCAGGATATCGATCTGCGGGCCGTGGCACCGTTTGCGGCGTTGTTGCTGCTTCTGATCGTCGGTGCATTGGTCAACCCGAATTTCATCGGCATGACCAATCTCACCAACGTCGCGACGAGATGCGCCTTTATCGCGATCATCGCGGTCGGAGCGACCTTCGTCATCTCGGCGGGCGATCTCGATCTGTCGGTCGGCGCGATGGTCGCCTTCGTCGCCAGCCTGATGATCCTTTTCATGAACTCGGGCGTCATCGCAGATCCGAGCCTGATGCTGGCGGCGGCGGTGTTGTTTGCGATTGTCGCCGGTCTCCTGTGCGGCCTTGCCAACGGTCTGATCACGACCATGGGCAAGATCGAGCCGTTCATCGCGACCTTGGGCACCATGGGCGTCTACCGTGGCTTGACGACCTGGCTGTCGCAGGGCGGCGCGATCACCCTGCGCCCGGCGGAGGTGCAGGCGCTTTATAAGCCTGCCTATTATGGTTCCCTGTTCGGCGTGCCGGTTCCGATCGTGGTCATCCTTGCCGTCACCTGTGTCGCTGCTTTCATCCTTTACCGCACCCGCTACGGGCGGCATGTCATCGCCGTCGGCTCCAGCCGCGACGTCGCGCGCTATTCCGGCGTGGCGGTCAATCGCGTGCGCACCGTCGCCTTCATCATCCAGGGGCTTTGCGTCGCCATCGCGGTGCTTCTCTATGTGCCGCGGCTCGGCTCCACGTCGGCAACGACGGGTATTCTCTGGGAGCTTCAGGCGATTACCGCCGTCGTCGTCGGCGGCACGGCGCTGAAGGGTGGCGCGGGCAGGGTATGGGGCACGATCTGCGGCGCCTTTATTCTCGAACTGGTCGGCAACATCATGCTGCTTTCCAATTTCATCAGCGAGTATCTGCTGAGTGCCATCCAGGGCGCGATCATCATCATCGCCATGCTGGTTCAGCGCTCGCTTGCGCGCAAATAACGAATAGCCGGGTTAGGGGGCGCCCGGTTCTTGTGACAAGGCCCTGTCTCTATCTGGGAGGATAAGATGCGTAAAAGACTATTGGGACTGGCGGTTGCCATGGTGGCTCTGGCCGGCACGGTGCATGCCGAAGACAAGAAAGTGACCATCGGCGTGTCCATTCCGGCGGCGGATCATGGCTGGACCTCGGGCGTGGTCTTCCATGCCGAGCGCGTCGCCAAGCTGTTGATGGCGGAACATCCGGGGCTCACCGTCATCGTCAAGACGTCGCCGGATGCGGCAAGCCAGGCCAACGCCGTACAGGACTTGGAGACCCAGGGCATCGACGCCCTCGTGATCCTGCCGTCCGACCCCGATCCGCTCGTCAACGCCATCAAGGAGGTCAAGGACAAGGGCAAGTTCGTCGCTCTGGTCGACCGTGCACCGAGCAACAACGACAATTCCGTCCGCGATCTCTATGTCGCCGGCAACAATCCGGCGCTCGGCCAGACGGCGGGCGAATATATCAAGAAGAATACGCCGGACGCGCAGGTCGTCGTCATTCGCGGCCTGCCGATCCCGATCGACCAGCAGCGCCAGGACGGCTTCGACAAGGGCATCGCCGGCTCGAACGTCAAGGTTCTCGACCGCCAGTACGGCAACTGGAACCGTGACGACGCCTTCAAGGTCATGCAGGATTACCTGACCAAGTTCCCGAAGATCGATGTCGTCTGGTGCCAGGACGACGATATGGCCGTCGGCGTGCTGCAGGCGATCGAGCAGGCCAAGCGCACCGACATTCAGTATGTCATTGCCGGCGCCGGTTCGAAGGACATGGTCAAGAAGGTCATGGACGGCGACAAGCTGATCCCGGTCGACGTTCTCTATCCGCCGGCGATGGTCGGCACGGCGATGGAATTGACCGCCGCCAACTTCTACGACCAGGTTCCGGTTCGCGGCAATTACATCCTCGATGCGACGCTCGTCACCAAGGACAATGCCAAGGATTTCTACTTCCCCGATTCGCCGTTCTGATCGGCCGATCCGAGGGATCTGAACAGCTATGCCCGCCGGTTCCGGCGGGCATTTCGATGTGTGCCGTTACAAAGTTTCATGAGGCACGGCGATTTTTGCGGCACGTACCTCTTGCCGTCCGCGACGGGCCATGATTAGGTCTCGATGCATTCGACTTTCGGCCGGACGGCCCTATTGTTTTTCGTGAAAATTGCGCCTTGTTCCTCCGGAACTGGGTGTTGAGATGGATCGGAAACGTTTACAGAACGCGATCAGGGAGGAATTACAGATGAAGACGATCAAAGGCCCCGGCCTGTTTCTCGGACAATTCGCAGGCGATGCCGCGCCGTTCAACTCGTGGGATTCGATCACGAAATGGGCTGCCGATGCCGGCTATGTCGGCGTGCAGGTGCCGACCTGGGCAGGCCAGCTCATCGACCTGAAGAAGGCGGCCTCCTCGAAGGATTATTGCGACGAATTCGCCGGTGTCGCCCGCGCCAACGGCGTCGAAGTCACCGAGCTTTCCACTCACCTCCAGGGCCAGCTCGTTGCTGTGCATCCGGCCTATGACGAAGCCTTCGACGGGTTCGCGGCGCCGGAAGTGCGAGGGAATCCGAAGGCGCGCCAGGAATGGGCCGTCGAGCAGGTGAAGATGGCGCTGACGGCATCGAAGCATCTTGGCATCAAGGCGCATGCGACCTTCTCCGGCGCGCTCGCCTGGCCCTTCGTCTATCCCTGGCCGCAGCGCCCGGCCGGTCTCGTCGAGACCGCCTTCGAGGAGCTTGCCCGCCGCTGGACGCCGATCCTCAACCATGCCGACGAAAACGGCGTCGACGTCTGCTATGAAATCCATCCGGGCGAAGACCTGCATGACGGCATCACCTTCGAGATGTTCCTGGAGCGCGTGAAAAACCATCCGCGCGCCAACATGCTCTACGATCCCTCGCACTATGTCCTGCAGTGCCTCGACTATCTCGAGAATATCGACATCTACAAGGACCGCATCAAGATGTTCCACGTCAAGGATGCGGAGTTCAATCCAACCGGTCGCCAGGGCGTCTATGGCGGTTATCAGGGCTGGGTCGAGCGTGCCGGCCGCTTCCGCTCGCTCGGCGACGGACAGGTCGACTTCGGTGCCGTCTTCTCGAAGATGACGGCCAATAATTTCGACGGCTGGGCCGTGGTCGAATGGGAATGTGCACTGAAGCATCCCGAAGATGGCGCACGCGAAGGTGCCGAGTTCGTCAAGGCGCATATCATCCGCGTGACCGAGAAGGCCTTCGACGACTTCGCCGGCAGCGGCACGGATCAGGCGGCGAACAGAAGGATGCTGGGGCTGTCGTAATTTCTCTTCTCCCCAGCGGGGAGAAGATGTCCGAAGGACAGATGAGGGGGACGAGGAGCGTCGCGACGAGTGCCTTGAGCGACAAGCGAAAGGCTGTGTCCGCTGAAATCCCCCTCATCCGACCCTTCGGGCCACCTTCTCCCCGCTGGGGAGAAGGAGAGTTCAAATTAGTTTCCCAGGAGGACAAAATGGCAATCGAAGGATCATCGGAACAGACGCGCGAGCCGCGTATTCGGCTTGGCATGGTGGGCGGAGGCGCGGGCGCTTTTATCGGCGCGGTGCATCGCATCGCCGCGCGCATTGACGACCAGTTCGATCTCGTCGCCGGCGCGCTCTCGTCTTCGCCGGAAAAAGCCCAGGCTTCCGGGCGCGATCTCGGCCTCGATCCGTCGCGCACCTATTCCAGCTATCGCGATATGGCGATCCGCGAAGCCAAGCTGAAGAACGGTATCGAGGCGGTTTCGATCGTCACGCCGAACCATGTGCATTACGACGCCGCCAAGGAGTTCCTGAAGCGCGGCATCCATGTCATCTGCGACAAGCCCCTGACCTCCAATCTCGCCGATGCGAAGAAGCTGAAGAAGGTGGCGGACGAGAGCGGCGCGCTGTTCATCCTCACCCACAATTACACCGGCTATCCGATGATCCGCCAGGCGCGTGAGATGATCGCCAATGGCGAACTCGGCGATATCCGCATCGTGCAGGCGGAATATCCGCAAGACTGGCTGACGGAGAATATCGAACAATCCGGCCAGAAGCAGGCCGCCTGGCGCACCGATCCCTCGCAGTCCGGTGCCGGCGGTTCCACCGGCGATATCGGCACGCATGCCTATAATCTCGCCTCTTTCGTCACAGGCCTCGAACTCGACAGCCTTGCCGCCGATCTCGACAGCTTCGTCGAAGGCCGCCGTCTCGATGATAACGCCCATGTGCTGCTGCGCTTCAAGGCGAAGGGTTCGGAAAAGCCGGCCAAGGGCATGCTCTGGTGCAGCCAGGTAGCACCCGGCCATGAGAATGGTCTGAAGCTCCGGGTTTATGGCACCAAGGGCGGCATCGAATGGACGCAGGCCGATCCGAACTATCTCTGGTACACGCCATTCGGTGAGCAGAAGCGGCTGATCACCCGCAACGGCGCCGGCTCCGGTGCCGCTGCGGCCCGCGTCTCGCGCATCCCGTCCGGTCATCCGGAAGGCTATCTGGAAGCCTTCGCCACGATCTATACCGAGGCCGCGCGTGCCATCAACGCCCGCAAAAAGGGCGTGGCGGTCGATCCGGCCGTGGTCTATCCGACCGTCGATGACGGCGTGAAGGGCGTGGCTTTCGTCGAGGCCTGCGTGGCGTCTTCGAAGCGCAACGGCGCCTGGGTCAAAGTCTAGACCGAGAGATGTCCAGGGCGGCGCGGGTCGCCGCCCTGTCGCCGGTTTTGCTCGGGCTGCCATCGCTTGCTGCGGTTGCGGAAAGCTTGTAGCCGGCTCATTTTCGACGTCTGCAACGTTGCAGTTTTTCTCTAACCGACGCTGTACTTTGCCATTCGGCTTGGCTAAACCGCCGCTAGAACGGTTCAGTTTCTTACGGAATCCCTGAACCGCTCTATCTTTGTTTCCACGCAATTCCGGACGGAAAACCGCTTCGCGCTTTTCCTGGAATTGCGCTAGCGAAGCCACAACAGACGGGATTTTCATCATGGTCGATCCGAAGCTTCTCGCAGCCCGATTCCCCGGCGATTTCACCTTTGGCGTTGCCACCGCCGCCTTCCAGATAGAGGGCGCCACCAAGGCGGATGGCCGCAAGCCGTCGATCTGGGACGCCTTTGCCAATATGCCCGGCCGCGTCTATCAGCGTCACAACGGCGACGTCGCTTGCGATCACTACAATCGGCTGGAGCAAGATCTCGATCTGATCAAGGAAATGGGTGTCGAAGCCTATCGTTTCTCGATCGCCTGGCCACGCATCATTCCGGACGGCACCGGCCCGGTGAACGAAGCCGGCCTCGATTTCTACGATCGTCTCGTCGACGGCTGCAAGGCGCGGGGGATCAAGACCTTCGCGACGCTCTACCACTGGGACCTGCCGCTGACGCTTGCCGGCGACGGCGGTTGGACGGCGCGCTCGACCGCCCATGCCTTCCAGCGCTACGCCAAGACCGTCATGTCCCGCCTCGGCGACCGCCTGGATTCGGTCGCTACCTTCAACGAGCCCTGGTGCATCGTCTGGCTGAGCCACCTCTACGGTATCCACGCGCCGGGCGAGCGCAACATGCAGGCGGCACTTTATGCCATGCACACTATGAACCTGGCGCACGGGCTTGCCGTCGAGGCGATCCGTGCCGAAGCGCCGAAGGTGCCGGTTGGTATCGTGCTGAATGCCGCCTCGATCCTGCCCGGCTCCGATAGCGCCGAGGACAAGGCCGCCGTCGAGCGCGCCCATCAGTTCCACAATGGCGCTTTCTTCGACCCGATCTTCAAGGGAGAGTATCCGAAGGAATTCGTCGAGGCGCTCGGCGACCGCATGCCGCCGGTCGAAGAGGGTGATCTGAAGATCACCAACCAGAAACTCGATTGGTGGGGCCTGAACTACTACACGCCGACCCGTGTTTCCGACGACGCCGGCAGGAGCGGCGATTTCCCCTGGACGAAGGAGGCGCCGCCGGTCAGCGACGTCAAGACCGATATCGGCTGGGAGATCTACGCGCCCGGCCTGAAGCATGTCGTGGAAGACCTCTACAGGCGCTATGAACTGCCGGAATGCTATATCACCGAGAATGGTGCCTGCTACAATATGGAGGTGGTCAACGGCGCGGTCGATGACCAGCCGCGCCTCGATTACTATATCGAGCATCTCGGCATCGTCGCCGATCTGATCAAGGCCGGTTATCCGATGCGCGGTTATTTCGCCTGGAGCCTGATGGACAATTTCGAATGGGCGGAAGGCTATCGCATGCGCTTCGGCCTCGTGCATGTCGATTACGAGACGCAGGTGCGCACGGTGAAGAAGAGCGGCAAGTGGTATCGGGATCTCGCCGCGCAGTTCCCGAAGGGGAACCACAAGGCGGCTTGATGTAATTCTACCTCCCCCTTGAGGGGGGAGGTCGCTGCAAAGCGGCGGGTGGGGGTGACCTCCAGTGTCCGCAATGATCACCCCACCCCGGACCTTCGGTCCGACCGTCCCCCTCAAGGGGAGGGTGGCTATCGTCCGAATCGATGATGCCTGATAGGTCTTGCACATGATCCAGCGTCCGCTCTCCCTCTACGCGCTCTGCGGCAGTTTGCGGCAGGCTTCGACCAGCCGCAGGCTGCTGGAAGCTCTGCGCGCCGCATCGCCGGACGGTGTTTCGATAGAGATCTGCGATCTGATCGGCGATCTGCCGATCTTCAATCCTGATAGTGAAGGCGAGAAAACGCCTGCCATTGTGACGGCTTTCGCGGCAAAGATCCGCGATGCCGACGGGCTGATCGTGTCCTGCCCGGAATATGCCCATGGCATTCCCGGCGGCTTCAAGAACGCGCTTGACTGGCTGGTGTCGCGTGACGAGGTGCCGTTCAAGCCGCTGATGGTCGCGCATGCCTCGCATCGCGGCGACCTCGTATTGGAACAGCTTGACGAGGTGCTAAGGACCATGTCGCTTCGCATCGTCCAGGAGGCATTCCTGCGTGTTCCGATTGCCGGCAAGAGCGAGGAGACGCAGGCGGCGATCCTGATGGAGGCGCGGGAAAACGGCGCGCTCAGGGCCTCTCTCTCCCGTTTTGTCCAGGCGATTGCAGCCGACCGATGATTGGCCACCATTGCGATAAAAATACAACTATTTATCGCATGAATTATCGGTTCGCTTTAACCGTTTCTTGAAGACCTGACGGCAGACTTCGCCACTCAAGGAGAAGCGTGTTGGGAGTAGCTCTCAGGTCATTTCGGCGAAATGCGCAGCTCGGTCGTCATTCCATCGTGACGGCCGTTTTGCTTTCGTTCGCCCTGATCGTCGTCGTCGTCACCCTGATGGTGCTAACGGCGATTGGCCGCGTTGCCGATTATTCCAACAAGCTGGACGACGAACGCCTGTGGGAGACCACGGTCGGCGCGCTGAAAACCTTCGAAAGCCAGCTCGATGCGACGCTGCATGACTATGCCACGCGGGACGCCGCCGCCAGGAATGTCTACGGCGACAACGACCGGGAATGGATCGTCGGCAACTATGCCGAGATATCGTCGGGCGGCGCTCTGCTTGACATGGCGCTGGTGATCGATGACAGCAACAGGCCGATCGTTGCCTATCAGGACGGCAAGCCGATGGCTGGCCGGCTCGAGGATTTTTTCGATGCCTCGATCTGGGCGCTGGTCGACGAGGTGCGCAAGACGCGGGTGACCGGCGTGCCGGAGGCGAGCGGCTTCGTCATGAGCGCGAAGGGCATCGCCGCCGTCGGCGTGGCGACGATCCGTGAAAAATCCGGCCGCATCCCCGTGCCGGACGGCAAGCGCCGTTACCTGATCCTCGTCCGGCACCTCGATGCCGCCAAGCTCAAGATGCTGTCCAACGTCTATATCATCAGCGGGCTGCGGCTGATGCCGCCCGACACGAAGGCGAATTATGCCGTCTCGATCGTCGATCCGCTCGGCAAGTCGCTCGGGCGGCTGGTGTGGAATTCGCGCGGACCCGGCGACGTGAGCTATCAGCAGGCGCGGCCGCTGGTGCTCGGCGCTCTTGGGCTGGTCGGCCTGTTCTTCGTCGTGTTGCTGATCCTCGGATCGCTGGCGGGGCGCCGGTTGCGGGCGGAGGAAGCGCTGGCGCGTCAAGGCTCGCTGCGCGACCGGCTGAGCGGCCTCCTCAATCGCGAAGGACTGGGCCTCGATGTCGACCGGCTGGTCGACAATGCGCGTGCCGATGGCAGCAACGTGCTGCTGCTTTATCTCGATCTCGATGGCTTCAAGGAAATCAACGATTCCTATGGTCATGGCACCGGCGATCAGCTGATCCGTTCCGTCGCCGCCGGCCTGAATGTGCTCATTCCGCCGGATGCGGCACTTGCCCGGTTGGGCGGCGACGAGTTCGCCATCGCCTTTCCGAGCCGCGAATTGAACCATGCGCCGGCTTTGAGGCTCGCCGAGCACATACTGGATTTCCTGGCGGAGCCACTGGAGATCGGCCGCCGCGTGGTCGTCGTCGGCGCCAGCATCGGCATTGCCAGCTCTCCGGAGGGCCGCATCGACCGCGAGGAGCTGGTGCGCCGCGCCGATCTCGCCATGTACAAGGCCAAGGAGGCGGGCCGCGCCCGCATGACCTGCTACGAGACGGCGATGGATGCCGATCGCGAGGAGCGCAACGCGCTGGAACTCGACCTGCGCAATGCCATCGACCGGGAAGAACTGACGCTCGCCTACCAGCCGCTGGTCGATGCCGTAAGCCACGAGATGACCGGCGTCGAGGCGCTGGTGCGCTGGAACAGACCCGGCCACGGTCCGGTTTCGCCGGATGCCTTCATCCCCGTCGCCGAAACCAGCGGGCTGATCGAGGCGCTGGGGCTGCTCGTCCTGCGCAAGGCCTGCGAAGCGGCGCGGCAATGGCCGGATCTCAGGATCTCGGTCAATGTCTCGCCCGGGCAATTCCGCAATCCCGCCTTTGCCGACTATGTCCGGCATGTCCTGAAGAATGCCGGCATCGAGGCCGAACGTGTGACCCTGGAAATCACCGAGGGCTACATCATCCAGAATCCGGAGCGCACCCGCCAGTCGATCGAGCGGCTGAAGGCGCTCGGCGTCAAGGTGGCGCTGGATGATTTCGGTTCCGGCTTCTCCTCGATCGGCTATCTGCGCCAATTCGGCTTCGACCGCATCAAGATCGACCGCTCGCTGACCATGGACGTGCTGACGGATGCGCGCGCCCGCGACATGCTGCAGGCGACGGTGGCGCTGGCTCGCTCGCTCGATATTCCGGTGACGGCGGAAGGCATCGAAACGCAGGAGCAGGGGCAGGCGCTGCAGCTCTTCGGCTGCGACGTGCTGCAGGGTTATTTCTATGGAAAGCCGATGCCGGATGCGGAGATCAGCGCGCGGCTGGCGGCGCAGAGGCACCGCGTTTCAGACAGGGAACGCGATACCGCCGCCTGAAACGGTCCAGCACTCTCCGTAAGGGTTCGAAAATCAGCCGCCGATATGTTCGCGGCCCTGCTTGCGGGCAAGGGCGATCTGGCGCTGCCGTTCACGGTAACGCTCGCGGTCGGCTTCGCTGCGCTCATGATAGCAATGGCTGCAGGAAACGCCGGCTTCGTAGAAGGGCGAGGTGATCTCTTCCGCGGTGATCGGGTTGCGGCAGGCGTGGCAGAGCTTGTGATTGCCTTCCTTCAGGCCATGCTCGACGGAGACGCGCTCGTCGAAGACGAAGCAGGCGCCCTCCCACAGGCTTTCCTCGGCAGGCACGTCCTCGAGATATTTCAGGATGCCGCCCTTCAGGTGATAGACCTCGTCGAAGCCCTGTTCCTTCATGAAGGCCGTCGCCTTTTCGCAACGGATGCCGCCGGTGCAGTACATGGCGATCTTCGGCTTGTTGTGCAGGCCCTCGTTCTGGCGCACCCATTCCGGAAACTCGCGGAAGGTCTTGGTCTTGGGGTCGACCGCGCCCTTGAAGACGCCGATCGCGGTCTCGTAGTCGTTGCGCGTGTCGATGACGATCGTATCGGGGTCGGAGATCAGGGCATTCCAGTCCTTCGGCGCCACATAGGTGCCGACGACCCTGGTGGGGTCGATATTCTCGACGCCCATGGTGACGATTTCCTTCTTCAGCTTCACCTTCATGCGTACGAAGGGCATCTTCGATGCCCGGCTTTCCTTGTGCTCCAGGCCTGAAAATTCCGGCTGGGCGCGCAGGAGGGAGAGGACGGCGCCGATGCCGGCATCCGTGCCGGCGATGGTGCCGTTGATGCCCTCATGGGCGAGCAGCAACGTGCCCTTGACGCCGTTTGCCTCGCAGAGCGCAAGCAAGGGCTCCCGCAGGCTTTCGAAGCGCGGGAAGGAAACGAAATGATAAAGGGCCGCAACGAGGAATGCGCCGCCTGCCTCGTGTCGCGAGGTCGAAAGAATGTCCGTCATGCGGCGGAAATACAATTTTGCGCGGCGTCAGGCAATCGGGATTCGTATTTTGGCGCCGCAGCACGTGGGCGGGTGAGGCGCCCCAACGTTCGCCCGCCTCAATCCCCCGCTTCCAGCCAGAGCCGCTTGATCGTTCGCGCCTCGCGTTCCGGATCGTCGGCAAAGACCCAGCGGGCCTTGGCCAGCGCGTCCTCGCGGGCCATCTGCTGACGGGAGATGATGGCCTCCAGCAGGCGAGCGCGATCGTCGCTGCCGTTGAAGAGGTCGGGTTCGCGATCGGCGATATCCGACAGCATCGACAGATCGAGATAGCGGCCGAGCGTATCGACGAGCACCTTGGCCTCGATCTGCTTGGCATGCATCGCCGCCGGCCAGATGTCGCGCAGCAGCGCGTGGTGCATCCAGCAATCCTGGCTGCGCTTGCGCAGGTCATGGAACCGGTCGGCATGGCCATCCGCCTGGCATTCGGACAGCGCCTCCTTTGCCTTGCTGCCGGTCCTGTGCCAGCTCTTTTGGAAGAGGCGGGCGGTTTCGCGCCGGCTGCTGTCGAAGGAGGCGGCTTCGAGCGCTTCCAGCGCATCGTGACAGGTGGCAATCGCCGCTCTTGCCTTGTCCTCGAGATCGGTTTCGGCCTCCGACAGACGGTCGCGCCGGGCTGTCAGCATCTTGACGATGCGGGCAAGCGCCTTGGCTTCATCCTTCGATGTTGCGGTATCGTGCAGATAGCTGCCGGCCTCGATCAGGGCGGTGGCGTCGCGAACGCTGGAGAGCGACCTTGCCATCTCGCGCAGCCTGTCATTTTCCCGTTGCTGGAATTCCCGCGCCCGCGGCGCGACGAGCCGGTAGAGCGCCCGCACGCGCTTGATGTGTTTGCGCGTCGTGTGCACTGCCTCGTGCAATCCTTCCGGCCGGTCGGTCAATGCCGCGATCGCCCTGCCGAGTTGTTGTGCGGCGGCGGCGTGGACTTCGTCATCGAGGGCCTTGTCAGGCCGAATGCGATAACTCATCGTATTCCTGTTCGAACTGGGTCGCGAGCGCCTGGTTGGAATAGCGGTATTCGCCGGTCACCTCTCGGCCGACCCAGTCCGGCAGTTCAGGGCGGTCGCTCTCGTTTTCCAGCTCGACTTCCGCGACCACCAGGCCGCGATGAGCGCCACGGAAGACGTCGACTTCCCAGACGAAGCCCTTGTAGGGCACCTTGTAGCGGATTTTCTCGATGACGAGGCCGATCGCGTTGCCGAGCAGTTCCTCGGCGTCGGTGATGGGGATCTCATATTCGAACTCGTCGCGGATCAGAGCCTTGCCGATTTTCATCGTCAGGGTCGCGGCGGAATGGTTCGTCAGCCGAACGCGCACCGAGCGATCATCCATCGCGGCAATATAGGCTTGCCGCAGGATGAGCTTCTCGGACGCGAGGTCGCGCCAATGATCGCCGCGCACCAGAAACTTTCGCTCGATCTCTTTTGCCATGCGCTCGACATGCTCCGTCAGCATCATATCTAGATAGACTAACGGAAGTTTTCGGGATTTCCTACCCGTTGCATCCAAACTTAGCTTTTGTCTCGACAAGACCCCTCGGGAAGGCTATTCGAACACCGGATTTCAATCGTTTTAAGGGAGCGCGCCGATCATGGGCGAGAAAACCGAAAAGCTTCTTTCCATCCTGAAACTGCAGCCCGTCGTTCCCGTCCTCGTCGTCGAAGACGCGGCATCGGCCGTGCCGCTTGCCCGCGCGCTGGTCGCCGGCGGCCTGAAGGCCATCGAGATCACGCTGCGCACCGCCGGCGCGCTCGATGCCATCCGCGCGGTTGCCGAGGAGGTCGAAGGTGCCGAGGTCGGCGCCGGCACGATCCTGAACGGCGCGCAGTGGGACGCCGCCGTGGCCGCCGGTTCCAAGTTCATCGTCAGCCCCGGCACGACGCAGGAGCTGCTGGATGCCGCCCGCACGTCCGACGTGCCGCTGCTGCCGGGTGCCGCGACCGCGAGCGAAGTCATGGCGCTGCGCGAAGAGGGCTACAAGGTGCTGAAGTTCTTCCCGGCCGAACAGGCCGGCGGCGCCGCCTATCTGAAGGCGCTGGCCTCGCCGCTCGCCGGCACGCTGTTCTGCCCGACCGGCAGCATTTCGCTGAAGAACGCGCGGGATTACCTGTCGCTGCCGAACGTCGTCTGCGTCGGCGGCTCGTGGGTCGCGCCGAAGGAGCTGGTTGCGGCCGGCGACTGGGCCGGGATCACCAAGCTCGCCGCCGAGGCGTTCGTGCTGAAGGGCTAAGTGCCCCGATATACCCGTCGGAAGGGCGCGTATGGATCGCATGCGCGCCCTTTTTCGTGCCCGCGGATTGGTATTTGCCGCCGTCGTTCCTATCTCACTCTGGCCATTACAAGGACGGAGGACCATCCATATGATCGACGCCCGCAAGCTTCTGGACCAATTTCTCGGATCGCAGGTTCCGGGAATGCAGGGAAGCGTGAAAGACAAGGCGACACAGGCCATCAATCTCGCCAGGGACAATCCGATGGCGACCAGCGCCATCGCCGGCGTGCTGCTCGGCACGAAGACCGGACGCCAGATTGCCGGCAATACGCTGGTGCTCGGTGGGCTCGCCGCCATTGCTGGGCTGGGCTACCAGGCCTACAAGAATTATCAGGCCGGCAATGCGCCTGAGCCGCAGCCGGCGCAGCAGGCGGAACCGCAATTCCTGCCGCCGCCCTCCAATTCCGGCTTCAGTACGGCACCGGCCGTCGCCAGCAACGATTTTGCGCTGTCCCTCGTCCGCGCCATGATTGCTGCTGCCCGCGCCGACGGGCATATCGACGATGCCGAGCGGCAGCATATTCTCGGCAAGGTGCAGGAAGCGGGCGTGGGGTCGGAGGCGCAGGCCTTTTTCGAGCGCGAGCTTGCCAATCCGGTCGATCTCGATGCGATCGTCGCTTCGGCGATGACGGAGGAGCAGTGCGTGCAGGTCTATGCCGCGTCGCGTCTCGCCATCGAGCCGGATTCGCGGGCCGAGCGCGGCTATCTCGATCTCCTGGCCGGCCGGCTCGGTCTGCCCGACGCGCTGGTCGATCATATCGAGGCCACGGTTTCCGGCGCCAAGGTCTGATCCGCCTCGACGAGGAAGGAAGGCCGGTTGCCTTTCGCGGGTGGCTGGCCTAAGCCTTGGCGCAAAACGAAGCGGCATGCGCGGGGGGAAGTCATCGTGACCGATAAGAACAGCGAAACCCGCTCGACGGCCATCGCAGCCGCCATCATCCTGGTGGGCGCAACAGCGCTCCTTTATCTCATGCCCGATGTCATCGTCCGGCTCGGCGATATCTCGCCCTGGCTCGGCACCGGCTTCGGCGTGCTGATCATCCTGGCCTTCTTCCTGGTCTTCTGGCTGCGGGCGCGCCACCAGAGGCGCAAGGGTCTGTAGCCGAGCCCGATCAGCCCTGCAGCGATGCGCCGAGCAGGAGCACGCCGGTGCTGATGACCAGCAGCGCACCGCAAATCTCGATGCCATTGCCCACCCATGCCGAGAGTTTCGAGCCCCGGCCGGCGAAGCGGACGGCGGTGCCCTTGGCGAAGACGGCGATGATCGCAAGCAGCGAGACGGTGAGGGCCGTGCCGATGGACATGGCGAGAACCGACAGCAAGCCGCCGAGATAAAGGCCGTTCAGCATCGAAAAGGTCATGACCAGCAGCGCGCCGGAGCAGGGGCGCAGGCCGACGGTGATGATGGCCGACCAGGCCTCGCGCAGGCTGAAATTCTCGTTGGACAGCATTTTCGGATCGGGCAGATGGGCGTGACCGCAGGTCTCGCACACCTTGCCGTCGGCAAGATCATGGGCCGGATCGTCGCATTGATACTGGCTGGCGGTTGCTGGCGTGGCGCGGAAGAGGGATGGCTTGCCTGCTGCTCCCGCGCCGTTTCCGTCGTCGGCGAAAAGCGACATGCCGATCGGGCCGGCCGCCGTGGCGAGCTGTATCTCCTGGCGCCGCGGCTGGCTCTGCAGCATCGAGCGGAGCTTGCGAAACAGCAGCCAGCAGCCGAACAGGATCACCATGACGAAGCTGGTGATTTCCATGGCGTTGGTCGCCATGGTCATGGTGATGCCCGAGCCGCGCAGGATGAAATAGGCCGCACCCACGACGAGGACGGCGACGAGGCCCTGGATGAAGGCGGAGACGAAGGAGATGGCGATACCGCGCTTCAGCTCGATCTCGTTGGCAACCATGTAGGAGGAGATGACCGCCTTGCCGTGGCCGGGACCGGCGGCGTGGAAGATGCCGTAGGCGAAGGAGAGGCCGATCAGCGTCCAGAGCTGCCAAGGGTCCTCGCGCATGGCCGTGATGGACTTGGTGAGTGCCCGATAGAAGGCCTGCTGCTCGTAGTTGATGTAGAGGAAGATCGGCGCCAACGGCCCGCCCATCGGCTGGAAGCTGGGTTCGGCGGTGCCGATGCCGAGCGGCGAGCCGGTGGCATGGGCCAGGCCCGCCGCCGCTAGAAGGGCGAGCGCTGCGGCCGGAACCAGCCTCCATATCCGCGATATCAGCATTGCACGTCTATCCGCGTTGCGAAGAGCTTCGACATGGTCGTTCCCGTCGGATCGTTGTAGAAGGCATCCGTCAATGTCGCCTTGTTCTCGGCGATCACTTCGTCCGGATTGGGACGCACGACCTGATGCTTGCAGCTCTTGAAGGCTTCGCCCTCGACCGTCAGCTCGTTGTCGCTCGGGAAATCGATCGAGGTGTAGAGTGTCGGGTCGTAGATGCCGAAACTTAGCTTGTTGCCCTTCAGCGGCATTGGCTCGGATGGCTTGACGGCGAAGAACATCAGGAGCTGCCCGTCCTGATAATCGACATTGATGACGTCGGGCTTGTCGACCTTGATGGCTTTGCCGTTGAGGCTCAGATTCGTATAGTAATCATAGTCGGCCAGTGAATCGCGCACCGTCTTACCGACCTCCTTCAGCTCGTCCGGATCGAGCTTCAGATTGGTGTTCTTGTCGAAATCCATCAGCACCGAGGACGAGAAAACCTCGTCGAAGCGCCAGACATTGCGCAGCTCCTGCACATTGCCGTCCGGCCCCGCCAGCACTTCCAGGCGCGCCTCCACGAAAATGTGCGGATGCGCGGATGCTGCGATGGGCGCGAGCAAGAGGCCTCCGGTCAGGATGGCGGCGTGGGCGAGGGTGGGTTTTCTCATGCGTCCGATGTGCTTCGCGAGCATTGATTCACTTCGATGTCTGGTCAGGAAATGAGACGGAATTGGGACCGGCCGGCGGAACCGGAGCGGTCAGCCGTGCTTGCGGAACCAGTTATGCAGGTAGTCCACAAAGATGCGCACCTTGGCCGGGAGATAGCGGCGGTGCGGATAGACGGCATAGATGCCGCGATCGGTCGGAAGATAATCGTTGAACAGCGTCAGCAATTGTCCGCTTTCGATCGCCTTGCGGCCGATGAAATCCGGGACGATGGCGATGCCGAGGCCGGCAAGCGCCGCGCGCAGCGTCGCATGCGGACTGTTGACCTCGAGCATGCCGCTGATCGCGACATTGAAGGCGGTGCTGTCGGCACCGACAAAGCGAATATTGCCCTGCGAGCGGGTATTGGTGTCGATGATGAAGGGCACATGCACGAGATCGCTCGGATGCTCGAGCGCCGGATAGCGGTCAAGGAAGTCTTGGGTCGCGCAGAGATGAATGCGGAAATCCGAGAGCTTGCGGGCGATCATGCCGGAATCCTCGAGCCTGGTGACCCGCACCGCGACATCGAAGCCCTCCTCGATCAGATCGACGAAGCGGTCGTCGGCGGCGATTTCCAGTGCGAGATCCGGGTTCTCCTTGGCGAAGTCGATCAGCGACTGCCCGACATCGGCATCGACGAAGGTGCGCGGCACGGAGACGCGAAGCCGACCTTTAAGCTGCTGGTTGTTCTCGCGCACGAGGTCCGCAAGATTGTCGATCTCCTTCAATATGTCGGAGGCTGTGCGGTAATAGGTGTGTCCGGCTTCGGTCATCGAGAATTGCCGCGTCGTGCGGTTGAGCAGCAACGCGCCGAGCTCGTCCTCCAGTTCCCGGACGTATTTGGAGAGCAGCGCCTTGGAACGGCCGGTCCTGCGGGCGGCGGCCGAAAATCCCTCCGCTTCGACCACGTCGATAAAGGCGCGAATCCGCGTCAAAGTGTCCATGGTAAAGCCCTCGCTAACTGTTGCAGGATGTTGAACAAAACCGGCTGATTTGTTCAATTATTTTTTTGGGCGCCGGCGAAAAAAATTCTTGATTATGACCGCGAATATTCTTATTTCCCGATCAGCCCAAAGTCGCACGTGCCCGTGGGTGTCCGCCGACCCTCGATTAGGTGAGGTCATCGGTAAGGTACCTGGAATTAACCCCTCCAGTCGCTATTCCGGCCAACCGGAAAATGCGAGGACATCTGAAGCAACGACGGTGCGGGCCTTTTTGTTCTCTCCCGGCTTTCCATCAGCCGGGGTTACTGAAGAGGCACACCTTCATTGCCGGAAGTGCGGTTGGGATATTCCCTCCAATCCATGGCAGACAAAGCGAATTAGCGCCGCTTGCGGCACTGGTTCATCATCTGCGCTTCGCGCGTTTGCACGGTTCCGGGGTCTCCACCGGCTGGTACTGAGCGAATGAGCGTTGCCCTTTGTCCTCTGGGTCTTTCCCGGAGCTTTTGGAATTGAAAAGGGAATTGACATGACCACGCAACGTATTCGCGATTTTCTCGCTACCCGACGTCCCGACGGTCCCTGCCTGGTGGTCGATCTCGATGTCGTGCGCGACAATTTCCGTGCCTTCCGTCATGCCATGCCGGACAGCGCCATCTACTATGCCGTCAAGGCCAATCCGGCTCCGGAAGTGCTGCGCCTGCTCGCAAGCCTCGGCTCCAACTTCGATTGCGCGTCCGTCGCCGAAATCGAAATGGCGCTCGATGCCGGCGCGACGCCCGACCGCATCTCCTATGGCAACACGATCAAGAAGGAGCGCGATGTCGCCCGCGCGCATGCGCTCGGCATTAACCTCTTCGCCGTCGACAGCCATGAAGAAGTCGAGAAGATTTCCCGTGCGGCTCCCGGCGCTCGCGTGTTCTGCCGCGTGCTGACGGATGGCGAAGGCGCCGAATGGCCGCTGTCGCGCAAGTTCGGCTGCGTTCCGCAGATGGCCGTCGACGTTCTCGTCTACGCGCACCAGCTCGGCCTGCAATCCTACGGCGTGTCGTTCCACGTCGGCTCGCAGATGACCAAGGTCGATGCCTGGGATGCGGCCCTTGCCGATGCCAAGCGCGTCTTCGTCTCGCTCGCCAAGCAGGGCATCCACCTGCAGATGGTCAACATGGGCGGCGGTTTTCCGACCAAGTACCTGCGCGACGTCCCGACGGCCGAAGCCTATGGCAAGGCGATCTTCGCGTCTCTGCGTGCCCATTTCGGCAACCAGATCCCGCACACGATCATCGAGCCGGGCCGCGGCATGGTCGGCAATGCCGGCGTGATCAAGGCTGAAGTCGTCCTGATTTCCAAGAAGTCGGACAATGACGCCGCCCGCTGGGTCTTCCTCGACATCGGCAAGTTCGGCGGTCTCGCCGAAACCATGGACGAGGCGATCCGCTATCCGATCCGCACGGAGCGCGACGGCGACGAGATGGAACCCTGCGTCATCGCCGGCCCGACCTGCGATTCGGCCGACGTGCTCTATGAGAAGAACCTCTATCCGCTGCCGGTGACGCTCACCATCGGCGACGAGGTCCTGATCGAAGGCACCGGCGCCTATACGACGACCTACTCGGCTGTCGCTTTCAACGGCTTCGACCCGCTGAAGGCCTACATCATCTAAGGTCCGGTAAGGATCCAAAGTCCGACAAAGCCGCCCCCGTAGCCAGCCGGGGCGGCACCCTCACAATCATCTGTCACCGCCGCTGATAACGGTATTGGGCACGGGAGGCCGACATGGCCGCTGTTCTTGATTCTGTCCGCGCATTCTTTGCGCCGTCCACCTTCACCCTCGACCTGGAAAATGCAGGCGATGTCGTCGCGCGCGAAAATCTGCTGGATCGCGCCATGGGCGCCGAGCGCCGCAAGAAGTCGTCCGAAAAGCTGCGCCAGGGTCGCCTGCCGGCCGAGGGCCTGGCGCTGGTCGCCCGCGATCGCGCCGGCCATGTCATCGGCACGGTTCGCCTTTGGAACGTCGAAGCCGGCGTCGATCGCGAGACCCGTCCGGTCGACGCGCTGCTGCTCGGCCCGCTGGCCGTCGATGCTGCCCATGAGGGCAAGGGCATCGGCTCGGCGCTGATGCGCGCCGCCATTCTGGAAGCCAAGAAGCGCGGCCATGGCGCCATCCTGCTGGTCGGCGACGCGCCCTATTACGAGCGCTTCGGCTTCTTTGCCGACAAGACCCGCCATCTGGTGATGCCCGGCCCGTTCCAGCGCGAGCGCTTCCTGGCGCTCGAGCTGAAGGATGGCTGGCTCGCCGGTGCTGCCGGCATGATCGTCGCCAGCGGCCGCAAGCTGACCCGGCCGCCGGTTGCCAAGGCTGCTTAAAACGAAAAACAGCTCTGAAATTTATTACGCCTTCGCCCATTCGGGCGGAGGCGTTTCTATTTGGCGGCCTTCACGCTGTCCTTCGCCGGATCATAGCCATCCGTCAGCGTCTTCAGAAAGGCGACGACGTCGCCGATTTCGGCTTCGTTCAGGGCAGGGGCATCGCCGAGCTTGCGATTCATCGGCGCGTCGATGACGTCGACATTCGCCTGATATTGCGCCGGCAGGTCATCGAATTTCTGCACCTTGCCGCCGGCATCCTTCGGATAGATCTCGTCCGGATTGGTATCGCGCTTGACGTAGAAGCGGGTGACGTCCTCCAGCGTGCGATAGACGCCGTTGTGGAAGAAGACATGACGCGTCGCGACGTTGCGCAAAGTCGGCGTCTTGAACAGCCCGCAATTCTGCGGCTGGGCCGAGTAGGTGTCGCTGCGCAGCGGTCCGCAAATGCCGGTGTCGTAGTAGCGGGGATCGGCATTGGCCGGAATGGTGGGGTTGCGCGGCGCGCCCAATGCCTCGAATTCGAAATCGGTGAAATTCGGCATCTGCCCGTCGCCAGTCATCTTGTCGAGATGGCAGGAGGCGCAATTGCCCTTGCCGGGATCGTCGAACAGCTTCAAGCCGCGCGCTTCCGCATCGGTGAGCACCGCCTTGCCGCGCAGATAATAGTCATACTTGCTCGTATAGGGATGGAAGGTCGATTCCTCGATCTGATAGCGGGCGAGCGCGAAGCCGATCTCGGCGATGGTCATGTCCTGGTCGTTGAGGACATTGTCGCCGAAGAGCGCGGCAATGTCCTTGCCATAACCCTTCCTCAGCTTGGCATAGACGGTTGCCGCATCGGCATTGGCCATTTCGAAGGGTGAAATCATCGGCTGCAGGGCCTGCTCCTCCAGCGAATCGACGCGTCCGTCCCAGAACATGCCGCCCTGCGGCACGAGGTCCGGCGCGGCCGAATCGGCCTTGACGACGGCCTGGGCGGTCAGCGGGCCGGCGACGGTCGCGGGCGCATTGGCGAGCGCCACGCCGGAAGCCTCCGTCATCGGTGCCGCTTCCGCCGCTTCGTCGGCGGCGCTCTCCGCCCCGACGGAGAAGGAAGGCGTCGCCATCTTATAGGCGAGGCTCGGCACGGTGCGGATACCCGGCCGATCCAGATGCGGGCCGCCGAGCTGGACGGCGCGGTCGCTGGCGGGGGCATAGTGATTGCCGGGATCATGGCAGGTGGCGCAGGACATCTGGCCGCTGCCTGACAGCGACGGGTCGAAGAACAGCTTCCTGCCGAGCTCGGCAACGGCGCTCAGCGATACGGTCTCGCTGTAGCCGCCTGTTGCCGGACTGCCGGTGGAAGATTCGCTTGCCGCGCCGATGGCCGCGCCCGCGAGCGAAACGCCCGCGAGTGCGAGAAGCGGCAGGAGACGGCGGTTGATTTTCAGAGACATTCTCCGTCTCCTCGTTCCGGTCAGGATGCGCTGTTGCCGGTCTTCGGGTCGAGGATCAGCTTCGGCGCGTCACCCTTCGACCAGTCGAACATGGCGTTCAGCGAGCCGGAAATGGCATCGAAGGAGCCGCCGCCGAGGCGCGCGCCGCCCATCCAGTTATCCTCGATGAAGCGCATGACCGAGGTCTGGTCGGTGAGCGTATGGTCGACGAAGTTGGTCTTGGCGTAGGGCGAGATGACCAGCAGCGGCTGGCGGGTGCCGTAACCGCAGCGTCCCTGCGCCGGCTGGCCGTTGAGGCCTGGCAGCGGCGTGCCAGTGGAACAGCCGTCGCCGGAGAGCACGTCATAGCCCTTGATCGGGATCTTCGACGGATTGACGACGGCGTGGGCGTGGTCATACCAGCCGTCGGAATCGTCGTAGAGGACGATGATCGCGGTATCCTTCCAGTCCGGCGAATCCTGCACGGTGTTGACCACTTGGGTGACGAACTCCTGCTCGTCGAGAGGGTCGGAATAGCCGGCATGGCCATCCTGATAGGCGGGTGCCTTCAGGAAGCTGATCGTGGGCATGGTACCGTTCTTCAGCGCGGCGAAGAAATCGGTCATGTCGTACTGGTGATTGGCGGCGTCCGTCGTGCCGATGGCGGCGACGGAGGAGGGGCGTGCATGCGTCGGGTTGGCCGTCGAGGCATAGTACTGGAACGGCTGGTGGTGCGGGATGTAGTCGGCGCTGTTGACCTGGGTGACGGCCGAGGTCGTGGCGCGCTTGCAGCCCGTCGTGCCGTCGGCGTTGGTCTGGGTCAGATCGAAGCCGCCTTCGAAGAAGCCCCAGGTGATCCCGTGCTCGTTCAGCATGTCGCCGATGTTCTTGCCGTACATCAGGGCCGTCTGGCCGACGGAGCAGACGTCGCCGGTTGGGTCGAAGTCGCTGATGGCCGTCCAGCCGCCATTGCCGTCGGGCACGATGCGGCCCTTGGAATAGGTGCCGTCTTTCTCCAGCGTGTAGCCGGGCGGCAGGATGACGCCGTTGGTCTGGCCGGAGATCAGGTTCAGTGCGCCGGGAGTGGAGGGGCCGAAGTTGGTGGAGAAAGAATTGTCGTTCAGCGCGTAGTGCTGAGCATAGTTCCACATGGCGGTGACGGTATTGCCGTCGTAATAGCCCATGACCTGGCCCTTGGTGCCGAAGGCGCCGGCGGCACCCTTGGTGCCCTTGCCGGTATTGGCCGGGAAGAGGTCCATGGCGAAATTGTCGTAAGCCGCCTGCTCGGCGGTGTAGCCGTGGTTCTGCGACTGGGTCGCCGCCTGGGTGCGGTCGAGGCGGAAGGGGGCGGCGGCATCGGCGCCGTTCGCCGCATTGGTCTTGTTCGGATTGCTGTCGACAAGGCCGGCATTGGCGAGGGTGTTGATATCGGCAGGCGTATTGTCGGCGGCCTTGAATTCCGGCTCGCCGGCCACATTCGCGGCCTTGGGATAGGTCGCGAAATAATGGTCGAAGGAGACGTTTTCCTGAAAGACGACCACCAGGTGCTTGATCGGCGTGGCGGTATTGCCTGCCGGCGCCATATCGGCGGCGCTGGCGGCGGAACAGAGCGAAATCAGGGCAAGCGCGCTGCCGGCGGAAAGGGCGGCGCGGCGCAAAAGACGGGTCATGGTGATATCCTCTCGAGTGGGGGCATTGTCCCGGCGCTTTTGCGCCGCGCCGGAACAGAGGGAACCATGCCGGGCTATCAAGCGTCCGTGACAGTTCCATGAAGGCAGGTCGTGCATGGGCCAGCGACGAGGAGGACAGGCATGGTCAAGCGATTGATTTTGCTGAGATGAGAAGAGAGATTCGGCACCGTTGCGGCAAGCGGGTGTGAGGATGCTACCTTATGTCACGGGTGGTGGCCATGCCTTCCATCCGCCCTCGTGGTTCGAGACGGCCCTTCGGGCCTCCTCACCATGACGGCTCACCCTCTCGTCCTGCATAGCTCATTCCGTCCTCAATCCTGAGCTCGCCGAAGGATGAGCTTGCCGAGCTGTTAGGGGGCGAGATGGAGCCGTACTCCTTCCGCCCTCATGGGGTGAGGTGCGAAGCCCCTGAGCTTGTCGAAGGCGGCGGTGCCTCGAAGGACGAGGCGGCCACAGTTTCTCACAGGGGGAAACTAAATATTCTGATCCATCGTCTCAGCCGGAATTTCGTCGGCGCGGTGGATGCGGACGACGGTGGCGGGGACGCCGGCGACGGTGCAGTGGGGAGGAACGGGCTTCACGACGACGCTGCCGGCCGCCACCTTGCTGAAGGCGCCGACTTCGATATTGCCGAGGATCTTCGCGCCCGCACCGATCATGACGCCATGGCGGATCTTCGGATGGCGGTCGCCGGTTTCCTTGCCGGTGCCGCCGAGGGTGACGTTCTGCAGGATGGAAACCTCATCCTCGATGACGGCGGTCTCGCCGATGACGATGCCGGAGCCGTGGTCGAACATGATGGAGGAACCGATCCGCGCCGCCGGATGGATATCCGGCCCGAAGACCAGCGAGGCAAGATTGGAGAGCCACATGGCGATTTCCGTCCGCCCTTCGCTCCACAGCGCGTGGGCGATCCGGTGGGTCTGCAGGGCGTGGAAGCCCTTGAGGTTCAGGAGCGCATGCAGATAGGTCGTGCAGGCGGGGTCGCGGGTCCGCACGGCAACGAGATCCGCCTCGGTCGACGGCAGGATTTCGGCATGCCGCGCCAGCACATCCTGGAACAGGGCAAGCAAGCTGTCCGATGCGACACCGGCCACCGCTAGCCGTGCGGCCAGCACGTTGGCGAGGCTTTCGGCATCCGAACGCGCTTCGATGATCTGCGCCGTCAGAAGCGGTCGCAGCGTCGTCTCGCGGCCGGCAAGTTCGCCGGCTTCATGACGGATCACGTCCCAGACGCTGCCGGATGCGGCAGGGGAGTGTCCGGCAGCCGCCGATCCTGTCTGGGCCATGGTCTCGTCTTCCTTGTCAGGCGGAAATATCAACGACACCGCAGTCGCCGGCCTCGGAGGCAAAGGCGAGCAGCTTGCCGGATTTGCTCCAGCTCATCGAGGTGATCGCACCTTTGCCCGGCCGGCGCAAGAGCGCCTCCTTGGCGTCGCCGATGCGCACGGCCAGAATCATGCCGTCGACGAAGCCGATCGCCAGGATATCCTCCACCGGATGGAACTGGACCGACGTCGCCATGATATTGGCGCGGGTGCCAAGCTCCAGCGGCGACTTGCCCATCGGGCCGTCCTTGCCCTGGAAGGGCCAGACGATCGCGGCCGGCGCGCCGGAGGAGGCTAGCCATTTGCCCTTGTTCGACCAGGACAGCGACTTCACCTTGGCGGGATAGCCGGTCATGCGCATGTGTCGGGCTTCGGCGCCGGGCTTGGTGTCGAGCTTCCAGCCGTGCAGGGCGTTTTCCTGCATGGTGGTGACGATGAACTGGCCGTCCGGCGAGAAGGTGACGCCGGTATGGGCGCCCTTCCATTCCAGATTGACCGGCGGCGCGCTCATGCCGACCCAATGCAGCGACACGCCATTGTAGCGGGCAACGGCGATGCGCAGGCCCTTGGGCGCGAAGGCGAGCCCCTCGACGGTGCGCTCCTCCGGAAATTCCTTGGTGGTGCCGTCGGCGAGCCGCACGAAGCTGCTTTTTCCGTAAGCATAGGCGACCGCGCCCTGCGGGCCGGCGGCAAGCTGGGTGATCCATTTGCGCGGCGCTTCGGCAAGCACGGTCACCTCACCTTCGGCTGAGATGCGCAGGACCTTGCCGTCCTCGCCGCCGGAAATCAGGCTGTCGCTATGGGGGTCGCGAATGCAGGTGAGCATGCCCTGATGGGCTTCCGTCACCTTTTCCCCACCTTCGAGCCGATGGATCACGCCGGCGGCGCTGGCAAAGAAGGGGGTATCCTTCAAAAACTCGACGGCCAGAACGTGGCCGTCGATATCAAGCGGCGCGACAGTCGGCATCAGGCAGCCGCCTCGCAGGCCTTGAAGCTCTTTTCCAGCTTTTCGCGGTCGAGTTCGCGGCCGATGAAGACCAGGCGGCTCTCATGCTTTTCGCCGTCCTTCCAGGGACGCTGATGGTCGCCCTCGATGATCATGTGCACGCCCTGGACGACGTAACGCTCGGCGTCGCCCTTGAAGGCGATGATACCCTTCAGCCGCAGGATGTTCGGGCCGTCGGTCTGCGTCACCTTCTGTATCCAGGGGAAGAAGCGGTCGGGGTTCATCTCGCCGCCGCGCAGCGACACCGACTGTACGGTCACATCATGGATGGGCGAGGGGGCATGATGATGGCCATGATCGTGATCGTGGTGGTCATGATCATGATGGTGGTGATCATGGTCGTGATGATGGTGATCGCAATCCGGGCCGCAGACATGGTCCTCATGGCCGTGCTCGAGGAAATGCGGATCGTTTTCCAGCGCGCGCTCGAGGTTGAAGGCGCCCTGGTTCAGGACGCGGGCGAGATCAACGCCGGAGCGGGTGGTCTTGTAGACGCGGGCAGCCGGGTTGATGGCGCGGACGATATCCTCGATCTGGGCCAGTTCGTCCGCGGAGACGAGATCGGACTTGTTGATGACGACGACATCGGCAAAAGCGATTTGGTCTTCGGCCTCGCGGCTGTCCTTCAGGCGCAGTGGCAGATGCTTGGCATCGACGAGGGCGACGACGGCATCGAGCTCCGTCTTGGCGCGGACATCGTCGTCCATGAAGAAGGTCTGGGCGACCGGAACCGGATCGGCAAGGCCTGTCGTCTCGACGATGATGCCGTCGAAACGGCCGGGACGGCGCATCAGGCCCTCGACGACGCGGATGAGATCGCCGCGCACGGTGCAGCAGACGCAGCCATTGTTCATCTCGTAGATTTCTTCGTCCGACTCGACGATTAGATCGTTGTCGATGCCGATCTCGCCGAATTCATTGACGATGACGGCATATTTCTTGCCGTGGTTTTCGGAGAGAATGCGGTTCAGCAGCGTCGTCTTGCCGGCGCCGAGATAGCCGGTGAGAACGGTGACGGGAATGGGCTTTTGCGTGGCTGTTTCGGTCATGGGAGCCTCGAAGTATGGGGAGCCTCGAAATATGGGATTTTCCCCGGGGGCGGAAAATGATCGGGTTCCATATAAGGAGTTGGCGGCGCCAGTTCAAAGGCTTTTGTATGTTATAAGATCACATTAGGTTTGGGACTGGCAGTCGATTGGGCTTTACCCCAGCGTCTCCACATCAAACGCATCGACATCCCGCAAAAGCTCCACTAGCCCGTTTACCGCATGCGCGATCAGCCGCTCGCCTTTCTCTGCCGTCGCGGCGCGCGCATTGCCCGCCACGCCTTCGGCGCTCAGATCCGACATCTTCCATCCGAAGGCATGCGGCCCGTAGGCCCTGAGATGCTTGAAGCGCTGGATGAAATCGGACTGCCGGGAGGGAAAGTCCGCGGCCTTCTTCATGTCGACCATGTCCGGACGCAGCGCCAGCATCACCGAGGTCTCTATGTCGCCGCCGTGGATGTCGATGGCCTTGTCCTCCGGTGAGATCAGGCCGTCCGGCACGCCGAATCGTGTCCAGCTGGTCGCCACCGCCAGCATGTCGAGGCGGATGCGCGTCTCGGTCGTCACGATGGTCATCAGGGGCGAGTTGCCGCCAT
Organism: Rhizobium sp. BK602; assembly: GCF_014195095.1. Taxonomy (GTDB): domain Bacteria; phylum Pseudomonadota; class Alphaproteobacteria; order Rhizobiales; family Rhizobiaceae; genus Rhizobium. The sequence goes on from NZ_JACIBC010000006.1 coordinate 143,755, forward strand.
GGGCATTCAGCATCACGAATTTGCGGATGCCGAGGCGGTGCATGTCCCTGGCAATCCCCAGCCAGCGGTTGACAGCCTCATCGAAGCCGAACGTCTTCGTGCCGGCGACATCCAGATGCTCGATGGAGTAGCCGACCGGCTCGACCGGCAGGAAGGTCACCGGCAGATCATCGGGGAGGGCGGCTATCAGGCGTTCGACGATGCCCTCGGCGATCAGTGTGTCGGTCTCGAAGGGCAGATGCGGCCCATGTTGCTCATGGGCGCCAAGCGGCAGCACGGCAATCCAGTTTTCCCGATCGGCCGATGTCAGCGTTTTATCATTGTCATCGAAATGCGGCAAAGGCTGTGCCATCTAAGGGTGTGCCTCTTGTTTATGTCATTAAGCTGCGCAATGTCATAACGTGATGATGCAGCGGCGGAAAGAGCAACGGAATCACGATGGGTAAGAAGAACAAGGACGGAAAGAAAAGTAAGTCGGGTAAAAAGAAGGACCACAGCGACTATACGCTTGCCGATCTGTCTCCGGCATTGACGCAGGCCGCGCGATCCATGCGTACGGTTCTGACCCGCAATCTGACGGCAAGCGGCCTCTATGCCGGCCAGGATGGCGTCATTCTGGCGCTTGCGGCGAGCGACGGCCTGCCGGCGGGTACGCTGGCGCAGAAGCTCGGCGTCAAGGCGCCCACCATGACCCGCACGATCGGACGCATGGAGGCGCAGGGCTTCGTCGAGCGCCGGCCGGATGCCGAGGATGCGCGGCTGACGAAGGTCTACCTCACCGAGACCGGCCGCAACAGCGTCGGCGAGATCGAAAGCTCGGCCGCCGCCTGCGACGAGCTCGCCACCCGCGGCTTCTCGGAAAAGGACGTTCGCTCGCTGGTGCGGTTGCTGAAAGCGATCGAGGGCAACCTGCAGGCCGGCGAACCCGACGACGAGGACGAGGAATTTTAAGAATCCCAGAGGATTCGAGTTGCGCGGCGTGATTAAAGCTTTTAATTAAAGTTTTTAAATTCCGGAATCCCACAACGGACGGAAGAGTATATTCGGCTGCGTTTCACGGGGGAGGGGAGCGCATGGCGCAAAAGATAAAACTGTCTACCATCGCGGAAACGCTGGGCATTTCAACGGCAACCGTATCCCTTGCCTTACGCGACAGCCCGCTGGTGGCGGTCAATACGCGCGAAAAGATCAAGGATCAGGCGCGGGCGCTCGGTTATATCTATAATCGCCGCGCGGCAAGTCTCAGAACGTCGCGATCCGGCATCATCGGCGTCGTCGTCCACGACATCATGAACCCATTCTATGGCGAAATCCTCAAGTCGATCGAAAGCGAACTCGACCGCAGCCGCCACACCTTCATTCTGTCCAACCATTACGATTCGGTCGAGAAGCAGCGGACCTTCATCGAAACCCTGCTGCAGCTCGGCGGCGACGGCGTCATCATGTCGCCGGCGATCGGCACGCCGCCGGAGGATTTCGATCTGGCGGAGGAAAACGGCATGCCGGCCATCCTCGTCGCCCGCTCGATGGAGGGGTTGGACCTGCCGACCTATCGCGGCGACGACAGCTATGGCATTTCGCTCGCCACCAACCATCTGATCAGCCTCGGCCACCGCACCATCGCGATGATCGGCGGCACCGACCAGACCTCGACCGGCCGCGATCGCTACCAGGGTTATGTCAACGCCCTGCGCAAGGCGGGCATCGAGGTCGATCCGGATCTGCGTATTCCCGGCGCTCGCTCCAAGCAGGGCGGTTTCGAGGCGGCGGTGCATTTTCTGTCGCTGCCGCAGAAGCCGACGGCGGCCGTCTGCTGGAACGATCTCGTCGCCATCGGCCTGATGAACGGCATTTCCCGCGCCGGCTTGGTGCCGGGCAGGGATATTTCGGTCACCGGCTACGACGATCTGGAGGAGGCGGCGATCGCCACGCCGGCGCTGACGACGGTGTGGAACGGTCAGGCCGAGGTCGGAAGACTTGCGGCGCGCGCACTTTTGGATAGGCTGGCAGGCAGCCATGAGCCGGATGGTATCCATCTTATCAAGCCGGAAATGCGCATCCGTCAGTCGACGGCTCCTTATCTGGCCCGCCAGTAGCGCCGAACCGCATCTTCAAGAGGAAAGATTCATGTCCGATAACCGCATTGCCGTCCTCGTCCCGGGGAAGATACATCCGCGTGTACTGGAAAGATTGGGCGGCCATTTCGATGTCATCGCCACCGACCGCAGCGACAGTCCCCAGATCGATGCCGGGACGGCGGCGCGCGTGCGTGGCGTTGCCGTGGCGGGAGGCTTCAATGCTGCCTGGATCGATGCTTTCCCGAATGTCGAGGTCATCGCCAATTTCGGCGTCGGCTATGACGGTATCGACGTCAACCACGCCGCCTCGAAGGGCGTCGTCGTCACCAATACGCCGGATGTCCTGAATGACGAGGTGGCGGATACCGCAATCGCGCTGCTGCTCAACACGTTGCGGCAGTTTCCGCTGGCGGAAAGCTGGCTGCGCCAGGGGCACTGGGTGAAGGAGGGGCCGTTTCCGCTGTCGCCCTTCTCGATGAAGGGACGCAGTGTCGGCATTTACGGCCTCGGCCGCATCGGTCAGGAAATCGCCAAGCGGCTGGAACCGTTCAAGGTGAAGATCGGCTATCATACCCGTTCGCCCCGCAAGGAACTGTCCTACGATTATTACCCGTCGCTGAAGGCGATGGCGGAATCGGTGGACACGCTGATCTCCATCGTGCCGAAGACCCCGGAGACCCATAGGGTAATCAATGCCGAGATTCTGTCGGCGCTCGGACCGCAGGGCGTGTTCATCAATGTCGGGCGCGGCTGGTCGGTGGATGACGACGCCTTGATCGCGGCCCTCGCAAACGGCACGCTCGGCGCGGCCGGCCTCGACGTCTTCTATGACGAGCCGAACGTTCCGGCTGGCTATCTCTCCTTGCCGAACGCCGTCTTGCTGCCGCATGTGGCATCCGCCTCGGTGCCGACGCGCAACGCCATGGCCGATCTGGTGGCGGACAATCTCATCGAGTGGTTTTCCAGGGGAGCGGCGCTGACGCCTGTGCCGGAAACCCCGGTCAAGCCGAAGGGCTGATCAGACGGCCGATTGGAGCCAAGGAGCCGCCATCGGCTGCTCCTTGGACGCCGCATAGTCGCGCACGGCATCGCCGAAGGCCACGAACAGCTTGCGGGAGGGCGAATCCGTCTCGGCCCAATATTCCGGGTGCCATTGCACGCCGACGGCAAAAGCCTTGGCGTCGATGACGGAAACGGCTTCGATCGTGCCGTCCTCGGCGACAGCCTCCACCTGCAGCCGCGGCGCCGTGTCGGCGATCGCCTGGCGATGCAGCGAGTTGACGCGCACTTCGCCGGGGCCGACGACGCCGGCGATGCACGAGCCTTCCTTGACGAAAACGCTCTGGCGGATCGAATACATCGTATCGCGGTCGACATTCTGCGGCTTGCGATGATCCCATATGCCCGGCTGCTCCTGGATCTCGCTGGCGAGCGTGCCGCCGAGCGCGACGTTCAGCTCCTGGATGCCACGGCAGATGGCGAGCATGGGAATGGCACGCTCGATGGCGCGGCGGATGAGCGGTAGCGAGGTGGCATCGCGGGCCGGATCGAAGGGACCGTCGCTGTCGCGCGCCGGCCGGCCGTAGAGCGAGGGATGCACATTGGTAGCGGAGCCGGACACCAGCAGCCCGTCGACGCGGTCGAGAATGGCGTCAGCGTCATTGCCGTCCTCCAGGGCCGGCACGATCAGCGCCATGAGCCCGGCGGCCTTGACGGCGGCGCGGACATATTGCTGCTGCACCGCATGCCAGCTCGCGCCGTCGAGTTCGCGGATATCGGCGGGAATGGCAATGATCGGTCTGGACATGCAAGGCTCCGGAAAGGTGCGAATTTCCGTTGCTGGCCGAGACTTCGCAATGACATCGATGCCAACGGCGCAACGGATCGTATAGGGCATGAAACTACGCCAAGATCCTCCGTTCGGCAACGCGCGACGGTTACGGCAAGGCTTTGTTTCCATTCGTCATGATGATGTACAGGAATCGCCATAATGCAGTGCAAAAGCAAACTTGAAAGACGCGGCGCGGCGTGGTTAGCTCCATCGTTCGCGCCATGATCGGGAGAACATATTTCCCGCAACGCCATCCGTGTGGGAGGTTATGTAATGGATCGCCGTTCGTTCATCAGACGAGCCGGAGCAGTCGGCGCGGGCGCAGCCGCCTCCGCGCTGGCAAGCCCCGCCCTGGCGCAGGAGTTTCCCAAGGTCACCTGGCGCATGACGTCCTCTTTCCCGAAAAGCCTGGATACGATCTACGGCGGCGCCGAGGATATCGCGGCGCATGTCGCGGATGCGACCAACGGCAATTTCGTCATCCAGGTGCATGAGGCCGGCGAGATCGTGCCCGGCGGGCAGGCGGCCGATGCCGTCAGCGGCGGCACCGTCGAGGCGGCGCATACCTGTTCCTACTATTTCTGGAACAAGGACCCGACCTATGCCATCGGCACGGCGCTGCCGTTCGGCTTGAACGCCCGGCTGACCAATGCCTGGTTCTACCAGGGCGACGGCAACAAGCTGATGAACGAGTTCTATGCCACGCAGGGGATTCTCGGTCTGCCGGCCGGCAATACGGGCGTGCAGATGGGCGGCTGGTTCCGCAAGGAAATCAACACGCTGGACGATCTCAAGGGCTTGAAGATGCGCATTGCCGGTCTTGCCGGCAAGGTGATCGAGAAGGTCGGCGTCGTGCCGCAGCAGGATCTGCCGATCAGCGGGATTTACGATGCGCTCGAAAAGAACACGCTCGACGCGGTCGAATGGGTCGGTCCCTATGACGACCTGAAGCTCGGTTTCCAGAAGATCGCCAAATATTATTATTATCCCGGCTGGTGGGAGGGCGGCGCCGTCGTGCATGCCTTCTTCAACCTGGAAAAATGGAACGGCCTGCCGAAGACCTATCAGGCCATCCTCGCGGATGCCTGCGCCTTCGCCAACACCAACATGCTGGCGAAATACGATGTGAAAAATCCGCAGGCCCTGAAGGATATCGTCGGGCAGGGCGTGACCCTGCGGCCCTTCAGCCAGGAAATTCTCGAAGCCTGTTTCCAGGCGGCGACCGGGATTTATGCCGATCTCTCGAAATCGAACGAGTACTTCAAGCGTATCTATGAGGATCAGGTTGCCTACAAGAAGGATGCCTATCTCTGGATGCAGCTTTCCGAGTACACTTTCGACACGTTCATGATGATTCAGCAGCGGGCCGGCAAGCTTTGACCGGTAAGGCCGATGGATGATCATATTCTAGTTTAGCATTTAGAGATTCGTGAATTATAGCCCAAGTAGAATTTGTTTCGAGCGGGCGCACGAATACGGTGCGGTATCGCACTGGATTCCACGTAAGTTACCGACATAATTGGAAAATTCGCCCGGATGCATTCTATTTGGGCAAGCAAATTTTAAAGTGTTTCGCCTAGGGTTCGCGCCGCATCAGGGGAACTCTGAATGAAGCCTCAAAGCCCGGACACCGTACCGACGGATGTGTATCTGTCGTTCGTCAGTTCGCTTTTCGCAAACCGTAGCACGCTGCTTACGGGCCTGTTCGTTCATATCCTGAGCTATGTCGTCATCGTGCTCAGTACCGGCGCCGGCGTCTATCTGGGTTTCTGCGTCGCGCTGGCTGCGGTCTTCGCGTTCCGCATCCATTCCTTCCGCCAGTTCGACGCGGCCGACAAGAGCACGTTTTCGCGCGCCGATATCGCGCATTGGGAAATGCGTTATGTGCTCGGCGCGACGGCGGTGGCCGCGATCCTGGGCGTCGCCAGCGGCTATGCCATTCTGGTGGTCCAGAATCCGCTGGCGGAATTCATCTGCATCGCCGTGACCATGGGGTCGATGGTATCGATCCTCGGTCGCAACTATGGTTCGCGCAAGGCGATCGACCTGCAGACCCTGGCATGCTGCCTGCCGATCATCGTTGCCTGCCTGATGTCTGGACAGCCCTACAAGGCCATCGTTTCCATCATGCTCGTGCCGTTCGGTCTGACGACGCGCTCCATGGCCAATGGCCTGCGCGAGTTTCTCTACAAGAACGTCATAGCCTCCCGCGAGATATCGCTGATCGCCGACCGGTTCGACACGGCGCTGAACAACATGACGCATGGCCTCTTCATGCTCGACGCCGACAATCGTATCCTCGTCGCCAATCGCAAGGCCTGCGAACTCCTGAACCTGGCGCATCCCGAGCAGCTCAGGGACTGCGAACTCGATGTCGTGCTGCGTTACAGCGCGCGCCATGCCGTCATCGACGGATCGCTGCCCGGTCTGATCCAGCAACAGATCGCGCGGCTCATCGACGGCACGCTGTCGCGGGCGCTGATCGAGTTCGGCGAGGACCTGTTTCTGGAATTCTCGGCAAGCCGCCGCGCCGATGGCATCGTCATCCTGATCTTCGAGGATGTGACGGCGCGTGTCCTGGCCGAACGCCGGGTCCTGCACATGGTGCGCTTCGATCCGCTGACGGGATTGCCGAACCGCGAATATTTCGTCGAACTGACGCAGGACAAGCTGGCCGCAGGCACCGGCGACCGCCCGGTCGGCATCCTGGTTCTCGACGTCGACGATTTCAAGCATGTCAATGATGCCAAGGGACATGTGACCGGCGACCGGCTGCTGGTCACCATCGCCGCGCGGCTGCGGGAGGCGGCTGGCGACACCGTACTTTGCGCGCGCCTGGTCGCGGACCAGTTCGTGCTGTTGTTTTCGAATGAGGACGGCGGTCGGGACCTGGATGCCCGGATATCCGCCCTGCATGCGGCGATGTCGGGCATCTATGAGGTGGACGGCCACAGTTTGCGTATCTCCTTCAGCGGCGGTTACGTGACCATGAGGCGCGGCGAATTCCGCCCGGAGGAATGGCAGATCAAGGCCGACCTGGCGCTGTTCGATACCAAGTCGCGCATGAAGGGCGGCTGCTCCGCCTTCGAACCGGAGATGGACGCCCGCTATATCGACCGGCAAAGGCTGAAGGACGATCTGCGCGAGGCGATCGAGACCGGCAAGCTGCATGCCGTCTATCAGCCGATGTTCACACCGGATGGCCGCCATATCGATTGCTGCGAGGCGCTGGCGCGGTGGGTGCATCCGGAACGAGGCTCGGTTCCGCCGAATGTTTTCGTACAGGTCGCCGAGGAGATGGGCATCATCACCGACATCACGCGCTTCATGCTCAACCGTGCCTGCCGGGATTGCGCCGCCTGGCCAAGGCCGCTTTCGGTCTCGGTCAATCTCTCGGCGCAGGATCTGCGCGGCGACGATATCGTCGCCATCGTTACGGAAGCGCTGGAGGCGTCGGGACTGGAGCCGTCGCGACTGCATCTCGAGGTGACCGAAAGCTGCCTGATGGATGAGATCGTCACCGTGCGGGCGATTCTCGCCGATTTGCGCGCCAAGGGCATCACCATCGCCATCGACGATTTCGGAACCGGCTTTTCCAGCCTCAGCTATCTCGATTCGCTGCCGGTGGATATCGTCAAGATCGACCGTTCCTTCGTGCGCGACATTACCGGCGACGACCGCCGTTTCAAGCTTCTGTGCGGCATCGCCGATCTCTCGCGCAGCCTCGGGTTGGAAGTCGTCATCGAGGGCGTGGAAACGCCGGAGCAATTGATTGTCATCAACGAGCGTGGCCTGGCCGATATTGTCCAAGGCTACGTGTTCTCGCTGCCGCTGCCGCCGCAGAGGATCAGCGAGATGGCGGCAAGTCTCGTCCGCCATCCGGCGCCGGATATTGCCCAGGGCAGCTCGGTCGAGGCCTATTGAAGCTCTGCGACGTTCTCGTGCATTGCATTTTTTCGCGCTTTGTGTAACGCCTCGGTAGAGGAAATCTGGCTGTGGCGCCATCTTCGGGGGTGTCGCGGCTTTTGAGGCTGAAGCTCGGTCGGCAGACGATTGCCAGGCTTGCCGCGAGCGGATTGAGGGGAGATCTTTTGCATGGCCGAACATCATACCGGACCGATCGAAACCGGTGCTCCTATGGATTACAAGGAGCATGAGAAAACCTATGACCGGTTCATCGTGGGTGCGAAGGTCGGAACGGGCATCATCGTCGCGCTCCTGATCGCGATGACGGCCGGCTTCTTCGGCCATGCCGGTTTCCTCGGCGGTCTCCTCATCTTCGTCGTTCTCTCCATCGCCAGCATCCTATTCGGGCGCTGACATTTCGTCGCGCTGATCGACGCCGGGCCTTCGGCCCGCGCCTTTTCTGGGATTCTGCAGGCTGTTGCGCCGCCGTTTCCGGTAGCGCTGTCGTTTGATGCGAGGGGATGTCGTTGGGCAATCTGGTTTTTGTCGCCAAGGAAACCGTGGCGGACGAGACGCGGGTGGCTGCGTCCGCGGAAACGGTGAAGAAGATGAAAGGCCTCGGCTTCGACGTCGTCGTGGAAGCGGGCGCCGGTGCCTCGTCGCGCATTCCGGACAGTGAATATGAGGCCATCGGCGCGCGTATCGGCGCCGCCAAGGATGCCAAGCGTGCCGACGTCGTCCTCAAGGTGCGGCGACCGACACGCAAGGAGATTGGCGGCTACAAGAGCGGTGCGATCGTTATCGCCATCATGGATCCCTATGGCAACGAGGCCGCGCTGGTCGAGATGGCGAAGGCTGGGCTGACGAGCTTTGCCATGGAGCTGATGCCGCGCATCACGCGCGCCCAGTCGATGGATGTGCTGTCGTCGCAGGCAAATCTCGCCGGCTACCAGGCCGTCATCGAGGCCGCTGCCGTCTATGACAGGGCGCTGCCGATGATGATGACGGCGGCGGGAACGGTGCCGGCGGCAAGGGTTTTCGTCATGGGCGCGGGTGTTGCCGGCCTGCAGGCGATCGCGACGGCACGGCGCCTCGGCGCACAGGTGTCGGCCACCGATGTGCGGCCGGCCGCCAAGGAGCAGGTTGCCTCGCTCGGCGCGAAATTCATCGCCGTCGAGGATGAGGAGTTCAAGGCGGCGGAAACGGCTGGCGGTTATGCCAAGGAAATGTCGGCCGCCTATCAGGCCAAGCAGGCGGCCCTCGTCGCCGAGCATATTTCCAAGCAGGATATCGTCATCACCACGGCCCTGATCCCCGGCCGCCCGGCGCCGCGGCTCGTCAGCCGCGAGATGCTGAGGGCGATGCGGCCCGGCGCCGTCGCGGTCGATCTCGCCGTCGAGCGCGGTGGCAATATCGAGGGCGCCGAGCTTGGGATCGTCGCCGATGTCGAAGGCGTCAAGGTGGTTGGCTATCCCAACATGGCCGGCCGCGTCGCGGCGAGCGCGTCTGCTCTCTACGCCAAAAACCTCGTCACCTTTCTCGAAACGATGGTGGACAAGGATAGCAAGAGCCTCGGGCTCAACCGCGCCGACGAACTGATCAAGGCAACGATGCTGACCGACGGCGGCGAGGTTGTGCATCCGAATTTCGTCGATCCCGATCAGGCGACGGTCAACAAGGGAGATGTCTAAATGGCCAGCCAAGCAATGGATCAGGCGCTCCAGCAATTGAACGACGCGGTTGCCGCCGTCACCACCGCCGCCGCGCAGGCGCCGGAGGCCGTCAGCGCCGCATCCGGCGGCGTGATCGACCCTTTCGTTTTCCAGCTTGCGATCTTCGTTCTGGCGATCTTCGTCGGTTACTATGTGGTCTGGTCGGTGACGCCGGCGCTGCATACGCCGCTGATGGCGGTGACCAACGCCATCTCCTCGGTCATCGTCGTCGGCGCCTTGCTGGCGGTCGGCATTTCCGCGAGCGGGCTTGCGACCGGCTTCGGCTTCGTGGCGCTGGTGCTGGTTTCGGTCAATATCGTCGGCGGCTTCCTTGTCACCCAGCGCATGCTGGCGATGTACAAGAAGAAAGACAAGTGAGGGCGGCATGCTGAGCAATATCGCGGCCTTTCTCTATCTCGTCTCCGGCGTGCTGTTCATCCTGGCGCTGCGCGGCCTGTCGCATCCGGCCACAAGCCGGCGCGGCAATCTCTACGGCATGGTCGGCATGGGGATTGCCATCGCCACGACGCTTGTGCTGGCGACGCCGTCCTTCGGCGGTTTCGTGCTCATCGTTCTCGGCCTTGCCATCGGCGGCGGGGCGGGAGCCTACATCGCTCGCGTCATCCCGATGACCTCGATGCCGCAGCTTGTCGCCGGCTTTCATTCGCTCGTCGGTCTTGCGGCCGTGCTGGTCGCCGCTGCGGCGCTCTATACGCCGTCTTCCTTCGGCATCGGCAATATCGGCTCGATCCATACCGAGGCCCGCGTCGAAATGGCGATCGGCGTCGCCATTGGCGCCCTGACCTTCACCGGCTCGATCATCGCTTTCCTGAAGCTCGACGGGCGCATGTCCGGCAAGCCGATCCTGCTGCCCTATCGTCATTTCATCAATGCCGGCCTGCTGGCGCTGATCCTGTTCTTCATCGTCGGCCTGGCGATCAGCGAGAGCCATTTCGATTTCTGGGCGATCGTCGTGCTGGCGCTGGCGCTCGGTGTGCTGCTGATCGTGCCGATCGGCGGCGCCGACATGCCGGTCGTCGTGTCGATGCTGAATTCCTATTCCGGCTGGGCGGCGGCCGGCATCGGCTTCACGCTCGGCAATCTGGCCCTGATCATCACCGGCGCGCTTGTGGGATCTTCGGGCGCGATCCTGTCCTACATCATGTGCAAGGGCATGAACCGCTCCTTCATCTCCGTCATCCTCGGCGGCTTCGGCGGCGAGGCGGCTGCCGGCGGCACCGACAACAGCGACAAGACCGTGAAGCTCGGTTCGGCGGAGGATGCCGCCTATCTGATGGCGAATGCTTCCAAGGTCATCATCGTGCCGGGCTACGGCATGGCGGTGGCGCAGGCCCAGCACGCGCTGCGTGAGATGGCCGACCGGCTGAAGGCGAACGGCGTCGAGGTGAAATATGCCATTCATCCCGTCGCCGGCCGCATGCCCGGCCATATGAACGTGCTGCTCGCCGAGGCCAGCGTTCCCTATGACGAGGTCTTCGAGCTCGAGGACATCAATTCGGAATTCGCCCAGGCCGACGTCGCCTATGTCATCGGCGCCAACGACGTCACCAATCCGGCGGCGCGCGACGACAAGACCTCGCCGATCTACGGCATGCCGATCCTCGATGTCGACAAGGCCAAGACCTGCCTCTTCGTCAAGCGTTCCCTCGGCTCCGGCTATGCCGGTATCGACAATACGCTGTTCTACAAGGACGGTACCATGATGCTGCTCGGCGACGCCAAGAAGGTGACGGAGGATATCGTCAAGGCGATGAACGAGTAGGACGATTTAAATTCGGGCCTATTTGACGAAATACGTAAAACACGTAAAATACGTAAAGTGTGTATTTCTAGAGAGTGCTGACATGGCTGGCGCATTGAAGGTTTCCGCAACCGAATTTTCACGCAGCTTCGCAAAATATCAGGATGAGGCGATCGCCGGTAAGGTCATCGAGATCACCAGTCACGGCCGCGTTGTCGGCGGTTATCTCTCCGCCAGTGAACTGGCGCATTATGAAATGTTGAAGCGCAGGGAACGCGAAGTTCTTGTCGTCGGCGAGCTTGACGACGAAACGATCACCGATATCGAGAACGCTCAATACGGTGTCGTGCCCAGGTGAGATATCCTCAGCCGGCGCCTGGTCTTGTCATTCGCTATGCATTTCTTTGGAGCAGTGAGCACGAGCGCGGTATCTATGAAGCGGCCAAGAATCGTCCCTGCGCAATCGTCCTGGCGACGAAGCTTGGCGATGCCGGCCATTTTCAAACGGTCGTGGTGCCGATAACGCATAGTGAACCTGAGCCTTCCGATCCGAGCGCATCGATAGAGATACCCCGTGAAATTTGTAGGCGGCTTGGTCTCGATGGTGAGAGGCATTGGGTTCGCATCACTGAACTCAACCGTTTCATATGGCCTGGCTATGATCTCCGGGAGCGGCCGGATAGGCCCGGCGTCATCGACTACGGCTTTCTGCCGGAGCCTTTCTTTGAAAAGATAAGGACGGCGATTGTCGAGCGAAACAGGGTACTGAAACTCCGGTTCACACCGCGGGACGAGTAGTCACGGACCTCACGCCCGCTCGCGTTCGCGCTCCATGGTGCTGCGCAGCGCCGTCAGTTCCCAGACGAGGCCCGTAGACCTGAAGTCGATCTCGACGTTGCCGCCAAAGGCGGAGGCGGCGTGGGCCTTGGTGACGGTGGTGCCGAAGCCGGTGAGCGTTGGCGGCTTGACGGTCGGGCCGCCGCTTTCCGTCCAGGTGAGCCGGATCGTCGGCCCGATCTCTCCGATTTCGCTTGTCCATGCGATGGCGATCTTCCCCTCGGGGGCGGAAAGCGCGCCATATTTTACGGAATTCGTCGCCAATTCGTGCAGGACCAGGCCGAGATTCTGCACGGCCTCCGGCTTCAGCAGGAAATCCTGGCCGTTGACGTCGAGCTGCTGTGGCCCCTGCAGGAAGGTGGCGAGATGGATATCGATCACCCGCTTCAGGGACACGCCGGTCCATTGTTCGCTGGTCAGCACCTCGATCGAGCGTGCCAATCCTTCCAGCCGATCCGCGACGGCGCGCTGGAAGGTATCGACGCTGTCGGTCTGCCGGGCGAGCTGACGGGTCATGGCCTGGGCCAGCGCGAGCAGGTTCTTCGTGCGGTGGACAAGCTCGTGCATGACGAAATGCAGCCGGTCTTCCGTCTCGCTGCGGTCGAAGGACGCGTTGGACAGGGCGACGGAGACTTGATTGGCCTCGATGACGCTGGTTTCGACCGGCGGGACGATCTCGCCGCGGCCCATCCGGTTCGCCATGTCGGCGATGCTCTGTATGGTGGTGCGCACCTGCCGGGCGAGCGCATAGACGGCGATCAGCGCCACCAGGAGCAGGGTGACGCCGCCATAGATCAGGAAGCGCCATGTGCTCATCAGCGATTCCTGCGCCGAGGCGACAGGTCCCCAGACCACGGCCTTCCAGGACCAGCCGGGAATCTGCGCATAGCCGAGCAGCGAATGCGGCAGGACTTTTTCATCCTGGTAGACGCCGCTGGAAGCGATCAGTTTTGGCAGGATATCCTTGTTGAACGGATCGCCGGGAGAATGGTTGGCCGGGCCGCTGGCGGCGACGATATGGCCGGAACTGTCGATGACGGCGGCCGACCAGCCGGGGGCGAGGGCATCGGTCGTCACGAGCTTGGCGAGTTCGTCGGCATCCTGCGTCATGGCCAGCGCCGCGCCGGCGGGCGAATGATCGAGCGGCAGGGTGACGTTATAGACCCATCGGTGGATGTTCGAGCCGACGAAGACGTCGGAGGCTTCGATGCGGCCCGAATCGAGCGCCGATTGCAGGGCCGGCATATTGCCGGTCTTGCCGAGCGGCTTGCTGAGCGGCCAGCGCGTATTCAGCCGCATCTGGCCGTCCCTATCCATGAGCAGGACGAACAGCGAATCGGTGCGCAGCACCGTCTCCGTGCGGTAGAAGAAGGTGGCGATATCGTTGTGTTCCAGCTCCGGCGAGGAGGACAGCAGCCGCAGCGTCGTCGCCATGTCCTGCAATTGCCGGTCGATGGTGCGGGCCAGCGCCTGTGCATCCTGCACCGTGTCGCGTTTCAGCACGTCGCGCTCGTTATTTTCGAGCTGAACCAGCAGCAGCGCCACAAAGGCCAGGATCGGCAAAGCGATCGCCAATGCGATGGCGATCAAATAAGCCCCAATCGAAGCCCTCGGGAAGCGCAGCTTTTTCATAACGCGATCAACCGATCGGACCACCATACGGTTCGAACACGTCAGCGAAAGCAGCAATCATGGTTCTCGTCATCAAGCCCAGCGCCCCCATGCCTTTGCCCAACCGGCATGTTCTCGAAAGCGTCATCGTAGGGCTGGGTGAATCCTGTTGCAACATACGAAAAGTCATCGCCGCGAAATCGTAAGTGACGCCGGACGCTCCGGATGCATGTGCGGTCGACTTGAGGTTGTTTCGGTTGATATCATTCGCCTGTCTTTGCGAAGCGCGACAGGCGGAATGGCGCAAGCTCTGCACGGGACTGGGCGCCGATGATTTCTTCCGACGCCAGCAGCCCGACGATCGGCGCCAGCGTAACGCCAGAATGCAGGACGGCAAGGTAGAGGCCGGGCACGCCATCCACGCCGCCGATGATCGGAAAGCCGTCCTTCGGGGTCGGACGGTAGCCGATCGTGTGAAAATCCAGTTCGAGCCCGTCACTGCCGTGCAGCATGGATCCGACCTTGGCGAGGAGATCTTCGGCGGCCCGTTGCGGGTTGATGCCGGGATCGGTGCCGCCGAAATCGCTGCCGGCGATGATGCGGCCTTCCAATGTCTGGCGCATATGCAGCCCCGGCGCCATCACCAGGCCGTTCAGCAGCCGGGGTGCGGGGCGGGAATGAGCGATGAGGCCCGGCGGTGTGTCCAGCGGCACGTCGACGCCGGCGGACGCGGCGAGCGGCACGATGCCGGCACCGGCAGAGAGGACGACGTGATCGGCGAGCAGCGGGCCATCCGCCGTTTCGACGCCGACGACCCTGTCATTGGTCTGCAGAAGCCGCGTCACCCTGGTGCCGTAGGATAGCGTCGCGCCGTGGCGGACGGCGTCTTCCAGCAGCAGGTTGGCGGCGGCAACGGGTTCGACGGCGCCTTCTTCGGCGACATGCACGGCGAAAGCGGGCGGATCGGCGAGATTGGGTTCGATGGCGGCAATCGCGGCGTGGTTGACCGGCTGTATGTCATAACCCCAGCCGTGATGCTGCGCGAGATAGGCGTCCAGCTCGGCCTCCGGCATATCCCAGCAGAGGCTGCCGCACCAGGATAGCGGCAGGCCCGGAACCTCCCTTGCCAATCGCGACCATTCGGCCATCGAGCGATGGCGGAGGCGGAAATAGAATTCGGGATTGCCCCAGCTCGCATTGATCCAGGAGAAGGAGTTCGGCGTGGCCTCGCCTCCGGCCTTCTCGGCGATCACGGTGACGGATGCGCCTTTGCGGGCCAGATGCCAGGCGATGGAGGCGCCGATGATGCCGGCGCCGACGACAATGATTTTCCTGGGGATTTTCTGGGAGGAGGGCATGTCGCTTGTCTCGTTCGAAGGTGGGGCGGGCCGAGACTATGCGCTGCAAGGCGCAAAGAAAAGCCGCCGGGCGAATGATCGCCGGGCGGCCCACCACTTTGATACTATGTCGAAATATCAGGCGCCGGTGCTGACGCGCGCCAGGCCATCGCGGGCCGGCTGATAGTTCGGGTCGAGATTGACGGCGTGCTGATAGGAGCGGCGCGCCTTGGCCTTGTCGCCGCGGCGCTCATACACGAACGCCTGGTTCGCCCAGGATTCGGCAACCTTGTTGTCGAGATCGATGGCGTGGTTGAAATCGGCAAAGGCGTTGTCGTCGTCGTTCTGCGCGAGATAGGAGATGCCGCGGCTGTTGTAGGGCTCGGGCGAATTCGGCGAAAGCGAGATCGCCTTCGAGAAGTCGTCGATCGCCTTGTCCTGCTGATTGCGCTTCTGATAGATCACGCCGCGGCCGTTATAGGCGCGTCCGTCCGTCGTTCCGAGGCTGATCGCCTTCGAATAGTCGTTGAAGGCGTCGTTGTCGCGGCCGGACTGGCGATAGAGATTGCCGCGGCCGATATAGGCGACATCGTAATTCGGGTTGATCTGCAGCGCGGCATTGTAGTCCGCGACCGCTTCCGGCAGCTTGCCCATGTTACGGTAGACCAGCGCGCGGTTGGCATAGGCCTGGTAGAACTTCGGATTGAGCTGGAGCGCCTGGTTGAAGTCGGCAAGCGCGCGGCTGAATTCGCCGCCGCGGCCATAGGCGGTGCCGCGGACGTTATAGCCTTCCGGATCTTGCGGATTGGCGTTGATGACCGATGTCAGCGAGGCGATGTTTTCCGAGGAGCCTTGCGCCTTGTCGATGCGGATGACCGTATCGGTGGAGGCGGTCTGGCAGCCGGAAAGGCCGATCGCAGCGAGAAGCGCCAGAGCTGGCAGGGCAGCAGCGCGCTTCGAAACAAAGGAGGTGAGGTTCGAAGTGCGGAACTGTTCGGACGTCGTGATTGCCATTATCGGGTTCGCTTTCCCCATGCGTCATATCAGGCTGTTCTGATTTAATCTCATTTGCAGGGAGAATAAATCAAAAAGGCGGCGGCGAACGACTCGCCCCCGCCACACATGCATCTGAAAACGTCGAAAAAACGACGATTAGCGTGCAACCAGGCCTTCACGCTGTGCACGCTTGCGTGCCAGCTTGCGAACACGGCGAACGGCTTCAGCCTTTTCGCGCGCACGCTTCTGCGACGGCTTTTCATAGTAGTCGCGCATCTTCATTTCGCGGAAAATACCTTCGCGCTGCATCTTCTTCTTGAGAGCGCGGAGAGCCTGGTCGACATTGTTATCGCGGACAAGTACCTGCACGAGAATCACGTTCCTTTGGTTTGGTTGATGCCAGCGGCAACTGCAGCGCCAGGAGGCAAAAATATAACGTTCGCGCGGCCGCAGCCTTGCGATTGGTTAGGCGAGATATCAGATCGGTTTGTCAAAGTCTAGCCAGATCGTGAGTTTGCAGAGGAAAAACCGGTTTGTCGAGCGTGGAAATGAGCCGCAATGCCCTTTGTGCCGCGGCGTGGCGGCCGGAGGCGGCGTTGACTCCGCATATTTTGCGACATTGACATGCTTGTGCAAAGATTCCGGATCACGGTTGTTCATGCCCATGGCGAGTTGTGCCATTCCGGCAATCGGCTGGGATAGAAGAGGGGGAACGCTTCATGAAATTCATTGGTCTTGCCGCCGCCGGAAGGTCGCTTGCGGCGGTATTGCTCGCTCTTGGCTTGCTCGCCACGACATTCGCACCCGTCGCCGCCGGCGAAGTCCGCCTCGGCAAGAATGTCCATATCGGCGGTCACGACTTCTCCAACCAGACCTTTAACAGCAAGCGTCGGGCAAGAATCTATATTTACGACCGCAAGCCGCGGAAAGAAGGCTGCATGTGGCGCAAGGACGGTCGTGGTGGCCGGGTGAAGATTTGCCACTTGCAGCGTAAATAGGGCCGTGAAAAAGCGAGATGCGGGCCGTCCGGCCAAGCGCGATTCTCAACCGTGTCGAAAGACGGTCGTGAATGCGTCGCAAAAGAGCCGTTGTGTCGGTTTTTGATCTGCGATTTGTATGACCCACAAGAAGGGCTCTGGCCTGAAGGAGTTGAGGGCGAATGCGTAAATACTCGGTTTTTGCCGTGGCACGGGAAGCGATGCGGGCTCACAAGGGCTGGGAAGCCCAATGGACCTCGCCGGAGCCGCGCAAGGAGTATGACGTCATCATCATCGGCGGTGGCGGCCATGGTCTGGGTGCGGCCTATTATCTGGCCAAGGAGCATGGCATCACCAATGTCGCCGTGCTGGAAAAGGGATGGCTGGGCGGCGGCAATACCGGCCGCAACACCACCATCATCCGCTCGAACTATCTCTATGAAGAGAGCATGCACATCTACGAGCATTCGATGAAGCTCTGGGAAGGGCTGTCTCAGGATCTCAACTACAACGTCATGTATTCGCCGCGCGGCGTGATGATGCTGTCGCATAATGTGCATGACCAGCAGTCCTTCAAGCGGCATATCCACGCCAACCGTCTCTACGGCATCGACAATGAATGGCTGACGCCGGAGCAGGCAAAGGCTTATTGTCCGCCGCTCGATATTTCGAGCACGGCGCGTTATCCGATCAATGGCGCCGCCCTGCAGCGTCGCGGCGGTACGGCGCGTCACGACGCGGTCGCCTGGGGCTTTGCCCGCGCGGCGTCCGATCGCGGCGTGCATATCATCCAGAATTGCGAAGTGACCGGCATCCAGCGCGGGCCGGACGGCCGCGTCACCGGTGTCGAGACGAATCGCGGTTTCATCGGCGCCAAGAAGATCGCCGTTTCCGCCGCCGGCCACACCACCGTCGTCATGCAGATGGCCGGCGTGCGCGTGCCGCTGCAATCGAGCCCGCTGCAGGCGCTGGTGTCCGAACCGCTGAAGCCGATCTTCCCCTGCGTCGTCATGTCGAACACGGTGCATGCCTATATCTCGCAGTCCGACAAGGGCGAGCTCGTCATCGGCGCCGGCACGGACCAGTATAATTCCTACAGCCAGACCGGCGGCCTGCAGATCATCACCCATACGCTGGATGCGATCTGCGAGCTCTTCCCGATGTTCCGGCGCGTCAAGATGATGCGCTCCTGGGGCGGCATCGTCGACAATACGCCGGACCGTTCGGCGATCCAGTCGAAGACGCCGGTGCCGGGGCTCTATGTGAACTGCGGCTGGGGCACGGGCGGTTTCAAGGCGACGCCGGGTTCGGCCAACCTGTTCGCACATCTGATCGCCCGCGACGAGCCGCACAAGTTCAATGCCGGGCTGACGCTGGATCGCTTCCGCACCGGCCGTCTGATCGACGAGGCGGCGGCTGCCGCCGTGGCGCATTGATGCCGGCTCTGGCGTTGCACCCGGCCTCCAGGCACCGGTCTCCGGTGCCGAGCTTCAACATTTAGGTAGAAAACGATGCTGCTGATTTATTGCCCCTATTGCGAGGAAGAGCGTTCGGAACTGGAATTCCGCAACGCCGGCGATGCGCATATCGTGCGGCCGGAAAACATTGCCGCGATCTCCGACGAGGAGTTCGAGGAATATTTCTTCCTGCGCGACAATCCGAAGGGACTGATCTTCGAGCGCTGGCGGCATATCCATGGCTGCGGCCGCTTCTTCAACGCGGCGCGCGACACGGTCAGCGACCGTTTCTATCGCACCTACAAGGCCGGCGAGCCGAAGCCGGAACTTTCGACGCTGCTGCCGGCGGCTCATGAACCGGTGGCGCAGGAACACAATGCGCCGGAACTGGCGGCACAAGAAAAGGGAACTGCAGAATGAGCGGCGCCAATCGTATCGCGGGCAAGGGCCGTCTGACGCCGGCGAGAACCGCCCGCTTCACCTTTGACGGCAAGAGCTACACGGCGCTGGAGGGCGACACCGTCGCCTCGGCGCTGCTGGCCAACGGTGTTCACCTCCTCGGCCGTTCGTTCAAATATCACCGTCCGCGCGGCATCCTGTCGGCCGGCGCCGAGGAGCCGAACGCGCTGCTCGACATTTCCCGCGACGCGGCCCGCCGCCAGCCGAACGTGCGCGCCAGCGTGCAGGAGGTGTTCGACGGCATGAAGGCGCAGTCGCAGAACCGCTGGCCGTCGCTTGCCTTCGATATCGGCGGCATCAACAATGCGCTGTCGCCCTTCTTCGCCGCCGGCTTCTACTACAAGACCTTCATGTGGCCGAAGGCGGCCTGGAAGCACGTTTACGAGCCCTTCATCCGCCGTGCCGCCGGTCTCGGCGTCGCGCCGACGGAAGGGGACCCGGATCATTATGCCAGCCGTTACGCTCATTGCGACGTGCTGGTGGTCGGTGCGGGCGTTGCCGGTCTTGCGGCGGCGCTGGCCGCGGCGGAAGCCGGCGCCAAGGTCATTCTTTGCGACGAGCAGGCGGAAGCCGGCGGCGCGCTGCGCTTTGATACGGGCGTGAAGATCGACGGCGCCGAAGGCTATGCCTGGGCGCAGGGCGTCATCGCCAAGCTGAGCGCGATGGACAATGTGCAGGTGCTGACCCGCACGACCGCCTTCGGTTATTACAACCACAATTTCGTCGGTCTGGCCGAGCGCGTGACCGATCATCTGGCCAAGCCGGACCACGATTTGCCGCGCGAGCGGCTGTGGCAGGTGCGCGCCAAGCGCGTCATCCTGGCGACGGGTGCGATCGAGCGCCATATGGTGTTCCCGAACAACGACCGGCCGGGCATCATGCTGGCGTCCGCCGCCCGCACCTATCTCAATCACTACGGCGTCGCCGTCGGGGCCAAGATCGGCGTCTATACGGCGCATGATTCGGCTTACGAAGCAGCCTTCGACCTCAAGCGTGCCGGCGTTTCCATCGCCGTTATCGTCGATAGCCGCGTTCGCCCCGGCGAGGCAGTTGCCGCCGAGGCCAAGCGGCTTGGGATCGAGGTACTGAGCGACTATGCCGTGGTCGACACCGCCGGCAAACTCAGGATTTCCTCGATCACGGTGGCGCGCAACGGCAGCCGCGCTTCGCGCAAGATCGCGGTCGACGCGCTGCTGGTATCGGCCGGCTGGACGCCTTCCGTGCATCTGTTCTCGCAGTCGCGCGGCAAGCTGAAGTTCGAGACCGAGAAGCAGCGCTTCCTGCCCGGTACCTATGTGCAGGATTGTCTCTCGGTCGGTGCCTGCAACGGCACGGACGGCCTGCAGGCGGCGATCGAGGAATCGCTTGCCGCCGGCGAGCTGATGGCGAAGGCCGCCGGCGCCGATGGCGAGGGCAAGATCTCGCTTCAGGCCGAACAGGCCTTCGAATGGACCGGCGGCATGATCGGCGCGGCCGAAGGGGCCGGACCGGAGACCAGCGCCAAGGCCTTCGTCGATTTCCAGCATGACGTCTGCGCCAAGGATATCCGTCTTGCCGTGCGCGAGGGCATGCATTCGATCGAGCATATCAAGCGCTTCACCACCAACGGCATGGCCTCCGATCAGGGCAAGCTTTCCAACATGCACGGTCTGGCGATTGCCGCGGAGATGCTCGGCAGGGACATTCCGAAGGTCGGCCTCACCACCTTCCGCGCGCCCTATACGCCGGTGACCTACGGTACGCTGATCAGCCATTCGCGTGGCGCCCTCTTCGACCCTGCGCGCAAGACGCCGATGCATGGCTGGGAAGAGGCACATGGCGCCATCTTCGAGGATGTCGGCAACTGGAAGCGCGCCTGGTTCTATCCGCGCGCCGGCGAGACCATGCACGAGGCGGTCAACCGCGAGTGCCGCACGGCGCGCGAGGTGGCCGGCGTGTTCGACGCATCGACGCTCGGCAAAATCGAGGTGGTCGGTCCGGACGCCGCCAAGTTCCTGAACCTGCTCTATACCAATGCCTGGGATACGCTGAAGCCCGGCCGCTGCCGCTACGGCATCATGACCCGCGAGGACGGCTTCGTCTATGACGACGGCGTCGTCGGGCGTCTGGCCGAGGACCGCTTCCATGTGACGACCACGACCGGCGGCGCGCCGCGCGTGCTGCATCATATGGAGGACTATCTCCAGACCGAATTCCCGCATCTGAAGGTTTGGCTGACGTCGACCACGGAGCAATGGGCCGTCATCGCCGTGCAGGGTCCGAAGGCGCGCGAGATCATCGAGCCGCTCGTCGAGGGCCAGGATCTCTCCAACGAGGCCTTCCCGCATATGAGCGTGGCCGAGTGCAAGGTCTGTGGCGTGCCGGCGCGGCTGTTCCGCGTCTCCTTTACCGGTGAAGTCGGCTACGAAATCAACGTACCGGCCGATTACGGCCAGGCCGTCTGGGAAGCAGTCTGGGCTCGCGCCGAACCGCTCGGCGCCTGCGCCTACGGCACCGAGACCATGCACGTTCTGCGCGCCGAGAAGGGCTATATCATCGTCGGCCAGGATACGGACGGCACGGTGACGCCCGATGATGCCGGGCTTTCCTGGGCTGTTTCCAAGAAGAAGCCGGATTTCGTCGGCATTCGCGGCCTGCAGCGCCCCGATCTGGTGAAGGAAGGCCGCAAGCAGCTGGTCGGCCTCGTCACCCGCGATCCGAAGGTGGTGCTGGAGGAAGGCGCGCAGATCGTCGCCGATCCGAACGAGCCGAAGCCGATGACCATGCTCGGCCATGTCACTTCGTCTTATTGGTCGGAAAATCTCGGCCGCTCGATCGCCTTCGCGCTGGTTGCCGGTGGGCGCGAGCGTATGGGCAAGACGCTCTACGTGCCGATGCCCGACAAGACGATTGCTGTCGAGGTGACGGATCTGGTGTTCTTTGACAAGGAAGGAGGCCGGATCAATGGCTGATATCGCAACCCGCAAATCGCCGCTTGCCGGCCGCCATGGCGGCTCCGCGGTCGTCCGCCTGACGCCTGCCGCGCCGGCAAGCCGCATTTCGCTGCGCGCTCCGGCCGATTCGGTCGCCGGTCTCTCCAAGGCGCTCGGCCTGACGCTGCCGACGCGGCCGAAGACTTCGGCGAGCGCCAACGGCCGTCACGCCCTCTGGCTCGGCCCGGACGAATGGCTCGTCATCGATGAGAGCGGCGCCGAGCTGGTCGGCCTTGCCGCCTCCTCGGGCGTGCTGCATTCGGCGACGGATGTCTCGCACCGCAACACGGCGATCATCGTCTCTGGCCCCGGCGCGGAAGCGACGCTCTCCGGCGGCTGCCCGCAGGATCTGTCGATCGCGGCTTTCCCCGTCGGCGCCTGCTCGCGCACGCTGTTCGGCAAGGCGGAAGTGGTGCTGCTGCGCCTGGATGCCGAGACCTTCCGTGTGGAAGTCTGGCGCTCCTTCTCCAGCTATGCTTTCGGTCTGCTTGCCGAAGCGGCGGAGGATGCGGACAATACCTTCTCCGCTTGAGGGGAGGGGAGATCGTCAAGTCTCTTCCGGCCGATCCTTCGGATCGAACTGCGATATGGTCGTCCATGTCGCGGTGAGCGCCGGCTTGCGCTCGTTTTCGATTTCAACGGTCACGTCATAGGTCAGCATCAGCATGCTTGCACCGCGCAGCCGCGTTCCGGCGAGCGTGAAGCGGCCGCGCACGCGGGCGCCGCATTTGACCGGCGACATGAAGCGGATTTTTTCGAAGCCGTAATTGATGCCCATGGTCTGCTCCCGGATCTTGGGGAGCGCGCTGTAGTTCATGGCGGAGAGCAGCGATAGCGTCAGGAAGCCGTGGGCGATGGTGCCGCCATAGGGTGTCTCCGCCTTGGCGCGTTCGGGATCGACATGGATGAACTGATGGTCGTGTGTGGCGTCGGCGAAGGTGTCGATCATCGTCTGGTCGACGGTGATCCAGTCCGAGATGCCGATCTCGGTTCCGGCCAGTTTCATGATCTCAACAAGCGAAATATCGCCGGGCATTCTGTCCTCGTGATCTCTACAGCATCTTTGCCCTTTCTGGCGAAGAAGGCCGCAAAGTGCAAGGCGGTCAGTTTTCGACGAGGAAACTGACGGAGCGCGCCGCAAGCGTGAGGTCGCTCTGAATATGCATCTGCCCCTTCGCGTCGAGCAGCGACCAGCCCGCCGGTGCGGCGGGAAGGGCGGCCTGCAGTTGCTCACGCCCCCGGTTGATCAGCACGGCGAGGCGCGTCTTTCCGCCGGTGTCATTATCCGTGGTCTCGATCGCCATGCCGAGGAAGCGTGCATCCGGCGCTTCCCAGTCGGGCACCGTCATCGGCAGACCGGTGGCGGAGAACCAGAGGATGTCGCCATCGCCATGGAAGAATTGGAGATCGCGAAGGGCGGGGAAGCGGCGGCGGAGGCCGGCCAGCCAGGCGGTATGGCCGATCAGCTCTTCGTCCAGCGCCGCCCAGTCCACCCAGGTGATGTCATTGTCCTGGCAATAGGCATTGTTGTTGCCGCGCTGGCTGCGGCCGCCCTCGTCGCCGGCCGTCAGCATGAGGGTGCCGCGCGTGGCAAAGAGCGTCGACAGCAGCGCCTCGATATCGGCGCGGCGTTTGGCGAGAACGGCCGGATCGTCGGTCTTGCCTTCGACGCCGTTGTTCCAGGAATAATTCTCGTTGTGGCCGTCGCGATTGTCCTCGCCATTCGCCTCGTTGTGCTTGTGCTCATGGGAGACGAGATCCATCAGCGTGAAGCCGTCATGGGCGGCGAGGAAGTTGACGCTACGGGTCTGCATGCGGCCATCGCGGCCGAAGATGGAGGACGAACCGGCAAGAATGGTGGCGAGATCGCCGATCTTGCCGCCGTCGCCGCGCCAGAAGCAACGCAGGTCGTCGCGGGCGCGATCGTTCCATTCGAGGAAGGGGGCCGGGAAATTGCCGAGCTGATAGCCGCCGGGGCCGATATCCCAGGGTTCGGCGATCATGATGCGGTCCTGAAGCACCTCGTCGGCGAAGAGGGAGCGCAAGGTCAGCCCCTCGGGGTCGAAACCCCTCGCGGTGCGGCCGATGACGGTGGCGAGGTCGAAACGGAAGCCGTCGATGCCGGCATGGAGAACGAAATGCCGGAGGCTGTCGATGATGAGCCGGCGCACGGCTGGCTGATCGCAGGCGACGGTGTTGCCTGTGCCGGTATCGTTGACCAGCATGCCGGGTTCAGCCGGCTGGTGGCGGAAATAGGTGGGGTTGTCGAGGCCACGCAGGGAGAGCGTCGGTCCGAAGCGGTCGCTCTCGCCGGTATGGTTGAAGACGAGGTCGAGGATGACGCCGATGCCCTCCGCGTGAAGGGCGGCGACCGTTTCGCGCAATTCCGTAACGCCGCCCGGCACCAGGCGCGGATCGAGCGCCATGAAGGCGACGGGATTGTAGCCCCAGCCGTTGGTGAGGCCGAGCGGCGGCAGATGTCGTTCATCGATCCAGGCGGTGATCGGCATCAGCTCGACGGCATCGACGCGCAGGCGTTTGAGATGGGCGATGACGGCGGGGTGGGCGAGGGCGGCCAGCCTGCCGCGCTTCTCTTCCGGCACATCCGGATGCAGCATGGTGAAGGGCTTGACGGCGATTTCGTAGATCAGGCCGCCCGGCTGGAACAGCGGTTTGGCCGGCTTGACCGGAATGTCGCGCGCCACGATCGCCTTCGGCATCAGGTCCTGCGTGTCCTCGCCGAAGATGCCCAGGCGCGGATCGTATCGGAATGGCCGGTCGAATTCCCTGGCATAGGGGTCGGCGAGCAGCTTCGAGGGATCGAACCACAGGCCCCGATCGGGATCATAGGTGCCATGGGCGCGGAAGCCATAGCGTGCGCCATGCTTGACGTCTTTCACGAAGAGGCGATGTTCCTCACCGTCCTCCGTCAGCGGCAGGCGCGCGATCTCTTTTTTGCCTTCGGCATCGAACAGGCAGAGCTCGATCCTATCGGCATGTCTGGACCAGACCGCAAACTCCGCGCCGTCGTCGGTGAGGGTAGCGCCAAGGGAGCGGGTGGCGGGCTCTGACATGTCTCGCGGGCTCTCCGGATGGCTTGAGATGGTTCCCTCTCCCCGTTCCTGAGTTCATCGAAGGGCGGGAGAGAGGGTGAGGGGCGGAGTCTTCGGCAAACGGTGCCGCCGTGGCGAATTTTGAGAAG
This sequence comes from Rhizobium sp. BK602, assembly GCF_014195095.1. GTDB lineage: Bacteria > Pseudomonadota > Alphaproteobacteria > Rhizobiales > Rhizobiaceae > Rhizobium. Next base: position 168,892 of record NZ_JACIBC010000006.1, read on the forward strand.
CCCCTGATCCGACCAGTCGCCGCCTCACTTCGTTCGGCAGCGTCTGGCCACCTTCTCCCCGCATTTGCGGGGAGAAGGGATTGGGTTCAGGTAATGACCGTCGGCGCGTCGCGGCCGGTGCGAGCCTTGATGTCGGCGATCGCTTCGGCGGCGGCGATGAGGTCGGCCAGGGCTTCCTGGGTCTCGATGTTGTGGCGGGTCGGATCGGGCTCGTAGCGCTCGATATAGACACGCAGCGTTGCGCCCGTCGTGCCGGTGCCGGAAAGACGGAAGACCACGCGGGAGCCGCCCTCGAAGAGGATGCGGATGCCCTGGTGCTGGCTGACGGACTTGTCGACCGGATCGTGATAGGCGAAGTCGTCGGCCGCCGAAACGGTGAGGTTGCCATATTTCGTGCCCGGCAGGGTCGGCAGCTTTTCGCGCAGCGCGTCGATCAGGCCGTTGGCGGCGTCGGTGTCGACGCCTTCATAGTCGTGGCGTGAATAATAGTTGCGGCCGTAGGTCGCCCAATGCTGGGTGACAATGTCGACGACGCTTTCGCCGCGTACGGCCAGAATGTTGAGCCAAAGCAGCACGGCCCAGAGACCGTCCTTTTCACGGACGTGGTTGGAGCCGGTGCCGGAGCTTTCCTCGCCGCAGATCGTTGCCATGCCGGCGTCGAGCAGGTTGCCGAAGAATTTCCAGCCGGTCGGCGTCTCGTAGATGCCGACGCCACGCTTTTCGGCGACACGGTCGGCGGCGCCGCTGGTCGGCATGGAGCGGGCGATGCCGGCGATGCCGCTGGAATAGCCGGGGGCGAGATTGGCGTTGGCGGCGAGGATGGCCAAGCTGTCCGACGGCGTGACGTAGATACCCTTGCCGATGATCAGGTTGCGGTCGCCGTCGCCGTCGGATGCCGCGCCGAAATCGGGAGCGTCCTCGCCCATCATCTCATCGTAAAGTTCTTTGCAATGGACGAGGTTCGGATCGGGGTGATGGCCGCCGAAATCCGGCAGCGGCAGGAAATTGCGCACCGAGCCGTCGGGCGCGCCGAGGCGGATTTCGAAGATTTCCTTGGCATAGGGACCGGTGACCGCGCTCATCGCATCGAAATTGAGGCGGAAGCCGAGACTGATGAGGTTGCGGATGGCGCCGAAATCGAACAGCTCTTCCATCAGCGCCGCATAGTCCTCGACCGGGTCGATGACCGAGACGATCATGCCGCCGACGTCTTCGCGGGCGATGCGGTCGAGATTGATATCGGGGAAGTCGGCGATCTTGTAACTGTCGATCACCTTGGAGCGCTCGTAGATCGCATCGGTGATCTTTTCCGGCGCCGGGCCGCCATTGCCGATATTGTACTTGATGCCGAAGTCTTCGGTCGGTCCGCCCGGATTGTGGCTGGCCGACAATATGATGCCGCCGAATGCCTTGTATTTGCGGATGATGTGCGAGGCTGCGGGTGTCGAGAGGATGCCGCCCTTGCCGACCATCACCTTGCCGAAGCCATTGGCCGCGGCCATCTTGATGGCCTTTTGAATGACTTCACGATTGTAGTAACGGCCGTCGCCGCCGATGACCAGGGTCTTGCCCTGGTAGCCCTCGAGCGAATCGAAAATCGACTGGATGAAGTTTTCCGCATAGTTCGGCTGCTGGAATACGGGAACCTTCTTTCGCAGGCCTGACGTACCAGGCTTCTGATCCGCGTAGGGGGTGGTGGGAACAGTTTTAATCATCGGGTTAAGCGCCTCTCGAGACAAGGCTGGAGTAGAGAGCGGCGTAGCGTTCTGCGCTCCTGCCCCAGGATACGTCGGATTTCATGCCCTGCTTTTGCAGCTGCGTCCAGACCTTTCGATCCTGGAAAAGGTGCATGGCGCGGCGGATGGCTTGCAGCAGCCCTTCGGCGGTGATGGGCGCAAACTGAATGCCGGTGGCGACTTTCGCCTGCAATGCGGCGTGGTTGGCGTCGATAATCGTGTCGTTGAGACCACCCGTGCGCGCAACGATCGGCAGGCAGCCATAGCGTAAGCCATAAAGCTGCGTGAGGCCACAGGGTTCGAAGCGGGAGGGGATGATGATGGCGTCGCAGCCGGCCTGCATCAGATGCGACATCGGCTCATCATAGCCGGCGGAAACACCGACACGGCCGCGATGACGGCCGGCGGCCGCAAAGAGCGCGCCTTCGAGAGCGGCATCGCCGGCGCCGAGGATGGCAAGCTTGCCGCCCATGGCGACGATATCGCCGGAAATGGCGGCCAGCAGGTCCATTCCCTTCTGCCAGGTCAGGCGGCTGACGACACAGAAGATCGGCCCGTCATCCTCGTCCAGGCCGAAATGCTCGACCACGCGCTTGCGGTTGGCGGCTCGGTCCTTCAGCGTCGAGGCGCCATAGGTCTTGGCGATCATCGGATCGGCTTCCGGATTCCAGATGCCGTCATCGATGCCGTTGACGATGCCGTGCAGGCTGCCGGCGCGGCTGGCGATGACGCCTTCGAGACCCATGCCGAATTCCGGGGTCAGGATCTCTTCGGCATAGGAAGGGCTGACCGTAGTGATGGCATGCGCCGTCTGCAGGCCGCCCTTCAAGAAGCCGACATCGCCGTAATACTCGATGCCCTCCACCGAGAAGGCGTGCGGGGGAAGCTGCAGGCCAGGGAAGACGTCCGGGCCGAACTGGCCCTGGAAGGCGATGTTGTGGATGGTGAGCACGCTCGGCCGCTCGGGCGAGGGATAATAGCGCATGTAGACCGGCACCAGGGCCGATTGCCAGTCGTGCACATGCACCAGGTCCGGCTGCCAGCCGGGCAGCAGGCCGCTCGCGATCTGCGCGCCGGCGAGCGACAGGGCGGCAAAGCGGCGCCAATTGTCGGGGTAATCCTTGCCGGTGGCATCCACGTAAGGGCCGCCGGTGCGGTTGTAATAGGCCGGCGCGTCGAGCACGAGGAAGGAAATACCACTATGCTCGACCTCGAGCACGGTGGCTTTTTCGCCCAGCAGGTCGGCGAATTCGAGCCGGGCCACTGGGTCGCGGATGGCCTTCATCACCGCGGGGTAACCGGGGATCAGCGTCTTCGTCTCGACGCCATACGGCTTCAGCGCGATAGGCAGGGCGCCGGCCACATCGGCCAGGCCCCCTGTCTTGATCAAAGGGAAGACTTCGGATGCAACCGAAAGAACTTTCATTCGTCACAAATCCAGCTTGTCGATCATCGACTGGGTGATCAGGCAGATGCCGTTTTCCGTGCGGCGGAAGCGCTTGGCGTCTAGTTCCGGGTCCTCGCCGACCACCAGGCCTTCGGGGATGGTGACGCCGTGATCGATGACGACATTCTTCAATTGCGCCCGGCGGCCGACCTTGACGCTCGGCAGCACCACCGCTCCCTCCAGCTTGGAGTAGGAATTGGCGCGCACGCCGGTAAACAGCAGGCTGTTATAGAGGCTGGCACCGGAAATGATGCAGTCGCCCGCGACCACCGAGGAGACGGCCGAGCCGCGGCGGTCCTCGTCGTCATGCACGAACTTGGCCGGCGGGCTGATTTCGGCATAGGTCCAGATCGGCCAGGACTTGTCGTAGATGTCGAGCTCCGGCACCACGGCGGTCAGGTCGATATTGGCCTGCCAATAGGCATCGACCGTGCCCACGTCGCGCCAATAGGCCTCGCGCTCGAAATCGGAGCGCACGCAGGACTGGGTGAAGCGGTGGGCGACGGCTTTGCCGTTCTTGACGATATAGGGGATGATGTCCTTGCCGAAATCGCGGCTGGAATTCGGATCGGCGGCGTCGCGCTTCAGGCATTCGATCAGGAATTTCGTGTGGAAGACGTAGATGCCCATCGAGGCCAGCGCGAAATCCGGATTGCCGGGAATGCCCGGCGGATCGGCGGGTTTCTCGACGAAATCGATGATCTGGTCCTTGTCGTCGACATGCATGACGCCGAAGCCGACGGCTTCCATGCGCGGCACCTCCAGGCAGCCGATGGTGACGTCGGCGCCGGAATCGACATGCTGCTGCAGCATCCACTCATAGTCCATCTTGTAGATATGGTCGCCGGCGAGGATGACCATGTATTCCGGACCGTAGGGTTCGATGATGTCGATGTTCTGATAGACGGCGTCGGCCGTGCCTTCATACCATTGCGTTTCCGACACGCGCTGGGAAGCCGGCAGAATATCGAAGCTCTCGTTTCGTTCGGGTCGGAAGAAGTTCCAGCCGCGCTGCATGTGGCGGATCAAGGAGTGTGCCTTGTACTGGGTCGCCACGCCGATGCGGCGGATACCGGAATTGAGCGCGTTCGAGAGAGCAAAGTCGATGATGCGGGTCTTGCCGCCGAAATAGACGGCCGGTTTGGCGCGGCGGTCCGTCAGTTCCTTCAGGCGGCTGCCACGGCCTCCGGCGAGAACATAGGCCATGGCATCGCGTGCCAGCGGCTGGAAGCGTTTTTCTACCATTTCATTCCTCCCTGTCCGTAATGGTCTCAAAATTCCGGTTCGAGCATGATGGTCGCCAGCGGCGGCAGCGTTATCGTTGCATGTATGCTGCCGCCGGCGCTGACGGCCTGGACCCGCCCGCCATTCCCCTTGCCGCTGCCGCCATAGATGTCGGCATCGGTATTCAGTATCTCGCGCCACCGTCCCTCAGCCGGAAGGCGCAATGTGTAGTTCTCACGGTAGACCGGTGTGAAATTGGTAATGACCGCGATCGGCTTTTCGCCGGGCGCCTTGCGCAGCCAGGCGAAGACCGAATTCTCGAAATCGTCGACAACAAGCCATTCGAAGCCGTCGCCCTCGCAGTCGCGGGCGTGCAGCGCCGGCTTGCTGCGATAGGTGAAGTTGAGATCGCGCACGAGGCGCCGCATGCCCTCATGCATGCGGTATTGCAGGAGATTCCAGTCCAGCGCGCGCTCTTCGCTCCACTCGCTCCACTGCGCGAACTCCTGGCCCATGAACAGCAGCTTCTTGCCGGGATAGCCCCACATGAAGGCATAATAGGCGCGCAGATTGGCGAATTTCTGCCAGTCGTCGCCGGACATCTTGGCGATCAGGGATCCCTTGCCGTGCACCACTTCATCGTGGGAGAGCGGCAGGACGAAGTTTTCCGAAAAGGCGTAGATCAGGCCAAAGGTCAGCTCGTTGTGGTGATATTTGCGGTGCACGGCCTCGCGGGCGAGATAGCTCAGCGTGTCGTGCATGAAGCCCATGTTCCACTTGAAGCCGAAGCCGAGGCCGCCCTCGTGGACCGGTTGCGACACTTTCGGCCAGGAGGTCGATTCCTCGGCGATGGTCATGACGCCGGGATGGGCGCCGTAGAGCCTGGTGTTCATCGATTGCAGGAAGCGGACGGCCTCCAGGTTCTCGTTGCCGCCATATTCGTTCGGGATCCATTCGCCGTGCTTGCGCGAATAGTCGAGGTAGAGCATCGAGGCGACGGCATCGACGCGTACGCCGTCGAGATGGAATTTCTCGGCCCAGTAGAGCGCGTTGTTCTGCAGATAGGCGAGCACTTCGGTGCGGCCGAAATTGTAGATCGCCGTGTTCCAGTCGGGATGGAACCCCTTGCGCGGGTCTTCATGCTCGTAGAGCGCGGTGCCGTCGAACCAGCGCAGGCCATGCTCGTCGGTTGGGAAATGCGCCGGCACCCAATCGAGGATGACGCCGATGCCGACCTTGTGACAGCCGTTGACGAAGCGCGCGAAGCCTTCCGGCTCGCCGAAGCGGGCCGTCGGCGCATAGAGGCCGGTGGTCTGGTAGCCCCAGGACGGGTCGTAGGGATGTTCGGTGATCGGCAGGAATTCGATATGGGTGAAGCCCATGTCGACGCAATAGGGGATGAGGCGCGAGGCCAGCTCGTCCCAGGACAGCATCGAGCCGTCGTCGCGGCGCTGCCAGGAGCCGGCATGCACCTCGTAGATGCTGATCGGCTGGCGACGCTGGTCGACGCTTGCCCAATGCTCGCGGTGGGCGGCATCCTCCCAGACCTGGTTGAGTTCGGGAGTGGTCATCGAAGCGGTCTTCGGCCGCAGCTCGCTGCGGCGGGCGAAGGGGTCCGCCTTCAGCGGCAGCAACACGCCGTCATGGCCGCGGATCTCGAACTTGTAGGCGACGCCGGCGGGCACATCCGGAGCAAAGATCTCCCAGATGCCGGAATCGGCGCGAAAGCGCATGACATGCCGCCTCCCGTCCCAGCCGTTGAAATCGCCGACCACCGAGACGCGCTGCGCGTTCGGTGCCCAGACGGCGAAGTGAAAGCCCTGGACGCCTTCATGCTTCAGCGGATGCGCACCCATCTTGTCGAACAGGCGCAGATGCGTGCCCTCGCGGACGAAATAATCGTCCATGGGACCGAGGACGGGGCCGAAACTATAGGGATCGGTGATCGCCCATTCGGCGTCGCCGCGCCGGGCGCGATAGCGCACCGGCTGTTGCTTGGCGATCTTGACGCTGCCGGCAAAGAAGCCGGCCGGATCGAGGCAGGCCAGCTCGCCGATGACCGAGCCGTCCAGCGCCAGCGCGGTGACGGCCTCGGCGCCGAGAATGAAACAGCGGGTGACGAAGCCGTCCTCCGCCTTGTGCACGCCGAGGACGGCGAAAGGATCGGAATGAGTGCCTGCGAGAATTGCAGCGATATCGTCTGCCGAAATATCCCTCAAGGCGGTGCCGTCAGCGGGTTTCTTCGGCTTTTTCATCCGGCTCTCCAGATTTCCTTGGCATATTGACGGATGGTCCGGTCGGAGGAGAACCAGCCCATGCGGGCGGTGTTGTTGATGGTCTTGGCATACCATTCCGCCGGGTTGGCCCAAAGCGTGTCGACCTCGCGCTGGGCGGCGGCATAGGCATCGAAATCGGCGGCGACCATGAACCAGTCATGGGTGTAGATGCCGTCGATCAGCCCGGCATAGCGGTTGCGGTCGTCGGGAGAGAAGACGCCCGAGGCGATGGCGGCCAGCGCCTGCGACAGCTCGCGCGAGCGCTCGATGACGGCGCGGGGATCATGCCCGTCGCTGCGCAGGTTGGCGACTTCGTCGGCCGTCAGACCGAAGATGATGATATTGTCCTCGCCGACATTGTCGCGCATCTCGACATTGGCGCCATCGAGCGTGCCGATGGTCAGCGCGCCGTTGAGGCCGAATTTCATGTTGCCGGTGCCGGAGGCTTCCATGCCGGCGGTCGAGATCTGCTCGGAAAGATCGGCGGCGGGCACCATGACTTCGGCGAGCGAGACATTGTAGTTCGGCACGAAGACGATCTTCAGCAGGCCGCGCACCGACGGGTCGTTGTTGATGACGCGGGCGACGTCGTTGATCAGTTTGATGATCAGCTTGGCATTGTGATAGCTCGGCGCCGCCTTGCCGGCGAAGAGCTTTACGCGCGGCTGCCAGTCCAGTTCCGGATGCGAACGGATCTGGTCGTAGAGCGCGACCGCCTCGATGATGTTGAGAAGCTGGCGCTTGTATTCATGGATGCGCTTGATCTGGATGTCGAACATCGCGTTGGGATCGAGCTTGATGCCCATGCGGCTGGCGACGAGATTGGAAAGCTGCACCTTGTTGGCGCGCTTGACGGCGGCGAACTTCTCCTGGAAGGCGCTGTCATGGGCGAATTTGTCGAGCGGCTTCAGCTTCTCGGCATCGTCGAGGAAGTCGTCGCCGATGGTCTCGCGGATGAGGCTGGTGAGGCCGGGATTGCATTGCATCAGCCAGCGGCGCGGCGTGATGCCGTTGGTCTTGTTGTTGATGCGGTCCGGATAGAGCTTGTGCAGGTCGGCAAAGACCGTGACCTTCATCAGGTCGGTATGCAGCGCCGAGACGCCGTTGATCGAATGCGAACCGACGAAGGCGAGGTTGCCCATGCGCACGCGGCGGTCGCCATTCTCGTCGATCAGCGAGATCGAGCGGATTTCGCCGTCGCTGAAATTACGGCTCTTGCGGGCCTCGAGCAGGATCTTGGCATTGATCGCATAGACGATCTGCATGTGGCGCGGCAGCAGCCGCTCGAACAGCGGCACGGGCCAGCTTTCCAGCGCCTCGGGCAGCAGCGTGTGATTGGTGTAGCCGAAGGTGTTGCGGGTGATATCCCAGGCATGGTCGAATTCGAGGCCGTGGACATCCACCAGCAGGCGGATCATTTCGGCGACCGAGACGGCGGGATGGGTATCGTTGAGCTGGATCGCGACCTTGTCGGCCAGGTTGTTCAGGTCGTCATACTGCTGCAGGTGGCGGCGCAGGATGTCCTGCAGGGATGCGGAGGAGAAGAAGAATTCCTGGCGCAGACGCAGCTCCTGGCCGGCCGGCGTCGCATCGGCCGGATAGAGAACCCGGGTCAGGCTTTCGGCCTTGTTGCTCTCGCGCAGCGCGCCGATATGGTCGCCGGCGTTGAACGCGTCGAGCAGGATCGGGTCGATCGGCTGGGCCGACCAGAGGCGTAGCGTATTGACGCGCTTCGCCCGCCAGCCGACGACCGGCGTGTCGAAGGCGGCGGCGATGACGCGCTCGGCCGGCTTCCAGACATAGCGGGGCTGATCGTCATGGCCGCTGACGGTTTCGACGGCGCCGCCGAAGCCGATCTCATAGGAGCTTTCCTGACGTTCGAACTCCCAGGGATTGCCGTGGGCAAGCCAGGTTTCCGGCAGCTCCACCTGCCAGCCGTCGGCCATCTGCTGGCGGAACAGGCCGTGGACATAGCGGATGCCATAGCCATAGGCCGGGACGTCTACGGTCGCCATCGATTCCATGAAACAGGCGGCAAGGCGGCCGAGACCGCCATTTCCGAGCGCCGCGTCGGGCTCCAGCCCGGCGATGATGCGGATATCGACGCCGAGCGAGGAAAGCGCGTTGGTGATTTCTTCCATCAGGCCGAGATTGGAGACGGCGTCGCGCATCAGGCGGCCGATGAGGAATTCGAGGGATAGATAATAGACGCGCTTGGCGTTGGTCTCATAGGCCTTGCGGGTCGATTCCATCCACTTGTCGATGACGCGGTCGCGAATGACGAGGATGGTTGCGGTCAGCCAATCATGCGGCTTGGCGACTTTCGCGTCCTTGCCGATGCGATAGGTCAGGCGTTCGATGATTTCCTCGGCGAGGATTTCGGGGCGAGAACTGCGCGGGGCAGGAACGGGGAGATCGGCATTCGTCAAGTTATTCATACTATCAACTCTCGCCATTTGTGGTTTATATTCAGGATGTTATGCCTGAAAAAACCAAATTGCCATCTCGTCTAACTAGCAGTTTATGCACCGATGTAAAGTTGTTGCAACAGGCGAGTTGGATGGAAGCAAAAATAGCGCGTCCATGGCTCGGAAGCGTCGAAAATGCTTGATTCCGATTGTTTTTCCGGCTCTTATCACCGGATTGATTGATAAACGAAAGCCGCCCGGGATGAGATCCCGGGCGGCTTTCGGTTTCTGACGGCTGTTATTGGCGGTCCATGCGCAACGGGGCCGTTATTTGGTCAGAAGGGTAATCTGCTTCGACGTCTGTTTCGCGATGGATGAGAAGGCGTTGAAAAGATCCGTGGCATTTTGCGGCGTGAAATAGTCGGAGGATGTCGTCGCGCAGTACTTCAGCAATGCCTGGCCATTGGCTGGCGCCATGAAGGCGATCGTATAGACGTGGATGTTGGCGGCGCGTGCCTTGTCGCATTGGATCTTGGTATTGCTATCGGCGCTGTCGACGTTGTTATCGCCATCCGTCATGAAGACGATATAGATCGACGGGTCGGTCACGCCGTTCTTGTCCTTGTGCTGCAACTGCTCATTGGTGAGGCCCGATGTCGTGGATGGCGCTGTCAGCGCGGTTACCGCGGCGGTGAAAGCGGGTGCCGAATTCGTCGTTCCGCTCGCCGTGAGATTGTTGACGTATTTGGTGACGCCGCTCGTGCCCCAAGCCATGGCTGTCGGCGTTTGGGCGTTGGAATTATAGGAGTCGGCGCCGGTTCGGACATACATGCTGTTCGGATCGGCCTTGTTCAATTGCGTCGCCAGATTCGCGGTAGCGATCTTCAGCGCTTGCATTTTTGTGTAGTAGTTGGTTTGCGTGCCCGTGCAGGTCTTTCGCCCGCAGGAATAGGTATAGGTCTTCGTCGGCTGATCGGTGTTGACCGTATCCGTGTACTCGTCCATCGAACCGGAGCGGTCGAGCACGAAGTACATCGACAGAGGATTCTTCTGTGTTTCGGTCGAGGTGCTGATGCCGCTTGTCGATGTGCTCGACGAACCGACATTCATCGAGGTCAGACCGAGCATGCGTGTCATGCCGTTCACCTGCATCGAATAGGATGCATCGACGACAACCGAATAGCCGCTATTGCCGGAGGAATCGGTGGTCGCGGTGACTTGTGCACTGGTGCTCGCCTTCAGTGAAGCGAGCGCGGTTGCATCCCCCGCAAGATAGTTCGACATCTGCCCGGTCACGAATTCGCTGGCCAGTTGCTGGGCGTTGGATGTCGTGGCGCTGCCATTGGCGAGCGCCGTCGCCGTGGCAAGGGCCGCCGCGTCGGTTGCCTGCTGTAACTGGCTGTTGGAAAGCGACATGTTGGTGACGTCGACCGCGACACCGGCGGTTGCCGCCACGACCGGTACGGCCAGTGCCGTCATGATGCCGAAATTGCCGGCGCGATCGCGCATAAGTTGTGAAAGACTGCGAAATTTACTCAAACTCGTGATCATCACGTTCGCCCCAACGAAGTAATAGCCTCGGAATGGCAGCAACTGTCGACGAAAACTGTAAGTTCGTCCTTTAGAAGATCATTCGAATTTTAGCGATTGACGTAATAATTCCCGTTTTGGGCTTGTTTTACTGTTTTAGCGGGACGACATCCACGGCTTGCACGGTCTTTTGGCCGCCGTAGCTCTTCAACATGCCGATGACCGGGGCGACGTCGGAATAGTCGCGGCCATAGGCGACGACGATGTGGTCGGTGCCGGCGGGGATGTTGTTGGTCGGATCAAGCTCGATCCAGCCGGCCGTCTCCCCGCACCAGACGCGTACCCAGGCGTGCATGGCGTCGGCCCCTTCCAGCCGCTCCTTGCCGGGCGGTGGAATGGTGCGCAGGAAGCCGCTGACATAGCCGGCGGGAATGCCGAGGCTGCGCAGCGCGATGATCATCACATGCGAAAAATCCTGGCAGACGCCGCGCTTCAGGCGGAACGCCTCCTTCGGCGTCGTGTCGACCGTCGTTGCCTTGGGATCGTAGACGAAATCCTTGTGGATCTGGGCGCAGACGGCATGGGCGATCTGCATCACCGTCAGGTTGGTGCGTGCCCATTGCCGGGCGTAGTCGGCGATGGTGGTCGTTTCCGGCAGCCGCGGGCTCGCGCCGACGAAATGATGCGGCGAGGAGGGGTCGATCGACCAGCAATCGTTGATCTCATCCGGCAGTTTGGCGAGGACGGGGGAAAAGTCGGCCCCGACCGGCTGGCTTTCGACCTGTACGCGCGCCTGCATGCGGATATCCAGCTTTTCATGCGGATTGCGCAGCAGGATCGAGGTTGCCGGATGCTGGAAGAAATCGGTGAAGTTCGATTGTTCGTCCGGATGCGGCGAAACCTTCAGGGAGCCGGCGATCAGGCGCTGCCGGTTGGCGAGCGACAGCGGCAGCACGCGCACGATATGGCGCGCGCCGCTGGCCGGCACGTCGTAGATATAGCCCATGTGCAGGGAGAGATCGTAGAGCATCGCATCATCCGAGATAGGTCTGGGCCAGAAGATCGGAAAGCTGTTCCAGCTCCCGTTCCAGCCGCTGGTAGACCTCGCCGTTCATCGTCTCCGGCGTCATGACGGCAAGGCCCGAATGCAGCCGCATGGCCTCGCGGTAGAAGGGTGACATCTGGCCATTGACGAAGGCATTCGGCAATTGCTCCACCTCGCGGTGGATCTCGTTCATCTGGAAGAGGATCGAGCGCGGGTTGAGCGGATCGAGCGCCAGAAGGTCGGTGACCGTCAGGCGGGCCGTATTGACGTTGTAGCGCCGGCGATGGGTCATGACGCTGTCGCCGATTTCCAGCAGCATGTCGAGGGCGCCGTCGGGTGCTTCCGGACCCGACATATGGCCGAGCAGGCGCGTCATATGCAGGCCGCGTTCGATATAGCGGCCGAGCGACAGGAAGCGCCAGCCGGTGAAGCGGTACATGTTCTCATGCACGAGGCCGGCAAAGCCCGCGAGCTTGCGCAAGAGGATCGTCATCGCGTGGCTGGCATCGTCGCCGGGCTTGACCTTTTCCTTGAAACGGCGTGCGGTCTTGGCCAGGTCGTTCAGCGCCAGCCAGCCGTCCGGCGAGAAGCGGTCACGGATGTTGCTGGCCGAATAGACGGCGCTGTCGATGTTGCGCAGCAGGCTTTCGGGCACGGCTTCGGTGGTGTCGATGTCGATGGCGGCGAGATAGGCACTGACGTCGGCCAACAGCGGCTGGCTCGGGTCGGCCGCCTCGGCATAACGCCCATGCCAGGCGCGCAGGATGCGCAGCGCCCCTTCCGCCCGCTCGATATAGCGGCCGAGCCAGAAGAGATTGTCGGCGGCCCGGCTCGGCAGGCTGCCGGGCATGTTGCGGGTGAAAGTCCCTTCGGCCGGCAACAGGGTGTGGCGCTCCACCGGCTTGTCGGAGACGATCCAGACATCGGCGGCCGAGCCGCCGGATTGCATGGCGATGGCGGCGACATCGTCGCCGCTGCCGATGCGGGCAAAGCCGCCCGGCATGATCTGCCAGCCGTTTTCCGTGCGGGCTGCGAAGACGCGCAGGCTCATCGGCCGCGGCAGCAGCTTGCCGTTCACCCAGGCCGGCGTGGTCGAGAGCGTGACGACTTCCTGACCGACCAGCTTCTGGCCGTCGGTCGCCAGCCAGTCGGCGATCGAATCCCTGGCGGTGGTGCGCAGCGTCGAACCGAGCACGGATTGGCCGTTGTCGTCGAAGAAGGGCATGCAGGAATAGGCAGGCCCGATCACCATCTTCTCGATATGGGCGGCGACATGCTCGCGCTCGGCCTTCTGTCCGCACCACCAGGTGGCGATCGAGGGCAGCTTCAGCTCTTCGCCGCGCAGATGCCGACAGATGGTGGGCATGAAGGCGAGCAGCGCGCGGGTTTCGAGGACGCCGGAGCCGAGCGCGTTGACGATGGTCACCGTCTGGGCTCTCAGCGCCTCCACCATGCCGGGCGTGCCGATATGGGATTGCTGGTTGAGCTCCAGCGGATCGGCATAGGACGCATCGAGGCGGCGCCAGAGCACGCTGATCGGCCTGAGGCCGGCGACCGTGCGCACCATCAGCTGGTCGTTGACGACGGTGATATCCTCGCCCTCGAGCAGCATGAAGCCGAGATAGCGGGCGATATAGGCGTGTTCGTAATAGGTTTCGTTGGCAGGGCCGGGGGTCAGGACGGCGACGCGGCCCTCGGCGCTGCGCTTGCCGCCCAGCAGCGCATCGCGGAAGGCGCCGAAGAAGGAGGCGAGGCGGTGCACCCTGGTTTCGGCATAGATGTCGGAAAAGGCGCGCGTGGTGGCGACGCGGGTCTCGAGCGCGAAGCCGGCGCCCGAGGGCGCCTGGGCGCGATCGGCCAGAACCCACCAATTACCGTCCGGACCGCGGCCGATCTCGAAGGCGAGGAAGTGCAGATAGTGTCCGCCCGCGGGCTTAACGCCGACGAGCGGCCGCAGGAATTCCAGATTGGCCGCGACCAGCGCCGGCGGCAGCAGTCCTTCGTTGATCAGCCGGTTCTCGCCGTAGATGTCGGCCATGATCTCTTCGAGCAGATCGGCGCGCTGGCGCAGGCCTTCCGACAGGGCCTGCCATTCGCGTTCGTCGATCAGCACGGGAATATGCGAGATCGGCCAGTTGCGCTCGCTGAGGCCAGCGGTGCCATAGGCGCGGTAGAAGACGCCGGCGTCGCGCAGGTAACGATCGGCGCGGGCGAAGCGTTCGAGAAGCTCCTGTTCCGGCATGCGGCTCAAGGCGGACAGCAGGTTCTGCCAGACCGGCCGCACCGCGCCGGTATTGTCGACCATCTCGTCGGCGACGCCGGGCAGCGCGGAATAGGCGAAGGCCGGATCGTTGCCGATGCCAGCCCTTACCTGTTCCCGCCGTTTCGTCGCTGGTTTCTTACCCATGCGCAGTTCCGTTTCAAACTCCTATCGGCCGCCTGAGGTCGAGCGTCAGCGGGAATTCCGCCGATATCGTCTCCGCGCGCAGGCCATAGCCGCCGGCCGTATGGCCCCAGGGCTCGAATCGCGCCAAGCGCCGCGCTTCCGCCTCGTTGCCGTTGACCGGGAAGGTGTCATAATTCCGGCCGCCCGGATGGGCAACATGGTAGATGCAGCCGCCGATCGAACGTTGCGACCATGTATCATATATGTCGAAGGTCAACGGCGTGTTGACGGGCAGGACCGGATGCAGGCCCGAGGCCGGATGCCAGGCCTTGTAGCGGACGCCGGCCACGGAAACGCCCGACATGCCGGTCGACGTCAGGGGAAGCGCGCGGCCGTTGCAGGCGACGGTGTAACGCGCGGGATTGCTGGTCTCGAACCGCACCTGCAGTCGCTCCACCGAGGAATCGACGTAGCGCACGGTGCCGCCGATCGCGCCTTCCTCGCCCATGACGTGCCAAGGCTCGAGCGCCTGGCGCAGTTCCAGCTTGCTGCCCTGGTATTCCACTTCGCCGCAGAAGGGGAAGCGGAATTCGAGCTGCGCCTGGAACCATTCGGGACGAAGGTCGAAGCCGTTTTCCCGCAGATCGGCAAGCACGTCGAGAAAATCCTGCCAGATATAATGCGGCAGCATGAAGCGGTCGTGCAGGGTCGTGCCCCAGCGCACGAACTTGCCTTCGAGCGGATTGCGCCAGAAACGGGCGATGAGGGCGCGCACCAGCAGTTGCTGGGCAAGGCTCATGCGGGCATTGGGCGGCATTTCGAAGCCGCGGAATTCGACGAGGCCGAGGCGACCGGTCGGCCCATCCGGCGAGAACAGCTTGTCGATGCAGATTTCCGAACGGTGGGTGTTGCCGGTGACATCGGTCAGCAGATTGCGGAACAGGCGGTCGACAAGCCATGGCAGGGGCTGGATGCCGCGTCCGGGCGCCGGCACCTGGGCAAGGGCGATTTCCAGCTCGTAGAGGCCGTCGTGGCGGGCTTCGTCGATGCGGGGGGCCTGGCTGGTCGGCCCGATGAACAGGCCGGAGAAGAGATAGGAGAGCGAGGGGTGGCGCTGCCAGTGCAGCACCAGGCTCTTCAGCAGATCGGGACGGCGCAGAAAGGGGCTGTCGTTCGGATTGGCGCCGCCGACGACGACATGGTTGCCGCCGCCCGTGCCGGCATGGCGGCCGTCGATCATGAACTTGTCGGTGCCGAGGCGTGTCTGCCGCGCCTCCTCATAGACCGCCGTCGTGATGTCGACGCAGTCCTGCCAGTTCGAGGCCGGATGGATGTTGACCTCGATCACGCCGGGATCGGGCGCGACGCGGATGACGTTGATGCGCTCGTCCTGGGGCGGCGAATAGCCTTCGATATGCACGGGAAGACCGAGCGCGGCCGCTGCGTTCTCGGCGGCGGCCAGCAATTCGAGATAGTCCTCGATCCGTTCGACCGGCGGCATGAAGACGCAAAGCCGGCCGTCACGCGGCTCGACCGAGATCGCCGTGCGCACGGCACCGCCGATTTCGCCGAGCGTCTGCTCGATACGGACCTGCCCGCTGTCGTCGACCTGGAAAGAGGCTTCCGGCATGGCGCGGCCGGCCGGCACGATGACGTCGGGCAGCGGCGTGCGCGGAATTGTCGGGTCGGCGGTGTGAATATAGGGGTAGTGCGACGGCGGCACGTAAGGCAGGGTGCCGAGCGGCAGGCGATAGCCGACCGGAGAATCGCCCGGCACGAGGAAGATCCTGCCGCGCCGGGTCCGCCATTTTTCGCTGATCCAGCGCCGGCCGCTCGCGCGCGCGTTCCAGGCCTGCACCGGCAGGATATAGCCGGTCGGCGTCGTCAGGCCGCGTTCAAAAACGCGCGCGATGCGGCTGCGCTCCTCGGGGTCTTTCAGCTTCGAATTGGAGGGGTCGACGTTTTCCGGAAGGCTGCCTTCCTTGACGATCCATTCGGCCGGGTCCTCATAGGCCGGCTGTACCATCGCGGGGTCGATCGCCAGTTCCCGGGCGATCGCGCCCAGGAGCTTGCCGGCGTCCCCGGCGCTTGCGCCGGTGCGGGCCGTCTCCTCGGCGATCAAGGCCGGGTTCTGCCAGATCGGCTTTCCGTCCTTGCGCCAGTAGAGCGAGAAGGTCCAGCGCGGCAGGCTTTCGCCCGGATACCATTTGCCCTGGCCATAATGCAGGAAACCGCCGGGGGCGAAGCGCTCGCGCAGGCGGCGGATGAGCTGGTCGGCCCTGTCGCGTTTGGTGGGGCCGACGGCGGCGGTGTTCCATTCGTCGGACTGGAAATCGTCGATCGACACGAAGGTCGGCTCGCCGCCCATGGTCAGGCGCACGTCTTCGCTTTTCAGGATGCGGTCGACTTCCTCGCCGAGTGCATTCAGCGCCTCCCAGCTTTCGTCGGAGAAAGGCTTGGTGATGCGCGGATGCTCGGCGACGCGTGTCACCGTCATATCGAATTCGAATTCGGTGTTGGCCTCGCCGAAATAGCCGCCGGAGATCGGGGCGGCGTTGCGGTAATGCGGCGTGGCGGCAAGCGGAATATGGCTTTCGCCGGTCAATAGGCCCGAGGTCGGGTCCAGGCCGACCCAGCCTGCGCCGGGAAGATAGACCTCCGCCCAGGCGTGCAGGTCGGTGAAATCAACTTCGGTGCCGGAGGGGCCGTCGAGTGCCTTCAAATCCGGAGTGAGCTGGATGAGATAGCCCGAGACGAAACGGGCGGCGAGGCCGAGATGGCGAAGAATTTGCACCAGCAGCCAGCTCGTGTCGCGACAGGAGCCTTTCGCCCTTTCCAGCGTCTCTTCCGGCGTCTGCACGCCGGCTTCCATGCGGATGACATAGCCGATTTCGCTCTGGAGGCGGGCATTGAGGCCGACGATCATGTCGACGGTCGGCTGTTCGGAACGATCGAGCGTGTCGAGGAAGGCCTGCAGGCGAGGGCCGGGTTTCTCCGGCGTCATGTAGATCGACAGATCCTCGCGGATGGTCTCGGGATAGGCGAAGGGCCACTTGGTGGCTTCCTCCTCGACGAAGAAGTCGAAGGGATTGTAGACCGTCATGTCGGCAACGAGATCGACCTCGATCTTCAGCTCGGTCACCGGATCGGGAAAGACGAAGCGGGCGAGGTAGTTGCCGTAGGGGTCCTGCTGCAAATTCACGAAGTGATTGGAGGGCGTCACCTTCAGCGAGTGGCTGAGAACGCGTGTCTTCGAATGCGAGGCGGGTTTCAGGCGAATGATCTGTGGGCCGAGGCGGACCGGATTGTCGTATTTATAATGGGTGAGATGATAGATACTTGCCGTGATCGCCATATGTCTCGTTGCCTAGCCCGCATCGTTGTGCGGCATTGCTGTTCCCGTCAGCAGTGTGTGCAATGCAGCGAAAGAATGCAAGGCGTCTCCATGAGACAATTGGGCGGTTCTGCACGATGGCAAAGCAAAAGCGGCGGACTTGCGCCCGCCGCCTGGAAATGATTGCCAAAGAAGAGGTTAGCTGCGGCCGAATTCATCGACGAGACGAATGATGTCGTCTTCGCCGAGATAGGAGCCCGTCTGCACCTCGATCAGCTCCAGCAGGATCTTGCCGGGGTTCGAAAGACGGTGCACCTCGCCGAGCGGGATATAGACCGATTCGTTTTCGCGCAGCATCTGCACGTTCTCGCCGACCGTCACTTCCGCCGTGCCCTTGACGACGATCCAGTGCTCGGAGCGATGATGATGCTTCTGCAGCGACAGCTTCTTGCCGGGCAGCACGAAGATGCGCTTCACCTGGAAGCGTTCGCCGTTCAGCACCGAGGTATAGCCGCCCCACGGACGGTAGGAGGTCGGGTGCGTTTCGGTGAGCTTGGCCGTGGTCTTCTGGCCGGCGAGCAGCTTGACCAGCTTGCCGACTTCCTGGCTGTCCTTGAGGTGGCCGACATAGACGGCATCCTCGCTGGCGATGACCGCGACGTCCTCGAGCCCCTGCACGGCGAGATGGATGCCATGCGTCATGACAAGCGAGTTCTTCGTGTTGACCAGGGTCGTGTCGCCGGCGGCGACATTGCCGTTCTCGTCGCGCTTGCCGACCTTCCAGACCGAATCCCAGCTTCCGAGATCGGACCAGGTGAAGGGCGAGGGGACGACGGCGGCGTTGGCGGTCTTTTCCATCAGGGCGTAGTCGATGGAGATATCCGGGCTCTTCGAGAAGGTGTCGGCGTCGAGACGGGTGAAGTCCAGGTCGCGCGCCGACTTGGAAACGGCCTTGCTGGCGGCCTTCTCGACTTCCGGAGCATATTCCTTCATCTCCGCCAGAAGCTGCGCGGCGGAGAACATGAACATGCCGGAGTTCCAGTAGAAGCCGCCGCTGGCCAGCATCTGCTCGGCCTTTTCCAGGGCCGGCTTCTCGACGAAGCGCTTGACCACATGCGCGCCGGTCGGCAGCGCCTTGCCGCTTTCGATGTAGCCATAACCGGTGGCGGGCTCGGTCGGCGCGATGCCGAAGGTCACCAGCTTGCCTTCCAGCGCGGTGTCGCGGGCGATGCGCACGCAGTCGTAATAGGTCTTGTTGGCGTCGATTTCGTAATCCGAGCCAAGCACATGCATGGTCGCGTCCTTGCCGAACAGCTCGGTGACGAGCGCGGCGGCGGCGGCAACGGCGGCGGCGGTGTTGCGGGCGACCGGCTCCAGCAGGACCGCGGCCAGTTTCAGCCCGAGTTCACGCGCCTGTTCGGCAACGAGGAAACGGAACTCCTCGTTGGTCAGCACGATCGGGGCTTCGTAGAGCTCGGCATCGGAAACGCGCTCCAGCGTGTTCTGGAAGAGCGTCCTGTCGCCGATGAACTGAATGAATTGCTTCGGCGCGGAGGCCCGCGAGAGCGGCCACAACCGTGTTCCCTTGCCCCCGGCCATGATCACCGGAACGATTTTGGCTGCCATGCTTCCCTTCTCCTAGATACCGCGTACAAGTGCATTGCGCGAAGATATGCAACGTATGCGATTGTGGCTATCGTTTCTTGGACAACTTCTATCGCCGTTGCGATATTTCTCAAGAGAACTCCAGCGCAAATCTGCCATCGGCTGCGAACATAATCGATCTTAGTATGAAAATTCCAATGGACTCTGATCGAAGAGGCTCTGTCTCGGCGGAAAAGGTGGCATCCGTGCGGCGAAACCCTTGCCAAGACACATGATCGTTGCCGCGATCGGCCGCGGCAACGATCAAAGGCCGTAGCCCTAGGCTTTGACCCTGTCGCCGGGCTCTTCGTGAGCAGGCTCATGCGTATCGGCATTGCGCCTATTGTAGCGGATCGACGACCACAAGGATACGCCGATCAGGGCCGCGCCACCCAGGCCGGTGATGACCTCGGGAATATGCATGAGCGTCTGGACGTACATGATCACCGAGAGGATCAGGATGGCGTAGAAGGCGCCATGCTCCAGGTAGCGGTAATGGGCGAGGGTGCCCTTTTCCACCAGCATGATCGTCATGGAGCGCACATACATGGCGCCGATGCCGAGACCGATGGCGATGACGAAGAGGTTCTGGGTCAGCGCGAAGGCGCCGATGACGCCATCGAAGGAGAAGCTGGCGTCGAGAACCTCGAGATAGAGGAAGGCGCCGAAGCCACCCTGGGCGGCCGCGTTCATGGTCTGCTGCGAGGCATCCAGCATTCCGGCCAGGACCTCCACCAGCAGGAAGGTCAGAAGACCGTAGACTGCGGCGTGAAGGAAGGTCGAGGCATCCGCTCCGTCGAGCAGGGTGTGGAAGATCAGGATGAGGATGAGCACGAAGGCGATCTCGACGCCCTTGATGGTGGCGAAATTCGCCATCCGCTTTTCCAGGAAGCCGATCCAGTGCACGTCCTTCTCGTGATTGAAGAAGTAGGTGAGGCCGACCATCATCAGGAAGGTGCCGCCGAAGGCGGCGATGGGCAGATGCGCGTCCTGCATGATGCGCGCATATTGCTCCGGCTCGGCGGCCGCGAGCTTTAGCGCTTCCCAGGGATTGATCCAGGCCGCGATGGCGACGATCGCCAGCGGGAAGACGATGCGCATGCCGAAGACGGCGATGACAATGCCCCAGGTCAGGAAGCGATGCTGCCAGAGCGGCGTCATCTCCTTCAGCTTGTTGGCATTGACGATGGCATTGTCGAAGGAGAGCGAGATCTCCAGCACGGCCAGCACCGCGCAGATGAAGAAGATCGTCGCCATGCCGCCGAGCGTGCCGGTCATGTTCCAGCCGAGGACGCCGCCAAGCAGGAGACCGATGGCGGTGACGATGAAGGCCCAGGTGAAGTAGCTGAGCGTGGATTTGGAGGAAGCGGGCTGCATCACGGACGCACCTCGCGGGACAAGAGGCATTCGCGTGCGATTCGAGCGCGCAGCCGCATGCCGAAGACGGCATGCGGGCGAGGCATGGTCAAACTGTTCATGGAAAGAAATCCGCCGGCTCATCTGCAGGCGGTACCGACATCGCGAGAGCGCCGTAAAAACTCTCGCCAGAGGGGCCCGGCACCAAAGTTCACTCCGCAGCCGATGTCAGGAGGCGTGGAGATACCACCATTAGTTAGTGAAGTTGCGATCTACGTCAAGAGCCCAAATCGACCTCGGCAGCTGTGCCGGCGCTGTTTCGAGATTTTTCCGGAACCATAGGGAGAGGGCAGCGTTTGCCCAAAGCGGGCATGGACGATGTCCGTCGTGAGAATGTCCGTTGCGGGGCAGGCCCCCAAGCGGATTCCCCCTCAAACGGATTCCATTGTCGGATAGAGACCGGCGGACAAGGAGACCTTCCCATGAGCCATCCCATCCATCCAAAGCCACAGGAACAGAGGCCAGAGCTGACGGCGCGGCAGAAGCGTGCGAGGCCGAATGCCCTGCGCCAGGCACAGGTGCTGCCGCCGCACAATGTCGATCTGACGCTGCAGCCGGCAACGCACGAGCAGGTTCATGTTCCTGCCCATGTCAGCGGTGCGGACCTGTCGCGGGAAGCGCCGGGCGACGCCAATCATGGCCAGACGAAAAAAGACCGGGCGCACTGACTGCTCTCAAACGGCACGATCGCGGG
The DNA here is from genome assembly GCF_014195095.1 of Rhizobium sp. BK602. Classification (GTDB taxonomy): domain Bacteria; phylum Pseudomonadota; class Alphaproteobacteria; order Rhizobiales; family Rhizobiaceae; genus Rhizobium. The sequence continues at coordinate 190,032 of NZ_JACIBC010000006.1, forward strand.
GCTATCCGGTGATCCGCGGACGGCGGCTGGTGTTCGGAGCCGCCGTTATTTGGCGCGCGGCGGCTTGCCGTTCGACAGGAAGCTGCCGGTGAAGCTCAGTTCGGTCGATTTGGCCGAGCATTCGATGGCGACCGGCTTGCCGGCATAGGGATCGGCGAAGGTGCATGTTCCCTTGGCATCGACCTGGCCGGTGATCTTGTTGCCGGCGCCGGTGGAGATGGCCTCGATCGGCAATTGCGCCGTCCCCTTCTTCTCTCCCGCCTTGATGCCGCGTCCGTCGCCGCGGAAGCCGAGCATCTTGCCGCCGGCCGAAAAAATGAACGTCACGGAGCCGTCCGGACCGGTCACGCTGGCGATCTCCGCCTTGCAGCCTTTCGATGCATCGAGCTTGCCGACCACCAGTTTCGAGCATTTGCCCGCGACGACGGCAACGCCGGGTCCGGGGAAATTCTGCGCGGCTGCGCCCGTCGCGACGGTGAGGGCTGTCAGTCCAATGGCAAGGCCTGCGAATCGCATGTCATGAGCTCCTTCAAAGCCCATACAGGTTTGCCGATCGAAATGTGGCAGTCAACCCGGGCCGCCGGTTCGGTGGCCCGGAGTACCGATTGCACGGCCCTGGAGCAGGGCGCCGGTCAGCTCTGGACGAGCGTGCCGATCAGTCCCAGAAGGGCATTCTGCCGGTTGCCGCCACCGGCCAGGAATTCATAGAGCGTCATCTTCTTTTCGGTGCCGCCGTCGACGAGATAATCGGACTGGCGGATGACGAAAACCTCGCCGCTCTCGGTGTCGCGGGCAAGATGGAACAGGTATTCGTCGCCATTGGGCTTGTGGTTCTTGTAGAATTGACGCTTCACGATTGCCATCTCGTCCTCCCGTACGATCAATGCCTTAACATGACAGTAGTGTGACTGGCGGGGCGGAAGTCAAGCGGCTTGGAGAACCGGGCCGCCGGAAAACATATCGATCGGGGTCCCGGCGGCGGCTTACATCAGCATGTGATTGGATATCGGCGGGAAGACGATTATTCTCGGGACGTGCACCACGCTTGTTGGGGCGCATAGCCAAGAGGTCGAACGAGAGGTCGAATCAGATGAGAATGATGTTAGCGTTGGGAGTGGTCCTGAGTTTCGCTTGCGTCTCCGCAGGCGAGGCGCCCTCCAATTATCAGTCCTATCACGGCGTCCGCGTCGATAGCGATCCGGTGCTTCTGGCAAAATATGACCGGGCGCTGAACCGCTGCGAGCCGGAGGCCTTTTCCTGGAATCGGGGCTCTCCCGATCCCAACAGCACCGCCTACATACTGGCCTTGCGGAATTGCCTGTACCGGCACAGTTTCGTCGACCGCGGTTCTTACGCCTATCCGGCGACGGCGCTGTTCGAGCATTTCCTCGACCGCTGACGGTCCGTCGGATATCTGCGATGCGGCAGCATCTTTTCCACAGGCGGGAAAGGGTGCTCCTTGCGCAGGGCGTGGGGTATCCGTGTGAAATGAAAAAGGCCTTTCGATTTCTCGAAAGGCCTTGCTTTTCAGCGAATTAGGATGGTGGGCGTGACAGGGATTGAACCTGTGACCCCTACGATGTCAACGTAGTGCTCTCCCGCTGAGCTACACGCCCATCCGATGGCGGCGCATAGATCATAAAACCTTGGGAGCCGTCAATAGGCTTTTTTCAGTTTTATGACGCGCCGCGCCAGAAGCCCTATGCCGCAAGGAGTTTGTTGACTTCGTCGACCAGCTCGCGGAGGTGGAAAGGCTTGGAAAGGACCTTCGCATCCTTCGGCGCCTTCGAATCGGGGTTCAATGCCACGGCGGCGAATCCGGTGATGAACATCACCTTGAGGTCCGGATCGAGTTCGGTGGCGCGGCGCGCCAGCTCGATGCCGTCCATCTCCGGCATGACGATATCGGTGAGGAGCAGCGAAAAGGGCTCTTCGCGCAGCCGGTCGTAGGCGCTTGCTCCATTGTCAAAGGACAAGACCTTGTAGCCGGCCTTTTCCAGTGCCTTCACAAGGAAGCGACGCATGTCGTTGTCATCTTCGGCAAGAAGTATCTTCTGGGTCATCATCTGTTCGCTAATCAACTTTTGTCTTGTTGGACGTGTCCAACCTCTAGGGTAGCCCTTGGCCGTAAACAAGCCGTGAATGGGTCCTTGTGGCCAGGCGCCTGGTTTTGTGGTTTCCGGATGGTTCTTCTCTCCCGGGCGGCGGGCTTGGAAAAATACCTGTCACGCCGCTTTGGATTAAGACCGTTTTCATTAAGTTAGTATGGACTTGCGGGCGTGCAACTGGCAACATGGATACTGCGACAAGTTGTTGAAACGGTAAGACGTTAGATGTCCGCAGAAATGCGTAATTTCGAGATTTTCGAGGTATTGGAGCCCGTCTCCCAGACAATTCCCTTTGTCTACAGTTCTCCCCACAGCGGTCGCATCTATCCGCCCGATTTCATCGCACAGTCCCGCCTGCAGGGCATCGCCATCCGCCGCTCGGAAGATCATTATGTCGACGAGCTTTTTTCGGCGGCAAGTTCTCTCGGCGCTCCCCTGCTGCTCGCCAATTTCCCCCGCGCCTATATCGACGTCAACCGCGAGCCCTACGAGCTCGACCCGCGCATGTTCGACGGCGCGCTGCCGCCCTATGCCAACATCAATTCGCTGAGGGTCGCCGGCGGCCTCGGCACGATCCCGCGAATCGTCGCGGAAAACATGGAGATCTATGCGCGGCGCGTGCCGGTCGAGGATGCGCTGAAGCGCATCGATACGATCTACAAGCCCTATCACGCGACCTTGCGGCGGCTGATTGCCCGTACCCACGTCAAATTCGGTTTCGGCATCCTGGTCGATTGCCATTCCATGCCCGGCAATATCCGCATCGCCGGCAGCAATGCGCGGCCCGATTTCATCCTCGGTGACCGCTACGGCACCAGCGCTTCGGCGGAATTGTCGCGCGCCGCCATGCAGATCCTCGAGGAGCTCGGTTTCAACGCCGTGCGCAACAAGCCCTATGCGGGCGGTTTCATCACCGAGCACTACGGTCGGCCCTCGCGGGGGCTGCACGCCCTGCAGATCGAGGTCAACCGTTCGCTCTATGTCGATGAAACGACGCTGGAGAAGCGGCCGGATTTCGACCGGGTCGCCGCAGCCATCACCCTGTTCATGCGACGCATGGCCGAGCATGTGGAATCCTACGCGGGCGATCCGGCGCTGGCGGCGGAGTAGGGATATTTCGCACTCCGGGTTTGCCGGACGTGGCGGTTGGCAAAGAAAATCAATCTTGGTCTTCGTCATCCATCTTATAAGCTGCGCAAATCAGCCTATGCGCTGACGTGGGCATGGGATGTTAGGGTCGCCGCAGAAGGCTCAGCATTTGCGGCGAAGTGAAATGCAGCGAGGGTTGATGCGCAGAAGCGCCGTTGAAGTCACCTATACCGACGCAATTGTGCGTGACGCTGTCAGGACGTTTGTTTGGCGGCGGGGAGTGGCTGGGCAGAAAGGATTGTGGGCGGCGGAGGCCGTGTTGATTGCTCTCCTCATTTGGCTGCCGTTGAGGGGGGAGCAAGGTTGGCTGCTTGGGGTCGTCAGCGTTATCGCCCTTCTTCCTCCTTGCCTGATCATCGCGATGTGGGTTGCGCATCATCGCAACACAGTGGGAAAATTCCGCAGGATGCCGAGCCGTCGCGCGGACTTCACGTTTCTTGACGACGGACTTGTGGTGGCATCCGAATTGGGATCGACGAAAATCCCCTGGGCCGGCGTCACCGAGATTTGGGAGCGGCCGGCCTACTGGATGATATTCACAGCTCCAAACCAGTTCATGACGCTGCCCGTCGAAACGGTATCGGCCGATGACCGTGACTTTCTGAGATCTAAAGTGCCGGTTGTGGCGGCGCAAAAAATCTAGATCGTGCGGGAGGTGATCGGCTTTGCGCGCCGATGCCAACATCGGCTTTGTGCCCGCCGCGCCATTTCCCCGACAAAAAAAGAACCGCGCTCGTGGCGCGGCTAAGTCTAGGGAGGAAACACCCAAGGAGGGTATTTACAGTCAGAAGACTGTAGGAAGATGATGCTATTGCGTTGCACAATTGTCAAGCAGTTTATTGCGCTGCAAGATATTTAGGCAATTTCGCGGTCATTGCCTGATCGCCAGGCAATGCGCCTGCTTCGACGGCATCCGGTTTGCTTCGTCCTGTTTATGCGCTATGACTTCGCCCGCCTGTCATTCAATGGGATTGATCATGCTTCCTGACCGTGCGTTCTTCCACCGTCTGGCCGAAGCGGCCAAGGCCGAGACCCTGCCGCGTTTCCGTGCCGGCGTCGATGTCGTCAACAAGGAGGCTCAAGGGTTCGATCCGGTGACCGAAGGGGACCGGGCGGCCGAAGTGGCGATTCGTTCGCTGATCGAGGCGGAATTTCCCGATCACGGCATCCTCGGCGAGGAGCATGGCAATGTCGGGCTCGACCGCGAGCATGTCTGGGTCATCGATCCGATCGACGGCACCCGTGCCTTCATCTCCGGCGTGCCGGTCTGGGGGACGCTGATCGGCCTGCAGAAGAATGGCCGCGCCATTATGGGCATGATCGACCAGCCTTTTACCGGCGAACGCTATTTCGCCGACGGCAACGGCTCGACCTATTCCGGCCCCGATGGCGAAAGGCGGCTGCAGGTTCGCGATTGCGGCAGCCTGTCGAATGCCATTCTCTTCACCACCTCGCCGCATCTCTTCGTCGGCGAGGAACTGACGAAGTATCGCGAGATCGAGAGCCAGGTGCGGCTCTTCCGCTATGGCACGGATTGCTATGCCTATGCGCTGCTGGCCGCCGGTCACGTCGATCTCGTCATCGAGAATTCGCTGAAGCCCTATGATGTCGGCGGCATCATTCCGGTCATCGAGCAGGCGGGCGGCATCATCACCACATGGGACGGCGGCCGGCCGGAAATGGGCGGCTCGATCATCGCCGCCGGCAGCCGCGCGGTCTATGATCAGGCGCGGGCGATCCTGTCGCGTTAGAGCAATTCCAGGAAAAGTGCGTGAGCCGCTTTCCGTCCGGAATTGCGTCAAAACAATAGGCTTGGCAATTCCAGGAAAGCCGCGAAGCCTCAGCTTTCGACTTCCAGCGCCTGCGCATTTGCCTCGGCATCGCTGCCGGGAATGAAGGCGTTGATGGCGGCAAGCGCGGCGTTGCGATAGATGTCGCGCTCCTGAAGAATTTCGTGCTTGGAGCCGTGAATCGGGATGAGCTGCGCGGCGCGGAAATAGCGTGCCAGCCGCTCCTGATCGGCATAGGGCACGATGCCGTCGCGGGTCGGCGCGATCAGGATGGTCGGGATGGTGATCGAAAACAGGTGCTCGGGTGTGATGACACGACCGATGGCCCCGAAGGCTTCCCTCAGCCAGCGCGCCGTCGGCGGCCCGAGCACGAGCTGCGGATAGGCCGTCGCGAGGGCGACATTGCGGCGATAGCGCGGCTCGTCGCCGGTCAGGGGATTGTCGGCGAAGGCCCACTCCCTGTTCTTCTTGCTGAACTGCATGCCGCCGAGGCCGATGGCGCTCACCACACTCGATAGGGTGCGGACCATACTGGCGGACGCGCTCTGGCCGGTGAGGCCGACGAAGGGCGCAAGCAGCACCATGCGCTCGATGCGGCTCGCAAGCCGCGGCGCCGCCGAGAGCGCGATCAGCGCACCGGTCGAATGCGCCAGCAGGAAGAAGGGCAGGCGCGTATCCGGCAGCACGATCTTGTCGAGGAAGGCGGTGAGGTCGCGCTCGTAATCGGAAAAATGCCTGATATGCCCACGCCGCCGGTCTTTCAGCAGTCGTTCCGATTCTCCCTGGCCGCGCAGGTCGAAGGTCGCGACCCAAAGGCCCTTGGCGGTGAGATCGCGGATCGTCTCGAAATATTTCTCGATGAACTCGTTGCGGCCGTGCAGCAGCACCACGGTTCCCTTTGCCACGGTCTGTTCGCTGCGGAAGACGGCATAGCGCAGCCGGCGCCCGTCGAAGCTCTCGAAGAACCCTTCGATGCGGTTTTCCGGCACCGGATTGTCGGGCGTGGAATAGAGGATCGAATCCATGACGATGTCGCGCCTCGCGGACGGGTGGGTCTTCTGAAGGGGATAGCGCAGGCGGGGGGAATTGCAACTGGTTTGTTGGCCGCGATATCCGTCCATCGGCGTTTCCGATGACACTATCGTTTTTCTCCGTTTCCCCTCTTTGCCGCTCTCTGCGAATTCTCAGCCGACGTCACACCTGTGGGAATGAAAGACATGGCAATTGCTGAAATTACGAATTCAAGAATTCTTATTGTCGGCGGCAGCTCAGGAATGGGTCTGGCGCTGGCGAAGCGCTCGCTCGCCGTTGGCGCCGAGGTCATCATCGTCGGACGGAACGAGGACAAACTCCAGCGCATCGGTACGGAACTCCAAAGTCCGGCGCTTTCCGCGGTCGCGGTCGATATCACGCAAGAGAGCCAGGTCGCCGATCTCTTTGGGCAGGTCGGTCGGCTCGATCATATCGTGAGCACGGCCGCCGATATCGAAGGTGCCTACGAGCTGCTGCCTGCGCTGGATCTCAGGGCAGCGCAAAAGGTCGTGGAAAGCAAATTCTACGGACCGCTATTGCTCGCCAAATATGGCGCACCCGCACTCTCCCCTTCCGGTTCCATCACCTTCACGTCCGGGATCGCAGCCTATCGTCCATCGGCGCGGGGATCGGTCGTTGCCGCGGTCAATGCAGGACTGGAGGGATTGGTCCGCGCGCTCGCCGTCGAGCTGGCGCCAATCCGTGTGAATGCGGTTTCGCCAGGCTGGGTCGATACGCCCATCTGGACCTTCGTTGCCGGCGACAAGAAGGACGAGACATTGAGCGCCATGGCAAAACGACTGCCGGTCGGGCGAGTGGGGCAACCGGAAGACATCGCCGACGCTATCGGCTTTCTGATGGGCAATGGCTTCACAACGGGGACGATACTGCATGTCGAGGGTGGGCATCGGCTGATTTAGCCGGCACGAAACTGTCGCGCGCGGCCGCCAGCAACAGTTTCAGGGCTGGCGGCTGAATGCGCCTGCGCCGCCAAATCATCACAAGCGATGCTGTCTGCGTCGGGCCTGGCCAGGGCATCTCGCTGATTTCGCCATGATCGAGCGCATCGACCACGGCAAGGCGCGGAACCAGGCTCGCGCCCGCACCGACTGCCACGAGACGCGCAATCGTGCCGATGCTGCCGACTTCCGCAGCGAGCTTCGGTGCCGCTATGCCTGCGTCCTCGAATGCCTTGTCGAACAGGTGTCGATAGACGCAGCCGACTTCCGTCGTCACGAAGCTCATGGAGGCAAGGCTCGCTAAATCGCCGCTTTTCGACGTGGATTCCGTCTCGGGAGGCGTAATGACAATCAACGGCTCCGCCGATATTGTCCGCTTTGCCAGGCGCTTGTCGAGACCGTCCTTGTCGAAGCAGAAGGCGACATCGATTTCGCCGTCTTCGAGCTTCCGCAGCAGATTGCCGCTGCCGGCGACTTTAAGTCGTAGATCGATGTCGGGATGATCGCTGCGAAACGCCGACAGCCATTGCGGAAGCCTCATGGAGGCAACGGTCTCCAGCGCGCCGATCGTCACTGTCCCGGCCGTGATCCCCGAGACCGCTTCGACGGCAGCGCGCGCCTCATCCGCCATCGTCAGGATTTCTTCGGCATAGGGTCTCAATGCTTCGCCGGCCGCGGTCAGCTCCAGGCCCGATCTCGACCGGATAAAGAGCTCGGTGCCTAGCTCGGTTTCGAGCGACTGGATCTGATCGCTGACGCTCGATTGCGCGAGATGGACCGCTTCGGCTGCGCGGGTGAAATTCCGGTTCCGGGCGACCGCGAGGAATGTCTTGAGCAGTCTGGGATGCATCGAGCCGTGCCAAGCTAAGGTTAGAACAAACGCTATCAAATGATGAGACGACGCCCAATACAGGCGACGCTGCCATATCGCTTATGTCACCGTCAACACGCCATGGAAGGGTCGGAAAGGATCAATGGAGGGGCTGGGCCATCGGTCGTGGCAATTCTTCGGCCGCCAGCATCGAAGATATTCCCATTACGGCGCTGATTGGACCGTTGCCTCCGTCAGCCCTTCGGTGTCGTGCCGCGTCGTTCAAGCGCGGTTTTGCGGATGATGTCGGCGATCTCCGGGCTGCTGCTCGACAGCATCTGGAAATCCGAGGAATAGAGCGACAGTAGCGAGACCTCGGTCGCGGCGCTGACGGTTGCCGAGCGGGGTTCGCCGCTGATCAGCGCCATCTCGCCGAAGAAGCTGCCGGAGCCGAGCTCCACGGGGTTTGGCGTGGCGACGCTGACGCGGCCCTCGACGATGAAGTACATCTGGTCGCCGGTCTCGCCCTTGCGGCAGATTATGCCGCCGGCCGGTACGATGCGCGGTCGCAGCGCTCTGACGATCTCGATGAGTGCGCCCGAACCGAGTTTCTGGAACAGCGGCACCGCTGCAACCAGCTGCCAATTGCGCACGAAGTCCTGGCGGCGAACCTCTTCGTAGAAGCCGGTAGCGAGGATGCCTGCCCACAGCGCAAAAATGCCGATTCCGCTCATCATGACCAGCCCGGCAAGAATGCGGCCGGCGAAACTTTGCGGGATCTCGTCGCCATAGCCTGTCGTCGACAGCGTGACCACCGCCCACCACATTGCGAGCGGGATGCTGCCGAACTTGTCAGGCTGGACGTCGCGCTCGATGATATAGGCTGCGAGCGCTGCGCCGAAGAGAACGATGCCGAAGATCGAGGTGACGCCGATCAGGTTCCGCGCTTCCTTGGTCAGAACCCTGCCGAGCAGCCGGAAGAAGGTCGAGCCGCGCAGCGGCTTCAGCAGCCAGATGGCGCAATAGAGGCTTTGGTCGCGCCCGCGCGCGAAAAAGAATGCGGCCAGGGGGACCAAGACGGCAAGCACGTCGACTGCGATTTCCAATGTCCTGCCTTGGACGTCTCTCGTTCGCTGCATGGTCAGCGTTTCGATCAACTGCAGACTATAGGCAGTCCAGATGCCGGCAAGCAGAGCCTCCAGGACGAGCCTGGTCTGTCCGGTCATATCGGGCGTCGTCAGCGCAGCGACCGTCACGAGGCCGATTGCAGCGAGCACCGCATTCAGCGATGCGGAAATCTTCGAGAAAGAGAGCGCCGACATTCAATACCCCGGGTGGGCCGCCACTTACCTAGAATAGGATGGCCTAGAATAGGATGGTCTCGAACCAAACGTAAAGGGCTCGCCGGACAGACACCGCAGCCGGGTCTTGACCGGTGGAAGGCGTGATCGATGGCTGTCCTGCTGCACTCGGCATTCCATGTCTTCGGCTGCTATCGCTGCCCGACACCAAGCGGAAACCCCTTGAAAGGCTTGATTTCCTTCAGCACGAATGTCGTCTGCATCTCCTTGATGCGCGGCAGGCGGCGCACCACCGCCATGGCGAAATCGGCGTAGCTGTCGAGATCGGCGGCGACGACCTGCAGCAGGAAATCCGCGTCTCCCGCGATGCTGTAGCAGGCGACGACCTCGCTCAGCTTCAGGACGTCGCGGGAAAATTCCTCCGCTTCCGCCTCGCTGTGGCTGTCGATCTTGACCCGGATGAAGGCGAGGACGCCGAGGCCGATTTCCCGCCGGTCGAGGACCGCCGTATAGCTTTGGATGACGCCTGTATCCTCCAGTTGCCGCACTCGCCGCCAGCATGGCGATGTCGAAAGGCCGACCTCGGATGCGAGCGCCTGATTCGTCAGCCTGCCATCCTTCTGCAGCGCCGTCAGGATACGGATGTCGGTCGGCTCGAGCTGAAGAGGCATGATTTACCTATCTATGGATACTATTGGGTAGACTCTACCATAATTGAAAAATATCAGGCAATGAAAGGCAAGATAATCCATCCGGGTCGATATATTTTCCGGGAAAATGTCATCAACGCCGCAGGTCGTCATATGCTCCCGGATATCCGTCTCGCCATCGTCGTCAATCCCGATCTGCCGCTCGGCCTGATCGCCAACACGGCCGGCGCCATTGCGATCGGCCTCGGAGCGCGTTTTCCCGGTTTGGGTGCCCGGCAGCTTGCCGACCGCGACAGCCGCGCCATCGATATCAGCTCGAACCTTCCGGTTCCGATCCTTCAGGCCGATGCCGACACGATCCGCTCGCTCATGCTCAAGGCCCTGCCGCAGGACGGCGAGCGGGTGGTGGTGCCGTTTCCGGCCTTTGCGCGCGCGCTGCACGACTATGCCGATTACGAGGCGACCTTTCCGAGCCGGGATCTGTCGTCGGAAGCGATCGATGGGCTGGGTTTTGCCGGTCCGTCGAAATGGGTGCGGTCGCTGACCGGTTCGCTGAAGCTCCTGCGCTAAAGCACGTTGCGCAAAACTGTGCAGCGGTTTTGCGAGTGCGACGCGCTGCAGGCCAGCACGACCGCCGACGCGAAAAAAAGGCCGGCTTGCGGAGATAGAGAGATCCGCGGAGCCGGCCGAGCAGGGACTGAAGAAGAAGGGACGATATACTTCAGTCATCGGACAATGGATGCATCCGACGGTTCCATTGATAGTCCGGCCAGCCTGAACGGGTGCCGAACCGGGTGTTCATCTGGGGTTCAGCCGGTTTTTTCCGTCGGTTCCGGCAGATGCGACCGGGGTCTTGAACTCCGGAAAATCGATCCCCATCTCTTTTCCGCGGGTGCCAAACGGGCCCGTCAAACCGTCCCGAGGCCGCCCAGAGCGGGGCCGTGGGGCAAACCAAATCGCAATCGTCGCTCACAGGAGGACACCATGCGTCACGTAGACTTCTCTCCCCTTTATCGCTCCACCGTCGGTTACGACCGTCTCTTCACCATGCTCGACAGCCTTGCGCAGCCGGATCAGGGCCAGACCTATCCGCCCTACAATATCGAGCGCACCGGTGAGAACACCTATCGCATCACCATGGCCGTTGCCGGTTTCGACGAAAAGGAACTGAGCATCGAGGCTCATGCCCATGTTCTCCAGGTCAAGGGTGAAAAGAGCGAAGAGCCGGCTGAAGCCAGCGAATATCTCTATCGCGGCATCGCCAAGCGCGCTTTCGAGCGCCGCTTCCAGCTCGCCGACCATGTCGAGGTCCAGGCTGCTTCGCTGAAGAATGGTCTGCTGCACATCGACCTGCTGCGCAGCATTCCGGAAGCCATGAAGCCCCGCCGCATCTCCATCGCGGCCGAGCCGGTCGATACGCCGAAGTCCATCGAGGCTCACGTCAACTAAGAATGGCGGGCGGTCTCCGACCGCCATGCCCAGGCGGATGGACGAAAGTCCTCATGCCCAGGCTGACGGATTGAAGCCGTCATGCCCAGGCTGACGGGCTCAAGTCCGGCATGCCATGATCCTCCCAAGATCAAAAAAGAAGCGGCGTCCCATCGGGCGCCGCTTTTTTATGTCGCGATCCGGCACGCCGACGATCAGGCGGCGTTCGTCGCCTCTCTTGCCTCGGTTTCGGCCTTGGCGGCCTCGCGCTTCTTGGCAGCATCCGCATATTTCTGGGCGAGGAAGGCGCAGGTCATCAGCTGGACCTGATGGAACAGCATCAGCGGCAGGACGATGGCACCGATCCCCTGGCCGGCGAAGATGACGTTGGCCATCGGCACGCCGCTTGCCAGCGACTTCTTCGAGCCGCAGAAGGTGATGGTGATCTCGTCGGCCTTGGAGAAACCGAGCGCGCGGCTGCCGAACATGGTGATGGAGAGCACCAGCGCCAGAAGCACGATATTGGCGACGATGACGGTGGCGATGTCGGCGACCGAGAAAGTGTGCCACAGTCCCTCGACGACGGCTTCGCTGAAGGCCGAATAGACCACCATCAGGATCGAGCCGCGATCGACCGGCATGAGGATCTGCTTCTTCGAGCGTATCCAGCTGCCGATCCAGGGCTGCAGCAACTGACCGGCGATGAAGGGTGCCAGCAGCTGCAGCATGATCTGTTCCAGCACGTCCCAGGAAAAACCACCCTGGCCGCCGACCGAAAAGAGCACGCCGACGAGCAGCGGCGTCAGGAACATGCCGAAGATGTTGGAGGCCGAAGCGGCGCAGATCGCCGCCGGCACGTTGCCGCCGGCAATCGAGGTGAAGGCGATCGACGACTGCACCGTCGAGGGCAGGACGCTGAGGAAGAGAATGCCGGTATAGAGCGCCGTCGGCAGAATGCTGGTCGGCACGATCTGCCCCATGCCGAGCGCCAGCAGCGGGAAGATGCCGAAGGTTGTCAGCAGAATGACCAGATGCAGGCGCCAGTGCAGCAGGCCGGCGATGACGACATCGCGCGACAGGCGGGCGCCATGCAGGAAGAACAGCAGGCCGATGGCGAAATTGGTGGCGATACTGAAATAGTGGGCGCTCGCCCCCTGGACGGGAAAGAAGGATGCCGTCAGGACCGTGAGCACGAGCAGCATGGTGAAGGTATCGGGGAGAAAGCGGCGCATCGCGCAAATCCAATCGCAATTTCGGGCTACATCTTTTCCCTTGCACATAGACCTATCGCGATCCACGATGCAAGGAATAACAGTTATCATGATATGGGATGACCCGGATGCTCGACCTTACGCAATTGCGCAGCTTCGTCGGCGTGGCGCAGATGGGAAGTTTCACGCTGGCGGCCGAGCGCCTCGGGCTTGGTCAATCCACGGTCAGCCAGCATATCCAGCGGCTGGAGACCACACTTGGCCGCAAGCTGCTGGCGCGCGATACGCATCGGGTGGTCCTGACCGGCGATGGAGAGGCGCTGCTCGGCCATGCCCGGCAGATGCTGTCCATCGAGGGCGAGGTGCAGCAGCTTTTCGCCGGCAACAGCCTGCGCGGCAATCTGCGGCTCGGCGTCTCCGAGGATTTCGTCACCAGCCAGCTGCCGGATGTGCTGGAGGAGTTCGTCCGCTCGCATCCTTCCGTCGATCTCGAGCTGACGGTCGCCCTCAGCGGCACGCTCTACGAGATGCAGGACAATGGCGATCTCGACCTCGTGCTCGCCAAGCGTCGTCTCGGCGACATCAGGGGAAGGCTGGTCTATCGCGAACCGCTGGTCTGGCTGGCGCGCGACCCGGAGCGCATCCGGGCGATGGCCGGCCCTCTGCCGCTGATCGCCTTTCCCGCGCCGAGCGTCACGAGGGCCGTGGCGCTGGAGGCGCTTCGGAGGCAGCAGGTGCCGTGGCGCATCGTCTGCACCTGCGGCAGCCTGAGCGGCCTGACGGCGGCGGCCCGCGCCGGCATGGGCGTTCTCGTCCAGCCGCGCAGCATGGCGCCGGCGGGACTCACGGAAATCGGGCCGGGCTGGCTGCCGGCGCTGGAGGATGTGGAATTCGTGCTGGTGCCGCGCAAGGGGGCGGACCAACTTCTGGTTAGCGCCTTGTCCGAGGACATTCTTGCAAAGGTTAGGGGTCTGCGGTCGGCCTGATGAAGGCCAGCGCCAGGACCGATGCGGAAAGCCATGCTGGATCAGGAGGATAAGATTGGGAAACCGTTAGGATTTCTTCGCCGGCTTCCGTTCTTGCCTTATGCATCTCCGTGTTTGCCGAGCCGGATTCAGGTCGAAGTCAGCTTTGGCTGCTATCGTGAGTGGCATTGGACGAGCTGCACGAGGATATCAGCCCCCATGACCTATGGTGCCATCTTCATTTCCGGACTTGTAGCCTGCGTAATGGCAATGACGGTGATCGTTCATCATGCTCCGGCCTCCGATGATCGCGACCTCTCGAATTCCGCAATGTTCGCGCATCGGAATCAAGAATAGACTTTTGTCCGCCTGACTGAGCGCCGGCTGGCCGCAACCAGTCCGGCGCTTTTTTTTGTCGTCAAGCGAGGCAGGCCAGGAAGCCGGCGACATCCTCCTCGGTCGTGGCGAAACTGGTGACGAGGCGGATGAGCGCCTCGTTCTCGCCGACCAGGTCCGGCCGCGCTTCCGGGATCGGCCATTCATAGAATTTCGCGCCCTTGTCCTCGGCGCTTTTGGCCGCCGATTTGGAGATGACGGCGAAGACTTCGTTCGAGGCGGTCGGCCAAGCCAGGCGTGCGTCCGGCGTCCGTTCGATGCCGGCGCGCAGCCGGTCGGCCATGCGGTTGGAATGGCGGGCGAGATCGAGCCAGAGGCCGTCTTCGAAATAGCCGTCGAACTGGGCGGCGATGAAGCGCGACTTGGAGAAGAGCTGGGCGGCGCGCTTGCGGATGAAATGCATTTCCTTCGCCTGCTCGGGATTGAAGAAGACGATCGCCTCGGCGCACCAGCAGCCGTTCTTCGTGCCGCCGAAGGAGAGGATGTCGACGCCGCGCTTCCAGGTCATCTCCGCCGGGCTGGCGTCGAGCGCGACCAGCGCATTGGCAAAACGGGCGCCATCCATGTGCAGTGGCAGGCCGTTCGCCTTGCTGATGGCGGCGATGGCGTCGATCTCGGCCAGGGAATAGACGGTGCCGACTTCGGTCGCCTGGGTAATGGTCACGGCGGCGGCACGGCCATGATGGATGGCGTCCTGCGGGAAGCGGGCGACCTTGGTGGCAAGCGCCTTCGGATCGATCTTGCCGAGCGCGCCCTCAACGGTCGCGAGCCTTGCGCCGCCGAAGAAATCCGGTGCGCCGCATTCGTCTTCGGCGACATGCGCCTCGGCATGGCAGAAACTGATGCCGCCCGGTTTCTGGACGCTGGCGAGCGACAGCGAATTGGCGGCCGTGCCGGTCGCGACGAAGAAGACGGAGACCTCGCGCTCAAACAGCTCGGCGAATTTGGCTTCGACGCGTTTGTCGAGATCGCTGGTGCCATAGGCTGAAGCGAAACCGCCGGATTCGGCGAGGAGGCGTTCGGCGATCTTGGAATGGGCGCCGGCCCAGTTGTCGGAAGCAAAGAACATGAAAAGGCACCAATTGAAGTTGCGGGATGGGGAGGATCGGCAAAGTTCGCTGGACATTAGTCCAATATGGCCGCCTATCAAGTGCGCTATCTCGAAGGATTCATCACTGAAATTGATGGACGCAATCAACAATTAAAATAATGCGCCACCGCGAAATTTTCTTGCTTCAATTATGCAACATAGGCAATCTTGCTTCGTGCACTGACGAAATTTTGCCGTTTTGCTCTTGCGGAGCCGGGCGCTTTCTGTCATAGAGCTGGTGAATTAGGACAGGGTTGCTGTCCTATTTTGGCCGCCGAGGCCGAAGATGCGCTTGGGGTCCTGACGATGTCGGGATTTCGAGCTATAGTCACCGGGAGCGCACCCAATCGACGCCGTCGAGGCGGCAGGGTGCCGCGGCGGTGGAATAGCAAGGCGCGGAACGCTGACGACGGGCTCCACCGAGGGCCAGGTCTGCGACCGGATCTTCACAATGCAACAGCGCTGTCGCGCGTCGGACCGGGTAACGGAGCGGCGCGGGATAAAGGATCGCCCGCGCCGCGGGCCTTACCGGAGGGAAGACGATGACGAACAGGACGACGTCCATGACTTTTGACCAGACTGCTGCAGCCAATGCTGCCGCTGCGGCCAAAACGTCGAAACGCGCCGATCGTTTGACATCGATCGGCATCCCGCCGAAGCAGGGTCTCTACGATCCGCGCAACGAACATGACGCCTGCGGCGTCGGCTTCGTCGCGCATATGAAGGGTCAGAAGTCGCACCAGATCGTGCGCGATGGCCTGTTCATTCTCGAGAACCTGACCCATCGCGGCGCCGTCGGTGCCGATCCGCTGATGGGCGATGGCGCCGGCATTCTCGTGCAGATTCCGGACCGCTTCTTCCGTGAGGAAATGGCGCTGCAGGGCGTTATCCTGCCGAAGGCAGGCGAATACGGCGTCGGCCATTTCTTCCTGCCGCGCGACGAGGCGCTGATCGAGCATTTCAAGACCGCCATCACGCAGGTCGTTGCCGAGGAAGGCCAGGTTCTGCTGGGCTTCCGCGACGTGCCGGTCGACAATTCCTCGCTCTCCAAGGCGCCGGATATCGCCGCCACCGAGCCGCATCATGTGCAGGTCTTCATCGGTGCCGGCCGGGATGCCGGAACCAACGAGGAGTTCGAGCGTCGTCTGTTCACCCTGCGCAAGGTGATCTCCAACCGCATCTATGCGGAATATGAGGGCGAGGAAAGCAGCTTCTATCCTGTGTCGCTGTCGAGCTCGACCATCGT
This sequence comes from Rhizobium sp. BK602, assembly GCF_014195095.1. GTDB lineage: Bacteria > Pseudomonadota > Alphaproteobacteria > Rhizobiales > Rhizobiaceae > Rhizobium. The sequence continues at coordinate 206,168 of NZ_JACIBC010000006.1, forward strand.
CTATAAGGGCATGTTCCTCGCCTATCAGGTGGGTGCCTATTACAAGGACCTGGCCGATCCGCGCTTCGAATCCGCGGTCGCCCTCGTGCACCAGCGGTTCTCGACCAACACCTTCCCGTCCTGGAAGCTGGCACATCCCTACCGCATGGTCGCCCATAACGGTGAAATCAACACGCTGCGCGGCAACGTCAACTGGATGGCGGCGCGTCAGGCTTCGGTGTCCTCGCCGCTGTTCGGCGACGACATCTCCAAGCTCTGGCCGATCTCCTACGAGGGACAGTCGGATACCGCCTGTTTCGACAACGCGCTCGAATTCCTCGTGCGCGGTGGATATTCCATGGCGCATGCCATGATGATGCTCATTCCCGAGGCATGGGCCGGCAACCAGCTGATGGCTGCCGAGCGCAAGGCATTTTACGAGTATCATGCCGCCCTGATGGAGCCGTGGGACGGCCCGGCCGCGGTCGCCTTCACCGATGGCAAGCAGATCGGCGCGACGCTCGACCGCAACGGCCTGCGTCCGGCCCGCTATCTCGTCACCAATGACGATCGCATCATCATGGCTTCCGAAGCCGGCGTTCTGCCGGTCGACGAAGAGAAGATCATCCAGAAGTGGCGCCTGCAGCCGGGCAAGATGCTGCTGATCGACATGGAAAAGGGCCGCATCATCTCCGACGACGAGGTGAAGTCCGAGCTTGCCACCAAGCATCCCTATCAGAGCTGGCTGAAGCGCACGCAGCTGATCCTGGAAGACCTGAAGCCGGTGGAGCCGCGCGCGCTGCGCCGCGACGTGTCGCTGCTCGATCGCCAGCAGGCCTTCGGCTATACGCTCGAAGACACCAAGCTCCTGATGTCGCCGATGGCGACGACGGGGCAGGAAGCCATCGGTTCCATGGGCACGGATACGCCGATCTCGGCCATGTCCGACAAGCCGAAGCTGCTCTACACCTACTTCAAGCAGAACTTCGCGCAGGTGACCAACCCGCCGATCGATCCGATCCGCGAGGAGCTGGTGATGAGCCTCGTCTCCTTCATCGGCCCGCGCCCGAACCTGCTCGACCATACCGGCATGGCCAATGCCAAGCGTCTGGAAGTGCGCCAGCCGATCCTGACCAACGGCGATCTGGAAAAGATCCGCTCGATTGGTCATACGGAGGACCGCTTCGACACCAAGACGCTCGACTTCACCTATGATGTCGAGCGTGGCGCCGAAGGCATGCCCGAGATGCTCGACCGTCTCTGCGAGCGGGCCGAAGCGGCCGTTCGCGGCGGCTACAACATCATCGTGCTTTCCGATCGCCAGATCGGGCCGGATCGCATTGCAATCCCGGCGCTGCTGGCGACCGCGGCCGTGCACCATCATCTGATCCGCAAGGGGCTGCGCACCTCGGTCGGTATCGTCGTCGAAACCGGCGAGCCGCGGGAAGTGCATCATTTCTGCCTGCTCGCCGGCTATGGCGCCGAGGCGATCAACCCCTACCTCGCCTTCGACACGCTGCTCGACATGCATCAGCGCGGCGAATTCCCGAAGGAAGTGGATGCCAGCGAAGTCGTCTACCGCTACATCAAGGCGGTCGGCAAAGGCATCCTCAAGGTCATGTCGAAGATGGGTATCTCGACCTACCAGTCCTATTGCGGCGCGCAGATCTTCGATGCCGTCGGCCTGCAGCAGGGCTTGGTCGACAAGTATTTCTTCGGCACGGCGACGATGATCGAAGGCATCGGCCTCGAGACCATCGCGGAAGAAACCGTCGCCCGTCACAAGTCCGCCTTCGGCCGTGACCCGCTGTTGGCAAGCACGCTCGACATCGGTGGCGAATATGCCTACCGCATGCGCGGCGAGAGCCATGCGTGGACGCCGGATGCCGTGGCCGCGCTTCAGCATGCCGTGCGCGGCAATGCCGAAGACCGCTATCGCGAGTTCGCGGACATGGTCAACGATTCGGCGCTCCGGATGAACACCATCCGTGGCCTGTTCAAGATCAAGGGTGCCGAAGCACTGGGCCGCAAGCCGATCTCGGTCGACGAGGTCGAGCCCGCCGTCGATATCGTCAAGCGTTTCTCGACGGGCGCCATGTCCTTCGGCTCGATCAGCCGCGAGGCGCATACGACGCTCGCCATCGCCATGAACCGGATGGGCGGCAAGTCCAACACCGGCGAAGGCGGCGAGGAATCGGATCGTTATCTGCCGCTCTTCGACGGTTCGCCGAACCCGGAACGCTCCGCCATCAAGCAGATCGCCTCCGGCCGCTTCGGCGTGACCACCGAGTATCTCGTCAATGCCGACGTGCTGCAGATCAAGGTTGCGCAGGGTGCCAAGCCCGGCGAAGGCGGCCAGCTGCCCGGCCACAAGGTCGATGCAACCGTCGCCAAGACCCGGCATTCGACGCCGGGCGTCGGGCTGATCTCGCCGCCGCCGCACCATGACATCTACTCGATCGAAGATCTGGCGCAGCTCATCTTCGACCTGAAGAACGTCAATCCGACCTCGGATGTCTCGGTCAAGCTCGTCTCGGAAGTCGGTGTCGGCACGGTCGCCGCCGGCGTCGCCAAGGCGCGCGCCGACCATATCACCGTTGCCGGCTACGATGGCGGCACCGGCGCTTCGCCGCTCACCTCGCTGAAGCATGCCGGCAGCCCTTGGGAAATCGGCCTGGCCGAGACCCAGCAGACGCTGGTGCTGAACGGACTGCGCTCGCGCGTCGCCCTGCAGGTGGATGGCGGTCTGAAGACCGGGCGTGACGTCATCATCGGCGCGCTGCTCGGCGCCGACGAGTTCGGCTTCGCCACCGCGCCGCTGATCGCGGCCGGCTGCATCATGATGCGCAAGTGCCATCTCAACACCTGTCCGGTTGGCGTCGCCACCCAGGATCCGGTCCTGCGCAAGCGCTTCAAGGGCACGCCGGAGCATGTCATCAACTACTTCTTCTTCGTGGCCCAGGAAGTGCGCGAAATCCTCGCCTCGCTCGGCGTCTCGAAGCTGGATGACATCATCGGCGCTTCCGAGCTTCTGGAAGCGGATGAGATGCTCGCCCACTGGAAGGCCAAGGGGCTCGACTTCAGCCGTATCTTCCACAAGGTCGATGCGCCGAAGGAAGAGACCTACTGGACGACTGTGCAGAAGCATCCGATCGACGACATTCTCGACCGTAAGATGATCGAGAAGGCGGAGCCGGCGCTTGCCAGCAAGACGCCGGTCGCCTTCGAGGTCGATATCAAGAACGTCGACCGCTCCGCCGGCGCCATGCTGTCGGGCGCGGTTGCCAAGCGCTACGGTCATCGCGGCTTGAAGGACGATACGATCAGCGTGACCCTGAAGGGCACCGCCGGTCAGTCCTTCGGCGCCTTCCTGGCGCGCGGCATCACCTTCAACCTGATCGGTGACGGCAACGACTATGTCGGCAAGGGGCTTTCGGGCGGCCGTATCATCGTCCGTCCGCCGGAGAATTCGAAGATCGTGGCTGAAAACTCGATCATCGTCGGCAACACCGTGCTCTATGGCGCGACCGAAGGCGAATGCTACTTCCGTGGTGTCGCCGGCGAGCGCTTCGCCGTGCGCAACTCTGGCGCCGTCGCGGTCGTCGAGGGCGTGGGCGACCATGGCTGCGAATACATGACCGGCGGTGTGGTCGTCGTGCTCGGCGAAACCGGCCGCAACTTCGCGGCTGGCATGTCGGGCGGCGTCGCCTACGTGCTGGACGAGAAGGGCGATTTCGCCCGCCGCTGCAACATGGCGATGGTCGAGCTGGAGCCGGTTCCGGAAGAGGACGAATTGCTGGAGAAGCTGCATCACCATGGCGGTGATCTCATGCACAAGGGACGCGTCGACGTTTCCGACGACATGACACGCCATGATGAGGAACGCCTCTATCAGCTCATTTCGAACCATTTCCACTACACCGGTTCGACGCGGGCCAAGGAAATCCTCGATCATTGGGCCGACTACCGCCCGAAATTCCGCAAGATCATGCCGGTCGAGTACCGTCGTGCGCTGGAAGAGATGGAGCGTAGCCGGATGAGCGTGGCGGCGGAATAGTTGGGATATGAGCAATTCTGTGATATGACGTGTCATATCACAGAATGGAGGCGCCTATGAACGAACACTCACAGGTCACCAAGATTGCTCAAGTTTTCAACAATGGCCGGAGCCGAGCGATCAGGATTCCGAAGGAATTCGAATTCGATGCGGATCAAGTTGAGATTCGTATGGATGAAGACGGCGATCTGATTGTTCATCCGGTGAAGCGCAGAACTTTGCTGGAAGTTTTGGCAGGGTTGGAACCGCTGCCGCCAGAAGATCGCATGCCAGAGCTCAACGACGACGATCTGCCGCCGTTGAGAGATGTGAATTTCTAATGTTTTACCTGCTCGACACAAATACGCTCTCGCGTCTTTCTAGTGATCCGCATGGTGACGTTAGCCGAAAGATTGCTGAACTCGGCGTTGATGATGTGGTGACGAGTGTCATTGTTGCCGGTGAAGTCGAGTTTGGTTTGGAGTCGAGAGGGTCTGAAAGGCTACGCCTGAATATGGAGGCGATCTTGCGGGCTATCAGGGTGATGCCTTTGGAGAATTCAGCCTATCGCCACTACGGGTGGCTGCGGGCGGATTTGAGAAGGAAAGGTACTCCAATTGGTCCGAATGATCTTTGGATCGCTGCCCATGCTTTGGCGCTGGATGCGGTGCTGGTGACGGACAATGAAGGTGAATTCTCCCGCGTGCCGGGATTGAAGATAGAAAACTGGCTGCGTTAGCAGCATTTGATGAATAGGGACGAAAGCATGGGCAAGGTAACAGGCTTCTTGGAAATCGACCGGCAGGTGGCGAAGTATCAGCCGGCGTCGGATCGTATCCGGCATTTCCGCGAATTCACGATACCCATGTCGGACCCGGAAGTGCAGAAACAGGCCGCGCGCTGCATGGACTGTGGCATTCCCTATTGCCATGGCCCGACCGGCTGCCCGGTGCACAACCAGATCCCAGACTGGAACGACCTCGTCTACAACAACAATTGGGAAGAGGCGATCCGCAACCTGCATTCGACCAACAACTTCCCGGAATTTACCGGCCGCGTCTGCCCCGCGCCCTGCGAGGAAGCCTGCACGCTGAACCTCGAGGATGCGCCGGTCGCGATCAAGACCGTGGAGCAGGCGATCGCCGACAAGGCCTATGAACTCGGCTTCATCCGCCCGCAGCCGGCAACCGTCCACACCGGCAAGAAGGTCGCCGTCATCGGCTCCGGCCCGGCCGGCATGGCAGCGGCCCAGCAGCTCGGCCGCGCCGGACATGACGTCCATGTCTATGAGCGCGAGACGAAGGCCGGCGGCCTGCTGCGCTATGGCATCCCGGACTTCAAGATGGAGAAGAACTTCATCGACCGCCGCGTCGAGCAGATGAAGGGCGAGGGCGTGACCTTCCATTGCGGCGTCAATGTCGGCGTCGACGTCAAGGTCGAGCAGCTTCTGGCCGATTATGACGCCGTTCTCTATTGCGGCGGCTCGGAAACTCCGCGCGAGGCCGGCATTCCCGGCACCGGACTGGCGGGCGTCCACGACGCCATGCCCTATCTGGTGCAGCAGAACCGCCGCGTCGGCCGCGAAAACATCGACAGCGTCGGCTGGCCGTCCGATCCGATTCTGGCCGGCGGCAAGCATATCGTCGTCGTCGGTGGCGGCGATACCGCGTCCGACTGCGTCGGCACGGCGTTCCGCCAGGGCGCCGTCAAGGTGACCCAGCTCGACATCCGCCCGCAACCGCCGGAGAAGGAAGACAAGCTCGCCGTCTGGCCGTTCTGGGCGACGAAGATGCGCACCTCCTCCTCGCAGGCCGAGGGTGCCGTGCGCGAATTCCAGGTCGCGACGCTGGAATTCATTGGCGAAGACGGCGTGCTGACCGGCGTGAAGTGCTGCGAAGTCGACGATCGCCGCAAGCCGATCGCCGGGACGGAATTCATCATCCGCGCCGATCTCGCCTTCATCGCCATCGGTTTCCGCGGCCCCTTCACCGACAGTGTTCTCAAGGAGCTGGACGGCAAGCTGACGCTCAACACCGACAAGCGCGGCTCGACCAACGTCGTCGCCAACGACAAGGACTACAAGAGCTCGGTCGACAAGTTCTGGACCGCCGGCGACGTCCGCCGTGGCCAGTCGCTGGTGGTTTGGGCGATCCGCGAGGGCCGTCAGGCCGCGCGCGCCATTGACGAAGCCCTGATGGGTTCGACGGTGTTGCCGCGGTAAGACCGTCTGGCATCTTCAGGCAATGATCTGAAGGCCGGGTTCGAACGAACCCGGCTTTCGCTTTTATCGGTTCGCGGCAATGTTCCGAGTTGTCAAACAGCATTCGCCAAACGCACGCAGCGCTCGGTTGTCGTGCTCTCGATCCGGAGTTTCTCACGGGTGAGCTTCAGCGCGCCGTCCCCGGCAGCCGATAATCATCCACGCGTCCCGTCGGTGCCGGGGCCATCTGGCCCTTTTCGACCAGGAGATCGCGCGGCGAGGGCGTGGAGGGTGTCGGGGCGGGAGCGCCGCCGAGGAGCTGGGCGCCGCCGTCGAGATTGGGATCGGAGAGGCTCATCGGCAGCGTCCGAGTGATCTTTTCCATCTCCGTTGCCGGCAGGTTGGCCTGTTCGGCCGGCAGGGCATTGGCGCCGTCCAGGCGGGTGATATCGGGGCTTGCCTGGTCGCCAAGCAGGCGGCGCGCCGGCTTTTCGACATAGAAGGCCACCTTGCGCTTGCCCGCGGCCGTCAGGTTAACGCCGTCGGCGGTGCGTAGCCGCACCTGCTGGCCGTTGATGTCGGAGCCGGTGACGATGAACTCGCCGTTCTGATCGGTGAAGCCGTCCCAGATGTCGATGAACTCGCCGCCGACGCTGGTAACCTGGCTCTGATAGAGCTGATTGAGCTTCAGCGCGCTTGCCGTCAACTGGTCCGAGCCGAAGGATGGCAGGCCGACCCAGAGCAGGGGGATATGGCGGCTCGTCACCAGCTTGACGAATTGCTGCACGCGCTCCTCATAGGCGAGGAACCAGGGATCGGTGCCGTATTTTTCATTGAGGCCGTCGCCAATGATCTGCTGGCGGTCGTTGGCGCCGATCATGACGACCACCATGGCCGGCTTCATCTGATCCAGCATGGTCGGCAGCTGCTGCGGCCAGTTGTAATAGTCCTGGCGCACGAGGCCGGAGGCGACGGTGCCGCGGGTCTGAACGACGACGCCCGGAGACGTGGAGAAGGCATTTTCCAGCCCGTCGCCTAGGCCGCTTGCCAGGAAATCCCCGACGACGAGGATCGTCTTGGCGTCGGGCATTTTTTCCGCCGGCGGTGGTGTTTCGGGCTGTACCTCCACCTGGCGCGGTGGCGGAGGGGGACGTTTGCGCGGTGGCGTCGCGCGACGCGGCGCCGGCTGTCCGGCGGGTTCGTCGTAAACATCCGGTTCGGAATTGCCGAACAGCATGTCGAGCAGCGTCTTGCGCGGCCGCTGCTGCGCCTCCGCCGTGGTCGACAAGGCGGCAACGACCAGGCAACCGGCGAGAAGCATCGCAAGAACGGCTCTCGCAGCGGCCGTGATCGGGGCGGCCATGATCAGGGCGGTCGGTCGGTTTTTCATCGGGCTCTTTCCGCGCACTGCCCTATGGTCGCATGATGACGGCGTCCGCGTCCAGCACATCCGGGGTTCATGGCCGAAGCGGCTGCTTATTTGCGCAGCGCCTTCAACAGGCTCATCGAGGGTTCGCCATCGGCATCCATGCCCATGCGCTGCTGAACGGCGGCGATGGCGGCCTTGGAGCCGGAGCCGAAATTGCCATCGACGACGCCGTCGTAATAGCCGAGCTCCTTCAGGCGGGTTTGCAGCTCGAACTTCTGCTTGACATCCAGCGTGCCGCTCGGGCGTGGCCAGGATTGCTGCATGCCGCCATAACCGGCGAGCTGGTCGGCGAGCAGGCCGACGGCGATCGCGTAGCTGTCGGAGGCGTTGTAGCGCTTGATGGTGAAGAAATTGCCGGTCATCAGGAAGCCCGGTCCGTTCGGTCCGCCCGGCATCTTCAGCTGCGCGCGCTCGGCGCCGGTGCGGAAGCCCTTGCCGTTCGGGCGGGCAAAGCCGAGGGCGGCCCATTGGGCGAGCGTGTGGGTCTTGCCTGCCTGCGCGCCGCCGCCCGGCGGCACGGTGACCTCGTAGCCCCAGGTCTGGCCGGTGTTCCAGCCGTTCTTGGCCAGCAGATTGGCGGTCGTGGCCAGCGCATCGGGAACGGAATTCCAGATATCGGCATGGCCGCTGCCGTCGGCGTCGACGGCGTAGAGAAGATAGCTGGTCGGGATGAACTGTGTGTGGCCCATGGCGCCGGCCCACGAACCGGTCAGTTCCTTGCGCGATATGTCGCCGTTCTGCAGGATCTTCAGCGCGGCGATCAGCTGCTTCTTGGCGTAGCCGGCGCGCCGGGGATCGGCATAGGCAAGCGTCGCCAATGCGCGGGGAACATAATGCAGCTTCTCATCCTTGGCGAGAACCGCGCCGTAATTCGATTCCATCGACCAGATGGCCAGCATGATATTGCGGTCCACGCCGAAATGCTGCTCGAGCGAGCGCAATGTGGAGGCGTATTTGACCGCCATCTTCCGGCCAACATCGACGGTATAGGGATTGACACGGGAGTCCAAGTAATCCCAGATCTGGGATTTGAACTCCGGTTGATATTGCGCTTTTTCGAGGACCGTGGGGTCTGGGTCCGTCACGCCGGCAAATGCGTTGCGATAGGTCGACTGCGTAATGCCGCTCTTGGCCGCGGTGGCGTAGAAGCCCGCGATCCATTTTTGGAACCCAGCGTCCGCATTGGCGTTAACGGGAGCCAGTCCCGCAAAGGCGCCGAGCGCAAGCGCCAGAGCGAGACCACGAAGGGAGAGTTTGCGGTTTGAGGTCATTACAGCCGTGTCCATAGATACTTGGATTTCGGAGCGGCGATGCGCGCGGCATCCGCCTGAACATGACACTACAAGAACGAAGTCAACAAATTCTTTACCATGGAAGCCGGGGTCAGTCATCATTTGCAAAACAGTAGCAAACCTATACTACTGAGCTTCCGAACAGCTTGGCGCAAAGCGATTTAATTCCCCAGGAGGTATGAGTGGGACAGCATAAAAAGGTGCGTAAGGCAGTATTTCCGGTCGCCGGACTTGGGACTCGTTTCCTGCCGGCAACCAAGGCGGTGCCGAAGGAGATGCTGACCGTCGTCGACAAGCCGGTGATCCAATACGTCGTCGACGAGGCGATGGAAGCGGGCATCGAGCATTTCGTCTTCGTGACCGGGCGCAGCAAGCACGTCATCGAGGACTATTTCGACATCCAGTTCGAACTCGAGCAGACGCTGCGCCAGCGCAACAAGAACGCCGAGCTGACGCTGCTGAGCGGCCTCTTGCCGAAGGCCGGCACGGCGAGCTTCACGCGCCAGCAGGAGCCGCTCGGCCTCGGCCACGCCGTCTGGTGCGCCCGCGAGATCGTCGGCGACGAGCCCTTCGCGCTGCTTCTGCCCGACATGGTGATGCGCGCTGAAAAGGGCTGCATGAAGGGCATGATCGAGCTCTATGAAACCAGCGGCGGCAACGTTATTGCCGTCGAGGAATGCGCTCCGGATCAGACCCACAAATACGGCATTGTCGGCGTCGGCGAGACGATCGGCAGCGGTTTCCGCATCACCGAGATGGTGGAAAAGCCGGCCAAGGGCACGGCGCCGTCGAACTTCTTCATCAACGGCCGCTATATCCTGCAGCCGGAGATCTTCGAGATTCTCGAGAGCCAGGAGCGCGGCGCCGGCAATGAGATCCAGTTGACCGACGGCATGCTGAAGCTGGCGCAGAAGCAGGATTTCGCCGGTTATCACTTCAAGGGCCAGACGTTCGACTGTGGCGCCAAGGATGGTTTCATCCTCGCCAACGTCGCCTTCGCGCTTGCCCGCGCCGATATCCGCCCGACCATCGAGAATGAATTCAAGGCGCTGGTCGAGGCGCTGAAGTAACGGTCAAACTCCCTCATCCTGCTCATGCGGGGTGAGGGATCACCTCTTTGCCGTCAATCCCACGCCCGCCTGGATCTGGCGGGTGTCGTCGCCGGTTTTGCGCGACGTCAGCTGGTAGCCGATATTGCTGGTCAGATCGAGGTAGCGGTTGATGCCCCAGGTGAAGCCGAGGGCGGCGTCATATTCGGTTTCGTCGGCATATGCGCTGCTGGAGGGATAGTCGCGCCAGATCGTGCCACCCGTCAGTTTGGCGGTGAGATTGTCGCGCAGCTCGTGGCTCAGCGTGCTGGTGAGCTGGTAGGCGGTATAGCCGCTTTCGCCCGCCGTCGTCGAAGGTTGGACGGTGGTCGCAAGGCCGATGCTGACATCGGTGCCGCGCTGCGGTGACCAGGCGAAATTGCCGTCGATGGTCGGCGAATCGATGGCGGCCAGACGGGAATCGTCGAATTCCGTGTGCTGGTAGCCGAAGCCGAGCTCGCCTCGCATTTTCTCCCCAAGATCGATTTCAAGACCGGCCTTGCCGCCGACGCTGTGATTGGAGCGGGCATAGCCGTTGCTGTCGCGCGACTCGTCGTAGAAGGTGCGGCCGAGATCGGCCTCCAGGAAGGGGATCAGAGCCGGCGACAGCTCGTAGCCGATACGGCCGCGCCAGGTGGCGGCCGTCTGGTTGCGGTCGCTGAGCGTCACCTTGGTTCCGTCGGAGAGCACGGCATCGGAATAGACGGAGCGGGTCATGGCGACAGCGGTTGTGCCGCGCAGCAGGCCGAAATCGCGCTCCAGCGAGGCACCAGTGCTGAACTGATTGACCGCCGATTGCTTCGAAGCACCGGCAATGGCGTTGGGGTCGGTGGTGTCCTCGCGGTAGAACTGATAGCCGGCCGTCAGGTGCGCGATGGTGTCGGCCGGCAGATCGAGGCGCAGGTCGGCATTAAGATTGACGGTCGGCTTTTCCTCGCCGGTGCCGCTCAGGTTCTTCTGCCAGACGCCTTCGCCGGTAACCGTCAGCGCGTGCCGGTCCCAGTCCGATGTCAGCGTGCTGCGCAGATCGGTCTGCAGGAAGCTGCGGTCGTCATTGGTGGAGCCGGTGCGGTTGCGCTCGACATTGACGGACTGGTTGATCGACGGGCGCAGGGTGAACGTGCCGACAGATATGCCCTGCGCATCGCCGCGATCCGGATATTGCCGGGCTTTCAGATCGTCGACGCCGGTTTCGCGTAGGTTGACGCGGCGCAGGTCGTCGTCGAGCGTCGAGCCCGTCGTCGTCGGATCGATGCCGTCCAGCCGCAGCCGGGCGTTTGGCGCCGTGTCCGTATCCGTCGCATTCTGGCTTGCGGCCTTGCTCTTTTTGGATTTCGAAGGCGTGGCGGTGGCGCCGGAAAGATCCGTCGTATCGGCGTCGGTGGAGATCGTCTGACCGGATGCTGTGCTCGTTTCGAGCGATTGCGCATGGACGCTGGCAGGCATGGCGAAGGCACCCCAGCCCAGCAGAGCGGATGCAGCGCATGCCGTCAGCCGGAGGGGGCGCACGCCCGCCTTGTTTTTGCCGATGTCCATTGGAGCCTATATCTGATCTTACTGGAAATGCCTTAAATTCTTACTCAATTGTAAAACCTCATGGTTAACGTTTCCTTGCCAGGACTATCGGCGGATAGGGCTTGATCCGCGCCTTGCGGTCATTCCTGTCCTGCCTCGTGAAGCGATCTCCGGTGGACAGAAATAAAGAAAAGCGCTAGGCCTCCCTCATGAATAAGAGAGCAGTGAAATTCATCGAGAACGGCGCGATCGAATCCGCAATGCGGACGATCGAGATCGAAAGACAGGGGCTTGAGGCGCTGGAACGGGCGCTGAGCGATGGTCTGGCGGAGCCCTTCAGCCGCGCGGTGGACATCATCGGCGACATCGCCGGCCGCGTCATCATCACCGGTGTCGGCAAGAGCGGTCATATCGGCAACAAGCTCGCCGCCTCGCTCGCCTCCACGGGAACGCCGGCCTTCTTCGTGCATCCGGTCGAGGCCAATCACGGCGATCTCGGCATGATCACGCAGGATGACGTGATCATCGCCATCTCCTGGGGCGGCGAAAGCGCCGAGCTGCGCGGTATCATCAGCTATTCCCGCCGCTTCACGATCCCGATGATCGCCATCACCGCCGGCGAGACCTCGACGCTGGCGCGCGAATCCGACGTCGTTCTGTTGCTGCCCAAGGAACAGGAAGCCTGCCCGCACGGCCTGGCCCCGACGACCTCGACGCTGCTGCAGCTTGCGATCGGCGATGCGCTTGTGGTGGCGCTGCTGGAAGGGCGGGGTTTTACCGCCGAGGATTTCCGCACCTTCCATCCGGGCGGCAAGCTCGGTGCCAGCCTTTCGCATGTCGTCGATATCATGCACAAGGGCGATCGTGTCCCGCTGGTCAAGCTCGGCACCGGCATGCCGGAAGCGGCGATGACCCTGTCGCAAATGCGTTTCGGCTGCGTCGGCGTGATCGATGACGAGGGCTGCCTTTGCGGCATCATCACCGATGGCGATATCGCCCGCAACCTCGGCGTCAGCCTTGCGGAGATGCGGGTCGACGAAGTGATGACGCGCAACCCGAAGACGGTGAAGGAAACGACGCTGGCGACCGGCGCGATGGCTTTGCTGAACCGCTACAATATCTCGGCACTGATGGTGGTCGACGAAACCAAGCGGCCCGTCGGCATCGTGCATTTCCACGATCTGCTGCGGATCGGCGTCGCCTAGAGCAATTCCAGGAAAAGTGGGTAGCGGTTTTCCGTTCGCAATTGCGTAACAGCAAAGGGATGGAGCGTTTTCGCGATTCGAAGAAAAGCGGAAATGCTCTAAAGCCGGATGGTTTTGGGTCTGTTCGACCTAAAATCTGAATCCGCTCCAGAATCAAATAAATAGAGCATGACGTCGCCCGAAATCCCCTCACACTTTTCGGCGTCATACTCTGTCAGGCCGCATCCACTGTCAGCTCGCGCCCATTGCTGGCGACGATCCTGACGCGGGTGCCGGCCGGTAGATCCGGTCCCACCACGGTCCAATAGGTATCGTTGAGGCGAATGCGGCCGCGCCCTTCGGCGATCGGCTCGGCAAGCGTTGCCGTGCGGCCGACCAGGCTTGCGCTCCGCTGGTTGAGGAACGGTTCGTCGGTCGCCTGGTCGTTGCCGTAGAGATAGCGGCGGCCGAGCAGGGTGACGATGACGGCGGAGGCCGCGAAGATCAGCAATTGCACCTGCCAGATCCAGAAGCCGCTGTCCCAGAGGAGCAGCGACAGTGAGCCGACGATGATGGCGGCAAGGCCGATCCAGATCAGGAAAAAGCCAGGCACCACGAGTTCGGCGGCGAGCAGGAGAAGCCCCAGCACCCACCAGCTCCATGGCCCGAGTTGAACAATGAGGCTGTCGAGCATGGCTCACTCCTCTCGCGGCGTCAGCGGATTGACCGCTGGCGTCGAGCGCGTCTGGCCGGAGCGTGGACGTGATGCTTGCGGCGTGTCGCTATTGTCGCCGAAGACCTCGCGAGCAATGGCGCCGATGCCGCCGAGCGAGCCGAGGATGGAGCTGGCCTCCATCGGCATCAGCACGATCTTGGAATTGCCGGCGGCGCCGATCGCCGTGAGCGCTTCGGTGTATTTCTGCGCGATGAAATAGTTGATGGCCTGCACATTGCCCTCGGCGATCGCCTCGGAGACCACGCGGGTCGCCTTCGCTTCGGCCTCCGCCAGTCGCTCGCGCGCCTCGGCGTTGCGGAAGGCGGCCTCGCGCTGGCCCTCGGCCTGCAGCACGGCGGCCTGCTTGGCACCTTCCGCCCGCAGGATCTGCGCATTGCGCAGGCCTTCGGCTTCCAGCACCTGGGCGCGCTTTTCTCGCTCCGCCTTCATCTGCCGCGCCATGGCATCGACCAGGTCCTTCGGTGGCTGGATGTCCTTGATCTCGACGCGGGTCACCTTGATGCCCCAGGGCTCGACGGCATCGTCGACGACGCGCAGCAGCCGTTCGTTGATGGCGTCGCGGTTGGAGAGCAGCTCGTCGAGGTCCATGGAGCCCATCACCGAGCGGATATTGGTCTTGGTGAGATTGAGGATCGCGCTTTCGAGATTGGTGATCTGATAGGCGGCCTGGGCTGCGTTCAGCACCTGGAAGAAGGCGACGGCATCGGCGGCGACGCTGGCATTGTCCTTGGTGATGACCTCCTGGGTCGGCACCGCCAGCACCTGTTCCATAACGTTCATGCGCGCGCCGATCGTCTCGACGAAGGGCACGATCAGATTGAGCCCCGGCTCCAGCGTGCGGATGTAGCGTCCGAAGCGCTGGACGGTGTAGCGATATCCCTGCGGCACCGTCTTGATCCCGGCAAACAGCACCAGGATGACCAAAACAACAAGGGCAATCACGACGATGCCGAAGCCACCAACCACCATGAAATCCTCCATCGACGCCGCCGCATGATGCGGGCGGGCGTCCTTCCCAAACATCGTTGCGACCCTGACGCTCCCGGTCGAGTGCGTCGCGCAGCAGCTCAATCAGATGTGGTGGGTTATCATGTTCTCGGCAAGGGCGGAATGGGCTCGCGCCGGCAGGGATAATCAATCTGTGAGGGTCTTGTCTCGGGCCATCCATGTTCATAGGTTAGTAGGAGACAAACTATCCCGCTCGGTTGCCCGGCAGCCTTCGAGCCCACGTATCTCGTATCATCAGGGTGACATCATGAATATCGATAGGACCTTGCGGTCGGTCGTGGCCGTCCGTTCCACAATTCCGGAAGATGCCTTTACGGCCGCTACGCTCGGCACGCGCCGGGAAGGTAGCGGCGTCGTCATCCGGGAGAACGGGCTGGTGCTGACGATCGGCTATCTGATCACGGAAGCCGAAGAGGTGTGGCTGACGACCCATGAGGGGCGCATCGTTCCCGGTCATGCGCTGGCCTACGATCAGGAGACCGGCTTCGGCTTGGTTCAGGCCCTCGGGCCGCTCGACATGCCGGCGTTGAAGTTCGCCGATGCCACCAGAGCAAGCGTCGGTGATCCGGTGGTGATGGCCGATGGCGTCGGTCAGTTCGTCGAAGCGAACATCGTCGCCAAGCAGGAATTCGCCGGTTATTGGGAATATCTGCTCGACGAAGCGATCTTCACCGCGCCCGCCCATCCCTCGTGGGGTGGCGCCGCGCTCGTCGATACCGACGGCAAGCTCCTCGGCATCGGTTCGCTGCACCTGCAGATGGCGGCCCGAAATGGTGAGGCCGCCGACATCAACATGGTCGTGCCCATCGATATCCTGCTGCCGATCCTCGATGACCTGCTGAACCGCGGCAAGGTCAACAAGCCGCCGAGGCCATGGCTCGGCGCCTATTCGGCCGAAAGCGACGGCGAGGTCGTGGTCATGAGCGTTGCCGAGGGC
Source organism: Rhizobium sp. BK602 (assembly GCF_014195095.1). GTDB lineage: Bacteria > Pseudomonadota > Alphaproteobacteria > Rhizobiales > Rhizobiaceae > Rhizobium. The sequence goes on from NZ_JACIBC010000006.1 coordinate 221,572, forward strand.
GGCCCCGCCGCCCAGGCCGGCCTGCGCCGCGGCGATGTCATCTCCGAAATCCGCGACGGCGAGGTGGAGGGGCTTGCCGATTTTTACCGCAAGGTGTGGGAAAGCGGCTCGGCCGGTGCGGAAATCCCGATGCGGGTTCTGCGCGATGGTCGCGAGGCCTGGCTGCGCATCAAATCGGCGGATCGAAACAGCTTCCTCAGGAAGCCGCATCTGCAGTGATGCCGTGCCGGCGGGGAGATCTTTGCCGCCGGCATGCATCCGGGATCGTCAGACCCAGCCCAGAAGCTCCCGCCGCACCACCTTTTCCAACACCCGCATGCCGTCCTCGCCGTCGTTCAGGCAGGGGATATGCGTGAATTTCTCGCCGCCATTGTGCAGGAAGGATTCGGCCGCCTGTTCGGCGATTTCCTCGAGGGTTTCCAGGCAGTCCGAGACGAAGCCGGGATTGAGGACCGCGATGCGCCTGGTGCCATTCTGGGCAAGGTTTTCCACCGTCTTGTCCGTATAGGGCTGCAGCCATTCCTCCGGGCCGAAGCGGGACTGGAACGTGACGACAAGCTGCTCGTCCGTAAGCCCCAGCTTTTCGCGCAAAAGCCGACCGGTCTCGATGCATTGGCCGTAATAGGGGTCGCCCTTTTGCGAATAGGCGAGCGGGATGCCGTGGAAGGAGGCGAGGATCTTTTCGGGCTGCCAGTCGAGCGTGGCCAGATGCCGGGTGATGGAGCTGGCGAGTGCGTCGATATAGGCGGGATCGGCGTGATAATCGGGCACGGTGCGCAGGGCCGGCTGCCAGCGCATCCTGACCAGCTTTTCGAAAGCCTTGTCGTTGACCGTGGCGGTGGTCGCAGCGGCATATTGCGGATAGAGCGGGAACAGCAGGATGCGGTCGCAGCCCTGGTCCTTCAGCGCCTGGATGCGGTCGCCGATCGCCGGCGTTCCGTAGCGCATCGCCCAGTCGACGATGACGCCAGGCAGATCCGCCAGCCGTCCGGCCATCAGCTCCGACTGGTTGCGGGTATAGGTGCGCAGGAAGCTTTCGTTCCTCTCCTTGTTCCAGATCGTCTCGTAGGCCTTGCCGACCTTTTGGGGGCGGGTGTTGAGAACGATGCCGAAGAGGATCGGATACCATTTCCATGGCGACCATTCGATGACGCGCTTGTCGGTCAGGAATTCGCGCAGATAGCGCCGCATCGAGGTGTAGTCGGTACCGTCAGGCGTGCCGAGGTTGACGAGGAGAACGCCGATCCTGCCGGATTTCTGTTGCGGTTGGCCGGTCGCGGCTTCTGCTGTCATCAACGATGTCCTCTCAACGAAACGAAGTCCCTCACATAGGAACAAAAGCCGGCCCGGAAAAGCCCGGACCGGCTAAGACTTGCGAGACAAATCGTCCTTACTTGGCCGGAATCTTCAATTCCTCACCGACCAGGAGCCGGTGCGGCTTGAGATTGCGATTGGCGGCCAGCAATTTGTGCCATTCGTTGCCATTGCCATAATAGGCCTTGGCGATGTCCCAGAGCGTGTCGCCGGCAACGATGACATGGGTGGCCGGCGTCTTCGGCGGCTCGCTGGCTGCAGTTGTGGCTGCGGGTGCCGGGGTGGCAGGTGCCGCGGGCGTCGTGGCTGGAGCGGTTGCCGCCGGTGCCGTTGCCGTTGGGGCCGCAGAGGCAGGGGCAGCGGGGGCGGGCGCGGCCGGTGTCGCAGGCGCCGTGGTCGAGGAAGCCGCAGCGGGGTCGGCGGGCTTCTGCTCCGGTGCTGCTGCCGGCTTCGTCTCGGCGGGCTTTGCCGGCTCGGGCTGTACCGCGGCCGTCGCCCCGACCTGGATTATGCGGCCGTCCGTATAGGGCTTGTAGGGATTGTGCGCGGCGAGATAGTCGGCGACGACGCCGGCGAGATCGGGGCCGAAATCATAGGCGTTCTTGCCGTTCTGGGCGAAGACGGAATAGCCGTCGCCACCGGCGCGCATGTAGTTGTTGCTGACGACGCCGTAGGTCTTTTCGGGGTCGAGCGGCACGAATTCCGTGCCTTCCTGCACATCGACGGAGACCAGGCGGCTGCCGGGCGGCTTGGATTTATCGAAGCTGTATTTCAGGCCGGCGACCTGCGGGAAGCGGCCGGCGCCCTCGTCGATCTGGCTGAGGCCGTTCTCCAATGCCGCCTTTACCTCGGCGCCCGTCAGCTGGAAGGTGGCGACGGTGTTTTGGAACGGCAGCACGGTCAGCACGCCGCCCATGGTGACGTCGCCGGCGCCGATCGAGGCGCGCAGCCCGCCGCCGTTCTGGATGGCGATGCTGATGCCCTGTCCCTTCGTCCGGTCGAGGATGGCGTCGGCGACGAGGTTACCCATGGAGCATTCCTGGATGCGGCAAATCTCGCGCGCGCCTTCGATCACCCCCTCGGAGCTGCCGATGACCTTATGGCGCAATTCCTCGATGGGTTTCGCCATCTCCTGGATGCGGGCCGATATCGCCGGATCGGGCTTGACCGAGGCGTCGAGCAGGATCGGGTCGCCCTTGGCGTCCTTGACGACGCCGTTGTCGTCGAAGGTGATGACGACATCGCCGAGATATTTGCTGTAGGAGGCGGCCTGGACGACCGGAACCTTATAGCCGGCCGGATTGTCGACCATGGTCGGATAGGGGCCGGCTGCCTTCGGGTCGGTGTTCGACAGCAGCGTGTGCGAATGGCCTCCGACGACCACGTCGACGCCGGCGATCTTGGCGATCTTGTCGATGTCGCGCGGATAGCCGACATGGGTGAGCGCGATGATCTTGTTGACGCCCTGCGACTTCAGCGCATCCACCTCGGCGCTGATGGCGGCGGCATCGTCGGTGATCTTGACATGCGGGCCTGGAGAGGAAAGCTCCGCCGTCTCGGTGGTGACGGCGCCGACAATGCCGATTTTCTGGCCGCCCACCTCGAGCACGATCGATTTTTTGATGCGGTCGCCGAGCTTCGACTGGCCGTCGGTGACGAGATTGGCGGTGACGATGGGGAATGTCGCCTTGTCGAGGAAGGCCGCGAGCGGCTCCTCGCCGTCATCGAATTCATGGTTGCCGACGGTCATGGCGTCGATCTTCATGTCGTTGAGGAACTCAACCTCGGCGGCGCCCTTGTAGGTCGTGTAGAATAGCGAGCCCTGGAAATTGTCGCCGGCATCGAGCACCAGCACATTCTGGCCGGCAAGGGCGGCGCGGCGCTGGTCGATCATGGTTTTCAGCCGGGCTGCGCCGCCGAAGCATTCATTCTTGGCTTCTTCCGCAGCCGAGCAGGTGGTGTCGAATTTGTTGATCGATTCGTCGCGCGAATGAAAATCGTTAAAGTGCAGAATGTTGAGCTGGTAGTCCGCGAAAGCGGCGCTCGTGCTGAGCGCCAAGGCAGCCGCAGCCAAAAGACCCACTCCGAAGGGCTTCGTCATTTTTCTCTCCTGTGCTTTCTCAAATGCGATCCGCCCGTTCCCCGTGGCGGTTCCCCGTCACGATGTTTCCATCACGACGACGTGAGCGCAAGCGAAAGCTGTTGCGTTCATTAGGATTTTGAGAAAATCACGGCAGCAGCGCCACGGCCTCACGCGCAGGCTTCGATCGAGGCATCGCCATAGGATTCCCGCAGGGCGGCGGCGATGTTCCAGCCGATAGCAAGAGAGATGAGCAGGCAGCAAAGCGCGGCGACGCGATGAAAGCGCCGGCTCCGGTCGCGATGGAGCAGGATCATGCCGCCGGCGTAGAGCAGCAGAGCGGGTAGGGCGATCATCAGAACGCTCGCCGGACCGTCGCAATCGAGCGCGTCGATGCCCTGGGCCTTAAAGCTGTTGACGGGGAGCGCCGCCGCCAGAAGGGCGAGCGGCAGGCCGGCGATGAGAATGACATAGAGCGCCATCCTGCGCATGGCGTTCTATCCCTTCGCGTCGGTTCAGCCCTGGCGATTGAGGGAGAAGTGCCCGCCCGTTTCCGAGGTGCAATTCAGCTGGCTGGGATTGGCCATGAAGCAATTGACCTTCGAACTGGTACGCTTCACATTCGAATACAGGTTGATCTGGATCATGCCCGACGGATCGGTCGTGTAGGTGCCAGACGCCATCTGCGTGTTCGTGCCGTCGGTCGTATGCGTCTCGAAGCGGCCGCCCGAAAATGTCGAGTTGAGCCCGTTCGAATCGGCCCAGCGGCCCTCGACCGTCTGGACACGCGGCTGAACGCCGCCGATGCTGCCCGGCGGTGGCCTCGATCCACCGAAATCGACGCAGGCGGAGAGTGCGGCTGCGGCGGCGACAAGGGCAAGGCAGGTCTTCATCTTCATAAATCTCTCCCGCGATAAAAGGCGGATTGGCATCATACCGGTTGCGAGGAAGATGGCGCGAGCCTTTGCCGAAAGCAAGATACTTGAAGCCATCATGTTGATTTATCTCGCGAGCGTAACAAAAATGCCCGCACGACCTGTGCGGGCATTCGAATTTCCGACTATTCGAATTCCGTTCTTAAGAGCGAACCAGGATATTCTTGAACTGCCAGGGGTCCTTGGTGTCGATATCTTCCGGGAACAGGCCCGGACGGCCATCGAGCGGCGTCCAGTCGGTATAATGGCCTTCAACCGGACCGAGATACGGCAGCTGTACTTCGAGGCAGCGCTTGTAGTCGATCTCATCGGCTTCGACGATGCCGGCGGTCGGGTTTTCCAGCGCCCAGACCATGCCGGCGAGAACGGCGGAGGTCACCTGCAGGCCGGTCGCGTTCTGGTAGGGGGCGATGCGGCGCGTCTCTTCGAGAGACAGGCGCGAGCCGTACCAGTAGGCGTTCTTGTCGTGGCCATAGAGCAGCACGCCGAGTTCGTCGATGCCGTCTTCCAGCTCATGCTCGTCGAGGACGTGGTGAACCGGTTGCGGGTTGCCGCCGTTGCCGAACATTTCGTGCAGCGACAGCACGGCATCGTTGGCCGGATGGTAGGCATAGTGGCAGGTCGGGCGGTAGGTGACTTCGCCGTCCTTGTCGCGGACCGTGAAGAAGTCGGCGATCGAGATCGATTCATTGTGCGTCACCAGGAAGCCGTATTGCGGGCCCGGCGTCGGGCACCAGGTGCGGACGCGGGTGTTGGCGCCTGGCTGTTCCAGATAGATGGCGGCCTTGCAGCCCTTCTTGTGCTTCTTGGCGTTCTTCGGCATCCATTCTTCGTGGGTGCCCCAGCCGAGTTCCGCCGGCTGCATGCCTTCGGAGATGAAGCCTTCGACGGACCAGGTGTTCCAGAAGACGTTGAGCGGCTTCGGATGCTTGGTGAGCTGCGTGTCGCGCTCGGCGATGTGAATGCCCTTGACGCCGACCTTCTTCATCAGCTTGGCCCAGCCCTCGCGGTCATGCTGATCCGGCTCTTCGAACTTCAGGCCGATATCCTTGGCGAGATTGACGAGCGCCTGCTTGACGAACCAGGAGACCATGCCCGGATTTGCGCCACAGGTGGAAACCGCCGTCGTGCCGCCCGGGTTCTTCGCCTTCTCCTTGCGCATGGTTTCGCGCAGTGCGTAGTTGGTGCGGTCGGCATTCTTCAGGTTCTTGTCGAAATAGAAGCCGAGCCAGGGTTCGACGACGGTGTCGATGTAGAGCACGTCGAGCTTGCGGCAGAGCTTGACCAGGTCGAGCGAGCCGGTATCAACCGAAAGGTTGACGCAGAAGCCCTGGCCGCCGCCTTCCGTCAGAAGCGGCTTCAGGAGATCCTTGTAGTTTTCCTTGGTGACATATTCCTTGATATGACGGACGCCGTGCTTTGCGAGGATCTCCATGTCGGCGGGTTCTTCGCGGGGGTCGATGACGACTAACCGGCTCTTGTCGAATTTGAAGTGGCGCTCGATCAGGGGCAGGGTGCCGCGGCCGATGGAGCCAAAGCCGATCATTACGATCGGGCCGGTAATTTCGGCATATACCGGATAGTTTTGTTTCGTCATTCTTGTCTCCTTCGAAGGGCAGGACGCCGTTCGGTCCTTGAAAATCAATCAGGCTTGGCGCGGGGATTGCGCGAGGTGAACGGCTCTAACCACAAATTGGTGTCACAATAAAGAGCTGTCCGGGGTAAGCCCCGGAAAGTCAATAGGATGGCACCATACACATAATATGCGACGGGTTTGTTGCTTCGGCGCGCGGTTACGTGGCGGCCAAGGCCCGCAATTGCCTCACCAGTTCCGCTTTCTGATGGATCAGCCCCTTATAGGCGGTCTGATGCTCGTCGAGCGCCTCCAGTTGCGCGGCGAAGCTCGATGCCAGGGCCAAGGCTCTGGGATGGCTGGCGATGATGGCGATCGGATCGACATAGACACGGATGGTGAAGAGGATGTCGCCGGAGACGGGCAGCTTGCGCAGCGTCTGGCGCTCGACGCGGGCGAAGCGCGTTTCGAGCGTGGGCGGCGTGGCGACCTGCGGGCGGCGGTGTTTCGAGGCGGAGAGGAAGAGTTCGCCCGTGGTGTTCACCGACCAGTTCAGCCGTTCGACGGGTTGGGACACCTGCAGATTGTCGAAGATGCGGGTGATCAGGGTGGCGTTGCGCGTGCCCTCGCCGAAACCGGGCACGTCGGCATGGATCGCCTGCATCGGCCGGCCGAACTTTTCCTGAAGCGACCAGGAGGAGGGGAAGGCGACATGGCCGGCGACGAGATGCCAGCCATCCTCCTTGCGGCGCATGATGACGAGATCGTCGGCCACCAGCGTGCCGGCTTTCAGCAGCGGCGGCAGCGAGGGATCGCCAAGGTCGACGCTATGGTCGGCAACGGAGACGAGATCGCCGTCGCGCCGGAACGTCTGGGGATGATGGTCCGTGAGATAGGCGCTCAGCAGATCCAGCACCTCCTGCTGCGTCGCCTGCGTATCCTCCTCAGCGACAAAGATTTCGCTCAGGTGCTCCCGGAAAAGACGCTGTTTTTCATCGAGATAGCGGCCGAGATCGGCATCCGGCTCGATCCAGCGGGTGAGATCGAGCGGAATAAGGCCGATGGTGAAGGGTTTGGCCGAGCCGTCATAGGGTGTGTGGGTCGGGTGTGTCATGGATAGAACTTATCGCGTCAGCGTTCCCTGATGGAAGGTCATTCGCCACTTGCCGTCCGTCTCCAGCCGCCAGATCGAACTTCTGAGCGATCGGACCGCCGGCTTGTCGGGAAATATGCGGGTGGCCCGATAGGTGACGAGGGCGATGCCGCCGGAGAGCAGGCGGGCATCGAAATCATCGAGCGTCCGCAAGACAGCGTTCTCCGGGTCCGTCGGAAGGCTTGTCAGGACATTCTCCAGATCGAAGAGCTGGCCGGAACTGCCGATCTCTCGGAAGTCGGCGGCGAGCAGGTCGGCCAAGGCTTGCCGCGAGCCGCGCACCGCCGGGTCGAAGAGCCGTTCCTCCAGATCTTTCAAATGCGTGTGCAGCTCATCCATCGGCGCGTCTTTCGCCTCTCAGCTCTTCAGCGCCTCGAACCCCTCGGTCACCGTCGTCAGGGCGATCTCGGTGACCTCGTAGGCGGCGACGCCGTGGATGGTGAAGGGGTCGGCGGCGACATAGGCTTCCAGTTCGGCGCGCTCGCCGCGGGCGAAGATGATGCCGCCGGTGCGCGGCACCTTGCGGCCGGAGGCGAGGAACCAGCCTTTTGCATAGCCTTCCTTCACCCAGGCCATATGCGGCTCCATGTGCTTGTCGGCTTCGTCATTGCCCTTGAGATAGGTCAGCGAAAGAATGAACATTGCATCAGTTCCATAGGAGTTGCGCGCGGATCAGGCCGCGCAGGGAGTTTCCGACGTAGAGCGTGCCGTCTGCCAGCTCCTCCGATCGTATCCGGCCGACGCGCGCCTTGCGCTGGCAGATGAGCTCGGTGCGCAGCACCCCGGCGAGCAGGCCGGAGGAGATGGGCGGCGTTCGCAGCTGGCCCGAGCCGTTGTCGAGGAAGATCGAGGTGATCGTGCCTTCGCAGACCTCGCCCTTTTCGTTGAGCAGCAGCACTTCGTCGGCCGCCTCCGCCGGATATTCGGCGCGGGCGGCTTCATAGACGGATCGGCGGGTGGTCTTGACGCGCAGCAGCGTGTCGGTGGAATCGATCCGGGTCTGCGCCAGGCGGACGCGCCAGATGGTATCGGCAGCCAGCGGCGCGAAAGCGGCCGTCGTGACCGCCGATTGTCCTGTTCGGTCGAAGGTCAGCCGCACCCGCAGCGGTGTCGTCGCGCCGGCAACCGCCGCATCCAGCTTGCTCAGCGCATCCTTCGGTGCGGGAAAGCCCAGCCTGCGGGCAGAGCGCTGCAGGCGGGCCAGATGCAGGCGCAGGCGCACGAAGCCCGTTTGCGGCTCGTAACGCAGCGTCTCGATCAGCGAAAAATCCTCTAGCGTTTGATCCATCGATCCCCCACGGCGAAGCGCGCCTTCAGGAGGCATTCTTCATATTCCGCTTCCGCCGTCGAATCGAAAACGATGCCGCCGCCGACATTGAAGACGGCGCGGCCGTCCTCGAACAGGGTGATGGTGCGGATCGCCACGGAAAAGCGCATGGCGCCCGTGGGTGAGATCATGCCGATCGCTCCGCAATAGGCATCGCGCGGGCCTTCTTCGAGATCATGGAGGATCTCCATCGCCCGGATTTTCGGCGCGCCGGTGATCGAGCCGCAGGGGAAGAGCGCCGCGAAGATATCGCGGACGGTCGTTTCGGGCCGCAGTTTCGCCTGCACATGGCTGACCATCTGATGCAAGGTCGGATAGGTCTCGATCTCGAAGAGTTTCGGCACATCGAGCGTACCGACCTCGGTGATGCGTGAGATGTCGTTGCGCAGGAGATCGACGATCATGCGGTTCTCGGCCTGCGTCTTTTCGTCGGCAAGCATGGCGCGGATGATCTCGGCATCCTCGGCGGCATCGGCGCCGCGCCTGGCCGTCCCCTTCATCGGATGCGTCTCGATCCAGCCGTCATCGTCGGTGCGGAAGAAGAGTTCGGGCGAGCGCGACAGCAAGATCGGGCCGCCGAGATCGACCAGTGTGCCGTACTTTACCGGCTGGCGCTCGATCAGCGACCAGAAGGCGGCCTTGATATCGCCATTCCAGCGAGCCGAGATCGGCATGGTGAGGTTCGCCTGATAGCAGTCGCCCTGGCGTAGATGCCAATGCAGCCGGTCGAATCTCTCTTTATAAGCGGCGAAGTCCCAGGCGGCAGTCGCATCGGTCAGGAATTCCTGGTTTTCAACGCGTTGCCGTGGCTGGGCAAGGGGATGGTCGTCGGCGGCCGGCGCGTCGAAGACGCCGAAACAGAGCAGCGGCGTCTCGCGGTCCTCCTCGGCGAAGGCGGCGAGTTTTTCCTCGAACAGATGACCGGCTTCATAGGCCATATAGCCCGCCAGCCATTTTCCTTTCGCTTTCGCCACTTCCATGCGGTCGAGTGCTCTAGAGAATTCCGCGCGCGTCCGGGCGGTGATGATCTCAGCCGGTTCGGCAAAGAGCATCACCTGTCCTGTGCTGTCGTCCCTGAAGAGGACATAGTGTTCGGTATCGGCCATGCGCAGATTTCGATCTGGTGTCTTGTTAAGTCGATTGTCAGGCGTGTTCGCGCTTGTCGCGATTGTGTGCCTGGCCAGGCACAAAGGCGCGGCAATGGCGGACATGCCTGACCTGCCTCTCCTCCGAGCAGGCGAACAGTCTTAACCTTTATCAAGCGCCTCCAGCTCGTCGATCAGCCCTTCGATCATCGACAATCCCTTGCTCCAGAACGACGGATCGGTGGCGTCGAGGCCGAAAGGCTTGAGGAGTTCCGAATGATGCTTGGTGCCGCCGGCCTTCAGCAGTTCGAAATACTTTGCCTGAAAACCCTGTTCGGCATTCTGGTAGACGGCGTAGAGCGAGTTCACCAGGCAATCGCCGAAGGCATAGGCGTAGACGTAGAAGGGCGAATGGATGAAGTGGGGGATATAGGCCCAATAGGTCTCGTAGCCCTCGGAAATCCTGATGGCCGGCCCCAGGCTTTCCGACTGTACGGAGAGCCACAGCTCGCCGATATCGTCCGATGTCAGTTCGCCGTTCTTGCGGGCGCTATGCACCTTGCGCTCGAATTCGTAGAAGGCGATCTGGCGCACGACCGTGTTGATCATGTCCTCGACCTTCTGGGCCAGCATCGCCTTGCGCTCGCGCTTGTCGGTGGTCTTGTCGAGCAGCGCGCGGAAGGTCAGCATCTCGCCGAAGACCGAGGCGGTTTCAGCGAGCGTCAGCGGCGTCTGGCACATCAGCGCGCCCTGGCCGCCGGCCAGAACCTGATGCACGCCGTGGCCGAGTTCATGGGCGAGCGTCATCACGTCGCGCGGCTTGCCCATATAATTGACGAGCACGTAGGGGTGGGCCGAAGGCACGGTCGGATGGGCGAAGGCGCCCGGCGCCTTGCCGGGGCGCACCGGTGCGTCGATCCATTCCTCGTCGAAGAAGCGCTTGGCGATATCGGCCATTTCCGGGGCGAAATTGCCATAGGCGGACAGCACGGTTTCCCTGGCTTCGGTCCAGGGGATGAGGGCGGTCGGTGTTTCCGGCAGCGGCGCGTTGCGGTCCCAGAAATTCATCTGTTCCATGCCGAGCCATTTGGCCTTCATCTTGTAATAGCGGTGCGACAGGCGCGGATAGGCCTCGCGAACGGCGGCGGCCAGCGCATCGACCACCTCGCGCTCGACGCGGTTGGCGAGATGCCGGCTGTCGGCGATATCCTCGAAGCCGCGCCAGCGGTCGGCGATGTCCTTGTCCTTGGCGAGCGTGTTGGTGATCAGCGTGAAGATGCGCAGATTGGCCTTGAAGGTCGCCGCGAGCGCCATCGCCGCCTTGCGGCGCAGCTCCGGGTCTTGCTCCTGCAGCATGTTCAGCGCGACTTCGAGCGGCACCTTTTCGCCGTCGATGTCAAAGCGCAGCTCCGCCATGGTCTCGTCGAACAGGCGGTTGAAGGCGGCGGCACTCGTCATGGATTTTTCCAGGAAGAGCTGCTCCAGCCTGTCGTCGAGCTGGTAGGGCTTGTCCTTGCGCAGGTCGACGAGCCAGGGCCGGTAGTGGCCGGCGGCCGGGTCCTTCGCCATGCAGGCGTCCATCACGGCATCGTCGATGCGGTTCAGTTCCAGCGGGAAGAAGAGGAGGTGAGCGGCATAGTCCGTCAGCCGCGCCTGCACGTCGCCATAGAGTTTGCCGTTGGCCGGATCGCTGGTGTTGGAGAAATAGGTGAGTCCGGCAAAGGAGCCGAGGCGGCCCATGATGTCGTCGAGCGCCTCATAGTCCTTCAATGCCGCACCGATGCCGGCATCGCCGGTCTTGGTGGCGGCGTCGGCGAGCTTGCCCTTCCATTTTTCCTCAAAGGCGATGGCGAGCTTGCCGGCCTTTTCCATGTCGCCGGTGAAAGCGGTGGAGGTGGCAGATGGATAGAGGTCGCTGAGCTTCCAGGCCGGCAGCTCCCCCAGCGCGGCATTGGCCGCGGCGGTGGCGGGGCCGGCGGAAAAATGAAGGGACTGATGGAGCGAGGTCGGGCTCATGGGCAATATTTCCTCTGCTTTTCTTGTTCGGGACGATCCGGTCCATCCGTGTCTATTCGGCTGAAAAGGCCTCGGCAAGGGCGGATTTTTCGGGGTCGGACGATGACGTCATAAGCGATGTTACATTCGACATAATGATTAAAATACGATGGTTTGGCAAAACTTCGTGTTCAAGCCTTTCTGCCAAGGTTCGCCTCAGGTTTCGCATGAAGTGAGGCACCAATGACCGTATTGAATAGCGCCAAGGGGAGCGCGCAGGTTCTCGTTGTTGAGGATGATCCGATCCAGCGGCGTCTGCTGAAGAATGCCATCGAACGGCACGGACACGTCGCTCATCTGACGGAGAACGGCCGGTTCGGGATCGAGTTCCTGAAGCGCAATGGCGAGCAGATCAACGTGATCGTGCTCGATCTGATGATGCCGGAAATGAACGGCCTGGAGTTTCTGAGCGCGCTCAGCGACATGGGTACCGATATTCCCGTCATCGTCCAGACAGGGCAGGGCGGTATCGAGACCGTGGTGCAGGCGATGCGCGCCGGTGCCTTCGATTTCGTCGTCAAGCCGGTGTCGCCGGAGCGGATTTCCGCTTCGATCGCGAATGCGTTGAAGCTCGACCAGCGCGAGGCGAAGGCCCGTGCCGGACGCAAGTCGCGCTCGGGTGCGATCACCTTTGACGACATCGTCTCGGCGAGCCCGGCGATGATGCGGGTGATCGATCTCGCTCACCGCGCCGCGCAGTCGAACATTCCCGTGGTGCTGGAAGGCGAATCCGGCGTCGGCAAGGAACTGGTGGCCCGCGCCATTCAGGCGGCGAGCGATCGTGCCGGCAAACCCTTCGTCACCGTCAATTGCGGCGCCATTCCGCATAATCTGGTCGAAAGCATCCTGTTCGGCCATGAGAAGGGCGCCTTCACGGGCGCGGCCGAGCGGCATGTCGGCAAGTTCATGGAGGCAGACGGCGGCACGCTGTTCCTCGACGAGGTCGGCGATCTGCCGCTGGAGGTGCAGGTCAAGCTGCTGCGCGCCGTGCAGCAGGGCGAGATCGAGACGGTCGGCGCCCGCGTGGCGCAGAAGGTCAATGTGCGGCTGATCTCGGCCACCAACAAGGACCTGATCGAAGAGGTGAAGGCCGGACGCTTCCGCGAAGACCTCTACTATCGCCTGAACGTCTTCCCGATCACCATGCCGGCGCTGCGTCGGCGCAAGGAGGATATCCCGCATCTGGCGCGGGCCTTTGCCGATCGCTTTGCGCTCGAACAGAAGCTCGGTCATTCGCTGTCGATCAGCAACGGCGCGCTGGCGCTGCTGACGGCCTATGACTGGCCGGGCAATATCCGTCAGCTCGAGAACGCCATCTTCCGTGCCGTGGTGCTGACGGAAGGGTCGGAACTGGTGGAGAGCGATTTCCCGCAGATCGCGGCGCAGCTGCCGGGCTATTTCACCGGCGAGCAACCGACCTTAGTTGTGGATAATTCCCGGCCCCAGGGCATTGACGCCATGGTTGCGGACAGGTTCGAGCGCGGCGCGTATGTCGTGGCCGCGGAGGATGTGGCAACCCTGCCGGCCTCGGTCGCTGACATTGCGGCGGCCCAGATGTCCGACAATGTCATCGTCAGCACGGACCCGGCCGGTGACGTCAGAAAGCTTGCGGATGTCGAGGAAGAGCTCATTCGGTTCGCCCTCAAATTCTATCGGGGACAAATGAGTCAGGTTGCCAGGAAGCTCGGAATCGGCCGTTCGACGCTCTATCGCAAGTTGAAAGACTATGGGATAGACCCGGATGACCCGCAGAAAAGCGCTGCCTGAGCGCAGCTTAACCTTTAGGCAAGCATATTTTGTTACCTGTCGTAAAGCACTTGTTAGTGCATCGTTCACCATGTATGAAGGGGGCGGCCATGTGTGGCATTTTTGCCATCGTGTCACCGCAATTGACAGCCATTTGGAACACGATGCGACATTGTCTGTCGGACGGGGATCGAATTGCCGAATTTGAGTGGAAATACCAAGCCCAATAGCTTGAGCTGGCATTCTGCGTGCTCTGAGATATTTCGCAAGGTGGCCAAGGTCGTTGCCGTGAGCCTGCTGGCCATGGCCGTTTCCACTCCCGTATTCGTTGGCTCGCCGTCGAAGGCGAGCGGCGAAACCCGCAGCCTCAAGATCTATTTCGTCCATACCGGCGAAAAGGCCGTCATCACCTACAAGCGCGATGGGAAGTTCGATCCGGCCGGTCTGGAGAAGCTGAACCGCATCCTGCGCGACTGGCGCAAGAACCAGCCGACCAAGATGAACCCGCATCTGTTCGACCTCATCTGGCAGGTCTATCGCAACAGCGGCTCGAGCGACTTCATCTATGTCGTCTGCGGTTTCCGGTCTCCCGGCACGAACGAGATGCTGCGCACGCGGTCGGCCCACACGGGCGTTGCCAAGAAGAGCCAGCATATGCTCGGCAACGCGATGGATTTCTACATTCCCGACGTCAAGCTTTCGAAGCTGCGCGAAATCGGCATGAAGCTTCAGGTCGGCGGCGTCGGCTACTACCCGACCTCGGGTTCGCCCTTCGTGCATATGGACGTCGGCGGCGTGCGCGCATGGCCGCGCATGGACCGCCAGGAACTGGTGCGCCTGTTCCCCGACGGCAAGACCATGCATATTCCGGCCGACGGCAGGCCGTTGCCGGGGTATCAGCAGGCGGTTGCGGACTACAAGCGCCGCATGTCGTCCGACGATATCCAGATCGCCAGCTCGTCGTCTCCTCGCCGCGGCTTCTTCGCGCGACTGTTCGGCGGTGGCGCGGATGAGGAAGAGGACAATGCGGATAGCGGCGCGCCGGCAGCGGCAGCGCCGACCACCCTGGTCGCCAAGAACACCCAGCCGGCACCCGCCGCGTCGGATGACGGTGACGATAGCGCGGCGCCCGCAGCACCGGCTGCATCGGTGCAGGTTGCAAGCATAAACGCGCCGGTTCCGCAGGTGCGGCCGGCCTTCGGCAACCAGCCAGCCGGCAGCGAAGTCGCGTCGGCCCTGATGTCGCCGCCGCGTAATGCCGCGCAGGACGCGCTTGCCGCCGCGATGCCGGCCACGGATGACCAGCAGCAGCAATATGCCGACCTGCGCGACTATCGTGTTCCGGTGCCGTCCCTGCTCAACCGCCGTTCGCCCGGCGATGCCGAAGTGGCATCCGCAGAACCCGGTGTGAACGATCAGGTTGCCGTCGGCGTGCCCGTCCCGGCGGAGCGTCCGGAAGTCGCCGAGAGCCTGCTTGCGTCGGCCGACGCCGATCCGGATGCGATCGACGATGTCGCCGACGCGAATACTCTGTCGCCCGCGATCGTCGCCGCGCTCGAGCAGCGCCGCTCCGATCAGATGGCCGCCAATACCGGCGTCCCCGTTACCGCGGCCGCCAATGATGTCGCCTCCAAGGATGAGGTGCCGCCGACGGATAATGCCGCGGCCGGAAACGACGCCATTCGCGCCATTGCCGCCGCCCTGCCGCAGAAGCGGCCGGAGCAGAAGATGCCGACGCAGATGGCAGCCCTCGCGCCGACGCCCCGCGACGTCAAAGTCAGCAGCAATCGTTTCAACGATAGTTTTGAAGTGACGGCGCCGCAGGATCATGGCGCTGTTGCCAATGTCGCGACCAAGGGCGGCCGCCCGAGCCGGCAGGATGCCGCGGTCGCGGATGCCGGCCGCGCGACGGTGACCACTCCGCCGAAGCTGACGGACAAGATGATCTCGCAATGGGCGATCGCCAATGCCCGTGTTGAAATCGTCAATCGCCCGGTCAAGGCGCCGCGCTTCGTCAGCCCGACGCTGCGCGCCCAGCCGACGGCCGTCTACACGGATGGTTTCAAGGTCCAGACCGCCTCGATCGACCCCGAGCGCTTCAGCGGCACGGCTGTCAACTTCATGCAGGTCAAGAAGTTCAACTCGGTCGAATAGCGGCAGGCCTTAGGGCGCCGGAATCGTGAAATCGGATAGGAGATCGCCTGCAGCACTGCGCCGCGGGCGATTTTCTTTTCCGCGCCACCGATCATGTGGAAATACCGACCGGGCACCGACGACAATGCTTCGCATCGCAGCTCTCGCCTCCAACAATGGTTCATCCTTCCGCGCCATCGCCGCGGCGATTGACGAGGGGCGGCTGGATGCGGCGGTCGTCTCTCTTGTGGTGAGCAATCGTTCGAATGCGTCCGCGCTCGATCATGCCCGGGCACGCGGCATTGCCACCCTGCATATTCCGACGAAGGGCGTCGAAGATGCGGCCGACGAGATGCTTCGGGACGCTCTCATCGCTGCCGGTGCGGATCTCGTCATTCTCTCGGGATATCTGCGTAAATTGGGTCCGAAGACGCTGTCGGCTTTCCAAGGAAGGATCCTCAATGTGCATCCGGGGCTTTTGCCCGGATATGGCGGGCCGGGCATGTATGGCCGGAGAGTGCATCAGGCCGTGCTGGAGGCGGGTGAGGCCGTGACCGGCGCGACCATCCATCTGGTGGATGCGGAATACGATCAGGGCCGGATCATTGCAGCAGAGGAAGTCCGGATCGACCCTTCGGACGATGCCGCTGCCCTCGAGCAACGTGTGATGCAGGCGGAATGCGCTCTCTTCATCCAGACGGTGGAGAGAATTGCGGCGGGCGCGCTTTCGTTGCCCTTGTAGGCTCCAGCTTCATTCCCGGCTCATGCAGCGCTGCTAGTGCATCTGCCGACAGGGCTGGATATCCTCGATTGACACGCAAGACGGCTGTTATCATCGGCAATGGCAAACTGCACCGCGATCTCTCGGGGATCGTGGACAATGCCGATTTCGCGATGCGCTTCAACGCGCCGAACCTGTCGTCCGGCATGAGCGGCACGCGCACGGATATTCTGATGCTGGCGGCGTCGAGCAAATCGATGCAGCGGCGGCTGGCCGATCCGGCCTTCTGGGACAATGTCGCCTTCAAGGCCGCCAGGGAGGTGATGCTCGTCTATCATCCCGGCATCATCCGCAAATACCATCCCAAGCCGAATATGCTTTCGCGCCTCAGGGGCAGGCGGGCCGACTGGACGATGCAGGCGATCGAGCTGATCGGCAGTGCCGGCAAGGAAGTTCGCGTCATGCCGCCGCAATTCTACCTGTCCGGCTGCGCGGCCCTTGGCGTGACGGAATCGAGGATGCGTGACGTCTTTCCAAGCACCGGCTTTCTCGGCATTTGCCATGCTCTGACGCGTCTTCCCGCAGGCGAATGGGACGTGAAGCTCTGCGGTTTCAGTTGGGAGGGGTGGAAACGCCATGCCTGGCAGGACGAGCGCCGCTGGGTCGAAGGCAAGATCGCGAATGGCCTCATCAGCATGATCGGCTAAAGCGCATCGCGATCTTTCAGATTCGCTCTCTGCGCTTCAGGCCTTTGATTTTACGCATGTCGTCACTGCAAAACCGCTGCACACTTTTGCGCGACATGCTCCAGGCGTCCCTGCACGGCATCATGGAAGATGCCGGTTTTCAGTTTCGCTTCATGTCTGCCTAAGCCCGCCTTCATGCAGGATTGCTACGGAGATTCTCGTATTTTGACACCGAGATTCCTCCGATGCAGACCTATCAGTTCGGCCCGTCGCCAGCGATGCCACTTGAAAGAATTCATACCGGGCTGGAGCTGGATCATGCCCCCTTGGGCACGACCCGCCATCAGCCGGATGAAGCGAATATCCGCGGCTTCATCATCCATCTGGATCGCGCCCGCGACCGTCTGCCCCAGGTGGAAAGGCTGACCGCCATGCTGCCGGTGGCAAGCGAGGTCATCAGTGCCGTTGATGCCGGCACCTTATCCGGGGCGGAGATAGATCAGGTCTACCGGCGCCATCTCCATAGTCCGCCGTATCCCTTCGAGATGAGCATCGGTGAGATCGCCTGCTTCCTCTCGCACCGCAAGGCATGGGCTGAAATCGTCGAGCAGGGTGTCGATGCCGGCCTTGTCTTCGAGGATGATGTGGAGATCGATGCATCCTTTCATGCAGCCTTTGCCGCCGCGCGAGCATGCCTGACGCCGGGCGCCTTCATCCGCTTTCCCTTCCGGATGGGCAAGGAGCATGGCGAATGCGTCCTGACGCATGGCCAGGCAAGGGTCATCCGGCCGGGTCGCGTCGGTCTGGGCATGGTGGCGCAGCTTGTCAGCCGCGATGCTGCCATCCGCCTGCTGGAGGCGACCGCCTTGTTCGACCGGCCCGTCGACACCATCGTCCAGATGCGCTGGGTCACCCGCCTGTCGCCGCTTGCGGTCATGCCTGGCGGTGTGCATGAAGTCTCCGCGCAGCTCGGCGGCAGCACCATCAAGGGACGCAAGACGGCGGTCGAGAAGCTTTCCAGGGAAATATTGCGGCCGCTATACCGCGCCCGGATCGCAATGCGCTCCCGGCGCTCGAGCTGAGATCATCCAACTTGGCCGTTCCCATTCTTCTCTATCATCAGATCGCCGCCCCGCCTTCGCGCCGGGCGCCGTTCCGAAGCATGGCAGTGCACCCGCAAGCCTTCCATCGCCAGATGGCATGGCTGAAAAGGCTGGGTATCCAGGGGCTGTCGCTGCGGGAGGCGCTGCCTTACATCCAGGGCATCAAGACCGGCAAGGTCGCCGCCATCACCTTCGACGACAGCTATGCCAATGTCTACGAAAACGCCTTGCCCATCCTGCAGGAGTTCGGCTTTACCGCCACGAATTTCGTCGTCGCCAATCAGGTCGGCGGCAGCAATGTCTGGGATGTCCCCCTGGGCATAGCGCAGGCGCCCTGCATGTCGCTGGAGCAGCTTCGCGAATGGGTCCGTCTTGGACATGAAGTCGGCTCGCATACGCTCGACCACGTGCATTTGCCGCAGGTGCCGATGGAGGAGGCGCGCCGCCAGATCGCCCAGTCCCGGGAGCTGCTGGAGGATATGCTCGACGAGATCGTCTCCTCCTTCTGCTTTCCCTATGGTGATGAGATGCCGCTCGACCGCGTGCTGGCCTACGAGGCCGGCTACAGCGCGGCAACGACGACGCGACGTGGACGGGCGCGGCAGGATGACGACCCTTTCGGCCTGCCGCGGGCAACCGTTCGCCGCAACGACAGCTGGCTGCATTTCATCCGGAAATGCATGGCCGGATAGCCCGGCCGCGCAATCCATGGGCAATCGCGCGGGGGAGCGACCGGCGACAGGACTTCGCCTTTTCGCCGGTCGGAGGTCGTGAGGCCTTTCACGGTGCTATGGTGAAGCTATAGCTGCCGTTGGTCTTGTGACCGTCGGTCGAGAGGACGCGCCATTCCACGGTGTATTTGCCCGAAGCCAGCTTGTCCGTGACCGGGATCATCAGCGTGCTATCGCCATTCATCAGCATGGGATTGCCGGTCTTCACGGCCGCCTTGCCCGGGCCTGTGACGGTAACACCGCTGAATTTGAGATTCAGGCCCTCGCTGAAGGTCAGGTCGATTTCCCCAGGGGATTGCTTGACCGTGCTGTCGGCAGCGGGAGTGCTGGATTTGAGATGGGCATGGGCGAGGGCCTGACCCGTAAGAATGATGGTGGCCGCGAAGGCTGCGATCAGGATTTTCGTCGTCCGAAGCATGATGATTGTCCTTTCAATTGGGGTGATTTGCTCGTTGTCCGAGAGAGGATTGAGGCATCAGGAGAGGAAGCGCCGCAGCGGCGGCACGAAGCGCACCAGGAGCTGGTCGAGGGTGAGCATGGCGACGATGACAAGCCCGGTGAGCGGGAAAGCGGCACCGAAGGCGATGACGATCAGCCATAGGCCGATATAGACGGAGCGCCGCGGCGGCATGGGCGGCACGCCGAGGCGTCCGGCCGGACGCCGCTTCCACCACATGACGACGGCCGTCACGCAGCTCAGCATGATCGCCAGGCAGGTTGCCAGCATCAGAAGCCGGTTGAACAGGCCCCATTCCTGGCCCAGATGGACGTTGATCCCCCATTCGATCGCCCTGCCGAGGGCGGGATACTGGCTGAAGGAGAGATCGACGAGCGGCTTGCCGGAATATTGGTCGATGTGGATGGTGCGCTCGTCGGCAAGGTCGGCGGGATAGAGGGCGGCGGTGTAGACGCCGGTTTTGTCGGCGGGGATGGCGAGCGCGAAGCCCGGCGCCATGCCGAGCCCCTTGGCGATCTCCACCGCCTTGTCGATGCCGATCGGTTGTGCGCCGACGGGCGTGGACAGCGGCACCGGCGCCTTCTCGACGATCCAGCCGGGTGCGGGGAGGATATCGTCGGTCACCTTCGCCGATTTCGGCACTTCGTCCCACAGCGCGGTGGGAAAGCCAAGATCATGGGTGGCCAGCCAGCCTTTGACATTGGCGCCCCAATAGCCGGACCACGGCATGCCGCTGAGCGACAGGAAGAAGATGAGCAGGCCGGCCGCCGCGCCGGTGACGGCATGCAGGTCTCGCCAGAAAACGCGGCGCGAGGGATTGCCGCGGATGCTGACGACCCCGCCGGTCTGCTTGCGTGGCCACCAGAGATAGATGCCGGTGACGACGAGGACGAGTGCGAAGCCACCGACGATCTCGATGATGCGATTGGCCCATGTGCCGAAATAGTCGAGGCTGTGGATGCGCCGGACGATCCAGCCGAAATCCTCCTTCGCGCCGACCGAATCCAGCACCGCGCCATCATGCGGATCGACATAGACGACCGTCGACTGGCCGCCTTTCGAGACGGTGACGGCCGCCGAGCGATTTCCGGCCGGCGCTTCGCGATAGGAGGTGGCTCGGGCGCCAGGCATCGCCGCGACGGCCGCATCGACGATCCGCTGCGGCGTCAGCATCGCTCCCCTATCGGCGACGACATGGCGATGGGCATAGAATGTGGTGTCGATCTCGTTCTTGAAGAGATAGAGCGACCCGGTGATCGCCAGATTGAGCATGAAAGGGATGACGAGCAGGCCGGCGAAAAAATGCCAGCGCCAGATCGCGCGATAGAGCGAAATAGTGTCGGTGGATGCGGCGGCGGTTTCGGCCGCGGTGACGGTTGACATGACGATCCTCCGGAAGTCCGGCTGGCGGCACGAAACCTGCTTGCGGAAGGACTGTTTCGGTCATCGCCTTGTACGGATTTTCCGGCGCGGGGGCGGCCGTGGCAGCCCGTTTCGCGTGGCGATGATCGGCAGGAAGGCAGTCCGCCCACAGCCGGCACGGATTGCGTGCTTGGTTCGGCCGCCGTTGACGACAAGCGTCACGGCGCATGCCGCAACGCAGGCTCAGGCAATGCGGATCTGGAGGATGGGTGGCGCGCGCGGGCCGGTATTCGGCGGATAGAGCTGGCGGTGGAAGGCTTCGCTTGTCGGGGCGGGAACATCGGATGTTACGAAGCCGAGATGCGCGAAAATATCCGTCGGCGGCAGCGGAAGCAGGGCTGCCGCTGCAATCCGGCAGGCCTCGCAGCCGGGCATATAGGCCTTGCCGTGTTCCTTGCCGTCGGGCGTCCGTTCGGTGATGCAGAGAACCGGCAGGCTGCCGTCCGGCAACCGGTATTGGGCAAGCTCGAGCTCGGTGGGTTCGCCGGTGTTCGCGATGGCCGGCTGGTGGGCGAAGCCGACGGACAGCAGGGCGACGGCGCATAGAATGCGCACCAGCCATTGCATTGTCCTGGAGAGTGTCTTCCCCACGCTCGTCCCCGTCACCTGTTACAGGCTCAGCCCCTACGGTATTCGGCAGATATGCTCAATGCGGCAATTTGGTACGCGGATCTTATCCTGTGCAACTTTCGGATTGTATCTCGCGCAAAATTTCCCGTCAAGCGTGGGTGGTGCCGGCAGCCGGATATGACCGGCTGCCGATAGCGATATGGCAGGGCGCCCGTGGGCGCCCGCCACCTATTCCATGCCCAGGGCAGCCATGTAGGTCTGCAGGATGGATTCTTCTTCGAGGCGCTCGTTGGCGTCCTTCTTGCGCAGGCGGATGATGGTGCGGATCGCCTTGGTGTCGTAGCCGCGGCCCTTTGCCTCGCCCATCACGTCCTTGATGTCGGACTGGATGGCGGCCTTTTCTTCCTCGAGGCGTTCGATACGCTCGATGAACGCCCGCAGTTCGGCGGCGGCGACATTCTCAACACTCGACGTGTCGTCCATTTTCTTTTCCTTTCAAGGCAACAGCCTGCGCTGCTTTGTGGTTCGCGTAATTCCCTGTTTCCAGGCGGGAATTACAAAATTCCGGATCTGCGCCTGCCGCTGCGACACGCTCAACGAAAGCGCGAGGCTGGTCGCGGGCGGCGCCAAGAGCCCCTGATGTCCTTGCTCCCCCGATGGGATTTCGGACTCGGTTGGGCCGTTGACCTGCCGCGAATGGCGCGCGAGGTCAAGCCGTCTCGATGGGTGTGGACTTATTCTTTCGGTTTGTTCCGCTCAAAAGCGGCTTTTTGCACAGCCGACGCCTCGGACTGATGCAGATTCTTCCAGTCCTCGTAAGGCATGCCGTAGACCATCTCGCGCGATTCGTCCTTGGTGACGGGCAGGCCCGCGTCCTCGGCCGCCTCGCGATACCAGTTGGACAGGCAGTTGCGACAGAAACCGGCAAGATTCATCAGGTCGATGTTCTGGACGTCGCTGCGTTCGCGCAGATGCGCGACGAGGCGGCGGAAGGCGGCGGCTTCCAGTTCGGTCTGCTGTTGCTTGCTGAGCGTGCTCATCATGGCTTCCTCAATTGTCTTCGTACGGGCCGGTGCGGGACGAATGGATCTTGTATTCGTGCAGCGCCGGATCGTCGTTCATCTCGGCGAAGATCGGCGCCAGCCGATCGGCCCATTCGGCGATCCCCGCCTCGTCGCCGATCAGGTCCTGGCGCACCTCCAGCAGCGCATGCGCGATGCCCTTTATCATGCAGTGGCGATACATCGTGTCGTTCTTCAGCGCGCCGTCATAGGGTTCGTTGTCGCCTATGACGAGATCGGTATTCGCGCCGAGCTTTGCAAGCAGCGGCAGGACGGCGCGATCGTCGCTATCCCAGAGCACGCTGGCGTGCCAGGGGCGGGGAACACCCTTCCAGAACGGCGTGAAGGAGTGCAGCGACAGCACCAGCGGCGCCTTGCCCGTGGCGGCGGCGACCGACGCGATCGTTTCGCTGACGGCGCGGTGATAGGGCCGGTGGAAGGTTTCGATGCGATAATTCCACTCTTCCTCGCTGATCGGGTGATTGCCGGGAATGATCGCGCCGTCGGAAATCTTCATGATCAGCGTCGGGTCGTCCTCGCCGCGATTGGGATCGATCAGCAGGCGGGAAAAGCCGCCAAGCACGGCCGGCACGTCGAGCCTGGCCGACAGCGCGCGGCAAAGTCCTTCTATGCCGATGTCGTAGGCGATGTGGCGCGAGAAGGCAGTTTCCGGCAAGCCGAGCCGCCCATAAGTCTCGGGAAGACGGCGCATGGCATGGTCGCCGAGAATGACCATGCCTTTGTCACGATTGCCGGATAGGATTTCAAATGATTGGAAGTCGTTCATGAGGAATGTCGATTATTGCATTTCAGCTCTTTGTTTGATTGCATGCGAGGGCGGAAGGTGCAAGGCTCGCCTGGTGATCGGGCAAGGGCGGCCGGAGGAGGCCGTCACCATCCCGTGAAGAAAATATAATCGATTAGAGTTGCGTTGACATTCGAAGGATGGCAGCGCAAGAAGACGCAACAACGAATAACCGGGAGCCCATTGGAAGCCGTGTCCAGCCAAGTCGCGCCAAGTTTCGTTACGCGGTCCGGGCCGCTTGCCCGATTCGCTTTTTTCATCCTTGCCGCCGCCGCGCCGTTTTTCTTTACGCCGAATGCAGCCCATGCCGATTTTCGCGTCTGCAACGGCACGCAGAATCTCGTCGGTGTGGCGATCGGTTATCGTGCGAAGGACGGCTGGGTAACGGAGGGATGGTGGCAGGTTCCGGCCACCACCTGCGCGACCCTGATCGAGGGACCGCTCCAATCCCGCTATTATTACCTCTACGCAGAAGATGCGGCCCGTGGCGGCCGCTGGACGGGTGACGTCGAAATGTGCGTGGCGGAAAATGAATTCAAGATCCCTGGCGTGAAAGATTGCTACGCACGCGGCTACCAGAAGATGGGATTCAAGGAATACGACACGGGGCGTCAGGCGAGCTGGATGGTTCAGCTCTCCGATACTCCGGGCAGCCAAGAAAGCCAGAATTGATGAAACGCAATAGAAAAGTCAAAATCCTAGCGACGCTGGGTCCGGCCTCTTCCTCCGAGGAGATGATCCAGAAGCTTCACGAAGCCGGCGCCGACCTGTTCCGCATCAACATGAGCCATGCCAGCCATGATGTGATGCGGACGCTGATCCAGCGCATCCGTGCCGTCGAGACCCGCTGTGGCCGTCCGATCGGTATCCTTGCCGACCTGCAGGGTCCCAAGCTGCGCGTCGGCAAGTTTGCCGAAGGCAAGGTCGATCTCAAGCCCGGCCAGACCTTCACGCTCGACAACAAGGACACGCCCGGCGACAACACCCGCGTGTTCCTGCCGCATCCGGAAATCCTGGAATCGGTTCAGCCCGGCCACCGCCTGCTGATCGACGACGGCAAGCTCGCGCTGCGCGCCGAAAAATGCGACGGCAAGAGCATCGTCACGACGGTCATTTCCGGTACCAAGATCTCCGACCGCAAGGGCGTCAGCCTGCCTGACACGCTGCTCGGCGTCGGCGCGCTGACCGACAAGGACCGCACCGACCTCGATGCCGTGCTCGCGACCGGCGAAGTCGACTGGGTGGCGCTCTCCTTCATCCAGCGCCCGGAAGACCTGTCCGAAGTCCGCAAGATCTCGCGCGGCCGTGTTGGCCTGATGTCGAAGATCGAGAAGCCGCAGGCTGTCGAGCGCATCGAGGAGATCATCGAGCTTTCCGACGCGCTGATGGTCGCCCGCGGCGATCTCGGCGTCGAAATGCCGCTCGAATCCGTCCCCGGCATCCAGAAGCAGCTGATCCGCGCCTGCCGCCGTTCCGGCAAGCCGGTGGTGGTTGCAACGCAGATGCTGGAATCGATGATCTCGTCCCCGGTTCCGACCCGCGCCGAAGTCTCCGACGTCGCCACTGCCGTCTTCGAAGGCGCCGATGCCGTCATGCTGTCGGCCGAATCCGCCTCGGGCGACTATCCGGTCGAAGCCGTATCGACGATGGCCTCGATCGCCAGCACCATCGAGCGCGAGCCGCATTATCCGGGCATCATCTACGCCCAGCGCGCCCAGCCGGAAGCGACCGGCGCCGATGCCATCTCGCTTGCCGCCCGCCAGATCGCCGAGACGCTGAAGCTTGCCGCCATCGTCTGCTACACCTCGTCGGGCACGACCGGCCTGCGCGCCTCGCGCGAGCGTCCGCAGGTTCCGATCCTGGCCCTGTCGCCGATCATCCAGACGGCACGCCGCCTGTCGGTGGTCTGGGGCATGCATTGCGTCGTCACCCATGACGCGACCGACCTCGACGACATGGTCAACAATGCCTGCCGCATCGTTGCCGAGGAAGGCTTCGGCAAGCCGGGCGACCGCATCATCATCTCGGCCGGCGTGCCGCTTGGCACTCCCGGTGCCACCAACATGCTGCGCATCGCCTATATCGGTTCGGACGGCCAGTCCGGCGTCTGATATCCGTCGTCGCTTTCGAGAATATCCTGGACCCGCTGTCGCAAGATGGCGGGTTTTTTCTTGCGGGCAGATCACCGTATCCGCGGGAAGGGCATGCACTTGCCAAGCATGTCAGCGCATGCAAGCTTGCGGCAACCGTGGGGAGGAAACCATGCACGCCACCACTCTGCTTGCCTTTATCACCGTCTCCTTCATTGGCATCGCGACGCCGGGACCGACCGTGCTGCTGGCCCTGACGAACGGGTCTCGTTTCGGCGTGCGGCGCGCGCTGGCGGGTATGGTCGGTGCCGTATTGTCGGATTTCGTGCTGATCGGTGCCGTCGCCGTCGGGCTTGGCGCATTGCTGGCGGCATCGGAATTCTGGTTCTCGATGCTGAAATGGGTGGGTGCGGCCTATCTCGCCTTCCTCGGCATCATGATGTTGCGTTCGAAAGGAACGATCGATGGCATGCTGAGGGCCAGTGGCGGGCAGGCGAAGGGGACGGTGCTTTCCATCGGACTGAAAAGCTTCATGGTGGCGGTGACCAATCCCAAGGGATATCTGTTCTTCTCGGCCTTCCTGCCGCAGTTCATCGATCCGGCCGCGCCGCTGCTTCAGCAATATGCCATCCTGGCGCTGGTCTTCGCCGCGCTCGATTTCACGATCATGTTCGGCTATGCCGCCTTCGGCTCGCAGGCCGTGCGGTTCCTGAAGGCGGAAGGCGCGAAATGGCTGGAGCGCGGCTGTGGCGGCGCGCTCCTGGCCCTGGCGGGATCGCTGGCGCTTTATCGCCGCGCCGCGAACTGAAGTTTAATGGCGGTTTAGGGCCGTCTCGAAGACATCCGTATCGACATTGCCGCCTGACGTCACGGCGATCACCGTGTCGCCTTCGATCTCGTTCCCGTGGAAGAGGGCTGCCGCCAGCGCCACGGCGCCGCCGGGCTCGACGACGATCTTGAGCCGCGTGAAGGCGAGCGCCATGGCGTGAAGCGCTTCCTCGTCGGTCACGACCAGGCCGGGGCCGCAGAGGCGTTTCAGGATCGGGAAGGTGATGTCGCCGGGCTGCGGCGTGATGATGGCGTCGCAGATCGATCCCTGCAGCGCGGCATTGCGCTCGATACGGCCGGAGGCGAGCGAGCGGGTCGTATCCTCGAAATCCCTGGGTTCGCAGGGGTGAACCTTGAAGCCGGGAGCGCGGCTTTCGAGCGCCAGCGCGATGCCGGAGGTCAGGCCGCCACCGCCGCAGGGAACGAAGACATGCGCGGCCTCGATACCCTCTTCCGCCGCCTGCTCGGCAATTTCCAGGCCGACCGTTCCCTGGCCGGCGATCACCTGCGGCTCGTCGAACGGCTTGATCAGGGTGAGGCCGCGCTCCTTCGACAGCCGCGCGCCGATCTCGTCGCGATCCTCTTTCACGCGGTCGTAGAGCACCACCTCGGCACCGAAGGCGCGGGTATTGGCGATCTTCAGTTTGGGCGCATCTGTCGGCATGATGATGACGCAGGGAATGCCGTGCAGCCGGGCGGCCAGCGCCACGCCCTGGGCGTGGTTGCCTGAGGAGAAGGCGATGACGCCTCGGGCGCGCACCGAAGGCTCGAGCGCCGAGACCGCCGACCAGCCGCCGCGAAACTTGAAGGAGCCGGAATGCTGCAGGCATTCGGCTTTCACGAACAGCCGCCGCCCGGCGATCTCGTCGAGGAAAGGCGAGGAGAGGAGGGGCGTGCGGCGGGCGCGGCCGCCGATGCGAGCGCGGGCGGCTTCGATCATTGCAATATCGACCATGGGGGATCACTCTTCTGCTGGAAAGGCTACCCCATCCATAGAACGCCGCGAACCTCTTTAAAACAACGACTTTGTCGCCGTGACACTTCAGCTTGCGCCGGGCGCGGAAAGATGGCCGACATCGTAGGCCTGCACGCCCGGCCGCAGCGCGTCTTTCGGCAGATCGGCCAACAGTCGGAAACGCACTCGCGTCCAGCTCGTCGGTTCGAAGGCGGCGACGGAAGCGAGCGCTTCGCCGCGTGCAACCTCGTCGGCGGCTTCCTCGCTCTCCTGCCGGCGTATCTCGGCAAGCGGCGCATAGGGTTCCGTCTGGATGAGCTCTCTTGTGGCGAAGCGAGCCTTGCGAATCTCCGGAGAGATCTCCGCGCGCCAGACCACCCAGGTCTTCACTTGCGGCCAGCCGAAGCTCTCCGTCACGCCGGCGAAGCCGGGGCCGCAGAGGAAATCACTCAGGCCATCGTCCTTGTCCCAGACATAGAAGGGCGCGTAGAAATTGTCCCTGCTCCCCGTAGCCGCATCGCCCTTGCGGGCGGTGAGATAGGCCTTGAACTTGAGACCGGGCAGATTGTCGAGCAAGGGACCCTTTTCGCGGATGCGGCGGTCGATGATCGCCATGTCGTAATCGGCGGCCAGGGTGAAGCTATATTGCATGGCGATCATGGTTCAATCCTCCAGCCAGGTAACGGCAGCGCCGTTCCGGATAGCCTGAATGCTGATGTAGGCGAAATTGCTGTCCGGATGCGCGCCATGCCGATGGCGCTCATCCGGTGCGAAGCTGATGCAGTCGCCGGCGCGTAACTCCTCCACGGCTCCGCCGTCGCGCTCGGCAAGGCCGACGCCCGAGAGGACATAGAGGATCTGGCCATGCGGATGCGTGTGCCAGCGTGTCATGGTGGCGGGTTCGAGTGTGCAGCGCATGGCGGTCAGGCCGCCGTCGGCTTCGTCCTGAACCAGCGTCTCCACCCAGAAGGGGGCGGTGGCGATGCCTTCGGGGGAGCGTTGCGTGGCCGTGCCGGCACGGTGAATGGGCGCGGACTTTTGAATGCCTGTCCGGTTCATCGTCGTCAGGCCTGCTCGATCATCTGCGCGATGCCGTCGGCAAAGGACCAGTCCTCGCGGCTCGTCGTGACGATGTTGACCATCACATCCTCGGGGCGCAGGCCCGGCGCATCGGCCAAAAGGGAAACGAGGCGGCGGTAGAAGGTTTTCTTGACCTCCGTCGAGCGCGGCTTGCCGATAGTGATCTGGAAGAAGACGTAGTCGTCGGAACGCGGGCCGCCGAGATAGGTGCGGTCGAAGACCAGCTCGTTCGGCTCCAATTGTTGGATCGCCTGGAAACGGTCGGTCGGCGGCACGTCGAAGGTCTCGACCATGGCGCGGTGAAGATTGTCCGAGAGCGCCTGCAGATAGTCGGGCGATTTGCCGCGTAGAAGGGAGATGCGGGTGAAGGGCATGGGAGGCTCCTGTCATGGGTCTACTTGACGGCCACACCATGCCACGGGATAATCATTCGAAAAATCAGATAATACTGGACAAATAGTCCCGAAAATATGGACGATTTCCATGCGGAAAGTGATCTTCGATCTCGATGTCCTGCGTAGCTTCGTCATCGGCATGGAACTGGGCAGTTTCGCCAGGGCGGCCGAGCGGCTGGGGCGTTCGACATCGGCGGTCAGCGCGCAGCTCCGGAAGCTGGAGGAGCAGGCGGGGACGTCGATCTTGCGCAAGGCCGGGCGCGGGCTGGCGCTGACGGAGGCGGGCGAGACCATGCTCGCCTATGCGCGCCGCCTGCTCGATCTCAACGATGAGGCGGCGACCGCGATTCATGGCGCGGATCTGGAAGGCTGGGTGCGTCTCGGCCTGCAGGAGGATTTCGGCGAGACCCTGCTGCCGGAAGTGCTTGGTCGCTTTGCCCGCGCTCATCCGAAGGTGCGCATCGAGGCGCGCGTCGTCCGTAATGCCGAGCTGATCGAGCGGGTGACGTCCGGCAGGCTCGATCTGGCGCTTGCCTGGAGCGATGGCTTCCGCACCGCCCATACCGAGCGGATCGCCGAGGTGCCGATGTGCTGGGTCGGTCCGGCCGATGGTGAAATCCATTGGCGTGCCGGCGACGGCGAACCCTTGCCGCTCGCCTCCCTGGAGGCTCCCTGCCTGCTGCGGTCGATCGCGACGAAGGTGCTGGATCATGCCGGGGTCGGCTGGCGGATCTCCTTCGTCAGTCCCAGTCTCGGTGGGCTCTGGGCAGCGACGGCGGCGGGATTGGGCCTGACGATCCGCACGCCGCTCGGTCTGCCGGCCAAGGTGCGTCCGCTCGCGGCCGGCGAGGCGGGTCTGCCTTTGCTGCCGAAGCTCGATCTGGTGCTGCACCGCGCCGAAGCCGAGGCCAATCCGGCGACGGAGCGGCTTGCCGGCCTCATCCTGCAATCGGTCCGTCAGGTGGTGGAGGCGACGCCCCAGGGCCGGGTTCTCACCGCCGCGCCGGCTTACGAGGTCGTGACGGCCTGAGACGACGTGCCGGCCTCGTCCAATATCGGGTCCTCCAGGCGCGCGATGCGTGCCTCTACCTGCTGCGCCAGGGCCTGGAGATCGCGCGGCTGACCGGCAAGCCGCTCCATGGCGGCGATGGCGACATCGGTCGCCACATAGTCCGGCTTGTGGCCGAGATTGCGGATGGTCACGAGTTCGGCACCGGCGATATCGCGGGCAAGGCCGCGCGAATGCAGCTCCTCCATGACGATGTCGTCGCTGTCGCCGGTGATGATGATGGTCGGCGCCTTGATCTCGCTATAGCGCGGCGCCTGGGCGGAAACATAGGCGAGCAGATTGGCGGCGTCGGTCGCGTTGTGGCGGAATGTCTTCGGCCGCAGTACCAGTTCCGGCGCCGTCTTCGCTATGTAATCGGCGGGTCGCGCGTTCGGGCGGAAGACGCTGAGCGTGCCGCGATCCACCCGGCGCAGGCCGATCGGCATGACAAGCAGATGGGCGAAAAGCCAGCCGGCGACGGGCATGGCGGCCAGCGTATAGTACCAGTCGATGCCGCCGGGCCAGGGATGCGTGGCCGGCGCGAGGAAAAGCAGGCCGGCGGTCTTATCCGGATGACGCAAGCCGAAGGAGGCGGCAATGGCGCCGCCGAACGAGTGGCCGACAATGATGGCGCTCTCGATGCCGCGCTTTTCCATCAGCCGGGCGATCGCGTCCGCCTGGCCGGAGGGTAGGGCATTTTCCGGGCCGCCGCGTTCGGAATAGCCATGGCCGGGCCGGTCGACGAAGAGCATTTCGGCGCGACCGGCAAGCGGACCGGCAAAGGCTTCGAACTGGTCGCGCAGATTGCCGCTGGCGCCATGGATGAAGATCAGTGGCGGCAGGTCGGCAGTGGCCGGGCGCTGCAGGTGCAACGCATTCATGCGGAAACCGTCGATATCCGTCAATTCGCCGATATTGGGATAGGCCTGCTCTATGGCGCGCGTCTTGTAGGCCGAAAAACCGACGGCGAGGACAAGAAGCAGAACAAGGGCGTAAAGCAGCACATGGATCATCGCGATACGGGGCAGATACTGGGGTGACAGCCTATCCGACGTTCATGACCTCTCGTCCGTCGCAGGCTGGGCCTATGTTGTCGACAGATACTAGGTCCGGCTCCCGGCGATTTTTTCCGAGAGCGCATTCATCTGCTCCTGGGCGGCGCGATTTGCCGGATAGATCTCCAGGAAGCGTTCCCAGGCTTTCAGCGTCAGCTCGTCCTTGCCGGTCTCGCCCAGGATCGCGGCCATGCCGGCAAGCGCGCCGAAATGGCGCGGCTCTATCCGCAGCACCTGATTGATGTCTTCCATCGCCTTGCGATAATCGCCGATGGCGTAATTGAGCGTCGCGCGACGATTCCACCCTTCGACATAGTCCGGCTTCAGCGAAATGACCTGATCGAGAAAATCCATGGCCGCGGCATTGCGCTTCTCCTCGATCGCCTTGTCGGCCCATTGCATCAGGAGATTGACCGTGGCGCTGCCGGAATCGTTCAATTCCACGCGAATCTGGTCGGCAATGAGGTTGGCCTGATCCGGGTCGCGCTGGCGCTTCAGCGCCGTGAAGAGATTGTCGAGCTGCTGTTTCGGTGAAAGGCCGCTGACGGGCGCGTTGCGGTCTTGTTTCTCCGCGACACCCGAATCGTCCGCCATGGCGGTCTGCGGTGCGACGACGGTCAGGGCGAGGAGAATCGGCAGGGTCCGATATGACAAAGCAAAAATGCGCATGGCGGGCATAGTAGCCCGCCAATGTCGAAGATCAAAACAATTTTGATGTGATCATCCTGAACGGCTATGACGGAAACATCATAGCCCAGCCGTCAAACGGTCCGCCTGGCCCGCAGGCCAGGTTCCGCGCAATCAGCCCTGACGAGCCTTGTAGCGCGGGTTCAGCTTGTTGATGATATAAATGCGGCCCTTGCGGCGAACCAGACGGTTGTCACGGTGACGCGCCTTGAGCGACTTGAGCGAATTCTTGATCTTCATTTTTCTGATCCGCGATCTCTGAGGGGGAATGTCACATTCGCCCGTATCTTTTAACAATCAAAAGCGCGCTCAGGGCGCGCTCTTTAGGGTGGGGAGCAAATACCTTGTCATACCGGGCCTGTCAACCATGTCAGGGCCTTTTTCCCGGGGCTGTTAGAGCATGATGCCGAAAAGTGTGAGCGGTTTTCGGACGACATCATGCTCTCTTCTTTGATTCTAGAGCGGATTCAGATTTTAGGTCGAACAGACCCAAAATCATCCGGCTCTAGCGGCGAAGCTGCGTGACATGCCCCATTTTCCGTCCGGGACGCGACTCGGTCTTGCCGTAGAGATGCACCAGCGCCTCGTCCCGGCGCAGCCAGTCGGGGACGGAGAGGATGTCGTCGCCGATCAGATTCTGCATCACGCAATCGGAATGGCGAACGGGATTGCCGAGCGGCAGGCCGGCGACGGCGCGGATATGCTGCTCGAATTGCGAGACGACGCAGGCAGCTTCCGTCCAATGGCCGGAATTATGCACGCGTGGCGCCATCTCGTTGGCGATCAGGCTGCCGTCGGCAAGCGCGAAGAACTCGATGCCGATGACGCCGACATAGCCGAGCGCGGCCAGGATCTTCTCCGCCGCCTCGCGGGCCGCGGCAGCCGTCGCGGCGGAGATGCTTGCCGGCAGGGTGGATGTATGAAGAATACCGTCGCGATGGACATTCTCGGCCGGGTCGTAGCAGGCGATGCTGCCGTCGAGGCCGCGCGCGGCGATGATCGAGATTTCCCGCTCGAAGGACACGAAGCTTTCGAGGATGAGCGGCACGCCGCCGAGCGCCTCGAAGCCGCCTTCGGCGCTGTCGGCGGCGGAGCGATAGACGCGCTGCCCCTTGCCGTCATAGCCGAGACGCCGGGTCTTGAGCACGCCCTGTCCGCCGAAATCGGCGAGCGCCTTTTCGAGATCGACCTGGCTGTCGACGGCGTGGAAGCGGGCGGTCGGGATGCCGCAACCGTTGATGAAGCGCTTTTCGGTCAGGCGGTCCTGCGCCATCTCCAGCGCCTTCGGCGGCGGATAGACGGGAACATGCCTGGCCAATTCTTCGGCGGCCGCGACCGGCACGTTTTCGAATTCATAGGTGACGACGTCGCAGCGCTTCGCGAGTTCCGCCAGCGCGGCCGCGTCGTCATAGGCGGCGACGATCTGTTCGTTGGCTAGCTGGGCCGCGGGAGAATCGGCCTGCGGTTCGAGAATGACGGTGCGGAAATTCAGCCGGGCCGCGGCCATGGCCAGCATGCGGCCGAGCTGGCCGCCGCCGATGATGCCGATCGTCTTTGCGCTCATAGGTCGTCCATCGGATATTCGGCGACCGCCGCACTCTGCCGTTCGCGCCATTCGTCAAGCCGGTCGGCAATCTCCTCGTCGCCGAGTGCCAGCACGGCGGCGGCCAGCAGCGCGGCATTGATCGCGCCGGCCTTGCCGATCGCCAGCGTCCCGACGGGAATGCCCGCCGGCATCTGCACGATGGAAAGAAGACTGTCCTGGCCCGACAGCGCGCGCGATTGCACCGGCACGCCGAAGACCGGCAGCGGCGTCATCGAGGCGGCCATGCCCGGAAGGTGGGCGGCGCCGCCCGCGCCGGCGATGATGACCTTGAAGCCCTCGTCGCGGGCGCCCTTGGCGAAATTCACCAGCCGGTCCGGCGTGCGATGCGCCGAAATGATGCGGGCATCATAGGTGATCTCAAGCGCTTCCAGCGTGTCGGCGGCGTTCTTCATGGTTTCCCAGTCGGACTGGCTGCCCATGATGATGGCGACGGGCGGTCTTTCTGTGATCATCGTCGCGTCTTGCTCCTCAGGCGATAATGTCGGGAATGATCTGGTCTTCCAGCTTGGTCAGCTTGTCCTTGATGACGAGCTTCTTCTTCTTCATGCGCTGGACGCGCAGGGCGTCGCAGCCCGTCTGGATCATGGCGTTGATCGCGGCATCATAATCCTCATGCTCCTGGCGCAGCCGCGCCACGGCCAGTCTGATTTCCGCCTGTTCCTGATCGGCCATGCTTATGTCCCCAATGCCTCGCGGAATCGCGTTCGTTCCGCCTCATGAATTCCGCAAGCTCCTATCACCAAATGACGATAACGGGAAGTTATCCTTCATCATGAATTTGCCGCCCATAAGCCACGTTTTGGCCTTCGACAAGGACCTAATCTTGTGGCACACTGGTAGGGTTGACACCTAGAGCCCCGGTGATGGATGGCCGTGGCTCCCAAGAGGAAGGAAGGGTCATATGTCTGTTCAAGCTCATCTTGAATCGCTCGAAAAGAAGCATGTCGCTCTGGAGGAGGAGCTCCATTCCGCACTGACATCTCCCTCTATCAATGACACCCATATTGCCGACCTCAAGCGCAGGAAGCTGCGCCTCAAGGACGAAATCCATCGTCTGAAAACATCAGTTCACTGATCGATCTTTTCCAAGGACAACAGCCACCGATCGCGGCAAGCCAGGACAGATGGGTCGAAAGGCTCCCAGGTAATCCCACCGCAGGCAACGGCGGCAACTCCAGTCAAATCAAAATGCGCCAACTTCACGACGTCAGGGGTAGGAGGTTGGCGCAAATTTTTTCGAGATATGCCGCGCAATCGGCGCCAAAGCGCGTCGCGATCCTTCAGATTCGCGTCTCGCGCTTCAGATTCGTTGATTTTGCGATCATGGCATGCTTTGGGCGCTTCGATGGTCGTCTTCAGGCCCAGAACTGATCCAGCCACAAATTGAGCTTGTCGAAACCGCGGCTATTGACCGCGTAGATACGTTTCGTGCCTTCGGAGGTCACCGAGACGAGATTGCTGTCGAGCAGCGCCTTCAGGTGTTGCGACACGGCGGGGCGGCTGATCGGCAGGCCCTGCGCCAGCTCGTTGACCGTTTTCGGCGCGCGGCGCAGCTCCTCCAGCAGATGACGCCGGTTCGGATCCGCGATGGCTGCAAAGGGGTCCATGGTCGACATGGCAAAAAGCTACGTCAAACCTGGGGGAGCGGCAAGTCAATTGTGCGTTGCAATGATGCCTTCTCGGCGGTTTCGCGTCATCCCCGGGGGATGGAGGCGGTCAGATGGTTTCCGTGCCGTGCCCCTTGTCAGACAGTCCCTATGGATTTACTCACAAGCATCGAATGGGTGCGCCATCCCTGACGAACGAACCCGTAAATATGGAAACTCCCGATGACCTCGCCCGAAGATCGCTGCCGCCTCGTTCTTGTCGTTCCCGATATCGCCGATGCCGAGGAACGGGCGAGAGTGGTGGCTGATGCCTTGAGGGGCGGAGACGTGGCTTCGGTCATCATCCCGCAATATGGGCTCGACGACGCGACCTTCCAGAAACATGCGGAGAAGCTGGTGCCGGTGGTGCAGGCGGCCGGCGCGGCAGCCCTGATTGCCGGCGACAGCCGCGTGGCCGGCCGCGCCAAGGCCGATGGCCTGCACATTACCGGCAATCTCGCCGAGCTGACGGAGGCGGTGGAGAAATTCGTGCCGAAGCTCATCGTCGGTGGCGGCAATGCCACCGACAGGCACCATGCGCTGGAGGTCGGCGAATTGCGCCCGGACTATATTTTCTTCGGCAAGCTCGACGGCGACATCAAGCCGGAAGCGCATCCGAAGAACGTGGCGCTCGGCGAATGGTGGGCGTCGATGATCGAGATTCCCTGTATCGTCATGGGCGGCACCGACCCGAAGTCGGCGCTGGAGGTGGCCCTGTCTGGTGCCGAATTCGTGGCGTTGCGCAGCGCCGTTTTCGCCGATCCGTCGGCGGCGCCGTCGATCGTTGCGGAAGTGAATGCGCTTCTGGACGAAAAAGCGCCACGGTTTGAAGATTGATAGCAATCCATGTCGTTTACGCCTCGATTCCGTCACCATTCCTTCCTTGCTGTGCTCGCTTTCGGGCTGACGGCCTTGCCGTTGTTGGCGGTGGCGCAATCGGGCGATAGCGGTACGGCGCTGCCCGGAGTGGCCGCGCAATCCGACAAGGGCGACCGCCCTGCCGTCGATGACGGGAGTTCCGACGATACCACCGTGCCGCCGGACGATGGTGCCGCCGCCAATGACGAGAGCGTCGTGACACGGCCGCTGGGCGCCGATGCGAGCACCTTCAAGACCGAGAAGATCCAGCCCAGCGCCGAGCCGAAAGCCGATAACGTCATGCCGTCGGAAGGGGTCGGCGTTTTCGACCGCATGGGTGCGAAGCTGCCGGACCTGCCGCCGGAAAAGCCGTTCAAGGGCAAGGTCGACGATGCCTATGGCGCCTTCCAGCGCGGCTATTACCTCACCGCGTTCCAGAGGGCCCTGCCGCGGGCACAGCTTGGCGACCCCGCCGCCCAGACCCTGCTTGCCGAGCTGATGTCCGAGGGGCTTGGCGTCAAGCGCGACAATAAGAGCGCCGCTTTCTGGTACAGCAAGGCGGCCGAGGGCGGCGACGCCACCGCGATGTTCAAATACGCACTGATCCTGATGGAGGGGCGCGAGGTGCCACGCGACCGCAAGAAGGCGGATGAGTGGATGAAGAAGGCGGCCGATGCCGGCCAGGCCTCCGCCGAATTCAACTGGGGGCAGATCCTGACCGCGGAAAATCCCGGCCTCAAGGGCCTGCAGATGGCGCTTCCCTATTATGAACAATCCGCCGAACAGGGCATCGCCGACGCGCAATATGCCGTCTCGCAGCTCTATCTCAACATGCCCGACCTGCCGCCGGAAAAGAAGCAGCAGGCCCGCATGTGGCTGTCGCGCGCCGCCAATGCCGGCTTCGATACCGCCCAGCTCGACATGGGCGTCTGGCTGATCAACGGCACGGGCGGCAAGCAGGATCTGGAAAACGGCTTCAACTGGATGCGCGTCGCCGCCTATCGCGGCAATGTGGTTGCCCAGAACAAGCTCGCGCATCTCTATATCAATGCGCTCGGCACGAAGCAGGACCCGGTCGCGGCCGCCACCTGGTATGTCATCTCCCGCCGCGCCGGTCTCAAGGACCCGGAGCTCGAGGATTTCTACCAGGGCATCGAGGATTATCAGCAGAAGGCTGCCATCGACGCCGCCAACAGATTCCGCCGGGCGCGATAGAGCGCGAAGGGCGAACTTCTCATTCTCCTGACGTCCGCCTGTCCCTCGGCACTTGAAATTCCCGCGATTTTGTGGTCTTGAGGCCGCCAATCTTTTATTGCGCTGCCGATCCCGCTCCGCCGGGGCCTTCTCCGGGTCCGGTCAGTGCCTTCTGTATTACCCAAGGAAATCCGATGGCCCGTTCTGCTCTTCTCAATGTCATGGTTCAGGCTGCCCTCAAGGCAGGCAAGTCGCTCAGCCGCGATTTCGGCGAAGTGCAGAACCTGCAGGTTTCGGTGAAGGGACCGGGCGATTTCGTCAGCCAGGCCGACCTGAAGGCGCAGAAGATCATCCGCGACGAGCTCCTGAAGGCGCGGCCGACCTATGGCTTCCTCGGTGAGGAAGGCGAAGAGATCAAGGGTACCGACGGCGCGCATCGCTGGATCGTCGATCCGCTCGACGGCACCACCAACTTCCTGCACGGCATTCCGATGTTTGCCGTCTCGGTCGCGCTGGAGCGCAATGGCGAGATCGTCGCCGGCGTCGTCTTCAATCCGGCAACGGACGAGCTCTACACCGCCGAGCGTGGCGGCGGCGCCTTCCTCAACGACCGTCGCCTGCGTGTGGCCTCGCGCCGCGTGCTGTCGGACAGCGTCATCGGCTGCGGCGTTCCGCATCTCGGCCGCGGCAATCACGGCAAGTTCCTGGTGGAGCTGCGCCATGTCATGGGCGAGGTCGCCGGCATGCGCCGTCTCGGCTCGGCCGCGCTCGATCTTGCCTATGTCGCCGCCGGCCGTTTCGACGGCTTCTGGGAAACCGATCTGTCGGCGTGGGACATGGCCGCCGGCATTCTGCTGGTGCGCGAAGCCGGCGGCTTCTCATCGGATTTCCACGGTGGCACCGACATGCTGGTCACCGGCTCGATCATCTGCGGCAACGAGCATATCCAGAAGGCGCTCGCCGAGGTTGTCAAGCGGCCGATCCCGTCGAAATAAGCCTGCCGCCGCGCCATGAAACGGGCTGTTGCCAACGGCCTGTTTTGTGCTTTGCGTCTCTTCAATTCGGCGCAATGTTGCACTAGTCTCCGGCTACGGAACATCCGGAGGCTGAGCGTGCAATGGAAAATGTGAACCTGCGGGATATGGGGTCGACCGACAATGTGTCGGGCGATTATGTCTACAAGCTCTCCAGCCCGATGGCCTTCTTCTGGACGATGATCCTTTTCCTGGTGATCGTCGGATTTATCGTCGCGATCCTGTTTCGTCAGGCGCAAGTCGCCTTCCTGCACAATCCCGGCCTCAACGGCCTGATCCTCGGTGTGCTGGCCGTCGGCATCCTGCTGGTCTTCAACCATGTGCTGATGCTGCGGCCCGAAGTCCGCTGGTTCAATCATTTCCGCGCCGCCGGCAATGCCGACAAGGTCGGCCGCGATCCGCGGCTGCTGGCGCCGATGCGGGCGCTGATCGGTAACCGCCGCGGCATGCAGCTTTCGACGGCGACGCTGCGCTCGATTCTCGATTCCATCGCCACCCGCCTCGATGAATCGCGCGACACCTCGCGCTATCTCATCGGCCTGCTCGTCTTCCTCGGCCTGCTCGGCACCTTCTGGGGCCTGATCGGCACGATCGGCTCGATCAACGACGTCATCCAGAGCCTGGATGTCGGCTCCGGCGACAGCGGCGACATTCTCGGCGCGCTGAAATCCGGCCTGTCCGGCCCGCTGGTCGGCATGGGCACGGCCTTCTCCTCCTCGCTGCTCGGCCTTTCCGGCTCGCTGATCCTCGGCTTTCTCGATCTGCAGGCCGGCCGCGCGCAGAACCGGTTCTACACCGAACTGGAAAATTGGCTGTCCTCCGTCACCGATGTCGGCTCGGATCTCGCTCCGGTCATCGAGGGTGCCAATGGTGCCTCCTCCGAGGATGTGCGCGCCCTTTCGGACTATCTGCGCAAGATCGCCGACGAGGGTGGCGGCCAGCGGTCGGTGACGGCCATGGCAAACCTCGCCGAAGGCATTCAGGGCCTGGTCAAGAACATGCGCAACGAGCAGCAGATGCTGCGCGACTGGATCGAGGCGCAACAGGAGGAGGCGAAGTCGATGCGGCGCACGCTCGATCGCCTCGCCGACCGCATCGGCCATACCGAGAAGACCGGGAGCAAATAAGTCATGGCGCTTGCGCGAAACCGCCGCCATCAGCGATCGGTCGATTACTGGCCGGGCTTCGTCGATGCGCTGTCCACCCTGCTGATGGCGATCATGTTCCTGCTGACAGTGTTCGTCGTCGGCCAGTTCATCCTGAGCCGCGAGATTTCCGGCCGCGACGAGGTGCTGAACCGCCTCAACAGCCGCATCAACGATCTGGTCGAGCAACTGGCGCTGGAAAAGAGCGGCAAGCAGGATCTCGAAGATACCGTCGCCAACCTGCAGGCATCGCTGTCTGTCGCGGAGACCGAGCGTTCGCGCCTGCAAACCCTGCTTGCGACCGGCTCCGGCAATAGCCAGGCGGCGCAGCAGCGTGTCGGCACGCTGACACAGGAGCTGGACGATCAGAAGCAGACGAGCGCCCGCGCGCTAAGCCAGATCGATCTCCTCAACCAGCAGATCGCCGCGCTGCGCAGCCAGATCGCCGCCGTCGAAGCGGCGCTGCAGGCCTCGGAGGCCAAGGATCAGTCCTCGCAGGTGAAGATCGCCGATCTCGGCCGGCGGCTGAACGTGGCGCTGGCACAGCGCGTGCAGGAACTGAACCGCTATCGCTCCGACTTCTTCGGACGGCTGCGCGAGATCCTTTCCGACCGCGACAATATCCGCATCGTCGGTGACCGCTTCGTCTTCCAGTCGGAAGTCTTGTTCCCCTCGGGCGCGGCCGATCTCAATCCGGCCGGTCAGGCGGAGATGGCCAAGCTTGCCGCCGCCCTGATCGATCTGTCCAAGGAAATTCCGCCCGAGATCAACTGGGTGCTGCGTGTCGATGGACATACCGACAATGTGCCGTTGTCGGGCAACGGCCGCTATCCCGACAACTGGGCTCTGTCGTCGGCGCGCGCCATCGCCGTCGTCAAGTTCCTGATCGCCCAGGGTGTGCCCTCGGACCGTCTCGTCGCCGCCGGCTTCGGCGAATTCCAGCCGATCGCGCCCGGCGACACGCCGGAAGCCCGCGCCACCAATCGGCGTATCGAGCTGAAGCTGACGGAGAAGTAAGCGTCCGCTTCCGGCTGGAGGACTAAGTGGGTGCTTTCGGCGTATTCCGCGGTTGCGACGTGGCTAATCCATGAGGGCAGCCAGCCGCGCGGAAAGGAATTCCCGGACCGTGGAACTGTCGCTCAAGCCGATCGCGGTCCGATAGGCGCTGGCGGCGCCCGGCATGTCGCCCGTCTCGCTCAGCAGATGCGCGCGCACGGCCCAATAGGGTTGGTAACTGGCGACATCCCGCTCGGCCAGCAGATTCAGTTGATGCAATCCGGCCGTTGCCCCCTGAGCCCGGCCGATGACGGTGGCGCGGCCGACGCGGGCACCTGTCGTCGGCGTCATCAGTACGAGCGCGTCGTAAAGCGTGACCAGAGCCGTCCAATCGGTGATGCCTGAGCGGCGGCGTTCGGCGTGGACGGACTGGATTGCCGCCTGGCACTGGAACGGGCCAAGCCGGCCGCAACGTCCCGCCTGCCGCAGCAGATCGTCGGCTTCAGAGATCATGACGGCATTCCAGCGCGCGACGTCCTGCTCGTCGAGAGGCACATAGCGGCCAACCGTATCCCGACGCGCGTCGCGACGGGCTTCGCAATAGAGCATCAGGGACAGGAGGCCGGCCGCTTCCGGCTCTTCCGGTAGGATGGCAAGCAGGGCACGGCCGAGCCAGATGGCCTCTTGCGCCAACGAGCCACGTTTGTCCGCTTCGCCGTCGAGGCCGTCCCAGCCGAGACCGTAGGCGGCATAGATCGCCGACAGTACGCCGGTCAGCCGTTCCGGCAGCATCGAGCGCTCGGGAACGGTGAACGGAACACGGGCCTCGCGGATCTTGGTCTTTGCCCGCACCAGCCTTTGGCTCATCGCCTCCGGCGAAGCGATGAAGGCCCGAGCCATCGTCCTGGCATCGATGCCGAGAACCGTCTGCAGCATCAGCGGCGTGTGCATCGACCGATCTATGGCGGGATGGGTGCAGGCGAACAACAGCTTCAATCGCTCGTCGGGAAAGGCCGGACTGTCCGCATTCATGCTTTCCTGTGCTTCCTCGAATGCCATGGCGATCCGGTCCTGGGCGGCGGCTTTGACTTTTGCGTGCCTTGCCGCTCGATAGAG
Source organism: Rhizobium sp. BK602 (assembly GCF_014195095.1). Lineage (GTDB taxonomy): Bacteria > Pseudomonadota > Alphaproteobacteria > Rhizobiales > Rhizobiaceae > Rhizobium. The sequence goes on from NZ_JACIBC010000006.1 coordinate 262,262, forward strand.
ATTCCGCCTTGCCGCGACCAGGAGCCAGGCTTCGGGACTATCGGGAATGCCATCTGCCGGCCAGACGCGCAGAGCTGCGGCGAGAGCCTCGGAAAGAGCATCCTCCGCCGCCGGCACGTCGCCTGAGCGCGCCGTCAGAAAAGCGACCAGCTTGCCATAGGATTGGCGCGCCACCCGCTCGGCGGCGCGCTCAACGTCGGCGCTCATGGTCGTTTCATATCAAGAGACGCGGCCGTATTTCGACGGAACCTTGCGGGGAAACCGGCACGCGCACAGCCCATTCCAACGCGGTGTCGAGATCCGGCACGTCGATCAGATAGAAACCGCCGAGCTGTTCCTTGCCTTCCGGGTAGGGTCCATCCTGGACGTCGTGATCCTCGCCACGGCGGCGGACGGTCGTCGCCGTCTCGGGCGCGGTCAGTCCGGCGCCGCCCGTCATGATGCCGGCCTGGACGAGCGCCTGCGTATAGGCGATCCAGCCGTTCCTGTAGGCGGGGTCCTCGCGCCTCTTAAAATCCTCAGCCGATTCACGAATGATCAAAGCATATTGCATGGGATATCTCCTGCTCTGCGTGTGACAGTATTCCCGGTCCTGCGGCGCATCCAATAGGCAAATGTCGAAATGCGGCGCCTCGCCGGTGGAGCGGCTTCATGCCTTCCGATACAATGAACCGCGAGTGCCGGTGATTTCGACAGATCGGTGCGAATTTTCCAATTTTCTTTGACGATCAAATAAAAACGGCCGGCACACCAGAAGGCGGCCGGCCGTAAAAGGCTGTTCTAACAGGCGCTAGACGCGATGTCTTAGGCGGTAGCGGTGGTCTGATCGTCGATGACGGCGCCGCCGACATGGGCCTTGATGGATTCGATGGCGTGCAAGGCCGAGGCTTTCGCCTTGTAACCTTCGGAACCGAACATGGTTTCGCCGTTCGAGGCCTTGAACCGGAATCGGAATTCGCCAGCCTTGTCCTTGTAGACTTCAAATTTATACATCGTTCCCGTCTCCTAGAATCGCATCAGCGCGAGATGACGCGGGAAATCTAGCTTAACTTCAAAGCTATTTCCACCTGTTGTATTCAACTTGACTTGATTAATCCCTTGTTATTTCACGGCAAGCATGCGCTCGTCGATCCCGGCGTCGAATTGCAGCCGGGCCAGCTTGGCGTAAATGCCGCCCTGGTGGATGAGGCTCTGGTGCGTGCCTTCCTCGACGATGCGGCCCTGATCGAGCACGAGGATGCGGTCGGCCTTCAGAACGGTCGCCAGGCGATGGGCGATGACAAGCGTAGTGCGGGTCTCCATCAGGCCGTCGAGCGCCTTCTGGACCAGCGTCTCGCTCTCGGCGTCGAGTGCCGATGTCGCTTCGTCGAGCAGCAGGATCGGCGCATTCTTCAGGATGGCGCGGGCAATGGCGATGCGCTGGCGCTGGCCGCCCGAAAGGGTGATGCCGCGCTCGCCGACGGGCGTGTCATAGCCGCGATCCAGCCGCGAGATGAATTCGTCCGCCTGGGCGGCGATCGCCGCTGCCCGTATTTCGTCGCGCGTGGCGCCGGGGCGGCCGAAGGCGATATTGTCGAGGATCGTGGCGGCAAAGATCGTCGTGTCCTGCGGCACGATGGCAATGCGGTCCCTCAGGGCATCGGGTGAGACCTTGCGGGCATCGATGCCGTCGATGGCGACGCTGCCCTGCTGCGGATCGTAGAAGCGCAGCATCAGCGAGAAGATCGTGCTCTTGCCGGCGCCGGACGGGCCGACGATCGCGACCGTTTCGCCCGGCTTGACCGAAAGCGACAGCCCATGCAGCGCCGATTTTCCCGGCCGCGACGGATAGGAAAAATGCACGTCGGAGAAATCGACGCGGCCTTGCGGCGGCTGGGGCAGGGGCAGCGGGTTGGCAGGGGCGGCGATCGGCGACACCTCGGCCAGCAGCTCGCCCAGGCGATCGGCGGCGCCGGCGGCCTGCGAGAGTTCCCCCCAGACTTCCGACAGCGAGCCGAGCGATGTGCCGGCAATGACGGAATAGAGCAGAAACTGCCCGAGCGTGCCCGCCGACATCGTCCCGGCCAGCACATTCTGGGCGCCGACCCACAGGACGGCGACGACGCTGCCGAAGATCATGGTGATGGCAAAGCCGGTCAGCAGCGAGCGGGATTTGATCGCGGCGCGCGCCGCCTGATAGGCGTCCTCGACGGCCGCGCCATATCGCGCGCCCGCGGCGGCCTCGCCGTTATAGGCCTGGATGGTGCGGCTGGCGGCGATGGTTTCGTTGGCGTAGGCCGAGGCATTGGCGAGGGTGTCCTGCGCGGCACGCGAGCGCTTGCGCACCGAGCGGCCGAAGCTGACGAGCGGCAGCACGATCACCGGAATGGCGACCAGCACGATGCTCGACAGCTTCGGGCTGGTGACGATCATCATGCCGACGGCGCCAAGACAGAGGATGAGGTTGCGCAGCGCCACGGAGGCGGTCGCGCCGACGGCGGACTTGATCTGCGTGGTATCGGCCGTCAGGCGCGAGACGATCTCGCCGGACTGGTTGATATCGAAGAAGGCGGGCGACAGCCGCGTCACATGGTCGAAGACCTCACGGCGCATATCCGAGACGATGCGCTCGCCGATGGTGATGACGAAATAGTAGCGCATTGCACTTGCGACAGCCAGCACGACGGCCATCGCCATGATGGCGAGGAAATAGCTGTCGATGAGGCCACGGTCGGTGTGGTCGAAGCCGTGGTCGATCATACGCCGGACGGCAAGCGGCAAGGCAAGGGACGTGACGGCGGCCGCCACCAGCGCGACGATGGCGCCCGCCACCATGCCACGGTAACGCTTGAGATAGGGCACCAGCCGTCCCAGGGGCCGGATGGATCCGCGTTTTTTGTCGTCTGTCTGGCTCGTCTCTGACAAGTCGTCTCCAATCCCCATCTCAGCAAGGGACTTTGCCGTTTCGCCCCTTGTTATCCTTGCCGCCTTCATGTATAGGCACGCCATCTTAATTGGAAGCCGTGGCCTCAATCGGTCTGCGGCTTCATTTATTCAATCGGTTCGGTTGCCGCAATGGCTTGCGACAAATGGACCCTGGCATGACAGGAAGATTGTTATGAAGGCCAACATCCATCCCGACTACCACACCATCAAGGTAGTCATGACCGACGGCACCGAATACGAAACCCGCTCGACCTGGGGTTCTGAAGGCGCTGTCATGAACCTCGAAATCGACAGCAAGTCGCATCCGGCATGGACCGGCGGCAACCAGCAGCTCATGGACCGTGGCGGCCGCGTCTCGAAGTTCAACAAGCGCTTCGGCGGCCTCGGCATCTAATCGCTTCGCGAGCCGATATTTTGAAAAGAGCCCGGTTTTGCCGGGCTTTTTTATTACCTTCTGGCGGGGAAACTGCCGCCGGATGAGCGACGGCACACGGTTGCCCAATGACAGGGCTATTCCAACCCCTCTTCCCGAAGCGCTTTCCTGACCGAATCGCGTTCGCGCATGCGTCCATACCACGCCCTGAGATTGTCCAGTCGATCGAAATGGATGTCTGCCTTGTAGTAGGACTTCAGCCAGCCTGCCTGGCCCCAGCCGGTGAGCGCGAACAGGTAGGCGTCGGCCACGGTGAAGGTGCTGCCCATGAGAAAGTCGCGATCGGCAAGCTGTTCGTCTATCCAGGCGTAGCGCTTTTCAAGTTTCGGCGTCGCGGTCTCCACGTATTTGCCTGCCAGTCGCGCGTATAGAAGCGGGATGAAGCCCTTGTGAATCTCTGTTGCCAGGAAATTGAGCCATTCCTGCAGGCGGTAGCGTTCCATCGTGCCGTTTGGCGAGGCCAGGCCTCGTTCCGGCTTGAGGTCGGCCAGATATTGCACGATCACCGGCCCTTCGCGCAGCCTTGTGCCGCTGTCCAGTTCGAGGACCGGAACATAGCCAAGGGGATTGATGTCGTAATAGTCGTCGCCGCCTTCGATCATATGCTTGCCGTGATCGACTTTGAGCAGCGTCACATCGAGACCGAGCTCATTGATGACGATATGGGGAGAAAGGGAACAACTGGCGGGCATGTAATAGAGCTTCACTTGCAATCTCCATGGCGGATTTTCGACTGCCTGCCTTCACGCTGAAAGGCGGCTTCACGCCATGTAGTCGAAGCAGTATATAAAAGTAAGAAGGCACTAGTTTGACATCTAGGTACATAAAATATACTTAAATGCGCCTGGAGGTTTCTATGAAAAAAATGTAAGCGGCTGTTCCGTCGAGGAGGCAATGCACCTGTTGGGCGGGCGTTGGCGCCTGCTTTTGGTATCCTATCTGGTCGATGGTCCGAAGCGCTTCAACGAACTCCGGCGGGATGTGCCGGGGATCTCCCAGAGGATGCTGACCTTGGACCTCCGCGCCCTTGAGGAGGCGGGCCTCGTGGTGCGTACCGTATATCCTACAGTGCCGGTCAAGGTGGAATATGCGCTGACGGAGGATGGTCAGAGACTGAAGAACGTCGTTGCCGTTATTCAGGAATTCGGACTTTGGCTGAAGCAGCGCTACGCGGCCTAGATGCTCGCCGATAATTTTCCATCTGCCGGCTTCCGGAATGCAAAACCGGCCGTGCGAAACACGACCGGTTCAAACTGCCAGCACATCCGAAAGCGATTCGCTTATTCCCCGAAAGCCGTCTGCAGCAGGGTGAGCTGCGCCTTGACGCTGTTCTGGTTGTCCGGAACCATCGGGGCTTCCGTCGGGCGATAGATTTCGCGATCGAGCAGGGCGACGCGGTTCTGCAGGCGCAGCGAGCGCTCGACGAGGTCGCGGAAGGCTTCGGGCAGGTCGTTCCAGCCGGGAGCGTTGCGGTCGACGTTGAAGCCGTCGAGGCGAACCTTGTTCTTTTCGGCCAGCACCTGATCGCGCGACATTTCGCCATTGTTGACGGCGCGCTGCAGGAGCAGCCAGGAGGCCATCTGCATCAGGCGGGTGGTGAGCCGCATGGATTCGGCTGCGTAGAGAACGGAGGCCATGCGGGGCAGGGCCTTGGAGGCGACGCGTCCCTGTCCATCAAGATAGGCCGCGGTTTCCTCGACCAGGGACATGCCTTCGGAGTAAAGCATTCTGAACTGCGCCGACGACGCGGCATGGCCAGCAAAGCTGATCGTGTTCAACCCAAGTTCCGACATCGAAGAAATCCCTGCTTCACGCAACACTTTTGTTCAGGAAAAGCCGGCCAAGTCCAAGAGAACTCTCGGCACCCGTTCTTATGACTTCAGGATGCTGGTTTTAACTGAAATTCGCAAGGCGATTCTTAAGAAAGGGTTAATCTCCACAGTTTCGTCGAAACCACCTGAAAAAGGCGAAAAAGAAGAGCCGCAAAAGCGGCTCTCAAGGTAAAACAGGGAGAAAAATCAGACCAATTCGACAAGTGGAGGAATCGTCTGAGTCCAGAGCAAATCTGGATGGACATAGTAATATGTCGTAAAGCTTAACATTCTGTTGAGCATATCTTCGCCCGTGTCTCGCAGCCACGAATTTCGAGCGGACGAGGGGCTCAGAAGCGGAAGAGATTCTCGGCCGCCTTGCGTCCGGATGCCTTGGCGGCGATTTCCTCTTCCAGCCGGGCGATCTCCGCCTGCAGAAGCGCGACGCGGTTCTTGAGCTCATCGACGGAGAGCAGCGACAGATCGCTGCCGATCTCATGGGCGGATGGCTGCTGTGGGCGGTCGTCGTCGAAAATGCTCATCTCGGCTCCTCCTTGCCGCTGGAGCGCCGCGCGTTCATCCGCACGGTAAGGATGGCTCCAGCCTTTCGAATCCAGAGCATCTTGTCCGCTTGCAGGGATGCAGCCTGAAAGCGGACAAGATGCTCCAGTGGGTTCAGGTGCCGTAATTTACAGTGGTATCGTCTTTTTTTGAAGGGTCACTGCGTGCAAGCGCCATGCTTTCGGGCGTGATCATCTGCGCGTTGGCCGAAGGCATGGTCGTATAGGTGTCGCGATCGCTCGCGGGCTTGGCGGCGCGCTGGCGGCTGCGGAAGATCGCATAGGCGGTGATCAGCACATGGGCGACAGCGGTGACGAAGAACAGCGCGTAGGGACCGATGACCGACATGACCGGGCCGCCGAGCGTCGGGCCGATGATCGTGCCGATGCCGTAGAGCAGGAGGAGGCCGCCGGAAACCTTGACGAAATCCTCGGGCGCGGCGAAGTCGTTGGCATGGGCGACGGCGATCGGATAGAGCGTGTTGGCGACCGCGCCATAGATGACCACCATGCCGATCAGAAAATAGGGGCTGCCCGGCTGCAACAGGAAGAGCAGCAGGCCGTCGAGTGCCGCGATGGCGGCCATGCCGGCGAGCACATAGCGGCGGTCGATGCGGTCGGAAAGGCGTCCGGCCGGAAGCTGCATCAGGGCGCCGGCGAAGATGGTCGAGCTCATCATCAGCGCGATATCGCGCTCGGGCAGGCCGGCATTGGCGCCGAAGACGGCGCCAAGCGTGCCGTAGGCGCCGTTGGCGATGCCGACGAGCAGGATGCCGAGGGACGCGACCGGCGAATTGCGATAGAGCGCCTTCAGGTCGAGGCTGACCGTTTTCAGCGGCTGCGGCGACGCCGCGGTCGACAGCGTCGTCGGCAGCATGGCGACGCAATAGCAGATGCCGCAGATCATGAAGAGGATGGGCGTATGCACGTCGGCGAAGGGAACCATCATCTGCCCGGCGACGGCGCCGATCAGGGTGATGCCGATATAGAGCGAAAAGATCGCTCCCCGGCTCTCGTTGGTCGCCCGCTCGTTGAGCCAGCTTTCGATGATCATCGAGGTGCCGGCGGTGCAGAAGCCGGTGACGGCGCGCAGCGCCACCCACCAATAGGGATCGACGATGATGCCGGTCAGAAGCGCGATGATGGCGATGACGGAGATGAAGCCGGAAAAGGCGCGCACATGGCCGATGCGCCGCACCAGTTTCGGCGCCGTCAGGCAGCCGAGCACGAAGCCGGTGGCCCAGGTGGTGCCGAGCAAGCCGAGCGTCGTCGTGGCATAGCCTTCGGCGGTGCCGCGCACGGGCAGGAGCAGGCCGTGCAGGCCATTTCCCGTGAACAGGAAGAGCGTACCGAACAGCAGGGCGAGAACGGGCAAAATATTTCTTTTCATGTCCCCCACTTTCGTTCGATTCCGCTTAAGGAACCGATAAGGCAGGAAACGCGCCCTGCCAGCTTTCGCTATTGATTGTGCCCCGGATTGCCGCTATCGGCGTGTAGAAACAGTCTGTTGGCGCGGAAAAATGTCCGTCCTATGACGATTAGAGCATGATCTTAAAAACTGCGCTGCGGCTTTTTCGACAGAGCGTGCTCACTCTTGCGCAAACGGGGAAAAATAGCGTGACAAAAGCGATCGCGGCGCTGCTGATGCTGGCCATGGCGGTGCAGATCATCAAGCCGCTCGGGCTGCCTGGGCTCCGGCGGCGTTCTGATTTCTGGAAGCTTGCGATCATCGCCTTCGTGGCCTGGACCATCGCGCTGGTCATCAACGAGACGTTTTGACGCACGGGTCCCAAGCTGGGGTCTTGGATCTGGCCTAAAAGGTGACTTCGCCGCGCATGACGCTGACGCAATCGCCCGAGACGAAGACGTCGGTGACGGAGCCGGCGGATTTCCTGACATCGAGATCGATCAGGCTGCGCCGACCCATTTCCACGCCCTGTTCGATGGTGATGTCCAGCTTCGTGTCACTCTCGGGCAGCAAGGAGGCCAGATAGGCGCCAAGGGCGGCGGAGGCGCTGCCGGTCGCCGGATCTTCGAGAACATTGTCCAGCGGCGCGAACATGCGGGCGCGGATATGCCAGGGCTTGTCGGCCGAGCGCGTATAGAGGAACAGCGAAAAATCGGTCTTCTCGTCTTGATGGCGGGCGGCTGCTTCGGCGAAGACGGCTGCATTCGGGCGGGCCTTGCCGAGGGTTTCGAGACCATCCACTTCGGCAAAGGCGAAGAGCAGCCCGACGGAGGCGAATGTCGGGCTGTGCGTTTCATGACGGATGGATGCGGGATCGATCTCGACACAGCGGGCGACAAGCTCGCCGGCGATGGCGCTGCCCACCCGCAACGCGCCGGGCGCCCGTATCTTCGCGCCGCTGACCTCGGTGCCGTTGCGCAGGAGCTGCACATCCACCAACCCGGCTTTCTCTTCGAAGAGAAGCCTGTCGCCCGGCGCCTTTCCGAAGATCTCCGTTTGCCGTCCGAGCACGAAGGCCGTGCCGACATTGGGGTGGCCAGCGAAGGGGATTTCCTTGGTCGGCGTAAAGATGCGGACGCGCGCCGTATTGTCCGGATTCTCCGGCGGCAGCACGAAGGTCACTTCGGAATAATTGAACTCCGTCGCGATCTTCTGCATCGCCTCGTCGCTCAAGCCCCGCGCATCGGGAATGACGGCGAGCGGATTGCCGGCAAAGCGTTCGGAGGTGAAGACGTCGATGGTGAAATAGGCGACGGTGGGCATGGGCGGCTCCTGCTCATCAAGAAATGATCAGGATATAAGCGCCTGCCGTTTGCCGCCGGAAGCTGAAACTTGTGCGGGTGACAACTTCGCGGTCGGCATTCTCGGGCTATGCACAACATCGGTAAAGATAAAAAGCCCCGACCGCATCGCGATCGGGGCTTCCATCCGTTCGAAATGCCGCCTGAAATCAAGCAGCCTTTTCGCGTTCCTTCGTCCAGTTTCCCTTGGCGGCAAGATAGTTCATCTCGGCGCGGTGGGTGAAGGCGCGCTGGCCGGCAGCGACGTTTTCCAGTTTACCGCCCCATGCCTTGAGCGCGCTGTCCTGAAGGGCGCGGCCATAGGAGAAGGTGACGAACCAGGGAAGATCGTAGCCGTTGATGGCGGAGAGATGCGCGGTCGCTTCTTCTGGCGATTGACCACCGGAGAGGAAGGCGATGCCCGGAACGGCGGCGGGAACGGTTTCCTTCAGCACCTTGACGGTGCGCTCGGCGACCTGCTCGACGGAGGCCTTGCGGGCCTTCTTGCCGTCGATGACCATGCTCGGCTTCAGGATCATGCCTTCAAGGCTGACGCGGGCTTCGGCGAGTTCCTGGAAGACGATCTGCAGCGCCCAGCGGGTGACTTCCTCGCTGCGGTCGAGATCCTGCGTGCCGGGCACGCCGTCCATCAGCACTTCCGGCTCGACGATCGGCACGATCTTGGCCTGCTGGCAAAGAGCGGCGTAGCGGGCGAGCGCGTGGGCGTTGGCCTTGACCGCGCCATAGGTCGGCAGCGTGTCGGAAATGGCGATCACGCCGCGCCATTTGGCGAAGCGAGCGCCGGCATCGTAATATTTCACCAGGCGGTCGGCGAGGCCGTCGAGGCCTTCCGTGATGGTTTCGTCGGGGAAGGCGGCCAGCGGCTTGGCACCGACATCGACCTTGATGCCCGGAATGCTGCCGGCGGCCTTGATGACGTCGACGAAAGGCGTGCCGTCCGCAGCTTTCTGGAAGAGGGTTTCCTCATAGAGGATGACGCCGGAGATGTACTTCTTCATCGCGTCGTCGGAGCGGAAGAGCATTTCGCGATAGTCGCGGCGGCTCTCTTCGGTCGAGGCGAGAGCGATCGTATCGAAGCGCTTCTTGATCGTGGCGGTGGATTCGTCCGCGGCAAGGAGGCCCTTGCCATCGGCAACCATCTTTACGGCAATGTCTTCAATTCTTTCGCTCATTTTCGTTCTCCAAGGCGATTTCAGTCAGCGACGAGTGGAATATGAATCGCCGATAACAGAAGTGGAGGAGGAGGGAAATGGGCAGCTAACTAATTGAAACGATTGAAATGATTTCAACCGTTTGAAAGTTTTGGAGACTGTTCGGGCCTCTGGAGGAAAGCCGCGAAACTCTTGTCATCGCGGCTTTCCCGATCGTCACTGCGCGGCCGTTATTTCGCGGCGGTGAGAACGGCGACGCCCGGCAGGACCTTGCCTTCCATCCATTCGAGGAAGGCGCCGCCCGCCGTCGAGACATAGCTGAAGTCGTCGGCGACGCCGGCGTGGTTCAGCGCGGAAACCGTATCGCCGCCGCCGGCAACCGAGGTGAGCTTGCCGGCCTTGGTACGTTCGGCGGCGTATTTGGCGGCCGCGACGGTGGCTGCGTCGAAGGGGGCGATTTCGAAGGCGCCGAGCGGGCCGTTCCAGACCAGTGTCGTGGCGCGTTCGATCCAAGCCTTGACGGCTTCGACCGATTTCGGGCCGACATCGAGGACCATGGCGTCGGCGGGAATGGCTTCGATCGGCACGATCTCGTTGTCGGCACCCGCCTTGAATTCACGGGCGACGACGCCGTCTTCCGGCAGGACGATGGCGCAGCCGGCGGCCGCGGCCTCGATCATGATCTGCTTGGCGGTTTCGGCCAGGTCATGTTCGCAGAGCGACTTGCCGACATTGGTGCCGCGGGCAGCGAGGAAGGTGTTGGCCATGCCGCCACCGATCACCAGGGCATCGACCTTCTTGACCAGGTTCTGCAGGAGATCGATCTTGGTCGAAACCTTGGCGCCGCCGACGATGGCGACGACCGGGCGGACCGGATTGCCGAGGCCCTTTTCAAGCGCTTCGAGCTCGGCCTGCATGGTGCGGCCGGCATAGGCGGGCAGGTGGTGGGCAAGGCCCTCGGTCGAGGCATGGGCGCGGTGGGCGGCCGAGAAGGCGTCGTTCACATAGAGGTCGCCATTGGCGGCCAGCGCCTTGGTGAAGGCCGCATCGTTCTTCTCTTCTTCCTTGTGGAAGCGGGTGTTTTCAAGCAGCAGGATATCGCCGTTGTTCATCTTCGCCACCGCCTCCGCGGCCGGTTGGCCGATGCAGTCCGAGGCGAAGAGAACGGCGTGGTCGAGCACTTCCTCGACGGCCGGGACGATCAGGGACAGCGACAGGTCCGGCGAGGGACCATCCTTCGGGCGGCCGAAATGGGCCAGCAGGATGACCTTGGCGCCCTTGCCGGACAATTCGAGAATGGTCGGCGCGACACGCTCGATCCGGGTCGCATCGGTCACCTTGCCGTCCTTGACCGGCACATTGAGGTCGACGCGCACGAGCACGCGCTTGCCGGTGATGTCGGTGAGGTCGTCGAGGGTCTTGAAGGCTGGCATGGGAGGATCCAATGTTGTTGGTGGCGTGAAGTGCGCCGACCATACTACGGATGATCTGAGACGCAAGGCATCTCAGGCGTCGTTTTTGCCCGCCTCGCCGGCACGCTCCCGGCGCCTGCGCAGGAGGCTGCGGATGCCGTTCAGGATGTCGTGCAGATTGGCGAAAATCGGCAACGTCATCGCCGGTTCCAGCGCCTCCAGCGACATGCCGACGGACTGGATATGGTCGTTTTCGTCGAGATCTCGGACTATCAGGATGATCTCGCCGAGGCGGACGCGGTCGGCATAATCGGCCTTGCCGCCAAGGCGCTGGCGCATGAGCTCGGCGATCGTCAGGCCCTTCTCCGCTTCGCTCAGAAGCCCCGGCCCATAGGCGGCATCGAGATCGGCGGCGGGGCGCAGCGGCGAGATCGAGAAGGCGCCGAAGAAATCGGCATCGTCCGGATCGACGGGGGCGCGGCTGGCGAAGAGGCGGTCGAGCAGCCGCGAATAGCTGGGCGGGATGAAGAGATAGACGAGATCGTTCTCCCGCAGGCGGCCGGCATATTGATAGCGCATGGATTTGCCGTCGCGCACGATGAGGGACGGCATGGCCCAGCGCGGGATGCGTTCACCGCGCAGGACCGGGCTGTCCTTGACGACGCGGTAGGACAGCAGTTCATGGTTGACCGCGCCCGGCAGATCGACCTCGACCTTGTCGACCGCGCCCATGCGCGGCGGCACGATGAGGTTGAGCCGGCGGGCCATCGGCTTGATCGTCCAGCCCTGGACGAGCAGGGAGACCAGCACGACGATGAAGGCGACGTTGAAATAGGTCTGCCCGCTCTCGAGATTGCCGAGGATCGGCATGATGGCGAGCAGGATGGAGACGGCGCCGCGCAGGCCGACCCAGGCGACGAAGCCGGTTTCCCGCTGCGTATAGTCGAAGGGTAGCAGGCAGAGCCAGACGGCGATGGGACGGGCGATGAAGATCAGGAACAGCGCCAGCGCCACCGCGGGAATGGCGATGGCCGGAAATTGCGACGGCGTGGCGAGTAGGCCGAGGACCAGGAACATGATGATCTGCGCCAGCCAGGTCATGCCGTCCTGGAAGCGCTTGATGCTGGCGGAGGCCGGCATCCGGCGATTGCCGGCGTAAATCCCGGCGACATAGACGGCGAGGAAGCCGCTGCCGCCGACAGCACCGGTGAAGGAGAAGACGAGCAGGGCAAGCGCCAGTACGAAGATCGGCGTCAGGCCGCGATCGGTCTCCAGATGGCTGACGATCAGCACGATCATCATGCCGCCGAGCAGGCCGAGGATGACGCCGAGACCCATCTGCTGGACGAAGGTGATCAGCATCGCAAGATTGATGCCGCCATAGCCTTCGCCGCTTGCCAGCAATTCGACGAGCGCCAGCGTCAGGAAGATCGCCATGGGGTCGTTGGTGCCGGATTCGACCTCCAGCGTCGAGCGTACCTTGTCGCGGATGTTGATGCCGCCGATGCGCAGCAGGAAGAACACGGCAGCGGCATCCGTCGAGGCGACGATCGAACCGAGCAGCAGGCCCTGCAGCCAGGTGAAGCCGAGAAGCCAGGTGGCAGCGAGGCCGAACAACGCCGCCGTCACCAGGACGCCGACGGAGGCGATGGTCAATGCCGGCGCGGCCGCGAGCTTGAAGGCCTGGATCGGCGTGCCGTAGCCGGAGTCGAAGAGGATGATGGCGAGGGCGAGGGAGCCGAGGATATAGGCGAGATAATTGTTGGAGAATTCGATGCCGAGCCCGTCCGTGCCGGCCATCAGCCCGATCATCAGGAACAAGAGCAGCAACGGCGCGCCGAAACGGAAGGCCAGCAGGCTGGAGAAGGCCGCGATCAGGATCAGAACCGTGCTCACCAGCACGATGACGTAAAATGCCTCCACTCGATCTTCCCCTTTCCCGCGCGCCGCTGTCCGGACCGCCCGTCCGGATCATCCGTCATTCCCCCTTGGTCCATCATGCTGCCGCACCGCTCGAATTCGCAAACACAAAATATGAGCGAGGCGGAGGCAGGGATAGAGACCCGCTCCGACGGTTGCGACTTCATGGTGTGATGCGGTTCGCCAGAACGACGAATCGGCCGGGAATGCCAGGGGAAATTCCTATCAAAAATTTATTGGTGAATCTGGACGATAGCAGGGCAGGAGGAGGAAAGATTTGAGATGTTTTTAAGGTGATGTGGTAATTTACATCAATCCTATCTGATGGTACTGATTCCATCATGGAAGCGAAGCTGATCCAGAAGACGAGGCGTCAGCTCCGTGAAGGGGCGTTCGTCGAAATTGTGCTCTGGCAGGTGCCTGTTCCACTGCGCGGCAGCCAGCACACGATAAAATACCGGCTGGCGCTCGTTGTCGAAAATGTTTGTGTTCTGCGTTATTACGACAACGAGGCGGGAAAAGGCGATCACAAACATTTGGGGGCCATCGAGATGCCCTACGTCTTCGAGAATGTCGACAAGCTGCTCGCCGATTTCATGCAGGACGTGAAAGGATGGTTCAATGACGACGCTTAAGGTCAGAATAGAGACGATGGAGGAGACGTTAAGTCGCGCGGCGGAGGCGTGGAAGTCCGGAGAGGCCGGACAGAAGGCCGTGGCCGATGAGAGCCTTGCGTTTGCGTCATGGGATATGATGCATCGTGTCCTCGCACCCAAGCGCCTTGAAATCCTGCGAGCCATGAGTGGGCAGGGGCCAATGAGCATGCGTGAAGTGGCGCGCCGGGTGGAGCGGGACTTCAAGGGCGTTCACGCCGATGTCGAGCTCTTACTGCGCAACGGAGTCATCGACAAAACGAATAATGGAATCGTCTTTCCCTACGATCGGATACATGTCGAGTTCGATATCGAGGCTGCGGCCTGATCGGCAGTCTCAAATATCCACGCGCTTGAAGTAGATCGGATAGTCGATCACCAGGCCGTCGTCGTCGACGGGCAGGTCGACGGTGAAGGTCCGGTCTTCCGCGGCGTAGCGGTAAAGCTTTTGCGGCGTGATGCAGGTGTAGCGCTGGCCATCCCGCACGGGTTCGAAACTGTCGAAGGGAATGTAGAGCATGGAGAGCTTCACCGTTCCGTCTTCCGGCGCAAGCTCGAGCCGGCGGATCGGCAGGCTGTTGGTGAAGGGCGATCCGTAGAGATCGATGTCGATGCAGCCGTCGAATTGCGGAAGGGCGCGGCCGTTTTCGTCATGCCAGTGGCCTTCGCCGTCGGAGCGCAAGGCAAGGCGCCGGCCATCGGTGGCATCGACCGAGAAGGAGAGGACGCGCCAGTCGCTGGTGCAGTCGATGCGATAGAAGACGCCGTAGGGTGCGCCGCCACGGCCGCCGATAATGGTGCCACAGGCGCGAATGGCCGCGCCGGTGGCCGTGTCGATGGGAGCGATCGTCAGATGCTCCAGCCCGTCTCCCTCCAGCGGACGCCAGCGGACTGTCGTCGGGAGGAGAGGGCGGAAGGCCATGATCAGATCAGCTTGGCAAACGCGACGGCCGTATCGGCCATGCGGTTGGAGAAGCCCCACTCGTTGTCGTACCAGGTCAGGATGCGCACGAAGGTGCCTTCCATGACCTTGGTCTGGTCGGTCGCGAAGATCGACGAGTGGTTGTCATGGTTGAAGTCGCGCGAAACCAGCGGCTCGTCGGTGTAGCCGAGAACGCCCTTCAGCGGGCCGTTGGCGGCCGCCTTGATGGCTTCGTTGATTTCCTCGACGCTCGTGGCGCGCTTGGCGACGAACTTGAGGTCGACGACGGAAACGTTCGGGGTGGGAACGCGGACCGAAGAACCGTCGAGCTTGCCCTTGAGTTCCGGCAGCACGAGGCCGACGGCCTTGGCGGCGCCCGTCGAGGTCGGGATCATCGAGAGGGCGGCAGCGCGGGCGCGGTACAGATCCTTGTGCATCTGGTCGAGCGACGGCTGGTCGTTGGTGTAGGAGTGGATCGTGGTCATGAAGCCATGATCGACACCGATGAGGTCATTCAGAACCTTGACGACCGGAACCAGGCAGTTCGTCGTGCAGGATGCGTTGGAGATGACCAGGTGGTCGCGGGTCAGCTTGTCATGGTTGACGCCGTAGACGACGGTCAGGTCGGCGCCGTCGGCGGGAGCCGAGACGATAACGCGCTTGGCGCCTGCCGTCAGGTGCAGCGCAGCCTTGTCGCGGGCGGTGAAGATGCCGGTGCATTCCAGCGCGATGTCGACGCCGAGGGCGGCGTGCGGCAGGGTTGCCGGGTCCTTGATGGCGGTAACCTTGATCGGCTTGCCGTTGTTGATGATGATCGAGTCGCCCTCGACCTTCACGTCAGCCGGGAAACGGCCGTGGATGGAGTCGTAGCGCAGCAGATGGGCATTGGTCTCGACCGGGCCGAGGTCGTTGATCGCGACGACTTCGATGTCGGTGCGGCCGGACTCGACGATGGCGCGCAGAACGTTGCGGCCGATGCGGCCGAAGCCGTTGATGGCAACTTTTACAGTCATTCAATTCACTCCCGTTTACTCAGGGCGGTTTATCTAGTGGAATTGAGAGCGCTTGTCAGCGCCCTCAGGAAAGCTTTGCCTCGGCGGCGGCGACGACAGCTTCGGTCGTGATGCCGAAATGCTTGTAGACGTCCTTGTACGGAGCGGAAGCGCCGAAGCCCTTCATGCCGATGAAGGCGCCTTCCGGACCGATAAAGGCATCCCAGCCCTCGCGAACGCCGGCTTCGACGGCGACCTTGACCGGCGAGTTGCCGATGACGTCCTTGCGGTAGGCTTCCGGCTGCTCGAAGAAGAGTTCGGTGCAGGGAACCGAAACGACGCGGGTGGAAATACCCTTGCCTTCGAGCGTCGCGCGGGCGGCGACGGCAAGTTCGACTTCGGAGCCCGAAGCGAAGATCGTCACCTTGGCGTCGGCATTGCCGGCCAGCGTATAGGCGCCGAGTTCGCAGAGGTTCTTCTCGCTATATTCGGTACGAGCGGCCTGCAGGTTCTGGCGGGTGAGCGCGAGACCGGACGGGCGGTTGGTCGTCTTGACGGCGATCTGCCAGCATTCGGCCGTTTCCGTCGCATCCGCCGGGCGGAACAGCAGGAAGTTCGGGATGGCGCGCAGGCTGGCGACCTGCTCGACCGGCTGGTGGGTCGGGCCGTCTTCGCCGACGCCGATGGAATCATGCGTCAGGACGTGGATGGCGCGGATGCCCATCAGGGCGGCGAGGCGCAGCGGCGGACGGCAATAATCCGAGAAGATCAGGAAGCCGCCCGAATAGGGGATGAGACCGCCGTGCAGGGAAATGCCGTTCATCGCGGCGGCCATGCCGTGTTCGCGGATGCCCCAATGCACGTAGCGGCCGGAGAAGTCGGTCGGGGTGATCGACTTCATCTGGCTGGTCTTGGTGTTGTTCGACGGCGTCAGGTCGGCGGAGCCCCCGAGCGTTTCCGGGATGAAGCCGTTGATAATTTCGAGCGCGTCTTCCGAAGCCTTGCGGGTGGCAAGCGTCGGCTTGGTTTCGGCGAGCTTCTTCTTGTAGTCGCTGATGGCGGCGTCGAATCCGGCCGGCAGCTTGTGATCGAAGCGGCGGGTGAACTCGGCCTTCTTGGCAGCGTCGGCCGCGGCAAGGCGACCTTCCCAGGCTTCGCGGACGCCGATCGAGCGTTCGCCAGCGGCACGCCAATCGGCGAGAACGTCGTTCGGAATGACGAAGGGCTCGTAGGGCCAGTTCAGCGCGACGCGGGTTGCTGCGATTTCCTCGGCGCCGAGCGGCGAGCCGTGGACCTTGTGGGTGCCCTGCTTGTTCGGAGCGCCGAAGCCGATGATGGTCTTGCAGGCGATCAGTGTCGGGCGGTCTGACTTGTGGGCAGCCTCGATGGCGGCGGCGATGGCGGCCTGGTCGTGACCGTCGACTTCGATCGTGTTCCAGTGAACGGCCTTGAAGCGCATGATCTGGTCGGTCGAATCCGACAGCGAGACGGCGCCGTCGATGGTGATGGAGTTGTTGTCCCAGAACAGGATGAGCTTGTTGAGCTTGAGGTGGCCGGCGAGCGCGATGGCTTCGTGGCTGATACCTTCCATCAGGCAGCCGTCGCCGCACATGGCATAGGTATAGTGATCCTGAAGCTCAGACCCGAATTCCTCGCGCAGCTTGCGTTCGGCGATCGCCATGCCGACAGCGTTGGCAATGCCCTGGCCGAGCGGGCCGGTGGTGGTTTCGATGCCGGTGGCATGACCATATTCCGGATGGCCTGCGGTCTTGGAGCCGAGCTGGCGGAAGCGCTGCAGCTCCTCGACGGTCATGTCGGGATAGCCGGTCAGATAGAGGACCGAGTAGAGCAACATCGAGCCGTGGCCGGCCGAGAGCACGAAGCGGTCGCGATCCGGCCAAAGCGGGTTCTTCGGATCGAAGCGCAGATACTTGCTAAAGAGAACGGTGGCGACGTCCGCCATGCCCATCGGCAAACCGGGGTGACCGGAATTGGCCTTCTCGACTGCATCCATGGCAAGGAAACGGATCGCATTCGCCATCCGGTCGTGTTGTTCGCGAGAGATCATGGGTTTTTCCGCAATGTTCCGGGTTCGAGGGATGGCCGCACGCTTGGGAAGCCGAGCCATCGGTTGAAAGGCGGCTGAAAACGAGACGTTCCTCCGAACTCCATTTTCAACGTCGCCTCAGGCGGCTGAGACATAGCAGTTGGGGCGCGCAAGTCAACAAATCCACGGGCCAATCCGGACCTCCAGCGGCAATTTTTTAACATTTGCCCGTCGACTTTGACAAAAGACGACAATGGCAAGACAAAGCCGCCGGCAAGCCATAAAGGCGACCTTCATCCACAGATTAGGCCACCTGCCGCATGGCTGCCTTTATTGACGTCCAGTTGCCGAGTTGAATATTGTTGGGAAATCAGACAAGTGGCCGGATATTTTGATTCGGGCCTTGCGCGGAGACTCGGAAGACATGACGTCCTCAGGCAAAACGGTGGATGTGGCGCTCGCACAATTGCGCCAGGCGCTTTCGTCCTTGGAGAGCGCCGTCGATGGACGCTTCGAACGCGAACGTACGCAAAGCGATGTCGAGGGCGAGGTTCGCCGGGTGCATGCCGATCGTTCGCGGCTTGCCCAGGAACTCGACCAGGCCGAGTTCCGTGCGAACCGGCTGGAAGAAGTCAATCGCGAAGTGTCGCGCAGGCTTGTGACGGCGATGGAAACCATAAGAGCCGTGCTCGACCGCTAAGCCCCTCGGGGTGCGGCGTCGCGACCAGCGGCAATGATCGGAAAGTCGAATGGCGCAGGTAACGGTAACGATCGACGGCAAGGCCTATCGGATGGCCTGCGAAGAGGGGCAGGAAGCGCATCTGACGGATCTCGCCACCCGCTTCGACCGCTACGTCATGCATCTGAAGAGCCAGTTCGGCGAGATCGGCGATCTGCGCCTGACCGTGATGTCCGGCATCATGATCATGGACGAGGTCTCGGAATTGACGCGGCGCGTTTCCGGACTGGAGGAGGAGCTCGAGACCCTGCGCGGCAATCGCGATAGCGCCTTGGCGGCCAATGCCCGCAACGAGGAGACGCTGGCGACCGTGATCGACGAAGTCACGACCCGCATTCGCGGCATCACCGAAAAGCTGACGGCCCGTCCGGGCTCCGAGCCGAACTGAGATTTTCCCCGATTTCCCGAACTGCGTCCTGGCCCCCTCTGGTGCAAGGCGAGAATTCTCTTTATATAGGACGTGCGGTCTGCGCTTCCCGACAGGAACCACAATCCCTGGGGCCATACTCGATCCAAAGGGAGCTGTCCCTGACCAGGCCCGTGGGCCTGGACACACGGCGCCCACCTACGTTTGTAGGCACCCAGGATCGTAAACATCCATCGGTCGTCGTGGATCGCTCCTTCCCTCCCTTGCGCGGGAAGACAGCGGCGCGGGATTTTGAAATCTCCCGCTGATGCCGCTCCTCCTCCCTTAACGTTTTGTACCGAGATAGGCACCGCGCTCGCGTTCCGAGCGGTTGGCCGCGCTGCGCAGGCGCAGCAGGTCCTTGCGCGCGATGAGGCCGACAAGGACGCCACTGTGTTCGTCGACGACGGGAACGCGGCCGGTGTCGGCCTGGATCATGATATCGGCGACCCGCCCGACGGTGTCCTGAGGATGGGCAACCGGAAGCGAGCTGTCCGAAATCAGATCGTAGAGCGTCTGTCCGGCAAGGTCGGTCTCCTGCTGCCAGCGCAGCGCGTCGGCGCGCGAGATCATGCCGACCAGGCGGCCGTCGGTTTCTGTCACCGGATAGAAGCGGTGCGCGTCGGAGCGTTCGGTCAGCTCGGCCAGTGCCTGTGCGGCCGGCATGGCGGCGGGCAGGCTATGCACCCTGGAGATCATGATGTCGGCGGCGCGGGTGAGCTCGAAGGGATCGATGCCGTATTCGCGGGTGATGTGCTGGCCGCGGCGGGCGATCTTTTCCGTCAGGATCGACCGTTTCAGCAAGAGCACGGTGACGGCATAGGCAGCGACGGTTGCGGCAAGCAGCGGCACCAGCGCCTGCATGTCGCCGGTCAGTTCGATGGCGAAGAAGGTGCCGGTCAAGGGTGCGCGCATCGTGCCGCCCATCATCGCCGCCATGCCGAGCAGCGCCCAGAAGCCGGGATTGCCGGGCAGGGCGAGACCGACCAGCCAGCCGAGCGCGCCGCCGAGGATGAGCAGCGGCGCAAGCACGCCGCCCGAGGTGCCCGATGACAAGGCCACCAGCCAGATGCCGGCCTTCACCAGCAGAATGGCCAACACCGCGCCGGCGACGATATGGTCGCTCAGGAGATCGGCTATGATGTCATAGCCGACGCCGAGGGCGCGCGGCTCGATCAGGCCGCCGAGGCCGACGATGAGGCCGCCGAGCGCCGGCCACCACATCCAGTGAACAGGCAGTGTGTCGAAGGCGTCCTCGATGCGGTAGAGCAGCGTCGTCAGCAGGCCGGACTGCAGGCCGGCGATGATGCCGACGCCAGCGGCGAGCAGGATGGTCGACGCGCCGAAAGGCATGTCGAAATGAGCCGGGAAGAGGGTGCCGCTGCCGATCAGCAGCGGCCGCCAGGCGATGGAGATGCAGGCGGCGATCGCAACCGGAATGAAGCTGCGTGGCTTCCATTCGAACAGCAGCAGTTCGACCGCCAGCATGACGGCGGCGATGGGGGAGCCGAAGATTGCCGTCATGCCGGCGGTCGCACCCGCGACCAGCAGCGTCTTGCGTTCGGCCGCGCTCAGATGAAAGAACTGCGCGAAGAGGGAGCCGATCGCGCCGCCGGTCATGATGATCGGTCCCTCGGCGCCGAACGGGCCGCCGGTGCCGATCGAGATGGCGGAGGAGAGCGGCTTCAGGGCGGCCACTTTCGGCGACATGCGGCTGCCGCCGATGAGAATGGCCTCGATCGCTTCCGGAATGCCGTGGCCGCGGATTTTTTCCGAGCCGTATCGGGCCATCAGGCCGATGACGATGCCGCCGATGACGGGAGCGGCGACCATCCAGGGAGAGCGTGCGACGGTGGCCATCGACAACGGCTCGGTGCTGATCTTGAACAGCCAGACGGCGTTGGTGACGAGCGCGATGAGATTGATCAGCGCCCAGGCGGCAAAAGCGCCGCCGGTGCCGACGACCAGCGCCATGGCCGCCAGCAGCAGCACGCGCTTGTCCGTCGTGAAATCGCCGTTGTCTTTCCGGGAGACGCCCCCGGAAAAATCATGGGCGGGTCGCAAGGGTGCATTGATGTCCTGCATGGAATGCTTTCTGTGCTAAGGCTCGGCGGCGGGGTGGCCGGATTTATTATGCAGCACATTTATATCGTAACACGATATAAATCAACGATCGAAAACAACGGGCAGGAATGAAAACGGTGGCAGTGGTGGGAACAATGGAAGAGACGCTATCGCAGGCGGATTACGAGGCGCTGGCGACGCTGCGTCATACGCTGCGGAAATTCATGGATTTCAGCACTTCCGCGGCTCATGGGGAGGGATTGCCGCCGCAGCAGCATCAGGCACTGCTGGCGATCAAGGGCAACCGTCAGGGCTCGGCGATGACGATCGGCATGCTGGCGGAGCGGCTGCTGATCGCCCCGCATACGGCGACCGAGCTGGTGGGCCGACTGACTGAATCCGGCTATGTCACCCGCCATCCCGATCCCGTCGACAAGCGCCGGCAGACGCTGCAACTGACGGAGCGATCCGAAGAGGTGCTGCGGCGGCTGAGCGCCATCCATCTGCGCGAAATCCGCGACATGGCGCCAGAGCTTATCGACATCCTCAAGCATTTGCAGGCGGGCGTCCGCGATAGCTGAAGGCGCCATGGCCGCCGCCGGGCGGCAATGGCGATGCGGTTACTGGCCAAGACGGATGCCGCCGTCGCAGATCAGCGTATGGCCGGTGGTAAAGCCGTTGCCGATGAGGAAGGCGATGGCGTCCGCGATCTCCTCTGGACGGCCGATGCGGCTGACGGGCGTGCGGGCTGCGAAGCTGGCGAACGCCGCCGGGCGTTGTTCGTCGCCGAGGAAATCCCACCACGGTGTTTCGACGACGCCGGGGGAAACGCAATTGACCCGGATAGGCTTCAGTTCGACCGCAAGGATCGGCACCAGGGCGGCAATGGCCGCGTTGATGGCGCCCAGCCCCGCAGTTCCCGGCATGGCTGCCTGTGCCGAGACGGCCGAGACGAAAGTGACGCTGCCTTGTCCGGAAAGATAGGGGAGGCAGGCCTGAGCACAGGCGAAATGTGCTATCGCCTTTTGCTCGAATCCCCTCTTGAGGTCGGCAAGGTCGACGGTGGCGAAGGGACCGCCGCCATGGCCGCCGCCGAGCGCCAGGACGAGATGGTCGAGCGGGCCGATGGCCCGGAAGGCTTCGGCGAGGCTGGCGAGTTCGGCGGCATCCATGACGACGGTGGCAATATCGCCGCCGAGGCTTTGCGCCGCCGCTTGCAGTTTCGTTGCGTCGCGGCCGGTGATCGTGACCCGATAGCCTTTTTCCAGAAGATGGGCAGCGGTCGCAAGGCCGATGCCGGAGGAGCCGCCGATGATGGCGACGTGCTGGGACGACATGGTGTGTCTCCTTTTCGAGGTGAGGGGGCAGGCCTCAGGCGAGGCCCGTAAGGGTGAGGCTGAGGATGCGCAGGCGCTCGCGCGCGGTGGCGTCATAGGCCTGGGCATTGGCGCGGGACGGGCGCTGCCCGTCGTAGTAAAGACCGGTTCGCCCTTCGAGGGCGGTGCTTGTGACGAGGTTGAGAATGGCGTCGGAACCCTGGTCGACGGTGTTCAGTGGCGCCACGCCCGCCTGACGAACCATGGTCGTGTCCATGTAGGTCGCCGGGTGCAGACAATTGGCGGTGATGCCGCTGCCGGCGAGCTCCTCGGCGAGATCGAAGGTGAACATGATCTGCGCCAGCTTGCTCTGGCAATAGGCGCGCACGCCGCTATAGCCGCGCGTCAGCATGACATCGGAGAAATCGATGGGCTGCTGGCCGGCCGAGGACACATTGACGATGCGGGCGGGACCGCTCGCCCTCAGCAGCGGCAGCAGGCGGCGGGTGAGCAGAAAGCCGGCGAGATAGTTGACCGCAAAGCGCAGCTCGTGCCCGTCGCGGCTGACCTGGCGTCCGGCACCGCCGCCGCTGGTGCCGATACCGGCATTGTTGATCAGGATATCGAGGCGTTCATGGTCGTGTTCGATGGCGTCGGCGAGGGCACGGACCTCGTCGAGCACGGACAGATCGGCGGGATAGAAGGTGGCTTTTCCGCCCGCGCCGCGAATGCCGGCGAGCAATTCTTCGGCGCGCGTCGTGTTGCGTCCGTGGACCAGCACCGTGGCGCCCCGCGCCGCGAGCCTTTCTGCCACCCGGCGTCCGACACCGTCGGTCGAGCCTGTGATCAGGACCTTCTTGCCGCTCATCTCCATCATCATTGCCTCCATGCCGTCTCGGTTATGCAATCTGGCAGCTTGCGGAGGCGGCAAACAGTTCCGGCTTTATCCTAGTATTGATCCTGCTATGATAGAGGAATGACCATCAATCAGAAACAGACCATCCTCGAAGCCAGACGCCGCGAATTCGGCGCCTTCCTGCGCTCGCGCCGGGAAAAGCTGACGCCGGCAGCCGTCGGGCTTCCCGATGGGTTCCGGCGGCGTACGCCAGGGCTGCGGCGCGAGGAGGTGGCGCTTCTCGCCGGCGTCGGCACCACCTGGTACACATGGCTGGAGCAGGGGCGGGACGTACGCGCCTCGGCGGAGGTACTGACGGCGCTTGCCGAGGCGCTTCGCCTCGATCCGGCCGAACGAAGGCATCTTTTCACCCTCAGCGACCGGCCGGCCGCCGAACCCTCCTCGCGGGGGCCTGAGGATGTGCCGGATGCGCTGCGGCGCATGCTTGCGAGCCTTAGCGGCCAGCCGGCCTATATTCTCGGCCGGCGCTGGGACGTGCTGGCCTGGAATGCGGCCGCCGTGGCGCTTTTCGGCGATTACAGCCTGCTGCAGGGCGATGCACGCAATAGCATCCACCGGGTCTTCGCCGATGCCGCGCACCGCCAGTTGCTGGTCGACTGGGAGATCGTGGCGGCGAATTCACTTGCCATGTTCCGCGCCGACAGCGCACGCTATGCCGGCGATCCGGATTTCGAACGGCTGATCGCCATCCTGACGCAGGCAAGCCCGGAATTTCGCGCCTGGTGGCCGAGGCAGGAGGTGCTACGGCCGCTTACCGGCTACAAGCGCCTGCGCCATCCCGAGGGCGGGCTGATGACCTTCGAATATACCGCGCTTGCCGTGATTGACCGGCCGGACATGAAGCTGGTGGTGTATACGCCGCTGGACGAGGATGGAACGAGCGAGAAGCTCAGGGACTTGCTGCGCCGAACCGGCGGATGATTTCCAATCCAGCAAAAAGGCTCGCTATCATCTTCTGATCCTCAATCCTCCAGATCGCTCCGCAGCCTATCGAGGATCGACAAGGCATGGCCGGCATAGGCGCTGATCCAGCGGTCGTGGATCTGTTTGATCGGCAGGCTGTTCAGATGGTTCCAGCGTTCGCGGCCGTCCTTGCGGGCGATCACCAGCCTGGCGTCTTCCAGCACTTTTAGATGCTGCATCACCGTGCAGCGGTCCATATCGGCAAAGGTTTCACAGAGCATGCCGGTGGTTCTCGGCGCCTCCTTGAGGAGGTCGAGGATTTCACGCCGGCGCCGATGCGCCAGGGCCTTGAAAATCAGGTCGCTGTCCGATTCGCTTGACATGTTATATTTTTATAACATAATCGGACCGATCTCAATAATGAGAAAGCCACATTCGGAAAGCGGAGGAGAAATCATGACATTGAGCATCCGTATTTCGGGCCGGATCGGCCGCAAGGTGGAGGAAGTCTTCGACGCGGTGGTCAATCCGCAGAAGCTTTCGAGCTATTTCACGACGGTCGGCGGCGCCAGTGCGCCGCTGGTGGCTGGCACCACCGTCATCTGGTGGGAGAAGGCGCCGGTGGAGGTCAAGGCGGTCGATCCCAATCGCCGCATCCTGTTTCACTGGGATGGCGGCACCGGCGAGGACGGCAGCCGCTACAGGACCGAGGTGGAGATGACCTTCGAGGCGCTCGACGACGGCGGTACCCTGGTGATGATCGCGGAAAGGGGCTGGCGCGAGGATGAGGCGGGCCGCCACGGCACCTACCTCAATTGCGAGGGCTGGACGCAGATGTTGTGCTGCATGAAGGCCTTCGTCGAATATGGCATCAATCTGCGGGACGGCTTCTTCCTGAGCGAGATGCGGGGTGTTCCGGCGGAGGCGCCCGATCGCTGAGGCAGCCGGCCGCGCCCGACGGATCGGAACCATCAAACGGACCCGGCGCCGGAAGACGGCGCCGGGTCCGTTCTTATTTGCGTCATGGCCTCTTGCCTCTTCACTTTTCTGTGTGGATAAGCCGAAATTCCGGGCGAATGACGAATTCCCTTTAATAATAAACCGATTCATTGCTATCCGAACGAGCCCTGCGCCAAAATTGCCTAAATTGAGCAACATGGGAGCGCTCCGGAAAAGAGCCCGTCGGAAGAAGAGCAGGCAGTAACACAGAATGTAAGATTAGTGTTATTGCATATATGAGCAAACGGGACCGGCGAAAGCCAATTCAAACAGGTAGAGCATGTCGACCCCAATCGATCTGGAAAAAGCCGATGAGGAACTGCAGGAGCGTGGCGGCATCAGCGGATTCCTGAACCGCAATCGCACGCTGATCGTCGCCGTCCTCACCGTTGCCGTCTTCGGCATCGCCGCCTATGCAATCTTCGATCTGACGAACGAGGTCCGTTATGACGATGTCGTGCATGCGCTGGCGGCGACGAAGCTTTCTTCCATCCTGCTTGCCCTGTTCTTCACCGGGCTGAGCTTTCTTTCGCTGGTCTTCTACGACCAGAACGCACTCGATTATATCGGCAAGCGGCTGCCGTTTCCGCATGTGGCGCTGACCTCCTTCAGCGCCTATGCGGTCGGCAACACCGCCGGTTTCGGCGCGCTCAGCGCTGGCGCGATCCGCTATCGCGCCTATACCAGGCTCGGATTGTCGCCTGATGATATCACCCGTGTCATCGCCTTCGTGACGCTGGCCTTCGGTCTCGGCCTCGCCGCCGTCGGCGCTCTCGCGCTGCTCGTCATCGCCGACGAGATCGGCCCGCTGATCAATGTCGACGGCCTCTGGCTGCGGCTGATCGCCGGCGCGATCCTCGCGGCGCTCGCCTTCGTGATCATCGTCGGGCGCAATGGCCGCGAGGTGCGCATCGGCCCGATCGCCGTCCGCCTGCCGGATTCGCGCACATGGTCGCGGCAGTTCCTGGTGACGGCGGTCGATATCGCCGCGTCCGCCTCGGTGCTCTACGTCCTGCTGCCGGACACGGCCATCGGCTGGCCGGGCTTCTTCGCCATCTACGCCATCGCCGTCGGCCTTGGCGTACTCAGCCATGTTCCGGCCGGCTTCGGCGTGTTCGAGACGATCATCATCGCCTGGCTCGGCAGTTCGGTGAATGCCGATGCCGTCCTCGGTTCGCTGGTTCTCTATCGCGTCATCTATAACGTCATTCCGCTGGCGATCGCGATCCTGGCCATCTCCGTGGCGGAACTGCGCCGCTTCGTCGATCATCCCGCCGCCTCGAGCATGCGGCGCATCGGCGGCCGGCTGATGCCGCAATTGCTGTCGACCTTCGCGCTGCTGCTCGGCATGATGCTGGTGTTTTCGAGCGTGACACCGACGCCGGATCAGAATCTCGAATTTCTGCGTGACTATCTGGCATTGCCGATCGTCGAAGGCGCGCATTTCCTCTCCAGCCTGCTCGGCCTTGCGATGATCGTCGCCGCCCGCGGCCTCGGCCAGCGTCTCGACGGCGCCTGGTGGGTATCGGTCGTCTCCGCCGCTCTTGCGCTGCTCTTCTCGCTGCTGAAGGCCATCGCCCTTGTCGAGGCGTCGCTGCTCGCCTTCCTCGTCTTCGGTCTCGTCGTCAGCCGCCGGCTGTTCACGCGTCCGGCATCGCTGCTCAACCAGGCCCTGACGGGAGGCTGGCTGACGGCAATCGCGGTCATCTGCATCGGTGCCGTCGTCATTCTGTTCTTCGTCTATCGCGACGTCGAATACAGCAACCAGCTCTGGTGGGAGTTCGAATTCACCGGCGAGGCGCCGCGCGGGCTTCGCGCCGTGCTCGGCATATCCATCGTCTCGTCGGCGATCGCGATCTTCAGCCTGCTGCGGCCGGCGACGCCGCGGCTGGAGCCGGTGTCCGACGACGCCGTCGAGCGTGCCGTCGAGATCGTCCGCAACCAGGGCGTCGCCGACGCCAATCTGGTGCGCATGGGCGACAAGAGCGTCATGTTCTCCGAGAAGGGCGATGCCTTCATCATGTACAGCAAGCAGGGCCGTTCCTGGATCGCGTTGTTCGATCCGATCGGTCCCAGGCATGCGCTGCCCGATCTTGTCTGGCGCTTCGTCGAGACGGCGCGCGCGGCGGGCTGCCGTTCGGTCTTCTATCAGATATCGCCGGCGCTGCTGTCCTATTGCGCCGATGCCGGCTTGCGCGCCTTCAAGCTCGGTGAGCTGGCGGTGGTCAACCTCGCCAATTTCGAGCTGAAGGGCGGCAAATGGGCCAATCTTCGCCAGACGGCAAGCCGCGCGGTGCGCGACGGACTAGAATTTGCCGTTATCGAGCCACAAGATGTGGCCGAAATCATGGATCAGCTTGCGGAGGTTTCCGAATCCTGGCTGGCTGATCACAACGCCAAGGAAAAGGGCTTCTCGCTGGGGGCTTTCGATCCGGACTATGTTGCGTCGCAACCGGTTGGCGTGCTGAAAAAGGATGGTAAGATCGTCGCTTTCGCTAATATCCTGATGACGGAGACCAGGGAGGAGGGCTCCGTCGACCTGATGCGTTTTTCGCCCGAGGCTCCGAAGGGGTCGATGGATTTTCTGTTTGTGAAGATCCTCGAATATCTGAAGGAAGAGGGTTTCCAGCGCTTCAATCTCGGCATGGCGCCTCTGTCGGGCATGTCGAGGCGGGAATCGGCTCCGGTGTGGGACCGGGTCGGGGGGACCGTCTTCGAACATGGCGAGCGCTTCTATAATTTCAAAGGGCTTCGTGCCTTCAAATCCAAGTTCCATCCCGAATGGCAGCCACGCTATCTGGCGGTTTCGGGAGGTGTCAGTCCAATGATCGCGTTGATGGATGCCACATTCCTCATCGGAGGCGGACTTAAGGGGGTCGTGAGGAAATGATCTTGAAATACGCAACGTCGTTGGCTTTCGCATGCATGCTGACCACGGGCCTTTTGGTCTCGGGTGCGGCAAGGGCGGAAGAGGACGACACCAAATACGATCTCGGCATGATTTCGCCGCCGCATATCCTGCGTCCGCAAGGCAAGGTGACGAGCGAGGTCGTGCTGATTTCCGATGCGAGCGGCTGGGGTGACAAGGAAAAGGGCGTCGCCGAGAAGCTCGTCGCCGATGGTAGCCTGGTCATCGGCATCGATTATCCGTCCTTCCTGGCTTCGCTCAACAAGTATGACGTCAGCCAGAACGACGGCTGCATCTATATGGTCTCGGACCTGGAATCGCTGAGCCAGCAGGTGCAGCGCTCCTTTGCCGACAGCAGCTATCAGCTGCCGATCATCGCCGGCGTCGGTGCCGGTGGCGCCATGGCGCTGACGATCGCCGCGCAGACCCCGGACGCAACGGTCGCCGGCACGCTGGCCGTCGATCCGTCCGCCGGCATCGCCCTGAAGCAGGAGCTCTGCACGCCGGCCGAAAAGAAGACCGATGGCGACATGGTCTCCTTCGGCCTGCAGGAAGGCGCCTTGCCGAACCCGATCGTCGCGACCTTTACCGCGAATGCCCCCAAGGACGGCCGCGACCATGTCGAGGAGATCCAGAAGGATCATCCCGACGTTCAGGTCACGGACGCCGAGGAAGACGACGCCTATGCCGCGCTCAGCACCGGCCTCACGGACCTGATGAAGGCGATCGACGCGGAGAAGTCGCCGCTCGGCCTGCCGGTCGATGTCATGAACACGAAGCCGACCGAGGACACGCTGGCGATCGTCTATTCCGGCGACGGCGGCTGGCGCGATATCGACAAGGAAGTCGGCAGCTATCTGCAGGATCAGGGGATTCCGGTCGTCGGCGTCGATTCGCTGCATTATTTCTGGTCCGAGCGCGATCCGCAGCAGACGGCCGACGATCTCGGCCGGATGATCGAATATTACACCAAGCGCTTCAAGGTGAAGCATGTGGTGCTGATCGGCTATTCCTTCGGCGCCGATGTGCTGCCGGCGAGCTACAATCGCCTGAAGCAGGCCGACAAGGACAAGATCGTGCAGCTCTCGCTGCTGTCGCTGTCGCGCAAGGTCGATTACGTGATTTCGGTCATGGGCTGGCTCGGCGCGACGAGTGCCGGCAAGGGCGGCGATCCCACCAACGACCTGAAGTCGATCAATCCGAAGATGGTGCAATGCATCTACGGCAAGGACGACGACGAGGATGTGGCCTGCCCGGTGCTGAACGGCTCGGGTGCCGAGGTCATCGCCATGGATGGCGGCCATCATTTCGACGATGATTACCAGGCGCTCGCCAATCACATCATCAACGGCCTGAAGAGCAGGCTCGGCGAATAATAGCTGTGCGCGGCGGCTTTCTTCCCGCCGCGCCTCCCATCCGACCATCCAGCCCATGTGGAACGCGGCATCCCTGCCGTCTTCAGCATTCATTTGCTTCTTGGCGCCGCTAATCGATAGTCGGAGTGAAGACATCGCGAGCCGATCCTGGCCCGCTCGACCGATCCCGCCAAACCGAAAGGGACTGCAACTTGTCCGCCGCATCGTCTTCCGCCTTCAACAAGAACTATTCCGGCTTCCTGTTCGACATGGACGGCACGATCATCAATTCGATCGCCGCCGCCGAACGCGTCTGGGGCGACTGGGCGCGCGGCAAGGGGCTCGACGTCGAAAAATTTATGCCGACCATGCATGGCGCGCGCGGCATCGACACGATCCGCAACCTCAACCTGCCCGGCGTCGATCCGGTGGCGGAAGCGGCATGGATCATGGAGGCGGAGATCGCCGATCTGGAGGGCGTCGTGCCGCTGCCGGGGGCGATCGAGTTTCTGGCGTCGCTGCCGCCGGAGCGCTGGGCGATCGTCACCTCCTCGCCGCTGCGGCTGGCGCAGGCGCGGCTTGCCGCCGCCGGCATTCCGGTGCCGCGTTTCATCGTGACGGCGGAAGACGTCAGGATCGGCAAGCCCGATCCGCAATGCTACATTCTCGGCGCCGAGCGCCTCGGCCTGCGGCCTTCCGATTGCCTGGTCTTCGAGGACGTGATGGCCGGCATCAGGGCGGGCGAGGCGGCGGGTGCCGATATCATGGTGATCACCGCGACGCATTCGCATCCGCTCGAAACCGGTCACTCGACGCTGCCGAACTACGAGCGTGTCCAGGCGCATGTCGACGGCCACGGGCATCTTTCGGTGGTGCGCAGCATTGGCTGACCGGGGCCGCCGCCGTTGCGCGGTCCGCCATGTCGCATTCATGCATTGCAATAGGCTGCCGGCCCATTATGCTTTCGTAATACTGTCAATATCCGCGAAAGCCCGATGACCTCCAACTCCAAAGAGCTGAAAGCCCGATATCGCAACGAGCGCCTGGCGGCGCGCGACGCGATCCCCGCCGATGACCGCATCGAGAAAGGCCTGGCGATGCTCGCGCATGCCGGGGATGCGATCGAGTTCGAGCCGGGGACGATCGTGTCCGGTTTCCTGCCGATCCGCTCGGAGGTGGACATCAGACCGCTGATGGCGCGGCTGCGCGAGCGCGGCGCGCGGCTCTGCGTGCCCGTCATTCTCGACAAGCTGACCATCGTTTTCCGCGAACTCGTGCCGGGAGCACCTCTGATCCCCAGCGGATTCGGGACGGCCGGACCGGGGCCGGAGGCCGCGGTTCTGGACCCCGAGGTCATGCTGGTGCCGCTCTCTGCCTTCGACAGCACCGGCCATCGCATCGGCTACGGTGCCGGCCACTATGACCGCGCCATCGACCGTTTGCACAAAAAAGGGTTGTATCCGCGGCTTGTCGGCATTGCATTCGACTGCCAGGAAGTGCCATCAGTACCGGCTGAGCCGCATGATGTCCGTCTGGACGCGATTTTGACCGAGAGCGGACTCAATTTCGTTTCCGAGGAGATTGGATAGGAAATGCGACTGCTTTTTCTGGGTGACATGGTCGGCAAGACCGGGCGGACGGCGGTATGGGATCGCCTGCCGGGGCTGGTGTCCGATCTGAAGCTCGATTTCGTCATCGTCAACGGCGAGAACGCCGCCGGCGGCTTCGGCATTACCGAGGATATCTTCCTCGAGACCATCAATGCCGGCGCCGACGTGGTGACGACGGGCAATCACGTCTGGGACCAGAAGGAAGCGGTAGTGTTCTGCGAGCGCCACGACCAGTTCCTGCGCCCGGCCAATTATCCGGCCGGCACGCCGGGCCGTGGCTCCGGCCTTTATTATGCCCGCAACGGCGCCCGCGTGCTGGTCGCCAACATCATGGGCCGCGTCTTCATGCATCCCGAGTTGGACGATCCCTTCAAGGCGGCCGAAGCGATCCTCGATGCCTGCCCGCTGAAGGAGCAGGCGGATGCGATCGTTTTCGATTTCCATGCCGAGGCGACCAGCGAGAAGCAGTGCTTCGGCCATTTCGTCGACGGCCGCGCCAGCTTCGTCGTCGGCACGCACACGCATGTGCCGACCGCCGATGCGCAGATCCTGAATGGTGGCACCGCCTATATGTCGGATGCCGGCATGTGCGGAGACTACGATTCCTCGCTCGGCATGGAGAAGGAGGAGCCGCTGAACCGCTTCATCTCGAAAATGCCGAAGGGACGCTTCGAGGCGGCCTCCGGCCCTGCCACCCTCTGCGGCGTCGGCGTCGAGATTTCGGATGCAACCGGGCTTGCCGAGAAGATCGCGCCGCTGCGGCTCGGTCCGCGCCTTTCGGAAACCATTCCCGATTTCTGGCGATAGGGTCTGCCCAAGCATTCAGCATCGTCCGGCAATGACGCGATTGTGAGCAAAGCTGCTCGCATTGCCGCTGGACCCGGCCTGTCGCATGCCGCATCCTCCCGTCCTCCGCGAGGCTTGAAGGGGTGGCATGATGTTGCGATTTCCTGTCTGTGCCCTGTTCTTCCTGCTCGTCCTGGCGGGTTGGCGCAGCGCCGACGCCCAGGAGCGGCCGTCTCGCCCGCAGCCAAGCCAATGTCAGGCCATTGCGCAATCGCTGCCGAAGGCGACATTCGCGAGCTTCTCGCCTCCAGGCCCGACGCTTGCCAGGGATACGGCCAGTGGCGAGGTGAAGATCACCTTCCTCGGCCACGCCACCTTCTTCATCGAAACGCCCGGCGGCACATCGATCGCTACCGATTTCAGCGGCACCTATTCGCCGCCGTACACGCCGACCGTGGTCACCATGAACAAGGCGCATCCGACGCATTACACGCTGACGCCGGACCCGGCGATCCGATATGTGCTGCATGGCTGGAGCGATACGCCTGATGAGCCGGCGAAGGTCCATCTGGCCGTCGGTGACACGCTGATCCGCAATGTCGTGACCGATATCCGCTCCTGGTCGGGCGGCATCGAGCCCAACGGCAATTCCATCTTCATCTTCGAGGTGGCGGGCCTCTGCATCGGCCATCTGGGTCACCTGCATTTCGAGCTCAACGACAAGCAATATGCCGACATCGGCCGGCTCGATGTGGTGATGGTGCCGGTCGACGGCGGCCTGACCATGGGTGCCGACAGCATGAGCCGGGTAGTCAAACGGCTGCGGTCTTCGCTCATCCTGCCGATGCATCGCTGGGGACCGCCGGTCCAGCAGTTCCTGGCCATGTTCGGCCCGGAGTTCGACATCGCCTATGCGCCGGACGCAACGACCACGGTGTCGCTAAAGACGCTGCCGCGCAAACCGCTGATCTATGTGCTGAAGGGGCTTTGAGCCAGGCAGGATGATCGCTGGCAGGGTTTTGCCTTCCAGCCAATGGTTTCCGAGCGCGGTTGCAGGCATGGCGGGGATCGGCATGATCGGCTTTTTACTTGAATGAAGGCCGCTTCGCTCTTATAAGGCGGCCCATTCCCAACAAAAGACGTGAACAGGGGTGCCATGGCTGGCCATTCACAGTTTAAAAACATCATGCATCGCAAGGGCCGTCAGGATGCCGTGCGGTCGAAAATGTTCTCCAAGCTGGCGCGTGAAATCACCGTCGCCGCCAAGTCGGGCCTGCCTGACCCGACCATGAACGCCAGCCTGCGCCTGGCGATCCAGAATGCCAAGGCACAGTCGATGCCGAAGGACAATATCGACCGCGCCATCAAGAAGGCGTCCGGCAATGACGGCGAAAACTACGATGCGGTCCGCTATGAGGGCTACGGCCCGGGCGGCACGGCGATCATCGTCGAGGCGCTGACCGACAACCGCAATCGCACGGCCTCCAACGTCCGTTCGATCTTCACCAAGGCCGGCGGCGCGCTCGGCGAAACCGGCTCGGTTTCCTTCTCCTTCGATCATGTCGGCGAGATCACTTACAAGTCCACGGTCGGCGACGCCGACAAGGTGATGGAAGCGGCGATCGAAGCCGGCGCCGATGACGTCGAGAGCGACGAAGAAGGCCACACCATCATCTGTGGCTTCGAAGCCATGAGCGAAGTCGCCAAGGCGCTGGAAGCATCCCTCGGCGAGGCCGAGACCGTCAAGGCGATCTGGCGCGCACAGAACAACGTGCCGGTCGACGAGGAACGGGCGCAGTCGCTGATCAAGCTCATCGACAGCCTGGAAGATGACGACGACGTGCAGAACGTCTATTCGAACTTCGAAGTTTCCGAAGAAGTGCTGGCCAAGCTTTCGGCTTGAGCCGCATCACCGTTTGAAGAAAGCCGGTTGCAGCAATGCGGCCGGCTTTTTGTGTCATGGTGCCGTCGCGCGAATGAAGTCGTCGCGGAAGGCGGAGAGATCCGATGCTATGACATCTGAGATTGCCCAGAAAACCAGCCCGTCCGCGTGCCATTCAACGAGATTATAGCCATCCTTCTCGGCGCTGCCATGGGCGCCCGGCGCCCCCGGCCAGATGAAGAGATTGATGACATGGCCGTGCCGGCGATAGATCAGTGCCGCTACCACCCGGCCGTCGAGATAATCCACCCTGCCGCCGACGAGGGGGAAGCCCTGAGCCGCCATATCGACCACGGGCGGCGAAAAATCAATCTTGCCGTTGAACCACGGTTTGACGGTGTGCTGGTCGGAGGTCAACACATCGGTCAGATGATCGGCGAGCATCGAACGGACGTGGCTGGCAAGAAGCTGCTCCTCGATGGTCTGGCTCTGCGGCGACACATTCAGCACCAGCATGAGGCTGGCGGTAAGGACGGCAAGGGACGGCGCGAAGCTCCACTTGCGAACGAACTGCCAAAGGCGCTGCCATGAACTTTCAGTCGGGTGCGTGGCCGTCATGGTGCGTGTCATTATGGCCTGCTCCAGCGAAAGTGCCGCCTGAACGCGGGCATGGACAGCCTCCGGCGCTTGCCATTTCACCCCTTCGCGTGCGGATAGGCGCTTAACCATCAGGGCATTCTCCATCTCGTCGGCGCACTCCCGGCAAGTCGTCAGATGCGCCTCGAAACGGGCGGCATTGGCTGCGTCCAGCTCGCCATCGATGAAGCCGTGCAGCAGGTTGTTCCATTCGCCGTGATCATTGCGTTCCACGCCGCTCATCGTACTGCGCCTTTCTCGTCAAGGCCGCGCCAGACCTCGCCGAAATCGCGGCGGGCGCGGGCGAGGCGTGACATGACCGTGCCAATCGGCGCATCGATGATCTCGGCGATTTCCTTATAGGAAAGATCCTCCAATTCGCGCAGGACCAGAACTTCGCGCATTGCGTCGGGCAACCTGTTGATGACCTCGCGCACCCGCTGCGTTTCCGACTTGCGGATCAAGGCTGCTTCCGGCGTGTCCTCTTCGGATGCGGGATCGGGGGAGAGGGAGCCCTCGTTCCGATCCCTTTCGTCGGCCATCGGCTGTTCGTAACGGGTCTTGCGCCGGTCCTGCTGCAGCCAGGCATGGTAGCAATTGCGGACAATGGTGAAGGTCCAGGCCCGGGCATCGCCGTCGCGAAAGCCGCCAAAACCACGATAGGCGCGAAGATATGCGTCCTGCACGATATCCTGCGCAGCATCGGCGTCTCTGCTCAGGAAGCGCGCGAAATTATAGGCGGCGTCCAGATGGGGCATGATGGTCCGCTGGAAGCGGCGCATAGTCTCGTCGGGTGAGGATAGCGCACCCTGCAATGGTGCGGCATTCGCTGTCGGTTCCGCCACCGCCATGAGAACGGCATGTTTGATCGTTTTGGACACCGCGACGACGGCCCGCAGGTGAGCCAACCTGCCTATCGCGGCGTTTTGCGGCCAGCGCCATATCCATGTGTGGAGTGGGTGGCTGAGTGTCATCGAACTCATAATTCGGGCGTCTGTCATCATGATCCCCGCAAAACGCCGATGCCGAGTGTAAGCCGCGGATATGGCGCTTGCAATGTTGCCTGAGATGCTAGATCGCGCTCGCGTGGGTTTTATTCCCGATCGGATACAGAAAATCGCAGACGTCGAATATGGATGCCCGCCGTCCTACCGCTCCAATCGGTCTTTGCAAAATAACTCCATATATATCAATGCTTTGATAGAATTTTCGGCGCTGTGAGGAATAAGCGCCTTCCGTCGCCGATCTTCTTCCTCAGTGGACGGCTGCCGTCTGTTGCGACCTCCGCCTGACCCCAAAGTCATAACCCTGAGGAGATAGTGCGATGTTTGATATGACCCGCCGCGCCGTGCTTGGCACGGCCGCTGCCGCGGCAGCCTTCGGGCTGTCGTCGAAGCTCGAATTCATCCCGCAAGCCTTTGCGGCGACCCCGCTGGAGCCGACGGTCGGCTTTTACAAATACAAGGTTGGCTCGATCGAGGTGACGGCCATCTATGACGGCATCTGGCGTAAGCCGCACGATCCGGCCTTCATCAAGAATGCGTCCGTCGACGATACCAAGGACGCACTTTCCAAGGCCGGGCTGACGACTGACTTCATGCCCATCCCGTTGACCGTCGTCGTTCTCGATATCGGCGGTCGCAAGATCATGATGGATGCGGGCTCCGGCGTCGGGCAGTGGCAGACCAACGCCACGCATCTGCCGGCCAACATGGCTGCCGCCGGCATCGACTACAAGAAGATCGATACGATCATGATCTCGCATTTCCATCCAGACCATGTCTGGGGCCTGATGGAAAAGGGAACCAATGCCGCCGTCTTCCCGAATGCCGAGCTGATCGTCAATGCGGCAGAATATAAATGGTGGACCGATCCCGGCCGTGTCGACAAGCTGGCGGAGGGCCGCAAGGAAGCCGGCCGGCGTATCGCCTCCGTTTTCCCGACATGGAAGAACTGGAAGCTGGTCGACGATAATGCGGAAGTCGCGCCCGGCGTGCACATGCTGGCCGCATACGGCCATACGCCCGGCCATTCGGTCTTCCTCATCGACGGCGGCGCGGAGCAGCTAATGGTCTCGGCCGACATCATGTATGTGCCGGCATTGCTCGCCCCCCATCCGGAATGGGAAGGTGCTTACGACCAGGATGGACCGATGGCCGTCACCACCCGCCGCAGGCTGATCGATCGCGTCATTGCCGACAAGATCAGGATCTGCGGCTCGCATTTCCCGTTCCCCGGCTCCGGCACCTTCGTCAAGGACGGCAATGCCTACGGCTTTACCCCCACCATCCAGGCCTGAGCGGCCAGAACGAGGAGCAACTACCATGTTCAGACATGCCATTTTCGGGATTGCCGGCCTATGCGCCGTCGCCATCCTCCCGGCCGCGACGGCAGGCATCGCGTTCGCCGTCGACAATATGGAATCGACCGATGCGCCGGATCTGACCTCGGTTCGCGCCAAGATCGATGCAAAGGACTATGCCGGCGCGCTCGCCGAGCTCCGTGATATCGCCGAGGAGCATCAGCAGGCCGATGTCTACAACCTGATGGGCTTCACCCTACGCAAAACCGGGGACTTCAAGACATCGCTGACCTACTACACCAAGGCTCTCGAACTGCAGCCGGATCACAAGGGCGCACATGAATATCTCGGCGAACTCTATGTCGAGACCGGCGACATGCCCAAGGCCCGCGAGCAGCTGGCAGCACTCACCAAGCTTTGCCCTGCGGAGTGCGAGGAACTTGAGGACCTGACCAAGGCGATCGCCGTCAAGGGAACCAACTAAGACCCGGCTGCAACCGATCCGGCGGCATTTCCCTTTGACCATGTCGTGGAGATGCCGCCGGGGATGATCGGAGCTTCGGTGAACTTATCACGGGAAGGAGAAAGGCCATGGAATTCGAAGAGGAGAATGCCATTCTGGTCAATTTCGCCGACATGGCACTGCTGTTCGGCCGCATCCTCTTGTCGCTGCTCTTTCTGGAAGAGGGTATCGAACTCGCCAGCAATTTCGACACTGCCTTGGAAGTCATGGCCAAGCTTGGCGTGTCAGCCCCCATCGCGACCGCAACCATCGTGCTGCAGCTTGCCGCCGGCCTTGCCATTGCGTTGGGGTTGATGACCCGTCTGGCGGCATTTGGCCTCGGCGTGTTCTGCCTGCTGACGGCGACGCTCTTTCATACGAACTTCGCCAGCCATAACGAATTGCTGCATTTCGAAAAGGATCTGGCGATTGCAGGCGGCATGTTTGCCCTGATCGTCTCCGGCGCCGGCAAGCTGTCGCTGGATATGCTCATCCGGCGTTATTGGAAGACGAGGCTTGTCGCTTGAGCCATCGATCATCTGGCGGCGATCTTCCGGTGAGCCACACGTAGGGGGTCGGCTCACCGGTTAAATTGTTTTCCCGAAAATCAGGAAACCTTCTGGAAGCTCGGAAGCGTTGCGAAGAGTTCCACCGATTTCAGCCGGGCTTCGATATCATGGATCGGCATCGAAATGATGACCTCATCGGCCTCAGTATCCTTGATGAAGCGCGAAAGCTTTGCCTCTGCGGTTTCCGGCGAGCCAACCACAGCGTAACGCAGCGTGTTTTCCACATTCAGCTTTTCCATCGGCGTCCAGAAATCATCCATGTCCTTGCGCGGGCGCGGGAAGGGGCCGCGCACGTTGCGGCGCAGGTTGACGAATTGCTGCTGTGCCGAGGTGAAGTGATATTGTGCCTCTTCATCCGTCTCCGCCGCCGCGCCCATCACGCCGACCATGACATAGGGCTTGTCGAGCGTGGCCGAAGGCGTGAAGCGCTCGCGGTAGATGGCGACGGCATCAAGCAGGGCTTCTGGCGCGAAATGCGAGGCGAAGGCATAGGGCAGGCCGAGCATGGCGGCGAGATGGGCGCTGTAGAGGCTGGAGCCGAGCAGCCAGATCGGTACGTTGGCGCCATGGCCGGGCACGGCGAGGATCGATTGGTTCTCGTCGGCGGGGCTGAGCAGATGCTGCAGCTCGACGATATCGTTGGGGAAGCTCTGGGCGCCCGCATCGAGGTTGCGGCGCAGCGCCTGGGCGGTGCGCATATCCGTGCCCGGCGCGCGACCGAGGCCGAGATCGACGCGGCCGGGGAACAGGGCTTCCAGCGTGCCGAACTGCTCGGCGATGACGAGCGGCGAATGGTTCGGCAGCATGACGCCGCCCGAGCCGATGCGAATGCGCGAGGTCGCGGCGCCGACATGGCCGATCACGACCGCCGTCGCGGCGCTGGCGACGCCGGGCATGCCGTGATGCTCGGCGAGCCAGAACCTGTTGTAGCCGAGTTCCTCGGCCTTTCGCGCCATGCGCTTCGACCCTTCGAAGGATTGGCTGATGCTGCTGCCTTCGGCGACGGGCGAAAGATCGAGAATGGAAAAGGGAACCATGGCAAGAAACCTGCGTGGTGGAAGGGAGGGTTGTTTCCACATGTAGGAGTGCCGTCGCCTCATTCCAAACCCTGTCGCCGCAATTTCGTCGTGATGTTTTCAGCGCGACTCCGGCGATTGCAAACTCCGCCTTGTTTTTGTTTTGTTCACATTTTGCTGGCACATCTGCGGCCTGAAAGATAGGTTTAGCCATGCAAAACACGATTCGCATCATCGGCATCGATCCGGGACTGCGCCGCACCGGCTGGGGCATCATCGATACGCTTGGCAATTCCCTGCGCTTCGTGGCGTCGGGGACGGTGACGTCCGATGGCGACATGGATCTCGCCTCCCGTCTCTGCCAGCTTCACGACGGTCTGGCGGAGATCGTCCACAGCTACAAGCCGGATGAGGCCGCGGTCGAGCAGACCTTCGTCAACAAGGATGCGGTGGCGACGCTGAAGCTCGGCCAGGCGCGCGGCGTGGTGATGCTGGTGCCAGCCCGCGCCGGCCTACCGGTCGCCGAATATGCGCCGAACGCCGTCAAGAAGGCTGTGATCGGCGTCGGACATGGCGAAAAGCAGCAGATCCACATGATGTTGAAGATCCTGATGCCGAAGGTGGAGTTCAAGGGCAACGACGCCGCCGACGCGCTCGCCATCGCCATCTGCCATGCCCATAATCGTGGTGCCAGCCGGCTGCGTCAGGCGGCGTTGGCGGGATAGTTTGTTCTTGACTTGTTCTGGTGCGATCGCTAAGTATTACTAGAGAGGTATTACTATGCGTGTGACGGAAAAAGGCCAAGTAACTATCCCCAAGGAAATTCGGGACAGACTGGGCATTGGTCCGGGTTCGGAGGTTGATTTTATCGCCTCGGGCAGCGGTGCGATGCTTGTTAAGATCGCCGAGGCATCGGATTCGGCTATACGCGATTTCGATGATTGGCTGGAGCGTGTTAGGGGCACGGTGGATCTCGGCGGCATGACAACGGATGAGTTCATGGAGTTTCTGAGAGGTCCGCGTGACGACGTCGACCCTCATTGATACCGACATCTTCATCGATATCCTCGGCCCGGCATCAGCCCATCGGCAATGGTCCGCAAAATCGCTGAAGAGATGTGTCGGTGAAGGCGATCTCATTTTAAGTCCGGTGATCTGGTCGGAGCTTGCTGCTTCGCCTTTGAGCGAAGAGGAATTAACGGTCGCTCTGTCCTGGCTCGACATGAAACGCGAAGCCATACCCTTTGAGGCTGCTTTTCGAGCCGGCAAAGCCCATCGCGTTTATCGGCTTGCTGGCGGTCAGCGGGAGAGGACGCTTCCGGATTTCCTGATTGGTGCCCATGCCGAGTGGCGAAGACATAGATTGCTGACTCGGGATGCCTCTCGCTACCGTTCCTACTTTCCTTCGCTTGATCTTATCACTCCCGAAACCCATCCCTGACGGACATTCCATTCATGATCGGCAAGCTGAAAGGCACAATCGAAGAAATCGGCGAGGACTATGTGCTCGTGGATGTGCATGGCGTCTGCTATGTCGCCTATTGCTCGGCCCGGACGCTGTCGAAGCTCGGTTCGGTCGGTGAGGCCTGCATCCTCTTCATCGAGACCTATGTGCGTGAGGATCAGATCCGGCTTTTCGGCTTCATGACGGCGCTGGAACGCGAGTGGTTCAACATATTGCAGACCGTTCAGGGCGTGGGCGCGAAGGTGGCGCTGGCGCTGCTGTCGACGCTGACGCCGGCCGAGCTTGCCAATGCCATTGCGCTGCAGGATCGTGCCGCCGTTTCGCGGGCGCCGGGCGTCGGGCCGAAGGTGGCGATGCGCATCGTCACCGAACTGAAGAACAAGGCGCCGTCTTTTGCCGGCGATGCCGCCAATATCGGGCTCAAACAGGAGCTTGGGGAAGGCGTTGCCGCAGCGCCCGTTGCTGATGCCGTCTCCGCTCTCACCAATCTTGGCTACTCCCGCGATCAGGCTGCCAACGCGGTTGCCGCGGCATTGAAGACGGCCGGCGAGGGTGCGGACAGCGCCAAGTTGATCCGTTTCGGCTTGAAGGAACTGTCGCGGTGAGGCTTTGCACCTTCCGCAATCCTTACTATTGTCGCAAAGTCGAGAGATCGACGTGTGGCGCTTCGTCGTCGAAGACTATTTTTGAGTGCGGCAGAACGAATGCCGCCTTCGGCGCGGGGCCTGCGAAACGCATACCGGGAATGGAACCGCTGAGATGAGTGAAGCCGCACGTCTGATATCGCCGGAAAAGCGGGGCGAAGACATCGATGCGACGCTCAGGCCGCAATCGCTGGACGAATTCACCGGCCAGGCGGAGGCGCGCGCCAATCTGAAGGTCTTCATCGAAGCGGCCAAGGGGCGCGGCGAGGCGCTGGACCATGTGCTGTTCGTCGGCCCTCCCGGTCTCGGCAAGACGACGCTGGCGCAGATCATGGCCAAGGAACTCGGCGTCAATTTCCGCTCCACGTCTGGCCCTGTGATCGCCAAGGCCGGCGATCTTGCGGCTCTTCTGACCAATCTCGAAGAGCGCGACGTGCTCTTCATCGACGAAATCCATCGCCTCAATCCGGCGGTCGAGGAAATCCTCTATCCGGCGATGGAGGATTTCCAGCTCGACCTGATCATCGGCGAAGGGCCGGCGGCGCGCTCGGTGAAGATCGATCTCGCCAAGTTCACGCTGGTTGCCGCGACCACCCGCCTCGGCCTGTTGACGACGCCGCTGCGCGACCGCTTCGGCATTCCGGTCCGCCTGAGCTTCTATACGGTCGAGGAGCTGGAGCTGATCGTCCGGCGCGGTGCGCGGCTGATGGGGCTCGGCATGACCGAAGAGGGGGCGCGGGAGATTGCCAGGCGCGCGCGCGGCACGCCGCGCATTGCCGGCCGGCTTTTGCGCCGTGTGCGCGATTTCGCCGAGGTCGCGAAAGCCGAAGCGGTGACGCGCGAGATCGCCGACGAAGCCTTGACGCGGTTGCTGGTCGACAATGTCGGTTTCGATCAGCTCGACAAGCGCTATCTCAACATGATCGCCGTCAATTTCGGCGGCGGCCCGGTCGGCATCGAAACCATCGCGGCGGGTCTGTCCGAACCGCGCGACGCGATCGAGGACATCATCGAGCCCTATATGATCCAGCAGGGTTTCATCCAGCGCACGCCGCGTGGTCGCGTGCTGACGGCGATCGCCTGGAAGCACCTCGGCATGCAGCCGCCGAAGGAGCTGGAGGCGGCGCAATTCGGGCTGTTCCAGGGGGATGCTGAGTGAGCAGCCGTCGCGGCTGATCTGGGGCAGGGGATGACCAAACGCAAACTCATCAGGTTGAACGCCGGCCGCTCGCGCTTCCAGATGCGGGTTGCGGGTCTCGGTTTTCGCGACGGGCATGTGCTTGTCCATCGCGCGGTGCACGAGCCGTTCTGGACCTTTCCCGGCGGAAGGGCGGAGATCGGCGAGACCTCGGAAGAGACATTGCACCGGGAGATGGTCGAGGAACTCGGCGTCGAGGTGACGGTCGGGCGGCTACTCTGGTCGGTGGAGAATTTCTTCCATTACGAAGAGCGCGACTGGCACGAGCTGGGGCTCTATTATCTCATGGATATTCCCCGGACCTTCCCATTCCATCGCCACGAGATCGTGCACCGCATCGAGGACGGCGACAACCAGCTCGAATTCAAATGGGTGAGGGCAACGCACGACGCGCTGGTCGCGCTCGACATCCCTCCCTATTTCATCGCCGATGAGATCGAAAGTCTGCCGCTCGCACCGCGTCACCTCGTCTGGCGCGATGGCGATCTCGACAAGGCTTGATCTCTAGAAGAAGCTGGGTTGGTGAAGCCTAGCGGACCCCGTTGACCTGAACCCGCGTCTTTGGTCGGGAGTTTCTCAAATTGGTGCACAGACCACCCACCTTATTGACAACCTCCCGGCTGACATTGCGCGCCGGCCGCCGTGAGGACGCGCAATCGCTGTTCACGGAATATACGGGCAGGAGCGATGCCGCGCGCTACCTGCAGCGCGGTGCGCATTCATCGCAGG
This sequence comes from Rhizobium sp. BK602, assembly GCF_014195095.1. GTDB lineage: Bacteria > Pseudomonadota > Alphaproteobacteria > Rhizobiales > Rhizobiaceae > Rhizobium. Next base: position 304,802 of record NZ_JACIBC010000006.1, read on the forward strand.
CCCGAACCGAAGCGGTGATCGAGACCTGGGGTGAAGCCAATTGGCTGCGGGGCGATCGTTTCGTCTGGAGCATTCTTCGACGTTCCGACGAGAAGGCGATCGGTTTGTTCCTGATGTTCATCGATGGAAACAGTGCAGAAATTCATTACGGACTTGGACCGGCATTCTGGGGGCAAGGATTGGCCACGGAAGCCGGCGTCGCCGTGATGGATTGGGTCATGCATCTGTCCGGGCTCACGGAGATTTCGACATGTTGTGCCACGGACCATATAGCCAGCCTTCGGGTGCTGGAAAAGATCGGGTTGCGCCGTGTCCGATTGCTTCCGGATGAGCTGCTACTAACCTCAATCGGCATCCGGACGGATGCTTGGCTCTATCGCTGGAAACGGTCCTAAGGTCCGTTTTGTGCAAAATGCAGGAGCATTCCATGACCGCTGTCGATCCAACCCGCGTTTTTCGCAAGCTCGCCTATAACAACGCGCTGGCCAACACCCGGCTGTATCAGGCCTGTGCGGCGCTCCAGCCGGGTGAGTTCGAGGCAAAGCGGGTGAGCTTCTTTCCGTCGATCAAGGCGACGCTCAACCATATCCTGATCGTCGACTGGTTTTATGTCGATGCGCTGGAGGGCGGGACGCTCGGCATCAGGGCCTTCGACAAGGAGGAGCCTTTCGATACGCTTGCAGGCCTGTCGGCGGAGCAGGCGAAGGTCGACCATCGGCTTGTTCTTCTTTGCGAGACTGTCGATGCCGATGCGCTCGCAAGGGTGATCGACCTCCATCGCGGCGACCGTATCCAGCGCGAACGGGCTGACGATGTATTCAGCCATCTCTTCCAGCATCAGACCCATCATCGCGGCCAAGTGCATGCCATGCTCGCCGGCAGCAGCGTCGCGCCGCCGCAACTGGATGAATTCATCGTCGCCGACGATGCGAGGTTCAGGAGCGGAGAACTGGCGTCGCTTAAATGGAGCGAGACGAAGCTGATGCGCTGAAAGTGCCGTCGCGGGCCGTCCTTGCCAGGCGCGTGACGGTCTCTTTCAAAGCCGCCGTTCCGCCGCTGCGCCAGCCGAGCGCGCGGATTTTCGACGTATCCATCGTGTTGACGGCATCGTGCGACGCTGGCGCCGGCAAGGCGTGCGAACAGCCGGTTGCCTGCTGCAGATATGTGAGAATCTCATGCGTGTCGGTCCGTATATCCGACAGGTTGAACGCCTCGCCGTCGATGCGGCCTGCCTCGGTCTCCACTAAGAGGCGTATGGCGCGTCCGAGATCGCGGCCGTGGACCTCCGTTCCGGCGCGGGAGGGAACCGGCCTGCCGGCAAGGTAATCGGCGAAGAGATCGCCCCATTTGTTCGGGCAAAGGTCGCCATAGACGCCGGTAGCCCGGAGACTGGTGGTCGCGAAGCCGGGTGCAGAGAGGGAAAAGAGCGCCTGCTCGGCCTCGCGCTTCACCTCGCCATAGAGCGTGGTCGGCGCCGGTTCGGTGGTTTCCGTCAATGTCTCGCCGGCGGGGCGGTCGCCATAGACGGCGCGCGAGGACAGGAAGATGCAGCGGCAAACGCCTGCCTGCCTCGCCGCCTTGAAGAGGTTCACCGTGCCGTCGAGATTGAGCCGGCGGAAGCCCGCGGCATCGTCGCCTTCGCCGCCGCGATATTGGCCCGCGACATGGTTGAAAGCCGCATGCACGAAGACATCGATCTCGTCGAAGATCGGACCCGGATTGTCAGCGGGATCGAGGCTCAGGGGCGCGAAGGCGACGGGCTGTGGGAAAAGACCGGTCCGCGGCTCCGAACGGCCGGCAACGGTGACGCGATATCCGGCGGAGAGCAACTCCTCGACGATATAGCGGCCGACGAGTCCGGTTCCGCCCGATACCAGGGCCTTCATGCGGCCAGGTCCGGATTGGCGAGCGCGGCTATGTCGGGAATGTCGCGGCCGGCATGAAAATCGTGCCAGAGCGCGATCAGCGGCCTCAGGCTGTCAGCCTTCGGATGGTCCTCTTCCCAGGGCTTTTCATACTGATAGTGCAGGATCGAAATGCTCTTCCAGTCCCAAAGCGCGGGCATGGTGAACCACACATATTGCAGCATGTTCATGAAGACCGGCAGGCCGTGCCAGTCGGGAAAGAAGGTTTCGAGAAAGGTCTGGTCGGTGCGCCGCCAGAAGGCGCCGGGTTGGTCGAGCCGCTTCAGCATGCTTTCGAAGGTCGCAAGCGATGGCTTGGCGACGAAGACGCCGGAATTCATCCGGTGAAAATCGGCAAGACTTTCATAGACGTTGGGCGCAGCCGAGAATTCCGGATAGTCGAAGAGCCTGTCGATATTTTTCAGCACCAGCGCATCCGCGTCGATGAAGACGCAGGTGTCGTAGTCGATGAGCTGCCAGAGCCGGAGCTTGCAGAAATTGTCGAGGGGCGAATGGAAGACCGGTTTGCGGCCCTTGGTGAAGGGCGCACTGGCGTGAAGATTGCCGCGCGCATGGCGCTCGTTGAAGTCGTCCGACAGCGGCAGGTGATCGACTTCCACCAGCCGGCAGCCGAGTTCTTCCAGTGGGACAAGATCGTTGTCGCTGACGCCGGCGGTGTGAAGCACCACCATATCCGCTCTCGTGCCGGTCAAGGCGATCGAGCGCGCAAGGGCCAGCGCACCCATGGCATAATCAGCATTGGTGACGAGCGTGACGAAAGCCTGGCGCGCCCTCGGCCTCGCGCGCGGTCGCACGCCCTGCAGATGTTCGCTTGCGAACATCATGAGACCGACTTCAACCGCTTGCCCTCGGGATCGTGGTTGACCGTCGCCGCAAGGTCCTTTGTCCAGGCGGACACGGCCGGAACACGCGAGCGGTCGACCCGGTAGGCATATTTGCGGGCGACGTCGACGATCTCGCTCAGAAGGCCCGCCTGCAGCGTCGTCGGCGCCAGTCCGAGATCGAGGAACTTGTCGTTCTTGACGATCAGGTCGTTTTCCGGGGCTTCCTTGCGCGGATTGGGCAAACGGACGATCTCGGCGCCGCTCATCTTCGCGATCATCTCGGCGAGGTCGCGGACGCGATGCGTTTCCGTCATCTGGTTGAAGATCTCGACGCGGGCATTGCGGGCGGGCGGGTTCTTCAGGGCAAGTTCGATGCAGCGCACCGAATCCTGGATATGGATGAAGGCGCGGGTCTGGCCGCCGGTGCCGTGCACGGTCAGGGGATAGCCGATCGCCGCCTGGATGAGAAAGCGGTTGAGCACGGTGCCGTAGTCGCCGTCATAGTCGAAACGGTTGATCAATTGTTCGTGACGGCGCGTCTGTTCCGTATGCGTGCCCCAGACGATGCCCTGGTGCAGATCGGTGATCCTGAGGCCGTCATTCTTGGCGTAGAACTGGAAGAGCAGCTGATCCAGGCATTTGGTCATATGGTAGATCGAGCCGGGATTGGAGGGATAGAGGATTTCCTGGCTTGCCGTCCGCCCGTCCGCCGTCTCGATGCCGACGGGCAGGTAGCCTTCCGGGATGGCAGCGCCGACGGTCGAATAGCCGTAGACGCCCATCGTGCCCAAATGGACGAGATGGGCGTCGAGGTTGAGCTCGACCAGCGCGTTCAGGAGATTGTGCGTGGCGCTGACATTGTTGTTGACGGTGTAGTTCTTGTGGCGGTCGCTCTTCATCGAATAGGGCGCGGCGCGCTGTTCGGCGAAATGCACGATGGCATCCGGGCGATGCTCGGCGAGCCATTTTTTCAGAAGCTCATAATCCTTGGCGAGGTCGATAAGGCTGAAATGGATGCGGCGGCCGGTTTCGGCGTGCCAGATGCGGGTGCGCTCCTGGATCGAATCCATCGGCGTCAGCGATTGCACGCCAAGTTCCGTGTCGATCCAGCGGCGGGAGAGATTGTCGAGGATATGCACCTCATGACCGGCATCGGACAGATGCAGCGAAGTTGGCCAACCAATGAAACCGTCGCCGCCCATTACCGCTATTTTCATGAGATCGTTCCTTCTGCGTCCACCGCTATCCGGCACCATCCCGGATAGTCAGAATCTATGACAATTGTTCAAAGCTTGCTTGATGGCAGAACTTCGGCCAAAGAAGTCGCCTGATTTTTTGGAGATGCGGCGACGATGAACAGCCCCTTTCTGATTGCCGGGGAACTGGAAGCCGGTAGCCACCGGCTGGTGCAGCGAGTCTATTACGAGGATACGGATTTTTCCGGTCTCGTCTATCACGCGCGCTACCTGCATTTTCTCGAAAGGGGGCGAACGGACTATCTGCGCTGCCTCGGCGTGGAGCAGCGCGAGCTCCTGAATGCCGACGAGGAAGGGCTGGTTTTTGTTGTTCATCGCATGGAGATCGACTTCAAGGGGCCGGCACGAATGGACGACATCCTGACGATTCGCACGGTGACGGAGAAGGCCGGCGGCGCCAAGATGGTGCTTGCGCAGGAAATCCACCGCGACGATACGCTGCTGATCGCGGCCAAGGTCATCATCGCGGTCATCAATGCCAAGGGCAGGCCGCGGCGGCTGCCGGAAAAACTGGCGGCGCAGATGCTGACGGCGTCGGGGGCTGCGTTCTAAAGCATGTCGCGCAAAAGTGTGCCGCGGTTTTGCGACAACGACATGCGCAAAATCAAGGACCTAAAGCGCAAGAAGCGAATCTTAGAGATCGCGATGCGCTTTAGTGTCGCGCCGATGGGCCGGCGATCCCCACGGCCCATCGCTGCAATGCAAAAAGCAGCCTTGCTAAAACTTGAGTTTTGTGTGAAGGAATTCCGCGCGCAAGATTTGTCTGCGTCCGCCGCCGGTTTCGCCCCGGTCAGTTCTTTCCAGGAGCTAGAATAAGCCTTCACCGCCGTTCAATCTTTCATGTTCCGACGCTAACATTCTTTTAACCATAATAGTGTCTTACTGGTTTAGTCGGAGTTTGTGCGGTGCACGCCTTCCTTTGACCAAATTTGACGGCAAGAAGGCAGTAATAGCTTGGAAGGCTTGACCAGGGCGTTCAGCGGCGGCTGCCAAACAATTCTTGTGAGATCACTTTTAGCCGCCCGGTCTAGCGCCGGGCGTTTGGATTCGGGGATTTTGGATCAATGGAACAAGTAGCATTGGCAGCGGCCACCACACCGGACATCACCCTCTGGTCGCTCTTCATGCAGGCGGGCTTGGTCGTCAAGCTCGTCATGCTCGGTCTGCTCGCGGCGTCGGTATGGACCTGGGCGATCGTCATCGACAAGTATCTGAGCTACGCGCGGGCACGCCGTCAGTTCGATCATTTCGAGCAGGTCTTCTGGTCGGGCCAGTCGCTCGAGGAACTCTATCGCACGCTTTCGGAGCGCAACAACACCGGCCTCAGCGCCATCTTCGTCGCTGCCATGCGCGAGTGGAAGAAGTCGTTCGAGCGCGGCGCGCGTTCGCCGATCGGCCTGCAGATGCGTATCGACCGCGCCATGGATGTGACGCTGGCGCGTGAATCGGAGCATCTGGTCGCCCGCCTCGGATCGCTCGCGACCATCGGCTCCGCCGGTCCCTTCATCGGTCTGTTCGGCACCGTCGTCGGTATCATGACCTCGTTCCAGGCGATCGCCGGCTCGAAGTCGACCAACCTCGCTGTCGTCGCACCCGGTATCGCTGAAGCCTTGCTTGCAACCGCGATCGGCCTCGTTGCGGCTATCCCGGCCGTTATCGCCTACAACAAGTTTTCGGCCGATGCCGGCAAGCTGTCGGCGCGCATGGAAGGTTTCGCGGATGAATTCTCCGCCATCCTGTCGCGCCAGATCGATGAGAAGCTGCAGCCGCGCCAGGCGGCCCAGTAAGTAACGGACAGAACCGGAGTACGCATATGGGAATGTCTGTTGGAGGCAATGGGGGCGGCGGTGGCCGCCGGGGCGGTCGTCGCGGCGGTGGCCGGGGCGGCCCGATTTCCGAGATCAACGTGACGCCGCTGGTCGACGTCATGCTCGTGCTGCTGATCATCTTCATGGTGGCCGCGCCGATGATGACTTCGGGCGTGCCAATCGACCTGCCGCAAACGCAGGCCGGCGCGCTGAACGCCCAGACCCAGCCCATCACGATCTCGATCAAGTCCGACGGCCAGGTGTTCATCGGGGAATCGCAGATCCAGGCCACCGAAATCGCGGACAAGCTGAAGGCGATCGCCACCACGGGCTATAGCGAACGCATCTTCGTAAAGGGCGATGCGAAAGCCCCTTACGGCGTCATCGCCGACGTCATGTCCCGCATTCAGGAAGCCGGTTACAAGAATATCGGCCTGGTCACGCAGCAGGTAACGGATCACTGACGGGATCGATATGAAGCGCAGCCTCGTCACATCTGCGGTTGTTCACATTCTGGTGCTGATCGGCGCCATGCTGTCGCTTAGCGCGCCGGCGCCGCTCGAAACGCCGGAAAGCATGGCCATGGACGTCGATATCGTCCAGGCCGACCAGCTTCAGCAAGGCGAGAAGAAGGCGCCGGTGACGGATCACGTCTCCCGCAAGCAGACCACGAAGCAGGACCAGGTCGCCAACGCTCAGAATGTCGGCGAGAACAATGTCGACATCAAGAACCCGGTCGTGCCGACGCAACGGCCGGAGAGCGATACCGCAGCACTGGCGCCGAAGAAGGTCGACGCGCCGGTTCCGCAGGACGATCCGCGGCCGAATGACGTCAAGACGATCGAGCAGAAGGAAACCGAGGCAGCGCCGAAGGAAGTGGCCGCCATTCCGCAGCAGAAGCCGGACGTGACGCCGACGCCGCCCACCCCGAAGCCTGAACCGGCCCCGACGCCGAAGGCGGACGCCACCCCGACACCGCCGCCGACGGAACAGCCGACCGAGCAGGCCGAGCAGCCGACGCCGGACAATGTTCCCGTGCCGAACGTCAAGCCGCAGCCGCCGAAGCCCGTCGAGGCGAAGCCTGACGTCAAGCCCGATCCGAAGCCGGACACAAAGGTGGCCGAAGCCAAGCCGATGGACAAGACGACGACGCAGAGCACCAGCAAGACCACGTCGGCCGACGATGGCAAGAAGGATAGCGACAAGAAGCGCGATACTCCCAAGGCCTCCAACAAGGGTTTGGACGATGGCCTTGCCGATGAAATTGCCAACGTTCTGAACAATACGTCGTCCAAGGGCGGCGCGAAGCGCTCGTCTCAACAGGCTTCCGCCGGCGCCGATAATCAGGTCGCCTCACGCGGTGGGATGAAATCGCTCGGTGGCGGTAAGCTCAGCCAGAGTCAAAAGGACGGGTTGCGCGATCTGATTGGTAAGAACTGGAATGTTATCCCCGGCATGGAAGGGGCAAGCGATGTCACGATCAAGGTTCATGTTCGTCTCGACAAGTCAGGCCAGATTGTCGGCGCACCGGAAGTCTCTGTCAGCGGCGGCCCGGCTACAACGCAGCAAGCGCTAAGGGGCGCCGCGGAGCGCGCGGTGCTGAAAAGCCGTGCCGATCTGCAAAAGGAAGTGAATGCCGGAGGATTGTTGCCGCCGGACAAATATGATGGTGCGGACGGCTGGAACGAGTTGGTACTCAACTTCGATCCGAGAGACTTGGGGCTGTAATGCTGGGATTGCAGTCTACGACGAATCACTGTCCGCACATTGGCCTCAGCCTGCTTCTCGCGTTGGGGACGATGCTGACGGCTCCCAAGTTGACGCATGCATCGAACGCCGCTGCAGCTGTGCAACGGCATGAAAATTCGGCTACGAACGCCCTGCGCGAGGATATCGCGAAGAATTGGAACATAGTTCCGGGCATGGAGGGAGCGAGAGACGTCCGCGTCCGGATGCATCTTAGGCTCAACCGAAGCGGAGAGATTGTGGGCGAGCCGAAGGTTACCGTGACCGGCGGTCCCAAAGGGACACAGCAAGCCATGGCGGTAGCCGCGATGCGAGCCGTGCTCCGCGCCGCCCCGTTCAAAAACCTGCCAATAGATCAATATGACGACTGGAAAGAAGTCACCATCAACTTCGAACCGGCGATCTGACGAATTAATGCTGAAAGGCTTGGCACATATGATCAGAAAATCCCTCGTTCGTCTCCTGCTGATGCTGGCAGGCTTGACGGCAGTCCTCGCTACTCCGGCCTATGCCGTGGTCGAGCTCAACATCAACAAGGGCAACGTCCAGCCGATGCCGATCGCCATCACCGACCTTCTGTCGAATGATGGTCTTGGCCCGCAGATTTCCGGCGTCATCGCCGCCGACCTGCAGCGGTCCGGTCTCTTCGCCCCGATCAACAAGCAGGCCTTCATCGAGAAGATCACCAATTCCGACTCGACGCCGCGCTTCCCCGACTGGACGTCGATCAACGCCCAGGCGCTGGTGACCGGCCGGGTGACGCAGGAGGGCGGCCGTCTTCGCGCCGAGTTCCGCCTGTGGGACACCTTCGGTAATTCGCAGATGATCGGCCAGCAGTTCTACGCGCAGCCGGACAACTGGCGTCGTGTCGCCCATATCATCGCCGATGCGATCTATGAGAAGATCACCGGCGAGAAGGGCTATTTCGATACCCGCGTCGTCTTCGTCGCCGAAAGCGGTCCGAAGACCGCCCGCAAGACGCAGCTCGGCATCATGGACCAGGATGGCGCCAATGCGCGCATGCTGACGGATGGCAGCGACCTCGTGCTGACGCCGCGCTTCTCGCCGAACCGCCAGGAAGTGACCTACATGTCCTTCGCCAATCAGCAGCCGCGCGTCTATCTGCTGCAGTTGCAGACGGGCCAGCGCGAACTGGTCGGCAATTTCCCCGGCATGACCTTTTCGCCGCGCTTCTCCCCGGATGGCCAGCGGGTGATCATGAGCCTGCAGCAGGAAGGCAACGCCAACATCTACACGATGGACCTGCGCTCGCGCACGACGACCCGCCTGACCTCGACGACGGCGATCGATACCTCGCCCTCCTATTCGCCCGACGGCACGCAGATCGCCTTCGAAAGCGACCGTGGCGGCAAGCAGCAGATCTATGTGATGAATGCCGACGGTTCCAACCAGCACCGCATTTCCTTCGGTGACGGTTCCTATTCCACGCCGGTCTGGTCGCCGCGCGGCGATCTGATCGCCTTCACCAAGCAGTCCGGCGGGAGCTTCTCGATCGGCGTGATGAAGACCGACGGTTCGGGCGAACGCCTCCTGACCACGGGCTTCCACAATGAAGGCCCGACCTGGGCACCTAACGGCCGTGTCATCATGTTCTTCCGCCAGCCGGCCGGCTCCAGCGGTCCGCAGCTCTACTCGATCGACCTGACGGGCTATAACGAGCAGAAGATCCCGTCGCCGGGCTTCGCTTCGGACCCGGCCTGGTCGCCGCTTCTCGAGTAGGGAAGGGCGCGCCACGTTATCGCCGCAAAGTCCTGTGACTGGACGAGTTCGGGACAATTTTAAGACAGCATTAACCATATTTGTTGGAATCGGATTAACCGCACCCGGTTACAGTCTGGCAACCCTGATAGAGACTTAAGGAGAGACCGGCCATGAGCCGCATCGCAACCCCGGCCGTTGGCCACATGCAGAACCTCGCTCGCAACCCGATCATGATCGCGCTTTTCGTCGGCCTTTCCTTGGCCGGCTGCGCATCCAAGAAGGGCCTGCCGAACGATGCCAACGGCCTCGGCCTCAACGGTGCCGGCAACGCCACGCCGGGCTCGCCGCAGGACTTCACGGTCAATGTCGGCGACCGCATCTTCTTCGACACCGACAGCACCTCGATCCGTTCCGATGCTGCCCAGACGCTCGACCGTCAGGCGCAGTGGCTGGCCCGCTATCCGAACTACGCGATCACCGTCGAAGGTCATGCCGACGAGCGCGGCACCCGCGAATACAACCTGGCTCTCGGCGCCCGCCGCGCTGCCGCCACCAAGGACTATCTGGCTTCGCGCGGCGTTCCGGCTCAGCGCATGAAGACCATCTCCTATGGCAAGGAACGTCCGGTCGCGACCTGCGACGACATCTCTTGCTGGTCGCAGAACCGTCGTGCTGTCACCGTGCTCAACGGCGCTGGTTCCTGATAGCCGGAATTCCGGTCGAAATGCACAAAGGCGGCCTGCGTGGCCGCCTTTACTTTTTTGACCACACTTTGGCCGAACTCCGTTGCTTTTTGAGAGCAATTGTAAAAAATCTCCTGGTCGTGCCCATGGTGCGAAGAATCAATCAGGCAGGATGATCCATATGAGAAAACTTGTCGTGGCGAGCTTGCTTTGCCTCGCTGCTTTTGCCGGTAGCGAGCGCGATGCCTCTGCCCTGTCGCTGTTCGGACTTCATCTGGGGGGACGCGGCGCCGCGGAGCAGACCGCTCCCAACAATGCGATGCCTCAAGGACAAGGACAGTTCGGGCAAGCGCCTGTCATCAACGTCCAGAGCAGCAATGCCGAGGTTCGCCTGCAGCAGCTCGAGGACCAGATGCGCCAGCTGAACGGCCGCGTCGAGGAAATGAGCTATCAGCTGCTGCAGATGCAGGAGCAGATCCGCAAGACGCAGGAAGACAATGAATTCCGCTTCCAGCAGCTCGAAAAACGCGGTGGCGGTGGCGGCAGCGTCGGCGGTGGCGGGGCTACCACCGGCGGCTCGATGAAGAAGAGCGAGGCCGATGCTCCGGCTCAGGGTGGCACCCAGCAGGACGATATTGCCGGCGTAATCGGCGATTCCCAGGGCAGCGACACGCCGGACACGGCCCAGCAGGGCGGCGGCTCCGGCAAGCCGCCGACCCAGCTCGGTTCGATCCAGTTCGATCAGAGCGGCAAGCAGGTCGGAGCGACGGCGACGCGCAGCAACAACAGCTCCGGCGCCGCGCCAAGCACGGGTTCTTCGACGCAGACCGCCTCGCTCGGCAGCGAGAACGATCAATACAAGGCGGCCTACGGCCACGTCCTGTCCGGCGACTACAGCGTCGCCGAGCAGGAGTTTCGCCAGTATATCGACAGCTACCCGAACAGCGGCCGCGCGGCGGATGCCAATTTCTGGCTTGGCGAAGCGCTCTATTCGCAAGGCAAGTACAATGATGCCGCCAAGACCTTCCTGAACGCGCATCAAAAATACAGCTCCTCCGAAAAGGCGCCGGAAATGCTGCTGAAGCTCGGCATGTCGCTTGCCGCGCTCGACAACAAGGACACGGCCTGCGCGACGCTGCGCGAGGTGACCAAGCGCTATCCGAAGGCTTCGAAAGCCGTGACCGGCAAGGTGGCCAGCGAAGAAAAGCGCCTTGCCTGCTGATCGCCATGTCGGGTGACGCTGTAGCCGGCGCCGCCGCGGCGCGGGTACCCGAAGCCGCAGCCGCCGATTTTCTTCATTCTCTTTTCAAGCCCGCCCATGTTCTCGTCGCCATTTCCGGCGGCAGCGATTCGACCGGGCTCCTGGCCGCCCTCGCGGATCAGCTGAAATCCTATCCGAATTCCGGGATCATCCTTTCCGCCGCCACCATTGATCATGGCCTGCGCCCCGAGGCTGCCGATGAAGCGCGCGATGTCGCCGCGCTCTGCGCATCGCTCGGGATCGCGCATGTATCCCGCCGCTGGGAAGGCGGGAAGCCGAAAAGCGGTATCATGGCCGCTGCCCGCGAGGCGCGCTACGGTCTGCTCGCGGATATCGCCGCGGACATCTCCGCCAATGTCATCGTCACCGCCCATACGCTCGACGATCAGCGCGAGACGCTGGCCATGCGCGCGGCGCGTCTTGGCGAAGGCGACGGCAGCGTTGGGACAGGCATTGCCGGGGCGATGCTGTTCGACCGGCGCGTCTGGATTGCAAGGCCGTTTCTGGCCTGCCGGCGCGCGGATATCCGCGCCTATCTCGCGAACCGCGCCATCTCCTGGCTGGATGATCCAAGCAACGAAGATCTGCGCTACGAGCGGGTGCGCACACGCAAGCATCTGGCGGGCGAAAGGGAGCCGACCGCGCTTGCCGATGGCGGACTGGCCCGCGCGGCGCTTTCGGCGCAAGCCGCGGCCTGGCTGGATCGATATGTGACCGTGCACGCCAATGTGCTCTGCGCCATCGCCCGCCCGGCGCTTGAGGCCGAGCAGGCGGTTCTTGCCTATGCGTTCTCCCATCTCGCCGGTGTCTTCGGCGGCGCGCCTTACGGACCGGGCCGCGAACGGATGCGACGCATTCTGGACTTTATCGCCGAAGGCAAGCCGGGGCGCCGGACAGCGGGAGGTGTCGTCTTCGACCTGCGCAAGGATGGGCTCTATCTCATGCGCGAAAGCCGCGGCATTCAGCCGCTTGTTCTGGCGGCCGGCGCCGAGGGCGTCTGGGACGGGCGGTTCCGGATCGTCAATTCCGGTCGATCCGCGATCCGTATCGAAATGGCGGGGACATGCGCAGGTGGTCCATTCACGGAAGGGTTGCCGAAGGGCGCGGTACAAAGGGCGCGCGCGGCGCTGCCACATGTCGCAGGCGACGGGGAGGCAGCCGCGATCACGCCCTATATGGCGCCTTTCGACCGCTTTTTGACACGATTCGATCTCACATTTGCCAATCGGCTGGCCGCCTGCCTCGGTCGCCAACCCTATATGCCGCCGCCGCTTTGAGAGTTATTGACGGAATAAAGCGCGTGGCGACGCGGTTTGCCTTGGCAAGGGCCTGACGCAACCCTATGTTAGGGACCAAGTAATACCGCCGCTCAGCGGCGGGAGTTTCAGTGCTGGGGAGTTCGATGAACCCTAATTTTCGTAATTTCGCTCTGTGGGCAATCATAGCGCTGCTATTGATCGCTCTGTTCAGCATGTTCCAGAACGCGCCGGCACAAACAGGCTCCAGGGAAATCCCTTATTCGCAGTTCCTCCGGGAAGTTGATTCCGGCCGCGTCCGCGACGTCACCGTCACGGGCAATCGCGTGGTTGGCAGCTATGTCGAAAACGGAACCCCCTTCCAGACCTATGCCCCGGTCGTGGACGACAGCCTGCTTGAGCGCCTGCAAAGCAAGAACGTTATCGTTGCTGGCCGTCCGGAATCGGACGGTTCCTCGAGCTTCCTGAGCTATCTCGGCACGTTGCTGCCGATGCTCCTGATCCTTGGCGTCTGGCTGTTCTTCATGCGGCAGATGCAGGGTGGCTCGCGCGGTGCCATGGGCTTCGGCAAGTCCAAGGCCAAGCTTCTGACGGAGGCGCATGGCCGCGTCACCTTCGATGACGTCGCCGGTGTCGATGAAGCCAAGCAGGATCTGGAAGAAATCGTCGAATTCCTGCGCGATCCGCAGAAGTTCCAGCGCCTCGGTGGCCGCATTCCGCGCGGCGTTCTGCTCGTCGGTCCTCCCGGTACGGGTAAGACGCTGCTGGCCCGCGCCATCGCCGGCGAGGCCAATGTGCCGTTCTTCACCATTTCCGGTTCGGATTTCGTCGAAATGTTCGTCGGTGTCGGCGCAAGCCGCGTCCGCGACATGTTCGAACAAGCCAAGAAGAACGCGCCCTGCATCATCTTCATCGACGAAATCGACGCCGTCGGCCGCCATCGTGGCGCCGGTCTCGGCGGCGGTAACGATGAACGCGAGCAGACGCTGAACCAGCTGCTGGTCGAAATGGACGGTTTCGAGGCCAATGAGGGCATCATTCTCATAGCGGCCACCAACCGCCCCGACGTTCTCGATCCCGCGCTGCTGCGTCCAGGCCGTTTCGACCGCCAGGTCGTGGTTCCGAACCCCGACATCGTCGGCCGCGAGCGCATCCTCAAGGTTCACGCCCGCAACGTCCCGCTGGCGCCGAATGTCGACCTGAAGACGCTTGCCCGCGGTACGCCCGGCTTCTCCGGTGCCGATCTGATGAACCTCGTCAACGAAGCCGCCCTGATGGCCGCCCGTCGCAACAAGCGTCTGGTGACCATGCAGGAATTCGAAGACGCCAAGGACAAGATCATGATGGGCGCCGAGCGCCGCTCTTCGGCCATGACCGAAGCGGAAAAGAAGCTCACCGCCTATCACGAAGCCGGTCACGCGATCACGGCGCTCAACGTCGCCGTTGCCGATCCGCTGCACAAGGCGACCATCATTCCGCGCGGCCGCGCGCTGGGCATGGTCATGCAGCTTCCCGAGGGCGACCGCTACTCGATGAGCTACAAGTGGATGGTCTCGCGTCTTTGCATCATGATGGGCGGCCGTGTTGCCGAAGAGCTGACCTTCGGCAAGGAGAACATCACCTCCGGCGCATCCTCGGATATCGAGCAGGCGACCAAGCTTGCCCGCGCCATGGTCACGCAATGGGGCTTCTCCGACGAGCTCGGCCAGGTCGCCTATGGTGAAAACCAGCAGGAGGTCTTCCTCGGTCATTCCGTCTCGCAGTCGAAGAATGTTTCGGAAGCGACCGCGCAGAAGATCGACAATGAAGTCCGCCGTCTGATCGACGAGGCTTATCGCCAAGCCAAGGACATTCTCACCGAGAAGCATGACGAGTTCGTCGCGCTGGCCGAAGGCCTGCTCGAATATGAGACGCTGTCCGGCGAGGAGATCAAGGCACTCATTCGCGGTGAAAAGCCCGCCCGTGATCTTGGCGACGACACGCCGCCGAGCCGTGGTTCGGCCGTGCCGAAGACCGGCGCCAAGAAGGATGGTTCGCTGGGCACCAAGGGCGATGAGCCCGAGGGCGGCTTCGAACCGCAGCCGCGTTAAGCGCGACAGAGGCGATCAAAGCCTATCGATGAAGAGGCCAGCTCCCTTGCAACCGGGAACTGGCCTTTTTCAGTGCTTATTAACGGTAACGCGTTGTAATAGCCATTCTCGGTAATTTAAGTGCCGAATTTTACAATCTGTGGCATGAGCCACAAGCATCGATGTTCGCGCCGGTCCTTGCTTCGCGGGGGAGGTGGACGGGATGCCGCAGTCCCGCAGTGGGACTGAGCAATCACGGGAGTGCATATGAAACGTCGCTATTTCGGAACGGACGGAATCCGCGGTCAATCCAACATCTATCCGATGACGCCGGATCTTGCCATGCGCGTGGGTATCGCTGCCGGCACGATCTTCCATCGCGGCAGCCATCGCCATCGCGTGGTCATCGGCAAGGATACGCGCCTCTCCGGCTATATGCTGGAAAACGCCATGGTGGCGGGCTTTACCGCCGCCGGCGTCGATGCCTTCGTTCTCGGCCCGATCCCGACGCCGGCCGTCGCCATGCTGACGCGTTCCCTGCGCGCCGATATCGGCGTGATGATTTCGGCGTCGCATAATCCTTACGAGGACAACGGCATCAAGCTTTTCGGTCCCGACGGCTACAAGCTCTCCGACGATCTCGAAATGAAGATCGAGGATCTGCTCGAAAAGGACATGACGGCGCATCTCGCCAAGTCCGAGAATATCGGCCGCGCGAAGCGCGTCGACGGCGTGCATGACCGCTATATCGAGCATGCCAAGCGCACGCTGCCACGCGACGTGACGCTGCAGGGCCTGCGGATTGCCATCGACTGTGCCAACGGCGCCGCCTACAAGGTCGCGCCGGCCGTGCTGTGGGAGCTGGGTGCCGAGGTCGTCACCATCGGCAATGAGCCGAACGGCACCAACATCAATCTCAACTGCGGCTCCACCAGCCCGGTCGCGCTGCAGAAGAAGGTGGATGAGGTGCGGGCCGATATCGGCATCGCGCTGGATGGCGACGCCGACCGCGTCATCATCGTCGACGAAACCGGCACCATCATCGACGGCGACCAGCTGATGGCCGTGATCGCCGAAAGCTGGGCCGAGAGCCAGCTCCTGCGCGGCAATGGCATCGTCGCCACCGTCATGTCCAATCTCGGCCTGGAACGCTTCCTCGAAGAGCGCGGCATGGCGCTTGCCCGCACGGCGGTCGGCGACCGCTATGTGGTCGAGCATATGCGCCAGCACAATTACAATGTCGGCGGCGAACAGTCCGGCCATATCGTGCTGTCCGACTATGGCACGACCGGTGACGGCCTCGTGGCGGCGCTGCAGATCCTGGCGGCCGTCAAGCGCACCGGCAAGCCGGTGAGCGAGGTTTGCCGGCGTTTCGAGCCGGTGCCGCAATTGCTGCGCAACGTCCGCATCTCCGGCGGCAAGCCGCTGGAGGACAATCAGGTGCGCAAGGCGATTGCCGATGCTGAAAGCGAGCTTGCCCGTCATGGTCGCCTGGTCATCCGCCCCTCGGGTACGGAGCCGCTGATCCGCGTGATGGCGGAGGGCGACGATCGTGGCCAGATCGAGCGGATCGTCGGCGGCCTGATCGATGTGATCTCGAGCGTGCGCAGCGCTGCCTGACCAAGGCAGCGGCCTTTCATCGCATTCGGACATGGCCGCCTCGCCAAGGGCGGCCATATTCATTTCCGAGCATGGTTGCAGACTGACGCTACTGGAACAGCTCGCCGGGATAGGCGCCCCAGAGCAGGTTTTGCCTGACATAACCACTTGCGGCATGATCCGGGACGGAAACGCGGCACCATGTGCCGGAGCAGGAGCGCAGCGACAGCAGGACGCGCGGTTGCAACTCGGCAATCAGCGAGGCGGTCGTCTGCGGGCCGCTGCGCAGCATGATGTTTGTTTTCAGCCATGGCGCGACCACCGCAGTTCGCAGCCCGGATAGCAGGGCGCTGTGCATCCAGCCCGTCGAGCCGGTATCGTCGCGCACCTGTCGCCAATGGCCGTATTCGTCGATGATTTCCAGCGGCAAGCCGGGCTTCATGTAGATCCATCGGGTGGGATAGTCCGTCGACGGCCCGACGCGCATGCGCGCCCTATTGGCTTTCAGCGATACGTAACGGGGGATCGGCAACCCGGTTTCCCGTCCTTTGGCCCAGGCCGTCGCCGCGACCGGATGGGTCGGCGCCGGACCGGCGAGCACGCTCGAGGCAATGAAGATCAGCGCGAGGCCGAAGCCGGCGCGCAGTCTGCGAAAGCAAGTCAATGACTTCCTCCATGTTTCCAGGCCCCGGCGGTGCTCAAGGTAGCGGTGCTATTCTTGCCAATTGGTTTAAACGCGTGGGGAGTGGCGAAGCGGTTTCCCGGATCGCGAGGTCCGAAGATATCCATCCGGAAGGATATCTTGCTGTTACGGTGAGATAATTATGAATTACTAATATATAAAACAAGTATAGCTTGCAAATAAGTAGAGTAAATATTCGTAGTTAATCCGGTTTTAACCCTTATCAATCATTATCCATCTCATGTCTTTTACGATTGGCAAGCGTTTGTCGTGCCAATGGCAAATAATTCGGAGCCAAAGCCATGATGAAATCCCTGATCGGGGCCGTTGCCGCTTTGTTGGTCGGCACTTCCGCTTTTTCCGCTGATCTTTATACGCCGGAGCCGGCACAGCAGACACCGGAGGTTGCCGTCAGCGAGGCGAGCGGCTGGTATTTGCGCGGTGATGTCGGCTATGCCTTCACCAAGCTTCGTGGCGCCAATTATTTCCAGGGCTCGAACGGCAACGTCGCCGATTTCAGTACCGCCAAGCTTGATGACAGCTGGACGATCGGCGGCGGTGTCGGCTACCAGATCAACAATTACCTGCGTACGGACCTGACGCTGGATTATCTCTTCAAGTCGGACTTCAAGGGTTCGACGCGCGGCGATTGCGGCGGCTGCGGACCGGACTTCACCTCCGTACCCGCCACTTCCCGCGACCGGACGTCGCTCACGGCCTACAGCCTGCTCGCCAATGCCTATGTCGATCTCGGCACCTACGGCGTCTTCACGCCCTATGTCGGCGGCGGTCTCGGCGGCACCTACGTCAAGTGGGACAAGCTGAAGAACACCTCCTGCTCCGATGCCAATCCGGATTCCTGCGATGGCACCGTCACGCATAAGGGCCGCGGCAGCTGGCGTTTCACCTATGCGCTGATGGCCGGCACCTCCATCGACCTCTCCTGCAACCTCAAGGCCGATGTCGGCTATCGCTACCGCCATATCGAAGGCGGCGACATGTTCGGTTATGCCGAAAATGGCGGCCCCGGCTCCGACAAGGGGCTCAACCTGCATGAGGCTCGCATCGGCGCCCGCTATACGTTCGGCGGCTGCCAGACGGCCAGCTACATGCCGCCGGCCGATATCCCCGTCCAGCCGGTCTACAAGTAAACCTTTCCAGCTTCTGGAGCCCATTGAAAAGCCGTCCGGTTCGCCGGGCGGCTTCTTCTTTTTGCGGTTGCCGTTAAGCAATTCGGCCATGGCTTAAACCTTCGTTAACCATGAATTCCCTATGGTTAATGAAATGACAATGGCTGCGGCATGGTCCGGTCTCTTCTTTTGGAGAGAGCCGCAAAGCGGGACTGCAAGAGCTGGCCGGAGTGGAATGCGGGCGCCTGCCCGGGAATGGAAGGCGAGGAGTAATGATCCGTTTCGACGCTTTGGCGCTGGCCGCGATGATGGCGGGCGCATGTGCGGGCACCGTCTATGCGGGCGATCTGCCGCCCGAAATCAAGATGCCGGAAGTCAGTGTCAAGGATGCCAAGGGGTGGTATGTGCGCGGCGATCTCGGCTATGCCGTCAACGCGAGCCACGGCGACACGCGGTTTCGCGCCTATGATTCAGCCACCGGCGACTACAGTTCCGACCAGTTTGATTCCAGCCGTTTCAGCGGCGATTTTTCCGGCGGGCTGGGGGTCGGCTATCAGTTCAACGATCTTATCCGCGCCGATCTGACCGGCGATTATTTTAGCGGCGATTTCACCGGCAAGAGTTCGAGCGCCTCGCCATGTGCCGGCGGTGCAGCCGGCACCGGCTGCTCCACCAGGGCGCGCTCCTCGTACAAGGCCGGCAGCCTGATGGTGAACGGCTATGTCGATCTCGGCACGCTTGCCGGCTTCACGCCCTATGTCGGCGCCGGTCTCGGCGCCACCCGGATCTCCTGGGGCAACGTCAACGCTGTCGGCTCCTGCGTCGATGGCGCGTCCAGCTGCGGCGGCGCCTCGTCGGTCAGCACGCGTTATTCGGGTGAGAGTGACTGGCGCTTCACCTATGCGCTGACGGCCGGCGTCGCCTATGAGGTGGCGCCGAATGTGAAGCTGGATCTCGGCTATCGCTTCTCCCATGTCGCCGGCGGCGACATGTTCGGCTATTCCGCCGCCGATTCGGCAGCGGGTGCCGGCGGCACGATGGGCCGCGACGGCGATCTTTCCCGCCACGAGATTCGCGTCGGCTTGCGAATCACCACCTGGTAGGTCGGCTCACGGCGCGTTCAGCACGTAGGCAATGCGGCGGAAGAAATCCACCGTGCGGAAAATATGCGCCGGAATCCGCCGCCAGGCGGAGGATTTCGCGGCGCGATAATCGCGGCGCCAGCCGATCATCGTCGTCCTTTGCAGCGGGCTGAAGCCGGCGATGTTGGTGCGTGTGGTGAAAATGGATGTCCGCATGTCCCAGCCACGTTCGACGGCGACATCCCAGGGCAGGGACATGACCGCCAGCGACCTGACGATCTTTTCCGCGCCGCTGCGCGTCACGAGATAGCAGGCTGTCGAGCCCTGCGGGCCGAAGAGGCAGCGGCCGACCACATCCCCTTTGTTGCTGCTGGTCGTGGCGCGGAAGCCTCCCCAGCGATGATTGACGAGCTTGATGACTTCGGCCTTCGGAGCTGCGTCCTGAATGGCCAGGGCACGGGCGAGAAAATCGCCGTTCAAGGCGATGTCGTCCTCGATGATGACAGCCGAGGGACTGCCGCCGGCCAGGAATTGCCGCAAGGCCAGCAGATGACTGCGGTAGCAGCCATATTCGCCGGGCAGGATGACCCGGCCATGCCGGCGCTGGAAGCGCTCGTGGTCGACGTCGGTCCATTGTTCCTGCGGTAAAAGGGCGCCGTCGACACCGTCGACACGCTCGATCTTGATGCCGAATTCGTCGCTCTGCCGCTGCATTTCGGCCAGTCTGTCCGTCGCCCGATCGATATTGATGAGGTAGACGGGCAGCGGCTGCGAGGGCATGTGAGGACTTTCGGACAGTGCGACTTGATGTGTTAGAGACATTTGTTCTTCATCGATAGGCGCAAATCCATGCAACGCCATAGCATATGGTGGCGTGTCCGCAAAGAAACCAGCTTTTGTGTGGCCAATCTCCGCGTCGTTTCTGCACGAATATGTGAGAGGGTGTCTACCCGCGTATTTTGCCTATTGTGCTTACCGAGCACATCCAATATACCCGGCGGCGGGACACTCCTCCCCAACGAGGAGCTTTCTATCTGAGAGGATAGCATCATGACTAAGCTCGCCAAGCCGGACATCCGTCCGAACAATACCCATTTCTCTTCTGGCCCCTGCTCGAAGCGCCCCGGTTGGACGCTCGATGCCCTTTCCGACGCGCCTCTTGGCCGTTCGCACCGCGCGAAAGTCGGCAAGGCCAAGCTGAAGCAGGCCATTGACCTTACCCGCGAAACTCTCGAAGTACCGGCCGATTACCGCATCGGCATCGTTCCGGCTTCCGACACCGGCGCCGTCGAAATGGCGCTGTGGTCGCTGCTCGGAGAGCGCGGCGTCGACATGCTTGCCTGGGAAAGCTTCGGCGCCGGCTGGGTCACCGACGTCGTCAAGCAGTTGAAGCTCAAGGACGTCCGCAAGCTCGAAGCCGGTTACGGCGAGCTGCCCGATCTTTCCGCTGTCGATTTCGACCGCGACGTGGTCTTCACCTGGAACGGCACCACCTCTGGCGTGCGCGTTCCGAACGCCGATTTCATTCCGGCCGACCGCAAGGGCCTGACGATCTGCGACGCCACCTCGGCCGCTTTCGCGCAGAACCTCGATTTTGCCAAGCTCGATGTCGTCACCTTCTCCTGGCAGAAGGTTCTGGGCGGCGAGGGCGCACACGGCGTCATCATCCTGTCGCCGCGCGCCGTCGAGCGCCTGACCACCTATCAGCCGGCCTGGCCGCTGCCGAAGATCTTCCGCATGACCAGCGGCGGCAAGCTCATCGAGGGCATCTTCACCGGCGAGACGATCAATACGCCGTCGATGCTCTGCGTCGAGGACTATATCGATGCTCTCCTTTGGGCCAAGGATCTCGGCGGCCTGAAGGCGCTGATTGGCCGGGCCGACGCCAATGCCAAGGTCATCCACGATTTCGTTGCCGCCAACGGCTGGATCGCCAATCTCGCCGTCAAGGCCGAGACGGAGTCCAACACCTCCGTCTGCCTGAAGATCGTCGACAAGGATGTCGTCGCTCTCGATGCCGATGGTCAGGCGAATTTCGCCAAGGGCCTGGTCGCGCTCCTCGAAAAGGAAGGCGTCGCCTATGACGTCGGCCATTACCGCGACGCGCCGTCGGGCCTGCGTATCTGGGCCGGCGCGACGATCGAAGCTTCCGACATGCAGAAGCTGATGCCCTGGCTTGCCTGGGCGTTCGAAACGCAGAAGGCGACGCTCTCCCAGGCTGCTGCCTGAGGTTTGAAGCGTTCATGGCTCCGCCACGATAGGCGGAGCCCAGCATTCCGAATTGATTCTTAGCTGACCTTTTTTCAGGAGGCCTACCATGGCACCTCGCGTTCTCGTATCCGACGAACTGTCGGAAACCGCCGTTCAGATCTTCCGCGACCGCGGCGTCGAAGTCGATTTCCAGCCGCAGCTTGGCAAGGACAAGGACAAGCTGTTCGAAATCATCGGCAATTATGATGGTCTTGCCATCCGTTCCGCCACCAAGGTGACGGAAAAGATCATCGAAGCGGCGAAGAACCTCAAGGTCGTCGGTCGCGCCGGCATCGGCGTCGACAATGTCGATATTCCGGCCGCTTCGCGCCGCGGTATCATCGTCATGAACACGCCGTTCGGCAATTCGATCACCACGGCGGAACATGCCATCGCGCTGATGTTCGCCGTCGCCCGCCAGCTTCCGGCCGCCGATAGCTCGACCCAGGCCGGCAAGTGGGAAAAGTCGAAGTTCATGGGTGTCGAAATCACCGGCAAGACGCTCGGCGTCATCGGCGCCGGCAATATCGGCTCGATCGTGATTGCCCGCGCCATCGGCCTGAAGATGCACGTCCTTGCCTATGACCCCTTCCTGTCGAAGGAGCGGGCCGAGGAAATGGGCGTCACCAAGGTCGAGCTCGATGAGCTTTTCGCCGGTGCCGACTTCATCACGCTGCATGTGCCGTTGACCGACAAGACCCGCAACATCATCGACGCCAGCGCTATCGCCAAGATGAAGCAGGGTGTGCGCATCATCAACTGCGCCCGTGGCGGTCTGGTGGATGAAGCGGCCCTTGCTGCCGCCATCAAGTCCGGCCATGTCGCGGGTGCTGCCTTCGACGTCTTCGAGGTCGAGCCCGCCAAGGAAAGCCCGCTGTTCGGCCTGCCGAACGTGGTCTGCACGCCGCATCTCGGCGCGTCGACCACGGAAGCCCAGGAAAACGTTGCTCTGCAGGTGGCCGAGCAGATGGCCGACTATCTGGTCAAGGGTGCGGTGTCCAACGCCATCAACATGCCCTCGATCACCGCCGAGGAAGCGCCGATCCTGAAGCCGTTCATCAAGCTCGCCGACGTTCTCGGCGCCTTCGTCGGCCAGGTGACGGACGATCCGATCAAGGAAATCGAGATCCTCTATGACGGCGTCACCGCCGGCATGAACACCAAGGCGCTGACGAGTGCGCTGCTCGCCGGTCTGATCCGCAATCAGGTGGCTGACGTCAACATGGTTTCGGCGCCGATCATGATCAAGGAAAAGGGCATCGTGCTCGCCGAGGTCAAGCGCGACAAGACCGGCGTCTATGACGGCTATATCAAGCTGACGGTGACCACCGACAGCATGACGCGCTCGGTCGCCGGCACCGTCTTCTCCGACGGCAAGCCGCGCTTCATTCAGATCAAGGGTATCAACCTCGACGCCGATGTCGGCAACCACATGGTCTATCTCGCCAATACCGACGTTCCCGGCATGATCGGCTTCATCGGCACGACGCTCGGCTCCGCCGGCGTCAACATCGCCAACTTCCAGCTTGGCCGTGACAAGCAGGGTGGCGACGCCATCGCGCTGCTCTATGTCGACGGCCCGATCGGCGACGAGGTTCTGGGCAAGCTGACGGCCCATCAGGCGATCCGTCAGGCCAAGCCGCTGGTCTTCAACGTCGACTGATTTGCTCCTCCCAAGAGCGATCTGAAAACCCGGCGTAACGTTCGTTGCGCCGGGTTTTCCTTGTTGAAGACCGGATTGTGGATAAGTTTGGCGGGCAGGCTATCGGGGGCCTGCAAACCAGCCTATTTCTTTGTCATGGGGGCGTTACAAAAGAGCATTTTTTCAGATGCGCTGGGCAGGCCGCTTAAGTGGTTTGCAAAGCCGGCAGCTTTCGCTGTCGTGTTGTTCGCGCGGGCCGTTACCGCTGTCAGGGCGATCTGGCCGGAGAGCGGTGCTCCGACCGACCGATGCGTCTATTTCGCCAATCATTCCAGCCACGGCGATTTCATCCTGATCTGGACCGTACTTCCGCCACGGCTGCGTCAGCGCACGCGGCCGGTCGCCGGTGCCGACTACTGGCTGAAGTCGAAATTGAATAGTTTCATCGGTCGCGATGTCTTCAATGCCGTTCTGATCGAGCGCGATCGTGAGGCGCGAACGGAGGACCCGGTCGAGCAAATGGCTGCGGCAATCGACGCCGGCTTCTCGCTCATCCTGTTTCCCGAGGGCACGCGAAACCTGACGGATATGCCGTTGCAGCCGTTCAAGAGCGGGCTCTATCATCTGGCGAAGGCACGTCCCGATATCGATCTTGTTCCCGTCTGGATCGACAATCTCAACCGTGTGATGCCCAAGGGTGAGTTCGTGCCCATTCCGCTGATCTGCACGGTGACTTTCGGCGAGGCCCTGCATATCGGCGCGCAGGAAGAGAAGGCGGATTTTCTGGCGCGGGCGCAATCGGCACTGCTGGCTTTGTCGCCCAAGCAAGCGGGGCATGGCGTATGAGTGCGGCGAGCTCCGATCTGATCCACCTGGTTTTCGGCATTTTCGGCGTTCTGATCGTCGCCTCCGTCGTCGGTTATGTGTTGCAGCAGCGGCTGTCGCCGGACGGATCGAACGCGGCCATCGAAAACCTGAATGCCCGCATCAAGGCCTGGTGGGTGATGGTCATCCTGATCGGTCTCGCCTTTGTGGCGGGCCGTGCTGGCGTCATCCTGCTCTTTGCTTTCTGTTCCTTTGCGGCGCTGCGCGAATTCATCACGCTGATCAGCACCCGGCGCGCCGACCATTGGGCGCTCGCCGCCGCATTCTTCATCGTTCTGCCGGTGCAATATTATCTGCTCTGGGCCGAGGAATACGGCATCTATGCGATCTTCGTCCCGGTCTATGCCTTCCTGCTGATGCCGATCATCGCGGTCGTGCGCGGCGATACCGAGCGCTTCCTGATCCGTATCGCCGAAGTGCAATGGGCGCTGATGATCTGCGTTTTCTGCGCCTCGCATGTGCCGGCGCTGCTGACGTTGCACATTCCCGGCTATGAAGGCCGCAATGTCCTTTTGATCGCTTTCCTCGTCATCGTCGTGCAGCTCAGCGATGTGCTGCAATATGTCTGGGGCAAGCTGTTCGGGCGCCACAAGATCGCGCCGAAACTGTCGCCGTCGAAAACGGTGGAAGGCTTTGTCGGCGGCGTCGCCAGCGCGACGCTGATTGGCGCGGCGCTGTGGTGGATCACGCCGTTTACGCCCTTGCAAGCCGGGCTTCTCGCCTTCGTCATCACGATCATGGGTTTCTTCGGCGGTCTGGTGATGTCGGCGATCAAGAGGGATCGCGGTGTCAAGGATTGGGGGCACCTGATCGAAGGCCATGGCGGATTGATCGACCGGCTGGATTCGGTCGTCTTTTCCGCCCCGATCTTCTTTCATCTGGTCCGCTACTGGTGGTCGCTGTCATGATCGGGCGGGTGAGGGCGCTTGCCGGCAGCAGCATCGTGCATGTGCTTTTCGCCTTTCTCGCCATGGGCGGCTGGGCCGTTTTCGCCAACCGCATGCATCCGATGCCGCGGCCTCTGATCGCTGGTCTTGTCCAGGGCATTTTGTCTGCATGTCTGACGCTGTTCCTCAAATCGGTGGTCGAAGCCCTGTCGAAACGCTTCGGCGGCTTCACTTCTCTCTGGGCGCCGCCATTGATCGCCTGTCTCGGTTCTACCGCCATATTGCTGACGATCCATGCGCTCAGCGGCACGCCGGAGATATTGAGGACCATCGCGGTGCCGTTGCTGGTCTCCACCAGCTATGCGGCGATCTATAATTATTCGATTTCCGGCGGGAGGCGCTAGGGTCATGGCGGGCGAAGGAACGGGCGACAGGCGGCCTTTGGCGAGCCGCAATACGCGGTGGGCACAGGCATTGGCACGGCGGATGACCGCATTGTCGGTGATGCCGAACCAGATTTCGCAGGCAAGCATGGTCATGGCGGCGCTGGCCGGCGGCTCCTTCTGGCTATCGGGCGGGGGAGATGGCGGGTCGCGGGTTCTGTTCCTGATCCTTGCAGCGCTCTTCTGCCAGCTTAGGCTGCTGTGCAATCTGCTTGACGGCATGGTCGCCGTCGAGGGCGGCAAGGGCGAAGCGGATGGGCCGTTCTGGAATGAATTTCCGGATCGTGTCGCCGATATCCTGATCTTTGCCGGCGTCGGCTACGGTATCGCCGCGCCCGGCCTTGGCTGGGCCGCAGCCGCCTTCGCGGTTCTGACGGCCTATGTCCGCGAGCTCGGTCGGGCCACGGGCAATCCCAGCGATTTCGGCGGGCCCATGGCCAAGCAGCATCGCATGGCGACGATCACGGCCGCGGCGCTGATTTCCATCCTCGAAGTGCTCTGGAACGGCGGGAGCTGGGTGCTGACCATCGCGCTCTGGATCATCGCTGTCGGCGCCGCGGTGACGGCGCTGCGGCGAGGGTTCAACCTCATCCGGCAGCTGAAGATGAAGCGTTGACCGCCGTTCGGGGCCTCGCTGATTCGCCGCCCCTTGCGCGCGAGGGCAATCCTTTCTATATCCCTCATCCATCGAGGCGGGCGGCCGAGGTCGCCGCGAGCCCCCATAGGATGAAAATCCGCCGCTTTTGCATGGCAACCGGTGGACGGAAGACAGCACCGAAGATCGATCGAGATTGGCGGCAAGACCGTGAATACACTGGATTTTGACAAGAGGCCGGAAGATACGCGCGTTGTCGTCGCCATGTCGGGCGGCGTCGACAGCTCGGTCGTTGCCGGCATTTTGAAGCGCCAGGGCTATGATGTGCTCGGCATCACGCTGCAGCTCTACGATCATGGTGCCGCCGTCCACCGTGCCGGCTCCTGCTGCGCCGGCCAGGATATCGACGATGCGCGCCGCGTCTGCGAAACGCTCGGCATTCCGCACTATGTGCTCGATTACGAAAAGCGTTTCCGCGAGACGGTGATCAATCCCTTTGCCGAAAGCTATGTCGCCGGCGAGACGCCGATCCCCTGCGTTGCCTGCAACCAGACGGTCAAGTTCGCCGATCTGTTGCTAACGGCCAAGGAGCTCGGCGCCGACGCGCTGGCGACCGGCCATTACATCCGCTCGCGCCCGAACCCGTCCGCGGATCATCCCGGCCGCCGCGCGCTCTATCGCCCGGCCGACGCCGATCGCGACCAGAGCTATTTCCTCTTTGCCACCACGCAGGAGCAGATCGACTACCTGCGCTTCCCGCTCGGCGGCATGCCGAAGGCGGAAACCCGCGCGTTGGCCGAGGAGATGGGCCTCGTCGTCGCCAAGAAGGCCGACAGCCAGGACATCTGTTTCGTACCGCAGGGCAAATATTCCGACGTGATCGCCAAGCTGAAGCCGAATGCGGCGCTGGCCGGCGAGATCGTCCATCTCGACGGCCGCGTGCTCGGCCAGCACGAGGGCATCCTGCATTATACGATCGGCCAGCGCCGCGGCATCGGCATCGCCACCGGCGAGCCGCTCTATGTCGTCTATCTCGACGCCCGCTCGCGCCGCGTCATCGTCGGTCCGAAGGAGGCGCTGGAAACGCATCGCGTCTATCTGCGCGATGTCAACTGGCTGGGCGACGAGCCGCTGATGCAGGCGGCGTCCGGCGAGGGCTTTGCCTGTTACGCCAAGGTGCGCTCCACGCGCGCGCCGGCGCCGGCCGTGCTGCATGCCGATGCCGGCGGCATCTATGTCGATCTGACGATCGGCGAGGCCGGCGTCGCCCCCGGCCAGGCCTGCGCGCTTTATTCCGCCCCCGGCGACGACGCCCGCGTCTATGGCGGCGGCTTCATCGAACGCTCGGAGCGCGAACCTTCGGCGGAGGCCTCGCTGAAGGCGCTGCTGGCAAGCCCGGTGGCGGCCTGAGGACGAGCGACGGCCGCGTGGGGGAAAGCGTTGATTTTTCCAAATCATCCGCTTGACACAAAGCCGAACCGCACCTTATAAGCCGCTCACCGACGAGCCAACGTTCTTCGAGCGGCGGTTTCGTTTGACCTTTGCGCATGATGCTGATGGATCAGGCGCAGACGTGGCGGAGTAGCTCAGTAGGTCAGAGCAGAGGAATCATAATCCTTGTGTCGGGGGTTCAAATCCCTCCTCCGCTACCATTCTTTAAGAGAATTCAATGTTTTATCGGTGCGTTACGTCGCAATTTCGTTGCGGTGTGTGCTGTTCTCCCTGATTTTCAGGTGTTTCCTTCTGCTGTCGGCATATCCATGCGGCATGGAAATGTAGAACTGTATCTCCACCTGTTTACTTTTTCCATCGTTGAGTCATTGTTCAAGCCCACAACTTAGAGGGGGTATGGCAATGTTCGACTATATTGCTTTGGCAGCGGGAGCTATTCTTATAGTATTTACGCTCGGCTTGATTGTTAGAGGGAAAGAGGTTTCCTCCGGACATGCAATGGTGTTGGCTGCAGGAGCTGCGCTTATGCTTCTCCCATCCGTTTCGAATTTTGAATGGTCTGACGGAGGCTTTAAATATACTCGCCGCGACGAAACCGCTGATCTTACTTCCCAAGTTAAGAAACTGGCAGATGACAATATCCAAGCTAATGAAACTATCAGGCAGACCACTGAAGCCTTAAGGGTCGCAAATGAGCGTCTTAATAGGTTGGAGGCGGCCAATCAGTCGTCACAAAATCCAGGCACCCAAGGTGGGGGTGTGAAGTCACCTTTGAAATTTGATTGGGGAAAGTACAGCGAACCTACGTTTTTCGATGATCTTCTGAAGAAAAGTGATCAGAGCGTGAAGATGAGCACCGATAATCGCGACGCGGTTACAACTTTCCAAAGGCAGTTTGAAGCGAAACAATAGAATTCGCGCCGGCGCTGGAGCGCCTCAGATCAAGCAAAAACCTGCGGGCCGAAAGCAGCTAGCGCCAATCGCCACGGAACACCATTCTGACAGCAGCGCCCTCGCGAGCGCTGCCGTCTTACATTCACGTCAAGCTACACCAAGCGCGGTTTCAGGCCCGATAATAGTGATGCCGATGGTGGCGGTAGTGGGGATGGTGGCGGTGGTGCTTGTACCAGCCGCGGTGATGGCCGCGCCAGTAGTGGCTCCGGTAGCTGCGATGCGAATTCCAGTGATGATGTCTGTGATGCCGCGGACCGTGCCAATGGCGATGGTGATAACGACGATAGTGGACCGTCTGGACGGACGATTGAACTTCCGGCTTCGACATCTTCATCATCGGCGTGGCCGATGCCGCGCCGGCGCCGATGAGCAGACCGAGGCCGAGGATTCCAGCAAGCAGGGTTTTGAAGATTTTCATGATGAACCTCCTTCATCGTCCTCATCCTGAAACCATAGGGCTGAACAGGGGATGAATGATCGCCGAGCGTGCAATTTGCCGCCGGAAATCGGCTCTGCCTTCCGAGGGAAAGGCAGAGCCGGGAGGCCAGGCACTGGCTCGGATGCGAACGGGCTGTTGGGGGGCGGGCTCGTTCGCACAGCCATGGTCTACCACCATAAGCTGAAGCCTAGCTGAATAACAGCCGGTCGTAATTGCGCGGTTTGCGGATGCGCCAGCGGCAAACATGGACAAGGACCGGGCGTCCGTGTTGGCGGCAAAGGATGGCAAGTGGTCAGAAGACGAGTGTGAGGAGCCTGGCCAGGCAGGCGGTGCTGATATGGTACGACAGATGCCGGCGGCTCAGTCGGCCATCACGGTCTCGATCGGAACGCCGGCTTCCATGGATGCGGCGATGAAGCTGCTGCGGGCTTCCAAGGGCTGCCTCAGCCCGCTTTCCACGTCGGCGCAGACCTGCAGGGCTCTCAGGAACGCCTTGCCTTCGGCAACCGGCCATGCATTCAGCAGCATGTCCAGCGCCTCTTTCGTCGTGCTGACAGTATAGGTTGTCCCCGTGCGCGTGCAGATGACCAGCACGGGGTAGTTCCAACGTCTATTGCTCATATCTTGAAGCTCCGCCCCATATGGCGCAGGTTAGCGCCTTGTCGCGCGTCGGCACAAGTAAATTTCGAAGTGGCTTCGGTTACATAGCGAAGGTACTAAAGCCATCGTTAAAATAGCGCTCGCAAATGCACCCGCCCAGGGCTCAGGCGGCGGTTTTCGCCGGAACTCCGTAGCCCCGCAGGAACATGTCCACGCCCTGCTGCGCGGCGGTCTCGATATCCGCCTCGGTCGGCGTTTCGCCGAATAGTGTCGGCATCTGTAGGTCGGCGTTGATCAGCGCGGTGAACTGGCGGGCGGCGACATCGCAGTCGGGGATCTGGAGAAGGCCCTGATGGTGGAGGCGGGCCAGGATCGCGCCGAGCGCGGTGCCGATCTTGCAAGGTCCGTGCTCGCGCCAGGCTTCGAAAAGATGCGGATAGCGCGGCCCCTCGGACTGGACGAGCTTGCGCAGGAATTTTCCGTCCTGATTGTAGAGGCAATTGCGGTTGAGATCGACGGCGAAGGCGATCAGGTCTTCCCGCAGCTTTTCCGGCCTGTCGGGGAAGGCGGCGAGTGCGGCGAAGACGGCGGTGTTGGCGCGTGCGGTCACATCGGCGACGACGGCGATGAACAGCGTCTCCTTCTCGCGGTAGTGATTGTAGATGGTCTGCCGGGAGACGCAGGCCCGTGCCGCGATCTCGTCGATGCTCGCACCGGAAAATCCCTCGCGGCAGAAAACGTCCGCGGCCGCATCCAGAATGGGAACGCGTTTCAGGCATTGCGCGGGTCTTGCCGGTCTTTCCTGCAAGTCGATGGCGTTTCGGGTGGTCATGGAACGAAGATAATGCGTATTGACGATTTGGACAATAGTGTCTAATTTGACATCACTGTCCAAAAAGATGGACGAGCTTGTTAAGCGCAATTCCGGTCCACGTTTTCCTCCCAAGATCGCGTGGCTTTCCGGTGAACCCATGGATTTCGGCTCCCTCCACGGGAGATGCGGCGCGGCGGCAATCCGGCTTTCGCGCTCGGAACTTTTTGAAAGATCATCATCATGACGACGTCTTTCCTTCGCTATGCGATCATTCTCGGCCTGCTTTCGGCCATCGGTCCCTTTGCCATCGACATGTATCTCCCCGCTCTGCCGTCGATCGGCAAGGATCTTGCGGCACAGAACAATGTCGTTCAGCTCAGCCTGTTGTTCTTCTTCATTCCCTTTGCCGTCTTTCAGCTTCTCTATGGGCCGCTGTCGGATATGTGGGGCCGCAAGGCGCCGCTCTATATCGGCATCGGCCTGTTTGCGGTGGCGAGCGTCGGTGCCGCCACGGCCAGCAATATCGAGACGCTGATTGCCTTCCGCTTCCTGCAGGGCATCGGCGGCGCGGCCGGCATGGTGGTGCCGCGCGCCATCGTGCGCGACATGCATACCGGCGTGCAGGCGGCGCGGCTGATGTCGCTGCTGATGCTGGTGTTCAGCATCTCGCCGATCCTCGCGCCGCTGACGGGCAGCGCCGTCATCGCCTTCTACGGCTGGCGCGGCGTATTCTGGGCGGTGACGGTCGCGGCCCTCATCGGCCTTGTCCTGCTGTCGACGCAGCTCGAGGAAACGCGGACGAAAGCCGAGCGTTCTGAAAGCGGCCTGCGCAGCGCCATGGCAGCCTATCGCCTGCTGCTCGGCGACCGCAATTTCCTGACGCTGACCTTCATCGGCGGTCTCGGCATTTCGAGCTTCCTCGTTTATCTTGCCAATTCGCCCTTCGTGCTGATCGACCACTATCATCTGACGCCGACGCAATATAGCGTCGCCTTCTCGGTCAACGCCGTGTCCTTCTTCGCCGTGTCGCAGCTCACCGGCTGGCTCGGCGAGCGTTTCGGCTTGTTGCGCGTCATGCGTTTTGCCGTCACGGCCTTCGCCGCCACCATGGCGGCGCTGGCGGTCGTCATGAGCCTCGGCTTTACCCAGTTGCCTGTGCTGGTGGTGTTCCTCTTCGTCGGCTACGGCTTCCTCGGCCTGGTCATTCCGACGACGGCGGTAT
This sequence comes from Rhizobium sp. BK602, assembly GCF_014195095.1. GTDB lineage: Bacteria > Pseudomonadota > Alphaproteobacteria > Rhizobiales > Rhizobiaceae > Rhizobium. The sequence goes on from NZ_JACIBC010000006.1 coordinate 336,028, forward strand.
TGGCACTGGAGGATCACGGCGAAATCGCCGGTACGGCCTCGGCGCTGATGGGAACGCTGCAATTCGTCACGGCCGCCGTCGCCATGGTCATTGCCGCCGTGTTCTTCGATGGCACGCCTTTGCCGATGGTCGCCGGCATCGCGCTTTGCGCCGTTGCCGCGCTGCTGCTGACGCAGGCGACGATCGCGCGTCGTCCGGTGGTGGAAGCAGCGGCGGAATAAAACACTTTTACAGGGAGAAGACGGAGGCCGGGGCATCGCTCCGGCCTTTTCGATTCCGCCCTTCGGCGAAAGCACCTTGCCGGGAGGCGAAAGATCATAAAAGACTTGCGGGCAGACAAAGGGAGGGCGGCAGATGGGCAGCTTCGCGGAGATTCGGGAGCGGGCGGAAAAGCGAAAGGGCGGGGCCGAGGCACTGATGGCGCTGATGCCGAAGGCGCCGGATCACGACGCCTTGCGCGCCATACCGGACGATCGGCTGCTATCTGACATGGCACGCTATGTCTTCTATGCCGGCTTCGTGCGCAATATCATCGATTCGAAATGGCCGGGCTTCGAAGCGGCCTTTTCCGGTTTCGATCCGGTTTTCCTCAATTTCGCGCCCGATGACTATTGGCACGATCTGACCTCCGATGCGCGGGTGGTGCGCAATGGCGCCAAGATCATGTCGGTCAGGGCCAATGCGCATTTCATCCGCCAGCTTGCCGAGGAGCATGGCAGCGCCGGGCGCTTCCTCGCGGACTGGCCGGTCGAAGATCACGTCGGCCTGCTTGCCGTGCTCGACAAGCGCGCCGACCGGCTGGGCGGCATGAGCGGGCAATATTTCCTGCGCGCCATCGGCCGCGACAGCTTCGTCACGAGCCATGATGTCCTCGTTTGCCTGCGGCTGGCCGGCCTGCCGATTTCGGAGGCGAGGCCCACGAAGAAGGATCTGCGGCTGATCCAGGACCAGTTCAATGCCTGGGGCGCCGAGACCGGTCTGCCGCAGACCTATCTCTCGCGCATCTGCGCTTTCTCCGTCGGAATGCCGGGGGAAGACGAGCAGGCCTGATTGCTTTGATGGGCCTGATCATGTTGGATCGCGCCGTAAACGAGGAGGAGACGATCATGTCCACCGACAACCGGCCGCTGGCCATCAGCGCGCCCGAGCCGCGCTCGCTCGCGCTTATCTTCAGCAAGGATGCGCTGTCGCTCCTCCATTCGAAATATCGGATCGTCGAGGTGGGCCCGGAAAATATCGCCGGTCTCGGCGACGATATTCTCGGCGAGGCGCGATATATCATCGGCCAGCCGCCGCTCTCGAGGGAGGTGCTGGACCGTATGCCGGGCCTGCGCTGCATCCTGAATGTCGAGAGCAATCTCATCAACAACATGCCCTATGACGTCCTGTTCGAGCGCGGCATCCATGTCGTCACGACGGGGCAGGTCTTTGCCGAGCCGGTGGCGGAGATCGGCCTCGGCTTTGCGCTCAGCCTTGCGCGCGGCATCGTCGATGCCGATCTCGATTTCCGCGAGGGCAGGGAGCTTTGGGGCGGGGACGGCAATGCCAGCGCCCGGCTCGTCTCGGGCAGCGATATCGGCATTATCGGCTTCGGCGATCTCGGTAAGGCGTTGAACCGGGTGCTGTCCGGTTTCCGTGCCAATGTCAAAGTGTTCGATCCCTGGATGCCGCCGTCGATCCTGCGGGAGCATGGCGTGCAGCCGGCCGGTCTCGATGAGGTGTTGTCGGGTAGCGATTTCGTTTTCGTCGTCGCCTCCGTCACCAGCGAGAACAAGGGCTTTCTCGGTGCCGAGGCTTTCGCGCGCATGCGCAAGGGGGCGGCCTTCATCCTGCTCAGCCGCGCCGACGTCGTGGATTTCGAGGCGCTGATGGCGGCGGTGGCGACCGGCCATATCGTCGCGGCAAGCGATGTCTATCCGGAAGAGCCGCTCGGCAAGGATCACCCCGTGCGTCACCTCAAGGGCTTTCTCCGCTCGGCGCACCGCGCCGGCGCGCTCGACAGCGCCTTCAAGAAGATGGGCGACATGGTGCTCGAGGACATGGACCTGATGGATCGCGGCCTGCCGCCGATGCGCTGCAAGCGGGCGGAGCGGGAAACCGTGTCGCGCATGCGCTCCAAGCCGGTCACCCGGAACTGACGAAGTTCCGCGGATTTCACGAGCGTCCCGCCGGCCGGCTCAGCGATGAGCCGACCAGGGTACGAAGCGGCGCTCGATCAGCCGGACGGTGATTTCGAACAGGAAGGCGATCAGCGCGATGACGATGATGCCGCTGATGACGATGTCGGTCACCAGGAATTGCGCCGCCGATTGGATCATGAAGCCCAGGCCTTGCGTCGCCGCGACCAGTTCGGCGGCGACGAGGGTGGACCAGCCGGCGCCGAGCGCGATGCGGATGCCGGTGAGGATCGAAGGGATGGCGCCCGGCAGGACGACGTGGCGCAGCACCTGCAATCTGCCGGCGCCGAAGGAGCGGGCGGCGTTGACATAATCGACGGGAGCGGCCTTCACGCCGGCGGCGGTCGACAGGATGATCGGCGGCAGCATGGCGAGCGCGATGACGGTGATCTTCGAGGCCTCGCCGATGCCGACCCAGATGATGATCAGCGGCAGATAGGCGAGCGGCGGCAGCGGCCGCAGGAATTCGACGATCGGGTCGAGGATGCCCTTGCCGATGCGGCTGGTGGCGATCGCCAGTCCGGCGGGAATGCCGATCACCAGCGAGACGGCGAGGCCGCCGAAGATCCTGAGCAGGCTGGCGAAGGCATGTTCGGCCAGCGTCGAGTCGACGAAGCCGGTGATGGCGAGCGTGTAGAGCGCCTTGGCGACCGTCCAGGGCGACGGCAGGAACACCGGCGAGACGGCGCCATAGGCGGCCGCGACAGCCCAGATCACCAGGAGACCGAGCACGGTTGCGAACGAGATCCACAGGGTCGAGCCGGATGCGCTGTTCCTGGCTGCGGGCACGGCGTCGGATTGGGCGGCGACGGCCGTGATCTTTTCGATATCGGCGGTCACGCTGCTTCCTCCTCGGTTTCCTCATGGATCAATCCGGTCAATTCGTCATGCAGTCGCTTGAAATCGGCCGATGCCTTGATGTCGGCAAGCGGCTCGCCGGCAAGGCTGCGCTTGCCGAAGGAGAGGGGAATGTCGGCGGTGACGCGGCCGGGATTGGGCGTCAGGATGATGACGCGGGTGGCGAGCAGCAGCGCCTCGTCGATGCTGTGGGTGATGAGCAGGGCGCCGGTGCTGCTTTCCGACCAGACCTTCAACAGGAATTGCTGCATGCGGGTGCGGGTGAGCGCATCGAGCGCGCCGAGCGGCTCGTCCATCAGCAGAAAGCGTGGATCGGAGGCGAGCGCGCGGGCGATGCCGACCCGCTGACGCATGCCGCCGGAGAGCTCCCAGATATTGCGGTCGCCGGCGCCTTCCAGCCCGACCTTGACGAGCAGCGCATCGGCGCGGCGGCGGCGCTCCTCTTTCGGAACGCCGTTGAGGCGCAGGGGAAAGGCGATGTTGTCGCGGGCGTTGAGCCAGGGATAGAGCGCATCGTCCTGAAAGACCACGGCGCGGTCGGCCGCCGGCCCGTCGATCTCCTTGCCGTCGACCAGGATGCGTCCCTCGGAAGGGGCAAGAAAGCCGGCGGCGAGATTGAGCAGGCTGGTCTTGCCCGAGCCGGAGCGGCCGATGACGGTGACGAATTCGTCGGAGGCGATGTGCAGCGTCAGATTGTCGAGGACGCGGCGCGTCTCCTGCCGCCGGCGGTCGCCGGGAAAGTTCAGCGAGACGGATTGCAGGGACAGGATGCTCATGGGTGGGGTACTCCAAGGAATTGGCGCAGGCGGGAACGACCCGCCCGCGCCAGAGATGTGGATCAGAGGCCGGTCTTGGCCGCGTCGGTGACGAACTTGGCGTTGACGTAGGGAGCATAGTCCTTCAGCACTGCCGGGACCTTGCCTTGTTCCAGCAGGAAGGCGGAGGTCTGGGCGATGGCCTTCACCGTGTCGCCGCCGAGGAATTCCGTGGTCGCCTGCTCCTTCAGCGTCGGAAAATAATAGCCCTTCAGTAGTTCCGGCACCTCTTCCGGCTTGGCGCCGGTGAGCTTGGCGATCTTGGCGGCCTGCGGCGACGAGGCGCTCCAGCTTGCCGGATCGGCGCGGTAGGAGGCATAGGCCTTGCCGGTGACCTGAACGAAGCTCGTCACGACTTCCGGATGGGCGTCGGCGAATGTCTTGCTGACGATCCAGGCGTCGAAGGTCGGGCCGCCCCATTTGGCGACATCGCCGGAGGTTGCGAGAACCTTGGCGTTCTTCTTGATCTGCGACAGGACCGGGTCCCAGACATAGGCGCCGTCGAGATCGCCGCGTTCCCAGGCGGCGGCGATTTCCGGCGGACGCAGATTGAGGATCTGCACGGACTTGGGATCGATGTTCCAGTGCTTCAGCGCGGTCAGCAGGCTGTAATGCGAGGTGGAGACGAAGGGCGTGGCGATCTTCTTGCCCTTCAGGTCTTCGGGTTTGTCGATGCCCTTGACGGCCAGCGCTTCCGCCTCGCTGATATTGCCGACGACATAGATGGCTTCGATCGGCAGTTCGCGGCTGGCGGCGGCGGCAAGCGGCGACGAGCCGACATAGCCGATATCGATCGAGCCGGAGGCGATGGCGGCCACGACATCGGCGCCGCCGTCGAACTTGTGCCAGCTGATCTTGGCGCCGGTCGCCTTCTCATAATCGCCGTCGGCCTGCGGCACGCGCGACGGCTCGACGATCGGCTGATAGCCGATGTTGAGCGTGACATCGGCCGCATGGGCATAGGAGCCGAACGTGACGGCAAGAACGGCGGCCGCCGTGGTTGTCAGAAGATGGCGTCGATGGATGGTCATGTTTTCCCCCGGGGCGTAACGTTTGAAACTGGTCTTGAACCGCTGATCTGGCAGTCGATCTGCGCTAATGATCGTGAAATTGATAGAAAATATAGAGATACAAAATTCCGGATTCGCGCCGTCCATGGCAACCCGCTTCCAAATATCGTGAAACTGCAGGTCTTTTTGCGATAGGGAGAAGAGGACCGGTGGGTGGTGAAGACGACAGTAGAGGATTGTACGATGAAGCCGATGCAGATCTATGCCTTCGACATGAACTGCGTCGGGCATATCAATCATGGCCTTTGGACGCATCCACGCGACACGTCGCTTGCCTATACCGATCTCGATTATTGGGTGGATTTCGCGCGCACCGCCGAGCGTGGCAAGCTGGACGGCATTTTCCTCGCCGATATCGTCGGGGTCTATGACGTCTATCAGGGCAGCCCCGAGACATCGATCCGCACGGCTGCGCAGATACCGGTCAACGACCCGATCATTCCGCTTTCGGCCATGGCCTACGTGACGACACATCTTGGTTTCGGCGTCACCGTCAATACGACCTACGAGCCGCCGTTTCTCTTCGCGCGGCGGATGTCGACGCTCGATCATTTGACCAAAGGCCGCATTGGCTGGAACATCGTCACCGGTTATTTGGATAGCGCCGCCCGCAGCATGGGGATGGAGCGCCAGCCGGATCACGATGCCCGCTATGATGCGGCCGAGGACTATCTGGAGGTGGTCTACAAGCTCTGGGAGGGAAGTTGGGATGATGATGCGGTCAAGCGCGACAGGACGGGCGGGCTGTTTGCCGATCCGTCGAAGGTGCGCGCCGTCCGTCATCAGGGGCAGCACTATCGGATGGAGGGCATCCATCTGAGCGAGCCGTCGCCGCAGCGCACGCCGCTGCTGTTTCAGGCCGGCGCTTCCGCGCGGGGCCAGGACTTTGCCGCGCGGCATGCCGAATGCGTCTTCGTCGCCAGCCCGACGCCGCAGGGCGCCAAGCCGATGACGGATGCGCTCCGGCAGCGGGCCGTGGATTTCGGCCGGCGCGCCGACGACCTCAGTATCCTCAATCTTATTACGGTTGTCGTCGGGCGGACGGAGAAGGAGGCCGAGGACAAGTTGGAGGATTATCGGCGCCACGCCAGCGTCGAGGCGTCGCTGGCACATTATTCCAGCTCGATCGGCATCGATCTTTCCAAATTCGGCCTGGATGAACCCATTACGCAACAGGCGACGAATGCGCAGCAGGCGGCTCTCGCCGTCGTGACCGGCAAGGCAAGCGGCAAGCCGGCGATGACCCGACGGCAGATCATCGACCAGATGGTGCTCGGCAGCCGGCAGAAGCCGATGGTCGGCTCGCCGGAGCAGATCGCCGATCGCTTTCAGCTCTGGATGGAGGAGGGCGGCATCGACGGCTTCAACCTGGCGCGCACGGTCGCGCCGGAAAGCCTGCGCGATTTCGTCGACCTCGTCATTCCGGTGCTGCAGGAGCGCGGCTTGTTCAAGGCTGATTATGCCGAGGGCACGTTGCGCCAGAAGCTCTTTGGCCGAGGCGATGGGCGGCTGCCGTCAAGTCATCCGGCAGCCGCATTCCGTCATCGCGGCTAAGAGTTCCCTTAACGATGATCGAGCTTGGCGACGAGGCGGTCGCCGAGCCATTGCATGCCGCAGACAAGGATGATCAGTACGACGACGACGGCGATCATCACGCCGGTTTCGAAGCGCTGGTAACCGTAGCGGATGGCGAGGTCGCCGAGGCCGCCGCCACCGATGGTGCCGGCCATGGCCGACGCGCCGATCAGGGTTACCAGCGTCACGGTAAAACCGGCGACGATGCCGGGCAGGGCTTCCGGCACCAGCACTTCGCGGATGATCGTCCAGCGATTGCCGCCCATGGCGCGCACGGCGTCGATCAGGCCGCGATCGACGTCTCGAAGCGATACCTCAGCGATGCGGGCGTAATAGGGAATGGCCGCTATGGTCAGCGGCACGATCGCCGCCGTGGTGCCGAGCGCGGTGCCGACGATCAGCCGGGTCAGCGGGATCAGCGCGATCAGCAGGATGACGAAAGGCACGGCGCGGAAGCCGTTGACCAGGGCGGCGAGGATGCGGTTGACGGTGAGCTGCTCGGCGATGCCGTCGCGGCCGGTGACGACCAGGGCGAGGCCGAGGGGAAGGCCGATGACGAGCGAAAGCAGGCCGGATGCGCCGGTCATCCAGATCGTCTCCCAGAAGGAACGCCAGAGCAGGCCGAGAATAATGTCAGTTGTCATAGCCTAGGACCTCCACCCGGGCGGACCGGGCCGTCAGAAAATCGGTTACCTTCGCCGGCAGGCCGGCATCGCGCGTCGGCACGGCGATGAAGAAGCGGGCGACAGGCTGGTTCTGGATATGGTCGATGCCGCCATGCACGAGGCGGAAGGAGTGCGGCAGCGCCGCCGAAAGCTCGGCGAAAAGCGCGCCTTGCGCGGCCGGGCCGGCGAGGTCGATGCTGAGGATCGCCTCGACGCCCGTGGTCTGCGACAGGCGTTCGGCGATATGGTCGGGGAGCTGCGGGCGGATGGTCGAGAGCAGGCTTGCGGTGATCTCGGCCTGCGGATTGGCGAAGATCTGCCAGACCGGGCCTTCCTCGACAATGCGGCCGGCATCGATGACGGCGACGCGATCGGCGATCGAGCGGACCACTTCCATCTCATGGGTGATGAGCAGGATGGTCAGGCCGAGCTTGCGGTTGATGTCCTTCAGCAGCGCCAGGATCGAGCGTGTCGTCTCGGGATCGAGAGCCGAGGTCGCTTCGTCGGAGAGGAGGAGTGCGGGGCGGGCGGCAAGCGCCCGGGCAATACCGACGCGCTGCTTCTGGCCGCCGGACAGCGCCGAGGGATAGGCCCTGGCCTTGTCGGCGAGGCCGACGAGCTCCAGCAGCTCGCGGGCGCGACGCAGCCGTTCGGCCTTGGTGACGCCCTCGATCTTCAATGGCAGGGCGACGTTCTCTTCCACCGTCTTGGCCGACAGCAGGTTGAAATGCTGGAAGACCATGCCGATGCGGCGGCGCAGCGGCTGCAATTCGTTTTCCGACAGCCGCGCGATGTCACGGCCCTCGATATGGATTTCGCCGCTGTCGGCGCGTTCCAGCCCGTTCAGGCAGCGGATCAGCGTCGACTTGCCGGCACCGCTGCGACCGATGATGCCGACGATCTCGCCACGGCGGGCCGTCAGCGATATGCCGTCGAGCGCCGGTGTCGTGCCGAATCGGCGGCGGACATCGACGAGACGAATGATCTCGTCATTTGCCAAAGCTCCGGGCGACGCATGTCCGTCGATGGCGGCGGCGGGGATGAAGGAGTTCATGGTGGTTCTTTCTTGAGCGCGGGTAATCCTTCTCCCCTCGGGGAGAAGGTGGCCCGAAGGGTCGGATGAGGGGGTATCTCCACACGGGAAAGCTGCCTTTCGCTTACGCTCAAGGCGCTCGGAACAACGTTCCGAGCGCCCCCTCATCCGCCCTGGCGGGCACCTTCTCCCCAAGGGGAGAAGGAATTTCAGCGCTGTATTGCTGTTAGTAGGCGCTAAGACCGGTGCCCTTGTAGACCTTGTCGAATTCGGCCTTGACCGTATCGTTCTGATAGGCGGAGACGAGCGTCTTCACCCAGGCCTCGTTCTCGCTGCCCTGCCTGACGGCGATGAAGTTGCGATAGGGATTGCCGTCGATCGGCTCTTGCGCGATACGCTCCTTCGGCGAAAGTCCGCTCTTCAGCGCCCAGTCGGTGTTGACGACGGCGGCGTCGAGGTCGTCGATCGAGCGGCCGACGATGCCGGCGTCGAGTTCCTTGATCTCGACATTCTTAGGGTTCTCGACGATGTCGGCGATGGTGGCGAGAATGCCAGTGCCGTCCTTGAGCTTGATGACGCCCTCGTTCTGCAGCACGCGCAGCGCACGGCCTTCATTGGACGGATCGTTCGGCACGCCGATGACGGCGCCCTTCGGCAGGTCGGCGACGGTCTTGTACTTCTTGGTGTAGAGACCGATCGGCCAGACGCCGGTATAGCCGACGCGGACGATATGGTAGCCGTGCTGCTTGATCTGGTTGTCGAGATAGGGCTGGTGCTGGAAGGCGTTGGCGTCGACTTCGCCGCGCTCCAGCGCTTCGTTCGGCTGGGTATAGTCGTTGAAGACGACGGTCTCGATCTTCAAGCCCTTCTTGGCTGCTTCGGTGGTGACCACGCGCCAGACATCTTCGTCCTCGCCGCTGATGATGCCGACCTTGATGGTCTTGCCGGCGGCAAAGGACGGGGTGGCGGCCGTCAAGCCGAAGACGGCGACAGCGGAGGCAATGATGGCTGCAAGGCCGGTCCGGCGCGAGAAGCGCAATGCATCGAGACCCTGAGAAGACTTTTTCGTCATGGGAAATCCTGTTCCATGTGATTGAGACGCCATTGTCTCGTTGACGGCGCTGATCATTTCAGACGCTCGCCATTTACGCGAAGCAGGAAGATTTTTTGTGCACCGCACTTATGGAAAACTCTTTTGGGTGAGCAGTCGATCACGAACTAATTTTCTATAAACGTGATGGATTTTTGTGCGCCGGCGCTCCTGAATGCATGCGATTTGTGCATATCGGTGGTGGATTGGCTCTTTCCAGAGCGGATTCGCGGCTTCTATGTCGAGACGATGATGGTCGTTTGCGCCGGACAGAGCGCACGAGGGCGCATTCCAGCGTCCCTGATCGTCATATCCGTGACCGCTGCCTATGACGATCCTTTTGCAACCAAGGGAAGATTCGCCCATTCCAAGAAGGCGAGGCGGCATGTTGGCCTACGGCGAAGCCATTCAGAAATATAGGGAATTACAGAAAAATTCAAAAGAGGCTTTTCAAGTCGAGATTAATCTATAGACTTGATCAAGTTAAGTGACCGGTGGGAACATTTCGTGTGATCCCGCGTTGCGCCGGTCACCAAAGATGATTTGCCGCGCCGCCAGTCCGATCCAATATCGGGGCGCGCCGAATCCAGAAGCAGCGCGTGGGCCTCGGAGAGAGGCCGATCAGTCTTTACATTTATGCGCCGGACTTCAATTGAAAGGAGACAGACATGTCGAATGCCTTGCCGCCCCTTCATGAGGGTCATGCCCCTATCACTCTGCAGCAGCTCTTCCGGGAGGCGCTTTATGCCTTCGAGGAGTGGGATGAGGAAGTCACCGAGCCGATCGTGATGTTCGAAGGCCGGCTTGTTCCCATCAGGGCTGTTTTCGAAGCCATGCGCGAATGCACGGACATCGTGCCGAACAACATCGTCTCGGCCGTCACGGAACGGTTGACCAAGCCCTGGGAAGGCGAAGGTCCGCTGGACACGATGACCTTTTCGACGGCCGCCCGGGTCATGGGCGTTCTCGTCCGTAAGCGGCTTCTGGCCGTGAACAACGACGTCGATGTCGTGGCCGCCGCTGTTGCCGCGAAGGCGCAGGCAGCGGAAAAAGCCGACCGCTGAAAACAGTTCTCGGTCATTCATAGAAGAGCCCGCCGGCCAGCGCCGGCGGGCTCTTTTGCGATATCAGCGCCGGCCGACGTCGAATTCCGGATCGACGGGAATCTGCATGGCAGTCACCAAATGGTTGGTTTGGCCGGCAAGGCCGATGACGGCGAGCAATTCGCCGTGCTGCGCATCCGTCATGCCCTTCGCCCTGGCGGCGGCGGTATGGGAATGGACGCAATAGGTGCAGCCGTTTGCCGTGGAAACGGCAATATAGATCATCTCGCGCACCAGCGGATCGAGCGACCCTTCGGCCATCATCACTGCCTTCAGCCCCTCCCAGGTCCGCTTCAGAAGCGCCGGGTCATTGGCAAGCCCTCGCCAGAAATTGTTGACGAAATCGGATTTCCTGACGGCGCGGATGTCGTCGAACACCGCCTTGACCGCCGGGATGGCCTCGGCTTCAGCGTCATCAAGCAATTTGACCGTCGTCATCGCAAATCTCCTCTCGATCATCCGGACAGATGCGGAAACCATATCGCATTCCCGTGCGTTCTTCGCTGGAGCTCGGGCGATGATCACCGCTCTTTTTGTTTGCAAATTTCATCCATATGCGAAAGTAGTATTTACATAAGAAGACATGGCGCGAGCTGGGGCCTGGTCGAGGCGAGTATAATGCGACGATCCGGGAAGAATTCGGCCTCGGCTGACAATCCGAGAGATCGCCCGGCGGATTTAGAAGGAGTTTCCCCATGACGCGCATCACCAATCTCCGCGTATTCGACCTGCGCTTTCCGACTTCGCAGAGCCTTGACGGCTCCGATGCGATGAACCCCGATCCGGATTATTCCGCCGCCTATGTCGTTCTCGACACCGACAAGCCCGGCCTTGCCGGCCATGGTCTGACCTTCACCATCGGCCGCGGCAACGATATCTGCTGCATGGCGATCGAGGCGATGCGCCATCTGGTCGTTGGCACGGAGCTTGCGACGGTGCTCGAGAATCCGGGCAAATACTGGCGGCATCTGACCAGCGACAGCCAGCTGCGCTGGATCGGCCCGGAGAAGGGCGCCATGCATCTGGCCACCGGTGCCGTCGTCAACGCCGTCTGGGACCTGCTCGCCAAGGAGGCCGGCAAGCCCGTCTGGCGGCTGGTGGCGGAGATGGATGCGGAAAAGATCGCCGATATCGTCGACTACCGCTACATGACCGATGTCCTGACCCGTGACGAGGCTGTCGCCATCCTGAAGAAGGCCGAGGCCGGCAAGACGGAACGGATCGCCACACTCGAGCGCGAGGGCTATGCCTGCTACACGACCTCGGCCGGCTGGCTCGGCTATGACGACGCCAAGCTGCGCCGTCTGTGCCAGGAGGCGATCGATGCCGGCTTCAACCACGTGAAGATGAAGGTCGGCCGCGATCTGGAGGACGATATCCGCCGGCTCACCATCGCCCGCGAGGTGATCGGCCCCGACCGCTATCTGATGATCGACGCCAACCAGGTCTGGGAAGTCGGCCAGGCGATCGACTGGGTCAACAAGCTCGCCTTCGCCAAGCCTTTCTTCATCGAGGAACCCACGAGCCCCGACGACGTCGCCGGCCACCGCAAGATCCGCCAGGCCATCGGCCCGGTGAAGGTCGCGACCGGCGAGATGTGCCAGAACCGCATCATGTTCAAGCAGTTCATCGCCGAGGGCGCGATCGACATCGTGCAGATCGATTCATGCCGCATGGGCGGGCTGAACGAAGTGCTGGCGGTGCTGCTGGTCGCCGCGAAATACGGTCTGCCGGTCTGGCCGCATGCCGGCGGGGTCGGGTTGTGCGAATATGTGCAGCATCTGTCGATGATCGACTATCTCGCTGTTTCCGGCACCAAGGACGGCCGCGTGATCGAATATGTCGACCACCTGCACGAACATTTCCTCGATCCTTGCGTGATCCGCGACGCCGCCTACATGCCGCCGAGCCTGCCGGGCTTCTCGATCGAGATGAAACCGGAGTCGATTGCGGAGTATACGTTCAAGGGGTGATTTCTGCGTTCGTTGGCATTCTCCGGCTTCCGCCGTTTTGTTCGCGGCCGAAGCCGTGCAATATCCCTGCAGGTCTGGCAGGATATTTGGTGCATGCGAGTCGTTTTAACCGTCGTTTTGACGCTGTTGTCATTCTCCCTTACTGGGCACGCCGAAGCCGCTGCCCGTCGACAGTTCGTCGTGACGGCTTCGAATGGCGATGTGCTGGTTGAGGCTTTTTCAAGCAGTTCAGGTCCGGCGCGCCCAGCCGTGGTCGTCCTCAGCGGCAGCAAGGGTTTCGCCTCGCCGGCCTATGATGAGCTGGGACGGCGCTTGGAGGCGACCGGCCTCGACGCCTATCTCGTGCATGTGCTTTCGGCATCCGATGTCGCGACCATCGCCGGCGCGGGCAATGCTCGCGCCAGGATCGGTTACTACGCGGCGCGGCTGCCGGACTGGATCGCGAGCGTTCGCGAGGTGGTCTCCTATCTCGACAATCAGCCTCGCCATGCCGGCAGGGTGGGTGTGCTCGGCATATCCCTCGGTGCGCAAATCGCGGCTGCCGCTGCCGGCGGGACGACGGGCATCGGCGCGCTCGTGCTTGTCGACGGTGCTTTCCCGGACGGCTATTCGAAGCCGAGACGCGCGTTGCCGCCGCTCCATATCGTCTGGGGCGGCGCCGACCGGGTCTTTCCCGTCTCGACCGCGGTCGAACTTCAACGGACGGCACAGGAGCTGGGCGGATCAGCCAGCCTTGATGTTCATAAAGGCGGAGCGCATGATTTCTTTCTGAAATCGGATAGCCAAGCGGCAGCGGCTCATCGCAGCGCCGCCGATTTCCTGCTGTCGCAACTATCGAACTAATCCTTGCCCGACACAGGAAGGCGCATATCGATTGTGGCCGTTGAAGCGCTCATTTCGAGCGCTTCAACCAGGCTCGGATGATAGGCACGTCGGCGTCGGTCAATTCATGGCCATGCGGGATGGTCTGCAGGTTCACGGTCGCGCCGCCTTCGCGCAGGCGCTCGGCGAGGGGCTGCGCATAGGGGCCGTAGTCGTCCTTCTCGCCGGCGATGATCAGCACGTCGGCGTCCGACATGTCGGCCGGCGGCGGATCGGTGAGCACGGCCATGGAGCGCAGCAGCACGGCGCGGCGGATGACATGCGGCTGCAGCGACAGCATGGCGTTGAGGAGATTGGCGCCGTTCGAATAGCCGATATAGACGATGCGTTCGGGGTCGAGGCCATAGGCATGGATCGCGCCGTCGATGAAGGCGGCGAAGGCTTCCGCCTCCTTGGCGATATCGGCCTGGTCGAAGGAGAAGGGCGTGATACGCCGATACCAGCGCGGCGCCCCTTCCTCCAGAGCCCTGCCGCGGGCGCTGAGCAAGGTCGCCTGCGGATCGATCTTATGGGCGATCGGCATCATGGTGTTCTCGTTGGCGCCCGAGCCATGCAGCAGGATGAAGATAGTGCCGTCCGGCTCCCGCGGCGTGAAGAAGCGATGGATGAAGGGCAGCTCGCGATAGATGACGCGCGGCTCGCCGGGCATGGAGAATTGCGGCAGGATGACAGTCAGCTCTGCCAGCCGCTCCGGCCTGTCGTCGGGGGAGAACAGCCGGGTGCCGAGCGTTGCCTCGGCCTCGTCGACCAGCGGTCCGGGCGCGTCCGTCGCCAGCTCGAACAGGATGCCGCCGGGTTCGCGGACATAGAGCGAGCGGAAATATTTCCGGTCGTGCATCACGGTCGGCGACGAGTTGATCGCCCGCAGCTCGGCGCCGACGGATTGCAGCTCGGCATCGTCGGCGGCGCGGAACGCGACGTGGTCGACCGTGCCGGTTCCGGGCGCGCTTGCCCAGAAGCCGCTGGCGTCGCGGATGTCGATGATATCGCCGGGGCCGGAGACGAGGCGGCTGATGGCGCCGTTGACGGCATGCGGCGTATAGTTGAAATGCTCGACGAGGAAGCTTTGCGTTTGCTCGGGCGTCTCGCTGAACAGCGTCGCGCCGCGAATGCGCCGGATCGCATGTTCCGGCGGGATCGTCTCGCTCGCCCACGGCGCGGCGGATTGCAGTTCCCTGGCGCCGACGAGTTTGACGATGACGCCATCCGGGTCCTTCAGGCGCAGGACCGGCTCGCCGAATTCGTCCGAAGGGCCTTCCGGACGCAGACCGGCGCTGAGCGCGCGCGTCAGCCAGAAGCCGATGCTCGCGGGATCGATGGCGAGCGAGATCTCGCCGACCTGGCCGACGCCGGCGCGGCCGGGAGCGCCGTCCTCCCAGACGAGGAAGGTGATCAGCGAGCCCGGCGACCCCTTGGCATCGCCATAGAGGAGATGAAGCTGCGTCGCGTCTTCGAAGCCGCCGGTGCGCTTGACCAGCCGCAGGCCGAGAAAGCCGACATAGAAATCGACATTCGCCTGTACCTTGCGGGTAATCAGCGTGATGTGGTGAATGCCGGCGACCATGGGATGCTCCAGAGCGGATTGCAGAACTGGTCGCTATTTAGGGCGGAAGCCGTTTTCAATTCAATGCGCGGCTCGTGAAGGCAGTGTTCACGAAATGAGTGACATGCGTTGCCGGAGCCTGTCGCCGATCAGGGTGTTTTCGCGGTTTTCCGCTTGGCTTTTGGTTCCGGTGGCTGCTGCTGCGCCTCTTTTTCGAGGCGAAGCTCGCGCAGGCGCGCCGTCTTGCGGTCGCGCAGCGTCTGTTCGCTGGCCAGGATTTCCTTGACGGTGGAGTCAAGCTGACTGGCCTTGGCGAGCGAGGCTTGTTTCTTGGAACCGAAAAGATTGTCTTTATTAGGCGGCGCCATATTGGCCTCCAGGGTTCGTGTCGGCATTGGCGTTATTTGCGGGCGTTATTTGCGGATTTGCGCTGGATCAGGGCGCTCGCGGCGGAAGAGCGACTATTGTGTATCGGATAGCGTTCACATTGGCGATATAATTCTGCGGGCTTCAAAGAAATAAGGCGACGTTCTCACGTAAATTTTGAGAAAACGAAAAGAAAAAATATTGTAAGACCAGCCGGGTTTCAGTCGAAAAATCGGGAAATTTCAGTCGGAAATTCGAATTTATTTGAACTTCGACAAATGATGAATTTATGTCGTACGGCTGGAATTTTGAGAAATATTTGGTCGTTTTCGGCGGTTTTCCCGTTTTTCCTTGTGGAAAATTCAGTCATCCGTTATAAACCGCGCATCGATATTGCTGAATGAACTTTGCCGCGACGCACTCTGCGCGACACTGACGAACTTCCTCTCAAAATCGGTCCGATGTGCCCAGGCGACGTCTGGGTGCGATTCTTATGTGAGTGATTGAAAAGGTCATCGTTATGAGCACAGGTACTGTAAAGTGGTTCAATGCCGCCAAGGGTTTTGGTTTCATTCAGCCGGATGATGGCGCAACGGATGTTTTCGTGCACATTTCCGCAGTCGAACGCGCTGGCATGAGCAGCCTCCGGGACGGCCAGAAGATCTCCTACGAGCTTGTCAAGGACAAGCGCTCGGGCAAGATGTCGGCTGATCAGCTGGAATCGCTGTAAGGCATTTGCTTCCGGTCTTTGACCACGGATGTACTGGCATGGATCGTCGAGGCGATGAAGGAAGAGGTCGGGTTAGCCCGGCCTTTTTTGCGTTTTGATCACAGGCAAGCTGTGAAGCGAAAGGCCTTGGTTCAGGAGCCGGCTTCTGGCCGAGATGTAGATAATGGTGCGGAAACCGCTTGCGGTATAGGCGTTACGGCCGTTTGCCTTGCCGGAAATGCCTTCGTGAAGCATTATGCGTGCTCAATCGTTGCCAAGTGCCCGTTTTCACGACGCCGTATAAATTAACCGCAAAACTCTCGCTTTAGTTGGGATTTCGCGACAATGGCGTGTCAATGGAGATGGTTCCGAAATAGTCAGCTATGAGCTTCTTGCGATGGCAGCAATCCAATATATACGAGCGATCCTTTTGGCTGCTCTATTGATAATAGCGGCGTCCGCTGCTGCCGATCCTCTCAAGTCCCAAGGTGATAATATGAACGCCGATTGGCTCATAGCTCCGCACAACGGGATCGGGCGCCTTACTTTCGGCCTCTCACTGGAAGCTGTCGCCTCGATGGAATCCCTTTATGGAAAGCCAAGTCCGCTGAAATCTTATGCGTCTGTCGCATCCGATGTGGAAGGGGTAATAGCCCAGTCCGGTACCACCATGCCTGCGGAAACGATGGCCGCGTTGAGAGACGCTGCGGGAAGCCTGGCCAATTTTGCAACACAGAACTTGACGATGGGACAAACGCCGATCTTGCTCGAATACCGGGATGGCCGCCTTGATGCGGTCACTGTCGAGGCTCGGCACAAGGAGACAAATTTTGAAGGCAAGCTCGTTTTCACGCTAAGTGCTCTGGAGGTTTTGAAATTGTTCGAACGCGCGAACGGCGCTCCAGGCCGATATCGCTCGGACGAGGCCGCTTTCGACAATATCGCTGTTTCGCTCTATCAGTTCAGCGTCACGTCATCGAAGGGCGAGGTGCGCGTGATCTCCGAAGTAGACCCGGATTTTCGGGTGCGTTCCGTGACGCTACGCCGTGAACCTTATCGTCCGGCGGACGAATTGGACCAATTCGTGACTTTTTCTTTCAACTAGACGGGAAGTCGCAACGGCCTTGTCAAGGCATGGGTATCGCGACCACTAAGATTGCGAGCGCCGAGGGATAGGCGTTGCTGCGACAGCAAGCATTCCGCATTTCGGCTAGTGGCCGGGGTCCATGACCGGAGCCTTTTGTTATTCCGTCATCCCTGGATGGGGCGCGATGCCTTCCTATACGACCTCAGTGATCACCGAGCGGCGTATCCTCGGGCGATTTCTTGCGGTGGCCGCTGATCTCGGAGCCGGCGGTGCGCGAGAAGCGGGCATTCCAGATTCCAGCGAGAAGCGCGATGGCGGTGACGACGATGAAGGCGACCGAGAAATCGCTCATCTCGGCGCTCGCATGTCCGCGCACCTGCATCGAGCCGTGCAGGGCAAGGGCTGCGACGCAGATGCCGAGCGACAGCATCAATTGCTGGAAGGTCGAATAGAAGCTTGTCGCCGTGCTCATGCGCTCGCGTTCGATCTCGTCATAGGCGATGGTGTTGTAGGCCGTGAACTGGAACGACATGAAGAAGCCGCAGAAGAACAGGATCACGAAGATCACCGGCAGCGGCCAGTCCGGCTGGAAGATGGAGCAAAGGCCGTAGCCGAGGGTGCCGATCACGCCGAAGATCAGCAAAGCGGTGCGGAAGCCCAGCGTGCGCAGGATTTTAACCTGAAACGGCTTCATGGTCATGGAGCCGAGAGCGGTCGCAATGGCGATCTGGCCGGCGGCGGCGGCCGACATTCCAAAGCCAAGCTGCAGCATCAGCGGTATCAGGAACGGATGCGCGCCCTGGCTGATGCGGGTCAGCGAGCCGGCGATGACGGAGGTGCGGAAGGTCGGCACCTTCATCAGCGAGAAGTCCATGATCGGCGAGGGGTGCTTGCGGGCATGGCGCAGATAGGCGATGCCGAACAGCAGGCCGACCGAAATCAGGAAGATCGCCATATAGCCTTCGCCCTCGCGGCTCGACATTTCGAAGCCGAACAGCAGCGAGCCGAGCGAGATGCCGGAGAGGATGAAGCCCGACAGGTCGAAGCGGCCGTTGCGCGGACCCTTTACCTCCTCGATGAACATCGACACCAGAATGAAGCCGATGATGCCGATCGGCACGTTGATGTAGAAGATCCAGCGCCAGTCGAGATAGGTGACGAACAGGCCGCCGATCGGCGGGCCGAGGATCGGGCCGACAAGGGCCGGGATGAGCAGCCAGGACATGGCGTTGACCATGTCCTTGCGCGCGACGCTGCGCATCAGCACCAGGCGGCCGACGGGGAGCATCATGGCGCCGCCGAGACCCTGGATCAGCCGGGCGATGACGAGGAAAAACAGGTTCGGCGCCTGGGCGCAAAGAAGCGACCCCACAACGAAGACGGCAATGGCGCTGCGGAAGACGGTGCGCGACCCGAAGCGGTCGGCGATGGCGCCGCTTGCCGGAATGAAGATCGCGAGGCTGAGCAGATAGGAGGTGAGCGCGATGCTCATCGCCGGGGCGCTGACGCCGAAGTCCCTTGCCATGGTCGGCAGGGCGGTGGCGAGCACGGTCGCGTCAAGCTGTTCCATGAACATCGCGCTTGCCACGATAAGCGCTACTACACGAAAATTCGGTGCGGCCCGCCGGGTGGGGGCGGCCTGGAAAATCTGATCCGACATTGTCGGGGATCGCTCTCGATGGTGCGGTGGGGTCCAAAGACAGAACCGCAAGTCTGACAACAGCGCGAAGGCCGATTGGATGCGGGGTTGTATACTCCCGCTCGCGCCTGATTTCTATATGAGATATCGCAAATCTGATTGATCGAAATGAAAAAAGATGACGGAATCGGGCAGGAATGTCACAGACCGTGAACGCCTGGCGTCGGAAGGACCGCGACCGGGCCTCTATGCCGATCACGGCTCGTTTTTACATGTAAGGCGATGTGTCCGGGTGTCCTCTTGCCGGAAGGCGAGGATACCGGCCTCGGTGAAATGAGGCCGGTATCGGATGGGTTGCGCCGGGATCAGTAGCCCGCTGCGAGGCCGGAACCGGCGCGGCTGTCCATCGCGCCGTTGTAGCGGGCGCCGTCGCCCTTGGCGATGTCGCTGAGGCTCTTGCCGCCGACGAGAATGCCGGCTGCTTTGCCCCAGACCGGCCAGTCGCCGCCGATCTGGACGGCGTAACCCATGCCGGTCAAAAGCTTGATCGTGTCGGGCGAGAGCGCATAGGGTTCGGTGTAGATCCGGTCCGGTAGCCATTGATGATGGATGCGCGGCGCGTCGATCGCCTGCTGGATGTCCATGCCGAAATCGATGACGTTGACGATGGCTTCGAGCGTGATGGTGATGATGCGCGAACCGCCGGGGCTGCCGATCACCATGAAGGGTTTGCCGTCCTTTGCGACGATGGTCGGGCTCATGGAGGAGAGGGGCGTCTTCTTCGGCTGGATGGCGTTGGCCTCGCCCTGCACCAGGCCGTAAAGGTTCGGCACGCCGGGCTTGGAGGTGAAGTCGTCCATCTCGTTGTTGAGAAGAATGCCGGTGCCGGGCGCGACCACGCCGGCGCCGAAGGAGCCGTTCAGCGTATAGGTGACGGCGACCGCGTTGCCGTCATTGTCGATGATCGAATAATGCGTCGTCTCATGGCTTTCGCCGAGACCCTTCGGCATCAGGTCCTTGGAGACGCCGGCGCGATAGGGATCGATGCTGTCGCGGATCTTCTTCGCGTAGTTCTTGTCCAGCAGCTTGCTGACCGGGTTGTCGACGAAATCGGGATCGCCGAGCGTCGAGTTGCGGTCGACATAGGCGTGGCGCATGGCCTCGGTCATGAGGTGCACCGTGTCGGCCGAGCCGTAGCCGGTATAGGAGAGCGGGTAGCCTTCCAGCACGTTGAGGATTTCGCAGATGATCACCCCGCCGGAGGAGGGCGGCGGCGAGGAGATGATCTCGTAGCCACGATAGTTGCACTTGACCGGGTCGAGTTCACGCACCTTGTACTGTTCGAAATCCGCCTTCGCCAGAATGCCGCCCTTGTCCTGGCTGGCCTTGACGATGGCGTCGGCGGTCGTGCTCTTGTAGAATCCATCCGGCCCTTGTTCGGAGATGCTCGTCAGCGCCGCGGCGAGGTCCGGCTGGGTGAAGCGGTCGCCGGTGGAGAAAGGGGCTCCGTTCGGCTTGGTGTAGATCGCGGCGGTTGCCGGATCGCGCGACAGCCAGGCCTTGCCCTCGTTCAGCTCGGCGGCGTCGGCCTGGTTCAGCACGAAGCCTTCCTTGGCATAGCGGATCGCCGGCGCCATCAGCTCCTGGCGGGTTTTCGTGCCGTATTTCTCGCGGGCGGTCTCGAAGCCCATGACGGAGCCGGGAACGCCGACGGCGAGATAGCCGTCCGTGCTTGCGCCCTTGACGACATTGCCCTTGTCATCGAGGTACATGGTCTTGGTGGACGCCTGCGGCGCGCGCTCGCGGAAATCGAGGAAGGCCGTCTTGCCATCCTTCAGCCGGATGGTCATGAAGCCGCCGCCGCCGATATTGCCGGCGGTCGGATAAACGACGGCAAGCGCATAGCCGACCGCAACCGCGGCATCGACGGCGTTGCCGCCGCTCTTCAGCACATCCACGCCGATATCCGTCGCCAGATGCTGCGCCGTCACCACCATGCCATGCTCGGCTTCGACCGGCTGTGGTGCGGCGGCCTGGACCGTGGTTATGGAGAAAAGCCCGAAGGCGAGGATGGTTGCCGAGGATATCGCCCGCTGGCGGAAATGGCGCATGATGGTCCCTCTCGGAGTTTGTTGTCGGGATAAAGGAGCCCATCAAAGCCATGGTGTCCAGTGCGAGGAACGCGAATTTCCATCGCGCCAACAGCCCGGTTTTCGTCGGGATCGGCTAGGCAAAAGCCGGCCTTGCGGCCGTGATACTCGGAGCCATTGTCGGGCTTTGAAACGGCCCAGTATTAAATGCGGGCCACGCCGCTGCGTTCCGGTATTGCCGTCGATGCAAGATATAGGAGGCCGATGCTTTATAGGCTCGCAATATTTTATTCATCAGGGTAGTCTACTTTAGGAACGCGTAGATCGAGGCGGAAGTATTGCGTGGAGGGTAACCGTGGCCGTCACGAAACTTGAGCAGTGGAAGAACGACCGCAAGAATAGACCCAAGCCGCGGGTCGTTGCCGAAAAGACGCATGTCGTCGAAATCGAATGCGCGCATTGCCGCCGGCATTTCTTCCGCTGGACATCAACGGCGTCCGGCTACGGGCGTTGCGAGGAATGCTCGCAAAGTGCCGAGCTCGTCCGGTCGTAAGGTGACCGTCAGCCAATCAGGATCGCTCTGATATCGTTGACATTCGTGCCGGTCGGGCCGGGGACGAAGAGGTCACCGATCGCGCTGAAGGCCGTCCAGGCGTCATTGTTTCTGAGCATGGCGGCGGGCACCAGGCCGGCCTTGCGAAGGCGCGCCACCGTGGTTGCATCGGCAAAGGCGCCGGCATTGTCCTCGCTGCCGTCGATGCCGTCGGTATCGGCCGCCATGGCATGAATGCCCGCGTGGCCGTCGATGTCGATCGCGAGCGACAGCAGGAATTCCGAGTTGCGCCCGCCCTTGCCCTTGCCCGTCAGCGTCACCGTCGTCTCGCCGCCGGAGAGCAGCACGATCGGCTTGGCGAAGGGGCGATCGCGGTTGAGGATCTCGCGGGCGAGGGCGGCGTGCACATGGGCTGCTTCGCGGGCCTCGCCCTCGATCGCATCCGACAGGATCGCTGCCTCGATACCGGCTTCGCGCGCGACCTTGGCCGCGGCTTCCAGCGAGACGCCGGCCGAGGCGATGAGATGCACTTCGTTACGGGCAAAACGCGGATCGTCCGGCCGCGGCGCATCGGCTTGCGGCTGCTGGATATGGGCGATGACGGCCGCGGGCAGGTCTATACGGTAGAGGGCGATAAGATCGAGCGCTTCGGCGCGCGTGCCGGCGCCGGGCACGGTCGGGCCGGAGGCGACGAGCGCCGGATCGTCGCCCGGAATGTCGGAGACCACCAGCGAGACGACCTTGGCCGGATAGGCGGCAGCGGCAAGACGGCCACCCTTGATGGTCGACAAATGCTTGCGGATGACGTTCATCGCCGAAATCGGCGCGCCGGAGGCGAGCAGCGCCTTGTTGACGGCGATCTCGTCGGCAAGCGTCAGAGTGCCGGCCGGTGACGGCAGCAGGGCCGACCCGCCGCCGGAGATCAGCGCGATCACCAGATCGTCCTCAGTAAGCCCCTCGACCACTTTCAGCAGCCGCTTGGAGGCGACGAGCCCGGCCTCGTCGGGGACCGGATGGGCGGCTTCGATGATTTCGATATGGCGGCAGGGCGCGGCAAAGCCGTAGCGCGTCACCACAAGCCCTTCCAGCGGGCCATCCCAGCATTGTTCCAGCGCCGCCGCCATCTGTGCCGAGCCCTTGCCGGCGCCGATGACGATCGTCCGACCTTTCGGTTTCGCCGGCAGATGCGCGCGGATACCGGTCAGGGGATCGGCGGCGCGGACGGCGGCGTCGAAGAGGGAGGTCAGGAAGGCGCGGGGATCGGAAACGGTCATGTCGAGAACTGCCTGTCTGCGATGATGCTGTAACTATTTGGTGGCTTAACTGACGCGACGGCGCAAGGGCTGACAACGCCAATTGTGCCGGACAAGGTGAATCCCTATGTTCAAAACAACAGTTTCAATGCTTTTATGCGAAGGATTTTCGACATGGCCGAATTGAGGGTGAAGACGAGACGGACGGGCGCCACCGCCACGCTCGGCCGCACCGGTCTTCCGCATGTGACGTCGGTAACGGGCGGCGAGATCGATATCGTCACCTCGCCGTCGCAGCCGGGCTTCAATCCGCTCGACCTGCTTTACGCATCGCTGTCGGCCTGTCTGGTGCTCAGTGCCCGCAATGCCGCGAGCGGCCTCGGCGTGCTTGACAAGCTCACCGAAGTCACCGCCGCCGTGATCGGGGAGAAGGCGACGGAAGGACTGTCGCGTGTCGAAAAATTCAACATCGCCTTCACCATCAAGGGCGATTTCGGCGACGAGATCCGCAATGCGATCGCGCATGCCGCCGAGGACGAGATCTGCACGGTGAGCAACACGATCCGTGGAAATCCGAAGTTCGAGACGGTGATTTCGGGGTGAGGCTTGTGTCGCGGAGGGAGGCCCTCATTCCCCCTCAGCGCCAGCCTAGGCGAGGGTACAGAGGTCATCCCCACTCCCCGCGTGCGGCAGGGCTATCGCATATGCACTGAAATCGCAGCCTCCCCCTTCTCCCCAGCGGGGAGAAGGTGCCCGACAGGGCGGATGAGGGGGCGAGGAGCAGAGCGACGAGAGCCTTGAGCGCAAGCGAAAGGCAATCCTTCCTATGCCGCACCACCCCCTCATCCGACCCTTCGGGCCACCTTCTCCCCACTGGGGAGAAGGAGTTTCCGGTGCTCGTCTGCCCCATATGCAATTGCCCTGCCGCGTGCGGGGAGAGGGCTAGGGCGAGGGGCTTTTTCCGCTATTTCGGCGGCAATTCAAACCCTTCCAGATAGGGTCCAAGCTCGGGATCGATATCCACCTTCACCACATTGGTATAGACGGCAGTGGCGATCATGATGCCGGCGAAGGCGACGAGGTTGACGAGGGTCGGCTCGTCATAACGGGCTTTCAGCCGTGCCCAGAGTTCCTCGGGAACGGCGTTGGAATCCTGGACGATGGCCTTGCCGAAATCGATCAGCAGCGCTTCGTCCTCGCTCGGCACTACGGCCTCCGGCTCCAATCCTGCGTTGATGAGCGCGCGCCGGAAGAAGCCGACCGGGATGATCGCGCGGTTTTCCAGCGAAATCGCGTGGCAGAACAGCCAGACGGCGCGGTCGTCCAGTGCCGGGCGCAGCTCTTCCCGCAGGGTGAACCATTCCGCATAGATGCGGTGCGCCACGGGCGAATGCAGCAGGGTGCGCTTCATGTTGGTCATGCGGCCGCGCAATTCCACCTCGCGGTCATGCTCGGTGCGGACGGCCTCGGAGGCGGTATCGTAATCGATCGGCGTGATATGGCTCATCGGGTGTCTCTTATTGCGCCGCCTCGGAAGCGGACTTGAAGAAGCGGTTTTCCGGGCGCGGCAGGCCGAGATGCTCGCGCAAGGTGGTTCCCTCGTAGTCGCGGCGGAAGATGCCGCGGCGTTGCAGCTCCGGGACGACGCGGGTGGTCACATCGAGCAGGCCCTGCGGCAGGAAGGGGAAGACGACGTTGAAGCCGTCGGAACCTTCCTCGTGCAGCCATTGCTGCATCTCGTCGGCCACCGTCTGCGGCGTGCCGACGAAGGCGAGGCCGGCATAGCCGCCGAGGCGCTGGGCGAGCTGGCGCACGGTCAGATTTTCCGCTTCGGCCAGCGCGATCACCCGCTCGCGCCCGCTCTTGCTGGCATTGGTTTCCGGCGTCGCCGGCAGCGGCCCATCGGGATCGAAGCCGGAGGCGTCATGGCCGAGCGCGATCGACAGCGAGGCGATGGCGCTGTCGTAATGGACGAGGCTGTCGAGCTTGGCGCGCTTGGCCTTGGCCTCCTCGATGGTGTCGCCGACGACGATGAAGGCGGCGGGCAGGATCTTCAGGTGATCCGGGTTGCGGCCGATCTTTCTCATCCGGCCCTTGATGTCGGCGAAGATCGTCTTGCCGTCGGCGAGATTGCGGGGCGCTGCGAAGACCGCTTCGGCCGTTTCGGCGGCGAGCTGACGGCCGGCGTCGGATTGCCCGGCCTGGACGATGACCGGCCAGCCCTGCGGCGGGCGGGCAATGTTGAGCGGGCCGCGCACGCTCAGTTCCTCGCCCTTGTGGGCAAGGACATGCATCCTGTCCGGATCGAAGAAGATGCCGCTCTCGGCATCACGGATGAAGGCGTCGTCGGCGAAGCTGTCCCAGAGGCCGGTGACGACATCGTAGAATTCGCGGGCGCGATGATAGCGCTCGCCGTGCTCCATATGCTCGTCGAGGCCGAAATTCAGCGCCGCGTCCGGGTTGGACGTGGTGACGATATTCCAGCCGGCGCGGCCGCCGCTGATATGGTCGAGCGAGGCGAAGCGTCGGGCGATGTGGTAGGGCTGGTCGAAGGTGGTGGAAGCGGTCGCGACCAGGCCGATCCTTTCGGTAACGGCGGCAAGGGCGGAGAGCAGCGTGAAGGGCTCGAAGGAGGTCACGGTGTGGCTGCGCTTAAGGGCTTCGACCGGCATGTTGAGCACGGCCAGGTGATCGGCCATGAAGAAGGCGTCGAACTTCGCTTTTTCGAGCTCCTGCGCGAAGCCTGCAATGTGCCTGAAATTGAAATTGGCGTCCGGATAGGCGCCGGGATAGCGCCAGGCGCCGGTATGCAGGCTGACGGGACGCATGAAGGCCCCGAGCTTCAATTGCTTCTGTTCGGTCATGGATCAATCCCTCTCGCAAATCACGGATCGTGGCGGCTTATGCCCGTGGGAATATGCCTTCGACGTAGGTGCGCGACTGCCACATTCAAAGGACGGTTTTCATTTATTTGATCGATTGCGAGGAATATTCATCCATCGGCTCCTGTGCGCTTGCCTGCCGCGCGAAAATGGCGACGAGCCAGTCGATGAAGACGCGGACGCGCGGGGAGAGCTGGCGGTTGCGGGGATAGAGCATGGAGACCGGTGTTCTGGTCGGCGGAAAATCCTTGAGGACGGAAATCAGCTCGCCGGATTTCAGGGCATGTTCGGCATGGTAGCGCGGTATCTGGATGAGGCCGAGGCCGAGCTTGGCGGCTGCAAAATAGCTCTCGGCGGCATTGACGGCGACCGTCGCGGGCAGGGTGACATTGCGGACGGTGCCATCCACGGTGAATTCCAGTGGCAGCAGGCCGCCCGTGGCGGAGGAGCGGAAGCCGACCATGCGGTGGCTGTCGAGCGCCTGCGGGTGCAGGGGCATGCCATGGCGCTCGATATAGGCGGGGGCTGCCAGCGTCAGCTCGTCCAGCATGGCGAGGCGGCGCGCGACCATGTCGCTGTCCTGCAGCGCCCCGACGCGCAGCACACAGTCGATGCCTTCGCGGATCAGGTCGACGAAACGGTCTCCTTCGGTGAGATGAAGCTCGATCTCGGGATAGGTCGCGAGGAAGGACGGCAGGTTCGGAAGCACGAAATGGCGTGCGAGCGTGCCATGCACATCGACGCGCAGCAGGCCTTTCGGCTTGGCGCCGGCAAAGGCGCCCTCGGCATCCTCTATGTCGGACAGGATGCGCAGGCAGCGCTGATAATAGGCTTCGCCGTCGAGCGTCGGGCTGACATGCCGCGTCGTTCGCTGCAGCAGCCGCACGCCGAGCCGTGCCTCCAATCGCTTGACGGCATCGGTCACCGTCGACCGTGGCAGTCCCAAGTCCTCGGCGGCCAGCGTGAAGCTGCGCCGTTCCACGACGCGGGAAAATACCCGCATGGCATCGAATCTGTCCATTTCGATTTGTTCGGCTATTTCGGATAGTGATGCCGATTATTGGATGATTATCCGTCAGATGAAAAGGGGCATCTTCTCCTCATAGAAACGCGCTGCGGCGCCGAGCCATGAGGGATGAAGAGAATG
This sequence comes from Rhizobium sp. BK602, assembly GCF_014195095.1. Taxonomy (GTDB): domain Bacteria; phylum Pseudomonadota; class Alphaproteobacteria; order Rhizobiales; family Rhizobiaceae; genus Rhizobium. The sequence continues at coordinate 362,538 of NZ_JACIBC010000006.1, forward strand.
ACCAATAACTCCAACAGGGTAGCCATCGTGACCGGAGCCTCCCGCGGCATTGGCGCCGCGATCGCCGAACGTCTGGCAAAGGACGGCTTCACGGTCGTCGTCAACTATGCCGGCAGCGAAGCCGCGGCTGCCGAGGTGGTCCGCGGGATCGAGGAGAAGGGCGGAAAGGCGCTGATCGCCAAGGCGGATGTTTCCGACGCCGAAGCCGTAGGTCACATGTTCGATGCGGCCGAGGCCGCATTTGGCGGCGTGGATGTGCTGGTCAACAATGCCGGCATCATGCAGCTCGCCAGGATCGCCGAGGCCGATGATGCCCATTTCGACCGACAGATCGCCATCAATCTGAAGGGTACGTTCAATACGCTGCGCGAGGCCGGCAAGCGCCTGCGCGACGGCGGCCGCATCATCAATCTCTCCACCAGCGTCGTCGGTCTCAAGCTTGAGACCTATGGCGTCTATGCCGCCACCAAGGCCGCCGTCGAGGCGCTGACCGGCATCATGTCCAAGGAATTGCGGGGCCGGTCGATCACGGTCAACGCCGTGGCGCCCGGTCCGACCGCAACCGATCTCTTCCTCAATGGAAAGAGCGACGAGCTGATCGACCGCATGGCCAGGATGAACCCGTTGGAACGCCTCGGTACGCCGGAGGATATCGCCGCCGCCGTTTCCTTCCTTGCCGGCCCCGATGGCGGCTGGATCAATGGCCAGGTGCTGCGCGCCAATGGCGGCGTGATCTGAGCCTGCCGTCGCGGAGCCGCCTCGGTGGCCATCGCCGAGGCTGGTGGCATGTGTTCTTTTCACGCGTCAAATCGCCGTCTCTGCGCCGCAGGGGCGACGATTGTCGGTCTCCAGCCGGTTTATTTGGGTTGCACTGCATTCCAAGCCTACATATTTCGTATTAAAGCGAATCCTTTCGGGAGTCGGGAGACAATCCATGAACGACAAGGACATCGGCGAAATCGCCGGCTGGCTCATGCAGAGCGGCCTCAAGGGCATGGGAGAGGCCGATATCCTGGCGGGGTTCTGCGAGGCCTGCTGTCGCCACGGACTGCGGGTCGATCGCGCCATGGCGCTGATGGACACGCTGCATCCTGTCTATGAAGGCCGCGCCTTCCGTTGGGACGGCAACCAATCGATCGAGCGCGAGCTGGAATACGGGCCTTCCCATCAGGGGATCGCTGCCGAGAACTGGCTGCGCACCTCCTTCTACCATATGCTGACGACCGGTGGGGAAGAGGTACGGCGGCGCATCGGTTTTGGCGATCCGGCCGATTTCTTCGGCCTGGACACGCTGCTGAACGACGGTCACACCGACTATATCGCGATGGTGCACCGCTTCGAGGCGGGCGGCACGATCGGCGAGATGGATTGTTTCTATTCCAATTTCGCCACCGCGGCCGCCGCGGGTTTCCCGGACGAGGACCTGCGCGTGCTGCGCAAACTTGCGCCGGCTCTGGCATTGGCGATCAAATGCACCGGCATGGGGCGCATCGCGCGCACGATCGCCGAGGTCTATCTCGGCGAGGATGCCGCGCGCCATGTGCTCGAGGGCAAGATCACGCGCGGCAAGGCCGAGCGCATCTCGGCGGCGCTGTGGTTCTCCGATCTCGCCAATTACACGCGCATTTCGGATACGGCCGAGCCCGACGAGATCATTCCGATGCTGAATGCCTATGCCGACGCGGTGATCTCCTCGATCCACGAGGCCGGCGGCAATGTGCTGAAGCTGATCGGCGACGGCACGCTGGCGATTTTCAAGGCGAGGGATTCCGGCGACGCCTGCGCCGCGGCCCTGATGGCGGAATCGCTGCTGCGCCAGCGCCTGCGCGATCTCAACGCGCAGCGGCAGATCGAGGGGCGGCCGGTGACCGAGGTCTATCTCGGCCTGCATATCGGCGATGTCTTCTACGGCAATATCGGCAGCATGGACCGCCTGGATTTCACCGTTATCGGCCCAGCCGTCAATGAGGTCAGCCGTATCGCCTCCATGTGCCGTTCGGCCGACCGCAATATCCTGATGTCGGCGAATTTCGTCGAAGCCCTGTCGGCGGCGGAGCAGAGCAACGATCTCGTCTCGGTCGGGCGCTATGCGCTGCGTGGCGTCAACCGGCCGCAGGAGCTGTTCACGCTGCTGTCGTCGGCCGCTTGAGCCTTTCAGCGATGGCCGGCGGCGAACATCGGGCCGCCCTTGTGCGCGGGAAAGCCGTAGCCATTGATCATGACCAGATCGATATCGCCGGGGCGAGCGGCGACATGCTCGGATAGCAGCGCCTTGCCTTCGTCGCCCATGGCCCGCAACAGGCGGGCGACGATCTCGTCGGTGGTAAAGCCTCTCGGCGTCACGCCCTTTTCCTTGCGGGCAGCCTCGATCTTCGCCGTCACCTCTGGATCGACGCTGCGCCGGCCCTGCGAATAGGCGTACCAGCCGCGCCCCACCTTCTGGCCGAAGCGGCCGGCTTCGCAGAGGCGGTCGGCGATGACGACATAGCGGGCGGCCGGATCGCGCGTGGCCGCCTGCCGCTTGCGGCGCGCCCAGGCGATTTCGAGGCCGGCCATGTCATAGACGGCGAAGAGGCCCATCGGAAAGCCATAGGCCTCCAGCGCCGCATCGATCTCCTGCGGCAGCGCGCCGTCTTCAAGCATGAATTCGGCCTCGCGCCGATAGGCGGAAAAGATGCGGTTGCCGATGAAACCCTCGGTGACGCCGCAGACGATCGGCAGCTTGCCGAGGCGCTTGGCGAAGGCGAGTGCGCTCGCCAGCACATCCGGCGCGGTCCTCTTGCAGTTCACCACCTCCAGCAGCCGCATGATATTGGCGGGCGAGAAGAAATGCAGGCCGACGATGCGTTCCGGATGGGCGGTCGCCGCGGCGATGACGTTTGGATCGAGGTAGCTGGTGTTGGTCGCGAGGATCGCGTCGGCGCGGATGATCCCGTCCAGGCGCTGGAACAGTGCGGTCTTGACGGCGAGATCGTCGAAGACGGCTTCGACGACAAGGTCCGCCTGTGCGAGTTCCTCCGCATCGGCAGAGACCGTCAGCCGGGCGAGGTGCTCTTCCCGGCCTGCCGCATCGAGGCGGCCGGATTGCACTGATTTGTCGAGGAGGCCGGCGATCCTCTCCCGGCCCTTGTCGGCGCCTTCGGGTGTCTGCTCGACGCCGATGACGCGATAGCCGGCATTGAGCGCTGCTGCTGCAATGCCCGAGCCCATCAGGCCGGTGCCGACGATGCCGACGGTTTCGATCCCGCGCGGCGAGACCTTTTCCAGACCCTCGACCTTGCCGGCGGCGCGTTCGGCGAAGAAGACATGGCGAAGGGCGGCCGCTTCCTCGCCGTCCCGCAGCTCGACAAAGGTGCGGCGCTCTTCCGCAAGCGCATCGGCAAGCGATGTCGTCGCGGCAAGACGAACGAGGCGGATAGCTTCCGCAGGCGCGCGCTGGCCACGCGCCTTGCGCATCGCTTCGGTAGCGGCCTTGTCGATGCTCTCGCTCGTTTCGGGCGGGACGGGCAGCGTGCCGGTCCGCCGCAAGGATGGCATCGCCGCATGTCTTATGGCGGTGATGCTATCCTCGATCAGCGCGCCGTCGCTCAGATCGTCAAGGATGCCGAGTCTCTGTGCCTCGCCAGCCGGGATGACGCGTCCGTTCGCGATCAGCTCGACGGCGGCGGCCGTGCCGATCAGGCGCGGCAGGCGTTGCGTGCCGCCGGCACCGGGGACGATGCCGAGCTTGACTTCCGGCATGCCGATCTTTGCGTCGGGACTGGCAAGGCGCCGATGGCAGGCAAGCGCCACTTCGAGGCCGCCGCCCAGCGCTACGCCGTTGATGGCGGCGGCGATCGGCTTGGCAAAATCCTCGATGCGGGCGACGAGCTGTGGCAGGGTCGGTTCGACCGGCGGCTTGCCGAACTCCCTGATATCGGCGCCGCCGATGAAGGTGCTGCCCGCGCCGGTCAGTATGATGGCGGTGACGGCCTTGTCCACCTCGGCGCGATCGAGCGCCACCATGAGGCCGGCACGGACATCGGCCGACAGGGCGTTCACGGGCGGATTGTCGATGGTCACGACGAGGATATCGTCCGCCAATTTCGCCGAGACGGTGTCCGAGAAGCGCAATGCCGACATGGGTTCGTTCCGTCTCTTCCAGTAAGCTTATTGCGGGATGACGGCGATCGCCTGGATTTCGATCTTGGCGCGATCCTCGACCAGAGCGACGACCTGCACGGCGGCCATGGCCGGAAAATGCCGGCCGATGGTCTCGCGGTAGACCTGGCCGACAGCCTTGAGATTATCGAGATATTCCCGCTTGTCGGTGAAATACCAGGTCATGGAGGTGATGTGCGTCGGCTCGGCGCCACCTTCGGCGAGAATGGCGACGACGTTCTTCAGCGTCTGGCGGACCTGCTCGACGAAATCGTCGCTTTCGAATTCGCAAGCCGCGTTCCAGCCGACCTGGCCGCCGACGAACACCATGCGGCCCGTCGCCGCCATGCCATTGGCATAGCCGATCGGCTTGGCCCAGCCTTCAGGTTGCAGGATGGTATGCATCGGTCGTCTCCAGATAAGAGGTCAGTGCGGCGTGGCGGCCATGCCGGTCGTGGTACGGGCGAGGATGTTGCCGGCCGGCCCGGTCGAAAATCGCGTGGCGTCTCGTCTCGTCTCCCATCAATTGGCCTTCAGGAGTTCGCGCGCGACGATGAGTTTCTGGACCTCCGTCGCGCCTTCGTAGATGCGGAGCGCCCGGATTTCCCGATAGAGCTTTTCGGTGATCTCGCCCGATTTCACGCCGCGGCCGCCAAAGAGCTGGACGGCGCGGTCGATGACGCTTTGCGCTGTTTCCGTCGATGTCATCTTGGCCATGGCGGCCTCGCGTGTCGTCGGCAAATGCTGCACGTCGCGGCGCCAGGCTGCGCGGTAGGTGAGGAGGGCTGCCGCATCGATGCCGGTCGCCATGTCGCCGAGGGCGGCCTGGGTCAATTGAAGGTCGCCGAGCGCTGCGCCGAACATGCGGCGGGTTCGGACATGAGCGAGCGACTCGTCCAATGCTCTTCGGGCAAAGCCGAGGCTGGCCGCAGCCACCGAGGCACGGAAGATATCGAGCGTACGCATGGCGATCTTGAAGCCTTCACCCGGTGCGCCGAGGCGGCGCGAAGCGGGGATGCGGCAATTGTCGAAGCGGATCGTCGCCAGCGGATGCGGCGCGATCACCTCGATGCGCTCCATGATCGAGAAGCCGGGGTCGTCGGCGAAGACGACGAAGGCAGAAATGCCGCGTGTGCCCGGCGCTTCGCCGGTGCGAGCAAAGACGGTGTAGACGTCGGCGATGCCGCCATTGGAAATCCAGGTCTTTTCGCCATCGAGAACATAATGGTCGCCGTCGGCATGGGCCGCGCAGCTCATGGCCGCGACATCGGAGCCGGCGCCTTTTTCCGACAGTGCGAAGGCGGCGAGCCAGTCGCCGGCGCGGACTTTCGGCAGCACGGCGGCGCGCAGCTCGGGTGAGCCGGAAAGGCCGATTGCACCGGTGCCCAGGCCCTGCATGGCGAAAGCGAAGTCGGCAAGGCCGTCATGCCAGGCCAGTGTTTCGCGGGCGATGCAGACGAGGCGGGAATCGATCAGCGGGTCGTCGTGGGAGGTGCCGGTTGCGGCGGCGAGGAGGCCGGCGTCGCCGAGCGCCTTGACCAGCTTGCGGCAGGCGGCGTCGACATCGCCATGGTCGATATCGGCCATGGCCGAGGATGCGGCGAAGGCATCGACTTCGGCTGCGAACGCGCGGTGACGCTCCTCGAAGAACGGCCAATCCAGATGCTCCCGTGTCGGGCCGGGGAGGGCTGATAGAGCGGACATAGCTTCAGTTCCCCTCGAATGTCGGCTTGCGCTTGGCGGCAAAGGCCTCGAAAGCGCGGCGGAAATCCTGGGTCGCCATGCAGACCGCTTGGGCCTGTGCCTCGGATTCGATCATTTCGTCGATGCCCATCGCCCATTCCTGGTTCAGCATGGTCTTGGTCATGCCATGCGCGAACCAGGGGCCGTCGGCGAGCGATTGGGCGAGCTTCACGGCCTCCTGCTCCAGATCGGCGGTTGCGTGCAGGCTGTTGTAGAACCCCCAGGCATGGCCTTCCGTCGCCGACATCGAGCGGCCGGTGAATAGCAGTTCGGCGGCGCGCCCCTGGCCGATGATGCGGGGCAGGATGCCACAGGCACCCATGTCGGCACCGGCAAGGCCGACGCGGGTGAAGAGGAAGGCGGTCTTGGCTTCGGGCGTCGCCAGGCGCAGATCGGAGGCCATGGCGAGGATGGCGCCGGCCCCGGCGCAGATACCGTCGACGGCCGAAACGATCGGCTGCGGGCATTTGCGCATCGCGCGGACGAGATCGCCGGTCATGCGCGTGAAGGCGAGCAGCTCGGGCATGGCCATGCGGGTCAGCGGCTCGATGATCTCGAAGACATCGCCGCCGGAGGAGAAATTGCCGCCGGCACCGGTCAGCACCACGGCGCGCACATCGGACGCGTAGGTGAGATTGCGGAAGAGATCGCGCAGCTCGGCGTAACTGTCGAATGTCAGCGGGTTCTTACGGTCCGGACGGTTCAGCCGGATGGTGGCGACGCGGCCGTCCTCGCTGACTTCCCAGAGGAAATGGCGGGCCACATAGGTGTTGAAGGGCACAAGATGGCCCCGCATCGTCATGTCCTGTTCGCTCATCCCGCCAAAACCTCTCCGCCGGCAACCGCGATTGCCTGTCCATTGATCGATGCCGCCGCCGGCGATGCCAGCCACAGAACGGTGTCGGCAACCTCCTCCGGTTTGACGAGCCGTCCCTGCGGATTGTGTTTGGTGAATTCCAAAAGCGCCTGTTCCGCCGTGCGTCCGGTCTTGGCGACGATGGTCTCGATCGAGCGCTGAATGATCGGCGTGTCGGTGAAGCCGGGGCAGACGGCATTGACCGTGATGCCGGTCCTTGCCAGCTCCAGCGCCAGCGAACGCGTCAGGCCGACCACGCCATGCTTGGCGGCGACGTAGGCGGAGACATAGCCGTAGCCGGTCAGGCCCGCCGTGGAGGCGATGTTGACGATGCGCGCGCCGGCTCCATGGGCTTTCAGGTCTGGCAGCACGGCTTGCGTTACCAGGAAAACGCCGGTGAGGTCGACCGTCAGCACGCGGTTCCACATCTCCAGGCTGGTCTTTTCGAACGGTGCGCTCGGCGCTTCGCCGGCATTGTTGACGAGAATATCGATGGGGCCGAATTTTTCGCGGGAAAGAGCCAGGCCCTTGGCGATCGCTTCGGTGCTGGCGACGTCGAAACCGTCAACAACGAAAGCGCCTACACCGATCTCGCTGGCGACGGTCTCCAGCGGTTCCTTGCGTCGCCCCGCGAGCGTCACGTTTGCGCCCTCGGCGGCAAGCGCCCGCGCAATGGCGGCGCCGATGCCGCTACCGGCGCCGGTGACGAGGGCGTGACGGCCCGCAAGTTTGCCTGCTCTCGTCATCGGGGCCTCACTTCGCCGGCGCGGTGGCGGCCGCGCGGGCAAGGTTGGTTTCATATTGCGTCTTGCCGGAGAGATATTGCTTCGGCCAGGGGATCGCGGTCAGGCCGATCTTGGCGGCTTCGTGCAGCGACCAGGCGGGGTCGGCCAGATGCGGGCGGGCGACGGCGCAGAGATCGGCGCGGCCGGCGGCGATGATCGAATTGGCGTGGTCGGCCTCCGAGATCGCGCCGACGGCAATCGTGGGGATGCCGATCTCGTTGCGGATCTTGTCCGAGAAAGGCGTCTGGAACAGGCGGCCGTAAATCGGCTTTTCTTCCTTCGACACCTGGCCGGACGAGCAATCGATCAGGTCGGAGCCGGCCTCCTTGAACATACCGGCAAAGATCGCCGCATCCTCCGGCGTGTTGCCGCCGTCGGTCCAGTCATGACAGGACAGGCGGACGGACATCGGCTTGTCCTGCGGCCAGGTTTCCCGCATCGCCTTGAAGATCTCCAGGGGATAGCGGGCGCGGTTTTCATGGCTGCCGCCATAGTCGTCGTTACGCAGATTGGTCAGCGGCGACAGGAAACTCGACAGCAGGTAGCCGTGGGCGCAGTGCAGTTCCAGCCAGTCGGCGCCGGTGGTGATGGCCAGTTTCGTGGCATGGACGAAATCGGCCTTGACGCGATCCATGTCGGCGCGGTCCATGGCCTTCGGCACCTGGCTGTTCTTGAGGTAGGGAACGGCAGAGGCCGAGATCAGCGGCCACGCACCGTCGGCAACCGGCTGGTCAATCCCTTCCCAGGCGACTTTCGTCGCGCCCTTGCGGCCGGCATGGCCGAGCTGGATGCCGATCTTGGCAGCGCTGTTGGTGTGCACGAATTCGACGAGCCGCTTCCATTGCGCCGCCTGTTCCTCGTTCCAGAGGCCGAGGCAGCCGGGCGTGATGCGGGCATCGGGCGAAACGCAGGTCATTTCCGCGAAGATCAGGCCGGCGCCGCCGAGAGCGCGGGAACCGAGGTGGACGATATGAAAATCGTTCATCGCGCCATTTTCGGCCGAATACATCGCCATCGGCGAGACGACGATGCGGTTAATGAGCTGGACATCGCGCAGACGATAGGGCGTGAACATCGGCGGCAGGCAACGGTCGTTGCCGACGGCAAGGCCGGATTTCCTGGCGAACCAGCGCTCGTAGCCTTCCAGCCAGTCCCTGTCGCGCAGCCGCAGGTTCTCGTGGCTGATGCGCTGTGAGCGGGTCAGCATCGAATACATGAACTGCTCGGGTTCCAGCGTGTCGGCATAGCGACGTCCGACGACCTCGAACCATTCCATCGCGTTGCGCGCCGCATTCTGGATGCGGGCGACGTCGACGCGGCGGATGTCTTCATAGGTTGCGAGAATGGCTGGTATCTTGTCCTTGCCGTGCCCATGAATCTGGAATTGCCGCGTCAGCTCGATGGCATCATCGATGGCGAGCTTGGTGCCGGAGCCGATGGCGAAATGCGCGGTATGGGCGGCATCGCCCATCAGCACGACATGCGCGTTGCCGTTGAAATGGCTCCATTTGCCGCAGATCAGCCGGTTGAAGTTCAGCCAGGCCGAGCCGCGGATATGGCGGGCATTGGTCATCAGCGGGGCGCCGTCCAGCACCTCCGAAAACAGGTTCTCGCAGAAGGCGATGGAGCCGTCCTGGTCCATCTTGTCGAGACCATGGGCGAGATAGGCTTCCTCGGTGGTTTCAACGATGAAGGTCGAGGTCTTGTCGTCGAATTTGTAGATATGCGCCTGGAACCATCCATGCGCGGTCTTGCGGAAATCGAAGGTGAAGGCATCGAAGAGCTTGTTGGTGCCGAGCCAAATATAGCGGTTCGGACGGGTGATCATGTCCGGCTGGAAGACTTCGGGATAGTGATTGCGGATCTTCGAATTCAGACCGTCCGAACCGATGATCAGATCGACGTCGGGGAAATCGAGGTCGGAGGCGACGTCGGTTTCGAAGATCAGCTCGACACCGAGTGCCTCGCAGCGCTTCTGTAGGATGTTCAGCAGCTTCTTGCGGCCGATGCCGACGAAGCCGTGGCCGGAGGTGCGCTGGCGCGTGCCCTTGAACCAGACTTCGATATCGTCCCAGTGGTTGAAAGCGTCCTCGATCTTGGCGGCGCTTTCCGGGTCCCATTCGCGCATGGAAACCATGGTGGCATCGGAGAAGACGACGCCCCAGCCGAAAGTGTCATAGGGGCGATTGCGTTCGATGACGCGGATAGAATGTTCGGGATGGAGCTTCTTCATCAGAAGCGCGAAGTAAAGTCCCGCAGGGCCGCCGCCGATACAGACGATGCGCATCGCTTCTCTCCCATGGCGCCGAGACCGGCTCCAAATTCATTTAAGTTTAAAATATATTGTCGTTGCCACCCGTCAAGACGCATCTTGCCGGAGCCGCAGGCCGTTGGCCATCAAAATACACCGAAAATTCCAAAATGTCCTTTTGAATCAAGGGTAGGCTAATAATATTTTAAACTTAAAATTTCTTTCTTGAACATTGTGACCGTCAGTGCGATCTTTTTGATCGCGCGACGCATGCCGAAGGGGAAAGCGGCAAGGGTGGCGATCTGATCGAGAAGAATGTGGGAGCAAGGCAATGCTGGGACCGACCGGCCATAGCGATACATTCACACGAGACAATCTGCCGTCCTCGGAGGCATGGCCCGACTTGCTGCTGGATGGTTTCGACTATCCCGAATGGCTGAACGCCGGGTTCGAACTCAGCGACCGGATGGTCGAAAAGGGCTTCGGCGACCATGTGGCGCTGATCGGCAATGGCCGGCGCCGCACCTATAAGGAATTGACGGACTGGACCAACCGCATCGCCCACGCGCTTGCCGAAGACTTTGGCGTCAAGCCCGGCAATCGCGTTCTCATCCGCTCCGGCAACAATCCGGCAATGATCGCCTGCTGGCTGGCGGTGACGAAGGTCGGTGCCGTCGCCGTCAACACCATGCCGATGCTGCGGGCGGGGGAGCTTTCGAAAGTCATCGACAAGGCGCAGATCTCTTTGGCGCTTTGCGATACGAGGCTGCTGGCGGAGCTGGTCGCGGCGGCAAAGGACAGCCGGCATTTGAAGCAAGTCGTGGGTTTCGACGGCACGGCCAATCATGATGCCGAACTCGACCGTATCGCGCTCAACAAGCCGGTGCGTTACGAGGCGGCAAAGACGGGGCGGGACGATGTGGCGCTGCTCGGTTTCACCTCGGGATCGACAGGCGTGCCCAAGGCGACGATGCATTTCCATCGCGATATTCTGATCATCGCCGATGCCTATGCCAGGGAAGTGCTGCAGGTTACGCCGGACGATGTCTTCATCGGCTCGCCGCCGATCGCCTTCACCTTCGGGCTCGGCGGTCTGGTCGTCTTTCCGCTTCGCTTCGGAGCATCGACGGCGCTCCTCGAAAATGCCTCACCGAAGAACATGGTCGAGATCATCCAGGAATACGGCGCGACCATCAGCTTCACCGCGCCGACAGCCTATCGCGCCATGCTGGCCGCCATGGACGAGGGCGCGGATCTCTCCTCGCTGCGCATCGCGGTTTCGGCCGGCGAGACCTTGCCTGGACCGATTTTCGAGGAATGGACGCGCAAGACCGGCAAGCCGATCCTCGACGGCATCGGCTCGACCGAGCTGCTGCATATCTTCATTTCCAATCGGCTTGACGATGCGAGGGCGAACTGCACCGGCAGGCCGCTTGCCGGTTATCAGGCACGCGTCGTCGATGACGATATGAACGAGGTCTCGCACGGCACCATCGGCAGACTGGCGGTGCGCGGTCCGATCGGCTGCCGCTATCTCGCCGATGACAGGCAGACCGATTATGTCAAGGACGGATGGAACCTGACGGGCGACAGTTTCATTCAGGACGAAGAAGGCTATTTCCATTTCGCCGCGCGGTCCGACGACATCATCCTTTCGGCCGGCTACAATATTGCCGGGCCGGAAGTGGAATCGGCACTTCTGTCGCATGCCGATGTGCTGGAATGTGCCGTTGTCGGCAAGCCGGACGAGGATCGCGGCCATATCGTTCAGGCGCATGTGGTGCTGATGCCGGGTGTTGCCGGATCGGATCTGCTGGTCAAGGCGTTGCAGGATCACGTCAAGGCGGTGATCGCGCCCTACAAATATCCGCGTTCCATCGTCTTCGTCGAGGCTCTGCCGAAGACGGAGTCGGGCAAGATACAGCGCTTCCGCCTCAAATAGCGAAATGCTCCGGTGCTGCGCATGTTTCATGTATTTGCATATATATGAGTGTTGATTGCCGAACGCATGAAGGCAGGCATGGTGCTGTTTCGATCATCGTAAGCCGCCATGAAGTCACATCAGGCAGCGCTCGCTCACTTGTTCGTTGACAGTCGTCAAATCTTCAAAATATGATTTTGCAAATGATTTAAAGGAAGCCTTCAGGGCAAAGGGGTAACGTCTATGGCCGAGCGGTCTTTTGCGCGCGAGGTCGAGGATCTGAAGCTCGGGGAAGGCGACATCTTCCGCGGCGAGGGCATCCTTGCGATCACCAAGGCACTGTTGCAGTCGGGTGTTTCCTATGTCGGTGGCTATCAGGGGTCGCCGATCTCCCACCTCATGGACGTGCTGGCCGACGCCAAGGAGGTGATGGAGGCGCTGGGCGTCCATTTCGAGACCTCGGCATCGGAAGCCGCCGCCGCCGCCATGCTGTCGGCCTCGGTCATGTATCCGGTGCGCGGCGCCGTCACCTGGAAATCGACGGCGGGGACGAATGTCGCCTCCGATGCGCTTTCCAACCTGTCGTCTGGCGGCGTCACCGGCGGCGCGTTGATCATCATCGGCGAGGATTACGGCGAGGGCTCTTCGATCATGCAGGAGCGCAGCCATGCCTATGCGATGAAGTCGCAGATCTGGCTGCTCAATCCGCGCCCGAACCTGCCATCGATCGTTCAGGCGGTAGAGGTGGGATTCGAACTCTCGGAAGCTTCCAATACGCCGGTCATGCTGCAAGTCGGCATCCGCAGCTGTCATGTCCACGGCCAGTTCGTCGCCAAGGATAACAAGCGGCCGGCCTATACGCTGAAGCAGGCGCTGGAAAATCCCGTGCGCGACGTCAATCGCATCGTGCTGCCGCCGGCTTCCTTCCTGCATGAGAAGGAGAAGCTGGAGAAGCGCTGGCCTGCGGCTGTCGACTTCATCAAGAGGCGCCAGCTCAACGAATATTTCGGCCCGTCCGAGGGCGATGTCGGCATCATCCTGCTCGGCGGCATGTATAATGGCGTCATGCGTGCCTTGCAGCAGCTTGGTCTTGCCGATGTCTATGGCAATTCCGCTGTCCCGCTTCATGTCCTCAACGTCGCCTATCCGCTGGTCGATGATCAGATTGCCGCGTTCTGCGCGAACAAGAAGGCGGTGCTGATGGTCGAGGAGGGGGCGCCCGAATATATCGAGCAGTCTCTCAACACCATTCTGCGCCGCCGCGATATCCAGACGAAGATCGCGGGCAAGGACGTCCTTCCGATGGGCGGCGAATATACCGCGCCGGTACTGATGAAGGGCATCAAGAATTTCCTGGAAATCCATCAGCGCGTGCTGCTCGGCAACCAGCCGCCTTTGCCGGACCCGACGCCTGTTCTCAACGACCCGAAGGTCAAGGCATTGGCCGAAGTCGTGCCGCCGCGCCCGCCAGGCTTCTGCATCGGCTGTCCCGAGCGGCCGATCTTCGCGGCGATGAAGCTGGTGGAAGGCGAGCTCGGCCAGCACCACATCTCCGGTGATATCGGCTGTCATCTCTTCTCGATCCTGCCACCCTTCAACATCGGCAGCACGACCATGGGCTACGGGCTCGGTCCGGCCGCTGCCTCGGCCTTCAATGTCGCCGCCGACAAGCGCGCGATCTCGGTGATGGGCGATGGCGGCTTCTGGCACAACGGCCTGGCGACCTCGGTCGGCAATGCCGTCTTCAACAAGCAGGACGGCGTCATCCTCGTCGTCGACAATTATTATTCGGCGGCGACCGGCGGCCAGGACATCCCGTCGTCGCGTGCGCTCAATCCGCGCCGCAAGACCAACAATTCCATCGTCAGTGCCGTCAAGGGGATCGGCGCCACCTGGGTGCGCCAGATCGACCGGACCTATGACGTGGCGAAAATGCGCGACACGCTGCGCGAGGCACTGACCTCGAAGGAGCCGGGGCCGAAGATCATCGTCGCTTCCTCCGAATGCATGCTCAACAAACAGCGCCGCGTGAAGCCGCAATTCGCCAAGGCGGTGAAGGAGGGCAAGCGCGTGGTCAAGGAGCGCTTCGGCGTCGACGAAGATGTCTGCACCGGCGATCACGCCTGCATCCGGCTTTCAGGCTGTCCGTCGCTGTCGGTCAAGCATACCGACGACCCGCTGAAGGACGATCCGGTGGCGGCGATCGATAATAATTGCGTGGGATGCGGCAATTGCGGCGAGGTTTCGGAGGCGGCGGTGCTCTGTCCCTCCTTCTACCGCGCCGATATCATCCACAATCCGACGGGTTGGGATCGCTTCGTGGCCCGCATGCGCTCGGGTATCATCGGCTGGCTGCAGGCGCGCCGTCGCGCCGGCCGCATCGTCTTTTCGGATTGAGAGGGCGAGATGAACGAGCATGTGAGCATGAGCGATCTTGGCGCTAACAGGCTTTCGACGGACAAGCCATTGTCGCTTGCCATCCTCGCCATGGGCGGGCAGGGCGGCGGCGTGCTGGCCGACTGGATCGTCGGTCTTGCCGAGGCCGAGGGATGGATGGCGCAGACGACGTCGGTGCCTGGCGTGGCGCAGCGCACGGGCGCGACGATCTACTATATCGAAATGCTGCCGGCCCGCGATGGCCATGCGCCGATCTTTTCGCTGATGCCGACGCCGGGCGATGTCGATGTCGTCATGGCCGCCGAGTTGATGGAAGCCGGCCGCTCCGTGCTGCGCGGGCTGGTCACGCCCGACAAGACCGTGCTGATCGCCTCGACGCACCGTTCCTTCGCCGTCGGCGAAAAGGAGAAGCCGGGCGACGGCATCGGCAATCCGGAAGTGGTGGTCGAGGCCACTGATTTCGCCGCCAAGCGCACGATCGCCTTCGACATGGAAACGATGGCCGTCAGGAATGGCAGCGTCATTTCCGCCGCGATGTTCGGCGCTCTCGCAGCGTCAGGCGCATTGCCTTTCGGCAAGCAAGCGTTCGAGGCGATGATCCGTGCCGGCGGCAAGGGCATCGAGCCCAGCCTCAAGGCGTTCAACGACGCCTTCGACCGGGCAAAGGACAAGCCGCGCGATCCGGTTTCGGCAACGCCGCCGAAGCGTTTCGACGCCCTGCCGGAGACGGCCGGCCACCCGGCACTGGATCGTCTCGTGCGTCGTATCCGGTCCGAATTTCCGCAAGCGGCCCGGCCGCTGCTGTTTGCCGGCGTCAAGAAGCTCGCCGACTATCAGGACCCGGCCTATGCCGATGAGTATCTGACCCGCGTCGCCGCACTCCATGCGCTCGACTGCAAGGCCGGCGGTGCTGACCGGGACTTCGCTTTCACTGTCCAGTCCGCCAAATATGTCGCGGTCGCCATGGCTTACGACGATGTCATCCGCGTCGCCGACCTGAAGGTGCGCGGCTCCCGCTTCGACCGTGTTCGCGCGGAGGTCGGCGCCACGGATGACCAGATCGTCTACATGACGGAATACATGCATCCGCGCATGGAAGAGGTCTGCGGCACGCTGCCGAGGGGTCTGGGCCTTTGGATAGAAAGCCGGCCGAAACTCTTTGGCCGGCTCGACCGTATCGTCAACAAGGGCCGGCGTGTCAAAACCGGCACACTGTTCTGGTTCCTTGGCCTCTATATCGTCTCAGGCCTGCGCCGCACTCGCCGTGGTACGCTCAGGCACATGCGCGAAATCGAGCATTGCGAAGTCTGGCTTGCTGCTGCGTCTGATCTTATCGGCGCGAACTACGATCTCGCCGTCGAAGTGCTCAACAACCGCCGTCTGGTCAAAGGCTATTCCGACACGCATGCGCGCGGCCTGTCGAAATTCGACCGGGTGATGTCGGCCCTGCCGTTGCTGCGGGATCGTGAGGATGGCGCGGCCTGGATGAAGCGCCTGCGGCAGGCGGCGCTGCTGGATGAAAGCGGAGCTGCACTGGATGGGGCGTTGAAGACCGTGGCGACGCTGTGAAACACTCAACGCTCGTTGCCTCACAAGGACCGGACAAGATCAGCTTTGGATGCTGCGAATGGCTTGCCTTACGCGCTCCGAGATTTCATTGATCACTTTCTCGTCGCCAGTGATGGAAAGTCCGACGTAAGTTTCCGCCTCGATGGTTATTTCCTTCCCAGCCAGTTGCAGCACGACGGTCTCGATTTCTTGCGAGCCAGCGATTGCCCGATTCCGACTGGTGATGGACGCCCCGAGTTGACGCAGAACCTCCATGAGGGTGTCTCGAAGGTTCTGATCGTGTTCTTGACCCAGAATCATTGTCTTTGTCATCGAATTGGTCCAGCTAGCATGAGAGCGCCCTTCAAATCTCATGCTTCCTGATATTGTGTAGCACCTTGTGCAGCGTCGCGATGAAGGCGCGGTATTCGGCCTCCTCCACGCCGTCGAACATCTGCAGGAGCAGGTCGTACATGGTCGGCCAGAGTTTCTCGAAGGCGGCGCGGCCGTCCTCGGTGATGGAGACGTCCCGAACGCGCATGTCCTCGGCGCGAGGCTGGCGACGGATGAAGCCCTGTTGCTCGAGGGAATCCAGCGTTCGGCTCATCGTCGATTGCTCGGTGACGGCAAAGACGGAGAGTTCGTTGATGCTCACGGAGGAGGAAATGCTGAGGATGGCGAGCGCGCGCATCTTCGCGGTCGTCATGTCATATTCGCGCAGCTCCTCGGCCATGTTGCTGTTCCAGCGCGCCATGATCCGGTTCATCAGATAGGGGGCGAAGTGGTTGAGCCCGATCTCGCCCATGGTCGGACGCTTTTCGGAACCACCTTGACTGCGCTTCAGGACTGCGCCTGAAAACCGTTCCTCCATGAACGATATCTCCTCGTGAGATCTTGCTGTTTTCAATGATGCCTCGACGGGCCGGGTCTCCGCCGAGATCCCGACCCGTCGATATGGAGTTGCTATATGAGTGCGGTGGTTAACAGAGGAGCCGAAGCGACGCCAGAGGGGAGGCTGCTCCAGCCCGCCTTCGTCAATGGTGCCGCCTATGCAATCAATGCCAGCGCACGCACCGGCGAACCCGTTCCCTTGACGAATTTCAACGGCGCGGCGATCAGCACGGCGCCCTTGGCGGGGAGCTGGTCAAGGTTCGACAGGCTGGCCAGACCATAGCGGTTTGCCTTGTGCATGAGGTTGTGTGCCGGGAAGGGCGGGTTCATGCCACCGGCGGAACCGGCATCGGTACCGATGGTCTCCGAACCCCAGCCGATAATGCCCTTGGTCAGCAGATATTCGATCGCTTCAGCGGTCGGACCCGGCGAATGCGGGCCATTTTCGTCGGCATTGAGGAAGGTTTCGGTCGCGCCGTTGCGCTTGTACCAGTCGGTGCGCAGCAATACCCAGCTTCCGGCCTCGATGGCGCCATGTTCGGCCTCCCATTCCTTGATGCTGTCGACCGTCAGCAGATAATCCGGATTGGCGGCTGCCTCCTTCGAACGGTCGATGACATTGACCGGAGCGACGAAGTTCTGCGGCGGGATGGTGTCCGTCGTGTTGTTCGGATTGTCCTTGCCGGTGATCCAGTGACAGGGCGCGTCGAAATGCGTACCGGTATGCTCGCCGAGTTCCAGCCAGTTCCAGGCCCAGAACGGGCCGTTCTGATCATATTCGGAGATGGTGTGGACTTTCACGCTGGGCGTGTTCTTGCCGAATTGCGGCGGAAGGTAGAGGACCGGCGTGTCCGGCCCGAGCGGCGCGGTCAGGTCGACGACCTTGATGGAGCCCGAAACAAGGGCAGAGGCCAGGCTGGCAAGCGTATTGGCGGTCATGGTGCGTTCCCCTTGATTTGGCGTGATCCCGCTCGAAGAGCCGCGTCGCGGATCTTCGCCTCGGAACCAAGCTTGAATGCCTTTGCCGGCGGGCGCGAGCGTATCTTTCTCGAACGGCGAAACGTGCGACGGCGGTAGGATGAGGCGAGCCTAGGGCACAATATATGACAATGCAAGCATTCCACGGGGCTCTCGGAAGATAAGGCGATTGTTGATATCTCAGGCGCTAAGGATCGGGTAACATTCGGAAAAATAACACTATTTTTCTCGGTGGCCGGGTACCTGACGACGCGCCAGCCATGGACCGTATCAGCTGTCGGTTGCTGCAAGTATTTGAAGTATAAAATTTAAATTATATGCATATGACGGCAATAGGCGTGGCCTGTGAGCTAGGCCATGAACGATGACATGATCATGGTGGGCGCAAAGGCCGCGGACGCGTCCATGTCGGCTTGCTTATGCCTGCGAAAATGCGAGGGGAAAGAGCGGCCGCGGCCTCGATGCTAAACCTTTGACATTTGAAATGTTGCTCCGTAGACCGTTTGAAGATGAACGTGCAACACGGTGATTTGAGCTGGCGCCATGGCAGAATCCGAGAGTGGAACCGTCGATCTGGAAATCATTGTCCAGGGGGCGCAGGAGGGCAAGAAGCAGGAGTTGCGGCTCTGGTTGCGGATGCTGTCGACCACCAAGCTGATCTCGCAGGAAATCCGCCGCCGCCTGCGCAATGAATTCGGCGCGACCCTACCGCAGTTCGATCTGATGGCGCAGCTCTATCGCGAGCGTGAGGGCTTGCGGCTCGGCGAGCTTTCCAAGCGCACGATGGTCACCAACGGCAATGTCACGGGTCTGGTCGAACGGCTGGAAATCGATGGCCTCGTGTTGCGCGAAACGCCCGACGGAGACCGGCGGGTGACGGTCGCGAAGCTCACCGCGAAGGGCGAGGAGCACTTCGGCGCCATGGCCGCCGCGCATGAAGCCTGGCTGCGCGAACTGATGGCCGATGTCGATCCCGCCATCATCGCCGAACTCTGGAAGGATATCGGCGCGGTCAAATCCTCGGTCAACAATCATCTTTCGGGCGCCGCCTTCGATTGAGGACCGGGCCTACCGCGCCTGCTCGCTTTTGAATCGCTTTTCGAGCACGCTCACCAGCCGCACCATAGGCCAGAGCAGGATGATGTAGATCAGCGCCGCCATGATCAGCGGTGATGGATTGGCATAGAAACCCTGCGCATTCTGTCCCTCCTTCAACAACTCCGGCAATGCCACGGTGGAGGCAAGCGAAGTATCCTTGAACATCGACACGCAATTGCTCGTGGTCGGCGGGATGACGATGCGGATCGCCTGCGGCAGCACCACCTTGTGAAGCGTGACGAGGAAGGGGATGCCGAGAGCGGCGGCGGCCTCGAATTGCCCGCGCGGCACGCTTTCGATGCCGGAGCGGAAGACCTCGGCCGAATAGGCGGCCAGCACGATGGAAAAGCCCAGGATCGCCGACCACCAGGCGGAAAGGCTGATGCCGACGAAGGGCAGGGCATAGTAGATCAGGATCAGCACCACCAGCATTGGCATGGCACGCATGATGTCGATATAGGCGACGGTCAGCAGGCGCAGCGGCTTCGGCGCATAGAGGCGGATAAGGCTGACGACAAGACCGCCGGAAACGCCGAAGAGGATGCTGACCACGCCCAGCGCGATCGTCATCCAGAGGCCGCGCAGCAATTGCGGGAAGGCCGAGACCATGACGTCGGAATTGAAGAAGGTATCGACGAAGGACATTGGCGCTCCCATCAGGCGGAACAGAGCTGAAATCTATCACGGCTGCGCCGGCTACGAGCGCCGGCGCAGGGTCTGATCGAGATGATCTTTTGATCACGCCTTGGGGATCGGCATTTCGGTGACGGTGGAGGAGCCGGCCGGCGCTTTGCCGCCGAACCATTTTTCATGGATCTTTTCCAGCGTGCCATCCTTCTTCATCGCGGTGATGGCATCGTTGATCTTGCCGAGCAACGGCGAGTCCTTTGTCATCATCAACCCGTACTGCTCGCCTGTCTTGATGCGTTCCTTGATGGCGAAGCCTTTCGTCTTGACGAAAAGATATTGCATGCCGGGGATGTCGCTGACGACGGCGTCGATGCGGCCGGCGCCGAGATCGAGGAAGACGTCCTGCTGGGCATTGTAGCCCTTGACGTCGGCAAAGGCCTGGGCGGCCTTGTTGTCGTTGGCCCATTTCTCGCCGGTCGAACCGGAGAGGACGCCGATGGTCTTGCCCTTGAGATCTGCGAGGCTTTTGATCGGGCTGCCGTCCTTGGTGGCGATGCCCATGTCGGAATCGTAGTAGGGCTGCGTGAAGGATTGCGACTTCAGCCGTTCCGGCGTGATGGTGATCGAGGAGATCGCCACATCGATGCGCTTGGAACTGGTCGCGGCGAAGAGGGCCTGAAAGCCATAGTCGGCAATATTGGTCGTCATGCCCGCGCGCTTTGCGGCCTCGTTGACGATATCGACCTCGAAACCTTCGAAGCTGCCGCTCGCGGTCTTGTATTCGAAGGGCGGATTGTTCGGATAGGAGCCGACGTTCAGCACATCGGCGGCATAAGCGAAGTGGCCGCCGCCGGCCATGCCGGCGACGGTCGCAAGAACGAGTAGATTGCGGCGGGTCAAATGCATTTCGTTGTTCTCCCTCTGGTTATGACCGCGGACGCGTTCCGTGCGCGGGTAGTGCCGGCTCGTCCTGGGGCGAGCCGTCAAGCCATGGCGCCGACCATGCGGTCGAGCGCGATGCGCATCTGTTCCGTGTCGCGGAACGTGCACATGCGAAGGAAGGCGCGGGACGATTCACCGAAATGGTAGCCGGGCGCCAGGCCGACGCGTGCAGTTTCGAGAATGCGTTCGCAGGCCACCGTGGCGTCGGCTTCGCCCCTCAGCGCGAAGAAGGCATACATGCCGCCACGCGGTTTTTCCGGCAGGATGATGCCGGGTATCCGCGGCAGCTTTTCATAGGCGAGATCGAGCCCGGCCTTGATTCTGGCGCGGATCTCGGCAACCAGCGGTTCGCCGTCGCGTAGCGCCGCGGCGGCCCCGGCCTGGATCATTGCCGATGTGCCGCTGTTGACATATTGCGTCATCGCGCCGAGCTGGTCGGCAATGCCGGCGGGATGCGTCAGCCAGCCGACGCGCCAGCCGGTCATCGCCCAGGCCTTGGAGAAGCTGTTGATGGCAATCACCCGATCGTCATCGTCGGCCAACTGCAGGATCGACGGCGCGATTTCGCCATCGAAATAGAGGCGGGCATAGACCTCGTCGGAAATGATCCAGATACCGGTGCGGCGGGAGAAATCGAGCAGCGCCTGCATTTCCTCCCGTGTCGCGGTCCAGCCGGTCGGGTTCGACGGGGTCGACAGGAAAATGGCGCGGGTGCGGGCGTCGCAACGCGCAAAGAGCCTGTCGAGATCGAGGCGCCAGTCGGTATCGAAATCGAGCGATACGGGGCGGGGTTCGCCGCCGATCAGATGGATGGCATTGTGGATGTTCGGCCATTGCGGCGCGACATAGACGACATTGGTGCCGAGATCGACCAGCAGTTCGAGTGCCATATAGAGCGCCTGCATGCCGCCGGGCGCGACGGTGGTGCGCTCGATCGGGATCGGGCGGCCATGCCAGCGCGTCTGATACTCCGACAGGGCTTCGTTCAGTGCGGGAAGGCCGCGCATGTTCGGAACGTAGAAAGTCTGGCCGTCGTCGAGCGCCTTCTTGGCGGCGTCGCGAATGAAGGCGGGGGTTACCATGTCGCCTTCGCCGAACCACAACGGAATGACGCCGCCGAGTTCGCGGGCGCGCTTGGCGAGCACGGCGATATTGTCGGTGCGCAGATCGCGGATCTGGGCGCGGATACCCTCGAAGGCATGGTGGTTGCGTGTCGTCCCGGACAGGCTATTCGGCGGTGGAAGAGGCAAGGTGCGTTCCCTGGAAACCTGGTGTTGGAAGGGCGGCGCGTCACGGAGAGCAGCGTTTGGAGAGCCCTTCATTTTGAGGATCGTTATCCAAAAGCGAATGTATTTCAAGGATAAAGTTTTAAGCTTAAAAAGTCTGGTTTCGTGAATAGTCCCCGCGTTGTTTTCTCACGTATTAAGTTTCTGAAATAATTATTATTTTTCAATATTTTGCGATGCTGCGCGTGCTCGCGCCGCCACGATGCCGCCAGCCAGGCTGGCGCCCAGGAACATGGTGTCGCTGGCAAGCAGATAGAAGCTGATGCCGGCCTTCGACCAGAGGTCGATATCATCGGGCGATGGCCGGAAAATGCCAACCGTCCTGCCGGCGGCAAGAGCCGTCTCGGCGATGGTTTCGATGGCGGCATCGAGCCTGTCCTTTCCGGCAGGTCCCATGGCGTCGATCGACACCGAGAGATCGCCGGGGCCAATGAAAATGACGTCGATGCCATCGACCGCGGCAATCGCCGCGATATTGGCGAGCCCCTCCGCCGTCTCGACCTGAATGGCGAGCACCAGTTCGGCATTGGCCTTGGCGAGATAGTCTGGAATGCGGTAGCCATAGGCGGCGGCGCGGCCGGGACCGACGCCGCGCTCGCCGAGCGGCGGATAGCGGGTTGCGAGCACGGCGGCCTTTGCCTGCGCCGCCGTCGACACGCGCGGCACCAGAACACCGGCTGCACCCGCATCCAATACGGCGGCAATGGATTCCGGCGCGTGGCCGGGCACGCGCACCAGGGCGGGAACACGGTGCATGTCGGCGGCGCGGATCAGATCCTCGATACGCTCACGGCTGATCTGGGCATGTTCCCAGTCGATGCAGAGAAAGTCGACGCCGGAGGCGGCAATGACTTCGATGGCGACGGGATGCGGAATAGCGGCGAAGGTGCCGATGAGCGGGGTCTTGTCGGTGCAGCTCTTGCGGAAATCGCTCATGGTCTTCCTCGCGCTCAAAAGGTCCCTGGGGAAGGGATAGACTGAAAAGGCGGAGCTGCGAAGCGGCAATCGTTTCAGGTTTCAACGTTGCCGCAGGCTGCCATCGTTCCGGCCGGTGCATCGCGGTGGCGGAGTTGCTCGGTGACGCCGCCGCTTGTGAAGCGGCTTATCTGTGTCGCGCCATGATCTCGGTCAGTACCGTCTCGAAGCGAGCGATTTCTTCAGGCTTGTTGTAGTGTACCAGGGATACCCGGATCGCCCCGGTTTCCATCGAGAGGCCGAGGCGTTTCATCAGGCGCGGGGCAAACATGTGTCCGTCGCGCAGGCCGATGCCGGCTTCGCCCATTTCGGTGGCGAACTGCTGCGGTGTGATATCAGGCATGTTGAAGCAGATGGTCGGCACGCGCTGTTCCAGACGGGCCTCATCGGAAATGCCGTAGATAGTGGCGCCATGGCGTTTCAGAGCGGCGATCATGTCACGAGAGAGCGTCAGTTCGTAGTCGCGGATCGCGCCCATGGCGGCGGCGAGTGCGTCGCGGCGGCCGTGTTCGCCGGCGGGCAGGAAGCGGCGGCCGAGATCTTCCAGGTAGTGGATGGCCGCATTCATGCCGGCGACGTTCTCATAGGTGAAGGTGCCGACCTCGATCTTGTAGGGCGGCACGTCCGGAATGAAGTCTTCCTTGAAGGTCGGCAGCCTGACGAGCGCATCATAGCGGCCCCAGAGGAAACCCATATGCGGCGAGAAATTCTTGTAGCCGGAGCAGACCAGATAGTCGCAATCCCATGCCTGCACGTCGATCAGGCCATGGGGGCCGTAATGGACGCAATCGAGAAAGACTTCGGCGCCGGCGTCACGTGCCAAGCTGCCGACGGTGGCGACATCGACGATCGTGCCGATGGAATGGGCGGTCACCGTGCAGGCGACGAGGCGGGTTCTGCCGTTCAGCAGCGGCTTCAGGTCTTCGGTGTGCAGCATGCCGTCCTCGCGCATGCGCCACCAGACGATCTTGGCGCCATCGGCTTCCAGCGCCAGCCAGGTGGCGATGTTGGCGTCATGGTCCACGTCGGTGATGACGATTTCGTTGCGCTCGCCGAGCAGCTTGGCTATGCCGAGGCTCACCAGGCGGATGAAGGAGGTGGCGTTCTGGCCGAAGGAGATCTCCTCCGGTCGGTAGGCATTGACCAGCATGGCGACGCTTTCGCGTGCCTCGGTCAAGTTGCGGTCGACGCCCTGGCTGTGTCGATATTTCGCCATGCGCTGGACGTTGAAATCGATCAGGTGATTGGCGACGGCATCGACCACCGCCTGCGGCACCTGCGCGCCGCCGGCATTGTCGAGAAAAACGAAATCGCCCGCTTTCCTGATGGCCGGGAACATCGCGCGGATCTCGTCGACCGGGAAGCTGTTCAGACCTGAAAAGGCTGGTTTGGCAGGGGAGGCGCTCATGATGCTCTCGCTGAAAACGGGCGGACTTGAAGATCAGATATGATCATTTGATCACAAAATATTTGAAGGCTCAACTAAATTCTCCGGAAGGTCCGTTGGCTCCGGCTCGCCGGGATTTTCGTTGGGTCTAACGCCGAACTGCCGAAGCGGGCTTTTTCGGGCGCGGTTCGTCCTGGGGCGCCGGGCAATAGTCGCGCAGGATCTCATGGGTCCGGCGGATATCGTCGATGACGCCGTCGCGGGCACGGCCAAAATCGCCGGCCTTGACCGCCTCTATGATCGGGACATGCGGTGCCGCCGGATCGATCTCGCCGCTGCGCATCAGCGGCTCGACGGAAGCGGACAGCATGCGCATATAGGGGCCGAACCGCAGCCACAATGTTTCGATGAGCTGCAGCAGCACCTCCGAACCCGAGGCGCGGTAGATGGTGAAATGGAATTGCTGGTTGCGGATCATCAGGTCGTAGACATTCCTGCCAAGGCCGATGGCGTGCTGTTCGGCGGCGATACGCTCCAGGGTCGCGATGTCGGTAGCGGTCAGGCGGGGGAGGCCGAGTTCGGCGGCGAGCCCCTCGACCGCGATGCGGGCGCGGCAGAGATCGTCGAGGCGGGCGAGCGTGACGATCGGAATGCGGGCCGAGCCGTTCGCCGCCACCTCCAGCGCATTTTCAGCCGCCAATCTGCGCAAGGCCTCGCGCACGGGCATGTTGCTGGTGCCGAAGGTGTCGGCCAGGGAAGCGATGGTCAGCGTCTGGCCGGGATCGAAATTGCCGGCCATCAGAGCGTTGCGCAATTGCTGGTAGACGGCCTCCTGGATGGTCGTTCTCGATGATACCGGTTCCAGGCCTATCCGCACGCTCGCTCCCCTCCCGCCCAGGCGATTCCCGCCATGCCGGACATCGTAGAAGGAAGGGCAGCCGTGTCAAACCTCCTCCGTTTCCCAGGCCGCCTGACCGGCGCTGGGCTCTGTCTCACCCTTGGCGATCCTTGTTTGCCGAAGGCCGATGGCGACGCCGATGAGGGCGAGCGCGCCACCGATGGCGTGATAGGCATGCAAGTCTTCCCCGAGAGTCGCCCAGGCAAGTGTGGCAACCACGATCGGCAGGAGATTGATGAGCAGCGAGGTCCGTGCCGCCCCGAGTTTCTGGATACCGATCATCCAGCACAGCGGCGCGACCAGCGACGTCGGGATGGCGGCATAGAGGATCAGCGGCAGATTGGTTACGGTGATCGGCGAGATATCGCCCATCAGGAAAATCGGGATCAGCAGAATGGTCGAAAAGCCGATCTGCCAGAAGAGTTGCTGCCACACCGGTATCGGCATCGCCCAGCGCTTCAGCATGACGCCGTAGAGCGAGTTGGAGAGGACAGCGACGATCATCAGGCCGTCGCCGATGTGGAAGCCGCCGGTCAGGAGCGTTGCGGGCTGGCCCTGCGACGTGAGGTAGATCAGCCCGATCAGCGAGATGACGCCGCCCGCAAGACCGGCGACCGTCAGTCTCTCGCCGGCGAGCATGCCCGCCAGCAAGGTCGACAGCAGCGGCATCAGTGCGATGATGACACCCATATTGACCGCCGAGGTGGTCTTGGCCGCCTCATAGGCGAGGCTCTGGTAGATCACCATGCCGAGCGCGCCGAGGGTCGCAAGCTGCAGCCAATGCTGCTTCAGCAGCGCGCGGTTTTTCCATGCGGCGCGGCCGACGAAGGGCAGCAGGATGAGAAAAGCCAGCAGCCAGCGATAGAAGGAGATCGAGCCGGGCGAGATGATGCCGGCCGCCGCCTTGGTGACCACGGTATTGCCGGACCAGATGAACACGGTGAGCAGCGGCGCGAGCATCGCGCTTGCGGTGACGGCGGTGCCGGTGTCGGTGGCAGGCGTTGAATTGCGGCGCATGGCATCCTCCTGTCGGGCGGCCGGCCTGGGTCTGATCGTTCGGGATGGGATCGTTTCTACCGGCTGTCCGATTTTTGGTATATAGCGACTTTCGGACAAGGGTAGCGGATTACGGACAGAGCGGAGCAGGCGTATGGCGCGCGAACCACGCATAGAGGGAGACCCGCCGCGGCCGGTTTCCTTTCGGACAGAGACGTACAAGGCCGGGACGGTCTTTCCCTCGAAGAGCCAGCCATGGGGCGAGCTCAATTACGCCCTTGCGGGTGTGGCTGAATTCGTGATCCGAGGCGTGCGCTATCTGTCTCCGCCGCATTATGCCATCTGGCTGCCGCCGGACACGATGCATGGCGCCTGGAACCAGTACGACCTGCGCTATGTCACCGTCTATGTCGAGCGCGCACTCTGCACCGACCTGCCGTCCGAACCGTCGACGCTGAGCATCAGCCCTCTGTTGAAGGCGATCCTCGCCGATTTCGCCTCCCGCGACGTCACTCTTCCGCAGACCGAGGAGGATCTGCGGCTGGCGCGGGTTCTGGTCGATCAGATCCGGCTCGCTCCGCGTTGCGAAAGCTATCTGCCGCTGTCGGACGATCCGCTGCTGGAGCCGGTGCTCAAGGCGTTGCAGGCCGATCCCGGCGACCGCAACTCCCTGGCCGAATGGGCGCGGCGGATGGGCACCACCGAACGGACGCTTTCCCGCCGCTGCCACGACGATCTCGGCATGTCCTTCAACGAATGGCGCCAGCGGCTGAAGCTGGTCGAGGCGCTGGCGTTGATCGAGGCGGGCGAGCCGGTGCAGTGGATCGCGGCGAAGCTCGGCTACGGCAGCGCCTCCGCTTTCATCGCCATGTTTCGCCGGCTGACGGGAGCGAGCCCGACGCGGATGGGGTAATCCTCATGGCGCGATCATCACGATCTCAAGCAGGCGCAACTGCTCGGGATCGGCGATCGATTCGATGCCGGTGATCCTGCCTTCGCCTGTCACGGCGACACGCAGCGCGACGCGCAATTGTCCGCCGAGGATGACCACCGCGCCGACCGCGCCATCGATGACGGCCAGGCGAGCGCCCTGGGCGCGGCCGTGGAAGATTCCGGCAACCGCGCTGCCGCCGCGGACTTCCGCCGGCGCGCCCATGCGTATGCCAACCGCATCGGCGCGGAAGACGGCATTGGGGTCGAGAATCGCGAGGAGCGCGTTCATGTCGCCGTTGCGCGAGGCCGCGAAGAAGGCATCGACCACATGACGCTGATGGGTAAGATCGACCTCCGCGGTGGCCGGCCTATCCTGCACGCGTCGGCGGGCGCGGCTGGCGAGCTGGCGCGTGGCGACGGTGCTGCGCCCGACAATCGGGGCGATTTCGTCGAAAGGCATGTCGAACATGTCGTGCAGCACGAAGGCCAGCCGTTCGGCGGGCGCGAGCTTTTCCAGCACGACCAGCAGCGCCAGACCGACCGAATCCGATAGCAGCGCCTCCCGTTCCGGATCGGTGCCCGTTCCGGCCTCATGGCTGATGACGGGTTCGGGAACATGGATGGTCAATGGCTCCTCGCGCCGGGATTTGCGGGCACGCAGCCAGTCGAGACAGATGCGGGCGGTGACCGTGGTCAGCCAGCCGCCGAGATTGTCGATCGCCGACGTATCCGTGCGGCTGAGCCGCAGCCAGGCCTCCTGCACTGCGTCCTCCGCCTCGCTACGCGAGCCCAGCATGCGGTAGGCAACGGCGCGCAGATGCGGGCGGTTGGCCTCGAATTTTTCCGCCTGCCACTTTTTTTCGTCCATCGGTCACACTCCCTGATCCTGTTGCGTCATGCCCATGACGAACGACATCCGGCCGGTGTGACAACGGATCGGCATGGAGGTGACATCGTCATCATCACAGCAAATGTTTCAAGGAGAGAATGATGCAAGCCCGTATGAAAAACCCCGCCGTCATCCTGCCGGATACCCTGCAAGCCCTGCTGGCGCTCAGCGCCTCGCTGAGGGATCGCGGGGTATCCGAAAACACCATGGATCTCGTGCATCTGCGCGTCAGCCAGATCAACGGCTGCAGTGTCTGCACCGATATGGGATTGCGCAAGCTACAGAAGGCAGGCGAGACGGTGGAGCGCATCGTCGGTGTTTCCGCCTGGCGCGAAATGCCCTATTTCACCGAGGCCGAGCGTGCCGCCCTGGCGCTTGGCGAAGCCATGACCCGGCTTGCCGACCGGCCGGACGCCGTGAGCGACGAGGTCTGGAATGAAGCCGCCCGGCACTATGACGAAAAGGCGCTGTCCGCGCTGATCGTCTCGATCGCGGTCGACAATGTCTGGAACCGGCTGAATGCGACGGTGCGGCAGCCGGCGGGAGCCTCGTGGAGCTGATCGCGCCGGACAAGGGCCGCCTCCCTTAGGGAGGCGGTCAGGCTTCGCTTACCTTGGAGGTCACCAGCAGCTTTGCCAACCAGTCGACGAAGACGCGCACCTTGTTGCTCAGATGCCGGTTCGGGGGATAGACGATGTGCAGCGGTATGGCGGTGCGCGTCCAGCCGGGGAGGACGGGGATGAGGTCGCCCCTGGCGAGTTCGTCGCGGATCATGAACATGGGGGCCTGGGCGATGCCGAGGCCGGCCAGCGCGGCGTTGACGTAGCTGCGGCTGTCGTTGACCGAAAGAATGTAGCGCGGGCTGATTTCCAGCGATTCATTGCCGCGCTGAAATTCGAAGGGGATGACCCGTCCGGTTTGGGCGCGGAAATAGCTGACGGCATAATGCGTGCTCTCCAGCTCCTCCGGCCGTTCGGGCAGGCCGAACTTCTCGATGTAACGGGGAGCGGCACAGGTGATGAGCGGTATCTCACCCACCCGCCGGGCAATCAAGGACTGATCGCTCGGCATGCCGGCGCGCAGCGCGCAGTCGACATTCTCCGCCAGGTAATCCACCAGCCGGTCGCCGACGCCGAGGTCGATATGGATATCCGGATAGCGCTGATAGAAATCGCAAAGCGCCGGCATGATGATCTTTTCGGCGAAGGCGCCGGCCATTTCGACGCGCAGGCGGCCGCTTGGCAGGCTCTGCGAATTGCTGACGCTGCCGTCCAGCTCGTCGATCTCGGACAGGATCTGGACCGCGCGTTCATAGTAGAGCGCGCCATCGGTCGTCACCATGACCCGCCGTGTCGTGCGGTTCAGGAGCTTGGCATGCAGATGCGCCTCGAGCGACTGGATGAGCGTCGTCACTGTCGCCTTCGGCATGGAAAGAGTTGCAGCGGCGCGGGTGAAATTGCCTGTCTCCACCACGCGCGCGAAGGCCCGCATTGCTGATAGCTGGTCCATTTCATGATGCCCTAAGACCACGAAGAAAGCGGTCGATTGTTTGATTTTATGAACAGTCTTATCGAATATAGGCTACTTATTCTAGCAGCGGAATAACAATATGTTGTTCTCATGATTGTTGCAATGCGGCAAGGGGGCGCCGGACGTCGCATTATCGGGAACGTAATCGCCAAGCCGGGAAAAAGGCTTTAGGAAGAGATCACGTTCGATCGAATAGACAAGGATATGAGTTCATGAGCGCGCCGTGGAAAGACGTGATGCTGGAAAACGTGCCCACGGGGCCGGTGGCAGCGAGGGTCTACAACGGCGAAGGTCTCAAGAAGGCGGCACCCATCGTGCTTTATCTGCATGGTGGCGCCTTTTTCGACACCGAACATGCAACCGAGCGACCGGTTGCCGCGAGTCTTGCGGAAGCCGGTGCAATCGTCGTCGCCGCTGATTACAGCAGCGGCAACCACAATGCCTTTCCGCAGGTGCTGGAATGCGCTTACGGAATTCTCGCCTATCTCAGCAACAAGCGGAACATGCTTGCGCTGGGCGGCGCGAAGAAATCGCTGCTGTTTGTCGCCGGTGAGGAATCGGGTGGCAACATCGCAGCGGGTGTGGCTTTGAAGGCGCGTGATCAGATGCCTGGTTCGCTCGACGGACAGGTGTTGATATCGCCTTTGCTCGATCCCTTCATGGGGTCGAAATCTTTCCTCCGGGCGGAGGAAAGCGGCATGCGCGAGCGCTGGACGGAGGGCTGGAACCGATACCTGGGTTTCCTGGGCGGTGTCTGCCATCCCTATGCGGCGCCTCGATACTGTTCGCGGCTTTCGGGCCTCGCGCCGGCATTGGTGCTCACGGCCGAGGACGACCCGCTCCGCGACGAGAGCATGGAATACGGTAGCCGTCTCAAAGCAGCCGGCGTCCGTGTTCGCCAGCAAGTCCTCCCCGCCGGGACAGGCTGGCCCACTCTCTACGGCGGGCATTCGAAGGACAAGGCTTCGTGGCAGCAGGATGTTTGCTGCTGTTTCAAGGGTTTTGTCGAGGAAGTGCAGGCTTGACCGACGCGAGCATCCCGCTCGTGAAAGAGACCGCGGATCTGGAAGTGATGTCCCGGACATGAAGAGCGGGAACGATCGCCGCGCAAATGCGCCGCGCGCCGAAGCCTGACGATTGAACGATAGGAATTTTCGGCCTCGTGTCCCAAGCCGGGGCCAATAGGAGAGACTAACATGAAGTCCAACGGTAAGCGCTGGGCCCTGTGGGGCGCCGGTTTGAGTATTGCTGCGCTTGTCGCAGGCGCGGCCGCCTATCTGGATATGCCGCGCGGTGCCCAGGCGACGGAAGCTTCGGCCCCGGCCGCGGCACCCGCCATCCCCGTCACGGTTGCCGCCGTGCAGGCGAAGGACATTACGACGTGGCAGGAGTTTTCCGGCCGTCTCGAAGCCATCGACCGCGTCGAGGTCCGCCCGCGCGTGGCCGGCGCCATCGAGTCTGTGCATTTCCGCGAAGGC
Organism: Rhizobium sp. BK602; assembly: GCF_014195095.1. Taxonomy (GTDB): domain Bacteria; phylum Pseudomonadota; class Alphaproteobacteria; order Rhizobiales; family Rhizobiaceae; genus Rhizobium. The sequence goes on from NZ_JACIBC010000006.1 coordinate 393,090, forward strand.
GCCCTGGTCAAGCAGGGCGACCTGCTGGTGACGATCGATCCCGCACCCTATGAGGCGGCCGTCGCCCAGGCCCAGGCGCAAGTCGGCGCGGCAAAGGCCCGGCTCGATCTTACCAAGGTCGAAGTCGGCCGTGGCCAGAAGCTCTTCGACAATAAGACGATTTCGCAGAGCGACATGGACACGCGTTCCAGCAACTATGCCGAGGCAGACGCCAATCTGAAGGCGGCCCAGGCCAGCCTGCAGACGGCGCAGCTCAACCTCGATTATACCCAGGTCCGCGCGCCGATCGCCGGCCGTGTCGGCAAGATCGCCGTCACCGTCGGCAACCTCGTCGCCGCCGGTTCCACCTCGCCGGCCCTGACGACGCTGGTTTCGGTCGATCCGATCTATGCGAGCTTCAATGCCAACGAGCAGACCGTGACGGAGGCGCTGGCGCAGCTTCCGGCCAGCGATGGTGCGGCGCCGCCGGTCGAGCAGATCCCCGTCCAGATCGGCACCGCCAGCGACAACGGCACGCCGATCACCGGCAAGCTGCAATTGATCGACAATGAAGTGGATGCGGCCAGCGGCACGGTCAGCGTGCGCGCCGTCTTCGACAATCCCGGCGGGCGTCTGATCCCGGGCCAGTTCGTGCGCGTGCGCATGGGCCAGCCGAAGGCCGAGAGCAAGCTGGTCATCAGCGAGCGCGCGATCGGCACCGATCAGGACAAGAAGTTCGTCTTCGTGGTCGATGGCGACAACAAGGTGGTCTACCGCCAGATCACCCTTGGCGATACCGCCGAAGGCCAGCGCATCGTCGAGGCCGGCCTGAACGCCGGCGACCGGGTGATCGTCAACGGCCTGCAGCGGGTTCGCCCGGGGGCCGTCGTCGATCCCAAGCTCGAAGAGAAGGTTGCGGCCGCGCAGTGACGATGTTGCCGGGAGGCAGCTCCTCCCGGCCGCCGTCTCAATGTTCCGATTTTTGATCCGCTCGTGGGGCTTCGCGCCCACGGGCATGGACCTCGTGTCCTCCAATTCACCCCTGGAGAGGGTTCTGCCATGAACATCTCAAGATTTTTCGTCGATCGTCCGGTGTTTGCCGGTGTGCTGTCGATCCTCATCGTGGTCGCCGGCCTGATCGGTCTTCGGCTGCTGCCGATTTCGGAATATCCGGAAGTCGTGCCGCCGTCGATCGTCGTCACCGCGCAATATCCCGGCGCCAATCCCAAGGTTATCGCCGAAACGGTGGCGACACCGATCGAAGAGCAGATCAACGGCGTCGAAGGCATGCTTTACATGAGCAGCCAGGCGACATCCGACGGTTTGATGACGCTGACGGTCACCTTCAAGCTCGGCACCGATCCGGACAAGGCGCAGCAGCTCGTGCAGAACCGCGTCTCGCAGGCCGAACCGCGCCTGCCGCAGAACGTGCGCGATCTCGGCATCACCACGGTCAAGAGCTCGCCGGACCTGATGATGGTGGTCAACCTCATCTCGCCGGATAACCGTTACGACATCACCTATCTGCGCAACTACGCCACTCTGAACATCAAGGACCGGCTTGCCCGTATCGACGGCGTCGGCCAGGTCCGCGTCTTCGGATCGGGCGATTATTCCATGCGCGTCTGGGTCGATCCGCAGAAGGCGGCCGAACGGGGTCTTGCCGCAAGCGACATCGCCAACGCCATTCGCGCGCAGAACATCCAGGCAGCAGCCGGCATCATCGGCCAGTCGCCAAGCGTTCCCGGCATCGACGTGCAGCTCAACGTCAATGCCCAGGGCCGTCTGACGACGCCGGAGGAATTCGGCAACATCATCGTCAAGAGCGGTAGCAATGGCGAGATCACGCGTCTGCACGACGTCGCGCGCATCGAACTCGGCGCGGCGGACTATTCGCTGCGCTCGCTGCTCGACGGCAAGCCGGCCGTGGCCGTCCCCGTCTTCCAGTCACCGGGCTCCAACGCCATCACCATCTCGGACAATGTCGTCAAGACCATGAACGAGCTGCAGACGGCCATGCCTGATGGCGTGAAGTACGAGATCGTCTACGACACCACGCAGTTCGTGCGGTCGTCGATCGACAAGGTCGTGCACACGCTGCTGGAAGCCATCGCGCTCGTCGTCATCGTCGTCATCCTGTTCCTGCAGACATGGCGCGCCTCGATCATCCCCCTGATCGCCGTTCCGGTATCGATCATCGGTACTTTCGCGGTGATGTACGTCGCCGGCTTCTCGATCAACGCGCTCAGCCTCTTCGGCCTGGTGCTGGCGATCGGTATCGTCGTCGACGATGCCATCGTGGTCGTGGAAAACGTCGAGCGCAACATCGAGAACGGGCTCAGCCCGCGCGACGCGACCTACCGCGCCATGCGGGAAGTCTCCGGCCCGATCATCGCGATCGCGCTGGTGCTGGTCGCCGTCTTCGTGCCGCTCGCCTTCATCTCCGGCCTGTCGGGTCAGTTCTATCGTCAGTTCGCCCTGACGATCGCGATCTCGACCGTCATCTCCGCCTTCAACTCGCTGACGCTGTCGCCGGCGCTGGCGGCGATGCTGCTCAGGGATCATCATGCGCCGAAGGACGTGCTGACGCGCGTCATGGATGCCACCCTCGGCTGGTTCTTCCGCGGCTTCAACAGGGTGTTCCACCGCGGTTCCAACGCTTATGGCAAGGGCGTCGGCGGCATCCTGTCGCTAAAGAGCCTGGTCATGATCATCTATCTCGCCCTCATCGGCGCGACCTACTATCTGTTCCAGGCCGTGCCGGGCGGCTTCGTGCCGCAGCAGGACAAGCAGTATCTGATCGGCTTCGCGCAGCTTCCCGACGGCGCCACCCTCGACCGCACGGATGATGTCATCCAGCGGATGAGCAAGATCGCGCTGGAACAGCCGGGCGTCGAACATGCGATCGCCTTCCCGGGCCTATCGATCAACGGTTTCACCAACTCCTCCAACGCCGGCATCGTCTTCGTGACGCTGAAGGCATTCGAGGAGCGGACGACGCCGGATCTGTCGGGTGGCGCCATCGCCATGCAGCTGAACCAGAAGTTCGGTGCGATCCAGGATGCCTTTATCGCCATGTTCCCGCCACCGCCCGTTCAGGGCCTCGGCACGACCGGCGGCTTCAAGATGCAGATCGAGGACCGTGCCGGTCTCGGCTATCAGGCGCTCGACGAAGCCAACAAGGCATTCCTCGCCAAGGCCTACCAGACGCCGGAACTGGCCGGCCTGTTCTCGAGCTACCAGATCAACGTGCCGCAGCTCTTCGCCGATCTCGATCGCGCCAAGGCCGAGCAGCTCGGCGTCTCGGTGACCGATGTCTTCGACACGCTGCAGATCTATCTGGGCTCTCTCTATGTCAACGACTTCAATGCCTTCGGCCGTACCTACAGCGTGCGTGTGCAGGCGGACGCCAAGTTCCGTTCGCATGCGAGCGATATCGGCCAGTTGAAGGTCCGTTCGGCATCCGGCCAGATGATCCCGCTGTCTGCGCTTCTGAAGGTCGAGGCCAGTACCGGTCCGGAACGGACGACGCGTTACAACGGCTTCCTTGCCGCCGACATCAATGGCGGTCCGGCGCCGGGCTTCTCGTCCGGTCAGGCGCAGGCTGCCGTCGAGCGCATCGCCGACGAAACCTTGCCGAAGGGTATCGGTTTCGAGTGGACGGATCTGACCTACCAGCAGATCCTGGCCGGTAGCTCGGGCATCATAATCTTCCCGCTGGCCCTGCTGCTCGTCTACCTCGTGCTGGCCGCCCAGTACGAAAGCGTCACCCTGCCGCTTGCGATCGTGATGATCGTGCCGATGGGCGTGCTGGCCGCCTTGACGGGCGTCTGGCTGACGGGCGGCGACAACAACATCTTCACGCAGATCGGCCTGATGGTGTTGGTGGGCTTGTCGGCGAAGAACGCGATCCTGATCGTGGAATTCGCCCGCGAGCTGGAATTCGAGGGCCGCACGCCCGTTCAGGCCGCGATCGAGGCCAGCCGCCTGCGTCTGCGCCCGATCCTGATGACCTCCATGGCCTTCATCATGGGCGTCGTGCCGCTGGTCACCTCGACCGGAGCCGGTGCCGAGATGCGCGCTGCCATGGGTGTCGCGGTGTTTGCCGGCATGATCGGCGTCACCTTCTTCGGCATCTTCATGACGCCGGTGTTCTACGTGCTGATTCGCAGGGCAACCGGCAACCGTCCGCTGAAGCAGCATCACAGCAACGACAACGATCATTCGGCGGAGGTGCTCCCGATCGCCGCCGAATAGGGATGCCGTGTCGGGTAGTACCCTAATGCCCGGCATGGCATGGGCGGGACCGCAAGGTCCCGCCCTCTTTCGTTCTCGTGGGGCAATTTTTCCGTTTCGGCTGATCTGTTTTTCAAAGATTTTGATGCTCGCCCGCCAATTTCGTTTGCATGCTGACGCCATGGGTTTATCAAGCACATAGGCATATTGACTGACGTACATCGGGCCGGAGGAGCTGCCCCGCTGAGCGTCATTGCGATGGAGGATGCATGCATATCGCCATTATCGGAGCAGCCGGCATGATTGGCCGGAAACTGACGGTTCGGCTGGTGGCCGACGGTGGCCTTGGGGCGCGCGGGATCGATCGGCTGACGCTGGTCGACGTGATCGCGCCGCCGCAGCCGGAAGGCTTTGGCGGTAAGGTCGATGCCTATGCCGCGGATCTGTCCGCGGCCGGGGCCGCGGAGACGATCGTGGCCCAGAGGCCCGACGTCATCTTCCATCTTGCCGCCATCGTCTCGGGCGAGGCGGAACTCGATTTCGACAAGGGCTACCGCATCAATCTCGATGGGACGCGGCAGTTGTTCGAAGCCATCCGGGCTGCCAATGCCGAGGATGGATATAGACCGCGCGTCGTCTTCACCTCGTCCTGCGCCGTCTTCGGTTCGCCTTTCCCGACGCCCATTCCGGACGATTTCCACCTGACGCCGCTCACCAGCTACGGCACGCAGAAGGCGATGAGCGAGTTGCTGCTGGCCGACTATTCGCGGCGCGGCTTCCTCGACGGTATCGGCATCCGCCTGCCGACCATCTGCATTCGTCCCGGCAAGCCGAACCGTGCCGCTTCCGGCTTCTTCTCGGGCATCCTGCGTGAACCGCTGATCGGCCTGGAGGCCGTATTGCCCGTTCCGGAAGAGGTGCGTCACTGGCATGCCTCGCCGCGCTCGGCGGTTGGCTTCCTCGTTCACGGCGCGACGATCGATCTCGCGCCGCTCGGCGTCCAGCGCAGCCTGTCCATGCCCGGCGTCAGCGCCACTGTCGGCGAGCAGATCGAGGCACTGCGCCGCGCCGCCGGCGACAAGGCGGTCAAGCTGATCCGCCGCGAACCGGACGAGCTGATCATGCGCATCGTCTCCGGCTGGGCTCAGGGCTTCACCGCGACACGGGCGCGGGAGCTCGGCTTTACGGCGGAAAGCTCGTTCGACGAGATCATCCGCGTGCATATCGATGACGAGCTGGGAGGGCGGCTGCCATGACCGACCGGAAGATCGCGTTCCTCGGAACCGGCTTGATGGGCGCGCCGATGGCGCGGCGCCTTCTCGGCGCGGGCTTTAATGTGAGCGTCTGGAACCGGGACCGCAGCAAGGCCGACGCACTGGCGGCCGATGGCGCGACGGTGGCCACGACCGCGGCGGAAGCGGCCGAGGGTGCGTCGGTGCTGTTCACCATGCTGACCAATGGCGGCGCGGTGGGTGAAGTCCTGTTCAACAGCGGGGTGGCGGATGTGCTGAAGCCCGGCGCCATCGTGGTCGACAACAGCTCGATCCCGCCGCCGGTCGCCCGCGAGCACGCGGCCAAATTGGCCGAGCGCGGCATTCGACACATCGATGCGCCGGTTTCGGGCGGCGTGGTCGGGGCGGCTGCCGGGACGCTGGCGATCATGGCCGGCGGCGACGCCGGCGTCATCGACAGCATCCGCGACGTCCTGGCGCCGCTTGGGCGCGTCACCCATGTCGGACCGAGCGGCACCGGCCAGCTCGCCAAGCTCGGCAATCAGCAGATCGTCGCCGTCACCATCGGCGCCGTTGCCGAGGCGATGCTGCTGGTCGAGGCCGGTGGCGGTTCGCGCGAAGCGTTTCGCGCCGCCATTCGCGGCGGTTTTGCCGAAAGCCGCATCCTCGATCTGCATGGCCAGCGCATGATCGATCGCAATTTCGTGCCCGGCGGCAGCTCGCGCAACCAGTTGAAGGATCTCGACACCGTGCTTGCCGTCGCGCAAAGCCTGTCGCTGCATCTGCCGCTGACCGAGGCCGTCAGGGCGGAATTCGCCGAATTCGTCGAGAACGGCGGCGCCGAGGTCGATCACAGCGGCCTGCTGTCGCATCTGGAAGAGAAGAACGCCCGAGAAAAGGTCTGAGGAAGAGATGAGCGACAAAGCTGGGAGCAAGCGGCGCCTGCGTTCGCAGGATTGGTTCGACAATCCCGATCACATCGACATGACGGCGCTCTATCTCGAGCGCTTCATGAATTACGGCATCACGCCGGAGGAGCTGCGGTCTGGCAAGCCGATCATCGGCATCGCCCAGAGTGGCAGCGATCTGACGCCCTGCAACCGTCATCATCTCGATCTTGCCAAGCGCGTCCGCGACGGTATCCGCGACGCCGGCGGCATTCCGATCGAATTCCCGACCCATCCGATGTTCGAGAACTGCAAGCGTCCGACGGCGGCGCTCGACCGCAATCTTGCCTATCTCGGCCTGGTGGAAGTGCTCTACGGCTACCCGCTCGACGGCGTCGTGTTGACGACCGGCTGCGACAAGACCACGCCGTCGGCGCTGATGGCGGCCTCCACCGTCAATATTCCGGCGATCGTGCTCTCCGGCGGGCCGATGCTGGACGGCTGGCACGATGGTGAGCTGGCCGGGTCCGGCACGGTGATCTGGCGTTCGCGCCGCAAGCTCGCGGCAGGCGAGATCGACGAAGAGGAGTTCATGGAGGCATCGCTCGCCTCGGCGCCCTCCATCGGCCATTGCAACACCATGGGCACGGCCTCGACCATGAATGCCATGGCCGAGGCGCTCGGCATGTCGCTCACCGGCTGCGCGGCCATCCCTGGCGCCTATCGCGAACGCGGGCAGATGGCCTATCGCACCGGGCGGCGGGCGGTCGAGCTGGTGCTTGCCGACATCAAGCCGTCCGACGTACTGACGCGCCAGGCCTTTCTCAATGCCATTCGGGTCAACTCGGCCATCGGCGGATCGACCAATGCGCAGCCGCATATCGCCGCGATGGCCAAGCATGCCGGCGTCGAGCTTCATCCCGAGGATTGGCAGGTGCACGGCTTCGATATTCCGCTGCTTGCCAATGTGCAGCCGGCGGGCGCCTATCTTGGCGAGCGCTTCCATCGCGCCGGCGGCGTGCCGGCCATCATGTGGGAGCTGCTGCAGGCGGGCAAGCTCGACGGCGACTGTCCGACCGTGACGGGGAAGACGATGGCGGACAATCTGAAGGGGCGCGAGGCGACCGACCGCGAGGTCATCCGCCCCTATGCCGATCCGCTCAAGGAGCGGGCGGGCTTCCTGGTGCTGAAGGGCAACCTCTTCGATTTCGCCATCATGAAGATGAGCGTCGTTTCGCAGGAGTTCCGTAGCCGCTACCTGCAGGAGCCGGGCCGCGAAGGCGTGTTCGAGGGCAGGGCCGTGGTCTTCGACGGCTCGGAGGATTATCACAGGCGGATCAACGATGCCGATCTCGGCATCGATGAGAATACCATCCTGGTTATCCGCGGCGCCGGCCCGATCGGCTGGCCGGGGTCCGCCGAGGTGGTCAACATGCAGCCGCCGGACGCGCTGCTGAAGCGCGGCATCCGCAGCCTTCCGACCATCGGCGACGGCCGCCAGTCCGGCACCGCCGACAGTCCTTCGATCCTCAATGCCTCGCCGGAAAGTGCGGCCGGCGGCGGGCTTGCCTGGGTCAGGACCGGCGACGTCATCCGCATCGATTTCAATCACGGCCGTTGCGACATGCTGGTGGACGAGGCGGAAATCGCGCGGCGCAAGGGCGACGGCATTCCCGCCGTGCCGCCGGACGCGACGCCCTGGCAGCGCATCTACCGCCGCTCGGTCACGCAGCTTTCCGACGGCGCGGTGCTCGACGGCGCCGCCGATTTCCGCGATATTGCCAGCAATCCTCCGCGTCACAATCATTAACCACAAAATGATCCAACATCGGCTGCTGCCCGTTAGCCGTCACCGTCAAGGGATCGTTAACTGTCGTGAAAGGCAGTGATGCAAGGATATCGGCAAAAATAATCCAGACTTTCCAAGTGTCCGGAGGGGGTTCGAACTCGGTGAAAGAGGCGGTATCAGGACGATCCGAACGGGAGTTCCAGCACCTTTTGAGGAGGCTGAAACTGGCGCTGGAGACGTCGCAGATCGGTGTTTGGGAGCACGATCTCAACAAGGATGAGGTGCTCTGGGATCAGCAGATGCACAGGCTGTACCAGACTGGCATCACGGAACGCAAAGTGTCGTCGGCGATCTGGATGAATGCCGTTCATCCCGACGATGTCGAGCGCGCCGCCGTCGAGTTCGACGTGGCCGTCAGGGAAAAGGGTCTCTACAATTCGCAATTCCGCATCATCCTTCCGGGTGGCGAGGTGCGCTATCTGCGTTCGCGCGCCCACTTCTTCGAGGGGCCTGACGGCGAACCGTCCTTCATCGGCGCGGAATGGGATGTTACCGCCGACGTCCTGCTCAATCGCGAGCTGACCAATCAGAAGGCCGTCGCCGAAGCCCGTGCTGTCGCGCTGGAGCAGAGCCAGGCGCGCATCGAGCACGCCGCCGACCACGACTATCTGACAGGTCTTCCCAACCGCCGTTATTTCGATCGCCGGCTGGCGGAACTGTGCGCCGATAAAGCGGTGCGGACGCTCACTGTTCTCCATATCGATCTCGATGGTTTCAAGCAGATCAACGACAAATGGGGCCACGCGGCCGGCGATACGACGCTGGAAGTGATCGCGGCCCGAATCTCCGGCGCAACTGCGTCGGGCGATATGGTCGCGCGCATCGGTGGCGACGAATTCGTCGCGGTGCTGGTCGATGTCGAGACGGCGGAAGATGCCGGAACCATTGCCGAAGAGATGCTGCTGCAAGTTCGGCGCCACATACGTTTCGGCTCCGAGACGCTGCAGATGGGCGCCTCGATCGGTGCTGCCTGGAGCCCCATCGAAGAAGCGGGCAATCTGCTGGCGGAATCCGACATCGCTCTCTATCAGGCCAAGAAACTCGGCCGCAACCGCGTGGAGTTCTTTACGCCGAAGCTGCAAACCGACCTGCAGGCCGAGCGGAAATTGGCGGAAGAACTGCGCCTGGCCCTGACGCGCAACGAAATCGTGCCGTTCTACCAGCTGCAAGTGGACGCACACAGCCGTCGGATCATTGGCCTGGAAGCCCTGGCGCGCTGGCAGCATCCGGAAAGAGGGCTGTTGCCGCCTGCCGCATTCCTGCGCGTGGCGGACGAATGCGGGCTGACGGCGGAGATCGACGCGGCCATCCTCAATCGAGCGCTGCTCGACCGCGTCACCTGGACCTCGCAAGGGCTGAAGCCGCCGCGTATCGCCGTCAATATCTCCGCCAGCCGCCTTGCCGATCCGGCATTGATCGAACGGCTGCAGGCGTTGGACATACCGCGTCACGCCATCGTCTTCGAGCTGATCGAGACGATCTTTCTCGATGATCCCGATGCCAGGCTGCTTGCCAATATCGATGCGATCAAGCGCATGGGCATCGAGATCGAAATCGATGATTTCGGCTCCGGCCATGCGTCGCTGATCGGGCTGGTGAAGCTGAAGCCGACGCGGCTGAAGATCGACCGGCAATTGGTGACGGCGATCACCGACTCCGACGAGCAGCGGCGCCTTGTCGGCTCGATCGTGGAGATTGCGAAAGCCCTCAGCGTCGCTGTCATCGCCGAGGGCGTGGAGACCGAGGCGCATGCCCGGCTTCTGGCGCATGCCGGCTGCGATGGGCTGCAGGGTTACGCGATCGGATATCCTTCGCCCGTCAGCGAGATTGCCGCACTGCTGATGGCGGCGCGGAAATCCGGTGCGAAACGGCCTGTTGCCGGCACGGAGCGTGGCCGCAAGCCTAGGGGATCTGCAAGAAAGCAATCAACCCGTAGCTGATGACGCCGAGCATCAGCAGCGACAGCATGGCCGCCGCGATCACCCGGCCGCCGGCGTGGGCGACGGAGCGGATATTGACCGACAGTCCGAGCGCCGCCATGGCGATGACAGTCAATATGTTCGAAACCAGCGCCATCGGTGTCAGCAGTGCGTCGGGGATCAGGCCAAAGGAGCGGAGTGCCATCAACCCCAGAAAGCCGCAGATGAACCAGGGGACGAGCGGGCGGCGATGCGCGGTGGTGGGAGCTTCGGTCTTCGTGATGATGCCAAGCAGGAAGATCACCGGTCCGAGCATCAGCACGCGGATGAGCTTGACGATCGTGCCGGTCTGCACGGCCAGCAGGCCCACCGGTGCGGTCGCTGCCAGGACCTGCGGAACGGCGTAGACGGTCAGGCCGGCCAGTATCCCATATTGCGGCGCGCTCATGCCGGCATGGAAATAAAGCAGCGGCAGCAGGAAGACGGCGGCGACACCGAGGACTGCGGTGAAGGCGAGGGCGGCGGCCGTCTCCTGCGAGCCGGCCTCGATCACCGGGGCGACCGCGACGATGGCCGAATTGCCGCAGATGGAATTGCCGCAGGCGATCAGCGTGGCCAGCTTCGGCGGCAGGCCGAGCAGCCGGCCGGTCGCATAGGTCGCGGCGATCGACAGCACGACGACGAGGGCAATGCCCGCGATCAGCCAGACGCCGGCCTGATCGATCGCCGACAAGCTGATCGAGGCTCCGAGCAGGACGATGGCGATTTCCAGCAGGATCTTGGCACTGAAATCGATGCCGGGGCGCGTGGCGGGTGCAAGGGGCCTTACGGTGCAGACGAGGATGCCGAGAGCGATGGCGAGCACCAGGCTTTCGATCCACCGGCCGCCGAGAATGCTCAGTTCCATATGCTCGCCGGCATAGGCCAGAAGCGCCACCGCGCCGGTAAGGGCCAGACCGGGGAGAAGGACGTTGATCCGTTGGGAAAGAGGCATGCGGCACCGCCATTCGGCTTTTCGGAATTTGCTGTGCCGGGAAAGTCTCATCTCCCGATGTCGACATCCATCGAATATTATCCTATGTTTCATTCGATAAATTAGAATGATTTCCCATGACATTCGAGCAGCTCGCAATTTTCGTCGCCGTCGCGGAGCGGGAGCATCTGACCCATGCCGCCGAGGCGATTCATCTGACGCCTTCGGCGGTCAGCACGGCGATCAAGAACCTCGAGGCCTATTATGGCGTCGAGCTATTTCATCGCGTCGGCCGGCGGATCGAGCTGACCGAGACCGGCCGCATCTTCCTCGGCGAAGCCAGGGCGACGCTGGCGCGGGTTCGCTCGGCCGAGCTGATGCTCACCGAACTCGGCGGCCTGCAGCGCGGCCGGCTCAGCCTGCGCGCCAGCCAGACCATCGCCAGCTATTGGCTGCCGCCGATCCTGATGCGTTTCCGCCGAGACTATCCCGGCATCGATCTCGACCTGACGATCGGCAATACCCGCACTGTCACCGAAGCGGTCATCGAAGGCTCCGCCGAGCTCGGCTTCGTCGAAGGGGAGGTGGATGCGCCGGTCCTGTCCATGAAGATCGTCGCGCAGGATGCGCTCGTCATCGTCGTACCGCCGGATCACCCCTGGGCGGACGGCGCCAAGCTTTGCGCGTCCGACCTTGCCACCGGGACGTCATGGGTGATGCGCGAGGAAGGCTCGGGTACGCGGTCCGAGTTCGAGAATGCGATCCTCAAGCTCGGGGTGTCGTCGCGCGATCTCAACGTGGCCCTGGTGCTGCCATCGAACGAGGCGGTGCTGTCGGCGGTCTGCGCCGGGCAGAGTGCCGCCGCCATTTCCAGTGCTGCGGCGGCGGCCTATCGCGGGCAGGGCCTGCTGGTGCGGGCCGCCTTCGATCTGCCCGCCCGCAGCTTTCGCCTGCTGCGTCACAAGGAGCGTCATGCCAGCAAGGCGGCGCTGACGCTGGAAGCCATGTGCAGGGGTTAGAGCAATTCCAGGAAAAGTGTGCAGCGGTTTTCCGTCCGGAATTGCGTAGAGGCAAAGAGCGAGAACAGATTTGCGATTCCATGAAACGCAGGCCTGTTCTCGCTCAACCTTGCTCCGTCCGGCGCTGGCCGGCGATGACGAGTTCGATGTCGTGGCGCTCGAGCATGGCCCGGATATCCGGCGGCGGCATGTTGTCGGTGACCATCATGTCGTAGATGGCGGGATCGTCGATGATGATCGGGGCGCTGCGGCCGAATTTGGCGCTGTCGGCGACGATGATGCGGTTTTCGGCGTGCCGCGCCGCCTCGCGGGAAAACTCCGCCTCCTCCAGATCGTGCAGCATGAAGCCGGAGGTAGCGTTGACGGCGCCGACGGAGAGCACGGCATGGCGAACATTGAAGCGGCGCAGGAAATTCGTCGCCTCGGTGCCGAAGGCGCCGCCATCGTGGCTGCGCAGCTCGCCGCCGGCGAAGAAGACGCGATTGCCGTTGCGGGTGGCCAGTGCATGCGCCACCGAGACGGCATTGGTGACGACGAACAGGTTCTGGTGCTTCTGCAATGCCACGGCAATGAAGGCCGTGGTGGAGCCGATGTCGAGGAAGATCGTATCGCCATCCTGGATCATCGCCGCGAGGCGGGCGGCGATGAGGCGCTTGGCCTCGGCATTCTCGTTCATGCGGAAATGCAGCGGCGGCTCGATGAAGGAATCCTTGATATGCACGCCGCCATGGACCTTGGTCACGAGGCCATTGGCTTCCAGGCTGCGGATATTGCGGCGGATGGTCTCCTCCGAGACGGACAGCCGGTCGGCGAGGAACTGGATGCGGCTTGCTCCGCCCGCGAGCCTCAGCTCCTCGAGAATTTCGCGTTCCCGATGGTTCGAATGCGGCGGCGTCTGCGACATGTCCGGCATGATCTCGATCCTATCTGGGGCATGATCCGAAGACAACGCGTCCGCCTGCAATCGGCCCGGTTCGGAATTTTTAAGCCAAATCGCGTCAGGGATGAAGCTTTCTGTTGACGCTATCCATAGCTTAATATCGATCCGAACCTCCCTCATTCAGGGCAACTCAACAAAAAGCCTCCTGGCCGTTTCATTTTGTGGCTGGCGCTTGACAGCCCGGCTTTTGTGAGAAACTTTTCCATCCGAAAGTCGCGCAATCGACGCGCTGGAGGGGGGATGGCCGCAACGCCTGAAGACAGGATACAGGCTCTGGGTATCTGGCGCGGGCCGGTCGAGATCGTCCCGCTGGTGGGTGGCATCACCAACCGCAACTATCTGGTTACGGATAGCGGCCGGCGTTTCGTCGTCAGGCTGGGCGCGGATATTCCCGTCCATCATATCAGCCGGGTGAACGAAGTCGCGGCCAGCCGGGCAGCGCATGCGGCGGGGCTGTCGCCCGCCGTCATCCATCACGAGCCCGGCATTCTCGTGCTCGATTATATCGACGGCAAGGCGCTTTCGGCGGCAGATATCCGCGACGCCGCGATGTTTGCGCGTGTCGTGTCGCTCGTGCGCACCTGCCATCGGGACGTCGCCCGGCATTTTCGTGGGAACGCCGCCATCTTCTGGGTCTTCCATGTGGTACGCGACTACGCCGCCTTCCTCGATGAAAAGGGCAGTCGCTATCGGACATCGCTTGCCTCCTTCCTCGATGCGGCAGAGCGTTTGGAGAAAGCGGCCGGCCCCTTCGACATCGCCTTTGGCCATAATGATCTCTTGGCCGCCAATATCCTCGACGACGGCAAGCGCCTCTGGCTGATCGACTGGGACTATGCCGGCTTCAACACGCCGCTCTTCGATCTCGGTGGTCTCGCCTCCAACAATGAATTCTCCGAGGAGCAGGAAGTCCGGATGCTGGAAGCCTATTTCGAGGCGCCGGCGGATGGCGGTCTGCTTCGGCGCTACCAGGCGATGAAATGCGCGTCGCTGCTGCGCGAGACGATGTGGAGCATGGTGTCGGAGATCCATTCCGATATCGATTTCGATTATTCCGCCTATACGAACGAAAATCTGGCACGCTTCGAGCGCGCCTATCGGTCATTCCGGGAAGCTTGAGGTGATGTGATGAAGGAACTGCCCAACACGGCCAAGGCGGTCGTCATCGGCGGCGGCATTATCGGCTGTTCGACGGCCTATCATCTCGCCAAGCTCGGCCTGACGGATACGGTGCTGCTGGAGCGCAAGAAGCTGACCTCGGGCACCACCTTCCATGCGGCCGGCCTTGTCGGCCAGTTGCGCACCAGCGCCAACATCACGCAGATGCTCGGCTATTCCGTCGATCTCTACAAGAAGCTCGAGGCCGAGACCGGGCTTGCCACCGGCTGGAAGATGAATGGCGGGTTGCGCCTTGCCTGTAACGAGGAGCGCTGGACCGAGGTGAAGCGGCAGGCGACCACGGCGCAATCCTTCGGACTGGAGATGCAGCTCCTGACGCCGAAGGAGGCTTTCGATCTCTGGCCGCTGATGAACACCGACGACCTGATCGGTGCGGCCTATCTGCCGACCGACGGGCAGGCCAATCCCTCCGACATTACCCAGGCGCTCGCCAAGGGCGCCCGCATGGCCGGCGTTTCGATCTTCGAGGATACCGAGGTTCTCGATCTGGAGATCGACAAGGGCAGGATCAGGGCCGTCATCACCGACAGGGGCCGCATCGAATGCGAGCGTGTCGTGGTCTGCGCCGGACAGTGGACCCGGAGCTTCGCGGCGCGCTTCGGCGTCAACGTGCCGCTCGTCTCCGTCGAGCATCAATATCTGATCACCGAATCCTTCGGCGTCCCCTCCAACCTGCCGACGCTGCGCGACCCCGACCGGCTGACCTATTACAAGGAGGATGTCGGCGGGCTGGTCATGGGCGGCTATGAGCCGAACCCCATCCCCTGGGCCGTGGACGGCATTCCCGAGGGCTTCCACTACACGCTGCTCGACAGCAATTTCGACCATTTCGAGCAGATCATGGAGCAGGCGCTGGCGCGCGTGCCGGGGCTGGAGACGGCCGGCGTGAAGCAGCTGCTGAACGGCCCCGAGAGCTTTACGCCGGACGGCAACTTCATTCTCGGCGAGGCGCCGGAACTCAGGAACTTCTTCGTCGGCGCCGGCTTCAACGCCTTCGGCATCGCCTCCGCCGGCGGGGCCGGCATGGCGCTCGCCGAATGGGTGGTGAAGGGCGAGCCGCCCTACGATCTCTGGCCGGTGGATATCCGCCGCTTCGGCCGTCCGCATTTCGACACCGACTGGGTGCGCACCCGCACGCTGGAGGCCTATGGCAAGCATTACACCATGGCCTGGCCCTTCGAGGAGCATTCCAGCGGCCGTCCCTGCCGCAAGTCGCCGCTCTACGACCGGCTGAAGGCACAGGGCGCCTGCTTCGGCGAAAAGCTCGGCTGGGAGCGGCCGAACTGGTTTGCCGATCTCTTCGCCGGGGAGGAGCCGAGGGACGTCTATACCTATGGCAGGCAGAACTGGTTCGATGCCGTGGGGCGCGAGCACAAAGCGGTGCGCGAAGCGGCCGTCATCTTCGACCAGACCTCCTTCGCCAAATTCGTGCTCAAGGGGCGGGATGCCGAGGCAGCGATCTCCTGGATCGCCTCCAACGACGTGTCGAAGCCGGTGGGCGCGCTGACCTATACCCAGATGCTGAACGACCGGGGCGGCATCGAATGCGACGTCACCGTTGCCCGCATCGCCGAGACTGAATTCTACATCACCACGGGCACGGGCTTCGCCACGCATGATTTCGACTGGATCGCGCGGAACATCCCGACAGACATGCATGCCGAGCTGGTGGATGTGACCTCGGCCTATTCCGTCCTGTCGCTGATGGGGCCGCATGCGCGCGCAGTGCTGGAAGCCGTCACCTCGGACGATGTTTCCAACGCCGCATTCCCCTTCGGGCGGGTGAAGACCGTCGGCATCGCCGGCTGCCCCGTCCGGGCGCTGCGCATCACCTATGTCGGCGAGCTCGGCTACGAGCTGCATGTGCCGGTCGAATATGCCACCACCGTCTATGACGCGCTGATGGCGGCCGGCCGTGACCATGGCCTCGTCAATGCCGGCTACCGCGCCATCGAAAGCTGCCGGCTGGAAAAGGGCTATCGCGCCTGGGGCGCCGATATCGGCCCGGACCACACGCCGATCGAGGCGGGGCTCGGCTGGGCCGTGAAGATCAAGAAGGGCACCGCCTTCCGGGGCCGCGAGGCCATCGAGCGGCAACTGGCATCCGGCGTGAAGAAGATGCTCGCCTGCTTCGTGCCCGACGATCCCGAAACCGTGCTTCTCGGCCGCGAGACCATCTACCGCGACGGCCAGCGCGTCGGCTGGCTGTCGAGCGGCGGCTACGGCTACACGATCGGCAAGGCCATCGGCTACGGTTATGTTCGCGATCCCAGTGGGGTGACGGAGGACTTCGTGCTTTCTGGCCGTTACGAGCTTGATGTGGCGCAGCGGCGTGTGCCGTGCCAGGTGTCGTTGAGGCCGCTTTATGATCCGCAGATGGCGCGGATCAAAGGGTGATTGGGGAAGGTGCGTGGATTTGGGCAGGCTCAAGCAGAATGGTGCAGCAAGCGCGACCAGCCGCTCCGGGATTATGAGATTGGCTGGATTGGGCCGACAGTGAGCAACAGGCCTCAATTAATCATTAGTGCAAATTTCTCTTGATTAAGTGATCGCTTCTTTATGTAGCGAGACAGAGCCGCGTACTGAACCCCCATTCCAACAAGCGTCAGAATTTGAATCAATAGAACTACTGACAGGCCGACTAAAAAATCCGCCAGTGGATATTGGGAGGCGCGTGCGAGTGTCTTTGACAAGGGCCCAATGTCTTCAATGATAGTCGCAATAAATCCGACTAGGAATGCCCATTTGATCATCTGCCAGAACCTAGCGGAGGCGAGACGTAAATTGAAAGCATAACATGCGGTTACCACTGTCACAGGCAATTGCAAAACCACAAAGAAATAGTGCAATATTGTGGCCTCGTATCCTCCAGAAAACCAGTACTGCAGCGTGTTTAAATATGAGATAATCGATAGTACAGCGACTATTTTCCAACCCATCGCGCTTCCCCGAGGCACGCAAAGAACATCCGAGAACCTCACGTTAAAACCGTGAAGAAACTGTAATTTTCCGCCCTTAAGTTGTAATTTTGGTATGAAAAAGTCAGCAATAGACGTGGTGGCGGTTCTGAGCTAAAGGTCACCGCTGATGGCAATTTGCTCTATCGGATCGGGATAAGCCACTTCCCCTTCCAAAACCTGTGATCTGCCGATCCCATCCCTTGCCATTTCCTTGACACGCCGCCGCTTTCCTCCTCAATCGACATGCTGACAACAGACGGAGGCCGGAGGCGATGGCGGAAGCGAGCATCAAGCTGGAGGAAAGCTGGAAAGAGGCGCTGTCTCAGGAATTCGCCAGCCCCTATATGCAGCAGCTCAAATCCTTTCTCGTCGAGGAGAAGCAGCGCGGCAAGGTGATCTTCCCGCGCGGCAGCGAATATTTCCGGGCGCTGGACCTGACGCCGCTCGACGAGGTGCAGGTGGTGATCCTGGGCCAGGACCCTTATCACGGCTTCGGCCAGGCGCATGGGCTGTGTTTCAGCGTCCGTCCCGGCGTGCGCATTCCGCCGTCGCTGGTCAATATCTACAAGGAGCTGGAGACCGATCTCGGTATTCCGCCGGCCCGTCACGGCTTTCTCGAAAGCTGGGCGAAGCAGGGCGTGCTACTGCTGAACAGCGTGCTGACCGTCGAGGAATCGCAGGCCGCCTCGCATCAGGGCAAGGGCTGGGAGCGTTTCACCGATGCCGTCATCCGCAGGGTCAACGACGAATGCGACGGCGTCGTCTTCATGCTCTGGGGCTCCTATGCGCAAAAGAAGGCCGCTTTCGTCGATACCGAGCGCCATCTGGTGCTGAAATCAGTGCACCCATCGCCGCTGTCGGCCCATAACGGCTTCTTCGGCTGCCGGCATTTCTCCAAGGCCAACGCCTATCTGGAAGACCATGGCCGCGAGCCGATCGAATGGGCTTTGCCGGCCAATCCGGGTAATAGCTGAAATGAGATTGAACGATCATCTTTCATCGTTCAATAATTGGAGACAATCCGTTTGGCACTTGAGGGCTATCGAAACGAGGCTCGCAGGACCATCTTCTGCCCATGAGAAACGCCTGCCGTTGCGGGCGAGACAAGGGGTTAGAGATGCTCAATCAGATCAAGGGTCTTCACCACGTTACCTCGATGGCGGAAGACGCCCGCACCAACAATAAGTTCTTCACCAACACGCTCGGTCTGCGCCGCGTCAAGAAGACCGTCAACTTCGACGCGCCCGATGTCTATCACCTCTATTATGGTGACGAAGTCGGCACGCCCGGCACGATCATGACCTATTTCCCGTTCCCGAAGATGGCGCGCGGTCGTCCCGGCACCGGCGAAGTCGGCAATACCGTCTTCTCCATTCCGGAAGGAGCGCTCGGCTATTGGACGGAGCGGCTCGGCCAGCAGGGCGTGGAAGGCCTGAAAGCCGATGAGTCCTTCGGTCAGAAGCGCCTGCATTTCGCCGGCCCCGATGGAGACGGTTTTGCGCTTGTTGAGGTCAAGGATGACAAGCGTGATCCTTGGACGCACAACGGCGTCGATGCCGAACATGCCATCCGGGGCTTCCATTCCGTCGCCATGCGGCTCAGGGACGAGGGCGCTACGGCCGAACTGCTGAAATATATGGGCTATGAAGTGGTCGATACGCATGAAGGCATCAAGCGGCTTGCCATTCCCGGCGGCAATGGTGCCGACTATGTCGATCTCGAAACCATGCCGAACATCAACCGCGCGCTTCCGGGCGCCGGCTCCGTCCACCACGTCGCCTTCGCCGTCGAGAACCGCGCCAAGCAGCTGGAGGTGCGCAAGGCACTGATGGATACGGGTTATCAGGTGACCCCGGTGATCGACCGCGATTACTTCTGGGCGATCTATTTCCGCACGCCGGGCGGTGTGCTGTTCGAAGTCGCCACCAACGAGCCCGGCTTCGACCGCGACGAGGATACGGCCCATCTCGGCGAGGCGCTGAAGCTGCCGGAACAGCATGCGCATCTGCGCGGCCTGATCGAGCAGCATCTCGAGCCGCTCGAAGGCTAACGAGGGAGACGATGATGACGGATATGATCTATGCGCACCGGGTGAAATCCGGTGCGCCGGGCAAGCCGATCCTGTTCACCTTTCATGGCACCGGCGGCGACGAGAACCAGTTCTTCGATTTCGGCGCCCGCCTGCTGCCGGAAGCGACCATCGTCTCGCCGCGTGGCGATGTTTCCGAACATGGTGCGGCGCGGTTCTTCCGCCGCACGGGCGAGGGCGTCTACGACATGGCCGACCTTGCCCGCGCCACGCAGAAAATGGCGGCCTATGTCAAAGGTCTGGCAGCCGATCACGGCGCCGGGCCGATACTCGGCCTTGGCTTCTCGAATGGCGCGAATATCCTCGCCAATGTGCTGATCGAGCACGGCGATCTCTTCGATGCCGCCGTGCTGATGCATCCGCTGATTCCGTTCCAGCCGCGCGACAATGCCGGCCTGGAAGGGCGGCGCGTTTTGATCACCGCCGGCGAACGCGACCCGATCTCGCCGGCGCCGGTGACCAAGGCACTGGCGGATTATTTCGCGCGGCAGAAAGCGGACGTGACGCTCGAATGGCATCCGGGCGGCCACGATATCCGCCCGAACGAGATCGAGGCGATCCGGGGCTTTTTGGCGCCGTACGCGTAAAGGCATGTAAAGTTCGGGCGCGAGGCGGTCATCGACAGCCCTGCGCCCGACTACTTCCCGATCATCATCACCATGCTTATCGCCTGGGTCTCGGCCGCGCGCCTGTCCGCCTGGGCAATATAGTCCGGCCCACAGAATAGCTTCAGGTTCGTGGCATCCGTGTCATCGAGCTCCGCGTGCCCGGATTTCGCGATGACGATGCGCCAGGCGCAGCCGAGCATCTTGTCGGGCTGGATAGCCTTGTCGCAGCCAGTGCTCAGGCAGAAGGCGACGTTTCGCTGTGCCTGATATTTCCCGTCGATGGCATCGCCGTATTCGGTTTTCCAGGTGTCTCGCGTGTGTCGGCAGGCTCCCGGATTGGCGCTCTGGCTGCAATCCACGAGGGGATTGATATAGCTTTCGGCCACAGGCCATGGCACGGCATCGACCAGGCTCACGCAGCCGCATGCAAACAGGCCTGCCAGCAATAGCTGCATTGTCTCTCCCTCTGCCGAATCATCCATACCGTAAAGCCGCTCGAAATATCCGCAAGACGGGTGGAACGATTTGGCTTGAGGTGGGCGTGGCGGTTCTGCAACCGCAGCATTTTCTTCTCGCGCCCGCGACATGCAAGCCGCAAGCATGGCTTGTGGGCCGTTTCGGCGCTCGCTAATAGTCGAGGCATAAAACATAAGCATGTCGGGAGGATTCGTCGTGACGCTGGCGGAGCAGCAGCAATATCGCCTGGGTGTGACCTATGTGGCGCTTTCGGCCTTGGCGTGGTCGATGTCGGGCCTGTTCGTGCGTACGATCCATGCCGACCTGATGACCATTCTGTTCTGCCGCGGCATCGTCGCTGGTCTCGGCGTCTTCGCGCTGTTTTTCTACATCGAGCGCGGCAATGCCTGGCGGATTCTTCGCTCGATGCGCTGGCCGTCGCTGGCCGCGACGGTTTTCTCCACGACCGCGATGATCGGCGGTATCGGCTCGATCTATTATACCTCGATCGCCGATGCGATGGTGATCTATGCGACCGTGCCGTTCGTCACGGCCGGCGTCGCCTTTGTCTTTATCCGCGAGCGCCCGAGCGCGGCCACGCTCGTTGCCAGCATCGTTGCCCTGATCGGCGTGCTGGTGATGCTTTCCGGCGAGGCCGACGGCGACGGCAGCTGGTTCGGCAAGGGGCTTGCCGTCGTCATGACCCTGGCCGTTGCCGGCCTTGCCGTCATCATGCGGCAGCACCGGGACGTGCCGATGCTGCCGGCGATGGCACTGTCCGCATGGCTTTGCTCTTTCGTCACCTTCTGGTTTGCGTCGCCGGCCATGGTGACGGGACATGATCTGGGGCTCATCATCGCCTTCGGCCTCGTGCAGAGCGCCATGGGCCTCAGCCTCTATACCTTCGGTTCGCGCTTGATCCCGGCCGCGGACGCCACGTTGATCACGTCGCTGGAGGTGCCGCTCACGCCCCTGTGGGTCTGGCTGTTCCTGTCGGAGCTGCCCTCGAAGGCGACCCTGATCGGCGGGCCGATCGTGCTTGCCGCGCTCTTCGGCCATATCCTGCTGGAAGTGCGTCGAAACCGGGTGAAGGAGCCCGTCCAGGTGCTTTGAACGGCTTGCCCGCCCGGCATCGAAGTGCTGAAATCGGCCCGACCACAAGGACCCACAGCCGATGAAGAAGACATTCAATCCGCCTTCCGTCCGCCGCCCGTTCGGCAATTACAATCACGGCCTGCTGGTGCCGCCGGGCGCCAGCCTGCTGGTGACCTCCGGCCAGCTCGGCATCGGCCTCGATGACAGCATTCCATCCGACGTGACCGGCCAGGCGGAGCTCTGCTTTGCGGCGATCACGGCGATCCTCGAGGAGGCCGGCATGAGCTTCGCCGACGTCATCCGCATCTCCGGCTTCGTCACGAAGCGCGAGGATTTTCCGGCCTACATGGCCGTGCGCGACCGCTATACGCTCGAACCGAAGCCCGTCTCGACCCTGATCATTGTCGGCGGGTTTACGCGGCCGGAATTCCTGGTGGAGGTCGAAGTGACCGCAGCGAAGGTAGTGTAATGACAGGAGCTTCAGAAGACATGGCAAACGTGCCGATGCCGCAAATCCTGGGTCTGTATGAGACCCATCTGACGGTCGTCGATCTTGATCGTTCGATCCGGTTTTATCGCGATGTCGTCGGGCTGGAACTGGCAACCGTCATTGAGGACAGGAATGTCGCCTTCCTTTGGATCGGGGACAAGCGCACGAGCATGCTAGGCCTCTGGGAAACGGGTAGTGCCCCTCTTCGCATGCGGCTTCATATCGCGTTCAGGACCTCTCTCGATGAGGTGGTTCGCTCCGCTGCCGCGTTGAAGACTCATGGCGTCCAGCCGAAGGGCTTTCATGGCGAGCCGCTTGATGAGCCGGTCGTTGTCGGTTGGATGCCGTCGGTTTCGCAGTATTTTTCCGATCCTGACGGGCATTCGATCGAGTTCATCCATGTGCTTGAGGAACCGGCTGATCCGGGTTTTGACGTGAAGCCTTATTCGCAATGGCTGGCGCGGCCGAAGTCTGTGATCTGACGGGAATAGGCGATGTCCATAATGAAGTGAGATTGCTGGGGGAGTCTTAAAACCGCTCCATCTCCCGCTTCACCCTCTCCAGAAACCGCTTCCTCGTTTCGTCGGTCGAGCGGTTCATGTCATAATGGGCGAGAAAGGCCACGGGTGCGAAGGGCTTGATTTGGGCCCGCAGGACGCGCTTGACGATCTTCTTCGGCGGATTGCCGGCAACGAAGGCACGGAACGGGTCGGCGCCATAGGTCAGCACCGCGCCGAGCTTGCGGATATGCTGGAGCTTGGAGCGCACCTTGCCGTCCACCAGTTCGAAGGAGACGCCGGGTAGCCAGACGCGGTCGAAATAGCCTTTCAGGATCGCCGGGAAGCCGAAATTCCAGACCGGCGTGACGATCACCAGCGCTTCGGCGCGCTGCAGCCGGTCGACATGGGATTTCACGGCCTCGGTATTCTCGGGGTAATCGTGATAGATCATCCGATCGTGCCGGGAGAGTACGGGATCGAAATCCTCGGCATAGAGGTTGCAGTCGTCGACCTCGTGACCGGCGGCCTCCAGGCTCTCGATCGTCTGCCGGTGCAGGGCGGCGCCGTAACTCTCCTCGACGGGATGCGAATGGAGGACGAGAACCCTCATGAAGCCTCCATCAGCGCCGCCAGTCCGGGGAAGAGATAGTTCTCGCCGGACTTGAAGTCGAAATCCGGATTGTCCCAGGCGATCATCTTGCCGGGATTGAGCAGGCCTTTCGGGTCCGTCTCCTTCTTGAAGGCGAGCTGGACGGTGTCCGTCTGCTTCATGCCGCCTTCCTCCAGCGTGTAGCGATGCGGGTTGAAGATCGGGCAGCCGTGATCCTGGTGGATCTTGATGATCTCCTCGAGCCGCTCCTCGGTGGTATAGCGCACCAGCGGCAGGCCCGAGCACTGGATCTGTCCGTCGAACTTGATGAATTCCAGATGGCCGGGCACTTCGTCGCCGAAGATCTCCACCATCTTCTGCACCTTGGCGACGTGATCCGGGCCGGGATACTGCACCTGCAGATAGGTGATCGTCGGGTCGATCTTGATGGCGCGCAGCGTCGTGTGGTTCCAGGCGAGCTCATAGGCATGCGGGATGCCCTTCATGCTCTCCACCTTGTCGGATCGGAAGGTGATCTCGCCCTTCTGCTGCAGGGTGAAGGCGACGAAGGGCTCCATCGAATGCGGTGCGATCATCAGCGCCACGATCGACTGTCCCTGGCGGATATAGGGCTTGTGACGGGCGAAATAATCCTGCGGAATGGGGGCGGCGATCGGCGCGATTTCCTTGACGAGGATGCCGTTGCATTTGGCGAGCGCGTCGGAAAAGCGGACGGCATCCATGAAGTCGTCATAGCCGACCAGCACATCGAGCCAGTCGTAAGCCGGCGCAAGCGGCATTTCGATCTCGGTGATGATGCCGTTGGTGCCGTAGGCGTGGCTGACCTTGGTGAGATCCCAGCCGGTGAGATCGAGCACGCGCGGTTCGGCTTCCATGGTAACGACGCGCAGGCGCAGGATGTTGCCGATATCGCGCAGCCCGCCCCAGGTGATCGAGCCGACGCCGCCGGAGCCGCCGGCGATGAAGCCACCGATGGTCGCCGTCTGCGCGGTCGACGGGTGAAAGCGCAGTTCCTGGCCGGAATGGGCTTTGGTCTGGCGGTCGAGTTCGGCGATGACGATACCCGGTTCGCAGATGACGCGGCCGGGATGGATTTCCTTGATCCTGTTCATGGCGGCAAGATTGAGCACGATGCCGCCGGAAAGCGGCATGGCCTGGCCGTAATTGCCAGTGCCGGCGCCGCGCGGCGTGACCGGCACGTCATGGGCATAGGCGACCTTCAACGTGCGGATCACCTCTTCCTCTGTCTTCGGCGTGACGACGAGGTCGGCGGTGACGTTGTCGAGCTGACGCTTCAGGACCGGCGAATACCAATAGAAGTCGCGGCTCTTCTGGCGCACGAGCGCCGGATTGTCTTCGACGGCGATGCCTTCGAGTTCTTTCTTGATGCGCTGATAATCCGGCATGTCAGGCTCCGATAGTGGTGTCGAGTTCACGGTAGTCCGGCAGGCTGCGATCGATGACCTTGCCCTTGCGAAGGACGACGCGATCAGACTGCGGACGGGAGAGGAATTCGCTCCAGCGCCGGGCGCTGAAGAGGACGAGATCGGCGGGGCCGCCGACGGCGATGCGGCCGATTTCCGGGCGGCCGAGGATTTCGGCGGGCGAGGTGGTGACGACACGCGCGGCCGTATCCAGGGGATGGTCGAGATGCAGGATGCGCACGGCCTCGCGGAAGACTTCGACGGGATCGAGATCGCCATAGGCATAGAAGGGATCGCGGGTGTTGTCGGAGGCGACGGCTGTGGGAACACCGGCGGCGGCGAGTTCATGCAGCAGGGTGACGCCGCGCCAGCGTGGCGTGCGGCCGGGATGGCGGTCCTGGAGGTACATGTTGCACATCGGCAGCGAGACGACCGAAATCCCGGCTGTGGCGACGAGATCGATGGTGGCGCGGGCGACATCCTCGTCCTGGCGGGCGAGCGAGCAGCAATGGCCGGCGGTGACCCTGCCGGTGAAGCCGTTGCGCAGCACGGCCTCGGCGATCGCTTTCAGGGTCAGTACCTGCTTGTCTTCGGTCTCGTCGACATGCAGGTCGATGTCGAGGTCGTTGTCGGCGGCGGCGCGGATCAACTTGTCGAGCTGGCGGTCGATCTCGGGGCTCATCTGCGTGACGCCGCCGATCAGGCCGCCCGTATCGCGGATGACCGTCAGGAGATCGGAGAAATAGGCATCGTCCGCCATGGCATCGAGCGGAAAGAGCGCGACAGCCTGCAGGGCGATCCGATCCTTCCAGGCCTCGCGCACCTGCGAAAACACTTCGAAGGAGATGCGATGCTGCGGAGCCAGTGAATCCAGATGGGTGCGGATCAGGCTGGTGCCGTGAGCGTAGGCGGCGCGCAGCGAGAATTCCATGCGCCTGCGGACATCGGCGGCCGACCAGTTGGCCTCGCGGTCGGCGCGCACGGCGTCGAGCGCGCCCATGAAGCTGCCGTCCGGATTGGCGCGGCGTTCCCAGATATGCCCCTTGTCGAGATGGGTATGCATGTCGGCGAAGGTCGGCCAAACCATACCGTCCCTCATATCCGCCTTGGCAAGTTCAGCCGGTGCCGTGCCGGCGGGCAGGATATCCCTGATAAGACCGTCGGCGACGACGATGTCGGCCTTGACGAGGCCCTCGCTTGCGGGGCCGGCAAAGCCGGCGAGCGTCACGGCGGGGATGGTGGCGTTGCTGAGCACGAAGCGCGCGGCATTCGGCGGGGACATGAAGGAATAGGACATCAGTTCTCCCGCTTGAGGCTGCTTTCGTGCCAGCGATGCAGGCTCAGCCATGAAATGAACGAGGTGAGGGCGAAAATGGCGACGCCGAGGGCCGAAAGCAGCAGCAGGGCGGCGAACAGGCGCGGCATGTTCTGACGGTATTGCGCCTCCAGCAGGCGGAAGGCGAGGCCGGAATTGGGGCCGCCGGAACCGGCGGCGAATTCGGCGACGACGGAGGCGATCAGCGACAGGCCGCCGCCGATCCGAAGGCCGGTCATGAAATAGGGCTGGGCCGCCGGCAGCTTCAGATGCAGCAGCGCCTGCCAGCGCGAGGCGCCGTAGAGGTCAAAGAGGTTCAGCAGATTGTGGTCGACGCTCTTCAGGCCCTGCACCATGTTGGAGAGGATCGGGAAGAAGGCGACGAGGAAGCCGCAGATCAGCAGCGCGGATTCGCGGGTCGGCGCATAGATCAGGATCAGCGGCGCGATCGCCACGATCGGCGTCACCTGCAGGATGACGGCGAGCGGATAGAAGGCGAGTTCGATCCAGCGCGATTGCACCAGGAAGATCGCAAAGCCGACACCGCCGATCAGCGCCAGCGCCAGTGAGATGAAGGTGATCTCGGTCGTTACCCACAGCGCCGGCGCGAGAATGCCCCAGTCGGAAACCAGTGCCTTGGCAACGGCGAGCGGGCTCGGCAGGATATATTGCGGAATGTCGGCGCCGACGACGAGAAGCTGCCAGAGGAGGATCAGCACGACGACGGTTAGGACCGGCACCAGAATGCCCAGCGAGCGCTCGGCCCTTTTGGTGCGTGCACTCGGTGCGACAGGCATGTCGGCCGCATCCGGAGGCAGATGGATGGGTAGGCTGCTGCTGTCGCTCATCAATGGGTCTCCGGCCAGCCAATGGCCTCGATCAGGGAACGGGATACCTTTTCACAGACCTGCCGATACTCCTCGGAAGACCGATAGAGCGGATCGCGCTCGCCGCTGGTCACCAGCGGAAAATCCGTATGGACACGGCCGGGACGGGCCTTCATGACGACGATGCGATTGGAAAGATAGGCGGATTCGTAGACGGAATGGGTGACGAAGATCACGGTGATGCCGGTGGTTTGCCAGAGCCGCAGCACATCGTCGTTGAGCTTCTGGCGGGTAATCTCGTCCAGGGCCGCGAAGGGCTCGTCCATCAAGAGCAGCTTCGGCCTGGTGACCAGCGCGCGGGCGATGGAGACACGCATCTTCATGCCGCCGGAGAGTTCGCGCGGATAGGCGCCGGCGAAATCCTGCAGGCCGACGGTCGCCAGCGTCGCCATGATCTGGTCACGGGCCGATGTCTCGGAGACGCCGCGCAGCTTCAGCGGCAGATGAACATTGCCGAAAACGGTTTTCCAGGGCAGCAGCGTCGGCTCCTGAAAGACGAAACCAATATCGCCATCCGGAAGCCCTTTGGAATTGATGCGCGAGCTTGGCCAGTCGATCCGGCCACTGGAGGCGCCGCCCAAGCCGGCGATGATGCGCAGCGCCGTCGACTTGCCGCAGCCGGAGGGGCCGAGCAGGCTGATGAATTCGCCGCTTTCGACGGCGATCGACATGCCGGAAAGCGCCAGCGTGCCGTTGGAGAAGAGTTTCGAAACCTGATCCATGACGACCAGCGGCCGCTTGCGCGGTTCGGTTTGGATGATCGTGGTGGCTTCGAGTGAGGTCATGGTTCGGCTCTTTGTTGATCCACCCTCCCCTTGAAGGGGAGGGTCGGAGCGAAGCTCCGGGGTGGGGTGATCCTTCGAAATCTCGGGGTGTCACCCCCACCCGCCGCTCCGCGGCGACCTCCCCCTCGAAGGGGAGGTGCTAGGACTTACTTCTTCAATGTCATCCCAACACTCTTGCAGACGAATTGCGCATCGAAGGCCTTCTTGTAGTCCGTGTCGGCGTCGAAGAGCTTGATCTTCACCATCTCGTCGAAGAACTTCTTGTAGTGCGCGTCGGTGATGCAGCCGATGCCCTTATCGAGGGCGTCGCCGGATTCGACGATGCCGTATTCCTTCATCTTGGCGATGGAATAGGCGATCTGGCCGTCCGTCATGTCGGGATTGTCCTTCTTGATCAGATCGTTGGCCGCCTTGTTGTCGCCGTAGAGGTAGTTGTACCAGCCCTCGATCGAGGCGTTGACGAAGCGTTGCACCAGATCCGGATTCTTCTGAACCAATGCGGTCTGCGTCGTGATCATCGTCGAATAGGGCGCATAGCCGGCGTCGGCGATCAGGAAGACTTTCGGCGTCCAGCCGGCCTGCTTTTCGATTTCATAGGGTTCGGAGGTCAGATAGCCCTGCTGGGCCGATTGCTTGTCGGCCAGGAACGGCGCCGGGCTGAAGTTATAGGGCTTGAACTGCTCGTCCTTGAAGCCGGGGAAGTTCGCCTTCATCCATTCGAAATAGGTGATGTAGCCGTCCTTGCTCATGAACAGGGTCGGCAGCTTGGCGAGATCCTCGAACTTTTCGACGCCGGCGTCCGGATGGGCGATCAGCACCTGCGGGTCCTTCTGGAAGATGGCGGCGACGTCGACGATCGGGATGCCCTGCTTGACGGCGTCGATCTCCTGCTGCGGGCCGCCCATGTAGAAATCGAGCTTGCCGGAGATCAGCAGCGCCGAATTGGCGGCGTTCGGGCCGCCCTGGACGATGGTGACGTCGAGGCCGTATTTCTTATAGGTGCCGTCCGCGACCGCCTGGTAGAAACCGCCGTGCTCGGCCTGGGCGAGCCAGTTGGTGCCGTATGTCACCTTGTCGAGGGCACTTGCGGGCTCGGCCGCGGCCAAGGCGGCCATGAGGCCCATGGCGGTCAGAAATGCTTTGGACTTCAATGCATTGAACATGGCTGGTTGTTCCCCTTATTCGCCATGGGACGCCGCCAGTGACGCCCATTTCCTGCATTTGAGCGATTGCGTTGCGCTTTGAAAAGCATCAAAATTCGTGCGCATTGATGCCTTTTTGGCATCTCATCCCGCACCTGTGCCTAAATTGTGCGGCCTGGGCAAAATTTATGCAATGGGGACGCGAATGCTGCATTCGAGACGACTTCTCTACATCAACGAGATCGCGCGCTGCGGCTCGATCCGCAAGGCGGCGGCGCGGCTCAACGTGGCCTCTTCGGCGATCAACCGGCAGATCCTGGCGCTGGAGGAGGAGATGGGCGCGCCGCTATTCGAGCGGCTGCCGCGTGGCCTCAGGCTCACGGCGGCCGGCGAGCTCTGCATCGAGCATATCCGCGAGGTGCTGAAGAATTACGAGCGGCTGGAAGGGCGTATCCGCAGCCTGAAGATGCAGCAGGCCGGCAAGGTCAGGATCGTCACCACCGTCGGCCTCGCCGCCGGACCATTGCCGGAGATCATCGCGCGGTTCCTTTCCGAGCATCCCCGCGTCTTCATCCACTTGCGCAACGATTCCGGCTCGACCACCGTCGCGCCGGTTCTTTCGGGTGAGGCGGATATCGGTCTCGGCTTCAACATTCCCGCGACGCCGGGCATTCGTTCGCTCGGCAATTTCGACATTCCGATCGGTGTCGTGCTGCCGGCGGGCCATCCGCTGATCGGACCGGGGCCGATCAATCTCGCCGATGTCGTGGAAGAGCGGCTGCTCCTGGCGCAGCCCGGCACCAGCCTGCGCGAGATCATCAACCTGACGCTGGCGCGGCTATCGGTGCAGGTGGAGCCGGTGCTGGAGACCAATGCGTCGGAAATGCTGAAGCAGCTGGTCAAGTGCGGGGCCGGGCTGACGTTGCTCAACCCGCTCGATGTCATCACCGAATGCCGGCGCGGCGAGCTGGTGTTCCGGCCGATTGCCGAGCCGCATTCGCGGCATCAGCCGATGAAGCTGGTTGCGCGGGCGCGGGCGCCGCTCGATGCGGCGACCAGCCTGTTCGTGGAATATCTGCTCGCCGAGCTAGCCGGCCTTGTGGAGGAATTGCAAGGGAAGGGGCATATCCTCGCGGCGTCGGAACGGCGCCGGTCGGACGGCTATTTCGAATAGAGGTTTGCCAGCGGATAGTCCCTGAGATCGCGCAGCATCTCGATGAAGCCTGTGATCTGATGGCGGCAGATGAGCGCGCCCTTTTCCGCCGTGCCGTTGGCGGCATTGCCGACGACGCCGTTGGGGTTGAGATCGTGGGCGATCCAGGCGAGGGAATGCGGCGGCAGGGGCTGCAGGTAGCTCGAATGCTCCTTCATCCACTCCGCCTTGGAGACGAAGTTCTCCGCCTTGTCCATCCGCACCAGTTCGGGGCGGAAGTGTAGCATCAGCGACGTCTCGACGTCGCCGCCATGGATGCCGAAGCGCTGCTCATGCTCGCTGATCATGCCGTCGGGCGTGCCGAAGCGCATCCATTGCGTGGCGACGACGGCCATCTGGTAACGCACGCGCAGTTCGCGCGCGACGATGCCCATGATGTCGAGATTACCGCCGTGGGAATTGACGATGACCATCTTGCGGATGCCGGCCTCGGCGACCTTGGCGCCGATCGCGGTCCAGACAGGGATCAGCAGCTCGGCACCGAGCGAGAGCGTGCCGGGACCGTGGACATGCTCGTTGGCCTTGCCGATCTCCTGGGTCGGCAGCACGAGGAAATCCAGATCGTCGGGACGCTGCACCTTCAGCTCGGCCAGCATGCCGTTGGCGATGGCGACATCGGTCGCGATCGGCAGATGCGGACCGTGCTGCTCGGTCGAGGCGATCGGCAGGACGGCGATGGTGGTGTCGGGCGACAGGCTGGCGAAATCATAGGTCGTCAGCTCGTTCCAGTAGAAGGGTTTCGCCATGGCCATATCCTCTCATGTGCGTCTTTCCATTAACGGATACGGCAAGGATCATGACGGAGGAAAGCATCAATTTGCGGCCGTGCCGCTGCCTTTTTGCGTACGCATGCGCGGGAGGTGCATCCTGTTTGCCGATCATGCTGCCGTGCGTCGCAAATGCGGGACGAAATGCCTTGGATCTTCGCGGGCGGGTTTGTTTTTCCTTTTGTTGATAGATTTTATAGAAAATTAATTGCCTTGCGAATGCCTATTCCGTGAAATTCGGTTGCTTGAGATAAGCAGTTCGAGTTGGTACGTTGCTTGCATCCAGTTTTCGGCGCGACTTGCAGGGACAATGGGAATGAACATGAAGACATCCGTGGCGATCGAGAAGGCGGTGCCCGTCGCCGATCCCGATGCGGCGCGAACCGAGTTTCGCAATGCGATGGCGCGGATGGCCGCTGCCGTGAACATCGTCACCACCAATGGCCCGGCGGGACTCGCAGGCTTTGCGGCGACCGCTGTCTGCAGCGTCACCGACAGCCCGCCGACCCTGCTCGTCTGCCTCAACCGCACGGCGTCCGTCCATCCGGCGGTCACCGCAAACGGCGTGCTCTGCGTCAATGTGCTGTCGGACGGACATCAGGAGCTGTCGCGCCTGTTCGGCGGCAAGACGCCGGTGGCCGAACGCTTCGCCGCCGCCGCATGGTCGGAACTGTCGACCGGTTCGCCGGCGCTCGAAGATGCGCTCGTGTCCTTCGATTGCCGCATCGTGCACCGCGCCGATGGCGGCACGCACGATATCCTGATGTGTGAAGTCGACGCCATCCGCCAGCGCGACGGCGGGCAGGGGCTGATCTATTTCGACCGCGCCTATCACACGGCAGGTCAGGCCGAATAGGCCGATCTCCGGTTATTTTCCCGTCATATGCCTCTTGCAGACTTGGCCGTCAGGCGAGGAAATCCTCGATCGCCTGCATGACCAGTGCGGGCCTCTCGCGGTGGGGCGAATGGCCGGTGTCCGGCAGAATGTGGAGCGATCCGCGTGCTCCTGCGATCCGGCGCGGATGCGCAAGCGAGCCGTATTCATCCCGGTCGCCGTGAATGGCGAGCACCGGGCAATGCAGCGTTTCAAGCGCGGCATCGAGGGTCCATCCGGCGAAATCGGGCGCAAGCCAGGTGTCGATCCATGCGCGCAGCACCCAATCCGTCTTGTCGCCATGATATTTGGCCAGGCGGGCAAGAGCTTCGGCCGAGGCGAATTCCTGCTGGGCGGCGCGGATGCCCTGCAGCGTCTTATCCTCCACGAAGGCCTGAGCGGCGATGGTGATGACCGCCTGGCACCGCCCGGCAAACCGGGCCCCGGTCTCCACCGCCATGACGCCGCCGACGCTATGCCCGCAGGCGATGAATTCCCCAATCGACAATTGCTCGCACAGAAGGGGCACGAAACGCTCGGCTTCCGCGGCGATGAAATCCCGCTTCAAAATGTCGGTGCGGGCGTCGGAACGGCCGAAGCCCAGCCGATCATAGGCGATGACACGCCGCCCGAGGGAATGGGCGAGCAGCCACGGGAAATCCCTCCAGAGCGCCACGCAGCCAAGGGAATCGTGAAACAGGATGATCGGCTGCCTGGAGTTCAGGACATGCGGTGTCCAGGACTTGGCATGCAGCTGTCCGGCAGCGCTCTCGATCCGGTGTTCTACCTCGATGATCTCCGTCATTTTCATATCGCCTGAGGAAAGGGGTTCACACGAATACGTGCCGAAGGACGCCGGCGGACGCGATTGCGATGATCACCGTGGGTAGCACAGGCAATCGCGTCGCCGCCAGCATGGTGAGCGCAAGAGCGATGAGATCCGCCGGGCGCCCGGTCACGAAGTCCGGTGCGATGACCGTGATCAGCACGCAGCCGGGAGCATTCTCCAGCACGGTTCTCAAACGGGGGCTGAGCGTCCGGTTGCGCAGGAAGACGTATCCGCCGATGCGGGTCAGATAGGTCACGGTTGCCATGCAGGCGATAGCGGCGACGTATAGAGGATCAAGCATTGCCGCGCGCCAGGAGGAATGCGGAGAAGATACCGGAAAGCGCTCCGGCGGGAACATACCAGGCTCCGGGAATGATCAGATATGTGGTTGCGGCGACCAGCAGGCTGACCAACCAGGGCAGAGCCGCTCTCGCGCCTTTCCACATCCCGGCGAGCATCACGAGAAAGACGGCGGGAAATGCCATGTCGAAGCCGTATCGGGAGATATCGCCGAGAACAGGTCCCACGACTGCGCCGATCGTCGTGAAGATGATCCAGCTAAAATAGAGGCCGAGGGCAACGCCGAAGAAATAGCCAACGCTCAAGCCCGCTCCCGATTTCCTGGCGTCGGCCAGACCCATGGCCCAGCTCTCGTCGCACATGAAGAACAGCGCCAGGAATGCCTGCTTCTTCGACAGGTGGCGCATAAAGGGAGAGAGCGCCGCACCCATCAGGAGGTGACGGCTGTTGACCAGGAAGGTGATGGCGACAATCAGGAGGATGTGCGGCGGAGACGTCCACAGTTCGATGGCGGCGAATTCCGATCCTCCGCCGAAGTTCAGCCCCGTCATCAGGGGCACTTCCGCGACACTGAACCCTTTGGCCGCCGCCTGCGCCCCAAGCACCAGCGCGAAGGGCACGAAGCCCAGCATCACCGGTATCGAATCCTGAAAGCCGCGCCATCCCTCCGAAGCCCGTTCGGGCCGGATGCCGGTATCGTTGGAAACGTAGTCCGTCACCCAAGCAAACCTTTCTGTCTTGAAATACCGTCGCCTGCAGTGTCAGCGACATTGGAGGCTCAAGATAGCTCGGTTTCTCGCGATTTTGGTTGCGTTTTATCGGAGAAATCCTCAAAATTTGGCATGATGTGCCAATGATCATGAATTCCGTAGCGGAGAAATCTAATGAAGCTTGATGCTCTCGATCGCGCGATACTCCGCGTCCTGCAGCAGGATGGCAAAATCCAGAATACCGAGCTGGCGGCAAAGGTGGGGCTGTCTCCATCGCCGTGTTTGCGGCGGGTCAAGTTGCTGGAGGAGGCTGGCATCATCAAGCATTACGTCGCCATCCTTGACGCGGCAAAGCTCGACATGGGTTTTACTGTTTTCGTCCGCATATGGCTTTCCAGCCAGGACGAGGAGACGACAACGGCCTTTTATGAAGCGGCCGAAATGCTGCCACAGGTGGTCGAGTGCCACCTGATGGCCGGCGACTGCGACTTTCTGCTGCGGGTTGTCGCGCCGGATCTGGAGGGATACCGGCGGTTCCAGATGGAGCATCTTGGCCGTATCAAGGGCGTCCGGAACATCAAGACGGAAATTCCGATGCAGAAGATCAAGCAGTCGTGGCAGGTTCCGCTTTGATGCCGCTCGGAGGCCTCAATAGTGCTCTTGATACCACTCGACGAAGCGGCGCACGCCTTCGTCGACCTCGATCTGCGGCTTGAAGCCGGTCAGCGCCACCAGCAGGTCGGGCACGGCATAGGTGTTGTGCACGTCGCCGGGCTGCATCGGCAGCAGTTTGCGGATCGCCTTCTTGCCGAGCATCGCCTCGATGGTCTCGACGAAGGCCATCAGACCGACCGGCTGGCCGCCGCCGATATTGACGATGCGGAAGGGGGCATTCTTCGACAGCGTATCGGCGATCGTATCCGATACGACGCGGTTCTCTTCCGAGGGAATGACGCCGATCAGCTTGACGATGCCTTCGACGAGATCGTCGATATAGGTGAAATCGCGGCTCATCTTGCCTTCGCCGTAGATCTCGATCGGACGATCGTTCCTGATGGCGTCGACGAATTTGAACAGGGCCATATCCGGCCGGCCCCAGGGACCGTAGACGGTGAAGAAGCGGAAGACGGTGGTCGGGATATGGAAGAGGTGGGCATAGCTATGCGCCATCAGTTCCATGCTCTTCTTCGTGGCCGCGTAGATCGTCATCTGCTCGTCGGCCTTATCGCTCTCCGCGAAGGGGATCTTCTCGTTGGCGCCGTAGACCGAGGAGGTGGAGGCGAGCAGCAGGTGTTTCGGCTGAATGTTTCTCGCCAGTTCCAGCACGTTGAACGAGCCGACGAGATTGGAATCCACGTAGGAACGTGGATTTTCCAGGCTGTAGCGCACGCCGGCCTGTGCGGCGAGGTGGATGATGACGTCGGGCTCCGCCAGTTCGGCAGCATGATCGAGCGCGGCCTTGTCCTCCAGCATGCCGGTGATGGCCTTGAAGCCATTGGAGCGGGAGAGGATGGCGACGCGCTTTTCCTTGAGCCTGACGTCGTAATAGGGCGTCATGCCGTCGAAACCGACGACGAAATGCCCGTCGTCGAGCAGGCGCTTGGCAAGATGGAAGCCGATGAAACCGGCGGTTCCGGTGATGAGATAACGCATGGATCGGCCCTTGCTTACAGTGTGGCGTCGCTCGAGGGTCTGCCGATGCTCGTATAGGTAAAGCCGTGCTTTGCGACCTCGTCATGGCGATAGATGTTTCTGAGGTCGACCAGGACCGGTGTGGTCATCACGGATTTCAGCCGGGCGAAATCCAGCGCACGGAACTGGTTCCATTCGGTGACGATCACCAGCGCGTCGGCGCTCCGTGCCGCGCCATAGGCGTCGTCGGCATAGGTGATGTTGTCGATCACCTGGCGGGCATTGTCCATGCCTTCCGGATCGTAGCCGGTCACCGAGGCGCCGGCATCCTGCAGAGCCTGGATGATCGAGATCGCCGGGCTGTCGCGCATGTCGTCGGTGTTCGGCTTGAAGGTCAGGCCGAGCACGGCGATGCTCTTGCCCCGGACATCGCCGCCCATGGCAGCAACCACCTTGCGTCCCATGGCGCGCTTGCGATTGTCGTTGATCGAGATCGTCGTCTCGATCAGCCGCACGGGGCTGTCATGGTCCTGCGCGGTCTTGGCGAGCGCCAGCGTGTCCTTGGGGAAGCAGGAGCCGCCATAGCCGGGGCCGGCATGCAGGAACTTCGAACCGATGCGGCCATCGAGGCCGATGCCGCGCGACACTTCCTGCACATTGGCGCCGACCTTCTCGCAGAGATCGGCCATCTCGTTGATGAAGGTGATCTTCATGGCAAGGAAGGCATTGGCGGCGTATTTGATCAGCTCGGAAGTGCGGCGCGCAGTGAAGAGCAGCGGCGCCTGGTTGAGATAAAGCGGCCGGTAGACTTCGGTCATGACGCCGCGGGCGCGGTCGTCGTTGAGGCCGATGACGATGCGGTCGGGCCGCTTGAAATCCTCGATGGCAGCGCCCTCGCGCAGAAACTCGGGATTGGAAACGATGGCGACGTCGGCGTCGGGATTGGTCTCACGCACGATGCGCTCGACCTCGTCGCCGGTGCCGACCGGCACGGTCGACTTGGTGACGATGACGGTGAAGCCCTTGACGTGCTCGGCGATCTCGCGGGCGGCGGCATAGACATAGGAGAGATCGGCATGGCCGTCGCCGCGTCGTGACGGCGTGCCGACGGCGATGAAGACGACGTCGCTGGAGGCGACGCTGGTGTCCACATCCGTCGAGAAGGACAGGCGGCCGGCGCGGACGTTGTCGGCGACGAGCTGTTCCAGGCCGGGTTCGAAAATCGGGATTTCCCCACGGCGCAGCGCCTCGATCTTGCCGACATCCTTGTCGACGCAGATCACATCATGGCCGAAATCCGCGAAGCAGACGCCGGACACCAGACCCACATAACCCGAACCGATCATTGTGATGCGCATGATATCTCAATCCTCTTGCTTGCGTGGGGGGCCGGCGCCGTCGTCCGATCCCTTCATGGGCGGTCGTCTGCGCTTATACACAGGATCGCCGGTGACGCCTATACATTGCAGTGTTTATTCAGTCGGTTGCGACAGAAGTGTCATAAAGACGGCATCGGTTTCCTTTGCACGCATGAGCATGGCGGCTTGCCAGCCCTCGGCGGCATGGTAGACATTTGCAGCAGCGTCCCGCCCACAAATCTGAAAGTTCCCCGATGACATTCGATCTCATTGTCCGCAACGCTACCCTGCCAGACGGCCGCAAACAGCAGGATATCGCCATTGCCGGTGGCAGGATCGCCGCGGTTGAGCCGGGCATAGAGGCACAGGCCGGGCGTGAAATCGATGCCGGTGGTCATCTCGTGTCGCCGCCCTTCGTCGATTGCCATTTTCACATGGACGCGACCCTGTCACTCGGCCTGCCGCGGCTCAATACGTCAGGAACGCTGCTGGAAGGCATTGCGCTCTGGGGAGAGCTGAAGCCGCTTTTGACGCATGAGGCGGTGGCCGAGCGGGCCTTGCGCTATTGCGATCTGGCGGTGTCGCAGGGACTGCTCGCCGTGCGCACCCATGTCGATATCTGCGACGACCGGCTGCTTGCCGTCGAGGCTCTGCTGGACGTCAAGAAGAAGGTGGCGCCCTATCTCGACCTGCAGCTCGTCGCCTTCCCGCAGGACGGCTATTACCGGTCGCCGACGGCGGCGGAGAATCTGGAGCGGGCGCTTGATCTCGGCGTCGATATCGTCGGCGGCATTCCGCATTTCGAGCGGACGATGGAGGATGGCGCGCGTTCGGTGCGGGCGCTCTGCGAGATCGCGGAAAAGCGCGGCTTGATGGTCGACATGCATTGCGACGAGACCGACGATCCGCTGTCGCGCCACATCGAGACATTGGCCGCCGAAACCACGCGGCTCGGCCTCCGGGGCAGGGTGGCCGGCTCGCATCTGACCTCGATGCATTCGATGGACAACTATTATGTGTCGAAGCTGCTGCCGCTGATCGCCGAGGCGGGCGTGCATGCGATCCCCAATCCGTTGATCAACATCGTGCTGCAGGGCCGGCACGACACCTATCCGAAGCGGCGCGGGCTGACCCGCGTCAAGGAAATGCGCGAATTCGGCATCAACATCGCCTTCGGCCAGGATTGCTGCATGGATCCCTGGTATTCGCTCGGCGGCGCCGACATGCTGGATGTCGCCCATATGGGCCTGCATGTGGGGCAACTGACGTCGCGCGAAGCCATGCGTTTCTGCTTCGATGCCGTCACGGCCAACCCGGCCAAGGTGATGGGGCTTGACGGCTACGGGCTGGAGGTCGGCTGCAACGGCGATCTCGTTGTGCTGCAGGCGAGGGATAGGATCGAGGCGGTCCGCATGCGTGCCGGCCGGCTCTTCGTGGTCCGGCGCGGCAAGGTCATCAGCGAGACGCCGGCGCGTCTTGCCAGGCTGTCGCTCGAGGGAAGGCCGGCTTCGGTCGACCCGGCCGCCTATGCTCCGAATGCAGCCGAAGGCTGAAGCCGCTACAGCGCCGCGCGTCACACGTGATGCGCAAAGGACGCTGTAACACTTTAAATCCGCTGCATAATTTTATCCTTAAATCGAGTCCGATTTAAGGAATTATGCAGCAGTCATGCCACGCGTTCCGCTTGTGATTGCCGCCGGGTTGCAGCAAGATGGGCCGGTACTATCGTTCCGGCGGGGGACGAAGCGGAACGGACGATGCAGGACGATGGCATGAAGTCAACTTTCGCCGTGCGTACAATGCGGGCCGGGGAACTGGAGCTTGCGCTCGAATGGGCCCGACAGGAGGGATGGAATCCCGGTCTCGACGATGCTCCGGCTTTCTGGGAGGCGGACCCTTCCGGGTTCTTCGTGGCTGCCCTCGGCGAGGTGCCGGTCGGCTGCATCTCGCTGGTGCGCTATAGCGAGAGCTTCGCCTTTCTCGGCCTTTATATCGTTCATCCGGAATTTCGCGGCAGGGGATATGGCAAGGCGCTCTGGGACAAGGTCATCAGCTTTGCCGGCGATCGTACCGTCGGTCTTGATGGTGTCGTTGCGCAGCAGGACAATTATCGCCGCTACGGCTTCCAGTCCGCCTATCGCACCTTGCGATATGGCGGCATTCCCAAGATGCCCGATGTGGCGGGGAGGGTGGATGTCGCCCCGGTCACCCAGGGCAAGCTCGAAGGGCTCCTGCGCTACGATGCCGGCATCTTTCCGGGGCTGCGTTATTCCTTTCTCTCCGCCTGGTGCGGCGCACCCCGGCTGCGGAAATCCGTGATGGTGGGCGGCGGCAAGCGAATTCGCGGCTACGGCACGATCCGGCGCTGTTTCGAGGGCCACAAGATCGGTCCGCTCTTCGCCAACAGTCCCGAGGTTGCCTCGGCCCTGCTCGCGAATCTTCTGTCGCAGACGAGCGGCGGGCCGGTGTATCTGGATGTTCCGGCCGAAAATGCCGAGGCGATCGGACTTGCCGAGGCCTACGGGCTGTCGCCGGTGTTCGAAACGGCGCGGATGTATCGAGGTGACGCGCCGGAAATGCCGCTCAACCGGATCTTTGCCATTACGACACTGGAACTGGGCTAGCGCGATGTTCCGCGTTGGCAAGGGACGGGCCGCGACCCCGCCAATTGCCGTCCATCCGTGCCCGATGGCGGGAAAATCCTGTTGGGGGCGCTGATTCGTCACGTAAAAAGCCGATTCTCCTGAGACAACGGAGTCGCTTTCCGAAAAACAAAGCTTTATAGATGCGCGGGTTTGAGCAAGGCGCGCTTTTGCGCGCAGGAAGCAGGAATGGAGCAATGACGAACGTAGTTGTGATCGGTTCGCAATGGGGTGACGAAGGCAAGGGCAAGATTGTCGACTGGCTTTCGGAGCGCGCTGACGTGATCGTGCGCTTTCAAGGTGGCCACAATGCCGGTCATACGCTGGTTGTCGATGGTGTCAGCTACAAGCTCGCGCTGCTGCCCTCCGGGCTTGTGCGCGGCAAGCTCAGCGTCATCGGAAACGGCGTCGTCGTCGATCCACATCATTTCGTCGCCGAAGTCGAGAAGCTGCGCGCCCAGGGCATTGCGGTCACACCCGATGTGCTGCGTATCGCCGAGAACGCGCCGCTGATCCTGTCGCTGCACCGCGACCTCGACGCGCTTCGCGAGGATGCCGCCTCCAACAGCGGCACGAAGATCGGCACCACCCGCCGCGGCATCGGCCCTGCCTATGAGGACAAGGTCGGCCGCCGCGCCATCCGCGTCGTCGATCTGACCGAGCCGGATACGCTGCCCGCCAAGATCGACCGGCTGCTGACGCACCACAATGCGCTGCGTCGCGGCATGGGTCTCAGCGAGATTTCCTTCAATGCGCTGCATGAGGAACTGACCTCCGTCGCCGACCACATTCTCCCCTATATCGATCAGGTCTGGCGGCTGCTCGACGAGCAGCGCAAGGCAGGCGCGCGCATCCTGTTCGAAGGCGCGCAGGGCGCCCTGCTCGATAACGATCACGGCACCTATCCGTTCGTGACCTCGTCCAACACGGTCGCGGGACAGGCAGCCGCCGGTTCCGGCATGGGCCCGACGGCGCTCGGCTATGTTCTCGGCATCACCAAGGCCTATACGACGCGCGTCGGCGAAGGGCCGTTCCCCTGCGAGCTGCATGACGAGATCGGCAAACACCTGTCCACGGTCGGCCGCGAAGTCGGGGTCAACACCGGCCGTCCGCGCCGTTGCGGCTGGTTCGATGCCGTGCTGGTCCGCCAGACGGTGAAGACCTCCGGCATCACCGGCATCGCGCTTACCAAGCTCGACGTTCTGGACGGCCTCGACGAATTGAAGATCTGCGTCGGTTACAGACTGGACGGCAAGGAGATTGACTACCTGCCGGCGAGCCAGGCAGCGCAGGCCCGCGTCGAGCCGATCTACATCACGCTCGAAGGCTGGAAGGAATCGACCGTCGGCGCCCGCAAATGGGCCGATCTGCCGGCGCAGGCGATCAAATATGTCCGCCAGGTGGAAGAGCTGATCGGCGCGCCGGTGGCGATGCTTTCGACCAGCCCGGAGCGCGAAGACACCATACTTGTGACCGATCCGTTTGAGGGCTAATGTCGCGGATCAATGACGAATCCCGGTCCGGCCACATGCCGGGCATCATGAGAAAGTACTGATGGCGGATTTTGTAGCAGTCATTCGGCGGGCCGTGGACGGCCTCACCGAAAACACTCCCGAGATGCGGGTCAAGGTTTACGAGCGAGCTCGTGGTGCCGTTACGCGGCAGCTCGAGAGCATGAAGCCGCGCCCGCCGGAAGACATGCTACGCCGCCAGCTTGACAAGCTCGAGGCCGCGATCGTCGAGGTCGAGGCGGAACATGCCGAAGCCTTGCCGGCGGGTGAAGAGCCTGTTGCCGAAGTGCCTGTCGTCCAGGAGGAACCGCAAGCAGCGCCCCCTGAAGAGCCGCATGTCGTCGAAGAGCATCCGGTAGAAGAGCCCGAGCCGGTTGCTGCCGAGACCCATGCGGAAGAGGAAGTCGCGGCTTACGCTTCCAAACACGAAGAGCCTGCCTACGAAGAGGCTGCCCCTGTTCATCACGAGGCGGTGGATCATCACGAGCCCACGCAGGAATGGCACGAAGCACCGCAAGAGCAGGAGCCCGTGGCGGCGCATCACGCCGAGGCTTATGTTGAGCCCGTGCACGAGGAGCCTCTTCATGAAGAGCCCGCTCATGAAGAGAGTCATCAGGACGAGCCGCAGTATCCTGCGGAAGAGCTGTCGCCGGTAGCGGCGTCTGAGCCCGAACATGTCGCGCAACGGTCTCATGTGGCTCATTCCCCGGCGGATGACGTCATCAGCCAGGTCGAGGAAATCTGGGCCGAAGTCGACGCGCCGTCGAAGCGTGTCGACGCCGAGCCGGCCATGCCGGCCGCAGCCTTCACGCCGGCGCCCTTCGGGCATC
The DNA here is from genome assembly GCF_014195095.1 of Rhizobium sp. BK602. Classification (GTDB taxonomy): domain Bacteria; phylum Pseudomonadota; class Alphaproteobacteria; order Rhizobiales; family Rhizobiaceae; genus Rhizobium. The sequence goes on from NZ_JACIBC010000006.1 coordinate 434,330, forward strand.
CCGTCGAAGAGCCGGCTGCCCAGAAGGGACGCGAGGCGGACAAGGGCTTTGTCTGGGATGCGGATGTTTTCGAAGAACTGCAGCCGTCGCAGGCCGCCAAGCCGGTGCAGCCGGCGCGGCAGATGCCCGACAATGCCTTTGACGATGTCGATCTTTTTGCCGATGTGCATGCCGCACCGAAAGCGGCGCCGAAGGATGAGGCCGACAGCGATGGCTGGCGCGAGCTGAAGGAGCTTGCCGGCTTCGACAAGCTCGCAGCGGAAGGGGAGCGCGGCTCCTCGGTTCCGCCCGATCTCGATCAGGGCATGACGGCGCGGCTGCAGGGCAAAAGCTTCCGCATGGAGCCAAAGCGCCGGCGCGTCAGTGTCGTCGGCATCGTCGTGACGCTGATCGGCCTTGCGGCGGTTGCCGGCGGCGGCTATGCCGCATGGCTGAACCGCGAAGCGCTCAACAAGATGGTGACGGACCTTATCAGCTCCGCGCCGCAGACCACTGCCACGGGGGCGCCGTCGACGTCCGAGACGGCCAGCAACGGCTCCGCGCCCAGTGCTTCGCCGCCGCCGGCAACGGCGCCCGCGCAGAGCAACAATGCCGCCGGACAGCAGCCGGCGGCTGGCAACACCAATGTTGCCGCGCTCGACAACGATCCGAATACGGTCAATACCAAGTTTACCCAGCGCCTGCTGGCAAATGGCAGCGAAGAGGATGCAGGTCCGGCTGCGGGCGGACCGTCGGGCGTGGCCGAGGGCAAGTCCGTCGCCGAGCAGAATGTCGCTTCCGCCGCACCCGCGGCCAGCGCGCCGGCGGCTCCCGCCGCCAACGGCGCGGATGCCGGCCAGGCGCAGGCGCAGGCACCCGCGGCGGCGCCACCGGCGGCCACACCGCCGGCTGCCGATCAGCAGGCAGCGGCCGGTACCCAGCAGACCGCGCCGGCAGCCGATGGCCAGAAGGTATTTCTCTATGAGGAACGCCTCGGCCAGACCTCGCCCACGGCCTTCCAGGGAACCGTGACCTGGTCGCTGCAGGAAGGCAAGGGAGCCGATGGGCGGCCGGAGCCCTCTGTCCAGGGCCTTATCAGCGTGCCCGAGCGTGGGCTGACGGCCACGATCACCGTGTCGCGCAATTCCGACTCCTCGCTGCCGGCAAGCCATCTGGTGGAACTCGCCTTCCAGGTGCCGCCGAACTTCGAGGGTGGCGCGATCGACAACGTACAGCGCATCGCGCTCAAGTCGACCGAGCAGGACCGCGGCGATGCGCTGATCGCCGTGCCGGCGAAGGTGACCGACGATGTCTACATGGTCGCGCTCAACGACTTCCCGGATGCCCGCAAGACCAATCTCGATCTCCTGAAGAGCCGTAACTGGATCGACATTCCGGTGGTCTACCGCAATGGCCGCCGCGCCCTGCTGACCATGGAAAAGGGCCCAACCGGCACCGACGCCTTCAACAAGGCGATCGCCGAATGGCAGGCGCTGGGCGGCATGGCCTCGAGCGGTCAGTAACCCGCATCGCACAAGCAGACATTAAAAAAGGCGGGCCTTGCGGTCCGCCTTTTTGTTGATCGTGCGAGAGGGACTTCAGGCGGTCGCGTCGACCACGCGCAAAGCCTTGGCGCGCTCCAGCGCATCCTTCTGCACGGCCTCCTGGACCTTTTCGAAAGCACGGACTTCGATCTGGCGGACGCGCTCGCGGCTGATGTCGAATTCGGACGAGAGATCCTCCAGCGTCACCGGTTCTTCGGCCAAGCGGCGAGCCTCGAAGATGCGGCGTTCGCGGTCGTTCAGGACACCCATGGCGCGCGCCAGCATGTGGCGGCGCGTGTCGAGTTCGTCCTGTTCGATCAAGACGTCTTCCTGGCTGTCGTGGTCATCCACCAGCCAGTCCTGCCACTGGCCGGAATCGCCTTCCGAAGCCTTGATCGGCGCATTCAGCGAAGCGTCGCCCGAGAGGCGGCGGTTCATCGAAATGACCTCTTCCTCGGAGACGTTCAGCTTGGTGGCGATCTCGGAGACATGCTCCGGCTTCAGGTCACCGTCGTCGATGGCCTGAATACGGCCCTTCAGGCGGCGCAGGTTGAAGAACAGCCGCTTCTGGTTGGCGGTCGTGCCCATCTTCACCAGCGACCACGAGCGCAGGATATATTCCTGGATCGAGGCCTTGATCCACCACATGGCATAGGTCGCCAGGCGGAAGCCGCGTTCCGGGTCGAACTTCTTGACGGCCTGCATGAGGCCGACATTGCCTTCCGACACCACTTCGCCGATCGGCAGGCCGTAACCGCGATAGCCCATGGCAATCTTCGCCACGAGGCGCAGATGGCTGGTGACGAGCTTATGCGCGGCCTGACGGTCGGCATGTTCCGCATAGCGCTTGGCGAGCATGTACTCTTCCTGCGGCTCCAGCATGGGGAACTTGCGGATTTCGTCGAGATAACGGTTGAGGCCGGCTTCGCCGGCAGCGATGGTCGGTAAGGTATTCCGGGCCATGAATTGCACCCTCCTATTCGAGATCTGGCCTCTTCTGGAAGCGTATTGCGCGCCTTTTGCGAAGCAGACCAAGCCGTGCAGGTCTGAAGACCCCGCACTAAACCAATATGTAGATAAGTACGGCGAAACAGTGATTCAAGAATGCGGTCACGCAGGTGTTACCTCGGCGTGACAGCCAGGTCCGCCGTGCTCTTGCCCTTGGGGTCGTTATCCCGAATGTTCCGGCGCTGCCAGATGCAGCCATCCCAGCCCTTCGAAAATGCGATTGCGTTTTCGATCAACCGAAGGGTGCGCCGGAGTTCGGTTCCACCATTATTATAGGCCCAGGAAAGGCAAGCGTCCAGCTGCCTGTTCGCTGCCGCTATCTATTCCCTGAGTGCTGAGACCAGCTCTTCCATGTCGTCAGGCAGCGGCGCTTCGAAATGCATCACCTCGCCGGTGCGCGGATGTTCGAATTGCAGGAGATAGGCGTGCAGCGCCTGGCGCGGGAAGCGGTTGACGGCCTCCTTCGCCGCATCCGGCAGCAGGTTGGCCTTGGTCTTGAAGCCGCCGCCATAGACGACATCGCCGAGCAAGGGGTGACCGATATGCGCCATATGGACGCGGATCTGGTGGGTGCGGCCCGTCTCCAGCCGGCAGTCGATCAGCGAGGCGAGTGCCGTGGCGTCGGGGGACTCGTGAAAGCGCTCCAGCACTTCGTAATGCGTAATCGCCTCGTCCGCATCCGGATTGCCCGGGCGTTTGACCGCACGCCGCGTCCGGTCGGCGGTGGAGCGTCCGAGCGGAGCATCGATCGTACCGATGAGTTGGCGGGGGCGGCCCCAGACGATCGCCTGATAGGCGCGCTCCAGCGAAGTCGTGCGGCCGTGGTCGGCAAATTGCAGCGACAGATGCCGGTGGGCGAGGTCGTTCTTGGCGACGACCATGACGCCGGTCGTGTCCTTGTCCAGACGGTGAACGATGCCCGGCCGGCGCACGCCGCCGATGCCGGAAAGGCTGTCGCCGCAATGATGGATCAGCGCGTTGACCAGCGTGCCGGTCCAGTTGCCGGCGGCGGGATGAACGACGAGACCAGCCGGCTTGGAGATGACGATGACATCGTCATCCTCATAGAGGACGTCGAGCGGAATGTCCTCGCCCTGGGGCGTCGGGTCTTCGGGCTCGGGCAGGCTGATCTCGTAGATGTCGCCGGGGCGCACCTTGCGCTTGGCGTCGGTGACGGGCGTGCCCTTGAGCAGGACCGCATTGGCCTTGATCAGCGCCTGGATGCGGCTACGGGAGAAATCCTCACCGATTTGCGCCGTCAACCAGGCATCGAGGCGGCCTTCGGCGGATTCATCGGCGGTTAGGACTTTTCTATTGCCCGCGGCTTCTTTAAAGGGGTCGCTCAAACGCATTCTCCGGCGCCACGGGCGCTCTTCAGGAAATAAGGACGCATCGATGACGAATCTCGAGCCAGACGATCAAGAGGAAAAGCCCCTCGATCCGGCCCTGGAGAATGTCCGACGCAAGATGGTCCGCCTGCAGATCGTCTCGGTGGCCATCATGGTGGTGAGCCTTATGGCGGTGTTCGGCGCCGTTGTCTACAAGACGATGCGCATCCCGGCCAAGCCTGTGGCTTCGGCGACGTCGAATGTTCCCTCGGATGCCCCGGTTGCCGTCAGCGCCGCCTTGCCGCAGGGCTTCACCGTACAGTCCACGGCGCTGTCCGGCAGTCAGGTGCTGTTCTATGGCACTCTGGCCAGCGGCCAGCGCCAGGCTGTCGTCTTCGATTACGCCGTCGGCCGTATCGTCGCGACCATATCGCTCTCCAATTGACGGCTTTGCCATGAGCGGCGACCGGCTGATCGAGATTACGCATCCCGACGATCCGCGCATCGCCGAATTCCGCGATATTCGCGAGCGTGATCTGACCGGCCGCGAGAGCCGCTTCATCGCCGAGGGAACGGTGGTGCTGCGGCTGCTTGCCGAGGCGCATGCGACGGAGGGGGATTTCGTCGCCGAAAAAGTGCTGCTGCTGCGCAATCGCGTTGACGGCCTGGAGGCGGTTCTCGCGGCTTTCCCGACGGATGTGCCTGTTTATGTCGCCGATGGCCCGATACTGGACGGCATCGTGGGGTTCCACCTGCATCGCGGCGTGTTGGCGCTCGGCCGGCGCAGGGCCGCGAGCGACGATATGGACGCGTTTCTCGATCGCTTGCCCGAGCGTGCGCTGGTTCTCGTCGGATGCGGCATCTCCAACCATGACAATGTCGGCTCGATGTTCCGCAATGCCGCGGCCTTCGGCGCCGATGCGCTGCTGCTGGACGACACCTGCTGCGATCCGCTCTATCGCAAGGCGCTGCGTGTTTCCGTGGGCTCGGTGCTCACCGTGCCCTATCGCCGGCAACTGAGCGATGTCGATCTATTGGCGGCGCTCGCGTCACGCGGCTTTGCCATCTGGAGCTTGTCGCCGCGCGGGGAGACCGACATTCGCTCGGTGCCGCCTGCCGAGCGCATGGCGCTCGTCGTCGGCACAGAAGGAGAGGGGCTGCCGCAGGCGATCCTTTCGCGCTTCGGCAGCGTGCGGATACCGCAGGCGCCCGGCCTGGATAGCCTGAATGTCGCAACGGCGAGCGGCATTGCCCTTTTCGAGATGGCGTCCCTGCTCGGTCGGGTCTGAAATCCTGTCTCTCTAGGAGCTTGTCGCCGAACCTTACGGCTGCTTCCGCAGCAGCTCTGCGGCGCGATGGGCGAGGCTGATACGTCCGTCCTGGCCGGTTATTTCGGCGTCCTTCGGCAGGAGATCGAAGATCGGTGACGCGTCACCTTCCTTGCGGGCGGTCAGTGCCACCATGTTGGCGGCAATCGTGGCGATCTCTTCGCGTATGGCTTGGTCGTGCGAAGGTGCTCGCGCCTTGGACAGGCGGTCCGAAAGGGCGGCGGCGCGATTGCGCACATCTTCCGTCAGGTGAGCGATGTCGTCTTCCACGCTGTACTCCGGTTGCGACGGGTCGTCGTTCTTTTCCGCCGCTGTCTTCACGATCTTCGGTCCGGCTGGCGGTTTTGTTCCATTCGCGCGCTTGCCGGCCGGTTTCGCCCCGCCGCCATTGAGGGCCTCCAGCTTTTCCTTCAGTCGCGCGACATCCTGTGCGTGGCGCTCGATCGCGGTTTCGCGGTCGGCATTGCCGGCAATCTCGCGGTCCAGCCGTTCCTCGAGCTTTTGCGCCTTGTCGCTTTCCTGGCCAAGCCGCAATTCGGCATCCTTGGCGCGCTGGCTTGCCTGGTTCAGGTCCTTGCGCAGCGTATCACGTTCGTCACGCAGTGTGTTGATGCGCAATTTCAAGCTCTCGATTTCCGTCTCGCGAGCCGCCAGGTCGATCTTCAGGTTGTCGGTGTCGGCCGCCATCTTGGTCATGCGCTTGCGCAGGCCGTCGATGTCGGCATCCTTTTCGGCGCTTGCCTGTTCGGCCGCGTGCATGCCGGATTTGAGCTGGCTGATATAGCTTTCCTCACGGCGCAGACGGGAGCGCAATTCGCCGGCCTCGGTCTCCAGATCGTCGATCTGCGTCTGCAAGGCGCCATTTTCCGCGGCGAAGCGGCTTGCTTCCTGCTGAAACTTGCCGTTCTGAATCAGCAATGCGACGCCCTTGTCGCGCTCCTGTGTCAGCGCCTGCTCGGTCCTGGCGTTTTCAGCCGCGAAAAGGGCGCGGGCCATGTCCTTCTGCGCCCGCACTTCCTGCGGGCTCAGTGGCATTGTCGCCTTCAGCCGCTTTTCGGTGAACCAGACGATGCGGCGATGAACGGCCGGTGCGATGAGGAAGCCCAGGAAGGCGGCGGTCAGAAAGCCCAATCCAAACAGCAGAGCAAATTGAATCACGACGCAGCCTGCATCCAGGAGTTAAATTCGATATCGATGAACTGATTAAGCATGCGGGCAGGCCGACGGGCAAGGGTTTAAATCGGATATGGTTTACTGGCGCGCGGCCGTCCCATGGCAAGAAAAGGCCCGCGAGAGGCGCGGGCCAGGTGGTCGAACGCTTGGGAGGGATGTCGTTCGACAGCTCAGAAGGGGTTCCATGTCGCGCTCGGCGTTACCTTGAGGTAGCCGAGATTGACGCCGAGGCGGGCGCCGAGGCCGGTGCGGATCGGCACGAGCACGATATTGTTGTTTTTCAGCACGGTCATGCCGAAGCCGGCGACGACGAAGGCCTGGCCACTGACGCCGCCGAAACGGGTATAGACGCTGTTGATGCTCGGCAGGTCATACACCAGCATCATCACGCGGGCGCCCTGGCCGCCATAATCGAAGCCGAGGGACGGTCCCTGCCAATAGAGCGGGTGTTCGCCGGCATTCTTGGTGTTGAGCTGGCCCTCGCCATAGGTCAGGCCGGCGATGAAGGCGCCGGAGCCTTCCTGGCCGAGGATATATCCGTTCGGCAGGCCATATTGCTGAAAGGCGCGCTCGACCACCTTGGCGAGGCCGCCGCTGGTGGAGCCGAAGAAGGAATGGCCGGCATCGACGATTTCCTGCATCGAATAATTGTTGTTGGTGGGCGCGGCGGCGGCCTGACGAACCGGCAGCGCGTAACTTACGAACGCAACGATGGCCAAGAGCAGACCGAGGCCGACCGTTCTCGTGCCGGGGCAGGGCATTCTCTTCAGGAGTTCATAGCGCATGTCAGTCATCCGTTCATCATGGTCGGTGCGAATCGGGAGCATGGACAGGACGCATTCCAATGAATGCGCGAAGGCCCTGCTCCCATCCAGACTGTGTCCGCCCGATTTCCGCATGGCGATTCGCGCGCGAAAAAGTCTGGTGGTGATGAACGCATTTTGCGTCGATCATCTTAACAATCGGTTTACCAAATATGGTGTCTTTATGGCGTGTGGTACGCCGCCTGCGGCAATCCTCGGGCAATCTTGCCGTGGCACGTAAGACATTATACGGCGTTCCGCCTTTGTCAGCATTCAGGAGACAATGAATGTCGAAGAATCCGAACCTCACCTTGACCGGACCGGATCTGGCCGCGCTGCTGTGCAGCCGCGTTTGCCATGATGTGATCTCGCCGGTCGGTGCCATCAACAATGGTCTGGAACTGCTCGACGAGGGCGGCGCCGATGCGGATGCGATGGATCTGATCCGCACGAGCGCGCTCAATGCTTCCGTCCGCCTCAAGTTTGCCCGTCTCGCCTTCGGCGCCTCGGGTTCGGTCGGCGCCTCGATCGACACGGGCGAAGCCGAGCGTGCCGCCAAGGATTTCGCCGAGGCTGAGAAGAAGACCGCGGTGAGCTGGATCGGCCCACGCGCCATCATCGCCAAGAACCGCGTGAAGCTGCTGCTCAATCTCTTCCTCGTCGCCTATGGCTCGATCCCGCGCGGCGGCAATATCGAGGTGACGCTGGAAAATCCCGATCTCGAGGCAAAGTTCACCATCACGGCCAAGGGCCGGCTGATGCGTGTGCCGCCGAAATTTGCGGAAATCTGCTCCGGCACGCTGGAGGAGGCGGTCGATGCCCATTCGATCCAGCCCTATTACACCGTGCTGTTGGCCGACGAGAGCGGCATGGAACTTTCCTACAACGCCACCCCGGAAGAACTGACCTTCGTCGCCGCCATGCGCGGCGAGTAAGCGGTCCGCCCGATCGATGCTGCGAACCCCGCGGCCGGATTTCCGGCGGCGGGGTTATCTTTGCGTGTGTCATCGAAAAATAGAAATCTTTCGGTTGTCCCGCGCAATTGAAGACAGAACGGTAACGAATCCTTAGCCTCGCGCGCCTATCGTCCCAATTTGAAGTGGGTGTCCGATCGATGGCGACCGGGCGCGAAGGAGCGGATAATGCAGCGGTTCATGATTACGGATACGTCGGATGTCGTACGCAAGGTCGGCAAGCGCATTCTGTCCGAGCTGGATTTTCTCGTGAGCGAAGCAGGCGATGCCCGCGAGGCCCTGGCACGCTGCCAGGCCGAACTTCCCGATTATCTGATCGTCGATGCCGGCATGGAAGGCGCTCTCGATCTGATCTCCAGCATCCGCGCCATGCCGAACGGCAAGGACGTGAAGATCTACTACTGCGTCATCGAGGCGGATCTGCGCAAGCTGATGGCCGGAAAGCGGGCCGGCGCCACCGATTTCCTGCTGAAGCCTTTCGACCGCAAGATCCTGACCGCCGTTTTCGGCAACCGCGCCATCGCCGCCTGATCGCGCCGGTCTATATATAAAGACCTGATCGGCAGTCGCCCTTTTCGGGCGGCTTTTGTCGTTCATCGGCCCTGCAAACGAAAAATCCCGCCTGAGAAGGCGGGATTTCGATTGGTGCGGCGGTGCGGGGTAGGCGGCTCAGGCGCTTTCGGCGAAATCGCTGCTGTCGGGCTCGCGCAGCACATAGCCGCGGCCCCAGACGGTTTCGATATAGTTGGCGCCGCCGGCGGCATTGGCGAGCTTCTTGCGCAGCTTGCAGATGAAGACGTCGATAATCTTCAGTTCCGGTTCGTCCATGCCGCCATAAAGGTGGTTCAGGAACATTTCCTTGGTGAGCGTGGTGCCCTTGCGGAGCGAAAGCAGCTCCAGCATCTGGTATTCCTTGCCGGTCAGGTGCACGCGCTGGCCACCGACTTCGACGGTCTTGGCGTCGAGATTGACGATCAGCTCGCCGGTCATGATCACCGACTGGGCATGACCCTTGGAACGGCGGACGATGGCGTGAATGCGGGCTACCAATTCATCCTTATGAAAGGGTTTGGTCATATAGTCGTCAGCGCCGAAGCCGAGGCCGCGAACCTTGTCTTCAATGCCGGCCATGCCGGAGAGGATGAGGATCGGCGTCTTGACCTTCGACAGGCGCAGCGTGCGAAGCACTTCGTAGCCGGACATGTCGGGAAGGTTAAGATCGAGCAGAATGATGTCGTAGTCGTAGAGCTTTCCGAGATCGACGCCTTCTTCACCGAGATCGGTGGTGTAGACGTTGAAACTTTCGGATTTGAGCATCAGCTCGATGCTCTGCGCTGTCGCGCTGTCGTCTTCAATGAGTAGAACCCGCATAATTATCCCCTTTACCGCCGCCGAAAGGTCGTCAGCCCCCTACGCGATACCGAACAAATCACTGCCTGATTTGGAAGCTGCCATGGAATGGTTAACAAATTCTGATTCACTCTGGCAAGTCGTATCGAATTTATTAAATAATTTTTCCATTGCACTGTTTTCCAACAACAATCAGGAAAAGCGACCTCTAAAGTATTGCATTAAGAAACTGCTCCAAGTGATTCATCTGACTCATCAATGCCGACATATCGAATTCCACTGCCGGCATTTACTGACCCTTAAATCATTGCCCCTATCATTAACGATGCCCGTAAACGAAAGGTTACCAGCGGTAGGTTTTTGTTAAGATCGCTGGAAATTTTTTTAACCAAACCGTCTCAAAGCGGTGCGGAGGGGCATAATATCGAGAGCCGGGGTCTCGCATCACGGGAGTAATGCGTATGAAGTCACGTGAGAGCCTAACGCGCCTGAAGGAGTTTCAGGTGAACGAAAAACGCCGTCAATTGCAGCAGTTGCAGATGATGATGGCGGAATTCGACCGCATGACAAAGGATCTGGAAAGCCAGATCGTGCTGGAAGAGAAAAAGTCCGGCATTTCCGACCCTAACCATTTCGCCTACCCGACCTTTGCGAAGGCCGCGCGTCAGCGTGCGGACAACCTGCAGGTGTCGATCCGGGAATTGCAGGTGCAGGAAGAGACGTTGGAAACGTCGCTTGAGGAAATGCAGGCCGAATATGCCAAGGCGGCAGCCTTGGAAGAGCGTGATGGCGCTGGTCCTGTAAGGGCACGCGCCTGACTTAACCGTTCCGCCCGTTGCTTTTCAGACTGCGTTCCGAACCAGGAACGATCCGGAGGCGGGGAAGCGGCGGAAGGGTACGAAAGCCGTGCATGACTGGCCAAAATCGGGCCGGCCATGCACGGTTTTTTGTGTTTGTGCCGCGCCGGCCGTTTCGCGATCCGCCTTTATGAATTCACGACATCGTTCCAGTCCGGATGACGCAGCGCCTGCGCCTTGAAGAAGGGGCAGAGCGGGATGATTTTCCAGCCGCCGCGCCGGGCTTCTTCGACGGCATGGAGGGCGAGTGCCTGGCCGACGCCCTTGCCGCGAAGCGCATCCGGAACGCCGGTATGGTCGATGATGATGAGTTTGGCGGAGGTGCGCGAAAAGGTCATCTCGGCCTCATGGCCCTCGAGCGTGGCGACGTAGCGGCCGCCCGATACCTTGTCTTCGTTGCGGATTTCCATGGTCATTTTCCCCAATCATTGCGTGCGGGGAGATTGGCATGCGCCCGGCGGACTGCCAACCGTCGGAATCGGCAACGCATTGTCTTGTTTTCGGATATAGGTGCTCGATGCCGGATGAAGATTTAAAAAGTCCATCTGGACGGTTTGAAGCCCGGAGCAAGGAGCGCTGCCGTCCTGATCGACAGGCATTGCCTCGATCGGCGGAGCCGCCATGGTATTTTCCACACCGGTCTTACCATGATTTCGGGCCATTTCCCTGTCCTAGCGAGAAGGAGAACGGCCCGAAAAGAAGATCAAATGGTTATTGCGTCTGTTGCAGCCGTCAGTGACGGTACTGCTGTATGCGGGTCGTCCGCAGGCCGGCGAGGCCATGGGTGTTGATGGACGACTGCCAGGAGAGGAATTCTTCGACAGTGAGCGTATAACGTTCGCAGGCTTCTTCCAAGCTCAGCAGGCCGCCACGGACAGCGGCGACAACCTCGGCCTTACGACGGATGACCCAGCGGCGCGTGTTCGGCGGCGGAAGGTCTGCTATCGTCAGCGGGCTGCCATCGGGGCCGATGACATACTTCACTCGGGGACGTATCATTTCGGTCATTGGACTCTCTACACATACTCAAGACCACGGGAGGCACTCTAGCCTGCCACATTTAAAAATTGCCTAAGCGCATAGTAACACTTTGCTAAGAATTTTAAGAAAAGCCGCTAAGGGCTGATTTACACACGACTTAATGCCGCCAAAGCTCAAGCAATCCCCCTGTATTTTACGGGGGAAAGCAGGCGCCCCACTATTTTTCGTCAGTAAAAACTTACGATTACGGATCGAAAACCAGAGCGTTCCTGTGCTTCGTGGAGGCGCTGAAACGCTCTAACCTTTTGTTTTTGCGCGATTCCGGGCGGAAAACCGCTTCGCATTTTTCCTGGAGCTGTTTCAGGCGTCGACCAGATTTTCCTTGCCGCCCCAGCAGATGAAATTGGGGTTGGCGAAATCGCAATCGTCGCTCTGGTCGGTCTTGCCATAGGCGAGGGGGCGGCCGTCGAGGGTGACGGTCGAGCCGCCGGCGGCGCGCAGGACGGCATCGCCGGCCGCCGTGTCCCACTCCATCGTGCGGGTAAAGCGCGGATAGACGTCGGCCTTGCCTTCGGCGAGCAGGCAGAATTTCAGGGAAGAGCCGATCGAGGTGCAGGCGGAAACGGCGTTTTCCGCCAGGAAGCTGTCCGTGCGCGGGCTGCTGTTGCAGCGGCTGGCGAGCGCCAGCAGCCTGTCCGGCCGCGCCCGTACGGCAATGGCCGTGCGCTTGGTGACGGCGAAGGTCTCGGAGATGGTGAGCTTCCATGCCTTGCCGGCCTCGCCGGTGAAGGCGATGCCGAGCGCGGGAGCGAAAACGATGCCGGCGACCGGGGTGCCGTTCTTGATGTAGGCGATGTTGACGGTGAATTCGTCGCGGTGGTCGATGAATTCCCGCGTGCCGTCAAGGGGATCGACGAGGAAGAAGGCGCGGCCGCGAATGTCCGGGATCCGGCCAGCCGCCACGGATTCCTCGGCGACGGCGGGAATATCTGGAAAGTCGTGGGCCAGATGCTCGAGGATGATATGTTCGGCGCGTTCATCGGCGACGGTGACAGGGCTTTTGTCCTGCTTCAAGGCGACAGCGCAGCCCGCACGGTAGACCTCCAATATGGCCTTACCTGCCTCGAGGGCCGCTTTTTCGAATGTCGCGAGCATCTGCCTCTTCGTCTTTCCGCAGCTCGTCTGCGTTTCAATTCTAGGAATACAATATCTAGGACGCCTTCACCATGAAGTGTAGACGCCATGCCGATCACGTTTTCATCGCCTAGCTATTGTATCGTGACTTCGCAACGGCCTGTTGCGTTCGGATGCCGGCCGCGGCCATGTCCGGGCGGATGCGTGTTCTTTTGGATACAGCCGAGCCCGCCGTCACGGGCGTTCGGGAAGACGTTGGTCCCTTGCGGCGGATTTTCCATCCTTTCGGGACTTGTCGTTTTTATTGCATGTGCGAATGTGCGGCCGGGTAGAGATCGGGATCAATAGATGCGTTATTCGGCTTATCAGGTTCTGAAGCAGGCGCTTTCAGGAAACCGTCATTGGCAACCTGTATGGCGGACCCCTGAGCCGAAGCCGCATTACGACGTCATCATTGTCGGCGGTGGCGGCCATGGACTGGCGACGGCCTATTATCTCGCCAAGGAGTTCGGCATCACCAATGTCGCCGTCCTGGAAAAGAGCTATCTCGGTTCCGGCAATGCCGGCCGCAACACCACGATCATCCGCTCCAACTATCTGCTGCCGGGCAACGAGCCCTTCTACGAGTTTTCCATGCAGCTCTGGGAAGGGCTGGAGCAGGATTTCAACTATAATGCCATGGTCTCCCAGCGCGGGGTTCTGAACCTTTTCCATTCCGACGGCCAGCGCGACGCCTATGCCCGCCGTGGCAACGCCATGCGCATGCACGGGGTCGACGCGGAGCTTCTCGATCGCGAGCAGGTCCGGCGGATGATGCCCTATCTCAATTTCGAGCATGGCCGCTTCCCGATCCTTGGCGGGTTGCTGCAGCGGCGTGGCGGCACGGCGCGCCACGATGCCGTCGCCTGGGGCTATGCGCGCGGCGCCGACAGCCGCGGCGTCGATCTCATCCAGCAATGCGAGGTGGTCGGTATTCGTCGTGACGAGGGCGGCAGCGTGACGGGCGTCGAAACGACGCGCGGCTTCATCGGCTGCAACAAGCTGGCGCTGGCGGCGGCCGGCCATACCTCCATTCTCGGCCGAATGGCGGATCTGGAGCTGCCGATCGAAACCCATGTGCTACAGGCTTTCGTTTCCGAAGGTCTGAAGCCGGTGATCGACCATGTCATCACCTATGGGGCCGGGCATTTCTACATTTCGCAATCCGACAAGGGCGGCTTGGTCTTCGGCGCCGATATCGACTACTACAGTTCTTATGCGCAGCGCGGCAATCTCGCGACCGTCGAGCATACGATGGAGGAGGGGGTGTCGCTGATCCCCGGCCTGTCGCGCCTTCGCGTGTTGCGCACCTGGGGCGGGGTCATGGATATGAGCATGGACGGCTCGCCGATCATCGACCGCACGCCGATCGACAATCTCTATCTGAACTGCGGCTGGAACTATGGTGGCTTCAAGGCGACACCGGCCTCCGGTTTCTGCTTCGCGCATCTGATCGCCAAGGGCGAGAGCCACGAGGTCAGCCGCCTCATGCGCCTCGACCGCTTCGAGCGCGGTTTTGCGATCGATGAAAGCGGCAAGGGGCCGCAGCCGAACCTGCATTGAGGGCACGATACCGATGGCAAGCTTGATCACCTGCCCGCATTGCGGCACGCGCCCGAAGGAAGAATTCACCATCCGCGGCGCCGCCGTCACTCGCCCGGCACCGTCGGCGCCGGACGAGGACTGGCATCGCTATGTCTTCATTCGCGACAATGAACGCGGGCGCATTTCCGAATATTGGCATCATGCGGCCGGCTGCCGCCGATGGCTCGTCGTCGAGCGCAGCAATGTCACCCACGAGGTCTTTTCCGTCACCGATGCCGCCGACAAGGCGCGGGAGGCGGCGCAATGACGGCCTATCGTCTTTCCGCCGGCGGTCTGGTCAACCGCAGCCGGCCGCTTTCGTTCACCTTCGACGGCAAGGAGATCAAGGGGCTGGAGGGCGATACGCTCGCCTCCGCTCTTCTCGCCAATGACCAGCTCCTGGTGGGTCGCAGTTTCAAATATCACCGGCCGCGCGGCATCCTCACCGCCGGTTCGGCCGAACCCAATGCCCTGGTGACCGTCGGCAAGGATGGGCGTGCCGAGCCGAACACGCGGGCGACCGTCGCCGAGCTCTATCAAGGCCTGAGCGCGGTCAGTCAGAACCGCTGGCCGTCGCTGAAATATGATTTTGCCTCGATCAACGGGTTGCTTTCGCCCTTCCTCGCTGCCGGCTTCTACTACAAGACCTTCATGTGGCCGGCCGCCTTCTGGGAGAAGGTCTACGAGCCGCTGATCCGCCGTGCCGCTGGTCTCGGCAAGGCGGCGATGCAGCCCGACCCGGACCGCTATGAAAAAGCCTGGGCGCATTGCGACCTGCTGGTGATCGGTTCCGGCCCGGCCGGATTGATGGCGGCGCTGACGGCCGCGCGCGCCGGGCTGCGCGTCATTCTCGCCGACGAAGGGTTTCGTCTTGGCGGCTCGCTGCTGTCGGAGAGACTGTCCATCGGCGATGTCGCGGCGGACGCCTTCGTGCAGGCGGCGCTGGAGGAGCTTCAGGGGTTTGCGCATGTCACGCTGATGCCGCGCACCACCATCTTCGGCTGGTATGACGACAATGTCTTCGGCGCGGTGGAAAAGGTGCAGAAGCATGTGGCTATGCCCCCGTCCGATCTGCCGGTCGAGCGCCTGTGGCGCATCGCCGCCAAGCGCGCCATCCTGGCGACCGGCGCCGAGGAGCGGCCGCTGGTCTTCGGCGGCAATGACAGGCCGGGCGTGATGATGGCGGGCGCGATGCGCAGCTATCTCAATCGTTACGGTGTTGTTGCCGGACAGAAGGTGGCGGTGTTCACCAATGGGGGTTCCGGCTACCGCACGGCGCTGGATCTGGCGGCGGAAGGCGTCGAGATAGCGGCCATCATCGATACGCGCGGTGCGTCCGGCGATGTGGCTCCCGAGGGCGTGCGGGTTATCCATGGCGGCACCGTGCAAGCCACGAAGGGCCGGCATCGCATCAGCGGCGTCATCGCCGATCGCGGCGGGCTGGACGAGTTCGTGGCCTGTGATGCGCTGGCGATGTCGGGCGGCTGGTCGCCGATCATCCATCTCGCCTGCCAGCGCGGCGCAAAGCCGGTCTGGTCGGACGAGAAGCAGGCCTTCCTGGCGCCGACGGTCGGCGGGGCGCTGGAGATCGCCGGCGCGGCCGCGGGCGTCGAAAGCGTCTCGGGCTGCCTTGCCGATGGCGCGGCCAAGGCACGGCTGGTGATCGAAAGCCTTGGCCACAAGGTGCATGCGGCCGAGATGCCCGAGGTCGAGGGCGACTACGATCCGTCCTTCGCGGCGATCTGGCATCTGCCCGGCGCCAGGGACAAGGCCTTCGTCGATTTCCAGAACGACGTCCATACCAAGGATCTGGGTCTAGCGCTGCGCGAAGGCTTCGGTCATGCCGAGCATGCCAAGCGCTATACGACCAGCGGCATGGCGACAGACCAGGGCAAGCTCGGCAATGTGAATGCCGCAGGGATCATCGCCGGCATGCGCGGCGTCAGCCCGGCCGCCGTCGGCACCACGACCTTCCGGCCCTTCTACACGCCTGTCTCGTTCGGCGCCATGGCGGGCACGTCGCGCGACAAGCATGCCAAGCCGGTCCGGGAATCGCCGCTGCACGGCTGGGCGAAGAGGAATGGCGCTGTCTTCGTCGAATCCGGCCTTTGGTATCGCTCGGCCTGGTTTGCGCGCCCAGGCGAAAGGAGCTGGCGCGACAGCGTCGATCGCGAGGTGCTCAATGTCCGGTCCAATGTCGGCCTTTGCGATGTCTCCACGCTCGGCAAGATCGAGGTCTTCGGCAGGGATGCGGCGGAATTCCTCAACAGGCTCTATTCCAACGCCTTCCTGAAGCTGCCGATCGGCAAGGCACGCTACGGGCTGATGCTGCGCGAGGACGGGATGGTTTTCGACGACGGCACGGTGAGCCGCCTCACGCCGGACCATTTCTTCCTGACGACGACCACGGCGATGGCGGGCGAGGCTATGGCGCATATGGAGTTCTGCGCCCAGACCCTGTGGCCGCAGCTCGACGTGCGTTTCGTCTCTTCGTCGGATCAATGGGCGCAGATGGCGATTGCCGGGCCGAAGGCGCGGCTGGTTCTGGAGCAGATCGTCGAGGACGATCTATCCGACGCGTTCTTCCCCTTCCTCTCTGCCTCGGAGGTCATGCTGAAGGGCGGGTTGAAAGCGCGGTTGTTCCGTATCTCTTTTTCCGGGGAGCTTGCCTATGAACTTGCCGTTCCCGCCGGCTATGGCGAGGCGGTGGCGGATGCGATCATGGAGGCGGGCAAGGCGCAAGGCATTTGCGCCTACGGTGTCGAGGCGCTGAACGTGCTGCGCATCGAGAAGGGGCATGTCACCCACAATGAGCTCGACGGCCGCACGACGCCCGACGACGTCGGCCTCGGCCGAATGATGGCGACGCAGAAGCCGGATTTCGTCGGCAAGCGGCTTTCGACCCGTTTCGGTCTCACCGCCGCGGATCGCGGACAGCTCGTCGGCCTGAAGCCGATCGATCCCGTCAAGGACATCCGGGCGGGCGCGCATCTCCTGAAAGAGGGCGCCAAACCGTCGACGGCGAATGACCAGGGGCATGTGTCCTCCGCCTGCTTCTCGCCGGTGCTCGGCCATTCCATAGGGCTTGCTTTCCTCAAATCCGGCCGGGAGCGGCTTGGCGAACATGTGATCGTCTGGGACGGATTGCGCGGCGAGGAGGTTCCGGCCGAAGTCTGTCATCCGGTCTTCGTCGATCCCGACAACAAGAAGCTGCAGGGGTGAGGCACCGATGAGCGTCGCGTATCAGAACAGGCATGTGCTGGAAGATCATATTTCCGGCTTTGAGGCCGCACCCAACCCGAATCATCTCGCCGTCGTCCGCCGCCCGGTCATCTTTTCCGTGCTTGGCCACGGAGGATGGGAGGATTGGGCCTTGGCGGCGCTCAAGGCCATGCCCGATATTTCCGTGCGCCAGGCCGGGCCGGGGGAATGGCTGGCGGTATCCGAAACGCTCGGAGCCGAGAGCCTGGCTCGCGATCTTGCCCTGCTCGACCCGGCCCGTATCTCCTTTTTCGAGCAGAGCGACGGCCGCGTAATATTGCGCCTGTCCGGCCCGAGCATTCGCCGGATCCTGGCGAAATGCGTGGCGGTCGACCTCTATCCGCAGGCCTTCGCCGAAGGGCAGTCGGCCAATATGCTGTGCTGCCATGTCGGCGCCAATCTCGCGCGAACCGGTCCGGATCGTTTCGAGATCATCGTGCCGCGCTCCTATGCCGGCAGCGTGTTCGAGGAGCTGATGGAGATGGGCCGCGAGTTTGCCTTGACGGCGGGTTTCGCCGACTGAACGCATGATCGCGATCGGCAGGGAGCGAGCCTCCGTGGCGGCTCGTTTCTGAGAAGATATTTTCGGCTTGGATAATCCAGCGGGCCGTCCTGGCTATTTTTGAGCCAGAATATGCCGTTTTTCTATCATTTTTGGCTCGAAATGCGTCATCGCACGGCAAATTGAAAAGAATTTGTCAATTTCATGCCTTTTTGGCTTCACATTTCCTTCGAAAACAGTATGGAATCGCCCCCACGGCACCCCTCTCAAGGGGCGCTCAAACCAATAAGAGATGCGGTCGACAGACTCCGTATCCAGGGGAAATGAACATATGGATTATTTTATCCAGCAGCTCCTCAACGGGCTGACTCTCGGGTCCATTTATGGCCTGATCGCCATCGGTTACACCATGGTTTATGGCATCATCGGCATGATCAACTTTGCCCATGGTGATGTTTTCATGCTTGGCGGTTTCGCTGCTCTCATCACATATCTGGTTCTGGTATCGCTCTTCGCCGGTCTGCCGGTGGCGATTCTGCTGCTGGTCATGCTCATCGTCGCCATGCTGATGACGAGCCTGTGGAACTGGGTGATCGAGCGTATCGCCTACAGGCCCCTGCGGGGTTCGTTCCGACTGGCGCCGCTGATCACGGCGATCGGCATGTCGATCGTGCTGTCGAACTTCATCCAGGTTGCCCAGGGCCCGCGCAACAAGCCGATCCCGTCCATGGTGAGCGATGTCTACAATTTCGGCGGCGTTTCGCTGTCGCTGAAGCAGATCATCATCTTCGTCATCACGGTCGTTCTGCTTGCCGCCTTCTGGTATCTGGTCAACAAGACGGCGCTTGGCCGCGCCCAGCGCGCCACCGAACAGGATCGCAAGATGGCGGCGCTGCTCGGCATCAATGTCGACCGCACCATCTCCGTCACCTTCATCATGGGTGCGGCGCTCGCGGCCGTCGCTGGCACGATGTATCTGATGTATTATGGCGTCGCCAATTTTGCCGACGGCTTCACCCCCGGCGTCAAGGCATTCACGGCAGCCGTCCTCGGCGGGATCGGCTCGCTTCCGGGCGCCGTGCTCGGTGGATTGATGATCGGTTTCATCGAGTCGTTCTGGTCGGGCAATTTCGCTATCGCGTATAAGGATGTGGCGACCTACGGCATCCTGGCCTACGTGTTGATCTTCAAGCCGACGGGTATCCTCGGACGGCCGGAAGTCGAGAAGGTATAAGGCCATGGCAAATTCAAACTTCGTTGCAGGCAAGACCGCGCCCGGCCTTGTCCGGAAGGGACTTATCGACGCCTTCTGGACAGCGCTCATCTCCTTCGGAATGTTCGTGCTCTATATCGGTCTGAAGACCGAGCAGAACATGGACAACCAGCTGGTGATCGTCCAGCGCTGGGGCCTGTTGGCATCCATCGTTGCGATCGCGACCGTTGGCCGTTTCGTCATGACGGTTTTCGTGCGGCCGCAGCTCGATGCGATCAAGGAAGCCAAGGCGAAAGCGGCGCCGGTTGCCGCCGAGCCGGGTTTCGTCTCGAAGAATTTCAACAAGATGGCGCTGGCCTTCCTGCTCGTCTATCCGATACTGGCGGTGGCGCTTTTCGGTCCGCAGGGATCGCTGACCTATGTCGACAATTTCGGCATCCAGATCCTGATCTATGTGATGCTGGCCTGGGGGCTGAACATCGTCGTCGGTCTCGCCGGCCTGCTCGACCTCGGCTATGTCGCCTTCTATGCGGTCGGCGCCTATTCCTATGCGCTGCTATCGGCGCATTTCGGCCTGTCCTTCTGGTTGCTCCTGCCCCTGTCCGGCATCCTGGCGGCGCTCTGGGGCATGATCCTCGGTTTTCCCGTGCTGCGCCTGCGTGGTGATTACCTCGCCATCGTGACGCTGGCCTTCGGGGAAATCATCCGCCTTGTGCTCATCAACTGGACGGATGTGACCAAGGGCACCTTCGGTGTCTCCAACATCACCAAGGCGTCGTTGTTCGGTCTCTATACCTTCGATCTCAAGGACCCGCACAATATCATCCGGACTCTCGGCCTGCCGATGTCGTCGGCCTGGTACAAGATCTTCCTGTTCTACGTCATCCTGGCGCTTTGCATGCTGACGGCCTATGTGACGATCCGGCTGCGCCGCATGCCGATCGGCCGCGCCTGGGAAGCCTTGCGCGAGGATGAGATCGCCTGCCGCTCGCTCGGCATCAACACGGTGACGACCAAGCTGACGGCTTTCGCCACCGGTGCGATGTTCGGCGGCTTCGCCGGCTCGTTCTTCGCAGCGCGTCAGGGCTTCGTGTCGCCGGAATCCTTCGTGTTCCTGGAATCGGCCGTGATCCTCGCCATCGTCGTTCTCGGCGGTATGGGCTCGCTGAAGGGTATCGCCATCGCCGCGATCGCCATGATCGGCGGCACGGAACTGCTGCGCGACATGGATTTCCTCAAATTGTTCTTCGGTGCCGACTTCACCCCCGAACTCTACCGCATGCTGATCTTCGGTCTCGCCATGGTGGTCGTCATGATCATCAAGCCGCGCGGCTTCGTCGGCACCCGTGAGCCGACCGCCTTCCTCAAGGAGCGAAAAGCGGTGTCAGGCAGCTTTATCAAGGAGGGCCACGGCTGATGAACGCTGTGACCGCAACCCCGGACGACATCCTGCTGAAGGTCGAGCATCTCTCGATGCGCTTCGGCGGCCTGATGGCCATCAACGACTTTTCCTTCGAAGCCAAGCGCGGCGATATCACCGCGCTGATCGGGCCGAACGGTGCCGGCAAGACGACGGTTTTCAACTGCATCACCGGTTTCTACAAGCCGACGATGGGGATGATCACGCTCAACCAGAAGAGCGGCAAGCAATATCTGCTCGAGCGGCTGCCGGATTTCCGCATCACCCGCGAAGCCAAGGTGGCGCGTACCTTCCAGAATATCCGCCTGTTTTCGGGCCTGACCGTGCTCGAAAACCTGCTGGTGGCCCAGCACAACAAGCTGATGCGGGCCTCTGGCTATACGGTGCTGGGTCTGCTTGGAATCGGCAAATACCGTGCCGAGGCCAAGAATGCGATCGAGCTGGCACGTTTCTGGCTGGAGAAGGCCGATCTCATCGATCGCGCCGACGATCCGGCAGGCGATCTCTCCTACGGTGCCCAGCGCCGCCTGGAAATCGCGCGCGCCATGTGCACCGGTCCGGAGCTTCTATGCCTGGATGAGCCGGCCGCCGGTCTCAACCCGCGTGAATCGCTGGTGTTGAACGAGTTCCTGCGCAGCATCCGCAAGGATGCCGACACCTCGATCCTGCTGATCGAGCATGACATGTCGGTGGTCATGCAAATCTCCGACCATGTCGTCGTGCTCGAATACGGGCAGAAGATTTCCGATGGGACGCCGGACGAGGTCAAGAACGATCCCAAGGTGATCGCGGCCTATCTCGGTGTCGAAGATGAAGAAGTGGAAGAGGTGATTGCCGAAGTCGAGCACCTCCAAGAGGGCGAAAACTGATGACGGGGCAACCGCTTCTGAAAGTTGATGGTGTCGAAACCTATTACGGCAACATCCGTGCCCTTGCCGGCGTCAATGTCGAAGTCAACAGCGGCGAAATCGTCAGCCTGATCGGTGCCAACGGCGCCGGCAAGTCGACCCTGATGATGACGATCTGCGGCAGCCCGCAGGCGCGTACCGGTTCCGTGATTTTCGATGGTCGCGATATCACCCATATGCCGACGCACGAGATTGCCCGGCTGCGTATCGCGCAGTCGCCGGAAGGGCGTCGCATCTTCCCGCGCATGACGGTCTATGAGAATCTGCAGATGGGCGCGAGCCTCGACAAGCTCAAATATTTCAACGAGGACGTCGAGAAGATCTTCGCGCTTTTCCCGCGCCTGAAGGAGCGCCAGTCGCAGCGCGGCGGCACGCTGTCGGGCGGCGAGCAGCAGATGCTGTCGATCGGCCGCGCGCTGATGGCGCGCCCGAAGCTGCTCCTGCTCGATGAACCGTCGCTGGGTCTCGCGCCCCTGATCGTCAAGGGTATTTTCGAGGCCATCAAGGTTCTGAACCAGACCCAGGGCCTGACGGTGTTCCTGGTCGAGCAGAATGCTTTTGCCGCGCTGAAGCTTTCCGACCGGGCCTATGTCATGGTCAACGGCCGGGTGACGATGAGCGGCACCGGCAAGGAGCTGCTGGCCAATCCGGAAGTGCGTTCGGCCTATCTCGAAGGCGGCCACCATTGAGCCCCGTTTCGCGGAGAATTTGATATGCAGGGACTTTTCATCGATAGCGATACCGGCGGACGCCTGGTTATCCGCGTGCTGATCGTGATCCTGGGTTTCTGGACGGCCTGGCGCGCCGGCCGCGCCGTGGCGTCCAGCTGGGATTCCTATGCGCTGGCGGTCATCTATACCTTCCTGGTCGGTCTTGGCCTGCAATTTCTGCATCATGCGCTGTTCGACGGACCGGTGTTCGACCTTTCCAACTATATTCTCGACGTGGTTCTTCTGCTGATCTTCGCCACGGCTGGATATCGTTTCCGCCGCACCGACCAGATGGTGAACAATTATTACTGGCTCTATGAAAAGACCTCTGCCTTTTCGTGGAAGAAGAAGAATTGACAGCGCGCCGAAACTAGGCACAGTTTGTACACAGGGCTGGAAATGCTCGATTATTTGGCGATCGTACTTTCCGGACTTCGAAATAAAAATACCGGCGCGATGGTTGGTGGGTATTGCGCAGGGCGAGCAAACGGAACCCGCTTAAAAAATTGGGAGTAACAATATGAAGAAGTATCTCATGTCGGCCGTGGCTCTGTCGGCGATGATCGCTTTCAGCGGCATTGCGAAGGCTGACATCATCGTCGGCGTCGGCGGTCCGTTGACGGGCCCGAACGCTGCCTTTGGCGCGCAGCTCCAGAAGGGTGCCGAGCAGGCAGCCGCGGATATCAATGCCGCCGGCGGCATCAATGGCGAAAAGGTCAAGATCGAACTCGGCGACGACGTTTCCGACGCCAAGCAGGGTGTTTCGGTCGCCAACAAGTTCGTTGCGGACGGCGTCAAGTTCGTGGTCGGTCACTTCAACTCGGGCGTTTCCATCCCGGCTTCCGAAGTCTATGCCGAAAACGGTATCCTGCAGATCACGCCGGCTTCGACCAACCCGAACTTCACCGAACGCGGCCTGTGGAACACCTTCCGTACCTGCGGCCGTGACGACCAGCAGGGTGCTGTTGCCGGCAAGTACATCGCCGACAATTTCAAGGGCGCCAAGGTTGCCGTCGTCCATGACAAGACCCCCTATGGTCAGGGTCTGGCCGACGAAACCAAGAAGAACCTCAACGCCGACGGCGTGAAGGAAGTGCTCTATGAAGGCATCACCCCCGGCGACAAGGACTACTCGGCTCTCATCGCCAAGATGAAGCAGGCTGGCGTCGATTTCGTCTATTACGGTGGTCTGCACACCGAAGCCGGCCTGATCATGCGTCAGATGGCCGACCAGGGCGTCAAGGCTCACTTCATGTCGGGTGACGGTATCGTCTCGAACGAACTGGCTTCGATCGCTGGCGACGCCGTCGACGGCACGCTGATGACCTTCGCGCCGGACCCGCGCAAGAACCCGGCTTCCGCCGATCTCGTCGCGAAGTTCCGTGCCGCCGGCTACGAGCCGGAAGGCTACACGCTCTACTCCTATGCCGCCCTGCAGGTGATTGCCGCCGCCGCCAAGGCTGCCGGCTCCAACGATCCGACGGCTGTTGCAGACGCAATGAAGGCAAAGGGTCCGTACAAGACCGCCATCGGCGAACTCGGCTTCAACGAAAAGGGCGACATCACCCGTCCGGACTACGTCATGTACAAGTGGTCCAAGGGTGCCGACGGCAAGTACGGTTACGACGAAATCTCGAAGTAATCGCCGCCGCGCCGGTTTTCGGCGACGCGTCCCCAATGCGAAGCCCGGCCATCGGCCGGGCTTCTCCGTTTTGGAGTATGGATGCCGGCATTTCCTTTGCGTCGGTCATGCTTTAGAGCATTTCCGCTTTTCTTCGAATCGCGAAAACGCTCTATCCCTTTGTTTTTACGCAATTCCGGACGGAAAACCGCTACGCACTTTTCCTGGAATTGCTTTAGATCTCATTTGTCTTGGCAGGAGGATGACAAAGCATGACCAGACCCCGCATTCTCGTGACCCGGCGCTGGCCGTCGGCGGTGGAAGCTGTCCTGTCCGAGCGTTTCGATGTGGTGCTCAACACGAGCGACGCCGCCCTCGATCCAGGGCAATTGCGAGAGGCGCTGCTGACCTTCGACGCCGTGCTGCCGACCGTTTCCGACAGGCTGCCATCAACGCTTTTCGAGGGCGATGCGATCAGAACGAAGATCCTCGGCAATTTCGGCGTCGGCTTCAATCATATCGATATCGCCGCCGCCAAGGCGAAGGGCATCGTCGTCACCAATACGCCGGGCGTTTTGACCGATTGCACCGCCGATATCGCCATGTTGCTGCTGCTGTCTGTCGCCCGTCGTGGCGGGGAAGGGGAACGCGAGCTGCGGGCCGGCCAATGGAGCGGCTGGCGGCCG
The DNA here is from genome assembly GCF_014195095.1 of Rhizobium sp. BK602. GTDB lineage: Bacteria > Pseudomonadota > Alphaproteobacteria > Rhizobiales > Rhizobiaceae > Rhizobium. Next base: position 458,733 of record NZ_JACIBC010000006.1, read on the forward strand.
ACGCATCTGATCGGCACGAAGGTTACGGGCAAGACCGTGGGGATCATCGGTTTCGGCCGTATCGGCAGGGCATTCGCACAGCGCTGCCATTTCGGCTTCGGCATGGATGTCGTTTTCTACAATCGCTCCGCCATCGATCCGATGGAGGCAGCCCGTTACGGCGCAATGCAATTGCCGACGATCGAGGAGGTGCTTGCCGTCTCCGATTTCGTGTCGCTGCATTGCCCCGGCGGCGCGGAAAACCGTCATCTGATGAATGCCGACCGTTTTGCGGCGATGAAGCGGCAAGCATTCCTGATCAACACGGCCCGTGGCGATGTCGTCGACGAGGCGGCACTGATCGCGGCGCTGGAACAGGGCATCATCCGGGGCGCCGGCCTCGACGTCTATGAGACGGAGCCGAGCGTGCCTGAGCGGTTGAAGGCGATGGAAAATGTCGTGCTGTTGCCGCATCTCGGCAGCGCGACGGAGGAGACGCGCACCGCCATGGGCATGAAGGTGGTGGACAATATCACCGCTTTTTTTGCAGGGCGCGAGCCGCCGGACCGGGTGGTCTGACGCGGCTTCCTGTCGAGCGGGCGTCACACCTCATGCAGCACATGCGCCGCCTTGACGGCGGCCGAAGCCCGGTTTTCGACGCCGAGCTTCACGTAGATCTGTTCCAGATGCTTGTTCACCGTGCGGGCGGAGAGGCCGAGAATCTCGCCGATATCGCGGTTTGATTTGCCTTTGGCGATCCAGAGCAGCACTTCGGATTCACGCTGGGTCAGCGCGAAATGCTGCCGCAGGATGCCGTCGTCGGCGCGCTGATTGGTGGCGGTCAGCCGGAAGAGATATTCATCCGGGCCGATGGCGCCGAGGAAGGCGAATTGCAGGGCCGCCTGTCCGCCATTGTTGATGGAGATCGGATTGTCGCGTGCCGTCCCCACGCGGTCTCGGTCACGCATGAAGGCGGCGATGTGCCGCGAGGCTAGCTCCAGCCCGTCATCGCTGCCGGTGGCGGCGTTGATGAGGCGGGTTGCCTGCGGCGTCGACCAATGGATCGCGCCATTGCCCTTGACCGCCAGCAGATGCCGGCCGGCCGCATCGAGCGCGACGCGGGCGCTCTGGGCGGAGCGGGCATTGCGCAGATGGACGCGGATGCGGGCGCGCAACTCGTCGACATTGATCGGCTTGGTGAGATAGTCGACGCCGCCCGATTCCAGCGCATGCACCACATGCTCGGTCTCGGTCAGGCCGGTCATGAAGACGACGGGGGTCTGGGCGATGCCGGCATTGGCCTTCAGCCGCCGGCAGGTTTCGAAACCGTCCATCGACGGCATGACGGCATCGAGCAGGATCAGGTCCGGGGTGATACGCTCGACGATGTTCAGCGCCGCCGCGCCAGAGGTGGCGATCAGCACGGAGAAGCCCGATTGCTCGAGCGCGTCGGTGAGGAAGCCGAGCGCCTCGGGCGAGTCGTCCACCAGCAGGACTATATCGCGGGGAAGGGCGAGCTCAGCCAATCGGTTCTACCTTTTCAGTGTCGAATTTGCGCAGGACATTCAGGAAGCCGTCGAGATCGAAAGCCTGGACATGGGTGCGCAAGGCGTCGGTGAAAGGTTGATTTTCATCCAGCTTCGCGAGGTCCGCAAGTTTCGCCTCGATGCCCCTGACATAGCCTATCTCGGCAAGGCGCATCAACTCACGCACATGCTCTGTCCCTGGACTCTTCAACGGCGGCGGCGGTTTCGGCAGGGCTGGCGCGGAGGCATCGGCATAGACCCATTTCAGGCCGAGATGCAGGGCGAGCTTGTCGTGAAGCTGGCGGATGTCGACCGGCTTTGCGATGGCGTCGTTATGGCTGTCGTCGCTATCGGCGGCAGCCGCGCCGTCGCCGATATTGGCCGACAGCATCAGGATCGGCGCCGTCTGCCCGTTTTCCCTGAGACGTGAGACGAGCTGCCAGCCATTCATGCCGGGCATGGAAATATCGACCAGGAAAAGGTCCGGCTTGATCCCCTCGATCAGCGTCAGGCAATCAGGCCCGCCGGCCGCCGTCAGCACGATGAAGTCGAGCGGCGACAGCACCTCGCGCATCAGCTCGCGATGATCCTCATTGTCGTCGACGACGACGATAGTGCGGCGCGGGCCTTCGTAGCCGGCCACCCGCTGCTCCTGCGCCGGCGGCTTCATCGGCCGTATGACCGCCGACAGCATCAGGCGCACCCGGAAGGTCGAGCCCTTGTCCTTCTCGCTGGCAACGGCGATCTCGCCGCCGAGCGTGTTGGTCAGCAGCTGCGTGATGGTGAGGCCAAGGCCGAGACCGGGCATCGGGCGGATGCTGTCGGCCTCGCCACGCTGGAAGGGTTCGTAGATGCGGGTGATGTCCTTCTCGGCGATCCCGCGGCCGGTGTCGGCGACGGTGAAGGTCGCGACCTGGCTGCGATAGCCGACCTCGAAGCGGACGTTGCCGGCATCGGTGAATTTGATGGCGTTGGAGAGCAGGTTGACGAGGATCTGGCGCAGGCGCTTCTCGTCGGTGCGGACATAGTCAGGCAGGGCGGCGGAGCGTTCGTGGATGAAGGCGAGCCCCTTGGCCTGCGCCTGCGGGCGGAACATGTCGACGATCTGGTCGAGGAAATCCTGGATGTTGATCTCGTTGGAATAGACCTGCAGGCGCCCGGCCTCGATCTTGGAAATATCCAGCAGCCCGTCGATCAGGCCGGAGAGATGCTCGGCGCTGCGGCGAATGACCTTCAGGGATGATTGCCTGGGGGCCGGAATGGTCTCGTCGCGTTCGAGGATCTGGGCATAGCCGAGTACGGCGTTCAGCGGCGTGCGCAGTTCGTGGCTGAGGCCGACGACATAGCGGCTTTTGGCGCGGTTGGCGGCTTCGGCCGCCTCCTTGGCGCTCTGCAATGCGGCGTCCGTCTTCTTGTGGGCGGCGATCTCCTTCAAGAGAAGCGTGTTCTGGCGTGAGGATTCCTCCTCGGCGACGACGCGGCTGTCATGGGCGAGCACATAGAACCAGCAGACGACGCCGGCGATGACGGCAAAGACGAAGAAGACGATGAGGATCGTGCGATCGACCACTTGCGCCGTCTCCGGTGAGGCGGCGCCCACCTGATGCGCGATCATCGCCAGGATGGCGCCGACGGCCGTTAGCGCCACGGCCACCGCGATGCCGTAGCGGCCGAGACGCGTGGCGAGCCTTGCGACGATGCTCTCCGGCAGCAAGGTCTTGGCGACGGTGCCGACCTGCGTGTTCAGCCGTGCCTTCGGCTTGCACATGTCGTGGCAGCGGCTGTCGAGCGAGCAGCAGAGGGAACAGATCGGCGCGGCATAGGCCGGGCACCAGGCCATGTCCTCCGGTTCGAACGGGTGCTCGCAGACCGAGCAGGTGATGGTGGTCAGGCTCTTCCAGCTCTGGCGCGGCTTGCGGGCGAGATAGAACTTGCCCTTGGTGGCCCAGGCGATGGCCGGCGAGGCGATGAGCGCGACGATCAGGGTGATATAGGGGGCGAGCGAGGCGGCGACGGCACCGAAGGCGCCGAAATGGGCGATGAGGGAGATCGTCGCGGAGAGCGCCATGGCGCCGAGGCCTACCGGGTTGATGTCGTAGAGATGGGCACGCTTGAATTCGATGCCGGGCGGGGCAAGGCCGAGCGGCTTGTTGATGAAGAGGTCAGCGGAGATGGTGCAGAGCCAGGCCATGGCGATGATCGAGAAGATGCCGAGCGTCTCTTCGAGCAGCTTGTAGATGCCGAGTTCCATCAACAGCAGCGCGATGGCGACATTGAAGACGAGCCATATGACGCGGCCGGGATGGCTATGCGTCAGCCGCGAGAAGAAGTTCGACCAGGCGAGCGAGCCGGCATAGGCGTTCATCACGTTGATCTTCAACTGCGAGACCATGACGAAGGCCGCCATCAAGAGCAGCGCAGCATTGTGCCAGGGGATCATGTAGCCGAAGGCGGTGAGATACATTTGTGCGGGGTCGGCGGCGCGATCCGCCGGCACGCCGGAGCTCAGCGTCAGGACGACGAGGAAGGAGCCGGCCAGAAGCTTCGGCGCGCCGATGATCACCCAGCCCGGACCGGCAAGGAAGATCACCAGGCGATGCCGCCATTTGCGGTGGCCTTCCGGCGGCAGGAAGCGCAGGAAGTCGGCCTGCTCGCCGATCTGCGACATCAGCGCCAGGATGACGGCGGAGGCCGCGCCGAACTCCACCAGATTGAAGGGTGCGGCCGTGCCCGGCATGCTCGCGGCATGATGGATGCCGGCGAAGGCCCGCCAGAGATCGAATTTGCCCCAGTCGGAAAAGGCGATGAAGACGAAGGGCAGGATGTTGAGGACGATCCAGAAGGGCTGGGTCAGCAATTGAAACCGGCTGATCAGACTGACGCCGTGCGTCACCAGCGGAATGACCATGACCGCGCTGACGATGTAGCCGATCCACAGGGGGATGCCGAGCGTCAGCTCCAGCGCGCCCGACATGATCGATGCCTCGATCGCGAACAGCATGAAGGTGAAGCTGGCATAGATCAGCGAGGTGATGGTCGAGCCGATATAGCCGAAGCTCGCGCCGCGCGTCAGCAGGTCGATGTCGACGCCATGACGAATGGCGTAGCGGCTGATCGGCAGGCCGATCGCCAGCATGGCGAGGCTGGCGACGATGATGGCGTAAAAGGCGTTGGTGGTGCCGTAGGAGAGCGTGATGGCGCCGCCGATCGCCTCCAGCGCCAGGAAGGAAATGGCGCCGATCGCCGTCTGCGAGATGCGCTGCGAGGAGAATTGCCGGGCGCTCTTGGCGGTGAAGCGCAGGGCATAGTCTTCCAGCGTCTGGTTCGCGACCCAGCGATTGTATTCGCGTCTCACTGGAATGATGCGTTGCCGCGCGGCCATGCTTACCCTTCAGCAGTCCTGCTCATGACGATCCGGCCGATACAATCCGGCAAGTCTGATCCATGTGGTAACACGGATCGGCGCGGTCCTTAAGGGCGTGTGATGCGCATATGCTGCACATTTCGCCCCGGCTCCTACGTCATATTACGTATGTGGTTTCCCCTGGCGCTGCCGGATAGTCGGGTCAGGCAACGGTCGATGTTGGTTTTACGGACCGTTGCGGTAGACAAAAAGAGGGGAACTACGGATGAAATTCAAGACTCTCGTCTCTAGCGCGCTGCTTGGCGCCATCATGTCGACGACCGCATTCCACGGGGCGTTTGCCGCCGACGACACCATCAAGGTCGGCGTCCTGCATTCGCTTTCCGGCACCATGGCGATTTCGGAAACGACGCTGAAGGATGCCATGTTGATGCTCATCGACGAGCAGAACAAGAAGGGCGGCGTTCTCGGCAAGAAGCTTGAGCCCGTCGTCGTCGATCCGGCTTCCGACTGGCCGCTCTTCGCCGAAAAGGCGCGCGAGCTGATCCAGAAGGACAAGGTTTCGGCCGTCTTCGGCTGCTGGACCTCGGTATCGCGCAAGTCGGTCCTGCCGGTCTTCAAGGAACTGAATTCGATCCTGTTCTATCCGGTCCAGTTCGAAGGCGAGGAGTCTGAGCGCAACGTCTTCTACACGGGTGCGGCGCCGAACCAGCAGGCGATTCCCGCCGTCGATTACCTGATGCAGAATGAAGGCGTGCAGCGCTGGGTGCTCGAAGGCACGGACTATGTCTATCCGCGCACGACCAACAAGATCCTCGAAGCCTATCTGAAGTCCAAGGGCGTCAAGGACGAAGACATCATCATCAACTACACGCCGTTCGGCTTCTCCGACTGGCAGACGGAAGTCTCGAAGATCAAGGCCTTCGGCGCGGCCGGCAAGAAGACCGCCGTCGTTTCCACCATCAATGGCGACGCCAATGTTCCCTTCTACAAGGAACTCGGCAACCAGGGCGTCAAGGCCGAGGATATCCCGGTCGTCGCCTTCTCGGTCGGTGAAGAAGAGCTGGCCGGTGTCGACACCAAGCCGCTGGTCGGACATCTCGCCGCCTGGAACTACTTCCAGTCCGTCGACACGCCGGCCAATGCCGAATTCATCAAGGAGTGGCACGCCTATACCAAGAACGACAAGCGCGTCACCAACGACCCGATGGAAGCTGCCTATATCGGCTTCAACATGTGGGTGAAGGCTGTCGAAAAGGCCGGCAGCACAGACCCGGACAAGGTCATCGATGCGCTGGTCGGCGTTTCCGTTCCGAACCTCACCGGCGGCTACGCCACCATGATGCCGAACCACTACATCACCAAGCCGGTGCTGATCGGCGAAGTGCAGGAGAACGGCCAGTTCGACGTCGTGTCGCAGACCCCTGCCGTGGTCGGCAAGGAGTGGTCCAACTATCTGCCCGACAGCAAGGACCTGATCTCGGATTGGCGCATGCCGCTGAACTGCGGCAACTTCAACGTTTCCACCGGCAAATGCGGCGGCAAAGGTTCCTGAGTTCCGCCGATTTGAAGCAAGACCGCCGCGGGCATGCTCCTTTGCCCGCGGCAGCTTGAGGGGACAAGCGCGATGTTCGACACATTCATTTACCGCACGATCCTGGCCCTGGTGGCCGGCTTTTGCCTGATGCTGGTGGTGACCGCCACGGCGCTGCACGCCCAGGAGGATGCGCATGGTCTCATCAATGCGCTCGGCCCGGCGAATTTCCAGCAGGCCGACGAGATCGTCAAAAACCTGGCAAAGACCGGCGATCCCAAAGTGGTGCCGGCCCTGCAGGCATTTTCGGATGGGGATCTCTATGTCCGCAAATCCGATAATCAGGTCTTCATCGCGAAATCCTCCGGCGACGGGATGGCCCTGACCGATCCGCTCACGGGGCAGACGGTCGGTCAGGAAGCCAAGGCCAATCTCGGCAAGATCAAGATCAACAACAATCTGCGCCGCTCGGTTCGTGCGGCACTCGGCGGGCTGACGCTGATGAGCCCGGATCGAGGCGTCCGGCTCGAGGCCGCGCAATCGGTGCTGAAGGCGCCGAGCGCGGATTCGCTGGAGGCGCTCGAAGCGGCGCTCCAGGGCGAAAAGGATAGTGAAATCCGCGGTGTTCTCGAAAGAGCCCGCGCCGTTGCCGTGCTCGGTTCCGATCGCCCTCTGGAGCAAAAGAAGGCGGCGATCGAGACGATCAAAAACGAAGGCGGGCGCGACGCCATCGGCATCCTCTCCTCGGTTTCCGTCGATGACAGCCTCAAGCCCGATATCGCCGCCGCCATTGCCGGCATTCAGGATCAATTGGCGATCTGGGATGCGGCGCAGAACGTCTGGTACGGTCTGTCGCTCGGCTCGGTGCTGCTGCTGGCCGCCATCGGCCTTGCGATTACCTTCGGTGTCATGGGCATCATCAACATGGCGCATGGCGAGATGGTGATGCTCGGCGCCTATTCCACCTTCATGGTGCAGAGCGTCATCCGTTCCCGTTATCCCGAGCTGTTCGACTGGTCGCTGGCGATCGCCCTGCCGGTGGCGTTTCTGGTGACCGGTGCTGTCGGCCTGGTCATTGAGCGTGGCGTCATCCGCTTTCTCTATGGCCGGCCGCTGGAAACGCTGCTCGCCACCTGGGGCATTTCGCTGATCCTGCAGCAGGCGGTGCGCTCGATCTTCGGACCGACCAATCAGGAGGTGGGCAATCCCTCCTGGATGTCCGGCTCCTTCGATATCGGCTATCTCTCGATCACCTGGAACCGTCTCTGGATCATCGTTTTTGCACTCGGCGTCTTCGTTGCCTTGCTGCTGCTGCTCAAGCGCTCGGCCTTCGGCCTGCAGATGCGGGCGGTGACGCAGAACCGGCGTATGGCCTCCTCGATGGGCATTCGCACGCCCTGGGTCGATGCCTTCACCTTTGCGCTCGGCTCCGGCATCGCCGGCATGGCAGGCGTTGCGCTCTCGCAGATCGATAACGTCTCGCCGAACCTCGGCCAGAGCTACATCATCGACAGTTTCATGGTCGTGGTGTTCGGTGGCGTCGGCAATCTCTGGGGCACGCTGGTCGGCGCCTTCTCGCTCGGCATTCTCAACAAGTTCCTCGAACCCTATGCGGGCGCTGTGCTCGGCAAGATCCTGGTTCTCGTCCTCATTATCCTCTTCATCCAGAAACGTCCGCGTGGGCTCTTCGCCCTCAAGGGAAGGGCGGTGGAAGCATGATCACGGCCTTTCTCCTCCGCTCGCTCGACCGCCGCATCAGCATCGCCATCGCGATATTGATTGCGATCGCTTTCCTCGTGCCGCTGTCGAACCTGTTGTTGCCGGAAACCAGCGCGCTGCATGTGCCGACCTATCTGATGTCGCTGTTCGGCAAGTATCTGACCTATGCGCTGCTCGCCCTGGCGCTCGATCTCGTCTGGGGCTATTGCGGTATCCTCTCGCTCGGCCACGGCGCCTTCTTCGCACTTGGCGGCTATGCGATGGGCATGTATCTGATGCGGCAGATCGGCTCGCGCGGCACCTATGGCAATCCCCTTCTGCCGGATTTCATGGTCTTCCTGAACTGGAAGGAGCTGCCCTGGTTCTGGTACGGCTTCGATCATTTCTGGTTCGCGATGATCATGGTGCTGGCGGCCCCTGGCCTGCTCGCCTTCATCTTCGGCTGGTTCGCCTTCCGCTCTCGCGTCAACGGCGTCTATCTGTCGATCATCACGCAGGCGATGACCTATGCGCTGCTGCTCGCCTTCTTCCGCAACGACATGGGTTTCGGCGGCAATAATGGCCTGACCGATTTCAAGGACATCCTCGGCTTCAACATCCAGGCCGACGGCACGCGCGCCGCGCTGTTCGCCCTGACGGCGCTGTTCCTGGCGCTGGCGCTGATGCTGTCTTCGGCCATCGTGCGTTCGAAGTTCGGCAAGGTGCTTGTCGGCGTGCGCGATGCCGAAAGCCGCACGCGCTTCCTGGGCTACCGGGTCGAGCACATGAAGCTCTTCGTCTTCGTCGTCTCGGCAATGATGGCGGGGATTGCGGGCGCCCTCTACGTGCCGCAGATCGGCATCATCAATCCCGGTGAATTCGCGCCCGCCAATTCCATCGAAGTGGTCATCTGGACGGCGGTCGGCGGCCGGGCGACGCTGATCGGCCCGATCATCGGCGCCATTCTCGTCAATGGCGGCAAGACGATCTTCACCGGCCTGTTCCCGGAATTCTGGCTCTTCGCGCTCGGTGGGTTGTTCGTCGCGGTGACGCTGTTCCTGCCCAAGGGCATCGTCGGCACGATCGCGCAATATATCGGCGGCAGGCGCAAGCCGACTCCGGTGAAGCCTAGCGCCGAGGAAACCGAGGCCAGCAAGACCATACAGGCGGCGGAGTGAGGCCATGATCCCCGACATCAAGCCCAACAGCATGCTCTATCTCAACAACGTCTCCGTCTCCTTCGACGGCTTCAAGGCGCTGAATTCGCTGTCGATCGTCATCGAACCGGGTGAGCTTCGCGCCATCATCGGCCCGAACGGCGCCGGCAAGACGACGATGATGGACATCATCACCGGCAAGACACGGCCCGACGAGGGCGAGGTGTTCTTCAACGGCCAGGTCGATCTGACGAAGAAGGACGAGGCCGATATCGCCCAGCTCGGCATCGGCCGCAAATTTCAGAAGCCGACCGTCTTCGAAAGCCATACGGTCTGGGACAATCTCGAACTGGCGCTCAACCGCAAGCGCGGCGTCTTCGCGACGCTGTTCTACCGGCTGACGCCGGAAGATCGCGATCGCATCGAGGAGATATTGGAAACGGTGCGTCTGTCGCATCGCCGCGACGAGCTGGCGGCCAATCTCTCGCATGGGCAGAAGCAATGGCTGGAGATCGGCATGCTGCTGGCGCAGGAGCCGAAGCTGCTTTTGGTCGACGAGCCCGTTGCCGGCATGACCGATGCCGAGACGGCGGAGACCGCGGTACTGCTGAAGGAGATCGCCAAGACGCGTTCCGTAGTGGTGGTGGAGCACGACATGGGCTTCATCCGCGATCTCGGCGTCAAGGTGACGTGTCTGGCGGAAGGCTCGGTGCTGGCCGAGGGCTCTATCGATTTCGTCAGCAGCGATCCGAAGGTGATCGAGAATTATCTGGGGCGGTAGGTGATATTTGTGGGTGAGGAGAGCCCCTCTCCCCTCGGGGAGAGGGTTAGGGTGAGGGGGCTTGAGGGAAAAGGAAGAGAATTGAGATGCTGACAGTCGAAAACGCAAATCTGCATTATGGCGCCGCCCAGGCGCTGCGCGGCATCTCCATCAAGGCGGAGATGGGCAAGATCACCTGCGTGCTCGGACGCAATGGCGTCGGCAAGAGCTCGCTGCTGCGCGCCGTCACCGGCCAGCATGCGCTGTCGGCAGGCACGGTTGCCTTCAATGGGGTCACGCTGAACGGCATGGCGCCCTTCGCGCGGGCCAAGCAAGGCATCGGCTATGTGCCGCAGGGGCGCGAGATCTTTCCGCTGCTGACGGTCAAGGAAAACCTGGAGACCGGCTTTGCGCCCGTGTCCCGCCGCGACCGCAACATTCCCGACGATATCTACAGCCTGTTTCCGGTGCTGAAATCCATGCTGTCGCGGCGCGGCGGCGATCTCTCCGGCGGCCAGCAGCAGCAATTGGCGATTGGGCGGGCGATGGTGACGCGGCCGAAGATACTGGTGCTGGACGAGCCGACCGAGGGCATCCAGCCGTCGATCATCAAGGATATCGGCCGGGCGATCCGTTATCTTAGGGATTCCACCGGCATGGCGATCCTGCTGGTCGAGCAATATCTCGATTTCTGCCGCGAACTTGCCGATTACGTCTATATCATGGATCGCGGCGAGATCGTGCATGAGGGGCTGGCCGAGACGCTGGACACGCCGGAGGCCCGCCGGCACCTCACCGTTTGAGGGCGGATGCCTTTCTTTTCATCGTCTGGCGAAAATAGCGGCGAAAGCGCGCTGATCGGCGTCGGCATTCCGGGGGCGGGGCATAAGGCATAGAAATTGCTTGCCTTTATTGCCTGTCGGGTTTCAATGATCCGGCATCGGCAGGATGCAATGTGTGGAGAAACGCAATGACGATGGCAGCGGCGAGCACGAGACCGCAGAGGGCGCGCGGGCGCGGCCATCTGGCGGCCAAGGCGCTTGGCGGCCGCACACGCCTTGCCGAGCTTTTCCAGGAGGGATCGGCGAAAATCAGGCTGCCGGAAACCTTCGACAATTCCATGGAAGCGGTCATCATCAACACCGCCGGCGGCCTGACCGGCGGAGACCGGATGGATTGGAGCGTCGTCGCAGGGCCGGGTACACGCATCGACGTGACCACCCAGGCCTGCGAGAAGATCTACAAGGCTGCGGCCGGCACCGCGGAAGTGGAGACCGTCATCAAGGTCGGCGCCGGGGCGCGGGTGGATTGGCTGCCGCAGGAGACGATCCTGTTCGATCGTGCCTCGCTGTCGCGCAGGCTCGATGTCGAGCTTGACGACACGGCCGAATTCCTCGCTGTTGAAGCGATCCTGCTCGGACGCAAGGCCATGGGCGAGGCGATGGCGCAGGGGCTGTTCCGCGACCGCTGGCGCATCCGTCGGGCCGGACGGCTCATCCATGCCGAAGAATTGAGGCTCGACGGCGATGTCGCGGCTTTGACCATGGAACACGCCGTGCTCGGCGGCCAGGTTGCTTTTGCGACGCTGTTTTATGCCGGGCCGTTGGCGGAAACCTATCTTGCCCAGGTGCGGCCGCGCGTTGAAGGGCATATGGGCGGCGTCAGCCAATGGCGCGACAAGCTGGTGGTCCGGCTTGCGGCCGCCGATGGCTTCGCCCTTAGAAAAATCCTGATCCCGGTCATTTCCGCCTTGCGCAATGGAGCGCCTGTGCCGAAAGTCTGGAATCTGTAGTTCCGGCATGATCCCGAAAAGTGTGAAGCGATTTTTGGACAAGATCATGCAAAACCAAACAATCATATAGGTAGGCGATGAACCTCACTCCGAGAGAAAAAGACAAGCTGCTGATTTCCATGGCGGCGATGGTGGCGCGGCGGCGGCTGGAGCGCGGCGTCAAGCTCAATCATCCCGAAGCCATCGCGCTGATCACCGATTTCGTCGTCGAAGGCGCGCGCGACGGCCGCCCGGTGGCCGAGCTCATGGAGGCCGGCGCCCATGTCATCACCCGCGATCAGGTGATGGAGGGTATTGCCGAGATGATCCACGACGTGCAGGTCGAGGCGACGTTCCCGGACGGAACGAAGCTGGTAACCGTGCACGAGCCGATCCGCTGAACGACGGGCAGAGGAGAAAGATCATGATCCCAGGCGAAATCATTGCCGCAAGCGGCGATATCGAACTCAACGTCGGCGCCTCTACCGTGACGCTGGATGTCTCCAATACCGGCGACCGGCCGGTGCAGGTGGGCAGCCATTATCATTTCGCCGAAACGAACGGGGGGCTGTCCTTCGACCGCGACAAGGCACGGGGCATGCGGCTCGACATTCCCGCGGGAACCGCCGTGCGCTTCGAGCCGGGCCAGACGCGTTCGGTGACGCTGATCCCGCTTTCCGGCAAGCGTGAGGTCTACGGCTTCCGCCAGCAGGTCATGGGCAAGCTCTAAGGTTTGCCGGGAGATCGCACCGTGAGCGGGAAACGCAGGATCATGATCGTCGGCAACGGCGAGATCGCGGAAGGGGTGGCGAGCGAGATCGACGCCGCCGATACCGTCGTGCGTTTCAACGATTGCCGTTCCTTCGGCGCCGGCGGCAGCCGCACCGATATCGTTGCGGTCTGCAATACGGGCAGGCCCGCCCGCGCCATGCTCGGTTCCGCCGAATGGCGCAAGAGCCCGCCGGTTGCGGCCGCTTCGGAGATCTGGAGCGTGCGCGATCCTGTCAAGTTCGCGGCCTTGCGTACCTCGCTTGCCCTGTCGCATCCGGAGCTCGACGATTTCTGCGACGATTACACCGACCAGTTCACCGCCTTCTGCCGCGCGACCGGCAAGCGTCATGTCGTAATCGACCAATCCGTTCATGAGCGCGTCGATGAGGCGCTTTCAGCGCATGAACCGGGGTCTTATGTCGTGCCGAGCAGCGGGCTGGTCGCGATCGGCGCGCTGATGCTGCTCTATCCCGACGACGACATCGCCGTCACCGGCTTCAGCCATACCGGTTGGGACGGTCATCCCTTCGCCGCGGAGAAGCGGCTGGTCGATTTTTATGTTTCTCTTGGCCGCCTCAGGCGCATTGCCGGCGAGCCCCCCATTCTTTCCTCCCTAGGAGCCTGATTCATGCCCTACAAAATCTCCCGCGCCGCCTATGCCAACATGTTCGGGCCGACCACCGGCGACAGGGTGCGGCTTGCCGATACCGAGCTCTTCATCGAGGTGGAGAAGGATTTCACCACCTATGGCGAGGAGGTGAAGTTCGGCGGCGGCAAGGTCATTCGCGACGGCATGGGGCAGAGCCAGGTGACGCGGGCGAACGGCGCCGTCGATACCGTCATCACCAACGCGCTGATCGTCGATCACTGGGGTATCGTCAAGGCGGATATCGGCCTGAAGGATGGCCGCATCGCCGCGATCGGCAAGGCCGGCAATCCGGATACGCAGCCGGGGATCACCATCATCATCGGGCCCTCGACGGAAATCATCGCCGGTGAAGGCAAGATCGTGACCGCGGGGGGCATGGACGCTCATATCCACTTCATCTGCCCGCAGCAGATCGAAGAGGCACTGATGAGCGGCGTGACCACCATGCTCGGCGGCGGCTCCGGCCCGGCGCATGGCACGCTCGCCACCACCTGCACCGGTGCCTGGCATATCGAGCGGATGATCGAAAGCTTCGATGCCTTTCCCATGAACCTCGCGCTTGCCGGCAAGGGGAATGCGTCGCTGCCGGCCGCCATCGAGGAAATGGTGCTGGCCGGCGCTTCTTCCTTGAAGCTGCATGAGGATTGGGGCACGACGCCGGCGGCGATCGACTGCTGCCTCTCCGTCGCCGACGCCTATGACGTGCAGGTGATGATCCACACGGATACGCTGAATGAAAGCGGCTTCGTCGAGGATACGATCGGCGCCATCAAGGGCCGCACGATCCATGCCTTTCATACCGAAGGCGCGGGCGGTGGCCATGCGCCCGACATCATCAAGATCTGCGGCCAGTCGAATGTCATCCCATCTTCGACCAACCCGACGCGGCCCTATACGGTCAATACCATCGCCGAGCATCTCGACATGCTGATGGTCTGCCATCACCTGTCGCCGTCGATCCCGGAAGACATCGCTTTCGCCGAAAGCCGCATCCGCAAGGAGACGATCGCGGCGGAAGACATCCTGCACGATATCGGCGCCTTCTCGATCATCTCCTCCGACAGCCAGGCCATGGGCCGTGTCGGCGAAGTGGCGATCCGGACCTGGCAGACCGCCGACAAGATGAAGCGCCAGCGCGGCCGGCTCGTCCAGGAGGTCGGCGACAATGACAATTTCCGCGTCAAGCGCTACATCGCCAAATATACGATCAACCCAGCGATTGCCCATGGCGTCAGCCATGAGCTCGGGTCGATCGAGGTCGGCAAGCGCGCCGATCTGGTGATCTGGAACCCTGCCTTCTTTGGCGTGAAGCCGGAAATGGTGCTGCTCGGCGGCTCGATCGCGGCGGCGCCCATGGGCGATCCGAACGCCTCGATCCCGACGCCGCAGCCGATGCATTACCGGCCGATGTTTGCCGCACACGGCAAGCTGCGCACGAATTCCTCCGTCACCTTCGTCTCGCAAGCCTCGCTCGATGCCGGCCTTGCCGGCAGGCTCGGCGTCGCCAAGAGCCTGGTTGCGGTCAAGAACACGCGCGGCGGCATCTCCAAGGCGTCGATGATCCACAACAGCCTGACGCCGCATATCGAGGTCGATCCGGAAACCTACGAGGTGCGTGCCGATGGAGAGCTTCTGACCTGTGAGCCGGCGACGGTGCTGCCGATGGCGCAGCGCTATTTCCTGTTCTGAGGAGCGATGCGGGCCGCCTTTCGCTGGCTGTTCCGCCTGATGCTGCTGGCCGTATTGGCAGTGGCGGGCGGAACGGTGGTGCCCAGGCCGCTGTTCGCGCCCGCCGAGGCCGCTTTCGAGGTGGCGGGCACGCAGCGCATCCTGGTGCTTTCCAACCCGATCCATACCGATATCGCGGTGCCGCTCAACGATGAGACCCGCGCTGCTTTCGCCTTTCTCGGAAAGGCCGGCATTCCCATGGCATCGGCGGATGCCGAATGGCTGATCTTCGGCTGGGGAGGCCGGGCCTTCTATCTGGAAACGCCGAGCTGGGCCGATCTGAAGCCGATGCCGGTGCTGCGGGCGTTGACGCTGGACAGGTCAGTGCTCCATGTCGACCTTGCAGCACATATTTCCGAGCAGCATCCTGATGTCCGTGGCTTCGATGTCGGATCGGGCGAGTTCACCGCACTGCTGGGCTTCATCGCAAACAGCTTCGAACGCCGAGGCGGGGAGATATCATCCATCGCCGACGCGGGTTACGGCGCCTCGGACCGTTTTTTCGAGGCAAAAGGCTATTTCAACGCCCTGTTCGGTTGCAACACCTGGACCGCTTCGGCCCTACGCACCGGCGGTATCCGAACCGGACTGTGGAACCCCCTTCCATGGACTTTGAAGCTGTCGCTCGCTCTTTACGATTAGGGCGATCCGAACGATGGGCTTCGGGGAGGCCGCCGACCGTCCACAGGGTTTTTATCATTGGCTGATATTGTCATGCCCTTGCCGTTGCGCGGAATGTCGCATCCCCCAGTTTTCAGGGGTTTTTACAATGACTTCAAACTAGTTCAGCATTATCAGCGACTTGTCGGGACCGGCAAATCGCTCTCATTTCCCTGGATTCGAAATATGGCTTCCGCGGTCATTTCTGGTCGTTCACAAGTTGGGAAATGCGTCGCATTTTAATCATTGCATTAAAGGCCTGGAAGCGCCTTGGCCCCTATCTCACCTCATGGAAATGCTGGGCTGAGGAAGGTGAATCGCATGAAGCAATGGATTTCGCTGCAGGCCGAATTGGGTGATTTTCAGCGCCGCCGTACGATATACACTTTCACGTTGAAGATGAGCTGCGCCGCGATCGTTCTGTCCGTCGCCATTCTTCTGGTGATGCTGCCCATATTGCAATGGCTGGGGCTGCTGCCCATGCCGATGCTGGACGCGATCCGCCTCTGCATTCTGCTCGCATCGTTCATCGGCGGCATCGTTTCGGCCGCCTTGGCGCTGCTCGCCGGTTGCGCCATTCATAAGCTTGCCGTCTCCCATGCCGAATTCGAACGGCTGAGCCGCACCGACATGCTGTCCGGCCTGCTGAACCGACGTGCCTTCACCGAGGCGTTGGAGGACGTCCGCGACAATGCCTCGCTGGTGATCTTCGATCTCGACCGGTTCAAGGCGATCAATGATCGCCACGGACACGCTTCGGGCGACGCGGTGATTGTCGCGGTGTCGCAGACCCTTTCACGGGTTTTCGGAAGCGGGGACGTGGTCGCCCGGCTCGGCGGCGAGGAATTCGGCGCCATTGTCCATGGCCGCGATATGGCCGGGCGTATCGAGCGCATCGAAAGCGTGAAGGCGCTGATCGCCGAGCAGGCCATCGCGGTCGACGGGGGAATGGTGAAGATCACCCTTTCGGCCGGCGTCGCCGATCTCTGGAGCGAGCGCAGGAAAGAGGCGGCCTATGCCGCCGCCGACAAGGCGCTCTATCTCGCCAAGGCGCTCGGCCGCAACCGCATCGTCCACGAAAGCGAATGGATGAACAATGTCTGGCATCGCTGTTCGAGCGAGGAAGAGCGCGTGGCGGTGGCCGATCATGTCGAGCAGTATCGATACGGTCACAGGATATAGAAGGTGCGGGCTTATTGGTTCTTGCGTGGAAGGCGACTATTTTGCATGGTCTGACAAAGCTTTGAATTGGATATGTCATGCAACGCGTCACTTCCTACCTGCCGGCCGGCACTCCGTCTTCCAATCCCATCGATCGCGTCGTGCTGCCGCATGATCTGCGGCATTTGCGCCGCAAGCTGCTGCATCTCGAAAACGGCGAGATGGTCATGCTCGATCTGAAGGAGCCGGTTCTGTTCGCCAATGGCGATTTGCTGGTGCGCGAGGACGGCGAATTGATCGAGATCGTTGCCGCCCCGGAAAAGCTGTTCGAGATCAGGCCACGCGACCGCCGGCATCTGATCGAGCTTGCCTGGCATCTCGGCAACCGGCACCTCTCGGCGCAGATCGAGGAGGAGCGTATTCTCATCCTGCGCGATCATGTCATCCGCTCGATGTTGGAGGGGCTGGGCGCCACGGTGACGGAGGTGAGCGAGCCCTTCCAGCCGGCGCGCGGAGCCTATCATGCCCATGGCGGCCATTCGCACGGCCATGATCATGGACATGGCCATCACGACCATCATGATCATTCGCACGATTGAGCGGCGATGACCGGGGTTTCAGCAACGGGCGATCGTGACCTGCAGGCGCTGCTGCGCCTGATGGCCTGGTTGTCGCCGGCCTTTCCTGTCGGCTCCTTCGCCTATTCCGGCGGTCTCGAACGTGCCGTGCACGACGGCCTGGTGAAGGACGCGACAGGGCTTGGGGACTGGATCGTCGCGCTTATCCGCCATGGCTCCGCCTGGAACGATGCCGTCCTGCTCGCCGAGGCGCATGGTGTGGGCGAGGATGCGGCGCGGCTGGCTAAGGTGGCCGAGCTTGCCGAGGCGCTGGCGGGCTCGAAGGAGCGGCATCAGGAAACCATGCTGCTCGGCGAAGCCTTCCTGTCTGCGGCCGGCGCCTGGTCGCATGCGGTCTTTTCGATCCTGGCGGCAAAGACCGCCTATCCCGTCGCGGTCGGCGCGGTCGCACGCGCCCATGGCATATCCTTGGAGGAGGCGCTCGCGGCTTTCCTGCATGCGCTGGCATCGCAGATGGTATCGGCAGGTATCCGTCTCGGGGTCAGCGGGCAGAAGGATGGCGTGGCGATCCTGGCGGCGCTGGAGGATGTCATCGCCGACGCCGCGAAGCGGGCCGCGCAATCGAGCCTCGACGATCTCGGCTCGGCCACGGTTCAGGCCGACATTGCCAGTCTTCGTCATGAAACCTTGGGCACTCGCCTCTTTCGTTCGTGAGGCGAGGAGCCAAGGAAATATCGCATTCGGAGCCGTTTCTACGTCATTCGCCGCTGTGCGGCAGGGGCACGTTTCGGTATCCTGTCATTCCATCGGAGTTTTGAGCATGAAATCGAGAAATGGACCTTTGCGCGTCGGCATCGGCGGGCCTGTGGGTTCGGGCAAGACGGCGCTGACCGAGAAGCTGTGCAAGGCGATGCGCGACGATTATTCCGTCGCCGTCGTCACCAACGACATCTATACGACGGAGGATGCCGAGGCGCTGGTGCGCATGCAGGCGCTGCCGTCCGACCGCATCGTCGGGGTCGAGACCGGCGGCTGCCCGCACACCGCCATCCGCGAGGACGCGACGATCAACCTGCAGGCCATTGCCGGTCTCAACGAGCGGCTTCCCGATCTCGACGTCGTCTTCATCGAATCCGGCGGCGACAATCTGGCGGCGACGTTTTCGCCCGATCTTGCCGATATCACCATCTATGTGATCTCGGTCTGCCAGGGCGAGGAAATCCCGCGCAAAGGCGGGCCGGGCATCACCAAGTCCGACCTTCTCGTGATCAACAAGAAGGATCTCGCACCCTTTGTCGATGTCGATCTCGACGTTATGGACCGCGATGCGACCCGCATGCGCCAGGCCCGTCCCTTCGTCTTCTCCGACATGAAGCGCGGCGACGGTGTCGGCACGATCGTCAATTTCCTGAAGGAACAGGGCGGCCTTTGAGCCGCCCCGTCATCGAAACTGCCTCCGCGGCGGATAGTTATTCCGCGGCGAAAGGCGGCAGTTTCAGGATATTCGTCCTGGCCTGCGTGCCGCCACGCTGCGGCGCGTCCTTGCCTTCCACCGCATCGAGGCGTTCCTCAAGTGCTGTGAGCGACTTGCGGTTCTCGTCGACGGCGGCCGCCAGGCTTTCCTTGGTCAGAACCTCGTCATTCGCGTCCTTCTTGCCGACGAGGCGGCCGAAGAGCCAGGCGAGCAGGCGTGACAGGTCGTCCATGATCAGGAAGAAGGACGGCACGACCACCAGGCTGAGCACGGTGGAAACGATGATGCCGCCAATCACTGCGATCGCCATCGGCGCGCGGAACGATCCGCCTTCACCGACACCGAGCGCCGACGGCAGCATGCCGGCGGACATGGCGATCGAGGTCATGATGATCGGCCGCGCGCGCTTGCGGCCGGCTTCGATGACGGCCTCCAGCCTCGGCATGCCGTGATGCATCATTTCGATGGCGAAATCGACCAGCAGGATGGCGTTCTTGGTGACGATGCCCATCAGCATCAGAATGCCGATCATGACGGGCATGGACAGCGCATTGCCGGTCACGATCAGCGCCAGTGCCACGCCGCCGATCGCCAGCGGCAGCGACAGCAGAATGGTGAAGGGCTGGATCACATCCTTGAACAGCAGGATCAGCACGGTCAGCACCAGCAGGAGGCCGAGCAGCATGGCATTGCCGAAGCTCTGCATCATTTCCTTCTGGACCTTGGTGTCGCCGCTTTCCGCCAGATGAACGGTCGCCGGAATCTTGGCATCGTTGACGATGCTGAGGAAGTGGCTGGACGCGGTATCGAGCGCCACGCCCTGCGGCAGGTCGGCGCCGATGGCAACGACGCGATAGCGGTTGTTGCGCTTGATCGAGGACAGGCCTTCCGAATAATCGATATCGGCCACGCTCGACATCGGCACGGAGGCGCCGGAGGCGGTCTTGATGCGCAGCGCCCGGATCGCGGCGAGGTCGCGGCGCATGCCGAGCGATGCCTGCACCCGGATCGGGATCTGGCGGTCGTCGAGCGAGATCTTGGCCAGTGAGGCGTCGATGTCGCCGATGGTCGCCACGCGCACGGTGTCGGAAATCATCTGCGGCGTGATGCCGAGGCGGGCGGCCTCGTCCTTGCGCGGATAGATCTGCAGCTCCGGCCGGGGCAGGGCGCCGTCGGCGCTGACATTGGCAAGGGCGGGATCGGTGCGCAGCTTGGCTTCGAGAATGCCGACGGCCTCGTTCAGATCCTTCTCGTTGCGGGACAGGAAGTTGTAGGTCAGGTCGCGGTCGCCGCGGTCGTTGAGCTTGGTGATGCGGACGTCGGGGATCGAGCGCAGCTTGGCGAAGACCTCCTTCTCTACCTCCCATTGCGGCCGCTCGCGGCCGTGGACGGTGACTTTCGGCAGATGGGGGCCGATCACGGGCAGAGAGCCGAGCACATCGTTGACGAGCTTCTTGACGAGCGACTGGTCGAGCTTGCCGAGCGTCAGCGTCACCGTGGCGCGACGCAGCTCCAGATCGCCCTTGGGCGAGGCGCCGCCGAGGACGAAGACGCTGTCGACACCAACGATGCCCTTCACGCGCCGGTAGATTTCATTGGTCGCCTGTTCGGTATCGGAAAGCTGCGCATTCGGCGGCAATTCGGCCGACAGCACGATGCGGGAGGAGTCGTCCGGCGGAATGAAGCTGCCGGGCACGAACATGATCAGCGCGAAGACGGAGGCGACGGAGAATGCGAAGGCCGCAAGCAATGTCGGATAGCGGGTATACCATCTCTTTGTCGTGACCCGAACCAGCCAGCTATAGCCGCGCATGAAACGGCCGTCATTGTCGTGATGGTCGTCAACGGCGTCCTCGGTGCGCATCAGATAGGCGGCCATCATCGGCGTGATCAGACGCGCGACCAGCAGCGAGAAGAACACCGAGAAGGCGACGGTCAGGCCGAACTGGATGAAGTACTGGCCCGGAATGCCCGGCATGAAGGAGACCGGCACGAAGACGGCAATGATGGTGAAGGTGGTGGCGATGACGGCGAGGCCGATTTCGTCGGCGGCATCGATCGCGGCGCGATAGGGCGTCTTGCCCATCTTGATATGGCGGGCGATGTTCTCGATCTCGACGATGGCGTCGTCGACGAGGATGCCGGTCGCCAGCGTCAAGGCCAGGAAGCTGACGAGGTTCAACGAGAAGCCGATCTGGTTCATGATCCAGAAGGTCGGGATTGCCGAGAGCGGCAGGGCGACGGCCGAGATCAGCGTCGCGCGCCAGTTCCTGAGGAACAGGAAAACGACGATGACCGCCAGGATGGCGCCTTCGAGCAGCGTATGCATCGCCGCCTCGTAGTTGCCGTAGGTGTAGTAGACGGCATCGTCGATCAGCTCGATCGAGACATTCGGATTTTCGGCGCGCACCTTGTCCAGCGTATCGCCCACGGTCTTGGCGACGGTCACCTCGCTGGCGCCCTTGGCGCGGAAGACACCGAAGGTGACGACTGGCGCGCTGTTGAAGCGCGAGAAGGATTTCGGCTCCTGATAGGTGTCCTTGATGACGCCGAGATCGGAAAGCTTGACGAAGCGGCCGTTGGTCAGCGCGATGGTGGTATCGGCGAGCTGGGCGACCTCGCGGGCGTCACCGAGGACGCGGATCGCCTGTTCGCTGCCCGCCACCTGGCCGCGGCCGGAGCCGAGGTCGATATTGGTGCCGCGCAATTGCTGGCTGACCGAAAGCGCGGTGATGCCATAGGCATTCAGCTTGTTGGGATCGAGCTCGATGCGCACTTCGCGGTCGGCACCGCCGTAGCGGTCGACGCGACCGATGCCGGCCTGGCCCTGCAACGCGCGCTTGACGACGTCGTCCACGAACCAGGACATCTCCTCCAGCGTCATGTTCGGCGAGGAGACCGCGAAGCTCTGGATCGCCTGACCCTCGACGTCGACCTTGGAGACGATCGGCTCGTCGATGGTCGACGGCAGGTTGCCGCGAATACGGTCGATGGCGTCCTTGGTGTCCTGAACGGCCTGCTGCGTCGGCACTTCCAGGCGGAAGACGACGACGGTCTGCGACTGGCCGTCGGTGATGGTCGACTGGATCTCGTCGATGCCGTTGATGCCGGCGACCGCGTCCTCGATCTCCTTCGTCACCTGCATCTCGAGTTCGGCGGGCGAGGCGCCGCTCTGCGTCACGGTCACGTTGACGACCGGCACGTCGATGTTCGGGAAACGGGTGATCGGCAGATTGAAGAAGGCGTGCGCGCCCACCACCATCAGCAGGAAGAAGCCCAGCAGCGGCGCGATCGGGTTTCGGATGGACCAGGCGGAGAAGTTCATCGGGCCGTTCTCGCTCAGTTGGACGCTTCTGGTGCTTGCTTGACCGGTGTGATGTGATCGCCGTCGCGGACATAGGCGCCGGCCTTGGCCACGACCTCCTCGCCGTCCTTCAGGCCCTTGACGATCTCGACATAGGCGCCGTCCTGGATGCCGGTCTCGACATTGATGAATTTGACGACGCCGTTCTCCACCTTGCGGGCGGAGGAGCCGTTTTCGTCGCTGTTGACGGCCGTCAGCGGCAGGGCGACGCCCTGGGCCTCACGGATGATGATCTCGGCGCTGCCATACATGCCGGCACGGGCCTTGTCGTCATCGTCGATGGAGATATGGACGGCGCCCAGGCGGGTGACGGAATCGACGATCGGTGAAACCAGGCGGACGGAGCCGGTCAGTTTTCCGCGGTTGCCGGAAAGCGCGATCAGCGCCTTCTGCCCGACAGTGATCTTGGTAATGTCGCTTTCGGAAACGTCGACCACCAATTCAAGGTCGCTGTCGCGGATGATGGTGAACAGCGGATCGCCGCTGCCATTGGCGATGGCGCCGATGCGGGCATTGCGCGAGGCGACGGTGCCGGCGACCGGCGTCTTGATGCCAGTGCGGGCAAGCTTCAGGTCGGTGTCGGCGATCTGGCTGTCGGTGACCTTGAGGTCGGCTTCGGCAACGGCGATCGCCTGTTCGGCGGAGGCGACGCGCGCCTTGTTGGCGGCGGCGGTCGCATTTGCCTGTTCGACGGAGGAGGTCGACACCGTACCCTTGGCGCCCATGGCGACGGCGCGGGCGCGGGCCAGTTCCGCCTCCTCGGCATTGGCGTGAGCCTCGATGAGCTGCGCGCGCAGCTGGGCAAGGCTTGCCTCGCCCTTGGCGCGCGTCGCTTGCATCTGGCTCTTCTGCAGGACGAGCGCGTCGTCGTTCAGCGTGGCGAGCGTGCCGTTGGCCTCGACCTTGTCGCCGACATCGGCATTCAGCGAGCGGATCGAAAGCCCGTCCACCTGCGGCTGGATATAGACTTCCTCAACGGCTTTCACCGTGCCGGTGGCGACGACCTTGTCGGTCAGCTTTCGGATCTGCGCCTGGGTGACGACGATGGCCGGCAGGTTCTGCTTGGGCGCGGTCACGGCGGGTTCTTCGGCAAAGGCCGCGGGCGCTGACAGAAGGGCAAGCAGGAGTGCGGTCGTGCTCAGAAATCTATGCGGCGTGAAGGCCATGCGTCCGGTTCCAGTTCGGCATTTGCTAAAGGGATTTCGCTGTTTTCCGTCGCGAACACGGGGGATCGATGCATGCTGCCGGCTTTTCCCGGCGGATCAATATCCGTCTGTCATGCCTGCAAGTCCCTCATCCTCAATTCGCCCCACTAGGTGGGAACGATTTCCAAATCCTGCAAGATCACGAGAAAATGATTTCCATTTCCGGCGCGATCCTAGTGCGCGTAACACTATGAATCAATCACGGCATTGTGATGTCTGCATTCAGATAGTTGATTGCAGCAGCTTTTTGAGCAAACGCACGAATAAAGCCAGTATTTTATTGCCGCTGTTACAAAATGAAAAATACGCGCGAGGGGCCAACCTCGCGCGTTTCGTCGATTTCAGGGCATTCGTGACGCCCGATACTACTATTTCAGCGCGGCATCGGTGATGTCGTGCGTGTAGGCGCCGGACGGCTTCTTGGTGATGATCTTCTGGTTGAGCAAGGCTTCGACCGTCCGATCATAGGGCTTCATGTCGAGCTTGCCGTTCCCGATCAGCTTGGCGACTTCGCCCATCATGCGCTTCTGGTGGTTTTCGTCCTGGCCGCCATTGTCCATGACGATCTCGGCGGCTTCGTCCGGATGCTCGACGGCATATTTCCAGCCTTTCATCGAAGCACGGACGAATTTCACCATGTCGGCCTTGAATTTCGGGTCCTTCAGCTTGTCTTCCTTGACATAGAGGCCGTCTTCCAGAAGGTCGTTGCCGAGCTTGGTGTAGTTGAAGACGATGAGGTCTTCCGCCTTGAAGCCGGCGTCGATCGCCTGCCAATATTCGTTATAGGTCATGACGGAGATGCAGTCGGCCTGCTTCTGGACCAGCGGCTGCACGTCGAAGCTCTGCTTCAGCACATTGACGCCGTCCTTGCCGCCGTCGGTCTTCAGGCCGAGCTTGTGCATCCAGGCGAAGAACGGATATTCGTTGCCGTAGAACCAGACGCCGAGCGTATGGCCCTTGAAATCCTTTTCGGTCTTCACCGGACCGTCCTTGGGGCAGATCATTTCCAGGCCGGATTTCTCGAAGGGCTGGGCAATGTTGATCAGCGGTACGCCCTTTTCGCGAGCCACCAGCGCGCCGCCCATCCAGTCGACGATGACGTCGGCGCCCCCACCGGCGATCACCTGTTCCGGAGCGATATCGGGACCGCCCGGCTTGATGTCGACGTCGAGGCCTTCCTCCTTGTAGAAGCCCTTGTCCTTGGCGACGAAATAGCCGCCGAACTGGCCCTGAGCCACCCATTTCAGCTGCAGCGTCAGCTTGTCGGCGGCAGACGCCGTTTGCGCGGCGGCGAGCGTCATCGCGCTTGCCATCAATGCGAACATCAGTTTTTTCATGTTCTTACCCTTTTCCCTCTGAAGTTATGCCTCGATCCCGTGAGGGACCCTGGATTACGTCTGCCCACCGCGGATAGACGGATGCCAGAACGTCGTCATTCTCTCCAGAATGGCGACGATACCGTAGAAGACGGACCCCGCAATCGCGGCGACCGCGATTTCCGCCCAGACCATGTCGAGATTCAGCCGACCGTTTTCGGTCGAGATGCGGAACCCCATGCCCGACATGGGCGTACCAAAGAACTCCGCCACGATGGCACCGATCATGGCCAAGGTCGAGTTGATCTTTAGCGCATTGAAAATAAAGGGTGCGGCGGCCGGCAGGCGCAGCTTGAACAGCGTCTGCCAATAGCTCGACGCATAGGTGCGCATGAGGTCGCGCTCCATGTTGCCGGCGGCGGCGAGGCCGGCGACGGTGTTCACCAGCATCGGGAAGAAAGTCATGACGACGACGACGGCGGCCTTGGACTGCCAGTCGAAACCGAACCACATGACCATGATCGGCGCGACGCCGATGATCGGCAGCGCCGAGACGAAATTGCCGATCGGCAGCAGGCCGCGGCGCAGGAATGCGAAACGGTCGGCGAGAATGGCGACGATGAAGCCGCTGGCGCAGCCGATGACGTAGCCGCTCAGCACCGATTTGAAGATCGTCTGCTGCACGTCGGTCCAGAGTGTCGGAAGGGAGCTGGCGATCCGCGCCCCGATGGCACTCGGCGGCGGCAGGATGATGAAGGGGATGCCGGCGCCGCGCGTCGCCGCCTCCCAGACGATGAGTATCCAGGCGCCGAAGATCGCCGGGATCAGCAGCCGCAGCAGATAGCTGCCGCTGGCCGATTGCGCCCGGATGGTCGACAGGATGGAAACGCAGCGCCAGGCAAGCAGCCAGGCGGCGGCGATGATGATGAAAAACGGCGCGAGCGCCTGGCCGTCATTGCCCGATATGCCCGACAGCAGCAGCCAGGCGGCGGCATGCGCGCCGAAGAAGAGGATCGCCGCGCCAAGCGCATCCGACTGGGCTGTGAAGGAAAGGGCGGCTGCGCCGGCAATCAGGATGAAGATGACGAAGACGGTGCCGTTGCTGATCGGCGCGCCGGCATCCGCGGGGAGCAGCGGCAGCGTCAAGGCCGCCGCGAGACAGAGAAGCAGGGAGAGGGCGCCCTGCCACGAGAAACGGAGCGCCTTCATGCCGTTCTCCCTCCCATCGCGCGCTCGACGATGCGCGCGGCGATGCTGACGATGGTAATCAGCAGCGCGGCCAATATCGAACCGGCGACGAGAACGGCCCAGAGGTCGATCGTCAGGCTCTGATAGGAGCCGGCGAGCAGCTTGGCGCCGATGCCGGCAACCGCGCCGGTCGGCAGTTCGCCGACGATCGTTCCCGTCAGGCTGGCCGCGATGGCGACCTTCATCGAGGTAAAGAGGAAGGGAACGGACGCCGGCACGCGCAGCTTCCAGAAGGTCTGCAGGGCGCTGGCATTATAGGTGCGCATCAGGTCGAGATACATGGTGTCCGGCGATCGCAATCCCTTCACCATGCCGACGGCGACCGGAAAGAACGACAGATAGGTCGAGACCAGCGCTTTCGGAATGAGGCCGGTAATGCCGATGGAGCCCAGCACGACGATGACCATCGGCGCGATCGCCAGGATCGGCACGGTCTGCGACGCGATGATCCAGGGCATGAGGCTGCGGTCGAGCGCGATGACATGCACGATGCCGACCGCGATCAGGATGCCGAGGATCGTGCCGAAGACGAAGCCGACCGCCGTGGAGGAAAGCGTCACCCAGGCATTGTAGACGAGGCTGCGATTGCTGGTCAGCGAGCGCAGGAAGGTGTTTTCGAACACGTTCTGCGCCACCTGATGCGGCGCCGGCAGGATCGGCTTCGGCTGGGCGAGCGTCTTGCCGATGAACTCCATCGTCGTCGAGGTGACGTTGCCGCGCCGGTCAAGATCGCGCTGGAACGGCGTATTGAGGATGACGGCGAAGGCATACCAGAGGATGAGGATCGCAAGCAGAACGGTCACGACCGGCAGGAACTTGTGCTTGAAGAATTGCTCCTTCTCCATGGTCATGCCCTTCCTTGCGCGGGAAGTTGCAACACTATGAGGCTCACCCTATTCCTCATAGCTGTGCCCCGCTCTCAACCCTTCGCGAACGCGATGGGCGATCTCCAGGAACTCCGGCGTTTCGCGAATGTCGAGCGGGCGTTCGGTTGGGAGCGTCGACTCGATGACGTCGGTGACGCGGCCGGGGCGGGGCGACATGACGACGATCTTGGTGGAGAGATAGACGGCCTCCGGGATCGAATGCGTCACGAAACAGATGGTCTTGTTGGTTCGCTTCCAGAGTTTCAGCAATTGCTCGTTGAGATGGTCGCGGACGATTTCGTCGAGTGCGCCGAAGGGTTCGTCCATCAGCAGGAGATCGGCATCGAAGGCCAGCGCGCGGGCGATCGAGGCGCGCTGCTGCATGCCGCCGGAAAGCTGCCAGGGGAATTTCTTCTCGAAGCCGGTGAGGTTGACGAGATCCAGCGTCTGGGCGATGCGCTTGGCCTGCTCGCTCTTGGCATAGCCCATGATTTCCAGCGGCAGCGCGATGTTCTTCTCGATGGTGCGCCAGGGATAAAGGGCGGCGGCCTGGAACACGTAGCCGTAGGCACGGGCCTTGCGCGCCTCGTCCGGCGTCATGCCGTTGACGGTGATGTCGCCGGAGGTCTTGCGCTCGAGATCGGCGATGACGCGCAGGAAGGTGGTCTTGCCGCAGCCGGAAGGGCCGATGAAGGAGACGAAATCACCCTTGCGCACATCGAGATCGACATTGCTCAGCGCATGCACCGGCCCGTCATTCGTATCGTAGGTGAGACAGAGATTCCGCGCGGAGACGACGGAGGGAACGGATGACGTCATTAACACCTGCCAGTCCTGTTTTCGCCGCGCAGCCGAGGCGGATTGCGTGTTATCCTGTTCGGCATCGCTCTGGCTTCGTGCGGCGAGGGCGCCGCGAAGCCGCTAAATTCAGGGGAGCAATGCCATGAGCGTTTCATCGAAGCCCACCTGCCGCGTCGTGCGGCCCGGCGACACCTATGCCGGCAAGCAGGGCTTCAGCTATTTCGAGGGGATCGCCGCCGAGACAGTGGGCTCGACGGGTCTGTGCATGCATCTTCTGACCATCCCGCCCGGCGCCCGCGCCAAGGCGCATCTGCACGCCTCGCACGAGACGGCGATCTACGCGATTTCCGGCGAGACGCATTGCTGGTTCGGCGACCGGCTGGAGGAACATGTCATCGTCCGCGAGGGCGAGATGTTCTATATTCCGGCCGGCGTTCCACATCTTCCCGCCAATCTCAGCGACCGGCCGGCGACAGCCGTCATCGCCCGCACCGATCCGAACGAGCAGGAAAGCGTCGTCCTGCTGCCGGATCTGGAGCAATATGTGCCGCGTTGAGCGGCCGATGGGCCGAGGCGCTGGAGCCAAGCGTCATACCCCACTGGCGGGGATGCCGCTGCGCTGCACCTTGCGCGGCGCGGTGACCTCTTTCCAGGTCGACAGCGCCCGGTTGGCGGCGGTGAAGGGCTCGCGCTTGACGAATTCGCCGTGGCCTTCCCTGGTCTTGATCGTGCCTTCCTCGATGGCGACGACGCCGCGTGTCAGCGTATAGCGCGGCAGGCCGGTCACTTCCTTGCCTTCGAAGACGTTGTAGTCGATCGCCGACTGCTGGGTCTTGGCGGCGATGGTCTTCGAACGCTTTGGGTCCCAGACGACGATATCGGCATCGGCGCCGACGAGGATCGCGCCCTTCTTCGGATAGACGTTGAGGATCTTGGCGATGTTGGTCGACGTCACCGCCACGAACTCGTTCATGGTCAGGCGGCCGGTATTGACGCCGTGGGTCCAGAGCATCGGCATGCGGTCTTCCAGGCCGCCGGTGCCGTTCGGGATCTTGGTGAAATCGCCGAGGCCGAAGCGCTTCTGCTCGGTCGTAAACGCGCAATGGTCGGTTGCGACCACTTGCAGCGAACCGGAGGCAAGGCCGGCCCAGAGGCTGTCCTGATGCTGCTTGTTGCGGAAGGGCGGCGACATGACGCGGCGGGCGGCATGGTCCCAATCCGGGTTGGCATATTCGCTCTCATCGAGCGTCAGGTGCTGGATCAGCGGCTCGCCATAGACGCGCATGCCCTTCTGGCGGGCGCGGCGGATGGCTTCATGCGCCTGTTCGCAGGAGGTATGGACGATGTAGACGGGCGAGCCGGCCATATCGGCGATCATGATGGCGCGGTTCGTCGCTTCGCCCTCGACTTCGGCGGGCCGGGAATAGGCATGTGCCTCCGGGCCATTATTGCCTTCGGCGAGCAGCTTCGCCTGCATCTGCGCGACCACGTCGCCGTTCTCGGCGTGAACCAGCGGCAGCGCGCCCAACTCGGCGCAGCGCTGGAAGGAGGAGAACATCTCGTCGTCATCCACCATCAGCGCGCCCTTATAGGCCATGAAGTGCTTGAAGGTGTTGATGCCCTTGTCGCGGACGATGGCCTCCATCTCGTTGAAGACCTGCTCGCCCCACCAGGTGATCGCCATGTGGAAGGAGTAATCGCAGTTCGCCCGCGTCGACTTGTTGTCCCACATGGTCAGCGCCTCGAGCAGTGACTGGCCGGGCGAGGGCAGCGCGAAATCCACCACCATCGTCGTGCCGCCGGCCAGCGCCGCCCGCGTGCCGCTCTCGAAATCGTCGGAGGAATAGGTGCCCATGAAGGGCATTTCGAGATGGGTATGCGGATCGATGCCGCCGGGCATGACATAACACCCGGAGGCATCGAGTACTTCCTTGCCCGAGAGATTCGGCCCGATTTCGACGATCTTCCCGCCTTCGATCTTGACATCGGCCTTGTAGGTCAGGTCGGCGGTGACGATGGTTCCACCCTTGATGACTGTGCTCATGGTGTCTGTTCCCGATATTTGAAATTCTGGTTCTCGGCAAAGACTGGCATCACGCCACGATCTCCGCCGTCTCGACGACCGCGTGGAACAGCACATCCGCGCCGGCGGCCGCCCATTCCTTGGAAATCTCCTCGGCCTCGTTGTGCGACAGGCCGCCGACGCAGGGGCACATGACCATGGTGGCGGGCGCCACCTTGGCGGCCCAGCAGGCGTCGTGGCCGGCACCGGAGATGATGTTCATGTGGCTGTAGCCGAGCTTCTCGGCGGCGTTGCGCACGGATGTGACGAGCTTCGGGTCGAAGGTTACAGGCTCGAAATGACCGATGGCCTCGACGGAGCAGCCGACGCCGAGGGCATCGCAGATCTTGGGCGCTTCGGCCTCGATCTTGGCGCGCATGCGATCGAGCTTCGCCTTGTCGGGCGAGCGGATGTCGACGGTGAAGACCACCTTGCCGGGCAGCACATTGCGTGAGTTCGGCGAGAAGAACACCTGGCCGACGCCGCCGACGGCGCCCGGCTGGTTCTCCATGGCGACGTCCTGCACCATTTCGATGATCCGCGACATGGCGAGCCCGGCATTGACGCGCATGTTCATCGGCGTCGAGCCGGTATGCGCTTCCTTGCCGGTCAGCGTGAATTCCAGCCACCACAGGCCCTGACAGTGCGTAACGACGCCGATGGTCTTGTCTTCGGCCTCGAGGATCGGGCCCTGTTCGATGTGATATTCGAAATAGGCATGCATCTTGCGGGCGCCGACCTCTTCGTCGCCGAGCCAGCCGATGCGCTTCAGCTCCTCGCCGTAGGTTTTACCCTCCGGGTCCTTGCGGCCATAGGCGTAGTCCAGCGTATGCACGCCGGCGAAGACGCCGGAAGCGAGCATGGCGGGGGCGAATCGCGCACCTTCTTCATTGGCCCAGTTGGTGACCACGATAGGATGCTTTGTCTTGATGCCGAGGTCGTTCATCGTGCGCACGACTTCCAGCGCGCCGAGCACGCCGAGTACGCCGTCATACTTGCCGCCGGTCGGCTGGGTGTCGAGATGCGAGCCGACATAGATGGGCAGTGCGTCCGGGTCGGTGCCGGCGCGTGTCGCGAACATCGTGCCCATCCTGTCGACGCCGACTGTCATGCCGGCGTCCTCGCACCATGTCCTGAAAAGGCTGCGGCCCTCGGCGTCGGCGTCCGTCAACGTCTGACGGTTGTTGCCGCCGGCAATGCCGGGGCCGATTTTCGCCATGTCCATCAACGCGTCCCAAAGGCGATCGCCGTTGATACGCATGTTTTCTCCTGGCGCTGCCACCATGATGCAATCCTCACCTGTTTCTGCCGGGTCATGCAAAGCGCATGCCCAATTGTTCCCGTTGGTCGCCTCCGGAGCGTTTGCTTGTTTTTCTCGCCCCGGAAAATCGCCGGTTGCCTTTGCGGGACATCTGACGGATATTTGACCGATTGGTAAACATTACAACTTCCGTGGCGACGCTCAAGACGAAAAGCACGAAAATTCCCGATAAAATTTCAGGCAGTTGCCCAAATTTACAGCGTGGGCAGGGTGCGATGAGAGATTGGCCGAAAGGCTTGGATTTCAAGGAGAAACAGAGCAGACATGGCCATTCCGAGAGCTGCCAGGACACAGCGCCGTACCCGCATCCAGGAAGAAAAAGAAGAGGTGATACTCGAGGCCGCGCTGGACGTCTTTTCCGTCCATGGCTTTCGCGGCTCCACGATCGACCAGATCGCCGAAGTCGCCGGCATGTCCAAGCCCAATCTGCTCTACTATTTCCGCACCAAGGAAGCCATGCATCGGGCGCTGATCGACCGGGTACTGTTCACCTGGCTCGAACCGCTGCGCGCCTTCGATGCCAATGGCAACCCTGAAAGCGAGATCCGCTCCTATATCCGCCGCAAGCTCGAAATGGCCCGCGATTTCCCGCGCGAAAGCCGCCTATTCGCCAATGAGATGCTGCAGGGGGCGCCGCATGTCGAGGACGAACTCCGGGGCCCGCTGAAGAGCCTGGTCGACGAGAAGGCGGAGGTCATCCGCAGCTGGGCCAAGGTTGGCAAGATCGCCAAATGCGATCCCTACCACCTGATCTTCTCGATCTGGTCGACCACGCAGCATTATGCGGACTTCGATGTGCAGGTGCGTGCCGTGCTCGGGCAGGAACATTCGGGCGAGGGGCGCTTCGAGGATGCGGCGCGCTATCTGGAAAAGCTCTTCGTCGACGGGCTTGGTATCCGCCGGTCGTAACCCGGTATTTTGTCGTCGTTGCAGGCTATGAGATGTCTTTCGCATCCATGCCGTCAAGCATGGATGCGAAAGCTGAGCGATGGCGAATGATCCCGGATTACTCTGCCGCCTGCCGCGCCATCGGATTGTTCGGATGGGTCGTCCAGTTGGCGTAGTTCGGGTCGACGATCTTGCCGGTGCGCTTGTCGAGACTGCCGGCCGGCAGTTCTTCCATGGTGATGCAGTTCTCGACGGGACAGACGTTGACGCAGAGATTGCAGCCGACGCATTCCTCTTCCATCACCTCGAAGCGCCTGACGCCATCGACGAAATTGGTGATCGCCTGGTGCGAGGTGTCCTCGCAGGCGATATGACAGCGGCCGCACTTGATGCAGGCATCCTGGTCGATCTTGGCCTTGGCGATATAGTTGAGGTTGAGGTACTGCCAGTCGGAGACGTTCGGCACGGCGCGACCGGTGACGTCGTCCAGGCTGCGGTGCCCCTTCTCGTCCATCCAGTCGGACAGGCCCGTGATCATTTCCTGAACGATCTTGAAGCCGTAGGTCATGGCGGCGGTGCAGACCTGCACGTTGCCGGCGCCGAGAGCCAGGAATTCGGCCGCGTCACGCCAGGTGGTGATGCCGCCGATGCCGGAGATCGGCAGGCCGTAGGTGTCGGGATCGCGGGCGATCTCGGCGACCATGTTGAGCGCGATCGGCTTGACCGCCGGGCCGCAATAGCCGCCGTGGCTGCCCTTGCCGCCGACCGTCGGGTTCGGCGCGAAATTGTCGAGATCGACTGACACGATCGAGTTGATCGTATTGATCAGCGACACAGCGTCGGTGCCGCCGGCCTTGGCGGCGCGGGCGGGCTTGCGGATGTCGGTGATATTCGGCGTCAGCTTGGTGATGACGGGCATGCGCGTGTACTGCTTGCACCAGCGCACCACCATTTCGATATATTCCGGCACCTGTCCAACCGCGGAGCCCATGCCGCGCTCGGACATACCGTGCGGACAGCCGAAGTTGAGCTCGATACCGTCGGCGCCGGTCTCCTCGACCAACGGCAGGATGGCCTTCCAGGCCTGTTCCTCGCAAGGCACCATGATCGAGGCGATCAAGGCGCGATCCGGCCAGTTCATCTTCACCTGCTTCA
The DNA here is from genome assembly GCF_014195095.1 of Rhizobium sp. BK602. Lineage (GTDB taxonomy): Bacteria > Pseudomonadota > Alphaproteobacteria > Rhizobiales > Rhizobiaceae > Rhizobium. The sequence continues at coordinate 491,769 of NZ_JACIBC010000006.1, forward strand.
TTTCGCGCAGATTGGTGTAGAGGTCGCGGTCGGTGATCAGCTCGATATTGTTCAAGCCGAGCAGGCGGCGGTCGGCGCCCCAGATCGCGCCGTAGCGCGGGCCGTTGACGTTGACGACCGGCGGCCCTTCCTCACCGAGCGTCTTCCAGACCACGCCGCCCCAGCCCGCCTTGAAGGCGCGCTCGACATTGTAGGCCTTGTCGGTCGGCGGCGCGGAGGCCAGCCAGAACGGGTTCGGGGATTTGATGCCGACGAAATTATTGCGGAGATCAGCCATATCAATTCTCCCTTCAGGCGACGGCAGCAGCCGGCTGCGCGGCAAAGCCAAGCGCACGATTGATGGATTCGGCCGCGTCGCGACCCTGTGCCACGGCCGAGACCGTCAGGTCGTCGCCGCCGAGCACGCAGTCGCCGCCGGCCCAGACGCCCTCGAGCGAGGTGCGGCCTTCGCCGTCGATGGCGATGCGGCCGGCTTCCATGCGCAATGCGCCGAGGCCGGAGGCTTCGAAGGTCTGGCCGATCGCCTTGAAGACCTGGTCGGCGGCGATGACGCCGACATCGCCCGTGCCGGTGAGCTTGCCGTCGCGCAGCTCGGTATATTCGACCTCGATGCCGGCAACCTTGCCGTCCTTGTCGAGGATGCGCTTCGGCGCCAGCCAATGCCGGATCATGACGCCCTTGGAGGCGGCGAGATCCTGCTCGTACTCGGACGCATTCATGTGTTCCTTGCCGCGGCGATAACAGATCGTCACCTCCTCGGCGCCGAGGAGCTTCGCCTGCACGGCGGCGTCGATGGCGGTCATGCCGCCGCCGAGAACAACGACACGGCGGCCGATGGCGATATCGGCCTTGTCGCTCGCCTGGCGCAGTTCGGCGATATAGGCAACGGCGTCGGCGACGCCATCGAGATCCTCGCCTTCGGCGCGCAGCGCGTTGACGCCGGCAAGGCCGAGGCCGAGGAAGACGGCATCATATTGCTGGGAGAGATCGGCAAGGCTGAAATCGCGGCCGAGCGCTTGCCCGTTCTTGACCTCGATGCCGCCGATGGAGAGCACGTAGTCGACTTCCTTCTGTGCGAAGCCGTCGACCGCCTTGTAGGTGGCGATGCCGTATTCGTTGAGGCCGCCGGCCTTCTCGCGGGCGTCGAAGATCACGACCTCATGACCCTTGACGGCAAGGCGATGGGCGCAGGCAAGGCCGGCTGGGCCGGCGCCGATGACGGCGATCTTCTTGCCGGTGGAGGCGGCGCGGGCATAGAACTGCTTGTTCTCGGCCATCGCTATGTCGGTCGCGTAGCGCTGCAGGCGGCCGATTTCCACGGGGCGCTCTTCGGCGGTGTTGCGCACGCAATCCTGCTCGCAGAGCTGTTCGGTGGGACAGACGCGGGCGCACATGCCGCCGAGGATGTTCTGGTCGAAGATCGTCTTGGCCGAGCCGATCGGGTTGCCGGTCGAGATCTGGCGGATGAACATCGGAATGTCGATGGAGGTGGGACAGGCCGTCATGCACGGCGCGTCGTAGCAGAAATAACAGCGGTCGGCTGCGACCAGCGCCTCATGATCGTTCAGGCGCGGGTGAAGATCGGAAAAGTTTGCATCATATTCGGCAGGCGTCAGCCTGCCCTTATGAATCCCAGTTTCCAGTCGTCCCATTGAAGTTCCCTCTTATAGTAAACGGCTAGTGATACGAACGGTAACTCAGGATAAAAAATTTATCAAACGGTAAAATTTTTGGATTTTTGGAGAGGTCGCGGCGAGTGGGGCTAGTGACCGCCATAACTCCCGGCTTGTCGGTATTTGTTTTGTAATTATCTGTTTTTAAACGAATTTTTCGCCAAGCTTTTACTGCTGAAGCGAGGCTTTCCGGAGAGGATTGAATTCTTCATGGCGATGGGCTGGGCCGGTTGCTTCCCGCATTGAAGGCATATGGCGACGAAAAAATCGGAAATTTTTTGAAAAACATGGAACCAAGGCCCGGCCCCGCCGTTTAGACAGTGCTTGATGATGAGCGCATCAATCGATGCACGCCCCCAACATCGTCATCGGGCATCTACTCACGGTCCCCTCCCGATGAGTGAAAAGCAGCCAGTGCGCCGCCCTCGCACTGGCTGTTTTCGTTGTGCGGCATTCATCGCACGGTATCAGCGGCGTCTCAGGATTTCGTATTCGGTCTCGGGAATCGTCAGGCGATAGGCGATGCTGTCGTCGCCGATGGTAAAGTCGGCGCGGCCGTTCATCGAACTCGGCACCACGCGTTCGAGCACGGTGCGGCTGAAGCTGTTATCCTCGAATTCGTGATCGGCGGGGAAGAAGAAGCGCTCCGACCAGGCAACCTCGATAGCCTTCCTGCCGTCGAGTTCGGCTTCCTTGCAGTTCAGCGTGATGCTGGTGGCGCCGGCGGATATGGCGCCGTGCGAGGCGGAATTGACGATGAGTTCATGCAGCGCGAGGCCGAGATGCACGGCGGCATTCGGCGTCAGATGGGCGTTGATGCCATAGATCGGCATCGGCACGCCGGCATCGGGCCAGTAGGGGGCGAACTGCTTTTCGGCGAGTTCGAACAGGTAGGCGCCGCGCCAGCTGGAATCGGTGATCAGATCCTGCGAGTTCGACAGGGATTGCAGGCGACCGCGGAACTTGATCAGGAAATTGTCGATCGACAGCGTATGGCGAGCCGTTTGCGTGGCGATGCCCTGGATGATCGCCAGCAGGTTCTTGGAGCGATGCGACAGCTCGCGCAACAGCGACTTCAGAACCTTTTCGCGGTGGCGGGTCTCGGTGATCTCGGAGATGACGGAGAGCAGGCCGTGCGGTTTGCGTCCGCCGATGCGCTCGATCTTCAACTCGTAGATGCGCACGCCGTCGCCGGTTGGAAGTTCCACCTCGGCGCTGGCCGGCTTGCCGCTTTCCAGCACGCCGCGCTTCAATTGCAGCAGATGCTCGCCATCCTTCTGGCCGAAGAGCTGGATATCGGTGCCGCCGATGAGAAGGGATGGCTTCAGGTGGTCGGGCAGGTTTTCGGCATAGCGGATTGCAAGGCTCGGATCCTGAAAGAGAATCGATACGCCGGCGCTGCCGAGCGCCCGCTCCATCATAGCGGCCTTGCCTTCGAAACTCAAAGGCGCGCCGGGTAATGGTTCAGTCGTATTCACCGGCTTGCCTTTCACTCGAATTTCGAGACGCCCGCCGAAAGGGCGTTCTCAACCGGAAGAACTCGGTCCGGTTCATATAGTTACTTGCGATAACAGTCGGTAAAGCGTCCCTGCGCAGCCGGAACGCTCGGTTGCGATTTTTGTTCCGAGACGGAGTGCCAAATGGGCTCAGGCGGCCACCTTTGTGGTTTCGTTGAAGAAAAGCGCCTGGCTGATCAGTGCCTTGACCATGTCCGGATTGAACGGCTTGGTCACCAGGAAGGTCGGCTCCGGCCGTTCGCCGGTCAGCAGGCGCTCAGGGAAGGCTGTGATGAAGATAACCGGAATGCTCGACGTCTTGAGGATGTCGTTGACCGCATCGATGCCGGAACTGCCGTCGGCAAGCTGGATATCGGCGAGCACCATGCTGGGCTTGGTGGCGTTGTAGAGCGCAACCGCCTCGGCATGCGTACGGGCGATGCCGGTGACCCGATGTCCAAGGCTTTCTACCATCTGCTCGATATCCATGGCGATCAACGGTTCGTCTTCGATGATCATGATATCGGTCGCGACCTGGCGCGAAATTTCCTGCGATGCCTTGTCGAGCAGATGCATGGCTTCGGTCTCCGGGACGTCGAGAATGTCGGCGATCTCGCCGAGGCGGAAGTTTTCAACGGAAGCGAGAAGAAAAGCCTGACGGGCAGCCGGCGAGATTTTCGCCAGATTGACGGAGGCGCGCTGCTCCCAGGCATAGGGCGAGGTCGGCTCGGGGATTTGAATGGCCGAGGAACCGAAGAGCCTGGTAAAGAGTTTATAAAGGGCGACACGGTCGTTGGACGTATCCGGAAAGATCGACAGATCGGAGATGATCGCTTCCAGGACGGCGGCGACATAGGCGTCACCCGATGTCTGTGTCCCGGTGAGCGCGCGGGAGTAGCGGCGCAAATATGGAAGATGCGGCGCAATGCGTGTGGAAAGGGTCATTAACGGCTCCCGCCTCTTATCAATTCCTAATTGAAACACAGCCGCTAAGCTGGAATGACAAACAAACGTCATTTTGGTAAAAAAGTTCCTCTGTGCCGGAACTTTTTTTAGGCAATGGCATTACATTGCCGATGAAACAGTAGGCTTCATCCCCTCCAATTCGGTAGGATGCGGACGTGGACGAGGCGAACTGGCCTCCCGGATGAGGGCTGACAGCGCATCCGACCCATGAACGCAAGAAATGCGGAAGCGAGCAGGCGATAATGACCACCCAGAACCAAGAGGACGCGGATCGCAAGCGGGCCGAGATGCGCGCGATCGATATCCTCGATCCCAACAATCAGATCGGCAACCGGCTACGTTCCTTCTATGCCGCGGCGCAGGATGAGGCTATCCCGGATCGCTTCCTCGATTTGCTCGAGAAGCTGGATCAGGCCGAGCGCTTGGCTTCTGCAAAAGTCTCCGACTGAGGGGGAAGCGTCATGGAATCGCAACCGAGCTTCAAGCGCGAACTCCTGGCTGCCCTGCCCAGTCTGCGTGCCTTCGCCATCTCGCTGACCGGCCGCCACGACCGCGCCGACGATCTGGTGCAGGACACCATCATGAAGGCCTGGGCCAAGCAGGACCATTTCGAGATGGGCACCAATATGAAGGCCTGGCTCTTCACCATCCTGCGCAACGAACTCTACAGCCAGATGCGCAAGAGCGGCCGCGAAGTGCAGGACAGCGACGGCCTGTTCACGGAATCGATGGCGACGCATCCCGCGCAATATGGCGCGCTCGACCTGCAGGATTTCCGCAAGGCGCTGGATCAATTGCCGCCGGATCAGCGTGAAGCCATCATTCTCGTGGGGGCTTCCGGTTTTTCCTATGAAGAGGCCGCCGAAATCTGCGGCTGCGCTGTCGGCACCATCAAGAGCCGCGTCAACCGTGCGCGGCAGCGTCTGCAGGAACTGTTGCAGATTTCCGGAGAGGCCGATTTCGGCCCGGACGCCACTTCCGCGCCGCTGACCTCCAAGGCTTTCGCGTTCTAATCCGAATATGCTCGTTGCCTTTGGGCTGTGGGGCAGGCTGTGCCTTTTCCCAAGGCGGGCGCGACGACGGCTGCGTCGTCAATCGTCCCGCTTCTTCGCTCCCTGGAAATTTCCGAACAAAAGCGCCGTGGCGATGGCCGCGGTCAGCAACGGTTGGGTCTTGATGAGGCCGAGGGCAGCGACCGCGACGGATTCCAGCGCCGCGCGGCGTTCGCGGGCGCGACGCTCCTCCTGCTTGTTGAGGATCGCCATGACGACGAGGACGATCAGGCCGAGCAGCAATGCGCCGGCGGCAATCAGCAGGGCCGCGACCGCCGCGCCGTAGATCGCCGCCAGCCAGATGGCGGCGGCGATCAGGGCGAAGGCATAGGCGGTCAGGATGAGAAGCACGGCGATGCCGACAAAAATGCCGTTGCGCTTGGTGCGCGCAACGGTGCGGTTCACTGTGCCCGACAGAAGCACGCTGAGGATCGGAGCGAGCATCGCGGCTCCTTTAGCGGCGGGACAGGAGCAGGGCGAAGACCAGGCCGAATGCCGCGGCGGCACCGATCGTTGCGACGGGATGCTGACGCACGGTCCTGCGCACTTCGCGCGTGCCCCTGGCGTAGCCATGCTGCAATTCCCGCAGCAGTTCCTCGCCGCGTGCGGTCAGATCTTCCAAGCCCGACTCGGCATGCGCCCGCATCGTCTTGCTCTGCTTGGCGCTGTTTTCGCCGACGATCTTGGCAAAGGCGGCAATCTCCTCGCGCAGGTGCTCGATCTGCTCCTCGATGCTGGTTTCGATGTCGTGCAGGTTGCTGCCGTTGCGTTTGGATTTTGCCGAGTGGAAAATGGATGTGGCCATGGTCTTGCTCCCTTGCGTCTCTGGCCGGCGCTTGAAGAATACGCCCGTCGTTCGTCACGGATGTTGCCAGACATAGCGCCTTTGCGTGCGCAGATGGTTGATCTGGATCACTATTCTTCAACGCGGCGATGCAACGAAAGGTTCCAATTTCCCGCCAGGAAGGGAAATCAGCCGGCGAGTGCACTATGGGCAAGAACGAAGGGAGCGCCGTCGGCGGGGACGCGGTTGACCCGCAATGCGCAGCCGAAGACATCCTCCAGATGGCGATCGGTCAGCACGTCCGCGACCGTGCCCGAAGCCTGCAATCGCCCGTTCTTGAGCAGCAGCATCCGGTCGGCAAACAGGGCTGTCAGGTTGAGGTCGTGCATCACGGCGATGACGCCGCCGCCGCGCTGGCAGAATTGCCGGGCCAGCGACATGATCGTCAGCTGATGGCTGATATCGAGGCTGGAAACCGGTTCGTCGAGCAACAGCCAGCAGGGCTTGCCGTCGACCTTCGGCTCGGAAATCTGGCAGAGCACGCGCGCGAGCTGGACGCGCTGCTGCTCGCCGCCGGAAAGCTCCTGGTAGAAGCGGCCTTCGAAACCCGGCAGGTCGACGGAGGCCAGCACCTCGGCGGCGATGCGGTCGGCCTGCTCGGGCAGGCGGTTGCGCCCGGTCGTCAGCCCCATGCGGACGATTTCGCGGACGGTGAAGGGAAAGGAGATGGCGCTTGCCTGCGGCAGCACGCCGCGCGTTTGCGCCAGTTGCCAGGGCTGAAGGCTGCTGATTTCCGCTGCGTTGAGGCGCACCGAGCCCAGATAGGCAAGCTCGCCGGAAATCGCCTTCATCATGGTCGTCTTGCCGGAGCCATTCGGTCCGCAGATCGCCGTCAGCGTTCCGGGCTCGGCGACGAAGGAGACGTCATGAACGACGGTCTTGCCGGCAAGCCGGACGGAGAGGTTGGAGACGTCGATCATCTAGGGCTCACAGGCTGAGGCGCGAGCGCTGCCGGAGCAGCATCCACAGGAAGAATGGTCCGCCGACGCCGGCGGTGATGATGCCGATCGGCAGTTCGGCCGGCGAAACGACGGTGCGGGCGAACACGTCGGCGATGAGCAGCAGCGAGCCACCGAGCAGGGCCGAGGCCGGCAGCAGGAAACGATGGTCCGGGCCGATCGCCATGCGCAGGACATGCGGCACGATGATGCCGACGAAACCGATGCCGCCGCTGACGGCGACAGAGGCGCCGACGACGGCGGCGACACTGACGATGGCGATGTTCTTCAGGCGCTGGACGGCGACACCCATGTGGAAGGCGGCGGCCTCGCCGAGCGTCAGCGCGTTGAGGCCGCGCGCCATGAAGGGCAGCGGCAGCAAGGCGAGGGCGATGATGGGGCCGGCGGCGGCGATCTTGCTCCATGTGGCGCCGGCAAGCGAGCCCATGCTCCAGAAGGTGAGATCGCGCAGCTGCCGGTCGTCGGCCATGTAGATCAACAGGCCGGTCGCGGCCAGCGCCAGCGAGCCGATGGCGATGCCGGCGAGCAGCATGGTGGCGATGGAGGTCTGTCCGTGCCGGGTTGCCACCCTGTAGAGGAACATCGTGGTCGCGAGGCCGCCGACGAAGGCGGCGACCGGCAGGGCGAAGATGCCGAGGAGATGCGCGACCGGTGCAAGGATGCCGGCGCCGAGGACGATCATGGCGACGGCGCCGAGGCTGGAGCCGGCGGAAATGCCGATCAGGCCGGGATCGGCCAGTGGATTGCGGAACAGGCCCTGCATGACCGCGCCGGAGACGGCAAGGCCGCCGCCGATCAGAAAGCCGAGGATGGCGCGGGGCAGGCGGATGTCGAAGATGATGATGCGGTCTCGGCTGCTGAGCGCGGTGTCGGCGCCATTGCCGGCCAGGCTGACGATGACGTCGACGATCGACGCATCCGAGGCGCCGGTCGTGATCGAGAAGGCGAAGGCGAAGAAGGAGGCGAGGACGAGGCCGGCGATGACGAGGAGGGCGAGGGCGGTGCGGTCGCCCTCCGGGCGGCGGGTTCCGTAGGATATGTGCTTGAGCCCCGGCACAACCTCGCTCAGCGCCATGTCAGCCTCCGTAGATCGCCGCGTTCAGCTCACGCACGGCGCCGGCCGTGCGCGGTCCGAAGCCGAGCAGGTGCAGGCCATCCATACGCACGATCGCCTTGCGGCCGGCGGCTGGCGTCAGCGCGATCGCCGGCTGCTTCAGCAGATCGTCGTTCTTCATCGACAGCGGGCCTTCGCGATCCATGATCAGGATCACGTCGGGCTTGGCTTCGATGATCGCTTCGTCCGTCATCGGCTTGTAGCCGGAAAAACCAGAGACGGCATTAATTGCGCCCGCGAGCTGGATGATGCCGTCGGCGGCGGTCTTGTCGCCGGAGGCGAGGATCTTGCCGTTTTGGTTGCTGAGGATGAAGAGCACGCGCTTGCGTTCGGCCTGCGGGCGTATCTCCGAATTGGCGATGGCGGCGTCGAGATCGGCGGCGACCTTCTGCTCCAGCGCTTTTGCCTTGTCCGGCACGCCGAGCAGAGCGCCGACGACGTCGATCTTCTTCAGGATACCGTCGCGGTCGTAGGTCTGCGGCACGGTTTCGAAGGGCAGGCTGGCATTGCGCAGCACGGCAAGCGCTTCCGGCGGGCCGGAGCCCTCGACGGCGATGATCGCGGTGGGATTGACGGCCAGGATGCCTTCCGGCGACAGCGCCCGCATATAGCCGATATCCGGCAGCTTGCGCGCCGCGTCCGGATAGGTGCTGGTGCTGTCGCGGGCGATCAGCCGGCTTTCTTCGCCAAGCGCGTAGACGATCTCGGTGACGTCACCGCCGACCGAGACGAGGCGCGAAGTGTCGATCTTCGCCGTCTCGGCCGCGTGGGCGCGCTGCACCAGGCTGTAGCCGCCCTTGATCGGGCTCGCCGGCACCAGCGGCAGGATCATGACCACGGCGGTCAGCGCGATCTCCCACGGCCGGATGCGCTTGAAATTCTTCAACATCGTCATGGTTCGATCCTCAGGCGGCGACGCTGGCGTCGGCCCTGGTCAGGTTTTTGATGATGGCGCGCCAGTCGCGGCGTTCGTCAAAACCTTCCTTCCGCTTGCCGAAGAACTGGATGATCATCTCGCCCTTGGCATTGTAGGCCTCGAGCGAGGTGACATGGCCATCCTTGGTCGGCTTGCGCACGGCCCAGGTCTCGGCGATGTGGTCCTGGCGCAGGTGCAGATGGAAGGTCGGGTCCATGATGTTGACCCATGGACCCATGGTGGCGACGTTGAAGATCGGGCCGGAATGAATCTGCACGGTGCCTTCATTGGCGACGAAGCACATGATCGGCAGGCCTTCGCTGACGCAGGCCTGCATCATCTCGACTACCGCGCCGGCATCGAGCTTCCAGGCATAATCCTCGCCGACGGCGCGGATCGCCGCCTGCCGGCCGATCTTCAGCCGTTTCAGCATGCCGAAGAACTGATGCGTGTCCGTCATGCGGCTCCAATGATCGCGCAGCTCGTCGCGGCTGACATCGCCGTCGATCTCGTCCTTGTCGTAACCGGAGAAGTCCTCGGCAAAATCCTGCGACTGGTCTTCGAGCTGCAGGTCGGCGACCAGGGCGCTATAGGCTTCCACGTTCGAGGCGGGGCGCAGATGCACCTTGTGGACGGCATTGCCGGCCTTGTCGAAGAATTGCAGGCTGAGCCGCGTCTGCGCCTCGTCCGTCTTGGTGACGGCGAAGCCATGCGCCCAGCGCGTCGGGAAGATGCGCAGATCGATATTCTCGCCGAGCACGATGGCGGCCTGCACGCCCGATTTGATGTTCTCATAGACGCCGATCTTCTCGTGCACGGCGCTTTCGTTCCGCGACAGCGCCATGACCTCGCCGAGCGAGGCGATGCGTTCGAGGAAACGATTGGCGTCGGCGTCGATGCGGATGGCGGAAATGCCGACCTCGGCGGCGACCAGCGCCGCTTCGGACACGCCGAGCCGGGCGGCGATATCGCGTTCGCGCATTTTCGCATTCTCGGCGCGAAAGGCGCGGATGGCGGCAGGGGTGGGGCGGATCGTCTCGGTCATCTGCTATGCCTATTTGTTGAGAATGAGTTTGCCTTGGCGCGTGATCTTCATCCGGTAGATGACGCCCTCATGCTTGATCATGATTTCGGTCTGGCCGCGGAAAATATCCGTGCTCTCGACCATTCTAATTTGCGGTATGGCCGCCGGCGGCACCCGCTGCGTTGGGGTTTTCTCAGCAATCATCTGCTTGGTTTTGTCTGAAAATTCATAGGGGGCCGGCTCTGTTCCGGCCAGATTTATCTTGACTCACATACTCATGGTTTCCTAAAGACGCAATAGAAGACCGTTAGAGTCAAGTTTAAAATTTACGGTGGTGCGTGTCGGCATCCAATTGCTCGGCCCGCGATCGCCAAGAGATATTTCGGGAGTGATTGCCGATGTTGACGAAGACTGTTCTGGCGCTTGCCGCTGGTGGCCTGTTTGCCATGGCATCCTGCATCCCGGCCTTCGCGCAGGATGCGGCGGCTGCCGCGCCGGCTGCGAGCGCACAGAAGCTTGAGGTCGAACTCAATGCGCTGGCGCCGTCGCAGAAGGGCTGCATGATGACCTTCGTCGCCGAAAACGAGCTGGCGACGCCGATCAACAAGATTTCCTTCGAGCTTGCCTTCTTCAACGACAAGAATGCGGTCGATCGCGTCACCGTCCTCGATTTTCGCGACCTGCCGGTCGGCAAGAAGCGGGTGCGGCAATTCGATATGCCCGGCGTGAAGTGCGAGAGCGTCAGCCGCATTATCGTCAACGATACGCCCGTCTGCGACGGTCCGGCGGCGGGTGCCTGCAAGGCTGCGCTCACGACGCGCTCGCAGCTGTCCGTCCCATTCGAAGGCTGAGACCATGGCACGCCGCTCGGCCCAGGTTTCCATCGAACGCCGCCGCTCCGGCGATGGCTTGAATGACAACTATCCGAGCGTGCTTCCGGGCCACGAACTGGCCGGCCTCGACGGCCTGCCGCGCCCTCCGACCGCCGAGGCGGTGTCGCATTACAGCCGCTTCACGCAGATCGGCTCCTTTCCGCAGCATCCGAGCGAGCCGGCGCCAGCCGAAACGGCGGAGCCCCCGCCGATGGAGGCGTCGCTTGACCGACCGCAGAAGGTGGTCGCCGGCGGTATGGGGCGGTTGGCTTTCGCCGGCGCTGGTTCTTTTCTGTTTCATGCCGCTGTCGTCGCGATCTTGCTCGTGGCAATCGTTGCAACGCCGGAGGAGGCGCAGGAGGAAGCCGGTGATACGGTCAGCGTCGTCATGATCGGCAATTCCGATGCCGATCAGATGGCGGCGGGCGAGGAGAGCCCGGAGCAGCGTCCCGAAGAGGTGACGGCAGAGGCGGTGCAGCCGGAAACGGTGCAACCGACGGAAATCACGCCGCAGGACGTTCAGCCGGTCGAGGCGGAAGCCGTTCAGCCGGCAGAGACGGACGTACAGCCGACTGAAATGGCGGAAACGATCCAGCCCACCGACAAGCCGCAGATATTGGCAACGCAGGCTCCTGCCGAAACCACGGTGGTACAGCCGGAGGAAGCCGTGCAGCCGGTCGAGCCGACGCCGGAGGCCGTGGCGCCAGTCGAAAAGCCGAAGCCGGTCGCCAAACCAAAGGATGTTGTCAAGAAGCCGGTGCCGAAGGTGGCAAAGGCGAAGTCGGGTTCGAACGGTGAGAACGAGCAGGATTCGAAGAAGGGGTCCGTCGAAGGAACCGAAACCGCGCAGTCTGACACCAACTCGCAGTCTGCTGCCAGCCGCATGGGCTCAGGTAGCGCAGCCGTCGCCAACTATCCGGGAAAGATTCAGTCTCGTATTCGTCGCGCTGTGCGTCTGTCATCCAAATATGAAAAGGGCATAACGGTACGCGTACGTCTCACGATCGGTGCAAACGGTGATTTGGCGTCGCTTTCCGTCGCGCGGAGTTCCGGCGTTCCGGAGCTGGATGAGGCTGTTACCAGCGGCGTTCGGCGTGCTGCGCCATTCCCGCCATTGCCTCCGGAATGGGGCAAGCCGAGCTGGACATTCACCCAAGAAGTGCAGGTGACGGGGCGATAGTTTTCGTCTGTTTCTCAGCGACCGGGGGATCGCCTTGGCGAAATGGCGGCTGATTGAGTTTGATTGTCGCACGACAGTGTAGCTGCGACAAAATATGATAAAAATCCTCAACTTTATACTTTACTCCAAAACTCATGTTTAATATGGTCGCCTCGCGCTCGACGGAATCGGGCGCGAGAGAGCAACCAGCGAACGGGTGATGCATGGCGCGTAAGGGGAAGAAGGATTTTGGCCGCGAGAGCCGTGAGGTGCAGGCGCCGGCGCAAGCTTCCGGAAAATCCAGTCTCGACGGGCGCAGTTTCCTCTATGTCGGCGGTCGGGATTGCCAGGTGGCGCATCTGCGCCAGATCGCCAGCAACTTCGGCGCCGAGCTGATCCATCATGATGGCGGCCTGCGCGAGGCGGTGTCGCGCATCGATACCGTGCTGCCCTCCGTCGACTGCGTCTTCTGCCCGATCGACTGTATCAGCCATGATGCCTGCCTGCGGGTGAAGACCGGCTGCAAGAAGTTCGGCAAGGCCTTCATCCCCTTGCGCAACGGCAGCAAGTCGAGCCTGGAGCGGGCGCTGACGACAATGAACGAACGAGACTCTTCCCGATGAATGACAAAGGCCCTGACGGGTTCATGATGATCGGCCTGCACAAGCTGGCCGCGCAGAATGGTGACGGCCTTGTGCCGGAACTCTATGAATTGCTGATGCGCCGCGCCGAAGAGCAGCGGCAGGCTCCCAACGTGACGGCCTTTCCGTCCTGGCAGGTGCGGCTGCCGGGAGAGCAATCGGATATATCGCCGGATTTTACGGCGCGCGATGGCACGAATGTCATTGCCTTTACGCCTTTGCCGGGCAAGACTGTCGATCGCCGCAAGAAGGTCTGATCGCCAGGAGAGCCAGCCAATGTATATCGCCATGAACCGTTTCAAGGTCGTTATCGGTTCGGAGATTGCTTTCGAAGCTGTTTGGAAAGGCCGCGATTCCCGGCTGGGGGATGTCCCCGGCTTCGTGGAGTTCCGCCTTCTGCGCGGGTCCACCAATGTCGAGGAAGGCTATACGCTGTTTTCCTCGCACACGCTCTGGCGCAGCGAAGAGGATTTCCTCAACTGGACGAAATCCGAGAATTTCCGCGCGGCGCATCGCAGCGCCGGGGATAACAAGGCGCTCTACTGGGGACCGCCGCAGTTCGAAGGGTTCAATGTGGTCGCCGGGGTTTGAGGCCGTCGAGGCGGCCTAGTCTGCCCCTTCGATAAGCTCAGCGGAGCGAGATATGGCTCCGAGTTTGCCGCACCTTTAAGCCCCGACCGCCGCTTTCCTGAAAAAGGCTCCGAGCGCGACGACAGCCCATCCCGCCACCATGCCCATGCCTCCGGCAGGTGCTGCCATGGGAAACAGCGAGTTGCCGAGGAAATGGCGGCTGACGAGATCGCCCGCGAAGATCAGTGTTCCCAATCCGAGCAGGACAGCCGCCAATGGCGCGGTGCGGATGCGGTCATAGCCGGCATGGAGAGCGAGCAGGGCGGGGGCATGGGCCAGGCACATGGTCGAGGCCGAGCCGAGGAAATGCGTGTCGCCGCCATGGGATGCGGCCGCTGCAAGCGCGACGCCGGCGGCGCCGAGGATGCCGGCGACAAACAGGGTGAGCGGACGGATTGTGGCGCTGAGACTCATGGCTATTCCCTGTTCTGCATATGGAAGGCGAGGCGCTCGATGGGCTCCCAGATGATCGCCCGCAGCTTTTCGTTCTCGATGGTTTCATCCATGGCGCGGCGGAAGCAGAGCAGCCACTCGTCGCGCTCGACCGGGCCGATGGCGGCGACGAAATGGCGGCTGCGCAGGCGCGGATGGCCGCGTTTCTCGATATAGAGCTGCGGTCCGCCGAGATAGCCGGTCAGATATTCGTAGAATTTTTCGCGCGAGCCCTCGAGGCTCGGCGGGTGCACGGCGCGGCAGTTGGACGCCTCCGGCAACGTGTCCATCAGGTCGTAGAAACGTGTCGTCAGCGCCCGGACGGCCTGATCGCCGCCGATCGCCTGATAGAGTGTGATGGTCTCTTCGCTCACATGTCGGTCCCCGTTCGCCATGCTCTACATGGCAATTCGCACGCCGGATCGCAATCGCGGATTCCGCCCATGCGGCGTTTCGGCGCTACTGCGCTTTCAGGTGAAAGCTGTCGCTCTCGCCGGGGACGAGTTCGAGCGGCCAAATCATCTGGCGCTGCGTCTTGGGATAGATGTGGCTGTAGGCCGGCATGCTGGAGAGTAAAATCTCGGCCAGTTCGACACCAAGCTCGTGCAGGGACGTGCGAAAGCAGGTCAACGGCGGTTGCAGGAACTTGGCGCGCGGCGCCTCACGAAAGCCCACGACGGCAATATCGCGCCCCGGAATGATGCCGGCTTCCATCACGCGCCGATATAGGCCGATGGCCATCAATTCGTAGATCAGGATCACAGCCGTCGGCCTGTCTTCGAGGCGAAGCAATTCGTCGGCGACCTGATAGCCGCCCTGTTCGCTCGACTTGGCACGGATGACCAGTGCCGGGTCGTAGGCGATGCCATGCCGCTCCAGCGCGCGTCGATAGCCCTCGACGAAGATGAAGCCGAGGTTGATGTCGCTGGAGGGAGCGCTGATGGCAATGCGGCGATGCCCATGCGCCACGAGGCGGTCGACAGCGCAATTGGCGACGCCGTCGAAATCGAGGTCGGCCCAGGGATGCTGACCGATGGAGAGGCTGCGGCCAAGTGCTACAAAAGGGATTTTCGTTTTGGCGAGCAGATCGAAACGCTTGTCGATGCGCTGCGTCTCCGAAATGATTAGCGCATCGACGATGCGCCTTGCCACCATGCGTTTCAGATATTCGTAGGGATTTTCATCATTCGGGCAGGGGAGCATGATCAGATCGAGGTTGTGGCGCGCGAACACGCTCTGCAGCCCACCCGTCACGGTCAGGAAGAAATTGTCGCTGTTTTCAACGGTTTCCTTGCTGGATTGGATCATCAGGCCGATGACGTTCGTCGTGCCTTGCCGCAGGCTGCGTCCGGATTGGTTGGCCACATAGCCCAGCTGTTCGGCAGCGGCGAGCACGCGCTTGCGCGTCTCTTCGTTGACATCAGGCTTGCCATTCAACGCGCGTGATACCGTGCCGATCGAGATATCGAGATGTTCGGCAAGCTGACGAATTCCCTTCATCGGCGGGTGTTTTCCTCCATGCGCCATTTTCCATAGTCCTCCTCTATTGACACAGGAAAATCTTTTCGCATAGGATCGTAAACGTTTACGGAATGCGTGTCACGAGGAGTTTTGACACCGTTCGCTGGAGGAAATCGTGAAATTCAACGCCATTTTGTGCGGGTGCGGAGCTATGTCCAAAGGCTGGCTCAAGGCCATCGCCTCGACGCCGTCGCTTGCCGAAACCATCAAGGTCGTCGGCCTCGTGGATCTCAACCCGGCGACCGCCGAAGGTCTTGCCAGCGAATTCGGGCTCGACGGGGCCGTCATCGGTTCGGATCTGGCCGAGGTTATCAGTGCTACCAAGGCCGACCTGGTGTTCGACGTCGTCATTCCCGCCGCCCGCTTCGGCGTCGTTTCGACCGCTCTGAAGGCTGGCTGCCATGTGCTGAGCGAAAAGCCGATGGCGACCTCGCTGGAGGAGGGGGCCGCTCTTATCGAGCTGGCTGCCAAGACCGGCAAGGTGCATGCCATCATCCAGAACCGCCGCTTCATCTCCGGGGTGCGCCGCATGCGCCGCTTCGTGGAGGAGGGGGCGATCGGCGAGCTTACCGGCATTCATTGCGATTTCTTCCTCGGCCCGCATTTCGGCGGTTTCCGCGAGGAGATGGACAATGTGCTGTTGCTCGACATGGCGATCCATACCTTCGATGCCGCCCGCTTCGTTTCCGGCAAGGTGCCGCTGGCGGTCTATTGCGTCGAGAAGAACCCGGCCGGCTCCTGGTACAGGCATGGGGCATCGGCGCATGCGCTGTTCGAATTTTCCGACGATGTCGTCTTCAGCTATCGGGGCTCCTGGTGCGCCGAGGGCAAGCGCACGAGCTGGGAGAGCGCGTGGCGGCTGACCGGCAGCAAGGGCATGCTGACCTGGGATGGGGAGGATAGTTTCGAAGCCTCCGTCGCCGGTCATGAGCCTGGTCTGCTGCGAGGCTTCAGCCCGATCGATGTTCCCCCGCCGCGGAACGAGGATGAGACGCATAGCCATGCCAGCGTCATCGCCTCCTTCATCGAGGCCGTGAAGACGGGCCGGCGGCCGGAGACCGAAAGCAGCGACAATATCCATAGCCTCGCCATGGTCCTCGGCGCGATCGAAAGCGCGAAATCGGGCCGTCGTATCGAAATCTAAGCATAAGGACAGTGAGATCATGACAAATCCGGCCAAGGCCATTCGCATCGGCACGATGATCAGGGCGACCAACGAGGATGCCGCGGCAGGCATCGCCAAGATCGCCGATCTCGGCTTTGAAAGCTTCGAGCCCTTCTTCTGGCAGACAACCAGGGGACAGAACCTTGCCGAGCTCGGCAAACGCTGCCGCGATGCCATCGGCGACCGCGACATCACCATTTCCACGCTCGGCATGTTCGGCAATCCGCTCGAGGGCACGGAGCTCGACCAGCAGACGCTGCAGGGCTGGAAGGACTGCATCGACAATGCCCATCATTTCGGTGCCACCTGCGTCGCCGGCTTCACCGGCCGCATCCGCAACCAGCCGCTGACCGACAGCCTGCCGCGCTACAAGCAGGTCTGGAGCGAGCTTGCCAAGCGGGCGGCCGACAAGGGCATCAAGATCGCCTTCGAAAATTGCGCCATGGACGGCAACTGGGCGACCGGCGACTGGAACATCGCGCACAATCCCGACGCCTGGGAACTGATGTTCAACGAGACGCCGGACGACAATCTCGGGCTGGAATGGGAGCCCTGCCATCAGATGGTCTATCTCATCGAGCCGTTGCCGCAGATCCGCAAATGGGCGAGCAAGATTTTCCACGTTCACGGCAAGGACGCGACGATCCGCTGGGACGTCATCAAGGAACACGGCATCTTCGGCAAGGAGAAGTTCGTCTTCATGCGCACGCCGGGTTTCGGCGACAGCAACTGGACGGATATCATCTCCGAGCTGCGCCTTGCCGGCTGGTCCGGCTCGATCGACATCGAAGGCTGGCATGATCCGGTCTACCGCGATGCGCTCGAGATGACTGGCCAGGTTCACGGTCTGAACTATCTCAAGAGAAGCCGCGGCGGCGATTTCGTCGAATAGCGTCGGCCCCCTAAATCCGGATCGATTTAAGGGGAAAGTTATGCGTTAATTCAAGGGTCCGGAGCGGCGAGGCTGCGGACCACCAGGCATCGAAGCGGAGGAGCGTCGCGATGCCCACGAAATCCGCCCGCCCTTGGGCGAGCGGACGAAAGGCAAACCAAGAGGAACACGCCGACAGGCATCGCGAGCCATGCCGTCGGACTGACATCGTCACGGTTCGCATGGTGGAGGAAAATAGATGAACGTATTTTCGAAGTTGGCGATCACCGCCGGCATGTCGGTTCTGCTGGCCGCCGGCGTTGCGCAAGCCCAGAGCAAGACATTCAATGTGTGGTGGTACGAGCTGCCCGACACGGCCCAAGCCAAGGCATGGACCAAGGCGCTTGGCGAACTGAAGGCCAAGCATCCGGATATCAACATCAATTTCGAACAGAAGACCTTCGAGCAATTGCAGAAGGCGGGCAGCCTCATCCTCAATTCGGACCAGGCGCCGGACGTGCTCGAATACAACAAGGGCAATGCGACCGCCGGCCTCGTCGCCTCGCAGGGGCTCTTGACGCCGCTCGACGACGAATTCAAGACACGTGGCTGGGACAAGATCCTCAACGAGACCAACACCCAGCTCAGCAAATACGACGAGAACGGCATCTATGGTTCCGGCCCGATCATCGGCATCCCGGCCTATGCCGAATTCGTCTCCGTCTTCTACAATATCGACATGTTCGAGGCCAACGGTATCAAGGTGCCGACGACGCTGGAGGAATTCGAGGCCGCGCTGGATACGTTCCAGAAGAAGGGCATCACGCCGCTTGCCTACGGCACGGTGGATTCCAACGCCCAGCATCTGGTCTATACGCTGGCCTTGACGCAGGCCGACGATAGCTGGGTCAAGAACTATCAGGGCCTCAAGGCGCCGCTCGATACGAAGCCCTTCCTCTTTGCCGCGCAGAAGGTCGTGGATTGGGTGAAGAAGGGTTATATCTCCAAGGATTCGACCGGCCTCAAGGGCCAGGATGCCGCAAACGTCTTCTCTTCCGGCAAGGCGCCGATGTTCGTCAGCGGCACCTGGAACAACGGCAATTTCGCCAGCACGATCAAGAATTTCAAATGGGGCCAGTTCGTCTTCCCGACCCCGAAATACAGCACGGGTTCGACGGGCAGCATGTTCATGGTGCCGAAGAGCGCCAAGAACAAGGATCTCTCCTACGAGTTCATCGACCTCGTGCTGAGCAAGCAGAACCAGAATGAGCAGGCCAATCTCGGCGGCGTCGCCATTGCCGCCGATCCGGCGGCGATCACCGATGCGGTCGGAAAGCGCAATGTCGAACTCTTCAACGAGATCTCCGGCAAGGGCGGCCTCGGCTTTTATCCGGACTGGCCGGTCCCCGGCTATTATGAATTGCTGATCCAGGCGACCACCGGCCTGGTGAATGGCTCGGCAACTCCGGAGCAGTTCGCCGAGCGTCTCAAGAAGGCTTACGACGACGCACAGGCGGCGGCTCAGTAAGGCTTTCGGGAGCAATTCAAAGCGGCGGGACGGCTTTGCGCCGTCTCGCTGTCTCGGACTGGAGGAATTCGATGGAGACGTCCAAAAACACCGGCCGGGCGGGGTATTACCTCTATATGATCCCCGGAATGCTGGGGTTCGGCCTGCTGGTGCTCGTCCCCCTGATCGCCAATTTCGCGATAAGCTTCACCACCTGGAAGGGCATCGGAACGCCGCGATATATCGGGTTTCAGAACTACGAGAGATTGCTCGTGGATGCTGCCTTCTGGGGGTCGATCCAGCATACGCTTCTGTTCATCATCTCCATGACCATCGTGCCCATCCTTCTGGGCCTGGTGCTGGCGGCGGTGCTGTTCGACTATATCAGCGCCCAGTTCAGCGAGGGCCTGTCGAGCTTCTTTCGCGCGGGCTTTTATCTCCCGCAAATTCTACCACTGACCGCGGCCGGCGTGTTGTGGGCGTGGATCCTCAATCCAATCGGCATCATCAATGCCGTTTTGAAAGCGATCGGTCTCGATTTCATGGCGCGGAACTGGCTGGGGGATGCGAATTATGCGCTCTGGGCCGTGTCTGCCGTCATTGTCTGGATTCAGATCGGTTATTGTCTGGTGGTCTTCATGTCGGGGCTGGCGCGCGTCGATCCCTCGCTTTACGAAGCCGCTGAACTCGACAATGCCAGCTGGTTCGGCCGTTTTCGTTACATCACGATCCCTATGCTGATGCCGGAGATTTTCGTGGTCGCTCTGACGACGCTGATTGCCGCCCTGAAGGTGTTCGCGCCGATCTACGTTCTGACATCAGGCGGGCCGGACAATGCGACGACGGTGCCGTCCTACCTCTCTTACTATCACTTCTTCACCACGAACCGTGTCGGCTACGCTGCGGCGATCGCGACGTTGCAAACCGCTATGACCATCGTGCTCGGCATCGTCTTCCTGCGCATGCAATCCAAACAGACAGAGGGGGCGCACTGAGATGACGGCGACGGTTTCTCTCTCGACCGCGGTTGCATCGGAAATGCCGGCGGATCATCGCCAGAAGAAGGGGATCACGCGCTGGGTGGTCCTCGCCATCCTGTTCGTCTTTTTGGCAGGCACGCTCTTTCCCTTCTTCCTGGCTGCCTTCAATGCCATCAAGACTCCGTCGGACTATGCGGCTAACGGCCCGCTTGCCTTCCCGCGCAGTTTCGATCTCACGGCGCTCAAGAACTTCTGGGCGAATGTCGATTTCACCCGCAAGCTCTTCAATAGCATCCTGATCAGCGGCTGTACGGCGATACTCGCCGTCGTTCTCAGCCTGCTCAACGCCTATGCCATCGGCATCGGGCGCGTGCGGGGCGGCAAGGCGCTGCTGGTGCTGCTGCTGATCTCGATCATGGCGCCGCAGGAGGCCCTGGTCTATCCGCTGTACTACATGGCCAAGCAGGTCGGCCTGTTCGATTCCATGTTGTCGGTGATCCTGATCATCGGCGTGCTGCACACCGCCTTCGGCACCTATCTGCTGTCGTCGGTCATGAGCACCTTCCCACGCGAGATCATCGAGGCGGCGCAGATCGACAATGCCAGCCGCTGGCAGATCCTGTGGATGGTGATCGTGCCGGTGCTGCGGCCAACGCTCGCCGTGCTGGCGACCTTCTTCTTCATCTGGACCTGGAACGAATTCCTGATCCCGCTGGTGTTCCTGGTCTCCAACAACAACCAGACGGTCTCGGTCGCCATGGGCGTGCTGTCGGGGGCCAATACGTCGGACCCGACGGCGATCGCGGCGGCCTCGCTGCTCGGCGTCACGCCGACGGTGATTTTCTTCCTGATCTTCCAGCGCACCCTGACGCGGGGCGTGGCGGTCGGGGCCGTCAAATAGACGAAGCCGAAGGCCTCCGGCACCCCGACCCATGGGCGGTGGAATGCCGGAGAGATCAAGCAAAAGCGGCAGTCTGATGAAGTTCAATTCTTCCGGAGGAGGAAACAGTGGCAGGAATCAACATCAAATCCGTCACGAAGCATTTCGGCGCGGTCCAGGTTCTCAACGATATCGATCTGACGATCGAGCGTGGGGAGTTCGTGGTGTTCCTCGGCGGGTCGGGTTGCGGCAAGTCGACCCTGCTCAGAATGATCGCTGGGCTTGAATCGATCACCAGGGGCGAGATCTGGATCGGCGGCCGGCGTGTCGATCAGCTTCCGCCCGGCGAGCGCGGCGTGTCGATGGTGTTCCAGTCCTATGCGCTCTATCCGCATATGACCGTTCGCGACAACATGTCCTTCGGCCTCAGGAACATCAAGACGCCGAAAGCGGAGATCGACAAGCGCATCGAGGCAGCGGCGAAGATTTTGGAAATGCCGCATCTGCTCGACCGCAAGCCCTCGGCGCTGTCGGGCGGTCAGCGTCAGCGCGTGGCGATCGGCCGCGCCATCGTTCGCGAACCGGATGTCTTCCTGTTCGACGAGCCGCTCTCCAATCTCGATGCCGGCCTGCGCACCCGCACCCGCGTCGAACTCGCGCAATTGCACGAGCGCCTGGGCGCCACGATGGTGTTCGTCACCCATGACCAGGTGGAGGCGATGACGCTCGCCGACCGCATCGTGCTTATGAACAACAAGAAGATCGAGCAGGTGGCGACGCCGGTGGAGATCTATACGCGTCCGGCAACACGCTATGTCGCCCAGTTCGTCGGCTCGCCGGGCATGAATTTCGTCGCCGTCGCCAATGTCGAGGAGACGGGTGGCTTCGCGACCGCCGTGCTTCCCGACGGATCGAGGATCAAGACCTCGATTCCGCTGAACGGTGTAGCGGGATCGGAGCTGACGCTCGGCATCCGACCCGAATATCTGGTAGCGACGGCGCCCGAGCAGGGAGACATCAGCGGCACGGTCGAGACGGTGGAGCGTCTGGGCGACCGGTCGCTCGTGCATGTGCGTCTCAAGGACGGCTCCAAGATCATCGGGACGGATCCGGGCATGAGCACGATCAGCGCGGGTACGCCGATTGCCTTTGTCGTGGATGGCCGGAAGCTGACGATCTTTGACCAGAACGATGTCGCCCATCATGCGGTGAACTGAGGCGATTTGTCACCGACCCAGTGTATCGAGTCTGTCATTGACGAAACCGTCCAATTGGTATGTTATGTCGCCATGTCTACTGCGCACCATAGAAAAAAGCAGCCTTTGGTCGTCCGCCGGCAGTTGCTGGAGGTGGCGGCGCGGCTTGCCTCCGAGAAGGGCATGGTTGCGGTGACGCTGGATGCGGTTTCCGGTGCATCCGGCATCAGCAAGGGTGGGCTGCTGCATCATTTCCCGAGCAAGAACGCGTTGCTTGAGGCCCTGTTCGACAGCCTGATCGCACAACTGGATGCGGCGATCGAGGAGGCGATGCGGGCCGATCCCTTGCCGCATGGCCGCTTCACCCGCGGCTACCTGCATGCCTGCCTCGCCCTGCGCGACAAGCCGCAGGAAACCAGGGACTGGGCGCAGGTGACGATGGTGCTGCTCAGCGAGCCGCATCTGCGGCAGCGCTGGCACGACTGGGTGCGCGAGCGCAGCGAGGAGTATGTCGGCACCGATTCCTCGGTGGATGCGGCAATCGTGAGGCTGGCGACGGATGGGCTCTGGCTTGCCGATCTGCTTGGGAGCAGTGACATGGACGAGAGCGCCCGCGCCAAACTGGTCGAACGTTTGATCGAACTGACACGGCTTTAGCGTAATCCCAGGAAAAGCGAGCAGCGGTTTCCGTGCGGACGGGCGCAAAACAATAGGAATATCGAGAGGGTTTGATGGCGAACGCATTTGTTTACGGGATGCTGCTGGTGGCAATCATGCTGGAGGTGCTCGGCACGACGGCGCTGCAGATGTCGCAGCAGTTCACCCGTCTCGGCCCCTCGATCGTGGTGCTGCTATGTTATGCCGCGGCCTTCTACTGCCTGTCGTTCACTTTGCGGGTGATCCCGGTCGGCGTCGCCTATGCCATCTGGAGCGGGCTCGGCATCGTGCTGATTTCCGCCGTGGGACTGGTGTTTTTTCGCCAGAAACTCGACCTGGCGGCTCTCGTTGGCCTGGCCCTGATCATCGCCGGTGTCCTCGTCGTCAACCTGTTTTCAAAATCCGTGTCGCACTGAAAACACAGGTGTTTCCCGATGCTGTTTTTGCCTTTGTCAAATCGCTTCGGACGCATTATGTCTTTGCGCTGGAAGGCTGAAGGAGGCTCGGCGAATACCCGTTTTCCAAAGCGCTTTGGATCGCCTAACACGCTCAATTTCAATGGTTTTAGAGGAGCATTGCAATGACCATCCGCACAGTCGTTTGGGGGGAGAATATTCATGAGCAGACCAACAAGGTCGTGGCCGAGATCTATCCGGAAGGCATGCATACCACGATCGCCAAGGCCCTGAACGCCGACGCCGGCATACAAGCCACCACTGCAACGTTGCAGGAGCCGGAACACGGCCTCAGCGAAGCGCGGCTGAAGGAGACCGACGTCCTCTTGTGGTGGGGCCACAAGGACCATGGTGCCGTCAATGACGAAATCGTCGAGCGCGTCGCCAGGCGCGTCTGGGAAGGCATGGGCCTGATCGTGCTGCATTCAGGCCATTTCTCGAAGATCTTCAAGCGGCTGATGGGTACGCCCTGCGCACTGAAATGGCGCGAGGCGGGCGAACGCGAGCGCCTCTGGGTCATCAATCCCCGCCATCCGATCGCCGCCGGTCTCGGCGAGCATTTCGAGCTGGAAAACGAGGAGATGTATGGTGAGCAGTTCTCCGTGCCGGAGCCTCTCGAAACGGTGTTCATCTCCTGGTTCCAGGGTGGCGAGGTTTTCCGTTCCGGCATGACCTGGCGCCGCGGTGCCGGCAATATCTTCTATTTCCGTCCCGGTCACGAGACCTATCCGACCTACCACAACGATACCGTGCAGAAGGTGCTGATCAACGCCGTCAAGTGGGCGCACAACCCGCTGGGCACGCAGACGAGCATTCATGACGCGCCAAACGTGCCGGTCGAGAAGGCATTGGAGCCGATCGTCGAACGTGGTCCGAAACTGCACCAGGCCGGCGAAGCCGGTTACCGCTGAGGTTATAATATGCGTCTCCTAATTGTTGGCACGGGCGGCATGGCGAAGAACCAGGCCGAGCACTTCGTCCGGATTCCAGGCGTCGAGATCGTCGGTGCCGTCGACACAGACGCGACGAGGCTGACCGCCTTCGCCGATATGTTCGACATCGAGAACCGCTTCTCGTCGCTGGACGAGGCGCTCGCCTGGGGCGCGTTCGACGCGGTGACCAATGTGACGCCGGATCGGGCGCACCATCCGACGACCTTGCCGCTGCTTGCCGCCGGCAAGCATGTCCTGTGCGAAAAGCCACTGGCGGAGAATTACGACAAGGCACTGGAAATGACGGAGGCGGCCGAGCGGGCCGGCGTCGTCAACATGGTCAACCTGACCTACCGCAATGTCGCGCAACTGCAGAAGGCGCGCGAGATGGTAATCTCGGGCGAGATCGGCACGGTGAAGCATGTGGAGGCCTCCTATCTCCAGAGCTGGCTCGTCTCCAGGGCCTGGGGCGATTGGCGCAGCGAATCCAAATGGCTCTGGCGTCTGTCCACCGGTCACGGCTCCAACGGCGTGCTCGGCGATATCGGCATTCATATCCTCGATTTCGCCGCCTATGGGGCTGCGACCGATATCGACCATGTCTTTGCCCGGCTGAAGACCTTCAACAAGGCGCCGGACGAGCGCATCGGCGAATATACGCTCGATGCGAATGACAGTTTCTCGATGTCGGTCGATTTCGCCAACGGCGCGCTCGGTGTCGTGCATGCGAGCCGCTGGGCGACGGGGCATCTCAACGAGTTGAAGCTGCGCATCTATGGCGAGCGCGGCGGGCTGGAGATTTCCCATAGCCCCAACGGTTCGGAATTGCGTGGCTGCCTTGGCGACGACACCGAAAGCGCTACATGGAAGGTGATCGAGGTTCCGCCCGTGCCGACCAATTACCAGCGCTTTGCCGATGCCGTCATGACCGGCAGTCATCAGGACCCGAGCTTCCGCCATGCGGCGAACTTGCAGCGCGTGCTTGATCTCGCCATGGTCACGGAGAAGGAGCGGCGGGAATTGAAGGTGTGACGGTCTCTCCAGTCCGTCTGTGACCTTCAAATGGCCGCCTTCAGAGGAGGAAGGCTATGTCCACCGAGGAAAAGGTTGCAAAACACTATACGCATGGGTCGTTGGAAACGACGATCCTTGCGGGTCTGGCCGCGAGCGGCAAGGACGTCGATCATCTGAGTATCGACGACCTTGCCGGCATCGATGAGTTTCATCTCGGGCGGCGCGAGGCGACACGCGAATTTTCCCGCGATCTCGGCCTGATCGACGGCATGCGGCTCATCGATATCGGCTCGGGGCTTGGCGGGCCGGCGCGCTATATGGCCAGCACCTATGGCTGCGTGGTGACCGGCATCGATCTGACGGAGGAGTTCGTCGATGTCGCCAAGGTCTTGACCGAGCGCTGCGGCATGGCCATGCAGGTCTCGTTCCGGCAGGCAAGCGCCTTGGCGCTGCCCTTTGCCGACGAGAGTTTCGAGCGTGCCACCTTGATCCATGTCGGCATGAACATCGAGGACAAGGCGGCCTTGTTCGCCGAGATCCGGCGCGTGCTGCGGCGTGGCGGCGTGTTCGGTCTCTATGAGATCATGCAGGTGCGCGACGGCACCTTGCCCTATCCCATGCCCTGGGCGATGACACCGGAAACGAGCTTTGTCCGCAGCCCCGAAACCTATCGGCGCCTGCTCGACGAGGCGGGTTTCTCGCTGGAATCCGAGCAGGATCGCAGTGCGCTCGCGATCCGCCTGGCGCAGGAAATGCGCGCCAGCGCCGCCAACAATAGCGGTCAGACACCGGGTCTCGGCGCGCTGATGGGGGAGAGGGCGGCGGAACGCGTGGGCAATGTCGGCATGTCGGTTGGCAACGGCCTGCTTGCGCCGATCGAGATGATTGCCAAAGCGGTTTGAAAGATCGCCTTACCCTGGTGCCGGATTGACAGGAGCGTTCGCTTGTCTGTATGGAAAATCCAACGGTAATGGATTTCTGCCGGGCCATGGTGGCCGAACCGCTGCTCTGGATGTCCAGGGACGCTGATGACTCCTACTCAACCCGTCCGACGGGACGAAGGAGTAGAGCCATGTCCGCAATCCAGCCGTCATCCCTTCCTTGTCTCCTCATTCTGATCCCCGACAGGCCTGCAACCGGGTTTGCGGGAGGGGCGAACTGATGTCCGCATCCGATTTCTTTCATCATCGCTTTCAGCAATTGCGCAGCATGTTCAAATGGATCGTCCTGGTGGTGCCGATGGCGGCCGTGGTCGGCTCGCTGTGCGCCTTGTTTCTCTGGAGTCTCGATCGGGCGACGGCGGCGCGTTTCGACTATCCCTGGCTGATCTTTCTGATGCCGGTCGCGGGCTTCTTGATGGTGCTGGCCTATCAGCGCTTCGGCCGCGGATCTGAAGGCGGCAACAATCTGATCGTGGAGCAGATCCATGAGCCGGGGGGCGGGGTGCCGCTGCGCATGGCGCCCTTCATTCTGGTCTCGACGGTCCTGACGCATCTGGTCGGCGGCTCGGCGGGGCGCGAGGGGACGGCAGTGCAGCTCGGCGGCAGCATCGCCAGCGCCTTCGCCAGGCTTTTCCGCTTGAGCCATGCCGAAGTTCGTATCCTGCTGATGGCGGGGATCGCCGCGGGTTTCGGTGCGGTCTTCGGCACGCCGATTGCCGGCGCGGTCTTCGCGCTCGAAGTGTTGACCATCGGGCGGATGCAGTATGAGGCGCTGATCCCGAGCCTCATGGCGGCGATCACGGCCGATTGGACCTGCCAGGCCTGGGGCATCGAACATACCCGTTATCATGTCGCCTATCTCGCCGGCATGCCGGCGGCGACCTTCCACCTCGATGCGCTGTTGCTGCTCAAGGTCGGAGTGGCCGGTGTGCTCTTCGGGCTGATGGCCCGCTGCTTCAGCGAAATCTCCCATATGGTATCGGCCGCCTTCAAGCGGCTCTGCGCCTATGCGCCGTTGCGGCCGGTGATCGCCAGCGTCGTGCTGATCGGCCTCGTCTATGCGCTCGGCACGCGCGAATATCTCGGTCTCGGCGTCTGGTCGCCCCATCCTGGCGACGCGACGATCCCCGGCTTTTTCGACCCGGCGCATGCCGATTACTGGAGCTGGTTCTGGAAAGCCGTCTTTACGATCGTGACGCTGAGCTCCGGCTTCAAGGGCGGGGAGGTGACGCCGCTATTCTTCATCGGCGCGGCACTCGGCAATGCGATTGCCGCCATTCTCGGCGCGCCGATCGATCTCTTCGCGGCGCTGGGCTTTGTCGCGGTTTTTGCCGGAGCCACCAATACGCCGCTCGCCTGCATGATCATGGGCATCGAGCTCTTCGGCGCCACGCATGCGGTCTATCTCGCCGTGGCCTGCTTTCTTGCCTATATCTGCAGCGGCCATACCAGCATCTATCTGTCGCAGCGCCTGGGAATCGCGAAAAGCGCTGCTTCCGGCCATATCCCCGCAGATATCCCGCTTCGCCAGATTCGCGATCGTGACGTGAAGGGGCGCAAGCAGCGGACGTGACCGCAAAAAAGGAAGTCAGGATACGTCATTCGCGAATGCCGTCGGCATGGATATCGGCCTTGAGCCGCAACGGGAGAGTGTCATGATCTATCTCGTCGTTTTTCTCGGAGCCGGCCTCGGCGGCGTCTTCCGTCTCGGTGTCAGCGAGCTGGCCGCCCGCTTGTTCGGGTTCGATTTTCCGCTCGGGACCCTTGTCGTCAATGTCGTCGGTGCATTCATCATGGGCCTGCTGACCGAATATTTCGCTTTTCGCGGCGGTGTGCCGCAGGAGCTTCGGCTTTTTCTGACGACCGGCATTCTCGGCGGATTCACGACGTTTTCGACCTTCGCGCTCGAAAGCGTCGTGCTCTGGGAGCGCGGCCAATGGATGCCGTCCGTCGCCTATGTCGCCCTGTCGGTTCTTCTCTCGATCGGTGCTCTGATTGCCGGACTTGTCATTGTCCGGCTAATCGTTCAGGTCCAGACCGTCTAGGGAGCAGCCCTGGTCCATCTTGCCGTATTTCCGCCAATTCGCGGGTGGATATCCGCGAAAAACGGACGATGGAAAATGGGCGCGACAAAGCACCGCTCCTGAGAACGGATTCTCTTGCGAAATTCGACTAATGAACTCATATAATCGTCCATTATGATCATTGCATAACAAAGGAGTCGGGCGCAGACCGGATCATTGAGTGAGGCACATACGGTCATCCCAGGCCTGCTGCCATTTCGAAAGTCCCACGCGAATTCCCCGGAACCGATTTCCTCCCCCAGAAAACCCCGATACAGACAGACATGACGGAGAGCATCTTGAGCGCACCAGCTCCCACATCCACCGAGCCGAATGCTCCGGAACAGACTTTTGGCACGGCCGGCATCGCGCCGATGGACCGCCCGAGCGCGGTAACACGCTTCTTTATGGGCGTTGTCGCCTGGGCCGAAGGCCTCAACCTGAAATATGCCAAGCTCGGCAATCCGCCGGTCTATGACACCGCCACCTTCCCCTGGGCGGCCGAGATCGAGAAGGATTATCCGGCGATCCGCGCCGAACTCGAGAAGGTGCTGCTGCGCCAGAGCGAGCTGCCGACCTTCCAGGACATCTCGACGGATGTGAAAACGATTTCGACCGACAGCCGCTGGAAGACCTTCTTCCTGCTCGGCTTTGGCGTGAAGTCGGAGCAGAACATCAAGGCTTGCCCGAACACCTGGGCGGCCGTGCAGAAGATCCCTGGCCTGACCACGGCGATGTTCTCCATCTTCGAGCCGGGCAAGCACCTGCCGGCCCATCGCGGTCCCTATAACGGCGTGCTGCGCCTGCATCTCGGCCTCATCGTGCCGGAGCCGCAGGACAAGCTCGCCATCCGCGTCGACCAGCAGGTCTGCCACTGGCAGGAAGGCAAGGTCCTGATCTTCGACGATGCCTACGAGCACGAAGCCTGGAACCATACCGACAAGACCCGCGTCGTCCTGTTCGTCGATTTCGTCAAGCCGCTGAAATTCCCGGCCCGCATCGTTAACTGGGCGCTGATGAACCTGGCGATCTTCACGCCCTTCATCAAGGAAGGCCTCGACAATCACAAGGAATGGGAAAAGAAGTTCTACGCCGAGGCAGAGGCGCTGAGAAACCGCCCGAAGCCGTAAGGCGCACAGGTTTGTGAACCTACGAAAAACCCCGGAATCCGCTGCGGATTCCGGGGTTTTGTTTTGGTCGATCAGATGCTGCCGTTAGGCCGGCTTGTTTATCTCTTCAATGGCCTGCGCATCCTCGTCTGACTGCGCGGACGCAGTCCTGCCCTCCAAGTTGCCAAGCAGTGCCGAGATGGCATTGTCGCCGTCGAAGCCGGCTTCCTTGAGCAGGCGGTCGAGGATCGGTTTGTTGGCCTGATAGGAGAGCAGCTGGCCGGCAAGACCTTCGCCGAGGCCGACGCCGTTGCCACCGTTTCCGCCCGTGCCATTGCGGCCGAGCATGCCGCCGGTATCGAAGATCCTGATATCCGAGATCTTTTCGATCGGCTTGACCGCTTCGGCAAGCGCTGCCGGGACGATGCGGATACGTTCGCGAGTGATCTCATATTCGATGATGGCGGGGCTGAGCTTGTTGCGCGCTTCGTTGAGCAGCGCCTCGCTTTCGGCCGTCGCCTTGCCGGTTTCCAGGATACCCTTGGCCTTGATGATCGCCGCATCGGCATCGGCCGTCGCCAGCGTCTTGATGGCGTCGGCCTGGTCGATCGCCGCCTGCTTTTCCGCCTCGGCGGCGATGGTGACAGCGGTTGCCTGGGTTTGCGCCCGCTTCTGCGCGTCGATCACCGCGATCTGCTTTTCGCGTTCGGCGATCTCGACGGCCTTGGCGGTACCGACCTTTTCTTCCGCAGCGATGGCGAGCGCACGTGCGGCCTCGGCCTTCGCCTTGGCTTCCGACTCTTCACGGCTCTTGTTGGCAACCGCAATGGCGCTTTCCTGAGCCACGATCTGGTTGTCGCGGCGGGCTTCCGTGTCACGCTGCTGCACGGCGCGGGTCGAGTCGATATTGGCGGATTCACGCACCTGCTTGGCCATGGCTTCGCGTTCGGCGATGGCCTGTTCGGCGGCAATGCGGGCTTCTTCTTCCGAGCGCTTCGCCGCCTGTTCCTGCTGTGCGGTTTCGGCGCGGGTTGCGGCCGATTTGTTGGCGATGTCGCGCTCCTGGTTGAGCTCGGCCTCGCGCTTCGTCCGTTCGATGGTCAGCGATTGCTGCCGGGCCTCCAGGTCCTTCTGGGCGATCGCGACTTCGGTATCGCGAACGATTTCGTTGCGCTCCTTCTTGCGGGCTTCGGTGACGCGGGTCAGCGCCGCCAGACCATGGGCGTCGAAGAAGTTGTTGGCGTTGAAGTGCTTGATATCGGTCTGATCGAGACGGGTAAGGGACACGGACTCGAGTTCGAGACCATTGGACTGCAGGTCGGAGCCGACGGCTTCCTGTACGGCCTTGACGAAATCCATGCGCTGTTCCTGCAGCGCATCGAGGTTCATTGTCGCGGCGACCGAGCGCAGGCTGTCGACGAATTTCGCTTCGATCAACTGGCGAAGCTGCTCGCTGTCGTTGGTGCGGCTGCCGAGCGTCTGCGCGGCAAGCGCTATGGAAGAACTGTCCGGCTTGACGCGGACATAGAATTCGGCGCCGATGTCGACGCGCATGCGGTCCTTGGTGATCAGTGCGTCGTTTTCGCCGCGCTGGACCTCGAGCCGCAAAGTCTTGAGGTTGACGCGGGCAATCGAATGGAAGATCGGCAGGACGACGGAACCGCCGTCGAGGACGACTTTCTGGCCACCGAGACCGGTGCGCACATAGGCCTCATCGCGGCTGGAGCGGACATAGAGCGTGGCGAAGACAAAGCCGATCCCGAGGATCAGGACGATGCCGATGCCTGCTGGCAGAAGAAGGTCATATAGGCCGTAATACATTAGTGTTGCTCCGTAGAGGATTGTTCAGCTGGACCGGCGAGGTCCGAGGGGACTGGAACTGCGATGAAGATATCGGCCTTGCGGTCGACAAGAAGGACCTCGGCGCCGATGCCAAACGGGCCTTCGCCTTTTGCGGCACTGGCGCGCAGCTGATGCCAGTTGCCGTACGTGTCCTTGAGCGAGACGCGCCCAGGCAGGCCCTGGTCCAGTGGTCCGACGGTGACTTTCGCGGTACGGCCAACGAAATCGCCGGCATCGACGGCATAGGTTTCATCGCGGGGAATAAGCCGCGCGATGGTACGGGTCGAACCTCTCACCAAGGGTATGGTGAGGAAGGCAGCGGGAAGCACGGCAACGATTGCCGGCAGCGGTGTCCAGACAATGTCTGCGACCGTCTGTATGGCAAAGCCGGTGATGGCGAAGATGCCGAGCAGCAGCATGATCAGGATCAACAGCGGCACGCCGCCGAGATTGATCCAGGAGAGCAGGCCGGCGACAACGCCGTCGTGACCATCGAAATGCGGCTTGCCGATCATCTCGCTCAAGGAGGCGCCGACCAGCATGGAGATAATCTCTATGGTGGTCAGGCCGACCAGGATCATCGCCGCAATTGCAAACGGCGCGCATTCGGGTGCGAGAAAAAGGTGCATCGGCGTTACTGATCGGTTGCCTTGAAACGGGCAAGGCGGGCTTCTATGGCCTGTTCGCGGTGCAGGCGATCGAGTTCGTCGAGCTCGGCGCTGGTTGCGGGTTTGCCTGCGGGCACGCCGGTCAGGCGTGAGACTGCGGCGGCTGCGCGGGCAGCTCCGGCTCCTGGGGCGGCATGAGGCTTGCCGCCAGCTGCTTCCTCCGGCGCGTGGCGGGCAAGGCTGCGTCTGAAATCGGCCAGGCGGGCTTCGGCCTCGCGGCGGGTGGCGAGAACGGCCTGCAGCGCCTTCTGGCCCTCATCGATCTGCTCGTTCGCATCCGTCAGCGCTCTGTCGAGCGCGGCGATCTGGGCCTCGAGATCGATCTGGCGGGCGACGCCTGCCTTGGCGAGGTCGTCACGGCCAGCGGAAACAGCAAGCCGGATCTTCTCGTCGAGGGCCGTGAGGTCGTCGGTAATTTCGGTGCGACGGCTCTGGATGCGGTACTCCTCGGCGCGCGCCTTGCCAAGATCGGCGCGAGCTTCATCGGCGGCGGCGTCGATTTCGCGCAGCGCCTGCTCGATGACGGCGATCTTGTTTGCGCCTTCCGCCATGTCGACCGCCGCATTGGCGAGGCCGGCGATCAGCCGTCCCATACGGGAAAGAATGCCTTCGTTCATGTTCGTATAGTCCTCCGTTCGAGGGGAGTTTGGCGTTACGCCGATGTGAATCTCATAGTGGCCGCCATCGGCGATCAGATAAGCGGGAAAGACACTCTCCCACCCTTTGAAATAACCGGCCACGTCGAAGGGCACGGCGACACGGCCGCGCACCGTCGAGATTGTCAGGTCCGACGGACCCTTGATGGCAAAGAGCTTTTCATCGAGCGGCAGACGGCTGACATCGGCCGTCCCGCCGCGATTGGCCGCAAAATCACGCAGGCCCAGCGTCACCAGACGCGCGGGTAAACCGGTGCGTTCGCGGATGATTTCATAGGCGAGCTCATGGAGAACCACGAGATTTGCTCCGGTCTTGTCCGAGACGATCTCGGCGAGAATCGCCATCATTTGCCCGTATGCGGCAAAGGTTTCATCCAATGCCTGCCGTGCGGCGCTATCGGGTGCGAGTTCGTAACGCAGAAGCGATCGGTGCGATGGACTGGGTGTCTGTGCCATACATATTAAGTAAAGTACCGCTCCGGTGCTTTTCAAGGAGACTTGCAAGCAAGGATGGATGAATTGTAGTGAAGAATGATGGCTATAGGTTGTATTTTGTTGATGCATCCCGCCATTCCGGCATTTCCCTGCCATGCCATCGAGCGCGCACGGATTATCGGGGCCATGGATGTTCGATGACTACCGATGACGGAAGGGCTGCGGATATGTATAGCGCAGGGAGGGGGCTGGGGAGATTTCCATCGGCAGAGCGACGCCAGGGCAATGCCGTTGATGACGGGAGATCAGGCGCGGAGCATCAGTGCCTGCGAAGAACCGCCGTCGATGGAAGGCGGCGGTTCTGCTGTCGATGTTTGTTACTTGATCGTGCGCACGATGGCCGCACCCGAGGTCATGCCGCCGCCGAAGGCGACGAGGCCGAGGCTGAGGGGTTCGCTGCGCTCGTTGGCGATATGCATCATGGCAAGCGGAATGCTCGAGGAGCTGGTATTGCCGTAATTCTCGATGACGCTGAGGGCCGGGCGACCGCTGCGCTTGGAGATGGTGTCGATGATGCGCTGGTTGGCCTGATGCGGCACCAAAAGGTCGAGATTGGCGAGTTCGAGCCCGGCGTCGACGCAGGCATCTTCGATCGAACGCGACATGGAATGCACCGCCTCGGTGAAGACCGAGCGCCCGTTCATCGCAATGACGCCGTCGTCCGGCAGCGGCACGTAGAGCAGGTCGCCCGGTTCCGGGCGGCCGCTGATGACCGGGCGGCTGGCGGCAAAGAGCGGGCTGCGCGCCATGTCGCGGCTGGTCACCAGGCAGGCGGTGGCGGCATCGCCGAACAGGATGGCGGTGGAGAAATCGCTCATGTCGAGCAGCGGCGACAGCACTTCCGAGGTGACGATCAGCACCTTGGCGTCGTTCTGCTGGGCAATGAAATCATAGGCCTGCTGCAGGGCATAGAGATAGCCGGAGCAGGCGGCCCCCATATCGTAGGCGGCGAGCGACGGCCGCACGCCGTCTTCAGCGACGGCGACGGCGACGCGGCTTGCCAAGGAGGGCGTGGCGATATCGGGCGTGCCGGTGGCGGCGATGACGAGGTCCATGTCGTGGATCGTCGTGTTGGTCTGGCGCAGCAGGTCGCGGACGGCCTTGGTTGCGAGGCTCAGCGTGCCTTCGCCGGGGCCGACCCAGAAGCGGCTCTTGATGCCGGTCAGCGCGAAGATTTCCTCGGCGCGCCGGTTCGGCCAGTTATGGATGATCTCTTCGTTGCTCACCCGGCGGGCGCCGGTCGCAAAGCCCATGCCGCTGACGGCGATTTCGGTGAAATTGCCGGAATGGCGGCGCAGCGCCGGAATGGCATGCGACTTCAGGCGGCGCAGCACGAACTTGTTCTGAACCTCGGAGGCAAGCGCGAAGTTGCGCTCGCTGAGATCGCGGTCGGCATCGACGGTCAGCAGCGGGCTGTCGGTGGCGATCTGATCGCCGACCTTGGCGAAGACTTCCTGCACCACGCCGCCGATATTGGCGCAGATCTCGACCGAAGCCTTGGTCGCCTCGACCACGGCGACGAGCTGACCGACCTCGATCGTGTCGCCAGGCTTCACCAGCATGTCGGTCACCAGCACGTTCTCGTCGGCGGGGCCGGAGCCGATCGCGTTGATGGCGGCGGTCGGGCCGCTCTTGTCCTCTTCGTGCCAGGTGACCTCGCATTCGAGGACCTCGGCCATCAGGTCGACCAGCTTGCTGTAGGACGGCAGCGTTTCCAGCTGGTTGCGGAAATTGAAGGGCACATGCGCGTCCGAACGGGCGAGCCGGCGGACGATGATCGGGACATCGGTCTTCTCGGTGACGGTCGCGACGATCTCGGCACCCATGCCGACTGTGCGATTGTCCTCATGCACGACGATCAGGCGCTTGGTGCGCTTGGCGCTGGCAAGCACTTCCTTTTCGTCCCAGGGCGAGATCGAGCGCAGATCTATGACCTCCACCGAGAATCCCTGGGCTTCGAAGGCGCTTGCCGCCTTGGCACAGAGCGACACCGTGTTGCCATAGGTGACGAGCGTCAGGTCGCGGCCGCGGGCGACATAGCGCGACAGGCCGGGGCGGACGAAATGCTTGTCGAGATCGGTGGAGGTGCGGCCGTCGGAATTGTTGAGAACGGCTTTGGGATAGAGGAAGACCGTCGGGCGCCGGGATTCGAAGGCGGCGTTGAGCAGGCCCGCGGCATCGCCGGCGGTGGAGGGCATGACGACGTCGATGCCGGGCGTGTGCGCCAGCATGCTCTCGAAGCTCTGCGCGTGGAACGGGCCGAGGCCGGGCTTGTAGCCGCCGCAGCTCACCATCAGGATGACGGGCGATTCCCAGGCGCCCTGGCTGCGCCAGAACATGCTGCCCATTTCGGAGACGATCTGGTTGTAGGCCAGCGGCAGGAAATCGGCGAATTGCAGGAAGGCGACCGGGCGCTGGCCGGCCAGCGCGCGGCCGACGGCGGTGCCGACGATGGTCGATTCGCTCAGCGCCGCATTGTAGACGCGCTCGGGATATTTCGTGCTGAGGCCGCGGGTGACGCCGAAGACATCGCCCTTGGGGTCTTCGATGTCCTGACCGAAGAGGACGACCTCGGGGTTGTCGGCAAGCTGCTTGTCGAGCACGCCGTTCAGCGCCTCGCGCATGGTCAGCGTCGCGGCGCTTGCGCCGCCGCGATATTCGGCTGATGTGTCGAAGGAGGCCGGGTAAGGCGCCTTTGCGTCCGGCTCGACCTGCGGCGCGTCTTCCTTGCGGGCGAGGGCTGCTTCCGCCTGCACTTCCGCGGTCAGGTCCTTTTCGATCTTTTCCAGCGTCTCGGCGCCGATACCCGCCTGCAACAGGGCGGCTCGCAGATTGATGAGCGGATCGTGGACGGAACCGGCCTCGATCTCTTCCTGGGTGCGATAGGTCTTCTGGTCGTCGGCGTTGGTGTGGTCGGTCAGCCGCTCCATATTGAGAACGACGAGGCTCGGCGTGCGGTTGTTGCGGCTATGGCGAACGGCCTTGCGGAAGGCTTCGCGCGAGGCCTGCAGATCGTCGCCTTCGGCGCGAATGATATCGAGACCGTAGAAGGAGGAGGCCGGGCCGGTCGGCAGATCGAAGAAGGTCTGCCCGGTGGTGCGGGTCGAGATCGAGAAGCTGTTGTCTTCGACGATGAAGACGATCGGATACTGGCCGCGCACGGCCTCGGCCACGGCTTCGAGGAATTCGCCTTGCTGCGTCGTGCCGTCGCCAACGCAACAGATCGCGATCGGCAGACCGGATTTATGCTTCAGCGCGGCGCTGGCGCCGACGGCGTGAAGCGCATTGTTGCCGACCGGGCCGACGATGGAGGTGATGTTGAGAGCGCGGGAGGAAAGATGCGCGCTCATCTGCCGGCCGGCGGAATGGGAATTGGCGGTGGCGAGGAGGCTGGAGAAGAATTCGCGAATGGGCATGCCCCGCGCCAGCATCAGGGCCTTGTCGCGATAATGGAGATGCAGCCAGTCGTCGTCGTGGAGGAATTCGTTCAGCAGCGCGGTCGACTCGTGTCCGGCGCCGGAAACATGAAAATGTGCTATGCCTTGCTTGATGAATTCTCGTTCAAGTCTGTCAATTTCACGGGATGTGAAAAATATTCTATGGAGTTGCTTGAGATAATCTGTTGTAAATCTCCCTTCCATTTCAATAGTTTTCCTAATCTTTCATGGTCAGCAATTTGCGAGGGATAGGTAACCCCCTGGGGTATCTTTTTCAATACACGTTAAATGACAATATCTTCTCGTTTGAAATAGATTTACGTGCATTGACAGCAGCGGGGATGTGGCCGGATCGTTTTCGAAAACGGATCGTGGGGGCATGTGCCGGCTCTTGCCGGCTTGAGGCCGACAAGCTCGGAGAGGCAGCCTTTTGCCAGATGGTAAAAGCTCGGGGCTCCATTGGTCCGTGTTCGACAGGAAAGGCTGCGGCCCAAGCGGCTCAGCCGGACTTGCGGAGCGGTTCCTCGGCCCGCTTGCGCCGGGCAGCGGCCTTGGCGGCGGCCAGTTCTTCCTTGTCCCGGACTTCCTTCGGCTTCTTGCCGATGATCTGCTTGGCGCCCTTCTTGGAAAAGGGCTGTACGAGCTGGGCCAGGAAACTGTCGGCAACCTTGCCGGTGATGCCGATATCGGTGGAAGAGGGACGGGGCGGATTGTGATAGGTGCCGAGGAGCTGGTCCCAGATCACCAGGTTCTCACCATAATTGGTGTTGCCCTCGGCCAGGATCTTGGAGTGATGCCAGCGATGCAGGCGCGGCGTCGAGAAGATCCAGTCGAGCGGGCCGGTGCGCACATCGATGTTGCAATGGGTCAGAAGGCCGATGAAGGCCGTGACCGCGCCGATCCACAGGAAGACCGGCAGGGGTGCGCCGAGCAGATAGAGCGGGATCTGGCCAAGGGCGATCTTGAACAGCGTGTCGATGATATGAAAGCGGCCGGTATTGATGACCCAGAGGCGTTCGACGCTGTGGTGCAGAGCATGGAAGCGCCAGAGCGACAGATATTCATGCGCGAGGCGATGGGCGAGATAGAGGCCGAATTCGGCGATCACCAGCCCGAGCACGACCTGCAGGGCCATCGGCCACTGCTCCGGCCAGATACTCGCCTTGTGGCTCAGCAAAGGCTGTGCGACGGTCGCGACCGCCATCGGGAATGACGTGCCGATGGCCGCGGCGATCTGCACGCCGCCCTTGCTCAGGAGCGTATGTGCGATGTTGTTGAATGTCTCGCCATCGCTGTCCAGCCAGGTCTCCTCATAGGGCATGAGCCGTTCGAACAGCGCGATGATCGCGACGATCGAGAAATAAGTGACATTGAACCACAGCAGATGCATCTGCGAATGGAACGCGAAATACGAGCCCGTCAGTCCGGCGCAAAAGATGGCCGGCCACAACAGGGATGAAACAGCAGCGTAGAGACGCGAACTGTTTTGGAAGGTCATGCCACTATCCTCGGAATCATCAGGTGGGTTGGCGTGAATATGAGCGATATGTACCGCGATGATTGTGGCTGAGAAAGGGAAATCTTGAGGCGCAAGGGAAGCGTTTGATTTCGCCATGTTGCGGGCGCAGAGCAAGTTGGCCATCTTGGGCTGCTCTGCCCGAAGACGAAGGTCTTCCCCGATGCAAATCCGGGTGGAGGCCGCGCTGACTGCAACGAGGTGCCGTTATTGGATATTCCTGCAAAATTCAGAATTCACGAGACGGAGCACTGGCTCGTGAACCACCGCATGGATACCGCTCTGCCGGGCTATCTGATGGTCGGTTCCAAGGCCGGAGCGAATGCGCTCTACGATCTGCCGGCCGAAGCGCTCGCATCGCTTGGGCCGCTTCTTGCCGAGACGCAACGGCAGATCCAGACCCTGCTTCATCCTGTCTGTGTCTATATCGGCCGTTACGGCCACTCGCCGGGACATCCCATCCATTTCCACATCTTGCCGATATATGATTGGGTCGAAGCGCTCTTCTGGCGGGATGAGCGCTATCGGGTTCTGGCCTCCTTCGGCAAACCGTCCCCACAGCCGGATACGGATGGGGCGGAGCTGACATTCTTTGTCTGGCGCGAGTTCTGCGAGGCGGACACGCCGCCGCCGGTCATCGGCCCGACGATTGCCGAGGTCGTCGGGATGATGCGCGGCGCGTTCTCAGCGGCCTAAGGGCTAAAGCGTCATCCGAACGTCAGCTTGCTCTTCTGCTGCCCGGCTTCATCGAAGTTCTCAGGGGCCAGCCAGCGCTCGTAGCCGGCTTTCAGGCGTGGCCAGTCGCTATCGATCATGGCGAACCAGGCGGTGTCGCGATTTTGACCCTTGGCGACCATGTGCTGGCGGAAAATGCCTTCGAAGGTAAAGCCAAAGCGTTCGGCAGCGCGTTTCGATGGTTCGTTGAGATTGTTGCATTTCCACTCGAAACGGCGGTAGCCGAGCGTGTCGAAGACGTAGGAGGCGAAGAGATAGAGCGTCTCGGTGGTGACGCGGCTGCGGGCGATGGCCGGCCCCCAGAGGATGCTGCCGATCTCGATGACGCCATGGGCGGGGTCGATGCGCATCAGTGCCTGCCGGCCCTCGGCCTTGCCGGTGCTTTTGTCGATCGTCGCGAAGAACAGGGGATCAGGGCTGGTGGCGGCCTTTTCGAGCCAGGGCGTGAAGGCGGCGAGATCAGCGGGAGCATTTTCGAAGAGGTAGCGGAAACGATCATCGGCGCCGGGGGCCCGCGCCGAGGCGAAGAGGTCGGCGCCGTGGCGCGCGGCGTCCAGCGGCTCGAGCCAGGCGTAGCGGCCTTCCAGGGTGATGCGTTCCGGGCGCGGTGCGCCGCTCCAATTGGCGAGGTCCATGTCTCATCTTTCAAATGTGGGCTTCAAATGCAGGGCGATCTATCGAATCCGGCCCGATTGTATCAGGGCGGCAAGCGGTTCGGGTAGCTCTATCCCATCGGGCAGTCCGGGCGCGGCGATGGCGGGGGCGAGCTGACTGTGTATCGGCAAGACGCCTGCCCATACCGGGACATCCGCCTCATTGGCATCGCCCGGTGGGCCGGTGCGCACCTTGGCGGTTGCTTCCTCGATTTCCATGCGCAGCACGGATGTCGCCTTCACCTCCTGGCTGGTCATCGGCCGCAGGCTGTCCCAACGGCCGGGAAACAGGTTTTCGACGAAGCGGCGCAACGCATCGGCCTTCTCATCGGGGTCGTCCAGGAGGCGCGCCGTGCCGAAGACCATGGCGGAGCGGTAGTTGACCGAATGGTTGAAGGCGGATCGGGCGAGCACATAGCCGTCCATGATGCTGCAGGTGAGGCAGACGGGCATGTCCTCGGCCGCGCGCAGAAAGCGGCTGGCGGCGGAACCGTGCCAGTAGAGGTGATTGCCTTCGCGCCAGTGCAGCGTCGGGGTCACATAGGGCGCGCCATCGATGACATAGCCGACGTGACAGAGCGGGGTGGCGTCGAGGATGGCATGAACATCGGCCTGGGCATGGCTGCCCCGATGGTGTTCGCGCCGCACGCGCGTGCGTTCGGTGGTCGGATAGTCGGCGGATGGCGGCGGGGCAAGATCGGTCATGCTGTCCTCGTTGGCGCTGTTGATCCTTGCCGCCAAAGAGGTATGTTATGAACTGCCAGTTTATGTATTTCTAGCAGACCAGTTGGGGAGCATCATGACATCTGCGGCGCAATGGCCGGCGCTCGACCGGACAGCCGGCGATCTGGAGGGCCAGGTCTATCGCGTGATGCGCGATCGCATCCTTCGCGGCCAGATGCCGGCGGGTCAGAGGGTGCCGTCGACCCGCATGCTGGCCGCCTCGCTCGGTGTGGCGCGGTCGACCGCCGTCAATGCCTATGAGCGGCTGAAGGCCGAAGGCTATCTGCACTCGACGACGGGTGCGGCAACCCGCGTTGCTGCCTTCTCGACCCCGCCTTTGCAGGGACAGGCCGTGCCATCTCCATTGCGCCCGCCGCCAATGATCGAAACCGCCTCCGATGGCTCGTTCAAGTCCGGGGTGCCGGATACCGTTGCTTTCCCGCATGCCGCCTGGGCGCGGTATCTCGGCGCTCGCGGCCGCTCGCTTCGGGTGCATGATCTGGGTTACGGCGCCCATAGCGGCATTCGCGAGTTGCGCGAGGCGATCCTCGAGCATATCTCCGCCACGCGTGGCGTCGTCGCCCGGGCTGAACAGTTGATCATCGTCCCCTCGACCGGA
This sequence comes from Rhizobium sp. BK602, assembly GCF_014195095.1. Lineage (GTDB taxonomy): Bacteria > Pseudomonadota > Alphaproteobacteria > Rhizobiales > Rhizobiaceae > Rhizobium. Next base: position 532,182 of record NZ_JACIBC010000006.1, read on the forward strand.
GCCGCGATCGATCTTCTGGCGCGTGTCCTGCTGCGAGCCGATCGCCCGGATGGGGCCGTTGCCTGGATGGAGGAGCCCGGCTATGCGACCGCGCAGGCGCTGCTGCGGATGGCAGGCGCCGATCTCGTGCCCGTGCCCTGCGACACGGCGGGCATCGACATCGCCAAGAGCGCCGGTCCGCCGCCACGGCTGATCTATGTCACGCCCTCGCATCAATATCCGACCGGCGCGACGATGAGCCTGCCGCGTCGCTTGGCACTGCTCGAATTTGCCCGCGCCAACGGATCGATCGTTCTGGAAGACGACTACGACAGCGAGTTCCAATATGCCTCGCGCCCCATCGCCGCCCTGCAGGGGATCGATCAGGGCGAGGTGGTGGCCTATCTCGGCACCTTCTCGAAAACGCTCGCTCCCGGGCTGCGCGTTGCCTACGCTGTGGTGCCGTCCTGGCTCCTGCCGGAGGTTACGGCCGCGCAGCTGTTGAGAGGGGCGGTCGTGGCGATCCATATCCAGGCGGCCTTGGCCGACTTCATCCGCGATGGCCGTTTTCGCGCGCATCTGCGGCATATGAACACTGTCTATGCCGCGCGCATGGCGGCCAGCGTTTCGGCGCTGCGACGCCATTGCGGCGATTGGCTCGATGTGGGCGAGGGCGCCGGCGGGCTGCAACTGGCGAGCTGGTTTCGGGACGCGAGTATCGACGACCGGGCAGCGGCGCAGAAGATCAATGCTCAGGGTTTTGCGTTGCGCGCCATGTCTTCCCTCTATCTCGGTCCGCCACGACCAGGCCTGCTCTTCGGCATCGCCCGCATGCCGCCCGAGGCAGCGGATGCGGCGGCGGCGAAGCTTGCGCGGTTGTTCCCGTCCTCGTCGCTCACCGCCTGACGAACAATCGCCTGTATTCCCTTGGCGTCATGCTCTTCAGGCTTTTGAACTGCCGGTTGAAATTGGCGATGGAATGGTAGCCGACGGCATCGCTGATATGGTGGATCGGCTGATTGCTGGAGGAGAGGCGGGCGCAGGCGTCGCCGATGCGCATCCTCATCAGATAGTCGGAAATCGCCGTGCCGGTATGGCGGCGAAACATGCGGTGCAGACCGGAAACGCTGAGCGCGGCGATATCGGCCAGCTCTTCGAGCGGGATGGCGCGGGCATAGTGGAGATGCATATGCGTCAGCACGCGGTCGATGCGCTCGCGGCTTTCCTTCAGTTCCGGAGCCTGCGCCGGTGCGCTGGCAAGCGGCGCGGCCCGCCGGTCGTCGGCAACCTGTGCCAGCACGTTCAGCAGAGACAGCAGGCGTTCCACCGGCGGTTTGGCAAAGATGGCTTCGTATTCCGGTCGTATCGCGGCGGCGGTCTCTTTCGAGAATTGCAGGCCGCGATCGGCCCGCTCCAGCATCGTCTCGATCGACCGGAATTCGACGGCGCCCCCCGTCATCCGCAGCAGCCAATCGCGATGGAACCAGAGGACGAGCGCGACATGCGGCTTGTCGTCGTCGATCTTGGCGCGGGACACCCATGTATGCGGCAGGTTCGGGCCGACGAGCACCAGATCGCCGTCCTCGTAGCCGCCTGTGTGATCGCCGATGAAGCGCTGGCCGATCGAGTTCAGCGTCAGTGTCAGCTCGAATTCGGGATGATGATGCCACTGGAAGGGAATGGCATCGTCGAGCCGCCGGTTGAGCATGCTCCAGGACGCGTCCGGCACGCGCGGCAATATTTCGAGATAGGGTCTCATAAGGCGTCTACGGAATATTGAAAGCCAGAATAGTATCAGATCTTGCCAGAGGCGGGCAACATGACCGGCGGGCCTCCCCCTATAAATCGGCTATCGCCTGAGACCTTGGGCGTTCATCAGATGGGAGGATCATATGCAGCAGGCTTTGAAACGAGATGCACACCCGACCGCTTCTTTGGTCACGACGCAATTGAAGGACATCCGCAAGACCCTGCCGCTGCGGGTCCTCTCGCTGGAGGATTGGCAGCATTGGATCACCAAGGGCTATGTGATCGTGCGTCAGGCGGTTCCGGCTGCCAATGTCGCGCGGCTGGCGGAGGTGCTCTGGGCCTTCGACGAGAAGGACCCGAACGATCCCTCGACATGGTATGCACCACAGCGCCGCGAGCACAAGATGAAGGAACTCAACAATACCGGCATGCTGGAAATCTACAATCACCAGGCGCTCTGGGACAATCGCATGGAGGAGCGCATCTACGACGCCTTCGTCGATATCTGGGACCGCGAGGACCTGTGGGTGACGATCGACCGCGCCAATCTCAACCCGCCGAAGAAGGTGAAGGGCAATCCGAACGGCTTCATCCATTGGGATGTGGATACGTCGATCCGGCCGCTGCCGATCGGCGTACAGGGCGTTCTGAGCCTGAAGAAGCAGGACGGCGATGTCGGCGGGTTTCAGTGCGTGCCGGAACTGTTCGAGCATTTCGAGACGTGGGAAAGGACGCAGCCGGCCGACCGCGACCCGATGCATCCCGACATGGCCGGGCTTTCAGTCGTCAATATCGACATGGAACCCGGCGATCTGATGATCTTCAACTCGCTGCTGGCCCATGGCGTCCGCCCGAACCATGCGGAGAACCGCGTCCGCATGGCGCAATATATTTCCATGCATCCGGCCGAGTTCGACAATGTCGCCGAGCGGGAAGAGCGCATCCGTCTGTGGCGCGAGCGCGATCATCCCAAGCGTGACGCCTTTCCCGGCGATCCGCGCGAATGGGAAAAGCACAATGCCGAGACGGCGGTTTTGACGCCGCTGGGCGAAAAGCTGCTGGGGCTGGCCGCCTGGTAAGCGTGGGCGTTCGATGTCTGAGCTATTCGAGCGGCCGTGTTGCCGCGCAACCCCTTCTCCCCAGCGGGGAGAAGGTGCCGACAGGCGGATGAGGGGGGCGAGGAGTAGAACGACGAGCACCTTGAGCGTTAGCGAAAGGTCACTCTTGTCGTGGGGAAAGACCCCCTCATCCGACCCTTCGGGCCACCTTCTCCCCGAGGGGAGAAGGAGTTTACGGTGCTCATCCTCCCCATATGCGATTGCCCTGGTATCTGGCAGATATAATGCCAATGCCGAGGATCGCTCAGGTCTGGTTCCAGCGGCGGATGACGGACTCGCTCAGGTCGTGCTCATAGCCCAACACGCTGATGCTCGTGGTGTCGAGGATGAAATGCTCACCGCCTTCCGGCGGCAGGCCGAGCCAGCGGGCGGCGAAGACCCTCAGGAAATGCGAGCTGGAAAAGATCAGGACGGAACCGTTTACCGCCCGGATGCCGGCGATGATCCGGTCGGCTCTCGCGCCGACATCGGCGGCCGTCTCGCCATTCGGGCAGCCGTCGCGGAAGAGTTGCCAGCCGGGTTGCTCGGCAAGAATTTCCTTCGTGGTGACGCCTTCATAGGCACCGTAATCCCATTCGGCCAGGTCATCCTTGATCACGGCGGCCTCGCCGAAGCCCGCCAGCGCGCAGGTGTTGCGGGCGCGTTGCGACGGGCTCGACCAGACGGCAGCAAAATCGATGGCGGGCAGGCGGCTGGCGAGCTTGCGCGCGGCCTCTTCGCCGGCGGCCGTCAGTGGAATGTCGGTTCGCCCGGTATGCCTGCCGGACAGGCTCCATTCCGTCTGGCCGTGGCGGACGAGGTAGATCTCCGGATAGGCACTGCTCATCTGAATGATTCTCCCTTGCGCCGAACTGCGGCGAAGCTTCGCATTCTCGCCGGTCTCGTGTCGAGAGGCGGCGCGAATGTCGATCTATCGTCTGATGCCGCGGCGCACGCTGTAGAGCAGGATGGCAAGGCAGCCGGCCAAGAGCAGGAACCCGCCGACAAGCGGCGGCAGGGCAAGGAATTCGACGGCCCCGGCGATCGCCAGGATGAGGATCAGGCAATGGGTCGCGAGGCTGCCATCGTCGATGAACATGCCGATGACTTCGGACAGGATGATGCGGACAATGTTCATTGTGCTGCCTTTGCCGTGGGTTTTCCGGTCGAGCCTCGAAGACCGCGAACGATGAGGAAGGAGGTGAGCGAGACGATGGCGAAGATGGCGATCAGGGCCAGATCCTCGCCCGGCCAGTCCGCGCCCATGCCTTCGCCCGTCCAGAAGATGCCGAAGCTGGTGAGCATCAGGCCGACCACGAATTTCAGCGTGTTTTCCGGCACGGTGGCGAGCGGGCGATGCACGAGCAGGCCGATCAGCATGACCAGAACGAAGGCGGCAAGGGCGCCGAAGCCGGCATAGACCGTCATGCCATGGGCGCCGCCGACGGCAATGACGATGAAGACCACCTCGACACCCTCCAGCAGCACTGCCTTGAAGGCGGCGAGGCCGGCGAGATAATCGGCGCGCCGATCCCCGGATTGTTGCCGGAGCATAGCGGTTTCCTTGGAAAAGGCGGCTTCCTCGTCGTGCAGGGCGATGACGCCGAGCGATCGCAGGATCGCCTTGCGCAGCCAGCGCATGCCGAACAGGATCAGCAGAACGCCGATGACGAACTGCATGGTGTGGATCGGTATCAGCGCCAGCAGCGGCCCGAAAACGAGGACGAGGGCGGCAAGCAAGGCAAGCGCGAGTGCTGCACCCGTCAGCGCCGGGCGCCAGCTTCGCGTGACGCCGACGGCCAGGACGATGGTGAAGGCTTCCACCACTTCGACGAAGGAGCCGAGGAAGGAGGCGGTGACGGTGGATAGAATTGGCGTGAGGTTGCTCATGCAGTGATTCCCGAATGGCGTATAGGATTTGTTCCCGCGGGCTATTTTCGTTTTCTGGTTCCCCGCTTGCTCCAGGCGCTGTCGAGGGCGCCGCGCAGGGAGCTGAGCTGGTCGAGACTGTCGAGTGCGGTTTCGCGACGGCGTGCCGCGAGGGCGACGATCATCGCTTCGATCAGCACCAGGGTGCCGCCATGCATGGCGAGATGATCGGCCTTGCCGCGCGGGATCGGCAGGATTTCCGCGACCCTGTCGGCGACCAGCGCGCCGAGATCATCGCTGATCAGGATCACCGGTATGCCGTGGCGCCTCGCCTGGTCGAGTACGATGTCGACCTCGCGATAGAGCGGCGCATAGGCCATCATCAGCACGGCATCGTCCTTGCCGATCCGCAGCAGGCGGTCCGCCAGAGCGATGCCGGATGCCGACAGTGCGGTGGTGGGCAGGCCGATGCGGTTGAATTGCAGGCTGGCATAATCCGCCATCGCGCCTGAAGGGCCGATCCCGAAGACATGACGCCGGTTTGCCGCCGCGAGAATATCGATGGCCCGGGCGAAGCCTGCGGCAATATCCGGGCGTCGCAGAACCTCCAGCGTGGCTTCGTGGATGCCGATGACATGATGAAGGGCGTCGGCGGCGCCGCCGCCGGTTTCGGCCAGCGTCCGTTCCAGGCGGTTGCCGGGGGAGGGAGATGCCGTCAGGTCCGAAAGCATGGCGGCGCGAAGCGCCGAGAGGCTCTCGAACCCGAGCGCGCGGGCGGTGCGCACCACGGTCGCATCGCTGGCGCCGGCGAGCTGCGCGATCTGGGCGGCGGAGTTCAACAGCACCGCTTGCCCCTGGTCGATGAAGAAGCGGGCCATGCGCTGCTCGGCGGGCGCAAGCCTGTCGAGCATGGCCAGCACGCGGCTCTCGAATGTCGCGCCTTCAAGCGCTGTCTGCGGCTGCGATGCAGCGTCCGTCGCCATGCCCGTGCTTCCATGATCGATTTGTAGCAAATACTACGATAGTCGATATTTGTAGCATTTACTACAAAAGCATGGCAACAGGATTCTGGCGATGGCGCGCCGCTTCGCCGTCGCCATGGGCCGCACGATGGCCGTTCAAATGAACGGGGTTACCGGATCGCAGCCCGCACGGCGGGGATGACCTCGCGGCCGTAAAGCTCGATGCAGCGCATCAGCTTTTGGTGGCTGAGGGTGCCGGCGCTGTATTTGAGCTGGAAGCGGTCGATCCCAAGCGTCTTGATGACCGGTGCGAGCTTGGCGGCGACCGTTGCGGGCGAGCCGACATAGAGCGAGCCGTTTTCGATCTCGCTTTCGAATTCGTCGCGCGCCATGGGCGGCCAGCCGCGCTCACGTCCGATGCGGTCGCGCATCGCCTTGTAGCTGGGCCATAGCTCCTCCCGCGCCTGATCGTCGGTATCGGCAATATAGCCCGGCGAATGGATGCCGATCGGCTGCGCCGTGCCGCCCAGTTGCTGGAAGGCCTTGTGATAGAGATCGATATAGGGCCGAAAGCGATAGGGACTGCCGCCGATGATCGCCAGCATCAGGGGCAGGTTGTAGTGCGCGGCGCGCACGACAGAAGCCGGGCTGCCGCCGACGCCGATCCATGTCTTCAGGTGGCCCTTCTCGATCGTTGGGAAGACGCGCTGGTTGACGAGCGGCGGCCGGATGCCGCCCTGCCAGGTCACCGGGTCGTTGGTCAGCAGGGCGGCGAAAAGGTCGAGTTTTTCCTCGAACAGCTTTTCATAATCCGACAATTCGAAACCGAAGAGCGGGAAGGATTCCGTGAACGAGCCGCGGCCGAGGATCACTTCGGCGCGTCCGTTCGAGGCCGCATCCAGGCTGGAGAAGCGTTGGAAGACGCGGATCGGGTCGTCCGAGCTCAGAACCGTCACCGCCGATCCGAGATGGATGCGCGAGGTACGGCCCGCGATGGCGGCAAGGACCGTTTCCGGTGAGGAGATGGCGAAATCCTCGCGGTGATGCTCGCCAATGCCGAAAAAATCGATGCCGAGCTGGTCGGCAAACACGCCTTCCTCGATGACGTTGCGGATGACTTGTGCGTGAGAGTCCGGCTTGCCACCGTCGTCATGGGTGACGTCGCCGAACGTATCGAGCCCGAATTCGACAATATGTGCGGTCATGATCTTTCCCGTTGCCTGGAGCAATGATTGTGAGATGGCGTGTACGCGTCTTCGCTCCGGCGAACTATCCGCAAAGTTTCGTCGGTTCCATTCGAGAAATTCGATATACCGGCATCGATGGATGCGCGTTGTCTTTGGCAAGGCCGCCGTAGTGATAGGGAGGAAAATCATGACGGAGCTAAAAAAGGTCAATCTCGCAAAGGCTTTCGCGGCCCTTCACGAGACCTGGAGCCCGAGGATCGGTGGCGATATCAACGATTTCCAGATCAAGCTCGTCAAGCTGGATGGTGCCTTCCACTGGCACCATCATGAAGAGGAGGATGAGCTTTTCCTCGTCGTCAAAGGGACGCTGCGGATGAAACTGCGGGAGGAGAGGGGCGGTGATGTCGTCCTCGGTCCCGGCGACTATATCATCGTGCCGCATGGCGTCGAGCATTGTCCCGTCGCCGAGCCGACATGCGAGGTCGTGCTCCTGGAACGGAACACGACGCTCAACACCGGCAACGTCGAAAACGAGCGCACCGTGCGCCAGCCGGCGCGGCTTTGAGCCGGGCGTGTTGAATGGTGGGTTCGCGCCTGCGATCCCGCCATTCGGTTGGCCGGCCTGCTGCCGTCAGTTTGCTTGCGCGAGCTTGTTTGCCGAGCGGCGGCAGGCGGAGAACACGTCCAGACTGGGATCGTAGACCTTCGTCGCCACGTCCATCATGCCGAGGACGCTGTGGAAGATGTTGTCGTGCGAATGGCTGCCCGCGCTCGCCTGTTTCGCGACACAGACCATATCGTAGCCGGCGGTCTTCGCCAGATCGTCGGCCATCCAGACGAGGAAGGGCACATGGATTTGCTCCGGCGGGGCGATCATATAGGGCGTGCCGTGCAGATAGATGCCGTTCTCGCCAAGCGACTCGCCGTGATCCGAGAAATACATGACGGCGCCGGATATCGAGCCGGAGCGCTGCTTCAATTTGTCGATCACCGTCGAGACGATATGATCCGTGTAGAGGATCGTATTGTCATAGGCATTGTTGATCTCTTCCTGGCTGCATTTGCCGAAATCATTGGCACGGCAATCGGGCGTGAAGCGGCGGAATTCCTCCGGATAGCGCTGATAGTAGGCCGGGCCGTGGCTACCGAGCTGATGCAGCACGAGGACGCTGTCGCCCTTGATATGATCCAGCCAGTTGTCGACCTTGTCGACCAGGATGGCGTCGAGACATTCGCCGTCCTTGCAGAAGCGTGGATCGGCCGAGGTCGGCAGGTAGGTGTAGGAAACGCGATCGGTGACGTTGTAGCTGCCGGTATCGTTGTCCAGCCAGGTCACGTCGACCTTGGCGTGGGTGAGGACGTCGAGCAGGTTCTGTGTTTCGAGACCCTTGCGATGGCTATATTGCGCCCGCGTATAGACGGAGAACAGGCAGGGGATGGATGTCGCCGTCGCCGTTCCGCAGCTCGTGGTGTCCGGGAAATAGACGACGTTCTGCTTCGCCAATTCCGGATTGGTCGGCCTGCCGTAACCGCCGAGCGAGAAATTCTGCGCGCGCGCGGTTTCGCCGGCGACGATGATCGTGACGCGAGGCTTGCCGTTGTCGACGGCGCCGACCCTGTGCGCGTCCGTCCCAAGCGGTGCTGCGACGACATTCGCGTTTCTCTGGGAATCGATGACGTAGCGCACGGCGCTGGTGATCGGCATCACCGGGTTGAGGGTGTCCATGAGATCGCGATGGGCCCGGCCGACGCCGGCGAAGGTCTTGTAATAGCTGGTGCCGGCCACGATGAAGACCGCCACGCAGGCAAGGATGACCGCGGTATTATGGACGAGCTTCCAGAGAATGGGGCGATGCACGATACGCACCCAGATGATGACCAGCGAGGGCAGGATGCCGGTCAGCAGCACATGCATGGCGAAACGCGGCGTGATCAGATGCCCAGCCTCGGCACCCGTCGAGACGGCGGCGTTGCGGATCATTTCCTTGTCGATGGTCACTCCGAACTGATCGTTGAACCAGGAGGAGACCGCCGCAACCAGAATGAAGAAGATGAGCGTCGGTTTGGTGACGTATTTGGCGGAGAAAAAGGTGAAAAGCGCCATGATGGCTGCGGAGATGCCGAGGACGAAGGCGATAAAGGCAGTGGGTTCGGCCGTGAAATAACCGTATGCCCTGGTCCAGAACATGCTGTTTGTCACAAGAAGTATATAAAGCGTGGTTATAAGGCAAAGCGTGACGCTGCCGATTGCTGGCCGGATGCTTCGTCCGCCAGGCTGATTATTTATGTCGTTCAAAGGTTTTCTCCAAGGCATTCCCGGCCATGGGGCCGGAAAGCCGCACGCCGTGGCGCACCGGCCGCAGCTCGACTGTTGAGCGCGCGACCATGCCCACCGTTTCCTGACATTTACCTGAACAACCTTTCCCTGTGAACCGCTATCCCATTTTGCTTCCACGCGCATTTTGCCGCGTCGTCGCGTCGGTTCAGGTCGCCGTCAGCAATCCCGATCATAGCATCCCTTTCGAATGGGGAAGCAGGCGTGCGGGTTCTATTGGTCGAAGACGATATCACCATCGGCAATGCGGTGCAGGATCATCTGCGCGCCGAGGGCTTTGCCGTCGACTGGTCGACGGATCTGAGGTCCGCACGGACGGCGGTCGCCGCCAGCCTCTACGATGTGATTCTCCTCGATCTGCGCCTGCCCGATGGAAGTGGATTGGAGCTCTTGCGCTCCATGGGCGCACGGGCAGGGGCGACGCCCGTGATCATTCTGTCGGCCTATGACCAGATTTCCGATCGGATGAACGGGATGGATATCGGCGCGGTCGATTATCTCGTGAAGCCGTTCGGGCTCGCCGAACTCACCGCGCGTGTCCGCAAGGCAATTGCCGGTGTCGGCAACGGGAAGGCGGGTGGTCGCCGGCCGCGCCGTCTTCCGGAAGCCGGCTGAACCAGTCTGATTTCATGCGGGCTGCGGCGATCTGGAGCTCCAGAGCCCGAACGCGGTCAGCACGGCGGCAAAGATCACCAGCGACGAGAGCCAGCCGAGGACGGCGTCGGACAGATAATGCGCGCCGGTGAGAACGCGCATGGTCGGCATCAACAGGGATATGACGGCAAGCGGCAGGCCCAGCGGCAGCCGCCAGCGCGGCGGCAGCAGCAGGACGAGACAGAGAAGCCAGCCAGCCGAGGCCGATTCGCCGGAGATGAAGGAGCAGTTTCTGAGGCATTTGCCGGCGAAGGAGCCGGCCTGGACAAAATCCAGCGCCCCGCCGAACAGATCGGTGCTGCGGGGACGCGGCCGGCCCGAATAGGCCTTCAGGATGAGGTTGACGATAAGACCGCAGCCGAGCGTCAGCGACACCAGCGCGGCGATGCATCGGTCGACCAGCGGCGTTCGCCAGAATGCCCCATGGCGTTTCCACGAGAGGACGGGGATCGCGAGCAGGACCAGCACCGCGATGTAGGGCAGGGCGAGCGTGATGGTGCGCAGAAATGTGAACAGCGGGTTCCGGTCATAGGCAAACATGCCGCAGATCTCGTCTGCGGGACTGCCGGGGTCGCAAGGCATACCGGTGAAGGCGGCGCGGGCGACGGAAAGATCGACCTGCGGGAACCTGTTGAAGAAGAGCAGCAGCAGCCACCAGGCCGCGAACAGTGCGAGAAAGGATAGGAGGGGTTTGCTGAGGGAGGTCGTGCGTTTCGGGTATGCAACGGAGTCATTGTACATCGGGAAACGCGGCCTTCCGTCATCGAATGCAAGATCGGACGGAGATCGCAAGCGCCTGCGCAACGGCGCGGCCGATCCCGCCTCGCCATTCATTTATGACAGAAGCCTGACAGCAGCCTGAAACATCAGATGGTTATGGGACGGGGTGCGCGGTGATTACGCGTCGGTCTGGAAATAGGCCTCGAGGCGATAGCCGTCGGGGTCGATGATGAAGGCGGCATAATAGAACTGGCTATAATCCGGCCGGATGCCCGGCTTGCCATTGTCCTCGCCGCCCTGGGCAAGGCTGGTGGCATGGAAGGCATCCACCGCTTCCCGGCTTGGCGCGACGAAACAGAAATGCAGGCCGGAGCCGCGATCCGCCGGCACGGGGCGCTCCACTTCGCTCACCCAGAACTGCGGCCGCTCGGTGCCGTAGCCGACTGTGCCGTCGAAATTTGAGAGCCGCTCATAGCCGAGAGGTGCCAAGGCGGCATCGTAGAACTGCCGGGATCTCTCCAGACTTTTGACGCCGATCGAGATGTGGTCGAACATGGGTGAAGTCTCCCCTTGCCTGTTTGCCGCCTGATGCATTCCCGGCCGGACGGCATGCGGTCCCTTGGAGCCGGGGTTTCAGCGTTGCTTTCAGCATCTTGCAACGTCGGTGTGAAGTCAATGAATAGCAAGGGCGTTGAGAGGGGCGGGCGCCATTGCTCATACCCGCGCCGATCCGGCGCGGGTATGAGGGGCAGACTATTCTGCCGCCTGGTAGGCATCCGGACGTGCCGTGGCGCCGCGCGGGCCCATGGCCGCCAGAACAGTGATCGCCGTTGCCAGGGCCGCGACGAAGGCGGTGCCGGCGATGTAGGAATCCCAGCCGAACCCCGGAGCCGCGCTGAAGATGGCCGATGCCGCCGCCAGCACGATGCCGCCGCCGATCTGGAAGGAGGCGAACAGCATGCCGGAGGCCAGGCCCGACTGATCGTCGGCGACGTCGGCAAGTGCGGCGACCTGTACGGACGGATAGGTCATGGCGTAGCCGAGACCGAGCACGATCTGGGAGATGCCGACGAGCACGATCGTATCGATATGCCCGGCCGAGATCGCCCAGAAGACATAGCTGGCGGCCTGCAGGGCGACGCCGAGCGTCATCAGCCCGGTGGTGCCCCGGTTTTGTCCGATCGTTGCAAAGCGAGGTGCCAGGAACATCACGCAGATACCGCCAATGGCGAAGGAGAAGCCGGTGGCGAAAGCCGACCAGCCCACGACGGTCTGGTAATAGAGCGTGGCGGTGAATTGGAAGCCGACATAGGCACCCTGGAACAGGGCGGCGACGGCGTTGGCATGGCTGAGCTTGGGTCGGCGGAACATGGCAAGCGGCACCATCGGATCGCTATGACGGGACTCCACCAGCAGGAAGAGCAGGATCAGGACCAGAGCGGCCGCCAGCGCTCCCCAGGTGGGAAAGGCCCGCCAACCATCGGCAGCGGCGTTGGTGACGCCGAAGACGAACAGCAGCAGTCCGGGTGTTATCGTCAGCGCACCGGCCCAGTCGAAGCGGGCGCGTGGGCCGCTTCGCTTGTGATCGGCAGGCAGGACGAAGGGGGCGACAATCAGCGCGAGGATGGCGACGGGTGCGCCCATGACCAGGGTCGCGCGCCAACTGACGATGGTTGCCGCCCCGCCCAGTACCATGCCGAGTACGAATCCGGCCGCACCCGTCGAGGAGAATACGCCGAGCGCCTTGGCGCGAGCGTTGCCCTCTCCGAAGACGGAGAGCAGCAGGGCAAGTGCTGCCGGCGCGGTGAAGGCTGCGGCTATGCCCTTGATCAGGCGGGCGGCAATCAGCGTCGGCGCGCTGTCGACGAAGCCGCCGGCGATGCTGGCGGCGGCGAAGATGCCGAGCGACCAGAGGAACACGCGGCGATGGCCGAAAAGATCGGCGACACGGCCGCCCAGCAACAGAAAGCCGCCATAGCCGAGCACATAGGCGCTGACCGCCCATTGCAGCGATGTCGCCTGCATGCCGAGCTCCGTCTGGATGGCGGGCAGGGCCACGCCGATGGTGGAGACATCCATGGCATCCAGGAAGTTGGCGGCGCAGAGCAGCAGCAATGCCAGCCCCGCTCCGCCTTTGGATTGGGAGAGAGTCATCGGATCGTTCCTTCCTATGCTGCCGCCTCTCGGGAGGTTGGCGGGCGGCAGGGAACGAGAAAATGTACAGCTTCCAATCCTATTGCAAATTGATAGTAACCATGTCAGGTATTACTGGTGATGATAAATGATGCGACGCTCCGAAAGATCGACCTCAATCTGCTGCTCGCCTTTTCCGTGCTGATGCAGGAGCGGAACGTGAGCCGTGCCGCCGAGCGCCTGCTGCTGGGACAGCCCGGCCTGTCGGCGGCCTTGCGGCGGCTGCGCGAGACGCTGGATGACGAATTGTTCGTGCGCGTCGGACGCGGGTTGCAGCCGACGCCGCGTGCGCTTTCGATCGCGCCCGCCATCGAGGATGCGCTATCGGGCATCGAGCGGGCCATCCGGCCGCCGGTCGCTTTCGATCCGGCGAACTGGCAGGGCGAGTTCCGCATCGGCATGTGCGACAATCTCGAATCGGCTTTCTTCGGGCCTTTGGTCGCGCGGCTGCGCGAGTTGGCGCCGGGAGCACGCCTGATCGGCGTGGCGTTCGACAAGCGTGATGCCGCGCGTCTCCTGGACGAGGGGGCCTATGATTTCAGCATCTCCGTACATGACGAGCCCGCCTCCTGGCATATTCGAGCGCCGCTGTTCGAGCAGGCTTCGCTATGCATCTACGACGCCCGGCATCTGAAGCGCATGCCGCCGCTCAGCCTGCGGGATTTTGCGGCTGCGCCGCATATTACCGTATCCCTTGACGGCAGCACATCCAGCGGTATCGATGTCGCTCTCGCCCGTCTTGGACATCGCCGCCAGGTGGTGGCGACGGTCCCGCGTTTTTCTGCCCTGCCGACGACGTTGCGAGCCATGCCGGCCGTCGCGACGATCCCGGAATCGATCGCCCGCTGCATGGCGCAACTGCATGATCTGACTGTTTCCGAGCTTCCCCTCGATCTGCCGGTCGATTCGGTGACGATGCTCTACCGCCGTATCGACCAGGCTGATAGCAGGGCCTTGTGGTTTCGCCGATTGTTCGTGGAAGTGGTAGGAGAGGCGCTTCAGGAATCCGGATGCCGCATGGGTGTTTCCAAGGCTGCCTGCTGCTACGAACCGGCACCCTTGGCCGAAGCCATATGATGCTTGAGGGTCGCGGCTCTATCGCAACTGCGATGCCAGCAGCGCCGGGAGGACAGGCAGGCCAGGCAAGCCGGGAATGGCGGGCTCGCCGTTTCCTCGCCAGATCGCGCAAACGACCGCAAGAATATCGGCTCCTTCGGCGCTGACCAGCCTCGCCGCATCGACAACCGCGCCGCCGGTGGTGATCACGTCCTCGATGAAGGTGACTTTCTTGCCCTTGATATCAAGGCCTTCCACGGCCTTGCAGGTGCCGTAGCTCTTTGCCTCCTTGCGGATGAATGCGGCCGGCAACCCGCTTTCCAGCGACATTGCCGTAGCGATCGGAATGCCGCCCAGTTCCAGCCCGGCGAGCACCTCGGTATCACCAGGCAGAAGCTGCAACATGCGTCGCGCTATGCGGCGCAAAAGGGCCGGGTCGGATTCGAATCGGTATTTGTCGAAATATTCGTTCGAGACCTGGCCGGATCGCAGCGTGAAAGTCCCATGGATGCGCGCAATCGCATTGACATCGGTGCCCAGCAGGTCGTCGCTCATGATCATCTCCCAATCCTTGTTCCCGTTCGATTTACATAATCCAAGGAAGACCGCAAAGTGTTCGTCGCAATTTCCATCTGCCGCATCGGATCTCTTGTTCGGGCGGGATTGCCAGGGTGAGCCATGACTGATCGCATTCGACGCACGAAACGCCTGCGCCTGCGGATGCCGGCGCAGACGGATCTCGGCTTCGTGACCGCGCTGTTCGCCCGGTGGGAACTGGTCGCGCACCGGCCCGATCCGACGCCGGATACGCCGGAAGAGAGCGCCCGGCGCCTGTCCCGCGATATCGAGCATTGGCACAGCCATGGATTCGGGCGCTGGGCGGTGGAGGCGGACGGAAGCCTCATCGGCTTCGGCGGCGTGACTGTCTCGAAGGAGTTCGAGGGATTGAACCTTTCCTATCATCTGCATCCGGATAGCTGGGGCAGGGGCTATGCGACGGAACTCGTCGGCCAGGTGCTGGACATCGCCTTCAACGAGCTGGAGGCCAAGCGGGTGATCGGCCTGGTGCGCCCCGTCAATACGGCTTCGGGGAAGGTTCTGGAAAAATGCGGTTTTGTTTTCGAGCGTGAGTTCATGCTGCATGGCGCCCCGACCAATCTCTTCGCGCTGACGGCGGACGGCCGAAACTAGCCGAGCCCGGTTAAGGCAGCTCTTCGATTTCCGCCATCAGCCATTGCCGAAAGGCTTGCATGGACGCGGTTTCAGCGCGGGATTTCAGCCGTGTCAGCCAATAGCTGCCGGTCAGCACCGTGATCTCGAACGGCTGGACGATCCGGCCTGCGGCGATCTCCTCAGAGAACATGGCGACCGGGACGAGCGCGACGCCGACGCCGCGCGCGGCGGCCTCGACTAGCGTCAGGGACGAATCGAACATCCAGCCGCGCAGATTGGGCGGGGCGACGCCTGCCGCCCTGAACCAGAGCGGCCATTCGTCGACCCGGTAGGATCGCAAAAGCTCGACATTGGCCAGATCCGCCGGCGTGCGAAGTCCCTCGCTCAAGGCGGGCGTGCACACCGGGGAAAGGGGCGCATCCATCAGATGGATCGCTTCCGTCCCATGCCAGGCGCCGTCGCCGAAGCGCAGGAAGAAATCGAGACCGTCGATCAGCATGTCGGCGCGGTTGTTGTTTGTTTTCAGGCGCAGATCCACATGGGGATGCCGCCTCTTAAACGAAGCAAGGCGCGGCAGCAGCCAGCCGATCGCGAAGGTGCCGACAACGCCGACGGTCAGGATCTCGTCGAAATTGCCTTCCTCGAGCTGGCTGAGCGTTGCGCTCATGCGGCGGAAGGCGTCGGTCAGCACCGGCAGCAAGGCATGGCCTTCGTCGGTCAGCGCCAGGCCGCGCGGCAGGCGCTTGAACAGGGTGACGCCCAGCACATCCTCGAGCGCCTTGACCTGGTGGCTGATGGCCGTTTGCGTGACCCGAAGCTCCAGCCCGGCCCGCGTGAAACTGCAATGCCGCGCCGAGGCTTCGAAGACGCGCAGGGCGTTCAGCGGCAGCTGCGAAATGTCCATTGTCCCTTTAGCCCAAGTTTTTCTCATGTCTAAGCTCAGAATTGATCGTTTGTCTAGGCCAAGACGCATCGTCATAGTCTGCGTCAAGAGAGCAGGTGGATCGGGCGAGGTCGGCCCGACAAGGCCGCGGCTCTCCTTCCAACACCAACCCGAAATGGATGACAGGAATGACGATGTTATTGTCACGCCGGCAGGCCTTTGCCGGCAGTTTGCTCACTATTCCGGCCCTTGCGGCATTCGATGCCGAGGGCAATGCCCAGGATGGCCGGGCTCCGGACATAGAGGCCGCCAAGGCTCGGCTGGCCGAGCTGGAGCGCAGGCATGCGGGCCGCATCTGCGTCAGCATTCTCGATCTCGGAAACGGCAAGCGCCTCGATCATCGCGGGGACGAGCGCATCCTCATGTGCAGCACCTTCAAGGCCCTCGCGGCGGCCTTCGTCCTTGCGCGGGTCGACAAGGGCGAGGAGAAACTCGACCGGCGCGTCACCTTCACGGAGAAGGATCTGGTGAAATCCGGATCGCCGGTGACCGAGGCGCATGTCGGCGCGCCCGGCATGACCGTTGCCGAACTCTGCGACGCCGCCGTGACGCGGAGCGACAACACGGCCGGGAACCTCCTGCTTGAGAGCTTCGGCGGGCCGGAAGCGTTGACCGCCTTCTGCCGCAGCCTTGGTGATGAGGTTTCGCGTCTCGACCGTACCGAGACCGAACTCAACTACCATGACGGCCCCGATGACATCCGCGACACCACCTCGGCCGGCGCCATGCTCGAGACCTTGCGAAAGCTGCTTTTTACCGAGGTGTTGTCCGGGGCGTCGCGCTCGCAGTTGGCGGCATGGCTGATCCTCAACAAGACCGGAGACGCGCGGCTGCGCGCCGGCGTGCCGAAAACCTGGCTGGCGGGTGACAAGACCGGCACCAACGGCGACAAGGACGGCAATGCCAATGATGTCGCCATTCTGTGGCCGCCGGACCGGGCGCCGATCATCGTCACGGCCTTCTGCGAGATCCCCGCGATCGCCGCCGACGAACGCAACGCTGTCATCGCCGAGATCGGCCGGATCGCGGCGCAGATTTGAGACGTCGCCAGCCACTCCCTTCCATGTTCGCCACCCCTAACAGGATTTGTCCGCGTGATGAAAACAATGTCTTTTCCGAAGCTTGGCGTGATCGCCGCCTCTCTTTTTCTATCAAGCAATGTCCATGCCGCCGATGGCGTCGATCAGGCCCGGCTTGAGCGCACCGTGAATGAAGCTATCCGTCCCATCATGGCCAAAAGCGGCGTGCCTGGGATGGCGATAGGGGTTACCGTGGAGGGGAGGCGGCACGTCTTCAATTACGGCGTCGCTTCGCGGGAAAGCGGGCAGAAGGTCAGCGACGAGACGCTGTTCGAGATCGGCTCGATCAGCAAGACCTTCACGGCAACGCTGGCATCCTATGCCGCGACGCGCGGAACGCTCTCCTTTTCCGACAAGGCGAGCCAATATATGCCGGCGCTTGCCGGCAGCAGCTTCGACAAGATCAGCCTGCTCGACCTCGGCACCTATACGGCGGGCGGACTGCCGCTGCAATTTCCCGACGATGTGACCGATCAGGACAGGATGATCGCCTATTACAGGACCTGGCGCCCGGCCTATGCGCCGGGCACTCATCGGCTCTATTCCAACCCGAGCATCGGCCTGTTCGGTCATCTCGCCGCCGCCAGCATGGGCGAGTCCTTCGATGCGCTGATGGAGCGGACGATTTTTCCGGGCCTCGGCCTCAGCCACACCTACATCCGCGTGCCCGGCGATCAGATGGGCAATTATGCCTATGGCTATTCGACGGCCGGCAAGCCCAGGCGCGTGACGCCGGGCGTGCTTGATGCGGAAGCCTATGGCGTGAAGACGACGGCGACCGACATGCTGCGTTTCCTCGAGGTCAATATGGACGCCTCGAAGCTGGACGGGACGCTGCGCAGCGCAATCGCCGCCACGCATGTCGGCTATTATCGCATCGGCGATATGAGGCAGGGGCTGGGCTGGGAAAGTTATGCCTATCCGATCGGCCTTGACCGGCTGCTGGCAGGGAATTCCAGCCACATGTCGCGCAATGCCAACAAGGCGGGCAAGCTCGTTCCGCCGCAGGCGCCGCATGGCGAGATGCTGTTCAACAAGACCGGCTCGACCAGCGGCTTTGCAGCCTATGCCGTCTTCATTCCTAGCCGCAGCATCGGCATCGTCATCCTGGCCAACAAAAACTATCCCATTCCGGAGCGTATCGAGGCGGCCTACCGCATCCTGGCGGCGCTGGACGACCGGCTCGGTGCGAAAAGGGCCGACTGACGATCGACGAGATGAAAAGACCTTCCACGCGCCTCTGGCAAGCGTGGAAGGTCCGTCAATCGGCAGATATCATGCGGCACGACCGGCCGCTGTCAGTCTGGGAGGTTCTGCTATCGCCTGCGGGAAACCGCTACGGGCGCGCTCGCCTGGGAGGCGTCCACGCTGTTGAAGAGCTCCTGGATGATCTGAGTGATGTGCTCGGGGGAGGTCCCCTTGGCACGTTCCTCTTCAATCCGGCGTCTGACCAACATTTCCAAATCTGTCATGTCTATCACCTCATCTATCCGGCGCGGGGGAAATGTCGCTCTCAACGCGGCAAGAGGCAAGTTACAGTTTTTTCATGGTTCTGACCGGCGGGTGCCGTGTTGCCGTCGCTGGACGGCATCTGCCCGGCTCATTTTCGCGATGAAGAGGTGCAATCGGTGCGGCCGAAAATTGCGCAAAGGTATGGCCAGGAATACTTCATCCGCGTCTCAGGATGGCAGTCCCATCCGTTTCCGTGCCGAATATACGTCGGAAATAGAAGACGATACCAAGAATATAAAAAATATACCTCATTGTTGTTGCTACAAAATTCCTTTCAAGGTGGAAATATCCAAAATAAGTTCGTGTTATTAAAGAAAAACGTCGTTGACGACAGTTTTGTCTTAACTTTTAATTGAATCTATATGGATGAGGGGAGGGACTAATATGGCTTCCGAATTCGTCGCTGCGACAGGTGTCGGCCAGCCGGCGGAGCCTGCCGACCCTCGCCAGCCTTCCGATTGCCGCGAATTGTCGGAAGAGGAGATTTCAGCGCTGGTGCAGGAGATCAATCGCGATGGATATGCCGTGCTTCCCCGCTATATCGCGCCCGCCGACATGGATGCCCTGCGCCAATTCGTGCGGGACAGGGTGACGGAGGCGGGCAATCGTTACACCATGCTGCGCGGCCCGGAACCTGTCGCCGAAACCGTACTCGGCAGGATGGCATCCTCGCCGGCGCTCCGGCACATTTGTATGCGCGCTTATGAGATCGCAACATCGAGACCCGCGCCCGACCAGCCCTATTATCAGATCCTGCGATGCCTGACCGGGAGCACGGGCCGCAAGCATTCCATGGTGTTTCACTTCGATTCCTACGTTCTGACCGTGCTCCTGCCCATCGAGGTGCCGAGCGGAAAGGACAGCGGCGAACTCATCGTCCTGCCGAACTTCCGGCGCGTCAGACGCTGGTATGCCAGCAATCTCGTCGACAAGGTCCTGCTCGACAATCCGCTCACGCAATGGGGTCTGCGCAGCCTGGCGAAATCGCTCCCGGATTGGTTTCTGCGCATCTCCATGGTGCCCGGAGACCTCTATTTCTTCTGGGGTTATCGCTCGATCCACACGAACGCTCCCTGCGACCCGGACAAGATCAGGGCCACGGCGCTGTTTCACTATGCCGACCCGCATCGAGGGAGCAGGTTGAGGGCGTGGTTGGGGCGGTAGGCCAAGCGGCGAGGCGATGTCTGGTCGGGAAATGGCAAGCCCGATGGGAGCGAGCCCAAAGGGCGGAATTGAAGATATGCGAGAGCTTATGTCTGCAACTATTGCGATTGTTTGATGGGCGAATGGGGCGATTATGAAAACAAGATTCTTTGTCGTTTTATTTCCGATACTTGTTTCGGGCTGTGCTGATGTCGCCAGCCTGCAGGGGGCAAAAAGATATCAGAGCAGCGTCGAATCCGCATCGTACGATCAAATAAAGATGCAGCTTTCGAAAGCGATCGACGATCCCTACGCGGTTCCGGCGTTCGCGAATATCTCCGGCGCCAGCCTCAAATATGACAGCTCATTGAGCGCTTCTCCAAAACGGACATTCGCACCTGCGGGTGTCACCAGTGAGGTTGCATTGAGTGTCGGGTCTTTTTCCAGCTCTTCAACGCTTTCGGTGACGCCAGTCAATAGCGCCAAAGCCGTTCAAGTCATGCGCGATCTCTACGCAAACGCCGTAAATGGCGACCCAATTCGGCCTGAGGATCTGGCGGCGCTGACGATAAAGCCACCTCATCATGGCTGGCTATACCACAGCCGGGCCTCGACCCCGCCAGCCTCATGCTCGGCGGGTGGACTGCAATGCGTAACGTTGGGTCAATACGGAAAATATTGGCTGTTTTCGCAAGGAGGAAAGGCATATAGCGATTTCGCGCTTGCCGTACTCCAGGCAATGACGCTCACGGAATCGCAATCGGTCGCGGCGCAGCCTCCATCCGGAAAGAAGAATGCCGGCACGAAACCGACGCCATCCGCTTCGCGGCCATCCAATGTCCAGAAACGAATCCAAAGCGACGGTCTCATAACACCGATGTATGTGCCGCCAGTTATCCTGCAGCAGCAATGATTATAGGAAGCGTATCTGGCAGAAAATGGCGCGCAGGAGAGGATGAAACTGGGCACCTCTATGTCATTGTGACGCCTTTATAATTTATGAAACGCCGATCGCGTTGGCCAAAAGCAGACGACAGCGCGCCAGTTACGAATGACCGACTTGGGGCCGGAAGCGGACTGGCAGGTTTGTTTGTTCAGGAAGGATTTGCCAGTCGCCGCTGGCAGGTCTACGTAGGCGGTCAATAATGCCGCGTCCTTAATCGCAGCTATCGAGGCAAACAGCACTTCTTATACTTCAGCCCACTGCCGCACGAGCAAGGTTCGTTGCGCCCGACCTTTTGGGAAGCCCGCCCCATAGCCTCAAGCCGAACCGGCGCACGTCGCGGAAGTGTCGATAGAACCTTGTCCATAGCGATATTTTGCTTCCACGGCTCATTCAAAACAAGTGCATGTCTAATCCCAAGGTCTTCTGGGCGAAGGACGAGCCCGTACCAGCGATCGACTTTAAGATCGTACTTTTTCAATTGGCAGTGCTGAAGGATTTTCTGTTGCGCAATTTCATCCGGCAATGCGCTGAGATGAATTGTCAATCCGGCAGACTGATCCTCGAAGGGGAAAGTAAGATCTTTTGTTACATGCTCCTTCAACGCTGCTCGGATTTGGCTTTCAAGAGCCCGCGACACACCATCGGCTGTCTGGCCCGAAAGCTGTAGTATCCAAAGACCCAACTCGGTCAGTTCTGGGATTGTTGCTTCTTGAATCTGGTCGAGAATCGCTCCGGTACGCGTTCCGCGATACCGTGTCAGCACCCCTCTCACTTCAGGGCTGCCGGATACGCCTTGCCGCCGCACTGCCATTGCGACATCGACGTGTGCCGTGAAATCCTCCCCAAGATTGACCATGTCGTACTTGGGATCGAGCCAAAGATTGTTCCGAAGATGATAGGAAAACGGGATCAACTCATTGGTGATAAGAAGCTTGTCAAATGCCTGAGCCCGTAGATCGAGGTAGTTTAGGAATTGTAGCGGGGTATCAAGAAACTCAACGATGACATCGAGAGTGAACACGTCTGTCACCAGGGGAGGCTTGACAGAGCCTGTGGCGCGGACCTTCAGAAATTGACGGCTTTGGAAACTCAAGGCGGGATAGTGATCGGCCAGAACACAAACCGGGAAGACGACATCAATAGAATTGGGGAGCCTTACCTCAGCTCCGGACGGATCTCGAAATATGAATGCGTTGGGATTCTGCAGGGCCTCTGCACAGAGTAGCGCCTGATCGTATGCGTTTTCGACTGCCTTTTTAAAATCATCCCGTAGTGCGCGGTCATTGCCTTTCCGCGCCTCTAGCGTCAACCGTTTCGATTTAGCTTGCACGACGATCGCATGATTGCCGAACAGGACTAATGCGTCGGCTTCAGCATATCGATTCTTGCCGCGATAGATGTCGATGTTTCTCAGTACGCGAGCGTCGCCGAAAACGGCTCTGAGTCGATCGCTCGAATAGGTTTCGGTGAAGCTTCCTCGATGCGCTGTGGCGGTGGAACGATAGTCATCATCTGCCATCATCCAGAAAAATGGCGACTCATACAGCGATTCCTGAAGCTGATAGTGCTGAAGCAAGACATACGGGCCTTCAGCAAGGGACAGGATTGGCCGCACATTTGTTTCGTTAAATTCACTGATGCCTGTAAAAGGGGCATTGCGCTCGTAGCTCTCAAATCGAAAGGCCCGCAGGACAGCATCCACAGTCGCCGCGTCCAGCCCTGACTCGTCAACAATCTCCTTCGCAGTGAACATAAAAGCAGGCAGAAAGGTCCACTCATCAGGACTTTTTGCGCGCATTTCCTTGCGAAGCGAAGAAAGCTTGGAAATATGCCCTTTGCCAATCGCCTTTGTGACAGTTAGAGCATCGGCAATGCTGAAGCCTCGCTTGTCGACAAGCCAAGGATCGTCAGCACTGTACTTCGGAGCAGTCAGGCCCTCGTATTGGAAGTTGTATGCAGACTCTCCACCGTAAAAGATGGGCTCACGCATCGCGGCCCCATCATCGAATGGATCCCTACCTTCTGCGAGAAGCGCAGCCCAATCCTTTCCTCCAAAGAATGCGCCCGTCATCATTGCGTGATGAAGTTCTTTCATCAATGAATCTGTGCGTTCAACGTAGGTTTGCAGGACCTGTGGAGCCGGAAGCTCTAGCCCGATCGGCGCCCGAGCCATTAAGCCGATCAACGTGGAGATTTCACTGCGGAGAAGACTGGAGCCCTCATAGTGAGAATCCATGTCTTTTACGACCAGATTTTCACTGAACTTGATGAGGTTATCCCGAAAACAGAAGTACGCTATCGCATGAATATATCCGGGCGACGCACAGAGGGCGGCAATCTCTTGAAAAACCTCTGCCTCTGTACGGATAACGGGCTTTTCTTCAGCTACACTGCCCCCCATTTTCCCTCCCCAAAAAACTCACCTCGTACTATCCGAAGATGGCCCCTCTGCTTGGAAACTGCAAGAATGCAGAGCGCATGATGAAGCAAGCGGTTGGCATTGTATTAGGGGGCCACGCTTCGGGCTAGGCTGTGGTGACGAATTAACTATCTGAGCCAGATTGTTATGGCAGCGATGATGACGAATCCTCTGAAGTTAACGAGGAGTTTGTCGTATCGG
>NZ_JACIBC010000007.1 GCF_014195095.1 Rhizobium sp. BK602
CCAATCAGCAGCAAAGCCAATTCTTCAGGAAACACTAGAGCGAAAGTCGTCGTCGCCAGCAGCGCCGCCGCCCTCGTTCAGTGAGACGGCTTATAATCCCACCCCCAGAGACAAGTCAACACACCTCTCGTAAAAATTCTGACATTTTTATATCTACCCGTTTTTATTAAGCTTTTTTGAATGGCGTCTGAATATCGGCGAAAATCGTCCTCCTATATGGCCTTTTCCGGATTCATTTTACGAGCAATCAGTGAATCCGTTCCCCCAATAAGGCTTGGAGCGGCAGAGCCGCCTTTCACCAGGCGTTTTGTCGCCGGCCGGTACCGGCAATTGCCAGTTTCCCGCCCAGCACCTAATAGAAGTCCATACAATAGAGGAGCGAACGATGCTGGTCCTGAGTGAAGAGCAGACACGTAGCGCGCTGGCCTGGCCGGCGCTGATCGACGCCATCGCCACGATGTTTGCCGGCGACTGCGTCATGCCGGTGCGCCACCATCATGACATGGAGGTTCCCGGCGAAAGCGACGCGACCCTGCTTCTGATGCCGGCCTGGCTGCCGGGGGACTATATGGGCGTGAAGATGGTCACCGTCTTTCCCGACAATGCCACCCGCGCCCTGCCGGCGATCTTCGGCACCTATCTGCTGTCCTCCGGCAAGACCGGTGAGATGCTGGCGGTGATCGACGGCGGCGAGCTGACCGCGCGGCGCACGGCCGCCACCTCGGCGCTGGCGGCGCGCTATCTCGCACGGATGGACGCCGAAGAGCTGTTGGTCTGCGGCACGGGACGGCTGTCGCTCAACCTGATCCAGGCGCATGCCGAGGGGCGGGCGCTGAAACGGATCTGCATATGGGGCCGCGACCGCGACAAGGCGGAGCGCATCGCCAATGAAGGACGGGCGCTGGGCCTCGAGATCGGCACGGTCACCGATCTGGAAGCGGCCGCCCGTACGGCCGACATCATTTCCTGCGGCACGCTGTCGAGCACACCGCTGATCAAGGGAGAATGGCTGAAGCCCGGCGCCCATCTCGATCTCGTCGGCGGCTTCAAGCCGGACATGCGCGAGGCCGACGACACGGCGATCCGGCGGGCGGAGGTTTTCGTCGACACCCGTGCCGGCGCGATGAAGGAGGCCGGCGATATCGTGCAGCCGCTGAAGAGCGGCCTATTGGCGGAGGCCGCCATCCGTGCCGAATTGAGCGAACTCGTGCGCGGCACGCGGCCCGGCCGTCGGAATGATGACGACATCACCCTGTTCAAATCGGTGGGCGCGGCGCTGGAGGATCTCGCCGGCGCTATCCTCGCCTATGAATCTGCGCGAGGCCGGCCGGCGTGACACGCATATCGCCTTCCTTGCCCGAGCTTCCGGTCTCGCATGTGCTTACCGATATCGGCACGGCGCTTGAGCACGAGCGGCGCGCGGTCCTGTCGGCCCCGCCGGGTGCCGGCAAGACGACGCTGGTGCCGCTCCACCTGCTGGGCCAGGCATGGCGCGGCGACGGCAAGATCATTCTCCTGGAACCGCGACGACTGGCGGCCCGGGCGGCGGCGGCGCGCATGGCGTCGCTGCTGGACGAAGAGGTCGGCGATACCGTCGGCTACCGCATGCGGCTCGACAATCGCATCTCGGCGAAAACGCGCATCGAAGTGGTGACGGAGGGCGTGTTCGCGCGGATGATCCTCGACGACCCTGAACTCTCCGGCATCTCCACCGTCATCTTCGACGAATTCCATGAGCGCTCGCTGGATGCGGATTTCGGCCTGGCGCTGGCGCTCGACGTGCAATCGGCATTGCGCGACGACCTGCGCATCCTGGTGATGTCGGCAACGCTCGACGTGGAACGCGTCGCAGCCCTGCTCGACCATCCGCCTGTGATCGAAAGCATGGGCCGCAGCTTTCCGATCGATATCCGCCATCAGGATCGGCCGGCCGGCGAGCGGATCGAGGATACGGTGACGCGGGCGATCCTCGGCGCCCATGCCAGCGAACAGGGCTCCATCCTCGCCTTCCTGCCCGGACAGGCGGAGATCACCCGCACCGCCGAGCGGCTCGAAGGCCGGTTCGGGCCGGAAACGGTGATCGCGCCCCTCTATGGCAATCTCGGCCAGAAAGAGCAGGACGCGGCGATCCGGCCGGCGCCGAAGGGCACGCGCAAGATCGTGCTGGCGACCTCGATCGCCGAAACCTCCATCACCATCGACGGCGTGCGCATCGTCATCGACAGCGGCCTGCAGCGGCTGCCGGTGTTCGAGGCATCGACCGGCATCACCCGGCTGGAGACGGTGCGGGTATCGCGAGCCTCCGCCGACCAGCGCGCCGGCCGCGCCGGACGAACCGAACCCGGCATCGCCATCCGCCTGTGGCATCCCGGCCAGACGGCCGCGCTGCCGGCCTTCACGCCGCCGCAGATCCTTTCCAGCGATCTCTCCGGCCTGGCGCTCGATCTGGCCCATTGGGGCGTGCAGGATCCGGCCACGCTTGCCTTCGTCGATCAGCCGCCGGCAACGACACTTGCCGAGGCGCGGACGCTGCTGCGGCAGCTCGGTGCATTGGACGCTGACAATGGGCTCACGACGCGCGGAAGGCTGATGCGCGATCTGGCCCTGCCGCCGCGGCTGTCGGCCATGGTGATCTCGGCGGCGGAATTCGGCCAGGCGCGGGAGGCGGCGATGCTGGCCGTATTGCTGACGGAACAGGGGCTGGGCGGGCCGAGCGTCGATCTGGAGGAGCGGCTCCGGCGGTTCAAGACGGAAAAAGGCGAAAGAGCCGAGGCATCGCGCCGGCTGGCCGGGAGGTTGGCGGCAGCGGCGGGCGGAAACAGAGATGCAGCGCCCGGCGCGCCCATACTGGCTGGCTCCCTGCTGCTGCATGCCTTCCCTGACCGCATCGCCCTGCAGCGCGGCAGCCGCGGCCGTTTCGTCATGGCGAACGGGCGCGGCGCAGAACTGCCGGAGACGGAACGCCTGGCCGGCGCGCAGATGCTGGTCATCGCCGACCTGACCGGCCGGGCTGCGCAGGCCCGCATCCTCGCGGCGGCGGAAATTGCGCGTGACGACGTCGAGGAGCATCTGCCGGGCGAGATCCGCACCGAAGACCAGAGCCTCTTCGACAGAGCGAGCCGGCAGGTGCGCGCCCGCCGCGTCACCCGGCTCGGTGCCATCATCTTTGAAGAGACCCCCTTGCCGCGGCCATCGGGGGAAAAGGCGGCGAAAGCCTTGGCCGAGGGCATTCGCGAACTCGGGCTCGGCGTGCTGCCCTTTTCGAAAGAGGCGACGCAACTGCGAGACCGGATCGGCTTTCTCAACCGGACGATCGGCGAACCATGGCCCGATATGAGCGAAGAGGCCCTGCTTTTACGGCTCGAAGACTGGTTCACGCCGTTCCAGACGGATGCGCGCGGCCTTTCCGATATTTCCGCCAGCGGCCTCTCCAACGGATTGATCTCGCTCGTGCCGCATGAGCTGCAGCGCGATCTCGGCCGGATGGCGCCGACGCATTTCGAGGCGCCGACCGGACAGCGCCATCCGATCCAATATGATGGCGAGGAACCGTTGCTGACCATCCGGGTTCAGGAACTGTTCGGGTTGAAGCAGCATCCGGCGATCGGCGGCGGCAGGCTGCCGCTGCTGCTGGAATTGACCTCGCCGGCGCACAGGCCGATCCAGACGACGCGCGACCTGCCCGGCTTCTGGACGGGATCATGGAAGGACGTGCGCGCCGACATGCGCGGGCGCTATCCCCGGCATCCCTGGCCGGAAGATCCGGCGGATGCCGCACCGACCACTCGAGCCAAGCCGCGCGGGACCTGAGAATGGCGAGTTTCCTTGAAGGATCGGACAAGATGGCGGACGCGGACACCAAGCCGCAAGGCGATCACCACAGCAGCCGGCGATTGAGGCTGCAGACGCTGGTGCGGCTGCGCTGGCTCGCGGTCGGTGGTCAGACGGTCACAGTGATGATCGTCGCCTTCTGGCTGAAATTTCCGATGCCGCTTCTGGCCTGCTGCGTGCTGATCGCCTGTCTTGCCTGGATCAACTTCTTCCTGACGCTGCGCTATCCGCCGACGCACCGCCTGGAACCGCCGGCCGCCTTCGCGCTGCTCGGCCTCGACCTCTTGCAGCTCTGCGGGTTGCTGCTGATCACCGGCGGGCTCGCCAATCCATTTTCGGCGCTGGTCTGCGTGCCGGTCATCATTTCCTTTGCCTCGCAGCCGATCCGCTACAGCATGGCGCTGATCGTGCTGGCGATGATCTGCATCACCGGCCTTGCCTTCTCGCCCTTCCCGCTGCCCTGGTACGACGGCGTCGAGGTGAACGTGCATAGCGTGATGCAGCTCGGCGTCTGGTGCTCGATCGCCTCGACCATGGCATTTGCCGCTTTCTATGCCTATCGCGTCTCCATGGAAGCATCGCAGCTCGCCGACGCATTGTCGGCGACGGAGCTGGTCTTGCAGCGGGAAAAGCATCTGTCGCAGCTCGACGGGCTGGCGGCGGCCGCCGCCCACGAGCTCGGCACGCCGCTTGCGACCATCAGCGTCGTCGCCAAGGAGATGGAGCGGGAGCTCAGCCAGGACGACCGGTTCCGCGAGGATGTGGCACTGCTGCGCAGCCAGAGCGAGCGCTGCCGCGATATCCTGCGGCGGCTGACGACGCTGTCCTCCGAGGATGAGGCCCATATGCGGCGCCTTACGCTGTCGTCGATGATGGAGGAGGTGATCGCGCCGCATCGCGAGTTCGGCATCGGACTGGAGCTCATCGAAAAGAGCCCGCGGGCCGGCGAGCCGGTACTGTCACGCAATGCCGGCATCATGTACGGGCTCGGCAACCTCATCGAAAACGCCGTCGACTATGCGCGCCAGAAGGTGACCGTCACGGTGGAATACGACGCCGAGACGCTGACGATCGTCATCGAGGACGACGGCAATGGTTATTCACCCGAGATCCTGACGCGGATCGGCGAACCCTATGTCACGACACGGCAGCGCGACGACACCGCCGGCGGCCTCGGTCTCGGCCTGTTCATCGCCAAGACGCTGCTGGAGCGATCGGGCGCGAACCTCGCCTTCGGCAACCGCGATCCGGAGACGCCGGGCGCCCGCATCCGCGTCGAATGGCCGCGCGTTTTGATCGACAGTAATTCGACAAAATAAGTTTCAGGGCTTAAAACACCGGTCGTTAAAATCAGTTGTATTGTGCAGGCGGTACGCCGCCGGGATGAAGATGATGACGGATAGAGAGCTCGCCGACCCTCATGCGGGGGCCAAGGATGTCGCCGCCCATATCGGCCCTGATGCGACACTGCTGATCGTCGACGACGACGGACCTTTCCTGCGCCGGCTGGCGCGCGCCATGGAGACGCGCGGCTTTGCCGTGGAGACCGCCGAATCCGTCACGGAAGGCGTCGCCAAATCGAAGGCCAATCCGCCGAAATACGCCGTGGTCGATCTGCGCCTCGGCGACGGCACCGGCCTGGAGGTCATCGAAGCGATCCGGCAGCGGCGCGACGACACCCATATCGTCGTCTTGACCGGCTACGGCAATATCGCGACGGCGGTGACCGCCGTGAAGCTCGGGGCGCTCGATTATCTTGCCAAGCCCGCGGATGCCGACGACGTCTATGCGGCGCTGACGCAGCGGCCGGGGGAAAAGGCGGAGGTGCCGGAAAATCCGATGTCGGCGGACCGGGTGCGCTGGGAACATATCCAGCGCGTCTATGAAATGTGCGAGCGCAACGTCTCGGAGACCGCCCGCCGCCTCAACATGCATCGCCGCACGCTGCAGCGCATCCTCGCCAAGCGCGCGCCGAAATAGCCATCATTCTTCGGCTGTAAAAGACTTGCCCGTCGCCCATTCGGCCAAGAGCAGCCGCTGGGCGGCGGCGCGGGAGAAATTCAGCGTCACCGACTTGCGCGTCGCCGGCGCCAGGCGATGCTCCGGCGCTTCGCGGATCATGTGGGCGCCATAGCCGTCGGACAGGAAAAGCCCGCACTCCTCCGGGAAGATATCGAGCGGCACGTCCTTGTGGGTGGCGAAGAACAGCCGGTCGCAATGCTGGCGGTAGTCCGGCCATTTGCGGTCGACGCGGAAATCCTCGATCGACGTCTTGATCTCGATGATCCAGATCTCGCCCTTCTCGGAGAGGGTGATGAGATCGGCGCGGCGGCCGCTGGCGAGCGGCAGTTCCGGCAGGACGGCGTGCCGCATCTCGTGCAGCAGGCGCTGCATGCCCTTGCGCACAAGCATAGCCCGTTCCGACTGACGACCGTCTATTAACGGATTATTATTGTAAACGCTCAAAATCGTCATGAATTACCTCGGAAGCGAGCGGGAATTGTTGCAAAAAAGCCATGTCGCTTTAATTTGCGCGGCGGGACTATTGTCGTAGTACCGCACCAGCTTGCAAAGCCAAATTTAATGGAAAATAAACCATATTCAAAGATGGTGAATACCATCCCGTTCCCTGCCACAACTTACCAAGAGACTTCCATGCGCATCCGCAATGCTATGACCGCACTCGGCCTTGTCGCAACGCTTGCCACGGCTGGCTACGCCACCACCGCCGCAGCCACGTCGCCCGCCACCGCCAATTCCGCAACCGAGACCGTCCAGACCTTCGACGGCGATTACGGTGTGATCAGTGACAACGGTTTCCAGCTGCCGGCGATCCCGATCCAGAAGGTGAAGCCGCAGTTCCGCCGCCAGATCGTTTCCTACCAGTCTGACGAGGCGGCCGGCACGATCATCGTCAACACGCGCGAGCGCCATCTCTACTATATCCTCGGCAACGGCGAAGCGATGCGCTACGGCATCGGCGTCGGCAAGCAGGGCTTTGCCTGGTCGGGCACGGCCTATGTCGCCTGGAAGCAGGAATGGCCGACCTGGCATCCGCCGAAGGAAATGGCCGTGCGCCGTCCGGACATCGCCAAATATGTCGATGGCGGCATGAATCCGGGCCTCTCGAACCCGCTCGGCGCCCGCGCCATGTATCTCTACAATGAAAAGGGCCAGGACACGCTGTTCCGCCTGCACGGTACGCCGGAATGGGCTTCGATCGGCACCGCCGCTTCCTCGGGCTGCATCCGCCTGATGAACCAGGACGTCATCGACCTCTACAGCCGCGTCCTGCCGGGCCACAGCACCAAGGTCGTTGTGATCCAGTAATCGCTGGGTATTGGAATTCAAAAAAGGCCGCCGGAGATCGATCCGGCGGCCTTTTTGTTTGGGGAACTGGATATTGTCCTCCTTCTCCCCTCGGGGAGAAGGTGCCCGAAGGGCGGATGAGGGGGTGGCGCGGCAAAGAAATAATTCCTTGAGCTAGGATAGTTCGTGCTCGCGGCACCCCCCCTCACCCTGCCCTCTCCCCGAGGGGAGAGGGAATCTTGCCAAGCATCGCCTCTTCGCCGCAAAACGTCACAAGCGCAGGCTTACCCCGCCTGCTTCGCCTTCAGCTCGATGCGGCGGCGGTGCAGGACCGGTTCGGTATAGCCGTTCGGCTGCTCGCGGCCCTTCAACACGAGATCGAGCGCGGCCTGGAAGGCGACGGAGCCGTCGAAATTGCCGGCCATGGCGACATAGAGCGGGTCGCCGGCATTCTGCTGGTCGACGACAGCTGCCATGCGCTGCATGGTTTCGACGATCTGCGCCTCGGTGATGACCTTGTGATGCAGCCAGTTGGCCATGTGCTGCGCCGAGATGCGCAACGTGGCGCGGTCCTCCATCAGGCCGATATCGTTGATATCCGGCACTTTGGAGCAGCCGACGCCCTGATCGACCCAGCGGACGACATAGCCGAGGATGCCTTGAGAATTGTTGTCGATCTCGCGCTGGATCTCCTCTGGCGTCCAATTCGGGCGCGGCGCAACGGGCACCGAGAGAATGTCGGAGAGCTTGGCGCGGCCGCGGCTCTTCAGGCCCTGCTGGACATCGGCGACATTGACCTTGTGATAATGCGTCGCGTGCAGCGTCGCAGCCGTCGGCGACGGCACCCAGGCGGTGTTGGCGCCGGCCTTGGGGTGGGCGATCTTCTGTTCCAGCATCGCCGCCATCAGGTCCGGCATGGCCCACATGCCCTTACCGATCTGCGCGTGGCCGGAGAGGCCGCATTCCAGGCCGATATCGACGTTCCAGTTCTCGTAAGCGGCAATCCAGGCGGCCTGCTTCATGTCGCCCTTGCGGATCATCGGGCCGGCCTCCATCGAGGTATGGATCTCGTCGCCGGTGCGGTCGAGGAAGCCGGTGTTGATGAAGACCACGCGCTCGCTGGCGGCGCGGATGGCTTCCTTGAGGTTGACCGTGGTGCGGCGCTCCTCGTCCATGATGCCCATCTTGATGGTGTTGCGCGGCATGCCGAGCAGGTCTTCGACGCGCGAGAAGATCTCGACGGCGAAGGCCACTTCCTCCGGCCCATGCATCTTCGGCTTGACGACATACATCGAGCCGGCGCGGGAGTTCTTGCGGCGGCCATTGGGGCCGACATCGTAAAGCGCGATCAGGCCGGTGATGGCGGCATCCATGATGCCCTCCGGTACTTCGTTGCCGTCGCGGTCGAGGATCGCCGGATTGGTCATCAGGTGGCCGACGTTGCGCACCAGCATCAGCGAACGGCAATGCAGGTCGAACGTCGAGCCATCGGGCGCGGTATAGGTGACATCCGGATTGAGGCGACGTGTGAAGGTCTTGCCGCCCTTGGCGACCTCTTCCGTCAGGTCGCCCTTCATCAGGCCAAGCCAGTTGCGATAGACGACCACCTTGTCCTCGGCATCGACGGCGGCAACGGAATCCTCGCAGTCCATGATCGTGGTGATGGCCGATTCCAGGCGGACGTCGGAAATATGGGCCGGATCGGCCTTGCCGATATCGGTGCCGGCATCGATGACGATCTCGATATGGATGCCGTTGTTCTTCAGGAGGATATGTGAGGGGGCCGCGGCATCGCCGAGATAGCCGGCGAAATGCCTGCCGTCGGCGAGCGCCGTGGCGCCGTTCCTGGTTGCAATCGCCAGAGCGCCATTCTTGACGGCAAGGCCGGTGACATCCTTCCAGCCTGCGCCGGCGAGCGGGACGGCGGAATCGAGGAACTCGCGCACCCAGGCGATAACCTTCTCGCCGCGCTTCGGATTGTAACCCCGGCCCTTCTCGGCGCCATCGGCTTCGGAGATCGCATCGGTGCCGTAGAGCGCATCGTAGAGTGAGCCCCAGCGGGCATTGGCGGCGTTCAGCGCATAGCGGGCGTTCATGACCGGGACGACGAGCTGCGGGCCGGCGATCTCGGCGATCTCGGGGTCGACATTGGCGGTCGAAACCGTGAAGGTCGGGCCCTCGGGGATGATGTAGCCGATGTCGCGCAGGAAGGCTTCGTAAGCGGCGAGATCGATCGGCGCGCCGTTCTGGCGATACCAGCCGTCTATCGCCTCCTGCAGCTGGTCGCGCTTGGCGAGCAGCTCGCGGTTCTTCGGGGCGAGGTCGTGGACGATCGCCGACAAGCCGGCAAAGAAGGCATCCGCGTCGACGCCGAAGCCCGGCAGGGCCTCCTTGACGAGGAAATCATACAGGACCGGTTCGATCTGAAGCCCGTTTTTCTCGATGCGGCTCATAACTCAACTCCTCAAGGCCGTTGCACGGCTCAATTCTGACATGCTGCCACTTTGCGGATGGTTTCGCCCTCCGTCAATTTGGCAATAATTCGAAAGATTTATGCAATCCTGGAAACAATCACTCGGCTGCGATGCGCGGGCGGCCGCTGGCTGTCGCAACAAAGCGCGCCTCGACCAGCTTGCGGTTGCCCTCGACCTCCGGCGCATCCACCTGCTCATCCAGCGCGATGACCGGATCGACGGCGCCATTCAGCCGCGCCTGTGTCATCGCCACCTCCATCGCGCGCTGGCGTGCCAGCGCGAAGCTCCGCTCTTCGTCGGTAAACCGCAAGGTCTCGCCCGCCCCGTTCAGAACATAGATACCATCCTCCGGCATGGTGACGAAGACAGTGGCGGTGGTACGGATCTGGCCGACGACCGCGCCGATGGCATTGGCGACATCCGAATCGGCTGGAATGGCGCTGTCACTCGCCAGCATCGCCGCGATCGCGGGATAATAGACCGGCGCCGAGGCGCCGAGGCCGACCAGCGGGCGGTCGAGCGAGACGGCAAAGCGGGCAATGCCCGGCGCGCGGCGCAGCGCCCGGTCGATGGAGATCGATCGGGCCGGATCGAGATCGGCAACGCCATCCTCGGCCAGACAGGCGGCAAGGATGACATCGGCGGACTGACGCGTCAGGCGGTCGACGATCTTCTGCGCCAATTCTTCCACCGAAGCGGCGATCGGGCGGCCGGAACCGTCCTTCATCCGCATGGCCAGTGCCAGGCCAAGCCGGGCGGCCTCGGCATTCCACTGACCTTGCCGGCCGAGCACATGCATGGCGTCCGACGGCGTCAGGCCACTCAGATGCACGAGACCGCGCGCCACCAAGCGGTCCAGCGTCGCCTTCTGCGACGTCGCGGTCAGAAGCTGGTCGAGGGCCAGGGGGGCAGTACCGATCCTGTCGAACAGCGCCTGCTCCAGCGAGGTCAGCCCGCTTGCCAGATGGTCCGGCACGCCGGTGCGCACGGCAAAACGGCCGGCATTGCGGCCGAGATGCGGCGCACGCAGCTGCTGCTCCAGCACGCCGACAACGGCCTGGCCATGCGCATGGGCAAGCAGGCTGAGCGGCAGCAGGCGGCGCGGCCCAAGCTCGAAGCTGGCAACGAGGCCGCGATCGTTGATCTTCACTTCCGAATCGCCACCGAGACCATAGGTGCGCATCGCGACCGCCTCGACCATGGTTCGATAGCCGCCGACGACGGCGCCATCGGCATCGAGCCGTGGCCGGCCTTCCTCCATGACGGCGACATCGGTGGTGGTGCCGCCGATATCGGAGACCACGGCATCGTCGAGGCCGGTGAGATAGCGCGCGCCGACCAGGCTTGCCGCCGGACCGGAGAGGATCGTTTCGATCGGGCGAAGCTTGGCCTCGGCGGCCGAAATCAGGGCACCGTCGCCGCGCACCACCATCATTGGCGCCGCTATGCCGCGCTGAGCCAGAAACCCTTCGCAGGCGCCGACCAAGCGGTCGATCATCGAGACGAGGCGGGCATTGAGCAGCGTCGTCAGCGCCCGGCGCGGACCGCCGAGTTTGGAGGAAAGCTCGTGGCTGCAGGTGACCGGCAGATGGGACAGCTCGCGAATGGCGTCGCGCACGCGGATTTCATGCGCCGGATTCCTGACGGCGAAATAGCCGGCGATCGCAAAGGACGACACGCTCTTCGACAGCTCCGGCAAGGCCTCTTCCAGCGCCGTAAGATCAAGCGGGTTCTCGTTGCCATGGACGTTGTGGCCACCGGGCAGGAACAGCACGGGATCGGAGCCCAGCGCCTCGGCTAGGCCATCGCGCTTCAGATCGTCGGGACCGAAGCCGATCATCACCAACCCGGCGCGACCACCCTGCCCTTCCACCAGCGCATTGGTGGCAAGCGTCGTCGACAGCGAGACGAGGCCGATGGCGGACACGGGGATGCCGGAGGCGGCGATGACCGCATCGACGGCGCCGGCGATGCCGACAGCCAGATCATGCCGCGTGGTCAGCGATTTCGCCTTGGCGATGACGCCATCGGTTTCATGGAAGAGGACGGCATCGGTATAGGTTCCACCCGTGTCGATGCCGAGCAGGAAATGAGATGTCACGCTGATATAGAACCTCTGGAGCGGATAAAGATCATGGACTTCCACAAGGCCGGCGAGGACGCGAGCGAAGCGGCAGGCGCGGAGCCTATCTCGCCCTTGGCGGGCGAGAAAGCAATTTCATTGGTTTAGGAATTGCGAAACAGAAAGTTCCACATGTTCAAAGCCTGGCGCAATTTCTAAGCTATTGAAATTGCAAGAGAGGGGGTCTTTTCTTGATTGAATACTGTCAGAGCACAGTGCGCCCCTACCTACCCCCGCCCTTGCAATTTCTAAGCATTAGACAAGGGACAAGCCCTCGCCTAATCCTAAGAAATTGCTTTCCCGCCCGCCAAGGGCGGGATAAAATCTGTCCCCTACCGCCTCGTCACCCGCATCGGCAGCCCGCCCTGCGGCTGGGTCGTCAGCTTCTGCACCGGCCAGGGATTGGTCTCCTCCGTCGGATCGAAGCGGAAGCGGTGCATCATGACGGCAAGGGCGATGACGGCTTCCTGCAGGGCGAAGGTGGCGCCGATGCAGACGCGCGGGCCGGCGCCGAAGGGCAGGTACTGGAAGCGGTTGATCCTGCCGCGATTCTCCGGAAGAAAGCGCTCGGGCATGAAGGCGCGCGGCTTGTCCCAATAGAGCGCGTGGCGGTGCAGCGTCCAGGGCATGATCAGCACGGTGATGCCGGCCGGGATTTCGACGCGTTCGCCGCGTGGGCTCGTCCATTCGTCGTCGGCGATCGAGGCGCGGTTGATCGACGGGGCGGGCGGATAAAGGCGCATCGCCTCCTCGAAAGCGGCGCGGACATTCGGCATCAGGTCGAGCCAGGCGACGGGCTCGGCGCCGGTCGCCAGCACCCGGTCGATTTCCTCTTCCATCGCCTCGCGAATATGCGGGCTATTGGCGACGCAATAAAGCGTCCAGGCCAGCGCGCGGGCCGTCGTCTCGTGGCCGGCGCCGATGAAGGTCAGGATATTGTCCTCGATCTCCTCCATGGTCAGGCCGTCGGGGCCGGCCTTCTCCAGAAGCAGCGTCAGGAAATCGTCGGGTGCGGACGCACGATCCCGGCGCATCTTGTCGAGGCGCAGGTTCATGGTGTCGCGGACGATGCCGCGAAACTTATCGAGCACCTTCTGGCCGCCGATGCGGGTGACGCGCGGCACCCAGGATGGCGCGCGCAAGAGATCCATGGGATCGACCCGGCCCATGCGGTGCAGCAGCTGGTTGACGTCATCGGCGAAACTGGCGCCTTCCGTGACGATCTCACCGGAAAAGAGCGTCTCGGCAAGGATGGCGAAGGTGAGTTCGGTCATGTCGACAGCAATATCGAAAGTCCTGCCGTCGCCACCGACATCCTCGTATTTGCGGACGTAGTCCTCGCTCTGGCTCAGCATCTGGCCGGCAAAACCCTGGGCATGGCGCGGCGTGAAGACCGGCGCGACGGCCTTGCGCGACCGCTTCCACACCGGCCCTTCCGCCGTCAGCAGCCCGTCGCGCAGGATCGGCCGGAGTATGAGCTGGCGGATATCGGACATGCGGTAATTGGAAGCATTGTCGACCAGCACATGCTTGATCAGGCCGGGATCGTTGACGATCAACGTGCGCTCGCGAATGAAACGCGTCATAATCCAGGGCAGCGTATAGGACGGTTCGCCCCACAATTCGAGCGGATTGCGCAGGATGGTGCGGATGATCGTCAGGCGCGACGGCGGCACGGTGCGCGGGATCGGGGCCGGCGGAGAGAAGGCTTCCGGGATCATGTCCATGAGATCAAATCTCCCTCGAAAACCTTATTTTTCCGACCGTATAGAAGTCTAGAACAGTTCAGCGTTTCACGGAATCGCTGAACTGTTCTATCTATTGTTTTTGGCGCAATTCCGGACGGAAAACCGCTGCGCATTTCCCCGGAATCGCTAGAGCAGCGACTTCAGATCGCCCAGCTTATCATTGATAAGCCATCCATAGTAATTTTCTTCCGGCCAGACCGGTTGGCTGGCGCCACGGTTGCGGGCGGCGAGGGCTGCGGCGCGCTGGCGGGAATTGCCGACATTGTAGAGCGTCGCCGTCAGGCCCGGATTGGCGGAGATGTCCATGCCGGCGATCGAGCGATAATCGTCGATCGCCTTGCGGATCGAGGCGGCGACGAAGGCGAGCGACAGGTCCGGGTCCATGATGGCCTTGTAGACGCCGGCGGCATCCTTTTCGTCCAGCTTGGCGACGCCCGAGGTGCTGCTGACAAGATCGGACAATTCGAGCGCGGTCAGCGGATTGACCTGGCCGAGGCCGAAAGTCTGGCCGGCATAGAAGGGCTGGAAGAACACGGCGCTGAAACGATTGTCGGGGAAGGATTTGCCGTCGACTTTCTTGCCGCGGAATTCGCTGTCCCAAACGTCCTCGCGGCAGGTCCAGAGGCTGTAGGAATCGCGCTTGCCCTTGCAGGCGTCGAATTGCGGCCGGGCGACGAAATCGTCGACATCTTCGCCGCCATAGGCGAAGCGGAAGCTCTGGCCGGCATAGGACGCGGCCTTGACGTAGTAGGACTGCAGGCCGTCATAGGCGTCGACATTATAGGTATGCTCGCCGACCAGCGCGCCGATGATATGAATCGGATCGATGCCATAGGCGCGCGCCGTCGACTTGATCTTCGACATCAGCTTGGTATCGGACGCCAGAAGCTCGCGGACCTTCTGGTACTTGCGGTCGAAGGTCGAGTTCGTGCCCTTGGTGCGGCGCACGGACGCGCCGGGAATGGCGGGCTGCTCGGCATTGCGGTTGCCCGGCGGCACCATGGTCGCCGCGCCCGCATGGGCCGGCATCCAGGAAAGGCTGACAACCGCCAGAAGAAGGGGGATCACGATGCGTCGCACGATGGCTGCC
This sequence comes from Rhizobium sp. BK602, assembly GCF_014195095.1. Classification (GTDB taxonomy): domain Bacteria; phylum Pseudomonadota; class Alphaproteobacteria; order Rhizobiales; family Rhizobiaceae; genus Rhizobium. Next base: position 14,575 of record NZ_JACIBC010000007.1, read on the forward strand.
CTGTCGAAGTTTCATCCGGTGTTTCCATGCGGCTGCCTGACGGACAATCTTGGCCGAATAAAGCCAAGCGACACAAAGAAACGGGCCCCTAACTAAAAAGTTAACGGCCCGCTGTCGAGTGATTAATATTTCAAGATGCCGATACCGGCATCCATCGCGCTACAGGATGAAGCGCGAGAGGTCGGTATTGGTGGCGAGATCGCCGACGTGCTCGCGGACATAGGCGGCATCGATGGTCACCGAGGCGCCGGCGCGGTCCGAGGCATTGTAGGAGATTTCGTCCAGCACCCGCTCCATCACCGTCTGCAGACGGCGGGCACCGATGTTCTCGACGGTGGAGTTCAGATGCACGGCGACATCGGCCAAGGCGTCGATGGCGTCGTCGGTGAAATCGAGCTTCAGGTCTTCCGTTTCCATCAGCGCCTTGTACTGGCGGATGAGGCTGGCTTCCGGCTCGGTCAGGATGCGGCGGAAATCCTCCTTGCTGAGCGGCTTCAGCTCGACGCGGATCGGCAGGCGGCCCTGCAATTCCGGCAGCAGATCCGAGGGCTTCGACACATGGAAGGCGCCGGAGGCGATGAAGAGGATATGGTCGGTCTTCACCGGGCCGTACTTGGTCGAAACCGTCGTGCCTTCCACAAGCGGCAGCAGGTCGCGCTGCACGCCTTCGCGCGAGACGCCGGCACCCATGCCGCCATCGCGGGCGGCGATCTTGTCGATCTCGTCGAGGAAGACGATGCCGTCATTCTCGGCGGATTGCACGGCCTCGCGCTGGATCGCCTCGTTGTCGATCAGCTTGTCGGATTCGTCGCGGATCAGCTCCTTGTAGGAATCCTTGACCGTGGTGCGTACCTTCTTCGTACGGCCGCCCATGGCCTTGCCGAACATTTCCGACAGGTTGAGCACGCCGATATTGGCACCGGGCATGCCGGGGATCTCGAAACCGCCGGGCATGCCGGCGCCGGTATCGGCCACTTCGATGTCGATTTCCTTGTCGTCGAGCTGGCCGTCGCGCAGCTTCTTGCGGAAGCTGTCGCGCGTTGCCGGCGAGGCGGTGGCGCCGACCAGGGCGTCGAGCACGCGCTCCTCGGCGCTCATATGCGCCTTGGCCTGCACCTCGGCGCGCTTCTTTTCACGCACCAGGCCGATGCCGACTTCGACGAGATCGCGGACGATCTGCTCGACGTCGCGGCCGACATAGCCGACTTCGGTGAACTTGGTGGCTTCCACCTTGATGAAGGGCGCGCCGGCGAGCTTGGCGAGGCGGCGGGAGATCTCCGTCTTGCCGACGCCGGTCGGACCGATCATCAGGATGTTCTTGGGCATGACTTCGTCGCGCAGATCGGGCTCGAGCTGCTGACGGCGCCAGCGATTGCGCAGCGCGATCGCCACGGCGCGCTTGGCCTCATGCTGGCCGACAATATAGCGATCGAGTTCGGAAACGATCTCGCGGGGGGAAAAAGTGGTCATTTCGTATGTTCCCTGTCAGGGCTAGAAACTATCAAGAGAGGAACGTCTCAGGCGTCGGCGTCGAGCGTTTCGACCACGACATTGTGGTTCGTATAGACGCAGATGTCGGCGGCGATATCGAGAGCGCGGCGGGCGACATCCTCTGCGGATTTGTCGCTGTCCATCAGGGCGCGGGCCGCGGCAAGCGCATAATTGCCGCCGGAGCCGATCGCCAGCGCGCCGTGTTCCGGCTCGAGCACATCGCCGTTGCCGGTGATGGCGAGCGTAACGCTCTTGTCGGCAACCAGCATCATCGCTTCGAGATTGCGCAGATATTTGTCCGTGCGCCAGTCCTTGGCGAGCTCGACGGCCGCGCGCATCAGCTGGCCGGGATATTGTTCGAGCTTCTTTTCAAGCCGCTCCAGCAGCGTGAAGGCATCGGCGGTCGCGCCGGCGAAACCGGCGATCACGTCGCCCTTGCCGATGCGGCGAACCTTGCGGGCATTGCCCTTCATGACCGTCTGGCCAAGGCTCACCTGGCCATCACCAGCCATCACAACCTTGCCGTCTTTTCGAATAGTAACGATTGTCGTCATTTAAACACCTGTTTGCCCCCGTTTCGGCGGGCTTTCTGCCGGGCCGCAGATCGGCCCCGTCGAGACCTATGTAAGAGGGCTTTTGCCGATTGCAAATCTCCCCGGTTCACGAACGCTGCCGCCAGGCCGGCCGGAGAAGTTCGCCCATGACTTAACTTCTGGATATTTGCCCATGTGCCTGATAAGGAACGGCCGTATTCCTGATGGAGCAGCCCATGGCAGAGACCGCAGCGAGCCGCACGGCAAGCGTTTCCCGCAAGACCAACGAGACCTCGGTCTCCGTGTCCGTCAACATCGACGGCAGCGGCAAGTCGACCATTTCGACGGGCGTCGGTTTTTTCGACCATATGCTGGAGCAGCTGTCGCGACATTCGCTGATCGACATGGAAATCGACACCAAGGGCGACCTGCATGTGGACGATCACCATGCGGTGGAGGATACCGGCATCGCGATCGGCCAGGCGATCGCCAAGGCGCTGGGCGACCGGCGTGGCATCACCCGCTATGCCTCGATCGACCTCGCCATGGACGAGACGATGACGAAGGCCGCCGTCGATCTGTCCGGCCGGCCCTTCCTCGTCTGGAACGTTTCCTTCAGCGCGCCGAAGATCGGCACCTTCGACACCGAGCTGGTGCGCGAATTCTTTCAGGCGCTCGCACAGAATGCCGGCATCACCTTGCATATCCTCAACCATTATGGCGCCAACAATCACCATATAGCCGAGACATGCTTCAAGGCCGTTGCCCGCGCGCTGCGCACGGCAACCGAGATCGACCCGCGGCAGGCAGGCCGTGTGCCCTCGACGAAGGGCACGCTCGCCTGACCCCATTTTGGGGAATTGAGGAAATGGCAAGCTATCTGATTTTGACGCCGCCCGACGGGGCGGACAGGGACGATGACAGGACGCGCTTCATCCGCGACGGCTTTTCCTGGCGGGCTTTTCTGTTCCCGACACTCTGGATGCTGTACCACCGCCTCTGGCTGCATGCCGCCGCAGCCTTCCTGCTGCAGGGCGTCGGGCTCGGGCTGATGCGCCAGCCGGGTCTGTTCGCCGCCGGTGCCGCGATCATCATCGGCGTGCGCATGCTTGCGGCGCTGGAGGGGCAACATGCCTTCTATCGCGGGCTTGCCGGGCGCGGATGGAAGACGGAAGGTCTGATTTCCGCCCATAATCTGGCGACGGCCGAGGAGATCCATTTCTCGGGCATCGAGCCGAAGGCGGAAGAGGATATCCAAGCGAATAATTGGGATATTCCTTCCCGTTCAAACATTCATACCGGCCGCGGCGGATCGACATTCGGTCTTCCCGGCTATGACGGAGGACGCTGAATATGCGCGTCGCGATTATCGACTACGGTTCGGGCAATCTGCGCTCGGCCACCAAAGCCTTCGAACGCGCCGCCCGCGAAGCCGGCATCGACGCCGAGATTGATCTCACCGACGACGCCGAGCGCGTCGCCACCGCCGACCGCATCGTGCTTCCGGGCGTCGGCGCCTATGCCGATTGCCGCCGCGGGCTCGATGCGGTGTCCGGCATGGCGGAAGCCGTCATCGACGTCGTGGAACACAAGGCCCGCCCCTTCCTCGGCATCTGCGTCGGCATGCAGCTGATGTCGTCGCGCGGACTGGAAAAGACGATCACGCAGGGGTTCGGCTGGATCAAGGGCGACGTCAAGGAGATGACGCCCGACGATCCCTCGTTGAAGATCCCGCAGATCGGCTGGAACACGCTGGATCTGAGGCATCCGCACGCGCTCTTCGATGGTATTCCGACCGGGCCGGACGGGCTGCATGCCTATTTCGTGCATTCCTACCATCTGGCCGCCGACCATGCCGACGATGTCATCGCAACGACCAGTTACGGCGGGCCGATGACCGCTTTCGTTGGCCGCGACAATATCGCCGGCGCGCAGTTCCATCCGGAAAAGAGCCAGAAGCTCGGCCTCGCCCTCATTGCCAATTTCCTGCGCTGGAAGCCGTAAGGCTCGCGCTTCGAGGACAGAAACCATGATCCTTTTCCCCGCCATCGACCTCAAGGACGGCCAGTGCGTGCGCCTGAAACTCGGCGACATGAACCAGGCGACGGTCTACAATCCCGACCCCGGCGCCCAGGCCAAGGCCTTTGAAGACCAGGGCTTCGAATGGCTACATGTCGTCGATCTCAACGGCGCCTTCGCCGGCGAGACCGTTAATGGCGCCGCTGTCGACGCCATTCTGAAGGCGACAAAGAACCCGGTGCAGCTCGGCGGCGGCATCCGCACGCTCGATCATATCGAAAACTGGCTGGCACGCGGGCTCACCCGCGTCATCCTCGGCACCGTCGCCGTGCGCGATCCGGCGCTGGTCATCGAAGCCTGCAAAAAATTTCCGGGTCGCGTGGCCGTCGGCATCGACGCCAAGGGTGGCAAGGTGGCGGTCGAGGGCTGGGCGGAAGCCTCCGAACTCGGCGTCATCGAGCTGGCGAAAAAGTTCGAAGGCGCCGGCGTCGCCGCGATCATCTATACCGATATCGACCGCGACGGGATTCTGACCGGCATCAACTGGGCTTCGACGCTGGAACTGGCCGATGCCGTCTCCATCCCGGTCATCGCCTCCGGCGGGCTGGCCTCGCTGGACGATATCCGCCGCATGGTCGAGCCCGATGCCCGCAAACTTGAGGGTGCGATTTCCGGCCGCGCGCTTTATGATGGCCGGATCGATCCGAAGGAGGCCCTGGCGCTGATCAAGGCGGCCAAGGGGAAGGAGATCGCGCAATGACACTGAAAGCCCGCGTCATCCCCTGCCTCGACGTCAAGGACGGCCGTGTCGTCAAGGGCGTCAACTTCGTCAATCTCGTCGATGCCGGCGATCCGGTCGAGGCCGCCAAGGCCTATGACGCCGCCGGCGCAGACGAACTCTGCTTTCTCGACATCACCGCCTCGTCGGACAATCGCGACACCATCTTCGATGTCGTCGCCCGCACCGCCGAGCAATGCTTCATGCCAGTGACGGTCGGCGGCGGCGTGCGCACCATCGCCGATATCCGCAAGCTGCTGCTCTGCGGCGCCGACAAGGTGTCGATCAACTCGGCGGCGGTGAACAATCCGGATTTCGTCGCCGAAGCCGCCGACAAGTTCGGCAATCAGTGCATCGTCGTGTCGATCGACGCCAAGCGGCGGCGAACCGAGGCGCTCGGCGGCGACAATCTGAGCGCCTGGGAGATCTATACCCATGGCGGCCGCAACGCGACCGGCATCGACGCCGTCGATTTCGCCCGCAAGATGGTCGAGCGCGGCGCCGGCGAGCTGCTCGTCACCTCGATGGACCGCGACGGCACCAAGGTCGGCTACGATCTGGAGCTGACGCGGGCGATCGCCGATGCGGTGCGCGTGCCCGTCATCGCCTCGGGCGGCGTCGGCGATCTCGATGATCTCGTCGCCGGCGTCAGGGAAGGTCATGCGACGGCCGTACTTGCGGCCTCGATCTTCCACTTCGGCACCTATTCGGTCGGCGAGGCAAAACGGTATATGGCCGAGCATGGCATCGCCATGCGGCTCGACTAGGGAGGAGCAGGACGGATGAGCGGATTTACCCTTTCCGACCTCGAACGGATCGTCGACGAGCGCTCCAAGGCGTCACCGGAAGAATCCTGGACGGCAAAGCTTTGCGCCGCCGGCCAGCCGAAGGCGGCGAAGAAGCTCGGCGAAGAGGCGATCGAGGCGGTGATGGCAGCGGTGACCAACGACCGCGACAACCTCACCTACGAGGCCGCCGATTTGCTGTATCATCTCATGGTGGTATTGAAGATCGCGGGCATTCCGTTGCAGAATGTCATGGGTGAGCTCGAAAGGCGCACCGCTCAATCCGGCCTTCAGGAGAAGGCGAGCCGGTAGAACGCGATGACAATAGCGACCAAAACCCCGCCGGCGCCCGAGACGCTCGATATTTTCCAGGCGAAAGCCTATTCGCCCTATTATTTCTTCTCCACGGAGGAATGGGCGAAATTCCGGGCCGATACGCCATTGACGCTCACCGCCGACGAAGTGACGCGGCTGCGCTCGATGGGCGACCCGATCGATCTCGACGAGGTCCGACGCATCTATCTGTCGCTGTCGCGCCTGCTGTCCTCGCATGTCGAATCCTCGCAGATCCTGTTCGAGCAGCGCAACCGCTTCCTCAGCCTCAACGGCGTCGCCAAGACGCCCTTCGTCATCGGCATCGCCGGCTCGGTCGCCGTCGGTAAGTCGACCACGGCGCGTATCCTGAAAGAACTGCTCGGCCGCTGGCCGTCGAGCCCGAAGGTCGACCTGATCACCACCGACGGCTTTCTCTATCCGAATGCCGAATTGCAGCGCCGCAACCTGATGCAGCGCAAGGGTTTTCCGGAAAGCTACGATACCGCCGCCCTGCTGCGCTTCCTATCGGCGATCAAGGCGGGACAACCTGACGTCAAGGCGCCCTGCTATTCGCACCTCGTCTATGACGTGCTGCCGAACGAATACAAGACCGTCGACCGCCCCGACATCCTGATCTTTGAGGGCATCAACGTGCTGCAATCGCGGCATTTGCCGGCCGACGGCAAGATCGTGCCGATGGTGTCGGATTTCTTCGATTTCTCGATCTATATCGACGCGGACGAGGATCTGATCCACAATTGGTACGTCACCCGTTTCATGCGCCTGCGCGAAACCGCCTTCCGCGACCCGCACTCCTTCTTCCACCGCTACGCTTCGATCACCGAGAGTGAGGCGCTGGCGATCGCCGAGGGCCTCTGGAAGAACATCAACCTGAAGAACCTGCGCCAGAACATCCTGCCGACGCGCCCGCGCGCCGACCTGATCCTGCGCAAGGGCAAGAACCATCTGATCGAGCAGGTGGCGCTCAGGAAGCTCTGATCCCGTTTCAGGAGTTCAGAGGTTCACGCGCCTTAATGTCAGGTTTATACGGCCGCCGCTTTTGAGGAGGGTCGAGGTGGCCGGGTGGATGCGATCCACGCCGTGGAAGCAGAGCCTGCCCTCGCCGCCAAGCACGACGATGTCGCCGCTCGCAAGCTTGAAGGATAGCGTGCGATCATTACGGTTGAGGCCGCCGACGCGGAAGAGGCAACTATTGCCGAGCGAGATCGACAGCACCGGCGCATTGAGGTCCTGCTCGTCGCGATCCTGGTGCAGGCCCATGCGGGCATCGTCGCCATAGAAATTCACCAGGCAAGCCTCCGGCGGCTTTTCATAGCCAGCTATGTTCATCCACAGCTCCAACAATTGCGGCGGCATGGCCGGCCATGCCTGGCCGGTGACGGGATGGGTCGGCTGATAGCGATAGCCGCGCTGCTTGTCCGTCACCCAGCCGAGCGAACCGCAATTGGTCATCCGCACCGACATCTCCTTGCCGGTGCCGGGCATGACCGGCGTATAGAGCGGCGAAGTGGCGACGACGGTGCGGATGGCCTCGACCAGTGCCTCTTGCTGAGGGCGGTCGAGATAGCCGGGGAGATGGCGAATTCCGTTGGGGAGAAGCATCGATATGTTCCTGCAATGTACCGGTCAGGTTATGCTATCGCTACACGAATGGCTTAGGCAGTTTCTGCTCTCCATAGCTACCCCCCCTCATCCGCCCTATCGGGCACCTTCTCCCCGAGGGGAGAAGGAGATGGCGGCCTTTTCGCCAAGAAACCGGGGCGGCTACGATAGTCGTCCCCTCTCCCCTCGGGGAGAGGGCTAGGGTGAGGGGGCTGCCGCAGAAACCACCCTCTCCGATAAACGCAAAAATAATCTAGCCAAGCCAAAACGCAGCCCGAAAACCTAGTCGCCGCCCACCTTGCCGCGCATCTTCTTGACCTCGGAGCGCCCGGATTTCTCCTTCAATCGGCGTTCGATCGAGCCTTTGGTCGGCCTGGTCTTCTTGCGCGGCGGCGGTGGCGGGGCGGCAGCTTCGAGGATCAGTTCCTTCAGCCGCTCGCGCGCATCCTCGCGATTGCGGTCCTGGCTGCGGAAGCGGCTGGCCTCGATCATCAGCACGCCGTCCTTGGAGACGCGCCGGCCGGCGAGCCTGACAGTATTGGCCTTGACGCGATCGTTGAGCGACGGCGAATTCTGCACATTGAAAAAAAGCTGAACCGCGGTCGCGACCTTGTTGACATTCTGCCCGCCGGGACCGCCCGCCAGAACGAATTGTTCCGTCAGTTCCCAGCCGGCAATGGTGATCCGGTCGTTGATGTAAAGCGCGTCGCTGGCCATGGTTCTCTCCGCGCCTGTCTATCCCATATTGGAGCGCGGTTGAAAACAGCACGGCAGCAAAATGAAACCCCTGCAGACAAGCCGCCGGGGTTTCACGTGAGTCATCAATGCGATGCGGCCGATTATTCCGCCGCGGCGCGCAATCCCGGGGCCGCGTCGCGGACGTTGCCGTCGACATGGTCCTCGAACTTGGCGAAGTTGGATACGAACATCTGCACCAGCTTCGCCGCCTGCGCGTCATAGGCCTGGCCGTCCGCCCAGGTGGAACGTGGATCGAGGATGGCGCTATCGACACCTTCGACCGCGACCGGCACCGCAAAGCCGAAATTCGGGTCGATGCGGAACTCGACATCGTCGAGGTCACCCTTCAGGGCGGCGGCGAGCAAGGCGCGCGTCGCCTTGATCGGCATGCGCCGGCCCGTGCCGTAGGCGCCGCCGGTCCAGCCGGTGTTGACGAGCCAGCAGCCGGCATCGTGGCGGGCGATCAGCTCCTTGAGCAGATTGCCGTATTCGGTCGGATGGCGCGGCATGAAGGGAGCGCCGAAGCAGGTCGAGAAAGTGGCTTCCGGCTCGACGACGCCCTTTTCCGTGCCCGCGACCTTGGCGGTGTAGCCGGAGAGGAAGTGGTACATGGCCTGTTCCGGCGTCAGCCTGGCGATCGGCGGCATGACGCCGAAGGCATCGGCGGTCAGCATGATGATCGTTTCCGGATGGCCGGTCATGCCGGATTCGGAAGCATTCGGAATGAAATGCAGCGGATAGGCGCTGCGGGTGTTCTCCGTCAGCGAGCCGTCGTCGAGGTCCGGCGTGCCATGCTCGTCAAGCACGACATTTTCCAGCACGGTGCCGAAGCGACGGGTGGTGGCGTAGATTTCCGGCTCGGCCTCGGCCGACAGGCGGATGGTCTTGGCGTAGCAGCCGCCTTCGAAATTGAAGATGCCGTTTTCGCCCCAGCCATGCTCGTCGTCGCCGATCAGCGTGCGGGTCGGATCGGCCGACAGCGTCGTCTTGCCGGTGCCCGACAGGCCGAAGAAGATCGCCGCGTCGCCATCCGGGCCGACATTGGCCGAGCAGTGCATCGGCATGACGCCGCGCTCCGGCAACAGGTAGTTCAGCACGGTGAAGACCGATTTCTTCATCTCGCCGGCATAGGATGTGCCGCCGATCAGGACGATGCCGTTGACGAGATCGCAGGCGATCACGGTTTCCGTGCGGCAGCCATGACGCTCGGGATCGGCGCGGAAGCTCGGAAGATCGATGATCGTCAGCTTCGGCACGAAGCTTTCCAGCGCCGAGCGCTCCGGACGAATGAGCAGGTTGCGGATGAACAGCGAATGCCAGGCGAATTCGGTGATGACCCGTGTCGGCAGGGCATAATCGCGGTCGGCGCCGCCGATCAGGTCCTGAACGAACAGATCCTTGCCCTGTACATGCGCCAGCATGTCCTTGTGCAGCAGCGCGAAATGCTCCGGCGACATCGGTTTGTTGTTGTCCCACCAGATCTGGTCTTCGGTCACGGCGTTGCGGACGACGAATTTATCCTTCGGCGAACGGCCGGTATGCTGGCCGGTCAGGGCCCGCAGCGCGCCATCGGCGGTCAGATCGGCTTCGCGCCGACGAATCGCCTCCTCATAGAGATGAGCCTCCAGGAGGTTGTAACGCACGCTGGCGGCGGCTCCCAGGCCGATCGATTCGAGTTCGATTGCGGGATTACGGACGCCGAATTGCTCCATCGCTTCATTCCTCTACAAGGCCGTCGGCCGTTGGTACTGAAGGGAGCCTAGTGGTCTCCATTTAAAAGCACAAGAGCCAGAAACGAAAAATCTTTAATGATATCAGATATTTAATCGATTTAAATAAATACGGATAATTTTAAATCGTTTGAAAGACGCGGTCGAGGACATTTGGTCACACAACCCCTGGTGCGGTATTTGCAGCTTCGACAATCCTTCCCTTTATCTTTGCCACAATTTGTTCCACCTTTATCCCCATAAGCGCGCCAGGTTACCGCCAACCGAGATGGCAAGCCGCCTGGGCTGGATTCCAAATCCGGGAGATGCGCACTAATGACGGAGACGAACACCATGTTGACAATCGCGCTCGTAGACGACGACCGTAATATCCTGACGTCCGTGTCGATTGCCCTGGAGGCCGAGGGATATAAGGTCGAAACCTACACCGACGGCGCTTCGGCGCTCGACGGCCTGCTGGCCCGGCCGCCGCAACTGGCGATCTTCGACATCAAGATGCCGCGCATGGACGGCATGGAGCTTCTGCGCCGCCTGCGGCAGAAATCCGACCTGCCCGTGATCTTCCTGACGTCGAAGGACGAAGAGATCGACGAGCTCTTCGGCCTGAAGATGGGCGCCGACGACTTCATCACCAAGCCCTTCTCGCAGCGTCTGCTGGTCGAGCGCGTCAAGGCGGTGTTGCGCCGCGCCTCTGCCCGCGAAGCCGCGAATGCCGCCGGCGGCAATGCCGCGCCGAAGCCCGGCGCCACCCAGCAGGCCCGCTCGCTGGAACGCGGCCAGCTCGTCATGGACCAGGAACGCCACACCTGCACCTGGAAGGGCGAGCCGGTGACGCTGACCGTCACGGAATTCCTGATCCTGCATTCGCTGGCCCAGCGCCCCGGTGTGGTGAAGAGCCGCGACGCCCTGATGGACGCCGCCTATGACGAGCAGGTCTATGTCGACGACCGCACCATCGACAGCCACATCAAGCGGCTGCGCAAGAAATTCAAGATGGTCGATCTCGAATTTGATATGATCGAGACGCTGTATGGCGTCGGCTACCGTTTCCGCGAAGCAGCATGATAGTCCGCATGGTCTGCTGGACCATGCGGCGGGCAATGGAATAAGAGCATGCGGGCGGAATCGCCGATTCCGCTCTTCGAAAGGGCCGTTGGCTTGGCACAGCTGGTGCAGGACAGAGATATCGACGAGGCGGAAAGCTCGAGCGACACCAGGATCGCCCGCCGTCGCTGGACTCACCCTTTCACGCTGATCCGCCGCATCTTCGGCAATGCCGTGTTTTCGAGCCTGACGCGGCGTATCCTGTTCTTCAATCTCGCGGCCCTCGTGGTTCTCGTCGGCGGCATCCTCTATCTCAACCAGTTCCGCGAGGGACTGATCGACGCCCGCGTCGAGAGCCTACTGACGCAGGGCGAAATCATCGCCGGCGCCGTCTCGGCATCGGCATCGGTCGACACCAATTCCATCACCATCGATCCGCAGAAGCTCCTGGAGCTGCAGGCCGGCCAGAGCATCACCCCCGTTCCGAACGACGAGGACCTGGAATTCCCGATCGATCCGGAAAAGGTGGCGCCCGTTCTGACGCGGCTGATCTCGCCGACCCGCACCCGCGCCCGCATCTTCGACGCCGACGCCAATCTTCTGCTCGACAGCCGTCATCTCTATTCGCGCGGCCAGGTGCTGCGTTACGATCTGCCGCCGGTCGACGACGAGAAACAGAGCTGGTCCGACTGGTTCAGCGGCTTGCTCAACAAGATGCTGCAGCCGGGCAATCTGCCTGTTTATAAGGAAGCGCCCGGCGGCGACGGCTCGATCTATCCCGAAGTCATGAACGCGCTGACCGGCGTGCGTGGCGCGGTCGTGCGCACCACGGAAAAGGGCGAGCTGATCGTCTCGGTCGCGGTGCCGATCCAGCGCTTCCGCGCCGTGCTCGGCGTGCTGCTGCTCTCGACCCAGGCCGGCGACATCGACAAGATCGTCCATGCCGAGCGGCTGGCGATCATGCGCGTCTTCGGCGTCGCAACATTGGTCAACGTCGTGCTGTCGCTGCTTCTATCCTCGACCATCGCCAATCCCTTGCGCCGGCTTTCGGCCGCCGCCATCCGCGTGCGCCGCGGCGGCGCCAAGGAACGTGAGGAAATCCCGGACTTCTCGGCCCGCCAGGACGAGATCGGCAACCTGTCGATCGCGCTGCGCGACATGACGTCGGCGCTTTATGACCGCATCGATGCGATCGAAAGCTTCGCCGCCGATGTCAGCCACGAATTGAAGAATCCGCTGACATCGCTGCGCAGCGCCGTCGAAACGCTACCGCTCGCCAAGAGCGACGATTCCAAGAAGCGGCTGATGGACGTGATCCAGCATGACGTTCGCCGACTCGATCGCTTGATAAGCGACATTTCGGACGCATCGCGTCTCGATGCCGAGCTTGCCCGCTCGGATGCGAAATCGCTCGACCTCGAAGTGCTGCTGCGCGACATGATCGATATTTCCCGGCAGGTCGGCCACAGCAAGAAAGCGGTCGAGATCGACTATGTCGTCGATCGCAAGCCCGGTGTGAAAACGAAATTTACCATCGACGGTCACGACCTGCGCATCGGCCAGATCGTCACCAACCTCATCGAGAATGCCCGCTCCTTCGTTGCCAGGGATACCGGCAAGATCACCGTGAAGCTGACACGGACGCGGACGCGCTGCGTCATCTATGTCGAGGACAACGGTCCCGGCATCCAGGCAGAGAATATCGACCGCATCTTCGAACGCTTCTACACAGACCGGCCGGAATCGGAAGGTTTCGGCCAGAATTCCGGCCTCGGCCTGTCGATCAGCCGGCAGATCGCCGAGGCGCATGGCGGCTCGCTGCGCGCGGAAAACATCGTCGACGGCGACGGCACGACGCTGCTCGGCGCCCGCTTCATTCTCTCGCTGCCCGCCGAAACGCCGGTATGAGCGGCCGGGCGACCAATATTCACGCAACGGCGATCGTCGTCGGCAAGACCGGGCTTCTGTTTCTCGGGCCCTCGGGCAGCGGCAAATCCACGCTTGCCTTCGCCTGCCTTGCCGCCGCCCGGCCGCTCGGTCTTGCGGCGAGCCTTGTCGCCGACGACCAGGTTTTCCTCACGCAGCGCGACGGGGCCGTCATCGCCGAATGCCCGCCCGCGATCGCCGGCCTGATGGAAATCCGCTATACCGGCATTGTCCGGCTTCCTCACGTCGCGACGGCGGAAATGCATTTCGCCATACGGCCGGTCGATCCGCCGACCGCCGAACGGCTGCCGCCCGACGACGAGCAGATCGAGGTTGCGCCTTCCATCCGCCTGCCCGTGGTCCGGCTTTCAGCAACATCGCTCAATCCGCTCGCCACAATTATGGCGAAAATTCCCATCAATTTCGATTAATCGGCCATTCAGGCCCCCACAGGCGCCCAATTCCCGTATTTTAAGCTTGCACTTCGTCTTTTCATCGCCAAGATGTGCCCCCACCGGTGGACGAGATTGCTGCATTGCGATATGGGCCACCTGTTTGCGTATGCGATGGGAGCAGTAATATCATGATCGGACTTGTGCTTGTCACTCATGGCAAGCTGGCTGAAGAGTTTCGGCATGCGGTCGAGCATGTCGTTGGTCCGCAGAAGTTCATAGAAACGGTATCGATTGGTCCCGAAGACGACATGGACAAGCGGCGGCAGGACATCCTGCAGGCCGTCGCCGGCGCCGATGATGGGCACGGCGTCATCATCCTGACCGACATGTTCGGCGGCACCCCTTCCAATCTCGCAATATCCGTCATGAACAGCGGCCACACGGAGGTCATTGCCGGCGTCAACCTGCCGATGCTGATCAAGCTGGCCGGTGTGCGCGGCGACAACAACATGGAGCGGGCCCTGGTCGAAGCTTCCGAGGCCGGACGCAAATACATCAACGTGGCCAGCCGTGTTCTCAGCGGCAAATGACGAGACAAGCATCCCGCCCATGACAGAGCTTTCCAGGGAACTTCTGATCATCAACAAACGCGGTCTCCACGCCCGCGCCTCCGCTAAATTCGTCCAGACCGTCGAAATCTACGATGCCGCCATCACCGTCTCGAAGGACGGAACCACGGTGGGCGGCAATTCGATCATGGGTCTGATGATGCTGGCCGCCAGCCCCGGCTGCAGCGTGCTGGTCACCGCCAAGGGTAAGCAGGCCGCCGAAGCGCTCGATGCGCTGGACAGGCTGGTCGCCGACAAGTTCGGCGAAGAGATGTAATTCCCTGCCCTCAGGACTTTTCGAGGATATAAAGACATAAAGACTTCTTTATATCATCATTGATTTCCCGCCTGAAGCCTGCTACACGGCATCATCCGTCACGCTGTCCGCGTGCTATTGTGTTGCCTTCGGCCGGGGCTTTCGCCCGCGGTGCGGCGGCATTGTTCAGGCTGGAGACCCTTATGAGCACTGAAAAGGACTACATCGTCGCCGATATCGGCCTTGCCGACTTCGGCCGCAAGGAAATCTCGATCGCCGAAACCGAAATGCCGGGTCTGATGGCTTGCCGCGAGGAATTCGGCAAGGCGCAGCCGCTGAAGGGCGCGCGCATCACCGGCTCCCTGCACATGACGATCCAGACCGCCGTGCTCATCGAGACGCTGGTGGCGCTCGGCGCGGAAGTTCGCTGGGCCTCGTGCAACATCTTCTCCACCCAGGACCACGCCGCTGCCGCGATCGCGGCTTCCGGCGTTCCGGTCTTCGCCGTCAAGGGTGAAAGCCTCGAAGACTACTGGACCTACACGGACAAGATCTTCCAGTGGACCGATGGCGGCCTTTCCAACATGATCCTCGACGATGGCGGCGACGCCACCATGTACATCCTGCTCGGCGCCCGCGCCGAAGCCGGCGAGGACGTGCTCTCCAACCCGCATTCGGAAGAAGAGGAAATCCTCTTCGCGCAGATCAAGAAGCGCCTGAAGGCTTCGCCGGGCTGGTTCACCAAGCAGCGTGACGCCATCAAGGGCGTCACCGAGGAAACCACCACGGGCGTCAACCGCCTCTACCAGCTCAGCCAGAAGGGCCTGCTGCCCTTCCCGGCAATCAACGTCAACGACTCGGTCACCAAGTCGAAGTTCGACAACAAGTATGGCTGCAAGGAATCGCTGGTCGACGGCATCCGCCGCGCCACCGACGTGATGATGGCCGGCAAGGTCGCCGTCGTCTGCGGTTATGGCGACGTCGGCAAGGGTTCTGCCGCCTCGCTCTCCGGCGCCGGCGCCCGCGTCAAGGTCACGGAAGTCGACCCGATCTGCGCGCTGCAGGCCGTCATGGACGGCTATGAAGTCGTGCAGCTCGAAGACGTCGTTGCCTCGGCCGATATCTTCATCACCACGACCGGCAACAAGGACGTCATCCGCATCGACCATATGCGCGCGATGAAGGACATGGCGATCGTCGGCAATATCGGCCACTTCGACAACGAGATCCAGGTTGCGGCGCTTCGTAACCTCAAGTGGACCAACGTCAAGCCGCAGGTCGACCTGATCGAATTCCCGAAGGGCAACCGCATCATCCTTCTGTCGGAAGGCCGCCTCCTCAACCTCGGCAACGCCACTGGCCACCCGTCCTTCGTGATGTCGGCCTCCTTCACCAACCAGACGCTGGCGCAGATCGAGCTCTTTACCAAGCCGGGCCACTACCAGAACCAGGTCTACGTGCTGCCGAAGCAGCTCGACGAGAAGGTTGCGCGTCTGCATCTTGGCAAGCTTGGCGTGAAACTCACCGAGCTTTCCGGCGAGCAGGCTGCGTATATCGGCGTGACGCCGCAGGGTCCGTTCAAGTCTGACCACTATAGATACTGACTACAACTCCAGTATCCACAACATCTTGTGGCTCCGGCATTGACAAATGCCGGAGCTTATTTTTTGGCCGGCTCCCTTCCCGGCGATTCCCTTAGGCAGTATTGTTTTTAGACTTGATTCGTGACGAACCGGGCCTGTCCCGGAGCCATGAAAATGGGATGTCTTGTCGAGATGCGGCACATTATAGGACGGAGACAGACCTCTTATGTTTGAAGGGGAAGACAATCTGCATCAGCCAGCGCTACGCCAAACGGCGGCGCAGTTGCTGCAGGGCGGTGCATATCGGCTTTCTGCGGGAGCGAAGCGCGGCAGGGGCCTGTTGGCCTCGTTCGCGCGCCTGCTTCGCTTCAGCGTTTTCGGCGGAATCGCGACCACACTCGCAAGCCCCGTGCTGGCCCAGACGAGTGCGGTCTCGCAGACGACCATTCGTCTCTTCACCTCCTCCGAAATGGCGGTATTTTCGGTCATCATCGGCGTGATCTCGGCAGCGCTGCTGTCGACCGTCTGGATGATCCGTCAGCGCGGCAACATGGAGAGCGAAAGCCGGGAAATCCGCACGGCCCTGTCGGACGCCAACCAGCGCATCTCGCAATATCATGCGCTGATCGCCGACAAGAACCGTCGCATCGTCATCTGGGACGGCCAGAATGCCCGCCCGGAGCTGCTCGGCCAGCTGCCCCCGGAGACCGGCGCCCCGCAAGACAATGATTTCCTCGCCTTCGGCCGCTGGCTGAAATCCTGGTCGGCCGGCGAGCTGGAAAAGGCGATCGACAAGCTGCGCGGCAGCGGCCAGAGCTTCGACATGGTGGTCGAGACCAACCGTGAGGAGATTCTCGAGGCCCAGGGCCGCATTTCCGGCGGCCGCGCCTTCGTCCGTTTCGTGGCGCTCAACAATCTGCGCGCCGAGCTGGCCGAACTGAAGATCGAGCGCGAGCGGCTGATGACCTCGATCTCCACCTTCCAGAACCTGCTCGACGCCATCGACCTGCCGGTCTGGCAGCGCGATGCCGATGGTAAGCTCAGCTGGGTCAACCATGCCTATGGCGAAGCGGTCGAGGCCGTCACGCCGGACGAGGCCATTCGCGAGGGCCGCGAATTCCTGACCACGGTCGCCCGCGAGCGCATCCGTGCCTCCGCCACACCGGAATCGCCCTTCCACGACAAGATTTCCACCGTCGTGCACGGCAACCGTACCTTCTTCGACGTCGTCGACGTCAAGTCCGCCAATGGTTCGGCCGGCATCGCCATCGACGTTTCCGAAGCGGAATCGGTTCGCGCCGAGCTGGCGCGCACGCTGAAGAGCCATGCCGAGACGCTCGATCATCTGGCAACGCCTGTCGCGATCTTCGACGGCGACCGGCGGCTGCAATTCTACAACCAGGCCTTCGTCCAGCTCTGGGAACTCGATATCGCCTTCCTCGAGAAGAAGCCCGACAATAGCGAGCTGCTGGACCGGCTGCGCGGCGCCAAGAAGCTGCCGGAGCAGCTGAACTGGAAGACGTGGAAAGACGGCGTGCTCTCCGTCTACCGCGCGCTCGATACGCAAACCGATCTCTGGCATCTGCCGAACGGTCAGATTCTCCGCGTTTTCGCCACCGCCCATCCGCAGGGCGGCGCCACCTGGGTCTTCGAGAACCTGACCGAGCAGGTCGATCTCGAAACGCGCTACAACACGCTGGTCAAGGTGCAGGGCGAGACGATCGACCATCTTTCCGAAGGTGTTGCCGTCTTCGGTCCCGATGGCCGCATCCGCCTCTCCAACCCGGCTTTCCGCATCCTGTGGAACATCACCGAGGCGCAGGCCAAACCGGGTACGCATATCCAGGCGCTGGCCGAGGCCTGCACGGCCTCCTACGACCGGCCGGATGGCTGGAAGCGCTTTGCCGAGCAGATCACCAGCTTCGACGACGAACGGCCGTCGTCGCAAGGCACGCTGGAACTCTATTCCAGCCTCGTGCTCGACTATGCCGTCATTCCGCTGCCGAACGCGCAGACGATGCTGACCTTCGTCAACAAGACCGACAGCGTGCGCGCCGAACGGGCGCTGACCGAGAAGAACGAGGCGCTGCTGAAGGCCGACGAGCTGAAGAACGATTTCGTCCAGCACGTCTCCTACGAGCTGCGTTCGCCGCTGACCAACATCATCGGCTTTACCGATCTCCTGAAGACGCCGGGCATCGGTTCGCTGAACGACCGGCAGGCGGAATATATCGACCATATCTCCACCTCCTCCTCGGTGCTGCTGACGCTGGTCAACGACATCCTCGATCTGGCGACCGTCGATGCCGGCATCATGCGGCTGAACTATTCCGAGATCGCGCTCGACGACCTGCTCGACGAAGTCTCCATGCAGATCGCCGACCGGCTGCAGGAAAGCGGCGTGACGCTGGAAATCACCGTGCCCGCCCATCTCGGCTCGGTGATCGCCGACCAGCAGCGGCTGAAGCAGATATTGCTCAAGCTCCTGACCAACGCCGCCAATTTCGCGCCGGAAGGCTCCACCATCGCGCTGAAATGCGGCCGCGACGGCACGGATTTCGTCTTCTCGGTCGCCGACACGGGTCCGGGCATTCCCGAAGAGATCATGCGCACGGTGTTCAACCGTTTCGCCTCCAGCGGCAAGGGCGGCAAGCGCAGCGGCGCCGGCCTCGGCCTCTCCATCGTCGAAAGCTTCGTCAGCCTGCATGACGGCCAGGTCTCGATCGAAAGCCAGCCGGGCAAGGGCACGACGGTCACCTGCCGGATTCCCTCCGCCGAACAGCCGCATTCCGTCGCCGCAGAATGACAGCCGCAGACGCCAGCATCTCGCTTTTCCTCGCAGACGACGCGGCGACCGCCCATCTCGGCGAGGATCTGGCATTGGCGCTGAAGGCCGGCGACTGCCTGGCGCTGTCGGGCGATCTCGGCGCCGGAAAATCCTCGCTCGCCCGTGCGCTGCTGCGCGCCGTGGCCGACGATACCGAGCTCGACGTGCCGAGCCCGACCTTCACGCTGGTACAATCCTACGAGCTGCGCATCCCGATCGCGCATTTCGATCTCTATCGCCTCGGCGATCCCAGCGAGCTCACGGAACTCGGCTTCGATGAGGCGCTGCAGACCGGCATCTGCCTGGTGGAATGGCCTGAAATGGCCGAGGGCGAGTTGCCGAAAGAGCGCATCGACCTCAAGCTGGAGCATGAGGGCGAAGGACGCCGCGCGACGATCGCGGCACCGGCGAAGCAATTGGCTCGCATCCGGCGCGTCCTTTCGATCCGCGCCTTCCTCGATGCCAATGGCTATGCCGGCGCCGAACGCCGGTTTCTGACGGGCGATGCCTCGCTGCGCGCCTATGAATCCATCTTTCCGCAAGGCGGCGGCCAACGCGTGATCCTGATGGACTGGCCGCGCCTGCCGGAAGGGCCGGCGGTGCTCGACGGCAAGCCCTACCCCAAGGTCGCCCATCTCGCCGAGGATGCCTATCCCTTCGTCGCCATCGCCAATGAGCTGCGTGAAAACGGCTTCGCCGCGCCGGAGATCTTCGCTGTCGATTACGATCAAGGAATCCTGCTGATCGAGGATCTCGGCACCGACGGCGTGCTCGACGACGAGGGCAGGCCGATCGCCGAGCGCTACCGCGCCAGCGTCGCCGCCCTCGCGCATCTGCACGGCCTCGATATCCCGCGGGATATCCCGGTGACGGCGGATCATGTCCATCACGTTCCCGATTTCGACCGCACCGCCATGAAGATGGAGGCGCGGCTGCTCATCGACTGGCACCTGCCCTGGAAGCGTGGCACGCCGGCAACCGACGAGGAGCGCGCCGATTATCTGGCGATCTGGGACAGCCTGATCGATCAATTGGGCGGCGCCGAAAAGAGCCTGCTGCTGCGCGATTTCCACTCGCCGAACCTCATCTGGCGGGCCGAGGAAAAAGGTCTCCAGCGGATCGGCCTGATCGACTTCCAGGATGCGATGATCGGACCGACGGCCTATGACCTCGCCTCGATTGTCCAGGACGCACGCGTCACCATCGAGCGGCCCTTGCACGACCAGCTCATGGTCGACTATCTGGCGTTACGCCAGGCGCAGGGCAATTTCGACGAAGCCGGCTTCCTGAAGAGCTGGGCGATCATGTCCGCACAGCGCAATTGCAAGCTCGCCGGCCTTTGGGTGCGGCTGCTGCAGCGCGACGGCAAGCCCGGCTATCTGAAGCACATGCCGCGCACGCTCGCCTATCTCGCCATCGCCTTCGAGCACGAGGCGCTCGCCTCCTTGCGCGAATGGTGCGCCAGGGCTGGAATAGGCAAGGCATAGTCTCCGAGACCGGACGACGCATTTCCGGCGGTGTGCTAAAGAAAAACAGCAGACGAATCACGAGTTCGAAACGACATGACCATCAAGCAAGCCATGGTGCTGGCCGCGGGGCTCGGAACCCGTATGCGCCCGATCACCGACACCATCCCGAAACCGCTGGTGAAGATCGCCGGCAAGGCGATGATCGATTATGCGCTGGACGCGCTGGCGGAAGCCGGCGTCGAGCGCGCCGTCGTGAACGTCCATCATCACGCCGACCAGATGGAGGCGCATCTGCGCGGCTATCGCGGGCTCGAAATCCTGATCTCGGACGAACGCGATGGTTTGATGAACAATGGCGGCGGCATCGTCAAAGGCTTGAAGCTGCTGAGCCGCGATCCTGTTTTCGTCATGAACGCCGACCTGTTCTGGATCGGTGAAAAGCCTGGACATCCGACGAACCTCGAGCGATTAGCCGGATTCTATGATTCCGAACGCATGGACATGGCCATGCTCTGCGTCGAGCTGGACAGAACGACCGGCCACAACGGCAAGAACGATTTCAGCATGGCCGAGGACGGCGGGCTGCGACGTTACCGCGATGCCGAATATGATGGCGTAGTCTATGCGGGCGCCTTCGCGATGAACCCGTCCTTCCTCGACGACGCGCCGGCCGATGCCTTCAACATCAACATCTATTTCGACAAGGCGATCGCCAAGGGCCGGCTTTACGGCACCATGCTCGACGGTCACTGGCTGACCGTCGGGACGCCGGAAGCGGTCGGCGACGCGGAGGAAACGATCCGGACCTTCCGGACGTTTGCGTGACGATGACGGGCGGCCACCGGCAGCGCATCCTGACGATCCCGGCGGGCCTGCCTTTCCTGAAGACCCTGGCGAGCGCCCTCTGCGAGGGACGGCTGACCGAACATTTCCGCCATGATCCCGATGATCCTCTGTCGCTCGCCAAGGTCACGATCTTCCTGCCGACGCGGCGCGCGGCGCGCGTGCTGCGCTCGGAATTCGTCGACCTGCTCGGTGGCCGTTCCGCCATCCTGCCGGTGATCAGGCCGCTCGGCGAAACCGACGACGACAGCGGCTATTTCGAAGAGGCACTGCCCGAAACCGCCGACCTGGCGCAGCCGCTCGCCAATACGGCACGGCTTCTGGAACTGGCGCGGCTGATCCTTGCCTGGCGCAACAAGCTGCCGCAGATCGTCCGCGACATCCATTCGGACTCGCCGCTGGTGGCGCCCGCAAGCCCGGCGGATGCCATCTGGCTTGCCCGCAATCTCGCCGAACTGATCGATTCCATCGAGACAGAGGATCGCGACTGGGCCGAGCTTGCCACGCTGAGCGCCGAGGATCATGCGCTCTGGTGGCAATTGACCGCCGAATTCCTGCAGATCGCCAGCGCCTTCTGGCCGGCGCGGCTGGAGGAGCTCGGCAAATCCTCGCCGGCGCGCAACCGCAACGCCATCCTGCGTGCCGAAGCCAAGCGGATCGCCGCCATGCAGCATGCCGGACCGGTCATCATCGCCGGCTCCACCGGTTCGGTGCCCGCGACGGCGGACCTGATCGCCGCCGTCGCCGCCTTGCCGCAAGGCGTCATCGTGTTGCCCGGTCTCGACCTGTCGATGCCCGACGAGGACTGGCAGCTCGTCGCCCCGGAAACCGGTCTCGGCGAAAAGGTCGATCCGACTACCCGCAGCCATCCGCAATATGGCCTGGCGCTACTGCTGAAACGGCTGCGCACGCCCCGCCGCGATGTCGAACCGGTGGCCGACGCCGCCGAGGACATGCGCATGCGGGCCGAGACCCTGTCGCGCGCGCTGGCGCCGGCAAAGGCGACCAGCGGCTGGGGTGCCTGGCAAAAGACCTTGCCGCCGGATTTCATCGACCGCGGCTTTGCCGATGTCGCCCTGATCGAGGCGGCGAACGAGCGCGAGGAAGCGACGGCGATCGCCATCGCCCTGCGGCTCGCCCTGGACAAACCCGGCCGCTATGGCGGCGAGAGCCAGGCGGCGCTGATCACGCCGGACCGCAATCTGGCGCGGCGGGTGACCGCCGAGCTGGCCCGCTTCGGCATCACCGCCGACGATTCGGCCGGCACGCCGCTCAATGCCACGCCGCAAGGTGCGCTGTTGCAATTGCTGCTCGAGGCAGTCCTTCGTCCCGGCGATCCCGTCGCCATCGTTTCGCTGCTCAAGCATCCCCTCGCCCGCTTCGGGCTTCCTTCGGAGGTACTGCAGCTAGGCGTCGATGCGCTGGAAATCCTTGCCCTGCGCGGCGGCGTTGCCGATGTCGATATCAACACGCTCGAACCGTTGCTCGACCGGCAGCTCGCCGAACAGGCAGCCGACCGCCACCCGCCGCAATGGCGCAAATCCCTCGCCCCCGGGGCGGCCGAGCACGCGCGCAGCCTGGCGCAGCAGGTGACCAAGGCGTGCGAACCCCTCACATCCGCGCTTTTGCAATCCTCTTCTTCCGGCGAGCTTCCGACGCTTTCGGAATGGGCCGAGCGCACCGGCCGCGCCCTGGAAGCCGTTGCCGCCGATGAGCGCGGCAATCTGGCCGCACTCTGGTCCGGCGAGGCCGGCGATACGCTGGCGAGCCTGCTGAAGGAGGTCATCGACACCGAAGGCCAGCTCGAGGCGGACGGGCCGCAATGGATCGATATCATGGCGGCGCTCTGCGCCGGCCAATCCGTCAAGCCGCGGGCGCTGAGCCACCCTCGCCTCTTCATCTTCGGCACGCTGGAAGCGCGCCTGCAAAGCGTCGACACGCTGATCCTCGGCGGGCTGAACGAAGGCTCCTGGCCGGGGCAGACCGCCAACAATCCCTTCATCTCCCGCAGCATGAAGACCGAGATCGGCCTGGAGCCGCCGGAACGGCGCATCGGCCAAGTCGCGCACGATTTCGAGATGGCGAACGGCACGCGCGACCTGATCTATTCCCGCGCGCTGCGGCAGGGTTCGACCCCGACCGTAGCCTCGCGCTGGCTGCAGCGGCTGATGGCGCTGGGCGGCAAGGCCTTCGCGAGCGAATTGAAGGCGCGCGGCGATCGATATCGGCAATGGGCAGGGATGATCGACGAGGGCGAAAACCAGGCTCCCGCACAACGGCCAGCGCCGCGCCCCCCCGCCGAATTGCAGCCGAAAAGCTATTCCTTCAGCGAGGTCGGCCGCCTGCGACGCGACCCCTATGCCATCTATGCCCGGCGGGTGCTGCGGCTCGACCCGATCGATCCGTTCAACCGCGATCCCGGCCCGGCCGAGCGCGGCACGCTCTATCACAAGATCATCGACCGCTTCATCCGCGAAGGCCACGTTGCCGGCACGCCGGATGCATCGCTGGCTATGGATCACATCCTCACCGAGCTTTTCGACGCCGAGCAATTGCCTGTTCATATCGACAGCGTCTGGCGGCCGCGCTTCCGCGAAGTCGCGCGCGCCTTCCTCGATTGGGAAGCGGAGCGGCGGCCGGAGATCCGCAGGACGGCGACGGAAGTGCCGGCCGGCGTCGCCATCGAGCCGATCGGCATCCGGCTCACCGGCGTCGCCGACCGCATCGATTTCAAGGGCGACAAGGCCGCCGACATCATCGACTACAAGACCGGCTACAATCCCTCCCCGGCACAGGCCCGCTCGCTGCTCGATCCGCAGCTGGCGCTGGAAGCCTACGCGCTCAAGGCCGGCGCTTTCCGCGATATCGGCCCGACCATCGCGGAGAACCTGCTCTATGTGCGGCTGAGACCCGGCGACCGCTTCAAGGTCGATCAGGTCAACAACGAGCTTTCCAGCCGCGGTGGCAAGACAGAAACAAAGTCGGCTATGGATCTGGCGCAGGAGTCCATGGATCAGCTGGTCAAATTCGTCTCGCTGCTGCAATCCGGCGAAAAGGGCTTCTCCTCGCGGCTGATCCCGGCGCAGCAATTCGAATATGGTGGCGATTATGATCATCTGGCCCGCGTCTCCGAATGGTCGACGGCGGAGACCGAACAGGAGGGCGGCGGCGATGAGTGAGCATTCCATCGCCGAACCGGCCGTCCTTCCCGACAGCGACGATCCCGGCGTCTGGATCGGCTGGACGACCGTGCAGCAATCGATCGCCTCCGACCCCGAGCGCTCCGCCTGGGTCTCGGCCAATGCCGGTTCGGGCAAGACGCATGTGCTGACGCAGCGCGTCATCCGCCTGCTGCTCGCCGGCGCGCGTCCTTCGGCAATCCTATGCCTCACCTATACCAAGGCGGCCGCATCGGAAATGTCGAACCGCGTCTTCGACCGGCTGGCAGCCTGGGCGACCCTGCCGGACGACGAGCTGAAGGCGCGCATCGCCGATATCGAGGGCACGGAGCCGGATCTCTTCAAGCTGGCCGAGGCGAGACGGCTTTTCGCCAAGGCGCTGGAGACGCCCGGCGGGCTGAAGATCCAGACGATCCATGCCTTCTGCGAGGCGCTGCTGCATCAATTCCCGCTCGAAGCCAATGTCGCCGGCCATTTCTCCGTTCTCGATGACCGCGCCGCCGCCACCTTGCTCGACGACGCCCGCCGTTCCCTGCTGACGGCGACGACGCCGCACAGGGATGCCGAGCTGGCGCAAGCCTTCGCCTATGTGCTCGATCTCGGCGATGAATCCGGCCTGGAGACGCTGCTCGGCGATATCGTCGCCAACCGCAACGCCATCCGCCGTTTTACCGAGGATGCCGGGCGCAAAGGCGGCGTCGACGCCACGCTGCTCGCCCGGCTCGGCCTTTCCGCCGATGACACGGAAGCCGGGATTGCCGAAGCCTATTGGCCGCTGCCCGGCCTTTTCGGCGCGACGCTGGAGCTTTATCTCACCCTTGCCGATCAGAAGGGCGGCGCGAAGGCGCAGGAGATCGCCTATGGGCTGCGGCTCGCCAAGCGCGAGACAAATGCGGCTGTCCGCGCCGAGACCCTCGAAAAGGTGATGCTGACGGCCAAGGGCGAGCCGAAGTCGGACAGCCAGTTCTTCGTCAAGGCGATGCTGGCCGATGCGCCCGGCCTTGCCGAGGCCCTGGCGGCTGCCCGCGCCCATGTCGTCGCCTGCCGCGACCGGCTGAAGCTGATGCGGATGTACCGCGCTACCCGCGCGGCACTCATCCTCGCCGACCGGCTGAACCGCGATTACGAGGAGCTGAAAAAGCGCCGCAGCCAGCTCGATTTCGAGGATCTGATCACCCGCACCGCCGAACTCCTGATCAAGAAGGATGTCGGTCCATGGATCCACTACAAGCTGGATCAGGGCATCGACCATATTCTTGTCGACGAGGCGCAGGATACCAGCCCGATCCAATGGAGCGTCATCCAGTCGCTGGCGGAGGATTTCTTCTCCGGCGACAGCGCCCGGCCGACGCTGAGGACGATCTTCGCCGTCGGTGACGAGAAACAGTCGATCTATTCCTTCCAGGGCGCGCGGCCCGAACGTTTCTCCGAGGAGAGCGACCGGACACGGCGGCGGGTGGATCACAGCGGCCAGCAATTTTCCTCGATCCGCCTGCCGCTCTCCTTCCGCTCGACCGCCGATGTGCTCGCCGCGGTCGACCATGTCTTCACGGCGCCGGAAAATGCCCGCGGGTTGAGTGCGACCGACGAACCGGTCGTGCACCGCTCCAGCCGCATCGGCCATCCCGGCACCGTCGATCTCTGGGAGATGATCGCGCCGGAGCCGGCGGCAAAGGAGGAGGATTGGACCGCTCCCTTCGATTCGACCCCGGAAAGCGCGCCGGCGGCGATCCTGGCGCGGCGCATGGCGCAGACGATCGGCAACCTCATCGGCCGCGAGACCATCATCGAGAAAGGCAAGGCGCGCTTCATCGAGGCCGGTGACATCCTCGTGCTGGTGCGCAAGCGCGACAGCTTCGTCAATGCGCTGACCCGCGCCCTGAAGCGGCGCAACAATATCCCCGTCGCCGGCGCCGACCGGCTGGTGCTGACCAGCCATATCGCCATTCAGGACCTTCTGGCGCTCGGCCGCTTCCTGCTTCTGCCGGAAGACGATCTCTCGCTCTCGGCTCTGTTGAAAAGCCCGCTGTTCGACCTCGGCGAGGATGATGTCTTTGCCGTCGCGGCCTATCGCGGCGACGATGAAAGCGTATGGAACCACCTGCAAAAATTCGCCGATGACGGTAACGAGCGCTTCAGCCGCGTCGTCACCCGGCTGAAGACCTTCCTGTCGCTGTCGAAAACCCTGTCCGTCCACGATTTCTATGCCCGCGTGCTCGGCAGTTTCGGCGGCAGGCGGCAATTCCTGGCACGGCTCGGCACCGAGGTCAGCGACATCCTCGATGAGTTCCTGACCTTCACGCTCGACCACGAGACCTCGGGCCTGCCCGGCCTGCAATCCTTCATCTCGACGCTGGAGCTGGAGGCGCCGACGGTCAAGCGCGAGCAGGACAAGGGCCGCAACGAGGTGCGGATCATGACCGTACACGCCTCCAAGGGCCTGGAAGCGCCGATCGTCTTCCTGGTCGATGGCGGCGGCAAGGCCTTCACCCATACGCATCTGCCGAAGATGCGGCTGATCGAGACCGGCGGGCACGATATCCCGCTGCCCGTCTGGGTGCCGGTTTCCGCACTCGCCAATTCGCTGACGCAGGCCGATACGGCGCGGCTGCAAAGGCTGGCGGAGGAGGAATATCGCCGCCTGCTCTATGTCGGCATGACCCGCGCCGCCGACCGGCTGATCATCTGCGGCTATCGCGGCATCCGCGAAAATGCCGATACATGGCATGCTATGATTTCCACCGCCTTGCGCCAGGACGCAGACCGCTGCGCGCCGAAGACCTTTTCCGGGCCGGATGGCGACTGGCAGGGGCTGATCTGGCGCGTCGCCCAGGTCGAGCGCAGTTTCGAGCAGGCGGAAAAGCTGGAAACGGCGGAGGATCGGGCGATCTTGCCGAGTGGGCTCCATCGCCCGCTGCCGCCGCAGCGCGATCTGCCCCGGCCGCTCAGCCCCTCCGGCGTCGGCACCGTCGTCGACGACGAGGCCGACAATCTGCTCGTCGCCTCGCCGCTGTTCGGCGAAAAGGCCAAATCCGATCGCTCCCTGGAAAAGGGCCGCTTCATCCACCGCATGCTGCAGACCTTGCCGGAGATCGCGCCGGCGGATCGCGCTGACGCGGCGCGGCGCTATGCCGAACGGGCGGCGCGCTTCTGGCCGCAGGCCGAGCGCGACGCGCTGATCGGCTCCGTCCTGGCGCTGCTGTCGCATCCGGATCTGCAGGGCGTTTTCAGCGCCCATGCCCAGGCCGAAGTCTCGATCATGGGCACGCTGACGCTCAACGAGCAGGCCTATGCCGTTTCCGGCCGTATCGACCGGCTGACCGTGCTCGACGACCGCGTCGTGATCCTCGACTACAAGACCAATCGCGTGCCGCCGCGTGTCGCCGAGGAAATCCCCTTCGCCCACCGGGCACAGCTTGCGATCTATCGCGAGATCCTGGCGCCGCTCTATCCGGGCAAACGCATCGATTGCGTGCTTGTCTATACCGAGAATGCGTCGATCCACACGCTGCCCGAACGGGCGCTGGCATTGGCGCTTGCGGAGCTCGAGACAAAGTGAAATACCAGATATTGAAATTAAAGGGCGACGCGCTCACATATCTAGCAACCGCAAATCCTGATCAAGGAGCAGCCTATGGCTACCGTTAAAGTCGATACTTCCAACTTCGCCACCGAAGTTCTTCAGTCCGCAGAGCCCGTCGTCGTCGATTTCTGGGCGGAATGGTGCGGCCCCTGCAAGATGATCGCTCCGTCGCTCGAAGAACTTTCTGAAAAGTTCGAAGGCAAGGTGAAGGTCGCCAAGCTCAACATCGACGAAAACCCGGACCTGGCCGCCCAGTTCGGCGTCCGTTCGATCCCGACGCTTGCCATGTTCAAGGGCGGCGAAGTCGCCGACATCAAGGTTGGCGCCGCTCCGAAGACAGCCCTGGAAAGCTGGATTTCCAGCGCCGCCTGATCGGGTATCGACAGCTTGAATGCAAAAGCCCGCTTCGCGCGGGCTTTTTGTTGGCCGAAGGAGACGGGCTATCCTCGCCCTTCGAGGCTTCGTTCCTCAGGGTGAGGCTAACTACCCCGCAAATCACCGCGGCGGCGTGCCGTTGTCGGCAAGCACATCGCCGACGAGATAGAGGGAACCACCGATCAGGATACGCGGGGCGGGCATGTTGGGCACAGCCAGTTCCGTGATCGCCTCCAGCGCCTCGACCACGCTCGACATCGGCTCGGCCACCAGGCCGGCATCATAGGCGGCATTGGCCAGGATGACCGGATCGATCATCGCCTCGCTGCCGCGGATCGGCACGCAATAAACCTTTTCCGCGAGGCCCGCGAAGGCCCTGAAGTAGCCGAGGGGCTCCTTGGTGTTGATCATGCCGATGACGAGGAACAACGGCCGCGGCTGGCGCTCCTCGAAATTGGCCATGGCTTCGGCAATCACCTCGCCAGCACCGGGATTGTGACCGCCATCGACCCAGATTTCGGCTCCCACCGGCGCATGCGCCAGCAGGTCGCCTTCGCTCAGGCGCTGCAGGCGGCCCGGCCATTCCACCGAGATCAGCGCCTTTTCCATCATCGCCTCGGTCACGACGAAGCCGGCGGCCTTGACGGCGCGGATGGCGGCGGCGGCATTGGCATATTGATGACGGCCCGGCAGGCGCGGCAGCGGCAGGTCGGCCAGACCGAACTCGTCCTGATAGACCAGCCGGCCATATTCCTCATGCGCGGAAAAATCCTGGCCGAAGACGGCGGTCGGGCAGCGCAGGCGCTCGGCGGTCGATATCAGCACGTCCAAAGCCGAATCATAGTCCTGGTGGCCAATGACGACCGGACGGCCAGGCTTCATGATCCCGGCCTTCTCGGCGGCGATCAGCTCGACCCGGTCGCCGAGATAGGGCTGATGATCGAGCGAGATCGGCATGATCACCGAGACGGCCGGATCGGGAAGGACATTGGTGGCGTCGAAACGGCCGCCGAGGCCGACTTCGATCACCGCGGCATCGGCCGGATACTCGGAAAACAGGAGAAAGGTGACGGCCGTCAGGATCTCGAACACCGTGATCTTCTGGCCGCCATTGGCATCGGCGACGCGCCGCAGCGCTTCGGCGAAGACGGCGTCATCGACCAACGCACCGCGACCACCCTTGACACCGATGCGGTAGCGCTCGTGCCAGTTGACCAGATGCGGCGAGGTATGCACATGGACGCTATGACCGCCCGCTTCGAGAAGCGCGCGGCAGAAGGCCGTCACCGAGCCCTTGCCGTTGGTGCCGGCGACATGGATCACCGGCGGCAGCTTCTCCTGCGGATTGCCGAGGGCATCGAGCAGGCGGGTGATCCTATCCAGCGAAAGATCGAAGCCCTTAGGGTGCAGCCCCATCAGCTTATCGATCTCGCGCCCTGCCTCGCTCGCTGCGGATTGATCCATCGCCGTCATCCCGCACCTCTGCCTTTCGGCCGTCCGTTACAGTCAGGCGCGCACTGCCGCCGGCAGCGCTGCGCCGTTCAGGTTCTTGGCCGCAACGTCGTTCGCCGGCGCCTTGGTCAGGATCTTCAGGAGGGTCGCCAGCGTGTCGGGGATATCGTGGCGCTTGACGACCATGTCGACCATGCCGTGCTCCAGCAGATATTCCGAAGTCTGGAAACCTTCCGGCAGCTTCTCGCGGATGGTCTGTTCGATGACGCGCTTGCCGGCAAAGCAGATTTCCGCGCCCGGCTCCGCCAGGTGGATATCGCCGAGCATGGCGTAGGAGGCGGTGACGCCGCCGGTCGTCGGGTTGGTCAGCACGACGATATAGGGCTGGCCGGCTTCCTTCAGCATGTCGACGGCAACCGTGGTGCGCGGCAGCTGCATCAGCGACAGGATGCCTTCCTGCATGCGCGCGCCGCCCGAGGCCGGGAACATCACCAGCGGGCACTTTTCGGCAATGGCGCGTTCGAATGCCTTGACGATCGCTTCGCCAGCGGCAATGCCGAGCGAACCGCCCATGAAATTGAACTCGTGAACGACGGCCACCAGCTTCAAGCCGCGAACCTTGCCGACGCCGGCAATGATCGTGTCTTCCTGCTCGGTCTTGGCGCGGCTGTCCTTCAGACGGTCGGTATATTTCTTCGAGTCGCGGAACTTCAGCGGGTCCTGCGCGACCTTCGGCTGCGGCAGGGCTTCATATTCGCCCCTGTCGAAGAGGTCGGCAAGGCGGGCCTTTGCCGGCATCTTCATGTGGAAGCCGGAGGCGGGGATGACCCACTTGTTGTCTTCCAGATCCTTGTGGAAGACCATTTCGCCGGTCTCCGGGCACTTGATCCAGAGGTTTTCCGGCACCTCGCGGCGGCCCAGCATGGAATTGATCCGCGGGCGGACGTAGTTGGTGATCCAGTTCAATTCAAAAACTCCTGATCGACTGAATTAATCGATATCCTAGAGTGGTACGACGATTCACGGAATCGCCGTACCACTCTATCCCGTTCTTTTGACGCAATTCCGAACGGAAAACCGCTGCGCAGTTTTCCTGGAATTGCTCTAGTCGTCGCACTTTTGCGCGACATGCTTCAATCTTCAATCCCCGCCGACTGATCGGTTCCGCCTATGTGGGGAAACTATTCGGCGGCAACAAGGCGCGCGGAGCGCGTTCCGGTCGACAGGCCGCGCACCAGCGTCGCGACGGCCTGAATGGTATCGGCGCTCGCCTTGCCGTCCTTGGTCAGGCTGGTGGCGATCTGGTTGACGATCGCCGTGCCGACGACGACGCCATCGGCCGACGCGCCGATGAGCTTCGCATGTTCAGCCGTCTTGACGCCGAAACCGACACAAACCGGCAGCTCGGTGTGCTGCTTGATGCGTTCGACGGCGCCGGACACCAGCGACGGATCCGGCAAAGCCGAGCCGGTGATGCCGTTCATCGAGACGTAATAGACGAAGCCCGAGGTGTTTTTCAGCACGGTCGGCAGGCGCTTGTTATCGGTGGTCGGCGTCGCCAGGCGAATGAAGTTGATGCCCTTGCGGATCGCGGGGATGCAGAGTTCGTCATCCATTTCCGGCGGCAGGTCGACGACGATCAGGCCGTCTATGCCGGCGGCAAGTGCATCGTCGAGGAATTTCTCGACGCCGTAGATATAGATCGGATTGTAATAGCCCATCAGCACGATTGGCGTATCGGCATCGATTTTACGGAAATCGGCGGCAAGCTGCAGCGTCTTCTTCAGCGTCTGGCCGGCCTTCAAGGCACGCTGGCCGGCGAGCTGGATCGCCGGGCCATCGGCCATCGGATCGGAAAAGGGCATGCCGAGCTCGATAACGTCGGCGCCGGCTTCCGGCAGCGCCTTCATGATGCCGAGCGAGGTGTCGTAATCGGGGTCGCCGCCCATGAAATAGGTGACGAGCGCCGGGCGGCCTTCAGCCTTCAGAGCGGCGAAGCGTTTGTCCATACGTGCGGTCATGGTGTCTAACTCACATTCCCAGAATCTTGCCGACGGTGAAGATGTCCTTGTCGCCGCGGCCGGAGAGATTCATCAGGATGATCTCGTCCTTGCCCATCTTCGGGGCGCGCTTGATGACTTCGGCAATCGCGTGGCTTGGCTCGAGCGCCGGGATGATGCCTTCGAGCCGCGTCAGCGTCTGGAAGGCTTCCAGCGCCTCGTGGTCCATGATCGGCACATATTCGACGCGGCCGATATCGTTCAGCCAGGAGTGCTCGGGACCGATGCCCGGATAGTCGAGACCGGCGGAAATCGAATGTCCTTCCTTGATCTGGCCGTCGCCGTCCTGCAGCAGGTAGGTGCGGTTGCCATGCAGCACGCCGGGCGCGCCGGCGGTGATCGAGGCGCAATGCTCGTCGCCCTGCAGGCCCTTGCCGCCGGCTTCGACGCCGACGATCTTGACGCTCTCGTCATCGAGGAAGGGATGGAAGATGCCAATCGCGTTCGAACCGCCGCCGACGGCAGCGACGACGAGATCCGGCAGGCGGCCTTCGGCCTCTAGGATCTGCTGCTTGGCTTCCGTACCGATGACAGACTGGAAGTCGCGGACCATTTCCGGATAGGGATGCGGGCCGGCGGCCGTGCCGATCAGGTAATAGGTGTCGTCGACATTGGTGACCCAATCACGCAGCGCCTCGTTCATGGCGTCCTTCAGCGTGCCGCTGCCGGCGGTCACCGGGATGACCTCGGCGCCCAGCAGCTTCATGCGGAAGACGTTCGGCGCCTGGCGCTCGACATCGGTCGCGCCCATGTAGACGACGCAGGGGAAGCCGAAGCGGGCGGCAACGGTGGCGGATGCCACGCCATGCTGGCCGGCACCGGTTTCGGCGATGATGCGGGTCTTGCCCATGCGCTTGGCAAGCAGGATCTGGCCGATGCAATTGTTGATCTTGTGCGAGCCGGTGTGGTTCAGCTCTTCGCGCTTGAAATAGATCTTGGCGCCGCCGAGTTCGGCGGTCAGGCGCTCGGCGAAATAGAGCGGGCTCGGACGGCCGATATAATGGGCGCCGAGCGACGTCAGCTCCGCCTGGAACGCCGGATCGTTCTTCGCCTTGTCCCATTCGGCCTGCAGGTCCAGGATCAGCGGCATCAAGGTCTCGGCGACGAAACGGCCGCCATAGATGCCGAAGCGGCCATCCTCATCGGGGCCGGCGCGGAAGGAATTCGGTTTTAGCGTCTGGTTCACTCTCAACTCCCTGCTGCCGATTCCGGCAGGCATGCTTCTGCAAAAGCGTCGAAAAACTGGTCGATCCTGTTCAGATCCTTCACGCCCGGCGCACTTTCCAGCGCGGAGGAAAGATCGATGCCGGTGGCCTTGGTGGAGGCGAGCGCCTGAGCGACATTGTCCTTGTTCACGCCGCCGGACAGCATGTAGTCCACCCGATCGTCGAGCCAGCTCATCAGGCTCCAGTCGAAGGATACGCCGTTTCCGCCCGGAAGCTCGGAGCCGACGGGCGGCTTGGCGTCGAACAGAAAACGGTCGGCGATGCCGATATAGGATTCCACCCGCTTCAGATCGTCGGCATCGCGCACGGCCATGGCCTTCATGACCGGTACATTATGGACCGCCTTGATCGTCAGCACACGCTCCGGGCTCTCATTGCCATGGAGCTGCAGCATATCCGGCCGCACCAGCGACATGATCTCGTCGAGATCGTCATTGCTGGGGTTGACCGTCACGGCAACGATCTTCGCCTTGCCGCGGGCACGCTCGGCGAGCTTGCCGGCGAGATCCGGCTCGATATAGCGCGGGCTTTTTTCAAAGAAAATGAAGCCGATATGGGTGGCGCCGCGCTCCAGCGCGCGATCCACCGCTTCCGGCGTCTTCAGACCGCAAATTTTGACATCGGGGTTCATGGCAGCGGAGTGACACGAAAATCCAAAAGAGTCGAGCCTAAAGGCGACGTTGGCTGGATTTTTGCATGGCTCCAAGGCCATTATATATGAAATAAAAAGTGCCCCTCACCCCAGCCTTCTCCCCGCGCGCGGGGAGAAGGTGGGCTCGAACAGTTGAGCGATGCGAAACTGTGAGAGGATGGATGAGGCGCTCATCTGTTCATATGCAATGGCCTTGTGCACGCCTCCCGTACCGTCAATTTCCATCTCCTCGGGGCCATCCTCATCCTTCGAGGCTTCGCCCCATCGGGATATACGGTCAATCAAAATCGATCGCGTGCAGCTGGCTGCCATGGCGCTTCAGCCAAGCCTTGGCTTCGTCCATATCCGGGCAGAGCTTGCCGCAGAGCGCCCAGAAGCGCGGACCGTGGTTCATTTCCCGCAAATGCGCGACCTCGTGGGCGGCGAGATAGTCGATCACCAGCGGCGGCGCCATGACGATGCGCCAGGAGAAGCTCAGATTTCCCTCGGAGGAGCAGGAGCCCCAGCGGCTGCGGGTGTCCTTCATGCTGATCGACGACACGCTCGCCCGGATCGCCCTTGCATGCAGCGCCACCAGTCTTTCCAGATCGGCACGCGCCTCTTTTTTCAAGAAAGTGGCGATGCGCCGGCCGGCATGTTCGGGAAGGCCACTGACCCGCAGCACGGGCTTGCCGTCGACGACGACAGCCTCGGTCAAGCCGCGCAGGGTTCCGGTGTGCTCGATCCGGTGGCGGACGCCGCGCAGCAGGATCTCGCCGCCGCTGCGCAGGCTGGTCTCGGCCGAGAATTTCGCGAGCTTCGTCAGCAGCCAGCCCTGATGCCGGTCGAGGAAGGCATTGACCTCGCGCGCCGCCAGGCCACGCGGAATGGTCATCTTCAATGCCCGGCCGCCAGGCTCGATGCGGAGCGTGATCCGCGTCGCCCGCTCGTTCTGGCGGATCGTCAGCGGCATCAGCCGGCCGGCCACGTCCAGCGTGCGCGTTTCCGGCACGGACGGCTTGGAAGCGGATCGACGGGATCTGGACAGAAGCGGGAACATGAAGGGCAGTTTTATATGATTCGTTCGGGTTTCTGGCAAAGAAAAACCGGCATCGCGGATGCCGGTCCTCTAGCAAAGCCGACCGCTGGTTACGGCGCCTGGAACTCCGGAGCCGGCCCCTTGTCGTCATTGCGCTTGACGCTGTTGCGGTCGCGCATGAAGCGGTCGAACTCTTCCTGATCCTTGGCGCGGCGCAGCTCGCGGACATAGGTGTCGAACTCGGCGCGCATTTCATCGAGCTTGCGGCGCTCCTCTTCGAGACGCTCAAGCTCGGCCTGACGCCAGTCGTCGAAGGCGACGTTGCCGGTGGAGAAATGGGCGCGGTGGCGACCCCGATGGCGGCCGCAGCCGGAGAAACCGTTGAACATGCCGTCCGCCTTCTGGTTCACATCCCGTTTGAAGTCCCTCAGGCGTTCGCCGAAGAGAATATAGGCAAGCATGGCGAGACCTAGGGGCCAGAAGACCACGAAGCCAAGCACCATCAGAGCAATGGTAGCCGGAGTCCAATCCGGGCGAAGCAATGCTGACTGGTTCATCGTGAGGTATCCTCGCAGTAAAAAGCCGGTCCGGCCGCATGCCGAACCGCTGGAATCGAGATGGTAACCTCTTGGTGAGCCTTCAATGGCTTTTGCCGGGGAAATCGGGCAAGTGCTTGAATCCGGCCCGATAATTCAACAAAAGCTAATTTTTTGCAATCTCAGGCGGATTTGCCGCCCTTGATCACCCGCTTGACGGCCGGCTTGCCGGTGCGGGCATGTTCGCGAGTGAAGGCGATGATGCGCGGCGCGATCTCGCGGCGGAAGCGCGAACCGTTGAAGACGCCGTAATGGCCGACGTCGGGCTGCAGGTAATGCATGCGCATGTCGTCGGGAATATTGGTGCAGATGGTCTGCGCCGCCTGCGTCTGGCCGACGCCGGAAATATCGTCGTTCTCGCCCTCGACGGTCAAAAGCGCGACATTGCGGATGGCTGTGGGATCGACACGCTGGCCGCGATGCATCAGTTCGCCCTTGGGCAGCGAATGCTTGATGAACACCTGATCGACCGTCTGCAGATAGAATTCCGCCGTCAGATCCATGACCGCCAGATATTCGTCGTAGAAGTCGCGATGCTTCTCCGCCGGCTCGCCGTCATTCTTGACCAGGTGCACGAAGAAATCCTTGTGCGCGATCATGTGGCGGTCGAGGTTCATCGACATGAAGCCGGAAAGCTGCAGGAAGCCGGGATAGACGGGCCGCATGAAGCCCGGCTGCGGCCAGGGCACGTTCATGACGACATTGTCGGCGAACCATTCCAGCGGCTTGTCCTTGGCGAGCTGGTTGACGGCGGTCGGATTGATGCGCGTATCGATCGGCCCGCCCATCAGCGTCATGGAGGACGGCGACAGCCGGTCGCCCGCCGCTTCCATCACCGCGGCAGCGGCAAGCACCGGCACCGAGGGCTGGCAGACGGCGACGACATGGGTATCCGGGCCGAGATGGTGCAGCATCTCGATGACGTAATCGATATAGTCTTCCAGATCGAAGGTGCCTTCGGTCATCGGCACCATGCGGGCGTCGATCCAGTCGGTGATATAGACGTCGGCGCCCGGCAGCAGCGCCTCGACCGTGCCGCGCAGCAGCGTCGCATAATGGCCCGACATCGGCGCGACGATCAGGATGCGCGGATCGGCGCCATGGCCGGCGGGCAGGCTGCGCTCGAAACGGATGAGATTGCAGAAGGGCTTCCTCCAGACGATCTTTTCGTGGACCGAGACCGGCTTGCCGTCGATCAAGGTTTCATGCAGCCCGAATTCCGGCTTGCCATAGCGACGCGTGGTGCGCTCGAAAACCTCGAGGCTTGCCGACAGGGTGCGGCCAAACACCGTATGCGAGAGCGGATTGAGTGGATTGGCATAGGCCAGACGCATCATGTCGGCGGCGGCGCGAAAGGGCGCGAGGGCGGCATGATTGAGTTCGTAGAGCTGATAAAACATTGGAAAGCGTCTCCTCTCGAGAAGCCGGTGCAAAGCCTCGAAAATCAGCGATTTCCAGAAAGCTCAGCTGCGCCTCTAAGCGTTATTGCATCCTCCGCAGCGTGTTTCTGGACACGCCGCACCATCATACAAAGACCGCTCCCCAAATGTGGTCTTCACTCCAATAGCATCTTTTGTTGCGCAGCAACATCAATTTTGCGCCGCACCAAGCCGTAAAAATGCCGGGGAATATGCCCCCGGCATGCAGAATGGTCCCAAAACCTTAACGTACCGCCTATCAGGCATCGGCGAGGAAGGTCTGGCGCTGCGTGCCGAGGCCTTCCATGCCGAGTTCGACGACATCGCCGGCCTTGAGGAACTGCGGCGGCTTCATGCCCATGCCGACGCCCGGAGGCGTGCCGGTGGAGATGACGTCACCCGGATGCAGCGACATGAACTGGCTGAGATAGGAAACGAGATAGGCGACGCCATAGACCATGGTCTTGGTCGAACCATCCTGCATCGTTTTGCCGTTCACCTTCAGCCACATGCCGAGATTCTGCGGATCGGCGACTTCGTCCTTGGTCACGAGCCAGGGGCCGATCGGCCCGAAGGTGTCGCAGGACTTGCCCTTGGTCCACTGTCCGGAACGCTCCGTCTGGAAGGCGCGCTCGGAAACGTCATGCGAAACGCAATAGCCGGCGACGTAATCCAGCGCGTCGGCTTCGCTGACATATTTGGCCGTCTTGCCGATGACGACACCGAGCTCGACTTCCCAGTCGGTCTTTTCCGAACCGCGCGGGATGAACACATTGTCGTTCGGACCGACGATCGCCGACGTCGCCTTCATGAAGATGATCGGCTCCGGCGGCACCGTCGCGCCGGTCTCGGCGGCGTGGTCGGAGAAATTCAGGCCGATGCAGATGAACTTGCCGGTGCCGGCAACGCAGGCGCCGATGCGGCTCTCAGTCAATTCCGGCAGGCTCTTCGGATCGAGCGCGGCGATTTTCGCGAGTCCGGCGGGCGAAATCGCCTCGCCACCGATATCGGCGACATGCGCGGAGAGATCGCGGATCTTGCCGTCGCTATCCAGAAGCGCCGGCTTTTCCTTGCCGGCTTCGCCAACACGCAACAATTTCATGGGTCTTCCTTCCCTGCATCTTCAAAGACTATATCGATCGGCACGGCTCAAGCCATGCCATTTGCACCAGATATGAACGAATTATTCACCAGTGTCACCCATCGATTTCGAACCATAGCATGCCTAGCTTCGCCGCTCGGGAATAACAGCTTTTCCCGGCCGGAGGGCAAAGATCTGGCGATTTTGGCAGTCACCGGGACGGAAGCGGCCTTGGCGGAGACATAGGCGACGAAACGCGGATGCCATCAACGGGTCGGGCCGCAGACGAGAATATCCTCGAAATCTCGGAGGATATCCTTCATCGCTTCGCCAGATTCGGGTGGGGGATCGGCGATATGCGCCGCGATCTCGCTGAGCGCCGTTCGCGCCCCAGTCGGCAGCCATTTCCGAGCAGCGCCGAAACTCCTCCCGGTCCATGACGGCCTCCCCATCGCCTCGAGACGAGGCGGACCTTAGACCGGTTTTGTGCGATGGTCGAGTGTCAGAAAATCTCGTCCAGTGCCGGCCCCAGGGGCACGATCCCGGTGGGGTTCAGCGCGGTCACGGAATAATAGCCGCGCTTGATATGGTCAAAACTGACGGTCTCGGCAATGCCCGGCCAGTCGAGCATCCGCCGGCAGAAGGCTTGCAGGTTGGCATAGTCCGACAGGCGGCGCAGATTGCATTTGAACAGGCCATGATAGGCGACATCGAAACGGACGAGGGTCACGAAAAGCCGGATATCGCTTTCGGTGGGATGATCGGCGAAGAGGAAATCCCTGCCCTCCAGCTCGCCTTCGACCCGATCGAGACATTCGAACACGTCGCGGAAAGCTTCCTCATAGGCAAGCTGCGTCGTCGCGAAGCCGGCGCGATAGACGCCGTTGTTGAGGACGGGATAGATGCGGGCATTGAAGGCATCGATGTCCTCGCGGCGGCCTTGCGGATAAAGATCGATATCCTGACGGGCGAGATTGCCGAAACCGTCGTTCAGCATGCGCAGGATATCGGCGGATTCGTTGTTGACGATCGTGCCCTTCCGCTTGTCCCAGAGCACCGGCACCGTCGCGCGACCGGTAAACAGCGGATCGGCCCTGGTGTAGATCTCATGCATGTAGGTGGCGCCGTTGACCGGATCGTCGGTCGCGCCGGGATAGTCGCCGAAACGCCAACCCTGCTTGCTCAGCGCCGGCTCGACCACGGAAACGGAAATGACCTCCTCCAGCCCTTTCAGCTTGCGGCCGATCAGGGTGCGCGAGGCCCAGGGACAGATCAGCGCGACATAGAGATGATAGCGCCCGGCCTCGGCGGTAAAACCACCCTCGCCCGTCGGTCCGGCCCGGCCATCCGGGGTCACCCAGTTGCGGAAGCTCGACGTCTGGCGGACAAAACCACCCTTCTCGTCCTTGGCCTGGACCGGCTGCCAGTCCTCCGTCCATTTTCCGTTTACCAGCACGAGCCTGTCTCCGATTGCGCATGTCTTGCGGCGGCAGCATAGCGAAATCGGGTTTCAACGAAATAACGCAATCTTGAAACAGACTGTCTACCTGACAGCGCCACATCGGATTATGTAAGGAAACTTGTCTTTCAATATCCACTTTAGGAGCACAGCATGTCCACGACATCCGTTTCTTCCGTCAAAACCGAACATGCCAGCCGTTACCTCCAGCAGCTTTGCAAGCATTGGAGCCATAAATTCACCGTGGAATTCAACGAGGGCGCCGGCAAGGTGCCGTTCAATCCGGAAACGTCGCTCGAACTGGCGGCGGATGCCTCCAGCCTCCTGATGACCCTGCATGTCGGCAAGGCCGAAGATCTCGAGCGCATGCAGACTGTGGTCGCCGATCACCTGAAGCGTTTCGCCTTCCGCGAGGAGCTCGACGTGGTCTGGACGGCGGATGCGCGCCGGGTATAGGGTCGTCCCGCATTTTTAAAGCCAGCCGCCGGTTCGCCCCCACCGTCCCGCGACTTGCTCTCTCAGACGGAAAGATCCAAATGACATCAAGCAATCATCGCGAATCGCAATATCCGATCGACAAGCTGTTTCTCGACCGCTGGTCGCCCCGCGCCTTCTCCAACGAGACCATGCCGGAAGCCGACCTGCTGACCATATTGGAGGCCGCCCACTGGGCGCCGTCCGCCTCCAACCTGCAGCCCTGGCGTTTCCTCTATACGCTGCGCGGCTCGGAACACTGGGACAAGTTCCTGAGCGTCCTGATCGACTTCAACCAGGGCTGGGTCAAATCCGCCTCCGCCTTGCTCTTCGTCATCTCGCGCACCCATAGCGGCGAGCTTGGCTCGGCCGAGCAGAAGCCGAGCTACAGCCATTCCTTCGACGCCGGCACCGCCTGGGGCTTCCTGGCAATTCAGGCACACCTAGCCGGCTACGAAGCGCATGGCATGACCGGTTTCCACGTCGACAAGGCCTATGAGGTTCTCGGCATCCCCGAAGGCTTCCGCGTCGAAGCGGCCGTCGCCATCGGCAAGATCGGCGACAAGAACCAGCTTCCGGAGAAGCTGCGCGAACGCGAAGTGCCGAGCCAGCGCAAGCCGCTGTCCGAACTGGCCTTCAACGGTATCTTTGTTGCGAAGTGATCAATCCAGAGATCAGCAGTGCCCGCCCCATTTTTGCGGGCGGGCCATTCAGCTGATCCGGGGCCCGGATTACCGGGAACGCAGTGAGCTATCATCGGTACGATTTACTTATCGGTTCCAAGAGTTCTTCGCACGTCGTCCTCCAATTGACGAACGACATCAGCGAGTTGCCTCTTAGCATCGTCGCGCCGCGCATCCCTTGAGGCGATAGCATTGCCGGAGAAGTACTTTTCCACCATCTCAGTATGACTGTTATCCGGTTTCGACGAGATCAGTCCGAGCCAGTCTCCATCGTAGAATGGTATTATTTCCTTACCGTCGGTTTTGAATGCGCATGACTTGAGCGGATATAGGTCTATCACTTCGATAAAACGCTTGTCGAAGGTTAGTAGCGCCGAAAAGAAGTAACGGCGGCCCGTTGGAGACGCCAAGGTCAACATTTTCTCCAACTGCCTGATATGCAGCAGGTCCCACGCCATATTATCCAATTGTCCCAATATATCAGACCGATTCCTCTGGATTTTTCCAAAGAAAGTCAGGTTTTGCCCGCGCTCAAAATAGGCACGAGCCAACGCAATCTCTCGTGCTGCCATGGTTGCGAGTTGAGAATGGCTAAACTCCAAGAAAGCCGCAATTTTTTCATTAATACTTGTTTTCGACGGGCTTAACTGGATCGACACCATCTTTAGGAGGCAGGAATATTGAAACTGGTGACGAAAATTCAAAGCATTCATGATGTCGTGACGACCACGATCCATATACATCCTGGAAACATGCTCTTGGGTGCGCTTCAACAATTCCTGTTCCGACAGTTTAGAGCGCACGATATCTTTCGAACTGAGCAAATTCGTATCTAAAGTACGAAGGATCTCATAAGCTTTCAGCTTGCCGAATATCTTGTCGGCGGCAGCTGGGTCATCAAGATTGCGAAGATTTTCCATGAGGTATGGCGTTGGGTCGACATACACATCGTCACAGGCAATAAATTCAAAAACTTCCTTGAAATCCTTCGGCACGGACCTCCCGGCCATGTATGGCTCGAGATAGCTCAACGCCTGAGTATCCAATGAGATTGAATAGTCGATGGGATAAGTTGACTGGCCCGTCGCTTCCATGTCGTGCAGAGTATCGACGTCCAAAACCAGCACATGGTCGGTCTTGAAAAGGCTACGGACAACCGCGCCGGCGGAAAAGTTGCGATTTACGGCGTATCCCGGCCTTGCTCCCTTGTCGGCGGCCAGAATAAACTTGTAATTTCCAATCAATGGAAAAAAACGCCGGTAAAGCTCAAACGCCTCACCGACATCCTCAGCGTCACCTATTCTTGCGACAAGCTGTATTTCTTCGCTGAAACCCATGACAGGTACTACTTGGGTGTGTGCCCGCCTTTATTGTATCGCGTACTAAACCACTCTTTATTGCACCGGTAAGCTGGCTACATTATAGCGCCCAGTATCGCTTACCTGCCATTCGATGAATTAGATATCGAGATTGGCGACGCTCAGCGCGTTTTCCTGGATGAACTCGCGCCGGGGCTCGACCTCGTCACCCATGAGCCGGGCAAACAGGCCGTCGGCATCGGTCGCGTCGGCGACCTTGACCTGCAGCAGCGAACGGACGTTCGGATCGAGCGTGGTTTCCCAGAGCTGCTCGGCATTCATTTCGCCGAGACCCTTGTAGCGCTGCATGGTGAGACCCTTGCGGCCAGCGGCAAAGACGGTTTCCAGCAGCATGCGCGGGCCGGAAATCTCGGTCTCGCCATCACGACGCACGAGCGTCGGGGGCAGATCATAGACTTCCTTGAGGCGCGAACCGACCTGATCGATGAGACGCGCATCCTGCGAGCCGATCAGTGCCATGTCGAGGACGACGACTTCCTTGACGCCGCGTACCATGCGCTCGAAACGCAGGCCGCCCTCGCCGGTAACGGCGCCGGTCCACCCGCGTTCGGTTTCCTCGGCGATGACATCGAGCCGCTTGGCCACGTCATTCACCAGGCCTTCGGCGCGCGCGGGGTCGCTGACGAGTTCGGCATTGAGGGCGCCGGCAATCGCCGCCTGCTCGACGACGGCCCGGTTGTAGCGCGAATGCAGACCATCGAGCAGCGTGCGCAGGCGCAGGGCGTCGGCGATGAGTTCGCGCAGATCCTCGCCGGCCCGGACTTCGCCATTGCCGAGCCGCAGGCTGGTATCGTCCAGACCCTGACCGATGAGATATTCCTCAAAGGCCTTCTCATCCTTCACATATTGCACCGACTTGCCGCGCGTCACCTTATAGAGTGGCGGCTGGGCGATGTAGAGATGGCCGCGCTCGATGAGATCGGGCATCTGGCGGAAGAAGAAGGTGAGCAGCAGCGTGCGAATGTGGGCGCCATCGACGTCAGCATCCGTCATGATGATGATCTTGTGGTAGCGCAGCTTGTCGGCGTTGAACTCGTCCTTGCCGATGCCGGTGCCGAGCGCGGTGATCAGCGTGCCGATTTCCTGGCTCGACAGCATCTTGTCGAAACGGGCGCGCTCGACATTGAGGATCTTGCCGCGCAGCGGCAGGATCGCCTGGTTTTCACGCGAACGGCCCTGCTTGGCCGAGCCACCGGCCGAATCGCCCTCGACCAGGAAGACTTCCGACTTGGCCGGATCGCGTTCGGAGCAATCGGCAAGCTTGCCGGGCAGCGAGGCGATATCGAGGGCGCCCTTGCGCCGGGTCAGTTCACGCGCCTTGCGGGCGGCTTCGCGGGCGGCGGCGGCTTCGACCACCTTGCCGACCAGCACCTTGGCTTCAGACGGATGCTCTTCGAGCCAGGTGCTGAGGGCTTCGTTGACGAGGCTTTCGACCACCGGGCGGACTTCCGAGGAAACCAGCTTGTCCTTGGTCTGCGAGGAGAATTTCGGGTCCGGCACTTTCACCGACAGCACCGCCGTCAGGCCTTCGCGGCAATCGTCACCGGTGAGCGTCACCTTTTCCTTCTTGGTGATGCCCGAGGTTTCGCCATAGGAGGTGATCTGGCGGGTCAGCGCGGCGCGGAAACCGGCCATGTGCGTGCCGCCGTCGCGCTGCGGAATGTTGTTGGTGAAGCAGAGCACGTTCTCGTGGTAGCTGTCGTTCCACCACATCGCCACTTCGACGGTGATGCCGTCTTTCTCACCACGAATGGCGACCGGCTTTTCGACCAGCGGCTTCTTGGCGCGGTCGAGATAGGAGACGAAAGCCTCGAGGCCGCCATCATACAGCATCTCTTCCTGCTTGATGTCGGAATGACGCTTGTCGGTGAGCAGAATGCGGACGCCGGAATTCAGGAAGGCGAGCTCGCGCAGGCGATGCTCCAGCGTTCCATAGTCGAACTCGGTCATGGTGAAGGTTTCCGAGCTCGGCATGAAGCTGACTTCCGTGCCGGTGGCCTCGCCCGCATCGCCCGTTTCCTTCAGCGGCGCATCGGCGACGCCATGGGTGAAGCTCATTTCGTGGATCTTGCCCTGGCGGCGGATTTTCAGCCGCAGCCAGACGGAAAGCGCGTTGACGACGGAAACGCCGACGCCGTGCAGGCCGCCGGAAACCTTGTAGGAGTTCTGGTCGAACTTACCGCCGGCGTGAAGCTGGGTCATGATGACCTCGGCCGCCGAGACGCCTTCGCCGCTATGGATGTCCGTCGGAATGCCGCGGCCGTTGTCGGTGACCGTCACCGAACCGTCGGGATTGAGCGTCACGGTGACGATATCGGCATGACCGGCCAGAGCCTCGTCGATGGCGTTGTCGACGACTTCGTAGACCATGTGATGCAGACCGGAGCCATCATCCGTGTCGCCGATATACATGCCGGGGCGCTTGCGCACGGCATCGAGGCCCTTGAGAACCTTGATGCTGTCTGCGCCATACTCGGCATTGCCGCCGTTTTCGGTTACGGAGATGTCGGTCATGTATTGAAGTCTTTCCAGTGTTTTAGAGAATCCCGCGAATCCCTACCGAATCAGCGGTTTTTCTTTTCCTGAATATAGGATGTTTCCCCCTCGACTTCCAAACGGAAGGCCCGGATATCAGGTATAAAACAGGGGATTACGGCGGTTTTCAGCCCCTTTTGCCGGCATTTTCCAGAAGCTGGGAGAGTTCCTTGATGGTGGCGGGCTCAAGCGTGCGAATCCGGTCCGCCAAGCGGTTGACGAAGGCCGTATATTCCGGCGCCAGACCCGAGGTATCGACGACGACCCGCGGGTCGGAAAAGCGTGCCAGAA
Organism: Rhizobium sp. BK602; assembly: GCF_014195095.1. Lineage (GTDB taxonomy): Bacteria > Pseudomonadota > Alphaproteobacteria > Rhizobiales > Rhizobiaceae > Rhizobium. The sequence continues at coordinate 58,999 of NZ_JACIBC010000007.1, forward strand.
GGAACAATTCCTCGGCCTCGTCCCAGATGATGTTGAAATATCCGGCGATGCGTTGCAACAGGTCGAAGGTCGGCGTGCCGCGTTTTCCATGTTCTAAGGCGGATAAATAAGCCGGAGTCACATTCAGCGCCTCAGCCATTTCCTTCTGCGAGACGCCCTTGCGCGCCCTGAGCTTGCGGACCGCTTCGCCGAAGGGCGTCATGGCCGGTCCCCCTTCAGGCGCGACAGGCGGATATAGAGGGCGCCCTCGCCGCCATGATGCTGCGCCGCCGTCTCGTAGGACGAGATCAGGAAGCGGAATTCCGGCTTGGAGAACCACATGGGCACGGCGCGTTTCAGCGCGCCTTCGCTGCCCATGGAGCTGCCCTTGCCGGTGATGACGAGCACATGGCGCAGGCCGCGTTCATGCGCGCGCAGCAGGAAATCCAGGAGCATGACATGCGCCTCGCTCTGGATCAGGCCATGAAGATCGATGCGCGCCTCCAGCGCCAGCCGGCCCTTGGCGATCTTGCGCTTGACCGGCCGTTCCAGCGGCTGATGTTGGCCCGAGGGCTGTTTCGCCGGTGGTGACTGCGTCTGCTGATCGGCGGGTAGAGGCTTGATCTTCGAGGTTTCGGCGCGCGCGGCCTCTTGCGCCTGTGCTTCCAATATCTCCTCGAAAGCCTCGATATCGGCGAGCCGTCCTGGCATGGGCCGCGTGCTTTTCGCCACCTTGCCCCAGAGGATACGCTCGTCGGCGCTGAGCTTTCGCTCCTTGGAGGATCGTTCCGGGGCCATCAGCCAAACCTCTCAGCCGCCGCCTTCGGAACCAGTATATAAAAATCGGCGTCGTGGCGCACGGTTCCGGCCAGCTCGCCGGCATCGTAGCCGGAACCGGTGAAGATATCGCCGCGCGCCGGGCCGACGATCGCCGAGCCGGTATCGAGCGCCAGCATCAGGCGCCCGAAGGGCTGGCCGGCATCGAGATGGGTCAAGCCTTCCGAGCGAATGAAGAAGGGAAAGCCGAAGGTGTGGATCAGCCGGTCGACCGCGAGCGACCGGCCGGCGACCAGCGGCACCTTGGCGGCGGCGATGGGCCCCTGCGCGGGATCGCTCACATCGGCCTCGCGGAAGAAGATGTAGGAGCGATTGTGCCAGAGGACCTCGTCGGCCTCCTGCGGATGGGCGTAGAGCCAATCACGGATCGTCTGCATCGAGATCGTCGCCCGGTCGAGCATGCCGCGTTCGATGAGCAAGCGACCGACGGCCGAGAAGGGATGACCGGCCTTGGCGGCATAGGTGATGCGGCCCATGCGCCCATCGGCATAGCGTAGCCGCGCGGCACCCTGAACATGCACGAAGAAGACGTCGACCCTGGACTTCGCCCAGGCGATCTCCAGACCCTTGCCGTCCAGATAGCCACGATCGATCTCGCCACGATCGGGATAGGCACAGATCGCTCCATCCTTCAGCCTGCCGAACATATAGGACGGGTCGAGCTCCGACGGCCTGTTGCCGTCGTCCAGATCGACCAGATCGTCCGGCCGGCGATAGAAAGGATAGCGATAGGTTTCATCGGGCGTCGCGGAAACGGCGATCTCCGGCTCGAAAAAGGCGGTGACGAAACCGCTGCCGCCATCGCCGCGGCGGATGAAGAAGGGCCGGCAGCGCTCTTCGAAGAAGGCCCGCGCCTCGGCCGCGTCGCGGGGCTCATAGCCCTCGGCGGCATCGAGCAGGGTCAGAAGATCATCGGCGGTCAGGCCGGCGACGCCGGTGCGATAGGGTTTTACATCGCGGATATGGGCGCGACAGTCCCTCATGGCGCGAAAAAGGCTGGAGGGATCGTCATCCCTCCAGCCCTTCAGATCGGCGAAGGTTGCCGGCTCCAGCCTGAAATCCTTCGATGCGCTCGTCATTGTTCGGATTCGGTCGCCACGAGTTTCCAGTTGGGGTCGCGCGAACGGCTGTCGCGGGCGAAGGTCCAGACATCGCTGATCTCCGCCACTGCCTCGGCATCGCCGTCGATCAGCGTGCCGGCCTTGTCATAGGTCGCCGAAATCATCTGGCTGACGATGCGCAAGGTCACGAAGGCTTCCGCCTCCTTCATCTCGGCGCTGACGATATCCGCCTTGTCGATGCCGACAAAGGTGGACTTCACCTTTTCGCCCCTGGCTTCGCGCTCGGCGATGGCGGCATCGAAGCCCTCGTAGACCTCGCGCGACAACAGGCCCTTCAGCGCCTTGCGGTCGCCATCGGCGAAGGCCATGACGATCATCTCGTAGGCCATGCGGGCGCCGTTGACGAATTCCTTCGGGTTGAAGCTCGGATCGGCCTTGTTCAGTTCGCGCAGCGAATCGTTGAGCGGCGTGCCGGCCGGGGTGAAAGCGTCGATGGCGGCGAAACGGTCTTCCTCGTCGGCCGCGTCCCGGCGCGGCAGGGTCACCACCTTGCCGGCATCCGGCGCGTTCGGACCGGCAGCGGGATCGGAGGAGCCGTAGAGATCGCGCGGCGGCTTCTCATTTCCCGTGCGGCGGCCAAGGACGCTGCGCAACTGAAAGAAGATCAGCACCGCCGCCACCAGGAAAAAGATCGTCACAAAGTCGTTTGCACCCATCTCGTGTCGGAACCACCATTAAAATTAAAAGTTTCAGTCCCCATATAGTCCGCATCCATCTATCATTCAAATAGCGGACCGGTATCTTTATTATACGCGATGAACTAACGCTTAGCGTATAAGCCCGCTTTTCAGGACACCCTATCATGCGCCTATCCCTTCTTCCCGTCTTCGTCTTCCTGATGCCGCTCGCCGAAATCGCCGGCTTCATCATCGTCGGGAAGGTGGTGGGCCTGTGGGCGACTTTGGCGCTGGTCATCCTGAGCGCGCTGCTCGGGGCCGCGCTCCTGAGAATCCAGGGTATCGGCATCCTGCAGCGCATTTCGACCGAAAGCCGCAATGGCGGCGATCCCGGCCGGGAGATGGTGCATGGCGCCATGATCGTGGTGGCCGCCTTTTTGCTGATGCTGCCCGGCTTCATTTCCGATATAATCGGCCTGCTGCTCTTCATCCCCGCCGTGCGCGAACTGGCCTGGACGGTTCTGCGCAAGCGCATCGTGGTGCTCGGCTCGTCGCGCGCCTTCCGGCGCGGTCCCGGATACACATCCGGTCCGGGCGGCGCTCCAGGCCCGCAGCCCCGCCAGCCGGGTGGTGGACAGGTGGTCGATCTCGACGAGACGGATTTCCACCGCGAGCCCGATCGCAACTCTCCCTGGTCCGACCGGAAACGGCTTGAAGACTAGCAAGAAAGGCCGGAATCAGCCCAGGCCTCAAGGGTTGTAAGCCCTTATGCGAAATGCTAGATGGCGACACCCATAGACGTCAGAGGAAACCCCATGGCCAACGAGAACAGCGGCAACGGCGCAGCCAGCCCGAGCCTTACCATCCTTGCTCAATACACCAAGGATCTCTCCTTCGAAAATCCGGGCGCTCCGCGCTCGCTGCAGGCCCGGGAAAACGCTCCCGACATCAATATCAATGTCAACGTCAATGCCAATCCGCTGTCGGATTCGGATTTCGACGTCGTGCTGACGCTGAGCGCCGAAGCCAAGGACGGCGATCGGGTTCTCTTCCACACCGAGCTGGTCTATGGCGGCGTCTTCCGCGTCACCGGCTTCCCGCAGGAACATATGCTGCCGCTGCTCTTCATCGAGTGCCCGCGCCTGCTGTTCCCCTTCGCCCGCCAGATCATCGCCGACATCACCCGCAACGGCGGCTTCCCGCCGCTGATGATCGACCCGATCGATTTCGCGCAGATGTTCACGCAGCGCATGGCCGAAGAACAGACCCGCGCGCAGGTGTCTTCGGTTCCGAACTAAGCTTTTCGCATCTTTCACCGATGCAGACGAAAATGCCCGGATCATCGTCCGGGCATTTTTCGTTTAGGGACCATACCGTGCACTGCTTGCCATTATGGTGAAATTTGCTAGACGGGAATTCCGGCTCAATCCGAAGGGGACAATCATGCCGGATCTTTCCACACTCACAGTTTTTGCCGCCGCCGCCGTGGTCCTCACCGCTACGCCCGGCCCCGATATGCTGCTCATCGCATCGCGTAGCGTCAGCCAGGGGCGAGCAGCGGGGTTTCTGACCTATGCGGGCATCGCGCTTGGCACCTATTGTCATGCCCTGGCCGCGGCGCTCGGCCTCTCGCAGCTCTTCGCGACCGTGCCGATCGCCTATGAGATCGTCCGCTGGGCCGGCTGCGCCTACCTTCTTTACCTGGCGTACAAGACGATCCGCTCCGAAGGAGCAAACGTTTCTCCGATATCCGCCCCGAAGCCGCTTTCGAACAGCCGAATTGTCACGGAAGGCCTGGCGACCAACCTTCTGAACCCGAAAATGGTGCTGTTCGTCCTTGCGCTCTTCCCGCAATTCGTCAGCCCGGAAGGCGGGTCGATGGTCGGGCAGATGTTCCTGCTCGCCACGATATTGAATGGAATCGGTTTCGTTGTGAATGGCTCGGTCATCCTGATCGGCAGCCATATCCGCGTCCGCCTTTCCGGCTTCGTCCGCTTCCCGAAGCTGCCGCAATATCTTCTCGCCGCGGTGTTCACGGGTCTTGCCTGCCGGCTTGCGCTCGGAAGCAGAACCTAGCCGTGCCTCTGCCGGTCGGAATATCTAGGCGCGGTATTTCGACCAGATGCCCTTTTCCCCGAGCTTGGCGATCAGCGCCGCATGCGCCGCCTCTTCGTCCTCGCTCATCCGGCTCGGCAGGGGAGACGGCCGCGTCATGATCTCCACGACGACATCCTCCACCTCGTCATTGCGGCGGGAGCGCGCGGAAGACCCGTTGCTGCTGCCGAGGCCAAGCGCCGTCTGCCGACCGCCGATCATCTCGATATAGACTTCGGCCAGCAGTTCGGAGTCGAGAAGCGCGCCGTGCTTGGTGCGATGCGAGTTGTCGATGCCGTAGCGACGGCAGAGCGCATCCAGCGAATTCGGCCCCATGGGATGCTTGCGCCGCGCCATGGCCAGCGTATCGATCACCATATCCGGCAGGATCGGCGGACGGCCAAGGCGGGCGAATTCGGCATTGACGAAACCCATGTCGAAGGTGGCGTTGTGGGCGATCCACTTGGCGCCCTCGAAAAAGGCGAGGATCTGGTCGGCGACGTCGGCGAAGGGCGGCTTGTCCTTCAGCGATTCGTCGGTGATGCCGTGCACGGCCAGCGCATCCGGGTGAACCTTGCGGTCGCCGGGATTTATATAGAGATGCAGTGTCTTGCCGGTCGGGAAATGGTTGAAAAGCTCGATGCCGCCGATTTCGATGATACGATCCGCCCTGTTGTCGAGACCGGTGGTTTCCGTATCGAAGATGATTTCGCGCATGTCAGGGCTCCCCGCCTGTGGGTTGGTCTCCGGCCGGCTGCCGCCGCAGATCGGCTATGATGGTTCTCACCTGCTCCCGCGTGGTGTCGATACTGTGGCTGGTGTCGATGACATAATCGGCCCTGGCCCGCTTCTCGGCATCCGGCGTCTGGCGCGAGAGAATCACATTGAATTTTTCCTCCGTCATGCCCGGCCGGGCAAGCACCCTCTCCCTTTGAATCTGTGGATCGCAGCTGACGACGACGATCTTGTCGACCCTCTTGTCCGCACCCGTCTCGAACAGCAGGGGAATGTCGAGCACGACGATATCGGCGCCGGCTGCCTGTTGCTCTTGAAGGAACTTGCGCTCGCGCTCACGCACCAGCGGATGCACGATCGCTTCCAGCCGTTTGAAACCGGAGGGATCGGCGGCAAGCCTGCGGCCGAGTTCCTGCCGGTTGACGGCACCATTTTCGGTCGTTCCCGGAAAGGCCGCCTCGACCAGAGGCACGGCCTCGCCGGTATAAAGGTCATGCACCACGGCGTCGGCGTCGTTGACCGCAATGCCAGCTTCGGCGAAGAGCTTCCCCGAGGTCGACTTCCCCATCCCGATCGAACCCGTGAGACCGACGCGGATCATCAATGTCCATCCATATCCGCGATGATCAATGCTCTTAGCATCTCATCGACCTTCGGACGCTTGCCGAACCATTTTTCGAAGCCAGGCGCGGCCTGGTGCAGCAGCATGCCGAGACCATCGACAATGGCGAAGCCCTGCTGTTCGGCCTGCGCCAAGAGCGGCGTCTTCAACGGAACATAGACGATATCGGTGACAACGGCGTTTCCAGCCAGCGGTGAGAAATCGATCAGGGGCGCCTCTTCGCCGTCCATGCCGAGCGAGGTCGTGTTGACGAAAAGACCGGCACCCTGCATCACCTCGGCCAGCGCCGGCATCGGATGGGCATGCACCCGCGGACCGAAACGGTCGGCCAGTTCCCGCGCCCGCGCTACGGTGCGGTTGATGACATGGATCTCCCGGATGCCGCGGTCGCGCACCGCCTGGATCACGGCCCGGCTCGCCCCGCCGGCACCGAGGATCACGGCGCGGTCGGTGCTGTCCCAGCCTGCCTGACGCTCATCCAGATTGGCGGTGAAGCCGCGGCCGTCGGTGTTGGTGGCATGCAGCAGCCCGTCCTCGAGCCAGAGCGTGTTCGAGGCGCCAAGTTCCTCGGACAAGTCATCCGGCCGATCCGCCAGCTTGAATGCCATCTCCTTGTGCGGGATCGTGACGTTGCCGCCGACAAAATCGGACGAGCCGTCCTTCAATCCGGCGATGAAGGCCGGAAAATCCTCCGGCGTCACTTCGACGGCACGATAGCTGCCGGCAAGATGAAGCGTGCGCAGCCAGTGACCATGGATCAAGGGTGAACGCGAATGCTTGACGGGATAGCCGGTGACGAAGGCATTCGGCGCGGATGTTTCACGTGAATCACCCATCGATCGCCCCCAATTCACGAAGTTTCTGCAACAGCGGCAGCATCGGCAGGCCAAGGATGGTGAAATAGTCGCCGTCGATCTTCGAGAAAAGCTGGATGCCCTCCCCCTCGAGCTGATAGGCGCCGACGCTCGACATCGCCTTGTCGCCGACGCGGTTCAGATGCCGATGGATGAAGCCGGCGGACAGATCCCGCATGGTCAGCTCGGCATGGGAAATATGCTCCCAGATGATATCGCCATTCAGCGCCAGTGCGACGGCGCTGTTCAGACGGTGGGTCTTGCCGGACAGGCTTTGCAGATGGCCTTCGGCCTCGGCCATCGTCTTCGGCTTGTGAAAGACCTGATCGCCAAGCGACATGGTCTGATCCGAACCGATCACCAGCGAGCCGGCAAAACGGTCGCTCACCTCCTTGGCCTTGGCTTTGCCCAGTACCAGCGCCACCGCATCCGGCTTGGCCCCATCCCGCTCCAGCGGCGCCTCGACCGCGCGCTCGTCGATATCGGCGGCAACGGCTTTGAATTGCAGGCCGGCATTGTCCATCAGCATCCGCCGGAACGGGCTGGAGGAAGCAAGGATGAGCGGCATTGTCATGATCGGAGAACCTTAAAAATAACGCTGTGCAGCGCCTGGAGCGTTTCATGGAATTGCGGAAACGCTCTAACGTTTTGTTTTTATGCAATTCCGGGCGGAAAATCGCTGCACGCTTTTCCTGGAATTGCTCTAGCGCAGCTTCGGGCGCAGGGCAACAATGGCTGCCGCCGTCTCCTCGATCGAGCGCCGGGTGACATCGATGATCGGCCAATTATGCCTGGTGCACAGCGAGCGGGCATATTTCAGCTCCTCGGAGATGGTGGCGCGATCGGTGTAGCCGCCGCGGTCGAAGCCCGGCGTGGTGCCGAGGATACGGTTTTCGCGAACCTGCGATATGCGATCGGTGGTCGCCACCAGTCCGACGATCAACGGCTTGGTGGCCCGCAGCAGACTTTCCGGCAGGGGAACACCATGAACGATCGGGATATTGGCTGTTTTGATGCCCCTGTTCGCCAGATAGATGCTGGTCGGCGTCTTCGAAGTCCGGCTGATGCCGATAATGACGACGTCGGCGTCATTATAATCGTCCGGCATCTGACCGTCGTCATGATCCATGGTGAAGTTCAGCGCTTCGATGCGCGCGAAATAGTCGGCGTTCATCACATGCTGGGCGCCGACGCGCCGGCGCGACGCCGTGCCCAGATAGGTCTGGAAGACGTTCATCACCGGTTCAAGCACGTTGACGCAGGGTACGCCCATCTCGCGGCAGCGCTCATCGATGAAATCGGCAAGCTCGCGATCGACGATCGTATAGAGGACGATGCCAGGACTATGATCGATCGCCTGCAGCACCGGCAGCAGCTGCTTGCGATTCCTGATCAGCGGATAGACGTGCTCGATCGGTTGACTGGCATGGAATTGCACTGACGCGGCCCGACCGGCGGAGATCAGAGTCTCGCCCGTTGAGTCAGAAATCAGATGCAGATGAAAGAAGCTTGTCCGGTTTTCCACGCTACTTTCCATCACCTGTTGATATCTTGGGAGAGAAGAGAGGTACGGGAAGCGCCCGGTCGGGGGCAAGTGGAAAACCGCCGACTTTTCCACATTTCGAATTTTGGCCGCAGCGCCTCAGTGGGATTGTGGGCAATGTGGATAAGCTGATTTTGATCCGGACGCTCCCCAGTTTTTCCCCAGATCGGATCGAAATGAAATCTCCAGCAAGCACCTGGAAAGATTGATCTAAGCCTGATCTTATCCACATATCCCGGCGCCCATTTGATTTCTTTGCCGCAATCGAGGCCGAGGCGCGACATTTTGGATCGGTCGTGGATGGATTTTAATCCTTGATAGTCACCGACTCTAAGAAATAGAAACCTTTTAAATATCTTTGGTTTTTAGATGGGATAAGTCATTGAGCGACGAGCGCCGGAAGATCATGAGGGTACTTGGCGGAGAAACGCTGAGCCCTCCCCCTCTCTGGCTAATGCGTCAGGCAGGCCGCTATCTTCCGGAATATCGGGAGACGAGAGCGAAGGTCGGCAGCTTTCTCGATCTCTGTTACAGCCCGGAACATGCCGTCGAGGTGACGCTGCAACCCATTCGTCGTTACGGTTTCGACGCGGCAATCCTGTTTTCCGATATTCTGGTCATTCCCGATGCGTTGAAACGCAATGTCCGCTTTACCGAGGGGCATGGTCCTGAAATGGAGCCGATCGACGAGGCGGGCATTTTCGCGCTGAAAGCGGATGGCGTACTTGGGCATGTCGCTCCCGTCATGGAAACGGTGCGGCGGCTGCGCAGCGAACTGCCTGATGAAACGACGCTTCTCGGTTTCTGCGGAGCGCCATGGACGGTCGCGACCTATATGATCGCCGGCCACGGCACGCCGGACCAGGCCCCTGCCCGGCTCTTCGCCTATCAATATCCAAAGGCGTTCGAGCATCTGCTGACGCTGCTTGCGGATATCTCGGCCGATTACCTGGTGGCGCAGATCGATGCCGGCGCCGATGCCGTGCAGATCTTTGATTCCTGGGCCGGCGTGCTCGGTGAAAAGGAGTTCGAGGCTTTCGCTGCCAGGCCGGTCGCGAGAATGATCGCATCGGTCAAGGCACGGAGGCCGCAGGCAAGGATCATCGCCTTTGCCAAGGGGGCTGGATATCAGCTGAAGACCTACCGGCAGAAGACCGGCGCCGATGCGATCGGGCTCGACTGGTCCGTGCCGCTGGCCTTTGCCAAGGAGCTGCAACGGGAGGGACCGGTGCAGGGCAATCTCGATCCGATGCGCGTGGTTGCCGGTGGCAGAGCTCTGGAAGACGGGATCGATGACATATTGCAGCAGCTGGGCAACGGCCCGCTGATCTTCAATCTCGGCCACGGTATCACGCCGCAGGCCAATCCCGCCCATGTCTCGGCGCTTGTCGAACGCGTGCGGGCCTGGAAAGGCTGAGGGTATGAGCGACCGACCGCAGGAGAAGCAGACGGACCCTCGTCCCGGCGCCTATGCCAGCCGGCGCGCCTATTTCATGATCCTGGCCTTCATTGTTTTGGCGATCGTGCTGTTTGCCTGGCATCCGGACAATCTCTATCTCTGGATCAAGGCGCTGCATATCATCGCGGTGATCTCGTGGATGGCGGGTCTTTTCTATATGCCGCGGCTCTTCATCTACCATACCGATGCGGAGCCAGGCTCGCAGCAATCGGAGACCTTCAAGGTGATGGAACGGCGGCTTCTGCGCGTGATCATGACGCCGGCCATGATGCTGACCTGGATTTTCGGCCTCTATCTCGCCTGGTCCGTCTATGATTTCCAGGGCGGCTGGCTGCATGCCAAGATCGGCCTCGTCGTGCTGCTGACGGGCGTCCATATGTTTTTCAGCCGCGCCGTGCGGGCGTTCGGGCGCGATGAGAACCGCTATTCCGCCCGCTACTGGCGCCTGATGAACGAGGCGCCGACGGTGCTGATGATCCTGATCGTCATTCTGGTGGTGGTGAAGCCGTTTGCTTGAAACGGGCGGGATTTCGCGCCGACGTTAAATTTTCTTGTTTTCGTCCGCCCCCCTTGCGGGGCACAAAGTGAATCGCTATTTTCCCGCCATCTCTTCTTCGTGGCATGTATCAGTTCTGTCGCTCGCGAATATCCCTCTCGCGGTTCTGAATACGACCAACATTGCCTTTCCCCTCCGATAAAACACAGAGTAAATCCCTTCATGGCTGAAATGAAGCTCCAAGAACTTAAGAACAAATCCCCGACCGATCTCCTGGCTTTTGCTGAATCGCTCGAGGTCGAAAATGCCAGCACGATGCGCAAACAGGAATTGATGTTTGCCATCCTGAAGGTTCTGGCCAGCCAGGACGTGGAAATCATCGGTGAGGGTGTTGTCGAAGTTCTGCAGGATGGGTTCGGCTTTCTGCGTTCGGCCAATGCGAACTATCTTCCGGGTCCGGACGACATCTATATCTCGCCGTCGCAGATCCGCCGCTTCTCGCTGAAGACCGGCGACACCGTCGAGGGCCCGATCCGCGGACCGAAGGAAGGCGAGCGCTATTTCGCGCTGCTGAAGGTCAACACCATCAATTTCGACGATCCGGAAAAGATCCGTCACAAGGTCCATTTCGACAATCTGACGCCGCTCTATCCGAACGAGCGTTTCCGCATGGAACTCGACGTTCCCACCTCGAAGGATCTGTCGCCCCGCGTCATCGATCTCGTGGCGCCGCTCGGCAAGGGCCAGCGTGGCCTGATCGTCGCGCCGCCGCGCACCGGTAAGACCGTCCTGCTCCAGAACATTGCCCATTCCATCACGGCGAACCATCCGGACTGCTACCTGATCGTTCTCCTGATCGACGAGCGTCCGGAAGAAGTGACCGACATGCAACGCTCCGTGCGCGGCGAAGTCATTTCCTCGACCTTCGACGAGCCAGCCGTGCGCCACGTCCAAGTGGCTGAAATGGTCATCGAGAAGGCCAAGCGTCTGGTCGAGCATGGCCGCGACGTGGTCATCCTGCTCGATTCGATCACCCGCCTCGGCCGCGCCTACAACACCGTCGTTCCCTCCTCCGGCAAGGTTCTGACCGGCGGTGTCGACGCCAACGCCCTGCAGCGTCCGAAGCGCTTCTTCGGTGCTGCGCGTAACATCGAGGAAGGCGGTTCGCTGACGATCATCGCCACGGCGCTGATCGATACCGGCAGCCGCATGGACGAAGTGATCTTCGAAGAATTCAAGGGCACCGGCAACTCGGAAATTGTCCTCGACCGCAAGGTTGCCGACAAGCGCATCTTCCCGGCTATGGATATCCTCAAGTCCGGCACGCGCAAGGAAGACCTGCTGGTGCCGCGCCAGGATCTGCAGAAGATCTTCGTTCTGCGCCGCATCCTGGCACCGATGGGCACCACCGATGCCATCGAGTTCCTCATCGACAAGCTGAAGCAGACGAAGAACAATCCGGATTTCTTCGATTCGATGAATACGTAATCCTTAGCCGGATTCTCGCCTGTTCAGGCGCGGAAGAGGCTGACATATGCAATGATCGGGCCGCGTTTTTGCGGCCCGTTCTATTTGTGGCGCGTCCTTATGCAATTATCCTGACCGATGTCGATTCGTCGGCCGTCGAAGTTCAGTCCGTATTTGTGCGTTGTATATTCCGGCGATGAGGCAGGAGAGAAACATGCACGTGGATGATTTCGGAAATGTCGGTGCCGCCTATCAGGCCTATTCCGAGGGGATACGCGGCAGAATCCGCCACGAGCTGATATTCGAGGCGGTGCGCGAACGAACGCCCGTTGGCGGCACCATATTGGATATGGGATGCGGCGATGGTGAAATGTCGCTGCGTCTCGCGGAAGCGGGCTTTAGAGTGCTGGGAGTCGACGTTTCGGCTGAGATGCTGCGCCGCGCAGAACTGCGCAAGGTGGCGTTATCCCCGGATGTGGGCGCGTGCGTTGAATTTGCCGCTGGCGATATCGCAAGTTTCGAGCCGGGACGAATGTTCGACGCCGTTTGCAGCCACGGCGTCTTGATGTATCTGGACGATAGCGTTCCGGCTATCCGCAAATTGGCGGCTCATGTCGCCCCTGGCGGCCTGCTCAGCATCATGTCGCGAAACCTGTTGGCCAATGGCTTTCGTGAAGCGCTTCGCGGCGATTATGGTATAGCGAGGCGGCTGATCGAAACGGGTGAGCCGAGCAGCACGGGAAATTTGGGGATCAGTACGCGAGCGGACGATCCCCTGATGATCATGGGTGAAATGGAAGCTTGCGGTTTTGCTGACTGCGACTGGCAGGGAGTAAGGATTTTCTCCGATCATCTCGATGCTTGTTCTTTCGAGGAACAGCAGGCGCTCGAGCTGATTGCACTGGAGCGGGCGGCTGCGCGGCGCGATCCCTATCGCGCCATGGCGCGCCTTTTCCACGCGATGGGCCGAAAGGCAGCTTAAATATATGTTGTCGTCCGGGTGGCAAATCGATTCGGATGCGGATCAATCGGAATGAAAGCATGAACGATACCATTTTCGCGCTCTCCAGCGGTGCTCCGCCGGCCGGCGTGGCTGTCATAAGGGTCAGCGGGCCGGCGACGATGGATGCGATCACGGCACTGGCGGGATCGCTACCGAAGCCGCGGCATGCGGCATTGAAAACGATTCGGACTCGTAACGGTCTTACTGTCGACCAGGGCTTGATCCTGATTTTCCCCTCGCCGGCGTCTTTCACCGGTGAGGATTGTGCCGAAATCCATATCCATGGCGGCAAGGCGGTGGTTGCGGCGCTGTTGCAGGAACTGTCTACGTTTTCCGATTGCCGTTTGGCCGAGCATGGCGAGTTTTCCCGCCGGGCGCTTGAAAACGGCAAGATGGATCTTGTCGAAATCGAAGGCCTGGCCGATCTGATTGCTGCTGAGACGGAAATGCAGCGCCGCCTGGCGGTGGAGCATACGGCGGGCGGGCTCTCAAAGCTCTATCAGGAGTGGGCCGATCGCCTGACCCGGGCACGTGCCCTGATCGAGGCGGAGCTGGATTTTGCCGATGAGGACGATGTGCCGGGCTCGGTGTCCGACATGGTCTGGGAGGATATGGCGCGGCTCCAGGCGGAAGTGCGCGGGCATCTCGCCGGCGCCGATTTCGGCGAGATCATCCGTGATGGGCTGAAGGTGGTGATCGCGGGCGCGCCGAATGCCGGCAAGTCGAGCCTGATGAATGCGCTTGCCCGCCGCGAGGTGGCGATCGTAACCGATATAGCCGGCACGACCCGCGATGTTCTGCATGTCGATCTCAACATCGAGGGCTATGCGGTGAAGCTCTATGACACCGCCGGCCTGCGCGAAACGGAAGAAATGATCGAGCGCGAGGGGATTCGGCGGGCGCTGAAAACGGCGGCGGACGCGGATATCATTCTGTCGCTGGCGGAGATCGGCACCGCGCCGGAGACGGAGTTTGCCGGCTTTACCGGAAAGATTTTCCGCATCGGCACCAAGTCCGATCTCCATCCGGAAGACAGGGGCGCCTACGATCTCTGTATTTCCTCCACCACCGGCGCTGGCTTGCCGGAGCTTCACGGGCTGCTTGCCAATGATCTTCAGGCGCGGTCCGAGGCTCTGTCGCTGGCTCTGCCGAGCCGCTTGAGACATCGTACGTTGTTGAATGATAGCCTTGCGGCTCTATCGCAGGCCGTTAACTCCACGTCTGCCGGCTTGGATATTCGCGCCGAATATCTGCGCCAGGCCGGACATAGCCTTGGCCGCATTACCGGCAGGGTCGATGTCGAAGATCTGTTGGATGTTATTTTTTCCGAGTTCTGCATCGGTAAATGATTCACGTGAAACATGGCCTTGGAATGAAAGCGCCGGAACGTTTCACGTGAAACCTTCTTGACTCCTGAAATTGCTGTGCCAAACAGACGGCAACAGTGAAGGGCTATGGCAATGCTCGATACAATATATGATGTCATCGTTGTGGGTGGCGGACATGCGGGTAGCGAAGCTGCGGCCGCGGCCGCGCGGCTGGGTGCAAAAACCGCGCTTGTTACGCATAAGCGCGACACAATCGGTGTCATGTCCTGCAACCCGGCGATTGGCGGTCTTGGCAAGGGGCATCTGGTTCGTGAGATCGATGCGCTCGATGGTCTGATGGGCCGTGTCGCCGATGCTGGCGGTATTCAATTCCGGATGCTCAACCGCAAGAAGGGCCCGGCGGTCCGCGGTCCGCGTACACAGGCGGACCGCAAGCTGTACCGTCTGGCCATGCAGGCCGAGATCCCGGCGATCGGAAATCTGGAAGTGATCGAGGGCGATGCCTTCGATCTCGCCGTCGATCATGGCCGGGTGTCGGCGGTAATTCTTGCCGATGGCCGGACGCTGCGTTGCGGTGCCGTGGTCTTGACGACCGGCACCTTCCTGCGTGGGCTCATTCACATCGGCGACAAGAAAATCCCGGCGGGCCGCGTCGGCGAAAAGCCGTCGGTTGGCTTGTCGGCAACGCTTCAACGCTACAATTTGGCGCTGGGCCGGTTGAAGACGGGAACGCCGGCGCGCCTCGACGGTACGACGATCGACTGGGATACGGTTGGACGTCAGGGTGCCGATGACGAACCGGTGCCCTTCTCCTTCATGACCGATCGCATCGTGAATCCGCAGATCGAATGCGGGGTCACGCGAACGACGCCGGCAACGCATAAGATCATTGCCGATAACCTCGGGCGATCCGCCATGTATTCCGGGCAGATCGAGGGTATCGGTCCACGCTATTGCCCGTCCATCGAGGACAAGATCGTCAAGTTTGGCGAACGCGACGGCCACCAGATTTTCCTGGAACCGGAAGGCCTGGACGATAGCACCGTTTATCCGAATGGTATTTCGACCTCCCTCCCCGAGGAGGTTCAGGACGCCTTCATCAGAACCATTCCGGGTCTGGAACGAGTTCGTATCCTGCAAAGTGGCTATGCGATCGAATATGATCATGTCGATCCGCGCGAGCTGAAGCCTTCGTTGGAAGTGGTCAAGATTCCGGGCTTGTTCCTTGCTGGGCAGATCAATGGAACCACTGGTTACGAGGAGGCTGGGGCGCAGGGCTTGATTGCCGGTCTGAATGCCGCGCGCCTGGCATCTGGCGGCGATGCTATCCAGTTGAGCCGGACGGAATCCTATATCGGGGTGATGATCGACGATCTGACGTCGCGCGGTGTTGCCGAGCCCTATCGCATGTTCACCTCGCGGGCGGAGTATCGCCTGTCCTTGCGTGCCGACAATGCCGATGTACGGCTGACTCCGCTTGGGCTGTCGATCGGTTGCGTCGAAGGTGACCGTGCCGCACGCTTTGGCGAATACATGGAACGGCTGGAAAAGGCGCGGTCGCTGTTAAAGCAGCTGAACGTGACGCCCAGCGAAGCGGAAAAGGCCGGGCTGCATCTGAACAAGGATGGGCAGCGTCGATCGGCTTATGATCTGCTTTCTTATCCGGATCAGTCGATCACTTCCCTGTCGAGGTTGTGGCCGGAGCTGCAGGCCATCGACCGCCGCGTTGCCGATGCCGTCGAGATCGAAGCGGCCTATGCCGTCTACATGGATCGTCAGACGTCGGATATCGTTCAGGTTCGGCGCGAGGAAGAGCGGGTCATTCCCGCGGATTTCGATTTCGCCGCGCTGTCGGGTCTTTCGAATGAGCTGAAGCAGAAGCTGGGCGTGGCACGGCCGAAGAATATTGCCCAGGCCTCGCGCATCGACGGAATGACGCCGGCGGCGATTTCGCTGCTGCTGGCGCATCTGCGGAAGCTGGCGGCCGCCGGTGAGCAGAAGATGGTCTCCTGAGATTGCAAGGTGTGAGAGTCCTGCGATGGAATTAAACGGTGTACGTGTTTCACGTGAAACACAGGGACGGCTCCAGCATTTTGCCGAGCTCTTTCAGAAATGGGCAAAGACCATCAATCTGGTGGCACCGTCGACGATCGACGATCTGTGGCGCCGGCACATTGCCGATAGTGCCCAGATTTTTCAGCTCTATCCGAAGCCGGTGCATTGGGTGGACTTAGGCAGCGGCGGCGGTTTTCCCGGTGTGATCACGGCAATTCTGCTGGCGGAACAGGGGGCTGGACACGTCGATCTGGTGGAAAGCAATCAGAAGAAAGCGGCATTTCTTCGGGTTTGCCTGCGCGAATGCGAGGCTCGCGGTGCCGTGCATGCGGTGCGAATCGAGGAAGCGCCGAAGCTCATCACCGACTGCGATGTCGTCTCCGCGCGCGCGTTGGCGGAGCTGGATATGCTGCTGGACTATGCAGCACCGTGGGCGGAGCGCAACGAAAATATCCGTCTGCTGCTGCACAAAGGCCGGGATTATGAGCGCGAGATTCAGAAAGCCCGTGGTCGTTGGGAATTCGATCTGGTAAAACATGCGAGTGTTGTCGAGCGAGATTCCGTGATTTTGGAGCTGAATCGCCCTCGACGTCGAATTTAACCATATGGATATGTGGCAAATGATCGGCGAGCGAAACCGGATTATCACCATCGCAAACCAAAAGGGTGGAGTGGGCAAGACGACCACGGCCATTAATCTGGCGACCGCGCTGGCCGCCATTGGCGAGCGCGTGCTGATCGTCGATCTCGATCCGCAGGGCAATGCCAGCACCGGCCTGGGCATCGACCGTCGCGATCGCAAGCTCTCCTCCTATGACGTGCTTGTGGGTACCCATAGCATTGTCGAGACGGTTCAGGAGACGGCGGTCCCCAATCTTTATATCGTGCCGTCGACCATGGATCTGCTTGGCATCGAGATGGAGATCGCCCAGCAGCCGGATCGCGTCTTCCGCCTGCGCCGCGCCTTGAATGCCGCCGATGCGGCCGCTTTCTCCTATATTCTTGTCGATTGCCCGCCCTCCTTCAATCTGCTGACGATGAACGCGATGGCTGCGGCGCATTCGGTTCTGGTGCCACTGCAGTGCGAGTTCTTTGCGCTGGAAGGTCTCAGTCAGCTCCTGGAAACGGTCGATCAGGTGCGTCGTACCGTCAATCCCATGCTCGATATCCAGGGTATCGTGTTGACGATGTTCGATTCCCGCAACAATCTGGCGCAGCAGGTCGTCAATGATGTGCGGACGCATTTGGGCGAAAAAGTCTACCATACGTTGATTCCGCGCAACGTACGCGTGTCGGAAGCGCCGTCTTACGGCAAGCCGGCGATCCTGTACGATCTGAAATGCGCCGGCAGTCAGGCCTATCTGCAACTGGCCTCGGAAGTCATTCAGCGGGAGCGGCAGCGCAAGGCGGCAGCCTGATAGAGTTTTGTTCTGGAGTGGGTGAGTAGGATGAATGATGATCTTTCGAAGCGGCGTCTCGGTCGCGGTCTGGCGGCTCTGATCGGGGAGATGGATCAGCCGACCCCCGTCGAAACCGGAAGGCCGAGCGTCAATCCGGATCGTCTGGTGCCGATCGAATTCATCAGCCGTAATCCCCGGAACCCTCGCCGCTATTTCGATGAGACGGAATTGCACGATCTCGCCAGTTCGATCCGCCAGCACGGTATCGTGCAGCCGGTCGTGGTGCGGACTGCTTCCACGGATCGTTTTGAAATCATAGCCGGCGAAAGACGCTGGCGTGCGGCGCAGCTCGCCGGATTGATCGAGATCCCGGTTATCGTCCGCGATGTCGACGACAAGACGGCCCTGGAAATCGCCATCGTCGAAAACGTTCAGCGCGCCGACCTCAATCCGCTGGAAGAAGCGCTGGGCTATGAGCAGCTGATCGCCGAACACGGCTATACGCAGAACGATCTCGGCGAGATCATCGGCAAGAGTCGCAGCCATGTCGCCAATTCGCTGCGGCTTTTGAAGCTGCCCGATCCGGTCCGCGACATGCTTGCGGCGGGCAGCCTGTCCGCCGGTCACGCCCGCGCCCTGGTTTCCACCTCCGATCCCGCCACCCTTGCCCGGACCATCGTGTCCAAGGGCATGTCGGTGCGCGATGCCGAACGGCTGGCGCAGAACGATATCAAGGCGCAAAGCGATCCTCGGCCGGCGGCGCGCAAGGATGACAAGGATTCCGATACTCTCGCGCTGGAGCGCACGCTGTCGGACACGCTGGGGCTGGATGTCTCGATCAATCATCGCGGCAATGGCGGCCAGGTGAAGATCTCCTACAAGACCCTGGAGCAGCTCGAGGAAATCTGCCGGCTGCTGGAACGGCGCTAAAGCAAGTTTGGGAAAACTGCGGAATGGTTTTCCATCCAGAGTCCGTCTGAAGCGAGTTAAGGCGGTTTGCGTTTATGAGACGCCAACCGCCTTTTTATATTTATCCATTATTTTCAAATGCTTAGCGCTGTAAGTCAGCTCGGTTGTCCTGAAGGATAACCGCTTTCGTGAAACCTCAGCCTTTACGTGCCGACTGAAGCGTGGTTGCCAGCAATGTGTGCGTGGCAATCGTATCCTCAAGGCTGGCGCGTTGCCGACTCTGAAGGATGGCCGATTGCAGCCGGCTCATTTCACGGGCGATCGCCGGTGCCGTCCAGCTGCGCAGCGCCTGCTCGATGATCGGCTTACGGCGGAAATGCAGATGCCGGCCGAGCGTCTGCATCACCTGGGCCGGCTGCAGCCGCTTTTCATCCATCTCGGCACGCATCACGTCGAGAAGCTGGAATTGCCGCAGGCAGCCCTGCAGAACCAGAAACATCGGCGTTTTCGACGAGGCGATCTTCTGCATCGCGTGGAGAAAGGCCTGCGAATCGCCCTTCAATATGGCGTCGACGGCGTCATCGGCGGAAATCGCGCTGGCATCGCCGATAATATCGTTGACATGATCCTCCTCGATCGTCCCCTGCCCGCGGCAATAGAGCGCGAGCTTTCGCACCTCGTTGCGCGACGCGATCCGGTCGCCGCCCAGCAGCTCCAGCAGCACCTGTCGCGCCGCCGGCGTGATGCGCAGGTTTTCGCTCGTTAGCTCGGTGTCGATCAGGCTGTTCAGGGCACGGATATCGTCGGCATAGCAGGGGATGATGGCAACGGCCCGCGAAGCTTCGGCGATCTTGCGCAGGCCGGAACCCTTTTTGAGGTCGCCGGCCTCGATGACGACGAAACTCGCTTCCGGAGGACTGTCGGCGATGATCTGCAGCGAATCGACCAGCGCCTTTTCATTGGCGGCACCGCGGATCCAGACCAGTTTTTCGCCGCCGAACAGGCCGATGGCGTTGACCTCGTCCAGCAGGCGACCGGCATCGTTCTGCAGGTCGCCGACATCGAGCTTGATCAGCGAAAAGGGATCATTCAGGTCGACGCCGCTTTTGGCGGCGACCTGCCCCGCCCGTTCGGACACGAGACCGCGATCCGGGCCGTAGATGACGAAGAGGCGGTAATGGCGCGCGGCGTTTTGCAGGAATCCGTCGAATTCGTGGGACTTGATTTCCGACATCGCCGCGCGCTCTTATCAGCGGCTGAGCGCTGCGGCGATATCGGCACCCACAAGCTCGGCGACTTCGCGCGCAGCGCGGTCTTCCGAATCGCGAATGGCGCGTGCCTTGGCGAATTCCTGCGTCGGGAAGTCCACCAGCGAGGTCACTGACCGGCTGCCGGATTTCAGCACCTTGCCGTCGCTGACATTCTTCAGCGTGAAGGACGCCGTGACCGTGGTGCGGCCGGCACCCGACGTATCCGAGGACGGCAGATAGAGAACGCCGCCTGTACCGGAACTGACGCTGAGATCGACCGTATATTTCGGGTTCTTCGTTTCGCCAGCGCCTCGGCCGGCGATGAAGATCAACTGATTGCGAACCTGCTGGCCGACGCGAGAATTGGCGTCGGAGAAGGAAACATCGGCGAGCTTCTGCGTGACACCCGTGCTCTCGGCATAGAGCGGCCGAACCTGGCAGGAGGAGAGAAGGCCGGCAGCGGCAATCAGAGACGCCACGCCCGCAAGGCGAGCGAGTTTGAAAAGCTTATCAGACGACAATGTTCACGATCCTCTGTGGAACGACGATGATCTTCTTTGGCGCCTGACCATTCAATGCGCTTGCGACGGCATCCAGGGCGAGCACGGCTTGTTGCACGGCATTCTGATCCGCATCGCGCGCGATTGTCAATTCGGCGCGCTTCTTGCCATTGATCTGCACGGGATAGACGATCTCGTTCTCGACGACCAGCGCGTCGTCATAGGCAGGCCAGGCGCTGGTGGCGACGAGATGCGTATTGCCGAGAGCGGCCGAGCATTCTTCCGCCAGATGCGGCGTGATGGGCGCGACGAGGGCAATCAGGATCTCGACAGCTTCGCGAACGGCGGAACGATAAGCGGCATCCGCGCCGCCGGCGGCGACCTTGGCCAAGGGTGCGGCCAGCGCATTGACGAATTCGTAAATGCGCGCCACCGCCTTGTTGAAGGCGAGCTTGTCGTAATCGCCCTGAACCGCCTTCAGCGTGCGATGGGCAATCTGGGAGACCGCCAGCGCCTCGCCTTCCTTAGCCGGATTCGGCGAAACGGCTTTCAGCTCGTCCGCTGCTTCCGAGACCAGGCGCCACATGCGCTGTGTGAAGCGATGCGCGCCCTCGACGCCGGCCTCCGACCAGATGACGTCACGGTCCGGCGGCGAATCGGAGAGCACGAAGAAGCGGGCGGTATCGGCACCGTAGGAGGCGATGATATCGTCCGGGTCGACAACGTTCTTCTTCGACTTCGACATCTTCTCGATGGCGCCGATGGCGATATCCTCGCCGGTGGACAGCAGGGTCGCGCGGCGCTGGCCGTCGGTTTCCTCGATGCGGATATCGGCCGGCGATACCCATTCGCGGGTCAGACCATTGCCGCGGCTATAGGTTTCGTGGACGACCATGCCCTGCGTGAACAGGCCCTTGAAGGGTTCCCTGGCGTCGACATGGCCGGTCTCGCGCATGGCGCGGGTGAAGAAGCGCGAATAGAGCAGGTGCAGAATCGCATGCTCGATGCCGCCAATATATTGATCGACGGGCAGCCAATGATCGGCGGCGGCCTTGTCGGTCGGTTCATCAGCCCAGGGGGCGGTGAAGCGGGTGTAGTACCAGCTCGAATCGACGAAGGTGTCCATCGTGTCGGTTTCGCGACGGGCATCCTTGCCGCATTGCGGGCAGGCAACGTGCCGCCAGGTCGGATGGCGGTCGAGCGGATTGCCCGGCAGGTCGAAGGTGACGTCATCCGGCAGCTTGACCGGCAGGTCCTGCTTCGGCACCGGCAGCACGCCGCAATCTTCGCAATGGATGACCGGGATCGGGCAGCCCCAATAGCGCTGGCGCGAAATGCCCCAGTCGCGCAGGCGGAAATTCACCTTGCGCTCGGCCTGCGGCGCATTGCCGAGGTTTTCGGCGGACAGTTTTGTCGCCACCGTATCGAAGGCTTCTTCCGTGCTCATGCCGTCGAGGAAGCGCGAATTGATCATGACGCCGTCGCCATCATAGGCGACATCGCCAACGGTGAAGCTCGCCGCATCGCCGTCTTTCGGCATGACCACCGGCACAACCGGCAGATCATATTTGCGGGCGAAATCCAGGTCGCGCTGGTCACCCGACGGGCAGCCGAAGATGGCGCCGGTGCCGTAGTCCATCAGCACGAAGTTGGCGATATAGACGGGCAGCTCCCAGGACGGATCGAGCGGATGGCGGACGCGGATGCCGGTATCCATGCCCTTCTTCTCGGCGGTCTCCAGAGCGGCGAGCGAGGTGCCGGCGCGGCGGCACTCCTCACAGAAGGCATCGATAGCCGGATTCAAGGCCGCCGCTTCCTTGGCGAGTGGATGATCAGCCGAAATCGCCAGGAAGGAGGCGCCGAACAGCGTATCCGGGCGTGTCGTGTAAACGGTGATCTCGCGATCGGCATTCGGCGAGGTCTCGGGCACGATTTCCCAGCGGATCGTCAACCCCTCGGAACGGCCGATCCAGTTCTTCTGCATCAGCCGTACTTTTTCCGGCCAGTGATCGAGCGTGTCCAGGGCATCCAGCAGTTCCTGGCTGAACTCGGTGATCTTGAAGAACCATTGCGTCAGCTCGCGCTGTTCGACCAGCGCGCCGGAGCGCCAGCCGCGACCGTCGATGACCTGCTCGTTGGCGAGCACGGTGTTGTCGACCGGGTCCCAGTTGACCTTGGACTTCTTGCGGTAGACCAGCCCCTTCTGCATCATGTCGATGAAGAGCATCTGCTGGCGGTGATAGTAATCAACGTCGCAGGTGGCGAATTCGCGGCTCCAGTCCAGCGACAGGCCCATGGCCTTCA
Source organism: Rhizobium sp. BK602 (assembly GCF_014195095.1). GTDB lineage: Bacteria > Pseudomonadota > Alphaproteobacteria > Rhizobiales > Rhizobiaceae > Rhizobium. Next base: position 81,572 of record NZ_JACIBC010000007.1, read on the forward strand.
GCTGCGCCTTCATCGAGGCGATGTTCTGGTAGGTCCACTCCTTCGGATGTACCTTATTGTCGCGCGCGGCGTTTTCCGCCGGCATGCCGAAGGCGTCCCAGCCCATGGGGTGCAGGACGTTATAGCCGCGGGCGCGCTTGTAGCGGGCGACGACGTCGCCCATGGCATAGTTGCGCACATGGCCCATATGGATGCGGCCCGACGGATAGGGGAACATCTCTAGGACGTAATATTTCTCGCGCGGATCGGCGTTGTCGGTGAGGAAGACATTTTCCTCGTTCCATTTCTGCTGCCAGCGGGGCTCGGCATCGCGCGGATTATAACGTTCGGTAGCCATCTTTATCTTGTATTCCGAAAAATCATGGGGAGTTGGCCGTGACCTTCATCACGAAACCAACCAAGCGTCAAGTTTAGCAGGCTCGGCAAGTGCTTTATCTTGCAATGCAAAGCCGGATTCGGCGGCTTCCGCCCTTGGCAAAGGCGGCTTGCCTCTTTACTGCAAAGTCTTGAGAATAGGCATAGATATCGAGGCGAAATGATGGAACTTCAAGAGCGGCTGAACGAGGTCCGGTCTCACATCGCGAAGGCGGAACGCGAGGCCGGGAGGCCGGAAGGCGCCGTGCAGCTCGTTGCCGTTTCCAAGACCTTCGATGCCGAGGCGATCCGTCCGGCGATCTCGGCTGGCCAGCGGGTGTTCGGCGAAAACCGCGTGCAGGAAAGCCAGGGCAAATGGCCGGCGCTGAAGGCCGAGACGTCCGATATCGAATTGCATCTGATCGGGCCGCTGCAGTCGAACAAGGCGGCGGACGCCGTCGCGCTGTTCGACGTCATCGAAACCGTCGACCGGGAGAAGATCGCCCGTGCGCTCGCCGATGAAATGCAGCGGCAGGGCAAGGCCGTCAGGCTCTATGTACAGGTTAATACAGGTCTGGAGCCGCAAAAGGCCGGGATCGCGCCCGACGATACCGTCGCCTTCGTCGATCTCTGCCGGGGGGAACTCGGGCTTTCGATCGAAGGATTGATGTGCATTCCGCCGGCAGACGAGAATCCGGGGCCGCATTTCGCGCTGCTCGCCAAGCTTGCCAAACAGGCCGGCGTCGAAAAGCTTTCCATGGGCATGTCGAGCGATTATGAGGTCGCCGTGGCTTTTGGCGCGACGAGCGTCCGTGTCGGTTCGGCGATTTTCGGGGCGCGGTAAATCCGCTGTCAAAGCCCCCAGCGTAAGGATGCGGTGGCCACTATTGCTGTGCCGCTCGGCCTCGGGATCCTAGTCCAAAACCGATAAGGTTTCCGATTGTCACACCGACGAATAAAACTGCTGCCATCTGGGTCAGATGTTCCCAGGATGTGACGAAGGCGAAGGCGAAAAACGCGCAAACTATAAACAGGAATGGCGCAAAGGCCATCAGCATAGCCAATATAAGAGCTGACAATGTGACGATGATGCCAGTGACGATAGCTTCATCGATTTCGACAAATAGGCAAACAATGACACCAGCAATGACAAAGATAGCTGGCAGTATGACGTGTTCAAATATCGCGAATTTTCCGAAACGCCCTTCCAGGACTTTCAGCCTTGTCACTCGCGCGGCCATCGCGCAGGCCACCAGGCCGAGCACGCAATCATACGCATCCCATGTCAAGATTGACATTGCAGGTTCATCTCTCGCCTAACCTTAGGGAGAGTGTATAGCATGTCTTACGGCTCGCCGCATAAGGGCGCAGCACCATGCATCATAAGCGTTGCCATAATTGGATATGAAAAAGCCCCGGTCGGGAAACCGGGGCTCTAACAAAATGCAATCGATCAGCACTCAGTAATGATCGTCGTCCTCGTCGTCCGGGGTGCTTGATTTCAGCGACTTCAGCTTGGCGAAAACGGCGTCGGCGTCGATTTCCTTTTCCTTGTGGTCGTCGCGCTCATAGCTGAAGCCGAGCTTCTCGGTTTCCTGCGCCGGCTGTAGCGTCGCGCCGAGTTCGGCGGCGGTCGGCAGCGGACGGCCCTTGGCGGCCTTTTCGACTTCCATGTCGAGATCGATCTGGCTGCACAGGCCGAGCGTGACCGGGTCCATCGGGGCCAGGTTCGTCGAGTTCCAGTGCGTGCGATCGCGGATCTGCTCGATGGTCGACTTGGTGGTGCCGACGAGGCGAGAAATCTGCGCGTCCTTCAATTCCGGATGGTTGCGCACCAGCCAGAGAATGGCGTTCGGGCGGTCCTGACGCTTGGAGACCGGCGTGTAGCGCGGGCCGCGGCGCTTGGATTCCGGCACGCGGACCTTCGGCTCGGAAAGCTTCAGCTTGTGGTTCGGATTGGCTTCGGCGCGGGCGATCTCGTCGCGCGAGAGCTGGCCGGTGGCGATCGGGTCGAGGCCCTTGATGCCCTGGGCAGCTTCGCCATCGGCAATCGCCTTGACTTCGAGCGGATGCAGCTTGCAGAACTGCGCGATCTGGTCGAATGACAAGGCCGTATTGTCGACAAGCCAGATGGCGGTTGCCTTCGGCATGAGCAATTGTTGAGCCATGGATATAGTCCTTCTGTCAGTCCGCGCCGGTGTCGCGGTCCGGGGTGTAACACCACATTGTCCGGGAAATATGGCCCTATATAACCGCAGCGTCGCGGAATTGCAATTCTTTGCGGATGAAATGCGCTTTGTCCAATTGCTGTCGTGGTTTGACCTGCTATTGATAGCGCGGAATGGCCGCCCAATATTGCGAAATGGGTGCCGGAATTTGAGGAGGAAACCATGTCGGACAAGATTCATCCGGTGACGAAACCGGTCAAGGCGCGCGCGCTGATCGATGAGGCGAAATACCAGAAATGGTACAAGCGGAGCGTCGAGGATCCCGACAAGTTCTGGGGCAAGCACGGCAAGCGGATCGACTGGTTCAAGCCCTATACCAAGGTCAAGAACACATCCTTTACCGGCAAGGTCTCGATCAAGTGGTTCGAGGACGGCGTTACCAACGTTTCCTACAATTGCATCGACCGGCATTTGAAGAAGCACGGCGATCGCGTCGCTTTCATCTGGGAAGGCGACAATCCCTATCTCGACAAGAAGATCACCTATAACGAGCTTTACGAGCAGGTCTGCCGGCTGGCGAACGTCCTGAAGAAGCACGGCGTCAAGAAGGGCGATCGCGTCACCATCTATATGCCGATGATCCCGGAAGCGGCCTATGCGATGCTCGCCTGCGCCCGCATCGGCGCGGTGCATTCGGTCGTCTTCGGCGGCTTCTCGCCCGAGGCGCTGGGCGGCCGCATCGTCGATTGCCAGTCCACCTTCGTCATCACCTGCGACGAGGGCATCCGCGGCGGCAAGCCCATCCCGCTCAAGGACAATACCGACAAGGCGATCGAGATCGCCGCCAAGCAGAAAGTCACCGTCAAGACCGTCCTGGCCGTGCGCCGCACCGGCGGCAAGACCGGTTGGACGCCCGGCCGCGACCTCTGGTACCACGAGGAAACCGCCAAGGTGAAGGCGGATTGTCCGCCGGCGAAGATGAAGGCGGAAGACCCGCTGTTCATCCTCTATACGTCCGGCTCCACCGGCAAGCCGAAGGGCGTGCTGCATACCACGGGCGGCTATCTCGTCTATGCGGCGATGACGCACGAATATACGTTCGACTATCATCCCGGCGATATCTACTGGTGCACGGCCGATGTCGGCTGGGTGACGGGCCACTCCTATATCGTCTACGGGCCGCTGGCGAACGCCGCGACCTCGCTGATGTTCGAGGGCGTGCCGAACTATCCGGATCAAGGCCGATTCTGGGAGATCATCGACAAGCACAAGGTCAACATCTTCTACACCGCGCCGACGGCGATCCGTTCGCTGATGGGCGTCGGCGATCATTTCGTCAAGCGCTCCTCGCGCTCCAGCCTGCGCCTGCTCGGTACGGTCGGCGAGCCGATCAATCCGGAAGCCTGGGAATGGTATTACAAGGTGGTCGGCGACAGCCGCTGCCCGATCGTCGATACCTGGTGGCAGACGGAGACCGGCGGCCATATGATCACGCCGCTGCCGGGCGCGACGGATCTGAAACCCGGTTCGGCCACCCTGCCCTTCTTCGGCGTACAGCCACAGCTGGTCGATAATGAAGGCAATGTGCTGGAAGGTGCCGTCGACGGCAATCTCGTCATCGCCGACAGCTGGCCCGGCCAGATGCGCACGGTCTATGGCGATCACGAGCGCTTCATCCAGACCTATTTCTCCACCTACAAGGGCAAGTATTTCACCGGCGACGGCTGCCGCCGCGACGAGGACGGCTATTACTGGATCACCGGTCGCGTCGATGACGTGCTCAACGTTTCCGGCCACCGCCTCGGCACGGCGGAGGTCGAATCGGCGCTGGTGTCGCACACGCATGTCTCGGAGGCGGCGGTCGTCGGCTATCCGCATTCGATCAAGGGCCAGGGCATCTATTGCTATGTGACGCTGATGGCCGGTCAGGAGGGCTCGGACGCACTGCGCCAGGAGCTGGTGAAACACGTCCGCACCGAGATCGGCCCGATCGCCTCGCCCGACAAGATCCAGTTCGCCCCCGGCCTGCCGAAAACCCGCTCCGGCAAGATCATGCGCCGTATCCTGCGCAAGATCGCCGAAGACGATTTCGGCGCGCTCGGCGATACCTCGACGCTCGCCGATCCGGCTGTTGTCGACGATCTGATCGCCAATCGGCAGAACAAGGCGGATGCTGCTTGATTATTATTTAAAACGCCGCCTTGGAGAACTGAGGCGGCGTTTTTCAGCACTCATTAAATTCATTGATCAGATCATTTAGGGTTAAGTTCCGCACACATGTAGGTTTTAATGGCTAACTTTTGTTGCGCTCTTTAAAAAGAATCGAGCGAAACCAAGCGGTTGAATCGTTTTCATTTGTTAAGTGAATGATTCTATTGACTGAATCAAATAAGACTCTATTCTATTAATGCAACCCTTGCTTAGTGACAAAGGCCCCTGGGACTTTCAAGAGATAGCTAAGATCGCCGATATGGCGGGTTGCACCTACTCAGTAGTAGAGTTGTTTGCCGTTTTTCCAGAGTTCATACTCGTAAGAAATACGATTTTTAATAAGGTCATAAGACCTGTTATCTCCTCTTTCCCATTTTCTCTGAATTGCCCATGCGCAATAGTCGGCTAGCTGTAGGCACGGATCACAATTGGACGGTCGGAAATCGACAGCCCATTGTATGTTGTGGATAGTTTGCGACATCACGTCACTGAGAGCGGTTGTAAACGTCGCTCTTTCTTTCTTCGTACCGATTGATGCGGCGGTAATTAACACCCGCGTATTCTTGTCGACGTGTTTCGTAACGCCATGTTTGAATTGATAAAACCAGGGATATTTATAGAATCTGGACTTGTCCTGACGAATATGCGGCTGAGCTTTTGCTTTTTCACAAATAGTAGCCTGAACTTGGAAATCGTATTTTAGAATTTCCTGGAAAACTCGATCTCTGACAGCTTGAGAGTCAACGGTAGCGTGAAAAAAATCTCCAATATCGAATTTATCCCAAAGTAATTGATGGCGGAGTTCTTGTAGCGCGTGTCCAACGCCAAGATCCTTTGTTGTAACGGTGCAAATTATAAAATATTTGCTCACGTTTTGGTTTCTATTAAAAGTAAAGCATCCCGCTTCGTCGGCAAATATATAGCTATTACCCATAGGTTTTTGGCTTAATTTTTGACGAATATTATCCGTTTCTGATGAGAGTTTTGGAGGTGTATAGTTGTTTCGAGCGCGAAATATTATATCAGAGATAGAATCTTCCACTGCAATCTCCTACCCGACGAATCGCGCCCTCCCAAAACGCTGATTAAATATAAGCTTGATTGGAAGTGAAGACGACTCTTATTTGCAATCTATGATTCCATCAAAACGACGATCCGCTTTGATTGGATAAAATTGAACTTTAATTTTACCTTAAAAATCGATCGCTCGGCCGTTGATTTCCCAATCGCCGAAGCGGGCTGGGTCGGCGCCGCCGCGGCCGCCGATTTCGGGGGCAAGTTGGGCTTGCGCCTGTGCTTGGCGCCGCTCCTCGGCTTCGGCAAGGGCGCGCTTAGCTGCTGGCGAGAGCGGCTTGCGTGCAATGTCGTCGGTCTCGGTGTCGATTTTATTGTCGTTATCTGCAGTCTGCATGGTCTCGCGCGACCTCCGAAATATTGAAATGCAGGGAGGAATAGCCAAATCATAGTGCGTCCGGCCGCAAAGAAAAAGGTTTGGACGACAGATGTGTTGGAGAGTTTAGATGAATCTCATGCGTACCGCCATGCTTCTGGCCTTCATGACCGCGCTGTTCATGGGCGTCGGCTACCTGATCGGCGGTCAGTCCGGCATGATGATCGCGCTCGTCGCGGCCGCCGGCATGAATTTCTTTTCCTACTGGAATTCCGACCGCATGGTATTGTCGACCTATGGCGCGCAGGAGGTGGATGAGCGCAGCGCCCCGGAGTTCTACGGCATCGTGCGCGATCTCGCCCGCAATGCCGGCCTGCCGATGCCGAAGGTCTATCTCTACGACAATCCGCAGCCGAATGCCTTCGCCACCGGCCGCAATCCGCAGAATGCCGCCGTCGCCGCCTCGACCGGCCTTCTGCATGCGCTGACGCCGCAGGAAGTGGCGGGTGTCATGGCGCACGAACTCGCGCATGTCCAAAATCGCGACACGCTGACCATGACGATCACGGCGACGCTTGCCGGCGCCATCTCCATGCTCGGCAATTTCGCCTTTTTCTTCGGTGGCCGCCGCGACAACAACAATCCGCTCGGCGCTGTCGGCGTGCTGGTGGCGATGATCGTCGCTCCGCTTGCCGCCATGCTGGTGCAGATGGCGATCAGCCGTACCCGCGAATATTCGGCCGACCGCCGCGGCGCGGAAATCTGCGGCAATCCGCTCTGGCTCGCCTCGGCGCTCGGCAAGATCGCGCGGGGCGCGGCGCATATTCCGAACGAGGAAGCCGAAGGGCATCCGGCGACGGCGCATATGTTCATCATCAATCCTTTGTCCGGCGCGCGCATGGACAATCTGTTCTCGACCCATCCGAACACGGAGAACCGCATTGCCGCGCTGCAGGAGATGGCGCGCCATGGCGGCAGCGCAGGCCCTTCCGGCGGCGTTTCGTCCGGCTTTGGCTCGACGGGACCGGCCATGACTGCTAATCCGGTGCGCAAATCGCGCTCCGTGCCGAATACGGGTCGCGGTGGTTCGCAACCGCCGAAGGGTCCCTGGTCTTGAGTTCTGATAATAAAAACAAACGTTTCAACAAAGACGGAAAGCAGGCAGGCAACCGCTCGGCCCAAGGCAGACCGCGTGATTCGGTTCCATCCAAGCCTGGGTTTGCCGCGCGCGCGGCCGCGACGAAGATCCTTTCGGCTGTCATCGACCGCAAGACGCCGCTCGACGGCATGCTGGATGCCGAGGGCGGCAATCCCGCCTACAAGGCGCTCGGCGACAGCGACCGGGCGCTGGTGCGCGCCATCCTGAATTCCGCCCTGCGGCACCTGCCGCGCATCGAGGCGGCGATTTCCTCGCTGCTGGACTCGCCATTGCCGGAAGGCGCGCGCGCCCTGCATCATGTGCTGGTGGTGGGTGCTGCGCAGATGCTCTATCTCGACGTGCCGGATCATTCGGCTGTCGACATCGCCGTGGAACAGGCCAATCAGGACCCGCGCAACCGCCGCTTCGCCAAGCTGGTCAACGCCATTCTCCGGCGCATCGGGCGGGAGAAGGCGGAGATATTGAGCCGGGTTGCCGATGTGCCGGCCATGCCCGCCTGGTTCCTGTCGCGCCTGGAGGCTGCCTATGGCAAGGACGCGGCGCTCAGGATCTCCGAGACGCAGCTGGAACCGGCGGCGATCGACGTCACGGTCAAGTCCGATGCCGATGGCTGGGCCAAGCGCCTGAATGGCGTCGTGCTGCCCACCGGCGGCGTGCGGCTCGCCGCCTTCGAAGGTTCGATCCCGTCGCTGGACGGATTTGCCGACGGGCAATGGTGGGTGCAGGATGCCGCCGCCAGCATTCCCGCCAAGCTGTTCGGTTCGCTTGCCGGCAAAAGGGTCGTGGACCTCTGCGCCGCGCCCGGCGGCAAGACGGCGCAGCTCATCCTTGCCGGCGGCAAGGTGACGGCGCTCGACCAGTCCGCCAACCGCCTGAAGCGGCTCGCCGCCAATCTGGCGCGGCTTGGGCTGGAGGCGGAAGCGGTCGTGGCCGACATGGCGAAGTTCCAGCCGGACGAGCTCTTCGACGCCGCCCTTCTCGACGCCCCCTGCTCGTCCACGGGCACGACGCGGCGCCATCCGGATGTGCTCTGGACCAAGGGACCAGAGGATATCGCCAAGCTTGCCGGCCTGCAGGAGCGTCTGCTGCGCCATGCCTTGACGCTGGTCAAGCCCGGCGGGATCGTCGTCTTTTCCAATTGCTCGCTCGATCCCGAAGAGGGCGAGGATCTGGTCGCACGTATCCTCTCCGGGACGGATATCGCCGAGCGCGTGGCGATCAGGCCGCAGGATTGGCCAGGTCTCGAAGCGGCGATCTCTCCTCTCGGTGCCTTCCGCACCACGCCCGACATGCTGCCGCTCTCTGGCTTTGCCTCGGGGCTTGATGGCTTCTATGCCGTGGTGCTTCGCCGCACGCGATAGTGGTATGTTCGAGCGGTTACGCCTGATTGATCAAAAATCGGGCAGAGTGTCCCTATTTGAGATATTCCTAACCTCTTCTTAACCACGGATGTTGAGAGTAGGCGCGAGCAAAGATGTATTTTTGCGGCAGGGTTTGGTGAGTTTACACATGCGGGAAGCATGGCGGCGGATGTCTCGCCGCGCGGCGTTGGCGCGATTGCGCCTCACCCGCCACACGATGCGTGTGCCGGAACGGTTGATCGTGGCACCGACGGACCTGCGCAGCGTCGATCCCTTTTTCGTCGAAGAGCTTCTGAACGGGCGCATCCTGCTGGCGGGCCGTGTGCTCGAAACCGATGGCGTATCGCCCTTTTCCCTCGAACTGCCGTCGCATGCCTTTGCCGCCAAACTGCACAATTTCCGCTGGCTGCGGCATTTGCGGGCGGAAAAGAGCGATCAGGCCTCCGCGCTGGCCCGTTCCATCGTCAGCGACTGGATGGCCGTGCATGGCCGGAAGCTGCAGGGCATCGCCTGGGCGCCCGACACAGCCGCGCAGCGGCTGATCGCCTGGCTGTCGCATTCGCCGGTGCTGCTGCAGGGCACCGATAGCGGTTTCTATCGCCGTTTCATGCGCATGCTGGTTCTGCATGTGCGCTATCTTCGCCGGGTTGCGGCGACGACGCGGGATGGCGCCACCCGCTTCCGGGTGCGCATCGCGCTTGCCATGTCCTCGGTCTCCATGCCGAACAGGGCCTCGACGCTGAAGCGCGCCGGTCAGGCGCTCAACCGCGAAATCGACCGGCAGATCCTGCCCGATGGCGGGCATATCTCGCGCAATCCGCGCGTGGCGCTGGAACTGCTGCTCGACCTGCTGCCGTTGCGCCAGACCTATGTCAATCTCGGTCATGACGTGCCGTCGCGGCTCATCCCCGGCATCGACCGCATGTATCCGGCGCTGCGCTTCTTCCGTCATCAGGATGGCGACCTGGCGCTGTTCAACGGCGCGACCTCGACGCTGGCCAACGAACTGATGTCGGTGCTGCGCTACGACGAGACGGCGGGCCAGACCTTCAAGGCGCTGCCGCATGCCAAATATCATCGGCTGGCGGCCGGCCAGGCCGTCGTCATCGTCGATACCGGCTGTCCCGTCTCGGCCGATCTCAGCCGCACCGCGCATGCCGGCTGCCTGTCCTTCGAAATGTCCTCCGGCAAGACCCGCTTCATCGTCAATTCCGGTGCGCCGGAATTTGCCGGCGATCGCTATGTGCAGGCCGCCCGCATGACGGCGGCGCATTCGACCGTGACGCTCAACGACACCTCTTCCTGCCATTTTTCCAAGTCGAAGACGCTTGGCCCGGTGATGGTCCGGGGCGTGAAGAAGGTCATTGTCGAGCGTGCCGAGACCGAGGACGGCCGCGATTATGTCCGGGCGGCGCATGACGGCTATCTCGCGCCCTTCGGTTATGTGCACGAGCGCGAGCTGAGCCTGAACGCCGCCGGCACCATTCTCGCCGGCCGTGACCGCTTCTTCGTGCCCGAGGGCAAGAAGCATCAGCCGAGGGCCGAATGCCTGGCCTCGGCCCGTTTCCATGTCCATCCCGGCATCAGCCTGTTGCAGACCGAGACGGACAGCGCCCTGCTGATCGCGCCGGATGGCGAAACCTGGGTGTTTTCCTCGCCGGGCAACGAAGTGCTGGTAGCCGAGGACATATTTTTCGCCGATGCCTCCGGCATGCGCTCCTCCGACCAGCTCGAGATCGTCTTCCCGATCTCCGAAAAGCCGGAAATCCGTTGGTTTTTGTCCCATCGGCCATAGGCTAACAGCGTCAGCTATGCTAACGGGGCGGCATATCGTCCCGTGCCCATCCGCCGGACATCTCATCTCCTCATGCCAGAGCGGTTCCCGCTCTGTTTTTGTTATCCCGCAATTCCAACGGAAAACCGTTGCGCACTTTTCCTGGAATTGCTTTAGACCGGAGAAAGCCCATGGCCGTCGTTTCCAAGAAAATCCCCGCTCCCGACAAGGTGAAGGTGAAAACCGCGCTTCTGTCGGTCTTCGACAAGACCGGCATCGTCGAGCTGGCCCGCGCGCTCAGCGAACAGGGCGTGCGGCTGCTGTCGACCGGCGGCACGCACAAGGCGATCGCCGCGGCCGGCCTGGCCGTCACCGACGTTTCGGACGTCACGGGCTTCCCGGAAATCATGGACGGCCGCGTCAAGACGCTGCATCCGAAGGTGCACGGCGGCTTGCTCGCCATCCGCGACGATGCCGAGCATCAGGCCGCGATGGCGGAGCACGGTATCGAGGGGATCGATCTCGCCGTCATCAACCTCTATCCTTTCGAGGACGTTCGCAAGGCCGGCGGCGACTATCCGACGACGGTTGAGAACATCGATATCGGCGGCCCGGCGATGATCCGCGCCTCGGCGAAGAACCACGCCTATGTGACCACCCTGACCGATCCGGCCGATTATGCCGAGCTGCTGGCGCAGCTTTCGGCCGATGCCGGCCAGACGACCTACGATTTCCGCAAGCGCATGGCCGCCAAGGCTTTTGCCCGCACCGCGGCCTATGACGCGATGATCTCCAACTGGTTTGCCGACGTGCTCGATATCGCCACGCCGCGTCACCGCGTCATCGGCGGCGCGCTGCGCGAGGAAATGCGCTACGGCGAAAATCCGCACCAGAAGGCGGCTTTCTACGTCACCGGCGAGAACCGCCCCGGCGTTTCCACGGCGACGCTCCTGCAGGGCAAGCAACTTTCCTACAATAATATCAACGATACCGACGCGGCCTATGAACTCGTTGCCGAGTTTCTGCCGGAAAAGGGTCCGGCCTGCGCGATCATCAAGCACGCCAACCCCTGCGGCGTCGCCACCGGCCCGAGCCTGGTGGAAGCCTATAAGCGGGCGCTCGCCTGCGATTCCACCTCGGCCTTTGGCGGCATCATCGCGCTGAACAGCCTGCTCGATGCCGAAACGGCAGAGGAGATCGTCAAGCTCTTCACCGAAGTCATCATCGCGCCGGCGGTCAGCGAGGAAGCCAAGGCAATCATCGCCCGCAAACCGAACCTGCGCCTGCTGTCGGTCGGCGCCCTGCCCGATCCGCGCGTGCCTGGCCTCACCGCCAAGACCGTCTCCGGCGGCCTGCTCGTCCAGAACCGCGACAATGCCTTGGTCGAGGACATGGAGTTGAAGGTCGTCACCAAGCGCGCGCCGACGGCGCAGGAGCTGGAAGACATGAAGTTCGCCTTCCGTGTCGCCAAGCATGTGAAATCGAATGCCGTCGTCTACGCCAAGGACGGCCAGACGGCCGGCATCGGCGCGGGCCAGATGAGCCGCGTCGACTCCGCCCGCATCGCGGCGATCAAGGCGGAAGAGGCGGCCAAGGCCATGGGGCTCGCCGAGCCGCTGACGCGCGGCTCCGCCGTCGCCTCCGAAGCCTTCCTGCCCTTTGCCGACGGCCTGCTCTCGGCAATCGCAGCCGGCGCCACGGCCGTTATCCAGCCCGGCGGCTCGATGCGTGACCAGGAGGTCATCGACGCTGCCAACGAGCACAATGTCGCGATGGTGTTCACTGGCGTGCGTCACTTCCGCCATTGATGGTTCTACCCTTGCCCCAGCGGGGAGAGGGTTGCGCGGAACGCGCGGGTGCGGGGGCGTTACCGTGGAAGGGTCGTCGGCAGTGGCCATGGTCGGCTCCGAATATGCCGCGGGCCCCCCTCATCCGACCCTTCGGGCCACCTTCTCCCCGCTGGGGAGAAGGAAATGAGCATATCCTCTTTTCGAAATAAGGATATCCCTATCTCTCCCTGTCCGCCGGATAGGGCGTCGGCAGCAGAAGCAGCAGGCCGCCGGCCAGGAAAATGACCAGCGTCGCCATGCCGAGGCGGGCGGAGCCGCTCCAATAGGTCACCAGCGAGAAGAACAGCGTTGCCATGAAGCTGGTGGCGCGGCCGGAGAGCGCGTAGATGCCGAAATAGCGGCCGGCTTCCGACAGGCTGACGCTGCGGGCGAGATAGGAACGCGAGGAAGCCTGCACCGGGCCGAAGGCGATGCCGATCAAGAGGCCGTAGCCGATATAGGCCTTTTCCGCCGCCGTCCCGAACAGGCCGCCGGAATCGACGGTCGAAAGCGGCACGAGGCCGAAAAGCGTGAAGCCCGGCCCGGTGGAGACGATGCCGAAGGTGGCGACGAGCAGTAAGGTGAGGCTGATGACGACGGTTATCTTCGAACCTAGCCAGCGGTCGACATAGCCGGCGATGAAGCAGCCGAAAATGGCGACGACGTTGAGGATGATGCCGTAGATGCCGATCTCGATGGTCGCCCAGCCGAACATGCCGGCCGCGAAGGTGCCGCCGAGGATCAACAAGCCATTGACGCCGTCCTGGTAGATCATGCGGGCGATCAGGAAGAGGCTGATGCCGCGGCGCCGCTTCAACTCGCCGAGCGTCGTTCTCAATTCGTGCAGGCCGGAGCGGACGGCTGAGCGGAGCGGCAGGCCGCGTGCGGCATCCGGCGTGAACAGGAACATCGGCAGGATGAAGAGGAAATACCAGACGGCGGCGATCGGGCCGGTGATGCGTGCGTCCTCGCCGAGCGTGGCATCGAGGCCGAACAGCGGCGTCAGGCCGAGGATGGTCTTACCGGTCTCGGGATTGCCGGCCAAAAGCGTCACGACGGCGATGAGCACGATCATGCCGCCGAGATAGCCCAGCCCCCAGGCGGTATTCGACAGCCGGCCGACATCGTCCTTGCCGACGAGCCTCGGCATCATCGAATCGTTGAAGACGATCGAGAATTCCGCCGAGATCGAGGCCAGGATCATGAAGATCACCGGATAGATCACCGGCGAGCCGGGAGCCGCTTCCCAAAGGCAGAAAAGACTGGCGATCTTGATGACGGCAAAAAAGGCGATCCACGGTTTGCGCGCCCCGGACTGGTCGGCGATCGAGCCGAGCACCGGCGACAGCACGGCAATGATCACCGAGGAGATCGTCGCCATGTTGCTCCAAGTCGTCTGCGCCGAAACCGGATCCGCCGTCAGCCGCGCCACGAAATAGGGGCCGAAGATGAAGGTGGTGACGACGGTGAAGAAGGGCTGGGCCGCCCAGTCGAAGAACATCCAGCCCCAGATGCCCCGTGCCGGCACTTTCGCCGGCACATCATCGCTCGTTTCCGTCGCCACCAAATTCCTGCCCTTGCTTCGCCGGTCGGCTATTGAGTCGGGCGGGACTGTCTCACCTTGCCCGGTCGTGCGCAAGGTCGGTCAGCAGACCGGCGGCGACGGTGATGCGGGCGAGGTTCGGATCGCCGCTTTCGCTGAGGCCGGCCAGCTCCTCGGCGATGCGGTTGATGCGGATGCGATCCTCCGCATGCCATGCCTGTACCGGCTGCTTGTCCTTCGGATGGTTCGACAGCGCCGAGATGACGATGTCGCGGCGGGCGCCGGCAATCTGGTCGAGGCTGCGCGCCAGGGCGAGGCTCTCATAGTGGTCGCTGGTGACGATGCGGCTGCCGGCCAGCAGCAGCCTGCCGACGCGGAAGGTTTGCGACACGGTGAAATAGCTTTCGGCGGCGCGGTTCAGCGTATCGCCGGTGCGCTCGGCGATCTGCATGATTTCCGGCACCAGCACGAGGGCATAGATCGTCGCGATTTCCGCCGCCAGCTTTTCCGGCAGGCCGGCGGCCTCGTAATCGGCCTGGCGTGTTGCGATTTCCGCCGCGAAATCCGCCGGGATATGGCTGAGGAAGACAGGCCGCAGTTTTTTCCAGGCCGCTTGAAGCCGGCTAATGGTTTCACCGATATCGCCCTTGGCGGCGCTCGTCTTCAATAGCAGGCGGGTGAGCGCCGTATAGACTTCGGTGATCTCGCCATAGACGCGGTTCTGCGTCTGGCCGCCGACCTTGCCATCAAGCGCATCGGTTTCGTTCCAGAGCCGATCGAGATCGAAGCCGTCGCGGGCGAGCACGGCGGCCTTGACCACTTCGGCGGCCGACGCCGCCGTCGCATCCATCATGCTGACGGCGAAACCCGGCCCGCCGCGATTGATCGCCTCGTTCGCCAGCACCGTCGCGATGATCTCGCGGCGCAGGCGGTGGCCGGCGATATCGCCGGCATTGGAGCGCTGCATCTTCGCCGGGAAATAGCGGCTGAGGGTTGCGGCGAAATAGGGATCGTCGAGCAGGTCGCTGGCGGCGAGCGCATCGAAGAGGACGATCTTGGCATAGGAGAGAAGGACGCCGATTTCGGCGCGGGTCAGCGGCCGTCCGTTGGCGTAACGCTCGGCAAAGGTCTGGTCGTCGGGCAGGGTCTCGACCTTGCGGTTGAGTTGCTTGGCCGCTTCCAGCACGCTCATGAAGCGGCTGAGCTCCAGGCCGTTGCCGGTGCCCTTGCGCTCGGTAAGCGAGATCGCCAGGGACTGCAGATAGTTGTTGCGCAACACCAGCGCGGCCACCTCGTCGGTCATCGATGCCAGCAGCGTGTCGCGTTTTGCCCGCGTCAGGCGGCCGTCGAACATGGCCGAGGCAAGGGCGATCTTGATGTTGACCTCGACGTCGGAGGTGTTGACGCCGGCGGAGTTGTCGATGGCGTCGGAGTTGCAACGCCCGCCTTTCAGGCCGTAGGCGATGCGGCCCTTCTGGGTGACGCCGAGATTGGCGCCCTCGCCGATCACCCTGGCGCGGACCTCTTCGGCCGTAATGCGGATCGGGTCATTGGCGCGGTCGCCGACTTCCGAATCGGTTTCGGCCGGCGCCTTGACATAGGTGCCGATGCCGCCGAACCAGAGCAGGTCCACGGGGGCTTTCAGGATCGCCGTCATGATTTCGAAGGGGGTGGCAACTGTCTTGTCGATGCCGATCGCGGCTGCCGCTTCCGGTGTCAGCGTCACCGATTTCGCCGAACGCGAGATGATCATCGCGCCCTTCGACAGGACGGACTTGTTGAAATCCTGCCAGCTCGAACGCGGCAGGTCGAAGAGGCGCTGCCGTTCTGCCAGCGTCTTTGCCATGTCCGGATCGGGGTCGATGATGATGTCGCGATGGTCGAAGGCGGCGATCAGGCGGATCTTCGGCGACAGCAGCATGCCGTTGCCGAAGACGTCGCCGGACATGTCGCCGACGCCGACGACGGAAAACGGCGTCGTCTGGATGTCGATGTCCATTTCGCGGAAGTGCCGCTTGACGGTTTCCCAGGCGCCGCGGGCGGTGATGCCCATCTTCTTATGGTCGTAGCCGGCCGAGCCGCCCGAAGCGAAGGCGTCGTCCAGCCAGAAGCCGGCTTCCTGCGCCAGCGCATTGGCGGTGTCGGAGAAGGTGGCGGTTCCCTTGTCGGCGGCAACGACGAAATAGGGGTCGTCGCCATCCAGCCGCACCGTATCCGGCGGTGCAATGATATCGGCGCCAGAGATGTTGTCGGTGATCGACAGCAGCGTACGGATATAGGTCTTGTAGGCCTCGCGGCCGGCATTGAAGACCTCGTCGCGGCTGCCGCCAACTGGCAGCTTCTTCGGATAGAAGCCGCCCTTGGCGCCAACAGGTACGATGACGGCGTTCTTCACCTGCTGCGCCTTGACGAGGCCGAGCACTTCGGTGCGGTAATCCTCGGCGCGGTCCGACCAGCGCAGACCGCCGCGTGCCACCTTCCCAAAGCGCAGGTGCACGCCTTCCACCTCGACGCCATAGACGAAGATTTCACGGAAAGGACGCGGCTCGGGCAGGCCGTCCAGCAGCTTCGGATCGAGCTTGAAGGCCAGCATCGCCTTCGGCGTGCCGTCGGGGTTCTTCTGGAAATAGTTGGTGCGCAGTGTCGCGTCGATGGCGTTGACGTAGCGGCGCAGGATGCGGTCGTCGTCGAGGCTCGGAACATCGGCAAGCCCGGATTCGATGGCTGCGTGCAGTTCGCCGAGCTTCTTCGTGCGGTTCTTGTCGTTGAGCCTGGGGTCGAGCGTGTCGTGGAACAGGCGGAAGAGCGAGGCGGCGATGCGCGGATATTTGTCCAGCGTGGCGGCGATATAGTCCTGCGAATAGGCGATGCCGGCCTGGCGGAGATAGCGGGCATAGGCGCGCAGGACATTGGTCTCGCGGGCAGAGAGATCGGCGGAGACGATCAGCCGGTTGAAGGCGTCATTGTCGATCGTGCCGCCGAAGGCAGCGAGGAAGGCTTCCTCCAGCGCCGCGCCATGGCGGGCGAGATCGATTGTCGCGCCGCTGCGGGCTTCCAGTTCCATGTCATGGAGCACCACATGGCCGGTCGTGTCGTCCTTGGCCGTGACATAGATGTCGAAGGTGCGCTCGCTGATGACGTTGAAGCCGAGGTTTTCGAGCAGCGGCACGCGGCGCGACAGCGCCAGATTGCCCCGGCCGTGGAAGATCTTCAGCGAGAGGATATCGTTGCCCTCGTCCTTGCGGACGTAGAAGGCGATGCGGATCGGCTCGTCGCCGGCGGTTGCCGTGATATCCGGCAGATCGGCGACGGCATCCTCGGGCGTGAAGGCTTCCTGGAAGGCCTGGCTCACGGAGATGCGCGGCGCCTTCGGCCCGGCGAGCATGACGAAGCGCTCGTCCCAGCGGGCGGTGATGGCGCGGATCGCCTCCTCGAGCTTGGCCTGCGAAATATGCGGCGTCTTGCCGCCGCTGCGGCCGATGATGAAATGCACGCGCGCCACGCCGCCCTCCGGGAAAGCCGGATAATAGGCGGAGACGCGACCGTCATAGACGGTCTTCAGATAGTTGCCGATCTTCTCGCGGACGACGGAATCATATTCTTCGCGCGGCACATAGACGATGACGGAAACGAAGCGGTCGAAATGATCGATGCGCGGCAGGGCGCGGACATGCGGCCGGTCGGTCAGGTCGTTGATCTGCTCGGCAAAGCTCGCGAGCAGCGTCGTGTCGATCTGGAAGAGATCGTCGCGCGGGTAGGATTCCAGCGTGTTTTCCAGCATGCGGCCGGAATGGCTGGTGGGGTCGAAGCCGAAATGATCCTTGACCTTCTGCACCTTCGAGCGCAGCAGCGGCACTTCGGTGGCGGCATTGGTATAGGCGGTCGAGGTGAAGAGGCCGACGATGCGCAATTCGCCGGTGACGTTGCCCTCGGCATCGAAGCGCTTGACGCCGACATAATCCATATAGGCGCGGCGATGGACGACCGATTTGACGTTGGCCTTGGTGACGATCAGGAAATCGGGGCCGTCGAGAAAGGCGAGGATTTCCGGCGTGGTGGTGACGGCGTCCTTGCCCTGGCGTAGCACGAGCACATCCGGATTGGAGAGGATGCCGAGGCCGGTGCCGCGGTCGCGCTCCACCTTGGCGTTGGCGCCCTTGCCGGAATAGACGTATTCGCGCATGCCGAGGAAGGTGAAATTGCCGTCGCGCAGCCAGGCGAGGAAGGCCAGCGCCTCGTCGCGGTCCGCCCTGCGGCGACCGTTCGCCTCATAGACGGAAAGCTCGGAGATGACGGTGTCGAGCCGCGCCAGCATCGGCTTCCAGTCGGCCACGGTCAAATGCGTCTGGTCGAGGACCGTCTGTATCCGCTTGATCAGATCCGCCGCCAGAGCCGTGGTCAGCGGCGTCAAATGCAGCTGGATATGGCTGACGCGATGGGCGGGATCGCTTGGGCGGTCGGCTGAATAGAGGCTCGGCTGCTTGCCGTCTTCGACGACCAGGATCGGGTGGACCGCCATGAAGAGGTCGCGGTAGCTGCTCGTCACCTCGCCCATGATCGATTCGTAGAGGAAGGGCATGTTGTGGTCGGTGATCGACAGGATCGATACGGCTACGCCATCGGGATCGATATTGGCAACCTGCTCGATGGTGACGCGGGGGGATGCGCCGCTCCAGGCCGCCAGTTCGCGTGCCGCATGCACGGCCGCCAGGGCGAGCATTTCCGGGCTATAACGCTCCATGTCGTCATTGCTCGCCCGGCCGAACAGGATTTCCGGATCAAGATGCGGCTCCCCGGTCGCCGCGGCGATCTTGCGTGCCGCCTCGATCTGTTTTTCCCGTTTGGGATTGGTCCTAGACGACATGAAATTCCTCCGGTTTTCAAGATTTTTGGCACATTATCAGAAGATTTATCGAAAAAACTGGCAAAATGAATGCGGTTTTGATCGCTTTTTGACCAAAAGCGCTTCAATTTTTGAAGAATCTTGCCGAATTGCGTGATCTCGGCTGAAAGCGCGTAAGGGGAGACTGTACCGTCGATGACCGTGTTTCAACAGAGGTTTTCATGACTCTGTGAAGTGCGGTTGACAGAATGGCGACAAAGGGCTCATCACAAGGCCATCGAGGCCGGAAATCGAAACTGGAATCAAGCATCATGTCGGATATGTCGGCGGGCGCCGTTATCGTCATCTCCAGCCATGTCGTCAGGGGATCGGTCGGCAACCGCGCCGCCGTCTTCGCGCTGGAGACGCTCGGCCATCCCGTTTGGGCCCTGCCGACCATCGTCCTGCCCTGGCATCCCGGCCATGGCCGTTCGACGCGGCTGACCTTTAACGAGACGGACTTCGACCACGCCATCGACGATCTTATCGCCGCGCCCTGGCTGCCGGAGGTGAAGGCGGTGCTGTCGGGCTATTTCGGCAATGCCGCGCAGGCGCGTTCGGTCGCCCGGCTGGTAACGGCGCTCAGGGAAAAGAATCCCGACCTTTTCTATGCCTGCGATCCGGTCATCGGCGATGCCGGCGGGCTTTACGTGCCGGAAGCGACGGCGGTGGCGATTCGCGATGAGCTCATTCCGCTCGCCTCCCTGGCGACGCCGAACCGTTACGAGCTTGCCTGGCTCTCCGGCGCGCCGCTGGACGACAATAACGCCATCATGGAAGCGGCGCTCGCGCTAGGGCCGTCGCGCATGCTGGTAACCTCGGCGGTGCCGATGATGGCCGGCGGCATCGGCAATCTCTATCTCAGCGGCCGCAATGCCCTGCTGGCCGAACATCGCAGCATCGAGGGCGCGCCGAACGGGCTCGGCGACCTGTTGTCCGCCGTATTCCTGTCACGGCTCCTGTCGGGCATGGAGGAAGAGCGGGCCCTGCAATTGACCACGGCCAGCGTGTATGAGGTGCTGGCGCGCGCGGTCAAGCGCGGCAGCGACGAGCTGACGCTGGCTGCCGATGCCGCCAGCCTGTCGACGCCGATGGCGATGGTGCAGATGCGCAGGCTCATGCATCCGGCGCAGCGGCGCAAGAGCTGAGGGCCTGAAGCGCGTCGCGATCCCTCAGATTTGCTTCTCGCGCATTAGGTCTTTGATTTTGCGCATGTCGTGGTCGCAAAGTCGCTGCGCAGTTTTGCGCGGCCTGCTCCAGGATTTTGCACTGCCATAAACAGTTGCCATCCGCGGCGGCGCGCTGTAATTCAATCTCCATGGACAGCTTTCCCAACTCTCTTCTGAACGGTTATCGCAACTTCATGAGCGGGCGTTATGCGGACGAGCGCGAACGCTATCGCAGTCTTGCTGAAACCGGCCAGAACCCCTCGACCCTCGTGATTGCCTGTTGCGACTCCCGCGCGGCGCCGGAGATCATCTTCGATGCCGGACCGGGCGAGCTATTCGTCATCCGCAATGTCGCCAACATGGTGCCGCCCTATGAGCCGGACGGTCATTTCCATGCCACTTCGGCGGCGCTGGAATTTGCGGTACAGTCGCTGAAGGTCTCCGACATCGTCGTCATGGGCCATGGCCGCTGCGGCGGCATTCGGGCTGCGCTCGATCCCAATGCCGAGCCGCTGTCGCCGGGCGATTTCATCGGCCGATGGATGGCCCTGGTGAAGCCGGCGGCGGAGCAGATCCAGAGCAACGACATCATGACGCCGGCCGAGCGGCAGACGGCGCTGGAGCGTATCTCGATCCGCAATTCGCTCAACAATCTCCGCAGCTTCCCCGAAATCAAGGTGCTGGAGGAAGAAGGAAAATTGAACCTGCACGGTGCCTGGTTCGATATCTCGACCGGCGAACTTTGGGTGATGGACGCCAAGACTCTCGATTTCATCCGGCCCGACGTCTGACCGCGACGCCTGACAAGGCAATAGATCAAACGAAAAAGGCGCTCCCACCCGATGGTCGGAGCGCCTTTTTTGATTTCGTGCGGTTGCGATTATTGGCCGTCGATTTGTTTGCCGATATAGGCGATCGCCTGCTGATAGACGCTTGCATCGTTCCAGCCACCGATCGCCGCGAAATTCGGTTCGCCCGGCTGGTAGGGAGCGCCCGGCTGCCAGCCATGGCCCCTGAGGAAGTTTGCGGTCGATGACAGCGCATCGGCGCGCGAGCCGACGAGGTCGACTTTTCCGTCACCATCGCCGTCGACGCCATAGAGAACGACGTTCTTCGGCATGAACTGCGTCTGGCCGATTTCGCCATGGGCGGCACCGCGTGCCGACGGGCTCAGATAGCCCTCGCCGACAAGCTTGAGAGCGGCATAGAGCTGATCGGTGAAGTAGGCCGAGCGGCGGCAGTCATAGGCAAGCGTCGATACCGCCGAGAGCGTATGCTGGTCGCCCATGAAGCTGCCGAAGCCGGTTTCCATGCCCCAGATGGCGATGATCGGGCCGGCGGGAACGCCGTAGCGCTTCTCGATCCTCGAGAACAGGGCGGCATTGGCCTGCTTCATGCTCTTGCCGCGGCTGATGATGGTCTGGCCGCCGCGCTTCTTCATGAATTCTTCGAAGGAGAGCTTGAAGCTCTTCTGGCCACGGTCGGCACGGATGGTCGGCTGATTGTAATGGACGTTGGCGAAAGCCCGGTCGAGGACGGAGGGGCTGATGCCCTGACCCTGCGCTTCCTGCTTGAATTCCCGCACCCAGTTCTCGAAACCGGCTGAGGTGTTGCCGCAAGAGGCGGCATTGGCCGCAAATGGTGCCGTCAACAGCAACCCGCCCGCCATGAGAGCTGCCATTACAGACTTGGTGATGCGCATTCTAGGTCCCCGAATTCTCACCGCGCGCAGAACGCGGCAACGTTTTGAAAAGCGCGGTGCCCCCCTATTTCCAGGCCCTTGCGCGGTCTTGTCGCCACCGGACCATGCCAGCATCCGACGGTTCTGTCATCAACACATTTTAGCGATCGATGTTTTCGCTTCGCGTGAAACATGGTCGCTCTAGGTTCTTGTTGAACGCAATTCCAGACGGAAAACCGCTGCGCACTTTTCCTGGAATTGCTCAAATATCTGCAAAAGCCCCGCCTTTCGGTCGGAAATGGCGAGGCTTTTGCTCATGCTCTGATTAATTGGCCAAGGTTTATAAACCGTAAATTGGTTTACAAACGCTTATGCAGCCTGCTTGCGCGGCTTGATCAGGCCACGATTGACGAGCAGTTCGGCGATCTGGATGGCGTTGAGCGCGGCACCCTTGCGCAGGTTGTCGGAGACGACCCAGAGGTTGAGGCCGTTCTCGACGGTCGCGTCTTCGCGGATGCGCGAGATGTAGGTGGCATCCTCGCCGGCGGACTCGTAAGGCGTGATGTAGCCGCCGTTCTCGCGCTTGTCGATGACGAGGCAACCCGGCGCCTCGCGCAGGATGTCACGGGCCTGATCGGCGGTGATCTCGTTTTCGAACTCGATATTGACCGATTCCGAATGGCCGATGAAGACCGGCACGCGGACAGCCGTGCAGGTGACCTTGATCTTCGGATCGAGCATCTTCTTGGTTTCGGCCAGCACCTTCCACTCTTCCTTGGTGTAGCCGTCTTCCATGAAGCTATCGATATGCGGAATGACGTTGAAGGCGATGCGCTTGGTGAACTTCTTCGCTTCGATCGGGTCGGCGACGAAGACGGCGCGGGTCTGGTTGAACAGCTCGTCCATGCCGTCCTTGCCGGCGCCGGAAACGGACTGATAGGTCGAGACGACGACGCGCTTGATCTTGGCGAAGTCGTGCAGCGGCTTCAGGGCCACGACGAGCTGCGCGGTCGAGCAATTCGGGTTGGCGATGATGTTGCGCTTGGTGAACTGGGTGACGGCGTCCGGATTGACTTCCGGCACGATCAGCGGCACGTCGGCGTCATAGCGCCAGGCCGAGGAGTTGTCGATGACGACGCAGCCCTGGGCGCCGATCTTCGGCGAGAACTTCTTGGACACATCGCCGCCGGCCGACATCAGGCAAATGTCGGTGTCGGAGAAATCATAGTTCTCCAGGTTCGAAACCTTCAGCGTCCGGTCGCCGAAGGACACTTCGGTGCCCTGCGAGCGCGCCGATGCCAGCGCGACGACCTCGTCAGCCGGAAAACCGCGTTCGGACAGGATGTTGAGCATTTCGCGGCCTACATTTCCGGTCGCGCCCGCTACTGCAACTTTGAAACCCATTTCACAAGCTCTCTTTCTCTTCTCTCCTCTTGGTCGAGGGGGGAACCACAGCCATGACGGCCGGTTCCTGTCCCCGGCCGGGCCGGGGAGAGAGCGGCAGGCCAGAGACGTCAGACGGTTTTCGTCGTCGTTTTGGCCTTGGTTTTGGAAGAAACCGGAAAATAGACATCCTGCCCGGCAAATCGCGCCAGGTGGCTGAAGCTATCGATCTGTTCGAAGCGAAGCATGGAAGCCTTCCTTTTCCGCCGCCGGTTCTAAGATGTTTTCCACAGGAGTCAAGGATTTTGCGTTCCCGCGTCGGCGGGAACGCCAAGTTTGTCTCCTCTGCGGCCATCAGCGGTTGCTGTTGCGGGTGGATTCGAACAGGAACCAGGTGCGGCGCTCCGTCTCGTCCAGCCAATTTTCCAGCAGGCTGGCGGTGGCGATGTCGCCATATTCGTCGCAGACATCGTGGACGGCGCGGATTTCGGCCGAAAGCTTCAGATTGTCGTCGGCCAATTCGGCCAGCATGTCCTGCGGATCGACATAGTCGGCGTCATTGTCGGGAATGCGCTGCAGCCTGGCGATCTGGCCGATCGATCTCAGCGTCGTGCCGCCGATCTTCCTGGCCCGCTCGGCCATCGGGTCGGTCATGGCGAAGATCTGGTCGCCCTGTTCATCGAGCAGCAGGTGATAATCGCGGAAATGCGGACCGCTCATATGCCAATGAAAATTCTTGGTCTTGAGATAAAGGGCAAAGACATCGGCCAGCAGGGCGCTCAGCGCCGCCGAGATATCGCGTGTCGCATCTTCGCTGAGATTGGTACGGGTGCCCAGTTTCGATCTTGTATTGGCGCTGCTCATGATGATGTGCTCCGTTTCATTGTTCGCATCAGCGATCGCCGAGAGGTTTTAGCGGAGTTGTATGACGTTCGCTGTTGTTTGGGATCATGCGGCGGGCGGGATTTGTCCTGAGCATGTCACGGCAAAACCGGCTGCGGTGATCGGCGGAAGACCCGAACGTCAATGATAGTATGAAGATGGAGAGGCTTTGGCAATCGCTCGCTAATGTAGCGGGGACGGATTGTCCCGGCGCCAAGGAGGCCGCCCCCTCGTACGGGAGGGAGGCGGCAGAAGCTTATGCAGGCTTATTTCAGGCCACCGCCTGCATAGAGGGTTTCACCGGTCAGCCAGCCGGAATCCTTCGAAGCCAGGAAGACGGCGATCGGAGCGATATCCGTGGGCTGGCCGAGGCGACCGAGCGGCGTTTGCGAAACCAGATGCTTTTCGAAATCGGTGCCGATGATGCCGGCGGCGTGCACGCCTTCGGTCTCGACGCCGCCCGGCGAGATGGTGTTGACGCGGATGTTGCGCGGACCGAGTTCCTTGGCGAGGATCTGGGTGATCGATGTCACGGCCGCCTTGGTGGCGGTATAGACCGCGGCGGTCGGCAGGTTCAGGGTGACGGCGTTCGAGGCGATGTTGATGACATTGCCGCCATCCGGTCCGAAATGTTTCACCGCTTCCTGTGTCGTCAGCAATGTGCCGAGGACGTTGATGTCGAATTCGCGGTGGAATTCCTCTTCGGTGATCTCTTCGAGCGGCGCGAATTTATAGACGCCGGCATTGTTGACGAGGATGTCGACGCCGCCGAAGGCTTCCTTGGTTTCGGCAAAAAGCCGCTTCACATCGGCGGATTTCGAAACATCGCCATGAGCCGCGATCGCCTTGCCGCCCTTGGCGGTGATTTCGGCCACGACCTTGTCGGCGCCTTCCCGGCTCGATGCGTAATTGACCACGACCGACGCGCCCGCTTCGCCAAATGCCTTGGCGATGCCTGCGCCGATCCCCTTCGATGCTCCGGTCACGATCGCGACCTTGCCTGCTAGCTTGCTCATGTCATCTCCTGTCGAGATATTGTTAGATGGTTGTACAATTATCGAATTATTGGCGTAAACGAGGCCCCAAGGTAGCGGCCTTCATCCCGTCAATTTGATATTTAGATAATCATCTAACTGATGCAAGGGCGGAGAGAGTGCGACATGCAAGAAAGAATCGTCAGATATTGGCGAGTTCCGCCATATAGGCATTCAGGATGTCGCGGCGCAGCACGAGGCTTGCGAATTTGCCATCCCGCAGGATCTCGATGAGACCGGCGTTTTCGAGTTCCTTGAGGTGATGGGAAATCGTGGCGGCGCTGACGGCGTGGCATTGCGTCAGCACGCTGCAGGGCATCGGATCGGCGGTGCCGCCGATCTCTTTCAGCATCTGGACACGACGCGGTTCGGCGAGCGCGCGGGCAATCAGCCCCATCTGTCGCTCGCTCAATCGTATCTGTCCGGTCTCGCTCATCGTCTTTGCCATGTCGCAGGCGGGATGGATTTCCCGCAGATTCACCGCTTCAGATATATGAATGCGGGGGATGCTTGGCAACCATGCGAGGCGGCAGATGGGGCGGCATGATAAATCGGCTACTTCCCCTTCAGCAGCGGCAGTCTCGGCACCGGCCAGCCGGTTGCGCCGATGCGGAAGAGCAGGCCGTAGCGGGAATAGACGATGGCGGTCATGAAGGAGAACCAGCCGCCCAGCGCCAGGCCGGCGATGACGTCGCTCGGATAATGCGCGCCGATCATCACGCGCGTGGTGGCGAGCCACAGGGCGCAGGCAATGAAGATATAGCGATAGCGCGGAAACAGGAAAGCGAGCGCCACGAAGAAGGCGCCGATGGTGGTGGCATGACCGGAGGGGAAGCTTTCGAAGCTGGCATGGCCGTTGAAGGGCGAAAAGCCGAAGGGACCCCAATCCTCGAAATGCGTCGGCCGGGCGCGGCCGATGGCGCGCTTCAGCAGGTTGGCGATGATGCCGGAAAGCGCGATCGTGGTCAGCAGATAGCCGCCGATCTGGCAGATGCGCAGCGCCTGGCAGCGACAGCGGGCCGATTGCAATAGCCGGCTACCGGCCCAGCCCTCAAAGAACAGGAAGGCGCTGATCAGGATGAGCCAGCCGGATTCGCCGAAGCTGGTCAGCATCTTGCCGAAGAAATGGATGGGCGGCGCCATGTTCCTGATATTGGCGCCGACCGGCCAGTCGAAGAGTAGCGCGGCGAGCAGGACGATATTGGCGGTCAGGAACAGGCAGATATTCCAATGCGACGGCGCGAAGCCTCTCGTGTTCCGTCGCCAACGCCTGTCGAGAGACGTCAAGATCGCCTGCATGCCCCACCGCCTGTCGTCGATATGTTTGATCCCAATCCCGGATCAGCCGTAGCAGGCTCCTGCTACAGTTTTTTTACGAATTTGCGACGATCGACAGGCAAGTCGAATCGCGGGCGCGGTTTGGGCCAGCCGTCCCGTCCGGTGGAAAAGACCAGGCCGAAGCGGGAAAACAGGATTGCGACGGCGAAAGCGACCCAGGCGCCAAGCGCCAGGCCGGCGGCGACGTCGCTCGGATAATGCACGCCGATGATGATGCGGGTCGCCCCGAGCCAGAGGCCGATGCCGGCGAACAGCAGCCGGAAGCGCGGGAAAAGCAGGGCGAGCGCGGCGAAAAGCGCACCCACATGTGCCGAATGGGCCGAGGGAAAACTCTGGAACAGGAAATCGCCGTGAAAGGGTTCGAAGCCGAAAATGCCGTATTGGCCGTATAGCGGCGGCCGTGCCCGGCCGATCGCATATTTGAGGATATGCACGACGATGCTGGCGGCCAGGACGGAAAGGCCGACATAGGCCACCTTGCGGACGAGACGGGCGGCATGATAGCGGCCCTGCGCCCGCGAAAACCGCCACGTAAGCAGGAGGCCGAGGGCAAGTGCGACGATGGCGGCGGCGAGAATCCAGGCGAGCCTGCCGATATCGGTGACGGCGCCGGCGATCGCGATCAGTCGCGGCGAAAGATCCATTGCCGCCTCCCCGAGCGGCGCATCGAAGATCAGGAGGGCGAGGACGACGATATTGATGGTGGTCAGCGCATAGCCGAGCCAGGGAAGAGGCCGATGCCTGTTCCGGCGGAGCGCATAGCGCCGCGCCAGCCTGCGCCAGGGCGATGATTGCCTCGGGGTCGCGTTGTCCGGCGGCGGTGTCGTTTCCGTATCCATCTCAGGGACATAGGGGGCGATGGGGTTCAGTTCAACAAAAAGCCCCCGCTCCGCGACCAGGAACGAGGGCTTTGATGTTTCACGTGAAATATAGCTGGCGATTTATGCCGAGAGCGCCTTGAATTCGGCGAGGATGGCGTCGCCCATTTCGGCGGTGCCGACCTGGCGGCTGCCCGGTGACATGATGTCGCCTGTGCGGATGCCGCTGTCGAGGACGTTGGCGATCGCCTTTTCCAGCGCATCGGCTTCGGAAACGAGACCGAAGGAGTAGCGCAGGCACATGGCGAAGGAGGCGATCATGGCGATCGGGTTGGCGATGCCCTTGCCGGCGATATCGGGTGCCGAGCCGTGCACGGGCTCGTAGAGCGCCTTGCGCTTGCCGGTCTTGGCATCCGGAGCGCCGAGCGAAGCGGACGGCAGCATGCCGAGCGAGCCGGTCAGCATGGCGGCGACGTCGGAGAGCATGTCGCCGAAGAGGTTGTCGGTGACGATGACGTCGAACTGCTTCGGCTGGCGCACGAGCTGCATGCCGCCGGCGTCGGCGAGCATATGCTCGAGCTGCACGTCGGCGTATTTTTCCTTATGCGTCGCGGTGACGACCTGGTTCCAGAGCACGCCGGACTTCATGACGTTGCGCTTTTCCATCGAGCAGACGCGATTGTTGCGGGTGCGCGCCAGTTCGAAGGCGACGCCGGCGATGCGCTCGATCTCGTAGGTGTCGTAGACCTGGGTGTCGATGCCGCGCTTCTGGCCGTTGCCGAGGTCGATGATCTCCTTCGGCTCGCCGAAATAGACGCCGCCGGTGAGTTCGCGCACGATCAGGATATCGAGGCCTTCGACCAGCTCCGGCTTCAGCGAGGAGGCCGATGCCAGCGCAGGGTAGCAGATGGCCGGGCGCAGGTTGGCAAACAGCTGCAGATCCTTGCGCAGGCGCAAGAGGCCGGCTTCCGGGCGCACTTCGTAGGGCACGCTATCCCACTTCGGGCCGCCGACGGCGCCGAAGAGCACGGCATCGGCAGCCATCGCCTTGGCCATATCAGCATCGGAGATCGCCGCGCCATGCGCGTCATAGGCGCTGCCGCCGACCAGGCCCTCGTCGGTGACGAAACCGGCATTCTTCGCCTCGTTCATATAGGCGATGATCTTGCGAACTTCGCCCATGGCTTCGGGACCGATGCCGTCGCCCGGCAGGAGGAAGAGATTGCGCACTGTCATGGGAAAAGCCTCCGCAAAAGAAACAAGTTGCGGGTTCTTAGACCTGCAAATGCGGCTTTTCAAGCGAGGAAGGAGACGAAACGGTACGGTTTTCGGGCTTTTGAGAGTAACCACCCGCCCTCGTGGTTCGAGATGGCCCTTTGGGCCTCCTCACCACGAGGGCGGGTGGTTTGCTTTGCCTTAGTCCTACTCAGCCAACCCCAGCGAGGCCAGATAGGCTGCCGATGCCGGGATCTTCGATTTGTCCTTGATCTCGATGATCAGCCGCGGATTGCTGTCGAGCCTGGCAAGGGCGGCGAAGACGGCGCGCCAGTGGATGTTGCCCTCGCCCAGGCTCCAGTGGCGGTCGGCATAGCCGTCCGCATCCTGCAAATGGACATGCTGCAGGCGGTTGCCGGCGGCGTGGACGTAGTAATCGACCGGCGGAGCGCCGGTGTAGCCATGGGCATATTGGGCGTGGCCGGTGTCGATCGACACGGCGACGGCCGGCGAATTGAAGCTGTCGGCCAAGCCGACGCGGATATGCGGGTCCTTGTCCTCGATATTCTCGATGACCATGGTGAGCCCGATGTCCTCGGCGCGCCTGACGGCCTCCTTCAGCGTCAGATGCGTATATTCGATGATCTTTTCGCGCTCGCCCCTGTTGTTGTCGAGGTTGTTGTAGGACCAGGACGTGTAGGGGCTATGGATGACCATCTGCGTGGCGGCGATATTGGCGCAGACGTCGAGCGCCTGCAGGAAGCGCCTGGAGACGACCGCGCGGATCTCCGGGTCCTGCGAGGCGATGACAAAGCCCCAGAACGGGCCGTGGATGCCGAGGCGGCCCTGGTGGCCGTCAAGCAGTTTGCGGGCGCGCTCGGCCAGCGGTGCCCAGTCGCCGTTCAGGACCTCGGCCTCGACGAAGCTCTGCAATTCCAGGTCGCGCGGCTTTTCCAGCAGCCAGTTGCGATGGGTTTCGACGTCGTCAAGCGTCATGGCGGCGCCGACAATGGGAAGGGAGGTCATGGGGATGCTCCAGTGGGGAGGAGGAAATCGAGGGCGGGAGAGGCCCGATGGGCTCTGCAGACCTATATGGACCTTCTTTTTGTCGGGCATATTACAGGCGGCCCGGCCCCCTGTTCTTCCGATAGAGCAAAGAAAAAGCCGGGCTGGAAGGCCCGGCTTCGGCATGCGAATAGGATGATGAAACCGCTCAGGCGGCCCAGGGGCGCGAGGCGGCGTTCGACTTCTCGAAGCTGTCGATGGCCTTGCCCTTTTCCAGCGTCAGGCCGATATCGTCGAGGCCGTTCAGCAGGCAGTGGCGCTTGAATTCGTCGAGTTCGAACTTGAGCGAACCGCCGTCCGGGCCGGTGATTTCGAGGTTTTCCAGATCGACCGTCAGGATGGCGTTGGAGCCGCGCGCGGCATCGTCCATCAGCTTGTCGAGATCTTCCTGGCTGACCTTGATCGGCAGGATGCCGTTCTTGAAGCAGTTGTTGTAGAAGATGTCGGCGAAGCTGGTCGAGATGACGCAGCGGATGCCGAAGTCGAGCAGTGCCCAGGGCGCGTGTTCGCGCGAGGAGCCGCAGCCGAAATTGTCGCCGGCGACGAGGATCTTGGCGTTCTGGTAGGCCGGCTTGTTCAGCACGAAATCCGGGTTCGGCGAGCCATCCTCATTGTAGCGGGCTTCGGCGAACAGACCCTTGCCGAGACCGGTGCGCTTGATGGTCTTCAGATAATCCTTCGGGATGATCATGTCGGTATCGACATTGACGACCGGAAGCGGTGCCGCGACACCGGTCAATTTCACGAACTTGTCCATAGGTCCTGCCTTCAATTTTCGTCTACGCACGAATTATCCTGCCAATAGAGCAAATCCGGCCAAAATTGAAGGGGAATCTTGGAAATGCTCTAAAAGCGGGCGCTATAGCCGCACCCCTGCCCTTCAGGAATGTGCGTCCCCCGGCGCGCCGGGGAGCCGCAAGGCGTCGCCCTGCCTCGATCCGGCCCTCAAAGGTCGATGATCGTGCCGCGGCCGTCGTTCCAGACGCGCATCTCGCGCTGCTGAGCGTTGTTCGCCTTGGCGCGCACCGGAGCCGGCTTCATCCGCAGCGAAATCGCGCGGGCAGCCAGGAGGACGGTGAGGATGCCGCCGACGGCCAGCGTCAGCGAAACGGTGAACAGCGCCATGGCGGCAAACACGGTGATGCCGGCAAGCGCGATGAACAGGGAGCGGATATTCTGCATGGTCGAGACCTCTCTACTCATGGAAATGTGGTCCTCTCTCCTTCCCTCTGCAAGAGGAGCATGGCTTTTTGTTGTCTTGCCGTTGTCATCTTGCCTGACGATCGAAAGCGCGGCAGAAGTGGAGGATGAGTAGAGCCACCCCTCTCCGTCCCATCAGCCTGCGCCGTTCTGTGCTGAGCGTCCCCGCGATCAATCGCCGGGCGCTTGAAAAGATAGCCGGTCTCGATTGCGATGCGGTCATCTTCGATCTCGAGGATTCGGTGGCGCCGGAGAAGAAGGCGGAAGCACGCGAGAACCTGCGGGCCTTTTTCTCCGGGCCGAAGCCTGTCGGCAAGGAGCGGATCATCCGCATCAATGCGCTGTCGTCTGGCTTCGGCGCCGACGATCTGGAGCTGGTGCTGGCGCTCGAACCGGATGCGGTGCTTCTGCCCAAGGTCGACGAACCGCAGGATGTGATCGATGTCGGCGACAGGCTTGCCGAGGCGGATGCACCGGAGAGCCTGCGCATCTGGGCGATGATCGAGACGCCGCGCGGCATCCTGAATGCGGCCGCCATCGCCGAGGCTGGACGCACGCCGGCAAGCCGGCTCGATTGCTTCGTCGTCGGCCTCAACGATCTGCGCAAGGAAACCGGGGTGCTGCCGCAGCCCGGCCGCGCCTATCTCGTGCCCTGGCTGATGCAGGTGATTTTGGCCGTCAGCGCCTATGGGCTCGACGCCATCGACAGCGTCTTCAACGATTTCAGGGATGCGGAAGCCTTGGACGCCGAATGCGGCCAGGGCCGCGCCATGGGTTTTGCCGGCAAGATGCTGATCCATCCGAACCAGATCGAGGCGGCCAACCGGCATTTCGGGCCGGACGAGGCCGCGATTGCCGAGGCCAAAGCCATTATCGCCGCCTTCGCCGCACCGGATGCCGCAACTCTCAATGTCGTCAATCTTGACGGGCGCATGGTCGAGCGGCTGCACCTTGTCCAGGCGGAAAGACTGGTTCATAAAGCCCGCCTGATCGCGCAGCGTTCCGCCGCCCTTCGACAGGCTGAGGGCTGAAATATGTTACGAAAGATGCTTCGATGAAACTCTACCGCTTCCTCACCGGTCCCGACGACGCTTCCTTCTGCCACAAGGTGACCGCCGCGCTGAACAAGGGCTGGGAGCTCTCGGGCTCGCCGACCTACAGCTTCAACGCCGCGACCGGCGTGATGCAGTGCGGCCAGGCTGTTGTCAAAGAAGTCGTAGGCAAGGATTACGATCCGGAGATGAAGCTTTCCGAGCAGTGATACGGAAAAAGCAGAGCAGGCCGTCGTGACCCTTGTCCATAACGAGCGAACCAAGCTATTGGCCAATGCGCTTGACCGCGCGTCAACCGCCTGTATTGCGGCGGGCCTGATCGCTCCTGTCGTCTCGGCCGTGAACGGCGCGGCCTCTTTGCAATTCTCCTGGATTGCTATTCTTTCCAGCGTTAGTTGGCTTTTTGCTGCTTTTACATTACATATGGCAGCAAGGCACGTTTTGGGGAGGCTGAAACTATGAATAGCGCAGCCATCTTCTTTTTCTTTGTTCTGCCCTTTGTCATCGCGGCGCTGGGCTGGATCGCCGTGTTCGCCAATGATTGGAATGACCGGCGCCGGCAAAGGCTTCATCCCGGCGAGTAAATTGCCGGGCTTCGTCTCTTTTCAACAATTTGCAAATGCGCGCTGCGTCACCGATCCGTCGCCTCTTCGGCGCTTTCCTCGATGCGCTCCATGTCTTCGTCGCTGAGCCCGAAATGGTGGCCGATCTCGTGGATCAGGACATGGGTGATGATGTCGCCGAGGGTTTCCTCGTTTTCCGCCCAGTAATCGATGATCGGCCGGCGATAGAGGCGGATCTTGTTCGGCATTTCCCCGGTCTGGGCGGTGAAGCGCTCGGATATGCCGCGGCCCTCGAAGAGACCGAGCAGGTCGAAAGGCGTTTCCAGCGCCATGTCCTCGAAGACGTCGTCGTCGGGGAAATCCTCGATCAGGATGATGAGATCCTTGGTGAGCGCACGGAATTCCTCCGGCAGATGGCTGTAGGCCTCCATGGCCAGCGATTCGAATGTGCTGATCGAGGGGGCATGGCGGTCCCGCCAATCCTCGCTCTGGTCAATGCGGGCCATGAATGCTTCCTTCCTTAGCTGGTCATATAGAACCTTTGCTTGGGTTTTTCGAGAGCCGAATGCGGCATAGGAAAATTTTCTCATAGAATCATGTTGACTCTTCGGCCGACCTCTGGAATCCATAAGAACATAACAGGAACATTATCGATCTGGAGCTAACGTCATGGCTGAGACCGCCGTGGCGCGGGAAACGCTTTTTGCCCTGCGTGAAACCATCGCCCGACTGGAAGGCAGGCCGCTTCCGGCGCTGGCCGCAGCGGCGCATGAGGCGCTGGCAACGGAACCGGATCATCGTCCGGCGGCGGAAGCCCAGCTTTTGCTTGCGACCGGGATTGTTGATCTCGACGCGGCGATGCAGGGCGGCGTGCCGCTCGACGCGCTGACGGAGATCCGCTCGCTCGGTCTGCGGGATGCGGGCGCTGCCAGCGGCTTTGCGCTTGCCCTTGCCGCGCGGCTTGGAGTTTTTGCAGGGCGGCCTGAGGGGCGGCTTGGGGGCGCGCAGGCCCCCGGCAAGACCGCGGCCGTGTCACCGGTTCTGTGGATCGGCGACACGGTGGCGGCGATGGAGGCGGGCCTGCCCTATGCCATCGGTCTCAGAGATTTCGGGCTGGAGCCGGCCGGTTTCCTGCAGGCCGCGCCGCGCAAGCTGGAAGAGGCCCTGTGGCTGGCGGAAGCAGCCCTTGCCAGTGCCGCCTTCGCAGTCGTCGTCCTGGAGGTGCGCGGCAATCCCGCCCGCTTCGGGCTGACCGAGAGCCGGCGGCTGGCGCTTAGGGCCAAGGCGGCGGGCCGGCCCCTGTTTCTCCTGCGGCAGGGAGGCGAGGAGGAGGCGAGCAGCGCCCTCTTCCGCTTCCGTGTCGAACCCGCGCCGGCTTTGGCGCGGCCCCTGCCGGATGGAACGGTGCTTGGCGGCAGCATCGGTCATCCGGTCTTTCGTCTCACCCTGGAAAAGAGCCGCAACCCGGCGCCTTTTTCCATAACCCTGGAGTGGAATGCCCATGACCGCCAGTTTACCCCTGTCTCCGATGTCCGGCGCCCTGCCTTTCCCGGCGAACACGCAGCGCATTCTGGCGCTGACCTTCCCGCATCTGCCGACCGACCGGATCGCCCGCAAGCGCTGGGGTCTGTCCTGGCGTTCGGCCGGCCGGCTTGAGGCGCCGCCGCTGGCCTGCGCCGGCAAGCTCAACAATAGCATGCGGCTCACCGCCCTCAACGAGAGGGCCGAGATGATCGGGCTGAAGCCCGGCCAGGGCGTGGCCGAGGCGAAGGCGATCTGTCCGGCGCTCGACATCGTCGAGGAGGACCTTGCGGCGGACCGCAAGCTCCTGGAAGCGATCGCCGACTGGTGCGACCGCTATACGCCGCTGGTGGCGATCGACGGCAAGGACGGGCTGTTTCTCGACATCACCGGCTGTGCCCATCTCTTCGGCGGCGAAGAGGCGCTGCTCGAGGATATATTGATCCGCATTTCCGGGCTCGGGCTCGACGTGCGCGGCGCGATTTCCTCGGCGCCGGGCCTGTCCTGGGCGGTTGCGCGTTTCGACGACAGCCGCGTCGTTCCTCCGCAGGCGATGGAGGAGGCGCTGGCGCCGTTGCCGGTGGCGTCGCTGAGGCTCGGCGAGGAAACCGTCGCCGCCCTGCAGAAGCTGGGATTGAAGCAGGTGGGCGATCTTCTCGCCGCGCCACGCGCGCCGCTCGCCCGCCGCTTCGGGGCGCAGCTGCTTCTGCGGCTCGACCAGGCGATCGGCCTCGCCGAGGAGGCGATCTCGCCGCGCCGGCCCGTGGCGCAATTGTCGGCCGAGCGGCGGCTTGCCGAGCCGGTGCAGGCGGAGGCCGATCTCCTGCGGCTCGCCCATGCGCTTGCCGAAACCCTGAAACCGGGGCTGGAGGCGCGCGGCGTCGGCGGCCGGTCCTTCGAGCTTCTTTTGTTTCGGGTCGACGGCGCGGTCTTCCGCGTCGCCGCCGGCGCGTCGCAGCCGCTGCGCGAGCCGGGGCGGATCGCCGGCCTGTTCACGGAGCGCTTTACCGCCATTCATGATGATCTCGATGTCGGATACGGCTTCGAGATCGTCCGCCTCAATGTTCTGCAGCATGCGCCTTTCGAGACCGCCCAGGGCGATTTCATCGGCGAGGATCGGCAGGGCACGTCGCTTGCCGCCTTCGTCGACCGGGTGGCGGCGCGGCTGGGGCCGGATTGCCTGCAGGGCTTCGAGCTCAGGCAAAGCCATGTCCCCGAACGGGCGGTCCAACCGTTGCACGCCATGGAGATCCTTGTTCCGCGCCGGCGGACGGGCGGGCAGGATGCCGGCCACGGCTTTTTCCGGGGCGAGCGGCCGCTCAGGCTGTTCCGCGTGCCGGAGCCGATCGAAACCTTCGCCGCCGAAGTCCCAGACGGCCCGCCCCGGCAGTTCCGCTGGCGGCGGATGATGCATCGGGTGCAGCGGGCCGAGGGGCCGGAACGGCTGGCGGCGGAATGGTGGATCGAGGCGGAGGACGATGCGCCGGCCCGCGATTATTTCCGCGTCGAGGACGAGGACGGTCATCGCTACTGGCTGTTCCGCAAGGGGCTTTATGGTCGGGGCGGGACGGCGCCGGACTGGTTCATGCATGGAATATTCCCATGAGCGCCCCCGCCCCCGCTCTTGCCCCAGCATTTGAAATCACGCCCTTCTTCGAGATCGGCGCGCGCACCAACTTCTCCTTTCTCGAAGGCGCCTCGCATCCGGAGGAGATGGTCATCCAGGCTGCGCGCCTGAAGCTGTCCGGACTGGGAATTGCCGACCGCAATTCGGTTGCCGGCGTGGTCAAGGCGCATGCGCATGCCAAGCTTCTCCAGGCGGAATATGAGAGGGTGGTCGCGGACAATGCGGAGCGCCGGAAACGGGGGGAGCCGGAGCAGGAAGCCCTGAAACCGGTTCCTTTCCAACCTGGTGCCCGGCTGGTCTTTGCCGACGAAACGCCCGATATCCTCGCTTTCCCGCAGAACCGCCAGGGCTGGGCGCATCTTTGCCGGCTGCTCAGCGCCGGCAATCTGCGCGGCGAGAAAGGCATTTGCATCCTCAACGAAAGCGATCTGCTGGAATGGGGCGACGAGATGATGCTGGCGCTCGTTCCGGATGCCGCGAGCGTGGAGACAACGGAGGGGCAGGCAAGGCTGGAGCAATGCCTTGCGCGGCTATGGATGCGCTTCGGCCGGAAGCTCCATATGGTCCTGTCGCCGGCCTATGACGGGCAGGATCGGCTGGTCTTTGCCTCACTTTCCATTCTGGCGCAGCGCAACGGCGTGCGGCTGATCGCCAGCAACCAGCCGCTTTATCACGCAACCGAACGCAAGCCGCTTGCCGACATCGTGACCTCGATCCGCGAGCATGTACCGATCGCCGAAGCCGGCTTCAAACTGGCGGCAAATGCTGAACGTTTCCTGAAGGACGGAGCCGAGATGACGCGGCTCTTCCGGGATTATCCGAAAGCCATCGCCAATACGCAGAAATTCCTTAGTCGGCTGTCTTTTTCGCTGGATGAGCTGAAGCATAATTATCCCGATGAGAGCATTCCCGGCGAAAGCGTTGCGGAAACGCTGGAGCGGCTGACCTGGGAGGGCGCGAAATGGCGGTATCCTGACAAGATTCCCGAGAAGGTCTCGATGCAGATCGAGCATGAGCTCAAGCTTATCCGCGAGCGGCAATATGAGCCCTATTTCCTGACGGTGCACCGCATCATGGCGTTTGCCCGCAGCGAGAATATCCTGTGCCAGGGGCGGGGATCGGCGGCCAATTCGACGGTCTGCTATTGTCTCAGGATTACCGAGGTCAATCCGGAAATGACGACCCTGCTCTTCGAGCGCTTCATCTCGACGGAGCGGGAGGAGCCGCCGGACATCGATGTCGATTTCGAGCATGAGAAGCGTGAAGAGGTCATTCAGTTCATCTACAGGCATTACGCCAAGGAACATGCCGGACTGACGGCGGCGGTCACCAGCTACCGGGCGCGTTCGGCCGGCCGCGAAGTCGCCAAGGCCTTCGGCCTGTCGGAGGATGTGCAGTCGGCGCTTGCGAGCGGCGTCTGGGGCTGGTCGACGGAGGAGCTGTCCGAACGGGAAGCCAGGCTTGCCAGCCTCGATCTCAAGGACAAGACGACGCGGCGTGTCCTGTCCTATGCCACGACATTGATGGGCTTTCCGCGGCATCTGACCCAGCATGTCGGCGGTTTCGTCATCACCAAGGACCGGCTGGACGAGGTGGTGCCGATCATGAAAACGGCGATGGACGACCGCTACATGATCGAATGGAACAAGGACGATCTCGACAATCTCAATATATTGAAGATCGACGTGCTGGCGCTCGGCATGCTGACCTGTCTCGCCAAGGCCTTCGATCTCCTTCTGCTGCATTATGACGTGAAGAAGCAGCTTGCCGATCTTGGCAGCGGCGAATATCCCGACGGAATCCCGGTCTATGACATGATCTGCCGCGCCGATACGATCGGTGTCTTCCAGATCGAAAGCCGGGCGCAGATGAGCATGCTGCCGCGCCTCAAGCCGCGCAAATTCTATGATCTGGTCATCGAGGTGGCGATTGTTCGCCCGGGCCCGATCCAGGGCAACATGGTGCATCCCTATCTCAAGCGGCGGGACGACGTCCTTCACAACCGGCCGATCGATTATCACCGGCCGGAATTGAAGGCGGTTCTGGAGCGAACGCTGGGTGTTCCCCTGTTCCAGGAACAGGCGATGCAGATCGCCATTACGGCCGCCGGATTTTCGGCCGCCAAGGCTGACCGCCTGCGCCGATCCATGGCGACCTTCAAGCGGACGGGAAAAGTCGACGAGTTCAAGCAGGACATGGTTTCGGGCATGGTCGCGAACGGTTACCCTCCCGACTTTGCCGAACGCTGCTTCAGCCAGATCGAAGGCTTCGGCGAATATGGCTTTCCCGAAAGCCATGCCGCCTCCTTCGCCCTTCTCGTCTACGCCTCCTCCTGGCTCAAGACCTATTATCCCGATGTCTTCTGCGCGGCGATCCTCAATGCCCAGCCGATGGGCTTCTATGCGCCGGCGCAGCTCGTGCGCGATGCGCGCGAGCATGGCGTCGAGGTTCGGCCGGTGGATGTCAACCGGTCCGGCTGGGATTGCCTGCTGGAGGACGCGAGGTTCGATCGGGAGGCGATCGAACCCCGGCATGCGTCGATGCGCGATCACATCAGGACGCGATGTGCCGTCCGCCTCGGCTTCCGGCAGGTCAAGGGCCTGTCGGACAAGGAAATGGAGCAGTTCGTCGCCCGTCGCGGCGATGGCTATCGGTCCGTGCGCGATCTCTGGCTGCGCTCCGGGCTTGCCAAAGCGCAGATCGAACGCCTGGCGGATGCCGATGCCTTCGGCTCCATCGGCCTGAGCCGGCGCGAGGCCCTCTGGGCGGTCAGGGCGCTCGATGCCGGCAGTGCGGCCGAGAAGCTTCCGCTCTTCGATCTCGGCGATCATGCGGAGCTGCAGGTGGAGCCGGCGGTGTCGCTCCCCGAAATGCTGCCCGGCGAGCAGGTGATCGAGGACTACCGTTATCTATCGCTATCCCTGAAGGCGCATCCGGTTTCCTTCCTGCGCGCCGATTTCGCGCGGCAGGGCATCGTGCGCAGCCGGGATCTGCCCTCTGTCGCCAACGGCCGGATGGTGACGATCGCCGGGCTGGTGCTGGTGCGCCAGCGGCCGGGTTCGGCCAAGGGCGTGATCTTCATGACGCTGGAGGACGAGACCGGCGTCGCCAATGCGATCGTCTGGCCGAAAATGTTCGAGAAATACCGCGCCATCGTCATGGGCGCCCGGCTGGTGAAGATCCGTGGCCGCCTGCAGAGCGAGAGCGGCGTCATCCATGTGGTGGTCGATCACATCGAGGACATGACGCCGGCGCTTGGCATCCTGCAACGCGACAGCAGACGTTTCGGCGTCAGCGACCGGGCGGACGAGGCTTTGCGCCCGACCATGGATCATCGGCAGCGAAGACATGCTGGCGGACCTGGGCATCCGGATCGCGGGCAGGACGGCAAGGTCGCGACAGATGGCCGCAAGGATGCCGCCGAGACCGCCAGGGTCATGCCGCGCGGCCGCAATTTTCATTGAAATCGATCGGTGGTGCCTCGGATAGGGCGATGCCGGCCGTGCCTAGAGCGGTTCAGCGTTTCACGGAACCGCTCTAGGCTTTTGTCCGATGCAATTCCGGACGGGAAACCGCTGCGCGTTTTTCATGGATTTGCTCTAGCGAAAAATGAATCGATTTTTCTTGACAAAGATCGTCTTCTTTCGCAGATAACAAGACAGCAAATGTCATGTTTGACGGGCTGAGCGAAGAATGCTGGTTTGTAGCTGTAATTACATCACCGACAAGGAAATCCGGGAGGTCATCACCGAGCTCCTCGATCAGGACTGTTGGCAGCTCATCGTCCCCGCCAAGGTGTATCACGCCATGTCGAAGCGCGGCCGTTGCTGCGGCTGTTTCCCGAATGTCGTTGATATCATTATACAGACAACCGAGGACTATCATGCCCGTCGCCACTCGACGGAAGCCGAAATATTTGATTTCATGTCCCGCCTGAAAAAATTCCATGAAGAAAACAGGAGAGCGGACATTGAAAGGCGACAAAAAAGTCATCGAGCGGCTTAACGAGGCTCTGTTCCTCGAGCTCGGCGCAGTCAACCAATATTGGGTTCATTATCGGCTTCTCGAGGACTGGGGCTATACCAAGCTCGCCAAGAAGGAGCGCGCGGAATCCATCGAGGAGATGCAGCACGCCGACCGCCTCGTCGCCCGCATCATCTTCCTCGAAGGTCATCCGAACCTGCAGACCCTGGCGCCCCTGCGCATCGGCCAGAATGTCAAGGAAGTGCTGGAAGCGGATCTCGCCGGCGAATACGACGCCCGCACCGCCTACAAGAAGTCGCGCGACATCTGTCATGACGCCGGCGACTACGTGTCGATGAAGCTGTTCGAGGAGCTGCTGATCGACGAGGAAGGCCATATCGACTTCTTGGAAACCCAGCTCGAGCTGCTCGGCAAGATCGGCGAGGCCAAATACGGCCAGCTCAATGCCGATTCGGCCGATTCCGCCGAATAATCGCATCCCGTTCCGGCCGCTTTTGCGGCGGCCGGATCTCCTACGCCTCAGTCTTCAGCCTTCAGGCCGGCCAGGTGCTGGAATTCAGCCACCACCTGCTCATAGACCGAGCGTTTGAAGGCGACGATCAAACCCGGAAGCTGCGTCATCGGCTTCCATTCCCAGGCATCGAATTCCGGATCATGACCGCCCGGCGGCGGGTTGATGGCGATTTCGCTCCCGTCGCCATCGAAACGGAAGGCGAACCAGCGCTGGGTCTGGCCGCGGAATTTCCCCTTGAGGCCGATGCCGATCAACTGCGGCGGCAGATCGTAGTTGATCCATTCCCTCGCTTCGGCCAGCAGCGTCACCGTCTTCATGCCGGTCTCTTCGTAAAGTTCGCGATAGGCGGCTTCCAGCGGGTCCTCGCCCGCGTCGATGCCGCCCTGCGGCATCTGCCAGAGCTGCGGCGAGCCGTCATATTCGGAGTTTCCGACCGGAATGCGCCGGCCGGCCCAGACCAGGCCGTCGCGGTTCAGCACCATGATGCCGACGCAGGGGCGGTAAGGCAGGTCTTCGGCTCTGACGGGCGTATGGGGCTTGCTCATCTTCGTTCTCCAGCGGTCAGGAATGTCTAGAGCGTGCAACCGCTCTAACTTATTGTTTCTGCTCAATTCCGGATGGAAAACCGCTAACGCACTTTTCCTGGAATTGCTTTAGGGTCGTCGGTTAGCGCCGAGACGGCGACGATCTCGATGCCGCGCATGGCCGCCTCCTCGCTCCATTTGCTGATGGCGTCGATGCTCTCGTCGAAGGCGGCGGCGACGCCGATGGCCGAGCCGTTGCGACGCGCGACGCGCTCCAGCTCGTCAAGCTTCTTCAGGATGGCGTCCTGCTGCAACTCGCCGTCGAGCTGCATGTCGGCGAAGGCATGCGGTGTTTCCAGCGCCTTGGCGATGGCGCCGGATTTGGATTGGGCGGAGGAGCCGTCGTCGAGGAACAGCAGGCCGCGCTTGCCGATATCGCGCATGACGGGCTGCAGGGCGTCGGTGTTCGACAGGAAGCGCCCACCCAGATAGTTCATCACGCCGGTATAGTTGGTGATCCTGCCCATGGCCTTATGCAGGTTCTCGATGTTCCTGGCCGCCGGCTGCGAGGTCAGGAGCGTATCCGGCCCGGGATTGTTGCCGGGATAGTCGAAAGGTTCGAGCGGCACCTGGATCAGGATCTCATGTCCGCCGCGCCGCGCCTCCTGCATCCAGCGCTGCAGGCTGTTGCCGCTGGCGGCAAAGGCAAGGGTGATATCT
Organism: Rhizobium sp. BK602; assembly: GCF_014195095.1. GTDB lineage: Bacteria > Pseudomonadota > Alphaproteobacteria > Rhizobiales > Rhizobiaceae > Rhizobium. The sequence goes on from NZ_JACIBC010000007.1 coordinate 122,533, forward strand.
TCCGGCAGTTTCTCGATGGCCCGCTGCGTGCCGGTCTGGCTGAGGCCGAGACCGCTGACGACGATGGCGACGCGCGTGCCGCGCGCGCCGGACCAGGGTCGCGCATATTGATCCATCGGCCGCAGCCCGCTTGGCGCGGTGATCGGCAGCCTGCCGAAAGGCGAATCCTCCAGCAGGCTGTCGTTCGGCGTTGCCGCCATGCGCGGGTCCTGGCCGATCTGATTGGCGTTGATCAGCACCGGACCGCTGCCGTCGCGCGTGTTCGGGCTGAACATGGTCACGACCGAGCCGTCGCCGGTGACGATCCGCGAGCTATTGGCACCGGATTGTGGATCGACCTCCGTCAGGCCCGTTTGAGCGGCCGGAGCCGGCCTGTCGTCGGCCGGCGGCGCAGGAGCAGTCTTCTCGGCCGCCACGATGGGCTGGGTTTTCTGGAGATCGTCGCGCAACAGCGCCGAATAGAGGGAAAAGCTGGCGATCGCGATCAGGCAGAGGCCGCCGAGGATGCGACCGAAGGGCGGGCGTGGCCGTTTCCGGCCAGGGCCGCGATTCTGGCCGAGCGGTGCATGCAAATCCGTTCCCAAAGTCCGTATCCACCCCAAGCGGGAAACTGTCTGCTCCGGAGCGCTCCCTCATCGGCGGCGCGGAGGATTCCCCGGATATGAAAGCGCCGGGTCTGTTTCCAGCCCGGCGCTGCTTCCTTATTTGGAGGAGACCGCCTTTTCCGGATTCGGCGGGAAGGCCGGATCGGTCTTGTCGCCGCGCAGCAGGTCGAGCGCGTATTTGAGCTGGACGTCGTCCTTCGGGTCCGGCGGCACGTAGGCGGCCGAGCCGGAGCCCTGGTCGGTCTCGCTCTGGCCCTTGATGTGGCCCGGCAGGCTGGATTCGCCCTCGGTCAGGAGCTTGCCCTTCAATTCGTCGGGCAGCGGCTGGTCGACCTTGATGTCCGGCGTGATGCCGGTGCCCTGGATCGAGCGGCCAGACGGCGTGTAATAGAGCGCCGTCGTCAGGCGCAGTGCGCCATTGCCGTCGCCGAGCGGGATGATCGTCTGCACGGAGCCCTTGCCGAAGGACTGGGTGCCGACCACGGTGGCGCGGCGCAGATCCTGCAGGGCGCCGGCGACGATTTCCGAAGCGGAAGCCGAACCGCCGTTGATCAGCACGATGATCGGCTTGCCGTCGGTGATGTCGCCCGGGCCGGCGTTGAAGCGGCGGGTCTCGTCCGGATTGCGGCCGCGGGTGGAGACGATCTCGCCACGCTCCAGCACGTCGTCGGCAACGTTGATCGCCTGGTCGAGCAGGCCGCCCGGATTGAGGCGCAGGTCGAGAACATAGCCCTTCAGCTTGTCGGCAGGGATATCTTTCTTGATCTTGGCGATCGCAGCCTCGAGATCCGGCGTGGTCTTCTCGGTGAAGGAAATGATGCGGAGATAGCCGACATCGCCCTCTTCGCGCGACTTGACGGCGGCAACGGCGATCACGTCACGGATAATGGTAAGCTCGATCGGCTTGTCGGCGCCCTTGCGCATCAGCGTCAGCTTGATCGGCGTCTTGACCGCGCCGCGCATCTTCTCGACCGCGTCCTCCAGCTTCAGGCCGCGAACCGACTGGCCGTCGATGGCGGTGATGTAGTCGCCGGCGAGAACGCCGGCCTTGGCGGCGGGCGTGTCGTCGATGGGGGTGATGACCTTCACCAGGTCGTTGTCCATCGTCACTTCGATGCCGAGACCGCCGAATTCACCCTTGGTCTGGGTGCGCATGTCGTCGGCATCCTTGGCATTCATGTAGCTCGAATGCGGGTCCAGCGAAGACAGCATGCCGTTGATGGCGGCTTCCACGAGCTTGTCTTCCTGGGGCGGCGTCACGTACTGGGCGCGAACGCGTTCAAAGACGTCGCCGAAAATCGACAGCTCCTTGTACGTGGACGAGCCAGCGGCTTCCGCCGGCACCACCGCCGTGTAGATGACGCTCATCGCGGTCGCACCCATCAATGCGCCAACGAGAACAAGAGAAGCCCTACGTATCATTGCGTGCCTTTCCAGTGTCTTTGGAGGTCCACCAGGGTCGAGAATCGACCGGTTTTCCATCTTTTCTGAATTCAATGTAAAGCGTTGGCCGATCCGTTTCCAGCGCCAATGCGGTCGCGCTCGCGACTCTTTTTTGGCCCATCACGGCGAGCGGCTCGCCCGCGAAGACAAATTTGCCCAGGCGCGTCTTGATCGCGTCCATGCCCGACAGCACCATATGATAGCCGTCGCCGGTATCCAGAATGATCATTTGGCCGTAGCTGCGAAAGGCGCCGGCGTAAACGACCGTCGCATCGGCGGGAGCCGTGACGAGCGCATCGGGGCCGGTTGCAATGGTCGCACCCATCGCCGTGTGGCCCGTGCCATCGTCGTCGCCGAACTGGCGGAGAATGTCGCCCGCCACAGGCAGCTCCAATTTCTGTTTAAGGTCGGAAAACGGATATGCGGGCGTAATGCGGTTTTTATCGGGCACGCCGCTTTCGGCCAGGGCCTTGGCCTGTTCGCGCTGCTGATCGGTGAGCTGCTCGCGGCGGAGCTGTTCCGCCCGCGCCGCTGCGGCGGCGTCGCGCACCGAGCCGATCTGGCTCTCCAGCGAGGCGACGAGACCCTCGAGGCTGGTCGCCTGGCTCGCCAGTTCCTCGGCGCGCCTGTGTTCGAGATCGAGCTTGGCGGCATTCTCCTGGCTGAGCTTGTCGTTCTCGGCGATCAGCAGGTCCATGCGCCGCTCCTCCTCCAGACTGTTGGTCATGGTGGCGGTGAGATCGGCTTTCTCGGCCGCGGTGGCGGCCTGCAGCTTGGTGAGATCGGTGAGGTCGGCGATGAGCTTGTCAGTCTCCTTGCGCATGCCGGGAACGACGGCGCCGAGCAGGATGGCGCTGCGCACGGAGGCGAGCGCGTCGTCGGGCGTCACCAGCAGCGCCGGCGGCGGATTGCGGCCCATGCGCTCCAGTGCGCCCAGGACCTCGGCCAGCAGCGCACGGCGATCGTGCAGCGATTTGCGGACCTTGTCTTCCTTGACGGCGAGATCCGTCAGCGTCTTCTCGCTCTGCTGGATCTTGCGGTCCATGTCCCTGCGGCGCGCGGCGCTGTCGATCAGCGCCTGGCGCAGGCTGGCGGTGCTCTTGTCGAGCGCGGCGATGCCGTCTTCCAGGGCTTTCGTCTTGTCGGAGGAAAGATTGATCGTCTTCGACAGTTCTTCCAGCGCCGCACGGGTCTCGTCGCGCTTGCGAGCGAGATCGGCAGCCGGATCGGGAGCTTGCTCGGCTGGTCCCGGCCCCTGCGCGGTAGTGGGGGTTGGCGAGGACGGCGGATTGGCTGTCGTTTGCGCCGCCGCGCCGCCGCTATCCTGCGCCAGGGCGATATCGCGGAACGGGAATGGTCCCGCGACATAGGCGCTCACACCAAGACATGCGGCCAGCGACGGCAGCAGCAGACGGGAAAGCATGGTCGGGGTTGTCTTCATCCAGTCGGTTCGAGCCTGGTCCCTTCGGATCGCGTGAAACTAAGCTGATTTGCCGCGATTACCTAGGAAGCATCGTGATTTTTTCGGCGGGAATCAAAACACGCCTGTGTGAGCGTTCCGTTAACTCAAAACGGCGGAAAGCCAAACTGTTTTCGCGGGCCTGGCAACCGGCTGTGCGGCCTCAAACGCGGTGGTAGGGATGGCCCGACAGGATGGTGACGGCGCGGTAGAGCTGTTCGGCGATGAGAATGCGCACGAGCTGGTGCGGCCAGGTCATCTTGCCCAGGCAGATGGTGGCGTCGGCCCTGTCGTATAGCGAGGGGTCGAGGCCGTCGGCGCCGCCGATGGCGATGGTCAGGTCACGCTTGCCCTGATCGCGGAAGGTGCCGAGCAGGGCGGCGAAAGCTTCGCTGTCCAGCGCCTTGCCGCGCTCGTCGAGGAGGACGAGGATGCCGCCGTCCGGATGCGCCTTGGCAAGCAGGGCCGCTTCCTCGCGCTTGCGCGTCTCGCCGTTGGAGGCGCGGCTTTCGGCAACTTCGGTCATGCGCGCCAGTTCCAGGCCGATCGCCGGACCGGCCTTGGCGAAGCGGTCGAGATAACGGGCCGCAAGATCCTTTTCAGGGCCGGTTTTCAACCGTCCCACGGCAAAAAGACCTATCCGCATTCCCGCTCCCAAGCATTTCCGCCGTCACGGCGGCGCAAATATCAATCCTTGCCGGGCAATCCTGTCCGGCGATTCAAAATTGCGAACCGGAACCGGGAGTACGTCCGGAAACCGATCTAGTGCAATGTGCCTTCGTCGAGATCGGGTGCGGCCCACATCTTTTCGATGTTGTAGAACTCGCGGATCTCGGGACGGAACACATGGATGATGACGTCACCGGTGTCGATCAGCACCCAGTCGCCGCCTTCCAGACCTTCGACGCGGGCATTGCCCAGGCCTTCGTCCTTGATGTCGGTGATGAGGTGGTCGGCAATCGCCAGGACATGCCGGTTCGAGCGGCCGGAGACGACGACCATGTGGTCCCCAAGCGCGGATTTGCCAGCAATGTCGATGGTGACGATATTTTCGGCCTTGGAGTCCTCGAGGCTTGCGAGGACGGCTTGCAGGGCTCGGGCAGCGGCATCGGCGCCACGTTCCGGGCTCTTCGGGATAACGACATGCGTTCTTCCCTTGGCGTGTACTGTTGTCAGTGCTCTTCCTTCCTTGAGTAACAGAACATGCACATAGGTGATCTGAGTCGATCACACAAGAAAGATAGGCACCAAAACATTACGGTTTCAAGACGCAGAACAATATCTATCGCTCATGAAGAGCGGGTTTTGTAGCAAAAACCGGCTCTTTTGCACCATATCCGGGCAATTCTTCGCGCCAGGACCCCGCAAGAGTTTTCGCAGATGGTGATGCCGCCCGTATTTTGCAGTCCTCCTGCTCCATGTACAGGCGGGTAAAGGGCGCGTATACACGAGCGAAACCGAAACGTGCCGACACCATGACCAAAGCTCCACCAGACACTTTGAAGCCCATCCTTCGCATCAGTTTTCCCGGTCAGGACCGGCTCGGGCGCGGCAAGATGGAGCTTCTCGAACATATTCGCGACACCGGCTCGATCTCGGCCGCCGGCCGCGCCATGGACATGTCCTATCGTCGCGCCTGGCTGCTCATCAGCGAATTGAACCGCATGTTCCGCGAGCCGGTGGTGGAATCGCAGCGCGGCGGCCAGAAGGGCGGCGGCGCGGCGCTGACGCCGTTCGGCGAGGAGTTGCTGGCGCGGTTCCGGGCCATGGAAGGCGCGATGCGCGCGGCAATTGCCGGCGATCTCGAATGGCTGGAAGCCAATCGCAACCAGGGCGTCGCCGCAGCCAGGTCCTGATCCTTCAGGATTCGAGCGCCACGGTCTTGATGACGGCATGAATGGGCAGGCCGACGCGCAGGTCCATCCGTTCGGCGGAAAATTGCGTGATGCGGGCCAGCACGGTATCGCCGCCGCAATCGACCCTTACCTCGACGGTGCCGTCGGCCGCGGCGCCCATCCCCACAATGCAGCCTTCGAGAATGTTGAGGGCACTGAGGCCTTCCGGCCTGGCCGTCGCCAGCATGACGTCGCGGGCGGGTATATGGACACGGACGGTTCTGCCGATGCCGGCCGCCTCGCCGGGCACGAAAAGTTTCGCCGTCTTCAGCGCGACGATACTCAGACGATGCCCGCCATCGATCTGTTCGACGCGGCCCTCGAGCAGGACGCCGGCCTCGCGGCGGTCGATCGCCTGCGGGCCGGAAAGCTGGCTGAAGATCTCCACCGCCGGTCCCGTCGCCTCCACCTTGCCGTCGCGCATGACGACGACACGGTTGGCGAGCCGCGCCACCTCGGCGATCGAGTGGCTGACATAGATGATCGGCACCTTCGTCTCGTCGCGCAGCCGTTCGAGATAGGGCAGGATCTCGGCCTTGCGGGCCTCGTCGAGCGCCGCCAGCGGCTCGTCCATCAACAGCAGGCGCGGCGACGACAGCAGGGCGCGCCCGATGGCGACGCGCTGTTTCTCGCCACCGGAAAGCTTTGCCGGTCGACGGTCGAGCAGCGCCTCGATGCCGAGCAGGTCGACGACGCCGTCGAAGCTTTCGCCGCGCTCCGTCCTCGGGGCGAACCAGCGGCCGTAATTCAGGTTCTGCCGCACCGAGAGATGCGGAAAAAGGCGGGCTTCCTGGAAGACATAGCCGAAGCGGCGGCGATGGCGCGGCACGAAGAGATGCTTGCCGCTGTCGGCAAGCACGTCGCCGTCGAGGCTGACATGGCCGTGGTCGGGCCGGATGAGGCCGGCGATGATGCGGATCATCGAGGTCTTGCCCGAGCCGGAGCGGCCGAACAGCGCGGTGACGCCGCCATCGGAGGTGAAGGCGGCCTCCAGGGAGAAGTTGCCGAGCCTGTGGCGGATATCGACGGAGAGCGTCATTCGAAATCGACCCTCCGGCCGGCGAGATAGGCGAGGAATTCCGAGGCCAGCAGGGCGGCCATGGAGATGATGACGGCGATGATCGTCAGCCGCAGCGCGCCGGCGTCGCCGCCCGGCACCTGGGTGAAGGTGTAGATCGCCGACGACAGGGTCTGCGTCTCGCCGGGAATGTTGGAGACGAAGGTTATGGTGGCGCCGAATTCGCCCATCGCCTTGGCAAACGACAGGATCATGCCGGCGATGATGCCGGGCAGGATCAGCGGCAGGGTGACAGTCAGGAAAATCCAGCTCGGGCTGGCGCCCAGCGTCCCGGCCGCCTCCTCGAGCTTGCGGTCGACCGCCTCGATCGACAGGCGGATGGAGCGGACCATCAGCGGGAAGCCCATGACGCCGCAGGCGAGGGCTGCGCCCGTCCAGCGGAACGAGAAGACGATGCCGAGATATTGATCGAGCAGCGCGCCGATCGGTCCCTTGCGGCCGAAGAGGATGAGGAGGAGGAAGCCGGTGACGACAGGCGGCAGGATCAGCGGCAGGTGGATGAGGCCGTTGAGGATCGACTTGCCCCAGAACTTGCCGCGGGCGAGCAACAGTGCGGCGACAATGCCGAGGGGCAGGCTCACCAGCATGGCGACAGTCGAGACGCGCAGGCTGAGCTCGATGGCCGTCCATTCGTCGCTGCTCAAACCCAATATGTCCAAGTTCCGCCTCGTCAAAACATGTCAGGCTCGCCAGAAGCCGGCGAGCCTGTCGAAAAAGCTCTTTGCCTATGGTCGAGCGATGCGGCTCACCGCTTCAGGACCGTGAAGCCTTCATGCTCGAAGAACGGAACAGCCTTAGCCGATTTCAGATAGTCGACATAGGCCTGTACGTCCGGATTGCTGCTGCTGGCGGTGATCGCGATGGGATAGACGATCGGCGGATGGCTGTCTTCCGGGAAGGTGCCGACGACGGCGACGCCCGGATCGGCGGAAACGTCGGTCTGGTAGACGATGCCGAAGGGGGCTTCTCCGCGCGAGACCAGGGCAAGTGCTGCGCGCACGCTTTCGGCGCCGGCGACCTTCTTTTCGACGGAAGACCAGAGGCCGAGTTTCTCGAGCGCCGCCTTGCCATATTTGCCCGCCGGCACCGATTCCGGCTGGCCGATCGCCAGGCGTCCGTCGCCGAGAAGGGCGGCAAGATCCAGGCCCTGCTTGATCTCGACCGGCTTGGCCTTGTCCTTGGCGGCGACGAGGACGAGCTCGTTGCCCAGCAGGTCGACGCGGCTGTCCGCCTTGATCAGCTTCTTGTCGGCGACATAGTCCATCCAGTTCTTGTCGGCAGAGATGAACACGTCGGCCGGTGCGCCGTTTTCGAGCTGCTTGGCGAGCGGCCCGCTGGCCGCGTAGGAGACGGTGATCTGCGTGCCGGTCTTCTTGGTATAGGCGGCATCGAGATTATCCAGCGCGTTTTTCATGCTGGCAGCGGCAAAGACGGTGATTTTTTCAGCGGCGAGCGCCGGTGCCGGAATGACCGACAGGCCGAGCCAGGCGGCGGAAAGGGCGGCGGTTGCAAGCTTGATCCATTGGCGGCGACCCGTGGCCATCATATTTCTCCCTAGGATTGTCGAGATGTTTCGAGAGATATAACGGCTGACGAAGCTTGGCTAGGGGATATATCCGGAAAAATACAGCGCCATGTGGACACCATAACCCTGCGAATTTTATGGATTTTATCGCCGTTGCCATAGAGGGAAGCATTTTGACATGCCGTGAACGCATGACTGGAATCGCCCAGAAGATTGGCGAACGCTCACAGCGCAAGACGCAACGTAACGAATCGTGCGAATCTATGGCTTTTTCGTGAATATGTCATTTCGGCTGATATATTGCCCCGCATCGGGATGATGTAAAAAGAAGCGTTTTTTGAGCAGGCAATTTTCATAGCTATGCTCTCTATGCATTGCTGCATTGCGCAATCGGCGATTTATCTTTTGGTCAAATCTGCTAAAACTCAATCATCGGAACGGCGATCTCCTCCTCCCAATGCCTTCCGATAACGATCAGCAACTCTCCTCCTCCCTGTTGCTGATCAGGTTTGAAAGCCCGACGGATCTCCTCCCCCGTCGGGCTTTTCATTTCTGGAGGTTTTTCCCGAAAATCGAATTGCCGGCGCCTCGATGCCGGACGGAAAACCGCATTTTTCCTGGAGTTGCTCTATTGCGCGGCGCGCAGGGCCGTCGAGCTCAGTGTCGAGCGCGGGCCATGGATGAAGGTCCAGGCGGGTGCCCGCTTCTTCCAGAGCACCCGCGCGTCATCCTCATCGACACGGGCATAGTGGAATGTCTTGGCCATCTTCGCCGAGAGATAGGAGAGCGTCGATCCCGGCCGGTCGATGACGGCGATAGGGAACGTGCGGACGATCTGCTGCCATTTCTGCCAGCGATGGAAGGTGTTGAGACTATCGGCGCCCATGATCCAGATGAAATGGACCTGGGTGTTGCGCGCCTTGACGTGGGCGAGCGTATTGGCCGTGTAGCTCAGCCCAAGCGCCTGCTCGAAGGCCGTCACCTTGATGCGCGGATCGTGGGCGATTGCTTCGCTTAGCGCGACACGCTCGGCCAGCGGCGCCAGATGATTGCGGCTCTTCAGCGGATTGCCCGGCGTCACCATCCACCAGAGCTGGTCGAGGCCGAGGCGGCGGATGGCGATTTCGGCCACCAGCGCATGACCCTCATGCGGCGGATTGAACGAGCCGCCGAAAAGACCGACCACCATGCCGCGCTCGGCATGCGGCATGCGCAGATAGCGGTGATCGATCTCTTCTGTCAGCACGTCAGGGCCGTATCTGTCCGCTGCCGCGCACGCGGTATTTGAAGGAGGTGAGCTGTTCGACGCCGACCGGGCCGCGCGCATGCATCTTGCCCGTGGCGATGCCGATTTCCGCCCCCATGCCGAACTCGCCGCCATCGGCGAACTGCGTCGAGGCATTGTGCAGGAGGATCGCCGAATCGATCTCGGTGAAGAAGCGCTCGACCACGGCGGGGTCTTCGGCGATCACCGCTTCGGTGTGGTTCGACGAATATTGGCCAATATGGGCGATCGCGCCGTCAATACCGTCGACAATGGCGACCGAGATGATGGCGGCGAGATATTCCGTCGACCAGTCTTCTTCCGTTGCCGCCTTCAAGCCCGGCACCAGGCCAAGCACATCGGCGGAGCCGCGGATTTCGCAGCCGGCCGCGGTCAGCCCGTCGAGCAGCGGCTTCAGATGCGTCGCCGCGACCCTGGAATCCACCAACAGCGTTTCGGCCGCGCCGCAGACGCCGGTGCGGCGCATCTTGGCATTGACGACGATCGATTTCGCCATGTCCAGATCGGCCGAAGCGTCGATATAGACGTGGCAAAGACCCTCGAGATGGGCAAAGACCGGCACGCGGGCTTCGCTCTGCACCCGGCCGACGAGGCTCTTGCCGCCGCGCGGCACGATGACGTCGATATTGCCTTCCAGCCCGCGCAGCATGGCGCCGACGGCGGCGCGGTCGGTGACGGGCACGAGCTGGATCGCATATTCCGGCAGGCCGGCGGCTTTCAAGCCTTCGACCAGGCATTCATAAATCGCCTGCGACGAGCGGCGCGAATCGCTGCCGCAGCGCAGGATCACGGCATTGCCGGCCTTGAGGCACAGCGCGCCGGCATCGGCCGTGACGTTCGGCCGGCTTTCGAAGATGACGCCGATGACGCCGAGCGGCGTGCGCACGCGCTCGATCTTCAACCCGTTCGGACGATCCCAGGCGGCGATGACTTCGCCGACCGGATCGGGCAGGGCGGCAATGGCGCGGATGCCCTCGGCGATTTCCGCGACGCGCTTGTCGTTGAGCGTCAGGCGGTCGACGAAGGAAGCCAGGATATCCGTGCCCTCGATGTCCTTCAGGTCCTTGGCATTTTCGGCCAGGATATGATCCTTGCGGGCGAGGATCGCCTCGGCCATGGCGGCGAGCGCCTTGTTCTTGCTCTCGGTGGAAGCGAAGGCCAGAGGTCGCGACGCAGCCCGGGCCTTGCGGCCGATATCGTTCATCAAGGTGTCGATGTCGGGGCTTTGTGCGACTGTATCAAGCATGGGCTTCATCCTTCTTCAATTTCTCGGCCTTCGTCTTGACGGACGCGGTCATGACGAGGTCGTCGCGGTGCACCATGGCGGCGCGGCCGGGATAGCCGAGGATCGCCTCGATCTCGGCCGACTTGCGGCCGGTGATCTGGCGGGCTTCCTCGGCATCGTAGCCGACAAGGCCACGGGCGATTTCGCGGCCCGACGGGCCGATGACGGCAACGGTGTCGCCCCGGCCGAAATGGCCGGTGATCTTGCGCACGCCGGCGGGCAGCAGGCTCTTTCCGGCGCCGAGCGCGGTCACCGCACCCTCGTCGACATGCAGCTCGCCGGCCGGCTGCAGTTGTCCGGCGATCCAGGTCTTGCGGGCGGTCACCGGCGTGCCCGATGGCGCGAACCAGGAGGAACGCGCGCCGTTTGCGATGGCGTTGAGTGGCCGTTCGGTCTTGCCCGAGGCGATGATCATGGCGCAGCCGGCGCCCGTGGCGATCTTGCCGGCGTCGATCTTGGTGCGCATGCCGCCGCGCGACAGTTCGGACGCGGCGCCGCCGGCCATGGCCTCGATCTCGGGCGTGATCTCGGCGATCGTTTCCAGGAATTTCGCTTGCGGATCGAGATGCGGCGGGGCGGTGTAGAGCCCGTCGATATCCGAGAGCAGGATCAGCAGATCCGCGCCGGTCATGGTGGCGACGCGGGCGGCGAGGCGGTCATTGTCGCCATAGCGGATTTCGCTGGTGGCGACCGTGTCGTTCTCGTTGATGATCGGCACGGCGCCGATCTTCAGCAGCTGGTTGATGGTGGCCCGCGCGTTGAGATAGCGGCGGCGCTCCTCGGTATCGCCGAGCGTCAGCAGGATCTGGCCGGCGACGATATCGTCACGCGACAGGCTTTCCGACCAGGCGCGGGCGAGCGCAATCTGGCCGACGGCGGCGGCGGCCTGACTCTCCTCCAGCTTCAGCGCGCCGGACGGCAGGTCGAGCACCGAGCGGCCGAGCGCGATGGCGCCCGAGGAGACGACGAGGACATCGATGCCCTTGGCCTTCAGCGCGGCAATATCGGCGCACATGCCGTCGAGCCAGGATTTCTTCAGGCCGGTCTTGCGGTCGACGAGAAGGGCCGAGCCGATCTTGATGACGATGCGGCGGTAGCGATCGAGCGACTTGCGGGCAGTCATCCCTGCTACTCCTCGCCGTCACCACGGCGACCGCCGTCACCACGGCGACCGTCGTCCAGATCGTCGGAGGCCTGAACGTCGCGATGCCGCACTTTGAGCGTCTTTGCTGGCTTGTCGGCTTCGCCGGCATTGGCTTCGACGATGACGTCGCGGAGCGCGCGCAGCACTTCGGTCATGCCGCGACCAGTGATGGCGGAAATCTGGAAGGGCGTCTTGCCGCAGGCCCGCGCCAGTTCGCGGGTCTTCTTCTTCAGCGTCTCTTCATCCACCACGTCGATCTGCGACAGCGCGACGATTTCAGGCTTGTCGGGGATGCTGTTGCCGTAGGCTTCAAGCTCGTGCTTCACGGTCTTGTAGGCCTTGCCGACTTTTTCTTCCTGGGCGGAGACCAGATGCAGCAGCACGCGGGTGCGCTCGACATGGCCGAGGAAGCGGTCGCCGATGCCCACGCCTTCATGCGCGCCCTCGATCAGGCCGGGAATGTCGGCCAGAATGAATTCCTGGCCGTCGATGGTGGCGACGCCGAGATTGGGATGCAGCGTCGTGAACGGATAGTTGGCGATCTTCGGCCGGGCGCGGCTGACGGCGGCCAGGAAGGTGGACTTGCCGGCATTCGGCAGGCCGACGAGACCGGCATCGGCGATCAGCTTCAGCCGCAGCCAGACGGTCTTTTCCTCGCCGGGCAGGCCGGGATTGGCCCAGTCCGGCGCCTGATTGACCGAGGATTTGAAATAGGCGTTGCCGAAGCCGCCATTGCCGCCGGCGGCCAGACGGAAGCGCTGGCCTTCCTGCGTGATGTCGCAGATCAGGGTTTCGCCGTCTTCCTCGAAGATCTGCGTCCCGACGGGGACCTTCAGCGTCACGTCGGCACCCTTGGCGCCGGCGCGGTTCCGGCCCATGCCATGCATGCCGATGGTCGCCTTGAAATGCTGCTGATAGCGGAAATCGATCAGCGTATTCAGCCCGTTGACGGCTTCGACCCAGACGTCGCCGCCGCGGCCGCCATCGCCGCCGTCGGGGCCGCCGAACTCGATGAACTTCTCGCGCCGGAAGGAGACGCTGCCTGCGCCGCCGTCGCCTGAGCGAATATAGACCTTTGCTTCGTCGAGAAATTTCATCTTGCGTCCGTCACCCGGTATCGGCGCCCGGATTTCCTAATCGAATGCGATTACGGAAAGCCGATACGCTGTTTTTCAATTCGTGCCGCGCCTTTTGCATATTCGTCAGGATATGCGGCGCGCATTTGCCCGTCATGTTGCCTTCGATATAGGCCGTTCAGCCGCAGGTCAAAGATTATCGTGAAGTGATGATCTATAACATCCTGCGGAGTTTCAGCCTCTTCCAATCGCCCTATGCGGACATATGGCTTGAGGCTTCGATCGCTCGCCGAGGTGGGTTGAGATCGATGAACGGAATTGGTGATGGTCAGGCACGCCCGCGGTTGCCGCGCTTGCCTGCCTGGCCCCTCACCCTAGCCCTCTCCCCGCTCGCGGGGCGAGGGGACGGATCAGTATTTGCCGTTCTCTCGCGGCTGGTTGCGAAGCTGCTGATTTAAAAGGATAATCCCCTCTCCCCGTGGAAACGGGGAGAGGGCTAGGGTGAGGGGCCAGGCACTCAGGCGCAACAAGCACAAGCCTCCCTGACCAGCTTCATCTCATATCAAGCTGCCCGCGAAAGCCGCAGCGCGCCCGGCTTCAGCACGGTTTCGATATGCGGAACCATGGTGTTGCGGGCGAAGCTGTAGATCTCCGCGCAGCCCGTGATCTCGAAGCCGAGCTTCTGCTGCAGCTTCAAGGATGCCTGGTTGTCGGCGAAGACGCCGGAATGGACGACGACATCCGGCATGCGGCGGGCGAAGCGCTCCAGCGTCGCCGCCACCGCCTCGCCCATGATGCCGCGCCGCCAGTAGTAGCGGTTCAGCCAGTAGCCGAGGTGCCAGCGGCCATGCCTGAGATCGATACCGACCATGCCGATATGGACGTCGTCTCTCTCGGTGATCGCCAGCGCCCAGTCGGTGCCGAGACCGGAGGTCTGCGGGATCAGCCAATCCAGCGCATCCTGCCGGTCATAGGGAACCGGCACGCGGGCGAGCATGCGGGTGACGGCGAAATCCGACAGCGATTCCGTCATGGCGTCGGCATCGCTCAGCCGGTGCGGCCGCAGGGTCAGCCGTCCCGTCTGGATGACCGGGGTCGGGCCGGGCGTCGGGATACGGGCGTCACGGCGGGTGAGGGCGAGCGCGTTCATCTCATCCCTCCCCAGCTTCGGAGCGACATCCAGGTCTTGCGGTCGAGCCTGTACCATTCGACCGATACCGTGCTGCCGAGCGCCAGCGAGGCGGCAAGGCCGGACCCCTGGAACTGGAAGCCGCACTTCTGCACGACCCGCCGCGAGGCGACGTTCATGACCCGGCAGCGGGCGTCGATCTGGGCGACGTTTTCACGGGTGCGGAAGACCATGTCGATCAGGGCATGGGCGGCTTCCGTCGTATAGCCCCTGTTCCAATGGGGCTCGCCCAGCCAGTAGCCGATCTCCACCGTTTCCGGGTCGGCCGTCGGCTCGACGCCGCAGCAACCGAGAAAGGCGCCGTTGTCGGCTTTGGTAATGGCATAGACGCACTTGCCAATCTCGCCAAGCTTCGTGCGTCGCACGAAATCGGCGGCATCGGCGGTCGTATACGGGTGCGGCATACGCGATACCATTGTGGCGACATTGGCGTTGTTGGCGAGATGGGCAAGGGCGTCGATGTCTTCTTCGTGAGGCGCGCGCAGAACGAGCCTTTCCGACAACAAGACAGGGCAATCGGTCCTTAACCGCTCCGGCCTCAGCCGTTCTTCGGGAGACCTCGATTGGCCTTCCCTCAACAATTCGCCTTGCATGGTTCAGTCCTCCTGTTGGGGTAAAGAAAAAGGGGAGATGGCGCCCCATCTCCCCTTTTTTCTTGACTGAACCTGATGCGATCAGCCGGGTCGATGAGACGCCGGCTGTTTTTGAGCGCTACCGGCTTATTCCGCTGCTTCCGCTTTCGGCATGACAGACACGTATACGCGGCCATTGGCCTTCGTACGGTAGTTCACATTGCCGGCCGTAAGCGCAAAAATGGTGTGATCCTTGCCGAGGCCGACATTGGCGCCCGGATGCCACTGCGTACCGCGCTGACGCACGATGATGTTGCCTGCGATGACGGTTTCGCCGCCGAACTTCTTCACGCCAAGGCGCTTGGATTCGGAATCGCGACCGTTGCGCGAGGAACCGCCAGCTTTTTTATGTGCCATTGGAGTTCTCCTTTAAACCTTGATCCCGTTACTTACTTGGCAGCCACGATGTCCGTGATGCGGACGACCGTGTGATGCTGGCGATGGCCGCGCGAACGCTTCGAGTTCTGACGACGGCGCTTCTTGAAGGCGATGACCTTCTTGCCGCGGTTGTGCTCGACCACTTCGGCCTTGACGGAAGCGCCCTTGACGAAGGGAGCACCAATCGCAGCGTCGGCGCCTTCGCCGATAACGAGGACTTCGGTGAATTCTACGGTGCCGCCGGCGGTGACTTCGAGCTTCTCGATGGTCAGCACGTCGTTGGCTGCCACACGGTACTGCTTACCGCCGGTCTTGATGACTGCGAACATTTTTTATCCTTTCATGTTCGTTCCGGCTCTCTTGCCACGCTGGACAAGCGGCCGTCTTTTTGTCAGTCGAAATTGAGCAGGGATTCCAAAGGCTTGAGCCTCTAAAAAGATCTGCCGGTGAAACCCTGCGAGAAGCAGGGCGGGCAAGGCGCGGACTTATCCACACCTATTGCGTCGCACGGGATATATAAGGGCCTGTGATCTGTCAAGGCAAAAGGATGAAAAGCTTTCATATTCGCCCTTGCCATCCTTGCCGACTGTCGCTATGAGACAGCCCGCGCTTCAAACGCGCCGACCAGCATATCCGGAGAGGTGGCAGAGTGGTCGAATGCACCGCACTCGAAATGCGGCATGCCTGCAAGGGCATCGTGGGTTCAAATCCCACCCTCTCCGCCATTTTTGATCTTTGGGCCTTAAGGCTTTCTAGTGATCTGCTGATTTCTCTCGATCTTAGATGCCGATATCGAATGGCTAGGGCCGCACTCTCAGCATCTTAATGCTCACAGCGGCGTAGTTTGCGTTCTATGAAGCTAATCATCCGAACGGGACACCCACTGTCCCACCCAGCAGGGCGTTAGAGACGGCGATACCGATAGAGCGAAAGTAGCCGGCGAACTAAACATGCAATCTGTGAGCTCGAGCTCAGTGGTCGATCATGTAAAGAACTGGCCGCTTGCATGAATTTCCTTACGGGCTAAATTTGCCTGAGAAGTTGGGGCGAGATCTATTTATGCAGGCAGAAGTAGAGCGATTTATTGACCGTTGGCAGCATCAAGAGGGCGGGCAGGAAAGGGCAAATTACGCGTTGTTCCTGACCGAACTGTGTGATCTCCTGGGTTTGCCGCATGCCAATCCTGCGTCCGCTGCTCATGAGGCCAATGATTATGTCTTTGAGCGTGTGGTGCGCGAGAGTGCGCGGGACGGCACTGTCTCATCCAAGCGCATCGATCTTTACAAGCGAGATTGTTTTCTTCTAGAGGCAAAGCAAAGTCGCCTTAGCGGCGACAAGAAGCTTGATGCTCCGCAGCTGCCTGGTTTTGCAGCTGCTGCGCCACGAGGTCGCCGTGCTGGTGCGAATCGTGCTTGGGACGTGCTGATGATGAATGCCCGTCAGCAGGCGGAGAACTATGTCCGGCTTTTGCCGGCATCGCATGAGCCACCGCCATTCGTTCTCGTTTGCGATGTTGGCCATTGTATTGAGGTCTACGCCAATTTCCGCCGGGACGGAAAGGCTTACGACCAGTTCCCGGATCGCCGTTCTTTCCGTATCTATCTGGAAGATTTGCGCGACGAAAAGATCCGCGAGCGCCTGAAGGCGATCTGGACCGATCCGCTGTCGCTCGATCCATCGCGTTACGCCGCCAAGGTAACGCGTGAAATTGCTACCCGTATCGCTAGGGTGTCGAAGGCGCTGGAGGAGCAGGGTCACGCCACCGAAGACGTGGCGATGTTCTTGATGCGCGTGCTTTTCACAATGTTCGCGGAAGATGTGGAGCTTCTGCCAAAGGACAGTTTTAAGGACCTGTTGAGGGATTGCGCGCAAAAGCCGGAAATCTTTCCTGGCATGATGGAAAATCTCTGGAAGGCGATGGACGAAGGCGGAGACGCCGCCGCGATCCGGGCAAAGGTGAAGAAATTCAATGGCGAGTTCTTCAAAAATCGCCGCGCGCTCAAGCTCGCCAAGGAAGAAATCGGCGAACTCGCTGCAGCCGCAGCCTACGATTGGCGCGACGTGGAGCCGGCGATCTTCGGCACGTTCCTCGAACAGGCGCTGGACCCGACCGACCGCCGTCGCCTAGGCGCACACTACACGCCGCGCGCCTATGTCGAGCGCCTTGTCATTGCCACAGTTATCGATCCTTTGCGCGAGGAATGGGACAATGCCCGTTCCACCGCAGACCGGCAAAAGTCGGAAGGCAAGGAGGCGGCCGCGATCAAGACCGTGCAGGCTTTCCACGATAGATTGTGCGAAACCCGTGTGCTCGACCCAGCCTGCGGCACGGGCAATTTTCTCTATGTCTCGCTGGAACTAATGAAGCGGCTAGAAGGCGAGGTGCTTGAGGCGCTGAACGACCTCGGCGGACAGGAAGCTCTGGCCTATGAAAGCCACACCGTCGATCCGCACCAGTTCTTGGGCCTGGAGCTTAACCCGCGTGCGGCGGCGATCGCCGAACTGGTGTTGTGGATCGGTCACCTGCAATGGCATTTCCGCAATCGCGGCGTTGCCCCTTCAGAGCCGATCCTGAAGGCTTTTCACAATATCGAGAACCGCGATGCGGTGCTGACCTGGAACGGCTATCCGCTGCCGAAAGTGGTCGATGGAGAGGAGACCTATCCGAATGCCCGCCGGCCCGACTGGCCGAAGGCCGATTACATCGTCGGCAATCCGCCCTTCATCGGCGGTAAGGACATCCGCGCGCGTATGGGTAGTGCTTACACCGAGGCACTGTGGAAAGCGCACAAGCACATGAACGAAAGTGCGGATTTCGTCATGTATTGGTGGGATCGCTCCGCTGATATCCTGCTTAAGGCCAAAAGCCCGTTGAAGCGCTTCGGCTTCGTTACCACCAATTCAATCAGCCAGGTGTTCCAGCGCCGGGTGATGGAGCCCTATCTCAATGCCAGGAAGCCGCTCTCCATCATCATGGCGATCCCGGACCATCCGTGGACCAAGGTTACTCGCGACAACGCTGCCGTTCGTATCGCCATGACCGTAGTCGAGGCTGGCAAACAAGATGGCGTGCTGTTGGAGGTGACGGCAGAGGAAGGCGTGGAGACCGACAGCCCGGTGATCCTGTTTGGGGAATTCAGGGGCAAAATCAATTCGGATCTGACGGTGGGGGTGGATGTTGCGTCGGCCAATTCGATGAAGGCAAATGAAGGGCTCTCTTCACGAGGCATGTCGCTTCACGGTTCAGGCTTCATTGTCACCCCCGGGGAAGCAGAGCACCTTGGCCTTGGTCGGCAGACGGGACTGGAGAACCATATCCGAATCTATCGCAACGGACGTGATCTGATGGACCGTCCTCGCGGCGTTATGGTGATCGATCTCTTTGGCCTAACGGCGGAAGAGGTTCGCCTCCGCTTTCCGGCGGTTTATCAGCACGTTCTCAATACTGTTAAGCCAGAGCGGGATGTAAATAATCGCGCTACTTATCGAGATAATTGGTGGATTTTTGGCGAGCCTCGCAGAGACCTGCGTCCCGCTCTTGTCAATCTCCCTCGCTACATCGCCACCGTCGAAACCGCTAAGCACCGTGTTTTCCAGTTCCTCGATGCCTCGATCCTGCCGGACAACATGCTCGTCGCCATTGGTCTGAGCGATGGTTTTCCACTTGGCGTCCTATCCTCGCGTTTCCACGGTATTTGGGCTCTTCGCGCCGGTGGTTGGCTTGGTGTGGGTAACGATCCGCGCTATTCCAAATCCCGTTGCTTCGACCCCTTCCCCTTTCCCGATGCCACCGACACTCAGAAGTCAGCGATTGGTGCCATCGCGGAGGATCTGGATGCCCATCGCAAGCGTGTGTTGGTTGACCACGAGCACCTGACGCTGACCGGCCTCTATAACGTGCTGGAGCGGTTGAGGGTGGGCGTGAAGCCCGATGATCTGAATGACAAGGAGCGACTCATCTTCGATGACGGGCTGGTCCTGATCCTGAAGGAACTGCACGATAGGCTCGACGCCACCGTGGCCGCGGCCTATGGATGGCCAGTCGACATGTCGGAGGAAGAGGTGCTCATCCGTCTCGTCGCTTTAAACAAGGAGCGGGTAAAGGAGGAGGCGCGGGGCAAGGTGCGCTGGCTGCGGCCCGACTACCAGATTCCGCGTTTCGGCTCGGACAAGGAAAAGGCGGAGCAGCTGGAGGCTGATCTCGGCGAGGTGAGCGCCGCCGCTGTTTCTGGACCGAAGCCTGCTTTCCCCAAGGATGAGCGGGATCAGACCTTTGCGGTCCATCAGATGCTAATGCAAGCCGAGAGACCAATAGAGTCGGCCACAATCGCTGCCTCCTTTAAGCAAGGTCGCAAATGCTTGGATTCCGTCTCCGCCGTTATTGCCTCCCTCTACCGCATGGGACTCGTTTCAACGTCCGATGGCAAGAGTTTCGAGCTCCGACGGGCGGCTTGAATGAGCATCTTACCGGTTGTGCCATTAGTTGGGCTTTAGAGGTGATGCATGAGCGTGAGTGAATTCGTTGGTCGTGTCGTGAAGATCTTCATCACCGGCAAAGATCCGCGCAGCCTACGAACCGTCGAGCTCGACAACTGGACTGGTGTCGCTATTGCCGGGCAGCCCGAGTTCTTTAAGAAAGCTCTGGAAGCGGAAGTGCTAGCCCGGTCATGCGTCTATTTGCTGATCAAGAGCGGCGCTGAGGATGACCTGCCAGAGATCTATGTTGGCGAGAGTGATGACTTCTCGCAGCGCTACATAAGCGGCAAGTTCCCGATCGAATTTGACACCTTCCTGATCTTCACCAGCAAGGACGACAACCTCACGCGTGCGCATGTGAAATGGTTGGAGGAAAAGCTGTGGTCCATCCTCCGGGGCAACAATGGTAAGGTGATTGTCGCAAATGCGAACAAGCCGACGAGCTCAAACCTTCCCCGCGCCGATATTGCGACGATGCAAACCTATCTTGGGAACATGATCTATGTTCTGGAAGCGCTCGGATATGATCTCTTCTCTGTCAAGGAGAGAACCTCTACATCGCCGGCCGGACAGGTCGAGCAGCGCGACGACGAGGCGCAAAACCTGATTATCGACCTCTATTCCACACTGCCAAAGCGGCTCGAGGATCGGGCATTTCTACGCTACGAGGATGGCACCTACGTTTTGACGGCTGGCTCCAAAATCAATTCGAGGATCACAGAGAGCTTGCCGTCGAATGTGCGAAAACTACGTGAGCAGTTGGTTCGGGATGGCGGCCTTATCGAACGTGGTGATCACTTGGAACTCACCAGAGACATCCCCTTTTCGAAGCCTTCACCAGCCTCTGCTCTCGTCAAGGGCCGAAGCTCTACGGGTTATCAAGACTGGTTGAGAGTGGCGGATGGTGTGCCGCTCGGCGCCGTGCTTGGTATTGCCGCCACGGCAGGTGAACGGGCTGACGCGGTGCAGTAAAGCCACACTTGATCGATTGGCCACCGGGTTTGCCATCCTTGTCGACTGTCGCTATGAGATAGCCTCCGGAAACCGATAAACCACTTCCGCAAACGATCCCGTCGGAAACACGTAGAAGAATTTCAAATTTGCCGATGATTCGTTGCGGATGCCGTGTTCGGCGTTGCCGGGGATGAAGACGGTCGTGCCGGGTTTGACCGTCGTTTCCTGGCCGTCGATCCGCACGATCCCGGTTCCTTCGAAGATGAAGTAGATTTCCGATGGATCGTGCCGATGCGGCTTCAGTTCGCCGCCGGGCGCAAGGTCCGCGATGCCGGCGCTCATGCTGTCGGTGGGGGTGATGTCGCTGCTCAGCAGCGTGTGCCAGGAGATGGAGCCGTGGACGGGATCGTTCCATCCGTCGCGCGGTCGCTCTTCAGCGGTGGTGATAACGGCCTGTGAATGCTCGCTCATTTTTCCTCGGCCTATCGTTCAGGGTGCCGCCTTGAACGGTGTCATAACGATCGTGGATGTCAATGAGTCGGGCTTTTCCCGCGCCCCTATTCCTCCGAATCATCCGCGACCTTGGCCTTGCCGCCAAACAGGCTCTTCAGCGCGCTCGTCTTCGCTTTCGAAGCCTTGGAGACCTTCATCGCCCGCGTGGCGGCCTTGGCCTGCTCGAGCATCATCTCGATCTGGATCTGCTGGATCTCGGTCAGGCGTTCCCATTGGCGGTTAAGGAGATGGTCGACTTTTTCGTGCAGGTGGCGGATTTCCAGTTCGGCTTTCAGGTTCACCTTGTAGTCGTTGAGCGCGCGCAGCCGGTCCTTGGCCTCCTGCCGGCGCTGGCTCATCATGATGATCGGCGCCTGCAGCGCGGCGATGGTCGAGAGAATGAGGTTCAGCAGGATGAACGGATAGGCGTCGAAGGCCTTGTTCTCGCCCATGATAACATTGATGCCCATCCAGACCGCCAGGAACAGGCAGAAGGAGATGATGAAGGTCCAGCTGCCGCCGAAAGCCGCGACGATGTCTGCCATGCGGTCGCCGATGGAGCGGTGATCCTCGTAATCCTCCTCGATATTCTCGGCGAGCGTGTCGTGCGTCTTCAGGCTCTCGACGACCTCGTCCTCGAGGTTCGAAAGCTCGCCGCGCTCGTCGGTCAGCAGTTCGGCGATATATTGGGCGCGATAATCGTCCATCGCCTTGCGGCTGACATAGTCGTCGGAGCGGATGTTGGGATGCTTCTGGCGCATGAACTCGGCCAGCGATGGGCGCAGATCGTCGAAATGCACCGCGTCCTTCTTTTTCAGCGGTGCGCCGGTGATGGCGTCGACAAGCTTGACGGACTTGGCCTTCGCCTGCGCGAGGCTTTTGGTATAGTCGTCCATCTCCACGGTTGCCGCTTCGCCTTCGCCGGCGTCGAAGTCGACGATGCCTTCGGTCGGATCAACGGTCTCTGTCTCTGTCATATGCGGCCCTCGTTCAAAGTTTCCGTTCCTCTAGCCAATGATCGGAACAGGATTGTGACTGTCTGCCGGCCGCGGGGGTCGGCTCCCCAAGCGGCGCCGCGTCTGCCTGATCCTCGCAGCCCGCCCCGTCGGCGACAAACGGTTAGTAGCAATCCTGTCCTAAACAAAGGCAAATGAATTCGGCCGCCGGCGTCATTTTATCTCTCTCTTTCGCGACAACCGGCCCGAGAGTGCCGGAAACGTTTGCTATAGTCCTGCGTGCCGGTCGTGGCAATGAAATGAAATTGTGAATTTTCAACCTCTTGACGGAAGAGGGCCGGCTCCTATTTGCCGCATTGCAGCAGGCGTATTGCGGCGCCGAACGAGTGATCGAATTCAATGAGCTTCCGGCGGGCGCAGCCTGTTCCATGGGCTCGGCACGCGTGCGGAAAGGATACCATGCACAATCCTCCGGCAAATGACCTGGAGTCCATCGCCAGACAAGGCGGCCGCTTCAAGCGGATGGCCGTCCGGATCCCCACCTATCTGACGGATCTGAAGGAAAATCCGGCCTGGCTGCCCATGTTCCTGCTCGCCCGGACCTTGCCGTTCCGGCGCATGCATTGGCTGGCGACGCGGCGGCCGGTGGCGCGTCCCGCGTCCGGCGCCTCGATGTTTGCCGGGATCGAGCATGGCAGCGTCGTCGATGCGCTGCGGACGGACGGGATTTTTTCGGGCCTGATCCTGCCGGACGACATCCATCGTGACATTGCCGAATTTGCCCATGCCACGGGCTGCTTCGGCAATTTCGACAGGAAGCTCGAATTCGTCGCGCCCGAGCACGAGCAGGCCGAGGCGCGCTTCGGGCGGTCCATCCTCAGCGGTCATTTCTTCGAACGCTCGCTGGATTGCGAGGCCGTCCGCACGGTCCAGAACGACCCTCTGCTCAGCGATGTGGCCAGGCATTATCTGGGTGGGCAGGCCCAGGTGATCACCACCCGCATCTGGTGGAGTTTCCCGACAAAATCGGCATCGGAAGCCGATCTCAGCCGCGCCTCCTTCAAGTATCATTTCGACCTCGACGACTGGCGGATGCTGAAATTCTTCTTCAATCTCGTCGATGTGGACGAGGGCACCGGGCCGCATGTCTTCGTCAGGGGCAGCCACAGGCGGCGGGCCGTGAAGCATCAGCTGACGCTGCTTGTGGGGCATCCGGCCGAGGAGGTCCTCGGTTATTACGGGCCGGAAAGCACCGTCACGCTGACCGGCAAGGCCGGTTTCGGCTTTGTCGAGGATCCCTTCGGTTTCCATATGGGCACCGTGCCGACACAGAAGCCGCGGCTGATGATGGAGGTCGGTTTCGGCGTCTCCAAGCCGTCGCGGCGGCGGTTCCATGGCGAACCGGTGCTGCGATAGGGGCGATATCGCCTTGCATCCTTCGTCTTGGCGGCGAGGCAAGCGGAAGCAGCGGCGCCCATTTCAAAAAATCGTATCCGTCCGCGTTAAAGTGTTTGCATCCGCGGCAAATTCGATTATAGAGGCGCAGCCTTCACCGCGAAGGGTGTTATCGCCTAGCGGTCGTTGGGGAATAGTTCAATGGTAGAACGACGGACTCTGACTCCGTTAATCTTGGTTCGAGTCCAGGTTCCCCAGCCAAAAATCTTGTTTTAATTCAATAATTTACGCCGATCTCGTCAACGTTGGGGATGACCCCACATTGCACCCCCACATAGGGCGCATTGGCGATGTCAAATTATCTTCGGCGTGAAGCTGATTCCTTTGTATTCAGGCGACGCGCACCTCCCCATCTCCAATATCGCCTTCGCCGCAAGGAGCTATACCGCTCGTTAAATACAACCGTGCGAAAAACGGCCAAGGTACGAGCAGCCGAGCTGTTCATCCAGACTGAAGGGCTGTTTCGCATGCTTGAAGAGGACGAGGAGTACGTTCCTACTGAAGAAGACATTCGCGCTGTCGTGCGCTGGAGTTTAAATACCGAGATTTGGCAGGAGCGTATCAAACAATTGCAGTCGAGAACTCCGGGTTCACTTCGAGAACATCCAACATCCGATTCCACTGCTCGCGGCTGTAGCCGTCACAGTAGTCGTCACTGCCGTGGCGTGGGGCAAAGTCGTTTGCCGGGTCAGGCGTCCAATCTAACGGCCCTGGATCGGGATCAGGCCAGTCTACATATGAGCGCTGAAATGCTGCCAAAATCGATTCCTGCATGGCAAGGATGGCCAGCAGGAGCAGCAGCAACATGCGTTGACGGCGCTTTCGAGCTTCCTCGATCTGGCGGCGCAAGCGTTCTATGCGCCTGCGGTACAGTCAAGCGCGGTAGGTCTCGGAGCGCATGAAGGTCTATATCGCCAATTTTGGGCGAGAGAATTACGCTTGGCCGGATTGCCTCAAGCGCGGCACAATCGCCACCATGAACGATGCGGCGGTCCATGGTTTTTGGGAAGCAGGCGACCGAGACGGCTACATCAATTTCTGCCTCAGCAAAAGCAAGACAGCGGCGGGAAAAACACCCACACGGCAGACAGCATCGCGCTGGTTCAATTTGATGACGACCATTGTCGAAAGCGATGGCGACATCTGGTTTCACCGTGAAAAAGAACAGCTTTGGTGGACAACGTCGGGCTCTGAGTCGGCGGTCTTCGAGCCATTGAAAGAGCCTGTTGGCGCGCAAGGTGACGTGATTATCTGCCACAAATCCTGCGTCCCATGGTCGAACCAAAACCGGTTGGGCAATCGGCTGGAATGGGGCGGCCTGCATCCCAAGGCTCAGGAATTCCTGTTCACGGAAGGCACACTCCAGCAATTGACGCCGGATAACGCCGACTACGCAATGGCCCTTCTGAATGGCGACGATCTCACCCCATGGCATTCGCGGCCTGAATGGCGCGCGAAGGTGGAACGCCGACGCAAAAATCCAGGGATCAATTTCAACGCCCGGCAAAAGGCGATCTGGCGAATGGCCGCCACAGCCAAAGGAACAGTCAATTTCTCGAACGGGCAGACGGTGCAGCGCACGGTCAAAAACAAGGACCTTCTGATTCCGGAAAATGAGTTGATGCCGTTCCTTACGGCCCTTTTGGCCGAGCAGGACGGGCGATGCGCCATAACCGAATTGCCCCTCCAATACGATGGAGACGAGGACGACCCGGAAATGCTCTGCTCCCTCGACCGAATCGACAGCAACGGGCAATACGAAAAGGACAACCTTCAGATCGTATGCCGGTTCGTCAATCGCTGGAAAAGCGACAGCAAGGACGCCGAGTTTCGGCGATTGATTGGGGTGGTGCGGGGCGTCTGAAATCGTCGCTCTATTGCATGCACCGATGCAGACACAGGACACGCCGACAGTACCCGGGCTCGACGTAATATTCGACAGTTGACAACTCCGAATCCTACCCCCAAATTGTTGACACGAGTTCGGCTAACCAGTTGGTAAAAAATCGTTTTTAAAGGTGCTCCTGCTCATCTAGGTTCCCCAGCCAATTCAAGCTTCCTGATCCAGTGATTTTCCTGAACTGTCGTCGACTGTTTGCCCTCGCGCGCCATGTTCCGCCGTGCCCTCAAGCGGGCGGGCGGTCTTTCGTATCGACGGATTCAGTGGTTCTCTATCGGGATATCCTGCTGGATGCCGATACGGTCGAAGAATGTCTTGCCCCGTCATCGCGCATTTCGCTGTTTTGCGCGACATGCGCACAATCAAAGATCAAGATCGCGATGCGTTTTAGGTGTCGTCAGCGAGAGCAGTGATGCTTTTTCGCATCGGGAGTATCGTGAGATGAGCACAACGGCCACGCGAATCCGAAAGTGGGGTTTTTCGGGCTATTTTTGTGGTTTATAGGCATTATGGTTTTGCTTGGGCGGTATTGGGTGGGGGCAGGCGTGCTGGTCCGGATAGTATTTGGGCTTGGCTTGATAGCTATGGGATTGGCATGACGATATTGGTTTCAGGTGGCGCTGGTTTCATTGGCGGGAATTTTGTTCTCGACTGGCTGCAACGGTTCGATGAGACGGTGATCAATCTTGATAAGCTGACCTATGCGGGCAATTTGGACACGCTGCAGGGGTTGCGGGGGAACAATCGTCATGTGTTCGTGCATGGCGATATTGGCGATCGCGATCTGGTGGGGGATCTGCTGGCGCGGCACCGGCCGCGCGCGGTGCTCAATTTCGCCGCCGAAAGCCATGTGGACCGCTCGATCCACGGCCCCGGCGATTTCATCCAGACGAATGTGGTGGGCACCTTCAATCTGCTGGAGGCGGTCCGCGGCTATTGGGACGGCCTGGCGGGGGACGAGAAACAGGCGTTCCGCTTCCTGCATGTCTCGACCGACGAGGTTTACGGCACGCTGTCGAAGGATGACGCGCCGTTCAGCGAGCTCAATCGATACGAGCCGAACAGCCCCTATTCCGCCAGCAAGGCGGCGTCGGACCATCTGGTGCGCGCCTGGCATCACACCTACGGCCTGCCGGTGGTGACCACCAATTGCAGCAACAATTACGGCCCCTATCATTTCCCGGAGAAGCTGATCCCGCTGGTGATCCTGAATGCGCTCTCGGGCAAGGACCTGCCGATCTACGGCGACGGCCAGCAGATCCGCGACTGGCTGTACGTCAAGGATCATTGCAGCGCCATCCGCCGGGTGCTGGAGGCCGGCAAGGTGGGCGAGACCTATAATGTCGGCGGCTGGAACGAGAAGCCCAATCTGGAGGTGGTGCACACGATCTGCGCCATTCTCGACGAGCTGCGGCCGAAAGCCGGCGGCGGCCGTTACCAGGACCAGATCGCCTTCGTGAAGGACCGACCCGGCCATGACCGGCGCTACGCGATCGATGCGCGCAAGCTGGAGCGGGAGCTCGGCTGGAAGCCGGAAGAGACCTTCGAGACCGGTATTCGCAAGACGATCGAATGGTATCTCGCCCATCAGGACTGGGTGGCGAACGTCACCAGTGGCGCCTATCGCGACTGGCTGGACAAGCAA
Organism: Rhizobium sp. BK602; assembly: GCF_014195095.1. Lineage (GTDB taxonomy): Bacteria > Pseudomonadota > Alphaproteobacteria > Rhizobiales > Rhizobiaceae > Rhizobium. The sequence continues at coordinate 149,405 of NZ_JACIBC010000007.1, forward strand.
TACGAGGTGCGCGCATGAGCTTAATCCTCGTCACCGGCGCCAACGGGCAGGTCGGCTTCGAATTGCAGCGCGCACTCGCGCCGCTCGGCACCATCGACGCGGTGACGCGCGCCGAGATGGATCTGGCGAGCGAGGCGAGCATTCTTGCCGTTCTGAGGGAGCGCAAGCCCGACATCATCGTCAATCCCGCCGCCTATACCGCCGTCGATCGCGCCGAGAGCGAGAAGGACCAGGCGATGGCGGTGAATGCGGCCGCCCCCGGGGTGCTGGCGCGCTGGGCCGCCGATCACGGCGCCCTGCTCGTGCATTATTCGACCGACTACGTCTTCGACGGCTCGAAGGCCGATCCCTATGTGGAGAGCGATCCGATCAATCCGCAGTCGGTCTATGGCGAGAGCAAGTGGCTGGGCGAAGAGGCGGTGCGTTCGGCCGGAGGCTCCCATGTCATCCTGCGGACGAGCTGGGTCTATGGCCATCACGGCAACAATTTCCTCAAGACCATCCTGCGCCTTGCCGGGGAGCGCAGCACGCTGAACGTGGTCGCCGACCAGGTCGGGGCACCGACGTCCGCGGCGCTGATCGCCGATGTCACCCGCCGGGTCCTTGAGCTTGCCAGCGCTCCGGGGGCGGTGGATGTGTCGGGCACCTATCATCTGAGCGCGCGGGGCGAGACGTCCTGGCATGGCTATGCCGCGCATATCGTCCGTGACGCGGCGGCGCGGGGCTTTACGCTTGCGCTCACGCTCGATGCGCTGAAGCCGATCCCGACCGCCGACTATCCGACGCCGGCCAAGCGGCCGCAGAATTCCAGGCTGAACTGCGCCAGGCTGACGGATCGCTTCGGCCTGACCCTTCCCGCATGGCAGGAGGGCGTCGACGACGTCATCGGCAGACTGGCACCTACCAGACTGGCCTCCACCGCGCTTTGACCCGCCCAAGGCCGTTGTCGCCATCGGTTGCGATCGATGGCCGGCCGGCCGCAGACCGAAACCAAGACGAGACGCTGGACCATGAACAAGGCACGCAAAGGCATCATCCTCGCAGGCGGCTCCGGCACGCGGCTTTATCCCGCGACGCTTGCCGTCAGCAAGCAGCTTCTGCCGATCTACGACAAGCCGATGATCTATTATCCGCTGACGACGTTGATGCTGGCCGGCATCCGCGAGATCCTGATCATCTCGACGCCGCAGGACACGCCGCGTTTCGAGCAGCTGTTGAGCGATGGGAGCCAGTGGGGCATCAAGCTCGACTATGCGGTGCAGCCGAGCCCGGACGGGCTGGCGCAGGCCTTCCTGATCGGCGAGGCGTTCCTGGATGGTGCTGCGTCGGCGCTGGTCCTCGGCGACAATATCTTCTACGGGCACGACTTCGCCAAGCTTCTGCACCAGGCAAGCGACAAGGAGGCGGGTGCGACGGTCTTTGCCTATCACGTGCACGATCCGCACCGCTATGGCGTGGTCGAATTCGATGCGGACGGCCGGGCGATCAGCCTCGAGGAGAAGCCGAAGGAGCCGAAGAGCAATTATGCCGTCACCGGGCTTTATTTCTACGACGCCGACGTGGTGGAGGTGGCCAAATCGATCCGTCCCTCGCCGCGCGGCGAATTGGAGATCACCGACGTCAATGCGCATTATCTGAGAGCGGGACAGCTCGACGTGCAGACGATGGGCCGGGGCTATGCCTGGCTCGACACCGGCACGCATGAATCGATGCTGGAGGCGAGCCATTATATCGCCACCATCGAGAGCCGGCAGGGCCTGAAGGTCGCCTGCCCGGAGGAGATCGCCTATCGCAGCCGCTGGATCGATGCGGCGCAGGTCGAGGCGCTCACCGAGCCTCTGAAGAAGAACGGCTATGGGCAATATCTTCTGAACATGCTTCACGAGCGGATATTTTAAGTGCGTCAGGCGGCCGGCCCTGTTGCCGGCCTGTCGAATGCAGTCAGAGCGAAACGGGAAGACCTATGAAAGCCATCGATACCGCCATACCGGACGTCAAGATCATCGAGCCGACGGTGTTTGCCGACGATCGCGGATTTTTCCTCGAAAGCTTCAACCAGGCGAAGTTCGAAGCGGCGATCGGGCGAAGCGCCGCCTTCGTGCAGGACAATCACAGCCGCTCGGGCAAGGGCGTGCTGCGCGGCCTGCATTATCAGCTGGCACCGCGCGCGCAGGCCAAGCTGGTGCGCGTCGTCGTCGGAGAGGTCTATGACGTTGCCGTCGACATCCGGCGCTCGTCGCCGACCTTCGGCCAATGGGTCGGCGTCTTCCTGTCGGAGGACAACAAGCGCCAGCTCTGGATCCCGGAAGGCTTTGCCCACGGCTTCCTGACGCTGAGCGAGCGTGTCGAATTCCTCTACAAGACCACCGACTACTACGTCCCCGACTGCGATCGCGGCATCCGCTTTGACGACCCGGCCATCGGCATCGACTGGAACACCGCCGACGCCCTCACCCTCTCGCCAAAGGACCAGAAACTGCCTGCCCTGCACGACGCGGAACTATTCGCGTAAAATCCAAGAGACCTGGTTCGGCAACGCAAACATAGCCCCGGTTGCATCGTCGATAGTTTGCTCTGACAGGGCTGGAGATGGCGCATTGGGCGACCAAAACGCCATCGGCCGCCTCAATCAGACCCGATTGTAGTCGTCGCTCAATCGGATGATGTCGTTCTCATCCAGCAGCTCGCCATATTGGATCTCGATGAAGATCAGCGGTTGATCGCCGGTGCAGGAAACCCGATGCGTCGCCTTGAGCGGAATATCGACCGTATGCCCGAGCCGCAGCGGATGTTCGGCTCCATCGATCTCGGCAACGCCCTGTCCCGAAACGGCCGTCCAGCGCTCCGCGCGATGATTGTGATATTGCAGCGACAGCCGCTCGCCGGGATTGACGACGATGCGCTTGACGACATGGCACTCGCCGATATCGAGCACATGCCATGTTCCCCATGGACGGCGATCATTGTCGCCAACCTTGTAAAGACTTCCTGATCTCAATGAAATTCCCTCTGCATAGGCAACCGATCAGCCATGACGCGGCTGAAAAGTACAGGCGGCATTAATTTAACGTCGCCGACAGGGCAAGGCTTTTTAGCCAATAATGATAAATGTTCCCGCAGAGATTCATGGGATCTGGCGCCCCGGAGGATCTATCGGTGGCGTGGTGGAACCGGGAAGGCGCCGATACGAAGGTCGGATGTTTCCAACGGTCGGCGACACCATAGGTGACGCCGCGATTGCTTTTCGATACAGGGATGCCATGCGCGTTCTCCATTTCTTCAAAACCTATTGGCCGGATACATTCGGCGGAATCGAACGGACCATCCATGCGATCGCCAAGGGCACTGCCCGCTATGGCGTCGAGACCGATGTGCTCTCGCTCAGCAAGATGCCGCGGGAAAACAGCGTCGAATTCGATGGCCATATGGCGCACAAGGCCAAGCTCGATTTCGAATTCGCATCCACCGGCTTTTCGCGCGAGGCGTTTGGACGTTTCCGCGAGTTGAGCCGAAAGGCCGACATCGTTCACTATCACTTTCCATGGCCGGTGATGGACATCGTCCATCTTGCTGTTCCTCCCGGCAAGCCAACTGTCGTGACCTATCATTCGGACATCGTGAAGCAGAAGGTCCTGCTGCAATTCTACAGGCCGCTGATGTCGCGCTTTCTGAAAAGCGTCGACCGCATCGTCGCGACCTCTCCGAACTATCTGACATCAAGTGATGTGCTTGAAAAATTCAGATCCAAGACAAGCGTGATCCCGCTGGGGCTGGATGAGGCCGACTATCCAAAGGCGGACGAGGCCACGCTTGCGCATTGGCGCAGCCGGCTCCCCCCTCGCTTTTTCCTGTTTGTCGGTGTTTTGCGCTACTACAAGGGGGTCCATATCCTGCTGGAGGCCGCGAAACGCAATGGCCTGGATGTCGTGATCGTCGGTGACGGACCGATGGAGGCGGAATTGAAGCAGGCCGCGCAGCAGAATTTCGGCAATATCCATTTTCTCGGCTCCTTGCCGGATAGCGACAAGATCGCCCTGCTCGAGCTTTGCACGGCCTTCGTATTTCCCTCCCATCTCCGTTCCGAGGCTTTCGGATTGTCTCTCGTCGAGGCGGCAATGTTCGGTAAGGCAATGATTTCATGTGAAATCGGCACCGGAACAAGCTTCGTCAACCTGCAGGGTGAAACGGGATTGGTGGTGCCGCCGGACGACGCCGATGCCCTGGCCGACGCCATGAAGCTTCTATGGGACGATGAGAAGAAGGCTGCCGCGTTCGGCGCCGCGGCACGCGAACGCTATCTTGCCCGCTTCACCGCGCAGGAAATGTGCTGCGCATATGATGGTCTTTATCGCGAATTGGTCGATCCGGTTTGAGCTCGGGGCTGTGGAAGCCGGCTTCCGGAAACGGTCGGACGGTGCGCGATGACCCGGCCGCCGCGGTATTTGTGTGCAATGCCACGATATGGCCGTTTTGGCGCTTGAAGGAACCGAGCAAGCTTCGTCGGTCCTTGTATTAAAAACAACCGCGTGAGACATCGTGGGTCAATGTTGCCATAACTTGCGCGACGACTTGTAAAGCGATGATGCATACATGAGGGGATTGGTGTACCGATTCCTCGTGAGTATATTTGCGCCACTGGGAGATCGCTCAGAGCGAAATTGCTTATGATCGTTGTCATTGAGGTCCGGACGGGCTAAATGGCGCTGGAAAACAACGCAGCCAGGCATGACGATGCGCTCGACGGCGCTCGGTCTGTCTGGTGCCGCCGCCCGATGTGATGCGGCAAACATGGAGATGGATCTTGGTGAAGAAAGCATTGGTCACGGGTATTACGGGTCAGGATGGCGCCTATCTTGCAGAGCTGCTGCTGCAGAAGGGTTATGAAGTCCATGGACTTGCGCGCCGTTCGAGTACCGCTGATGTCAATCTTACTCGTCTGGAGTGGTTGGGCATCGAGCGCGACGTCCGCATTGTCGACGGCGATCTTTTGGATCTTTCCGGCCTGATCAGAACGATCAAGGACGTGAAGCCGGACGAAGTCTACAATCTCGGCGCGCAGTCCTTCGTCAAATCGTCCTGGCAGCAGCCGCTCCTGACCGGCCAGGTGACGGGCCTCGGCGTTGCGAATGTGCTGGAGGCCGTGCGCATAGAGCGGCCGGAAGCCCGGTTCTATCAGGCGTCCTCGTCTGAAATGTACGGCCTCATTCAGGAGCCGATGCAGTCCGAGGTGACGCCCTTCTATCCCCGCTCGCCTTACGCGGTCGCCAAGCTCTATGGCCACTGGATCACCGTGAACTATCGCGAAAGCTTCGGTCTGCATGCCTCCAGCGGCATTCTCTTCAACCATGAATCGCCGCTTCGCGGCATTGAATTCGTGACCCGCAAGGTGACCGATGCCGTGGCTCGCATCAAGCTTGGCCTGGCAAAGGAGCTTCGGCTCGGCAATATCGACGCCAAGCGCGACTGGGGCCATTCGAAGGATTATGTCCGCGCGATGTGGCTGATGCTGCAGCAGGATGTCGCCGACGATTATGTGATCGCAACCGGTCGCACGACGACCGTTCGCGACATGTGCGCCATCGCCTTCAAGCATGCCGGCCTGACGATGGAAGATCATCTGGTCATCGACCCCGAGCTTTTCCGTCCGGCGGAAGTGGACGTGTTGCTCGGCAATCCGGAGAAGGCCCGCAAGAAATTTGGATGGGAACCGAAGATCGGTCTCGAAGAGATGATCGTCGAAATGGTCGAGGCCGATCTCAAGCGACTGAGCAAGTAAGTTTTCCGACTGAGCGACGAGACATCTCATGGCGAGAGGACATCGCATTCTCATTACCGGTGCCAGCGGCTTTGTTGGCTCGTGGCTGCAGCGTGAGTTGGAAAGCCGGCGGCCTGCGGCCGGCTCCGAGCTGACCATAGTGACCGCCGGTCAGGGAGATGCGTCGGACTGGAAGACCAATATTGCGGATCGGGGTCAGGTAGAGACCCTGATCCGTGATTGTCGGCCGACGGCGATCATTCATCTCGCCGCGATCGCAGCCCCCGCGGATGCCCGCAGGATGCCGCAGCGAGCATGGGATGTGAATTTCCAGGGCACGATGAACCTCGCCTACGCCACGATGGAGTTTGCGCCGGAAGCGCGCTTCATCTTTGCCGGCAGTTCCGAGGCTTATGGTGCTTCGTTCATCGATGCGGCAAAGGCGCCGATAAGGGAAAGCGCCGCGCTGAAGCCGATGAACGTCTATGGCGCGACGAAAGCGGCCGCGGACGTGCTTGTCGGGCAACTTGCCTATGATGGGCTGAAATCCATCCGGTTTCGTCCGTTCAATCACACCGGCCCCGGCCAGACGGATGCCTATGTCGTCTCCGCCTTCGCCAAGCAGCTCGCCGAAATTTCGGTGGGCGGCAAACCTCCCCGTATCAGCGTCGGCAACCTCTCGGCCTTCCGTGATTTTCTCGACGTGCGGGATGTCGTGCGCGCCTATGCCGACGCCGCGCTGATCGAGGGGGCCGCGGATCACCTCGGCGGCGTCTTCAATCTGTCCTCGGGACAGCCGGTGCAGATTCAGTCGATCCTCGACAGGCTGATCGCGCTTTCCGGATTGGACGTGGAGATCGAGATCGATCCGCAACGGTTGCGCGGGCCCGAAATTACAGTCGCTGCCGGTGACAACGAGGCGGCCTTGAACGCCTTTGGTTGGAAGCCGGAGATAGAATTGAGCCGCACACTTGGCGATGTGCTTGACGATTGGAAGATCCGATTGGCGGGCCGATAACATTATCGGCCTGGATATCCGATCATATAGCCGAATATTGGAGAGAGCATTTGCTGAGCAGTGTTTGGAGATACAGGCATTTTATTCTTGCCTCTATCAAGGGTGAGTTGCGCGGACGATTTGCGCGATCCCGGCTGGGGGCGCTATGGTTTATCCTGCATCCGCTGGCACAGGCATTGATCTTCTCGATCGTTCTGGCCGAGGTCATGCGGGCAAAGATGCCCAACATGAGCAGCCCGGCCGCCTATCCGATCTATCTTCTGTCCGGTATGGCAGCCTGGGGCCTGTTCAGCGAGATCCTGACGCGCAGCATGGGCGTTTTCATCGAGCAGGCATCGACGCTGAAGAAGATTTCGTTTCCCCGGCTCTGCCTGCCGATCATCGTCTGGGGCAGCGCGATCATCAATCATCTGCTGCTGTTGGTTGCCATTGCGGTGATTTTCCTGTTCTTCGGTCACTATCCGGGTCTGGCTTGGCTCTATCTGATACCGGGCATGCTGCTGATTTCAGTGCTTGCGTTCGGAATCGGCGTATTTCTCGGCGTTTTGAATGTCTTTGCCCGCGACGTCGCCCAGGTCATGACCGTTGTGATGCAGCTTTGGTTCTGGTTTACGCCGATTGTCTATGTGACCACGGCCGTGCCTGAACGATTTCAGCTGCTTTTGCATTTCAATCCGATGATGCCGCTGGTCACGCTCTACCAGAATGCCCTGCTTCTCGATCAGGGGCCTTCCTGGAGCGGCATGTGGCCCGCAATCGTGCTGAGTGCATTCATGGTTTTCCTGTCCTTCTTTGTCTTCCGTCGCGCCAGCGCCGATCTTGTGGATGCGCTTTGATGACCTCAGTACTTACGGTTGATCGCGTCAGCAAACGCTATCCGACTTATCACAGCAATCTGAAAAGGTTCGCGAACTGGTTCGGGGCGTCGTTTGCTCCTGTCTCGGAATTCTGGGCGAGCCGCGATATTTCGTTTGCAGTCGGTCCCGGAGAAGCCGTGGCCCTGATCGGCCAGAACGGCGCCGGCAAGAGCACCTTGTTGAAGATCGTCACCGGCACCGTCCGGCCGAGCAGCGGCAGCGTCCATGTTTCCGGCCGCATCAGCGCTATCCTGGAACTGGGCCTCGGCTTCAATCCCGAGTTCACCGGCCGGCAGAACGTCTATCAGGCCGGCGGACTGATGGGGTTTTCGCAGCAGGAACTGAGCGAGCTCATGCCGGCCATCGAGGCATTCGCCGAGATCGGCGAGTTCTTCGACCAGCCTGTGCGCGTCTATTCGAGCGGCATGCAGGCACGCCTCGCCTTCGCGCTGGCGACCGCGAAGCGGCCTGACATCCTGATCGTCGACGAGGTTCTCTCCGTCGGAGACAGCTATTTCCAGCACAAGAGCTTCGACCGCATCCGGCAGTTCAAGGCAGAGGGAACGTCGATCCTCCTCGTCACGCATGGTCTGGGAGACGTCAAGGCGCTGTGCGACAGGGTGATCCTGCTGGATAAGGGCGCGATCCTGAAAGACGGTCCGCCGGACGAGGTTGTCGATTATTATAATGCGATGATCGCGGAGCGGGAAAACAGCAATCTGACCATAGAGCAGAAACGCAATCAGGATGGATGGTTGCATACGCGATCGGGAAGTTTCGAGGTCCGCTCAGAGGCCATCGACTTATTGGACGAAGATACGCGGCAGCCTATCAAGACAGCCTACGTGGGCCAGCGGCTTTTGCTGCGTCTCGAAGTGAACGCGTATGTGGACATCCCCAAACTCGTCCTTGGCTACATGCTTCGAGACCGAACCGGTCATGTCGTTTGGGGTACGAATACATGGCATACGAAACAGATCGTCGAAAATGTGAAGTCAGGAGAAAGAATTCTGTATGAATTGCCTTTCACCTGCACGCTTGGCCCCGGTTCCTATTCGTTTTCGCCAGCGTTGGTGAACTCGGATACTCATCTCGACAGGAATTACGAGTGGCAAGATAATGCCTTGGTTTTTGACGTCGTGAACACCAATCAGTTCGATTTTATCGGAAGCAGCTGGCTGGATGCAACATTTCGCATAGTAAGGGTTGATTAGGCGTGTTCACTTCCTACGCACAGAACTTCGAAGATGTCATTCTTTGGCGCGCCTTGAAGCATATCGAGAACGGTTTCTATATCGATATCGGTGCTCAAGACCCGGTTACCGATTCCGTAAGCCGCGCCTTTTACGAGAATGGCTGGCGTGGTGTCCATGCTGAAGCAACGACATATTATGCAGACAAGGTCCGTCAGAATCGGCCCGACGAGTTGGTAGTTCAGGCGGCAATCGGTGCTGGTGAAGGCTCGTTACGGTTTTTCGAAATTCCCGAAACGGGGCTAAGTACCAGCAATCGCGATATTGCTGCGAAGCATCAAGCGTCGGGCCATCGGGTCGTGGAAACCGAAGTTCCGCTTGTGCCTTTGTCCGTCGTCCTATCCCAGGGAGGCGACCGCGATATCCATTGGCTCAAAATCGATGTCGAAGGGATGGAGCAGTCCGTCATAGAAAGCTGGCAGCCGTCGAAGGCTCGGCCATGGATCGTCGTTGTCGAAAGCACCCTGCCGAATTCGCAGATCGCTGCTCATGACGCTTGGGAACCTACGCTTCTGAAGCTCGGCTATACTTTTGCCTATTTTGACGGGCTGAGCCGTTTTTATGTGAGCGAGCAACATCCGGAGTTTTTGCCCTTCTTCGGTCCGGGTCCGAATGTATTCGATAATTTCGTACTTGCCGAGAACAGTGGCTTCGCCACACCGTTGCGCTCCTTGCTGGCGGAACGCGACCGTCAATTGGAAGGCGTTCGTGCCGAGCAGGTTCAGCTTAGACAGGATATTCAACTTCGCGACGAGCGACTTGGCATTCTGGAAGGCGCGCTTTCGAACACGCGTGACAGAGAAGCGCAACTTAGCGCCGAACTGCGTGAGATTTACCATAGCCTTTCCTGGCGCCTGACAGGCCCCTTGCGTGAAATCAATGTCTTAAAAGCGAAACTGGTCAGCTTACCTCGGCAATTCGTGAGGGTTTTGCTTGAAAAGGTAATCCGCTGGCTTTCCAAGAATCAGGAATGGAAGGGTAGAGCTCTGCGGGAGCTTCACCGCTTCCCAAGACTACGAGGCAAGCTGGAAGCATTCGCGCGGTCACGCGGATATGGCGTCACGTCGTATGGTACGGATATCGACGGTGAAGCCAAGTGGTATATCGACGCTCCAAAGGACTTTTCAGCGCAATGGAAACAGCTGCTGGAAAATACTCCGCCAAAAATTGAGAGATAACAGCCTATGCGGCTATGGATTGATGGTCAGTGCTTTCAGACGGCGAGCCGGTTGCGGGGGATCGGACGTTATGTACAAGAACTGATCCTGGGAATCGTCGACAACCATCCGGATGTCGAGCTTGTTGTTTCGCTCAATGCAGCCATGCCCTTGGAGGCTCTGGCGGCCCGGGATCATTTGCAAAAATGGATCAAACCCGACAATATTCATATGTGGCATGGCATTGCCGCAGGGGGCGAAGGTGTCGACGGGTATACGGAAGAGCGGCGGTTAAGCGAGATTGCGCTCGCTTATCATGTTTCGTGTTTGGGACCTGACATCGCGTTGTCCGCCAGCCCTTTTGAAGGCTATGGTGATAGGGCTGTCCCCCTGACTCCCAATGACATCACAGGAATTCCAATCGCTTCGATTTTCTATGATGCGATTCCCTATCGTTATCCTCAGCAATACCTCGCGTCTTCCGGCATGCGGTCATATTATGAGCGACGCCTCGCCTTTTATGCGCGCTACGATCTCAATCTTTGCATCTCAGACTATTCGCGCACCGAGAGTATTGCGCTTTCGAAGAATGAGAGAGCCGTTAATATTCTTGCCGGCGTTTCGAAGGATTTTATCGACGCGATAGGGCGGCCGAACGCTGAATTGCCGAATTTTATCGAGAAGCCGTTCATTCTTTATGTGGGCGGTCTGGACTGGCGAAAGAACGTGAAATCGGCCATCGAGGCTTTCGCTCAACTTCCGTCGGAAATGCGCAATCGCTATAGCTTTGTATTGGCCGGCGATCATCCTCAGTCGCTTCTCAAGGACGAGATGGATCGATGGTTGAAATTAGGTCTTCCTGAAGAGGATCTGATAACACTTGGTCATGTGACCGACACCCAACTTGTTTCGCTCTACAAAGCCACCGATCTGGCTATCCAGCCCTCGTTGCTCGAAGGTTTCGGCCTTACGGCTCTGGAGGCTATGACCTGCGGCGCTCCGATCATTGCCTCGAAGACTGGTGCTCTGCCGGAAGTCATCGGCGATAGCGGGCTTCTGTTCGATCCAGCCGATGCAAAGGACATCGCGCGGGTGATGGAGCAGGCTCTTACCCATCAGGATGGGACGAAGGCGATTGCGGAAGAGCAGCGTTTTCGCGCTCAGGAATTCAGTTGGGCAAAATCCGCCGCTATTGCGGTCGATGCCTTGGAAGAAACTGTAGCCCTCTGGAGGTCCAGAGAGGCGGCCTCGTCGGAGATTGATGCTCGCAAAACTGTACTCGGGCATGTGGACAATACGACCTTATCCGCAGATGAAGTCGCCGAATTATTGGCCCGTTCTGAGAAAGTAGTCCCGACGCGCGAGCGCCTTATTCTCGATGCGACCTCCACCTATCGCATCGACCACAAGACCGGCATTCAGCGGGTCGTCAAGAATATTTGCGCCAATCTCGAGACGCAGGATGACGATGGCGTCGAGCGGGTCGTTGCATACAGCGATTCTCTCGATGGCTGGTTTGCCATTCCGGAGACACTCGAGAAAAACAGGGCAGCAACCGCCTTCACGACGGATGCAAGGCTGGATTTCTCTGCGCGTGATCGTATCTTGATGCTCGATAGCTCCTGGGAGTTCTACAGGCATCACTATGTGACGCTACGCGCGGCTCGCTTGAGGGGGGCGACCGTCATCTCGTGCCTCTATGACACAATACCGCTAAGATTTCCGGGTTTCTGCGACCCGGGTATGCCCCCTCTCTTCTCGAGTTGGTTTCAGGCGGCACTATCTTATTCAAATGCTTTTATCTGCATTTCAAAAGCGGTCGCCGATGAATTGATTGCAATACTCGAAGCGATCCAGTTTCCGAGAGAGATGAAGATTGGCTATTGGCATCTTGGTGCTGATTTTGCCGAGCAAGCCTCGTCTGCCGAAGTGGTTGCTATTCGCCAGGACGAGCGCCCAAGTTTTCTGATGGTCGGAACATTGGAGCCGCGCAAGGGGCATGCGGTTGCGCTGGATGCCTTTGACATTCTCTGGGGTGAAGGGCGGGATATCACGCTGACGATTGTCGGAAAACCTGGTTGGGGAGTGGAGCATGTCATCCGCCGCATTGAAAACCACCCCGAGTACGGCAAGCGCCTGTTCTGGTTCAACGGCATTTCCGACGAAAAGCTGCAAAAGGCCTATGCCGACAGCGATGCACTGATCGCTGCGTCCTTTGCCGAAGGTTTTGGCCTTCCCATTGTCGAGGCGGGTCATTTCGGCAAGTCGGTCATCGCCAGCGACATTCCGGTATTTCGTGAAGTGACCGCCTATTGCCCGCACTGCGATTTCTTCACGGTGGGTTCTCCGGCCTCTTTGGCGGAGACTGTTCGAACGTTCATTCGCTCGCGTGGTGATCGATCGGCGGCAGTAGCGTCCCAGGATAGTGTAAGCTGGCAATCGAGTGCGCAGGAACTGCAGAACGTCGTTCTTAATGAAAAATGGTACAAGGTCTACAAGCCTGGCTCGGATAAAACCTTTGTTCCGATCAGTGCCATCGGCAATACGAAAATGCAGAAGGTGCTTCGTGCGGGGGAAACGCAGCATACGCTGGAATTGGTAGAAGGGCCGATCGTCATTGACCGTATGCTGAAATACACGGTTCGTGTCACGAACCTGTCCGCCAGCGCCTGGTCGAGTGCTGGGGTGGATGATGGTTCGCTTGCGGTGAAGGTCGGCTACCGCGTCTTTGCCGCGGATGGAAGGGCAGTCGCCGCCGAAAATCCGCGAATATCGATACCCTTCGTGCTGCCTGCGGGCGACAGCCTGTATGTTGCGATCGAAATTCCGGTGGAACTCAAGAAAAATAGCGGCGCCTTTGCCGAGGTGGCTCTTATTCAGGAAGCCGTAGGTTGGTGGAGCGATCCTTTGCGAGTATCGCTGTAATTCGCCCTGTCATACGGAACCGCTTGGAAATGATACCCGACCGATGAAAATTGGCATCGACGCCCGCAATTTCATAACCAGCATGACCGGCATTGGCCGATATGTGCTGGAAATGAGCCGGCATCTCGCGCTGCTCGGGCATCAGCTCTATTTCTATTTGCCGGAAGCGCCTCATTCCGGGCAGGAGGTATTGGCGGCGGGGCAGGTGCGTGTCTCGCGGTTTCCCGGCGGCGTGCGCCGTATGGTCTGGGCGCAGACCGTGTTGCCGCGGCTTGCGGCGAGGGACGAGGTCGACATCTTCTGGGGCCCGGCCCATCGCTTGCCCTATCGTCTCGACCGGCGGATCGCGCGCGTCATCACCATCCATGACCTCGTCTGGCGGGATATGGCCGCCACCATGCGCTGGCAGACCTGGATGGCCGATCGGCTGCTGATGAAGCCGGGCGTTGCCGTTGCCGACGAGATCGTCGCCGTTTCCGCCGCCACGGCCGATGTCTTGAAATCGGAGTTCCCGGCCTGCGCCGGCAAGCTTCACGTCATCCATCCTGGCCTGACGGCGATCGGCGGGGCGCAGGACGCCAAGGCTCTCGCATCCTTCGGCATCGATCGACCCTATATGCTTTTCGTGGGGACGCTCGAGCCGCGCAAGAACCTGCTGCGGCTGCTGCAGGCCTATGCCGCCTTGCCCGAGGCGATACGCCAGCGGTTTCTGCTTGTGCTTGCTGGCGGTCAGGGCTGGCGGCTGGGGGATTTGAAGGGGCATATCGCCCATTTGCAGATCGAATCGTCCGTCCGGTTGACCGGCTATGTATCGGATGCCGATCTGGCGCAGCTTTACGGCCAGGCGCGGTTCCTGGCCATGCCCTCGCTTTATGAAGGCTTCGGCTTCCCGATCATCGAGGCCAATGCGATGGGTATTCCCGTGTTGGCGTCGAACACCTCTTCCATGCCGGAAGTCGCCGGCAATGCCGGCCTGCTCGTCGATCCCAACGACGTGCAGTCGATCCGCAGCGGCCTGGAAAGCCTTGCCACCGATGATGCCCTCCATGCGCGCCTTTGCGCAAACGCCAGGGCGAATGCCGCCCGCTTCGATTGGAGCGAGAGCGCGCGGCAGCTGGAGCGCGTTTTTGAAAAGGCGATCGCCAAGCGCCGTGGCGCTATTTGATCGGACGCATCGCTTTCACGTCAGACATTGACGGAAACGGCGGTGCGTGGATGCCCTTTCCCATCGCGGCCACCGCAAGTGCTCGTCCGGATCAGGCGACCTTCGAATCCACTTTCGTCATCGCCAGGTGCTCCCCCTTCAGCCGCATATTGCACCAGCAGGCGAAGGCGGAGCTGGCGAGTGCCAGGCTTTCGCCGATGGCCAGGCGGTTGTTGGAGTTGCTGAGCAGCGTCAGTGCGAAGAAGAACAGACAGACGGCATAGGCGTGCCAGGCGGCGCGGGGGATGATGGCGGCCTTGTAGGCGCGGCGCACCGTGCGCACGAAGGTGGCGAGCATGAAGGCGAGCACGGCGGCCCCGAACAGGCCGTAGCGCACCAGGATCTCGAGATAGCCGTTGTGCAGCAGCGTGTACTGGATGTGCGAATAGCGCGTCTCGCTCCAGCGCTCGAGCCAGCGGTTGCCCCAACCGAAGACGGGCGCGGAGGAGAAGACCTCCCAGCTGTTCGACCAGAGCTGCAGCCGCTCGTCCATCGACACCGGTGTGTTGGTGGAGCCGATCGTGTTCGTCACGGCACCGCCGAGATCGTGTCCGCCGGTGACGCTTTCCAGCATCGCGACGGTCGCCGTCACGGTCGGGCCCGCCGTCTTGTCGAGATTGTGGCGCACGCTGTAGATGCCGGTGACGAGCAGGATGGCGGCGATGGCGATGACGATGGCGCCGAGCTTCAGGCGCAGATAGCTCAATGCCACCAGCGCCAGCAGCGGCAGGGTGATGCCGAGTGCCAGCCAGACGCCCTTCGACTTGGCGCCGTAGATGGCGATGAAACAGAGGCCGACGATGAAGGGCGAGACGATATAGGCAAAACGCGCGATCCGCCGGTCGCTCGACTTGTCGGTCAGGTAATGCAGCAGCCAGAACAGCGTGAAGATCACGATCATGCCGCAGGCGACGGCGCCGTGGATCTGGTTGTTCATGATCAGCGGCTTGACGGTCTCGCCGGCGAAGACCTCGCGGAAATGCTGGGTGGCGATGAGCATGGTCAGGGTCACGGCGAAATAGGCCGCGACGATCTTTTCCAGCAGCGCCTCGTGCAGCAGAAGGGCGACGCCGAGGATCGGGAAGAAGAAGGGAAAGGCATAGAGCCAGTCGGAAGCGCCGATATCGTGGCCCGGCGTCAGCCAGTAGGTGACGCCGAAGCGGGCGAGCACATAGGCGGCCCAGCCCATGCACAGCCAGCCGATCCAGTCGGTCCTGGGCCGCACCGGCGCCTTCATGTAGTAATAGAGTGCGATCAGCGACAGGAGGGCGCAGGCGTAGCGATAGGCATCGCTTTCGACCAGGGTCGGGGAGGCGACGAGAATCCAGAGCAGGCTTCCGAAGATCGCCAGGGGCCACGGCATGATGCCCGTGGGGCGCGTGCCGGCAATGGCTCCGGCCGTAAGCTCGGCCTGCGGTTTGTTCGCGCGCACGTCGTCCAATGGTGTCTCCGCCTTCGTCCGGTTCGATTCATTCGGCCTGTCGAGCATTCACGATGGCCAGTAGGGCTGTAAAGGGGCAGGAATACGGCATTTTTGGCATGGGCTTGTCCGCCATCGCCGTTTCCGCTCGAGGCTGGCCAGAATTGGTTGACGCAATTCCGGACGGAAAACCGCTGCGCACTTTTCCTGGAATTGCTAATGGGTCACACCATCGCTGCGCAGAACCTTCAAGGCCGTCAGAAAGATGATCTTGAGATCGAAGAGGAAGGAGCGGCGGCGCAGATAGTCTTCGTCCAGCGCCACCTTCTGCGGGATCGGCAGTTCGTCGCGGCCATTGATCTGCGCCCAGCCGGTCAGGCCCGGCAGCAGCGCGTCGACGCCGCGCTCGGTGCGCAGCGCGATCAGGTCGTGCTGGTTGAAGAGGGCGGGGCGGGGGCCGACGATGCTCATCTCGCCCTTCAGGATGCACCAGAGCTGCGGCAGCTCGTCCAGGCTCGATTTGCGCAGGAAGGAGCCGATCGGCGTCAGATAGGCATTGGCGTCCTTCAGCAGGTGTGTGGCGACCGCTGGCGTATCGGTGCGCATGCTGCGGAATTTCGGCATGCGGAAAATCCGGTTGCCGCGCCCGACGCGATCCGACCAGTAGAGAACCGGGCCGGGGGAGGTCAGCCGCACGGCGGCGGCGACGATCAGGACCGGAATGGAAAAGACGACGGCTGCGGCGAGGGCGGCAAGGAAGTCGAATAGGCGCTTGGCGATCGTATAGGGCATCGTCTCTGATGATCTGACCGGAGCCGATTTCGCGGCGCCGATGATGGGTTTACGTGCAGTCCATCTCATATCATGCATTTATGCACAATCGTCCCAGCGAGGATTTTGTCGGGCCTGTTCCTTCTCGGCGGAGTATGCGAAAGCATGGCCAATCGGATGTATGAGCGTAATCGAAGGGCGATGGGCGCATGATGCTGGTCACGGGGGCAACGGGTTTCGTCGGGCAGGCGCTTTGCACGGAGCTCTCGCGACGGGGGATCGAGCATCGCCCCATCAGCCGTGATCCGCGGCCCGGTTTCCTGGCCATGGGCGCGATCGATGGTGCGAGCGATTGGTCCGCTGCACTTGCGGATGTCGAAACCGTCGTGCATCTGGCGGCGCGCGTCCATGTCATGAACGACAAGGCCGCCGATCCGCTTGCCGCCTTCCGTGCCGTCAATGTCGATGCCACGGTCAATCTGGCAAGGCAGGCGGCCAGCGCCGGCGTCCGTCGTTTCATCTTCCTGAGCTCGATCAAGGTCAATGGCGAGGCGACCGCGCCGGGCAGGCCCTTCACCGCATCCGATGCGCCGCATCCGCAAGACCCCTACGGCCAGTCGAAGCTGGAGGCGGAGGAAGCGCTGCTGGCCGTCGGCGCGCAAACGGGCATGGAGATCGTCATCATCCGCCCGCCGCTCGTCTATGGGCCGGGGGTGAAGGCGAATTTCGCGAGCCTGATGACATGGGCCGGGCGGCCATTTCCCTGGCCGTTCGGCCTCGTCGAGAACAGACGGTCGCTGGTCTTCGTCGGCAATCTCGTCGATTTCATCTTGGCTTGCGCCCGTCACCCGGCGGCGGCGAACCGGGTGTTTCTGATCAGTGACGGCGCGGATCTTTCGACCGGGGGGCTGATCGGCAAGCTTGCGACGGCGATGGGGAGACGAGCGCTCATGCTGCCCGTTCCGTCGCGCCTGCTGGAAGGGCTCGCGGCGCTCGCCGGCCGTCGCGCGGCGGCCGAGCGTCTTTTGGGGTCGCTGCAGGTCGATATCGGCGAGACGATCGCGGTCACCGGCTGGTCGCCGCCTTTTTCGGTCGATGAAGGGCTGCGGCTGACGGTGGCCGCAGCCATGCAGGATCGGTCGTAACGGCCTATCCCTTTGTTTCTACGCAATTCCGGACGGAAAACCGCTACGCACTTCTCCTGGAATTGCTCTAAAGGCTCCAGACGGCGTGGCCTTCAAGCAGCGGATTGTCGCGTTCCAGCGCCGCCTTCACGTCGACCACCACGCCGTTTTCGCCGAGCAGGGTGAGGATTTCCGCCGCGCCATCCGCCAGGTAGGACTTATGGGGAACCGCGAGCACCAGGGCGTCGAGCGTGCCGAACTCGTCGAGCGACGCCAGCCGCACGCCATATTCCTCTTCCGCCTCGCCGTGGCTCGCCATGGGATCGTGCACCAGCGGCTCGAGGCCGAACTGGTGCAGTTCGCGGATGATGTCGGGCACGCGGCTGTTGCGCAGGTCCGGCACGTTTTCCTTGAAGGTCAGGCCGAAAATGCCGATGCGGGCGCCGTTGATCGGTTTTTGCGCCGAAACCAGCATCTTGATCAGCTTCTGGGCGATGAAGGCGCCCATGCCGTCATTGATGCGGCGGCCCGACAGGATGACTTCCGGGTGATAGCCGAGCTCTTCCGCCTTGGCGGTGAGATAATAGGGATCGACGCCGATGCAGTGGCCGCCGACCAGGCCGGGGGTGAAGGGCAGGAAATTCCACTTCGTCTTTGCCGCCTTCAGCACATCGGCGGTGCGAATGTCCATCTTCTCGAAGATGATCGACAGCTCGTTCATCAGGGCGATGTTGAGGTCGCGCTGGGTGTTTTCGATCACCTTGGCGGCTTCCGCCACCTTGATGCTCGGCGCCTTGTGGATGCCGGCTTCGACCACCGCACCGTAGACGGCGGCGATCCTTTCGAGCGCTTCCTCGCTGTCGCCGGCCACCACCTTCACGATGCGCTCGAACGTATGTTCCTTGTCGCCGGGATTGATCCGCTCCGGCGAATAGCCGAGATGGAAATCCTCGCCCTGGCGCAGGCCCGAGACCTCGGCGAGCACGGGGCCGCAGACTTCCTCGGTCACACCGGGATAGACGGTCGATTCATAGACGACGATGCCGCCCTTTTTCAAAGCCTGTCCGACAGTGCGCGAAGCGGAGATCATCGGGCGCAGATCCGGTTGCCGGTTGCGGTCGATCGGCGTCGGCACGGCGACGATGAAGATGTCGCGGTCGCGCAGATCCTGGATGTCGCCGGTGATGCGCAGCCCGCTTTCCCTCAGGCGCGCCGGCGAGACCTCGCGCGTGTTGTCCTCGCCCGCTTTCAGGGCGGCGACCCTGGAGGCCTTGATATCGAAGCCGACGACATCGGGAAATTTTTCGGCGAGCGCGATGGCCACGGGCAATCCGACATAGCCCAGGCCGATGACGGCAATTTTTTCGGTCAACACAATCTACCTCGAACAATCGACCTGAATTAGCCCAAACCGCAGGGGCATGTCAGCGCAAATCTTTGTGTCGAGGTGCGAATTCAGGTGCGTGTCAGATCAATGTGAATATCAGGTCGGGGCTTTGCAATAGGGAGATCGGCAAGACGCCGCCCCTCGTTTCGAGGCGATCGAATAATGAGAAGGCGTCGCGCGTTTGCTCCCGTGTCCTTCCCAAGGAGATCATTGATCATGCAGAATTTCGACAGCGCAGCCGCCGGCGAGCGGGCCACCCGCTACGACCGTTTCACCATTACGCTGCACTGGCTGACCGCGGGCCTGGTCCTGGCCCTGTTCGGGACGGCGCAGATTTGGGATTTTGCCGCCCGCGGCACGCCGATGCGCCTGGGATTGATTTCTCTGCATGTCTCGCTCGGCATCCTGCTCGCCGCCGTCCTCCTGCTGCGCATCGTCTGGCGTCTCCTGACGCATCGGCGCGTCGCGCCCGCCGTCTCGGGGCTTCAGCATGTGGCCTCGACCCTCGTGCACCTCATTCTCTATGTGCTGATGGTCGCGCAGGTCTCCTATGGCTTGCTGATCCGCTGGGCGTCCGCCAATGCGCCTGATTTCTTCGGGCTTTTCTCGATTCCGGCCCTTGTGGTCGTCGATCCGGCGACGCGGCGGGTGATCGGTGAACTGCACAGCGTCACGGCCTGGCTGATCATCGCCGTCGCCGGACTGCACGCCGCCGCTGCCCTGGTGCATCACTATGTGTTGCGCGATCAGGTGCTCGCCCGCATGGTCCCGACCCGGGGATAGCCTGCGACACTATCGAAACTTTCCCTCTCCGGACCTATTTAGTATTCTGAGACCAATTCTCGGAAAGCGTGGTTCGCGATGCGAAACAGCTATCTCAAACATCTTCGTGACCAGCGGGAAGCGCTGGAAGCCAAGCTCGAGCTGCATATAGCCCGCTATTGTTTCGGCGAGGGCGAAGTCGACGACGGTACGGAAGCGGAGTTGCGGCAACGCATTACGGAAATCTCGGAGGAAATCGCCCGGCTCGAATCCCAGTGGGGCGAGTAGTTCACTGGTTCCTGGACGCAGTCGCTGCGTTGTGGGGTCGGGCTGCTGTTCGGCGTCGCAAAAGATGGCAGGAAATCCTGCATGGGGTTCAATTGCCAATCCGCAAAGGGTGGATTGGCAATAAGGGCAGTTGCATCCGTGGATATTGGTGCTTGGCAGGACGTAAACGGCTGGCCGACCGCGCAAGCTCCGGCCTTGACCAAGTCGTCGGCTCCGGCGAGGTCGGTCAGCAGGCCTATTTTCATCGCTTCATCCGGCGTAATGAGCCGTATCGAACTTGGAGCAGCACTCATCGCCATATCGAGGATCGACCTATCAACGCCCATTTTCTTGAAATAAGCGAGGATCTTTGACCGCAGCGATTTCGAGAGTTTTGTGCTGTCGTACAGTCCGACAAATTTACGGCTGAGCTCCTGGCGGTTGATGATGTGCTTCTTGCCGTTAATGACCTGATATCTCATCCGGTAGAGTATCCGCTCCTGGTCATAGGTCGTCCTTATCTGATGGACGCCCGTGATGCTGAAGGGGCTGACGACGCGTCTGACGCCGGCGGACAGCACGAAAGGGCAGGCCGAAAGACATGTGGCGCCGACGGAATAGACGACGCCTTTCGCGCCGGCGCGCCAGCCATCGCCGCAGAGCGGCTGGCCGTTTGGACAGGACAGCAGCCTGGTGCCGCCCACAGCCACGGACAGGCCGCGCTTCCGGATGATCTCACCCATTTCCATCGCGGCCGCTACATTTCCGCCGGGCGAGTTCACGATGATGGGCAATTTCCTGTTGCCGATGCTGGCCAGAAGCTTGCGCAGATCGGCGGGAGATCGCGCATCGATCATGCCTTCGGCCGCAATCCAGTCCATGCAGCCCTCGGGCCGACAGTTGCCGGAGTTGGGGTCGGCATGAACCAGCATGAATTGCATTGGCGCGCCCGGCACCTGGGCGACCACAGCCGTCGTCAATCCAAAGAGTGCCAATCCTGCCATGGCTCCACGCCGACAAGCTTCAGCGGCGCCACGCACAAGATGCCAAAAAACTACGAAAATCATGAAGCGCCCCCAGCTCTCTGGGCGGAAAGCTAGCAAAGCACAACCCAATTGGGCAAGGGGATACAACCTCGATATGTAGCATATTGCGGCCTGTGTCCATTCTTGACGCTGCCCGCCTTGCTCCTTTCCCAAGCCTTGCAAGTCGGCTACAGCTCTCTAAGTCTATGCGTCGGATCGAACCGGTCCGCCGCGCTTCGGGCGGCAAATCGTTATGAGTCGAGAAGGGATGGCGAATGGCAGGGGAAACGGTTCTTGTGGTCGGGGGCGCCGGCTATATCGGTTCGCACACATGTCTGGATCTGGCGAACAAGGGATTCCAGCCCGTCGTCTACGATAATTTCTCCAACGGTCATCGCGAATTCGTCAAATGGGGTCCGGCGGAGGAGGGCGATATCCGCGACCGGGCGCGGCTCGACGAGGTGCTGGCGAAATACAAGCCGGCGGCCATCCTGCATTTCGCGGCGCTGATCGAGGTGGGCGAATCGGTCAAGGACCCCGTCTCCTTCTATGAAAACAATGTCATCGGCACGCTGACGCTGCTTTCGGCGGCGCAGGCGGCCGGTGTCGGCGCCTTCGTCTTCTCCTCCACCTGCGCCACCTACGGCCTGCCGCAGAGCGTGCCGCTGGACGAGAGCCACCGGCAGGTGCCGATCAATCCCTATGGCCGCACCAAATATATCGTCGAGCAGGCGCTTGCCGACTACGATCAGTACAAGGGGCTGCGCTCCGTGGTGCTGCGCTATTTCAATGCCGCCGGCGCCGATTTCGAGGGCCGCATCGGCGAATGGCACACGCCGGAGACCCATGCCATCCCGCTGGCGATCGAGGCAGCACTCGGCCGCCGCCAGGGCTTCAAGGTCTTCGGCAGCGATTACGACACGCGCGACGGCACCTGCGTGCGCGACTATATCCACGTTCTCGATCTGGCGGACGCGCATGTGCGGGCGGTGGAATATCTGCTGAGGGGTGGTGAATCCGTCGCGCTGAATCTCGGCACCGGCACCGGCACCACCGTCAAGGAGCTGCTGGGCGCGATCGAAACCGTGTCGGAGCGGCCGTTCCCGGTCGAATATGTCGGCCGCCGCGAGGGCGATTCGACCACTCTGGTCGCCAACAACGACAAGGCCCGCGATATTCTCGGCTGGTCGCCGCAATATGATCTCTCGCGCATCATCGAATCCGCCTGGAACTGGCATGCCAAGTCCAACCAGCACTGATCGGACGGCGTCGGGCAGGCGCCCGAACGTGCTGCTGATCTCGGCCGACCAATGGCGGGGCGATTGTCTCTCCGCCGTCGGCCACGCCTGCGTCACGACGCCGAATGTCGATGCGCTGGCGCGCGAGGGCGTGCTGTTCGCCCGGCATTATGCCGGGACGGCGCCCTGTTCGCCGGCAAGGGCCTCGCTCTATACCGGCCTTTACCAGATGAACCATCGCGTCTGCCGCAATGGGTCGCCGCTCGATGCCCGGTTCGACAATCTGGCGCTTGCCGCCCGCCGCGCCGGCTACGATCCGACGCTGTTCGGCTATACGGATACCGCGCCCGATCCGCGCGGCATGGACGCGAACGATCCGCATTTGACGACCTATGAGGGCGTGCTGCCCGGTTTCAGCGCCCGCCAGCTCTTGCCCGAGCATGAGAAGCAATGGCTTTCCTGGCTGCGCTCGCGCGGGCACGCGGAAGCGACGAGCCGCGATATTCATATTCCGGTCGGCGCCAGGCCCGGTGAAATCTCCGATGCCGCGCCCTCCTATTCCAGGGACGAGACGCAGACGGCCTTTCTCGCCGGCGAATTCATCCGCTGGCTCGGCGAGCAGGATGCGCCCTGGTTCGCGCATGTCTCGTTCCTGAGGCCGCATCCGCCTTTTTCGGTGCCGGAGCCCTATAACCGCATGTTTGCGCCAAGCGACGGGCCGGCTTTCGCGCGCGCTCCCGACCGGAAGACGGAGCAGGCGGCGCATCCCTTCCTCGCCTTCGCCTTGCCGCAGATCGGCAAGGGCAGTTTCATTCATGGCGGCGAAGGGCCGGCGAGCGACTGGACGGAAGGCGATCTCTCGGCGATCCGCGCCATCTATTACGGCATGATCGCCGAGGTGGATGCGCAGCTTGGGCGGATCTGGCAGGCGTTGAAGGATGCCGGCGCCTGGGACGAGACGCTGATCGTCTTCACCTCCGACCATGCCGAGATGATGGGCGACCACTGGATGCTCGGCAAGGGCGGCTTTTTCGATGGCAGCTATCACGTGCCGCTTGTCATCCGCGATCCCGGCCATCCGGCCGGGGCGGGGCGGCGAGTGGACCGTTTCACCAGCGCCGCCGATATCTTCCCGACGCTCTGCGACCGGTTCGGCCTCGTGCCCGGCAATCATCTGGACGGCGGCACGCTTGTGCCCTTCCTCGACGGCAGGGAGCCGGCTGGATGGCGCGATGCGGCTTTCTGGGAATTCGATTTCCGCGACATCGCCGGCGGCGAGGCGGAGCGGCATTTCGGGCTGGGATCGAATGCCTGCAATCTCGCCGTCATCCGCGACGAGCGCTTCAAATATGTCCATTTCGCCGGGCTGCCGCCGCTGCTCTACGATCTGGAAAAGGACCCGATGGAGCTCGTCGATGTCGCTGGCGAGGAGAGCTATGCGGCGGTCCGCCTCGCCTATGCAGAAAAGCTGCTGTCGCTGCGGGCCCGGCATCTCGACCAGACGCTCGCCTATACCGAGCTCACGGAAAAAGGGCCGGTCACGCGCCGGCCCTGAAGTGGATCAGGCAAAGGCGCCGAGATAGGTCATCTTGCCGACCGGCAGGCCGCGGCTGCGCAGGATGTCGTGCGCCGTGGTGACGTGGAAGAAGAAGTTCGGCAAAGCGAAGTTTGCGAGATAATCCTCGCCGCGGAAGGTGATCTTGTTGCCGCCGGGCGCGATCGTCACGTCGTGGTTCTCGCTGCCTTCCATCGTCTCCGGCGTGATCGTCGCCAGGAAGGCTTCG
The DNA here is from genome assembly GCF_014195095.1 of Rhizobium sp. BK602. Lineage (GTDB taxonomy): Bacteria > Pseudomonadota > Alphaproteobacteria > Rhizobiales > Rhizobiaceae > Rhizobium. The sequence goes on from NZ_JACIBC010000007.1 coordinate 173,352, forward strand.
GTCTTTTTCAGCCGCTCGCGCAACTCGGCGACGGTCGTCTCATTGTCTTCGAAACGCGGCGCGTCGATGCCGGCCAGCCGGGCGATCGCAAGCTTGGCGCTGTCGGTGGCGCGCTGAAACTGGCCGGAGAGCGGCAGCATGTCGTCGATGAGGCGGGCGCCGACGAGCTCGTTCGCATCGATGCTCTTTTCCGCCGCATGCGCCTCGATCTTGTCGAGATAGGTCGCAAGGACCGCAAGGCCGCGCTGGAAGATGGGGACTGAAAAACGGTACATCGAGGGCATGCTGGTTCTCCATGATCGGCCGGTTTCGGCCTGGGGGCGATCGAATTCCATGCTGTGCCGATGCCGATGGAATGTCCGTTCCATCGTATCTGACGACCCAGATGTGGGTTCTGACATCGCATTTTACAGTCTTTTTCGCGTTGAAAGTTTGTTCGCGGCCCATTGTTTTCCGCTTCCTTGGATGTGCCCAGAAAATAGGGTTGACGTCTCCATCAAGAAATGGAATAAATATTCCGCATAGAGAATTTTACGGTTTGTTTGTTCCGTTTTGTCGGCATCGTTATGGGAGTGACGATTGCCAGGATTGTTGGCCCTGCGGTCGAGACCGAGGGTTCCGGCATCAAGGAGGGGTGCGGCCGGGCACCATAATCGGGAGGAAAATCATGAGAAAACTCATTCTTGGCTCTGCAATGGCGCTTATGCTGTCGACCGCGGCGCATGCGGAAACCATCGGCGTATCGATGGCGCTGTTCGACGACAACTTCCTGACCGTTCTGCGCAACGGCATGCAGGATTACGCCAAGACCCAGAAGGGCGTGACGCTGCAGGTCGAAGACGCGCAGAACGACATCGCCAAGCAGCAGAGCCAGATCCAGAACTTCATCGCCAGTAAGGTCGACGCCATCATCGTCAACCCGGTCGATACCGACGCAACCGCCGCCATCTCGAAGCTGGCGGCCGAGGCGAAGATCCCGCTCATCTACGTCAACCGCGAGCCGGCGAACGTCGACAGCCTGCCGGAAGGCCAGGCCTTCGTGGCCTCGAACGAGGTCGAGTCCGGCACGCTGGAAACCAAGGAAGTCTGCCGGCTTCTCGGCGGCAAGGGCAAGGCCGTCGTCATGATGGGCGAACTGTCCAACCAGGCCGCCCGCATGCGCACCAAGGACGTTCATGACGTTCTCGCCACCGACGAATGCAAGGGCATCAGCATCGTCCAGGAGCAGACTGCCAACTGGCAGCGCACCCAGGGCGCCGACCTGATGACCAACTGGCTGTCCAGCGGTATCGAATTCGACGCCGTCATCTCCAACAACGACGAAATGGCGATCGGCGCCATCCAGGCGCTGAAGGCTTCCGGCAAGTCGCTCGACAAGATCGTCGTCGCCGGCGTGGACGCCACGCAGGACGCTCTGGCCGCGATGCAGGCCGGCGATCTCAAGGTCACCGTGTTCCAGGACGCGGCCGGCCAGGGCAAGGGCGCGGTGGATGCCGCGCTGAAACTCGCCAAGGGTGAGAAGGTCGAGAAGAAGGTCTACATTCCCTTCCAGCTCGTGACGCCGGCCAACGTCAAGGACTTCGTCAAGAAGAACTGACGCCGCCGCTATCGACGGATGCGGGCACAGCGCCCGCATCCCTGCAATTCCGACAGGCCCCGGGAGGAAAAAGATGGTTGTGAGCCCGTCCACCATGGCGGCGGTGCGCGCCAGCGGCGCGGTCCCCAATGCCGCCTATCTGCTGAGTGCCGAAGGCATCCGCAAGGAATTTCCGGGTGTCGTCGCCCTCGATGACGTTTCCTTCCGCCTGAAGCGCGGCACCGTGCATGCGCTGATGGGCGAAAACGGCGCCGGCAAGTCGACGCTGATGAAGATTCTCGCCGGCATTTATGTGCCGGATCAGGGCGAAGTGCTGCTGAAGGGCGTTGAAATCCGCCTGAAATCGCCGCTCGACGCGCTGGAAAACGGCATTGCCATGATCCATCAGGAGCTCAACCTGATGCCGTTCATGACGGTTGCGGAGAATATCTGGATTCGCCGCGAGCCGAAAAACCGCCTGGGCTTCGTCGATCACGCTGAAATGAACAGGAAGACGGAAGAGCTCTTCCGCCGCCTGAACATCACCATCGATCCCGAAATCCAGGTGCGCGAGCTTTCCGTCGCCAGCCGTCAGATGGTCGAGATCGCCAAGGCGGTCTCCTATGATTCCGACGTGCTCATCATGGACGAGCCGACCTCGGCGCTGACGGAGCGCGAGGTGACCCACCTCTTCGACATCATCCGCGGCCTGCGCGAACAGGGCATCGGCATCGTCTACATCACCCACAAGATGAACGAGCTGTTCGAGATCGCCGACGAATTCTCGGTGTTCCGCGACGGCAAATATATCGGCACGCATGCTTCCACCGACGTGACGCGCGACGACATCATCCGCATGATGGTTGGCCGCGAGATCACCCAGATGTTCCCGAAGGAGGAGGTGCCGATCGGCGAGACGGTTCTGTCCGTCAAAGATCTGAGCCTGAACGGCGTGTTTTCCAATGTCTCCTTCGATGTGAGGGCCGGCGAGATCCTCGGCGTCGCCGGGCTGGTCGGTTCCGGCCGCTCGAATGTCGCCGAAGCCCTGTTCGGGGTGACGCCGGCCTCGTCCGGCACGATCGAGCTTTTCGGCAAGAAGGTCGAGGTGACGACGCCGGCGGTGGCGATCCGCCACGGCATGGCGTTCCTGACGGAGGACCGCAAGGATACGGGCTGTCTTCTGATCCTCAGCGTGCTCGAAAACATGCAGATCGCCGTGCTGCACGACAAGTTCGTGCGCGGCGGCTTCGTGCAGGAGGGCTCGATAGAGCAGGCCTGCGAGGAGATGGCGCGTAAGCTGCGCGTCAAGACGCCGAACCTCGACGAGCGTATCGAGAACCTGTCCGGCGGCAACCAGCAGAAGGCGCTGATCGGCCGCTGGATGCTCACCAATCCGCGCATCCTGATCCTGGACGAGCCGACCCGCGGCATCGACGTCGGCGCCAAGGCGGAAATTCATCGTCTGGTCACGGAAATGGCGCGCACCGGTGTCGCTGTCATCATGATCTCTTCGGAGATGCCCGAGGTGCTCGGCATGAGCGACCGCATCATGGTGATGCATGAGGGGCGGGTGACCGGTTTCCTCGATCGCGCGGAAGCAACCCAAGTCAAGGTGATGGAACTGGCGGCGCAATGACACGCACCGGCCATCGCAAAGGAGGATTGAACCATGGTTAGCAAAGTTGCAGAGGCGACCGCGCCGGCGGTGACGCGTCCGAGGCGCCGTCGCGTGCCGCCGGAACTCGGTATCTTTCTGGTGCTGATCGGCATCGCGCTCGTCTGCGAGATCCTCGGTTGGATTTTTGTCGGCCAGAGCTTCCTGCTCAACCTGCAGCGCCTGAAGATCATGATCCTGCAGGTCTCGGTCATCGGCATCATCTCCGTCGGTGTGACGCAGGTCATCATCACCGGCGGCATCGATCTGTCGTCCGGCTCCGTGGTCGGCCTCACGGCCATGGTGGCGGCGAGTTTTGCGCAGTCCTCCACCTGGGCGCGGGCGCTCTATCCGTCGCTGACGGACTTGCCGTTCTTCGTTCCGATCGGCATCGGCCTGCTGATCGGCCTGCTGGCCGGTTTCATCAACGGCCAGCTCATCACGAAGACGAAGATTCCGCCCTTCATCGCCACGCTCGGCATGATGGTCTCGGCGCGCGGCCTGTCGAAGCTCTATACCAAGGGCCAGCCGATCTCGGGTCTTACCGATCAGTTCAACTTCATCGGTTCCGGCATCTGGCCCGTTATCGTCTTTCTGCTCGTCGCGCTGATCTTCCATATCGTGCTGCGCTACACGCGCTACGGCAAGTTCACCTACGCGATCGGCGCCAACCTGCAGGCGGCGCGCGTCTCGGGCATCAATGTCGAGGCGCATCTGATCAAGGTCTATGCCATCGCCGGCCTGCTGGCGGGCCTTGCCGGCATCATCACGGCGGCGCGTGTCCAGACGGCGCAGGCCGGCATGGGCGTGAACTACGAACTGGATGCGATCGCGGCGGCCGTCATCGGCGGCACCTCGCTCACCGGCGGTGTCGGCCGCATCACCGGTACGATCATCGGTACGGTGATCCTCGGCGTGATGATCTCGGGCTTCACCTTCCTCAACGTCGATGCCTACTACCAGGAAATCGCCAAGGGCCTGATCATCGTCGCCGCCGTCGCCGTCGACGTCTACCGGCAAAAGAAGCGCGCCAAGCGCTGACGCAGCCGAGACATCGTCAGCCATTTGGAGGCGGGAGCTCTTGCTCCCGCCTTTTTCCTTGTCGCGTTCCGGTGCAGATTTTTTTCACGGGGGTATGGCGAATCCCGCCATCTTTTCTATTCTTGCCGCTTTCCCTCCGCGCACTCGAGCGCTTCATTCCAGGATAGATGATGCAATCCGTATTCGATGGCCACAACGACGTTCTGCTGAGACTCTGGCACCATTCGCATGAAGGCACCGATCCGGTCGCCGAATTCAGGGATGGGATATCGACCGGTCACATCGATGCGCCGCGCGCCAGGGCGGGCGGTTTGGCCGGCGGCCTCTGCGCCATCTATATTCCGTCGGGCCATCTCGTCTTCGCCGAGCCCGACCGCAACGGCCATTATGCCACGCCGCTGGCCGAGCCGCTGGAACGGCCGCCGTCGCTCGACATCGCGCTGGAAATGGCGGCGATCGCGCTCAGGCTCGATCGCGCCGGCGCCTGGAAGCTTTGCCGTTCCACAGCCGAAATCCGCGACTGCATGGACAAGGGCATCTTCGCCGCCGTCCTGCACATGGAAGGCTGCGAGGCGATCGACGCCGATCTTGCGGCGCTGGAAACCTTCTATGCGGCGGGCCTGCGCTCGCTCGGTCCGGTCTGGAGCCGCAACAATGTCTTTGCCCATGGCGTGCCCTTCGCCTTTCCGAGTTCGCCGGATACCGGGCCTGGGCTGACGGAGGCCGGTTTTGCTTTGGTGCGCGAATGCAACCGGCTCGGCATCGTCATCGATCTCGCCCATATCACCGAAAAGGGCTTCTGGGACGTGGCGAAAACCTCGGACCAGCCGCTGGTCGCCAGCCACTCCAATGCCCATGCCTTGACGCCGGTGGCCCGCAACCTCACCGACAAGCAGCTCGACGCCATCAAGGAAAGCCGCGGTATCGTCGGGCTCAACTATGCCACCGCCATGCTGCGCGCGGATGGCCGTTCGGACGCCAATACGCCGATCGATGCGATGGTGCGCCATGTCGATCATATGGTGGAGCGCGTCGGCATCGACTGCGTCGGCCTCGGATCGGACTTCGACGGAGCGACGATTCCGGCCGATATCGGCGATGCCGCGGGCAATCAAAAGCTGATTGCTGCCCTTCGGAACGTTGGCTATGGTGAGGCCGATCTTGCGAAGTTGTGCCGGGAGAACTGGCTTCGCATTCTGGCGTCCGCCTGGGGAGAAAGCCGCGCGCCGCGTGCATGAACAGTATCGATAAGCGTTCAAATCAGGGGAATAAAAACATGATGATGACCAGGATGAACCGCCGCTTCCGCGTCCTTTCGGCCGGTGCGGCTCTGGCGCTGCTGACCATGGCGGCGCCCAGCGCGTTCGCCGAAACGCCGAAGGACACGCTGGTCGAAGGCTTCGCCTTCGACGATATTCTCAGCATGGACCCGGCCGAGGCCTACGAGCTTTCCGCCGCCGAGATCACCGGCAATAGCTATAGCCTGCTCGTTCGCCTGGATATCAACGACACGTCCAAGATCCAGGGCGATCTTGCCGAGAGCTGGTCGGTCTCCGACGATCACCTGACCTATACGTTCAAGCTGAAGCCCGGCCTGAAATTCGCCTCCGGCAATCCGATCACCGCCGAGGATGTCGCCTGGTCCTTCGAGCGCGTCGTCAAGCTCGACAAGAGCCCGGCCTTCATTCTCACCCAGTTCGGCCTCAACGGCGACAACGTGACGGAAAAGGCCAAGGCTACCGACCCGAACACCTTCACCTTCACCGTCGACAAGCCTTATGCACCGAGCTTCGTGCTGAACTGCCTGACGGCGACGGTGGCGGAAGTGGTCGACAAGAAGCTGGTTCTGCAGCACGTCAAGCCGGCGACGCCGACGGCCGACTTCAAGTATGACAACGACTTCGGCAATAGCTGGCTAAAGACCGGCTTTGCCGGTTCCGGCCCGTTCAAGCTGCGCGAATGGCGCGCCAACGAAGCCGTCGTGCTCGAGCGCAACGACAATTATTACGGCGAAAAGCCGAAGCTCGCCCGCGTCATCTATCGCTTCATGAAGGAAAGCTCGGCACAGCGCCTGGCGCTGGAGAACGGCGATATCGACGTCGCCCGCAACCTGTCGCCGACCGATCTTGCCGCCATCGAGAAGAACGCGCAGCTTGCCTCCACCAACGCGCCGAAGGGCACGATCTACTACATCAGCCTCAACCAGAAGAATGCCAATCTCGCCAAACCTGAGGTGCAGCAGGCGTTCAAGTACCTGGTCGACTATGACGCCATCGGCAAGACGCTGATCAAGGGCATTGGCGAAGTCCACCAGACCTTCGAGCCGAAGGGCATGCTTGGCTCCTTGGATGAAAATCCGTTCAAGCTCGATGTCGCCAAGGCAAAGGAGCTGCTGGCCAAGGCGGGCTTGCCGAACGGCTTCTCCGTGACGATGGACGTGCGCAGCATCGAGCCGGATACCGGTGTGGCCACCTCGATCCAGCAGACGCTCGGCCAGGCCGGAATCAAGGTTGAGATCATTCCCGGCGACGGCAAGCAAAAGCTCACCAAGTATCGTGCTCGTAACCACGATATCTATTTCGGCAACTGGGGCAACGACTATTGGGACCCCCATTCCAACGCCGATACCTTCACGAACAATCCCGACAACGCCGACACCAGCACCAACAAGACCCTTGCCTGGCGCAATACCTGGACGACGCCTGAACTGGACAAGGAAACCAAGGCTGCCCTGTTCGAGATCGATGCCGCCAAGCGCGGCGCCATGTATCAGGATATCCAGAAGAAGTACCTGGATGCCAGCCCCTTCGTCTTCCTGTTCCAGCAGACGGAAGTGGCCGGCTATCGCAAGGATGTGAAGGACTTCAAGCTCGGCCCGAGCTTCGACACCAACTTCGTTTGGCCGGTCTCGAAGTGATAATCCGGCAGGATTAGTCCTTTGAGCACAGTCGAACGCAAAATGGAGGTGCGGCCCAAAAAGGGCCGTGCCGCGCCCATTCTGATGGGCGTGCTGCGCTTCCTCGTCGTGGCCGTCACGACCTATCTTGGCCTGCTGGCCGTGACCTTCTTCATCGGACGCGTCATTCCGATCGATCCGGCATTGGCGATCGCCGGTGACCATGCGCCCGCGCAGGTGCTGGAGCGGCTGCGCCGCGAAATGCATCTGGATGAGCCGCTCTATCGGCAATTCTACTATTATCTGGTCAGCGCGCTCACCGGCGATTTCGGCACCTCGGTGCTGACGACCAATCCGGTGATGGACGATATCCGGCGCGTCTTTCCGGCCACCATGGAGCTTGCCACCGTCGGGACGATCATCGGCGCGGTCATCGGCGTTCCCTTCGGCGTGCTCGCCGCCGTGCGCCGCAACAGCCTGATCGACCAGATCGTTCGCGTCATCGGCCTTGTCGGCTATTCGCTGCCGGTCTTCTGGTTGGCGATGGTAGCGCTCGTGATCTTTTATGCGCAATTGCGCTGGGTGGCCTATCCCGGCCGCATCGACATCGCCTACGAATATAGTTTTACGCCGGTCACCGGCTTCTTCCTCCTCGACAGCGCCCTGCAGGGGCAGTGGGACGTCTTCTGGGACGTGTTCCGCCATATCATCCTGCCGGCTTCGCTGCTCGGCTATTTCTCCCTTGCCTATATCAGCCGCATGACGCGCAGCTTCATGCTGAACGAACTCAGCCAGGAATATATCGTCGCTGCCCGCGCCAAGGGGCTGTCGGAAACGCGGGTGATCTGGGGGCATGCTCTGCGCAGCGCCATGGTACCGCTGATCACGGTGATCGCGCTGTCCTATGCATCGCTGCTCGAAGGGTCGGTGCTGACGGAGATCGTCTTCTCCTGGCCGGGCATCGGCTTCTATATCACCAGCTCGCTGCGCAATGCCGACATGAACGCCGTGCTCGGCGGCACCATCGTCATCGGCACGGTCTTCATCGGCATCAACCTGCTTTCCGATCTGCTTTATCGGACCCTCGATCCAAGGACGCGACGTAGATGACGGCTGGAACCACGCAAATTAGCTGGCGTGACTGGCTGCTGTCGGACCGGCCGCAGTCGCGTCGGCAGGCAAGACTTGGGCGTGCCTATGTCACCTGGCGGCAATTCTCCGCCAATCGTCTGGCTGTTGTCGGATTGCTGATCATCCTTGCGCTGGTGCTGATCGCCGCGCTTGCCGATGTCATCGCGCCGCATTCGCCCGTCATCGGTGACCTCACCAATGCCTATCTGAAACCGCCGGGCACGGCGGGCTATCTTCTCGGCACCGACGATCTCGGCCGCGATATCCTCTCGCGCCTGATCTATGGGTCGCGATGGACGCTCTACATCGTCATCCTGGTCGCGATTATTTCGGCGCCGATCGGGCTGATCATCGGTATGGTCTCCGGCTATCTCGGCGGCTGGGTCGATACCGTGCTGATGCGGATCACCGATATCTTCCTTGCCTTCCCGAAGCTGGTGCTGGCGCTCGCCTTCGCCGGCGCGCTCGGGGCGGGCATCGAAAACGCGATCATTGCCATCGCCATCACCTCCTGGCCGCCCTATGCGCGCCTGGCGCGGGCCGAGACGATGACGGTGCGGCGTTCGGACTATATCGCCGCCGTGCAGCTGATGGGCGCCTCGCCGCTGCGCATCATCTTCCGGCATGTCATGCCGCTCTGCGTTTCCTCGGTGATCGTCCGCGTCACGCTCGACATGGCCGGCGTCATCCTGACGGCGGCGGGTCTCGGCTTCCTCGGCCTCGGCGCGCAGCCGCCGCTGCCGGAATGGGGCGTGATGATCGCCTCCGGCTTCAAATATTATCTCGACCAATGGTGGGTGGCCGCCATGCCCGGCATCGCCATCCTGGTCGTCAGCCTCGGCTTCAACCTGCTCGGCGACGGCCTGCGCGATGCGCTCGATCCGAAGGAGAGCGGCCAATGACGGCGATGTTGACGGTCGAGAACCTCAAGGTTCGCTATCCCACCCGCACCGGCGTCATCGAGGCGGTGCGCGGCGTCTCCTTCACGCTCGGCCGCGAGCGGCTCGGCATCGTCGGCGAAAGCGGTTCCGGCAAATCGCAGACCGGCCGCGCCATCATGGGCCTGACGTCCTCGCATGGCATCGTCACCGCCGACCGGCTGAACTTCAGCGGCATCGACCTCTTGTCGATACCGGCCAAGGAGCGTCGCTCCTTACGCGGCAAGCGCATCGCCATGGTGCTGCAGGACCCGAAATATTCACTCGATCCGGTCATGTCCATCGGCCGGCAGATCACCGAGACGCTGCGCACGCATGAGAAGGTGAGCAGGGCGGAAGCGCGCGAACGGGCGCTTGCCATGCTGGAGGCCGTGCAGATCCGCGATCCCAAGCGCGTCTACGACCTGCATCCGCATGAAGTCTCCGGCGGCATGGGCCAGCGCGTGATGATCGCGATGATGCTGATCGCCGGGCCGGAGCTGCTGATCGCCGATGAGCCGACCTCGGCGCTTGACGTGACCGTGCAGCTCGATGTGCTCAGGATCATGGACAGGCTGGTGTCGGAGCGAGGCATGGGGCTGATTTTCGTGTCGCACGATCTCAGGCTTGTCTCCTCCTTCTGCGACCGGGTGATTGTTATGTATGCCGGCAAGATCGTCGAGGAACTCAAGGCCTCCGAGCTCAACAATGCCCAGCATCCCTATACGCGCGGTCTGTTGAACTGCATGCCTGTGATCGGCGAGGATCGTCATCCGCTGCCGGTCCTCGACCGCAAGCCGGAGTGGGCGGCATGACGGCGGCGCTTGCGGTCGACGGCCTCAGCGTCGTCTATGACGGTTATTATGCCCTCGATGCGGTCAGCATCGATGTGAATAGGGGCGAATCCTTCGGTCTGGTCGGCGAATCCGGCTCGGGCAAATCGACGCTGCTGCGCGCTGTCGCCGGTCTGGCGCCGGTCAATGCCGGTACGATCCGCGTCGACGGGCAGGCGCTTAAAGGCTCGAAACGCGACAAGACGTTCTATCGCCAGGTGCAGATGGTGTTTCAGGACCCCTATGGCTCGCTGCATCCGCGCCAGACCATCGATCGGCTGCTGCTGGAGCCCCTGGCGATCCATGGCATCGGCGACAGCGAGACGCGCATCGCCCGGGCGCTCGACGAGGTGGGTCTTGGCTCCGGCTTCCGCTTCCGCTATCCGCACCAGCTCTCCGGCGGCCAGCGCCAGCGCGTGGCGATCGCCCGCGCCCTGATCGTCGAGCCGTCCGTGCTGTTGCTCGACGAGCCGACCTCGGCGCTGGATGCCTCCGTGCAGGCGGAAGTGCTCAATCTCCTGGAGCAGGTCCGTAGGGATCGCCACTTGACGTTCGTGATGGTCAGCCACGATCTCGGCGTCGTCACCCATATGTGCGAGCGCCTGGTGGTGATGCAGAACGGCGCCGTGGTCGAGCGGCTGGCTGCCCGCGATCTTGCGGCCGGCAATGTCCAGGAGGACTATACCCGCAACCTGATGATCGCCAGCAAGGGGTTCGTCCGCGATTGAGCCGATGGCGCCGGCCCGTGTTAACGAATCCGGTGCCGAAAGACGACCAATCGTATAGACTATTGACTCCTGCCGCATTTCTGTCATGATCTCGTTAATGACGGTTAACTTTCGTGATCCCGGTTTCCGGGTCGACGCGAATGGAGGCAGACATGTTTTTCATGGGTGGCATGACCATGGGCTATCTTCATCCGCCGGTACCGGCGAAGGAAGAGGATGTGACGACCGTCACTCTGCCGGAAGAAAAGAGCCGTCGTCACATCGCTGTGACGGAAACATCGGCTCATGAGGCAGGCGCCATGGAGCGCACCCTGACCTGGGTTCGCCGCATCTCCGCCGAGCTTCGGCTTCGCTGAATTCGGGACGGCCGGTTTTTCGGGTCCAACTCTTTCCAGAGGTTTATTTTTTCGCCAGCGAGCCTCTGGACGCAAAAACATCTCTACCTAATTGATAGAGAATATATGAATGTGAGGCGCGGGTTTATCCCGCAAGACATCGAAAAAAGACCAACGGAGGCAACACATGGCGAATTTGGGTATGTCGAATACGCATGTGAATCAGTTCGATGGTTCGAAGCGCGTCGCCACGACGCGGCATAAGATCCAGACTGCGATCCACGTTGCGCTGTTTTCCGCTGCTTTCCTGTTCGTCGTCGCCATCGTGTGCGGCATCGTCGTCTGAGCGTTTCACCGCAACGACACAGGCGGTGGACCGGTGACGATCAAGGCGTGCGCTGCTGTTTTGCGCGCCGAACTTCTTCTCAATTCCGGATATTGTATCTCACGGGCCGGAGATCGGTCTGTGATATCCTTGAATCGCGCCGCTTTTCTCCGGCGCTTCTTCTTTTCCCTCATCGCCGGAACTTTGCCAGGCAAAGAAAATTTCCCGTTGCCGATAGAATGCGCGGCGGGAAAACAGTAAGCTTCGCCAAAATATAAAATAAAGACGTGGGGCGGAGGCATGGCAAAAGCGGAGGCCGCGCACGACAGCGGGTGGAATCGTGCTCATGGCGCGAGGGCGGTTCCGGTGCATGAACACCACTATCGACATGGCGGTTGGCCACGAGGTCGGCGCGAGCGCTGGAAGCGTGCCGCCGGCGTCGTTCCCGTTTCGGCTGCCGGCATTTCCCGCCGGTCCGCGCCCTGCCGGCCATTTCCCGTCCTGAGAAAAATCGCGCTTGAGACGAATTTGCGAATCTTTTGAGGGAGTTCAGTTTAAGTTCATCTTCTTCGGGATATGCAGGGCTCAGTCTGTAATACCCTGATTCCTGATGTGGAAGTCAGCCAAGGAGAATGCCTCATGACCCTGATCGATTGTTTTTGACACATCGGGACCGCTGTCGGCACCAGCCGGCCGCGTCTCAAGTTTCATGGGAAGCCTGTCTCGAATGATGGCCCGATCGCCATGATCCCGAGAAGGAACCCGTGAAAATCTTCGCCTGAATGCCTTTGTTCTAAGCCGCCACTTCGAGTTCACCCCCTTCGCGCGCCGGGAAGCGAAGCAAAAGGGTCCACATGTGTGAATGGTTGTGTCGGGCAGGGCAAAAACGATAAAGGCGACAATGCCTGTCACTCTGTTTGGACCCAGAACCCGAATCCATGACGTCTCAAAATCTCTCCACCGTTGCGCAGCGCGAATCTGAAGCCAAGCAGATCGATCATAATGATTCGATCCGGGCGACCTATTTCTCCAGCGAGCAAATCCGGGAATGCGGCGCGAATTTCGCCCGCAACGGCGCCAAGACCAAGCTGCCGGGCTTCCAGCCCTTCGACTTCTTCGCGCGCCACAAGGAGAACGAGAAGGAGATCCTGCGGGTCTATCGTTCGGCCAATGCCGATGTCGATGCGGGCGAATCGATCACGCCGGCCGCGGAATGGCTGCTCGACAATCACTATATCATCGAAGAAGCCATCCAGGAGGTTCGCCGCGACTTCCCGAAGAAGTTCTACGACCAGCTGCAGAAGATCACCATCGACGGCATGGTGATGCCGCGCACCATGGCGCTTGCCTGGCTCTATGTCGCCCATACGCACAGCACCGTGTCGAACCAGGGCCTGCTGGCGCTGGTGGAGGGCTTCCAGTCGCAGGACATGCTGAAGATCGGCGAGCTCTGGGCCGTTCCCTCGCTGGTGCGCTATATCCTGGTCGACAATCTGCGCCGCATCTCCAGCCGGGTCGAGCAAAGCCGCATCACGCGCAAGAAGGCCAACGAGGCCGTCGACGAGCTGATCCGTCTCAATGACGACGCCAAGGTCGCCGAATTCCTGAAGACGCTCGAGCCCTATACCTCGGACAATACCTTCGCGACGCAGTTCCTCTATCGCCTGCGCGACGGCTCGCATACGTCGGGTCTTGCCATCACCTGGATGGAAAAGCGCCTGGCCGAGGCCGGCACCGACGCCGAAAGCGTCATGATGGCCGAGCATAACCGCTTGTCGTCCGGCAATGTGACGATGGGCAACATTATCAAGAGCCTGCGCCTCATCGACGACACCGACTGGTCGGTCTGGGTCGAGGAGGTCAGCGCCGTCGACAAGCTGCTCTGGGACGAGACCGACTATGCCAAGCTCGATCCCGGCTCGCGCAACAGCTATCGCCGCCGCATCGAAAAGCTCGCCCGCCGTTCCGAAAAGACCGAAATGGAGATCGCCCAGGTCGCCATGGCGATGACTGAGGCCGCCAAGGCTTCGGGCGAGGCGCAAGCGCGCGAGCCCAATATCGGCGATTTCATCATGGGCCAGCAGACCGAGAAGCTGGAAAAGGCGATCGGTTACCGCGCGCCGCTGTCGGTCAGCTTCGTGCGCCAGTGGCGCAAGCTCAACTGGCTGTCGATTGCAGCCCCGGTGCTGTTGCTGACCGTGCTGGCGCTCGCCGTGGTCGGCTATTTCATGATCCAGGCCGGCATGGGCTGGGCCGAAACCCTGATCCTGCTGCTGATGTTCTCGCTGCCGGCGTCGGAGGGCGCCACGGGTCTCTTCAACTTCTTCGTCACCATGTACCTGACGCCGGCGCGTCTGGTCGGCTACGAGTTCAAGGAAGGCATTCCCGAGGAAGCGCGCACGCTGGTCGTCGTGCCGACCCTGATCGGCAATCGCGACAGCGTCGACGAACTCGTGCGCAATCTTGAGGTCCATTACCTCGCCAATCCGGGCGGCGAAATCTACTACGCGCTGCTTAGCGACTGGCCGGACAGCCAGGAGGAAGAGAACGAGCGCGATCTGGAGATCCTCGATTATGCCCGCCGCGAAGTCGCCAATCTGGCGGCCCGCTATGACGAGGATGGCGTCCAGCGCTTCTATCTGCTGCACCGTCGCCGCCTCTACAATCCGGCCGAAGGCGCCTGGATGGGCTGGGAGCGCAAGCGCGGCAAGCTGCATGAGCTGAACCTGCTGCTGCGCGGCGACCGCGACACGACTTTCCTGCCCGGTGCCAATACCGTGCCGAAGGACGTGCAGTATGTCATGACGCTCGATTCCGATACGCGTCTCGTGCGCGACACGGTGACGAAGCTTGTCGGCAAGCTGCATCACCCGATCAACCGCCCGGTCTTCGATGCCGAAGCCAAGCGCGTCGTGCGCGGTTACGGCGTTCTGCAGCCGCGCGTCACCCCGTCGCTGACGACCGGCAAGGACGCCTCGGTGTTCCAGCGTGTCTTCTCGGTCAATCGTGGTCTCGACCCTTATGTCTTCGCCGTCTCCGACGTCTATCAGGACCTGGTGGAAGAAGGCACCTTCACCGGCAAGGGCCTCTATCACGTCGACGCCTTCGAGGCGTCGCTGAAGGGTAAGATCGACGAGAATGCGGTTCTCAGCCACGACCTGCTCGAAGGCTCGATGGCGCGTTGCGCGCTGGTGACCGATTGCGAGCTCGTGGAAGATTTCCCGATCCGCTACGAGGTGGAAGTGTCGCGCCAGCATCGCTGGGCCCGTGGCGACTGGCAGCTCCTGCCCTATATCTTCAATCCGAAGCGCGGCGTCACCGGCCTCGGCCGCTGGAAGATGATGGACAATCTGCGTCGTTCGCTGACGCCGATCGCCTGGTTCTTCGCCTCCGTCCTCGGCTGGTATTTCATGGGGCCGCTCGCCGCCCTCATCTGGCAGATCCTGCTGATCTTCTGCCTGTTCGTGGCGCCGACCCTGTCGCTGATCAACGGCATCATCCCGCGCACCAGCGATATCGTCGCCCGCGCCCATCTCTATACGGTCTGGACGGATATCCGTGCCGCCAATGCGCAGGTCGCGCTGCGCATCGTCTTCATCGCCGACGGCGCCTGCATCATGGCCGACGCCATCGCCCGCTCGCTTTATCGCGCCTTCGTCAGCCGCAAGCTGATGCTGCAATGGCGCACGGCCGCCAGCGCCCAGGCGGCTGCCCAGACCACCATCCTCGGCCATTACCGCGTCATGTGGCATGCGCCGGTTCTGGCGCTGCTGGCGCTCGCCTTCGCATCGCTGTCGGGCGACAATGCCTTCCTCGTCGGCATTCCCTTCGCGCTGCTCTGGGTTCTGTCGCCGGCGATCGCCTGGTATGTCAGCCAGACGGCGGAAACCGAGGACAAGCTCGAAGTGCCGGAAAGCGTCTCGGCCGAACTGCGCAAGATCGCGCGGCGCACCTGGCGCTATTTCGATACCTTCGTGGTCGAGCAGCAGAACCACCTGCCGCCGGACAACGTGCAGCAGACCCCGAATGCGGTGGTGGCGTCGCGCACCTCGCCGACCAATATCGGCGTCTACCTGCTGTCGGTCATTTCCGCCCGCCACTTCGGCTGGATTTCCTTCGAGGAGACCATCGACCGCATGGAAAAGACCATGGCGACGGTCGAAAAGCTTGAGAAGTTCCGCGGCCATCTGTGCAACTGGTATCATACCGACACGCTGAAGCCGATGGGCGCGCGCTATGTTTCGGCGGTTGACAGCGGCAATTTCGCCGGTCACCTGATTGCCGTCTCCTCGGCCTGCCGCATCTGGGCGGAAGCGCCTTCCGCGCATATGCAGGGCAATCTCGACGGTATCGGCGACGTTGCCGGGATTCTCGCCGAAATACTGGCCGAGCTCCCCGACGACCGCAAGACGGTGCGTCCGCTGCGCCATCGCCTGGAAGAGCGCATCGTCGGCTTCCAGAATGCGCTCGCCGCGGTCAAGCGCGAGCATGAATTCGCCTCGATCCGCATCATCAATCTCTCGGTCCTGGCGCATGATATCCAGAAGCTCGCCGCCAATCTCGACCATGAGGTCAAGTCGCCGCAGAGCGGCGAGGTGCTGACCTGGTCGCAATCGCTGGTGAAGGTCTGCGAAGGCCACATTGCCGACAGCGTCTTTGATCTCGCCAATGTCGACGCGCTGCGCCAGAGGCTCGCCAAGCTGCGTGACCGCATGCGCAAGATCGCCTTCGGGATGGAGTTCGGCTTCCTCTATCGTCCGGAACGGCGCCTGCTATCGATCGGCTTCCGCGTGGAAACCAACGAGCTCGATGCCGCCTGCTACGACCTCTTGGCTTCCGAAGCCCGCCTGACCAGCCTGTTCGCCATCGCCAAGGGCGATCTGCCGACCGAGCACTGGTATCGCCTCGGCCGTCAGGTCGTGCCCGTCGGCTCGCGCGGGGCGCTGGTCTCCTGGTCGGGTTCGATGTTCGAATATCTGATGCCGCCGCTCGTCATGCAGGAGCGCCAGGGCGGTATCCTCAACCAGACGAACAATCTGGTCGTGCAGGAGCAGATGAACTACGCCAAGCGTCTTGGTTCCGATATTCCCTGGGGCATTTCGGAAGCGGCCTTCAACGCCCGCGACCACTACATGCACTACCAGTACACCAATTTCGGCGTGCCCTCCCTCGGCCTCAAGCGTGGTCTCGGCCAGAACGCCGTCATCGCGCCCTATGCCTCGATCCTGGCCAGCCAGTATCGTCCGGCCGCGGCGCTGGAAAACCTGCAGAAGTTGCGCAAGGTTGGCGCACTCGGCATCTACGGCTTCCATGACGCGGTCGACTTCACGCCGACCCGCGTTCCGGAAGGCAAGAAGTGCGCGGTGGTCTACAACTACTATGCCCACCATCACGGCATGTCGATCGCCGCGATCGCCAACGTCGCCTTCAACGGCCGCCTGCGCGAGCTCTTCCATGCCGATCCGGTGATCGAAGCGGCCGAACTGCTGCTGCAGGAAAAGGCGCCGCGCGATATTCCGGTCATGGCCGCCAAGCACGAGAGCGACCAGCCGGCCAATATCCAGGAAGACATGCTGCGTCCGGAGATCCGCAAGATCACCGATCCGGCGACGCAGGATCGCGAGCTCGCCTTCCTCTCCAACGGCCATTATTCGGTCATGCTGACGGCGACCGGCGCCGGCTATTCGCGCTGGAACGGCCTGACGGTCTCGCGCTGGCGCGCCGACCCGACGGAAGACCGCTGGGGCACCTTCATCTTCCTGCGCGACACCGCCTCCGGCCAGTGGTGGTCGGCGACCGCGGAGCCGCGCAGCATAGAAGGCGAGAAGGCCAAGGTCGCCTTCAGCGACGAAAAGGCGGAATATAGCAAGACGGTCGGCGATCTCACCAGCGATGTCGAATGCATCGTCGCAACCGAGCACGATGCCGAAGGCCGTCGCGTGACGCTGCTCAACATGGGTGCCGAGGATCGCTTCATCGAAGTGACCTCCTATCTCGAGCCGGCGCTTGCGAGCGACGACGTCGATTCCGGCCACCCGGTCTTCACGCGCATGTTCGTGCGCACGGAGATCGGCAACAGCGGCGACGTGATCCGCGCCGAGCGCAACAAGCGCGACTTTAACGAGCCGGATATGTCGGTCGCCCATCTGGTCGTCGACAATGCCGGGTCGGAGCGTCCGACCGAATTCGAAACCGATCGCCGCAAGTTCCTCGGCCGCGGCCGCACGCTGGCCGAAGCAGCCGCTTTCGATCCGGGCGCGACGCTGTCCGGCACGGACGGCTTCACCATGGATGCCTGCCTGTCGCTGCGCCGCGTGGTGCGCGTGCCGGCCGGCAAGAAGGTCAGCGTCATCTTCTGGACGATTGCCGCGCCGAACCGCGAAGAGGTCGACAAGGCCGTGGAGCGCTACCGCAATCCGGATGCCTTCGGCGTCGAGCTGACGCAGGCCTGGACGCGCACGCAGATGCAGATGCGCCATGTCGGCGTCACCTCGCAGCAGGCGGCGGCCTTCCAGAAGCTTGCCCGCTATCTCGTCTATCCCGATATGCATCTGCGCGCCGACAGCGCCACCGTTCAGGCCGGCCTGCATTCGCAATCGGCGCTCTGGCCGGTGACGATCTCGGGCGATTTCCCGATCTTTACCCTGCGCATCAATGACGATATCGACCTCGAAATCGCCAGGGAAGCGCTGATGGCAGCGGAATACCTGCGTTCGCGCGGCATCAATGCCGATCTGGTGATCGTCAACGAACGCGCCGTCGACCAGGCTCAGGACATGCAGCGCGAGCTGGACAAGCTCGTGGAGCATGTGCGTCACAACCAGGGCGACGGTCTCAGGCAGAACATCTTCTCGGTCCGCAAGGATTTGATCGAAAACGAGACCTACCAGGAGATCCTGGCCGCATCGCGGGTGATCTTCCATGCCCGCAACGGCAAGCTCGTCGACCAGATCGCCCGCGCGGCGACGCTGTTTGCCTCCGCGCAATCCGCCGATGCGCCGGCGCCGGTCAACCGTCTCATCGTGCCGGCCGCGCTGCAGGAATCGGTCTTTGCGGCCGCGCCTCTCGAGGCGCAGGACGATCTCGATTTCTGGAACGGCTATGGCGGCTTCGCCAAGGATGGCCGCGAATATGTCGTCCGCCTGCCCGGTGGCCAGTCGACGCCGCATCCGTGGATCAACGTCATCTCCAACGAGCGTTTCGGCTTCCATGTGCCCGCCGAAGGTGGCGGCTTCACCTGGAGCCACAATTCGCGCGACTACCAGCTGACGCCGTGGACCAACGACATGGTCATCAACCGTCCGGGCGAGGCGCTTTACGTGACCGACCTCGACAGCAACACGGTGATGACGCCCTATGCCGGCCTGTCGCGCAATCCGAAGGTGCGCTATGAAGCCCGCCACGGCCTCGGCTACTCGGTCTTCTCGAGCGAAGAGAACGATATCGCGCTGGAGCTGACGCAGACGATCGACCGCGAGCGTCCGGTGAAGCTCTTCCGCCTGCGTGTCAGCAACAAGGGCAAGGGTAGCCGGCGTCTGCGCCTCTACAATTATGCGGAATGGGTGCTCGGCACCAATCCGTACAAGACCAAGCCTTTCATTCTGTCGTCGCTGGACGAGGAGACGGGCGCGCTGTTTGCCAATAACCGTTACAGCATCGATTATTCCCAGCGCATCGCCTTCATGGCGGCGAGCGAGGCGCATTCGAGCTTCTCGGCCAGCCGCCGCGAGTTCATCGGCCGGCACGGCACGGTGCAGATGCCGGAAGCCGTCGTTTCCGGCGCCGTCCTCTCCAATTCCACCGATCTCGATGGCGATCCCTGTGCGGCGCTCGCCTTCGATCTCACCGTCGGCGCGGGCGAAGAGAAGGAAATCTGCTTCTACATGGGCGATACCGCCTCGATCGAAGAAGCGCGCGCCTTGGTCGCCGATATCCGCAAGGCCGATTTCGAGGCCGTGCTTGCCGCCAGCCGCGGCTTCTGGGACGGCTTCACCGGCCGCCTGCAGATCTCGACGCCGGACAAGGCGATGAACAACATGATCAATGCCTGGCTCCCCTATCAGAGCCTCGGCTGCCGCATCATGGCGCGTACCGCCTTCTACCAGGCATCGGGTGCCTTCGGCTTCCGCGACCAGCTCCAGGATACGCTGGCCTTCCTGATGCATGCGCCTGACCTGGCCCGCAAGCAGATCCTGAATGCGGCACAGCGCCAGTTCCGCGAGGGCGACGTGCAGCATTGGTGGCTGCCGGGCAGCGGCGCCGGCGTGCGCACGCATATCTCTGATGATGTCGTCTGGCTTGCCTATGCCATCGATCAATATTGCACGGTAACGGGCGACAAGTCGCTTCTCGACGAGGAACTGGCCTTCGTCGAGGGCGCCGCGCTGATGCCTGGCACGCATGATGCCTTCTATCAGCCGACCGTCTCCAAGGATAAGGTCAGCGTCTACGAGCATGCGGCGATCGCGCTCGATCTTGCGATCAAGCGCAAGGGCGGCAACGGCCTGCCGCTGATCCTCGGCGGCGACTGGAACGACGGCATGAACCGCGTCGGCATCCAGGGTCGTGGCGAAAGCGTTTGGCTCGGCTGGTTCCTGGCCGGCACGCTCACCGCCTTCCTGCCCTATGCGCAAGCGCGTGGGGACAAGGAGCGCGTCGAGCGCTGGACCAAGCATCTGCCGGAACTGCGCAAGGCGCTGGAAACGGCGGGCTGGGATGGCGGTCATTATCGCCGCGGCTATTTCGACGATGGCAGCCCGCTCGGCTCGAACGAGAATTTCGAATGCCAGATCGATTCGATCGCGCAGTCGTGGAACATTCTCTCCGGCGAAGGCGACCGCGAGCGCGGCGAGAAGGCGATGAACGCCGTTCTTGAAAAGCTGGTCGACGACGACAACCGGATCATCCGGCTGTTTACGCCGCCCTTTGCCAAGTCGGCGCGCGATCCGGGCTATATCAAGTCCTATCCGCCGGGTGTGCGCGAAAATGGCGGGCAATATACGCATGCCGCTACCTGGGTCGTCATGGCGCTGGCGCAGATGAACCGCGGCGACGATGCCTGGCATTGCTTCGAGTTGCTGAACCCTGTCAATCACGCCCGCGATCGTGATCAGGCCGATACCTACCGCGTCGAGCCCTATGTCATTGCCGCCGACGTCTATGGCGAGGGGCAACTGACCGGCCGCGGCGGCTGGACCTGGTATACCGGCTCGGCCGGCTGGTTCTATCGCGTCGCGATCGAGGGCATTCTCGGCATCCGCGTCAAGAATGGCCGCCTTTACGTCAAGCCGGCACTGCCGTCGGCCTGGGACGGCTTTGCGGCGGACCTCGACCTGCCGAGCGGAAAATACCGCATTTCGGTCTCAAAAGCGCCCGATGCGAGCGGATACTCAGTTTCCGTGAATGATAGGGCGCTTGCTAATCCCGAAGAGGGCTATCCGATCGAACAGTAACGTTTTCGTGCACTGTTTTGAATCGACGATCGGGGCCAAAGAGGGAACTCTTTGGCCCCGATCGCATTTGATTGTCGGAACAGGAGAGGGCTCATGAACCCCAGGGCAAATGTCGGCACCGTTTCGGCCAGCCGCATCGATGTGCCGAAGGCGGCGACGGGACGGGACACCAGGCTGGACGTTCTGAGAGCCCTGGCCTTGATCACCATCTTCATCAATCATGTTCCCGGCCAATTCTTCGAACATCTGACGACGAAGAATTTCGGCTTTTCCGACGCGGCCGAAGCCTTCGTCCTGATTTCCGGCATTTCCGTCGGCCTTGCCTATGGCACGCGGTTCAAGCCCGGCAACCGGCTCTCCATCGCCTGGAAGGCGGTCAAGCGCGCCTTCACACTCTATACCGCGCACATGATCACCACCTTCATCACGCTGGTGCTGTTCATCTCCGGCGCCTGGATCTTCCGTCAGGTCGGCCTGCTGTGCGAGGTGAATATTCTTGCGGTGCTGATGGACCCGGCCAAGGGCGTTCCCGCCCTGCTGATGCTCGGCCATCAGATCGGCTACAACAATATCCTGCCGATGTATGGCGCGCTGTTCCTGATGCTGCCGCTGATGCTGGTGCTGGAGGCGAAAAGCCCATTGCTGCTGCTGGCGCTCTCTTGCGGCGTCTGGCTGCTGGCGGGCATCTACCAGATCGCGCCGCACACGACGCTGCTCGAAGGCTTCTGGTTCCTGAACCCGCTATCCTGGCAGTTCCTGTTCGTCATCGGCTTCGTCTGTGTCATGCATGTGAAGCGCGGCGGCCGGATCGGCTACAATCCGATCCTGTTTACGCTGTCGCTTGCCTATGTGCTGCTGTCCTTCATCTGGGTCACCGACAAGCTCTGGGTGCTCGGCGATCAGCTTGCCGCGCTCGGCCTGCCCACGGTTATCACCGGCTTCGACAAGACCTTTCTGTCGCTGCCGCGGCTGCTGCATGTGCTGGCGCTGGCCTATCTCATCCTCTGCATGCCCTCCGTTTCGCGCCTGTTGCGTCGGCCGGAGAACCATCCGCTCGCCATCTTCGGGCGCCATTCCCTGAGCATCTTCGTGGCCGGTACGATCCTCGCCATGGCCGGCCAGGTCATCCTCTACGTCACGGAAAAGGACCCAGCCGTTGGCGGTGCCTATGTGCTTGTCGGCATCGTCGCGCAATTCGCCTATGCCTATTATCTCGAGCACCGGCGGCTGGATTCGGCCGGCAATCGTCCCATGGCCACGCCAGTGAGGCGGCTCGCTTCGCCGGTGCGGGTGCAGCGGCACCCGTGATCGCCGGCCGGTCATGCGAGGTCGAAATTCATAATCCTTTGATTCAGATGGCTAATTCCTTCACGATATTTTCGTGAAGGACGTGTGACGTGATGTTTTTGCAACGCGGCATCGTTTCGATGTGCCGCGCTCGATATTTCATTGCCCAAAATCTTGTTGTGCAAAATGTAAATCCTTACATCCTGCCCGTGACGGCGCTCGGGGAGTGTCGCCACCCCGGCGCCATACGCGCCCGAACGGGTGCATGACGCAATCGTGGGGATTGTCAAAACGGGAATGGGGTAGGGAACGTCGATTTCTCGGCGCGATAACTCATGCCCAATCGATACTGGATTGGAGTGATCTATGAATATCAGAAGTCTTCTTCTCGGTTCGGCCGCAGCGCTCGCCGCCGTCTCGGGAGCGCAGGCGGCTGACGCCATCGTGGCCGCCGAGCCGGAACCGCTTGAATATGTGCGCATCTGCGACGCCTACGGCGCCGGTTACTTCTTCATTCCCGGCACGGAGACCTGCCTGAAGGTCGGCGGCCGCGTTCGCACCGAAGGCGAATGGTATGATGCCTACAACGCCAACAGCAAGAACGGCACGCTCTGGCACACCCGCGCGGAACTGAGCGTCGATACCGCGACGGATACCGAATACGGCCCGCTGAAGACCAACACGGTCGTTCGCTGGGACTGGAACGACGGCAACACGACCAGCACCAAGCTGCTCTGGGCCAATATCAGCCTCGGCGGCTTCCTGGTCGGCAAGGCGGATTCGCAGTATAATTCCTACATGGGCTATGCCGGCAACGTCATCAACGATGACGTCATCTATGACGGCCCGAAGGAACTCAACCAGCTCACCTACAAGTACGATGCCGGCAACGGCTTCACGGCGGTGATCTCGCTGGAAGATTCCAACTCCTCGAGCGACACCTCGTCCTATGGCGGCGCATGGCAGACCGGCAAGGGCAACCACTACGCTCCGGACGTCGTTCTCGGCGCCGGCTACAAGACGGGTGCATGGACCCTTCGCGTCATCGGCGGCTATGACAGCATTGTCGAGGAAGGCGCGATCAAGGCGCGCATCGACGCCGATTTCGGCGACTTCAAGGCCTTCCTGATGGGCGGCTGGAATACGGATGGCGACAAGCTCAACAAGTATGCCGGCTCCTACCTGAATGGCAATCGCGCGGCATGCCCGACCGATGGCGCTGATTGCGGCTGGGGCGACTGGGCCTTCTGGACAGGCGCCAGCTACCAGCTGACGCCGAAGCTGCAGGCCAATGCCCAGGTCGCCTACACCGATACGAAGATCTTCGCCGCCACCGCCAACGTCGCCTGGCGCCCGGTCAAGGATCTGCTGGTCGAGCCGGAAGTGTCCTACACCAATTGGGATGCGGCAAACACCGACCAGTGGGCCGGTGTGCTGCGCTTCGAACGCAAGTTCTGATCTGATCCCCGTTTGACGTCAGTCATAACGGGTTTGACGTCAGTCATAACCCGTTGACGCCGGTTTGGCGCCCGTCATGACTCCGCGGGCGCTATACCGACTTGACCTCCGATCAGAGATGGAGAAAGGCCCGGTTTTCCCTGCCGGGTCTTTCTTGTTTTTGGTTCAGGGCGTGTATTCTGCCCGCAGGTTTTACGGGCCAAAAGCATGCGGTTCATCGAGAGAGCGGAATGGGCGTCAGGAATTATTTGATCGAAGGCGTTTCGGGGACTGGCAAGACCTCGGTTGCCACGGAACTGCAGCGGCGCGGTTATCACGTCATCCACGGCGACCGTGAGCTGGCTTATCAAGGAGACCCTCGGACGGGAGAACCTCTGGATGGCTCAGCGCGTCAGCAGAACATTCCGGATGTGGTGTTCCGGCACAGGCACTATGTGTGGAATGTCGACAAAGTCAAAGCCCTGGTCGCCGATCGAGGTCACCCGATCTCCTTCTTCTGCGGTGGCTCAAGGAATTTCCATCAGTTTATCGATCTGTTCGATGGCGTCTTCGTTCTCGATGTCGACCTGGATACCTTGAAAAGGCGGCTCGCCGGCAGAGCCGACGACGAGTTCGGCGGGAAACCGGCCGAACGAGACGTGGTTTTGCGATCGCACGCAACGAAAGAGGACATTCCCAGCAACGCGACGACCATCGACGCCACCGCGCCGCTCGCCCGCGTTGTCGACGCTATTCTATCGAAATGCGGAGCGGTTGCCTAAAGCGCATCGCGATGTTTTAGACCGGACGGCCACAAAAAACCGGAGGAGCAATGCTCCCCCGGTTTCGATTTTTGGGCCCCGTTCGAAAGATCAGGCGGCTTCGTGTTCCGTGGTATGGGCCTTGCGGACTTCCTCGTCCGTCAGGATACCGCTGGCGCGCAGCAGGGCGGCGAAACGGCCGTTGCTCTGGCTGAGCTCGTTGAAGCTGCCGTTCTCGATGATGCGGCCGTTATCGAGGAAGAGGACGATATCGGCCTCGCGTACCGTCGACAGGCGGTGCGCGATGATGAAGGTCGTGCGATTCTGCCGGAGATTGTCGATCGCCGCCTTGACGCGGTTTTCGGTCTCCACGTCGAGCGCGCTCGTGGCCTCGTCGAGCACCAGGATCGGTGCGTCCTTGAGGATGGCGCGGGCAATCGCGATACGCTGGCGCTCGCCACCGGAGAGCTTGTTGCCGCGTTCGCCGACACGGGTCTCGTAGCCGCTTTCACGATTCTCGATGAAGTCGTTGGCGGCGGCGGCCTGTGCGGCACGCACCATTTCCTCTTCGGTCGCACCCTCGCGGCCGAGACGGATGTTGTCGCTGATCGAGCGATTCAGCAGGCCGGCATCCTGGAAGACGGTGGCGATGTAGCGGCGCAGCGACTTGCGCGTCACCTTGGTGATGTCGTTGCCGTCGACGAGGATCTGGCCCTGCTGCGGATCGAACACGCGCTGCAGCAGGTTGACGAGCGTCGTCTTGCCGGCGCCGGTCGGGCCGACGATGGCGACGGTCTGGCCGGCCTTCACCTTGAAGGAGATGTCGTGCAGGCCCTGGGCGCTGTTGGCGAAGCCGAAGGAGACGTTGCGGAACTCGACTTCACCCTTGACGTCCTTGATCTCGGCAAGACCGGCCGGCTCTTCGCGGTCGCGGACGGAATCTTCCAGCGTGTAGAAGTCTTCCAGCTTGGCGCGGGCCTCGAAGATCTGGTTGGCGAAGTTGCGCAGCTGCTCCAGGCGGCCGATCAGCACGTTGGCGAAGGCGATGAAGGTGATGAGCGCGCCGAGGCTCAGGCTGCCGGCCTGGACGAGCACGGTGCCGATCATCAGGATCGCCATCATCGCGACGGTCGAGGCCGTACGGTTCAGCGCGCCGGCAAAGGCCCACCAGTCGAGCACTGGATACTGCGCGGCCAGCAGGCGTTCCGTGAAGGACTTGAGCGCCTTGGTCTCGGCTTCGATGCGGTTGTAGCTATGCAGCACCGAGACGTTGCTGATCGAGTCGCTGACATGCGAGAAGACGGTGTTGTAGTGGCTTTCGACCGAGGTCTGGCCATCCTTGGTGCGGCTCATGACCAGCTGGCCGATGATCCAGTAGAAGACGCCGAGCAGGATGAGAACGGCCGACAGGCGCAGGTCCATCGACATGGCGGTCGGGATCATCACGACGAGGGCCACGGCCGTCGCCAGATGGTTGCGCATGAATTCCAGCCACAGGCCGAACAGGGCTTCGCAGGCGCGCAGCAGCGTGTTCAGCGCGCTGGCGGTGCCGCGCTGGCTATGCCAGGACAGGGGCATGGAAATGATGCGGCCGAAGGCTTCCGTCAGCAGCGATGCGCGGCGGCCATGCGCGAGGCGGTCGGCCTCGCGGGAGACGACGATGAACGCGACCGCGCTGAAGACGGCAAAGCCGGCCCACAGCATCATGGTCGGCGTCACGGCCTCTTTCTTGGCAATGGCGTCGAAGATGCGGCCGAACAGAACCGGCTCGTAAATGGTGGCCATCGCCAGTGCGACGTTTGCGATGACAACCATCCAAACGCGATAGCGATACGCGCCAAGATACTTCAGGGCTCTTGCATAGACTTTGAACAGCGACACGTCTGGCACCCTCTGTGCATCAGCAGATTTCGGAATGACCCGGATGCTACAGATTGCTACCTGAACCGGCGATTAACGGAATCCGGCGCGGCCTTTTCCAGGGATTTTCGTGGCATTTCCGCACCGCCGCAAACCGGATTCGGCCGGTGCTTGTGAAATGTGATAAATTTAGAATACTTATTTTCCAACAGCATTGCCGGGGTGCAAAGTGGTTGCTATTCACGGTTGCCATTCGAATTTTTCGCCGCTGACGTTCAATTTTCGATTGGCCGGAGTTTGCCTGCCACCCGCCGCCGCGGAGGCAGGGTGACGTCCATGACCGTATCCTGACGAACAACCAGGCCTTCGGGCCGGGGGGTATATGTGAATATTCACTCGTTAATACAATTGCTTGTGATCATCGAGGAATGCAAGCACGCCGACAATGTCGTAACCGAACTGGAAGTGGTGCTGCGTTCCTACAAGTTCGATTTCTATGGGGTGCTGAAGCATCCACGGCCGGCGGGCGATCTGCTCAGTCTCATGCTTGCCGGGCACTGGCCGGACAAATGGCCGCTGACCTATGTCTCGAAGAAATATGTGCTGTCCGATCCGACCGTTCGCTATCTGGGACAGGCGCAGCGGCCTTTCCGCTGGAGCGATGCCATGTCGGCGTTGAAGAATGATCCGATGCGGCGGCGCATGGAGCAGATGATGGACGATGCCCGCGCCAATGGGCTCGTCGATGGCTACATCTTCCCGATCCATGGGCGCAACGGCCTGCTGGGCACGATGACGATCGGCGGCAACGCGATCGATCTGTCGCCGGTCGAGCTCTCCCTTTTCGATGCCGTGGCCAAAAAGACCTTCTGGAAGCTTCTGGAATTGCGGGACGAGGCCCAGCCGCTGGAAGACGCCCCGGCGGTCCAGGCCAAGCTGACCCGGCGCGAGATAGAGGTGCTCAATCATCTGTCGGAGGGCATGACCTCGATGGATATCAGCCGTAGGCTGAAGATTTCAAACCACACCGTCGATTGGTATATGAACAGTATCCAGGACAAGCTGAATGCCCGCAATCGCCAGCATATCGTCGCGATTGCTTTCAGAAACGGGCTTGTTCCATGACGCAACTATTTTGGTTTCCGACGCCGGGGGAAATTGAACTTCTCGTGACAAGAAGTTAAGGATTTTCTTCGCGGGTGCAGCATTGCCCGTTTCGATGCCGTGAGGAGACTGCATTGCCCATTTCCAAGATCCTGGTTGCCAACCGTTCCGAAATTGCCATCCGCGTGTTTCGCGCCGCCAATGAGCTCGGGATAAAAACAGTCGCCATCTGGGCTGAGGAAGACAAGCTGGCATTGCACCGCTTCAAGGCGGACGAGAGCTATCAGGTCGGCCGCGGTCCGCATCTTGCCCGCGACCTCGGTCCGATCGAAAGCTATCTGTCGATCGACGAGATCATCCGCGTCGCCAAGCTGTCGGGCGCCGATGCCATCCATCCCGGCTACGGCCTCCTGTCGGAGAGCCCGGAATTCGTCGATGCCTGCGATGCTGCCGGCATCATCTTCATCGGTCCGAAGGCCGATACGATGCGCCAGCTCGGCAACAAGGTCGCGGCCCGCAATCTGGCGATTTCGGTCGGCGTGCCCGTCGTGCCGGCCACCGAGCCGCTGCCGGAGGATATGACCGAGGTCGCTAAGATGGCGGCCGAGATCGGCTATCCGGTCATGCTCAAGGCCTCCTGGGGCGGCGGCGGCCGCGGCATGCGCGTCATCCGCTCCGAGGCCGATCTCGCCAAGGAAGTGACGGAAGCCAAGCGCGAGGCGAAGGCCGCCTTCGGCAAGGACGAGGTCTATCTCGAAAAGCTCGTCGAGCGCGCCCGCCACGTCGAAAGCCAGATCCTCGGTGACACGCATGGCAATGTCGTGCATCTGTTCGAGCGCGACTGTTCGGTCCAGCGCCGCAACCAGAAGGTCGTCGAGCGCGCGCCGGCGCCCTATCTTTCCGATGCGCAGCGCCAGGAACTGGCCGCCTATTCGTTGAAGATCGCCAAGGCGACCAATTACATCGGCGCCGGCACGGTCGAATATCTGATGGATGCCGATACCGGCAAATTCTACTTCATCGAGGTCAATCCGCGCATCCAGGTCGAGCATACGGTGACCGAAGTCGTTACCGGCATCGATATCGTCAAGGCGCAGATCCATATCCTCGACGGCTTTGCCATCGGCACGCCGGAATCGGGCGTGCCGAAGCAGCAGGATATCCGCCTCAACGGCCATGCCCTGCAATGCCGCGTGACCACCGAGGACCCCGAGCATAATTTCATTCCGGACTATGGCCGCATCACCGCCTATCGCTCGGCCGCCGGCTTCGGCATCCGTCTCGATGGCGGCACCGCCTATTCCGGCGCCATCATCACCCGCTTCTACGATCCGCTGCTGGTCAAGGTGACGGCATGGGCCTCGACACCGGCCGAAGCCATCAGCCGCATGGACCGCGCGCTGCGCGAATTCCGCATCCGCGGCGTGGCGACGAATCTGACCTTCCTCGAAGCGATCATCACCCATCCGAAATTCCGCGACAACAGCTATACGACGCGCTTCATCGACACGACGCCGGAGCTGTTCCAGCAGGTCAAGCGCCAGGACCGCGCCACCAAGCTGCTCACCTATCTCGCCGACGTCACCGTCAACGGCCATCCGGAGGCTCGCGGCCGGCCGGCGCCGTCGCCGAAGGCGGCCGAACCGGTATTGCCCTATATCGACGGCAAGATACCGGACGGCAGCAAGCAGCGCCTGGACAAGCTCGGCCCGCAGAAATTCGCCGAGTGGATGCGCAATGAGAAGCGCGTGCTTGTGACCGACACGACGATGCGCGACGGCCATCAGTCACTGCTCGCCACCCGCATGCGCACTTTCGACATTGCCCGCGTCGCCGGCACCTATGCGCGCGCCCTGCCGCAGCTCCTGTCACTGGAATGCTGGGGCGGCGCCACCTTCGACGTCTCCATGCGCTTCCTGACCGAAGATCCGTGGGAGCGCCTGTCACTGATCCGCGAGGGCGCGCCAAACCTTTTGCTGCAGATGCTGCTGCGCGGCGCCAACGGCGTCGGCTACACCAACTACCCCGACAATGTCGTCAAGTATTTCGTCCGCCAGGCGGCCAAGGGCGGCATCGACCTCTTCCGCGTCTTCGACTGCCTGAACTGGGTCGAGAACATGCGCGTGTCGATGGATGCCATTGCCGAGGAGAACAAGCTCTGCGAGGCGGCGATCTGCTACACGGGCGATATCCTCAATTCCGCCCGTCCGAAATACGATCTGAAATATTATACCGACCTCGCCGTCGAGCTGGAAAAGGCCGGCGCCCATATCATCGCGCTGAAGGACATGGCCGGCCTGTTGAAGCCCGCCGCCGCCAAGGTGCTGTTCAAGGCGCTGCGCGAGGCGACCGGCCTGCCGATCCATTTCCACACGCATGACACCTCGGGCATTGCCGCCGCCACGGTGCTGGCGGCCGTCGATGCCGGCGTCGACGCGGTCGATGCGGCCATGGATGCGCTCTCCGGCAATACGTCGCAGCCCTGCCTCGGCTCGATCGTCGAAGCCTTGAAGGGCACGGAGCGCGATCCGGGCCTCGATCCCGAATGGATCCGCCGCATCTCCTTCTACTGGGAGGCCGTGCGCCATCAGTATGCCGCCTTCGAAAGCGACCTCAAGGGTCCGGCCTCGGAAGTCTACCTGCACGAGATGCCGGGCGGCCAGTTCACCAACCTCAAGGAACAGGCGCGTTCGCTCGGCCTCGAGACCCGCTGGCATGAGGTGGCCCAGGCCTATGCCGATGCCAACCAGATGTTCGGCGACATCGTCAAGGTGACGCCGTCCTCCAAGGTGGTGGGCGACATGGCGCTGATGATGGTTTCGCAGGACCTGACCGTCTCCGACGTCGTCAGCCCGGACCGCGAAGTCTCCTTCCCGGAATCGGTGGTTTCCATGCTGAAGGGCGATCTCGGCCAGCCGCCGTCCGGATGGCCGGAAGCCCTGCAGAAGAAGGCGCTGAAGGGCGACAAGCCCTACACCGTACGTCCCGGCTCGCTGCTGGCGGAGGCCGATCTCGATGCGGAGCGCAAGGTCATCGAGACCAAGCTGGAGCGCAAGGTCGACGATTTCGAATTCGCCTCCTATCTGATGTATCCTAAGGTCTTCACCGACTATGCGCTGGCCGCCGATACCTATGGCCCGGTCTCGGTGCTGCCGACACCCTCCTACTTCTACGGTCTCAAGGAAGGTGATGAGCTGTTTGCCGAGATCGAGCGCGGCAAGACGCTGGTCGTGGTCAACCAGGCGATGACGGCGACCGACGACAAGGGCATGGTGACGGTATTCTTCGAGCTCAACGGCCAGCCGCGCCGCATCAAGGTGCCGGATCGCGCCCATGGCGCTTCCGGCAGCGCGGTGCGCCGCAAGGTCGAGACCGGCAATGCCGCCCATGTCGGCGCGCCGATGCCGGGCGTCATCTCCAGCGTCTTCGTTACGCCCGGCCAGGCGATCAAGGCCGGCGACGTGCTGGTTTCCATCGAAGCCATGAAGATGGAAACGGCGCTGCACGCGGAAAAGGACGGCACGGTCGCCGAAGTCCTCGTCCGCGCCGGCGACCAGATCGACGCCAAGGACCTGCTGGTCGTCTACGGGGCCTGATCGTCCCGAACGCTACAAGAGGAGGGGCGGGCTCGCGGAGCCTGCCCCTTTCTCGATTTTGGAAGCAGAGATGAGGGTGCATCCATGACCGGCAGTTTCCGCCGCTTCGGGCAATATGACGTTATCCTCCTGCGCGACGGCCTCTTCGAGGCGCCGGCCGAGGTGCTGGTCCATGCGGATGGTGACGCCGCCCGGCAGCGCGCGATCGAGACCTGGGGCAGGCCGACGCTGCAGGTGGATGTCAACTGTTTCGCGCTGCGCGACGGCGACGGCATTACCCTGGTGGATGCCGGTACCGGGACGTCATGGGGGCCGAAATATGGCCATGCGCGATCGGCTCTGCTGGAGGCCGGTATGACCCCGAACCAGATCCGGCGCATATTGCTCACCCATATCCATGGCGATCATGCCCTCGGCCTGTTCGATGGAGACGCCCCCTATTTCCCCAATGCCGAGGTCTTCGTGCCGGAGCGTGATTTCGCCTTTTTCACCGACCCCGCCGCCCGGCAGACGATACCGGAAGCACGGCGCAGCGGTTTTGCCATCGCCGAGCAGCTCCAGCGCATCTATGGGTCGCGCATCCGGCGGATCGGCGAAGGCCCCGTATTCGCCGGCATCGAGGCGCGTTCATTGCCGGGGCATACGCCCGGTCATTCCGGCTATCTGGTGCGCGGCGAGAAAGAGAGCCTCCTCATCTGGGGCGATGCCCTGCATCTCGGCGACCTTCAGCCCGGCGATCCGAAGATCGGTCTGGTCTTCGATCTCGATGCCGAAATGGCAGCGCGGACCCGCCGGGCCATCTTGGAGGAAGCCGCCAGCGAAGGCTGGACCGTCGCCGGCGGCCATATTACCGGCTTCGGCCGCGTCGAACGGGTCTCCGAGGCCTACCGGATCGTGCCGGCATAAGGCGCGTCAGGAGGCTGGATCGGCCGCGCGCCGCTCGATGAGCGCGGCCCAGAATGCCACCAGCAGCGCCAGAAATGCCAATGCCAGCATCACGGCGAACAGGGTATGGATCGTCGCCGATCGCGCGAGCGCCAGGCCGGCGGCCGAGCCCAGAAGCGCGCCGCCGGCAATCCGCATGGCCGCGGCGAGCCCCGCTGCGGTTCCGACGAGATCGGGCCGGACCGACAAGGCGCCGCTATTGGCGGCCGGCATGGTCAGGCCATTGCCGATGCCGATGAAGATGCAGGGGCCGAAGAAGGCGAGGCTGTGGGTGATGCCCGACAGCGACAGGACGAGGCCGGCCGACAGACCGATGCAGGTCAGGAGCCGCGCGACGATGAGGATGGCGCCGAGCGAGATTTTTGCGGCGTAGCGGCCGGCAAGAAAGCTGCCGAAAATGAAGCCGGCGGGAACCAGCCCCATATAGAAGCCGAGCATCGCGCTCGAACCGCCGAGCGAATTGCCGATGGCAAGCGGCGCGCCGCCAAGGAAGGCATAGAGCACCCCCATCGAGCAGGCCATGCATAGGGTGTGGGCCCAGAAGCGGGCAGAGCCCAGGAGCAGCGCATAGCAAGCGAGATAGTGCCTGCCCGGTCGCGGTGCGGGTGGGGCTGACCCTTTCAGTTGGCGCATCGACAGGACGAAGGCGCCAATCCCGAGGATCGCCAGCGTGACGAAGCTTGCCTGCCAGCCGAACAGCTCGTCCAGCGAGCCGCCCAGCAGCGGCCCGACCATCGGCGCGAGCGCCCATCCCATGGCGAGATAGCCGAACTTGCTGGCGGCTTGCCGGTCGTCGGAGCTCTCCTTGATGACGACCAGCGCGACCGAGTAGCAGGGGCCGATGCAGGCCTGCAGCGCCCGGAACAGGAGGAAGGTGCCGATATCGGGAGCGAGGACGCAGCCGATGGAGGCGAGGATGAAGATGGAGAGCGAAATCAGGACGACCGGCCTGCGGCCGAACCGGTCCGATATCGCTCCGCCGATGATTTCCAGAAAGGCGGTGACGAGCGAATAGCCGGCGACCGAAAGGTTGACCAGCGCGACATCCGCATGGAAGGCCGCGGCGATCCTCGGCAGCGACGGCAGGATCATGTTGATTGGCAGCACGGCGAGCGCCGAAAGCAGGATGAGCGTCGCCAGCCGGGGCGGCGCGACCGTCCTCGTGCTGTCCGGGTTCTCTGTCGTCTGGGCGTCTGAAATTTCGATGCGGCTGTCGGTGCGCGTCATGGCCTGTCCGTCTCGTAAGTGGGAAATCGGGAAGATCTGACGGGGGCCGCCCAAATCCGGGCAATAAAAAAGGCCCCGTCAGGAGCCTGTTTGCCGCGCATGGGTGCTTTCGCCGGATGGTTACACCATCCTGCCCATGCGCCTTCCTACCACTACGAGGACCAATGCCGTGTTCATGCGCTTAGAGCTAAACGGAAAGCCACATCCCGTCAATGCGTCACCCTTTCGGCGCAGCCGAGGCTTCGTTCTCATATGTCGTAGCTGTGCCCGGCATTCAGCGTCGAGATAAACTGCTTCGTCCGCTCTTGCTGCGGCGAGCCGAAGATGGTGCGCGAGGAGCCGGTCTCGACGATGCTGCCGGCTTCGAGGAAGACGACATTGTTGGCGATCTTCGAGGCAAGGCGAAGATCGTGCGTCGCCATCACCATGGTCGTGCCCTCATTGGCGAGCTTGCCGAGGACGTCGACGACTTCGGCGGCGAGTTCCGGATCGAGCGCCGAGGTCGGCTCGTCGCAGAGAAGCACGCGGGGCGAGGGCGCAAGCGCGCGGGCGATCGCCACGCGCTGCTGCTGCCCGCCCGACAGCGTCGCGGGCCAGGCGTCCATCTTGTGGGCCATGCCGACCTTGGTCAGCAGCTCGACGGCGCGGGCGCGGGCCTTGTCTTGCGGCCAGCGCAACACGGTCGTCAGGCCCTCCATGACATTCTCGATGGCGGTTCTGTGCGGAAAGAGCTGGAAATTCTGGAAGACCATGCCGGTCTGGCGGCGAATCTTCTGGATTTCCTGCCAGCCGACCTTCCTGCCCGGCTGGAAGGTCGCGCTCTCCTCGCCGATGCGGATGGTGCCTGATGTCGGGATTTCCAGCAGGTTGATGCAGCGCAGCAGCGTGCTCTTGCCGCCGCCGGAGGGTCCCACCAGCGCCGTCACCGTGCCTTCGGGGATGAGCAGGCCGATATCCTTCAGGATGACATTGTTGCCGAAGCGCTTTTCGATATGCGACAGCTCGATCATGCGCGTGCCTCCTCCAGCGTGCCGCCATAGCGGGCGAAGCGGCGCTCGAGCCGGCCTTGCAGCGCGGACAGGAACGAGCTCATGACGAGATAGATCAGCGCGGCTTCGACATAGAGGATCAGCGGCTCGTAGGTGGTCGCCACGATGCGCTGGGCGGCCTGGAACATTTCCGGCACGGTGATGGCGGCGGCGAGCGAGGTGTCCTTGACCAGCGAGATGAAGGTGTTCGACAGCGGTGGCACGGCGACGCGGGCGGCCTGTGGCAGGATGGTGCGGCTCATCGCCTGGCGCCAGTTCATGCCGATGGAATAGGCCGCTTCCCACTGGCCCTTCGGCACGGAGGAGATGACGGCGCGGATGATTTCCGACGTATAGGCGCCGACGCTGAGCGTGAAACCGATGACGGCGGCCGGAAATGCATCGAGCAGGATGCCCATGCTCGGCAGACCGTAGAAGATGACAAAGAGCTGCACCAGAAGCGGCGTGCCGCGGATCACCCAGACGTAGAAGCGCGCGACGGCGACGAGCGGCGCCGGCCCGAACAGCCGGATAACGGCGGTCAGCAAGCCGAGCAGCAGGCCGAGGACGAAGGTGATCAGGGTGAGCGGGATGGTGAAGACGAGCCCCGCCCACAAGAGCGTGCCCAGCGACTCTCCCATCAATTGCAACCAGTGCTCCACGCAGAAGCGACCTTTCCATAACAGAATGCGTCCGGGGATGGCCCCGGACGCATCTTTTTCACAATTTGGCGTTTCTGCCTATTCCCCTTACTTCGAAACGTCCTGTCCGAAGTATTTCTGCGAGATCTTGGCATAGGTGCCGTCGGCCTTGATGTCGGCCAGCGCCTTGTTGATGGCGGCCTGCAGCTCCGGCTCGCCCTTGCGGAAGATGACGGCGGAAAAATCGGCATTGGCCTGCTGGGCGACGATCTTCACCGGCGCGTCGGGCTTGTGCTTCTTGAAGTCGAGGAAGGACAGGCTGTCGTTGATCGTCGCGTCGGCGCGGCCGGTCAGCACGAGCTGGATCGACTGGTCGAAGCCGTCGGTGCCGACGAGCTCGGCGCCGGAGGCTTGAGCGAGCTTGCCGAAATTGCTGGTCAGCGACTGCGCCGCCTTCTTGCCCTTGAGATCGGCGAAATCCTTGATGTCGCTGGTGCTCTCCTTGACGATCAGCACGGCCTTGGAGGCGATGTAGGGCTCGGAGAAATCGTATTTCTGCTTGCGGGCCTCGGTGACGCCGACTTCGTTGATGACGGCATCGTAGCGCTTGGCGTCGAGGCCGGCGATCAGGCCATCCCACTTGCCTTCCAGGAACTCGGCCTTGACGCCGAGCTTGGCAGCAATCGCCTCGGCGATCTCGACGTCGAAGCCGGTGAGCTTGCCGCTCTCGTCGTGATAGGTGAAGGGCGCATAGGTGCCTTCCGTGCCGACCTTGAACACGCCGGCGGACTGGATCGCCTTCAGGTTATCGCCGGCATGGGCGGGCAAAAGGAAAGCGGCCTGCACGAGGGCGGCAGCGGCGACAGTCTTCAACCAGTTCATCGTTTTCTTCCGTTTCTGGAGCAGTTTCATTCAATGTCGCATAGATCGCAGAAAAAATGGACGGGGGAAGCGTAGAAAACTGCGAAAGGAATGGGCAATTGCGAATATTTTTCTCAAAGCAGTGGAGTTGATGACTTTCGGGGCCGGGAGCGGTGCGAGGTTACGACCGGCCCGCTCTTCGGCGTTTGCAGGCCGCCGGCTTTTCCGCTTGTCCATCGCAGACGACAGAAAAATCTCGCCCTTTCCAGCTCATCCGCAACAGGCGCTGTTAGCGGAAGACGGCGCGCAGCATGCGGAGGTCTTCTGCTGCTGCTCGGCAAGCCAACGGTCACGAGGCTTGCAGCTTGCCGCGCGAGGTTCCAGTTCCACATGCAGCGCACCGGCCCGCTGGACGGGCAAGGCGGCGCAATAGAGCTGCATCGGCTGCACGCCGTCGCTGACCTCAAAGGTGAGTTTGGCGGAACCGTCCAGCCGCACATGTTCGGAAACCTTGCGGATGATCGCCGCAAACTTGCCAGCCGGCATATGCGTGCGGTCATCTTCCTCGATGTCCCAGAGCTGTATGAAAATTTCCGACCAGGCTTCGGGGTTGGCGCCGCAATCGAGTGCTGCAAATTGTCCCGCCTTGACTTCGGTGACGTGATAGCCGGCCCTCACCGGGCGGCCGTCATAGTGAAACACCAGCGGCAGGCTGGAGGCGTCCGTCAGGGTGTCGAGCAGCGGGCCGAGGCTGATGTCGCGAGGAAGGGGCTTGTCTGTCTGGTTCATTTGCGGTATCCATCGTTTCAATATTTCAAGGATTATTGAATTATGGATGAACGTCAAGCCCTCGTTTCATTTGGCGCATTGTCGCAGGAAACCCGCCTGCAGATCGTGCGAATGCTCGTCGTTGCCGGCCCCGAGGGCATGGCGGCGGGCACGATCGCGGAAAGACTGGAGGTGTCGCCCTCGAATGTCTCGTTTCATCTGAAGGAACTGGATCGGTCGGGCCTTATCAGCCAGCAGCGGGAATCCCGCTCGATCATCTACAGCGCCAACTATGATTCCCTGAGCGGCCTTGTCCGCTTTCTGATGGAAGATTGCTGTGCCGGTCATCCGGAGATTTGCGCGCCGGCTGCCGAAGTTGCCGCTTGCTGTGTGCCGAAAATGGGGAAAATGCAGTGAACAGGATCGATCCGGCTGCCGCCATATCCGTGATGGGGGATATTCCAGCATGAGCGCGCATGCTTTTCCGCCGTCGAGGCGCCTTGCCGCGGAGTTTTTGGGGACCGCCATGCTGGTCGCAACCGTGGTCGGCTCCGGCATCATGGCCGATCGGCTGTCGGCGGACACGGCGATTTCGCTTCTCGGCAACACCATCCCCACGGGGGCGATCCTGATCGTCCTGATTTCGCTGCTCGGCCCCGTGTCCGGCGCGCATTTCAACCCGGTGGTGACGCTCGTCTTCGCCCTGAAGCGGGAGATCGCCACCTCCATGGCCTTTTGCTATGTCGCCGCGCAGGTGGCTGGCGGTGTTGCCGGCACCGTCCTGGCCCATGCGATGTTCGATCTCCCGCTTCTGCAACTCTCGGCGACGGTCAGAACGGGGCCTGGCCAATGGCTGGCCGAGGCGGTCGCGAGCTTCGGTCTGTTGTTCACCATTCTCGCCGGGCTTCGCTTCCGCCCCGATGCAATTCCGTGGCTGGTCGGCCTTTATATTACCGCCGCCTACTGGTTCACCGCCTCGACTTCCTTTGCCAATCCAGCGGTCGCCATCGCCCGTTCGCTGACGGACACCTTTGCCGGTATTCGTCCTCAGGACCTGCCGGGCTTCATTCTCGCGGAGTTGCTGGGAGCGGTCCTGGCCTTTGCCGTGGCGGGCTGGCTGCTGATGGAGACCCGCGGCGCCGATGAAACCCTCACTGAAACGGAAAGCCTGTCATGAGCATGGATGTTACGATCTACCAC
The DNA here is from genome assembly GCF_014195095.1 of Rhizobium sp. BK602. Classification (GTDB taxonomy): domain Bacteria; phylum Pseudomonadota; class Alphaproteobacteria; order Rhizobiales; family Rhizobiaceae; genus Rhizobium. Next base: position 210,955 of record NZ_JACIBC010000007.1, read on the forward strand.
AATCCCGACTGCGGCACTTCCCGCAACACGCTGGCCATGATCCGCAATGCCGGGATAGAGCCGACCATCATCGAGTATCTTAAAACGCCGCCTTTGCGCGATCATCTCGTGGCAATGATTGCGGATGCGGGATTGACGGTGCGGCAGGCGATCCGCGAGAAGGGTACGCCCTATGCCGAACTCGGCCTCGACAACCCCAGTCTTACCGATGATCAACTGCTCGACGCCATGCTTAAGGACCCGATCCTGATCAACCGGCCATTCGTTGTCACGCCACTGGGCACCCGCCTCGCGCGCCCTTCCGAAGTCGTTCTGGATATCCTGCCGGAGACCCATCGGGGCGCCTTTGCAAAGGAAGACGGCCAGCAGGTCCTCGATGCCCAGGGCAAGCGCCTTGTCTGACAACAAGGTGCCTGTCGGGATCATTCTGGCACTGGGTGTCACCCAGATCATCGGGTATGGCACCCTTTATTACAGCTTCAGCATTCTGGCGCCTGACATGGCGGCAGATTTCGCCCGGTCGAACGAGTGGATTTTCGGTGCGCTTTCCGGGGCGCTGCTCGTGGGCGGGCTCACCGCGCCATGGCTTGGTCTGCTCCTTGATCGGATCGGGGCGGGCAGGGTGATGAGTTTCGGCTCGGCGATTGCCGCTGGAGCCCTCGTTGCGTGCGCCGTGGCGCCGGGCAGGGTTTCCTATGTCGGCGCCCTGGTCTTCATCGAAGTAGCTGCCAATTTCGTGCAATATGGCGCGGCTTTTGCGCTCCTCGTGCAGATCCGGCCGCAGGGTGCCCAGCGCAACATCACCTATCTGACCCTGATCGCCGGCTTTGCCTCGACGATATTCTGGCCGATCACCACGGCGCTGCATGCAAAGCTCTCCTGGCAGGACGTTTATCTGGTCTTTGCCGCCCTCAACCTGCTGGTTTGCCTTCCGATCCATGTCTGGATGTCGCGCGGTGCAACCAGACATGCCGTATCCGGCTCCGTCGCGACGCCCGTGGTGGAGGGACTACTGCCGGCGCACCTGCGTCGGCTGGGTTTTGTCCTGATGGTCATGAGCTTTGCCCTGATGTCGCTCGCCAGTTCGGCCGTGCTGGTGCATATGGTGCCGCTGCTTTCAGGCCTTGGCCTCGGTGCCGCCGCTGCAATGGTGGGGGCATTGTTCGGCCCCTCTCAAGTCATGAGTCGTCTGATCAACATGGTCTTCGGCAAGGCGGTCGCGCCGCTCCATCTCGCGCTGATCGCCGGCATCCTGATTCCGGGCGGCATGCTGATCCTGGTGCTTACCGCCCCGTCCATTGTCGGTGCCATGGTCTTCACGGTGACCTTCGGAATGGGCAACGGGCTGCTGAGCATCGTCAGCGGCACCCTGCCGCTCTCCCTGTTCGGCAGCGACGGCTATGGCAGGCGACAGGGCAGGATAATGTCGGCCCGGCTGATCCTTTCGGCGCTGGCCCCGTTTTTTCTGGCGTTCTCGATGGAGCGAATAGGCATTGCTGCGTCGCTTGCTCTGGTTGCCGGACTCGGCGGGTTCGCGGTGGTTGGTTTCCTGGCCATCGCCTGGCGTATTCGGGCGGCGCCGAAGCCTGTCCCTGATGTTGCCTGACCGGGCCAGCTTTCGGCTCCGCAATCACGCCATCCGGCCCACCTCAAACCACCGCCGTCCGCCGCTTCATCCGTTCGCTGACGATGATAATCAACCCCGCGCTCAAGATCAGCACCGCCCCGATGAAGGTATTCGCCCCCGGCACGTCGCCCCAGATCAGGTAGCCGAGCAAAAAGGCCCAGACGAGCGAGGTGTATTCGAACGGTGCCAGCACCGAGACGGGTGCCTGGCGCATGCCTTCGAAGAGCGCGAGCTGGCCGGCGCCGGCAATGAGGCCGGTGAGCGCCAGCAGGACGATCTGGAAAGGTGTCGGCGTCTGCCAGTGGGCGATCGCCATGGCGGCGGTCAGGAGGATGAAGAGGATGTTGGAGACCGCCATCTGGATGTGGCTCTTCTCATGCAGCGCGGTCTTGCGCAACAGCACCATGCCGCTTGCCCAGAGGACGGCGGCCTGCAGCGCCAGGTAAACCGGCCAGGAGATCGACAGGCCTACCGGATTGGAGGCGATCACCACGCCGCAGAAGCCGACGCCGACCGCCATCCAGCGGGCGAAAGTGACCTTCTCGCGCAGCACGATGGTCGCCAGAATCGTGCCGACGATCGGGGCCGCGTAATAGAGCGTCGTCACCTCGGCGAGCTGCAGATAGCGGGCGGCCGAATAATAGGAGATCCAGGCGATCAGGATCAGGATGCTGCGCAGGATCATCGGCTTGATGATCGGCGAGCGCGCCACCTTCTGGACGAGGGAAGGCCCCTCGAAGAGGAAGCAGCCGGCGAGGATGGTGCAGCTGCGGATGAACAGGACCTGCCAGACCGGGATGGAAGCGACGAGCAGCTTCACCGTCGAATCATGGGCGGTGAACAGCATATAGGCAAACACCGTAAGCAGGATGCCGTAGCTGGTGGAGTTTTTCACGGGATGCACCAAGGGGAGAGCCGATGCGAACCGGCTGGAGACTCTTTCAAGGCTCAAGCGATAGGAGCCTACCTTTTCGTCGTCAATAGGCCATAGGAGCCGGATATGCCGGTCTCGAAACATTTATGCGCGGTTGTGTTCTTCGCGCCCGCGCTTTAACAGTCGGAGATGAAATGTGACCGTTCGTCCCTGTTTCGGTCATTGAGGTTTCAATCGATTTAAATATCCTGCCACCACCGATTGGGGGTGTTTTCATGGACAATATGACGAAATCCGAGAGCCTTCAGGCTCGCAGGAGCGGATTTTTCACGAAATCGCGCGCGGCCGTTTCGCTGCTGTTCCTGATGAACGGCTTCGTGGTCGGCTGCTGGGCGCCGAAGATTCCGGAATTCGCCGAGCGGCTGCAACTGAGCAAGTTCGAGCTCGGCCTGATGATCCTGGTCTTCGGCGTGGGCTCGCTGGTGATGATGCCGATGGCCGGCGCGCAGATCGCCGGGCGCGGTTCGCGGGTTGTCGCCCGCGCCTTCGCCGTGCTGCTGGTGCCGATGCTGCTGGCCCTGACCCTTGCCCCCAATGTCTGGACCGCCGCCATCGCTCTCTTCCTGTTCGGTGGCTTCATCGGTGCCATGGACGTGGCGATGAACGCCAATGCCGTCTCGGTCGAGAAATCCATGCACCGGGCGATCATGTCCTCCTGTCATGCCTTCTGGAGCCTCGGCGGCCTCATCGGTTCGGCGCTTGGCGGCCTGCTGATCTCGCATTGGGGCATTCTCGGCCATGCCGAGGTCTCGACCGCGCTCGCCGCCCTCTTCCTGATCGTCGCCTGGCCGATGATCCTCGGCGACCAGCCGCATCCGGACGAGGCGAAGCCGAAGGCGCGGCTACCCATGGTTCCGTTGCCCTGGCTGCTCGGCGTCATCGCGCTGTTCTGCATGGTGCCGGAAGGCGCCGTGCTCGACTGGAGCGCGCTCTATCTCAGCCAGGAAAAGGCTGCCTCGGTGGCACTGTCGGGCTTCGGCTTTGCCGCCTTCTCGGCCACCATGGCGACGATGCGTTTTGCCGGCGATTTCGTGCGTGATTGGCTGGGCGCGGTCAGGACGCTCCGCGTCTGCACGGTCTTCGCCATCGTCGGCATGCTGACGGCGGCGCTGGCGCCGAATGCGGAAATCGCCATTCTCGGCTTCGCGCTCTGCGGCATCGGCATTTCCAACATGGTGCCGATCGCCTTTTCGGCCGCCGGCAACATTCCCGGCCTGCAGCCGGGCATCGGCATCTCCGTCGTCACCACGCTCGGTTATTCCGGCATGCTCGTGGCTCCCTCGGCCATCGGCTTTGCCGCCGAGCATATCGGCTTCTCGCCGGTGCTGATGGCGCTGCCGGCGCTGCTGCTCGTGGTGCTGGCGCTGTCGTCGCTGGCGCGTTATGCCGACGGCATCGGCGGTGGCCCGCATGGACAGGGCTCGCATTAATTTGGTCGCTTTCGCCTGCTATGGCGGTGCCCGCGCCCGAATAAACTCATCAGCGGAGCGGTTGACAATGGCCCCTTCGTGATCCACCTGAAAAGTATCCGTTTCCCGAGACCAACAAGAGCTTTCCATGTCGTCCGCCAGTGATTTCGATCCGAAGCCGCGCCGTTTGTCCGTTGCCGTCGATGTCGGCGGTGTGATTGTCGGCGGCGGCGCCCCCGTCGTTGTGCAGTCCATGACCAATACCGACACGGCCGATATCGACTCGACCGTCGCCCAGGTCGCCGCCCTTTACAAATCCGGCTCGGAGCTGGTACGCATCACCGTCGACCGCGACGAAAGTGCGGCCGCCGTGCCGAAGATCCGCGAGCGGCTGCTGCGGCTCGGCATGGACGTGCCGCTGATCGGCGATTTCCACTATATCGGCCACAAGCTGCTCGCCGATCATCCGGCCTGCGCCGAGGCGCTGGCGAAATACCGTATCAATCCCGGCAATGTCGGCTTCAAGGACAAGAAGGACAAGCAGTTCGCCGAGATCATCGAGATGGCGATCCGCTATGACAAGCCGGTGCGCATCGGCGTCAACTGGGGTTCGCTCGACCAGGACCTCTTGACCGCGCTGATGGACAAGAATGCGGCCGAGGGCTCGCCGCTCTCGGCCCGGCAGGTGACGCGCGAGACGATCGTGCAGTCGGCGCTGATCTCGGCCGATCTCGCCGAGGAGATCGGCCTGCCGCGCAACCGCATCATTCTCTCGGCCAAGGTCAGCCAGGTGCAGGATCTGATCGCCGTCTATTCCATGCTGTCGGAGCGCTCGAACCATGCGCTGCATCTCGGCCTCACCGAGGCCGGCATGGGCTCGAAGGGCATCGTCGCTTCCTCCGCCGCCATGGGCTATGTGCTGCAGCACGGCATCGGCGACACCATCCGTGTCTCGCTGACGCCGGAGCCGAATGGCGACCGCACCCGCGAGGTGCAGGTGGCGCAGGAACTGCTGCAGGTCATGGGCTTCCGCCAGTTCATCCCCGTCGTCGCCGCTTGTCCCGGCTGCGGCCGCACGACCTCGACGGTCTTCCAGGAACTGGCGCAGAACATCCAGAACGACATCCGCAAGAACATGCCGATCTGGCGCGAGAAATATCCGGGCGTCGAGGCGCTGAACGTCGCCGTCATGGGCTGCATCGTCAACGGTCCGGGCGAGAGCAAGCATGCCGATATCGGCATTTCGCTGCCCGGCACCGGCGAAACGCCGGCCGCGCCGGTCTTCATCGACGGCCAGAAGGCGATGACGCTGCGCGGCCCCAATATCGCCTCGGATTTCGAGGTGCTGGTGACCGACTATATCGAGAAGCGTTTCGGCCGGAAGGATGTCGCGGCGGAGTGATCCGCCGCTGGAGCCGGATCAGATATTGCTCGTCAGCAGCTTGATGCCGGCGAAGCAATAAAAGCCGGCCATAGCGCCTTCGATCCAGCGGCGCGCATTGCGATAGATCCTCAGCGCATGCGGTGTCGAAAACAGCACCGCATACCCCATGAACACGATGAAGCCGGTCGTGCCGCAGACGGCGATAATCAGCACGGCGACCGAGGCCGGCGCGCCCTGCGGCATGCCGAGCGCGATGATGGCGAGCCAGGCGAAGATCGCCTTCGGATTGGTGACGTGGATGCCGTAGCCGCGCAGGATCAGCGATTTGAAGCCGGGCGTCTTCGGCCCTTCGGCGGCAACAGGCAGATCGCCGCTCGCCCGCACGGCGCGAAAGGCCTTGTAGGCGAGATAGAGCAGATAGAGCCCGCCGAAGATCTTCAGGATTTCCAGCGCCATCGCATAGGTCTGCAGCAGGGTGGCAAGCCCGGCGGCGGCAGCGGTCGCCCAGGTCAGCGAACCGCCGAAGATCCCGAGCGACAACGTCATGCCCGCCTTGCGGCCATGCGTCATCGAGGTTGCGATGATTGCCATGATGGCCGGACCGGGGCTGGCGACGGCGACGAGATAGGCGATATAGGCCGGCACGATCTGTGGCAGATAGGCGAGCGTTTCATGCATGGGGGCAGTCCTGAAACTACGGCCGGCGCGGGCTATTCCGTGCCTAACGGCCGCTCTGGCGCGGGAACTTGTCACGAAACGCGCGAAAAATCATCCGTGTGTGCGAGAATTCTTGTCACTGTGACATTCGCTTGGTTTGCAGGCGGAGACGGTTAGCTCTTGCGGTTTGCCACGAAGCGCGCCGTCTCGATCAGGATCGCCGCCTTCGTGCCATAGGGAGACAGCAGTTCGGCCGCCTCCGTCACCAGTCTTGCCAGCGTCGCCTCCGCCCAGGCCTGGCCATGCAGGGCCACCAGCGTGCCCTTGCCGCGCGCGGCATCCTTGCCGGTCGCCTTGCCCATGGTGGCGGCGTCGGCGGTGAGGTCGAGCAGGTCGTCGGCGAGCTGGAAGGCAAGGCCGATCTTTTCGCCGAAGGTTCGCAGCCGCTTTCGGTCTTCCGTAGAGGCGCCGGCAACGATCGCGCCCGCCTCGCAGGCAAAGCGGATCAGCGCACCGGTTTTCATGGCCTGCAGCGTGGTGATGCCCTGTTCGTCCGGCGTCACTTTCTCTGCGGCGAGGTCGAGCGCCTGGCCGCCGGCCATGCCGCCGATGCCGGAGGCGCGCGCCAGCGCCAGCACGAGCGCCATCTTGCGCTCCGCCGGCAGATCCGTTTCCGGCGCGGCGATGATGTCGAAGGCGTAGGTCAGCAGGCTGTCGCCGGCGAGGATCGCCGTCGCGTAATCGAAGGCGATATGCACGGTCGGCTGGCCGCGGCGCAGATCGTCGTCGTCCATGGCCGGCAGGTCGTCATGCACCAGCGAATAGCAATGCACGCATTCGAGGGCGGCGCCGATCCTTAGCGCTGCATCCTCGCCGCCGCCGAGAAGGGCAGCGGTTTCCATCACCAGAAAGGGCCGCAGCCGCTTGCCGCCGTTCAGCACGCCGTGGCGCATCGCTTCGAGCAGGCGGGCGGGGCGGGCAATCTCGTCCGCCAGGCTGGCGTCGGCCAGAAGCCGGCTCAGGACAGTCTCGACCTTGCCGGCATTGTCCCTGAGGCGATGTTCGAAGGAGGAATTGGTGCTGTCCATGGCCGCTGTTTGGCACGAGTGCCGGCTGCTGGCAACGAGAATTGTCAACAGCCGGTGGGGGAATCTCGTCGCACTCTGGTCATCGCTTTGTGTAGACGGTATGACAAATGCAGCATTCCCGGCGCGTTCCCCGAATGCGCAATGAGCGCTGTGGGACAGGGCAATGGTGGACCTAGGGCAATTGGACATATCGACGGACAGCGAGGAGGAAGCCGAGATGCCAAGACGGCCGGCCCTTGTCGCGCGGTTCATGGCCCGTCCGCTGTGGCAACGCGTCGCTCTCGCCGTCCTCGGTTTTCTGCTGCTGCCCTATCTGCTCATCGTTTTCTATCTCCTGCCCTTCGTCCATCCGATCTCGACGCTGATGCTGCGCGAGGCCGTTACCTTCCAGGGTTATGACCGGCGCTGGGTGCCGCTCGAGCAGATATCCCCGGTGCTGGTGAAGTCGGTCATGGTGTCCGAGGACGGGCAATTCTGCTTCCACGGCGGCGTCGACTGGGGCGAGATGCGCGCGCTGGTGCGCCAGACGCTGAAAGGGGAGGCGACACGCGGCGGCAGCACCATTCCGATGCAGACGGCGAAGAACCTGTTTCTCTGGAACGGCCGCTCCTTCGTGCGCAAGACGCTGGAGCTGCCGCTTGCCGTCACCTCCTCCTTCGTCTGGTCGAAGCGGCGGATGATGGAGATCTATCTGAACATCGCCGAATGGGGGCCGGGCATCTATGGCATCGAGGCGGCCGCGCGCTACCATTTCAAGGTGCCGGCCTCGAAGCTGACGGCCCGTCAGGCCGCGCTGCTCGCCGTCTCGCTTCCCAATCCGATCGACCGGGTGGCGAGCAAGCCGGGACGGGGCCTGCGCCAGCTCGCTTCGCTGATCCAGCGGCGGGCGGCGAATTCCGGCGAATACATCAAATGCCTTTATAACTGATATCAGAACTTGTCGCTCGATCAGGCGGCCGTCATCCGGCATTCTTCAGCAGCGAAGGATGCCGGGCGCGCTACGTTTGCCCTTTTGCCCATCGAGATACGCAATTTTCAGGGAACGCCTCGTTTCAAAAGAGAGGCCAGAGGGATGAACCATGGACAAGCTCACGCTCTATATCGGCAACAAGAATTATTCGTCCTGGTCGTTGCGGCCGTGGATTGCGCTGGAAGGCTGCGGCATCGCCTTCGAGGAGGTGCTCATTCCTTTCGATTTCGCCGCCGGCAATCCGCGTATCCGCGAGGTCTCGCCGACCGGCCGGGTGCCGATGCTGGTGCATGGTGACTTCAAGGTCTGGGAATCGCTTGCCATCATCGAATATGTGGCCGAGCTTTTCCCGGATGCCGGTCTCTGGCCCAGGGACAGGCGGGCACGGGCGCTGGCGCGCTCCTTCAGCATGGAGATGCTGTCGGGCTTCGGCGCCCTGCGCAATGCCTGCCCGATGAACATGCGCCGCCCGGTAGGCGCTCTCAATCTGCCGGAAGGCGTCATGGAGGACGTGGCGCGCATCGAGGCGATCTGGCGCGAGGCGCGCGCCCGTTCCGGTGGTCCCTTCCTGTTCGGCGCCTTTTCTGCGGCCGATGCGATGTTCGCGCCGGTGGTCAGCCGTTTCGAGCGCTATGATATCGCCGTTTCAGCCGATACGCGGGACTACATGGCCGTCATGAAGGCACTGCCGGCCTGGAAGACGTGGGAAGCGGCGGCCTTGAAGGAGACATGGGTCGTGCCGGTCGACGAAGCCTGAGGGCCGATTCGATCCGAATCCGAAGGAATCCGGTGGTGCCGGCAAAAAATGCGGGGAGGGACTGGTCAAAGCCGCATAAGCCATGTATAAGCCGGCCCAATTTCCGAAATTGATGCATGTCTGTTTCGGCCGCCAGGCTGGCCGCTGATATGTTTCGTCCGCAAAGTGGAGTAACGAAAATGGCTGTACCGAAGAGAAAAACGAGCCCGTCCAAGCGCGGTATGCGCCGTTCGGCTGATGCGCTGAAGGCTTCGACCTACGTTGAAGACAAGAACTCCGGCGAACTGCGTCGCCCGCACCACATCGACCTGAAGACCGGCATGTACCGCGGCCGTCAGGTTCTGACGCCGAAGGAAAGCGCATAATCTAGCGCTGCCTTAAGGGCTGAGATTGAAAGGCTGGCGTTTCGCCGGCCTTTTTCTGTTTTGATCGGGATGTTTATCCCCTCGCCCCTGCGGGGAGAGGGTGGCGCGTCAGCGCCGGGTGAGGGGGCGTTACCGGGAAACGTTTGTTGGCGAAACAGGTTGACTTGGAATATGCCGCGCCACCCCCTCATCCGCCCTTTGGGCACCTTCTCCCCGAGGGGAGAAGGATAGATCTCACAGACTGTCCAGCTTGCTCTGCATGGCGCGGAGCTGTTCCTTCAGCTCGTCGATGTCCTTCGCCTCCGCCTTGCGGCTTTCCTTCACCGGCGGCTTCATGAAGGGAGAGAACATCTGCATGGCCTGCTGGAACATTTCGGTGTTGCGCCGTACCTGTTCCTCGACCATCTGCATGGGCAGCTGCAGATTCTTGCCGAGCGGCGTTTCGCCGAAGGCGCGGTTGATCTGCTCGCGCATCTGCGTCTGCTGTTCGGTGAAGGCACGCATGGAATGTTCGAGGAAGCTCGGCACGACCATCTGCATCTGATCGCCGTAATAGCCGATGAGCTGCCTCAGGAAGGAAATCGGCAGCAGCGTGTTTCCGGTCTTCGATTCCTGCTCGAAAATGATCTGCGTCAGGACCGAATGCGTGATGTCCTCGCCGCTTTTCGCATCCTGGACGGTAAATTCCTCGCCCTTTTTCACCATTTCCGCCAGGTCATCCAGCGTCACATACGTGCTGGTGCCGGTGTTGTACAAGCGGCGGTTGGCATATTTCTTAATTACGATCTGGCCGTCAGTCTTTGCCATTATCAGTCTCCTGGCCCCCATCTGATTGCATGAAAATTCCTCCGTTTATGAGTGTAGACGCAAAAGAAGCTTGGTGACAATCGGTTTGTGCGATGCGGCAAGCCCTTTCTAACGGTTGTATTTTTCGCGGGCCATGACGGCATCATGAAATCTGCGGGAGCAGAAGTCTTGCAATTTGACTCAGGCGCAAAGCTTTGACAGTTTCGCCTCATATACTTGTTCATTTCCCGAGGAGGCTTCCATGAGCAATTCATCTATCGTCGTCGCCAGCGCGGCCCGCACCGCCGTCGGCTCCTTCAACGGCGCCTTCGCGAGCGTTCCGGCGCATGAGCTCGGCGCCGCCGCCATCAAGGGAGCATTGGAGCGCGCCGGTGTCGATGCCAATGACGTCGATGAAGTGATTCTTGGCCAGGTGCTGCAGGCCGGCGAGGGGCAGAATCCGGCCCGCCAGGCGGCGATGAAGGCCGGCATCCCGCAGGAGGCGACCGCCTGGAGCGTCAACCAGCTTTGCGGCTCCGGCCTGCGCGCGGTGGCGCTCGGATTGCAGCAGATCGCAACGGGCGACGCCAAGATCATCGTCGCGGGTGGCCAGGAGTCGATGTCGATGGCGCCGCATGCCGCCCATCTTCGCGCCGGCACCAAGATGGGCGACATGAAGATGGTCGACACCATGATCAAGGACGGCCTGACGGACGCCTTCTACGGCTATCACATGGGCATCACGGCGGAGAACATCGCCCGCCAATGGCAGCTTTCGCGCGACGATCAGGACCAGTTCGCCGTCGCCTCGCAGAACAAGGCCGAGGCCGCGCAGAAGGCCGGACGGTTCAAGGACGAGATCGTGCCCTTCACGATCCAGACCCGCAAGGGCGACGTCACAGTCGATACCGACGAATATATCCGCCATGGCGCGACGCTCGACAGCATGGCGAAACTGCGCCCGGCCTTCGACAAGGACGGCACGGTGACGGCCGCCAATGCGTCGGGTCTCAATGACGGCGCGGCCGCGGCCGTGCTGATGACCGAGGCCGAGGCCTCGCGCCGCGGCATTCAGCCGCTTGCCCGCATCGTGTCCTGGGCGACGGCCGGCGTCGATCCCAAGATCATGGGTACCGGCCCGATCCCGGCCTCGCGCAAGGCGCTGGAAAAGGCGGGATGGTCGGTCGGCGAACTCGACCTCGTCGAGGCCAACGAGGCTTTCGCCGCCCAGGCTTGCGCCGTGAACAAGGATCTCGGCTGGGATACGTCGATCGTCAACGTCAATGGCGGCGCGATTGCCATCGGCCATCCGATCGGCGCGTCCGGCGCCCGTATCCTCAACACGCTGCTGTTCGAGATGAAGCGCCGCGGCGCCCGCAAGGGTCTCGCCACGCTGTGCATCGGCGGCGGCATGGGCGTTGCCATGTGCTTCGAGGCGCTCTGAGACGCCTTTGCGCCTCGGAGCCTCAAAGACGGTCTCGAATTATTTCCAGAAGAAACGGTAAAGGCGGAGCGGGCGACCCGAAGATCGGTCGTCCCGTCCCTGCCGCAACAAGGGGAGTGGGCACATGAGCAGAGTGGCGTTGGTGACGGGTGGAACGCGCGGCATCGGAGCGGCGATTTCGATGGCGCTGCGCAATGCCGGCTACAAGGTCGCGGCGACCTATGCCGGCAACGAGGAGAAGGCCCGCGCCTTCCATGAGGTGACGGGCATTTCCGTCTACAAATGGGATGTGACGAGCTACGAAGACTGCGGCAAGGGCATCGCCAAGGTCGAGGCTGAACTCGGTCCCGTCGAAATTCTCGTCAACAATGCCGGGATCACCCGCGACGCCATGTTCCACAAGATGACGCCGCAGCAATGGAACGAGGTGATCAACACCAACCTCACCGGCCTGTTCAACATGACGCATCACGTCTGGCAGGGCATGCGCGACCGCAGCTTCGGCCGCGTCATCAATATTTCCTCGATCAACGGCCAGAAGGGACAGATGGGCCAGGCGAACTACTCCGCCGCCAAGGCCGGCGATCTCGGTTTCACCAAGGCGCTTGCCCAGGAGGGCGCCGCCAAGAACATCACAGTCAATGCGATTTGCCCCGGCTATATCGGCACGGAAATGGTGCTTGCAGTGCCGGAAAAGGTGCTGAACGAGCGCATCATCCCGCAGATCCCGGTCGGACGCCTGGGCGAGCCGGAAGAGATCGCCCGCGCCGTCGTCTTCCTTGCCGCCGACGATGCCGGCTTCATCACGGGATCGACGATCAGTGCCAATGGCGGACAGTTCTTCGCCTGATTGCGCAAAGCAATGCGGACGGTGATCGCCGGGAGCGCCCGGCGATCACCGTCCGCGAGAATTCGTGGAATGCTGCTGTCTCGGCTTGAATTCGAGGACGACGGGCTTGAAGACCATGCGGCGCATTTCCCGATCGCGGACCCGCGAGGCGTAAACGAGCACGATGAAACTCGTGCCGACGAGGGCGAGCGCTGCGATGCTTGCGATGATCAAGACCATGATGCCGTTTCCTCCTCCTATCATTGACCGTATTCCCCGCGCTGGCGCGAGGTAAACGTCTCGTCGCGGCATCTCCTCGATATGCTGCCGCTACGGTATCGACCGGTCGCCAATGATACATCAACGACCGGCCGCGCATAGCCGGCTTCCGCCGGTCATGTCCCAAAGTGCATCGCGATCTTTCAGATTCGCGTCTTGCGCTTTAGGTCTTTGATGTTGCGCATGTCGTGGTCGCAAAACCGCTGCACGCTTTTGCGCGACATGTTTTAGCGGCAACGAGCCTCGTAGCGATTGCCGTAGCGGTCGCGATAGATGCAATAGCCGCGGCGCTCGTGAGAGCGGCCGATAAGATTGCCGACAACACCGCCCGCAACAGCGCCGACCGCGGCACCGCCCCAGCTATTGGTGGCGACGCCGCCAATCAGCGCGCCGGTTCCCGCGCCGATGGCCGTCCCTTTTTCCGTTGCGGTGCACGAGGCAAGTGCCCCGACCAGCGCAATCGCGACGATGACTTTCTTCATGGTATTTGCTCCCTGATGTAGCGAGGTTTTCAATATTGTCAGCCGGATCAGATCCGGCCCATCAGCAGTAGAATGAGAACAATGACAAGAACGAGGCCAAGACCGCCAGATGGACCATATCCCCAGGCTCGGCTGTATCCCCAGCTGGGGAGTGCGCCGATCAGCAGCAGAATCAGGATGACGAGCAATATCGTGCCAAGCATGGCTTGTTTCCTCCGCGTCCAGCGTCTGGAGCATGCGCCCGCGTGGGATTGCGCCCGTGCAACGCTGCTCCGACCGATGCGCCCTATCGTTTCGCTCCTACCAAGCGGATGGCGTATCGGCTTTCGCTAGAGACAGAAACTCGCGCCGGCGGAAATTGTTCCGGCTCAGAAATAACAGAGGCCGGCAAAGCAGGTCGGCACGGGTCGCTAAAACGTTAACGAACGAGCTCGCGACGTGGCCGGAATCAGGTCCGAACAGCTCACTCTTATGGTTAAAAATCTATTTAAATACAATATGTTGTAGTGAACGAAACGGGAAAATTCCGATGTCCGTGATTCGTCAGCTGTTCGTTCCGCATTTGGCCTTTGGTTAACGCTGCGGCGCTATCGATGGCAACAGGGGGTGAGCTTCCGCGCGGGCATGGCGTCGTGCTCGATCGCCGAAAAGTAGTGCTTCCTCGCGGCAAAGCGTTAAGATCGGACGTGTCGCCAGCCAAGCCGGCATTGCATCCCGATCTCGATCTGGAGGGGGCTTGCGGTCGGTACGCTACATCTAGCCGTGAACAAATGCGATACCCGATGGAATCAGCGATTCGTCGCCGATTCGTTCCGGCTTTGATCGATGTGTTAATGTGTTCAACTTTTACGATAGATTTTCGAGTCGAATTGCTCCATTTCGCTTAAAGGTTAATTGCAATCACCGATTCGGTCGGAATCGGCGCCTCTACCATGCAGAGTCCTGTGTGTTTTGATCGCTGAGACGCTAGATCTTGTGGAGAACAAACGGGGAATTTATCGCAGTCAGCGATTCGTCGCCGATTCGTTCGGGCTTTGACCCGAATCTTAACAAGACAGTATGCTAAGCCGGATTCCTCGGAAAATTATAGGACTTTACAATTGGTTAACCATGATCTTCGATTTGCCTTCCAGCTTTGAGCGGATCATTGCTTGACTCTGTTTCTTCGAAAAACGCGAGTCCCGATATGATTCAGTATCTGGTGGGAATCGATACGTGGATATCCATATATGGTGGTGAACGGAAAGAGAACGATGAGGAGTCAGCGATTCGTCGCCGATTCGTTCTCAAGCTGTTCCGGACTCGTCGGGACTCGTTCTGGCTGTGGCCGCGATGTAGCTTATGGTTGAGGTCGCCAATTATGAAATCGAATGTTGCGGCGGTTGTTTTTTGATTCAGGTCTTGCCTTTGTCACATATGGTCGTCATCTGTTCTTCTCTTCCCTGGGGAGCTTGCTGATCGCAAGACAGTGGTTTCTCGCGCATGCATGGACCTATGACTCAAACCTCGCAGCCAATGATCCTGAGTGGACGCGGTGTGACCGCGGTGCTCGGACCGACCAATACCGGCAAAACCCATTATGCCATCGAGCGCATGGTGGCGCACGGCAATGGCGTGATCGGCCTGCCGCTGCGGCTGTTGGCGCGTGAGGTCTATAGTCGTGTCGTCGAGAAGGTCGGTGCCCAGAACGTCGCGCTGGTTACCGGCGAGGAGAAGATCTCGCCGCCCAATGCGCGCTATTCGGTCTGTACCGTCGAAGCCATGCCGCGCGACACGCGCGCCTCCTTCGTCGCCATCGACGAGGTGCAGCTCGCCGGCGATCTGGAGCGCGGCCATATCTTCACCGACCGCATCCTGCATCTGCGCGGCCGCGACGAGACGCTGCTGCTCGGCGCCGGCACGATGCGGCCGATCCTCGAGCAGCTGCTGCCGGGGATCACCGTCGTCGAGCGGCCGCGCCTGTCGCATCTCTTCTATGCCGGGCAAAAGAAGATCACCCGCCTGCCGCAGCGCACCGCGATCGTCGCCTTCTCGGCTGACGAGGTCTATGCCATCGCCGAACTCATCCGCCGTCAGCGCGGCGGCGCGGCGGTCGTGCTCGGCGCGCTCAGCCCGCGCACCCGCAACGCCCAGGTGGCGCTCTATCAGGCCGGCGACGTCGAATATCTGGTGGCGACCGATGCGATCGGCATGGGCCTCAACCTCGATGTCGATCATGTCGCTTTTGCCCAGGACCGCAAGTTCGACGGCTACCAGTTCCGCAATCTCAATCCGGCCGAGCTCGGCCAGATCGCCGGCCGCGCCGGTCGTCACCTCAAGGACGGCACCTTCGGCGTCACCGGCCAGGTCGATCCCTTCGATGACGAGCTGGTGCGGCGGATCGAGGGTCACGAGTTCGATACGGTCAAGGTGCTGCAATGGCGCACCAAGGAATTCGATTTCTCCTCGATCGCCGCGTTGCGCGCCAGCCTTGAAAGCGCGCCGCGCGTTCAGGGGCTGACGCGGGCGCTGCCGGCGGTCGACCAGCAGGCGCTGGAATATCTGTCGCGGGACCTTGAGATCGCCGATCTCGCCAGCAATCCGGCGCGCGTGGAAAAATTATGGGAAGCCTGTGCGCTTCCGGACTATCGGCGCATTACGCCTGCCCAGCATGCCGATCTTATCGCTACCCTCTTTTCCGACCTCGTGCGCTATGGCACGGTGAAAGAGGACTTCCTTGCCGAGCAGGTGCACCGCGCCGATCGCACGGATGGCGAGATCGACACGCTTTCGGCGCGAATCGCGCAGATAAGGACTTGGACCTATGTGTCGAACCGGCCAGGTTGGCTTGCCGATCCGACACACTGGCAAGAAAAGACGCGGGAAATCGAAGATCGATTGTCCGATGCGTTACATGAGAGGTTGACGAAACGCTTTGTTGATCGCAGGACATCTGTGCTCATGAAGCGCCTGAGAGAGAATGCGATGCTGGAAGCTGAAATCAGTGTGAATGGGGATGTCTTCGTCGAGGGGCATCATGTGGGGCAGTTGACCGGATTCCGGTTCACGCCAATCGCGGGAACCGAGGGGCCGGACGCCAAGGCTGTCCAGACCGCCTCGCAGAAGGCGCTGGCGCTGGAGTTCGAGGCGCGCGCCGCCCGCATCCATGCGGCCGGCAACAGCGATCTGGCGATCAGCGCCGATGGCCTCGTCCGTTGGCTCGGCGATCCCGTGGCGCGCCTGTCGGGCAGCGATCATATCATGCGGCCGCGCGTCATCCTGCTCGCCGACGAGCAGCTGACGGGCAATGCGCGCGATCATGTCGCCGCACGCATCGAGCGCTTCGTGAATCATCATGTCAGCACCATCCTGAAGCCGCTCGACGACCTCCAGCGCGCCGAGGATCTGCAGGGTCTCGCCAAGGGGCTGGCCTTCCAGCTCGTCGAAAATCTCGGCGTCCTCTTCCGCCGCGACGTCACCGAGGAGGTGAAGTCGCTGGATCAGGATGCGCGCGCCTCGATGCGCCGCTACGGCGTCCGCTTCGGCGCCTATCATATCTTCGTGCCGGCTCTCCTGAAGCCGGCTCCGGCCGAGCTCATCACCCTGCTCTGGGCATTGAAAAACGACGGACTCGACAAGCCGGGCTATGGCGACCTGATTCCGGTGCTGGCCGCCGGCCGCACCTCCGTTGTCACCGATCCGAGCTTCGAGCGCACCTTCTACAAGCTCGCCGGCTTCCGTTTCCTCGGCAAGCGCGCGGTGCGCATCGACATCCTCGAGCGTCTGGCGGACATCATCCGTCCGCTGCTGCAGTGGAAGCCCGGCCAGGCCTCGCGTCCGGAAGGCGCCTATGACGGCCGCCGCTTCACCACGACGACGGCGATGCTCTCCATCCTCGGCGCGACGCTGGAAGACATGGAAGAGATCCTCAAGGGTCTCGGCTATCGTGCCGATGCCGTGAAGGCGGAGGAGGCGGCAGCCTTCCTCGCGCAGCAGGATGCGTCCTCGGCTCCGGCGCCGCAGGCTGCCGAAGCATCGGTCGAGAAGGCCGATCATGACGATGCCGATGGCGCGGGCGATGAGCCGGCTACGGAAAATACCGCCGCTGCACAGGACGCGGCTCCGGCTGCGGAAGCACCGGTTGAGCCAGTTGCGGCTGTTGAGGAAACAGCGGCCGCTGCCGCCGACGCGGAGGCCGCCGCCGAGCCGGTCGAGCCGAAGCCGGTTCTGTTGTGGCGCCTTGGCGGGCGCGGCGACAACCAGCAGCGCCAGGGCGGCCGTGGCCATGGCGATCGTCGCGGCCAGCAGGGCCAGGGCGAGGGACGCGGCTATCAGGGCAACCGCCGCGGCGGTGAGCAGGCGCAGGCAAGCGGCGAAGGCAAGCGCGACGGCCGGGACAATCGCGAAGGGCGCGAAGCCCGCGGCGACAACAAGGGTCCGCGGGGCAATCGCGATGGTGGCCGTCCGCAGCACCAGGGCAATCGTTCCGACCGCAACGACCGTCAGGATCGCGGCGAGCGGAAGGAGCGCAATGATCGCAACGACCGCAACAATCGCGGTTCGTCGCAGCCGCTGCGCTTCGAAGCCAAGCCGCCGCGCAAGGAGAAGCCGATCGATCCGGATTCACCTTTCGCCAAGCTCGCTGCCCTCAAGGAGCAGATGAAGAAATAAGCCATGACGGACACAAGGCAGCCATTTTCCGGTTCGCGCCAGCGCATCGACAAATGGCTGTTCTTTGCCCGCATGGTAAAATCGCGCTCGCTGGCGCAGGTCTATGTGCAGAACGGCAGCGTGCGGGTGAACGGCGAGCGGGTGGTTCAGCCGAGCCATGGCGTCAAAGTGGGCGACCGGATCGAGCTTTCGCTGGAGCGGCGCGATATCGTCCTGATCGTGCGTCAGCCAGGCGAGCGTCGGGGTCCCTTCGAGGAAGCGAAGCTGCTTTACGAGGATCTGACGCCGCCGGCGGATGAGACAAAACGTCTCACGCCCTTCGAGCAGGCGCTGCGTGCGCCGGGCAGCGGCCGGCCGACCAAACGCGATCGGCGCGCCATCGATCGGCTGACATCCGACGACGATTAGAAAACTCTGTCCGCCCACCGGGTTTTTCCGGATTGTTTCTCCTTGAAATTGGCGGATAAAGTCGATACCTGACGGTCAACCCGCTGGTAACAAGCCGGGCGGCATGCTTGCGCTCCGCGCATCGGCCTGTCCGCTCCGGCTTCCGAGGGAAAGGCGCGACGTTCCAGGTTGCGCGCCCACGGAAAACTAGAGCCATTCCTGGAGTGCTTCATGACATATGTCGTGACCGATAATTGCGTTCGCTGCAAATATACCGACTGCGTGGAAGTCTGCCCCGTCGACTGCTTCTACGAGGGCGAGAATTTCCTGGTCATCCATCCGGACGAGTGCATCGACTGTGGCGTCTGCGAGCCGGAATGTCCCGCCGAGGCGATCAAGCCGGATACCGAGCCGGGCCTCGACAAATGGCTGAAGATCAACGCCGAATATGCGGCGATCTGGCCAAACATCACGGTGAAGCGCGATGCCTTGCCGGAAGCCAAGGAAATGGACGGCGAAGAGGGCAAGTTCGAGAAGTATTTCTCGGCCAATCCCGGCTCCGGCGACTGATCGAAGGCCGTGACAGACCGGCGATTAAGGTGTAGTCGGTAGGACATCGAGACGAATCATTGCCGTTGGCCGACAAGCGCGGTCAACGTCGCCAATGTGGCGCGTGTAAAGCAAATTATTGATTTCCTCAGATTTTTGTGATAGCTTCCTCACACTGATCCACCTGCGGCACTTCGCGTGCCCCAAACCATCACGAAAGCAAATAACCAATCCGTACGCGGTTTCCTTGACATATCAACGATTTGAGTTGTCGGGTCTGGGATCGCGATGAACGGATTTCTTTTTGCATGCGTCTGGCTGGACCAGGATGAAGTCACCCGACGGTGCTTCCGTCTCATCCGGGCCTGACTGACCCGGCCCCGGTCCTTGCCGGGTGCGTAACAGGGAGTTTTTGAAAAGAATGACGACCCAGCAGAAAAAACCTTCAGCAGCACGCCATGGCTTCAAGAATGGTGAATCGATCGTATATCCCGCTCACGGCGTTGGTACGATCACCGCAATTGAAGAGCAGGAAGTCGCAGGCATGAAGCTTGAGCTTTTTGTGATCGACTTCGAAAAAGACAAGATGCGTCTGAAGGTGCCCGTGGCCAAGGCCATGAGCATTGGCATGCGTAAGCTTTCCGAGACGGATTTCGTCGATCGTGCTCTGAAGGTCGTCCAGGGCAAGGCCCGCGTGAAGCGTACCATGTGGTCGCGCCGTGCCCAGGAATATGATGCCAAGATCAATTCCGGCGATCTGATCTCCATTGCCGAGGTGGTTCGCGATCTGTATCGCGCCGAAAATCAGCCGGAGCAGTCCTATTCCGAACGTCAGCTCTACGAAGCTGCGCTCGATCGCATGGCGCGCGAGATCGCCGCCGTCAACAAGATGTCCGAGACCGAGGCCGTTCGTCTCGTCGAGGCCAATCTGAACAAGGGCCCGAAGCGTGGCAAGGTTGTCGAGGAAGACGATTCCCAGGACGAAGCCGCATAAGCCGAAGCCAAAATATCCTATCCAAAAAACCCGGCCCTCGTGCCGGGTTTTTTCTTTGGAACCTTTTGCCGCCTGCTGCGTTTATGCCTCGAGTTTTGCGGCGGATTGTGGGTTTTCGCGTGATGCGAGTCTTCTCAATCGGTCGTTTCCATTGACGTCACGAGGACCGGCCCATGCATTCTGATTGGAAATTTCCCGGCGATCTGAAGCCACTTCGCTCGCCAGGTTATTTCAGCGAAATCGAGCTAGACCCGTAACCGACCGTCCGGATTTTCCGGGCATCGGTCTCCAATTGCATTCCATTCATAGATTTTCATCCGCGCAGCAATGTTCGGAGATGATGTTTGCTGCCTTTTTCATCGACCGCGGCACGGAAACGATCATTGGGCCGAATTTTAGGGAGATACATATGAATATGTCCGCAGATCGGCGCATGATAAAGATCGCAATGGCCGCTCCTTATCTCGCCCGCGACGAAGAGCACGATCTCGCCATCCGCTGGAAGGATCACGACGACCGTAGTGCCCGCAATCAGATCGCCACCGCCCATATGCGGCTCGTCATTTCCATGGCGGGGAAATTCCGCAATTTCGGCCTGCCGATGAGCGACCTGGTACAAGAAGGCTATGTAGGGCTCCTCGAAGCGGCGGCAAGGTTCGAACCGGAACGGGAAGTGCGTTTTTCGACCTATGCAAGCTGGTGGATCCGCGCCTCGATCCAGGATTATATCCTGCGCAACTGGTCGATCGTGCGCGGCGGCACGAGTTCGGCGCAAAAGGCGCTGTTCTTCAATCTCCGCCGGCTGCGCGCCAAGCTCGCCAGGGGCAATACCGGCGTCACCGTCCAGTCCATCCATGAGGAAATCGCCGTCGCCCTCGGAGTCAGCCTCGCCGACGTGCAGACCATGGATGCGCGTCTTTCCAGCAATGATGCCTCGCTGCAAGCGCCGTCGATCTCCGGCGACGCCGAAAGTGCGGAACGGATGGACTTCCTGATCAGCGACGAGCCTTTGCCGGACGAGCAGGTTTCCAACATGATCGACGGCGAGCGCCGCCGCATCTGGCTGGCCTCCGCGCTGAAGCATCTGAACGAGCGCGAGATGAAGATCATCCGTGCTCGCAGGCTGGTCGAGGACGGCGCGACGCTGGAGGAGCTGGGCGCCGATCTCGGAATTTCCAAGGAACGCGTGCGCCAGATCGAGAGCCGCGCCATGGAAAAGCTGCGCAGCGCGCTGGTCGACGCCGATCCGCGCATGGCGAGCTATGCGTGACACATCGTTCTCCCCTCGGGGAGAAGGGGCCGGGGGCGGATAAGGGGACGAGGAGCGTTCGTTTCCCAACGTCTTTGGCGCGGGCGAAGGGCAGCGCTGCGGCGATGCCAGTCAGCCGTGCACACCGCGCACCTTCTCCCCGTAGGGGCGAAGCCGGGTATATTGCTATTCCGAGATAATCTTGACCCTGTCACCCGGTGCGATCGAGGCGCCGGTCGGCAATGCGTTGATCAGCTTGAACAGATCGAGCTTGCGGTCGGTGCCCATCATGCGTGCGGCGAGCGTGGTGATGGTGTCGCCCGCCTTGACGGTGACGACCCGGACGCGCAGCGGCTTCAGCGACGAGGCCTCTTCCGGTGTCATGTGCCGGAAGCTCGACCGCAGCACATTGGCGGTCTGCTCCAGCTGCGTGACATTGCCTTTCGGCACCGCCGTCAGGAAGCGGAAGATCTGCGAGCGGTCGCGCACGACGGTGACATCGAAATCCCAGCGGTCGGCCGAAGCGCGCGCGGTTGCCGCCTCCATGCCGTTGACCGTGATCGGCCTGATCGAATTGGGATCGAGGCCGGTAACCCAGCCGCTGGAAATATAATTCGTGAGATTCTGGTTCTGGCTGTCGGCGACGCCGTCGAAGCGGATGGCAATATCGCCGGGGCCGGTCGCCATCACAGCCTCGACCTTGTTGTCGATGCGGAAGTCGGGCGGCACGTCGAAACGGATGCCGAGACCGCCATGCAGGAAGGTCTGGCCGCGCACATAGCCCTCTTCCGGGCTGTCGCCGTAAAGCAGGCCGTCGATCCCGTTTAGATAATAGTCGCGCCCGGTGTCGCCGACCTTGCCTTCCTCGCCGAATTCGCGCGCGTGGCTTTTGGCAAGGTCGATGCGCTGCGGCGTGCTCGGGTGGCTCGACAGGAAGTCCAGGCTCTGGTCGGCGTCGGAATTGGCCGTCATGAAGCGGCTGTAGTCTTCCATGGCATTGAGGAAGCGGGCGGCGGCATAGGGGTCGTAGCCGGCCTGGCCGAGCGTGCGGATGCCGATCTCGTCGGCCTGCAGCTCCTGCTGGCGCGAGAAGGCGGCCAGCCGCAGCTTGCCGCGGGCGAGCGCCTGCTTGCCGGCCAGATCGCTCGACAAGACTTCCGCGACGACGCGGCTGGCGATGACCTCGGCCTCCTCGCGCTTCTGGCGCTCGATGCCGTGATTGGCGGTGACATGCGCCATTTCGTGCGACAGCACGGCGGCGACCTCCGAGGCGTCGTTGGCGAGCGCCAACAGGCCGCGCGTGACGTAGAGATAGCCGCCGGGCAGCGCAAACGCGTTGATCGATGGCGAATTGAGGATGGTGATGCGGTAGGACTGCTGCGGATTTTCCGAGACGCTGGTCAGCGCGCCGGCGATGCGGGCGACGAGGCGCTCGGTCTTGGCGTCCTTGTACTCGCCGCCATAGCTCGCGAGAATACGAGGATGCTCGCGGGCGCCCATCTGCGCGCGCGGGTCGTTCTTCTGTACCTCGGAAACGATCTGCGGATTGGCCGAGGGCGAGACGTTCGGCTGATAGGACTGGTCCATCACCGACTGGCAGCTGTTGAGCACCGTCGCGGCCAGAAGGACGACGGCGAAGCGGCGCGCATGGGCGGCGGTGATCGCGCTGATCCTTCGTTCTGCGTGCTTGCTTTGCTTCAGTGCCTGTATCCCACTCATTTCGCTGCCATACCGGCTGGGCGCCAAACTTGCCTGATCATGACCCGGCCGATCATGGCCGCGTGTCGTATAAGATTGCATCCATCGCGATCAGACCTGAGTTCAACCGGATGATCCAAGCTTTTGCTGTAGCCGATTTCGGCAGCCGTTGCATAGCGAGACTCCGCTTAATTGTGACTGCGTTGTATTTTGGCAAGCATTTACCAGGACTTTCAACCGGATGCCGAGACGAAATTAAGGCAAAATCGCCGCCCGAATGCTGCATTGCACTTAATGTTGCAAAAATGTGGTCAGCGCCGGGATGCCGCCTTGCGTCAGGAAGTCCTTGATCGGCGCCGAAAGCCGGATCGCACCGCTCTCGATGAAAACAGCATGATCGGCAAGGCGCCGGACTTCCGCCGGATCGTGCGACACCAGCAGCACGGTATTGCCGGTCTCGCGATGGAGCGCCGTCAAGAGTTCGGCCATGCCGGCGCGCAGACCGGGATCGAGCGCGGCGAAGGGCTCGTCGAGCAGCAGGATCGGCTTGTCGCGCACCAGCGCCCGGGCGAAGGCGGTGCGCTGCCGCTCGCCGCCGGACAACGTGCCGGGTAAGCGCTTTTCGTAGCCGGCGAGGCCGACACGCGCCAGGGCCTGCGAAATCCTCTCGCGGTCACCCGCCGACAGTTTCAGCGACGGATGGATGCCGAGACCGATATTGGTGAAGAGATCGAGATGGGCGAAGAGGTTGTTGTCCTGGAAGACCAGCGAGACCGGCCGCTCGGAGGGATGCAGGCCCGTGACGTCCTGCCCGGCGAGCCGAATGTGGCCGCGGTCCGGTGTCTCGAAGCCGGCGAGCAGGTTGAGGAAGGTCGATTTGCCCGATCCGGATGGGCCGGTGACGGCGATGATCCTGCCCGGCGGCAGAGCGCAGTCGAAGCGGAAATCATGCGTGCCGAGGCGCAATTCGACGCCGCGCATCGCGATGCCCCCTGCCGCAATCTCCCGTCCGTCAGTCATTCCGTCCGCTTTCCTTGTCGCGCAGCCCCTGACCGGCCGTGCCGGCAATGGTCAGGAGAAGACATATCAGCCCGAGGATGAAAGCAAGCCCGTCGGCATCGTTGGTGCGGTAGCTGCCGAGCTTGCTGTAGAGCAGCCAGGGCAGGGTCATCAGGCTGTCGGAGCCGAAGAGGGCGACGGCGCCGAGGTCGCCGAGCGACAGCGCCATGGCGAAGGAGAGCGCCGTGAAGAAGGGCTTGCGCAGGCCGGGCCAGTCGACCAGCCGCAGCCGGGCAAGGCCGGTGAGCCCGAGGCTTGCCGCCAGGCGACCTGTACGGCTGACATGGACGGCATAGGCCGGCTCGACGACGCGGATGACGAAGGGAAGCGCCATCAGCGCATTGATGGCGACGATCAGGAGGGCGGCGACGCGGGCGGGATCACCGAGCGGCCTGAGCGCCAGGAACCATCCGGTCGCCAATACGATCGGCGGTACCAGCAGCACCAAGGAGGAGGTGCCGCTCAAGCCGATCGCCAGACTGCGCAGGCCCGTCGTGCTTCGGCGCTCGGCCGCGATGACGGAGCGGGCGCGGACGATGGCGAAGGAGGCGAGAACCGCGAGGAGACCGGCGGCAAGGGCAATGGCAAGGCTGGTCAAGGTCGCCTGCAGGAAGATCGGCTGGACGACGAGCTTGGCGAGGTCGGCTTCCAGGCCGGTGACGACGACGGAGGCCAGCGGCAAGCCGATGAACAGGGCGGCGGCCAGCAGCAGCGCGGCGTCCGCCCATCGGGCGGTGGCCAAGGCGCCGTCGATACGCCTGACGGCGCGGCCGCTGGTCAGCCCGTGATCGTCCGGCGCCGGAAGCATCGCCATCAAGGCGAGGACCGCGGCGGTGATGACGATCTGCAGCAATGACAGGACGACGGCCCGGCCGGGATCGAAATCGAAGCGCAGCGCCTGGTAGATCGCCACCTCGATCGTGGTGGCGGCCGGGCCGCCGCCGAGGATCAGCACCAGCGTGAAGCTGGTGGCGCAGAGCATGAAGATCAGCCCGGCGATGCCGGGAATGAGGCCGCGCAGCAGCGGCCACTCGATGAAGCGGAAGACCGAGCCGGGGCGCATGCCGAGGCCGCCCGCCATCAGCCAATATTCCGCCGGCACCCGCTCCAGTCCCGCCAGCATCAGGCGGGCGGCGAGCGGCAGGTTGAAGAAGACATGGGCGAGCAGGATGCCGGTCAGCCCGTAGATGCTGACCGGCTGCGACAGGCCGAGCCCGGCCAGCGCCTGATTGAGGATGCCCTGACGTCCCCAGATGCCGAGCAGGCCGAGTGCGCCGATCAGCACCGGCAGGCCCATGGGGACGGCCATCAGGCGGATCAGCCAGAGCCGGCCGGGAAAATGCGGCTGGCGCGCCAGGGCGCGGGCGACGGGGATGGCCAGCGCCACGGACAGCAGGGTGGAGAGCGTCGCTTGCAGCAGGGTGAAGCGCAGCACCCGAATAAGATAGGGATCGGTCAGCGGATTGCCGCCGGAGGATTCGATGCCGGCGGCCAGCAGGGTGATGACGGCGAGGCCGATGAAAAGCGCAATGCCGGCGAGGCTGAACGCCCCGCCGGCAATGGCATGCCTTCTCTCGGATGCGGTCGGTATCATCCCGCTATCAGTTCGCGCTGGTGGCCGTCAGCCATTCGTCGATCCAGGCCTTGCGGTTCTTCTCGACCACATCGGGGCTCATCAGGAAGGTCTTGGACGGGACGACCAGCTTGCCGAAGGCATCCGGCAGCGGCTCGGAGGTGGCCGAGACCGGCATCATCCAGTTGTTGGTCGGGATCGTGTCCTGGAAGCCGGGCGAGATCATGAATTTCAGGAAGTCGCGGGCGAGATCCTTGTTCGGTGACGATTTGATCAGGCCGGCCACTTCGATCTGGATATAATGGCCTTCGGAGAAGGCGGCGGCCTGGTAGCGGTCGGTCTTGTCGGCGATCATGTGGTAGGCCGGCGACGTCGTATAGGAGAGCACCATCGGCGCCTCGCCCTTGGTGAAGAGGTCATAGGCTTCCGACCAGCCGGGCGTCACGGTGAGGATGCGGCCCTTGAGCTTGGTCCAGGCGTCGCCCGCCTTGTCGCCATAGACCGACTTGACCCAGAGCAGCAGGCCGAGGCCCGGCGTCGAGGTGCGCGGGTCCTCGATGACGATCTTCTGCTGGGGATCGCCCTCGACCAGTTCCTTCAGGCTCTTTGGCGGGGTCTTGATCGCCTGGGTGTCGTAGACGACGGCGAAATGGCCGTAGTCATAGGGCACGAAGACGTCATCCTTGAAATTGCCGGGAACCTTGAGACCGGAGGTGTCGATGCCGCTTGCCTCGAACAGGCCGGTATCCTTGGCCTCGTCGACAAGGTTGGTGTCGAGGCCGAGAACGATATCGGCCTTGGTGCCCGTGCCCTCCAGCTTCAGCCGGGACAGCAGCGCCACGCCGTCGGTGACGCTGACGTAGTTGACGGTGCAGCCGCAGGTCTTCTCGAAAGCGGCCTTGACCTTGGGGCCGGGACCCCATTCGGCAGTGAAGCTCTCATAGGTGTAGATGGTGAGCGTCTTGTCGGCCGCTTCGGCATGGGCGGAAAAAAGCGTGGTGCCGGCGGCAAGGGCCAGGCCGGTGAACAAGGACAGCAGCGATCGGTTGGGCATGGCAGCGCCTCCTCTTGGGTTTCGTCTTGAAGGGGAAAGGGCGCCATGATTTCGTCACGCGTCTAATCCCTCCGCCGGTGTTAGCCGGATCAGGTTCCGCGGGTTGGCTGGTGAAGGCCTCTCAGCCAGATGTCTTTGAAAGACATAAGGCACCCCGTTAGAGCGCTGGCAGATTTAGCCCTGTGACGAAGGGATGACAAGGGGGGTGACGAGGGGGAATGATTCCCTCTCGATTGCAGCGATGCGTGGCCTATTCGGCAGCTTCGGCGGCGGCAGTGCTCTCGCGCTTCTTCGTCGCGCTGGGGAGCTGGACGTTCTTCAGCGAGATCGCCGTGAAGAGGCCGGCGCAGCAGAAGGCGGCGGCGGTCAGGAATAGCGGGCTGAAGGCGCCGGCATAGGCGTTGGCGACGGCTTCGCGCGTGGCGTCCGGCAGGGCGGCCATCATCTTCGGCGTCAGCTCCTTGACGTCGGGAACGCCGGCGATGGAAAGGCCGGGGCCGCCGAGCTTGGCGGCGATGATGGCGCCGTAGATGGAGATGGCGATCGAGGCGCCGCCCATGCGCGACAGCGTCACGGCGCCGGTGGCCGCGCCGACGTCACGGCTGGCGGCGGCATTCTGCACGCCGATGACCGGCACCTGCTGCGCCAAGCCGATGCCGATGCCGTGCAGCAGCATCAGCGCGCCGATGACGGCGATGGGCGTGCCGGCATGGACAAAGGCGAGCGTGCTGAAGGCGACGGTGCTGCAGGCGGCGCTGGCGATGGCGAAGGGCTTGTAGCGGCCTTTGGCCGAGATCAGCCGGCCGGCGGAAAGCGAACCGCAGACGATGCCGCCGGTCAACAGGATGAAGAGCAGGCCGGCCATGGACGGCGACAGGCCGGTCGTAGTCTGCAGGAAGAGCGCGAAATAATTGACCATGCCGATGGCGACCGCGCCGCTGGTGACGGAAATGATCAGCAGCAGGGCGAAGGTCGGATTGCGGAACAGCGTCATCGGCACGATCGGTTCGGGAGCACGGCGCTCGACGAAGACCCAGGCGAGGGCCGAGAGCGCGCCGAAGGCGATGATGCCGAGGCATTGCGGCGACAGCAGTGAGCCGAAAAGTTCCGTGCCGTCGGCGGCGAGCACGATGCTGGTGGTGGTCATCGCCAGCAGCAGCGCGCCGGCATAGTCGATCTTCGGCTTGCGGGCGGGCTTGCGGTAGGGGAGCATGACGGCGAGGCCGGCTAGAACGATGAAGCCGATCGGCACGTTGACGAGGAAAATCGAGCGCCAGCCAAAGAGATCGCTCATGGTGCCGCCCAGGACCGGGCCGATGGCGCCCGACGCCATCAGCACCAGGCTGGAATAGCTCTGGTAGCGGGCACGCTCGCGCGGTTCGAAGAGGTCGGCATTGACGGCGAAGATCGACACCAGGATGCCGCCGCCGCCGAAACCCTGCAGCACGCGGGCGGCGATCAGCGTGTTCATCGAGATGGCAAGGCCGCACACCGCCGAGCCGACGGTGAAGATGGCGATCGCGGCCATCATCACATATTTGCGGCCGAAGAGATCGCCGAGCTTGCCGTAGACCGGCATGGAGGCGGACAAGGCGAGCAGATAGGCCGAGCCGATCCAGCCGAAGCGCTCCAGATGCCCGAACTCGCCGACGATGGTCGGCAGCGCCGTCGATACGATCTGGTTGTCGAGCGTCGCCATGAACATGGCCGTCATCAGGAAAAAGAAGAGAATAAGCCGGCGGCGGTGATCTGCCACGAGTGGCGCGGGCGTGGTTTGCATATCCATGGAACGAGAAATCCGAGCTTGCCCGGAACGCTACGCGCTCGACCGAACGCATGGGAACGCCCCGGTTCCTGAATTCGGAGCATGGCGTTTTCGGATGGATATTCGAAAGCGGAATGTTCCGGGACAATATATGTGCTATCAGCATATAATTGTCAACAGCAGATGATTGCCGTTTGCATGTTTTAATTCCGGCCCATCTCTGATATGTTGAAATGATGACATCAGTTACGAACACACGGGAAATCGAAGCCCCGACGTTGCCCGACGACGAGAATCTCCTGCGCATCGGCCAGGCGATGTCACGCATGCGCGTGCTGACCGGCCGCCGCATGATCGGCAGGCTCGCCATTCAGCATGTTGCCCCAGGCCTCGAGCTTTCGCATCTCGACGTGCTCGACGTCGTCAGGCGGGCGGAGGCCACCGGCGAGGTGACCGTCGGGACGATCGCGGACAATCTGCGCATCGACCCGTCGCGGGCGAGCCGCATCGTTGCCGACATGGTGACGCGCGGCGTCCTGCGCCGCAAGGCGTCGCAGGCGGATGCGCGGCGGATCGTCGTCGTGCTCACCACGCTCGGGCAGCGGTTGCTGTCGGAGATCCAGGCGCAGAAATATGCCGTCATCGGCGGCATCTTCGCCGATTGGACGCCTGAGGAGATCGAACGGTTCTCGCTGCTGTTCGATCGGTATGTGACGGGCTACGAGAATATTTTCCAGGCGAGTATCAAGGAAGCGGGCGACTGAGGAGCCGGCAAGGCGCGTTCTCGCCAACGCCGCTCTTCCCTAGGACCATGTCTTTGCGCTATGGGCTTGGCACATGAGCCAATCCACCACCTTTACCATCCTGCTCGGCGGCGAGCTGCGCCTGACGGACCGGCTGCGTGCCGCGGTCGCCGGCAGTCGTTTCATCGCGGCGGATGGCGGCATGCGCCATGCCGTGGCGCTCGGCGTGACGCCCGAGCTCTGGGTCGGCGATTTCGATTCGACGCCGCCGGACCTGCGCGGCGCCTTTCCCGATGTGCCAAAGCAGCCCTATCCCGCCGCCAAGGCGGCGACCGACGGCGAGATCGCCGTCACGGAAGCGATCGATCGCGGCGCCACGCGGCTGATCCTTGCCGGCGCCATGGGCGGAGAGCGCTCGGATCATGCGATCCAGCATCTGCTCTACGGCATCCAGCTTGCCGAAAAGGGCTTTAACGTGCTGTTGACCTCGGGCGACGAAGAGGCGGTGCCGCTGCTGCCGGGCGACATGGAGCTGGCGCTGCCTGCGGGCTCGCTATTCTCCGTTCTCGGCTTCAGCGACCTGGCGGGCCTGTTCATTCACAATGCCCGCTATCCGCTGCGCGATTTCCATCTGCCCTTCGGCACATCGCGCACCATTTCCAATGTGGCGGAAGGCCCCGTGCGCCTTTCGCTCGGCAGCGGCAGGGCCATCGTCCTTGCCCGCCCCTATGATCTTAGTGGAGTCTGATCTTGGCCCCTCCCATTCTGAAACTCGACGATATCTTCCTGAGCTTCGGTGGCGCGCCGCTTCTGGCCGGCGCCGGGCTGCAGGTCGAGTCGGGCGACAAGATCTGCCTGGTCGGCCGCAACGGCTCGGGCAAGTCGACGCTGCTGAAGATCGCCGCCGACATGGTCGAGGCGCAATCCGGCGAGGTCTTCCGTCATCCCTCCTCCACGGTGCGCTATCTCGAACAGGCGCCGGATTTCGCCGGCTACAAGACGGTGGCGGCCTATGCCGAAGCAGGGCTTGGACCGGGCGACGATCCCTATCGCGTCACCTACCTGCTGTCCCATCTCGGTCTCACCGGCGAGGAAGACCCGAAGACCCTCTCGGGCGGCGAAGCCCGCCGCGCGGCTCTGGCCCGCGTCCTTGCGCCGGAGCCGGATATTCTGCTGCTCGACGAGCCGACGAACCATCTGGATCTGCCGACCATCGAATGGCTGGAAGGCGAGCTGCAGAAGAGCCGCAGCGCCCTGGTGCTGATCTCGCACGACCGCCGCTTCCTGGAAAAGGTGTCGACCGCGACCGTCTGGCTCGATCGCGGCACCTCGCGGCGGCTGGACAAGGGCTTTGCCCATTTCGAGGCCTGGCGCGATCAGGTGCTGGAAGCCGAGGAGCTGGAGCAGCACAAGCTCGGCAAGGCGATCGAGCGCGAGGAACATTGGCTGCGCTATGGCGTCACCGCGCGGCGCAAGCGCAATATGCGCCGCCTTGGCGAGCTGCAGGACATGCGTGCGCGCCATCGCGGTCACAAGGGCGCTCTGGGCACGGTGCAGGCCGCTGCCGCCGACGCGCAGGAAAGCGGCAAGCTGGTGATCGAGGCGGACAAGATCACCAAGGCCTATGACGAGCGCATTATCGTTGCGCCGTTTTCGATCCGCGTGCATCGCGGCGATTGCATCGGCCTCGTCGGTCCGAACGGTGCCGGCAAGACGACGCTCCTGAAGATGCTGACCGGCCAACTCGCGCCGGATAGCGGCACGGTGAAGCTCGGCACCAATCTGGAGATCGCCACCCTCGATCAGAAGCGCGAGGAGCTCAATCCGGAAGACACGCTCGCCAACTACCTGACCGACGGCCGCGGCGAGAACCTGCTTGTGAATGGCGAGCAGCGGCATGTGACCGGCTACATGAAGGAATTCCTGTTCCAGCCGGAACAGGCGCGTACGCCGATCAAGAATCTCTCCGGCGGCGAGCGCGCCCGGCTGATGCTGGCGCGCATCCTGTCGCGGCCGACCAACCTGCTGATCCTCGACGAACCCACGAACGACCTCGACATCGAGACGCTCGATCTGCTGCAGGAGATCGTCGCCGGCTTTTCCGGCACGGTCATCCTCGTCAGCCACGACCGCGATTTCCTCGACCGCACCGTGACCTCGACCATCGCACCGGCCAATCCGGAAGACCCGGACGGCCGCTGGATCGAATATGCCGGCGGTTATTCCGACATGCTTGCCCAGCGCAAGGGCGCGATCGAGGAGCGCAGGCGGGCGGAGAAGGCGGCCGAGAAGCCGAAGGCCTCGGAAGCGACCGCCGCCTCTGGCGCCGAGCCTTCGAAGGGCAAGGGCAAGCTCTCCTACAAGCAGAAATTCGCGCTGGAGAACCTGCCGAAGGAGATGGCCAAGGCCGAAGCAGAAATCGCTGTGCGCGAACAGAAGATGGCCGATCCCAACCTTTTCACCAAGGATCCGGCGGCATTCAACCGCCTCGCGGCCGAGATGGAAAAGCTGCGTAACAGCCTGGCCAGGATGGAAGAGGAATGGCTGGAGCTGGAGATGCTGCGGGAAGAGCTCGAAGGCTGAGCAACGGCGCGGCCTCCGCTTCCCGCCCCAGCTCTTTGGTCGCGATTGCCGTCATAACTCTGTGATCGACCTGCAATATTAGAAAAAACAAACAGTTGCGGCGAGCCGTATCGCGCTATTGCCTGTTGTCGAATTCGACAAAGGGTTTATACATTATGCGAAATCACCGGCCGGCTGGGCCGGATGATCGACGGGTCGGCGCGACGCGTCGATACATGGGAAAGTCCGAAGGAACCTGCTGGGGTTTCGCCATGGGCGACAGGTTCCTCTTAGAGATTGCAAGGCAGACATAATGAACAATTGACGCGACGGCGCTGCCGCCGTCGGTTTACTTGGGGGGCCTTCATGACGCTGGCGCGTGTCGCTCTATTCAGCTGTGCAATTGCCGTTCTTACCGCATCCCAGGTGTTGGCGCAGAGTGCGCCGCCCGCAGCCCCGGTCACGGTTGCCAAGCCTGTCGTCCGGGATGTCATCGACAGCGATGAGTTCATCGGGCGCTTCCAGGCGGTCGACGAGGTCTCCGTCCGTTCCCGTATCGGCGGCTATCTGCAGGAAGTGCATTTTGAAGACGGCACCATGGTCAAGCAGGGAGACCTGCTCTTCGTCATCGACCAGCGGCCGTATGTCAACGCGCTGAACGAAGCCACGGCGTCCCTGGAGGTCGCGAAGTCGACGCTGACGAATGCCGAGGCGCAATTTACCCGCACGCAGGCCCTGGCGGGCACCGGCAGCCTGTCCGCGTCCAATCTCGACGACCGCCGCCGCGACCTGATCTCGGCGCAGGCCAATGTTCGCGGCGCGCAGGCCTCCGTCGATCGGGCCACGCTCGACATGGAATATACCAAGATCACCGCGCCGCTCAGCGGCCGCATCGACCGGCGGCTGATCTCGGTCGGCAATCTCGTGCAGGCCGACCAGACGGTCCTGACCACCATCGTCTCGCTCGATCCGATCGATTTCTATTTCGATGTCGACGAACGCCGGCTGCTGTCCTATGCCGACGAGGCGCGCAAGCACGGCAGCGCCCTGCAACAGGGCGGCGGCGGTCTCAACGTCACCGTGACGATCGCCGATCCGCGCCAGAAGCCGTTCAAGGGCAAGCTCGATTTCTCGGAAAACCGCGTCGACAACGAAACCGGCACGATGCGCGTGCGCGCCCGCTTCCCCAATCCGAATTTCGTCCTGCAGCCCGGCCTTTTCGGGCGCATCCAGGTCGAAGGTTCCAACAGCTACAAGGCGGTCCTCGTTCCCGACGAAGCCATCGGCTCCGATCAGAGCCAGCGCGTCGTCTATACGGTCGGCGCCGACGGCAATGTCGCGCCGAAGGCCGTCCGGCTCGGGCCGAAGCTTTATGGCTACCGCGTCATCCGCGAGGGCATGACCGGCGACGAGACCATCGTCGTCAACGGGCTGATGCGCATCCGGCCGGGCGTCAAGATCGCTCCGCAACTGATCGAACTGCCGCAGGAAGCGCCGAATGACGAGGCGCCGGCCCAGGCAGCGGCTCAGGGGACGGACCAATGAGGTTTTCCCATTTCTTCGTCGACCGGCCGATTTTCGCCTCGGTCCTGTCCATCGTGCTGCTGATCGTCGGCGGCATCGCCTATTTCCAGTTGCCGGTGGCGCAATATCCGGAAATTGCGCCGCCGACCATCGTGGTGCGCACCTCCTATCCCGGCGCCGACGCCCAGACCATCGCCGATACGGTGGCGACGCCGATCGAGCAGGAGGTCAACGGCGTCGAGGACATGCTCTACATGTCCTCCTATTCCAGCGCCGACGGCTCGATGGCGCTGACCATCACCTTCAAGCTCGGCACCGATCTCGACAAGGCGCAGGTGCTGGTGCAGAACCGCGTCTCGATCGCCGAGCCGCGCCTGCCCGAAGAGGTGCGCCGCATCGGCATCACCACGGTCAAGAGCTCGCCTGACCTGATGATGGTCGTGCACCTGCTGTCGCCCGACAATCGCTACGACCAGCTCTATATCTCCAACTACGCCCGCACCCGCATCCGCGACCTGCTCGTGCGTCTCGACGGTGTCGGTGATGTGCAGCTCTTCGGCGAGCGGCAATATTCGCTGCGCATCTGGCTCGATCCGGAGAAGCTCGCCGCCTACGGCATGACCGCCGGCGATATCGTCCAGGCGCTCAGGGACCAGAACGTGCAGGTCTCGGGCGGCTCGATCGGCGGGCCGCCGGTGTCCGGCACCAATGCCTTCCAGTATACGGTGACGACGCAGGGACGCTTTTCCGATGCGCGGCAATTCCGCTACGTCATCGTCAAGGCGACGGGCGATGGCCGGCTGGTGCAGCTGCAGGACGTGGCGCGTATCGAGCTCGGCGCGCAGGATTACGTCACCAACAGCTATCTGAACGGCAGCCCGGCCGTCGCGCTCGGCGTCTTCGCCCGGCCCGGCACCAATGCGCTCGATGCCGCCGCCGATATCCAGAAGACGATGCGGAGCCTGGCGCAGGATTTCCCGCAGGGTCTCGAATATCGCATCATCTACAATCCGACGGAGTTCATCTCGGAATCGATCAACGAGGTCTACAAGACGATCTTCGAGGCGGCGGTGCTCGTCGCCATCGTCGTGCTGGTCTTCCTGCAATCCTGGCGGACGGCGATCATCCCGATCGTCGCGATCCCGGTGTCGCTGATCGGCACCTTCGCCTTCCTGCTGGCCTTCGGCTTCTCGTTGAACATGCTGACGCTGTTCGGCCTGGTGCTCGCCATCGGCATCGTCGTCGACGACGCCATCGTGGTGGTCGAGAATGTCGAGCGCAATCTCGCCCTCGGCATGACGCCGAAAGAGGCGTCGCATGTGACCATGAACGAGGTCGGCACCGCCGTTCTGGCGATCTCGCTGGTGCTGATCGCCGTCTTCCTGCCGACGGCCTTCATTCCCGGCATATCGGGCCAGTTCTACCGGCAGTTTGCCGTGACGATCTCGGTGGCGACGGCGATCTCCTGCCTGAATTCGCTGACGCTGTCGCCGGCGATCGCCGCCATCGTGCTGCGGCCACATGACCACAAGAAATCCAACAATATCTTCTCGCGCTTCGGCCGCGCTCTCGGCGACGGCTTCAATCGCGGTTTCGAGGCGATGAGTCGCGGCTATTCCTGGATCATTCGCCGCTTCGTCAGCACCTGGGTCGCCGTGGGCTTGGCCCTGGTCGTCTTCGTCGGCCTGCTCGGCGCGACCTGGTATATGGGCAGGATCGTGCCGCAAGGCTTCATTCCGACCATGGACCAGGGCTATGCCATCGTCGTCGTGCAACTGCCTGACGGCGCGTCGCTGGCGCGCACCAACGCGGTCATCGAGAAAGCGACCGACATCATCAAGAAGACGCCCGGCGTGGCAAACGCCGTCGCCTTCGCCGGCTTCAACGGCGCCACCTTCACGAATGCCTCGAACTCCGGCGTCATCTTCACGCCGTTCACCCCCTTCGAGGAGCGTCTGAAGAGCGGCGAAAGCGCCAATCAGATCATCGGCCAGCTCTTCGGCAGCCTGCAGGGCATCCAGGAGGCCTTCATCATCGCCATTCCGCCGCCTTCCATCCGTGGCGTCGGCAATTCCGGCGGCTTCAAGATGCAGATCATGGACCGGGAAAATCCCGACATGCGCCGCATCCTGCCTCTTGCCTACCAGCTCATGGGGGCGGCGGCGCAGAACAAGGGCGTCACCGGCGTCTTCACCACCTTCTCGGCAAATAGTCCGCAATATTTCCTGGCGATCGACCGCGACAAGGCGCGGGCGCTGAACGTGCCGATCCCGAATATCTTCGAAACCCTGTCGATCAATCTCGGCACTTCCTATGTCAACGACTTCAACGCCTTCGGCCGCGTCTATCAGGTGCGGGCGCAGGCCGACCAGCAATATCGCATGGACCGTGAGGACATTCTGGCGCTGAAGGTCCGGTCGGCGACCGGCGCATTGGTGCCGCTCGGCACCCTCGTCGATATCCGCGATACGACCGGCCCGACGCTCGTCCAGCGCTACAACATGTATGTCTCGGTTCCGGTACAGGGCAATCCCGGTCCCGGCGTTTCCACCGGCAGTGCCCTCGACACCATGGAGGGGCTGGCGAAGAACCTGCTGCCAGCAGGCACGACCTTCGAATGGACCGAGCTTGCCTATCAGGAAAAGAACACCGGCAATACGGCGGTCTATATTTTCGCCCTGTCGGTCATCTTCGTCTTCCTGGCGCTTGCCGCCCAGTATGAAAGCTGGACCTTGCCGCTTGCGATCATCCTGATCGTGCCGCTGGCGGTGCTGGCTGCGTTGATCGGGGTGCATTTGAGGGGCATGGACAACAATATCCTGACGCAGATCGGCCTGATCGTGCTGATCGGCCTGGCGGCGAAGAATGCGATCCTGATCGTGGAATTCGCCCGGCAAGCGCAACTGGAGGGCAATAGCGCCGTCGAGGCGGCGATCGAGGCCAGCCATCTGCGCCTGCGGCCGATCCTGATGACCGCCTTTGCCTTCATCTTCGGCGTCGTGCCGCTGATGATCGCTACCGGCCCTGGGGCGGAAATGCGCCAGTCGCTCGGCACGGCGGTCTTTTCGGGCATGCTCGGCGTGACGCTGTTCGGGCTGTTCCTGACCCCGGTCTTCTATGTCGTGCTGCGCAGGCGGCGCAAGCAGCCGGAGGCTCCGGCGGCGGAGGCCGTGGTGCCGGATACCGCCGTGCACTGATGCCGTTCAGAGATGCGGATTGCGTGGCCGGTATTTCTTCACCAGCCGCTGGTTGGTTTCCTTGGCGCCCGGCATGTTGGCGCTGAGATAGACGGGCGGGTCGCCGTCCCTGGAGAGATCGGCGGCGACTTCGGCGAAGATGGCGTTGAGCAGGGAGGCGCCGATCGCCGTTGACGCTGGTCCGACCTTCAGCAGGCTTTCCGGCAGATCGATGATGGCGTCGCCGGGCGGCAGGCCGTTGTCGAGGACGATGTCGGCAATGTCGGCGAGCCTGCGGCGGCCGTTGGCGATGGCGGCGGAATAGGCAAGCGAGGTGATGGCGATGACGGTCGCGCCGATCTCGCGGCCATAATCGGCGGCTTCGACCGGAGCGGCATTGACGCCGGAATTGGAGGCGATGATCAGCACGTCGCCGGGCTGCATGCCATAACGCTCGAAGATCGGCCGGATCAGGCCCTCGGTGCGCTCATAGACCGAGCTGATGACGGCGCCCTCATGCAGCATGGCGGAACCGACCAGAACCGGAATGGTAAAGGCAAGGCCACCGGCGCGGTAGTGCACCTCCTCGGCCAGCATATGCGAGTGGCCGGTGCCGAAGACATAGACGCGCCGGTCGGCGCGCGCCGCCGCCGCGATGACGGCGGCCGCTTTTGCCATCGGCTCGGCGAGCGTATCGCGAAGGGTTTCCAGCCGGCCGATCAGGGCGGAGAAATAGCTGTCCGTAATTGCGGTCATCCCGCGCCCTTTCCTTAGAGCAATTCCAGGAAAAGTGCGTTAGCGGTTTTCCGTCCGGAATTGCGTAACAACAAAGAGATAGAGCGTTTTCGCGATTCGGAGAAAAGCGGAAATGCTCTAGGTTCTCAGGCCGAAGGCTTGCCCGAGATCCATGTCCTGGTGACTTCGATGCCGTCGGTGATATGGACCAGATCGGCGCGGGTGCCCGGTGTCAGGCGTCCGCGATCGGTGAGCCGCAGGAAGCGGGCTGGATAGGAGGTCGCCATGCGCAGGGCTTCCGCCAGCGGCAGTTCGAGGATGTTGACGCCGTAGCGGATGGTCGAGGCCATATCGACGTCGGAGCCGGCCAGCGTGCCGTCATCCAGGGTCAGCTTCGAGCAGTAGCCGCCCTTGCTGCGGTAGACGGTGCGGCCGTTCAGCGTGAAGCTGTCGAGATCGGTGCCGACGAGCGACATGGCATCGGTGACGAAGAACAGCCGGCCCTCGCCGCGTTTGGCGCGCAGCGCGACGCGCAGCGCCTTGGGATCGACATGGTGGCCGTCGGCGATGATGCCGCACCAGGGCGCCGGGTGGTCGATGGCGGCACCGACGAGGCCGGGCGCGCGATGGCCCATCTGGCTCATGGCGTTGAAGAGATGGGTGACGCCACGCGCGCCGGCGTCGAAGCGGGCATCCGCCGCATCCGCCGTGCAGTCGCTATGACCGATGCTGACAATGACGCCGCCTTCGGCGAGCGCCCGCACCTGCCGCTCCGTCACCTGTTCGGCTGCCATCGTGACCAGCAGCGTGCCGATGGCCTCGCGGGCGCGGATGAAGGTCTTGACGTCGCTGTCCTCGACCGGGCGCATCAGTTCGGCCAGATGCGCGCCCTTGCGCGCGGGTGCCAGATGCGGACCTTCGAGATGCAGGCCGGCGACGCCGCGATCGGCCTTGACGGCCTCGATCGCCGCCTCGATGGCGGCCGTCGTGGCTGCCGCGACGTCGGTGATCAGCGTCGGCAGCAGTGCCGTTGTGCCATAGGGGCGATGACCCGCGGCGATCCTGTACATGGATTCGGGCGAGGGATCGTCGTTCAGCATGCGGCCGCCGCCGCCATTCACCTGCGCGTCGATGAAGCCGGGCGACAGCACGCCGCCATCGAGGTGGATGACCTCGGCATTGTCGGGGAGGTCGTTGGCGGCGGTGATCGCCTGCACCCGGCCGTTGCCGACCACAAGCGCACTGTCCTCGTGAAATCGCTCGCCGTCGAAGATGCGGGCGCCGGTAAAGACCTGATGGTTCATCACATGGTCTCCGTCACCTTGAGAAGATTAGCCGGCTTATCCGGATCGAAGCCCTTGCGCCGGGTCACCGCTTCGATGAGGCGATAGTAGCAGAGCAGCGATACCAGCGGGTCGATGAGGCCGTTGCCGGTCGTGGGCATGCGCAGATTGATGCCGGGCAGCGCCGCTGTGGAGAAGGAGACGGCGGTGGCGCCAAGCTTCTGCAGCCGCTCCAGTGCTTGGGCATTGTGGGCGAAAGCGGCATCGTCGGGCGAGAAGGCGACGATCGGGAAGCCCGGCTGCACCAGCCGCATCGGCCCATGCATGAGTTCGGCGAGCGAGAAGGCTTCGGCATGCAGGCCGGCGGTTTCCTTGGCCTTCAGTGCCGCTTCCAGCGCAATGGCGAAGGCGGGGCCACGGCCGCCGGTGTAAAGCGAAGTGGCATTGAAGAGCACGTCCTCGGCCGCCTTGCCGTCGATCCCCGATGTCGCGGCCAGCGCTTCCGGCAATCGGGCGAGGCCGGCGGAGAGCGCCTGGTCCCCGGAGATCGCCGCTGTGACGCCGGTCAGTGCCGCGACGGAGGCGATGAAGGATTTGGTGGCGGCGACGCTCTTTTCCGGGCCGGCATTGAGGCCGAGCACGATGTCGGCCTCCCTGGCGAGGGGGCTGTCGGTGACGTTGACGACGGCGATGGTCGTGGCGCCGCCCTTCTTGGCGGCGGCCTGCAGCGCGATGATGTCGGGACTGCCGCCCGATTGCGACACGGTGAAGTGGATGCCGCCCTTCAGGTGCAGGGGTGTGCCATAGACCGAGGCGATCGAGGGGCCGATCGACGCGACGGGCACGCCGCAGGAGATTTCGAAGAGATATTTGAAGAAGGTGGCGGCATGGTCGGAGGAGCCGCGCGCCGACGTCGTGATCACCGAGGGGCGGGCGGAGGAGAAGAGCTTCGCGATCTCCGCGAAAGCGGGCTTTTCCTTCTCGAGCAGCGTGGCGACCACGTCGGGCGACTGGCCTGCCTCCGTCAGCATCAGGGACTGGATCTCGCTCATAGGTCTTCTCCGATTCTCAATTCAGCAACGAAATCATAGGCATCGCCGCGATAATGCGAGCGGGTATATTCAACGACGCGCTGGTCTTCCAGGCGCGATATGCGTTCGATCAAGAGCGCCGGGGCGCCGGCCTTGACATTGAGGATCGCGGCCGAGGATGGATCGAGCGTCACCGCCGTCAGCCGCTGTAGGGCGCGGACCGGCTTGAAGCCGTTGCCGGCCAGCGCATCGTAGAGCGAACCTTCGGAAACCGCATCCTCGCCGAGGAACTTGACGGGCACGACGGCGCGCTCGATGGCGAGCGGCTGTCCGTCGGCGAGACGCAGGCGGTCGAGGCGCAGCACGGGCTCCTCGAGGCCGAGACCGAGCAGGAAGGATTCCTCCGGCGCGGGCGGGCTGACCGTGCGCTGGAGGATGCGCGCCGCCGGCTCGCGGCCGCGCGAGCGCATATCGGCGGAGAAGGAGGAGAGACGCCAGAGCGATTGCTCGATACGCTCGACCTGCTGCGAGACGAAAGTGCCGCTGCCATGGCGCGATTCGATGGCGCCCGAGGCAAGCAGGTCGCGATAGGCGGTGCGCACCGTGACGCGGCCGAGCTGCAAGGCCTCGGCAAGATCGCGCTCGCCCGGCAGCGCCGTGCCCGGTTTCAGCAGACCCTCCTGGATGAGGCCGGCCAGTGCCTGTGCCAGGCGCTTGTACAGCGGCCCGGTCCCGGCCTCGTCGCGCAGGCCGCGGCTGTTCAATTCGCCGATCAAACTGGTTCTATCCATGGTGATTATATAGAACCTATTTAGAACCACTCCGCAAGATGAATCTAACGTGCTGGCTGAAAATGAATCGGCCGGGCGTGATGAGCGCCCGGCCGTTTCCTGTCAGGATGGAGCGATGAGCGCTCAGTTCTTGGTGAAGATATAATCCGTTTCCTGACGCAGCACTTCGCCGGGGCGAAGGACGGCGTTGGGGAAGCCTTCATGGTTGATGGCATCCGGCCAGACCTGGGTTTCCAGGCAGAAGCCGGCGAAGGGGCCGATCTTTTGGCCGTCATGGCCGGGCACGGGAACGTCGAGCTTGAAGCCGGCATAGAACTGCACGCCGGGCTCGGTGGTGCGCACTTCCAGCGACACGCCGGAATTGATGCTGCGCGCCAGCACGACGGAGCGCTTGGCGGTGCGTTCGCTCGACAGGCAGAAATTATGATCGTAGAGCGCCTGTTCGGCGCCGTCGAAACGCTTCATCGGTGCCATTTCGCGGAAGTCGAAGACGGTGCCCGCGACCGAGCGCACTTCGCCGGTTGGTACCTGCCGCTCATCCGTCGGCGTATAGTGGTCGGCGGCGATCATGATGTCGTGGCCGAGCGCGTCGTCGCGGCCATCGAGGTTGAAATAGGCATGCTGGCAGACATTGGCGAGTGTCGGCTGGTCGCTGGTCGATTCATAGGTGACGGAGAGTTCGCCGTTGCCATGCACCCGATAGGTCGCCTGGATCGTGCAATTGCCGGGATAGCCGGCGCGGCCGTCGGGATCGACGATCTTCAGCACCACGCGGTCGGTGTCGTGCTCGACGATCGTCCAGTTGCGCTTGGCGATATTGTCCTTGCCGCCGTGCAGATGCGTGACGCCCTTCTCGTTGAGCTCCAGCTGATAGTCCTTGCCATCCAGCGCGAAGCGGCCGGCGCCGATGCGGTTGGCGCAGCGGCCGGGCGTGGCGCCGAAATAGGAGGAATGGGCTGGATAGTCGGCGAAATTGTCGAAGCCGAGCAGCAGCGCCGGGCCATGGCCCTCCAGCCGCAGGTCCTGAATGACGGCGCCCCAGCTGATGATATGCGCCGTCAGCCCGCCGCCGACGATCTTGACGCGATAGACCGTTTCGCCGCTTGGCGTCGTTCCGAAAACTTCCCGCTGCAAACTGTTGTCCGTCATCTCAGCTCATCCGCTCCCTATCGAAATGCGAGGCCAGACCCTGCCCCCATTCGCCGCGATCCGCAACCGGTCCGAACGTGAAAATTAGGGGTGGTTTACGGGCGATCAAGCCCCATGCTTCGCAGACTGTGCGAGGAGTGTGCCATGGGTAAGACAGGCGGGTGCATTGGCGTCGCCTGGGCCTGTCGGATAGTTTCGCCTAACCGCTCTTCAGCGAGCCGGCGCCAGCAGCCTGGCGATCTGGGGTGTGACGATCGTGCCGAACAGTCCGGGGTCGCTGAAAGCCCTGGCGGAGAGCATTGCGCCATGAACGGACGCCATCAGCATTTGGGCTTCCTCTTCCGGCTGCTTGTCCAACCGGAACAGGCCCTGCTCCGCTCCAGCCGCAAGCACCGACGCAAGCCATCCCGCAAGACTGTGGAAATGGGCGCGGACACGTGTCGCGACCTCGTCCGGCAGCATCTGCATTTCACTGGCGAGCATGGCGCAGATGCAGAAGGGCAGCGAGGCATCGCCAATGCATGTCTGCCAGAAATTCAGATAGGCCCGCAACTGTTCGGCAGGGCTTGAGACCTGTTCGCGAAGAGAGTTCAAACCCGCTTCGGCCTGCTGCCGGTAGCGATCGACCAGCAGGGCGACCAGCTCGGCCTTCGTTGGAAAGTGATGGTGGATGCTCGCCTTCCTGATGCCGATCGCGGCCGAGATATCGGCATAGCTGAAGCCGTTGTAGCCGCCCGCGACGATGAGGGACTGCGCGGTGTCGAGAATTTTCGTTGAAGTCGAAGTCATTGATTTCATGTCGCTGCCTACCTTTTGGTAGGCTTTTTGTCAAGATTGTCGCGACGCTTTCGCTTCTCACAAGAAGGTGTTTGGGCTGCCGGTTGACGTAAAAATTTAATCTCCCTACTAGTAGGTAGATTTTTAACGTGGAGTCCGCCAATGCAAAGCCAATCTTCGACCTCATCCAGCTGGCTGCGATCCTATTATTTCGCCCGTGCCATAGTCTCTATTGCCTGGATCGCCGCCGCTGTTCTCCTCAGCGGGCAATCTCGTGCCGTTGCCTTTCTGCTTGTCATCTATCCGGCGTGGGATGCCCTCGCCAATCTGATTGACGCCCAGGTCAATGGCGGTCTGAAGGCCAACCCGTCGCAAGCATTGAATGTCGTGGTCAGCACGATAACCGCGCTCGCCGTGCTCGTGGCAGTCAGCAACAGCTCCCATGCCGTTCTGGCGGTGTTCGGGATTTGGGCGATCTTCTCGGGCCTTCTGCAGCTATCCACGGCGGTCAGGCGCTGGCGTCACCATGGCGCGCAATGGGTGATGATCCTGAGCGGTGGCCAGTCGGCGCTCGCCGGCGGTTTCATGATCAGCCTGGCATTTGGCGCGGTAGCGCCGACGATTCTGGACATCGTTCCCTATGCCGGCTTCGGCGCGTTCTACTTCCTGCTTTCGGCAATCTGGCTCGTCGTCGCGGCCTATCGCAGGGCGGGCGCTTAGGCGTTGTCCCATTGTGCCGATGCACCCTTGCTTCGGCTCCCGTGCCTCCGACGGGCAGATGCGCGGGCTGTTGTTGGGGCTGGTCAGGTCAGCTCTTCCGGATCGAAGCCTTGTGCTTGGCCCCTCACCCCACCCCTCTCCCCGCAAGCGGGGCGAGGGGGCTTTACAATGCCCAATGCAGGTTCTGTTCGTGTGGTGAGACCGCTTGTTTTGCGCTGTTATCCCCTCGCCCCGCAATGCAGGGTGAGGGGCCAGGCACGAAGCTGCCGCATCGGCACACTTGCCTGACCATCGCCAAGCCAGGAGCTGATCGAGAGATCACCGCGACAATTCCCGCGTCGCCTTTTCCAGCCCGCCGAGCGTCAGCGGATACATGCGCTCGGCAAACAGGCGGCGGATGATGGAGATGGAGGTGGTGTGGCTCCAGTAATCCTCCGGCACGGGGTTGAGCCAGACGCATTTGCGGAAGTGGCCGGTGATGCGGTTGAGCCAGGCGTCGCCGGCTTCCTTGTTCCAGTGCTCCACCGAACCGCCGGCATGGGTAATCTCGTAGGGGCTCATCGAGGCGTCGCCGACGAAGACGATGCGGTAATCGGGACCGAAGGTGCGGATCAGGTCGGCCGTGGCGGTCATGTCGACGCGGCGACGGCGATTGTCCTTCCACACGCCTTCATAGAGGCAATTGTGGAAGTAGAAATACTCCATATGCCGGAACTCCGCGCGAGCGGCGGAGAAAAGCTCCTCGACCACGCGGATATGATCGTCCATCGAGCCACCGATATCGAAGAACATCAAAAGCTTGACGGCGTTGCGCCGCTCCGGCCGCGTCTGGACGTCGAGATAGCCGTGTTCGGCGGTGGAGCGGATGGTGCCGGAGAGGTCGAGTTCCTCGGCCGCACCCTCGCGCACCCAGCGGCGCAGGCGTTTCAACGCCACCTTGATGTTGCGGGTGCCGAGCTCGACGCCGTCGTCGAGGTTGCGGAAATCGCGGCGATCCCAAACCTTGACCGCCTTGCGATGCCGGGACGTCTCTTGGCCGATGCGCACGCCTTCGGGATTATAGCCATAGGCGCCGAAAGGCGAGGTGCCCCCTGTGCCGATCCATTTCGAGCCGCCCTGATGCCGTTCCTTCTGCTCGGCCAGCCGCTGGCGCAGCGTCTCCATCAGCTTTTCGAAGCCGCCGAGCGCCTCGACCAGCTTCTTTTCCTCATCCGTCAGATGTTTCTCGGTGAGCCTGCGCAGCCATTCCTCGGGAATGGCCTCCGGTTCCGTTGCCTCCGGAGAGCCGCCGATGGCTTCGACGCCGCGGAAGTAATCGGCGAAGACCCGGTCGAAGCGGTCGATGAAGCGCTCGTCCTTCACCAGTGCCGCGCGGGCCAGATAATAGAAAGCCTCGACGTCGTAGTCGGCGATCCCTTCCTCCATCCCCTCCAGAAGCGACAGGAATTCCCGGAGCGTCACCGGGATCTTCGCTTCCTTCAGTTTCAGGAAGAAGGGAATGAACAAGCGTTACGTCCTCTCCAGGCCGATCTCTTCCAGATCGTAAGGCGTGGTCTGGTAGATCTCGTTGATCCAGTTGCCGAAGAACAGATGCGCATGGCTGCGCCAGCGGTTCTGCGGCGCGATCTCCGGATCGTTGTGCGGGAAGTAGTTGTGCGGCATCTTGATCGGCACGC
Organism: Rhizobium sp. BK602; assembly: GCF_014195095.1. GTDB lineage: Bacteria > Pseudomonadota > Alphaproteobacteria > Rhizobiales > Rhizobiaceae > Rhizobium. The sequence goes on from NZ_JACIBC010000007.1 coordinate 255,111, forward strand.
CCGCATTCACGTCGCGGAAATATTCGTCCGCCAGCGAGGTGGAATCATACTCTACGTGATTGAACATGTAGAGCCGGTTGCAGGCCTTTTCGTGCACGAGGCAGACGCCCATCTCGCCCGATTCCATCAGGATCTGCAGGTCGGGCACCTTCTCGATGTCGGCACGGCGCACTTCCGTCCAGCGTGAGACCGGCACGGCGAAGTCGTCGGAGAAGCCGTTGAGATAGACCGAGGACGGCTTCAGGTTCTGGTGGCGATAGACGCCGAAGGCCTTTTCCTTCAGCGTGTATTTCGGCACCCTGTGGAAATGGTAGATCGCCGCCATGGCGCCCCAGCAGACGTTCAGCGTCGAATGGACATTGGTCGTCGTCCAGTCGAAGATCTGCCGCATCTCCTCCCAATAGGTGACGTCCTCATAATCCAGCAGCTCGATCGGGGCGCCGGTGATGATGAAGCCGTCGAACTTGCGGTGCTTCACCTCTTCCCAGGTCTGGTAGAAGGAGAGCAGGTGCTCTTCCGAGGTGTTCTTGGCCTTGTGGCCGCCAACGCGCACCAGCGAGAACTCCACCTGCAGCGGCGAGGCGCCGACGAGACGCGCGATCTGCACCTCGGTCTTGATCTTGTTCGGCATGAGGTTGAGCAGCCCGATCTGAAGGGGGCGGATGTCCTGACGGATCGCCACCGTTTCAGTCATCACCCGCACGCCCTCGCTCTGGAGCGCTTCGAACGCGGGCAGCGTATCGGGAATCTTGATGGGCATCGTTATCACTCGACCAAAAACAAAAAAACCGGCCGCGACATGAATCGCTACCGGTCCGCACGCGGCCCTTTAGCGACTTGTTTAACGTGGCTGCAAGCCGGCCGGCCAAATCACCACGGGAAGAACTCAATAGACCTGCTGTCTCGGTTGGTCAATGGGGCGTTCTTGACGGGCCTCAATGGCCGCCTCGCCCTTCGAGGCTCCGGCTTGCAGCCTCCGCACCTCTCGGTGAGGCGGAGCGGGCTCGTTGCCACGACAAAGCAGAGATGAAGGATGAGCCCGTGGTGTGACTAGGCGAAAAGATCAGCCCTCATGCTGAGGTGACCCGCAGGGCCATCTCAAAGCACGAGGGCGGGTGGTGGCCGGCCAAGCGGGTGCTGGGTCCCCGATGCTGGCGGCCGCCTATAGATGATCGAGGAGCGCGTCCATGCCGTAGCCGAGACGGCGTTTCGCTTCGGCAATCGGCAGCCAGAAGAAGCGGAAGCAGATCGGAGGACTGCCGTCGAAGGGCGTCATCTCGAAGTGCTGCCAGGTGGCGGGCGTCGCCTCGGGCAGGTCGCAACGGAAATAATGCCGGCGATGGTGGTGCTGGCGACCATCCTTGTCGAACCGGTAATCGTTACTGCCGAGCGGGCGCAGATTGGTCGCCGCCAGACCCGTCTCCTCCTCGAATTCGCGCGCGGCGGCGGTTGCGATGTCCTCGCCGTCCTCGACGGTTCCGCCCGGAACCTGAAGCGCGACCGTCGGAAAATCTGGCTCGTCGAAGACCAGCAGATCCCGGCCGCGCAATGCGTAGATCAGAACCTTTTCGGCATAAAGCGGCATCATTTCCCCTGACCGCGCGCCATGAAGGCCAGACGTTCGAAGAGGTGGACATCCTGTTCGTTCTTCAACAGCGCGCCATGCAGCTTCGGCAGCACGTTCTTCGCATCGCCGCGCAGGGTGGCGGGATCGACATCGTCGGCGACGAGAAGGCGGATCCAGTCGAGCGCCTCCGAGGTCGAAGGTTTCTTCTTGAGGCCCGGCGCGTCGCGGATCTCGAAGAATTGCGTCAGTGCCGCACGTACCAGCGCCTGCTTGATGCCGGGATAGTGCACCGCGACGATGCGCTCCAGCGTTTCGGCGTCGGGGAAGCGGATATAATGGAAGAAGCAGCGGCGCAGGAAGGCGTCCGGCAGCTCCTTCTCATTGTTCGAGGTGATGATGACGATCGGCCGGATGGCGGCGCGGACCGTCTCGCCGGTCTCGTAGACATGGAACTCCATGCGGTCGAGTTCCTGCAGCAGATCGTTTGGAAATTCGATGTCCGCCTTGTCGATCTCGTCGATCAGCAGCACGCATTTTGCCGGCGAGGTGAAGGCCTGCCAGATCTTGCCCCGGCGAATATAATTGCGCACATCATGGACGCGCTCGTCGCCCAGCTGGCTGTCACGCAGGCGCGAGACGGCGTCATATTCGTAGAGGCCCTGCTGCGCCTTGGTGGTGGATTTGATGTTCCATTCGATCAGCTCGAGGCCGAGGGCGGCGGCGACCTGACGGGCGAGTTCGGTCTTGCCCGTTCCCGGCTCGCCCTTGACCAAAAGCGGCCGCTCCAGGCGAATGGCGGCATTGACGGCCACCATCAGATCCTTGTCGGCAATGTAGTCGGCGGTTCCCTGAAACTGCATCGGAAGGCTTTCTTCAATCTTTGGAGCGCAAGCTAGTCGCTGGTCCCGTTCGGTTCAAGGCGTGAAACGATGTATAGACGAACGTGATCGCGCCGACAGGTCGCATGGATGGACATGTGGGCGGGTCATGGTTAACTGACGGGATGTGCGTCGCAGGAAAGTGCTGATGGCAGTTGAAACGCAAGCCAAGCCGACTATCCAGGGAAACGAGCAGGTCGGCTACGATTTGAGCCTTCTCTATCGGCTGAGGATGATGTTTTCCGCCTTTTGGAATTCGGCGGTTCGCATCAAGATCATCTCGCTGACCGTTTCGTTGTTCGTGGTCATCCTGTTCACGGCCTATGTGCAGGTCCTGCTCAACAACTGGAATGCACCCTTCTACGATTCGCTGGCGCGGCGCGATACCGACGCCTTCTTCCATCAGCTCGGCGTCTTCGGCATCATCGCCGGCACGCTTCTGGTGCTGAATGTCATCCAGGCCTGGCTCAACCAGATGACCGCGCTCTACATGCGCGAGGGGCTGGCGCGCGATCTGGTCAATCAGTGGCTGCAGGCCAAGCGCGCGCTTCGCCTGGCTTCTTCCGGCCTGATCGGCGTCAATCCGGACCAGCGGCTGCATGAGGATGCCCGCAATCTCGCCGAAAGCACGACAGGGCTGGCGATCGGCCTGGTGCAGGCGACGATCCTGCTGTTGAGCTTCATCGGCGTGCTCTGGGAACTGTCCAGCGGCATGGTCTTCCACTACGGCGAGATGAGCTTCTCCATTCCCGGCTACATGGTCTGGGCGGCGATCATCTATGCCGGTTCGGCGTCGTTCTTGAGCCAGTTCGTCGGCCGGCGGCTGGTGCGGCTGAATGCCGACCGCTATTCCAAGGAAGCCGAGCTGCGTTTCGCGCTCATGCACGCCAACGAGCACATGCCGGCGATCACCATCGCCGGCGGCGAGGAGAACGAGCGCCGGCGCATCAATCTCGATATTTCCGCCGTGCTTGCCGTCATCCGCCAGCTTGCCATCGCCAACACCAATCTCACCTGGGTCTCGGCCGGTTACGGCTGGCTGGTGCTGATCATCCCGATCCTGGTGGCCGCACCCGCCTACTTCTCCGGCGGATTGACTTTCGGCCAGCTCATGGTGGCGGTCGGCGCTTTCAATCAGGTCAACACGGCCCTGCGCTGGTATGTTGCCAATTTCGGCCCGATCGCCGAATGGCGCGCGACGCTGATGCGCGTCACCGATTTCCGTCAGGCGCTGACGGAAATGGACGACAAGACGCCGATGCCGCACGCGCTCGTCTTCGAAAAAGCCGCGCCGGGTACGATGGTGTGGACCGACATGGAGATCTCCACCAAGATCAACGAGGAGGCGGCCGAAAACGGCTTCCGTATCCGCGAAGGCACGGTGACGATTACCGCCGGCGAGCACATCATGGTCAATGGCGATCATGGCGTGAACCGCCGGTTGCTGTTCGAGGTGCTGGCGCATCAATGGTATAGCGGCTCCGGCACGATCAGCCTGCCGCCGATGGAAGACATGCTGTTCATGCCGCATGTGCCCTATGTGCCGAGCGGTACGCTCCGGGAGGCGGTCTGCTTCCCCGAGGATCGGGATGCCTATGATGACGCCGCCGTCGAGGCCGCGATGGACAGGGTTGGCCTCGGGCGCCTGAAGAGCCGGCTCGACACGCAGGCGCGCTGGGACCGCCTTCTCGACAATGAAGAGCAGAAGGCCGTCGGCTTTGCCCATCTGCTGCTGACGAAGCCGAAATGGATCATCCTCGACGAGGTCATGGAAGGGCTGGAACTGGAGATACAGACGAAGTTCTCGGCGCTATTGACGGAGTTCACCGACGCGACCGTGATCTATATCGGCCGTTCTGAAGCCTATCTCCAGGCGATGTCGCCGCGCGTGCTGCATCTGCAGGCGCTGGTGCCGCACGAGGAGGTGGTCGCCGAGGCCGCGCCGCCAGCCCCGGCGGAGGAGACGGACGGCAAGAAGGTGAACGCGCCGTCGCGGTAGCGGGAAGCCCTCAGGAGCGCTGCGCGGATTTCTTGGGGCGGCCGCCCTTGGCGCCATTCGCGCGACTGGCCGCAATTTTTGCAGGCGAGCGGGATTGGCCGCCACGGCGTTGCGCGTCCATGAATGCCTTCGTGCCGAATATACCGTTCATCAGGCCGGCAATCGTATAGTCGACATCGAGGCTTTCCCAGTGCAGTCCCGTCTCGCCCAAAAGTTCGACTTCGCCCAGCTGCGCAACGGTTGCCTCTTCCAGGCCCTGAAGGGAGCGGGCCGGGAACATGAAGGAAGCCCCGTTTGTAAATTCAACAACGACGCGTTCCGATGAACTGTCGAAGCGGACTGACGCTGGAATGGGCCTTTCCGCGCGTTCAGCCTCCCAGCGGCGCTTCGCCTGGGCCAGTTCTGCATCCGTGACCTCAACCATGATACTTTCTCCAAGTGTCGAGGAACAATTGCTGGTTTTCCTCTATCACAGCGACCGCCCGGCGAACGTCTCTGTCCGACATTCCGCCCTGCGTGATAACAGTCAAGCTGACGATATCGATACGCGCTTCCCCTTCGCCGACAACATGCGCATGGGGAGGCTCGTGATCGGCTGTATAAATAACGAAGCGCATCCCATGCTGGCGCAGAAGCGTGACCATGAGAGAAAATAACCTAACAACTTAGGTATTTCAAGTATCGAGAAAGCTTCTCGATTGTGTTGTGCCGTCCAAAAACAAAAACGCCCCGTCGAGCAGACAGGGCGTTTTGCGTAAAACCGAAAGGCCGATCACTCAGTCCTTGGCGCGCTCGACGTAGGAATTGTCTTCCGTGGCGATGACGACGCGGATGCCGGCGCTGACATGCGGCGGGACCATGGTGCGTACGCCGTTCGACAGAATTGCCGGCTTGTAGGAAGAGGATGCCGTCTGGCCCTTGACGACCGGTTCGGTCTCGGTGATCTCAAGCGTGACGTGGCGCGGCAGTTCGAGCGCCAGCGGAATGCCTTCATGGATCGACAGGATGCAGGTCATGCCTTCCTGGAGATAGGCCTTCTGGTCGCCCATGGTCTCGGCGTCGACGACGACCTGGTCGTAGGTGGCCGGGTTCATGAAGTGGAAGCCTTCGCCGTCTTCATAGAGGTACTGGAAGTTCACGTCTTCGACGAAGGCGCGCTCGACCTGCTCGGTGGTGCGCCAGCGCTCGGACACCTTCACGCCGTCGACGATGCGGCGCATGTCGACCTGGGTGACCGGCGTGCCCTTGCCCGGATGAAAGTTCTGGGCGGTGAGAACGACGTAGAGCTTGCCGTCGACGTCGAGAACGTTGCCCTTGCGGACCGAAGAGGCGATGACCTTGACCATAAGACTTCCTTGTAAGTCGGCTTGCCGCGTCGTAGAGGACTGTCGGAACGCACCTCGAGACGCAGCGATTGTTTGCTTGGGGGCGCAACTACCCTAAATCAGCGGAAATAGCCACCCCCCAACCCCGGCGATCGCGAGAAGAAAGCGTGTGATGGAGCCAAAGAGCAGCAAAGCGTCCCCCTGGTGGACCCGCGGCGTCCATGCGGACCGGCGGCCGTTCCTGCTCGGCCGCAATGCCATCCAGGCGGCGCTGCGTAGCTTTTTCGCCAGCCGCGATTTCATCGAGGTCGATACCGCGACGCTGCAGGTGTCGCCCGGCAACGAGGCGCATCTGCATGCCTTCGCCACCGAGGCGTTGACGACCGACGGCCAGAAGGCGCCCTTCTATCTGCACACTTCGCCGGAATTCGCCTGCAAGAAGCTGCTTGCCGCCGGCGAGGAGCGCATCGCCTGTTTCGCCCATGTCTACCGCAACCGTGAGCGTGGACCGCTGCATCACCCCGAATTCACCATGCTGGAATGGTATCGGGCCGGCGAGACCTACGAGGCGCTGATGGCCGATTGCGCCGCGCTGCTGGCGCTGGCGGCGGAGACGGTGGGGGCGAAGACATTCCGCTATCGCGGCGCCGAGGTCGATCCCTTCCTGGCGCCGGAACGCATCAGCGTCGCCGAAGCCTTCGAGCGTCATGCCGGCATCGACCTGCTCGGCTCGGTCGGTTCCGACGGATCGACGGATCGCGAGCATCTCGCCGCCGAGATGCGCCGCGTCGGCATGCGGGTCGCGGCCGACGATCATTGGTCGGATCTTTTCAGCCGCGTGCTGGTGGAGAAGATCGAACCCTATCTCGGTTTTGGCCGGGCGACGATCCTCGACGAATACCCAGTCTCCGAGGCCGCCCTTGCCCGGCCTTCGGCTGCGGATCATCGGGTCGCCGAACGCTTCGAGCTCTATGCTTGCGGCGTCGAGCTCGCCAATGCTTTCGGTGAGCTCACCAATGCCAGGGAGCAGCGGCGGCGGTTCGAGATCGAAATGGCTGAGAAGGCGCGGGTCTATGGCGAGACCTATCCGTTGGACGAGGATTTTCTTGAGGCGCTGGCCGTCATGCCGGAGGCAAGCGGCATCGCGCTCGGCTTCGACCGGCTGGTGATGCTGGCCACCGGCGCCTCGCGGATCGAGCAGGTGCTCTGGGCGCCGGTCGCGGAGTTCGGCTCATGAATGTGATGCGCCCGATCAGGACCATCGACGATCTGCAGCAGGCCGGGCTCATCGATGCCGACGCGGCTGTGTCGCTGGAGGCGGTGGCCGATCGCTATGCCATCGCCCTGACGCCGACCGTTGCCAGGCTGATCGACAAGGCCGACCCCGCCGATCCGATCGCCCGCCAATTCGTGCCGGATATGGCGGAACTGCGGGTGACGCCCGAGGAGCGGGCGGACCCGATCGGCGACCATGCCCATAGTCCGGTCGAGGGCATCGTCCATCGTTATCCCGACCGTGTGCTGCTGAAGGCCGTGCATGTCTGCCCGGTCTATTGCCGCTTCTGTTTCCGTCGTGAGATGGTCGGGCCGCAGGGGCTTGGAACGCTGGATACGGCGGCCCTCGACGCCGCCTTTGCCTATATCTGCGATCACCGGGAAATCTGGGAAGTGATCCTGACCGGCGGCGATCCGCTGGTGCTGTCGCCGCGCCGGCTGGAGGAGATGCTGCGGCAGCTCGCCGATATCGAGCATGTGAAGATCGTCCGTTTCCACACCCGCATCCCCGTCGTCGAGCCCTTGAAAATCGACGAGGCCTTGATCGCGGCGCTGAAGGCGAGCGGCAAGACCGTCTATGTGGCTGTGCATGCCAACCATCCGCGCGAGCTGACGGCCGAGGCGCGCACCGCCTGCGCGCGGCTGGTCGATGCCGGCATCGTGCTCGTCAGCCAGTCCGTGCTGCTGAAGGGGGTCAACGACGATCCCGACGTGCTGGCTTCCCTGATGAAGGCCTTCGTCGAGACGCGGATCAAGCCCTACTATCTACATCATCCGGATCTTGCGCCCGGCACCAGCCATTTCCGCCTGACGATAGCGGAGGGACGGGAGATCGTGGCGGCACTGCGCGGCCGGATTTCGGGCCTCTGCCAGCCGACCTATATCCTCGACATCCCCGGCGGTCACGGCAAGGCCGACATCGGCAAGAGCGCCGTCCGCGAGCTTGGCGAGGGCTGCTATTCCGTTTCGGACTATCGCGGCGGCGAGCATGTCTATCCGCCGCAGGAATAGCCAGCGGCGGAGATCGGTCGCCTTTACTTTGCAGGTTTGCCGGCATTCATGCACTTTTTAAGCGAAAATGCTTCTCCCGAATTGGTGCATTAACCTTGCCGCCAAGTGCCATTCCCCAGCAATCGCTCCTTCATGAATTTTAGGAATTCAGGATATTGCCTCGTAAACGGCGGGTTGCATGGCTTAAATATCGTAAATTTCATTTAGATAGATCTAAAATTACCGACTTTATTGCTAAGTATATCCCGGTTGTATTTACCACGTCGCTTAGCGGAATGTTCTATTTTACCTGTTACTTCCTGGCTCAGGATAAGACTGCGCTATGCCGTCATGTTTGCTGTTGCCTGGAAGGATGATGAGAATGAACGAGACGATTCGCGATTTGCTGGCCAAGTTCGGCGCGCTTCCGGTCACGATCGATCAGATCGCCGATGACGCCGACCTCTATGCGGCGGGCCTTTCCTCCTTCGCTTCCGTGCAACTGATGCTCGGCATCGAGGAGGCTTTCGACATCGAGTTTCCCGACAATCTCCTGAACCGCAAATCCTTCGCCAGTATCGTTGCCATCGAAAAGACGGTCGGCTTGATCCTGGACAGCCGAAAGGTCGCCTGATGAGCGCGGCGATCGCTTTGGCCGCAGCGGGCGCCAGTGACGGGCTGGCGACGCGCGCCGCGCGTGTCGCGGCGATTGCCGGCAAGCATGCCGATGCGGTCGACGCGGAGGGGCGTTTCCCGCGCGAAGCTGTGGAGGCGATGCGGGCGGAGAGATTGCTGTCGATCCAGATTCCCGTCGAGCTTGGCGGCGAAGCCGCGTCGATCACCCAGATCGCCGAACTCTGCTCCATCCTCGGTCAGGCCTGCGCCGCCAGCGCCATGGTCTTCGCCATGCACCAGATCAAGCTGTCGAGCCTGGTCGAACACGGCGCTGGCAGCGACTGGCACCGCGACTTCATGCGCCGCATCGCCAGGGAGCAGCTTTTGCTGGCCTCGGCGACCACGGAGGGCGGCATCGGCGGCAATCTGCGCAACAGCATCTGCGCCATCACGGTCGAAGGCGACACCTGCTTTCTGGAAAAGGATGCGACCGTCATTTCCTATGGAGCCCATGCCGATGCGATCCTGATCACCTCGCGCAGCCATGCCGATGCGGCCTCTTCCGATCAGGTGCTGACGGTTTTCCTCAAGGACCAATACAGGCTTGAACGCACGGTCGAGTGGAACACACTCGGCATGCGCGGCACCTGCTCCGACGGCTTCCTCTTCAAGGGCGAGGCGCCAGCCGCGCAGATCCTGCCGAAGCCCTTTGCCGAAATCGCCGCGCAGTCGATGCTGGCGAGTTCGCATCTGCTATGGAGCGGTGTCTGGTATGGCATTGCCGCCGATGCCGTCGCCCGCGCCCAGGCTTTCGTGCGCGCCGCCGCCCGCAAGTCTCCCGGCACGCCGCCGCCCGGCGCGTTGCGCCTGGCGGAAGTGTCCAGCCTGCTGCAGATGGTGAAATCCAATGTCGTGGCCGGGCTGAAAGCCTATGAAGAGGCCAAGGCCGATGCCGACCGGCTCTCCTCGATGGCTTTTGCCGTCGCCATGAACAACGTCAAGATTGCGTCGTCGGAGATGATCCTGCCGATCATCAACCATGCCATGCTGATCTGCGGCATCATGGGCTACAAGAACGGCACGCCCTACAGCCTCGGCCGCCATCTGCGCGACGCGCATTCCGCTCAATTGATGATCTCGAACGACCGCATCCTCGGCAACACGTCGACCATGCTGCTCGTCCATAAGCAAGATACCAGCCTGTTGGGGTAACCGTCATGGATATGCAAGCCTCGTTTCTCGACCGTCTTTTCGAATCCGGCCTCCTGATCGATACCGGCGTCGATGGCCTCTATGGCCGCAGCGGCCAGTTCGAAGATGTGATTTCCGCTTTCGAGCGGCTGATCGACAGGGTTGGCGGCGCCGATGGCGCCGAAGCCATCCGCTTCCCGCCCGGCATGAACCGCGCCTTCTTCGAAAAGAGCGGCTACATGAAGAGCTTCCCGCAGCTTGCCGGCACGGTGCACAGCTTCTGCGGCAACGAGCTCGACCATATGAGCCTGTTGAAGTGCATGGAAGTCGGCGACGACTGGACGAAAGACCAGCAGGCGACGGATATCGTGCTGACGCCGGCGGCCTGCTATCCGCTCTATCCGACGGTTGCCAAGCGCGGCGCCATTCCGGAAAACGGCGCACTCTACGATCTGCAATCCTATTGCTTCCGCCACGAGCCCTCCAAGGATCCGGCCCGCCAGCAGCTCTTCCGCATGCGCGAATATGTCTGCATGGGCACCGACCAGCATGTGACGGATTTCCGCCAGAGCTGGATGGATCGCGGCGTCGAGATGATGAAGGCCGTCGGTCTCGACGTGACCATCGATGTCGCCAACGACCCGTTCTTCGGCCGCGCCGGCAAGATGCTTGCCAACAACCAGCGCGACCAGAACCTGAAGTTCGAGCTGTTGATCCCGATCACGTCTGTCGCCAAGCCGACCGCCTGCATGAGCTTCAACTATCATCAGGATGCCTTCGGCGCGAAATGGGGCCTGAATTTCGAGGATGGCAGCGTCGCGCATACGGCCTGCGTCGGCTTCGGCCTGGAGCGCATCGCGCTGGCGCTGTTCCACACCCACGGTCTCGATACCAGGGAATGGCCCGAAAGCGTGCGCAAGGCGTTATGGGGCTGATCGTTTCCATGGCTGCCGTCTTTCAGGGGCTCGATCCCGCCGCCTACACGCCCCACGCGCTGCACGACAGCGAACGCATGTGGCCGGAAACCAATTGCTATATCGATCTCTGGATCGAGGTGCTTTCGAGCCTGAGACTGCCGCCGGAAGCCATGCTCGGCTTCACGGTGACACAGGATTTCGAGGGGGACCAGTTCACCTTCTTCAAGGTGCCGCTCGAGGATCTGGAAGCGCTCTACGGCATCCGCTGCACCGAGCTTGCAATCTACGACAAGATTGAGGTGCATGTCGCCGCGCAGATCGGCCGCGGCCGGCTCTGCCTGGTGGAGATGGATTCCTTCTTCATGCCGGACACGCAGGGCGTCGGCTATCGCCGCGAGCACGGCAAGACGACGGTGGCGATCAATCGGCTCGATATCGAAGGTCGCACGCTCGACTATTTCCACAATGGCGGCTTCTTCCGGCTGTCGGGCGAGGATTTCGACGGGCTGTTCCAGCTGCATCTGACGGATGAGGACCTGCCTTTCCTGCCTTACACGGAATTTGCGAAATTCCCGGAGAAAGCGCCGGGCGCGGCTGCGATCCGGCAGACGGCGCGGCAGCTTCTCTCCTTCCATTTCCGTCGCCGTCCGCAGGCCAATCCGATCCGCGCCTTCGCGGAAGTCTTCCCGGCGCAGGTGGAAGCCTTGGCCGAACGGCCTTTCGGTTTTTTCCATAAGTATGCCTTCAACACGCTGCGTCAGCTTGGTGCCAATTTCGAGCTGGCCGGCAGTCATTTCGACTGGCTCTCGGCCGATCTGTCCGATGCGGTCGGCGAGGCGCGACGGATTTCCGAGGTAGCGAAATCGGTGCAGTTCCAGCTTGCCCGTGCCATCACGCGCCGGAAATTCGAGCCGCTCCTGACGGCGCTTGATCCGGCCGCCGATGCATGGGATGCCATGGTGGGAGAGCTTGAGCGTAGGCTTTGACCGCTTCCGTTCGGCGGCGATGCGGCTGGGTCATTTCTGAAATATTGGGGCGGGGAAATTCCCCGGAAGATGCATGGGCGGGCGCGTGGCGGATCTCGGCGGCGGAGTGCGGCTGAGCGAAGGTTGGAATCTGGTGTTGACGGAGGCGGGCACCGGCATCCTGCCGTCCGATGTGTCATTGACCTCTGGCTTCATTCCGGCGCCGGTGCCGGGCACGGTGGCGGAGGCCCTGGAAAAGGCCGGGCGCTTCGACCGGGCGAAGCCGCAGCCGCTTCATGACCGCGATGCCTGGTACATCTGCCGTCTGGTGGATGCGGAGGCGGGGGATGCAATCCTGCGGTTGGAAGGGCTGGCGACGCTTTGTGAGGTGTTCCTCAACGGCCAGAAAATCCTCACCTCCAACAGCATGTTCGAGGCTCATGACATCGACGTCACCCTGGTGGGCGGGGACGAGCTGGCGCTCTGCTTCCGCGCCCTGGAGCCGAAGCTGTCCGAGCCCGGTCCGCGCGCCCGCTGGCGGCCGCAGATGATCACGCCGCAAGGCCTGCGGATGGTGCGCACGACGTTGCTTGGCCATATGCCCGGCTGGTGCCCGGAGGTTCAGGCTGTCGGCCCGTGGCGGCCGGTTTCGCTGCTGCGGCCGGTCGCGCCCGTCATCCGTGATCTCTCGCTGCGGCCGGACCTGCTCGAGAATGGCGAAGGCAGGCTCTATGCGTCGCTTTCGATCGAGGGCGATGTCGAAGGGTTGGTGCTGAAGTGCGGGGAGGCCGAACAGGCTTTCGAGAAGAGCGGCGCGGGCCGCCATACGGCCATTCTGAAAATTCCCGATGTTGCGCCCTGGTGGCCGCATACGCATGGCGTGCCGCAGCTCCATGATGTCGCGCTCGTGGTCGATGGCGTCGAGTATGCGCTTGGGCGGACCGGTTTTCGCCGGCTGTCGGTCGATCGCGGCGCCGACGGGCAGGATTTCGCCCTGATCGTCAATGGCGAGCGGATTTTCTGCCGGGGTGCCGTGTGGACCACGGCCGATATCGTGCGCCTGCCTGGTGGCCGCGACGATTACGAGAGCTGGCTGCGGCTGGCAGCGCAGGCCGGCATGAACATGATCCGCATTGGCGGCACGATGGCCTACGAGACGCCGGAATTCTTCCGCCTCTGCGACGAACTCGGCCTGCTGGTCTGGCAGGATTTCATGCTCGCCAATTTCGACTATCCGAAGAACGACGCGGCCTTCAATGCCCATGTCGAAGCGGAGGTTTCCGAGCTTCTGAACCGCACGCGCCTGTCGCCTTCGCTGGCAATCCTTTGCGGCGGCAGCGAGATCCATCAGCAGGCAGCGATGATGGGCCTGCCGGAGCGCTTCCGCGCAAGCCCGATCGTCGAGGAAATCATTCCGCCGCTGGTGCAGTCGCTCCGCCCCGACGTGCCCTATGTCGTCAATTCGCCCTCCGGCGGCGCCATGCCGTTTTCGCCGAATGCCGGCGTCACGCATTACTATGGCGTCGGCGCCTATATGCGGCCGCTTGCCGATGCGCGCCGCGCCGACGTCCGCTTTGCCGCAGAGAGTCTCGCTTTCGCACATGTGCCGCAGGCCCGCACGCTCGCCCGGCATCTGCCGGTGCCTGCAGTCCATAGCCCACTATGGAAAGAGCGCGTGCCACGCGATCGCGGCGCCTCCTGGGATTTCGAGGATGTGCGCGATCATTATCTGAAGGAGCTCTATGGCTTCGAGCCCAACCGGCTGCGGCGCGAAGACCCGGATCTCTATCTCAATCTTTCGCGGGCCGTGACCGGCGAAGTCACCGAGGAGACCTATGCCGAATGGCGGCGTCATGGCTCCGGCTGCAACGGCGCGCTCGTCTGGACGCTGCAGGACCTGCTGCCCGGTGCTGGCTGGGGCGTGATCGATTCGACCGGCGAGCCGAAGCCGGTCTGGTATGGGCTGCGCCGCGCCTTCCGGCCGGTGCAGGTGCTGTTGATGGATGAGGGCACCAATGGCCTCGATGTGCATGTGATCAACGAGGGCGACGCGGCGCTGGAGCTGACTCTGGAGGTTTCGTGCCTGCGTGACGGCCGTCAGAAAGTGGTCGGCGGCGACAGCGAATTGTCGATCGGGCCGCGCTCCAAGCAAAAGATAGCCTGCACTGATCTTTTCGGCGCCTTCTTCGATACGACCTACGCCTTCCGCTTCGGCCCGCCGTCGCATGATGTCACGGTAGCGCGGCTGACGGCGCGGGAGAGCGGCGCGGTGATCGCCGAGGCTTTCCATTTTCCGCTTGGGCGAGCCAAGGCGTTTCACGATGCCGAAATCACCGCGTCGGTCCTTCGGGAGGGTGAGGAATGGTTCCTTGATCTGCGCAGCGACCGGTTGGCGCAGTTGGTCCAGATCGATTTCGAGGCCTATCGGGCCGAGGACGACTGGTTTCATCTGTCGCCCGGCGTGACCAGACAGGTGAGACTGTATCCGAGGGTCGGAACTGCGGTCGAGACGGTTCCGACAGGTCAGGTCAGAGCTGTCGGTAGTCGGCGAGTAATTGAGGTTTGATGGTCGCAGAAAATTCCAAGCCACTGAAATTGCAAGAGCGAGGGTTCGTTTCTTGCGATGGCAGGCCCGAAACTGAATGCGTCCCTGCCGACCCCGCTCTTGTAAAAACTGGGAATTAGACGATGGACGAACCCTCGCCTAACCCCCAGTTCTTACGTTCTCGCCCACCAGGGGCGAGGCAGGCCCCACCTGCGTCTACAACGTTGCCCCATCCGGCCCAAACAGATGACAGCGCTCGGGATCGATGCGGATATTCACCGTCTCGCCGGCGCGGATCGCCTGCTGGTCTTCCAGCGCGATGGTCAGCGACTGTCCCCCGTGCAGGGTGGCGTAGAGGATCGTCTGGCCGCCGAGATGCTCCACCAAATCGACATGGGCACTGCTAAGCGCCAGGCCGCGATCACCGACATTCAGATGTTCCGGGCGGGCGCCGAGCGTCACGGTGTCTCCGGGCTGGATGCCACCCAGCCGGCGGGGCAGGCGGACGGTCTGGCCGTTGAGGTCGATGACGGCGGAGCCGTCGTCGGAGGCGACGATCTTGGCATCGAGGAAGTTCATCTTCGGTGAGCCGATGAAGCCGGCCACGAACTTGTTCCTGGGGTTGTTGTAGAGATCGAGCGGCGCGCCGACCTGCTCGATGCGGCCGCCGTTCAGCACGACGATCTTGTCGGCCATGGTCATGGCTTCCGTCTGGTCGTGGGTGACGTAGATCATGGTGTTGCCGAGCCGCTGGTGCAGGCGGGCGATCTCGACGCGCATCTGCACGCGCAGTTCGGCGTCGAGGTTCGAGAGCGGCTCGTCGAACAGAAAGATATTGGGCTCACGCACGATGGCGCGGCCGATGGCGACGCGCTGGCGCTGGCCGCCGGAAAGCTGCTTCGGCTTGCGCTGCAGCAGCTGCGTGATCTGCAGGACCTCGGCCGCCTTTTCGACGCGCGGCTGGATCTCATGCTTCTTCATGCCCGCCGTTTCCAGGCCGAAGGCGAGGTTCTTGTAGACCGACATATGCGGATAGAGCGCATAGGACTGGAACACCATGGCGATGCCGCGCTTGGAGGCGGGGACATCGTTCATGCGGCTGCCGTCGAGATAGAGCCCGCCGCCGGAAATCGGCTCCAGCCCGGCGATCATGCGCAAGAGCGTGGACTTGCCGCAGCCGGATGGGCCGACGAAGACGGTGAACTCCCCCGGTTCGATCTCCAGATCGATGCCGTGGACGACCTGGAGTTCGCCATAGCGCTTGATAACCTTCTGCAGCGAGACGCTTGTCGCCATGGGCCCTTCCTCCTTGTTCGTCCTGATGGCTCGTGGGGCAATGTTCATGCCGGCCTCCAGCTCTTGTATTTCTTGGCTTCCGGCCCGACAGGGAAGCGGACCTCGGTGCGCGTTTCCGACGATTCGTAGAATGCGGTCACCAGCTCCAGCGCCTGACGGGCATCGGCCGTCGTGACCGGCAGCGGACCGCCGGATAGCAGCGCGTCGTGGAACAGCTTCATCTGCGTGTTGAAGCGGTTGGGGATCGGCGACCAGTCGGCCAGCAGCGCATCGATCTTGGCGCCGATCTCGTCATTGGCGGGGACGATCTTCCACGGGTCCTGGCCGGGGCTATAGGGCTCGTGATTGCTTTCGATCAGGACATTTTCGAAGGCGAGGCGCAGGCGGCTGATCTGCTCCTGCGAGCCGAGCGTGGCGCTGATGGTGGCAAGCGCGCCATTTTCCATCAGCAGGCTGGCGCTGGCGCAATCCTCGACCTCGATATCGTTGACGCGGGTGGCGACGCGGCCGAACAGGCCTGCGATCGGCCCCATCAGATAGGTCAGCATGTCGTGCAGATGGATGGAATGCGTCATCAGCACGCCGCCGAGCTCGGTGTCCCACTTGCCGCGCCAGGGAACTGCATAATAGTCGGCGCCGCGCACCCAATGGGTCTCCGACGTGGCGACATAGGGTTTGCCGGCAATGCCCGAAGCGATGATGCGCTTGGCCTTCTGGATGCCGTCGCCATAGCGATACTGGAAGATCGGCATCAGCCGGCCTCTGGCCGTCTTCTCGGCGGCAATGACGGCATCGACATCGGCGAGCGAGCCGACGAGCGGCTTTTCGCAGACCACATGCTTGCCGGCGGCAAGCGCCTGCAGGATGAGCTGGAAATGCGAGCCTGGCGGCGTGCAGATGTCGATAATGTCGATATCGGGCATGTTCAGGACTTCGGAGAAATCCTTGAGGCGCCTGCCGATGCCGAATTCGTCGCCGACGGCGTTCAGGCGTTCCTCGTTGAGATCGCAGAGGACGGCGACCTCGTAACGGTCTGGATGCGGCAGATAGCCTTCGACGATGTGGGAGCGGCCGATGCCGAGACCGATGATCGCGACTTTCTTGACGTCGGACATATGCGGATTACCTCTGAATGCTGTTGAGCGATGTCGCTTCCGCCAGAGCCTGCGCCTTCAGCGCCAGCTCCATGGCCTTGAAGCAATGTTCTTGCCCCATCGCGGTTTCGGTTCGGTCACGGATGTCGGCAACCAGCTGCCGGCCGTAGGGCAGCTCGACCCCGGTGCAGTCGATGTGCTGCATGCCCTTGCGGTCGGTGAGGAAGAGATGATCGATGCCGGGCCGGCCGGCGACGTCGATATATTTTCTGAGCTCGATCGTGCCTTCGGTGCCGACGATAAACAGGCGGCCGTCGCCCCAGGTGGAGAGCCCGTCCGGCGTGAACCAGTCGACACGGACATAGCCGGTGACATCCGGCGTGCGCACATGGAAATCGCCATAGTCCTGCAGGCCGGGCGTTTCGGGATTGGCGCGATTGGACACCGTCGCCGACAGCACTTCGGCCTCAAGGGAATCGGCGAAGAACAGGAACTGCTCGCATTGATGCGAGGCGATGTCGGCGATGATGCCGCCATAGCGCTTGCGGTCGAAGAACCACTCCGGCCGCGTCGGCTTGCGCAGCCGGTGGGGGCCGAGGCCTGTCGTGTGGATGACCTTGCCGATGGCGCCGGCCTTGACGAGTTCGCCGGCCTTGACGGTGGAGGCGGTCTCGAAATGCTCGGAATAGAGAATGGAGACGATGCGCTTGGTCTCGGCCTGCACCCGGCGGACCTCGGCGAGCTGATCCAGCGTCACCATGCCGGGCTTGTCGAGCATCACGTCCTTGCCGTGACGCATGGCCTCGATGGCAAGGCTAGCCCGCTCGCTGGAAATCGCGGCACTGACGATCAGCGCGATGGAGCGATCCTCCAGGATTTCGCGCTTGTCGGCGACGCGGCGGGCTTGCGGATAGCGTTCGGCGAAGACGGCGGCGAGGTCATCCTCTATGGCATGGAAGGCGACGAGCTCTGCGCCGGCCCGCAGCATGACGTTGACCTGGCCGTAGATGTGATCGTGGTTGAGGCCGATGGCGGCAAAGCGCAGCGCGCTCATGCGACATTCCTTTCAATGGGTTTCTTTAAATGCGGTCCCGAACCTTGGGTATTCGGGACCGTATGGTTCGTATCAGCGCTTGAGGCCCGCCGTGGCGATGCCGTCGATCAGCAGCCTCTGGAAGAAGAGGAAGATCAGGAAGACCGGGATCAGCGAGATGCTCGACATGGCAAACAGGCTGCTCCAGTCGGAGCTTCCGGTGGAATCCACGAAGGAGCGCAGGCCGAGCTGCACCGTGTAGGTGTTGATGTCGGAGAGATAGATCAGCGGCCCGAAGAAATCGTCCCAGGTCCAGATGAAGGAGAAGATAGCGGCGGTGGCGAGAACCGGCAGCGACAGCGGCAGCATGATGCGCCAGTAGATGCGCCAGGGGCTGCAGCCGTCCATCATCGCCGCCTCGTCCAGCTCACGCGGGATGCCGCGGAAGAACTGCACCATCAGGAAGATGAAGAAGGCGTCGACCGCCAGGAATTTCGGCACGACCAGCGGCAGCATGGTTTTCACCCAGCCGAGCTTGAGGAAGAGGATATATTGCGGGATCAGGGTGACGTGATAGGGCAGCATCAGCGTGCCGAGCATCAGCGCAAACCAGAAATTCTTGCCCCAGAAATTCAGCCGCGCGAAGGCGTAGGCCGCCAGCGAGCAGGACAAGACATTGCCGATGACCGAAAGCACGGCGATGACGGCCGAATTCCAGACGAAGGAGCCGAAATTCACCTGTCCGCCGAACCAGCCGCGTGGAAACGAGCTGAAATCGAAATGCGACGGGATCAGCGATGCCGTGCCGAAGATCTCGTTCTGGTCCTTGACCGCGCCCGACAGCATCCACAGAAGCGGATAGAGCATCACGATCGAGGCGGCGATCAGCGCGACATGGATGAGGATGGAGAGGAACCAGGGCCGCTCGCGCGGCGGGTTCATGTCGTCGGAAAAATGGGTGAGCTTCGCGTCAGTCATCGTAGTGGACCCAATAACGAGCGGAGAGGAAGGAGAAGGTGGTGAAGATCGCGATAATGATCACCAGAATCCAGGCCAGCGCCGAGGCGTAGCCCATGCGGAAATAGCCGAAGGCCTCCTGGTAGAGGTAGAGCGTGTAGAACAGCGTCGAATCGATCGGCCCGCCGGTACCCGACGAGATGACATAGGCCGGGGTGAAGGCCTTGAAGGCGTCGATGGTCTGCACGACGGCGTTGAAGAAGATCACCGGCGTCAAAAGCGGCAGGGTGATCTTGAAGAAGATCCGCGCCTTGGAGGCGCCATCGAGGCTGGCGGCCTCGTAGAGATCGGTCGGGATCTGCCGGAGGCCGGCGAGGAAGATGATCATCGGCGAGCCGAACTGCCAGACCGCCAGGATGACGAGGGTGTAGAGCGAATAGTCCGGATTGGAGATCCAGCTCGGGCCGTTGATGCCGAAGAGATACCAGAGCAGCGTGTTGACGACGCCGTCGGCATCGAAGATCTGCCGCCAGAGCACGGCGATGGCGACGCTGGAGCCGAGCAGCGACGGCAGGTAGAAGATGGCGCGGTAGACGGGCAGGCCGCGAATGCCGCGGTTCAGCAGCAGCGCCACCAGCAGCGCGAAGGTGAGCTTCAGCGGCACGGAACAGACCACATAGAACAGCGTCACCTTCATCGACGAGATGAACTTGTCGTCGGCGGTGGCGATGCGCGCGTAATTTTCCAGCCCGACCCAATCCGGCGCCTGCAGCAGATTGTAGTCGGTGAAGGAAAGATAGAGCGAGGCGATCGCCGGCCCCAGCGTCAGGCCGAAGAAGCCGATCAGCCAGGGCAGGAGAAAGAGGTAGCCCGGCGCATTGCGCGCCAGCACTCCCGGTGCCTTGTAAGCGGTCTCTGTGCGCACTGGCACATTCGCGCCGATGACAATGCCACCGGCAACGCTGTTGCTGTTTGTACCCACGGTATCAGCCTCGTGTTACGTTTGCTGCTGCCTGTTCGACGAATTTCGTCGCGCCGTCCTGCGCGCTGCTTTTGCCGAAGGCGACTTCCTCGGCGATCTTTTTCAGAAGGAAAGCATTCTCGCCCGCGCCGTTCGGCGGCGACGGCGGCAAGGCGCCGACACGCGGCGTCAGCCGGCCGATATAGTCGACCACCTGCTTGCTCGTCGCGTCGAGATTGGGCGTCAGGAGATCGCGGATCTTCGACGATGCGGGCACGCCGCGCTCGACGCCGAGCGTCTTGGCGCCTTCGGGATCTTCAACCAGATAGTTCACGAAGGCGACGGCGGCGTCCTTGTTGGCGGAGCTCGCCGAGACCGACATCAGCATCGACGGCTTCAGGTATTGGCCGGGCTTGCTGTCCGGATTGCTCGGATAGGCGATCAGGTCCAGCTTTTCCTTGACGAGGCCCTGGATGGCGACGAACTGGTTGGAATGGGCGTAGCTGACGGCCGCCTTCTTGGTCACGAGCATATCGGTTTCGAGCGTCTGCTGGTCGAGCGCCTGAACGTCGGCCGGTACGCAGGCGCCGATTTCGCGCATATGGCCCCACAGCGCAAACCATTCGGCGGCATCCTTGGCTTCGAAGCCGAGCTTGCCGTCGCCTGTGTAGAGCGCCTTGCCGCGCTGGCGCAGCCAGCATTCGAAGGCAGGCTCTCCGCCGCTCTGATCGCCGGTGCCGTAGAAACCGCGGCGCTTCTTGGCGGCGGTGACCTTGGCGCAGGCATCGCCGAGCTGTTCCCAGGTGATGCCGTCATGCGGCGGTTCGACGCCGGCTTCCTGCCAGGCTGCCACATTGACGACGACCATGGAGGAATTGACGCCGAGGTTGACGCCATAGATCTTGCCGTCGACCTTGCCGGAATTGATATTGGGGGCACCGAAATCCTCGATCGCCAGGCTCTTGCCGAGATAGGGCGTCAGATCGAGCAAGGTGCCGCGGCGCGCATATTCGAAGATGTAGCGATAGTCCATCTGGATGAGGTCGGGCGGATTGCCGCCGGCGGTCTGGGTGGCGAGACGGGTCCAGTAGCTGTCCCAGCCGAAGGTCTCGCCGGCGATCGCCACATCCGGATTTTTCGCCTGATAGGCCTTCACGGCGGCGAATGTGCGGTCGGCTCGCTCCTTGGACCCCCACCAAAGAAGGCGCATCGAGGTGGCCGCATTGGCGCGGCCAAGTCCCATGCCGCCGAAAGCAAGCGTGGCTGCCATGCCGGCCAATAGCCGCCGGCGGTCGATCGTCAAACTCATCTTGGTCTCCTCCCCAGTTAACCGATGATTTACGAACTGCTCTGCGTGATATAACTATTTGGTTACAAGTTGGATAGAAACGCGACCGCTGTCAAGCGCCAATCGTGTCACGCTCGAAACGGCATGTGCCGAGGCCGGATTAGCCGGCTGCGGAGTAGATAGATCGGGGAGGAGAAATGCCAATGGCGACAAAGGCAGGGCAAGGACCTGAAAAATCAGCCGGAACCGGCATCGATGCGGCGCAGGCGCCGAGGCGCAACAGGAGCGCGCGCAATCCGCAGCGCACCCACGCGGCGATCCTGGACGCGGCGACCGCGGAATTCGCCGCTCATGGCTTCGGTGGCGCCAGGGTGGATGCGATCGCCGCGAGGGCTCAGACCAACAAGCGGATGCTCTACCACTATTTCGGCGACAAGGAGGGGCTCTACCTCGCCGTACTCGAGGCGACCTATGCGCAGATCCGCAGCGCCGAGAAGAATCTCGATCTCGCCAACCGCAATCCCGAGCAGGGCATGCGGGAACTGGCGCTGTTCACCTGGCATCATTTTCTCGATCATCCCGAATTCCTGAGCCTGCTGGTCACCGAGAACCTGCATCAGGCCCGCTATCTCAAGCGCTCCGAAAAAATCCTGGCGATGCATTCGCATTTCATCGCCGAGCTTGCCGGGGTGCTGCGACGTGGTGAAGCAGCCGGAGTTTTCCGTCCCTCCGTCGATCCGGTATCGGTCTACCTGACCGTCGCCGCGCTCGGTTTCTTCTATCTCTCCAACCGCCATACGCTGTCGACGATCTTTGCCCGCAAGCTGACGGCGCCGGAGGCCTTGAAGGCCTGGGGAGAACACATCGTCTCGGTGACGCTCGCCTCGATCCGGGCCTAAAGCGCGTCGCGATCTTTCAGATTCGCGTCTTGCGCTTTCGGTCGTTGATTTTGCGCATGTCGTTCTCGCAAAACCGCTGCACAGTTTTGCGCGGCATGCTTTGGAGAAATTTTCGAAAGGCGATTGACAAGCGCGGATGGAAAGCGCCATCGTGTAACCATATAGTTACATTGGTCGTGCGGCCAAGCCTTTGCTTTTCCTGACTCGGGAGGGAGTCGGGTTGAACGATCGGGAGGGATCATGAAGCGCATCGGTATCATCATGCACGGCGTCACCGGACGCATGGGGCTGAACCAGCACCTCATCCGCTCGATCGTGGCGCTGCGCGCCGAAGGCGGCGTGCTGCTGTCGAACGGCGAGCGCGTCATGCCCGATCCGGTGCTGGTCGGCCGCAATGCGGCGCGGCTGGAGGAGCTGGCGCGCAAATACGGCATCGAGCGCTGGACCACCGATCTCGACGGCGCGCTGGCCGATCCCGACGATGCGATCTTCTTCGATGCGGCGACGACGCAGATGCGCGCCGAGCTGATTTCCAGGGCGCTGGACGCCGGCAAGCATGTCTATTGCGAGAAGCCGATCTCGGACGATCTCGATGCGGCCGTGGCGCTGGCGCGCAAGGCCAAGGCCTCCGGGCTGAAGAACGGCGTCGTGCAGGACAAGCTGTTCCTGCCGGGCCTGCGCAAGATCGCCATGCTGCGCGACAGCGGCTTCTTCGGCAAGATTTTGTCGGTGCGCGGCGAGTTCGGCTATTGGGTCTTCGAGGGTGACTGGGGTGTGCAGGCGCAGCGTCCCTCGTGGAATTATCGCAAGGCCGAAGGCGGCGGCATCATTCTCGATATGCTCTGCCACTGGCGCTATGTGCTCGACAATCTCTTCGGGCCGGTGAAGGCGATCAGTTGTCTTGGCGCCACCCATATTCCCGAGCGCGTCGATGAGGCCGGCCGGCGCTACGCCGCCGATGCCGACGACGCGGCCTATGCCACCTTCGAGCTGGAGGGCGGCATCGTCGCCCATATCAATTCCTCCTGGGCGGTGCGGGTGCGCCGCGACGACCTCGTCACCTTCCAGGTGGACGGCACGCATGGCTCGGCGGTGGCGGGGCTCACCCGTTGCTGGACACAGCATCGCGTCAACACCCCGAAGCCGGTCTGGAATCCGGACCAGCCGCAGACCATCGATTTCTTCGACACCTGGGACGAGGTGCCCGATAATCAGGTCTACGACAACGGCTTCAAGATCCAGTGGGAGATGTTCCTGCGGCATGTGCTCGAGGATACGCCCTGGCGCTACACGCTGGCCGAAGGCGCCAAGGGCGTGCAGCTCGCCTCGCTTGGCCTGAAGAGCTGGGCGGAGCGTCGCTGGCTGGATGTCGAGCCGTTGGAGATTTGAGGACATGGCGGCTCTTTCGACCTCGGGATGGCCGGGCATGCGGATGCGGCATAGGCAGCCTTGCCTGACAATCACAGGAGCCGCCTAGAACCATGACCGATCCCCTGAAAATCCGGCTTGTCGAGGCCGAAACCTTCGAGCGCCCGGTCACGCTGCGGCTGCCCTTCCGCTTCGGAGCCGCGACGCTTCGGGAGGCGCGGCAGATTTTCCTGCGTGTCCGCATCGAGGATGGGCGTGGCCGGTCGGCAACCGGGATGGCGGCCGAGCTGATGGTGCCGAAATGGTTCGACAAATCGCCGGAGCTTTCCAATACCGACAATGAAAACCAGCTTCGCCGCTCGCTGGCGCTTGCCCTCGATGCCCTGAAGGGTGCGGGGCTGGAGACGGCCTTTAGGCTGCATGCCTCCGTCGAGGGCGCCCATCATGGGCGGGCGGCGGCTGAAAAGCTGAACGGCCTGGTCGCATCCTTCGGCCTTGCGCTTGCCAATAGGGCCATATTGGATGCGCTCTGCCGGCTGGAAGGGCTGACGATCGCCCAGGCGATCGCCGCCAATCGCCCCGGCATCGACGCGGCGACGGCGCCGGATCTGCAGGGCTTCGATCTCCCGGCTTTCCTGTCGACGCTGACGCCGGCGAAAAGCCTTGCCGCTCGCCACACCGTCGGCCTCGTCGATGCCATCGAGGCGCGCGAGGTTCCCCAGGGCGAGCGCCTGAACGACGGCCTGCCGGAAAGCTTCGAGGAGGCGATCGATGCCTATGGGCTGACCTTCTTCAAGGTGAAGGTGTCGGGCGTTCCCGAGGCCGATATCGATCGCCTCTGCCGCATCGCCGCGGTGATCGACGCCAAGATGCCGGCCTATTCGGTGACGCTCGACGGCAATGAGCAATTTTCGTCCGCCGAGGCGGTGGCCGATCTGCTGGCCCGTATCCGGGCCGAGCCGAGGCTCGGCCGTTTCGCAGCGTCGATCCTGTTCGTCGAGCAGCCGATCGCCCGAGCCCATGCTTTCGAGAAGCCGGTGACGGCGCTTGCCGCCTTCAAGCCGGTCGAGATCGACGAGTCCGACGCCGATATCGATGCCTTCGTCACGGCGAGAAAGCTCGGCTATACCGGCATATCCTCGAAATCCTGCAAGGGCTTCTACCGCTCGCTCCTGAACCGGGCGCGGGTGACGAAATGGAGTGCCGACGACAGGTCCCCCTATTTCATGTCGGCGGAGGATCTGACGACGCAGGGTGGCCTTGCCGTGCAGCAGGATCTGGCGCTCGCCTCGCTGATCGGCATGACGCATATCGAACGCAACGGTCATCACTATGTCGACGGCATGGCGGGGGCGCCGGAGGCCGAGCAGGAGGCTTTCGCGCGGGCGCATGCCGATCTTTATCGCGTGGACAAGGATCGGACACGGCTGAGAATCGAAGGCGGCAGGATCGCCATCGGCTCGGTCGTCGGCGCCATCGGTCTCGGCTCGTCCGTCGCGCCGGACTGGAGCGCGATGGAGAGATGATTCCTTCTCCCCATCGGGGAGAAGGTGCCCGATAGGGCGGATGAGGGGGCCGCGAAGCGGGCCTTGAACGAAAAGCGAAAGGCGATCCTCCTTACGGTGCAACGCCCCCTCAACCTGCGCTTCGCGCGTCCTTCTCCCCGTTGGGGAGAAGGTAAGAAACCTTGGAGGAAGAACATGCCGTCGTCATCGAAGAAGCGATACGCCCTGGTCGGCACCGGCAATCGCGGTGCCACCATGTGGGGCAAGGATCTGATCGAGCGCTGGGCCAACGAGGTCGAGCTTGTCGCCGTCTGCGATCTCAACGCCATGCGTGCCAAACGGGCGCTGAAATACGTCGGCGCCGAGGTGCCGGTCTATACCGATTTCGACGAACTCTTGCGAGCCGAAAAGCCGGATCTGGTCATCGTCTGCACGCGCGATTCCTCCCATGACGATCTGATCGTCAAGGCGATGGAGGCCGGCGCCGACGTGATCAGCGAGAAGCCGATGACGACGACGGTCGACAAGATCAAGCGCATCCTCGACGCCGAGGCCCGCACCGGCAAGCGGCTCGATGTCTCCTTCAACTACCGCTTTGCGCCGACGGCGGCGAAGATCAAGGAACTGATCAATTCCGGTGCCATCGGCGATGTGACCTCGGTCGATTTTCACTGGTATCTTGATACCAGCCATGGCGCGGATTATTTTCGCCGCTGGCATGCCTTCGTCGAAAATTCCGGCAGCCTCTTCGTTCACAAGGCGACGCATCATTTCGATCTGTTGAACTGGTATCTCGATTCCGATCCGGAGACGGTTGCCGCCTTCGCCGATCTGAAACATTACGGCCGCAAGGGGCCGTTCCGGGGCGAGCGCTGTCGTACCTGTCGCTACAAGGACGAGTGCGACTATTATCTCGATATCAGCGCCACGCCGCTGCTCGAAAGCCTCTACGAAGACCCCTCGACGGTCGACGGCTATGTCCGCGATGCCTGCGTCTTCCGCGAGGACATCGACATTCCGGATACGATGGTCGCCTCGATCCGCTACCGCAACGGCGTCAACGTCTCCTATTCGCTGAACACCTATATGCCGATCGAAGGGCACCATATCGCCTTCAACGGCCATAAGGGCCGCATCGAGCTCAGGCAGTACGAGAAGCAGAACTGGACGACTCCGCCGGCGGACGAGATCGTCGTCATGAAGAATTTCGGCGAGGTCGAGCGCATCTGGGTGCCGCATTCCTCCGGCGGCCATTATGGCGGCGACGACCGGCTGCGCAACATGCTGCTGCGGTCGGGACCGAACGACGAGCTCAGGCAGCGTGCCGGCTCGCGCGCGGGCGCGATGTCGGTTCTCTGTGGCATCGCGGCGTTGGAAAGCAGCCGCAGCGGCCAGCAGGTCTCGATCGCCGATATCTGGGGCGAGGACGGTGGCCTGAACCTGCTGGAGACGCGGCCTTAATTAGCTGCAAGTCGGCAATTGCTGCGCGTAGAGCCTCGTCATGCTGTTGAAGCGCTTGGCGCCGGACAGTGCGGCCGCATTGCCCCGCCATGCCCCCTGCAGATAGCCCTTCGAGCCGGAATAATAAGCGAGATAGAGATCGTAGGAATCATTGAGCGGGATGCCGGTTTCCAGGTGTGTCTGGTAGTGATACCAGCCGACGAAATCGATGGCGTCGGAGAAGCTGGTGCGGCTTGCGCCCCAGTTGCCGGTTTCGCGCTTGTACTTGTCCCAGGTGCCGTCGAGCGCCTGCGAATAGCCATAGGCGGTCGAGGGGCGTTTCCAGGGAATGAAGCCGAGCAGATATCGTCTCGGCGGACGGGCGCGGGGCCGGAAGCCGGATTCGGTGTAGATCGTCGCCATCAGGATCGGCACGGGAACGCCGTATTTGCGCTCGGTGCGTTCGGCTGCCCGCTGCCAGTTGTTGAACCAGCCGTCGCGCTGATCGAAGATCGCGCAGACATTGCGGATGCGGTTGGGCGCCGTGGCGCAGCCCGCCAGCATGCCGAGCAGCAGGACAGCCAGAATGGATAGAACGCGAGTACGCATGACTAGAACCTCTTCGCTAAGATGATTGCTAGCCGCGAATGATTAAAAACGGGTTTTCCGGCTGTGCCGAAATGGGGCGGTTTCAGGGTGTTTTCATGAATTTACCGCGTTGCATCACGCCATGCGCGCCAGGTCTTCGCGGCGGATTTCATAGAGCAGCGGTTTGCCCTCGATGAAGCGGATGGCTTCCTCCACCGCCATCTCGCCGAGGCGAGTGCGTTCGAGCCCGACAGCGCCGGCGATATGCGGCGTGAGGAAGACATTCGGCAGATCGTAGAAGGCCGAGTTCGCCTCGGGGATTTCCGGATCGGTGACGTCGATGATCGCCTCGATGCGGCCGGTCTTCAGGACGGCGATCAGGGCGGCTTCGTCGACCAGGGCGCCGCGCGCCGTGTTGATGAAGGTTGCGCCCTCTTTCATCAGCGACAGGCGCTGGGCGTCGATCATGTGCCGCGTCGCCGGCAGCGAGGGAGCGTGTAGCGAGACGATGTCGGCGCGAGCCATCAAGGCGTCAAGTTCGGCCCTTTCGACGCCGAGACGCGCGGCCTCCGCTTCACTCACCATCGGGTCGTAGAGCAGGATCTCGTAGTCGAAGGGGGCAAGCAGCTCGATCACCCGCCGGCCGATGCGCGAGGCGCCGATAATGCCGACGGTGCGGCCATAATTGCCGATGGCTTCCGCCTGGATCGGTTGCGTGCGGGCGCGATGCCGGTCGGCGACATAGAGATCGCGGAAGCTGAAGACCTTCTTGCCGGCGAAGATGATGGCGGCCAGGGTGAATTCGGCAACGGGCAGGGCATTGGCCTGCGCCGCGTGGCTGACCAATATGCCTCTGTCGAATAGCCGATCATCGATCAGGCCCTTCACCGTGCCGGCCGCATGCGCCACCAGTTTCAGATGCGGTGCCAGCGCCAGCGCCGCCGCGTCGATGGGCGGCGAGCCCCAGCCAGTGATCAGGATTTCGGCTTCGCCGAGCAGCTTTCGCGCCCTGTCGTCGTCAAAGCGCAGCATCGGTGCGCTATCGAGCACGCGGCCGATCGTATCGAGGCGCTGGATCAAGGCTGATGGCAGCACATGCTGCGTGCGCGACGGCTGCATGGCAAAAGCAATGGTCGGGCGCGAGGCGGATGGTGTCATGGCAGGCGCCCCGGCGCTTCGATGGCGCTGACGGTGATGCCTTTCTCGGCGATCAGGGCACGCAGGGCGTCGATGTCCGGCCTTGCGGGCGGTTTGGTCCAGGCGCGGGAGAGGGCCGAGGGATCGCGCTCGGCGAGAGCGGCGGAGACGAGGATGGTTTCGCCCGCCGGAATCGTGGCGCGCAGCTGCGGCACCAGCGTCTTGGCGACGATCAGATTGGTGTTCGGCGGCGCCTTCTGTGCCACGCCGTTGCGGGCGACGGTCGAGCCGAGATCGAGAATGCCGCTGAAATCCTCCGCGCCGACGACATAGGCCGCGTCCGGTGAGGCCGAGAGCGTATCGGCCTCGAAATCGCGCCGGGCGATGGCGAAGCCGCCTTCGGCCGTCTGCAGCGGCCGCGGCGAGACGATCCTGTGCAGGCGGACATGCCAGGGGGCGGCCGGGATCAGCCATGTCTCGACGGTCACATCCGCAAAGGGCGACCATTTGGCGTAGAGCGTGTCGCCGGCGAGCTTCGCCTCCTGATTGGTTTCGCGCACGCGATAGTGCAGGCCGTCATCGCTGAAGGCGAGCATCGAGTCGAAGGCGGCGCCGGCAAAGATGCGCTCGTCGCTCTCGACGCTGAAGCCATAGCGGGCTGAATAGGCGAATTTCGCATATTTTTCCGCCCCGAAGCGCATCTGCTGGTTCTCCTGGCCGGAAGAGAGCGCCACGGCGTCGTCTCTGCTGCGCATGATCACCATGCCGGGGTGCTTCAGCGAGACGATAGCCGGCTTATCATCCTGCGGCTTTTCCTCTGCCGTCCAGAAGGGATGCGTGTCGGCAAGCGCCAGCGGCAGGAAGGCCTTGAAGGCCCAATAGGGCGAGCCGGCGGAATTATAGTTCTCCGACATCAGCAGGTTGGGATAGGCATAGCCGATCGGCAGCGTGCCGTCGCGATTGGCGATCGGCTTGTCGGCCCACCAGCGCAGGTGCCGGAGGCACAGCCCCTTCACCTCGCCCCAGGGCAGCGCCTCGACATTGGCGAAGGCGAGCGCCGACCAGAAGCCGGCGCAGGCGAAGCGATAGGTCAGGCTGCGGCCGAAGGGGATGGTGGCGCCGTCGGGCGCGAACCAGTGGCGGAAGTCCTTGGCGAAGAGGGTGGCGCGCTCGCGGTAGCGCTCGGCGCGGTCGTCGTCGACGAGCCTGGAATAGATCAGCCCGTAGAAATGCATGGCGAAGGGGACGTAGTGGTCGATGCGCCGGATATTGCCGTCGCGATACCAGCCATCGGCAATATAGAAGCCATCCAGTTCGTTGAGATAGGCCTCGGTCAGGCTGTGGTCGAAGCTGGCGCTCAGCCGGTCGAGGGCGATATCCACCAGCACGCGGAAGAAGCGCCAGTTGTTATCGGCATAGTCGAATGTGCGGGCGTGCTTGAGATAGGCGATGAGGTTGTTGCGGGCGCGGGCGTTCAGTGGCTCCCAGATCTTCTCCGGCACCAGGGCGAGCGCGAAGCCAAGCGCGGCAAGCTCGACCATGCGCTGGTCGCGACCGTTGACCGTGCCCCAGTATTCCGGATGGTCGGGGTCGACGCCGTTGGCGAGGCCTTCGGCGAAGCGGTGCCAGTGGGCGAAATCGCCGCCGCCGGCGCCGAGCGGCGCGAGCCCCCAGAGCGGACGGGCGAAGCCTTCGAGATCGGCGGCGGCGCGATCGAAATGCGCGCCGGCGGCGTCGATGCGGACGCGGGCATTCCCTTTAGAGAAATAGGGCAGCAGCGGATCGAACAGGTCGGTCAGCGCGCGGCGCATGTCGGCACGGTTTGCCAGCGGATTGCCGGCGAGCGGATTGGTGCTGACGGGATCGTAGGTCATCGGTTCTGCTCTTCTATGGCCGTCTCGCGGAGATGCGGCTCAGGTTTCGGGCGGAAGCGTGCCGCCGGGAACGGGTATGACGGCATGGCAGACTTGGCGGGCGGGCGCGTCGCGGTCGCGGAAGCGGGCGATCATCAGGTTGACCGCCTCGCGTCCCAGGGCGGCGCGGTCGACGCGCATGGTGGCGAGGCGCGGATGGGTCATCAGGGCGCAGGGCAGGTCGTCGAAGCCGACGATGGCGAAATCCTCAGGCACGCGCAGACCGGCTTCGGTGACGGCATCGAGCACGCCAACGGCGATGAAATCGTTCATGCAGAAGGCGGCGGTGAAGCTGCGATCCCCGGCAAGGATCGCGGCGGTGGTGTCGTGGGCCTCCTGGCTGGAGCTGCCGCGGAAGGTCATCGGCACGAGCCGGCCCTCGGCGCCGTCCACCGATGCGATCGCCGCCTCGAAGCCACGGACGCGTTCGCGGATCGTCTGGCGGTGGGAACCGGTGAAATGCAGGATGCGGCGATGGCCGGCATCGAGCAGCCGGCGGGTCGCGGCATAGGCGCCGAAGAAATTCGAGGGCGAGACGCCGTCGAAGCGCAGCTTCGGATCGGTGCCGTTGACCAGCACGGTCGGCGTGCCGCTCTGTTCCAGCCAGGGGCGCAGCTCGTCGGGCGGGTCGATGCCGACGAGGAACAATCCCTCGGCGCCGGTCGCCTGCAACTGCTCTTGGATATGTTCCGGCGAGGTTCGGGCTTCGCGCACCAGGCGGATGTCGAAGGGCATGCCGCGCTCGGCGGCACCGGCGCGCAGGCCTTCGAGAATGCCTTCGTAGAAGACGCTGAGACCGCCGGTGGCACTGTCGCTGGCAATCAGCGCCAGCCCGCCGGGCATGCTGTCGGCTGCCGCCTTCAGCGGATAGCCGAGATCACTCGCCACCTTGAAGATCTGCTGGCGGATCGTGTCGCTGATGCCGGGCTCGTTGGTCAGCACCCGCGATACGGTGGAGACGGAAACGCCGGCCCTCGCGGCGATATCAGCTTGAGTGATGCGTTTGGATCGAAGTTCGTTCATAGGCGCAACAATTATGCAAATTATGCAAATTTGCAAGAAAAAGATTGTTTATTGCGTTTCGCAATGAAGTTGCATATCCTCACGCGGAATTTGTCCGCAGAAGGCGTCGGGGAGATCGTCGCGGATAGCAACGCAAGAGAAGGAGGAATCTCATGCGCATGAATCGCCGTTCATTCATGATCGGAACTGCCGGAGCCGCCGCCGGCCTCGCTTTCGGTGGGGGAGCGACGCCGGCCTTTGCCGATGCGACGCAATTGCGGGCGATGTGGTGGGGCTCGCCGGATCGCGGCAAGCGCACGGTTGCCGTGGCCGAGCTGTTCCATGCCAAGAACCCCGATATTTCCGTCATCGGCGAGAGCATCAGCGGCGACGGCTACTGGGCCAAGCTCGCGACCGGCATGGCCAGCCAGAACATCTCGGACGTCTTCCAGCTCGAGCCGAGCACGATTTCGGACTATTCCAAGCGCGGCGCCTGCATGCCGCTCGACCAGTTCGTGCCTTCGACGCTGAATGTCGACAGTTTCGGCAAGGATGTGCTGAAGCTCACCACCGTCGACGGCAAGCTCTATGGCATCGGCCTCGGGCTCAATTCCTTCGCGATGTTCTACGACGAGGAGATCTTCAGGAAGACCGGCCTGACGCCGCCCAGCCCGACCACGACATGGGCAGACTATGCCGATCTCGTCGTGGAGCTGACCAAGGCGGCCGGCAAGCGGGCCTATTGGGGCGGTCCCTATGGCGCGCGCTACAATTACGTCCTCGATGTCTGGCTGCGCCAGCGCGGCAAGAGCCTCTATTCCGAGGATGGCGGGCTCGGCTTCGGCGTCGACGACGCCAAGGAATGGTATTCCTATTGGGAGGACCTGCGTCAGCGCGGCGGCACGGTCTCGCCCGACGTCCAGACGCTGGATCAGAACACCATCGAAAGCAATTGCCTGGCACAGGGCAAATCGGCCATCGGCATGGCCTATTCTAACCAGCTCGTCGGCTATCAGCTTGTGGTCAAGAGCAAGCTCGCCGTCACCATGCTGCCGCGCGAAAAGAAGGGCGGGCCGTCCGGCCACTATTATCGCCCGGCGCTGATCTGGAGCGTCGGCGCCACCAGCAAGAATGGCGAGGCGGCTGCGAAATTCATCAATTTCTTCGTCAACGATCCCGACGCCGGCAAGATCCTTGGCGTCGAGCGCGGCGTGCCGATGTCGCCGGCCGTGCGCGCCGCCATTCTGCCGACGCTCAATCCGGTGGAACAGCAGACGGTTGGATATGTTGAGCTCTTGAAGGATCAGGTCGGCACCTATCCCGCACCGGCGCCACTCGGCTCGGGCGAATTCGACCAGAACGTCATGCGCCCCGTCGCCGACCAGCTCGCCTTCGGCAAGATCACGGTCGCTGAGGCGGCGAAGAGACTGGTGGAGGAAGGGGCGGCGAAGCTGAAGCGGAAGAGTTGAGTGGATAGCTGGCTATGGGGGTGAAGGTCAGGTGAGGCCGACTTTGCCGCACCTCTGTGCCTGGCCCCTCATCCTAGCCTTCTCCCCGCAGGCGGGGAGAAGGGACGACAGCGCAAAACAATCGGCCTCACCACACGAACAGAAGCGGCGATGGGCACTATAGAGCCCCCTCTCCCCGCAATGCGGGGAGAGGGTTGGGGTGAGGGGCCAGGCACAGAGTTACGGTAAGCGTGAACCCACCTGACAAGCTTCTATCGAGGATCGTTACTTCCCGTCCCAGGGCTTCAGCGCATCCTGTTTCAGCTTGCGCTGCTGGTCTGCCGGCAGCTTGTAGTCGCCCTTGTAGGGCGCGCTTTCGAAGGAGCCGTAGGTCGGGTTGGCGATGGCGATCCAGTCGTGGCCGAAATGGGCGGCATTGGCTTCGAAGGCCTTCTGGCGCTCCTCGACCGTGCCCTTGTAGTCGTCGGTGAAGTCGCCGAAATTGTCGCCGAACAGCAGCAGGATGCGATAGTTCTTGGCGATGAAGGCGCGGCGCGTGCCCTTGGCCGAGCCCCAGTCCGGCTGTTCCTTGGCACTGAGGAAGGTGTCGACATTGTCGCCCATCGGGAAGCCGAAGCGCTTCATTTCCTCGACGGTCGGGCCTTCTTCGTCGGCGGTGCGATTGGTGACGTAGAAGACCTTGACGCCCTTGGACGCCGCATATTGGGTGAACTCGACGGCGCCAGGAATGGGGCTGTCCTGCTGGGCGTTGACATATTTGGTCCAGCTGTCCGGTGTGAAGCCGGTATCGGCGATGACATTCTGGGCCTGATAGGGCGAGGTGTTGAGCACGGTGTCGTCGACGTCGAGGATGACAGCCGGCGGCAGATCCTGGAAGCTACCCGTCTGTTCCACCGGGGCTGCGGTCCAGCTCTTGTCCGCGAGGGCCTCGTCGAGCCGGATGCGGCCGAGCGCATAGGCGCCGAGCGCATTCGCCTTGGCCTCGACCGAGGTCTGGTCCCAGAGGACGGCATTGAGATTGTCGTTCGGCAGCGGCGCCGGCAGATCGGCGGCCAAGGCCGGCAAGGCGGCAGCAAGGCCGATAGCGGTGAAGAGCGCCCTGCGCCCTGGATATCCATTTCTCACGCTGTTCTCCTTATGTGAAAATCCATGAAGCATATCAACGGGTTCTGATGTATGCCGATGTCATGATCCGGATAAGGATAGTTCGTGCTCGCGGGAAATGTGTCAAGCCTGTGACAGTGGTCGCAGCGTCACTTTTGCGAAACTTTCGTCCAGACGAAAAATGCCGAGGCCCTTTCGGGCTCCGGCATCGATGTCGTGCGATGGGCCTGGAGCGGTTCAGCGTTCCACGGGATCGCTGAACCGCTCTATTCCATTGTTTTGATGCAATTCCGGACGGAAAACCGCTGCGCGCTTTTCCTGGAATTGCTCCAGCTTATTTCGCCGCGTCGGCCCAGCTCTTGACCAGTTCGTCATAGTTGACGGTGACCGGCTTTTCCTTCTCGTTGGCGATTTTCAGCTGTGGAGCGAGATGGCCGTTCTTGACGGCATCGGCGTTCCAGTAGGCGAGATCATGCTCCTCGGCGAGCTTCGGGCCGATATCGCCCTGGACGCCGGCACGCTCGAGGCGCTGAAGCACCTTTTCCTGGTCGGCGCAAAGCGCGTCCATCGCGCCTTGAGCATCCTTGGCACCCGATGCGGCATCGCCGATCGCCTGCCACCAGAGCTGCGCCAGCTTCGGATAGTCCGGAACGTTGGTACCGGTCGGCGACCACTGGACACGGGCCGGCGAGCGATAGAACTCGATCAGACCGCCGAGTTCAGGCGCACGCTTGGTGAAGCTCTTGTCGCGGATGGTCGACTCGCGGATGAAGGTGAGGCCAACATGGCTCTTCTTCACGTCCACGGTCTTGGAGGTCACGAACTGCGCATAGAGCCAGGCGGCCTTGGCGCGGTCGACCGGGGTCGACTTCATCAGCGTCCAGGAGCCGACGTCCTGATAGCCGAGTTTCATGCCGTCCTTCCAGTAGACGCCATGCGGAGACGGCGCCATGCGCCATTTCGGCTTGCCGTCCGCGTTCATGACCGGCAGGCCGGGCTTGACCATGTCGGCGGTAAACGCGGTGTACCAGAAGATCTGCTGGGCGACATTGCCCTGTGCCGGAACCGGGCCGGATTCGGAGAAGGTCATGCCCTGGGCTTCCGGCGGTGCATAGGCCTTCAGCCAATCGAGATATTTCTGGATGGAGTAGACGGCGGCCGGGCCGTTGGTATCGCCGCCGCGGGCGACGCAGGAGCCGACCGGACGGGAGTTGGCGTCGACCTTGATACCCCATTCGTCGACGGGCAGGCCGTTCGGCAGGCCCTTGTCGCCGTTGCCGGCCATGGAGAGCCAGGCGTCGGTGAAGCGCCAGCCGAGCGACGGGTCCTTCTTGCCGTAGTCCATGTGGCCGAAGACCTTCTTGCCGTCGACATCGCGGCCGGTGAAGAACTGGGCAATGTCCTCATAGGCCGACCAGTTGACCGGCACGCCGAGCTCGTAGCCGTACTTGGCCTTGAAGTCGGCCTTGTTCTTCGGGTCGTTGAACCAGTCGTAGCGGAACCAATAGAGGTTGGCGAACTGCTGGTCGGGAAGCTGGTAGAGCTTCTTGTCCGGCGCGGTGGTGAAGCTGGTGCCGATGAAATCGGCAAGGTCGAGGCCGGGATTGGTGACGTCCTTGCCTTCGCCGGCCATCCAGTCCGTCAGGTTGCGGACCTGCTTGTAGCGCCAATGGGTGCCGATCAGGTCGGAATCGTTGACCCAGCCGTCATAGAGGTTCTGGCCGGTCTGCATCTGCGTCTGGATCTTCTCGACGACGTCGCCTTCCTGAATGACGTCGTGGGTGACCTTGATGCCGGTGATGGCGGTGAAGGCCGGGGCGAGAACCTGCGATTCATACTGGTGCGTCGTCAGGGTTTCCGAGACGACCTTGATTTCCATGCCCTGGAAAGGCTTGGCCGCATCCACGAACCACTGCATTTCCTTTTCCTGGTCGGCGCGCGAGAGCGTCGAGAGATCGCCGATCTCCTTGTCCAGGAATGTCTTTGCTTCGTTCATGCCGGCATGCGCCGTGCCGGCCAAGGCCAGCAGGGCAACTGCCGTCGTAGTCAAGAGATGCCGTCGCATATATTCCTCCCTACAGGTTGCGAGTGCATTGTCAGCCGGCCGGATCTCCGGCCATCTGTATCGGCTTGTCTTACTGCGCCGTGTGCCGGATGGGCCTGGGCGCCGTAACTCCTTGAAACCGCGTCAGACCAGGCGAAAGACGCCGATGGCGTAGACCACGGAGAGGGCAAGCGCCCACCACAGGTTAGGTCCCACGAGACCCAGCCATGCGATATGGATGAAGGCGGCGCCGAGCAGCGAAATGAACAGCCGGTCGCCGCGCGTCGTTTCGAAATGCAGGATGCCGACCCGTGGATTGCCGCCGGGCGAGACATATTCCCAGACGGCCATGCCGATCAGCAGTGCCAGGATGGTCACGAAGAACAGCACCGTCGGCAGTGTCCAGGCCATCCAGGAGAAGTCGGTATTCATGATGGTCTCCCTTAGACGCGGCCGAGCGCGAAGCCCTTGGCGATGTAGTTGCGGACGAAATAGATGACGAGCGCGCCGGGCACCAAGGTCAGCACGCCGGCGGCGGCCAGCAGGCCCCAGTCCATGCCGGCGGCCGAGACCGTGCGCGTCATGATGGCGGCGATCGGCTTGGCGTCGGTCGTCGTCAGCGTGCGGGCGATCAGCAATTCCACCCATGAGAACATGAAGCAGAAGAAGGCGGCGACGCCGATGCCGCTGGCGATCAGCGGAATGAAGATCTTGATGAAGAAGCGCGGGAACGAATAGCCGTCGATATAGGCCGTCTCGTCGATTTCCTTCGGCACGCCGGACATGAAGCCTTCGAGAATCCAGACCGCGAGCGGCACGTTGAACAGGCAATGTGCCAGCGCCACGGCGATATGGGTGTCGATCAGGCCGAAGGCCGAATAGAGCTGGAAGAAGGGAAGCGCGAAGACCGCCGGCGGCGCCATGCGGTTGGTCAGCAGCCAGAAGAAGACGTGCTTGTCGCCGAGGAAGCGGTAGCGCGAGAAGGCATAGGCCGCGGGAAGCGCGCAGGCAACCGAGATCACCATGTTCATGACGACGTAGGTGATCGAGTTGATATAGCCCTTGTACCAGGACGGATCGGTGAAGATGATCGTGTAATTGCGTAGTGTCGGCTGATGCGGATAGAGCGTCAGGCCGGTGACGATCTCCTCGTTGGTCTTGAAGCTCATATTGACGAGCCAATAGATCGGCAGCAGCAGGAAGACGATGTAGAGCGTCGGCACCAGCCAGGACCAGCGGTCCTTTTCGCCATGCCGGCGTGCGGCCCTGGTATCGGTTGCGGCGGCAGCGCCGCTGGCCGGGCCGGAAGCGGCGGCCTTGTGCATGGCGGTATCGTCCACGGAGGTCGAAAGGGATTTGGCGCTCATCGGGACGCTCCCGCATCGTAATTGGTCATGACGGTGTAGAAGACCCAGGACAACAGCAGCACGATCAGGAAGTAGACGAGCGACATGGCAGCCGCCGGGCCGAGGTCGAACTGGCCGAGCGCCATCTTGACGAGGTCGATCGACAGAAAGGTCGTGGAATTGCCGGGGCCGCCGCCGGTGACGACGAAGGGCTCGGTATAGATCATGAAGCTGTCCATGAAGCGCAGCAGCACGGCGATCAGCAGCACGCGGTTCATCTTCGGCAGCTGGATGTAGCGGAAGACGGACCAGCGCGAGGCGCCGTCGATCTTGGCCGCCTGGTAGAAGGCATCCGGGATCGAGGCGAGGCCGGCATAGCACAAGAGCACGACGAGGCTGGTCCAGTGCCAGACATCCATGATGATGATCGTCGCCCAGGCATCGGCCGGATCTGAGACGTAATTATAGTCGATGCCGAGATTGACCAGCACGTAGCCCATCAGGCCGATATCGCTGCGGCCGAAGACCTGCCAGATCGTGCCGACGACGTTCCACGGGATCAGCAGCGGCAGCGCCATCAGCACGAGGCATACGGGGACGCCGATCCCCTTCTTCGGCATGTTGAGGGCGATGAGGATGCCGAGCGGCACCTCGATCGCCAGGATGACGAAGGAGAAGATGAGGTTGCGGATCATCGAATCCCAGAAGCGGCCGGAATGAAGAATTTCCTCGAACCACTGGGTCCCCGCCCAGAAGAAGACGTTGTTGCCGAAGGTGTCCTGCACCGAATAGTTCACCACCGTCATCAGCGGGATGACGGCCGAGAAGCCGACCAGCACCAGGACGGGGATGAGCATGAACCAGGCTTTGTTGTTCCAGGTCTTCTCCATGATCAGGCTCCCATCTCGACGCGCCAGGAGTCGGCATAGATATTGATGCCGGCGGGATCGAAGGCGATATGCGGCTCGGCCGGCACCGTCTGGTCCTCGCCGATGACGGCGACGATGTCCTGGCCGTCCAGCTTGGCGCGCACCACCTTGCGCCGACCGAGATCCTCGACCTTGGTGACGGTGGCGGGCATGCCCTCGCGGCCGATGCGGACGAATTCCGGGCGGATGCCGAGTTCGGAGCGGCCCGCTTGCTTTTTCGCCGGCGCGCCGGGCAGCGCGATCGTGCGGCTACCGATGCGGGCATTGCGGCCTTCGATCTCGACCGGCATGACGTTCATGCCGGGCGAACCGATGAAATAGCCGACGAAGGTGTGGCGCGGCCGCTCGAACAGGTCGTTCGGCGTGCCGATCTGCACGACTTCGCCATTGTACATGACCACCACCTTGTCGGCGAAGGTCAGGGCCTCCGTCTGGTCGTGGGTGACATAGACCATGGTGAAGCCGAAGCGGCGGTGTAGCTGCTTCAGCTGCGAGCGCAGCACCCACTTCATATGCGGGTCGATGACGGTCAGCGGCTCGTCGAACAGGATGGCGTTGACGTCGGAGCGCACCAGGCCGCGGCCGAGCGAGATCTTCTGCTTGGCGTCGGCCGTCAGCCCGCGCGCCTTGCGGTGGGCGCTGTCGGAAAGGCCGATCATCTCGATGATCTCATCGACCTTGCGCTTCACATCGGCTTCCGGAACATGCCGGTTGCGTAAGGGAAAGGCGAGGTTCTCGTAGACGGTCATCGTGTCGTAGACGACCGGGAACTGGAACACCTGGGCGATGTTGCGCTCCTGCGTCGACAGGCGGGTCACGTCCTTGCCGTCGAAGAGAATGCGGCCCTCGGAAGCCTGCACCAGGCCGGAGACAATGTTGAGCAGCGTGGTCTTGCCGCAGCCGGACGGGCCGAGCAGCGCATAGGCGCTGCCGTCTTCCCAGCTGTGGTTGACTTCCTTCAGCGCATAGTCGGCGTCGGACTTCGGATGGTCGTTATAGGCGTGTCTGATATGGTCAAGGTCGATGCGGGCCATGGCCGTGTCTCCTCAGGCGGCCCGTTGCAGGGCAGGTGTGACCGCGGCGCCATCGGTGTCGAACACCATGATGTGGCGCGGGTCGATGTAGATGCTGATCGCGTCGTCGACATCGATGTCCTCGACGCCCTGGGTCAGCATCACCCAACGATGGCCGGAAAAATCGATATGGATGAAGCTCTCGGAGCCGGTGATTTCGGTCACCATCACGCGCGCCGGTGCGGCGACGGCTTCCGGCGTCTGCGGCGCCAGCGCCAGGTGATGCGGCTGGAAGGCGATCGTATAGGAGCCGTCGGTCCGCGCCTCTAGGCCGTTCGGCACGGGCAGGCGGATATTGCCGTCGAGCACGAATTCCTTGCCGCGCTTGTCGACGGCGATGATGTTGAGCGGCGGATCGGCGAAGGTGGTGGCGGTGATCAGATCCTTGGGACTGCGGAACACGTCGATCGTCGGGCCGAACTGGGTGATGCGGCCCTGCGAGAGCGTCGCGGTATTGCCGCCGAGAAGCAGCGCTTCCGACGGCTCGGTGGTCGCATAGACGAAGATTGCGCCGGATTCGGCGAAGATTTTCGGCAGTTCGGCGCGCAGTTCCTCGCGCAGCTTGTAGTCCAGGTTGGCGAGCGGCTCGTCGAGCAGCACCAGGCCGGCCTTCTTGACGATGGCGCGGGCGAGCGCCGTGCGCTGCTGCTGGCCGCCGGAAAGGCTGAGCGGCAGGCGATCGAGGAAGGGGCCGAGCCGAAGGAGATCGGCGGCTTGTTTCACTTCCTTGTCGATAATCGCTGCGCTTTTACCGCTCAGCCGCATGGGCGAGGCGATGTTGTCATAGACTGTCATCGCCGGGTAGTTGATGAACTGCTGGTAGACCATGGCGACGTTGCGGCGCTGTACGGGCTGGCCCGTCACGTCATGGCCGTCGACATGGATCGTGCCGGTCGTCGGCTTGTCGAGGCCCGCCATCAGCCGCATCAGCGAGGTCTTGCCCGAAAGCGTCGGTCCCAGCAGGACGTTCAGCGTGCCGCGCTGCAGCGTCAGGTTCGTTTCCGCGATATGCGTTTCGCCGCTGACCGATTTCGACACGTTTCTGAGTTCAAGCACGATAGGCTCCTTCTACGCGCCGCATGCCGGAGCCGCGACGGACTGCTGGCCGCAAGGCCCGTTTGTTGCCCACTGAATGGCGATCGGCAGCGTCACGGGGCGATGCCTTCGGCCAAAACCGGCATAGGGGCAGAATGCCGTGTGTTTTCAACAAATTGATAGAAATTAAATAGGCGAGCAGACGCGAATTGCCGTGATCCGCATGCGGCCGATTCGCGCCGCGGACGATCGTGGCGGACAGGCGTTACGCCATGCGAAACGGAGGTGCTCATTTGCTCTTGAAGGATACGGCAAGCCTGCTCGACAGGGTTGCGGCCTGCGGCGCAACCGATGCCGTCTGTCTTGTCGTTTCGAGCTTTGGACAATGATCTCTCCCCCTGTTTCGGTTTCTACCCCTCAAGCTAAAACCGAAACTATAATGACGATAAATGAAGCTAAAGGAATGTCAAACGAAAATTCAGCGAATCCCGATTGCCCGCCGAAAGCCGTATCAGCGGACGATAGTGCCGCAGGCGGCGGTGAAATCGGTAAACGCTTGATCGGGATTGGAAATGCTCGAAATCCTTGCGTCAAACCCGGAAAATAAGGCCATGGTTTCGGGTTTCCCTTGCCGTCTTGTCAGCATGACGGGTGCGAGATTTGCCGACGAGAGCGGCTATTTCGCCATTCGAAAGGGCTGCCTTTGTGCCGTGCGTGGCCGAAACCGTGGGGCGGGCTTGGAGCGGTTCAATGTTTCCTGGAATCATTGAACCGCCCAATCTCTTTGTTGTGACGCAATTCTGGACGGAAAACCGCCGCGCACTTTTCCTGCTATTGCTTTAGAGCCAATTGATGCGTTTGAGCACCCAAAGCGTCGCGATCGAGGTGATCGTGACGAAGGCGACGATGACGATGAAGGCCCAGGTGTCGTTGACGCCGGGGATGCCGCCGACATTCATGCCGAAAAGGCCGGCCACCACGCTCGGCGGCAGCAGCAGAGCCGCCAGCGCCGCCAGGCGGTTGGAATTGCGGGCGATGCGCTCGCTGATGACGGTCGACAGGTCGTCATGCAGGATGCTGGTGCGGTCGCGGATGGCGTCGAGATATTCGATGTAGCGCATCAGCTTGTCGATGACCTCGCGCATGCGCAGCTTGTCGCGTTCGGCAAGCCAGGGCGCATCGTCATGCTCGATGCGGTTCAGCGCGTCGCGCTGCGGGGCGAGATAGCGGCGAAGCTGCACGGCGCGCCGGCGCAGCAGCTTCAGCCGTCCGCGCACCTCGCCCGCCTCGCCATGAAAGATCAGCTCGTCGAGCTCATCCACCTCTTCGTCCATGGCATCGAGGACCGGTTCGAGATCGCGCACCAGCTTGTCGCCGATCAGGGCCAGCAGGTCGCCGGAGCGCTGTGGCCCCTTCTTCTTTTCCAAGGACAGGCGGATATCGCGCAGCGCCGTGATGTAATGGCCGCTATCGCGCAAGGAGATGATGCGATCGGTGTCGATCCAGAGATGCAGGGGCACAAGGTCGATATCGGCGGGCTTCTGCGTCACGCCGTCCGGCGAGGTCGCGCAGACGCTGCGCAGGATGATCAGCAGCCCGTCGCCCACCGGCTCGACGCGCGGGCGGGATTCTTCTTCCAGCAGGGCTTCGATGACGAAGGGGTCGAGGCCGCTCTTATGGGCGATCCAGTCGGCGGTGGCGGGATGGTCGCGTTCGAGGTGCAGCCAGATGACGCCCTCTCCGGGCTTCCAGGCGCAGACCTCCTCCATGGTGAGCTGCCGCTTGCAGCCGCCATGGCCGTCGAGCAGCGAGGCGAAGCGCAACCCCGGTTCGATGCCGTAGCTGACCGTCGAGGTGTCCGTTGCTTCCATGGCGCCTTGATCCATCCATCCTCCATGGCAGCAAAAAAGCGCAAGCAGCACAAGAGTTTGTGGCGTGCTGGCGATATTCTACCAGTTCGGATCAGGGTGGCAAGATGTCGGCGTCCTGCGATCATTCAGGGGAATTGAAGACGGCTTCGATGTGGTGGCCATCCAGATCGATCACGAAGGCCGCAAAATAATGCGGCCCGTAATGGGGGCGGAGGCCGGGAGAGCCATTGTCCGTACCGCCGTGTTGGATAGCCACCTCATGAAAATTGATAATGGCTTGTCTGTTTGGGGCTGCCAAAGCCAGATGAAACCCAGGGCCAGGCGGCCGTTGACCTTCCGGACAAAACTTCAGAGCCAGTTTGTCGCCACCGCCGGCAATGCCATAGCCAACGGCCTGATCCATTTCTCCCGGTCTGAGATCCTCCCAAACGCGAACATATCCGAGTGGGGCAAGAGCGGCGTCGTAGAATGCTGCCGCGCGTTCAATGTTGGAGACGCCGAAGGAAATATGATGAAGCATATGTTCGGAAACTCCGTTTTCGGACCAATTCTCGCACGCATATGCAAGGCGAGACCATAGATTTCATTTACCAATATGGAAACCGTCCGCAGCAGCAAGCCTTCGGACGGTTCCAGATATCGATCTAAAAATGGTTACTATCGGTGGAGGCGGCCGGATATCAACGCGCCGCCCAGTTGGCGCCGCGGCGGAAGATGGTTTTCATCTGCGGCACGTCGAATTCCTTGGCCTGGTGGCCGAGCGAGGAATAGAAGACGCGGCCCTTGCCGTATTTGCGCTTCCAGGCGACCGGCATGACGACGCCGTCGATCCAGTAGGCGTGGTCGCCGGTGAAGGTGGTGGTGGCCAGCACCTCGTTCGAGGGATCGACATGCATGTAATATTGCTCGGACGTGTAGGGGAA
Source organism: Rhizobium sp. BK602 (assembly GCF_014195095.1). GTDB lineage: Bacteria > Pseudomonadota > Alphaproteobacteria > Rhizobiales > Rhizobiaceae > Rhizobium. The sequence continues at coordinate 297,653 of NZ_JACIBC010000007.1, forward strand.
ATCGGTGATCCCCTGCATGATCGGATCGTCCGGACGGGTGATGTTGACCTTGTAATCGATGATGTTGCCGGGATGGGCGACCCACTGGCCGCCGATGATGAACTGGTACTCGACGCTGTCGCGGAAACTGTCGCCGGCGCCGCCATGATAGCCGGCGATGCCGACGCCGCTTTCGATGGCCTCGGCGAGGTTCTTCACCTCTTCCTTCTCGATCTTCGACATGGTGACGATCGGTACGATCAGGCTGAGATCGTGGATCGAAGGGTCGGCGAAAGCCTCGGTGCTGTTTTCGAGGTAGACCTTGAAACCGTCCTCCTCCAGCATGTCGCGGATGATATGGGCGCATTCCTGTGGTTCGTGGCCGCTCCAGCCGCCCCAGACGATAAGTGCTTCACGCATGATGATCCTCCTGAATTTTTTCGATTAGCGGCCGAGTTTTCCGTCCACCAGCGATTCGGACAGAGGCGCCGGGCGTTCGGTTTTCGTCGTGATGGTGACGGTGCGGCCGGTGTCGGAGGCCGTCTGGAAGGCCTCCATGACCTCGAGCACATGCAGCGCCAGGCTGCCATTGGCGCGGTGCGGCCGGTTGGAGCGGATGGCGTATGCGAGATCGGCGACGCCGAGAGAGCGGTAGTTGCCGTCGGCATAGGGGGCGGTGACCTCGCGTCCCTCGAACTGGCTGCCCTTCTTGAGGTATTCGACCGTGCCGCCGAAATGGTTCGGATCGGGTACGATCAGTGTGCCCTCGGTGCCGTAGACCTCAAGCGGCACATGCTTGTGGCCGGCCACGTCGAAGCTCATGCCGATCTGGACGACGGCGCCGCTCTCAAAGGCCATGACGCCGGCCACATGGGTCGGCACATGCACGGGAATATGTTCGCCGTTGCGCGGCTCGCTGGTGATGATGCGCTCCTTGCGCGGCGTCACGGCAAAGCCGGCGACCTGCGAGACCGGGCCGAGCAGGTTGACGAGGTCGGTGATGTAATAAGGACCCATGTCGAGCATCGGGCCGCCGCCGACTTCGTAATAGAAAGCCGGATTCGGATGCCAGCGCTCATGGCCGGGGCACATGAAGGTGGCGGTGCCGCCGACCGGGATGCCGATCGCGCCCTCGTCGATGATGGCGCGCGCCGTCTGGTGGCCGCCGCCGAGGAAGGTATCGGGTGCGGCGCCGATGCGCAGGCCCCTGGCGGCGGCCGCGTCCGCGAGCGTCTTGCCCTCGGCGAACGTGATGCCGAGCGGCTTCTCCGAATAGGTATGCTTGCCGGCCGCCAGCGCCTGGAGGCCGACGGCGACATGCGCCTTCGGGATGGTCAGGTTGACGATGATCTCTATGGTGGGATCGGCGAACAGGGCCTCAATATCGACGGCTTTCAGGCCGAACTCGGTGGCCTTGGCCTCGGCGAGCTCACGGTTGAGATCGGCCACGCCTTTGATGTCGAGGATGGGAAAAGATTTCATCGCGGTGAGATAGGCGCCGGAAATGTTTCCGCAGCCGATAATGCCGATGCCGACCTTGTTCATAAGCTTCCTCCAGATGAATTGTCTTTGCTGTCCTGTGAAATCAGAGCGCCGGTGCCGGTCCCGTCGTTCCCCAGGGCGATTCGTAGAGTTCGCGCAGCGCCACGACGGCGGCGCCCTGCGCCCAGGTCTCGTCGGTCGACTGGTCGAAGACCAGTTCGGTCACGCCCTGGATCGACGGCGGGATGGCGAGCGAATAGGCCTCCCTCAGGCTGTCGAGGAAGGGCTGGCCGAGCGCCAGGCTGGAGCCGACGAGGATGACGCGCGGCGGTGCGAACAGCGTGACGATATTGGCAAGCGCCATGCCGCAGGCTTCTCCGGCGCGGATCGCCGCGCTGATCAGCGTATTGTCCTCGGCCGCGATCAGGGTCTGCGCATGCGCCATGCCGCGGCCGAGACGGATGGCTTCGGCGAAACGGCCGCCGCTCGGCTGATCGCCGAGAATGGCGCTTTCGCCGGCAAGGCTTGCCAGGCGGACGGTGCCCTGCGGTCCCATGCCGAGAACCAGGTCGCCGAGATTGTGGCTGAGGCCGCCGGCGCCGCGAAACAGCTGGCCGCCATGCAGAACGCCAAGCCCCAGCGTCTGCTCCAGCGATACCAGCACCATGTCGTCAAGATCTCGCGCCTTGCCGAACCAGTGATGGGCGAGCGTGATGGCATGCGCGTCGCTTTCGACGATGGTGGTCACGCCCAGGCGTTCCGACATCTCCTTGGCGAAATCGACGCCGCTTTCGCGGAAGATCGGGCTTGAGCGCACATGGCCGGTGCGATGTTCGACGACGCCGGGAAGGCCGAGGCAGACCGAATCGATCTCGTCGAGCGCCAGGCCGGCATCGACGACGCAGCGGCGCACGCCGTCCTCGATGAGATCGGCGATGACGCTGATCGGCTGCCGGTCGACGCGCAGCGCCAGCGTCAGCGTGGACAAGACCTCGCCACGGAAATCGGTGACGACGAAGACCATGCGGTTGGCGGCGATCTTGGCGCCGACGACGCGGGCGGCATCCGGATTGAGCTCCAGCATGACGCGTGGCCGGCCGCGGGCGGCGGCCTCGCGCAGGTCGCCTTCCGTGCGTGCCAGGATCAGTCCGTCGTCGAGCAACGATGCAGTGATCGCCGACACCGTGGTGGTCGAAAGCTGGGTGCTTTCGCTGATTTCGATGCGCGCGATGGAGCCCGCCCGCCGGATCGTATCCAGCACGTTGAAGCGGTTTATCGCCCGCATAAGCTCGGGATCTGCTGTTTTCATGAGAATGGTGCCGAATGATGAGTCCGTTCGGCCACGGCCTGATATTTTTGACGGGTTGCGAATTAAATAACCTATGGTCATTGCCCAATGTCAAGCCGTTTTAGGGGCTGTCTGCCGAAAATTTAGCAATGGCGGTTGACATTTCGGCAAAGCTCCGCTGAATTATTCCGCATAAGGGAAAAAATATTGAGGCTCTTGGTTCCCTTGGGAGGAGAAAATCATGATCCATCTACGTGGGGCCAAAGCCCTTCGCATCGCCGCTGTTGCCGCCACGACCGGGCTGGCGATCTTGGCCGGCGCGACGGGTGCCGCCGCCGACACCGTCGTCAAATGGCTGCATCTGGAAACCGATCCGAATTACGTCGCCGTCTGGCGCAAGCTCGCCGATCAGTACGAGGCCAAGCATCCCGGCACGAAGATCGAGATGCAGTTCCTGGCCAACGAGGCCTTCAAGGCCAAGCTGCCGACCTTGCTGCAATCGAAGGACGCGCCGGATTTCTTCTTCAGCTGGGGCGGCGGCGTGCTGAAACAGCAGCAGCAAACCGGCACGCTGATGGATCTGACCGAGGCGATGAATGCCAAGGATGGCGCCTGGCTGAAGAGCTATAATCCGGCTGCCGTCAAGGGGTTGACCTTCGACGGCAAGATCAGCGCCGTGCCCTACAAGATGGGCACCGTTTCCTTCTTCTACAACAAGGCGCTCTTTGCCAAGGCCGGCGTCGACGCGGCTTCCATCAAGACCTGGGACGACTATCTGGCCGCGGTCAAGAAGCTCAAGGCGGCCGGCATCGCGCCGATCGCCGGTGGCGGCGGCGAGAAGTGGCCGATCCATTTCTACTGGAGCTATCTGGTGATGCGTGACGGCGGTCAGCCGGTTTTCACCGCCGCCAAGACCGGCCAAGGCAACGGTTTCAACGATCCGGCCATCATCAAGGCGGGCGAGCAGCTGGCCGAACTCGGCAAGCTCGAGCCCTTCCAGCCCGGCTATCTCGGCGCCACCTGGCCGCAGGCGCTCGGCGTCTTCGGCGACGGCAAGGCGGCAATGATCCTCGGCTTCGAAAACACCGTCGCCAACCAGCGCACCAATGCCGGCGACGGCAAGGGCCTGGCGGACGACAATGTCGGGCGCTTCGCCTTCCCGGCGGTCACCGGCGGCGCCGGCCTTGCGACCGATACGCTGGGCGGTTTGAACGGTTGGGCCGTCACCAAGAAGGCGCCGCCAGAAGCGCTCGATTTCCTCGCCTATCTCACCAATGCCGACAATGAGCGCACCATGGCGCAGGCCGGCATGCTCATTCCGGTCGCGACCGGCGCGGAGGATGGCGTCAAGGGTCCGCTGATGCGCGATGCCGCCGATCAGCTGGCGCATTCGACCTGGCACCAGAACTTCTTCGACCAGGATCTCGGCCCCTCGGTCGGCCGTGTCGTCAACGATGTGGCCGTCGGCATCGTCTCCGGCCAGATCGCGCCGAAGGATGGCGCGCAGCAGGTCCAGGACGCCTTCGAGCAGGACCAGCTCTAGCGGCATCCGGCGCCGGCCGCTCCCTTGTGCCGGCGCCGGTTTTTCTTTGAATTGCAATTGTCGAGACCGCCCATGACCGATGTCAGCGCCACGACTGCCATGCCCTCCATCGCAAGAGCGAGGCCCGCAGCGAAACGAAAATCGCCGGCCGCGCGCGGCCGCATGCCTGTTATTTTGCTGTTCCTGCCGCCGGCATTGCTGCTCTTCACCATCTTCGTCATCCTGCCGATGGGCGAGGCCGCCTGGTACAGCCTCTATCGTTGGAACGGCTATGGCCCGCCGACGGAATTCGTGGGGCTGCGCAATTTCCAGGTTCTGTTCAAGAACGCCGCGTTCCTGACCTCGCTCAAGAACAATGCGCTCATCATCCTGGTGTCGATCGCCATCCAGGTGCCGCTTGCCATCTGGCTGGCGACGATGCTGGCGAACCGCGTTCGCGGCGTCGTGCTCTTCCGGCTGATCTTCTTCCTGCCTTATGTGCTGGCGGAAGTCGCCGCCGGCCTGATCTGGCGCTTCGTCTATGACGGCGACTACGGCCTGTTTGCCGCGATCGCGCATTTCCTCGGAACCGCCACGCCCTATGTGCTCGCCGACAAGGACCTGGCGATGTATGCCGTGCTCGGCGTCATCGTGTGGAAATATTTCGGCTTCCACATGATGCTGTTCATCGCCGGACTGCAATCCCTGGACAAGAGCGTGCTGGAGGCGGCCGAGATCGATGGCGCCACCGGCTGGCAGAAGTTCCGCTACGTCACCTTGCCGCTGCTGGGCTCGACGCTGCGTCTCTCCGTCTTCTTCGCGGTCGTCGGATCGCTGCAGCTCTTCGACATGATCATGCCGCTCACCGGCGGCGGACCGTTCAACTCGACGCAGACGATGGTGACCTTCCTATACAATTTCGGTGTCACCCGCATGCAGGTCGGTCTCGGCAGCGCCGTCGGCGTCGTGCTGTTCGTGATCTGCGTCACTCTCGCCTTCGGCTACAAACGGATATTTATGCGCAATGACTGATATGGCTTCATCCGTTCGACTGAGCACCGGCACGAAGATCTATCTCTACGTGTCGCTGACCATCATCGCCGCCATCGTGCTGATCCCGCTTCTGACGACCGCACTCGGCGGCTTCAAGACGCTGGGCGATCTCCGGGTCAATCCCTTCGGCCTGCCGGCCGAATGGCATTTCGAGAATTATACCGGCATCCTGTTCGGCGATCGCTACTGGCGGCAGATGATGAACTCCTTGATCATCGCCGTGTTGACCGTGTTCCTGACGCTGTCGGTCTCGGCGATGGCCGCCTTCGCCTTCGCGCATGTGAAATTCTTCGGCTCGAACTTCCTGCTGAACTATTTCCTCATCGGCCTGATGTTTCCGGCGGCCACGGCGATCCTGCCGCTGTTCATCCGCATCCGCGATCTCGGCCTGCTCAATACCTATTGGGGCGTGGTGCTGCCGCAGGTGGCTTTCGGCCTCGGCATGAGCATCCTTCTGTTCCGAAATTATTTTCGCAACCTTCCGGAAGAATTGTTCCAGGCGGCTTTCGTCGATGGTTGCGGTTATATCCGCTTCTTCTGGCACATCTCGCTGCCGCTCTCGCGGCCGATCATCGCCACCGTCAGTATCATCTCCTTCGTCGGCAGCTGGAACAGCTACATCCTGCCGCTGATCATGCTGAACTCGGATTCGATCTATCCCTGGCCGCTCGGCATGATGGTCTATAGCGGCGAATTCGGTACCGAATGGGAACTGGTGCTGGCCTTCATCACGCTCACCATCCTACCCACCATCATCGTCTTCTTCCTGGCGCAGAAGCACATCATCGCCGGCCTCACCGCCGGTGCCGTGAAGTCCTGAGCCTTACTGGAGCAAAGAGCATGGCATCCGTCGAACTGCACAACATCCACAAGGCCTATGGGGCGCTCACCGTCATCCACGATATCTCGCTTTCGATCGAGGACGGCGAGTTCATCGCACTCGTCGGTCCCTCCGGCTGCGGGAAATCGACCCTTTTGCGGATGATCGCCGGGTTGGAGGAAATCACCGAGGGCGACGTGTCGATCGGCGGGCAGGTGGTCAACGCCATGACGCCGCGCGAGCGCAACATCGCCATGGTCTTCCAGTCCTATGCGCTTTATCCGCATATGACGGTGGCCGAGAACATGGGCTTCAACCTGAAGCTCTCGGGCGAGACCAAGCCGGTCATCGAGCAGCGGGTCAACGAGGCGGCGCGCATGCTCGACCTCACCAAGCTGCTCGACCGCAAGCCGGCGCAACTGTCCGGCGGTCAGCGTCAGCGCGTCGCCATGGGGCGCGCCATCGTGCGTAATCCCGCCGTCTTCCTGTTCGACGAACCGCTGTCGAACCTCGATGCGAAGCTGCGTGTGCAGATGCGCTCGGAGATCAAGGCGCTGCATCAGAAGGTGCAGACCACCTCGATCTACGTCACCCACGACCAGATCGAGGCCATGACACTGGCCGACCGCATCGTCGTGCTGAATCAGGGCAAGATCGAGCAACAGGGCACGCCGATCGAGCTCTACCGCCAGCCGGCCAACCTCTTCGTCGCCGGCTTCATCGGCTCACCCGCCATGAATTTCCTCGACGGCGTGGTGGAGGGCCTCGATGGTTCGCCCGCCGTGCGCCTGAAGGACAGCACGCCGGTGCGTATCGCCGGCGCGCGTAAGGTGAAATCCGGGCAGAGCGTGAAGATCGGCCTCAGGCCGGAGCATCTGAGCCTTGCCGGCAATGGTTCGCCGCTGACCGGGCAGACGCTGCTGGTCGAGCCGACCGGCGCGCAGACGCATGTGCTGTTCGATCTGGCCGGCGAGCAGGTGACCGCCGTCGTCGATGGCGAGGCGCCGGTCCGCTATGGCGAGCCGCTGAGGGTCGCCGTCAGCCCCGAGCAGGTCTATGTCTTCGATGCATCGAGCGGGCTGGCGCTTTAGGCGTCAATGCTGATGGCGTCGACCCGATCCGGGTAGAAGGCCACGTAGTCCTTGATCCGGCCTACGGAAGGATAAGGGTTTTCGTAGGTCCAGACCGCGTTCACCGACCGCTCGCCGCCGGCCGGGATGTTGTAATAGGAACAGTCGCCCTTGTAGGGACAGTATGTGGCATGGTCGGTCCTTTCGAGTGCCGACATGTCGACATCCTTGCGCGGCACGTAGAGGACCGGCGGATAGGAGGCTTCCTTCAGGGACAGGGCGTCGCGCGTATCGGCGATGACCTTGCCGGCAACCGAAACGGTGACATGCGCCCGCTTGTTCTCGATGGTGATGGGATGATCGGGGCCGGGAATCTTGATCGGCTTTTCGGGCATTTGGACTCTCCTCGGCTTTGGTGAGGGGCCAGGCACATAAGTTTCGCGAAACCGAACTCGCCTGACACTCTCATTCAAAAGCATATAGGACGCATCCAGCCGAATATCAGGCCCCCTGCGGCCCTTGAGCTTTCGGTGCACCCCAGCGCAATCCGTCCATCAACAGGCCGACGAGGCGGCGGGAGCGGTCGTGCCATTCCGGCGAGTTGGGCATGGAATAGGTGCCGGAAAGCGCCTGCAGCACGTCGGTGCTGTCGACATCGGCGCGGATCGAGCCGGCGGCGACGGCCCTTGCGATGAGGCCGGAGAGCACGATCGGTACTTTGCCGTAGCTGTCGGCGAAGAGTTCGGAATTGCTGTTGAGCAGGATGCGCAGACTGTCTCCCATGCCACGCTTCGTGGCGATGTAGCCGACGAAACGATGCATCCATTCCTCCAGCGCGCGATCCGGTGTCAGCTCGCCGGCGAGCTCCCCGGCTGCGTCGCAAAGCACCTCGACCTCATGGCGATAGACGGCCTCGACCAGATGTTCGCGGGTCGGGAAATGCCGGTAAAGCGTGCCGACGCCGACGCTTGCGCGCCGGGCAATCTCCTCGAGCGAGGCGGCGGTGCCGTGATCGGCGAAGGCTTGCGCCGCGGTTTCGATGAGCTTGTCGCGGTTGCGGCGTGCATCGGCGCGCAGGGTCTTGCCGCCTGGCGGTGTGGTATCCTTCGGTTCTGGCGGCGGCTTGGCGGCCAATTTTCGCTCCACGCGGATTGCGACTTGACGGCATCGGCCAAGTCTCTAAATATTAAACGGAGGCGCCTCCGTTTATTCTGGAGTACCGGAGGATTGTTATCGCATAATGCGCCGTGATGCCATTGCCGTCTGCAAGGAGGATCGAGGATGGCAAGGGCGCGGCGTAATCCGATGTCCCATCGAAATCCGCATGCGCCAGCGAAGGCGCCGTAGGCTGATGATCTTCGGCCGGCAACGCAAACGTCCGCAAACGTCAAGGATGAGCGTCATGCCGGCGCAATCCGATAATTCCACGATGATGACCCGAACAGGGAGTGAGTTGATGACCACCGTCCATCTCGATATCAACGGGCATGCGCATGAGCTTTCGCTCGATCCGCGTGTCACGCTTCTCGATGCCCTTCGCGAGCATCTCTGTCTGACCGGCACCAAGAAGGGCTGCGACCAGGGCCAGTGCGGCGCCTGTACCGTCCATGTCGATGGCGAGCGCGTGCTGTCCTGCCTGATGCTGGCCGCCCAGGCCGAGGGTCGCAAGGTGACCACGATCGAGGGGCTGGCCAAAGAAAACGGCGACCTGCATCCGGTGCAGGCCGCCTTCCTCGAGCATGACGCCTTTCAGTGCGGCTATTGCACGCCGGGCCAGATCATGTCGGCGGTCGCCTGTATCCGCGAGGGCCATGCCGGCACCGACGACGAGATCCGCGAATATATGGCCGGCAATCTCTGTCGCTGCGGCGCCTATCCGCATATCGTCGCCGCCGTGCGCGAAGCCGCGGAGGCCGCCCGATGAAAGAGTTTTCCTATCTCCGCGCCGGCTCGATCGATGAGGCCCGGCAGGCTGCCGCATCTTCGGCCACGGCATTGCTCGCCGGCGGCACGACGCTGCTCGATCTCGCCAAATGCGGCGTGGCCGCGCCGGGAACGGTGGTGGATATCTCCCATCTCTCCGGTCTCGATGCTATCGCTTTCACTGATCAGGGCGTCAGCATCGGCGCGCTGGCGAAGATGAGCCGCGTTGCCGACGACGCCAATATCAAGGCGCAGTTCCCGGCCGTCTCGCAGGCCTTGTCGCTGGCGGCCTCGGCGCAGATCCGCAACATGGCGACCATCGGCGGCAATCTGATGCAGCGCACGCGCTGTCCCTATTTCCGCGATCCCGCCACGTTTGCGGCTTGCAACAAGCGCGCGCCCGGCTCCGGCTGTTCGGCGATCGGCGGTGTCACGCGCAACCATGCGGTTCTCGGCACGAGCGAGGCCTGCATCGCCACCAATCCCGGCGATCTCGCCGTGGCGCTGGTGGCCTTCGATGCCGTCGTGCATCTCGGCGAGCGTTCCATTGCGGCTGATGATTTCTTCCTGCTGCCGGGCGCGACGCCGGAGCGGGAGCATGCGATCTCGCCCGGCGAGATGATCACGGCGATTGCCATTCCGGCATCGGCCGCGGCGCGCCGTTCGATCTATCTCAAGGTCCGCGACCGCCAGTCCTATGAGTTCGCGGCGGCGAGCGCCGCTGTCGGCCTTGAGCTGGAGGCGGATGGCCGGACGATCCGCGATATCCGGGTGGCGCTTGGCGGTGTGGCGACCAAGCCCTGGCGTGCCCGCGCCGTTGAAAACGCATTGAAGGGCAAGGTGCTGGAGCCAGTCGCTGTGAAGCGCGCCTGCCTGCTCGCTGTCCAAGGTGCCGTCTATCATGGCGGCAATCACTACAAGATTGCGCTTGCGCCGCGTGTCGTCGAGCGCGCCATCCTGACGATGGGAGAGATAGCATGACCATTGTGGAAACCAGAAAGCGCGGCGCGGCGGATGGCGCCCTCGGCGGACGGCTGTCGCGCCTCGACGGAACCGCGAAGATCAAGGGCGAGGCCGATTATGCCGTCGAGCGTGATCTCGAGGGGCTCACCCATGCGGTGATGGTGCAGAGCACGATCGCCGCCGGCCGGGTCATCGACATCGACACGTCGGCCGCGGAGAAAGCACCGGGCGTCCTGCTCATCCTGACACCGGACAATCAGATGGCGCTGAATTCGGCAACCACCTGGATGGATACGCCCGGTCCGGAAGGTCCTTATCGGCCGCTGCTGCGCGAGATCAGCTTCAGCGGCCAGCACATCGCCGCCGTCGTTGCCGAGACCTTCGAACAGGCGACGGCCGCCGCGGCGTTGGTCAAGGTCACCTACGAGGAAATGCCGGCGATCTTCAGCCTTGAGGACAGCAGGGGCGGCGAAGGCTTGCCGCTCGATCCGATGACCAAGGAATGGGGCGATGCCGCGGCGGCCTTGGCGGCGGCCCCCGTCAGGATCGAGGCCGAATACCGGACGCCGCGTGAATATAACGTGCCGATCGAGCCGCATGGGCTGATCGCCAAATGGGACGGCGACAGGCTGACCCTTTGGGAGCCGAGCCAGTGGATCGATGGCATGGCGCGCACTTATGCGGAGTGGTTCGGCATTCCCTTCGAGAATGTGCGGATGATCTCGCCCTATATCGGCGGCGGCTTCGGCTCGAAGGCATTTGCGCTGCCGCATGGCGCGGTCGGCGTGATGGCGGCGAAGATGGTGGGCCGCCCGGTGAAGCTGGCCATCACGCGGCCGCAGACCTTCACCTCATTCGGCGGCCGGCCGGCTACGCGCCAGACGATCGCGTTGGGTGCGACCGAGGACGGCAAGCTTGTCTCCATCGTCCATAACGGCGCCAATGAGACCTCGATGGATGGCATGGCGGTCGAGCCGCTCGGTGTCGTCACGGCGATCATGTATGCGACGCCCAATTTGTCGTCGCGGCAGAATGTCGTGCGGGTGAATACGGTGACGCCGGGCGCCCTGCGGGCTCCTGGCGAAAATCCAAGCGCCTGGGGCATCGAGAGCGCCATGGACGAGCTTGCCTACGAACTCGGCATGGACCCGCTGGAAATCCGGCTGAAGAACTATGCCGAATACGATCAGGAGGCCGACAAGCCCTGGTCGACGCGGCAGCTGCGCGAAGCTTTCGAGGCCGGTGCGAAGGCTTTCGGCTGGGCGAAGCGCTCGCATGCGCCGCGCTCGATGCGCGACGGCAAACACCTGATCGGCTGGGGCATGGGCGCCGGCACCTATCCGGTGCGCCGCACGCCGGGCGAGGCGCTGGTGCGCATCCTCGCCGACGGTTCGGCGGAAGTGGCAAGCAGCGGCATCGACATGGGCCAGGGCACCTATACGATCCTGGCGCAGACGGCGGCGGAAACGCTCGGCATTCCGGTCGAGCAGATCCGCGTCAAGCTCGGCGACTCGGCGCTGCCGCGAGCGCCCGTCGCCGGCGGCTCGCAGCTTGCCAATCTGATGACAGGCGCCGTCTACAAGGCGGCGATCGCGGCCCGCGACGAACTGGTGGGGCTGGCGATCAACGATCCGAAGTCGCCGTTGCGCGACCTGCAGGCCAACACGCTGACCGTCTCCGAAGGCCGCATCTTGCCGCCGCGCGAAGGCGGCGACGGCATCGCCATTGCCGAACTGCTGCGGCAGATCGGCCGCGACAAGATCGAGGTGCTGCGCAATACGCTGCCGGAGGACAAGCAGAGCAAGGCGGATATCTACCGCAACTTCTCGACGGTCGCGACCATGCGCTCTCCGACCGAGGGCGAGTATTCGCTGCATAGCTGGTGCGCCCATTTCATCGAGGTGCGGGTCGATGAGGATTTCGGCACGGTGCGCGTCTCGCGCGTCGTCTCGGCGCTGGATTCCGGCCGGCTCTACAATCCGAAGCTCGCCGAAAGCCAGTGGAAGGGCGGCATCATCATGGGCATCGGCCAGGCGCTGCTCGAGGAGGGCATCGTCGACGAGCGTCATGCGCGCGTCATCAACAACAATCTCGGTGATTACCTCGTGCCGACCAATGCCGATATCCCGGATATCGAGGTGATCAATGTCGGCATTCCCGACCACCACGCCTCCGTGCTCGGCGGCAAGGCGGTCGGCGAGCTGGCGATCGTCGGCGTGGCGCCGGCCATCGCCAATGCCGTCTTCCACGCCACGGGCAAACGCATCCGCGACCTGCCGATCACGCTGGAGAAGCTGCTGTAGGCCGGAGGAGCCGGAGGACGGTCAGGCGCGCGATATGTGCGCCTGACCGCTTCATGGGAAGGGACTCAATTTCTGTTCACGTTCCCCGGTTTAGGGGGAAGTTGGACGGATCGTCGCTCCATGGATTGAAAAGCGCCGCCCCGGTGTGATTCACGTCGGCAACGTTGCGGGTCGTGAAAAACAGATTGAATTCCAGAGCGGTTGCAGCCAGCATCGTGTCGATGACGGATGGAAACTGCTTCGTCTCGCGCTTGATCGTGCCTGAGATCACGCCCCATCGCCGGACGATGGGATTGCTGACCGGTAGAATTCGTTCTCCAAAACGTTCCAGCAAGGCATCGCGGGATGCCAGATGGCGAGACCGGTCGGGATGGTTGCCGGGCAAGTTGTAGATGTCCTTGTCGTATTCCGCGATGGTCAGGATGCTGATGAAGAGGCTCTCTTCCGGCTGGGAACGCGCCCAACTCTTCACGGAGGGCGCTCCATTGGCGTTGATCAGGGAGGACACGACATTTGTATCGAGTAGCCAGCCGATCAAAGCTCGACATCCCTGCCGGTGTCGCTTTCGCGCTCCACATCCAATGCGGAAAGGCTGAGGCTTTCCATGAATTCGACAAGGGGCAGTCTGGGCTTGGCAGGGACTAACCGGTCGTAATCCTCGACGCTCATGATAACCACGGCTTCGCGCCCGCGAACGCTGACGCGTTGGGGACCGTCGTCACGGGCATGCCGCACGACCTCGCTGAACCGCGCTTTTGCGGTTTCCAGGTTCCATCGGCCACCCTGATGAGGGCCGGCCTTCTTGGTTGTCGGCAATTGTCGGTCTTGTTTGCTCATGGCTTCCAACTGATCAGATAGTCAGATGATAGCCCGAGTGGCGGCAATTTTCCAGAAATGATTGCGGCTCACGGCCGGCCGAAGTGACCGGGGCCTGCTTCCGGGCCTTGATCGAAGCCCGAGAAGGGCGGGGGTGGGGGCGGAGCGTCGCGGCCGGGGACGTCGAGATAGCTCATGATATTGTCGACGTGGCTCACCTGCGAGCGCAGGCTGTCGAGCGACTTGCCGGTCAGATTGGTGCCGGCGGGAAGGTCGGTGGTCAGCGGGTTTTCGTAACGGCCGTTGACGCGCAGTTCGTAGTAGAGATGCGGGCCGGTGGAATAGCCGGTGGAGCCGACATAGGCGATGACCTGGCCCTGCGTCACACGTTCACCGACATGCAGGTCGGACGGTGTCGCGGAAATATGGGCATAGGTGGTCTCGTAGCCACCGTCATGGCGGATGCGGACATATTTGCCATAGCCGGTTTCCCAGGAGATCTTTTCGACGATGCCATCGCCGGCGGCCTGGATGGGGCTGCCCATCGGCGCGCGGAAATCGACGCCGTTGTGGAATTTCTTGACGCCGAGGATCGGATGGATGCGCCAGGCGAAGCCATCGCCGAGCTTGCCGTTGGGCACCGGGCGATGCCCGAGCACCTTGGCGACGGAATGGCCGCCCTCGTCGTAGAATTCCGAGGAGCCTTCGCCGGTGTTCTTATGCAGATAATAGCGGTGCGTGTCGCCATCGGTATGGAATTCGATGAACATCAGCTCGCTTTTGTCGTTCTCTGCCTTGCGGAACAGCAAGTCGACGCTGTCGGGGCCATTGTCGCCGCCGGTCAGGGAAACGCCGTTGGCCTTGGCGAGCTTGATGAGCTGGGTGGCGCTCGCCTCGGAAAGGCCGGCCTTTTCCAGCTTGGCGTCGATCGTCCGCTGGTCGTCGCTGTCGATGCCCTTGAGATCGACGGCCGCCACATCCGTGGAGGCAGGGGCTTCGGCCTGGCTCTCGCTATAGAGGGTGGAAAACAGCCGGTCGTCCGAAAGCGGCACGAAACTGTCGGCGTCGTCGCGGGCGACGATCCGTTCGCGCGTTTTCTCGCCGCTCAGGCGTGCCATGATCAGTTTCGGCCGAGCCTCGGCGGTCTTCTTTTCCAGGAGCAGTTCCAGGCTGTCGCCGGGCGAAACCGTATCGGTCTCCAGAGCGCGCTGCAGCTCGTCGCCGGCATCGCCGCCAAGGCCGGCGGAGGCGAGGATGTCCTGCAGTTCCTGCCGGTCCTTCGGCATGGAAACCAGGCGCTTGAATTCGCGGCCGGGCTCGCCCGCGGTCGCTCTCGACACGCTGACATTCAACGGCACGCCCCGGACCGGGAAGCGCGAGCGCCGGACGGCATCGTAATGGGCGGTCTGCGGATAGATGCCCTGGCGGATATCCCCGAGCGCCGGCGGCGAGAACAGGGCGGCTTGCGCCTTGCCTTCATTGGCATAGGAGGCGTTGACGGCCGTGGCGCCGCCGCTGGCCGTTTCGCCATCCTCGGCTTTGAAGACCAGTGTCGTGCGGTGATAGGTGAAGATGCGGGTCTCGCCGCTCGACAGCTTTTCCGCCACCTGCGCGAAGCGGGCGCCGTCGAAACGCTGCTTGGCAGCCAGCCGGTTGCTCTTGGGCATGGCCGGTTCCGACTGAACGAGCTGGGCCGGCGCCACCGGCACCGCCTGCTCGATCGTATGATGGGCGAGCAAAGGATAGAGAACGGTCGCGAGAAGGCCAAAGGAGGCCGTGCCGGCAAGGCCGATGGCGATCAGGTGGCGAAGATGGGCGGAGCGAGGCAGGAAGGGGATATGAAAGTCATGATGCGGCCGCGCCTGGATGGCAGCCTCTGCAGGAAATTGAACGCGCAATGGACTTTCGGCCATGAATTGGGAAACCCTGCAGATAGCGGTGGGCCCAAACTAGGGGGAATCATGGCAAAATCTAGGCAAATATTACCAGCCTGTTAATTACCGTGATCACCCACGAGGCGCAAAATCGCGCCTCGTGGGTGATTCGTCAACCGAAGATAGTGTCGTAGAGAAGCTTGAAGTTCAGCGCCAGGATGATGGCGGCGACCAGCCAGGAGAGGATGGCGACGCTGCGCGGAACGACGAATCTGCCCATTTTCTCGGGGTTCGTGACGAATTGGACCAGCGGGATGACCGCGAAGGGGAGCTGCATGGACAGGATGACCTGGCTCAGCACGAGCAGGTCGGCAGTTCCTTTTTCACCATAAAATGCGGTTACGAACACAACCGGAATAATTGCGAGACCACGGGTCAAAAGTCGCCTTGCCCATTGTGGAATACGCAGGCGCAGGAACCCTTCCATGACGATCTGGCCGGCAAGCGTCGCCGTCACGGTGGAATTGAGGCCGGAGGCAAGCAGCGCCACGGCAAACAGGGTCGAGGCAATGCCGAGGCCGAGCAGCGGCGACAGCAGTTCGTAAGCCTGGCCAATTTCCCCGACATCGGAATGTCCGGTGCCATGGAATGCGGCGGCGGCGACGATCAGGATGGCGGCATTGACGAAGAGCGCCAGCATCAGGGCGATGGTGCTGTCGGTGGTGGCCCATTTGATCGCGTCGCGGCGGCCCTCGTCGGTGCGCTTGTAGGCGCGCGTCTGCACGATCGAGGAATGCAGGTAGAGATTATGCGGCATGACGGTGGCGCCGATGATGCCCATGGCGATGTAGAGCATCTCGTGATTGGTCACGATCTCCGTCGAGGGGACGAAGCCGTCGAGAATGGCGGCGACCGGCGGGGCGGCCGCGGCGATCTGGATGGCGAAACAGGTGGCGATGACGATCAAGAGCGCGATGACGAAGGCTTCGAGGAAGCGGAAGCCCTTGTTCATCAGAAGCAGCAGCAGGAAGGCGTCGAGCGCCGTGATCAGCGCGCCGCCGATCAGCGGAATGCCGAAAAGCAATTGCAGCGCGATTGCCGTGCCGATGACTTCGGCAAGGTCGCAGGCGATGATGGCCAGTTCGCAGGCGAACCACAGGGCGAGATTGACCGGCCTGGAATAGTGATCGCGACAGGCTTGCGCCAGGTCACGGCCGGTCGCGATGCCGAGACGCGCGGAGAGCGCCTGCAGCAGGATCGCCATCAGGTTCGACAGCATGATGACCGAAAGCAGAGTATAGCCGAATTGCGCGCCGCCGGCGAGATCGGTCGCCCAGTTGCCCGGGTCCATATAGCCGACCGAGACCATGTAGCCCGGCCCCATGAAGGCGAGCAGACGGCGAATCCAGGTGCCCGTATGCGGGACGTGGACCGTGGCGTTGACTTCGGGAAGACTTGGACGGGCGTCCTCGTCCGGACTGGCGAATTTCCATGCGCGCTGCGCCGCGGCATCCTGAATCTGCGTCATACTTGGGGCTCCGGGGGGATCGGACTATGGGGTGACTAAAGAAATATGCCGGATATCAACATTATGCAATAGGCTATATTTTATAGGTTCGGCATTGTGGTGCGACAGAATCGCGCTGTTGTCGCAGTCCTGTCGTTGCGTTTTCCGGTCTACATCAGCTGCTGCCGCGTCGGTGTCGCTGCTATCGCGCCGCGATGGTTCTCCACGGCCGGCGGTCGGTAAAGCTGGTTCGACGGTTGCGGCACGGACCGGGAGCGGGTAACTGGGCGGCGAATTTGTCCGTGGCGGAACCACGGGCATTGCCTTCGTCCGCATATGCCGACGCTTTCAAGTTTGAAGCCGGTGCTATAAAGATGAAAGCGAGTTTTATTCAGTTGGGAGCCCATCCGATTGCCGACGAGAAAGCCGCCGATCCAACGAGACGAACCCTTGCTGGATGCGGAAACGCATTCCGAGGGGTTCCGCCATACCAGGGAGGCCAGTCGTGGCGCCCTGGTGGAGGATTATGTCGAGCTGATCGCCGATCTCATCGATGACGGCAACGAGGCGCGGCAGGTGGATATCGCCGCAAGGCTCGGCGTGTCGCAGCCGACGGTCGCCAAGATGCTGGCGCGGCTTTGCGAGGACGGGCTGGTGTCGCGTCGGCCCTATCGCGGGGTTTTCCTGACGGATGCGGGCAACAGGATCGCCCAGGAGATCCGCGCGCGCCACCATACGGTCGAAGCCTTCCTGCGCTGGCTCGGCGTCAGCGCCGAAACGGCGCGCATCGACGCCGAAGGCATAGAGCATCACGTCAGCGCCGAGACGCTGGAGGCTTTCCGCCGCGCCATGCAGCGCGACGGCTGATCGCCGGGCCGGAGGTTATTCGGCGGCGTGGGGCTTGGAAATGGAATCGCGCACCACGCCATATCGGCCGCCCCAGCGGTCGGTCATCTCGGCGCGGATGTCCCAAAGCTCGGGGAAGAAGCGATGGCGGGCGCCGGCCTGCAGCAGATCGACCGGCCGGCCCTTCAGCGATTTCGAGCCAAGCCCGATCGAGCGCTGGATCAGATAGACGTGGTTGGCGCGGAATTTCTGGAATAGCTCGTCATATTCCACCAGCGCTTCGGCGACGACATAGCTGTCGCCGTGGTCGTATTTCTCGTCATAGACATCCTCGACGGTCAGGCCGGGCGCATCGAGGTAATGGGCCTTGAAGACCCGCCAGAGATCCGGCGGCATGTGCAGCAGGAACTTGAAGCCTGGCGATTCCTGGCCGCTGCCATTGCCCAGTTGCAGGCGGATCTGCTGGTATTCCTTGGGCGACATGGTTTCGAGCAGGTCGAGCTGCGCCGTCATCATCCGCATCAGGCGGTGCACACGGCCCATCAGCGTCACGACGCGGTGGGTGTTGTGCTCCTCCATGAAGGCGATCACGTCGACCAGCGTATAGGCGATGAGCTTCATCCACAGCTCCTCCACCTGGTGGACGATCTGGAATTGCAGCTCGTCGCCATTGACCATGCCGGTCAGTGGCTTCTGACAGGCGAGCAGCTTGTCGCATTGCAGGTAAACGCCATAGTCGCGCATGTCAGGCGATTCGATGCGCGCGTAATAATCCTCTTTCAGCATCTTCGTTCCCTTTATCCCGGCCTTCGGCCGCCAAGCATGTTTGCCTTCCTGAAGGATACGAAATTTCCGCTTGAACATTGTTCCTATTTGTTATCCAAAATTGGATATCTGGAGTACGATTGTTACCTCATGTTAAGCTGGAGGGAACGATGGAACTGGACGCGCTCGATCACAAGATTGTCTCTGCTCTCGAGGCCGACGCGCGCATCTCCTTTGCCGCGCTCGCCGATCTGGTCGGTCTCAGCAAGACGCCGTGCTGGAAGCGGGTGAAGGCGCTGGAAGAGGCGGGCGTGATCCGGGGCTACCGGGCGCTGCTCGATCCCGCCCGGCTCGGCTTCGGACTGGAGGCTTTCGTGCAGGTGTCGATCGATGTCGAGCGCTTCGATGCCTTCGAGGCGGCAGTCCGCCGCCACCCGTTGATCTGGCGCTGTCACGCCACGACCGGCGAGGCCGATTATCTCCTGCACATACTGGCGACCGACATGGCGGCTCTCGACCGGCTGCTGCGTCAGGAGCTGAACCGGCTGCCGGGCGTGCGCCATACCGTGACGTCGATGTCGACCAGGGAGATCAAGTCGGAGATCTCGCTGGCCGAGGCGGCGCGGCATGTGGGCGAGTAAAGACGCAGTCCCTTCCCGACCGTTCGATAACACCAGTCCGGCAGACCTGGCTCATCATCACGCGGGTCGCAGGCCGGGATCGATGCCCGTCATGGCGACGGATGCATCCCAGAGCCGCCGCGCGGTCTCCGGATTCCGCGCATCGGCGGATCGCGAAGCCGCGCCGGAAACGCCTCTCACCTCGCGAAATCCGATTGGTCCGTAATAGCCGCCGGGCGCTACGGGCGCGGTGGCCGCCTGCAGCGCCGGCCAGGCTCCCATCGCGGCAGTGTTGAGGAGCAACCTGGCCAGCGGCAGCAGCAACTGGGCCGGCCCCATGTAGCGTCCCAACTCGGTGGCGGCCATTCCCGGATGGCAACCGACTGCCGTGACCGGCGAACCGTCGGCGCGAAGTCGGCGGTCCAGCTCAAGGAAGAACAGGGCATTGGCGAGCTTGCTCGCGGAATAGCGCCGCATCCGGGAATAGTTGACCTCAGCGTTCAGATCATCCCAGTCGATCTTGGCGCCCCTGTGTGCGATGCTCGAGGTGACCACGACCCGAGACCCCTGCGTTTGTGCCAGTTTGGGCAGGAGCAGGGAGGTCAGCGCGAAGGTTCCGAGGTGATTGACGCCGAACTGAAGCTCGAAACCCTGCCTGGTGCGGGTAAGCGGCGGGGTCATCACGCCGGCGTTGTTGATGAGCGCGTCGATGCGCGGCTCCCTGGCCGCCGCTTCGGCGGCGGTCCTGACGCTTGCAAGATCGGCCTGATCGAGCGGCAGGAAGGAGAGGTCGGCTCCAGGCGCTTTCCGCCGGATCGCAGCCATTGCGGTTTCGGCCTTTGCCTGGTTGCGACAGGCGAGCAGCACCCGCGCTCCCCGCGCCGCCAGCACGCGGGAAACCTCGAAGCCGATGCCGGTATTGGCGCCTGTAACGATGAAGCATTTGCCAGATTGGTCGGAAACATCGGCTTCCGTGAATCCGCTCCGTTTTGCCATGGTGATACCTTTTTATTGAGTGAGTACATGCTCATTTTTTGATGAAAAAATTAGGCCGCGGTGCCTTTCCAGAACAAATCGAAGCCGGCCTGGCTGACATGCTCGTGATTCCCAGGGTTGGCCTCGATGGCCTCGATCGCGATTTCGGCCAGCCCGAACAGGACCGTGTCGATATAGAAGGCGACGCGCTCGGGATCGGCATGACCGGACAGGCTTTGTTCGACCATCGCGCGCGTCTCATGGAGCATGGCATTGCAGCGATGCTGGCTTTCGGTGGCGATCCGATCCGATACCTTGAGATGGCGTATCGCCTTGCGCCATACCGGGTTTGCCAACCCCCAATCGATCAGCCGGGTCCAGACATGCCGGATACGCTCGCGCGGCCCGGCATCCTCGGGATAGGGCGCCGTCATGACCCCGGCAAGATTGGTTTCGATCTCGACGAACAGCTGGTTCAGAAGCTCGTCCTTCGTTGCGAAGTAGGTGAACAGCGTTCCTTCGGCGACATTGGCGGCTTGCGCGATCCTGGCGGTGGACGCACCGGTGCCCAGCGTTGCGATCAATTCGGCGGCCGATGTCAGAAGGGCCTGTCGTTTTTCTTCGCTGAGGGGGCGCGCCATGATCTTCCAGGATTAATGAGTATGTGGTCACTCATTTATATGGATATGGATCATCCGGTGTCAAGAGGTGCGACCCGATCATGCGGATCGCGGCTCAATTCGGCAGATCGTCGCGTTTCAGGCGGCTTGCCGCCGCATCGATCCGATCAGGCTGCGCACCAGCCTTTCCCCGACATCGACCACGGAGAAGGACTTGTTGGTTCGCAGCCATTCGCCGAAGAGGCCGTTCATGGAGCATTGGAAGGCGCGTGCGGCGGTGTCGACCGTCCAGCAGGAGGCGAGCGTGCCCTGCCGGTCGGCCATGTCGATCAGCTTCTTCAGCTTCTCGTACATCTCGGCATTGGCAGTGATGATGCGCTGGGCGGCATCGGAGCGGATTTCGGTGAACTCGCAGCCGAGAATCATGATGGCGAAGATGCGTTGCTGATGTTCGTCATCGGCCAGAAGCTGCACCACGCCGATCGACTGCTCCTCGATCAGGCCGAGCGGATCGTCATGCCCATGTTCGAGGGCGCCATCGACGATCGTCTCCTGCGGCAGGCGAATTTCGCTGTGCAGCGCCGTCAGCACCTCGGCCTTATCCTTGAAATGCCAGTAGATCGCGCCGCGCGTCACGCCGGCACGGCTTGCGATCTTTTCCAGGCTGGAGCCGCTGACGCCGTGCTCGTAAAACACGGCTGCGGCTGCGGCCAGAACCTCCTCGCGGGTCTTGGCGGCATCTTCCTTGGTTCTGCGCATTCGTTCTTCCCCACTTCCGGGAGGCGGCAGTTTTATTTTATTCCGCCTCATTCGTTTGATTTCACACGATATTCTTCGGAAACTTCAGCGCCGTCCCGGAGCTCATGCAAAAGGTCACGTGAATTTGATGTTTACAATCATTCATGTATGTTTGTATGCTGCGACGCAATAAAAATGTCGAAACTCGTGGTGATTTTTATGACGGCGCATCCCCTTTCCCTTTTGCGCAGCAGCTTTCTTATGGCCGGGTTCCTGTTTCTCGGCGCATTCCCCTCCCTTGCCCAGCAGGCCAGGCAGATGCCGCCACCGCAGGTGACGGTGGTCGATGTCAAGCCGGAAACCGTGCAGCTCACTTATGAATATGCTGCGCGCATCGCGGCCTATAGGCAAGTCGACGTGCGGGCGCGTGTCGGCGGTATCCTGTTGAAAAGAAATTTCGTCGAGGGTGCGGAGGTCAAGGCGGGCGACGTCCTGTTCCTCATCGATCCCGCTTCCTTCGAGGCGACGCTGGCCCAGACCCAGGCACAGTTGCAGCAGGCCGAGGCGCAATTGACGCAGGCGCAGCGCGAGGAAAAGCGCAACATCAGCCTGTTCGACCAGAATGCCGCCACGCAGAAGGCGCGCGACGATGCGATTTCCACGCGCCAGCTGGCCGAAGCCTCGGTGGCGCAAGCCAGGGCGCAGGTGCAGACGGCGCAACTCAATCTCGACTATACCAAGGTTACCGCCCCGGTCGGCGGCATCACCAGCCTGGAGCAGGTCTCCGAGGGCAGCCTGATCGGCACGACGGGCGACACCGGCTTGCTCACCAGCATCACCCAGCTCGACCCCGTCTATGTCAATTTCTCCTTCTCGGACACGGAAGCCGCCGAAGTGCGCCGGCTGATCGACATGAAGAAGGCCAAGGGCGAGGCGCCCAATCTCGGCGTGAAGATTTCCTTCGGCGACGGTTCGACCTACGATCATGACGGCGCCGTCGACTTTACCTCGTCCACCATCGATGCCTCGACAGGCACGCTGCAGGCCCGCGCCGTGGTCGACAATCCCGACCGCCGGCTGCTGCCCGGCCAGTTCGTGCGCGCCAAGGTCACCGGCGTTTCGCTCGACAACGCCATCACCATTCCGGAAGTGGCGCTGATGCAGAGCCCGCAGGGCCAGTTCGTCTACACGCTCGACAAGGACGGCAATGCGCGTGTCAATCCGGTGACGCTCGGCCAGAAGGTCGGCAGCAACTGGCTCGTGCTTTCCGGGCTCAAGGCCGGTGACAGGCTGATCACCGAAGGCATCATCAAGGTGCGCCCCGGCGCGCCCGTGCAGGCGGCGGCAGCCGCCGCCCCTGGCGACGCGAACAAGGTGGCGCAGAACTGATGTTGGGAAACAGATTCTTCATCGATCGCCCCGTTTTCGCGGCGGTGATCTCGATCGTCATCCTGCTTGCGGGCGCCGTGTGCATCCGCATCCTGCCGATCGCGCAATATCCGGAGCTGACGCCGCCGCAGGTGGTCGTCACGGCCACCTATCCCGGCGCCAGCGCCGAGACGGTGGCCCAGACCGTTGCCGCTCCGCTGGAGCAGCAGATCAACGGCGTCGAAGACATGCTCTACATGCAGTCGACGAACTCCAACAGCGGCGCGATGCAGATCACCGTCACCTTCGCGCTCGGCACCGATCCGGACCAGGCCGCGATCAACGTCAACAACCGCGTGCAGCGCGCCGTCACGACCCTGCCGCAGGACGTGACCCGCCTCGGCGTCGTCGTCACCAAGCGCTCGACCTCGATCCTCGGCTTCGTGGCGATGTATTCGACCGACAGCCGCTACGACCGCGCCTATGTCGGCAACTACGCGCTGCTCAACGTCATCGACGACCTCAAGCGCATTCCGGGCGTCGGTGATGTCAACCTGCTTGGCGATGTCGATTATTCGATGCGCATCTGGCTACGGCCGGACAAGCTGGCGCAGTATAATCTGACGCCGAGCGACGTTGCGACCGCCATCCAGGAGCAGAATTCGCAATTTGCCGCCGGCCGCTTCGGCGATCAGCCGAGCAACACCGCCCAGCCCTTCACCTATACGGTGACGACGCAGGGACGCCTGCCCGATGTCGATGCCTTCGGCGAGATCATCCTGCGCTCGACGGCCAATGCCGCGACGCTCAGGCTGAAGGACGTGGCGCGCATCGAACTCGGCACCAAGAGCTATTCGGTACAAAGCAGCCTCAACGGCACGCCGGCCATCCCGATCGCCGTCTATCTACAGCCCGGCGCCAACGCGCTGAATACGATGAAGGCGCTCAAGGGGCGCCTGGACAAGCTGCAGAAGTCCTTCCCGCAGGGCATCTCCTACCAGATCCCCTATGACACGACGAAGTTCATCCAGGTATCGATCGAGGAGGTGGTCAAGACCTTCATCGAAGCCATCCTGCTCGTCATCATCGTCGTCTTCGTCTTCCTGCAGAACTGGCGCGCGACGCTGATCCCGGTCATCGCCGTGCCGATCTCGATCATCGGTACCTTCGCCGGCATGTACATGCTCGGCTTCTCGATCAACCTGCTGACGCTGTTCGGCCTGGTTCTGGCGATCGGCATCGTGGTGGACGACGCCATCGTGGTGCTCGAAAACGTCGAGCGCCTGATGACGACGGAGAAACTGTCGCCCAGGAAGGCGGCCATCAAGGCGATGGGCGAAGTGACCGGTCCGGTCATCGCCATCGTGCTGGTGCTCTGCGCCGTGTTCATTCCCGTCTCCTTCATGGGCGGGCTGGCCGGCCAGATGTACAAGCAGTTCGCCGTCACCATCGCGATTTCGGTCACCATTTCCGGCATCGTGGCGCTGACGCTGACGCCGGCGCTCTGCGCGCTGATCCTGAAGCCCGGCCATCACGAGCCGGTACTGCCCTTCCGTATCTTCAACCGTGCCTTCGACCGGCTGACGCGGGGCTATACGGCCGGCGTCGCCTTCTTCCTCAAGCGCATGGTGCTCGGCTGCCTGCTGGTCGCCGGCCTCCTTGGGGCGACCGGATATCTCTTCTATACCCTGCCGGGGTCGCTGGTGCCGGACGAGGACCAAGGCTCGCTGTTCGAAATCGCCATCCTGCCGCCGGCGGCGTCGCTGACGCGCACGCAGGCGGTGATGGATCAGGCTGTCGTCAACACGCAGAAGATCCCCGGCGTCGAGAATGTCTTTGCCGTCGCCGGTTTCGACCTGCTGTCGGGCGGCCTGAAAAGCAGCGCCGGCGTCGCCTTCGTGACGCTGAAGGACTGGAGCGAGCGCAAGACGCCGGAGCTCGACGCCCGCAACATGGCCGGGCCGATCATCGGGGCCAATATGGGTATCAAGGACGCGATGGTGCTCGCCTTCAACCCGCCGCCGATCCAGGGTCTTTCGACGACCGGCGGCTTCGAGGTCTATGTCCAGGACCGCTCCGGCAAGGGTGTCGCGGGGCTTTCCGAACAGGCGCAGAAGCTCGTGGCGGCTGCGTCCAAGCGGCCGGAGCTGGCGGGCGTGCGCACCACGCTCGATACCAACGTGCCGCAGTTCCGCGCCGATCTCGACCGCGAGAAGGCCAAGGCGCTCGGCGTGCCGATCAACTCGGTCTTCGATGCCATGCAGGCGACCTTCGGCAGCCTCTATGTCAACGATTTCACGCTGTACGGCCGCAATTATCAGGTGAACCTGCAATCGGAAGCGCCGTTCCGCGAATCGCCCGACGATCTGCGTCAGGTCTTCGTCCGCTCCGACAGCGGCAAGATGATTCCGCTCGACACGCTGATCAAGGTGACGCGCGTCATCGGACCGGACCAGCTCGAACGCTACAACGCCTTCAACGCCGCCAAGATTACCGGCAACCCGGCGCCCGGCTATACCTCGGGCGATGCGATCAAGGCGATGCAGCAGGTGGCGGCGGAAACCCTGCCGGAAGGCTTCCAGATCGCCTGGACGGGCTCGGCCTACCAGGAGCTGGAAACCGGTGGCGCGGGCACGCAGGCGATGATCTTCGGCATCATCATGGTGTTCCTGATTCTCGCGGCGCAGTACGAAAAATGGAGCCTGCCGCTCGCCGTCATCACCGCGATCCCCTTCGCGCTGTTCGGTGCACTGCTCGCCACCTATCTGCGCGGGCTCACCAACGACGTCTATTTCCAGATCGGCATGGTGACCCTGATCGGCCTGGCGGCGAAGAACGCCATCCTGATCGTCGAGTTCGCGGTGCTGAAGCGCAAGGACGGGATGAGTGCGGCGGAAGCCGCGCTCGAGGCGGCGCGACTGCGTTTCCGCCCGATCGTGATGACCTCGCTCGCCTTCATCCTCGGCGTCGTGCCGCTGGCGATCAGCACCGGCGCCGGCTCGGCCAGCCGCCATGCCATCGGCACCGGCGTCATCGGCGGCATGCTGGCGGCGACCTTCATCGCTACCTTCTTCATTCCGATGTTCTACCGCCTGATTGCCTGGAAACAGCCGAAGCCCGAGGTGGACGACGAGGATGAGGACATCGGCCACCGCACGCATGCGCAGGCGGCGGAGTAACGGATCATGCCGTCGTCATTCCGCTGCCGGACTGATCAGCGTCACGGATTTGAAGTAGGTCCGGAAGCGGCTCGTGTTACGTGTCAGCAGGGTTAGACTGCCGACCGCCGCATGAGCACCGATGAAGAAATCGGGCAGGACGGCGCTGCGCGTCCCGCCCGATTTGCGATATTGGCCAAAAACCTTGCCAGCCAGAAATAGCGCTTCGCGAGGGATCGGCATCAGGCTGACGCCGGTCTCGGCAAGCATCTCGTCGAGATCCTCGATGCGGTCGTAGCGTACCGAGATTTCGGCATAGATCACATCGTTGATGTAAAGCGGGCCGAGAAGGGTGGCGCTGTCGAGCTGGTCAAGGGACCAGCCGTACCAGACGGGGTCATCGGTGATGATATCCAGCAGGATGTTGGAATCGACGAGGATCACCTCAATCGTCACCGCGGGTCAGGGCCAAGATCTCGTCCGTGCTCATGCCTTTGCCGGCATGGCCGCGAAATTTGGCGAACCGGCTATGCTGCCTGTCCTCATCGATCGGAACGACCACGACGTTGCCATCGGCCGCGCGGCGAAAATCGATACGGCTTCCAGGGCCGATCCCGAGCAACTCGCGAACGGCCTTCGGGATCGTGACCTGCCCTTTTGCTGTTACGGTCGTGCTCATAAGCGCCTCGGTAATGATCTCTGCAATAGAGGTATTACTTTCGAGGCATGCTTTCAAGGCGGTCGTCCATGGTGGGGGCTTGCAGCCGCTTACATCGGCGGAACCGTGCCGTTGAGGCCGACGGCGACGCGGTCGGCGGAGACCATGCCGTCGTCGGAGGCTTCGCCAGTGATGAAGACGCCGGCGCCGGCCTTCAGGTCGTCCTTGCTGGCCGAGGTCAGCGTCACGATCGGCGTGCCGTCGGGTATGCTGATCTTGCGCTCGCCGCCCTTGTAGGTCAGCGTCAGCGTCGGGCCGTTGACCGAGCTGACGGCGTTGGCAACCGTGGCGTTGGTCATGGAACTGTTCGGCTGCGAATCCCAGGGGCGGTCGCCTTCACCGGTGCCTTTCATCGCGGCCGGGAAGATCACCACTTCGATGGCGCCGTTGATGCCGCTGTCGGTCGGCTGCGAGGCGGCGCCGATGAAGTCGCCTGGCTTGATATCGGCAACCGAAGCCTTGACGACGCCGGTGACGGTCCAGCCGGATTTCAGCATGACGGTGACATCCTTGCCGTCGCGGGATTTGACCGCGAGCGTATCGCCACTGAGGCTTTCGATCGTGCCGCGCACGCGCACGCGCTCGGCGGCATTGGCGTCCTGCAGCGCCAGGAGCGTTGCGGCGGCACCGGCGGCGAGCATCAATGCGCCCTTCGTCAGAAGCTTGCGGTCCATGGGCAGTCTCCTTGAGACATCAATTGATTGGCGGGTTTTGACGGGCAGCCGAGGCTGCATTGCGTGAGGGGATCGCCCGGCGGGCAGCGCAATGGCGACAACGGGGCGATCTTATGCATCGCCCCTCGGCGCCGCCAATCAAACAAGTGTGAGAGCGGCGTGTTCCGTCGCGCGGGTGTTCATGTCACCCTACGCGGATGGAGGATCGCGTTCGGATATGAGCTGCCGCACTGCGTCGATATCGCGGTTCAGCGGTCGGTCGTCGTGATAATGGGCGACCTGCGAGCGCACCAGCCGGTAGATCGCATCGGTGCCGGGGGCACGGCTGGCGGTCGCTTCAAGGAAGTCATGGGCCTGTGCCGCCGCCATCAGCTCTATGGCGAGGATATGCTCGGCATTGTCGAGGATGGCGAGCAGCTTGTTGGCCGCTGCCGTCGGATGGGCGAGAAAATCCTCCTGCAAGCCGGAGGTCATGCCGCCGTCGAGGCTGGCGGGCGCGGCGAGCCGGCGGTTGTCGTTGGCGAGAGCCGCCGCCGTATATTGCGCGATCATGAAGCCGGAATGGCTGCCGGCGTCGCTTGCCAGAAATGGCGGCAGGCCGCTCACGAGCGGATTGACCAGCCGGTCCATGCGCCGTTCGCTCATCGCGGCGATCTGTGCGAGCGCGACCGCCAGGCTGTCGGCGGCCTGGCCGAGTGCGGGGGCGACCGCATGCGCCTCGGAGGAGACGACCGGCCGTTCCGGCGTGCCCGAAATGGCGGGATTGTCGGTGACGGAGGCAAGCTCGCGGTCGGCGACGCCGGCGGCAAAATCGAAGACGTCGCGCGCCGCGCCATGGGCATGCGGAATGGCCCGCAGGCTGAGCGCGTCCTGCGTGCGCCGGCCGACAGCGGCGGCAATCAGCCCGCTGCCATGAAGCCGCTCCCGCAGGGCGCTGCCGACGGCCGCGATGCCTGCCGATTGGCGCAGATTCAGTACGGTCTCGTCAAAGGCCGCCATCTGTCCGCCAGTGGCTTCCAGCGTCAGCGCCGCGACAGCGTCGGCCCAGGCGAGAAGGCGCTCAGCGCGGGCAAGCGCCAGGCTGAAGAGGCCGGTGGCGCAGGCCGTGCCGTTGACGAGGCTCAGGCCCTCCTTGGCGCCGAGCACCAGCGGCTCGAGACCGATCGCCGCCAGCGCCTCGCGGCCGGGCAGAGATTTGCCGCCGACCCGGGCCGACCCTTCGCCGATCAGCACCAGCGCCGTATGGGCATTGTGCGTCAGATAGCCAGCCGAACCTTTCGATGGAACATCCGGCACGCAATCCCGTTGCAGGAAGAAGAGCAGGTGCTCGACGATTTCCCGCCTGATGCCAGAATGACCGTGGGCGAAATTGGCGATCTGGGCGGCGATGACGGCGCGCACCTCGCGGGTCGCGAGCGGGCTGCCGACGCCGCAGGCATGGCTGAGGATGATGTTGCGCGACAAGCGGCTCTGGGAAGGGCGATCGACCACCGTATCCGACAGGGCGCCGACGCCGGTATTGATGCCGTAGGCGCGTATGCCGCGTTCGACGATGCTTTCGACGATGCGGCTCGCATGTGCGATGCGGGCCCAGGCGGCATCGTCCAGAGCGAGCGTCTCGCCGGCTGCGACATCGGCGATATCTCGCCAGGTGAGGGTGGTTTCGATCGTCACGGTCATGGCCGCATTGCCTTTGAGAAATCCCGGGAATCCGGGTCATGGTTCAAATTTTAAGGTTTCGTAGAGAGTTTGGCCGCACAACAGGCCTTCGCCTCGAAATGCCCTTCCCGCCGTGCTACGACTTTGGGCGTGGGAAATTGGAGGACCAAAATGATCGCGATCCGCCCATTTTTGATCGGCCTTACCCTCATTCTTGCGTTGGTGCTGATTGCGCTCAGCATCCTGCTGGTCAATCCCGTGCAGCCGCCCCGCCAATCCGGAAGCCTCATTCCCATGCAGACCGATCCCGGCGGAACCAACGGCGGTGGCGCTCAGCTCGAGGGCGTGAAGCGCGCCACCAGCGAGTGACGGTCACCCGGATAGGTGAGCCGGACATGGGTGATCGGGCCGAGGCCGCTCCAGGTGCGTCGTTCGACCACGAGGCAGGCGGTTCCCCTGGCGATATCCAGGCTGGAAGCCGCGTCGTTCTCCGCCGAAATGGCGCGGATCTGATGTTCTGCCGTGCTCCAGGGCACCTGGTTGAGCAGCCATGGCCCCGGCGGTAGCTTGTTGAAATCGACCGCGTCGGCCTCCGGGACTGCGTCGAGATTGATGACGCGATCCTCCAGGCAGAAGGGCTGGCGCCCGGCATAGTGAACGCAGATCACCTCCAGCACCGAGACCGAGCCGGCATATTCCAATCGCCGTGCATCATCGGAACGGCCCTTGCGCCGCGACCGTTTCACGATCTCGTGGGAGTAGGGCAGGTTCAGTGACAGGACTTCCGACTTGATGTCGTGGATTTCCAGAACCGCCGACTGGGCGCGCGGCTGGGTGACGAAGCTGCCCGAGCGCTTGCGCCGCTCGATCAGGCCGGCGCGGGCAAGCTGCGTCAGCGCCTTGTTCACCGTCATGCGCGAACAGTCATATTGCTCGGCCAGCGCCAGCTCGAAAGGAATGCGATAGCCGGGGGGCCAGTCGCCGGAGACGATTCGGCCCTCGATATCGCTGAGGATACGCTGATGCAGGGTCGCCTCTTTGCTTGTGGTCATGCCGCCGATCGTTCCCTCGTAAGATCCGGGTATTCGCCGCCCGATTTATTTAAGTCTCAAATCGCCGCGAGGAAAAGTTCTTTTCAACCGATGAGTTCGGACATGGCCGCGCGGAACCGGCTCGAGATCGCCTGCCGCTTGACGTGCCGGCCGCCCTCGACCTGCTTGTCGCCGCGCGTCCAGACGCAATCGACGGCGACGCCGCTTGCAAACATCCATTGGTCAAGGATCTGATCGCCGGAGAGATAGGGTACGGCGCTGACGTCGAGCGAGACGATATCGGCATGATGGCCGACGGCAAGTCGCGCCGGCGCCTTCAGCGCTGCGCCGCCGCCGGACAGCGCGTGGTCGAACAGCGCGCGCGCCGTCGATCCGTCGGGGGCTGCGACGACATTGCGGGCCTTGAGCGCCAGGCGCTGCGAATATTCGAGCTGCCGCAGCTCCTGCGGAACGGAAATCAGGATGTTGGAATCCGAGCCGATGCCGTAGCGGCCACCTTCCTGCAGGAACAGCGGTGCGGAAAAGGCGCCGTCGCCGAGATTGGCTTCGGTGATCGGGCAGAGGCCGGCGATCGCGCCGCTCCTTGCCATCCGCCGGGTCTCGTCGTCGGTCATATGGGTCGCGTGAATGAGGCACCAGCGTCCGTCGACCGGGGCGTGATCGAGCAGCCATTGCACCGGCCGTGCGCCCGACCAGGCGATGCAGTCTTCGACTTCCTTTACCTGTTCGGCGACATGGATATGGATCGGCCCGTCGCCCGCCAACGGCACGAGTGCCGTCAATTCCTCGGGATTCACCGCCCGCAGGCTGTGCGGCGCGAGGCCGAGCTCGGCGCCGGGAAGCCGGCTAACGACGGTGCGGCATCCGGCCATCAGCGCCTCGAAGCTGTCGAGCGAATTGATGAAACGCCGCTGGCCGTCGATGGGGGCGGCGCTTGCGAAACCGGAATGGGCGTAGAAGACGGGCAGAAGCGTCAGGTTGATGCCGGTCTCGGCGCTGGCCGCGCCGATGCGCTCGGCCAGTTCGGCGATATTGGCATAATGGCTGCCGTCCTTGTCGTGGTGCAGGTAGTGGAACTCGCCGACGCGGGAGAAACCGGCTTCGAGCATTTCCATATAGAGCTGGGCGGCGACCGCTTCGACATGATCCGGGGTCATGGACAGAGCGAATTTGTACATGACGGTGCGCCAGCTCCAGAAGCTGTCATTCGCCGGGCCGCGCACTTCGGCAAGGCCGGCCATGGCGCGCTGGAAGGCGTGGCTGTGCAGGTTGGGCATGGCGGCCACGAGGACATCGTGCCGCTCGTCGCCGGCCTGCGCCGCAACCCCGGCCTCGATGCCGGCAATACGGCCGGCGTCGAGCGTCAGCCGGACATTCTCCCGCCAGCCGTCGCCAAGCAATGCCGAACGTGCGTGTAGTTTCGTCATGGTCCAACCCTTTCCTTTTGGATGCCGAGTCCAAAATCCCTCTTGTCAGCCTTTTTATTATGTATATACATTATGACCCCATGAGGAAAGGCGTAAAGCTGATGCGTGGGAACAATTTTTCCGAAGAGAGCATAAAGTCCGACGGCGTGAGCCGCCTTTGGCGCAATGCCCGCCTGGCGACCTTGAAAGAGGATGGGCCAGGACTCGGCCTTGTCGAGAAGGGCGCGATCCTGACCAAGGGCGGCCGCATTGTTTTCGCCGGCAGCGAAAGCGATCTGCCCGATGTCGGCAATGCCGAGATCGTTGATCTTGAGGGACGCTGGGTGACACCCGGTCTCGTCGATTGCCATACGCATATCATTCACGGCGGCAATCGCGCCCGCGAGTTCGAAATGCGGCTCAAGGGCGCGACCTATGAAGAGATCGCGCGCGCCGGCGGCGGCATCGTCTCTTCCGTCAACGCAACGCGGGCTCTGTCCGTCGACGGGCTGATCGAAGCCGCCCTGCCGCGCCTCGATACGCTGCTTGCCGAGGGCGTCACCACCGTCGAAGTCAAGTCCGGCTATGGTCTCGACATCCCATCCGAATTGAAGATGCTGCAGGCGGCGCGCGGACTGGAAAAGGTTCGTCCGGTTCGCATCGTCACTTCCTATCTTGCCGCGCATGCGACGCCGGCCGACTACAAGGGCCGCAACGGCGACTATATTGCCGATGTCGTGCTGCCGGGTCTGGAACAGGCGCATGCCAAGGGTCTGGTCGATGCCGTCGACGGCTTCTGCGAGGGGATCGCCTTTTCTCCGGCCGAAATCGCCCGCGTCTTCGATCTGGCGACGTCGCTCGGCATTCCGGTGAAGCTGCATGCCGAACAGCTCTCCAATCTCGGTGGCGCCAAGCTTGCCGCCTCCTATGGCGCCCTGTCTGCCGACCATGTCGAATATCTCGACGAGGACGGCGTGAAGGCCATGGCGGCGGCCGGCACGGTCGCCGTGCTGCTGCCTGGCGCCTTCTATGCCATCCATGAAAAGCAGAAGCCGCCGGTCAAGGCGTTGCGCGAGGCCGGTGTCGCCATCGCCATCGCCACCGACTGCAATCCCGGCACCTCGCCGCTGACCTCGCTGCTGCTGACCATGAACATGGCCGCGACCCTCTTCGGCCTCACCGTCGAGGAATGCATCGCCGGTGCCACGCGCGAAGGTGCCCGTGCGCTCGGGCTGCTGGCCGAAACCGGCACGCTGGAAGCCGGCAAATCGGCCGATTTCGCCATCTGGGATATCGAAAGCCCTGCCGAGCTTGTCTATCGCATCGGCTTCAATCCATTGCATGCGCATGTCTTCAAGGGCGAAAGGTTCGATCGATGACCGTCACTCTTCATCCGGGTTCCGTCTCACTGCAGCAATTGGCGACGATCTACTGGACGGGCGAGCCGGCCAGGCTCGATGCGTCCTTCGATGCCGGCATCGCCAAGGCGGCGGCGCGCATCGCCGAGATCGCGGCCGGCAACGCGCCGGTCTACGGCATCAATACCGGCTTCGGCAAACTGGCCTCCATCAAGATCGACAGCGCCGATGTCGCCACGCTGCAGCGCAATCTCATCCTGTCGCATTGCTGCGGCGTCGGCCAGCCGCTGCCTGACAATGTCGTCCGCCTGATCATGTCGCTGAAGCTGGTCTCGCTCGGTCGTGGCGCCTCCGGCGTGCGGCTCGAGCTGGTGCGGCTGATCGAGGCCATGCTGGAAAAGGGCGTCGTGCCGGTTATCCCGGAGAAGGGCTCCGTCGGCGCATCCGGCGATCTCGCGCCGCTCGCCCATATGACCGCCGTGATGATGGGCCATGGCGAGGCCTTCTATGCCGGTGAACGGCTGGATGGTGCCACGGCACTCGAAAAGGCCGGGCTGACGCCGGTCGTGCTCGCCGCCAAGGAAGGCCTGGCCCTGATCAACGGCACGCAGGTGTCGACCGCGCTCGCGCTGGCCGGCCTGTTCCGCGCCCATCGGGCCGCACAGGCCGCTCTCATTACCGGCGCCATGTCGACGGATGCCGCCATGGGCTCTTCCGCGCCGTTCCATCCCGACATCCATACGCTGCGCGGCCACAAGGGCCAGATCGATACCGCAGCCGCCCTTCGCGGCCTGCTCGCCGGTTCCGTCATCCGTCAAAGCCATATCGAGGGCGATGAGCGGGTGCAGGATCCCTATTGCATCCGCTGCCAGCCGCAGGTCGACGGCGCCTGCCTCGACCTCCTGCGGTCCGTCGGCCGTACGCTTGAAATCGAGGCCAATGCGGTCACCGACAATCCGCTCGTGCTGTCGGACAATTCCGTGGTGTCCGGCGGCAACTTCCATGCCGAGCCGGTGGCTTTCGCCGCCGACCAGATCGCCATCGCCGTCTGCGAAATCGGCGCGATCGCGCAGCGCCGCATCGCGCTGCTGGTCGATCCGGCGCTGAGCTACGGCCTTCCCGCCTTCCTCGCCAAGAAGCCCGGCCTGAATTCCGGCCTGATGATCGCCGAAGTGACCTCGGCGGCATTGATGTCGGAAAACAAGCAGATGTCGCATCCGGCCTCCGTCGATTCGACGCCGACGTCGGCCAATCAGGAAGACCATGTGTCCATGGCCTGCCATGGCGCGCGCCGCCTGCTGCAGATGACCGACAATCTCTTTGCTATCGTCGGCATCGAGGCGCTGACGGCGGCGCAGGGTGTCGAGTTTCGCGCGCCGCTGACCACCAGTTCTGAACTGACGCTTGCCATAGCCGCCATCCGCGCCGCCGTGCCGACGCTGGAGGTGGACCGTTACATGGCAAACGACCTTAAGGCCGCCAGCGACCTCGTCGCCTCCGGCGCACTCAATGCATCCGTTTCCGCTGATATCCTGCCTTCCCTGGAGATATGACATGACCAACCCACGCCATAACATCCGCGAGATCCGCGCGCCGCGCGGCCCGGAACTCAACGCCAAGAGCTGGTTGACCGAAGCGCCGCTACGCATGCTGATGAACAACCTCGATCCGGACGTCGCGGAAAATCCGAACGAGCTGGTCGTTTATGGCGGCATCGGCCGCGCCGCCCGCACCTGGGACGATTTCGACCGTATCGCCGCGACGCTGAAGACGCTGAACGAAGACGAGACGCTGCTGGTGCAGTCCGGCAAGCCGGTCGCCGTCTTCCGCACCCACAAGGATGCGCCGCGCGTGCTGATCGCCAACTCCAACCTCGTGCCGCACTGGGCGACCTGGGATCACTTCAACGAGCTGGATAAGAAGGGCCTTGCCATGTACGGCCAGATGACGGCCGGCTCGTGGATCTATATCGGCACGCAGGGCATCGTGCAGGGTACCTACGAGACCTTCGTGGAAGCCGGCCGCCAGCATTATGACGGCAACCTCAAGGGCAAGTGGATCCTGACCGGCGGTCTCGGCGGCATGGGCGGCGCACAGCCGCTGGCGGCCGTCATGGCCGGCGCCTGCTGCCTCGCCGTCGAATCCGACGAAACCCGCATCGATTTCCGCCTGCGCACGCGTTATGTCGACGAGAAGGCGAAGACGCTCGACGAGGCGCTTGCTTTGATCGAGAAGTGGACGAAGGCCGGTCAGGCCAAGTCCGTCGGCCTGCTCGGCAACGCCGCCGAAATCTTCCCGGAACTCGTAAAGCGCATGAAGGCCGGCGGTCCGCGCCCGGATATCGTCACCGACCAGACCTCGGCGCATGACCCGCTGAACGGCTATCTGCCGATCGGTTGGACGGTGGCCGAACACAAGGCCAAGCGCGAGAGCGATCCGAAGGCCGTCGAAGCCGCCGCCCGCGCCTCGATGAAGCTGCATGTCGAGGCCATGGTTGCCTTCTGGGATGCCGGCGTGCCGACGCTCGACTATGGCAACAACATCCGCCAGGTCGCCAAGGAAGAAGGCTTTGAAAATGCCTTCGCCTTCCCCGGCTTCGTGCCGGCCTATATCCGCCCGCTGTTCTGCCGCGGCATCGGTCCGTTCCGCTGGGCGGCGCTGTCGGGTGATCCGGAGGATATCTACAAGACCGACGCCAAGGTGAAGGAGCTGTTGCCCGACAACAAGCACCTGCACAATTGGCTGGACATGGCGCGCGAGCGCATCGCCTTCCAGGGTCTGCCGGCACGCATTTGCTGGGTCGGTCTCGGCGATCGTCACCGCCTCGGTCTCGCCTTCAACGAAATGGTCAGGAACGGCGAGTTGAAGGCGCCGGTCGTCATCGGCCGCGACCATCTCGACTCCGGCTCGGTCGCCTCGCCGAACCGCGAAACGGAAGCCATGAAGGACGGCTCGGACGCCGTGTCCGACTGGCCGCTCCTGAACGCGCTGCTCAACACCGCCTCGGGTGCGACCTGGGTATCGCTGCATCACGGCGGCGGCGTCGGCATGGGCTTCAGCCAACACTCCGGCATGGTCATCTGCGCCGACGGCACGGATGATGCCGCCCGCCGTCTGGAGCGCGTCCTCTGGAACGACCCGGCAACCGGCGTCATGCGCCACGCCGATGCCGGCTACGACATCGCCCTTGATTGGGCCAAGCAACAGGGTCTGCGCCTGCCGGGGATTTTGGGGAACTGAAGCCTACACCAACCGCACAAGACCGCCGTAGCTTGCGACGGTCTTGTCGGCGGTGATCAGGGAAATACCTTCAACAAAGGCTTGAGCGACGAGAATTCGGTCGAAAGGATCTTTGTGAATATCGGGCAGATCCGCGACCGCGGCTGCGTGCTGTCCGAGAACGGGTAGTTCTTCATATCCGTTTTCGAGCAGATTTTCATAGAGCCTGCGAGGGTTGATTGCAAAGTCGGATCGCGCCAGCCCTGTCTTGATCGCCACTTCCCATATGCTGGCGGTCGAAAATGCAATCGTATTGTCGAGGTCTTCAATCAGGTCGCGGGCTTTCTCCGGCAGTCGCTGGGAAGCGACCGTCGCCCAGAGCAGAATATGTGTGTCCAGGAGAAATCTCATCAATCTTTGATGCTTTTGAAATCATTGAGATTACCATGGAACATCTCCTCGATTTCATCGGCCATCATGATGTCGAAATCCTCGGGAACCACGATCTCGCCATCCATGAAGCCGATGCGGCGCTTCTTTGGCGCTTCCTTTTCTTCAAGAGGCACAACCTTCACCATCGGCTTACCCGCCTTGGCGATAATGAAGGCTTCACCCTTGGCGGCCTTTTCGATCAGCCGCGACAAGTGCGTCTTCGCCTCGTGTATATTGACGGTTTCCATGATGGTCTCCAAGCGGACTTAGTCCGCTGAACTTAGTTTACTCTTGCCCGAATTGCAACGACTGGACTTGAACCTATGGTAGCTCAGACATTCACCATCCTCCGCCACGACAGTCACCGTCGCATGCCCTGGAAAAACGGCGGTGGCGAGACGGTGGAGATCGCCGTTTCGCCTGACGGCGCCGGGCTTGCCGACTTCGACTGGCGCGTCAGCATGGCGACCGTTGCCACGGATGGGCCGTTTTCGGTCTTTCCGGGCATCGATCGTACGCTATCCATTCTCGATGGCGCGGGCATGACCCTCTTCATCGAGGGGCGCGCGCCCGAGCGTCTGGTGCAGGCGAGCGAGCCGCTGCCCTTTGCGGCCGACGCGCCGACCACGGCGACCTTGATCGACGGAACAATCACCGATCTCAACGTGATGACGCGGCGGGGGCGGTTGTCGCATTCGGTGCGCCGCGTCGGCGTCGATGGTTCCGGCGAGCTTGCGGTCCATGGTGAGACGGTGCTGGTTCTCTGCCATCGCGGCCAAGTCGATATTGCCGGCCGACAGCTTTCAGAGGGCGATTGCCTTGTGGCTGAAGCGGTTGCTGCGACACGATTTGCAGTGTCTGGATCAGCACAGATGTTTGTGATCGAGATCGAGCCGGTATAGGGAGTGCATGGCCAGTCGGCGGGCTTCCGCTCTCCCGCTTGACACCTGCCAGCCTCCGATATCCTATCGCCGCATAGCAAAGGGATGCCCTGATGAGCGACGACCAGATCCCCGCCGACAGCAAGCTCACCACCTCCAAGCGCCGTTGGGCGGCGGAGGGCAAATTCCTGACGGGGCGGATCAGCCGGCCGGAGACGGAACGGCTGCCGCCGGGACAGCATCTGGTGAAGAACTGGCCGGTGCTCGATCTCGGCCAGCAGCCACGGATCTCGCTGTCGAGCTGGAGGCTCGATGTGCGCGGGCTTGTGGAGACGCCGCTCAGTCTCGATTGGGCGGCTTTCCAGGCCATCGAGCAGAGCAGCAAGGTCAGCGACATCCACTGCGTCACCACATGGTCGCGCTATGACAACCGCTGGGAAGGCGTGTCGACGCGTGACCTGCTCGATCTCGCCATGCCGAAGGCGGAGGCGCATTTCGTCATGCTGACCAGCTATGACGGCTATACGACCAATCTGCCGCTCGCCGATTTTGCCGCCGAAGACGCGATCCTCGCCACTGCCTGGGAAGGTCAGCCATTGACGCGCGAGCATGGCGGGCCGATGCGGCTGGTCGTGCCGCATCTCTATTTCTGGAAAAGCGCCAAATGGCTCACCCGCATCGAGCTGATCGGCGCCGACAAGGCTGGTTTCTGGGAGGAGAACGGTTATCACATGTATGGCGATCCCTGGCGCGAGCAGCGTTATTCCGACGATTGAGGTCGTCGTTCCGCCGCCGCCTTTCTTATGGAGTTGGGCATCTTTTTAATAGCTCCGGGGTTCGATTGCGGCTTTGCAACCGGCGGCAATGGGCGTATGCATTGATCATATGATTGCCGCCGGCAGGATCCGGCGATCCTTCAACGCCATCGCCTGAAATCCCATGTCATGACCGCTGTCCAGACAACAGAACCGTCCGCCGAAGAGAGCTTCGGCCGGCAATCCCGCATCATTGCCTTCGTCGTCGCCGTCGCCTTCTTCATGCAGATCCTCGACGGCACCATCGTCACGACATCGCTGCCGCAGATGGCTAGGACATTCGGCGTCGAACCGGTGTCCATGAGCATCGGGATCACGGTCTATCTGCTGACCATGGCCGCCTTCGTGCCGCTGGCCGGCTGGGCGGGCGACCGTTTCGGCGCCCAACGGGTGTTCCTGGCCTCGATCACCCTCTTCACCGTCGCCTCGCTGTTCTGTGGCCTCTCCGGCAATCTCACCGAATTCGTCATCGCGCGGGCCGTGCAGGGCATCGGCAGCGCGCTGATGACGCCCGTGGGACGCATCATCGTGCTGAAAAACGCGCGCAAGTCGGAACTCGTGCATGCCATGTCGATGATCACCTGGCCGGCGCTGACCGCCCCCGTCATCGGCCCGGTGCTCGGCAGTTTCATCACCACCTATTTCAGCTGGCACTGGAACTTTCTGATCAACATCCCGATCGGCATCGTCGGGCTTGCGCTGGTCCTGCGCTTTGTTCCCGATCAGCGCGAAGAGAAGGTCGCACCGCTCGATCTTACCGGCTTCTTTCAATCGGCGGCGGGGCTGACCTTCCTGCTTGCCGGCTTGGAATTCATTGTCCAGGGCACGACGGGTCTTGTGGCCAGCATCGGGTTGATCGCCGCCGGCGTGGTGTTTTCCGTCGTCGCTACCCGGCATTTCATGCGGGTCGAGGCACCGCTTCTCGATCTCTCCGCCTTCAAGGTCCAGACGTTCGCCATGTCGACGCTTTCGGCGGGCACGGCGAGCCGGGTGGCGATCAACGCCACGCCCTTCCTGCTGCCGCTGCTCTTCCAGGTGGGCTTCGGCCAGTCGGCGATCGATGCCGGCACCTATCTGCTCGTCTATTTCGCCGGCAATCTCGGCATGAAGGCGATCACGACGCAGACGCTGAAAGCCTTCGGTTTCCGCAATGTGCTCGTCGTCAACGGTCTGATCTCGTCCGCCAGCATCGGCGGCTTCGCGCTCGTGTCGCCGTCGACCTCGAACTGGCTGATCTACTGTCTCCTGCTGGCGGCCGGCCTGTCGCGCTCGATGAACTTCACGGCGCTGAATACACTCGGTTTTGCCGATATCCACGCCGCACAACGCAGTTCCGCCTCGACCTTGTCCAGCATGCTGCAGCAGGTCTCGCTGTTGCTGGGTGTCGCGGTCGCGGCGGCCGTGCTCAATCTGTCGCGCACGGCCCATGGCGGCGAGACGCTGGCGCTCGTCGATTTTCGCTGGGCCTTCCTGGTCATTGCTTTGATCGGTGCGGTCTCGTCGCTGCGCTTTCTCAGCCTGCCGCCCGATGCCGGCGCGGAAGTGTCGCGGCATCGGATCAAGATGCGATCGTGATGTTCAAAAGCATGCGATATTTGCTCCGACGGCCGCTGTAAATCGGCTTGGCCGCTCCCATATAAACGGGGCATCAACTCCCATAGGAGGCAGTCCCATGCTGCTCAAAACTCTCGCTATTTCGGCCCTCGTCATCGCAATGTCCGGCGCCGCCATGGCCGAACCGGTGCACAAGCATCATCCCAAGAGATTGAAGGTCGACACGATCGAGACCGATATCGGCAATGTCGACCATTCCAAGGACGCGATCCTTCCGGACGGCACCATCAATACCGATCCCTCGGTCACCGGCCCGATCCGCGCCGGCGATTCGATTTCCCGGCTGCAATGCGCGGCCGCGCCGGCCTCCGTCGGCGTGCGCTCGAACACATATACCGCAGGTCCGGCCTCGCTTTGTCCCTGATGGCCCTGGCGTATCGGGTGGTTTAGAACGTCTCAGCGCTTCATCGAATCGCTGAGACGTTCTAACTTTTATTTTTACGCAACTCCGGACGGAAAACCGCTGCGCACTTTTCCTGGAATTGCTTTAAGCCAGTTCGATATCGGTCCGGCTGAACCGCTCGCCTTTCGACAATAGCGGCTGGCGATAATAGCGGGCGCAGGCATAGGTCATGCAATCGTCGAAGCCGAGGGCTGCCGGATGGTGGCCCTCGCCGTAAAGCGCCTGCGCCTCGACCGCGATAAAGGCGGCGCGCGGCGGAATGGCGAGCAGCTGGATGTTCATCAGCTGCAGGAAGGTGCGGACGGCGTCGCCGGCGTCGATAGCCGGCAATCCGAGGCGGGCGGCGACATCGATCGCCGCGCGCGCCGCCGCCATCGGCGAGGTCATGCGGGTCGTCGTCGCCTCCATGCGCGCGGCGAAGCGACGGGCTTCCTCTTCATCGGTCATCATGGCGGACAATATGGATGCGTCGATGAACATCAGGCTTCCCCGGCCTTTTCGGCCGCCTTCTGTTTCAGATTGCGGCAGAAGGCGGCGGCGACATCGGCAAGCGCGGGCTTGGCGAGTTCCTCGTCCAGCGCCTTTTGCAAGGCCAGCCGCACGGCCTCGGTTTTGGTGGAGCTTTTCGTCAGCGCCTGATAGCGTCGCGCCAGCCGATCGATGGCGTCGTCCTTGATGTAGAGGGGCATGGGATATCCGATGTGTGAAACACGGATATCCATAGGGCAAATCGCCGGAGAGAACAATCGTCTCAGTGGTCATCGCGCATCGGGAGGGAGGAGCTTTTGCCGGGGGAGCATTTTCGGCATATTATATATGACGAACATCATCTAACGTGCTAGCAATAGTATCGACACCGTATCTGCAGACTGGGAGGAGCCATCATGTCCGCAATCGATCCCGTCGTCATCGTTTCCGCCACGCGCACGCCGCTCGGGCGCTTCCAGGGCGAGTTGTCCTCCCTGCAGGCGCCGGAGCTTGGTGCGCATGTGATCCGCGCCGCGCTGGAGCGCGCAGGCCTGGCGGCGGAAAAGGTGGATGAGGTTCTGTTCGGCTGCGTGCTGCCGGCGGGTCAGGGGCAGGCGCCGGCCCGTCAGGCGGCGCGCGGCGCGGGACTGCCGGACGCGGTGGGCGCCACGACCATCAACAAGGTCTGCGGCTCCGGCATGAAGGCGACGATGCTGGCGCATGACCTGATCCTCGCCGGTTCGGCATCGATCGCGGTGTCCGGCGGCATGGAATCCATGTCGAACGCTCCCTATCTGCTGGCCAAGGCGCGCGGCGGCTATCGCATGGGTCATGATCGCATCTTCGACCACATGATGCTCGACGGGCTGGAGGATGCCTATGAGAAGGGCCGCTCCATGGGCGATTTCGGCGAGCTGGCGGTGGAGGCCTATCAGTTCAGCCGCGACGATCAGGATGCCTATGCTGTGGAGACGCTGTCGCGTGCCCGCAACGCCGCCGAGACCGGTGCTTTCGAGGCCGAGATCACCCCGATTTCCGTCGCCGCCAAGGGCGGGCCGGTGACGATCGCCAAGGACGAGCATCCGCAGAAGGTTTCGCCGGAAAAGATCCCGACGCTGAAGCCGGCCTTCCGCAAGGACGGCACGATCACTGCCGCCAGCGCCTCGGCCAATGCCGATGGCGCCGCCGCCCTGATCCTGACCCGGCGTTCGGTCGCCGAGCGCGAGGGACTGCCGATCCTTGCCGAGATCAAGGCGCATGCCACCCATTCCCAGGAGCCCGCCTGGTACACGACCGCGCCGATCCCGGCGATCCGCAAGGTGCTGGACAAGAGCGGTTGGAAGGTCGGCGATGTCGACCTTTTCGAGATCAACGAGGCCTTCGCCGTCGTCGCCATGGCCGCCGCCAAGGACCTCGGCATCGCCCGCGACCGCCTCAACATCAACGGCGGCGCCTGCGCGCTGGGTCACCCCATCGGCGCCACCGGCGCACGGCTGATCGTGACGCTGCTGCATGCGCTGGAGCGCCAGGGCGCGCGTCGCGGCGTTGCGGCGCTCTGCATCGGCGGCGGCGAGGCGACGGCGATTGCGGTGGAGAGGGTTGGGTGAGGGGAGTGATATAGGGGCGGCAAAAGCGGGGCCTATCTCGCCCCTGGCGGGCGAGAAAGCAATTTCACTGGTTTAGGAATTGCGACACGATAGGTTCGGCAGCTTCAAAAGCTCAGCGCAATTTCTAAGCCATTGAAATTGCAAGAGCGGGGGTCCGTGTCTTGTTCGTTGTGCTTCTGGAAAGTATGTGCGTCCCTGCCTACCC
This sequence comes from Rhizobium sp. BK602, assembly GCF_014195095.1. GTDB lineage: Bacteria > Pseudomonadota > Alphaproteobacteria > Rhizobiales > Rhizobiaceae > Rhizobium. The sequence continues at coordinate 339,854 of NZ_JACIBC010000007.1, forward strand.
CCTCTCTTGCAAAATCTAGCACTTAGCTAAAGCTAAATGCTGATTTTGCTTTCTCGCCCGCAAGGGGCGAGATAGGCCTCACCCCTCCGACAGTTCCTCCAAGATCGGGCAATCCGGCCGCTCGTTGCCATGGCAGGCGTGCACCAGATGCTCCAACGTCTGGCGCAGTTCCGTGAGTTCGCGGATCTTGCGGTCGATCTCGGTGAGCTTCGTGCTGGCGATCTCCTTGACGTCGGCGCTGGCGCGGCTCTTGTCTTCGTAGAGGGCCAGCAATTGCCGGCATTCGTCGACGGAGAAACCGAGGCTGCGGGAGCGGTGCAGGAAGCGCAGCTTGTGCACGTCGTCGGCGCCGTAGTCGCGATAGCCGTTGTCGCTCCGGTCCGGGCGGATGAGGCCGATATCCTCGTAGTAGCGGATCGTCTTGGCCGGCAGGCCGGAGCGGCCGGATGCTTCGCCGATATTCATCTGGACACTCCCAATTTTGCCAGCCGCAGCCGGAGCGCGTTGGCGATCACCGAGACCGAGGACAGACTCATGGCCGCCGCCGCGATCATCGGCGACAGGAGCAGGCCAAAGACCGGGTAGAGCACGCCGGCGGCCAGCGGCACGCCGAGCGCATTATAGCCGAAGGCGAAGGCGAGATTCTGCTTGATGTTGCGGATGGTCGCTTCCGACAGGTGGCGTGCCCGCACGATGCCGTTGAGATCGCCCTTCACCAGCGTGATGCCGGCGCTTTCCATGGCGACATCGGCGCCGGTGCCCATGGCGATGCCGACATCGGCGGCGGCGAGCGCCGGCGCATCGTTGACGCCGTCGCCGGCCATGGCGACGATATGGCCTTTGGCCCGCAGCTCGTCGATCAGGGCCTTCTTGCTCTCGGGCAGCATGTCGGCGCGCACCTCGTCGATGTTGAGTGTTCTGGCAACGGCGGCGGCGGTCTTGCCATTGTCGCCGGTCGCCATGACGATCTTCAACCCGCTCTCATGCAGCGCCTTGATGGCGGCCGCCGTGGTCGGCTTGATGCGGTCGGCGACGGCGACAAGGCCGGCGAGCTTGCCGTCGATGGCGATGAACATCACCGTCTTGCCTTCGCCGCGCAGACGCTCGGTCTCGGCCTTCAGGGCGTCGGTCGCGACACCAAGATCGGCCATCATCGCGGCATTGCCGAGCGCGATGACGGTGTCGCCGGCGCGGCCCTTGACGCCCTTACCGGTTACCGCCGAGAAGCCGGAAATATCGACGAAGCGCGCGCCACGTTCCTCGGCCCCGGCAACGATAGCCTCGGCCAGCGGATGTTCCGAGCCGCGCTCCAGGCTGGCGGCGAGCGACAGAAGACGCGCTTCCTCGATGCCGGCGGCCGTGGCGATGTCGGTCAGATTCGGCTTGCCTTCGGTCAGGGTGCCCGTTTTGTCGACGATCAGCGTGTCGACCTTGGCGAAGCGCTCCAGCGCCTCGGCGTCGCGCACCAGCACGCCTTCCTGCGCGCCACGGCCAGTGGCGATCATGATCGACATCGGCGTTGCGAGCCCGAGCGCGCAAGGGCAGGCGATGATCAGCACGGCGACGGCGGCCAGCAGCGCATGCGCCAGCCGCGGCTCCGGTCCGACAAAGGCCCAGACGGCGAAGGCGACGATGGCGGCCGCGACGACGGTGGGCACGAAGACGGCGGAGACGCGGTCGACCATGGTCTGGATCGGGGCGCGCGAGCGCTGTGCCTTGGCGACGAGCTCGACGATGCGCGACAGCGTCGTCTCAGTGCCGACCTTTTCGGCCAGCATGACCAGCGTGCCGTTCTTGTTGATGGTGCCGCCGGTCAAGGCATCGCCCTTGGCCTTTTCGACCGGCAGGGGTTCGCCCGTGATCATCGATTCATCGATGGTCGATTGCCCGTCGATCACGGAACCGTCGACGGGCACACGCTCGCCGGGGCGCACGCGCAGCCGGTCGCCGGCCTGGATCTCGTCGACGGGCACATCCGCCTCGCTGCCATCGGCGCCGATGCGCCGGGCCTGCTTGGGTGCGAGATCGAGCAGCGCGCGGATAGCGGACCCCGTGCGCTCACGGGCTTTCAATTCCAGCACCTGGCCGACGAAGACCAGCGCGACGATGACGGAGGCCGCCTCGAAATAAACCGGCACGCTTTCGCCATGGCCACGGAAACTCATGGGGAACAGGCCGGGCGCCAGCGTGGCGACGAGGCTGTAGAGATAGGCGGTGCCGACGCCGAGGCCGATCAGCGTCCACATGTTGGGGCTGCGGTTGACGAGCGAATTCCAGGCGCGGCGGAAGAAGGGCAGGGCCGCCCACAGCACCACCGGCGTCGCCAGCGCAAGCTCGATCCAGGTGGCGATGGATTCGCCGATCCGGTCGCGCAGTGGCAGGCCGAGCATTGGACCCATGCTGATGGCAAGCAGCGGCAATGACAGGGCGGCGCTGATCCAGAGCCGGCGGGTGAAATCGACAAGCTCCGGGTTCGGACCTTCATCGGCGGCGGGCACGCCCATCGGCTCCAGCGCCATGCCGCATTTCGGGCAATCGCCCGGATGGTCGCTGACGACCTCGGGATGCATCGGGCAGGTATAGAGCGTGCCCTTGGGCATGGGCTTCGCCGCCGGGCGGTTGCCGTTGAGATAGGCAGCCGGATCGGCCTCGAATTTGCTCTTGCAGCCGGCGGAGCAGAAGTAGAATTTCTCGCCCTCGTGCTTCAGGAAGTGGCGCGCGGCGGCGCGGTCGACAGTCATGCCGCAGACCGGGTCCTTCGCGCTCAGATAATTTTCCGGCGCGGCCTCGAATTTCTTGCGGCAGCCGTCGCAGCAGAAATGGAAGGTGCGGCCCTGATAGTCCAGCGACGGCTTGCCGGCGTTCGGATCGACGGTCATGCCACAGACGGGATCGCGGATCACCGCATCCTGGTCCGTGCCGTGATGATGGTGGTGATCGTGGCCGTGATGGCTGTGGTCGTGTTCGTCATGCAATGCCATGAAAGACTCCAGTGCCCGGATGTGAGCGTCGGATAGGCTTATGGACCTTCCAGTCACTGGAAGGTCAAGAGGAAAATAGTGATCTCCGTCCACAGATGGAAGAGGGTGCTTTCTATCTCGATGCGGGCGAGGATGATAAGTTCCGCAAGATCGAACCAGCCATGCGATTCCAATGCGATATGATATTTCCAATCTGCCGCTGACGACGCTCCTGCCTGCCATTGCCAGGGCGGAGGACATGCTGGCGCGGCTGGACGAGCGCGTCCTGCGGCATGCGGTTGGCGATGGTTTTCGCGAGCGCGGCCATTTTTTCGATGCGGTCGGCGCACTCTGGGTCGGCGGCGAGCTGGTGCATGTCGAGGATCTGGTGCTGCATGATGCGCGCATGGATACGCGCACCCCGACGCATGAGCTGACCATCGCCCATGCCGTGCTGCGGTCGCGGCGGCGACTGTGGAACGCCGAGCCCAACTGGGGGCTGGAAACGGCCGGCCTTGCCGTCCTGCGCGGCGATCTCGGCGAGGCCGAGGAAAGCAGCATCTTCCGTCCCGCGCCTCTAGAGATCGCGGAAACCGAAGACGAGGATCCGGAGGAAGAGGATGATTTCGGCGTCGACTTTTCCGAGATCGATGCCGTCATTGCCCGATCCGACCGGGTGCTGAACGGTGAGGTGCCGGAGCCCCGCGCGGTGACCGTGAACGATCCGCTCGGCCTGATCCATGACGAGGACTGGGACGAGGACGAGCGGCTGGAGAGCTGGCGCGCCGTCATTCGTCAGGCCGATCTTCTGCCGCCTGCCTTGGGCGCGGCCGTGCTCTTCGACGCCTGGGAGCGGATCGAGCCGCTGAGGCGGCAGCATTGGCTGGGCAGCCTGTTGGTCAGCGCCTATTTGCGCAGCCGGGAAAAGGTCGCCTCGCATCTCTTCTGCCTGAATGTCGGCCTGAAATCGATCCGCCACGAACGCCGCCGCTCGCCGGACCGCACCACGCGGCTGACAGCCTTTCTCGAAGCCATGGCGCTGTCGGCCGATAGTGGGCTGAAGGAGCTGGACCGCCTGTCGCTTGCCAAGCTGCAGATGGAGCGGCGGCTGAAGGACCGGCGCTCGAACAGCAGCCTGCCCGGCGTCATCGACATCGTTCTGTCGCGACCGATCGTTTCCGCCAAGATGATTGCCCGCCATGTCGGCGTCACCTCCCGCGGCGCCTTGAACCTGGTGTCGGAACTCGGCGTGCGCGAGATGACAGGGCGCGGACGGTATCGCGGCTGGGGTGTGCTCTGATCCCGACCCTCGGATGAGGAATCTGAGGTCACGCCGTCGCCCTGCTACCACAGGATGCAGAGGCTGATGGCGCCGATTGCCGGAGATGACGAAACCGTGGGCCAATGCTCGTCCAATCACAACCACAACCCTGATTTTTACCGAATGTAACGATTCGTTGCAGCTGGCCACGCGAAAATGGACAAAATTTAATGGCCATACCAAATTCCTAAGCAGGGCGATGCAAGTTAAGGTCGCGCCACTGTTGCGTCGGCGGATCGTCCAGGGCTGGCGTCTGTGAAGGAAGGTATATCGATGGCTCGGACATTTCGGGTCCTGATCTCCGTAGCGGTCATTGGCGCCGTGGCCTATGGCGCCTATGTGACGCGCGATCGCTGGCTGGGCAGCGCCGAGCGGCTGCTCGGCATTCAGGGGCCGGCCGCGCCCGGCGAGCAGGCCCAGGGCGAACGCCGTGGCGGCCAGGGGCAGGGCTTCGGCCAGGGTGGCGGACGACGGCGCGGCAGCCTGTCGCAATTCAGCGGCCCCGTGCCGGTGCTCGCGGCGGATGCGGCGACCACGGACGTGCCCGTTTATATCGACGGCGTCGGTTCGGTGAAGGCGCTGAACACGGTGACCGTGCGCGCCCAGGTGAACGGCAAGATCGTCGAGATCGATTTCGAAGAGGGACAGGACATCAGAAAGGGCGATGTCATCGCCCGGATCGACGATGCCGTCTACAAGGCGCAGCTCGATCAGGCGATCGCCAAGAAGGCGCAGGACGAAGCCTTGCTCGCCGGCGCCCAGCGCGATCTCGCCCGCTATCAGCTCATGGTGAAGAGCGCTTCGGGCACGCAGCAGCAGGTCGACACGCAATTGTCGCTGGTGGCGCAATATACCGCGCAGATCCAGTCCGATCAGGCCGCCATCGAAAGCGCGCAGGCGACGCTCGACTATACGACGATCAAGGCGCCGATCGACGGGCGCACCGGCATCCGCAATGTCGATATCGGCAATCTCGTCAGCTCGTCCGATACGACGGGCATTGTCACGTTGTCGCAGATCAGGCCGATCTCGGTTCTGTTCTCCATTCCGCAGCAGCAGCTTGCCCGCGTCAATGCCGCCAGCGCCGCCGGTTCGCTGTCCGTCCAGGCGATGGGAGGCGACGGCCAGACGGTGGTCGACAATGGTTCGCTGGCGGTGGTGGACAACCAGGTCGATCCGACCACGGGCACCGTGAAGCTGAAGGCCAATTTCCCGAACGACAAGCTGGCGCTCTGGCCGGGCGCTTTCGTCAATGCCCGCTTGCTGGTGGAGACGCTGAAGGGCGTCACCGTCATCCCAACGGCCGCCGTGCAGCGCGGGCCGAACGGCACCTTCGTCTATATCGTCAAGCCGGATCAGACGGTTGCCATGAAGCCGGTGAAGGTGCGTCTGCAGGACGATGCCCAGGCCGTCATCGCCGAGGGCGTCGTTGCCGGCGACAAGGTGGTCACGACCGGCTTCGCGCGGCTTCAGGACGGCTCGAAGGTGCAGATTTCGCAGGGCGCGGCAGCGCCAGATGCGACGGCACCGGCTGCGGATGGCCAGCCGGTCGCCGAAAACGCCGCGCCGGGCGCCGGCAACGACGGACAGAGGCCGCATCGCCAGCACAATGGCCAGGGCGACGGCAATGGCGGCCATCGCAAACACAATGCCGATGGCGCCGGCAGCGCCAATTCCGGCGCCAATGCGAATGGTGGCGCGCCCGCCTCGACCGGTTCGACAACCACACAGACGCAACAGCAATGAACGTCTCGTCGCTCTTCATCTCCCGGCCGATCGCCACCTCGCTTCTCGGGGTGGCGGTGCTGTTGGGCGGCATTCTCGGCTTTCTCTTCCTGCCGGTCGCGCCACTGCCGCAGGTGGATTTTCCGACGATCCGGGTGACGACGCAATTGCCGGGCGCCGATCCCGACACGATGGCGGCGCTGGTGACCGCGCCGCTGGAACGGCCGCTCGGCCAGATCCCGTCGCTGGCATCGATGACCTCGTCCAGCGCCTTCGGCATCAGCCAGATCACGCTGCAATTCGATCTCGGCCGCGATATAGACGGGGCGGCGCAGGACGTGCAGGCGGCGATCAACGCCGCCGGATCGACGCTGCCGCGCACGCTGCCCTATCCGCCGACCTATGCGAAGGTGAACCCCGCCGATACGCCGATCGTGACGCTGGCGCTGCGCTCGAACAGCTATTCGATCCGCGAACTCAGCGATTTCGCCGATACGATGATGGCGCAGCGCCTCAGCGAAGTCTCCGGCGTCGGCGACGTCAATATCCAGGGCGGCGTCAAGCCCGCCATCCGCATCCAGGCCGACCTGCCGCGTCTTGCCTCCTATGGGCTGGCGCTGGAGGATCTGCGCACGGCGATCACCAATGCCAGCGTCGCCGGCGCCAAGGGGGCGCTGGACGGCACGCAGCAGAGTTTTACCCTCGCCGCCAACGACCAGATCGTCGATCCCAATATCTACAAATCCATCATCGTCGCCTACCGCAACGATGCGCCGGTGCTCTTGAAGGATGTCGCCACCGTCGTCGAGGGGTTGGAGAACAACCGCGTCGGCGCCTGGTATCAGGGCCAGCCCGCCGTCATCCTCGACGTCATGCGCCAGCCGGGCGCCAATGTCATCCAGACGGTCGAGAGCGTGCTGAAGCAGATCCCGCGCCTGAAGCAGGCAATGCCGGCCGGTATCTCGCTCGAGATCGTCAACGACCGCACGGAAACGATCCGGGCCTCGATCCATGACGTGCAATGGACGCTGGTGGTCAGCATCGGCCTCGTCATTCTCGTCGTGCTGCTATTCCTGCGCACGATCACGGCGACCTTCATCGCCGGCGTGGCCCTGCCGCTGTCGCTGATCGCCACCTTCGGCGTCATGTGGTTTGCCGGCTTCAGTCTCGACAATCTCTCGCTGATGGCGCTGACCATCGGCACCGGCTTCGTGGTCGACGACGCCATCGTGATGATCGAGAACATCGCCCGCCATATCGAGGAAGGCGAGAACCCGATGCAGGCGGCGCTGAAGGGCGCCGGCGAGATCGGCTTCACCATCATTTCGCTGACCGTCTCGCTGGTTGCCGTCTTCATTCCGCTGCTGTTCATGACCGGCATCGTCGGGCGCATGTTCCGCGAGTTCGCGCTGACACTGACCATCGCCGTCGTCGTGTCGGCGGTGATCTCGCTCACCCTGACGCCGATGATGTGCGCCCGCATCCTGCGCAAGCCGAGAGAGCATCGCGGCGGCATCCTGGCGGGTGCCGACCGCTTCATGGAATGGCTGATCGAGCACTATCGCCGCAGCCTGGTCTGGGCGGTGGACCGCAGCGCCCTGATGCTGGTCGTCACCGTCGTCACGCTCGCCGCGACCGTCGCGCTCTATATCGTCATCCCCAAGGGCTTCCTGCCGCCGCAGGATACCGGCCTGATCACCGCCGTCATCGAGACCGAGCCGACCACCTCCTTCGAGGCCATGAAGCAGACACAGGAGACCGTCGCCGGCCGGCTGCGCACCGACCCGGACGTCAAGGGCGTCGTCTCGGTCATCGGCACCAGCGCCAGCAATCTGACGCTCAATACCGGCAATCTCAGCCTCATCCTGAAGCCGAGAAGCGAGCGCGAGGCGTCGGCCGCCGAGATCATCGACCGCATGCGCGGCGAGGTGGCCGATCTGCCCGGCATCCACGTCACCTTCCAGAGCGTGCGCGACATCTCGATCAGCACCCGCGTCAGCCGCGCACCCTATCAATACACGCTGACCGGCACCGATACGGCGACCGTGGTCGACTGGTCGGCGAAGCTGGCACAGCGGCTGCAGCAGAGCCCGAAACTGATCGACGTCGCCTCCGAGGTCGAGATGGGCGGCGGCCGCATCTTCGTCAATGTCGACCGTGAGACCGCCTCGCGCCTCGGCGTGTCGATGCAGGCCGTCAGCGACACGCTGAACGACGCTTTCGGCCAGCGCCAGATCGCCACCATCTACGGTCAGTCCAACCAGTATCGCGTCATTCTGGAGGCGGCGCCGCAATATCAGTCAGACCCGAAATCGCTCGGCAAGCTCTATGTCGCCGGCGCCAACGACACGCAGGTGCCGCTCAACGCCTTCACCACCGCTTCGTTCACGACGGCGCCGCTGGTCATCAGCCATGACGAACAGTTCCCGGCCGTCACCATCAGCTTCGATCTCGCCAAGGGTGCCTCGCTCAGCGAGGCGGTCGCCGAGATACAGGCGGCCGAGCAGGATATCGGCATGCCCAGCTCGATCCAGCGCCGCTACTCGGGCGATGCCGAGGAATTCGCCTCCTCGCTCGCCGGCGAGCCGTGGCTGATCCTGGCCGCCGTCGTGACGATCTACATCGTGCTCGGCCTGCTCTATGAGAGCGCGGTACATCCGGTGACGATCCTGTCGACGCTGCCGTCGGCCGGCGTCGGCGCGCTGCTGGCGCTGATGCTGTTCGGGCAGGACCTGTCGATCATCGCGCTGATCGGCATCGTGCTCTTGATGGGCATCGTCAAGAAGAATGCCATCATGATGATCGATTTCGCGCTGGAGGCGGAGCGCGGGGAGGGGCTGGCACCGCGCGAGGCGATCCTGAAGGCGTCGATCCTGCGCTTCCGCCCGATCATGATGACGACGCTCGCCGCGCTCTTCGGCGCGTTGCCGCTGGCGCTGGCGCAGGGGACCGGCGCTGAGCTGCGCGTGCCGCTGGGCATCACCATCATTGGCGGCCTGGTGCTCTCGCAGCTGCTGACGCTCTATACGACGCCGGTCATCTATCTCGCCTTCGAGCGCCTGCGCGCCCGCGTCGTCGGACGGCCGACCGGCACGCCGGCCCCCGATCTCGAAGAGGCCATTCTTGATAAAGCCAGGGGTGGTGGCAGATGAACCTCTCCGAGCCGTTCATCAAACGTCCTGTCGGAACGACGCTTCTGGCGATCGGGCTGGTGATCCTCGGCATCGTCTCCTATCGCTTCCTGCCGGTGGCGAGCCTGCCGACCGTCGATCTGCCGACCATCGTCGTTTCCGCCAGCCGTCCAGGCGCCGATCCCGCCAGCATGGCGGCAAGCGTCGCCGCTCCGTTGGAGCGGCATCTCGGGACCATTGCCGGCATCACGCAATTGACCTCAGTGAGCTCGCTCGGGTCGAGCAGCATCGTCGCGCAATTCGACCTGTCGCGCAGCGTCGACGGCGCGGCGCAGGATGTGCAGGCGGCGCTGAACGCGGCGGCGACCGACCTGCCCGGCGACCTGCCGACATTGCCGTCCTTCCGCAAGATCAATCCGGCCGCGGCGCCGGTGCTGATCCTGGCTTTGACCTCCGACAACGTCTCGGCGAGCGCCATCTATGACGCGGCCGACACGGTGGTCGTGCAGCGCATCTCGCAGGTGGACGGCGTCGGCGGCGTCACCGTCAGCGGCGCCGACCAGCCGGCCGTGCGCGTCCGGCTCGATCCCGACCGTCTCTCCGCCATGGGCCTGTCGCTCGACGCCGTGCGCACCGCGATCGTCAATGCCAGCGTGCTCGGCCCGATCGGCTCGATCGACGGCGGCACGGGCGGCTTTTCCATCGCCATGAACGGGCAGCTGCGGACGCCGGAGGATTACGGCCGGATCATCGTGCAGAGTGGCGACGGCACGGCGGTACGTTTGGCCGATATCGCCACCGTCGAGCCCGGCGTGCGCAACAGCCGCTCGGACGCCTGGTATGACGGCAAGCCGGCGGTGCTGCTCAACATCACCAAGGAGGCGGATGCCAATGTCATCGCCACCGTCGATGGCGTCAAGGCGCTGATCCCGGAGCTGCAGCGGCTGATCCCGGCCGGCGTGCGCATCGCGGTCCTCTCCGATCGCACGACGACGATCCATGCCAGCGTCACCGACATGCAGTGGACGCTGCTGGCGACCATCTGCCTGGTCATGGCGGTGGTCTTCACCTTCCTGCGGCGCGCCACCCCGACCTTTGCCGCCGGCGTCACCGTGCCGCTGTCACTGTGCGGCACCTTTGCCGCCATGTGGCTGTTCGGCCTGTCGATCGACAATCTGTCGCTGATGGCGCTGGCGGTCTCCGTCGGTTTCGTCGTCGACGATGCCATCGTGATGATCGAGAATATCTACGCCAATCTCGAAAGCGGCATGAAGCCGATGCGGGCCGCCCTTGAGGGAGCCAGGCAGATCGGTTTCACCGTCATTTCGATCAGCCTGTCGCTGCTCGCCGCCTTCATTCCGCTCTTCTTCATGGGCGGCATCGTCGGCCGGTTCTTCCAGACCTTCTCGCTGACGCTCGGCTTCACCATCGTCGTCTCGACGCTGGTATCACTGACGCTGACGCCGATGATCTGCGGCCATCGTCTGCGGGCGCATGACATGGAGGCGAAGCCTGGCCTGTTCGGCCGGATCGTCGAGGGAACGCTTGGCGTCGTCACCGATGTCTACGGCCGGACGCTGAAGGCGGTGCTGCACCATCGGGTGCTGTCGGTCCTCGTCATTTTCGCCTGCGTCGTCATGTCTGCCTATCTCTATGTCAAGGTGCCGAAGGGTTTCATTCCGCAGGACGATACCGGCTTCATCCAGGGCGGCACGCAGGCGGCGACCGATATTTCCTATCCGGCCATGGTCAAGTTGCAGCAGCAGGCGGCCGATCTGGTCGCCGAGGATCCGGCGGTTTCCGGCGTCGGCTCGTCGGTGGGCGGCGGCGGCTTTTCCAGCTCGATCAATCGCGGCCAGCTCTTCATCTCGCTGAAGCCGGAGGCGGAGCGCGTGCCGACCGCGGAGGTGATCGACCGTCTGCGCAAGCAGCTGATGGCCATTCCCGGCCTCAGCACCTTCCTGTTTTCGCCGGGCGACATCCGCGCCGGCGCGCGCCAGTCGCAGTCGCAATATCAGTTCACGCTCTGGGGCGCGAATTACGATGAGCTGGTGGACTGGGCGCCGAAGGTGATGGCGCGCATGCAGACCCTGCGGGAGCTGACCGATGTCGCCACCGACCGGCAGCCGAACGGTCTGCAGGCGACGGTCAACATCAACCGCAGCGAGGCTTCCCGGCTCGGCGTCAACATTCAGGCCATCGACGCGGCCCTCAACAACGCCTTCGCGCAGCGGCAGATCTCGACGATCTATACCCAGCGCAATCAGTATCGCGTCGTGCTGGAGGCCGATCCGGACTATGCCCGCGACCCCAACGATATTTCCAAGCTCTATGTGCCGGGGGCGGGCGGCATCCAGGTGCCGCTCAGCGCCGTGGCGTCGATCGACCGCACGCTGGCGCCGCTGGTGGTCAATCATCAGGGACAATATCCGTCCGTGACCATCTCCTACAATCTGGCGCTCAACACGCCATTGCAGGCGGCGAACGACGCCATCCAGAAGGCGGTGCTGGACATGCATCTGCCCGACGACCTGCATGCGGATTTCGCCGGAGATGCGGCGAGCGTCACGCAATCCTCCAGCAGTCAGCCGCTCTTGCTGCTGGCGGCGCTGCTGACGGTCTATATCGTGCTCGGTATCCTCTATGAGAGCCTGGCGCATCCGCTGACCATCATCTCGACGCTGCCGTCGGCGGGCCTGGGGGCGCTGCTGGCGCTGCTCGTCAGCGGCACGGAATTGACCATCATCGCCTTCATCGGCATCATCCTCCTGATCGGCATCGTCAAGAAGAACGGCATCATGATGGTGGATTTCGCGCTTCAGGGCGAGCGCATGCTCGGCCTGTCGTCGGAAGAGGCCATCTACCAGGCCTGCCTCAAGCGCTTTCGGCCGATCCTGATGACGACGCTGGCGGCGCTGATGGGCGCCATTCCGCTGATCATCGCCACCGGCCCCGGCGCCGAACTGCGCCGTCCGCTCGGCATCACCATCCTCGGCGGCCTCGTCGTGTCGCAGGTGCTGACGCTCTATACGACGCCGATCATCTATCTGATGCTGGCCAAGCTGCACGCCAAGTGGTCGCCGAAGGCACAGCCGTTGCCGTCGGTTCCGGCTTCCTTAAGCTGAAACGGTCCCAGTTCTCGCATTGCAGATATCGTTCCTGCCATTGTTTCCGGCTCCCATTGAGCCAGGAAAGCAAAAGGCTCCCGTGGGTAACACCGGAGCCTTTTGCTTGAGCATGGATTTAAAGCCGCCCACTCTTCAGTGCCGAGAGTGGGCGGATATTTGCTAATGCGCGGCGCCGGTATCAGGCGCCGGCGTCTCCTGCGTGGTCACGGGGCCAATCCGACCCTTGAAGACGCGGCGGACGGAGACGAAGAGCAGCGGGATGAAGAAGATGCCGAGCACGGTCGCCGAGATCATGCCGCCCATGACGCCGATGCCGATCGAGTTCTGGCTGCCGGAGCCGGCACCGTTGGCGACGGCGAGCGGCATAACGCCGAGAATGAAGGCGAGCGAGGTCATCAGGATCGGCCGCAGCCGCTGGCGGGCGGCCTCCAGCGTCGCCTGCACCAGATCCTTGCCGCTCGCCTGCTGCTCGATGGCGAATTCGACGATCAGGATGGCGTTCTTGGCCGCCAGACCTATGGTGGTCAGCAGGCCGACCTTGAAATAGACATCGTTCGACTGGCCGAACAGGGTGGCGGCGAGCAGCGCCCCGAAGATGCCGATCGGCACCGACAGCATGACGGCGAGCGGGATCGACCAGCTTTCATAGAGGGCGGCGAGCGCCAGGAAGACGACGAGGATGGAGATGGCGTAGAGCTGGGTCGCCTGGTTGCCGGAGAGCTTCTCCTGGGCCGACAGGCTGGTCCATTCATGGCTGAAGCCGGGCGGCAGGGAAGCCATGATCTTGTCGATCTCGTTCATGGCATCGCCGGAGGAGATGCCGGCGGCGGCGGAACCCTGGATTTCGACGGCGGACGAACCGTTATAGCGCTCGAGACGCGGCGAGCCATAGGTCCATTCACCCTTGGAGAAGGCGGAGAAGGGCACCATGGCACCGTCGGAATTGCGCACGTACCAGCGGCCGAAATCCTCCGGCTGCATGCGGAAATTCTTGTCGGCCTGGACATAGACCTTCTTCACACGACCACGATCGATGAAGTCGTTGACATAGGTGCCGCCCCAGGCGGTCGACAGTGTCGTGTCTATGTCGGAGAGCGTGATGTTCAGCGCGCTCGCCTTTTCCTGGTCGATATTCACCGAATATTGCGGCGTGTCTTCCTGGCCATTCGGACGGGTGCCGAAGAGGCTCTTATTCTGGGCCGCAGCACCAAGCAGCTGGTTGCGGGCGGCGATCAGGGCCGCATGGCCGGCGCCGTTGATGTCCTTGATGAAGAAGTCGAAGCCGCTCGAACTGCCGAAGCCGGGGATGGCCGGCGGGGCAAGCGCGAAGACGCTGCCGTCCTTGATCTTGGAGAAGGCGCCCATCGCGCGGCCGGCAATGGCCTGCGCCTTCGACTGCGGCGTCTTGCGCTCGGCAAAATCCTTCAACCTCACGAAAACGATGCCGACATTCTGGCCCTGGCCGCTGAAGCCGAAGCCGGCAACGGCGAATGCGCCTTCGACATAGTCTTTCTCGTTGTTGAGATAGTAGTCCTTGACCTGGTTGAGCACGGCCCAGGTGCGTGAATCCGTGGCGCCTGGCGGAAGCTGGATGGCGGTGAGCAGGATGCCCTGGTCTTCATCGGGCAGGAACGAGCTCGGCAGGCGGTTGAACAGATAGCCGACAGCGCCACCGATCAGCACGAAGATCAGCAGGAAGACGGCACTCCGGCGGATCATGCCGTGAATGCCGCTTTGATAACGCAGCGTCGCGCGCTCGAAATTGCGGTTGAACCAGCCGAAGGCGCCGCGTTGCTTGGCGCCATGCTCGGGCGCCTTGAGGATCGTCGCGCAAAGCGCCGGCGTCAGGATCAGCGCCACGATGACAGACAGGATCATCGCCGAGACGATCGTCACCGAGAACTGCCGGTAGATGACGCCGACCGAGCC
>NZ_JACIBC010000008.1 GCF_014195095.1 Rhizobium sp. BK602
GCCGAGGGATGGCCATTATAGGTGCTCGACGTGGTATAGCTCTCCGCGCCGAGCTCGACGGTGGCGACATCGTTGAGGCGCACCAGCGAACCGTCGGACTGGCTTTTCAGGATGATGTTGTTGAACTGCTCGGGCGTCTGCAGCCGGCTCTTGGCGGTGACCGTCGCGTTGAGCTGCTGGCCCTTGCGCTGCGGCAGCGCGCCGAGCTGACCGGCCGAGACCTGCGAGTTCTGAGACTCGATCGCCGTGGTGACGTCGTTGACCATCAACTGGTATTTGGCGAGCTTGTCGGGATCGACCCAGATGCGCATGGCATAGCCCGAGCCGAAGATCTGGGTGTTGCCGACGCCTTCGATGCGCTTCAGCGTGTCGTTCAGCGTGCTGGCAACATAGTCGGCGAGATCGTTGGAGTTCAGCTTGCCATCGGTGGAAACGAAGCCCACGACCATCAGGAAGTTCGAGGTCGACTTGGAAACGGTGATGCCCGTCGACTGCACCGTTTGCGGCAGCTGCGCGGTTACAAGCTGCAGCTTGTTCTGCACCTGCATCTGCGCGACGTCGGAATCGGCCTTGTTGGTGAAGGTCAGCGAGATCGAAGCCTGGCCGGTCGAGGTCGAGGTCGACGTCATGTAGTCGAGATTGTCGATGCCGGTCATGCCCTGCTCGATGACCTTGGTCACCGAGTTTTCGACGGTCGCGGCATCAGCGCCGGGATAGGTCGCGTTGATGCTCACCGTGGTCGGGGCGATCTGCGGATATTGCGAGATCGACAGCGTCAGGATCGACAAGGCGCCGGCCAGCATGATGACGATGGCGATGACCCAGGCAAAGATCGGCCGGTCGATGAAAAAACGAGACATCGCTTACCTCACTTCTGGGTGCCGGAAGCGGCTTTTGTATCGGTCTTTTCCAGGCCGGCCTGCTCGGCCGGCTTGCCGTCGCCCGCTGCCTGCTTCACCTCACCGGTCGCGTCGTCGATGGTGACGGCGGTGGCGTTGACATCCTGGCCGTCGCGCACGCGCTGTACGCCTTCGACCACGACCCTGTCTCCATCGGTCAGGCCACTATTGACCAGCCAGCTATTGCCGATGCTGCGCTGTACTTTCAGCACTCGCTGCTGAACCTTGCCGTCGGCATTGACGAAGAAGGCCGTCGGCTCGCCCTTGGTGTTGCGCGTCACCGCCCGCTGCGGCACCAGGAAGCTGTTTTCGGCAACGCCTTCCTGGATCGTCGCCCGCACATACATGCCGGGCAGAAGCAATCGGTCCGGATTGGGGAAGACGGCGCGCACGGTGATGGTGCCGACGGTTTCCGCGACCGCGGCTTCGGCGAATTCGAGCCTACCGGTTTGCTTGTACTGGGTGCCGTCTTCCAGCGTCAGGTGCACGGAGACATTGTCGCCACTGGTCTTCAGCCGTCCCTCCGCGATGGCACGGCGGAATTCGAGCAGGTTGGTGCTCGACTGCGTGACATCGACATTGATCGGATCGAGCTGGCGGATGGTGGTCAGCGCCGTCGTCTGGTCGGCGGTGACCAGCGCACCGACCGTCACCGCCGAGGCGTCGACACGGCCGCCGATCGGCGCGCGCATCTTGGTATAATCGAGATTGATGCGCGCCGTTTCCAGCGATGCCTTGGCGGAGGCGACATCGGCATTGGCCTGCGCCAGAGTGGACAGCGCATCGTCGAGATTCTGCTTGCTGACGGCGTCCTGGGCGGTGAGGCTCTTATAGCGATCGACCTTCGATTGCGCGCTCGGCACCGCGCCCTGCGCCTTCTGCAAGGCGGCAACGGCGCTGTCGTAGGATGCCTGATAGGAGGCCGGATCGATTTCGTAGAGCACGTCGCCGGCCTTGACCTCGCTGCCTTCCTTGAAATTGCGGCTGCGAATGATGCCGCCGACTTGCGGGCGCACTTCCGCGACCAGATAGGCACTGGTGCGGCCGGGCAGTTCGGCGGTGATCGCCACCGATTGCGGATGCAGCGTCATGGCGCTGACCTCGGTCTTGACGGCCGGGACGTTCGTTTGAGCCGACTTCTGCTCGTTGCAGCCGGCCAGCAGCACCGTGGCAGCGATCCCCGCGGCGAGGAGCGAGATCCGGTTGGACGGAAAACGCGTGATTCGCGCTGTACGTGCGGATGCAGGGGTAGAAGAGACGATCTTTCCCACGTTGCTATTTCCTATTGTCTTATTTACAGTACCGGCTAGTACGAAAATATTAGCGTCGTGCTAAATGTCAATCTCATTCGGCTGTTAAGGTCAAGATGCAACTGCAGACTGAGGCTGGGGCTGGGGCTGGGGCTGGGGTAGGGAGCACGGATCAGGTCGCCGGCCGCCGTGCGCGTGGCCGCCCGAAGACGGTCAGCGACGATGCGCGGCGTGCCGGGATCATCGCCGCCGCGCGCGCGACCTTTCACGAATTCGGCTATGGCGGCACCACCATGGATCAGGTCGCGGCGCGCTGCCGGATTTCGAAGCAGACCCTTTACCGGTTGTTTGCGAGCAAGGCGGACCTCTTCATGGCCATCATCGGCGAGCACCGCGCCTCGATGCTGGCATTGCCGCGCGATCCGCAGGAAAACCTGCCGCTCGACGAGGTGCTCGAGCAGATCTTCATGATCGACATCGACGAGGCGGCGGAACGCGACCGCGAGGCCTTCATTCATCTTGCCTTGCGCGAGGCCCAGCAATTTCCAGAGATAGCGGCGCTGTTGCGCACCTGCGGCGCCGAGCAGTCGCGCCAGATGCTGGCCGATTGGCTAAGCCTGCAGCAGAGGCAAGGGTTGATCGATATCGCCGATGCGGAAAGCGGCGCGCGCATGCTGATGAACATGATCTTCGGTGCGATGATCACGCTTCCCGGCAGGGTAAGCGACTGGCCGGACCGCGAGACCCGCCTGCGGCATTTGCGGCAATGCATCGCGATCTTTCTGAAAGGCGTGCGGCCGCGCTAGAGCGGCTCAGCGTTTCCTGAAATTGCGCTGCGGCGTTTCAAGCCCGGTCTCGCTTGCCGCAAGGACAAATGCCGGCACGGTTTTCGACCATGCCGGCATGCCCCGCCCCCGTGGTTGAAAAAGCAGCCTGTAGCGCCTAGTGCGCGACGGCTATGCTCGCCTTGTCCGTCCCCTCGCCAAAGAGCGGTGTCTGCAGGCCGTTTGCGTACATTTCCTGCAGCACGGCGCCGAGTGCGAGATCCAGGCACCAGACCGGGAATTCGGCATTCAGGCCCTTGGCGCTCTGACGCGCGTAGGTGATCAGTCGTGCGATGGATGCCAGCTCTTTCAGAGAGTCGGAATCCTGATTGGCCGTTTCGATAGGAAGTATTGCGTTCATGTCTTGCCCCTTTTGCCCCCTGTTCCGGGCGTACTCAAACTCAGCGCCAGGAACATGAGCAGACACTACCGCATGTCTGCGGCATTGGCGCGTGACATACTGCGTGACACGAGGAGAGATTGTGCAGCGTGTTTACGGCGCAATTTCAAGGCGGTGAAAGGCCGAGCGCCACAGGCTGTTGGCCTGGAAGATCCAGTCGTGCGGGGCCTCTTGCCGTGCGTCGGGGCAGGCGGCGAGCACGTCCAGCAGCTGAAGCGCGTCGATCCGCTTCTGGTTGACGGCGTGGGCGCGCAGGAGGGCGGCAATCGCCGGCCGGCGGGCCGGGTCCGGCAGAGCGGCGGTCTTCGTTATCGAAGCGTAGGAGAGCGACTTGAAATACATGGTCTCGGCGGATGCCTGCAACGCCGCACGCTCGGCCTCGTCGATAGCGCCGGTCTCGGCCAAGGCCTGCAAGGTCGCCTCGATATTGACCAACGGCTCGCTGAGCGGGCGGTATCCGAGTTCGGCGGGGGCATGGATCTGCGCGACGGCGGCATCGTCGGCAAGCGCCCCGGAAACATAGGCTTCGAAGATGCGGCCGATGCCAGTCATGCCGAAGGCGGCGCATTCGGCGGCGCGCAGGGCGCCCATACTGGCGGCACCATAGACGCGGACACCCTGCGACAGGGCGAACAGGATTTCCTTGTGCCAGACCGGCGCGACATTTTCGAAGAAGCCGTCGATCAGGCCGATGGCATTGGCGCCGTCCTCCAGCGCCTTGACGATATCGCCCTTCTGCGCCGGCCCGCGAAGCGTGATGCCGGGATCGGCGATCTCGGCGGCGTCGGGAAGCGTGGGGCCGACGAACAGGATCTTCATAGCAGTTGCAAGGTTTTCGAGATGGCGCGATAGCCGAAGCGGCGCTTGCGCTCCCCGGCGGGATTTTCGAGCTGCGGCACCACGAGCTTGGCAACCGCGAAAGGAAGAGAGGGGTCGGCGAGCGGCAATGCGATGGCCGAGACGATGCCCGCCTGGCGCAGGCGGCCGATCGTCAGGTGCAACAAGGCCTCGGCGCCTTGCGGCAGGACCGGTTTGGGTCTGTTGGTGATGTTCGGCGTGGCGTCGAAGCAGCGGCGAATGCTGTCGGGCAATTGGCGAGTGAAGGTCTCGGGCCGGATATCGTCGCGGGCGCCGCTGATGAAGGTCAGCCGCGATTGCGCCGCCTCGGTTACGGCGCGGATCGCTGCCCGCACCGGCGACGGATGCGCGCCGCTGCCGAGGGTAACGTCGAGATAGCGCACATGTTTTGCGTTGGCGATCTCGCCTGGCCCAAGGAGGGCGACGAAGACCGGTATGCCGATATCGCTGGTGATATCGAAGAGCTGCAGCGTCAGGTCCGCGGAGGTGATCTTGGCGATCAACCCGTCCAGCACCGGATCGGCGAAGGAGGCGGGATCGATGCAGGCGCCCATGCGCAATCCCGGTTCGGCGATGTCCCAGAGGATCTCGGCATCGCGTTCGATGCGTTCGAGCAGGCCATGTAGCAGGGCCTCGGTGAGATTGTTGCCGGAGGCAAGCCCGTCCGAGGATTGCCAGAAGCGCGGGTTGCGAATGGTGCGATCAAGCGTCACGGCAGCAAGGGGAACCCAGGCCGGCTTGCCGGTGAGAAGATCATAGCCTTCGGCCCAGGCGATCTCCTCATCGTCATCGATATCCCGTTGCCCCTGCGCGATGAGCGCGGGCAAGGGATCGGTGCAACGCCCCTCGGCTGTCATTTGCCGGCGGCTGACGGTCATGGTCGGCACGGCGGGCGCGCAAGCAATATTGCGCTCCAGCGCTTCCATTGCCGCAGAAACCTTGGCGTCGAGATCGGTGATACCCTTGCCATTGTTGATGACGATCGAGCGGGCATTCGGGCTGATTGCCTGCCAGACGGGAATACCAATCTTGTCGAGCCCGGTCAGTCGGCCAAGGCGGGTTATGCCTTGAGCTGCAAGATGGGGCTCGATCCGCCGAAACGTCTCCTCGGGGGAGCAAACACGGTCCGAATAGCGAGGCCGCATCAAAGGCTCCTCCCAGCTCGAATGCCTGCCAAGGAATTCGGCCAGGGGGGCCTTCATCGTCGGTGCCTCGCTCACCGGGTTGGCGTCAATTGTCAAACCTGCCGCTTGCCGCGCCTTCATCGAATCGCGTGCTGGCGGGAGTCTCATCGAACCGGCCGCTAGCGGCATCGGCCGCGCTGCCGACGGTGACGGCCAGATTGACCCCTCTGGTGATCGTCGCGCCGGCATTGCGCAACTGATCGATGGTGGAGAGGGCGCTGCCCGGTTGCGGAGCGAGCGGAGAAATGGTGCCCGCGCTCAGATCGGCCAGGTAAAGTTGCGTATCACCCGCAATGCCTATTACGACGAAATTTGCCATGCTCAAATCTCCATGGATACATGTATTGCTCAAAAACCTGCGCGTCGCAGTCCCTCTCGGTAATGATCTTTTTGCCATTGTTCCCGAACGGGAACAATAGAGAGCCAAGTATCAATATCAAAATCGGGATATATTTCTTTGACTTTACGCACCAGTGATTTGGCTTTGCGCATGTTGCCTGCCATGGCGGCGCTGGCTGCCGCGAGCCGGGCTGCCTGCGAGGGGTCAGCCATGCGCTCGATATAGGCATTGGCCTCTTCGTAGCGTTCGAGCGAATAGCTGGCTCCGGCGGCGGTCCAGAAATAGAGATCCGGGCTCAGCGGATTGAGCTTGATGGCCTGCTCGACCTTTTCGAGAGCCTCGGCTGGTTTCGAGGCATGCTGCAATGTATCGGCATAATCGACGATCAGGTCGGCATGATGCGGGCTGATGGTCTCGGCGAGCTTGAAGGCTTCGACGCTTTCGTCAAAGGCTCCCTGGTACAGTTTGACAACACCGAATTGATGGTATCCGCTTGCGATCTCCTGACCGGTGGCAATTGCTTTTCCGGCTTCTTCCGCCGCCAGATTCAGCAATTTGGCGTCGCCCCGCGCCGTCACCAGCCATTCGAGATGATAGGTTCGCGCCACGCCGCTCAGGGCCGGCGAGAAATAAGGATTTTCCTTCAAGGCTGCCTGGAACGCCTTGCGAGCCCTGCGAATGTCCGGCAGGTCGAGATGTTTCAGGTGGCGCTGGCCGAGCAGATACTGGTGATAGGCTTCCGGATTGCGCTCGAAATAATCACGGGAGAACTCGTTGCGTTCGATGTAGCCGGCGATGGACGCGACGATGCGTTGTGCGATTTCGCGATGTTGGCGGGGAAGGTCCCCCGCCTCCATGCTGAAGCGCTCGGCCCAGATGACTTCGTCATTTCCGGCATAGACCAGTTGCGCAAAGAGCCAATAGACATTGCCGTCGAAACTGAGCCTGGTGTCCAGCACATAGTTGATGTCGTGTCGTTCCAACATCGTGCTGCGATCAAGGTCGAGCGCGATCCTTTCCGCCGTATAGTGCGCCACCATCGTCACGGTCTTCAGCACGCAAAGCCCGACCGTAATGTCCTCCAGCAGCGCCGAGGCGAGAAAGACGGCCGTCTGGTGGTTTCGCGCCAGGTTGACCGGCGGCAGCAGCGTGAGCCTTGGAGGGCCGCGCAATGTCGGCGGAACGATATCGACGCGTGGTCTTGTCTCCTGCCGGGGTTGAGGCTCGACGCCGCGCTGGCGTTCGAATAGTCGCCGCGCGACGCCGAGCGTCTGCGGATCGGGATCGACGGGCAGTTCGCCCCAGCGATATTTCCGGCGGTTTTCGAAAATATTGCGGGCGCTTTCGAGCTGGGGTTCGCCGGCATAGGTCTGCCCGAGGAGCTGATAGACCGCCTCGTCCTCGGGATAGGCTTCGAACAGGCGCAGCGCGGCTTCCTTGACGACGGTCGCGTCGTCCTTCTCGTCCATGGCGGCGACGGCAGCGCGCAGCGTCGTCAGCATTCGCGTCCGGAATTGGTCGCGTTGCGTGCGCAGCCACATGCGCGCAAGGCCGCCGATGACCTCGGTGCGGGCGAGAAAATCCCAGCGGCCGAGTTGCAGCAATTCTTCCAGTGCCGCGTGCGGATCGGTTTGCGAGACGGTGTTGACGAGCGAGAGGTCGCTGGCAAAGGCCCCGATCTTCACGCTCACCGCCGCCGGCCCGATCAGCAGCAGCTCGGTGCCGAGTTCGTCCTGCCGGCTTTTGACGCGCGACAATGTTTGCCGCAGGTTGGCGAGCGCCTTGTCCAGCGGTATGTCGCCCCAGAGAAATTCCGCAAGCTCGGCACGGGATTTCTGCGGCGAGGCATTGGTCAGCAGATAGCAGATCGACAGCAAGCCCTTTTCCGGAAAAGGCACGGTCGAACCCGTTCCGTCGACAAGACGCAGGTCTCCAAATGTCAGCAGCTTGAAATCCATGCTTCCCCAACTGCACCCGGCAGCGTCACGGGCATGGCGATCGCCGTATCCGTGTCGCTTGCAATCACCGTTATCGTTGGTGACGGCAGGGTGTCATTCCGATCTGGTACCCTACATTACGATGACTGCAATTTCATGGCAATCACCTGCGTGTCCTGCTTGCGGGTGGAAAAATCCGCAAGCAGCCTGGGTCGTCTCAGATATGAGCCGGAACGAACCTTATCCGTGGGGCGGATGGCGTTCCGGGGGGCTTTCACGGTTGCGGTCGTTGCGATCGACGGACTTGGGGAACAATCTTCTCACGCGATCGTGTTCGCGCCTCGCCCGTGCGGGTCGGACGAGGCATCGCGGTCAGTTCCGCAGACTGACGGAAACTTCTGCCGCCGACGTGGCATGCACGATGACCGGCTCGGCGGTGCTGGCCAGCGATTTGACGAGCGTCAGCACGGACTGGCGGATGCCGGGATCATTGATCTTCATGAAAGCCTTGTTGAGGCTCAATCCTTCCTTGGAGGTCAGGAAGTCGGAAAGGTCTTCGAGGCCATTGATCGCGCCGAGGCCTTCCGTCGTCAACGGCTGCGAATTGTCCTGCTGGAAGAAGAAGGCGACCGGAACCGCCAGAACGCTGGCGATCGCCTGCAGCCGGCTGGCGCCGATGCGATTGGTGCCCTTCTCGTATTTCTGCACCTGCTGGAAAGTCACGCCGATTTGATCGGCAAGCCGCTCCTGGCTCATGCCGAGCATGAGCCTGCGCATTCTCACGCGCGAGCCGACATAGGCGTCAATCGGATTTGGTACTTTTGCACTCACTGTGAAATCTCCTCATTTTGAACGGGGGACCCAGCGGACGCCACCTACAGATGCCCGGGGAGGAGGCAAGGAACATGTCCCCATGTCTGCCCGCTCAGTGTGTATTAAATGCTGGCGAAATTCAACTAAAAGTTCTTGGTGGCGGCCTCTTTCCTCGATATCGCGCCGCGGCAAACGGCAGAAAAGAAGGCTTGCGTCAGTGAGGGTTGAAGACGGAAGACGATCTGCAGTTGTAGACGGGGCATGTTGGATTATCCTTGGTCGGAATGCTTGTGCGCGCTGCATACTGGCCAGTGCCGCACTGGCCGTTGCCGGACACATAACGGTCATAAAGGGTTAAATTCCTGTTTTTCGAGGGATAACGCAGCAGCACCGCCCGCTCCCTCGAAACGATCTCCTGGACGGATGCGCAGCTGCGTCCAAGCGAATCGTAATGGGAAATAGCCTGAGCCGGGCCGACGACCGTCGTCAGAAGAAGAAGGGCTGCAGCTATTGCTTTCATGGTTCGTCCCGATTCACGGCGATGGCTGTCTTAGATAGGCGCCAAGAACGTTTCGCCAAGGGTATCAAGGATATGACGTGTGATGAATCTTCGGCGGAGCGTTGGTCGCGGTGGCGCGGAAAACAAAATCGGCACTGCCGCCCGGCGGGATTTTTCATTGAAAGCTGACTGAAAGGTTGGCCGCGCTAGGCTTGCTCAGCTTCGTGGAGGAAGCATATGCCGTGCGACGATCATGTGACGCAGGCATCCGAACAGGAGGAGACATTCATGCGTTCATCGCGCACGTTTTTTCATACCGTAGCCCTTTCCCTCGTCATGACGGCCGCATCCCTCGGCGCGTCTGCGGCGCATGCCGCCGACAAGATCTCGATCATGGTGGGCGGCTACGAAAAGCAGATCTATCTGCCGGCCAAGCTCGCCGAATCCCTCGGCTACTTCAAGGATGAAGGCCTCGACGTCGAGCTTCTGAACGAATCCGCCGGCGTCGACGCCGAAAACCAGCTGTTGGCCGGTGCCGTCCAGGGTGTCGTCGGCTTCTACGACCATTGTGTCGACCTGCAGGCCAAGGGCAAGTTCATCAAGTCCGTGGTGCAGTTCAGCCGCGCTCCGGGCGAAGTGGAGCTGGTCTCGGCCAAATATCCGGACATCAAGTCCTTCGCCGACCTGAAGGGCAAGCGCGCCGGCGTCACCGGCCTCGGCTCGTCCACCAACTTCCTGACGCTCTACATGGCATCGAAGGCCGGCCTGTCGCCGGCTGACGTCACGCCGGTTCCGGTCGGCGCCGGCCAGACCTTCATCGCCGCCATGCAGCAGGACGCCATCCAGGTGGGCATGACCACCGAGCCGACGATCTCCCGCCTCATGAAAACTGGCGAAGCCAAGATTCTCGTCGATCTGCGCACCGTCAAGGGCACCGAGGACGCGCTCGGCGGCACCTATCCGGCAGCCTCGCTCTATATGGACGCGGCCTGGGTCGACGCCCATAAGGAAGAGGTGCAGAAGCTGGCGAACGCCTTCGTCAAGACGCTGCGCTTCATCAATACCCATTCGGGCGCCGAGATCGCCGACAAGATGCCGAAGGATTTCTACGTCGGCGACAAGGACGGCTACATCAAGGCTCTCGACGCCGGCAAGGAAATGTTCACGCCGGATGGCGTGATGCCGGAAGATGGTCCGAAGACCGTTCTCGCCGTGCTCTCCGAGTTCTCCAAGAACGTCAAGGGTAAGACGATCGACCTGTCGAAGACCTACACGACGGAATTCGTCAAGAACGTCAAGTAAGCAATCGTAGCGCCGCTTCCGGCGGGTTCCGGAAGCGGCCGTTCAAGAGACTTTGCAGTTCACTGGGCTTTGCGTGCACGCCCCGAAGGCACGCGTCAGGATCAGCACCATGCAACAGGATGAACGCCGCACACCGGCGATCGAGCTCATCAATGTCAGCCGCCGTTTCGTATCGCCGACCGGCAAGTCGCTGACCGCACTGCGCGAATTCAACATGACCGTCGAGCGCGGCGAATTCGTCGCCGTCGTCGGCCCGACCGGCTGCGGCAAGTCGACGACCCTCAATCTCGTCACCGGCCTCGCCAAGCCGAGCGCCGGCGAGGTCCGCCTGATGGGCGGTCCGGTCAGCGGCATCGATCCGCGCGTCGGCTTCGCCTTCCAGACGGATGCGCTCTTCCCCTGGAAGAACGTCATCGACAACGTCATGTCCGGCCCGCTGTTCCGTGGCAAGTCGAAGGCCGAGGCGGAAAAGAGCGCCAAGGACTGGCTTGCCCGCGTCGGCCTTTCGAAGTTCCTGCATCACTATCCGCACCAGCTCTCGGGCGGCATGCGCAAGCGCGTCTCGCTGGCGCAGACCTTCATCAACGAGCCGGAAATCCTCTTGATGGACGAGCCCTTCTCGGCGCTCGACGTGCAGACCCGCACGGTCATGCATGAAGAGCTCCTGAAGCTGTGGGCCGAGCGCCAGGCTTCGGTGGTCTTCGTCACGCACGATCTCGAAGAAGCTGTCGCCTTGGCCGACAAGGTCTATGTGCTGACCGCCGGCCCCGCGACGGTGAAATCGGTCTACACGATCGACCTGCCGCGCCCGCGCGTCGTCTCGGAGATCCGTTACGAGCAGAACTTCATCGATTATTGCAAGACGATCTGGGACGACCTGCGCGAAGAGGTCGAAACCAGCTATCGCCGTGCCGCGGAAGCGGCATAAGGGAGGATTGATCATGGCAAACACAGCTCTCGAAGCAGGCAATGCTCCGATCTTCCGCGCCGGCACCTCGGATGCGGAAATCGAAGCGGCGGCCTTGAAGGCGATCTCGCGGCGCAAGTATGTCGTGTTGTTCTGGCAGGTGGCCATCCTGGTCGCCATCCTCGGTCTCTGGCAGCTTGCCTCGGACCTGCACTGGATCGACCCGTTCTTCTATTCCAGCCCGACCGGCATCGGTTACAGGCTCTATGAATGGATCACCGAGGGCACCGAGAGCGGCTCGCTCTGGTACCATCTCGGCGTCACGATGGAAGAAGCGCTGATCGGCTTCGTCATCGGCTCGGTCACCGGCGTTCTCGTCGGCGTCGCGCTCGGCCGCAACAAGCTCGCTTCCGACATCCTGTCGATCTACATCAAGGCGATCAACTCGATCCCGCGCGTCGTTCTCGCGCCGATCTTCGTGATGATCATGGGTCTCGGCCTGCCGTCCAAGGTGGCGCTCGCCTTCATCATGGTGTTCTTCGTCGTGTTCGCCAACGCCTTCCAGGGCGTGCGCGAGGCCGACCGCAACATGATCGCCAATGCCCGCATCCTCGGGGCTTCGAACTGGCAGGTCACCCGCAACGTCATCCTGCCGTCGGCGATGAGCTGGATTTTCGCAAGCCTGCACATCTCCTTCTCCTTCGCGATCATCGGCGCCATCGTCGGCGAGTTCGTCGGTTCGCTGGCCGGTATCGGTTACCTGATCTCGATCGCCAAGGGCACTTACGACGCCGCCGGCCTCTATGCCGCGATCATCCTGGTGATGGTGGTCACGCTCGGCGCCGAATATGTGATGACGCTGGTCGAAAACCGCATCACCCGCTGGCGTCCGCAGCAGAGCATGGACGTGCAATAAGCCAGCCGGTTTTCCGGCGCCTCCCAAGGCCAAGGCCGGGCGTTTCGCCCGGCCTTTTGCGTTTCGAAGCCCGGCGTCGACGCCTTGCGGACGCGAATGGAGACGATGCCGGCGAGTGCCGATTTCCGCCGGGCGAGAATCAGTCTATGTTCCATCTCCGGCAAGGCCCATGCCTCCCCCCTCCGTCGGGAAAGTATCGTTCATGCAGGGCTCATCGATCATCGAACCGACTGTTCGGGCGCCAAGCATAAGGAGGGATTGCGATCGCAGCTCGCAATAGGAGGTTTTTGACATGAGGCTTTCCGCCCCACTTTATCGACTGAAGCGCAAGGCGCGGCTGATGTCGCGTGCGCAGAACATCCCGCTGCATCAGGCACTTGATCGCATAGCCGCCGAGGAGGGCTTCCGCGGCTGGAGCCTGTTGGCGACGCGGACCGAGGAGATCACCCCTGCCGGCGAGATATTTTCGCGGCTCAATCTTGGCGACCTGGTGCTTCTTGGCGCCCGTCCGCGCCACGGCAAGACCCTGATGAGCCTCAGGCTCGCCGTCGAAGCCATGAAAGCCGGCAATCGCGGCATCTTCTTCACGCTGGAATATACCGAAAGGGATATTCAGAGCCGCTTCGAGGCGATCGGCGCGACCTTCGAACATTTCAAGGGTCTGTTCGCGTTCGATACCTCCGACGCGATCAGCGCCGACTATATTATCGAGAGGCTGGCATCGGCGCCCGGGGGAACGCTTGTCGTCGTCGACTATCTGCAGATCCTCGACCAGGACAGGCAGAAACCGGAATTGATGGCTCAGGTCCGGGCATTGAAAGCCTTCGCGCGCGAGAAAGGGCTGATCATGATCTTCATCTCCCAGATCGACCGATCCTACGAAACATCGGCGAAAGCCTATCCGGATCTTGCGGATGTCCGCTTGCCGAATCCGCTGGATCTGACCCTGTTCGACAAGACATTCTTCCTGAACAGGGGCGAAGTCCAGCTTCGGGCGGCGGGATAACGGTCCGCCTCATCGCGATTGCCGGCGGTTTGAAAACGATCAGACCGCCGGCAGTTTCACGGTGACCAGTAGGCCGCCCTCGGCCGCGTCGCCGAGCGTGACCGAGCCGCCGGCGCCGTCGACGACTTCGCGGACGATGGCGAGCCCGAGGCCGCTGCCCTCCGGCTCCGTGCCGATGATGCGGTAGAAGCGCTCGAAGACCTGGGCGCGCTCGGCCTCCGGAATGCCGGGACCACTATCCTCCACCCACAGCAGGGCATCGTCGCCGTTGCGCCCGACGCCGACCGTGACCCGGCCGCCCGCGGGCGTATAGCGCAGGGCATTGTCGACGAGGTTGACCAGCATTTCGCGCAGCATCAAGCCGTCGCCCTCGACATGCACGGGCGCATCGCCGGCTTCCAGCCCGAGATCGATGTCGTGCCGCAGCGCCTCCTCAGCCAGCGTCTCCAGGACGCGCCGGGCGGTGGCGACGAGATCGATCGTGTCGTTGCGCGGCCGGCGGCTGCCGGGTTCGGCCCGTGACAGGGTGAGGAGCTGGCTTGCCAGCCGCGTTACCTGCCGCGTGCTGGAACGCAGCGCCTGCAGCGCCTCGTCGCGCCTGGCATTGTCGTTCTCGCGCGCCGCCACGCTTGCCTGCGTCGAGATCAAGGCAAGCGGCGTGCGTAGCTGATGGGCGGCGTTGGAGACGAAGCGGCGCTGCGCCGCCATCTGGTTCTGCACGCGCTCCATGTGGTCGTTGAGGGCGTGGACCAGCGGCCGCAATTCGCTCTGCACCATATCGGGCTCCAGCGGGTCGAGACGCTGGCGGCCTCGTTCGCGCACGGCGTCGCGCAGCCGCAGCACGGGCGCAAGGCCGCGCTGCAGGCCGACGATGGTCACCAGTCCGGCGATCAGCACCAGCCCGAGCTGCTTGGCGAAATCGGACAGCCACAGCCGGCGGCGCATGGCGTATTGGCTGTTGTGGGTGACGGCGACAGTGACGGAGATCGTGCTGTCCTCGCCGAGTCCGACGATCGGGTGGTTGAGCAGCATCAGCCGCACGTAATCGCTGCGAAAGACCGCATCCTCGCCGACCTGCTGCCGCCTTGGCTGCGGCAGGCCCGGATAGCCGGCGATGAGATTCCCCCAGGCTGTCACAACCTGGTAGAAGACGCGGTCGCCATAGCCGGTGTCGAACATTTCCAGGGCGGCGGGCGGGATGTCGACCTGCACGGTGCCGCCGGGATCGACGTGCACGGCCTCGGCGATCACCCGGGCCGAGGCGAGCAGCGTATGGTCGGTGATGAGATCGGCGGTGATGTCGGCCGAGCGGAAGCTGAGATAGAGATTGATGCAGATCGCGCCGATCAGCGTCAGCACCACCCAGGCGAAGAGCTGCGCCCGCAGGCTTGAGGTCAGCCGCGCTATCGCGCCTCGAAGGCGTCCTTGCGGGGGGAGGCTCTCGTCATTGCGCATGGCGGAGCAGATAACCGAGGCCGCGTAGCGTGGCGATCTGCACGGCGCTGCCTTCGAGTTTCTTGCGGACGCGGTGCACGTAGATTTCGATGGCGCTGGTGTCGGCGAGGTCGTCGAAGCCGAAGACGCTTTCCGACAGCGCCGTCTTGGTGACGGTGGTGCCGGCCTTCATGACGAGATGCTCGAGCACGGCATGTTCGCGCGGCGTCAGCGCCAGCATTTCGCCGGCCAGGAAGAACTGCCGCGTGCCGCCATCGAACAGCAGGTCGCCGACGGCGATCTCCGGCGCGGCGCGATCATGGCCGCGGCGGACAGCGGCGCGGATGCGTGCTTCCAGCTCGGCGATTTCGAAGGGTTTGGCGAGATAGTCGTCGGCGCCGCTGTCCAGCCCGGTGATGCGACCATCCAGGCTGGCATTGGCCGTCAGGATGATGACCGGCACCTTGTTGCCGGCCTGGCGCAGCCGCTTCAACAGCGTCAATCCGTCGATTTTCGGCAGGGAGAGATCGAGAATGACGACGGCGTAGCCCGCCACTTTGAGCATATGTTCGGCATCCTCGCCGTCATAGGCGATGTCGACGGCATATTGCGCCTGACGCAGCGCCTTGCCGAGCCAGGACGCCAATTCGCGATTGTCTTCGACGATCAGGAGCCTCATGGCGCGACTATACAGCAAGTGCTGGATATTGCGAGTGTTTTGGGCTGTTCGGCCTCTTCGATATACTCAGAGGGCGCCACGGGTTTTATCGCCCGCCGAGCCGCAATCCCATCTCCCGCACTTCCCGCAAATAGGCTTCGCGCGCATGTGGTGGCGTCAGATTGTGATCGGCATCGGGGATGATGACGAGGCGGGTGCCGGGAATGGCCGCCAGGCCGGTGCCGTCCTCGCCGAAATGTTCGCGGAAATGATCGAGGCCGATGTCATGGGCGCTGTAGATCAGCGTCTGGTCGACATTGCGTTTGGAGAGCGCACGGAAGCCGTTCATCACGATCTCGTGCTCACCGGCGAAGAAGGGAAGGGTGCCGAGCAGCGGGCGGCCCAGCCGCACGGCACGCCGTGCCAGCGCCGTGACGATATTGCGCGCCGCGCTGCGGGCATCGATCTGACCATCATAGAGCCGCTTCAGCGTTTCCAGCTGCAGGAATTTCTGGCCATAGGTCTCGAGCGATCGCGGCACGAAGCGCAGGGCCTCGTCGACGGACAGGGCTTCGTCCCAGACGAAGGCGTAGGGATTGACGGTGATCAGACCATGGCAGCGGTCGTCGTGAAGGGCCGTCTGAAAGGCAAGATAGCCGCCACTGCAGCGGCCGACGGCGAAGGCGGGCAGCAGCTTTCGGGATTCCAGCAGATCGAGGGCGGCGCCGACGTCCAGATGCTGGTCGCGCGAATAGAGCACCTGGTCGGGAGCGTCCGGGCGCGGCGGGCTGTCGGCGACATTGGCCGTGTCGAAGCGCAGCGAGGCGATGCCGTCGCGGGCGAGCGACCGCGCCATGCTGACCGACATGCGGCCCCATCCGGCATGGCGGTCATAGGCCGTGGTGAGCAGCAGCGCCGTTGCACCCTTTCGCGCGCCGATCGGTTCGCAGAGAATGCCGAACAGGCGATCTCCTTGCCCGAAGCGCAGGGGCGTTTCGCTAAAGTCGTCGCCCTCCAGTGCATCGGCGCGAGGGGCGCGGAGAATTTTGCGCGATGCCGTGGCGGGTTTCGCGGCGATCGATTGCAGCCATTGCAGAATGCCGTGACCGGTCTCGAGCGGCATGGCGGCGACGGTCGGGTTCGACACCAGCGCGTCGTAGCCTTCATAGATGGCGTGCTCGACATGAGGGCCGAGGGTGCGCAGATGCGCAGCGAAGTCGGCATCGCCCGGCCGGCCGGGCCGGGTCAGGACAAGGCAGTTCGGCGCGCCGACATCGGCAAGCGCCATCAGGTTGAGTTTGCGGACGGCGGCAGCAATGCCGTCGGGCATCCGCAGGCTGGCGATCGCGATCCCGTCGGTCTGGTATTGCCCATCCGCAAGGCCCATGCCCTCGTCGATCATCTTCGACCACACGGTGAGTTCGCGCAGATAGGCGCGGCCGGAGATCGTCGGTGCGAGCAGGGCGATGCCGTCGACAGGCCGCAGGCGCTCGGCGACCTGGAGGGCGACGGCGCTTCCGAGGCCCTGGCTTACGAGAACCAGCCGTTCGCAGCCGGAGAGGCAGCGCAGCATGGCGGCGGCGGCGAGCGCCGTATCTTCCCAGGGCGTCAGCCCTTCGCCGGGATCGGCAATGTCCAGCGCATCGCCGGTGCCGGCATAGTCGAAGCGCAGGCTGGCAATGCCGGCCTTGGCGAAGTCTTCCGCCAGGATGCGCCAGAATTTGCGCGTGCACATTTCCTCGAAGCCCCAGGGGCTGAGGAACAAGACGGCCGTCGCGCTTGCCGGCGCGGCGGCGGGCATGAACAGGCCGACGGTGCCGGCGAAGGTCACCGGCATGGCGGCGGCCGTGATCTCCCTGGATGTCTCTTCGTATTCGGCGGCTCCCCAACCAGCCATGGGCATTCTCCTCACGTTCGGTGCGGTGTCAGCAGCGCCAGTGCATGAATGGCAATCGGATGCACCCGTCGCGGCAGGCGCGTCGCGATCCTTTGCAATACGGCGATATCCTCCGGCGGCACGGCATTCAGCAGCCTGAGCGTCAGGCCATAGACCAGGACACCGGCGATGATAGCGCCGGCAAGGCCCGGCGTGCCCGGCAGGACATGAATGAAGCCATAGGCCGCGGCGGCGCAGAGCACGGCGGCCGTCGTCACCTTGGCGAGGTTGATGAACATGCCGCGCATCGAGCCTTCAAACTCCATGTGGCGCACCATCAGCAGGCACATGACGGTAAAGGCCAGCAGCCGCACCAGTGCCGCCCCTTCGCCGCCATAGAAAGGCACGGTGACCAGGCAGCCGAAGATCATGACGGCGCTAGCGATGGCACCGATGACGGTGCGCTGGCGAATGCGGCCGATGGAATAGAGATATTGCGTGCAGATCTGCATGAAGACATAGGGCGCCGCCGTCAGCGCCAGCAATGCCACCGTGCCGCCGCTCGGGCCGAAGGGCTTGCCGAAGATGGCGATCACCAGCTCGGGTGCGATCGCCGCGAGGCCGAAACTCATCGGCAGGGTGATGTAGGAGATGCTGCGTGCCACGCCCTCGAAGACGCGGATCGGCAGCCTGTCGGAGGCTTGCGCATGCATCTGCTCGGAATAATAGGGCAGCAGGCTGCCGCTCAATTGCACGGGAAGCTGCAGCGCGAGATTGGCGAGCGACAGGCCGACGGCATAGAAGCCGACCGCCTCGATGCCCCAGTAATGCTGCAGGAACAAGAGCTCGATGCGGTTGAGGAAGATCGAGCTGTTGATCAGCTCGATCGACAGGATGAGCGAGGAATTGACGAGATAGCTGCGGCTGACACCGCAGCTGTTGCGGCGCGCGGTAGCGATCTTCAGCGTCGAGAAGAACATCGGCAGCTGGCCGAGCGCATAGCCGGCCAATGCGCCGCTGACGCCGAAGAAGACCGCGCCAAGGAGCACGGCGCCGAGCTGCAGCGCCGAGCTGACCAGCGTCATGCGGAAGAAGGCGCCAAGCTCCTGCTCGCCGATCAGAAAATTCTTGCTGTAGGCGCCGAGCGACTGGAGAACGAAGAAAATGCCGGTAATGGTGATGATGGCGGATGTGCCGCCAGCCCAGTGCAGCTGTTCGACTTCCCGGTAATAGGCGAGATAGCCGGCAAGCAGGGCGAAGGTCGACAGGATCGTCGGCAGCACGAGATAGGCGGCGAAGCCGCGCCGTTCCTCGGCCGAATAGCCCTGCACCTTCAATTGCGGCAGGATGCGCAGCAGCGTGACGCCGGTGCCGAGTTCGGCGATCAGAGCGCCCGTCATCGTCAGCCAGAGCGAGAAAGCGATGATGCCGTTGGCCTCGGGGCCGAGCAGGCGGGCGGCGATGATCGAGGAGACAAAACCGGTCGCGAGCAGCGTCAGTCCCGCCGCCGCGTTCAATGCCGAGTTCGCCATGATGCTCTTCGTCATCGTCATGAAGACTACCGTTTCCCAACTCGCGGACATTGACTGCAAAGATCCGCATCTTCATGCAAATAACGCCTGCTCTATTTCATATGCCTTAATATTTACGGTTTATTCCTATTGTAAGTTTCGTTTCTACTTTGGCTAATATTCAATCCCGCTGATATTGGCTGCGTGCCCGCTTCCCCCGGAGGGTTCTCGTTGTTCAGCCTGGTCGTCTGTACGATCGATCGCTTCGATCAGCTGGAGCGGCTGTTCCTGTCGCTGACCCGTCAGCGGCTCGGGGATTTCGAGGTGATCCTGGTCGACCAGAACGGGGACGACAGGCTCGTGAGCCTGATCGAGCAGTTTTCGACCAGCCTGACCATTCGGCATATTCGTTCGGCCAAGGGACTTTCGCGGGCGCGCAACAATGGAATGGCCGCCGCCAATGGCGACTATATCGGTTTTCCCGACGATGATTGCTGGTACAGGCCCGATACGATCGAGACGGCCGTGCGGCTGTTTGTCGCGCATCCGGAGCTTTCCATCGTCACCGGCCGCACCTTCGATGCGCAAGATCGGGTGTCGCTCAGCCCGACCGGATCGGGTTCGATGCCGGTCACGCGCTGGAACTATCTGCGATGCGGCAATTCCAACAGCATCTTCGTGCGTCGCGCCGCGCTGGCCGACATAGGCGGCTTCGACGAAAATCTCGGCGTCGGGGCGGACTCGCCGTTCCAGAGCGGCGAGGAGGCGGATTTTCTGCTGCGTGCGCTGGCGGCCGGCAAGCGGCTGACCTTCTTTCCGGATCTCGTCGTCCATCACGACCAGGTCACCGGCGACCATGGGCCTCGGCAGGTCGAGCGGGCGCGCAAATACGGCCGCGGCTTCGGCGCCCTGATGCGCAAGCAGGATTTTCCGTTTCTCTATGTCGGCTATCGTCTCTGCCGGCCCATTGCCGGCTGGCTATTGGCGCTGGTGCGATTCAATCCCGATCAGGCGCGCTGCAAGCATGCCTGGCTGATCGGCATTCTGGAAGGCTATGCCACCTGGCCGCGCTGGCGCAGGGGCTGATGCTGCCTGCCCCTGGGGGTCATGGCTTCGGCGTAGACGTCCATATAGCGCTGCGCCACCTCTTCCCACGCATAGGCGCGGGCATCGCGCAGCAGCTCTTCCCGCAGGCTGAGATCGTCGGCCTCAAGGCGCTCGAAAGCGACGGTCAGGGCATCGGCCGCGGCTTGCGGATCGGCGAAATCCGATAGGATCAGCCGCGGATGGGTCTCGGCGAGCGCCTTGTAGGCATCGTTGGTATGCAGCACCGGCAAAAGGCCGGCGCTCA
Organism: Rhizobium sp. BK602; assembly: GCF_014195095.1. GTDB lineage: Bacteria > Pseudomonadota > Alphaproteobacteria > Rhizobiales > Rhizobiaceae > Rhizobium. The sequence goes on from NZ_JACIBC010000008.1 coordinate 19,966, forward strand.
TCGCCTCGATCGCGACGAGGCCGAAGCCCTCATATTCCGAAGCGGACGCAAACAACGAGGCTCGGGCGACGATATTGCGGATGGCGGCATTGTCGATCGAGACATGCAGCGACACATGGCGGCCGAGATCGCGGGCGGCGATCTCTTTTTCCAACGTCGCCTGATCGAGATCGGAGACGGCGCCGATCACGTCGAGATGCCAGTCGGCATCGCGTCCGGCCAAAACCTTCATCACGTCGAGCATGCGGTCGAGCCGCTTGTTGACCGAGAAGCGGCCGATGGTGACGATGCGGCGGCGGGCCTCGAGGGCGGCGCAATTGGCGAATTTGCCGACATCGGCGCCGTTCTCGATCAGGCGGGCGCGGCGGCCGGCAATGCCGGAGAACAGTCGCTCGTCCGAGCGGCTGCAGCAGACGAGATCGGCATAGGCGAGCGCCGAAAGCCGCGTCAGCGTCTTGAACCAGACCTTCTTGATGGCGGCGTATTTCGGCGTGTGGAAGAAGCCGCCATGGGTGGTGGCGACCATCGGGCGGCCGTGAAACAGCTTGCCCCAGGCGAGTGCGTCGAAGAAGAAATCGACGGCATGAACATGGATCAGGTCGGCATCGGCGATATGCCGGAACACCTGCGGCGCCAGCGGATAGCGGCTCGAGCCGGACCAGGGGATGCGGACGATCTCGATGCCGTCGATGGTCTCGTTCGCCGCCAGTTTCCGGGCGGGATCGGAGAACAGGCTGTCGCAGGTGATGACGCGGACGCGATAACCGCGGCCGGTCAGCTGCCGGCAGAGATTGGCGACCACATCCTCCAGCCCGCCCTTGTTCGGCAGGAACTGACGCACGACGTGCACGATCAGCGGCCCGCCCGGCTTCTGTGTCTGAATATCGGAAACCACCGATGTCATCGATCCGCCCTCGATCCTTGGGCTGCGTAAATCGCAGCACTCGGGCGCACGCAGGCGCCATCCCTCGATCAGCATGCGAGGCTGCGCAACGGACGGTTAAAAAGAGCTTAATCGCGGCCGAAAAGCCAAGCGGTTTCGGGCAAGAGGGTTAATATCGGGACGGACAGTCGGCTGGTCGGGTGGGTCTTGTGATGCGGAAATCTTGTGCCCGGCCCCTCACCCTAGCCCTCGCCCCGCTTGCGGGGAGAGGGCTAGGGTGAGGGGCCATGCCGAGGAGTTCTATATCGAAGGCGATGCCTGTCTCGTCGGCCGGATCTCTCAAAACGCCCTGAAGGTCAGCGTCGTCAGCGAGCGGACGATGCCGGGGATGTTGGCGATGTTGTCGTTGATGAACTTGCCGATGTCCTGCTCATCCTTGATGTAGACCTTCAGCAGCAGGTCGTAGTCGCCGCTGGTGGAATAGAGTTCCGAAACCAGCTCCGTCTGGTAGATGGCGTCGGCGACCTCGTAGGTCTTGCCGGGGGCGCATTGGAGCTGAACGAAAATGGGCTTCATGGGACGATCCTGATTCTGTTTCGGCGGCGGAGCCGGCCGGTGCATCGCTCTATAATGGTCGAAAGCGGGATCGCCATGCAAGTTTTTCTCTATCCACCACATGTCGCTCTTATCGCTTCCGCAAGTTGAAAGGTGGCGCTAGATTGGCTCGATTCCTCTCGATAACCGGACCTATTCCATGCTGAACGACCCCCGCTCCCACGGCCTTTGGGAGAAAACCGCCCCGCCGCCACCCGCAACCGTGCCGCTGGCGGGTGAAGTTTCGGCCGATGTCGTCATCGTCGGTGGCGGCTATGCCGGTCTTTCCTCGGCGCTGCATCTGGCGGAAGCGGGCACCAGGGTCGTGCTGCTGGAGGCCAATGAGATCGGCTTCGGCGGCGCGGGGCGCAATGTCGGCCTGATCAATGCCGGCATGTGGGTCATGCCGGACGATCTGCCCGGTGAGCTCGGCCCCGTGCATGGCGAACGGCTGCTGGAGATGCTGGGCGGGGCGCCGAAACTGGTGATGTCCCTGATCGAGAAGCACGCCATCGCCTGCGAGCTGGAGCGCAACGGCACGCTGCATTGCGCGGTCGGTGCCAGCGGATTGAAGGAAATCGAGGAGCGCGCCCGCCAATGGAGCAAGCGCGGCGCTCCCGTTTCTGTCCTCGACGCCGACGAGACGGCGCGGCGGGTCGGCACGTCAGCCTATGCCGGCGCCCTGCTGGATATGCGCGCCGGCACGCTGCAGCCGCTTGCCTATGCGCGCGGGTTGGCCCATGCCGCGGTCAAGGCGGGTGTGACGATTCATACCGGCAGCCGGGTGACGGAAACCGAAAAGGCCGGCGGACGCTGGGTTGTCCGGACGGACGGCGGCAAGGTAAGTGCCGACTGGATCATCGTCGCCACCGATGCCTACAGCACCGGCCCGTGGGAGCAGGTGCGCAACGAACAGGTGCATTTGCCCTATTTCAATTTCGCCACCGTACCGCTCGGCGACAATCTCCGTAAATCCGTACTGCCGGGCCGCGAGGGCGCCTGGGATACGAAGGAGGTCCTGTCGTCCTTCCGCATGGATCAGGCCGGGCGCCTGGTCATCGGCAGCGTCGGCGCATTGCGCAATACCGGTTATGCCATCCACAGGAATTGGGCACGGCGGACGCTTCACAAGCTGTTCCCGCAGCTCGGCGATGTGCCGTTCGAATGCGAGTGGTACGGCAAGATCGGCATGACGGAAAATGCCCTGCCGCGCTTTCACCGCTTCGCGCCGAACGTCATCGGCTTTTCCGGCTATAATGGTCGCGGCATCGCGCCGGGCACGGTCTTCGGCAAGACGCTTGCGGATCACATCCTCGGCCGGCTTTCGGAAGCCGATCTGCCGCTGCCGCTCACCGATCCTCAGGAGCCCGGCCTTCGTGCGCTGAAGGAAGTATGGTACGAAGCCGGCGCCCAGGCCGCGCATTTCGTCGATGCGAGAGTCTAGCCGGGCTTCGGATCACTGAAAGAAGGGGTAAGCGACATGGCCGCCACACTCGATCTCGCCACCGAGGTCAAAGCAATCCTCGGTGAACTCGGCGTTGCCGCCGATCGCTATACGGGCGGAACGCTTGCCGTCACCTCGCCGGTGACCGGGGCCGAGATCGGTCGGCTGAGGGAGCATTCACCTGCCGAAGCGAAGGCTGCAATCGACAAGGCACATGAAGCGTTTCTCGCCTGGCGCAACGTGCCGGCCCCGAAGCGCGGCGAGCTGATCCGTCTGCTCGGCGAGGAGCTGCGGGCCGGCAAGGCGGCGCTTGGCCGCCTGGTTTCCATCGAGGTCGGCAAAATCACCTCCGAAGGGCTTGGCGAAGTGCAGGAGATGATCGACATCTGCGATTTCGCCGTTGGCCTTTCCCGCCAGCTTTACGGCCTGACCATCGCCACCGAACGCTCGGAACACCGGATGATGGAGACCTGGCATCCGCTGGGGGCGATCGGCATCATTTCTGCCTTCAATTTCCCGGTCGCCGTCTGGTCGTGGAATGCGGCGCTGGCGATCGTGTGCGGCAATTCCACCATCTGGAAGCCTTCGGAGAAGACGCCGCTGACGGCGCTGGCCACGCAGGCGCTATTCGAAAAGGCGCTGAAGCGTTACGTCGCCGAGGGTGGCGAGGCGCCCACGAATCTGTCGACCCTGATCATCGGCGGCCGCGATCTCGGCGAGATCCTGGTCGATCATCCGAAGGTGCCGCTGGTCTCCGCCACCGGCTCGACGGCCATGGGCCGCGCGGTCGGCCCGCGCCTGGCCGGCCGTTTCGCCCGCGCCATTCTGGAACTCGGCGGCAACAATGCCGCCATCGTCTGCCCGACCGCCGACCTCGACCTGACGCTCAGGGGTGTCGCCTTTTCCGCCATGGGTACCGCCGGCCAGCGCTGCACGACGCTGCGCCGCCTCTTCGTGCATGATAGCGTCTATGACCAGCTGGTACCGCGCCTGCAAAAGGCCTACGGCTCCGTCACCATCGGCAATCCGCTGGAGGCCGGCACGCTCGTCGGTCCACTGATCGACGCCCAAGCCTTCAACAGGATGCAGGCGGCGCTCGGCGAGGCGAAATCGGTCGGTGGTACGATCACCGGCGGCGAGCGCGTCGAACAGGGTTTGGCCGATGCCTTCTATGTCCGTCCGGCGCTGGTCGAGATGCCCGCGCAGATCGGCCCGGTCGAGCACGAGACCTTCGCGCCGATCCTCTATGTCATGAAATACAGCGATTTCGACGCGGTGCTGGCGCTGCACAATGCCGTGCCGCAGGGCCTGTCGTCGTCGATCTTCACCAACGACATGCGCGAGGCCGAGACCTTCGTTTCGGCGCGGGGCTCGGATTGCGGCATCGCCAACGTCAATCTCGGTCCCTCTGGCGCCGAGATCGGCGGTGCTTTCGGCGGCGAGAAGGAGACGGGCGGCGGCCGCGAATCCGGATCGGATGCCTGGAAGGCCTATATGCGCCGGGCGACCAATACCATCAATTACGGCCGCACCCTGCCGCTGGCACAGGGCGTGAAATTCGATGTCGCCTGACGGCGATGAGCTTCGGCAATCCCGCGATCAGGCGATCGCGGGCTTTGCCTGTTTCTCGTCCAGCCAGCCGCCGGTGAAGCCAGCGCGTTCGAGGCCGCGGCGCAGGATCGGCGATTGCCGCATCAGGTTCCAGATCAGGCCGGTGCGCTCGTTCTCGATCATCATGACAAGCAGGCCCTGGTCGATGGCGACCGAGCGGTCGTCGACCCAGCCTTCCGGGCCGGGGCCTTTGACGCTCGGGTTGAAGCCGCCGGGGAAGCGGCCGTCCAGCAGCAGGTTGGGATAGGTAGCAAGCAGCGCCTTGGTGCCGTCGAGCGCGGCCTTGCGGTCGAAGGGCAGGCAGGAGAGCGGCCCCCAGGGCGCGATCGTGCCGTCATCAGGGCCGAGGGGGGCGCCGCGCGCGGCATAGCCAAGCACCTTCGGGGCGTGCCGCCGGCTGTGCTTGGTGCCGGTCGGGTTCGGTCCGTCGCAGGCCGAAAGTCCCCAGATGTCCTTCGTATAGCCGGTGAAATGATTGGGATTGCGCTCGGTATAGTCGCGCTGGACGGCGATGGCCGTCTGGGTGTTGCTGAAATAATCCGTGCCCTTGTCGGCCATGTGGCGGTCGTTGATGCCGCGGAAATCGATCCAGGCATGCGAGAAGAGGTGGATGAACAACGGTCCGGCATAGAGATAGGGCGCGTCCTTGAACATCATCCATGTGTAGGTCGAGGTAAAGGCATCGTAACTGGAGGACGGGATGGCATGGGTGGGGGAGGCGAGCGCCAGCACATAGAGGATGATCGCCTCGTCATAGCCCTGATAGCGCCAGCGCAAGAAACCGCTGCTCGGCTTCCAGCCCATGCTGATCGTCTGGCCCTTGTTCAAGGCCCAATGCCAGTCGCAGCGCTCGTAGAGGAATTTCGCCTGCTTGCGGATATCCTTTTCGGCCTGGCTGGCACCATTGAAATAGGCGGCTGCCGTCAGGACGCCGATCAGCAGGAGGCCGGTGTCGATGGTCGACAGCTCGCTGTTCCAGGCGCGGTTGCCGGTCTCCATGTAGAGGAAGTGATAGTAGAAGCCGCGATGGCCGGTGGCGCCGCGCTCTTCGCCCTGCTGGCTATCGGCGAAGAAATCGAGCGCGGCCAGCACGCGCTTCGCCGCGTCCGCGCGGCTGATCCAGCCGCGCTCGACGGCGACCGGATAGCTCGACAGCGCAAAGCCGACGGCGGCGATGCTGCAATGGCTCGTCTTGATCGAAGTATCCGCCACCAGCCCGTTTTCCGGATTGGTGTGCAGCATGAAATAGTCGAAAGCCGACCGTTGCAAGCGGTCGATCAGCGCATCGTCGGTATCGTGGGTCTGCTGCAGCATCTCTATCCATCTCCTCGGCGCTCCCGTTTTCTGCTGAGCACAGGAGCTTGGACAGTTGCAAATCAAAGATGATTAATGCTGCCACGCTTTTGTGGACGATTGTTTAAAAGTGGGAGGGCGTTGGCGATTTCATTTGCCTTCGAGCTTCTCCGCCATTTGCTCCCGCAACCGCTCCAGCGTCCGCCCGAAAATCCCGTCATCGCCGAGCGCTCTTGTGAGCATCAAGGCGCCCTGGATGCCGATGACCGTCTCTTCCGCCAGCGCCTGTGCCTCCGCGGCGGCGATGCCAGCCCTCCTCAATGCGCCGGCGAGGGCCTTGATCCAACGGTGAAAATAGCCGCGGATCGCGCTCGCAAAACGGTCCCGCGTTTCATCGAGCGCGAAGGCGCCGATGAGGCAGATGCGACGGCCGGAGCGGAAATAGGCATTCGTGGCTTCCCACATCCGGGCGGTGGCGGCGCGCGGTTCGTCCTCCTCGAGCGGCCGGAACATTTGCGTGACGAACCAGGCATCGATATTGGCGAGAATCTCGGCCGCCATCTCCTCCTTGCCGCCGGGGAAGAAGTGATAGAGGCTGCCCTTCGACAGCTTGGTGCGCGCCGTGATGCTGCTCATCGACGCGCCCTCGTAACCGAGGTCGCGGAACACTTCGGCGACGAGGGCAACGGCGTCGGCCTTTTCGAAGATGGTGCGCGTCATGAGCGGTCTCAGAGGCCGAGATCGGAGAGGCCGGGATGATCGTCGGGCCGGCGGCCGAGCGGCCAGTGGAATTTCCGATCCTCTTCCTTGATCGGCATGTCGTTGATCGAGGCGAAGCGGCGCTGCATCAGGCCGTCGGCGTCGAACTCCCAATTCTCGTTGCCGTAGGAGCGAAACCAGTGGCCGCTGTCATCGTGCCATTCATAGGCGAAGCGGACGGCGATGCGGTTGCCCTCGAAGGCCCAGAGCTCCTTGATCAGCCGGTAGTCGAGCTCTCTCGCCCATTTGCGGGTGAGGAACGCGACGATTTCCTCACGGCCGCGCGGGAATTCGGCGCGGTTCCGCCACTGGCTGTCTTGCGTGTAGACCTTGGAAACACGTTCCGGATCACGGCTGTTCCAGCCGTCCTCGGCCATGCGCACCTTGGCGATGGCGGTTTCGCGGGTGAATGGCGGGATGAGCGGGCCGGTCATATTTTTCCTCCCAGTCTAGACTGATTGAAATCATATAGACCGATCGGTTTAGAATAGCAAGATCATATTATACGCCGCTTGAGGCATGGTCTATCGCGCGAATTTCTTCGCGCCCATCACGCAGGCGACGACGCCCAGGGTGACCGCGAACATGGACCAGCTGACATTCTCCTTCAGCAGCGTGGCGGCGAGCGCCAGGCCGAAGAAGGGCTGCAGCAGCTGCAATTGCCCGACGGCGGCGATGCCGCCTTGCGCCAGCCCGCGATACCAGAAGATGAAGCCGATCAGCATGCTGAAGAGCGAGACGTAGACGAGGCCGATCCAGGCCGGTTCCCCGATGCCGCCGATGGTTTGCGGCATGGTGGCGAAGCTGAGGGCGATCATGGCCGGCAGGGAGAGAACCAGTGCCCAGGAGATCACCTGCCAGCCGCCCAGCCGGCGCGACAGCACGGCGCCTTCGGCGTAGCCCAGCCCACAGACAAGGATGGCCGCCAGCATCAGCAGATCGCCGGCCGGTGAGGCGGAGATGCCCTGAGCCAGCGCATAGCTGCAGACGATGGCGCTGCCGGCGGCGGAAAAGACCCAGAAGGCCAGCCTCGGCCGCTCGCCGCCGCGCAACACGCCGAATATGGCGGTGGCAAGCGGCAGCAAGCCGATGAAGACGATCGAGTGGGCCGATGTGACATGCCTCAGCGCCAGCGCCGTCAGGAGCGGAAAGCCGACGACACAGCCGAGCGCAACGATGATGAGGGAAACGATATCGCCCCTGACCGGCCGTTTCTCCCGGAAGGCAAACAGCAGGCATAGCGCCAACACGCCGGCGATGGCCGCGCGGGCGACCGTCAGGAAAACCGGATCGAAATCCATCACCGCCACGCGCGTCGCCGGCAGCGATCCACTGAAGATCAGCACGCCCGCCAGCCCATAGATCCAGCCGCTCGTCGTCTTGTTCATACGCATACTCCTGATTTTCAGAGGCGATATCGGCGAAGTCGGCTGGTCAAGCCAGAGACGGTGCAGTACAATTCATATGAACTGTTATGGTCTATGGGGCGGTACGGATGGGCGATCTGCTGATGGCTGGCGAAAAGAGCGGGACGCGCATCGAAGGCGTGATGGCGGCGATTGCCGATCGCATCGCCGCGCGTAGCCTGGCGCCGGGCGCGCGGCTGCCGTCGGTGCGCAGTTTCGCCAAGACCATGCAGGTCTCCGTCTCGACCGTCGTCGAAGCCTATGAGCGGCTGGCGGCCGAGGGCGTGATCCGCGCGCGGCCGGGCTCGGGCTTCTATGTCTGCGGGCCGCTCGCGCCGCTGTCGCTGTCCGATATCGGTCCCAGGCTGGAGGGCGATGTCGATCCGCTGCGGATTTCGCGACAATCGCTGGAGGCGGGCGACGATGTGCTGAAACCCGGCTGCGGCTGGCTGCCGCCCTCCTGGATGCCGGAGGCGGCGCTGCGGCGCGCGATGCGGACGCTGGCGCGCACCGCCGGCGGCGGCGTGTTTGCCAATTACGGCACGCAGCTCGGCCTGCCGCCGCTGCGCCAGCTTCTGGCGCGGCGCATGGGCGAGCACGGCATTGCCGCGTCGCCGGACCAGATCGTACTGATGGAATCCGGCACCCAGGCGATCGACCTGATCTGCCGATTCCTGATCGAGCCCGGCGATACCGTACTGGTCGACGATCCCTGCTATTTCAATTTTCTCGCCCTGTTGCGGGCGCACCGGGCCAATATCGTCGGCGTGCCGTATACGCCGAGCGGACCGGACATCGAGCTCTTCGGCCAGGCGCTGGAAAGGCATAGGCCGCGCCTCTACATCACCAATTCCGCCATTCACAATCCCACAGGCGCGACCCTGTCGCCGGTGACGGCGCATCGCCTGCTGAAGCTGGCGGATGCCTCGGACCTGATCATCGTCGAGGACGATATCTTCGCCGATTTCGAGCAGATGCCCGCGCCCCGGCTTGCGGCCTATGACGGGCTCGACCGGGTCATCCATATCGGCAGCTTCTCCAAGACCCTGTCGGCCTCGGTGCGCTGCGGCTTCATCGCCGCGCGGCCGGACTGGATCGACGGCCTTGTCGACCTGAAGGTCGCCACCAATTTCAGCGGTAGCCAGCTCGCGCCTGAGATCCTGTTTTCGGCTTTGAAGGACGGCGGTTACCGCAAGCACATGGAGGGATTGCGGGCGCGGCTCGCCAAGACGATGGGCGAGACCATCCCGCGCCTGGAGGCGCTCGGCATCGTGCCATGGCTGAAGCCGCAGGCGGGCATGTTCCTCTGGTGCCGGCTGCCGGAAGGCATCGAGGCGGTCGCCGTCGCCCGCGCCTGTTTCGCCGAAGGCATCATCCTCGCGCCCGGCAATGCCTTCAGCCAGATGGACAGTGCCGGTAGCTTCCTGCGCTTCAATGTCGCGCAATCGACAGATACCCGGATCTTTGCCGCGCTGGAGACCGCGATGCGGAATTTGCGCGGGCGTGGCTAATCTCCATTGCCTGCATTGGTTCGCCGATGAGCGGAGCGGTCATGCTGCCGAATGTGCAGAACTGCGGGGATTTCCGTCCATTTCATCAGCCTGTTTCGGTCAATTGACAACTGGTTATCTAGTCATATATATGACTGTATGACCTTAGCTGATGATAGACTTCCCCGCTACCAGCGCCTGCGCGATGATCTCGCTGCAAGGATCAATCGCCAGGAATGGCGCCCCGGCGAGCCGATCCCGTCCGAGGCCGAGCTTTCGGCGACCTATGGCGTCGCCGTCGGCACCGTACGCAAGGCGATCGACCAGCTCGTTGCCGATGGTGTTGTCGAGCGCCATCAGGGGCGCGGCACCTATGTGCGGCGCGCGCGTTTCAATTCGTCGCTGTTCCGCTTTTTCCGCTTCCAGTCGGAGAGTGGAGAGCGCCGCGTGCCCGAGAGCCGCATTCTTCGGCGCGAAAGCGCTGCCGCGCCCTCGGCTGTCGCCTCGGCGCTGCGCCTGCGGGAGGGGGATGCCGTCATCTCCCTGTCGCGCCTTCGCCTCATTGGAGGCACGCCGCTATTGGCGGAGGAGATCTGGTTGGAGAGATCGCGGTTCGAGCCGTTGCTGACCATCGATACCTCCGAATTCGGCGATCTTCTTTATCCGCTCTATGAGGAACGCTGCGAGCAGGTGGTCGTTTCGGCGGAGGAGACGCTGACCGTCGAAATCGCATCGCCGCTTCACGCTCGCCTCCTGGGGCTGGAGCCTGGATCTCCTCTCGTCGTCATCGAGCGTATTGCTTTCGACCTGGAGCGACGGCCCATTGAGTGGCGGCGTTCACGCGGTCCCGCCGACCGCTTCCGCTATCACGTCGACATACGTTGATCCGCAACATCCTAGGAAAATGAACTGGCGCGCCGGAACAAGGCGCGGGGAGGAGAATAATGTCCAATTGGTACAAGGAATGCTCGCCGGTCGAGCGCAAGACGTTCTGGGCGAGTTTCGGGGGATGGGGCCTCGACGCGCTCGACGTTCAGATGTTCAGCCTGGCGATCCCGGCGCTGATCGTCGCTTTCGAGATAACCAAAGCCGATGCCGGTCTTCTCAGTTCGATCACTCTCTTTTTCGGTGCCATCGGCGGCTGGTTCGGCGGAGCGCTCGGCGACCGTTTCGGCCGGGTCAAGGCGCTGCAGATCACGGTGGCGACCTTCGCGCTGGCCACCTTCGCCTGCGCCTTTGTCACCACCTATAACCAGCTCCTGGTGCTGAAGGCGATCCAGGGGCTTGGCTTCGGGGCGGAGTGGGCCTGCGGCGCCGTGCTGATGGCCGAAATCATCCGGCCGGAAAATCGCGGCAGGGCGCTTGCCGCGGTGCAGAGCGCCTGGGCGGTCGGCTGGGGCGTGGCGGTCCTATTGTCCGCCATCGTCTTCACCTTTGTCGAGTATGAGATCGCATGGCGCCTGCTCTTTGCGCTCGGGCTGCTGCCGGCGCTTTTGATCATCTTCCTTCGCCGCGGCATCCCGGAGCCACGGAAGGCAACGGCCAAGGCCGATGAGCCGCCGTTCCTGCAGACGGTCGCGGGCATCTTTCATCCGGACGTGCTGCGTTTCACCCTGATCGGCGCGCTGTTCGGCACGGGGGCGCATGGAGGCTATGCGGCATTGACGACGTTCCTGCCGACCTACCTCCGTGAGGTTCGCCAGCTTTCTGTGCTTGGCTCCAGTGCCTATCTTGCCGTGATCATCGTTGCCTTCTTTTGCGGCTGCATCGTCAGCGGCATGCTCAGCGACCGGCTCGGCCGGCGCGCAAATGTGACCCTTTTCGCCGGCGCTTGCGCGGCGACCGTACTGATCTACATCTTCGCGCCGCTGTCGAACTGGCAGATGCTGTTTCTGGGCTTTCCGCTCGGCTTTTTCTCGGCCGGCATTCCGGCAAGCATGGCGGCGCTGTTCAGCGAGCTTTATCCTGCCGGCATCCGTGGGACCGGCGTGGGCTTCTGCTATAATTTCGGCCGGATCGTATCCGCCGGCTTTCCGCTGCTCGTCGGGTTCCTGAGCGACCGGATCGGGCTTGGCCCGGCCATTGGCATCGATGCAGCCTTTGCCTATTCTCTGGTGCTGGTCGCGGTCTTCATGCTTCCGGAAACGCGCGGCAAGGTATTTGAACAACCCACCTCCAAGACGCAATCCTAGACTTGCCCTTGAATGTCGCGAGATACCAGCATGATTGAAAGTCCGGCCGCCGCTGCCGTTTGCTTCTCGATGGCCCCGGTTTCATGGTCTCCATGTTTCCGGGAGGCACGGCGGTCGACATCATGACCCTAACCGCCTTACGAATCGACGCCCACGCGCATGTCTTCGACCGTAATCTGAGGCTCGCGGCCGGCAGACGCTACGCGCCAGACTATGACGCGCCGCTGGATACCTATCTCCGGCAGCTGGACGAAAACGGACTGACGCATGGCGTGCTGGTGCAGCCGAGTTTTCTCGGAACGGACAATTCCTATCTGCTCGACTGCCTGGAGACGGCAGGTGGCCAGCTGCGCGGCATTGCGGTGATCGATCCCGACATCCCGTTTGAGCAACTTGTCGCTTATGACAAGGCCGGCGTGGCCGGTATTCGCCTCAATCTCGTCGGGCAGGCATTGCCGGATTTTTCGACCGGGGAATGGCCGGATCTGCTGGCGAAGTTGAAGGCACTCGGCTGGCAGATTGAGATCCAGCGCAACGCCACCGATCTTGCACCGCTTGCGCGCGAATTGGTGGAAAATGGCGTCAACGTGGTCGTCGACCATTTTGGCCTGCCCGATCCACGTCTGGGGATTGCCGATCCAGGCTTCCGCTCCTTGTTGCAGCTCGGCTCCTCCGGACGGCTCTATGTCAAGCTGTCCGCGCCCTATCGCAACGGATCCGACGGGAAAGCCTTCGCCAGATTGGCCTATCCCCTCTTGCGCGATGCGGTTGGGCTGGATCGCCTCATGTGGGGCAGCGACTGGCCGCATACCCAGCATGAGAGCAGCCAGACCTATGCCGGCAACCGTGCTTTCCTCCGTGAACTGGTGGCCGACGACATCGAGGAGAGCCGAATTCTTGCTGCTTCGCAGGCCCTGTTCAGGTATTAAGCCGTTGAGCGAGCTCGACGGCCTTGCCACAAGGCCGCTTCAATTGCGGCTCACATGGGCAATACAATCACCGGCGAAGCGAGATCGATCGTGCGTGTTCTGCTTGTTGAAGACGACAATATTCTCGGGTCATCCCTGAAGAAGGCCCTGGAGAAGCATGCCTATGGTGTCGACTGGATGCGCGATGGTGAGTCCGGACTGGAGGCTGCCCGGCACTCGGATTTCGCCGCCGTCGTCCTTGACATCAACCTGCCGCGGCTGAGCGGCATGGAGGTGTTGCGGGGCATACGCCAGCGGGGCAATTCGGTGCCGGTGCTGCTGCTGACCGCGCTCGACGCGGTGCGTCAGAAGGTCGAGGGATTGGACGAGGGGGCAGACGACTATCTGGTGAAGCCCTTCGATCTCGACGAGCTGCTCGCTCGTCTCAGGGCGTTGATCCGCCGCCGCGACGGGCGTACCGAAAGCTTGATCCGCTGCGCCGATGTCGAGATCGATCCGTCGGCGATGGTGGTGCGCCGGGCCGATGCGCAGGTACACACCACGGCCAAGGAATTCCACCTGCTGAAGCTCCTGATGGAGCGCAGCGGCCGCTACGTGACCAAGAACGATATCGAATATGCGCTCTACGATGCCGACAGCGCAGTGGAGAGCAACACGATCGAAGTGACGATCTACAATCTGCGCAAGAAGCTCGGCAGCGATTTCATCAAGTCGATCCGCGGCGTCGGCTACATGATCGAGCGATGAACAACTCCACGCTCACCCGCAAGCTTTTCCTCAGGATCGCCCCGGTCGTGGTGGTGACGATCGTGGTGATCGGCGCCTTCGCCTTCAGCAGCGCGACGCGCGAAATCGACAATATCTACGATGCCCAGCTCATCAACGATGCGAACATCATCTGGGGCCTGCTGCGCCGGCCGCTGGAGCGGGAGCCCGATCGCGCCCCGAGGCAGATCGACGACATCGATTTCAACATGGACAACCAGCTCGCCTTTAACGAGGACGCCGACGATTATGCCGATGCGCATATGTTCCGCGCCTGGGACGACGGCAATATCCGCTTCTACAGCAGCACGGCGTTCCTCTCCGACGTGCCGCAGCAGAGGGTCGGCTTCACCACGCTGACCTATCGCGGCGAGGAGTGGCGCGTCTATTCGCTGCCGATACCGAATTCGACGATCGTGATGGAGGTGGGCGAGAAGATCGCCCTTCGCGAGACGCTGGTTTCCAATATCGTGCTCAATCTGTTTTTCCCGCTGCTGGTGCTGGTGCCGGTCATCGGCTTCCTCATCTGGCTCGGCATCAACAGCGGCCTGCGGACAATTCACGGATTGGTGCGCCAGATCCGCACCCGGTCTCCCGACGATCTCTCCGCCATTCCGGTCGAAGCCCTGCCGAGGGACCTCCTGCCGCTCGGCCGCTCGATCAATCAGCTTCTCGCCAAGCTCGGCCATTCGCTGACGCTCGAGCGCCGTTTCTCCGATCTGGCGGCGCATCAGCTGCGGACGCCGCAGGCCAGCGTGAAGCTGCTGCTGCAGATGCTTCACAACAGCGACAGCGAGCAGGAACGGCAGGCGATCATCGCCGATCTGGTGGCAAGCAACAATCGCGCCACGCATCTGATCGAGCAGTTGCTGAAGCTTGCCAGGGTCAGCCATCATCCGCTGAACCCTACTCCCGTGCCGCTCTATCATCTTGTGGCGTCGGTGCTGGCCGAGTTCGGCAACATCATCACCAGCCGCAAACTCGATGTCATGCTGGAAGGCGACGAGGCGGCGCAGATCGAGACGGACGAGTCGCTGCTGCGCCTGATGATCAGCAACCTGATGGACAATGCCATCAAATATACGCCGGCGGCCGGCCGGATCGAAGTTGCCGTCATGCCGGAAGGGGAATTCTGGCGGCTATCGATCAGCGACAGTGGACCGGGCATTCCCCTCGATGAGCGCGAGGCTGTCTTCCAGCGCTTCTACCGGCTCGACACGCTGCATACCGAAGGCAGTGGTCTTGGCCTGGCGATCGTTGCCGACACGGCCGATCGCCTTGCCGCCACGATAGAGCTTTCGACGCCGGTCTGGGGAACGGGCCTGCGCGTCGACCTGCGGTTGCCCCGGCAGGAATAACCAACGGCGTTGCCGTTTTCATTTTCAGATCATTCTCCGCTCATGCCGGTCTCATCCAGGGTTGCTAAACGCAACTCAAGGATCAGCGAAAGGGCGTGTCATGCAGGTGTTTTGCGATTTTGATGGAACGATCTCCATCGAAGACGCGACGGATATGGTGTTGTCCCGTTTCGCCGGTTCCGAATGGGAAGACATTGAGCGGTTGTGGAAACAGGGGCTGATCGGCTCGGGCGAATGCATGCGCCGGCAGATCGCCCTCGTGGAGGCGAGCCGCCAGGACCTGGAGGCTCTTCTCGATACCGTGCGCGTCGATCCCGGTTTTGCGGATTTCCTGTCCTATTGCCGTGGCAACCGCCTGCCGGTGACGATCGTCAGCGATGGGGTCGACCATTTCATCCGCCATATTCTGGCGCGTCACGGCATCCGCGATCTGCCCGTCGTCGCCAACGTGCTTACCCATCGCTTCGCCCAGAACCGCGTGTCCTATTCTCTGCTTCCCTCGCCCACGGCAGCCGGCTGCATGTCCGGTTCTGGCGTCTGCAAATGCCGGGTTGTCGCGAGCGACGAGCTCAGGATCTACGTCGGCGATGGGCGAAGCGATTTCTGTGTCGCCGATACGGTCGACCTCGTTTTCGCCAAGGCCAAGCTCGCCGATTACTGCAGCGATCGCGGCATCCCCTTCATCGGCTTCGAGGATTTCTCCGACCTGCTTCCCAAGATGAAGTCCATCCTTCCCGGCATGACGCGCCAACCGCGCGCATTGCTGCATTCCAAGACCGCATGAACCCGTGAGGCATGAATGAAAACCAACGTAATCGAAGCCTTCAGTGACGAGACGCAGTCGCCCGTTCGCACGGAGGCGGAACTGCGCCTTCTCGAGGAGAGCTATTGCTCGCATGGCGATACCGTACACTACACGGCCCAGCCGAAATTCTTCGAGGAGTGCGAAGGCTCCTTCGTCTACGACCGGGCCGGCACGCCATTTCTGGATCTGCAGATGTGGTATTCGGCCGTCAACTTCGGCTATCGCAACGAGCGCCTGAATGCCGCCGCGCATCGCCAGCTCGACCGGCTGCCGCAGGTCGCCTCGCAATATCTGCATCGCGAGAAGGTCGAGCTTGCGGCGATGATCGCCCAGGATGCCGAGCGCAAGTTCGGGCACAAGGGGCGCGTTCATTTCAACGTCGGCGGTTCGCAGGCTGTCGAGGATTCGCTGAAGCTGGTGCGCAACTACACCGGCGGCAAGAGCCTGATGTTCGCCTTCGAGGGCGGCTATCACGGCCGCACGCTTGGCGCCTCCGCCATCACCTCCAGCTATCGCTACCGCCGCCGCTACGGCCATTTCGGCGATCGTGCGCAGTTCATCGAGTTTCCCTATCACTTCCGCGGTCCGAAGGGCATGTCGAAGGAGGAATACGGGCATCATTGCGTCCAGAAATTCGCCCGCCTGTTCGAGAGCGAATATAACGGCGTCTGGGACCCCAAGGCCGGCAAGGCCGAATATGCCGCCTTCTATGTCGAGCCGATCCAGGGCACCGGCGGCTATGTCATCCCGCCGATGAACTTCTTCGTCGAGCTCAAGAAGGTGCTGGATCAGTACGGCATCCTGATGGTCGTCGACGAGATCCAGATGGGCGTCTACCGCACCGGCAAGCTCTGGTCGATCGAGCATTTCGGCGTCTCGCCCGATGCACTGGTCTTCGGCAAGGCGATCACCAACGGCCTCAATCCGTTGTCCGGCGTCTGGGCGAAGGAAGAGATGATCAATCCAACGATCTTCCCGCCGGGGTCTACGCATTCGACATTCGCCAGCAACCCGATGGGGACGGCCGTGGCTCTCGAAACGATGAAGATGCTGGAAGGGGAGGATTTCGGTGCCGCCATCATGGCCAAGGGCGCCTATTTCCTCGACGGGCTGAAGCAGCTGCAGAAGCGCCACGCCATCGTCGGCGAGGTCGACGGGCTGGGCTTGGCCCTGCGCATGGAAATCTGCAAGGACGACAGCTACACGCCGGACAAGGCGACGATGGACTGGCTCTGCGACGAGGGCATGAAAGGCGATATCCAGATCGGCGCCAAGATGTACGGCTTGGTTCTCGACGTCGGCGGCTACCACAAGAACGTCATCACCTTCGCGCCGAACCTGCTGATCACCCGCGAGGAGATCGACCTAGCGCTCGCTCTCCTCGACCAGCTCCTGACACGTGCGGCCCGGAGGTGAGACGGTGCGGCTTCTTCTCCTCCATTTCGACGATGCGTTGGAGTTGCAGCCGGACTTTCTGCGCGCCTGCAGGTTTGCGGGCGCGTGCCAATATTCCGACAAGCGGGCCGGCAATACGATCCGGCTCTGGAGCAAGCAAAAGGCGCTTGCCGAACTCGGCCGGAACATCGCCCGGACCATGCCCATGGCGGGCAAGGAGCCGCAGCTCTGCTTCATGGGCTCGGGCGACTTCCATCATGTGACGGCGCTGCTGCTCGACGCGGCGCTGGAACGGCATGCCGCCGCCGCGACGCTCATCCATTTCGACAACCATCCGGACTGGGTCACCTTCGATGGCGGCATGCATTGCGGCTCCTGGATCAACAGCGCGCTAGCCAACGCCAATATCCAGAAGGTGATCACCATCGGCGTTTGCAGCCACGATCTTCGCAGTCCCGAGCGCAAGGGTGCCAACCTGCATTGGCTCGGCGAGGGGCGACTGGAGCTTTACCCTTACGAGCATCCGCCGAGCCGGGTGCTTGCCGACTACGGCAATGGTCCCAGCCACCGTCAGGACAAGGGCGCCCTGCACTGGAAATCCATCGCCGGGATCGGCGAGGAGAATTTCATCGACCGGATGCTGAGCCGGATTCAGACCGAGGCCGTCTACCTGACGATCGACAAGGACGTGCTCGCCGCTGACGATGCCGTCACCAACTGGGACCAGGGCCGCATGCGGCTGCCCTACCTCTTGTCCTTGATCAGCGAGATCGGCAACCGCCACCGCATCATCGGCGCCGACGTCATCGGCGACTATTCCGCGCCGAGCTTCGCCGGCGATCTTCGCACCCGGCTCATGAAGAAGGCCGAGATATTGATCGACCAGCCGCGAAGCCGGCCGAGGCCCGAGGTGGCGAGAAACATCAACAGCGCCGCCAACCACGCGCTGCTCGAAGTCTTGTCGGAGTACATGGCATGAGCGGCAGCCTGACATGGCCCATGCTGGGCCTGATCCTCTTCTGCGTGCTTGCGGAAACGGCGCGCGAGGTCTGTTTCAAGCAGGCGGCGCAGCAGGGCGCCTTGCGTCTGGCGCTGGCAAGGCCGGTCACATGGCTCGGCGTCCTGTTCTGGGCAGTGGAGCTCTTGGCCTGGACCGCCGTGCTCGAACGGGTTCCCCTGTCGCTCGCCTTTCCGCTGATGGCGCTGAGCTATGTCGTCATCGTCCTGGCCGGGGCCGCGATCTTCAAGGAAAACATCAATCTCCGCCACGCGACGGGCGTGTTCCTGGTGACGGCCGGCGTGGCCTGCGTGGGAGTAACCGGACTATGAAAATCTTCGCTCACACCCGATGGGATCTGGCGCCGGTCCTGGCCGCCGTGGCACATCTCGCCTTCGACATCTATCTGATCGCCGGTTTCGAGAGCCGGCCCTTGTGGCTCTCGGCGATCCTCGGCGGCCTCTATGCCGTGTCGATCTCATGGAACATCAACAGCATCTCGCATAATTTCATCCACACACCCTATTTCAAGCCGCGCTGGATGAACTATGCCTTCAGCCTGCTGGAATCGGTCGCGATCGGCTTTTCGCAGACCTATTATCACTGGGTGCATATGCGCCATCATTCCGGCAACAGCGACCGGCCGGACGAGAAGGGCGAGACGATCGATCTGCTGTCGATCTACCGCCACGGCCGCAACGGCGAGCCGGAGAATGTCTGGTCCTATACGTTCCTGAGCTTCTTCCGCGACAGCCTCGGCGATATCCACGAGGCGATCGCGCGCCGGCGTCCCTTCGATGCCAAATGGGGCCGGTTCGAGCTGTTCTCCTTCCTCGGCCTCGCCTTGCTGGCGCTGGTCTACGACTGGAAGGCCGTGCTGTTCTTCCTGCCCTTCTATTATCTCGGCAATTGCCTGTCGTCGCTGAACGGCTATTACGAGCACCTGCATGGCGATCCGGACGAGCCGATCGCCTGGGGTGTTTCCAGCCATAAGCCGTTCTACAACTGGCTGTGGTTCGGCAACGGCTATCACGCCGAGCACCATTATCGTCCGAAGACCCATTGGACGAAACTGCCGACCCTGCACGAGCAGATCAAGGAAGAACAGGAAAAGGCCGGCACGCATGTGATCAGCACCTGCCACGCGCTCGGCTTCATGGCCAAGGAAAACCGGGCCAAGGAAGACCGGGAAGCGGAGCTTTCCCATGAAGGCTGATGGCTTGAGCTTCTTCATGGAGGGCACCAATGGCAAGGGTATCCTGCTGGTGCACGGACTGACCGGCGCGCCGGCCGAGATGAAGCTGGTCGCCCGCCATCTCAACCGCAAGGGCTATAGCGTCCATGCGCCGCTTCTGGCCGGTCATGGGGTGGACGAGGGCACGCTGCGGCGCTCGCGCTGGGAGGACTGGCTGGAGAGCGTCGTGCAGGCGGCGGAAGTCCTGGCGGGCAGGACGCAGGAGGTCTTTGCGGCCGGCATCTGCGTCGGCGGCAAGCTGTCGATGCTGGCAGCCGAGACGCGGCCGGAGACGATCCAGGCCGTCGCCATCTACTCCCCCTGCTTTCACTATGACGGCTGGGATGTTCCCTTCTACTATCCGCTGCTGTCCTCGCAGATCGGCTGGCTGTCGCGCATTCCCTTTCTTGACCGGCTAAGCTTCCGCGAAACCGCATCCCTCGGGATCAAGGACGAGCGCATGCGCCGGCTGGTCGGGGGCATGGCCGGAGAAGGCATTCTGGAAAAATTTCCCGGCAGGGGGCTGGTCGAAATGCATCGGCTGGGCAAGGCGTTGAGGGGCAGGCTGCCGCAGATGCGGACGCCGACGCTGATCCTGCATGCCGAGGACGACGATCTCAGCAATCCGCGGCATGCGCGCTACATTTCCGATCATATCGGCGGCCCGCACGAACTGCGGTGGATCAAGGACAGCTACCACATGATCCATGTCGACCGTCAGCATCGGCAGGTGGCGGATTTCACCGCCGATTTCTTCGAGGCAAGCCATGCTGAAACCCTTGCCTAGACCCTTGCCGGAGCCGGCAGGCGATCCGGTCGCCGAGGTGCATTTCAGCATCCGCGCCATCGGTCGCGACGCCTGGAATGCCTGCTTTTGCGATCAGGTCGAGGATTACGATTGTCTGCTCGCCATCGAGGAGGCCGGCATCGAGGGGTTCGAATGGCGCTATATCACCATCGCCGAGGATGGACGGGTGAGTGCCGTCATGCCGGCGTTTCTCTGCCGTTATGCCCTGGACACGACCCTGGAGGACGGCCGGCTTCGCCGGGCCGTGCGCGGCCTGCGGCGGCGTTTCCCAGATTTCCTGACGCTGCGCCTTGCCTGCCTCGGCTCGCCCTGCACGGAAACCGGCCTCATCGGCTTTCATCCGGATGTGGCGCCCGGCCGTCGCGACATACTGTTTTGCGAATTGCTGTCCTTCTTCGAGGAGCTGGCTGCGACGGAAGATTGCGCGCTGATGGGCCTCAAGGATATTCCGGCTCCGGTCTCGGCCGAGTTCGGCGACCGGCTGGCGGCGCGCGGCTATGCCATGATCAGCGGCCTGCCGACCGCCTGGATGGACATCGATTTCAAGACGATCGACGAGTATCTGGCCCGGCTGTCCTCCGGCACCCGCAAGGACATGCGTCGCAAGCTGAAATCCTTTGCCGATGTCCGGCTGGAGATCAGAACCGATTTCGGCGATCTCCTGCCCGAGGTCATGGCGCTTTATCACGATACGCGCAATCGCAGCGAATGGCAGTTCGAGGAGCTGACGCCGGCCTATTTCGAAGGCATCCTCTCCCATATGCGCGGCCGTTCCTTCTGCGCACTCTATTTCGTCGGGGACCGGCTGCTTGCCGCCAATCTCATCGTGCATGACAAGAGCGTCGGCGGAGGCGTCGCCATCGACAAGTTCTTCTGCATGGATGGTGAGCGAGGGCGTCCCTATAATCTTTATTTCCTGAGCTGGTTCACCAATCTGCGCTATTGCCTGTCCAACGGCATCCGGCGCTATCAGAGCGGCCAGGCCTATTATGAGAACAAGCTGCGGCTCGGCAGCCGGCTTACCGCCAATGCGATGTTCTTCCGCCACCGCAATCCGGTGCTGCAAAAGATCCTGCGTCTGGTCTCCCCCCTGTTTTCAACGGACGAGGTGGGCTCATGATGTCGATGCGCCTGTCATGGCTGGCCGTGCCGCTGTTGAACACGCTGTTCCAGTTCTTCATCAAGCATGGCGCCGCGCAACTGAGCGATGCGACGGGCTTTGGCTGGCTTCGCCAGGCGCTGACATCGCATTGGATTCTGGCGGCGATCGCCGTCGAGGTCGCCTGTTTCTTCATCTGGATGAGCGTGCTGTCCGAGCTCGATCTCAGCCGGGCCTTTCCGCTGTCCGGCATCAGCTATGTCCTGATCATTGCTACCGGCTGGTTCGTCTTCGGCGAGCCGGTCGTCGCACTGCAGGTGATCGGCAGCGGCCTTATTCTTGCCGGCGTCTGGATGATCGCCGGCGCCTCCGGCGAGGCGGCGGACAATGACGGCTGGGACAGGGAGCGCGGTTCGCTGCAAGGCGGCGGCGGTAAGGATCGATGATGTCCAGATTGCAGTTTCAGGATTCGTCTCGGGATGAACATGCGCAGCCCGGTCTCGCCGACCGGATCTTGCGGCGGGCGCTGACGCATATCGTGACGCGCGGCGCGCTGACCGTGACGACGGCGGCCGGCCGCGTGCTGACCTTCGGCGACGGCAGCGGCGAGCCCGTGCATGTGCGCTTCGCCGACGCGCGGGCGCAATGGGCCTTCCTGATCGATGCCGATCTGCGGCTCGGCGAGCTCTATATGGACGGTCGTTTCCTGGTGGAAAAGGGCACGCTCTATGCGTTCGTGGCGATGATGCTGCGGGAGGCGCAGAACCGTACGCATCCGCTGATCGCCCGTCTCATCGACCATGTCCGCACCCGGCTGCGGATCTTCCGCCATCGCAATCTGCCGGGACGTTCCAAGGCCAATGTCGCGCATCACTACGATCTCGACGGGCGGCTCTACGCCCTGTTCCTCGACGCGGACCGGCAATATTCCTGCGCCTATTTCGAGCATCCCGGCCAATCGCTGGAAGAGGCGCAATCGGCCAAGAAGCGGCACCTCGCCGCCAAGCTGCTGATCGAGCCGGACAACAGCATTCTCGACATCGGCTGCGGCTGGGGCGGGCTGGCGCTGCATCTGGCCGAACAGACGCCCGGCGGCTACGTCCTCGGCGTCACCCTGTCGGAAGAGCAGCATGCCTATGCCAGCCAACGGGTGCCGGCCGGCATCGGCGGCACGCAGGCGGAGGTGCAATTCGCGCTTCAGGACTATCGCAACCTGACCGGCCGCTTCGACAGGATCGTCTCCGTCGGAATGTTCGAGCATGTCGGTCTTGCATCCTACCGGACCTTCTTCCGCAAATGCGCCGCGCTGCTGGAGGATGACGGCGTCATGGTGCTGCACACCATCGGCTGTTCGGCGACGCCCGGCTTCACCACGCCCTGGCTCGACAAATATATCTTCCCCGGCGGCTATATTCCCGCCCTTTCGGAAATCGTGCCGGAAATCGAGGCGGCCGGCCTGACGATCACCGATATCGAGGTGCTGCGCCTGCATTATGCCCAGACGCTCGCCAGCTGGCGCGAGCGTTTCACGGCGCGCTGGGCCGATGCGGCTACGCTCTATAGCGAGCGCTTCTGCCGCATGTGGGACTATTATCTTTCGACCGCGGAGGCTGCCTTCCGCTACGAGGACCTCGTCGTCTTCCAGATCCAGATCACCAAGCGCAACGATGTCACTCCGCTGACGCGCAACTACATCGCCGAAAACGAAACGCTGCAGGCCTCAAAAGTCGATGTCGAAGCTTCTGCTGAGGGTAAAGCCGATAATATTCTGGTTGGCTGAGCCGAACTGCGCGGTGATCGGACTGTCGGCGGCGTCGCCTACCAGGCGGTTATATTTCTCGTAGACCTGCACGCTCCACTGAGGCGATATCGTATAGGTCGCCGCCACCGTGAAACCGACCGATTTCAGGCCGCCGCCGGCGTCGAAGGCACTGACATGGCCGTTTTTCGCGGCGCGGGCGGCCGAGATGCCGAAATTGCTGCGCATATAGGTGGAGTTCGCCAGCGACAGGCGCGGCCCGGCGGAGAGGACCAATTTGTCGCCGATAGGCTGAAACCAGTCGAGCGCGAGATCGGCGACGAGGCCGTCGCCGCCCCAGAGCGACTGGCGCACTTCCGTCCGTAGCCGCAGCCGGTTTTCCATCAGCCAATATTGCGCGAAGCCGCCGGCATCGAAATTCCAGCGCACCTTGCGCTCGCTCTGCAGATGCAGATTGTTGAGATCCAGCCGGTCGTCCCGCAGGCCGACCACGGGACCGATTTCGAGGTGGCCGAGGTCGAGGAGCGTATAGTCGAAATTGTCGTCGGGAGCGCTGTATTCAGGGGCTTCGCCGAAACGATGAAAGTCGAAAGACGGCAAGGCGCTGAAGGAATAATGTCTCGATCCCTCGTAGGTGGGGCCGTATTCGACCGTGGCGCCGAGCGTCACCACCCAGGTCTTGGACGGAGAATCCGTGGTCTCCTGCGCCATGGATGATGTGGGAAAGGCGCCGATCGCGCATATGGTCAGCAGGCCGATCCCGGTCGAGGCCAACAGCCGGGCGGAGGAAGATGTCTTGACGCCTAACACTTTGACAACATCCGATCCCTGGGTGCCGCGATTCCGAAGGTACGGGCGACCATAGCGGCGCAACATTTCATGAACCTGAAAAAATCGGCGCCAAAGGCGGTGCTATGGTTTTTTCGCGGCGCTGGCATTGCCCGATATTTCGGATGGGATCAACATTGCACTTCGAGCCGGGTCGCGACGAGCAGCGAGTAGTCCGTGCCCTTGGGATCGCTGAAGAACATGCTGGTCAGCGCCGCCTGGTTCTCCGCCATGACTTCCTTGGGATTGGGCCGCACGACCTTGCGCTTGCAGCGGCCAGCCGCGCCGGAGAGGCTCATATCGTCGTCGGTGGCGAAATCGACCGCCGTGTAGAGCGTCTTGTCATAGATCCCGAAGACCGTTGTTCCCTTGAGGAAGGTCTTCTGCTCGGGCTTCAGCGAAAAGGTCAGGGTCAGCGAACCGTTCTTGTAGTCGGCCTGGATCGCCTCGGGCTTGGCCATCGGCACCGCTTTGCCGTTGCTGGTGACATTCGTATAGTAATCATACTGCGCCAGCGAATCCCTGACCGTCTTGCCGACCGCCTTGAGTTCGCTCGCGCTCAGCGTCTGGTTGTCGCCCTTGCCGAAATCCATGAGGACCGAGGAGGAAAACACCTCGTCGAAGCTCCATACGTTGCGCAGCTCGCCGATCGACCCGTCGGGCGCGGCGACGACCTCGAATTTCGCATCGATGAAGATGTGGGGATGGGCAAAGGCGGGCACGGGCAGAAGCGACAGCATCGCGATCAACAGGGTCGTTCGTCGTTTCATGCGAGGCTTTACCGTGGTTCTGTCGGCGGTGGGGCGGCCAAGGGTTCGATGCCAAGACCTGAACGTCAATTGAGACTGATTTGAGACCCCGAGGCAACCGCCGGCGGCCTTGCTGCGGTCTTTAAGAGAACAATGCGCCGCGCCCTCCGCAAACCATGGAATCTTCTGCCGATGGCGGACAATCTGCGGCAGCGGCGTTGGGATGCAGGCGCTATTCTGTTATGCGACGTCAAGACTGCGCGATGGCCAAGCGATGGAGACAGGCATGGAAAACGCCCATAGATTCTATATCGACGGAAAATGGGTCGAACCCGAGGTGTTGCGCACGCTCGAGGTCATCGATCCGGCGACCGAACAGCCGATCGGAACCATCGCCTTGGGCTCTCCCGCCGATGCCGAGAAGGCCATCAGGGCGGCACGCGCCGCCTTCGAGACGTTTTCGACGACGACGCGCGACGAACGCCTGGCGCTGCTGAAGCGCATTCTGGAGATCCTGCGGCGCCGCAACGACGAGATTGGCGAGGTGATTTCCCGCGAGATGGGTGCGCCGCTCGCCATGGCGCGGACGGATCAGGCTGGCATCGGCGTCACCCATTTCGAAAAGACGATCGAGGCCTTCGAGGCTTTCCAGTTCGATTATATGCAGGGCTCGACGCGGATCGTGCACGAGCCGGTCGGCGTCGTCGGCATGATCACACCGTGGAACTGGCCGATGAACCAGATCGCCTGCAAGGTAGCGCCGGCGCTGGCGGCAGGCTGCACCATGGTTTTGAAACCCTCCGAGATCGCACCGTTCAACGCCATTCTTTTCGCCGAGGTCATGGACGAGGCGGGTGTCCCGAAGGGCGTGTTCAATCTGGTGCAGGGCGATGGCCCGACCGTCGGCGCCGTGCTGGCGAGCCACCCGGATGTCGACATGGTGTCTTTCACCGGCTCGACGCGGGCCGGCATCGCGGTTGCGCAGGCCGCTGCCCCCACGGTCAAGCGCGTCCATCAGGAACTTGGCGGCAAGTCGCCCAATATCGTGCTGCGCAGCGCCGATCTCGAAGCCGCCGTCGCCGCCGGCGTGCGCCGCTGCTTCAACAATTCCGGCCAGTCCTGCAATGCGCCGACGCGCATGCTGGTGCCGGCCGAGCGCATCGACGAGGCGGGCGCGATCGCCGCGCGCGAGGCGGCATCGGTGGTCGTCGGCCCTCCGGCCGATCCGCGCACCCAGCTCGGCCCGGTGGTCAGCGCCGCGCAGTTCGAAAAGATCCAGGGACTGATCGCCAAGGGGATCGAGGAGGGAGCTCAGCTCGTGGCGGGCGGCCTCGGGCGGCCCTCGCATCTCAATGCCGGCTATTATGTGCGCCCGACGGTGTTTTCGCGTGTCGTCAACTCCATGACCATCGCCCGCGAGGAGATCTTCGGGCCGGTGCTGTCGATCATCGGCTACGAGACCGAGGACGAGGCCGTGGCGATCGCCAACGACACGCCTTACGGCCTTGCCGCCTATATCCAGGGCGAGCCGCAGGAGGCGCGGGCGCTTGCCCGGCGGCTGCGGGCGGGCACGGTTCGTCTGAACAGCTCGGCCTGGGACGGGATGGCGCCCTTCGGCGGCTACAAGCAATCCGGCAATGGCCGCGAATACGGCAAGTTCGGCCTGCATGAATTCACCGAAATCAAGGGTGTCGTCGGCTACGGCGAAGACTGAGGTGCTTTTCGGCGCATTCGCCGGCTTCCTCCACAAATGGACACAATGGCGGGTAAAGACATCGCTGGCCATGGGCTGCGATCAACGCGGCCCAAGGGTGTCATGTGTGATTTGGCGGGAGGCTTCCCGATCGGCGAGCGACTTATGATCTTGGCGGCTTCATCAATTTGTGTTGGAAATCGGCGACGAGTGTCGATGCGGTCCGTTGCGTTCTCGCTGACGGCCATGGGGCATAGAGGCCAGGAATGAAGAAAATTAGCCTGTTTCT
Organism: Rhizobium sp. BK602; assembly: GCF_014195095.1. GTDB lineage: Bacteria > Pseudomonadota > Alphaproteobacteria > Rhizobiales > Rhizobiaceae > Rhizobium. Next base: position 46,346 of record NZ_JACIBC010000008.1, read on the forward strand.
GATCATGGCGATGCTGGCATCATGCGCGAGCCGCCCTGGGCCGGACGTATTGCAAACCATCTCGCAAGCGCCCGTGACGGCCAACACGATCACGGTCTATTCGGCCACGACCCGGACGAGAAAAGATCCTTCGGAGAATATTTTCACCAACGGCCGCTCGATATCGACGAATTATGCCCGCTTCACGATTTCCATTCCTCCGACGCATGAGGCCGGCAAGATCGAATGGCCGTCCCGGAAACCGGACCCCAAGAAGGACTTCACCGTCGTCGGCCAGGCTGTCCTCAATCGCGAGAGTTTCCTCAAGGAATTGCCCGAGAAGGGCGAAGGCCGTCGTGTCGTCGTCTTCGTTCATGGCTATAACTACAATTTCCAGGAATCCTTGTTTCGTCTCGCCCAGCTGAGGACGGATTCCAAGCTTCCGGCCGTGCCGATCCTGTTCGCGTGGCCGTCGCAGGCGGCTTTGACCGGCTATGTCGCCGACAAGGATTCGGCGACGTTTTCCCGGGACAATCTGACGCAGCTGCTGGTGGATCTGGCCAGGGACCGCAAGCAGGGCGAGATCATGGTCTTCGCCCACAGCATGGGCGGATGGCTGACCGCCGAGGTGCTGAGGCAATTGAAGCTGGAGGGCCGGGACGACGTTCTGGCCAAGCTGACCGTCGTCATGGCCGCGCCGGATATCGATGCCGACGTGTTCATCTCGCAGCTCAACGTCATCGGCAAGATGTCGCCTCCGCTGACGATCCTGGTGTCGCGGGACGACCGCGCGCTCGAGGCATCGACGTTCCTGGGGGCCGGCGTGCCGCGCATCGGCGCGCTCGACGTCCGGGACGATGTCGTCCGCCAGGCGGCCGTCAAGGCCGGTGTCCGGTTGATCGACATCTCCTCCCTCAAGGCGTCCGATCCGGCCAATCACGACCGCTTCGTCGCCCTGGCCGCATTGCATCCGAATTTCGACGCCGCCGCCAATGAAAACGGCAATACGGTCGGCAAGGCCGGCGCTTTCGTCTTCGATGCGATCGGCGCGACGCTGTCCAGCCCCTTCCGCCTGGCAAGCCATGTCGTCAATCCGAATTAACGGTTTTGGGAAAGCAAGCGAGCGCCTACGTCAAATGACGCAGTAATCGCTTTTTGATGTTTTGTCATACTTTCCTCTGTGCGATTGTCGTATCGACGTTACGCAGAAGGGGACAGATGATGATTTCAAGAACCGTCAAATTCGGTGCCGTGGTGGTTGCGCTCGCTTCCATTCCGTCGCTGGCTTTCGCCCATACGGGTGCCGGTGAAACCAGCGGATTCATCCATGGTTTCGGGCATCCGATTTCCGACCTCGACCATATCCTGGCCATGGTGATGGTCGGCGTCTTCGCTGCCCAGCTCGGCGGCCGCGCCCTCTGGCTCGTGCCCGCGACTTTCGTGCTGGTCATGGCATTCGGCGGTGCGCTCGGCGTGATGGGTGTTCCCGTGCCTTTCGTCGAAACGGGGATCGCCCTGTCGGTCGTCGTGCTGGGCGCTGTCGTCGCTCTCGGCGTGAAGGCGCCTGTGGCGGTCGCGATGGGTCTTGTCGGGCTGTTTGCCGTCTTTCATGGTCACGCCCATGGTGCCGAGATGCCCGACGACGCCGGCGGTCTTGCCTATGCGGCGGGTTTCATGCTGGCGACGGCCCTGCTGCATGTTGCCGGCATCGCCGCCAGTCTGCTGATCGGCAAGGCGGGCGCTCATGGCGGGCAGGTCGTCGCCCGGTCGGTCGGCGGCGTGGTTGTCATGGCGGGCGTCGGGCTGCTGAGCGGCCTGCTCTGAACGGCGGCCGTGGCTCGATTCCAGTGCGAAGATGCGGTGCCCGCCGGGCTGAGCGCCAGGCGGGCATTATTGCTATTGCGTCGCAAACAAGCTAAGCGTCGCCAATCATTTGGCGCTGACGGGGGCGCGCCGACATAGGTGCAATGACGGACAAAATCACATGAGTCCTCCCGCAGCGATCGACATCGCCCAATTGTGCAAGGAGCATGGGCTAAGGTTGACGAAGCCGCGCAAGATCATCATGGAGGTCTTGCTGAATTCGAGCGATCATCCCGACGCGGTCGAGCTGCATCGCCGTGTCAGCCGCATCGATCCGGGCATCGCCATTGCCACCGTCTACCGCACGCTGAGCATGCTGCAGGAGAAGGGCGCCCTCGAGCGTCATACCTTTTCGGATGGCCGGGCACGCTACGAGACCGCCGCCCACGAGCATCACGACCACCTGATCAATGTCGATACCGGAGAGGTGATCGAATTCCGCTCGGACGAGATCGAGCGCCTGCAGGAGGAGATCGCCCGCTCCCGCGGTTTCGAAATCGTCAGCCATAAGCTCGAGATCTATGTCAGGCCACTGAAGGATCAGGCCAAGGGGTCGCGGCGCTAGAGCAATTCCAGGAAAAGTGCATAGCGGTTTTCCGTGCGGAATTGCGTAAAAACAAAGGCATAGAGCGGTTCAACGATTCCATGAGGCGATGAACCGCCCTAGATATGGCCGAAGCGGACGGGATGTCTCCGACGCCACGCTTCACATCGCATCCCCGGTCTCGGCTCTTGCCGTCCTGCGGCTCGCATGCAGGAAGGCGAGGATGAAGGCGATGGAGAGCAGCAGGACGATGGTCGGGGCAGGCGCGCTGTCGATGAAGAAGGACAGATAGACGCCCAGCAACGAGCCGGTAACGGCAATCAGCACCGACATAGCCAGCATGGCGGCGAAACGGCGCGCCAGCAGCAAGGCGATGGCGCCGGGCGCGATCAGCATGGCGATGGACAGGATGATGCCGACCGCCTGCAGCGCGCCGACGATGGTGAGCGAGATGAGGCAGAGCAGCCCGTAATGCAGGAGGCCGACGCGCAGGCCGACGGCCCGCGCCTGGGCGGGATCGAAGGCATGCAGCAGGAAATCCTTCCATTTGACGGCGATGACGCCGGCGGTGAGGGCGGCGATCAGCGAGGTCTGGGCGATGTCGCCCCATGACACGCCGAGCATGTCGCCGAAGAGGATGTGATCGAGATGCACGTCCGACTGGATTTTGACGTAGAGCACGAGACCGAGGCCGAACATGCCGGAAAAGACGATACCCATGACGGTATCCTGCTTGATGCGGCTGTTCTCCGTCAGGAAGCCGGTGGCGACGGCGCAGATCATGCCGGCTACGAAAGCGCCGATCGCATAGGGAATGCCGACGATATAGGCGATGACCACGCCGGGAAAAACGGCGTGCGAAATGGCGTCGCCCATCAGCGACCAGCCCTTGAGCACCAGGAAGCAGGAGAGCAGCGCCATCGGCACCGCCAGCAGCGCCGAGATGATGAGCGCATTCACCATGAATTCGAACTGGAAGGGCGACAGCAGCGTCTCGACGAGGCTCATGATCCCGCCTCCAGCGCCCGCCTACCTTGCCGGCGCATCGCGATCAGGCCGTGTCTGGGTGCGAACAGGAAGGCGATCAGGAAGATCGCGGTCTGCAGCACGACGATGATGCCACCGGTCGCGCCGTCGAGGAAATAGCTGGCATAGGCACCGGTGAAGCTGGTGATCGCGCCGATGGCGACGGCGATCCCAAGCAGCCGCGGAAAGCGGTCGGTCAGCAGATAGGCCGTCGCGCCGGGGGTCACGACCATGCAGATGACGAGGAAGGCGCCGACCGTCTGGAGCGCGGCCACCGTCGAGGCCGACAGAAGCGTGAAGAACATGATCTTCAGCGCCGCCGGATTGAGGCCGATCGAGCGCGCGTGGCTCTCGTCGAAGAAGGCGACCATCAGGTCCTTCCATTTGACGAGCAGGATGGCGAGGGAGACAAAGCCGATGAGGGCAAGCTGGAGCGTGTCTCCCGGCGTGATGGCGAGGATGTTGCCGAGCACGATGGTCTGGATGTTGACCGAGGTCGGCGACAGCGAGACCATGAACAGGCCGAGCCCGAAGAAGGCGGAGAAGATCAGCCCGATGATGGCATCCTCCCTGAGCCGGGTGCGCTGGTTGAGGAAGACCATGGCCGCGGCGGCAAGCCCGCCGGAAAAGAAGGCGCCGAGCGAGAAGGGCAGGCCGAGCATATAGGCGCCGGCGACGCCGGGCACGATCGAATGCGAGAGCGCATCGCCGATCAGCGACCAGCCCTTCAGCATCAGATAGCAGGAGAGAAAGGCGCAGACGCCGCCGACGAGGGCGGAGACCCACATGGCGTTCTGCATGTAGCCATAGCCGAAGGGCTCAAGAAGAAGTGCCATCGATCCCCGCTTCCATCGCATTCTCCCGGCGCATCGGCGGGCTGCCTTTGACACGATGGGAGGTATGATCGCCGGCCGTCGGCGCGGATGCCGGCTCTGCGTCCGGGGCGGCATGCACAACGAAATGGCGCAGCACGCCGCCGAAGGCTCTTTCGAGGTTGGCCTGTGTGAAGGTTGCGGCGGTGGGGCCATGGGCGAGCACCGTGCCCTTGATCAGGACCGTGTGGTCGCAGAAATCCGGCACGCTGCCGAGATTATGGGTCGAGACCAGCATGACGCGGCCCTCGTCGCGCAGTTCGCGCAGAAGCGCGATGATCCTGTCCTCGGTCTGGATATCGACACCGGTGAAGGGCTCGTCGAGCAGGATGACGCGGGCATCCTGGGCAAGCGCTCTCGCCAGAAAGACACGTTTCCTCTGCCCTCCGGAAAGCTCGCCGATCTGGCGCTTGCGGAACTCGTCCATGCCGACGCGGGCAAGGGCCGCCGACACCGCCTCGCGGTCGGCGGCGCGGGGGAGGCGCATCATGCCCATATGGCCGTAGCGGCCCATCATGACGACGTCCTCGACCAGAACCGGAAAGTTCCAGTCGACATCCTCGGCCTGCGGCACATAGGCGACGAGATTGCGGCGCAGCACCTCGCGGACCGGCAGGCCAAGCACGCGGATCTCGCCCTTGGCGAGGTGCAGGAAACCCATGATCGACTTGAACAGGGTCGATTTGCCGGAACCATTGACACCGACCAGCGCGGCGATCGCGCCGGTGGGTATCCGAAAATGGGCATCCTTCAGGGCCACATGGCCGTTGCGATAGACCACCGTGACGCCATCGACGGAAATCCCGGTCTCTCCGGAAAGGGGAGAGGCATGGCTCTGCCTGGCGGTATGGGCATTCATGCAACCGTTCTCCTTGGCTTGGGGATTGCCACTATTCTTCTGTCTCACGGCTTCCGGTTCACGACGGGGAGGCCAGTCCCTTGGCGATGGTATCGGAGGTCACCTTCAAGAGGTCGAGATAGGTCGGGACCGGGCCATCGGCCTCGCTCAGCGAATCGACATAGAGAACGCCGCCATATTTAGCCCCGGTCTCACGCGCCACCTGTTCGGCGGGCGCCGAGGAGATCGTGCTTTCGGAGAAGACCACCATGATGCCGTTCTTGCGCACGGCATCGATCACCTTGCGAACCTGCTGCGGCGTGCCCTGCTGATCGGCATTGATCGGCCAGAGATAGAGTTCCTTGAGGCCGAAATCGCGGGCGAGATAGGAAAAGGCGCCTTCGCTCGACACCAGCCAGCGCTTGTCCTGCGGCACGGCGGCGAGTTCAGCCCGGATCGGGTCGATGACGGCTTTGATCCTGTCCTTATATGCTGCGGCATTGGCCCTGTAGGTCTCCGCATTGGCCGGATCGTATTTGGCGAAGGCATCGCGGATATTGTCGACATAGACGAGTGCTGCCGCCGGCGACATCCAGGCATGCGGGTTGGGCTTGCCCTTGTAGGGCCCTTCGCCGATGCCCATCGGCTCGACATGCTCGGACACGACGACGTTGGGCACATCCTTCAGATTGCGAAGGAATTTCTCGAACCAGAGTTCGAGGTTGAGGCCGTTCGACAGGACGAGCTGGGCGCCCTGGGCACGCTGGATGTCGCCCGGCGTCGGCTGGTAATTGTGGATTTCCGCGCCCGGCTTGGTGATCGATTCGACGACGGCGGCATCGCCGGCGACGTTCCTGGCGATATCGGCGATAACCGTGAAGGTCGTCACCGCCTTGAACTTTTCCTGCGCCACCGCCGGCATCGCCGCCGACAGGGCGGCAAGCGCCACGCTCGTCACGCCAGCCAGAACCCACCGCCTTACCCGATCGACCATCGAATTCTCCTGCTATTGAGAATGAATTGCAATTGCATCTTTATGGAAGTGTCATCAGATTTGCAAGTGAGAATGAATTGCAATTGTAAAACGGGCACGGATGTTGTTGCGGATTGGGCGGGATGCATGGGCCTGCCGGGATTGGCCCCAGGACGGGCGTCGTCTCGTTCAGCCGATGGCCTACGGCAATTGAAGGGGGGGCTCGGTGTGGCGGCTTGAGATTGTCGAGCGCCAGCCGTCGGATCATCGCCTTCTCTGGTTCGGACGAGCAGATCAGAAAAGGCGGGTATCCCGGCATGAGCGCATTCTTGTTTGACCTACCAGTTTTACCGAAAGGCTTCCGTTTCCCTCGGAGCTATCTGGAGCTTGCGGCAAGCGGGAGGTGGCCCGACATCACGCCGTGGGAGTTTTTGGCCGCGGATATGGCCAGGTCCCTCAATTATTATGGTGCCGTTCTGCAGCGTTACAGGCAGTCTCCCTTGATCCCCTTTGCCATCATCGCCGACAAGACCGGTCTCCATAATGATGGCTATGTCACCTTGGCCCTCTTTGACGGCAGCGATGTCGACGGTGACCCGCGAGTGCGAATCCTTGATTATGCCAAGCCGTCAAAAACCCCGTGGGATAATCTCGCCTACCAGAATTTCGAGGCTTGGCTGGAGGATGCAAAGGTAGAATCCGCCGACTATAAGTCGGAACGCGCCGAAGCTGATGCACCCGATCGGGAGTGATCTTTGAATAGCGCCTTTGTGGAGACCCGGACTCCTTGTCAGAGAGGTAGCCAGCGAAAGGCGGTCTTCGGAAGCGGGAAAACGATCTTTTCTCGTGATCCGGAATCGGTCGCCACCGGCGCTGATAGCTGCGAAACAGCCAGGCAACGACATCGACAAGCCGTTCGGGGCGAGATTATCACCCATGTCTTCCGTCGGACATTAGAGAAACTGGAGCGGGCGAAGGGATTCGAACCCTCGACCCCAACCTTGGCAAGGTTGTGCTCTACCCCTGAGCTACACCCGCTCATTCCCGTCGCGATCCGGGGTAGTGTGTTGGACCGCTGGGCGTCGTCTTGCGGCGACGGGCGCTATATGGCCTAACCGATTTTCAAATGCAACAGGGAAATGACGACTTCGCGAAGAAAAATTTGGGTTTTTCGTTTTGATCGCCGGAAAGCCCTGAAATTCCGGGCTTTTTCGTCTCGAAGATTGCAAAGGGCCGGCGGGCGACGTATCAGGAGGCCGTTATTTTTCATTGCGAGACGCCATGACCGAGAACAGCCCCAAAACCCGCGACGATCTTTTCCGCTTCCTGGATGGACTTGGCATCGCCCATAGCACCAAGGACCATGCACCGGTCTTCACCGTCGCCGAATCGGTGTCGCTGCGCGACGAGATTCCGGGCGGGCATACGAAGAATCTCTTCGTGAAGGACAAGAAGGACAATTTCTTCCTGCTGACCGTCGAGGAGAATGCCGCCGTCGACCTGAAGACGGTGCATACGCTGATCGGCGCGGCCAGCAAGGTCTCCTTCGGCAAGCCGGAAAAGCTGATGGAATATCTCGGCGTCATTCCGGGGTCGGTGACGGCCTTCGGCGCGATCAACGATACCGGCAAGAACGTCACCTTCATTCTCGATGCCGAGCTGATGGCGCATGACATCGTCAATTGCCATCCCCTGTCGAACGACGCGACGACATCGATCGCCAGCGGCGATCTGCTGCGCTTCATGGAGGCGACGGGTCACACGCCGGTAGTCTTGAAAGTAACGGCCTGACATACGATTTTAGCGCTACGACGAGAGCGAGATGACGTATAGTCGGCGTCCTCACGCTTTGGCACTTTCATTCAGCGTGATTTTGTCCGGGAGCTTCCCATGTTGCTCTTGGTATCATGCCTTATAGGTCCAGAATGCCGGCAGGCGGGAGACACTCATGAGCGGTTCGAACAATCCTTATAACGCGTCCTTCGGCGGCCAGATGTCGGGCTCCGCGTCTTTCGGCGCCGCGCCGGCGGCCGCGGGCGGCGCGTCGCCGATCAAGGACACCACGACGGCGAACTTTGCCAAGGACGTTATCGAGGAATCGCGCAATCAGCCGGTGCTGGTGGATTTCTGGGCGCCCTGGTGCGGCCCGTGCAAGCAGCTGACGCCCGTCCTGGAAAAGGTCGTCACCGAAGCCAAGGGCCGCGTCAAGCTGGTCAAGATGAACATCGACGACCATCCCTCGGTTGCCGGCCAGCTCGGCATCCAGTCGATCCCGGCGGTCATCGCCTTCGTCGACGGCCGCCCGGCCGACGGTTTCATGGGCGCGGTGCCGGAAAGCCAGGTTCGCCAGTTCATCGATCGTCTCGGCGGTCCGGCCGGCGGCGCGGGTGATCCGGCGGCCGAGATCGCGGCGGTGCTGGAGGAGGCGAACGGTCTTCTCGCGGGCGGCGACGTCAATGGCGCCGCCGAATTGTTCGGCGCGGTGCTGCAGGCCGACCCGGAAAATGCCAAGGCGCTTGCCGGCATGGCCGAATGCATGATCGCTGCCGGCCAGAGCCAGCGGGCGCGCGAGGCGCTGACCGATCTGCCGGAGACGCTCGCCAACGATGCCGGCATCCAGGCCGTGGTGAAGAAACTCGACCAGATCGAGGAGGCGCGCAAGCTCGGCGATCCCGTTGCCATCGAGCAGGAACTGGCCGGCAATCCCGACAATCACGAGCAGCGGGTCAAGCTTGCCAAGATCCGCAATGTCGAGGGCAAGCGCAACGAGGCGGCCGAGCATCTGCTGACGATCATGCGCCGCGACCGCGCCTTCGACGACGACGGCGCGCGCCGTCAACTCTTGGAGTTCTTCGAAGTCTGGGGCCCCAAGGATCCGGCGACGATCGCCGCGCGGCGCAAGCTGTCCTCGATCCTGTTTTCCTAGGGCAATTCCGGGAAACGCATAGCGGTTTTCCGTCCGGAATTGTGTAGAAACAAAGGGATAGAGCGTTTTCGCGATTCGAAGAAAAGCGGACATGCTCTAAGGTCCGGCCAGCGCAGGAGCCGGTGGATTTTCCATCCACCGGCGTCTCGCGGGTGCCCCGATCGAATGCAAGCCGGCAGCGCTGGCCTTTTGCCAGGAATGCCCTTGTATTTTAGAATGATGGGACCACACTGTCCTTTGGCGCGGTCTGTGACGGAACCATGGTCGCCGAGTATCGTTCCTGCGCATTCCATGGGATGCGCGGCACAGTGATGTAGCGGGACGGGAAACATGCAAGTGGGCAATGCCAGATATCTGAAGCCGGGCGATCTGCCTGAAACGGTGGCCGTTTTTCCTTTGTCGGGCGCCTTGCTGCTGCCCACCGGACAATTGCCGCTGAATATTTTCGAGCCGCGCTATCTCTCGATGTTCGACGCCGCCATCGCCGGCAACCGGCTGGTCGGCATGGTGCAGCCGGCGCTCGGCGAATCGCCCGAGACGCCCAATCTGGTGCGTGTCGGCTGCCTCGGACGCATCACCTCCTTCACCGAGACCGGCGACGGCCGCTACATCACCGCGCTCACCGGCATTTGCCGCTTCCGGCTGATGGAGGAGATCACCGGCCATCAGCCCTATCGCAGCTTCCGCATCGCGCCGTTCTTTTCCGATCTGAAGTCGCGCGACGAGGAGGAGAGCGTCGACCGTTCCGCGCTGCTGTCGGCCTTCCGGGCCTATCTGGATGCCAACAAGCTGGAGGCGGACTGGGACAGCGTCGAGCGCGCCAGCAACATGACGCTGGTGAATTCGCTGGCGATGATGGCGCCCTTCGAGCCCGCCGAGAAGCAGGCGCTGCTGGAGGCGCCCGATCTGAAGACCAGGGCGGAAACCTTCATCGCCATCATCGAGATCGTGCTCGCCCGCTTCGGCGACACTGATTCCGTGCTGCAGTAGGAGGGGCCGAATGGACGTGACCGTCAGCAAGGTGGACCCGAAGCTGCTCGACCTGCTCGTCTGCCCCCTCACCAAGGGGCGGTTGAGCTACGATCGGGAGAAGAACGAGCTGGTGTCGGAAAAGGCGCGGCTCGCCTATCCGATCCGTGACGGCATTCCGATCATGCTGATCTCGGAAGCGCGCCGCATCGAGGATTGAGCGCCATTTCCGGGAGGCTGGGCGAACTCAGATCGCCTCGCCCGCCAGTAGCCGCGGATTGTCCCTGGCGGCCGTGCCGGCGGCCTGGCCGATGAAGAAGGATTTCAGTTTCGGCAGCCGGTCGACGAGGCCGAGGCCGAAGTCGCGGGCGACGCGGACCGGCGCGATGTCGTTGGAAAACAGCCGGTTCAGCACATCGGTGGTCACCCCCATGCGGAAGGTGTCGAAGCGGCGCCAGGTCTGGTAGCGCTCGAGAATATTGATCGAGCCGATATCGAGGCCGAGCCGGTCGGCTTCAACAATGGTTTCGGCCAGCGCCGCGACGTCCTTGAAGCCGAGATTGAGGCCCTGGCCCGAGATCGGATGAATGCCGTGGGCGGCATCGCCGGCGAGCGCGAAGCGCGGCGCGACGAAGGCGCGGGCAAGCGTCAGGCCGAGCGGGAAGGCGCGGCGATCGCCGAGCGCGCGCAAGGCCCCGAGCTTGTGGCCGAAACGGCGCTCCAGTTCCTCCTCGAACACCAGCTCGTCGGCCGCCACCAGCCGGTCGGCGTCGGGGGTGCGCTCGGTCCAGACGAGCGAGGAGCGGTTGTTCTTCAGCGGCAGGATGGCGAAGGGGCCGGAGGGCAGGAAATGTTCCTCGGCGCAGCCCTCGTGCGGGCGCTCGTGCTCGACGGTCACGACGATACCGGACTGGCCATAATCCCAGTTCACGGTCTTGATGCCGGCCATGTCGCGCAGCTTCGAGCGCACGCCGTCGCAGGCGACCAGCAGCCGCGTTTCCAGCACGCTGCCGTCGGAGAGCGTCAGCGTGACGCTTGCGTCTTCCGTCTTGAAGTCGGTGGCGCTGACGCCGTGGCGGATCGTGATGCCCAGGCGCTTGCAGGCGCCGCGCAAGGCACCGACCATGGCCACATTCGGTACCATATGGGCGAAGGGCTGGCCTTCGGCCACTTCGCCGTCGAAGGTCAGGAAGACCGGGCGGACGGGATCGCTGGTGCGCGAATCAGTGACGATCATGCGGGTGATCGGCTCGGCCTCCGGCTTGATCTCGTCCCAGACACCGAAGACCTCCAGCATCTTGGAGGCGGCGGCGATGATCGCGGAGGCCCGTGTATCCTTCTTCCAGGCGGTCACCGGGGCGGCTTCGACGACCATGACCTGGAGATGCGGGGCCGCCTGCTTGACGGCGACCGCGGCGGCCAGACCCACATAACCGCCACCCACTACCAGCATGTCCAACATAGCGCTTCCCTGTGTCCTACTGTCACTTCCTGTTCTATATAGAACATCCCATTCATGGTTCCTACCGTCGGAGTTCATTCAAAATGTCGCGAGAGAACGAGAAGCAGACCGCCATGGAAGTCGTGCTCGCGACGCTCAATCTGGAAACGATCGAGATGAACCTGTTTCGCGGCAATAGTCCGCAGGTCGGCTGGCAGCGCGTCTTCGGCGGGCAGGTCATCGGCCAGGCGCTGATGGCGGCACAGCGGACGGTGGCCGAGGATCGGTTCGCCCATTCCCTGCACGCCTATTTCATGCTGCCGGGCGATCCCTCCGTCCCGATCCTCTATCAGGTCGACCGGCTGCGGGACGGCTCCAGCTTCAACACGCGGCGCGTGCTGGCGATCCAGCATGGCAAGGCGATCTTCGCATTGACCGCCTCCTTCCAGGTCGACGAGCCCGGTTTCGAACATCAGAGCGAGATGCCCAGCGTGCCGATGCCGGAAGAACTGATGGACGAGCAGCAGATCAAGGAGCGCTTTATCGCCAATGCGCCCGAGAGCGTGCGCCGCTATTGGGAGCGCAAGCGGGCGATCGAAATCCGGCCCGTCTCCATCGAGGACTATTTCTCCCGTTCGCGGCCCAGCCAGCGGCAGGATATATGGGTGCGCCTGACCGGGCCGGTGCCGGACGACCGGCTCTATCAGAACGCGGTGCTTGCCTATCTCTCGGACATGACCTTGCTCGATGCGGCATTGCATGTGCATGGAACGTCGGTCTTCGATCCGCGCCTGCAAGTCGCGAGCCTCGACCATGCTATGTGGTTTCATCGCCCGTGCAAGCTCGACGACTGGTTGCTCTATACCCAGGACAGCCCAAGCGCCTCGGGCGCGCGCGGCTTCACTCGCGGCAGTCTTTTTACGCGTTCCGGTGTCCTGATTGCGTCGGTGGCGCAGGAGGGTTTGATTCGTAAAAAGGCAAATGATTAAATAAAGTGCATTTTTTTAAATTTGCACTATATTTATGCGGTGACTGCGCCGCGAACTGCCGCTTTATTAGGTGTTTTTGGTAAAATCGTTAAATTTCAATAAGTTATAAATGTGTCACGAATCTGGCACGTCCTTTGAATGTATACCGGCAGTCGCTGCTGAAACATTCGTCAGCGGCAAGGAGAGTCGGCTCCGCGCCGAGGGTAAACAAAGGATGGGAAACCAGATGAAAATTGTGATGGCCATTATCAAGCCGTTCAAGCTCGATGAGGTCCGTGAGGCCCTCACGGCTGTCGGCATCCAGGGCCTGACTGTGACCGAAGTGAAGGGTTACGGGCGCCAGAAGGGGCACACCGAAATCTATCGTGGCACGGAATATGCCGTAAGCTTCCTGCCGAAGCTGAAGATCGAAGTCGCTGTCGCCACCGAAATCGTCGACAAGGCCGTCGAGGCCATCGCATCCGCCGCCAAGACCGGCCAGATCGGCGATGGCAAGATCTTCGTCTTTTCCATTGACCATGCCGTGCGCATCCGTACGGGCGAAACCGATTCAGAAGCGCTGTAAGACACGGCTGATCAGGGAGTTATTTGCAATGACGTTTTCCAAGCTTTCCTCCACTCTGGCACGGGTGGGTACGCTTTCTGCGGCCATGCTCGCGCCGGCGATCGCCTTCGCGCAGGATGCCACCGCAGCCGCCGAACCGGTTCCGAACAAGGGCGATACCGCCTTCATGTTCATCTCCACCATTCTCGTCCTCTTCATGCTGGTGCCGGGTCTTGCCCTCTTCTACGGCGGCCTCGTGCGCTCGAAGAACATGCTTTCGGTGCTGATGCAGTGCACCATGATCGGTGCGGTCGTCATGCTCCTCTGGGTGCTCTACGGCTATTCCTTCGCCTTCGGCGGCGGCACCAGCCCCTATTGGGGCGGCACGGCCAAGATGTTCCTCGCCGGCGTCACCACGGCGACGACGGCGGCAACCTTCTCCAAGGGCGTCGTCATTCCGGAATTCATCTTCATGCTGTTCCAGATGACCTTCGCGGCCATCACGCCGGCTCTGATCATCGGCGCGTTTGCCGAGCGCATCAAGTTCGGTGCTGCCGTCCTGTTCTGCGCGCTGTGGGCGACCTTCGTCTATTTCCCGATCGCGCACATGGTCTGGGATTCGAACGGCTTCCTCTTCAAGATGGGCGCGCTTGACTTCGCAGGCGGCACCGTCGTTCACATCAATGCCGGTATCGCGGGCATTGTCGGCGCCATCCTCGTCGGCAAGCGCGTCGGCTTCGGCAAGGACATGATGGCTCCGCATTCCATGACGCTGACCATGGTCGGCGCCTCGATGCTCTGGGTCGGCTGGTTCGGCTTCAATGCCGGTTCGAACCTCGAAGCTTCGGGCGGCGCGATGCTCGCAACCGTCAACACCTTCATCGCAACCGCGGCCGCCATCATCTCCTGGTCGCTGGTCGAAACCTTCACCCGCGGCAAGGCCTCCATGCTCGGCGGCGCTTCGGGCATGGTCGCCGGCCTCGTCGCCATCACGCCTGCCGCCGGTATCGCCGGCCCGATGGGCGCGATCGTCATGGGTCTGATCGTCTCGCCGCTGTGCTACTTCTTCGTCTCGGTCGTGAAGAACAAGTTCGGCTATGACGATACGGCAGACGTCTTCGGCGTCCATTGCATCGGCGGCATCTTCGGCGCTCTGGCGACCGGCGTTTTCGCCAGCGCATCGCTCGGCGGCGTCGGCTATGCGGAAGGCGTCACCATGAGCAGCCAGCTCACGGTTCAGCTCACCGCCGTCATCACCACGATCCTGTGGTGCGGCATCGGCTCCGCCATCCTCTACAAGGTCGTCGACATCATCATCGGCTTGCGTGTGGCACCGGAAGCCGAGCGCGAAGGCCTCGACCTCGCGTCTCACGGCGAAGCCGCTTACCACAACTCCTAATATCGAGCTTGCGGCGCCCGGACAGCGTCCCGGCGCCGCTGAACATCCCGTCGCGGCCTGTTTCAACAAAAATAAGCCGCTCTTGGCCCGAACCTTGGTTCGGGCCTTTTTTATTGCCGTGACCGAGGTCTGCGGCCCTAAATTCGTCGATAGGCCCGGCGCCGACGGCATGGTTAACATGACATTAACCCTCCTCTGATTAGCTGGAGCTGACGCACTCCGTGAGTGGGCATGAGGCCGATTCGCGCGTGCTTTCGACAACGAACGGGCTGGATAATATGGGCAGAAGCAATTCGGCGGCGTTGGGCGGTCCCTCCGGTCGTCTTTCGCTTTCGGGCGTGGTTTGGCGACAGGTGAGGGGCCTCGGCGGCGTCGCGCTGCTGTTGCTGCTGGCGCTCGCGGTCGCCGCACTGGCGACCTGGAATGTCATGGATCCCAGCTATTCCTATGCCACGGGCAACGCCCCGACGAACATATTGGGCTATGCGGGCGCCGCCTTTGCCGACATCATGATGCAGGCGCTCGGCCTTGCCTCGGTGGTCGCGCTGCTGCCGGTCGTCGCCTGGGCCCTCGCGCTGATTTCAAACCGCCGGCTGCATCGCGTGCCGGCACGTCTCGGCGCCTGGGCGGGCGGTTCCATCGTTGCCGCCGGTTCGATCGCCTGCTTCCCCGCGCCGCCGACCTGGCCGATCCCCAACGGTATCGGCGGCGTCATCGGCGATATCCTCCTACGCTTTCCCGCCCTCTTCATCGGCACCTATCCGAGCGGCGTCTTCGCGACCGTGCTCGGCTCTATCCTGGCGGTCCCGGCCGCCTGGCTGATGCTGTTCGCCGCCGGTCTGGTCGGCCGCAGCCTTCCGGAAGACGAGGAGGATGAGGACGAATACGAGGATACGCGCAGCCGCGCCCGCAGCGTCGGCGACGATGAGGAGGATGACGACCGCGGCGGCTTCCTTGGCAATTTCCTGGCCTTCGGTGCGGTTATGCATATCTGGTACAATGCGCAGGCCCGCGCGCGCCGTCTGTTCGGCATGGGTCCGCGCAAGCGCCGCGACCACGCCTTCGACGCGCCCTACGATTTCAACGATGACGAATTCGGCACGCTGAACGAGCCGGTACGCGCCAAGGCGCCGGTCGTCCGCGGCGAGCGGGTCGAGCCGTCCCTCGACGGCGCCGCGCCGCGCCGCGTGGTATCCCCGCCGTCGATCAGCATGGGTGACGACGAGGATGAGGACGACGATCTCTCCTACGAGCGCGAGCCGCCGCGTCCGGCCGGCATCCTGCCTGACGATGAGGACGATGAATGGCCGATCAGCGCCGCGTCGCCGAAAACGCCTGCCGGAATGGCCGGCCCGCGCGTCGTTCCCGCCGCGCCGCGGCCGAAGCCGGGCGCCCGCGCCGAACGCGAGGCGCAGACATCCTTCATCCGTTCCTACGGCTTCCAACTCCCGGCCGTACACCTGCTCGCCGAGCCGAAGGCGATCGTGCGCGACGCAACGCTGTCTTCGGACGCGCTGGAACAGAATGCCCGCATGCTCGAAGGCGTGCTGGAGGATTTCGGCGTCAAGGGCGAAATCATCCATGTCCGTCCCGGTCCGGTGGTGACGCTATATGAGCTGGAGCCGGCGCCCGGAATCAAATCCTCGCGCGTTATCGGCCTCGCCGATGATATCGCCCGCTCGATGAGCGCGATCGCTGCCCGCGTCGCCGTCGTTCCCGGCCGCAATGCCATCGGCATCGAACTGCCGAATTCGACGCGCGAAACCGTCTATCTGCGCGAGCTCGTCGCCAGCCGCGATTTCGAAAGCTCCAAGGCCAAGCTCGCCATGGCGCTCGGCAAGACGATCGGCGGCGAGCCTGTCATCGCCGATCTTGCCAAGATGCCGCATCTGCTGGTCGCCGGTACTACTGGTTCCGGTAAATCGGTTGCCATCAACACGATGATCCTGTCGCTGCTCTACCGGATGACGCCGGAGCAGTGCCGGCTGATCATGATCGACCCAAAGATGCTGGAACTTTCCGTCTATGACGGCATCCCGCATCTGCTCTCTCCTGTTGTCACCGATCCGAAGAAGGCCGTCGTCGCGCTGAAATGGACCGTGCGCGAGATGGAAGAGCGCTACAAGAAGATGTCGAAGATCGGCGTGCGCAACATCGATGGCTTCAACACCCGCGTCGAGCAGGCCGTCGCCAAGGGGGAAGCGATCAGCCGCACCGTCCAGACCGGTTTCGACCGCCAGACCGGCGAGGCGATCTACGAGACGGAAGAGTTCGACCTGAAGCCGATGCCATATATCGTCGTCATCATCGACGAAATGGCCGACCTGATGATGGTGGCCGGCAAGGATATCGAAGGCGCGGTGCAGCGCCTGGCGCAGATGGCGCGCGCCGCCGGCATCCATGTGATCATGGCGACCCAGCGTCCGTCGGTCGACGTCATCACCGGCACGATCAAGGCGAATTTCCCGACGCGTATCTCCTTCCAGGTGACGTCGAAAATCGACAGCCGCACCATCCTCGGCGAGCAGGGCGCCGAACAGCTGCTCGGCATGGGCGACATGCTCTACATGGCCGGCGGCGGGCGCATCCAGCGCGTCCACGGTCCGTTCGTCTCCGACGGCGAGGTGGAGGACATCGTCTCCTATCTGAAGACGCAGGGCGCACCGCAATATCTCGACGCGATCACTGCCGACGATGACGAGGATGACGACGGTCATGGCCCGGCGGGCACAGCCAATCTTGCCGATTCGGAAGACCCCTACGATCAGGCGGTTGCTGTCGTTCTGAGCGACGGCAAGGCCTCGACCTCCTACATCCAGCGCCGTCTCGGCATCGGCTACAACCGTGCCGCCTCGCTGATCGAGCGCATGGAAGAGGAGGGCGTGATCGGCCCGGCCAACCATGCCGGCAAACGCGAGATTCTCGTTCCCACCAAGGCGGATATTCTGGACCGCTGAGGTCACAGGCCCTTTTCGCCTCGTCTATCCCGGCTATGCTCAGGGACATTTGATCGCGGCCCACAACCGGACATGGGCCGTTGCGCCATGAAGACGCCGATTTTGCGCGCCATGGACAAAGCATGAAGGAGAATTCGATGACAAAGTTCGATGCGCAGCCGTCCAGCCGACTTTCCCTGAGCCGCCGGCATTTCCTCGGCGCCGTGGTCGCGGTCGGTGCGGCTGGCGCCCTGCCGGTTTCGGCCTTTGCGCAGGCTCAGGCCCAAGCACAGGCAACTGCAGCCACGCTCAACCCCGACATCGCCCAGGCCATCGCCGACCATTTCTCGTCCATTAAGACGATGAAGGGAGGTTTCCTGCAGATCGGGCCGCGCGGCGACCAGATGAGCGGCGCCTTCTTCATCCAGCGTCCGGGCAAGATGCGCTTCAACTACGATCCGCCGTCCCGCATGCGCGTCATCTGCGATGGCAACAACGTCCAGGTCATCAACGACCAGACGCGGACGAAGAACATGTATCAGCTGTCGAAGACGCCGCTGAGCCTGCTGCTCGCCAACAAGATCGATCTGTCGGCCGATATGGTGCGCGAGGTGGATTCGCAGCCGGATCTGACCAGGATCACGCTCGGCAACCGCACCGTCTTCGGCGATTCCACGATCACGATGATCTTCGATTCCAAGAGCTACGACCTGCGCCAGTGGACGGTGATCGATCCGCAAGGAAAGACCACGGATGTCATCATCAACAATGTAAAGACCAATGTCGCCTTCGACGACAGCGTCTTCCGTATCGACTATACGCGCTGATCGTCGTCTCCATTCTTTGCGGCGGGGGAAGCGTCGAATGATCCTTCCCTTTCGCTCGAAGCCGGTCTAAAGCCTTATCCGAATTAGAGGATAAGGGCTCGGCGCATGGGTTTTTCGATCGCGACTTGGAACATCAACTCGGTGCGGCTGCGCATGCCGATCGTCGAGCAATTCGTGATGCAGGCCAGGCCCGACATCCTCTGCCTGCAGGAGACCAAGGTTCCGAACGAACTCTTTCCGCATGCGCCGCTGAGGGCGCTCGGCTACGAGCATATCATCATCCATGGCCAGAAGGGCTATCACGGCGTCGCCATCGCCTCGCGCTTTCCCCTGACCGAGGATCACCGGCAGGATTACTGCAATGTCGGTGACAGCCGGCATATCTCGGCGATCTTCGAGCGCGGCGGCCGGCGCATCCGGCTGCATAATTTCTACGTGCCGGCCGGCGGCGACGAGCCGGACCGGGCGATCAATCCGAAGTTCGGCCACAAGCTCGATTTCATCGAGGAGATGAAGCATCTGCATGCCAATGCCGAGCAGAACACCTCCGCCATCCTCGTCGGCGATCTCAACATCGCGCCGCTGGAGCATGACGTCTGGTCGCACAAGCAGCTCTTGAAGATCGTCAGCCATACGCCGGTCGAGACCGAGGGGCTGCTCGAGGTCATGAAGCGCGGTGCCTGGCTCGACCTGATGCGCCAGCATGTGCCGGAGAACGAGAAGCTCTATACGTGGTGGAGCTATCGCGCCAAGGATTGGGAAGCGGCTGATCGCGGCCGCCGCCTCGACCACATCTGGTCGTCCTCCGATCTCGGTCCGCTCTTGCAGCGTATCGATATCCTGAAGGCCGCACGCGGCTGGGATCGCCCGTCCGACCATGTGCCGGTGGTCGCGTATTTCAATCTCTGAGCCATTCGGGTCATTTCAAGAGCTGGCGCCAGCCTGGGGAACCGTTGGGCCGACCCTCGGGGTCACCAAGGCGGATGCTCAGGAGAAACGCCCAAGCAGTGCCGCTGCCTGTCGGGCGAGCGCTGCAAAATTCTCGCGAATGCGATTCTGGATCAGCAGACCGGCATCGGGATATTCCTCGATCAGCCGGTGGAACAGCGCCCGCGTGATGCGCATGACATCGGACTCTTCCAGCGCCACGGCGGTATATTTACGCTCCACCAGCGTTACCAGCGCCAGCTCGGACAGCATGGTGCCGGCCTGCACCGTGGCCTCGACATTCGAGTGCCCGGCGGCATCGACGGTGCTGAGTTCGAAGCTGCCGTGAGCGATGACGTAGGCGCATTCGGCCGGCGATTTTTCCCGGAACAGGGTCTGGCCCGGTGCGACATGGCGACGGTCGGCGCCGAAGGCGATCAGCCGCAACGGCTCTTCGCCCATGCCGTGGAACAGCGGCAGTTGCGACAGCAGGCGGATATCGTCGTTGAGCGCCATGTCGATCGCCTACGGAATGATCTTGTAGCCGCCGTTTTCCGTTACCAGGATCTCGGCATTGGAAGGATCGCGCTCGATCTTCTGGCGCAGGCGGTAGACATGGGTTTCAAGCGTATGGGTGGTGACGCCGGAATTGTAACCCCAGACCTCTTCGAGCAGGATATCGCGGGTGACGACCTTCTGGTCGGCGCGATAGAGATAGCGGATGATCGCCGCTTCCTTCTCCGTCAGGCGGATCTTCTGGCCGTCTTCGGTGGTCAGGAGCTTCTGGCTCGGCTTGAAGAGATAGCGGCCGACGGTGAAGGTCGCGTCCTCGCTCTGCTCGTGCTGGCGCAGCTGCGCGCGGATGCGGGCGAGCAGCACGGCAAAGCGGAACGGCTTGGTGACGTAGTCGTTGGCGCCGGCTTCGAGGCCAAGGATGGTATCGGAATCGGTGTCATGGCCGGTGAGCATGAT
Source organism: Rhizobium sp. BK602 (assembly GCF_014195095.1). Classification (GTDB taxonomy): domain Bacteria; phylum Pseudomonadota; class Alphaproteobacteria; order Rhizobiales; family Rhizobiaceae; genus Rhizobium. The sequence continues at coordinate 66,371 of NZ_JACIBC010000008.1, forward strand.
GATCGGCGGCTTGAAACCGTTCTTGCGCAAGAGCTTCACGGCTTCGCGGCCATCCATGTCGGGCAGGCCGACATCCATGATCAGCAGGTCCACGGGCGTAGCGCGCGCGGTCTGCACGCCCTTGCCGGCGTTCACTTCCTGCAGAACCGTGAATTCCTCGTAAAGCGACAATTGCTCGACCAGCATTTCGCGCAGGTCGTTATCATCATCCACCAGCAGAATGGTGCGTGCGGTCATGCCGTTCCGGTCCTTGTTCTATTGCCCCCTAAGTCCTACGCCAAATTGCGTTTTTAGCAAGTCGCGAGGCGGCTCAGGCTTGGTCGTCCAATTGAAACTGCTATGATTTCAAATGAAATCACACGCAAAGCAAAAACATGTGAGGAAAATGGAAAAGACAAGGGTAGGCGGTAGGCGGGCCGCTTCCACAATCGTCGTGCGTCCGGCGCCGGGCAGGTTGACGCGGGCGCTGGTGCGGATCGGGCCGCTGACGGTGCCGGCGGCGATCGGGCGATCCGGGCGCAGCGCGCGGAAGCGCGAGGGGGATGGAGCGACGCCGATTGCCGCCATGACGCTACTTTACGGCTTCACGCGCGGCGACCATGTCCGCCTCCTGCGCACCCCTCTGCCGATGCGGCGCATCCGCAAGGAGATGTTGTGGTGCGACCAGCCGGAGAATGCCAATTACAACCGGCTCGTCAGGGCGCCGTTCAAGCCGAGCCACGAGGAGATGCGCCGATCCGACGGCCTTTACGACGTTTGCCTCGTGCTCGACTGGAACATAAGCTCGCGCCGGCGTCATCGTGGCTCGGCCATCTTCTTCCATCTGATCAAGCCCGGTTATCAGCCGACCGCCGGCTGCGTCGCCGTCAGCCTCGCGGACATGCGGCGGATCCTTCCGGTCCTCAGGAAAGGGATGACCGTTCGCGTTCTCTGATCGATCTGCCGGGGTGATAATCGCGCGCAACCGACCTATATAGATTTCGACCGGCGCGGCGGCTGCCATGCGCGGGGAAAGCCGGGACCTCCGTCCGGGTTCAATTCACGCCTTTACTCCATCCACTTTCCAGTCATTTGGAGACTATCGTGACCACTCAACCGACAATCACTTTCAACGACGGCCGTTCCATTCCGCAGGTCGGCCTCGGCGTCTGGCAGACGCCGGAAAACGTAGCGCCGCTCGCCGTCAGCGCGGCATTGAAGGCCGGCTATCGCCATGTCGATACCGCCGCCATCTATGAGAATGAAGACGGTGTCGGCGAAGGCATCCGTCAGTCGGGCGTCGCCCGCAAGGATATCTTCCTCACCACCAAGCTCTGGAACGAAGCCCAGGGCTTCGATTCGACCCTGAAGGCCTTCGACGCCAGCCTGAAGCGGCTCGGCACTGACTATGTCGACCTCTATCTCATCCATTGGCCGGCGCCGCGCCGCGGCCGCTATGTCGATACCTGGAAGGCGTTCCTGCGCCTCAAGGAAGAGGGTCGCGCCCACTCGATTGGCGTGTCCAACTTCGCCAAGGAGCATCTCGACCGCATCATCGGCGAAACCGGCGTGACGCCGGTGCTGAACCAGATCGAGCTGCATCCGACCTTCCAGCAGAAGGCGCTGCGCGAGGTGCACGACAAGCTCGGCATCAAGACTGAGTCCTGGAGCCCGCTCGGCCAGGGCAAGCTGCTCGGCAATGCCGTGATCGGCAAGGTCGCCGCCAAGCATGGCCGTACGCCGGCGCAGGTGATCATCCGCTGGCACATCGACAATGGCCTGATCGTCATCCCGAAATCGGTGACCCCGAGCCGCATCGAGGAGAATTTCAAGGTTTTCGACTTCACGCTCGATGCCGAGGATCTGGCCGAGATCGCCAAGCTCGATTCGGCTGGCGGCCGCATCGGCCCCGACCCGCTGACGGCGACGTTCTGAGCGGGCGATAGGCTCGTTTTCATCTCATCCGAGGGGCCTGGCGTTTGCGCTCCAGGCCCTTCGCCATTTCTAGTTTCCGAGAAGCGTCCGGTGTTTACCTTTTGCCTGATCGGTAGTATTGCGATTGAGTATGCAACGTTAACTTGTTTATGCTCTGTTGAGTGTGCAAATTCACCATTCAGAATTGAGGCTTTTGCACCATGCGCATCGGGAACGATGCGATTTCCGCCAGTGCTGCGGCGTCGCAGAAGATCATATCTCTGGAAGCGATGCGCGGCATCGCGTCCCTGATCGTGCTTTTCCATCATTTCTGTCTGGCATTCCTTCCGTCGGTCAAGGACGCCTATCCCAGGGGATTGGCGGGGACACCCATCGCCTGGATCATGCGCGGCGAATCCGCCGTAATCTTCTTTTTCGTGCTTTCCGGCTTCGTTTTGACGTTGAAATTCTATCAACGGCCCGATCATGGCGCCTTGCTGCTATCGGCAATCAAGCGTCTGCCGCGATTGATGGGGCCGGCGGCTATTTCGATCGTCGGCGGCTTCGTGGTCCTTCTCCTCCATTGGAATTACAATGAGCAAGCGGCGGCGATAACCGGTTCGGAATGGCTCCGGACGTTTGGAAATGCCCATTTTCCGCGAGGATTCGAGCCGACGATAGCGTCGATGTTCGAGCAGTTCGTGCTCGTCTTCCTATTGCCCGATCACTTTTGGTACAATTCGAATCTCTGGACGATGCCGCTGGAATATTACGGCAGTCTACTCGTCTTTCTTTTGTGCGGGCTGGCCATGCGCCGATCGCCCGTCATGCGTCATATCCTCGCGATCGGGTCGGCATTTCTCGTCTGGAAGCTCTACAATGATCTGCTGCCGTTCGTGGCTGGCACCTATCTGGCGCTTATTTTCGCTTCAACCGGGCCGAGATCGTCATCCAATGCCTGGATCGGCATGGCCATCGCTTCGTGTTCGGCTGTTCTGCTCGGCTCCGTCGAGCAGCATTGGCAGATAGTCGGATCGCTGGGGCTGATCGCTTGCCTGATCTATTTCCCGGGATTGGCGCAATGCCTATCCGGCACGTTCGGCCGGCTATTGGGGCGTTTTTCCTTTCCCTTGTATCTGGTTCATTTTCTGGTGATCGCTTCGGTTTCGTCCTACGGCTTCAAGGCTGTGTATGGATGGACGGAATCATACACGGTTTCCGTCGCGGTCGCGGGAGCAATCACGCTGCTGGCGAGTTTCGCCGCCGCCCTCCCCATGCTGATCTTCGACACAAGATGGGTTGCGCTCGTGAACTTCGTTTTCATCCGCCTTTCCGCACATCTTTTGGCGATGGTGAAGCGGATTACGAAGGGGCCAAGGCCCGTTCGCAGCTCCGTGCCTGAACTACCCACCGGAGATGTCGACGGCTGAATTTTTTTTCGGTGCATCGGTCTCGAAGCCGGTCAGATATTTTCCAAGCAGCCCATCCAGCATAGCCCGGTCCTCTTGCGTGAGTGCCGATACCAGTTGCGTCTGCGTCTCGACATGGGCGGTGACGGCGGCGTCGATCAGCGCGTAGCCTTTATCCGTCAGCGATACCAGGAAGCTGCGGCCATCCTCGGGATTGGTGCTGCGGGCGACCATGCCGGATTTTTCCAGTTGGTCGATGCGGTTGGTCATGGTGCCCGATGTCACCATCATCGTGGCCAGCAGATCGCTGGGGGAGAGGGCATAGGGCGGTCCGGAGCGGCGCAGGGTCGCCAGCACGTCGAAGGTGGCGTTGTTCAATCCGAAACGTGCGAAGGTCTTGTCCATCTCGCGGCTGAGATGGAGAGCGAGGTTCCTGATCCGGCCGATCAGCCCCATCGGGGAGGTGTCTAGGTCGGGGCGCTCCCGGTTCCACTGGGCGAGAATCTTGTCGATGCGATCCATGCCGAGACATCGCCATGGAATTATCTTGACGTCAAGACATTTCATATTATCTTGAGGTCAAGATAAATTCGAGACCATGACCATGAATCGCAATTTCGATCTGTTGGTGACCGCTATCGCGCCGGCGATCTGGGGCAGCACCTATCTGGTGACGACCGAGCTGCTGCCGGCCGGCTATCCGCTGACGGTCGCGATGCTGCGCGCCTTGCCCGCCGGGCTGCTGCTGCTCGCCATCGTCAGGCGGCTGCCGCATGGCATCTGGTGGCTGAAGTCGCTTGTGCTCGGCGCACTGAATTTCTCGGTCTTCTGGTGGCTGCTGTTCATCTCGGCCTATCGGCTACCGGGCGGGGTGGCGGCGACCGTCGGCGCGATCCAGCCGCTGATCGTCATCGTGCTGGCGCGTTTCCTGCTGGGCTCACCGATCCGTGGCCTTTCCATTGTCGCGGCGATCGCCGGCATTGCCGGCGTCGCGCTTCTCATTCTGACGCCGCAGGCAGGGCTCGATCCGGTCGGCGTCGCGGCCGGCATCGGCGGGGCTTTCTCGATGGCGGCCGGTGTCGTGCTCAGCCGCCGCTGGCGGCCGCCCGTCTCGCCGCTTGCCTTTACCGCATGGCAATTGACGGCCGGCGGCTTGCTGCTGTTGCCCGTCGCGCTGCTGCTGGAGCCGCCGCTTCCCGCTTTGACCGGCGCCAATCTTCTCGGCTTTGCCTATCTCGGGCTGATCGGCGCGGCGCTCACCTATATTCTCTGGTTTCGCGGCCTGTCGCGCCTGGAGCCCGCGGTCATCTCGCCGCTCGGCTTCTTGAGCCCGATGACCGCGGTGATCCTGGGTTGGGCGGTGCTCGGTCAGCAGCTGAGCCCGATACAGATCTTCGGCATGGTTATCGTGCTCGGCAGCGTCTGGCTCAGCCAGTGGGTGCAGCAGGCTCCGTCATCGCAAATTCCTTCTCCCCTCGGGGAGAAGGTGCCGACAGGCGGATGAGGGGGCTCTCCCCACGAGAAAGTGATCTTTCGCTGACGCTCAAGGTGCTCGTCGTTCCACTCCTCGCCCCCTCATCCGCCTCCTGAGCTTGTCGAAGGGGGCACCTGACCGGGGTTGAGCCACGGGTCTCAACCCGTCCTTCGGACCCCCGAGGGGAGAAGGGTTTTCCAGGCGGCAACGTCATTTCCTATGCCATCGTCCTACTTACAAACAAAAAGGGCGGCCTCGGAGCCGCCCTTTGTCATTCATGCGTTCAAGCCGATCAGTTCCAGTCGCGGATGTCGACGAAGTGGCCGGCGATCGCGGCGGCGCCGGCCATGGCGGGCGAGACCAGATGGGTGCGGCCCTTGAAGCCCTGGCGGCCTTCGAAGTTGCGGTTCGAGGTGGAGGCGCAGCGTTCGCCCGGCTTCAGGCGGTCGTCGTTCATGGCGAGGCACATGGAACAACCAGGCTCACGCCAGTCGAAACCGGCGGCCTTGAAGATCTTGTCGAGGCCTTCGGCTTCCGCCTGTTCCTTCACGAGGCCGGAGCCCGGAACAATCATGGCGTTGACGGTGGATGCGACCTTCTTGCCTTCGACGACCTTGGCGACGGCGCGCAGGTCCTCGATGCGGCCGTTGGTGCAGGAGCCGATGAAGACGCGGTCAATGTTGATCTCGGTCATCGGCATGCCCGGCTTCAGGCCCATATAGTCGAGCGCACGCCACTTGGAAGCGCGCTTGGTCTCGTCCTGAATTTCGTCCGGGTTCGGCACGATGCCCTGAACGGAGACGACGTCTTCCGGCGAGGAGCCCCAGGAAACGATCGGCGGCAGGTTGCTGGCGTCGAGCGTGACGATGCGGTCGTAATGCGCGCCTTCATCCGACTTCAGCGTCTTCCAGTAGGCGATCGCCTGTTCCAGCGCTTCGCCCTTCGGCGCGCGCGGCTTGCCCTTGATATATTCGAAGGTGATCTCGTCCGGTGCGATCAGGCCGGCGCGGGCGCCGCCTTCGATCGACATGTTGCAGATGGTCATGCGGCCTTCCATCGACAGCGAGCGGATGGCTTCGCCGGCATATTCGATGACATAGCCGGTGCCGCCGGCGGTGCCGATTTCGCCGATGATGGCGAGGATGATGTCCTTGGCGGTGATGCCGGCCGGCAGCTGGCCGTCGACCTGCACCAGCATGTTCTTCGCCTTCTTCTGGATCAGCGTCTGGGTCGCCAGAACATGTTCCACTTCGGAGGTGCCGATGCCGTGGGCCAGCGAACCGAAGGCGCCGTGGGTCGAGGTGTGGCTGTCGCCGCAGACGATGGTCATGCCGGGCAGGGTGAAGCCCTGCTCGGGGCCGATGATGTGGACGACGCCCTGGCGTTTGTCGTTCTCGGAGTAGTATTCGACGCCGAATTCGGCGGCGTTCTTGGCGAGCGCCTCGACCTGGATGCGGCTTTCCTCGTTCTTGATGCCGAGATGGCGATCCGCCGAGGTCGGGACGTTATGGTCGACGACGGCGAGCGTCTTTTCCGGCGCGCGCACCTTGCGGCCGGTCATGCGCAGGCCTTCGAAGGCCTGCGGCGACGTCACTTCATGAACGAGGTGACGGTCGATGTAGAGAAGACAGGTGCCATCGTCTTGGGCGTCGACGAGATGGTCATCCCAGATTTTGTCGTACAGTGTGCGTGGAGCGCTCATGGCTGTGAAATCCATAATTGGCATTGTCGAAACAGGGGGTGACGGATCAGGACCGCCGGCCTCGGGAGTGATCAGCGAAGTCGGCTGTTGAGCGCACCCGAAATCATCGCAAAGAAACGTGCCGGCAGGCGCTTATGGTCCTGCAGCACGAAAGCGGCGACATAACGCCCGTCCTTGCTCATGATCTTTATCATGCGCATGCTCATATCAATTTTCAAAACCTTCGGCAATGGCGACGAAGGGTTGATGTCCGGCGGCGGGCGCTACACCTGCGCGCCGGGCGGCTGGCCGGCTCCGAGGCGGCGGAAGGCGGAGCGATCGGCGCCGGACCGCCGGCGCATGAAGCTCTCGAGCTGCCGCAGCAGCAGCGAAAGTCCGACGGTCAGCAGCAGGTAGATGAAGGCGAGGATCGACAGCGTCTCGAAATAGCGGAAATTGGCGGAGTAATAGAGCTTGGCGAGCTGGGAGATATCGGCGACGCCGAGCACGGAGACCAGCGAGCTATCCTTCACCATGGCGATGAAGTCATTGGACAGCGGCGGCAGGATGACACGGATCGCCTGCGGGAAGACGACGAGCCGGAAGCGCTGGAAGCGGGTGAGGCCGAGCGCCTTCGCCGCCTCGATCTGGCCCTGGTCGACGGCCTGGATGCCGGCGCGGAAGATTTCGGCGATGAAGGAAGAGTAGCCGATCGTCAGCGCGAAGATGGTGCGCCAGATGAACGGCACGTCGCGCACCACAAGCGGGCTCATCCAGCCAGCGGAAATCAGCGGGGAAACGACCAGATTGTAAATCGCCACGAAGGCCGGCGTGCCGACGAAGGCAATGTAGGCCAAAAGCACCAGCATCGGAATGCCGCGCACGATTTCGATGTAGAGGCGCGCGATCTGCCGCAGCACGAGGAAGTCCGACAGGCCGAGCAAGGCGAGACCGAGGCCAAACAGCATGGCGAGCGCAAAGGCGACCAGCGTCACGAAGATCGTGACGCCGATGCCGTTGATCAGCAATTTGAAAATATCGCTATAAAGCCCGTCGGCGGCGATGGCGATGGAGGCGACAAGGCCGAGAACGGCAAGCGCGACCAGCCACCAAGGAAAGTCCTGCTTGCCGTGAGGCCCGCTCGATGCATGTCCGGCCATCAGAGCGGACTTCCGGTTTCAGGCTGCATGCGGCTCACTGGCCCATCTTGTAGTCGAGGAACCACTTCTTGTTCAGCGCGTCGAGCGTGCCGTCGGCCTTCAGGCTGGCGATGGCGGCGTTGACCGGGGCGACGAGATCGGAGCCCTTGGTGAAGATGAAGCCGAAATCCTCGGAGCCGAGCGGGCCGCCGATCAGCTTCAGGCCGCCGTTGGAGGCATCGACATAGCCCTTGCCGGCGGTGCCGTCGGTCAGCACCAGATCGACGTCGCCGGTTTTCAACGCCTGCACAGTGGCGCCGAAGGTCTCGAAGGTCTTGATGCGCGGGTTCTGCTCGTTGCCGTCAAGCACTTCGTAGACGGCGGTGTAGAAGGGCGTCGTGCCCGGCTGAGCGCCGATCAGGCCTTCCTTGAGAGCGGCAAAGCTCTTGGCGTCGGTGAAGCGCTTCTCGTCGCCGCGCACCAGCATGAACTGCTCGGAGCGCATGTAGGGGTCGGAGAAATCGACCTTCTGCTTGCGGTCTTCCTTGATGGTGATGCCGGTCATGCCGATGTTGTACTGGCCTTCGGAGACGGCCTGGATCATCGCGTCCCAGCTGGTGTTCTGGTACTCGACCTTGAAGTTCAGCCGCTTGGCGATCTCGTTCATCGCGTCATATTCCCAGCCGATCGCCTTGCCGGATTTCGGATCGACGAATTGCAGCGGCGGATAGGCATTCTCGGTGACGACGACGACGGTCTTGCCCTTGAGATCAGGCAGATCGGCGGCGAAGGAGGAAAAAGGGGCAAGCACGAGGGCCGTGAGGCCGAGAAGGAAGGAACGACGGAATGCCATGGAAATCTCCCAGAATAGCGCGATGGAAAAATGTCATACTTGAAAAGCCGATGGCAAGGCTATTGCCATGGCGACAATCATAAAAACAGAAATGCCGCTCCAAAGCGGGAGGATTGCGGGAAATTTCCTGCTTTCTTGCCAGCTTGAAGTCGGTCGTAACAAAAAGGCGGCCCGAAGGCCGCCTTTGATGTCCATATAAATGGAAAGCGAAGCTTATTCTGCCGCCGGCTCGGCTGCTGCTGCAGCAGCGGCTTCGGCGGCTGCCTTTGCTTCCGCGGCTTCGGCTGCTGCCTTCTCGGCTGCGAGAGCCTGGGCGGCTGCAACCTTCTCGGCTTCGATGCGTGCCTTCTCGTCGGCGAGAGCCTGACGCTCGGCATCGTTGAGCTTGCGGGCGCGGGTGCCGGTGTTCTCGACGATACGGGCAGCCTTGCCGCGCAGGTCGCGCAGGTAGTAGAGCTTGGCGCGGCGGACCTTGCCGCGGCGAACGACTTCGACGCTTTCGATCAGCGGCGAGTAGACCGGGAATACGCGCTCGACGCCTTCGCCGTAAGAGATCTTGCGGACCGTGAAGTTTTCCTGCAGGCCGCCGCCGGAACGGGCGATGCAGACGCCTTCATAGGCCTGAACGCGGGTACGGTTGCCTTCGGTGACCTTCACGTTGACGCGAAGGGTGTCGCCGGCGGAAAACGCGGGAAGGGTGCGCTTGGCTTCGATCTTGGCAGCCTGTTCGGCTTCCAACTGCTGAATGATGTTCATAGTATCAACCTCGTTGTTGCTTCAACAGCCAGAGCGCCCGAACGATCTATCCTTGGTCGGACCCGAAGGTCTCGCCGCGCGATATATGCCTGTTACGGCAGGGGCGGATACGTCTGCTTTTCTTTGGTGGTTGATGGGAAATTTCCCATGCCGGGCGCGCACATACCCTATTGCCGCGGCTTTGTCACCCCTTGGCTGCGGAATTTCCCGCGCTGGAGGCCGCTTTTTGGCGTTTCCGGCTCAAGACAAAGGCTTCGGTGGATAAACCGATAGCAAAACCTTACGCGACAATCCATTCCAGCAGCGCATTCTGCGCGTGCAGCAGAAAAGCCTTGGCCGCCTTGCTTTGGCAGACCGGATGGGTCATCGCGTCCGCCGTGACCTCCTGGCCCCTGGCCACCGGCGGACAGGGCAGGAAGATCGCGTCGGGACGGCATCGGTCGAGAAGGGCGCCGGAGATGCGGTAGTCCGACAATTCGGCCGGCAGCGCCTCGCCCGGCCATGAATCCGTGACGATCACGTCAGCCTCCAGCAATGCCTCCAGGTCGGTGCTCGTGCTGAAATTCGCGTTCAGAAGATCGCGGTCCTTGACGTGCCATTGTTGCGGATAGACCTGCGTCACCTTGACCGGCAGGGCGAGCGAAGCCTCGACCCATGAGCGCAGGATATTGGCATCCGGCGCGACGCCGACGATCCTGAGGCCGTCGACGCGGCCTTTGCGGCTCCTGATATAGGCAAGATCGCCCAGGGTTTCGCAGGGATGGTTTGCCTTGGTGCGGGCATTAACGACGGGCGTTTGCGTGCTTGCCGCGAGTTGGCGCAGCGCCGACAGCAGCTTCGTGCGGACGATCAGAATGTCGAACCAGTTTTCGAGATAGCCGGCGAGATCGGCGGTCTCCTCGCGGGCGTTGAAGCTGACCGGAGCCTGCACGCAGATGCCGCCCATCGCCTGTATGCCGAGATCGAACGCCGTGGTGTTCCGCCAGCCGCCATCATCGGCGATCAGCGCAACCCGCGTGCCCCGCAGGCTCTGCGGCATGCGGCGATCGGCCCAGGCGCCGGCCAGGATGCCGGCGCGATCGAGCAGGGAAAGGATGATGTCCGAAGGCAGGTCGTGGAATTCGAGAAAGCTTTTTCCGGTTCTGCCAGGCATCGTCGCTCCGCGTAGTGAGACATGTCCATGCCGCCATTAGCATCTGAAAAAGGCCGGCCCGCAAGAGGTCACGTGTTCATGGGTGGTTCATGCGGGTCTGATAGGCAGGCAATTTCCAGAGATTGCGCAGGGATTGCCATGACGCTCGCTGATCAGCTCGAAATCATCCGCTCGGGCAGGATGTACAATGACCTGACGCCGGAATTGATCAAGGCGCGCGAGGAAGCGGTTTTTCTGACCAACGATTACAATGCCAGTTTCGGAAAACCGTCGGCCGAACGGGAAAGCATCCTGCGCAAGCTGTTGGGAGCTATTGGCAAGAGCGTTCATTTGGAGCCGACATTCCGTTGCGAATTCGGCCGGAACATCGTCATCGGCCATAATTTCTATGCCAATTTCGACTGCGTGATGCTGGACGGCGGCGGCATCGAGATTGGCGATGACGTCCTGTTTGGACCTCGCGTGGGCATCTACACCTCCAACCATGCCATCGACGCTTCCGAACGCGCTGCCGGGGGCTGCTATGCAAAGCCCGTCAGGATCGGCAATCGGGTATGGGTTGGCGCCGGCGTTCACATCAACCAGGGCGTGACCATAGGCGACGGCGCGGTCATCGGTTCGGGCAGCGTCGTGACGAGAGATATCCCCGCGGGGGTGATCGCCGCCGGCGTGCCCTGCAGGGCGATCAGGGACATCACCGACAAGGACAAGACGGGTTTCCAGCCCTGAAAGCCTCTGGAATGTCGCCTCTGGCGAAGATCAGCTCCTGCCTGTTCTGATCTCGGGATAATCTCAGTCTCGATGTACGATATGACTCATGCCTGCGGGCATCGTTTCAAGCAGGTTCCCGAGCGGGCGAGGCGACCGAGCGATGGATGAGACTATGTCCGTTGCAGCGGATTAGGGCTCCGGCGCGCAACTGGAGGCGAGAGGCGCCGGTATCCAGAACGATCATGGTTCGCGTTGCCTCGTCCATCCTTTTTTCCTCGCTATTCTCGAACGGGCTTCTCCAGCAGATCCGGCCGCCGCTCCTTCGTCAGCTTTTCCGCCTCCTGCCTTTGCCACTTGGCGATGGCGCCGTGGTTGCCGGAGGTGAGGACGGCGGGGATTTCGCGGTCTTCCCAGACCTGAGGGCGGGTATAGTGCGGGTGTTCCAGCAGGCCGCCCTCGAAGCTTTCGTGCAGGCCGGAAAGGTCGTTGCCCATGACGCCGGGCAGGATGCGGACGATGGCGTCGAGCAGGATCAGCGCCGCCGGCTCGCCGCCCGACAGGATATAGTCGCCGATCGAGACCTCTTCGAGGTCGCGGCCGTCGATCACCCGCTGGTCGACGCCTTCGAAGCGGCCGCAGACGATGATGACGCCGTCGCCGGCGGCGAGTTCGCGCACGCGCTTCTGCGTTAGCGGCTTGCCGCGCGGGCTCATCAGCAGGCGCGGCCGATTGTCGTTTTCGGAGGCATGGTCGATGGCGCGAGCCAGCACATCCGGCTTCAGCACCATGCCGGCGCCGCCGCCGGCCGGCGTATCGTCGACGGTGCGGTGCCTGTCGGTGGCGAAATCGCGGATCTGTACGGTATCCAGCGACCATTGCCCGCGCTCCATGGCCTTGCCGGCAAGCGACGCGCCGAGATGGCCGGGAAACATCTCGGGATAGAGCGTCAGGATGGTCGCGCGGAAACTCATGGCGCTATCGCTTCCAAAGGATGGTCACTTCTTCGTCTTGCCCTGCGGCTTTTCCGGCCTCTGTGGCTTGCCGATCAGGTCGTCGGGACTGTCGATCAGCCCGGCGGCCAGCGGATCGATCAGGATCTTGCCGCCTTCGAGGTCGATTTCGAGCACGGCGGCTTCGGAGAAGGGGATCAGCACGGGACGCTTGCCCGGCCCCTTCAGTTCGAGAAGGTCGCCCGCGCCGAAATCGTAGATACCGCTGACGGTGCCGTAGCCCGTGCCCTTGTCGTCCACCGCTTCGAGGCCCTCGAGATCGGCATAGAAGAACTCGTCGTCCTCCAGCTCGTCGTCGGGCAGGTTATCGCGCTCGATATAGAGTTCCAGCCCGTTCAGCGCCTCGGCGGCATTGCGGTCGTTGATGCCGCGGAAGCGCACGACGACCATATTCTTGGCTTCGCGGATTTCCAGCACCTCGAAGGTGCGCCCGTCCAGGCTGTGCAGGTTTCCGTAATCGCCGAGCGCGGTGGGATCGGACGTAAAGGCGCGTGCCCGTACTTCGCCTCTCAAGCCCTGCGCGCTGCCGATGGTCGCCATCAATACCGGATTTTCAAGTTTCGTCATGGTCTCGTTGCCGAATGCCGGAGGGTCGATCGCGTTCTCTCATAAGGTGAACCGCCGCGAATGGGAAATGAAAAACGGGCGGCATGTCGCCATGCCGCCCGTTTTTCGAGTGACCGTTGCCGGCCGATTATTCGCTGGCAGCAGCGGCGTCAGCAGCCTTCTGTGCCTTTTCGGCAGCGCGCTCCTGAGCCTTCTTGCCCGGCTTTGCCTTTTCCGGGTTGTTCTTGGCTTCGCGCGTTGCAATGCCAGCTTCGTTCAGGAAGCGCAGAACGCGGTCGGTCGGCTGTGCGCCGTGGTCGAGCCAGTGCTTGATGCGCTCGGCCTTGAGTTCAACGCGCTTGGCGTCGTCCTTGGCGAGCATCGGGTTCCAGGAGCCGAGGGTCTCCAGGAAACGGCCGTCGCGCGGCGAGCGAGCGTCGGCGACGACGACGTGGTAATACGGGCGCTTCTTGGAGCCACCGCGGGCGAGACGAATTTTCAGTGCCATGTTCATTCTCCTTAGGCTTTTCTTGACCGCTTCGTTGTGCGGTATGGTTACGTCGCGCTGCTTTTCTCGTGCCGCGTGATCCCTGTCGAAAGCGTCCTGCGTCTTTCGGAATCATGCGGCCGGGGGTTACCCTTTGAGATCCGCAGCGATCTGTTCATGATGCCGGATGACTTCCGTGATGACGAAGTTCAGGAACTTCTCGGCGAAATCCGGGTCCAGGTGAGCGTCCTTTGCCAGGCGGCGCAGGCGCTCGATCTGAAATTCCTCGCGCGCCGGGTCGGCCGGCGGCAGATCGTATTTGGCTTTCAGCACGCCCACTTCCTTGGTGCAGCGGAAGCGTTCGGCCAGCATATGCACCAGTGCGGCATCGATATTGTCGATCGACTGGCGGTACTTGCCCAATTGGGCCTTGACGTCTGGATCAATCATGGGGGTCAACGATCCTTCTCACTTCTTCTTCGGCAAACCGGGCAATCCCGGGAAACCACCACCGAGGCCCGGCAGCTTGGCGCCACCGAGGCCGGGCAATCCACCGCCGCCACCCAGGCCCGGCAGGCCGCCGGGACGGCCGAGGCCGGCGGCTTCGGCCTGCTTCTGCAGGGCTTCGAGCTGCTTGGGATCGATGTTCGACAGGTCGGGCATACCCCCGCCCATACCCCCGAGGCCCATCTTGCCGGCAAGGCCGCCCATCAGCTGCTTCATCATGCCGCCTTTGCCCTTGCCGCCCATCATCTTCATCATGTCCGCCATCTGGCGGTGCATCTTCAGAAGCTTGTTGATGTCGGCGGCGTCGGTGCCGGAGCCGGCGGCGATGCGCTTCTTGCGGGAATGCTTCAGGAGGTCGGGATTGGCACGCTCGGCCTTGGTCATCGAGGAGATGATGGCGAGCTGACGCTTGAACAGGCGGTCGTCGAGGCCGGCGGCCGCCATCTTGTCCTTCATGCCGGCCATGCCGGGCATCAGGCCCATGATGCCGCCCATGCCGCCCATCTTCTGCATCTGGCCGAGCTGATCGGCGAGGTCGTTCAGATCGAACTTGCCCTTGGCCATCTTGGCGGCCATGGCGGCCGCCTTCTCGGCGTCGATATTCTCGGCTGCCTTTTCGACCAGCGAGACGATGTCGCCCATGCCGAGGATGCGGTCGGCGATACGGCGGGGATGAAACTCCTCCAGCTCGCCCATCTTTTCGCCGACGCCGATCAGCTTGATCGGCTTGCCGGTGACGGCGCGCATCGAAAGGGCGGCACCGCCGCGGCCGTCGCCGTCCATGCGGGTCAGCACCAGGCCGGTGATCCCGACGCGCTCGTCGAAATTGCGGGCGAGATTGACGGCGTCCTGACCGGTCAAGCTATCGGCGACCAGCAGGATTTCATGCGGATTCGATTTCTTCTTGATATCCGCCATCTCGACCATGAGCGGCTCGTCGATATGCGTGCGGCCGGCGGTGTCGAGGATGACGACGTCATGGCCGCCGAGCTTGGCGGCCTGCACGGCGCGGGCGGCGATATCGGTCGGCGACTGGCCGGCGATGACGGGAAGCGTGTCGACACCGGTCTGTACGCCGAGTTGGCGCAACTGCTCCTGTGCTGCCGGACGGCGCGTGTCGAGCGAGGCCATCAGGACCTTCTTGCGGTCGCGGCTCGTCAAGCGGCTGGCGATCTTGGCGGTCGTGGTCGTCTTGCCGGAGCCCTGCAGACCGACCATCATAACGACGACCGGGGCCGGCGCGTTGAGGTCGATGCCGACGCCTTCGCCGCCGAGCATCTCGATCAGCTCGTCATGGACGATCTTGACGACCATCTGGCCGGGCTTGATCGACTTCAGGATCTCGGCGCCGACAGCCTTTTCGCGGACGCGATCGGTAAAGGCGCGCACGACATCCAGCGCTACGTCGGCTTCCAGAAGCGCACGGCGAACCTCGCGCAGCGCTGCGGAAACATCGGCTTCCGAAAGCGCGCCGCGGCCTGTCAGTCCATTCAGAATGGAACCAAGACGGTCCTGGAGGTTTTCAAACATCGCTTCTTCCTTATCGATCGCTCGGAGATTTGGTTCTGCGCAGCCAGCGCGGTTCCTCGCCCGAAAACGTCGTGCTTTTCCATGACGAAAACAAGACGCAAAGCCAAAAAGCACCCGAGGGCGCATCGCGCTGTCGGGTGTTGACCTCCGGGATCTCTTTATACCAAAACGGGTCCCGGTCGGTGGCTCGGAGGCTTGTGCTCGTCGCAGATGAGCCGGGATAAACAGGAAATGGCCGGGAAAGTCAAGCGAAAGGGCAGAAATGCCACAGCCGGCCGCCGCGATCGATCCTGGCGGCGAATATGATGTCGCCGTCGGCGCAGTCGGCTATTGTTGCGATACCCGCCGTGACCCCATGATTCCCTCGAGACAGACCCGAATGAATGATGCAGCCCTGACCAATCTCCTGATCGCCTGCCGAGTCTATGGCGGCGGCCGTGTCGATGCGCGCTTCAACGAGGCAGCGCAAGCCTTCTATGCCGGCGCCAAGGCGCAGCCGAAGATCGTATCGCGGGCGGCGCGCGAATTGCGCAGCCTGCCGCCGCCGGGGGCGGCGATCCTTGCCAACATGCTCGGCACCGTCGTCGAAAAGGGCGGTGCGGTCGAACGCAGCGGTCCGGCGGTGTGGGAGCTTTTTCTTGCTTGGCTGCCGCAGATCCATCGCGGCTTTTCCGGCAAAAAGTCCCTCAGCCCGCGGCAGCAGCAATTGCTGGAGGCTTTCCAGCTGCTGGGTCAGTCGGTCGTCTCGCATCTCGCCATGATGCCGGAAGAGCGAACGCTGGCGCGGGAGAATGCGGGCTTGATGGCGCAGCTTCTCGACCTGCAGGATCATACGCCGGCGGCCGCCTGGGTGCGCCAGATGCTTCTCAGCCGCAGCGGCGGGCTGGTTGTCCTGCATCTGCCGAGCGGACGGGGCTTCCGGCTGCGCTATGAGAATATCGTCAACGGCTTCCATCTGTTCACGCTCATCCAGGCCGCCTTTGGCGAGAGCCTGCCGGGCGGGCGTGAACCCAACCGGTTCATCGTCGACATGGCGCGCTGCGTGACGCTGGTCGAGGAGGGGACGGACGAGGCCTGGTGGTCCTATGGCACGCCGACAGGGAAGCCCGGCATTCAGGCGGCAATCTCCGGCGAAGCTTCGGTGGACGATATCGAGCGTATCGATGGCACGCAGGTCGTCTTTCTCTCGCCGCCACTCGCCGGCGCGCCGCTCTGGGACACCAGCTTCTTCACGCCGCAGCTCTTCGCCATGCCGGCCAATGTCGCGATCGAAGGCGAATTGGCGGCGCAGGAGAGTGGCGAATGGCTGGTAAAGGCCGGTTTTCCGTTCATTGGGGATACGGTGGCGCAGGGAGCCGGCAGGCAATGACAGAGGCATCCGGCTCCGGCAGAAGGCGGAATCCCTATTATCAAGGTCCCGTTTCCGATCATTTCGACGGGTTGCGGTTTTTCAACCCGGAGGGTGTCGAGCCCGGTGGCCTGCTCGACCTGCTGAGATGGCTGTTCGGCGGCGGGCGGGTGCGCTGGCCCGATCCGGTCGTCAGCGCCTTCCCGCCGGCCAAGCCCGACAGGCATGTCTTCGGTGACCGGCTGCGGGTAACCATGGTCGGCCATGCCTCGATGCTGATCCAGATAGAGGGGCTGAACATCTTGACCGATCCCGTCTGGTCGGAGCGCGCCAGTCCTTTCACCTTCGCCGGGCCGAAACGCGTCGTGCCGCCCGGTATTCGCTTCGAAGATCTGCCGCCAATCGACCTCGTGCTGGTCTCGCACAATCATTACGACCATCTCGATCTCGCTACCCTGAAGCGGCTGCAGGAGGCGCATGCGCCCCATATCGTCACGCCGCTCGGCAACGACGCCATCATCAGGCGCGTCATACCCCGCGCGACGATCTCCACCATGGATTGGGGCGACCATCTCGCCGTCAATGCCAAGGTGCGCATCGATGCCGAACCCTGTCATCATTGGTCGGCGCGGGGCATGGGCGACCGCAGCATGGCGCTCTGGGCCGCCTTCGTCATTGCCACGCCGGCGGGCAAGATCTACCATGTCGGCGATACCGGCTTCCATGGCGGCGTCAATTACGAGGCGGCCCGCGAAAAGCATGGCGGCTTCCGCCTGGCCATCCTGCCTTTCGGTGCCTACGAGCCGCGCTGGTTCATGAAAGGGCAGCATCAGAATCCGCAAGAGGCGGTGCGGGGCATGACGCTCTGCAATGCCGCCTATGTCGCCGGCCATCATTTCGCGACGTTCCAGCTCACCGACGAGGGGATCGACGCGCCGGTCCGGGCGCTGGACGCGGCCTTGAAGGCGCAAGGCGTTGAGCCGGACCGGTTCCGGCCGCTCAGGGCAGGGGAAGTCTTCGACGTACCGGTCGTGCCGATTGCCTGAGCGTTTGCGCCCAATACTCCTTCTCCTCGCGGGGGAGAAGGAGTGTCCCGAAGCCTCGCTGCGTGCCGCGCCTTACTCCTTGATCTCAGGCTCGACGAGCTTTGCCAGATTGCGCAGCGATTCCTGCCAGCCGAGATAGCAGGCTTCCGGCGGGATGACGTCGGGGACGCCCGCCTGCGTGATGTTCACCTCGGTTCCGACCAGCACCTTCTTCAAGGTCACGGTCACTTCCATTTCGCCCGGCAGGTTCGGGTCGTCGAACTTGTCGGTGTAGCGCACCAGCTCGCCGGGGATAAGCTCGCGGAATTCACCGCCGAAGGAATGGCTTTGGCTGGTGGTGAAGTTGCGGAAGGACATCTTGAACGTGCCGCCGACTGCCGGCTCGAGATGATGCACGGTGCAGGTAAAGCCGTTCGGCGGCAGCCACTTGGCGAGCGCGTCCGCCTCGATGAATGCGCGATAGATCTTTTCCGGGCTGGTCGCCAGGACGCGGTGCAGGCGTATGGTATTCGGCATGGTCGTGATCCCTATGGTTGATGGAATGGACGAGCCTAGGACGTCGCAGCTTTTGATAATCCGACATTGGGAATGATTTTTTTCAGAGTAAGTTCCGTCAAGGCTTCTCGGCGGGATTTGAGCTGTGGTTATGAGAACGGGCCACCCGCCCTCGTGGTTCGAGACGGCCTTGCAGGCCTCCTCACCATGAGGCCTGATCTTTTAGGCCTTCTCCACGTGAAAGTTGATCTTTCGGGCTGCCTCGCATTTCTAAAATTTACTTTTGCTTTAGACATTATGGGCGCGGCGTGAGGTAACTCCGCCTCGTCCTGAGGTGAGGAGCGCGAAGAGCGCAGCCTCGAAGGATCGAGGCGGCCCGGATGAACGGCGCCAACCTGTGAAGATACCGTCCTTCATGTCCCACTGGTAATTCCCCCGCATTTCCGCCATATACAGCTCGAAAACACGGACGGACATGGCATCATGAGCAACACGGTCGAATTTGCGCGGATGAACGGGCTTGGCAACAAGATCCTGGTTGTCGACATGCGCGGCCGCAAGGATGTGGTGACGGCTGCTGCCGCGATCGCGCTCAATGCCGATCCGGAAACGCAGTTCGACCAGATCATGGCGATTCATGATCCGAAGGCTCAGGGCACCGATGCCTGGATCGATATCCTGAACTGCGACGGCACGAAGGCGCAGGCCTGCGGTAATGGTACACGCTGCGTCGTGCAGGCACTGGCGGCCGAAACCGGCAGGAAGGTGTTCATTTTCCAGACCGTTGCCGGTATCCTGAACGCCAGAGAGCATGAAGACGGCACGATTTCCGTCGATATGGGCACGCCCGTCTTTGACTGGGACAAGATCCCGCTTGCCGAGGAGTTTGCCGATACCAGCCGCATCGAGCTGCAGATCGGACCGATCGACAATCCCGTTCTGCATTCGCCTTCGGCCATGTCGATGGGCAATCCGCATGCGATTTTCTGGGTGGACAAGGACCCGATGTCCTTCGACCTCGATCGTTTCGGCCCGCTGCTCGAAAACCACCCGATGTTTCCCGAGCGTGCCAACATCACGCTGGCGCAGGTGTTGTCGCCGACCTCGCTGCGCACCCGCACCTGGGAGCGCGGTGCTGGCCTGACGCTTGCCTGCGGTTCGGCCGCCTGCTCGGCCGCCGTCAGCGCCGCCCGCACTGGCCGCACCGGCCGCAAGGTGACGATCGACGTCGCCTCGGCGCCCGCTCCTGGCAGGCTCACCATCGAATGGCGGGAGGGTGATGACCATGTCGTCATGACCGGGCCGGCGGAATGGGAATGGTCCGGCACGGTCGATCCGGTGACGGGCAGCTTCTCGCGTGATCCGGAGCAGGGGGCTCAGGCGCGGTGAGCGGGGTCGAGGTCATTACCTTCGGCTGTCGTCTCAATACCTATGAATCCGAAGTGATGAGGGCCGAGGCGGAGAAGGCCGGGCTCAACAACGCCATACTGGTCAATACCTGCGCTGTCACCGGCGAGGCCGTGCGTCAGGCGCGACAGGCGATCCGTCGGGCGCGGCGCGACAATCCGCATGCTCGCATCATCGTCACCGGCTGCGCGGCGCAGACCGAGAAGCAGACCTTTGCCGAAATGGCCGAAGTCGATGCCGTGCTTGGCAACGAGGAGAAGTTGACCAGCGCGTCCTATCGTTCACTGCCGGATTTCGGCGTTTCGGCGGAAGAGAAGCTGCGCGTCAACGACATTATGAGCGTGCGGGCGACGGCGCCGCAGATGATCAAGCATATCGACGGCCATGTGCGCGCCTTCATCCAGGTGCAGAACGGCTGCGATCATCGCTGCACCTTCTGCATCATTCCCTATGGCCGCGGCAATTCGCGCTCGGTGCCGATGGGCGCCGTCGTCGATCAGGCCCGTAACTTGGTCGAAAGCGGCTATCGCGAAATCGTGCTGACCGGCGTCGATGCCACGAGCTATGGCGCCGATCTGCCGGGGGCACCGACGCTCGGCCTGCTCGCCAAGACGCTCCTGAAGCAGATTCCCGAAATCCGCCGGCTGCGGCTGTCCTCGATTGATAGCATCGAAGCGGATCAGCATTTGATGGACCTCATCGTCGACGAGCCGCGCTTCATGCCGCATCTGCATCTCTCTTTGCAGCATGGCGACGACATGATCCTCAAGCGGATGAAGCGGCGGCATTCGCGCGCCGACGCCATGCGCTTCATCGAGGATGTGCGCCGCCTGCGCCCTGAGACGAGTTTCGGCGCCGATATGATCGCCGGCTTCCCGACTGAGACGGAAGAGATGTTCGCCAATGCCGTCGGCCTGGCGGAAGACGCCGGCATCGCGCATCTGCACGTTTTTCCTTACAGTCCGCGCCCCGGCACGCCGGCCGCCCGGATGCCGCAGCTCGACCGCGCCCTGATCAAGGACCGCGCCGCCCGCCTGCGCGAGGCTGGACAAAGGCTGCACCGGTCCCATCTGGACAGGATGGTCGGCACGCGGCAATGGCTGCTTGTCGAGAACAACGGCCTGGCGCATACGGAAAACTTCACGCTTGTCGCCGCCCCCGGCCTTCGCCCGCGCGACCTTGTGCAGGTGGCGATCACCGGCCACAATGGCAAGCATCTCGACATGCAACTTACGGCCGCCGACGCGGCCTGACCCCACGGAATTCTTATGGCGCTCAGTTTCATCAAAAAAGTCTTCACCTTCGGCCGTGAAAAGCCGGCGGAAGAGAAAGCGCCGGAAGAGGTTGTGGATGTCGTTTCGGCGTCTGAAGAGGCTGTGGTGGATCTTCCGGCGACGTCTGAGGTTGCCGAACCTATCGAGCCCTCCTCTGTCCCTTCGGGACATCTCCCCCCCAAGGGGGAAGATCTGTGGGAGAGTGCCGCACCGCCTGAGCAAGAGCAAAAGGCTGACGAGTCGGTAGACACAGCCGCTTCGAATGAGCCTGTTGTCTTAGACGATGCTGGCGAGAGCGAGATTGCTGAGCAGCAGCAAGCTGCGAGCACTGAAATTGATGTAACCCCGGAAGAGACCACGATCGAACCGATCTCCCCCCTTGTGGGGGAGATGTCCGACAGGACAGAGGGGGGTGACGAAGCCTCGACTCGCTCGGAATTCTCGTCGGAAATCATCGAAACTCCGACAGACTCGGAACTCTCGTCGGAAAGCGCCGAAGCTCCCATCCTCCCCAAGGGCTTCTCCACCTCCGCACCAGCGCCCGCTCCCGAAGCTCCCAAGCAGAAGCTCTCCTGGTTCCAGCGCCTGCGCGCCGGCCTGGCGCGCACCTCGTCGCAGCTCACCGGCCAGATCACCGCGCTCTTCACCAAGCGCAAGCTCGACGACCAGACGCTGCAGGATCTGGAGGATCTGCTGATCCAGGCCGACCTTGGCGTCGAGACGGCGATGCGCGTCACGGATACGCTCGCTTCGGAGCGCTACGGCAAGGATGTGACGGGCGAGGATGTCAGCCGCATCATGGCGCAGGAAATCGCCAAGGTCTTGAAGCCGGTCGCCAAGCCGCTGCAGCTCGATCTCAGCCACAAGCCGCATGTCATCCTCGTGGTCGGCGTCAACGGCACCGGCAAGACGACGACCATCGGCAAGCTGGCGGCGAAGCTGTCGGGTGCTGGGCTGAAGGTCATGGTCGCCGCCGGCGATACGTTCCGCGCCGCCGCCATCGAGCAGCTGAAAATCTGGGCCGACCGGACCAAGTCGGAATTCATCGGCACCAAGCTCGGCGCCGATGCGGCCGGTCTTGCCTATGATGCCTTCCAGCAGGCCAAGGCCAGCAAGAGCGACGTGCTGATCATCGACACCGCCGGCCGGTTACAGAACAAGGCGGAGCTGATGGCGGAGCTGGAAAAGATCGTGCGCGTGCTCGGCAAGCTCGATCCGGATGCGCCGCATACCGTGCTGCAGACGCTCGATGCGACGACCGGCCAGAACGCCTTGAACCAGGTGGAAATCTTCCGCAATGTCGCCGGCGTCAACGGCCTGATCATGACCAAGCTCGACGGGACCGCGCGCGGCGGCATCCTCGTTGCCATCTCGGCCAAGCATAAGCTGCCGGTCTATTTCATCGGCGTCGGCGAAGGTGTAGACGATCTGGAGCCGTTCGAGGCCGAGGATTTCGCCGAGGCCATCGCCGGGATCAGCCCCGGAAACAGCCAATGAACGACAGACGAAAATTCGACGATAGTGAAAGTGCCGCGATGACGACCAGCGACAGCGATCTCACCCCCAGCGCCGCCGACAAGCATCATCCGCTTTTGAAGCTGGTGCTGGAACTAGGCCCCTTGCTGGTGTTCTTCTTCGGCAATCTGCGCGGCGAATGGCTGGTGCAGCATTTTCCGGCGCTGTCCGAACTCGGCGGTCCGCTGTTCGTCGCCACCGGCCTGTTTATGGCGGCGACGGTGATCTCGCTCGTCGTCTCCAAGGTCATGCTCGGTCATCTGCCGCTGATGCCCTTCGTCTCCGGCATCGTCGTGTTGGTCTTCGGCGCGCTCGGCATCTACCTGCAGAACGAAACCTTCATCAAGATGAAGCCGACCATCGTCAACGCGCTGTTCGGTTTTGTCCTGCTCGGTGGGTTGTTCTTTGGAAAATCCTTGCTGGGCTATGTTTTCAATGCCGCCTTTCAGCTTGATGCCGAGGGCTGGCGCAAGCTGACGCTGCGCTGGGGGCTGTTCTTCTTCGTTCTTGCCGTGCTCAACGAAGTCGTCTGGCGCGGTGCGAACTGGTACTACCTGCCCGACGTCAAGGCCGCCGATAATCTCTGGGTCAACTTCAAGGTCTGGGGGACGATGCCGATCACCATCCTTTTCACCCTGTCGCAGATGCCGCTGATCATGAAGCACACGATCGAACCGCCGGCGGAAACCGAATAATGGCCACTCTTTCCGACACTGAAAACCGTTACCAGCGGCAGAGCTTCTGGTTCATCGCCTGCGCCGTGGTTCTGCTCGTCCAGATCATTGCCGAATATATGATGGGCCGGGTGCCGATCTGCACCTGCGGCTATGTCAAGCTCTTCGAGCCGGTGGTGAATTCCAGCGGCAACTCGCAGCATATCGCCGACTGGTACACGCCGTCGCATATCATCCATGGCTTCCTGTTCTTCGGGCTGACGCATCTGATCATGCGCCGCAAGCCGCTCTCCATGCGTCTCTTCGTTGCCATGCTGATCGAATCCGGCTGGGAGCTCCTGGAGAATTCTCCCATCATCATCGACCGCTATCGTTCGGCGACGATCTCGCTCGACTATGTCGGCGACAGCATCCTGAATTCGGCGATGGACGCGGTGTTCATGGTCGTCGGCTTCCTGTTCGCCTGGCGGGCGCCGGTGCTGGTGACGGTGGCCATCGCCATCTTCTTCGAGCTGCTCACCGGCTACTTGATCCGCGATAATCTCACGCTGAACGTCATCATGCTGGTCTGGCCGGTCGAGGCGATCAAGACCTGGCAGGGTGGGATTTAACGGATCTCAGAATTTGACGGCACCCACTCTGCTTCGCTGCCAAAAATCGCCATAAAATTGCATCTACACTCGCGGATATTGAGCCACGGCAGGTCGCTGTGACGCTGAGATTTTGCGGGGGCAGATGTCGAGTATCGCAGTTGTAACTCTTCTAGCCGTGATCGCATCCAAATCGCCGACAGGTTTTTCCGATACCGGCCGATTGCTGGCCGATTGCGCCGGCTCCCGGCAATTTGTCTCCGGTTACGTTACCGGCTGGCTCGATAAATGGAATCGTGATGATCTCGTTGCCCGTCGCGGGATTGCCGAGTCGATTCCCAACGCCAGAGCTATGACGAACTGGGCGTATTTTGGCGAGTCCGTCGGTGTCGATATGTGTATCCCGGCTTCTATCGATGCCGCAAGGATTAGCGACATGCTCTGTGGCTTTCTCGGTCGCAACCCGACACTCAAGGATGTTCCGGCGGAGGAAGCCATGAGCACATTTGCCGGATTGAATTTCCCGTGTGAGCCCAAATAGCGTTTTCGTCACGTGGATGCCGAAAGAAGCTGGGTCTAGGACGCCGGCTTTCCCTGCGCCTTCGCGATGGCCGGATAGAGCCCTTCTTTCAGGCTCGTTGGTGTGAACGGGCCGACCTGCTTGTAAAGGATCGTGCCGTCGGGGGCGACGAGGTAGGATTCGGGAATGCCGTAGACGCCCCAGTCGATGGCGGACGAGCCGTCGGGGTCGATGCCGATGGCCTTGTAGGGATTGCCGAGCTCGCCGAGGAAGCGCAGGGCGTTTTCGCTCTTGTCCTTGTAATTGATGGCAACGATGTTCAGTCGGCCGTCCTCGGCCAGTTGCTTGAGGACGGGATGCTCGTCCCGGCAGGGGATGCACCAGGAGGCGAAGACGTTGACGAGCGTCAGCTTGCCTTTGATGGCGGCGTCGGTCAGGGCCGGCAGATTGGAGCCTTCGAGCGGCGCCAGCGCCAGTGCCGGCGCCTTGGTGCCGATCAGGGCTGAGGGAATGGCGGAGATGTCGGTGCCGTGGACTTCCTGGTCGTACATGACCTTGCCGACGGCAAGCGCGATGCAGGCGAAGACGATCAGCGGGATCAGCGCCAGCAGATAGCGCGCGGTGCCGCCCGATTTCGGCCCGCCGTTCTTGCCGGTGTCGATGCTCACGGCTTGCTGCCTTCCGGGGTACGATGCGACCGGCGGCGGATGCCGGCGGCTTCGAGCGCTGCCATTTCCCGGCGGCGCAGATGGCCGTCGATCCATGTCCAGGCGACGGCGCCGAGGATGATGGCGGCGGCAAAGCCGTAGGAGCCGAAGACGTAGAAGGGATGTGTCATCTCATTCCTCCCGGGCGGCCATGCGCGCGGCGAGGCGGCGCTGCGCGGCAATGCGCCGGCGCCAGATTTCGTTGCGGATCGCCATCAGATGCAATGTGAAGAACAGCAGCGTGAAGGCGAGCGCCATGATGAAGAGCGGCCAGAGGAATTCCGCATCGATGGCCGGGCCGCCCATGCGCATCACGCTCGCCGGCTGATGCAGCGTGTTCCACCAGTCCACCGAGAATTTGATGATCGGGATATTGATGAAGCCGACGAGGATCAGCACCGCGCTGACGCGGGCAGCCCTGGACGGATCATCCATGGCGCGGTTGAGCGCGATCAGGCCGAGATACATCAGGAACAGGATGAAGACCGAGGTCAGCCGGGCGTCCCACACCCAATAGGTGCCCCACATCGGCTTGCCCCAGAGCGAGCCGGTGACCAGCGCGATCAGGGTGAAGGCGGCGCCGAGAGGGGCTGCGGCCTTGGCCGAGACATCGGCCAGCGGATGGCGCCAGACCAGCGTACCGATCGCCGATAGGCTCATGATCGTGTAGCACATCATCGACAGCCAGGCGGCCGGCACATGGATATACATGATGCGGACGGTATCGCCCTGCTGGTAGTCGCCCTCCGTCGAAAACGACAGATAGAGGCCGATCGCGAAGAGGAGGGCGGTGATTGCCGCGAGCCAGGGGATGAGACACGCCGCCAGCGCCAGGAACCGGGTGGGGTTGGCGAGGTCGGAAAATCGGCTGATGGCAGGGCTGATATCGCTCATGCGGTCTGTTTAACCCGATATGATAGTTCCGGCAATCGAGCGTCGTGTCTCATGCGATCAATCCGTCGTGTGGCGCAGGGCAAGTGCGGCTGCTGCCGGACCGAGCACGGCGAAGAACAAAGTGAGTGCCGTCAGGATCAGGAAGGGCGGCAGGAAGGGCTGCGGTCCCTCGACGGCGGCATAGGTAGCGCTGACGCCGAAGATCAGCACCGGGATGGTGAGCGGCAGCACCAGGATCGACACCAGCAAGCCGCCGCGCGGCAAGGCGACGGCAGCGGCGGCGCCCACCGCGCCGATGAAGGTGATCGCCGGCGTGCCGACGAGGAGGGTCAGCGCCGTCGCGCCGATCGCCGTCTCGTTCATGTTCATGAAAAGACCGAGCAGCGGCGAGGCGATGACGAGAGGCAGGCCGGTCGCCACCCAATGCGCGGCACATTTGGTCAGCACCGTCAGCACCAGCGGCGTTTCCTGCATGGTCAGCAGGTCGAGGGAGCCATCGTCGCGTTCGGCCTGGAACAGCCGGTCGAGACCGAGCAGCGAGGCCAGCAGCGCGCCGATCCAGACGATGGCCGGACCGATGCGCGACAGGAGCTTCAGGTCGGGGCCGACGCCGAAGGGAATGACGGCGACGACGGTCAGAAAGAAGAGAATGCCGATCATCGCGCCGCCGCCGGCGCGCACCGAAAGTTTCAGGTCGCGGAGAAAGAGGGTGCCAAACGCCATTCCCATCATCCCCAAACTCCCTCACTCACCCCGGCAAACCCCGTCATCCGCATTTCCTGCGCATTCTCCAACCCCAGCGGCTGGTGCGTGGCCGCAAGCACGATGCCGCTACTCTTCTGATGGGCCGTGATGAGATCCGCAAGCAGCCGGTCCGCCGCCGCATCCAGCGCCGCGGTGGGTTCGTCGAGAATCCAGATCGGGCGATGGGCGACCAGGAGCTTGGCGAAGGCCATGCGGCGCTGCTGGCCGGCGGAGAGATAGCCGAAGGGGAGGTGGGCGATGCCGGCAAGGCCGACGGCCTCCACCGCCTCCTCGATCGCAAGACCGGCACCGCCCTCGATGTCGCCGAGGAAGCTCTTCCAGAAGGTCAGGTTCTCCGCAACCGTCAGTTCGGATTTCATGGCGTTGCGATGGCCAAGATAGTGGCTGGCTTCCCCCGGCAGGCGATCCGGATCTCCCTTCGAATCGATGAGGACGAGGCGGCCTTTTTCGGGCCGCAGCAGGCCGGCGACGACGCGCAGAAGCGTTGATTTTCCGGAGCCGTTGCGGCCAGTCAGGATCAGTGCGCCGCCGTCTGCCAAGTCAAAGGAAACATTTGCGAAAATCAGGTCCTCGCCCCGCCTGGCGGCCAGGTTTTCAGCGCTTAGATGCATCGGCTCAGGCTTTCCCCGTTTTCGTTGTCGCACTGCGAAAAAAATCTCGAATTTTGCGCTTGGCCACTCTGGCAAGTCTTTACGAAATTATCTATAAGACCGGCAACCACGCCAGCGGTCGGCGTGAATTTCATCCTTGCGCCGAACATAAGGTGTTTTGCCTTACGTGCGGACAGCGGAAATGGCCGTACCCGCATCCTGATGTGCATAAAGTGCATAGGCGTTCGCACGACTGTGTTGGCTATCAGAAACGGGGTTTCTCGTGTCTAAATCTCTTGACAGTTTCAATTGTCGTTCCACGCTGAACGTCGGCGGAAAAGACTATGTCTATTTCAGCCTACCGAAGGCCGAGGCCAATGGTCTGCCCGGCGTTTCCAAGCTGCCCTATTCGATGAAGGTGCTTCTGGAAAACCTGCTGCGCTTCGAAGACGGTCAGTCGGTCACCAAGGAACACATCCTTGCCGTCGCCGAATGGCTCGTCAACAAGGGCACCGTCGAGAATGAGATCGCCTATCGCCCGGCGCGCGTGCTGATGCAGGACTTCACCGGCGTTCCCGCCGTTGTCGACCTTGCCGCCATGCGCGACGCGATGGTGTCGCTCGGCGGCGATCCGGAAAAGATCAATCCGCTCGTTCCCGTCGACCTCGTTATCGACCACTCGGTCATCGTCGACGAATTCGGCACGCCGCAGGCTTTCGCCAAGAACGTCGAGCTGGAATATGAGCGCAACGGCGAGCGTTACCGCTTCCTGAAATGGGGCCAGCAGGCCTTTAAGAACTTCCGCGTCGTTCCCCCCGGCACCGGCATCTGTCATCAGGTGAACCTCGAATATCTCGGCCAGACCGTCTGGACGAAGGAAGAGGACGGCGAGACGATCGCCTATCCCGACACCTGCGTCGGCACCGATTCGCATACGACCATGATCAACGGTCTCGGCGTTCTCGGCTGGGGCGTCGGCGGTATCGAAGCTGAAGCCGCCATGCTCGGCCAGCCGGTCTCCATGCTGCTGCCTGAGGTCATCGGCTTCAAGCTCACCGGCAAGCTCAAGGAAGGCGTTACCGCGACCGACCTCGTTTTGACCGTCGTTCAGATGCTGCGTAAGAAGGGCGTCGTCTCCAAGTTCGTCGAATTCTTCGGCCCTGGCCTCGACGCGCTGCCGCTCGCCGACCGCGCCACCATCGGCAACATGGGTCCGGAATACGGCGCGACCTGCGGCTTCTTCCCGGTCGACAAGGAAACGCTGAACTACCTCAACATGTCCGGCCGCACCAAGGACCGCATCGCGCTGGTCGAAGCCTATTCCAAGGCTCAGGGCATGTGGCGCGAAGGCGACGGCTCCGACCTCGTCTTCACCGACACGCTGGAACTCGATCTCGGCGACGTCGTGCCGTCGATGGCCGGTCCGAAGCGTCCGGAAGGCCGCATCGCGCTGGAAAACATCGCCTCCGGTTTCGCCACCTCGCTCGAAACCGAATACAAGAAGCCCGGCCAGCTTTCGAACCGCTACGCCGTCGAAGGCACGGATTTCGATCTTGGCCATGGTGACGTGGCGATCGCCGCCATCACCTCCTGCACCAACACCTCGAACCCGTCGGTGCTGATCGCGGCCGGCCTTCTCGCCCGCAATGCCGTTGCCAAGGGCCTGAAGACCAAGCCCTGGGTCAAGACCTCGCTGGCACCGGGATCTCAGGTCGTCGGCGAATATCTCGCCAAGTCCGGCCTGCAGACCGATCTCGACAAGCTCGGCTTCAATCTGGTCGGTTTCGGCTGCACCACCTGCATCGGCAATTCCGGCCCGCTGCCGGCGCCGATCTCGAAGACGATCAACGACAAGGGCCTGATCGTATCGGGCGTCCTCTCCGGCAACCGTAACTTCGAAGGCCGTATCTCGCCGGACGTCCAGGCGAACTACCTGGCTTCGCCGCCGCTCGTCGTCGCCTATGCGCTCGCCGGCTCCGTACAGCTCGATCTGACGAAGGAGCCGATCGGCGAAGACCAGAACGGCAAGCCGGTCTATCTGAAGGACATCTGGCCGACCTCGCACGAAGTGCAGGAGTTCATCCAGAAGTACGTCACCCGCGAGCTCTATGAGAGCAAGTATGCCGACGTCTTCAAGGGCGACGCCAACTGGCAGGCCGTGCAGGTTCCCCCCGGCCAGACCTATGCCTGGGACGACAACTCGACCTATGTGCAGAACCCGCCCTATTTCGTTGGCATGGGCAAGACCGGCGCCGGCATCTCCGACATCAAGGGTGCCCGCGTTCTCGGCCTCTTCGGCGACAAGATCACCACCGACCACATTTCTCCGGCCGGTTCGATCAAGGCTGCCTCGCCGGCCGGTTCCTACCTCATCGGCCATGGCGTCGGCGTTGCCGACTTCAACCAGTACGGCACGCGCCGCGGCAACCATGAAGTTATGATGCGCGGCACCTTCGCCAACATCCGCATCCGCAATCACATGCTCGGCCCGAACGGCAAGGAAGGTGGCTACACCATCCATTACCCGTCCAAGGAAGAGACCTCGATCTACGATGCGGCCATGCAGTACAAGGCCGAGGGCGTTCCGCTCGTCATCTTCGCCGGCGTCGAATACGGCAACGGTTCATCTCGCGACTGGGCTGCCAAGGGCACGAACCTGCTCGGCGTGCGCGCCGTGATCGCCCAGTCCTTCGAGCGCATCCACCGCTCGAACCTGGTCGGCATGGGCGTCATCCCCTTCGTCTTCGAGGATGGCACCACCTGGGCCAGCCTCGGCCTGAAGGGTGATGAGCTCGTCACCATCGAAGGCCTGGCTGACATCAAGCCGCGCGAGCGCAAGATCGCCAAGGTCACCTACGGCGACGGCACGGTCCGCGACATTCCGATCATCTGCCGCATCGATACGCTGGATGAGGTCGTCTACGTCAACAATGGCGGCATCCTGCAGACCGTTCTGCGCGATCTCGCCGCCTAATAGGCATTAAAGCCATTCTTGCACGCCGCCGGGGAAAACCTTTCCGGCGGCGTCTTGTTTTTCACGCTGATGTGTTCGGTGCGGCCGCCTCAGCGCCTCCTCTCACCCCTTCGTGACTTTTAGTCATCGCGCTTAGCTATTATCTCTTGTTTCAGATTTATCAGGCTTGATGAGAGCTTTACGGATACCCTGGAAAGCGGCAGGCGATTTCAGGGTCATGCGTCGGCTTTGGCCTCCAGCGCGTGAGAAAGAGGTATAGGGAATGCGCCTTCGATTTTTGGTTCCACTTCTGGCAGGCATCGCGCTCACGAGTTCGCTGCATGCGCAGGAGCTTGCCAAGATCAAGGGCGTCGTCGAGCTCTTCACCTCTCAAGGATGCGCGTCCTGTCCGCCGGCCGACGCCGCGTTCCGCAAGCTGATCGGCCAGGGCGATGTCGTCGCGCTCGCCTATCATGTCGACTACTGGAACTATCTCGGCTGGAACGACACGATGGCGTCCAAGGACAATACGGCCCGCCAATATGCCTATGCGCGGACGATGGGCCGCAGCGGGGTCTACACGCCGCAGGCGATCATCAACGGCCGGGACCATATCAGCGGCGCGGACCTCAATGGCATCAACGTCAAGCTCGATGACTTCCAGCATCAGGGCAAGGGACTGACGGTCGCGGTAAACGCGGCGATGAAGGGCGACGAGCTGGAGATCAAGATCGGCTCCGGCCAGGGGAAGGCCAATGTGGTCGTCGCCTATTTCGACAAGGAACAGCTCGTCTCCCCGAAGGGCGGCGAAAACAACGGCCAGCAGATCGCCTATCTGCATGCGGTTTCCGATGTCGAGACCGTCGGCATGTGGGACGGCAAGGAAATGAATGTCGTGCTGCCGGCGAATGTCCTGGACAAGGCCGGCCGGCGTGGCCTGGCGGTTCTGCTGCAATCCTCCACGCCCTCGGGAGATCCCGCCGCCATCATCGGTGCGACGGTACTGACGATCGGCTCGGACGGCTGATCGGCCTTTTCTCACTGACGGGTGGACGGAAAGCTCTCTATTTTGGCTGGCGCCGAATCTCTATTTTTGCTGCGAAAAAAGGTCCCTATTTTGGCTGGTGCCAAAAAGGGGGAGTGCCCGGCAAGGACGCATTCGGGGCTGGGGTTCGGTCGATGCGCCCCGGCCGGGCCGTTTGGCGCGGCGGCGCCAAACCGCAGCCTATAGTTCCGCCAAATGGGGCGTCGTTTTGACTGAAATGCGGCAGTGCCGAGATGCTTGCTCCCCTGCAAAAAATTGTGAGCGACGGCCCGTCTTGCAATTTGGCGCGTCTGAGGCAAACTGTCACCTACTTGTCATGGTACAGCCCCTGGGGGATTGATGACTGATCAGCCGGATTTGCGACACGGCGAAAGCCGCTCCGTCGACACCACTTCTTCCGTCGTCGTCGATCTCAGGGAATACAAACAAAGCAAGGACCCGCTGCCGGTGACCTTCCATCGAAGGGAGCTGGATGCGATCCTGTGGATCTATGGCCGCATGGTCGGGGAGGGCGAGTGGCGCGACTATGCCATCGACCATCTCAAGGACAAGGCCGTCTTCTCCGTCTTCAAGCGTTCCGGTGAAATGCCGCTGTTCCGTATCGAGAAGAACCCGAAGCTTGCCGCCAAGCAGGGGGCCTTCTCCGTGGTCAACACCAACGGCATGATCCTGAAGCGCGGTCATGAGCTGAGCCAGGTGCTGAAGGTCTTCGACAAGCAATTGAAGCTGGTCGAGACCTGATTTCTCTCGCAGTCTGCGCCAATGAAAAGCCCCGCCGACGAGCGGGGCTTCGATGGGATATGGTCGCTTCCTGATCCGAACCTAGAGCATTTCCGCTTTTCTTCGAATCGCGAAAACGCTCTATCCTTTTGTTTTTACGCAATTCCGGACGGAAAACCGCTACGCACTTTTCCTGGAATTGCTCTAGAATTTCAGGCCGACGCCCAGATTGATCGTCTGCTCGGTGAGGTCGCTCTTCACGCCCTGCAGTTCCTTGCTGCCATAGTCGCTGTAGCGGTATTCCGCGCGGGCGAAGATGCTGCTGGTGAGCGCATAGTCGGCGCCGGCGCCGGCCGTCCAACCGTTGAAGATCACCTTGCCGTCGCCGGAGCCGGGCACTTCGGCGAAGCCGCGCGCCGCGGCCCATCCGCCCGCGCCGTAGATCAGCAGATTGTCGAAGGCATAGCCGACCCTGGCGCGAACCGCACCGGACCAGTCGGTGCCGACGCTCGAGGCATTGGCGACGGCTTTGTCATTCCAATTATAGTCGACATTGCCGTCCACGCCGACGACGACATTGTCGAGTTGATAATTGTAGCCGAAGAAATTGCCGAGCAGCCCGCCCTTGAAGTCCTCGGATTGGCTGCCGCGGCTGAATTTGAAGTCGCCGCTGGTGATCGAGCCGCCGCCGTGAATGCCGAAATAGGGACCGGACCAGGTGAAGGTCGGAGCGGCGGCCGGTGCCTCGGTCAGATCGGCGGCAAGGGCGGAGGTCGAGGTCAGGGCAAGCAAGGCGGGAATGAGCAAATGTCTCATATAAATTTCCTTTGTAATCCATGGACGCTCGCCCGAAGCCCAGGCGTGCGCGGGTCTCGATGCGAGGTGAATGAACGCCGATACGCGGATGGAAACAGGTGGTTGCGTGGAGGTTGTCGCCGCAAACTAGCGCATCGAATGTTGCGATGGCTGTTTTAATGTTCAGAAATGTTGCGGGCGCGGGCGGGCGAGGTTTCCGCCGGTCTTTTCAGCTTTTCCAGGCGGAATATCGAGGCCGTGTCAGGCGCTGAACAGGCTTCCCGGATAGGCAGCCAGATCCGGGTCGGTGTCCGTGCCGTCGCCGAGGGTCTTTTGCATCAGCATCGTGTCCAGCCAGCGCCCATGCTTGTAGCCGGCGCCTTTCAGCAGGCCGATCTCCGCAAAACCTATGGACCGGTGCAGGGCGATGGAGGCGGGCGTCGCGCCGCCGATGACGGCGATCATCTGGCGGAAGCCGAGCGCCTCGCATTCCTGCACGAGATTGGACAGCAGCAGCCGGCCGAGGCCGCGTCCGCGCGCCTCCTCGGCGAGATAGATCGAATCCTCGACCATCCAGCGATAGGCCGGCCGTGGGCGGAAGGCGGAAGCATAGGCGTAGCCGAGCAGCGTGCCGTTCTCATCCTCGGCGGTGATGTAGGGATAGTTCCTGTCGCGGATCGCCTGGAAGCGGCTTGCCATCTCCTCTTCGCCCGGCGGGGTGATCTCGTAGCTTGCCGTGCTGTGCAAGACGGCGTCGCGATAGATGGCGGTGATGCGGGGAAGATCGGCCGGGACGGTCTTGCGAAGGTGGAAGGGCATTGATCTCTGTTGCCTGATCTAGGGTAATTCCAGGAAAAGTGTGGAGCGGCGGTATAAAATCCCACGCCGCGCCGTCAGGCAAATAGAAAAGGCGGCCGAAGCCGCCTTTCCAAAGCTTGGCTCGTCCGGCTGCGATTATCGGCGATTGCCCATGAATTGCAGCAGGAACATGAACAGGTTGATGAAGTCCAGGTAGAGCGACAGGGCGCCCATGATGGCCTTGCGGCCGGCTACGGCCACATCGTCGGCTTCATAGTACATGTCCTTGATCCGCTGCGTATCCCAGGCGGTCAGGCCCGCGAAGACCAGCACGCCGATCACCGAGATGGCGAACTGCAGGGCGGACGACGCCAGGAAGATGTTCACGAGCGCCGCGATGATCAGGCCGAAGAGACCCATCATCAGGAACGAGCCCATCGCCGACAGGTCACGCTTGGTCGTGTAGCCGTAGAGCGACAGCGCGCCGAAGGAGGCGGCGGTCACGAAGAAGGTCTGCACGACGCTCTGGCCGGTGTAGATGATGAAGATCGACGACAGCGACAGGCCCACCAGCGCGGCGTAGACCCAGAAGGTCGTCGTCGCGGCGGCCACGCTCATGCGGTTGATCCTGAAGCTCAGGAAGAACACCATCGCCAGCGGGGCGAAGATGACCACCCACTTCAGCGGGCTCAGATAGATCGCCTGGCCGAAGGCCGTGATCTGTCCGTTCGCGAAAGCGAGCGAGAAGGAGAGATAGGCGGCAACACCCGTGATCGCCAGACCCAGCGCCATCAGGTTGTAGACCTTGAGCATGTAGGCTCGAAGGCCCTCGTCTATCATCGCACCGGTCTGCGCGCCTGCTTGCGGCGTCCGGTTTTGGTAATTGCGAAAGTCAGCCATGTTTTCCTCTTTCAAGCTCCGATATGTATACGGTGTCGGGCCTTCCGGTCCCAGGCGCCGCTGCGGAGCTCCAGCATGCCTGTGCAGAATATGAGGCTTTCAAGGCCCGCACACAAGGGCCTAGGGCTCGTGGCGGGGTTAAATCGGTGTAATATCGGGCTGTTTTGGCGGCGAATGATCTGCGCGAGCCAGCGTCAAAGCTCGCGCAGAACGGGTGCGGCCTTCTGCCCGAGGATGCGCCAAGTGCCGATCAGTCCGATGCCGACCGTCAGCAGCAGGGCGATGACAAGCGTCGAAACGGCGACATCCGGCATGAAGCTCGATGGCAGGCGCATGATGCGGCTGACGACGTACCAGGCGGCCACCGAGCCGGCGATCAGCGCGAAGACGGCCGTGGCCGCGCCCAGCATCAGATATTCGTAGCTGAAGGCGCGGATCAGCATGGCCCGCGTCGCCCCGAGCGTCTTCAGCACCACCGCGTCATGCGTGCGGGCGCGGTTGCCCGCCGCCAGCGCGCCGGCGAGCACGAGCACGGAGGCGATGAGCGCGACCGAGGCGGCCGCGCGGATGGCGGTGGCAAGCTGCCCCACGAGCGTATTGACCATGTCGAGGGCATCCTTGACGCGGATGCTGGTGATCGTCGGATAGGTATTGGTCACGGCTCTGAGGATCGCGGCTTCCTGTGCCGATGTGGCGGAAGGCTCGGTCAGGGTCGCGAGCCAGGCATGCGGCGCGCCCTTGAAGGTGTTAGGAGAGAAGATCATCACGAAATTGATCGACAGCGACTGCCATTGCACCTTGCGGAAGCTGGCGATCTTGGCGGTGATGTTGTGTCCGAGCACGTTGACGGTGACGCTATCGCCGAGTTTCAGGCCGAGTTCCTTGCCTTCCTCGTCGGAGAAGGAGACCAGAGGCTGGCCGCTATAGTCCTTGTCCCACCATTGTCCCTCCGTCAGCGCCGCGTTTTCCGGCAGCGTCTCGGCATAGGTGATGCCGCGGTCGCCGCGCAGCACCCATTGGCCGGCCGGAGGCACCTTGATCTTGGCGACGTCCTCGCCGTTCAAGGCGGTGATACGGCCGCGCAGCATCGGCACCTCGACAAGCTTGCCCTCGGGGGTCTGGCTTTGCACGAGCTTGCGGAAGCCGTCGAGTTCCGAGCCCTGAATATCGATGAAGAAGAAGTTCGGCGCCTGTTCGCTCATGCGTCCCGTCAGTTCCCGGCGCATGTTGCTGTCGATCAGCGTCAGCGTCACCAGAAGCGCCAGGCCGAGGCCGAGCGACAGGACGACGGAGGCGGTCAATGCGCCCGGCCGGTGGATGTTGCCGATCGCCAGCCGTAGCGCCGGCGAATTGACGCGCGGACTGCGGCGGGCAAGCCATGACAGCAAAGCGGCGACAGCGCGCAGCACGATGAAGGCGCCGGCGATCGAGACGATGAAGACGATGGCGATGCGGCGGTCATAGGCAGTGACGATGGCAAGTGCGGCGAGCGCCGCCATCAGCAGGCCGGCGGCAAGCAGATAGGGCCAGGCCGGCAGGCGGCGCGCCTCGAAACCCTGCTCGCGGAACAGCGCTGTCGCCGGCACCTCGCGGGCATGGCCGAGCGGCGGGATGGCGAAGGCGAGCGTCGTCAGCAGGCCAAACAGGGCCGCCAGCATCAGAGGGCCGGGATAGAGCCGGGGGGCGGTCGAGATCGGCAGGAACTCGGCCATGAACTGGGAGGCGATCAAGGGCGCTATGGCGCCGAGCACCAGGCCGATGGCGACGCCGGCAAGCGCGATCAGGCCGATCTGGATCAGATAGATCATCACCACGACGGAAGCCGGCGCGCCGAGGCATTTGAAGGTAGCGATGGTGGTGCGCTTGGCGTCGAGGAAGGCGCGCACGGCATTGGCGACGCCGACGCCGCCGACGATGAGGGCGGTGAGGCCAACCAGGGTCAGGAATTGCGAGAAGCGGGTGATGTTGTCGGCGAGCGCCGGTGCGGCGCGGTTGCTGGTCTGCACCGACCAGCCGGCCTGCGGGAAGGCGGCATTGGCGCGGGCGGCGATGTCGCGAAGACCGCTTGCGGGGTCGGCCATGCGGATCTTGTAGGCATGCTCGACCAGGCTGCCGGTGGTGATCAGCCCCGAGGCGATCAGCGCGTCGCGGCTGGTGAGCAGGCGGGGGGCAAAGCCGAATCCTTCCGAGACCGCGTCCGGCTCGGTCTTCACCGTGCCGGTGATCCGGAGTTTCGTATTGCCGAGCAGCAGTTCGCTGCCGATCTTGAGGTTCAGCCGGTCGAGCAGCAGCGGTGCAACCACGGCGCCATAGGCGCCGTTGCGCTCGGCGAGCAGTGTCGAGAGCGGCTGGTCGGGCTCGGCCTCGAAGGTGCCGTAGAGCGGATAGGCGCCGTCGACCGCCTTGACCTGCACCAGCGCCTGGTCGGAGCCGTCGGGCAGGCGCGACATGGAGCGCAGGCCGGTGGATCGGGAGAGCTGGCCGAGGCTTTCGAGATAGGCCAGCTCCTGTGGCGTCGCCTCGCGATTGTTGAGTTCGAAGCGGACATCGGCGGCCAGCAGTGACTGGCCCTGGGTCGAGATCGCATCCGTGATCGAGCGCGAGACGGAATTGACGGCGGCGATCGCGCCGGTGCCGAGCGCGATGCAGGCGAGGAAAATATAGAAACCGCCAAGGCCGCCGCGCAATTCGCGTAGCGCCAGGCGGAAGGCGAGCCTGAGGCGCGCGCCCGCCGCCGTCATGCCATGGCCGCCTGATTGATCCGCGCCCGGGCGCTGTCGCCCTCGATCTCGCCGGAGCGGACATGGATCTGGCGGGAGCAGCGGGTGGCCAGTGCCGGGTCATGGGTGACGAGCAGCATGGTCGTGCCGCGCTCGGCCTGCTGGGCGAACAGGAGATCGGCGATCTGCCGACCGGTGTCGGTGTCGAGATTGCCCGTGGGTTCGTCGGCGATCAGCAGGGCCGGCGATGGGGCGAGCGCGCGGGCGATCGCGACGCGCTGCTGCTCGCCGCCCGAAAGCTGGCCGGGATAATGGTTGAGCCGCTCGCCGAGGCCGACGGCCTGCAGCTCCCGCCGGGCGATGTCGAAGGCGTCGCGGACATTGGCAAGTTCCAGCGGCACGGCAACGTTTTCCAGTGCGGTCATGTTGGCGATGAGATGAAAGGACTGGAAGACGATGCCGATATTGCGGCCGCGGAAATCGGCGACGCGGTCTTCGCTCAGGCTATGGAGCGGCGTATCGCGGATCAGAAGTTCGCCGCTATCGAGTTTTTCAAGGCCGGCCAGCACCATCAGCAGCGTCGACTTGCCGGAGCCGGAAGGGCCGACGATGCCGACGGACTCGCCTTCGGCGATCGTGAGATCGATGCCCTTCAGCACATGGACCGAGGCGGCGGCGTTGCCGAGCGTCAAATCCGCCTTCTTCAGCTCGATGATGGTTTTTGCCAATGCGGGACGCCCTATATATCTGAGATCATAGCGGGCGCGATTTGGCCCGCTGAGCGAATTTAGGGAATAGATCATGCGTTTTAAAGCTGCCGCGTTTCACTTCGCTGTCATTGCTTTCGGTCTTTTGTTGGGCGCGGCGAGCGCCGCCGAGGCGCGGACCATCCAGCTGGTCGGTCTGGGCGACAGCCTGATGGCGGGCTACCAGCTGCCGCCCGGCGACGGATTTCCGGCCAAGCTGCAGGCGGCGCTGAAGGCGAAGGGACTGGATATTGCCATCGCCGATGCCGGGGTGTCCGGCGACACCACCTCCGGCGGACTGGCCCGGATCGACTGGTCGGTGCCGGATGGGACCGATGGCGTCATCCTCGAACTCGGCGCCAACGACGCCTTGCGCGGCATTCCGCCGGAAGAGACGGAAAAGAACCTGGAGGCCATCATCGTCAGGCTGAAGGAGCGCAAGATTCCGGTCCTGCTCGCCGGCATGATCGCGCCGCCGAACATGGGGGCGGATTATGCGGCCAAGTTCAATCCGATCTACCAGCGGCTGGCCGGCAAATACCAGCTCCAGCTCTATCCGTTTTTTCTCGATGGGGTGGCGACCCATGCCGATCTGCAGCTGGCCGACGGCATGCATCCGAACTCCACGGGCGTCGATGTCATGGTGCGGAATTTCGAGCCGGCAGCCGCCAGTTTCATTGGGATGATTGCCGCAGCTGCGAAATAGATGCTTGCACCGACTGCAATTGCGTGATTCCCTGCTCATACCTGCAAGAGATTCGGGGAGTGCTCGTTATGCCGAGACTTTTTACCGCCCTCGAAATTCCGCGCAACGCGGCCATGAGCCTTTCGTTGTTACGCGGTGGTCTTCCCGGAGCCAGGTGGATCGACGTCGAAAATTATCACATCACGCTGCGCTTCATCGGCGATGTCGATGGCCGCACCGCCGATGAGATCGTCGACCGCCTGGACCGGATCGACAGGCCGGAATTCCAGCTCCGGCTGGAAGGCATCGGCTCCTTCGGCTCCAAGAAGCCGCATTCGGTCTGGGCTGGCGTCACGCAGACGCCCGATATGTACGCGCTGCAAGGCGAGATCGAACGTATCTGCCAGCGTATCGGCCTGCCGCCCGATCCCCGCAAATTCACGCCGCATGTGACGCTTGCCCGGCTGAAATCCTCGCGCGTCGACGATGTCGTGCATTATCTCTCGGGCCGCGGCAACTTCTATACCGCGCCGTTCACGGTCGGCCGCTTCGTGCTGCTGTCGTCACGCGAATCGGTCGGTGGCGGCCCTTACCTCACCGAAGAGGTCTTCCCGCTTCACGAGGCTCGCAGTTCTCTTCCCAGCCTTGGCAGCAGCGCGTTGCAGCCGGTCAAGAGCATGGTGTAGACGGCTTCGAAATCCTCGTGGCCGCCATAATAGGGGTCGGGGATATCCGTGCCCCGGTCCAGCGCAAAGGTATTGAAGAGGTGTAGCCTGCCGAGCGCTTCGTCGGGCGCCGCCTTGCGCAAATTCTTCAAATTGTCTTGATCCATTGCCAGGATCAGATCGAAGCGGTCGAAGTCGGCGGGTTCGATACGGCGCGCGCGCTGCCCGGAAATGTCGACGCCGTGGCCAGCCGCCGTGGCGATCGAGCGGCGGTCCGGCCTTTCGCCCTGGTGCCAGCCGCCGGTGCCGGCCGAATCGATCTGGAATTCGGGGCCGCGGCCGGCTTCATTGACCAAATGTCTGAAAATACCCTCGGCAAGCGGGGAGCGGCAGATATTGCCAGCGCAAACGAAAAGAATCCTGAGATGGTTCATGATATCTTTCAGCGATTGAGAGGAGTGATCTTGCCATGAAATACGAAAAGCTGGAACCGGCGGCAATCGAGGAAACCCTG
The DNA here is from genome assembly GCF_014195095.1 of Rhizobium sp. BK602. Classification (GTDB taxonomy): domain Bacteria; phylum Pseudomonadota; class Alphaproteobacteria; order Rhizobiales; family Rhizobiaceae; genus Rhizobium. Next base: position 105,886 of record NZ_JACIBC010000008.1, read on the forward strand.
GCCGGCCTCGGCGGCTGGACGCTGTCGGCCGATCATCTGTCGATTTCGAAGAGCTTCAAATTCCGCAACTTCGTCGAGGCCTTCGGGTTCATGACAGAAGCGGCTTTGGCGGCGGAGAAGTTCAATCATCATCCCGAATGGTTCAATGTCTATTCGCGGGTGGATGTGAAGCTGACGACGCATGACGCCGGCGGCCTGACGGATCATGACATCAAGCTCGCCAAGGCGATGGAGAAGGCCGCGGCGCGGCGGGCCGATTGAATCGGCGGGAGCGATCACCATATGTTTACCCGGTCCGCGAAAAGGACCTCGATAGGATGAATGGAATGGATGACATCAAGTATGGGGAAATCCTGATGCCTGGTGACGAAGAGACCCAAGAGCGGCAGGAGAAGTCGGTACGCAGCAAGTTCTGGCCGACCCTGCGCAAGGCTGCCCGCCATATTCCGTTTTCCCGCGATGTCGTCGCGGCCTTCTACTGCGCGCTCGATCCGCAGACGCCGACCCGCGTTCGCGGTGTACTTTTGGCCGCGCTCGGCTATTTCGTCATGCCGGTCGACATTATCCCCGATTTTTTCGCGGTCATCGGCTTTTCGGATGACGTTGCCGTCCTGACGCTCGCCTTCAGCATGATCAAGGGCCATATCCGCCAGGAGCATTACGATGCCGCCGACCGGGCTCTGGCCAACGAGCCCGAGGCGGTCAAGACCGCCTGATGGGTGCCCGCCCGGCGGTGCCGGGAATCCTGCCGGCTTTCCAGGCCCTTATGAGGCCTCTCTGATTTTAGAGAGGTCAAATTCTTGCCTGAATCTTTCTGTCTTAAATCGATCCGTAGGATGGTATTCCGCCATCTGGGTTTTCCAATTCCTCCTGATGCATTTCAGGCCGGGCACGGCACTCGGATTGAAATGGCACAGACCGGGGGTTGTCATGACCCCGTTGACGGTTTGGTAACCTGAATAAAGTCAAAATAGGGCAGCTCATGAGCATAGGCAGGCGTGCGTTCTCAAATCGCCTCGAGCTCTGGACCGCAAGAAATCGGCAGGAAACCATGTTTGTAAAAAGCTTCGCAATCGCCCTCTCGCTCGTTCTGGCCGGCACCGGCATTGCATCCGCGCAAACCAACAAGAAGCAGGCGCCCGCACAGCCACAGGCGCAGGCGGCAGCCCCCGGAGCTCCGACGCGCATCCAGCAATTCGACGCATGGGGCGCCTACTCCTATCAGTCCGGCGCGGGCAAGGTTTGCTATGTTCTTTCCGTGCCGACGACCAAGCTGCCGGCTTCGGGCATTGACCACGGCGACAACTTCTTCATCGTTTCGCAGCGCCCGGGCCAGAATATCTCCTACGAGCCGCAGGCGATGATGGGCTATCCGCTCAAGGAGAATTCCAAGGTCGACGTCGTCATCGACAACAAGACCTTCGTATTGTTTACCAAGGACAAGGCCGCCTGGGTCGAGAACGCCGCGCAGGAACCGGCGCTGGTCGCAGCGCTCAAGTCCGGCCATTCGCTGAAGGTCACGGCGACCTCGAAGCGGGGCACCGGCACGACCTATACCTACTCCCTGAAGGGCGTCACCGCCGCCCTGAAGCAGATCGAAAACTGCAAATAAGATCGATGATATCGCGATCACGCCAAAGTGATTGCGGGTTCCATCGAAACCGAAATGCCAAGGCCGGCCCGGGTGGCTGGCCTTTGCCGTTTCAAGAGGGATGACGCGGACTGAAATTAATGCTAAAGGCCGCGCCAACAAGCGGTGTGTTTTGCAAGTTTCTTGCCCGCACCTAGATGAACCTTCTGATTTTCGCGCCTTGCCCGCATCCGCAGCTTTGTTAGCTTTTGCGGCATCGCTGATATCAACCGTTGGAATGATCCTATGTCCGCCATCGATGTCATGACCCCGTCCAAGCTGAAGCCGATGCCCGTGTCGCAGCCTGTGGAGTTTTCGCCGAAACCGTCGCTGATCGGCTTGACGCGCGAGGAGATGGGCGCGGCGCTCAAGGAAAAGGGTGTGGCCGACAAGCAGATCAAGATGCGCGTCAGCCAGCTCTGGAACTGGATCTATGTGCGCGGCGTCTCCGATTTCGACGCCATGGCGAATGTCTCCAAGGACATGCGCGAAATGCTGAAGACGCATTTCACCATCGCGCGTCCGGAGATCGTCGAGGAGCAGGTCTCCAACGACGGCACGCGCAAGTGGCTGCTGCGCTTTCCGCCGCGCGGCGCCGGCCGGCCCGTCGAGATCGAGGCCGTCTATATTCCAGAAGAGGGCCGCGGCACGCTCTGCATTTCCAGCCAGGTCGGCTGTTCGCTCACCTGTTCCTTCTGTCACACCGGCACGCAGCGCCTGGTGCGCAATCTGACGGCGGAGGAGATCCTGTCGCAGCTGCTCCTGGCGCGCGATCGGCTCGGCGATTTTCCGGATCGCGAAGCGCCGCAGGGCACGATCATGCCGGCTGAGGGACGCAAGGTCAGCAATATCGTCATGATGGGCATGGGCGAGCCGCTCTATAATTTCGACAGCGTCAAGACGGCGTTGCTGATCGCCTCCGACGGCGACGGCTTGTCGCTTTCCAAGCGGCGTATCACCCTTTCAACTTCCGGCGTCGTGCCGGAAATCTACCGCACCGGTGACGAGATCGGCGTCATGCTGGCGATCTCGCTGCATGCGGTGCGCGACGACCTGCGCGACATGCTGGTGCCGATCAACAAGAAATATCCGCTGAAGGAACTGATGGACGCCTGCCGCGCCTATCCCGGCCTGTCGAACGCCCGGCGCATCACCTTCGAATATGTGATGCTGAAGGGCGTCAACGACAGTCTGGAGGACGCCAAGGGCCTGATCCAGCTCCTGAAGGGCGTTCCGGCCAAGATCAACCTCATCCCCTTCAATCCCTGGCCCGGCACGAACTATCAGTGTTCGGACTGGGAGCAGATCGAGAAATTCGCCGATTTCATCAATTCGGCCGGCTATGCCTCGCCGATCCGCACGCCGCGTGGCCGCGACATTCTCGCCGCCTGCGGTCAGCTGAAGTCGGAATCCGAGCGCATGCGCAAGACCGAGCGGCTGGCCTTCGAGGCCATGATGATCGCCAATCACGGCGAGGATTGAGATTGATGCTGCTTGGTTTACGCAGGCCGCTCAGGCTCCTGTGGGGCTATGTCGGCGCTTGCGTGGCGATGGGTTTCGTTCTTGCCTGCGTCGCCGCCTGGACGATGCCGGGAACCGCCGCTCCGGAGCTGTTCGCGCTCACCATCGCCCTGACCAAGCTTGCGATGATCGTCAGCGTCCTGCCGTCGCTCGCCGTCATTGCGATTTTCGAGTGGCGCGGCATGCGCCGTTGGTACGGCTATGCGATCTACGGTGCCCTGCTGTCGGCAGTGGCGTCCGTGTTGATCTCGGGCGGCGTGGAGCGACCGCAGACCCTCAACCTGATCACCATTTTCGTCTGTTTTGCCTTCCTTGGCGCCGCCAGCGCCACGGTCTACTGGTGGATCGCCGGCCGCTTTGCCGGAGGCGCGCTCAACGAGCCTGGGTGAGGAAAATCTTCGCCGCGAAGATCGAAAACACGCCGGCGAAGGTATAGTCGAGGCCGCGAAGGACGCGGCGATTGTTTTGCAGCCAGGACGACAGGCCGTCGGCGGCAAGCACGACGAGCATATTCACCGGCATGCCGACAAGGATGAAGAAGAATCCCAGGAACAGCAGCTTGTGTGTGACGGCCGGGTCGCCCGCCGTGACGAACTGCGGCAGGAAGGTCATGAAGAAGATGATGACCTTCGGGTTCAGCAGATTGACCCAGAAGCCGTTGGAGATGTTGGCAAGCGGCGTTCCCTTGACCTCATCCATTTTCTTGACCGACAGGCTGGAACCGAAGCGGATCGCCTGGATCGCCAGCCACAGCAGATAGGCCGCGCCGCCGGTCTTCAGGATGGTGAAGGCGACGGGCGAGGCCGTGATCAGCGCCGAGATGCCGAAGGCCACCAGGCAGGTGTGGACGACGACGCCGAGGGTGGTGCCGAGGACCACGAAGAGCGCCGCCCTTTTTCCCTGCGCCAGGGCGCGGCTGATCGAAAGCGTCATGTCCGGGCCGGGGGTCATCGCGAGAAGCAGGGTCGCGGCGGAAAAGGCGAGGAGGGTCGACAGGCTGGGTATGAAGTCCATTGAAGCACCGAAAGCCGGATGGGAGATCAGCGTCTTCTATCCGGCTTTCGGCTGTTTGCAAATCAGTCCTTCCGTTCGAGGAAGGCCTTGAACTTGTCGGCATAGTCCGGATGCCAGCGCGATAGCGGCGGGCGGTTTTCGACGATGTCGCCGGCGGCCCAGAGCATGCGGCGCTCGTCGGTCGGCCGGGCCACGTCGTTGTCCGGGCAGAGAATGTAGAAATCGCCGCGCGTCAGGCTTTCCACCATGAACTCGACCGTCTGCTCCGCCGTCCAGGCGCCGGCCGGCTTTTCCCGGCGGTCGCCCTTGGTGAGCCCCGTGAAGACGAAGCCGGGGATGAGCAGATGCGCGGAGATCTTCGCGCCCTCGGTGTTGCGCAGCTCATGCTGCAAGGCTTCGGTAAAGACCTTCACGCCGGCCTTGGAGACATTGTAGGCCGGGTTGCCGGGCGGCGTGGTGATGCCCTGCTTCGAGCCGGTATTGATGATCAGGCCCGGCTCGCCATGTGCCAGCATTGCCGGTCCGAAGACCCGGGTGCCGTTGATGACGCCCAGGAGATTGACGCCGAGAATGGCGTCCCAACCGGCCTGCGGGCTGAAGATCGAGGTTTCCGGGCCGATGCCGGCATTGTTCATCAAGACGTGCACCCGGCCGAAACGCTGCAGGACGGCGCGCTCCAGCGCTTCGAGCGCCTCCTTCTGCGCGACGTCGGTTTCGACGGCCATGACATGGGCCTCCCCGGCGATCGCCTCGAGTTCGGCACGCGCATCGGCCAGGCGCTCGCCACCGAGATCGGCAATGGCGACGCTCATGCCGAGCGAGGCGAAATATTTGGCCGCGGCAAGGCCGATGCCGGAGGCACCGCCGGTGATGACGGCAACATTGGATGTCTTGAAAATGGCTTGAATATCGGTCACGAGCAGGGTCCTCCCCGGGCATTGTTCGGATATTGGCAGATATGATCGCTCAATTTGATGTGTCAAATCGAAATCCATCTCATGACAGCTGATTGCAACACCAATGACACGCATATCGACAGCTTTCATTGCCTACTGACGGCATCTATACTGATGTGAATGTGGAGACAGGTATGGCCGGCGAAAAACAGCTCGATAGGGCGGCGATAGAGGATGCGTTCGACGCCATCGGCAATCTGGCAGCGGAGCGGGGAATCATTCTCGATATGGCCATCTATGGTGGCTCCTGCCTGGTTTTGGCCTCGGATATCCGGCAATCATCGGAAGACGTCGATGCCGTCTATCTCAATCAGCAGGATAAAGCGCGAGACGTTGTCGAAGCTGTCACGCGGCGAAGGCAACTTCCGCCGGAATGGCTGAATCAGGCTGCAAAGCAATTCGCGCCGCCACGCGGCAATCCCGCGCCAAATCTGTTGCAGTTCAGGGATTATCCACGCGATGGCTCAGGCATCGGCCTGCGCATTTTTACTCCGACGCCGGAATATCTGCTCGCAATGAAGATTCTCGCCAATCGCGCCGACGATGATGAGAAGAATCTGACCGACAGCTCCGATGCGCTGTCGCTGATGGCCGTCACCGGCATCGATACGTTCGATAAGATTGTCGATCTCATGAGGCAATGCTACCCTAATATCCCCGGTATCGTCGCGCCGCTGGTTTCGACACGGATGAAACTCAAGATCCAGGGCCTCGTGGATGACTACAATGCCACAAGCCGAGAACAGCCGACATGGAACGCTGGCAGAGGCGGTCCGCTCGCACCTTGAGACGGGCAGCGCGTTTCGGTTTCATCTCGCAAGCTTTCTCGATAGTTTCTATAGTGCTCGTACCGCGAGTGATCGTCGTGCACGGCTCGAGGATGAGGCCCCGTTGACGGGTGACGAAAGGTTCGATGCCCTTATGGGCGCTATCGCAGAGCACCTTTGCCGAAGATGGGAATTGGGTCGAGCGCCGGAATGGACGGAAGATCCAGCACGCTTTCTCAAGCGCCCATGGTTTCTCGGTTCGGAAAGGATGAAGCCGGTCTATCTGGTGGAGAGCCCCAGCGCTTATCGGAGGCGATTTATTTTTACGGAAATGGAGCCTCTTCGCCGCGCGAGAATGCCGAAGGACGCGACGTGGTGGCAGGCTGAGACGATCAGAACGGGGCTCACACCGATGCCGGACGAAATAGAACATAGTTTCTGAAACCATCGTCTTTGCATATCGATCGGCAGCGTATCCCGCCGCACTTCCCCTTGCACCTCACGATAATCTCGCTAAAAGTGCCGCGATACAGGGTTTGCGGGCCTCTTCCCTGGCTCGCCTTGAAACGGAAATCACCATGGCATCACATAAAGACGTGAAGAAAGTCGTTCTCGCCTATTCCGGCGGTCTCGACACCTCGATTATCCTGAAGTGGCTGCAGACGGAGCTCGGCGCCGAAGTCGTCACCTTCACCGCCGATCTCGGCCAGGGCGAAGAGCTGGAGCCGGCGCGTAAGAAGGCCGAACTGCTCGGCATCAAGGAAATCTACATCGAGGACGTGCGCGAGGAATTCGTGCGCGATTTCGTCTTCCCGATGTTCCGCGCCAATGCCGTCTACGAAGGCGTCTATCTGCTCGGCACCTCGATCGCCCGTCCGCTGATCTCCAAGCATCTCATCGACATCGCCCGAAAGACCGGCGCTGACGCCATCGCGCATGGCGCGACCGGCAAGGGCAATGACCAGGTTCGTTTCGAACTATCGGCCTATGCGCTGAACCCGGATATCAAGATCATCGCGCCCTGGCGCGACTGGTCGTTCAAGAGCCGCACCGACCTGCTCGAATTCGCCGAAAAGCATCAGATCCCGGTTGCCAAGGACAAGAAGGGCGAGGCGCCGTTCTCCGTCGATGCCAATTTGCTTCACTCCTCCTCCGAGGGCAAGGTTCTGGAAGATCCGTCGCAGGAAGCGCCGGAATATGTGCACATGCGCACGATCTCTCCGGAGGCCGCTCCCGACAAGGCGACGATCATCAAGATCGGCTTCGAGAAGGGTGATGCCGTCTCGATCAACGGCGAGCGCCTGAGCCCGGCGACGTTGCTGGCGAAGCTCAACGATTACGGCCGCGACAACGGTATCGGTCGTCTCGACCTCGTCGAAAACCGGTTCGTCGGCATGAAGTCGCGCGGCGTCTACGAGACCCCCGGCGGCACGATCCTGCTCGCCGCCCACCGCGCCATCGAATCCATCACGCTCGACCGCGGTGCCGCGCACCTCAAGGACGAACTGATGCCGCGTTACGCCGAGCTCATCTATTACGGCTTCTGGTTCTCGCCGGAGCGCGAAATGCTGCAGGCGCTGATCGACAAGAGCCAGGAGCATGTCGAAGGCGAAGTGACGCTGAAGCTCTACAAGGGTAACGTCATGGTCATCGGCCGCGAGAGCCCGAAGTCTCTCTACTCCGACAAGCTGGTTACTTTCGAAGACGATCAGGGCGCTTACGACCAGAAGGATGCGGCCGGCTTCATCAAGCTCAACGCGCTGCGCCTGCGCACGCTCGCCAAGCGCAATCTCTCGAAGTAATAGGCCTGCCCGCAGAGCCGCAATCAGCCCGCTTCCGGTCGCCGGAGGCGGGCTTTTTCGTGGCCGACGGAGTTCGCCTTATTCGGCGGGCCTGAGCTCGCGCTCCAGCTCGGCCGGCTGCTCCGCATTCTGCAGATTGCGGCGGAAGGTGCAGAGCGCATGGCGCAGCTCGTCCTGCAGGTTATGCTCGAAGCCCTGTGTCGCGTCGCGCTCCACCGCCCTGATCTCACAGCCGATCTGCTTCAGCTTGGCGTCCGCCGCTTCCGACAGCACGATGCGCTTGGCACGGCGGTCGAGAGGATCGGGCTGGCGCTCGATCAGACCGCGCGCCTGCAATTTGTCGAGAAAGGCGCTGACCGTCATCGGCTCCAGTCCCATGCGAGTGGCGATATCGAGCTGCCGGCTGCCGTTGACCGCGGCGACCTGAATTAACGTGCGTGCTTCGCCTGCCGTCAGACCGAGCCCGGCGACCAGGATGCGACGCTCGAAAGCGGTGCGCATCAGCCGGGCACAGTCAGCCAAAAGAAAGGCAAGCGAATCCGTATCTATCCTGCTGTTCATAAGCGTTTTCCCTACTTACGCTTTGTTTTTAGGCCCCACTGGATTCTTATTGGTTTCACCCCGCGAACACAACGCCTTCATCGGCTTTCGAGAGACTTGTTGGCTTGACCCGGATAGGCACGTCGCTAATCTGTCAAAATTACAAGCGGGAACTTCCAATATGACGCAATCTCTTATTCTCGGCGCGTTCCTGGCCGCGCTGTTCTATGTGCTCATTCCCGGCCCCGCTTTCCTGGCGCTGCTCGGTATCGGCGCGGGCCAGGGCCGCAAGGCGGGCGCGTTTTTCATGAGCGGCCATCTGGTCGGCGATCTCATCTGGTCTTCGCTCGCACTGGTGGCCATCGTCGGTGCGAAAACGATCGGCACCTTCGTCTTCGACCTTTTGGGATTGCTCTGCGGCGTCTATCTCGCCTGGATCGGCTGGAGCGCGTTTACCGCGAAACCGAGGGAGGACGGCAAGGCGCTTCTCAATGTCGACCGCCCGTTTCGCCGCGGCCTGATCTTCGGCGTCACCAATCCCAAGGGTTATCCCGTGGCGCTGGCGACCTTCACAGCTTTGGTGGCCGGTTCGGCGGGCGCGCTCACCTTCAGCGCGCTGCCGCTGCTATTGACGGTTTCGCTTGCGGGTTTCATCACGGCCGACCTCATCCTGATCGGCGTCATCGGCGCCGGCACGGTCCGGCGCTTCTATCGCGCGCATGAGCGGCTGATCGTGCGCTGCTCCGGCGTGCTGTTCATGGGCTTTGCCGCGCAGGCGCTGTGGCATGCGACGCCAGGCCTGCTCGGCTGGCGCAAGGCCTGATCATTCCCTCATTATTTCATCCGTCCGGCCATACCAATCGCGCCGGCCGGACCTTATATCGTGCTTCGATCAGATGTCTGCCGAAAGGATGCCCCGCATGTCTTCCCAAGCCGTCAACCCCGCGCTCGTCGAATGGACCGGACACCAGGGTCTGCCCCGTTTCGACGCGGTGAAGGACGCCGATTTCGCGCCCGCCTTCGATGCGGCGCTGGCCTCGCACGAGGCGGAGATCGACGCGATCGCCAAGAATGGCGAAGCGCCGACCTTCGCCAATACGGTAACGGCACTTGAAATCGCCGGTGACGCGCTGTCGCGCATTTCCGCGCTGTTCTGGAACAAGGCGGGCGCCCATACCAATGAAGTGATCCAGGCGCTGGAGCGCGAGATCGCGCCGAAGATGGCAAGGCATTATTCGAAGATCGGCACCAATGCCGCGCTGTTTGCCCGCATCGATGCGCTGTGGGAGGGCCGCGAGGGCCTCGGCCTGACGCTGGAGGAGACCCGCGTGCTGGAGCGGCACTGGAAGGGTTTCGTCAAGTCGGGCGCCAAGCTGCCGAAGCCCGAGCAGGAGCGGCTTTCCGCGATCAACGAGAGGCTCGCCGGCCTCGGCGCGCAGTTCGGCCAGAATGTGCTGGCCGATGAAAAGAGCTGGGCGCTGCTGTTGTCCGAGGAGGCCGATCTGGCCGGCATTCCGGATTATCTGCGCGATGCGATGGCGGGGGCGGCGCGCGAGCGCGGCGAAGAAGGCAAATATGCCGTCACCCTGTCGCGTTCGATCATCGAGCCGTTCCTCACCGCCTCCGAGCGCCGGGATCTGCGCGAACAGGCCTTCAAGGCCTGGGTGGCACGCGGCGCCAATGGCGGCGAGACCGACAATCGCGAAATCATCCGCGAGACGCTGGCGCTGAGGGCCGAAAAGGCCAAGCTGCTTGGCTACGCCAATTTCGCCGAGCTGAAGCTCGACAATACCATGGCGAAGACGCCTGACGCGGTGAACGATCTCCTCAAGGCGGTCTGGGCGAAGGCCGCGGCGCGGGCGGGCGAAGAGGAGCGCGATATTGCCGGCCTGATCGCCGAGGAAGGGCGCAATCACGAGGTCATGCCCTGGGACTGGCGGCATTACGCCGAGAAGATCCGGACGCGGAAGTTCGATTTCTCCGAGACGGAGCTGAAGCCCTATCTGCAGCTCGAAAAGATCATCGCCGCCTGTTTCGATGTCGCCGGCCGTCTTTTCGGCATCCGCGCCGTCGAGCAGAAGGGCATCCCCGCCTACCACCCCGACGTGCGCGTCTTCGAGATCCGCGACCGTTCCGACAAGCTGGTGGCTCTGTTCCTCGGCGATTACTTCGCTCGCGGCTCGAAACGCTCCGGTGCATGGATGAGTTCTTTCCAGTCGCAGCATAAATTGCCGCTGAAGAACGGCGCTGTCGGCGAGCTACCGATCATCTATAATGTCTGCAATTTCGCCAAGCCGGCCGAAGGCAAGCCGGCACTGTTGTCGCTCGACGATGCCCGCACCCTGTTCCACGAGTTCGGCCATGCGTTGCACGGCATGCTCTCCAACGTCACCTATCCATCGGTGTCGGGCACCGGCGTGTCGCGCGATTTCGTCGAGCTGCCGTCGCAGCTCTACGAGCATTGGCTGACGGTGCCGGCGATCCTCAAGGAATATGCCGTGCATTACGAGACCGGCGCGCCGATTCCGCAGGCGCTGCTGGATAAGGTGCTGGCGGCCCGCACCTTCAATGCCGGCTTCAATACGGTGGAGTTCACCTCTTCGGCGCTGGTCGACATGGCCTTCCACACGCGCGGCGCCGTCGAGGATCCGATGGCGGTGCAGGCCGAGGTGCTCTCGGAGATCGGCATGCCGAAATCGATCGTCATGCGCCACGCCACGCCGCACTTCCAGCATGTGTTCTCCGGTGACGGCTATTCGGCCGGCTATTATTCCTACATGTGGTCGGAAGTGCTCGACGCCGACGCCTTCTCCGCCTTCGAGGAAACCGGCGACGCCTTCAATGCGGACATGGCCGCGAAGCTGAAGGCCAACATCTATTCCGTCGGCGGCTCGATCGACCCGGAAGATACCTACAAGGCCTTCCGCGGCAAGCTGCCGAGCCCGGACGCGATGCTGAGGAAGAAGGGGCTGGCGGCTTGATCTAGCCGATCATGGCAGCAAAAGCAGTTCCATCTGACCTTTGGCATTGTTCCTCGTCGTGTTCCTTCCGACCGTCCATGCGTAAATGGCGGTCGGCTGGAACCTGATCTCAATGCCAGCGTAATTCTTTGTTCCGAATTTTGTTCTTGTTGTCACGATTCCGCTGGTGATCGTATCGCGGTGCGTATCCATAAATGCTCTCAATGCAGACATCTCATTGAAATTGTTTAGATATCTATCGGACCACTTTACCTCGACAAACCAATCCGGCTTTTGTGTGGGTGGATCGAGATAGACGAGATCGACTTCCCCGTTGTTCCAGCGAGCATAATGGAGGCCATTAAGATCGGGATGATGCATCCACTGGCTCAGGACGCCGGTTTCCGCCAAATGCCCGAAATATTCGTCATCCTGAGTGATCGGCCTGAAGAGGGCGGCTCGCAAGGAGGGATTGGCGAGATAGGTTTTGAACGTCGCTTGCCGTTGAAAGCGACGGGCATTTTGGTCGATGCGTGTAATCGACCGAATGAGGAATGCGGCTTCAAGATATTCAAGATATCGCTTGATGGTGTTCTTGGCGACGGAACTCGACTTGCTGAGCCCTTCCAGCGACACTTCCTGGGCTGTGTTGTAGCATAGGGTCGTGAAAAGGCTGTTGAGCTCGCGCGTGTCGCTTATGCCGTAGAGACTGGGTAAATCGCGCAGCAGAACCTTATCGACGATATCCTCACGAACGAAGCGATTGAGATCGCCTTGGACGCCGGTTGAAATGACGGCTTCGGGGTAGCCGCCAAAGGTTAGGTAGCGCTCGAAGAGGATATTCAGGAACGCTATGTCGAGCTGGGATAGGCGGCCTGCTTCCTTGAAGCCGTCATCGGCAAAGCGCATGAGATTGTCGAATGACGGATTTCGCTCTCCTTGAAATGCGATGAACTCATCGAATGTCAGCGGCGGTAGCAAGAAGTCGGTAAAGCGCCCTGCGCCGGATTCCTGCGATTTCTGTTTGAGAGCCGCCGCCGCCGAACCTGAGGCGACGAATTTTATGTTCGGGTAGAGGTCTGTCAGGCTCTTTAGTTCACGCTCCCAATCGCGCATGTACTGGACTTCGTCAAAGAAAAACCAAAGTTTTCGATCGCGTGGGCCAGCAGAATGATCGAGATGCTGGCGAACAAAGGCTTCAAGCGTTTGGCCATTGTAAAGGGGTCGGTCAATCGACGCGTATACGATGTCCATTCCCGCTACTCCGTTTCGAAGCAGAGAAGCAATGGTCTGGTGGATCATCACCGTCTTTCCGACCCGTCGTGGTCCGAGCAGGATCACGGAGCGCCGAGGTTCGGTCTGAAACACCAGTTTTTGAAAGCTATCGAGGTAGGATCGCTCTGGGAAAGCGGATATTCGATCGAGCGGGCGACCGCTTTCCCACCACGGGTTTTCCAAGCTCAAACCGTCGTAGACCTCTTGCGGTGAGATATTTAGCATGGACGCGATCGCTCTGGATTTTGGATCAATCGATTGATCTACCGAGTCTAGTTGTAAAATTAAGATCAATCAATTGATTTTAATTTCATTCCGTATGAGTTGGGATCAATCGCTTGCATAAACGGGCGAGTCCTCCCCCCCTTTCGCAAACGCGAAAAAAAGGGTATGAGCGCGCCAAACGTAATTGGCGTGTTCATTTTATTGCGCGCCTCAGCCCCAGAGATACAAGATTATGGCACTTCGCAACATCGCGATCATCGCGCACGTTGACCATGGGAAAACCACCCTCGTCGACGAGCTTCTGAAGCAGTCCGGCTCCTTCCGCGAGAACCAGCGCGTTGCCGAACGCGTCATGGATTCCAACGATCTGGAAAAGGAACGCGGTATCACCATTCTCGCCAAGGCGACCTCGGTCGTCTGGAAGGATACCCGCATCAACATCGTCGACACCCCCGGCCACGCCGATTTCGGCGGTGAAGTCGAGCGTATTCTCTCGATGGTGGACGGCGCGATCGTTCTCGTCGATGCCGCCGAAGGCCCGATGCCGCAGACCAAGTTCGTCGTCGGCAAGGCACTGAAGGTTGGTCTGCGCCCGATCGTCGCGATCAACAAGATCGACCGTCCGGACGCCCGCGCCGACGAAGTCATCAACGAGGTCTTCGACCTCTTCGCCAATCTCGACGCCACCGACGAGCAGCTCGATTTCCCGATCCTCTACGGTTCCGGCCGTAACGGCTGGATGAACTATTCGCCCGAGGGACCGAAGGACGAAGGCCTGGCGCCGCTGCTCGACCTCGTCGTCAAGCATGTTCCGGAGCCGACCGTCGGCGAAGGCCCGTTCCGCATGATCGGCACGATCCTGGAAGCCAACCCCTTCCTCGGCCGTATCATCACCGGCCGCATCCATTCCGGCTCGATCAAGCCGAACCAGGCCGTCAAGGTTCTGGGTGCTGACGGCAACCTCATCGAAACCGGCCGTATCTCCAAGATCCTCGCCTTCCGCGGCATCGAGCGCCAGCCGATCGAGGAAGCGCAGGCGGGCGACATCGTCGCCATTGCCGGCCTTTCCAAGGGCACCGTCGCCGACACGTTCTGCGATCCGCAGGTCAGCGAGCCGCTGGTCGCCCAGCCGATCGACCCGCCGACCGTCACCATGTCCTTCATCGTCAACGACAGCCCCTATGCCGGCACCGAAGGCGACAAGGTTACCTCGCGCGTCATCCGCGATCGCCTGTTCAAGGAAGCCGAAGGCAATGTCGCGCTGAAGATCGAGGAAGCCGAAGGCAAGGACTCGTTCTACGTCTCCGGCCGCGGCGAATTGCAGCTCGCCGTCCTGATCGAAACCATGCGCCGCGAAGGCTTCGAGCTTGCCGTGTCGCGCCCGCGCGTCGTCATGCACAAGGACGAAAACGGTGAGCTTCTCGAGCCGATCGAAGAAGTCGTCATCGACGTCGATGAAGAGCATTCCGGTATCGTCGTGCAGAAGATGTCCGAGCGTAAGGCTGAAATGGCCGAGCTGCGTCCGTCCGGCGGCAATCGCGTCCGCCTCGTCTTCTTCGCGCCGACCCGCGGCCTGATCGGCTATCAGTCGGAACTTTTGACCGACACGCGCGGCACCGCCGTCATGAACCGTCTGTTCCATGACTACCAGCCGTACAAGGGCGAGATCGGCGGTCGCGTCAACGGCGTGCTGCTCGCCAACGAAGCCGGCGAAGCCGTGGCCTATGCGCTGTTCAACCTCGAAGACCGCGGCCCGATGATCATCGACGCCGGCGAGAAGGTTTATGCCGGCATGATCATCGGCATCCACTCGCGCGACAACGACCTCGAAGTGAACGTGCTGAAGGGCAAGAAGCTCACCAACATCCGCGCCGCCGGCAAGGACGAAGCCGTGAAGCTGACCCCGCCGATCCGCATGACGCTCGACCGCGCGCTGTCCTGGATTCAGGACGACGAGCTGGTCGAAGTGACGCCGAAGTCGATTCGCCTGCGTAAGATGTATCTCGACCCGAACGAGCGCAAGCGCATGGAAAAGGCCCGTTACGCATAACGGCCAGCCTGCATCGCTTCGAACCGATAACCCCGGCCATTGTGCCGGGGTTTTATTTTGTGTGTTCGATTTTTGGACCCTTGTGGCAAAGGTTAAAAAGGCGTTAATTTTCAGAGATCGTCCACGGATAAAGCCTGTGGGCAAGTCGGCCATCTAAGTAAATGAGGATGGTTAATTTTGGCGGGCGAGGCCAGAGTAAACGTTATGAAGACGTTATCGATCGATGTTCGGCGGGCAGAGCCGCATGATGCCCGAGCCATATCGGAGGTGCACCGCCAGTCGTGGCAGTACGCCTATGCCGGCATCATTCCGCATCGTGCTCTCAGCCAGATGATCGAGCGCCGCGGCGAGGCCTGGTGGCGCAAGGCGACCAGCGGCCCGGCAACGCTTCTGGTCCTCGACGTCGCCGGTGAGATTGCCGGCTATGCGACACTGGGCCTCAATCGCGCCCGCGCGCTGCCGCAGGAAGGCGAAATCTACGAGCTTTATCTGCGCCCGGAATATCAGGGTATCGGCCTTGGCCGGCTGCTATTCGGCGAGGCGCGGCGGCTGTTGAAGTCGCTTGGCTGCAAGGGTCTCGTGGTCTGGTGCCTTGAGGAAAACGAGAACGCCGATCGCTTCTACCGCAACCAGGGCGGCGCGGATTTCTGCGAGGGCATCGAGACCTTCGACCGCAAGCAGATCAAGAAGATCGGTTTCGTCTGGCCCTGAGCGGGCCGCGCCGCAACGGCTGCGATCCCCGATTAAAATCCCGAACTCTACCAATGCATTGTTGCGTTGCAGAATGATTCCGATTATTTGGCTTGCGGCAACCATCCTGATTATTTAGGGGACACGCATGCGCATCGACGCGATTTCCATTGGTAAGAACCCGCCCGAAGACGTTAACGTTATCGTTGAAGTTCCGGTCGGCGGTCACCCGATCAAGTATGAAATGGACAAGGACGCCGGCACGCTGGTCGTCGACCGTTTCCTCTACACGCCGATGACCTATCCGGGCAATTACGGCTTCGTTCCCCATACGCTTTCCGAAGACGGCGACCCGATCGACGTGCTGATTGCCAGCACGCGTCCGCTGGTGCCTGGCTGCGTCATCAATGTCCGCCCGATCGGCGTGCTGAAAATGGAAGACAATTCCGGCAAGGACGAAAAGATCATTGCCGTTCCCTCGCCGAAGCTGACGCTGCGTTACGAGAAGGTCAAGGAACATACCGACCTGCCGGAGATCACGCTGAAGCAGATCGAGCATTTCTTCGCGCACTACAAGGATCTGGAGCCCGGCAAGTGGGTGAAGATCTATGGCTGGGGCGGCTCCAAGGAGGCCGGCGAGCTCATCGTCGAAGCCATCGAGCGCGCCAAGAAGGCGAAGTGATCAGCTTTTCGATAGAGCGTTCAGCCTGACTATCAAATCCTCCGGGTCGCCCTCGATCCGGAGGATTTTTTTACGCGCGGTATCGCCGGAGATCAGGCTGAGGGAAGATTTGGGGATGTCGAGGCTCTTGGCCAGCAAGGCGATCAGCGCCTTGTTGGCCTTGCCCTTTTCCGGTACGGCGGACACGCGGGCTTTCAGATAGGCTTCGCCATCGGCGCCGGTCTCGACCCCGTCTATGGCATCACGCCCGCCATTGGGCGTGAGCCGGACGAACAGCCGGAGATGATCCGGCAGGGCCTGCCAGGCGCAGCTCACCGCACGAAGATCGGGTAGAGCGAATTCCACATCAGCGAGCGGATGAAGAAGATGATCAGCAGCAGGATGATCGGCGAGATGTCGATGCCGCCGAGATCGGGAAGGATGCGGCGGATCGGGCGCAACACCGGCTCGGTGACCGCATAGAGGAAGCTTCCGACCGAATTGACGAACTGATTGCTCGAATTGATGACGTTGAAGGCGTAGAGCCAGGAGAAAATGGCACTGGCGATCAGCACCCAGGTATAAAGATTCAAAGCCAGATCAATGGTTTGAAATAAGGCGAGCATGTCCGTCTCCATTTCGCGGTTGACAGACATGTAGACATTGGCGACTTAACGGGCAAGCCCCATGCTCCGAAGCGTGCTGAAACATGTTTAAAAGGCAGGCGAGCGCCGTTGCGCTGGCTGCCGCGTCGGAAAGTCTCGCCCCATGTCGTTCGCTGCCAGCGGAGATCGATTTGCCGCCTTCCGGCATATCGCCTACACCTATTTCTTCTTCGCCCGTTTCCTGACCGCTTTCGCCACGCAGGTCGTCAGCGTCTCGGTCGGTTGGCAGATGTACGAGCACACCGGCCAACCGCTCTATCTCGGCCTGATCGGCCTGGTGCAGTTCGCTCCGTCGCTGCTGCTCATCCTGGTAACCGGCACCGTCGCCGACCGTTACAACCGGCGCATGATTGCCGCCATCTGCATTTTCGTCGCCACCCTCTGCACGGCCGCGCTGCTGTTCCTGACCGTGACCGGCAGTTTCGTGCCGCTGGCGGTCTTCGCAATCCTCGCCGTCTTCGGCATCGAGCGCGCCTTCATGTCGCCGGCGATGCAATCGCTGGCGCCCAATCTCATCCCGCCGGCGGATCTGTCGAACGCCATCACCTGGAACTCGATGTCCTGGGATGCCGCGGCCATTCTCGGTCCTGTGGCCGGCGGCCTGCTCTATGGTGTCGGGCCTCACGTCGCCTATACGGTGGCCGTCCTCTTCTTCGCCGCCGGCTCGACGCTGACCTTCCTGATCCCGAAGCCACCGCAGCGCGTGGCGCATGAAGCGAAAAGCCTCACCGAAATGCTTGCCGGCTTCCGCTTCATCTGGTCGGAAAAAGTCGTGCTCGGCGCGGTCTCGCTCGATCTCTTCGCCGTGCTGCTCGGCGGCGCCGTCGCGCTGATGCCGGTCTTTGCGCGCGACGTGCTGACGCTCGGACCCTGGGGCCTCGGCCTGTTGCGCGCCGCCCCCAGTTTCGGCGCTATCGCCATGGGCCTGTTCCTGGCGACCTATCCGATCCGGCATCGCGCCGGGCTTTGCATGTTCGTCGGCGTCGGCCTGTTCGGCCTGGGAACGCTGATCTTCGGCATCTCGCAGACGCCGTGGCTGTCGATCGCCGCTCTTGCCGTCATGGGCGCGTCCGACCTGATCTCGGTCTATGTGCGCGAAACCCTGATCACGCTCTGGACGCCCGACCATGTCCGCGGCCGCGTCAACGCCGTCAATATGGTCTTCGTCGGCGCCTCGAACGAACTCGGCGAATTCCGGGCCGGCACCATGGCGCATTATTTCGGCGCCATCCCCGCCGTCGTCATCGGCGGCATCGGCACGCTGGCAGTGGCGATCATCTGGGCCACCGGCTTCCCGCAATTGCGCAGGATCGACAGTCTCAACGCGCCAGACCGGGATGGCGAGCCGCAGGTGGCGTGAGGGCAGGAGGATGGAGAAGCTGCAGGCTCGATACGGTTCGTTTTCGCCGCCTCAAGCCGCCATCGTGTGCTTGCCCTCGAATACCATGTCGAGGAAATCGGAGAGCCAGGCTTTCAGGGCGGCATCGAAGATCATGCGGCCTTCCAGATGCTCGCGGCCCTGCTGGGCGTTCGGCATGCAGAAGCGGTGTTCGCCATGCACGACCCAGCGCTGCATCATGGCGCGGGTGAGTTCGGCGTGGAACTGCAGGCCCCAGGCATTGGCGCCGTAGCGATAGGCCTGGTTGGGGTAGGTGTCGCCCGTCGCCAGCAGGTCTGCGCCGTGCGGCAGGTCGAAGCCTTCGCGGTGGAAGTGATAGACCATTTGCGGCCAGCGCATCAGCAGCCGGCCCTTTTCGGTGGGCTGCAGCGGGTACCAGCCGATTTCGGTCTTGCCGTCGTCGCGCGGCTTCACCTTGGCGCCGAGATGGCGGGCGAGCATCTGGGCGCCGAGACAGATGCCGAGATAGGGGCGGTTTTCCTTGAGGGGAACCTTGAGCCAGTCGATCTCGGCCTTGACGAAATCGTCGGGATCGTTGGCGCTCATCGGCCCGCCGAAGATCACCGCGCCGGCATGCCCTTCCAGCGTCGCCGGCAATTTGTCGCCCAGCACCGGGCGGCGGATGTCGAGGTCGTAGCCTTTTTCCAGAAGCATCTGTCCGACGCGGCCGGGGCTGGAGCGTTCCTGATGCAGGACGATCAGCACCGGTCCCTGCCGGCGGCTCCGCGGCGGTTCCGGCTCAATCATCGTCGCCGGTCTCCACCAGCGCGCTCGACGCGCGGGCAGCCGCTTCCTGACGCTTGATGATCCGCTCGCGGTCGGAGACACCCATGAGATCGGCGATGCGCCAGATGGCATGGTCTTCCATCTCGCTGCGCTCGCCATCCGCATAGACGATGTCCCAGAGAATGCCGAGGAGCTCGACGCGCTGCTCGCTGTTCAGATGACGCTTCAGGTCGGAGGTGAAGCGGTAGTAGTCCACCGCCTCGCTCTCGGCCTCCTGGCCGGCGGCGATCAAGGCATCGAGCTGGCGGCCGTCGAGGCCGTACTGGCTCTTCAGGAGTTTGCGCAGCCGCTTCTTTTCGCTGTCCTCGATCTTGCCGTCCGCTTCCATCACCTGGAAGCAGAGAGCCGCCACCGCTATGCGAGGGTCATCGGGAGCAAAACCGGATTTGGGGTGATCCTTGGTCAGATTCTGGAAAAATTCCTGAAAGCGTTCAAACATCCGATTCCATTCTTACAGCAACTCGGGCGCGGTCCTCCAGAAGCGTAAGCGCGCTTCCGGCGGATCAGGCCCTAGAACAACTTGAGCCGTGTCTTGGGTTCCGGTTCAAGTTCTCGATTTTTCACGCCCGGATCGTCCGGCGCACCGCCGAAAAAGGGCCTTGTTTCCGCTTCGCCGGCCGGTTCGGTCGTGGCGGCGGTTGTCGCCGGCTTCGCCACGATCGGTTCCAGTTCTATAACAGAGCTGCCGGCAGCCGGCGATGCAACTATCGGTGAAGCCGGCTTTTCCGCTGCGGTTGCGGGCGCGGGCTCCCGCATCGGCGGCAAGGACTTCAGCGCCGCGTCGACCGAGACCGCGGAGCCTTCCTCCACCGGACCTTCGATCTGACCGAACGGCGCCTTCCATTCGAAGGCATCGAGCCGGCCGGTGATGGGCGACAGCGGCAGCCATTTGTCGGAAACGAAGCCGTCGGCCACCCAGGCGGGATCGCGCGGCGCGCGCAGCGCCTGCGCCATCCAGTGGCGGACGCGACCCTGGTCGCCGGTTTCGGCCTCCTCGATATCGGCAAGCAGCAGGAAGGCGCCCTCGCGCGCATCGATGCGGGCCGCCGCCTCGGCCTTGGCGCGGGCCTTGGCGAAATCACGGGCATCGAGGGCGGCTTTCGCGGTGACCAGCAGCGCCTCGACATTGTTCGGGCGCAGCGCTTCCAGCCGCTCGGCGCGCTTCAGCCGGTCGGTGACGCTGTCGCCGCTGCGGGCGCGGACATAGGCCTTGCCGATCTCGGGATGCGGCTTGGCCTTCCAGACCTGTTCGAGCATGGATGCGGCCTTGCGCACCTTGTCCTCGCGGAACAGCGCCTTGGCGGCAGTCAGCGCGGCAGGGACGAAATCGGCGACGAGCTTCAGGGCGGCCAGCGCATCGTCGCGGGCACCAGTGGGGTCGCTTTCCAGCCTGTCGTTGGCGCGGGCGGTCAGCAGCACGGCGCGCTGGCGGTTGGCGGTCTCCCTGTCGACGACATGGGCAACCTTCTGCTGGTCGAGCAGCTTGATGGCGTCGTCCCAGTTGCCGGCCTGGCTGCGATATTCCAGCGTCGCCTGCGCCGCCCAGGGCAGGTAGGGCGCCTGATCGGCGGCCTTTTCGGCATATTGCCGCGCCGCCTCATTGGCGCCGAGGCGCTTGGCTTCCAGATAGAGGCCGCGCAGGCCGAGTTCGCGGGTTTCCGGATCGTTGGCCATCAGCTCGAACTTCTGGCGCGCCTCGTCATGCTTGCCTTCGATCAGCGCGGCCTGGGCCTCGAGCAGGTTGATCAGCGGCTCCTGGTCGGCGCGGATCAGGCCGCGCGTGCGTGCCGCCATCTTGCGGGCGAGCAGCGCATTGCCGGCACCGGCAGCGATCAGCCCGGTCGACAGCGCCTGATAGCCGCGATCGCGTTTGCGGGCGCGGAAATAACGGGTGACGGAATGCGGCGAATTCCAGATCAGCCGGAGGAGCCACCAGACGATCATGATGGCGGCGACCAGCGCGATCAGGATGCCGGCGGCAACGATCAGCTTGGTCTGGTAAAGCTGGCCTTCCCAGACCAGCGACAGATCGCCGGGCCGATCCGCAAGCCAGGAAAAGCCATAGCCGAGCGCCACGACGAGGAGGGCGAAGATAAGCAGTCTGATCATTCTCGCGCTCCGTCCTCAGCTCTGTTTTCCGGTGTTGGCGATCGCCTTCGACAGCGCATCGCCGACCAGATCTTCTACATGGATTCGGGCTTCCAGCGACTGCTTGAAGGCGGCGGAGGCCGATTTGGCGGCATCCGGCAGGCTGTTCCATTCGGTGACGGCGCCGGGCAGGTCGCCGTTCTTCACCTTGTCCTCGAACCTGGCGGCGATGGCATCGATGCTGTCGCCGGCGACATCGCCGACCGGCCGCACCTGCACCAGCGATTTGGCGCCCGTCAGCAGCCGGTCGCTCCAGCTCTGGTTCGGGTCGTCCTGCTGCGTGGAGGCGACGATCGCTGTCGTAACCGCGGAAACCTGCCGGATCAGATCGGCGCGGGACGGAATGCCCGTCTGGGCGAAGGCCCTGAGCGCGGCGACGGCGGGGTCGTCGGCGGCGACATTGGCAAAGGTGTCGAGTTCCGGCTGGAAGGGGCCGCCACGATCGATCGCCGCCTTCAGGGCCGCGGCCGCGATGGCGCGGGCGACGGCGTTTTCCTGGCTCGGCTCGCTGAGCTTCTTCTCGGCATCCTCCAGGCGCTTGCTGACGCTGGCATCGGCCGAAGCCTGATTTTGGGCCGCCTGATCGAGGCTCGCCTTGAGCTGTGCCACTTCGGTGCTGAGGGCGGCGATCTTCTGATCGGCATCGCCATTGCCCGTTGCGGATGCTCCGCCACCAGCCGTGTTGCCGGTCGCCGAGGTCTCGAGTGCCGCGACGCGCGCGGCAAGGGTGGCATCGGGAGCCGCGACCGGGGCGGCGGCGAGATTGGCAATGGTCTGCTTCAGCCCGTCGATTTCGGCGCCGAGCGCGGCGATGTCGCCGGACGTATCCTTCGCCGCGCGTCCGCCGGGCAGGAGGCCGGCATATTGAATGGCACCGGCACAGACAAGGGCAATCAAGCCGCCGACGATGCCGGCGGCGATCAGTCCGGACGTGGCGCCCTGCTGCCGTTGCGGCGCTGCCGGCTGCTCCGGGCGGTAAGAACTGGGTTCCGCCTGCCTGTCGAGTTCGTCCTTGAGCTTTTGCTCCGATGCTTCCGCGGCAAGCTCGTCGGCCTCGTCGCGCAAGGTTTCCTTCTCGGTTTCCAGCGGCATTTCCACCTCGTCGGCGGAGGAGCTGCCGGGTTCGCTCGGGTTGCGCTCGGTCAAATCCTCGGAGGTTGCGGCCTGCGCGGCTTCCTCGGCTTTCAGGTCGATCGTGATCGGCTCGTCGTTGGGCTTCGAATGGTTTGGCGTTTTTCGCGATACCATGAGGTCCTCTTTTCTTGCGCTGCAGCGAGGTTAGACAGACAAGTCGAATATGAAAAGAGCTTAGATCAAAATTGCGGCCTCACGCCATCGTCAGAAGCGCCAGAAGACTGTCTTCGTCCGGCATGGCCGCAATTTGCGTCCGGGCGGCGAATGCGGCCGGAACAGCCTCGGCAATCGCTTCGCTGAGGCAGAGGAACCGTGTTTCCGCCATAATTTCCGGCTGCTGCCGCAGAAGGGGCAGGCCGAAGAAACGCAAGGCCGTCTGGCGCGAATAGAGCAGAACGGCCTCGGCGCGGGCGTCGACAAAAAGCGCGCGAAGCGTGGCATCGTCGGGTTCGACATCGCGCATATGGTAGCATTCGGCGATCCTGAGCGGGATCTTCAATTCCGCCAGCCTCGTTTCAAAACCGGCGGCGCGCGGGGAGCCGGCGAGATAGAGCAGGGGAGACGGGGCGACGCCGGCCGCATCCTGCGCAACCAGCTCCGCAAGCTCGATGCCGCTGCCTTCCGAGGTCAAAACCCGCGTGAAGCCAAGAGCCGTTGCTTCCTTCGCCGTTGCCTTGCCGACGGCGAAGAGCGGGCGGTGGAGATGGGGCCGGATGGCCTCTTTGAGCGCCGCAAGGGCGTGGATCGCCTCGGCGCTGGTGACGGCGATGGCGCCTTGCGTCTCGGAGAGCGCGTGGCCGGCCGCCTGGGCATCGTGAACCGGCGCCGATAACGGCAGCGGCACGGCTTCGTGCCCCATGTCCGCGAGCCGCCGGGCGGTGCGTTCACCCGAATGCCGTGGGCGGGTGACGACGACGCGCATCTTCGGTCAGGTCCAGTCTTCGAAGAAGGTGCTGCCGGCCTCGGCACGGATCGCCTGGCCGGCATTGGTGCCGAGCGCCTCGGCATCGCGGCGATGGCCTTCGATGGTGGTGGTGTGCACCTGCTGGCCGTCGGGCGTCAGGATCATGCCGAAGAAGCGGATATGGTCGCCTTCGCAGACGGCATAGCCGGCGATCGGGGTGCGGCAGGAGCCGTCGAGTGCGGCCAGGAAACCGCGTTCGCAGGAGACCGTGTCGAAGGTCGGCCCGTCATTGATGGCGGCGAGCAGGTCGTTCGTCCGGGCGTCGGCGATGCGGCTCTCGATGGCGATGGCGCCCTGGGCCGGCGCCGGCGGGAATTCGTCGGGATCGAGGATCTCGGTGATGACATCGACCTTGCCGAGCCGCTTCAGCCCGGCAAGCGCCAATAGCGTCGCATCCGCCTGTCCCTCTTCCAGCTTGCGCAGACGGGTTTCGACCAGGCCGCGGAAGGTGATGACGTTGATGTCCGGACGCAGGCGGCGGATCAGCGCCTGGCGCCGCAGCGAGGCCGAGCCGACAGTCGCGCCATGCGGCAGCTCGATCAGCCTCGGCGCGGTGCGGCCAATGAAGGAATCGCGGATGTCCTCGCGCGGCAGGTAGGCGGTCAGCGCCAAGCCTTCCGGCAGCTTCGTCGCCATGTCCTTGGCGGAATGGACGGCGAAATCGAGCTCGCCCGAGGTCAGTTTCTCCTCCAACTCCTCGGTGAACAGGCCCTTGCCGCCGATCGCCGCCAGCGAACGGTCGGTGATGCGGTCGCCCTTGGTGCTCATGACGACGATCTCGAACATTTCCGCCGGCAGGCCATGCGCCGCCATCAGGCGATCGCGCGCCTCGTGCGCCTGCGCCAGTGCGAGCGGGCTGCCGCGCGTGCCGATCCGGAAAGGTTTTGTTTGCATCCGCTTTGATCCGTTGTTACCGACAGTTCCCGTAACCATATTTCCGCTTCATCGCAATCGACCAACAGGCATCGAACGACTTCCATGGCGTCCATTCTTCGTATTCTCGGCATCGAAACAAGTTGCGACGAAACCGCCGCGGCCATCGTCGAGCGCCGTGACGACGGCAGCGCCAAAGTCGTTTCCGACGTGGTTTTGAGCCAGTTGGACGAGCATAGCGCCTATGGCGGCGTGGTGCCAGAAATTGCCGCGCGCGCCCATGTCGAGGCGCTGGACACGCTGATCGACGAAGCCCTGAAGCGTGCCAATGTGTCGCTGTCCGATGTCGATGCGATTGCCGCCACGTCGGGACCTGGCCTGATCGGCGGCCTGCTTGTGGGGTTGATGACCGGCAAGGCGATTTCGCGGGCGACCGGCAAGCCGCTCTATGCCATCAACCACCTGGAGGGCCACGCACTGACGGCAAGGCTGACGGATGGCCTTAGCTTTCCCTATCTGATGCTGCTGGTCTCCGGCGGCCACACACAGCTCATCCTGGTGCGCGGCGTCGGCGACTATGAGCGCTGGGGCACCACGATCGACGACGCGCTGGGCGAGGCCTTCGACAAGACGGCCAAGCTGCTCGGCCTGCCCTATCCCGGCGGCCCGGCCGTCGAGGCGGCCGCGAAGAACGGCAATCCAGACCGCTTCGATTTTCCGCGGCCGCTGGTCGGCGAGACGCGGCTGGACTTTTCCTTTTCCGGTCTGAAGACGGCGGTGCGGCAGGCTGCGACCGCGATCGCACCGGTGAGCCAGCAGGATATCGCCGATATCTGCGCCTCGTTCCAGAAGGCGATCTCGCGCACGCTGAAGGACCGGATCGGCCGCGGGCTGCAGCGCTTCAAGACGGAATTCCCAAAGACGGCGGACAAGCCGGCGCTGGTGGTGGCCGGCGGTGTCGCCGCCAATCTCGAATTGCGCCGGACGCTGCAGGAGCTCTGCGACGCCAATGGCTTCCGCTTCATTGCGCCGCCCCTGAACCTCTGCACCGACAATGCGGTGATGATTGCCTGGGCCGGGCTGGAGCGGATGGCGACCGGTGCTTCGCCTGACGATCTCGACGTGCAGCCGCGTTCGCGCTGGCCGCTCGATCAGAAGGCCGAGACGCTGCTGGGACATGGCAAACGTGGAGCGAAGGCATGAGCGGCAGGGAAAAGATCGCGGTGATCGGTGCCGGTGCCTTCGGCACGGCGCTCGCCGCCGTCATCGCGCTGACCGGCCGCAGCGAGGTGACGCTGGTCGGGCGCAAGGCCGCGCTGATGGCCGACATCGCCGCCGATCGCGTGCATGATTCCGCATTGCCTGGGATCGAGCTGCCAGACTCTCTTCTGTTCTCCGCCGAACCGGATTCCATTTCCGATGCCGGCATCGTCCTCTTCGCCATGCCGTCGCAGGCGCAGGCGGATGCCGCCCGCCATTATGGACCCTATCTGGCGGCGGATGCCGTCGTCGTCACCTGCGCCAAGGGCATCGACAAGGTTTCCGGCGATCTCCTGACCGACATGCTGGAGCGGGAATTGCCGCAGCATGCCGTCGCCGTTCTGTCCGGACCCGGCTTTGCCGCCGATATCGCCAAAGGCTTGCCGACGGCCATGGCGATCGCCGCCTCCGACATGGCGGTCGCCGAAAGGCTGGCGCAGGCGATTTCCGGCCCGACCTTCCGGCTCTATGCATCGGACGATCGCATCGGCGTGCAACTCGGCGGGGCGCTGAAGAATGTGCTGGCGATCGCCTGCGGCATCGTCGAAGGGCGCGGCATCGGCGATTCGGCGCGCGCCGCGTTGATCAGCCGGGGGCTTGCCGAGATGTCGCGTTTCGTCGCCGCCAAGGGCGGCAAGGCCGAGACGGTGCGCGGGCTTTCGGGTCTCGGCGATCTCGTGCTGACAGCCACCAGCCACCAGTCCCGCAACCTGCGCTTCGGCATCGCGCTCGGCCGCGGCGAGGCGGCCGACCCGTCGCGCGGCGATCTGGTCGAGGGCGCCTATGCCGCCTCGATCGCGGCGAAGCTGGCGCGGAAACTCAGGGTCGATATGCCGATCACCGAAGCCGTTTCCGCCATCATTGACGGCAAGCTGGATATCCCGACCGCCATCGAGCAATTGATGACGCGGCCGATCACGACGGAATAGTTTCTGGATCTCAAAAGGAGCACGAATCATGCTGTTTGCCTTTGTCTGCAAGGACAAGCCCGGTCACCTGAATGTCCGGATGGAGACGCGTCCCGCCCATCTCGAGCATCTGAACAAGCTCAATGCCGAGGGGACGCTGAAGATCGCGGGTCCTTTCCTCGATGCCGACGGCAAGCCGAATGGCAGCCTGGTGATCGTCAGCGCCGAGACCATCGAGGCGGCGAGGGCGATTGCGGATGCCGATCCCTATGCCAAGGCCGGCCTGTTCGAGAACGTCGACGTCAAGCCATACAACTGGGTCTTCAACAATCCGGAGGCATGAGCCGTGGCACATTGGCTTTATAAATCCGAGCCGTCCTCCTGGTCCTGGCAGCAGCAGAAGGATGCTGGCGAGAAAGGCACGGAATGGACCGGTGTTCGCAACTACCTCGCCCGCAACAACATGCGGGCGATGCAGATCGGCGACAAGGGTTTCTTCTATCATTCCAATGACGGACTGGAGATCGTCGGCATCGTCGAGGTCTGCGCGCTGTCGCATCCCGATTTCACCGCCAAGGACGATCCGCGCTGGGATTGCGTCGATATCCGCGCCGTGCGGGACATGCCGAAGCCGGTGTCGCTGAAGGATATCAAGGCCAATCCGAAGCTGTCGCAGATGTCGCTGGTGACCTCGATGCGGCTTTCGGTGCAGCCGGTCACGGACGAGGAATGGCTCGAAGTCTGCCGCATGGGCGGTCTCGACAATCCGCCTGTGTGACGCGGCTGATCCGAGGGCCACTTGAAGACCGATCCCGAAAGCTTCATCCGTGCGAATACCGGCCTCATGGCGCCGCCGCATGTGCCGGAAATCCGGCTGCATCTGGCCAGCGAAGCGCATGAACTCTGGCTGAAGACGGAGGAAGAGCTGGAAGAGATCGGCCTGCCTCCACCCTTCTGGGCTTTCGCCTGGGCCGGCGGGCAGGGGCTTGCCCGCTATGTCCTCGATCATCCGGAAACGGTTGCCGGCAAGCGGGTGCTCGATTTCGCCAGCGGTTCGGGGTTGGTGGCGATTGCCGCCATGCTGGCCGGAGCGAGCCATGCACTCGCCGCCGACATCGACCCCTGGGCCAAGACGGCGGTGCGGCTGAACGCGGCCGCGAATGGCGTCGCGCTCGGTTTCACCGGCGACGATCTGGTCGGTCAAGGCGTGGATGCCGACGTGATCCTCGCCGGCGACGTCTTCTACGATCGCGATTTCGCGGCCCGTCTGGTGCCCTGGTTCCGGCATTTGGCAGCACAGGGCCGCCTTGTTCTCGTTGGCGATCCCGGCCGGGCCTATCTGCCCAAGGATCGCCTGCGGGCCGAGGCCACCTATCAGGTGCCGGTGACGCGGGCGCTGGAGGACAGCGAGGTCAAGAAGACGACAGTCTGGCGCTTTCTTGCCGGTTGACGGCGTTAGAGCAACTCCAGGAAAAGTGCGTGAGCCGCTTTTCGTCCGGAATGCGTCAAAGCAATAGGCTAGGGCAGCTCAGCGATCCCGTGAAACGCTGCATCGCTCTAGGGGCGAATCACGCAGACGCCGGCTTCATACGAGCAGGCGCTGCCGGCGAGCCTGACATCGATGATCTTGGCGCGCGGGCGGCGCGGCGGCAGGCGCGCATCCGCATATGGATCATAGTCGCTGTAGCCGAAGACGTAGGTGCCGCCGTTTGCCTCAAAGCCGTCGGCGGTGCTGAAATCGCTCCCGTGCTGTCGCGCGGTGAAGGCAATTCCGGCTGTTTGCGGCCGAGCCGGATCTTGCGGCGTGGAGATTTCATGCAACCGGAAGAGGCCGGAATCATGGTGGGGGCGATGTTTCCGATAATAGTCTCCCGCCGTGACGGAGGTGGCGGAGAAAATCGCGGCTGCCGCCAAAACAAGCGCCGCTGCCTTCAAATCAAACTGCCCCATCTCACCGCCTCGCGTTCCAAATGTTTAATGAAATATGAAGATACAGTGCCGCAAGTTCCAGGCTAAGTCCACGCGAGCGGCGGAAAAATCGCATTCGGGGGCTGATCCAGGGAGGCGATTGCGGTGTACTCGCCCAAGATGCGGGCAATCCGAATCGATTAAATTCGAGGCAGGCCGCAATTGTGCTTGTCGCCGCCGCGTTCCGTGATTATTGGTCGCAATTGATGCAACGCACACTGGATTTCCGCG
The DNA here is from genome assembly GCF_014195095.1 of Rhizobium sp. BK602. Taxonomy (GTDB): domain Bacteria; phylum Pseudomonadota; class Alphaproteobacteria; order Rhizobiales; family Rhizobiaceae; genus Rhizobium. The sequence goes on from NZ_JACIBC010000008.1 coordinate 134,313, forward strand.
TGCCTGCGTTGCCCCGGAAATATCCGGGTTCGAAGCGTATCGTAACGCCGCGAGGTTCTGATGGCGAACGTCACACAAAACCGGCCTTTGTCGCCGCATCTGCAAGTCTACAAACTCATTCCCACCATGGTCATGTCGATCGTCCACCGTATCACCGGCGGCGCGCTCTATTTCGGCACGATCCTGGTCGCCTGGTGGCTGATCGCGGCCGCGACCGGCCAGGCCTATTTCGATCTGGTCAACTGGATCATGGGCTCGATCATCGGCCGGCTCGTCCTGATCGGCTATACCTGGGCGCTGCTGCACCACATGCTCGGCGGCTTCCGCCATTTCGTCTGGGATCTCGGACATGGTTTCGACCCCGCCGTCTCAACGAAGATGGCCAAGGCGACGCTCGCCGGCTCGATCTGTCTGACCGCGCTGGTCTGGATCGTCGGCATCGTCATCCGGCTGGTTTGATTGGCGTGATCCCTCGGGAAGCCGCTCGCGCTTCTTCGGTCCGATCATGCTCTAAAGGATATTTCTCATGGATATGCGCACCCCTCTGGGTAAAGTCCGCGGTCTCGGTTCCGCCAAGGAAGGCACCGATCATTTCTGGCGCCAGCGCGTGACCGCCGTCGCCAACGTCCCGCTCTTCATCTTCTTCATCGTTTTCCTGATCATCCATGCCGGCGCCCCCTATGCGGACGTTGTGCACGCGCTGTCGAATCCCTTCGTCGCCGTCATCATGGGGCTGATGGTGATCTCCGGCGTCATTCACATGAGGCTCGGCATGCAGGTCATCATCGAGGACTATGTCCACGCCGAATTCGGCAAGATCGTCCTTCTCATGCTCAACACATTCTTCGCGATCGTCATGGCGGGGCTCTGTCTCTTCGCCATTCTGAAGATTGCGTTCGTAGGATAATTGCATCATGGCACCGAACTCACCCGCTCAGAATGGCAAGGCCTATAAATATGTCGATCACTCCTATGACGTGATCGTCGTCGGCGCCGGCGGCGCCGGCCTGCGCGCCACCCTCGGCATGGCCGAACAGGGCTTCCGCACCGCCTGCATCACCAAGGTGTTCCCGACCCGGTCGCACACGGTCGCAGCCCAGGGCGGCATTGCCGCCTCGCTGCAGAACATGACGCCGGACAGCTGGCAGTGGCATCTCTACGACACCGTCAAGGGCTCCGACTGGCTCGGCGACGTCGACGCCATGCAGTATCTCGCCATGGAAGCGCCGAAGGCGGTCTATGAGCTCGAGCATTACGGCGTGCCCTTCTCGCGCAATGAGGAAGGCAAGATCTATCAGCGCCCGTTCGGCGGCCACATGCAGAATTACGGCGAGGGACCGCCGGTGCAGCGCACCTGTGCCGCCGCCGACCGTACCGGCCATGCCATCCTGCATACGCTCTATGGCCAGTCGCTGCGCAACAACGCCGAATTCTTCATCGAGTATTTCGCGCTCGACCTCATCATGTCGGATGACGGCAGCCGCTGCACCGGCGTCGTCGCCTGGTGCCTCGATGACGGTACGATCCATCGTTTTGCCGCCAAGATGGTGGTGCTGGCGACCGGCGGCTACGGCCGCGCCTATTTCTCGGCAACCTCGGCCCATACCTGCACCGGCGACGGCGGCGGCATGGTGGCCCGCGCCGGCCTGCCGCTGCAGGACATGGAATTCGTGCAGTTCCATCCGACCGGCATCTACGGCTCCGGCTGCCTGATCACCGAAGGCGCACGCGGGGAAGGCGGCTATCTCGTCAACTCCGAGGGTGAGCGCTTCATGGAGCGTTACGCGCCGTCGGCCAAGGACCTTGCCTCGCGCGACGTCGTGTCACGCTGCATGACCATCGAGATCCGCGAGGGCCGCGGTGTCGGCAAGAACAAGGATCACATCTTCCTGCATCTCGACCATCTCGATCCGGCCGTTCTGCATGAGCGCCTGCCCGGCATTTCCGAGAGCGCGCGCATCTTCGCCGGCGTCGACGTGACCCGCGAACCGATCCCGGTCCTGCCGACCGTCCATTACAATATGGGCGGCATCCCCACCAACTACTGGGGCGAGGTGCTGAATGCCGACAGCAACAATCCGGAGCGTATCCTGCCCGGCCTGATGGCTGTCGGCGAAGCCGGCTGCGCCTCGGTGCACGGCGCCAACCGCCTCGGCTCCAATTCGCTGATCGATCTCGTGGTCTTCGGCCGTGCCGCCGCCATCCGCGCCGGTCAGGTCATCGACCGCGACAGCCCGGTTCCGGCGCTCAACATCGCAGCCTGCGACAAGATCATGGATCGCTTCGACAAGCTGCGCCACGCCAGCGGCTCGATACCGACGGCGGTGCTGCGCGAGAAGATGCAGCGCGCCATGCAGGAGGACGCCGCCGTGTTCCGCACGCAGGAATCGCTGGAGTCCGGTTGCCGCCGCCTTTCGGAGATCTGGAAGGAGCTGCCCGACATCAAGGTCACCGACCGTTCGCTGATCTGGAATTCCGATCTGGTCGAGACGCTGGAACTTCATAACCTCATGGCCAATGCCATCGCGACCATCTACGGCGCCGAGGCCCGCAAGGAAAGCCGTGGCTCGCATGCCCGCGAGGACTACACCGAGGGCAAGTTCGCCGGCCGCGACGACGAGAACTGGCGCAAGCATACGCTCGCATGGGTCAACGAAGCCGGCGACGTGAAGCTCGACTATCGTCCCGTTCACACCGACCTGATCGCCGAAGGCATCGATCCGCACAAGATCGAGCCGAAGGCGCGCGTCTATTGATCTGAGAGGAACTGACCATGGTTGAACTCGCTCTCCCCAAGAACTCTCAGATGCGCGAAGGCAAGGTCTGGCCGAAGCCGGCGGGTGCTACGAATACGCGCGAATTCCGCGTCTATCGCTGGAGCCCGGACGACGGCCAGAACCCGAGCATCGACACCTACTACGTCGATATCGACGATTGCGGCCCGATGGTGCTCGACGGCTTGCTCTATATCAAGAACAAGATCGACCCGACGCTGACGCTGCGCCGTTCCTGTCGCGAAGGCATCTGCGGCTCCTGCGCCATGAACATCGACGGCACCAATACGCTCGCCTGCACCAAGGGTCTCGATGAAATCAACGGCACGGTGAAGATCTATCCGCTGCCGCATATGCCCGTCATCAAGGACCTCGTGCCGGATCTGACGCATTTCTACGCCCAGCATCGTTCGATCGAGCCCTGGCTGAAGACGGTGTCGCCGCCGCCGGCCAAGGAATGGAAGCAGAGCCATGAGGATCGCCTGAAGCTCGACGGCCTCTACGAATGCATCCTCTGCGCCTGCTGCTCGACCTCCTGTCCGAGCTATTGGTGGAATGGCGACCGCTATCTCGGCCCGGCCGTCCTGCTGCAGGCCTATCGCTGGCTGATCGATAGCCGCGACGAGGCCAAGGGCGAGCGTCTCGACAATCTCGAGGATCCCTTCCGCCTCTATCGCTGCCACACGATCATGAACTGCGCCCAGACCTGCCCGAAGGGTCTGAACCCGGCCAAGGCGATCGCCGAAATCAAGAAGATGATGGTCGAGCGGCGGGTCTGACCCGCCGGCGACTGGTGGGCGAGAATTGCGATGATGAGGGCCGCTGCCGGAAATGGTTGCGGCTCTTATGGTTTTCACGGCCTCGCTCGATATTGTCATGATCGGAAGCGATCGCGAGGCTAGGGAAACGGCCCATGGGATGCTTCCGCATGAAGTTTACCGGGGCGAGCCTTGAAATGACCGGATTTCTGCGGAGCTATGGCCGCTCATGATTTATGGCCGTAGCGACTTGATTAACCAAAGTGAAATACGATAATTCCAAATTAATCAGGCGCTGGAGTGCGGTGCTTTCACAGGAAGGCGCTAGGATTGCTCCGGTTTTGAATCTGGAGTGTCTTGTCCGCCTCTGGTGATATCACCCGGCGGCGGGACATTTTGGCGTGTAAATGTCGGTGGTGGACAATTAGGAGTGTGATGATGCATTTGAGATATGCAGTGACGGCTGCGGCGATAGGTCTGTCGCTTGCCGGTTGCCAGCGCACGGCATACGACAACGACGATACGTCCTATTCGCGGCCAGCGCCGCTGCAGGCCCAGCCCGTCCCCTCCGTCCAGTCCAGCGCGCTTCCTCCCACGAACGCCAGTGCCTCACAGTTTCCGGCGGCGCCGACGAATGCGCCGAGCGCTGCCAATCAGCAGCAACAGCAGGCGATGGCCGCCTCGGCGCAGGACGTGACCAAGGAATCCATGGTCGGGAGCTGGAAAGTCAGCAATGGCGGCGCGAGCTGCGACATGTTCCTGACGCTCACCAATCTCGGCAGCGGATCGCGCGGCGGCACGCGTGGCTGCGCCGGCGAGCTGACCTCGATGGGGTCGTGGGAAGTGTCCGGCAAACAGGTCATCCTGAAGAACCGCGACGGCACCCAGATCGGCTCGCTCTACAAGACGGCCGATTCGCGTTACGACGGATCGACCGCTTCCGGTCAGCCGCTCAGCCTTAGCCGATAAAGCTTTCGAAGGGCCGGCCCGTTCCTTCGAAACGTTTTCCGGCCGCTTCCTTTCTTGCACAGGTGGATATTTCCCCATGCAGCCCATGCCCGATTATTCCATCAGCGTCTGCGAACAGCTGAAGGCGCTGACGGTTTCCGGATCGCTTCAGGTGGATTCGGCACAGATGGATGTGGCGAAATCCCTAGACCGGGTGCTCGCCAACCTCAAGCAGAAGCGGCCGGCGACGAAATCGAGCGCGCTCGGCTGGATGTTCGCCCGCAAGAAGCCGGTCGAGATCGTTCGCGGCCTCTACATCCATGGCAGCGTCGGGCGTGGCAAGACCATGCTCATGGACATGTTTTTCGCCATGGCGCCTGCCAAGAAGAAGCGCCGGGCGCATTTTCACGAATTCATGGCGGACGTGCACAATCGCATCGCCGCCCATCGGCTGAAATTCAAGAATGGCGAGACCAAGCAGGCCGATCCCGTGCTGCCGGTCGCCGCCGATCTCTACGACGAGGCCGAGCTCCTTTGCTTCGACGAATTCACCGTGACCGATATCGCCGATGCGATGATCCTGTCGCGGCTGTTTTCCGAGCTGTTCTCGTTCGGCTGCGTGCTGATCGCCACCTCGAATGTCGAGCCTGACAATCTCTATCGCGACGGCCTCAATCGTGGCCTGTTCCTGCCCTTCATCGATCTCCTGAAGCGCCATGTCGATGTCGTGACGCTGGATTCGCCAACCGACTACCGCATGGAGAAGCTCAACAGCCAGCCGGTCTACCTGACGCCGGTCGACGAGCGCACCGACATGGCGATGGACGCCTCCTGGGTGCAGGCGCTGCATGGGCGCAAGCCTCAGCCGATGGAGATCCCGAGGAAGGGCCGCTCCATCCATGTTCCGCTCGCGGTCGATCGGATGGCGCGCTTTTCCTTCGCCGATCTCTGCGAGGCACCGCTCGGTGCGGCCGATTTCCTGGCGATCGCCGAGCGCTTCGATACGATCTTTCTCGATCACGTGCCGATGCTCGGTCCGGAAAAGCGCAACCAGACCAAGCGCTTCATCATTCTCATCGACACGCTCTACGATCATGCCATCCGGCTTTACGTGACGGCGGCGGCGATGCCGGAGGATCTCCTGACCGCCCGGCGCGGCACCGAAGGCTTCGAGTTTGACCGCACCGCATCGCGGCTTTTCGAGATGCGCAGCGCCGAATATCTCGCCCAGACTCCGGCCCGGCGGGCGGCCGAATAACAAATTGGTGACAAAATGTCTTACGTTTACGTAAGACATTTTCGATCTAACCGATTGAAAATCCTGATCTCAAAATAATCAATTGCCAATTTCGACCTTTGGGGCTATGCGAATGGCGGCAACGGAGGATGCCTTGCAGGCGTCCCGCCACGGATTTTGATCGCAAAGGATACACCGAAATGGCGCGCAACAAGATCGCTCTCATTGGTTCTGGCATGATTGGTGGCACGCTGGCGCATCTCGCCGGCCTGAAAGAACTGGGCGACATCGTCCTGTTCGACATCGCGGACGGCATTCCCCAGGGCAAGGGCCTCGACATCGCCCAGTCCTCGCCGGTTGACGGCTTCGACGCCAACCTGACCGGCGCCAGCGACTATTCCGCGATCGAAGGCGCCGACGTCTGCATCGTCACCGCAGGCGTTCCCCGCAAGCCGGGCATGAGCCGCGACGATCTTCTCGGCATCAACCTCAAGGTCATGGAGCAGGTCGGCGCCGGCATCAAGAAATATGCCCCGAACGCTTTCGTGATCTGCATCACCAACCCGCTCGACGCCATGGTCTGGGCGCTGCAGAAGTTCTCGGGTCTCCCGGCCAACAAGGTCGTCGGCATGGCCGGCGTGCTTGATAGCTCGCGCTTCCGCCTCTTCCTCGCCAAGGAATTCAACGTTTCGGTCGAAGACGTCACCGCCTTCGTTCTCGGCGGCCACGGCGACACGATGGTGCCGCTCGCTCGCTACTCCACCGTTGCCGGCATTCCGCTGACCGACCTCGTCACCATGGGCTGGCTCACCAAGGAGCGCCTCGAAGAGATCATCCAGCGCACCCGTGACGGCGGCGCCGAGATCGTCGGCCTGCTCAAGACCGGCTCGGCCTATTACGCTCCGGCCGCTTCCGCCATCGTGATGGCCGAATCCTACCTCAAGGACAAGAAGCGCGTTCTGCCCTGCGCCGCGCATCTCGACGGCCAGTACGGCGTCAAGGACATGTATGTCGGCGTTCCCACCATCATCGGCGCCGGCGGCGTCGAGCGCATCATCGAAATCGATCTGAACAAGGCGGAAAAGGAAGCCTTCGACAAGTCGGTCGGTGCTGTTGCCGGCCTTTGCGAAGCCTGCGCCACCATCGCGCCGTCGCTGAAATAATCTAGCCGTTATAACAGGGATAGACCCATGAACATTCATGAATATCAGGCCAAGGCTCTGCTGAAGACCTATGGCGCACCCGTCGCGGACGGCGTTGCCATCTTCTCCGCCGACGAAGCCGCCGCAGCCGCCAAGCAGCTTCCGGGCCCGCTTTACGTCGTCAAGAGCCAGATCCATGCCGGCGGTCGCGGCAAGGGCAAGTTCAAGGAGCTGAGCGCCGACGCCAAGGGCGGCGTCCGTCTCGCCAAGTCGGTCGACGATGTCGTCGCCAACGCCAAGGAAATGCTCGGCAACACGCTGGTGACCAAGCAGACCGGCCCGGCCGGCAAGCAGGTCAACCGCCTCTACATCGAAGACGGCGCTGACATCGACCGCGAACTCTATCTCTCGATCCTGGTCGACCGCTCGGTTGGCAAGGTCGCCTTCGTCGTATCGACCGAAGGTGGCATGGACATCGAGACCGTCGCGCACGACACGCCGGAAAAGATCATCACCGTCGCCATCGATCCGGCCGCCGGTGTGACGGCTGCCGACTCGGCCGCCCTGTCCGACGCGCTGAAGCTCGCGGGTGCCGCCCGCGAGGACGGCGCCAAGCTGTTCCCGATCCTCTACAAGGCCTTCGTCGAGAAGGACATGGCCCTGCTCGAGGTCAATCCGCTGATCGTCATGACCAACGGCCGCCTGCGCGTCCTCGACGCCAAGGTCTCCTTCGACGGCAACGCGCTGTTCCGCCACGAGGACATCGTCGCGCTGCGCGACACGACCGAGGAAGACGCCAAGGAAATCGAAGCGCACAAGTATGACCTCGCCTATGTCGCCCTCGACGGCAACATCGGCTGCATGGTCAACGGCGCCGGTCTCGCCATGGCGACCATGGACATCATCAAGCTCTACGGCGCCGAGCCGGCGAACTTCCTCGATGTCGGCGGCGGCGCCACCAAGGAAAAGGTCACCGCGGCCTTCAAGATCATCACCGCCGACCCGGCTGTCGAAGGCATCCTGGTCAACATCTTCGGTGGCATCATGAAGTGCGACGTCATCGCCGAAGGCGTGCTCGCAGCCGTCAAGGAAGTCGGTCTGAAGGTTCCGCTCGTCGTGCGCCTCGAAGGCACCAATGTCGAACTCGGCAAGAAGATCATCAACGAATCCGGTCTCAACGTCATCTCGGCCGATGACCTGGACGATGCCGCCCAGAAGATCGTCAAGGCAGTCAAGGGAGCCTGAGCCAAGATGTCTATCCTCATCAACAAAGACACCAAGGTTCTCGTTCAGGGCCTGACCGGCAAGACCGGCACCTTCCACACCGAGCAGGCGCTGGCCTATCACGGCACGCAGATGGTCGGTGGTATCCATCCTTCCAAGGGTGGCGAAACCTGGACCGGTTCCAAGGGTGAAAAGCTGCCGATCTTCAAGTCGGTCGCCGAAGGCAAGGACGTGACCGGCGCCAACGCCTCGGTCATCTACGTGCCGCCGGCAGGTGCCGCGGCTGCGATCCTCGAGGCGATCGACGCGGAAATCCCGCTGATCGTCTGCATCACGGAAGGCATTCCGGTTGCCGACATGGTCAAGGTCAAGGATCGCCTCGTCAAGTCGAAGTCGCGCCTGATCGGCCCGAACTGCCCCGGCGTCCTGACGCCGAACGAATGCAAGATCGGCATCATGCCGGGCTCCATCTTCAAGAAGGGCTCGGTCGGCGTTCTCTCGCGTTCGGGCACGCTGACCTATGAAGCCGTGTTCCAGACCTCCAACGAAGGCCTCGGCCAGACGACGGCCGTCGGCATCGGTGGCGACCCGGTCAAGGGCACGGAATTCATCGATATCCTGGAAATGTTCCTCGCCGACGACGAAACCAAGTCGATCATCATGATCGGCGAAATCGGCGGTTCGGCCGAAGAGGAAGCAGCACAGTTCCTCAAGGACGAAGCCAAGAAGGGCCGCAAGAAGCCGATGGTCGGCTTCATCGCCGGCCGCACGGCACCTCCCGGCCGCACCATGGGCCATGCCGGCGCCGTGATTTCCGGCGGCAAGGGCGGCGCGGAAGACAAGATCGCGGCGATGGAAGCGGCAGGCATTCGCGTGTCGCCGTCGCCGGCGCGTCTCGGCAAGACGCTGGTGGAAGTCCTGAAGGGCTGAACCTACCTATAGCAAGACCCGGACGGGGCGCGGCAGCCGCCGGTCCCGTCCGGCCTTCGAATTCAAAATGCAGATGTGTGGCCTCAAGAGGCCACGGACGAATTACGGTCGCCGGAATCCATGAATCCGGCAAAGCAACAAGTCGGGAGGCGGACGAAGGCGTCCGCATATCACCATGGCAAGGCAAGAAGCCAACGAGCAATTTCAGATCACGTCGTTCCTGGACGGCGCCAATGCTGCCTATATCGAGCAGCTTTACGCGCGCTATGAGGACGATCCTTCGTCGGTCTCCGACGAATGGCGGTCGTTCTTCAAGGCGCTGGAGGACAGCCCCGACGACGTGAAGAAGGCGGCCAAGGGCGCCTCCTGGCGGCGCAAGAACTGGCCGATCCAGCCGAAGGGCGATCTGGTCTCCGCGCTCGATGGCGACTGGGGCGTTGTCGAAAAGGTCATCGAAACCAAGTTGAAGGCCAAGGCCGAAACCGCCGGTGCGCCGGCCGATGCCACGGACGTCCTGCAGGCAACGCGCGATTCCGTCCGCGCCATCATGATGATCCGCGCCTACCGCATGCGCGGCCACCTGCATGCGAAGCTCGACCCGCTCGGCATTGCCGCTCCCGTCGAGGACTACAAGGAACTGTCGCCGGAAGCTTACGGCTTCACCGAGGCGGATTTCGACCGCAAGATCTTCATCGACAACGTGCTCGGCCTCGAATATGCGAGCGTGCGCGAAATGATCGAGATCCTCGAGCGCACCTATTGTTCGACGCTGGGCGTCGAATTCATGCATATCTCCAATCCCGAGGAGAAGGCCTGGATTCAGGAGCGCATCGAAGGGCCGGACAAGGGCATCGCCTTCAATCCGGAGCGCAAGAAGGCCATCCTGCAGAAGGTCATCGAAGCCGAAGGCTACGAGCAGTTCCTCGACGTCAAGTTCAAGGGCACCAAGCGTTTCGGCCTCGATGGCGGCGAATCGCTGATCCCGGCGCTCGAGCAGATCCTCAAGAGCGGCAGCCAGCTCGGCCTCAGGGAAGCTGTGTTCGGCATGGCCCATCGCGGCCGCCTGAACGTGCTGTCCCAGGTCATGGGCAAGCCGCACCGCGCCATCTTCCACGAATTCAAGGGCGGCTCCTATGCGCCCGACGAAGTCGAAGGTTCGGGTGACGTGAAGTACCATCTCGGCGCGTCCTCGGACCGCGATTTCGATGGCGCCAAGGTGCACGTCTCGCTGACGGCCAACCCGTCGCATCTGGAAATCGTCAATCCGGTGGTCATGGGCAAGGCCCGCGCCAAGCAGGACATGGGCGCCACCCAATGGGATGGCGACATCATTCCGCTGTCCGAGCGCGCCAAGGTCGTGCCGCTCCTGATCCACGGCGACGCGGCTTTCGCCGGCCAGGGCGTGGTTGCCGAAATCCTCGGCCTTTCGGGCCTGCGCGGCCATCGCGTCGCCGGCACGATGCACGTCATCATCAACAACCAGATCGGCTTCACCACCAATCCGGCCTTCTCGCGTTCGTCGCCCTATCCGTCCGACGTCGCCAAGATGATCGAAGCGCCGATCTTCCACGTCAACGGCGACGATCCGGAAGCCGTGGTCTATGCGGCGAAGATCGCAACCGAATTCCGCATGAAGTTCCACAAGCCTGTGGTCCTCGACCTGTTCTGCTACCGCCGCTACGGCCACAATGAAGGCGACGAACCCTCCTTCACCCAGCCGAACATGTACAAGGTCATCCGCGCTCACCAGACGGTGCTGCAGATCTATTCGCAGCGGCTGATCGGTGAAGGCGTGCTGACCGAAGGCGAAGTCGAGAAGATGAAGGCCGACTGGCGCGCGCATCTCGAGCAGGAGTTCGAGGCCGGCCAATCCTACAAGCCGAACAAGGCCGACTGGCTGGACGGCGAGTGGTCCGGTCTGCACACGGCCGACAATGCCGACGAACAGCGCCGCGGCAAGACCGGCGTACCGATGAAGTCGCTGAAGGAGATCGGCCGCAAGCTGTCGGAAATCCCCGCCGGCTTCCACGCGCACCGCACCATCCAGCGTTTCATGGAAAACCGCGCCAACATGGTGCAGACGGGCGAAGGCATCGACTGGGCCATGGCGGAAGCGCTCGCTTTCGGCTCACTGGTCGTCGAAGGCCACAAGATCCGCTTGTCCGGCCAGGACTGCGAACGCGGCACCTTCTCGCAGCGTCATTCGGTTCTCTACGATCAGGAGACCGAAGAGCGCTACATTCCGCTCGCCAACCTGTCGCCGACGCAGGCCCGCTACGAAGTCATCAACTCGATGCTCTCGGAAGAGGCTGTCCTCGGCTTCGAATACGGCTATTCGCTGGCCCGTCCGAACGCGCTGACCCTCTGGGAAGCCCAGTTCGGCGACTTCGCCAACGGTGCACAGGTCGTCTTCGACCAGTTCATCTCGTCGGGCGAGCGCAAGTGGCTGCGCATGTCCGGTCTCGTCTGCCTGCTGCCGCATGGCTATGAGGGCCAGGGTCCGGAACACTCCTCGGCCCGCCTCGAGCGTTATCTGCAGCTCTGTGCCGAAGACAACATGCAGGTCGCCAACGTCACGACGCCGGCGAACTACTTCCACATCCTGCGCCGTCAGCTGAAGCGCGATTTCCGCAAGCCGCTGATCCTGATGACGCCGAAGTCGCTGCTGCGCCACAAGCGCGCCGTGTCGAGCCTGGCGGAAATGGCGGGGGATACCTCCTTCCACCGCCTGCTGTGGGACGATGCGGAAGTGATCAAGGATGGCCCGATCAAGCTGCAGAAGGACAACAAGATCCGCCGTGTCGTCATCTGCTCGGGCAAGGTCTATTACGACCTTCTGGAAGAGCGCGAGAAGCGCGGCATCGACGATATCTACCTGCTGCGCATCGAGCAGCTCTACCCGTTCCCGGCCAAGGCGCTGATCAACGAGCTCAGCCGCTTCCGCAATGCGGAGATGGTCTGGTGCCAGGAAGAGCCGAAGAACATGGGCGCATGGTCCTTCATCGATCCCTATCTGGAATGGGTCCTCGCCCATATCGATGCCAAGTACCAGCGGGTTCGCTACACCGGCCGTCCGGCCGCCGCCTCTCCGGCGACGGGCCTGATGTCCAAGCACCTGTCGCAGCTCGCGGCGTTCCTCGAGGATGCGCTCGGCGGTTAAGGGGTTGCGCGATGGCCCGGTTTCATCCGAAACTTGTGCCATCGCGCCCCAGCCTGCCCGATAGCGCCTTGGAGGAGGAGATGGCTGCCATGCCGTACAATGCCGCCGATCGCCATGAAGATGCGAATGCCGCCGTGCTGGCATTCGCGCTCGGCGGCGCCTCCGGCAGGGCCGCCATTGGTCTGCGAAATGCCGACACTTTCGATCGTTCCCGGCCATCTGTCGCCGGACATTCAATCTAACTCATATTGATGAAAATCAGGATCTGAACAATGGCCACTGAAATCCGCGTTCCTACCCTCGGCGAATCCGTCAGCGAGGCGACCGTCGGCACCTGGTTCAAGAAGGTCGGCGACGCCATCAAGGCCGATGAGCCGATCGTCGAGCTGGAAACCGACAAGGTGACGATCGAAGTTCCCGCGCCGGCTTCCGGCACGCTCTCCGAAATCGTTGCCCAGGCCGGCGAAACCGTCGGTCTCGGCGCGCTGCTCGGCCAGATCTCCGCCGGCAATGGCGCTGCCGTTGCTCCGGCCCAGGCGGCTGCCCCTGCTGCCGCAGCCGCGCCCGCTCCGGCCGCTGCCGCTCCGGTTGCGGCCCCTGTCGTTTCCGCGCCGGCCTCGTCCATGCCGCCGGCACCGGCCGCGGGCAAGCTGCTTGCCGAAAACAATCTTTCCGCCGATCAGGTCGAAGGCAGCGGCAAGCGCGGCCAGGTCCTGAAGGGCGATGTCATCGCCGCCGTCGCCAAGGCCGCTGCCGCGCCCGCAGCCGTTCCGGCTGCTCCGGTCGCAGCCCGCGCCCCGACTGCCGTCGAGGATGCTGGCCGCGAAGAGCGCGTGAAGATGACCCGCCTGCGCCAGACGATCGCCAAGCGTCTCAAGGATGCGCAGAACACCGCCGCCATGCTCACCACCTATAACGAGGTGGACATGAAGGCCGTCATGGACCTGCGCAACCGCTACAAGGACATCTTCGAGAAGAAGCATGGCGTGAAGCTCGGCTTCATGGGCTTCTTCACCAAGGCCGTCACGCATGCGCTGAAGGAACTGCCGGCCGTCAACGCCGAGATCGACGGCACCGACATCATCTACAAGAACTACTGCCACATCGGCGTCGCCGTCGGCACGGACAAGGGCCTGGTGGTTCCGATCGTGCGCGATGCCGACCAGATGTCGATCGCCGAGATCGAGAAGGAAATCGGTCGCCTCGGCAAGGCAGCCCGTGACGGTCAGCTCTCGATGGCCGACATGCAGGGCGGCACCTTCACCATCTCGAACGGCGGTGTCTACGGTTCGCTGATGTCCTCGCCGATCCTGAACGCGCCGCAGTCGGGCATTCTCGGCATGCACAAGATCCAGGAGCGTCCCGTCGCCATCGGCGGTCAGGTCGTCATCCGTCCGATGATGTATCTGGCTCTGTCCTATGACCACCGCATCGTCGACGGCAAGGAAGCCGTCACCTTCCTGGTGCGCGTCAAGGAGAGCCTGGAAGATCCGGAACGTCTCGTTCTCGATCTCTAAGGGAGCAACGGCTCATGCGGACCTGGCCCATGCGGACGCTGCGCGGATTATTGTGCGCCGTCGCCGCATGGATGCCGGTCTCCGCAGGTGCGGCCGGGCTCGATATTTCCAAGCTCAGCAGCAATCTCGATCTGGCGTCGCTCAGCGACGCCGATCTTGCGGCTCGGTCGATCACCGTCTTCCACATGGGCAAGGTCGAACTGACCTCCGGGCGCATCGTCGCAACGGACCCGCTGGTCGGGCCGGATCGACCGGCCCTCATGCGGACCGTCGTGCCGGGCGACTATCCGGTGGCGCTCTACCAGGCTTTCGGTCGCATCGCCGCCGCCAGCCTGCGCGTTGCCGAGGGCAAGCCGGTGCGTTGGGAACTCGCGGTGATTCCAGGCCAGGATATCAATGCGCTGAAGGGCGACGAGTTCTTCGGCTATCCGGTCGATGCCGGCCTTGGTTCCTACATGGACGCCGATACTTATGGCCTGATCCAGGAGCGGGAGCAGCAGGTTCGGATCGAAAAAGCCTCCGCGGACATCAATTATTACGACGATGTGCTGGAGCGCGAACTGAGCGCGAACAACGACAATTACGTCATGCATCGGCCGATATCGGGCAAGCGCGGCAATGTCGCGATCTTCTGGAGCGGCTGGGGCGATGGTTCCTATCCGGTCTTCTGGGGTCTCGATGCGAATGGCCGTCCGCTGGTGCTGTTCACGGATTTCGGGGTGACCGAAAATGCCGATGGCCGGCACGAACCGGGGGGAGAGTGACGATGCCGGACAGGCGCATGACAGCACGATCGATCCTCGTCCTCGGGGCGATGGCGGTTTGCATCTCAGGTCCCGCATCGGCCTTCGCGGATGTGTGCGTGCAGGAAAAGGCCGTCTACGGCGATATGGACAATGCCTATGAGCTGCGTTTCGAGCCGGCGGGCGGGGCGGTTGCCGTCAGCAACAAGTTCAAGCTGGCCGTGCTCAATACCGCGATCGTGGCGGATGGCGTGGTCATGCACATGGAGGATGGGTCGCATGCCGGCGGCACGATCATGTTCAATTGTCCGGAAGGCGATGTGACGGGGGCGGATCTGCGCGCCTGCACCGTCTGGCAGGGCATGATCTATGCCTCGGACGTGAAGGGCCATATCAGCGCGTTGCCGGCGGCCGGTGCCGGGGCGGCGGCGCGGCTGTTCCTACCGGCGCTCGGACCCTCGATCCGGCAATCGGTTCTCTGGGGCGCGGGCAAGGCGACCGTCGCTCCCTGGGACGTTCTGAGCTTGAAAGGATGCGGCCCATGACCGGAACATCTCCCGTTCTTCTGGTGACAGGCGGCAGCCGTGGCATCGGCGCGGCGGTCTCGCTTGGCGCTGCCCGGCAGGGCTGGGCCGTGGCCGTCAACTACGTGTCCAGCAAGGATGCCGCCGAAACCGTGGTGGCCGCGATCCGCGATGCCGGCGGCGAGGCGATCGCGGTTGCTGGCGATGTCGGCTCAGCCGGCGATATCGAGTCGATCTTTGCCGCGGTGGACCGGCATTTCGGGCGGCTCGACGGTCTCGTCAACAATGCGGGGGTCGTCGATGTGCCGGAGCGCATCGACGAAATGACGCCGCAGCGGCTCGACCGCATGTTCCGCATCAACGTCACCGGCTCGATCCTTTGCGCCGGACAGGCCGTGCGCCGGATGTCGACGCGGCACGGCGGCCAGGGCGGGGCGATCGTCAATGTCTCCTCCATGGCGGCGATCCTCGGTTCGGCCGGACAGTATGTCGATTATGCCGCTTCCAAGGGTGCCATCGACACCTTTACGCTCGGCCTGGCGCGGGAAGTCGCGACCGAGGGCATCCGCGTCAATGCGGTGCGTCCCGGCATCATCGACACCGATATCCATGCCTCCGGCGGCTTGCCGGATCGGGCGCGGGACCTGACCCCGCTGATCCCGATGCAGCGGCCGGGTACGGCGGACGAGGTGGCGGATGCCATCCTCTATCTTCTCGGCCCCTCGGCAACCTATGTGACGGGTTCGATCCTCAATGTAAGCGGCGGTCGCTGACCGGAAAGGATGTTCGACATGCAATATGTTCTGGAATTCCTCGGTCTGATGGCCGTGTTTTCGATCTTCATCGTTGTCCCCGGCGCCGACTTCGCCGTGATCCTGCGCCAGAGCATCGTGCATGGCCGTCGCGCCGCGATCATGACCGGCCTCGGCATGGGCTTCTCGCTGCTGTTCCACATCAGCTACACCATCCTCGGCCTCGGGCTGATCATCTCGCAATCCTTGATGCTGTTCAGCATCATCAAGTGGGCCGGCGTGCTCTATCTCGTCTATCTCGGCATCAAGTCGTTCCGCGAGCCGGGTTTCAAGGTCAACGAAATCGAGATCACCGAGGAGGACCGCAAGCCGGTTTCCATCTGGCGCTGCCTGTCGACGGGCTTCATTACCAATGCGCTCAATCCGAAGCCGGTATTGTTCTTCCTGTCGCTGTTTTCGACGCTCGTCCATCACGACACGCCGGCGCTGATCCAGTTTTGCTACGGCATCGGCATGGCGACGGCGCTGGTCGCCTGGTTTGCCGGCGTCTCCACCTTCTTCACCGTCAAGCCGATCCGCGATCGTTTCATCGCGTCAGGCAAATGGTTCAACCGCATCACCGGAGCGGCGCTCGTCGGCTTCGGCATCCGCCTCGCGCTTGCGCGGGCGGCCGACTAACTGGAGCATGATCCCGAAAAGTGCGCTGCGGTTTTCGGATAAGATCATGCTTAATCAAATAATTAGAGCGTCATGACGCTCTAGGGATATAAACAAGGAAATCATACCATGTCCTACGATGTGATCATTATCGGAACCGGCCCCGGCGGTTATGTCTGCGCCATCAAGGCAGCACAGCTCGGCCTGAAGGTCGCGGTCGTCGAGAAGCGCACCACCTTCGGCGGCACCTGCCTCAATGTCGGCTGCATCCCCTCCAAGGCGCTGCTGCATGCATCCGAGGTGTTCCATCACACCGGCCATGGCATCGATACGCTCGGCGTCGAAGTCGCCGCGCCGAAGCTCAATCTTGAAAAGATGATGGCGCACAAGGATGCGACGGTGAAGTCGAACGTCGATGGCGTTTCCTTCCTGTTCAAGAAGAACAAGATCGACACGTTCCAGGGCACCGGCAAGATCGTCTCCGCCGGCAAGGTCTCCGTTACCGCCGACGACGGCAAGGTGACCGAGATCGAGGCCAAGAACATCGTCATTGCCACCGGCTCCGACGTTGCCGGCATTCCGGGCGTGCCGCTCGAGATCGACGAGAAGGTCATCATCTCCTCGACCGGCGGCATCGCGCTCGACAAGGTGCCGGGCAAGCTGATCGTGGTCGGCGGCGGCGTCATCGGCCTCGAGCTCGGTTCGGTCTGGTCGCGCCTCGGCGCCAAGGTCACGGTCGTCGAATATCTCGACACCATCCTCGGCGGCATGGACGGCGAAGTCTCCAAGCAGTTCCAGCGCATGCTTGCCAAGCAGGGCATCGAATTCCATCTCGGCGCCAAGGTTGTCGGCGTGGAAAAAACCGGCAATGGCGCCAAGGTCACCTTCGAGCCGGTCAAGGGCGGCGACAAGGTCGTGCTCGATGCCGATGTCGTCCTCGTCGCCACCGGCCGCAAGCCCTACACGGCCGGCCTTGGCCTGGAAGAAGCCGGTGTGGCGCTCGACAATCGCGGCCGCGTCGAGATCGATGGTCATTTCAAGACCAACGTCGCCGGCATCTATGCCATCGGCGACGTGGTGAAGGGCCCGATGCTGGCGCACAAGGCGGAAGACGAGGGCGTGGCGCTCGCCGAAATCCTCGCCGGCCAGGCAGGCCATGTGAATTACGACGTCATTCCGGGCGTGGTCTACACGCAGCCGGAAGTCGCCTCCGTCGGCAAGACCGAGGAAGAGCTGAAGGCCGCGGGCATCGCCTACAAGGTCGGCAAGTTCCCGTTCACCGCCAATGGCCGCGCTCGCGCCATGCTGGCGACGGACGGCTTCGTCAAGATCCTGGCCGACAAGGAGACCGACCGGGTTCTCGGCGGCCATATCGTCGGTTTCGGCGCCGGCGAGATGATCCACGAGATTGCGGTGCTGATGGAATTCGGCGGTTCGTCGGAAGACCTCGGCCGCACCTGCCATGCGCATCCGACAATGTCGGAAGCCGTGAAGGAAGCAGCACTCGCGACCTTCTTCAAGCCGATTCATATGTAAGAATCGACTTCCTCTCTCGGTCGGGAGCTGGGATTGCAATGCAGACATGATGATGCGATGAACGGGATATTCTCGTGCATCGCATCATCGCAGCTCCCCTCACAACCGAAGCAAGCATGTCACGCCAAACCCCAGTCGTTGCCGCATTCCTGAAATTCCTGATGGCTACGGCGCTCACGGTCCTTGCGACCGGTGCGCTCCCGGTTCGCGCCGAATCCTCCGCTCCCGGCTGGCCACAGGCCGTCAGCGACCTGCCGGCCGAATCCGGTATTCGCTTCGGCACAATGCCCAACGGCATGCGCTTCGCCATCATGCACAATGCGACGCCTGCGGGGCAGGTGGCGATCCGGTTTCGCATCGGCACCGGTTCCCTTCAGGAAAACGACGATCAGCAGGGGCTGGCGCATTTTCTTGAGCATATGGCCTTCAAGGGCTCGACCCATGTGCCCGAGGGCGAGATGATCCGCATCCTCCAGCGCCTCGGCCTGGCCTTCGGTCCGGATACCAATGCGTCCACCAGCTATAACGAGACCGTCTACGCGCTCGATCTCCCCGAGGCCAAGGCCGATACTGTGTCCACCGGCCTGATGCTGATGCGCGAGACAGCGAGCGAGCTGACGCTGGATGCCGGCGCCTTCGACCGCGAGCGCGGTGTCATCCTCTCGGAGGAGAAGCTGCGCGACACGCCGCAATATCGCGGCGGCATCGGCCTCATGAACCTGCTGCTGCCCGGCCAGCGCGTGCCTCAGCGGCCGCCGATCGGCAAGACCGATATCATCCGCACTGCGCCCGTCGATCTGGTCCGGGATTATTACCGCGCCAATTACCGCCCGGATCGCGCCACCCTGATCGTGGTTGGCGATATCGATGCGGCGGCGATCGAAGCCGATATTCGCAGCCGCTTCGGCAATTGGACGTCGAATGCTCCCGCGCGGCCGGAGACCGATCTCGGCGTCCTTGAAAAACATGGCGAACGCGTGGGAGCCGTCGTCGTGCCGGGCGGCGCCACCCGCGTGCAGATCGCCTGGACGCGTCCCTACGATGCCTCCCCGGACAGCGTTGCCAAGCGTCGGGCGGATATAATCGAGGATCTCGGTCTTGCCGTCCTCAACCGGCGCATGTCCGTCTTGGCGCAACAGCCGAACCCGCCTTTCGTCAGTGCGCAGGCCGGCTCGCAGAACCTGTTGAAGTCCGCTCATGTGGCGATGGTCGCCGCCGATACCGATCCGGACAAGTGGCAGGCGGCACTCGCCGCCATCGATCAGGAGCAGCGCCGCATCGCCCGGTTCGGCGTCGAGCAAAGCGAACTTGATCGTGAAATTACCGAATATCGGTCGATGCTGCAGGCCGCCGCCGGCGGTGCGGCGACGCGCACGAGCCCCGACATCGCCACGACGCTGGCCTGGAGCACGGGCGAAAACCTGGTGTTCACCTCGCCGGCGGAAGATCTGTCGCTGTTCGACGCCGCGGTGAAGGGCCTGACCGCGGATGAGGTCAACCGGGCTTTGCAGAGCGTGTTTGCCGGCAATGGCCCGCAATTGGTGCTGCAAATTCCGCAAATGCCCGACGGCGGCATCGCGACCATCGAAAAGGCCTATGCCTCCTCGCGCGCCGTGCCTGTCGCCGCGCCGGAACATGCGGCGTCGGCCGTCTGGCCCTATACGAATTTCGGGCCGCCGGGGACCGTCGTCGAGCAGCATGCGATCGACGACCTTGGCGTCACCATGGTGCGCTTTGCCAATGGCGTCCGTCTCACCGTCAAGCCGACCACGTTCCGCACCGACGAGGTGCTGGTCCGTGCCAATATCGGCCGCGGTCGGCTGGATCTGCCGCATGACCGCCCGCTGCCGGTCTGGGCGGCGCCCGCCTTCGCGCTGTCCGGCCTGAAGGCGATCGGCTACGACGACATGCAGAAAGCCCTGGCGGGCAATATCGTCGGCAATGATTTTTCCATCCAGGACGACGCCTTCCGTTTGGAGGGAACGACGCGTCCGGCTGATCTGACGACGCAGTTGCAGCTCCTGACGGCCTATGTCTCGGACCCGGCCTATCGTCCCGATGTCTTCAAGCGGGTGCAGCAGGCCTATCTGAACAGCCTCCCGCAATTGCAGGCGACGCCCGGCGCGGTCGTCAGCCGCGATCTTTCCGGCCTTCTGCATTCCGGCGACCCACGCTGGACTTTCCCCGAACGGACGCAATTGCTCGACGCCAAGCCGGAGGATTTCGAGGCATTGCTGCGGCCGCTATTGTCCAATGGGCAGATCGAAATCACCGTCGTCGGCGATATCAAGGCGGATGATGTGATCCGCGCGACCGCGCAGACCTTCGGCGCCCTGCCGGTCCGCGCCGATGCGAGCGAGCCGGCCGATGGCTCCGATGTGCGGTTTCCGGCGCCGACCGCGGAGCCGGTCGTGCGCTTCCAGGATGGGCGCAGCGACAATGCCGCCGCGGTCGTTGCTGCGCCGATCGGTGATTTCCTCTCGAATTTGCCGCGCGCCGCCGCCGCCAATGTTACGGGCGCGATCCTCCAGAATCGCCTGGTCGATCAGTTCCGCGTCGCCGAGGGGGCGACCTACAGCCCGCAGGGCGATGTCGACCTGTCCAGATCGATTCCGGGTTATGGCTTTGCCTATGTCTATGTCGAAACGACGCCAGCCAAGGTCGACCATTTCTTCGATCTGGTGAATAAGATCGCCGCCGATTTGCGCGACAGCGACGTCTCGCCGGACGAGCTGACGCGGGCCAAGGCGCCGATCATCGAGGAGATCAAGCGTTCACAACAGACCAATGGCTATTGGCTCGAGAGCCTGCGCGGCGCCCAGACCGACCCCCGGCGTCTAGATCGGATTCGCGGCAGTATCGACGGCTACCAGTCGATAGCGGCCGGAGATATCCGGGCCATCGCGACGGCATATCTGAAGCCGGAGACCTTCTGGCGGATGAAGATCCTGCCGGCCGATGGATCGGCAGTGCGCTAGAGCCATTCCGGGAAGGAGGGCACCGGTTGCGTCCGGCAAATTGCCGCAGCCATCATTTGCATACCTCGTTCGCTGTCGATTGTGCTAGCTTGCGGCAATCGAGACATGCGGATGAGACGATGCCGGCAAAGCCGATAATGGTTGAACCACATATGCCGCACCCCGCATTGCCGGGTGCGGACTGGGCCGACTGCTACGAGTTGCAAGTCCCGGCATCGGATTTCACGGCGATCACGGCCGCCCGTGCGATGCTCGACCATTTTCCATTCTGGGTGCGGTCGCTCTTGAGGTTGCGCAACGCCGTGACCGGTATTTTCGGCCTGAGGTCCACCGAATATCGTATCCCCGATGCGGCCGAAATGATCGGTTTCTTCCCGGTCGTCAGCAGATCGGACAATCAGGTCGTCCTCGGCTTTGACGACAAGCATCTCGATTTTCGCGTGGTGATCGATGTGCGGGATGACGATGAGGGACGCCGGTTCGTCGATGCGACGACGCTGGTGAAGCGGAACATCTTGCTCGGCAAGATCTATATCGCCGTGATAACGCCGTTTCACCGGCTGATCGTCGCGACGATGCTTGCGAATTTCGGCAGGCGCCTCAGTTCACCGCCGTCACGGTAAAGCCCTGTTTGCGCAGCAGCGCCACCAGTCCCTCGTCGCCGACCAGATGCAGCGCGCCGACGGCGATGAAGGCGTTGCCTTTTGCGAGGATCGGTAGGGAGCGCTCGGCCATAATCTTGTTGCGGTCGAGAATGATGCGCTGTTCGAAGGCGGCGGTATCCGCGTCCGACAGTTTCTGGTCCGGCTCGTTGTTCTTCAGCATCGGCATGATCGCGCCGATATTGCCGGCGAGATAGAGGTCGGTCATGGTCTCGTTGATATCGTTGATCCCGTCGCCGAGTTCCAGCGTCTGCATCAGCGATTTCAGATGCAGTTCGATCGGCAGACCGCTCATCGCCTTGGCCTGTTCGGCAAGCGTTTCCAGGCCCTTGACCTGCTTGCCGGCGGCTGCGGCATCGGCGGCGAGCTTCTGGTCGAGGAACTTGACGCCGGCCGTCTTGCGGCGAACCTCGCAGCCGGTCATCTGGAAGGAGCTCGAGATCAGCCAGGGCTGCATGCGCGAGACGGCGGCGAGCGGTATGCCGCGCGCCGCCAACGCCGCTTCCAGCCGCGCATTGTCTTGCGGCGACAGATGCTGGCTGATGGTCGAGCCATCGCTCAGCATGGTCAGGGACGGATTGACGAAGAGGGCGGCCGCCGCTTTCTTGTCGTCGAGGATTTCATCGGATTCGACGACGATCGTATCGGCGGCGGCACTGGCCTCGGCAGCACCTTTCGGCATGGTCGTGACGCGGGTGTCGCTGACATGCATGGTGCCGAGCAGCCAGGAGGGTTGCAGGCCGGGCTTTTCGATCTTCCAGAAAATACCCTTGCCATTGGCCACCTTGTCGCCTTCGGCCATGACGGCGGCATATTTGGCGGCATCGGTCTTCTGCAGCTCGGCCATGAGGTTCTTGCCGCCGCAGCTGTCGGCGGCGTCCTCGGCACGAGCCGGCGAGGAGGCGAGAACCGTGACGATCAGCGCGATGACGAGCAGCAGCGGAAAGGCCGTCGCCAGCCAGAGGAGAAGGCCGCCGAATTTCGGCGCCGTCAGCCGCGTCGTCTTCAATCCCAGAGCAGATGTCATCCCAACCTTCCGAAAGCAGAGGGCACGATCCCGAGCAACCGTCCCGCGACACGCGGACGGGATCGTGCCGAATAGTTCCTGCTCTATCCGTCCGAAGCGGATTTTCCCTTAACGCGCGGGGTTAACGCTTTCTTATGCCCGCGGATGGGCGCGATCGTAGACTTCGAGCAGCCGCGACGAATCGACGCCGGTATAGACCTGCGTCGTCGAAAGGCTGGCATGGCCGAGCAATTCCTGGATCGTGCGCAGATCGCCCCCACCTGCCAGCAGATGCGTGGCGAAAGAATGGCGCAGCGCATGCGGCGTCGCCGTGTCCGGCAGGCCGAAGGCGCCGCGCAGCTTCTGCATGCCGCGCTGGATGATGCCCGGCTGCAGCTTGCCGCCGCGCGCGCCGCGAAAGAGGGGAGAGCCGGCTTCCAGATGATAGGGGCAGAGGGCGCGGTATCGTTCGACCGCCTCGATGACGATGGGCAAAAGCGGCACCAGCCGGGTCTTGTTGCCTTTGCCGGTGATGCGTAGCGCCGTGGCGCCGGGGCGGATGTCTTCCGGCGTCAGGTCCAGCGCCTCGGAGATGCGCAGGCCGCAGCCATAGAGCAGCGTCAGCACGGCCGCGTCGCGCGCCGCGATCCAGGGCTCTTCGTGCAGTTGCGCCTCGTCGCTGACGACGGTGATCGCCTGGGTGTCCGAGAGCGGCTTGGGCAGCGACTTCGGCTGTTTCGGCGAACGCACCGCGCCGACGCCGGCGGCATTCACCAGACCTTTCTTTTCGAGATAGCGCAGCAGCGAGCGAAGGCCGGCGAGATTGCGGCCGAGCGAGCGTGCGCCGGCGCCATCCTTGCGGCGGGCGGCGAGAAAGGCGCGGAAATCGGCCGGCCGCAGCGCATGGATATCCTCGACGGTGGCCGGGCCGCCGAGATGTCCGGTCAGAAAGGCGAGGAATTGTCGGGTGTCGCGCTCATAGGCGTCGAGCGTATGGGCGGAAAGCCGCCGCTCCTGGCCAAGCGCGTCCAACCAGCGGCTGCGCTCCTCCAGCAGCCTGGGATCGGCGATGATCAGCAACTCGTTCAGTGGAAAACCCCTTGAATTCCAAAATCATTCTGCCACTTTGAAGGAAGGAAGGTTATGGAATCACTAACATTCCGGTGGCGTCGCGTTTGCCTTGTCGGTGCATGAGCGGCGCGGTCTTTTTTCATTTGCGCATGGGCCGTACCTCGAATCGTGCACGATTTAAGCGGTCATATGCGAGGCGCGTGTCATGCTTCGATCATATTCGATTGCGATAGACTATACCTCAACCATCCAGGATATTTCATGGCACGCCGCGGTTCGATAACTGCACTGGGTCAGCTTGCAGAGACGATCGCTTTGGTGTCGCAGGGCCAGCCCGGCCACATCGTCGATACGTTGATCGCCGAGCGTGGCCAGAAGATCGTTCGCAATCCGCTTTGGCCGCTGATGCGCCCCTTTCTCTACACGCTGCTGCGCTACAACAAGGCGATCGAATTCGCCGATGATATTGCCAAGCTCTCGGGTTTCCAGTGCTTCGAATATATGAGCGACCTGCTGAAGCTCGATATCGGGGTGACGCATGCCGAGCGCATTCCGGCCTCCGGCGGTTTCATTCTCGTCAGCAATCATCCGACGGGCATTGCCGACGGTGTGGCCGTCTTCGACCTTCTGAAGTCGCGCCGGCCTGACATGATGATTTTCGCCAACCGCGATGCGGTGCGTGTCAATCCGCGATTCGCCGAGATGATCATCCCGGTCGAGTGGCGCGAGGAGTACAAGAGCAAGCCGAAGACGCGCGAGACCCTGCAGCTGACCAACCGCGCCGTGGCGGAGGGCAAGGTGACGGTGCTCTTCCCGTCCGGCCGCATCGCCTATTGGGCCAACGGCAAGCTGAACGAGCGCCCCTGGAAGACTTCGGCCGTCGGGCTTGCGCGCAAATACAATCTGCCGATCCTGCCCGTGCACCTGACGGCGCGTAATTCCGGCCTGTTCTACTGGTTCGCCAAATGGTCGACGGAGCTGCGCGACATGACGGTGTTCCACGAGCTTCTGAACAAGCGCGGCGACCGCTTCGACTTCCTCGTCGGCAACCTCATCCCGGTCGAGCATCTGGACGGGGATGTCAATGAGGTCACGAAGGCGCTGGAGCGGCATACGGTGTTCGATCTGGCTCGTGATGGTGATGCGACGTTTGCGCCGATGGGCGCCGCTGTTGCCGTGCGGGATAGCGCCGACAGCGTTGCGGAACAGCCCGCTTGAGGCCTTGGTGCGTGGTTCGGCAAAGCCGGGTTTTCTTTTGCGCCCGCTCGGGGCATGGTCTGGCGCAATGAGCAAAGATTCGTCCGATCTGTTTGGTGCGCTTTTCGAGGCCGCGCCCGCCAAGCCCGTGATGAGCCGCACGGTTCCGGTTCTCGTGCCCTTGCCGGCGCCGGGGCCCTATTCCTATGCGGTGCCGGAAGGCATGGCGGTGGAGCCGGGTTCGGTCGTGCAGGTGCCGCTCGGGCCGAGGCAGGTGATCGGTGTCGTCTGGGACGGCGGCGACGAGGGCGGTGTCGATCCGAAGAAGTTGCGGCCGATCAGCCATGTCTTCGATTGCCCGCCGCTTTCCAAGGACATGCGCGATTTCGTCGATTGGGTCGCGGCCTACACGCTGTCGCCCCCCGGTCTCGTCGCCCGCATGGCGCTGAGGGCACCGGCCGCTTTCGATCCCGAGCCGATGGTCGAGGGGCTGCGTTTCATCGGCGGCACGCCGGAGCGGCTGACGCCGGCGCGTACGCGGGTGATGGAAACCGCAAAGGACGGTCTTTCCTGGACCCGCAGCGGCCTGGCGCATGCGGCGGGCGTTTCCACGAGCGTCATCGACGGGCTGGTCACGCAGGGCATTTTCGAGACCATATTCCTGCCGCCGCCACCGATCGTCGCCAGGCCGGACCCCGATTATGCCGTCTCACGGCTGGAGGGCCCGCAGCGCGAGGCGGCCGACGAGATCCTGTCCGAGATGCGCAAGGGCGGCTTTTCGGTATCGCTGATCGACGGCGTCACCGGCTCCGGCAAGACGGAAGTCTATTTCGAGGCCATTGCCGAAACGCTGCGGCGTGGCAAGCAGGTGCTGATCCTGCTGCCGGAAATCGCGCTGACGGCAAGCTTTCTCGAGCGGTTTCAGGACCGCTTCGGCGCCAAGCCAGCCGAATGGCATTCCGATCTCGCGCCGCGCACGCGCGAAAAGGTCTGGCGGCAGGCGGTGACCGGCGAGGTGCGCGTGGTTGCAGGCGCGCGTTCGGCCCTGTTCCTGCCCTTCGAGGATCTCGGCCTCATCATCGTCGACGAGGAACACGATCCCGCTTACAAGCAGGAGGATCGCGTCTATTATAATGCGCGCGACATGGCCGTGGTGCGCGGCCGTATCGGCGAGTTCCCGGTCGTGCTGGTGTCGGCGACGCCTTCCGTCGAAAGCCAGGTCAACGGCCAGAGTGGGCGCTACACCACCATCCATCTGCCGACGCGCTTCGGCGACGCCGCCCTGCCGGATCTGCATCTGATCGACATGCGCCGGCATGCGCCAGAACGCGGCGGTTTCCTGTCGCCGCTGCTCATCCGCGCCATCGGCAAGACGGTGGAGAAGGGCCAGCAGTCGCTGCTGTTCCTCAACCGGCGCGGCTATGCGCCGTTGACGCTCTGCCGGGTCTGCGGCCACCGCTTCCAATGCCCGCAATGTTCGAGCTGGCTGGTGGAGCACCGGTTTCGCGGCCAGCTCCAGTGCCATCAATGCGGCTATGCCGAGCGCACGCCCGAGGCATGCCCGGAATGCGGCACGCTCGACCATCTCGTCGCCTGCGGGCCGGGCGTCGAGCGCATCGCCGAAGAGGTCGAGCGGCATTTTCCCGAGGCGCGGACGATCGTGCTCTCCTCCGACATCATGGGCGGCGTCAAGCGGCTGCGCCTGGAGCTCGAGGCCATCGCCAAGGGCGAGGCGGATATCGTCATCGGCACGCAGCTCGTCGCCAAGGGCCATAATTTCCCGCTGATGACGCTGGTCGGCATCATCGATGCCGATCTCGGCCTTGCCAATGGCGATCCGCGCGCCGCCGAGCGTACCTTCCAGCTGCTGTCGCAGGTGACGGGACGCGCCGGGCGAACCGGTCTCAAGAGCCACGGGTTGCTGCAGACCTACCAGCCGCAGCATCCGGTGATGCAGGCGATCGTCTCCGGCGATGCCGGCGCCTTTTACGAACGCGAGATCACCGAGCGGGAGAGGGCGGTGCTGCCGCCGTTCGGCCGGCTGGCCTCGATCATCGTTTCGGCGGAGACGCGCCAGGACGCCGAGACCCATGCGCGCGGCATGCGCAACGCCGCGCCGCAGGTGCAGGGCATCTCCATCCTCGGGCCGGCGGAGGCGCCGCTTGCCCTGGTGCGCGGCCGCCATCGCTTCCGCCTGCTGGTGCATGGGCGGCGCAATTCCGACATGCAGGGGTTCCTGCGGGCCATGCTGGCGCAGGCGCCGAAGGAGCGTGGCTCCGTGCATGTCCAGCTCGATATCGATCCACAGAGCTTTTTGTAATTCGGGGCTGGTGGTCGCGGGTCTGTCTTCCCCTGTTCCGCCGGATCGTGCCATAAGTCGGCTCGCGTGACTGATTTGGGTTGATTTGGGGACGATCGATGGAGTTCTATTTTCCGACCGAATTCGGCGAGCGGCTTGCTTTTTGCTCGGCGGCTTTCACGGCGCTCATCGGTCTGATCGTGATGTTCGCGCCCGGCTACACCTATCGCCTCCTGCGACTGCAGGTCCGGGAGGGACGCTCGGAAGCTTACGCGGAGGCGCGTTCAGCCGGTGGCTTCATGGTCGGTTTCGGGCTCGCCTCCATATTGCTTGCGCAGCCGATGATTTATCTGGCGCTCGGCGCCTCCTTCGCGATCGCCGCTTTCGGCCGGATTCTCTCCCTCATGTCCGACCGTGGAAGTGTCTGGTTGAATCTGCTTCTTCTGGTTGTGCAACTGGTCCTTGCGGCTCTACCACTTCTATATGGATCTGGTTACATTTGAGACGAAAATGGGCGGTTCGGGGCTCCAAATGCCCCGGCTATCCCCATGCTTCTGAATTTTTGCCATCATAAATTCACTCGAATGGCGTATTCGGCGAATACGCGTGTTGCGAGTCTGAATATCCTATGTTAGACGAACCCCGAATTTCGGATGAGGCGGGAGCGCGCTCCTGCTGATTTCTGGGGGAAATCAAAACGAATTCAAGAGCATATGGCTTCCGCGCCCCGGAAGCCGAATTCTTGGGTTGTAATCAGGGAATTTTGTGCCCGTGGCAGACACATCCCAGCATACTTCTGGTGTTGCAGAGCGATATGCCTCGTCATTGTTCGAACTGGCCCTTGAAGAGGGCGCCGTCCCGGCAGTGACCGCCGATCTCGATCGGTTTCAAGCCATGTTGGACGAAAGCGCCGATCTCAAGCGCTTCGTCTCCAGCCCGGTCTTTTCGGCGGAAGAACAAGTCGGTGCCGTTCAGGCGCTGGCGGCCAAGGCCGGCTTTGGCGTCCTCGTCGGCAATTTCCTCAAGGTCGTGGCGGGCAATCGGCGCCTTTTTGCGCTGCCGGGCATGATCAAGGCTTTCCGGATCATCGCCGCGCGCCATCGCGGCGAAGTTTCCGCCGAGGTTACCTCGGCGCATGCGCTGACCAAGGCGCAGGAAGATGAACTGAAGGCGGCGCTGAAGGGCGTCACCGGCAAGGACGTGGCGATTAACGTCACCGTCGATCCGTCGATCCTCGGCGGCCTGATCGTCAAGGTCGGCTCGCGTCAGATCGATACGTCCCTTCGCACCAAACTCTCCACCCTTAAGCTTGCATTGAAAGAGGTCGGCTGATGGATATCCGCGCCGCGGAAATTTCCGCAATTCTGAAAGATCAGATCAAAAATTTCGGCAAGGAAGCCGAAGTCTCCGAAGTCGGCCAGGTTCTTTCCGTCGGTGACGGTATCGCCCGCGTCTACGGTCTGGACAATGTTCAGGCCGGCGAAATGGTCGAATTCCCCGGCGGTATCCGCGGCATGGCGCTGAACCTCGAATCCGACAATGTCGGCGTGGTTATCTTTGGTTCCGACCGCGACATCAAGGAAGGCGACACCGTCAAGCGCACCGGCGCGATCGTTGACGTTCCGGTCGGTCCGGAGCTGCTCGGCCGCGTTGTCGACGCGCTCGGCAATCCGATCGACGGCAAGGGCCCGATCAACGCGACCCGCCGTTCGCGCGTCGACGTCAAGGCTCCTGGCATCATTCCGCGCAAGTCGGTTCACGAGCCGATGTCGACCGGCCTCAAGGCCATCGACGCGCTGATCCCCGTCGGCCGCGGCCAGCGCGAGCTGGTCATCGGCGACCGCCAGACCGGCAAGACCGCCATCATCCTCGACACGATCCTGAACCAGAAGTCCATTCAGGATAACGGTCCGGACAGCGAAAAGCTCTACTGCGTCTACGTCGCCGTCGGCCAGAAGCGTTCGACTGTTGCCCAGTTCGTCAAGGTGCTCGAAGAGCGCGGCGCGCTGAAGTACTCGATCGTCGTTGCGGCAACCGCTTCCGATCCGGCTCCGATGCAGTTCCTGGCTCCGTTTGCCGGCTGCGCCATGGGCGAATATTTCCGCGACAACGGCATGCACGCGCTGATCGGCTATGACGATCTGTCCAAACAGGCCGTTGCTTACCGCCAGATGTCCCTGCTGCTGCGCCGCCCGCCGGGCCGCGAAGCCTATCCGGGCGACGTTTTCTACCTGCATTCGCGCCTGCTCGAGCGGGCCGCCAAGATGAACGACGAACTGGGTGCCGGCTCGCTCACCGCACTGCCGGTCATCGAAACGCAGGGCAACGACGTTTCGGCCTTCATTCCGACCAACGTGATCTCGATCACCGACGGCCAGATCTTCCTCGAAACCGACCTGTTCTATCAGGGTATCCGCCCGGCTGTTAACGTCGGTCTGTCGGTTTCGCGCGTCGGTTCGTCCGCGCAGATCAAGGCGATGAAGCAGGTTGCCGGCTCGATCAAGGGCGAACTCGCCCAGTATCGCGAAATGGCCGCCTTCGCCCAGTTCGGCTCCGACCTCGATGCCGCAACGCAGCGCCTCCTGAACCGCGGTGCCCGTCTGACCGAACTCCTGAAGCAGCCGCAGTTCTCGCCGCTGAAGACGGAAGAGCAGGTTGCGGTGATCTTCGCCGGCGTCAACGGCTACCTCGACAAGATCGCGGTTCCGCAGATCGGCAAGTTCGAGCAGGGCCTGCTGTCCTACCTCCGCTCGGAAGGCAAGGATATCCTCGATGCGATCCGCACCGAAAAGGCTATCAGCGACGCGACCAAGGGCAAGCTCATCGCTGCTCTCGACAGCTACGCCAAGTCTTTCGCCTGATCGGACCTCACTTCTAGGACGGATACCGGATGCCTTCACTTAAGGATCTGAAAAACCGGATCGCCTCCGTCAAGGCGACGCAGAAGATCACCAAGGCGATGAAGATGGTCGCTGCGGCGAAGCTTCGGCGTGCGCAGGAGGCGGCCGAGGCCGCGCGGCCTTATTCGCAGCGCATGGGCGCCGTTCTTGCCAATATCACGGCTGCCGTCAGCGACGCTGACGGCGCTCCGCCGCTGATGACCGGCACCGGCAAGAGCGACGTGCACCTGCTCGTCGTCTGCACGGCCGAACGCGGCCTTTGCGGCGGCTTCAATTCGCAGATCGCGCGTTTCGCCCGCGACCACGTTCGCAAGCTCATCGCCGAAGGCAAGACCGTGAAGATCTTCACCGTCGGCAAGAAGGGCTACGACATCCTGCGTCGCGAGTATGCGTCGCTGATCGTCGAGCGCAAGGAACTGCGCGACGTCAAGCGCATCGGCTTCGACAATGCGGATACCATCGGCAAGCGCATCATCGAGATGTTCGAGGCTGGTGAATTCGACGTCTGCACGCTGTTCTATTCCGAATTCAAGTCGGTGATCAGCCAGGTGCCCACCGCGCTGCAGCTCGTCCCGGCTTCGGCTCCGGCCGCTGTCGAGGAAGACGCGGCTCACAAGGGCGCAGTTTATGAATACGAGCCGGATGCGGCTTCGATCCTCGCGGACCTGATCCCGCGCAACATTTCCGTTCAGATCTTCCGCGCGTTGCTCGAAAACGTCGCCGGCGAGATGGGTGCGAAGATGAGCGCGATGGACAATGCGACGCGCAACGCCGGTGAGATGATCAACAAGCTGACGCTGAACTACAACCGTCAGCGTCAGGCACAGATCACCAAGGAATTGATTGAAATCATTTCGGGCGCGGAAGCGCTCTGAGGTTAGGAAAGAGGGTAAGAATATGGCTGACGCAGCTACCCCCGCAGGTTCTGTCGGTAAGGTCACGCAGGTTATCGGCGCCGTTGTGGACGTTGCTTTCGAAGGCGAGCTCCCGGCGATCCTGAACGCGCTTGAAACCGACAACAACGGCAATCGTCTGGTTCTCGAAGTCGCACAGCACCTCGGCGAAAATTCCGTCCGTACGATCGCCATGGACTCGACCGAAGGTCTGGTTCGTGGACAGCCGGTCAAGGACACGGGCGCACCGATCTCGGTTCCGGTCGGTCCCGAAACGCTCGGCCGCATCATGAACGTCATCGGCGAGCCCGTCGACGAAGCCGGTCCGCTGGTCACCGCGACCAAGCGCGCTATCCACCAGGACGCTCCGTCTTACGTCGAGCAGTCCACCGAAGGCCAGATCCTGGTCACCGGCATCAAGGTCGTCGACCTGCTGGCGCCTTACGCAAAGGGCGGCAAGATCGGCCTGTTCGGCGGCGCTGGCGTTGGCAAGACCGTTCTCATCATGGAACTGATCAACAACGTCGCCAAGGCGCACGGTGGTTACTCGGTCTTCGCCGGCGTGGGTGAACGTACCCGCGAAGGCAACGACCTCTACCACGAAATGATCGAATCCGGCGTCAACAAGCATGGCGGCGGCGAAGGCTCCAAGGCTGCGCTCGTTTACGGCCAGATGAACGAGCCGCCGGGCGCCCGCGCCCGCGTCGCCCTGACCGGTCTGACCGTTGCCGAAAACTTCCGCGATGAAGGCCAGGACGTTCTGTTCTTCGTCGACAACATCTTCCGCTTCACCCAGGCTGGTTCGGAAGTGTCAGCTCTGCTCGGCCGTATTCCTTCGGCCGTGGGCTATCAGCCGACGCTCGCCACCGACATGGGCCAGATGCAGGAACGCATTACCACGACGACCAAGGGTTCGATCACCTCGGTTCAGGCCATTTACGTTCCGGCCGACGACTTGACCGACCCGGCGCCGGCCACCTCGTTCGCCCACCTGGACGCAACGACGGTTCTGTCGCGCTCGATCGCCGAAAAGGGCATCTATCCGGCCGTCGATCCGCTCGACTCCACCTCGCGCATGCTCGACCCGATGGTCGTCGGCGAAGAGCACTATGAAGTCGCTCGTAAGGTCCAGTCGACCCTGCAGCGCTACAAGGCTCTCCAGGACATCATCGCCATCCTGGGCATGGACGAACTGTCCGAAGAGGACAAGCTGGCCGTTGCCCGCGCCCGTAAGATCGAGCGCTTCCTGTCGCAGCCGTTCTTCGTCGCCGAAGTCTTCACCGGTTCGCCGGGCAAGCTCGTCGCCCTCGAAGACACGATCAAGGGCTTCAAGGGCCTGGTCAACGGCGAATACGATCATCTGCCGGAAGCTGCTTTCTACATGGTCGGCTCGATCGAAGAAGCGATCGAAAAGGCCAAGAAGCTGGCTGCCTGATAAGGCCAATCCAACGGCGTGCGGTTCTCTGCGCGCCGTTGCCTTGAAATAAGACAATCGAGAAGTGACCGGTCATGGCTGACAATTTCAATTTCGAACTGGTGTCTCCGGAGCGTCTGCTCCTGTCGGAGCAGGTCATCGATGTCGTCATTCCCGCGACCGAAGGCGAAATGACCGTCATGGCCAATCATGCGCCGACCATGACCACGATCAAGCCGGGCGTCGTGAAGGTGCATTCGGCTTCCGGCAAGAAGCAGGATTATGTCGTGTTCGGCGGCTTCGCCGATATCCTGCCCACCGGCTGCACGCTGCTGGCCGAATCGGCGATCCCGGTCGAAGATCTCAACCAGGATGAACTGACGCGCCGCATCAATGCGGCCAAGGCCGAGCTTGAGGATGCCGAGCATCACGAACACAAGTCCCGCCTCGAGCATTTCATCATGGAACTCACCCATCTGAGCGGCACGATCCAGAAGGATTGATCTGTCGGTTCAGACTGTGATTTCGAATGAGAGCGGCCTTTGCGGGCCGCTTTTTCGTTGTCTGGCCGCAGGCTATCTGCCTTCAGGCGACGCGGGTGGTTCGCCGTGTCGCCTCCTCCTTGGCGCGGGCCCAGCGCATGACGGGGTATTCCAGGAAAAAATAGCTGATCGTGCCGATGGCGAAGATGATGGCGGTTGCGGCAAGGCTTGAGACGATCCATCCGCCGAGCACATCCGCGGAGCCTGTGCCGAAGCTCCAGGGAAACAGTGTCTTCATCAGCACCAGCACGATGTCCTGCCAGATGTAGACGCCGAAGGAGACGGTGGCGACATAGCGGCTCAGGCGGTTGTCGAGTATTTGACCCAGCAGGACCGATTGCGGCAGCAGGCAGAGGGCTGCCGCGATCGCCATCGGAAAGACCGGAAAGCCGTAGGGAATGCCGAGCCAGGCGTAGCCTTCCCCGCTTCCGCCCACCGCCATGCGGATATCGATCGCGGCGACGATCATCGCAAGGATTGCAGCGATGTCGAACAGCGGCGAGCGCCGTTCGGGAAGCATGGTCTGGATACCCGCCGCCAGGCCGCCGATGGCGAAGATCGCGAAGAAGCCGATCGGATTGTAGCGCGGCATCCACTCCTTGGCGCCGCCCTGGAAACCATAGATCCAGCCGCGCCCGGCACTGTCGAGGGGGATATAGGTGACGATCAGCCAATGGCCGAGAAGCGCTATGGCGATCAAGCCGATCCAGAGGAGGCGGCCGGGCAGACGCCCGAGGCGCCGCATCGGCCGGCCGAACAGCAGGAGAAAGCCGATCGGCAACAGCACATAGCAGGTCGTCTCGAACGGGATCGACCAGAGCGGCCCATCGCCCTCGACGGGGAAGAAGCTGCGCCAATGCCATTGGCTCATCAGGAAGAAGCCGGCGATATAGCGCCCGGCCAATTCGCCATCGAGCGCGAAGCCATAGACCGTGACGCTCAACAGGAAGCCGGTGGTGAGTGCAAACCAGAAGCCGGGCAGGATGCGGGCGGCGCGGCGCATGGCGTAGATTTTCAGCGAAGGCGGTGGAAGATCCCTGTCGAGTGCCCGCCAGAAGGGTCGAGACAACAGGAACCCGCTGAGGACGAAGAAGACCGAGACGCCGTAATTGCCGTAACGCGCCAGATAGAAGGGCATGGCCAGATCGCCGGGAACGTGATGGAAGTCCATCCGCAGCGCCAGATGATGGACGAGCACCATCAGGCACGCGATGGCGCGCATGAAATCCGCTCCTCCCAGGCGCGCTTCTTTCTCCATTCCCTCCCTCGCAGGACTCCTCACGCGTAAGGGTTAGGCCAAGCAGACGAAGTGGGCAAGCGTCAGGTTTGATCGTTCGCAGAGGAAAAAACGGGCGCCCGGCTCCATGATATCGGGGCCGGACGCTGCGCCGGTCTTCCGCACCTGCCAGAAACGGAAAGCCGGTATTGCGGTCAAGGCAGCGTTCAGGCGGCGATGGAGCGGTAGGGGCGCGAGAGGCGGGCGGGCTTCAGGGCGGCGCTCCACCAATGCAGCCGGGCGATCATCCGCACCAGCGCCTGCCGGGCCTCGATCGGATTGTCCAGCGTGCCGTCCTCGCCGAAGCGGCCCCAGGGATTGGCGAAGCTGACGGTGTCGCGCACCGTGACGGTGTGGAGCTCGGCAAGCACCACCCGCAAATGCTCGACCGCGCGCAGCCCGCCGGAAATGCCACCATAGGACACGAAGGCAACCGGCTTGCCGTGCCATGGTTCATTGACGAGATCGAGCACGAATTTCAGCGCCGCCGGAAAACTGTGATTGTATTCCGGGGTGACGATGATGAAGGCATCCGCCTCGGACAGCCGCGCGGCAAGGGCGTGGACGGCCGGATGCTCGCCCTCATGATGAACCGGCAGATCGAATTCGAGTGGATCGATGATATCGAGCTCGATGAGCGGATAGTGCGCCAGCTCCCTGGCGACCCATTTCACCACGCGATCGCAAAGCCTGCCTTTGCGGGTGCTGCCATAGAGGATTGCCAGGCGGGTCGGTTCGGTCATGCGTTGCTCCTGCTTTACGCGCTTCGGAGTTGCAGCTATAAAACCTCAAGTAAAGTTGAGGTCAAGGAGGTCCGATGCGAAAAATCACGGCTGATGAATTTTCCAAACTGCTGACGGTGGGCGAGGTGGCGGCGCGCAGCGGGGTGGCGGTATCGGCGCTGCATTTCTACGAAACCAAGGGGCTGATCGAGAGCCATCGCAACCGTGGCAACCAGCGGCGCTATGCGCGCGAGGTGCTGCGCCGCGTCGCCGTCATCAAGGTGGCGCAGCGCGTCGGTGTTCCCTTGGCCGAAATCCATGCCGCGCTGAAGACCCTGCCACAAAGCCGGACGCCGACGGCGGCCGACTGGGGCGTGCTCTCCGAGCGATGGAAGGACGATCTGGATGCCCGCATCAAGCGGCTGCAGAACCTGCGCGACCAGCTCGACGGCTGCATCGGCTGCGGCTGTCTCTCGCTGGAGAACTGTCCGCTGCGCAATCCGTGGGACGTGCTGGCCGAGGAGGGGCCGGGACCGAGGCTGCTCGATCCGGAAAATTGAGGCGAGGAAGCGGGAGGGCTCTCTCCTCCCGTTTTGACGCAATTCCGGATGGAAAACCGCTGTGCAGTTTTCCTGGAATTGCTTTAGGCGTGAACGCGGGTGCCGGCCATGTAGTCCTCAAGGGCCAGCGCCTGATCCTTCGAGAGATAAAGGCCCTTCTTCGAGCGCCGCCACAGGATATCCTCGGCCGTATAGGCCCATTCATGCGCCATCAGATAGCGCACTTCCGCCTCGTAGAGATCGCTGCCGAAGTTGCGGCCGAGATCGGCGATGCTCTTCGCGTCCCCGAGGATCGTCGCGGCGCGGGTGCCGTAGCGGCGCACCAGCCGGCGCGCATGCGCATCGGCCAGGAAGGGGTAGCGCGCCTTGAGCTTGGCGACCTCGGCCTCGTAGCCGCGAGCCGGGAAGTCGCCGCCCGGAAGCGAGCTGCCGGCCGTCCACGGCGTTCCCTTGAGGCCGATGGCTTCGCCGATCTTTTCCAGCGCATGTTCGCCGAGCCGGCGGTAGGTGGTGAGCTTACCGCCGAAGACATTGAGCAGGGGCGCCTCGCCCTCGGCACCCTCGATCTTCAGCACATAGTCGCGCGTCGCCTCCTGCGCCTTGCTTGCGCCGTCGTCATAGAGCGGGCGCACGGCGGAATAGCTCCAGACGATATCCTCGGGCCGCACCGGCTCCTTGAAATATTCGCTGGCGGCGTTGCAGAGATAGGCGGTTTCCTCTTCGGAAATCTTCACATCCTTCGGATCGTCCTTGTAGTCGCGATCGGTCGTGCCGATCAGGGTAAAGTCCTGCTCGTAGGGGATGGCAAAGATGATGCGGTTGTCGGGGTTCTGGAAGAAATAGGCGCGCGGATCGTCGAATTTTTTGCGAACGACGATGTGGCTGCCCTGCACGAGGCGGACATTGTGTGCCTGGTTCTTGCCGAAGGCTTCCGACAGGACATGGTCGACCCAGGGGCCGGCGGCGTTGATCAGCATGCGCGCCTTGAAGAGGCGTTTCTCGCCGGTGACGGTATTCTCCGTTTCGATTGTCCAGAGCCCATTTTCACGGCGGGCCGACACCACCTTGGTCCGCGGCATGATCAGGGCGCCGCGATCGGCGGCGTCGCGAGCATTGAGCACCACCATGCGGGCATCGTCCACCCAGCCGTCGGAATATTCGAAGGCCTTGGTGAACAGCGACTTCAGCGGCTTTCCGGCCGGGTCGGTCTTCATGTTGAGCGTTGCCGTCGGCGGCAGCAGCTTGCGCCCGCCGAGATGATCGTAAAGGAAGAGGCCGAGGCGGATGAGCCAGGCCGGCCGGATACCGCCCTTGTGATAGGGCAGGACGAAGCGCATCGGCCAGATGATATGCGGCGCCATTGCCCAGAGCACTTCGCGCTCCATCAGCGATTCGCGCACGAGGCGGAACTCATAATGCTCGAGATAGCGCAGGCCGCCATGGATGAGCTTGGTAGCGCCGGAGGACGTGCCCGATGCGAAATCGTTCATCTCGGCAAGCGCGACCTTATAGCCGCGCCCCGTCGCGTCGCGGGCGATGCCGCAACCGTTGATGCCGCCGCCTATGACGAAAATGTCGTGGATCTGCTCGCTCACGCGCCCCTCCGCAAAGCCCCGCCATCATGAAAGATGGATAATTCGAAAATTAATCCATCTAAAGCGAAATCAATACGAATGTCAAACGAACGTTTATTGACGGACGCTTCCGCCCTCAGGCCTGTCTGCGCGCGGTTTCGACCATGCGGACGCCGTGTTCGGCCGCAGCCGTGCGCACCGATTCCACCCGACATTCGTCGGTCACGAAGGTATGGACCTGGGAGAGGTGGCCGATGCGCACCGGGGCGGTGCGTTCGAACTTGGTGCTGTCGGCCACCAGGATGACGTGACGGGCATTGGCGATGATCGCCTGCGCCACTTTCACTTCGCGGAAATCGAAATCCAGAAGCGCGCCGTCGGCATCGATGGCGGAGGTGCCGATGACGGCGTAGTCCACCTTGAACTGCCGGATGAAATCGACTGCCGCTTCGCCGACGATACCGCCGTCCGAGCCGCGCACCACGCCGCCGGCGATGACGACCTCGATCGATGGGAAGATGCGCAACTTATTGGCAACATTGATATTATTGGTAATGACCATCAATTCGTGATGGCCGAGAAGCGCTTCGCCGACGGCTTCCGTCGTGGTGCCGATATTGATGAAGAGCGAGCTGTTGTTGGGGATCAGCCCGGCGGCGGCGCGGCCGATCGCCTGCTTTTCGGGAGCCGCGATCGAGCGGCGTGCTTCGTATTTGACGTTCTCGGTGCCGCCGGGAAAGATCGCGCCGCCATGCACGCGCGACAGGACGCGGCCGTCACAGAGATCGTTGAGGTCCTTGCGGATGGTTTGCGGGGTCACGGAAAAGCGTAGCGCCAGTTCCTCCACCAGCACGCGGCCTTCGGCCTTGGCGATTTCCAGAATTTCCGTCTGCCGTCCGGACAGGAACATGCTCGGCGCTCCCTTTCTTTCGTTTTTTTCATCATCATATGTTAAAGTGAAAATTCCGCAATTGCTGGCGCGCAGATTCTGCGTTTTGGAGGGGCCACCATGTTTCATCCGAAGCTATTCGAAAATCGCAATGTCGTGGTGACCGGCGCCGGGCGCGGTATCGGGCTGGAGGTGGCGCGCCAGTTTCTCGACTGCGGCGCGCGGGTGCTCGTCCATGTCGGCCGCGACGGCGATCGCGAACTGCCGGATTTCCTCCTCGACGCGCAGGCCGAGCGCCGCGCCTTTCTCGTGCCCGGCGATTTCACCGCCGCGACCGGCACGAGGGATTTCGCGCTTGCCGCCGCCGATGCCTTCGACCGCGTCGATGTGCTGGTCAACAATGCCGGCACCATGCTTGGTCGCTTTCCCGCCGGTGAGTTGACCGATGAGCAGTATGACCGGATCGTCCAGCTCAACCAGACCTCCGTCGTCGAGGTGACGCGGGCGCTGCTGCCGTTGCTGCAGGCGGCGGGGCAGGCGGCGATCGTCAACACGGTCTCGATCTCGGCGCTGACCGGCGGCAGTCCGGGATCGGCGATCTACTCCGCCTCCAAGGCTTTCGTTGCCACCTATTCGAAGGCCCTGGCGCGAGAACTGGCGCCGGACGGCATCCGGGTGAATTGCGTGTCGCCGGGAACCATCACCACGGATTTCCATGAGCGCTACTCCTCGAAGGAGAAGCTCGAGCTGACGCGGCGTTCGATCCCGCTGCAGCGCCTCGGCACGGCGGAAGATTGCGCCCCGGCCTATCTCTTCCTGTCGGCGCCGACGCTCTCCGGCTACATCACCGGTCAAGTGCTGGAGATCAATGGCGGGCAACTTATTTGCTGATTAAACGGACCTTTTTTGGTGCTTGCCATGTTTCGAGCCAGCTTCTGAATTCATACTATTATATGCATATCCGAATGTGATTTTGTCGTCATAGGCCGTCATATGTCGTCGTCTTTACCGCTTGGCGGTGCTGCTGAGTTTAATGTCGAGGAACTGGATGCCCGCGCCCGCAGGGCCAGCGTTTTGCTGAAAGCCCTGTCCCACGAGACGCGGTTGATCATCCTCTTCATCCTGGCCAAGAGCGAAAAGACCGTCATGGAGATCGAAGCGATCCTGGGGCTGCAGCAGGCCGTGGTGTCGCAGCATCTGGCGCGGCTGCGGCTGGAAAAGCTGGTCGACACGCGCCGCGAAGGCCGGCTCGTCTATTATGCCGTCGCGAGTTCCGAAATCTGCGACGTGATCGAAACCCTGCAGGAAGCTTTCTGCGGCCGCGACCGTTGACCCTGACGGTCGGACGACCCTGCCGGCCGCTTGTGTGATGTCGACAGCGGGGGGATTGTCACGGGCGATGGTTTCCGCTGGCGCGACTTGGCTACTCCTTGCATCGCGCGCGTGAGGTTCGAGATAGATGGAGCCGACGATGACCCGCGACAGACTCTTTTTATTACGCCCCGGATTTGAAGATCCAGCCTATCCCGGTCGGCGCTTCTATTGCTGGCATTGTGCCTTGATGGAGGGTGTCCTGGCATCGTTTCCCGAGTTGGCGCAGCGGTTCGATGTCGAGCGGATCGCGTGGCCGAGGCCAAGGCTTCCCGTCATCGCGCTGGTGGGAGAGGAACATCAGTCCCTGCCGTTGCTGATACTGTCGGATGGCGAAACGTCGAAATATCAAACCGGCATGTTCCAAGGGAAGGCATTCATATCCGACAAGGACAAAATCCTTGCCGCACTTTCGGAGCGGCATGGATTTCCCGATCCCCATCCTTGAGCGAGACCCCTGAATATCCCCGGCTAATCCGGCGGCAAGGTCAGAAACTCGCAGAGTGCTTCGGCTCTTTGCGACAGAGCTGCGAGAGCGGGATAGTCGGTCGCCGATACGAATTGCGGTAGAGCATCCCGGGTGAAGCGCCAGGCGACGGCGGTGGTGATATCGGCCTGAAGCGGTCTGGAACCAAAGCGCCAGTTCCCGATATCTGCGAACTCGGCTTCGAGCAGGTCATAAGCCGACGACAATTGGCCTTTCACGCGGTCGATCCAGGGTTGATGCTGTTTCTCGACGGGCCTCAGATTGAACTCATAGACGATCTGAACCGTTTTCTCGGAGGCTGCCAAGGCAAGGCCTATGACCCGTTGCGAACGGATGTGGTCGTGGATATCCGACGGGGTCAGCCGCCTTTCGGGCGGCACCAGCCGTTCCAGATATTCAAGGATCAGCGTCGAATCCAATAGGACGCTTCCGTCATCGGTGACGAGCGTCGGCGCCTTCACGATGGGATTGATCGCGGCGAAGGTGTCGAAATCGCGGAAAACCGACAGGGGTTGATGCTCGAACGGCAAGGCCATCGCCTTCAGCGAGATGCCGACACGACGAACATAGGGAGAATCCAGCATTCCGATCAGACGCAAGTCGGTTCCTTTCAAATGGTATCGAGCGCAAATCATGGTGCATGATGGCCGTGAAAGCATGCAGCTTGCCAGTGGCATGATCGGCCATTATCGTTCTGATCATGCCAAACCCGACACCGCATCTTGTCGCAATTCTTGCCTATGACGGGCTTTGCACGTTTGAATTCGGCTGTGCGGTGGAGGTGTTTTGCCAGTCGCGCCCGGAAATGGGGCAGGACTGGTATCGCAGCGTTGTTGTCGCCAGCGCATCCGAGCAGGTACGCGGCCTGGGTGGCGTCCGTGTTCAGGCCGACGGCGGTCTGGAGCTGCTGGAAGCAGCCTCGACAATCGTCATTCCGGGTTGGCGGGGGCCTTGCGAGCCGGTGCCGCGGGATATTGTGGATGCTCTGCGCCGGGCTCATGCGCGCGGATGCCGGCTGGTCGCCATATGCGGCGGCGCTTTCGTCCTTGCCGCGACCGGCCTTCTGGATGGCAAGCGCGCCACGACGCATTGGCATCATGTCGCAAAGCTGGCCGACGCCTATCCCGGCATTACGGTCGAGCCCGACGTTCTCTATGTCGACGAGGAGCTGCTTCTGACCTCAGCCGGGAGTGCCGCCGGTCTCGATCTCTGCTTGCATGTGGTTCGCAAGGATTTTGGAGCAAAAGCCGCCAATCGGGTTGCGCGCCGTCTCGTGATCCCGACCCATCGGGAAGGAGGGCAGGCGCAATTCATCGAGCGGCCCGTCGCGGCCAGGGCGGGAACCCGGACCGGTGTCTTGCTGGATACCATCCGCTCGCGACTGGCTGAGCCGTGGCCGATCGAGAAGATGGCGGCCGAAGCGGGCACGAGCGTCAGGGGCGTTTATCGTCACATCCGCGGCGCGACCGGCCTCGCCCCCGGAGCCTGGGTTGTCGCCGAGCGCATCGCGAGAGCGAGGGAGCTGCTGGAAGATACCAATCTGTCCGTGGAGACCATTGCGCGGCAAGTCGGCTTCGGCGCGGCCATGACCCTGCGGACTCATTTTCGCAGAATGGTGGGCCTGTCCCCGTCCAGCTACCGTCTCCAGTTCGAGGTTGGTGAGTGAGCGGCTTGTCGCGAAATTCCCCGCGGCGTGTTTCAGCCCGTCGCGGATGCCGGATATCCGTCTCGCGGCGCGTTCTCCCGTCGCAATCTTGCACTCATGCTCCACCCCATCTAACTCTTTCATCGGGGAGAGTTGAATGATCGACAAGCTGGAATTCTTTATCGCGCTTGCCAACCAGAAGCATTTCGGCCGCGCCGCCGAGGAATGTGGGGTGACGCAGCCGACTTTGTCGGCGGCGATCCGCCAGCTGGAGGATCAGCTCGGCGTGATGCTGGTCAGCCGCGGCTCGCGCTTCCAGGGCCTGACGCCGGAAGGGCAGCGCGTGCTGGAATGGGCACGGCGCATTGTCGGCGATACCCGGACGATGCGGGAGGAGATGCGGGCGGCGCGCAAGGGCCTGACCGGCCATATCCGCATCGCCGCCATCCCGACGGCGCTTGCCATGGTGCCGAAGATCACCGCGCCGTTTCAGGAGCGGCATCCGGACGTCACCTTTTCCATCATCTCGCGCAATTCGCTGCAGGTGCTGAGCCTGCTGGAAAATCTCGAAATCGATGCCGGCATCACCTATCTGGAGAACGAGCCGCTCGGGCGCGTCACCAGCGTACCGCTCTATGCCGAGCGCTACCATCTGATCACGGCGGCGGGCAGCCCACTGTCCGATCGCGCCAGCGTCACCTGGAACGAAGTCGGCCATCTTCGGCTTTGTCTATTGACCGCCGACATGCAGAACCGCCGGATCATCAACCGGCATCTCAGCGAAGCGGGCGCGGTTGTGCAGCCGACCCTGGAATCCAATTCGATGATCGTCTTGTTTTCCCATGTGCAGACCGGGCGCTGGGCGAGCATCATGCCGAAGAATATCGCCGATTCCTTCGGCTTTCTTGCCGATATTCACAAGATCCCGATCACCGATCCGGATGCCGAGCATCTTGTCGGTCTGGTAGCGACCCATCGCGAGCCATTTACGCCGCTCGTTTCCGCCTTGCTGCATGAGGCGCGATTGCTCGCGGAAGGCGACAAAAGTCGATAGATTTTTTCTATCGTTTGACGGGACTGCCTTATTGATCCCCGGATTTATCCCTGCGATTTTCGTTTCGTGGGCGTGCGCCGCGCGCGGCCATGGAGGAAAGCCTGGGAGGGCTGCTTATGAATTTGCATCTTGGCTCGGGCGAGATCGCTGCCCGTGCCGGCGCCATCATCGACAGCATGAAGTCGATGGAAGGTCCGCTCCTGCCGATCCTGCACGGGCTCCAGGAGGAGTTCGGCTATGTGCCGCAGGACACGCTGCCGCTGATCGCCAGCGCACTCAATCTGTCGCGCGCCGAAGTGCACGGCGTCATGACCTTCTATCATGATTATCGCGATCACCCGGCAGGCCGGCATGTGTTGAAGCTCTGTCGCGCCGAAGCCTGTCAGTCGATGGGTGGCGATCAACTGGCCGAGCGCGTCAAGCAACTGCTCGGCATCGATTTCCATCAGACGACGCTGGACGGCAGCGTGACGCTGGAGCCGGTCTACTGTCTCGGGCTCTGCGCCTGCGCGCCGGCGGCGATGCTGGACGGCGAGCTTTATGGCCGGCTGGACGAGCATGAGGCGGAAGACCTCGTGAAGGAGGCACGCCGATGACGGTGAAGATCTACGTTCCCCGCGATGCGGCCGCTCTTTCCCTTGGTGCCCAGAAGGTGGCGGAAGCCGTTGCGCGGCAGATCGCTAGCCGTGGACTGGACGCGCAGATCGTGCGCAACGGCTCGCGCGGCATGTTCTGGCTCGAGCCGTTGGTCGAGGTCGAAGTTGACGGCAAACGCATCGGCTACGGGCCGGTGAAGGCCAAGGATGTGCCGGCATTGTTCGACGCCGGGCTCGCGG
Organism: Rhizobium sp. BK602; assembly: GCF_014195095.1. Lineage (GTDB taxonomy): Bacteria > Pseudomonadota > Alphaproteobacteria > Rhizobiales > Rhizobiaceae > Rhizobium. Next base: position 177,591 of record NZ_JACIBC010000008.1, read on the forward strand.
AAGGTGGCGAGCATCCGCTCTGTCTTGGGGAGGTCGAAAGCCTCCCATTCCTTAAGGAACAGACCCGCCTGACCTTTGCCCGCTGCGGCGTTATCGAGTCCCTTTCACTGGAAGACTACGAATCCCACGGTGGCCTAAAGGGTCTGCGCCGCGCCATTGGCATGGCGGCCGGCGATATCGTCAAGGAAGTGACCGAGTCCGGCCTGCGCGGCCGTGGCGGCGCGGGCTTCCCGACCGGCATCAAATGGAAGACGGTGCTCGATGCGCCGGGCGACCGCAAATATATCGTCTGCAATGCCGACGAAGGCGACAGCGGCACTTTTGCCGACCGGATGATCATGGAGGGCGATCCCTTCGTGCTGATCGAAGGCATGGCGATTGCCGGGATTGCCACGGGCGCGACCAAAGGCTTCGTCTATGCGCGTTCGGAATATCCGCATGCCATCGCCGTAATGACCGAGGCGGTCGAGGTCGCCAGGAGTGCCGGCATTCTCGGGCCTTCCGTTCTCGGTTCAGGTAAGGCATTCGATATCGAGATCCGCACCGGCGCCGGCGCTTACGTTTGCGGCGAGGAGACGGCACTGCTCAACAGCCTGGAAGGCAAGCGCGGCATCGTGCGCGCCAAGCCGCCGCTGCCGGCGCACAAGGGCCTGTTCAACTGTCCGACCGTCATCAACAACGTCATCTCGCTCGCCTCGGTCCCCATCATCATGGACAAGGGTGCGGCCTTCTACCGCGATTTCGGCATGGGCCGTTCGCGTGGCACCATTCCCCTCCAGATTGCCGGTAACGTCAAATATGGCGGCCTTTACGAGACGGCCTTCGGCCTGTCGCTCGGCGATATCGTCGACAGGATCGGCGGCGGCACGGCGACCGGTCGTCCCGTCAAGGCCGTGCAGGTCGGCGGGCCGCTTGGGGCTTATTTCCCGCGCGCCCTGTTCGATACGCCGTTCGACTACGAGGCTTTCGCGGCCAAGGATGGTCTGATCGGCCATGCCGGCATCGTCGTCTTCGACGATACCGCCGACATGCTGAAGCAGGCGCGTTTCGCCATGGAGTTCTGCGCGGTCGAAAGCTGCGGCAAGTGCACGCCCTGCCGCATCGGCTCGACGCGCGGCGTCGAGACGGCCGACAAGATCGCCAGAGGGATCGAGCCGGAGAAGAACAGGGTGTTGCTCGCCGATCTCTGCAACACGATGAAGTTCGGCTCGCTCTGTGCCCTCGGCGGCTTTACGCCCTATCCCGTCATGAGCGCCATGACCCATTTTCCGGAGGACTTTTCTCCGGCTCCCTTGATTGAAGCGGCGGAGTAAGACCCATGTCCCTCGTTCCAGAAATCGATTACGGCACACCGGCCTCCCGCTCCGAAACCATGGTGACGCTGACCATCGACGGGCGCCAGATCACCGTGCCGGAAGGCACGTCGATCATGCGGGCCTCGATGGAAGCCGGCATCCAGGTGCCGAAGCTCTGCGCCACCGACATGGTCGATGCCTTCGGCTCGTGCCGCCTCTGTCTCGTCGAGGTCGAGGGCCGCAACGGCACGCCGGCCTCCTGCACGACGCCGGTGGCGCCCGGCATCGTCGTGCACACGCAGACGAGCCGCCTGAAGGACATCCGCCGCGGCGTGATGGAGCTCTATATTTCCGACCATCCGCTCGACTGTCTGACCTGCGCCGCCAATGGCGATTGCGAATTGCAGGATATGGCCGGTGCCGTCGGCCTGCGCGACGTGCGCTACGGTTACGAGGGCGACAACCACGTCAAGGCGCGCAACAGCGGCGACATCAATCTGAAATGGATGCCGAAGGACGAGTCCAATCCGTACTTCACATACGATCCCTCGAAGTGCATCGTCTGCTCGCGCTGCGTGCGCGCCTGCGAGGAAGTGCAGGGTACATTCGCGCTGACCATCGAGGGCCGTGGCTTCGGCTCGCGCGTCTCGCCCGGCATGCACGAGCATTTCATCGATTCGGAATGCGTCTCCTGCGGCGCCTGCGTACAGGCCTGTCCGACCGCGACGCTGACGGAAAAGTCGGTGATCGCCATCGGCCAGCCGGAACATTCGGTCGTCACCACCTGCGCCTATTGCGGCGTCGGTTGCTCCTTCAAGGCGGAGATGCGCGGCGAGGAGCTGGTGCGCATGGTGCCGTGGAAGGACGGCCAGGCCAATCGCGGCCATTCCTGCGTCAAGGGCCGCTTCGCCTATGGCTATTCGACCCACAAGGATCGCATCCTCAATCCGATGGTCCGCGAGAAGATCACCGATCCCTGGCGCGAAGTCACCTGGGACGAGGCCTTCGCCCATATCGCCACCGAGTTCAAGCGGCTGCAATATCAGTATGGACGCGACTCCGTCGGCGGCATCACCTCGTCGCGCTGCACCAATGAAGAGACTTTCCTGGTGCAGAAGCTGGTGCGCGCCGGCTTCGGCAACAACAATGTCGATACCTGCGCCCGCGTCTGCCATTCTCCCACAGGCTATGGCCTCGGCCAGGCCTTTGGCACTTCGGCCGGCACGCAGAATTTCGACAGCGTCGAGCATTCCGATGTCGTTCTCGTCATCGGCGCCAATCCGACGGACGGCCACCCGGTCTTCGGCTCGCGGCTGAAGAAGCGGTTGCGCCAAGGCGCCAAGCTGATCGTCATCGATCCGCGCCGCATCGATCTGGTGCGCACGCCGCATGTCGAGGCGAGCTACCATCTGCCGCTCAAGCCGGGCACCAATGTCGCCGTGCTGACGGCGCTCGCCCATGTCATCGTCACCGAAGGCCTGTTCGACGAAAAGTTCATCCGCGAGCGTTGCGACTGGTCGGAATTCGAGGATTGGGCGGCTTTCGTCGCCGAGCCGCATCACAGCCCGGAAGAGTCGGAAAAGTTCACCGGCGTTCCCGCCGATCTGGTTCGCGGTGCGGCCCGCCTCTATGCCACGGGCGGCAACGGCGCGATCTATTACGGTCTCGGCGTCACCGAACACAGCCAGGGCTCCACCACGGTCATGGCGATCGCCAACCTCGCCATGGTGACGGGCAATATCGGCCGTCCCGGCGTCGGTGTGAACCCGCTGCGCGGCCAGAACAATGTGCAGGGTTCCTGCGACATGGGCTCCTTCCCGCACGAGCTGCCGGGCTATCGCCACATCTCCGACGATGCGACCCGCGATATCTTCGAAAAGCTCTGGGGCGTGAAGCTCAACAACGAGCCGGGCCTGCGCATCCCCAACATGCTGGATGCCGCCGTCGAGGGCACATTCAAGGGCATCTACATCCAGGGCGAGGACATTCTCCAGTCCGATCCGGATACCAAGCATGTCGCCGCCGGCCTTGCCGCGATGGAATGCGTCGTCGTCCACGACCTCTTCCTGAACGAGACGGCCAATTACGCGCATGTCTTCCTGCCCGGCTCGACCTTCCTGGAAAAGGACGGCACCTTCACCAATGCCGAGCGCCGCATCAACCGCGTGCGCAAGGTCATGAGCCCGCGCAACGGCTATGCCGACTGGGAGGTGACGCAGAAGATGGCGCAGGCCATGGGGCTCGGCTGGAACTACACGCATCCGTCCGAGATTATGGACGAGATCGCCGCGACGACGCCGAGCTTCGCGCTCGTCTCCTACGACTACCTGGAGAAGATGGGTTCGGTGCAGTGGCCCTGTAACGAAAAGAAGCCGCTCGGCTCGCCGATCATGCATGTCGACGGCTTTGTGCGCGGCAAGGGCAAGTTCATCCGCACCGAATATGTTGCGACCGACGAACGCACCGGCCCGCGCTTCCCGCTGCTGCTCACCACCGGACGCATCCTCAGCCAGTACAATGTCGGCGCGCAGACGCGGCGAACCGAGAATGTCATGTGGCACGCCGAGGACCGGCTGGAGATCCATCCGCACGATGCCGAACAGCGCGGCATCCGCGAGGGCGACTGGATCAAGCTCAGCAGCCGTTCCGGCGACACGACATTGAGAGCGCTGATCACCGATCGCGTCGCGCCGGGTGTCGTCTACACGACCTTCCACCACCCGGACACGCAGGCCAACGTCATCACGACCGATTATTCCGACTGGGCAACGAATTGCCCGGAATATAAGGTGACGGCCGTGCAGGTTTCGCCGTCGAACGGCCCGTCGCAGTGGCAGATCGACTATGACGAACAGGCCCGGCAGTCTCGCCGGATCGTTGGCAAGCTGGAGGCGGCTGAGTGAGGATGGATGTGTTGACCCCTTCTCCCCTCGGGGAGAAGGTGCCCGAAGGGCGGATGAGGGGGGCCTTCCACGCGGCGGAAATTGCCTTTCGCGTAAGCTCAAGGCGCTCGGAGCTTTCGCTCCTCGTCCCCCTCATCCGACGCTTCGCGCCACCTTCTCCCCGAGGGGGAGAAGGGGAGGCCAACTGATGACCCGCTTCCCTCCCACCACCACCGTTCCCGAAACCGCACGCCGCAACGGCTTGGTGCGCTCCGGTTCCCGCATCGTCCCCGAGGAGGTGCCGATCGCCTTTTCCTATGGCGGCTCGTCGCATGCGGTGATGATGGGCACGCCCGCCGATATCGAGGATTTCGCCGTCGGCTTCAGCCTGACCGAGGGCATCATCACCGATATCGGCCAGATCGCCGCCGTCGAGCCGGTCGAGGACGAGCAGGGGATCGACGTGCAGATCGCCCTGATCGATGATGCTGCCGATGCGCTGCGCGCCCGCCGGCGGCATATGGCAGGTCCCGTCGGCTGCGGTCTTTGCGGCATCGAATCGATCGAACAGGCGGTGCGCAAGGTGCCGGATGTTTCGGCCGTGGCGCTGACGCTGTCGCACGCCGATATCGTCAAGGCAGTTGCGCTTTTGAGCGACGGACAATTGTTGAACCGCGAGACCCGCGCGGTGCATGGAGCGGGCTTTTATATCCCGGGCAAGGGATTGATCGCCGTGCGCGAGGATGTCGGCCGGCACAATGCGCTCGACAAGCTCTGCGGCGCCGTCATCCGGTCCGGCCATAAGGGCGCGGAGGGCGTCGTTGCCGTCACCAGCCGCTTGTCGGTCGAGATGGTGCAGAAGGCCGCGATCCTCGGCAGTCCGGTCCTCGTCGCCATATCGGCGCCGACCGCACTTGCCATCCGCACGGCCGATGAGGCCGGCATGACGCTCGTGGCGCTGGTGCGCGGCGACGATTTCGAGATTTTCACCCATCCGCAGCGCATTACTCCGGGGAGCATCGCCGATGTCGCCTGACGAAACAGCTCATGATCAAACGGCCCATGAGAAGACCGGCGCGAAACTCGTCTATATGGCCAACCAGATCGCGACCTTCTTCAAGACGCAGCCGGCCAATGAGGCGGCGCAGGGTGTCGCCACGCATATCAACAAATTCTGGGAGCCGCGCATGCGGCGGCAGCTTTTCGAAATCATCGATCATGGCGATAGCGGCCTCAGCCCTCTCGTCCTCGAAGCCTCTTCGCAAATTCGCAGGCCGGAGCCGGCCAAGCAAGGCTGATCCGGCTTAGTATCTGATTTTTAAAATCTATTGGATGGACGGGAAAATCCGTCCTGACCTGCTGTACAAGGCAGACATAATGGGGAATGCCGGTCTTTGAAACCAGGAGGGTTGTTCATGGCGACTGCGGAAACGGATATTTCAAGAGGTGATGTGTCAGCGGGGTTGCTCGATCGTGAGCGTATCATCGCCAAGCCTGGCTTCAACCGGTGGCTGGTGCCGCCGGCCGCGCTGGCGATCCATCTTTGCATCGGCATGGCTTACGGCTTCAGCGTCTTCTGGCTGCCGCTGTCGAAGGTGCTTGGCACGTCCACGCCGCCGCCGGCCGAATGCGCCAATCTCAATCTCCTCTCCGCCCTGGTCACCACGAGCTGCGACTGGCGCGTGAGCGATCTCGGCTGGATCTATACGCTGTTCTTCGTTCTGCTCGGATCGTCCGCCGCCATCTGGGGCGGCTGGCTGGAACGGGTAGGCCCGCGCAAGGCCGGCGTCGTCTCCGCCTGCTGCTGGTGCGGCGGCATCCTGGTCGCCGCGATCGGCGTCATCTTCCACCAGCTCTGGCTGATGTGGATCGGCGCCGGCGTGATCGGCGGCGTCGGTCTCGGCCTCGGCTATATCTCGCCGGTCTCGACGCTGATCAAATGGTTCCCCGACCGGCGCGGCATGGCGACCGGCATGGCGATCATGGGCTTCGGCGGCGGAGCGATGATCGGCGCGCCGCTCGCCAACCTGCTGATGACCAACTTCCGCGCCGATGGTTCGGCCGGCGTCTGGCAGACATTCGTCGTCATGGCGGCGATCTATTTCGTCTTCATGATGGGCGGCGCCTTCGGCTATCGGCTGCCGCCCGCCGGCTGGCGTCCGGAAGGCTGGACGCCGCCGCCCGCCAAGAGCACGATGATCACGACCAAGCATGTGCATCTGCGCGACGCCCATAAGACCAAGCAGTTCTGGCTGATCTGGGCCGTGCTGTGCCTCAACGTCTCGGCCGGCATCGGCGTCATCGGCATGGCTTCGCCGATGCTGCAGGAAATCTTCGGTGGCGCACTGATCGGCCTGCCGGACGTGAAATTCGCCGATCTCAGCAAGGAACAGGTGGCGGCCGTTGCAGCCATCGCCGCCGGTTTCGCCGGTCTTCTGTCGCTCTTCAACATCGGCGGGCGCTTCTTCTGGGCATCGCTCTCCGACAAGATCGGCCGCAAGAACACCTATTATTGCTTCTTCCTGATCGGCATCGCGCTCTACCTGCTGGCTCCCTGGGCCGCCGGCATTCACAGCAAGATCCTGTTCGTGGGCGCACTCTGCATCATCCTGTCGATGTATGGCGGCGGCTTCGCGACCGTTCCCGCCTATCTCGCCGATATCTTCGGTACGCAGTTCGTCGGCGCCATCCATGGCCGGCTGCTGACGGCCTGGGCGACGGCCGGGATTGTCGGTCCGGTGGTGGTCAATTACATTCGTGAGGCGCAGAAGGCTGCCGGCGTCGAGGGCGCACAGCTCTATACCTTCACCATGTATATCCTCGCCGGCATGCTGGCGCTCGGCCTCATCGCCAATTCGCTGGTGCGGCCGCTTGCCGACAAATGGTTCATGTCGGATGAGGAAGTGGCAGCGCTGCAGGCAAAGACCGCCGCCGCCAATGCCGGCCCGACCGGCTCCTTCGGCATCGGCAAGGGCGGGTTCGACGCCAAGGCGCTGATCGCCTGGGCCATCGTCGGCATCCCGCTGCTCTGGGGTGTCTGGGTGACGATCAGAAGCACCTTCGCGCTGTTCGGCTGAAACCGGCACGCGTCTTGCATGAGAAAAGCCGTCCCGGAATACCGGGGCGGCTTTTTCGTGGGGACTGAGATGAAAAGCAGGCGCTCAGGCGGCGAGTTCTTCGGCTTCGCTTTCCTTGAACATCTTGGCAAGGTTCAGGAAGCAGATCATGCCGTTTTCAGTGGCGATGATGCCTTCGCAAAAAGCACGGTCGAAGGACGCGGTGACCTCGGGGACGGGCTGGACCTGATCGGCGGCGATCGTCAGGATGTCGGAGACACGATCGACCAGCATGCCGATGACCATGTTATGGACCTCCGCCACGACGATGGCGCTACGTTCATTGGCGACCGTGCTCTCCATGCCCAGCTTGTAGGCGAGATCGATAATTGGGATGACTGAGCCGCGCAGGTTCATGACGCCGATGACATCGGCCGGCGCGTGCGGGATCGGCGTCGACGGCGCCCAGCCGCGGATTTCGCGGATCGTGGTGGTCTTGACGCAGAATTCCTGGTCGTGAAGCCGGAAGGCGATGATCTCCAAAGTATCGCCGCTGAAGCTGGTGGAATTGATCGTGGCCATGAACGTTCTTCCCATTGAAGGCGCCACACCCGGCGCGCGATTTGCAGATTATCGCAAGAACGTTGCTCAAACCTAAACCTATGGAGGCGATTCGACGGCCTCCATTAGTTTAGATTCTTCTAAAAGTTGAGATCAGCGCGCCAGGACCTTGTCGATCTGCTCCAGCGCCCAATCGACCTGATCGCGGGTAATCACCAGCGGCGGCGCGAGGCGGATCGTGTGGTCATGCGTGTCCTTGGCGAGCAGGCCGAGGTCCTTCAGCTGGTAGCAATATTGCCGGGCGCCACCGGCCTCCGGCACGAGTTCCACCGCCATCATCAGGCCACGGCCGCGGACGTCCTTGACGATGTTGGAGCGGATCGAACGCAGGCCTTCGAGGAAATAATCCCCCATGGTGGCGGCATTCTCGATCATGCCTTCCTCCGTCAGGACGCGAAGCGCCGCGCGGGCAACGGCGCAGGCGAGCGGATTGCCGCCAAAGGTGGAACCATGCTGTCCGGGTTTCAGCACGCCGAGTACCTCGGAGTTGGAGAGGACGGCGGAGACCGGGTAGAAGCCGCCCGACAGCGCCTTGCCGATCAGCGTCACGTCGGCCTCGATACCCTCATGCTCTTCGGCAAGCAGCTTGCCGGTGCGGCCGAGGCCGGTCTGGATCTCGTCGAGGATCAGGGTGACCTTGTTGGCCGTGCAGAGTTCGCGGACGCGGGTGAAGTAGCCTGCCGGCGGAATGATGACGCCGGCTTCGCCCTGGATCGGCTCGATCAGCGCTGCAACGGTGTTGCCGTTGATCGCGGCGGCGAAGGCGTCGGCATCGCCGAAGGGGACGATGCGGAAGCCGGGCGTATAGGGGCCGAAGCCGGTGCGGGCATCCGGGTCGGTGGAGAAGCTGACGATGCTCAGCGTCCGGCCATGGAAATTATTGGAGAAGACGATGATCTCCGCCTGGTTTTCCGGCACACCCTTGACCTCGTAGCCCCATTTGCGCACGGCCTTGATCGCGGTCTCGACGGCTTCGGCGCCGGAGTTCATCGGCAGGATCTTGTGCGAGCCGGTGAGCGCCGCCAGTTCTTCGTAGAGATGGGCGAGCTGATCGTTGCGGAAGGCGCGGGAGGTGAGCGTCAGCTTGCCAGCCTGCTCGATCATCGCCTCGCGGATCTTCGGATGGCAATGGCCCTGGTTGACCGCCGAATAGGCCGAGAGGCAATCGAGATAGCGCTTGCCGTCCGTATCCCAGACATAGACGCCTTCGCCGCGGGTGAGCACGACGTCGAGGGGCTTGTAATTCTGGGCGCCGAGGCGCTGTTCGGTGGCGATGAGATCGGTCGATGCGCTCATTTTGGTCTCCCCGGAGCGGGCCGGCCCCCCGAAATCTATCCTTCGGGGACCCTGCCGGATTGAAAAGTCAGGCCGCCCTTGTCGGCCGGTCGAAAATGCGCCGGCCAAACAGGCTTGCCGCCATCTCCACCAGGACGCGTGCGCTCTTGCCGCGATCGTCCAGGAAGGGATTGAGCTCGACCAGATCGAGCGACGACACCAGGCCGCTGTCGGACAGCATTTCCATGATCAGATGGGCTTCGCGATAGGTCGCGCCGCCCGGCACTGTCGTTCCCACACCCGGTGCGATATCCGGATCGAGAAAATCGACGTCGAAGCTCACATGCAGCAGGCCGTTGGCGGCGCTGACGGTATCCAGCACCTGGCGCATGATGGCGGCCACGCCCTGTTCGTCGAGCGAGCGCATGTCGAAGACGTTGACGCCGTGTTCGCGGATCTCCTCGCGCTCGCGCGGATCGACGGAGCGGATGCCGACCTGGAAGACTTTCTTCGGGTCGACCAGCGGCCGGCCGGCGGGCAGCACGCCGGCAATCTCCGCCTCGCCGCAGACGTAGGCGACGGGCATGCCGTGGATATTGCCGGACGGCGATGTCGCCGGTGAATTGAAGTCCGAATGCGCATCCAGCCAGAGCACGAAAAGCGGCCGGCCGGTTTCGGCCGCATGGCGAGCCATGCCCGAGACGCTGCCCATGGAAAGACTATGATCGCCGCCGAGCATCAGCGGGAAGCCGCCCGAGGAGGCGACTTCGTAGACCTTGGCTTCGAGCGCGCGGGTGAAGGCGCCGACGATCTTGAGATTATGTGCTCTTGGATCGTCCGGCAGGTCGGCGGCGGGGGTCGGGCGCAGGTCGCCGCTGTCGGTGACGCGATGGCCAAGCTCGGTCAGCGCCGTCTCGATGCCGGCGATGCGCAGCGCCGTCGGGCCCATGCTGGCGCCACGTCGGCCGGAGCCTTCCTCAAGCGGAACGCCGATCAGCGTGACGGGTGTGGATTCTATGTTCATCGGCGGCGCTCCGAGGCGTTAGGGGCTGTCGATTCGCATTATCGGTTGTGGGAACGACAGCAAAAAGATGGAAAATTGTCGAAAATCGAGTAGTTTTCGACAGATTGCATAATGTAACCTAGCAAAATGACAAGTCTATGGATGACCTCGATCGTGACCTCCTGAGTGCGCTCCGCCACAATGCCCGCGCCTCCGTTTCCTCTCTGGCGGCGGCGACCGGCGCCTCGCGCGCGACCGTGACGGCCCGCATCGAGCGGCTGGTCGATACCGGCACCATCACCGCCTTCACCATCCGGACCGGCCACGAGACCCGCTCCGCCGGCGTGCGTGCCATCGTCCTGATCGAAGTGCTCGGCAAGCTGGCGGACAAGGTCGCCGACCAGCTTCGCGGGCTGCCGCAGGTGAGGGCGCTGCACAGCACCAATGGCAAATGGGATTTCATCGCCGAACTGGAAGACAGGGACCTGGCGTCCTTCGACGAAACGCTGCGCCGCATCCGGCTGATCAACGGCATCAACACGACGGAGTCTAATATCTTGCTGAAGACCAGCAAGATGGGATTTTGAGCTTTGCCGGCGGTGATGGCCCGATCCCGCGTTTCAGGGCATAATGGTTGCAAGACACCGCAGCCAGCTTGATAGGCTCCCGTCCGAGGTCGAACATGTCAGCCACTCTTGAAATCCGCCAATATGCCGGCCCCGACCGTCATCGCCACGATTATAGCCAGATCCTGTTCCCGATGCGCGGCTCGATGCTGGTGGATGTCGAGGGGCGGACGGATATCGTTTCCAGCAATTGCCTGACGATCATCCCGCAGGACCATATGCATGATTTCGCGCCGAGTCCCGATTGCAGCCTCATGGTGCTGGACGTGGAATCCGCCTCTCTTCCCGAGGCGTTGCTTGCATCCGTCCTCGGGGTGCCGGCGGCCTTGACCCTCAAGGTCGAGCCGTGGCTTTGGCGGCTGTTCAGCCAGCTCGGCCGGGAAGTCGAGGCGGATGGGAGACGCGCGGCCGATGCCGCCCATCTGGCGTTGAGCGGGCTGCAACTCGTTCGGCGCGGGTGGGACGAGGCGCATTCGTCGCTTGGCATGGCGCAGCAGCGCGTCGTCAACATTGCCGACAGGGTCGGCGGTCTCGAGGCGGTTAGCGTGTCGAGTGCGGCGCGCATGGCCGGTCTCGGACAAAGCCAGTTCCATGCCCTGTTCCGGGAGATGCACGGCCAATCACCGAAGCAGTATCAGCTGCGCCAGCTCTTTGACCGCGCCGTGGATTTGCTGGTCAACACGTCGCTGCCGGTTTCGGAGATCGCCTATGAGCTGGGCTATCGCAACGCCTCGTCCTTCAACCGGCAGTTCAAGCAGCGCTTCGGCGTGACGCCATCGGTCTTCCGCAGCGCTAGAGCATGATGCCGAAAAGTGTGAGGGGATTTCGGACGACATCATGCTCCACTTTTTTGGACCCTAGAGCCGGATTGAGGATCGCAGATTCGGTCAAGTCATTCGCAGCTTCGCCTCATCACAATGAACCCTATTCCTGCGATATTCCGACGGATCAGCAACCCGGCCGCAGGAGGCCCGCTTGACCAAACTGACGGATTTCAAGGCTCTCACCTTCGATTGCTACGGCACGCTCATCGATTGGGAAACCGGCATCTGGAATGCCCTGCAGCCGCTCCTGAGCGAGGGCGGGCTGACATTTGCTCGCGACGAAGCGCTGGAGGTCTTCGGCCGGACGGAAACGGATCAGGAGCTGGCAACGCCGTCGCTGCGCTATTCGTCGCTGCTGACCGTCGTGCATGCCCGCATGGCGAAGATATGGGGCGCGCGCGTCTCGGGGGATCTGCATGAGCGTTTCGGCGCTTCGGTTCCCGACTGGCCGCCCTTCGCCGATTCCGCCAAGGCGCTCGCCTATCTGAAGAAACACTACAAGATCATCATCCTGTCGAATGTCGACCGCACGAGCTTTGCGGCCAGCAACCGTAAGCTCGGCGTGACGTTTGACGCGGTCTACACGGCGGAGGATATCGGCTCCTACAAGCCCGATCCGCGCAACTTCGCTTACCTGCTCGACCATTTGCGGGACGATCTCGGTATCGCGCCTTCGCAGGTGCTGCATGTCGCGCAGAGCCTGCATCACGACCATGTGCCCGCCACGAAGGCGGGGCTTTCCCGCGCCTGGATCGACCGGCGCTCAGGACAGCCCGGCGGCGGCGCGACGCCGGTGCCGGCTGATATTCCGGCGGTCGATTTCGTGTTCAGGAGCCTCGCGGAATTCGCGGATGCGCATCGCAGCGCCATCGGCGGCTGATATTCGGGGTCGAGGTCGCCAGACACTTGGGCTGAAGGCTGGGGACGCCCTGAGCGGGCGTCCCCGGTCTCTTCGCCTCAATATTCTCGTTCGTAGACGATGCCGGCCTCGCCGGCGCCGTCCGAGCCGGCAGCACCACGCAATTTCACGCCGCGCCCGACATTGAGGTTGATGATCGCCTTGGTGTTGTTGGAGGCGCCTTGCTGCAGCTCGATATAGGTGCGCTTGTTCAGATATTTGCCGGCGCCGACCTGGGCCTGGCCGTTCGAATCCGTGGAGATGTCGAGGTCATCGACGCCGAGATGGCTGCGCAGACCGTCGAACAGCGACGTGGAGCGCCCGCCGGCGAGCTGACTGGCGGCATCGGCGAGCTGGGCGATCTGCATGGCGGAGAGCTTCGACATGGACTGGCCGAAGATGAGCTGCGCCATCACCTCGTCCTGCGGCAGGGCGGGTGAGGAGGAGAAGCTGATCTGCGGGTCGTTCGCAAGGCCGGTGACATCGACGGTGATGGTGGTGGAGCTTACCGACGAGGTCGCCTCCATGTTGAGGGCGGGCGTCAGGTCGCCGCCGAAGGTGATCTTGCTGGTGTCGGTGAAGTCCAGGCGGCGACTGAGGATGGTCAGCCGTCCACGCCGCATGGTGAAGCCGCCGGAGACGACGGGACTTGCTGCCGTGCCGCGAACGGTGATGCTGCCGCCGAGTTCCGCATCGATGCCGCGTCCGCGCACGAAGATCTGCGAGGGGGCGTCGAGCTGCAACTCGATGCCGAGGCTGGTGGATTTGCTGCTCGGGGCCTGCGGCTTCTGGTCCTTGAACTGGGCGTTGACGGCGGCCGGCGCATTCTTGTGCTTGATATTGATCTCGGAGAGCGAGGCCGGCAGCTTTTCCGGCACGGTGATCGAAGCCTTGCTGAGCTTCAGGTTGCCGGTCAGTACCGGCGCCGTCATGAGCGGCCCCTTGATGCCCATCGTGCCGTTGACGGTCGCGGTCACCAGCGTGCCGTCGACATAGGTGGCATTGTTGAACTTCAACTGGATGTCGGCGGGAAAGCCGCTATCGGAGGCGATGCCGACCGTGCCGCTTGCCGATACGCTGCCGCCGCTGGCGAGATTGCCGTTGAGGCGCGAAATCACCGCCTGCTTGCCGTCGAGCGTAACGGTGACGGCAAGACCGTTGAGGGTGAGATTGCGGCGGACATCGATGAGCTTGGCGCCGTCCGTCGTGATTGTGCCGGTGACGGCGGGGGCCGCCGTCGTGCCCGATATCTGCAGGTCGATCTTCGCCGTGCCGTTCATGACCAGACCCTGTGCGGCGAGCTGTCCGGCCAGCGCGTCGAAGGGCAGGTTGCCGGTGAATTTCAGTCCCATCGCCTTGCTGCCTGCGACGGCGACCGTGCCGCCGCCGTTGAGCGCCAGGCCGCTCTGCCCGGTCAGATTGGTGTCGATGGTAACGGTATTGTCGGCGAATTTGCCGTTCGCCTTGATGGCGAGCGGGCCGAGGCCAGCCGATTTCGTCTGGCTGGTCGCCGCACCCGACCAATCGGTCTGGAAGCCGACGACGGGGGACGCCGCCTTGCCGGTCACGGTGACCGTGCCGGAGATCGCGCCCTCGGCGGCCAGCGTCGGCGCGAAGACATTGGCGAGGCTGGCGGGCAGGTTGACGATCCTGGCATTGATGTTCAGCGCCTGGCCGGCGGTGCCGTCGACGACGACGGAGCCGCCGCCGGTCTGGATGGTCAGGCCGTTCAGCGTCACCGTGCCATCCTTGATGGCGATCTTGGTGGGCGAGGCGAGCTTGACCGGAATGGTGCGCGGCGCGCCCGCGAAATTGTCGATGCTGACGACCGTCTGGCCGTTGCCGGTCTCGACATTGCCGTTGGCGGTCAGCGGAGCGTTGTCGTAGCGTGACTTGAGGTCGAAGACCGTGCGGCTGCCCTGCTGGGTGAAGGTCAGGCCGAGATCGGCGACGCGGTTGGCGCCCGAGGCGATGGCATCGGCGCGGATGCTGCCATTGGCGGAAAACGCCTTCAGGTCGTCGACGGTCAGCGCGATGACGGGCTTGTCGATGACGAGATCGTCGCGGCGGATGCCGCCGCCGGTGGCATTGACCTTCAGGCCGATCTTGCCGTTGGCACTGGAGAGAGCGACGTCTCCCTTGAGATCGCCGGCGGCCTTCTGCCCGGCAAGGGCGGCGAGCAGACTGAGATCGGGGAGATCGAAGGTCAGAGCGCCTGACGGTTCGAAACTCGGGGTGAAATCCAGCTTGCCCTGGAGCTTGTTGGCGCCGATCTCGGCCGTGAGCGCCGGAATGCTGGTGCGGCCGTCCCGCGAGATGGCATCGGCGGTCACGCGGATCGGCTTGCCGTCGATGGCGCCGGTTGCCTGGACGGTCGCCTGCGGGGCCTTCGGATCGGCCGTGCCGGTCACGCCGACGTCGAGCCTATCCAGCAGGCGTCCGGCGAGCTTGACATTGGCGGCTTTCAGCGACGCGTCGATGCCTTGCGCGGTCAACGGGCCTTTCGTCTTGACGGCGATATCGGCCTGGCCCTCGGCATTCTGGAGGAGCTTGGAGAGATCGAGCAGCTTGCCCGTCAGGTTCGATGCCAGCGTCTGGCCGTCGAGCGTGACATTGCCGTTGATCTCGCCGACATTCGATTTCACCGCCAGGTTGGAAAGGTTCATTTTCGTCGGCACGGTACCGGCGACCTGACCTTCCAGCGAGATCGTTCCCTCGAACTTCTCCGACACGCCGTCCGGCAGTACGGCCGGCAGGGCGAAGAGCTTGAAGTTGCCGGTCAGCGCCTTCGTCGGGAGCGTATACTTGCCGTTGACGGTGCCGCCGATGCTGGCGCTTTCCAGCGTCGTGTTGTTGAAGCCGATCGTATCGGACGAGAGCTGCAGCGGTACGGTCAGGGAGACCGGCGCGCGCACCAGGCGGTTGAGATCGGGGCTGGCGAAGGCCGTCTGTCCGACGACGAGGCGAAGCTGTACAGGTCCCGACGCGGTGCTCAGGTTGAAGGCGTCGCTCTTGGCGCTGACGTTCACCTGGCCGACCTGGCCTTGCGGCGCGCTGACGCTGTCGAGCGTCGCCTTGGCGTCGATCTTCACCGATTGCGCGGCCCCGGTCAGCGCGACGTCGGCGCGCGAGATCAAGGCGCGGACTTCGCCGCTTTCCATCGGCCAGCGGAAGTCGACCGGGCCGGAGGTGCCGAGCAGGTTGGCGTTGAGGCTGTTGTTGCCCGAGGGATCGAGCGTGCCCGAGGCGGCGATGACGACGCTGCCGGTGGCGAGATTGCCGGTCTGGATGTCGATCTTGCCCTTGCCGTCGAAGGTGGCGGAAAGATCGATCGTCGTCTGGCCGGCAAAGAGCGGACGCATGGTCGGCGGCAGCAGCGAATCGACATCGCCGCCGCCCTTGACGTCGATATGGTGCAGACCGTCGGCGGAGACGGCGTGATGGCCGTCGATCGAGACCGTCGGCTTGTTGTCCAGCGCCGCCTGCAGCTTGCCGGCCCAGTTCGACAGAGGGCCTTCCCCGGAAAGGTTGATGTCGATCGCGGGACCGCCCGGCAGGTGCAGCAGTCCGGCGAGCAGCCCGTCGCGCGGTTCGGCGAGCTGGGCTTTCAGGTTCAGCCGGTTTTCGGCCGGGGCGAAGGAGATGTTGGTCGAGAGCTTGGCATCGGGAACATCCTGGCGATTGGCGTCGAGGACGAGGTCGATGCTGCTGCTGTTCGCCTTGACGCTGCCGGCGGCCGCCAGCGCGAAATCCTGGCCGGCGACGGCCTGGCCGATGCGCAGGTTCGGCAAGGAAAGGGCGCCGATATCGACGGCGATGGGCAGGGAGAAACCGCCGCTTTCGCTCGTCGTCGCCGGTTGCTGTTCGGCCTTCGCCGTCGAGACGGGCAGGCGCTGGAAGTCCACGACATCGGCGGCGACGCGATCGGCGTGGAAGGTGCCGGTCAGCAGCGAGGCCGGCGACCAGTCGATCGCGAGCTTCTCCACCTTGGCAACGGTGCCCTTGGTATCGGCGACGGTGATGGCGCCGACCCTGAGATTGCCGGTCAGCAATCCCGAGGCCTCGGCGATGGTGATGGTGCGATCGGGTGTCGAGACGAGCTTTGCCACCTGGTCCACGGCATAGCCGGTGGCGCCGGGCACGAAGCCGACGACGAGCACCGCCGCAATGGCCAGCACGAGAATTGCCACGACCACGTAGCCGATGAAGCGCAGCAATTTCCCGACAATTCGAATCAACATGCTCATGAGAGCGACAGTAACCTCACTTTTGTAACCGCGTGCTGAACCGACCGTACAGCCTTAGAAGGATTGGCCGATGCCGGCATAGATGCCGTATGCCGTACCGTCAGGATATTTCTTCAGGGGAACGGCGACATCGAGCCTGATGGGGCCGAAGGGCGTAGCGTAGCGCACACCGACGCCCGCGCCAATGCGCAGATCGGAAAAGTCGGGAAAAGTGCTGTCGGTGACGCTGCCGACATCGATGAAGGGCACGATGCCGATCGTGTCGGTGATCTTGACGCGGGCTTCGAAGGAGGCGGTGGCATAGGCGCTGCCGCCGAGCGCATCGCCCTTGGAATTATAGGGCGAGATTTCCTGATAGGCATAGCCGCGCACCGAGCCGCCGCCGCCGGCATAGAAGCGCCGGGTGGCCGGAATATCCTCGACGTTGTTGGCGCCGATCAGCGAACCGAGGGAAAGCTTGCCGGCGAAGACGACATTGTTGTTGGCGCCAATGCCCTGATAGCCCGAAATCGAGCCCTCGAAGGAGCTGAACACCGTGCCGCCCATTGCTTCATAGCTCGGCTTGGCGCTGATCGAGGCGCGGTAGCCCTCGGTCGGGTCGAGCTTGTTGTCGCGGGTGTCGCGGACATATTCGAGCGGGATCGCCACCGTCAGATAGTTTTGATCGCCGTAGGCATCGGTGCTGTCCTGCTCGTAGGACACTTCGCCGCCGGCGGAGACGGTGTCCTGATCGGACAGCTCGTAGGCGAGGCCGGCGCTGGCGGTGACGGTGTTTGCATCATAGGCGTCGGGATGCAGGCTCTGCATCTTCAGGCCGGCGGTGAAGGTCGCGGACGGGTAGAAGGTGGCGGGCCTGACATAGGTGACGCCGGCGCTATAGTCGAGCTGGCCGACATCGGTAGATTCACCGATGCGGGAGACCGATCCCTCGATGCGCAGCGAATCCGCACGGCCGGTCAGGTTGCGGTGGCCCCAATAGCCCTGCAGGCCGATGCCGTCGATGGTGGAATATTGCGCGCCGACGCCGAAATAGCGCTGCTTGCCTTCCGACACTTCGATGGTCATGGGAATGCTGCCGTCCGGCGCCAGCTTGTCGGCCTCGCGGATGGTGACGCTGGAGAAGACGCCGAGCTTGCGCAGGCGGTCGGATGCCTTTTTCAGCTCGTCCGGCGAATAGGGCCTGCCCTCGTTGATGCGGGCATAGGTCTTGATGAAATTCGGATCGACCGATTTCTGACCGGTGACGCCGACATTGCCGAAGGGCGCGACCGGGCCGCTGTCGACCCGCAGAGACACGTCGACCGTGCGGGTGGCATGATCGGCGACGACATCGCGCTTGGTCAGTTTTACGAGCGGATGTCCCTCATTCTTGAAATCGGCGACGATCTTGTCACCGGCTTTCAGAATGGTCAGCGAGCCGGCATCGCCGCCGGGCACGAGCCCGTATTGCGCGGCATCGCGGCTGGCGGCGTCGCCGAGCAGGCTGACCTTGCCGAGCTTGAAGACAGGGCCGGGGTCGATGCTGATCGTGACGGCGACGGGCTTGGCGCGGCTGAATGTCGGGTTCGGCGGCAAGGCATCGAGATTGGTGCCGTCGATGGTGATGGTGACGACCGCGCCGTAGCGGGCCTTCTCGTAGAGCGTGGCGATCAGCCGGTCGCGGTCGTCGCGCGCCTTGATGACGATGCCGAGATCGCCGGAGACGGGCTTCTTCTTGTCGGCCACCAGTGTCGAGGTGTCGGCCAGGCTATCCTTGAGGTCCTTGTCGAGATTGTCGGTCTTCAGGTCGACAGTGTAGCGGACGGGATCGCTGACCTCATCCGTCGTATCGTCCTCGCCCCAGAGCGTCATGCCGAACAGCTTGAAAGCAAAGGCATTTCCTGCGCCGAAAGGGCCGAGCGCAAGCGTTGCCGCAACCGCTGCCACGGTGCCTGCTCGCCGATACGCAATACTCTTCCTCGGACCAGTTCTTCTACGCATACGCCGCTTTACGGTTATATGAGAACTTACTCAGCTTGACGTTTCCCCCGGGTTAACGCGCGGGCACCATAGAGGCAAAACTCCGTTAGGTGTATCTTTTTTAGACTCGAAAACCTGCAAAAGACGGCGGGAAAAAGCAAAGATCCTCGTTTTTCGCGGAGGATTCGGAGCACTCGCAGGGGCCTGTCCGGGGCGGCTGGTGGCTGCCGTTTGCGCCGGCCATCGCCATGAAAAAAGCCCCGGAGCGTCGCTCCGGGGCTTCGATATCCAAATCTGCGATCAATCAATAACCGCTGTTGTAGCCGCCGTAACCGCCACGATAACCGCCATCATCGCGATAGCCGCCGCGCGGGCAATTATCGATGTAACGACGGCCATAGCGGTCGCGGTAGTAGCACTGGCCGGGCTGCTCGGAGACGCTGCCGATCACGGCGCCGGAAACGCCGCCGATGGCCGCACCGACCGCTGCGCCGCGAACGTTACCGGTCACGGCGCCGCCGATGATGGCACCGGATGCCGCGCCGATGCCGGCGCCCTGTTCAGTCGGGGTGCAGCTTGCGATCGACAAGCCGACCATTGCGAGCATAAGAACTTTCTTCATTTACTCTCTCCAACGTTAGTTAAGCCGGACCCCCGGCCAACGTCGTCCCATTCTTCAGCTCCACCACGATGGGCTGTCCTTACAGTCCTGCAGCTAAAAAGAAATATCGTGTAAAATATGATTGTCCATCGGGCACTTGTATTTTTTTGGCTGCTAAACTAGCGGCGCACCCATTTGGCGGATGAAAGCGACAATCCCGGAAGAAAAATCCGCACTCCCCTCAAAGGTAGAGGTTGATCGTACTTCAAAAAAGTCAAATGATGGCAAATGCCTCTGGAGGAGAGGCGTGGAGGAAAATATGGCAAAAGTGACTTTGACGGTGAACGGCCGGACAGTCAGTGGCGAGTGCGAGGATCGCACCCTGCTTGTCCATTTCATCAGGGAAAAGCTTGGCCTGACGGGAACCCATGTGGGCTGCGACACCAGCCAGTGCGGCGCCTGCGTAATCCATATGGACGGCAAGTCGATCAAGAGCTGTTCCATCCTTGCCGTGCAGGCGTCCGGCTCGGCGATCACAACCATCGAGGGTCTGGCTGCCAACGGCGAACTGCATCCCGTCCAGGCCGCCTTCAAGGAGCATCATGGCCTGCAATGCGGCTTCTGCACGCCGGGAATGGTGATGACGGCCGTCGACATGATCAACCGTCATGGCGGCTCGCTGGACGAAAAGACCGTTCGGGCCGAGCTGGAAGGCAATATCTGTCGCTGCACCGGCTATCACAACATCGTCAAGGCGGTGCTGTCAGCCAATGCCGAAATGCATGCCGCCAGACAGGCGGCCGAGTAAGTTTTCACCGAGATTGCCTGGCGAACGCCAACGGCTGTTATCTGGCGGTTTGCCGGCCCGAAACCCTGATCGGAGGATGTCATGGGTGTTGAAGGCATTGGTGCGCGCGTCGCGCGAAAGGAAGACAAGCGGTTTCTGACGGGCAAGGGGCGCTACACCGACGACATGGTGGTGCCGGGCATGAAATATGCCTATTTCGTCCGCAGCCCGCATGCGCATGCGAAAATCACCGGCATCGATGCCTCGGCGGCTTTGGCCATGCCGGGCGTGATCGGCGTGCTGGATGGCAAGGAGCTGCTGACCGACGGCATCGGTAACCTCATCTGCGGCTGGATGATCCACTCCAAGGACGGATCGCCGATGAAGATGGGCGCCTGGCGGCCGCTGGCGGTCGACACCGTGCGCTATGTCGGCGATGCCGTGGCGATCGTGGTGGCGGATTCGCTCGGCGAGGCCCGCGACGCGGCCGAGGCCGTCGTGGTGGATTACGAGGAGCTTCCCGCCGTCATCGAGGCGGTCAACGCGCTGGAGCCGGGGGCGCCGCAGATCCATCCGGAAGCGGAAAACAACCTGATCTTCGACTGGGAGCTCGGCGACGGCGCCGCTACCGACAAGGCGATCGCGGCGGCCGCGCATGTCACCGAGATCGAGCTTCACAACAACCGGCTATCGCCGAACGCCATGGAGCCGCGCGCCGCTCTCGGCATCTATGATGCCGCCGAGGATCACTATACCTGCTACACGACCAGCCAGAACCCGCATGTCGCGCGGCTCGTCATGAGCGCCTTCTACAATGTCGCCCCGGAAAACAAGCTGCGGGTGATCGCGCCCGATGTCGGCGGCGGCTTCGGTTCGAAGATCTATATCTATCCCGAGGAGATCGTCTGTCTCTGGGCGTCGAAGAAGACCGGCGTGCCGGTCAAATGGGCCGCCGACCGCACCGAGGCCTTCCTCACCGATGCGCATGGCCGCGATCACGTTTCCAAGGTGAAGATGGCCTTCGACGCGCAGAACCGCATCACGGCGCTGAAGGTCGACACCATCGCCAATCTCGGCGCCTATATGTCGCTCTTCTCCTCCTGCGTGCCGACCTATCTCTACGCGACGTTGCTGTCGGGCCAATACGACATCCCGGCGATCCACGCCAATGTCCGCACCGTCTATACCAATACGGTGCCGGTCGATGCCTATCGCGGCGCGGGGCGTCCGGAAGCGACCTTCCTGCTGGAGCGGACGATGGAAACGGCGGCGCGCGAGCTCGGCGTCTCGCCGGCCGAATTGCGGCGCGTCAATTTTATCCGCTCCTTCCCGCACCAGACGCCGGTGATCATGAACTACGATGCCGGTGACTACGAGGCGTCGCTGAACGCCGCCATGCAGCAGGCCGACTGGAGCGGTTTCCCGGCCCGCAAGGCAGAAGCGGCGGCGCGCGGCATGAAGCGCGGCATCGGCATGAGCTGCTATATCGAGGCCTGTGGTCTCGCGCCGTCGCAGGCGGTCGGCGCGCTCGGCGCCGGCGTCGGCCTGTGGGAATCGGCCGAGGTGCGCGTCAACGCGGTTGGTACCATCGAGGTGCTCACCGGTTCGCACAGCCACGGCCAGGGGCATGAAACCACCTTCGCTCAGCTCGTCGCCGACCGGCTCGGCGTGCCGATCGAGAGCGTCTCGATCGTGCATGGCGATACCGACAAGGTGCAGATGGGCATGGGCACCTATGGCTCGCGCTCCGGCGCCGTCGGCATGTCGGCCGTGGTCAAGGCGCTCGACAAGGTCGAGGCCAAGGCCAAGAAGATCGCCGCGCATCTGATGGAGGCCGACGAAAGCGATATCGTCATCGAGAACGGCGAGGTGAAGGTCGCCGGCACCGACAAGTCGCTCCCCTGGTTCCAGGTGGCGCTGTCGGCCTATACCGCGCACAATCTGCCCGCCGGCATCGAGCCGGGCCTGAAGGAGACCGCCTTCTACGATCCGTCGAACTTCACCTTCCCGGCCGGCTGCTACATCTGCGAAGTCGAGGTCGATCCGGAAACGGGCAGGACCGAGATCATCCAGTTCGTCGCCGCCGACGATTTCGGCAATATCATCAATCCGATGATCGTCGAGGGCCAGGTGCATGGCGGCATTGCGCAGGGGATCGGCCAGGCGCTGCTGGAGGGCGTGCATTATGACGAGAACGGCCAGCTCCTGACGGCGAGCTTCATGGATTACGCCATGCCGCGCGCCGACGATCTGCCGTCCTTCAAGATCTCGCATCAGGTCACGCCAAGTCCCAGCAATCCGCTCGGGGTCAAGGGCTGCGGCGAAGCCGGCGCCATAGGCTCGCCGCCGGCGCTGATCAACGCCATCACCGATGCGATCGGCAACAACACCCTTACCATGCCGGCCACGCCGCTGAAGGTATGGGAAGCCACCCAGGCCGTGGCCTGAGACGGGGAGGAGAAAGCCATGTATGCAACCAATTATCACCGCGCCTCCTCGGTTGACGAGGCCGTCAAGCTCAAGTCGGGCGCAGACGAGGGCAAATATGTCTCCGGCGGCATGACGCTGATCGCCACCATGAAGCAGCGTCTGGCCTCGCCGAGCGATCTGGTCGATCTCCGGCATATCCCGTCGCTGAAGGGCATTCGTGTCGATGGCCGCAGGGTGACGATCGGAGCGGCAACGACGCATGCGGAGGTCGCATCCTCGGCGGCGATCCGTGCCGTCTGTCCGGCGCTCTCAGACCTTGCCGGCATGATCGGCGATCCGCATGTCCGCCACATGGGCACGATCGGCGGTTCGGTCGCCAACAACGATCCGGCGGCGGACTATCCCGCCGCCATGCTGGCGCTCGCCGCCACCATCGTCACCGACAAGCGCCAGATCGCGGCCGACGATTTCTTCACCGGCCTGTTCGAAACGGCATTGGAGGACGGCGAGCTGATCACCGCGATCACCTTCGAAGCGCCGGAAAAGGCTGCCTATGCCAAATTCCCCAATCCCGCCTCGCGCTACGCCATGACCGGCGTCTTTGTCACGAAAGGATCGGGCGGCGTGCGGGTGGCGGTGACCGGGGCGGGGGCGGACGGCGTGTTCCGCGATAGCGGCCTGGAACAGGCGCTGGCCGGTAACTGGTCGCCGGATGCGGTCGCCAATGTCAGCATCGATTCGTCGGCGCTGCTGTCGGATCTGCATGCGACGGCGGACTATCGCGCCAATTTGATCAAGGTCATGGCCAAGCGTGCCGTGGCCGCGGCATAGATCGCAAAAGAAGCGCCGGAGGGCCGCCTGGCCGCCCTCCGGTTTTCACCGTTCCGGACAAATCCTGGTTGTCAACTTGCCGTGATTGTCTATTCTTGTCTGGAATTATTCAAAATTAGGGGCCATTTGCCGCAGCGAGGCGTGAAAGCAATATGCAGGGGTTGACGTGTGAACCGGCATTCATGAAAACGGTTGCATGGTTCTGGAGCAGATGATGGATTTCGAAGCATTCTTTAAGGGCGAACTGGACGGCTTGCACAAGGAGGGCCGCTACCGCGTATTCGCCGATCTCGAGCGTCACCGCGGCAGTTTCCCCCGCGCGACGCGGCATACGCCCAACGGCCCGCAGGAAGTGACGGTCTGGTGCTCCAACGACTATCTCGGCATGGGCCAGCATCCGAAAGTGATCGAGGCAATGAAGCAAGCCATCGATCACTGTGGCGCGGGTGCGGGAGGCACCCGGAATATTTCTGGCACCAACCACTACCATGTTCTGCTCGAGCAGGAGCTTGCCGATCTGCACGGCAAGGAAGCCGCGCTGATCTTCACCTCGGGCTATATTTCCAACTGGGCGACGCTCGGCACGCTCGGCGCGCGCATTCCCGGCCTGATCGTCTTCTCGGATGCGCTGAACCATGCCTCGATGATCGAGGGCATCCGCCACGCGAAATGCGACAAGGTTATCTGGAAACACAACGACCTGCATGATCTCGAAGCCAAGCTGAAGGCTGCCGATCCGAAGGCGCCGAAGCTGATCGCCTTCGAGAGCGTCTATTCGATGGATGGCGATATCGCCCCGATCAAGGAAATCTGCGATCTCGCCGACAAATATGGCGCGATGACCTATCTCGACGAAGTGCATGCCGTCGGCATGTACGGCCCGCGCGGCGGCGGCATTGCCGAGCGCGAAGGGCTGATGGACCGCCTGACGGTGATCGAGGGTACGCTCGGCAAGGCTTTCGGCGTCATGGGCGGCTATATCGCCGCTTCGGCCGCGCTCTGCGACTTCATCCGTTCCTTCTCGTCCGGCTTCATCTTCACGACCTCGCTGCCGCCATCGCTGGCCGCCGGCGCCGTCGCCTCGATCCAGCACCTGAAGGTAAGCCAGTTCGAACGCGCCCGCCATCAGGACCGTGTCCGCCGGCTGCGCCTGCAGCTCGATGCGGCAGGTATTCCGCATATGCCGAATCCGAGCCATGTCGTGCCGGTCATGGTCGGCGATGCCGCCAAGTGCAAGTGGATCTCTGACCTGCTGCTCGACAACGGCGTCTATGTCCAGCCGATCAACTATCCGACCGTGCCGAAGAAGACCGAGCGCCTGCGCATCACGCCGACGCCGCTGCATTCCGATGCCGATATCGATCATCTGGTCGGCGCGCTGCATGCGCTCTGGTCGCGCTGCGCGCTGGCTCGCGCAGTCGCGTAAGGCAACCCGAACCGGATCATGAACCGGAGCGATTGAAGCTCGCTCTGGTATGTCTATGGGTTCAGCGAGCCTGCCAGGCCTGCAACTGACCGATCGAGGCCGTTGCGCCGCCGCAAACCACGATCAGCACCCGCTCGTAACGTGCCAGCCGGTCGGCATGCGTGTAGGCGACCGCCAGGGCCGCACCGCAGGCCGGCTCCACCAATACCCGATGATCGTCGAGGAAGCGCATGCATGCGCCGACAGCGGCGCGATCGTCGACGGTGACGCAATCGACGGGCCGGGTCCGGGCGATCTCGAAGGCGCGCTGGCTGACCTTTCGGGCGCCGAGCGAGGTTGCGATGCTGGTGATGGCGGGCAGTTCGGTGAGCTTTCCGGCCTCGACGGATGCCGCCAGAGAGGCTGCCCCCTCGGTTTCCACGGCGATGATCGGAATATCCCGAAGCCCGTTGCGCTCCAGCCCCTCGGCAACGCCGGCCATCAGCCCGCCGCCGCCGACCGAAAGCACGACCGCATCGAAGGAGACGCCGGCCCGGACGGCCTCGTCGATCATCGTCGCATGGCCCGTCCACAGCAACGGATCGTCGAAAGGATGGATGAACGCCGCTTCGGCATCGACCGCTTGAAGGGCGCGCTCGTTCGCCTCCTGCCAGGACGCGCCATGGACGAAGACCTCGGCGCCTTCCTGGCGGATCAGCGATTTTGCCCATTCGCTCGTCGTCTCCGGAACGAACACCGACACCGGTATCGAGAGACGGCGCCCGGCATAGGCCACGGCGATGCCGGCATTGCCGCCGGAGGAGGAAACGAAGCGCTTTTTGCCGTTTCCGGCATGATGCTCGCAGGCCGCCCCTATGCCCCGGATCTTGAAGGAACCCGGCGGCTGGAGGGCATCCATCTTCAACCAGACGGATCGCCCCGAGGCCAGGCTGAGCGGACGGGATTCGAGGAGCGGTGTTTCGATATGCAGGGCCATGGGATGCCTGTTGGAGCGCGATGTTGTATTGGCTTACCGAAACGCGACGACGGTCCCGGCAAGAAACAAACCGGCGGATGAAGGCGGCCGTGTACGGCCTGCCTTTCTGCCTCTTTTATCTGCGGCTTACGCAGCCTTTTCCTTCTGCTTCACCAGCGCCTGCGCCCGGCCGCGCGCTTCCTCGTCGGCGGCAAAGACGGCCTCCATCGTTTCGGCGGCGGCGACGGCGGTCATCTGGTCCATGACGGCTTCGGCGATGTCGGCCATGTCGAGGAAGCCGATGCGGCCGTCGACAAAGGCCTGGAAGGCGATCTCCTCGGCAGCATTCATGATGGCGCCCTGCAGCCCGCCGCGTTCCAGCGCCGTGCGCGCCAGCCGCAATGCGGGGAAGCGAATCTCGTCCGGCGCCTCGAAATCCAGCCGCGCCAGCTTGGTGAAATCCAGCCGGTCGACATTGAGCTTCGGCCGTGACGGATAGGTCAGCGCATAGCCGATGGCGGTGCGCATGTCGGGACAGCCGAGCTGCGCCAGCACCGAACCATCGGTGTAGCCGACCATCGAATGGATGACGGATTGCGGATGGACGACGACCTCGATCTGTTCCGGGCGGACGTCGAACAGGTGCTTGGCCTCGATCATCTCCAGCGCCTTGTTGAACATCGAGGCGCTGCCGATCGAGATTTTCAGGCCCATGGACCAGTTGGGATGCGCGCGCGCCACCGCCGCCGTGACATTGGCCATCTGCTCGCGCGACCATGTGCGGAAGGGGCCGCCGGAGGCGGTGAGGATGATGCGTTCCACCGCGTGCTGCTGGTCGTCCTCCAGCGCCTGGAAGATGGCGCTGTGCTCGCTGTCCACGGGGATGAGCCGGCCGCCACCTTCACGGACGGCGCGCACGAAGAGATCGCCGGCGGAGACCAGGCATTCCTTGTTGGCCAGCGCGATGTCGGCGCCGCGGCGGGCGGCTGCAAGCGTCGGCGCTAGGCCGGCCGTGCCGACGATCGCCGCCATCACCCAGTCGGAGGGAATGGAGGCGGCCTCGATCAGCGCATTCCGGCCGGCGGCGGCGGCAATGCCGGTGCCGGCCAGCGCGTCCTTGAGCGCCTGGTAGCGATCCTCATTGGCGGTGACGGCCAGCGCTGCGCCGCAGGCCTTGGCTTGGCTTGCCAGGAGATCGATATTGTCATGCCCGGTAATGGCGGCGATGTCGAAGGCGTCGCGCCCGCCCAACTGGGCAATGACGTCGAGCGTGTTCTGGCCGATCGAACCGGTCGAACCCAATATCGTCAGGCGGCGTCGAGCCTTGCTCCCGCTTGTCATTCCGCTATCCGCATCTTGCTGTCTTTGCCCATGGCTCTACAGGGGATCGCGATGGGCGGCAAGTCCGCAGCCATGCCGGCGCGCTGCGGCCGCCACGCCGGTATTCGGAAAATTACCGATTTTAACGATTATTTACAGGCACCTGATGAACCAATTGCCGTATGCGGCGTTTCCTGTCCACGAAAGTGTCGGGAGACGGGATTAGTGGTTTTCAAGGCAGCTACATTTCATGGCATCACGCTGGTAATGGACAATGAGCATGCGATGCGTTCGGCACTGGAATGCGAGGTTGCCAATGCACTCGCGGTCGCAGGCGGCCTGGATGCCTCCGATGTCACCGTCACCGCCGTCGGCCAGGAAATCCGTCTCGGGGGAACGGTGGCGACGCCGGATGAGGTCAAGCGCGCGAGCGCGGTGGCGGAGGCGATGCCGGGAGTGAGGCTGGTGCGCAACCGGATCACGGTGGGGTGACGAGCCCGCCTGGTTATGTGCTGCTTCCCGTTGCTATCCAGAAGAGCAGCTTGATCACATCGGGAGAGTCCGATGGGTCCGTGGCTCGGCGATCGAATATGCCGCCGACTTTCTCGATGACCCGCCGCGAGGCATGGTTACTCTCATCGCAAATGATGCTTAACCTTGCAAAGCCGGCTTGTTCCGCGATCGGCAGCAACAGCTGCAATGCCCGCGTCGCATATCCGCGGCCCTGTTTCCAGGGAACGATCGAATAGCCGACATGACCCGGCACATTGAGCGGCAATTGCGTCGTTCCCGATAAATACCGTAGCGTGATGTAGCCGCAGAATGCGCCATCCCAGATCCAGAATGGCTGGAGAATGAGACGTTGAGGCTTGCGGTCCGGGACGGATGTGGCCACGACGTCGCCAGATGCAAGGCGTGCGAGGAAAGCCGCCCTGTCATGCCGCAGCATTTTCAGCTCGGTTTCGACATAGGTCCTGTCCCGCAGACGCCGCGGATCGGGAGACCACCCCCGCGTCAGCGCCTCTTCGAAGCCGGCGATGTCGGCCAGTGCCGGTTCGATGAGGGCGATGCCCGTCGCCGATGCTTCGTCTCCCGTCATCTCCGTCCTCGATCCGCATGAAGCCTCGGCCGCGTTGCCGGCATCTCTTCCTCATACTCGCAAACGGAAACTGCCGCGATGGTTCATAGTTTATGAAGATCTGGCGGCGATGGTGCTGACATCTTGATGTGATTCGCATGACAATGACGGAGATGGCATGACCCTTCTGCAGTTCCCGGCCCACCGGCGCACCAGTGACGTAAGACGATGCGCTGAAGCCTTGCAGCACCTGCATGGGGCCGCGGCAAACCAGTTCTGGCGCTCGGAAATGGCCGTATTCGCAGCCGCACTCAGAGAGCAGGGCGTCGCCGAGGACGAGATTTCGCATCAGGCCGGCCTGTTCATGCATGCGGTGCAGCTGGAACTGCAGGCGGCATTCACGGTGGAAGAGGCTTCGGCCTGATTCTTTCAAAATTCTGTTTGGAAGAAATGGTGATCTCGACGCGATTCGAACGCGTGACCCTCAGATTAGGAATCTGATGCTCTATCCTGCTGAGCTACGAGACCACTGGAACTGATCCATACAAAAGCAAGGGCGCGAAGCCAAGCCTTTTTGCGTCGTGGAGACAATCTGCTTTGCGATGCCATGCGCCCCGGTCGGGCGCATGGCGCGCTATGGGTATGTCTTAGGCGCCCAGGCGCTGTTCGGCGAGCCGGACCCAGTAGGAGACGCCATGGGCGATGGCGTCGTCGTTGAAGTCGTAGGCGGCGTTGTGCAGGCCCGCCGTGTCGCCGTTGCCGACGAAGATGAAGGCGCCGGGGCGGGCGTTCAGCATGTAGGAGAAATCCTCGCCGCCCATCATCGGATCGACATCGGCGACGACATTGGCCGTGCCGGCGATGTCGCGGGCGGCGGCAAGGGCATGCTCGGTCTCGTCGGCGTGGTTGAAGGTCACCGGATAGTTACGCTGGAACTGGATGTCGGCGTCGGCGTCGTGGCTGGCGGCGATACCGGTGACGATCTGCTTGAAGCGACGTTCGGCCAGATCGCGGATCTCGGGATCGAGCGTGCGCACGGTGCCCGCGAAGCCGGCATTGTCGGGAATGACGTTATAGGCGTTGCCGGCATTGAACTTGGTGACGGTGACGACCACTGACTTCAGCGGATCGGCGCTGCGCGAGGCGATGAGCTGCAGGTTGGTGACGATCTGGGCGCCGATGGCGATCGGGTCGATGGTCTTGTGCGGCAGGGCGGCATGGCCGCCGCGGCCCTTGATGGTGACGGTGAACTCGTCCGTCGCCGCCATGATCGGACCCTTGCGGATGGCGAACTGGCCGACGGGAAGGCCCGGCAGATTGTGCATGCCGTAGACCTCGGCGATCGCAAAGCGCTCCATCATGCCGTCCTTGACCATGGCGTCGCCGCCAGCACCGCCCTCTTCGGCCGGCTGGAAGATCACGGCGACGTTGCCGTCGAAATTGCGGGTTTCGGCGAGATATTTCGCCGCTCCCAGCAGCATGGCGGTGTGGCCGTCATGGCCGCAGGCGTGCATCTTGCCGGGTGTGAGGGAGGCCCAGGGCTTGCCGCTGATTTCGGTGAGCGGCAGCGCATCCATGTCGGCGCGCAGGCCGACGGTGCGGCCCGGACCCCGACCACGGATCAGGCCGACGACGCCGGTGCGGCCGATGCCGGTCACGACCTCGTCGACACCGAAGGACTTGAGCTTCTCGGCCACGAAGGCGGCGGTCTCTTCCACCGCATACAGCAGCTCCGGATGCGTGTGGATATGGCGGCGCCATTCGGTCACTTCGTCCTGCAGTTCGGCGGCTCTGTTCAAGATCGGCATGCTGATGTCCCTGCTCACTATCGGATTCGGTTTCTACTCTCGGCCGGCGTACGAATTTTGCCGCCGCATCGCCCGTTTCGAAGCGCTGCGCCCGATCAAAAGCCCGTGATCTCCGGTCATCCCGTTTCCCGTCGAAAATGGACGCAATGACCCGAATTCATGGAACCGGAGCGGCCCTTCCGTCTTTGTGGAATTGCTGTGCTCCAGGGAAATAAACTCGTCGATCGCCTTTGCCTTCACCTAGCCATATAGGTTAAATAGGCGAAGCTTTCGAGAAAATTCCGGACTTCTGAAGGATAGATCGTGCCGACGAAGCAGAATCGCTTGTATGCCGCCCTGCGGCTCGTTCCCGTGGCCGCAGCCGCATCCATGCTGTTCCTGTCGACCGCGCATGTGGCCGCAGCCAATCCGCATGTCCTCGTCGAGGCCAATACCGGCCGCGTGCTCGACCATCAGGAGGCCTTCAGCAAGTGGTATCCGGCCTCGCTGACCAAGCTGATGACGGCTTACGTCACCTTCCGCGCGATCCAGTCCGGGCAGGTCTCGCTCGACACGC
This sequence comes from Rhizobium sp. BK602, assembly GCF_014195095.1. Classification (GTDB taxonomy): domain Bacteria; phylum Pseudomonadota; class Alphaproteobacteria; order Rhizobiales; family Rhizobiaceae; genus Rhizobium. Next base: position 208,069 of record NZ_JACIBC010000008.1, read on the forward strand.
CGATCGTCATGTCGAAGCTTTCCGCCGGGCAGCCGGCCGCGAAGATGTATTTCAAGCCGGGCCAGAAGCTGACGCTCGACAATGCCCTGAAGATGATGCTGGTCAAATCCGCCAACGATCTCGCCATGGCGCTCGCCGAGAATATCGGCGGCTCGCAGCAGGGCTTCGTCGCGCGCATGAACGCCGAGGCCGCCCGCCTTGGCATGCTCGATACGCATTTCATCAATCCGAACGGCCTGCCGGGCCAGGGCCAATATACGACGGCGCGCGACCTTGCGGTGCTGAGCGTGGCGCTACGCCGCGAATTCCCGCAATATGCCGGCTATTTCTCGCTGGAAGGCTTTACCAACGGCGTCAAGCAGGTGCCGAACATCAACATGCTCATCGGCCGCTTCGACGGCGCCGACGGCATGAAGACCGGCTTCATCTGCGCGTCGGGCTTTAACCAGATCGCCTCGGCCACCCGCAACGGCCGCACGCTGATTTCCGTCGTTCTCGGCACCGACAGCCTGGCGGCGCGCGCCGACGATTCCGCCAACTTCCTGGAAAAGGGCTTCCAGAACCAGTTTTCCGGCCGCGACACGCTGGCAAGCCTGCGTCCCTATGGGCCGGGCCAGGACCAGGTCGCCAACCTCACCGCCGATATCTGCAGCGCCAAGGGCGCGAAGATCCGCAGCGAGACGCGTGACGAGGCCGGTCGCATGAAGGTGACCTCGCCCTATATCCACGAAATGGATCATGAGCCGAATTTCGTCTATGCCGGCCTGATCGGCGGGCAGGATGCCGCCACCGCCAGCAACGGCGACAAGGGAGATGCGACGGCGCGAGGCGACAAGACGACGAAGGGCGACAAGATCGCCGCCTCGAGTGCCGCCCCCGGCATCCCGATCCCGCAGCCACGTCCCACCTTCTGATCGGATCTGAGCCATGAGCGTTCCGCAACAGAGAGTGCCGGTATCGATCCTCACCGGTTTTCTCGGAGCCGGCAAGTCGACGCTTCTGAACCGTCTCCTCAAGGATCCGGAGATGCGGGATGCGGCCGTCATCATCAATGAGTTCGGCGATGTCGGCATCGACCATCTGCTGGTCGAGAGTTCGGGCGATTCCATCGTCGAATTGTCCGATGGCTGCCTTTGCTGCACGGTGCGCGGCGAGCTGGTGGACACGCTGGCCAATCTGATGGATGCCATGCAGACCGGCCGCATCCGGCCGCTGAAGCGCATCGTCATCGAGACGACCGGGCTTGCCGATCCGGCGCCGGTAATGCAATCGATCATGGGCAACCCGATCATCGCGACCAATTTCGACCTGGATGGGGTGATCACCGTCGTCGATGCGGTGAACGGTCCGCAGACGCTCGATAATCATGAAGAGGCGCGCAAGCAGGTGGCGGTCGCCGACCGGCTGATCGTTTCCAAGACCGGCATCGAGGGTGCCGTCGCCGCCGATGTACTGGAGGGCCGGCTGAGGGCGCTCAATCCGCGGGCGCCGATCCTGAATGCCGATGGCGAGGAGGCCGGCCGGGCCGCCATTCTCGTCAATGGCCTTTACGATCCCACGACGAAGATCGCCGATGTCGGCCGCTGGCTGCAGGACGAGCTGAAGGCCGACGATCACGAGCACGACCATGATCATCACGGGCATGACCATGGTCACGATCACCATCACGGCGGTCACGGCCATCATCACCACGGCCACCATCATCATGGTCATCACCAGCACGCCCATAACGTGAACCGCCATAGTGCCTCGATCCGGTCCTTCTCGATCGTCGAGAGCCAGCCGATCGATCCGATGGCGCTGGAAATGTTCCTCGACCTCCTGCGTTCGGCGCATGGCGAGAAGCTCTTGCGCATGAAGGCGATCGTTTCCGTGTCTGATCGGCCGGAGCGTCCGGTGGTGCTGCATGGCGTGCAGAACATCTTCCATCCGCCGGTGCGCCTGCCGGCCTGGCCCGATCCGAACGATCGCCGCACCCGCATGGTGATCATCACCAAGGATCTGCCGGAGGATTTCGTAAAAGGCCTGTTCGACGCGTTCCTCAGCAAGCCCAGCGTCGATACGCCGGACCGCGCCGCGCTGCAGGACAATCCGCTGGCGGTGCCGGGGATGCGGTTTTAGAGATTCTACCTTCTCCCCTCGGGGAGAAGGGGAGTCACCAAGGGCGATTGCATCAAGGCGACATATGCCCCCATCCTCATGGTGAGGCGGGGTCTTGAGCTTGTCGAAGGGCGACCCTCGAACCACGAAGATGGCCCGACGGCAAACCGTCACCGCCTGCGGATCACGAACCGATGGCCGCTATCCGTCTTCTCGCTGGCGAGAAGGGTATGGCCTTTTTCATTGCAGAGATGGGGAATGTCGATGACGGCGAGCGGGTCCGTCGTTTCCACGGTGAGGGTCGCGCCGCTCGGCATGCCGCGCAGGCGCTTTTCCGTCTTGATCGCCGGATAGGGGCACTTCAGTCCGCGCAGATCGTAGATCTCGGCGTCCGGATTATTCACTCTTGGCCCAGAACTTCCAGAAGGGCGGCTTCTTTGCCGCATCGCTCTGCGCGGTTTCGACCGGCGGAGGCGGCGCATAGGCCAGCGCATTGACGGCCGGGTTCATCGGGTTGGGCATCGGAACCGGCACGTTGGTCGGGATATTGGCGGCGACCATGGTTTCGCCCATCTGAGCCGGCTGCTGCTCGGCGGAGAGCGGAGCGGCCGTCGCCATGCGGATGCTTGCCGTCGTCGGATTGGCGATGGTGGCGCCGCGGGCGATCTGCTGGCCAGACTGATTGGCCATCATCGATTCCAGATCGGCGACCTTCATCATCTTGCCGGCGGCGAGCGCCGTGCCTGTGGGCGCATAGGCAAGGTCGTGGCCCTTGCGCTGCTTGGCGACGACGGCCTTGCGCTCGGCTTCGGTCGGGTCGTACCAGGCCATGCCGTCGAATTTCTTCAGCGAGGCGCTATAGTCGGCCTGATATTGCTTGTCATAGGTCGCGAGCGCGGTCTGCAGCGCCGGCGGCGTGGTCATGACCGGGCACTTGCCTCCGGCATTGAACGGGCCGTCCGCCTGCTGGTTGAAGACATATTTCTTCTCGCAGACCTCGACTTCCGGCGGCCGTTTCGTGACCTCGAAATTGTCGTAGCCGACCTTCAGCATCTTCCAGAATTCGATGTTGGAGCTGAGGCGGTGCTTGACCATGTTTTCCGCCGTCATGCGGAACGGATAGGCCTGCAGCTGGATGGTCTTCTGGCCGCCCTTGAAGGCATCGCGCGCGAAGGCGTAGATTTCCAGCACCTGCTGGTCCGTCATCGAATAGCAGCCGGAGGACGAGCAGGCGCCGTGGATCATCAGATTGGCGCCCGAGCGGCCGTTGGCGGCGTCATAGCGGTTCGGAAAGCCGGTGTTGATGGCGAGGTAATATTTCGAATTCGGGTTCAGGTTGGCCGGCGTCAGATTGTAGAAGCCTTCCGGCGCCTGGCGGTCGCCTTCCTTGACCTTTGGGCCGAGACGGCCGGACCAGGCGCAGATATTGTAGCTGGCGATCACCTCGAAGCGGTTGTTCTGGTTCGCCTTGAGGATCTCCATCGTACCTTCTTCCTTGAAGATACGCATCATGATCGGCGAATTGCGGTCCATGCCCTTTTTGGTCATGTCGGCAAGGATGCGGTCGGGGAGCGGCTGCTCGACCTTGTTCTTCACCTTCGAGAGATCGATCGACGCGGTATCGAGCGCGTCGTTGCAGCCGGCGAGAGCCAGCGCCATCAGGGAAACATAGGCAAGGTGACGGATGCGCATTCTGACTTAGCCCATAGATGCGAAGAGCGGCTGCAGGATCTGTTTCGCCGCCCCCTTCGAAACATGAAACGGAATCATAGACGGCTTATACTTGATAATTCCTTACCAGCCTATGACGCGCTCGCGGCGCACCCGCAAGCGTTTCTTTGTCAAGAACGGTTCGATAACAAGAATGTGGCCAAGATTTGGCCTCATTCTCGCTTTGCGGGATCACGATCCTCGACTTTGCGTCAGAGATTGCGACCCATATTGAGGAATTTCTGACGGCGGTCGCTGCGCAATTGTTCGCCCGAACGCTTGGCGAGATCGCCGAGCGCGTTCGAAATCACGTCGCCGGTCGCCGCGATCACGGACTGCGGATCGCGATGCGCGCCGCCGAGCGGCTCGGGAATGATGCCGTCGATGATGCCGAGGCCTTTCAGGTCTTCGGCGGTGATCTTCATGTTGGTGGCGGCTTCCTTGGCGCGGGCGGAATCGCGCCAGAGGATCGAGGCCGCACCTTCGGGCGAAATCACGCTGTAGATCGAATGTTCGAGCATGTAGACGCGGTTGCCGGTGGCGATCGCGATGGCGCCGCCGGAGCCGCCTTCGCCGATGACGACCGAGATGATCGGCACCTTGACGCCGAGACAGGTTTCGGTGGAGCGGGCGATGGCTTCCGCCTGGCCGCGCTCTTCGGCGCCGACGCCGGGATAGGCACCGGCCGTGTCGACGAGCGTGATCACCGGCAGGCCGAAACGATCGGCCATTTCCAGGATGCGGATCGCCTTGCGATAGCCTTCCGGGCGGGCGCTGCCGAAATTATGCTTCAGGCGCGTCTTGGTGTCGTTGCCTTTTTCCTGGCCGAGAACGGCGACGGGCTGACCGCGGAAACGGGCGAAGCCGGCCTGGATGGCGGCATCCTCGGAAAATTTGCGGTCGCCGGCCAGCGGCGTGAATTCGGTAAACAGCGCTGCGGCATAGTCGACGAAATGCGGGCGCTGCGGATGGCGGGCAACCTGCGTCTTTTGCCAGGCATTGAGCTTGGAATAGATTTCGGCCGTCGCCTCGCGAACCCGGATCTCGAGCCGGCCCACCTCGTCCGAAGTGTCGATGCTCTCATCTTCGCTCGCGAGTTTCTTGAGCTCGTGAATCTTGCCTTCGAGGTCCGAGATGGGTTTTTCGAAGTCGAGATAATTGTGCATGAGGTGCGTTTCCGATCCTTTTGCCTATGACGAGAGACGGCCCGTATAAACTATGTGCCGGTCCTAATCCTGTTTTTTGGCCTGTTTGGCAAGGGGGTGATGCGTTTGCACCAGCTGATGGAGGCGTTCTTCCAGCACATGTGTATAGATTTGTGTCGTCGAAATGTCGGAATGACCGAGAAGTTCCTGCACCACGCGCAAATCCGCGCCGTTGGCGAGCAGATGGCTGGCGAAGGCGTGGCGCATGACATGTGGCGAGATCATCGAGGGCGTCAGCCCGGCGCGGATGGCGAGATCCTTCAGGTCGCGCGCGAAGACCTGGCGCGGCAGATAGCCCTGCTTGGCGGCGGCGGGAAAGAGCCAGGGGCTCTCCGGGGCAGGCTGCCGGGCGGCGGCCGCGATCTCGGCCTGCAGCCGGCCGTAGGTCTTCAGCGCCGCGATCGCCGATTGCGACAGCGGCACCAGCCGTTCCTTGTTGCCCTTGCCGCGGACCATCAGGAAGCGTCCTTCCTGGTCCAGCACCTTGGCCGGTAGCGAAATGAGCTCGCTGACGCGCATGCCGGTGGCATAGAGTAGCTCCAGCAGAACCAGCATGCGCAGGCGATGCAACTGGTCGGGACCGTCTGCGGCCGCCTCGCTTTCGGCCTGGGCGAGAAGGCGTGTCACTTCCTCGACACCCATGGTCTTCGGCAGGGCACGGCCCTTCTTCGGCGCGTCGAGAATGCCGGTGGGGTCATCGGTGCGCAAACCCTCGGCATAGAGGAACTTGTAGAACTGGCGCATGGCCGAAAGCCGCCGGGCCTGTGACGACGGCTTGAAGCCCTGTTGCGACAGGCTGGAAAGATAGGCGCCGAGCTCGTCTGAACCCGCTTCGGTCAGGCGCACGCCGCGCTCGGACAGGAAGGAATGAAGATCGTCGAGATCGCGCTCGTAGGATTGCAGCGTGTTGATCGCCGCGCCGCGCTCGGCGCTCATCATTTCCAGGAAGGATTCCACATGGGCGCGGCTCAGATCCCTCGCCATGGCGGCCACACTCATGGCTTTACCGAGCCGGTCGCCGGCGGATTGACGCGCTCCGACGGTATGCGGATCGTCACGTCGCGCGGCTGCGGGTCGACGAAGAGCACCAAAGCCCACATTGCTCCATAGATCGATCCGGCGATCACCGCGCAGATGACGAGGAAGCGAAACAGGGTCGGCATTCGGAAGCTCTCCTCGTCCCAATCATTGGTCCGGTGATATAATCATATCCGCCAAGCGTTAGCTGAAGGATATTGCAGAGATGTTTACGTCTCTCAGTCTTGACGCTACAGGCGCATTTGACGATACCGTTTCCAAACAAATTGTGAATGGGCCGATGAGTGAACAAGTCCTGACCCTTGCAGAAAGCCTCAAAGATAGGGCGCGCGCCGCACTGGGCGCGCGTAATCTTGTCCTCGTCGGGCTGATGGGGGCTGGAAAGTCCTCGATCGGCCGGCTGGTCGCGAGCCAGCTCGGCATTCCCTTCGTCGATACGGATATCGAGATTGAGCGCGTGTCGCGCATGACGATCGCGGAACTGTTTGCCGCCTATGGCGAAGAGGAGTTCCGAGCACTGGAGACGCGGGTGATCAAGCGGCTGCTCAAGGGTGGGCCGCGCGTCGTCTCCACCGGCGGCGGCGCCTTCATCAACGAGCGGACGCGCCAGCAGGTCAAGCGCAGCGGCCTGTCGGTCTGGCTGAAGGCGGACCTCGACGTGCTCTGGGAGCGCGTCGGCAAGCGCGAGACGCGGCCGCTGCTCAAGACCGAGAATCCGAAACAGACCCTCGAAAAGCTCATGACCGTGCGCTATCCGATCTATGCGGAAGCCGATCTCGTGGTTTGGTCGCGCGACGTGAGCAAGGAAATCATGGTCAAGGAAGTCCTCGCGGCCATTGCCGAGGGGAGACAGGAAAGCAAAGTTCCATGAATGCGATCACCCCTTCGTCCGCGGAGCGCCTTGTCCGCGTGCCTCTCGGCGAGCGCGCCTATGATATCCTGATCGGCCCTGGCCTGATCGCGCGGGCGGGCGCGGAAATCGCGACGAGGCTGAAGGGCCGCAGGGCTGCCGTCATCACCGATGAAAACGTCGCGCCGCGCTATCTCGACGCCTTGACGGCAAGCCTGGAGGCGGCGGGCATCCAGTCGTCCAGCCTGGTGCTGCCGGCCGGCGAGAAGACCAAGAGCTTCGAGCATCTGATCGAGGTCTGTGATGCGGTGCTGACCGCGCGCGTCGAGCGCAACGATGCCGTCATCGCGCTCGGCGGCGGCGTCATCGGCGATCTCACCGGCTTTGCGGCGGGCATCGTGCGCCGCGGCGTCCGCTTCGTGCAGGTGCCGACCTCGCTTTTGTCGCAGGTCGATTCCTCCGTCGGCGGCAAGACCGGCATCAACACCCGCCACGGCAAGAACCTCGTCGGCGTCTTTCATCAGCCGGATCTGGTGCTTGCCGACAGCGACGTGCTGAACACGCTGAGTGAGCGCGAATTCCGCGCCGGCTATGCCGAGGTCGCCAAATACGGCCTGATCGACAAGCCGGATTTCTTCGCCTGGCTGGAGAGCAACTGGAAGGATGTGTTTTCCGGCGGGCCGGCGCGCATCGAGGCGATCGCCGCGAGCTGCCAGGCGAAATCCGATGTCGTCGTCGCGGACGAGCGCGAAAACGGCCCGCGGGCGCTGCTCAATCTCGGCCATACGTTCGGCCATGCCCTGGAGGCGGCCACCGCCTATGACAGCCGGCGGCTGGTGCATGGCGAGGGTGTTTCGATCGGCATGGTGCTGGCGCATGAGTTTTCCGCCCGCCTCAACCTGGCGAGCCCCGACGACGCCAAGCGGGTCGAGACGCATCTGAAGACCGTCGGCCTGCCGACACGGATGGGCGATATTCCGGGCGAATTGCCGCCGGCCGAGGTGCTGATGGATGCGATCGCGCAGGACAAGAAGGTCAAGAGCGGCAAGCTCACCTTCATCCTTACCCATGGCATCGGCCAGTCCTTTGTCGCCGACGACGTACCGTCTTCCGAAGTGCTGAGCTTCCTTAAGGAAAAGCATCCGTGATGACCGTCGAGGGCACGCTGGCGATTTTGTGGGAATATTGGCCCGAGATCGTCTCGATCGTCGCTCTCGTGCTGTTGTCGGCGTTTTTCTCCGGGTCGGAAACGGCGCTCACGGCCGCCTCGCGCAGCCGCATCCACACGCTGGAGGTCAATGGCGACGAGCGGGCGGGGATCGTGCGCACGCTGATCGAGCGCCGCGACCGGCTGATCGGCGCGCTGCTGATCGGCAACAATCTCGCCAACATCCTGTCCTCGTCGCTGGCCACCAGCCTGTTTCTCGGCCTCTTCGGCAATTCCGGCGTGGCGCTGGCGACCTTGGCCATGACCGTCATTCTCGTCATCTTCGCGGAAGTGCTGCCGAAGAGCTGGGCGATCTCCGCGCCGGACCGCTTCGCGCTTAACGTTGCGGGCACGGTGCGCCTCTTCGTTGCCGTGGTCGGTCCGATATCGAGCTTCGTCAATGCCATCGTCCGGCAGATCCTCGGGGTCTTCGGCATCAATCTCTCCAAGGAGGTTTCGATGCTGTCGGCGCATGAGGAATTGCGCGGCGCCGTCGATCTGCTGCATCGCGAGGGGTCGGTGGTCAAGGCCGATCGCGATCGTCTCGGCGGCGTGCTCGATCTCGGCGAACTCGAGCTCTCCGACATCATGGTCCACCGCACGGCGATGCGCGCCATCAATGCCGACGATCCGCCCGAGGTCGTGGTTCGCGCCATTCTCGACAGCCCCTATACGCGCATGCCGCTCTGGCGCGGCACCATCGACAACATCATCGGCGTCGTGCATGCCAAGGATCTGCTCAGGGCGCTCGCCGAGCCGAATGTCGAGCCGGAGAACCTGGATATCGTCAAGATCGCCCAGAAGCCCTGGTTCGTGCCCGACAGCACCAATCTCGAGGATCAGCTCAACGCCTTCCTGCGCCGCAAGCAGCATTTCGCCGTCGTCGTCGACGAATATGGCGAGGTGCAGGGCATCGTGACGCTGGAGGACATTCTGGAGGAGATCGTCGGCGATATCGCCGACGAGCACGATCTCGATATCCAGGGTGTGCGCCAGGAGTCGGACGGCTCGATCGTCGTCGACGGCGTCGTGCCGATCCGTGATCTCAACCGCGCTCTCGACTGGCATCTGCCGGACGAGGAGGCGACGACGATCGCAGGTCTCGTCATCCACGAATCGATGACCATCCCCGAAGAGCGCCAGGCCTTCACCTTCTACGGCAAGCGCTTCATCGTCATGAAGCGGGAAAAGAACCGCATCACCAAGCTCCGCATCCGCCCCGCCGAGACGGAAGAGGCGAAGCCGGAATAAAGTGCGACAACTCAGATCGATCCTGATAGCGAAGAATGTAAGTCCCGACCGAGGTCTCGCATCTCGTTTGTATATCTATGCTTATGCGTAATGAATAAGTATGTAGTCTATAGCTATACAAATCGTATTATATTGTTTATCTATAGGTGAATAAAAACTGTCGGCGGCGAGCCAATGAGCATTAAGAAAACGGTTGCGAAACAATATGTTCGGTTGGTCGACGGAGCTGTTGATCGCCTTTCGAACGACGTGCCGCCGGAGGGCTGGATCAGCACCCTGAGAAAGGCATTGGGAATGTCCGTGTCGCAGCTTGCCGATCGATTGGCGGTAAGCCGTGGTGCGATTTATCAAGCGGAGCGGAATGAGCGTTCGAAGACAATTTCCATAGGGCAGATGGAAAAACTCGCGGAGGCGATGGGCGGGCGCTTTATCTATGGCATCGTCCTGAATGGACCCGTCGAAGACGCGATCCTGGATCAGGCGCGGCTAAAGGCGCGATCGATGGTTCGGCGGACAAATGCCCATATGGCTTTGGAGAAACAAGCGCTGCCGCCGAATATTCTCGATGAGGAGACCGAGAGTCTGGCAAGAGAGCTTGCGGAAAAAAGAGCATCGGATCTTTGGGCGGTCGATTGATGTTTCAGGAGCCTCAAGGAGCGACGCCGCTCGACGCCGACGACATCGAGGGATTGAAATTTAAGCATATCACCACTCGCCTTCAACTCGATGAACTCGAAAGCGCCAATGTTATGGCCGGACTTCGTTGGATTGGGAGGCGGCGAACAGGAGATATCCTGACGGACGAATTTGTCCGGTTGCTGCACAAGAGGTTATTCGGCGATGTGTGGAGATGGGCCGGAACCTATCGCCTGACCGAGAAAAATATTGGTATCGATCCTTTCCAGATTTCCGTCCAGGTTCGCAATCTTCTTGGAGACGCGCGTCACTGGGCGAAGCACTCAATTTTTCCGCCGAAGGAAGCGGCCGCCCGCTTTCATCACAGGATGGTGCAAATACATCCATTTCCAAACGGTAACGGCCGCCATGCGCGAATAGCTGCAGATATTTTCCTTCAGGATTATTTCGGACACCCCTGGATCGAGTGGGCGAGCGGTACGAATCTGCAGGCTGACAACGAGCGACGAAACTCTTATATCCTCGCTCTTCGAGCGGCCGATGCTGGCAATATGGTTCCGCTCTTCGATTTTGTCGGAGCATAGTGCGCATTGGTGCCGGACCTAGCTGAGCTATTTGCCGCCGGCGACAACAAGATCACCACCGTACCGCCTCTCCGGGCGCCGCCGGTTCCACGGCCAGCGCATGCAGCCCGGCATCCAGTTCCGGCTTCAGCAGGTCGTTGATCGCCCGGTGGCGGGCAAGGCGGGGCATGCCGGCGAACTTGGCGGAGACGATGCGAATTCTTATATGAGTCTCGCCCGTCCCGGTCATGTCGGGCTGGTGGCCGGCGTGCAGGTGGCTTTCGTTGATGACCGCAAGACGCTCGGGCGCGAAGGCGTCCGTGAGCTTCTTTTCAATGCGGGATTGCAGTGTCGTTTCCATGTTCCCGCCCATATTCCCGCAATGTCCTGGTTCGCGAAAAAGGTTCCCACAAAGCCTATAACATTCCCATTTGTCAATTCTTGTTGTGGGGTCTTCAAGGCCCCATAATTAGGGCGTCATGAGACTTGATTCAAAATATTTCGATCGCATTCGAACCCGCCGCAAGCGCGCGCAGGAGCCCGAACAGGGTCCGCCGACGTGCCAATGGGACGGCTGCGACAAGCACGGCACGCATCGCGCCCCAGTCGGGCGCAATGCGGAAGGGCAGTTCTTTCTGTTCTGCTTCGAGCACGTCAAGGAATACAACAAGGGCTACAATTATTTCTCCGGCCTTTCGGACGGCGAGATCGCGCGCTACCAGAAGGAGGCGATCACCGGCCATCGCCCGACCTGGACCGTCGGCGTCAACAAGGCGGCGAAGAACAGCCCCTTGCAATCGGAAATCCGCTCCGGCGCCTATACGCGCGTTCGCGATCCCTTCGGCTTCGTCAGGGATGGCGACGGCCGTGGCAGCGGGCCGCGCTTTCCGCAGCAGCGCAAGCTGAAGACGCTGGAGGCAAAGGCCTTCGATACGATGGGTCTCGGCGCGAACGCGACCTCGGCGGAAATCAAGAGCCGCTACAAGGAACTGGTGAAAAAACACCATCCGGACGCCAACGGCGGCGATCGTGGATCGGAAGAGCGTTTCCGCGCGGTCATCCAGGCTTATCAATTATTGAAACAGAACGGTTTTTGTTAATTCCTGTCCTTGCTCTCCGTCTTCAATCAGGTATGGTCCAAATCGGCTGAGGCCGTGGGCAACCGCGGCAGGGTGCGCTTTTGGCTGGCTGCACCTCGGCCGACTTTCCGGGCGCGGCGTTTCTTGTCCGGGACTCTGTTCAAGAATGCTCGCAAGCGGTCATTTCATCGCGCCGAGGTTTCGCTTCAGTCCCGGAGAAGTATCGCCGATGTTCCGACCAGACGGATGCGGGCAATAAACTGCGGCGTCATGATACAAATGGCTGAGATTGATATGGCTGGGTGACAGTCACCCGCCTTGGAGACATGATGAGCAAGATCGACCTTGATATTTCCGAGATTCCCGACACCACCGTTTCGGTCCGTGACGTCTTCGGTATCGATTCCGACATTCGCGTTCCCGCCTACAGCAAGGGCAGCGCCTATGTGCCGGATCTCGATGCCGACTACCTGTTCGACCGCGAGACGACGCTCGCCATTCTCGCCGGTTTCGCCCATAACCGCCGCGTGATGATCTCCGGCTACCACGGCACCGGCAAGTCCTCGCATATCGAGCAGGTCGCCGCCCGCCTCAACTGGCCCTGCGTGCGTATCAACCTCGACAGCCATGTCAGCCGTATCGATCTCGTCGGCAAGGACGCGATCGTCGTCAAGGACGGGCTGCAGGTCACCGAATTCAAGGATGGCATCCTGCCCTGGGCCTACCAGCACAATGTCGCGCTCGTCTTCGACGAATACGACGCCGGCCGCCCGGATGTGATGTTCGTCATCCAGCGCGTGCTGGAATCCTCCGGCCGCCTGACCCTGCTCGACCAGAGCCGCGTCATCCGTCCTCACCCGGCCTTCCGCCTGTTCGCGACCGCCAACACCATCGGCCTCGGTGACACGACCGGCCTCTATCACGGCACGCAGCAGATCAACCAGGCGCAGATGGACCGCTGGTCGATCGTCACGACGCTGAACTACCTGCCGCACGAGAACGAGGTCAACATCGTGCTCGCGAAGGTGAAATCCTTCCGCACGGAGAAGGGCCGCGACACCGTGTCCAAGATGGTCCGCGTCGCCGATCTCACCCGCGCCGCCTTCATGAACGGCGATCTTTCGACCGTCATGAGCCCGCGTACCGTCATCACCTGGGCTGAGAATGCCGAGATCTTCGGCGATGTTGCCTTCGCCTTCCGTGTCACCTTCCTCAACAAGTGCGACGAGCTGGAGCGGCCGCTGGTCGCCGAGCACTATCAGCGCGCTTTCGGCGTCGAGCTGAAGGAAAGTGCCGCCAATATCGTGCTCGAAGCCTAAGGAAGAGCCGGCAAGTCATGGCAGGTCGGGGAGACAATTCCAAAGGGAAGCCGGTCGGTCCGGTGGACATGGAGCCGTTGCGTCGGGCGATCACCGGCTGCGTGCGCTCGATCGCCGGCGATGCCGAGGTCGAGGTAGCCTTTGCCAACGAGCGTCCGGGAATGACCGGCGAGCGCATCCGCCTGCCGGAGCTTTCGAAGCGGCCGACGGCGCATGAGCTGGCGGTGACGCGTGGCCTTGGCGATTCGATGGCGCTCAGGCTTGCCTGTCACGATGCCCGCGTGCATGCCGTCATGGCGCCGCAGGGTGCCGATGCCCGCTCGATCTTCGATGCCGTCGAGCAGGCGCGCGTCGAATCGATCGGCGCGCTGCGCATGAGCGGCGTGGCCACCAACCTGAACTCGATGAATTCGGAGAAATACGCCAAGGCGAATTTCTCCGGCATCGAGCGCAAGGAGGACGCGCCGATCGGCGAGGCCATGGCGATGATCGTGCGCGAGAAGCTGACCGGCCAGAAGCCGCCGGAGAGCGCCGGCAAGGTGCTCGACCTCTGGCGTCCTTTCATTGAGGAGAAGACCGGCGGCGAGCTCGGCAATCTGCTGGCCAGCATCAACGACCAGCAGAGCTTTGCCCGCGTCGTCCGCAACATGCTGACCGCCATGGAGATGGCCGAGGAATACGGCGACCAGGAGATGGAGCCGGATTCTGACGAGGAATCCGCCGAGGAGGACAAGCCGAGCGGCGAGGATCAGAGCGACGACGAGGTCGAAGACGAATCGTCCGATGCGGCGCCCGCCGAAGACAGCGAATCCTCCGACGAGGAGATGGACGACGGCGCCATGGAGGATGGCGGCGAGATCTCCGACGACGACATGAGCGAAGAGGGCGAGGAAGATTCGGAGACGCCGGGCGAAACCCGCCGCCCGAACACGCCTTTCGCCGACTTCAACGAAAAGGTCGACTATCACGTCTACACCGAGGAATACGACGAGACCACGACGGCGCAGGAACTCTGCGACGTGGCCGAACTCGAGCGCCTGCGCGCCTTCCTCGACAAGCAGCTCGCACATTTGCAGGGCGCGGTCGGGCGGCTTGCCAACCGGCTGCAGCGCCGGCTGATGGCGCAACAGAACCGCTCCTGGGATTTCGATCTGGAAGAGGGTTATCTCGATCCGGCGCGGCTGACGCGCCTGATCATCGACCCGATGCAGGCGCTGTCCTTCAAGATGGAGCGCGACACGCAGTTCCGCGATACGGTCGTGACGCTGCTGATCGACAATTCCGGCTCGATGCGCGGCCGGCCGATCACGGTTGCCGCCTCCTGCGCCGATATTCTGGCGCGCACGCTGGAGCGCTGCGGCGTCAAGGTCGAGATCCTCGGTTTCACCACCAAGGCCTGGAAGGGCGGGCAGGCGCGCGAGAAGTGGCTCGCCGGCGGCAAGCCGCAGACGCCGGGCCGCCTCAACGACCTGCGCCACATCATCTACAAGTCCGCCGATGAACCTTACCGGCGGTCGCGCGCCAATCTCGGCCTGATGATGCGCGAAGGCCTGCTAAAGGAGAATATCGACGGCGAGGCGCTGATCTGGGCGCATAACCGCCTGCTCGGCCGCCGCGAGCAGCGCCGCATCCTGATGATGATCTCGGATGGCGCTCCGGTCGATGATTCGACGCTGTCGGTCAATCCGGGCAATTATCTGGAGCGGCACCTGCGCGCCGTCATCGAGCAGATCGAGACGCGCTCGCCGGTGGAGCTGCTGGCGATCGGTATCGGCCATGACGTCACGCGCTACTATCGCCGCGCCGTGACCATCGTTGACGCCGACGAGCTGGCCGGCGCCATGACCGAGCAGCTCGCCTCGCTGTTCGAGGATCAGACGAGCCAGCCGCGCTCGCGCATGCGCCGGGCAAGCTGACGCCGCTATAGTCTTTTCGCGCCGGCAATCGGGCCGGCGCTTCCGCTTGTCGATCCCAAAGGTTCCGTGAGAGCCCATGAAACGCCTCTGCCGCGCGACCATGCTTCTGCTGCTGCTCGCCGGCTGCGCGTCCATGGACGTGCCGGAAGGCGGGCCGGCGGAAATCCGCGCGATGGCGATTCCGGCCTTCAGGGCCGGCTCCGAGCTGACCCGGTTCGGTGCGCTCGAATTCCTGGGCGGCCTCGAGCTCAGCTCAAGCAATTCCCTTCTCGGCGCCATGTCCGCCATTCGGTTCCGTCCCGACCAGCGCCAGTTCATCTCGGTGCTGGATACCGGCCATTGGCTGACGGGCACGATCGAGCGCGATGAGGAAGGCCGGCTGGAAGGCATAGCCGAGGCGCGGATCGAGCCGATGATCGACCGCGACGGCAGGACGGACGCCGGCAAGGGCGCGATGGATGCCGAGGGGCTCGCTTTGCGCGACGGCAAGGTGCTGGTGAGCTACGAGCAGAGGCACCGGGTCGACATTTATCCCGATCCCGGTTTCGAGACTTCACGGCCCGAAGGCTCCATTCCGATCCTGATCCCGAGGAAGCAGTTACGCTCCAACCGCAGCCTCGAAGCCCTGATGATCGCGCCGCGATCGAGCCCGCTTGCGGGCGCCGCGGTGATCGTCGCGGAGGACAGCCTGGATGAGCAGGGCAACATGCTGGCGGCCATCCTCGACGGGCCGCTGCAGGGCCGCTTCACCGTGCGCCATTACGATGATTTCGATGCCAGTGACGGCGTCTTCCTGCCGGGCGGCGATCTGCTGCTGCTGGAACGGCGCTTCGATCTCGCCCATGGCATCGGCATGCGCATCCGCCGCATTGCCGGGGCCGATATAAGGCCGGATGCCGTCGTGGACGGCGAAGTGATTTTCCAGGCGAATTCCAGCGATCAGATCGACAATATGGAAGGGATCGATGCCTTCCGCGCACCGGATGGAACCATCCACCTCATTCTGGTGTCGGATGACAATCATTCGATCCTGCAGCGCAGCCTGATGCTGGAATTCCGCTTGCGGGACGAGACGCTGATCAGCCGGAATTGAAAAAGCCTGCGTCTTGCGCAGGCTTCCTCGAATTCACGAAGGCTGAGATTCAGGCGGTCGGCACTTGCTGTGCCGGCTTCAGCACGTTCATCAGCGCGCCATAGGGCAGCAGCATGACGAGGCCGACGGTCATCTTCACCGTGAAATCGCCGATGGCCCAGGAGATCCAGCGCGGAGCGGCGGTCGACAGGACGCCGAGGATCGGTGCCGATTCGATCGCGAAGGGATCGTTCGGCCCGAAGAAGACGAAGAAGGGCGCGAAGGCGAAGGAGAAGAAGATCAGCGTGTCCAGCATCGAGCCGATCAGCGAGCCGAAGAGCGGCGCGCGCCACCAGGCCATGCGGCGCAGGCGGTTGAAGACCGAGATGTCGAGAAGCTGGCCGGCGAGATAGGCCGAGCCGGAGGCGATCGCGATGCGCGGCTGCGCGGTGACGAAGGACAGCGCCACGCCGACGACGAAGCCGGCGAAGACCACCTTGCGCGCGGCTTGCGGCCCGAACTGACGATTGGTGAGGTCGGTGATCAGGAAGGCGACCGGATAGGTGAAGGCGCCCCAGGTCAGGATATCGGCAAGATTGATGCCGGCGAGCGTCGCCTGCAGCGGATACTGCACGAGGACGTTCGAGGCGACGACGACGAGCGTCATCAGGAGGACATAGATCAGGGTATAGCGCGTCTTCAGCATTTTTTTATCCTGGGTGATGCCACCAGTTGAAAACAGGGCCGGACATGGAAAAAGGCTTGTCCGGAGATTATCCGTGCAAGCCTCTTGATCCGTATGCTATCGCGAAGCGATGAAGCTTAGGCAGCGACTGCGGCTTCAGCGGACTTCTTGACGATCTGGCGACGCAGCAGGCGGGCGCGCATGCTGAGTTCGTTTTCGCTTGCCTTCAGGAGGAAAGCGTCCAGACCGCCGCGATGTTCAACCGAGCGCAGCGCTGCAGCGGAAACGCGCAGACGATAGCGCTGGCCGAGAACGTCGGAGATCAGCGTGACCTGGCAGAGGTTCGGCAGGAACCGACGCTTGGTCTTGTTGTTGGCGTGGCTGACATTGTTGCCCACGAGGACGGCCTTGCCGGTCAATTCGCACATGCGGGACATGGTACACCTACTTTTGTTTTTCTCGGCCATCGAATAGTCATCCCGGGCAAAACCCGGCGAGCAATCCAACAGGCCATAATTGGAAAGTTGCGGTTCTATAGTCAGAGCAGTCGCCCGCGTCAAGCCAAACCTTGAGCTTTCCCGCAATTCCGTCAAAAAGCTGCTATTTTCTGACAGTCGCGGCAAGCGCCCAAAGCACCTATATATCCTGCTTGCTCCCTGTTGAAGGCTTCGGTCATGGTTCATATTCGCAAGTTGCTTTTCATTTCGGCCCTGGCGGCATCGATACCGCTTGCGGCATCGGCGGACGTGCTGCGGCATGAAACGCAATATCGCGTAGCACTCGCCGGGCTTCCGATCGCCAGGGCGGATTTCAAGACCGAGGTCAAGGACAAACAGTTCACGATCCGCGGCGATATCACTTCGGCGGGCCTGGCCGATCTCGTCACCTCGATCAATGCCAGAACCGACGTGACCGGCACTGTCGGCGACAACCGGCTGCAGGCGACCCATTACACGCTCTATTACAAGAGCGGCAAACGGGAGCGCACCTATGACGTCGCCTATGCCAATGGCAGCGTGACCTCGAACAGCATCACGCCGGAGCCGAAGCGGCCGGATAGCTGGATTCCGCTGGGGCAGGGGGACCTGCGCTCGGTGCTCGACCCGATTGCCGGCATGATCTTTCCGATCACGCCGGATCTCAATCTCTGCAATCAGACGCTGCCCGTCTTCGACGGCGAGATGCGGATGGATCTGAAGCTGTCGCCCAAGGGATCGCATCCCTTCTCGACGGATGGCTTCAAGGGCAAGACGATCGCCTGCGGCGTCCGCTTCACGCCGAAGAGCGGCTATAAGGGGACGCGCAAGGACTATCTCTATCTCGCCAAGAGCGATGCCATGGAGATCTGGTTTGCCAAGGCCGATGCCATGAATGTCTACGCCCCCGTCTATGTCCGTATTCCCACGCAATATGGGACGGTGACGATTACCGCCGTGAAATACGGCAGCTAGAGCAATTCCAGGAAAAGTGCGTCGCGGTTTTTCGTCCGGAATTGCGTAACAATAAAAAGATAGAGCGTTTTCGCGATTCGAAGAAAAGCGGAAATGCTCTAAGCGAGGCGTAACGGATTTCCGGCGGCGGGAATTTTCGTCCAGCCGCCGGTTTTGCCTTATCCGCTATTTCTTGAAGACCTTCTCCAGGAAGGCGATGAGCGACGGCCGCCAGACATCCATTTCATGCTGGAGGTCGGGATATTCATGGTAATCGTGGGCGATCTTCTTGTCGTCCAGGATCGCCTTGAGCCCGGCAATGTCCTTGCCGGTAACCTGATCCTTGCTGCCGACGGTCACGGTGAAGCCGCGCAGCGCCTTGTTGATCTTTTCGGGATTGTTGAGCGCGTCGTCGACCGCCTTGTTCGGCACGGTGGTCGTGGAGACGCCGCTGAAGGTCGCGACCCAGCCGAAGGTGCCGAGATGCGAGAGGCCGGAGACGAGTGCCTGGTAGCCGCCCTGCGACAGGCCGACGACGGCGCGGCCGTCGGCATTGTCGCGCACCCGATAGTGCTTCTTCATATAGGGGATGAGATCCTGGGTCAGCTCCCGATCGGCGGCATCGGCATTGACCGGATAGAAGGTCTTGCGGCGGTCGGCGCCGGGAACGTTTTCCGGGATCGCTTCCGGTATGTCGGTTTCCGTATCCGGTATGACGACGATCATCGGCTCGATCTTCTTTTCCGCCAGAAGATTGTCGAGGATCTGCGGCGCACGGCCCTGTTCCACCCAGGAGCCGACCGTATCGCCGAAGCCGTGATAGAGATAGACGACGGGCAGTGGCTTCGAGGCGTCGGTATAGCCCGGCGGGGTATAGACATACATCTGCCGCTCGGAATTGAGCGCCTTGGAATGCAGCGTCACCAGCCTGAGGTCGCCATGCGGTACGTTGCGGATATCGAGGATACCGCCGGGGACCAGAATGAGGCTGGTATTGACCTGCCTTTGCGGCTTCGGCGCATTGGTGCCGGTATCGATGCTGCGGAAGCCGTCTATGTTGAAATAATATTCATAGAGATTGGGCTTCAGAGGCTCGCTCCTGGCGCTCCAGACGCCGTCGTCGCTGCGTTGCAGGGTGAGCGGCTCGCGCGAGCCGAGGACGACCGAGACGGCTTTGGCGGCCGGTGCAAACAGGCGGAAGGTGATCGAGCCGTCCTTTTCGACGGAGGTGACGAAGTCCTTCAGCGGTCGGTCGGCCGGCGGCGAGGCCGGAGCGTCGAGGGCGGCGGCGGGAAGGCTCATGGCGCAACCCGCCACGACGAGTAATGGAAAAAGCAAACGCACGGCAAAATCTCCTCCAAAACAATTCAATATCGATCTCCCCGTGCGCCGATAATGGCGCACGGAGCAGTTTCAGGACGGCATCATATTTGCGCATCCCGCATGCTCACGACACCCCAGGCTCCCAGTCCGGAGGTGCCATTTCGAAACTGGAGAATTCGAAGCCCGGCGCGACCGTGCAGCCGACCAGGGTGAAGGCGCCGAGGCTCTCGGCGGATTGCCACCAATCGGCGGGAACGATCGCCTGCGGGCGTTCGCCTTTGGAAAGATCGATGCCGAGCACGAGGGTCTCGCTCTCCCTGCCGTCGGCCGAGCGATGCAGGGCGAGCGGTGCGCCGGCATAGTAATGCCAGACCTCGGCGGCGTCGCGCACCCGATGCCAATGCGAGCGCTCGCCGGCCTGCAGCAGGTAGTAGATCGCCGTGGAATGGCCGCGTGCGCCGCCGTGGTCGTCTCGGAAGGTCTGGACATACCAGCCGCCTTCCGGATGCGGCTGCATCGACAGCGCCGCGATGATCTCGTCCGGCTGCATCAGAATCGGCCGCATCAGAAATTGTCCTTGCGCTTGCGGATTTCGGCGAAGACCTCTTCGTTGCTGCGGCTCTCCATCAGCAGATGACGGCGGATCGACGGGTCGCCGGCGCGCAGGAAGGGGTTGGTTTCCTTCTCCAGGGCCAGCGTCGTCGGGATGGTGAACTTGCCCGCGGCCCGCAGCGCCTCGATATCGGCGGCGCGGCTTTTCAGGCGCTCGTTGTCCGGATCGATGGTGACGGCGAAGCGAGCGTTGGAAAGCGTATATTCGTGACCGAAATAGATCGCCGTCTCGTCCGGCAGCACGGCCAGCTTCTGAAGCGAAGCCCACATGTCCGTCGCCGGGCGTTCGAACAGCCGGCCGCAACCCAGGGCAAAGAGGGTGTCGGCGGCAAACAGCAGCTTGTCGTCGACGAAATGATAGCAGATATGGCCGGCGGTATGGCCCGGCGTCTCGATGACGTTGACGGTGTGGTTGCCGAACTCGAAGCTATCGCCATCGCCGACGGCGCGATCGAGGCCGGGAATGGCGACGGCCTCGTTGACCGGGCCGATGATCTCGCAGCCGAATTGCTCCTTCAGCGCCAGATTGGCCTCGACATGGTCGGTATGATGATGGGTGGTGAAGATATGGGTGATCGTCCAGCCCCGGCGCTTGGCGGCCGCCAGAATGGGGCCGGCTTCGGGCGCGTCGATCGAGGCTGTATAGCCGGTTTCGGGGTCATGCACCAGAACGCCGAAATTGTCGGAGCGGCAGAGAAATACCTCTAATTCCAAAGGTTTCATGGTCTAACTCGTTCTCGTTCGTGGGGGTTGATTCGGAATGTAGGCGGTTCGGCCTTGAAGTCCAACGGGCGGCTGATAACATTTACCGCGATGCACGCCGATATCGTCGATCTCCGCCAATTCTACCATTCCGAGCTCGGTCGCTTGGCGGAGCAATCTATTGCCATGGCGCTGTCCTCGATCTGGGCGCGCCTGCCCGAGGAACGTCTCGTCGGCCTCGGCTATGCCGTTCCCTATCTCGACCGCTTCCGCGCCGACACCGAGCGCACCTTCGCCTTCATGCCGGCCGGGCAGGGGGCCGTGAACTGGCCGATGGGCTCGGCATCGTCGACGGCGCTGGTCTTCGACGAGGAGTTGCCGCTGCCCGACAGCTCCATCGACCGCGTGCTGATGGTGCATTCGCTGGAATTCGCCGAGAGCCCGCGCGAGACCCTGAAGGAGCTCTGGCGGGTGCTGGCGCCCGGCGGGCGGCTCGTCATCGTCGTGCCGAACCGCAGGGGTGTGTGGGCGCGCATGGAGCATACGCCCTTCGGCTCGGGCCGGCCCTATTCGCGCGGCCAGCTCACTTCGCTGCTGCGCGAGACGAATTTCACACCGGGCGCTTCTGCTGAGGCGCTGTTCTTTCCGCCCTCGAAGCTGCGCACGGTCCTGAGCCTCCGGCGCGCCTTCGAGCGGGTCGGGCGCACGCTCTGGCCGGCCTTTTCTGGGGTCATCGTGGTCGAGGCGCAGAAGCGGCTCTATCAGGGCTTGCCGGTGGCCGTGCGTGCCTCGCGCCGCGTCTTCGTTCCCGTGCTGGCGCCGCGCGGCATACCGACGACGCGCGACGGCGCGTAACGCTCTGGCCTGCCGCGCGAACACTCGACAAATTTGTCAATCCGCTTTAATGCGACGGGGTGTTTAAAGCCGGACATATCCGGCCCTTCCCAAGGTCGATCCCATGAGCATGGAAATGAGCAAGCCTGTCCCGCGCCCCGGCATTCTCGATATCGCCGCCTATGTGCCGGGCAAGGAACATGCGCCGGGCGTTGCGCGGGTGTTCAAGCTCTCCTCGAACGAGACGCCGCTCGGCGCGAGCCCCAAGGCCATCGAAGCCTGCCGGGAGGCGGCCGCGCATCTGGAGCGGTATCCCGACGGCCAGGCCAAGGAATTGCGCCAGGCGATCGCCGACGTTCACGGGCTCAATCCGGCCAATATCCTGTGCGGCAACGGCTCCGACGAGCTGCTCGGCCTGCTTTGCCATGTCTATCTCGGCGCCGGCGACGAGGCCGTCATCACGGAACATGGTTTCCTCGTCTACAAGATCCAGATCATGGCCGCGGGCGCGACCCCGGTTACGGTGAAGGAGAAGGATTGCACCGTCGACGTCGACGCGATCCTCGCCGCCGTCACCGGTAAGACCAAGATGGTCTTCATCGCCAATCCGGGCAATCCGACCGGCACCTATGTCCCGGTCAGCGAAATCCGCCGTCTGCAGGCGAGCTTGCCGAAGCATGTCGTGCTCGTGCTCGATGCCGCCTATGCCGAATATGTGCGCCGCAACGACTATGAAGCCGGTCTCGAGCTGGTATCGGCGAACCCGAATGTCGTCATGACCCGCACCTTCTCCAAGGTCTATGGCCTTGCGGCGCTGCGCGTCGGCTGGATGTACGGCCCGCTCGACGTCATCGATGCGCTGAACCGCGTACGCAGCCCGTTCAATATGAACAGCGCCGCCATCGCCGCAGGTGCCGCCGCCATTCGTGACCAGGCCTTCACCGAGAAAGCCGTCGCCTTTAACCAGCTTTGGATCGACAAGGTGACTGCGGCGCTGGAGGCGATCGGCCTCAAGGTCACCCCATCCGTCGCGAATTTTGTTCTCGTCCACTTCCCCGATGTCGACGGCAAGCGTGCCGCCGAGGCCGACGATTTCCTGACCAGTCGCGGCTATATCGTGCGCGCGGTGCGGGCTTACGGCTTCCCGAATTCGCTGCGCATCAGCATCGGCACGGAAGAGGCCAATCTGGGCGTCATCGATACCCTGACGGAATTTATGGGTCGCAAGGCATGAGCAGCATTCAATTCAACCGGATCGCACTGATCGGCATCGGCCTGATCGGCTCCTCGATCGCCCACGACATCAAGCGCCTTGGCCTTGCCGGGGAGGTGGTGATCTCGACGCGCAGCGCTGAGACGCTGAAGCGCGCCGAGGAGCTGAAGCTCGGCGACCGCTACACGCCGTCCTCGGCCGAGGCGGTCAAGGATGCCGATCTCGTCATCGTCTCCGTGCCTGTGGGAGCGTCGGAAAGCGTCGCCAAGGACATCGCCGCCCATCTGAAGCCCGGCGCCATCGTCACCGATGTCGGCTCCACCAAGGCTTCCGTCATCGCGCAGATGCAGCCGCATATGCCCGCAAATGTGCATTTCATCCCCGGCCACCCGCTGGCGGGCACCGAAAAATCCGGACCGGATGCCGGCTTTGCCGGACTGTTCAAGGGGCGCTGGTGCATCTTCACGCCGGTCCCCGGCACCGACGAAGCGGCGATCAAGAGGCTTCGCGATTTCTGGGAGGCGCTCGGCTCGCGCGTCGACGAGATGGATCCGGAGCATCACGACAAGGTGCTGGCGATCGTCTCGCATCTGCCGCACCTGATCGCCTACAACATCGTCGGCACGGCCGACGACCTGGAGACGGTGACCGAGTCGGAAGTGATCAAATATTCCGCTTCCGGCTTCCGCGATTTCACCCGCCTTGCCGCATCCGACCCGACCATGTGGCGCGACGTCTGCCTGCACAATCGCGATGCCATTCTGGAAATGCTGGCCCGCTTCTCCGAAGACCTCGCCTCCCTGCAGCGGGCGATCCGCTGGGGCGAGGGCGACAAGATATTCGAACTCTTCAGCCGCACCCGCGCCATCCGCCGCTCGATCGTCGAGGCCGGCCAGGATGTCGATACGCCGGATTTCGGTCGTCACGCGCTGGATGTGCAGGAGTAGCGGTTCTTTTCCATTCTCCCCTCGGGGAGAAGGTGATGAGCCTCCAATCGGCGAGCATCCGGGATGGGATCGTTTTCAGCGGCTGTCTGCGAGCTTGTAGACCTGGTTGCGCTCTCTCTTGCCGACGGCCACCACGATGACCACGAGTTGCTCGTCGCGAACCTCATAGACAAGGCGATAGCCGACGCCGCGCAATTTTATCTTGTATCGATCCTTGCTTCCGAAAAGCTTGGCGGATGGCACACGCGGGTTTTCGCAGCGTTCGGCAAGCTTCTTTTTGAACTGCTCGCGCGTATTGGCGTCGAGCTTGCGCCATTCCTTCAGAGCGGCATCCAGAAAGCCGAGTTCATAGGTCATCCAGCTTGACCTTGACGACTGGCTCGCCCGCCCGCGCGTCGGCGATGGCGTTGAGTTCCATATCCTCGAGACGCTCCAGCATGGCTTCATAGAGGCGGGCCGGAACGCAATAGAAGGCGGGTGCATTCCTGTTGAGGATGGCAACCGTCGCGCCTTCGCCGGCCGCCACGGTTCCCATCGGGTTCTTTTTCAGTTCCGAGACGCTGGCGGTGACTTCGGCGAGAATTACATTTGTCATCGTACCCTCGAAGGTTCCCTTAATGGCACTTTAAATAGTGCTTTTAACAGGTCTCTTCAAGGTGTCGCCCAATTGAACAGAGAGCGATCAAATCGGCGGAATCTTTCCGAGCGGGATGAAGCCGCTGAGGGAGAGGCGGCCGCGGTCGGCCGTCAGGTCGACTGAAACCTTGCTGCCGCCATTTGCGAGCGCCTTCAGCATCTTCGTCGCTGTCTTAATGATGTTCTTGGCGGCGGGGAGCGTGGCGGTCAGGCTGTCGCCCCAGGGTTCGATCTGGTTGATCTCCAGCTTGAACTGGCCGGAAAGGAACCCCTCATCATCGAAGTTGAAGGGGCCGGAGAGCGTCATGACGCGACCGTCGCCGATATCGATGACGGCCTGATGCAGCGTGCCGGCAGCGCCGCGCATGCCGTTCCTGTCGCTGCCGTCGAGCAGGCCTGCCTTGTCGGTCAGCGTGATATTGGCGCTTGTCGAGGCCGAAGGCAGCGCCTGGGGGAAATCCTTGATGACGGCGGTGGCGTTCTCGATGCCGAGGGCGAGTTCGAGGTCGTTGCCGTTCTGGCGCGCATGCAGCTCCGTGTGATCGGCTGTGACATCGGCGCCTTGGCCCGTGACGGAGGAGACGATATTGGCCTTCAGGCCGTCGATGACGGTCTGGCTCTGTTCCACCCCGCGGCCCTTGGCGACGAGGTTCGATTGCAGGTCGGTCCATGCGGCCGAGACGGTCAGACCCTGGGTGGTGTGCAATTCTGCCGGCGATTGCAGTTTCCAGCCGATGTGATTCGGCTGGTAGACCGGCGCGGAGGCCTGCAGGCTGCTGAAGGTCGTGGAAATGCCTCTGGTCTGGTTATCGACGGTCACCTTGGCGCAGGAGAGGCCGATGGCGAAGGGAAAGCCGCTGAAGGCCATGTCGCCGCATTCGCCGGAGATGCCGGCATTGTTCTGCTGGCCGAGCGCCTTCAGGACGGTCGTCTTCACCACGGATGTCGCATAGTACCAGCCGCCGGCATAGAGCCCGGCAAGGATCGCCAGCAATCCCAGTCCGACGAGCCATAAGCGTTTGCCTTTGCCGGATGCGACGCTTTGGCTTGACGCTGCCATGTTGTTCTCCAATGGTTGGACGAATGTAATCACACTGATTTGGCGTGGGATATGGACGAATTTTGGGTGTTTGGCTACGGATCGCTCATGTGGAATCCGGGGTTTGGTTACGTCGAAAAATCAGAAGCGCTGATTTTCGGCTATCGCCGCTCGCTGTGCGTCTATTCCTGGGTCCATCGCGGCACCGAGGCAAGCCCCGGACTGGTGCTCGGTCTCGACCGCGGCGGTTCCTGCCGTGGCATGGCCTTTCGTGTGGCGTCCGGCGAATGGGCCGAGGCGCTGACCTATCTGCGCGAGCGTGAACTCGTCACCAACGTCTATCTGGAAAAGACGCTGCCGATCCGGCTTGCCGATGGGCGGCGGGTGGTTGCGGTTGCCTATGTCGTCGACCGCGACCACCGGCAATATGCCGGGACGCTCGATCCCGTCGGGGCCGCGCAGATCGTCGAGTCGGCGGAGGGCCAATCCGGTCCGAACGACGCCTATGTCTTCAACACGCTGGCGCATCTGCGCGAGATGCGCATTCGCGACCAGTGGCTGGAGCAGGTCGCCGGCGAGGTCGAGCGGATGCGGGAGGCGTCCTGAGCCGCCATCTCTCCGCTGGAAGGCGTTCAGCCTAACCCGCTGCGGCCGCCATCTTGGCCTTGTCGATCTCGGCCAGCCGCCGCGCCGCCGTCGGCGGTATGGGCAGATGCGGGTTGCTGGCGATGGTTTCCACGAGCAGGTCGTCGCTGGCCTTTTCCGTGTCGTGGACAAGCTTTTCGAAGAAGGCGTCGGGGTCCATGCCCGGCTGGATCGGCGGCAGGATGCGCACCTTGAAGTGGCCGGGATATTTGCGGAAGGTGCGCCGCGGCCAGAACAGGCCGGGGTGCATGGCGACGGCGACCACCGGAATGTCGAGATCGCGATACATGCGGGCGATGCCGTATTTGTAGACCGGCTCGGCGCCCGGCGGCCGGCGGGTTCCCTCCGGATAGATGATCAGCTGCCGGCCGGTGGAAAGCTCCTCGCGCGTCCGCTTCAGGACATCGAACATCACCTTGCCGCGGGCGCTGCGGTCGACCGGGATCATGCGCTGCTTCTTCGCATACCAGCCGAACAGCGGAATCCACATCAGCTCGCGCTTCAGGATGTAGACCGGATCGTCGAGATAGGGCAGCAGCGCGAACGTATCCCAGAAGGACTGGTGCTTCGGCGCGAAGATGTAGCTGCCCTTGGGAATGTTCTCCAGGCCCTCGATCTCATATGTCGTGCCGACGATCTTTTCCATCAGCCAGGTGCTGGATCTCGCCCAGGCCTTGGGGATCGCATAGGCGGCCTTGCGCGGCATCAGGAAGTAGATCGGCGTGAGCACGATCATCCGGATGATCAGATTGGCATAGAAGACGATATTGAACAGGATCGAACGCAGCGTGATCATCAAGGCTTTCCCAATATGCCGGCTCGCGCCGGTATCCGAAGCTTTGCCTACACGATTACGCTGTCAATAAAAAGTCGCCGCGACGGTGTCCGGATCTCTCAGTCGTCGTCGCCTGGGCCGCGCGACCGCAGGCCGAGCGGGCGCCCGAGGCCGGTGAGATTGCGGGCGCCGGCGAGCAGGACCTTGGCATATTCGGAGACCATGGTGCGCAGCGCATTGGGGTCGGTGAACCAGTTCTTGGTCTTGAGATCGGAATTGACCACCGGATAGGGGATGAAATCCGTGGCCGGGTCCACATATTTCAGTTCCGCCAGGCTGCGCGGCATATGGTAGTTGTTGGTCACGACCAGGATGCTCTTGTAGCCCCTGGCATGAATCCATTTTGCCGCCTCGCGCGCATTGCCGATGGTGTCGAGGGCGTCATAGCCGACATCGACGCAGCAATTGAAGAGATTGATGGGGCTCTGCGTCAGTTTGCGGATCTGCGACGGCGTGGTCGTCGGATGGACGCCGGAGATCAGCAGCCGGTTG
Source organism: Rhizobium sp. BK602 (assembly GCF_014195095.1). Taxonomy (GTDB): domain Bacteria; phylum Pseudomonadota; class Alphaproteobacteria; order Rhizobiales; family Rhizobiaceae; genus Rhizobium. The sequence goes on from NZ_JACIBC010000008.1 coordinate 235,408, forward strand.
CCGGCGCCGGAGCGCAGCAGTTCCACGGCCTGGTCGATGCGCTGATAGCCGCCGGTCAGGACGACGATGGCATCCGCCTTCGGCTCCAGCGGCGGCCGGAGCGTGGTGATCGAATCAGCAAAATGCAGGAAGCCGCCGAAAACGATGGCGACCAGAAAGATGAAGGCGAAGCCGCCCCAGCGCAGAAAGCGTCGGAAAAAACTGCGCCGCACTGGCCTGTCGCGGTGGAAGCGCTCCCACAACGTTTGCGTACTCACAGCCTTGCGAGTCGTCAGGTCCATGCTCATGATTCGTCATTATACGCGAAATGCGGCAAGGAACGGGCCATCGGACCATAAAAATTGGTTAGCAAACCGTCAGCCCTGTGCATTTTCGGTTCTTCCGGGGTCGGAGCGGACCAGATCGATCTCGTCGATGGTGCGCATGACGGTGAAGCGCGCGGTCGCCGTGGTGAGCAGCGCGATGATGATCATGGTCGCGAGAATGCCGAGATAGCCGAGGGTGCCGACCGAAAACGTGCCGAAGAGAGCCGTTGCCTGGTCGGTCTGCGGCGTGGCGATCGTGCTGCGTTGCAGAAGGCCGGCGATGGCGAAGAACAGGGCGGCGAGCGCGCTGCCGGCGGCCGAGCCCTTCAGGCTGATCTTGAGGAAATGCTTCTGGAATTCGGTGGCGACGAAGGTGCTGTCGGCGCCGACGAAATGCAGCACCTCGACGATATGGCGGTTGCCCGAAAGCGCGCCCCGCGTGGCGAAGACGACCGTCAGCACCATGGCGGTGAAGACCAGCAGCAGGACGCCGGTGCCGATGAGGACGGTGGTGTGCGCCATGGAGACCAGCCGGTCGACCCAGGTGCGATGATCGTCCAGCGTCGCCTGCGGTATCTCGCTCTTCAGGAGACCGCGCATCGCCTCGAAATCGGGCGGATGGGTTTCATCAATGGTGATGATCACCAGGCGCGGGACGGGCAGTTCCTTGAGGTCGAGGCCGGAGCCGAGCCATGGTTCGAGCAGGCGGGCGGTCGCCGCCTCGTCGACGATCTGGCCGCTCTTGGTGCCGACGAAGCCAAGCGCGATGTCGCGGGCACTGGCGAGCGCCTTGTCCATGTCGAGATTGTCGTCCGGCTTGATCTGGATGGTGATTTCGCGGGAAATCTGGCTTTCCCAGCTTGCCGCCGTCGAGCGGACCATGCTGACGGCGCCGAGCGTCAGGCAGGCGAGGAAGGCCATGATGGCGATGACGACGATCAGCGCATTGCCCTGGATATTGGAGGAGGGCACGATCGGCCCGGTCGGGCGCACGCGCATCTCCGGCCGCCTCTTTTCCGGCGGCGTCGCGGCGGGTCTCTGGGTGTTGCCGGCGGCTCTGCCGTTGGCAGCGCTTCGGCGGGGGGCTGGCTCAGTCATAGATATCGAGATGCCCTCCCGACAGAATCATGCGCCGCGCCTCGATCTGGTCCATCAGGGCAAGGTCGTGCGTGGCGATGACGACGGCTGTGCCCAGGCGATTGAGCTCGAGGAAGAGGTTGAGCAGGCGGCGCGCCATCGGCGGATCGACATTGCCCGTCGGCTCGTCGGCAAGCAGGATTTCCGGGCGGTCGATCAGGGCGCGGGCGATGGCGGCGCGCTGCTTCTCGCCGCCCGACAGCACCGGCGGCAGCACATTGATGCGCTCGCCGAGACCGACCCACTTCAGCAGTTCCAGCACGTCGGTGCGGTAGGAGCTCTCGTCCTTGCCGCGCACGCGCAGCGGCAGAGCGACGTTCTCGTAGGTGGTCAGATGGTCGAGCAGGCGGAAATCCTGAAAGACGATGCCGACGCGGCGGCGCAGCATCGGCAGTTCATTGCGCGGGATCGAGGAAACCTCGCGGTCGAACATGCGGATCAGCCCGCGCGTCGGCTGCAGCGACATGAAGAGCAGCCGCAGCAGCGTGGTCTTGCCGGCGCCGGAGGGGCCCGTCAGGAACTGGAACGATTTTCTCGGAATGTCGAAGGTCAGGTCGCGGAGGATTTCCGGACCCATGCCATAGCGCAAACCGACGTTCTCAAAGTGAATCAACGGGCAGTCCAGTCTCGCGGGTGTTCAATCAGGCGACTTGTTAACCAACAGCGTTAACAGACGGTAAATTTTTCTGGAAAGGCGCCCCATTCATGGCGATCTTTGCGAAGCATTAACCATTAAAATTTACGACTGGGCAGGATTCGTTTCAATGCCCAGAATTCAGGTGGGCGTGGAAACCATGTGGATCACCGGAAAGGGAGGTCGCCATGGGCGCTTTTCGCCACCATCGGCAGCAGGCGGGGCTGGTCTACGACCTCATACCGCCCGAGCGCGGATCGCGTGCCCGGCCGCCGCATCGCACCGAACGGGCAGCCGATATCGTCGATGCCGAATTCGTGACCGTTATTCCCGGCCGCGGTCATGGTAAGGATTTTCGTGACAAAGCTGCGCGCGACGCGGGTTTTCGAGGCAGAGGTTTTGACGAGGCGTTGCCGCCCCGGCGGGTCAGGGGCGGTGCGCTTGTTTCTGCCATCGCCGGTTTGCGCTTTATCGAGATCTGGCTGCAGCAGGCATCGCGGCGCAGTTTCGTGGCTCTGATCGCCGCCCTTGCCGTGCTGGTTTTCGGGCTTGCCGGCGGTTTTTCCGGACTGTCCGCCACGCCGGCGCCATCGGCCTCCGAGCCTCTGCAATTTTCGCATGTGACGCTGACGCCACGCGACGAAAACGGCCTTCGGGTGCTCACCCTTAACGGGATCATCGAGAACCAGACCGGTGCCACGCTCTCCGTGCCGCTCGTGCGTGCCGATCTCGTCTCCGGCGAGCAGCTGTTGGCGAGCATCGTGGTGGACCCGCCGGTCGACCGTATCGGCCCACATGAAAGCCGCGGTTTTTCCACGCGATTGCAGCATCCCGGTGGAAAAACGCCGGATATTCGCCTTTCCTTCATGCCATAGAACGGTTCCGCGTTTCATGGAATCGCGGAACCGTTCTATCTCTTTGCGTTTACGCAATTCCGGACGGAAAACCGCTGCGCACTTTTCCTGGAATTGCTTTTGGGGCTGTGTCGGCCGCCGCGATTGTGCTACGGGCTAAGGCTTGACCAGCGGACAAGCGCCGCAGCACAGCCATGGAGCATGCCCATCAATGCCTGTCGTACGCGGGAAGAATATCGAGCCGCTTTTCACCGCCGAGCAGATCGCCGAGCGCAACAAGGCCATGGCGCAGCAGATCGCCAGCGGCCCGACGAAGGATCTCCTCGTCATCGCCGTCCTCAAGGGGTCTTTCATTTTCGCCGCCGACCTGCTGCGCGCGCTGCATGACACGGGGCTGGCGCCGGAAGTCGAATTCATCACGCTTTCGAGCTACGGCGCGGGCACGGTTTCCCAGGGCGTGCGTATCGTCAAGGATATCGACAGCGACGTCAAAGACCGCGACGTACTGCTGATCGACGATATCCTCGAATCCGGCCGCACCCTGCGTTTCGCCAAGGAACTGCTCTATGAGCGTGGCGCGCGCAACGTCACGCTGGCCGTGCTGCTCGACAAGAGCGTCAAGCGCCAGGAGGAGCTGGAGGCCGATTATGTCGGCTTCGAATGCCCCGATTATTTCGTCGTCGGCTATGGCATGGATGTCGCCTACGCGTTCCGTGAACTGCCTTTCGTCGGTGTCGTCACCGGCGATGCCGAGGCCTGATTGCCACACCGCGCGCTTGTTTCCTGCCTGAAAACAAGCGCCGGTTCTCGGTTAATGCAGCGCTCCGGCGCACTGTCCCAATTTGCTCCAGCGATGACGAAGCGTTAACCACGGGATTGCATCGCACCGCCGTCGTTTACCGATCGCAAACGGAATTCTGGTGATTTCGGTCGCGGAACATGACGGACCACGGAGCATAGACCATGGCAAAAATTCTGATCACGGAAGACGAGGATTCTCTTCGCACCTTCGTCGCCCGGGCCCTGCGCCTGGACGGCCACGAGACCGAAGAGGCGGCCGACGGCGCCGAAGGTCTGGAAAAACTGAAGCAGGGCGCCTACGACCTGCTGCTCTCCGATATCCGTATGCCGGTCATGGACGGCATCGAGCTGGCGCATCAGGCGGCCTCGACCTGCCCCGGCATGAAAATCCTGCTGATGACCGGCTATGCCGAGCAGCGTGAGCGCGCCGACGACCTGATGGAAAAGATCGTCGATGTCGTCTCCAAGCCCTTCGCCCTGCCGGATATCCGCAAGGCGGTCGCCCGCGCCCTGGCGGCCTGACAGGCCATAACAGGAAGACCCCACCGCTGGACGGTAGGGAATCGCATATGAGATGAGGCCGTTGCGGCGCAACCCCTTCTCCCCGAGGGGAGAAGGGCCTAATGCGGATAGCCCTGGCCGGATCGGCGGAGGCGTGCCGGGGGCTTACTGCCCCATATCGAGCAGCCGCTCCAGATAGCGCCGCTCTTCCGACAGCGTCGGGTTGTTGCCCAGCCGTTCGCGGATGGCGTCGAGGATTTCGCGGGCACGCTGCGGATCGATGATGTTCGGCACCTTGTTCTCGTTGGTATCGTTGAACCAGTTAGGACCGTCGAGCCGGCGGCCGAGCGGATCGCGGCCGCTCTGGTTGCCTTGGCCGTTCATGCCTTGCTGCTGGCCCTGGCCTTGCCCCTGCTGTTGCTGCATCTGGGCCATGAGCTGGTTCATCATGTCGCGCGTGCCCTTGCGCAGGGCTTCCAGCGCGCGGCCCTGGCCCTGCACCGCAGCCTCGCCATTGCCCTTGCCGAGATTGCCGGCGGCGCCATTCATTTCCTGCTGCGCCTTGCCGTAATTCTGGTTCGGCTTCATGCCCATCGAGCCCAGGTCTTTCTGCAGCTGACCGAGCTGCTTGCCGAGCTCGTCCTGCTGCTGGCGCAATTGCTTCAGCGCATCGCGCAACTGGTCGGCGGTCATGCCGTCGGTCGGGTTGTCGCCCTGCTGCTTGCCCTGCTGGTTCTGTCCCTGCTGCTCTTGGCCCTGTTGATTTTGACCTTGCTGCCGATTGCGCTGGCCCATGTCCGGCTGCGGCAGGTCGTCCAGACCCGGCATGGGCTGGTTCAGCGCATCGTCGCCGTCCTCGTTGGGATCGCCGCGCTGCATGCGGTCGCGCATGGCCTGGTCGAGCTTGAAGGTCTGCTCCATCAGCTTCTGCTGGTCGCGCAGGATGCGGCCGAGCTTGTCCATCTGCTGGCGCATCTTGTCGTTGGCTTCGCCCTGCTGCTGTTGCTCGCCGCGCTGCGGCCGACCGGCCTGAAGACTGTTCATCATCTGCTGCAGCTCGGACAGCATCTGCTGCGCCGCCTGGCGGTTGCCGGAGCGAGCGAGATTTTCGATCTGGTCCATCATCCGCTGCAGATCCTGCTGGCGCAAGATGTTGGCCGACTTCTGGTTTGGCTGCGCCGGCATGTTCCTCATGCGCTCGGCGAGCTCCTTCATATAGGCGTTCATCGCCTTGCGCAGCTCGTCCGTCAGCTTCTTGATCTCGGCGTCGGAGGCATTGCGCTGCAGGGCGTCGGAGAGCTTCTGCTGTGCGTCGCGCAGCGCCTTCTCGGCGTCGGTGAGCTGCGCGTCTTCCATGCCGAGCGCGATCTGCCAGAGATAATCGGCGGTGTCCTTCAGCGCGGCATCGCCGCTGGCGAGCTTCATGCGTGTCAAGGCCGATTTGATCAGCAGATAGTCGCCGAGATCGGGGATGGTTTCATCCGGGCGGATCGTCAGCGATTTGTTGAGCTCGATCGCCTCCGGCATCTTGCGGATATCGAGCGCGAAGACCTGGCGCTCCTCGGCAACGGCGGCGGCGAGCGGCTGGCTGAAATTGCGTGAGGGCAGGATCATCTCATAGGGCGCGCTGCGGCCGGTCTGGCCGGCGCCGTCACGGGCGACGAGCGTGATGCGCACGCGTTTGCCGGCAAGCGGGTCCTGGGTCAGGTCGTGGCTGGCGAGGCCCTTGCCGTTGCGGCGGTCGCGGCGCGAAATCTCCAGCCTGTATTCCGGCAGGCCATACAGCGGCTTGGCCTGCTGATCGGCTCCGACGGGCACGATCTCGGCGTGAGCCTCCTCGATGCCGTAGTCGTCCTTCACCCTGAAGCCGATCTCGAGCGCGTTGCTGGGCGCCGCATGCGGAATGCCGTCGAAGGTGATTTCCGGCGGCTTGTCGGTCATCACCCGGAAGGTCCAGGATTTGCCGTTGACGCTCAGCTCGCCGCCCTTTTCGAGCTTCAGCACATGCGTGCGGGCGATCATCGGCTCCGATCCGGTTCCGGATGCGGCGCTATCGGCCGCCGGCTGGGCGACAGGCGGAGCCGGTGGCGCGCCGGCCGGCGCCTGCTTGCCGGCGTCCGCGGCCTGTTCGTCGATTTCCGTCGGCGTGTCGCTGCCGGCGGCCTGGAACAGCACTTTCTCGTTTCTCGACGCGCCGGTGACGCGCACGGTGAGCTCGGAGAATTGTGGAACGCTGATGCTGTCGGCGCCATTGGCGGTATTGCCGGTGAGGTAGACCGGGGCTTCGCCGGTGTAGTAGGGCGGCGTCACCCAGGCGTCGACGCGTATATCGGGACTGTTCGAGATCATGGCCGGGGCGGTGAAGGCATCGCTCAGCGATCCCCCGCTGTTGGACATGGAGAAGCTGAAAGCCGTAACCAGCAGGAGCGCCGGAACGGTGCGCAGCGCGTAGCGATCGTAGCGGGCGATATCGGGCCGGGGCAGGCCGGCATCGAGAGCGGCGATGCGCGCGGCCATACGGGTCTGGTGCTCGCGCCATAGCGCCCGCGCGAAGGGCGTGTCGAAGGCCGGTTCTTCTTCCTGCACGGTCACGGGCTGGTGCGGGAGGCCGTTGCGCTCCTCCAGCATCCGGTCGGCCTGTGCGACCGAGGGCCAATGCAGGCGGCGGAAGGCAAGGCATGCGGCGACGAAGGCAAGGGCGAAGCCGGCAAGCAGGCCGAGGCGCACCATGTCCGGCGCTATACGGAAGAGGCCGAACCACGCGGTTGCGAGAAAAAGCGCCAGGATCGACAGCGGCAGCAGCGATAGCGGCAGCAATTGCTCCACGACCAGCACGAACCGCGCGAAGAGACGTTTGACCGCAACCATCCGCGCCAGCGCCGGACGGCTGGCGAAAGCGCCCTTTCTAGGGTTGCTGGGGCTGGTCATCGGTCCGGTTTTCTCCCCGATCTGATGTTGACGGCTGCTGGCTCGCTGGAGATGTCGGGGCGTCCCACACGCCCGCGATCATGGCGCCCGGCGAGACGCCCTTTCGGGAAAGATAACATTCTTTGTGGCGAAGACGAGGGCAAGCGGCGGGAAAGGCCACTTTTTCACCGGTTCTCGCCGAAACGTGATTGCGCCGCCCAGGGCGCCTTAGTGCTTCAGTCGAGCCAAGCGGGGATCGAATCGAGGCCGATCAGCTCTTCATAGGTCCGGCGCGGGCGGATGACGTGGAAATCGCTGCCCTTGACCAGCACTTCGGGCACCAGAAGCCGGCTGTTATAGGTGCCGGCCTGGACCGCGCCGTAGGCGCCGCCGGAGCTGACGGCAAGCAGATCGCCGGGCTTTGGCATGGCCATTTCGCGGTCGAGCGCCAGATAGTCGCCGGTTTCGCAGACCGGGCCGACGATATCGGCCTTGATGCGCGGTGCGTTGGCGGCGGTGATCTCGACGGGGCGGATCTCGTGATAGGCCTCGTAGAGCGTCGGGCGGATCAGGTCGTTCATGGCGCCGTCGACGATGATGAAGCTCTTGTCGCCGCCGTCCTTCACATAGATGACCTCCGTCACCAGGATGCCGGCATTGCCGACGATCAGGCGGCCGGGCTCGGTGACGATCTTGCAGTTCAGGCCGCGAAGCTGATCCTTGACGATATGGGCATAAGCGTCCGGCAGCGGCGGCGGCGTATTGTCGTCGCGATAGGGGATGCCGAGGCCGCCGCCGATATCGACGTGATGGATGGCATGGCCGTCGCCGCGCAGCGTCTCGACCAGTTCGCGCAGCAGCTTGAAGGCGTCCTCGAAGGGCTGCAGTTCGGTGATCTGGCTGCCGATATGCATGTCGATGCCGGTGGCGTCGATACCCGGCAGGCTGGCGGCGCGGGCATAGACGGCGCGGGCGCGCTCCCAGGAAATGCCGAACTTGTTTTCCTTCTTGCCGGTCGAGATCTTCGCGTGGGTGCGGGCATCGACGTCGGGATTGATGCGAAAGGAAACGGGAGCGATCTTGCCGGCGCGGACGGCGCGCTGGTTCAGCACTTCCAGTTCCGGCTCGGATTCGACGTTGAAGCAGTAGATGCCGGCTTCGAGCGCGACGTCCATCTCCCCGGCGGTCTTGCCGACGCCGGAGAACATGATGCGGTTCGCCGGAATGCCCGCAGCCAGTGCGCGGCGCAGCTCGCCGACGGAAACGACGTCGACACCGGCACCGAGCCGGCCGAGCGTCTTCAGCACCGCCTGGTTGGAATTGGCCTTCATCGCGTAGCAGACCATGGCGTCGACATCGCTGAAGGCTTCGGAAAAGACGCGGTAGTGCCGTTCGAGCGTCGCCGTCGAATAGACGTAGAAGGGCGTGCCGACCGCCTTGGCGATTGCGGGAACGGGAACGTCCTCGGCGTAGAGAATGCCGTCGCGGTACTGGAAATGGTTCACGGGTCTGGGCCTGCTTAGAGAAGCGGATCGAGGAGGAACTTCTTGTCCTCGGTGCCGGGCTGTTTCGTCGGCTTGGAGACGTCGCCGCCCTTGGTCGCTGCCGCACTCGGCGGATCGAGATCGCCCTTGCGGCCACATCCGACGACGGCAAGGCCGATGACCGAGACAACGACGGTCAGGCGGATGATGTGCGGCATGTTGATCTGCATCGAAATCCTCTTGGGCGGCTAACGCGAAAGCAGTCCTTCATAGCGAAGTTTCCGCGGCTTGTGCACCCCGATTGTGTGACTGTGGTTTCCGGCGGCCCACTCAGTTGCGGGCGCGCCAGTAGGCGATCTGCTTGCGCACTTCCGACGGTGCCGTGCCGCCGAAGCTCTTACGGCTGGCAACCGAGGCCTCGACGGTCAGGACGTCGAAGATCTTGGCCGTAATCGCGGGGTTGATCGCCTGCAGCTCTTCCAGCGACAGTTCGGCGAGATCGCAGGACTTGCTTTCGGCGAGCGCCACGGCGCGGCCGGTGACGTGATGGGCATCGCGGAAGGGCAGGCCCGCCTCGCGCACCAGCCAGTCGGCAAGGTCGGTCGCGGTCGAATAGCCGGAGCCGGCGGCGGCCTTCATGCGGGCAGTATTGATCGTCATGTCGCGCACCATGCCGGTCATGGCGGCAATCGCCAGTTCCAGGCTTTCGGCGGCGTCGAAGACCTGTTCCTTGTCTTCCTGCATGTCCTTGGAATAGGCGAGCGGCAGGCCCTTCATGATGGTCAGGAGCGCCACCAGCGAGCCGTTGATGCGGCCGGTCTTGGCGCGCACCAGCTCAGCGGCATCCGGGTTCTTCTTCTGCGGCATGATCGAGGAGCCGGTGGAGAAGGCGTCGGACAGGCGCACGAAGCCGAATTGCGGCGTCGACCAGATGACGATCTCTTCGGCGAGCCGCGACAGATGCATGCCGGCGATGGCGGCGATCGACAGGAATTCGATGGCGAAGTCACGGTCGGAGACGGTGTCGATCGAATTGCGGGTCGGCTCGCGGAAGCCGAGCGCCTTGGCGGTCATGTGGCGGTCGATGGGGAAGCCGGTGCCGGCAAGAGCGGCGGCGCCAATCGGCGATTCGTCCATGTGCTCGATGGCGTGGCGCACGCGCGAGCGATCGCGGCCGAACATTTCGACATAGGCCATGCAATGATGGCCGAAGGTGACCGGCTGCGCCGTCTGTAAGTGGGTGAAGCCGGGCATGACGGTGTCGGCATGTTCCTCGGCGCGGTCGAGGAAGGCGGCGATCAGGCCGGTCAGCGCCTGCTCGCATTTCTGCAGCTCTTCCTTGACCCAGAGGCGGAAATCGAGCGCCACCTGGTCGTTGCGCGAGCGGGCGGTGTGCAGCCGTCCGGCCGCGGGGCCGATCAGGGTCGCAAGCCGGGACTCGACATTCATATGGATATCTTCGAGGCTGCGGGAAAACTCGAAATTGCCGCTCTCGATCTCTGACAGGATCGTGTTCAGCCCGTGAACGATCTTGTCTTTATCCTCGGCTGAAATGATGCCTTGATGGGCGAGCATGGTCGCATGGGCGATGGAGCCGCGGATATCCTGCGCAAACAGCTTCTTGTCGAAACCGATCGATGCATTTATCTCCTCCATGATCGCCGCGGGGCCGGAGGCGAAACGTCCGCCCCACATCTGGTTGGAGGATTTGGTGTCCGTGCCGTCAGCCATGAGATGCCTACCTGGAGAATGTAATGACAGCGAAGAAGCCGTTTGCTCTGCCATCCGTGAAACTCGTTCTGCTCGCCGCCGTCGCCGGGGTCATCGCAGGTGCGGCAGCGGTATACGTGAAGGAAGCGGGGTATGGCAATGGCATTGGTGAAACGGCCTCGGCCGGGCAGTGCGAGGCGGCCAAGGAGCGCTCCGCGGCGCTGACGCCGTTCACCAAGGGGCAGGTTGCTGCCATGGCGCCGCCGCAGACGCCGATCTCGCTGCGGGACGTTTCCTTCAAGGGGCCGGACGGCCAGCCGCTGTCGATCGGCAGTTTCTCCGGCAAGACGCTGCTGCTTAATGTCTGGGCGACCTGGTGCGTGCCCTGCCGCGAGGAGATGCCGGCTCTGAACGCGCTGGAGAAGAGCATGGGCAACGACAAGTTCGAGGTGGTCGCCGTCAATATCGATACCGGCGACGACGAAAAGCCGAAGGCGTTCCGTACCGATTACGGTATCGACAAGCTCGGCTATTATCGCGATGGCACCATGGGTGTCTTCAACACGCTGAAGAAGCAGGGCCTGGCCTTTGGCCTGCCGGTGACGCTTTTGATCGACGACAAGGGCTGCCTGGTCTCGGCCATGAACGGCCCGGCGGCCTGGGATAGCGAGGACGCGAAGAAGCTGATCAAGGCGGCGGTGGGGATTTGATATTCTTCCCTCTCCCCGCTGGGGCGAGGGTTATTTTACCGCGTCGGAACCGGCACTTCGCCGCGATAGTCGTAGAAGCCGCGGCCGGACTTGCGGCCGAGCCAGCCGGCTTCGACATATTTCACCAGCAGCGGGCAGGGGCGATATTTCGAATCGGCGAGGCCGTCATGCAGCACCTGCATGATCGACAGGCAGGTGTCGAGGCCGATGAAATCGGCGAGCTGCAGCGGGCCCATCGGATGGTTGGCGCCGAGCTTCATGGCGGTGTCGATGGCATCGACGGTGCCGACGCCTTCGTAAAGCGTGTAGATCGCCTCGTTGATCATCGGCAGCAGGATGCGGTTGACGATGAAGGCCGGGAAGTCCTCGGCCACGGTAATCGTCTTTTCCAGCGAGCTGACATAGTCCTTGGCGGTGGCGAAGGTCGATTCATCGGTGGCGATGCCGCGCACCAGTTCGACCAGCTTCATCACCGGCACCGGGTTCATGAAGTGGATACCCATGAAGCGCTCCGGCCGGTCGGTCGCGGAGGCGAGCCGGGTGATCGACAGCGACGAGGTGTTGGTGGCGAGCAGCGCTTCGGGCTTCAGAACTGGACAGACCTGGGCGTAGATCTTGCGCTTGACGCTTTCGTCCTCGGTCGCCGCCTCGATGGCGAGGTCGACCTGGGCAAGATCGTTGAGATCGGCGGAGCCCGATATCAGCGACAGCGCCGCCTTGCGTTCCTCGTCAGTCATCTTGCCGGAGGAGACCTGGCGGGCAAGGTTGCCGTTGATGGTGGCAAGGCCGCTCTCGATGCGGTCTTGCGACAGATCGTAGATATGCACCTTGTAGCCGGCCAAGGCCGACACATGGGCAATGCCGCAGCCCATCTGGCCGGCACCGATAACACCGATCGTCTTCAGCGAACTCATTGCCAACTCCCCGGCGGCGCGCTCTTGATGGCGCGAAATGCTTTTCGTCATAAATTTGCCGGACTATTTCTAGCCCGGCAAGATTGATAGCCCTATAAAGTACGATTTTCCAGTCTTTCGCAACTGCGAAAGAAGAGGATCGCTTGACTCACAGCGCCTTCTGGAGCTCTGGGAGTGCCTCGAAGAGGTCGGCGACGAGGCCGTAGTCGGCGATCTGGAAGATCGGGGCTTCCTCGTCCTTGTTGATGGCGACGATCACCTTGCTGTCCTTCATGCCGGCCAGATGCTGGATGGCCCCGGAAATGCCGCAGGCGATGTAGAGCTGCGGCGCCACCACCTTGCCGGTCTGCCCCACCTGCCAGTCGTTCGGCGCATAGCCGGCATCGACAGCCGCGCGGCTCGCACCGACGGCAGCCCCGAGCTTGTCGGCGACGGGAAGGATGACCTCCTTGAACTTCTCCGCCGAGCCGAGTGCCCGGCCACCGGAGATGATGATCTTGGCCGAGGTCAGCTCCGGACGGTCCGAGGTCGACAGCGCATCGCCGACGAAGGTGGAAAGATCGGGATTGGCCGCCGCAGATACCGTCTCGACCGAAGCCGAGCCGCCTTCGGAGGCGGAAGCGAAGGAGGCGGTGCGCACGGTGATGACCTTCTTGGCGTCGGTCGACTGTACCGTCTGGATGGCATTGCCGGCATAGATCGGCCGCTTGAAGGTATCGGCCGACACCACCTCGATGATTTCCGAGACCTGGGCGACGTCGAGCAGGGCGGCGACGCGCGGCAGCACGTTCTTGCCGACCGAGGTCGCAGCGCCGATGATCACGTCATAGGAACCGGCGAGCGATACGATGAGGGCCGCCAGCGGTTCAGCGAGATTGTTGGCAAGGCTGGCGTCCTCGGCAACCAGCACCTTGGAGACGCCGGCAAGCCTGGCGGCGGCTTCCGCCGCAGCCTTGGCGCCCGAACCGGCGACGAGGACGTGGATGTCCGAGCCGATCTTTGCGGCGGCCGTCAGCGCCTTGGCGGTCTGGTCGGAGAGGTGGGCATTGTCGTGATCAGCCAGAAGAAGAATGGCCATGATGAAGTTCTCCCTTTCCTATCCTCAGAGCACGCCGGCTTCTGTCTTGAGCTTTTCGATGAGCTCGGCAACCGACTTGACCTTGACGCCCGCCTTGCGGCCGCCGGGCTCTTCCGTCTTCAGCACCTTCAGGCGCGGCTCGGTGGAGACACTGAAGTCTGCCGGGCTCTTCTTGTCGAGCGGCTTCTTCTTCGCCTTCATGATGTTCGGCAGCGAGGCATAGCGCGGCTCGTTGAGGCGCAGGTCGGTGGTCACCACCGCCGGCAGCTTGACTTCGATCGTCTGCAACCCGCCATCGACCTCGCGCGTCACCTGAGCTTTGCCGTCACCGATCTCGATCTTCGAGGCGAAGGTCGCCTGCGCCGTGCCGAGCAGGGCGGCCAGCATCTGGCCGGTCTGGTTACTGTCGTCGTCGATCGCCTGCTTGCCGACGATGATCAGGCCGGGCTGTTCGGCAGCCGCCACACCCTTGAGGATCTTGGCAACCGCCAGCGGCTCGACTTGATCGTCGGTCTCGACCAGGATGGCGCGGTCGGCACCCATGGCCAGCGCCGTCCTCAGCGTTTCCTCGGCCTTGGCCGGGCCGATCGATACCACCACCACCTCGTCCGCCTTGCCGGCTTCCTTCAGCCGCAGCGCTTCCTCGACCGAGATCTCGTCGAACGGGTTCATCGACATCTTCACATTCGAAAGCTCCACACCCGTCCCATCCGACTTCACGCGGATCTTAACGTTGTAGTCAACAACCCGCTTTACCGGGACCAGAATCTTCATGGAATTCCTACCTCTCAACACTGCGTCCTAGAACATGGCCTGTTCCGCGCCGCTCCATTTGTCGAATGGCGACATGGATACGCGTTTTTTTCCCAATTACAACGCTTCGCCGTCGCAGTCAGGCAAATTGCGAGACGGGTATAAATTACGTTTACGTTAACGTCAATCAGATCGCTCCTACTCGGAGGAATTTGCCGTCAGCGATTCTTGCCGGGAACCCAGAGCACATCCGCCCTTCCGCGATCATTGGCATGCCGCGCGGCGACGAACAGGAAGTCCGAGAGGCGGTTGACATATTTCAATGCCGCCGGGCTGACGCGCTCGCCCTCCAAGCGCGACAGGGCCACCATCAGCCGCTCGGCGCGGCGCGCGATGGTGCGGGCGAGGTGGAGATGCGCCGAGGCGGGGCTGCCGGCGGGCAGGACGAAGGAATTCAGCGGCTGGAGAGCGGCGTTGAGCGTGTCGATATCGTGTTCGATACGCTCAACCTGATTGGCAATGATGCGCAGCGGCTCGTAAGGGAGCGGCTCATCGGTTTCCGGCGCGGAGAGATCGGCGCCGAGATCGAAGAGGTCGTTCTGGATGCGCATCAGCATGGCATCGAGGTCGGGCATGTCGGATGTATGCAGCCGGGCGACGCCGATGGCGGAATTGGTTTCGTCGATGGTGCCATAGGCCTCGACGCGCAGATCGTGCTTCAGCCGGCGCGGACCGGAGACGAGGCCGGTGGTACCGTCGTCGCCTGTCCTGGTATAGATCTTGTTGAGCTTGACCATTTGGATCCCGTCGTCAGGCCGGCCGGCCGCCGCCGGTCAGCCACAGCGTCAGCATGATCAGAATGACGGCGATGGCCTGCAGCAGCACGCGCAGCTGCATCAGCCGGTTCGAGAGATTCGGGTTGTCGCCCTTCATCATGTTGAACAGACCGCGAATGAGAACGAGCACGACGAGGCCCATCACGATGATGGCGGCGATATAGGTAACTGTGGACATGGCTCCTCCGTCCTCGTCTTCAATCCAGCCGGCGCATCAGACGATAGAAAAGGTTAGCCGGCAACAGCCTTTTCAGAAGAACGCCCTGTTTCGCAGGGGTGGTCACGAGATAGTGCGGACGCGGATTTCTGGCGTTCAAGGCGGATTTTAACACGTCATGGACTGCTTCGGGTCCCAATTTATGCTTGTTGACCGGGCCTGTGCCATTCAGTCGCGCCAGTTGCCGCCGGTATTCGACGGCATGGGCTGAATTCTTGAGGTCGATATGTTCCTCGATCTTGGCGAGCGCGTTGGCGGTGAAGCGCGTTGCGATCGGGCCGGGCTCGATCAGGCTGACATGGATGCCGCTATCCTGCAGCTCCATCCTGAGCGTGATCGTCAGGCCCTCCAGTGCGAATTTCGATGCCGTATAGGCGCCCCGGAAGCGATAAGGGACGAGGCCGAGAATGGAGGAGCAATTGACGATGCGGCCCTGGCCGCGGGCGCGCATCAGCGGGATCACCTGCCGCGTCAGCTCGTGCCAGCCGAAAAAATTCGTCTCGAACTGGTCGCGCAGCACATCCGTGGAGAGATCCTCGACCGCGCCCGGCTGGCCATAAGCGCCGTTGTTGAACAGGGCATCGATGCGGCCACCGGTCCGTTCGCTGACCGTCGCGACCAGGGCCGCTATCGTGTCCGGGCGGGTATAGTCCATCAAGAACGCTTCGATGCCGTCCGCCGTCAGAGAAGCGAGATCGGCCTCTCTGCGCACGGTCGCGAAAACCCGCCAGCCTTCGGCTTTCAGCGCCCGGGCGCAATGGGCGCCGATGCCGGAAGAGCAGCCCGTGACGATGATGGTGCGTTGATCCGCCATGGAATGATTCCTGTACAAAGTGGGAGTCGTTTCCCATATTCAGGAGCCCGATACAATCGACAACCGGTGGATGAGGACCGGGAGCAAGCGGAGATGGAATGCCGACATTCGTGCGCGCGCTTTACAAGGTCGTCTACGACGCGGTGTATCACTTCGTCGAGGATGACGGTTTCGCCATGGCGAGCCATGTCGCGCTCTCGACGTTGCTGGCGGTTTTCCCCTTTCTGATCTTCGGCACGGCTCTGGCGAGCTTTCTCGGCGCCAGCCAGTTTTCCTCCACCGCCGTGCATCTGATCTTCGATACATGGCCGGAAGCGATCGCCAAGCCGCTCGCCGACCAGGTGGTGCAGGTGCTGACCATTCCGCGCGGCGGGCTGCTGACCATTTCCGTGCTCGCGGCCGCCTATTTCGCCTCCAACGGCGTCGAGGCGCTGCGTGTCTCGCTCAACCGCGCCTATCGGGTGGTCGATATGCGGCCATGGTATTTCAACCGCCTGGCCAGCCTCGGTTATGTGCTGATCGCGGTGCTGATCTTCGCTATTCTGAGCATCCTGCTGGTCGCCGTGCCGCTGGCGCTGAACTATACGCGGCAATGGCTGCCGCGGCTTGCCGATATCCTTGCTATCGTCTTCAGCTGGCGGATCTACGGCACCATCTTCCTGCTGCTCGCCGGGCTGCTGATCCTGCATCTGTGGCTGGCGGCCGGACGGCGGCGGCTGCTCGACGTCATTCCCGGCGTGGTGCTGACCCTGATCTTCTGGTCGATCGGGGCGGTGCTCTTTGCCTATTATCTCTCGACCTTCGCCAATTACACCGCCACCTATGCCGGTCTGGCTTCGGTGATGATCGTGCTGATCTTCCTCTACATGCTGGCGGTGATCTTCATCATGGGGGCGGAGATCAATGCGGCGCTGATGAAGTTCAAGGTGCGGCGCCTGCTGTTCGGCAAGATGGCGGCCAGCCCGCAGACCGACAGCCCGCAGACCGGCAGCCAGGAGGCCGACAAGCCGCCATCAGAGGCCGACGCGGCGGCGAAGCTGCATCGGTGACAGGCCTTGCCTGCGCCATTCGGCGATGCCGGTGTCGCCGAGGCTCTTCGACAGCTTGCGGCCGTCGTCGCCGAGGATCAGCCGGTGGTGGTGATAGAGCGGCTCGGGCAGGCCGAGCAGGGTCTGCAGCAGGCGATGGATCGACGTGGCGTGGAAGAGGTCGAGGCCGCGTACGACATGGGTGATGCCCTGCGTGGCGTCATCGACGACCACGGAGAGATGGTAGCTCGACGGCGCGTCGGAACGCGACAGCACGACATCGCCCCAGGCGGCGGGATCGGCCGGAATGTCGCCCGTCTCGCCATCGCCGCTTTCGCGCCAAGAGAGCGGCTGGCCGATTTCGGCGATGGCTTTTTCCATGTCGAGCCGCCAGGCATGCTTGAGGCCGGCGTCAAGCAATCGCTGCCGCTCCCGTGGACTGCGTTCGCGGTCGTCGGGCGGATAAAGGGCCGTGCCGTCCGGGTCGCGCGGCCAGGGCCTGCCCTCGGCCTCACCGGCGGCCACCTTTGCCTTGACCTCGCCGCGCGTCAGAAAGGCGGGATAGACGAGGCCGCGTCCGATCAGCGCCTGCAGGGCCTGCTGATAGGCCGGGACATGGTCCGATTGCCGGCGCACCGGCTCCTCCCACGACAATCCCAGCCAGGAAAGATCGGCAAAAATCCCCGCTTCGAAATCGGGTGTGCAGCGGGCCTGATCTATGTCTTCGATGCGCAGCAGGAAATCGCCGCCGGCCGCCTTCGCTATGTCGTGGTTGAGGATCGCCGACAGCGCATGGCCGAGATGCAGCGCGCCGTTCGGGCTCGGCGCGAAGCGGAATCTCGGCTTTTGACGGGGAATCGCGATCATGCTTTCTTCTGCCACGAAATTTTGTCCGGGACCATGAGACGCCATGCACATCATTCGCAATGAGGACGATATCAGGGAAGGGCTGGCGGCGCTGGTCGAGCTCGATCCGCGCCTGCGGCCGATTATGTCGGAAGCGGGGGCGGTGCCGCTGCGCCTGCGCGAGCCCGGTTTCGAGGGGCTTGCGCATATCATCGTGTCGCAGGTCGTGTCGCGGGCAAGTGCGGATGCGATCTGGGGCCGGATGACGGCGCGCACCGGTAGGGTGACGGCGGAGGCCTATGCCGGGCTGGAGCCGGATGCCTGGCGCGGCTTCGGCCTGTCGCGAATCAAGGCGGATACTTTGAGCCGCGTTGCCGATGCCGTCGTCGAAGGCCGAATCGATTTGCATGCGTTGAGCGCCGAAAGCCCGGAGAAAGCATTGTCGGAACTGACGTCGATCAAGGGAATCGGCCCCTGGACGGCGGAGGTCTATCTGATGTTTTGCGGCGGTCACGCAGATGTGTTTCCGGTCGGCGATGTCGCGCTGCAGGCGGCGGTCGGCATGGCCTTCGGGCAGGAAACCCGGCCTTTGCCGAAGGTTTTGGCCGGGCAGGCGGCGGTTTGGGCGCCCTGGCGCTCGGTGGCGGCCCGGCTTTTCTGGGCCTATTACGCCGTCAAAACCCGCCGCGACGCGCTGCCGATAGATTAATCGGCGCCTCCCATAGATTAGCCTTTATGCACTGAATTTATTGGACTTCACAATCCTGTAACAACCGGCCTAATATACAGGTGCAGATGCCGAATCGATCAGGAGGGTTCCTTGACGATTGCAGTCTCCCCGCAGTCCTTGCCGGCGCTCGTGCTGAACGCTGACTATAGACCGCTGAGTTATTACCCCTTGTCGCTGTGGTCCTGGCAGGACGCGATCAAGGCGGTCTTCCTTGACCGTGTGAACATCATCGCGGAATACGATCACTGTGTGTCCTCACCGAGCTTCTCGATGCGGCTGCCGAGCGTCGTATGCCTCAAGACCTATGTGCAGCCGTCCCGCAATCCCGCCTTCACCCGGTTCAACGTCTTCCTGCGCGACCGGTTCGAATGCCAGTATTGCGGCGCCCATGACGACCTGACCTTCGACCATGTCATCCCGCGCGCCCATGGCGGCGAGACGACCTGGGAGAATGTCGTGGCCGCCTGCTCGCCCTGCAACCTGCGCAAGGGCAGCAAGCTGCCGAGACAGGCCGGCATGTTCCCGGCGCAGAAACCCTATCAGCCGACCGTGCAGGACCTGCACAATAACGGTCGGCTCTTCCCGCCGAATTACCTGCACGACAGCTGGCTCGACTATCTCTACTGGGATTCGGAACTGCAGCCGTAAGGTCGTGTTGCTTCCGCAGGTCGGGCGAGTTTCGCTTTGCCGCACCTATATGCACGGCCCCTCACCCTAGCCCTCTCCCCGCAAGCGGGGCGAGGGAACTTACCGAGTTCTACGGCTGGGGCAGGATGGTTCGGCAAACGCAGAAAGAGCTCCCTCGCCCCGCCTGCGGGGAGAGGGTTGGGGTGAGGGGCCAGGCACCGAGCTGCGGCCCTGCTGACGCTCCTGACTATTTCTGTTTGCTCAACCCG
The DNA here is from genome assembly GCF_014195095.1 of Rhizobium sp. BK602. Classification (GTDB taxonomy): domain Bacteria; phylum Pseudomonadota; class Alphaproteobacteria; order Rhizobiales; family Rhizobiaceae; genus Rhizobium. The sequence goes on from NZ_JACIBC010000008.1 coordinate 254,563, forward strand.
CCTTCTTCACACCCACAAAGGCAATCGCCGCCAAAATCACGCTGGCGATGACGTTCCATCCAGCCATCGACAGGCCGAGGACGCGAAGGGCTGCTTCCGTGCAGGAGGGGCCCTTGATGGTGTTGAGTTCGTTCAGCAGGTCGCCGGCGTTCTGCGTCATGCTGCTGGCGGTGGTGGAGCAGGTGGTGGGGCCCGCCCAGAAATGCCATTCGACGCCGGCATGGTAGACGCCGATGCCGCCGCCGACCACCATCATCAGGCCGGCGATGACAAGCAGCGTGCGGGTGGTCCAGACGGGCAGGCGCAGCGCTGCCGTCAGGGCCGCCAGAATGGCGACGGGGATGCCGTAATAATAGGGCTGGCGCTGCTCCAGGCAGAGCGCGCAGGGGATATAGCCGCCGATATGCTGGAAGCCGAGCGCTGAGCCGATGACGACGATCATGCCGAGCGCCAGCAACAGGCTATAGGTGAGGCCGGCGCGAGGGGAAGGCGAAGTCGGGGACATGCGGGGGGCTCCTTGGTCAGCGCGCCAGGGCAAAATGGAAGATGCCGTAGAGGGCGATGAGAATGCCGGCGGCGGCCATGGTGATCTGGCCGAGGCGCTTCTCGATGAAATGGCGGATCGATTCGCCGTAGCGGCGCAGCAGATAGGCCAGGAAGAAGAAACGGGCGCCGCGCGCGACGATGGCCGAGATGATGAACAGGCCGAGATCGATATGGGCGACGCCGGAGAGGATCGTCACCACCTTGATCGGCGGCAGATGCGCCAGGCCCGACGTGACCAAGAGCAGCAGGACCCATTCATAGGTGATGCCGGCGCTCATCTGGTTGAAGGCATCGAGCTTGCCGTAGAATTCGAGGATCGGCTTTGCGATGGTCTCGAAGGCGAAATAGCCGAGCGCCCAGCCGGCGATGCCGCCGAGCACGGAGGCGACGGTCGCCGTCAGCGCATAGCGCCAGGCCCGCTCGGGTTTTGCCAGCGACATCGGCAGGAACAGCACGTCCGCGGGGACGAGGAAGATGGAGCTTTCGACAAAGGCGATCACCGCCAACCAGATTTCCGCCGATTTGCGGCCGGCCAGCGACATGGTCCAGTCGTAGAGTCTACGAAGCATAGTGCCCCCTTTTGCTGCGTTGCACACCTTTAGGGGGGAGGATTATGGCTGTAAATGGTCGGCGGGTGAGGGAAGTGACGGAAAGGCAAAATTTTTCGTGATGGGGTGGGGTGTCGAGATCGTCGTCGGCTCACTCGACGTGAATATTCAAGAATGAAGGCTGATCGAACCTCAGGCCCGATCAGCGCACTCTTTAGGCGGCATCTTGATGTTTGGCACGCCAGGGCAAGAATGCTTTGATGATATCCTTGCACGCCTCAACTCTCCGACCAGGTAAGCGGCGTATTAATTGCATATCCTCAAGAAGATTTATATCTCGCGTCATGGTCTTGTCTGTCTTGCCCGCATATTCTCTCGCAGTTCGAACATTCATGTCCATCAACTCCGATATCTTTACCGGCTCTTTTTGTAGGCCGAGTTGCAGAACAAGTGCACGACGTCGAAGATCAGCGACGCCTTTCTGACCCTCGAACAGTCCGTGCACATAATTAGTCCAGGTGACATTGATCTGCTCGTTACGAATGTACTTAATTTGGTCTTTTAGGCCATCAACAAAGCCCTGAAGGGCATAAGAGACGAAGTTGCGCGTCTCCCCACCACTTTTGCTGATTTTATCCAACTCTGAATAATATTTCGAACGAGTCATATTGTAGTGATTGCTTAAAAGGTGCCCTGTTGGTTGAGGTAATCCAGCCCTAAGAAGAATGTAGTACTCGAGAAGCCGAGCGGTTCGTCCGTTTCCATCGCCAAATGGATGAATCAGTGCCAAATAAATATGAGAAAACAAGGCTGTTAGGATAGCTAAATGCTGTCTATCTTCGCCGACAGAATCGATTTCTTCAATCTTTGCGCACATTTGCTCCATTAGATAAGCGCAATCCTCAGGGGGTGCCCCTCGATATACATTGCCGACCACCACAGAGTGATGCCTTATTTCTCCGGGGTTCACGCCGCTCTCTAACTCTAAATTCTTGAGTACCATTGAGTTCAACGAGCAGCAGAATTCGAGATCGATTTTTTTGGGGCCGCCGTTAGCAAGTGAATTTACCAGAACGTTGCACGCATCAATGATGTTTTGGACTTCCTGCTGTAAATATTGCTGCGACGGGGGAAGGTGTAGCTTACCTTCGACCTGAGCTACTACCTGCTCTTCAGTTAGCGTATTCCCCTCAATTGCGGTCGTAGCGCGAGCACCCTTCGCCAAAAATACTTGGTAAAGTGTCTTTGCTGCGGCGGGTGCGAGAGGCACACCGGCTATATGTTTCGCTTTTGATGTCGCTTCGCCCAGCAACATCCATGTTTGTGGCGAGAACTTCTCCGATCCTAGGTCAAATGTTATCCATGGATGTGTCGTTGTATATGTCCGTTTTGCAAGCATCTTCTCCTCCACTTAACCAACTGTAATATCTTTATAATTTGTAATTTTATTCTACACATTATAAATTATATCGGTAAAAAATGTCCAAATCAAATCAAATAAAATTGCATTTTTGTAAGCTAAAGATTGTCCATGAAGTGTGCCGTTTAAGTGACCTGTGACGGGTGGTTCCCCTTCCGTCTCTTATGCGCTTGGAAAGGATTCCCGGAGGTGCTCGAGCAAAAGCCAATGTGGCCCTTGATCGCTGGAGCAATGACGAGAAAAACAGTTAGGAAATTGGAAAGTGGTGCCCCATGCCGGAGTCGAACCAGCACTTCTTTCGAAACTCGATTTTGAGTCGAGCGCGTCTACCAATTCCGCCAATGGGGCAACGGGGTACTGACGAGGCGGCTGTCTAGCATGTGATCGCCGGGGGGCGCAAGCCGGGTTGGTGGGATATTCCGGCTGTTTCCGCAGGGTTGCGGTTCGGCCCATGGCGGCGGTTGGCGCCATGGGCTTTGGCTCGCGCGGTTCAGTGCGCCATGGCCGGCGCGCGCTCGGTCGCGCCGGATTTGCGGATGGTCAGCGCCAGGATGGCGGCGAGCACGCAGAAGGCGCCGGCGACGAAGAAGGCGGGCAGGTAGGTGTTGAGCTCGGTGCGGCTGAGGCCGGCGCCGTAGGCGGCGGTGGCCGCGCCCAGCTGGTGGCCGGCGAAGACCCAGCCGAAGACCAGCCCGGCCTTTTCGCGGCCGAAGCGGTCGGCGGCGATCTTGACCGTCGGCGGCACGGTGGCGATCCAATCGAGGCCGTAGAAGACGGCGAAGATCGACAGGCCGTAGAAGGTGAAGTCACTGAAGGGCAGGTAGATCAGCGACAGGCCGCGCAAGCCGTAATACCAGAAGAGCAGCCAGCGATTGTCGAAGCGGTCGGAGAGCCAGCCCGAGCCGATGGTGCCGACGAAATCGAAGATGCCCATGACGGCGAGCACGCTGGCGGCCGCTACCGGCACGATGCCGAAATCGCCGCAGAGGGTGACGAAATGCGTCTGGATCAGGCCGTTGGTCGACAGGCCGCAGATGAAGAAGGTGGCGAAAAGGATCCAGAAGGTCGAGGTCGTCGATATCTCCCGCAGGATCATGATCGGCGAGGCCAGCGCCGCCTTGAGGTTCTTCGTGGCGGGCGGCGGCGGGGTGATGTGGATCTCGCCGACCAGCGGCAGGTTGACGTCGGAGGGACGATCGCGCATCAAAAGCAGCACGACGAGGGCGGCGACGACGATCATGCCGCAGACGAAGAGCACGGTGGTGCGCCAGCCGTAGCGGGTCGTCAGCTCGGCCATCAGCGGCAGGAAGACGAGCTGGCCGGTGGCGGAGCTGGCCGACAGCATGCCGACGACGAGACCGCGATGCTTGGTGAACCAGCGCGTCGAAACGGTCGCCGCCAGCACCATGGCCGTCAGCCCGGTGCCGAAGCCGATGACGATGCCCCAGCAGAGCAGCAATTGCCAAACCTGCGTCATGAACAGCGAGCCGACGAAGCCGGCGGCGATGGTGGCGAGCGCGAAGACGATGACCTTGCGCACGCCGAAATGGTTCATGAAGGCGGCGGCGAACGGCCCCATCAGGCCGAACAGCAGAAGCCGGACGGCGAGCGCCGAGGAGATGGAGGAGGTGCTCCAGCCGAACTCATCCTCCAGCGGCTTGATGAGCACGCCGGGCGCGCCCATGGCGCCGGCGGTGACGAGCATGGTGAGGAAGGTGGCGCCGACGACGATCCATCCGTAGTGGATGTTGCGGCGGGCCAGTGTCGAGGCAAGGACTGTGGAGACCATGGGATGCGTTCCGTGGGAGTTTCGTGTTTCGGCCTCAAGGCCGGGAAGGGTGAAAGAGCGGCTTCGTCATGCTGGCTTGTATCGCACGGCCCCTCTCCCGGCTTGAACGATTGTGCAAAGGCATTTAGATGATCGCGATCATGTTTGTTGCTTATTGATGATGATCGTCATATAAATTGTCAATACAGATTTATTGAAGCTCTGATGGAGTTTTTTGATGAGAGTGAGCCGGGAAAAATTCGCCGAGAACCGCGAGAAGATCCTTGCGGTGGCAGGGGAGCTTTTTCGCGAGAAGGGTTTTGACGGCATCGGCGTCGCCGACATCATGAAGGCGGCCGGGTTGACGCATGGCGGCTTCTACGGCCATTTCGAATCGAAGGACGAGCTGGCCTGCGAGGCCAGCAAGGCGCTGGTGTCGCGCTCGCTGGAGCGCTGGAAGCAGGTGGTCGACGGCGCGCCGGACGAGCCGCTGGAAGCGCTGCTCGCGCATTATCTGTCGCATCGCAATGTGGTGGAGCATGCGACCGGCTGCGTCTTCGCGGCGCTGACGCAGGAAGTCAGCCGTCACGGCCCGAAAATGCAGTCGACCTTTACCGGCGGTCTGATGGGGATGGCGGAGATTCTTGAGGAAATCACACCCGGCGAAACGCCGGAAGAGCGCCGCCGCAAGGCGCTGGTCAGTCTCTCGGCCATGGTCGGCGCCGTCATCCTGGCGCGGGCGATGGACAATCCCGCGCTGTCGGAGGAGTTCCTCGCCGCCACCCGGCAGGAGCTGACGCCCGCGCCGGAGAGCGGCAAGGAATAAGGATGCTCTAACTTTTTTTGACGCAATTCCGGACGGAAAACCGCTGCACACTTTTCCTGGAATTGCTTTAGTCCCGGAAGGCCAGCAGCCCGTTGGCCTCGACGATTTCGGTGATCTTGCCGTCGGGGGCGACCTCCAGCAGCTCGGCCCGCAGCGCCGCCTCGAAATCGGCACGCTTGTCGCCGAGCGCCTGCGGCGAAGTCGAGGACATGGAGAAGGTCCGGCCGACGATGTCTTCAATATCCCGCTGATATTCCCTGACGATGCCGATACGCTCGAGATTGCAGAAGGGCGAGGCGAGCAGCATGGCCTCATGCGGCGCCCAGGCCTTGCTCCTGCGCAACTGTTGCTGTTCGTGCCGCTCCGGCGAAAAGGTTTCCGCCAGCTTTTCGACGATGCCGCGCCAGTCCGGCGTCGCCAGGATGGTCTTGTCGTGGAACAGCACGACCGCGCCGCCGGGCTCGATCAGCCTATCGAGCGCGGCGAGCGTCGCCGGGCGGTCCATCCAGTGGAAGGAGCGGCCCATGATGCAGAGATGCAGCCGGCCGATATCCGCGCCGAGGTCATAGGACGACCCCTGGCGAAGGGTGATCCCGACGCCGGCCGCCTTCGCGTCGGCCTGGGCGGCGGCGAGCATTTCCGGTTCCGGGTCCATGGCCGTCACGGTGGCGCCTTGAAGCCGCGCGAAGGCGATGCCGAGCTGGCCGGGGCCGCAGCCGAGGTCGAGCACAGGATCGCCCGCCTTCAGGCCGCTGCGCTCGGCGACACGGGTGATCAAGCTGTCGGGATAGGGGATGCGGTAGCGCAGGTAATAGGCCGCGGTGGACTGAAATCGCCGCGCTTCGAAGGGCATGGTGGTCATGGCTGGGATCCTCGGGGGTAGGGAGCCTTGACCTGTTATGACTCAACTATGACCGGGGCGTGAAATAACGATTGCGCGATTTGCCGCGGGCCAATCGGCTTCAGAGCTTGGGACTGCCCCTCACCCTAGCCCTCTCCCCGCAGGCGGGGAGAGGGGACCGACCGCGCAAGGCAATCGGCCTCACCACACAAACAGAAGCGGCGTTGGGCATTGTGGGGCCTCCCTCTCCCCGCATTGCGGGGAGACGGCCGGGGTGAGGGGCCAGGCAAGTAGATGCGGCGTCACTGCCCTCATCTGACCAGCTCCAAAACCCCCTATTTGAACCCGGCAACCCCATGCGGCACATAAGGGCTCTCCAGCGCTTCGATCTCCTCCGGCGTCAGCTTGACCGTGAGGGCTGCAACGGCGTCGGTGATGTGGCCGGGCTTGGAGGCGCCGATGATCGGGGCGGTGACGGCGCTTTTCTGCAGGATCCAGGCGGTGGCGACCTGGGCGCGGGCGATGCCGCGCGCCTTGGCGACCGCGCCGACAGCCTCGACGACCTTCCGGTCGGATTCGAGCGCCTGGGTGTAGAGCGTCTTGCCGAATTCATCACTTTCCGTGCGGGCCGTCGCCTCGTCCCAGTCGCGGGTCAGGCGGCCGCGGGCGAGCGGGCTCCAGGGGATGACGGCGATCTTCTGGTCCTCGCAGAAGGGCAGCATCTCGCGCTCCTCCTCGCGGTAGAGCAGGTTCAGGTGGTCCTGCATGCTGACGAATTCGGTCCAGCCGTTGAGGCGCGAGGTGTAGATCGCCTTGGCGAACTGCCAGGCATACATGGAGGAGGCACCGATATAGCGGGCCTTGCCAGCCTTGACGACGTCATGCAGCGCCTCGAGCGTTTCCTCGATCGGCGTCGTATAGTCCCAGCGGTGGATCTGGTAGAGGTCGACATAATCGGTGCCGAGGCGACGCAAGCTGTTGTCGATCTCGTCGAAGATCGCCTTGCGCGACAGGCCGGCGCCATTGGGGCCGGGGCGCATGCGGTTGAACACTTTCGTGGCGAGCACGATGTCCTCGCGGCGGGCGAAATCCTTGATGGCGCGGCCGACGATCTCTTCCGACGAGCCGTTGGAATAGGTGTTCGCGGTGTCGAGGAAATTGATGCCGGCCTCGATCGCCTGCCGCAGCAGCGGACGGCTGTCCTCTTCCTTCAGCGACCAGGCATGCGTGCCCTTGTTGGGGTCGCCATAGGTCATGCAGCCCAGGCAGATGCGGGACACTTCAAGACCGGTCTTGCCAAGCTTTACGTATTCCATCGATCGTCTCCGTTCATTCGGGGGTATCGGGCGCATGGGCCGCGCCGCGAGGGCGACAGGGCGGATGCGTCACCAAAGATAAGCTCGGCAGACAGACGCCGCCGACAATGCATCAGGTCGTGAAGAGCTTCGAGATATTCTCTCAATAAATAAGGCGTTTCGCCGGCCGGGAAAGATGGAGGCCGTAAATGTTTCCTTGAACCGCAGGGGTGACAGGTGTTAGCTGCGCTGCAACATTTTTCCGGAAATCCGCATGCAACTGCCTCCGCGCGATACTTATGAAGCCCTTTACCGTGATTTTCGCTGGCAGATTCCGGCGAAATTTAATATCGGGCGCGCGGTCTGCGACGATTGGGCCGAGCGGGAGCCTGACCGGATCTGCCTCGAACATTTCAGCCCCGACGGCCGGCATCTCAGCCAGACCTATGGCGAACTGCGCGATCGCTCCGCCGCCTTCGCCAATGCCTTGACGGCGCTCGGCATTGGGCGCGGCGATCGCGTGGCACTGCTTCTGCCGCAGGGTTTCGAAACCGTCGCGGCGCATGTGGCGATCTACAAGATGGGGGCCATCGCCCTGCCGCTTGCGCTGCTGTTCGGCGCGGAGGCGCTGGAATACCGGCTGAAGGTCGCGGGCGCTTCGGTGATCGTCGCCAACCGCTTCGGCCTCGATCGGCTGCGGCCGATCCGCGACCGCCTGCCGGAACTGGCGCATGTGATCAGCATCGATGGCGGCGAAGAGGGCGTGGCCGGTTTTGCCGATCTCGTCGCGGCGCATCCGCCGCTCTTTGATGTCGCCGATACCGGGCCGGACGATCCGGCCCTGATGATTTTCACCTCGGGCACGACCGGGCCGCCCAAAGGCGCCTTGCATGGCCACCGGGTGCTTCCGGGGCATATTCCCGGCATGCAGTTCGCCCATGAGGGTTTTCCGCAGGCGGACGACAAGCTCTGGACGCCGTCGGACTGGGCCTGGGCGGGCGGTCTTCTGAACGCGCTGCTGCCGAGCCTGCTGCTCGGCGTACCCGTCGTTTCCTCGCCGGCGCAGAAATTCGACGCGCATACGGCGTTTCGCATCATGGCCGAGATGGGCGTGCGCAATGCCTTCATCCCGCCGACGGCGCTGCGGCTCTTGAAATCGGTCGACAATCCCCGCGCGCTCTACGATCTCAAGCTGCGCACCATCGGTTCGGCGGGCGAGGCGCTCGGGCGCGAGACCTATGAATGGGCGCGATCGGCCCTCGGCATCACCGTCAACGAGTTCTTCGGCCAGACCGAGTGCAATTTCGTTCTGTCCTCCAGCGCCGCCTTCGGTGTCAGCCGTGGCGGCGCGACCGGCAAGCCGGTGCCCGGCCATCGCATGGCGGTCGTCGACGCCGAGGGCAGGGAGGTGCCGATGGGTGAAAGCGGCCAGATCGCCATCCAGCGCCCCGATCCGGTGATGTTCCTCGGCTATTGGCGTGATGAGACGGCGACGGAAGGGAAATTCGTCGGCGACTGGATGCTGACCGGCGATCTCGGCCGGCAGGATGCGGACGGCTATATCCATTTCATCGGCCGCGACGACGATGTCATCACCTCCTCAGGCTATCGCATCGGCCCCAGCGAGATCGAGGATTGCCTCGGTGGCCATCCCGCCGTGCAACTCGCTGCCGTGGTCGGCAAGCCGGATGCGGTGCGCACGGAAATCGTCAAGGCCTATGTGGTGCTGGTGCCCGGCCATGCGCCCGGCGAGGCGCTGGCGATTGACATCCGCGACTGGGTGAAGACGCGGCTCTCCATGCATGAATATCCGCGCGAGATCGAATTCGTCGATGAACTGCCGCTGACGACCTCCGGCAAGGTGATCCGCCGGTTGCTGCGCGAGCGGGCGGTTGCCGAGGCAGCGTCTTCGAAAGATTAGCGCTTCGTCAGCGACAGGATCTTCTGGCGCAGCAGTTTCGCCATGTTGCGGGTGCTGCGGTACATGTGCAGCTGTGCCGCCACCTGCCGCACGTCGCGGTCGCCGTTCTGCGTCAGGCCGATGATCAGCGTGCCCATGTCCTCGCGCTCCTGCCAGAAGCGGCTCATGATGGGATGGTCGGGCGTGCCGCAGGAATCGGAGCGGACGATATTGGCGTCGTCGAGATGCCATTCCGTCAGCTCGCCCATCAGCAGCTTGCCGGGCGAGTAGCGGGCATAATCCTCGTTGTAGGCGGTCTTCCAGGTATAGGCTTCGCCGCCCATCATCAGCACGATCATCGAGGCGATGGCCTTGCCGTTGAGGTCGATGGTATGAATGCGCACGGCGTCGACGGCGGCGAGGTTGGAGACGGCTTCGCGGGCAAAGGCCGCGTGGTGACGGTCGGTCACCAGCGCACTGCGCTTCTTGCCCTTCCAGCCGCTGGCCTCGAGCGCCAGGAATTCCTCCATGCGCAGATGGATGTCGCGCGACTGGCGGCTCACGGTGTAGACGACCTCGCCATGGCTTTCCAGCAGCCGCCATTGCCGGCGCATCTCGCGCAAATGCGCATTCGAGATCGTCCGCTTGAGATAGGCGAGCGCATCGTCGCTGCTGTGAAGCATTGGCCGGCGATAGGTATTGGCGACGGTGAGCGGCAGGTTGCGGCCGATGGCGACGGCCTTTGCCATCTGCGCGAAGCGGCCGTTCAGGCGGATATCCGGCAGCACCAATGTCGTCGGCAGCTGCAGCTCGCGCCGGGTCAGCGCCTCGAAGAGATTGTCCAGCGTCTCGCCGGCCTCCTCGGCATCCACCAGCGGCGTGCCGAGCGGGCCGAAGGAATTCGACCAGACACGGATGATCGACGGACCGATGGCGAAACCGGGCTTGTCGAGGGTAAAGGGCATCAGCAGGCGCATGCGGCTGCGGGTGCCGTTCTGGTCGCGCATCAGCGCGAGGCGGATGTGGCGGTCCTCCAGGCGCGGCATGGCCGGAGCCAGGAAACGGCCGGAAAAGAAGACGTTCGGCTCCATGGCGCGGTTGGAGAGGAAGTCCAACTCGTCCTGCAGCTCATAGCCGAGCTTGCCGGGATAGAGGCAGAGTTCGCGGCCGGCGCGGCCGACTTCCACACGGGCTTCCGCCTTGGGCGGCTCGAAATGCAGCGCCGCGAGCGTATGCGTGAGCGCATTCACTTGGCTGTCGGTGCTTTCGGTGAAAGGAGGGCGCGCCATGGTCAGAGTGCCCCGTTCGTTGAGGAAATTACAGGTTTGCGGAGGAGGGCGAAGAGCGTGATACCGAGCGCGCGGCGCACCGCCATGTGCAGCAACAGGGCTTCGATCGCCAGGGCGCTCGCGGCGGCGATGGCGGCGCCCTCGATGCCGAATTGCGGGATGAGCAGGAGGTTGAGGCCGATATTGGCAAGCAATGCGACGGCATAGAGATAGACGCAGAGCATCTGCCGGTCCGCCATCATCAGCAGTACCTCGGCCGGGCCGACCAATGCCTTGGCAAGCACCCCGGCGAGCAGGGTGGCCATGACCAACTGGCCCTCGGTGAAGGCGGCGCCGAAGAGCGAGAGCAGGAATTGCCCGGCTGCCAGCATCGCGATCCCGACGGCAAGCGCCGGGAAGAAGGTCCAGCGCGTGGCTTCCGTCGCGAAGGCGGCGAGCTTGCCGCGGTCGCCCTCGGCCATGATCGCGGCAAAGCGCGGGCCGATGGCGGCCTTGACGGCGAAATGGACGAAATGCACCAGCGCCATGATCTTGGCGGCGGCGAAATAGATCGCGACCTCGCCGGGGTCGAGGAAGATGCCGACCACGACGACGTCGGAATTGGTCAGCAGATAGCCGACGCCCTCGACGAGGAAGACCGGGAAAGCGACGGCGAACCAGGCGTTGAACTCGATGGCTTTCGGGCCGCCCGGATAGTGGCGGCGCAGGCGGAAGTCGACCGCAAGATATTGGCAGAGCACGGTCACGAAGCTCGCCGCCAGCGCTGCCGACATGGCCGTGACCGCGCTGTGGGCCGCGCCGGCGAGAATGGCGCAGAGCATGAAGAGCAGGATCAGTGTCGGCCGGATGAGGAAGGTGGGGCTGAGCGCCATGACCGGCCAATGTTTGGCGCGCGCCGTGCCGTCGAGCACGTCGCCCAGCGCGATCATCGGCACGGCGATCAGGCCGAGGAAGATCGGCATCACATAGTAGCTTTCGATCCTGCCGCCGAAGGCATGGAGCGCCGCCATGCCGATCAGGGCGAGCCCGCCGGCGACCGCCAGCACGAAGAGGCGCGCGGTGCGGTTCAGCCCGCGAATGGCGTCATGCTCGCCGCTGGCGTCATATTGCGGCAGGAAACGGATGATGGCCGTGGGGAAGCCGAGGCAGGCGAGATTGCCGAACAGGATCATCAGCACCCAGACGAAGACGAAGATGCCATATTCGAACTGGCCCATCATGCGGGCGAGCGCGATCTGCGAGACGAAGGCAAGGGCGGCGCCGGCGATGCGGATGGAGAAGGCCGTGAGCGCCATGCGCTGCGAGACGGATTTTTCGTCTTTGCCGGCAAGAATGGGGGCAAGCTTGCGCAGATAGGGCGACAGAACGGTCCGCAGCCCGGACGGCAGCATTCTTTCTGCTGTTTGAAAGACCGTCATGATCGATACGCAATACTTTGAAATATGATCTTAACCCTGCGGTAGTCTTGGCAGAGGGGGGTTAAGAATCGGTTTTCCTCATGTAAGGAAAATCGCATGGCGGCTGCAACGGTGTGTTTGTCGGCATGTGCAACCTGACGGTGGCGCCTGTCCTCCATGGACCGCGCAGGAATCGGGTGGCTGGATGGCGGCGCGGCGTGCAGAGTCGCAGGGCTCGCCGGTGGAGGACCGCATGCTCACGCTTTACGATTATTTGCCATCGCAGAATGGCTGGAAGGCCAGGGTGCTGTTCGGGCTGCTGAATATTCCCTACCATACCCGACTGGTGTCGATCTTCGAGGGCGAGGGGCGCACCGATGCTTTTCTCGCTCTGAACCCGGCTGGCGGCATTCCCGTTCTCGAATTGGAGGATGGGCGGACGATCGCCGAATCAAATGCGATCCTCGCTTATCTCGCCGAAGGTACGCCGTTCTTCCCCGCGGAACGCTATCAGCGCGCCAAGATCATGCAATGGCTGTTCTTCGAGCAATATCATGTCGAACCGATCATCGGCACGTTGCGCTTCTGGACGCTGACGGGACGGCTTGAGCTCAATCGGGTGATGGCCGACGCCAAGCGCGCAGCCGGCGCCCGGGCTCTCGCCGCGCTGGAGCGCGGCCTTGCCAACACGCCGTTTCTTGCCGGCGAAGCGTTCTCGATCGCGGATATCGCCGTCTAAGCCTATGGCCACCGGGCAGGGGATTGCGGTTTCGTTCTCGCCGACTATCCGGCAGTCGGGGCTTGGTTCGACCGGGTACGGGAGGTCATCGGTCGCGCCTATACGGTCCATCTCTATGGCGAGGATCCATATTCCGCTCTTTGAGCGTGATGGCTTGCTGGCGAGGTGTCGCCGCATGAGTTCTCCGGGCTGGTGCATTTCCCCGATCAACATTCGATAGGCGTAGAAACACGAATGCCGCCAAGCGGCGGCATTCGGTTCATTGCTGTCGGTTCACGAAGCCTCAGACCACTTCATTGCTCTCGAAGGCGCCGTGGCAGTGCTTGTATTTCTTGCCCGAGCCACAGGGGCAGGCCTCGTTGCGGCCGATGCGGCCCCAGGTGGCGGGATTCTGCGGATCGCGATTTTCCGGCGGCACGACCGTCTCGTTGACGAGCCGGAGCGGCGCGAATTCGTCTTCGCCGGTGGTGGCGTCGATATGGCTCGCCTGCATCGGCAAAGGCTGCGGCTCGGCCGGCTGCTGCACCAGCTCGACGCGCGACAGCTGCGCGGTGACGGCCTGGCGAAGATTGTTCAGCAGCGACTGGAAGAGCTCGAAGGCTTCGGCCTTGTATTCCTGCAGCGGGTCGCGCTGGGCATAGCCGCGGAAGCCGATGACGGAGCGCAGGTGGTCGAGGTTGACGATGTGCTCGCGCCAGAGATTGTCCAGCGTCTGCAGCACGATGGAGCGCTCGACATAGGTCATGATCTCGGGGCCGAAGCGCTCGGCCTTTTCCGCGGCAGCCTTGTCGGCGGCTTCCGTCAGGCGGGCGCGGATATCGTCTTCGGCGATGCCTTCTTCCTTGACCCAGTCGTGGATGGGCATGTCGAGATCGAAGAAGTTGGCGACGGCGATCTTCAGGCCGTCGGCATCCCATTGTTCGGCATAGGCGCGCTCCGGAATATGCCGGGCGACGAGGTCCTCGATGACCTCGTGGCGCATGTCGCCGACGGTCTCGGAGAGATCGGCCGCTTCCATCAGCTCGACGCGCTGTTCGAAGATGACCTTGCGCTGGTCGTTCAGCACGTCGTCATACTTCAGAACGTTTTTGCGGATGTCGAAGTTGCGGGCCTCGACCTTCTTCTGGGCGCGTTCCAGCGCCTTGTTGATCCAAGGATGGACGATGGCTTCGCCTTCCTTGAGGCCGAGCTTCTGCAGCATGCCGTCCATGCGGTCGGAGCCGAAGATGCGCATCAGGTCGTCCTGGAGCGACAGGTAGAATTTCGAGCGGCCGGGGTCGCCCTGACGGCCGGAACGGCCGCGCAGCTGGTTGTCGATGCGGCGGCTTTCATGGCGTTCGCTGGCGATGACGTAGAGACCGCCGGCGGCGAGCGAGCGCTGCTTCAGTTCCTTGATTTCCTCGGCGATGCGGGCAATGGCCGCGTCGCGCTCGGGGCCGGGCTCGACCTCGTGCAGGTCGCGCTCGACACGCATTTCGAGGTTGCCGCCGAGCTGGATGTCGGTGCCGCGGCCGGCCATGTTGGTGGCGATCGTCACCGCGCCGGGAACGCCGGCCTGGGCGACGATATAGGCTTCCTGCTCATGGTAGCGGGCGTTCAGGACCTGGAAGTCGTTGAAGCCCTGCTTGCGCATGAGGTCGGCCAGCAGTTCCGACTTCTCGATCGAGGTGGTGCCGACGAGAACCGGCTGGCCGCGCTTGTGGGCGTCCAGGATCTCGGCGATGATCGCCTTGTATTTCTCCTCATGCGTCCGATAGACCTCGTCGTCCTCGTCGATACGCTGGATCGGCAGGTTGGTCGGCACTTCGATCACGTCGAGGCCGTAGATGTTGCCGAATTCTTCCGCTTCGGTCGAAGCCGTGCCGGTCATGCCGGCGAGCTTGTCGTACATACGGAAATAGTTCTGGAAGGTGATCTGCGCCAGCGTCTGGTTTTCCGGCTGGATCTGCACCCGTTCCTTGGCTTCCAGCGCCTGGTGCTGGCCGTCCGAATAGCGGCGGCCCGGCATCATGCGGCCGGTGAACTCGTCGATGATGACGACTTCGCCGTTGCGAACGATATAGTCCTTGTCGCGCTGGAACAGCTTGTGGGCCTTGAGCGCGTTGTTGATGTGGTGGACGATCGCGACGTTTTCGACGTCGTAGAGCGATTCGCCCTTCAGCAGGCCGGCATCGCGCAGCATGTTTTCCAGCTTCTCGGTGCCGTCTTCGGAGAAGTTGGCCGAGCGCTGCTTTTCGTCGATTTCGTAATCGTCCTTCGACAGGCGCGGGATGAAGGCATCGATCGTGTTGTAGAGATCGGAGCGGTCGTCGAGCGGGCCGGAGATGATCAGCGGCGTGCGCGCTTCGTCGATCAGGATCGAGTCCACTTCGTCGACGATCGCGAAATTATGGCCGCGCTGCACCATCTGGGCGCGATCATATTTCATATTGTCGCGCAGATAGTCGAAGCCGAGTTCGTTGTTCGTGGCGTAGGTGATGTCGCAGGCATAGGCGTCATGGCGCTCTTCGTCCGAGAGGCCGTGGATGATGACGCCGGTGGTC
Organism: Rhizobium sp. BK602; assembly: GCF_014195095.1. Classification (GTDB taxonomy): domain Bacteria; phylum Pseudomonadota; class Alphaproteobacteria; order Rhizobiales; family Rhizobiaceae; genus Rhizobium. The sequence continues at coordinate 269,675 of NZ_JACIBC010000008.1, forward strand.
AGGCCGAGGAAGCTGTAGAGACGGCCCATGGTGGCGCTGTCGCGCTGTGCCAGATAGTCGTTGACCGTGACGACATGCACGCCCTTGCCGGCGAGCGCGTTCAGATAGACCGGCAGGGTCGCGACCAGCGTCTTACCTTCGCCGGTCTTCATTTCGGCGATGGCGTTGGAATGCAGGATCATGCCGCCGATCAACTGTACGTCGAAAGGTCGCATGCCGAGAACGCGGCGCGAGGCTTCGCGGGCAACGGCGAAGGCGGGCACGAGGATGTCGTCGAGCGTCTTGCCGTCGGCGAGCTGCTGGCGGAACTCGACCGTCTTGGCGGCCAGCGCCTCGTCGGACAGGGCACGCATCTGTTCTTCGAGCGCGTTGATCGCGGCGACATTCGGCTGGAAAGACTTCACCCGGCGGTCGTTGGACGAGCCAAACAACTTGCGGGCAATTCCACCTAGGCTGACCATGTGACTGGTCCTTTCTGAGATTTCATCCTGTCGTTTTCCGCTTTATCCATCTCCGAAAAAATCGGGAGTATAGCGCAAAACGCCCGGAAACTGTTCTGGACGCGAGGTTGCGTGACAGATAAGAGGGGGGTCGATTGATGTCAACGGGAATTGGCCGATACAGAAAGGCCACATTCTCCTGCTGAAGGCTTTCTTCCTGCCGGATTCGCAACGTCGAGCCGGTCGTGACCACCGAAAGGTTATTTGATGTTGAGCTATAATAAACTTGCTGCGGTTGCTTTCGCAACATTCGTCACCTTGCAGGCGCCGGTCTTCGCCGCTGACGCCAAGGACCCAGTCGTTGCCAAGGTCGGCGATGTGGAAATCCATCAGTCCGAACTCGATCTTGCGATCGCCAACCTCGACCCGCAACTCGGCCAGCTTCCCGACGACCAGAAGAAGGTCGCCGCCCTTTCGGCTTCGATCGACGTCAAGCTGCTCGCCAAGAGCGCCGCTGCCGAGAAACTCGACCAGACGCCGGACTTCCAGTCGCACATGGCCTATCTGCGCGACCGCGAGCTGCACAATGCCTATTTCAAGGCGCATGTCGCCGACGGCATCACCGACGATGAAGTCAAGGCCCGCTACGACAAGGAAGTCGCTGCCCTGCCGAAGCAGGAAGAAGTCCATGCCCGCCACATCCTGGTGAAGACCGAGGACGAAGCCAAGGCGATCATCAAGGAACTGGATGCCGGCAAGGATTTCGCTGCGCTCGCCAAGGAAAAGTCGACCGACCCGAACAAGGCCGACGGCGGCGATCTCGGCTATTTCGGCCATGGCCGCATGGTCAAGGAATTCGAAGACGCAGCCTTCGCGCTGCCGGTCGGCAGCTACACCAAGACCCCGGTAAAGTCCGATTTCGGCTGGCATGTCATCAAGGTCGAGGACAAGCGCGACGCTCCGCCGCCGCCGTTCGACCAGGTCAAGGACCAGGTTCGTCAGCTCGTCATGCGCGACAAGTATCTTGAACTCCTGAACAAGGCCAAGCAGGAATCGAAGGTCGTCATCAGCGACCCGGCGCTGAGCAAGGCCTATGAAGACGCACAGAAGCAGCAGGATGCCGCGCCGGCAGGGGATGTGGAAGCCCCCGATGCAGCCGCGCCCGACGCCCAGCCGCAGAAGTAAGCATTCGCAGTCAAACCATCAGGGCCCGGTTCTTCCGGGCCTTTCACTGGAGCCGGATGATTTTAGATCGCATCGACCTAAAATCTGAATCCGCTCCAGAATCAAAAATAGAGCATGATGCCGAAAACCGCCTACGCTTTTCGGCATCATGTCCTTTCAGGTGGCCTCATGTCCGGTTCCGTCTCTCCGCTTGCTCCCAAATCCTTCGTGACCATGCCGGCCCTGCGCGGCGTGCGCATGACCACGGCGTCCGCCGGCATCAAATACAAGAACCGGACGGACGTCCTGCTCATGGTCTTCGACAAGCCGGCTTCGGTCGCGGGTGTCTTCACCCGCTCGAAGTGCCCGTCGGCGCCGGTCGATTTCTGCCGGTCGAACCTGGCCCACGGCAGCGCCCGCGCCGTCGTCGTCAATTCCGGCAATGCCAATGCCTTTACCGGCCTCAAGGGCCGTCAGGCGACCGAACTGACCGCTAAGTCGGCGGCTGCCGCCGTCGGCTGCGGCGAGAACGAGGTCTATCTCGCCTCGACCGGCGTCATCGGCGAGCCGCTGGACGCCACCAAGTTTTCCGGCGTGCTCGACACCATGGCGAAGGATGCCACGAGCGATTTCTGGTTCGAAGCCGCCAAGGCGATCATGACCACGGATACCTATCCGAAGGTCGCCACCCGCAGCGCCGAGATCGATGGCATCAAGGTCACCATCAACGGCATCGCCAAGGGCGCCGGCATGATCGCGCCCGACATGGCGACCATGCTCTCCTTCGTCGTCACCGACGCCGATATTTCGTCTTCCGCCCTGCAGTCGCTGCTGTCCGACGGTGTCGGACCGAGCTTCAACTCGATGACGGTCGATAGCGATACCTCCACCTCGGACACGCTGATGCTGTTTGCCACCGGCGCCGCCGCGGCCGACGGCCAGGCCCGCATCGAGCGCGCCGACGATCCGAGGCTCGCTGCTTTCCGCGCGGCGCTGAACGAGCTGCTCAAGGACCTCGCCATTCAGGTCGTCCGCGACGGCGAAGGCGCCACCAAGATGCTGGAGATCACGGTGACCGGCGCCGAGAGCGATGCTAGCGCCAAGCGCATCGCGCTTTCGATCGCCAATTCGCCGCTGGTCAAGACCGCGGCCGCCGGTGAGGACGCCAATTGGGGCCGTGTCGTCATGGCCGTCGGCAAGGCCGGCGAGATGGCCGACCGCGACAAGCTCGCCATCTGGTTCGGCGATGTCCGCGTCGCCGTCAACGGCGAGCGCGATCCTTCCTATTCGGAGGAGGCCGCTTCGAACGTCATGAAGCGGCAGGACATTCCGGTGAAAGTCGACCTCGGGCTCGGCAATGGCCGGGCGACGGTCTGGACCTGCGACCTCACCAAGGAATATGTTGCCATCAATGGCGACTACCGGAGCTGATGCCGAACTGATGCATGCGCTGTCCTCGATGAACAAGCTGCCCTTGGTGCGCAGGCTCGAAGCCGTTGGCTTCCGGGCCTGGCCCGCCTCATCCGTGCAATATGACGGTAGCTGGCAAGTGCGGCTGACGGCGGGCCATCCGTCGAAGCGGCTGAATTGCGTCGTGCCGCTCGATCCCTCCGACCATCGCGACCTGGAAATCCGGCTGGCGAAGGCGCAGCGCAAGTTCGAAGCCTATGGCCGGCTGATGGTGGTGCGCGAGACGCCGCTTGCCTCGCCCATGCTGATCGAGCTGTTGCGCGACCGTGGCTGGGACTGTTTCGACGAGACCATCGTCATGACCGCCGATCTTGTCGATCTCGAGCTGCCCGATGCGCTGGACCATCTGCCCAGCCACGATGTCGGCCGCTATGTCGATGCCAGCCTGCTGGTCGATCGCGCCGATCCGGCTCTGAAGCCCGCTTTGGCGGAGGTGGTGAGTGGCATCAAGCCGCCGTCGGGCCTTTTCGTCATCGAGAATGACGATGCCGGGCCGGTGGCGACGACGCTTTGCGTGCAGGACAATGATCTTGCCGGCATCATGTCGGTGTCGGTCGCGGCGGAGCATCGGCGGAAGGGGCTGGGCGTCGAGATCCTGACCTCGGCGCTGCGCTGGGCGCGCATGCGCAGCGCCCGCACCGCCTGGCTTCAGGTCGGCGCCTTCAACGAGCCGGCGCTGGCGCTTTATGCCCGTTTCGGTTTCCGCGAGGCCTATCGTTATTGTTACTGGCGCTCCCCGGAGGAAGCATGAGCGAAGCAGGCCGCAAGATCATTCTCGTTGCCGCCTGCGCGCTGATCGACGCCGATGGCCGCATTCTTCTGGCGCAGCGCCCCGAGGGGAAATCACTCGCCGGCCTTTGGGAATTTCCCGGCGGCAAGGTCGAGGCCGGCGAGACGCCGGAGGAGACGCTGATCCGCGAACTCGACGAAGAGCTCGGTATCCAGACCAAGGCCGCCTGCCTCGCGCCGCTGACCTTCGCCAGCCATACCTACGAGACCTTCCATCTGCTGATGCCGCTCTATATCTGCCGGCGCTATGAGGGTATCCCGCATGGCCGCGAGGGGCAGGCGATCAAATGGGTCCGGCCTCAGGCCCTGCGCGACTATCCCATGCCGCCAGCCGACGAACCATTGATCCCGTTTCTGCAGGATCTGCTCTGATTTCGGACCTTGGACGCGGGTGCGTAAGGCCACGGTGCGTTCACATCCTGCTGGATCTTTCGCCCGACACGGCATCGTTATCGGTGCAGGTGCGTTCGAAGCTGTATCATTTTGATATGGTTAATTTCCATTAGATATTTAATATCAATATTTTAGAGAAAATTCGGCCTTGTCCCGCGACTCGACATGCTTCCAATTCGCCTGTGGATATTAAGGGATCGTTTATGACCTTCTGGCATTGAGTTCTCTCAATCAAGCGATTGGTGTTTGCGTTAAAGAAGGCTTGACACGATGGACGACGATTTCTGGAAAGCTGTTCAGGAAAAAGAGCAGTCTTATTCCGCGTCGCGCAGGACGGGTGCGCTGAATATCGCCTTGCTGTTCGGCACGGCGGCTGTCGCGCTGTCGCTGATCCTGACGCCGATGCTTTCGGAGAAATCCAAGTCCGACGTGCTGGCCAGCGCGCCCGATATCGACACTATCTCCACCGGTTCCATTCCCCAGACCGAGAATGGCAAGCGTTACACCATCCGCCGCAGCGTGCTGCAGCAGGAGCCGGGTTCCGTTTGCATCGTTCAGGGCTATGGCGCCGACAACGGTTGCTGACCGTCGCACAGGTAAAGCAATCGGGTGCATGAAGACGCCGGATTCGCTCGTTTTCAAAGGCTGGGAGCTTGAAGCGTATGCGTTCCGTACGGCGTTTTTTCCATGACAAGACCGGCGCCACGGTCATCGAATATGGCCTGATCGTCGCGCTGATGTCGGTGGCGATCGTCAGTGGCGTCGGCGCTTTCGGCGGCAGCCTGTCGTCGATGTTCAACTATATCTCCAACACCATCGAGGACTCGCCGGCGTCCACCAACTGATGCCGTTACAGTCCGGCATTTGGCCGGATCGGCTCCGATCCGTTCACTGCTTCAGCTTGTGTTCCTCGACCTTGAGCGCATCGGCGAGCCGTGCCTTTGCCGAGCCCGGTCGCAGCGGCTTCTGCTGGCTTTCATGCGGCGTCCAGCCGGAGACGTAGATGATCGTGAAGGTCGCCCTTATCCTGCCGTCCGGATCGGAATAGCGTTCGGCGTAAAGTTCGGCCGCGCGCAGGAAGAAGGCGCGCGTCAGCGGCTTGCGGCTGCGGTCGGCAAGCGGATTGGTCATGCCCATGGCGCGCAGGTCGCGCATCAGCGCGAAGAGATTGTCGTAGCGCACCGTATAGGTCTCGGCGTCGATGACCGGCAGGGTGAAGCCGGCGCGCTGCAGAAGCCCGCCGACATCGCGGACGTCGGCAAAGGGAATGACGCGTGGGCTGGCGCCGCCGGTCAGCTCGATCTCGGTGGCGAGCAGCACGTCGCGCAGCTCCTGCAAGGTGCCGGAGCCGGGAATGGCGGCGAGAAACAGGCCGTCGGGCTGCAGCGCCCGGCGCACCTGGATGAACACGCCCGGCGTATCGTTGGTGACATGCAGGCTGAGCGGCGACAGCACGAGATTGACGGAGCCCGCTTCCAGCGGCAGCTCCTCCGCCGGTGCTGCGACCAGATCCTCGCCCGGCGCCGCGAAACCCGCTTCGCTCTCGATGCGCGTCATATGGCCGATCTTGCCGGTCGCGAGCGCGGCGCGCGCGGCAATACCCGTTGCCCCCTGCAGCTCCACCGCCTTGTCGAAGCGACGCTCGATGACGGCAAGCCTTTCGGCCAGTTCGTTCGCGGCGATCTCCAGCAGGAAGGCGGCGTTCCCGTCGCCCTGTTTCAGCGCCCGGCGCCTGCGTGCGGCAAGCAGCGATTGATCGAAGACGATTTCCATGGCGGTTTCCTGCAATATCATCCAGTCGGCGAGGCATCTCGGCCCGGCGCGTTTTCCCTTCGCAAAGCCTACGGGAAAAAGCCACTGCATAATCTTATCCTTAAATCGAAATCGATTTAAGGATAAGATTATGCAGCAGATTTAAAGTGCTACAGCGACCTTTGCGCGTCACATGTGACGTGCGGCGCTGTAGTGTCAATCACATGGGGTATATAGGGCGTTGCGGGGCATATGGGGATCGTGGGGCACGAAATCACGCTGTCGAGGCTGCGGGCCGGCTTGATCAGACCGTGGACCATGCTTGCCGATCTCGTCTATCCGCCCGCCTGTCCTGGCTGTGGCGTGTCGACGGGCGCGCATCGCGGTCTCTGCCCGATCTGCTGGTCCGGCATCCGCTTAATCGAGCGGCCCTATTGCGAGGTGCTCGGCAGCCCGTTTTCCCACGATCTCGGTTCGGGGATACTGAGCGCCGAGGCGATCGCCGATCCGCCTGTCTTCGACCGGCTGCGCTCCGCCGCCGTGCATGACGGGGTGGTGCGGGATCTCGTTCTCAATCTGAAATATCGCGACCGCACCGATCTGGCGCCGATGATGGCCGGCTGGATGCTGCGCGCCAGTGACGGCATGGTCGCCGCCTGCGATGCGATCGTTCCGGTACCGCTGCACCGCACGCGGCTGTTTTCGCGCAAATACAATCAGGCGGCCGAGCTTGCCCGGCATCTGGCCCGTCTCTCGGGCAAGCCGCTGCTGCCGGCGACCTTGCTGCGCAGCAAGCGGACGAGCCAGCAGGTCGGTCTCGGGGCGAGGGCGCGCCAGGACAATGTACGTGGTGCTTTTACGATCCCCGCGGCTCGCGCCGCCGATGTTTTCGGCCGCCGCATCGTGCTGGTCGATGACGTCTATACGACCGGCGCGACGGTATCGGCGGCCACGCGGGCGTTGAAAAAGGCCGGTGCGTCTGATGTGACCGTTTTGACCTTTGCAAGGGCAGTCGGCGAGCTTATATGACAGGTAACCTGTAATTTCCGGAGTGGATCATGGCATCCGTCGTCATCTATACGCGTGAATTCTGCGGCTATTGCGCCCGGGCGAAATCCCTGCTCGACGCCAAGGGTGTCGCCTATGTCGAGCACAATGCCACCTATTCCCCCGAGCTGCGCCAGGAGATGATCGCCAAGGCGAACGGCCGTTCGACCTTCCCGCAGATCTTCATCAATGGCGAGCATGTCGGCGGCTGCGACGACATCCATGCGCTCGACCGCGACGGCAAGCTCGACTCGCTGCTGGCCGCCTGAAAAGGTTTACCCTCGGAGAAGACGATGACCTTCAAAGCCGCCGCCATTCAGATGTGTTCCGGTGTCGATCCGGTGAAGAATGCCGCCGATATGACGCGGCTGGTCCGCGAGGCTGCCGCGCAGGGCGCGATCTATGTGCAGACGCCGGAAATGACCGGCGCGGTGCAGAAGGATCGGCCGGGTCTGCGCGCCGTGCTGCGCGACGAGGCCGGCGACATCATTGTCAAGACGGCGTCGGAGCTGGCGAAGGAGCTCGGCATCCATCTGCATGTCGGTTCGACGGCGATCGCGCTCGATGACGGCAAGATCGCCAATCGCGGATTCCTCTTTGGTCCCGATGGCAAGCTCATCAATCGCTATGACAAGATCCACATGTTCGACGTCGATCTCGACAATGGCGAGAGCTGGCGCGAAAGCGCCGTCTATCGTCCGGGTTCGGAGGCGCGCATCGCATCGCTGCCCTTTGCCGAGCTCGGTTTTGCCATCTGCTACGACGTGCGCTTCCCGCAGCTCTTCCGCGCCCAGGCCGTGGCCGGCGCCGAAGTGATGACGGTGCCTGCCGCCTTCACCCGGCAGACCGGCGAGGCGCATTGGGAGATCCTGCTGCGCGCCCGCGCCATCGAGAACGGTGTTTTCGTCATCGCCGCCGCCCAGGCCGGCAAGCATGAGGATGGCCGCGAGACCTTCGGCCATTCGATGATCATCGATCCCTGGGGCACGGTACTGGCGTCCGCCGGCGGCACCGGGGAGGCGGTCGTCATCGCCGAGATCGATGTCTCGGCGGTGAAATCGGCCCATGACAAGATTCCGAACCTGAAGAATGCGCGCGAATTTTCGCTGGAGAAGATCGCGACGCCGGCGTCTGGAGGCGTCGCCGCTTGATCCGCTATTCCCTGCGATGCGACAATGCCCATGAGTTCGAGGGCTGGTTTTCGGAAAGCGCCGATTTCGACCGGCAGGTCGCAAGCGGCTTTCTGACCTGTCCCGTCTGCAATTCCGGCACAATCTCCAAACTGCTGATGGCGCCGTCGGTGTCCACCGGCCGCAAGAAGGACGAGATGCAGACGCTTGCCATGAACGCCGCCCGCAAGGAGGCTATGGCCAAGCTCAAGGAAGCGGTCGATACCATCAAGGCGAATGCCGAGGATGTCGGCGCGAAATTCCCGGAAGAGGCCCGCAAGATCCATTACGGCGAGGCGGATGCGCGCGGGATCATCGGCAAGGCGACGCCGGACGAGGCACAGGCTCTGGTCGAAGAAGGCATCGAGATCGCCGCGATCCCGGTCCTGCCCGACGACATCAACTGATGCCGCGTGGCTGCAAACATCTCGCAATGTATAATTTCGGGTGAAACGGCTGGCCGCTGAGAATACGGCGGGACAGGGCGATCTATTGAAGCATGTGTCGGGGCTAAAGGTTTAAGCATTGCTGACACTTGCTAAACTGGTAGCCGCAGGCCTGCTTCAGCCGCCGGTTTTCCCTCGCAATATGCGTGGATAGTTCCGAGCACCGTGCAAGACACGCGATACATATATTGTCGTGTCTTCAATTTCATAGAAGATCAGATAGTTGCCATAGGGCCGCCGCCGAACGCTATTCAAATCTGGCATTGCGAGTTCCGCAAACGCGTACGGCATCTCGCCAAGCTCAAAGCACGCGTTATGAAGTTCGTCCATAAAGGATAACGCTCTTTCAGGATTATGCTTGGCGATTGCGCGGCCGATGGCGGTCAGATCATTATATGCGGCGTCAGAAATCGCGACTTTCATTTAGCGCGCAGTTTATCCAGACCAAGTTCCGCGCGAAGCTTAGCAAAAGCTTCGTCCAGCGGCATGACCCGACCTGCCTTGATATCCTCGCGTCCTACAGCCAAGGCGTCGGCGAGCTCCTGTTCTTGTCTTACCCGGTCGTCTTCATAACGTTCACGCAAAATGTTTTCTATGTATTCACTGCCCGACGCAAATGATCCGCGTTTAACTTCGTCGCGAACGAACTCTTCCAAATTCGGCTCCAAATTAATCACGATCTGTGCAGTCTTGCCCATGAATTGTCTCCATTCATAAGAACGCCAGGCATCCTACCATTATTTTTCCTGGCTTAGAAACTGCTCATTCGCCTCTCTTCGCCAGCAGCATGTAGTTCACATCCATGTCCTTCGACAGGTTCCAGCGGTCCTGCAGCGGCGAATAGAAGACGCCGGTGCGGGCGATGATGTCGAGGCCGCTGGCGGCGAGCGGTTTTTCGATCTCTTCCGGGCGCACGAGCTTTTCATATTGATGCGTGCCGCGCGGCAGCCAGCGCAGGACGTTTTCGGCGGCAAAGATGGCGAGTGCGGCCGCCTTCATCGTGCGGTTGATCGTGGCGACGAACATCAGGCCGCCGGGGCGCACCATCTTGGCGCAGGTCGTGAGGAAAAATTCGACGTCGGCGACATGTTCGACCACTTCCATGTTGAGCACGATATCGAAGGTCTCGCCGGCTTCGGCCAATTGCTCGGCAGTGACGGCGCGATAATCGACGGGAACGCCGGAGGCTTTGGCATGGGTGGAGGCGATGCCGATGTTCTTTTCGGATGGATCGGCGCCGACGACCGCGGCACCCATGCGCGCCACCGGTTCCGACAGCAATCCGCCGCCGCAGCCGATATCGAGCACGCGCAGGCCCTCCAGCGGCCGGGCGCTCTTCGGATCGCGGCCGAAATTCTCGCAGGCATGGTCGCGGATATAGGCGAGCCGCACAGGGTTGAACTTGTGCAACGGCTTGAATTTGCCGGTCGGGCTCCACCATTCCGCCGCCATGGCGGAAAAGCGATCCACTTCGCTCTGGTCGATCGTGCTTTTGGCCGCTTCGCTCATGGTCTCGCTCCTTGGTCTGCGCGACGCCACTTGCCTGAAGAGGCTCATGGACGACGCTTGCGTGGATTTGAAGTCGGACGATCGCTCGCCGATGTCAAGGGCCGGGGCAGGTTGAAAGCGTCGCAGCCGGCGGTGTTCCGCTGACGACTGGCGTGGACGGGGATCGTCGGCGCAGGCAGGATGCGACCCACGGCGCTCGCCGGCATGTCATAAAGTGGATTAAAATAATCAACTATTCGGCATGCATCTGCGCCATGCTATTGCACCCGCCTGCCAAACTCGCTAAGAGACGCCCCCATTGAGATCAAGCTTTTCCGGGCATTGGACCGGAGGGGCATTTTGCATGCCGGGCTCATCGCGTTTCGGCCGCCCGGCGTCGATACTGGTAGAGGCACATGGCACGCATCGTGATGAAATTCGGCGGGACTTCCGTCGCGGATCTGGACCGTATCAGGAATGTCGCACGCCATGTGAAACGCGAGGTCGACGCCGGCCATGAGGTCGCGGTCGTCGTCTCCGCCATGTCCGGCAAGACCAACGAGCTGGTCGGCTGGGTGCAGAATATGCCGAAGGTCGCCGGCGCAGATCATTCCATCTATGATGCGCGCGAATATGACGCCGTCGTCGCCTCCGGCGAGCAGGTGACCTCCGGTCTGCTGGCGATCGCGCTGCAGGCGATGGGCATCAATGCCCGCTCCTGGCAGGGCTGGCAGATTCCGATCCGCACCGACAATGCCCATGGCGCCGCCCGCATTCTCGAAATCGAGGGCGAGGACATCATCCGCCGCATGGGCGAGGGCCAGGTCGCCGTCATCGCCGGTTTCCAGGGGCTCGGCCCCGACAATCGCCTCTCGACGCTCGGCCGCGGCGGTTCGGACACCTCGGCCGTGGCGATCGCTGCCGCCGTCAAGGCGGACCGTTGCGATATCTATACCGATGTCGATGGCGTCTACACCACCGACCCGCGCATCGAGCCGAAGGCACGCCGCCTGAAGAAGATCGCCTTCGAGGAAATGCTCGAAATGGCCTCGCTCGGCGCCAAGGTATTGCAGGTGCGCTCGGTCGAGCTCGCCATGGTCTTTAAGGTCCGTACCTTCGTGCGCTCCTCATTTGAAGATCCCGATGCTCCGGGCATGGGCGATCTGTTGAACCCGCCCGGAACGCTGATTTGTGACGAGGAAGAAATCGTGGAACAGGAAGTAGTCACCGGCATCGCCTATGCCAAGGATGAAGCCCAGATCTCGCTGCGCCGTCTTGCCGACCGGCCGGGCGTCTCCGCCGCGATCTTCGGGCCGCTGGCCGAGAACCATATCAATGTCGACATGATCGTTCAGAACATCTCCGAGGATGGTTCCAAGACCGACATGACCTTCACGGTCCCGTCGGGCGATGTCGAAAAGGCGCTGCGCGTTCTCGGCGAGAACAAGGACAAGATCGGCTACGACGTCGCCCAGAGCGAATCAGGTCTCGTCAAGGTTTCGGTCATCGGCATCGGCATGCGTTCGCATGCCGGCGTGGCCGCGACCGCTTTCCGGGCACTTGCCGAAAAAGGCATCAACATCAAGGCTATTACGACGTCAGAAATCAAGATTTCCATCCTGATCGACGGCCCTTATGCGGAACTGGCAGTCAGGACTTTGCATTCCTGCTACGGTCTGGATAAGAGTTGATAAAGGACTGCTGACGACGGACCGCGACGGAGGTGAGTTTCGGCCGGCCCTGACGTGGGCAAGACTGGCGGCAATATCTTGATTTCGGGAGCTAGAGACGCAATGAGAGACCTATCCGGCGGTCCACGCGTTCTGCTCAAGCGGCTGCGCGAATTGATGGCGGAGCCGCTGGAGCCGCAGGAGCGCCTTGACCGGATCGTCCGCCAGATCGCCAGCAACATGGTCGCGGAAGTCTGCTCGGTCTACGTGCTGCGCGCCGACGGCGTGCTCGAGCTCTACGCCACCGAAGGCCTGAACAAGGAAGCCGTCCACCTGTCGCAGCTGAAGATGGGCCAGGGTCTGGTCGGCACGATCGCCGCTTCCGCCCAGCCGCTCAATCTGTCCGACGCACAGTCGCATCCCGCCTTCCGCTACCTGCCGGAAACCGGCGAAGAGGTCTACCACTCCTTCCTCGGCGTGCCGATCCTGCGCACCGGCCGCTCGCTCGGCGTTCTCGTCGTGCAGAACAAGGCGAGCCGCAATTATCGCGAGGAGGAGCTGGAGGCGCTCGAGACGACGGCGATGGTGCTCGCCGAGATGATCGCCACCGGCGAGCTGAAGAAGATCACCAAGCCAGGCCTCGAACTCGACCTCACCCGCTCGGTCACCATCGACGGCGACAGCTACAATGAGGGCATCGGCCTCGGCTATGTCGTGCTGCACGAGCCGCGCATCGTCGTCACCAATCTTCTGAACGAGGATACCGAGAAGGAAATCGGCCGGCTGGCGGAGGCGTTGGGTTCGCTGCGCATTTCCATCGACGACATGCTGTCGCGCCGCGACGTTTCCATGGAAGGCGAACACCGGGAGGTTCTGGAAACCTACCGCATGTTCGCCCACGATCAGGGCTGGGTGCGCAAGCTGGAAGAGGCGATCCGCAACGGCCTGACCGCGGAAGCGGCGGTCGAGAAGGTGCAGAGCGACACCAAGGCGCGGATGATGCGCCTGACCGATCCCTATCTGCGCGAGCGGATGCACGACTTCGAGGATCTGGCGAACCGGCTGCTCCGGCAGCTCACCGGCTATTCCGGCCGTACGGCCGCCGACGGCTTTCCGAACGATGCGGTGATTTTCGCGCGCGCCATGGGTGCGGCGGAGCTCCTTGACTATCCCCGCGCCAATATTCGTGGCCTCGTGCTGGAAGAGGGCGCGGTCACCAGCCATGTCGTCATCGTCGCGCGCGCCATGGGTATTCCGGTCGTCGGTCAGGCGGCGGGTGTCGTGGCGCTGGCCGAAAACGGCGATTCCGTCATCATCGACGGCGACGGCGGGCATGTTCATCTGCGGCCAATGGCCGATCACCAGCGTTCCTATGAAGAAAAGGTGCGTTTCCGCGCCCGCCGGCAGGAACAGTTCCGCGCGCTGCGTTCGGTCGAACCGGTCACCAAGGACGGGCAGCGCATTTCTCTGATGATGAATGCCGGCTTGCTGGTCGACCTGCCGCAGCTGGCCGAATCCGGCGCGGAAGGCATCGGGCTGTTCCGCACCGAGCTGCAATTCATGATCGCCTCGACCATGCCGAAGGCCGAGGAGCAGGAAGCCTTCTACCGCAACGTCATGAAGCAGGCGGGTAGCCGCATCGTCACCTTCCGGACGCTCGATATCGGCGGCGACAAGGTCGTGCCCTACTTCCGTGCCCACGAGGAAGAGAACCCGGCGCTTGGCTGGCGTGCCATCCGCCTGTCGCTCGATCGGCCCGGCCTGTTGCGCACGCAGCTGCGCGCCATGTTGAAGGCGGCGGCCGATGGCGAATTGAAGATGATGGTGCCGATGGTCACGGAGGTCTCCGAGATCGCGGCGGTGCGCGAGCTTCTGCAAAAGGAAGTGCAGCATCTGTCGCGCTTCGGCCATGCCCTGCCGCGCAAGCTGCAGTTCGGCGCCATGCTGGAAGTGCCGGCGCTGCTCTGGCAGCTCGACGAGCTGATGGCGGCCGTCGATTTCGTCTCGGTTGGCTCCAACGATCTCTTCCAGTTCTCGATGGCGGTCGATCGCGGCAATGCGCGCGTGTCGGATCGCTTCGATCCGCTTGGTCGCCCGTTCCTGCGCATCCTGCGCGATATCGTGCGGGCCGGCGACCGCAACAAGACGCCGGTGACGCTGTGCGGCGAGCTCGCCGGCAAGACGATTTCGGCGATGGCGCTGCTCGGCCTCGGCTTCCGTTCCGTGTCGATGTCGCCGGCGTCCATCGGCCCGGTGAAGGCGATGCTGCTCGGCCTCGACCTGCAGGCCCTGTCGAAGGTCATGGACGAGGCGCTGGACGATACCCGCCCGACGGCCTCGATGCGCGAAATCCTTGCCGGTTTCGCCGAAAGCCACAATATTCCCCTTTAGAACAACAAGCATAAGAGAATTGGAGCCAAGGGTGGCGAAGCTTCCCGTTGAAAAAATGCGCGAGCTGGAGCGCCGTTTCGGCGAGATCGAAGCGCGCATGTCCGCCGGTCCGTCGGCGGATGTCTATGTGAAGCTCGCTTCCGAATATTCCGAATTGCAGCCGGTCGTCACCAAGATCCGCGACTACGAGAAGGCAATCGCGGAAGCTGCCGATCTGGAGACGATGCTTGCCGACAGGTCCGTCGATCGCGAGATGCGCGAGCTGGCCGAAATGGAGCTGCCGGACGTCAAGGCGCGGATCGAGACGCTGGAGCAGGACATCCAGATCCTGCTGCTGCCGAAGGATGCCGCCGACGAGAAGAGCGCGATCCTCGAAATCCGTGCCGGCACCGGCGGCTCGGAAGCGGCTCTCTTCGCCGGCGATCTTTTCCGCATGTACGAGCGCTTTGCCGCGAACAATGGCTGGAAGGTCGAAATTCTCTCCAGCAGCGAAGGCGAAGCCGGCGGCTACAAGGAAATCATCGCGACGATCAGCGGCAAGGGCGTGTTCTCGCGGCTGAAATTCGAATCCGGCGTGCATCGCGTGCAGCGCGTGCCGGAAACCGAGGCGGGCGGGCGTATCCACACATCGGCGGCGACCGTCGCCGTTCTGCCGGAGGCCGAGGAGATAGATATCGAAATCCGGCCCGAGGATATCCGCATCGACACCATGCGTTCCTCCGGCGCCGGCGGCCAGCACGTCAACACGACGGACTCGGCGGTGCGCATCACCCATCTTCCCTCCGGGATCGTGGTGACGAGCTCGGAAAAATCGCAGCACCAGAACCGCGCCAAGGCGATGCAGGTGCTGCGTTCGCGCCTCTTCGACATGGAGCGCCAGCGCGCCGACAGCGAACGCTCCGCCGACCGCAAGAGCCAGGTCGGCTCCGGCGACCGTTCCGAGCGCATCCGAACCTATAATTTCCCGCAGGGCCGTGTCACCGATCATCGCATCAACCTGACACTCTACAAGCTCGACCGGATGATCGAGGGCGAGATCGACGAAGTGGTCGATGCGCTGCTGGCGGATTATCAGGCGAGCCAGCTCGCCCAGCTTGGCGAACAGGCATGAGTAGCGGGCAAGGGGCAACCGTCGCTGGATTGTTCCAGGAGGTCCGCGCCCGCTTCACTGACGCCGATCTCGACGATCCCGCCACCGAGGCGCGCATCCTGGTCGGCGGCCTGCTTCATCTTTCGACGACCGAACTGGTCACGCGCGGCGTCGAGGCGGTGACGGCGGATCGTGCCGAGGTGGTGCGAGCCGCGATCGCCCGCCGGCTCAACCACGAGCCGGTGCATCGCATTCTCGGCGAACGGGAGTTCTACGGCCTGCCTTTCAGCCTGTCGCCCGCGACGCTGGAACCACGGCCGGATACGGAAATCCTTGTCGATACCGTGCTGCCCCATGCCCGGCATCTTGTATCGGCGCATGGCCATATCCATATATTGGACATCGGAACGGGCACCGGGGCGATCTGCCTCGCCTTGCTCCACGAATGTCCCCAGGCGAAGGGCATCGGTTCCGATATTTCCGGCGAAGCTTTGGAAACGGCGCGGGCGAATGCGGTGCGCAACGGCTTGGACGCCCGGTTTGAAACCATACAGGGAAGCTGGTTTGACGCCATCCACGGCCGATTTCACGTGATTGTCTCAAATCCGCCCTATATTGAGTCCAATGTCATTTCCACTCTCGCTCCAGAAGTAAAGAATTTCGACCCTCCGGCAGCTTTGGACGGTGGCCTCGATGGACTGGATGCTTATAGGGCGATCGCAAAGGACGCGGCGCAATTTCTGCACAAGGATGGTGTCGTAGGAGTAGAGATCGGCTACGATCAACGCGAAACGGTGACTTCTGTTTTTGAAGGAGCAGGTTTTTTCCTTATTGAAGCAGCCCGGGATTACGGACGCAACGACCGGGTTCTTGTGTTTAAACATCATCGCTAACGTGACAATTTGCAGCAGGTTCGTGGGGCCTTGTTGTTATTACGAAGAAAAGGCTTGGATTTCCTGAGGAAGCAATATAGGTTGCGCTCACGCGTTGGGCGGCTGGGAATAGGCGAGACGATTCGCCTGTCTTGGACAGCCTCGGGGATTCGCTCTCTGACAAGAGTGTAGAAGGTTGAAGATAACCCAATGCGTGATCAGTTAATCTGACGTAGTCGAGCGGCAGACGAGCGCTAAGGCGCAGTTTGCTTGCGGCACGCAGGCCCTGGCTTGGAACGTTCCGGCCGCGGCGGCAGGTGCCGTGTATAATTCATCCCAACTAAGAGAATTCAGGTGAAGGATCTATGAGGCCAGGACAGCAGAATAAGCGCGGTCGGGGGCGTGGTAACAACAACGGCGGCGGCGGCGGAAATAACAATAACAATAATTTCAACCGCAAGGGCTCAAACCCGCTGACCAGGACTTACGACAGCTCCGGTCCCGATGTGAAAATCCGCGGAACCGCGCAGCACATCGCCGAGAAGTACGCAGCACTTGCCCGCGACGCGCAGAGCTCCGGCGACCGGGTCATGGCTGAAAACTACCTTCAGCACGCCGAACATTACAACCGGATCATTGCCAGCGCCCAGGCGCAGATGCAGGAGCGCTATCAGCGCGACGAACAGCACCACGCCCATGATCGCGACAATGCCGACCGTGACATCGACGACATGGATGCGAACGAGATGGACGACCAGCCGCAGATGGCTCCGCGTCCCGTACGTGTCCAGGCTCCGGTCGCGGTTGCCGCGCCGGAACCCGAGGTTATCGATGGCACCGGCCCGCAGCCGGTGATCGAAGGCATTCCGGCCGAAGTCGCGATCGAGGAAGAAACGCCCGCCGTCGCTTCCGGCGAACGCCAGCCCCGCCGCCGCAATGCCGGCAGCCGTCCCCGCCGCCAGCCGCGTCGCAGCGCCGATGCCGAGGGCCAAGGCGAAGGCACTCCGGGCGAGGCGCCCGCGCTGGTGGACGTGGCTTCGGAATAAAGACGGTTTGGATGCGGGATTTCGCGGCAAACGCGGAACTTCGTCCCGTTCTGACAAAACCCCGGTTCGCGCCGGGGTTTTTTCGTTTCCGGCGCTCTTTAAACTTTTCAAATCCCCTCCCATATTCTCCGCAGTTGCCTTGCCGCAAATCCCAATCGGCGGCGGGCGGGGTCTGCCTTTTCAGGGGGCTCAATCTCAATCATCGGCCTGCGCCAAATTGGGCAGGGCGATCCATGGAGGTCTGATATGAATATTGAAAAATACTCCGAGCGCGTGCGCGGCTTTTTGCAGTCCGCGCAGACCAATGCGTTGGCGCAAGGAAACCAGCAATTTACGCCCGAACATGTGCTGAAGGTGCTTCTGGACGACGACCAGGGCATGGCCGCTTCGCTGATCGAACGCGCCGGCGGCGATGCCAAGGCCGCGCGGCTTGCCAATGATGCCGCCCTCGCCAAGCTGCCGAAAGTCTCCGGCGGCGACGGCCAGGTCTATCTGTCGCAGCCGCTTGCCAAGGTCTTCACCACCGCCGAGGACGCCGCCAAGAAGGCTGGCGACAGTTTCGTCACCGTCGAACGCCTGTTGCAGGCGCTCGCGATCGAGCCGTCCGCATCGACGTCCGCCACGCTGAAGAAGGCCGGCGTTACGCCCGTCGCGCTCAATCAGGTCATCAACGATATCCGCAAGGGCCGTACCGCCGACTCTTCCAATGCGGAACAGGGCTTCGATTCCCTGAAGAAATATGCCCGCGATCTCACCGCCGAGGCCCGTGAAGGCAAGCTCGATCCGGTCATTGGCCGCGACGATGAAATCCGCCGCACCATCCAGGTCCTGTCGCGCCGCACCAAGAACAATCCCGTGCTCATCGGCGAGCCCGGCGTCGGCAAGACGGCGATCGTCGAAGGGCTGGCGCTGCGCATCGTCAATGGCGACGTGCCGGAGTCGCTGAAGGACAAGAAGCTGATGGCGCTCGACATGGGCGCCCTGATCGCCGGCGCGAAATTCCGCGGCGAGTTCGAAGAGCGGTTGAAGGCCGTGCTCAACGAAGTGCAGTCCGAAAACGGCGAGATCATCCTGTTCATCGACGAGATGCACACGCTGGTCGGTGCCGGCAAGGCCGATGGCGCCATGGATGCGTCCAATCTCCTGAAGCCCGCGCTTGCCCGCGGCGAGCTGCATTGCGTCGGCGCGACCACGCTCGACGAATACCGCAAGCATGTCGAGAAGGACCCGGCCCTTGCCCGCCGTTTCCAGCCCGTCATGGTCGAGGAGCCGACGGTCGAGGATACGATCTCGATCCTGCGCGGACTGAAGGAGAAATACGAGCAGCACCACAAGGTCCGCATCGCCGATGCCGCCCTGGTGGCCGCGGCGACCTTGTCGAACCGCTACATTACCGACCGCTTCCTGCCGGACAAGGCCATCGACCTGATGGACGAGGCCGCCGCCCGCCTGCGCATGCAGGTGGATTCCAAGCCGGAAGAGCTCGATGAACTGGATCGCCGCATCATCCAGCTGAAGATCGAGCGCGAGGCGCTGAAGAAGGAAACCGACCAGGCCTCGGCCGACCGGCTGAAGCGGCTGGAAACCGAGCTCGCCTCGCTGGAAGAGGAGGCCGATGCGCTGACGGCGCGCTGGCAGGCCGAAAAGCAGAAGCTCGGTCTGGCCGCCGACCTGAAGAAGCAGCTCGACGATGCTCGTAACGAGTTGGCGATCGCCCAGCGCAAGGGTGAATTCCAGCGCGCCGGCGAGCTTGCCTATGGCGTGATCCCCAATCTGGAGAAGGACCTCCAGGCTGCCGAAGAGCAGGATGGCGCCCGCGATTCCATGGTTCAGGAAGTCGTCACCGCCGACAACATCGCCCAGGTGGTCTCCCGCTGGACCGGCATTCCCGTGGACAAGATGCTGGAAGGCGAGCGCGACAAGCTGCTGAGGATGGAGGACGAACTCGCGAAATGGGTCGTCGGCCAGGGTGATGCCGTCCAGGCGGTGTCGCGCGCCGTTCGCCGCTCGCGTGCCGGCCTGCAGGACCCGAACCGGCCGATCGGTTCGTTCATCTTCCTCGGTCCGACCGGCGTCGGCAAGACGGAGCTGACCAAGGCGCTTGCACGTTTCCTCTTCGACGACGACACGGCAATGGTGCGCATCGACATGTCGGAATACATGGAGAAGCATTCCGTGGCCCGGCTGATCGGTGCCCCTCCCGGCTATGTCGGCTATGAGGAAGGCGGCGCGCTGACCGAAGCCGTTCGCCGCCGGCCCTATCAGGTCGTGCTGTTCGACGAGATCGAGAAGGCGCATCCGGATGTCTTCAACATCCTGCTCCAGGTTCTGGACGATGGACGTCTGACGGACGGGCAGGGCCGCACGGTCGACTTCCGCAACACGATGATCATCATGACCTCGAATTTGGGTGCGGAATATCTGACCCAGCTGAAGGACGGCGATGACAGCGATCTGGTGCGCGAGCAGGTGATGGAGGTGGTTCGGAGCCATTTCCGGCCGGAATTCCTCAACCGCGTCGACGAGATCATCCTCTTCCATCGCCTGAAGCGCGAGGAGATGGGGGCGATCGTCGATATCCAGCTCGAGCGGCTGCTGAAGCTCCTCTCCGAGCGCAAGATCACGCTCGAACTCGACGAGGATGCCCGCAACTGGCTCGCCAACAAGGGTTACGATCCGGTCTATGGCGCAAGGCCGCTGAAGCGGGTGATCCAGAAATATGTTCAGGACCCGCTCGCCGAGCAGATCCTCTCCGGCCAGGTGCCGGACGGGTCGCGCGTGGTGGTCACCAGCGGTTCCGACCGGCTGCTGTTCCGTCCGCGCGCGGCGGTCAACGAAGCGGCTTGATCGGCCTCAGAACCTGACTGCATCGGATGGCGGCCTTCGGGCCGCCATTTTCGTTATGGGGGCGGGCGGACCCCGCCTTGCCACCGCCATCCGCTTCTGTGATGCTGCGAAGGCCTTGAAGAATCATGCGGGAGCGGGATGATGCTGGTCATTTTCGGAGGTCTGCCAGGCAGCGGTAAGACCACGGTTGCGCAGGCCTTGGCGAAGCGGTTGAAGGGTGTGTATGTCCGGGTCGATACGATCGAGCAGGCGCTGCGAAATTCCGATGTTCTGAAAGCGGATGAGGGACCCGCCGGCTATGTGATTGCCTATGGCGTCGCCGAGGACAATCTCAAGCTGGGGCAGACGGTTGTCGCGGATTCGGTCAATTCCATCCGCATTACGCGCGATGCCTGGCTGTCGGTCGCAAAGCGGGCCGGCACGCGCGCGGTGGAAGTGGAAGTCGTCTGTTCGGACAGGATCGAGCACCGCCGGCGTGCTGAAACGCGCGCGACCGATGTCGAAGGTCTCGTCAAGCCGACATGGGACGAGATCGTCAACCGGACCTATGAGGATTGGGGAACCCGTCCGATCGTCGTCGATACCGCGCACAGGGCCGTGGATGACCTCGTCGCCGAGCTGGCGATCCGGTTGGAGCGTGCTCAATCGTGAACCTGCGCTTGTCCGGTCATCCGGGCGGGCTGCGCGTCAGTCCTTGCTGGCGACCTGCTTTGCCTTCTCGTCGGTCAACAGCGCATCGATGCGCTTGCGCTCGTCCTGGAACTTGGCGAGCGCCACGCCGTCCAGCGTCTTGCCGCCGGGCAGGCGGATGCGGAGCGGATCGACCTTGGTGCCGTTGACGATCAGCTCGTAATGCAGATGCGGCCCTGTCGCGAGGCCGGTCGAGCCGATGAAGCCGATGACCTGCCCCTGCACCACCTTGGCGCCGGGCACCACGCCCTTGGCGATGGCGCTCTGATGGTTGTAGGAGGAGACATAGCCGTTGGCATGGCGGATCAGCGTCTGGTTGCCGAAGCCGCCGGAATCCCAGCCGGCCTTCTCGACGATACCGTTGCCGGCGGCGATGATCGGCGTGCCGCGCGGCGCCGACCAGTCGACGCCGGTATGCATGCGCGCGAAGCCGAGGATCGGATGGCGGCGCATGCCGAAGCCGGATTTGAAGACGCCGGTCGGCACCGGATTGCGCAGCAGGAACTGCCGGATGCTCTTGCCGCTTTCGTCGAAATAGTCGATCGAATGATCGTCCGGATCCTCGAAGCGGTAGAAGCGCGTGACGGTGTCGCCGAACTTGGCATTGACGTAGAGCAGATCGGAATCCGCGGTCGCCTGGCCGTTGTCATCGGTCACCGAGAAGAAGGCTTCCAGCGAATCCGTCGGCTTGAGCTGCGCCTGGAAATCGACATTGCTGGCGAGCAGCTTGACGACCTGGGCCACCATTTCCTTGGACATGCCATAGGAGAGGGCGGCGCGATAGATGCCGTCATAGACGCTCGGCAGGTCACGGCCGGCGGCGACGGCGGGTGCGTCATTGTCAAAGGCTGTGGCGATGGCGTCGAGCATCGGCGGCTCGCTGCCGGCGACGAAATCGCCGCGGTCGTTCTGCGCGATGGTCAGCATATGCTTGGTGCCGCGATAGATGCTGGCGCGGATGATCTTGGCCTGTTCGCCCTTCTGCAGGATGCCCATGCGCAGCACGTCGCCGCGCGACAGGCCGGATACGCCGAAAAGCGACTGGATCCTCGCCGCGATGTCGTCGGCATCGGCCTTCAGATAGCCGGCATTGGCAAGCGCCGTCGTGATCGTGGTATTTTCGCGCACGGGGATGATGTCGTCGGCGAATTCCTGCGTCTGCGCCGTCACCGCTTCAGGTGCGGCGACCGACATGTTTTCCTCGACGATGCGTGCGGCAAGCCCGGCGGTCAGGTCGACATCGGCATCGTCGGTGGCGAAACGGCGCGGATCGACATAGTAGAGCGCCGAAAGCTGGGTGTTGCTGTCGGCCAGCACGGAGCCGTTGGAGCGGACGTTCTCCTCGACCTCGTCGAGCGTCATCGAGCCCGCCAGGGGAAATGGCATATCCTTCGTGGGAAAGGCGATGGTCTTGAGACTGACCTCGGATTCGACGTCGGAACCATAGATCGCGCCGGTGCGGTTGGCCGGCGGCGGGATATTGTCGTCTGTGGAAAAGATCGCCAGCGGGTCGAAGGCCGGATAGCTTTCGTTCGCGACGCGATTGGTGGCGAGCGCGATCTTCACATGCGCGAAGGGCTGGCGTCGCACCACTTCCTTGTCGCCGTCGCGCACGACGGTCGAAACCTCCAGGATCGAGCGGTCGGACGGCTTCGAGGAGATTGCGGTGGAGACGAGGCGACCGCCGCGCACGACCTGGTCCTCGGTGCTGTCATGCTTGCCGCTGTCCGTGGTGGCATAGGCTTCCGCGGGAATGGCGAGCTGCTGGCGCCCGTCGAGCGCTGCAAACAGGGCGACGCCCATCAATATGCTGGAGGTGATGCCGGTGAGAAAGGTGCCCGAAAGCCAGCGCAGGGAAACTTCGCGCCGATCCGGCGCCCGCCTGCCATCGGCCAGGATTGGCGGCTCGTTGCCGAGCGATCGGAGCATCATCTTGTCCGTCATCATGCCAATCGAGATCCGGTTCCTTTATGCGAGCCCTATGGCTGGGGGCGAAGATGTGCATATTTATGACGAAAGAGTCAAATCCACCGCATCTTGCTTATGGGAGTGTTTCGGTGGGCGGGGCCCTGGTTCGGAGTAAGGCATGGTCGCTATCTGGTGTCCGTGAAGCCGGATTCAAGGCGGTCGTTGGCATTGCATATGTTCCCGTGCCTGTCCCGGCGGCAGCGCCGGCACGCTGTGATGGCATAATCGGCGGTTTTCGTGCCCTTTTTAGGCGCATTCCGGTCGATTTCATAAATTCATCATGAGAATCAATCATTTGTCGGTTTTTTGATTTTTTTCAAAATCGGCTGTTGACTTGGAAAAGGGGTTAGCCGTATAAGCCGTCTCACTGAACGAGGGCGGCGGCGCTGCTGGCGACGACGACTTTCGCTCTAGTGTTTCCTGAAGAATTGGCTTTGCTGCTGATTGG
>NZ_JACIBC010000009.1 GCF_014195095.1 Rhizobium sp. BK602
AAGAACTTGCCGGTGTCGAGATCGTCGAACTGGCTGGAATCGACGATGTTGCAGCCCTGATCGGCCAGATAATTGGCGATCGCAGCCACAATCCCGCGCGTCGATTGGCACGATACCCTCAAAACATAGCTCTTCATGTCTCTTCCCTCTTACGGCGGCCCGTGATGTCGCCACCCGCTTATAGCAATCGAAAGGCGCGGGGAAGCTCCCCGCTTCGGATGCGCATTCTCGCTCCGATCTGGATGCTGAGATTAGGACAGGCGGCGGAAAATTCCGTTCCCGTTGCGTCTTCCAGACGCGTATCCCCGTCGTCCGCCGGGGAAAGCATCGGCAAATCGGCGAAAATTGCTCAGGCGATCGCCGCCTGTTTCCTTTTCCACCGTGCCCAGCGGCTGGGCGTGGTCAGCTCATGGACGATCGCCCCACCGATCGCGGATGCGACAAGGCAGCAGCCGATGAAGATCGGCGCGTGCTGCGGGATGTCGATCTTCAGCACGCCGCAGACCACGCGCAGGAAGGCCAGCGTGAAGGCATGGGTGATGTAGATGCTGTAGGAGGCGTCGCCGAGATAGTTCAGCCAGCCGAGGACAGGCAGCCGGGAGAAATCGATCGAGACGGCCGAGTAGACGATGACGATGGCGGGGATACCCCACATATAGGACCGCATGCTGGCGTCGCAGAGCGCCTCGTTGATCAGCAGGAAGGCAAAGCCGACCAGCAGAGCCGGCCATGCGACCGCCTGCGGTAGAAGCACCTTGTCGCGATAGAGCTTGGCAAGGACGACGCCGGCCAGGAACTCGTAGATGATCGGATTGCCGTAGAAGGCGGTGGCCGCCGTCGGCACCGGGAACAGCTGGCAAAGGAGGATGATTGCCGTCATCGCACCGAAAAGGGCGGGAAGCCGCCATGCCTCGCGCACCAAAAGCAGCAGACCGAAGACGAAATAGAAGAACATTTCATAGTTCAGTGTCCAGCCGGGCACGACGACGGGGGTGATGAGATCGGGACTGGCGGGATTGTGCCAGGGCAGGAACAGCAGCGAGGCGACAAGATGCGGACCATCGAAGACCGTCGATTTCAGGATGGAGGGTGCGATGAGGGCGACCGTGGCGGAAAACAATGTCGCCAGCCAGTAGAGCGGCACGATGCGTTGGATGCGGCGGCGATAGAAGTCGAGCGGCCGGATCTCCCGACCCGCCGTCGTCAACCACATGACGAAGCCGCTGAGCACGAAGAAAATGTCGACGCCGGTCTCGCCGAACAGATGAAGCTGCGTATCGATGCCGCCATCGGGCTTCGGCACCTGCAGCACCGAATGGAAATAGACGACCATGAGCGCAGCGATCGCGCGCAGATACTGCAACTGAACAAGCATCCCGACCCTCACGCGGCCGGCCGACGCGAGGAGTCAGCCCGGCACTCTGCTGCCATCTAGCTTTGCCGGCTGTGGCTGGGCGGCGCGCGGCCTGTCCGAAACGCGCATGTAACCGACCAGAAGCCAGAGCAGCCCGGCAATCTTGATGGAAAAGATCGCCGTGCCGCCGATCATCATATTCAGAAAAATGAAAAGAGAGAGTGAATGGGCGCAACGTCTCTGCGCCGGGGTCGCGCCTGCCGGATAGAGGCAGACGAACAGCCAGAAGACGATCAGGCCGAAAATGGTCGAGCCGTAGATCAGATAGACATAGCCGCTGTCGGCGAATTCGCCGATGCGCGCGATCGACAGGCCGAGCATCGACTGGATATCGAGTTCCAGCATCTTCTTGACGGTGACGCCGATGCGGCCGGTGAAGTTGTCGCCCATTTCGTCCGGCTTCATGAAATGCACGAAGAAGCCGGTGAGGATGATCAGCGGCATCAGCAGGAGGTCGAAGGCTTTCGGGATCTTCGGGAAGACGAAATAGCCGACGATGCTGACAAAGGAAAAGATCAGCATGGTGCGCGTGTCGTTGGTGAGCAGGATCAGCACCACGGTCGAGACGAAGAGCACCTTCTCCTTGCCCGTGAGCCTCGGCCAGAACGAGAGCAGGTAGATGACGATGACACCGCAGAAATTGGCGAGCGACACCTGTTCCAGGAAGAGCGATGAGGAACGATGGTCGATCAGGCCGAAGGAAAAACGGCCCTCGAAGCCGAGCGCGTTGGCGAAGAGGCCGGTATTGTTGAAGCTCGCCTGCTTGATGCCGCGCGTATTCTCGAAATATTCGCCGGGATGGAACAGGCTGACATAGAAGGGCGTGCTGACGATCTCGCAGATCAGGAAGAGCAGCACGCAGAAGCAGCCGATCCGGAAGGCGAGCTTTACCGTCCGCTCGCTCGCCCAGCTGCCGATGCCGGCAAAGGCGACGATGATCAGCACGTTGCGGAACTGGTCGATGAAGGGCACCCGGTTGAAGATCGTGATGTAGATGGTGACGATCAGCGTGAAGATCAGGAAGAGAAAGATCGGCAGATCCTCCTCGTAGATGCCCTTTTTCAGCAGATAGGCGACGCTGGAGAGCATCATCAGGCCCTCGCAGAGCACGACATGCGAGACGGACAGCGGCATGACGTTATGGTTTATGTAGGCGAGGATGCCGTTGTAGAGCAGCGAAAACAGCGTGATCGCCAGGATCGGGTAATCGATGCGCTGTGTGTCGGTGGGGCTATTCATGAAATGTCCAGGGCTGCCGCATCCGTCGGCCGGCGCAACCATAGCAGCGCCGTGATTCGCGACAAAGCGCTATCCGTTCGGGCCTTTCGGACCGTCAGCCGCCCGGCTTGACACTGGCGCAGGCCGGCGCGAGTGGCGCCTTTCTGCCGGCGGCGGCCGTAATGACCTTCATCTGCGGTCGGTCCTTGCCGCTGCGCGGCTGCACGTTGAGTGGCTCCTCGGCCGGCCACCATTCGCCGGCGGCCCAATAGGTCCAGCCGAGCCAGACATCGCCGTTGCCCGCCATCACATCGAAGACGCCCTTCAGCCCGTCGAGGCAGGGCTGGCTCGCGGGCGTGCCGAATTCGCCGAGAAAGCCGCGTTTGCCATTCTCGCGCAGCCAGGTCGTCACGTCGATGAGCCCTTGCCTGGCCGCATCGCTGCCATCGCAGACCGGATGCGTGCCGGAGCTGTCGGCATCGAGATATTGATGGAATTCATAGGCGTAGAAATCGAGCGGGTCCTTGACGCCGAGCATGACGGTCGCGTTCGCGCCGCCGCCGAGCCTGTCGGTTCCCCAGCTGGCGGCGCCTGTCCAGTTCGTGCCCGGCACGAGGATGAGATTGCGGGCGCCGACGGTGCGGATGCTGCGAATGGCGGTATTGGCCGCTTCCAGCCAGTCGGGTGCCTTGATGTCGTGCGGCTCGTTCATCAGGCCAAAGATCACGCCCTTGCGATTGGCGAATTCGGCGGCAAGCCGCGCCCAGAAGTCGCCGAAGGCGAGGTCGGTTGCGGGCGCCTGCGTCAGTTGCCCCTTGTCGTAATAGCCGAAATTATGAGGGTCGAGGAGGACGGCCATGCCATGCTTCTGGATAAGATCGACGGCATCCTTGAGCCGCTGTAACTCGGCCCCGTCGAGCGGCTGGCCCAGCACAGGTTGCAGCCGCTCCCATTTGAACGGCAGGCGGACGATGGTCATGCCCTTGCCGGCGAAATAGCGCACCGTAGCTTCGGACGGATAGGTGAAATTGGTGCCGGGAACGCCGTCGCGGTCGCCATATTCGGCGCCGGAGAGATTGATGCCGCGATAGCAGAGCTGCGGCGCGGCAAGGCCGGCATCGGCCCGTGCGACGACGGCGAGCAACAGGGTCGCGGCGAGCGACCGGCGCAACAGTCTCGTCATCGATCCGGCCATTGCAAGCTCCCGCTTTCCCGTCGCGCTAGGCCCGCTTCATGAAGGCCGCCCGGTTGAATATTGGTGAAGAACCCGGCTTTGCCGGCGTTTGCCGGGGGACTTCATGGGAATGTCCTTAATGTTCCGTTAGCCAAACATTTCTAAACTCCGGGCATCTGCTGCGCGGACCGTGCGAGCGGGTTCCTGAAAGTCTGGTATGAGCTCATTGGAACGAAGCAAACGATCGAGCCACTTTCCGAGTTGGCGCAGCAACGAGCCTGCCGAAGGGCAGGGCGAAGGCCTGCGCCTGCGCGGTCCGGTGGTGCGTCCGAGGGATTTCGTCCGTGAGCCCCGGCCCGTTGCCGTCGAGCAGGCAGCCGAGACCGCAAAGCCGATACCGCCCGAACAGCCGCGTATGATCGCGCCTGAACCGCAAGCCGCATCGCAGCCGGCAGCCATACCGACCGTGGCCACCACCGCACCGGCCGCCGCCTCGCCGCCGGCGTCGCCCGTGCTTGCCGCTGACGCCGACGCGCCGCTTCTGGACCTGCGTTCCGCCGTCCGCTCCATCTGGGCGAAGAAACGGCTGGTCCTGACCCTTGCAGCTGCCGGCGCCGTGCTGGGCGCGGCGATCATCCCCTTATTGCCGCAGAAGTTCACGGCCGAAACCAGCCTTTATTTCGATCCGCGCCAGGTCGGCGGCGGCGATGCGTCCCAGTCCGCGCCGGTCGCGCCGGAACTGATCCTGACCATGATCGACAGCCAGACGCAGATCCTGTCCTCCGGCAAGGTGCTCGGCCGGGTGGTCGATGCGCTGAAGCTCGATCAGGACCCGCAATTCGACGGCGGCGCCAGCGGCGAGGCGGCGAAACACATGGCCGCCGCAGTTCTGGCGAAGGCCGTGCAGATCGCCCGCGAGGCCAGCACCTATGTCGTATCGCTGAAGGTGACGACGCGCGACCCGCAGAAGTCGGCGCTGATCGCCAACCAGCTCGTTGCATCCTTCCTTGAGGAAGAAAACAAGGCGGCGGCGAACAGCTACCAGACCAGCAATACCGCGCTCGACGGCAGGCTGGACGAGCTGCGCCAGCAGGTGCTCGCCGCCGAAAAGGCGGTGGAATCCTATCGCGCCGACAACGACATGGTCGCGGTCGAAGGCAACCTGATTTCCGACAAGCGCCTGACCGCGCTGAATGAGATGCTGGTGGCTGCCCAGCAGAAGACGATCGAGGCCAAGGCGCGCGCCGACGCCGCCGACAGGCTGAGCTTCGAGGACGTCGTCGCGACCGGACCTTCGGCCGGGGCGACCGCCGCATCCACATCGCTCGGCAACCTGCGCCAGCAATATGCGGTGCTCGCGGCCAATGTCGGCAGCCTGCAAAGCCAGCTCGGCGCTCGCCATCCGCGCCTGCTGGCCGCAAAATCCTCGTTGGACAGTCTCGCGGCCGAAATCCGCAGCGAGCTGCAGCGGCAGACGACCTCGGCCCGCGCCGATTACGAACAGGCGCGGAAGGCCGAGCAGGATGTCGCCAAGGAGCTTTCGGTGCAGAAGGCCTCGCAGGTCAATACCTCGGGCAAGCTGGTCGGGCTCAACGAGTTGCAGCGAAAAGCCGCCGCCGCGCGCGAACAATACGAGGCGCTGCTGAAGCGCTCCGGCCAGACGAGCGACGCCCGCGACCTGTCGCAGAGCAATATCCGCGTCATTTCCGAAGCCGAGCCGCCGCTGACCGCGGATGGGCCGAGCCGCAAGGTGATGATGGTCGCCGGTCTGATTGCCGGCGCGGTCTTCGGCATGGGGCTCGGCATGGCCTTTGCCGTCTTTGCCGGCCTGTTCCGGCATCCGCTGGTCCGCACCTATCTCGGGAAGTGACGTCCATTGCCATCTTTTTGCAGCAAGTCTCTGTTTCAAGATCAAGGATGCAATTGCGCGCCGGCTGTTCTATCTCTCTGCTTTGACGCAATTCCGGACGGAAAGCCGTTGTGCGCTTTTCCTGGAATTGCTCTAGAAGTGAATGGGCCCAGAGAATGATTGCTTTTTGCTAATAGAAGCCTGAAGACGATCATACTGAGTCGAGCAATACATGGTGGTGCAATTTATGCGAGAGAAGCGGTGTGCCGTTCCGTTGACCGGCGCCGGGGGAAAATGACCGATGGTGCCCGCGGATAAGCTCGTCCTGCCGTTCCTGGCGCTGCCGCGCTCGACCAAGCGCGCGCTGGCGCTGCTTGTCGATGCCAGCCTTTGCGTGCTGACCGTCTGGTTCGCCTATTGCCTGCGCCTGGATGACTGGGTGATTCTCGAGGGCGTCGAATGGCTGCCCGCCATCGTCTCCCTGCTCGTCGCCATCCCGATCTTCATCGTCCTCGGCCTTTACCGCGCTATTTTCCGCTATGCCGGCATGTCGGCCTTCATGACGGTGGTCAAGGCGGTGGCGATCTACGCGCTCGCCTTCATGACGATCTTCACGGCCATCAGCGTGCCGGGCGTCCCGCGCACGGTCGGCATTCTACAGCCGCTGCTGCTCCTGATCGCCATCGGCCTGTCGCGCATGTGGACGCGCTATTGGCTCGGCAATGCCTATCAGCGGCTTTTGAACCGCAACCAGCTTGCCAAGGTGCTGATCTACGGCGCCGGCGCTTCCGGCCGCCAGCTCGCCGGCGCGCTCGCCAACAGCTCCGAGCTGAACGTCGTCGGCTATCTGGACGATGACCGCAACCTGCACGGCAGCATCATGGGCGGCCTGCCGATCTATGATCCGACCGACCTGCCGGCGCTGTCGGCCTCGGGCGATATTCACGAAGTGCTGCTTGCGTTGCCGAACGCCTCGCGTCAGCGCCGCAACGAGATCCTCGAAGACATTCGCAAGGCCCGCGTTACCGTGCGCACCATGCCCGACCTGACGGCTCTCGCCCAGGGACGCGTTGCCGTGTCCGATCTGCGCGAGCTGGATATCGAGGATCTGCTCGGCCGCAACGTCATCGCGCCCGATCGCGCGCTGATCGACAAGAACATCCGTGGCAAGGTCGTCATGGTGACCGGTGCCGGCGGCTCGATCGGCAGCGAGCTTTGCCGCCAGATCCTGAAGAACGGCCCCTCCTGCCTGCTGCTGGTGGAGCAGAACGAGTTCGGGCTCTATGCCATCCATGGCGAACTGGAAAAAACGCTGGCGACGGCGGAAAACAGCGATATCCGCATCATCCCCTTCCTGGCCTCCATCCGTGACGGCCATCGGCTTCGGCAGATCATGGAAGCCTGGCGGCCGAAGACCGTCTATCACGCCGCCGCCTACAAGCATGTGCCGCTCGTCGAATACAATCCCGTCGAGGGCATCCGCAACAATGTGCTGGGAACGCAGACGACGGCCGAGGTGGCGCGCGATTGCGGCGTCGAGGATTTCGTCCTCATCAGCACCGACAAGGCCGTGCGCCCGACCAATATCATGGGGGCCAGCAAGCGGCTGGCGGAGATGGTGCTGCAGGCGATGGACGCCGACCGCAAGGCTGGCGTCGAGAGCACGAATTTCGCCATGGTCCGTTTCGGCAACGTGCTCGGCTCCTCCGGCTCCGTCGTGCCGCTCTTCCGCCAGCAGATTCGCGATGGCGGGCCGATCACGCTGACACATCCCGACATCACCCGCTATTTCATGACGATCCCCGAGGCGTCGCAGCTCGTCATCCAGGCTGGCGCCATGTCCGGCGGTGGCGACGTTTTCCTGCTCGACATGGGCGAGCCGGTCCGCATCGCCGATCTCGCGCGCCGCATGGTCGAGTTGTCCGGCCTGACCGTCAGGGATGAGAACGAGCCCGATGGCGATATCGAGCTGGAGATCACCGGCCTTAGGCCAGGCGAGAAGCTCTACGAAGAGCTGTTGATCGGCGACAATCCGCAGGCGACCACGCATCCGCGCATCATGCGGGCCAAGGAGGATTTCCTCCCCTGGGCGGAGCTGTCGAAGAGGCTCGCGGCGCTCGAGAGCGCCCTCGACGAAAACGACATACCGCTGGCGCGGGAACTGCTGCAGAAACTCGTCTCCGGCTACGCGCCGAGCGGGGAGGTGGTCGATCTCGTCTTCCGCGAGCGTGAGGTGGATTTCCCGCTCGACGAGCCGGGATTCGACAATGCGGTGCGGCTGTCTCCCTGAGGCAATTCAAGGAAAATTCGCGGCGGGTTTGCGTGCGGAATTGTGCCGGACGAGATCGTCTCAGCGTTTGTCCGGCTTCGGCTGAGGTTTGGCCTTCATGGTATAATACCACCGACGAAGCTGATCGCAGGCGCGGAACCAATGCGCCGTCGCCCGCAGCAGGAAATGCCGCTTCACCGCGCGGTAATGGATGCGCTTGCCGATTGTCGTATCGGCGCGGTGCGGGCTGAAGTCCGCGAGATTTTCCAGCGTGGAGAAGGTTTCGACCCCGGTTGACCAGCCGCGCTCCAGGGCGACGTCATAGGGCAGCAGCAACTGCTTCAGCGTGACCACCAGCTTCTTTGCCGCGGCGCGATTGACGATATAACAGGCGGCCGACCCCTGCGGACCATGCATGCAGCGGCCGACGACGTCGTTTTCACGGGTTTCGGCGATCGGCTTGAAGCCGACCAGGCGGTGATTGACGAGCTTGACCAGGCGTGCGCCGCAGACGCTGTCCATGGCCGCCAGCGCGCGGGGAACCAGCCTCTCGTTGAGCTCGACATCGTCTTCCATGACCAGCGCCATCTTGTCGCCGCTGGCGATGAATTGCTGAAGCGCCAGCAGATGGCTGCGATAACAGCCATATTCGCCGGCCAGAAGTTGGCGCCCGTTATGATAGACGAATTGCTGCGGATGGAAATCGATCCGCTCGCTCTCGGGAATCTTGCTGCCGTCGATAGCGGAAACGCGGACGACGTTCAGGCCGTAAAGCACGGCCTGGCGGCACAGCCGTTCCCAGCGCTCGTGTGAACGATCGAGGTTGATGACGTAAATCTGGACCTGCCGGGCCAGACAGTCGTCGCCGCTTTCTTGCGTATGTTCGATGATTCGATTGGCTCGCTCGAGAATCACCTGTACTCCCACAAGTAGAAATTATGACGACTGCATACTATAGCGCTAGTACCTTTACTATATAACGGTGAGCTTATTTTTCGCAAACCCGGATTCCGGGTGCCCGGCTCATCTTTCGGTAAAAGCGTTCCCGCCATCGTAACTTGCCGTGATCGGCCTTCATGTTCACGTCTTCGTTTCCGGTGTCGATTCTGGCCGGCAGCCTGTTGGCCCGGTGCGAGAGCGACATTATATCTGTGACGAGCCCGACGGCTGTTTGTCGGGTTCGTGCATGCGGAAGGATCGTAAGGCGCCATGTGGATCAGATCGAAAATCGTCATCGCTGCTTTGCTGCTTGCAAGCGCCGTGCCGGCGACGAGCTTTGCCGACAATCCGCTGCTTCCCAAACCCTATGTCCGTCCGGTCTACCCCTACAAGAACCTGCCCGGGGTAACCGCGCCGAAAATGGCCGAGGACGAGAAATTCCAGTGCCGCACGACCACCATCCATCTTCGCGGCTTTCGCGACGGCATCTTCTGGCGCGGTCTGCCGCGCCTCGGTTACGTTTGCGAACAGGACGGCGTCATCTCCGAGAGCACGAGCAAGCCTAACTATCAATATTGGCAATATAACGGTCCCGGCAGATAATCCCGCCACGCTGCCGAAATAAACGGCAGAAATGCCAGTTTCCATGCAGTCCGCCTTTTTCGCGTCTCCACGTTGCTTTAGCTTGGTCTGAAAATAAATTTCATCTTTTCGGCTATTTTACCGAAGCTCGTTGACGAATGCGAAAATTTGTCTCAAGCTGACGAAAATAAATTACGTAGCGGGAACGATACGAGTATGCGAGTGGGAATTATTGGGCTCGGATTCCGTCTGGGGTATCTGGGCTATGTATTCAAGGCGGTCGATCCAAGCTTCGAGATCGTGGGCTATGTCGATCCGGAGCCGGCGGGTCTGCCCGGTCTGATCGAAAACGGCGTTTCCGCCGGCAAGGCCTATGCCACGCCCCAGGAACTGATCGCCAACGAGACGCTCGATCTGCTGATGATCGGCTCGCCGAACCATCTGCATCTCGACCATATCCGCCTGGGGCTCGAAGCGGGCCTGAAGATCTTCTGCGAAAAGCCCGTCGTGACCAGTATCGAGGACAGCATCGAGCTGGCGCGTCTGATGGCCAAGTACGGTCACGAGCAGCTGACCGTCGGCCTCGTGTTGCGCTATTCGCCGATGTATCGCGATCTTCTGGCCGCGCAGGCCGCCGGCAAGCTGGGCAATATTGTCTCCATCGAGGCGGCCGAGCATATCGAGCCTTACCACGGCGCCTTCTTCATGCGCGACTGGCGCCGTTACGAGCATTATTCCGGCAGCTTCATGCTGGAGAAATGCTGCCACGATCTCGACCTTTATAATGGCGTGGTCGGCGCGCGACCGGAGCGGGTCGCCAGCTTCGGCGGCCGCAAGAGCTTCATTCCGGACAACGATCCGGCAAAGGAAGGGATCAACGACCTCGAACTCTTCCATCGCAAGCCGAGCGGCTGGATGGGATCGGACAAGGTCTTCGACAGCGACGGCGACATCATCGATTATCAGGTGGCGATCGTCGAATACGCCAATGGTGTCGGCATGAATTTCCACACCAACCTCAATGTGCCGGACCAGTTCCGCCGTTTCGCGATCATGGGCTCGCGCGGCATGGCCGAGGGCGATTTCATCCGCGGCTATCTGAATGTCCATGAAATGCTGACCGGCAACAAGGTGGTCGAGAATACCTATGCGACGCGGACGGTGCTCTCCCAGCATTACGGCGCCGACGAGCAGATGGCGGCCGATATCATCGCTCACGTCAAATCGGGCCAGCATCTGCCGGTCTCGACGCTGAACGCGCTCGAGGCGGGCATCCTGGCTCTGTCCATGGACGAGGCGCGGATCAAGAAGCAGGTGGTGGACCTGCGACCCGTCTGGGACAGGTTCGACGAAGCGCTGCATTCGCGGGCCGTATAAGAGGGAGGCGCGAGATGGGTGTTCAACGCAGCACGGTCATCTTCGCCTGGCTCCTGCTTCTTCCGGCGGTCCTCTACGTCACCGTCATCGTCGCCTACCCGCTGGTCGATACCATCATCCTGTCCTTCACCGACGCGTCGCTGAAGAAGCTGACGAACTGGGTCGGCTTCGACAATTATGCCAAGATCTTCAACGACACCTTCGCCTCGGTGATCGTCCGCACCTTCATCTGGACGTTCTTTTCCGTGTCGATCAAGATGATCATCGGCACTTGCGGAGCGATGCTTCTGAACGCCGCCGTCCCCGGCCGCGCGTTGTTCCGGGTGCTGACCATGCCGCCCTGGATCGTGCCGATGGCCATCGGCATCTTCATGTGGGGCTGGATGTACAACGGCCAGTTCGGCATGATTTCCGGTCTTCTGCAGCGCTTCGGCCTCGTCGACAGTCCGGTTGCCTTTCTCGCCTATGGCAGCACCGCCTTCTGGGCGACGATCATCACCGACGTCTGGATCGGCGTGCCGATGGTGACGCTCTACATGCTGGCGGCGATGCAGGCGATCCCGCAGGATCTCTATGAGGCGGCCTGGACCGACGGCGCCGGCCGCTTCTATCGCCTCCGCCGCATCACGCTGCCGCTCATGGTGCCCTCGATGGTCACCATGTCGATGCTGTCGCTGATCTCGACCTTCAATTCCTTCGACATCATCTGGATCTTGACGCGCGGTGGCCCGGACGGCGAGACGACGACGATGATCATCGATACCTATCGCACGGCGATCGGGTCGTACAAATACGGCGAAGGAGCGGCCCGGGCGGTGCTGATCTGCATCTTCCTGTCGCTCTTCTGCCTTGCCTACTTCCGCCTGACCAGCCGCTTCTCAGCAGGAGCCAAGCGATGAACCACCCGATGATGATCAATCGCTACAAATGGTATGAGCTGATCGGCATCTATGCCGGCGTCCTGCTGTTCCTGACCTTCGTTCTCGCCCCCTTCGTCGAGGGCTTTCTGGTCTCGCTGAAGCCGCTCAGCCAGCTCTTCTCCTCTCCCTATCGCTTCATTCCCGAAAACGGCTCGTTCGAGGCCTATCGAACGATGTGGGAAAGCGTGCCGGGCTTCGGCTGGTACATCTTCAACTCCTTCCTGATATCAGGCACCATCACCATCATCGTGCTGATTCTGGTGGTGCCGGCGGCCTATGCCTTCGCCCGCTTCGAGTTCAGGGGATCGGGCCTGCTGCTCGGTGCCTTTCTCGCCGTCAAGATGTTCTCCGGCGCCGTGCTGCTGATCCCGCTGTTCCGGCTGATGCGCTCCTTTGGCGTGCTCAACACCTATTTCGCCATGATCGTGCCGGGCGTCGCCTTCATCATCCCCACCGGGATCTGGCTGCTGCATACCTATATGAGACGCATCCCGCGGGAGCTCGACGAGGCCGCCTATGTCGACGGCGCCAGCCAGCTCTATACGCTGCGCCGCGTCATCCTGCCGATCGCCATGCCCGGCATCATCGTGGTGGCGATCTCCTCCTTCATCGAGGCCTATGCGCAGCAGTTCATCTATGCGCTGACCTTCAATTCAAAGACCGAATACATGCCGCTGCCGGTCGGGCTGTTTGCCTATTTCGGCCGGCAGGAGGTTGTCTGGAACGAGCTCATGGCCGCAAGCTTCGTCGGGATCGCGCCGGCGCTGGTCGTGATCTTCTTCCTGCAACGCTATCTCGTCAGCGGCCTGACCGCCGGCGCGGTAAAGCAATAATAAGTCAAAGAACAACCACCAGAGAACGGGAGCTTAAACGTGACAATCCATTTCAAGACAGGGCTGCTTGCCCTCGCTTTGCTCGGCTCCACCGCGCTTGGCGCCGTGAATGCCCAGGCCGCCGACAAGGAGATCAGCTGGATCTATTGCGGCGACAAGATCGACCCGATCCATGAGAAATACATCAAGGAGTGGGAAGGCAAGAATCCGGGTTGGGCGGTCAAGCCCGAGGTCGTCGGCTGGGAACAGTGCCAGGACAAGGCGACGACGCTGGCCGCGGCCGGCACGCCGGTCGCCATGGCCTATGTCGGCTCGCGCACGCTCAAGCAGTTTGGCGAGAACGACCTCATCGTTCCGGTGCCGATGACGGACGACGAGAAGAAGAGCTATTACCCGAACATCGTCGATACCGTGACCTCGGACGGCCAGCAGTGGGGCGTGCCGATCGCCTTCTCCACCAAGGCTCTCTACTGGAACAAGGATCTCTTCAAGCAGGCCGGCCTCGATCCGGAAAAGCCGCCGACCACCTGGGCGGAGGAAATCGCCGACGCCAAGGCGATCAAGGAAAAGACCGGGATCGCCGGCTACGGCCTGCCGGCCAAGACCTTCGACAACACCATGCACCAGTTCCTGCATTGGGTTTACACAAATAATGGCAAGGTGATCGACGGCGACAAGATCGTCCTCGACAGCCCGGAAGTGCTGGCGGCCCTTCAGGCCTACAAGGACATCACACCCTATTCCGTTGAGGGTGCCACCGCCTATGAGCAGAACGAGATTCGCGCCATCTTCCTCGACGGCAAGATCGGCATGATCCAGGCCGGTTCCGGCGCCGCCGCGCGCCTGAAGGATACGAAGATCAACTGGGGTGTGGCGCCGCTGCCGCTCGGTCCTGCGGCCAAGGGCCAGGGCACCCTGCTCATCACCGACAGCCTTGCCGTCTTCAAGGGCAGCGGTGTCGAGGACAAGGCGATCGAATTCGCCAAGTTCATTACTTCGCCGGCTCCGCAGGGCGAATACGAACTGCAGGGCGGCGCCGGTCTCACGCCGTTGCGCCCGTCCGCGCAGGTCGACGAGTTCGTCAAGAAGGACGCTTCCTGGAAGCCGTTCATCGACGGCATCGCCTATGGTGGCCCCGAGCCGTTGTTCAAGGACTACAAGGGCTTCCAGAACGTGATGATCCAGATGGTCCAGTCGGTCGTGACGGGCAAGGCCGAGCCGGCGGATGCCTTGAAGAAGGCGGCCGCCGATCTCGAGCAGTACAAGTAAACTTGCAACTCGCCGGGCCGCGCGCATCGCGCGCGGCCTTTCGAGCCCTGCCCGCCTTTGTTGCGGTGCCGTGCGGAGACAGAGTTTGGGACAGCTTCACCTTAAACAGGTCAAGAAATTCTACGGCCATTTCGAAGTCATCAAGGGCGTCGAGCTCGATGTGACGGATGGCGAGTTCGTGGTGTTCGTCGGCCCGTCCGGCTGCGGCAAGTCGACCCTGCTGCGCATGATCGCCGGCCTCGACGACGTCAGCAGCGGCGATATCGTCATCGACGGCGCCCGCGTCAACGATCTGCCGCCGGTCAAGCGCGGCATCGCCATGGTCTTCCAGTCCTACGCGCTCTATCCGCACATGACGGTGTTCGAGAACATCGCCTTTCCGTTGCGCGTCGAGAAGATGGCCGAAGACAAGCTCAAGGCCAGGGTGGAGCATGCCGCCCGCATCCTGCATCTCGACCAGCGGCTGCAGCAGAAGCCGGGCATGCTGTCGGGCGGCCAGCGCCAGCGCGTCGCCATCGGCCGGGCGATCGTGCGCGAGCCGAAAATCTTCCTGTTCGACGAGCCGCTGTCGAACCTCGACGCTGCGCTGCGCGCCGACATGCGCATCGAGCTTGCCAAGCTGCATCGCCAGCTGCAGGCGACGATGATCTATGTGACGCATGACCAGGTCGAGGCCATGACCATGGCCGACCGCATCGTCGTGCTCAATGCCGGCGAGATCGCCCAGACCGGCGAGCCGCTGGAGCTGTATCATAAGCCGGCGAATAAATTCGTCGCTGGCTTCATCGGCAATCCGAAGATGAATTTCCTGCCCGTGACCTGCAGGGGCGTCAGCGAGGCCGGCGTCGAGGTCGAGTATCGCGGCCAGACAGTGTCGCTGCCCGTTGCCCCGCGCGACGGCGTCGTCGGCAAGGCGCTGACGCTCGGCATCAGGCCGGAGCATGTGCAGATCGGCGATGGCGACATATCGATCACTATTGTGCCCACGGTGATCGAACGGCTCGGCGCGCAGACCGTCGCCTATGCGGCGCTGGAGGAAGGCGGAGCTGAGAATTTCTGCGCCACCCTGCCGGGAAGCGTCGCCATCCGGCCGGAAGCACCGCTGAAGACCGGCATTCGCGCCGTCGACTGCCATCTCTTCGATGAAGAGGGTGTGGCGTTCGAGCGCCGCGTCGAGCTGACGGATATCGATATGGATCTGCTGAGCTCGGCTGCCTCTTGAGGAGCAGGCGTTGAGCCACGGGCCATCCTCGTCCTTCGAGGCTTCGGCCTCCGCGCCTTAGGATGAGGATGGAGTGAACTTCAGGCCTGCGGGGAACGATCCCGGATGAGAGGACCAGCCCTCATGCTGAGGAGGCCTAAAGGGTCGTCTCGAAGCACGAGGGCGGATGATGGGCTGCTGAGCCTGCAAGAACGCGGGCGGTGGCCTACCAGACCAGCCCGCGCGCCGCGACATCCTCGACGCGGGTGACGATGCCGTCGCGGTGGAACACCATCGTGTCGAACAGGTTGGACACCACGCAGGTATGATTGGGGATGATGCGGATCTTGTCGCCGATCTCCGGGCGGGGGCCGGTACATTTGGAAAGATCGATCACTCCATGCTCTTCCGAAAGGCCGGTGATGACCGCTTCGGGATAGCCGACGACGACGCCGTGATCGGAAAAGCCGAGCAGATCGGAGGTCAGCGCCTTTGAGCCGGCGTCGACGACGGCCCGGTCGGGCGTCGGCCGCGAGACGACGGTCGCGAGGATATGCATGGCGCAATCCTCCTCGCGGCAATGGCCGGCGCGCACCATGGAGCGGTCGTTATAGATATAGGTGCCGGCGCGATGTTCGGTGGCGGCGGGAACGAGATGGGCGTCGAACAGGCTCGGCGAGCCGCCATTGCTGACGATCGCGCAGTCGATGCCGTCCCGCTTCAGAAGCGCAATGGTCTCGGCCAGGAAGGCTTGCGTGGCGGCGGCGCTGTTCGGCTTCGGATAGTTCATCAATCCGCCGAAGGTGAGGCCCGGCTTGGTGGCGATGCGTTTCGCCAGTGCCGCGGCATCCTGCGGTGACTGCACGCCGCAGCGCCCGCCGCCGGTGTCGCATTCCACCAGCACGGTCAGCGGCTTGCGTGCCGCAAACCACGTCGAAAGACCGTCGACCGTATGATTGCTGTCGGCGACCACCTTCAGTCCCGCGATGCGGTCGTTGAGCGCCGAGAGGCGGGCGAGCTTCTCCGGCCCCATGATATTGTAGGTGATGAGGATGTCCTCGAAGCCGGTATCGGCGAAGACCTCGGCCTCGGTGATCTTCTGGCAGTTGATCCCCTTGGCGCCGGCCGCCACCTGGGCGCTGGCAAGCGCGGGAATCTTGTGCGTCTTGATGTGCGGCCGGAAGTTCAGCCCATGCGCGTCCATATAGGACTGCACGCGGGCGATGTTGGCCGCCATGCGGTCTTCGTCGATGATCGGCCGCGGCGTCGAAATATCCTCGATGCGCTCGCCCGGCTTCGGGCTGATCTCGGAGGCGATGGCGTTCGTCATCTCAGTTTGCTCCCTGCTTTGCCGCATGCGGATCGGCAATCATCGGCCAGATGTCCCTGGGCGCGCGGCGATAGGGCGTACGCGCCGGATTGTTCGGATAGGGCGTTCCCGCCGAGCAGTAAAGAATGTCCGACGCGATTTTCGAGAAAGAAGCATAGAAGTGATTGGTCGACTTGATCACCAATATCTTCTTGCGCGTAGGATCGATGCCCATCACCGAGAACAGGCTGGGATCGAAGCTCTGGGCGCGTGTGGAATTGAGGATGATGTCGATGCCGTCGAGTTCGATATGCGCCGCATCGCCGAAGGGCGCGAAGCTCTCGCCGAAGCGCATCTCGGCATTGGCGACCAGGCGGACGACCTTGACGATGCCGTCGATCGGATGGCCGGTGCCGGGCGCCGATTTCGCGCCGAAGCGCAGCGGGATTTCCGCGCCTTCACCGGCGGCCATGCAGATCTGCACCGCCATCGGGTCCCAGATCGTTCCGATCGCCGTGTCGCGCGCGCCGCGGTCGAGCAGCTCCTGAAGGACGACGGTGGCGTCGCCCGCCGTGCCGCCGCCGGGATTGTCCCAGAGATCGGCGATGACGACCGGACCGGCGGTCGCCGCCATGGCCTGGGCCACCGCCTGCTTCTCGTCGATCTGCGGCATGATGAAGGTGCCGCGCTTGGAAAAAAGCTCCAGGCCGAGCTCGCGGGCGATGTCGGCGCCCTTATCCGGCTTATTATCGGTGACGACCAGTAGCTTCGTGCCCATTTCCGGGACGTCGCCGGCCATGAAGCCATGGATGACGGAGATCGACAGTATCTCCTTGTCGTCCTTTTCCATGGCCATGATCTTGTCGACGAAGGAGCGCATCGGCTCGCGCGAGGTCGGGAAGACATCGATCATCCGGCAGTCGAAGACCGACATGACCGGTTTTGCGCGGCCCTCCAGCGTGTCGATGGCGATGCGCCAGAGATCCTCGGCACGATCGACGAAATCGGTATGCGGAAACTCCTTGAAATAGACGAGGAAATCCACCGCCGCGAGGCGCTTCTTCGTCAGGTGGCTGTGCGGATCGAGTTCGGCGCAGACCAGGATGTCCGGCCCGACGATCTCGCGCACGCGGGCAAGAAAATCGCCTTCGGTGTCCTCGTAGCCGTCGGCAACCATGGCGCCGTGCAGGCCGAGCACCACGGCATCGACCGGCATGGCGGCGCGAAGCTGATCGAGGATTTCGTCGCGCAGATCCTCATAGGCGCGGCGGTTGACCAGGCCGGCCGGGTCGGCCCAGGCAGCACTACCCTCGATCAGTTCGAAGCCCTTTTCGGCGGCGATCCTGCGGCCCACGGTGATCGGCGCGGAGCAGAGCGTCGGCGTTTCCGGATGCTTGCCGGGCGGCGCATAGAGGGACGCCTCGAAGGCGCGCCGATCGATACAGATCGGCGAGAACGTATTGGTCTCGGTGGCGAGCACCGCCGTAAAAATGCGCAATGCGGTTGCCTCTATTCCATCGGGTTGGGCAGATAACCGGTAAAGCCGGAAATCTTCCAGCGGCCCTCATGCAGGCGGCAATAGTAGAGTGTCTGCCATTTCAGCACGTCGATGCCGCCATCGGCCTTCTTCAGGCTGCCGTCGAATTTCTTGCGCACCAGCGCTGTCTCGCCTTCGATCTCGATGTCTTCCAGCGTCGTGGTGGTGAAAATGGCGGTGCGGGGGTCTTCGGCGAAGGACTGGCCGGCGAAATCGCGCGCCTGGCGCAGCCATTCGTCGCGATAGGCTGATAGCGTCGGGAAGGCGAGGCGCCATTTGTCGGGGCTGACCTCGCGGCGGCCGTCGATGCCGATGAAGCCGTCCTCGACGAAATCATCCGCGACAAGGGACCAGTCGGCGGCGAGAAAAGCATCGATATCGCGCGGGACAAGCATCTCCCAGATTGCGTGCCTGATGGTATCGTCGGCGGGGAAGGGATTTTTGAATGGATCGCGCATCGGATTGGCCCGTATTTAAATTCTTTTCATAAATTGCGATTTTGACTGGTCAAATTCTGCTTTCTATGGTCACTTGTCAACGTATTAAGAAAATAATTTGCAGGAATGGAAAATGACCATCAAGCGTTATGGCACCGTCCAGGCCGGTGCCGGCGGTAAGCCCTTGCCTTTTGCGCGCGCTGTCGAGGCCAATGGCTGGCTGCATGTCTCCGGCCAGGTTGCCATGGAGGGTGGCGAGGTCATCGACGGCGGCATCGTCGTCCAGACGCACAAGGCGATCGGCAATCTCATCGCCATCCTCCACGAGGCGGGCTATGGCGTCGAGCATGTCGTGCGCTGCGGCGTCTGGCTTGACGATCCCCGCGATTTCTGGAGCTTCAACAAGATCTATCAGGATTATTTCGGCGCCCATCCGCCGGCGCGCGCCTGCGTGCAGTCGTCGATGATGGTGGATTGCAAGGTGGAGATCGATTGCGTCGCCTATAAAGCACCGGAAGCTTGAGGCGCAGCGGGAAGGGGAGGCTTGATGGACATTTTCACGACGATGCAGGAGGAGAAGGCGCGGCTTTCGCAATCGGAAAGCCGCATCGCCGATATCGTCCTCAATGACTTCGAATTCGCGGTCAATGCCTCCATCATCGAGCTTGCCGGCAGGGCCGACGTCTCGCCGCCGACCGTCACCCGCTTCTGCCGCCGGCTCGGCTGCGAGAGCTTTTCCGATTTCAAGGTTCAGCTCGCCCGCACCGCCTATGTCGGCATGCGCTATATCAAGCCGGAGCCGAAGAGCATCGCGCCGGCCGACGTCGCCCAGGACATCATCACCAAGGCGCAGAACGCCCTGTTCCTGCTGCATCGCGGACTCGATATCCCGGCCATAGAACGGGCGGCGGACCGGCTTGCGGGCGCCGAGATGATCTATGCCTTCGGCTCCGGCGGCAATTCCTCGATGATCGCCAGCGAATTGCAGAACCGCCTGTTCCGCCTCGGCCTGCGCGTCACGGCAAGTTCCGATCACAGCATGCAGCTGATGATGACGGCCGCCGCCAAGCCGGCGGACGTGCTGATCGGCTCGTCCTTCTCCGGCCGCAATGCCGAACTGGTGCGCGCCTTCACGCTGGCGCGCGAAGCGAAATTGCCGACGATCGCCTTGACGCAGAGCAACAGCCCGGTGGCGCTGGCAGCCGATATCACCGTGCCCGTCGACTTGCCGGAAGGCGACAATATCTATCGGCCGACATCGACGCGCATCGCCTATCTCGCGGTGGTGGATATCCTTGCAAGCCTGGTCGCCTATCGCGTCCAGCCGCAGGCGACGGTGACCTTGCGCCGCATCAAACAGCAGCTCGTTGCCCACCGGGATGGCGATGACCGCCAGCTCCTCGGCGACTAGACCATAATAGAGGGCCATAACCACATGAGCAGATCCGTCGCCATCGTCACCGGAGCCGCTGGCGATATCGGCCGCGCCATCGCGCGGCGCCTCGCCGAAGACCACGATATCGTCCTGCTTGCCGATATCGATGCTTCCGCCGCCGAGGAGGCCGCACGCGCTCTGGGGCCGGCGGAACGCTTCGTCGCCCTGAAGGTCGATGTGACCAGTGAGGCCGATACTGCGAGCATGGCGAAGGTCGCGGCCGGGCTCGGCGTGGTACGAACGCTGGTCAACAATGCCGGTGCCGCCCGCGCCGTCAGCCTGCACGACACGACGCCGGAGATCTGGCGCGCCGATACCGCCCTCAATCTCGAAGCCGCCTTCCTGTGTTTCCGCGCTGTCGAGGACCTGCTGAAGGCGTCGCAGGGATCGGTGGTCAACATCGCCTCG
This sequence comes from Rhizobium sp. BK602, assembly GCF_014195095.1. GTDB lineage: Bacteria > Pseudomonadota > Alphaproteobacteria > Rhizobiales > Rhizobiaceae > Rhizobium. The sequence goes on from NZ_JACIBC010000009.1 coordinate 20,172, forward strand.
GTCAACGGCATGGCGGTCTTCGGCCATCCGGCCTATAGCGCCGCCAAGGCGGGGCTTCTGCATTTCACCCGGCTGGTCGCGGTCGAATATGGCAAGTTCGGCATCCGCGCCAATGCGGTCGCGCCCGGCACGGTGCGCACGCAGGCCTGGGAGGCGCGCGCGGCCAGCAACCCCAATGTCTTCGAGGAGGCGCGCCGCTGGTATCCGCTGCGGCGTGTCGTCGATCCCGCCGACGTCGCCAATGCCGTCGGCTTTCTCGCAAGCCCGCTTGCCGGCGCCATCACCGGCGTTTGCCTGCCGGTCGATTGCGGCCTGACGGCCGGGCAGGCCGAGCTCGCCCACACATTCTCGCAGTCCGATCACTATTGAACGCTCGCTACCATAAAGGGAACAGACATGCAGCCGGCTTCCTATCATCTCGAACACACTTGGTCTCCCGATGGCGGGCCGAACGGGCGCCTGACCTTCACACTGATCAATCTGTCGGATGCGCCGCTCACGGGGTTTAGCCTCGTCTATACGTCGCTGACGCGCGTCATCGATACCAAGGCATGCGACAATGCCGTCTTCCTGCGCCGCAATGCCAATTTCCACGAGTTCGCCCCGCCCGCCGGCCTGTCCGTTGCGCCCGGCGGCCGCTGGACCTTCAGCGTCAGCGGTTTGCACCGCGTCGCGAAACATTGCACCGACGGCGCCAAATCCGCCTATCTGACGCTTGCAGACGGCAGCCATGTCGATGTCTCCATCACCGATCTCCTGCTCGAAGGCCGTGCCAGCGAGCCGCCGCCGGTGCTGCTGCCGGAAGGCAAGCTCGACCTGCCCTTTGCCATCCAGCCCTGGCCGGCGGCGATCGACGTCAAGCCCGGCGAAGACTTTCCGGTTGCGCTCTATCCCGCCAAGGAAACGGATGGCGCCAGCCTGAAAGCCGTTGCGGCGGCGCAGGCGCTCTTCCAGCGCCTGTTTCCCGTCAATCACACTCCGTTCAGCCTCATCGCCGTGCCACAGGGAAGGCCCCTGCGCTTCGTCGAGCGGCCCGCCCTTGCCAGGGAGGCCTACGAGCTCTCTTTCTCCTCCAGCGAGATCGTGCTCGCCTATTCCGCAGACGCCGGTCGCCTCTACGGCCTGACGACGCTGGCGCAGCTTCTGGACGGGGCGCGGCGCGAATCGGGCAAGTTCCGCTTTCCGGTCGCCGGCACGATCTCGGACCAGCCCCGCTATGGCTGGCGCGGCTGCCATCTTGACGTCTCCCGGCAATTCACGCCCAAGGACGATGTGAAGCGGCTGCTCGACATCCTCGCCTGGCTGAAGCTCAACATCTTCCATTGGCACCTGACCGACGACGAAGCCTGGCGGCTGGAGATCAAGGCCTATCCGCAGCTGACCTCGACCGGCGTGCTGCGCGGCCCGGACGAGCCCCTGCTGCCGCAGCTCGGCAATGGCGCCGAGCCGGTCGGCGGCTTCTATACGCAGGACGACATCAGGGAGATCGTCGCGCACGCCCTAGCGCTCGGCATCGAGGTGGTGCCGGAAATCGACATTCCCGGCCACAGCACCGCCGCGCTCGTCGCCCTGCCGGATCTTACCGATGGGCAGGAGGCGCCGGAAAGCTATCATTCCGTCCAGGGCTATCCCAACAATGCGCTGAACCCGGCCATCGAGCTGACCTACGAATTCCTCGGCAAGGTCTTCGACGAAATGGTCGAACTGTTTCCCTCGCAATATCTCCATATCGGCGGCGACGAGGTGGCGAACGGCTCCTGGCTTGCATCGCCGATGGCGCGCAGGCTGATGGAGCAGGAGGGCATCTCCGGCACCTTCGCGCTGCAATCCCATTTCCTGAAGCGGGTGAAGACGATGCTGACCGAGCGCGGCCGCAAGCTCTCCGGCTGGAACGAAGTCGCCCATGGCGGCGGCGTCGGCACCGAAGGCACCCTGCTGATGGCCTGGGAGAAGCCCGAGGTCGGCATCGAGCTGGCGCGCGAGGGCTATGATGTGGTGATGACGCCCGGCCAGGCCTATTACCTCGACATGGTGCAGGCCGAGGCCTGGCAGGAGCCGGGCGCGAGCTGGGCCGGCACGGTGCCGCCGGCGCATACCTATGCCTATGAGGCCGAGGGCGATTTTCCGGATGAGCTGAAGGACCGGCTGAAGGGCGTGCAAGCGTGCATCTGGCAGGAAAATTTCCTGTCGCGCGCCTATTTCAACCGCCTGGTCTTCCCGCGCCTTCCGGCGATCGCCGAAGCCGCCTGGACGCCGAAGGCGGGCAAGGACTGGCAGCGGTTCGCCGCCATCGTGCCGCTCAGCCCGAGCCTCTAGGGTAATTCCGGGAAAAGTGCATAGCGGTTTTCCGTCCGGAATTACGCAAGAACAAAGGGATGGAGCGTTTTCGCGATTCGCAGAAAAGCGGAAATGCTCCAAGGCCGCTTCTCGAAAGCCTGGTGCTGCCTGCGACATTGTGTGCAGCGCACCATACTGTCACAAAAATGATATGAGACACATAATAATAGGGTGCTTCCGATAGCAAAGTCTATGACCGAGAAGAGGAAACCCCATGAAGAAGATGATGTTGGTCGCGGCATTCGGTTTGTGTGCCTCGAGCGCGATGGCCATATCGCGCTATGATACCCAGTCCATGAGCTGCGCGGCCGTGCACGACAAGATCACCCAGGAAGGTGAGGCCGTGCTGCAGCATCCCTCCAGCACCGTCAGCAACCTGACGGTCTATGATCGCTATGTGTCGAACTCCGCGGCTTGCGTGAACCGCGGCGTTCCCTCAAAGGCATCCGTGCCCACTTCGGACGATCCGAGCTGCAAGGTGATGCTTTGCGCGCCGGCGACGGGCAAGGGGCACAACCGCAAGCGCTGAACCGCAGCCGTCCACTCTTGGTGCCCGAAACGGGCAGTCGGATGTCCCTATCCGGCTGCCTCGGCAATCACGGTCTTGACCTGCGCATATCGGTCGCGGACCGATCTCTCGATATGCAGCGTGTCGGCGGGAAAGCGCGAATAGCTGTCGAAGCTGAGATCGATGAATCGCTCCAGCGAAATCAGGCGATAATCATTCGGTATCTTGAAGAGGTAGGAGCCCTTGACCCCGAATGTTTCGGCAATTTCCGGATAGACCGGGTAGCATGCGCCCTTGAGAAGATTGTCCATGGGAACGATGCCGCCTTCGAAGGTCTCGACGCCGAGGCGTTTCATGAACGCGCGCGCAATGTCGTAGACGCAATGAATCTTCGGATGGTTCACCGAATACATGAAGGAACCGCCACGGGACCAGCTCCTGAAAGAGGAGGAAATATCCAGCCCATGCCGGGCGAAGGTGTTGATGAGATCCGTGCGTTCCTCCTCCCAGCGCGAGAGGTAGCCGCATCTTTCGAAGACGTCGCGGCGAAACAGCCTGCGGGTTTTCTCGGGGGACAGCCCGGCCTGATAGGCGGCCAGCACGATCATCGAGTGATATGAGCTCATGGGCCCCTCGAGCGGACCGCCGCTCTCCGAGAAAGCGTAGCAGACATCGGGATGATAGGCGTCGAATTCTATCGAAGGAATGATGTCGAGATTGCGCGCGGCCGTGAAATCGAAATCCATGGTCTGGAAATGCGGGTGGATGATCACCCTGAAATAATTCGGTAATGTCGCCCTGTATTTCTCGATATCATGCTTGAACGCATAGATATCGACCGCCTCGATATGGAATCTGGGATTGAGCAGGTTCAGCGAACTTGCAAGCCCGAACGTCTGGCAATTCGAAAGCAGGAGCCATGTCTCCATCAAATCCATCCTCGGCTTCTGTTTTGAACACTGTTCCTACGATGAGGCGCGATCCGTGGCGTCGGTGGAGCTCGTTTGAACAAGGACGCATGCGAAAACCATAACCAACTATGTTTTCGGGTCTTAGGCCTGTCTATATAAATAGCGCCACCTGTGGGCTATTTGCGGCGTGCGGCGGTTATGCGCAGCAATGGTGTCGCGTCTGGTCCAGCTTCGGAACAGGTTCCGCGAATCGCGCGTGGCGAAGTTCCTGGGAAACTGGAGAGGGATGGCCAATATTGTCCGGACGGCGGAACGAACCGTTTGTCGCGCGACATATATGTGGGCTGTTTGGAAAACTGCCACCGAAATTTGCCTCGCCCCCAGAAGGGGAGTTCACATGACAAAATCCGGTGAAAGAGCCAACGAAATCAACGTTGGCTAAAGGGAAATGGTGCCCAGAAGAGGACTCGAACCTCCACGCCTCGCGGCACAGGTACCTGAAACCTGCGCGTCTACCAATTCCGCCATCTGGGCGACGGACACGCATGTAAGGGGGTGGCCGTCCGGTGTCAACAGGGTTTTTGAAGTTTTCGTGTCTATCTGCAAAAAAGCGGTTGAAGCCCGGCTTACGCCCGGGCTGCCGCCCAGGCGCGAATGAGGCCAAGTCCCTGTTCCAGAAGGGCCTTTGCTTCCTGTTCTCCCGCCGCCTCGACATAGCAGCGCATCTCCGGCGCATTGCCGGAGGGGCGGAAATGAATGATGCGGCGATCGGAGAGCGTCACGCGCAGTCCGTCGATATCGCTCTTCGACGCGACACCGGCGACCGGAGCCAGGAACGTGGCGAGATTGGCGTCGGCGGCGCGCAGATAAGCCATCAGCGCGGCGCTGGTCTCGACCGGAAAATTCTCCAGCCGGTCGGCGGCGGCGAAGGGCAGGCTGTAACCGCTGGCAACGGCCGAGAGCGGCTGTTTGGTGCTCGCGGCCGCATAGAGCGTCGCAAGGATCGGCAGGAAGCTGTCGCGGGTCGGCAGCGCCCGCAGCGGCTCGCCCTCGACGATGAAGCGGCTGGCCGTCAGCGTGCCGCCATTGGCCTCGAAGCCCATGACATTGGCCTTGCCGGCTGCCACGGCTTCGTCCATGCCGGCAATCACATAGGGAGAACCGACGCGGGTGCGGATGACCGAATAGGTGCCGGCGGCCTCAATGCCGGAATTGGAGGTGACCGGCGTCACCACCACATCGGCACCGAGGAAATTCGCGGCGATCAGGCCGAGCAGGTCGCCGCGTAGCGGCTCGCCGGTTTCGTCGGCCACCAGCGGCCGGTCGCCATCGCCATCGGCGGAGACGATCGCATCGAGCCTGTGCTCAGGCGCCCAGCCCTTCAGGAGCCGGATGGTGTCGGGGGAGACGGCTTCGGTATCGACCGGAATGAAGCTTTCGGAGCGGCCGAGCGGCACGACGCGGGCGCCGTAATGGGCAAGCACGAGGCCGAGCAGGTCGCGCGCCACGGTGCTGTGCTGATAGACGCCAACGCTCAGGCCGGAGAGGCTATCGGCCGGCAGCAGGCCGGTATTGCGCTCGAAGAACAGCTCTTCGGTCCGGGCCGTGCGATTTTCCGCTTCGCCGGGCGTGTCGTCGATATCAGCATCGCCGATCGCCGCGGCCTCGGCGCTGATCGCCAGCTCGTCCTGTTTGTCGATCTCGCCATCCGGGCGATAGAATTTGATGCCGTTGCGGTCGGCCGGGATATGGGAGCCGGTGATCATCAGCGATGCCGCCTTGAGTTCCAGCCCGTAGAGCGCCAGCGCCGGGGTCGGCAGCGTGCCGCAATCGATCGGCGTGAAGCCGGCGCGCTTCAGCGCCCCGATGCAGGTTGCCGAGATCGCCGGGCTCGAATCGCGGAAATCCCGGCCGACGAGGATGAGATCGCCGGGCTGGGCATGGCCGCTCTTCAGGAGATGCCGGGCGAAGGCCGTCGCATAGAGGGCGGAGGCCCGTCCCATGAGGTCGATGGACAGGCCGCGAAGGCCACTGGTGCCGAATTTCAAGCTGCTCACGCGCAATCTCCTCGTAGTGATTGCGCTCCTTATGAAACATGCGGAGAAAAGGATCAACCGATCGATGTCGGCTGGTGTCGCGGCACTGGTTTTGCCGGGGGCAAGAGCCCATATGGGCCTGATGGGACGACGCGCCGCCAAGGGAGCGGTATGGGGTCGCCGAGACCGACGATACGGGAGCCCGCCATGACTGTTTTCGGCAAGATCGCCTGTGGCTTCGCGTTGGGCCTCGGCTTGCTATTTCTTCCGGGCGGCGGCAATGCGGCCTCGAACGGCTCCAGGATCGTCATTCCGCCGCGCGCGCCCGGATCGGTTCTCTGCGATTATCGCGGCTGTTTCGGCTTTGGGCGGGAGCAATGGTATCGGCGGCCGGGGCAGCCGATCCCCAATCCGCCGCCATCCGCCGGCGGACGGAACCGCTTCGACACTCCCGGCATCGTCATTCCGCCCCGCAACAATTATGTACCGCCGAAGACCGACTATCGCGCGCCCGTCGACAGCCGCATCCGCCGCCACCAGATATGGTGCGCGCAGCGCTACCGGACCTACAATCCCGGAACCAACCTCTACACCACGCTTCGCAACGGCTTCCAGCCCTGCCGGTCTCCCTATGATTGACGGGAGTGCCGCGCCTGCTCAGCTTTCCAGCGAGGCACGATCGGTATGCCCGAGATCGCGATCGGGATCGATGACGTCGCGCACCCGCTGCTTCAGCTCCTTCGGTCCCGGAAAGCCGCCATCGCGCTTGCGCTCCCACAGGAGTTCGCCGTCGATGCGGATCTCGAAGACACCGCCGGTGCCGGGGATCAGCGCCACTTCGCTGAGGCTGTCCGTGAAGGTCTGCAGCAGTTCCTGCGCCATCCAGCCGGAGCGCAGCAGCCAATTGCATTGCGTGCAATAGAGAATGGTGATCCGCGGCTTGTCGCTCATCGTCGGTTTCCTTGTTGCTGACTGACATCTAAAGCATGTCACGCAAAACTGTGCAGCGGTTTTGCGAGCACGACATGCTTAAAATCAAAGACCTAAAGCGCAAGACGCGAATCTGAAAGATCGCCATGCGCTTTAGGCCGGGCTTCGGCTTGCCGCAAGCGTCCAGCTCTTGCGCCGCAGGCCAGCTCATGGTCATCTTCGGCGACGTCGTTTTTGGGAGCTATGGGATGCGGGTTGCAATCGTCGAGAACATGAAGAACACGCCGCTGGGCGCTCTCGGCATCGCGCTCTCGGAAGCCGGCGCGGAGATCGAATGGTTCCGGCCGTGGGACGGCGAGGCGCTTCCGCAGGATGGATCGGCGCATGATGCCCTGGTGGTCCTCGGCGGCGAGCAGAGCGCCCGCGACGACCACACCCATCCCTATCTGCCGGAACTGGCGCGGCTGATGCGCCGCTTCGAGAGCGAGGACAAGGCCGTGCTCGGCATCTGCCTCGGCAGCCAGATCCTTGCGCGTGCCTACGACGCCGAAAATCTCCTTGGCGCTGCCCGCGAGTTTGGCTGGACAACGGTCGGCCTCACGGAGGAGGGCAAGGCCGATCCCCTCCTGTCGGGCGTCGGTGACGCCTTCACCATCTTCGAATGGCATTCCGATACGTTCACGCTGCCCGCAGGCGCCGTGCATCTCGCCACCAATGATGTCGCCCGCAACCAGGCCTACCGCATCGGCCGCGCCGCCTATGGCACGCAATTTCATTTCGAGGCCAATGCCGAGGTGGTCGATGGCTGGCGGACGGAATTTGCGGTCACGATCGAGCGCATCGCGCCCGGCTGGCTGGCGCGCTATCCCGAGATCGCGACACGGGATGCAGCGGCCGCGGAGGTGGCGGGACTGGCGATCGCGCGCGCCTGGGTGGGGACGATTCGGATCGGCGCGGCACTCCGCGAGGCGTCATAGGGACAAAGCAGGCCCGGTGTCGGCCTAAAATCCTTGAAAAACCATGCCGATTGCCGCCGGGGCCTCGGGCCGATCTATTGATTCTTCGGGGGATATCAGTAGAGTGGTCATTAGTGACTACTTTTGAGGACGCGACTATGTCCATCGTAAGTTTGAAGGATGCGAAGGCAGGCTTTTCCAATCTCGTCGACGAAGCCATCAAAGGCGAATTCGTGACGATCACCCGTCATGGCAAGCCGGTGGCGGCTATCGTTAGCATCGAAGCCGCGGAGGCGGCGAAGAAAAGCCTGAGAAAGCCACGGAAGAACCTGATCGATTTCCTGATGGAGTTTCCGGATAATATCGATTTCGAGCGCAATCCGTCGAAGTCGCGGGATGTCGATCTGTGAGAGGTTATCTGCTCGACACCAACGTGGTGTCCATGCTGCTGCCGGCGAAGAGGACAGCAACGCCCGCATTTCTTCAATGGCTGAGGGCACGCTATGGCGAGGATGCGCTTTTTCTGTCGGTGATCACTGTGCAGGAAATCGAAAAGGGTGCCGAGAAGCTGGCTTGCATAAAAGGCGGAAGCCAGCAGCGAGCCGCGTCGATCAAATCCTGGCTGGAGCAGCTCGTCGGGGAATATGGCGACCGCATACTGCCGATCGATATGATGGTCGCAAAACATGCCGGGCAGCTTGAAGGCAAGGCGCTTGCGGCTGGCCATGATCCGGGTTTGGCCGATATTCTCATTGCCGCCACGGCAAAAGCGCATGATCTTACCGTCCTGACATGGAATCTGAAAGATTTTCGCTCGATCGATGTACGGGTCCAGACGCCGGAAGACATAGTCTGATAGGGCGGTGAGGTCTGAATCGTCTGCTTTGAACCAGGTTCGGACCGTGGCGACGGAAGGTTATGATTGGAGGAAGGAACCAACATCATGGGCAAGCAGGATCTACCCTGGGAAGGCGGATGCCGGTGTGGGCGGGTGCGGTTGAAGATCAGCGCCAGGCCGATGCTGACCATGGCCTGCCATTGCACCGGCTGCCAGCGCATGACCGGCAGCGCCTATTCGCTGAGCGCCGCGATTCCGAGCGAGGGCTTCGAGGTCACGCAGGGCGAGCCGGTCATCGGCGGGCTGCATGGGAAGGTCATCCATCATTATTTCTGCCCGCATTGCATGAGCTGGATGTTCACGCGTGTTGAAGGTATGGACTGGTTCGTCAATATTCGCGCCACCATGCTCGATGACGCCGGATGGTTCACGCCCTTCATCGAGACCTGGACGAGCGAAAAGCTGCCTTGGGCGACGACGCCGGCCGAGCACAGCTATGCGGCGCTGCCGGCGGTGGAGGATTTCGAGGTGCTGACGAAAGAATATATGGGGCGGCATTGAGACCGGCCGAGCGTCGTGGGATGGCAATTGCCGCCATGTCTCCGGACGCTGTGGAGCCGCTGCCCCTTGCTGTATTGATTTGGAGCGGCCGCAAGGACCGTTCGCCTAGGTAATATTTCATCTCAATAGGTGCCCAAAGGGGGACGATAGTCATATGTCGAATGGATGGCCGGAATCTGCAGCCGCATGGATCGACGGTATCGGGGAGCGAGGCGATTTCGGGCGCGAGTTCGTGCTCGACGCTCCGATGATGGAGCGCATCTCCGGTAGATCGTTCGAGCTTGCGCTGGATGTCGGGTGCGGCGAGGGGCGCTTCTGCCGGATGCTGCGCGAAAAGGGCATAAGGACCGTCGGCATCGATCCGACCGAGGCCCTGATTGCGCAAGCCAGGCATCGCGATCCCGAAGGCGATTACCGGATCGGTCGTGCCGAGGACCTGCAGCTGCCGGACGGCGCCTTTGATCTGGTGGTGACCTATCTGTCACTCATCGATATTCCGGATTTGCCTGCGGCCATCGCCGAGATGGTTCGCGTGCTGAAACCGGGAGGCACGCTTCTGATCGCCAATCTGAACAGCTTCAGCACCGCCGGACTGCCGCAGGGCTGGCAGCGCGGCGCGGATGGCGAGACCCGTTTCCACATCGACAATTATCTGGAGGAGCGCGCCATCTGGTTCACCTGGCGCGGGGTGGGCATCCGCAACTGGCATCGGCCGCTGAGCACCTATATGGGCCTGCTGCTGAAATCCGGCCTGCTGCTGAAATATTTCGCCGAACCGGCTCCGAGCGTCGCAAATTCACCCGAGGCCGAGGAATATCGGCGCGTTCCCTATTTCCACATCATGGAATGGCAAAAGCCGGCGGCGTAGCGGCGTTTGCTACGCATGGCTTATGCTGGCGTCGAGGATGAGGTGTGGAGTTTTCAGCTCCTCACTCATCCCCCATCTTCAGCGCGGCGATGAAGGCTTCCTGCGGAATTTCGACCTTGCCGAACTGCCGCATGCGCTTCTTGCCTTCTTTCTGCTTGTCGAGCAGCTTGCGCTTGCGCGAGGCGTCGCCGCCGTAGCACTTGGCGGTCACGTCCTTGCGCAATGCCTTCACCGTCTCGCGCGCGATGATGCGCCCGCCGATGGCGGCCTGGATCGGGATCTGGAACATATGCTGCGGGATCAGGTCCTTCAGCTTCTCGCACATGACGCGGCCGCGCTTTTCGGCGGCGGAACGGTGCACGAGCATGGACAGCGCATCCACCGGCTCGGCATTGACGAGGATCGACATCTTGACGAGATCGCTCTCGCGATAGTCGGTCAGGCTGTAGTCGAAGGAGGCGTAGCCCTTGGAGATCGACTTCAGGCGGTCGTAGAAGTCGAAGACGACTTCGTTGAGCGGCAGGTCGTAGGTGATCATGGCGCGGTTGCCGACATAGGTCAGCTCGGTCTGGATGCCGCGGCGGTCCTGGCAGAGCTTCAGGATCGAGCCGAGATAATCGTCCGGCGTCAGGATGGTCGCCTTGATCCAGGGCTCGCGGAACTCGGCAATCTTGACCACGTCGGGCATGTCGGCCGGATTGTGCAGTTCGATCTCGGTGCCGTCGGTCATGGTGAGCTGATAGACGACCGAAGGAGCCGTCGCGATCAGGTCGAGGTTGAATTCGCGTTCGAGACGCTCCTGGATGATTTCCAGATGCAGGAGGCCGAGGAAGCCGCAGCGGAAGCCGAAGCCGAGGGCGGCGGACGATTCCATTTCGAAGGAGAAGCTGGCGTCGTTGAGGCGCAGCTTGCCCATGGCCGAGCGCAGGTCCTCGAAGTCGGCGGCATCGACCGGGAAGAGGCCGCAGAACACCACAGGCTGCGCCGGCTTGAAGCCCGGCAGGGCCTCGGCCGTCGGTCGCTTGTCCTCGGTGATGGTATCGCCGACGCGGGTGTCGGCCACTTCCTTGATCGAGGCGGTGATGAAGCCGATCTCGCCGGGGCCGAGGCTGTCGACGGCGACCATCTTCGGCGTGAGAACGCCGACGCGCTCGATCTGGTATTTCGCGTCCGTGCCCATCATGCGGATGGTCTGGCCCTTGGTCAGGGTGCCGTCGATGATGCGCACGAGAACCATGACGCCGAGATAGGTGTCGTACCAGCTGTCGACCAGCAGTGCCTTCAGGGGCGCCTTTTCGCCGCCCGCGCTCTTCGGCGCCGGCAGCTTATGGACGATCGCCTCCAGCACGTCGGGAATGCCGAGGCCGGTCTTGGCCGAAATCAATACGGCGTCCGACGCGTCGATGCCGATCACTTCCTCGATCTGATCCTTGATGCGGTCCGGTTCGGCCGCCGGCAGGTCGATCTTGTTGAGGACGGTGACGAGCTCGTGATTGTTGTCGATCGCCTGATAGACGTTGGCGAGCGTCTGCGCTTCCACACCCTGCGATGCGTCGACCACCAGCAGCGAGCCCTCGCAGGCCGACAGCGAGCGTGAGACTTCATAGGCGAAGTCGACGTGTCCGGGCGTGTCGATCAGGTTGAGGATATAGGTCTCGCCATTGTTCGCCTTGTAGTGCAGGCGCACGGTCTGGGCCTTGATGGTGATGCCGCGCTCGCGCTCGATCTCCATATTATCCAGCACCTGCTCCGACATCTCGCGTTCGGCAAGGCCGCCCGTCGTCTGGATCAGGCGGTCGGCCAGCGTCGATTTGCCGTGGTCGATATGCGCCACGATCGAGAAGTTGCGGATATGCGAAAGCGGAGTGGAGGAATTGGTGCTCATGCGCGCCATATAGCAGCGCCGCCCCGCGCCGCAAAGCGGAAAAAGCAGGGTTTTGTTAGGCTCTATTCGTATCAGCAGGGTTGTCCAAGTGAACCATTCGGGCGCTCAGGTATCTGTGAAGCTTGGGCCGGTCTGAAAAGGCGGTAGCTTTCTCAAAATCGCCTTGAAGGTCGCAACTGAATAGTCGAGCTGCAAGGGAAGGCCGAGATCGGCAACTCTTCGGAGGGTTGGCTCAAAGTAATCGATGCTCTCGATAAATTCCCGCTCGCTGACATCCGTCCCAAGAGAAACAATGGCTCCTGCGCGTTGAATTTGAGAGGCTTTGCGTTCGATTTTCATCGCCTTAACGGCGCCGCGGATAAGTTTTTCGAACACTCGATCATCGATATGCTCGGCATAATCTTGGAACGACTTCTTGTCGTTTCGATATAACAACCGAAGCGCAGTGGGGCCAACTTTTTGCGCAAACAACTGCGTGTAGAGCATGCGTAATGATGGATCGGTTTCGGTATAGACACTTCTCAGGATGGCTTCCCTATTCTCGATAAAAAATGGTTTTACCATTACTGGTGGGATGCAAAGCTTTCGTATTTCCTTATCGCTGTGGCCTAGATAAAGCAGAAGCATTTTTTTGACGATCGGATCTGCCGCGAACACACTTCCTAATATATCTAAAACGCCCCTTAGTGATCGTCGAGTGAGGGATCTGTCTGACAATTGAATAAGAAGAAATTCTTTGTATTCTTCTGATGATTTAAATGTGCCCATTATGCCGTAAAGTATTTGATTTTTATATGTTTGATCTTTTACGGATGCGTACAAATATTTGGCAATTCTGGCAGATGCCTCAAAGTTCTTTGAGTTTTTTCGCAGGTTTTCGCCCACCCAAAGTGCGCCCGTAGTCCAGTATTCTTTCTGAAGGCGCTTATACAGTGAGTAATGATCCTCATGCATACTGAAATATTCTCGCTTTTCCTTTTCTACAGCGAGGATAGAGCCGGCAACGTTGGCATCTGTGAGAACTGTCGTTTCATCGAGGCGAACGTTGATTCCATAGCATCCTGCGAGATTTGCGCCGGTAAAATTGAAACCACGCAGATCCGAATTCGAAAAGTCAACATGACTTAAATCGGCTTCGATGAAATCTGAGGTTTTCGACAAAAGCGACAACTCGACCAATTTAGTGAAATTGGTTCCCTCAAAGGCCGCAATTGTAGAAAGCCTTTCCTTTCCTTCATCTGATATTTCTAATGATATACTAAACATCCGGATTAAAGCTTCTGACTATTGACAGTTCAATATAAGAATTCCGATCAAGACCTTCCTTGCCTCCCTCCATCAGCTTTCCTAATAGAATCTTGGAAATCTTCTCCTTGTTTTTATTCTCACCATTAATAAGAGAAAATCGTGACTTTTGTTCATCTTGCGAGGTAAGAACGATGTCATGCTTATGTGCATAGAGGTAAGCCTGCACTCCTGTCTGATTTGCTCCCTCTTTCGGCCTGATCACGCAAAGTGCGTTTTCCTTCGTGAGATATTTTGCTGAAAGTGGCACCTGTTTTTCGTGGGAGGATATCTCCCATTTTCCATTCGGCTTAGCGGTCACGTGCTTGGTGATAGTTGTTTGTGACGTCTCACTCTTTAATGTTGACGTGTGGGAGGCTTCCGCTCCAACGGAGACATTCAAAGTTGGAGTCGGATTTATCTTACCAGTGTCGAGGGTAAAGCCACCGCCAACTTTGGCTTTTGTACTCGTATCCGACTGAATAGCGGTCTTAGTCACTAAGTCAGGTGGAACGCTGTCCCCGTACCGTTCACCTAGCGCAATATCTGTTCCCAGACATTCCAATTGCAGAGTGATTCGATGAAATCCGACTAACACACGTCGATCTTCCAGGTTAAGCTCGTAGCTGCTGGTATATAGCTCAAGCTTAAACTCAGTTTCCGTCGAGAAATTACTATCAGTAACCGTATTATCGATCCGAAGTTCGGCGATATCTGGCCAGTTATTTTTCACATCCCAAGCCATGCGAATCCCTCATTATAGAAAGACAGTAAATCACGCAGTGATAATGGTAAGCAATGTGATTCCATATGCGGCTTGGAAAAAGTGGCTGCTCTCAGGAGGATCGCTAGAACCTCAAATACTGTACGTCGCTGGCATTCACATCTATCAAAATTGTTATTTGGCTTGATTCCATCATTCGATCGTATATTTCTCTTATAATAGAATTATGGTGACGATGATGGATAATGATCTCGAAAGCGCGATTGGCGCGCGCATCAAGCGGCTGCGAATGGAGCGTGGCCTGACACTGGACGAGCTGGCGAGCGCTTCGGCCGTCAGCCGGGCGATGATCTCGCGCATCGAGCGCGCCGAGGCGAGCCCCACGGCGTCGCTGCTTGCCCGGCTTTGTGCGGCACTCGGCCTGTCGCTTTCGACCTTTTTCGCCGAGGAGGAAGAACTTGTGTCGCCCTTGGCCCGGCGCGATGACCAGCCGGTCTGGCGCGATCCGGAGACCGGATACGTCCGCCGCGCGGTCTCGCCGGCGGGCATGCAATCGCCCGTCGATCTGGTCGAGGTCAGCTTTCCCGCCGGCGCGCGCGTCAGCTTTCCACCGAATACCGCCAGCCGCGGCATGAGCCAGCACGTCTGGCTGTTCGAAGGCGAAATGGAGATGACGGTCGGCGACACCGTGTATCGCCTGCTGCCCGGCGATTGCCTGTTCATGGGCATCGGCGACGGCCACGTGTTTCACAATCCAGGCGACCAGCCGGCGCGCTACTGCGTCGTGCTGGATCGCCCCCGCTCATAATTTGCCGGTCATCGTTCCAGGGATATTGTCATGATCGATATTCATCTTCTTTCCGCCGCCGAAGCCCGCGCCGTTTCCGCCGATCTCTGCGAGGTGCTGGCCGATTGCGTCAATGGCGGCGCTTCCGTCGGCTTCATGCAGCCTTACGGAACGGCTGATGCCTTGCCCTACTGGCAGGGCGTGGCTGACAGCGTCGAAACCGGCGCGACGCTGCTGCTCGTCGCCGTCATCGAGGCCAAGGTGGTCGGCACGGTGCAGGTCGGCGCCGCGCAGATGCCGAACCAGCCGCATCGCGGCGATTTGAAGAAGTTGCTGGTGCATCGGTCTGCTCGCGGCAAGGGCCTTGCCCGCCTGCTGATGGAAGCGGCCGAGCGCGAGGCGGCCAGGCGCGGCAAGACCCTGCTGGTGCTCGATACCGCGACCGGCAGCGACGCCGAAGCTATCTATCCCCGCCTCGGCTGGGAACGCGTCGGCGTTATCCCAGACTACGCCATGTGGCCGCAGGGTGGGCTCTGCGACACGACCGTCTTCTACAAGCGCATAGCTGCGTAAGTTTCAGAGCGAGAATGCGGCAAGAGCGTCTTCCAGCTTGGAGCCCGGCGCCCAATGCATCGCCTTCCAGCCGAATTGCCGCGCCGCTTCGATGTTGGCGGGGTAATCGTCGATGAAGGCGATCTCGCTGGCCTCGATACCGACCCGCTCGGTCGCCAGCCGGAAGAATTCCGGCGCCGGCTTCTGGTATCCGAGCATGGCGGAATAGAAGATCCCGTCGAAATAGGAGGAGAGCCCGAGATTCTCCATCAGATAGGCGGCGCGGCGATGCTCCTGATTGGTCGCAAGGAACATCGGGATGCCCTTGGCTCGCAGGGAGGCGAGATCGGCGAGAAGGGTGCGGTCGAGGCGGGAATCATTCTCGAACCAGTAATCGATCAGCGTCGCGGCGCTGAGGCCGGGTGCGATCTTCGTCAGGACGCTGGCGAGCCTCGGTTCCAGATGGTCACGGCCGGTGACCACATCCTGCCAGTGATCTTTCCTGAAGAATTCCTCCTGGAACAGGTCGCTCCTGAGCCCGAGATCGCGCTCCAGATAGGTGCAGTAATGCAGGCCATCGCCGGGTCTGCCGTGAACCAGTACGCCGTCGACATCGACCATCAGGACTTTCATGCTGCGCGAATCTCCCAATTGATGGAAAGGCGGGTGGAAGGTGCTGCCCTTTCCTGTCGCGTTCAAGGGTGCGCGACGCCCTTTTTTCCCGGCCGCGATCCATGTAAGCCTTGGGATCATCCAATGAAATTCGCAGGCGAGGGGGCCAGTCATGCGCGTCATTTATTCGGAAGATCACAAGCTGAGAGACGCCAAGACCGAGCTGCATGACGGCCAGCTCGTGACGCCCTTCGAAGCGCCGTTCCGCGCCGAATGGATTCTTTCGGCGGTGAAGGAAGCAGGCTTCATCGATGTCATCGCGCCGGACGCGCATGGGCTGGAGACGGCGCGCAAGGTGCATGATCCCGCCTATCTCGATTTCCTGGGCATGGTCTGGGACCGTTGGGTCGCGGCCGGCTACAAGGGCGAGGCGATCGCCAATTCCTTCCCGGTGCGGCGCACCAGCCAGCGCGTGCCGGACAATATCGTCGGCATGATCGGCCACTATGCCAATGCCGCCGACACCTCGATCAGCAAGGGCTCCTATGAGGCGGCCGTCGCCTCGATGCGCTGTGCGCTGACCGGCGCCGACTGGCTCCATGCCGGCCATCGCTTCGCCTTCGCGCTTTGCCGCCCGCCCGGCCATCACGCCGGCTTCGATCTCTTTGGCGGCTATTGCTTCATCAACAATGCGGCGGTGGCAGCACAGTGCCTCCTCGATCACGGCGCCAAGAAGGTGGCCGTGCTCGACGTCGATTTCCATCACGGCAACGGCACGCAGGACATCTTCTATAAGCGCGGCGATGTCTTCACCGCCTCGCTGCATGGCGACCCCATCCACGCCTTTCCCTATTTCCTCGGCCATGCCGACGAGGAGGGCGACGGCGACGGGCAGGGCGCCAACCGCAACTATCCGATGCCGCGCGGCACGCTCTGGGCGCAATGGTCGGCGGCGCTGGACGACGCCCTTGCCCGCATCAGGGGCTTCGGCGCGGAAGCAATCGTCCTGTCTCTCGGCGTCGATACCTTCGAGCGCGATCCGATCTCCTTCTTCAAGCTGACCTCCGAGGATTTCATCCGCATCGGCGAGCGCGTCGCCGGTGCCGGCCTGCCGGTTCTCACCTGCATGGAAGGCGGCTATGGCGTGCCGGAGATCGGCCTCAATGTCGCCAACGTGCTGAAAGGGCTCGAAGGCTGATCCGCGCACTTCGCATCAACGCGCCTGATCCAAACGATGAAAAGTTTGAATTTGCGTCGTTGCCGCCCGCCCTCTAGAAGCCGGATGGAAGAGGAGCGGCCATGGACCAGAAGATGATCGAGAGCGGCACGGACGGCGGCGCGGTGCTGATGCCGCATCCGGATGTGCCGGCATCGTCGGGCGGCGTTGCCGCCGGTGTCGTCATGTGCCTGCTGTCGATGTGCTGCATCCAGTTCGGTGCGGCCCTGTCGTCCTCTGCCATTGCCACCTATGGGCCGGCCGGTGCGACATGGCTGCGGCTGGGTTTCGCCGCCGTCCTGCTCGCCATCATCGTCCGGCCGAAGGTCATGCGCTACAACCGCGCCCAATGGCTCGGCGCGCTGACGCTCGGCACCGTGTCGGCGCTGATGACGCTCTCCTTCTTTTCGGCGATCGAGCGCATCCCCCTGGGCCTCGCCGTCGCCATCGATTTCCTCGGGCCGCTGCTGGTGGCGACCCTTGGTTTCGGCCTGAGCCGCCAGCTTGCCTGGCCGCTGCTCGCCGGGCTCGGCGTGCTTTTCCTCGCCTATGACGGCGAGGGGTGGGTCGGCAATCTTCCGGGCATTTTGTTCGCCTGTGGCGCCGGCGCCGGCTGGGCCTGCTATATCCTGCTGACCAAGAAGGTCGGCAGCGTTTTCGATGGCTTCGAGGGGCTTTCCATGTCGCTCATCGTTGCCGCCGTCGTCGCGACCCCCTTCGGCTTCGCATCCGCCGCGCCGCATCTGACCGGTTACGGCCTGCTCGAAATGGCGGGTCTGGCGTTGCTCGTGCCGCTTCTGCCCTATGCGCTGGAAATGGTCGCGCTCCGGCGCATGCCGACATCCTCCTTCGGCATCCTCATGAGCCTGGAGCCGGCCATCGGCGCCTTGGCCGGTTTCGTCATCTTGACGCAGCCGCTGACGCTCTCGCAGATGTTCGGCACGGCGCTGGTCGTGGCGGCCAGCATTGGGGCGACGGTGTTTGTTGCGAAGAGTTGAGGTTTAGACCGGCTTCTTCGCCGGATCATCCATCGCCGGATTGTAGAACAGCGACAAGGTCAGGCTCCTGGCGATGCGCTCCGCCGTTGCCATGAACCAGGCCTTGGCCTCGTCGCTGGGGGCGATATCGTCCAGCGTCTGCGAAAACAGCGCCAGCCATTCCGGAAAGAGGTCGGGGGCGATGCCCTCGACGCCGAGATGTGCCTGCACCGGCTTGCCGCCATAGGCGCCATTCTTGAAGGCGACGGACGACCAGAAGCGCTTCATCTTTTCCATATGATCAGGCCAGCGCCCGGCAAGCCGGCCGTCGAAGACCGGGCCAAGCCGGGGGTGCGCCTGGATGCGGCCATAGAAGGTGTCGACCAGCCGGTGGATGAAGGCGGCGTCGACGCCCATGCGCGCCATCTCCGCCTCGGCTTTTTCGCGAATGCCGGCCAGATGGGCGGCGCGGCCCTGTAGGTCATTGTCCATGTCGTGCTCCTGGCGGCCGGCGCGAGATCCGCATGCCGGCAGCTTTCGTTCGCCCCTATGTATGCGATTTTTCGGCGCAACCAAGCTGTCATGCCGCCATTGCGGCAATCTGTCAGAATTCACGGGTTCGGACGTCGTTGGCGCGCACGGCTCCCATGCCTTTTGCCCCATGCCTGTATGCTACAGGATCGCCTTTGCGCTTGACCCGCACATCCCACATCTTTAGAATTAGAATAATTCTAAAGAATGGAGATTTTGATGCTGCTTGGTTTTTTCCGCTCGCCGAAGCGTTCCTTTGATTCTTTGTCCGAACAGGAAATTCTCGCCGTCGCCATTGCCGCCGAGGAGGATGATGCCCGCATCTTTCTAGCCTACGCCGATATTCTTCGCGACCAGTATCCCGACTCCGCCAAGGTCTTCGAGGACATGGCCGAGGTGGAGGACACCCATCGCAAGACGCTGATCGACATGCACCGCCGGCGGTTCGGCGAGCGCATCCCGCTGATCCGGCGCGAGCATGTCAGCGGCTTCTATGACCGCAAGCCCGATTGGCTGCGCAGGAACCTGTCGCTCGATGCCATCCGCCAGGAAGCGGAGGCGATGGAGCAGCAGGCCTATAATTTCTATGTCGAGGCGGCCAAGAGGGTTTCCGACGCCTCCACCCGCCAGCTCCTCGGCGACCTCGCGCTTGCCGAGCAGGGTCATGAGGATGTCGCCCGCATGCTCGGAGACAGGCACACGCCGGAAACCGTCAAGCAGGAAGAGGATGCGCATGCGCGCCGCCAGTTCGTGCTCACCTATGTGCAGCCGGGCCTCGCCGGCCTGATGGACGGCTCGGTCTCGACGCTGGCACCGATCTTTGCGGCTGCCTTTGCCACGCAGCACACATGGCAGACCTTCCTCGTCGGCCTGTCGGCCTCGGTTGGCGCTGGCATTTCCATGGGCTTCACCGAAGCCGCCCATGACGAC
This sequence comes from Rhizobium sp. BK602, assembly GCF_014195095.1. Classification (GTDB taxonomy): domain Bacteria; phylum Pseudomonadota; class Alphaproteobacteria; order Rhizobiales; family Rhizobiaceae; genus Rhizobium. Next base: position 39,615 of record NZ_JACIBC010000009.1, read on the forward strand.
GGCAAGATTTCCGGCCGCGGCTCGCCGATCAAGCGCGGCCTTGCCTGCGGCATCATGACGGCGCTGGGCGGCCTTGGCCACGCGCTTCCCTATCTCATCCCGCATTTCTGGACGGCGACCCTCATTGCCGCCATCGTCGTCTTCTTCGAGCTCTGGGCGATCGCCTTCATCCAGAACAAATATATGGAGACGCCCTTCCTGCGTGCTGCCTTCCAGGTGGTGGTCGGCGGCTCGCTGGTGCTGGCGGCGGGCATATTGATCGGAAATGCTTAGTCTGCGGTCTTTCCGAGATGCGATAAAACAAGAAGGCCGGCGATTTTGCCGGCCTTCTTGTTTGTATTCGATCCGAAAGCTTACTTGACCGCGCCGACCAGAACGTCGTTGCCGTTGTCGATGGTCACCCAGCGGCCGGCATTGTAGCTCGCCTGGCGCTTCAGGTAGGAATAGGGGGTCTTGTACCAGACCTTCACCTCGTCATCGAGGTTGTCGAGGATAAAGTCGCCCTGCTTGGTGCGCAGCGTCAGCACGGCATGGCCCTCGCCATCGGGCTTGCGGACGACGGTCATCAGCAGGTTGGCGGCGGAGATGCCTCTCTGCATCAGGATCTTGCGCTTCAGCAGCGCGAAATCCTCGCAGTCGCCGGCCGTCTTCGGATATTCCCAATATTCTTCCTGGCCGTAGACTTCCATGTCGGTCGCCGGCGTAATGGTCTTGTTGACGTGCAGGTTCACCTGGTTGACGAGCGCCCAGGCATTCGCATCCATGTCGACGGGGCCGGCATTGCGGATCGGGCCGCACTCGTCGCTGTGGCGCTCGCAGAATTCATAATGCCCGATGGGCTGCGACGTAACGCTACCGATGGTCATCGATGCGGTCTTCTGCGGGGCCGGCATGGCCGACGACGACATGGCAACTATAGCCGCGAAGGCAACGAATACGCCCTTGATACGCACGCCCACTATCCTTGTATCGTCCCTGCATTTGTTAACAAATTGTTAATGTAGGGGGGCGCGTGAAGTCAATCATTACTTAAGTGTTAACGGCGGAACTCGCCTATATGGTTAATTTCAGCACAATCAAGGGGATAGTTGCCACAATTTCATGCTGCCTGTGATTACGGAAGAACAAGCAAATCCGGCCCGGCGAAGGGAAGCTTCGCCGGTTTTATCTTTCCATAGGATTTTGTTTTTACTGGATATTATGCAGCGCCAGCGTTTCCGCGGCGGTGAGCATGCGCTCGATATCCTGCGGACGGGACAGGCGGTGGTCGCCGTCGCGCACAAGTGTTAACACGACATCGTCGGCCGGCAAATGTTCGACCAGCTTTAACGAATGGGAGAAGGGCACATCCTCGTCCTGCATGCCCTGCAGGATGTGGACCGGGCAGCCGGTCTCGATGATGCCGGTCAGGACGCGATTGGCGCGGCCGTCCTCGATGAGCGCGCGGGTGAAGATGTTGGGCTCGGAACTATACTCCGAGGGCTCCTCGAAATAGCCGCGCTCGGCCAGCGACCGCCGCTCGCTGTCCGAAAGGTTCGGCTCGATAAGGTCGAGGGTGAAGTCCGGGGCGGGAGCGATCAGCACCATGCCCTGGACGACGGGCGCCTTCTTCTGTTTGCGCAGTTCCTGGATGAGCCGGAGCGCGATCCAGCCGCCCATGGAGGAGCCGACGAGCACGATGCGCTTCGGTTTGGCATGGTCGATGACGGCGAGCGCTTCTTCCAGCCAGCGCGAGATCGTGCCGTCGGTGAACTTGCCGCCCGACTGCCCATGGCCGGAATAATCGAAGCGGATGCAGCCGAGGCCCAGCCGCTCGGCGAGCGCGTCGATTTCCAGCGCCTTGGTGCCGCCCATGTCGGAGCGATAGCCGGAGAGCCAGACGAAGGTGGTGCCCTTGGCTCCCTTGGTGGCGGCGCGTTGCTGAACGGCGATTTGCCGCTGATCGTTGCCGGCGCCGACGGTCAGGAAGGTCGGTTCAAGGCTGGCTCGTGCTTCGGACATCAAGAAACTCCCGTCTTTTCGGGCTCTATAAAGCAGATTCGCGCCGGCGTGACTCCAAAAATCCTGCCGATTTTTGAGGGCGCGTGTCCGCTATCCTGAAATGTTACTGTGTCCTTTGAGCATCTTGCGGATGCCGGGCACAGTATTGGCGCGCGGGAGGTGCTTTTTTCCTGGCGGCATGCTATTGACTTCAACACAGCTTTTACGACATTTCCGTCAGTTGCGCCGACGGGAGCGAGAGGCTGCAGCAATCCGAAACAATTCGTGGAGAATACGACCATTCGCAGACCCTTTAAAACCGATGCGCCCGTAAAGGACGGGCCACGTTCCAACAGGGAAATCCGCATTCCCAAAGTCCAGCTTATCGCGGCTGACGGCGCGAATATGGGCATCGTAGCGACGGACCAGGCGTTGAGAATGGCAGAGGAGGCCGGTCTCGATCTGGTAGAGATTTCCCCCAATGCTGAACCGCCTGTGTGCAAGATCCTCGATCTGGGCAAGCTGAAATACGCCAACCAGAAGAAGGCCGCCGAGGCGCGCAAGAAGCAGAAGATCGTCGAAGTCAAAGAAATCAAGATGCGCCCGAACATCGACACCCATGACTATGAGGTGAAGATGAAGGCGATCGGCCGTTTCTTCGAGGAAGGCGACAAGGTGAAGGTGACCTTGAAGTTCCGCGGCCGCGAAATGGCCCACCAGGAACTCGGCATGAAGCTTCTCCAGCAGGTCAAGGAAGACACGCTTGAGATCGCCAAGGTCGAAGCCGAGCCCAAGCTCGAAGGCCGCCAGATGATGATGGTGCTTGCGCCCAAGTAAGGCGCGTGCATGGTTTCAGAGGTCGGAGCCGTCCCCTTGGACGGCTTTTTCCTTTTGTGCCGCAGGGTCCCTATTGGTCATCGATGCCTGTCATCGATCCGTAAAGAATCCCGCGTCAGGCCCGTTGCACTTATGGGCAAGTGCGGTTATAAGCGCGCGTCCGAACTGACCGGCAGGGCATGCCGTGGCAGTTCAGAATGCTGGCGGGACGGTTCGTCACCGTATCCGCCGATCAACAACAAACGCTCCGGCACCTTGTTGCAGCCCGGCCTGGCCGGATCTGTGGGAAGGGCTTTTCAGAAAAGCGCGCCAGGAAGCATCGAAGGAGTAGCAAAATGCCCAAGATGAAGACGAAGTCCTCTGCCAAGAAGCGGTTCAAGATCACCGCGACCGGCAAGGTCAAGGCCGCCGCTGCTGGCAAGCGCCACGGCATGATCAAGCGTAGCAACAAGTTCATTCGCGATGCTCGCGGCACCATGGTTCTCGCAGAACCGGATGGCCGTAAGGTTATCAAGAACTACTTGCCGAACGGTCTCTAAGACTATTCGTAACGCTATAGACTAAGGAGATCATGACATGGCACGCGTAAAAAGAGGCGTTACCGCCCACGCCAAGCACAAGAAGGTTCTGAAGCAGGCCAAGGGTTTCTACGGCCGCCGTAAGAACACCATCCGGACCGCCAAGGCCGCCGTCGACCGTTCCAAGCAGTACGCTTATCGCGACCGCAAGGTGAACAAGCGCAACTTCCGCGCTCTGTGGATCCAGCGTATCAACGCTGCCGTCCGCGAATTCGGCCTCACCTACGGCCGCTTCATCGATGGCCTGAACAAGGCTGGCATCGAAGTCGACCGCAAGGTTCTCTCCGACATGGCAATCCATGAGCCGGAAGCTTTCGGCGCGCTCGTCGTTGCCTCGAAGAAGGCTCTGGAATACCTCAAGGATGCCGGCACGAAGAACGAGTTCGAAGCCGTCGTCAGCTAAGACCGCTTCGCACGCAATTCGTGTATTCATTGCAAAACCCGCGCTGGCAAAACCGGCGCGGGTTTTGTATTTTTCGCAGTGCATCTTTTCATCGAATCACACTGCTCCGTCGGGCGTGAGGTCACCGGCAGGCAGCCAGCGCATTGAGCGACGATCCATGGATCTATCTTCCATACCCGATCTGGGAGCCGAAGACGTCGAAACCCTTCTGGCCGTCCTGGTTGCAGGCCAGAAACGTGTTCAGCGCGTGCCGTTGTCGCGGCGGGCGGTATGGATCAAGCGCCATGGCGACAAGGAGCTGCCTCTATGGCGCTTGTTGCAATCGGCTCTTGCGCGCCTTGTGCCGCTGACCATCCTCCGTCCGTCGATCTATCTCTCGCCCGCGCGCATGATCGAGCGCGAGGTTCGACGCATCCACCTGTTCGCGGAAAGGGAGTTCGCCGTGCCCGAGGTTCTCTATGCCTCGAAGGCCGCGATGGTTCTCTCCGACGTCGGGATCACGGTGCAGCACCGTCTCGGTGAACTGAAGCGCGACGATCCTGCCGGCCACGACGATCTGCTGGTGGCCTGCGCAGCGGAACTTGGCCGGCTGCATGCCGCGGGTCTCTGCCATGGCCGGCCCTATCCGCGCGACATGTTCTTTGCCGGCGGGCGGCTGGGCTTCATGGATTTCGAGGAGGATCCGCAAACGGTGATGCCGCTTGCCGGCGCCCAGGCCCGCGATATCTGGCTGCTGTTTCTGCAGATTGCCACCGGCGCCCATCTCGGGGGCGAGACGCATGATCGGGCCTATGCGGCGTGGTCGAAGCGTGCTCCGCCGGAGGCAATCGCCGAACTTCGGCGCATGACCTGCTTTCTTGGCGGCTTTTTGTCATTTGCCCGGTTGATTGGCCGCGTGCACATGGGTAGTGATCTGCAGCGCTTCATCGTTGCGACAAGCTATCTGATGCATGCGTTCATCAATTATTCCGCGGAATGAGCGGCGTTCCAAGCCCGCCGCCCGCAAGGCAGGACCAGATGACGGAACTCGTAACACTTGAAACCCAACTCATGGCCGACGTGGCGGCTGCGACCGACGAGCAGTCGATCGAGGCTGTCCGGGTCGCCGCGCTCGGCAAGAAGGGCTCGGTTTCGGAACTGCTGAAGACGCTGGGCTCGATGTCGCCGGAAGAACGGCAGACGCGTGGTGCTGCGATCAACGCACTGAAGAACTCCGTCACCGACGCCATCAACGCCCGCAAGGGCGCGCTGAAGGATGCCGCCATCGAGGCGAAGCTGAAGGCCGAGACGGTCGATGTCAGCTTGCCGGTGCGCTCGTCGCCGGCCGAGCGCGGCCGGATACATCCGATCAGCCAGATCGTCGACGAGATCACCGCGATCTTCGGCGACATGGGCTTCTCGATCGCAGAAGGTCCTGACGTCGAGACCGACTATTATAACTTCACGGCGCTGAACTTCCCCGAGGGACATCCGGCGCGCGAGATGCACGACACCTTCTTCTTCCAGCCGGATGAAAAGGGTGAGCGCAAGGTGCTGCGTACGCACACCTCGCCGGTGCAGGTGCGCACCATGGAAGCGCAAAAGCCGCCGATCCGCATCATCATCCCCGGCAAGACCTACCGCCAGGATTCGGACGCCACGCATTCGCCGATGTTCCATCAGGTGGAAGGCCTGGTGATCGACAAGACGGCCAATGTCGCCAATATCCGCTGGGTGCTGGAAGAGTTCTGCAAGACCTTCTTCGAGGTCGACAATGTAACGATGCGCTTCCGCCCGTCCTTCTTCCCCTTCACCGAGCCGTCCTTCGAGGTCGATATCCAGTGCGACCGCTCCGGCCCGATCGTCAAGTTCGGCGAAGGCACCGACTGGATGGAAATCCTCGGCTGCGGCATGGTGCATCCGAACGTGCTGCGCTATGGCGGCCTCGATCCGGACGAATATCAGGGCTTCGCCTGGGGCATGGGCCTCGACCGCATCGCCATGCTGAAATACGGCATGCCCGACCTGCGCGACTTCTTCAACGCCGACGTCCGCTGGATGAACCACTACGGCTTCCGCCCGCTCGACATGCCGACTTTGTTCGGTGGCCTGAGCGCGTAAGGAAGGGATAAACACATGAAATTCACACTCTCCTGGCTGAAAGAGCATCTGGATACCGACGCCACGCTCGATGAGATCTGCGCCCGCCTGACCATGATCGGGCTGGAGGTCGAAGACGTCGACGACAAGGCGGCATTCAAGCCCTTCGTCATCGCCAAGGTTCTCTCGGCCGAAAAGCATCCGCAGGCCGATCGCCTGAAGGTGCTGATGGTCGACAATGGTTCCGGCAAGCCGGTGCAGGTGGTCTGCGGCGCGCCGAATGCGCGTGCCGGCCTCGTCGGCGCCTTTGCCGCCCCCGGCACCTATGTTCCCGGCATCGACGTGACGCTTGCCGTCGGCAACATCCGCGGCGTCGAAAGCCACGGCATGATGTGCTCGGAAAAGGAACTGGAAATCTCCGATAGCCACGACGGCATCATCGACCTTCCGGAAGATGCGCCGGTCGGCACCAGCTTTGCCGCCTATGCCGGCCTCGACGATCCGATCATCGAGATCAACCTGACGCCGAACCGTCCGGATTGCACCGGTGTCTACGGCATCGCCCGCGATCTCGCCGCCTCCGGTCTCGGCACGCTGAAGCCACGCACCACGCCGTCCTTCGCCGTCGAAGGCGAAACGACGACCGGGCTCACGATCGATCTGGATGACACGCGCCTTTGCCCGGGCTTCGCGCTGCGTCTGGTGCGCGGCGTCAAGAACGGCCCGAGCCCGAAATGGATGCAGCAGCGGCTGCAGGCGATCGGCCTGCGTCCGATCAACGCGCTGGTCGACATCACCAACTACATGACCTTCGATCAGGGCCGGCCGATGCACGTCTTCGACGCCGCCAAGGTCAAGGGCAATCTGGTCGTGCGCCGCGCCAAGGACGGCGAGACCGTGCTGGCGCTGGACGAGCGCGAATACAAGCTGAACCCGAGCAATGTCGTCATTTCCGATGACAATGGCGTCGAGTCGATCGGCGGCATCATGGGCGGCGAGCATTCCGGCTGCGACGAGAACACCGTCGACGTGCTGATCGAATCGGCGCTCTGGGACCCGATGAACATCGCCAAGAGCGGCCGTGGCCTCGGCATCATCACCGATGCCCGCTATCGTTTCGAGCGCGGCGTCGACCCCGAATATATGGTTCCGGGTCTGGAGCGCACGACCGAGCTGGTGCTGGAACTTTGCGGCGGCATCGCCGCCAAGGCCAAGGTCGAGGGTTACAAGGGCTATGAGGCCAAGGTCGTCGATTTCCCCTTCTCCGAAGTCAAGCGCCTGACCGGCCTTGAGGTCTCGGTCGAGGAGAGCAAGTCGATCCTGACGAAGCTCGGCTTCTCGGTTGCCGGTTCCGGCGAGCGCGTTTCCGTCTCCGTGCCGTCCTGGCGCCCGGATGTCGACGGCAAGGCCGATCTCGTCGAGGAGATCATGCGCATCCACGGCGTCGACAACATCAAGCCGCAGCCGCTGGCGAGCCACGCCGCCGTCAACGGCAAGATCCTGACGACATTGCAGATCCGCACCCGTGCCGCCAAGCGCGCGCTCGCCTCGCGCGGCATGCTGGAGGCCGTCACCTGGTCCTTCATCTCGGAAGATCAGGCCAAGCTTTTCGGCGGCGGTTCCAACGCGCTGAAGCTCGCCAATCCGATCGCCGCCGACATGTCCGACATGCGTCCCTCGCTGCTGCCGGGCCTGCTGTCGGCCGCGCAACGCAATGCCGACAAGGGCTATGGCGACGTCGCGATCTTCGAAGTCTCCGGCACCTATGAGAACGACACGCCCGCGGGCCAGCGCCGCGTCGCCGGCGGTATCCGTCGCGGCACGGCGACGCTTTCCGGCGCCGGCCGCATGTGGTCGAACGCCGCCAAGGGCGGCGGCAAGCCGGTCGACGTCTTCGACGCCAAGGCCGATGCGCTAGCGGTGCTCGAAGCCTGCGGCCTGCCGATGGGCAATATCCAGATCGAGCAGGGCGGCCCAGCCTGGTATCATCCCGGCCGCTCCGGCACCATCAAGATGGGCCCGAAGGTCATTCTCGGCTATTTCGGTGAATTCCACCCGAAGACGCTGGAAGCCCTCGATGTCTCCGGCGCGCTGGCCGGCTTCGAAGTCTATGTCGACGCCATGCCCGAGCCGAAGAAGAAGGCGACCCGCACCAAGCCGGCGCTGGAGCTTTCTCCCTTCCAGGCCGTCAAGCGCGATTTCGCCTTCGTGGTCGACAAGTCGGTGGAAGCCGGCGCCATCATCCGCGCCGCCACCGGCGCCGACCGCAAGCTGATTACCGGCGTCAACGTCTTCGACATCTTCGAGGGCGCATCGCTCGGCGAGGATAAGAAGTCGGTCGCCATCGAAGTGCAGATCCAGCCGGCCGAGCGCACGCTCACCGACGAGGATTTCGAGGCATTGACCCAGAAGATCGTCGCCAATGTCACGAAGACGACGGGTGGGGTGTTGAGAGGGTAATGGGGTCTTCCTTCTCCCCTCGGGGAGAAGGTGAAAGACCTACCGGTGCAGATGATAGACCTTGTTCACCACACTCCAGCGCCCGTCGATCTTCAGCAGCGATAGATAGTCCGAAAACCGCATGCCGGCGAATTCGTCGACGACCTTGACGCTTGCGGCATCGCCTTCGATGTCGATCAGTTCGATCTCCATCAGCGGTATCGTACCGGGCGGGGCGCTGCCTTCCTCGACGATCGCGGCGATGAATTCGTCGCGGGTCATCCATTCGACCGCGCCCTGATAATTGCCGATGATCTCGGCGCGCGGGTGGAAGGCCTTGCGCAACGCCGGCTCATTCGCGAATGCCATGCCATCGACATAGAGATGAACAACCGCGCGGATTGCCTGCTCTTCCGACATCTCGTCATTCCTCGTTTGAGTGAGGCATAAGATAGCATGGGCGGCTGCAGCTGGCAAAAAAGCGGCGGCGCAATCGCGATGATTTGAGCGCTCTATTCTATCGTTTTGCGCAATTCCGGACGGAAAGCGGCTCACGCACTTTTCCTGGGATTGCTCTATTCCACGAAAACGCTGACGCTCGCGGCGCGGCCGGAGGCGTCGATGACGGTCAGCGTCGAATAGCCGGCGCCGTCGGGAACCCATTGGTTGGTGCGGCGACGGGAAAGGTCCGGCAGCGGCTTGCCGTTGGCGAGCCAGCGGAACGGCGCGCGGCCGCCCTGCAGCTTGAGCGCCAGCGGCATGATCGGGCTGGCGCCGCTGTTGGCGCCGAGATCAACGCGCGCACCCTCGGGCGGATAGACGATCTGCGGCGCCGGCTCGCGGGCCGAGGCCGACAGCAGGCCGGCGGCCGTTAGCGAGAAGCGCCGTTGGCTGACCGGCAGTTCGCTCGCGGCGATGCGCGTCGCCCCCATCGGCGCCGACGGGAAGGGGGCGATGGCGACCCCCGACTTGGAAAAGCCCTCGAACAGGATCGGTGCCGCCGAGACATAGCCGGCGAGCCCCGGCACCGCGCCATTGTCCGGCCGTCCGACCCAGACGCCGAGCACATGCGCGCCGTCATAGCCGATCGACCAGGCGTCGCGGTTGCCGTAGCTGGTGCCGGTCTTGTAGGCGATGCCGAGCTTGCGGCTGCCGGCCGGCGCGACGACGCCCGAGAGAATGTCCGTGATGTTCCAGGCCGCCACCGGCTCCATCAGCGACTGGCCTTCGATCTGCCCCGGCTGGTCCAGAATGCCATCGCCGATGCGGACCGGCTTGCCGCGGTTGGCAAGTCCCGCATAGAGCTGCACCAGGTCTTTAAGACTGATGCCGACGCCGCCGAGGCCGATGGCGAGACCAGGCGCCTCGTTGGGCGGCAGCACCGGCTTCACCTCGGCGCGGCGGAAGCGCACCAAGAGCCGCGTCGGCCCGACCGCGCTGAGCAGGCGCACGGCGGGCACGTTGAGCGACAGCTGCAGCGCCTCGCGCACGCTGACATCGCCCTGGTAGCTCATGTCGAAATTGCGCGGACGATAGCCGTAGAAATCGGCGGGGCGGTCCTCGATGATGGTTTCCTGGGCGACGTATCCCTCCTCGAAGGCGAGGCCGTAGATGAAGGGTTTCAGCGTCGAGCCGGGCGAGCGCAGCACACGGGTCATGTCGACCCAGCCGGCGCGGCTGGAATCGAAATAATTGGCCGAGCCGACCTCGCCGACGATCTCGCCGGTCAGGACGTCGGCCATGACCATGGCAACCGACACCTTTGGCCCCAGCCGCCGGGCGGCCTCGTCGGCCACTGCTTCCAGATTTTGTTGGATCGAGCGGCGCAGCGTCGTGCGGTGCTGGACGATGTCGGGCTGCTTGCGCTTCGCAGCTTCGGCGAGATGCGCCGCAGAGGCGGGCAATTGCCGCCTAACCGCCGGGATCGGAACCAGCGCCGCCCGCTCCGCCTCGCCGTCGCCGACGATATCGGCAACCGCGGCCCGGTCGAGCACGCGCTTGCGGGCGGCTTCGGCGCTCGCCAGATTGCGGTCCGGGCGCCGCTTTTCCGGCAGTTGCGGCAGTGCCACAAGCAAAGCCGCCTGCGCCACGCTCAGACGCCGCGGCTCCTTGCCGAAATAGGCGAGGCTTGCGGCGCGGACGCCCTCCAGATTGCCGCCATAGGGCGCATGCGTCAGGTAGAGGTCGAGGATCTGCTCCTTGCTGAGTCGCCGCTCGATCTGGATGGCGCGGGCGATCTGCCGCAGCTTGGCCGTGAGCGAGCGCTCGCTGCGTGGCTCGATCAGCCGGGCCACCTGCATCGATAGGGTCGAGCCGCCGGAGACGATGCGGCCATGGCTGACAAATTGCAGCAAGGCGCGGCCGAAGGCCATCGGATCGACGCCGTGATGGTCGTAGAAGCGCCGGTCCTCATAGGCGACCAGCATGCGCAGGAATTGCGGATCGACATCGCCGACGCCGGTCTTCAGCCGCCAGCGCCCTTCCGGCGTCGCGAAGGCGCGCAGCAGCTCGCCATCGGCGTCCAGCACCTCGGACGAGACGATGCCGGCTCTGTCCAGCGGCGGCGGGAAGGCGCGGTCGGCAGCCACGAGGCCAAGGAGGACCGCAGCCGCCGAAAGGGCGGCTCCGCCAAGACCGATCGCAATCTTCCACCGTGCCTTCATGGCCTCTTCTTACTGCTGGGCTGCCAGCACTTCCATGCGGCCCATCGCCGTGCGGGCCGAGAATTGCGGCCGATACATGTCCTCGACACTCGCGGCCGGATGATCGTAGGTGCCGGGGGTGACGGCGCGCACGACATAGGCGAAGGTCAGGTCGCGGTCGCCGCCGGTCTGGTCGAAGGCGGCAACGAAGCGGTCGTTGCGGAATTCGACATGGGCCGGCTCGACGTCGCTGAGCCAGTCGAAGCTGCCCAGCTGCGCGCTGTTGACGATGCTCGGATTGTCGATCTCGAAGCCGGCGGGCAGGAGATCGGTGACGAGGATGCGCTGCGGCCAGTCATTGGTCTCGGTGACGTGCAGGACGACCACATAGCGCTCGTTCTGCTGCGCCTGGCTGACGTTCGCCTCCTCGCCGTCGAGCGTGTAGTATTTGCGCTCGATGGTGAAGCCGTTGCCGCCGGCCGGCAGTGGCGCCGCCGGGGCCGCGACCGTCGTGACGGCGGCGGCGAGCGGCTGGCGGGTGGTGTTGGTGACCGTCAGCGGATGGCCGATCAGGGCATCGCCCGTCATCTGCGCCATATAGGTGCCGGTATGGGCCGCACCATTCACATCGACCGTCAGGCCGTCGTCGCCGGTCTGCAGCGCGCGGGCGGCCAGCAGCATCCAGGTCTGTTCCTGGGTGCTGGTGTAGCTCTTGGTCTGCCATTCCTTGCCGACCACGGTCGCCAGTTCCGGAATGATCGGCGGCACGGGGCGGCTTTCGGCGGCAAGCGCCAGCACGGCCGCGCCATCGCGCAGCGACGAGCCGTAATCCGAACGGGTGAAGCTGACCTTCGTCACCGCCGCCTTCTCCGACATCTGCAAGGCGTCGACGAAGATGTTGCGCGAGCGCTGGGCATCGCCATAGAGCGCCAGCGCCGCCGCCAAATGTGCCTTGGAGAGCGGTGTCGGGAAGTCGTTCAGCAGCGTATCGGCATAGTAGCGCAGGTCGCTGATCGAGGCCCTCTTGTTGCGGGCGAGCACGTAAAGGGCATAGGCGATCTCGTTGCCGTTGTCCTTGACATTGGTATTGGCGCTCAGCGCGTTCTGCAGATTGTCCAGCGCCTGCGCCATCGCCTGGTCCGGCACGGCATATTGCTCTTCGCGCGCCCGCGTCAGGAAGTCGGTGACATAGGCGTCGAGCCAGAGGTCGCCGGAGCCCGGTCCCCAGAGGCCGAAGCTGCCGGTGGAGGACTGGTAGGACATTTCGCGATAGATCGCGTCCTGGATGCGCTGACGGATTTCCGTGTCGTCGGCCAGTCCGTTCTTCTTGGCCAGCTCGCTGAAATAGAGCAGCGGCATGGCGCTGCTGGCGGTCTGCTCGGCGCAGCCATAGGGATAGCGGCTGAGGCTCATCAGCAGCGCCGGCACGTCGAAGGCGCTGGAGCGGCTGACATTGACGCTGACCGAAGCGCCGGGCAGCACGCTGTCGGCGAGAAGCGCCGCGTTGACCGTCAGGCTCTTGCCGGGCGCAAGCGTTACGAGCCGCCGCGTCGTCAACGGCAGCTGCGCCGGGCGAACGGGCAGCTCCACGGTCTGGTCGAGCGACAGTCCGGAGCCGCCGGACAGGTTGATCGAGACCGTACCCGCCCCCGGCTGCCCACCCGTCAACGGCAGGGTGATATTGTATTTACCGCCGGGTTGCAGGTTGATCGTCTGTTGCGCGGCGCTGGCATCGACGGTGACGGCGGCGTTGCCGGTGACCGCCAGTCTGTAGTCTCCGGCCGGCGCATCGGTATTGGCGATGTCGAGCCGCAGATTGGCCTTGTCCCCCGGTGCGAGGAACCTCGGCAGGCTGGCGGTAACGACGACCGGATCGCGGATGATGACGTCCTGTGTCGCATGCCCGACCCCGGTCTTCGACCATGCCACCGCCATCAGCCGTGCCGTGCCGTTGAACTGCGGAATGTCGAAGCTGACATTGGCCTTGCCTTCGCCGTCGAGCTTGACCGGGCCGGAGAAGAAGGCGACCAGCTTTTCGGTCGGAGGGCTCGCCTGCAGCGCTGCTTGCCCGCCGTCGCCGCCGGTGCGCAGCTTACCGGTGTCGCCGAGCGAACCGTCGATCAGCCGGCCGTAGAGGTCGCGGATTTCAAGGCCGAGCTGCCGCTGACCGTAATACCAGTCGTCGGGAGCCGGCGGCTGGTAGCGCGTCAGGTTGAGAATGCCGACATCGACAGCGGCGACCGTCACATAGGCATCCTCGTTGGCGCCGGCGCCGGAGACCTGCAGACCGATGGTCAGCGGCTGGCGCGGCAGGGTCTTCTGGGGCGCGTCGAGCTTCACCTGCAGCTTGCGTTCGCCGGGATCGACCGGCGCCCATTTGATGCCGATGGCCCGCATCGGCATGCGGCTTTCCTGGGCTTCGCCGGGACGGAAGAGGGTCGCGGTCACATAGGTGCCGGCACCCCATTCGGCGGTGACGGGGATATCGACCTCGCCGCCGGTGGCGCCGATTTCGGCCGTTGTCATCGAGATCAGCGTCTCGGCGCCGGCCGTCACCATCAACTGGCCGGCATAGCGCGAGGTGACCCTGAGCTTCGCCGTGTCGCCGATATGGTAGCTGTCCTTGTCCAGCGCGATTTCGAGTGCATCCGGAGTCTCCGTCGAGGTCGAGGCGACATACCAGCCGGCATTGAACTCCACGCTGGATTCCGGACCGTCGGTGTCGGCCGTGCTCACCTCCAGCCGATAGCGGCCCCAGGTGACCGGCGCCGAGATGTCCACGCCGTCCGCAGTAGCGTCGACCGTGCCGATCGCGACCTGCTTGGTCGATATGACCGGCTCGTATTTCCAGCTGTTGCCGGAGCGATACCATTGATAGTCGCGCTCGACGCTGAGCAGCTTCCAGGTCAGGCCCCGCATGGCTTGCTTGCGGCCGTCCTGGCCGACGGCGATCACATGGAACTTGCCGATGGAATTCTCGGCGAGATCGCCGTCGAATTCCGGCTTGATGCCGATGCGCGGCCCATCCGCCTTGACCGGCAGCGTCAGCGAGCGCTCGACGGCGCGGCCGCCGGCCTCCTGCATGCGCACGGTGATATTGGCGTTGAGCAATTGTGTCGTCGAGGGCGTGTCGGCGATGGTGACGTCGAAGGTGGTTTTGCCGTCCTCGTCCAGCGCCTGCAGGTCCTCGAGCGCAACCTGCGTGCTTTCGGCCTTGTTGTCGCTGCTATCGTCATCGCTGTCGTCGCTGGCATTCTGCCCGGCGCCTTCGTCGGCGAGGCCGAACTGATAGCCCTTGTAATCGTCGCTCTGGCGCGTCGGCTTCAGCGTCACTTCGCCTTCGAGGCTCAGGCCGGCGGCGGGAGCGCCGTAAAGATAGCGGCCCTCGATGCTGACCGGCGTCGGCTTGCCGACTTCGATCGCCTTGGCCTCGCTCTTCATGTCGAACTCGATGCGATCCGGCACGAAGTCGTCGACGAGGAAGGTCTGCGAACCGATGGAGGCACCCTTCGGATCGGTGTAGATGTTCATCGTCCAGGTGCCGCGAATCGCCGTCTGCTGCAGCGCCAGGTCGACATTGTAGCCGCCGAGCTTTTCGCCGGCGACGATGACGCGGCGGTCCTCCACGCCGTCGGGGCGCAGGAAGACGAAGGTGAGCGGCAGGTTCTCCACCGCCACGGAGCTGACGTCACGGGCAAGGGCGGAAGCATGCACGGTCTCGCCGGCGCGGTAGATGCCGCGTTCGGTCCAGGCCAAGAGGTCGATTGCGCCGGGCGCGACCCGGCCGGCGACGCCGCGGTCGGAGAGATCGAAGCCGGCGCGGGTCATATCGAGGAAGACGTAATCCTGATCGCCGTTCTGGGCGGTGATGACGGCCGGCGTCATGCCCGCCGTTCCGCGCATCAGCCCGGCGCTGAAGGTGGCGCGGCCATTCGCATCGGTCTTGGCGGTGCCGAGGATCTCGTTGTTCTTGGCCAGCAATTGCAGCGCGACGCCGGCAATCGGCTTGGCGCTGCCGAGCGAGCGGGCAAAGACGTTCAGCCCGTCCGTGCCGGCATAGGTGGTGATGCCGATGTCGGAGACCACGAACCATTGCGTGGCCTGCGTGTCCCATTCCTCGCCGCCGCCATTTGCCGCGACCGCCGTCAGGACATAGACGCCGGGCTTGCGCTGCGGCAGCGCCTCGTCGACGGGGAAGCTGGTGACGACGTCCTTGTTCAGGTCCTGCTTGATCTCGATCGAGCCCTGCCAGACCAGTTCGCCGCTGGTATCCTGGATGCTCTGGGCGCTGTAGCCGCTCATCTGCGTCAGGAATTGCGAATTGGCGAGAAGCTGGGCGATGTTGCGGTCGCCGATGCGATAGAGCTTCAGATTGGCGCTGTTGGTGTTGACCGAGACGATCGGTATGCCGCGCCGGGCGGTCGAGGGCAGCACGAAATTGTCGCCGGTGAAGCGGATCGAGGCCGAGCGGTCACGGACATAGACGTCGATATTGACCTGCGTGGCCAGGTTCTCGTCGACGGAGGAGGGCAGGCCGGCGCGCAGCGCAACGCGGTAGTGCTGGCCGAATTCCAGGCCCTCGACGCAGATCTGGTTGTCCTTGGCGTCGACGCCCTTGGGGGCGGCGCCGTTGACCGTGACGAAAGGCGTGTAGTCGACCCCGCTCTTCACCAGCTTTTCGGAGAATTGCACGCAGGCGCGCGGCGAGGCATTGTCATTGTCGAGCGTATTGCCGGTGACGCGGAAGCCCTGGCGGGCACGCAGATCGTCATAGGCGGCCTGGACGGCGGCGGAGCTGGTCAGCGCAAGACTGGCCTTGTAGGCGCTGAGCGCCTGGCGATAGGTCTGGGCGTTCTGCAGCGACGTGGCGAGAACGGCGAGCGCATCGGCGCGGCTGCGCGTCGTGCGCGAAAGCTGGTAGCCGTTGAGCGCGGCATAGGCGGCCTGCGTTGCGAGCGAGGTGTCGTTCGTCACCGTATCGGCGGCGCGTGCCATCTCCACCCAGAGATCGCCATTGTCGGGATTGAGCGACAGCGCGCCCTGGAAGGCGTTCAGGGCATTGTTGACATTGCCGGAGGTCAGCTCGATGCGGCCGAGCGCGATCAGGCTTTCGACGCCCTGGCCCTTCAGCTCGTTGCTGAGCGTCAGCCTGTCCTTGGCGTCGCGGGCGGCTTGCGTGAAGTCGTCGGAGAGGAAGGGAAGTGCTGGAGCCGCGCCGATATCGGGCTCGTTGGCAGCGGCTTCGACGATCTTGCCGGCGATGGCGCCGGGAAAGCTGTTGAGCTGGTTGAAGTCGGTCTTCAGGAAGCACCATTTCACCTTGGGATTATAGGTGAAGGCCTTGCACGACTTGTCGCCGATACAGGATGCCGAGCATTGGTCGAGCGTGACGTTCTGCTCGGTGCGCAGGTCGAAGCCGAAATAGTCGCCATCCGGGGTGGTGACCACCTGGCGCTTGGTCTCGGCGCCGCTTGCGGGCAGCAGAATGGAGAACGTGGAAAGCAGAAGAGCGGAAAATCCGAGAAACGCGCGCTTAGACATAAGTCCCCCCAACGCTGTCCGTTTTTGATTGGCCGCACTCTTCAAATTTCGGGCTGGTTTGTCAACCAAGCGTGGAGAAATGAATGCGCGGTTTGCGACTATGACGCTATATCTGGCGCAGGAAACGACACGGACAAGATGTAGCGGATGCGCGGTGACAGATTCTATCCGAGGCTTTGCTCTCCTGGTCATCTACGCAACGAAAAAGGGCACCGGCCGGAAAGCCGATGCCCTGTTGCACTGGATGCGCAACGGCGATCCTAGATATTTGTCATTGCCAGCGAGGCCTCGGTGTAGCGCTTGCCGGCCACTTGTTCGAGCGGGATGATGTCGCTCAGTTCGGCAAGCTCGCCGGCGGAAAGAACGATATCGGCGGCGGCGGCGTTCTGCTCGAGATGATGCAGCTTGCGGGCGCCGGGGATCGGCACGATGTCGTCGCCCTGATGCAGCACCCAGGCCAGGGCCAGCTGCGCGGCCGTCACGCCCTTGTCGCCGGCAAGCGCTTCAAGCCGGGAGACGAGAGCGGCATTGGCATCGAAATTCTGGTCCTGGAAGCGCGGCAGGCTGCGGCGGAAATCGTCGGCCGCAAGTTCGTCCGGCTTGCGGATTGCTCCGGTGAGGAAGCCGCGGCCGAGCGGGCTATAGGGCACGAAGCCGATGCCGAGCTCGCGGCAGACAGCCAACACCTCCTCTTCCGGATCGCGGCTCCACAGCGAATATTCACTCTGCAGCGCGGCGATCGGATGCACCGCATGGGCGCGGCGGATGGTTGCCGCGCCCGCTTCCGACAGGCCGAGCGCGCGAACCTTGCCCTCCTTCACCAGCTCCGCCATGGCGCCGACCGTATCCTCGATCGGCACGTTCGGATCGACGCGGTGCTGGTAGAAGAGGTCGATGACATCGGTGCCGAGCCGCTTCAGCGAGGCTTCGGCCACCTGCTTGACATGTTCCGGCCGGCTGTCGACGCCGCTTATGGCGGCCGGCCCGGACTTCGTGAGGTCAAGTTTGAAGCCGAATTTGGTGGCGATGACGACGCGGTCGCGCACCGGCTTCAGCGCCTTGCCGACCAGCTCCTCATTGGTGAAGGGGCCGTAGACCTCGGCCGTGTCGAAAAAATTGACGCCGAGCTCGACGGCGCGGTGCAGCGTCTTGACTGCTTCCTGTTCATCGGAGGCGCCATAGGCGAAGCTCATGCCCATGCAGCCGAGGCCGACGGCGGAAACGGTGAGATCCTTGCCAAGCTTGCGGGTTTTCATTGTCGTAGTCCTCTTGGGCTGTGTTGCGATCGGATGCGGCCGGGCTGGCCGTCCGCGCTGACAAGGAGAAGATAGAGGGCCCGATAATGAACAAAAACCCATGCAAATTCTAACAGGCTGTTCTATAATTTAGATCAATGAATCGGACCCAGCTCTCTCAATTGGCGGTTTTCGCCGCCGTCGCCGCCCATCGCAGCTTCCGCGCCGCCGGCAAGGAACTGTCGATCGCGCCGTCCGCCGTCAGTCATGCCGTTTCGAGCCTGGAGGACAGTCTCGGCGTGCGGCTGCTTGCCCGCACCACCCGCAGCGTCCTGCCGACAGAGGAGGGCAGGACGCTGTTGCAACGGCTGGCGCCGGCGCTGGAGGAAATCGATATCGCGCTGGAGGATACGCTGGCCACCCGTGGGCGCCCGGCGGGCAATCTGCGCATCACCGCGCCGCGCTTCGCCTCCGACCTGTTGATGGCGCCGCGGCTCGGCGATTTCCTCAATGCCTATCCGGACATCACGCTGGAGATTGCCAACGAGGACGGCTTCAACGACATCGTCGGGGAAGGCTTCGATGCCGGCATCCGGCTGGAGGAAAGCGTGGAGGCGGATATGATCGCGGTGAAGATGTCGCCCGATATCCGTACCGTCATCGCCGGCTCCCCGGCCTATTTCGAGACGAACCCCAAGCCGCTGCATCCGCGCGATCTCGTGCATCACCGCTGCATCAAGCGGCGCTTTGCCGACGGGTCGGTCTATCGCTGGGAATTCGAGAAGGATGGCCGCGAGATGATCGTCGCCGTCGATGGTCCGCTGATTGTCGGCGAGGACCGGCTTGCGGTCCTGGCAGCGCTCAATGGCGCCGGCCTCTCCTATTTCTTCGACATTCGGGTGGCGGAGGAACTGGCCGAAGGCCGGCTCATCCGCGTATTGGAGGATTGGTGTCCGCCCTATTCCGGCTTCTGCATCTATTATCCAAGCCGGCGCCAGATGCGCCCGGCGCTTCGGGCCTTCATCGATTTCTTCAAATATGCCGGGCCTTAGCCCGGCTCCGCAATGCCGGACCGGCAACCGCCTTGCGACTGCCCCTGAAGGTGTTTTTGCGAGCTACTGACAGAAATCGGGTGGCGGGCATGCGATCAATCGTCCGAACTGGCTGGGTAGACCGAGGAAGGGACCGCAATGACGAGAAAACCCGGCTCGATGAAGGGGCTCGAGGAACTCGGCCGCGTCAGACTGTCGAAGAATTTCTTCTTCCGCGATTTCCTGCATTCGGAGATCGCCGATTTCTACCGCATTCCCAATATTCCGGAAGACCCCGACCTGGCGATCGAGAGCGGCCGCCGGATGTGCGAGGAGCTGCTGGAGCCGCTGGAGGCGACGTTTGGCCGGCTACATATCCGTTCCGGCTATCGTTCGCCTGCGGTCAACGCCTTCGGCAACAGGAACGGGTTGAACTGCTCGACCAACGCCCATACCGCCGCGCATCATATCTGGGACATGCGCGATCTGGACGGCTGCATGGGCGCTGCCGTCTGCGTCGTCGTGCCCTGGCTGATCGACCATTGCCGCGAGGAGGGTGATTGGCAAAAACTCGCCTGGTGGATCCACGACCACCTGCCCTATGCCTCGCTCTGCTTCTTCCCGAAATTATGGGCCTTCAACATCCAGTGGCACGAACGGCCGATGCGGACCATCCAGAGCTATGCCGGCCCGCGCGGCATGCTGACCAAGAAGGGCATGGCGAACTGGGAGGGCGATCATGCCGCTCTCTATGAAGGGCTGCCAAAGCTCAGAACTTGATGCGATAGCGGATAAGGCCATCACTCGTGATGTAGCTGTCATAGAGCTTGCGGGCGGTGGCGTTGTTTTCCTCGGTATGCCAATACAGCCGCGCCCAGCCGTTCTTTTTGCAGAGGGCAACGAGATCGTCGAGCAATGCCCGACCGACACCCTGGCCGCGCGCGCCTTCATCGACGAACAGGTCTTCCAGATAGCATTCCGGCTCTCTGAGCCATGTACTCTCATGCGTCAGGCAAAGCGCGAAGCCCTTGACCTCGCCATCGACCTCGGCAACGCGCATGAACATGGCCGACGCCGGATCGAAGATCCGGCGCCATGTCATGTCGGTGATATCGGGCGCGACGTCGGCCCTGTAGAAGGCGAGATAGCCGGCCCAGAGCTTGCGCCAGCGGGCTTCGTCTTCGGGCTTGGCGTCGCGCACGACCACGCTCATCAGTTCGTCCTTGTCTCTTCGTCAGCCCATCTATTCGCCGGCTTTGTCGAGCAGGGCCATGGCCTCGTCGGAAAGCTTGAGCTTCGCCGAATTGATCAGCGCGTCAAGCTGGCTAAGGCTGGTGGCGCTGGCGATCGGGGCGGTGACACCGCGCTTGCGCAACAGCCAGGCCAGCGCGATCTCGGCCAGCTTCGAACCGGTTTCGGCGGAAACCTTGTCGAGGGCCGCGAGAATGCGCAGGCCCTTGTCGTCGAGATAGGTGGCCACGCGGTTTTCGCGCGCCCGGCCTTCGGTGTCGGCCTTGCTGCGGTACTTGCCGGTGAGGAAGCCGGCGGCGAGGCTGAAATAGGTGATGACGCCGATATCTTCCCTGACGCAGAGATCCGCCAGCGGGCCTTCGAAACTGTCGCGGGCATAAAGATTATATTCCGGCTGCAGCACGTCGTAGCGCGGCAGGCCCGCCTTGGCGGCGGCGTCGAGCGAGGCCTGCAATTGCGTCGCGTCGAGGTTGGAGCAGCCGACATGGCGGATCTTGCCCTGTTCCTTCAGCTTGGCATAGGCGGCAAGCGATTCCTCATGCGGCGTGTCCGGATCCGGCCAGTGCGAGAGGTAGAGGTCGATATAGTCGGTCTGCAGCCGCTTCAGCGAGGCGTCGACCGCCTGCAGGATATAGTTCGCCTTCAGGCCCTTCTTGTCCGGCCCCATGTCCGAGCCGACCTTGGTGATGATGATGGCCTTGTCGCGGGCGACGCGGCCCTGCTTCAGCCATTTGCCGATGATCTCCTCGGAATCGCCGCCCTTGTTGCCGGGAACCCAGCTTGAATAGACGTCGGCGGTGTCGATGGTGTTGAAGCCGGCGTTGAAGAAGGCGTCGAGCAATGCGTAGGAGGTTTTCTCGTCGGCCGTCCAGCCGAAGACATTGCCGCCGAAGACGATCGGGGCGACGAAAAGATCGGTGTGTCCAAGCTTGCGCGTTTCCATATGGGCTCTCCAAATCAGTTGAGCAAAAGACCGGCACGGAACAGGCCGGAGAGGGTGGGGACGAACAAAGCTATCGTCCTACCAATGGAAATGCCACTGGAGGCGGATAATTTTAGGTCGGATCGACCTAAAATTTGAATCCGCTCTAGAATCAAAAGAGAGAGCATGATGTCGGCCGAAAACCGCTTACACTTTTCGGCATCGTGCTCGGACGTTTTCTTTATTCGGCTGCCGATCGCCGGTAGTGGCTGGGCGGCAGCTCATTGTATTTCGACCAGACGCGGCGCATATGCCGCGGCGAGGCGAAGCCGGATTTTTCCGCCACGCGCTCCATGTCCAGCCGCGAATTGGCGAGCACGTCGCGGGCGAGCGTGACGCGCATCAGATTGACATAGGCCGTCACCGACAATTCGGCATGTTCCTGAAACAGCCGGGAAATATGCCGCGCGCTCATCGCGCCGATGCCGGCAAGCTCGGACAGCGACCAGCTGTGAGCCGGATCGGCCATGATCGCATCTTGCACCCGGTGGATGGCGGGGTGGACATGGTTGCGGCCGCTGAGCCAGGGCGAAAGCTGCGGCTCGGCGCCGGTGCGGCGCATGTAGACGACCATGTGGCGGGCGATGGTCAGCGCCGTCATCGGCGAGGTGAGTTTCGAGGCGATATGCAGCATCAGGTCGGTACCGGTGGTGATGCCGGCGCTGGAATAGCGCTCGCGGTCCTCGACATAGAGCCGGTTGTCGAGCACCCTTGCGGTCGGGGCATAGTGCCGGACCTCCTCGAGGCAGGCGGCATGCGTGGTGCAGGCGTGACCGTCGAGCAGGCCGGCGCGGGCGGCGAGCACGGCGCCCGAGCAGATGGTGACGAGGGTGATGCCGGGTCGGATGGCCGCCTTCAGCCATGTGGTAAGAACATCCAGTTCCGGCTCGACGTCCTCGGCGTCGGATGGCGGCGTCACGCTGCCGGAGACGATGACATAAGCGCCATCGGGAAGATGATCCGGCAAGGGGGAGAGATCGGCAAGCATCAGCCCGACCGATGTCGTCTGGGACGGCCGGGCAGCGATGAAGCGATAGTCGAACAGGATGTCCTCCTGTTCGAGATTGGCGCGGCGCAGCACCTCCACCGGCCCGGCGACATCCATCAGCAGCGTGTAGGGCGGCAGGACGACATAGACCGGGATGATACGGCGATGGAGGTGTCTGTCGTCCTGGCTCATGCGGCGCTCCGGATCGTCGCGCCGGCAAGCGCGTCCTCGACCGTCGCGATGCGGGCGAAGCGGCCCGACAGCACCAGCTCCGTGCGCTTCTTGATGTCGTCGGCGCTGAAGATCGTGCCCGACGCATGCGTCATCGGGAAGGTCAGCGTCGCCTCGGTGACGTAATCGACATCGTAACCGAGATCGGAAGCATGGCGCGTCGTCGTCTCGCAGCACTGCTCGGTGCGGATGCCGGACACGATCAGCTTGCGGATGCCGTGTTCCACCAGCCAGACATCGAGGCCGGAGCCGACGAGCGCGGAATGGCGGTGCTTGTGGAAGACCGCATCGGCCTCCAGCGTGATTTCCTCGAGCTTGCGGACATAGCCGCTGGTCAGGCCGAAATGCGCATCGCCGTCCGCGACATGGAAGATCTGCACGACCGGAATGCCGCGCGCCTTGGCACCGTCGATCAGTGCCTGCAGGCGATCGGTGAAAGCCGGCAGGTCATCCGTTTGCCAGTAGGGGCGCTGGCGGAAGGATTCCTGCACATCGATGACCAAGAGGGCAGTATCGGCATGGGACATTTTCGTATCTCCTATGTTTGAAGCATAACCGAGATTAAAAGCTGATAGAAAGCCATGAAAGCCACGTGGCGGACAAAAAACGGACAAATCCGGACATAGACTGATGCGACGCATGGTGCGTTTTGTGGATGTCGACCGCCGCGGGCCGTTGCGCCATCGGTTGGGGGCGAATAAGCTTGCCCCGGTTTCGTCTCGAGCGGGACTCTCGTTTCGCTCCGCCCCTCATGTTCAAAACGATCCCGCCGGAAGGCCGTATCGCGACCTCCGCTCTGCGGCTGTCCGCTTCGGGATCATGCTCCAGGAGAAAAATCATGTTGCGCTTCGGAATTCTGTCGACGGCGAAGATCGGTCGCGAGCTGGTGGTACCCGCCATTCAGGATGCGGAAAATTGCGTGGTGACGGCGATCGCCAGCCGCGATCTGGCCCGCGCCCGGCAGATGGCCGATCGTTTCTCCGTGCCGCACGCCTTCGGCTCCTACGAGGAGATGCTGGCCTCCGACACGATCGATGCCGTCTATATTCCGCTGCCGACCTCGCAGCATGTCGAATGGACGATCAAGGCGGCCGATGCCGGCAAGCATGTGCTCTGCGAAAAGCCGATCGCGCTGAAGGCAGGGGAGATCGACGGCCTGATCGCCGCCCGCGACCGCAACAAGGTGCTGGTGAGCGAAGCCTATATGGTCACCTACGCGCCGGTCTGGCGCAAGGTGCGCTCGCTTGTGGCCGATGGCGCCATCGGCCGCCTGCGCCATATCCAGGGTGCCTTCACCTATTTCAACCGCGATGCCGGCAACATGCGCAATATCCCGGCGCTCGGCGGCGGCGGCCTGCCCGATATTGGCGTCTACCCGACGATATCAGCCCGTTTCGTCACCGGCCGCGAACCCCTGCGCATCCAGGCGGTCACCGAGCGCGACCCGGAATTCGGCACCGACATCTATTCCAGCGTCAAGGCCGACTTCGGCGATTTCGACATGAGCTTCTATATTTCGACGCAGCTCGCCAACCGCCAGGTCATGGTCTTCCACGGCACGGAAGGTTTCATCGAGGTGAAGTCGCCGTTCAATGCCGACCGTTACGGCGCCGAGGAGCTGGAGCTGACCAATCGCGGCCATTCGGAATCGCAGATCTTCCGCTTCCCCGACAGCCGGCAATACCGGCGCGAGGCGGAAGCCTTCGCATCGGCCGCGCTCGGCCAGGGCGCCGAGATCGTACCGCTCGAAAGCTCGAAGCTCAACCAGAAGGTCATCGACGCCATCTACCGCGCCAGCGAGAAGGAAGGCTGGGAACCGGTCTGAGGGGATTCCTTATTTTCTGACGATTTTCTGACGCAATTCCGGACGGAAAACCGCTGCACACTTTTCCTGGAATTGCTTCAAGAATTCTGCCGGTGGCGGAAGACGAAGCGTGAATAGCCGAAGAAGCTGAACGCCGTTGCCGCCGCCGATGCCAGCGTCAAAGCGATGATCGGCCGCAGGCTCGGCTCGGTCATCAGCAGCGAGCTGAACAGGGCGTAGTTCAGCAAGGCCGAGGTCAGGCCGACTGAACCGTAGCGGAAGCCCTCGGCTGCCAGCGAACGGTCAGACCGGCCGAAGGTGAAATTGCGGTTGAGGAACCATGTGGCGAGCAGCGCGCTTGGTATCGACACCGCCCGGCCGACGAAGGGGCCGAAGGGCGTGAACCAGAGCAGCAGATGCAGCACACCCGCATCGACCACGAAGCCGACGCCGCCGGCGATCAGGAAGCGAAGAAGCTTCTTCATGCGGCCTTCGCCCTTTTTCGCCGGCTTGCCGGCTTCTCGTGATCCGCCATGTAGACCGGCCGCTCGTCGCCGATCTGGCGGGCTGCCGGTTTGGCCAGGTTCATATAGTGGATGCGCAGCTGTTCGGCACGGGCGCGGGCGACCGAATCGAGGATCAGTCCGGCGGTAAACAGCATGAAGGAGATCATGAGCAGCGCCATCGACAGCACCCAGGTCGGCATGCGCAAGACCAGGCCGGTCTCGAAATATTCGAAGAAGACCGGGATCGAGAAGCCGATACTCATCTCCATGCAGACGGTGCCGAGAATGCCGAAGAAGGCGAAGGGCCGGGTTTCCTTCATCAGCATGGCGAACATCCAGAGGATTTTCCAGCCATCGCGGAAAGTCGACAGCTTGGAATGCGATCCTTCCGGCCGACGACCATAGTCGAGCTCCAGCTCGCTGACCGGCAGTTTCAGCCGCGAGGCATGCACCGACATTTCCGTCTCGATTTCGAAACCGCCGGAGACGGCCGGGAAGCTCTTGACGAAGCGGCGCGAGAAGGCGCGGTAGCCGGAGAAGATATCGGTGAAATCCGGGCCGAAGATGGTGCGATAGAGCCAGTTGAAGATGCGGTTGCCGAAGGCATGACCCTGGCGGCCGGCATCGCTATGGACGTTGCGGCGCGTGCCGACGACCATGTCCGAGCCCTCGCTCAGAAGCGTGCGGATCAGCTCCTCCGCGTCTTCGGGCGCATAGGTGCCGTCGCCATCGGCCATCAGATAGATGTCGGCGTCGATATCGGCGAACATGCGGCGTACCACATGCCCCTTGCCCTGCCGGCGCTCGCGCACCACGGTCGCGCCCGCCAGCATCGCATGCAGCGCGGTGCCGTCGGTGGAATTGTTGTCGTAGACGTAGATCACCGCCTGGGGCAGTGCCTTGCGAAAGCCGCGCACGACGTCGCCGATCGTGGCGGCCTCGTTGTAGCAGGGCAGGAGAACGGCGATGTTCAGCTTCTCGTTCCACATGGTCTCTGGCCGCTTCTTACGCGTGACTTTACTGGGTTCCAATGGACGGGAACTTACCCTGCCGCGCGTTAATAAGACCCTAGGGCTGTGGGCGAAAAATGGCCGATTGCGGGATCGGCGGGAACATTCTCGTGATATCGGCGGCCGCATCGCCCCGCTTTACGCTTTCTTGATCGCCAGCGGTTAGCGTGGCGCCCCGGATGTCCTTCGAACACGGGGTTTTATCGAGATGGCGCAGACGCTGGCAGTATCGCGCGGAGCGGCCGTTACGACGCGAGCGCAAGCACCGTCGCTCTGGTCGCGGCCGGTGCTCGTCGCGCTGATCTATGCCGTCTTCACCATCGTCGCGCTGCTGGTCTTCAATCGCCACGCCACCGACTATGTCGGTCCCGACAATGACGACATCATGCGTCTGGTCGAAGTGCGCGATCTCCTTGGCGGCCAGGGCTGGTTCGACATGATGCAATACCGCCTCGGCCTCGATGGCGGCACGCTGATGCACTGGTCGCGCTTCATCGACCTGCCGATCGCCGGCCTGATCGCCTTTTTCCGGCTGTTCCTTGCGCCGGAAAGCGCGGAAGCGGCCGCCTTGACCATCTGGCCGCTGATGCTCGTGCTGCCGCTGATGTTTTTCATGGGCCTTGCCGGCCGCCGGATCGCCGGCGTCGAGGGCATGCATTTCTCGCTGATCCTGACGACGCTCTTCGTGCTGACGTCCCGCCGTTTCCTGCCGGGCTCCATCGATCATGACAATGTCCAGCTCGGCCTGGTGGCGCTCTCCGTCGCGATGCTTTCCGACGAGAGCTACCGTCCGCGCAGTTTCGCCATCGCCGCCGTCGCTCTTGCCATCGCGCTCGGCATCGGCGCGGAAACCACGCCCTTCGTCGCCGTCGCCTGTATGGCGGTGGCCGGCCTCTGGGCCTGGGATGGCGAGGTCTTCGCGCCCGCCGCCCGCGCCTTCGCCCTGACGCTGACGATCGCCGTCAGCGCGGCCTTCCTCGCGCTGGTGCCGCCGCATCTCTATGCCACCGTCACCTGCGACAACCTCTCGCTTGGTTTTTACAGCATCATCAGCGTTGGCGGCGTGGGTCTGCTTCTGTCGGCGCTGTTTGCCAGCCGCCTGTCCATGCCCTGGCGCCTGACCGTGCTGGCAGCCAACGGCGTCGCCGTTTTCGCGACGGCTTTGGTGATCGCGCCGCAATGCCTGCGCAATCCGCTTGCCGATCTCGACCCGATGCTGGTGCAGCTCTGGCTGAACAAGGTGACCGAGGCGCAGTCGATTGTCTCGCTGGCGCAACATCAGCCGGAAACGCTCGGCGCCTTCTACGCCACGGGCCTGCTGGCGATCGTCCTGTGCATCGTCCGTATCCTGCGCGGCGATCGCGCCCGGCTGCATGCGGTTCTGCTGGCCTTGGTCGCCGTTAACTGGATCATCGCGCTGGTGCAGGTGCGCGGTGCCGAGTTCTCCAATCTGCTCGCCATCCCGCCGCTCGCCATCCTGCTGGCGGAGCTTCGCCGCATCTCCGCCGCCGATACCAGGAATATCCGCGCGGCGCTCACCTATGTCGTCGCGACGCTGCTTGCCGCGCCCGCCGTCTGGGCCGTCGGCGGCGCGCTCGCCAAGAATGGCATCGTCAACAGCTTTACCGCCGCTCCCGTCGCCGATGCGGACGAGGCTGGCGACTGCTATTCCAGGCAGGCATTGGCGCTCATCGCCGGCCTCGATCCCGGCGTCGTCGCCGCGCCGTCCAACATGGGCTCGCCCCTGCTGCGTTTCACGCCGCACCGCGCGCTGTCCGGACCCTATCACCGCGACCAGGGCGGCATGCTCACCGAGCTGCATATCGGCCTTGCCGAGCTGAAGGAGGCGGAAGCCTTCCTGCGCGGCGCGCATGTGACGCTGCTTGCCTTTTGCAAGAGCGATCCGCAGGTACGGCAGCTTTCGGAACTGAAGCCGGATGGGCTTTACGCCCAGCTCGGCCAGGGACATGTGCCGGCCTATCTTCAGCCGATCCCGGCGCCGGCGAAATCGGACGTGCAGTTCTTCCGGTTCATGCCGGCGGATTGAGCGCGCGGCTCAGGCCCGGCGCTGTTCCAGCACGTCGAGGGTGATGAGATAACTGATAAAGCCGAGATTGTAGCCGCCGAGTGCGATGAGCAATGTCATAAGCGGCGGGGGAGCCATGGAAAGGGCGACGGCGGCCATGAAGGCGATGCTGATCAGGGCGGCACCCAGGACCGAGCCGATCGCCGAGCGCTGCAGGCCGGCGGCAATTCCGATGATCGTGGCGGTTACGAATATCATCGCGCCACCTCCTCTTTACCAAAAACCAGTTTGCACAGAATTGCACGGGGATGGCTAAGAAAGGCTTTGGAGATAGGGTTAACGCTTGGTGAAGCCCGCCCCTTGCCGTCCATCCCGTCGATCCGCGAGGGAATGGCGGCACTTTCAATCTCCGCATTCGCCGCGACTTCGGATAAAAGAACCGCATGAGCAGTTTCTTTGAGAATGATTCGCCGTCGAATCTCGCGGAATATTCGGTCTCGGAATTGTCGGGATCGATCAAGCGCACCGTCGAGAGTGCGTTCGATCAGGTGCGCGTGCGCGGCGAAATCTCCGGCTATCGCGGGCCGCACTCCTCCGGCCACGCCTATTTCTCACTGAAGGACGACCGTGCCCGCATTGACGCGGTGATCTGGAAAGGCACATTTTCCAAGCTGAAATTCCGCCCCGAGGAGGGAATGGAGGTCATCGCCACCGGCAAGGTAACGACCTTCCCCGGCTCGTCGAAATACCAGATCGTCATCGAGACGCTGGAGCCGGCCGGCGCCGGCGCGCTGATGGCGCTGCTCGAGGAGCGCAAGCGCAAGCTCGGTGCCGAAGGCCTGTTTGATGCCGAGCGCAAGCGCCGGCTGCCCTTCCTGCCGAAGGTGATCGGCGTCGTCACCTCGCCGACCGGCGCGGTCATTCGCGATATCCTGCACCGCATCTCCGATCGCTTTCCCGTGCATGTGCTGGTCTGGCCGGTGAAGGTGCAGGGGGAGGGGTCGGGCGATGAGGTCGCCAACGCCATCCGCGGCTTCAACGAATTTGCGCCCGATGGCCCCATTCCGCGCCCGGACGTGCTGATCGTCGCCCGTGGCGGCGGCAGCCTGGAGGATCTCTGGAGCTTCAACGACGAGGCGGTGGTGCGCGCCGCCGCCGCCAGCGACATACCGCTGATCTCCGCCGTTGGCCACGAGACCGACTGGACGCTGATCGACCATGCCGCCGATGTCCGCGCGCCGACGCCGACCGGGGCCGCCGAAATGGCTGTGCCGGTCAGAGCCGAACTCGAAGCGCAGCTTGCAAGTCTCGCCGCCCGCCTGCAGGGCGGTGTCAGCAGGCAGATGGACCAGCGGCGGCAAGTGGTGCGGGCGCTCTTGCGCGCCTTGCCCTCGCTCGATCAGCTTCTGGCGCTGCCGCGCCGCCGTTTCGATGAGGCGGCGTCCGGCCTCGGTCGCGGGCTCGAGCTGAACACGCTGAACAAGCGCCGCACCTTCGAGCGTGCCGCCTCGCATCTGCGGCCCGATGTCCTGTCGAACCGTCTCCTGGAGCGGCGGCAGATGCTGAGCGAGCGGATGACCCGCGCCGAGCGCACCGTCGAGCGGATGATCGATCGTGCACGCGCCCGCATCGGCCGCGCCGACGCCGTTTTCGCGACGCTGCCCTCGCGGCTGGAAACGCAGACCGGCCGCGCCCGCGATCTGCTCGGCAATCTCTCCCGCCGCACCGATACGGCGATCCGCCATCAGCTCGTACGGGCGCGCGGCGAATTGGCGGCGCAGGAGCGGGTGCTGCAGTCGCTGTCCTACAAGAACGTGCTGAAGCGCGGCTACGCCGTCGTGCGCGACGAGGCCGACCGGCCGGTGTCGCTGGCCGCAGCCCTTGCAACCGGCGCGGCGATCTCGATCGAATTCGCCGACGGCCGCGTCGGTGCGGTCACCGGAGACAATCCTGTGGCACCGGCTCCCACGGAACCGCCGACCGGCGCGCCGCCGCAAAAGAAGCGCGTCGCGAAACCGGCGGGTCCCGCCGATCCGCCGAAGCAGGGCAGCCTGTTCTGAGGTGTATGAAAAGGGTGGTCTCTCGTCTTGCGGAGCCGCCCCCTCATCCGCCCTGTCAGGCACCTTCTCCCCGCGGGGGATAAGAGGGATTCAGACACGCTATGCTCAGCAAAAGAGCCCCGCTGAAAGATGAGGCAACTTAGAGCGATTCCAGGAAAAGTGCGCAGCGGTTTTCCGTCCGGAATTGCGTGAAAACAAAAAGATAGAGCAGTTCAGCGATTCCGTGAATTGCTGAACTGCTCTAATATCGCTTCAAACTAGCTGAACGTTTGCCGCTAAAAAAGCGGCACCTCCCTTCTCCCCTCGGGGAGAAAGTGGCCCGAAGGGTCGGATGCGGGGGCTTGCGGGGCAGCAATATTCAGGCCGAGGCCCTTACCTTATGCCCACTCGCCCTTGCGCATGACCGGAACGCGCGAACCGTCGGCATTGATGCCGTCGATATCGACCTTGTCGGAGCCGATCATCCAGTCGATGTGGATCAGGCTGGAATTGCCGCCCTGTGCCTTGATCTGCTCCTGGCTGAGTGATGCGCCGTCGATGAAGCACTTGGAATAGCACTGGCCGAGGGCGATGTGGCAGGAGGCGTTTTCGTCAAAGAGCGTATTGTAGAACAGGATGCCGCTCGCCGAGATCGGCGAGGAATGCGGCACCAGTGCCACTTCGCCGAGCCGGCGCGCGCCTTCGTCGGTGTCGAGCACCTTGTTCAGCACTTCTTCGCCGCGCGTCGCCTTGGCCTCGACGATGCGGCCGCCTTCGAAGCGCACCTGGATATTGTCGATCAGCGTGCCCTGATGCGACAGCGGCTTGGTCGAGGAGACATGGCCTTCGACGCGCAGCGCATGCGGCGTGGTGAAGACCTCTTCCGTCGGAATGTTCGGATTGCAGGTGATGCCGTTCTTGGCTGTGGAAGCGCCACCATGCCATTCATGGCCGTCGGCGAGGCCGACCGTCAGGTCCGTGCCCGGTCCCTGGAAATGCAGGGCGGCAAAGCGCTGGCCGTTCATCCAGGTCGAACGCTTGTGCAGATTGGCATTGTGCTCGGCCCAGGCGGCGATCGGATCTTCGACATCGACGCGCGACGCCGAGAAGATCGCCTTGGCGAGCTTGGCGACGGCGATCGCCTCCGGATCGTCGGGGAAGACCAGCTTTGCCCAGGAGGGGTTCGGGTAGGAGACGATGTTCCAGTTGATGTCGAAATTGGAGATCTTCTCCAGCGCCGGCTTGTAAGCGGCCGAATTGGCGCGGTTGGCGCGCGCCACCTTGGACGGGTCCTGGCCGGAGAGCAGCATTGGATTGTCGCCGGAAATGGCGAGCCGCGCGGTATTGTTGGCGAAGGCCTTGCCCATGCCGTCATAGAGCCAGCCCGCCGCGCGATCGAAGCTCTGGTCGTGGCCGTATTCGTAGCGGGCAAGCGTGGTCTCCTCGTCCGAGTAAAAAGTGGAGACGAGCCCCGCGCCGGCCTTGTAGGCCTCGCGCGTGATCAGCCGCACCAGCGGCATCGCCGCGACCGGTGCCGTCATCAGCAGATCCTGCCCGGCCTGCAGCTGCAGCCCGACCTTCACGGCCACTTCCGCCAGCTTCTCCAGCTTGGCGTGATCGACGGGATGATGGTTGGGAGAGGCTGATGTCATGGCGAAACCTGCTTGGCTGATATCGAAAGAATGGTCAGAAGACTTAGACCGGTTTGCGGCGAAATTGAAGGCGGTTTGTCCGATCGCGGCATGGCTCAGGCAATCAGCGGTGCAGCCTTGGCCTTCAGGACGGTCAAGGCATCCTGCGGGCTGAGCCGCACCTGCAGGCCGCGCTGGCCGCCATTGATATAGACGTAAGCCTCGGTCATCGCCTGCGCCTCGATTGCCGTCGGCACGCTCTTTTTCTGGCCGAAGGGGCTGATGCCGCCGACATGATAGCCCGTCAGCCGCTCGGCATCTGCGGGCTTCATCATGGCAGCCGATTTGCCGCCGAAAGCGGCGGCGAGCTTCTTCATGCTGACTTCGTGATTGGAAGGCACGACCACGCAAACCGGCTTGCCATCCACCTCCGCCATCAGCGTCTTCAGCACCCGATGCGGCTCCTCGCCGATGGCCTCCGCCGCCTGCATGCCGATGCGCTCGGCATTCGGATCGTAATCATAGGCGTGAACCGTGAAGGCGACCTTGGCCTGGGTCAGCACTTGCGTGGCGCGGGTGGTTTTGGACATGGCGCGATCTTCAGGCAGCCTTGCCGAATGCGGCCGCATAAATCTCCGGCTTGAACCCAACAAGCAACTTGCCGCCCGCTTCCAGTACCGGACGCTTGATCATCGAAGGCTGGGCCAGCATCAGGGCAATCGCCTTTTCCTTGGTGAGATCGGAACGGTCCGCCTCGGGCAGGGCCCTGAAGGTGGTGCCGGCGCGGTTGAGCACGATGTCCCAGCCGGCTTCGCTCGTCCAGCGCTCCAGATGATCCCGGTCGATGCCGACGGCCTTGTAGTCGTGGAAATCATAGGCGATGCCGTGGCTTTCCAGCCAGGTCCGGGCCTTCTTCATCGTGTCGCAATTCTTGATGCCGTAAATGGTGATCGTCATGTCAAACCCGTCTGTTGCTCTGTCTCAGTCTTCCAGTGTTCCCGGCTTGCGGCCGGCGGCACTCGGCCTGTCGCAGCCGATCTTCATCAGGTCGCCGCGGCGGCGGACCAGCCGGTCGGAGACGCGTGTGACGATGAGGCCGGCTTGCGGCGCATGAACGTCGATGCTGCCATCAGGCATGCCGGGCGCGGTGATGATCGTTGCCAGCAGATCGCCCTGTTCGACGCGCTCGCCGATATTGCGATGGAAAAGCACGGTACCGGCCTGCGGCGCGCGGATCATCTCGACATTGTCGAGCGGCACCGCCGGTCCGGTGAAAGCGGATAGGGTGACGCCGTCGTCCCTGACCGCGCCACGGGCGGCAAGGAAGCGCCAGAGCCCTTCGGCATCTTTCCTCGCCATTTCCGGATAGACATCGCGCGTGCCGCGCAGCTCGACGGTCACCGACAGCCTTCCTGATAGATGCGCCTTCTTCTCGCCGGGGACTTCATATTTCCAGGCAAAGCTGACCGCTTCCTCGAAGGCCGAGCTTTCGCCGTCCGACAACAGCACGGCATCCATGTCGAGCGCCGCCGCCAGATCGGCCGCCTCCGGCCAGAAGGCGTCGTCGATATAGGCATATTGCAGGGATTCGTCGTCGCAATGCAGGTCGATCACCAGATCCGCGCCGAGCGCCATATGGATGAGCTGTCGCTTCAGCCGGTCGACGGCGGAATAGCGCTCCAGGTTTGCGATCAGCAGATTTCGGTCGCGCAGCGAGATCAGCGGGAAGTCGCGGTTGAAGTTCGTGCGCGAGCCGAGGTCGAAACGGCCCTGCATCTCGCCGAAATGCGATTGCGCGGCACCGATCGGGTTGGCGTGCGGCACGACGGTGATATCGCTGAGAAGCGCGCCGTCCGCCTCGGCCTGCCGCAACCGTTCGCAGAGGAAATGGACAAGCGCCGTGCCCGGCAGCTCGCCGGCGTGGAGCGCGGCCTGGATATAGATTTTCGGGGCATCCGGCTTGCTGCCCTTGAAATGCAGCACCGGCAGCCGCCAGGAGATGCCCGCGCTATCGCCCTCGAGAACGATTTCGGTGATGTCCATGCGCCTGTCTCCTGCTTGCTTGTGATTGTCGCAGGTCCATACCAAGCCCCGATCGCTTCGCGCAATGATTATCAGGGATTATCGGGCGGCGGGATCAAAGGCTTCGGTTTGCCGAAGCCTTTGGCCCTAGCCGTTGCTGGTCCTACGCAGGCAGAGGCAGATTGCAAGGCCGAGCACGACTGCGCCGCCACCGAGGAGGAAAGGCGCGGTATAGCCGAAGTGATCGGCAAGCACGCCGGCGATCGGGCCGGTGCCGCCGAGCGCCACGTCGAGGAAGATCGAGTAGAGGCCAAGCGCCACGCCGCGGTTCTGTGGCGGAATGCGTGCCATCGCCTCGTTGCCAAGTGCGGGGAAGATCGGCGCGAAGCCGGCGCCGGCAAGGGCCGCGCCGATGATGGCGACGGTGGGCGTGGGGGCGAAGGCAATCGTCAGCAGGCCGACGATCTCCAGCACCAGCGAAATACGCGCCAGCGGCAGGCCGCCAAAGCGGGCGACGGCTTGCGCCAATCCAAGGCGGATGCCCATGAAGGCGAGGCCGAAGGCGCTCAAGGCCAGCGAAGCCCCGTCCCAATCGCGGTTATGGAAAAACAGGGCGACGAAGGCCATGACGACGCCGAAGCCGCTGGAGGCCAGTGCCAATGCCACGCCGTAAGGCAGGATGCGGCCGAGCACCTGGCCGGTGCCGATGCCCTTCTCCTTGATACCGGGCACGGGCGGCCGCGTTTGTGCCAGCATCAGGCCGGCAATCGCCAGGCCGATCGTCATCGCGCCGATGGCGAAGAAACCATATTGTCCGGTAAGCCAGGCGCCGAAGGGAGCTGCGAGCGCGATACCGCCATAGGTGGCGATGCCGTTCCACGAGATGATGCGCACGGTTTCGCGCGAACCCATCAGGCCGATCGCCCAGGTGATCGCCGCCGTGCTGACCAGGCTTTCGCCGATACCGAGCGCCAGGCGTCCGGCAAGCAACAACGACAGGCTCGCCGCCGGAATGTCCGTCACAAGCGCCGATGCCAGCGTCAGGGTGCCACAAAGTCCATAGGAGAAAAAGCCGAGGAAGACCGAACGGCGCGGCCCGTATTGGTCGCACAATCGGCCGACCTGCGCGCGGCTGACGATGGTCGCCACATATTGCGTGCTGATGGCAATACCGGCCCAGACGACGCCGAAACCGAGGCCGCTATCGACATGGGTCGGCAGCACGGCGAGCGGCAGACCGATGGCGAGATAGCCGAAGAAGGTCAGCGCGACGATGGAAACGAGGGTAAGAGCCGAATTCGACTGGATGGTTTGAGACGCAGTGTTCACGAGATATCGCCTGCGGGCACCGGCCAGGCGGTGTCCATGCTGTTTGCCACGACGGATCGGGGTTCATATCGGCTGGAAGGGGCCGGATAGAAATGGCAGCGATGCCACTCCCAACTGGTATCAGGCAAAAGCAGGCTCGGTCAATGGAAGTGCTGCTATGCAGCAAAGACCATTGACGCGGCCCGGCGATTGTGGGTGGCGGTTCACATCGTCAGCACGACGCTCGCCGTCGTCCGCCCCGCTTCCAGATCGGCATGCGCGACAGCGGCGTCCCTCAGCGCATATTCCGCGCCGATGGGGTTGGTGAGTCCGGCCTGCAGCTCTGCCATCAGCGCCTTGGCGCCGTGGCGGTAAAGTTCCGGATCGTTTGCATAGACAAGCACGCTCGGGCGGGAAAGGGCGATGGCGCGGGGCGCGGTCAACTCCTCGATCTGGATCGGTGGGATCGGGCCGGCCGGCTGGCCGAGGCTGGCGGCCATGCCGAAGGGGCGCACGGCGGCGAGCGTCTGCGACAGCATCGCGCCGCCGATACCGTCGATGGCGAGATGCACGCCCCGCCGGTCGGCGATGCGGCGGGTTTCCTCCACCCAGTCCTCGGAATTGTGCAGCAGCACCGCATCGGCGCCGGCTTCATAGGCAAATTCGGCCTTGGCCTCGGAGCCGACGGTGCCGATGACATTCGCGCCCAGGCGCTTCGCCCAGCGTGTGACGATCTGCCCGAGGCCGCCGGCGGCGGCATGCACCAGGATCCATTCGCCGGGCTGCACGGGATGAACCTTGTGAAGCAGCATATGGGCGGTCAGCCCGCGCAGCATGGTGCTGCCGGCAAGCCGCTCGCTGACGCCGTCGGGCAGCAGCACCAGCCGCGAGGCCGGCAGCGTGCGGACCTCGGCATAGCTTCCGAGCGGATGGCCGACATAGGCGACGCGGTCGCCGACCTTCAGCTCCTCGACGCCGGGGCCGATCGCTTCCACCACGCCTGCGCCCTCGAAGCCAAGAACGGTCTGGCCGGGCGACAGGGGATAGAGTCCCGAGCGGATATAGATATCGACGAAATTCACTCCTGAAATGCTTTGGCGGATGCGTGCCTGGCCTGGCCCCGGCTCGACGATCGGGAGTTCGACGAGCCTCATGGTTTCAGGGCTTCCGGGACTGGTGATGGCAATGGCGTGGGGCATGGGGCAGTCTCCTTTCAGACGCACTTTTTGAGCACAAAGGCGGGACTGAATAAATTCGGTATGAACTCACTGCTCCTGTGCAATAATGCACAGATGATCGATTGGCAGGACCTCCTCCATTTCGCCGCCCTGGCGCGCACCGGCTCGCTTTCGGCCGCCGCGCGCGAGCTCGGCGTCGACCACGCCACCGTGGGACGCCGCATCGCCGCGCTGGAGCGGGCGCTGGATCTGCGCCTCGTGGATCGCCGGCCACGCACCTCGCCGCTGACGGCCGACGGCCGGGCGATCGCCGAGCTGGTGGCGGGCATGGAGGAGAATGTCGAGGCGATCAGGCGTTATTCGAAAAGCGCGGTCGCCGGGCTCTCGGCCGCCGTCAAGATCAGCGCCCCTCCTTCCGTCGCCGCGCATCTCATCGCTCCGAAGGCGGTGGGTTTCCGCGCCGCGCATCCGGATATCATGCTCACCATCGCCGGTGTGACCAGGCGTTCCGCGCTGGATCACGGCGAGGCCGATATCGCCGTGCGCATGACGCGTCCCGAGGAGAGCGATCTTCTGGTGCGCCGTATCGGCGTCATGCGGTTCGGGCTCTATGCCACGGCCGAGATTGCGCAAACGCCGGAGGAGGACTGGGTCTTCATCGGCTATGACGCGGCGCTCGATCATCTGACCCAGCAGACCTGGTTGCGCAGTCTGCTGGCCGGCCGACCCATCGTGTTCCGCGCCGGCGATGTCTTCGGCCAGCTGGAAGCGGCTCGCGCCGGTCTCGGCGTGGTCGCTCTCCCGGCATTCCTCGGCGATGGCGAGGCGGAGCTCAAGCGCTTGCCGGTGGCCATCCCATCGCCCATGCGAGACCTGTGGCTGGTGACCTATCCCGACCTGCGCCGTTCGCCCGCCATCCGGGCGGTGATGGATTTCGTCAGCGAGACGATCGGCGCGAGCTGCCCGATCAGGGACCCCGACGGCGACGATTAAGGCGGCGGGCTTCGGTCGATTTTTCTGTTGCGGCCCGGCCGCGAATCTCTAGACATAAGTCAGTTGTGCGTTCCTGTGGTCGATGATCGATGGCGAAGCTGAACGGCTGGCCCGTGCTGAACAGAGCCGATGTGCTGGCAGGCATATCGGTGGCGGGCCTGATGCTGCCGGAAGCCGTTGCCTATGCCGGCATTGCCGGCCTGCCGCCGCATCGTGCCATCCTCGCCGGTATCGCCGGCTGTCTCGTCTATGCGATTTTCGGGCGCAGCCGCTTCGCGATCGTCTCGCCGACATCCTCCTCCGCCGCGATTCTGGCCGCGACGCTGGCGATTGTGCCAGGGGACGCCACCGTCAAGGCCGGCCTTGCGACCATCGCCGTCGCCCTCGCGGGCGTCCTGTTTCTCATCGCCGGCGCCCTGCGTCTCGGTGGCATCACTGGCTTCATCTCGCGGCCCGTGTTGCGCGGCTTCGCGCTGGGATTGGCGATCACCATCATTCTGCATCAATTGCCGATCCTGGTCGGCGCCCCCGTGCAGGGTTCCAACATCCTGACCTATGCCGCGGCATTGCTCGCGGCCATCCCGCACTGGAATCCGGTGAGCGTCGCCATCGGTGTGGTGGCGCTCATGGCGTTGCTGCTGCTCAAACGGCTGCCGGGTATTCCCGGCGCTTTCCTGGTGTTGGCGGCGGGTATCCTCGCCTCCGTCGTGTTCGATCTCGAAAACCATGGCGTCAAGCTGGTGGGAGCCATCGAGATCCTGCCGCAATGGCCGTCGTTGCCCGATGCTGGATGGGCGGCCTATTCGCGGCTGGCGCAGTTCACCGTGCCGCTGGTGCTCATTCTCTTCGCCGAATCCTGGGGGACGATGCGGGCGCTGGCGCTGCGCTATGGTGATACCCTCGAGGTCAATCGCGAGCTGGGCGCACTCGGTTTCGCCAATATCGCCAGCGCCGTCGTGCAGGGCATGCCGGTCGGCGCCGGCTTTTCGGCGGGGTTCGCCAGCGAGGCGGCGGGCGCCAAGACGCGTGCCACCGCCGCCTTTGCCGCTATCGGCCTTGCCATCCTGATCGCCTGTGCCGGGCCGCTGGTGGCGCGATTGCCGGAACCGGTGCTGGCCGCCGTGGTGATCGCGGCGCTGACGCATGCGCTCGATCCCGGCCCCATCCTGCGGCTGAGGCGGCTGCACCGCGATTTCTACGTGGCGCTTGGCGCCACCGCCGGTGTGCTGTTCTTCGGTGTGCTGAATGGCATGCTGCTGGCGATCGCGCTGTCGCTGGCAGCCATGATGCATCGCTTGGCATCCCCCTATATCGCCCGCCTCGGACGGTTCGGGGCCGGACATGATTTCGTCGATGTCAGCCGTCACTCGGAGGCATCGGAAATCCCCGGCATTCTCATCTGGCGCCCCGGCGAGACGCTGTTCTTCGGCAATGCCGATACGATCTTTGGCGAAATCCTGTCCCGCAGCCGTGCCGAAGCCGGCCTGCGGGCCGTCGTTCTCAGCCTCGAGGAAAGCTCGGATCTCGACAGCACCGCGCTGGATGCGCTGATGGAATTCGACGGCGCCATGCGCGCCGCCGGTATTCGCCTGCAATTCGCCCGCGTCCATGACCGGGCCCGCGACCTGATGGCGACGGCCGGAGTCCCGGATCTGGACAGCCGTTGCAGCTTCAGCGTCGACGATGCCGTGGCGGCGGTAGAGGGCCGACCGGCCGCGTGAGCGAATGCGCTCAGTCCGATAGCCGCCAATAGCAGAGATGATCGTGCCGGCTCAGTCCCTGCAGGCTGTTGATCAGCACGAAATCGCGCACGGTCCACGTGATCGGCGTTTCGAGCATCACCTCCGGAATGAGATGGCCGCGATAGAGCAGGGTCATATGCGGCTCGAACGGCCGCCCTTTATGCCGGGCAAAGCCGGTGAGCTGCATGGCGTCGTCCAGCTCCCGGTAAAGTGCCCGCATCTCCGCATTGCCGTCCTTGTTCCAGAGGACGAGCGGGCGGTTGTCGCCGCCGCCGAAGCTGACCGCCCGGTCGAAAACGGCCTGGAATGACCGCATTCTCACGGTCGAGGCCGCTTGCATTGCCGCGAATGCCGCCTCTTCCGGCAGGCCGTGAAAGGAGCCGACCTCATAGAGCGAGATATGAGACAGATCGGCGCGTCTTGGCTTCGCCCCAAAGCCGTACTGGCGGCGAAAATCACCGGCAAGTTCGAGGCTCCGCGCCGCGATTTCCGGATCGGGAAGGATGGCGAAGTAAAGAGCATCCACATGTGCCGGCGCGGTTCCGGATCGCCTGCTCTCTGGCTGGCCGAGATTGAGCGAAAGTTGTCCGTTGTTCTTCATGAAACCGCATCAGGACCAACCGGCCTGCTTCATCCTGTCTCTGTCACTGCCGGACATCCTAGAAGCACCGGCTTGCGAGATCAAGAACAAATAAAGAACAAAATGCTCGACAACGGCGGTAGTCGATATTAGGCTGTGCATGAGCCTCATGACCGCAACATTGCCGCTTTCCCTGTTGTTCTTCGGGCGGCGAAATGCCGATAGCGGTCATGCCGCGCAAGAATCGGGTTGAACTCGACCCTTGGAAGCATGATTTTCGTGGCAAGTGGAAACATGGAGATTGAGCCATGAGCGATGCACGGCACTCTTATCTGGTCTTTGAAACCGCGGGTGGATTCTGCGGGATCGCCTGGAACGATATCGGCGTCACCCGCTTCCAGCTGCCGACGAAAAGCGCCGGCGCGACCGAGCGCCTGCTGCTGCAACGGCGGTCGGATGCCCGCCCCGGCACGCCGACGCCGGACGTGGTCGCGGCGATTGATGCGGTGAAACGTTACTTCGCCGGCGAAGAAGTCGATTTCTCCGGCGTTAAGCTGGATCTCGGCGAGCAGGATGCCTTCTTCAAACAGGTCTACGCCGCCGCCCGCCAGATTGGATGGGGCAGCACCACGACCTATGGCGCGCTGGCGAAGCAGCTCGGCGCGGGACCGGAAGCGGCGCGGGATGTCGGCCAGGCGATGGCGAAAAACCCCGTGGCGCTGATCATCCCCTGCCACCGGGTTCTCGCCGCCGGCGGCAAGATCGGCGGCTTCTCGGCGCCCGGCGGCTCCACCGCCAAGGCCCGGATGCTGGAGTTGGAGGGTGTCCAGCTCGCGCCGCCGAAGCCGGTGCAGCAATCGCTGGGATTTTAAGCGGTGGTTGAGGCGGACTGCTCGTTGCCGCTCAGGGTCTTTCGATCCAGCGGCTGTCCAGCGAGCGGAACAGCGCCGCGATCCAGTCGATGAAAACGCGGACCTGTGGTGCGAGATGCTCGCGGTTGGGATACATGATGGATAGGGGCAGGCGAAACGCTTGGCTATCCGGCAGTACCTGCACCAGCCGGCCGGCCTCCAGATGCTCGGCAACGCTCGTCCCCGCCACCTGGATGAGGCCGTAGCCGGCAAGCGCGCAGGCAATGAATGCCTCGGTGTCGTTGACCAGGATGGCGGGCGGCATCTTGACGGTATGGTGCCGTCCGTTTTCCGGCATCTGCCATTCCATGATGCGCCGTCCGCGTCCCGAGAAATACAGGACCGCCCGGTGAGCGGCGAGATCCT
This sequence comes from Rhizobium sp. BK602, assembly GCF_014195095.1. Lineage (GTDB taxonomy): Bacteria > Pseudomonadota > Alphaproteobacteria > Rhizobiales > Rhizobiaceae > Rhizobium. The sequence goes on from NZ_JACIBC010000009.1 coordinate 79,948, forward strand.
CGATCGATTGCGGCGTTCCGTGCTCGGTGAGGTAGCCGGGCGAAGCGCATATGACCATCCTCGCATGGGCAATGAGGCGGCTGACCATGCTGCCGGCCGGAAGGCTCCCAAGCCGCAGCACGCAGTCGATTCCCTCGGCGATCAGATCCGCCGGCTGATCGCTGACGCCGAGGATCAGCTCTATGCCGGGATAACGGCGGCTGAACTCCGGCAGGCGGGGAATGATCAGCGGTTTTGCAAGCGCGACCGGAATGTCGATGCGCAGCCGCCCGCGTGGCGTATCGGCCGATCCTCCGAAGAGATTTCGGACATCGGAGACATCGGCGAGAAGCCGCACCGCCCGCTCATGGAAAAGCTCGCCTTCCCCCGTCAGGCTGATGCGTCTGGTCGTACGATGCAGCAGGCGCGCGCCGACCATGCCTTCGAGGCCGCGGACCGCATTGGTAACGCCTGGGCGGGCCATCCGAAGAGCCTCGGCGGCGCGCGCAAAGCTGCCATTGTCGACCACAGCCACGAAGATCCTCAGTTGCTGGACGAAATCCATCCGGTTCTTTCCCATTCCCTGCCGTGCCGATCCTATCATTATTATCGATATTGATAACAATGTAAGCAAAATTCCGAATCTTCCCGGTAACGGAGCGGCGGTCTAGCTTCTGCCCGAAAACGCTGATTGGCGGGCCTTGCCGATACATCTGGTTCTTCGATGAGCAGGCAAGCCGATCACTGCCAGGAAAGGAAATTCCATGCCCCGTATCGTCCGCTTCCATGACTATGGCGACGCAGACGTCCTCAGGATCGAGGAGCTGCCGGTTGCGGCTCCCGCTGCCGACGAAGTCCAGATTTCTGTACGCAGCATCGGCCTGAATCGCGCCGAAACCATGTTCCGCCGCAACGCCTATCTGCAGGAGGCGGTGTTTCCGAGCCAATTGGGCTATGAGGCCGCCGGCATCGTCGCAGCCGTTGGCGCCGGCGTGACCGATTTCAAACCCGGCGACGCGGTGAGCGTGATCCCGACACTGGATATGGCGCGCTGGGGCACCTATGGCGAACGCATCAATATCCCCGCCCGGCATGTGGTCAGGCACCCGGCCAATGTATCCTTCGAGGAGGCTGCCGCCGCGTGGATGCAATATATCACCGCGTGGGGTGCCCTGATCGAGCAGGCGAAATTGTCGGCCGGCGATTTCGTGATCGTCACGGCGGCGTCGAGCAGCGTCGGCATTGCCGCCTTCGAGATCGCGCGGGCCGTCGGCGCGACGGTGATCGCGACGACCCGCACCAGCGCCAAGCGGCAGGCCCTTCTCGATGCGGGTGCCCATCATGTCATCGCCACATCCGAAGAGGATCTGGTCGCCAGGGTGATGGACATCACCGCCGGCGCCGGCGCCCGCGTGGTCTTCGATCCGGTCGGCGGGCCGTCCTTCGAACCGCTGACGAGCAGCATGGCCCGAGGCGGCATCCTGATCGAATATGGCGCCTTGAGCAGCGAGCCCACGCCTTTTCCGCTCTTCACCGTGCTCGGCAGGAGCCTGACGCTCAAGGGCTATCTTTACACCGAAGTCATCGCGGACGACGCTATTCTCGATCGTGCGAAGGCGTTCATCACCGCCGGTCTCGCATCGGGCCAGCTCAAGCCGCTGATCGCAAGGGTGTTCCCCTTCGAGCAGATCCGGGAGGCGACGCGGTTTCTGGAGTCGAACGAGCAGATCGGCAAGATCGTCGTCAACCTCTGAATTCTCCGGGAACGGGCGTTCCCTGGGCAGGGGGGAGATCCTAACGCTCGGGCCGCGCCCGTTCGATGCCGGCGATGGCGGCGATCTCCTCGGCGAGGAAATCGACCAGCAGCCTGACCCTGGCAATTCCCGTGCGCTCGGGAACGATCAGCATGTTGAGGGGCACGGGCGGCAGTCTGTAGTCGGGTAGAATTTCCACCAGCCCGCCCGTCGCCAACAGATCGTCGATGAGCCAGTGATGGGCGGGGGCGATGCCGCGCCCCGCGGCGAGGGCTTCGCGGGCCGCCAGCCCGTGATCGACGCGCAGCCGCCCGCCGAAGGATACCGCATGGCGCTCGCCGTCCGGCCCGTCGAGAACCAGATTGTCGCTGCCTGCAATGTTCGACATGCGGATGTTCTCGTGGCCGGCCAGATCCCGCGGAACGACAGGCGTTCCGCGCGCCGCCAGATAGGCCGGGGCTGCCACCAGCACGCGCCGGCTTTGGCCGAGGGCGCGCAGTTTCATCGAGCTGTCGGTGAGCGGCCCCAGGCGCAGCGCGATATCGACGCCCTCTGCCACGAGGTCGATGCGCTCGTCGGTGAGGCTGAGATCGATGCCGATCTCGGGATAGCGGTCCTGAAACGAAAAGATCAGCCGGCTGACATGCCGGACGCCGAAGGCGGCCGTGCAGGAGATGCGGATCGTGCCGGCAGGCGCCCCGCGCGTGCTGCGCGCCTCGTCGCCGGCCTGCTCGACCAGACGCAGGATCTGGATACTGTCGGCATAGTAGCGGCTGCCCTCATCGGTCATGGTGACGCGCCGGGTGGTGCGCGACAGCAGGGGGACGCCGATGGCTTCCTCCAGTTCCCGCAGATGCCGCGTCACCGTCGACTGGCCGATCCCCAGTTCGCGCGCCACCGCCGACAGGCTGCCGCGCTCCGCCACACGGACGAAAGTTCGCATTCGTTCGAGCGTGACTTCGGATTTATCCATTTTTCGGCATGATCTTATACATTCCCGATATATAGCGGATTATTCGGGTGTTGACTACTTTGCGGTTCGATCGTCCATTCACGTAAGGATTGCTGCCCCATGAAAGTTCTGCTCGTCTTCGCCCACCCCGAACCGCGTTCGCTCAACGGCGCGCTGCGCGACGTCGCCGTCAAGGAATTGCAGGCGCAAGGCCATGAGGTGCGGGTGTCGGACCTCTATGCCGACGGCTGGAAATCGGAAATCGACCGCGCCGATTTCCCCTCCTTGGCAGCGGATGCCCGCCTGATGCCGGTGGCGGCCTCCAGGAACGCCTTCGGCACCGACACGCTGACCGACGATGTCAAAGCCGAGATCGAGAAGCTCCTGTGGGCGGATGTCCTGATCCTGCAATTCCCCCTCTGGTGGTTCTCCATGCCGGCCATCCTGAAGGGCTGGGTCGACCGCGTCTTCGCCTTCGGTTTCGCCTATGGCGTCGGCGAACACAGCGACAAGCGCTGGGGAGACCGCTATGGTGAAGGGACCCTCGTGGGCAAGCGCGCCATGCTGATCGTCACCGCCGGCGGCTGGGAGGCGCATTACGCATCCCGCGGCGTCAATGGACCGATCGACGACTTGCTGTTCCCGATCAATCACGGGATTCTCTATTATCCCGGCTATGACGTGCTTCCGCCCTTCGTGACCTACAGCGTCGATCGTCTCGACGAGGCCGGCTTCGAGCCCGTTGCCGAAAGCCTGCGCGCGCGCATGCGCACCCTCGAAACGACGCCCCCCATTCCCTATCGCCGTCAGAATGGCGGCGATTATCATATTCCGAGCATGCAGCTGCGCCCGGAGCTGGGCGAGGCCGTCGCGGCCGGCTTCGCACTGCATGTGCAGGACGAGACGGCGGCGGGTTAGCCGGATGCCGCTCTTCCGCGGCCGATGCCGTTCACTCAGGCCAGGCGATGCGGATCGGGCGCGTTCCGATCGGAGCGCCCGTCGCCCGGTCGATCATGACCGGATCGATCTCCGTTCCGGCCTCGGCGTCGAAGAACCGGGTGACGCCGTCTGCGTTGCGGTGCTTTCGCCCCCAGGCGCCGATCGCGAACAGGACCGGCAGGAAGTCCAGGCCAGCCGCCGTCAGCACATATTCGTCGCGCGGCGGCCGCTCCGAATAGCGCCGCTTCTCCAGCAGCCCATCCTCCGTCAGCGCCGCTAACCGGCGGGTCAGCATCGTCGGCGCGATGCTGAGGCTCTTGCGGAATTCGTCGAAGCGGGTGAGGCCGGCATGGGCATCCCGCAGGATCAGCATGCTCCATGCATCTCCCACCAGCGAGAGGCTGCGGGCGATCAGGCATGGCTGGTCTGAAAGATTCTGCATGTTAGTATCTTTTTGATAGTGACTTAGTTTCAAAATGATAGTAACTTAGTTTTCATCGATGTTCCACGGCAAAAATGAAAGCTGAGACGAATGAGCAATAGAGAACGCGGCGTCGCCCTGGTCACGGGCGCTTCCTCCGGCATCGGGCTGGCGACGGCACGAGCGCTGCGCCGTGACGGCTACCGGGTGTTCGGCACCAGCCGGAAACCGATGGCGGATACCTCGGATGGTGTGACGATGCTGGTCTGCGACGTCACCGATGATGCGTCCGTGCGCAATATGGTCGACGATATTATCAGCCGTGCCGGGCGGATCGATCTTCTCGTCAACAATGCCGGGATCGGGCTGCTCGGAGGGGCCGAGGAGTCCTCCGCCGCGCAGGCAAAGGCGCTGTTCGACGTGAATGTCTTCGGCGTCGTGCGCCTGACGAATGCGATCCTGCCTGTCATGCGGCGCCAGCGAAAAGGCCGGATCGTCAATCTGAGTTCCATTCTCGGGCTGATCCCGGCGCCGTTCAACGCCCTCTATGCGTCGACCAAGCACGCGATCGAGGGCTATTCGGAATCGCTCGACCATGAGGTGCGGACGCAAGGCATCCGCGTCGTGCTGGTGGAGCCCGGCGTCACCCGCACCTCCTTCGAGGAAAATCTCACGCGACCGGATCAGCCGCTGCCTGTCTATGATACCGTTCGTGCCGATGCCGAGATGCTGATGCGTGAAGTCGTCGAGACCGGAGATGCACCGGAGATCGTCGCGGAGATGGTGGTGAGGGCGGCCAACGCGGCATCGCCGAAACGGCGATACACTGCAGGCAAGGCGGCCGGCCAGGTCCGTTTCATACGCCGTTTTCTGCCCGAGTCGTTCGTCGACAAGAATCTGCGCAAATTCAACCGACTTCCGGCCTGAGCCCTATCGCCACACCGCTACGAAAGCCCATACACATGAAAGCATTCCTGATCGATCGCTACGCCAAAGGCGAGCCTCTGCGTTTCGGCGAAGCCCCTGAGCCGGAGCTGCGGGAAAACGACGTCCTCGTCCGGATTCATGCCACCAGCGTCAACCCGTTGGACAGCAAGATCAGGGACGGCGAGTTCAAGCTCATCCTGCCGTACCGCCTGCCGCTGATCCTTGGCAATGACGCGGCGGGCGTCGTGGTCCGGGTCGGGCCCAAGGTCAGGCGTTTCAAGCCGGGCGACGAAGTCTATGCGCGTCCGGCCAAGGACCGCATCGGCACCTTCGCGGAGCTCATCGCGATGGACGAGGCCGATGTGGCGGCAAAGCCGAAGACCCTGACGATGGAAGAGGCGGCATCGATGCCGCTGGTCGCCCTGACCGCCTGGCAGGCGCTGGTCGAGCGGGCAAAGCTGAAGAAGGGGCAGAAGGTCCTGATCCATGCCGGCTCGGGTGGCGTCGGGGCGATCGCCATCCAGCTCGCCAAGCATATCGGCGCGACCGTGGCGACGACCACGAGCACGGCCAATGTCGATCTCGTCAGAAGCCTCGGAGCGGATGTCGTCGTCGACTACAAGAAGGACGATTTCGAAAATGTCCTGCAGGGCTATGACGTCGTGCTGAACAGTCTCGGCAAGGAGACGCTGGAGAAATCGCTGCGCGTTCTGAAGCCGGGCGGAAAGCTCATCTCGATCTCCGGTCCGCCCGATCCGGAATTTGCCAGGGAAAACGGCTTCGGCTGGCTGCTTCGGCAGGTCATGCGCGCCTTGAGCTTCGGCATCCGCAGGAAATCGAAGCGTCTTGGCGTCAGCTATTCCTTCCTCTTCATGAAGTCGAGTGGCGTTCAGCTTGAACAGATCGCCGCGCTGATCGAGACGGGAGCCATACGCCCCGTCATCGATCGGGTCTTCCCGTTCGAGAAGACCAACGAGGCGCTGGCCCATGTCGAGACCGGTCGCGCCAAGGGCAAGGTCGTGATCGCGGTGAAGTGAGGCATATTGGAACCCCCAAGTTCCGGGACTTCGTTTTGGAGACCCGGAACGTCTTGCCGTCGGTCTGGCGAGCCAGTGGCGGTGGGCGGTTCCTTGCCCTCTTCATTGCGGGCTATTCAACAGGCTGGTCTGTCGCCTGGGTTATCGCCAATCTCATCTCGCGATAATGTTGCGTCAATCTCGTCAGATCGAACGCCCTGTTGAGCCCGCTCGGATTTGGAAGCACCCAGATCGAAGTGCCGGCAAAATCGTCCGGCTGCCTGCCCCATTCGATCTGTCTGCGGAGGCTGATTGCTGCATATGCCGCCTTGCCCAGAAACGCCAAATTCCCTGGCGCAAGCCGTCTGATCTTCTCTTCCAGCGCGGGACTGGCGGTGATGTAGTCGTGTTTCTTTAGCTCGCTGGCGCTTTTCGTGGGACGGGAGACTGCCGATGTCAGGCCCAGGCCGTATCGCAGCATCTCCCGTTCTTCCTCCGCCCGCAGCAGGCGCGGCGTAAAGCCGGCGAGATGCAGGACGCGCCAGAAGCGGTTGCTGCGGTTCGAGAAATTGTGGCCGTCGCGATGGGCGGACAAGGCGGGATTCAATCCGCAGAAAATCACGGACAATCGCGGAGCAAGAATCTCCGACAGTCCACCGGCGGGCGCGGCTGTTTCGCTTTGAACGTCCATATTCTCGGCCATGGCATCATCTTGCATAGGGAGACGTCCGGGTGACAGTGGAAACGAGAAAAGACGCGGCGTAATTGCCGTGTCCTCATCGAAGTTAACCGATGGGCTATCGCCTGACCATCGCCGACCTCGGGCTTTCGCGGGGCAGCCCATTGGCCGAAGCCGCGCGACGGGCGACGAGCTCGTGGATGGAACGATATCACCGCCGGCCTTACTCCGCCCGGATGATGGGTTCCTGCTCTAACGCTTTGTTATTATCGTGCTTTGGAACTAATGACGTGCGAAACTGTTCAGCTATAACTTGGATACGACACCGAAGTCGTACCCGGCCGGCTGGGTAAGCGGCGTTCTTGAGGAGTATCTCATCATGAAGATTTCGTCCGGATTTCGTTCAGTCGCGGTTGCCGTCGTCGCCGCCGCGGGAATCAGCTTTGCCAGCGCCGCGCATGCCGATAGCGGTACGATCCGCTTCGCCGTCTACAAGGCCGCCTTCTTTGTCGGCGGTTCCGGCGGCGAGGGCACGCTGACCTTCCACGGCCGCCGCTATCCGATCTCGATCGGCGGCATCTCCGGCGGTCTCGCTTTCGGGGCGTCCAAGACCTATTTCAGCGGTACAGTGCGCCACATTCGCCGCGCTCGGGATGTGAGCGGGGTCTACGGTGCCGCGGGCGGCGGCGGCGCGATCGGCAAAGGGGCCCAGATGATCGTCATGACCAATGACAAGGGCGCCCAGCTCGAACTCACCGGCAGGCAGGTCGGCCTGCAGATCAATGCCGATATCAGCGGCTTGAGCATCACGGTGAAGTAAGGGCGACACTCCCTTGTTCATTCCTTGGATAGGCCCGATTTGCTGACCTCAGCGATCGGGCCTTTCCGGAAATTTACGCAGGCTGTGCCCTTCGCCCCTCACTCCCACTCATTGTTCGCATCATGCCTAAGGCGATGCCGTACCGCCTGCATAGTCGAAGACGACCGGCAGCGGCGCGAGAGATTGACCGCGATGTCGCTGAGAGCGATGGCAGCTCGGCTTCCGGCCGGATTTTGGCAAGCATCGCCGGCGACCTGCCGCGCGTCAGTCGCGCGATACGGATAATCCGGTGAGAAGCGGAGCGTACGCAGCGAGCCGGCGGGATACGAACTCAGTAAAGAGCCGCACGCGTTTCATCTTGCGTGTCTCCCCCTGTGTGAGAAGCCAGAGTGTTCCGTACATATGCAGGTCGGTGCCCGGCACCCTCACCAGTAGCGGGTCGGCATCTCCGACGAAGCACGGCAGTGTCGTGATCCCGAGCCCTTGTCGTACTGCCACGATCTGCGCTAGGGCGTCCGTGACCCTGAACGGAACCCCCGTGATGGGAACCTCACCCTCACGGACCCAGTCCGGGATTCCATGACTGCTTATGACGATCCACCGGATGGGATCCGGCACGCCTGTACGCCATGCGGCTAGCAGATCGCGGGACATGTAGATACCGCCGAATATATCCGGTCCCTTCAGGCCGTGAAGATTGAGCGGCAGGGTTTTGCGGTTGTAGACGACGCGGATCGCGACGTCAGCCTCTCGGTTGGTCAGATTAGCCAGCTCACCGGACGACAGGATTTCCATCTCGATGTCCGGATGCAGACGCGCGAAATCGGCGAAGTCCGGCATGAGCAGGTGCGTCGCGAGGGTCGGCGCCAGCGTCACCCGCAGAAGCCCGCGCACGCTCTGGTCGCGGCTGAAGACACGCGTCTGCAGCTGGTGCGACGACGCTTCCATCTGCTCCGCGAGTTCGAGGACCTCCTCCCCCGCAACTGTCAGGCGGTAGCCCGAAGGCAGTTTCTCGAACATGTGCGCCCCGAGCCGTTCCTCCAGTTGAGCGACGCGTCGCAGCACGGTCGAGTGGTTCACCCCAAGGCGCTCGGCGGCAGCCCGCACCGAGCGTCCGCGGGCAACGGCAAGAAAATAGCGAACATCGTCCCAGTCGATCATGGTGCAATCCGGCACCACCAGGGTGCGCTTCCTTATATCCGCGTCCAGTCCCGTCGAATAGCCTCTCGTACTCGGACAGATGAGGTAGCGAGTTTGCTGCCCCTTTCATCGGTCGCTCTTCCATCCTCACGAACCGCGGACAGTGCGCTTCAGGGCTGAATCTACTAGCGCACCTGGTTCGATTTTGCACCACCGATGTGCAAGCTTCCGCACTGAACTCGTAACGCAGCCAGCCCCATTTCAACGTCGACACCATCCCCGGACGAATGCTCGGGGCAATGGGAGCAGAGGCGCTGCCCGACACGACGAAAGGTGAAAAGTCATGGGAAAGCTTGAGGGTAAGGTTGCGGTCATCACGGGTGGCAACAGCGGGATTGGTTTGGCCACAGCCAAGCGCTTCGTGGAAGAAGGTGCGCATGTCGTGATCACCGGTCGACGGGAGAAAGAGCTGAAAGAGGCCGCAGTCTTGATCGGGAAAAACGTCACGACGGTCACGGCCGACGTAACGCGCTTGGAGGATTTGGACCGGCTCTATGCCGTCGTGAAAGAGAAACACGGTCACATCGACATACTCTTCGCAAATGCCGGCTGGGGAGAAGTTGCACTGCTCGAGACGGCTACCGAAGCTCATTTCGACAAAACCTTCGACTTAAATGCGAAGGGAACGTTCTTCACAGTGCAGAAGTCCCTTCCCCTCTTCAAGGATGGAGGCTCGATTATCCTGACCTCTTCAGTCGCGAACGTCAGGGGAGACATAGCCTTTAGCGCTTACGCCGCCAGCAAGGCAGCCGTGCGCTGCTTCGCTCGCGGCTGGGCGATGGAGCTGAAGGATCGGAAGATTCGAGTGAATTCGATGAGTCCTGGCCCAATCGAAACTCCGGCTTTGGAAAAGGTGGGCCTCACCGCTGAACAGGTGGAACAAGCGATCGCTCATTTCGCCTCGCAAGTTCCGCTCGGTCGCAGGGGTAAACCTGAGGAGATTGCGGCCGCCGTCGTGTTCCTCGCCTCCGACGAAAGTTCTTACGTTACCGGCGTGGATCTCGCCGTCGATGGAGGCATGGCGCAGGTCTAATCACGGCGCGGTCCTGCGGCTGGCCTTCTAGCCCCGCCAGTCGCGGGACCACTTCTAATTCCAACACAAGATCGGAGAAGCATGATGAGCTATGCAATTATAGGATTCGGTAAGGTAGGCCAGGCCCTCGCCTCCGCCTTCGCCCGTAAAAACATCGAGGTGGCCGTCGCGAGCCGCCGGCCGGCCGAGGCGTTGGCGCCGCAGGCTCGGGCGATTGGACCGACCGTCGTCGCCAAGTCGCTGCGGGATGCACTCGAGGCGGACACGATCATCCTGGCGGTCCCGTTCGGGGAGCATCGCGAGGTTGCGAAGGCCCTGCCGAGCTGGGAAGGCAAGACGGTCATCGACGCGATGAACGCGTTGGTTCCCCCTGAAGAACTGGACGGCCTCCCGTCCTCTGCCTTCGTTGCGAAGGCGTTCACCGGCGCCAAGCTCGTGAAAGTTTTCAATCACCTGGTTGCGGCCACCCTGGCTGCCGATCCGGTCGTCGAGGGCGGACACCGGGTCGTCTTTCTGTCTGGTGACGACGAGGATGCGACTGCTCCCGTGGCGGATTTGGCCAAGCAACTCGGCTTCGCACCCGTCAGGCTGGGAAAGCTCAACGAAGGTGGCGCGCTGGTGCACGCACGCGGCCGCGTCTGGGGCCAGCTCATCTTCCAGGATTTGTTCAAGAAGGAACAGTAATTGGCGTATCGGCGCCGTCCGAAGAGCAGGAAGACGCCCGATGGAGCCGGAGGATCTGCGGGTCGTTTGGATCCGTCGCCCACGATCGATGGCCTAGATCCGCCCAAAGGGTCTTTGCCATCCGATATGCCACTCTACCGTATTCCCCTCACTCCCACTCGATCGTGCCGGGCGGCTTCGACGTCACGTCGTAGACCACGCGGTTGATGCCGCGGACTTCGTTGATGATGCGGGTCGCGGCGCGGCCGAGGAATTCCATGTCGTAGTGGTAGAAATCCGCCGTCATGCCGTCGACGGAGGTGACGGCGCGCAGCGCGCAGACGAATTCGTAGGTGCGGCCGTCGCCCATGACGCCGACGGTCTGCACCGGCAGCAGCACGGCGAATGCCTGCCAGATGGCATCGTAGAGGCCAGCCTTGCGGATCTCGTCGAGATAGATGGCATCGGCTTCGCGCAGGATTTCCAGCTTCTCGCGGGTGATGCCGCCGGGGCAGCGGATGGCGAGGCCGGGACCGGGGAAGGGGTGGCGGCCGATGAAGCTGTCGGGCAGGCCGAGCTCCTTGCCGAGCACGCGCACTTCATCCTTAAAGAGTTCGCGCAGCGGCTCGACGAGCTGCATCTTCATGCGCTCCGGCAGGCCGCCGACATTGTGGTGCGACTTGATGGTGACCGAGGGACCGCCGGTGAAGGAGACGCTCTCGATGACGTCGGGATAGAGCGTGCCCTGACCGAGGAAATCGGCACCGCCGAGCTTCTTGGCTTCCTCTTCGAAGGTCTCGATGAACAGCCGGCCGATGATCTTGCGCTTGGTCTCGGGGTCGGAAACGCCTTCCAGCTCGCCGATGAAGCGGTCGGAGGCATCGACGTGCAGCAGATGCAGATTGTAGTGCTCGCGGAACATGGCGACGACGTTGGCCGCCTCGTCCTTGCGCATCAACCCGTGGTCGACGAGGATGCAGGTGAGCTGGTCGCCGACGGCCTCATGGATCAGCAGCGCCGCAACGGAAGAGTCGACGCCGCCGGAGAGCGCGCAGATGACGCGCTTGTCGCCGACCTGATCGCGGATCGCCTGAACGGCCTTGGCGCGATAGGCCGACATCGACCAGTCGCCCTTGATGCCGGCGATGTTGTGGATGAAGTTGCCGATCAGCTTGGCGCCATCGGGCGTATGCACGACTTCCGGATGGAACTGCACGCCGTAATATTTGCGCTTCTCGTCGGCGATGAAGGCGTAAGGCGCGTTCGAGGATGTGGCGACCACTTCGAATCCATCAGGCAGCGCGGTGACGCGATCGCCGTGGCTCATCCAGACCTGATGGCGCGAGCCGCTCGACCACAGGCCTTCGAAGAGGGCGCAGTCCTTGTCGACATCGAGGAAGGCGCGGCCGAATTCGCGGTGATGGCCGCTCTCGACCTTGCCGCCGAGCTGCATGCACATGGTCTGCTGGCCGTAGCAGATGCCGAACACCGGCACGCCGCTGTCGAAGATGATCTGTGGCGCCCTGGGCGAGCCTTCGTCCACGGTCGATGCCGGGCTGCCGGAGAGGATCACGGCCTTCGGCTGCAGCCGCTTGAAGCCGGCTTCGGCGGATTGGAAGGGGACGATCTCGCAATAGACGCCCGCTTCGCGCACGCGCCGTGCGATGAGCTGCGTCACCTGGCTGCCAAAATCGACGATGAGAACGGTGTCTGGATGTGCTGTCTGGGTCATGGCGAGCCTTTAATGAAAAGCGCTTTCCCTGGCAATCGGGCAAATGACGGTCAAGCCGATTTTATTGTCCCGATTGTCCTTGTTTTCAACCGTTTCTGCTGCCTCAGAACCAGAATACGCCGTCCTCCAGCGCCGTGAAAAGACTGTCGACGGCATAGGAGAGCTTTCGGTCGATGACATGCAGATATTCCGTCCAGTCGGAAACATGCTGCAGCTCGACCTTGCCATCGGAAATGCCGCGCAGCCCGATCAGTGGCCGATTGTAGATCTGGCAGGCGCGCAGCACGGCATAGGTTTCCATATCCACCATGTCGGCGCCGATCCGGCCATAGGCCTCCATGCCGGAAATGACGTTGCCGCCGGTCGAAAGGCTCGCTTCGGCAACGGTCGGGATGCGCAGCGGCAGCTCGATCGTGGCCGGCAGGTCGAGGAACGGCGTGCGGCCCTTCTCGAAGCCGAGCGGCGAGGCATCCATGTCGCGGTAGGAAACGGAGGTTGCCTGATAGACCTCCGTCTGGTCCAGCCTGGCGGAACCGGCCGAACCCAGCGAGACCACGATGTCGGGAAGATCGTTCTGTGCCTCGAGCTGGGCAAAGGCGCGCGTCAGTGCGATGGCCGCCTCGACCGGGCCGACACCGGTCATCAGCGGCTCGAAGCGGGAGCGCAGGAACGGGCCGTATTCGGCCTCGACCGCCATCACGAACAGGATGGATTTTCCCGATACGCGCTTCAGTTCGAATGTCATCCGGTAATTCCTTCTCGGCCGCGAATGACCATCATCGTTCCGGTCATGGAGGCAATCAGCTTGGCGGGACCGTCGCCGATGGCATAGCCGCGCCCGTCGGCGACGATGATCGTGGTGCCTGGCTTGGTCACTTCGCCGCGGAAGAGGAAGCGCTCGCCGCGTCCGGGCGACATCAGGTTGACCTTGAATTCGATGGTCAGGATCGAGGCCGTGGGATCGATGACGCTATAGGCGGCGAAACCGCAGGCCGAATCCAGCGCCGCCGAAATGATGCCGGCATGCAGGATGCCGTGCTGCTGCGTCAGCTTGACGTCGAAGGGCAGCTCGATCTCGATCATGCCATGCTCGACGCGCGTCAGTTCCGCGCCGATGGTCGCCATCGCCGCCTGCCGCTCGAAACTCGTCCTGATGCGCGCCCGAAAGTCGCCGCTGTTTTCCCCGGTCATGCTGTTCCCTTTCGCGGGTGCGAAATTGGCATGGCGGGGTTCTTTGGACAAGGGCGATATGATGGAATTCGACAATAAGGGCGGCCGTTGAGCGCAGGGTCAAGCGGCGGTTGAATGCAGGCGCGGGGTGCCCAGCTTGAACCAGGCCTTAGCGATCTTGCCGCCCTCGATCTCGTAAATGCAGATTACGTCCACCTCGCCGCGTCCCTCCGGGAAGTTGCGAGTGACGGTCTCGTGGTCGACGACCATGTTTCCAACCGTCATTCGGGCAATAAGCCTGCCGAAAAGATCAGGTTCGGCAAAACGGGCGAGGTGCCGTTCGCGGATTTCATCCGCACCGGAGGCGAGAAGGGTGGACGGGAATGCGTAATACTGACAGTCGTCGGCCCACCATTGCATGAAGCCTTCAATGTCCTTCGCATTATAGGCATCCAGCTGCATCCGGACCGGAAACGTGACGTCGCGATGATCGATACTCATTTCGGGAGGCTCTGGTTTGCGGAGGGGACGACGAAATAATTTTCGGTTGGGTTCTATCGCCGACATTGAAAATCCTCAATGGCGCGTTCTGCTATTTTGAAGCGAAGATTCGAGACGGGGCTGAGATGGCGACGATTCTGCAATCGACGAAAGCCTATGAAGCCTGGATGCGCAAGCAGCTCGGCGACGATCTGGTCGAGGCGGATCTGGCGAAGAAATACAGGAAGATGAAAAGCGACGGCTTCGTCTTCCTGCGCGCCACCTACTGGCGCTGGGCCGAAACGATCTTCGACATCTGCCCCGATCTTGCCGATGCGCCGAAACTGCTGGCGATCGGCGACACGCATCTGGAGAATTTCGGCACCTGGCGCGACGAGGAGGGACGGCTGGTCTGGGGCGTCAACGATTTCGACGATGCCGCCACCATGCCCTATGCGCTCGATCTGGTGCGGCTGGCGGCGAGCGCGATCCTGGCGCGGGGCGATGACGGCCCGACGCCGCGCGTCATTGCCGATGCCATTCTGGGCGGCTATCGGCGCGGCATGCAGAAGCCCTCGGCGATCATTCTCGAACGCGATTACAAATGGCTGCGCAACGACGTGATCCTCTCCAACGCCGAGCGCAAGGCTTTCTGGGACAAGTTTCGCGACCTGCCGCTGGCGACCAAGCCCGTGCCGGCGCTCTATCTCGACGCGCTGCGGCGGTCGCTGCCCGACCCGACGCTGCCCTTCGTGCCGAAGCCGCGCACCGCCGGCACCGGCAGTCTCGGTCGCCCGCGTTTCATTGTCGACCTCGAATGGCGTGGCGGCCCGGTGTTGCGCGAAGTCAAGGCGCTTGCCCAATCCGCCTGGTCGCTTTGGCATGATCCGTCCGACACGGCGATCCACACGGGCGTCATCGCCGCCGGACCGACCCGGTCGCCCGATCCGCGCTATCATGTTACCGGCAATCTGCTGGTCCGGCGCCTGTCGCCCAACAGCCGCAAGATCGAGGTGGCGGGCGATGCGCAGATCCTGCTGTCGCCGGATATGCTCGACCTGATGGGCTTCGAGATCGCCAATTGCCATGCGGGCGACGTCGCGCGCATCCCGCCGGTTCTGGCCGATCTCGACAAGCGGCCGGCGGACTGGCTGCGGACATCCGCCAAGGCGGCCGCCGCGGCGATCGGCGCGGAGCAGGCGGAGTTCGCCAGGCGATGGTGAGGAGGGGTGAGGCCCACATCCGCCCTCGAAGGACGAGGGCGGCCCAGTAAACACCTCACCCCCGCAAAGTCGCGGGCTGCCCGATCCGCACGATATGCTGGTCCCAGGCGACATCGCTGTGCCGCCCCAGAAACTCCCCGCGATAGGACGATACCGCGAACCCATGCGTAGCCGCGGCGATGCCGGCGGCATCCGCAACGCTTTCGACCTTCAGCACCTTTCCGGTCCTGGCATCCAGCGTCACGGATGTTCCGCCCACCGGCGACGTCACGCCGACGAGATTGTCGGCGCGGTTGACGGCGATGGCGCCGACATAATTGCCGAGCGCGCGGGTGGTGTCGTCGGGCAGCGAGATGAAGGTCAGATCCTCGCCCTGGGCGAAATGGCCGACGAGCGGCGGCAGGTCGTTGCGGTGCCCCTCATACTGGCAGGCGAACCAGATGCGGCCGGCGGCATCGATATCGACGTGGCGGGTGGAGACCTGGGCGTATTGCGGCGGCAGGGCGTGCTTTTCGATCAGCCGGCCGCTGGCCGCGTCGATCAGCGTCAGCGACGGCTGCATATGGTCGAGATTGAGCTTGGTGCGGCCGAAATCCGGATGGGTCTCGATGCCGCCATTGGCGACGATCAGCAGCCGGCCGTCGTCGGAGACGGTCATGTCGTGCGGCCCGGTGCCGTAGGTCTCGTATTCTCCGATGCGGGCAAAGCGGTTGCGGGCGTCGTAGATGCCGATCATGCCCCTGTTGGCGTCGAAATCGTTCTCGCTGGCATAGAGCAGCGTGCCGTCCGGCGAGAACGTGCCGTGGCCGTAGAAGTGCCGGCCCTCGCGCGCGGTGATGACGATCGGCTCGCCCCTGTTCCAGGGGTCGAAGATCATCGCGTAGGTGCCGGGCCGGCGGGCGAAGGCGACGGTCTTGCCGGTCGCCTTCGAAAAAGCCATGCCATGGGCGCGCGCCGGCAGCGCCACCCGGTCGACGATCTCACCGCGCTCGGTGACGGTCGCCACCGCGAAGGTGCCGTCGGGGGCGCGAAAGCCGGACGCATAGACAGCATCGGCCCGCTCAAGCGCCATCAGGGCGCCCGGCTTCAGGGCCGTCAGGAAGGTCAGCCCGGCGGCCTTGACGAAGGCTCTGCGGTCGATCAGCGCGCTGCGCATGGTCGTCAGTCTCCGTCGGCGAAGGAGAAGCCGGCGGAAAGCCCGATGGCGCCGCCGTAATTGTCGCTGAAGCCGGTGGTGAGGTCGCGGGTCTCGGCAAGCAGCATGTCGATCTTGGCCCGGTCGGCGTCGCTGGCGATCGCCGCCTCGATATCGGGATTGATCGTCGGCGCGGTGGCGATCAGCCTGTCGAGGAGCGCGTCGATCTTGCCGGCCATGTCACGCTTGTCGGCGGGCAGGAGGTCGGCCATCCCGGCCTTTTGCCAGAGCGTCTTCAGCCCTTCGAGATTGCCGGTGAGCGAGGTCCAGGTGTTGCCGGAGCGCCAGTAGATCGCCATCTTCGGCCGCGCCGCGGTCGGATCGCCCTTGTAGAAGGTTTCCAGCCGCTGGTCGCGCACATTGCCGGCACCATGCACGAGGATGCCGAGCAGCGCCGTCACCGCTTCCTTATCGTCCATGAACTCCTCGCTGTCCTTGCCGGGGTTCTTCCAGGATTTCTGCACGCCGTTTGGATCGTCCCATTCGTCGGCGATGTCCTTGGCGGTGGCCTCGATATTGCCGGCAATGGCGGCGCCATAGCGGCAGCGGAAGCTCTGCTTCTGCGAATTGAGGACATCCGAGCCGTTGCCGTAGAGCACATATTCGAGCGCCGTCAGGCTCATCAGCGCCACGCTCTTGCCGGCGACGGCCTCGACGGTGGTGTCGTGCTCGTCTGCCTTGGCGATCAGTGCCTGCACCTGCTTCAGGCCGACGCCCTTGCGATCGGGATAGAACAGGATGTGCTCGAAGCGGTTCTTCTCGATGATCGGTCCGGTCTGCACGATCTCGATGCGCGACCAGCTCTTGATCGTGTCGCCGAAGGCGGCGTGCGCGGCGGAAAGGCTCGCGGCGGAAGGATCGGCGCAGAGCGCCTTCATCGCAGTGGTGAGCTTCGAGGCACTCTCATGCATCGCCCGGTAGCCGGGACGGATGACGTCGTCGACCGCCTTCTGCAGGACACCCGGCACCGCTGCTTCGTTCAGGCCCGCGCCATTGGCCATCGCCTCCTGCGCACTGGCGGGAAGCGATAGGAGGCCGAGAAAAAGGCCGGCGGCGAGAGGCTTGGCAAGGAATGTCCAGGGACGCATCAGAGGGACTCCAGAAAGTTGATCAGCGCTTGCCTGTCGCCCTGCGGCAGGTTCGCGAATGCGGTGCGGGCTCTTTCGGCCTCTCCTCCATGCCAGAGGATGGCTTCGGTCAGCGTGCGGGCGCGGCCATCGTGCAGATAGGCCTGCCGGCCGCTCACCGTTTGCGTCAGGCCTATACCCCAGAGCGGTGGCGTCCGCCAATCGCGGCCGGATGCCACACCCACTGGCTGGCCGTCGGAGAGACCGTCACCCATGTCGTGCAGCAGGAAATCGGAATAGGGCCAGATCAGTTGGAAGGCCTGGGGAGCCTCCTTGCCGTCGCCATCCTTGAGGTCGTCCCGGGTGACGAATTTCGGCGTATGACAGGCAGCACAGCCGGTTCGATAGAACATCTCCTTACCGTGCAGCACATCCGGGAAGCTCGCCTTGCGGCGGGCGGGTACGGCAAGGTTTTCGGAATAGAAGGTGACGAGATCGAGGATCGGGTCCGGCGCTTCCGTATCGCCGAGGCGTTTCTGCACGCCGGTCGGCATGGCGAGACAGCGCGCTTCCCTGGCCGTGCAATCGCCATGGGCGTCCGGGCGGTCGGGCGTGGAAATGCCGATATCGGCGGAAAAGGCGGCGGCCACCTGATCGCGCACGGTCGCATTCTGCGCCTTCCAGCCGAAGCGGCCAAGCGCGAGCTGGCCGGTGCGATGGTCGCGGACGATGGCGGCACGGCCGCGAATGCCGTCGCCGTCCCTGTCGTCGGGGTCGGCATGGGCGAGGATATCGGCCTCAGGAATGGCTTCGACCAGGCCGAGGCCGATCATTGGCGGCGCGACACGCGGTGAAAGCGTGGTCGTCTCGCCGAGCGGACCATAGGCGAGATCGGCCACGGCATAATGCGGCTTGCGCAGCGTGACGGTTTCACCGCCCGCAAGCGCGATACTCTCGTCGCTATAGGTGACAGTCACCTTGCCCTCGGCGGCAAGGCCGGGCACGGCCAGATCCTGCAACTGCACCCCATAGGTCGGGTCCGGAAAATTGATCACCTTGAAATCCTTGAGCGCCTGTTCCTCTTCCGGCGTGACTGCCGGCCGGGCGAGCCTCAAGACCATGGAGGTGGCCGGACCTCCCGCGGTCTCGAGCGGATGGCCGCGGCCGTCGCGGATATGACAGCTTTCGCAGGAGCGGGCGTTGAACAGCGGTCCCAGCCCGTCGGAGGCCTGGGTGGAGGAGGGGGCGGAGACCCAGAGCTTGCGGAAAAGCGCGTTGCCGAGGTGGAAATTCTGTTCGCGCTCCAGGCCGAGATTGGCCGAGGGCTGGGAGAAGATGGTGCGATTGACGGGGGCGACCGTCGTGGTCGCGCCGCTCTGCATCGCCTCATAGGGCTCGGCCTTGGAGAAATCCGCGGTCGGCCTGACGACATCGGCGACGCGCTTCGATTGCTCCGGCGTCAGATCGTTGCGGATGTTGGGAAAGTTCAGGACATCGGCGGCCGCCAGGGTGACGGCAAAAACCACAAAGCCCGCGGCGAGGGCGGGCAGCAGGGCGCGATGAGCCGGCATACGGATCATGGGGGTCAGGGCGGCAGAACCCGGGATGGGTGCGGCCGCCCTCCTTCGTTACTTCTTGAAGACGGCGTTAGGATTATCCAGGCTGTCCGAACCTTCAAGCTTGATGGTGCCGAGATCGAGGGCGGCGACGACGCGCTGGATGCTCTTCGTCTGGTCGAGCAGGCCGTCGATCGCCTTCTGGACGGTGGCGTTGCCAACGGTGTTGCCCTCGGCGATCATCTGGTCGTATTTCTCGACCGTCTCGCCGCGGTGGACCATGGCCTTCATGGCGTCGAGCGTCGCCTTGAGCTTGCCTTCCATCTCCTTGTCGAGCGCCTTGTCCTTGGCGGCGACCAGGTCGTGCAGCGACGGGCCCTTCAGCTTCTTGCCGTCGATGCGCGTATAGGTACCGTTATAGGCGGCAGCGATGCCGATGGCGTCGTTGTTATGCGAGTTGTAGGTGTTGTCCGAGAAGCAATCATGCTCTTCTTCGGGATCGTGCAGCAGCAGGCCGAGCTTCATGCGCTCGCCGGCAAGTTCGCCGTAGGAGAGCGAGCCCATGCCGGTCAGGATGGCGGCGAGGCCGGCCTTCGGATCGGCTTCGACATGCTTGGTGGCCTCGCCCTCCGGCGTCCACTTCTCGGTCATTTCCTGAAGATCGGAAACCAGCAGCGTCGAGGCCGACTTCAGATATTCGGCGCGGCGGTCGCAATTGCCGTGCGTGCAATTCTTGAGATCGTAGTCCGTGGCCGGGCGTTCGCCGGCGCCGGGACCGGTGCCGTGCAGATCCTGACCCCAGAGCAGAAATTCGATGGCGTGATAGCCGGTCGCGACATTGGCTTCGACGCCGCCGGCCTGATGCAGCGTGCCGGAGAGGAATTCCGGCGTCAGATGCGAGGCGTCGACATCCTTGCCGTTGATCTTGATCGTCTTGTTGGCGATGACATTGGCGACATAGAGCGAATTCTCGTCGCTTTCGGTGCCGTAGGAGGCGTCGACATAGTCGATCAGGCCTTCGTCGAGCGGCCAGGAGTTCACCTTGCCTTCCCAGTCATCGACGATCGGGTTGCCGAAACGGTAGACTTCCGACTGCTGATAGGGAACGCGAGCCTTGATCCAGGCGGCCTGGGCGGCCTTCAGCGTCTTGTCGCTGGGATTGGCGAGGAGGGCGTCGATGGCCTTGTCCAGCGCCTTGGCCGTGATCAGCGAGTCCTCGTATTTGGCATGCGCGACTTCGGCATAGTGCTTGATGATCGCCGCCGGCTCGGGAGCCTTGGCGAGCGCCGGCAGGGCGGATGTGGCGACGGCCAGCGCCAGGGCGGCGCCGAAATGGATGTTCAGTTTCATGTTCCTCTCCTGTGACGGCTGGGGCACCGCCTAAAACTTGGCGCTTGCTGTCATGTATTAAAAATAAACTGGTGTCAAACGCTCTAGTTTATGACGATTTTCTAAGGGAGGGCATTGAGGATCGTCACCGCACATCGATGATGTCTTTGCGTGAAAGCACAGGTGAGTGCGGGCCGGCGGGCGAGGTTGCCCTAGCCCTTGCGCTGTAGCCGGCAGAAGAAGAAGCCGTCGGTGTCCGTCGATGCCGGCGTCAGCGTAATGGTCTTGCCATCAGAGGATCGCGGCTTGGCGGCGTCGTGGCCGAACAGCTTGTCCCAGGCGCTCAGCGCTTCGATGACTTCGAAGTCGGGATTGTTGGCCGCGAAACGGTTGACCTGGGCCTCGTTTTCTTCCGGCAGCACCGAGCATGTGACGTAAAGGAGCGCGCCGCCGGGGCGGACGAATTCGCTGGCCTGGGCCAAGGCTTCCTGCTGCTGGCTGGTACGCTCGTCGAGATTCTTCTGGGTGAGGCGCCATTTCGTGTCGGGGCGGCGCCGCCATGTGCCCGTGCCGGTGCAGGGCGCGTCGACCAGCACCTTGTCGAATTTGCCGCGCAGGGCCAGCAGGTCGTTTCGTTCGTCATGGACCTGGACATTGCGCGTGCCGGCGCGCCTCAGGCGCTCGATGATCGGCGCCAGCCGCCGCCGATCGCTGTCGTAGGCGTGGACCTGGCCCTTATTGTGCATGGCTGCCGACATGGCGAGCGTCTTGCCGCCACCGCCGGCGCAATAGTCGAGCACCTGGTCGCCTTCCTCGGGCAGGACGAGATCGGCGACGATCTGCGATCCTTCGTCCTGAACCTCGAACCAGCCTTTCTGGAAGGAAAGCTCGGCGGTGACGTTGGGCAGGCGCGAGGCGCCTTCGCCGGCGGGAATGCGCATGCCGTAGCGGGCGATCTTCGAGGGCTGGGCTCCGGCGCGTTCCAGCGCCTTGACCGCCTTGTCGCGGTTCGCCTTCAGCGCGTTGGCGCGCAGGTCCAGCGTCGGCCGCTCGGCGAGCGCCTGCGCCTCGGCCAGCCAGCCGTCGCCGAAAGCCTGTTGGAAGGAGGGTTCGACCCATTCGGGAACGTCGCCCTGGATATGGCGAGGTGCGTCATCGAGCTTGCGGGCGGCGAAGGAGGCCAGTGTCTCGGCGCTCGGCGGTGCGGGCGCGAATTTGTCGCCGTCGAGTTCGGCGGCCAGCGCTTCGGGCGTCAGGCCCCATTGGCGAAAGAGAACGGCATGCGCGAGCGCCGAGGGGCTGTCGTGGTCCATCAGCCAGGCATGCGACAGCCGCATGCGCAGGGCGTCGTAGACGATGTTGCCGATCGCGGCGCGGTCGCCGGAACCGGCAAAGCGGTGGGCAAGGCCCCAATCCTTCAGGGCATCGGCCACCGGTCGCTTGCGCGCTTCGATATCGGCAAGAACTTCGATGGCCCCCTGCAGCCGGCCGCCCAAACGCATTACTGCTCTCCTGCTTGCGCGTGGCCCCGAAAATCACCGTGGATCGCCGGAAAGGCCGATGCGCCTGATCATGATCTTGCTGACAGCTCATCAATCCGCGCGAAGAAAGCACATGGCGGCGGATTATTGAGACGTCTCAACCGCGTGGTAGCCGCGATTGACGGAGAGAGCAAGCGTTACGCCGATATGCCGGGTCTTTCCCGGCCGATCCGCATATTATTTGGAGGCGACGATCTCGTAGCAGACCTTGGCCGTGCCGGAGGAAACCATGCCGATGTCCTGTGCGGCTGCACGGGAAAGATCGAGGACGCGTCCCTTGATGAAAGGTCCGCGATCATTGATGCGGACGACGACGCTGCGGCCATTGTGACGGTTGGTGACCTTCAGACGGGTGCCGAAGGCAAGCGAGCGATGAGCGGCAGTAAGACGAGAGGAACTCATCCGTTCCCCGGAAGCAGTCTTGGTGGTTCCGCCGTACCATGATGCGCCCCCGCATCCCGTTGCTGCAAATGCATTCGTAGAAAGAATAGCAAAAGAGGCGGATATAGTCGCGGCGATCGCAATAGCACGTTTGATTTTCTTCAAACCGATTTTCCCTCAAGCAATTGAACTTGCGCCCAACAGGCGGCGGGGGCTTAAATCGGGCCAAAAATGGCGAAAAAGTGCCTCTGAAAATCACGGAATGTTACAGACTGTAACATTTGTGATATTGAAATGCGAAGATGACCGGGAGTCCAAAAGCGCAATTCTTGGAAAAAACCTAATGGAATCAGTTAAAAACTGAATAAATTTTCTCGCACTTCCAATGCTGCGCCGGAGATCACAAAATTTGAAAAAATAATTTTCCGGCTTTGCCTTAATTGCTGCCGCATTTGTGCAATTTTAGAGATCGTTAACCATAAATATGGAGCAAATTGAACTAGGCTGCCTACCTTAGTAGGAATTTTCATGCGAAATTGGGGTTCGTAATCGCGGCGTTTTCAGCCCCGCCAGCGGCCCGATGTCCAGAGTTCGGCTAGCGACATGCGATAGTCCGGATAGCGGAAGAGGAAGCCGAGGGAGCGCAGTTTCGCGTTCGAAACCCGCTTGTTCTCGCCGTAGAAGGAACGCGTCATCGGCGTCAGTTCCGCCGTTTCGAAGGGCTGTTCCGGCGGCGGCTCGACGCCCATCAGGCGGGCGGCCTCGACGATGATATCCTGCGGCGCGTTCGGCTCGTCATCCGTGACATTATAGATACCGCCGAGGCTGCGGTCGGACAGGAACTTGGCGCAGGCGCCGATATCCTCGACGCGGATGCGGTTGAAAACCTGGTTGGCCTTGATCAGCCGCCGGGCGGTGCCCTTTTCCAGATTGCAGAAGGCGTTGCGGCCGGGGCCATAAATGCCGGCAAGCCGGAGCACCGCGACCGGGATGCCAAGCCGGATGCCGAGGCGCAGCCAGCCGTCCTCCGCCTCGACGCGTTCGACGGAGCGTTCGGAAACCGGGTGCAGCGACGTCTGCTCGCTCACCCACGCACCCTTGTGATCGCCATAGACGCCGACGGTCGAGAGATAGCAGACCCATTCGAGCTTCGGCATCAGGGCGCGCAGATCGAGCTGCGCCAGCTTGAGCAGCGGATCGCCCGATTTGCCGGGCGCGATCGACTGCACGAGATGTGTGGCGGATTTCATCGCTTCGGCCAGCGCCGGATCGAGCGCCTCGCCGTCGAAGACGAAAGCTTCCACGCCTTGGCCGGCCAGAAGCTCCGCCTTGTCGGCCGAGCGGGTCGTGCCGGATACGCGGATGCCGGAGCCGGCAAAGGCCTTGGCGATGGCCGTTCCCGAATAGCCGCAGCCGAAAATCATCACATGCATCACGCCACTCCCGCCAGTTTCCATTCGGCCCGGACATCCTCGTCCGGCTCCTCGGTTCTTTCTGCCGCAAAAACGCGGAACTCGCCAGCCGTCATCAGCCGCGACAGCGCCCAGACCGCCATGCCGCGCACGACGGGCGAGGCGTCGCCGGCGAGCCGCCGACAGGCCGGAATAAAGGCGCGATCACCGGAATTGCCGGCGGCGATCAGCACATTGCGGATGAAGCGGTCACGGCCGATGCGCTTGACCGGCGATCCGCTGAAGAAGGCACGAAACGCGGCATCGTCGAGATCGAGCAGAAAGGCGATCGATGGTTCCTTGAGATCGTCGCGGGCGACAAGCTTCATCTCCGAGGCGGCGCTGGCGAATTTGTTCCAGGGACAGGCGGCGAGACAGTCGTCGCAGCCATAGATGCGATTGCCGATCAGCGGCCGGAGCAGCGGATCGATCGGCCCCTTGTGCTCGATGGTGAGATAGGAGATGCAGCGGCGCGCGTCGATCTGATAGGGCGCCGGAAAGGCGGCCGTCGGACAGGCGTCGAGGCAGGCGCGGCAGGAGCCGCAATGGTCGATCTCGGGCTCGTCCGGTTCGAGATCGGCGGTGGTGAACATCGAGCCGAGAAACAGCCATGAGCCATGCGTGCGGCTGACGAGATTGGTGTGCTTGCCCTGCCAGCCGAGGCCGGCGGCGGCCGCCAGCGGTTTTTCCATCACGGGCGCGGTATCGACGAAGACCTTGACGTCCTCTTTCGAGCGCGCCGCAAAACGGGTGGCGATCTCCTTCAACCGGCCTTTGATAATGTCGTGATAGTCGCGGTTGCGGGCATAGACGGAGATGGCCGCCTTGTCGGGCTTTTCCAGAATGCCGCGTGGATCCTCGTCCGCTCCGTAGTTCAGGCCGAAGACGGCGATGGAACGCACCTCGCCCCAAAGGACGCGCGGGTCGGCGCGGCGTTCACGGGTCTCTTCCATCCACGCCATGGTGCCGTGGTAGCCCTGTTCCACGAACTCGCTGAGCCTGATGCCGGCTTGCGGAATGGCGTCCGGCCGGGTGATGCGGCAGAGATCGAAGCCCTGCGCCCGCGCCTCGTCGCGAAGAAAGGCGGTGAGCGTCTGCCGCCGCCTGCTTTCTTTTTCCGCTTTTCGGTCTTCGGGCATATCGAGCCCTCGTCAGAAATCCAGATCGGCGTAATGCGAGACCGGCGTGACGCCGCGCACACGCTCCGCCAGGATCGGACGGAAGGACGGGCGCGATTTCAGCCGCTGATACCATTCCTTGGCAACGGGCGATTCCGCCCAGTCGATCTCGCCGAGATAATCGAGGACGGAGATGGAGGCTGCCGCCGCAAGGTCCGCGTAGCTTAGCCGGTCGCCGGCGAGCCATTGCCGGGAGCCGGCGAGCCAGGAGAGATATTTCATGTGCTGGCGGATATTGCCGCGCGCCATGCGCATCACCTTGGAATCGGGTGCTCCGCCGCCCTGGTCGGCCGTCATCTGCAGCTTGAGCACCCGTTCGCGCGTCAGCGGCCGCGTGACGTCCTGTTCCATCTTCTGCATGAACCATTCCGTCAGCCGGCGGATTTCGGCGCGCTGGAAGGGATCTTCCGCCAGGAGCCGGCGATCGCGCTTGAGCACGCCATGCGTCTCGTCGAGATATTCGGAGATCACCGTCGCGCCGCACAGGGCCCGCATGCTGTCATCCACATAGACAGGCAGGGTGCCGGCCGGATTGAGCGCCAGGAAGTCGCGCCGCTTTTCCCATGTTTGTTCCTCGATCAGCTCCGTCTGATAGCCGTATTCGGTCAGGATCAGACGGACGAACCGTGATGGGGATGACATGGAGTGATGGTACAGCGTCGGCATTGGTACTCTGGCTTTAATGAATGTTGCTTGGAGGCGTTTCGGGTTCGCCACTTTGCGACCCTAGTCATGCGTCATCGGTTGAAGCTATAGGAGCTTGGCCTAGTTAACACAAGCGAATCGGGCCGCCCCGCCGTTTGACAAAGGACACAATATGGCTGAACAAATTATTATCGCGCTGGTTTTGGGCCTCGTGGAGGGCCTCACGGAGTTTATTCCCGTTTCCTCCACGGGTCATTTGATATTGATCGGACATTTTCTCGGGTTTAAATCCGCGGGCACCTTTGAGGTTCTTATCCAGCTCGGCGCGATTCTCGCCATCCTGCTCGTCTATTTCAATCGCCTCGTCCAGATTGCCAAGGCCTTGCCGGTCAGCGTCAAGGCGCGGCATTTCGTGCTGGCCGTTCTCTTCGGCTTCCTGCCGGCCGCGGTCATCGGCGCACTCGCGCATGATTTCATCAAGGGTGTGCTGTTCGAAACGCCAGCCATCATCTGTATCTCGCTGATCCTCGGCGGCATCGTCCTGCTCGTCATCGACAGGATCGAGTTCAAGCCGAGATATACCAGCGCCTATGACTTCTCCTGGCCGATGGCGATCAAGATAGGCTTCTTCCAGTGCCTGGCCATGATCCCCGGCACCTCGCGCTCCGGCTCGACCATCGTCGGCGCCCTGCTGCTCGGCGCGGACAAGCGTTCGGCGGCCGAGTTTTCCTTCTTCCTCGCCATGCCCACAATGGTCGGCGCCTTCACGCTGGATCTGTGGAAGAGCCGTCACGATCTCAGCATGGATCAGGGCCTGCTGATCGTCATCGGTTTTGTCGCCGCCTTCATCACGGCGCTGTTCGTGGTCCGCGCCTTGCTCGACTTCGTCTCGCGCCGCGGCTACGCGCCCTTCGCCTGGTGGCGCATCGGCGTCGGCATACTCGGCCTGATCGGCCTTTATACCGTCGGTTGAGCCGCGCTACTCGCGTCAAAAGCTGAAAACAATTGAGGCCGGTTTTCACCGGCCTTTTTCATGCTCGATCAGTTCGAGGATGACGGGGTGATGGAGCCCGTGGTGCAGGGGTCGACGCCATAGGTAGGCGTGCATTCACCCTTGACCGAAGCGATGCTGCCGCGGGCCATGAACGAGCCAGCGAGAATCACCAGTGCCGCGCACGCAAACAAAAGCGCGATAGACTTGCCCATCGAAGAATGCCTTTCCGCAGAAGTAGAGCGCGTCTCGAAAGGGCTCTTTCGGCGAGTCCCGGACGCGCGGTTGTGTTAGTCAGTGACGTGACCAATAGCAATAAATCTTCATGTTAAATTTGACGTTAATGCTACTATTTTCGCGGTGCGTCTTTTCGGCAACGCCAGGCTGTGAATGAGGGCGGGC
Organism: Rhizobium sp. BK602; assembly: GCF_014195095.1. Classification (GTDB taxonomy): domain Bacteria; phylum Pseudomonadota; class Alphaproteobacteria; order Rhizobiales; family Rhizobiaceae; genus Rhizobium. The sequence goes on from NZ_JACIBC010000009.1 coordinate 106,672, forward strand.
AAGGTCGCGTTTTCAAGGCGGAAGTGTGGCCGGCGAAAACGAAAACGCCGCCTGGGCGGAGCCAGGCGGCGCTTGAATTTTCCGAACGTTCAAAACGTCAGGCAGCCTTGCCGGAGCCAGTGAACTGGCCCTGCGGACGATAGCGCACCAGATAGGACGGCAGTACCGAGATGAGCAGCGTCGGCAGCATGCCGATGCCTTTCAGCGTCCGTCCCTCGGCTTCGGCTTCCTTGGAGACGACATTGTCGCTCTTCAGCAACGTGACCTGATCGGAGGTGATCGGTGGCGTGATCAGCGGCACCAGCGAAGCGAGGGAGCCGATCACCGAGGCCAGGCTGAAGGGGAGGGAGACGAGCGGCTTCTTGCGGTTGATGACGGCAAGCGTGGTCTCCAGACATTCGCGGAAGGACAGCACTTCCGGACCGCCGAGTTCGTAGATCGTGCCGGCCTTCAGCTTGCCATCGACGCCACGGGCGACCGCTTCGGCGACGTCCTCGACATAAACCGGCTGGAACTTCGTCTTGCCGCCGCCGATCAGCGGCAGGAAGGGGGCCGTGCGCGACATGTCGGCGAACTTGTTGAAGAAGCCGTCTTCCTGTCCGAAGACGATCGACGGCCGCAGAATGACGGCGTCCGGCCTGACGGACAGGATGGCGCTTTCGGCGCGCGCCTTGGTGCGGGCATAGGCCGAGGGGGAGCTGGCATTGGCGCCGAGAGCCGAGATATGCGTCAGCGAGGCGCCGACGCCGCGGGCTGCTTCCGCCACGGCCTTGGCGCCGAATTCCTGCACGGCGTCAAAGGTGTTGCGGCCGCTCTCCGAAAGAATGCCGACGCAGTTGACCACATGCTGGGCGCCTTCGACGGCACGGTCGATGGAGTTGCGGTAGCGCAGGTTGGCCTGAACGATCGAGATCTGGCCGAGATTGCCGAGCGGCTGCAGGTAGCCGGCAAGATCGGGACGGCGCACGGCGACGCGGATGCGGTAGCCGCGCTTGGCGAGCGCGCGCACGACATGCCGGCCGATGAAGCCCGATCCTCCGAACACGGTCACGAGCGGGGGAAGGTTGGACAGGGTCATGGCAGGTTCCTCGAAAGGCTTGGTAGGGCTGATCTGGTTTCGTCTTAGCCGATCCGCGAGCCGAGGTGAAGTGCTATCGCGCTGCATCGCAGCGTCGCATTTTCAAAGGGTTCAAACCCCTTCGACGACCACCATTTCCACATCGGCCACTTCCTGGCGGATTTTGGCGGCGATCTGGTATTCCGGCGAGTTGTAGCAATCCACCGCATGCTGCAGCGACGGGAATTCGATGACGACGTTGCGGCCGCGGGCCTGGCCCTCCAGCGGCGTGAAAGCACCGCCGCGGGCAAGGAAAACGGCGCCGTAGCGCTCGAAGGCCGGCTTGGCGGCGGCAACATAATCCTTGTAGCGCTCGGGATCGCGAACATCGACGCGTGCGATCCAATATCCCTTTGCCATGCTTGCCTCCCTGTTTGCTGTCGTCGTTTAGAGCGCGGCGTCCATTTCCGCGAGAATGGCGCGAGCGGCTTCCCGCGGATCGGCGGCCTTGACGATCGGCCGTGCCACCACGAGATGGCTCGATCCGGCCTTGATGGCGTCGGCCGGCGTCATCACGCGCTTCTGGTCGCCCTTGTCGCTGCCCGCCGGGCGGATGCCGGGGGTGACCAGCGCCATGTCGGGACCGATGATCTTGCGCACGGCCGAGGCTTCCTCGGCCGAGCAGACGATACCGCCCATGCCGGCGAGATGCGCCTGTTCGGCGCGCCTCAGCACCAGCGTATGCGGATCATATTCGTATCCGGCCGCAATCAGGTCTTCCTCATCCATAGAGGTGAGCACGGTGACGCCGAGCAGGCAGAGATCGGAGCCCTTGGCGGCGGCCACGGCCGCCTTCATCGCCTTGGGATAGGCGTGCAGCGTCAGCATCGACATGCCCATCTTGACGATGTTCTCGACGCCGGAGGCGACGGTGTTGTCGATATCGAGCAGCTTCATGTCGAGGAAGATCTTCTTGCCGTCCCTGGCAAGGTCGCGGGCGAATTCCAGCCCGCCGGCAAAGGCGAGCTGATAACCGATCTTGTAGAAGAGAATATCATCGCCGAGAATGCTGACGACCTTTTCGGCCTCCTGAAGGTTTGGAACATCCAGTCCAACGATCAAGCGGTCGCGCGCGGTCATCTCAAGCCCATCCCTGCCAATTTTCCATAGGCGTCCAGTCGCATGAGACGGCGCGCTTCGCAAGATCGAATGCGAAAAGATTGCCGCCGCCCGGCGGCTGGTCGCCCTGGCGCGCGATCGGCTTGCCCTCAAGATGGCATTTCAGCAGCGTGCCGACGCCGCCATGGCCGACAAAGGCGATGGGCACGCGAGGGTCATGCTGCGACAGAACCGCTTCCACCTGCGAGACGATCCGCGACTGCGCGTCGACTGCGCGCTCCCAGCCTTTGAAGCTCTCGTGCGGATGGGCGAAAAACCAGTCCGCCGCCTTTTCGAAGTCCGGCGGGGCGAGAAAGCCGGTGGCGCTGCGGTCGTTCTCATGGGTGGCCTGGATGATCTCGACGGCGCTGCTGCTTGCCGTCGCCAGGGCCTCGGCAGTCTCGATCGCCTTGCGCTCGGCGCTGGAAATGATCAGGCCGAGCTGACTGGCCCAGGGCCGCGTCGCGGCAAGGGCGGCGCGCGCCGCCCCGATATCGGAGAGGCCCCATTCCGGAACGGGAATGGCGGGATCGATGCGGACTTGCGGATGAGTAATATAAAGAGCGAACATCGTCGGCATGATCCCATGATGAACAGTTTCGGATCAGGAATATGTCCAGCCGAAGCATGGCGGCTATATGGCTCGTCTCGGCGGGTATCAGCCGCGCCGATAGACCCAGAGCTGCGCCGGCGGGATATTGCGGACGATGAAGTCGAAATGCTGGATATGATAGCGATCCGGCCGGGCGATGATCGGCGAAACCGGACCGTAGGAAATCTGCACCACCGGCCGGCCGGCCGGCATGCGGTCCAGCAGGCTTTCGAGCAGCGCCACGCGCGCCTTCATCGGGAAGTTCAGCAGCGGAATGCCCGACACGACGGAATCGAAGGTCTGGCCGCGCAGCACGCCCAGCGTCTTGTCGAGGTCGAAGGCGTCGCCGTTGATGAAATGGACGCCCGGATAGAGCCGGACGAGATGATTGTAGAAGTCGGTGGAATATTCGACGGCGACGAGATTTTGCGGTTCGACGCCGCGCGCCAGGATCGCCTTGGTGATGGCACCGGTTCCGGGACCGAGCTCCAGGATCGGCAGGCCGGACTGAGGATTGACGACGCTCGCCATCTTGCGGGCTGTGATCGAGGATGTCGGAACGATGGAGCCGACCGTCTTCGGCCCCTGCATCATGCCCTTGAAGAAACGGATTTCCTCGTCGAATTTCTTGCCCAGCCGTTCCTTGAGACGTAGCGCCATGCTCTCCCCCCACCAATTCTTACAGCTACGACTTACATATTGCTTGTTTCTAATCTTGCAATGCTGTGACGCAATAACAAAAGAAAATGTCGCAATCAACGCGCGTTAAAATAAAAGCGTCCTTTCCCGTGCCCATGGAAACGCGGGAAAGGACGCTTTGGTTTCGTCAGACGCGCATCGGCATCAGAACATAGAGGGCGTCGTCGCCGGCCGTGTCGCGGATGAGCGTCGGCGAGCCGGCATCGGCCAGCAGGAAGATCGCCGCGTCGCCGGAAAGCTGGGCGGTGATGTCGAGCAGATATTTGGCGTTGAAGCCGATTTCCATCGGGTCCATCTCGTAGCCGACGGCGACTTCTTCGGTAGCGCTTCCCGAATCCGGGTTGTTGACCGTCAGCAGTAGCTGGCTATCCGACAGCGCCAGCTTCACGGCGCGGCCGCGCTCCGACGAGATGGTCGAGACGCGGTCGACGGCCTGGGCGAAGGTCTGGCAATCGACCCGCATTTCCTTGTCGTTGTTCGTGGGAATGACGCGCTGGTAATCCGGGAAGGTGCCGTCGATCAGCTTCGACGTCATGACGATCGAGCCGATCGTCAGGCGGATCTTCGCGTCCGACACTTCGACGGTGACGATGACGTCGGGGCTGTCGACCAGCTTCTGCAACTCGCCGACCGTCTTGCGCGGGATGATGATGCCCGGCATGCCTTCGGAACCCGAGGGGGCGCTGACATCGGCGCGGGCGAGGCGATGGCCGTCGGTGGCGACGGCCCTGAGTTTCAGGTCGCCGTCGCTTTCGATCGTGTGGAAGAAGATGCCGTTCAGATAGTAGCGGGTCTCTTCGGTGGAGATCGCGAACTGCGTCCGGTCGATCAGCATCTTCAGGTCCGATGCCTTCAGCTTGAAGGAATGGCTGAAGCTGCCGGCGGTGAGATCCGGGAAATCGGATTCCGGCAGGCATTGCAGCGAGAATTTCGAGCGCCCGGAGGCGACCGTCATCGAGCTGCCGTCGGCATTGGTGGCGAGCAGCACTTCCGAGCCGTCGGGCAGCTTGCGCACGATGTCGTAGAGCAGGTGTGCCGGAACGGTGGTGGCGCCAGCCTGCTCGACATTGGCGGGCGTCGCCTCGGTGATTTCGAGGTCGAGGTCGGTCGCCTTCATGTCGAGGCTCGCGCCTTCGGCTTTCAGCAACACGTTGGACAGGATCGGGATCGTGTTGCGACGCTCGACCACGCGATGCACGTGGTTCAGCGATTTCAGGAGGTTCGACCGCTCAATTGTAATACGCATGATGCTACCGCTTTCGACCGTGACTGCCCGAGCGACCCGGAGTGCCCGAGGTATCCCGGAGTGCCCGAGGGATATGGTTCCGGACCGGGCCTGAAAGGGCCGCCCGGAAGATGGGACGGGCAAAATGACAGAACTCAGCATGCGAATGCAAGAGGCATCGGGACTTGCCGCGCGTCAATTCAGCATTTGCAGGGCAAAGCTCACAGGATTTGCTGCGCTCTTGCCGTGAGACCGCGCCTCGCCCATAAAGGCGGTGAAATCCCAGGTGAATTCAGGACCGGCATGAACGAAGACAATCCAGGCGGCGGAACGCGCAGTTTCCGCCTGCACAACAACGCGGTTCCCGCCCGTCCCCTCGAGCCGGCGCTCTATCTTGTCGCGACCCCGATCGGCAATCTCGGCGATATCACGCTCAGGGCGCTGGAAACCCTGGCGGGCGCCGATGTGCTCGCCTGCGAGGATACGCGCGTCACCCGCGTCCTGCTCGACCGCTACGGTATCCAGAACAAGCCTTTCGCCTATCATGAGCACAATGCCGACGAGGCCGGGCCGCGGCTGCTGCAGGCGTTGGAAGCTGGCCGCTCCGTGGCGCTGGTCTCCGATGCCGGCACGCCGCTGGTCTCCGATCCCGGCTATCGGCTGGCACAGCAGGCGATCGAGGCCGGATACCGCGTCGTGCCCATTCCCGGCGCTTCGGCACCGCTGGCGGCCCTCGTTGGTTCCGGCCTGCCGAACGACGCCTTCTTCTTCGCCGGTTTCCTGCCCGCCAAGGACAAGGGCAAGCGTGACCGTCTGGCGGAACTCGCGGCCGTCCCCGCGACCCTGATCTTCTTTGAATCGCCGCATCGCATCGCCGCGACGCTTGCCGCCGCCGCCGCTGTGCTCGGCGCCGACCGCCGTGGCGCCGTCGGCCGCGAGCTGACCAAGACCTTCGAGGAGTTCCGCCGCGGCACGCTTGCCGAACTCGCGGCCTTTTACGACACGGTCGACAACGTCAAGGGCGAGATCGTCTGGCTTGTGGGACCGCCGGCGGAAAGCGTCACGCCGGAGGCCGATATCGAGGCCATGCTCCGCGATCTCTCGAAAACCATGCCCACGGCCAAGGCTGCGGCGGAAGCTGCGCGCTTGACCGGCCTGCCGCGCAAGGATCTCTATCAGCGCTTGCTCGACATGAAGGCGCAGTCCGAGTGAGGCACTATGAGCGGTGAGACGGGCGGAAAGCTGAAGCGGCAGAAGGCCTGGCGGCGCGGCCATGTCTCGGAATATCTCGCCGCGGCTTTCCTGCTGCTCAAGGGCTACCGCATCGTCGCCATCCGGCACCGTACCAGGCTCGGCGAAATCGACATCATCGCCCGCAAGGGCGATCTCGCCGTCTTCGTCGAGGTCAAGGCCCGGCGCGGCGAGCAGGAGGCGCTCGATGCCGTCTCCTTTTCTGCGCAAAAACGCATCCGTGCCGCGAGCGACCTCTGGCTGGCCCGCCAGCCGGACTACGCCCAGCTATCGCAGCGCTACGACATCGTCGCCATCCTGCCCGGCCGCTGGCCCCGACATTTTCAGGATGCTTTTTGAGGCCGGTATCACGGAGCCGTCATGAAACGCGCCTATTGCCGGACGATCCGCGCCACGTCGCTCCAAGGCATCGGCGCATTATTCCATCTCGACAGGTTCCATCATGATCCGCGATACCGTTTCCACCTTCGCCGTCCCCTCGCAGGAAGAGCGTCGAAGCTTCATTTCCCTAGAAAAGACACCCGAGGTTCACGCCGCAACACTGGCGTCGCTTGCCTGCATGAACACGCTGCGCATCGGCGGCGCGACCGGCAGCGAACAGCCGCTGGCTTTCCCCTTCACCGTCGCGGCCTGGAACCTGGAGCGCTGCCTTTTCCCGCTCGAAGCCGCCGCCAAGCTCAAGGCAACCGGCGCGCCGCTGGTCCTGCTCTCGGAAATGGACGAGGGCATGGCCCGGACGGAGCAAGGCGACCCGACGGCCATCGTCGCCGGTGAACTCGGCATGAACTACGCCTATGGCGTCGAATTCCTCGAACTGAGCCTCGGCTCGGAAATCGAGCATTCTTTCTGCCGTGACGATGTGAACGAGAAGGGTTTTCACGGCAATGCGCTGATGGCCGCGACCGCGCTGAAGGACGTCTTCCTCTTCCGTCTGCCGGGCGAAGCCGTCTGGTTCAAGGACAGCAACGAACAGCCGCGCGTCGGCGAGCGCTGCGCCATCGGCGCCATCGTCGAGACCGAGGCCGGCCCCTTCGTCGCCGTTTCGGTGCATCTCGAAAGCGCTGCGACATCGGCCTATCGCGAGCGCCAGACGGCGGGGCTGATCGATGCCGTCGAGGCCTATGCCCCCGGCCTGCCGATCCTGATCGGCGGCGACCTCAACACCGGCAACCATACCGGCGGCGATTTCGAGACGGACACGCTCTTTGCCATGGCGGCGGCGCGCGGCTTCGAGCGCCATGGCGGTCCGCTCGAACAGGCGAGCACCCGCCCCAGCCTGATCACCCGCTTTCCCGACCGCGCCATGAAGCTCGACTGGTTCCTGAGCCGCGGCCTGCGGATCGGTGAAAGCCATCTCGTCTCCTCGCTGAACGAGGACGGCAAGCCGCTCTCCGACCATGACATGCTTGTCTGTACGGTCGAGGGTTTTGCGGCCTAAGTCCCCCAGCCGTTAAAATGCGTGGTTTTTCCTGAACCCGGCCGTTACCCCTTTCATGCCATCAAGTGCCCATTCGAATGGCATCGGGGGATTGCTATGGTTTGGAAATTGATGTTTGCGAGCGTCGCGGCCTTTACCGCGCGCGCCGTGCCGGCCGTATCGGCCTCGCCGGAGGCCCGGAATTTCGTCGCGGACGCGGCCGGCGCCCTGGAGCTGAAGCCGTCGCCGATCGAGCCCGCCTGGATCACCGCTGGTGCGCCCGTCGCGCGTCTGGCAGAACATTCGCGCGGTCGCGACGATGCGGCGATGACCGCCGTCTGGGATTGCACGGCGGGCGAATTCCGCTGGCATTTCGGCTGGGACGAAACCGTGATGATCCTCGAAGGCGAGGTGCATATCACCACCGAGGACGGCATCGAACGCCTGCTCGGCCCCGGCGATGTCGCCTATTTCGCCGGCGGCACATGGGCGACCTGGCGCGTCGACCGCTATGTCCGCAAGGTCGCCTTCTGCCGCAAGCCCTTCCCGAAGCCGCTGACCATCGCCTACCGCCTGCGCAATTTCATCCGGCAGGGCGGGGCGCAGGGTCTTGCCGCTTGACGCCATCAATAGCCGTTGCGTTTGAAGACGGGCCGACCTACATCTGTCGGCGAATTCGAGCGAGGGCAAATCATGGCGAAGATCAGGAATGTTGCGGTCCAGATGGACCATGTGAAGAGCATCAACATCGCGGGCGACTCGACTTTTGCCATGAGCCTGGAGGCCCAGAACCGCGGCTATAAGCTCTTTCACTATACGCCCGAGCGGCTGAGCATGCGCGACGGCAAGATCTATGCCTCCGTCGAGCCGATGATCCTTCGCGACGTCAAGGGCGACCATTTCGAGCTCGACGAGCCGGAGCGCGTCGATCTCTCGACCATGGATGTCGTCCTGCTGCGCCAGGACCCGCCCTTCGACATGGCCTATATCACCTCGACGCATCTGCTCGAGCGCATCCACCCGAAGACGCTGGTCGTCAACGATCCGGCCTGGGTGCGCAATTCGCCGGAAAAGATCTTCGTCACCGAATTCGCCGATCTGATGCCGAAGACGCTGATCACCCGCGATCCCGCCGAAATCCGCAGCTTCCGCGAGGAGATGGGCGACATCATCCTGAAGCCGCTCTACGGCAATGGCGGCGCCGGCGTCTTCCATTCGACCCGCGACGACCGCAATCTGTCCTCGCTGCTGGAAATGTTCGGCCAGATGTTCCGCGAGCCCTTCATTGCCCAGCAATATCTGCCCGACGTGCGCAAGGGCGACAAGCGCATCATCCTCGTCGACGGCGAGCCGGTCGGCGCGATCAACCGCGTGCCGGCCGAACATGACGCCCGCTCCAACATGCATGTCGGCGGCCGTGCCGAGGCGACCGAGCTGACGCCGCGCGAGCAGGAAATCTGCAAGCGCATCGGACCGGCGCTGAAAGAGCGCGGCTTCCTGCTCGTTGGCATCGACGTCATCGGCGATTATATGACGGAGATCAACGTCACCTCGCCGACCGGCATCCGCGAGGTCAAGCGTTTCGGCGGCGCCGATATCGCCAGCCTGCTCTGGGATGCGATCGAGACCAAGCGCGCCTGATCTGTTCTCAATTTCGGTTATGTAACAACTTGCTGATGCATGGCTGCACGCATCAGTAAGTTTGTTCGTTTATTGTTCTTGTTTTATTCTTTTTTCCGTGCAAGATTGCAACCTGCAATCCGCAAAAGCATGATCTCGTAGGGCGCAAAACGACTTTCGGAGGCATCGTGCTCGCCTGAAAATGGTGGCGGAAGGCAGGCGTAGGGGCTTTGCGGCGTGAGGGGATAGAGCATGGTGGCGCGCGTCAGCACGGTTGCGTTTCAGGGTATCGAGGGCGTTCCTGTCGAAGTGCAGGTGATGATCGCGCCCGGCAAGGTGCTGATGCATATCGTCGGCCTGCCCGACAAGGCGGTGGCCGAAAGCCGCGAGCGCGTGCAGGCCGCGCTGCATGCGTCCGGCCTGGCCCTGCCGCCGAAGAAGGTCACGGTCAATCTCGCGCCCGCCGACCTGCCGAAGGAAGGCAGTCATTTCGATCTTCCGATCGCGCTCGGGCTGATGGCGGCGCTGGGCGCCATTCCCGCCGACGCGCTGTCCGCCTATGCCGTTCTCGGCGAACTCAATCTCGACGGCACGATCGCTCCCGTCGCCGGCGCCCTGCCGGCCGCCATCGCTGCCAATGCCATGGGCAAAGGCCTGATCTGCCCGGCCGAAAGCGGGCCGGAAGCCGCCTGGGCAGGGTCCGATATCGATATTCTCGCCCCGCGCAGCCTGATCGCCCTCGCCAATCATTTCCGCGGCACCCAGGTCCTGTCGCGCCCCGAGCCGGCCGTGCGCGCAACAGCCGCGAATGTTCCCGATCTTGCCGACATCAAGGGCCAGGAAAGCGCGAAGCGGGCGCTGGAGGTGGCGGCGGCCGGAGGGCATAACCTGCTGTTCGTCGGTCCGCCCGGCTCCGGCAAGTCGATGCTGGCCTCGCGCCTGCCGTCGATCCTGCCGCCGCTGTCGACGGCGGAGCTGCTGGAAGTGTCGATGATCCATTCGGTCGCCGGACAGCTGTCCGGGGGCAAGCTCTCCGACCGCCGGCCCTATCGCACGCCGCATCATTCCGCCACCATGGCGGCGCTGGTCGGCGGCGGTCTGCGCGCCCGGCCCGGCGAGGCCTCGCTCGCCCATCACGGCATTCTCTTTCTCGACGAGCTGCCGGAGTTTTCGCCGCAGGCGCTGGATGCGCTGCGCCAGCCGCTGGAATCGGGCGAATGCATCATCGCCCGCGCCAATCATCGGGTTTCCTATCCCGCCAACATCCAGCTGGTCGCGGCCATGAACCCCTGCCGCTGCGGCATGGCCGGCGAGCCGGGCCATACCTGCGCCCGCGGCCCGCGTTGCGTCTCGGATTATCAGGGCCGCATTTCGGGGCCGCTGCTGGACCGCATCGATATCCGCATTGACGTGCCCGCCGTCTCCGCCGCCGATCTCATCCGGCCGGCGACGGCGGAAAAGAGCGCCGATGTCGCCCTGCGCGTCGCCCGCGCCCGCGAGCGGCAGCGCGAACGGTTCGAGGCGGCCGGCTTGAAAGGCATCTCCACCAATGCCCGCTGCTCGACATCGATGATCGAGGTCATCGCCGAACCGGATGCCGCCGGCCTGCAATTGCTGCGCGATGCGGCGGAAAAACTGAAATTCTCAGCGCGCGGCTACCATCGTGTCCTGAAGGTGGCGCGCACCCTTGCCGATCTCGACGACAAGCAGACGGTCGGCCGCATCCATCTCGCGGAAGCCATTTCCTACCGCATCGCCGGCGAGCGCCTGACCGCGGCGGCGTAGGATTGACGGCCCATCTTACCAGCCCCTTCGGCAAGCTCAGGAGGGCGAGATAGGGCTCCGCTTATAAGGCGTCCCGATTGCAAGGAAGTATAGGCTCTCAATAATAAAAAGGGGCGCTCGTGGCGCCCCTGGAATTTGTCCGGCTCAATATCCCGTCAGCCGCCCAGACCCTCGAACAGCGCCGTCGACAGATAACGTTCCGCAAAGGAGGGGATGATGACGACGATGGTCTTGCCTTCGCTTTCCGGGCGCTGGCCGATTTTGATCGCCGCTGTCAGCGCCGCGCCGGAGGAGATGCCGACCGGCACGCCTTCGAGCTTGGCGACCAGACGGGCCTGCTGAAAGGCCTCGTCATTGGTGACGGTGACCACCTCGTCATAGACATGGGTATCGAGGATCTTCGGCGCAAAGCCGGCGCCGATGCCCTGGATCTTGTGCGGGCCGGGATTGCCGCCGGACAGAACCGGCGAATCGGCCGGCTCGACGGCGATGACCTTGATGTCCGGCTTGCGGGCCTTCAACACCTGGCCGACGCCGGTGATCGTGCCGCCGGTGCCGATGCCGGAGACGAAGATGTCGACCTTGCCCTCGGTGTCGTTCCAGATTTCCTCGGCCGTGGTCTTGCGGTGGATTTCCGGATTGGCCGGGTTTTCGAACTGCTGCGGGATGATGGCGTCCGGCAGGGTCGCGGCCAGTTCCTCGGCCTTGGCGATCGCGCCCTTCATGCCCTTCGGCCCTTCCGTCAGCACCAGTTCGGCGCCGAGCAGCGCCAGCATCTTGCGGCGCTCGATCGACATGGTTTCCGGCATGGTGAGAATCAGCTTGTAGCCCTTGGCGGCGGCGGCGAAGGCGAGCGCGATGCCGGTATTGCCCGAGGTCGGCTCGATCAGCACGCTGCGGCCGGGGGTGATCTTGCCCTGGGCTTCCAGGCTCTCGATCATGGCGACGCCGATGCGGTCCTTGACGGAAGCGATCGGATTGAAGAACTCGAGCTTCGCCAAAAGGTTGGCCTTGACGCCCTTCTCCTTGGCCAGCTTGTCGAGACGGATGATCGGCGTGTCGCCGATGGTCTCGGTGATCGAGGCATAGACGCGGCCGCGGCCTGGTTTACGGGTGTCGGACATGGGTAGCTCTCCCTTTATTGGAATTGTGAAGGCACAATAGGATCAAACAGCGGCGGAAACCAGAGCGATCCCACGCCGGTCCTCGTCGACGCCTGGGAAATAAATCTCCCTAATGGCATCATCGCGAAAGGTTTTTTCAGGCCGCGCGGACGGCGATGAAGGCGGCCGTGCCGGCGAGGATGCCGGCGGCCGCCCGGTTCAGAACCTGCAGCGCTCTCGGCTTTTTCAGGAAGCTGCGCGCCCGCGAGGCGAGCAGCATATAGGGGATCAGCACCGCCAGCAGCACGACGAAGGTCGCGGCCAGCAGCAGGGCATAGTCTGGCAGGCCGATGCTGTCGAGATCGATCAATGTCGGCACCAGAGCCACGTAGAACAGCATGGTCTTCGGGTTGCCGAGCGTCACCAGCAGACCGGAGAGAAAGGACATGCCGGGGCTGGTCGATTTCTTGGCGCTGACATCGGTGGAGATCAGCCCGGCGGTCCAGAGCTTCCAGGCGATATAGCCGAGATAGAGCACGCCGGCGATCTTGATGGCGATGAAGATCTCGGTGAAGGTCTGCGCCACGAAGGCAAGGCCGAGAACGACGGCCGTCAGATAGGTCATATCGCCGAGCACCAGCCCGAGCCCCATGAAGAAGGTTTCGCGAAAGCCGGAACCGAGCGCGCGGGCGACGATTGCGGTAATTCCCGGACCGGGAATGGCGGCGGCGATGAAAAGCGCTCCGCTATAAGCAAGCAAGGCTGCCAGTGTCATGGCGACGTTCCTCCCGAGATAGAGGCTGCTCTATCGCACCGGTCTTGCCTTTTCAAGCAATTGCGCGAAAGACGCGAACATACTACCTAAAGGTTGATGCCCGTCGAACGATCTCGTCGAAACCCACGCTGCATAAGGCTCCCATGTCCTCCGCATTGCTCCTGATCGACCTTCAGAATGCCATTCTGGCCGGCCTCGGTTCGCCGGAACGCCAACCGGCGATCGATGCCGCCCTGGAAGGCGTCGTGTCTAGGCTCGCGGGCCTGAAGCGCGAGGCTCGTGCCGCCGGCATTCCCTCCTTCATCGTCCAGCATGACGGTCAGGGCACCCATCGTCTGGCCAAGCGCGGCGAGGGCTGGCAGTTGCGCCGTGAAATCGCGCCGGAAGCGGGCGATGTCGTGGTCCACAAGGCGAGCTGCGATTCTTTCTTCGAGACCGATCTCGAGACGCGGCTGCGCGCCCGCGGCATCACCCGTCTCGTCGTCGGCGGCTGCATGACGCAATTCTGCGTCGATACCACCGTTCGCCGGGCCGTCTCGCTCGGCTTCGACGTGACGCTGATCGCCGATGGCCACACGACCGCCGATATGGGCAGGCTGCCCTTCGATGCGATTGTCTCCCATCACAATATGCTGCTTGACGGTTTCGATGCCGGCGCGCATGAAATCAAGGTCATCCCGACAGCTCAGATCGCCTTCTGACATTCCCCCAGCCGGAGCCCCCGATGCCGCATCTCGCCAGCATGATCGCCTTTGCCTTGATCGCTCTCGGCATGGTGCTGACCCCTGGGCCGAACATGATCTATCTGGTGTCGCGATCGATCTCGCAGGGGCCTGTGGCCGGGCTGATCTCGCTCGGCGGCGTCGCTTGCGGCTTCGTCTTCTACATGCTGTCGGCCGCCTTCGGCATCACTGCTTTCGTCCTCGCGGTTCCCTTCGCCTATGATGCGCTGCGGCTGGCGGGTGCCGCCTATCTCGCCTGGCTTGCCTGGAACGCGCTGAAGCCCGGCGGCCGCTCGGCCTTCCATGTGCGCGAGCTGCCGAAGGACAGCACGCGCCGGCTGTTCAGCATGGGGTTGGTGACCAGCCTGCTCAATCCGAAAATCGCCGTTCTTTATCTGTCGCTGCTGCCGCAATTCATCGATCCCGCCGTCGGCAGCGTTTTTACGCAATCGGTCATTTTCGGCGTCGTCCATATCGCCGTCAGCCTGACCTTCAATTCCATCTTCGCGTTGACCGCCGGTTCCGTCGCGCTCTTCTTCACCCGCCGCCCGTCCTTTGCGCTGGTGCAGCGCTGGCTGATGGGCACGGTGCTGGCCGGTCTCGCGGTGCGCATGGCTTTCGAGGCACAGCGGTAATGCGGCGATTTTCGCTCCGGCTTGCCGCGGCAGGCCTGTTCGGCCTCGCATCCTGCTCCGGTTTTGCGCCGCTGGCCCTGGCGGCGGAGACGGCGACCCAGACCATCGTCTTCCTGCGCCATGGCGAGAAGCCTGAGGCCGGCCTCGGCCAATTGAGTTGCCAGGGGCTCAATCGCGCGCTGGCGCTGCCGCCGGTGCTGACCCGCCTCTTTGGCAAGCCGGCGGCGATCTTCGCACCCGATCCCTCGAAGCGAAAGGACGATTCCGGCACGTCCTATGATTATATCCGCCCGCTCGCGACCATCGAGCCCACAGCCATTGCGCTCGGCCTGCCGGTCGACACCAGCTTCGGCTACGAGGATATTGACGATCTCAAGACGGCGCTGGAAAAGCCGGAGTATCGCGGCAAGCTGATTTTCGTCGCCTGGGAGCACAAGCAGATTGTCGATCTTGCCCGTCAGCTGATGGCCGACAATGGCGGCGATGCGAAGGCGGTGCCGAAATGGCATGGCAAGGATTTCGATGGCCTCTACGTGCTGCGCATCACCCGCAACGGCTCATCGCAAAGCGCCGCCTTCGAGCGGCTGACCGAAGGGCTCGACGGTCAGCCGGAAACCTGCCCGCAACCGGCGAAATAAGCTCAGAAAACCGGCCGCATGAAGCTGCGCTCGTAGCTCAGGATGCAGCGCGTCTCTTCCGCATAGGCAAAGGCGGCGCGGCATTCGGCATCCTCGGCCATCCGGTGCCGGTAGGTCTCGTAATCGGCCAGACTCGGGAAGCTGAAGAGTGCCAGCGCGATGTTGTTGGCGCCTTCATGCGGCAGGAAATAGCCGTGATGCGTGCCGCCGAGCCGGTTGACGAGCGGGATCCAGAGCTTGGCGTAATGTTCGAATTCAGCAAGCTTGTAAGGGTCGATCGTATAGCGGAGATAGCAGGTGATCATTCGGCGGTTCCCTTGGAAAGATCACCGCTTTTAGGACGCGGCAGCGCGATCGTCCAGCCGAGGTTCATGCCGGCAGCTGCGAGCAGAATGACCACCGCGCCGATGATCTGCGCCACGCCGAGCACATGGCCGAAGGCGAAGCGATCGACGACAATGGCGGCGATCGGATAGATGAAGGACAGCGCGCCGGTCAGATGCGTCGGCAGCTTCTGGATGGCGCCATAGAGCAGTACATACATCAGGCCGGTATGGACGATGCCCATCGTCGCCAGGATCGACCATCCGCCGGCATCGTGCGGCAGCGTGGAGAAGTCGGTGAAGGGCGCCAGCATCACTATGCCCGTGGCAACCTGGATCAGCGCGATCAGATGCGGCGGCGTGCCCTTCAGCCATTTGGCGGCAATGGCCGCCAGCGCGTAGAAGAAGGCGGCACCGAGCGAAAGCAGGATGCCGATCGCATAGCTGCCGGTGCCCGCTGTCTCCGCTGGCTTGCCCTCGACGATGACGGCCATGCCGGCAAAGGCCAATCCCAGCCAGAACAGCTTGGTCAGCGTGATCTTCTCGCCCAAGAACAGCGCGCCGAGACCGAGCAGCATGAAGGGTTGCGTATTGTAGACGGTGGTCGCGATCGAGATGGAGGCATGCGAATAGGCGGCGAACAGCAGCAGCCAGTTGAGCACGATGGCGATACCGCCGCCGACGGCGATGGCAAAGGTCCTGAGGCTGAGGATACCGGGACGCAGCAGGCCCATCGCGGCGCAAACGACAAGGAGCGTCAGCGCGCCGAACAGGCAGCGCCAGAAGACGACGCCGCTCACCGGCTGCCCCGATATCAGTACCAGCCAGCCGATCGTTCCCGAAATCAGCATTGCCGCCGTCATTTCCGCAGTCCCGCGCCTTATCTCGTTCATTGCGCCAACTCCTTCTTATGTGGCTGATGATATTGCGCCGGCCGTATGGTTGATATAGTTTCAGTAAGGAGATATCGGCATTTTTCCTAATTATGTGAGGCAGAAACATGGGTGTACCTAATGCAGCCGTGGGGCTTGATGAGGTGGACCAGCGCATGCTGGAAGCCTTAGCGCGCAATGCCCGGATTTCGCTCAAGGAGCTGGCCGAAGCGGCCGGGCTGTCGTCGCCGAGCGCCGCCGAGCGGCTGCGCCGTCTGGAGGAGCGTGGCGTCATTGCGGGCTTCACCGTGGATATCGCGCCGGAGGCGGTCGGCTATTCCTTGCAGGCCATCGTCCGCATCCGGCCGCTGCCCGGTCAGTTGCATGTGGTCCAGCGGCTCATTCAGGACACGCCGGAATTCATCGAATGCGACAAGGTGACCGGCGACGATTGTTTCATCGGTCGCCTGGTGGTGCGCTCGATGGGCGATCTCGACGGCATTCTCGACAGGATAACCGAGCGTGCCGAAACGAACACATCGATGATCAAGGCCACGCCCGTCAAACGCCGCCTGCCGCCGCTGTCGCGCTAGAATTCGGCCATCGGCGAAAGCATCAGCGGGCCGGTAATATCGTCTGCTGCCTTCCCGCGTGCCATCAGCACCGTGTAACCCTCATAGGGCTCAGACGAAACCTCGCACTCCAGCCGATCCGGAGAAAAGCAGATCTCGATACGCTCGGGTTCGACATCGAGCGCAGACAGGATGGTCGCCAACGAGGGGATGGCTGTTGCCGCTATATCGAGAAGCCAGAACGTCGCGCCATCGAACGTCCAGGCAATGATCGCCTCATCCCCGAGCGCCGTCAGGCGGATCGCGGAATTGAAGGAGGCGTTCAGCAGGAACATCTCCATCTGCCTGGCGACGGCAAACTGATTGGAGACAGGTTGCCGGTTTTGCAGCAAGCTCTTGATCAGGCGCAGATCGTTCGGTGCCTCAAGAGAGAGCTGCCGGGCAGTTGAAGCGGCTTGCTGCAACTTCGGCATCTTCGCGACAAAGAGGTGCTGCGGCAAAGTGCGAAAGCCGTAACGCTCATACAGCGCCGGCTTGTCGGTGAGCAGGAGATCGAGTTCGTAACCCTCGGCCGCAGTTTGGGCGAAGGCGCGCTGCATCAGGTCGCGATAGAGTCCGCGTTCGCGCCACTCCGTCCGTACCGCGCCGGACTGATAGCCCGCCGCCTTCACCGGCTTGCCGTTGACGATCAGCGGCATGGAGAAGGCGGTGAAATTGGCGACGCAGCGGCCATCGGGATCGAAATAGCCAAACGGCATGCTTGTGGGATCGGGGCCGCCAAATCGATCCTGAATGCTGACGTCAATGGAGAACGTGTCTTCCAGCAATTCGACAAGACCCTTCCATGCAGAGGGATCGCCGAAATAGTCCTGTTGCAGCGTCAGGCCATGCTCGCGGTCAAAATCCGCCATCATACGCCGGTCGAGCCGAAGCCGCCGGCGCCGCGTGTGGTTTCGCTGATCTCCGCAATTTCGGCGACGCGTGCCTGCGTCACCGGCGCGATCACCATCTGGGCGATGCGCATGCCGCGGGTGATCTCGAACGGCTCCTCGCCGAGGTTGATCAGCAGCACCTTCACCTCGCCACGATAGTCGCTGTCGACGGTGCCGGGCGAGTTCAGGCAGGTGATGCCATTCTTGAAGGCGAGGCCGGAGCGTGGGCGGATCTGCGCCTCGAAGCCGTCCGGAATTTCGAAGATGAAACCGGTGGGAACAAGCGTCCGCTTGCCGGGCGCGAGCGTCAGCGTCTTGCCGTCCTCGACGGCCGCGCGCAGGTCCATGCCGGCTGCGCCCTTGGTCTCGTAGGCGGGCAGGTCCAGGCCTTCGCCATGCGCCAGGCGGATGAGGTTCACGGTCGGACTGATATCGGTGTGAATGGTCATGCGGCATTAGTTTGCGCGCGAATGCCAGAGGTCAATTGCATTCCGGCCTTTGACTCGCTAGATACGGCCGCAATTCACAGGATTCACACCCATGGCTGAAAGTCTCGCCGAGGCGGTCTCCCGCCGCCGCACATTCGCTATTATCGCCCACCCGGACGCGGGCAAGACGACGCTCACCGAAAAGCTGCTGCTGTTCGGCGGCGCCATCCAGCTTGCCGGCGAGGTCAAGGCCAAGAAGGACCGCATGCAGACGCGCTCCGACTGGATGAAGATCGAGCGCGAGCGCGGCATCTCGGTCGTCACCTCGGTCATGACCTTCGAATATGACGGCAATGTCTTCAACATTCTCGACACGCCCGGCCACGAGGACTTCGCCGACGACACCTATCGCACGCTGACCGCGGTCGACGCCGCCGTCATGGTCATCGATGCCGCCAAGGGTATCGAGCCGCGGACGCTGAAGCTGTTCGAAGTCTGCCGCATGCGCGACATCCCGATCATCACCTTCATCAACAAGATGGACCGCGAAAGCCGCGATCCCTTCGAGATTCTCGATGAAGTCGAAGAGAAGCTGGCGCTCGACACTGCGCCGATCACCTGGCCGATCGGCCGTTCCAAGACCTTCTGCGGCTCCTATCACCTCGCCGACAATACCGTGCGCGGTTCCGATACCGAGGTCGAGGCGACCAAGGTAAACGGCCCGCAGGCGGTTGCCGACCGGCTGCCGGAAAACGAGCGCCAGGCCTTCATCGACGAAACGGAACTGGCGATCGAAGCCTGCCGTCCGTTCGACCGGGACTCCTTCCTCGAAGGCCATATGACGCCGGTTTTCTTCGGCTCGGCCCTGCGCAATTTCGGCGTGCGCGATCTCATCAACGCGCTCGGAGACTTCGCGCCGCCGCCGCGCGATCAGGTCGCCGATGTCAGGACGGTGCACGCCACCGACGACAAGATGACGGCCTTCGTCTTCAAGATTCAGGCCAACATGGATCCGAACCATCGCGACCGCATCGCCTTTGCGCGCATCTGCTCGGGCAAGCTGGAGCGCGGCATGAAGGCACGGCTGTCGCGCACCGGCAAGCAGCTCGGCCTGACCGCGCCGCAATTCTTCTTCGCCTCGCAGCGCCAGCTTGCCGATACCGCCTATGCCGGCGACGTCGTCGGCATCCCGAACCACGGCACGCTGCGCATCGGCGATACGCTGACGGAAGGCGAATCCTTGGTCTTCCAGGGCGTGCCGAACTTCTCGCCGGAAATCCTGCGACGCGTGCGTCTTGAAGACGCGATGAAGGCGAAGAAGCTCAAGGAAGCCTTGCAGCAGATGGCCGAAGAGGGCGTCGTGCAGCTCTTCTCGCCGGAAGACGGCTCGCCCGCCATTGTCGGCGTCGTCGGTGCCCTCCAGCTCGACGTCCTGAAGGAGCGCCTGATGGCCGAATACGGCCTGCCGGTCTCCTTCGAAATGTCGCGCTTCTCCGTCTGCCGCTGGATCTCGGCCGATCAGGCCGGCGATCTCGACAAGTTCGTCACCGCGCGCCGCGGCGATATTGCCCGCGATCTCGACGGCGACCCGGTCTTCCTCGCGCAGGACGGTTTCTCGCTGCGCTACGAGGCGGAACGTTATCCGGCTATCAAGATGGTTGCGATCAAGGAGTATCACGCCGTCAAGGCGGCGTGATAGCGGGGGCATGCCGCTGCCCTCTATCGGGCGGTCTGCATGAGGCCCGCATACTGAAGCTCCGTGGCCTCATCCAGCGGAAACATGCATTCGATCCGCAACTCCTGGGTCGTGATCATCTGCGCGGTGCCGACCGTCGCGACCAGCGAGAAAAACTTCAAAACATGCCCGTCCTTGACGAAGGACAGGGGAATGAGCGGCGCATTCTCGATCGTTGGCGATGTCTGCCATTCGGAATCCACGTCGGGATAGGCCACCAGACTGTCGATGAGGTCCTTCGTCCGCGCATCGATGACGTGGCCGACGGATTCGCGGAAGACTCGTCCCAAAAGGCTCTTTGCCGTCTGACCCCAGTCCGCAATGAACGGCCGCATCCCGTCGGGATCGAACATCAGATGCAGGAGATTGCGCGGTGATGGGCGCGCGGTCATGTCGATGAACTGGCCGAAGAAGCGAGGGGCCGCATCATTGGTCATCACCACGTTCCAATAGCGGTCCATCACGACAGCCGGAAACGGCTCGTGCTGACGAAGCATGCGCTTGAGCGCATTGGTAACGCCCTGCATCTCCTGATCGTCAAAACTTCCTTCCGAATAGATCGGCGCATAGCCGGCAGCGAGCAGCAAGGTGTTGCGCTCGCGAAACGGCACGTCCAGGGCGTCGGCGAGACGCAACACGTTCTGGCGGCCGGGTGTGCTCCTGCCGCTTTCGATGAAACTGATCTGACGCTGCGAAATGCCGGTGTCGAGGGAGAGCTCGAGCTGGCTCTTGCCGCGTATGCCGCGCCAGGCGCGCAGCTGCGGGCCGAGTTCGTTTGGTCGTCTCAAAACCGCGTGGGGAGAACTCATCCTGCAAAGGCCTCGCTTTCTGATATGGCGGGGTTTCGATCGCCCCGCCAACGTCGGTTTTCGTCAGAACGCAACAGGCCCGACTGATCCATACCAATGGCGCACCTTGGTCGGATCGGCCTCGTCCATATAGAAGAAGTGCGTCATGACCGGCTTGACCGTGGCTTGTGTGCGGTCATCGGGCGTCATGGTAACGGTCCCGCGAAACACCTTTAGCGATCCGCCGTCCCAATATTCGGTGACATCATGCAGTGCGGTGAAGCCGGTGTCGATGAAGGCGCGCAGGTTTTCGCGAATGGTCTCGCGGCCCTTCCAGTCGGCAATGCCGAGATTGCATGTCGCGCCTTCCGCGAGGCAATCGAAGCCGTCGCCAAAGGTCTTGTCGTCGATTTCCCGCCAGAAGGCCAGCAGCCATTGCGGAGCTTCTTTTTGGGTGAATGAAATCGTCGTCATGGGTTTCTCCTGAGCTCGCCGTGGGGAACCGGGATATTGGCTATCGACATCGTTCCGGGCGAAGGCTCTCTGTGTTGAAGGGCTTGAAATGCTCTTCCTGCAAGAAGATGGTCGTTGGATACATCGGGACGAATGCCGTTCTCAATTACATGCGATGTAATGAGAGCCCCAATTTGGTCTCGGGTTGACGTGATCGCCGCCGGCAGGGTTCATTTCGCAATAGCGCCTTCGTGATGTTCCATCCGATATAGCGCTATGCCATAGTGCCGCTCCGGGATTTCCTCGATGGTAACGGCGGCGCTGATGATGAAATGTCTTGCGGTTTTTGCTCTGGTTTTCGTCGGCCTGCTGCCGGTTTCGGCCGGGGCGCGGATCATCACCGACGCGGCCGGGCGTAGCGTGTCGGTGCCGGACAAGATCGACCGGATCGTCGTCGCCGGTCCGCCGGCGGCGGTGCTGGTCTATGTTCTGGCGCCGGAAAAGCTGGCCGGCTGGGTTCACGCGCCCGACGATGCCGCCAAGGCCTATCTGACGCCCTCGGCACGGGCGCTGCCCACCATCGGACGCCTGACCGGCAAGGACGGTACAGTCGGCCCGCAGGCCGTCATGGACGCCAAGCCGGACATCATCCTCGATGTCGGCACGGTGGATGACGGCTACAAGGCGCTGGCCGACAGGGTGCAGGCCGAGACGCATATCCCCTATGTCCTCATCGACGGCAGTCTTGCCCGCACGTCGCTCACGCTTCGCGACGTCGGTGCCCTGATCGGCGTCGGGGACCGCGCCAACAAGCTCGCGGACTACGCCGACGCGGCGATCAAGGAACTGAACGACAAGCTGGCGACGCTGCCGAACGATCCGCGTCCGCGCGTCTATTACGGCCGCGGCGGAGACGGGCTGCAGACCGGGCTTTCCGGCTCGATCAATGTCGAGATTCTCGATGCGGTCGGCACCATGAATGTCGCGGCCGCCGCCGGCAAGGGCGGGTTGACCCGGGTGACGCCGCAGCAGGTCGCCGAGTGGAATCCCGATATCATCATCGCCGAAGATGCGCATTTCGCCGCGTCTGTGCGCAGCGACCCGCAATGGGCCGCCATCAAGGCCGTCAAGGACAGCAGGATTTTCGTGCCGCCGTCACTGCCCTTCGGCTGGTTCGAATCGCCGCCCGGCGTCAACAGGCTCATCGGCCTGCGCTGGCTGGAGAACCTGCTCTATCCGCAGCTCTTCAAGAGCGATCTCACCGCCGATGTGAAGACTTTCTACAAGCTGTTCTACCAGGTCGAGCTGACGGACGAACAGGCGGCGGCGTTGCTGAAGGACGTCAAATAGGAGAGAAGTCATGGTCCGCGAGAACGAAATCCGCGAAAACGAGGTGGCCGTCGCGCCGCCGGCGGCAAGCGATGCCGGTCTGAGCTTCATCGGCCGTATCTCGACGCCCTGGACGTCGCGCATGGAGACGCCGCGCCAGGGGCGGCATGACGGCCCGCTGTGCCGCATCGAGATTTTCGAGCCATGGGTGCCGGCGCTGAAGGGCGTGGACGCTTTCGAGCGGCTGGAAGTGCTCTATTGGCTGGATCGCTCGCGCCGCGATCTCGTGCTGCAAAGCCCGGCCAACAGCGGCAAGGTGCATGGCACCTTCTCGCTGCGCTCGCCGGTGCGGCCCAATCCGATCGGCACCTCCATCGTCAAGCTGGAGGCGGTCGAAGGGGCGGTGCTGCTCGTGCGCGGCCTCGATTGCCTTGACGGCACGCCGCTTCTGGATTTGAAGCCGGACCGGACCTTGTTCAAGCCGATCGCGCCGCCGCAGCCCGGCGATTTCCAGACCGGCGACAGCGGGACGGCGCATTATTGCCAGAAGGCGTGAGGCTCAGTCGACGGCGACCATGACGTCGGAGGCCTTGATGACGGCATAGGCTGTCGCGCCGACCGTCAGGCCCAGCTCGTCCACCGCCTCGTTGGTGATCGAGGAGGTGACGATGGAGCCGTTGCCGATGTCGATGCGGACATGCGCCGTCGTTGCGCCCTTGGTGACCTCGACGACCTTGCCCTTGAGGCGGTTTCTCGCGCTGATTTTCATGGATGTTTCTCCCTTGTGACCGGCGCGACATTATCTGCTCGACCGGTCACAGGCTATGGCTAATCCTATTCGCCGCGCGGAAACCGCTGGTTTTCCTCCAGCACGTTGAGATCCATGTGGTTGCGCATGTATCGTTCCGACGCCTTCTGCAGCGGCTGATAATCCCAGGGATAATAGGCGCCGTTGCGCAGTGCCTTGTAGACCACCCATCGCCGCGCCTGGCTCTCGCGCACTGCCGCGTCGAAATTCGCCAGATTCCAGCGCGCCATGGCCTGTGCCGTCAATTCCGCCAGCGTTTCGGCGCAGGCGGGATCGCCGGCCAGATTGGTCAGCTCCTTCGGATCGGTCTCGAGATCGAAAAGCAGTGGCGGGTCCTTGTCGCAAAGGATCAGCTTGTAGCGGCCGTCGCGCAAGGCCACGAGTGGGGCTTCGGAGCCTTCGGCCGCATATTCCATCGGCACGGGACTGCGGCCCCCGGTGCCGAGCGCCAGCGGAGTGAGGTCTTCGCCATCGGTCCAGCGGCGCAGCGATGCGATGTCGATCCCGGCGAGCGCCGCCAGCGTCGGCGTCACGTCGAGCGTCGAGACCGATTGGTCGATGCGCTGCGGTCGCCAGCCGGGTGCCGCGATCATCAGCGGCACGCGCGCCGAACCTTCGAAGAAGTTCATCTTGAACCACAGTCCGCGCTCGCCGAGCATGTCGCCATGGTCGGAGACGAAGAGCACGATGGTATCGTTCGCCATGCCGCCGCGCTCCAGCACGTCGAGGATCTCGCCGATCTTCTCGTCGACATAGGAGATATTGGCGAAATAGCCGCGCCGCGCCCGGCGTATCTGCTCGGGCGTGATGTCGAAGGCTTCGTGATCGCTCGCCTTCATCAGCCGCTGCGAATGCGGGTCCTGCTTCTCGTTGGGGATGGCGCCGACCTCGGGATCGAGCGCCGGGCAATCCTCATAGAGATCCCAGAAGCGGCGGCGGGCGACGTAAGGGTCGTGCGGATGGGTGAAGCTTACCGTCAGGCACCAGGGCCGGCGGTCGTGTCCGCGCGACAGGTCGTAGAGCTTGCGGGTGGCGTGATAGGCGACCTCGTCGTCATATTCCATCTGGTTGGTGATCTCGGCGACGCCGGCGCCGGTCACCGAGCCGAGATTGTGATACCACCAGTCGATGCGCTCGCCGGGCTTGGTGTAGTCCGGCGTCCAGCCGAAATCGGCGGGATAGATGTCGGTCGTCAGCCGCTCCTCGAAGCCGTGCATCTGGTCCGGCCCGACGAAATGCATCTTGCCCGACAGGGCTGTCTGGTAGCCCGCCGCCCGCAGATGATGCGCGAAGGTCGGGATATCAGAGGCGAATTCGGCGGCATTGTCGTAGACCCGCGTGCGGCTCGGCAATTGTCCCGACATGAAGGAGGCCCGCGCCGGCGCGCAGAGCGGGCTTGCCGTATAGCTGTTGGCGAAGCGCACGGAACGCGCCGCCAGCGCCTTCAAGACCGGCGCATGCAGGAAATCGGCCGGTCCGTCGGGAAATAGGGTTCCGTTGAACTGATCGACCATCAGGATGAGGATATTCGGACGCGCCATGCTGGAATTCCTTGGGCAGGATCGGAGGCCGGCCAGCTCTTGATCGTCTCCTGTTACCATTTGCTGATTTTATTCAACATCAGTAATATCGATCCTGTAAAGCTTGCTTTTTTCGATGAATGCCAAAAGGAAATTTTATGGCTCAGCGGCCAGTGGACCTCGGATGGCTACGGATTTTCGTCGAGGTGGGCCGCTCGGGCAGCCTGTCGGCGGCGGCCACGAGCCTGGGCTTGACGCAGCCGGCGGTCAGCTATCAGATCCGGCGGATCGAGGAGCAGATGGGTGTTGCCCTGTTTCGCCGCCAGCATCGCGGCGTCGAGCTGTCGCCCGAAGGCCGGCGGCTGTTCGAGATCGCCGAAAAGGCGGTCGGTGGCGTCGATTCCCTGGTGCGCAGCTTTCGCGCCGAGTCGGAGCGCCCGGCGGTGCGGCTGCGCACCGACTATGCCTTTTCCGCGCTCTGGCTGATGCCGCGCATGCACCGGTTCCGTCAGCTCTATCCGGAGGTGGATATCCAGATCGTCGCCACGCAGCGGCAGGAGGGCGGTCATATGCACAGCGGCGACGTTACCGTCGCTTTCGGCGCGAGGCAGGTGTTTGGATCGGACGCGTCGTTGCTGCTGCCCGAGCAAGTGGCACCGATCTGCACGCAGGGCTTCGTCGACCGATACGGTCCCTTCGACGATCCGAGCCAATTGGCGCGGGCAACGCTCGTCCATCTCGACACGGAGACGCCATCGCCCTGGTTCGACTGGAGGAGCTACCTCGCCGAGCTCGGTGTCCGCCGTGACAGTCACATCGGCCATGGCGATCTGAGATTCAACACCTATTCGCTGGTGGTGCAGGCGGCGATCGGCGAGCAGGGGCTGGCGCTCGGCTGGATGGGATTGGTGGATACGCTGCTTGCTGGCCGCATGCTGGTCACCGCCGGCCCGATGCTGGAGGCGCCGAACCGGGGTTACTGGCTCCTGCCGCCGATGTCGCCGAGCATCCATGCCGAGCGGCTGACGGCGTGGCTGATCGAAGAAGCGGCCGCGATGTAGCGGTCCGCCAGGTCAGTCGGCCCTGAGATCGGCCAGGAAGGTGTCGCACCAGCGCGAGACATCATATTCCAGCAGATGGTCCATCATGCCGCGCCAGCGTTCGCGCCGCTCATCCAGCGGCATGTTGATCGCCCGTGCCAGGGCATTGGCCGTCCCGTCGACGTCGTAGGGATTGACCAGCAACGCGCCGCCTTTCAGCTCGCGCGCCGCGCCCGCGAAGCGGGAAAGCACCAGCACGCCGGGATCGTCCGGATCCTGCGCCGCCACATATTCCTTGGCAACGAGGTTCATGCCGTCGCGCAGCGGCGTGACCAGACCGACTTTCGCCAGCCGGTAGAGGCCGGCGAGCACCGGGCGGCTGATCGAGCGGTTGATATAGCGGATCGGCACCCAGTCGACCGTGCCGATCGCGCCGTTGACCCTTCCTGCCTGTTCGGCGACAGCGTGCTGCATGGCCTCGTATTCCGGCACTTCCGACCGCGATTTCGGGGTGATCTGCAGATAGGTGACATTGCGCTGATGGGCGGGATTGTTGGTGATGAAGCGCTCGAAGGCGTCGATGCGCTGGGTGATTCCCTTGGAATAGTCCAGCCGGTCGACGCCGATGATCAGGTCGCGGCCCTCGATGCTCTTGCGTGCCTTCTGCACCATGCTGTGGGCGGCCGCCTTGCGGGCGAAATCGGCAAAGGCCGCCGTCTCGATGCCGATCGAATAGGCCTTGCCGCGAAATTCATGGCCAAGAGCGTTGAAGTGACCCGGACTATCCTCGACGCCCATGCCCTCGCGCTTCAGGCAGCCGGCGAAATTTTCGAGATCGTGGTCGGTCTGGAAGCCGAGCAGGTCATAGGAGGAGAGACCGCGCATGATCTGCTCGTGCACCGGCATGGTGACGAGCACGTCGGCGGGTGGCCAGGGGATGTGCAGGAAGAAGCCGATGCGGTTCTTCAGCCCCATCTGCCGCAGTTCCGCCGCCAGCGGGATCAGGTGATAGTCATGCACCCAGATGATGTCGTCGGGCTCGACCAGCGGTGCCAGCCGGTGGGCGAAGAAGCGGTTGACGCGGAAATAGCTGGCCATTTCCTTGCGGCCATATTCGGCGAGGTCCAGTCGGTAATGGCAGATCGGCCAAAGCACGCGGTTGGCAAACCCCTGGTAATATTCCTCGACGTCGGTCTGGGTGAGATCGGTCAGCGCATAGGTGATGTTGCCGTCCTGGGTCAGAACCAGCGGCTCGGGCTCGGCGTCGCCGCTCGACTTGCCCGACCAGCCCATCCATATGCCGCCGCGCTCCGCAAGGGCGGCTTGAAGCGCCACGGCAAGCCCACCCGCCGCCGCCGCTCCATTGTTGTCGGGGACGGAAACACGGTTGGAAACGATGATGAGACGACTCACGGGGTCGCTCCTTTCAAGAGGGCTGCTGAAGGCCAAAGTGACCGAGCGATTACTTGGCGAGCGCTGCGAGTATCTCTCTTAAACGCGCGGGTGAGGGAATGGATGCACGCGCCAACGTTTTGCCGTTGGCAGGGGCGACGCGCACGGACTGACCGCCGAGACGGTTGGCAACCTCGAACATCGTCTCGTCGGTCACGTCGTCGCCGATCGCGAGCGGCCGCCGCCCGCTGAACGGTTCCTCTTCGAGAAAGGTTTCGACGGCTTGCCCCTTGCTGGAGCGCGCCGGGCAGATCTCATAGACCAGCTTGCCGCGCTGCAGCGTCCAGTCCGGACCGGCTTCCTGCAGGTAACGCTGCATTGCCTCGGCGATCGCGTCGCCGTGCTCTGGCGCCATCCGGTAATGGACCGCGACGGCCGCGCCCTTGTCTTCCACGATGGCGCCCGGCCAGGCTTCCGCCTCGCGCGCGATGGCGCGTTTCATTTCCTGGAAGGCATGCGGGACCAATGCACGGCGCAACCGCCCGCCGTAATCGCGCTGCTCGGCGCCATGCAGGCCGGCGACCGGAAAGCGGTAGGGGGCAAAGAGCGTATCGACGAAGCCGACAGAGCGGCCGGTCACCAGCGCGAGCGCGCCGCCAAGCCTGCGGGAGAGCGTATGCAGGATGAAGGGCAGGTGAGGGGGCACGCTCACCGCTTCCGGCCTCTCGGCAAGGTCGAGCAGCGTTCCGTCGATATCGAGGAACAGGGCCCATTCCTGAGGATACATTGAGAGTGCGGTAAGCGCCGGTTCATTCGGCGGCGCCGGTTCGGCTTCGCCCGGTCTGGGCTGTTCCTGAGAAGTCATGCGCAATTAGCTAAGGCACTCTTGCCATTCGGCAAGGAAAAAAATGGCGATGCCCTCAATCAGGCCGGCCTCGCCTGACCGGAGACGCTCCTCATCGGTTGCCCCATGAACGCAAAAGGGGCCGCGCGAAGCGACCCCCCATGAGCTTTGGCCCGTAACTGGCCTGAAGCGCAAATACGCTTCCGGAAGGCGTTGATCAGAGCGAGGGCTGCCTCGCAACGTTCACAACCATTTCCATGCCCGGTACGAAGACCGAAATCTCACTAGACATTGGATCACCTTCCTTTCGTTACGTTGACGACACACCTAAGGTAGCTCAAATCGCGGGCGATGCAAGGGCCTGGCGCAAAAGGCGGCGTCACACGTGGTATCGATTTGAAATGTCGTGGATGATTCAACTTACGCGTGATATCGATTGGCGCGGTTGATGATGAAAGCAGCGCCTGTCCTGTCAGCGGCAGGATCGGGGGAGATGGGCAACCTCGACCGTGGCGATCGGCCTCGTCTTCAACAAGGAGGTGGGCTATGTGGTTTCCACTTAGCATCACGCTTTGGGTAAGGAAAACCCGGACCAGCTGGCAAGTTCAGGTCCGGGTCAATTTCTTTAGCTAAGCAAACGAGGGGTGGGCTGCAACCCGCCCCTCACTCCTGCACTATAGGCCATGCCGGTATTTTCATCAAGTTATGCGGCAAGAGGGCTCGAAAGTGCGGGCTCGCAAATGGCTTCGTTCACAAAAGAAGAATGCTGCGCTGCGGAAAAGTGATCGGATGGAGCGTCAAATAACTGTCATCCCGCTTGCCAAGTCGCCGGAAATTAACACTTTATTACCCATTCGGCAGAAGAATCGTCCTTGGATTTGACATAGTCCCGCGCGACAGAAAACCGGCGGGAATTGGAGCAAAGACATATGTGTCGCTGGGCAGCCTATCGTGGAGACCCCCTCTATCTGGAGGAGCTGGTGTCTTCGCCCGCCCATTCCCTGATCGAGCAATCCCATTGCGCCACGCGCGCCAAGACGGCGACCAACGGCGACGGCTTCGGCATTGCCTGGTATGGCGACCGGCCGGAGCCGGGCCGCTACCGCGACATCCTGCCGGCCTGGTCTGATTGCAATTTGAAGAGCCTGGCGCGGCAGATCCGTTCGCCGCTGTTTCTCGCCCATGTCCGCGCCGCGACCGGCGGCGGCACCCGGCGCGACAATTGCCATCCCTTCATCTTCGAGAACTGGTCCTTCCAGCATAACGGGCAGATTTCCGGCTTCGACCGCCTGCGCCGGCCGATGGAGGCCATGCTGGACGACCGGCTGTTCCATGCTCGCAGCGGCACGACGGATTCGGAGCTGCTGTTCCTGCTGGCGCTGCAATTCGGCCTCGCCGCCAATCCGGTTGCTGCGATTTCCGAGACCATCGATTTCGTCGAGGGCTTGTCGATCCACCTGACCGGCTCGGCGCTGGTGCGTTTCACGGCCGCGTTTTCCGACGGCAAGTCGCTGCATGCGGTGCGCTACGCCACCGACCGCAAGGCGCCGACGCTCTATGCCTCGCCGGTCGGCTCCGGCTATTGCCTGGTATCGGAGCCGTTGAACGACGATGGCGACGCCTGGACGGAAATCCCGGATGGCAGCGCCGTCTTGATCGATGACCGGGGCGTCCATGTCACGCCGTTCCAGCCGGAAAAGCGCGCCTCGGCCGGGGCGCAGACGGATACCGCTATCCCTGCTTGAACTGCTCGGCGATCAAGGCCGCCAGGCGCGTCGCCACCTCGTCCTTGTCGAGGTCGGGCCATTGTTCCACGCTGTCGTGGCGGATGAGCTTCACGCGGTTGCGCGTACCGCCCATGATGCCGGTCGCGGGCGAGACGTCGTTGGCGACGATGATGTCGGCGCCCTTGCGCTCGAGTTTCGCCTTGGCATTGCTCTCCACATCCTGCGTCTCGGCGGCAAAGCCGATGACCAGCCTCGGCCTCTGCGTGTGATGTCCCACGGTCTTCAGAATGTCCGGGTTCTCGGTGAGCGCCAGCGTCGGGATGGATTCGCCGGGATGTTTCTTGATCTTCTGGTCAGACGCGGATGCCACCTTCCAGTCGGCGACGGCAGCGACCATGACGGCGATGTCGGCCGGCAGCGCCGCCAGCACGGCATCGCGCATCTCATCCGCCCGCTCGACGTGGATGACGCGCATGCCGGCCGGGTCGGGGATGGTAACCGGTCCGGTGACCAGCGTCACGTCGGCGCCGAGGGCGGCAAGCGCCGATGCGATGGCATGACCCTGTCGGCCGGAGGAACGGTTGGCAATGTAGCGCACCGGGTCGATCGGCTCATGCGTCGGGCCGGAGGTGACGACGGCCTTTCGGCCGGCAAGCGGCTTTACGCCATCATCGAGACGCATCTCGACGGCGGCAACGATGTCCAGCGGCTCGGCCATGCGACCGGCGCCGGCCTCGCCGCTTTCAGCCATTTCCCCGACCATCGGGCCGACGAAGTGGATGCCGTCGCCCCTCAGGGCATCGACGTTGCGTCTGGTTGCGGCATTGGCCCACATCCTGGGATTCATCGCGGGGGCGGCCAGCACAGGCCGGTCGGTCGCCAGCAATATGGTCGAGGCAAGGTCGTCCGCCAGGCCATTGGCCATCTTCGCCAGCAGGTCGGCGGTCGCCGGCGCGATCAGCACCAGGTCGCAATCGCGTGCCAGCCGGATATGACCGACATCCTGCTCGTCCTGACGGGAAAACAGATCGGTGAAAACATGATCGGCGGCAAGCGCGCCGACGGCAAGCGGCGTGATGAACTGCTCAGCCCCCGCCGTCATCACCGGGCGGACGGCGGCGCCGCGCTCCCGCAACCGCCGGATCAGGTCGAGGCTCTTATAGGCGGCGATGCCGCCGGAAATGATCAGAAGAATGCGTTTTCCCGCAAGAGCCATGACCCAAACCCGCCGCTTGTTCTTATGCGCACCAGCCTAAGCCTTTGGCGTATAATAGGCAATCGCCGGCGCGACGATCCGTTCGCAGGAAGGCGGGGATCGCCGCGCGATAAAGCCGCTTAAGTGCGAGTGATCGAGAGGCCGCCATCGACGAGCGAGGCCGTGCCGGTCACGAAGCTCGCATCGTCGGAGGCGAGGTAGAGGACCGAGCGGGCGATCTCTTCCGGCCGGGAGACGCGCTTCAGCGCATGCAGGTTGGTGACGAAAGCCTGCTTCTCCGGCGTGTCGTTCATATCCCGATACATGTCGGTATCGACCGCGCCCGGCAATATGGCATTGACGCGCACGTTCTGCGGGCCGAATTCGGCGGCGAGCGCCTGCGTCAGGCCGATCAGGCCGGACTTGCTGGCGGCATAGGCGGCGACGCCGGGAAAGCCAACCGTATGGCCGACAAAGGTCGAGGTGAAGATCACCGAACCGCCGCCATGCTTGAGCATTTCGCCGATCTGGTGCTTGGCGGCCAGGAACGACGCGGTAAGGTTGATCGCCAGCGCCTCGGCAAAGCCCTGTTCCGAAACCTCGGTGCTCGGCCCGGCCTCGCCGAGCGTGCCGGCATTGTTGAAGGCGATGTCAAGCTTGCCGTAGCGCTCGACCGCAAGCGCGACCAGCGCCTTGTGATAGT
Organism: Rhizobium sp. BK602; assembly: GCF_014195095.1. Taxonomy (GTDB): domain Bacteria; phylum Pseudomonadota; class Alphaproteobacteria; order Rhizobiales; family Rhizobiaceae; genus Rhizobium. The sequence goes on from NZ_JACIBC010000009.1 coordinate 138,010, forward strand.
CTTCCGAGCGGACGTCGCCGGCCAGTGCCGCGGCTTCACCGCCGGCGGCCTTGATCTCGGCGACGAGACTTTCCAGCTCATTGCCGCGACGGGCGCCGACGACGACCTTGGCGCCTTCGGCGGCGAAGAGTTTTGCAGTGGCGCGGCCGATGCCGGAGCTGGCGCCGGTGACGATTGCGACTTTTCCATTCAAGCGGTTCATTGTTCCATCTCCTGGGTGAGGACGTGTCCGTTGGTTCGTCCGATGCACGGAAGATGGTCTTTTTCGATCGTTCGGATTAGTCTTCAAATCGTGGAACTCGAATTCGGGATTGCCGAACGATGCTCAGGATTGAAGGGATCACCGCTTTTGTGACCGTAGCCGAGGCGGGGTCGATCAGCGAGGCGGCGCGCCGGCTGCGGCTGTCGAAATCCGTGGTCAGCGAGCGGCTGGCGGAGATGGAGAGGACGCTCGGCGCCACGCTGCTGCACCGCACGACACGCAAGCTGACCCTGACGGAAGACGGTGCCGCCTTCCTGGAACGGGCGCGGCGGATCGTGCACGAGGTGCGGGAGGCCGCGGCCGACCTCGCCGAACGGCGCGGCACGCTTGCCGGGCCGCTGCGGATCGCCGCTCCCGTCACCTTCGGCCGCATGCATCTCGGCCCGGCCCTTTATCCTTTCCTGGCCGATCACCCGGAGATCGAGCTGACGCTCGATCTCGACGACCGCCGGGTCGACGCCGCGTCCGACGGCTATGATGCCATCATCCGTCATGGCGTGATCGCCGACTCCCGTCTCGTCGCCTGGAAGCTCGCCCGCAGCCGCCGGCTCCTCGTCGCGTCGCCGGATTATCTGCGCCGCAACGGCATGCCCACTTCGCTCTCCGACCTCGAAGATCACAGGGGGATATTCTACACCAATCGCGGCATTGCCGACTGGCGTTTCGAAGGACCGGAAGGCGCCGTTCTCGTGCGGGGGAGGCTCGCGCTCGGCATCAACAATGGCGACGTCTCGCGCGATGCGGCAATCGCGGGGCTGGGCATCGCCCTGCTGCCGGCCTTCATCGCCGGGCCGTCCGTCAATCAGGGGCTGCTCGTCGAGATCGACGTTGGCTATCGGCCGGAAGCCGAATTCGTCTTCATGGCGCATCCGGAAGGACGCAACCCTTCCGCGAAGCTCCGGGCCATCGCCGATCATCTGCGCAAGGCATTCGGCGATCCGCCCTATTGGGACGTCGCCGGCTGATCAGGAAACCAGGCTCATCAGATTGGCGGTGACCGGTGAGCGCTGCGCCTTGAGCACGGCAAGCCCAAGCCGCGCCACCAGCGGCGGCCCGTCGATCTCTCGGTAGGTCACGCCATCGAGCTTGATCTGGGTGATCGAGGCGGGGACGATGGAGACGCCGAGATTGGCGGCGACGAGATTGACGACCGAAGGGATCTGCGGCGCCTCCTGCGTCACCATCAGCTCGAAACCCGCCTCGCGGCAGGCGGCGGCGATATCGTCATAGAGGCTGAGCCCCACCATGCGCGGAAAGAGGATGAAGGGCTCATGCGCCAGCGCCGCGATCGGCACGCGATCCCGCTCCGCTAGGGGGTGGTGAACGGGCAGGGCGATCAGCATCGGTTCGTCGTCGAAGCGCTTGAGCCGGACATTGCGCGGGTCTTCCAGGCCGGGGCGGATGAAGGCGGCATCGATCTCGCCGCGCATCAGCCGCTCGGTCAGGGCATTGGTGTTCATCTCGGTCAGCGACAGGCGCACCTGCGGCCAGCGATTGCGGAATTCGCGGATGGTGGAGGTGACGATCGTATTGAAAGCGGAGGAGGCGGTGAAGCCTAGCGACAGGCGGCCGATCTCGCCGCGATTGGCGCGCTGGGCCGCGAGCTTGGCTTTCTCGGCCGCGTCCACGGCCGCGCGTGCCTCGGCGCGAAAGGCTTCGCCCGCCGCCGTCAGCTCCGCCCCATGCGGCACGCGATGAAACAGGGCTGCCCCTATTTCGTTCTCCAGGTCGCGGATCTGCTGGCTGAGCGGCGGCTGGCCGATGCCGAGCTTGGCGGCGGCGCGGGTGAAATTGCCTTCGTCCGCCAGCGCCAGAAAATAGCGGATATGACGCAGCTCCATCGCTATCTCCAAAACCTATTGAAATTGTCTGTTCCATATATTGGACTAATGGAGCCGGTCTGGCTAGATTCGGGGTCAAGAAAGGTTGTGTGCCTCATGTCCCGCGCCGTCCAGCCGCAAGAATTCACCGCTTCCGAAGTTCCTTCCCGTCCTGAATTGATCCTCGTCAAGGCCGAACCGTCGCTGGAGCCCCGCCAGTTCCTGACGCGGGGCACGCCGGCCTTCCGCCGCGCGACCATCGCGCTGTTCCTGTCGGGCTTTGCCACCTTCTCGTTGCTCTATTGCGTGCAGCCGCTGATGCCGATCTTTTCCGCGGAATTCGGCGTGACGCCGGCGGCCAGTTCGTTGTCCCTGTCGCTGTCAACAGGCTTCCTCGCCTTTGCGATCTTCGGTGCGGCCGCCGTTTCCGAAAGTCTCGGCCGCCGCAGCCTGATGTTCATTTCGCTGCTGGGCGCCGCTCTCTGTACCTTGATCTGCGCCGTCGCGCCGAACTGGCATGTCCTGCTGGTCTTCCGGGCGCTTGAAGGCTTCCTGCTCGGTGGCGTTCCCGCCGTTGCCATGACCTATCTGGCCGAAGAGATCGAGCCGCGCGGCCTTGGCGGCGCCATGGGCCTCTATATCGCCGGCAATGCCTTTGGCGGCATGGCCGGGCGGGTGGTCACGGGCACGATCGCCGAATTCCTCACCTGGCGGCCGGCACTCGCCGCCGTCGGCATCCTCGGGCTGATCGCGGCAACCGGCTTTCTGTATCTCCTACCGCCGTCACGCAATTTCACGCCGCGCAAGGGGTTCAATGCCGCGTTCCATGTGGGCGCCTGGGCAAGCCATTTCCGCAATCCGGCACTGCCGCTGCTCTTCGCCATCGGCTTCCTGGTCATGGGCTCCTTCGTCACCGTCTATAATTATGCCGGCTTCCGGCTGGTGGCGGACCCCTACGATCTCAGCCAGACCGAGCTTGGCCTGATCTTCACCGCCTATCTCTTCGGCATCGTCGCCTCCTGGGCGGCAGGCCTCCTCGGCGATCGCATCGGCCATTTCACCGTCCTGCCCGCCGGGGTGCTGGTCGCCGCTCTTGGCGCGGCCGTCACCCTCGCCACGCCGTTGCCGCTCGTCATCCTCGGCATCGTTCTGGTGACCATCGGCTTCTTCGTCACCCACTCCGTCGCCAGCGCTCTCGTCGGAAGGCTGGCGCATGGGACCAAGGGGCATGCCTCCTCGCTTTACCTGCTGGCCTATTATCTCGGTTCCAGCATCGCCGGTTCGGTGGGCGGCTATTTCTGGCTTGCCGATGGTTGGTCGGCCGTGGTTTTCTTCATTCTCGCCATGCTTTCGGTTTGCCTCGTCAGCGCTTTCGCGGTGGCAAGACTGGCCCGCCGCTAAGCGGCAGAACTGGAGATCTGTCATGATCCGCATCGATCGTCTCGATCATCTGGTGCTGACGGTCGCCAGCATCGAGGAAAGCTGCACCTTCTACGCCCGCGTTCTCGGCATGGGCGTCGAAACCTTCGCAGAAGGCCGCAAGGCGCTGACCTTCGGCAACCAGAAGATCAACCTTCACCGCGCCGGCCACGAGTTCGAACCGAAGGCGAAACGCCCGACACCGGGCTCCGCCGACCTCTGCTTCATCAGCGAGACGCCGCTCGACGAGATCGTCGCTCACCTGACAGCAGAGGGCGTGGTCATCGAGGAAGGCCCGGTCCGCCGGACCGGCGCGACCGGCCCGATTCTCTCGGTCTATTTCCGCGATCCGGACGGCAATCTGATCGAGGTTTCCAACCATATTGCCGCGGGCGAAGGGCGCTAGGCCGTCTCCCAGTTCTCGAAGTGCAGGTTTTCGACGCGTTGAAATTCCCGGACATTGTGCGTGATCAGGATCAGATTGCGGGCCACAGCCTGGCCCGCGATGAGCACGTCATAGGCGCCGATCGGCGTGCCGAGGATGGCAAGCGCCGCCCGAATTTCTCCGGCTTTGCGCGCATCCTCCCTGTCGAAATCCAGTGTCTCGAATTGCAGGGCATCAACGCGGGCAATATTGTCGGCAACGCGCTGGCTTTTATAGGCGCTGTAAAACAACTCGTGCGCAACGATCGCCGGAATGGCGAAATCCTGCGGCCTGTGTCTGCGAAGCTCGCTCACGAAGCCAGGATGCCCTTTCATGAGGGCGATGACGGCATTGTTGTCGAGCAGGTATTTCACTTGAAGATATCCAGCTCAGGGCGCTGCTGCTCGGTCGCCGCCTCCGCAAAGTCTTTATCGACCGGCCCTGTCACGGCTTCCAGCCAATCCCAATCTTCGGCGATCGGCTCCAGAATGATCGCCTTTCCCTGCCGCCGGATACGCACTTCCTCGCCGTCGAGGCGGAATTCCTTCGGCAAGCGCACGGCCTGCGAGCGGCCGGACCAGAAGATTTTTGCAGTGTCCATGCCATAGCTCCTTTTGAGATATGACATTGATATATATCATTCCGAGTGCGTCCTCAATTCGAGGACATCACGACCCCGCCTTTGCCGCCAGCCAGATGACATGGCGCGCGCCCGTCTTGCCGTTGGCGCGGGTATTGACCACCTCGACTATATAACCGCTATCGCGCAGCCGTCTTGTAAAGCGCTCGTCGGGTCCGGAAGACCAGATCGCCAGCACGCCACCGGCGCGCAATGCATCGCGCGCCGCCTTGAGGCCCTGATAGTCATAGAGTCCGTCATTGGCTTCCGACGTGATACCGTCCGGGCCGTTGTCGACATCGAGCAGGATGGCGTCATAGGTCGCCTTGCGGGCGCGGATCAGCGGCCGCACATCGCCTTCGTGGATGGTGACGCGCGGATCGTCGAGGCAGCCGTCGAAGACCGTTGCCATCGGCCCGCGCGCCCATGAAACGACAGCCGGAACCAGTTCCGCGACCGTCACCTTGGCATCCGCGCCGAGTTCGGCGAGTGCTGCGCGTAAGGTAAAGCCCATGCCGAGGCCACCGATCAGCACATGCGGCGCCTTCCGGCCCTTGATCTTCTCGCAGGAGAGCGTCGCCAGCGCCCGCTCGGAGCCGCTCAAGCGGCTGTTCATCAGCTCGTTGGTGCCGAGCATGATCGAAAATTCCTGGCCGCGCTGTTTCAGCCGCAGCTCGCCGCCGCCGGGGATTTTCGCAGTGTCGAGCAAGGTCCAGGGGATCACGGGCAACTCTCCAAAGCAATTCCAGGAAAAGTGTGTAGCGGTTTTCCGTCCGGAATTGCGTGTAAAACAGGTCGTCTTAAATTGCCCGGGACCATAGTCTTTCGAAGCCGCTAAGAACAGACGTGCTCATCCAAGGCGGATATAGGGCACATCCTTTTTCGCCACTTCGTCCAGCGCTTCCTCATAGCCGGCATCGGCATAGCGCATGACGCCGAGCGCGGTGTCGTTGGTCAGTGCGTGGTCGAGCCGTTCGTCGGCTGCGGCCGTGCCGTCGGCGACCACGGTGACGCCGCAGCTGGTCATATAGCCGGCATAGCCGCCGCCGCCAGAGTGGACGACGACGAGATCGGCCATGGACGAGCAGAGCATCATGGCGTCGATCAGCGGCCAGTCGGCGATGGCGTCGGAGCCGTCCTTCATGCCTTCGGTCATGATGTTCGGATGCGCCATGGCGCCGGCATCGAGATGGTCGCGCGAGAAGGCGATCGGGCCTTCGAGTTCGCCGCCTGCCACAAGCTCGTTGACGCGGCGGGCAAGCGCGGTGCGCTCGCCATGGCCGAGCCAGGCGATCCGCGCCGGCAGGCCTTCGAAGGGCACATGCTCGCGGGCAAGCCTGATCCAGTTGGTGATGATCTTGTTGTCGGGGAACATCTCCAGCAGCAGATCGTCGATGCGGGCGATATCGCTTTCCTCGCCCGACAGCGCCATCCAGCGGAACGGCCCGATGGCGCGGCAGAAGAGCGGCCTGAGATAGGCCTCGGTGAAGATCGGAATATCGAAGGCATTGGCGACGCCGCCTTCCTTCGCCTGCGTGCGGATCAGGTTGCCATTGTCGAAGACTTCGGAGCCTTGTCTCTGGAAATCCAGCATCGCCTTCACATGCTCGACGATCGAGGCGCGGCTTGCCGCCATCAATTGTCCCTGGCCGTCGTCGCGCAGGTCCTTGACCTGGGCGATGCTCATGCCCTTCGGCACATAGCCGTAGACCAGATCGTGCGCCGAGGTCTGGTCGGTGACGATATCGGGCACGATGCCGCGCCGGGCGATCTCGGGGTAAATCTCGGCCGCATTGCCGACGAGGCCGACGGACAGCGCCCGCTTCTCCTTGACCGCCGCATCGATCATCGCCAGCGCGGCATCGAGATCGGGCGCGATCTCCTGCAGATAGCCGATGTCCTGACGCTTCCTGGCGCGCTCCGCATCGATATCGACACAGAGGATGGCGGCACCTGCCATGCGGCCGGCGAGCGGCTGCGCGCCGCCCATGCCGCCAAGCCCGGCGGTCAGCACGAAACGGCCGAGGAGGTCGCCGCCGAAGCGGCGCTCGGCGATGCGCATGAAGATCTCATAGGTGCCCTGGATGACGCCCTGGCTGCCGATATATTGCCAGGCGCCGGCCGTCAGGCCGCCCCAGCAGATCAGGCCCTTGCGCTGCAGCTCGTAGAAGACCTCGGCCTTGGCCCATTGTCCCACGATGTTGCAATTGGCCATGATCACCAGCGGCGCCTTGGCGTGGGTGCGGATGAGCCCGATGGGTTTGCCGGACTGGATCAGCAACGTCTGATCCTCCTCCATTTCGGTCAGCGCCTTGACGATGCCCCTATGCGCCACCCAGTTGCGGGCCGCCTTGCCGAGGGCGGCATAGACGACGAGATTGTCCGGATCTTCGCCGACCGAGAGCACATTTTCGAGCAGCCGCAACAGCGCTTCCTGCCGCCAGCCCTTGGCGCGCAGCACCGGGCCGCCCGGTATGGGGAATTTCGGATGACGTGGATTGGCCTTGGGCATGGAATTCCCTTCCCTGACTATTGTTATTTCGGCGGCAGGCCTTCGACGAAGTCCAGTGCGGCCAGAAGCAGGCGCTTGCGCAGCATATCGTTGCCATAGGCCTCCGGTCCGGCGCGCACCCAGCCCTGCATTTCGCGCGGGCCTAACAGCATGGGCTTGATATCAGGCAGCTCCAGCGCCCAGGTGTCGTTGCCCTTGCCGAGGCGTATCAGCAGTCCATCCTCGCGCGCGCCGCAGAGCAGGTGGCCGTTGAGCAGAAAGGCCCAGCCGCCGAACATCGCTTTCTCACTCAATCCCGGCCTTTGCCCGAGATCCTCTCTCAGCAATTCCTCAAGACCGGCGTCGCGCGCCATCTGCGCCTCCTGATCTCAGCTCTTCTTGCCGGCCAGGGCATATTTGGCGATCTCGATCCCCATCGCCTTTTCGACGGAGGGATAGACCGTGGGGTCGAGCACGCTGGCAGACAATGGAATGATGTCCATCGGCACATGCAGGATGAAGACATGCATGCCCTCGTGCAGCTGGCCGACGCTCAAGGGTTCGCCTTCCGGCGACAGCGTGGTGATGACCGAAGGGAATGTCGCCAGGCGCTTACCATCGGCATCCTCGATCGCCATATATTCGTTCATCACATGCATGATCACGGCCTTATCGCCGCTGCCGACCGTGATGGTGCCGATGTCGAAGGCTTCCTTCGTGTAGACGACGTCCTTCTTGCCGATCGTGCCTTCGGCCAGGATATGGCCGCCGGTCGTCTTGCAGATGGCGTCGATGACGGCGCTCCCGCCCTTCTTTTCCGCCTCGATAATCGCTTCACCAAGCGAAAGTGCCATGGAGATGCCGCCAAGCGCTGCGTGGGTGCGAACGTAAGAAGCGCGCAAGGGGTTGCGGCAGGAGGCGATGAAGCCGCCGGACTGGTCGGAGGCTGCACGCAGGATCGGCGAAATCTTCGCCGTCGCACCCTTGACCACCAGCTCGATATAGCGGTTTTCGGCGCGGTTGCCGCCGACGGCGGTCTGGATCATCTGTTCGGGCGAGCCTGCCATGCCGATCGAGCCCATGTCGCCCGTCGGATGGGCGCGGATATCACCGACGGCGTCAACCACTTTCGTGCCGAGGATGGCCGATGGCAGCCAGCCGTTCAGCGTCGAGGACTTGCCGTTCTGGCCGATGATCAGGCCGGAAAGCGTTTCACCGAGCGCGTCCTGCAGCAGTTGAACTGCCTTGACGTAATCGATGCCTTGCATTTCCCAGGCGGTGGTGGAGGCCGGCGCGCCGATGGCAGCGGCCGTCGCGATCCAGTCATTGTCATCGAGCTCCTCGATCGACACCAGCTGCGGCTTGCCGATATTGACGGCGGCATAGCCGAGCATGCGGCCATGATCGGCCCAGCCGCCGCCGCCGGCGGCATAGACCGAGCCGCCCTTGACGGCGGCTTCCACATCCTTGGCAACGAGTACGCGTCCCATCCGGTTACTCCTGGCTGGTTTTCCTCAGGTTCTTGTCCATGTCGCGCACTGCTTCGAACAGCACGGCGGCGCCCATGGCGATATCGTCATTCTCGGCCCATTCGTCGGCGCAATGGCTGCGGCCTTCCTTGCAGGGCACGAAGATCATGGCGGCCGGCGCGACCTTGGCGACCCACGCCGTGTCGTGGCCGGCGCCCGACGCCATGCGGCGGTGCTTGGCGCCGACCGTTTCGCAGGCGCGCTCCAGCGTTTCGAGCAGCACGGGAGCGCCCGGCGTCGGGAAGTTGTCGGAGACGCGCACCGGCGGCTTGATGGTCACTCCGTAAGCATCCGCTATCTTTTGCACGGCACCATCGATCCAGGCGAGGAAGTCTTCCATGTCGCTGCGGATTTCGGCACGGCCGTCGATCAGCAGCACCACCTTGGACGGCACGACATTGGCGGCATTCGGCTCGATGCGGAATTCGCCGACAGTCGCGGCGAAATGGCCGGGCGTCTTTGCCTGTTCAGCGGCGCGTTGGCGGATGTCGAGCACGAGCTGTGAGGCTGCCACCAGCGCATCCGCGCGCCGGTCCATCGGCGTCGTGCCGGCATGGTCGGCGCGGCCGTCGACGGTGATCTCGATGCGGGTGATGCCGGCGATCGCGGTGACGATCCCGATATCCTTGTTCTCCGCTTCCAGCACCGGGCCTTGCTCGATATGCAGTTCCAGGAAGCCGGCGAGATCCGGTCGCTTCTGTGCGAGCAGCACCGAAGGATCGCCACCGACCTCGGCAATACCCTGCGCGAGCGTACGCTCGCCGCTCGTGCGGGTGAGCCACGCCTCCGGTATCTGCCCGGTCATGCCGCGGCTGCCGATACAGGAGACGCCGAAGATGCTGACCTCCTCGGCGAGGAAATCGACGATTTCCAGATCGTGATCCAGCCGGATGTCCTGATCCTTCAGGGAGCGTGCCACTTCCAGCGCCGCGATGGTGCCGGCAATGCCGTCGAAGCGGCCGCCGTCGGGCACGGTGTCGGAATGCGATCCCAGTAGGATCGTACCGAGGCCGGGTTTCGCGCCGGCGCGGCGGCCGATCAGATTGCCGGCGGCATCCATGCGGGTTTCAAGCCCCGTCGCCTTCATCCGCGCCTCGATGTAAGCCCGGCCTTCCAGAAACAGCGGCGAGAAGGCGCGGCGTGTCCACGGATGCCCCGGTTCGGTAATCCCGGCCAGGGCATCGATATCCTCGGCGATGCGGCCGGCATTGACGGGCAGGTTGTGGCGCTTCTGTTCACTCATAAGGTCATGTCTCCAGCAATGATCCGGCGAGAGGGTGGGCGGACGAATTGGCCGCTGCCCGGCTCGGCCAGCACTTTATTTCGGTCAGTAATCTGCCTGCCCCTGAGATAGGTCGCGGACACCGTCCAGGGTAGGCGGATGCCATGATAGGGGCTCCAGCCAACGACGTTGTTGCCGCTGGAAGCGGCATCATAGACGGTTTCGTGGGGTTCCAGCACGACGATATCGGCATCCTTGCCCGGCGTCAGCGCGCCCTTGATATGATCGAGGCGGAAATGCCGGGCCGGGTTCTGCGCCATCAGCTTCGCCGCCCAGGTCAGCGGCACGCCACGCTCCAGCGCGCCCTTGACGAAGAGCGGCACCATGGCCTCCAGCCCCGGAACGCCGGAAGCATTGGCCAGCATGTCCGGATTGGTCTTGCGGTTCTCCGACCAGCTGACATGATCGGTCGAGACCAGCCAGACATTGCCTTCCGCCACCTTCCGCCACAGCGTTTCCACTTCGGCGCGTGGACGGATCGGCGGATTGATCTTGGCCTTGCCGCCCAGCCGCTTCACATCGTTTTCCTCGTCCAGCGTCAGATAATGGATGCAGCATTCCACCGTCGCCTCGAAGCCATCGCGGCGATAGGCGCGGGCAATGTCGTAGCCGCGCCCCAGCGAGCAATGCACGACATGCGCCGGGCAGCCGGTATCCGCACCCGTCTCGAAGATCGTATGCATGGCGAGCAGTTCGGTGATCGGCGGACGCGATAGGCCATGGGCGCGATAATCGGTCACGCCGCTCGCCTTCACCTGTTCCATGTAGCTGCGGACCGCCTCGTCGTCCTCATTGTGCACGCCGGCGGTCAGCCCGGTCGGTGCGATCGCCGCGAAACAGGCATCGAGCAGGGCGGGCGGAATGCGCGGGAAACGCTTCGGATCGGTGCCGAAAGTGGAGAATTTGAAGGCACTAACGCCGGCCTCGACCATTTCGGCGATCCGCGCCGGGCCTTCTTCGGGGTCGACCGTGCCGTAGAGCGCGAAATCGACGCGGGCCTGCGGCGACGCATAGTCGATCTTCTTCTTCACGGCTTGCGCCGAGCAGACGAGATTGCCTTCGTCATAGGGCATGTCGACGATGGTAGTGACGCCGCCGGCGGCGGCCGAGCGGGTCGACCAGATGAAATCCTCCTGGTCCTTCTGGGAGAGCGAATGCACCTGCGCGTCGATCGCGCCGGGCAGGATCAGCGCTCTTCCGAGCAGATGCCGCTCGCGGGCGGCCGGCGGCACGCCCATGCCGATCTCGGCGATCTTGCCGCCGCGCACGGCGACATAGCCCTGTTCGACGACGCGTTCGGGCAGCACCACCGTGCCCTGCAGGACGAGATCGAAGTCAGCCATGCGTATTGTCTCCGTTCAATGGTCAGATCGTCACGGCGTCGGGGAAAAGCCGCTCCTCGATCCGCTCCAGCGAGCCGAGGGCGAAGAAATCGTCATAGGCGAGGATCGGCTGGTGGGCGATCATCTCGGAGACGAAGGCTTCGGAAGCCAGCTCCTCCTCGATCGCCTCGACCTCGGCCGAAAGGGGACGGTCGACCTCGTAGAAGGCGGCATGCTTGCGCACGACGTCGTAGAGCATGCGGGCCACGCCTTCCGGCTTGTCGCCGAGGATATCCATTGCCTGCGCCGACAGCAGGGCTTCCAGTGCCGCAAGACGTTTCAGCGCGCGCATCTGCCGCTCGAAACGTTCGATCACCAGCGGCAGGAAGGCGGCTTCGTCCTCCATGCCGGCAGCGACCACCAGCGACTGCGCCGAGACCGGATTGGACATGGACAGCACCCGCGAGAAGATCTCGCCGGCCAGCTTGATGATCGGGCCGAAACCGGTGGCGATCCGGCCTTCCGGCACCAGATTGACCGGCAGGCCGCGCCGCTGGCCATTGCCGAGCAGGACGCAGCGATTGAAGGCATTGCGCGCCGCATGCGCCATGCAGATGACGGCGGCTTCGAGCAGGATGGTGACGTCGAGCGGCAGCGAGCCGCCCGATGTCATGACGCGGCCGTCGACGATGACGGGATTATCGTCGGAGCGGCCGGTTGCCGCCAGGATCTTGTGGCCGGCGGCCAGCAGGTTCTCGATCACCGCGCCGAAGACCTGGGCGATCATGCGCAGGCTCAGCGGGTCCTGCACATGCGTTGCCACCGGCCATGGCCATTCCTCGGAGGTATTGCAGAGCCAGGCGCCGATCAGTGCTTCCGGCGCCGTGCCGACATGGCGCACGGCAATCCAGGGATCGCGCGATGCGCCGAGCGCGCCGGCTGCCATCATGCCGGTGGCGAGCAGTACACGGATCGAGGAGGCGGCATTGCGCGTGGCTTCCGCCGCGGCGGCGAAGCTGACGGCGTTCACGCTGAGCGAGGCCAGGCTGTCGCGCGGCAACATCCTGACCGGCGCGATGCCGGCGGCCGCGAAGGCCTCGGCGGCCTGCATGCGCCGGCCACGATAGACGGCCTCGCCGACCCCGGTCAGAACCGCGCCGATCTGGCCCATCAGCCCGATATCGGCGCAGCCGATCGAGCCGGTGCGGCGGACCACGGGAATGACATCGGCATGCAGAAGCTGGAGATAGGCATCGATCAGCGCCGGCGAGCAGCCGACCCGTCCGGTCAGGGCCGTGTTGACGCGGATCGCCATGGCATTGCGCACCACCGACATGGAGAAGGGAGCGCCGGTGCCGAAATGATGGGCGCGCACAAGGCCGAGATTGAAGGCATCGAGGTCTTCCGGCGACCACTCCACGTCCTTCATCGCGCCGACGCCGGTGGTGGAGCCATAGACCGGCATGCCGGACTGGATGGTGCTTTCGAGGATTGTACGCGCCACATGCGCCCGCGCCATGCCGCTTTGCGAAGCCGAAGGCAGCACGCTGCCCGCGCCGATCCGTACCAGATCGCTGAAGCCCAGGGGCTGTCCGGTAAGTTCGATGCCGGCTTTCCTATGCTCCATCTTCGATGTTCTCCTTTGCCGCAAGCCTATGCGAGCCTCATCGATAATGGGATATCCCAAATGGCGAACACCTGTCGCATCGCTCGTATCGAAGCGCTGTTGTGGGCGCCTCAAGGCTGGCCATGGCCCGATCGTCGAAAAGGCTATTTCTTTCCGCTTGCAACCTCATGATGCGCCCAAGATGCGAATTTGTCATTGGACAGCAGTCCTCGACACGGCGATGCTCGGCCACGGCCCATTCCCGTTTCAAGGATAGCAAGAATGAAGATACCCGAACTGCCTTTCACGACAATCGATTGGGAGGCGGTTGCGCCGACCCGGCATGCCGGCGAGAGCGGCTTTGCGCTGTGGCGCAGCTTGAACATCGGCGACATTCGCGTTCGCGTCGTCGAATACTCTCCCGGCTATGTCGCGGACCATTGGTGCGACCGTGGCCACATCATCTATGTGCTCGAGGGAGAGCTGATTTCGGAGCTGAAGGACGGGCGAAGCTCCGTCCTGACGAAGGGCATGGGCTATCAGGTATCCGATTTCGGCGATGCCGCGCATCGTTCCTCGACGAAGACGGGCGCGAAGCTCTTTATTGTCGACTAAAGCAGTTCAACGCTTCATTGGAGCACTGAACCGCTCCATCTTATTGTTTAGACGTCATTCCTGACGGAAAATCGCTGCGCAGTTTTCCTGGAATTGCTCTCACGGCCAAGCGTGAAACCTGAGCCGGATGCGTGTGGCAGCCCTGGTCCGCGGCCGCCGAAACGGCTCAGCTCAGATGCCAGGCGATATAGAGCAGGGTCAGCGCGATGATCCAGAGCGCGAAGCGGCCGGAGCGGCTGTGCTTGGCTTCCGCCTTGCCGATTGCCTCCGCCGTCTGCGGGTCGAAGCGCAGGCCGTTTTCGCTCATGGCGAGGAGTTCGTGATGGAACTTCTCCGTCTTGGCGGCGATCTCGGGTGCCGCTTCCGCGAGCTTCACGGCCGCTTTCAAACCGTCCTTGAGGTCGGTTACGATGCGTTTCGGGCCGAGATTGGTGCGGATCCAGTCGCCGACGACCGGTTCCGACGCCTTCCACATGTTGAAGCGCGGATTGAGCATGCGCGACACGCCCTCGACCACCACCATGGTCTTCTGCAGCATCACCAGCTCCGGCCGCGTCTCCATGTCGAAGAGTTCGGTCACCTCGAAGAGCAGCGTCAAGAGCTTGCCCATCGAGATCGTCTCGGCCGGCTGGCCATGGATCGGCTCGCCGATGGCGCGGATCGCCTGGGCGAAACTCTCGGTATTGTGATGGGAAGGCACGTAGCCCGCTTCGAAATGCACCTCGGCGACGCGGATATAGTCGCGGGTGATGAAGCCATAGAGGATTTCGGCGAGGAAGCGCCGCTCTTTCTTGCCGAGCCGCCCGACGATGCCCATGTCGACGGCGACGATCTCGCCTGCCGCGTCGACGAAGAGATTGCCGGGATGCATGTCGGCATGGAAGAATCCGTCGCGCAGGGTGTGGCGAAGGAAGGACTGGATCAGCGTGTCTGCGAGGACGTTGAGATCGTGGCCGGCAGCCTTCAAGCCCTCGACATCGGACATCTTGACGCCGTCGATCCACTCCATGGTGATGACGTCGCGGCCGGTGCGCTCCCAATCCACCTTGGGAACGCGGAAACCGGGGTCTTTCTGGGTATTTTCGGCAATCTCGGAGAGGGCGGCCGCTTCCAGCCGCAGGTCCATCTCCACCTTGGTCGTCTGCTCCAGGGTCCGCGTCACCTCGACGGGGCGCAGGCGGCGGCTCGACGGCAGGAAGCGTTCCTGCAGATGGGCGACGAGATACATCGCCTTGATATCGTTGACGAAACGCTGGCGCACACCGGGGCGCACCACCTTGACGGCCACACGCTTGGGTCCGTCAGGGGTTTGGACTTCAGCCGGATGCACCTGCGCGATGGACGCGGCGGCAATCGGTTCGCCAAAGCTTACATAGAGATCGTCAAGCGTGCGGCCCAGTGAGGTTTCGATCGCCGCCTTCGCCGCCGCTTGCGGAAAGAAGGCCATGCGGTCCTGCAGCTGCGACAGGTCGTCGGCCATGTCGACGCCGACGACATCGGGCCGGGTTGCCAGAAACTGGCCGATCTTCACATAGGACGGCCCCAGACGTTCGACGGCCTTGGCGAGCCGATCGCTGCGCGCCTGGCTCTTGGCACGCTTGCGGGCAAACATGCCGACGAAGGTTTTGGCAAGGCTGACGGAGGGCGGCAGGCCTTCCGACGGAAGCGAAATGACCACGCCTTCGCGCACCAGCACCCAGCCGACCCTGAGCAGGCCGAAATATGCGTTGAAAGCAGTCATCGCGTCTCGATATCTCCGAGGACGCAGTCCGAATGCGGCTTCACAGTCCTAGCCGTCATGCGTCAGAGCTTCCAGCCGGAGTGCAGAGCGGCGATGCCGCCGGTATAATTGGTGAAGTTCACGCGCGAGAAGCCGGCCTCGCGGATCATGGTCGCGAAATCCTGCTGGTTCGGAAACTTGCGGATGGATTCCACCAGATACTGATAGGGTTCGGCATCGCCGGTGATCGCCTTGCCGAATTTCGGAATGGCGTTGAAGGACCAGGCGTCGTAGACGCGGTCGAGAAGCGGCAGGTCGACTTCGGAGAATTCCAGCACCAGCAGCCGTCCGCCGCGCTTCAGCACGCGATAGGCTTCCTTCAGCGCCACATCGATGCGCGGCACGTTGCGGATGCCGAAGGCGATCGTATAGGCATCGAAGGAGTTTGGCTCGAAGGGCAGCTCCTCGGCATTGGCCTCGACAAAGGTGAGATTGTCGGTGAGCTTCTTCTTTTCGGCCCGTTCGGCGCCGACACCGAGCATCGAGCCGTTGATGTCGAGCACGGTCGCATGCGCGAGGCGGTTCGAGGCTTCGACGATGCGGAAGGCGATGTCACCCGTGCCGCCGGCGACGTCGAGCACCTTGTAGGAGGGGTCCTTGCGCGGGTTGAGCGCCGAGATCATCGCATCCTTCCAGGCCCGGTGCAGGCCCATGGACATGACGTCGTTCATGATGTCGTAGCGCTTGGCGACCTTATGGAACACCTCGTTGACGAGGCCCTGCTTCTCGCCATCGGCGACTTCGCGGAAGCCATAGGATGTTTCCATGCCGCCTTCGGCGGAGGTGCGGCTTTCTGCCATCAGCTCAACTCCGTATACATAATTGCGCGGCAGACCATAGCGAAATCGCATCTGCCACGCTATCTCATCAGCCAGGTCACCGGCCGCATTGCCCATGGGCTATAGCCCAGATCATAAGCGGTTGAAACATAAAGATGGATAGCCATGCCGGAATTACCAGAGGTCGAAACCGTAAGGCGCGGGCTTGCCCCCACCATGGAGGGCGCGCTGCTGGCCGAACTGGAGCTGCGCCGCAAGGATCTGCGCTTTCCCTTCCCGGCCGAATTCTCCCGCCTCGTCTCCGGGCGCGGCATTGCGTCGCTGTCGCGCCGCGCCAAATATCTGCTGATCGATCTCGATGACGGCATGACGATCATCGCCCATCTCGGCATGTCCGGCTCCTTCCGTGTCGAAAGCGGTGCCGCCGCCGATACGCCCGGCGCATTCCATCATCCGCGCTCCAAGGACGAAAAGCACGACCATGTCGTCTTTCACCTGACGGGGGCAAACGGCGCGCAGAGAGTCATCTATAATGACCCGCGCCGCTTCGGCTTCATGGATATCGTCCGGCGCGCCGATCTTGCCAGCCACCCGTCGTTTCGCGATCTCGGCCCGGAGCCGACGGGCAATGCCCTGAGCGCCAACTATCTGGCGGAGCGTTTTTCGGGCAAGGCGCAGCCGCTGAAGAGTGCGCTTCTCGATCAGAAGAACATCGCCGGTCTCGGCAATATCTATGTATGCGAGGCACTGTGGCGCTCGCATCTGTCGCCGCTGCGCGCCGCCGGCACGCTGGTCACCGGCGCCGGCGCGCCGAAAGAGGAACTGCTGCGACTGGTCGAGGCGATCCGCGAGGTCATCGCCGATGCGATCGCCGCCGGCGGCTCTTCCTTGCGCGACCATATCCAGACGGACGGTTCGCTCGGCTATTTCCAGCATTCCTTTTCCGTCTACGATCGTGAAGCAGAGCCTTGCGGCACGCCCGGCTGCGGCGGTACGGTCGCCCGCATCGTGCAGGCGGGGCGCTCCTCCTTCTATTGCGCCGCCTGCCAGAGCTGACCGGAAGGGGAGGAACCGACTTTGAAGGGAGAGAGACATGGCTTATGAAACGCTGATCGTCGAAACGCATGGCGCCGTTGGCCTCATCCGGCTCAATCGGCCGCAGGCGCTGAACGCGCTGAACTCGACCGTGCTGGCCGAACTGAAACAGGCCTATGCGGCCTTCCATGCCGACGACGCCATCGGCGCGATCGTGCTCACCGGCTCGGAAAAAGCCTTCGCCGCCGGCGCCGACATCAAGGAGATGCAGCCGCTCGACTTCGCCGATGTCTATAAGGGCGATTTCATCAGTGGCTGGGATGAGATCGCCAAGGCGCGCAAGCCGGTTATCGCCGCCGTCGGCGGCTTTGCGCTCGGCGGCGGCTGCGAACTCGCCATGATGTGCGACTTCATCATTGCCGCCGATACCGCGAAGTTCGGCCAGCCGGAGATCACGCTTGGCATCATCCCCGGCATGGGCGGGTCGCAGCGGCTGACGCGCGCCGTCGGCAAGGCAAAAGCGATGGACCTGGTGCTGACCGGCCGGATGATGGATGCGGCGGAAGCCGAGCGTGCCGGCCTGGTCTCCCGCATCGTGCCCGCCGACAGGCTGGTGGACGAGGCGCTGGCCGCCGCCGCCAAGATCGCCTCGCTGTCGCGTCCCTCGGTGCTGATGGCCAAGGAGGCCGTCAACCGGGCGCTGGAGACGACGCTGGAAGAGGGGCTTCGTTTCGAACGCCGGCTGTTCCACAGTCTCTTTGCCACCGAGGACCAGAAAGAGGGCATGGCCGCCTTCATCGAGAAGCGCAAACCCGTCTTCAAGAACAGATGAGGGAAAGAATCCGGAATTGCGCGGGTTCCGTGAGAATCCGCGTTGACGCCGCCGCTCATTCCGGTTATATGCCCGCCACAGTTTGGAAAGCCGATCTGGTTTTCCGCAATTGCTCCCGCATTGCTGGATGAAGTGGCCGCAGGGCCCGCGCTGCAATGACGGAGTTATGTTCGAATTCTAAGAGAGGCATACATGGCCAATACCAGCTCGGCGAAAAAAGCGACCCGCAAGATCGCCCGCCGCACCGACGTCAACAAGGCTCGTCGCTCGCGCGTTCGCACGTTCGTCCGTCAGGTCGAAGAAGCCATCGCATCGGGTGACGCATCCCGCGCGAAGGAAGCCTTCCTCGCAGCGCAGCCGGAACTGGCGCGCGCAGCCACCAAGGGCGTCCTTCACGCCAACACCGCTTCCCGCAAGGTTTCGCGTCTTGCCAAGCGCGTGAAGGCGCTTTCGGCTCCGACCGCGTAATTTTTCGTTAACGATTCAATCGTTAGAGTTAAGCCCGGCCCTCGCGCCGGGCTTTTTGGATTCGGCCGAATTCTGTTCGTTTCCTCAAAATGTAGCCGGCTGATCATGTCAATGACATGACAGAAATATAAACGTAAAAACAATGGGTTGCGGCAGGATATCTCGACGCTGCGTGATCCATGTGATGCATTGCCGGCTCACAAGTGAGTCAAGGGATTTTTTATTTTTTTTGTTTTTAAACCCCAAGGAATCGCGCTGAACGGGAATCTCCTTGATTCAAAAGCGATTCTTTTTTGACGGCCTTGTGACAGTCAAAATTGGCCTCCTGAGTCAAGGACCGGCTCTTAATTTTGTGTAAAATTCATCGTTGATATCCGCCTTCGATCCTGCCTAAATGGCTTTCAACAAGGGGCGCGGACATCACCTTAAACGGCTTCGGCGAACACTGCCATTAAAGGCAGCGTGGGTGATTTTTGTTCCTTGTGACGGAGCAGTTCAGTTTCGTTTTTTCAAACAGTTGACGAGTTGAGACCGCAAGCGGCAACGGTTGCGGAATGAGAACGCTCGTCTGCCTTTACAGTCCAAGTCCCAAGCGTGGCTGTAGGGGAGGGGAGAAAAATTGACAGCCGTTTGGCGCAGTCGGTCGGAATACGAGGACCGGACGACTGCTCCAAATGCAGATACCAGGACCGAGACCGCTCGAGCAGTTGGTTTCGCCGAGGTGTCCGCTTTTGGCCCGTTTGGCTGGGCCCGGCTGATGAACCGGTATACGGGGAAGCTCACACAGCGAGCGCGACCGTTATACCATGGCGTAGACCTAAGGGCGGCGGCGCAAGTTCCGCCCTATAAGAAGAGACTCTGGAAGGCGGCACTAATGCAGATAAATACGAGGACGACGGGTGCATTGGAAAATGGGGACAATGCATCACAGGCGTTCAGCGCGGTTTGTCTTGAAGCGGCGGGGGAAAAGGGGGAGGTCCAGCATAACGTGTTGTTCGAGCGTGTCAGCGCACGCTTGAAGGCCCAGGTCGGTCCGGATGTTTATGCCAGCTGGTTTGCACGGCTGAAGCTGCATTCGGTCTCCAAGAGCGTCGTTAGGCTGACTGTCCCGACGACATTCCTGAAGTCCTGGATCAACAATCGTTATCTGGAGCTCATCACCGGCCTGTTCCAGGCGGAAGATGCGGAAATCCTGAAAGTCGAGATCCTGGTGCGCACGGCGACCCGTCCGGGAGCAAAGCCATGCGCGGACGAGCAGGCGGCCATTCCCGATGCGGCTTCAGTAGCGCCGATCCGCCGCCCGGTGGCCCAGCCCGCCGGTCAGGTCGTGGCCCAGGCCGTCAGCGCGGCCGCCGCCGCCCGTCCGGCGACCGCGGGTACGCCGCTGTTCGGCTCGCCGCTGGATTCCCGCTTCACCTTCGACACCTATGTCGAGGGCAGCTCGAACCGGGTCGGCCTTGCCGCCGCCAAGACCATCGCGGAGGCCGGTTCCGGCGCCGTGCGGTTCAATCCGCTCTTCGTCCATTCGACGGTCGGCCTCGGCAAGACGCATCTCCTGCAGGCGATCGCCAACGCTGCCGTGCAGAACCCGCGCGGACTGCGCGTCGTCTATCTGACGGCGGAATATTTCATGTGGCGCTTTGCGACCGCGATCCGCGACAACGACGCGCTGACGCTGAAGGATTCGCTGCGCAACATCGATCTGCTGATCATCGACGACATGCAGTTCCTGCAGGGCAAGATGATCCAGCATGAGTTCTGCCATCTGCTGAACATGCTGCTCGACAGCGCCAAGCAGGTCGTGGTTGCTGCCGACCGCGCCCCCTGGGAGCTGGAATCGCTCGATCCGCGGGTTCGCTCGCGCCTGCAGGGTGGCGTTGCCATCGAGGTCGAGGCGCCGGATTACGAGATGCGTCTCGAAATCCTCAAGCGCCGGCTGGATGCCGCCCGCCTGGAGGACCCGTCGCTGGAAATCCCGGCCGAGCTCCTCTCGCATGTCGCCCGCAATGTGACGGCAAGCGGCCGCGAGCTGGAAGGCGCGTTCAATCAGCTGATCTTCCGTCGCTCCTTCGAGCCGAACCTGACGGTCGAGCGGGTCGACGAGCTGCTGGCGCATCTGGTCGGCTCCGGCGAGCCGCGTCGCGTCCGCATCGAGGATATCCAGCGCATTGTCGCGCGGCATTATAACGTCTCGCGCCAGGAGCTGGTTTCCAACCGCCGCACCCGCGTTATCGTCAAGCCGCGCCAGATCGCCATGTATCTGTCGAAGACGCTGACGCCGCGCTCCTTCCCGGAGATCGGCCGCCGCTTCGGCGGGCGCGATCACACGACGGTGCTGCATGCGGTGCGCAAGATCGAGGAGCTGATTTCCGGCGACAGCAAGCTGTCGCACGAGATCGAGCTGCTGAAGCGCCTGATCAACGAATAATTCGCGGTCCTTATCCGTGTCTTATCGACGGCCGGCTTCATCGCCGGCCGTTTTCCTTTATGCGGCGTTTATTCTATAAATATCTGAAATGCTGAGTCGGATGCCCGGCTTCCCGCGGCCGGCGGCGCCAGTCTGGGAGGATATCGATGGGCTTCGACAGGATCGCCGTTCTCGGTCTCGGCAAGGTCGGCCGGCTTGCCGCCACCTTGCTGCAGGAAAGCGGCTTTGCCGTCACCGGCGTCGATGCGCGCCTGCCTGGGGATGCCCTGCCCTTCGCCTGCGAGACGGGCGATGTCGCCGATCCCGCGCTGATCGGCAATCTCTTCTCCCGCGTCGATGCCGTGCTCTCCTGCCTGCCGTTTCACCTGAACGCCGCGCTGGCACGTCTCGCCCATGCCGCCGGCATCCATTATTTCGACCTCACGGAAGATGTTTCGACCACCAACGGCATCATCGCGCTTGCCGGCAGCGCCCGCGGCCTGATGGCGCCGCAATGCGGCCTGGCGCCCGGTTTCGTCGGCATTGTCGGCGCGAGCCTTGCTGACGCCTTCGACCGCTGCCGCTCGATCCGTATGCGCGTCGGCGCATTGCCGCAAAATCCGACGGGATTGCTCGGTTACGCGTTCAACTGGTCGCCGGAGGGTGTGGTCAACGAATATCTGAACGATTGCGAAGTGATCGAGGGCGGCGTGCGCAAGCTGGTCTCGCCGATGGAATGGCACGAGACGCTCTATGTCGACGGCGTCAAGCTCGAGGCTTTCACCACCTCGGGCGGGCTTGGAACCATGTGCGCCACTATGCTCGGTCGCGTGGAAAACCTCGACTACAAGACCATGCGCTATCCCGGCCACATGGAGCTGATGAATTTCTTCTTCCACGAGTTGCTGATGCGCGACCGCCGGGCTCTTGCCGGCGAGATTCTTACCGAGGCGAAGCCGCCGGTCGAGGACGATGTCGTCTATGTCCATGTCTCGGCGGAGGGTACGATCAACGGCAATCTGCGCCGCAAGGAGTTCGTCCGCGCCTATTATCCGGTCGAGATTGCCGGCGAGAACCGCACGGCCATTTCCTGGACCACCTCGGCCTCCGTCGTCGCCGTCATCGAACTGGTGCGCGCCGGGCGGCTGCCCTCCACCGGCTTCCTGCATCAGGAGCATATTCCGCTCAGCCTCTTCCTGGAGACGCGGACCGGCAGCCTGTTCAAGGGCGGGGCCACCCATCGCCAGTGATGCGCTCGCCTATGCCGGTGGCGTCGGCTGTGCAACCTCGGAAAACAGCCAGGCGCGGAAAGCGACGATCGCCGGACGCTCCAAGGCCGCCGGCGGATAGACCAGATGATAGGCGAGCGTGCTGGCAAGTCCCATCGGGAAGGGCGCGACCAGCGTAGCGTCGGCCAGTTCCTTCCCGACGAAGGAACGGCGCATCAGCGCGATGCCGAGACCGGCTTTCATCGCGTGATAGGCGCCCGTGCCGTCGGTGAAGATCGGACCGCGCGTGGCATCGACCCTCTTCGCGCCCGCCGCTTCCAGCCAGAGCTGCCAATCGCGCCGATAGACGTCATGGATCAGGGTCAGACCCGCCAGCGCATCGGGCGAAGGGGAGGAGCCGAGAGTGGCGGCGATCTCGGGCGTACAGACCGGCACATATTCGTCGTCGAGCAGCCGCTCGCTCGCCAGGCCCTCATAGCCGCCGAGACCATGGCGAATGGCGATATCGATACCATCCCGCTCGAAATCCATCATCCGGTGCGAGGCGCTGATGCGCAGGTCGATGTCCGGATGCGCCTGCTCGAAGCGCATGAGGCGCGGCACCAGCCAATGCGTGGCGAAGCCGGCCGTGCAGGTGACGGTCAGCACGCTGTCGCGCGCCCGCCGCGTCAAGGCCGAGGTCGCCTCGCGGATCAGCCGGAAGGCCGTGCGCATGGTCGCGAAATAATCCGCGCCCTCGGCCGTCAGCGCCAGACTGCGCGGCCGGCGGTCGAAAAGCCGGACACCAAGCGCTGTTTCGAGGTCGCGGATCTGCAGGCTGACGGCACCGGGCGTGACATGCAGCTCCTTGGCGGCGGCCGTCATGCTCAGGTGCCGGGCGGAAGCTTCGAAGGCGCGCAGCGCCGAGAGAGAAGGCAGATAATCCATGACGATTGAGTTCAGCTAAAGCATATGGTGAAAAAGACTCGTTTGCCTACGGCGTCGGATCGGCGGATTATTGTATTTGTATCAATGGTTGGCAAGAAATAACGTCTTTGCCTCCGTTGAGTGTAACTCAATCGATCGGGAGAGGTATTCATGGCGCAGAAATCCATGGGCGTGGCGGAATGGGGCATGCTGTTTGCCCTGTCGCTGCTCTGGGGCGGCTCGTTTCTGTTCAACGGCATTCTCGTGCGCGAGCTCCCTCCCTTCACCATCGTCACGGCGCGCGTCGCGCTGGCGGCGATCGCCCTGCACCTCATCGTCCGGATGACCGGGCAGGCGATGCCGCGTGACCGTCAGGCCTGGGCTGCCTTCTTCGGCATGGGCTTCCTCAACAACGTCATTCCCTTCCTGCTGATCGTCTGGGGCCAGACGCATATCGCCAGCGGTCTCGCCTCGATCCTGAACGCCACGACGCCACTCTTCGCCGTGGTGGTGGCGCATGTTCTGACGACGGACGAGAAGATGACCGGCAACCGCCTGATCGGCGTCATCGTCGGCTTTGCCGGTGTGGCGCTGATGATCGGTCCATCGGTGCTGGGTAGCCTCGGTTCGAACGTGCTGGCGCAGCTTGCCGTGCTGGGCGCCGCCTTTACCTATTCGCTCGCCGGCATTTTCGGCCGCCGCTTCCGCCGCATGGGCCTTGCGCCGATCATCCCCGCGGCCGGGCAGGTGACGGCCTCGACCATCCTGTTGCTGCCGGTCGCCCTTTTCGTCGATCATCCGTGGACGCTGGCGATACCCTCGACGGAAACCTGGCTGGCGCTGGCCGGTCTGGCGATCCTGTCGACCGCGATCGCCTATGTGCTGTTCTTCCGCATCCTGGCGACGGCGGGGGCCACCAATCTGATGCTGGTCACCTTCCTCATCCCCGTCAGCGCCATCCTGCTCGGCGCGCTGATCCTCGGCGAGCAATTGCAGCCGAAGCATTTCATCGGCATGGCATTGATCGCCCTCGGCCTGGCGGCGATTGACGGGCGGCTGTTGGCTTTCAGGAAGAAAGGCGTGGCGGCATGATGAAACGACAGGCCGAGTGTCTTAGAGCAATTCCAGGAAAAGTGCGCAGCGGTTTTCCGTCCGGAATTGCGTAACAACAAATGTATAGAGCGTTTTCGCGATTCGAAGAAACGCGGAAACGCTCTAGCGTGCCAGATCCGCCACGACGGAATCGAGGATCAGCATGCCTGCCGGCGTGCAGCGCAGGCGGGAATTGCCGAGACGCTCGATGAAGCCGTGTTCCAGCAGGAAGCCTTCGCGCTCCGGGTCGAGATCGCGGCCGGAAAACTGCCGCCAGCGCACGAGATCGATGCCCTCTTTCAGGCGCAGGCCCATCAGCAGCAATTCGTCCGCCTGTTCGTCATAGCCGAGCATCTCCTGATCGGCGATGCCGTGACCGTCACTTTCCACCAGCTCCAGCCAGGTCTCCGGCTTGCGCTCGGTGGCCGTTGCCAGTTTCTTAGGACCGTGGGTCAGCCGGCCATGGGCGCCGGGGCCGATGCCGGCATAGTCGCCATAGCGCCAATAGGTGAGGTTGTGGCGGCTCTCGGCGCCGGGGCGGGCGTGGTTGGACACCTCGTAGGCCGGCATGCCCTCGCGCTCGGTGATCTCCTGCGTCGCCTCATAGAGCAGTGCCGACTGGTCTCCATCCGGCACGATCAATTTGCCGGCCTTGTGCAGGCCGTAGAAGGGCGTTCCCTCCTCGATGGTTAGTTGGTACAGCGAAAGGTGGTCGACCGCGTAGGAGATCGCCTGCCTCAGCTCGCGCTCCCATTCCTCGACGGTCTGGTTCGGGCGGGCATAGATGAGATCGAAGGACATGCGCGGAAAAATCTCGCGCGCCAGCCTGATCGCCTTCAGCGCGTCATCGACATTGTGCAGCCGTCCGAGGAACTTCAGGTCGCGGTCGTTCAGCGCCTGCACGCCCATCGACACGCGGTTGACGCCGGCTGCCCGATAGCCGCGGAAACGTTCGGCCTCGACGCTGGAGGGATTGGCCTCCATGGTGATTTCGATGCCGTCGGGCACATGCCAGTGCCGGGCGATGCCGTCGAGAATGGCGGAGACCGTCTCCGGCTTCATCAGCGACGGCGTGCCGCCGCCGAGAAAGACGCTGGTCACCGTCTTCGGGCCGCTGAGCGCCCGCATCGACGCCATCTCCTTCAGGAAGGCGGCGGTAAAGCGCTCCTGATCGACCGGCTGATGGCGGACATGGCTGTTGAAATCGCAATAGGGACACTTGGCCGCGCAGAAGGGCCAATGCACATAGACGCCGAAACCGGGTTCGCCGGTATCGGGCAGCAATTTGGCGTCGCGCGTCATGCTCTGCGGTTCCATGATGTCCACGGGCTTGAGCTTACGCCTCCAGGCAGGTTTCGACAAAGCGCTTGAAGGCGCGGGCGCGATGCGACAGCGCTTGCGGTTCGCCCGGCTTCCAGCCGTGCTTTTCCTCGGCGCTCATCTCGCCGAAGGTCGTCTCGTAACCCTGCGGCTGGAAGACGGGATCGTAGCCGAAGCCTTGGGTGCCGCGCGGCGGCCAGGCGACGGTGCCCTCGACCTCGCCGCGGAACAGTTCGGTGTGACCGTCCGGCCAGGCCAGGCAAAGCACGCTGACGAAGCGGGCCGTGCGGCTTTCCGGCGTCTTGGCGCCGACCTTTTCCAATGCCGTTTCGACCTTCTGCATGGCCATGGCGAAATCGCGGGTGCCGTCGGCCGTTTCGGCCCAGTTGGCGGTATAGACGCCGGGATCGCCGCCGAGCGCGTCGATCACCAGCCCGGAATCATCCGACAGCGCCGGTAGGCCGGAGGCATTGGCCGAAGCGAGCGCCTTGATCGTCGCATTTTCCTCGAAGGTCGTGCCGGTCTCGTCCGGCTCGATGAAATTCAGATCGGCGGCGGATTTGGCGGTGAAGCCGAACGGGCCGATCAGGTCCT
Organism: Rhizobium sp. BK602; assembly: GCF_014195095.1. Lineage (GTDB taxonomy): Bacteria > Pseudomonadota > Alphaproteobacteria > Rhizobiales > Rhizobiaceae > Rhizobium. The sequence goes on from NZ_JACIBC010000009.1 coordinate 163,841, forward strand.
GGATCTCGCGGATCTTGCCGGCATTGTGGCTGGCGACGACGATGGTCTTGGTGTCGAGCTTGCGCATGTCCTGTCCTGTCAGATGCCCCAGATTTTGGGTTCGGCGCATTCCAGGCTGTTGCCGGCCGGATCGCGGAAATAGATCGAACGGCCGCCGCTCGGCCAGTGGAAATCGGCCTCGATGGCAATGCCGGCAGCTTTCAGCTTCTGCGCCATCGCCTCGATATCATTATTGCTCACCCGAAAGCAGACATGACCGTTGCCCTTCGTGCCGTGCGCGGGCACGGGCAGGGCGCCGGGCTCCGGCGGCTTGATGGTCTCTTGGCTGTTGAAGATCAGCAGCACGCCTGGACCGCAGCGATAGAAGACATGGCGGTTGCCGCCGCGCGAGATTTTCGCGAGCCCGAGAATGCCGCCATAAAAGGCCTCGGCCGCATCGAGATCGTCGGCATAGAGCGCCGTTTCCAGAATGCCTTCGAGAGCCGTGTCGACCATTGCCGCTTGTCCTTAGGCGATCGCCTGCTTCTGCAAAGCCACCAGTTCGGCGACGCCGTTCTTGGCGAGCTGCATCAGGCTGGCGAATTCCTCTTCGCTGAAGGGGGCTCCCTCGGCCGTGCCCTGGATCTCGACGATGCCGCCGGTGCCGGTCATGACGAAGTTGGCGTCGGTTTCAGCCGAGGAGTCCTCAAGATAATCGAGGTCGATCACCGGCTGGCCGGCGAAGATGCCGCAGGAAATCGCGGCGATATGGTCCTTCAGCACGCGCTCGACCTTGATCATATTGCGGCTTTCCATCCACTTCAGGCAGTCGTAGAGCGCGATCCAGCCGCCGGTGATCGAGGCCGTGCGGGTGCCGCCGTCGGCCTGGATGACGTCGCAGTCGACGGTGATCTGGCGCTCGCCGAGCTCCTTCAGGTCGACGACGGCGCGCAGCGAGCGGCCGATGAGACGCTGGATTTCCTGGGTGCGGCCGCCCTGCTTGCCGGTGGCGGCTTCGCGCTTCATGCGCTCGCCGGTGGCGCGCGGCAGCATGCCGTATTCGGCCGTGACCCAGCCCTTGCCGCTGTTGCGCAGCCATGGCGGCGTCTTGTCCTCGAGGCTTGCCGTACAGAGCACATGCGTATCCCCGAACTTCACCAGGCACGAGCCTTCCGCATGCTTGGAAAAATTGCGCTCGAAGGACACCTTGCGCATCTGGTCGGTTTTTCTGCCTGAAGGCCGCATTCCAATCTCCTGAACGTTGATGGACCGCTTCTACGATCCACCGGCGGCTTTTGCAAAGGAAAAGCAGGCGCGGGCACCCCGATAGGGTCACGTCGGCATTTTTCCCTTTTGCCAAGGCTAACTGAATGATTATATTTTGCCTAAGGCTCAACAGAATGGATTTGACAGCGAAATGGGGTTCACGACGTCGTCGGTTTCGGATGCCATTGCCGCATTGGACGAGCGTTCCAAGGAAATCTTCCGCCGTATCGTCGAAGGTTATCTCGAGAACGGCGAGCCGCTCGGTTCGCGCAATCTCTCGCGCCTGTTGCCCATGTCGCTGTCGCCGGCCTCGGTGCGCAACGTCATGAGCGATCTCGAGGAGCTCGGCCTGATCTATTCGCCGCATATCAGCGCCGGCCGCCTGCCGACGCAGGTGGGCCTGCGCTTCTTCGTCGATGCCTTCATGCAGGTCGGCGATCTCTCGGCGGAAGACCGCGCCACCATCGACCGGCAGGTGCGCGGCAGCAATCGCGATCATCCGATGGAATCGGTCATGACCGAGGCGAGCCGCATGCTGTCGGGCATCTCGCGCGGCGCCGGGCTGGTGATCACCTCGAAGAGCGATCCGATCCTGAAACATGTCGAATTCATCCGCCTGGAGCCGACCAAGGCGCTCGCCGTGCTCGTCGGCGACCATGATCAGGTGGAGAACCGCATCATCGAGCTGCCGGCCGGCGTCACCTCCTCGCAATTGACGGAAGCGGCGAACTTCCTCAATGCCCATATGACCGGCCAGACCTTGCCGGACCTGCGCCGGCAATTGCAATCGCTGAAGGAAAGCGTGCGCCACGAGCTGGATACGCTGTCGCACGAACTGGTGGAACGCGGTATCGCCGTCTGGTCCGGTCGCGATGACGATGGCAAGCCGGGCCAGCTCATCGTGCGCGGCCGCGCCAATCTGCTGGCCGAAGTGGGCGGCGCCGAGGATCTGGACCGGCTGCGCCTGCTGTTCGACGATCTCGAAAAGAAGGACAGCCTGATCGAAATCCTCAATCTCGCCGAAAGCGGGCCGGGCGTGCGCATCTTCATCGGCTCGGAGAACAAGCTCTTCTCGCTTTCCGGCTCGTCGCTGATCGTGGCGCCCTATCGCGACGATGACGACCGCATCATCGGCGCTGTCGGCGTCATCGGCCCGACGCGGCTGAACTATGCCCGCATCGTGCCGATGGTCGACTATACCGCCCAGCTGATTTCCAAGCTGTCGCGGCCGGGGCTTTGACGAGACGCGGCTTCAGCGATGGCGTTCATTGGAACGCGGTCACTCGGGGAGCAGAGTTCCCGACCCGCCCATCTCCGCCGGCATGTCCTTTTGCTTCGGCAGGCCGTCCCTCATATGCAGCACGGTGTTCTCGTAGTTGACGTGAAGCATCGGCTGAAAGTCGAGGGTTGGAATGATCGCGGCGTAAACGTCGGTCACGCCCCACAAAGGGTGTTCGGTCAGCAGATGGCCGCCGCATAGTTCGCACCATTTGCGCAGGCTCGTTTCGCTTCTCTGATAGCTGCCGACATGTTCGGCGCCCTTGGTGATGCGGACGGCGTCCGGCGGCCAGAGCGAGAAGGCATTGATCGGCCCCGCCGACCATTCGCGACAGGAATCGCAATGGCAGTAGCCCATCGCGACCGGTTCGCCACTCACCGCGATCTCCACCGCGCCACAGAAACATTTGCCCGAATGGGAGTTGCTGCTGGACATGGTTCATACCTCATGTCGTGTTGAAACGGCTCCGATTATACCGGCAAAGGCCCTTGGAGAGTAGAAGCCCTAACGGGGGAGGCGTTCTCAGCCGATTGGTATTCGCTCAAATAAGACCGGATTGCCGGGAATCGGCTGTTCTTCACCACAAAGCCTTGATTTTTTCCGGCCAAACCTCGATATCGGGCACATCCAAAAGACAAAGCAATTCGGAGACCGTCATGACCGACGAAACAACGAAAACCGGACCTGACGCCACGGCGACCGATCTCGCGCAAGATGTCGCGGATACCGTGGAGACGGCGGCTGCATCCCAAGAGCCGGATCCGGTCGAGCTGCTGAAGGCAGAGAACAGCGATCTGCGCGACCGCTACCTGCGCCTTGCCGCCGAAATGGACAATCTGCGTCGCCGCACCGAGCGTGACGTCAAGGATGCCAAATCCTATTCCGTCGCCAGCTTCGCCCGCGACATGCTGGCCGTGTCGGACAATCTGCGCCGCACGCTGGAGGCCATCCCGGCGGACGCGCTTGCCGCCGCCGATGCCGGCCTCAAGACGCTGGTCGAGGGCGTGGATATGACGGAGCGTTCCATGCTGTCGGCGCTGGAGCGCCATGGCGTGCGCCAGATCGAGCCGGTCGGCCAGAAGTTCGATCCCAATTTCCATCAGGCGATGTTCGAGGTGCCCAACACCGAAGTTCCGAACAACACCGTCGTGCAGGTGGTCCAGACCGGTTACACGATCGGTGAGCGCGTCCTGCGCCCGGCCATGGTCGGCGTCGCCAAGGGTGGCCCCAAGGCCGAGGTTTCCGAGCCGGGCAGCAACAGCCCGCTCGACGAGAAGGACGCCTGAGCCTCAACGCAATTCCAGGAAAAGTGCCCAGCGGTTTTCCGTCCGGAATTGCGTAAAGCAAAAGGCAATTCCAGGAAAAGTGCACAGCGGTTTTCCATCCGGAATTGCGCAGAGCCAAAAAGCCAGACTGAAACGACAAGAGCCGGATGACCTCGTCATCCGGCTCTTGTCGTTTGGTGTCCTGAATTCAGGCGAGGCGGTCAGGCGGCGTTGGAGGCCTGTTCCTCATTGAGGAAAGCGTAGATCGCCGAAGCGGAATCGGTGGCGCGCAGCTTGGCGACGAGATCCTGGTCGCGCAGCACGCGCGCAATGCGCGACAGCGCTTTCAGATGGTCGGCGCCGGCGCCCTCGGGGGCGAGCAGCAGGAAAACGAGATCCACGGGCTGGTCGTCCAGCGCCTCGAAATCAACAGGCGCCTCCAGGCGCGCGAAAATGCCGATGATCGACTTGATGCTGTTGAGCTTGCCGTGCGGGATGGCAATGCCGTTGCCGACGCCGGTGGATCCCAGGCGTTCGCGCTGCAGCACGACGTCGAAGATCTCGCGTTCGGGCAGTCCGGTCAGTTTGGAGGCCTTGGCTGCCAGCTCCTGAAGCAGTTGTTTTTTGGAATTTGCCTTCAAGGCGGGGATGATCGCATCTTGGTGCAGCAAATCTGCCAATGCCATTCTCTTTATCCTTCGTGTCGCCGAGATTCGATGACGGGAGAGGGGCGACCAGCCGACATGGTGCCGGCCGCCCCTCGATCTTTTGTCTCAGCCTTTGATATTGGCGGCGTCGATCCAGCCAATGTTGCCGTCTTGACGACGGTAAACGATGTTCAAATGTTCCTTGCCGGGGCTGCGGAAAAGCAGCAGCGGCTCGTCGGTCATATCGAGCGCCATCACGGCGGTCGCGACCGACATGGTCTTCAGTTGCTTCGTGCTTTCGGCGATGATCGCCGGCGCGAAATCGGTAGGCACTTCGTCGTCATCATCGGGCACGCCGTCCATGACGGTATAGGCAACCTCGACATGTCCGTTCGTGTGGTTGCTGGCCTGATGGTCCTTCAGCTTGCGCTTATAGCGGCGCAGGCGCTTTTCGATGCGTTCGGACGCCGCGTCGAACGCCAATTGCGGGTCCATGGCTTCTCCGGCAGCATGCAACACGACGCCACTGTCGAGATGAAGTTTGCAATCGGCTGCAAAGCGGGAACTGGATTTCTGCACCGTCACTTGGCCTGAATACCCCCCGTCGAAGTATTTCGTCACGGCCATACCGATCTGGTCTTCAATCCGCTGGCGGAAGGAGTCACCAATTTCCATATGTTTACCGGAGACACGCACACTCATGGAGTTTCCCTTCTTGTAGTGGTTATTGCGCGTATCAGTTTACGCCAAGCCTCAAGCTCATCCAAGCACTTCACGCGGTCAAAGACAAATTGCGTTTATCAGGCGCCTTTTAGGATGATGGGGATAAGTTCATGGCAGTGCCGTGCCGCACCGATTGCGGCGGGCTTCTAGCTCCGCCACACCGGAAAGTCAACTGTATCTTAACGATCCGTTAGGGTGTCCGCAGTCTGCGGTTGAAGCCGGGCGATCGCTAGAAGCCGGCGACTTTTGCCAGCGCGCGCTTCTCTCTGCGGCGTTGCACGGACGAAGGGATGTTCATCGCCTCCCGGTATTTTGCAACCGTGCGGCGAGCCAGCTCGATGCCGCCCTTTTTCAGCGTATCGACGATATCGTCGTCGGAAAGCACGGCTTCCGGGCTCTCGCTGGAAATAAGCTGGCGGATCTTGTGGCGCACCGCCTCGGCCGAGTGGCTGTCGCCGCCTTCGACGGCGCTGATCGAGACCGTGAAGAAATATTTGAGCTCGAACAGACCGCGCGGCGTCAGCATGTATTTGTTCGACGTCACGCGGCTGACGGTGGATTCATGCATCTTGATGGCATCGGCCACGGTCTTCAGATTGAGCGGCCGCAGATGATCGACGCCGTACAGCAGGAAGGCGTCCTGCTGCCGGACGATCTCGCTTGCCACCTTCATGATCGTCTTGGCGCGCTGATCGAGGCTGCGTGTCAGCCAGTTGGCGTTCTGCAGGCATTCCGACAGGAAGGCGTGATCCTGGCTCGTCTTGGAGACGGAGGCGAAATAAGACTGGTTGACGAGAACGCGCGGCAGCGTATCGGGGTTAAGCTCCACCAGCCAATTGCCGTCCGAGGCGGGTCGCACGACGATATCGGGCGTGATCGCCTCGGATATGCCGGTTTCGAAGCCGCTGCCGGGCTTCGGGTTCAACTGGCGGATTTCCGCCATCATGTCGAGCAGGTCTTCCTCGTCGACGCCGCAGATCCGCTTCAGCGTCGCGAAATCGCGGCGGGCGAGCAGTTCGAGGTTCTGGATCAGCCGCTCCATGGCCGGGTCGAACCGGTCCTTCTGCCGCAGCTGGATCGCCAGGCACTCGCTGAGGCTGCGGGCGAAGACGCCGGGGGGGTCGAGCTGCTGCAAGGCGTCGAGCACCCGCTCGATATCGGTCAGCGCCGCGCCGAGGCGTTCGGCCGTTTCCGGCAAATCAGCCTGCAGATAGCCGGCATCGTCGAGCTGGTCGACAAGATGCTGGGCAATCAGCCGGTCGGCCATATCAGGCAGGGAGAAGGGGATCTGCTCGTTCAGATGGTCGCGCAGCGAAACCTGGCCGGCGACGAAATCGTCGAGATCGTAGCTTTCGCCGGCCTCGCCGCCGGGCATCGACTTCCATTGGCTCAGAAGCTCGGGCGCATCGGCGCGCTGCGGGCTGCCGTCATCGGGAAAGACATTGCTGAAATTGGTGTCGAGTTCGTCGCTCAGCCGGTCGGCATGCCCGGTGTTTTCGCTCTCGTACCAGTCGCTCGCCAGGTCGCCGCCGCCGCGCTCGAAGCTGTCGTCGCCGTGGTTTTCATCCGCGCCGTCGAAACGCTCTTCCTTCGCCTCGCGGTCACCGCTGCTGCCTATATCCTCGTCATTTGACGTAAATTCGAGCAGCGGGTTCTTCTCGACTTCCTGCGCGATGAATTGCGTGAGCTCGAAATGGGTCATCTGCAGCAACTGGATGGATTGCATCAGTTGCGGTGTCATCACCAGGCTTTGGCTTTGGCGCAGAAAAAGATTGGCCGATAATGCCATGGCGGACGCGAGACTCCCTTGATCTCTTCGAAAATCCGCGTTTTCTGTCAGGAAAAAAGCCGCAGAATTCCAACTGGCCCAAAAATTGCTTTTTTATTGGGTTTGGTCAAGTGGAAGTGTATCGAGATGGCGGATTTCCGGAGCGCCGCGCCTTTGAAGGCACAAGAGGACGCTCCGGTCCGGCCTCAGCCTATCAAAGGCTGAAATTGTCGCCAAGATAGAGCTTGCGCACTTCCGGATTGCTGACAATGTCATTGGCCCGGCCATGCGTCAGCACTTCGCCGGCATGAATGATATAGGCGCGATCGATCAGGCCGAGCGTTTCGCGCACATTGTGGTCGGTGATCAGCACGCCGATACCGCGCGCCGTCAGGTGATGCACGAGATTCTGGATGTCGGCGACCGAAATGGGGTCGACGCCGGCAAAGGGTTCGTCGAGCAGCATGAAGGTCGGATCGGTCGCCAGCGCGCGGGCGATTTCCAGGCGCCGCCGTTCACCGCCCGAAAGCGCGATCGCCGGCACGGTACGCAGATTGCGAATGTGGAACTCCTCCAGCAGTTCGTCGATCTTGCGTTCCCGCTTCTGCTTGTCCTTTTCGTGGACCTCGAGCACGGCGCGGATATTCTCTTCCACGGTCAGGCCGCGAAAGATCGAGGCTTCCTGCGGCAGGTAGCCGACGCCGAGGCGCGCGCGCCGATACATCGGCATCGAGGTGACGTTGTTGCCGTCGATCTCGATGGAGCCCTCATCGACCGGCACGAGGCCGGTGATCATGTAGAAACAGGTCGTCTTGCCGGCGCCGTTCGGTCCGAGCAGGCCGACAGCCTCGCCACGGCGCACGACCAGCGAAACGCCGTTGACGACGCGCCGCGTGCGGTAGGTCTTGGTAAGGCCACGCGCGATCAGGGTGCCCTGATAGCGCGCTTTATCCGCGGCCGGCGCGCCGGATGCCGCAACGGGCGACCCGGATGCGCCGGGTGATGTGGATGTGGTCGATGTGGTCACGAGGAGGCCGATATCAATTCTTTTTCTGTTGCTGCTGCACTTGCTGCGATTTCGGATCGAGCTGAATCTGCACGCGGCCTCCACAGGATTCCAGTTGCGCTTCGCCCGTGGCCATGTGCACGGTCAGCTGGCAGCCGGTGAAAACGTTCGGCCCGTCGGTCAGCACCACCTTCTGGCCCTTCAGGATCGCGAGCTGCTGCGCCATGTCGAAAGAGCCATCTTCTGCCGTTGCCGTCTGCGTGCCGGAGACGAGGTAGACTTTGTTGGTGACCAGAATGTGGTCGATATCGGCATCGCCGGAAACCAGCGACTGATTCTGTTCCTTGGCGGCCTTGGCGACCGGATTGGCATCCGCCGCTGCCTTGGCGTTGGCGTCCGCCGGCTGCTTCTTCTTGTAGAAGACCGTCATCTTGCCGGCCTGCAGCGTGGTCGTCCCCTGTACAACCTTGACGTTGCCGGTGAAGACCGCCTGGCTCTCGGCGTCGTGGATTTCCAGCTTGTCGCTTTCGATCTGGATCGGCTGATCGTTGGAAAGGGCAAGGCCCGGCATCTTGCTCGAGGTCGTCTGGGCCCCGGCTCCCGCCGCCACGAAAAATGCGGCGGCGCCGAGCGCACAGAGAAGGCCCGCCTTACGGAAGCCGGAGTTGAAAAGTGAGTGTTGCCAATCGTTTGTCATGAACCGCCCGGCCGTTGTTCGCTAGCTGTATTGTTGTGGAGTGTGGTCGGATCGATATGCATCCGAACCTGTCCGTCGAATTCGATTACGCTCCCCTTATCCGTCATCTTGAGCGAGCGCGCAACAACCGACATGCCCCCTCGTTGGATTGCAACCTGATCCTGGCTGGAGAGGTCGCCCTTCTTCACGTCGAGGAAGGCGGTCTGGAATTCGGCGCGCAGGCCGTTGTCCATCACGATCGTGAAAGGTTCGGTGAGCTTCAGCGTGTCGGCCTGGCGGTCGAAATCCGCGCTTTGGGCCGTGACATGCGCAATCACGTCATTGTTGACCGGCATCGAAGCCTTGATGGTCTTGAGCGTGATCATGTTCGGATTTTTGATATCCTGCAGCGCCTTTTCGGCGAGCATGGAATAATTGATGCCGTCCTTGTTGCGGCCGGCGATCGCGGGGCGTTCCATCACCACCTTGCCGTCCTCGATCCGCGCGCCCTCGATCTGGATGTTCTCCGGCATGTAGGCGCGCACGATCGAGACGGCGATGAAGATCAGCGAGATGATCAGCGCGGTCACCGGGAGCAGGACCCTCAGCTTTCTCACGCGCGTCGAGTGGAAGAGCGCGTCCTTGTACGCACTCCTTTCTCGCTCGGCGCCGATCGCCTGGCCGGTGGTCTCGATAGTATTGAGCATGCTACAGTTCCGTGTTCTCTGATCCGGAAAACCGCGTTCGGGTCATGCACAGACTGTGCCAACAAGCCCGCCAGATCGTTTCGCATTATTGCATTGGCTTGCCAATATGGATTTTTTTCTGCAACCGAGGAAGTTTAGCAGAAAAACATACGGCAAGCCTGTTTCATCCGATCGGGCGATGCCCTATCTCATGAAGCACTGGGCAAAGGTCCTGACACAATCATCTCGAAAAACGGGTCGCATTTTCCTGAAGGATTGCGCCGGTTTCAAGGTGTTATATATCCGGTTCTCAGCGTGTCCAGTTTATGACAAGGGGAGAAATAAGGCGTCATGGACAGTTCTGCAATCGCAGACCGGCGGCAATTGCGCCGCAAGCTCGGTTTTTGGCGCGTCATCGCCGTTCTCCTTCTGGTCGCGCTCGGCTTTGCCTTCTATCGCTTTTATGCCGGCGACCTGCCCGACGTGCGCGGGCCGCAGATTGCGCGCGTCACGATTTCCGGGCTGATCCAGGACGATACCGAACTCCTCGAACGGTTGAAGAAGATCAAGGACAACGACCAGGTCAAGGCGCTGGTCGTCTCGATCTCGTCGACCGGCGGCACGACCTATGGTGGCGAGCGGATCTTCAAGGCCATCCGCGCCGTCGCCGCCAAGAAGCCCGTCGTCTCCGATATCCGCACCGTGGCCGCCTCCGCCGGCTATATGATCGCGACGGCCGGCGACGACATCGTGGCGGGCGACACCTCGATCACCGGCTCGATCGGCGTCATCTTCCAGTATCCGCAGGCCAAGGATCTGCTCGACAAGCTTGGCCTTTCGCTGGAGGAGATCAAGTCGGCGCCGCTGAAGGCCGAGCCGTCGCCGTTCCATCCGCCGAGCGAGGATGCCAAGGCCATGATCCGCAACATGGTCATGGACAGCTACGGCTGGTTCGTCGATCTCGTGGCCGAACGCCGCAAGTTGCCGCGCGAGGAAGTGCTGAAGCTTGCCGACGGCAGCATTTTCACCGGCCGCCAGGCATTGCAGAACAAGTTGGTCGACACGCTCGGCGGCGAGGACGAAATCCGCGCCTATCTCGATACGCGCAAGGTGAAAAAGAACCTGCCGATCGTCGATTGGAAGGCCGAGGACAGGACCTCGTCGCTGTTCTGGCCGGGCGCTGCTTCCTGGTTGATAAATCTCTTCGGTTATGGTGATTTCATAAAGGGAGAGGATCTCCAGAAAATTATGACCGAGAAGTTGTTTCTTGACGGCCTGCTTTCTGTTTGGCAGGGTGCAGCCAATTGATAAATCAATGATTTAAGGGGGCAAACCGTGATCAAGTCGGAATTGGTGCAGATCGTTGCGGCCCGTAACCCGCATCTCTATCACCGAGACGTCGAAAATATCGTCAATGCCGTTCTTGATGAGATCACCGATGCGCTCGCCGCTGGCAACCGTGTGGAGCTGCGCGGCTTCGGAGCTTTCTCCGTCAAGAACCGCCCTTCGCGCTCTGGCCGCAACCCGCGCACCGGCGATACCGTGTTCGTCGAAGAGAAGTGGGTTCCCTTCTTCAAGACCGGCAAGGAGTTGCGCGAACGCCTCAATCCTGGCGCCGGCGACGAAGAAGACGATAATTAACAATCACTTCCGACCGGTATCCCGCACGGATATCCCTGGTGGACATCATGGTGCCACGACACGGTGGCACTTGAACTTGGCTCCGTCTTTCTTATTCTGCTGCCAGAGCAATCCCAGGAAAACCGCGCGGCGGTTTTCCGTCCGGAATTGCTTGGAAGCAAAGAGATCGAGCGGTCCCGCGATTCCATGAAACGCGAAACCGTTCTGAAGGCGATATCCGCGCATCGCGCGAATGCGCCGGGACAAAGGAGCTTGCGCGATGGCCAAGAAGATCGTCAATCTGCTGATATTGCTGCCGCTCGGCGTCATTTTGATCGTCTTCTGCGTGGCCAACCGGCAAGCCGCTACCCTTGCGCTCAATCCCTTCCGGCCTGAGGATCAGGTACTCTCGTTGCATGCGCCGCTCTTCGTGCTGCTATTTGCCGCACTGATCCTCGGCATGGTGGTCGGCGCGCTGGTCACCTGGGTCAATCAGGGCAAACACCGCAAGCGCGCCCGCAATCAGTCGCGCGAAGCCGTGCACTGGCAGGCGGAAGCGGACAAGCATCGCAACCGCGCCGAACAGATCGCCGGCCAGCTTCCCTCGAAGTGACCGGGTGGCGGGTTCCGCGCCCCTTGCCTTAATCGAAGCTACAGCAGGCATCGTGTCAACGATTGGCCGCATAGCGCGCTCTGGATCAGCCGGATTGCACGGATATGGTGTACACTTTGCGTAGCGCTATCCATTTCATGCGGGCAATTTCCGGAAGAGAGCCGAGCTTAGGGAGCGATTAATCTTCGTGACCCAATCAGCTTAGGCGACAAATTCCAAAGATGTCTCGGCAGGAATGATGCTTGCCGACAAGTCATCCTTTCAATTTCATATCGCCTAGGGCGCACGATGAACCTGCCGCGGCATCAGGAGACAATCCGGTGAAAGCAATATCATTGAACTTTGGTTCCGACTCGGCGGCCGTGCTTGCCGCTATGGACAAATCGCTGGCCATCATCGAATTCGATGTGACGGGAAAAATCCTGACGGCAAACGCGAATTTCTGCCGCACCGTCGGCTATGATCTCACCGAAATCGCCGGGCAACAGCACCGCATGTTCGTTGCACCGGCTGAAGTCAACTCGCCAGGCTATGCCGCATTCTGGGCGAAGCTCGGACGAGGTGAATTCGACAGGAGACAGTACAAGCGCATCGGCAAGGGCGGGAGGGAGATCTGGATCGAAGCCTCCTACAATCCGATTTTCAGGCATGGAAAACCCTACAAGGTCGTGAAAGTCGCGACCGACATAACGGCCGAAAAGCTCAAGAGCGTCGAAGATGCCGGCAAGCTGAATGCCCTGTCGCGCTCTCAGGCCGTTATCGAGTTCACGCCGGACGGTCGCGTCCTCACTGCGAACGCAAACTTTCTGGCGACAATGGGCTATGAGCTGCCGGAGATCCAAGGCAAGCATCACTCATTGTTCTGCGATGGCGCATACGCCACCAGCGAGGGCTATCGCCAATTCTGGCAGCGGCTGGCCAAGGGCGAATTTATCGCCGACGAGTTCATGCGTGTCGGCAAGGGTGGCCGGAGGATCTTCATCCAGGCGTCGTACAATCCGATTTTCGACATGGACAACAAGGTCTTCAAAGTCGTGAAATTCGCCACCGATGTGACCGGCCGCGTCAATAATGTCGAACAGCTTGGCGGAGCGCTCAAGCGGATGTCGGACGGCGATCTGACACAGCATCTCGATATGCCCTTCATTCCGACCTTGGACAGGCTCCGTCTGGATTTCAATAGCGCGGTTGGAAAACTTCGGGATGCCATGCGCTCGGTGGCGCAAGCGGCCGGCGCAATCTCCGCCGGCGCGCGGAAGATTCATATGGCGACGGACGATATCTCCATGCGTTCGGAACAGCAGGCGATGTCGGTCGAGGAAACCGCCGCGGCGCTCGAGGAGATCACCACCACAGTCGCCGATTCCAGCCATAATGCCGAGGATGCCGGGCGGCTTGTTCGCGACACGCGCGATACCGCGATCCGCTCCGGAACGGTCGTGCGCTCCGCCATTGACGCCATGGCCAAGATCAAGTCCTCGTCCGAAGAAATATCCAGCATCGTCGGTGTCATCGATGAGATCGCCTTCCAGACCAACCTGCTGGCGCTCAATGCCGGTATAGAGGCCGCCCGTGCCGGTGACGCTGGCAAGGGCTTTGCCGTCGTTGCCCAGGAAGTCCGCGAACTTGCACAGCGCTCGGCAAAGGCAGCGAAGGAAATCGGAGGGTTGATTGCATCGTCGCAGGACCATGTGAAAAGCGGTGTGGCGCTGGTGGCGGAAGCAGGCACAACCTTGCAGACCATCGAAGCTCAAGTCGAGCAGGCGAACAAGAATGTCTCCCTCATCGTTCAGGTCGCGAAGGAACAGGCGGTGACGCTCGGGGAAGTCAATGGCGCGGTCACGATCCTGGACAGGGGAACGCAGCAGAATACGGCTCTGGTTCAGGAATCCGCCGTCGCGGCGCGTAGTTTGTCCGCCGAAGCCGAGGAACTCTTCGTGTTGCTGAAACGGTTTAAGCTCGAAGCGAGTACGGTATCGTCATCGGCAAAGCCAGATCCTGCCGCAATATCGAAGAACGGCGATTGGCCACATCCCCGATTGGCGGGCTGATGCGCATCTCTACTCGCCGCTGAGCTGCATATCCTTGTAGTCGCCCTCCGGCGAAGCGCCGTCGCCGGTGATCTCGAAGCCGACTGCGCGGTAGAAGGCGATGGCGCGCGTATTTTTCACCAGGCATTTCAGCCGATAGCGCCGTGCGGGCCAGTCCGGCAGCGCCGACAAAAGGGCCGTGCCGGCGCCGCGCCCCTGGAAGTCGGGCAGGATATACAGCATGTGGATGAAATCGTCCGGCTCCCATAGCGCCAAGAAGCCGACAATCGTTGCATGAGGGTCTTCGCAGACGAAGACGCGTTCGCCATGCGTGTGGGCAGCGAAATCCTCCCTGTGGAAGCGGCCTGGATCGACCCAGAGGAAGGTCTGGCGGCGCACGCCGAGATAGATCTCGGCAAGGCGGTCTCCATCCTGCTCGCGAGCCGGCCGTATGGTCCAGGGATGTGATGGCGACGTCATGAACAGCCTTCGAGGGAGCGCGGCACCCGCCGTCAGGCGCCGGCTCTGCCGTTGATGGCGGCGGTGAAGTCGGCGAAAAACTGCTGCGCCAGTTTCTTGGCGCTGGAATCGACCAGCCGTGAGCCGAGCTGGGCGATCTTGCCGCCGACCTGGGCCTTGGCCTCGTATTGCAGGATCGTCTCGCCGCCATCTTCCTTGAGCACGACGTCGGCGCCACCCTTGGCGAAGCCGGCAATGCCGCCTTTTCCCTCCCCGGAAATCGTATAGCTTTCCGGCGCGTTGATGTTGGAGAGCGTCACCTCGCCATTGAAGGAAGCGGAAACCGGACCGATCTTCAGCTTCACGGTCGCCGTCAGCTCGGTCGGCGAGATCCTCTCCAGGCTCTGGCAGCCCGGAATGCACTGCTTGAGAATATCGGGGTCGTTCAGCGCGGCCCACACCGCATCCCTTGGCGCGGCAATCCGTTCTTCGCCGGTCATGTCCATGCGCAATCCTCCCGATCTGGCATTTTGTCCCGGGATCATCGCAGATCGGAAAGCGCTTTGCCAAGTGGCGGCCAGATGCTATTTGCACGCACACATCAATTTTGAGACAAGCATGGCGAAACACAGGGAAAGCCGGCCCGGCCACAAAGCCGCGGGCGGCGCGAGTGCAAAATCCCCGAGGGATGCGAGGCGTGAGGCGCCCGTCAAGACCGGCAAGCCGGCGGCAAAACCCGCACGCGATGCCGGACAGAGGCCCGTGCCGGCAGCGCGCGACCGTGGCGAACGCGCCGCCGCGCCGCGCGAGGCCGCGCCTGCTCCGACAGCACCCGAACGTCCTTTGACCCCGCGCAGCGGCGAGCGCCCGACCGAACGTGTGCCCGTCATCCTCGAATCGCTCGGTGCCGGCGATTTCCACCTGATCGACAGCGGCAACGGGCTGAAGCTCGAGCAATACGGCCCCTATCGCATCGTCCGGCCCGAGGCGCAGGCCTTGTGGCCGCCATCGCTCGCCGCGCATGTCTGGGACAATGCAGACGCGATCTTCACCGGCGATACCGATGAGGACGGCATGGGCCGCTGGCGGTTTCCGCGCGAGGCGCTCGGCGAGACCTGGCCGCTGCAATTGCTCGGCGTCGACTTTCTCGGCCGCTTCACCGCCTTTCGCCATGTCGGCGTCTTCCCGGAGCAGATCGTCCACTGGGCCTGGATGAAGCAGCAGGTCGAAGCCGCGAACCGGCCGCTGAAGGTGCTGAACCTCTTCGGCTATACCGGGGTTGCCTCGCTGGTGGCGGCTGCCGCCGGCGCCGAAGTCACGCATGTCGATGCCTCGAAAAAGGCGATCGGCTGGGCGCGGGAAAACCAGGCGCTCGGCCGGATGGAAAAGCTGCCGATCCGCTGGATCTGCGAAGACGCGATGAAATTCATCCTGCGCGAGGAACGGCGCGGCAATAAATACGACATCATCCTCACCGACCCGCCGAAATTCGGCCGCGGTCCGAATGGCGAGGTCTGGCATCTCTTCGAGCACCTGCCGTCGATGCTCGACATCTGCCGCGAGATCCTGTCACCCAAGGCGCTGGGCCTGGTGCTGACGGCCTATTCGATCCGCGCCAGCTTCTATTCGATCCATGAGCTGATGCGCGAGACCATGCGCGGCGCCGGCGGTGTCGTCGAATCCGGCGAGCTGGTCATCCGCGAAGCGGGTCTCGACGGCAAGACGCCGGGCAGGGCTCTCTCCACATCCCTCTTCAGCCGCTGGGTGCCGAAATGAACCAGGACTACAGGAATGACGGTCCCCGCAAGGTCGGGCAGGTCAAGGAGGTCACCTCGCTTGCCAATCCGATCGTCAAGGACATCAAGGCGCTGACAACCAAGAAGTCGCGCGAGGAGAGCGGCGCTTTCCTGGCTGAAGGCCTGAAACTGGTCATCGACGCGCTCGAACTCGGCTGGACCATCCGCACGCTGGTCTATGCCAAGGCCGCCAAGGGCAAGCCGCTTGTCGAGCAGGTGGCCGCCAAGACCGTCGCCGCCGGCGGGTTGGTGCTCGAAGTCAGCGAAAAGGTCATCGCCTCCATCACGCGGCGCGACAATCCGCAGATGGTGGTCGGCATTTTCGATCAGCGCTGGCGGCCGCTTCGCGACGTCAGGCCGAAGGCCGGCGAGACCTGGGTGGCGCTCGACCGCGTGCGCGATCCCGGCAATCTCGGCACCATTATCCGCACGGCGGATGCCGCCGGCGCCTCTGGCGTGATCCTCGTCGGCGAGACGACCGATCCCTTCTCGCTGGAAACCGTGCGGGCGACGATGGGCTCCGTCTTCGCCGTGCCCGTCGTCAAGGCGACGCTGGAAGAGTTTCTGGCCTGGAAGAAAACGGCGGGTGTCTCCGTGGTCGCCACGCATCTCGCCGGCGCCGTCGATTACCGCACCATCGATTACAAGAAGAAGCCCGTCGTGCTCCTGATGGGCAATGAACAATCCGGCCTGCCGGATGCCCTGGCGAAGGAGGCCGATGCGCTTGCCCGCATTCCGCAGGCCGGCCGTGCCGACAGCCTCAACCTGGCGGTGGCGACGGCGGTGATGCTGTTCGAAGCCCGCCGCCATCTTCTGACCCTCAGCGAGACACGATGACCGACAGCGACATCAACGAACAGGCCGCCGCCAAGTCCGCATTGTTTTCCCGGCCTCTGCCGATCCTGATTTTCATCGTCCTCGCCGTGATCCTCGATCAGGTCGTGAAGATCATGGTCGATCACTGGCTGCCGCTGCAGGAGATGGTGCCGGTCATTCCGATGCTGGCCCTCTATCGCACCTATAATCTCGGCGTCGCTTTCTCGATGCTGTCGAGCATGGACGGCTGGTTCATCGTCGGCATGCGGATCGTCATCGTCGGTTTCGTATTCTGGCTCTGGCGCCGCACGCCCAATCACCGCTGGCTCGCCCATCTCGGCTTTGCCTTCATCATCGCCGGCGCGATCGGCAATCTGATCGACCGCTTCCTTTATGGCCACGTGATCGATTACATTCTCTTCCATACCGAAACCTGGTCCTTCGCGGTCTTCAATCTCGCCGACAGCTTCATCACCATCGGGGCTGCCTGCGTCATTCTCGACGAGCTGCTCATGCCGAAAAAGGCAGACGCTTAAAATTCTAGCGAATCCCTGAAGGCATCGGGAAGGGTGCGTGTGTTAGCAAGCTAACATGAGCACTCTGGCAAACTTGCGGGAAAAGCTTGTCGCCGACGACCAGACCGGGCCACGTCAAAGGCTGGTGGTCGATGCGCCCGGCTTGGCCGCCGATCCGATCGACATGTCCATGGCCATCGAAGAGGGCAAGGCCCCGTCGTCGGTGTTGCCGCAATGGCTGCAGCGTCATTGGTTGAATGGCGGTGGCCTGCTTGCCGGTGCGCTATTGCTTGGCGTCGGTTATGGCGGCGGGCCGCTCGCCCTTGCCGGTCTGCTTGGCTTCATTGCCCTGGCCGTGGCGGTCGCCGGCATGCTGATGCGGCGGAATAAGGTCCGCGACGCGGATGTCGATGCGCCGCTGCTCAGCGAGCATGAGCACGATCGCCTCTGGGAGGCCGACGAAGGCACCAGCCTCTTCGCCACCATTCACGATGCGCTCGGCGATATCACGGTGACGCGCGGCATGGACCGCCGCATCCTTCATGCCAATGCGACCTTCCGCAAGCTGACCGGCAAATCGAACCCGGAAGGCTCGACGCTGGAGGAGATCGGTCTCGTCTTCCGCGCGGTGACGGCGGCGCAGCATCAGGATGCGGAAATCGCCACGCCGGATGGCCGGCGCATCTTTGCCTGGCACGATGTCATGTTCCGCGATCCGCTTTCGGGCCGGCTGAGCATCCAGAGCGTCGCCCGCGACGTGACCGAGGAGCGGCAGGCCGCTCGCCTTCGCGAGGAGGCACGGCTGAAGGCTGAGTATAATAGTGCCGCCAAGTCGCGGCTGCTTGCGACGGTCAGCCATGAGATCCGCACGCCCTTGTCGGGCATTCTCGGCATGAACCACCTGCTTGCCCAGACGCCGTTGACGCTGGAGCAGGCCAATTACTTGACCGGCATCCGCCAGTCCGGCAACGCGCTGGTGCAGCTGGTCGAAGATCTTCTGGATTTCTCGACGATCGAAGTCGGTCGCTTCCAGCTCCGGCCGCGCGCCGAGACGCTGCGGCCCCTCATCGAAGGCGTCGTCGAGATGCTCGCCCATCGCGCCCATGAAAAGGGCATCGAAATCGCCGCCACCGTTGCCGCCGATGTCCCGGAGACGCTGGAATTCGATCCGGCGCGGCTGCGGCAGGTTCTCTTCAACGTCATCGGCAATGCCGTGAAGTTCACCCAGACGGGCGGCGTCCTGATCCGCGCCGGCCTCGACGGCGGCGAGCTGGTGATATCGGTCAGGGACAGCGGTCCGGGCATGACAGGGGAGGAGCAGGCGCGGGTCTTCGGCGAATTCGAGCAGGCCGGCAACGTGCTGGACCGCAGCGCCGGCACCGGCCTTGGTCTGGCGATATCGGCCCGCATCCTGCGCGAGTTCGGCGGCGGCTTGAGCGTTGCCAGCGAGCTTGGCAGCGGCAGCGACTTCACCATCCGCTTCCCCGTCCTTGCGGTTGCGGAGCAGAGCAGCGATGGCCGGCGCAACAGCCTGCTTCGCAATTCCAGCATCCTGCTTCTGGCGCCCGAGGGGGCCGCGAGCACGGCGATCGCCGAAACCGTCCGCACGCTTGGCGGCCGCTGCCGCCTGATCGGTCCCGCGGATATCGAGAGCCTGCCGCGATCCGCCTTCGGTCATGAAGACGGGCCTTTGACCGACCTGATCGTCGATCATCGCATGGCGCCGTGGTATTTCCGCGAGGGCGGCGGGCTGGCAGCCCTGGGCCTGCGGAAGATCTTCCTGGTCAATCCGGAGGAGCGCAACACGCATCCGCTCGATCTCTTCGATGCCTGGCTGATCCGGCCGCTGCGCGAGCAATCGCTGATCGATGTGTTGAGCGGTCGCATGCGCGGCATGGAGAAGCGGGAAGCGCTGATCGACAGCCCGCCCGCTTTCGGCCCGGTGGCGCCGGAGGAAAGCGATGTTCCGCTTAACATCCTGCTCGGCGAGGACGATCCGGTCAACGCCATGCTGGTACGCGCCATGCTTACCAAGGCCGGCCACAAGGTGCGTCTCGTCGAGGATTTCACCGGCCTGCTCGCGCGCACGGAAATGACAGAGGGCCGGCCCGATATCATCGTCACCGACCTCACCATGCCGGGCGGCGAAGGGGTGGCGGTTCTGGCGCAGATCAGGGCGCAGGAGCGTCGGGCCGGCTTGTCGCCGCTGCCGATGATCGTGCTGACCGCCGACAGCCGCGATGCCATCCGCCGGCAAGCCCTGCTGGCCGGAGCCGATGCCGTCATCGTCAAGCCGGTCGAGCCTCAGCGGTTGATCGCCGAGGTCCAAGCCTTGTCGAAACAGTCTTTCGAACGCGCCTGCAACGGCTGATCCGCTTTCGAATCAACCTTCCGCGTCCCCACCTATTTAAGGCCGCTCTTACCTTGGAAATTGCGGCCCGATCTTTTGCGGGTTCTGCGGAAGTTGGGGACTTCGTGCTTATTAGAAATTTGCAACAGGCACGCTTCTTGCTTTTCCTGAAGCCCCATGTCACTTTCCTGTCGCACGAATTTGCTTTATGGCGCCTATATCAACCCGCAGGGGGAGTCGCCATGTCCATCGAAATTTTGAATCGCGAAGCTCAGGGCGAAATGGTTCAGTCTTCAAAGGCAACGGTTGCGCCGGTTGCCAGCGATGTGCTCGGACGCATCGGAAATCTAGAAACCCGCCTTGCTCGCACGGCGCGGGAAATCGATGCAGCCCAGGCTGTGCGCTATCGCGTCTTCGTCGAGGAGATGAACGCGCAGTTGCCGCCCGACGCCATGCGTCGCCAGCGCGACGTCGATAGTTATGATTCGATCTGCGACCACCTGCTGGTGCTCGACCGCTCGCTGGAAGGCGACACGGAAGATCAGATCGTCGGCACCTACCGTCTGCTGCGCCAGGAAGTGGCGATGGCGAATGGCGGTTTCTATTCCTCTTCCGAATTCGATGTCGATGCGCTTCTCGCCCGCCATCCCGACAAGCAGTTCATGGAGCTTGGCCGTTCCTGTGTTCTGCCGGCCTATCGCAACAAGCGTACCGTCGAACTTCTGTGGCAGGGCAATTGGGCCTATGCGCTGAAGCATGGCATGGGTGCCATGTTCGGCTGCGCCTCCTTCCCCGGCATCCGCCCGGAACAGCATGCGCTTGCCCTGTCCTTCCTCTATCACAATGTCGTCGCCAAGGACGATTGGGCCGTCGGCGCGCTGCCGTCGCTTGCCCGCACCATGGATCTGATGCCGGTCGAGGCGGTCAATTCCAAGAAGGCGCTGATGGCGCTGCCGCCGCTGATCAAGGGCTACCTGCGCCTCGGCGCGATGGTCGGCTCCAGCGCGGTGGTCGACCATGCCTTCAACACGACGGACGTGCTGATCGTTCTGCCGATATCAAGCATTTCGGACCGCTACGTCAATTACTACGGCGCCGACGCCGGGCGGTTCGCGAGCTGACGGAAGCGGGCAGGCCAGCCTCTCAGGGAATTGCGAAAATATCGATCTCGTCGGTGATGCCGCGAAGCGAAACGTGATGGGATACGGGCTGCAGGCCGCGCGTGCTCAGAAGCTCGGCGGCGCGTGCGTTCTCAAGAACTGAGCCCGTCGCGAAGATCTCGCGTGATGTCGCCAGATGCTGCACGCGGGAGGCGATGTTGACCGTCTGCCCGAAATAATCCTGGCGTTCGTTGAGGCTGACCGCGATGCAGGGGCCCTCGTGAATGCCGATCTTCAGGAGAAGGTCGTTGTTGCCGCGCTCGCTGTTGAGGCCGAGCATGGCTTCGCGCATCCGCATCGCCGCGACCAATGCCCGATCCGGACTGGGGAAGGTCGCCATGACGGCATCGCCGATGGTCTTGACCACGGCGCCCGCCTCGGCGGCGACGATCTCGTGCAGAATGCTGAAATGCGTCCTGACCAGATCGAAGGCGGCGAGGTCGCCGACCCTTTCATAGAGCTCCGTCGAGCCGCGCAGGTCGGTGAAGAGAAAGGTGAGGCTGGTGATCTTCAGTCTCTGATCCACATCGATCGTGTCGGTGCGGTGGATGTCGCGGAAGGTCTGGTTGGACAGCAGGCGCTTTGCGGTCAGGAAGGGCCGGCGATGGCCGAGCAGGTCGTGAAGCGCATCGTTGGCCACACAGACCGATGGCAGCGCTCGGATATTCGTATGGTTTTCCATCAGGATGCGCAGGGGGCCGGGCCTTAGGACGATGGGGTCGCCATGCCGCTGCATCCGGTCGAATACGAGCGAGATGGTCTGTCGTTCCCGCGACGGTTCGCCCTTGACGTCGAGGAATTGCGCCGCATGGGTGACCGGCTCGAAGATGACGACGAATTCGGCGGGCAATTGCAGCGAGATGACCGCCTTATCCCCCGGCGGCAGCTCCAGCGACTCGAGAACGAACTCGTCGACTTTCGCCTCGTAGCCTTCCTCGGGCAGGTCCACGCCCGAGCTCCAATAGATCTGGCGGAAATATTCGAGGGGCGGCAGTTCCTGAGGGTTGTGCGCCTCGATATGGCGCACGCGCGGGCTGATGGTGAAGGTGACTTCGACCATCTCGTCGAGGGTCGGCTCATAACCGGCCGCGCAGAGCGTGCAGTTGTAGGTATCGCTCTGCACGGTCTTCAGCGAGGTATTGGCGTCCAAGACGCCGCCGCAGCCGGGACAGAGGACATTCCACGACATTTCGAAAAGGCCGAGGCGGGAGGCGTGCAGGAAGGCGTTGATGGTCTGGTCGTCGTCGAAGCCGTGCTCGGCTGCGAAGGCAAGCGCGTTCACGCGGTTGAGCTTGCGGTCAGGGGCCTCAAGGACGAGCCGCTCGATGGAGTCGACGATATCTGACCGCGCTGAATGGCGCAGCACTGTGAACAGGGACTGAGCTTCACTCATCCCGGCATTTTACACCCAATTCGAAGCGGCCGCTATCGGTCTTCTTCGAGTCTTCGCTTGTCGTTGAGAGGGCAAGAATGCGCCCCTCACCCTGCCATCTCCCGGAGGGGAGTGGGGCAGGGTGAGGAGGCTTTTGCAAAGTTAAGCCCCAGCCCCGTAGGCCGCGATCGCCGCCATGTTGACGATGTCGGAATCCTTGGCGCCCATCGAGGTGATCTGTACCGGCTTGTCGAGACCGACGAGCAGCGGGCCGATGACCGTCGAGCCGCCAAGCTCCTGCAGCATCTTCGTTGAGATCGAGGCGGAGTGGAATGCCGGCATGACCAGCACGTTGGCCGGGCCGGAAAGCCGGGCGAAAGGATACTGGCTTTCCATGATCCTGCGGTTCAGCGCCACGTCCGCGGACATCTCGCCGTCGAACTCGAAGTTGACATGGCGCTTGTCGAGGATGCTGACCGCCTCGCGCACCCGCTCGGAGCGTTCGCCCGAAGGATGGCCGAAGGTGGAATAGGCGAGCATGGCGACGCGTGGCTCGTAGCCCATGCGCCGGGTGAAGCCCGCGGCCTCCTCGGCGATATCGGCAAGCTCCTCGGCCGTCGGCATGTCGTGCACGGCGGTATCGGCGACGAAGACCGTGCGGCCGCGGGCGAGCACCAGCGAGACGCCGACAACCCGGTGTCCCGGCTTGGCGTCGATGCAGCGGCGCACATCCTCGAGCGCGGTGGAATAGTTGCGCGTTACGCCGGTCACCATGCCGTCGGCATCGCCGAGCGCCACCATGCAGGCGGCGAAATGATTGCGGTCGTTATGGATCAGGCGCGCCACGTCGCGGTGCAGATAGCCTTTGCGCTGCAGCCGGGCGTAGAGATAGTCGATATAGGTATCGACCCGCTTGGAAATGCGGGCATTGACGATTTCGAGACCCGGCCGGTTGAGATCGATGCCGGCGCGTTCGGCCGTGGCGTGGATCAGATCCTCGCGGCCGAGCAGGATGGCGGTGCCGAGTTCCTGGTTGGCGTAGGACAGTGCGGCGCGCATGACCTGTTCTTCCTCGGCCTCGGCGAAGACGATGCGCTTCGGGTGCCGGCGCACCCGTTCGTAAAGCTGTGCCAGCGTCGAGGCGATCGGGTCGCGCCGGGCCGAGAGCTCACGGGCATAGGCCGCCATGTCCGGCATGGCGCGGCGGGCGACGCCGCTTTCGATCGCAGCCTGCGCGACCGCGACCGGGATCGCCGAGATCAGGCGCGGATCGAAGGGCACGGGAATGATGTACTGCGCGCCGAAACGCGGCCGCGCGCCCTGATAGGCGGCAACCACGTCATCCGGCACGTCCTCGCGTGCCAGGCTCGCCAGCGCCCGGACGGCGGCGATCTTCATCTCGTCATTGATCGTCGAGGCCCGCACGTCGAGCGCACCGCGGAAGATATAGGGGAAGCCGAGAACGTTGTTCACCTGGTTCGGATAGTCCGAGCGTCCGGTCGCCATGATGGCGTCGTCGCGGATACGGGCGACTTCCTCCGGCGTGATTTCCGGATCGGGATTGGCCATGGCGAAGATGATCGGCTTGTCGGCCATGGAACGGATCATCTCGGCGGAGAAGGCGCCCTTCTGCGACAGGCCGAAAACGACGTCGGCACCCTTCATCGCCTCTTCCAGCGTGCGCTTGTCGGTCTTGACCGCATGCGCCGATTTCCATTGGTTCATGCCTTCGCTGCGGCCCTGGTAGATGACACCCTTGGTATCGCAGAGAATGACGTTGTCCGGATTGAAGCCCATGGCCTTGATCAGCTCGATGCAGGCGATGGCGGCCGCCCCCGCGCCGTTGCAGACGAGCCTGGTGGTCTTGAGGTCGCGGCCGGTCAGCTCCAGCGCGTTGATCAGGCCGGCGGCGGCGATGATGGCGGTGCCGTGCTGGTCGTCGTGGAAGACGGGAATATCCATCAGCTCGCGCAGGCGCTGCTCGATGATGAAGCAATCCGGCGCCTTGATGTCCTCGAGATTGATGCCGCCGAAGGACGGGCCGAGATAGCGCACGCAATTGATGAATTCATCGACATTCTCCGTGTCGATCTCGAGATCGATCGAATCGACGTCGGCAAAGCGCTTGAAGAGGACGGACTTGCCCTCCATGACCGGCTTGGAGGCGAGCGCGCCAAGATTGCCGAGGCCGAGAATGGCCGTGCCGTTGGAGATGACGGCCACCATGTTGCCGCGCGAGGTGTAGTCGTAAGCAGTTGCCGGATCGGCGGCGATCGCCTTCACGGGAACGGCGACACCGGGCGAATAGGCCAGCGAGAGATCGCGCTGCGTCGCCATTGGCTTGGTCGGATTGATCTCAAGCTTGCCGGGCCGGCCCTGCTTGTGGAAGTCGAGCGCTTCCTGATCCGTGATACCCGTTCCCGGACGCGGCGTGCTGCTGGTGTCAGGCATATTTCCTCCAAAGCTTCTGTGGGTGACCGATCCCTGTGACCCTATAACTGTTGTCTTCTATAGCGGCGCGCGGATAGGGTGACACCTCTTTTTTGGGAAAAAATTTATATCCGTGAACGAACGAATAGTTGCCAGCGTCGATGCTTTCTCGGCCGCCGAGCTTGCCTCGGAGGAAAGCCGCGCGTCCGCCACACCGATGATGGAACAATACATAGAGATCAAGGCGAACAATCCCGGTTCGCTGCTGTTCTATCGCATGGGCGACTTCTACGAGCTGTTCTTCGAGGATGCCGTCGACGCTTCGCGCGCGCTCGGCATCACGCTCACCAAGCGCGGCCAGCACATGGGGCAGGACATCCCGATGTGCGGCGTGCCGGTGCATGCCGCCGATGATTATCTGCAGAAGCTGATCGGGCTGGGCTTCCGCGTTGCCGTCTGCGAACAGGTGGAAGACCCGGCGGAGGCGAAGAAGCGCGGCGGCAAATCGGTGGTCCGGCGCGATGTCGTGCGCCTGGTGACGCCGGGAACGATCACCGAGGAAAAGCTGCTCTCGCCCTCGGAATCCAACTATCTGATGGCGCTCACCCGCATTCGCGGCGGTGCCGAGCCGCAATTGGCGCTGGCCTGGATCGATATTTCCACCGGCGTCTTCCGGCTGGCGGAAACGGAAGCGTCCCGGCTGCTCGCCGATATCCTGCGCATCGATCCGCGCGAACTGATCCTGCCGGATACCATGTTCCACGATCCGGATCTGAAGCCGGTCTTCGACGTGCTCGGCCGCACGGCGGTGCCGCAGCCGGCCGTGCTGTTCGACAGTGCCAGCGCCGAGGGGCGCATCACCCGCTATTTCGGCGTTTCCACGCTCGACGGCTTCGGCTCCTTCAGTCGTGCCGAGCTTGCCGCCGCGGCCGCCGCCATCGCCTATGTCGAGAAGACCCAGATCGCCGAGCGGCCGCCGCTCGGCCAGCCGGAGCGCGAAAGCGGGGCCTCGACCCTGTTCATCGACCCGGCGACACGCGCCAATCTTGAGCTGGTGCGCACGCTCTCCGGCGACCGCAACGGCGCGCTCTTGAAGGCGATCGACCGCACGGTGACCGGCGGCGGCGCGCGTCTGCTTGCCGAGCGGCTGATGTCGCCGCTCACCGATCCCGCGCGCATCAATGAGCGGCTGGATTCGATCGGCTTCCTCGTCGAGGAGCCGTCGCTTTGCGGCGATCTGCGCTCGGCGTTGAAGCATGTACCCGACATGCCGCGCGCTTTGTCGCGCCTGGCGCTCGACCGCGGCGGCCCGCGCGACCTCTGGGCGATCCGCCAGGGCCTTGCCGCCGCCGCCCATATCGCCGGACTGCTGGGTGCCGCGCTTCTGCCCGAGGAGCTGGATGCCGCGCTTGGCGGCCTGCGCGCTCTGCCCGTCGCTCTCGAAGAGCTGCTGGCCACCACGCTCGCCGACGAATTGCCGCTTCTGAAACGCGACGGCGGCTTCCTGCGGGAAGGGGCGAATGCCGAGCTGGACGAGGTGCGGGCGTTGCGCGACCAGTCACGCCGCGTCATTGCCGGACTGCAACTGCAATATGCCGAGGAAACCGGCATCAAGTCGCTGAAGATCAAGCACAACAACGTGCTCGGCTATTTCATCGAGGTCACGGCCGGCAATGCCGGTCCGATGACCGACGGTGCCGAGGCCAAGGCGCGCTTCATCCATCGCCAGACCATGGCCAATGCCATGCGCTTCACCACGACCGAGCTTGCCGATCTCGAAAGCCGGATCGCCAACGCCGCCGACAAGGCGCTGTCGATCGAGCTCGCCGCCTTCGACCGCATGGTCGCGGCTGTGGTGGCCGAAGCCGAGGCGATCAAGGCGGGCGCGCGGGCGCTGTCGGTGATCGACGTTGCCGCCGGCCTGGCGCTGCTCGCGGAAGAGCAGGCTTATTGCCGCCCTGTCGTCGATGGCAGCCGGATGTTTGCCATCGAAGGCGGCCGCCATCCGGTGGTCGAGCAGGCGCTGCGCCGCCAGGCGGGCGGTCCCTTCGTCGCCAACAATTGCGACCTGTCGCCGGCATCGGACGGCAGGGATGGGGCGATCTGGCTTTTGACCGGCCCGAACATGGGCGGTAAATCGACCTTCCTGCGCCAGAACGCCCTGATCGCGATCCTCGCGCAGATGGGCTCCTTCGTGCCCGCCGCCGCCGCCCATATCGGCATCGTCGACCGGCTGTTCTCGCGCGTCGGCGCCTCGGACGATCTGGCGCGCGGCCGCTCCACCTTCATGGTCGAGATGGTCGAGACGGCGGCGATCCTCAACCAGGCGACCGAGCGTTCGCTCGTCATCCTCGACGAGATCGGCCGCGGCACGGCGACCTTCGACGGTCTCTCCATCGCCTGGGCGGCGGTCGAGCATTTGCATGAGGCCAACCGCTGCCGGGGTCTGTTTGCGACCCATTTCCATGAGCTGACCGTGCTGTCGGAGAAGCTCGATCGGCTCTCCAATGCCACGATGCGCGTCAAGGAATGGGACGGCGACGTCATCTTCCTGCACGAGGTCGGCCCCGGCGCCGCCGATCGCTCCTACGGCATCCAGGTTGCCCGGCTTGCCGGCCTGCCGGCCTCGGTCGTGGCGCGCGCCCGCGACGTTCTGACGCGTCTCGAAGATGCCGACCGCAAGAACCCGGCCAGCCAGCTCATCGACGACCTGCCGCTCTTCCAGGTCGCGGTTCGCCGCGAGGAGGCGAGCGGCAAGCGCGGGCCGTCCAAGGTCGAGGAGGCGCTGAAGGCGCTTGATCTCGACGACCTAACGCCGCGCGCAGCCCTCGATGCGCTCTACGAACTGAAAAAGACTATGAACAAGGCCGGCTGACGAGCGATTTCCAAGGACAATCCGATGCATATCGAACATCTTCTCGCCGAGGTCCGTATCCTTGCCGAGCGTTTCTCCCCGATTGCCGCCCGTGGCAAGATCTGCGGCGAGGGAGAGGCGCCGGATTGCGAGTCCGACCGTGGGCTTCTCAATATCGCCCTGTCCTGCGGCCGGATTTCCGATATCTGCTCGAAGATCGCCAAGGCCGGCTATTGGGAATGCGAGCGGGAGATGCTGACGCAGATCGGTGCCCAGTCGCGCAACATATTGCATAGCATTAACGAGCTCAGACGGTCGCTCGAGGTGCCGCAGCCCTAAAACCGCCGATTTCTGCATCGACAGCCGTCATCCTTCGTCAACCTTGACCCGATAGAACCCTGTGAGCGCTGGTTCGAGAATGTCGGCGTCAGGCGGGATTATGGGCTTCGGGTCACGAAAGCCTGTGTCAATCGCCGGGCAAAGAGGCTATAGCGCATGCAGACGAAAAGACAGGCGCCCCGGCAATGGGCCGCGGTCAAAGAACAGGATTCCGGTCGGCCGAGCATGGTGACGCGCGATATGAATTTTTCCGATATTCTCGATGTCCCAGCCCTGAGAGCCGAATGCGAAGCTCTGGCCAAGCGCCACGGCGACAAGAAGGAGGAGCGCTCCGCCCTTCTCGCTTTGTTGAAGAAGGCAAGCCACGAAGGCCGGCAAAACGCGCGCCGGCTGCTGTCGGAGGAAGGCGGCGGGCTCGATTGTGCACACCGGATTTCCTGGCTGCAGGACCAGATCACCACCATTCTCTATGATTTCACCGTCAGCCACGTCTATCCCAAGCAGAAGGGCAGCTTCGCGATTACCGCCGTCGGCGGCTACGGCCGCGATACGCTGGCGCCCGGCTCGGACATCGATCTTCTGTTCATTTTCCAGCCGAAACCGGCGGACGAGACGCACAAGGCGGTGGAATTCATCCTCTACATGCTCTGGGACATGGGCTTCAAGGTCGGTCATGCCACGCGCACGGTCGAGGAATGCATCCGCGAAGCCAAGTCCGACATGACGGTGCGCACCGCCATTCTGGAGACCCGCTACATCTGCGGCAGCGAGCCGCTGGCACGCGAGCTGGAGACGCGCTTCGACAAGGAGATCGTCACCAATACCGGCCCGGAATTCATCGCCGCCAAGCTTGCCGAGCGCGACGAGCGCCATCGCAAGGCCGGCGATACCCGCTATCTGGTCGAGCCGAATGTCAAGGAAGGCAAGGGCGGCCTGCGCGACCTGCACACGCTGTTCTGGATCTCCAAATATTATTATCACGTCCGCGATCCGGCCGAGCTGGTGAAGCTCGGCGTGCTCTCGAAGCAGGAATATCGCCTCTTCCAGAAGGCCGAGGATTTCCTCTGGGCCGTGCGCTGCCACATGCATTTCCTGACCGGCAAGGCGGAGGAACGGCTCTCCTTCGACATCCAGCGCGAGATCGCCGAGGCGCTCGGCTATCATGCCCGCCCCGGCCTTTCCGCCGTCGAGCGCTTCATGAAGCATTATTTCCTTGTCGCCAAGGATGTCGGCGATCTCACGCGCATCCTTTGCGCGGCGCTGGAGGACCAGCAGGCCAAGGCGACGCCGGGCCTGACGGGCGTCATCAGCCGTTTCGCCCATCGCCTGCGCAAGATCCCCGGCACGGTCGAATTCGTCGAGGATCGCGGCCGCATCGCGCTCGCCAATCCCGATGTCTTCAAGCGCGATCCGGTGAGCCTCATCCGGCTGTTCTTCGTCGCCGACATCAATGGCCTGGAATTCCATCCCGATACGCTGAAGCGTGTGACCCGCTCGCTGGGGCTGATCGACAATGAGCTGCGCGAGAACGAGGAGGCGAACCGGCTCTTCCTCTCCATCCTGACCTCCAAGCGCGATCCGGCGCTGATCCTGCGCCGCATGAACGAGGCCGGCGTGCTCGGCCGCTTCATTCCCGAATTCGGCAAGATCGTCTCGATGATGCAGTTCAACATGTATCATCACTATACGGTCGACGAGCATCTGATCCGTGCGGTCGAGGTGCTGTCGGAGATCGACAAGGGCAAGGCGGAGGATATCCATCCGCTCACCAACAAGCTGATGCCGGGTATCGAGGACCGCGACGCGCTCTATGTCGCCGTTCTGCTGCACGACATCGCCAAGGGCCGCGAGGAGGATCACTCCGAGGCTGGCGCCAAGGTGGCGCGCAAGCTCTGCCCGCGTTTCGGCCTGACACCGAAGCAGACGGAGCTGGTGGTCTGGCTGATCGAGGAACATCTGACCATGTCGATGGTCGCCCAGACCCGCGACCTCACCGACCGCAAGACCATCATCGATTTCGCCGACCGGGTGCAGTCGCTCGACCGGTTGAAGATGCTGCTGATCCTGACCGTCTGCGACATTCGTGCCGTTGGCCCCGGCGTCTGGAACGGCTGGAAAGGCCAGCTGCTGCGTACGCTCTATTACGAGACCGAGCTGCTGCTGGCCGGTGGTTTCTCGGAAGTGTCGCGCAAGGAGCGGGCGGAAGCCGCCGCCAAGGCGCTCGAAGCGGCATTGGATGATTGGGGCCAGAAGGCCCGCAAGGCCTATGTCAAGCTGCACTACCAGCCCTATCTTCTGTCGGTGCCGCTGGAAGACCAGATCCGCCACACGCGCTTCATCCGCCAGACGGACAAGTCGGGCCAGGTGCTGGCGACCATGGTGCGTACCGATAGTTTCCACGCCATCACCGAAATCACCGTGCTGTCGCCCGACCATCCGCGCCTCTTGACCGTCATCGCCGGCGCCTGCGCCGCGGCCGGCGCCAATATCGCCGATGCGCAGATCTTCACCACGGCCGACGGCCGGGCGCTGGACACCATCCATGTCAGCCGCGAATTCGCCGACGATGCCGATGAGCTTCGCCGCGCCGGCACCATCGGCAAGATGATCGAGGACGTGCTCGCCGGCCGCAAGCGCCTGCCGGAAGTGATTGCGACGCGCACCAAGAACCGCCGCAAGAACAAGGCCTTCGTCATTCCGCCATCGGTGACGATTTCCAACAGCCTCTCCAACAAGTTCACCGTCATCGAGGTCGAATGCCTCGACCGCACAGGTCTCCTGTCGGAAATCACCGCCGTCCTGTCGGATCTCTCGCTCGACATCCAGTCGGCGCGCATCACCACCTTCGGCGAGAAGGTCATCGATACTTTCTATGTCACCGATCTCGTCGGACAGAAGATTTCCAACGAGAACAGGCGAGCCTATATCACCGCGCGCCTGAAGGCGGTGATGGCGGGCGAGGAGGACGAGATGCGCGAGCGCATGCCGTCCGGCATCATCGCGCCCGCCGCCACGCGCTCGCCCGCTGCCGACAAGTCCGGCGCCGACAAGCCCACGACCGAAAAGCCCACGACCGAAAAGCCCACGACCGAAAAGAAAGCCGGTTCAGCCGCATGAGCCTCGTCAAGAAATTCATCACCGTCGGCGGCGCGACGCTCGGTAGCCGCATTTTCGGTTTCGCCCGCGAGACGCTGATGGCGGCAGCCCTTGGCACAGGGCCGATGGCCGACGTCTTCTACGCCGCCTTCCGCTTTCCGAACCTGTTCCGCCGCCTCTTCGCCGAAGGTGCCTTCAACGCCGCCTTCGTGCCGCTTTTCGCTAAGGAGATCGAAGCCAACGGCATCGAGGGCGCCAAGCGCTTTTCCGAAGAGGTCTTCGGCGTTCTCTTTTCCGTACTGTTCCTGATCACCGTCGTCATGGAACTGGGCATGCCGCTCATCGTGCGCTGGATCATCGCGCCGGGCTTTGCCGACGATCCGGAGAAGTTCTCGATCACGGTGCGCATGGCGGCCGTGATGTTCCCCTATCTCATGTGCATGTCGCTGACGGCGATGATGAGCGGCATGCTGAATTCGCTGCATCATTTCTTCGCCGCCGCCGTCGCGCCCATCTTCCTCAACGTGGTGATGATCGGCGCGCTGTTCTATTCGCTCTATTTCGGCGCGATTCCGCTGGAAACCGCCTGGTATCTCTCCTGGGGCGTGCTGGCGGCCGGCATCTTGCAGCTGCTCGTCGTCTATATCGGCGTGCGCCATGCCGGCATCAATATCGGCTTCCGCTGGCCGCGCTTCACGCCGAACGTCAAGCGGCTGCTGATCCTCGCCATTCCCGCCGCCGTCACCGGCGGCATCACCCAGATCAACCAGATGATCGGCCAGGCGATCGCCTCCAGCCGCGAGGGTGCCATCGCCGCCCTGCAATATGCCGACCGCATCTATCAGCTGCCGCTCGGCGTCGTCGGCGTTGCCGTCGGCGTGGTGCTGCTGCCGGAGCTCGCCCGCGCCCTGAAATCGGGGCACCTGAAGGAAGCCGCCAACCTGCAGAACCGCTCGATGGAATTCGTGCTGTTCCTGACCTTGCCGGCGGCCATGGCGCTGTGGGTTCTCTCCGACGACATCATCCGCGTGCTCTACGAGCGCCGCGCCTTTCATCAGGAAAACACCCTGATCGTCGGCTCGATCCTGGCGATCTACGGGCTCGGCCTGCCGGCCTTCGTCCTGATTAAGGCGCTGCAGCCGGGCTTCTACGCCCGCGAGGACACCAAGACCCCGATGCGCTTCTCCGGCATCGCCGTCGCCACCAATTGCGCCATCGCGCTCAGCCTCTTTCCCTATATGGGCGCGCCGGGGATCGCGGTGGCCGAGGCGACGGCCGGCTGGATCAGCACGGTGCTGCTCTTCACCACCCTGCTGCGCCGCGGCCATCTGACCTGGGAATGGGGCCTGGCCAAACGCACCGTGCTGCTGCTCGTTTCCGCTGGCGTCATGACGGCAGCGATCGTCTACCTCCAGCATCGCTGGGAACCCTATCTTGCCTCCGCCGCCTCGCTGTTGACCAAGGTCAGCACGCTCGGCCTGCTGATCGGCATCGCGATGCTGGTCTATTTCGCCGTCGCCTTCCTGATCGGCGGCGCCGACATCGGCATGATCCGCCGCAATGTGAACCGCAAGCCGGCGGCTGCTGCACCGGATGCGGAAGTGGCGAACGGGGAGTAGGCAAGCTCCTGAGCCTGTCGAAGGGGCGGGGAGAAGTTGGGTTGGGGCGATCGAACGGAGTGAGATTGCGACGAGTCGGATGCGGGGCTTTCGCGGGTGTCGCCGCAAAAGTACACTTTGCCGACGCCGCCATCGTTTGGGTTGGTCAGGATAGCCTGCCGACGCCGAGCTTTTGTACATGCCCCTCACCCTAGCCCTCTCCCCGCAAGCGGGGCGAGGGGACGCCTTTGCCGAACGCGGAGCCCTCTCATGCCCCAGTCCCTCTTCCTCATCACCCTGGTCGTCGATGACTACGATCGCGCCAAGACCTTCTATTGCGATGCCCTCGGCTTCGACTGCCTGCAGGACGAGGCGCAGCCGGAAGGAAAGCGTTGGGTCGTGGTGAAGCCGAAAGACGGGGAGGGCGCCGCACTCCTGTTGGCCCAGGCTGCCGATGACCGGCAGCGCGCCGCGATCGGCAACCAGACCGGCGGTCGGGTCGGCTTTTTCCTCAGGACCGACGATTTCGCCCGCGATCATGCCGCGATGCTTGCCAGGGGCGTGCATTTTCTGGAAGAGCCGCGCCACGAAGTCTATGGCACGGTCGCGGTCTTTTCAGATCCCTACGGCAACACTTGGGATCTGATCCAGCATTCTTCCTGAGACTGCCCGATATAACCTCTTGATCCCCGCCGGTCCCGCGTGCATAAGCCGCTCGAAACCAAGGGTCGAGCGAGAGCTCACCCAGGCCCTCCACAAGCCTTTCGAGGACGACATGACCGAATTCAAGCCGCTCGTATTCTCCGGCGTTCAGCCAACCGGCAATCTCCATCTCGGCAACTATCTCGGCGCGATCCGCAAGTTCGTGGCGCTGCAGGAAAACAACGACTGCATCTACTGCGTCGTCGACATGCATGCGCTGACCGCCCAGCTCGTGCATGAGGACATGCCGAACCAGACGCGTTCGATCACCGCCGCCTTCCTTGCCGCCGGCATCGATCCGGAAAAGCATATCGTCTTCAACCAGTCGGCCGTGCCGCAGCATGCCGAGCTTGCCTGGATCTTCAACTGCGTCGCCCGCATCGGCTGGATGAACCGCATGACGCAGTTCAAGGACAAGGCCGGTAAGGACCGCGAGCAGGCCTCGCTCGGCCTCTATGCCTATCCGAGCCTGATGGCCGCCGACATCCTGCTTTATCGCGCCACCCATGTTCCGGTCGGCGACGACCAGAAGCAGCATCTGGAGCTGACCCGCGACATCGCCATGAAGTTCAATCTGGACTACATGGAGCATATCCGCCGCTCGGGCTACGGCATCGACATCACCGTCGGCGACGAGCCGGTGCATGCCTATTTCCCGATGGTCGAGCCGCTGATCGACGGCCCGGCGCCGCGCGTCATGTCCTTGCGCGACGGCACCAAGAAGATGTCGAAGTCGGATGCTTCCGACCTGTCGCGCATCAACCTGCTCGACGACGAGGAAAACATCTCCAAGAAGATCCGCAAGGCCAAGACCGATCCCGATGGCTTGCCGAGCGAAATCGCCGGTCTTGCCGGCCGGCCGGAAGCCGACAATCTCGTCGGCATCTATGCCGCGCTCGCCGACAAGTCGAAGGCGGACGTCCTCTCGGAATTCGGCGGCCAGCAGTTCTCGGTCTTCAAGCCGGCGCTGGTCGATCTCGCCGTGCACGTCCTCTCGCCGATCACCACCGAGATGCGCCGCCTGATGGCCGATCCCGGCCATATCGACGCCATTCTGCGCGATGGCAGCGCCCGTGCTCGTGCCCGCGCCGACGTGACGATGAAGCAGGTCCGCGACATTATCGGCTTTCTCTACTGAGCCAAACCGGATGCAAGCCTCCGTTTGAAACGGGGGCTTGCCATCGGCCGCTTTCCGGTGTCAGAGTCGCCCCATGGTTTCAAAACGACTCTCACGGCTGGAAGGGCATCGCCGCAAGTTCATGGCGATCATCGACGATACGCCCGAATGCCAGCGGGCCGTCCACTATGCCGGTCGCCGCGCCAAGAATTCCAATGGCGGGCTGGTGCTTCTCTATGTGATCCCCGAGGGCGATTTCCAGCAATGGCTGGGTGTCGAGGAGATCATGCGGGCGGAAGCACGCGAAGAGGCCGAGGCGGTGACGGCGAAGGCGGCGCAGACCGTCCGCGAAAATGTCGGCATCGATCCGGAAATCGTCATTCGCGAGGGTGCGGCCGCCGAACAGATCAATGCGGTGATCGAGGAAGACCGGGACATCGCGCTCCTCGTTCTCGCCGCCGGCTCGGCCAAGGAAGGGCCGGGGCCGCTGGTCTCCTCGATCGCGGGACGCGCGGCCGCCTTTCCGATCCCGGTGACCGTGCTGCCGGATACGTTGACGAATGAGGAAATCGACGCCCTCAGTTGATGTCTTTTGGGCTATTCTTGAGCGCCAGTCTCTTGAATAATAAGACCAAAGGACCTATTCTCTTTTGAAATATTCTAAAGTTGGCGCAAGGCTTCAGCCCGCCGCATGGAGATCAAGATGTTCATTCAGACCGAAGCGACGCCGAACCCCGCGACCCTGAAGTTTCTGCCGGGCAAGGTGGTGATGGAAAGCGGCACGGCCGAATTCCGCAATGCCGAGGAAGCCGAGGCTTCGCCGCTTGCCGCGCGCCTGTTCGACATCCCCGGCGTCAGCGGCGTCTATTTCGGCTACGATTTCATCTCCGTGTCCAAGGAAAACCAGGAATGGCAGCATCTGAAGCCCGCCATTCTCGGCTCGATCATGGAGCATTTCATGTCCGGCAAGCCGGTCATGGGCGCGGCCTCGGTCCTCTCCGAAGCACAGGATGCCGGCGGCGAATTCTTCGATGAAGGCGACGAGGCGATCGTGCTGACCATCAAGGAGCTGCTCGAAACCCGCGTTCGACCGGCCGTCGCCCAGGATGGCGGTGACATCACCTTCCGTGGTTTCCGCGACGGCAAGGTCTATCTCAATATGAAGGGGTCCTGCGCCGGCTGCCCGTCCTCGACGGCGACGCTGAAGCACGGCGTGCAGAACCTGCTGCGCCATTTCGTCCCGGAAGTTCAGGAAGTCGAAGCCGTCTAATCCCGGCGTTTCGGAAACATAAATATGATCGTACTGGCGCTCGACACGGCAGGTGTGGATTGCGCTGCCGCTGTGTATGATAGCGGCAGTGATTCTGTGATGGGGGAGGTCACGGAGACGATCGGGCGGGGGCATGCCGAGCATCTGATGCACGTTGTCGACGCGGCGCTGGCGAAAGCCGGCATCGCGCTGTCGGCCGTTCAGCGTGTCGTTGTCACCGTCGGCCCCGGTTCCTTCACCGGCATCCGCATCGGCGTTGCCGCCGCGCGCGGTTTTGCGCTCTCCCTCAACATTCCCGCCATCGGCGTCACGACCCTCGAGGTCATGGCGGCGGCTGCAAGAGCACAGAATCCCGGTCAATCGGTTCTGGCCGCTATCGATGCCAAGCGCGAGGAGATTTATCTCCAGTCCTTCGACAGCGATGGCCGTCCGCTGGACGAGGCGCGCGCGGTGACGGTCGAGGAGGCCGGCGAGATTGCGGGCGCCTTCGACGGCATCGTCACCGGCACGGCTGTCGCCCGGCTGAGCGATGCGCCGCCGCCGGAGCGGCCCGACGCCTTCCCGATTGCCGTCGTCGCCCGGCTGGGCGCTGCCAAACCGGTAAGCGAAAAGCCGAAACCGCTCTATCTTCGCGGGCCCGATGCCAGACCGCAGGCCGGGTACGCCGTCGCCAGGCTATGACCATGCTCGAATCCTATCTCACCCTGAAAGCCGAATACGAGATCGTCCCGATGCAATTGCAGGATTGCGCCGAGGTGGCCGCCCTGCATGGCGAGCGGTTTACGCGGGTCTGGGGCGATAGCGAATTCGAGAGCCTGCTGACGCAGAACACCACCTTCGGCTTCGTTGGCCGGCAGACGAACGCCATCCTGAAGAAAGCGCTTCCAGGTTTCGTGCTGGCGCGCAACGTCGCGGGTGAGGCCGAGATCCTGACGATCGCCGTCAGCACCAGGCTTGCCCGTTCCGGCCTCGGTTGGCGGCTGATGCAGGCGGCAATGCGCGAGGCGCGCAATCGCGGTGGCGAAACCATGTTTCTCGAGGTCGACGGCGTCAATCAGCCGGCGCTCGGCCTCTACCGCAAGCTCGGCTTCGAGACGGTCGGCGAGCGCAAGGCCTATTATGTCGGTGAAAACGGCGCGAAATCGACGGCGCTTGTCATGCGCCGCGTTCTTCGCTAGTCCCTTATCATAGACGAATGGACTGAAGACCGTATCGATGACCGATCCCGTGAAATCCCTGGAGGAGCTCTGCGTCGAGCGC
This sequence comes from Rhizobium sp. BK602, assembly GCF_014195095.1. GTDB lineage: Bacteria > Pseudomonadota > Alphaproteobacteria > Rhizobiales > Rhizobiaceae > Rhizobium. The sequence continues at coordinate 200,533 of NZ_JACIBC010000009.1, forward strand.
GGCATGCGCATGACGGAGCAGCGGCGGGTCATTGCCCGCATCATCGAAGGGTCCGAGGATCATCCCGATGTCGAGGAGCTTTATCGCCGCTCCGCCGAAGTGGACGCGAAGATCTCGATTTCGACCGTCTACCGCACGGTGAAGCTGTTCGAGGATGCCGGCCTCCTGGCTCGCCATGATTTCCGCGACGGCCGATCGCGCTACGAGACCGTGCCGGAAGAGCATCATGATCACCTGATCGATCTGAAGAGCGGCGAGGTGATCGAATTCCGCTCGCCCGAGATCGAGGCGTTGCAGGAGCGTATTGCCCGCGAACACGGTTTCAAGCTCGTCGACCATCGGCTGGAGCTCTATGGTATCCCGCTGAAGAAGGACGAACGCTGAGGTGATGACGGTCGTGCGGGAGCGAATGATTTGGTGACCTGGCTGCGCGTCGGCTGTGCCGCCATCGTCATCTTTACTGTCAGTCTCGTCATGCTGCCCTTGCAGATCCTTTGCCTGCGCTTCGACTGGAAGCTCAGGCGCTACCTGCCGCGCTACTGGCATCGCATCGTCTGCTACTGGCTCGGCGTGCGCGTCCATGTCGTCGGCAGTCTGGAAAAACAGCGGCCGTTGATGCTGGCGTCAAACCATGCCTCCTGGCTCGACATACTGGTACTGTCCTCCGTCGCCGATGTCGCCTTCATCGCCAAGTCGGAGGTGCGGGACTGGCCGGTCTTCGGCCTCTTCGCCCAATGGCAGAAGAGCGTCTTCATCGAGCGTGAGCAGAAGCGCAAGACCGGCGATCAGGTCAACGAGATCGCCGAGCGCATGGCCGATGGCGAGATCATGGTGCTGTTTCCCGAAGGCACGACCTCCGACGGCAATCGCCTGCTGGAGGTCAAGTCCTCGCTGTTCGGCGCGGCGGCGGCCGCCCTGCCGAAAACGCCGGATGCGGTCGTCCACGTCCAGCCGGTGGCGATCGCCTATACGCGCGTCCATGGCGTCGCCATGGGCCGCTATTATCGCCCGATCGCCTCCTGGCCGGGCGATATCGAGCTGGTGCCGCATCTGAAGGGCATCCTTGCCTGCGGCGCCATCGATGTCGATGTCTGTTTCGGCGAAGCCGTGGATTATCGTGCCGACACCAACCGCAAGCAGGTCAGCGCCACCATCGCCCGGCGCATCCGCGCCATGCTGGCGAGCCGGCTGCTCGGCCGCGAGATCGCTTGATTTCCAGGTGATTCCAACTTTTTGATTTTCTCCGCAAGCAAAAGCCACTACATAGCGGCCATGACCAAGGACAGCCTGACCCTCGACGCCCCGGCAACCGATGCATTCCAGCTCGGCTCCCGCGACGGCTCCAACAGCCGCAAGGTCTTCATCAAGACCTACGGCTGTCAGATGAACGTGTATGATTCCACGCGGATGAGCGATGCTCTGTCCCGCGACGGCTACGAGCCGACCGAGGACATGGAGGAGGCCGACCTCGTCCTGTTGAACACCTGTCACATCCGCGAAAAGGCCGCTGAAAAGGTCTATTCCGCGCTCGGGCGCCTGCGTGAAATGAAGAAGCGCAAGGCCGCCGACGGTCGCGAGATGATGATCGGCGTCACCGGCTGCGTCGCCCAGGCGGAAGGCGAGGAGATCCTGCGCCGAGCGCCGGCGGTCGACGTCGTCATCGGCCCGCAGACCTATCACCGCCTGCCCGACGCGCTGCGTCGCGCCAAGGAAGGCCAGCGCGTCGTCGATACCGAATATGCGATCGAGGATAAATTCGAGCACCTGCCGATCGCCGAAAAGCCGAAGATCCGCGCCCGCGGCGTCACCGCCTTCCTGACGGTGCAGGAGGGCTGCGACAAGTTCTGCACCTTCTGCGTTGTGCCCTATACGCGCGGCTCCGAAGTCTCCCGCCCGGTCGCGCAGATCGTCGAAGAGGCGGAAAAACTGGTGGATGGCGGCGTGCGCGAAATCACGCTGCTTGGCCAGAACGTCAATGCCTGGCACGGCACCGGTCCCGACGGCAAGGCCTGGAGCCTGGGCGACCTGCTCTACCGGCTGGCGGAAATTCCGGGCCTCGCCCGGCTGCGCTATACGACCAGCCATCCGCGCGACATGGACGAGCGGCTGATCGGCGCGCATCGCGACCTGCGCACGCTGATGCCCTATCTGCACCTGCCGGTTCAGGCCGGCTCCGACCGCATCCTGAAAGCGATGAACCGCCGGCACACGGCCGCCGAATATATCGCCCTGATCGAGAAAATCCGCGCGGCGCGACCGGATATCGCCCTTTCCGGCGATTTCATCGTCGGCTTCCCGGGGGAGACAGACCAGGATTTTGAAGATACACTCAAGCTCATCGAGGCGGTGAATTACGCGCAGGCCTTCTCGTTCAAATATTCCACGCGCCCGGGAACGCCCGGTGCGGAGTTGAAGGATCAGGTGCCCGAAGAGGTCAAGACCGAGCGGCTGGAGCGGTTGCAGGCACTGCTGTTGAAGCAGCAGCACGCGTTTGCCGAGGCTTGCGTGGGCAAAACAGTGGATATCCTTCTGGAAAAGCCGGGCCGCATGCCAGGCCAGTTGATTGGACGCTCTCCCTGGCTGCAATCTGTGAATGTTGATGCAAAAGCATCGCAAATCGGTGACATTATCAATGTACGAATCACCGGGACCAGCACCAACAGCCTTTTTGCTGAATTGCTCTAGGTTCCGGACGGGCACAAGGAGCCACACCGCTTGAATGGACAGGAATTGGTTTCTTCTTCATCGCGCCAGCCACGCACCGCGAGCGACGCCAATCACTTCATCCTGACGTTCGAGAATAATCGGTTCGCCAGTGAACTTTTCGGGCAGTTCGATCAGAATTTGAAGCTGCTCGAGGAGCGCCTTGGCATCGATGCCCGCGCGCGCGGCAATTCCGTCGTCATCACCGGCGATGTGCTGGCGACCAATCAGGCTCGCCGCACGCTCGATTACCTCTATGACAAGCTGCAAAAGGGCGGTAGCGTGGAACGTTCCGACGTGGAAGGGGCAATTCGCATGGCGGTTGCCGCCGATGATCAGTTGACGTTGCCGACCATGGAGAAAAAAGCCAAGCTGACGATGGCGCAGATTTCGACGCGCAAGAAGACGATCATTGCGCGCACGCCGACGCAGGACGCCTATATGCGGGCGCTGGAACGTTCCGAGATGGTCTTCGGCGTCGGCCCGGCCGGCACCGGCAAGACCTATCTCGCCGTCGCCCATGCCGCCCAGCTTCTGGAGCGCGGCGCGGTGGAAAAGATCATCCTGTCGCGCCCGGCCGTCGAAGCCGGCGAGCGCCTCGGCTTCCTGCCTGGCGACATGAAGGAAAAGGTCGATCCCTATTTGCGTCCGCTCTATGACGCGCTCTACGACATGATGCCGGGCGACAAGGTCGAGCGCGCCATCACCGCCGGCGTCATCGAAATCGCACCGCTCGCCTTTATGCGCGGCCGCACGCTCGCCAATGCCGCCGTCATCCTCGACGAGGCGCAGAACACCACCTCGATGCAGATGAAGATGTTCCTGACGCGCCTCGGCGAGAATTCGCGGATGATCATCACCGGCGACCCGAGCCAGGTCGACCTGCCGCGCGGCGTCAAGTCCGGTCTGGTGGAAGCCCTGCAATTGCTCAATGGCGTCGAGGGCATCACCATCGTCCGTTTCAAGGATACGGATGTCGTCCGTCATCCGCTGGTGGCGCGCATCGTCAGGGCCTATGATTCCACCTATGCCGTCCCGGCCGAGGGCGGTGAGGCCGATCCGCAGATCTGATGGCCGATCTCGATATACAAATCAGCGTCGAGGAGGGCGACTGGCCCTCCGAGGAGACATTGCAGGCGCTCGCCGAGCGCGTGCTCGGCGCGGCGGCGATCCATCTGAAAACACAGGAGAAGCAGCCTTTCCCGCAGATGGCGCCGGAAGTGTCGCTGGTCTTTACCGACGATGCTTCCATCCGCGAGATCAATGCCGAATGGCGCGAGCAGGACAAGGCGACCAATGTGCTCTCCTTCCCCGCCTTTCCGCTGGTGCCCGGCGGCAAGCCGGGTCCGATGCTTGGCGATATCATCATCGCCAGGGAGACGGTGGAGCGCGAGGCGGCGGAGCTGGAGAAGAGTTTCAACGACCATCTGACGCATTTGATGGTGCATGGTTTCTTGCATCTCTTCGGCTACGACCATATGAATAATAGCGAAGCCGAAAGAATGGAGGGGCTGGAGACTCGCATTTTGGCAGGTCTTGGCCTATCTGATCCCTATGCGGGGCAGGACCCCATTTGATTTGAACCCTGCCTGATCAGGAACAATGAGCGACTTTACGACAAGACCGGCCCCTGAGGCCAAAGATGCAGCCGATGCCTCGTCCTCCGACGAGGCGGGCAGTAGTAGCGGCAAGCGATCGCAATCCTCCTTCTGGGCGCGTGCTGCGCGCCTCCTGCGTCCGGCGCAGGCATCGACGCGGCTGCGCGAGGATCTCGCCGACGCGTTGATGACCAATGCGACGGATGATGCCTTCTCGCCCGACGAGCGGGCGATGCTGCACAATATCCTCCGCTTCCGCGAGGTGCGTGTCGAGGACGTGATGGTGCCGCGCGCCGATATCGAGGCGGTCGACCAGACCATCACCATCGGCGAGCTGATGATCCTTTTCGAGGAAAGCGGCCGTTCGCGCATGCCGGTCTATGCCGAAACGCTGGATGATCCGCGTGGCATGGTGCATATCCGCGACCTGCTCTCCTATGTCGCCAAGCAGGCGCGCAACAAGCGCCGCGCCGGCAATGGCAAGGCGGCGGCCGCTGCGGCAGCTTCGGCGAACCCCTCTGAAAAGCCGCCGCGCTCGGCCAAGCCGAATTTCGATCTTTCGCGCGTCGATCTGCAGAAGACGCTCGTCGAGGCCGGCATCATCCGCAAGATCCTGTTCGTGCCGCCCTCCATGCTGGCCTCCGATCTTCTGCGCCGCATGCAGGTCAATCGCACGCAGATGGCGCTGGTCATCGACGAATATGGCGGCACCGACGGTCTTGCCTCGCATGAGGACATCGTCGAGATGGTCGTCGGCGATATCGATGACGAGCACGATGACGACGAGGTCATGTTCAAGCGCGTCACCGAGGATGTCTTTGTTGCCGATGCTCGTGTCGAGCTGGAGGAGATCGCCGCCGCGATCGGCCCCGATTTCGATATCACCGAACAGGTGGACGACGTCGATACGCTGGGTGGGCTGATCTTCTCGGCGCTTGGCCGCATTCCGGTGCGCGGCGAAGTCGTCCAGGCTCTTCCGGGTTTCGAATTCCACATTCTCGATGCCGATCCGCGCCGCATCAAGCGCGTGCGCATCACCCGCAAGCGCCACGCGGTACGCCGCCGGCCGGCCAAGGCCGAAGGGGAGGGCGGCGGAAGCGAGCGCGACCTGCCCTCGCCGGAGGCCTTTGCCGACGAGCAGCCGGCCGAACGTAACGCCGCCAACCAATAAGTGGTGCTTCAGCGCGACAAATCGCTGCTTTTTTGAAAGACTGCGGCCAATTGATTCGCAGTTTTGACGGAGCGCGCGCATGGAACGGCTTTCGGGCAGGGTAATCCTCGTCTGGGGTTTCAAACGCGCAGTGCTTACCGTTTTTGCCGGGGCGGTCGGCGTTCTCGCCTTGCCGCCCTTCGGCTTTTTCGCGGCGATGTTCATCTCCTTCACGCTGCTGGTCTGGCTGCTGGATGGCGCTGCTGCTGGTCCCGACAGCGGTTTGCTCGGCCGCCTCTGGCCGGCTTTTTCCACCGGTTGGCTGTTCGGCTTCGGCTATTTCGTCGCCGGCCTCTGGTGGCTCGGCCACGCGCTGCTGATCGATGCCGATCAATTCGCCTGGGCCTTGCCGCTGGCCATTCTCGGCCTGCCCGCCTTTCTTGCGATCTTCTATGGCGTGGCGGCGGTGCTTGCCCGCCTGCTTTGGTCCGACGGCATGGGGCGTATCGCGGGCCTCGCCTTTTCCTTCGGTCTGCTGGAATGGCTGCGCAGCTTTCTCTTCACCGGCTTTCCGTGGAATGCCATCGGCTACGGCGCCATGCCCATGCCGCTGATGATGCAATCGGCCCATGTGATTGGCATGCTGGGCGTCACCGTCCTTGCCGTTTTCGTCTTCGCGGCTCCGGCGCTGCTCGGCACGCGTCAGGGCCGGGTGCCGGGGATCGGGCTGGCCGTGCTGCTGGCCGCGGCGCATGTCGGCTACGGCTATTATGCGCTGCATGCGCCGGAGCCGCCGCCAGCGGTCGGAAAACCGGCGCCCGTCGTGCGCATCGTCCAGCCGGCGATCGACCAGGAAGCCAAGATGGACACGGATGCCGATCGCGCGGCCATTTTCGACAAGCACCTGTCCCTTTCGGTGCAGCCGCCGGCGAACGGAGGCAGGCGGCCGGACATCATCGTATGGCCGGAAACCGCTATCCCCTTTATTTTGACCGACAACCGGGACGCGTTGGTTCGCATCGCCGAGCAGCTCGACGACGATCAGATTCTGATCACCGGCGCGGTCCGCGTCGAGGAAATGGGACCCGGTTTGCCGCCGCGTTACTACAATTCCGTGTATGTCATCGACGGGCGCGGGCAGATCATCGGCGCCTCCGACAAGACCCATCTTGTGCCTTTCGGCGAATATGTGCCCTTCGAAAACATCCTCGGCTATCTCGGCATCGAGAACGTCATTGAGCTGCCGGGCGGCTTCTCGGCTGCCGCCAGCCGGCAGCTGCTGACGCTGCCCGATGGCATCAAGCTCTATCCGCTGATCTGCTACGAGATCATCTTTCCGAACGAGATGACGCCGGAAATCCGACAGGCGGATGCGATTTTGAACGTGACCAACGACGCCTGGTTCGGGGATACGCCAGGCCCGTACCAGCATTTTCTGCAGGCGCGCGTGCGCGCTGTCGAGCAGGGATTGCCGCTCATTCGAAGCGCCAATACCGGTGTTTCGGCCTATGTCGATGCTCACGGACGTTTGATTTCCGGAATCGACTTTAATGAGCAAGGATTTGTTGATGCTACCTTGGGTAGTGCAACCGTGTCGCGCATCGACGACGGCCTTCGAAAAACCTATTTCTGGTTGATTATGGGAGCCGTCGGCCTCATTGCTGCAATTTCACGTCTGGGTTTTATTTCAAGGGCGAATTGACCAAAAAACCCTAAAATTGCATAGTGGTGGCCGTTCGCCGTTTTGCACGTAAACAAGAAGCCGGATGGGCGACGGCTGCAACGTGGCGTTAATAGGGGTGGTTAAAGGCACTGGGTACAGGGACCTGAATTCAACCTATGTTAGGGTATTATGATGATTGAAAATAAGAAGAAGCCAAACCCGATCGACATTCATGTCGGTAGCCGCATCCGCCTCCGCCGTACCATGCTGGGCATGAGCCAGGAAAAGCTCGGCGAAAGTCTTGGAATTACCTTTCAGCAGATTCAGAAATATGAAAAGGGCACCAACCGCGTTGGCGCCAGCCGTCTTCAGAATATTTCCAGCATTCTCAACGTTCCGGTTTCCTTCTTTTTCGAGGATGCGCCGGGCGAGCAGGCGGCAAGCGCCGGTGGCTTGGCCGAAGCCTCCAGCTCCAACTATGTCGTGGATTTCCTGTCGTCGTCGGAAGGCTTGCAGCTGAACCGCGCCTTCGTGAAGATCTCCGACGGCAAGGTCCGCCGCAAGGTGGTCGAACTCGTCAAGGCGCTCGCGGCTGAAGCCGACGCGGAATAAAGCAATTCCAGGAAAAGTGCGCAGCGGTTTTCCGTCAAAACAATAGGCTGGAGCGGTTCAACGATTCTGGGGAACACTGAACCGCTCCAGTCGTTTCGACATCATGCCGTAACGGCAAAGACAAAAGGCGGTCATCTTTGGCCGCCTTTTGCATATTGCGAGCAAAATTTTATTACGGTCACGGGGATATAAAGATATATTTATGTCCTTGTGTGGCTTGTTTTTCGGCCCCGAGGCGAATATTTAGATCGGAGTTTGTTCTTTGAGGGGAATCCCGCATGCGCGCTAACTATCTCTTTACCAGCGAGTCTGTTGCCGAAGGTCACCCGGATAAAGTCTGTGACCGTATCTCCGATGAAATCGTCGATCTGGTTTACCGTGAAGCTGCAAAGACGGGTGTCAATCCCTGGGGCGTGCGCATTGCCTGCGAGACCCTTGCCACCACCAACCGTGTCGTCATCGCCGGCGAAGTTCGTCTGCCGCCGAGCCTGATGAAGAAGGACAAGGACGGCAACGACGTCATCAATCCCTCGAAGTTCAAGGCCGCGGCGCGTCGTGCCATCAAGGACATCGGCTACGAGCAGGATGGCTTCCACTGGAAGAAGGCGCGCATCGACGTGCTCCTGCATTCGCAGTCCGCCGACATCGCCCAGGGCGTCGACAGCGCCGCCGACCAGCAGGGTGACGAGGGTGCCGGCGACCAGGGCATCATGTTCGGCTATGCCTGCACGGAAACGCCGGACCTCATGCCGGCGCCGATCTATTACTCCCACAAGATCCTGCAGCTGCTCGCAGCCGCCCGCAAGAAGGGCGACGGCGAAGTCGCCAAGCTCGGCCCGGATGCCAAGAGCCAGGTGACCGTGCGCTATGTCGACGGCAAGCCGTCGGAAGTGACCTCGATCGTGCTGTCCACCCAGCATCTCGATGATAGCTGGGATTCGAAGAAGGTTCGTTCCGTCGTCGAGCCCTACATCGTAGAAGCACTCGGCGATCTGAAGATCGCCGCCGATTGCAAGTGGTACATCAACCCCACGGGCAAGTTCGTCATCGGCGGCCCGGACGGCGACGCCGGCCTGACCGGCCGCAAGATCATCGTCGACACCTACGGTGGCGCAGCCCCGCATGGCGGCGGCGCATTCTCCGGCAAGGACACGACCAAGGTCGACCGTTCCGCCGCCTATGCCGCGCGCTACCTCGCCAAGAACGTCGTTGCCGCCGGTCTTGCCAGCCGCTGCACGATCCAGCTTTCCTACGCCATCGGCGTTGCCCAGCCGCTGTCGATCTATGTCGACCTGCACGGTACGGGTGACGGCGTCACCGAGGACCAGGTCGAAGCGGCGATCCGCAAGAACATGGACCTGTCGCCGACCGGCATCCGCCGTCATCTCGACCTGAACAAGCCGATCTACGCCAAGACCTCCGCCTATGGCCATTTCGGCCGCAAGGCAGGCCGCGACGGCTCGTTCTCCTGGGAGCGCACGGATCTCGTCAAGGCGCTCAAGGAAGCCGTGAAGACCCGGGAAGCTGCATGATCGATACGGAGCGCCGGTCGCGGGCGACGGAAGCGTTTTTCGGCCGGCGCAAGGGTAAAGCCTTGCGCGGCCAGCAGGCCGAAAAGCTGGAAACGCTGCTGCCGCGATATATTGTCGATCTTTCCGCGTCGGCGCCTCAGCCGCTGAATGACCTGTTTCCAGTGCAGACCGAGCGTTTGCGCCTGGAAATCGGCTTTGGCGGCGGCGAGCACCTGATCCACCGGGCGCTCGAACGGCCGGCGACCGGTTTCATCGGCGTCGAGCCCTTCGTCAATTCCATGCAGAAGCTGCTGGCCCGTGTCGACGAGACCGGAGCACGCAACATTCGCGTCTATAACGACGACGCGACGCAATTGCTCGACTGGCTACCGGATGCCTGCCTCGACCAGATCGATCTGCTCTATCCCGACCCCTGGCCGAAGAAGAAGCACTGGAAACGCCGCTTCGTCTCGCAGGTGAATCTCACCCGGTTCCATCGCGTCCTGAAGCCCGGCGCGCTCTTCTGCTTCGCCTCCGACATCGATACCTATGTCAACTGGACGCTGCAGCATTGCCAAGCCCATGGCGGCTTCGACTGGACGGCGCAGAATGCCGCCGACTGGCTGACGCCCTATGAGGGCTGGCCGAGCACGCGCTACGAGGCCAAGGCCCGGCGCGAAGGGCGGTCGTCCGCCTATCTGACCTTCAGGAAGGTTTGAGCGGTCTTTTCCGGATCGCTGAGATTGCAATTCCGGGCATTCGAACCGGAATGGCTCCGGGCTCGCAATTGCGGTTGGGCTCGATATCATCGGCCCCGGTGCAGTCCCGGTCGGGCTGCGCATTTCATCGCCATGAAAGCGGCGGCGATTGCCCCGCCGCTTTGCCGGGTTTAGTGCAGGCTGACGGTCTTCAGCTCATCCTCGGCCGCCTTGTAGAAGGTGCTGGACCGGTTGTCGGTCAGAAGGATCGGCGTGCCGTCGGCGCCGAAGAGAGCCCACAGGTCGACATCCGGATCGATATCGGAGGGCGCTTCCGGGAAACAGCGGGACACCTCTTCGGAACGCATTTTCCGGATATAGGCGACTTCGCCGCTGCCGAGATGGGCAAGTTCGGATTGGGTCAGGCGGGCGGTTGCTTCTCTCAAAAGCATGTTCGTACCTCCAGTATGAGGAACCAACGGCGTTAAGCCGTTGTCCTACTGTGAGACCGAAATGTTAATTTTCTTTACCATACGCGCCGGCTCCGGGCGAATGAGGTCGACGGACAGCAGCCCGTTCTTCAGGGCGGCGCCCAGGACCTGCATGCCGTCCGCGAGCACGAAGACGCGTTGGAACTGGCGGGCGGCGATGCCGCGATAGAGATAGTCGCGCTCTTCCTGATCCACCTGACGGCCACGGATCAGAAGCTGGTTTTCTTCCGTGGTGATATCAAGCTCATCTTCGGAGAAGCCCGCGACCGCAAGCGTGATGCGCAGGCGTTCGGGCTCGCCGGAAATGCGATCGGGGCGCATGCGTTCGATATTGTAGGGGGGATAGCCATCGCTGGCCTTGGAAATCCGCTCCAGCGTCTTTTCCATGGTATCGAAGCCCAGAAGCAGAGGGCTGGCAAAGGGAGTCGTCCGGCTCATCGTTTTCAAGTCCTTGGTAGCAAGCGACCTTTCCGGACCTGATTTTTCAGCACCCGGTTGCGGTTAATATGGGGTCCTGCCCGGGGGAGTGCAAGAAGCCGTGGCTTCGCATCTGCGAAAACGATCGCTTCCCGCGAACATGGTCCGATACGGCGCCCATGTGGCTGCTTGACAAAGCTTCGGTAGGCTCGCATCAAGGCTTGCCCGCGCTGCACCGGAGGATAGCCAAGACATGACCGAGCCCAGGAAAATCATCATCGACACCGATCCCGGCCAGGACGACGCGGCAGCGATATTGCTCGCCTTCGGAAGCCGCGAGGAGCTCGACGTGCTCGGCATCACGACGGTTGCCGGCAACGTGCCGCTGTCACTGACGAGCCGCAACGCCAGGATCGTCTGCGAACTTTGCGATCGCCGCGACGTGAAGGTCTTTGCCGGCGCGGATGCGCCGATCAAGCGCAAGCTGGTCACCGCCGAACATGTACACGGCAAGACCGGCCTCGACGGCCCGGAGCTTCCCGAGCCGACCATGGCGCTGCAGCCGGGCCATGCGGTCGATTTCATCATCGAGACGCTGCGCGGCGAGCCGGAAGGCACCGTTACGCTCTGCACGCTCGGCCCGCTGACCAATATTGCACTCGCCTTCCAGAAGGCGCCCGACATCGTCGGCCGCGTCCGCGAGCTGGTGATGATGGGCGGCGGTTTCTTCGAAGGCGGCAACATCACGCCGGCCGCGGAATTCAACATCTATGTCGATCCGGAAGCCGCCGATGTCGTCTTCCGCTCGGGCGTACCGATCGTCATGATGCCGCTCGATGTCACCCATCAGCTCCTGACCCGCAAGGATCGCGTCGCGCGCATCGCAGCCATCGGCACCGCGCCCGCCACGGCCATGGTCGAGATGCTGGAATTCTTCGAACGTTTCGATATCGAAAAATACGGCTCCGACGGCGGCCCGTTGCACGACCCCACGGTCGTTGCCTATCTGCTGAAGCCGGACCTCTTCCAGGGCCGCGAGTGCAATGTCGAGATCGAGATCACCTCGGACCTCACCGTCGGCATGACCGTCGTCGACTGGTGGCACGTCACCGACCGCAAGCGCAACGCCAAGGTCATGCGTCATGTCGACGCCGATGGTTTCTTCGCGCTGCTGACCGAGCGCTTCGCCCGCATCTGACGCTCGCATCGCAGCACAAACGACAAAGGCCGCCGGAGCGATCCGGCGGCCTTTGTGCATCTATCTTAGTCGGCTCAGAACTCTTCCCACTCGCTCTGGGCCAGGGCGGTGGCACCCTGGGTCTGCGGCTGTGGCCTGCGGATGGCGGGCGGCGCGGCGGGAGCGGCGCGTGCGGGACTGGGCGTGCGCATCTGCTGGGCGGCGGCGCGCAGCACCGATGCATGGCTTTCGCCGCCGCCGGCGGTGCGGAAGCGGGCGACGAGGGTTTTCAGCGTCTGTGCCTCGTCGTTGAGCGCGACGCTCGCGGCCGTGGTCTCCTCCACCATCGCGGCATTCTGCTGCGTCACCTGGTCCATCTGGTTGACGGCCGAGTTGATTTCCTTCAGCCCGATCGCTTGCTCGCTGGCAGAGGCCGAGATCTGGCGGATGAGGCCGTTGATCTCCATCACCTGCTCGGCGATCTTGTGCAGCGCATTGCCGGTGCGGCCGACGAGATCGACGCCTTCCTTGACCTGTCCGGCCGAGGTGTTGATCAGGGTCTTGATCTCCTTGGCGGCGCCAGCCGAGCGTTGCGCCAGTTCGCGCACTTCCTGGGCAACGACGGCGAAACCCTTGCCGGCTTCCCCGGCGCGGGCGGCCTCGACGCCGGCATTCAGCGCCAGCAGGTTGGTCTGGAAGGCGATCTCGTCGATGACGCCGATGATGCGTGAAACCTCCTGCGAGGATTGCTCGATGCCGTGCATGGAGGCGATCGCCTTCTGCACGATCTCGCCGGAGCGTTCGGCATCCTCGGAGGCGGCGCTGACGCTGCTGGCCGCCGTGCGGGCGTTCTCGGCGCTGGAATTGACTTGCGCTGTCAACTGGTTGAGCGCGGCTGCGGTCTCCTCGAGGCTCGCCGCCTGCTGCTCCGTGCGCCGCGCGAGGTCGGAAGCGCTGTTGCTGATCTCGCTGGTGCCGCCGCCGATATTGCCGACGCTGAGGTTCATCGTCTGCACGGTCTCTTCGAGGCTTGCGAGTGCCGCGTTGAAATCCTGTTTCAGGCTGGCGTACTCGCCGGGGAAATCCTCCGCGATGCGGTGGCCGATATTGCCGCTGGAAAGTTCCGAGAGGCTCTGGCCAAGGATCGTGACGATCCGCCGTTGCAGGGCCACCGTCTCACCGCGCTCCGTCTCCGAGCGATGGCGCTCGCCTTCGGCGGCGCGGCGCTGGTCGGCGGCCTCGGTTTCCAACCGTTTCGCATCGGCAAGCGCGAAGCGGAAACCGTCGAGCGCCTTGGCGACCGAGCCGATCTCGTCGGCGCGCGCCTGGCCGTCGATGGGGTCGGCGTAATTGCCGGCGCTGAGGCCGTTGACGCTGGCGATCAACCCGCCGAGCGGCTTCTGCACGAAGCGGCGGACGGCGGCGTAGAGGGCCAGCATGACGGCGGCGAGCACGAGGATACCGCCGATGACCATCATGCGGGTCTGGTCGCGCACCGGTGCGGCGATCGCGCTATGCGGCACGTCGACGAGCACCACCCAGGTGGCGTTCACGCCTGGCACCGCGAAAGGATAGACGACACGGTCGAAAGCCTCCTTGCCGTCATCGGCGAGGTTTTTAACCAGGCCGGCGGTCGACGAGGTCAGCGCGGCCTTGACGGCATCCGCACCGCCGCCGCTATAGTCCTTCATCAGCAGTTCCTTGTTCGGCGCCACCAGCCATTTATTATCCTGCGACACCAGCAGCACCCGGCCGGAACCGAAGGGGTGCAGGCTCTGCAGCTTGGTGGAGAGCGAGGCAAGCGAGATGTCGACGCCGGAAACGCCGATCATCTTGCCGCCCGACATAACCGGATAGGCGATCGAGCTCATGGTCGTCGGAACTTCGGTACCTTCGGCCAGATAGGGCGGCGTGATCGCTCCCTTGCCGCTATCGGCGGCGAGCTTCCACCATGCGGCACTATAATCGTTGTCGAAGGTGGAGAACTGGATGCCGCCGTCCCTGGTCTTCGACCAATAGGGCGTAAAGGCGCCCTTGTCATTGACCGCCAGATCCTTGTTGCCGGCAAGTTCCGCCGTCTTGCCATCGAGGGCGCCGAGCTGCTCGCAGAACCAGCTGCCGAAAGCGAAGGCGTTCTGTTCGACATTGGCCTTGAGGATATTGACGATCCCCTTGCGGTCGAAGGTGTGGCCCTCGTGGCCGCGGCCGATCACGGCGGCCATCGAACGGGCAGCGCTGGCGAGCTCGCCGACATTGGCGGCGATTTCGTTGGAGATGGATTTGGCTTCGCTGTTCGCCGCGTCCATCGTCAGCTGCTCGACGCGATCGCGGGTTTGCGAAATCAGGAAGACGTTGGACACGATCAGGACAAGCGTGATCGCCACCCCGGTGACCAGGATGAGCTTGGCCGCAAGCGACTTCATACGAAAGGTGGACATCATTTCCTCGAGAAAGCGATGCGTCGGATGCTCATTATCCGCAAGCACGATCGGCATGGGATGGCCCTGTCATGGGGCCGCCGGGGAGCGCGCCCGCCGCGATACACGGCAGGCGAGAGGAGAATGATGATGAAAGCGCAAAAATTTAATTAATTCGTTCGCATGAACGCATAAGAAACGGCTGCCTTCAGAGACGTGCGGCCACGTCGCTTGCAACCGGGATCGATGGTTGCGCACCGGCCTTCAGGCAGGCGAGCGAACCGGCGACGGCGGCGCGGCGCAGGCTCGCATGAAAATCCAGGCCCTGATCGAGGCTGGCGGCGAAATAACCACAGAAGGTATCGCCGGCGCCAACGGTATCGACCGGTTCGATGACGAGGCCCTTGGCGCGCGACAATTCACCGTCGCGGATGGCGATGACGCCGTCACCGCCGAGCGTGACGATGAGCGTCTGCCCGGTCTCGGCATGCAGGCGGACAAGGGCCGCCTCGCGCTCGGCAGCCGACATGCCGTCCTGGCCGGCGAGCCGCTCGAACTCGGTCTCGTTGGCGATGACGATGTCGGCGAGGCGTCCGAGGCGCGCGGCGTCGGGAATGAGCGGCGCGAGATTGAGGATCGTGCGCACGCCCTTGGCCTTGGCGGCGGCGAGTGCGGTTTCGACGGCCGCGACCGGGATCTCGAATTGCAGCATCAGCGTATCGCCGGGGCTGAGCGCATCGACGGCGGCGGTCGCGTCCTTGGCCGTCACCGTGCCGTTGGCGCCGGGAACGACGGCAATCATGTTCTCGCCGTCGCCGCCGACGAGGATCAGCGCCGTGCCGGTCGGCTCGGACACATGGGCGACGGCGGAGAGATCGGTGCCGGCCGCACCGAGCAGGGCAAGGGCGGGCTTGGCGAAATCGTCATTGCCGACGGCGCCGCTCATGCGCACGGTCGAGCCGGCGCGGCGCGCCGCCAGCGCCTGGTTGGCGCCCTTGCCGCCGGCCGCGGTGGAAAAACCATTGCCGGCCACGGTCTCACCCGGCTTCGGAAGGCGGTCGGTGGTGGCGATGAGGTCCATGTTGATGGAGCCGAAAATAGTGATCATGGGATGTCCCGCGCTGCGTGTTGATCGCGCAATGATCCGCAAACCCGTTTGGCTTGCGGTGTCATGCGCCGATTTGGCGGCGACACTGCCCGAAGCGATCAGTCCTCGTCAACCACCCTCAGCTTGAGTTGGCCAGTGCGATTGTCGATCGGCTTCGGCCGCTCGTCGCTGGCGGGCTTCGCCGGCTCTCCGGCGGCCTCGAATTCCAGCGCCTCGATCCGCTCGCCGCGCCGGGCCAGCTTGTCGGCGGAGGTGACGATCATGTCCACATCCTTCTGCGCCATGGCGAAGTGGCCCTGCAGCTTGCGCACCCGTTCGTCCAGGCGGGCAAGATCGTCCATCAGATGCGCCACCTCTCCCTGGATGACATGCGCCTGCTCGCGCATGCGCTGGTCCTTCAACACCGCCTGGATCACCTGGATCGACAGCATCAGCAGCGACGGCGAGACGATGACGATGCGCGAACGCTGCGCCTTCTGCACGATCGCCTCGAAATTCTCGTGGATTTCCGCGAAGATCGATTCGGAGGGAACGAAGAGGAAGGCGGTATCCTGCGTCTCGCCCTGGATGAGATATTTTTCGGCGATATCGCGGATATGCAACTCGATATCCCGGCGGAACTGCTGCGCGGCGATCTTGCCTTGCTCGCGGCCCGTTGCCGCGGCATTGCGGATGGCGTTCCAGGCCTCCAGCGGAAATTTGGCATCGATGACCAGCGGCGGCGAACCGTTCGGCATGCGCACCGTGCAGTCCGGCCGCGAGCCGTTCGACAGCGTCGGTTGGAAGGCATAGGCGCCGATCGGCAATCCGTCGGCGATGATCGTTTCCATACGTGCCTGGCCGAAAGCGCCGCGCGTCTGCTTGTTGGAAAGAATCGCCTGCAGCCCGACGACGTCCTTCGCCAGCGACTGGATGTTCGTCTGCGCGGCATCGATGACGGCCAGCCGCTCCTGTAGACGGCGCAGGTTCTCGTGCGTCGAGCGCGTCTGTTCGCCGATGGTCGCCGTCACCCGCTGCGACATGCCGTCGAGCCGCTGGCCGATGGCATGGTTGAGTTCCGCCTGCCGCGAGCCGAACAGCTCGGCCATGGTGGCGAGCCGCCCCTGCATTTCCGCCTGCGCCCTGAGGATTGCCGCCATGCCATGCTCGACATCCTCGCTTCGCAGCAGCTCCTCTTCCGACT
Organism: Rhizobium sp. BK602; assembly: GCF_014195095.1. GTDB lineage: Bacteria > Pseudomonadota > Alphaproteobacteria > Rhizobiales > Rhizobiaceae > Rhizobium. The sequence continues at coordinate 217,261 of NZ_JACIBC010000009.1, forward strand.
GCCGTCGCCTGCCGGCGAGGAGAAGGACGACCACGATGGCCGCAAGCAGGATGGCGAGACCAGTCAGGATTTCGATCGCGGAAAAGGCTTGGCCGAAGAGGGTAAAGGACATGATATCGGGTAAACTCATGGAACGCGTGACGGCACCATAGCAAAATCGGTGTGAATATCCAGATCAAAACGTGAACAAAATTTCAGGCCGCCGTTATGGGTGCGGATGCGGCGGGCGTTGAAAAAACACGGCGTTGCCGCCATCTAGAGAATTCCATCGCATCACAAGATGCGTTATGGGAAACGTCATGACGATCAAGCCACTCATCATTTTGCCCGATCCGCTGCTCCGCCAGGCTTCCAAGCCCATCGAGCGCGTCGATACCGAAATTCAACGTCTCGCCGACGACATGCTGGAAACCATGTATGATGCGCCAGGCATCGGCCTTGCCGCCATCCAGATCGGCGTTCCCCGCCGCATGCTGGTGATCGATGTCGCGCGCGAGGGCGAGGACAAGAAGCCATTGGTCTTCATCAATCCCGAGATTGTCGCGTCCTCCGACGAACGTTCGGTCTATGAGGAGGGCTGTCTCTCGATCCCCGATTATTATGCGGAAGTGGAACGCCCGGCGCGCATCACCGTCAAGCATGTTGACCGCGACGGCAAGGAACAGGTGCTCGAGGCCGACGGCCTGCTCGCCACCTGCCTCCAGCACGAGATCGATCATCTGAACGGCGTGCTGTTCATCGATTATATCTCGCGCCTGAAGCGCGACATGGTGATCAAGAAGTTCACCAAGGCGGCCAAGGCGAAGGCGCTCTGAGGCGAACGTTGAAAGATCGGCCTGATGCGCTTATGATATCAGTGATATCATAATGGAGATGCCGAATGAGCGACCTTTTGATTCGCGATATTCCCGATGCGATGAAGCAGGATATTGCCGAGCGGGCAAAGCAGACGGGTCGCAGCCTGTCGGAGGAAGCAAAGGTGTTGCTTCGTAAAGCTCTGTTGGCTGAAAATGATAACCGCCGCAGTGGACTATCGGCCTGGGAGGCGCTGCGTCCGATCTTCTTCGACGAAAGTGATCCTGAGGCGGGCGAGGAATTTGCGCGCATTATGGACGAGATCGAAGCGGAGCGGAAAAAGGATTTCGGCCGGCCGGTCGAAGAATTTGAATGATCGTTCTCGATACGAATGTCGTCTCGGAGCTGACCAAGCCTGAGACAAACCAGCAAGTCAAAGCATGGATGTTGGTTCAACCCGAATGGGATGTTCATCTCTGTGATGTGGTCGTGATGGAGTTGTCGTACGGGGCGGAACGCTTCCGTCTTCGAACGAATTCCAGTCGCCATGTCGAGATTTTCAACGCGCTTCTGGGCGCGTTCAGAGGCAAAATAGTGAGCTTCGATCATCATTGCGCGATTGAGACTGGCCGCATTCGTGCCCGTCGCGAACGGATCGGCCATCAGATTTCCGTCCAGGACGCCATGATCGCCGCTATCTGCCTTTCGCATGGCGCCACCTTGGCGACGCGCAACACAAAAGATTTCGAAGGGCTTGATCTCAAGCTCGTAAACCCGTTTGAAGGTGGCTGATCCATGACCCGAAATGGCGCGGAGCGCTTTTGGATGAAACCCGCGCCAAGCCGCATATCCTAGCCGGACAAACTGTATGTCGCTGAATATCATCTTTATGGGAACGCCCGAATTCTCCGTGCCGACGCTGCGGTCGCTGGTCGATGCCGGGCATAGAGTTCGCGCCGTCTACACGCAGCCGCCACGGCCGGGTGGGCGCCGCGGGCTCGATCTGCAGAAGTCGCCGGTGCATCAGGCCGCGGAACTATTGGGCCTGCCGGTCTTCACGCCGGTCAATTTCAAGGAACCGGACGAGCGCCAGCGCTTTCGCGATCTTCAGGCCGATGTCGCCGTGGTCGTCGCCTATGGGCTGCTGCTGCCAGAGGCGATCCTCACGGGCACGCGGCTAGGCTGCTATAATGGCCATGCCTCGCTGCTGCCGCGCTGGCGCGGAGCGGCCCCCATCCAGCGGGCGATCATGGCCGGCGACAGGAACACCGGCATGATGGTGATGAAGATGGACAAGGGCCTGGACACCGGCCCGGTCGCCCTCACACGGGAGGTCGAGATCGGCGACACCATGACCGCCGGCGAGCTGCACGACAGGCTGATGCTGGTCGGCGCCAAGGCGATGGCGGAAGCGATGGACAGACTGGAGCATGGCGAGCTGCCGTTGACGGAACAGCCCGCCGACGGCGTCGTCTACGCCTCCAAGATCGACAAGGCCGAGACCCGCATCGATTTCAACCGACCCGCCGCCGATGTGCACAATCATATTCGTGGGCTGTCGCCGTTTCCGGGCGCCTGGTTCGAGGCCGAGATCGCCGGCAGGCCCGAGCGGGTCAAGGTGCTCGGCTCCGAGCCTGCGGCAGGCGAGGGCGCGGCCGGCGAAGTGCTGACGGACGATCTGGTGATCGCCTGCGCGTCCGGCGCCATCAGGCTGACGAAGCTGCAAAAGGCCGGCGGCAAGCCGCTGGCTGCGGCCGATTTCCTGCGCGGCACGCCGATCGCGCCGGGCACGATGCTTGCGGCGGGGCCAGCCTGATGCCGCGCTACCGCATGACCGTCGAATATGACGGCATTCCCTATGTCGGCTGGCAGCGTCAGGACAATGGTCCCTCCGTGCAGGGCGCGATCGAGGGCGCCATCCTGTCGCTGACGGGCGAGAAGGTTTCCATTCGCGGTGCGGGCCGCACCGATTCCGGCGTGCATGCCATGGGCCAGGTGGCGCATGCCGATCTCTCCAGGGACTGGAAGCCGCATACGCTGCGCAACGCGCTGAACGCCCATCTAAGGCTCGCGGGAGATCGTGTCGCCATCGTTGACGTCATGGAAGTCGATGCCGGTTTCGACGCCCGCTTTTCGGCCATCCGCCGGCATTATCTCTACCGGATCATTGCCCGCCGTGCGCCGCTGGCGCTGGAAGCCGGGCGTGCCTGGTGGGTGCCGAAGGACATGGATCACGAGGTCATGCATGCGGCGGCGCAGATGCTGGTCGGTCGGCACGATTTCACGACCTTCCGCTCTGCCCATTGCCAGGCGAACAGCCCGGTGCGCACGCTCGACCGGCTGGACGTGACGCGCAGCGGCGACCTGATCGAAATCCGCGCCACGGCGCAGAGCTTCCTGCACAATCAGATTCGCTCCTTTGCCGGAACGCTGAAGCTTGCCGGCGAAGGCAAGTGGACGCCCGACGACGTGCGCGCCGCGCTGGAGGCGCGCGACCGCAAGGCCTGCGGCCCCGTCGCACCGCCGGACGGTCTCTATTTCATGCAGGTGGATTATCGCGACGATGCCAGCACCGAGGCGCCGGTCCTCGAGGACGAGGCCGACGATAGCTGATCGTCAGGCGATGTGGCGTCACATCGCAACTCAGACCGGCGGGTAGATACCGAGAAATCGCTGCAGGAAGTCGGTCAGTAGCATACTCGGAATGAGCAGCATCAGCGTCAGTGTGCCGACGAAGAGCGGGTGCGTGCCGAGGATCATTCTCAGAATGCGCGCGAGTGAAAAGATGATCGCCATCATCAGCGCCAGCCACAGCATGGCCGCCAGCGCACTGGCGCCGGGAACGAAAGCGAGCAGCGCGATCAGCAGGGCATTGAGGTAGGATGTCGGCAGGCCGAGCCAGTTCACGACGACGACGATTGGAGTGAACTTGTCGCCGAAACGGAAGATCAATAGCAGCACGCCGGCAAAGACCAGCGGCGTCAGCCAGCTCGCCGCCTCGACCAGGGCAAGCCGAAAGAAGAAGGCCATGCCGGTCACGGTTTCCGGCGGCATGGCGAAGAGATAGGCCCGCTGCCACCAGAGCCAGGAAATGCCGATCGACGGCAGGCACCAGAGGATCGCCCAGAAGGAGCGCATCATGCCGCGATCCGAAATGTCCAGATACTGGAAGCCGCGCGCATCCATGCGGATGAGAAGCCACAGGCCGGCCAGATAATATTGGACTTCCCTAAAGCTCGGCATTCGCGAACCAGCGCTGGATGAAGGTCTCGTAGATGCCGGTCAGGGTTTCGAGATCGGAAACGGCGACGCGCTCGTCGACCATATGCATGGTCTGACCGACGAGGCCGAACTCCACCACGGGGCAATAATCCTTGATGAAGCGTGCATCCGAGGTGCCGCCGGTGGTCGAAAGCTGCGGCGTCCGACCGGTGACGTTTTCGACCGCCGAGGATAGCGAGGCGATCAGCGCGTTGTTGCGGGTCAGGAACACCTGGCTCGGCCGTTCGGACCAGACGATATCATATTTAGTCGGCGCACGACCCGGGCGCAGCATCTGATCCGCCGCGGCGGCATCGAGGCGTGAGAGAATCTCCGCCTTCAGTGTCTCGGCGGTCCAGCTGTCGTTGAAGCGGATGTTGAAGGCGGCGGTCGCCTTGGCCGGAATGACGTTGGTGGCGGCATTGCCGACATCGATCGTCGTCACCTCGAGGTTCGACGGCTGGAAATTCTCGGTGCCGGCATCGAAGGGCGGATGGAGCAGCGCTTCGGTCAGCTTGACGATGCTGCGCACCGGATTGTCGGCAAGATGCGGATAGGCGGCATGGCCCTGCACGCCGTGAACGGTGATGAAACCGGATATCGAGCCGCGGCGTCCGATCTTGATCATGTCGCCGAGCTGGTCGGGATTGGTCGGCTCGCCGACCAGCGACGCATCCCAGCGCTCGCCGCGCTCGGCGGCCCATTGCAGCAGCTTGACCGTGCCGTTGATCGCGGGGCCTTCCTCGTCGCCGGTGATCAGGAAGGAGATGGAGCCGGCGGGCGGTCCGTGCTTCTCGATATGACGGGCGACGGCGGCGGCAAAGCAGGCGATGCCGCCCTTCATGTCGACCGCGCCACGGCCGAAAAGCTCGCCATCGGCGATCTCGGCGGCAAAGGGCGGATGGCTCCAGGCGGCGGCGTCACCGACCGGCACGACGTCCGTATGGCCGGCGAACATCAGATGCGGACCCTCGGTGCCGAGACGGGCATAGAGGTTCTCGATATCGGGCGTGCCCGGCTCGCTGGCCGTCATGCGCTCCACCTTGAAGCCGAGCGGCGCCAGCATGTCGGCGAGCGCTGTCAGCGCGCCGCCTTCGGCCGGCGTCACGGAGGCGCAGCGGATCAGGGTTTGCAGATTGGCGACGGGATCGGTGACGGTCATCGGAGGCTACTTATCCGGCGGGAAATGGCAAAGCGATGGCAGAATACGAACGGCAGGCTGAAAATCGCCGCCGCGATTCGATCGAGGGCAATTTTAGCAATTGCGCGGGTTCTGTCACCCGGAAAGCGTGTGGGGCGCTTTCAGCAAGCGCCCCCGTTTCATCTCAGTCGCGCAGCAGTTCGTTGATGCCCGTCTTCGAGCGGGTCTTTTCATCGACGCGCTTGACGATGACGGCGCAATAAAGGCTGGGTGCCGGCTGGCCGTTCGCCATGGTGTTGCCGCTCGGCAGCGCGCCGGCGACGACGACCGAGTAGGGCGGCACTTCGCCATAGGTGATCTCGCCCGTGGTGCGGTCGACGATCTTGGTCGACTTGCCGATGAAGACGCCCATGCCGAGCACAGAACCCTCGCGGATGATGCAGCCCTCGACCACTTCCGAACGTGCGCCGATGAAGCAATTGTCCTCGATGATGGTCGGGCCGGCCTGCATCGGCTCCAGCACACCGCCGATGCCGACGCCGCCCGACAGATGCACATGCTTGCCGATCTGCGCGCAGGAGCCGACGGTCGCCCAGGTGTCGACCATGGTGCCTTCGCCGACATAGGCGCCGAGGTTGACGAAGGAGGGCATCAGGATGGCATTGGGAGCGATATAGGCGGAATGACGCACGACGGCGTTCGGCACGGCGCGGAAGCCGGCTTCGCGGAAGCGGTTCTCGCCCCAGCCTTCGAACTTGGAGGGAACCTTGTCCCACCAGGTCGCGCCTGCGGGGCCGCCTTCGACGATCTTCATGTCGTTGAGGCGGAAGGAGAGCAGCACCGCCTTCTTGAGCCACTGGTTGACGGTCCAGTTGCCGTCGGAACCGCGCTCGGCCACGCGCACCTTGCCGCTGTCGAGCAGGTTGAGCGCCGTTTCCACGGCATCGCGGACTTCGCCGCGCGTCGACGTGTTCACATTGTCGCGATTGTCGAAGGCGGCCTCGATGGCATTTTCGAGAGAGGCGAGATCGGTGGCGCTCATGGGAATTCCTTAAAACGTCTGTGGCTAGCGTGATTTCCGGAAATGGTCCGGAAGCGGTCGATTGGTCCTATAGCATGGATGCCGAAAATGGAATGTCTTTTCCGCGCCGATTGAGCTTGGATTCAAGGCGTTGTAGGGGCATATGCAAGAGCTTGGCTATTTCCGTCCATCGGCAGAAACGGCCCGTCATGATCGATTCGAAAGGCATGGGAAATGAGCAAGGCGAAGAACAGTAGGCTGAGGCGCAAGGATGGGGTCTGGGATCCCTTGAAGACGAGTTCTGCCGACAAGCAGCGGGCGGAATCCGTTCCGAGGACGCCGCAGTCGATGTCGCCCTCCTATCGCCTGGCCTATGCCGACGAGGATTTTCTCTGCCGCGAGGAACTGCGCCCGATCCGGCTGCAGCTCGAATTGCTGAAGACCGAGATGGCGCTTACCGAGCGCGGCATCAGGTCGACGGTCGTGATGTTCGGCGGTGCCCGCATTCCTGCCCCCGGCACCAGCGCCTGGGCGGCGCGCAACGATGTCCAGCGGGCCAATCTCGAAGCGGCATCGGTCTATTACGAGGAAGCGCGCAAGTTCGCGCGGCTGTGTTCCCGTTATTCGGCGGGCTTCGATTTTCATGAATATGTCGTGGTCACCGGCGGCGGCCCCGGCGTCATGGAGGCGGGCAACCGAGGGGCTGCCGATGAGGGCGCCCCGTCGATCGGTCTCAATATCGTGTTGCCGCATGAGCAGGCGCCGAATGTCTATGTGACACCGGAACTCAGCTTCAATTTCCATTATTTCGCGATCCGCAAGATGCATTTCATGGTGCGCGCCAAGGCGATCGCCGTGTTCCCCGGCGGTTTCGGCACGATGGACGAGCTGTTCGAATGCCTGACCCTGATCCAGACCGGCCGCATGGAGCGCCTGCCGCTCATCCTGTTCGGCGAAAAGTTCTGGCGCAATATCGTCAATTTCGACGGGCTCGCTGAATTCGGCGTCATCGCCCCCGACGACGTCAAGCTGATCAGCTTCGTCGAGACGGCGGAGGAGGCCTGGAAAATCGTCGCGGATTTCTACGAGCACGACAACGGACATTGACGGACCGTGTGAACGCCCCCTGGCGACTGGAATTTGAGTGAGATGATGATCGACATTCGACCAGTTTCACGTTCGGACCTGGACGCCATATGCCGTCACCGCGAAGAGATGTTCCGCGAAGCAGGCCGGGACGAGATCAACGTGGCTGCGATGGCGGCGCCGTTCCGCGATTGGCTCGAACCACGTTTGGCCGATGGCCGGTATTTCGGGTTTATGGCGGAACGGGCGGGCGTTGTAGTCGGTGGCATCGGTTTGATGGAAATCGACTGGCCCCCACATCCTGCTCATCCTGCGGAAGGCCGTCGCGGCTATGTGCTCAACCTATTCGTCGAGCCCGATCATCGCGGACAGGGCGTCGCGCGGCTCCTCATGCAAACGTCGGATGATGCGTTCGCGCGCCGCGGCATTGCCTATGCGATCCTGCATGCCACGGAGGCTGGCCGTCCCCTCTACGAACGCATGGGGTGGAGCCGAACGTCGGAGATGGCGAAACGTCTTCAGTCATGAACCGAGAAAACGGCGGGGTATGACTTTACCGGAAGCCGGTTTCCCGGTGGCTGCGGAAATTGAAACCGGCTTCCTATTGGCTATGGAAATGAATGGTTTCGCGATCTAGAGCATTTCCGCTTTTCTTCGAATCGCGAAAATGCTCTATCTTCTTGTTTAGTTACGCATTCCGGACGGAAAACCGCTTCGCACTTTTCCTGGAAATGCTCTAGAGGAACGGCCGGTTCGGCATGTCGTCCAGCGAGATCACGCCGTCATGGTTGCGGTCCATGCGGTCGAAGAGCTTGTTGGCGGCGTCTTCGGCCTCCTGCTTGCTGATCTGGCCGTTCTCATCCTTGTCGATGCGGTGGAACAGCATGGTCTCGCGGAAGAGAGCTGCCTCGCGCATGAAGCGGCCGCCGCCATGCCGATGATGGCCGTGCCGGCCGTCGCCACCCTTGTGGTCGTCGGTCTGCGCCTTGTCGCCGCCGGCCTGATCATTCGCCTGCGCCTGATCGCCCTGGGTGTTGCCAGGCTGATCCTTGTCGTCAGCCTTGGCGTGCTCGGCCTTCCATTGCTTGATCTGGTCCTGGCGATAGGCGCGCAGCTCGCCGGGGGTGATCTGGCCGTCGTGATTGGTGTCGATCTGGTCGAAGATCTTGTCGACGCCGGCCTTGACCTCGTCCCTGGTGATCTTCATGTCGCCATTGGTGTCGAACTGCTTCAGCATGCGCACATAGGCGATCTCAGGCGAAAAGCCCGGTCCGTGCCAGCGGCCGCCCCTGCCGTCATTGCCTTGCGGAGCCGCGAAGCTTGCCTGCGCAGCGGCGCCAACCAGGAGGGTTGCGGAAAGGCCTGCCAGAAGAAGTTTTTTCCCGTTCATCGTTTTTCCTTTCGTGTCGAGGAATGGTCAAACGATACGGCTGCAGGCAAAAAACGACCAATTAAACATCGGTAAGGCGGATGAAACTTTCGTAACCCCATTCTAATGAAAGGTTAAATCAGCGCCTTCAGGAAGGTGGTGAGGTCATCGGTCACATAGTCGATATGATCGTCCTCGCCCGTGGTCCGCTCCCACCATTCGACCACGGTGCCCTCGAGATTTTGCGGCACCAGCAACACCGTCTTCATGCCGAGCGTCTTTGGAACCGTGAGGTTGCGCGGCAGATCCTCGAACATGGCCGCGCGCTTCGTATCGACGCGGTTGAGGCTCATGAACTTGTCATAGGTGCTGCCGGCCGGCTTCGGCACGTAATCGGCGGCGACGATATCGAAAATGTCGTCGAAGTGATCGAGAATGCCGAGCGCGCCCGCGGTCGCCTGCGCATGCTTGACGCTGCCATTGGTGAAAATGAACTTGCGGCCCGGAAGCGCCTTGATGGCGGCGGCGAGCTCCGGCTGCGGCATCAGCGCCGAATAGTCGATCGCATGCGCCTTTTCCAGGAAATCATTGGGGTCGATGCGATGATGGATCATCAGCCCCTGCAACGTCGTGCCGTGCTCGAGATAATATTGTTTCTGCAGCTTGCGCGCCTCGTCCCGCTCCATTTGCAGCAAAGCCGAAACATAGGCCGTCATGTTCTTGTCGATCTGCGCGAAGAGATCGACATGGTGCGGGTAGAGCGTGTTGTCGAGATCGAATACCCAGTCGCGGATATCGGAGAAATCGGCGGGGGTGGGCAGCGTTTTTGTCTGGGTCATGCCGGCCTTATGGCATGCGGCATCGCTGAAGGAAAAGCAAAATATGCAGGCCGCTTATATGAGACACCCTGCGGAGATTGCCCGCAATTGCAATGCAGGCTATGGTTTTGCCGTTGATTTCCGGGGCTTTACCCTATTTGCTTCGGGGAAGAGGAGCCGCTGCTTCTTCGGAGATAGCGGATGGGACATGCCCGGTCGGGCCTTGTGGAGGGGATGCGATGACACAGGTGGAAAAGGCGGAAGAGTTCGCTCGGTTGCACAAGAAGGGCGATCCGGTGATCCTCTTCAACATATGGGATGCCGGCTCCGCCAAGGCCGTGACCGAGGCCGGCGCCAAGGCGCTGGCGACGGGCAGCTGGTCGGTCGCAGCCGCCAACGGCTTCGGCGACGGCGAAGCGATCCCGCTGTCGCTGCTCGCTGTCACGGCGCGGCTGATCTCGGTGACGATCCCGCTGCCGCTCTCCGTCGATTTCGAGGGCGGCTATGCCCTCGAGCCGGATGCCGTCGCCGCCAATGTCGAGAAGATCATGGATCACGGCGCCATCGGCATCAATTTCGAGGATCAGGTGATCGGCGGCCGCGGCGTGCATCCGATCGACATCCAGGCGATCCGCATCCGCGCCATCCGCGAGATGGCAACGCGGCGGGAAATGCCGCTGTTCATCAATGCCCGCACCGATCTCTTCCTGCAGGAAAGCGATACGGCGCATCATCAGCTCCTGCTGGACGAAGCCTATCGCCGCGCCGATGCCTTTGCCGAGGCCGGTGCCAGCGGCTTCTTCGCGCCCGGTCTCGTCGATGCCGAATTGATCCAGGATCTGTGCGATCGTTCGCCGCTGCCGGTCAACATCATGGTGCGTCCGGCGACGCCGGACAACGCCACGATGGCAAGCCTCGGCGTCAGCCGCATCAGCTATGGTCCCGCTCCCTACCGCGCTGTCATGGGCATGCTGAAGAGCGAGGCGGAAGCCGTCTATCAGCAGGATTGATCACGCCGGACCATCTCTGTCCGCAAGCACGCGTGCGAGGAAGTTCTGCACAACGGCGGAACGCTCGCCGCGCCGCGTTGCGAGCGCCAGCCGCGCCACCGGGCCGTCCCCGCTGATCGGTATGTAGACGACGCCCGGCACGCGGATTTGCGCGACCGCCGATGGCACGACCGAAATGCCGAGCTCGACCGCGACGAGATTGGCGAGCGAGGTGATCTGCGGTGCGATCGGCCCGAGGATCGGTTCGAAACCCGCATGCCGGCAAGCGGCGATGATTTCCTCGAACAGGCTTGGGCCGGCCTCGCGTGGAAACAGCACGAAAGGTTCGGCCGAAAGCGCCGACAGGGGCAGGGCTGCGGCATCGGCGAGCCGATGGCCTGAGGGGAGCGCGACGACCATGGCTTCCTCTCCGAGCGAATGCGTTCGGAAACCGGGCGGGTCGGCGCGGCCCAGCCGGACGAAGACGGCATCCAGTTCCTCGGTGTCGAGCAGCTCCAACAGCCGCGTCGTATGGGCTTCCTGTAGCGTCAGATCGATATCGGGATAGGCGCGACGGAAGCTGCGCACCGCCGACGGCACGATCGGGCTGAAAGCGGCCGAACCGGTGAAGCCCAACCGCAATCGCCCGAGCTCTCCGCGCGCCGCCCGCAAGGCCAGAGCTTTCGCATGCTCGGCCTTGGCCATGATCGCGCGGGCTTCCGGCAGGAAGACCTGCCCCGCCTCCGTCAATTCGGCGCCATGCGGCAGACGGCGAAACAGCGGCGCGCCGATTTCCTCCTCCAGATCGCGGATCTGATTGCTGAGCGGCGGCTGGCCGATGCCGACGCGCCGGGCCGCGCGGGTGAAATTCAGCTCCTCGGCGACGGCGAGGAAATATTTGATATGGCGCAGCTCCATCGCGTCTCCGGCGGTCGACTGATCAGGAATATCTTTAAGATATGAAACTAGCCACCGCAATATATTGGACTGTCAGTCCTGCCGCATCCACATAGGCGTATGTGACCGCTCGGCCGAGCATCGAGCGTGCTGACAGCAAGGAGCTTCCCCATGAATTCGACTGAGAGCAAATTTTTCCTGATCACCGGCGTCAGCTCGGGCTTTGGCCGCGCCTTCGCCGAGGCGGCGCTCGCCGCCGGCCACCGTGTCGCGGGCACAGTCCGCAACGCCACCGGCCAGGAGCGGTTCGAGGCCATGGCACCGGGCCGCGCCAAGGCTGTTCTTCTGGATGTGACCGATTTTGCTGCCATCGATCCCGCCATCGCGCGCATCGAAGCGGACCTTGGTCCGATCGACGTGTTGATCAACAATGCCGGTTATGGCCACGAAGGGACGCTGGAGGAATCGCCGCTCGACGAGATGCGCCGTCAGTTCGACGTCAACGTCTTCGGCGCAGTGGCGATGACCAAGGCGGTACTGCCCTTCATGCGTCGCCGCCGCGCTGGCCACATCATCAACATCACGTCGATGGGCGGTTTCATCACCATGCCCGGCATCGCCTATTACTGCGGCAGCAAATTTGCCCTCGAAGGCATTAGCGAGGTGCTGGCAAAGGAGGTGAAGGATTTCGGCATCAAGGTGACGGCCGTCGCACCAGGCTCGTTCCGCACCGACTGGGCCGGTCGCTCCATGGTTCGCACCGACCGCAGCATTGCCGATTATGACGCGCTGTTCGACCCCATCCGCAAGGCGCGAGAGGAAAAGAGCGGCCACCAGGCCGGCGATCCCGAGAAGGCTGCCGCGGCTATACTGGAGCTGGTGGCGTCAGACGAGCCGCCAGTCCATCTCTTGCTCGGAACCGACGCCCTGAACCTGGTGCGTGGAAAAATCGCCGTCCTGAGCGCGGAGATCACCGCGTGGGAAGACCTGACGCGCTCGACCGATTTCGGTTGAGCGCGCCGCCGGCGATAACGAGACAACGCACCCGTTCTTTGGGTGGAAAGGGCACGTTCGTATCAGGGAACGATCAGCGTGCCGGCGCCCTCGGTGAAGATTTCGAGCAGGACGGAATGGGCGGTCTTGCCGTTGAGGATGACGACGCCCTGGACACCGGCCTTGATGGCGTCGATGCAGGTCTCGACCTTCGGGATCATGCCGCCGGAAACCGTGCCGTCGGCGATCAGCGCCCGCGCCTGGGCGACGGAGAGTTCCTTGATCAGCTCGCCCTGCTTGTCGAGCACGCCTGGAACGTCGGTGAGGAAGAGCAGGCGGGTGGCGCTGAGCGCACCGGCGATCGCGCCGGCGAAGGTATCGGCATTGATGTTGTAGGTCGCGCCGTCGCGGCCTGGCGCGACCGGGGCGATGACCGGGATCATTTCCGACTTGGCGAGCAGGTCGAGCAAGGTGCGATCGACTTCGACCACCTCGCCGACGAAGCCGAGATCGAGCACGCGCTCGATATTGGAATCGGGGTCCTTGACGGTCTTGTGCGCCTTTTCGGCGAAGACCATGTTGCCGTCCTTGCCGCAAAGGCCGATCGCCCATTCGCCGGTCTGGTTGATCAGCGCGACGATTTCCTTGTTGATCGAGCCGGCGAGCACCATTTCGACGATCTCGACCGTCTTCTGGTCGGTGACGCGCAGTCCGCCCTCGAATTTCGATTCGATGCCCATCTTCGTCAGCATGGCGCCGATCTGCGGGCCGCCGCCATGGACGACGATCGGATTGATGCCCGATTGCTTGAGAAGCGCGATATCCTCCGCAAACGCTCTGCCGAGTTCGGCATTGCCCATGGCGTGGCCACCATATTTCACCACGATGGTCTTGTTTTCATAACGCTGCATGTAGGGCAGGGCCTGGGCAAGCAGCCTGGCCTGGAGTTCGCTTTGGGCTTCGGACATGGGGCACCCCTCAGAATTGATCGCGGCCTTTTATCTCAAGTTTTTGACAGAGGGAATAATGATAACAAGATTACTTGTAGCCGCGTCACATCGCCTCCGCCGTCTTTCGTAGCGCAAGCCGGCCTTGCGGCGTCGCGTCGGGCTCCGAAGATGGTGCACTAGGAGGAATGCCCGATTGACAGCCGCATGGAAGAGTTGGAAGCTTCGTCCAATTCAGGCCGTTTATGACGGCTATGCCGGGAGCTGGGCTGCCGGGATTCGCAAAGCGATCGCCGAGCCCCCAAATACCATGCATAGCTGGCTGTGCCAAAGCCTGACGAGACCGAGAGAGTGCATCGCCGATGAGTACGCCTGATCAAAGCAAGGGAGGCCGCTCCCGCGACGAACTCCTGGCTGGGGAATATGTGCTTGGTGTATTGTCGTTGGAAGATCGGCAGAAGGTCGAGCGGCGGATGCGCAGCGATCGCCAGTTCGCCGCCATCGTCAGCCGGTGGGAGCAGAATCTTTCCGGGTTCAACGACGACTATGACATGGCCGCGCCATCGGCCGCGATCTTTCCCAAGGTCGAAAGGCGCGTTTTCGCCCATGCGGCCTTCGGCGCCCAATTCTGGCATTCTCTGCTGCTTTGGCGCGCCGTCGCCTTCGGCTCGCTGTTTCTCGCGGCCGGTGTCCTGGTGTTCACCCTCACCAACGGCACCCCGCAGCCGGTGCCCGGCAAATTGCTGACTGCGTCGCTTGCCGGACAAGGCAGCCCGATCAATCTTCTGGCGAATTACGACATCGCCAGCGGCCAGTTGAAGGTGGCGCCGGTCGCCGCCGGCCAGCCCGGAGAAAAATCGCTGGAACTCTGGCTGATCCGCGGCAGCGATCCGGCCGAGGCGCTCGGTATCCTGCCGCAGACCGGCGAAGGCGAACTCACCTTGCCGTCGGAAATTCACGCCAGGCTAACGGAGGGGGCGATCATCGCCGTCAGCGTCGAGCCTTTCGGCGGTTCTCCGACCGGCAAGCCCACCGGCAACGTCGTCGCTTCCGGCACCATCCGTCTGCCCTGACGATAGTCTTTCGCGGGAAAAAGACTCTTGTTTTGACGCAATTCCGGACGGAAAACCGCTGCACACTTTTCCTGGAATTGCTCTAAAGCCCGAAAATCAGACGTCGATGCCGACCGTCAGACCGATGGCCTCGCGCAGCTCCTGCAGGCCCACGCCTTTTTCCGAGGAGGTGGCGAGAATGCCGGGATAGGCGGCGGGGCGCTTGCGGATTTTCTCCGCTGTCTCGGCCAGCAGTTTCGGCAGGCCTGCTTCCTTGATCTTGTCGGTCTTGGTCAGCACGATCTGATAGGAGACGGCGGCCTTGTCGAGCAGGTCCAGGACTTCCTCGTCGTTCTTCTTGATGCCGTGGCGGCTGTCGATCAGCACATAGACGCGCTTCAGCGTCGTGCGTCCCCTGAGATAGTCGAAGACCAGCTTCGTCCAGGCATCCACCTGCTCCTTCGGAGCCTGGGCATAGCCGTAGCCAGGCATGTCCACCAGCGCCATCGGCGGCAGGTCGCCACCCTCGCCGGAAAAGCCGTCGGGAACGAAATAATTGAGTTCCTGCGTGCGGCCCGGCGTATTCGAGGTGCGCGCCAGACCCTTGTGCCCGACCAGGGCATTGATCAGCGACGACTTGCCGACGTTCGAGCGTCCGGCAAAAGCGATTTCCGGCGGTCCTTCGGGCGGCAGGAACTTCATTGCCGGCACGCCGCGGATAAAGATCCACGGGCGCCCGAAAAGCGGCTTTTCCTCTTTTGTCGTCTGATCTGCCATGCTGCTTCAGGTCTTCCGGTTCGACTGGCTGACTGCTTCGGGGTTTTGCCGGCGAAAGTCAAGTTTTGATAGCCATGCGATCCACGCCGGAAAAAGCCTTCTATTTTGCGGCCGCCGCCTGCCGCGCTTATGGTCGTTGCGGATTGAGCCGCGTCCTGCCATTCTGGGCGAATGGAACACAACGTCCCAGAAACCGATGATGCCGCGGAAATACGATTGGACGCGAATGAGGCGCTGGTGCTCTTTGAGCTTCTGTCCCGTTGGAGCGAGGCGACCGCTCACAGTCCCGACAAGCTGTGCTTCGAGAGCACCGCGGAATGCGCCGTATTGAACGGTCTGCTCACGCAACTCGAAAAGCAGCTCGCCGCCCCGTTCAAGCCGGAATACAGGGAAATTCTGGCGGATGCGCGACGGGTACTGGCGGAGCGATGGAGCCAGCCGACGCTCAACGGCTGAATTGCCGGATACGGCATCTCCGATGCCGGCGTTTTTGTTGGCGGTACGTGCCGCCGAACAACGAAAAAGCCCCGCCGAAGCGGGGCTTTTGTCGTCATTTCGATGGCGCCGGTTTTCGTTTGAAGAGGCCCTTCAGATTGTCGAAGAGTTCCACTTTCACGCCATGGCGCTTCATGATGATCGACTGCTGGATGACCGAAAGCGTATTGTTCCAGGCCCAGTAGATCACGAGGCCGGCCGGGAAGCTTGCCAGCATGAACATGAACACCAGCGGCATCCAGTTGAAGATCATCGCCTGGGTCGGGTCCGGCGGCGTCGGGTTCATACGCATCTGCAGGAACATGGTGACGCCCATGATCAGCGGCCAGACGCCGAGATGCAGGATGGTCGGCGCCGTGAACGGCAAGAGACCGAAGAGATTGACGATCGAGGTCGGATCGGGCGCGGACAGGTCCTGAATCCAGCCGAAGAACGGCGCGTGACGCATCTCGATGGTGATGTAGATCACTTTGTAGAGCGAGAAGAAGATCGGGATCTGCAGGAGCACCGGCCAGCAGCCGGCGATCGGATTGATCTTCTCTTCCTTGTAGAGCTGCATGGTTGCCTGTTGCAGCCCCATGCGGTCGTCGCCGAACTTGGCCTTCAGCTCTTCCATCTTCGGCTGCATGCGCTTCATGTTTGCCATCGAAGCGTATTGCTTGCTGGCGAGCGGGAAGAACAGCGCCTTGACGACGATCGTCGTGCAGAGGATCGCGACACCGAAATTGCCGAAGTAGCGGAAGAAGAAGTCCATCAGCTTGAACATCGGCTTGGTGATGAAATAGAACCATCCCCAGTCGATCAGGCGGTCGAAGCGCGGGATCGAATAGCTCGTCTCGTAGCGGTCGATGACCGGAACTTCCTTGGCGCCGGCGAAGACGAGGCTCTTCAGCTCCTGCGACTGGCCGGGCGCGACGGTGACGGCGTCCTGCTTGTAGTCGGCCTGGTAGCGCGGCTGTCCATCGGCGAAATGCGAGAAATGCGCGTCATAGGCGGTCGACTGCGGCGGCACGATCGTGGCCGCCCAGTACTTGTCGGTGATGCCGAGCCAGCCGCCGGTCGCCTTGGCGGGATTGACGGCTTCCTTCTCGGTCGCGGTGTATTTGGTCTCGACCAGGCCGTCGTCGCCGATGACGCCGATGAAGCCTTCGTGCAGGACGTAGGCCGAAGGGGTCGTCGGCTTGTTGTAGCGGGTCACGCGGCCATAGCTCGACAGCGACACCGGCGCCTGGCCGGCATTGGCGATCTTGTCGGTGACCGTGAACATGTAGCGTTCGTCGACGGAGATGGTGCGGGTAAAGGTGATGCCCTTGTCATTGGTGTAGGAGAGCGTCACCGGCGTCGTTTCGGTCAGCTTGCTGCCGCTCGAAAGCGTCCACACCGTCGAGGGGCCGGGAACAGTGCCGGTCGCGTCGCTGCCGACATAGCCGAGCTCGGTGAAATAGCCGTCCTTGGTGTCGGCCGGGCTGAACAGGGTGATGATCGGGCTGCTCTTGTCGACCGTCTCATGATAGGCCTTGAGCCTGAGGTCGTCGAGGCGGGCGCCTTCCAGATTGATGGAACCCAGCAGTGCCGGCGTGTCGATGAGGACACGCGAAGAGGACGTCTTGGCGATCGATTGATCGTGCGTGAGCGTCGTCGGCGCGGTCTGGCCGCTCGATGGCGCCGCGCCGTTCACGGCCTCGCCCGTGGGCGCCTGCGTCGTCGGCTGGACCTGCTGCGTCTGCTGCTGCGCCTTGGTGGCGAGCTCGGCCTTGCGCTGCGCCTCGAGGCGCGGGTTCATATAGAAAAACTGCCAGCCGAGAACAATCAGCACAGACAGGGCAATTGCTATGTAGTAATTGCGTTTGTTTTCCATCATACTTTCCTGGAGCGGTCCGTCTCCGGCCGTTTGTGTCTCGGCCTGGATTCGATCCGTTGGGCGAGTTCGCTCGCCAGTTTCTCGAAAGGTGCGGTCAGCACATCACGCCGCGCGACAACCACATAGTCGTGTCCGGGCTGCATTGCAAACACGGCGTTAAGCCGCACGGCTTCTTTCAGCCTGCGCCGCATGCGGTTGCGTTCCACCGCGTTGCCATGTTTTTTGGTAACGGTAAAACCGACGCGGGGTTCGGCGTCGGAGAGCTTGCGGTCCAATACCTCGATCAGGAAGAGGCTTCCCTTGCGCTTTTCGCCTTGGCGGACTGCAAGAAACTGCGGCCGGCTTTTCAGCCGCCCGACAGTCTTTTTGGATCGTTCATTCGTCAAGTCGCCCGCCATCTATCGGGCATTCCGGCCCTTAGGCCGAAAGACGCTTGCGACCGCGGGCGCGGCGGGCGGTAAGAACCTTACGGCCGCCCTTGGTGGCCATGCGCGCACGGAAGCCGTGACGACGCTTGCGGACAAGCTTGGATGGTTGATAGGTACGCTTCATTTATTTAAACACCGCGGAGTGCGGCCCTTCTTGAGCTTTGCTTCAAAAGCAAGGAGCGTTGTTGATTTTGGCGAACGGACTTTGGCCCGCAAAAGCAGGCTCCATGACCGGACGTGCGCGGGCTTATACGGATGACGGCCCTGGAAGTCAATTATACGACTGCAGATTCCTGGAAATCCGGCTTTTCGGCCACATGCAGACCTTGTTCCACGACCTCGCGGCGTCGGATAGCGCTCCAGACGACTGCGTTGCCGGATGTAAATTCGTATTTTAGAATATTAAAAATATAATGCGCCAATAATTCAGTAAGTTACTGGAAGTGTTTCCAAAATAATATTCGAGACGGGGGCAATATAACATTAATGTTTTTAGTCGATATTTAGGGGTATTCGCGGCAAGCCCATGTTTTGAGGGGAGGGCTTCCGCTTGCAGGAGGCATATCCTTGAAGATCCGCGGTAAAATCAATCTGCTCGTAAGTGTAATGGCCGGCGCGGCGCTGTTGATCGGCGTCACTGCACTTTACGCGGTCGATCAATATGGGCAGCAGTTGCGAACATACGAGCAGGCGGCGAGCCGTGCCTACATGGGCGAGCGTCTCAACCGTTTCGTAACCGCCGTCGTCATGGAATCGCGCGGCATTTATGCCTCGGACTCTTCCAAGGATGCCAAGGGCTTCGCCGATGGGCTGATGAAGGGTCTCGACGAGATCGACCGGGTGGTTGCCGCCTGGTCTCCCCTGGTGCCCGAGGCGCAGAAGGCGGAATTCGCCAAATTGCGCGATCGCGCCCAGGAATTCCGGACGTTCCGGACCGAGACGGCAAGGCTCGGCGTGGCGGAAGGGCCGGAAGCGGCCAGCAAGCAGGGCAATAACGACGCCAACCGCGCCAATCGCAAGGCTTTCCAGGCTGAGATCGATGCCGTCGTCCAGACCGACAAGGCCGAACTTGCGACCGTCAGCGACGGCATCGACGCCTTCCGGCAGACGATTTTCTGGGTCGTGCTCGGCATGATGGTGGCGGGTATCGCCGCCGGCGTCGGCCTCGGCATCTATATCGGCACCGCGCATCTGAGCCGCCCGATCCGCAAGCTGACGGAAGCCATCAAGCAGGTGGCGGATGGCCAGTTCGATGCCGACGTGCCCTTTGCCGGCCGTGCCGACGAAATCGGCGAGATGGCCGTCGCCGTCGATGTCTTCAAGCAGAACGGCCAGGCCGTGCGCCGCATGAATGCCGAGGAAACCGCAATGCGCGCCAGGAGCGACGATCTGCAGGCAGACATGTCGCATGTCGTTGCCGCCGCCGCCGCCGGCGACTTCGGCCAGCGTATCAACAAGGATTACGACGACGCGAACCTCAATCGCTTCGCCGGCAACATCAACGAGCTGCTGGCGAGCGTCGACACCGGCGTCAACGAAGTCCGCCGTGTGATCGCAAGCCTTGCCGAGGGGGATCTCACCCAGGTCATGCGCGGCGAATTCCAGGGCGCCTTCGCCGAACTGCAGCAGAACGTCAACACCACCTTTGCGACCCTCAAGGACACCATGCGCGAGGTGCGCGAGACGACGGGCTCCATCAACGTCAATACCAACGAGCTGGGTCATGCCAGCGACGATCTCTCGCGCCGTACCGAACAGCAGGCCGCAGCGCTCGAAGAAACATCGGCGGCGCTCGATGAAATCACCGCCGTCGTGCAGAATTCGACGGAGCGGGCGCGTGAGGCGAGCGTCATGGTGACGGAAGCCAAGGAGGACGCGGCTCACTCGGGCACGGTGGTTCGCAATGCCGTCGACGCCATGGGGCGCATCGAGCAGGCGTCGCGCGAAATCAGCCAGATCATCGGCGTCATCGACGAGATCGCCTTCCAGACCAACCTGCTGGCGCTGAACGCTGGCGTCGAGGCGGCGCGCGCCGGTGAGGCCGGCAAGGGCTTCGCCGTCGTTGCCCAGGAAGTGCGTGAACTGGCGCAGCGTTCCGCCACCGCCGCCAAGGACATCAAGTCGCTGATCGGCAAATCCGGCGATGAGGTGCAGGTCGGCGTGAAGCTGGTGCGGGCAACCGGTGAGGCGCTGGCGGCCATCGAGTCGCGGGTCCTGAAGATCAACGATCACATCCATTCGATCGCCACCGCTGCCCGCGAGCAGGCAACCGGCTTGAGCGAAGTCAACAAGGCCGTTAATCAGATGGATGAGGTGACGCAGCGCAACGCCGCCATGGTCGAGGAAACCTCGGCCGCCACCCATCGTCTTTCGGCCGAAGCCGACGGCCTCGTTCGCCTCGTCGCCCGCTTCAGGGTCGATGCCGCTGCCTCCGCCCCAGCTACGGCCCGTGCGGAAACCCATCGGCCGGTCGCTTCGCCGGCGCATCGCATGATCGGTCGCATCGCCAATGCCTTCGGCGGCAACGCCGCCGCAGCGGCGCAGGAAATCTGACCGGATGGGCTGAAACGGAGAGGGTGCGGCCTATATGTGCTAACTTATGGGCCGCCGATCCGGGCGTTTTGCGATCGGCCTCGCGTCGTCGTCACGCCAGGCTCGTGGCGACGATGTTGGGTGGCTGCGAAACGTCGCTTCTCGAAGGGAAATGCCAATGCGGACGAAATGGAGCGTCGTGAAGCGATTGGCCATCGTCTTGGGGCTGTTGGCCATAGGAGAATACGCGCAGGCGAAACCGATGATCTGGCAGCCGCCAGAAGGGGTTGAGCAAATTGCGCTCTGGCCTGGAGCGGTCCCCAGCGCGCAGCCAGCACCGGGGCCGGAAGACGTATCGGTCAGCACCGGAGTCATAGCAGGCAAGCCAGTAATCAACGTTACCAATGTAACCAATCCGACGATCTCCATTTATCCGCCTAAAGGACGGGATACGGGAGCAGCCGTGGTGGTGATCCCGGGTGGGGGATTCCAGGTTCTTGCCATTGACCTGGAAGGCACTGAGGTCTGCGACTGGCTCACCGCAAAAGGTATTACATGCGTGCTGCTGAAGTATCGCGTTCCGAGTCTCCCCTATAATTGGCAATGCGATTGCCGCCCGCACAACCTTCGCATATCGGAGCCGTCGTTGGAGGATCTGCAGCGGGCCATGAGGTTGGTACGCGCTCATAGTGGGCGATGGCATATCGATCCCCATAAAATCGGTGTCTTGGGGTTCTCGGCCGGCGGTTTCCTTGTGGCGGAAATCAGCACGCTTTTTGACCGCCCTTTGTATACCAAGGTGGACAATGCCGACGACGAAAGCGCACGGCCTGATTTCGCCGTGGCGATCTATCCTGGACATCTGGCGGCCCAGGACGACACGTTCAATCCTCATATCCCAGTATCCAATCTGACGCCGCCGACATTCCTGGTCCAGGCGGAAGACGACGATGAGGATGGCATACACCAGTCGCTGGCTTACTATACCGCACTGTCGAAGGCACATGTGCCGACGGAAATGCATCTCTATGCGCAAGGTGGCCACGCATTCGGATTGCGGCGGACGAAGCTGCCCGCCACCGACTGGCCTGCGCAGGCCGAGGTCTGGTTGCGGACGATTGGCATCGTGCAGAATTGAGCGGCGCAAACCGGCGTGGGGCGTTGGTCGGGTGGAACCGGCGACGAGCCGTGAATTCCTTATATAGGTTTTCCGCTCCGTTATGACCAAGACCACAGGATTGCGTCCAGAGCATTTAAGTTATAGCGCGCAGGGGGGCGGCCATCTTTTTCCCGTCCTTGCGGTGATCGTTCCGGCCTGCAGACACGGAAGCGATTGGAAATTGCGCCGCAATCTCCTATTATCCTGTTTCGATAAATCGTCATCAGATCGCTTTGCAACAAAGCGGGACAGCCGAAAATGGATAGTGGGCAGGATAGCAACGTCGGCAAGGCCAGCACGGCCGAGGCTCGTGGTCACGCCCGTTTGTGCCGGCCCACCGGCATTTTCGGCGGCCTGTCCGGCAAGCTTCTGCTTCTCACCGTCGGTTTCATCCTGCTTGCGGAAGTGCTGATCTTCGTTCCCTCGGTCGCCAACATGCGGCTGCGCTGGCTTGAGGACCGGCTGAACACAGCCGCCGCCGCCGCCATCGTCATCGACGCCCTGCAGCCGGCCGAATTGCCCCGGGCGCTGCAAAAGGAAACGCTGATGGCGACCGGCACGCGCGCCATCGTGCTGCGCAAGGACGGAACCTCGCGGCTGCTCGCGACCGCCGAGATGCCGGCCTCCGTCGATGAGCAATATGATCTGAGCGATGTCTCGCAGCCGACCGCGATCCGTGATGCGCTGGACACGCTGCTGTTTGGCGGCAATCGCATCATCCGCGTTTTCGGCCCCGCCGGCGGGGATGCCGGCACCGGTATCGAGGTGGTGCTGAAGGATACGCGCCTGCGCAACGCCATGCTCGCCTATTCCGGCAGCGTTTTCCTGATGTCGATCCTGATTTCGCTCTTCACCGCGACGCTGATCTTTTTTGCCATCAACCGCATGATGATCCGGCCGATCCGCCGGCTGACCGACAGCATGCAGGCCTATTCCGACGATCCGGAAGATCCGGGCCGCGTGCTGGTGCCGGACGGGGGACGCGACGAGCTCGCCGTCGCCGGCCGCCATCTCGCCTCCATGCAGTCGCAATTGCAGAAGACGCTGAAGCAGCAGAAGAACCTCGCCGCCCTCGGCCTCGCCGTGTCGAAGATCAACCATGACATGCGCAATATCCTGTCGGCGGCGCAATTGATGTCGGACCGGCTGGTCGATGTCGACGATCCCATGGTCAAGCGCTTCGCGCCGAAACTGCTGCGCACCATCGACCGCGCCGTCGGCTATACGACCGAAGTCCTGTCCTTCGGCCAGGCTTCCGAATCGGCGCCGCGCCGCCGGCGTGTGCTGCTGATCGAGCTGATCGGCGAGGTGAGGGACATTCTGGCGATCGACGCAGAGAGCGGCATCGAGTTCATCGAGCAGGTCGGCCAGGATCTGGTGGTCGATGCCGACAGCGAGCAGCTCTTCCGCGTCATCCACAATCTCTGCCGCAATGCCCATCAGGCGCTGATCGCTTTCGGCGACGCCGAGCCGGACAGCATTCGCCGTATCACGGTCGCCGCGCACAGGATCGGCAGCGTCGTCAGCATCACCGTCGACGACACCGGCCCGGGCATGCCGCGAAAGGCGCGCGAAAACCTCTTCACCGCTTTCCGCGGCTCCGCCCGCTCCGGCGGCACGGGTCTCGGCCTGGCGATCGCCCGCGAGCTGGTTCTCGCCCATGGCGGCACCATCGCTTTGGTGGAAAAACCCGCCGCCGGTACGCAGTTTCGTATCGAAATCCCCGACCGCCCGGTTTCGCTCGACGACTACCGCAGCCGAAGCGCGCATGAAAAGTGAGCGTTTTCAGTCTCTTCGCTGCATCTCGCGAGAAAATCGCGATCTTTTTCACAAACCCACTTGCATTCCCCTGAAGGACGCTTTAGAGAACCGCCCACGCCAACGGTTTCTTCCGTTTCGGCCACGCACCCGTAGCTCAGCTGGATAGAGCACCAGACTACGAATCTGGGGGTCAGGAGTTCGAATCTCTTCGGGTGCGCCATTTTCTCCTTGCGAATCAAAACGTTACTTCAAGCTTCGGCGCTAAGCGTTCTCGGTCTTCTGAGGCGTTCCCGGCCTATGTTTCCGAAGCCGTCTTGAAGCTTCGATGAGCGACATGAAGCTCGCCGATACGGCGCGTGCGGGGTTCTCCGCTCTTCGGGATCTATTTTTTCAAGCATTTAGCGCGCCGTTACAGGCGAGCAAAATAGAAAGCACGGCGTTGCTGTGACGCGAGCAGATCGGGCGCGCCGTTATCTGTATGGTATTGCGCTAATATAATAAGTTTACTTCGCGCTGAACCTAAAGAGCGCAGGAGAGTCTCATTGGCGGAACCAAGGGCCATCATTCCAATATGAAGTGAAGCAATCTCCATTTCTGTGGAGGTTTTCGGTCAGTGATAAAATCGCTTTTTTCGAATGAGCAAGGGGCTGTTCATTCGAAATCCGTCCCATGACGCGGCGAGTTCACTGGCGATCTATCCGTGCTTTAGGGGGCGTGCCGTGGAGCGTTGGTTGTTGATTTCCAACTGCAATACATATGGACTTTCACGTTCACTGCAATTGCTGAGCAACAGCTTTGATCTCGATTGCGTAAACGTATGGCATTTTCGCCGGAGTATTGAAGACTACCGCGACAAGATTCCGACCTATGACAGGGTCATCATCAATCCCGAGGTCGAACTGTCGGACTACAATTTCGCGTCGGTACGGAATCTGAACAAGATTCCCAACGTGGAATTCGATGCTTATCATCCGGATTTTTGTTTCGCTGGTGTCAACGGGGAGCGTTTTTACAAACCCTTGGCGGCCAGCCAGTCGATGATCGTTCTTTCGGCTTTCCAATCGGGTTTCAGCATCGAGAAAACGCGAAAACTCTTTCGCCGCGACGTCTTCGAACAATGTGGTTTCTTCTCGCGCTGGGAGCCTGCGCGCGACCGGCTCATTTCCAGTTTTGCCGCCTTTGGAATGGATATCTCTAATCCCTTCAGGCGTTGGGCGCGGGGCGAGGCCTTCATGCATAGCCTAGGGCATCCAAAGGCCCGTCCCATCTTCGACATTGCCCGCATCTTTCTCAAGAACCGCGGCGTCGAGATCAACAAGACGGACCTCGTGCCTTTCGACACGATCGTGGATGGCGCGTGCCTTCCGGTCTATCCGGAGATAGGCGAACTCTTCGGGGTCGGCGGTTCCTACATGTTCAAGCTTCCGGGCGAATACAGGCTGATCTCGCTGGAAAAATTCATCGAGCTCAGCTTCGAGACCTATTCGCAGCACCGGGCCGACGAGATCACCGTCGAGCCCGGCTTTCGAGCCCGTTTCAACCGCGTAAAGCAGGTCATAGTGGAGGCAGATGCATGAGCAACCCATATTCCACGATCAATGATTATCAGTTGTGGCGGCGGTCCGTTGCTCGCGTGGAAACGCATTTGTTCGATCCGATCGTCAATCCGCGGTTCAAGATCGACAAGGACGTCAAGGTCGCAACCGCCGGCAGCTGCTTTGCGCAGCATATCTCGCGGCAGATCCAGCGCATCGGCTTTCGTTATTTCATCACCGAAAAGGGCGCGGACCTGTCCGATGCCGAGCGATCCAAGCGCAATTTCGGCGTCTTCTCCGCGCGCTACGGCAACATCTATACTGCCCGGCAGCTGCTTCAGCTTTTCGAAGAGGTCTTCGAGGATCGTGTGCCCGCCGAGCGGGCCTGGCTGCGCAAGGACGGCAAGTTCGTCGATCCTTACCGCCCCCAGATCGAGCCGGACGGGTACGATACGATCGACGCCGTCATCGAGGCGCGTCGCGCGCATCTCGAAGCCGTGCGATCGGTCTTTCTCGATTCCGATGTGCTGGTTTTCACGCTAGGCCTGACGGAATCGTGGAGATCGAAGGCGGATGGTTCCGTCTTTCCGCTGGCACCCGGCGTTACTGCCGGATCGTTTGACCCGTCGCAATACGAATTCGTCAACTTCACCGTCGAGGAAGTCGATCGTCATATGTCGCTGTTCCTGACGAAGCTGAAGGAGGTCAATCCCGGCGTAAAGGTGCTTCTCACCGTTTCGCCGGTCCCTCTGGTGGCGACTTACGAGAACAGGAATGTCCTGGTTTCGACCACCTACAGCAAGGCCGTTCTACGCGTGGTCGCGGAGCAGATGCTGTCGCGCTTCGACTGGGTCGACTATTTCCCCTCCTACGAGATCATCACCGGCAGCTATGCCGGCGGGCTCTACTACGAGGACGACTATCGTGAGGTCAACCATCTCGGTGTGGCGCATGTGATGCGGTGTTTCGTGAGAAACTACGTGTCACAGCCCAGCGATGAGCCCGTTGCCAAGGCGACCATGCTGCCTGTGCCCGACGTCGAATACCAGAATGTGGTTTGCGACGAACGAGAGATCGACATGGTGCGCCCTTGAGGCCGAATGCGGCAAGGCCGGTCTCGTCGGAGCGGCCCTCAAGGCATCGTCCAGCGCCTGTCGAAACCTGTCTGCCAGTTGAATATCGTTGGAGTTTGCCTTGGAAGCGTGGTTGATCATTTCGAATGCCCAAACGCTCGGCCTTGCGAACTCGATGCGACTGCTCAGCAATGACATCAGGATCGATCACGCCGATGTCTGGACGCTGCGCGCGAATCCCGAAAAATTCTCCGAGACCATTCCGACCTATGATCGGGTCGTCATCCATCCCCAGATCGAACATGGATTCCATGATTTTTCGACGGCGAGAAAACTGAGCCGAATCCCATCCATCCAATTCGATGCCTATCATCCCGACGTTTGCTTCGTAACGGCGCGAAGACAGCTCCTCAACGGTCCGATCGGTGCCTACCAGTCGATGATCATATTGGCGGCTTACCAACTGGGCCTGGGCCTGGAGAAAACGCGAACCCTGTTTCGACGCGATATATTCGAGCGATGCGGCTTTTTCTCTCGCTGGGAAGGCGAGCGGAAACGGCTCCTGGAAGGCTTTGCCGCCTATGGTCTCGACATCTCCATCCCGTTCCGAGCCTGGTCGCGGCGCGAAAGCTTCATGTATGGCATCGACCATTCCAAGGCCCGCCCCATTCACGACATCGCGCATGTCTTCTTGCAGCAATGCGGCATCGAGACGAATCAAACCGATATCGTGCCGGCCGACACGATCATGGTCGGCGCCTGCTTTCCGGTCTATCCCGAGGTGGCGGAAACCCTGGGAGTGGAAGGCTCCTATATGTTCAAGCCGCACAAGGAATATAAGCTGCTCTCGCTGGAAAGCTTCATAGAGCAGAGCTTCGCCGCCTATGCGAACTATTCTCTTGAGGAAATCGTACCGGACGCGCGTTTTGCCGAGCGCTGCGATCTCGTCAAATCCGTGATCGCGAGCGAAGAACGACGATAATCCATGTCCACGCACGCCGTTGGGCAGCGCTTCGGAGGCAACGGCATGGCGGCCTGGTGGACGGGCGTTTCCGATCGTCGGAACCATCGGAATTCCACTTTTGATTGCGTATCTTGGCCCGGCGCCACAAGCGCGTCATGGAAGTTTGAAATTAGGTTCATGCGCCTGAAATAATCGCACCGCAAACAGCCTCCCTAACACATGAGGCTGTCCATGAAGCGCAAGAACGTACTCCTGATCGTCGTCGACCAGTGGCGGGCTGATTTCATTCCGCATCTTTTGCGCGCCGATGGCCGCGAGGCGTTTCTGAAGACGCCGAATCTCGACCGGCTTTGCCGCGAGGGTGTGACCTTCCGCAACCATGTCACGACCTGCGTGCCGTGCGGCCCGGCCCGCGCCAGCCTTCTGACCGGCCTCTATCTGATGAACCACCGCGCGGTGCAGAACACGGTGCCGCTCGACAGCAGGCATTTCAACCTGGCCAAGGCGCTGCGCGGCGTCGGTTACGATCCCGCGCTGGTCGGTTACACTACCACCGTGCCGGACCCGCGCACGACGTCGCTGAACGACCCGCGCTTCCTCGCGCTCGGCGACATGATGGACGGCTTCCATTCGGTCGGCGCCTTCGAGCCGAACATGGAGGGTTATTTCGGCTGGGTGGCGCAGCAGGGCTTCGATCTGCCCGAGCACCGTCCCGACATCTGGCTGCCGGAAGGCGAGGATGCCGTGAAGGGCGCCACCGATCGCCCCTCGCGCATTCCCCATGAATATTCCGATTCCACCTATTTCACCGAGCGGGCGCTGACCTATCTCAAGGGCCGCGCCGGCAAGCCGTTCTTCCTGCATCTCGGCTATTATCGCCCGCATCCGCCCTTCGTCGCTTCCGCGCCCTATCACAGGATGTATCGCCCGGAAGACATGCCGGCGCCGATCCGCGCCGCGAGCCCCGAGACGGAAGCGGCGCAGCATCCGCTGATGAAATTCTATATCGACAGCATCCGCCGCGGCGCCTTCTTCCAGGGCGCCGAAGGGTCGGGCGCGACGCTGGACGAGGCCGATATCCGCCAGATGCGCGCTACCTATTGCGGACTGATCAGCGAAATCGACGATTGTCTCGGCCAGGTCTTTGCCTATCTGGACGACACCGGCCAGTGGGACGACACGCTGATCATCTTCACCAGCGATCACGGCGAGCAGCTCGGCGATCATCATCTTCTCGGCAAGATCGGCTACAACGAGCAGAGCTTCCGCATTCCGCTCGTCATCAAGGATGCCGGTCCGAACGCGCGTCCCGGCGCGATCGAGACGGCCTTCACCGAGAGCATAGACGTCATGCCGACCATTCTCGATTGGCTCGGCGGCGACATTCCGCGTGCCTGCGACGGCGAAACGCTGCTGCCGTTCCTCGCCGGCCGGCGTCCCGACGATTGGCGCACGGAACTGCATTACGAATATGATTTCCGCGACGTGTTCTATTCCGAGCCACAGGCGGTTCTGGGTCTGGATCAGAACGACAGCAGCCTCTGCGTCGTTCAGGACGAGCGTTACAAATACGTCCATTTCGCCGCCCTGCCGCCGCTCTTTTTCGATCTCGAGCGCGACCCCAACGAATTCGTCAATCTCGCGGCCGATCCCGCCTATGCGGCGCGCGTGCGCGACTATGCGCAGAAGGCCCTGTCCTGGCGGCTCAAGCATGCCGACAGGACGCTGACCCATTACCGCTCCGGCCCCGCGGGCCTGACCGAACGCGATCGATAGCGACAACCGACACTCGATTTTCAGGAGGTGTTTTTCATGGTCAATCTTACCCGTCGTGGCGCACTCGGTATGGCGACGGCCGCCGCCGGTTCGCTGATCCTGCCCCGCTTCTCGATCGCACAGGCCGACAACCGCCCGTCGATCACCATCGCCGTGCAGAAGATCTCCAACACCAACACGCTGGATACGCTGCGCGAGCAGTCGAATGTCGGCCAGCGCATCTTCAATTCGTCGCTGTGGGAAAGCCTGATCGGCCTCAACTGGCTGGGCGGTCTCACGGCCCGGCCGGAACTTGCCACCGAATGGCGCCGCATCGACGACAAGACCGTCGAATTGAAACTGCGTCAGGGCGTCAAGTTCCACAACGGCGCGGAGCTGACCGCCGAAGACGTCGCCTTCTCCTTCAGCAAGGAGCGCATGTTCGGCGACAGCCAGCCGAACACCGGCAAGACCATCTACATCAACGAAACCAATCCGATCCGCAACCAAGGCAAGGACCTGCCGCCGGAGGTGCCGGCGACCGCCCGCCGCATCTGGCCGGCCCTGCAGGGTATCGAGATTGTCGACAAGTATACGGTCCGTTTCATCAACGGTTCGTCCGACGTCACCATGGAGGGCCGCCTGTCGGTCGCCGCCAGCGCCATCGCCAGCCGCCGCGGCTGGGAAGACGCCAAGAGCTATCTCGACTGGGCCCGCGCGCCGGTCACCACCGGACCTTACCGCGTCGCCGAATTCAAGCCGGACACCTATCTGATCTATGTCGCCCATGATGATTATTGGGGTGGCCGCCCGCCGTTGAAGCAGATCCGCTTCGTCGAGGTTCCGGAAGTCGCCTCGCGCATCAACGGCCTGCTGTCGGGCGAATATCAGTTCGCCTGCGATATCCCGCCGGACCAGATCGCCGGCATCGAGAAGAATGCCGCTTTCGAAGTTCAGGGCGGCATCATCCCCAATCACCGCGAGACCGTCTTCGACAAGAACCATCCGCAGCTTGTCGATCCCCGCATCCGCCGCGCCTTCACCCACGCCATCGACCGTCAGGCGATCGTTGAATCGCTCTGGTCCGGCCGCACCGTCGTCCCCGCCGGCCTGCAATGGGATTTCTATGGCGACATGTTCGTTAAGGGCTGGTCCGTGCCGGAGTACAATCCGGAGCTGGCGCGGCAGCTTCTGAAGGAAGCCAACTACAAGGGCGATCCCATCCCCTATCGCCTGCTCGACAACTACTACATCAACCAGACGGCAACGGCGCAGGTCCTGGTGGAGATGTGGAACCAGGCCGGCCTCAACGTCGAGATCGCCATCAAGGAAAACTGGCAGGCGATCCTCGAAAAGACCCCGACACGCGCCGTCCGCGACTGGTCGAGCACCGCGAGCTTCAACGATCCGGTCTCCTCCATCATCGCCAATCATGGTCCGAACGGCCAGCAGCAGCAGGTCGGCGAATGGACCAATGCCGAGATGAACACGCTCTCGACCTTCCTCGAAACCAGCACCGACCGCGCCAAGCGCCACGATGCCTTTGCCCGCATGCTTCAGATCTGCGAGCGCGAGGACCCGGCCTATACGGTTCTGCACCAGAACGCCGTGTTCACTGCAAAGCCGAAGGCGCTGAAGTGGAAGGCCGCCTCGGCCTTCGCGATGGATTTCCGTCCGGGCAACTGGGCCTGATCCGACGAAACGGGCCGGAGCCGCATCTCCGGCCCGTTTCCATTCGTTCATGCGGACGAAGGAGGCAGCAATGTCCCTGGTGGAAATTTCCGATCTGACCGTCGCCTTCGACGGCACGCGAGTCCTGCACGGCATCGACCTGACGATCGACAAGGGCGAGGCCGTCGGTCTCGTCGGCGAATCCGGTTGCGGCAAGTCGGTGACCTGGCTCGCCGCGCTCGGCCTTTTGCCGGGCAAGGCGACGGTCGGCGGCAGCGTCCGTCTGGGTGACCGGCAGCTTGTCGGCGCTTCGCGTGCCGCGTTGGAAAGCGTGCGCGGCAGCCGCATCGCCATGATCTTTCAGGACCCGTCCAGCTCGCTCAATCCGGTCATCCGCGTCGGCCGGCAGATTGCCGAAACCGTCGAGCTGCATCAGGGGCTGAAGGGCAAGGCGGCGCGCTTCGAGGCGATCCGGCTGATGGAGCTGGTCGGCATTCCCGATGCCGTCAGGCGTTTCGACAATTTCCCGCATGAATTTTCGGGCGGCCAGAACCAGCGGCTGATGATTGCCATGGCCCTGTCGGGCAATCCCGATCTGCTGGTGGCCGACGAGCCGACCACCGCGCTCGATGCCACCATTCAGGCGCAGATCCTCGATCTGCTGATCTCCATTCGCGCCGAGACCGGCATGGCCATCGTCTTCATCAGTCACGACCTCGGCGCGGTGTCGCAGGTCTGCGAGCGCGTCTGCGTCATGTATGCCGGCCGCATCGTGGAGCGCTGTTCGACTGAGGCGCTGTTCCGCGAGCCGCGGCACCCCTATACGCGCGGCCTGTTCGACGCGATTCCGCGCCTCGACGGCGGCCGCGAACGCATGGTGCCGATCCCCGGCACGGTGCCGCAGCCCGGCCGCCTGCCGGGCGGCTGCGCCTTCTCGCCACGTTGCGGCCACACCTCCGAGCTCTGTCACAACAGCCTGCCGCAACTGGCCGAGCTTGGCGATGGCCGCGCGGCCGCCTGCTTCCACCCGATCGGCGGTATTGCTCCGGCGTCCGCGACCGGTCGGGCAAAGGTCCGGCAGGGAGCGACGACCGCATGAGCATGACGCCGATGATCGAGGCAAGCGACCTCAGCAAGACCTATTTCTCCCGCCATGGCCTGCTGGGCCGGCAGACTGCCGTGCATGCGGTCGATGGCGTTTCGCTGGCGGTGGCGCCGGGGACGACGCTTGGCATCGTCGGCGAATCCGGTTCCGGCAAATCCACCACCGGCCGGTTGCTGCTCGGTCTGGAGCCGCCGTCGGCCGGTCAGGTCCGTTTTGATGGCGCGCCCATGCCCGCCTTGGAGACGACCGAATGGCGGAAGTACCGGGCACGCATGCAGCTCGTCTTCCAGGACCCGCTTGCCGCCCTCGACCGGCGCCTGACCATCGGTGCGCAGATCGGCGAGCCGCTGGCGATCCACGCTATCGGTTCGGAAGCCGAGCGCCGCGAGCGCGTGGCGACGCTGCTGCAGGCCGTCGGCCTGCGCCGCGACCAGGCGGCGAGCTATCCGCATGAATTGTCCGGCGGCCAGCGTCAGCGCGTCGTCATTGCCCGCGCCATTGCCAGCGATCCGCAATTGCTGGTCTGCGACGAACCGGTCTCGGCCCTCGATGTCTCGATCCAGGCGCAGGTCGTCAATCTGCTGCGCGATCTGCAGGAGACGCGCGGCATCACCATGGTCTTCATCAGCCATGACCTGAAAGTGGTGCGCAACATGTCCGATCGTGTTGCCGTGATGTATCTCGGGCGGATCGTCGAGGAAGCCTCCTCGGACGAGATTTT
This sequence comes from Rhizobium sp. BK602, assembly GCF_014195095.1. Lineage (GTDB taxonomy): Bacteria > Pseudomonadota > Alphaproteobacteria > Rhizobiales > Rhizobiaceae > Rhizobium. Next base: position 249,467 of record NZ_JACIBC010000009.1, read on the forward strand.
CCGCGCCCCGCAGCACCCCTACACAAGGGCGCTGGTGTCGAGCGTGCCCGTGCCGGGAACGGCGCTCAAGGATCGCATCGTGCTGCAGGGCGAGCCGCCGAACCCGGCCGCGCGCCCCGCCGGTTGCGCCTTCCATCCTCGCTGCGCCGTCGCCGTCGCCCGTTGCCGCGAGGAGACCCCGACCCTGCAAGTCGTCGCATCCGGGCATGAGGCCGCCTGCCATCTCGTCAGCGGCGATCCGCTCGCCGGCATCGCCAACCTCGGGTCTGCCGCAGCCCCCGTTGGCGCCGCCTTCACCCAGACCTCAGCGAGCCCGTGATCCGATGTTCCGTTTTCTGCTTTTCAAGACCTTCCGGGCGTTGATCACCATCGTTTTGGTGGTGACCTTCGCCTTCATCGTGTTGCGCATGTCCGGCGATCCGGCGGTCATCATTCTGGGGCCGGACGCGCCGCCGCAGGCCATCGAGGCGTTTCGCCGCGCCTGGGGTCTCGATCAGCCGCTCTGGGATCAGTATCTGCGCTATTTCGGCGCCATTGCGCGTGGCGATCTCGGCGTATCCATGCGCGACGGCCAGTCGGCCATCGCGCTGGTCTTGGAGCGCATTCCGGCGACGCTGGAGCTGACCGTGCCGGCGCTGATCCTGAAGCTCGCCCTCGGCATTTCGCTCGGCGTCTATGCGGCGCTGCATCGCGAGAGCCTGCTCGACCGGCTGGTCATGGCCGGCGCCGTCATCGGCTTCACCATGCCGAGCTTCGTTCTCGGCCTCATCCTCGTGCTGATCTTTGCCGTGACGCTCGACTGGCTTCCGTCCGGCGGCCAGGACACATGGATGCATGCCATTTTGCCGATCGTCACCATGAGCGTCGGCGGTATCGGCATACTCGCCCGTTTCTCGCGCAGCGCCATGATCGAGATCCTGGGCCAGCCCTATATCCGCACGGCAAGCGCCAAGGGCATGCCGTGGCGCAAGGTGGTCTGGCAGCATGCCTTGCCGAATGCGGCAATTCCGATCGTCACCATCGCCGGCTTCATGGTCGGTTCGCTGATCGCCGGCGCCGTCGTGGTGGAATCGCTGTTTTCCTGGCCGGGCGTCGGGCGCTTGCTGGTGGTTTCCGTCGCCAACCGCGATCTGGCGGTCGTCCAATGCATCCTTCTGATGGTGGCGGCCTGCATGGTGCTGTCCAATTTCACCGTCGACATTCTCTATGGCTATCTCGATCCGCGCCTGCGGACCACGACCGCGAAAGGCTGAGCGATGGCGAATATCTCCCTGTCCGGCATTGTTGCCGGCGAACGCAGGAAGCGGAAGAAGGGCCTGCCCATCCTCGTCGCCATCGGCCTCGTCTGGATCGCGGCCATGATCGTCGTCGCGGTATCGGCGGATTGGATCAGGCCCTTCAACATCACCGCCTTCGATCTCAAGAACCGCCTGGCACTGCCGGGCAATCCCAAGCATGTCCTGGGAACCGACGAACTCGGCCGTGACGTGCTCTCACGGCTGATCGACAGTATCCGCATCTCGCTTTTGATCGCCTTCGGCGCCACGCTGATCTCGGCTTTCGTCGGCACGCTGCTCGGTTTCCTCGCCGCCTATTTCCGGGGGGTCGTCGAACACGTCGTCCTGATGCTGGCCGATTTCCAGGCGGCCATGCCCTTCCTCATCATGTCGCTCGCCGTGCTTGCCTTTTTCGGTAGTTCGCTGCCGCTGTTGATCTGCCTGATGGGCTTCTACGGCTGGGAGCGCTACACCCGCATCGCCCGTGGTCTTGCGATCTCGGCCAGCAAGCAGGGGTATGCATCGGCGGTGACGCAGCTCGGCGCCGGCCCGGCGCGCGTCTATCTCAAGCATATCCTGCCGAACATAGCCTCGACGCTGATCGTCTCGATGACGCTGACCTTTCCGGAAATCATTCTGATGGAAAGCAGCCTTTCGTTCCTCGGCCTCGGCGTGCAGCCGCCGATGACCAGCCTCGGCAATATGGTCGGCTATGGGCGCGAATATATCACCCGCGCGCCCTGGATCATGCTGGCGCCGTCGGCGGTCATCATGCTGACCACGCTATCGATCAGCATCGTCGGCGACTGGCTGCGCGACAAGCTGGACCCGACCCTGTCGTAAGAGGGCTCAGGCGCTGGTCTCGTCGGACGCCGCCACATCCGAGGTCGTTGCGTTCGCGGCGGAAGCGGCCGATGGCCAGGTGATATAGTAGTACTGCGATCCGACCTGGCCGAAATAGGCCTCGTCGCCGGTGGTCTTGTCGATGAAGCTGCCGTCGGAGTTCTTGACGAAGGTTGCATCGGCACCGCGTTCGAGATGGGCCTTCAGGAAGTCGTTCCAGTCCGCGGTCGGGATGGTGTCGGCGGTGGTACCGGTCGTGCCCTGCGCGCTGTCGGCATCGGTATCCCATGCCTTGATCGAAATGCCTTTGGTCGGATCGGAAACCGTCAGCGTGCCATTGTCGAGAGCATCGAGCATGGCCTGAGCTTGGCCGCTCTTGCCCTCGCTCTTGGCCGCGTCCTGCAGGTTCTGCTTCAGCAGATCCATGAACGAGCTGCTGGTCATGTCCGGATCGGATTGCGATGTGGCGGAACTGTCGGTTTGATTTGCCGACAGGCCGTTCAGCATGTTCGTGAGCGATGCTTGCGATTGCGACGGCAGGGTGGAAAGGTCGCTGCTATCGTCATCCAACAGGGGATCGCTGCTCGAATCCTGCGAGGAATCAGGTGTCTGCAGCAATTGCAGCGCCATTTGCGATGCGAGCAATCGGGTCGTGGTCAATGCGGAGACCATGGGTCGGTCCTTCCCAATATGGCAGGTGCCGGCGGCCATCGCGCCGGAACGACGGTTGGCGACGCCCGCCCGATAGCGGCGCATCGGATATGACACCGACTGTAGGGAAAGGGACTTGCTCGGGGCTTGCGAGGCTGTCTTAGCGCATTGTCGGGCCTTCGCCGTGATGCGTCTTCAGCGGAATTTCCGGCAGGAACAGCAGCGCGATCAGCGCCAGGGCCACGATGACGGTTCCAGTGGCGAAAGTCATGGCGATGGCGTGTCGATAAAGCGCGATTGCCGCTGCGTGGGCTTCCGGCGAGGCGGTGGCGAGCTGCTTCAAGCCGCCTTCGGTCAGCGAGGACATGTCGAGCCCGCCGGACGAGCCGGTTGCCTTTTGCACGCGATAGGCCAGGATGGCGCCCGAGCCGGTGACGCCGATCAGGCCGCCGAGCGAACGGAAGAAGGCGAGCGTCGCCGTGCCGACGCCGCGATGGGCAAAGGGGAGGGCATTCTGCACCGCGACCGTCATGGTCGGCATCACCAGCCCGAGCCCCAGGCCGAGCGCGAAGATCGGCGGCTCGATGATGGCGAAGCCCTGGCTGGTCGCAATCGCCCAGGCAAGCACGGCAAAGGCTGCCGTCGCAAGGCCGAGGCCGAAAAGCTGGGCTGGCTTGTAGCGGCCGGAACGCTGCAGCAGCACGCGGCCGTTGAGCATGGAGGAGACGACGAATCCGATCATCAGCGGCCCGGTCAGGAAGCCGGAATGCGAGGGTGTGACGCCCATCACCATCTGGAAGAACAACGGGAAGAACAGGGTCGCTCCGAGCATGCCCATGAAGGTCAGGGCCAGCACGAGGCAGGCGATGACGAACAGGCGGCTCCGGAAGAGCGCGGGCGGCAGCACCGGCTCCGGCTCATGCCTGATGTGGAAGACGAAGACGATGCCGAGGACGAGGGCTGTAGCGCAAAGGCCGAGGCTCTGTGGCGAACCCCAGGCCCATTCGTTGCCGCCGAGTGCAAGCGCCAGCAGGAAGCTGGTGGTGCATCCGGTCAGCAGCACGGCGCCGAGATAATCGATGCGACGGCTGCGCGCCTGATGCGGCCGCTTCAGCGCGCGGCCGATCATGACGAGGGCGACCGCGCCGACCGGCAGGTTGACGTAGAAGATCCAGTGCCACGAAAGCAGGTCGGTGATGACGCCGCCGGCAATCGGACCGATGACGCTGCAGACGGCGAAGACGGCGGCGATCGAGCCTTGATTGCGGCCGCGCCTGGCCGGCGGCACCAGATCGCCGATGATGATCTGCGCCAGCGGCAAAAGCCCGCCGGCGCCGATGCCCTGAATGGCGCGGAAGATGATGAGTTGCAGCAGCGTCTGCGCCATGCCGCTCAGGATCGAGCCGAGCAGGAAGATCAGGATCGCGGCGTAGATCATCGGCTTGCGGCCATATTGGTCGCTGAGCTTGCCGTAGAGCGGCATGGTGCTGGTCGAGGCCAGCACATAGGCGCTGACCACCCAGGACAGGTGCGTGACGCCGCCGAGATCGCTGACGATGCGCGGCAGGGCGGTGGCGACGATGCTCTGGTCGAGGGCCGCGAGTCCGAGGACGATCATCAGGCCGAGAATGACGGCGCGGATCTCACGGCGATCCGGCGCTTCGCTTTCGCTCGGCATCGTCTGGGGGAGGGTTTGCTGTGCCTCTGCGGTCATTGTCCGAGCTCTCCAAGCGGGCCGATGGCGGCGCGGATGGCGGCGCGCGCCTCGGGCGACAGTTTCGAAAGCTCGGCAGCGAGCCAGTCCGTTCGCTTCCGCTTTATGCCTTGAATCAGGGCCTGTCCCTTGTCGGTGGCGATCAGGCCGCTGCGGCGTCGGTCTTCCGGGTCGGGAGCGGAGCGGGCGACGAGGCCTTCGCGCTCCATCGCCTTGATGTGCCCCGATATCGTCGGGCCGCGCAGGTTCTCCAGCCGGGCCAGCTCCGCAACCCCGATGCCCGGCTGCTGGAGGATGGCGACGAGAAGAAGCGCCTGCAGCGGCGAGATGCCGGGCTCATCGTTTTCGCGCCGCAATTGCCGATAGAGACGGTGCAGGGCGGGACGCAAGGCTTCGGCAAGCGCCACGGCCTCTTCAAGTTCCTGAAGATCTCTGCTGTCGTGCATGGCAATCCATCAGTCCATATAGATAGGTAGGCTTCCTATCTATATGGATATAGTATCGCCCGAGCCTGCGCAAGCGGTCGAGTGACGCGGAACCTTTTTCAATCATGACGCGTTTTCTCCGGTCATTGGGAGTTGAGAGGAGAATGACCGTGAAGCGACTTCTGACAGCGGTGACTGCCACCGCCTTGAGTGCCCTGTTGGCAGTGTCGTCCATCGATCCGGCTGCCGCCGGCCCGATCCAGCCGATGCCGCAGCCATTGGCGTTGCAAACAACCAGCCAGGCTAATGGCGTGACCGAGGTGCAGTATCGCCATGACTGGCGACACTATCGTCCCCGTCCGCACTACCGGCCCCATCATCGCCCCGGCTATTGGCACGGCCATCGCGGCTATCGGTATGCGCGTCCAGGTTATCGCCGCTATCATGATGGCTGGTGGTATCCGCTGGCGGCCTTCACGGCGGGTGCGATCATCGGAGGTGCGGCTGCCCGTCCCGCCCATGGCAGCGGGCATGTGCGCTGGTGTGCCAACCGCTATCGTTCGTATCGCGTATCCGACAACACCTACCAGCCGACCAGCGGCCCGCGCCGGCAATGCGTCAGCCCGTAATATCGGCATGAGAAACCCCTCCTCGCGGTCACGGGGAGGGGGTATTCCCGTGATGCGACCGATACGGCATTTTCGGTCCTATCAATTGCTCTCTGTCCGCCGTCGGTATCGTTCGGTTTTCGCGGGTGATGCCGCCGGAGCCTGGGTAGCTTGATTGTGCCGGAAAAATACTTGCATTAAATGCAAAAATGCAATAATTAAAAATATGCATTGATTATGATGTTTGATTATGGTTGCGATAGCGACGATATCGGCGGCGCGACGGGGCGTGCCTTCGAATTGCCATGCTGTTCATGCCCTGATCGCGCCACATTCGATATTTCCCGATATTTCCGACGACAGATGGAACCCCGGAATGACGACAAAGACGACATGCTCCGACTTCGTTCAGTTCTTCCGCTCCTGGGTGAGCGATCCCATGCGCGTCGCCGCGATCGCGCCATCCGGTGAGCGCTTGGCCAGGCTAATGACGCAGGAGATCGAGCCTGTCGGCGGTCCGGTTCTGGAACTTGGTCCGGGCACCGGCGTTTTCACGCGCGCTCTTTTGGCGCGCGGCATTGCCGAAAGCGACCTGACGCTGATCGAGTTTGGCGAGGAATTCGCGGTCCAGCTGCGTGGCCGCTTTCCCGAGGCGCGGGTGGTGCGGATGGATGCGGCCGAGCTCGGCGAATACGGCCTGTTTGCCGAGGCGCCTTTCGGGGCGGTGGTCAGCGGTCTGCCGCTGCTTTCCATGCCGCCCGAGAAGGTTGCCGCCATCGTCGGCGGTGCCTTTGCGACATTGCGGCCGGATGGCGCTTTCTATCAGTTCACCTATGGTCCGCGCTGTCCCGTACCGCGGTCGATCCTCAACCGTCTCGGCCTGAAGGCGACGCGCATCGGTGGTACCGTGCGCAACATTCCGCCGGCCGGCGTCTATCGGATCTCGCGTGGAAAACCGTTGGAAGTCTCCGTCGACGGTTCCGATTTTCGCAGCGCGAAAGAGGATGCCGCAATCGCCGCCTATGCGGGCGAGGCCGATGCGAGGCGGCCGGAAGCGGGTGCATAACGGGGGCATGCATGGCGGATGAGACGGAGAGCGACGGCCACGTGAAGGAAGGTCGGCGTGAACGCAAGCGTCGGCAGACGCGCGAACGCATCGAGGCGGCGGCGCTGAGCTTGTTTCTCGCGCGCGGCTTCGACGGCACGACGATCGAGGACATCACCGAGGCCGCCGATGTCTCCAAGCGCAGCTTTTTCGACTATTTTCCCAGCAAGGAAGAGGTCGTCTTCGCCTGGCAGGACAGCTTTGCCGACGAATTGACCGACGCCGTCGCGGCCCAGCCCGAAGAGGCATCGACCGTCGAGGTCATCGAAGCCGCCGTCAATGCGGCGCTGAATGCCGCCATCTCGGACCCGAAACACCTCGCCATCGCCGCCTTGATCCACGACACGCCCGTGCTGCGCGCCCGCGATCAGCTCAAATATGCCAAGCTTCAGGAGAAGCTGGCACATGCGCTATATGCCCGTAGCCGGGGCGGTGACGCTGAGCGGTTCCGCCTTGGCCTGCTATCGGCGGCTGTCGTCGGCATGTTGCGCATGGGCGGCGAGCGCTGGAGCGAGATGCGGCAGGACATATCGCTGCGGGAATTCGCTGGCCGCATGTTCGACGAGTTATGGACGGCGCTTGCCGATCTCGGCGAGCTGGTGCGTCCGCGTGGCGGCGTTCGCTGACCGAGAGCAGGTCAGGCGCAAATCCGAAGAAAACGCAGCAGACGCGCTGCCGCTTATTGCATCCTCGAACCCTCCGACCCATCTCTGTTGGGCCGAGGTGCGATCACCCCGTTCGCGGTCAACTCGGCCCCGCAAAAGACCGGCTTTGCGCGCGCAGGTGCGCCCCGGCTTCATCGTTTTCGAACAATGCCAACGATATTATAGGGATGACAGTCATGACAGATTTAAACGCGGCCAAATCCGGCCAGTTCAAGATCGGCGGCGATCTCAGCGTCAACCGGCTCGGCTTCGGCGCCATGCGCGTCACCGGCGCCGGCATCTGGGGCGAGCCGGAAGATCACGACGAATCCATTCGCACCCTCAAGCGCCTGCCGGAACTCGGAATCGATTTCATCGACACGGCCGATTCCTATGGCCCCGATATCTCCGAGCGCCTGATCAAGGAAGCGCTCTACCCCTATCGCAGCCGCGTCGTCATTGCCACCAAGGGCGGTCTGACCCGTACCGGCCCCAATGTCTGGATTCCGGTCGGGCGCCCCGAATATCTGATCCAGCAGGCGCATAAGAGCCTGCGCAATCTCGGCGTCGAGCAGATCGATCTCTGGCAGCTTCACCGTATCGACCCCAAGGTGCCGGCGGCCGAGCAGTTCGATGCCATCAAGTCGCTGATCGACGACAAGATCATCCGTCACGCCGGCCTGAGCGAAGTGTCGGTCGCCGATATCGAGGCGGCGTCGAAGCATTTCAAGGTGGCGACGGTGCAGAACCGTTACAATCTGGTCGACCGCACCAGCGAGGACGTGCTCGATTACTCCGCAAAGCACGGCATCGGCTTCATTCCCTGGTATCCGCTCGCCGCCGGCGATCTGGCCAAGGAAGGCTCGCTTCTCGACATCATCGCCAGGAAGCACGGCGCGGCCCCAAGCCAGATCGCGCTTGCATGGGTGCTGAAGCGCAGCCCCGTGATGCTGCCGATTCCCGGCACGTCGAAGGTCAAGCACCTCGAGGAAAACACGGCGGCCGTGAATATCACGCTGTCGGATGAAGAGTTCTCGGCGCTCGATGCCGAGGGCAAGCGGGTCTTCGCCGCCGCCTAGGCGAGTGTGGCTTCGTTCCCCAGCGAATCGATCTTTGACGGCGCCGACTCGGTGCCGTCATGATGCGCTGCAGCGGATAAGTGTCGATTTCGGGCTGCAATAATGGTAGTTCACGATCATGTGAAGCATGCGATTTTGCTTCTTATGGCGGCAAATTACCCAAGCAAGATCCGAAATCACGAGTGATTTGCGGCTTTTTCAGCGGATGCTGCCGGAAGATATGCGGATGCTGCATTGCTGCATTGCGGAAGATGGCCTGTTCAGGCCGGACCAGCGATTATATCTAATCCCTTGAAGGCAGCGCATCTCCTCCTCCCAGCGCTCCTTCATTGATTGGCAACGCTCCTCCTCCTCCCTGTTGCCAATCCGGATCAAGAGCCCGATGCACCCTCCTCCCGCATCGGGCTCTTTCTATTTTTGCCTTTTCCCCAACAGCTTCCGCCACCGGTCATCCCACCGTTGCCTCTTTGCCTCGCCTCCATGATTTAGCGCCGTGTCACATGCCGAAGAAGGGCAGGCGCGGCTTGCGCCATGGTCTTCGATGCTTAGAGTGGCGGCAACGTTGGAACCGAAGAGGGGTGGCATGATGCTGCGCATGGACGATACAGGCCGATACGGAAAGGCGTTTTCCCGTGCTGTCGTCCTGGTAACCGTGCTTTCCCTGACCGCTTGCGGCGGCCGTCCGATCGGCGTCATGCAGCCAGTCGCCAAGACGGCTCCCGGAACCTCCAAGGTCGATCTGCTGGTCGCAACCACCCGCCTGCCGGATCAGGACCCGGCGATCCTGTTTTCCGGCGAACGCGGCAAAGGGCTGAAGGTGGATGCCGTCGCCATCTCGATCCCGCCGGAGGCCAATCGCAAGGTCGGGCAGGTGCAATGGCCGAGCCGGCTGCCCGGCGATCCCCTGAAGAATTTCGTCACGACCTCCGTCCAGACCCTGCCGACGGAGACGGACGGGCGCGCCTGGCTGCGGTCGCATCTGCCTGGGAACAAGCGCGTGCTGATCTTTGTGCACGGCTTCAACAATCGCTATGAGGAGTCGGTCTACCGCTTCGCCCAGATCGTCCATGATTCCCATGCCGATGTCGCGCCGATCGTCTTCACCTGGCCGTCGCGCGCCAGTATCTTCGATTATGCCTACGACAAGGAAAGCGCCAACTATTCCCGCGATGCGCTGGAGGAGCTGCTGCGCCGTGTCGCCGCCGATCCCTCCGTCGGCGACGTGACGCTGATGGCGCATTCCATGGGCACATGGCTTGCGGTCGAGGCCCTCCGGCAGATGGCGATCCGCAATGGTCGCGTCGCCCCGAAGATCAGGAACGTCATCCTGGCTTCGCCCGATCTCGACGTCGATGTCTTCGGTCAGCAATTCTCGGCGCTCGGCAAGGACAAGCCGCACTTTACCCTGTTCGTCTCGCGTGACGACCGGGCCCTGTCGCTGTCGCGCCGCATCTCCGGCAATGTCGACCGCCTTGGCCAGATCGACCCGACCGCCGAGCCTTATCGCAGCGAGCTGGAAAAGCAGGGCATCACCGTCCTCGACCTCACCCAGCTCAAGACCGGCGATTCCCTGAACCACGGCAAGTTCGCCGAGAGCCCGGAAGTGGTCAGGCTGATCGGCGGGCGGCTCATCGAGGGCCAGACGATCACCGATTCCGATGTCGGCATCGGCGATGCGGTCGGGGCCGTCGCCATCGGTGCGGCGCAAACGGTCGGTAGTGCCGCCAGCGCCGCCGTCAGTGCGCCGATCGCCATCTTCGATCCGCGCACGCGCCGCAATTACGGCGAGCAGTTGCGCCGCCTCGGCGCGTCGGCGGGCAACACCGTCGGCTCGGTCGGCGATAGCGTGCAGACCACCGGCAGCAATGTCGGCGCGGCGATCGGCCAATAAAGCAATTCCAGGAAAACTGCGCAGCGGTTTTCCGTCCGGGATGCGTAAAGATCTAGGTCAAACCGGACCCTGCAAAAAAACCTCATAGCCAGAATTATCGATCTGATATATCAGAGAAGCGTGCCCTGACGAGATGTCCGGGCGCTGCTGCGGATGGACTTGAGGAATGGACGGAAACAAGCGCACGGTCATCGTCGTTGGCGCCGGCATCATCGGTGCGGCGATCGCCCTGGAATTGCAGCGGCGCGGCCGGCAGGTGACGCTGATCGACAGGAACCCGCCGGGCGAAGGTGCCTCCTTCGGCAATATGGCGAGCATCGCGCTCGATTTCGCGGCCGGTTCCGGTCCGTCCACTTGGGCGAAGATCCCCGGCTGGCTGCTCGACCCGGAAGGCCCGGTCTGGCTCCGGCCATCCTATGCGCCGAAAATGCTGCCCTGGTTCCTGCGTTTCATCGCCGCCGGCCGGCCGTCGCGGCTCAGGGAAATCGAAGATGCCGGCATGAGCCTTTCCCGCCATGCGCTATCCGATTTCCGGGCGATGCTCGATGTTGCCGGCGTGCCTGAGCTGATGACGGAGGAGGGGTGTCTCGCCATCTACGAGACCGAAGCCGAATTCGCCGGCGACCGTGCTCATATCGAGTTCATGCGGCGCTATGGCTTCGAGCACAGGGTTCTCTCCGGTGCCGAGATTCGCGACTATGAGCCGGCTTTGTCGCCGTCCATCGCCAAGGCCGTGCTGCTGCCGGACAACAAATCGATCCGCAATCCCCATCAGCTCGTTCTCAAACTGGTCGAGGCGGCAAGGGCTCAAGGTGCAATCTTCACGCCGGGTGCCGCCCGGTCCGTCGAGCGCCGGGCGAATGGCGACATTACCGTGCTGCTGGAGGACGGGAGACGGCTGGAAGCCGACGATGTGGTTCTTGCCGCCGGCGTGCGCACGCGGTTCCTCGCCTCGGCTCTCGGCGAGCCGATCCCGCTTGAGACCGAGCGCGGCTATCACACGCAGATCATGAAGCCCGGCATCGCCATGCGCTATTCGGTCATCTGGCCGCGCCGCGCCTTCATGGTGACGCCGACGGCTGGCGGCATCCGCGTCGGCGGCAATGTCGAACTGGCCGGCCTCGACGCGCCGCCGGATTTCCGCCGTCCCCGCGTCCTGGTGCGCCATGCCCAGCGGGCGCTGCCCGGATTGCAGGTGGAGGACGCCAGGGACTGGATGGGACATCGCCCGGCGCTGCCGGACACGATCCCGATCATCTCGCCGTCGTCGCGCATTCCCGGTGTCTGGTACGCCACCGGCCACGGCCATCTTGGCCTGACCTTTTCGGCGACGACAGCGCGGTTGATGGCCGATATGATGACCGGTGCGACGCCCGCGGTCGACATGACCCCGCTCCGCATCAATCGCTATTAGGAAATACCCATGCCCGGTATGGAAAAGCCTGTTGTGCTGATCGCCGGTTGTGTCGCCCGTCATGACGGATTGGAGGTATCGATATGAGATGGAAGCGTACGATCCAGTTGCTGGATGTTCATTGCGAAGGCGAGATCGGCAAGGTCGCCATCGGCGGTGTGCCGAAGATCCCCGGCAACAGCATTGCCGAGCAGCTCCATTGGCTGAACACCGATCCGAAGGGACAGGAGCTGCGTCGCTTCCTCGTGCTGGAGCCGCGCGGGGCGCCGATCGGCTCCGTTAACCTGCTGCTGCCGGCCAAGCATCCGGAAGCCGATGCCGCCTTTATCATCCTGCAACCGGATCAGGCGCATGCGAGTTCCGGTTCCAACTCCATCTGCGTGACGACGGCACTGCTCGAAGCCGGCATCGTCGAGATGAAGGAGCCGGAAACGGTGGTGACGCTCGAAACCGCCGCCGGACTGGTGCGCGCGACCGCCACCTGCCGCGACGGCCGCTGCGAGAAGGTGCGGCTGACCATGGTCCCGTCCTTCGTGCATGAGCTGGATGTGGCGATCGACACGCCGCATTGGGGGCGCATCACGCTCGACCTCTGCTATGGCGGCATCTTCTACGCGCTGGTCGATGTCGGCCAGATCGGCCTGACGATCGAGAAGGCGAATGCCGCCGCACTCGTGCAGGCCGGCATGGTGCTGAAGGAGCTGATCAACCGCGCGATCCCGGTCGTTCATCCGGAGATACCCGCCATCTCCGGCGTCGCCTATGTGATGTTCCGGGATATTGACCCCGATGGCGCCATCCGCACCTGCACGACCATGTGGCCGGGCCGGGCCGACCGCTCGCCCTGCGGCACCGGCAATTCCGCCAATCTGGCGACGCTGCATGCGCGCGGCAAGGCCAAGGTCGGCGACGTCTTCAAGTCCCGCTCGATCATCGGTTCGGAATTCGAAGTGGGCCTGCAGGCGGAGACCGAAGTCGCCGGCAAGCCCGCCATCATCCCCACCATCACCGGCCGCGGCTTCACCTTCGGCCTGAGCCAGGTGGCGCTCGACCCCTTCGACCCGATGGCGGAAGGTTTTGCCATGACCGATGTCTGGGGGCCTTCGGCGGGGGAGATTTGAAGCGCAATTGAGGTCGCGGACCCGGTTCTAGGCTGTGGTGACGAATTAACTATCTGAGCCAGATTGTTATGGCAGCGATGATGACGAATCCTCTGAAGTTAACGAGGAGTTTGTCGTATCGG
>NZ_JACIBC010000010.1 GCF_014195095.1 Rhizobium sp. BK602
GAGACGCGCATGAAGAACTTGCCGGTGTCGAGATCGTCGAACTGGCTGGAATCGACGATGTTGCAGCCCTGGTCGGCCAGATAATTGGCGATCGCGGCCACAATCCCGCGCGTCGATTGGCACGATACCCGTAGAACGTAATTTTTCATGTCTCTTCCCCTGCAAGCTGCGACTGCGCGTCCGCGCGGGCCGGAATTTCAGGCTCCGGCCCGGGCGTTAATCCGGTGAAATGCCTTTGACATGCTCAGATATCGAGCGTCGTCGAATGCTCCCAGGCGGTGAACTGCGAGCAATAGCTGTTCCATTCGCCATGCTTCAGCTTGATATAGGCGGCGGAAAATTCCGTCCCGAGCGCGGCCTGCAGCTCCGTATCCTTCTCGTATTCGCGCAGCGCGTCGAGAAGGTTGAGCGGCAGTTTCGGTGCGTCGGTCACGGCATGACCGTCCCGGTACATGTCGATATCGTAGTGCGGGCCTGGATCGGCATTGGTACGCAGTCCGGAAAGACCGGCCGCAATGATGATCGACTGCAGCAGATAGGGATTGACGGCACCGTCCGGAAGCCGCAGCTCGAAACGGCCCGGTCCCGGAACGCGCACCATATGCGTGCGGTTATTGCCGGTCCAGGTTACCGTATTGGGCGCCCAGGTCGCTCCCGAAACCGTGCGCGGCGCATTGATGCGCTTGTAGGAATTGACGGTGGGATTGGTAACGGCGGCGAGCGCGGAGGCATGCTTCATGATACCGCCCAAAAACGTCTTGCCCTTTGCGGACAGCCCGAACGGCATCGCACTGTCGGCGAAGGCATTGACCTTGCCCTCGACGTCCCAGACGGAGATATGCGCGTGGCAACCGTTTCCGGTCAGCCCCTTGAAGGGCTTGGGCATGAAGGTGGCGCGCAGCCCGTGCTTTTCGGCAACCGACTTGACCATGAACTTGAAGAAGGAGTGCTTGTCGGCCGTCTTCAGCGCATCGTCATATTCCCAGTTCATCTCGAACTGGCCGTTGGCGTCCTCGTGATCGTTCTGGTAGGGCTTCCAGCCGAGTTCGAGCATGTAGTCGCAGATCTCGGCGATCACGTCATAGCGGCGCATGACCGCCTGCTGGTCGTAGCAGGGCTTTTCCGCCGTGTCGAACTCGTCGGAGATCTTCGTACCGTCCGGCGAAATCAGGAAGAATTCCGGCTCGACACCGGTCTTGACCCGCAGCCCCTCTTTCGCGGCCTCGGCGACCAGCTTTTTCAGCACGACGCGCGGCGCCTGTTCGACGGGCTTGTCTTCCATCATGCAGTCGGCCGCGACCCAGGCGACATCCCTCTTCCACGGGAGCTGGATGACGGAGGAGGCATCCGGCACGGCGAAGAGATCGGGATGAGCCGGCGTCAGATCGAGCCAGGTGGCAAAACCGGCAAAACCGGCGCCGTCTTTCTGCATGTCGGCGATTGCTTCAGCAGGGACCAATTTGGCGCGTTGACCGCCGAACAGGTCCGTATAGCTGATCATGAAATACTTGATGCCTTTCTCGGAGGCATAATGCGAGAGGTCCAGTGTCACAGTCGTTCCCTCATTTTTGATATTGGACACTTGTCAAAAGAAACGGGCGACATCCTCCCAAATGCGCCCGTTCCGATATTTAAAATCCGGCCTTGCCCGGATACCAGTTGGTGCCCGCAAGCGGGATTTGCGCCATGGCGGCGGCTTCCATCGTGAGCGCGCAGAGATCCTCCGGCTCGAGATTGTGCAGATGGTTCTTGCCGCAGGCGCGGGCGATGGTCTGCGCTTCGAGCGTCATCACCTTCAGATAGTTGGCAAGGCGGCGGCCGGCCGCGACCGGATCCAGCCGCGCGGCCAGTTCCGGGTCCTGGGTGGTGATGCCGGCCGGGTCCTTGCCCTCGTGCCAGTCGTCATAGGCACCGGCGGTCGTGCCAAGCTTCTGGTATTCCTCCTCCCAGCGCGGGTCGTTGTCGCCGATGGCGACCAGGGCGGCCGTACCGATGGCGACCGCATCGGCACCGAGCGCGAGCGCCTTGGCCACATCGGCGCCGGAGCGGATGCCGCCGGAGATGATCAGCTGCACCTTGCGGTGCATGCCGAGATCCTGCAGCGCCTGGACGGCGGGGCGAATGCAGGCGAGCGTCGGCATGCCGACATTCTCGATGAAGACATCCTGGGTTGCGGCCGTGCCGCCCTGCATGCCGTCGAGCACGACGACATCGGCGCCGGCCTTCACCGCGAGCGCGGTATCATAATAGGGGCGCGCGCCGCCAACCTTGACGTAGATCGGCTTTTCCCAATCGGTAATTTCGCGCAGCTCCATAATCTTGATTTCAAGATCGTCCGGCCCGGTCCAGTCCGGGTGGCGGCAGGCCGAGCGCTGGTCGATGCCCTTGGGCAGATTGCGCATGTTGGCGACGCGATCGGAAATCTTCTGGCCGAGCAGCATGCCGCCGCCGCCGGGCTTGGCCCCCTGTCCCACAACCACTTCGATCGCATCGGCGCGGCGCAAATCCCTAGGATTCATGCCGTAGCGCGACGGCAGATACTGATAGACCAGCGTCTGCGAGTGGCCGCGCTCCTCGTCGGTCATGCCGCCGTCGCCGGTCGTGGTCGAGGTGCCGGCCAGCGTGGCGCCGCGGCCGAGCGCTTCCTTGGCATTGCCCGACAGGGCGCCGAAACTCATGCCGGCAATGGTGATCGGGGTCTTGAGCGTGATCGGCTTCTTGGCGAAGCGGCTGCCGAGAACCACGGTCGTGTCGCATTTCTCGCGATAGCCTTCGAGCGGATAGCGCGAGATCGACGCGCCGAGAAACAGCAAGTCGTCAAAATGCGGCACCTTGCGCTTCGTGCCGGCGCCGCGAATGTCATAGATGCCGGTCGCCGCCGCGCGGCGGATCTCGGCCAGCGTATGGTCGTCGAAGGTGGCGGACTTGCGCGGCGGCGTAAAGGGATTGTGATAGCTCATAATGTCTCTCTTGCCTCAATACGCGTCGGCATTGTCGATGTTGAAATTGTAGAGCTTGCGCGCCGATCCATAGCGCTTGAACTCTTCCGGCCTGACGTCATGGACGCCGGCCTTTGCGAGAAGCTCGGCGAGCTTTTCCAGATGCTCGGGACGCATCTCCTTTTCGATGCAGTCGGAGCCCAGGCTCTTGACCGAGCCGCGCACGAAAAGCTTGGCTTCGTAGAGACTGTCGCCCAGCGCATCGCCGGCATCACCGAGCACGACCAGATGGCCCGACTGTCCCATGAAGGCCGACATATGGCCGATATTACCATGCACGACGATATCGATGCCCTTCATCGAGATGCCGCAGCGCGAGGCCGCATTGCCCTTGATGACCAGCAGGCCGCCGCGGCCGGTCGCGCCCGCATACTGGCTGGCATCGCCTTCGATGACGACGGTGCCCGACATCATGTTTTCGGCGACGCCGGGACCGGCCGAACCATGCACCGTGACGTTGCCGCCATCGTTCATGCCGGCGCAGTAATAGCCGACCGAGCCCCTGACATCGACGGTGACGGGCGCGTCGATGCCGACGGCGACGGCGTGATGGCCACGCGGGTTCACGACTTCGAAGGCGATATCGTTGGCGCCCGCCGCAAGCCCGTGAAGTGCGCTGTTGAGGTCACGCAGCGGCGTGACGGAAAGATCGAAAACTGGCATTAAACAACTCTCTCGATTGCACGAAGCCTGATCAGGCAGCCTTTTCGTGATCCCAGAAATAGACGGTGGCCGGCTCCGGCTCCCAGATGCGGGCATCCTCGATGCCCGGCAGATTGACGAGCGCGCGATATTCGGAACCGAAAGCGACATATCGATCGGTTTCGGCCATGACCGCCGGCTTGCAGGCGATCGGATCGCGCACGACGCCGAAGCCGGACTTGGTGCCGACGACGAAGGTGAAGAAACCGTCGAGATCGTCCAGCGCGCCGGTCAGCGCCTCGCCCAGATCCTTACCCTTGGCCATCTCGGCCGTCAGATAGGCGGCGGCGACTTCGGAGTCGTTCTGCGTCTCGAAGCTCATGCCCTCGCGCACCAGCTCGCGGCGAAGATTGTTGTGGTTCGACAGCGAGCCGTTATGAACCAGGCATTGATCGGAGCCGGTCGAGAAAGGATGCGCGCCGAGCGTCGTGACGGCGGATTCGGTCGCCATGCGGGTATGGCCGATGCCGTGCGTGCCGGACATGGAGGCGACGCCGAAGCGGGAGACGACATCCTTGGGCAGGCCGGTCTCCTTATAGATCTCGATGGCATCGCCGCTGCTCATCACCCGGACATCCGGCCGCAGCGCAGCGATGGCCGCGCGGCCATCGCTGCGCTTGTCTTTCGCAAGCACAATAACGGCATGGGTGCTCTTCACCTCGATCGACACCGGCGCGTCGAGCGCCCGCCTCAGATCGGCCTCCAGGCCGTCGAAATCCTTTGCCGGATTGGCAGACTGGATGGTGATTTTCGCTTTATTCCCGTTCGCGCCGCCGTAAATCGCGATGCCGGCGCTGTCAGGCCCGCGATCCGTCATCGTCACCAGCATGGAGGAAAGAAGCGAGCCGAGCTCCGGCTCCAGGCTTTTATCCTTCAGGAAGAGACCCACAATTCCGCACATGATCAGACCCTCCATTTCGCGTCTGCAAAATGACTAGCAGGTCCAATTTAGGATTTCAACTGGTAAGAATAATATTTTCTTTTAAAGCAAGTCAGTCGCTCTTGCCGCGCTGTGGATAGCTGATGATCGAGAGATAGCGGCTCGGCAGTTTCACCAGCACTTCCGGCCCATGCGGCGCGTCGGCATCGAAGAACAGGCTATCGCCCGGCTGCATGGTGAAAAGCTGCTCTCCGTGGCGATAGACGACCTCGCCTTCGAGCATGTAGAGGAACTCCATGCCCTCGTGCTGGAACGTCGGGAACACGTCGGAATCGGCCGTCAGCGTGATGAGATAGGGCTCGACGATCACGCCGCTCGAATTGTTGTCGATATGGCCAAGCACATTATACTGATGGCCGGCGCGCGTGCCGCGCCGCTCCAGCTCCACCCCCTGCCCCGCCTTGACGAAGACAGCGTTGCGCGGCTCCTCGTATCGGCGGAAGAAGGCCGTCAGCGGCACGCCGAGAGCGCGGGAGAGCGATTGCAACGTCGTCAGCGACGGCGAGATATTGCCGTTTTCGATCTTCGACAGCATGCCGAGCGAAATGCCGGTGGCGGCCGCAAGGTCCGTCACGGTAATGCCGAGCTTCTTGCGATAGGCGCGCACCTCATGGCCGATCGCCATTTCCAGGTTGTTTTCCTTCGGCTCGCGAACCGCATGCGGGTCCTGCGAAAAAGCCGGTCGCGCGTTGTGCGGATGCTCTTCGCTCGATGTCTTCTCCGGCTTGCTCTTCATTCAATATCCTTTGCTGCAACGCACCTTTACAAGCACCCTATCGTCGGAGTGAAATTTTCTCAACCGAGACGAAAGTCAGGATTTGCGAATATTGCTGGGCGCGACCCCATAGACATTGCGATAAATGCGCGAGAAATGCGCGCCGCTGGAAAAGCCGGTGGCGACGGCGATTTCGGATATGGAAAGCGGGCTCTGCTCCAGCAGCCGCCGCGCGTGCTGCAGCCTGATGCGGCGATACTGATCGAGGAAGGTGGAGCCGAGATGGGCCGCGAACAGCCGGTCGAGATGGCGCGGCGTGACGCCGGCGATCCGCGCCATGGCCGCACGGCCGAGCGGCATCTCGATCGTCTCCTCCATCTTCTCCAGCACGCTGAGGAGGCCGGGATGATGCACGCCGTAGCGTTCGGCAAGCGAGCCGCGCTGCGGCGCCGTCGGTTCGCCGACCTCCGTGTGCAGGTACCAGTCGCTGACGCGGCGGGCGAAATCCGGCCCCATGCGCTCGGAAATCAGCACATGCATCATGTCGAGCGGCGCAATGCCACCGCCGCAGGTGATGCGGTTGCCATCGATAACGAACCGGGCCTGCCGCGGTAAAAGCGCAGGGAAGGCTTCCAGGAGCGCCGGCGCATGCTCCCAGTGGATGGTGAAATCGCGCTCGGCAAGCAGGCCGGCATCCGCCAGCAGGTAGGGTCCGCCGGAAATGCCGCCGATGCGCACGCCCTCGCGCGCCAGCTGCCTGAGACAGGCATGGACGGCGGGATAATGCCAGTCGCGCGGCGAACCGCCGGCGCAGACGAAGATGGTGCCTAGCCCCGAGCCACGACCCGGAAGCGGGTCGACCGGCACCGGCACGCCGCCGGAGGACAGAGCCGGCGCACCGTCCGGCGAGAAATTCGACAGGCGATAGATTTCCCGCCCCGCAAGCAGATTGGCGGCACGCAGCGGCTCCGTCGCCGAGGCGTAGGACATCAAGGCGAATCCCGGGATCAGGATGAAGCCGACATGCTGGACGTTTTTCGCGTCGATGAATGACATGTCCCTTTTCTATTCGAAAAAGTCCCAAATAGGCAAGTATGCGATCGTCCTTCTGTCATCATGGGGCGGTTCTTTCGGAGCCATTCATGCGCTATTCCGCTCTCTCCATTTTTCTCAACGGCCTTCGCGGCAATACCGGCTGGGCACCCGCCTGGCGTCAGCCCGAACCGAAGCCACATTATGATGTGATCATCGTCGGAGGTGGCGGCCATGGGCTGGCGACGGCCTATTATCTCGCCAAGACCTTCGGCATCACCAATGTCGCCGTCCTGGAAAAGGGCTATCTCGGCTCCGGCAATATCGGCCGCAACACGACGATCATCCGCTCCAACTACCTGCTGCCCGGCAACAATCCCTTCTACGAGCTGTCGATGAAGCTCTGGGAAGGGCTGGAGCAGGATTTCAACTACAATGCCATGGTTTCGCAGCGCGGCGTACTCAACCTCTTTCATTCCGACGCCCAGCGCGACGCCTATATGAGACGCGGCAATGCCATGCGCCTGCACGGCGTCGATGCCGAACTGCTCGACCGGGAGGCCGTTCGCAGGAAGCTTCCCTTCCTCGATTTCGACAATGCCCGCTTCCCGATCATGGGCGGGTTGTTGCAGCCGCGCGGCGGCACCGTGCGCCATGATGCGGTCGCCTGGGGCTATGCGCGCGGCGCCGACAGCCGCGGCGTCGACATCATCACCGGCTGCGAGGTGACCGGCATACGCCGCGAAAATGGCCGTGTGACCGGCGTCGAGACCAACAAGGGCTTCATCGGCTGCGGCAAGCTGGCGCTGGCGGCCGCCGGCAACTCCACCATCGTCGCCGATATGGCGGGCCTGCGCCTGCCGATCGAAAGCCATGTGCTGCAGGCCTTCGTCTCCGAGGGGCTGAAGCCCTTCATCGATTGCGTCGTCACCTTCGGCGCCGGGCATTTCTATGTCTCGCAGTCGGACAAGGGCGGCCTCGTCTTCGGCGGCGACATCGACGGCTATAATTCCTATGCCCAGCGCGGCAATCTCGCGACCGTCGAGCATGTCGCAGAGGCCGGCGTGGCGATGATCCCGGCGCTGACGCGGGTGCGCTACCTGCGCAGCTGGGGCGGTGTCATGGACATGAGCATGGACGGCTCGCCGATCATCGACCGCACCCATATCGACAATCTCTATCTGAACGCCGGCTGGTGCTATGGCGGCTTCAAGGCGACACCCGCCTCCGGCTACTGCTACGCGCATCTGATCGCCCGCAACGAGCCGCACGAGACGGCGCGGCAATTGCGCCTGGACCGTTTCCAGCGCGGCTACCAGATCGACGAAAAGGGCGTCGGCGCCCAGCCGAACCTGCATTGAGGACATGACGAGATGGCAAGCCTGATTTCCTGCCCTCACTGCGGCATCCGCCCCAAGGAGGAGTTCACCATCAAGGGCGATGCAAGCCTGACGCGCCCGGCTCCCGGTGCATCCCCCGAAGAATGGTACGATTACGTCTACCTCCGCAACAATCCGAAGGGGATTCACAAGGAGTATTGGCATCATTCCTCCGGCTGCCGCCGCTGGTTGATCGTCGAGCGCGATACGGTCACGCACAAGGTCCACACCGTCAGCGATGCGGCACTTACCAAGCTTGGAGACCGGGCATGAGCAGCTATCGCCTTTCCTCCGGCGGCCGGATCGACCGCGCCCAGTCGATCCATTTCAGCTTCGACGGCAGGGACCTGTCCGGTCATCCCGGGGATACGCTTGCCTCCGCTTTGCTCGCCAACGGCATCCAGCTCGTCGGCCGCAGCTTCAAATATCACCGTCCCCGCGGCATCCTGACGGCGGGCGCGGCCGAGCCGAACGCGCTGGTGACGACCGGCACCGGCGGCCGCACGGAGGCCAACAGCCGCGCCACGATGATCGAGCTCTATGACGGGCTCATCGCGCGCAGCCAGAACCGCTGGCCCTCGCTCGATTTCGATATCGGCGCCCTCAACGGCTTGCTCTCGCCCTTCCTCAGTGCCGGTTTCTACTACAAGACCTTCATGTGGCCGGCCGCCTTCTGGGAGAAGGTCTACGAGCCGCTGATCCGCAAGGCCGCCGGTCTCGGCAAGGCCTCCTATGAAGCCGATCCCGATTCCTACGAGAAATGCTGGGCGCATTGCGACCTGCTGGTGATCGGTGCCGGACCGGCCGGCCTTGCCGCGGCGCTGACAGCGGGCCGCGCCGGAGCGCGCGTGATCCTTGCCGACGAGAATTTTGTGCATGGCGGCAGCCTGCTGAACGAAGCCGATTCTGCCCTGCAAACCATTCTTGACGAATTGGCGACGCTGCCGAACGTCCAGCTCCTGCCGCGCACCACCGTCATCGGCTGGTACGACGACAATGTCTTCGGCGCGGTCGAGCGCGTGCAGAAGCATGTAGTCACGCCCGATCCCCATCGTCCCGTCGAACGTTTCTGGCGCATCATCGCCAAGCAGGCGATCCTTGCCACCGGCGCGGAGGAGCGGCCGCTTGTCTTCGGCGGCAACGACATCCCCGGTATCATGATGGCGGGCGCCATGCGCAGCTATCTGAACCGCCAGGCGGTCGCCCCCGGCGCCCGCACCGTGATCTTCACCACGAATGAATCCGGCTATCGCACCGCCGCCGATCTCGAGGCCGCCGGCGTCGAGGTTGCCGCCATCGTCGATAACCGGTCGGCACGCAGCGCAGGCTGGGGCGGCAAGGCGCCGGTCCTCTCCGGCGGATGCATCGTCGATGCCCATGGCGGCAAGCAATTGCAGCGCGTGACCATTGCGACGGCATCCGGCATGCAGGACATCGAGGCTGATGCGCTGGCCATGTCCGGCGGCTGGAGCCCGATCATTCACCTCGCTTGCCATCGCGGGGCAAAACCGGCCTGGTCCGAACGGCACGCGGCTTTCCTCGCGCCGGAAAGGCAGGACGGATTGCTGATCGCCGGCTCCGCCGCCGGTCTCGCCACGGCGGAAGCCTGCCTCGGCGATGGCGCCGGCAAGGCGATCGAGGCGCTGGCGGCCATCGGTTTCGCCAAGGTCGAGCCGGCCTTCGCACCGGTGGAAGACGGACAGACCGTGGCCACGCCGCTCTGGTACGTCAAGGGCGGCAAGGGCAAGGCCTTCGTCGACTACCAGAACGACGTGAACCTCAAGGATCTCGGCCTTGCGGTGCGCGAGGGCTACGGCCACGTCGAGCTTGCCAAGCGCTATACGACCAATGGCATGGCGACCGACCAGGGCAAGCTCTCCAATATCAACGCCATCGGCATTCTCGCCGAAGCACGCGGCATGTCGCCCGGCGAAGTCGGCACCACCACGTTCCGCCCCTTCTACACGCCGGTCTCCTTCGGGGCACTGACGGGCAGCTCGCGAGCTAAGCATTTCCAGCCGGCCCGCAAATCGCCGCTGCACAACTGGGCCAAGAAGAACGGCGCCACCTTTGTGGAAACCGGCCTCTGGTATCGCTCCTCCTGGTTCCCGCGTCCGGGCGAAACGACGTGGCGAGAAAGCGTCGACCGCGAAGTGCTGAACATCCGCGGACACGCCGGCATCTGCGATGTCTCCACGCTCGGCAAGATCGAGATCTTCGGCAAGGATGCGGCGACCTTCCTCGACCGCGTCTATTGCAACGGTTTCGCCAAGCTTGCCGTCGGCAAGGCGCGTTACGGCATCATGCTGCGCGAAGACGGCATGATCTATGACGACGGCACGACCAGCCGGCTCGGCGAAGAGCATTTCTTCATGACGACGACGACCGCACTTGCTGCCGGCGTGCTGACCCATCTGGAATTCTGCGCCCAGACGCTCTGGCCCGAGCTCGAGGTCTATTTCGCCTCCTCGACCGACCAATGGGCGCAGATGGCCGTTGCCGGCCCGAAATCCCGCGCGATCCTGTCCGAGATCGTCGACGAGGATCTCTCCGATGAAGCCTTCCCCTTCATGAGCGCCCGCCCGGTCACGCTTTTCGGCGGCAAGCTCGAGGGCCGGCTCTTCCGCATCTCCTTTTCCGGCGAGCTCGCCTATGAGCTCGCGGTGCCCGCCGGCTATGGAGAAGCGGTCGCCGACGCCGTCATGCAGGCCGGCGAGAAGCATGGCATATGCCCCTATGGCGCTGAAGCGCTCGGCGTCATGCGCATCGAGAAAGGCCACGTCACCCATGCCGAGATCAACGGCACGGTGACACCCGGCGACCTCGGCTTTGGCCGCATGGTCTCGACGACCAAGGCGGATTTCATCGGCAAGGAAATGCTCGCCCGCGAGGGGCTGCAGGCGGCGGATCGCGGCCGGCTTGTCGGCGTCAAGCCGCTCGATCCCGCCACCAGTTTCCGCACCGGCGCCCATATTCTGGCCGACGGCGCGGCGGCGACGCTCGAAAACGACCAGGGCTATGTTACGTCAAGCGCCTTCTCGCCGAGCCTCGGCCACACGATCGGTCTCGCGCTGGTCAAGAACGGACCGGAGCGCATCGGTGAGAAAGTGCTGGTCTGGAACGCCTTGAGAAACGAATTCACCGAGGCGCAGCTCTGCAGCCCCGTCTTTATCGACCCCGACAACGAGAAGCTCCATGCCTGATCAACTGCAACATAGCCCAGTGCTTGCCGGCAAGGACATCCTCCAGGGACCGGATATCCGACTTGAGCCGCTGCCGGAGGGCCATCTGCTGCATGTGATGGGCGCCATCGACGCCGAAAGCCTCGCCGGGCATCTCGCCGTCGCCGGCCTCGATGCCAGCACGCTCCGGCCAGCGGGCTACCGGCAATGGTTCGTCGCCGGCGACACCGCGCTGGCGGCTTCGCAGATTGCAGCATTTTCCTCGGCCATTCTCAACAAGGCTTATCTGTCCGACCAGAGCCACGGACGCGTCCGCATCGGCCTTTCCGGCTCGAAAGCGGTCGAACTGCTAACCAAGGGCACAGCGGTCGATCTTCATCCCTTGGCCTTCCCCGAAGGCCGCTCGGCCG
The DNA here is from genome assembly GCF_014195095.1 of Rhizobium sp. BK602. Taxonomy (GTDB): domain Bacteria; phylum Pseudomonadota; class Alphaproteobacteria; order Rhizobiales; family Rhizobiaceae; genus Rhizobium. The sequence continues at coordinate 11,360 of NZ_JACIBC010000010.1, forward strand.
TCACCCTGTTTGGGCACATCACGGTGCAGCTGACGCGTACCGGCGCCGAGAGTTTCGAGCTGACGGTGCTGCGCAGCTTTGCCGAAGCGCTCTATGAGGAGCTTCAGGAATTGGCGGTTTCCCTAGGAGCGGCGTGAACCGCTCGCTCAAGTAGTCTTGTCGCCGCGATCCGCAGGCACTCCTCGAATGCCGTGAGATCGACAAACAGCCGGTCGGCCTCGACCTGCCGCGTGACGATCGTTCCGCCACGGGAATCGATGCCGCCGTCCAGCATCAGATTGTCGACCATGTCGAAGTTTTCGAGCGACATTCCATCGGGGCCACGATAACGCCCGTCATGATCGAGCCGGAGGGCACCGTCATAGTAGCGGCTCGCCCGTTCGAAATGGCTCTTCGTGCTGTTGGAAAAGGCAAAGGCCGGACAGCCGCGGGCACACATGAAGCCGAGTTCGAACGCCGTGCCGATATCGGCGGCGACCCCACGGAAGGGCGTCAGATTGGCGATGATCAGATCGGCGCTCGACATCAGCCTTTCGTTGATGGCGCTGATGGCGAGGCCACGCTGCCTTTTCGTTTCGGTTTCGGGGACCGCCAGGTCGCCCGGCGATACCGGCGTGAAACCGTAATCGCGCGCGAGCGCGATCTTGCGGTCGAGAATGTCCCGCGCGTTCGGAAGAAAAACCTCCGGGCCTGCCAAATATGCTCTCAATCTATTGCCTCTATCAACCGTTCATCAGGATAGGCGTTGTGCCACCAGAGCCGCCCAGTAATCGATGCCATAGGCAATGGCGTTGTCGTTGAAATCATAGGCTGGGTTATGCAGGTCGGCGCTGTCGCCATTGCCGAGCCAGATCATTGCGCCGGGCCGTTTTTCGAGCATATAGGAGAAATCCTCCGAACCCATGGTCATCGGCCAGTTGCCGTCGACACGCTCCTGCCCGACAATGCTTTGCGCCGCTGCGATGGCGGCGGAGGTCTTCTCGGGATTGTTGACCGTGACCGGATAGCCCGGACGCCAGTCGATCTCGGCCTCGGCGCCATAAAGTGCTGCCGTCGTCTTGACGATCTCGCGGAAGCGCTGCTCGACGGCGCGGCGCGTTGACGGCTGCATGGTGCGGACCGAGCCGCCGATCTCGACCGTCGACGGGATGACATTCAGTGCCCTGCGGTCGCCGCCGCTGATGAAGGTCACGGACACGACGACCGAATCGAGCGGGTCGATGAAACGGGAGGCGATCGACTGGAGCGCCACGACCAGATGCGAGGCGGCAAGCAGCGGATCGCGGGCAAGATGCGGCGTCGCGGCATGACCGCCAAGGCCGGTGATGGCAATGACGAAACGATCGCCGGCAGCCATCATCGGGCCGCTGCGGATGGCGAAGGAACCAACGTCGAGACCCGGCTGATTGTGCATGCCGTAGACTTCCTCGATGCCGAAGCGATCGAGCAACCTTTCCTCCAGCATCACGCGCCCGCCGCCGCCGCCCTCTTCCGCCGGCTGGAAGACGAGGACGATCTTGCCGGCAAAATCCCGTTCGGCGGCAAAACGCTTGGCGGCGCCGAGCATGATGGCGGTATGGCCGTCATGGCCACAGGCATGCATCATGTTGGGCACTTTCGAGGCATAGGGCAGGTTCGTCTGCTCGGACATCGGCAAGGCGTCCATATCGCAGCGGAATGCGATCGTCCTGCCAGGTCCCCGCTTGCCCGCAATCACCGCCACGACCCCGGACTGGGCGATCCCGGTCACCACCTCGTCGCAGCCGAATGCCTTGAGCTTCTCCGCGACAAGCGCCGCCGTGCGCGGCAGGTCGAACAGCAGCTCCGGATGCTGATGGATCTCGCGGCGCCAGGTCTTGGCTTCCTCGGCAACGAGACGCGATGCTTCGGACGGGGTCATGAAAACTCTCCTTCGGGACGGTCGTATAACGGCGCCGGGATTGCGGCAAGCCGATGAGACGGTGGGCGGCAGTCTGGCTTTGCTGCGCTGCGAAAGCAAGTCGCGAAACGCGAATGCGGCAAATTCCCCAACTGTCGCCGCCACAGCCTGCTTCATCGGTGAGATCTGGTTCCCGGCTGGCCTGCGACAAACGCAGCGCACGGAAATGGCTCGATTGTCGTTCCAGTCAAACGACAATAAGGATATATTCGCGTTACGGCTGAATCACCGCCGCAGCCACAGCCACAACAGGCCAGGCATTCATGGAGTATCGCTTATGCAAATCTCATCGCAAGCTGCCGACGGCATGCATGACGAGAGCAACGGCACCTGGCCGATAAAGCGCAGCCGTATTCTCGACTGGCTGATCCAGGAGACCCGCGAGGAACGTTTCATCGACAATATCCTCGTGGCCCTTTGCGAGAAATTGCGAGCCGCCGGCATCCCGGTCGGACGGGCGACGCTGCACTTCAGAACACTTCATCCGCAATGGCTCGGCGCGCGCATCCTCTGGCGCCCGGGACTGGAAGAGGCCGATATCACCACCTTCAGCTATGGCGTCGAAAAGACGCCGCAGTTCCTGTCGAGCCCGATGAATGAGATCTTCAATGGCGCCACCGAAGTCCGCCAGAATCTCGAGAAGGTGCCGGCGGGTGGCTTTGCCTATACTCTCTACGATGAAATGCGCGCCGAGGGGCTGACGGATTACATCGCCTGGCCGATCTATCATACGTTCGGCAAGCGTCATATCGCCACCTTCGCCTGCGATGCGCCGGGCGGCTTCACCGAAGAGCAGGTGAGCGTGCTCCAGGACCTGCTGCCTGCCCTGACGCTCGTGAGCGAGATCCGCTTGAAGAACATATTGGCGCGCACGATGCTGCGCACCTATGTCGGCCCGCATGCCAGCGAAGCCATCCTCGCCGGTGCAACCACGCGCGGCAGCGGCACCACCGTCGGCGCCGCCATCCTCATTTGCGACCTGCGCGATTTCACCACGATTTCCGACATGTGGCCGCGCGACGATGTCATCGAGCTTCTGAACGGCTATTTCGACGCGATGGCCGAGCCGATCGAGAAACATGGCGGCGAGATCCTGAAATTCATGGGCGACGGGCTGCTGGCGATCTTCCCACTCAGCAATCCCGATGCCTGCTCCAGCCTTCTGCAGGCGATCGGCGAGGCGGAAGCGGCTGTCGCCACCCTGAACGAGGAAAACCGCAAACACGGCCGCGAAGTGCTGCGCTATGGCGTCGGCGTGCATGTGGGCGATGTCATGTATGGCAATATCGGCTCGAAAACCCGGCTCGATTTCACCGTGATCGGCCCGGCGGTCAACATCGCCTCACGGCTGGAATCGCTGACCAAGGAGGTCAAGCGGCCCGTCCTCCTGTCAAAAGCCTTCGTCGAAATGGCCGGTTGCGAGATCGAGATGGAAAGTCTCGGCGCTTTCCCGCTCAAGGGTCTCGGCGAGCCGGTCGAGGTCTTTGCCCCGGTGACCGACGAAAAGCAACGACAACGGGCGTGATCAACGAGGCAATCCCCCGTTTGCACGCAAGAGCGCCGAATCAGCCGCCATGCGGATCCCGCAATGAAGGCACGCTGCATGTCGAACCGCATGTTGGGCGGCTTGTTCGTCTTCAATCATGCGTGATCGACGGCCAAATCATGCGTTGAATGAAAGCCGGTCGCAAAACGTGAAGGGCCTGCGGGGCTGACGTTCCTTGCATGGCCCCTTATATTATTATCTGCATAACGGACAGGCTGCCTTATTTTTGTGGGATCGTTCTGCAACGACAGACGTTAGTAAGAGCTGACCTTAAAACGGCTCGATCAAAAGGGTGTTCGCACCCGGAATACTCTGACAAGGAGAAAACAGATGAAAAAAATACTTACCCTGGCATTTTCAGCGGCATCCTTGATCGTCGCCGGTGCGGCGACTGCACGCGCGGCTGATCTGTCGCCCTCCTATCAGGAGCAGGAACAGGACCAGCGCAACGGCGTCAAGATCGGCTATCTCACTTGCGAGATCGGCGGCGGCGTCGGTTATGTGCTCGGCTCTGCCAAGGAAGTCGATTGCACCTTCCATTCGACCATGGGAAAAGAGCGCGTGGACCACTATAGCGGCGCCATCCGCAAGATGGGCGTCGATCTCGGCTTCACCACCCGCAGCAAGCTCGTCTGGGCCGTATTCGCGCCGACAGCCGGCTATCATCATGGCTCCTTGAGCGGCCTCTACCAGGGCGCCACGGCCGAAGCGACCCTCGGCGTCGGCATCGGCACGAACATCCTCGTCGGCGGTACTTCCGGTTCGATCCATCTGCAGACGGTAAGCGTGACCGGCCAGCTCGGCCTCAACCTCGCGGCGACCGGCACTTCCGTAACGCTGACCTCGACGGACTGACAGCGACCCTCGCCGCTTTTAAGGCGACAGCCGCGCCGTCAGCAAGGTCCGACCGCATACCATCTTCCATGACCGCCTCCGCAAGGGGGCGGTCATTTTGTTTTGAGCGGAGACGGGGTAGGCCCCGTCAAAGCATGAGATTCACCCGAAACGATCAACCATGACGTTTCACGCAGCATGAAACAAAATGTCATGAGAAATGTGATTTTGTCGCTTTATATTGTTATTTACTTCAATAGGGTGATTTCATCGCTGCATGTCGTCGCTGAAGGGAGAGTTGAATGGCACGTATCACGTTGAGACAGTTGCTCGATCACGCTGCGGAAAACGGCTATGGGGTGCCGGCTTTCAACATCAACAACATGGAGCAGGCACTCGCCATCATGGAGGCAGCCGATACCTCCAATGCGCCGGTGATCATCCAGGCCTCGCGCGGCGCCAGAGCCTATGCCAACGATATCATGCTCAAGCACATGATGGATGCGGTCGTCGAAATCTATCCTCATATTCCGGTTTGCGTGCATCTCGACCATGGCAATGATGCCTCAAGCTGTATGACCGCCATCCAGGCCGGCTTCACCTCGGTGATGATGGACGGCTCGCTGAAGGCGGATGCGAAGACGCCGGCCGACTGGGACTACAATGTCGGTGTCACGAAGACGGTTGCCGAAATGGCGCATCTCGGCGGCATTTCCGTCGAAGGCGAACTCGGCGTTCTCGGCTCGCTGGAAACCGGCATGGGCGAGGCCGAGGAGGGCCACGGCGCCGAGGGCAAGCTCTCGCATGACCAGCTTCTCACCAATCCCGACGAAGCGGTCAAATTCGTGCGCGAGACCAAGGTCGATGCACTGGCGATCGCCATGGGCACCTCGCACGGTGCCTACAAGTTCATCCGCAAGCCGGATGGATCGGTGCTGGCGATGAACGTCATCGAGGAGATCCATCGCAAGCTGCCGAACACCCATCTGGTGATGCACGGCTCCTCCTCCGTTCCGGAGGAACTCCAGGAGATCATCAACAAGTATGGCGGCCGGATGAAGCCGACATGGGGCGTACCGGTCGAGGAGATCCAGCGCGGAATCAAGAACGGCGTGCGCAAGATCAATATCGACACGGATGGCCGCATGGCGATGACCGGCCAGATCCGCCGCGTCCTGCAGGAAGACCCGAGCGAATTCGATCCGCGCAAATATATGAAGCCGGCCATGGCTGCGCTGACGAAACTCTGCAAGGAACGGTTCGAACAGTTCGGCACCGCCGGGCATGCGACCCGCATCCAGCCACTGCCGGTCTCGGAGATGGCAAAGCGTTACAAGTCCGGCGCGCTCGACCCGGTCTTCTCGTAAGCGTAGGGGGACAGAGTGGTTTCGTGAAACGCTGAACCGTTCTAGAGCCTCGCATGCGCCGGCTGCGGGCCGGAAACATCCGCCAGCCGGTAACCGTGGAACGTCGCCAGCGAATTCACCACGTCGTCGATCTCGGCGAGCAATCTCTGCGTGCTCCATCCCAATGCGCTGGCAGCGACCGTCCCGACCGTGCGCAGCCCTTCCATCGTCAGCGCACCCTCGATCGCCAGCGTGGTGCGGCGGAAGACGATATCCGACAGATGGACGACAAGTTCGCGCCGCGCGATCCAGTCGATTTCGAGAAGACTGTAATGCGAAGCGCCGGGCAGCCGCTCGGCGTCGCCATGGGCAGAACCATGTTCCAGGATGGCCGAGGCCGTGGTGCCGTAGCGGGCCAGAAGCTCATCGACCCGCTCCGGCTCACTCCCGGTCCTGGCGGCAACGGCACGCACCCATTCCTTCCTTGCGGCGACATCGGCGGGAAAGTCCTTGCCGCCGCCGATTGCAAGCTGCCGGGTGGAGAGGCGACGCGTCCGATTGAACCGGCCAAGCACGGTATCGGCGACCTCCTCGGCAAAGCCACGGAACGTGGTCCACTTGCCACCCACCAGCGAGATGATGGCAAAGGGGCGTTCTGCCTGTGGCTCCTGCACGGGAGCGGAATGGTCGCGGCTGATCAGCCCCGGCGACGACGCATCCGAGGCCGGCAGTGGGCGGATGCCGCTATAGGTATAGACGACCTGCTCCTCATCGAACCGCAGTCCCGGCAGCAGCGAGCGCAAGCTCTCCAGGAAATAGTCGAGCTCCGGCGCCTCGCAGCGCACATTGTCCGGATCGGCGCTCGGAATGTCGGTCGAGCCGACCAGGGCAAGGCCGAGATAGCCATAGACCAGACAAATGCGGCCGTCGTCGGCTTCGAAATAGATCATATGGCCGTTCAGGCTGCGCACCAGCTCGGGATGGTCGAGCAGGATGTGCGATCCCTTCGTGCCACCGATCAGATGCGACGGGGCACCGAGCGCCTCGTTGACATGATCGATCCAGGGACCGGCGGCATTGATCACGAGCTTCGGCGTGATCGAGAAGGTGCTGTCGTCCGGCCGGAGGAAGGTGAGCGTCCCGTTCGACGACGAGATCAGCGTCGTGGAATTGGCGGCGAGCGCCTTGCCGTTGGCCTCCAGCCCATCCTTCACCAATTCGTAGACCAGCCGCTCGGGCCTGCTGATCTTGGCATCGTAATAGATGCCGCCGGCGACGATTTTCGGCGTGACATGCGGCATCTCCTTCAGCGCCCGTCGCTTGAAGACGAACCTGTGACGGGGCATGACGCGGCCGCGGGAGCCGAAGAAATCATAGAGCGCGAGCCCGATCTTGATGAGCACGGCGCCACGGCTTCTCGGCGCGGTGGTCGATCCCGTGAGCGTCCGCAGCGCCGCCCAGATGCCGCGTGTCCAGGAGAAGATCGGAACGAAAGTCGGCAGCGCCTCGACGCAATGCGGCGCATTCCTCAAGAGCAGATTGCGCTCGAGCGTCGACTGCGCCACCAATCCGAATTCGCCGGTCTCCAGATACTTCAACCCGCCATGAATGAGCCGCGACGGAGCCGCGCTCGTGCCGGAACCGAAATCGGACTTGTCGACGATAAGGCAGTCGATGCCCTGAATTGCAAGGTCGCGAAACAGCCCGGCGCCATTCACACCCGCGCCGAGGATGACGACATCGATATCGCCATCCTGCAGTTTCGAAAAGCGTTGTTCCAGATCGGCGGCGATATCGGTCATGACGTCATGGTCCTGCTGAAAGTCTAGTGTGCGGTGTCCGCCGGCACGAGGCCGCCGATCTTCGGCCAGATAGGCGCCATGGCCTCGGCGATCTCGCGGAAAAGCGCATATCGGACACGGTATTCGGCACTGCGCCCCGCATCGGGATAAGAGGTCCTGGCAATCGCGCCGACATTGCGGGGATCGCTCTGAGGATCGGCATAGAGCCCGACACCCGCGCCGGCGCAGAGCGCCGCTCCCCAGGCGGCCGCCTCGTCCGTTTCGGTCACCGTGACAGGCATTCCGAGAACATCGGCAAACATCTGGACGACGACGGGATTACGGGAGATACCGCCGGCAAGCCGCGCTTCGCCGAAGGAAAAGCCGTCGCCCAGCGCATCGACGTGGATCTTGTGATTGAAGGCAATGCCCTCCAGCACGGCCCGCAGCATGTCGCCGCGATCGTGCCAGCCGCCGAGGCCGAAGAAGCCGGCGCTCGCCGAGGCGCCGTAGGGGGAGCCGAAGAGATAGGGATGGAACAGCGCGGTCGATGGACGGGCGAAGGCTGCCTCGATCTCGGGAGCAAGCAGCGTATGAATGGACTGCCCCGCCGCCTCCGCGCCCGCGCGTTCGCCGGCGCAGAGCTTATCGAGAAACCAGTCGTAATTGGCTGTCGACGCCGGCGAGATCGACATATTGTTCCATAAGCCCGGTGCAATTGCGTTGCGGCAGAACCAGCGCTTGTCGACGCGCGGCTCGGACGATAGCGTCTCGTTGATCGAATAGGTGCCGGCGATCACCGCGACCACGCCTGAGGCATACCCCCCGGCACCCAGGGCCGATGCCGTGACATCGTGGAGCCCCGCAACCACCGGCGTTCCCTCGGCAAGCCCTGTGCGACCGGCGACCGTGGCGGTGACACGACCGACGATCTCATCGGAGCGCGATGCGGGCGGAAGGGCATCCTTGAGTGCATCGAGCCCGAAGAGCGTCAGCGCGTCTTCGGAATAATCCTGGCTTCCGACATGGGTGAAAGAGGTGCTGGCCTCGGTCCGATCGGTGCCGACGACGCCGGTCAGGCAGAAACGCAGCCAGTCCTTGCAGCTCAATATGTGACCGATCCGTTCGAAACGGCTGGGCTCCTTCTCCTTGATCCAGGCAAGAAGAGCCGAGGGCGCGGAAACATGCGGAAGCTGGCCGGTGAGCGCCAAGGCGGCGTCCGCCACCGGGCTTGCCAGCCAGCGGTCGACAAGAGCGCCCGCCCGGCTGTCGAGCGACAGGATGGCACGGCCAAGCGGCTTGCGGGAGCGATCGAGCAGATAGATGCCGTCGCCATGGGCGGTCGCGGCGATCGCCTTGATGTCCGAGGCGGGCCGCTTGCTGAGCACGATGGCCTCGGCGATCGCATCCGCCGTGGCATTCCAGAGCTCGTCCATATCCCGTTCGACATGACGGGCCTTCGGGATGAACTGGGTGACGCGGCGGCGCGCCACGGCAAGCGGCGTTCCGTCGACATCGAAAATAACGGCCTTGGTGACGGTGAGACCGCTATCGATTCCGAGAAGGCTCGGCATTCTGGTTACTCCGACTGATAGAAGGGCCGCGCGGGCGTCGCCCTCATGACCGGTCTTCGTCGCCCCTGGCAACGACGACGTTGATATTCGCGGTGCGCATGCGATCGACATGCGCCGCCGATGTCTTTTCGTCGACGATGACCACATCGAACTCGCTCAGGGCCGCGAAACTGTGCAAGGCACGCCGCTCGAATTTCGTGTGATCGGCAAGAAGGATGCGCTTGGCGGCGCAATCATACATCGCCCGCTTGATGTCGACGATCTCGGGCGACTGGTGGAAGACGATGTCGTCGGTGATGGCGGACATGGAGATGAAGGCGACATCGGCCCGCAGCCTGTTGATCTCGTTGATCGTCATCCGCCCCATGAAGGCATTGCACCAATTGTGATACTGGCCGCCGAGAGCGAGCAGCGTCACATCATGCATCCCCTTCAGCGCATTCATGAGCGTCAGGGAATTGGTGATCGCGGTCAGCGGCACCTTGGCCGGCAGATGTGCCGCCATTTGCAGCACGGTGGTGGAATCGTCGAGGAAGATCGCCTGCCCCGGCTCGATGAACTGCATCGCGGCCGCGGCGATCATCTTCTTTTCCGCCGGCTGGCGGTTGGCGCGGTAGACGTCGCTCGATTCGATCAGGCTCGTCGCGGCCGCCGAAACGATGCCGCGCGTCTTTCGGAAGAGGCCGCGGCCGACCAGCTCGTCGACATCGCGATGCGCCGTCATCAGGCTGATGCCGAACCGCTCGGTGAGATCCTCGATGCGCATGGAGCCCTCCGCCATGACAGCCTCGGCAATCATCTGCCGGCGAACGAGCTGGCGGCTGTGCCGGCTGTCGCTTGGAAGTTCGTCCGACAGGAATGGTCCGAGATTCGTCTTCTGTGTCACTGTGGCCCCTGACGCTGGTTCTTGCCGATATGAGCCCCGTCCCGCCCATGCGGCATCGGGGCATAAGGAGGATATGGAGCAATCTCTGCCGTATCCGCAACGCTGCTGTCCATGCCGGCATGGCGCGTCCCTTACATATCAACGGGAATATGGGGCGCCGGTGGCAGCGCCCCATACCTGCTTACTGGGCCAGAACGAACGGGCCGGTGTACTTGTCGACATTGTCCTTCGTGATCAGCAGGCAATCGAAGAGCTGCTTTTCGCTCGAAGCACCGGTCTTGCCGGTCTTGATGAAGCTGTCGGCCTGCTTGACCGCCTCTTCCGAGAAGACGGCAACCGGCTGAAGAACGGTGTACTGAAGTTCACCGGCCTTGATCGCGGCGACGGCATCCGGGGAGCCGTCGAAACCGCCGACCTTGACGTTGGCGAGCTTGCCGGCTTCCTTCAGGGCGGCAATCGCGCCGAGCGCCATCTCGTCATTGCCGGAGATCACGCCGATGATGTCGGGATGGGCCTGCAGCATGGATTGCATCTTGTTATGGCCCTGGGTGCGGTCCCAATTGGCGACCTCCTTGGCGACCTTCTGCAGGTCCGGATATTGCGTCAGTACCGTTTCATAGCCGTTCGAACGGGTAGCGGCGTTGTTGTCCGAGGGAGCGCCGAACAGCTCGGCATACTTGCCCTTGTCACCGACGGCTTCGACCCATTGCTGGGCACCGATGGCAGCACCCTGTGCATTATTCGAGACGAGCTGCGCCTTGGCGAGGCCTTCCTGGTTGATTTCCGCATTGACGAGGATGACCGGAATACCGGCGGCAACAGCCTTTTTCACCGCGCCGACCGAACCGTCGGCATTGGCCGGATCGAGGATGATGGCGACCGACTTGTTGGTGATCGCGGTATCGATCAGGTTGCTCTCGGTGTTGGTATCGCCCTTATGGGCGCTGACCGACGCCGTGTAGCCGAGCTTCTCGGCGGTCGCCTTGGCGACATTGCCTTCCGTCAGCCAGTAGGGGTTGGACGGATCGTTGACGATGATCGTCATCTGGCCAGCAGCCCATGCCGAGCTTACGAAGATGGGGGCTACCGCGACGGCGGCCAGAAGAATGCGCATGCCTTTCTTAAACATAGTCTCTCTCCCTTTGATGAGCTCTGATAGTGCCGGCAGGCCGGCGATGCTTTCCGCGATCGGCTGGCGCATCGCGCCAGGTTGGCGTCGCGGACAAGTTCGGTCGTGCGCGTCAGCCCGATTTGGTCCGACGCCCGTATTGAATGCTGTTCATGAGGACCGCCAGGACGATGACCGCGCCGGTGAAGACGGTTTGCCAGTAGGCCGACACGCCGATGATCACGAGACCATCCGACAGGAAGCCGATGACGAAGGCACCGAGCATGGTACCACGCACCGTGCCGCGTCCGCCCGTCAGCGCCGCGCCGCCGATCACGACGGCGGCAATCGCCGTCAATTCATAAGTGGTGCCGGCGGTCGGACCGGCCGAGGTGAGCTGCGAGGACAGGACCAGGCCGGCGATGGCGGCGCAGACGCCGGAGAACACGTAGACGAGGATCTTGACCTGCTTGACCGGCACGCCCGAAAGATCCGCCGCGCGCTCGTTGCCGCCGGAGGCATAGAGCCAGCGGCCGAAGGCGGTCTTGCTCAACACCAGGCCGCAGATGATCGCGAGCGCCGCCAGCACGATGACGCCGATCGGAATGCCGGCCAGGCGGTTGAAGCCCAGCCAGTCGAAGCCGGTATTGCCGAGCTCCGGACGGCCGCCGAGATTGTTGTAGGTGAGGCCGTTGGTCATCAACAGCGCGATGCCGCGCGCGACATAGAGCACGCCGAGCGAGGCGACGAAGGCCGGCACCTTCAGATAGGCGATGAGCACGCCGTTCACCGCGCCGACGATGGCGCCGATTGCGCAAGTGATGACGACGACAGCCCAGACCGGCGGATACAAAATGACGCCGAAGCTCGACAGCGTGACGCCCTGCATCAGGAAGCCGGCGATGCAGCCGGCGAGCCCGAGCGTCGAACCGACCGAAAGGTCGATGCCACCATTCAGGATGACGAGCAGCATGCCGATCGCCAGAATGCCGAAGATCGCGACATGCGAGGCCATGGTCAGGAAGTTGCTGAGCGTGAAGTAGTAGGGCGACAGGAAGGAAAACACCGCGATGATGACGATCAGCGCGAAGAAGGCGCGGCCTTCCAGGATCAGCCGCACCAGACTGAAATTCCGCCGCTGACCGTTCGAAATCGATTTCTTTTCCGTGATGTTCGTGACTGACATAATCAGTGCTCCATGAATGCGGCTAGTGCGCGACCACTGCTTCGCCAGAGGCGGCCATGATCTTCTCTTTGGTGACGTCGGGACCGAATTCGGCGGATATCCTGCCGCGGTGCATGACGATGATGCGGTGGGCGATGCTCAGGCATTCGGCGACTTCCGATGTCGAATAGATCACCGCCAGGCCCTGCTTGGCGCGCTCGGCCAACAGCTTGAAAACCTCTGCCTTGGCGCCGATATCGATACCGCGGCTCGGTTCGTCGAGCAGGATGACCTGGGGATGGGTGGCGAGCATTTTGCCGATGACGACCTTTTGCTGGTTGCCGCCCGAAAGCGAGCCGATCGCCGCCTCGCCGCCATCGGTCTTGATGTGGACCTTGCGGATCGATTCACCCACCAGCTCCCGCTCGCGGCTGCCGGAGGTGAGGAGCCCTTTTGTGAAAGCGCCGATGCTGGCGAGCGACAGGTTGGAGCCGACCGTCATGGTCTGGACGAGGCCGTCACGCTGGCGATCCTCGGGCACGAGGACCAGCCCATTGGCGATCCGGCCGGCAATGGTGAGGCCGGCAACGTCGCGGCCACCGAGCAGAACGCGGCCACCGCTCGGTCGCAGCCGTCCGGCGACGCATTCGAGCAGTTCGGTGCGGCCGGCGCCCATCAGGCCGTAAATGCAGACGATCTCTCCGGCGCGGACTTGCAGCGACATGCGATCGACCGCATTGTAGGCGGCGCCGGACGGGCCGGGTACGATCAGATTGTCGATGGTCAGCGCGACATCGCCGATCCTGTGGCCGGTCGGCGGGCTTCCCAGATCGAAATTGTCGCCGACCATGTTGCGCACGATCCATTCGAGATCGATGTCCTTGCGCTCGGCATAGGCGGTCATGGCGCCATCGCGCAGCACGACGGCGTGATTGGTGATCTGAAGCGCCTCTTCGAGATGATGCGAGATATAGACGATCGACACGCCACGGCCCGTCAGGTCGCGGATGACCTTGAAAAGCACCTCCACTTCGGTGGCGCTCAACGCCGAGGTCGGCTCATCCATGATCAGGATGCGCGAATTCACCGAAAGCGCCCGGGCGATCTCGACAATCTGCTGCTGGCCGAGGCGCAGATCCTCGACCCGGGCAAGCGGATCGATCTCTTCCTCCAGCTCCGCCAAAAGGGCGCGCGTCTGGCGTTCTTCCTCGGCGAAATCGACCACACCGCCCTTGATGATCTCGCGACCCATGAAGATGTTGTCGCGGACGCTGAGATTGGGCGCGAGGCTCAGTTCCTGATGGATGATGGAAACCCCGCAGGCACGCGCATGCGTCGACGAATGAAAGGTAATCGGATTGCCATCGAGGACGATCTCGCCGGAGGTCGGCTGGACGACGCCGGACAGGATTTTCATGAGCGTCGACTTGCCCGCCCCGTTCTCGCCGAACAGAGTGGTGACCTCACCGCGATGGATGTCGAAATTCACGCCCTTGAGGGCATGAACGCTGCCATAGGATTTGGTGATGTTGCGGGCGGCGAGGACGACCTCGCCCTTCGCGCCCTCGATCCGCGGCGCCCCACTCATTTCACGTCAACCTTGACCGGAGTAACCAGCCAGTTCTTCGGATTGATGAGCTTGAAGACACCGACGATAGACGCCGTCTTGCCGGTGAGCGCCTCGGCATCGATGCCGGCAAGCACGGCCTTCTTCATCTCGTTGTTGATCGCCGAACCGGCATCCTGATACTCGATCTGATTGGTGAACTGGCCGAACGCGATGGCGCCGGTGGCATCGCGCAGATCGGTGCCATTGATTGCCGGACCGGTCTGGACGCGGACGGTCACGTCAGCCGGAAGGCCGTCGATCTTGATGTCGTTATAGTTGGATTTGCGGGTGCCGAAGGTACCGGTGAAGGAAACCGGCATGACCGGGCCGGTGCTCGTTGCCACCCCATATTTCTCACCCGCCGCCTTCTTGTCGGCAAGCACCGCGCTCGAAAGCGTCGCGGCGTCGACCGCACGCTTCTCGACGTCCGCCTGGATCTTCGGAAACTCCTGGACGCCATAGGTTTCCGGCGAGAAGGCTTGCTCGCGCACGTCATGCTCGGACCCGATCTTCACCACCTTCGTGTCGGCGGCGATCGCGCCGATGACGATGAGCGCCGCCGCGATGCCTGCGGCGATGAGCTTGGTGTTGCCTGGCTTGAAGGCCGCGTGTTCAGTCTGTGTATTCATGTTTCGGAGACCTTCGGCGTCATTTGCCGGATTGCCTGTTCGGGAAGGAAGGGTGGCGTGCGCCGGCCTATCTGGGACCCGGCTGGAATTCGGGAGCGCAAGGATATGGCGGCGGCCGCAAGCCCCGCTGGCGCAAGACCGAGCCATCGCCTGGGAAGAGTATATTCATCGAAACCTCCTCAGCATGCGAGCGCCTGTCTCCTGCAGGCACCCTACGTCGCCACCCAATCATCCATCACGAGATTATGATATAAGTGCGTTATAAACGACGAAATCTATGTTATAATTTATCAGCCCTGTCAACAGACCTTTCTCACTGCCGATAGCCGCCCCTCATTGATCACAGCCATGAATTCGGCACACAGGAAAAATCACAACACAACACTCCAAGTTGCCAACCTCAGGAAAAGTAACCGTGCGGATGAGAAATCACGCGAAACTATTTTTCATTAAACCATTGAATATTCATGATTTAAAAATCTAGACCACGAGCCGACAGGCAAACTGCATCTTCATCGCGAGATCTTCGTGATCACAACCAAGCGCTTTGCGCCGGCAGCGATCCAGTCACCTTCCTGAGGTTGACAGCCGCTATCTTATATGAAAAAAATTACATTGCCAGAAAAATATTACAAGATATATGGTATCTCTATGTTATATTTCTGCTGACATCCAAGCCTGGACTGCGGACCGCCAGCCGCATCAAAGATGAAGGCTGGGAGATCAGTGGGCATGGCACTGGGGAAGGAACCGAGGCGTCGGACCTGATGGGCTCGAGACGGCCGGGAGGAAGAGGCGTAAAATGTTTTTAGCGGATGCATTGCCGGCTGCGGCTCGCTCCATCGCGACGGACGCGCGTCATCATGTCTAGGGGCAACGGGATCATCATCGGCATCGATGCGGGAACCTCGGTGCTGAAGGCCGTGGCTTTCGAGCTTTCCGGCCGGCAGATCGCCTCGGCATCGGCGCGAAACCAATATATGATGGGCGAAGACGGCTCGGCCACGCAGTCGCTACAGCGCACATGGTCCGACTGCGTCAGCGCCTTGCGCGGCCTTGGCGAAAAAGTCCCCGATCTTGCCGCGCGCACCGCCGCCATCGCCGTAACCGGTCAGGGGGATGGAACCTGGCTGGTCGGGCCCGGCAACGCGCCGGTGGGCGATGCCTGGCTGTGGCTCGATGCCCGCGCCGCCGCGACCGTGACCCGTCTCGGCGGCCATCCGGACAGTCGCGCCCGGTTCGAGGTCACGGGCACCGGCCTCAATACCTGCCAGCAGGGCGCGCAGCTTGCCCATATGGATCGCTTCACGCCCGAGACCCTCGATCGGGCCGAGACGGCGCTGCATTGCAAGGACTGGCTCTATCTGAACCTGACCGGCGTCCGTGCGACCGATCCCTCGGAAGCCAGCTTCACCTTCGGCAACTTCCGCACCCGCCAATATGATCCCGTGGTGATCGATGCGCTGGGCCTCAAGCATCGGCGATCCCTCCTGCCCGAGATCATCGAGGGAACTGAGGTCACCCATCCGCTATCGGCCGATGCGGCGCAGGCGACCGGATTGCTGGCCGGCACGCCCGTCTGCCTCGGCTATGTCGACATGGTGATGACGGCGCTCGGCGCCGGCGTGCGCAGCGGCGGTGAAAACGCGGCCTGCTCGACCATCGGCTCGACCGGCGTGCATATGCGCGCCAAGCCGGTATCCGACGTCCAGCTCAACGCCGAGGGGACGGGCTATGTCATTGCGCTACCCATTCCGGGCATCGTCACCCAGGTCCAGACGAACATGGGCGCGACCATCAACATCGACTGGATCTTGCAGATCGCCGCCGAACTCATGTCGCAGGCGGACGCTCCCGTTGCCGCCTCCGATCTGATCGCACGGATCGATGCGTGGTTTGCCGAAAGCAAGCCGGGCTCCCTGCTCTATCATCCCTATATTTCCGAGGCGGGGGAGCGCGGCCCCTTCGTCAACGCCCATGCGCGCGCCGGCTTCACCGGCCTTTCGACGCGACACGGCTTTGCCGACATGCTGCGGGCGGTCGTCGAAGGGCTCGCCATGGCAACCCGCGATTGCTACGCCGCCATGGGCAACATGCCTGCCGAACTGCGACTTACAGGCGGCGCGGCGCGCTCGCGCGCATTGCGCGGTTCCCTGTCGGCGGCCGTCAACGCCCCCGTCCGGGTCTCGCGCCGCGAGGAGGCGGGTGCCGCCGGCGTCGCGATGATGGCGGCGGTTGCGATCGGCGTCTACCCGACCATGGACGACTGCATCGCCGACTGGGTCTCGCCGCTGCTGGGCGAAGCAGAGGCCCCCGATATCGAAGAAGCGCGCCGCTACGACCGCTTGTTCTCCGCCTATGTGCAAGTGCGGCAGGCGATCGCGCCCGCCTGGGACAGGCTCCTCGCGCCGTAGGCCGCGACGGGCTCCGTGAAAGCAAAGTGATGTGTCGATGCGCAAGGCATCCCAAGGAGCATGGAAATGACTGAACCCGAAATCTTCGATCTCTTCGTGATCGGCGGCGGCATCAATGGCGCCGGCATCGCTCGCGATGCAGCGGGCCGGGGTCTCTCCGTCATGCTATGCGAAAAGGGCGACCTGGCGGAGGGAACCTCGTCACGCTCCGGCAAGCTGGTGCATGGCGGCCTGCGCTATCTCGAATATTACGAATTCCGACTGGTCCGCGAAGCGCTGATCGAGCGCGAAGTGCTGCTGAACTCCGCAAGCCACATCATCTGGCCGATGCGCTTCGTGCTGCCGCACAGCCCGACCGACCGCCCCGCCTGGCTCGTCCGCCTCGGCCTCTTCCTCTACGATCACCTCGGCGGCCGCAAGCGGCTGCCCGGCACGCGCTCGCTCGATCTTCACCGCGACCCGGAAGGCGCGCCCATCCTCGACCAATATGGCAAGGGCTTCGAATATTCGGACTGCTGGGTCGACGATGCCCGGCTGGTCCTGCTGAACGCCCTCGACGCCGCCGGCAAGGGGGCTCAGATCCTGACGCGCACGGCCTGCGTCAGCGCGCGGCGCGACGAGGGCTGTTGGGTCGTCCAGATGCGAGACCAGCGATCCGGCGAGCTGCGCACCGTGCGGGCGCGGGTGCTGGTCAATGCCGCCGGCCCCTGGGTCAACGACATCATCGGCCGCGTTGCCGGCTCCAACAGCCGGCGCAACGTCCGGCTCGTCAAGGGCAGCCATATCATCGTGCCGAAATTCTGGAGCGGACAGCAGGCCTATCTGGTCCAGAACCACGACAAGCGCGTCATCTTCATCAATCCCTACGAGGGCGACATGGCCCTGATCGGCACGACCGACATTCCCTATGACGGCAAGCCGGAAGAGGTGAAAGCCGACGAGCAGGAGATCGACTACCTGATTTCCGCCGTGAACCGCTATTTCAAGGAGAAGCTGCGCCGCTCCGACGTCATCGAAAGCTTCTCGGGCGTTCGTCCGCTATTCGACGACGGCAAGGGCAATCCGTCCGCGGTGACCCGCGACTATGTCTTCGATCTCGACGAGACGGCGGGCGCGCCTCTTCTCAACGTCTTCGGCGGCAAGATCACCACCTTCCGCAAGCTGTCCGAACATGCCCTGCAGAAACTCGCCAAGTTCTTTCCCAAGATGGGTGGCGACTGGACGCGAACTGCCACGCTACCGGGCGGCGATATTCCCGATGCCGACTATGTCGCCTTTGCCGACAGCCTGCGCGGCGCCTATCCATGGATGCCGCGCACGCTCGTCAACCACTACGGACATCTCTACGGCACCCGCACCAGGGAAATCGTCGGCGATGCCGCCTCGCTTGCCGGGCTCGGACGCCATTTCGGCGGCCATCTCTACGAGGCCGAAGCCCGGTATCTGGCGGCATCGGAATGGGCGCAAACCGCCGACGACATTCTCCTGCGGCGCACCAAGGAGGGCCTGCATCTGACCGAACAGGAAAAAGCGAACTTCTCGGCGTGGTTCGAGAGCGAATTGGCGCTCGCCGCCTGAAATCCCGGCTTCTCCAAGGAACAGATCCCATGCCGCTGACCCTATCCCTCAACACCAATCCGCTGGTGAACCGCTTCGCCGAGCCGGGCGACCTCATCGAAACGGTGGCGCGCGACCTCAAGATCCGCGATCTCCAGCTCACCCACGAATTCATCAATCCGAGCTGGCAGGCTCCCGTCATCCGCCGGCTGACGCGGACGATGCGGTCAGCCCTCCAGCGCACCGGCGTCCGCGTGACCTCAGGCATGACCGGCCCCTACGGACGCCTGAACCATTTCGGCCATCCCGACGCGGACGTCCGGCGCTACTACGTGGACTGGTTCAAGACTTTCGCCGATATCACCGCCGATCTCGGCGGGCAGTCCGTCGGCACGCAGTTCGCGATTTTCACCTACGAGGATTATGACGATCCGGTTCGCCGCGAGGATCTCATCAAGATTGCCATCGATTGCTGGGCCGAGGTGGCCGAACATGCCAAGTCGGCGGGTCTTTCCTATGTCTTCTGGGAACCGATGAGCATCGGCCGCGAATTCGGCGAGACGATCGAAGCCTGCCTCACGCTGCAGCAGCGCTTGACGGCGGCGGGTCTTGCCGTACCGATGTGGATGATGGCGGACATCGATCACGGCGACGTCACCTCCGCCAATCCGGACGACTACGATCCCTATGCCTGGGCTCGAACCGTGCCCAAGGTGTCGCCGATCATCCACATCAAGCAGAGCCTGATGGACAAGGGCGGCCACCGACCGTTCACCGCCGAGTTCAACGCCAAGGGGCGCATCCAACCCGCGCCGCTGCTCGCAGCCTTTGCCGAGGGCGGCGCGCGCGACAACGAAATCTGCCTCGAACTGTCCTTCAAGGAACGCGAGCCCAACGACCGTCAGGTCATCGCGCAGATTGCCGAAAGCATCGCCTTCTGGGCTCCCTATATCGACAGCGGTATTGACGACTTGCATATCTAGCCGCGAACGCCGATCAAGGCGTTGGGATAGCGGCATGATCGAAGGGAAAGGGACGATTCGATGACGGATGCGGACGAGTCGCTGGCCGTGCGTGCGGCATGGCTGCATTATGCCGGCGGCTTCACACAATCCGAAGTCGCCAAACGCCTCGGCGTGCCCTCCGTCAAGGCGCATCGCCTGATCGCCAGGGCCGTCGCCGATGGCGTGGTCAAGGTGACGATCGACGGCGATATCGTCGAATGCGTCGAGTTGGAGACCAAGCTCGCGGCGCGCTTCGGCCTGCAATATTGCGAGGTCGCCCCCGATCTCGGCGAGGAAGGTTTCGAGTTCCGGGCGCTCGGTCATGCCGGCGCTGGCTTCCTGCGCCGGGAAGTCGAAAGCGGCAATCACAAACTCATCGGCCTCGGGCATGGGCGAACGCTGTCGTCAGCCGTCCACCACATGTCGCGCGTCAATGCCAAGGAGGTGCGGTTCGTATCCCTGCTCGGCGGCTTGACCCGGCATTATGCCGCCAATCCCTATGACGTGATGCATCGCATCGCCGAAAAGACGGGGATGCAGGCCTACGTCATGCCGGTGCCGTTCTTCGCCAATACCCGCGAGGACCGCGACGTTCTGCTGGCGCAGCGCGGGGTCCGTGAAGTCTTCGACCTCGCCAACAATGCCGAACTGAAGCTTGTCGGCCTCGGCACCGTCGATATCGATGCACAGCTCGTTCTGTCGGGCATGGTGGAGCCGCGCGAGATCCGCGAGATCGCCGCCATGGGCGGCGTCGGCGAAATCCTCGGCCATTTCTTCGATGCCGATGGACGCATCCTCGAGACGACGCTGACGGCCCGGACGCTTGCCGCCTCCCTGCCCCACTCGAAGAAGGAGAAACTCGTGGCCCTGTCCGGCGGCCTGCCGAAGGTTCATGCCATTCGCGCCGTTCTCAACAGCCGCTGTCTTTACGGCCTGATCACCGACGAACGGACGGCGCGGGCACTGCTACAGGATTAAATCTGCCCATCGCGCCAAAAGAAACACAATTTCACATCAACATCACAATATCGATGTTGAATTATGTGATTATAATGTTATGTTTTGATAAGTTCGATCTTGGTCACGACCGGAGCGCAAGGTGAAACGGGAAGAGCGTCAGCAATCGATCATCAATCTGCTCGTTGAACACAAGACGGTCGACCTCGACAATCTGGCCGAGCGCTTTGCCGTATCGAAGATGACCATTCACCGCGATCTGGACGATCTCGAGCAGGCCGGCGTTTTGCGCAAGGTGCGCGGCGGGGCAACGATCGATGCCGGCACCCAGTTCGAAAGCGATTTCCGCTTCCGGGAACGCCAGGGACATGAGGAAAAGCTCGCCATGGCGCGCGCCGCCCTGGACCTGGTCGAGCCGGGCATGACGGTCATGGTCAATGACGGCTCGATGGCCGCCGTCCTCGGCGAGATGCTGCTCCAGAGACAGCCGCTGACGCTGATCACCAACAATGCGGCGATCATCGACCGGATGAAGGGCGAGAACGGCATCACGCTCATCGCACTCGGCGGCATCTATTCGCCCAAATTCAACGCCTTTCTGGGTGTCGTCACCGAGGAGGCACTTTTTCGCTTGCGCGCCGACATCGCCTTCATCTCGACACCGGCCGTGTCGGGCAGGCTCGTCTATCATATGGACGACAACGTGGTGCGCACGAAGCGGGCGATGATCGCCTCGGCGACCAGGACCTGCCTGTTGGTCAACCACCAGCGGATCGGCCATACCGCGCTGCATGTGATGGCCGATCTTGCCGATTTCGACGCCGTTATCACCGACAGCGCGCCGCAAGCCGATATCCTCGAACAATTGAACCGCGACGGCGTCGCCCTGACCATTGCCTCGACCTAGGATCTGAAATGACAGCATCACCCCGCTACTGGATCGGAACCAGCTGGAAAATGAACAAGACGCTGGCGGAAGCCCGCGTCTTCGCGGAGGCGCTGCGCGATGCGGATGACCAGCGCGACCCCGCGATCCAGCGCTTCATCATTCCGCCCTTCACCGCCATCCGCGAGGTCAAGGCGATCCTGTCGGAGACCTCGGTCAAGGTTGGCGCGCAGAACATGCACTGGGCCGACCAGGGCGCCTGGACGGGGGAAATCTCGCCCCTGATGCTGAGGGATTGCAATCTCGACATCGTCGAACTCGGCCATTCCGAGCGCCGCGAGCATTTCGGCGAGACCAACGAGACCGTCGGCCTCAAGACCGAAGCCGCCGTCCGCCATGGCCTCATCCCGCTCATCTGCATCGGCGAGACGCTGAGCGACCGCGAAAGCGGCCGTGCGACGGAGATCCTGAGCGAACAGGTCGTGGGCGCCCTCTCCAGGCTCTCGGCATCGCAGAAACAGGCGCAGATCCTGCTGGCCTACGAGCCGGTCTGGGCCATCGGCGAAAAGGGCATTCCCGCCGAGCCGTCCTATGCCGACGCGCGCCAGGCCGAGATCATCGCGGTCGCCGAAGGCGTGCTCGGCCGCCGTATCCCCTGCCTCTACGGCGGCTCGGTCAATCCGGACAATTGCGAAGAACTCATCTCATGCCCGCATATAGACGGGCTTTTCATCGGCCGTTCGGCCTGGAACGTCGAAGGCTACCTCGACATTCTCGCCAAATGCGCCGCCAAACTTAGAGGAGACACGAAATGAAACTTGCCATCGCAGGAGACAGCGCAGGCGAAGGCCTGGCAAAGGTCCTCGCCGACCACCTGAAGGACCGTTACGAGGTGAGCGAAGTCTCGCGCACGGATGCCGGCCCGGACGCATTCTATGCAAATCTCGCCGACCGCGTCGCCTCGGGCGTCATCGACGGCACCTATGACAAGGCCATCCTCGTCTGCGGCACCGGTATCGGCGTCTGCATCTCGGCCAACAAGGTGCCGGGCATTCGCGCGGCGCTCACCCACGATACCTATTCGGCCGAGCGTGCAGCGCTCTCCAACAATGCCCAGATCATCACCATGGGGGCCCGCGTCATCGGCTCGGAGCTTGCCAAGGCCATCGCTGATGCCTTCCTCGTCCAGACCTTCGACGAACAGGGCCGCTCGGCCAGCAACGTCAAGGCCATCGACGAGGTCGACGCGAAATACAATGCGCGCTGACGGCTGAATTGGATCGCGACCGATCGCCCCTCGCGGGGCGATCGTCCTGTCGCAGCAACAAAAACGCATCGCCGGGTCGAAAATGGATTCACGACTCCGCCGGTGGAGGCTATAGCTGTCCAAGGCTGACGCACACAGATTGGACCCGACCTCATGACCGACACCGTCACCGTCACCGATCGTTTCCTTCGCTACGTCGTTATCGACACGCAATCCGATCCGACCTCCTCGACGCAACCCTCCACTGAAAAACAGAAAAATCTCGGCCGCTTACTGGTCGAGGACTTGCTGGCGATCGGCCTTGCGGATGCGCATCTCGACGAGCATGGCTATGTCTATGCGACCATTCCGTCCAATCTCGACAAGCCGGTCCCGGTCATCTGCTTCTGCTCGCATATGGATACGGCGCCGGACTTCACCGGCACCAACGTCAAGCCGCAGATCCTGCGCGACTATGGCGGCGGCGACATCCAGCTTCCGGGCGATCCGCAGCAGATCATCCGTGTCAGCGAACATCCCGAGCTTAACAACCAGATCGGCAACGATATCATCACCTCCGACGGCACGACGCTGCTCGGTGCCGACGACAAGGCGGGCCTGGCCGAGATCGTGACGGCGGCGCAGTTCCTCCTCAACAATCCCGACATCAAGCACGGGACCGTCAAGCTGCTGTTCACGACCGACGAGGAAATCGGCCGCGGGGTCGACAAGGTGGATCTGGCCAAACTCGGCGCCGCCTTCGCCTACACGATGGACGGCGAAACGGCCGGCCATATCGAGGACGAAACCTTTTCGGCCGATGGCGTCGAGATCACCATCCAGGGCGTCGCCATCCATCCGGGCTTCGCCAAGGACAAGATGGAAAATGCCATCAAGATCGCCGGCGCGATCGTCAGCCGCCTGCCCAAAGACATTGCGCCGGAAACGACGGCCGGCCGGGACGGCTTCATCCATCCGACGGGACTGAGCGGCTCCATGGAAAAGGCGTCGCTCGGCTTCATCATCCGCGACTTCGACGAGGAAGGCCTCACGGCCAAGGAAACCTTGCTGGAAGCCATCGTCAAGGATGTGATGACCGGCTATCCCGGCTCTTCCCACACGTTCAAGGTCAAGCAGCAATACCGCAACATGAAGGTCGTTCTCGACCGTCATCCGCAGATCGTCGACTATGCTGTCGAGGCCATCCGCCGGGCCGGCATGACGCCGGTGCGCGGCAGCATCCGCGGCGGCACCGATGGTTCGCGCCTGTCCTTCATGGGCCTGCCCTGCGCCAACATCTTCGCCGGCGGCCATGCCTTCCACTCGCCGCTGGAATGGGTCAGCCGACAGGACATGGAAAAGGCGGTCAAGACCATCGTCGAACTCGCAAAGCTCTGGGCGGAGCGCGCCTGAGCGCCTGCCTGCGCATTGGTAAATGGGGGATCGAATGCTGATCCGGGCAGAGGCACCGGCTGATATCGAGGCTGTCGACACGCTGACGCGGGTCGCATTCGCGCCCATGCCCTTCAGCGACGGTAGCGAAGTCGATATTCTGCGGGCGCTGCGGGCATCTGACGATTTGACCATTTCGCTGGTCGCCGAGGAGAACGGCATGGTCGTCGGCCATGTCGCCTTCTCGCCGGTGACGATCGATGGCGTGCATGACGGCTGGTTCGGGCTCGGCCCCATATCGGTCGCGCCGGACAGGCAGCGGCAGGGCATCGGCAAGGCGCTCATCGCCAAGGGTATTGCCCTTCTGGACGAAAGGGCTGCCCGCGGATGCGCCCTTATCGGCAATCCGGATGTTTATCGCCACGCGGGTTTTGAAAGCGACGGCCGGCTGACCTACGAAAATCTCGACACGAGGCTCGTGCAACGCCTCGTCCTTCGCGGCCCTGCCCCAAGCGGAAGGCTCCAGTTCGCGCCGGCCTTCGGGCATTAAAGGCCGAAGGCCATGCGACTGGGATTAGGCGAGCGCCCGTCCGATCGCGCCGGCAAGCCCGGCCGGGTTCTCCCAGGCCATGGAATGGCCGGCATCCTGCACGATGTCGATCTTCACGCCGCTACGCGGCAATTGCTCGATATGAGGATGCGGCAGGCTGGCGCTGCCGACGATCACCGTCTTCGGCATGCCGAGAATGGCGAGCTGCTCGCCCCAGCTCGGGCTGCTGCCGGTCACGAGCGAGGACGCGCCGCGATGCAGGGCATAGGGCGCGCTGACCATCAGCGATGCCGCCCACATGCCGCCATCCACCCTCGCAAAGGTCCGGATCAGATCGTCATGGCCGCTGGAAAGATAATCCGCTTCGGAAAACGCGGCGATCCGACGACTGAAGATGCCCCCGCCAGGCTCCAGGTTCGGCTCGCTCAACACCATGCGCCGTACCCGATGCCCGAGCAGGCCGGCCGCGGTGATCGCCACGGCGCCGCCCATGCTATGGCCGAAGAGGTCGACGGCTTCCAGGCCGAGATGACCGACCAGCTGCACGATCGTGCGGGCGTGGAGATCGATCGTATAGCCGAATTCGGCCGGACGGTCGCTGAAACCCGCTCCCAGCAGATCGACCAGCAGCATCCTGCGGCCGGCAAGGGCAGGATCGGCGGCGATGGCGGGATAGTCGCAGGACGAGGCACAGCCAAGGCCATGAATGAAGATCAGGGGCGGGCCGCTTCCCGCTATGTCGTGATATCTGAGATAGGCCCGTTCGGTTCGCAGCTTCAATGACTTCATGGATCAATCGCTTCTCATGATGGCGCGCGCCGCACGCGGTCCGCCGACTGGCGACAAGCGCCTAGCCGTCCCAGTCGATTACCCTGAGTCCCGGCCACAGCGCGACCCATCGGCTGACTTTGTTTGCGTATATCGCGGACGTGATCTGCCTCTTGTTGGGACGAACGATGGTTTCGAACAGATCCGAAAGTCCGAAGGGAGCGCATAGCGCCAGGTCGTCACCGCGACGCTGCAGGCCGACAGCGGTCGCAGTCGTCGGGAATGTCATGATCGCATCCGCCACCGACCGGTAGGGCTCGATCGCATCTCCGAACTTCGCCTCGTACCAGAGATGCACCCTGGCCTCGTTCTTCACATCGATCCAAACCGGCAGATCGGAGAAGATCGACCGCAGCCTCGCCGCATGTGCCGCCTCGGCATCCTCGGAAAGGTCGGTGGCATCGAAATAAACAATATCGATATCGTTGATGCCGTGCGCTGGCGGCAGGCCGAAAGCGTGGTTCCAGACCGTTTGCGCGACGGCGCCGGCAACGAGCCAGCCATCCGGGAGAGCGACGTCCTCCCATCTTTCAAGCAAGGGAGACAGTATGGGGCTTTCAGCCACGATCGACTGTAACGTCAAGAACAATTCCTCGCTCACAGCGCCGCTCCCGTGAATCAAATCCTCTTTGACAAAATGAACCATGAGCCGGCCCAGCTCAACCCCGTACCAGCATGTCGAGAGACAAGAAGAGTGGAGCATAGCGGACACGAGGAAGCCAACTGCCGCACGGCCAAATTTTGTTCGTTGTAGTATAGTCGACCAATTACAAGTCATCCGCGAAATTCTTATTGCCGAGTTAAAAATTAAGACTATCCTAATGTGCAGTCTTGGGAGGAAAGGCTGGCAAAGTTCGCCCGTTCATTCCAACGCTACGGTGCGCGCGCTCCGACATCAGAAACTGGCCCGCTTTGCTGGCCTAAACTGAAACGGAGGCATGTCATGAGAACGCAAACTTCACGGATGGCGGTCGTCGCATCCGCAGTCTTTTTGTTGGCTTCCACAGCCTATACGGCCTATGCGGAGCCAGGCGGCGGCACGGATCATGGAAGCCAATCGGCGAGCGGAGGCGGGCTTGGCGCTGGCCTTGGCGTCTCCCTCGGCGGCATAAAGGCGGGCGCGGGCGTCGGCCTGAGCTCAACCGGGCTCGGCGTCGGCGCTGGGGCATCCGTGGGCGGTAGCAGCGGCGTGAACGCCGGCGTCGGCGCGACCGCGTCGACCACCAGCGGCGTCAATGCCGGAGCTGGCGTGTCCGTCGGCGGCTCCAATGGTGTCAATGCCGGTCTCGGCGCATCCGCCAACACGACCAGCGGCATCAATGCCGGCGTCGGCGCGTCTGTCGGCGGCTCCGGCGGGATCAACGCAGGTGCCGGCGTATCGGTCGGCGGTGGCAGCGCAAGCGTGGGTGTCGGCGTTGGCATCGGCGGCGGCTCTGGAGGCAGCGGTTCGGGCGGTGGCGGTTCGGGCGGTGGCGGCTCCGGTGGTGGTTCTGGAGGCGGTGGAACAGGTGGTTCCGGTGGCTCCGGAGGGTCTGGCGGCATCAGCATCGGCAGCGGAAATGGTGGGCTTTCGGGCGGCTCCGGCTTGGGATCCGGCAGCGGCCAGGGCCTCGGCTCGAGCAGACGCACGCTCGCAGCCTTCCGCACCATGTCGAGCGCCGAGCAAAGACGCATGCTGATCGCCTGTCGCCAGGTCACGGCCTCGGGCAATTTCGATGCCGGCCTCGTCAGCCTGTGCAGGCTCTTGCGCAGCACCGCCAGCGCGGGCGGACTGTAAGCCCGCCGCGCCCACGACATCCGGATCGCCCTCGCAGGCGGGCGATCCGGAATGAAACGACGTCCGTCGTCTCCTTCACACAGGCAGCGGACGTCATCGTTTCCCCAAGGTCAGCGCCGTCACCCGGCGCGCAATCCGGCTTTCTTCAGAAGCGGAAGCACCCGGTCGCAGAAATAGGGCAGTTCCTGCGTATAGTTGACGAAAGACAGCGCGATGCCCGCATAGCCCTGCTGGGCAATGGCGATCATGTCCTCGGCGATCCTTTCCGGCGTTCCGATCAACGGATAGCTGCCGGCGCCGCCGGCAAAGCGCTGGCGATAGCGGTCATAGGCCTCGCGATCATGCGATTGCGAGAACTCCTTCTTGCCCGCCATATGCTGGTCGACCGCCGCGTGATCGGCCATGATGACGGCATAGCGGCTATAGTAATCCTCCGCCTCCCGCTGCGTTTGACGGCAGACGACATGGCAGACCGTATAGACGCCCACTTCCCTGCTTTTCATGCGCGCGCGGTCGCGAATATCGGCGACATGCTTGCCGGCATCGGCAATCTCGGTAAAGGTCGTGAAGAGATAGTCGCAATGCGCCGCGGCAAAATCCCGGCCGGGACCGCCAAAGGCGGCATTCATCGTCACCGGCCGCGGCATCTGCAAGCTCGCGGGGCGGCTGACGGCCTCCTTGAGACTATAATAGGCGCCGGCATGATCGATCGGCTCATCGGAAGCGTAGAGCCTTTCGACGATCTCCAACCACTCGGCCGCCTGATCGTAGCCTTTCTCGACCAGCGGAATGCCGAACATGCCGAATTCCTTCGGGTTCCAGCCGCAGACGATATTGAGCCCCGCCCGCCCCTGGCTGATATGGTCGACGGTCGCCAGCGACTTGGCGGCATAAAGCGGATGCAGCAACGGCACGTGCACCGTCATGAACAGGGCGATCCGTTCCGTCACCGCCGCCAGGGCCGCCGCCCAGGT
Organism: Rhizobium sp. BK602; assembly: GCF_014195095.1. GTDB lineage: Bacteria > Pseudomonadota > Alphaproteobacteria > Rhizobiales > Rhizobiaceae > Rhizobium. Next base: position 39,362 of record NZ_JACIBC010000010.1, read on the forward strand.
GAAGGTCTCGAAAGACCATTCGCGCACCCGGTTCTTGCCGCCGAAACCGCGCCAGCGGGCGATCGGCAGGAAAAACTCCAACCCGGCACGGTCGGCGATCTGCGCGGCGGTCAGATTGTCCTGCCAGCGAGCCGCCCAGCGCTCCGGCACATCGGTGATCGCCAGCCCGCCATCGGCATTGGCGGAAAAGACGCCAAGCTTCAGGCGGTTCTCTCCCTTCAGCGGATGCGCCTTCATCATGGCTCAACACTCCGTGCTCGCGAAACGACAGCCGGGTCAGCCGATTGCAGCCAACCGCCATGACCGCAGTATCCAGTCACGCAACGGAAAAAACAAGTTTAAACTTAAACTATTTCGGCGAATCACGCAGCGGCCGTCAGCGCCACCAGGCCTCGCGCCTTCGCCAGGTCAAATCGCTCTTGCGGCTTTTTCCAGCCGCCTTCCGGTCACCCTTGAGGTGATCCAGGTAACCGCCGAGGACGCTGTTGATGAAGACATGCGACTTGGTGCGGTTCGAGCCCAGAAACTTGAACTTCGCTTCCCTGTCCTGTTCCATCTGCTGGACGATCTTCCAGAAGACGAAGCTGTCGTGGCTTTCCTTCATCGCCAGGAAATAGCCCGACGTATAGGTGCGTTCGAAGCGTTCCGCGAAGGTCAATATTTCGGGATGGCGCAGATTGTATCCCACCCATCCGCATTCGGGGTAGATGCTCCGGTTCAGATAGGCGGCGAGCTGTTTTCCCCTCGGCGCTATCCTGTCGACCAGGCTTCGCGGAATGTCCCTATGCGTCACCGTGTCGGCATCGAGCCAGATCAGCTGGTCCGCCAACGTCCGATATCGCCGGATCGCATCGGTGACGGCGAAGACCTTGTTGGAAAAGCGCACGGCATCCCAGCGGTAATCGCGCTTCAGCACGCCGCCGGAAGAGCGGACTCCGTTTGCGAGCGGATTGCCTGCAAATGCATCGCGGAATTCCAGCAGATGCGGAAGAACCTCGCCGTGGTCCAGAACGTGGAGCCGGGAATCCCGCTCCTCGACATCAACATCCTCGGCATAGACCAGCAGTTCGATATCCGCGGGCCAATGTTCGAGAAAAGTCTCGATGCATCTCTTTCCATAATCGCGATAGCCTTTTTCATGGAAGGTCGTCACGACGACATGTCTTAGCTGCTGCTGCCGCCACGGATTATGGAAAAACATCGAAGATCGCACTCCGCGACAGGCGTTTTGACAGTCGGCGGCAGTAACAGGATGTCTCGCCCGTCCTTGCGCCGCATGGGGTCCCGATATCTAGAGGATTGCCTGCCGCCGACGGTGTCTGAATGTTTCCGCACCGTGAATTTTGTGGGAATTCTTGTTGCAAGATGTGACGGGACGGCGGCCGGTTTCCCACCTGCAACCGCCATTGCGGCCATCAAAAGCAAAGGCCCGGCGCGTTGGTTTGCGCCGGGCCTTTTCTGTCCGTCAGCTTACTTGATGGCGTGGAGATCGACGCCCTTGGTGTCGCGGACGAAGATCAGACCGATAATCAAGGTCATCGCGGCCACCGCGATCGGATACCAGAGACCATAATAGATATCGCCCTTGGCCGCGCTCATGGCGAAGACCGTTGCCGGCAGCAGGCCGCCGAACCAGCCGTTGCCGATGTGATAGGGCAAGGACATGCCGGTATAGCGGATGCGGGTCGGGAACATCTCGACCAGGATCGCCGCGATCGGGCCATAGACCATGGTCACATAGATGACCAGCACGGTGAGGATGGCGATGGTCAGCGGCCAGTTGATCGCCGAGGGATCGGCGACCATCTTGAACGCCCCGCCATTCGGCACCGTATAGACCGGCATTTCCGTCGCTCCTGCCGCCTGATCGGCGGTCAGGAGCTTCGCCTTGACGAGATCGGCCACCGGCGTAACGGTCTTGTCACCAGCCCTGACCGTCGCCGCATTCAGGCCGAGCTCGGGATTGGCCGCAATGAAGGCGTCGAGCTTGACATCCGGCACCTTGGCCGCATCGCGCGCCAGCGGGAAGCCCGCCTTCTGCAGGGCAAGGTTGAGATCATGCGTGAAGACGGCGCTCTTTGCCGCGGCACCCGCGCCGGCGGCGACCGCATCATAGGACTGGACCGTCGCATCGCCGACCTTGACCGTTGCCGGCTGGCCGGCCGGGCCGTCGACGATTTCATAGGGCACCGAGCTCTTCGCCAGGAACGAGGTGGCGATATCGCAGGACGTGTTGAACTTCGCCGTTCCCACGGGGTTGAACTGGAACGTGCAATCGCCGGGGGCGGCGGTGACGGTGGCGCGGACGGTCTGTTCCGCCTGGGCCAGAGCCGGATTGGCTGCATAGGTCAATGCCTTAAACAGCGGGAAGTAGGTCAGGATCGCCAACGCAAGCCCGGCCATGATGATCGGCTTGCGGCCGATCTTGTCGGAGAGCCAGCCGAAGAACACGAAGAAGCCGCTGCCGATCAGAAGCGCGATGGCGATCATGATGTTGACCGACTGGCCATCGACCTTCAGCACGTTTTGCAGGAAGAACAGCGAATAGAACTGGCCCGCATACCAAACCACGGCCTGACCGGCAGTGAGGCCGAAAAGGGCGAGAAGGGCGATCTTGGCATTCTTCCACTGCCCGAAGGCCTCCGACAGCGGTGCCTTCGAGCCCTTGCCCTCCTCCTTCATCTTCTTGAAGGTCGGCGATTCACTGAGAGAGAGCCGAATCCAGACGGAAATGCCGAGGAGAACGAAGGAGAGGATGAAGGGGATGCGCCAGCCCCATGTCGCGAAAGCCTCCTTGCCGACCCAGTTCTGCACCACCAGGATGACGATGAGCGACAGGAAAAGCCCGAGCGTTGCCGTCGTCTGGATCCAGGACGTATAAAAGCCGCGCCGATTGTTGGGCGCGTGCTCGGCGACATAGGTCGCCGCGCCGCCGTATTCGCCGCCGAGCGCCAGGCCCTGCAGCATGCGCAGCGCGATCAGGATGATCGGGGCGACAATGCCCCAGCTCGCCGAGCCGGGCAGAATACCCACGAGGAAGGTCGACAGACCCATGATCAGGATGGTGACGAGGAAGGTATATTTGCGGCCGACGAGATCGCCGATCCGTCCGAAGACCAGCGCGCCGAACGGCCGGACAAGGAAGCCCGCCGCGAAAGCCAGCAGCGCGAAAATATTGCGGGTCGCCTCCGGATAATCGCTGAAGAAGGTCGCGCCGATAAAGGCTGCCAGAGACCCATAGAGATAGAAATCATACCATTCGAACACAGTTCCGAGCGAAGATGCAAAGATCACCTTCTTCTCTTCCCTGGTCATACCTCGATCAGATGTCTCGGCCACGGACGTGGTTGCCATTTTCAATCCTCCCAATTGCACCCAGGGCATGGCGGCAAAGCCCGCATCATATCCCCCCAACAGTCCTATTGCGCAGGAAATCCCGGCCAGCGTGGCGCGGGAAACCGGCGCCGACGGATGCCCTCCAGTTTCCTCCCAGGAGGTCGTGCATCCGATACGCACGGAAGTGTTGGCGAAAAATTGAAAAATGCAATGGCTGCAACTTGCCTCCATTGATTAAAATTGTGTGTAAGGGGCGGAAAAGCAGTCATGACGGGCGGTTCGTTCGCTTTTGGCGTAACCGGTTGTCACCCTGTCGGTGCCAGAAAACTGAGTCTAAGGTCCACCGATAAAATCCCGTGCGAACCACTGAAAATCAACGCCGGCTGCTCAAGACTTTCCGAATTGGACGCGCTTGAAATCCGGATTGGACGAAGTGGATATCGTTCTCGAAGACAATAGCGGTGCCATCGCCGGTATCGAGATCAAGGCGGGGCCACGGTCACCGATCCGGACTTCAAGGGCCTGCGAAAGATCCGGCATGTAGCCGGCGATGACTTTCGGATCGGGCTTGTTCTCTACGATGGAGACAAGATCCTGCCCTTTAGCGACCGGCTCTATGCGGCCCCGCTTTCCTGTCTCTGGAGCGCATGATCATGCCGGCTGGAGCCGCAGACGCCGCAATGGCGGGAAGGCAAGCGCGATCGCCGCCGCCCCGAGCCCGACCATCGCCGACCCGATGAAGAGCCACGAATAGTTGGCGAAGGTGTCGAAGATCCAGCCGCCGATCAGCGGACCGAAGGCCATACCGATGCTCGACAGCATCGTCGCCGCGCCGAACACCGTGCCGATGACGCGCGGGCCGAAATATTCGCGCGCCAAGACGGCGTAGAGCGGCATGATCCCACCATAGGCACTGCCGAAGACGACCGCGAGCGCGTAGAATTCGCCAAGCCGGCTGACGAGGAGATAGGTCGCCAGCGCCGCGGCCTGCACCAGCAATCCCGCGACAAGAACCGGCTTGACCCCGAGCCGATCCGCCAGCGTGCCGTATAGAATCCGGCCGCCGAGCCCGGCGAGGCCCTCGACGCTATAGATGCTGACCGCCGCCATCGGCGCCACGCCGCAGATCGTGGCATAGCTCACCATGTGGAAGATCGGCCCGGAATGCGCCGCGCAACAGGCAAAGAAGGTTCCGCCGAGCACGAGGAATTGCGGCGAGCGGAATATCCGACCCAGCGGAATATCGGCGCCATCAGCCGACTGATCGACCGTCGATCCTTCCGCCGCCTCGAGCGGTTGCCGCACCAGAAGTGCCGCCGGCACCAGCAATATCCAGGCAAGCACGCCGATCAGCATCATGGCCGTCTGCCAGTCATAGGCGGAAATCAGCCAGCGGGCGAAGGGCGAAACCGTCATCGGCGCCACCCCCATGCCGGCGGACACCAGCGAAACCGCGAGGCTGCGATGCTCGTCGAACCAGGCTGTCGTGGCCGCGATCATCGGCGCGAAAAATGCGCTGGCCGCAAGCCCGACGAGGATGCCGTAGGTCAATTGAAATTGCAGCAGCGATGCCGCCCGGCTGGCAAGCACGAGCGCGAGCCCCAAAAGCACTGCTCCGATGAGGACGACGATGCGGGGGCCGAAGCGGTCGCTCGCCGCACCCCACAGGAAGCCGCCGAGACCCATGACCAGAAAATTGAGCGTCATCGCGCTGGCAATGCCCGCATGCGACCAATTGGTCGCCGCCGCGATCGGCACTTGAAAAATCGCCAGCGAAAACATGGCGCCAAGCGCGACACACGTCATCAAGGCACCGGCGCCAACGATGACCCAACGATAGGAAATGCTCATAGCCGCTCAGCTCCCATGTCCGTAAACCAACGTCCGCGCGGCGGACGCCGCACCGACTATGGTCTAATGACGTTCAAACCCACCCGATTTCGACATGCCATGCGATTTTTTTGGTGGACTGAGCCGGAGATCATCCGGTCTTACCGTTCGCCATTGAGGTGGTGATCCGCCGGCCGATGGCGATGGCTATTCAGAACAGGCGCCGCCGGGAATTCAGGACAACAAGCGTGCCGGACGTCCCTGCTCGGAAAGCAGCTTCACAGCTCTTCTGTCGAAGGAAACGAAGATTTCTCCGCCGAGCCAGTTTCCATCATAGGCAATCACGCCATCGGCAAAATCGCCGCCCGCATCAAGAACGGCCAAGCCCGCCTCCACGGCCGGCCGGTTGACGACAACATTTTCAATACCGAGTAATGCACGGATCGCCGCGGCGATATCTTCTCGCGCGGTTTGATACTGACGTGCCAAAACCCAGCTAAACTCACAGAGGGATTGCAGACTTACGGCGACGAGTTCCGCTTCGGCCAGCAACTCGACGGCAGCACTCGCCTGTTTCGCATCGTCCGCAACATAGGCTCGGAGCAGCACATTGGTATCAGCCGTCACTTTCACGGCTTGTCGGCCCCAGCCGCTGCGCCCGCCTCCGCAATGGCATCGTCGATTTCTTCAACGGTCAGGATCCGACCGTTCGTCTTTCCTTTCAAGAAACCATGCAGGTTCCGAAACGAGCCTTTTAGCCGAACGGCAGTCAGCTCCGCCTTGCCATCCGGCAGCAGATTCAATTCGATTTTCTCACCCGGCTGGATACCCAGATGCTGCAACACTTCCTTGCGGAAGGTAACCTGCCCTCGTACCGTCACGGTCAGTGTCGTCATGGCAACCTCCTCTCTTCGGAAAACATGATTGTAATGCATTTCTGCATTACTTTCAAGCCAGAGATGCGCGAGCGGCAGCGATACCATCCTGCCAAATGGCCCAGGTATTCATTCATCAGTCTCGTTCATCGGAACGAACAACGGCCCGACGAAGCCGGAAATCGCCAGCTTGATAACGCATCTGGCCTCTTATGCCGGCTGGCCGAATGCCATGTCGGCAGCTCCCGTCGTCCGCAAGGTCTTCGAAGAACGAGGTGGTTGAGCCCAGGAAAACCAGGCGGGGCGCTCAGGAGCAAGGCTACGGTGCTGGGCGAGACGCCCGGCTACGTCATCCATCCGTTGAGTGCGACGAAGGCAAGAACGACGAGCGTCGCCGCACGCGCCAACTTACCCGACCCATCCGCGCAGGCCGATGAGACCTAAGATCGGGCGACCGGCAGCACCGTTCGCCTTTCGAGCCTGCCGGCGACGGAAAAGACAAGGAGTTCGGTATCCCGACCGATCCGCTCGCCGCTCATCAATCGGACGATATCATCGACGCCGCCGACGGGCGTTCCGTCGATCGCCAGAATATAGTCGCCGTCCTTCAAGCCGCCACGTTCGGCCGGACCGCCAGGCTCGACCCGCCTGACGCGCACCGACGTCGCCTGGCCGGTGCCTGCCTCCAGCGCGACCTTGCGGGGCAGTTCGATCGTATCGCCGGCGATGCCGATGAAGGCGCGCCGGACGTGGCCATAACGCAGGATTTCCGAGACCACGACATTCGCCGTGTTGGAGGCGACCGCGAAAGCGATGCTCTGCGCACCCTGGATAACGGCCGTATTGACGCCAATGACCTCGCCGTTCGAAGAAACCAGCGGCCCGCCGGAATTGCCCGGATTGAGCGCGGCGTCGGTCTGGATGACATCGTCCATCAGACGGCCGCTTGCAGAGCGCATCGAACGGCCGAGCGCCGAGATGATACCTGCGGTCACTGTCCACTCGAAACCGAGGGGATTGCCGATGGCAATCGCGATATGCCCCCTGCGCAGCCGCTTGGAATCGCCGAGCCGCGCCCAGGCTCCGACGCCGGAATTCGCGCGGATAAGGGCGATGTCGGTATCGACGTCGCGCCCGAGAACCCGGCCCTCGGTAACGAAACCGTCCGGCGTGGTGATGCGAACGAGCCTGGCGTCGTCGACCACATGATTGTTCGTGACGATCAACCCATCCGGCGATATGGCGAAGCCGGAACCATGTCCGCCCCTGCCGCCGACGCGCTCGATGCGACTGACGGCCGGTCCGACCATGTCCACCGCGCTCGCTATGGATTGGGAATATGCATCTATCAGTGCACCGTCTTCGGCCGGCACCACAGCCTTGTCCATAAAGCCCATCGCTTGACCCTCGAGCAGCCGCGCCATCGCCGCTGCCGCCGGCAGGCCGGCTGCAAACAAGCCCGGCCGCCATATGCTGTTGTTCTACATCTTAAATGGATGGGCGCCTGACCGTCTTCAAGCCACCGATGGAGAGCGCCATCGATCTTCCAGCCGCGATTGTGCCGATAGACGCAAACGGAAGAGAAATTCCAGATCCTGCAAAAGGCCATCGCCGCCCTTGGCGACACCCTCGTCGACGCCGGCAAGGACGAGCCCTGATCGCCCTTGCCGGCCTCTTTCTCGTGAAGTTGGAAACTCCGGCTCAGACCAGATTGATGATGACATCGATATTGCCGCGCGTGGCCTTCGAATAGGGGCAGGTCTGATGCGCGGCCTCCACCAGCGTCTGCGCAACGTCGCGCTCCAGGCCCGGCAGGCTGACATTGAGGCGTGCCTGCAGGAAATAGGCGCCGTCGACAAGGCACAGGTCCACCTCGGCATCGACAGCCGTATCGCTCGGCACGGCAATCTTCAGCTTGCGGGCGGCATGTCCCATCGCACCCTCGAAGCAAGCCGACCAGCCGGCAGCAAAGAGCTGTTCCGGATTGGTGCCGGTGCCGGCGCTGCCGGGAGGAGAAAGCTTGATGTCCAGGCGTCCGTCCGAACTGCGCGCTGCGCCCTCGCGTCCACCGATGGTGTGGGTCTTGCCAGTGTAGAGTACCTTGTCGGTCTGGGTCATGATGTCGGTTCCTTTGAAACGGGTGATGCTGACGCTCCGATGGAGCACAATGACCGCCAGGCAGTCATTGCCCGCATAAGGCCGCCGCCAAGTATCCCGCATATGTCCCGATTGCGCGGAAGTGTAACGAAATGTGGGAGGCGACCAGCCTTCTACAATCTCATACAAACCACTTCCGTGGAGCGACCCGGCCCACGGCTAGGCCGCTCTCGGCAGCAGAGTCTTCAAATTCGCATCCGCGGCAAGCGCCTCGCAGGACGGCGCGACCCGCTTGGCGATCAGCATCTCGCTCAGCTTCATATCCCTGGCGATCCTGTTGCCCACGCCGATGCCGCTCGCCGCGACCAGCCTTCCGCCGTCGTCAAGATGAAAGAGGATGAACGCGCCATCTCCAAGCTCTCGCCGAACTACCGAACGCCCCTCGTCCACCAGTCCGACGATCTGCAAGGTGTGATCGAACTGATCCGACCAGAAATAGGGTACGGATTCATAGCCGCGCGTCGCGCCCATCATGTTGGCGGCAGCGATGATCGCCTGATCCTGCGCATTGCGCCATGCCTCCAACCGTAGCCGGCGGCCGCCATACAGGGGATGCGGAAACGAGCAGCAGTCGCCGGCGGCATAAATGTCCTTCACCGAGGTCTCCAGCCGTTCATTGACGGCGATGCCGTTGTCGAGCGCAAGACCCGCCTGCTCGGCAAGATCGATGCACGGCTGGGCGCCGATGCCGACGACGAGAATATCGGCCGTTACCTGCGTTCCGTCCCCGAGCCGAATGCCGACACCATGCTCGTCGGCGTCGATGCCGGACACGGAGACGCCGCATGCCACCAGAACGCCGTTGCCCTGATGCACGGACAGCACGGTCTCGGCGACGGCGTCCGGCACACCGCGCTTCAGAATGCGCTCCTGCGCCTCGATGACCGTGACCCGCGCGCCACGGCTGCGGGCCGACGCCGCGACTTCCAGTCCGATGAACCCACCGCCCAGCACCGCCACATGCATCCCGGCGGCGATCCATGGGCGAAGCGCAAGCGCATCGCCGATCGTTCGCAGATAAAGAATGCGCGGGCTGGCCGGCACGTTCGGCAATCGCCGGGGCATCGCCCCCGTCGCCAGCAGCAATTTGTCGTAAGGCAAGGCCCGGCCATCCGCCAGAACGACCTGCTTGGAGGCGGAATCGGCGGCCGTTACCGGAACCCCGGCCAGGTGCTGGATCGCGCGCTCGCGCAAACCGGCCTCGCTCAGAACCGCCGGCGGTGCTTCCGTCGTCTCGGCCAGCAACACCTGCTTGGACAAAGGCGGCCGCTCATAGGGGAGATGGATCTCGTCCCCGATCAGGGTGACGGGACCGGCATAACCGCTTTCCCTAAGCGTGACGGCCGCCCGCGCGCCGCATTCGCCGGCGCCGACGATGACAATGCCTGCCTCGCCGCTCATGCTCCAAGCCCGATCATGACGCGGCCGTTATCCACCCTGACGGGATAGGTCTTGAGATTGATGCAGACGGGTGCTCCGCGTGCCTCGCCGGTCTTGTAGCTGAAGCGCCCGTTGTGCTTGGGGCATTCGATGGTGTCGTCCATCACCAGACCGTCGGCCAGATGAATCTTTTCGTGCGTACACAGCCCGTCGGTCGCGAAATATTCATCATCGGGACTGCGGTAGATGGCGAAAGTCCGTCCTTCGTGGTCGAAGCGGACGACATCCTCCTGGTCGATATCGGTGGCTTTACAGGCGTCGATCCATGTCGTCATTTCTTATCTCCTCATGATTGTCCTTCAGGAGGAAAGCCCCGGCCCTGCGCCTTGATCGCATTCGGTTTTTCCTCCCCAGCTAAGATCGACCATGCGTGATGCACCCCTTCACTTTCCAGTTCGATTATGATCATTTTTCATCAGGAGGAGCGGAATGAAGAAAACCCGTTTGGTCGATATTGCGCAGGCAGCCGGTGTTGGCCTTGCCACTGTCGAACGCGTGCTCAACGAGCGCGGCAGCGTGAGGCCGCAGACAGCCGAGAAGGTGGTGCTCGCCGCAAAGCGGCTGGGCTACAAGGGACTGATTCCGAACCTCTATCGCGGCACGCTGCGCATCGAGGTCGTGATGGTCCGGCCGGAGACGCCGTTCTTCTCCCGGCTCAACCGCGCCTTCGAGCGCATCGCCGCCTCGCTCGACAGCTCGATCACCGTGAACCGGACCTTCGTGGACGAGAACGATCCGGAAAAATTCGCCGCCCACATCGCCAATACGGCGATCCGGCGGCACGCGCTGATCGTGGTCGCCGTCGATCATCCGAAAATCCGGGAGAGCCTGCGTCGTGCCCGCAGCACCGGCATCGAGGTTGTGCAGATCGTCTCCTACACGGCCGGCAAGGACAATGTCTTCGTCGGCATCGACAATTATGCGGCAGGCCGGACGGCCGGCTTCTACATGTCCCGGATGCTCGCGCACACGGCCGGGCGCATCGTGGCGGTCTGTCATAGCTGGGCCTATCAGATCCACAAGGAGCGCATCCGCGGCTTCTCCGACTATCTCGCCGCCAACCACAACCCGGCCCATCTGTTTTCGGAGGTCATATTCGGGCTGGATGAAGATGTCCGCTCCGCCGAGATGATGACGGAAGCATTGCGCCGGGAAACGGGCGTCGTCGGGGTCTACAATGCCGGCGGCGCCAATCTGGGTGTCGGATCGGCATTGCAGCGCTATCGGGAAAGGCAGCGCGGCGAACTCGTCTGGATCGCGCACGAACTCAACGACGAAACCCGCGGCTTCATCTCATCTGGCCTGCTGACGCTGGTTCTCGACCAGGCGCCGGAAACCCAGGCGCGGCGCGCGCTGGATACGGTCCTGCACAGAATGGGGATCATCGACGTCCCGGTCAGCCAGGATCCGGTTCCGTTTCTCACCTATACCGGCGAGAATATCGGACAATTTTCCGCAACGGCCTGAGCAAAGAAGACCGGAGCCTGCGATAGAGGGGCCACAGGCTCCGGCATGACCTGCCATCGACAGCCGCCAAGGCGGGAGGCAGGAGGAGATCGGCGTGCCGCCCGGCAAGGGGCGGCACAGTCTTGGGCTCGGCTTGGGATTGTGGCCGGGACCTCAGCCGGAGGCCTGCGAACGCCGCGCCTGTTTTTCCGCCTGCTTCTTCGCCCGCTCCATGAAGCGCTTGTTCATACGGTCCTCCGCCTCCCTCGAGCCGTCGTGGAAGGTGCCGAACCACTTGTCGAGCGGAATGACGCCGTCGGCATAATTGCACTCGAAGAACTTGTGATGGAGGTAGTGGTCATAGGCATGTGTGTCGATGGCGGCTTCGTCGGCGATGACGATCTTGTCGAAGCCCGCATGACCCGGCGCCGGCGCAAGTGCTGCATGCGTCAGATGGAACAGCGCATGGACGGGATTTGACGGCACGATCCAGTGGATGAGCACGCCCGAGAAATAAAGGAGATGCTCGATGGGATGCATCGCAAGCCCCGACCAGGGACCGGGGTTGACGTTGTTATGATGCAGCTTGTGGACGGCATGATAGAGCGGCGGCCAGTGGATCAGGCGATGCACCAGATAGAAATGCAGGTCACGGAAAGCCGGGATCAGCAGCATGACGACAGCGCAATAGAGCGGATGCTCGGCGAAATCGACATAGGGAATGATGCCGTTGGCGAAGGCCCACAGGGTGAGCACCTCGAATGCCGTCCAGAGCGGCACCGCACTTGCGAATGTCCAGATGACATTGTCGACGGTCTGGTTGCCGAAGAGGAACGCCGAATTGTCCTTCGACGGCCATTTGCCGTTGTATTTGAAGCTCGTGCCCTGCTTCTTCTGCATGTAGAGACGCAGATGGAAGGCGCCGAAGAACAGGAAGACGAGCGCGGCGTTGCGGGCAAGGATATAGGCGATCCAGCCGGGGGAGAGCGTCTTCATCACCTCCATCGAAGGCGTCGCATAGAGCCACAACAGCGTGCCGATGACGGCATAGAGCACGTTCCACGGCATCAGATAGCCCGGATATCCGAAGAACCATTTCAGGAAGGCAAGCGGCTTAGCAGGCCAGATGAAGACCGGAGGATATTGAATGAGCTTGTTAGGTCTCCAGTCTCCGCGCTTGTCGCGCGACCCGTAGAGCGTGTCGTCCATGATGTCGTCTCCCGATGAATGAAATTCTGGAAGCAGTCTCAGCGACTGGCTCGGTAAACGACAGCAAAGAATTGATGAAAATTACTCACGGCGACAAAGAACCCGGCCGGGGGCACCGGCACAGGACGGTGCCACGCAAACGAAAAGGGAGGCCGATGGCCTCCCCCGTAATTTCGGCTGGCGAGCGGCATCAATTGAGGTGCTCGAACTCCGCCATGTTCTTCGGCGTCACGAGCTTGAAGGGAATCCAGACCTCCCGGTCGATCGTGCCGCCCTTGATGGCCTTCAGGGCCGTATCGATCGCTCCCCTACCCTGCGCCTTGGCGTCCTGAAACACGGTGACCTTGAGATCGCCCGCCTTCATCGCCTGCAGCGCGTCGGGCGTGGCGTCGATTCCGGAGACGATCGTCTTGTCCGTCGAGCCGCCCGCATTCTTGATCGCGGCGATCGCGCCGAGCGCCATCTCGTCATTGTTGGCGATCACGGCATCGAAAGCGACGCCGGAGGTCAGCCAGTTCGATACCAGATCCGAACCGTCGACGCGGCTCCAGTTTCCGACCTGCTCGCGCACCACCTTCAAGCCGCTGCAGGCCTCGGTCTTCAGGACGTCGTGCACGTCCTGTGTCCTCTGTCGCGCGGCCTGGCTGCTGAGATCGCCGATCATGATGACGATCTGGCCCTTTCCGCCGAGCATGCGACAGACTTCCTGGGTCTGCAGCGTGCCGGATTCGGTCTCGTTCGATCCGACGAAGGCCTGCTTCTTGCCAAGCGTCGACAGATCGGTCGGCTGGATATTGACATAGATCAACGGAATGCCCGCCTCTTCGGCGATCTTGCTCATCGCCGGCGTTCCATCGGAATCCACCGGATCGACGATGATGGCCGACAGGCCGCTTGCCGCGAAGTTGCGCACCTGATCCACCTGCTTGTTGACGTCGTTGGCCGCGTCCTCGACCTGCAGTTCCACGCCCTGCGACTTGGCATAATCCTGCATGCCATTGGCGATCAGGGTCTGGAAATTGGTCGTCAGATAGCCCATCGAGACGCCGATACGATCGGCGGCATGGGCCTGCGACGACAACACCAGCGCCAAGGCGCTTGCGCTTAGAAATTTCAGCATGTTCTCCTCCCAGGAAACGGCGGCCCAAGCGGCCGCCTGCTGAGAGTTAAGCGGCAGAGCCATTCCGCGTCCGAGGGTATTTTGATGAAAAACCGTCACGGACGGCGGCGGCGGACGCGCAGGAACATCAGCCTTGCAACGAAATGCCGTCATGATCAAAACCCATCAACGCGGCCTCTGGCAAAGGCTGGAAATCCGTGATCTGTGCGGCCCGATGGCAGGGAGGCACCATGCAGAACATACTGATATTCCAGTCGCTCTGGGCCATGGAGCGGCGCAGCGCCAAATATCCGGAACTCAGCCTCGAGGACAATGTGGGGAAGATCGCCGCCGCCGGTTTCGACGGCGTCAGCGCGCATTGGTACGACCGCGATTATGTACGCCGGCTCGCAAGACTGCTCAAGCAGCACGGCCTCCAGGCGGAAGGACAATGTTTCCCAAAGACCGTCGATGATTTGAAGCCGGTGCTCGATATCGCCGCCGAATGCAATGTGCATCACATCTGCCTGCAGCCCGACGTCAGGCTGCGCCGGCTGGAAGACTGTCTTCCCCTGCTCGAAGGCTGGCAACGGCTCGGCGAAGAGGCCGGCGTCGACGTCTATATCGAGACCCATCGCGACCGGATGACCACCGACCTCTTCTTCACCCTCGACCTGCTCGACCGCCTGCCAGGCTTGCGGCTGCTGGGCGATGTCTCGCACTTCCTCGTCGGACGGGAATTCGCCTGGCCGGTCTCCGACGAAAATCACGCCCTCATCCATCGGATTCTCGACGGCTCCTGGGCCTTCCACGGCCGGGTCGCCTCGCGCGAGCAGGTGCAGATCGAGATTTCCTTTCCGCATCATCGGCCCTGGCTCGATCTGTTTCTCGGCTGGTGGGATTACGGTTTCCGCAGCTGGCGCAAGCGCGCCGGAGCCGGCGATACCCTGGCATTCACCTGCGAGCTCGGCCCCAAACCCTATGCGATCACCGGCCGCGACGGCGAGGATTCGACCGACCGGTGGGAAGAATCCCTGCTTCTGATGCAAGAGGCCCGCAATCTCTGGGCCAAAACCGCCGGCTGACCCACCGGAAAACTATCAATATCCAATCATCTGGAGGAATACCCATGGACGTACGCGCCGCAGTAGCTGTTCAGGCCGGCAAGCCGCTGGAAGTGATGACGGTTCAGCTCGAGGGGCCGAAGGCCGGCGAAGTGCTGATCGAGGTCAAGGCGACCGGCATCTGCCACACCGACGACTTCACGCTGTCGGGTGCCGATCCGGAAGGCCTGTTCCCCGCCATCCTCGGCCATGAGGGCGCCGGCATCGTCGTCGATGTCGGTCCCGGCGTCACCTCGGTGAAGAAGGGCGACCACGTCATCCCGCTCTACACGCCCGAATGCCGCGAATGCTATTCCTGCACCTCGCGCAAGACCAATCTGTGCACCGCGATCCGTTCGACCCAGGGCCAGGGCGTCATGCCCGACGGCACCTCGCGCTTCTCGATCGGCAAGGACAAGATCCACCACTATATGGGCTGCTCGACCTTCGCCAACTTCACCGTGCTGCCGGAGATCGCGCTCGCCAAGATCAATCCCGACGCCCCCTTCGACAAGGTCTGCTACATCGGCTGCGGCGTCACCACCGGCATCGGCGCCGTCATCAACACCGCCAAGGTGGAGATCGGCTCGACGGCGATCGTCTTCGGTCTCGGCGGCATCGGCCTCAACGTGCTGCAGGGCCTGCGCCTTGCCGGCGCCGACATGATCATCGGCGTCGACATCAATCCGGACCGCAAGGCCTGGGGCGAGAAGTTCGGCATGACGCATTTCGTCAACCCGAAGGAGGTCGGCGACGATATCGTGCCCTATCTCGTCAATCTGACCAAGCGCAATGGCGACCTGATCGGCGGCGCCGACTATACGTTCGACTGCACCGGCAACACCAAGGTGATGCGCCAGGCGCTGGAGGCCTCGCATCGCGGCTGGGGCAAGTCGGTCATCATCGGCGTTGCCGGCGCCGGCCAGGAGATTTCCACCCGGCCGTTCCAGCTGGTGACCGGCCGCAACTGGATGGGCACGGCCTTCGGCGGCGCGCGCGGGCGCACCGACGTGCCGAAGATCGTCGACTGGTACATGCAGGGCAAGATCCAGATCGACTCGATGATCACCCACACCATGCCGCTCGAAGACATCAACAAGGGCTTCGATCTGATGCACAAGGGTGAGAGCATCCGCGGCGTCGTCGTGTACTAACGGTCACGCGCCTTCCTCAAACCGGTCGGGGGAGGCTTCCATTGTGAAGCCGGGGTGCCAAGGTATCCCGGCGGGCCTGTTCCGATTGACGGAACCATTGCCTATACCAAGGTATAGCTGCAGTGCACCAACGCCTGATTGACCCCTCATCCCCCTCGTGACAATACGGCCATGTCTTCGCAGCGAGCGCCGCGAAGCCTGTCGAAACAACAGATCAAGACACCAATGGACAGCTACCCTAGTCGCTGTCCGGTTGCGGCGTCAGGCCGCGGCCGGATGGTCATCGCAACAATCTGGACCGCTCCCGGCGCAACCGCCCGGGCGAGCGCCGGCCGGGCATAGCCTGTCCGGTTCGCCCACGGACCCGCCGATGGTGGGCCGAGGAGGTGAACCGTGAACAACATCCTTCTTTTCCGCCGACGCGCGTCGGCCACCGCTCTTCCCATCGTCCGCGCACTGCCGGCCAAGGCTCCGATTGCGGGCCGCATCCAGCGCCCCGTACTCGTCGCGGTCTGGCACACCAATCCCCGCACAGGAAAAAGGGAATGCCGCTGGACCACGGAACCTCAGGGGATGTCCGAGGAAGATGGCAGTCACGGCCGAACTTGCCGCCGGGCGGCGTAATCTTTTCCGCATCCCATCGCCGCAATCGCCAGATGTCATGCTCGGTGATCTCCACGAGATCGAAGGACATGACATCGAGCCTTCCGAACCTTCCATGAGGTCTCCCATGGTCTTTCTTTCCAATGATCGCCCCGGCCACCGCGCCGTCGCCGAACTGGCCGGCACCCGCATCCTGCCGAACGGCTATGATCTCATCGCCTTTGCCTTCGTCGCCGCTCTCGCCGTATTGGCGCTGCATGGCGCGGCCGAAATGCGGGCGCCGCTGGCGGGCCTGGCGAGCACCCCCATCTCGCTCGATCCGGCCTATCTGCCGGAATATGCGCTGCGCACGACGCTGCGGATGTTCGCCGCCATCGTCGCCTCGCTCGTCTTCACCTTCGCGGTCGCGACGCTGGCCGCCAAGAGCCGTCGGGCGGAGATGGTGATCATCCCGGCGCTCGACATCCTGCAGTCCGTGCCGGTGCTGGGTTTCCTCACCTTCACCGTAACCTTCTTCATGGGCATCTTCCCCGGCAACCAGCTTGGAGCCGAATGCGCATCGATCTTCGCGATCTTCACCAGCCAGGCCTGGAACATGGCCTTCTCCTTCTACCAGTCGCTGCGCACCGTGCCGCGCGATCTGGACGAGGTCAGCCGCGGCTTCGGCCTTTCCAGCTGGCAACGCTTCTGGCGGCTGGAGGCCCCCTTCGCCGCTCCCGGCCTCATCTGGAACACGATGATGTCGATGTCCGGCGGCTGGTTTTTCGTCGTCGCCTCCGAAGCGATCACCGTCGGCAATACGACGGTGCAGCTTCCGGGCCTCGGCTCTTGGCTCGCGGTCGCCATCGACAAGCAGGATTTCGCCGCTGTCGCCTGGGCCGTGCTCGCCATGGGTATCGTCATTGTGCTTTACGACCAGCTGCTCTTCCGGCCGGTCGTGACCTGGGCCGACAAGTTCCGTTTCGAACAGACGGCCGGGCAGGCCAAGCCCCGCTCCTGGGTCTATTCGCTCGTCCAGCGCACGCATCTTCTCAAGCGCCTGATGCAGCCGGTCTCCTGGGTATGGCATCGCCTGCTGCTGATCCGCCTGCCGGGCACCCGATCCATGGCAGTCAAGCCACGCGAACGCGGCGCGGCAACGCGGATGCTCGACTATGCCTGGCTCGGCCTTATCACCATGGTCGGCGCCTGGGGCATCTGGACAGCCTTCGCCTTCATGAGCCGGAGCCTCGGCTGGAGCGATGCCTGGGAGGCCTTCAGCGGCGGGCTCGTCACGCTGCTGCGTGTCATCGTCCTGATCGCCGTCGCAAGCCTGATCTGGGTTCCGCTGGGCGTCTGGATCGGCCTCAGGCCGGCCGTCGCCGAGCGCGTGCAGCCGGTCGCGCAGTTCCTGGCAGCCTTTCCGGCCAACGTGCTCTTTCCCTTCGCCGTCATCGCGATCGTGGCGACCGGCGCAAGTCCCAACATCTGGCTTTCGCCGCTGATGGTACTCGGTACGCAATGGTACATCCTCTTCAACGTCATCGCCGGCGCGAGCGCCTTTCCGACGGACTTGAAGGAAGCCTGCTCCGTTTATCAGCTCCGCTCCTGGACCTGGTGGCGGCGCGCCATACTGCCGGGGATATTCCCCTACTACGTCACCGGAGCGCTGACGGCATCGGGCGGCTCATGGAACGCCAGCATCGTCGCCGAGATCGTGAACTGGGGCAACACCAAGCTCGAAGCCTTCGGCCTCGGCGCCTACATCGCCAGGGCCACGGAGGCCGGCGACTATCCGCGCGTCGTCCTCGGCATCGCCGTCATGTCGCTCTTCGTCACCCTCTTGAACAGAACCCTGTGGCGCCCGCTCTACGTTTTCGCCGAACGCCGCCTGCGCCTCAACTGATCATTCCATCCGGAGTAACGAACATGGAAGCCATCACTCTCATCAAGAAGGCCGGGGCCGCCGAAAGCGCATCCCTGGTATCGGTCAAGCAGGTCTGCCAGATCTACGACAAGGGCGCGGCCGGATCGCTCGTCGTGCTCGACAATGTCGACCTGGAACTGCGCCCGGCCGAGATCGTCGGCCTGCTCGGACGCTCCGGCTCCGGCAAGTCGACGCTGCTGCGGGCAATCGCCGGCCTCATCCGGCCGAGCAAGGGCGATATCCGCTTCGACGGCAAGCCGGTGACCGGTCCCAATGCCGGCGTCTCCGTCGTCTTCCAGAGCTTCGCGCTCTTCCCCTGGCTCAGCGTCCTGCAGAATGTCGAACTTGGGCTGGAGGCACAGGGTGTGGCACCCGCCGAACGCCGCAAGCGGGCATTGGCCGCCATCGACCTCATCGGCCTCGACGGTTTCGAAAGCGCCTATCCGAAGGAGCTTTCGGGCGGCATGCGCCAGCGCGTCGGCCTTGCCCGCGCTCTCGTCGTGCGCCCGAAGGTGCTTCTGATGGACGAACCCTTCTCCGCGCTCGACGTGCTGACGGCGGAGACGCTGCGCACCGATCTTCTCGATCTTTGGTGCGAGGGCCGGATGCCGATCGAGTCGATCCTGATGGTGACGCACAATATCGAGGAGGCGGTGCTGATGTGCGACCGCATCCTGATCTTCGGCTCGAATCCCGGCCGTGTCATCGCCGAAATCCGCGTCGACCTGCCGCAGCCGCGCAACCGGCTCGACCCTGCCTTCCGGATGCTGGTCGAGGACATCTATGCGCGGATGACGGCGCGGACGGGCACACCCACGCGCGACGGACTGTTCCCCGGCACCGGCATCGCCATGGCCCTGCCGCGCGTCTCGACCAATCTGATGTCCGGCCTGATCGAAACGGTCGCCGCCGAGCCCTATCGCGGACATGCCGACCTGCCGCCGCTTGCAGCGCATCTTCATCTCGATATCGACGATCTCTTCCCGGTCGCCGAAACGCTGCAACTGCTGCGCTTCGCCGATCTGGAGGGGGGCGATATCCGGCTGACGGCGCCGGGCCTGCGCTTCTTCGACAGCGACGTCGACGAGCGCAAGCGGCTGTTCGAGCAGCATCTGGCGACCTATGTGCCGCTTGCCGCCCATATCCGCCGTGTCCTCGACGAGCGGCCGACCCATCGCGCGCCGGCCCGCCGATTCCGTGATGAGTTGGAAGACTACATGTCGGAGGATTACGCCGGCACGACGCTGAAAGCCGTGACCAACTGGGCCCGCTATGCCGAGTATTTCGCCTATGATGAGAATGCCGATCTCTTCACCTTGGAGAACCCGAGCTGAGACAACCGCATTCGGGATCGGTCATGCACCCCGCCGCGATCGATCCGCGCGGCGGCGGCATTGCCAGCCGTCGCGCGATCGTGCACCCTGCCGCGATCCGTGCGGCGGATTCGTGTGGAAGGGCAAGGGCCGGATGAGGCGCGAATTTCTGCAATATCTGACCGAAGCGCCGCTGTTGTGGCTCGGCATTGCGCTGCTCTCCGCCCTGATCTTCCTTGCCGACACCGTGACCGACCTGGAGATTGCCTTTGCCGTGCTTTATGTCGCGGTGATCCTGATCTCGGTGCGCTCCGGCCGCCAGCAAGCGGTATTTGCCGTCGGCATCGTCTGCGCGGCCCTCACAATCATCAGCTACCTGCTGACGCGGCATGGGGATACCGAATCCGGCATGGTGAATGGCGCTCTCAGCCTGCTGGCGATCGGCGCCACCACCTATCTCGCCATCAGGATCGAGACCATCGAGGCCGGGGCAAGGCAAGCCCAATCCGAACTCGCCCGCATGTCGCGCATCATGATCGTTGGCGAACTCGGCACATCCATCGCCCATGAAGTCAGCCAGCCGATCACGGCGAT
Organism: Rhizobium sp. BK602; assembly: GCF_014195095.1. Taxonomy (GTDB): domain Bacteria; phylum Pseudomonadota; class Alphaproteobacteria; order Rhizobiales; family Rhizobiaceae; genus Rhizobium. The sequence goes on from NZ_JACIBC010000010.1 coordinate 59,427, forward strand.
TGCCGCCAACGGCAATGCGGCGCTGCGCTGGCTCTCGGCATCGCCCGCCGACGAGCAGGAAGCGCGCCAGGCTCTCGGCAGGATCGTCAAGGATGCCGAGCGGGCGGGCGAGGTGATCGGCCGCGTCCGCAGCCTCGTTGCCCATGCTTCCCCGCCGCAGGACCGGATCGACATGACGAGCGTGATCACCGAAGCGCTGGCGCTGCTGCGCAACGAGATCCGCGCCAACCATATCCACCTGCGCACCGAGCTTGCCGGCGACCTACCGCCGGTGACGGGCGATCGCGTGCAGCTCCAGCAGGTGGTCCTGAACTTCGTCATCAATGCGATCGAGGCCATGGGCGGGGTCGATGCGGAAAAGCGCGCGCTGCTGGTCAGCGCCGCGACCGATGCCAGAAAGATCACGGTGAGCGTGCGCGACACCGGCATCGGCCCGCCGGCCGCCAGCTCCGGCGAGATTTTCGCCGCCTTCTACACGACCAAACCGGGTGGAATGGGCATGGGATTGACCATCAGCCGATCCATCATCGAGGCCCATGGCGGTCGGGTCTACATGGCGCCCAATTTCCCTCACGGCGCGGTGTTCGGTTTCATCCTGCCGTCGGAAATGCGGATGAAGAGATGACCATGGCGGAATGGAAGCCAACCATTTACGTCGTCGACGACGACCCATCCGTCCGCGACGGGCTCGACAGTCTGCTGCGTTCCGTCGGCTACGATGTCGGCAGCTTCGCATCCCCTCGGGACTTCCTGGCGCATAGGCGTTCCTTCGGTCCGGCCTGCCTCGTGCTCGACGTCCGGATGCCGGATGCGAGCGGGCTCGATTTTCAGGACGATCTGGCAAAGAGCGGGAACCCGCTCCCAATCATCTTCCTGACCGGCCATGGCGACGTGCCGATGTCGGTACGCGCGATGAAGGCCGGTGCGGTGGAATTCCTCCTCAAGCCCTTCCGCGAGCAGGATCTTCTCGACGCCATCCGGCAGGCGCTGGAAAAGGATCGCATCCGGCTGCGGCAGGAAGAGGCGGATGCCGACCTCCAGGCGCGCTTTTCGACGCTGACCGCGCGCGAGCGCGAGGTGATGGCATTGGTGGCGCAGGGTCGCCTCAACAAGCAGGTCGCCGCCGAACTCGGGCTGAGCGAAATCACCGTGAAGGTCCATCGCGGCCAGGCAATGCGCAAGATGCACGCCAGCTCGCTGGCCGACCTGATCCGCATGGCCGATGGGCTCGGATTGTCCGAATTGCCCAGCGATAGGGGAAGCGTTCCACCATCGCGAAGACCGTAGACTGGTTTGCGTTTCGCGGAATCGGCAACTGCTCTATCCCGTTGTTTTCACGCAATTCCGGGCGAAAAATCGCTCACTTTCCCTGTTCGGCCGACTCGGATTGCTATCTTGTTACCTATGCCGAATTGACACGGACAACATGACAATTTCGGCCCGCCGCCTTTGCTTCATAGAGAAGCTCATCGCTCCTCTTCAGAAGCAACGCAGGCGAAAGCTTGTCCAGAGACGTAAAGACAACACAGCCACAGCTGATGGTAAGGTGGCCGGTGGGTGAATCTGCATGAACGATGGCTAGCTCTGCGACAATTGCAATAAAGCGATCCAGAATCGGCACCGGATCTCTCACTCCCATCATAATGAATGCAAATTCCTCTCCTCCGTAGCGGGCGACGGTATCCGATTGCCTGGCGACGGACTGCAATGCTGACGCGATATTGCGAAGAGCTGCATCTCCGGCCAGATGACCGTAGCGGTCATTATAGGCCTTGAAGTGATCTACATCTATCATACCAATGCAGATCGCCTCCTCCTTGAAATCAGGCTCACTGCATATACGGGCGAGTTCGCGATCCAAGCCACGTCGGTTAGCGATACCGGTCAGCGGATCCTCTATGCTTTGACGCACAAGCACTGTTTTTTCCTCTTCAAGCACTCGATTTGCGTCCCGTAGAGCCAGTTCACGGTGCCATACATCGGTAATGTCCACGACAAAGCCGACAGCACGGGTTGGCGCTCCCGACACATGTTGCAGGTAGGCGGCCGACCTCACCCACCGTATATCTCCGTTTGGATGGATAATTCTGAACACGATAGCGTAGTCACGTTTTGAAGCCGTAAGGTCGCCGGCTGTCCGTTCGACTTCCGTGGCCCTATCCACGTCGTCCGGATGGATAAATGATCGAAACTCAGCGATTGACCGGATAGGGCAGCTTGGATCTCGCCCCATGATCCGATACCAAGCTTCGTCGCAATGCAACTCATCACGCCGTATGTCATAGTCCCAGATACCGAGACCACCGACCGCTACCGCGATTGCCAGTCGCTCCTCATTGGCTTGCAGTGTTTCCAGCGCTTCGCGCTCGGCGGTAACTTCACGGGATACACATAGGATGGCCGTCGGCGCGGCCCCGCCATTCATGATCGGTGTCAGCATGTTATCCCAGTATTGAACTTCCCCCTCTGGAAGCACGCTGCGACCGGGAAAACGAGCAAATGTACCTGCACGAGCGGAAGCAATAGCCTTCTCTCCCGCCACCCTTACGTCTTCGGGCAAGAGCGCCAGCCAAGGCATACCGAACAGGGAATTTTCCGGGACACCAAGTGCGTCGCAACCCGCTCTATTCATGTGCAGCAGCGTGCCGTCAGGAGAAATAAGCTTGATGCAGTCCACGCTGATATTGAGCATGTCGGTTTGAACCGAGGCACGCCTTTCGAGATCAAGCTCCTTGCGCTTTAACCTATCAATATCCGTGGCTAAACACAGCAAACCGCTCTGATCGGACTGCATCCCGCCAAGGGGCTGCAAGCTGAGAAGAAACCAGTGTGCTTCTCCACGGCAATCCTGAAGCCGACATTCAAAATCCATCCGCTCCCGCATCGCTATTGCCCGTTGGAAATGGGACAATGCGGCGTATCGATCTTCAGCGTAGATCAATTGCACCCAGGATATGAAATCGCACCCCCCGTCCATTATGCCAACATGCCGACGCCACGCAACGTTGAGATGCGTAACACTTCCGTCCGCATTAACCAGACATGAGGGGGAGTGGAGGAGTTCCAGTAGAGCAGCGGACGCAACACTTGGTTCCTGCCCACATTCAGTCGCATATTCAAATTCAAGCGGGGTTGGGTGCGCGTCTGAAATCAATCTACTTTTGCCCGACAGGGGAATCTCACTTTCCATGCTAGAAGAAAACCAACTGTAAAACCAATGTGGCGACAGTGTTTTCGACAAGCTGCAGCTCTTTCCACACCAGTGGAACAATTGTTCCTCATTTCAGCAAAAGAAGTCAATTCAAATATATCGGCGACCAGCACTCGAATGACGATATGCATTCTTCATGCCACCATCCCTCACGCGATATTCTCTTTCTTTAACCTTTTAATTTTCTTCGGCGAGTTACATAAACATCGAAATATAAATACCTATCGAGTATCGATAGCATTGCGATCTGTATAGATATTCATCAAGAAAATTACGCACCTGTATAAAAACGCCAGAACCCTCACAAATAAACTCTTATTTAGAAGCAATCACTGATTTCCAGATTTTTCAAAAATATAATCTAGGCATGCAAGCATGATATATACTCTTTCATCCGAGCATGAGTAATATACATTTTGAGACACCTTGCGCGTCTCAACTAAATTTTGCATCCTTAATTTCGACAGATGCTGTGATACCGAAGATTGACTTAGGTTTATTTTATTCGAAAGTACTGACACTGAAATTTCGTTTTGTGAAACGATCCGAAGAATTTCAAGCCTCTTGTCGTTTGCCAGAACCTGTAGCAGTTGTGCCGCAGCCATAGAGTTGCTGTTTTTTGACATACATTCAGGTCCCTTCTCTGAGAAAGAAGCAGACAAGCGGCAAACATTTGAATGGGGCAATCCCGATTTGCTCATCTAGTGTGATGGACTTCATCTATATCCAACACATGCTTCGGATTTCGAAATATCAGTTAATTACAATATTATTTTATACTAATTATATGACCTCTCCTCCTCCGTAACACATCAAGAATGACTCAATAGAAAGCGAAAAAGAGGGAGAGATAAGGTAACAAACCGTATCGTCCATTATCCGATACTGTTACGCACTGCATGTAGCGTTTGGTTCATCTTTAAACCGCGATCGAATTAGATTAGCCTAATTCAATGTGAATGCTATATGTCCGTGTGATAGCTTGTTCAGGCTTGATCATGGTTGAGGCCTATGCACCTGAAAGCGGTTCTGACAGTTTTGATCTGCCGATACAGCCACATCAAATCTTGCGACGACAACAGCGTTATAGACGCCTCCTTGGAACGCCCTCGAACACCTCGCCAGAGGATTTGGTTGCGAAAATCAAGGGCTTTGGATGATTGAACCGCACTCCCACCGCAATAGTAGCCACGAACAGATTCTATACCTCCTGCAGAAAATTTTGGATTCGGAACAGTTTCGTCGATCTGAGCGTCTTGGAAAATTTCTCTCCTACGTTGTCCACGAGACTTTGCAGGGGCGATCTGACAGGATCAAATCCTACTCAATTGGACTTGAGGTATTTGGAAAACCGCCGTCGTTCGATAGCTCCATCGATCCTATCGTTCGCACAACCGCGACAAGACTTCGCGCGGCCCTTGGCAAATACTATCAGGGTACAGGCTGCAGCGACCCTTTGGAAATCGTTCTAAAAAAAGGGAGCTACGTTCCTGAGTTTCGTTCACGAGCCTTAGAAGAAGGCAGGGAAGACGCCGTTCTCTCGCAGATGACTGCCAGACTTGACGATCTTGAATTGAAAAAGGGCTCGAAGGGAAACTCCAGCCTGCCTTGGGAGATCGATGCCGATCTTCGCCACATCTCAACGTCTCCACAGATAGCAGAACTACTTGGTTTCCAATCCATGGAAATGATTGGCAGATCGTTGCTGGACGGCATGCATATTGAAGATTCAATACGGGTGACGGAGATTCTATCCGCGGCGCGGGCCATTGCAAAGCCGTTCTTTGGCGTGGTCGGCCGCTACTCGAGACCTGACGACACTATAGCTATTGTTGAAATTAGTGGTGCATGTATTTTTGACGAATTCGGGTCGTTCTCGGCATATCGCGGAGCATATCGCGATATTACTCCGACGGGCTTGTTGGCACTGGAATCGCGCCCCGCCTATCTGGATACTGTATATGCTACCGCTCCGGTCGCGCTCTGCGTGATCAATCGCGACGGGAGGCTGCTCGCGGTCAATGAGAGGCATGCCATTCTGGCAGGTCGGCCGATCTCCAACCTCATCGGCGTGAAAGTAGCTGACCTTCACGAAGAAGGAGGGCAGAATGTCATCCGTGATTTTCGCATCTTCGACGCAGGAGGTACGGTTCCCGAGCATGAATTGCGTATAAGAGGCAGAACCTATATCGTCTCGGTTACACCTATCCGGGATACTGTTGGCAAGACCATAGCAATTTCAGTTGCTCATACCGACGCCACCGAAAGCAAACTTCTTCACGAAAGGCTTGCCCAAGCCAACAGACACCTCGAAGAGTTGGCTGTCCGCGATCACCTGACAGGCCTGTTCAACAGACGCCACTTTGACAAGACTTTGGTGGATGAAATCACGCGGCTTCACGACGACAATTCCGCCCTTTCAGTCTTGCTGATTGATGTCGATTTTTTCAAGCATTACAACGATCAGTATGGGCATATGATGGGGGATCAGTGTTTGGCGGACGTCGCCTACGCAATTAAACAGAGCCTTCTAAGACCCAGCGATACGGCATTTCGCTACGGGGGAGAGGAATTCGCGGCCGTTCTTTCGAATACCGACGCTTACGGTGCGCGCGCCGTTGCCGAACGCATCCGTTTGAATGTCGCAACGCTGAATCGGTCGCATAAGGCAAGCCCGCTGGGAACCATAACGGTAAGTATTGGCATTGCCACCGCTATCGGCCCTTATGCCTCGACCATGCCGTCAACCAGGGACATCATTCTCGAAACTGCCGATGCGGCGCTGTACAGTGCCAAAACGAACGGTAGAAATACGGTAATAGCCGGTGCTGTGCTGAAGAAAGACGCCAATAGCGATTAGAGTTAGCTTGTCCTGCCGGATTTAGCGAAAGGCTCTGTATCCTATATTCCGGAGACAGGCTTGGATGCGTCGGACATCCGCGATCGACGCGCGGATGTCCTTTCCTCGGCCGGTCAATCCTCGAGAATGGCAACCGCGCGCGTCCAGCCCGCCGAGGCCCCGGCGATCTTCACTGGAAAGCAGGAGACGGTGAAGCCGGTCGCCGGCAGCTCTTCCAGATTGGCGAGCTTCTCCAGATGGCAATAGCCGATATCGCGGCCGGCCTTGTGGCCTTCCCAGATGATCGCGGCATCTCCGGTTTCGGAAAAACGCCGCATCGTATGCGGAAACGGCGCATCCCAGCTCCAGGCGTCGGTGCCCGTCACGCGCACGCCTCTTTCCAGCAGAAAGAGCGTCGCTTCACGCCCGATGCCGCAGCCACGGGCGAGGTAATCCGGCTTGCCATAGGCAGCTCCGGCCGCCGTGTTGACGAGAACGATGTCGAGCGGCTCCAGGCGGTGCCCGATACGCTCCAGCTCGGCCTCCACCTCGCCGGCGGAGACGATGTGCCCGTCCGGCAGATGGCGGAAATCCAGCTTGACGGCAGGCCGCATGCACCAGTCGAGCGGGATCTCGTCGATGGTCAGCGCACGCTTGCCGCCGTCCATGGTGGAATGGAAATGCCAGGGCGCGTCGAGATGGGTTCCGTTGTGCGTGGTGAGCCTGACATCCTCCATCGCCCAGCCCTCGCCATCCGGAAGGTCTTCCGGGCGCAGGCCGGCGAAGACGGTGGCCATCTCGGCGGCACCTCTCTTATGGTCCTTGTAAGTGATCTCCGGGCGCATCTGCGGCGGGTCTGCCAGCGTGTCGTTGTCGATCGAAACGGAAATATCGATCAGGCGTCTTGCCATGGTTCTTTCCTCGTGAAGAAGGCAGCCGCGATAGCCGCCTGACAATCCCATTGCTCCCCGCACAAGACCGAGCTGCGGAGGGAAACAAGGATATGGGGCATATCCGCGCGACGACACGATGACGGCAGAAACAATTTTTTCGGTCGGAGCGGGCGCGATCAGGCTGCCGCCAGATCGATCAGGCGCTGTGCGGTGAACTTGTCGGTCACGAGCGTATCGATGACGCCGATACGGAGCGCACCGGCGATCGCCGCCGTCTTCTTCTCGCCGCCGGCGAGTGCCACGACACGATCGACCCTGGCCAGTTCGTCCAGCGAAATCCCGATGACGCGCTCGTCGAGCGGCGTCTTCACGGTCTTGCCCTTTTGATCGAAGAAGCGAAGCGAAATATCGCCGACCGCCCCCGCCTCGGCCAGGTCGGCGAGCTCTCGCGAGGAAAAGATATTGCCGGAGCGTGCGAGCAGCTCCGACGGTTCGACCGCGCCGATCCCGACGATGGCAAGGCTGATCGAGCCGAAGAGATCGACGGTCTCGCGCACGAAGGGATCGGCCATCATCAGAAGCCTCGCCTCGCGCGAGCTTGTCACGCCCTGCACCGGCAGAAGCTTCGGCTCCGCTCCGGTCAGCCGGGCCAATCTCGTCGTCAATTGCGTCGCATGCGTCTGCACCGACGGGTCGCCCATTCCGCCGAGCGTCTGCACGACATATTTCGCCTGCGCGCTCTTCTGGGGATGAATGTTTTCCACCGTCTTGAAGATGGTCTGGCTCCAGCTCGAGACGCCGATGATTTCGCCCGGCGCCAGCGTCACTTCGAGAAGATGCGCCGCCGCCTCGCCGATGCGCGCCATGATCGCGCCGTCGCGATCCTCCGAACATTCGACGACGATGGCCTCGGGCAGATTGAAACGCTCGCGAAGCGCGCCTTCCATCTCCGCATAGGTGCCCGCCGGAGGGATGACGGTGGTGCGAACGATATCCTCGGCTTCCGCGCGCTTGAGCATGCGTGAGACGGTCGCCTGCGACAGCCGCAAATGCTTGGCGATATCGGCCTGCCGCCTATGTTCGATATGGTACATCTGCGCGACGCGTGAAATCAGGCGAAGTTCGTTGATGCGTCCCATGCTTGCCCCAGCGGTGAATTTTTATTCACCATTAGCGGGCGATGGGCCGAACGTCGAGCGGGCAATAGCGTCGCTCCACGTTTTAAGTCTTTCCGGCGCGTCATTCGCCTGCGGTCTTATGAGCGTATTGCTGCGCGGCAGGCGCGCGATGGCGTCCAGATCCGCCCATAGGCCGAGCGACAGGCCCGCCAGATAGGCTGCCCCCAGAGCCGATGCCTCCGGCGCCTCGCATTGGATGACGGGGTGCTGGAGGAGATCGGCGACGCATTGCATCAGGAAGGTATTCCGGCTCGGACCGCCATCGACATAAAGCGCGCCGATCGTCCCGCCATTCTGGCTCTGCATCGCCGCAAAGACATCATGCACCTGAAACGCGATCGAATCCGTCACCGCTCTCGCCATCTGCGCACGGGTGGTGTTGAAGCTGATCTGCGAAAACAGGGCGCGCGCATCGGAATTCCAGTAGGGCGCGCCGAGACCGACGAAGGCCGGCACGAAACCCGGACCGCCGCATTCCGCGGTCGACGCCAGCTCGATCAGCTCGGCGACATCGGACAGTCCCAGCACCTCGGTCATCCAAGGCAGGCTGGCGGCGGAGACGAGGATGTTTCCTTCGAAGGCGAATGTCGGATTGCCGGCGATGCGCCAGGCGACGGTGGTGGTGATGCCGTTGCTCGGAGCGATGAAATGCGGCAGCGTCGTCATGACCGACGATCCCGTCCCGAATGTCACCTTTCCATCGCCGGCCTTGTAGGCGCCATGTCCGAACAGCGCGGCATGGCTGTCGCCTATGGCGGCACGGATCGGCGTTCCGTCAGGCACGCCCGGTAACCCGATGGTCGATCCGAAATGCGCGGAACTGTCGAGTACCTCGGGCAGGACCTCCCTGCCGACGCCGAACAAATCGCAGAGCTCATCGCTCCACTGCTGCGAACTCAGATCGAAAAGCTGGCTTCGCGCGGCGTTTGAGGCATCGCAGACATGCCGCTTGCCGCCCGTCAGACGGTGGATCAGCCAGCTATCCACCGTGCCGATGCGGATCGATCGCCCTTTCGGGGCACGATCGAGCAGCCATTTGACCTTCGACCCCGGAAACATCGGATCGATCGGCAGGCCGGTGATCTGCTCGACCCGGTGCGAATGACCACGCTCGATCAGCCTTGCGCAGTCGGGCGCCGTGCGGCGGCACTGCCAGCTGACGACAGGCCCGAGCGCCTCACCCGTTTCACCATCCCAGACCGTCACGGATTCGCGCTGGTTGGAAACGGCCACAGCCTCGATGGTCGCCGCCGGCGCGGCTTCGACACAGAGGCGCACGGCCTCGCAAACGGACTGCCAAACCCGGTTGGGGTCCTGCTCGACCCAGCCCGGCTGCGGATAGCTGATACCGACGGGCGATGCGCCGCGCGACATCAGCTCACCATTCTCCGAGACCAGAATAGCTTTCGAATTGGTGGTGCCCTGGTCGATAGCCAGAATGGCGCGCATGCATGTCTCCTCCGAACGAATACCAGGGCGTGACGATCGCCCCGAAGCAGTTACGGCCTTTGCTCACTTGCGTTTGATGAGCGCGAGCGCCGCCGCTGCGATGGCATTCGGAGCCATACCAAACTCATCCAGCAGAAATTCGGCGGAGCCCGTCGGCGCGTAGATGCCAGGAACGCCCAAGCGCTTCATCGGAACCGGCAAATTGTCAACCACCACCTCGGCAACGGCCGAACCAAGGCCGCCATAGATCGAATGCTCTTCAGCCGTGAGGATGGCACCGGTTTCCTTCGCCGCCGCGATGATGGCGGCTTCGTCGATCGGGCGCACGGTCGCCATGTTGAGCACGCGCGCCTCGACGCCCTGGCTTGCCAATATCTCCGCCGCCTTCACCATGCGATGCGTCAGCGTGCCGTTGGCGATCAGCGTCACGTCGCCGCCGTCCCGCAGGAGGTTGGCGCGACCGGGCACGAATTTATGACCCTCCGGCAGCAGGTCGGGAACGCCGACGCGCGACAGGCGAAGGAAGCAGGGACCGGCATAGCTGGCTGCCCATTCGACGGCCGCCGCGGTCTCGATGCGGTCGCATGGCGCAATGACGGGCAGATTCGGCAGCACCCGCGTCCAGGCGAAATCCTCGATGGAATGATGGGTCGGGCCGAGTTCACCGTAAGCCATGCCCGACGAAATGCCGATCAGCTTGACGTTGGCATTCGAGTAGGAAATGTCGGCTTTGATCTGCTCCAGAGCGCGGCCGGTCAGGAAGCAGGACGCGCCGCAGACGAAGGGGATGCGGCCGCCATTGGCAAGCCCGGCGCCGACGCCGACCATGTTCTGCTCGGCAATGCCGACATTGATCAGCCGCTCCGGAAACTTCGACTTGAAGCCGCCGAGCTTCGAGGAACCGACGGAATCATTGCAGACGGCAACGATCGCCTCATCGGCCGATGCCATCTTCTCCAGGGTCGCGGCGAAGGCATCGCGGCAGTCGTGCAGATTGGTATTCACGTTGGTCGCGTCCATTAAAGTGCCTCCGACAGTTCGGCGACTGCCTGTTCATATTGCTCCTTGTTCGGCACCTTGTGATGCCAGTCGACCCGATCCTGCATGAACGAGATGCCCTGACCCTTGTTGGTATGGGCAACGATGCAATGGGGCCGCGCGCCGCGATGCTCGAGCGCGGGGACGATCTCGGCCATTGCGTTGCCGTTGATCTCGGTGACCTCCCAGCCGAAAGCCTCGAGCTTCGGCCGCAGCGGCGCGACATTGTTGGTGTCGGCGAGAGCGGCGCCCTGCTGGAAACGATTGTGGTCGATGATGAGCGTCAGGTTGTTCAGCCCGAACTGCGAGGCCGCCATGATGGCCTCCCAGTTGGATCCCTCCTGCATCTCACCGTCACCGGTCATCACGTAGGTATGGTAGGCGGCGGAGATAAGCTTGCCTGCCTTGGCGACACCGACGGCAACCGGCAGGCCATGGCCGAGCGGGCCGGTATTGGTCTCGACACCGGGAACCTTGTTGCAGTTCGGATGGCCGTTCAGCCGCGAATGCGGTTGCAGGAAGGTGGCGATTTCATCCTCGGGAAAGAAGCCACGCTTTGCCAGCGTGATGTAGAGCGCGCAGGCGGTGTGGCCCTTCGAGAGAATGAAGCGGTCCCGCTCTGGATGCCTGGCCTGCTCCGGATAGACCTTGAGGACACGGAAATAGAGCGCCGTCAGGATGTCGATGGCCGACATCTCCCCACCGATATGCCCCGCGCCCGCCGCATAGACCGCCTCCAGATCGCGCAGACGTATCTGACGCGCGATGCGCTCAAGTTCCTTCCACTGCATAGCGTTTCCTTTGTGCATAAATATTCATTGCTAGATATTTTTGCACAATCGCGACCCTAGTCAAGCCTGTTTTGCGAATTTTAGTCATCGGACCCCTCGTTCACAACAGCATATCACCTATTGACAGGGGCAGGCTCAGTCGCTAATGAATTTTTCAACACTAGTGAATATTTATTCTTAGTTGAAGATTGAACCGCGCAGCAAGCGAATAGGTGGGAGGAACAATGTCCGCACTAGGCGTTCACGAGCAGGCCCGGCAATCCAGGATATCGCTCGCAAGACTCAGCGGAGCGACGGGTCCGTTAATTGGGTTGCTGTTGCTCTGCGTGTTTCTGAGCATTGCGACAGACACCTTCCTTTCGACTCGCAACGCATTGAACATCCTCGACCAGATCACCGTCCTCGGCATCATGTCGGTCGGCATGACCTTCGTCATCCTCATCGGCGGCATCGATCTGTCGGTCGGATCGGTGCTTGCCCTGTCGATGATGATCATGGGCTGGGTCGCGAATGTCGCCGGGCTGCCGATGGGGATCGCCATACCGCTGGCTCTCCTCGCCTCGGCGCTGAGCGGCCTGATCGTCGGCGTGATGGTCACCAGCTTCCGCGTGCCGGCCTTCATCGCGACGCTTGCGATGATGTCCGTCGCGCGCGGCGTCGCCAACATGATCACCGACGGCCAGCAGATCGTCGGCTTTCCGGACTGGTTCACGATGCTGGCGATCGACCGTCACTTCGGCGTGCTGACGGCCACCGTGTTCCTGATGCTCGTCATCGCCGTGATCGCCTGGATCTTCCTGCAATATCGCTCGGAAGGCCGCATGCTCTATGCCGTCGGCGGCAACCCGGAGGTTGCCCGTCTCGCCGGCATCCATGTGCCGCTGGTCACCATCGGCGTCTATGTAGTCTGCGCCTTGCTTGCGGGGCTCGCCGGGATCGTTCTGGCCGCGCGCCTCGATGCGGTGCAGCCCTCCAGCGGTTTCGGCTACGAACTCGACACCATCGCGGCCGTCGTCATCGGCGGGACCTCGCTTTCGGGTGGCGCCGGCGGCATCGGCGGCACGCTGATCGGCGTCCTCATCATCGGCGTGCTGCGCAATGGTCTGAACTTGCTGAATGTTTCGCCTTTCCTGCAGCAGGTCATCATCGGCGTGGTCATCGTCCTCGCCGTCGGCGCCGAGACGCTCCGCCGCAAGAAAGCATGATTCCGCGCGGCTGGCCGGCCGCGCATTTTTGGAATTCCTCTCCCAACAATCGGAGCGGATCAAAGGCCCGTGGGCGGAGGACACACCCAGGGGTAAAGTCAAAACCAAGGAGGAACTGATGAAATTTTCCCGTATTCTGCTGGCTTCGGCCGCGGCCCTCGCTTTATCCCTGGGACCGGTGCAGGCCAAGGAGGTCAAGAAGCTCGGCCTCGCCGTCGCCAACCTTCAGGCGAACTTCTTCAACCAGATCAAACAGGCTGTCGAAGCCGAGGCGAAGTCGCGCGGCATCACCGTCGTGACCGTGGACGCGAAGGGAGATGGCCCGACGCAGGTGAACCAGATCCAGGATCTTCTCACCCAGAACATCGATGCGCTGATCTACATTCCGGCGGGCGCTGCTGCGGCATCGATTCCGGTGAAACTCGCCCATCAGGCGGAGGTGCCGGTCATCAACGTCGACCGCAACGCCGACGGCGCTCCGGGCGACACCTTCCTCGCCACCGATTCCGTCGCCTCGGCAAACGCCGTTTGCAAGCACATCATCGAAAAGGCCGGCGGCAAGGGCAGCATGGTTATCATCCACGGCCAGAAGGGCACGACGCCGGAAGTCGACCGCACCAAGGGCTGCATGGAAGCCGTCAAGGCCAATCCGGGCGTGAAGATCGTCGCCGAGCAATGGTCCAACATGTGGAGCCAGGACGAAGGCTTCCAGATCATGCAGAACATGCTGCAGGCAAAGCCTGATATCTCGATCGTCTTTGCCCAGGCCGACGGCCTGGCGCTGGGTGCCGCCCAGGCCATCAAGGTCGCCAATCCCTCCCAGAAGATCGTCGTTGGCGGTTTCGACGGCGATACCGCCGCTCTCGAAGCGCTGAAGAACGGCGTCTTCGACGTGACCGCGACGCAGCAGACACAGAAGATGGGCCGCGCGGCCGTCGACATGGCCGTCAAGATCGTCGGCGGCGAGAAGGTCGCGCCGGTCCAGCTCATGGATGCGACGCTGACCACCAAGGACAATGTCGAAGGCTTCATCGCCAACCATCCATGATTTGCGGCCAAGGAGTGGTGATATGACGGAACCGGTTCTTTCTCTTCGAGGCATCTCGAAGCGCTATGGGCCTCTTGAGGTCCTGAAGAACGTCAGCCTCGACGTCTACCCCGGAGAGGTTGTCGCCCTCCTCGGGGAAAACGGCGCCGGCAAGTCGACCCTGTCGGGCATCATCGCCGGATCGCGCACTCCTTCGGATGGCACAATGACATGGCAGGGGCAGCCCTATGCCCCCGCCTCCCCGCGGGAAGCGATCGACAAGGGCGTGGTGCTGATCCACCAGGAGCTTCAGCTCCTGCCAGAGCTGACCATCGCCGAAAACGTCTTCATCGGCCGCTGGCCGATGAAGAACGGAAGGATCGATCGCAAACAGATGGTCAAGCGCGCCCAAGAGCAGCTGTCCCGCCTGAATCTGCACATACCCGCGACAAGGAAAGTCGCGGGGCTTTCCACGGCGAACCAGCAATTGATCGAGATCGCCAAGGCCTTGGCGCTCAATGCGAAATTGCTGATCCTCGACGAACCCACCGCCGCGCTCGGCGGCGCGGAAACCGAAGCGCTCTTCGAGCAGGTCCGCAAGCTGCGCTCCGAAGGCGTCGGCATCGTCTACATTTCGCACCGGATGGAGGAGATCAAACAGATCACCGACCGCATCATCGTCTTGCGCGACGGCGAACGGGTGCAGGAATTCGCCGACAGCGCAACGCCGGTGCGCACCATCGTCGAAAGCATGGTCGGACGCTCGCTCGACAGGATGTTCCCGACATTGCCGACGCCGCGGGAACAGCCGGTTCTGGAAGTCGAGGGGCTGACGGCCGCCGACGCCTCCTTCTCGGACGTGAACTTCAAGGTCCGCGCCGGTGAAATCCTCGGCATTGCCGGGCTCGTCGGCGCCGGACGCACCGAGCTGGTGCGGGCGATTTCCGGCGCCGATCCGCTGAAATCGGGCACGGTCCGCCTCAACGGAGAACGGCTCGCCCTGCGCAGTCCGGCGGATGCGATCGCCAAGGGCATCGTCATGGTTCCCGAGGATCGCAAGCTCCAGGGCATTGTCGTCAGCCACCGCATCGGCGAGAATCTCGTCTACGCCAATCTCGACCGCTTCGGCCGGCGCTGGATCACGCCGGCGATGAAACGCGACTTCGCGAAGAAGGCGATCGCGACCTTCGGCATCAAGGGGCGCGGCGAGCAGCCGGCATCGGATCTTTCCGGCGGCAATCAGCAGAAGATCGTCATCGCCAAATGGCTCATGCGCGATCCGAAGGTGGTTATCCTCGACGAGCCGACGCGCGGCATCGATGTCGGCGCCCGCGCCGGCATCTACGACATCATCGTCGACCTCGCCAAGCGCGGTGTCGCCGTCATCGTCGTCAGCTCCGACCTCGAGGAAGTCCTCGGCGTTTCCAACCGGATTCTCGTGCTTGCGCAAGGCAAGCAGGCGGGCATTCTGGAGCGCGACCAGGCAAACGACGTCTCCGTCATGGAATTGGCAACAATCTGAAGAACGAATGAAGAAAGGAAGAGCGATGCCCGCCATCACTCTGAATGCTCCCAAGCTTTTCGACCTCGCAGGCCAGGTGGCGCTTGTCACGGGCGCCGGCAGCGGCATCGGACAGCGCATCGCGACCGGCCTTGCCCAATGCGGCGCCGACGTGGCGCTGCTGGACCGCCGGAATGATGACGGCCTCTCCAACACAGCGGAATTCGTGCGCCAGGCTGGGCGCCGCTCGATCCAGATCGCGGCCGATGTGACGAACAAGGCATCGCTTGCCGAGGCGGTCGCGCGGACGGAAGCCGAGCTCGGCGCCCTGTCGCTGGCGGTCAACGCCGCCGGCATCGCCAATGCCAATCCGGCGGAGGAGATGGAGGAGGATCAGTACCAGACGCTGATGGACATCAACCTCAAGGGCGTGTTCCTGTCCTGCCAGGCGGAAGCGCGCGCCATGCTCAAGCACGGCAAGGGCTCCATCGTCAACATCGCCTCCATGTCCGGCGTCATCGTCAATCGCGGCCTCAACCAGTGCCACTACAACGCCTCCAAGGCCGGCGTGATCCACATGTCGAAATCCATGGCGATGGAATGGGTCGGGCGCGGTATCCGCGTCAACACGATCTCGCCCGGCTACACGGCCACCCCGATGAACACGCGGCCGGAGATGGTGCATCAGACGAAGCTCTTCGAAGAGCAGACGCCGATGCAGCGCATGGCGAATGTCGACGAGATGGTCGGCCCCGCCGTGTTCCTGCTCTCGGATGCCGCAAGCTTCGTCACGGGCGTCGACCTGCTCGTCGACGGCGGTTTCTGCTGCTGGTGATCCCGATGTCGAAAAAGCTGATTGCCGGAAACTGGAAGATGAACGGGACGCTCGCGGATCTGCTCGAGGTCTCGGCGATTGCCGCCGCCGCCGAGGACGCCAAGGCCGATGCGGTCCTTTGCCCTCCCGCGACGCTGATCGACCGCGCCGTCTCCGCCACCAGAGGAACCAGGCTGCGCATCGGGGCGCAGGATTGCCATGCGAACACGTCCGGCGCGCATACCGGCGACATCTCGGCGGAAATGCTCGCCGATCTCGGCGCCGCCTATGTGATCCTCGGCCATTCCGAGCGCCGTGTCGACCATGGCGAGACCAGCCGGACGGTCGCGGCCAAGGCGCTGGCGGCCCGCCGCGCCGGGCTGAACGCCATCATATGCGTCGGCGAAACCGAAGGAGAAAGAGCCGGCGGCACTACGCTTGCGGTTGTCGAAGAACAGCTGCGAACCTCCATTCCCGAGGGCGCCAGCGCGGCCAACACGACGGTCGCCTACGAGCCGGTATGGGCGATCGGAAGCGGACGGGTCCCGACGAACGAGGAGATCGCCGAGGTGCATGCCGCCCTGCGCGCCGCGCTCTCCAGCCGCTTCGGCAGCGAGGCAACCGGCATTCGCCTGCTCTATGGCGGCTCGGTGAAGCCTTCCAATGCCGGCTCGATCTTTTCGATTGCGGGCGTTGACGGGGCACTGGTCGGCGGCGCCTCGCTCAAGGCCTCCGATTTCGCCGCCATCCTGTCGGCGGCATCCGGCACATGAGCGCGTAACGACACCGACGGAACGGGATAACAGCCGTTGGCGAACGATGCGGCATCTGCCGTGCCGCATCCACAAATCCGAGAGATCGAAAGGGAGGAGCCCTCATGAGCCGTTTCGAAAACAAGACCGTGGTCATCACCGGCGCAAGCCGCGGGATCGGCGCAGCCATCGCAAGGCGGTTCGCCCGCGAAGGCGCGAGCGTGGTCGTCTCGGCGAATGAGGAGACGGTCCATGCCGTGGCTGAGGAGATCAGGCGCGACGGCGGCCGGGCGGCCTCCTTCGTCGGCGACGTCACTGACAAGGCCAGTGTCGTTGCCTTGTTCGACGCCGCCGAACGTGAATTCGGCGGCGTCGACGTCTCCATCCAGAATGCCGGCGTCATCACCATATCGCGCGTCGAAAATCTGGCCGAAGCGGACTGGGACAAGGTGATGGCCGTCAACACGAAGGGCGTGTTCCTCTGCGCGCAGGAAGCGATCGCGCGCATGCGCAAGCATCGTCGCGGCGGCCGCATCATCAACACAGCTTCCGGCCAGGCCCGCGACGGCTTCATCTATACGCCGCACTACGCCGCCTCGAAGATGGGCGTCGTCGGCATCACGCAGAGCCTGGCCAAGGAAGTCGCCACCGAGGGCATTACCGTCAACGCCTTCTGCCCCGGCATCATCGAGACCGATATGTGGGCCTATAACGACCAGGCCTGGGGCAAGCTGCTCGGCAATTACGGCCCCGGCGAACTGATGAAGGAATGGGTCGAGGGCATACCGATGAAACGGCCGGGCTCCGGCGAGGACGTCGCCGGCCTCGTGACCTTCCTCGCCAGCGACGACGCAGCTTACATCACCGGCCAGACGATCAATGTCGACGGCGGGCTGATCATGTCCTGAGATCATTGAAGGGACGGGCCGCGCTGTACCGGCGGCTCGCCCCTCGTCAAGCCTCTACTTCACATCGGCCTTCACGAACTGGCGCAGCTCCGGCGTTTGCGGATCGGCGAACAACTCCCTCGAGGGCCCCTGCTCCCAGATCGTGCCCTTGTGCATGAAGATGGTCTGGGTCGCGACACGGCGGGCAAAGGCCATCTCGTGGGTGACGAGGATCATCGTCATGCCGTCGCGCGCCAGCCGCTCCATGACCAGCAGCACCTCCTCGGTCAGCTCCGGATCGAGCGCGGAAGTCACTTCGTCGAAGAGCATCACCTTCGGCCGCATGGCAAGCGAGCGGGCGATCGCCACGCGCTGCTGCTGGCCGCCGGACAGCTGGTCCGGATAGGCGTCGAACTTCTCCGACAGGCCGACGAGCTGCAGCACCTCGCGAGCGATCTCGCGGGTTTCCGATTTCTTGACATCCTTGACGATGCGCGGCGCCAGCATAATGTTCTCGCCGACGGTCAGATGCGGGAAAAGATTGTAGCTCTGGAAGACGATGCCGACATCGGTTCTGAGGTTTCTCAGCGCCTTGGGATCAGTGCCTAGCGCATGGCCTGCGATCTCGATCCGGCCGGAATTGATCTTCTCCAGCCCGTTCATGCAGCGCAGCAGCGTGCTCTTACCGGAGCCGGAACGGCCGATCAGCGCGAAGACTTCGCCGCGTTCGACATTGAGCGACACGCCCTTGAGGACTTCGAGCGCACCGAAGCTTTTGTGAACGTTTTCAACGATTACTTCCGGCATGAAGCCTCCTTTCCAGCCAACGCGAGAGCTGGGACAATGGGTAGCAGACGACGAAATAGAGGGCCGCGACCGCGATGAAGACGCGGAACGGCTGGAACGTCGCATTGTTGATGAGCTGCCCGGCACGGGCGAGTTCGACGAAGCCAATGATCGAGGTGATCGAGGTATTCTTGACCACCTGCACGGCAAAGCCCACGGTCGGCGGCAGGGAAATGCGCACCGCCTGCGGCAGGATGACGTAGCGATATTGCTGCAGCCGGGTCATGGCGAGCGATTCCGACGCCTCCCATTGCTGCTTGGGCACGGCCTGGATGCAGCCGCGCCAGATCTCCGCCAGATAGCCGGAGGCATAGATCGTCATCGACGCGCCCGCGGCAATGAGCGGCGGCAGCTCGAAGCCGGCGAGGCTCAGCCCGTAATAGGACAGGAACAGGATCATCAGGACCGGAATGCCCTGGATGATCTGGATATAGGTGCCGGCGGCGACCCGCACGGCCTTGATCGACGAAGTGCGGGCGAGCGCCACCGCGAACCCCAGCAGCCCGCCACCGATCAGCGCGATGATCGTCAGCACGACGGTCCATTGCAGCGATTGCAGCAGGAAGGAGAATTCGTCGAAACCGAATGTTCTCAAACTCATGCCTGCACCTCCTCTGGCAAGGCCGCGATGGTGCGACGCGCGACGCGGCGGCCGAAGAGCCACATGCCGATTAGCGCGAGCACGGCCCGCAGCGCCAGCGCCAATGCCAGATAGATCAGGGTGACGACGATATAGACCTCGAAGGACCGGTAGGTCTGCGATTCCACGAAGGCGGCGGAGGCGGCCAGTTCATGGGTCGAGATCGCCGAGCAGATGCTCGAGGCCAGCATCATCAGCACGAACTGGCTGCACAGCGCCGGATAGACCTTGGCGACGGCCGGCACGATGATGACGTGGCGATAGATCTGGAAGGGCGTGAAGCCGAGCGCCTCGCCCGCCTCGATCTGGGACTTGTGCACCGCCTCGATGCCGGCACGAATGATCTCGGTGGAATAGGCGGCAAGGTTGATGGTCATGCCGATCAGCGCCGCCGTATCGGCGCCGACCCTGAGCCCGAGGCCGGGCAAACCGAAATAGACGATGAAGAGCTGCACAAGGAAGGGCGTATTGCGGATGACTTCGACATAGGTGTCGACCAGAAGCCGCACGGCACGGCCCCCGACGGAGCGCAGCGACGCGAGCACGATGCCGCAGACCGAGCCGAACAGGATCGACAGAACCGAAAGCCTGACAGTCAGCCAGAGGCCGCTCAGGAATTCGCCCTGATACTGTGCCAGCGCGCCGAATTGGAATGTGTAGGACATGGAAAGGCCTCCAGTGAGGGGCTGCGGTCAGCCGGCGAGGGACTCGCCGGCTGACGCGGACGCAAGCCCGATCAGAAGGACGGGAGCTGCGGCATCGGACGGCCGGTCCACTTCAGCGAGATCTTGTCGAGATCGCCGGACATCTTCATGAGATAGATCGAGGTGTTCAGCCATTGGCGCAGTTCGAAATCATCGATCTTCGTCGCCATGGAATTGCCCTGCTGGAAGAAGGTGAAACCGACCTGCAGGCCGGCATCCGGCCGCTGCTTGATGATCGCCTCGCCAACCGTGGACGGCAGCGCCACGGCATCGGTCTGGCCGGCGATCAGCGCCTGCGCACTGGTGGAATCATCCTCGTAGACGACGATCTCGAGGCCGGGAACCGCCGCCTTGCGCAGCGCCGTCTCCTGCGACGAGCCGCGATTGACCGCGACGCGCTTGCCTTCGAGATCCGACAGCTTGGTGAACTTCTGGCCAGGGCCGGAAATGATGTCCATGTTGAAGGCACTGTAGGGCTGGGTGAACATCACCGTCTTCGCCCGCTCGCCGGTCGGCGCCAGCGTTGCGACCAGGAAATCCACCTTGCCGGTCTGCAGCGCCGGAATGCGCGAGGGCGGTGTCAGCGGAACCAGCTCCACCGGCAGCGAGAGGTAGCCGCCGATCAGATTGGCGACGTCGACGTCATAGCCGGCCGGATTGCCCTTTTCATCGACCATGCCCATCGGCGGCGCACCGGTCAGAACGCCGATGCGCACCTTGCCGCGGGAAACGATATCGTTGAGCGTCGTGGCATGCGCCTCGGCCGTCGCCAGCAATCCTGCTGCGGCGATACCGACCGCCGCCATGATCCCGCGCAGGGACTTCGAAATCTTCATGATACTCCTCCATCTGGTGCTTGGTCACAATCATCCGCCGCCCACTCCCCGGAGCCGTCACGGATGAAATCCATAATCCCAATTCGCCATTCTCAATGTTACCGAAAACATTCAAAAACATTGAGCAAAAAAGACCATCGATCCGAGCGAATATCCCGGATCTGTCATTCTCCTTCAATAAGATTCACAACGATAGTGCGCACTCCATCAAGACTTCCGATCCGAGACACACCTTTTCGGTTGGTGATTGCAATAGAGCATGTTACCGGTATCATTGCAAGCCGGAATAAAGTATCGCCATTTCGGCACACACTCAGGGGAGGAAATTGATGTTCACTCGCTCAGCGATTTTCGAGGGCGCCATCCATGCCGGCCGCGAAGAGGAATTCTTTCGCATCGTCGAGGAAAAGCTGCTACCCGTGTGGAAACGTATGCCGAATGCGCAGGCCGTGCGCGTGATGCGAACCGGGCGCAGCGATCCCGGAGCCGCGCCGATCATCATGGTCCAGGAAATCGATTATCCGTCGATGGAAGCTGTTGAAGAGGCGCTGGCATCGCCCGTCCGGCTGGAAGGCCGCGCCATTACCGACGAGATGATGAGCATGTGCGACGGCCGGTTCTACCATCTTGTCTACCAGCGGATCGCATAGGCCGGAGGCAGGGGAAACCGTGGCGCACCCTTCAGACATCTCTCGCAAGGCAACCATGAGCGATGTCTCGCGGCTTGCCGGCGTGTCCAAGATGACCGTCTCGCGCGTGCTGACGGACCCGGCGCTCGTCGCGGAAGCGACGCGCAACCGGGTGATGACCGCGATCGAGCAACTCGGCTACGTGCCGGATCGGACCGCCCGGTCGCTGTCGTCGCGGCGCACCAATTTCATCACCGCGATCCTGCCCACCCTGACCAACGCCAATTTCGCCGACACCGTTCAGGGGCTGGCGGGTGCGCTGCGCACCGCCGACTATCAGCTGCTGATCGGCTATACCATGTACAGCCTGAGCGAGGAGGAACGCATCGTCCGCGCCATGCTGGCGCGGCGCCCGGATGCGATCGTCATCGCCAGCGCGGTTCACACCAAGGCGACCAGCGAGATGCTGCTCAGGGCCGGCATTCCGATCGTCGAGATCTGGGACGTACCGGAGCATCCGGTCGATCATGCGGTGGGTTTTTCCAATTACGAGGTCGGGCGGCTTGCCGCCCGGCATCTCATCTCGCTCGGTCATCGCCGCATCGGCGCGATCGGCTCGGCAATCACCAGCGATGCCACCGACTTTCGTGGCGAAAGCCGCCTGCAGGGATTTTCGGCCGCGCTTCGGGAGGCCGGCATTTCCGACGGTTCCATCCTGCGCCAGAGTGCTGCCCCCTCCTCCTACGATCACGGGGCGGAAGCGCTGAGCACGTTGCTACGGCAAGCGCCCGACATCGAGGCGGTGTTTGCGGTCTCAGATATTTCTGCCGTCGGCGCGCTGATGGAATGTCAGCGCCGCAAGATCGCCGTTCCGGGCGATCTTTCGATCATCGGCTTCGGCGACTTCGATATCGCCCGCCAGTGCGTGCCGGCGCTTTCGACCATCCGCGTCGATGCCGAAATGATCGGCAGCAAGACCGGGGAATTGCTGCTGACGCTGCTGGAATCGGACGATGGCGCCGCGTTGCCCGCACAAAGCCGGCTGGATGTCGGGTTCGAACTGGTGACGCGCGAAACGACGAGCGCGCCGAAAATCTAGCCGTCTTAGCAGCCGCAGACCATGCGAGGCCGCTGCGGATGCCCGACGGACGATCCAGCACGATTGTCCCGACAACACTACGAGAAACACTGTAATTCACATGAATAAGGCTGCACTTGTGGGGCAAGTGCAGCCTCTTGGTTCGAGTTCTATGCGGAGCCATTCGTCGACGCTCCGGGGGATGGACAACGCACCGATCCGACATTCATCTAGCCGTAAGGCCGGATATTCCGGAACAGGAAATTGGCCTGCTCAAACGTATCCTCCCTTTCCGGAAGACCGATATCCCGGAGCTGGCTGTTGGACAGCTGCGAGATATGGGTATGCGTCTGATGCCGCT
This sequence comes from Rhizobium sp. BK602, assembly GCF_014195095.1. Taxonomy (GTDB): domain Bacteria; phylum Pseudomonadota; class Alphaproteobacteria; order Rhizobiales; family Rhizobiaceae; genus Rhizobium. The sequence goes on from NZ_JACIBC010000010.1 coordinate 82,106, forward strand.
TCCAGACCGCGACCAGCAATGCGCGGGCAGTCCTCCAGGCACCGAATTTTTGGCACAGTTCGTCTACTGCCGCACCCAAGGTGTCGGCAACCAGTAATTGTGAGTCTGTCATCGTTTATAATCCCGGCGCCTCCAGACGACCGGGTCCTCTTGCAAGGGCAACAAGGCTGACGGATGTCGACGCAAAACACGCGCGTCGGCTCGAACAACCAGTTACGTCAGTTTAAATGGAAAACGCCAAAAGGCAGGAAATTCAGGCTTTTAGCGCTGAAGATAGCGATGATGCATCGGTCGTACGCCACAGCGGGTACGGGTCGAAGCCATCACGGACATTCCGCCGGAGACGTGCTTAAATACGGTAAAATCTTGCATTCGACGCCTCCTCTGATTTGATTTGCGGATGTGTGCAATCATACGCAAGAACGGCGGATTCGCAAGCATGCAATTTCGAATTGCACGCAGAACATGCGATCTGTTGCCGTGAGGCAACACTATTTCCAACCATGCGACCGGCCTCGCCAACAGGCATCGAGGACCAAACGGTCCTCCCGCGGAAACGCGTGCGCTGTCATCCAATACATTCCGACGAACTGACATAAAGCTGTCAAACACGATGCAGTATGGATCGCCCGACCGCACTATCCCCTGATCCGATCGGAGATCGACGAATGCCCAAGCCCCTCATGATATTGTTCACTGCCGCGATCGTCGCCTTCGGCTCGAGCCAGCCGCTCCTGGCCGCCGACAGGCTCTATGCATGCGGCGACGACCAGATCCGCGAATACCGGATCGACGGCGGGACCGCCACCGAGACCTGGCGCTGGCGCGCGGCCGATGCCGGCGACCTTCCGGAAACCTACCGGCTCAAGCTGCTCAAGCATCTCGACGACTGCAAGCCGGTCGATGACGGCCATGCCATTCTGGCCACCGCTTCGACCGGCGGCACCGTATTGATCGACCGCGAGACCGGCCGCATCTCGTTCCGCGCCCGGACGCCAATGGCGCATTCGGCGGATCTTCTGCCGGGCGGCTTCGTCGCCGTCGCTTTGTCCATTCACGCGGATGGCGACCGGCTGGAAATCTACCGTCGCAACGAGAACGAGACGCCGCTGCTCAATCTGCCCCTGCCGTCCGGCCACGGCGCCGTATGGGATGCCAAGCGAGCCCGCCTGTTCGTCCTGTCGCATGACCTGATCCAGGCTTACGACATCAAGGAAGCGGAAGCGGCCCCCGCCCTGACCGAAACAGCGCGCTGGACGCTGCCTGGCCGCCACGATGGCCACGACCTGTCGGTCAAGCCCGATGGTGGATATTTCGTGACCACGGATGACGGCGTCTGGACCTTCGATCCGGATAGCGGCACCTTTTCGCCCTTTTCCGCGCTCAATCCGAAACTGCAGGTCAAGGCGGTCAGCGCCCTGGGCAACCGGCTCGCCTGGGTGCAGGCGGAGGAAAGCTGGTGGGCAACGGGCTTTACGGTCGCCGGCCCGGATGGCCGCGGGGAACAACGCATCGCAATCGACGGCATGCATCTCTACAAGGTCCGCTGGATACGATGAAATGCATCCCGCCCTGGCTCTGGCCCGACGACCGAGGCTCGTCGGGCCAGAGCCCACGGCCATTCGGACTGCCGCGACCCGGTCCGACGCATCCGCCGTCGATATCCAGCATGCGCAATGGCGGTACGCAACACGACGAAAAAGCCAAAATAGTCCGTCACGGCGCTCGCCTTGGCGCAACCTCACCCCAGCTAGGGAAAGCTCGCAGCCACCGGGAACACACATGACCATGTGTGTTCCCGAGCGAGCTCTGGGAAACAAAGATGCGCATGTCCCATGCGATCGATGCATGCCGAAAAGCACGCAACAATCGACGGGATGCGCAGTGCAAACCAGTGAGGTTTTGGATTTTGAAGTCGAATGTACGAAAATTTGTGTTTCACGACCTTCAGAAAATCGACGGTTATATCGATCCGCCGGATGCCCTGGTCTTCCTGTCGCTGATCGAAAGGCAAAGAGAAAACGGCCTGCTCGGCGGCCTTGCGGAAATCGGCGTCTATTACGGCCGCTCCTATTTCCTGCTGCGCCGGATCAGCGCGCCGGACAGCAATGTGCTTGCCATCGACCTCTTCAACATCGAGGAGGATGACGCGCAGTACCGGCGCTTCCTCGACAATGGCCGGTCGCTGGGCATCCCCGTCGATGAAGAGCTCGTCATCTCCGGCGACAGCACCCGGCTCGATCCGCAGGCGATCACTGACAAGGTCGGCCAGGTTCGCTTCTTCAGCATCGACGGCGGGCATCTACTGCATCACGTGGTCGCCGACAGCCGCCTGGCCAAGAACGTCCTGGCCGACCACGGCATCATCGCCTTCGACGACACGTTCAATCCAGCCTGGCCGGAAGTAACGATCGGCGTTTCGGATTTCCTCAGACGAAACAGCGACACGTTTTCCGCCTTCTGCATGACGAAATACAAGACCTACGTCTGCCGGCGCGAATTTCACGATCTCTACCGGTCGGCCATCTGCGAGGCATCGCATCTCAGACCCTTCGAACATACCGAGATGGACTTCCTCGGCTCGAAGGTGATCCGCCTGCACAATCCCCTCAATCGCCGTGTCGCCTATGAACTCCTGCAGCGACTGGGCATGAGCGCGCTGTCCGAATGGGCCTACCGCCACGGATGAAGCGGCAAGACAAGGCTAAAGAAACGTCGCTTGATGAGACAAGAGCGGCAAATGCGCTGCCGACAGGTCGAAAAAAATATGCCGCTCATCTCGCAGATGCGAAATTATTTTTTCGGATTTCCAACGAAACGCGACGGGATGAACAACCGCAGACAGCCGCTAGCCCAGCAATCTTTAATTTCAAGAGCCGCTTTCTCAACATTAATTCATTTCCAAGTGAGCGCCTCGGTTTTCAATAATCTTCATGCCGATCATCGGAGAAAGGGTTTGATACTTATGAGAATTAGCAAGTACTGCATTTCCACCGCGTTCATTGCCTTGGGAGTGCTCAGTGCAACCTCAAGTTTTTCCTTCGCTCAGTCGGCACCGCCGGCAATCGAGGCAAAGGCGCCGGCCGGGGTCTACAAGCTGGACCCGACGCATGCCGCACTCCTGTGGTCCGTGAAGCACAACAAGATTTCCAATTACACCGTTCGCTTCAACAAGCTCGAAGCCACGCTGAAGCTTGACCCGGCCAAGATCGAAAACTCCTCCATCGAGGCAACCATCGACGCGACTTCGGTCGTCACCGGCTACCCGGCCGACTACAAGGCCACGCACGCCTCCTCGGCCTATCAGACCTGGGATGAGGAAATCAGCCGCGACCCGAAGCTGCTGAACAGCGACGCGCATCCGAAGATCACCTTCAAATCGACGAAGGTCACGCCCACCGGCCCGACGACCGCCGATGTGACCGGTGACCTCACCTTCCTCGGCGTTACCAAGCCGGTGACCCTGAAGGCGACCTTCAACGGCGAGATCGACAGCCATCCGTTTGCGGGCGTTCCGGCTGTCGGCTTTGCAGCCGAGGGCAGCTTCAATCGCACCGATTTCGGCCAGCCGCTCGGCTTCGTCGGCCCCGAGGCCACCATCCGTTTCGACGGCGAATTCATCCAGGACCCATCGGCCAAGTAAACCGCCGCTGACCCGGAAAACCCCGAACCGCCGGCTGCGATGCGGCTTCCGATCGCAGCCGGCTACCTCATCGATTTTACGGTCTGCGGATCGATTTTCCTTTTGCCCGTCATCCAGCCTCAGGCCGGCGGGTGTTGATCTGATAGGATGGCAATGAATATTCACTCCCGCTCGCCCGTTCGCTCCGCCTCCGGCACCGGCAGGCGTTATAGTTCTGTTGCCATCATCCTTCACTGGGCGACCGCGCTTCTGGTGATCTCCATGATCCCGATGGGCTGGTGGATGGTCAGGGCCATCGACAAGCCCGGCACGCAGCAAGTCGCCTATCAATTGTTTCAGGTGCATAAATCCATCGGCTTCGCCATCCTGGCGCTGACGCTGCTGCGTATCGTCTGGCGTCTCACTCATCCCGTTCCGGCCCTGCCCGCCGGCATGAAAGGATGGGAGCGGTTGCTGGCGCGCATCACCCATGTCGCCTTTTACGGCCTGCTGCTTGCCATTCCCCTCACCGGCTGGGTCTATGTCTCGGCCGGCTGGGCCATCGGCACCGACCGGCCGCTGATGGTGGCGACCTCATGGTTCGGCCTCTTCGCCATTCCGCATCTGCCGGGGCTTGAAGGCATGCGCTCGCTTGCTTTCGGCGCCATGGGCGCCCACGCCTACATGGCCTATGGCGGCGCCCTGCTCATCGGCCTGCATGTGGCGGCGGCGCTGAAGCATCATTTCCTCGATCGCGACGGCGTCCTCGCCCAGATGCTGCCTTTCCTGCGCGGCACGAATCACGATGATCACCATGCGCCGGCCGGCATGGCTCTGTTGCCCCGCAGCGCCGGTATCGCCTTCGTCATGCTGATCGGCGTCGTCGGCTGTTGGCTGCATCTGCCAGACCCACGCGCCGACATACCGATCGCCGCAGAAAACGCCGCGCCGGCCGCGGTTTCGGTTTCGGTTTCGCCTGTAGCCTCCGCCTCGGCCGAAGAGGCCAGCGCCACCGCCTGGACCATCGACAAGGCAGCCTCCAGCATCCACTTCGGCGGCACGCATGCGGGCAAGACCTTCGACGGCCACTTCGACGAATGGAACGGCGACATCCGCTTCGACCCCGCCAACCTGGCCGGCTCGAAAGCCGTCATCACCGTGGCTACCATCTCCGCCAAAACCGGCGATGCCACCCAGGAAGGCTCGCTGAAAAACGGGGAATGGTTCAACTCCGCGCGTTTTCCCGAGGCGCGTTTCGAAACCAGCAGCTTCAAATCGCTCGGCGGCGACCGCTACGAGGCCGACGCCACCCTGACCATCAAGAACAAGACCATCCCCCTCATCCTGCCATTTACCTACAAGCCACAGGGCGACACCGCGGCAGTCGAGGGCAATGTCGAGCTCGACCGCGCAGCACTGGACCTCGGCATGTTCTCCGATCCGGCAGCCGAATGGGTCTCCAAGATCATCAAGGTCAGGATCGCCGTGACGGCGAGGAAACGGTAATCCAACGACTCTGCCGTGGCCGCTCTGCATTCATCCATCGAATACAAGGAGCCCATCAGGACAAATGAAACTAGGCTCCAGAAACGACAAGGCAGTGAGCTAATTCGAATTTGCGTTCGAAACGGCGATTTGCGCTTAGACAAGACGCTTTCTGATCCCAACACGGGTCAATAGCCATCCGGCTATTGACCCGCAAATGTCAAATCGGCACGAAGCAGCCCGATACCCAATATTCGCCCATCCGGCGAGCCCAGCAGCGCTTGTGGAGATGTCGCGCTCGGGATCTTGACCGTGATCTCCTGATGGGTCACTCGCCCATCCAGCGGCACCGGAACCTCATTGCCATCCGCAGTCGTCACGACGGCCGTCTTGGTCCAGCCGTCGTTTCCGATCCTGCTCGCAAATTCGATTTCGACCGGCCGCTGCGGGCTGGCGCCAAACACATCAAAGTGCAGGAGAGCAAGGCATTGCTTTGTGTCACACGCCCTTGGGACGGGAAGCACCAGCTTGGCGTCAGATTGCGACCATACATGGTTTTCTTCCAGAGTATTCCATCCCAGCGGTAAGATGAATGCGCTATCCTGCATCGCCGAACCAAACACTATCGGAAATTGGATGCGCGCGAATACGGCATCCTGCAGCAGCTTGTGCCCAGCCTCTCCGCGATACTCTGGCCTCAGCCTGATAACCGCGAACAGGTCGCCGTCCTCCACCGCAAGATAAGGTATCTCCTCCATTTTCCGGATCACGGAGCCAAGCGCGGTCTTGTGTTGGTCAGGACAATAGAACCCGGGATAATTGCTCCAATCCTCCCGAGCGCCTTCCGAAAGCATGGCCTGCGTTTGACTGACGCATGGCCATAGATGCGCGGACCAAAGCGTATCGAAATAGGGAACGACCACCGCATCCACCGTCCGGTTTGCAAGCAACTGAACGATATGCGAACTCTTGCCCTGATCGAGCGGCTCATCCAACGTCCGCATATCCGTGGGCCAATTTGCCATGGCATCCGCGAGATTTTTGTCGCCGCCTATATTGAAGCTGCGGAAGCCCAATTTTGGTGCCAGATAATTTACGATGAAATCATTTCGCCATGGGGCAAACGCAACGGTTTCATCGCGAGAAATGCTGGTGCGAAGCGGCGCGACCAGATCCTGATCGATCTGAAGAAACTGCATCCTGTTGTCGAGAAGCGAACGGAACCTCTCCGGAAGAGCGGGAACATTAAGAAGTGTGACGAGTGCCAACGCGACAACCGGCAGCCCATGGTGCTTTTCACGGCTCCCCGACCAGACAACCACCACCATCCATAATGCGAATATGCCTAGCGCGGACCAGCGGTAGGCCGATCGCATGGATTTGAAGCCGGGCAAGGTTTCGGATATCCATGCACTGCCCGTCGGCCCCAGGGCGAATTCGGCTGGCATTGTCGCACTCTGTTCGCGCGGATGGGCAAGTTGAAGCTCCGGTGGCTTGACCGCGTCGATTTTCAGGGAAGGGCCGAGCGCCATATAAAAGGCGATTAATGCAATCGCCATGAAACATGTTGCAAGACCGCGCCCTTGTCTCGTCTGCCACCAAGCTAACAAAGCCGCCGTGATTATCGGCAGCGCGAAAGTCGTCTTCCAGACTGAATAATCGCCGAAATATGTCGCGTTCGTGCGGCTTTTGCTCGCTCCGATCATGTCAAGCAACCAGTGCATTCCCTTTGTCGGAATGACCACGAATGATAGATCGAGCCCCCATCCCCGAAAGAAATCGATTGAATTCTGCTCGTAGCTATATCGGCCGATATAGGTGGCGAAGGCCAGATAGGCCAAGGCGAAGCTGACGATATGGACGGGCAATGCCCTCGTCAGCAGATCGCTACGCTTGCCTGCGTCGGTCACCAGGCAATAGCCGAGCAGAAGGCTCGATCCGGCCGCGAACATGACGAACGTGTAGCCGTCCATGAAAACGGAGATGAAAGCCACCAGCGGATAAAGCATGGTTGCGCTGATCGGACCAGCCGCGGCATCGAACCGAAAAAGGCGAAATGCAGCCAGGAAGTAAAAAGGCAGAAGCGCGATACCGAGCGAAAGCATCGAGTAACCGGCGTGAGCCCAAATGACAGGCATGCTGGTCCATGTCACGGCACAGAGAATCGAAACGGACCGTGTCGCCCCGCGCAAGCGAGCAATGAGATATGCCGAACAAAAGGCCAGCGTGAGCCAAAACGCGGCCATACCGGCATAAGCGTCGGCAGGATGCAAACCCAGGCGGATCAGCCAGCTCGCGGGCAAGGCACCGGAGAGCCCAAATGCGATCGCCGACGGTATGGGGAGCCCGAAATCATGCGCATGAAGATCCAGCAGGCTGCCATTGGCGAATGACTGCGCAAAACCGGTAGCCCAGACCGCTTGCCCGAGGGTCGGCATCATCAGAAATGGCACCGCGCCATGGAGCAAAAGCACCCACACGAGCGACAAGATCGCAAAAACGGACTCCCGCATGGTCCAGCGGTCGGCGCGCGCCGTATCGGTGTCGATGTTTCGCATGTCAGCTATCTTCTGAATTCAAGAACATGAAGGTCGTGGCAACCACGACATCGCCAAGCATCGTTACAATCCGATATCCAAGCGCAGCCGCCGTTGCCTCGGCCATGGGCAGACCGGTGGTGGTAAGGCCGGCGATCAGCACGGCCTCTCGCACGCCAAGGCCGCCAGGAGCGCCGGGAACAACGAAACCGAGGAACCACGCGGTCGTCCCTATGCCGATGATGTCGATTAAACCAACGCTACCGCCGAGGCTCTTGCAAAGACCGGCCAGCAGCAGGCCGCATCCCGTGAAGAACAACAGATATGTGATCACGGCCAAGACCAGTGCCCCAAGCGTTCGGTAGCCGATCGCCACAATCCGAAACCGAACCACCAGGACAGTGGCGATGACCAGCAAAATCATGCCGGCCGCCGCCGCGATGTCGACCAACGTCCGGTGGTCAAAGCCATGCGCCGCCAAAGCTTGAACCAGAATCGGCCTTGCCAGAACCGTCGCCAGCATCGATGCCGCCAATACGATGGTCAGCAACTCTCCCACCTGGGCGAAAGCGAGCGCCTTATTGGAAGCTCCCGCTTTCTTGGCGAAACCATAGCGGCCGACCATATGGAGCACGTTGCTCGGGAGGTACTTGTAGATCTGGGTCCGCCCACAAATGGCAAGTGCCTGAAGCAAACCCAACGAAGGTCCGTCGACGGATGAAAGCAGCCGGTGCCATGCCAATCCGATGAGCTGCAGGAGGGCCGCGTAGATCACGACCGCGCCGGCAACTGCTGAAAGAAACAAAGGGGACGACAGGCTTTGGCGCAGACCGTCGAAGGAGCGATAGGCCGCAAGGCCAACGACCGCGATCGCCACCAGACTCAGGATGAGGCCGGCGGCATGCGCATACGATTTCAGTCGATTTGCCGATGCAGCCTCAAGCACGACGGCAAAGAACCATGGTCCAGGGAAGCGGCTTGCGGACCTCGACTATCTCGAACCTCTTCCGCAGCAGAGCGAGAAACGCAGCGCTCGACCAATGCTGTATATGGCCCGGAGTATTGCCGAGATCCCCGATATATTTACCGCGCGCCAGGTTCAAGACGCGCCAGATCGGCTCTCTTGGCACGCTGACGAGCAAATATGGATTCGCCAGCGACTGCAGGACGTCCAGTGCGCGATCCGTTTGAGGAACGTGCTCAAGCACTTCGCAACAAATCACCAATTCGGCCGAGACGTCGGCCGGCTTCAAATCGAAGAGCGATCGGGTTTCGAATCGATTGGCAATATTGCGCGATACGCATTGCTCGTTGGCTTCAGCGACGCTTGTCTCCTCCAGATCGCTTCCATGAACCTCCCAGCCGCGGTCGTGCAGCCGCATCGAAAGATTACCCTCGCCACAGCCGACTTCGTATGCGTTGCGAACCCCAGCTTTCTCGGTCAACTCATCGAAGCTACTCAAAAAGCCGTTCATCAAATAGCGGGCGACAGGATTTCGCGTGTTGTATTTGTCGTAATAGTTGCCCGCGACATTATCGTATTTTGGAAGTATATCGGTCATTGCCTCTGGCTCCGCTTGTTCTCTTCGTCAGCTTCCGATCTGGACCAGATGGAATGGGTCGCCGCCCGATTGTTCATCTCCTGCTGAAGCTGCCGTATCCTGATTTCTTCAAGCAGTTGTCGGTTGACGGCGATAAGCTCGGCTAGGACGCCGCTCATCGCAACAATCCCCGCGAGCGCGATCAGTGCGCTGGAAAGGACGAGCGACTGGATATTACCGCTGCCTTCCCCGATCATGTACTTATAGAGGAAGCGTGCGATCATCAAAACTCCAGGTACAGCGATGATCGCCGCACAAGTCGTAAAAAAGCGCAGCGGGCTATAGACGATAAAGATCCTGACGATCGTCACCAGCGAGCGGCGAATATAGCTCGGGATGCTCTTCACGAGCCTCGAAGGCCGCAGATCACCATTCACCCGAATCGGTACCGAGGTAATGGGAATGTCCTTGCGCCCAGCCTGGATGATCGTTTCAAGCGTGTAAGTATAGCGGTTAAAGACATTCAGCTGCATCGCTGCATCGCGATGGATGGCGCGAAACCCGCTGGGCGCATCGGCAACCGACGTATCGCTTGCCAGCTTTACCGTCCAGCTGCCAAATCGCTGGAGGATTTTCTTGATCGGGGAGAAATGCTCTATTTCGCTGATCGGCCTGGCGCCGACCACGATCTGTGCCCGCTTCTCCAATATCGGCCGCACGAGATCAGGGATACAGGACGCATCATACTGATTGTCGGCATCCGTATTGACGATGACATCCGCCCCCAGCTTCAAGGCGGTTTCGATACCAGCCATGAAGGCTTTCGCAAGACCTTGATTGTGCGTAAGGGAAACGATGTGGTCGACGCCGTTTTCGGTGGCAACGCGGACGGTTCCGTCGGTGGAACCATCATCAACAACCAGCCATTCGACTTCGTCGAACCCATCGACTTGTCGCGGAAGAGCCGCCAGTGCAATCGGCAATGTTTCTTCTTCGTTCAAACAGGGTATTTGAATAATGAGTTTTGGCAATTTAACCCTCTTTTGAAGCCCCCCGGAAAGGGAAACGCGTCTCGCGAGACTGGCAATCCATCGTGAACCAGTTACCTTGGTGCGATTATTTCCGCAACATCGCCAATTGTCAGCCCTGTTGATGGTCTGGATACCAATACTGAAGAGGTGTTTTCGCTTTACGGTCGCACCAACGCATTTGCGATAATGCGAGAACTCAGACTTCAGGTTGACGGGCGATCGTCGTTCGGAGCAGCAACTCGAACCGACATCGACGGCACGCGGCACCGGACGGATTTCGATACCGAGGCCATCCCGAGCTCCGAACATATGTTTATCGGTTGTATAGAGGCAGCCTGCCGTTGCGAAGGTCGCTATCGACCTGTCCTCGTCCCACCTCGTAGGAATAAGTGACGATCTCGGCACGCCGGCCCAGTAGGTGTATTGCTTTTAGGGAACCGCCCCGTCTAACTTGTGGATCGCCCTGATTTCGTCGGCGACCAGCTTTTGCAGCTGCCAGAGGTTACGGTCGCGGATTCCCCATTCCTCCAGGTGCTTGACCGTCAGGTACAGGTATTCCGCGCAGGAGCCCATATGGCCGCAGGCGCGTGCCAGCACGCGTGCCACCGTCTCCAGCGGCAGCTTGGAGGTGACGCGTTCGCCCTTCGGGTCTGCCCAGAAGACGAGGGCGCGCACGGGTCCCTGCGTCGTCTGTACCCGTATCCAGCGTATCGTTGCCGCATCCTCAAGCGAGCCGACTTCGCGGCGGAGCATGCGGCGGATCTGGCCGAGCCGGTCGTGATCGGCGAGGCGGAAGACGATCGCCTTGCAATAGCCGCCGCGCTTGAGCGCCAGCATGAGCCCAGGCTGCGTCTGCGACCCCCGCCAGCGGGCGATTTCCAGGCAAAAGGAACGGTGCCAGCCGGTAACGGCACCGATGCGGGATTCGACCGCGTCGAAATCCGGCTTCCATATCAGCGATCCATAGGCAAAGATCCAAAGCGCGTCGCCTTCCGCCTCGCGATGAAGCCGCTCGGCCAGGGCCTCCACTTCGCTGTCGCTGATCGGTCTGCGGCGCGGGTCCGGACCGGGATCGACCTCGGCACGCAGGCTGAAGGAGACCAGCTCATCCGTCAGCTCCATCTTCGACGCGCCGAGCGGCACCTCGTCTTGCCAAACGGATATGGTCTGCGCCGCCTTCTGCATGGTCGTCACGCCATCAATGCACGGTGAACACGGCCGTTTCAGGCTGGCGCCGCTGCAGCAGGCTCACGAGCATCGCCGCCTCCCTTATGATTGTCGAGAATGCCGCATTGTCCGCATGGCTTATCCTTGCCGTCATGTCACCGATGATTATCGTCAACCGCATGATCAGGGCGCGATGGTTCGGTTCGTAGACGCTGCCCTGCCGCTCGGTAATGTCGACCAGCGCCCAAACCAGTCGCTCGATCACCTGCCTGCGATATCGCCGCGTATCCGCGGACGCGCTTCCATCGAGCCCTAGAATATTGTCCATCACGTCGCGCATGCCGCATCCCCCATTGCCCGTATTGCAGCCGCCAGCGATACGCCCCCGGTGCTGGCGGCCATTGTCATGCGGATAGCCGTCTTGCATGGGAGAGAAGATCGCTCAGCGGCGCTTCGGTTCCAAAGACGGACAAGAGACGGTTTTCCTCGGCCTTCTCCAGCCGGAACCGGCGGGCAAAATCGAAGACGCTCCAGGGCTCTTCGCCCATCCTCGGCGCATTCGTCGTCTTCAGTCCCTCTTCCGAATGCTGACGCATCGCGCATCTCCATGTGGCTGGCAGCCGGCAATCCGGCTCCGATCGAAGGAAAGACGACAATATGGCGCGACATCGAAGCGAGCCATCGGCGTTTTTCCGTGTTGGCTCAATATTGTCCATCAAAATAGTAGATTAAAGAAATATACGCCCTTCCACCCGCCCCCTGAGGAAAAATCCGTCCTGCCTTTGCGGATGTCATGGCCGGCCGTTCCGCGATACCCCGCCATCCGCATGGGGTATCAGCCGTCGGGACGGAACGCTGCGCGATATAATTGATTTAATATATAGACTATATGATTTATATGGCGCTAGAAGAGGCATACGAAGTTTCATTTGCCAGCAAAACATGATGCCAGCCACGTTCGATCCACCCCAAACAGGCATATCCGCCTCCCTCGCCCCCGACGCATGGAGAAGGGACGCGCGATCGCCGACCCTGGCAAGCACCCTCTTTTTCGTTCGCGGAGATAGAATTTGAGCGACGTCATCATCCGTTCTTCGCCCGCCGCGCCGGAAGCGCAGCCCTTGCTGGAAGCGCTCATCGGCGAATATGACAGCCGTTACGGCGCCGCAAGCCGCCCCGGCGGGGCGCGCACGGAAATCTTTCGCTATCCCCCGGAGGCGTTTGCGCCGCCGCTCGGGGATTTTCTCATCCTGCTGCGCGACGGCGAGACGATTGCCGGCGGCGCCTTCATGAGCCATGACGACGAGACGGCGGAGCTGAAGCGCATCTGGACGCGCGGCGACCTGCGCCGCCAGGGCCTTGCGCACCGCATCGTGGTCGCCCTTGAGGAGAGCGCCGCGTCGCAAGGCTATACGCGCGCCTATCTTTCCACCGGCTTTCGTCAACCAGAGGCAACCGCGCTCTATCTCTCGCTCGGCTACCGGCCGCTCTTCGATCCCAAGGCCGATCCGGCGCTTTACCGCTCCCTACCCTTCGAAAAACATATCGGCGCCAAGGCCGGCCAGCCCGGCACCTCGCCGATCCGCGAACCTGCCGCTTCCTTCGAGGAGGCCACGGCCCGCGTGACGGCTATCAAGACCGAGCAGGAAGCCAGGATCAGCGCGCGGCTCTCCAAAAGGGAGACCGCGGCATGAGGTCTCCGAACCGCGCAAACGGCACGGATGGGTGCCGTTCTCTAGGTCGTTCTCACCGATGGCCGAGAGACCCGTTTTCTAAAGCATGGAGCAGGACATGACACAGCCCAAAGGGATTCACCTCGGTATCGGCCTCGATCTTGCCGAACACGAAAACCCGCGCGACGCCGGCCGGCGCGATTTTTGGGATGCGCTTGTGAAACGCCTCGATGGCTCGGCGGATTTCGTGACCTTGCAGGACCGGTTCGCGCGGGCCGATGGCGATGGGCTGGACGCGATCCTTCTTGCCAACTGGCTTGGTGCCCACACGCGTGACATCGGTATCATTGCCGGCGCGCCCCTCAATTTCCTTGAGCCTTTTCATTTGTCGACCGCGATCGCGACGCTCGATTATGTGAGTGAAGGACGCGCCGGTTTGCTGGTCCAGCGGCCTTACGGCGAAGAGGCCACCAGCGCCGCGCGCGCGATCGGCCCTCTCGGGGGCTTTCCGACCAAGGATACGGCAACACTCGACCGCGACACGCTGGCGGCGCTCGAGGTCGTCCGCAGGCTTTGGGACAGCTGGGAAGACGGCGCCGAGATCCGCGACAAGCAAAGCCAGCGTTTCCTCGACGGTTCGAAGCTGCACTATATCGACTTCAAAAGCGACGGGTTCAGCGTCCTCGGCCCCTCGATCACGCCGCGTCCACCGCAGGGACAGCCGGTCGTCGCCACCACCTTGGCACAGGGAGACGACCCGGCACTCGCCGTGGCGGCGGACCTCATCTTCCTGCGCGGCAATGCCGACGGGCTGAAGTCGCTGCTCGAAGCGGTGCGTGGCAGGACGGCAGGCCATCCTTCGTTGGTATTGGCCGATATAACCGTCGCATTCGGGCATCGCGGCGAAACGGGTTCTCCGGCCTTGCACTGGAGCGGCGATGTCAAGGGTTTGGCGGAGCAGGTCGCCGCTTGGGCAGCCCTCGGCCTCGACGGCTTTCGCTTCCATCCTCGCGACCCGGAACGCGATCTTGGCGGCCTCGTCGAGACGGTTTTCCCGGCGCTGCGCCAAGCCGGCCTCGCCTCCACCACTTGGGGCTTCACCTTACGCGCCCGGCTCGGCCTACCGCCCGCCGCCAATCGCTACACGACCGCCGCCTGAGCGCCAAACCGGAATCCCATCATGTCGAAAAAGCAGATCATCCTCGGCGCACAATTTCCCGGCGTCAACAATTTCACCGTCTGGAGCGATCCGGCCGCCGGCAGCCAGATCGCCTTTTCCTCCTTCCGGCATTTCGCCGAGACGGTAGAACGCGGCAAGTTCGATTTCATCTTCCTGGCCGAAGGGCTGAGGGTGCGCGAACAGAAGGACCGCTTCCACGAATTCGACGTGGCCGGCAGGCCCAATACCTTGGCGGTCCTGACCGCACTCGCCGCGGTCACGCACCACGTCGGACTGATCGGCACGCTGACGACCACCTTCAACGAGCCCTATCCGCTGGCCCGCCAGCTCGCGACGCTCGATATTCTCTCGGGCGGACGATCCGGCTGGAACATGGTGACATCGCCGGGAGCCTTCACGGGCGCGAACTTCCGGCGTGGCGATCACCTGCCCTTTTCGGAACGGTATGAACGCGCGCGCGAATTCATCGAAGCGGCGCGCCTGATATGGACGAGGCGAGAGTTTGCCGTCCAATCGAAGCATTTCGACATTGCTGGCCGCTCGGGCCTCGCGCCCCTGCCGCAGGGAGCGCCGATCATCGCGCAGGCGGGCGATTCCGATAATGGCCGGGAGCTTGCCGCCAGCCACGCCGACCTGATCTATTCCCGTCACGGCACGCTCGAGGACGGACAGGCATTCTACAGGGACGTCAAGACGAGACTGGCGAAATACGGCCGTCGCCCGGACGATCTGAAAATCCTCCCGGGCGCCGCCTTCGTTCTCGGCGACAGCGAGGAAGATGCGCAGGAACGTCTCGCCGCCATCCGGCTGCAGCAGGTCAGCCCGAGGAACGCGATCGTATTTCTGGAGCAGGTCTGGAATCGCGACCTGTCTTCCTACGACCCGGACGGCCCGCTGCCCGAGATCGAACCCGACGTCTCCTCACAAGCAATCGCCCAGGGACGCGCCAACCGCTACGACAACCGGCTGGAAACCGCGCGCGCATGGCGCGAGATCGCCGAGCGCGACAAGCTCAGCATCCGCCAGCTGATCGTCCAGGTCACGGCCCGCCAGCATTTCGTCGGAACGCCGGAAACCGTCGCCCGCGAAATCAACCGCCATGTGCAGGCGGATGCGGCCGACGGTTTCGTCTTCGCCCCGCATCTGACGCCGACGGGTTTCGACGAATTCACCGACAAGGTGATCCCCTATCTCCAGGATTGGGGCGTGTTCCGCAGGGATTACGAACAGCCGACGCTGCGCGCCAATCTCGGGCTCTCGGCAATCGACTACGCCCCGACCCGACCCACGTACAACAGCAGGTCCGCGCCATGAGCAGCAGTTCCGAATTTCTTTGGTATATCCCGAACGACGTCAAGCCCGGCCATCGCGGCGATTCCGCCGTCAAAAACCATAACAGCCTGGAGACGCTGACCAGCCACGCGAAAGCGCTGGAGGAGCACGGCTGGAAAGGTGCCCTCATCGGCACCGGCTGGGGACGGCCGGACACCTTCACGGTGGCGACCGCACTTGCGGTACGCACCACGAGCTTCGAGCCGCTCATCGCCACCCGGCCGGGTTATTGGCAGCCGGCGCACTTCGCTTCCTCGGCCGCCACGCTGGACCAGCTCACCGGCGGCCGGGTGCGCGTGAATATCGTCTCGGGCAAGGACAATCTGGAAGCCTATGGCGACAGCGAGGGCGATCAGGCGCATCGCTATGGCCGGACCAAGGAATTCATGCGGCTGGTGCGCAGGCTCTGGACCGAGGAGAACGTCACCTATGCGGGCGAGCATTTCCGCGTCACCGGTTCCACGGTGGTGCCGCGCATCGAGCCACGCGGTAATCGCCGGCACCCGAAACTCTATTTCGGCGGCGCGTCCGAGGCGGCCGAACGGGTATCCGCCACGGAGGCCGACGTGCAGCTCTTCTGGGGCGAGCCGCTGGATGGCGTCCGGGAACGGATCGAACGGCTGAAGGCGCTGAGCAGGGAGCTCGATCGCGATCTTCCGCCGCTGGAATTCGGACTGCGCATCACCACGCTGGTGCGGGACACCACGGAGCAGGCCTGGACGGATGCCGAGGCGAAGGTTGCCGAAATGGCCAGGAACAAGGGGGTCGGCTGGAACGATCATCGGCAGTCCATCGCCGTGGGGCAGCGGCGGCTATTCGACCTGCACAGCCAAGGCGACGTGCTGGACGACAATCTCTATACCGCGCCGGGCAAATTCGGCGGCGGCGGTGCCGGCACCACCTGGCTCGTGGGCTCGGCGGAGGATGTCGCCCGTTCGCTGCGCAGATACCGCGACCTCGGCATCACGCATTTCGTTCTCTCCGACACGCCGTATCTGTCCGAGATCAAGCGGCAGGGCAACCAGCTGCTGCCGCTGCTGCGCGACTGAGGGAACGGCGGCCGATCCATCGGCCGCCGTCAGGCAAAGTCAGAAGGGGTAATGCTGTGCGGCGTCCTCGATGGTGATCCAGCGCAGGTCGGTGAATTCGGCGATCGCCGCCTTGCCGCCAAAACGGCCGTAGCCGCTACCTTTCACGCCGCCGAAGGGCATTTGCGCCTCGTCGTTCAGGGTCGGACCGTTGATATGGCAAATGCCGGACTGGATACGGCCGGCGACGGCAAGCGCGCGCTGGACATCGCGGCTGAAGACCGCCGCCGACAATCCGTATTCGGTATCATTGGCGATGCGCACCGCCTCGTCCTCGTTCGCGACGCGAATGATCGGCTTGACCGGACCGAAGGATTCCTCGGCATAGACGCGCATCTGTGGCGTGACATGATCGAGAAGGGTTGCCTCGACCACCGTGCCGGTGCGCTTGCCGCCAGCGACCAGTTTGGCGCCCTTGGCTTGAGCATCGGCAATCAGCTCCTCCATCTTCCTCGCTGCTTCGAGGCTGATCAGCGAGCCGAGGACGACATGGCCCCGCGGATCGCCGGCGGGAAGCGCGCTGGCTCGCGCGGCAAGCCTGGTCACGAATTCATCGGCGATTGCCTGATGCACGATGATCCGTTCGGTGGACATGCAGATCTGGCCCTGGTTCATGAAGGCGCCGAAGATGGCTGCATTCACCGCGCCGTCGATATCCGCATCCTCCAGCACCACTAGCGGCGCCTTGCCGCCAAGTTCCAACAGCGCCGGCTTCAGATGGCGACCGCTGAGCTCGGCGATGATCTTGCCGACCTTCGTCGAGCCGGTGAAGTTCACGCGGCGCACGGCCGGATGGGCGATCAGCGCCTCGACAATCCCGGGCGCGTCCTCCGGCGCATTGGTGATGACATTGATGACGCCGGCCGGCAGGCCGGCTTCCGTCAGCGCCGTCGCGATCAGCCGCTGCGTGCCGGGGCACTGCTCGGATGCCTTGAGGATCACCGTGTTGCCGCAGGCGATCGGCATGGCAACAGCACGGGTCGCGAGGATGACGGGCGCATTCCAGGGCGCGATCGCGAGGCAGACGCCGGCCGCCTGACGCACGCCCATGGCCAGCGTGCCGGGCTTGTCGGAGGGAATGATCTCGCCGCCGATCTGCGTCGTCATGGCGGCGGCCTCCCGCAGGATGTTGGCGGCAAGCATGACGTTGAAGCCCGCCCAGGGCGCGGTCGCCCCGGTTTCCTCGATCATCAGGCGGGTGAACTCGCCGACCTTGGCGTCCATGATGTCGGCGGCCTTCATCAGGATCGCGCGGCGCTGGCCGGGGCCCGTCGCCGACCACGCCGGAAAGGCGGCGGAAGCGGCTTCGATGGCCGCGGCCACATCCTCAGGGCCGGCCGCCGACGCCCGGCTCGCGAGCTTTTCCGTATAGGGGTCGAGGCGGTCATAGGTCCGGCCACTGGCCGCTGGACGGTCGGCGCCGTTGATGAGAAGCGAAATAGTCATCTATGTCTCCCGATGTGAATGAATGTCTAGAAGCCGAGGACGTCGGCATTGATGGAGGCTTCGAGCCCGCCATCGGTGGCGAGATTGGTGCCATTGATCCAGCGCGCGCCGTCCGAGCAAAGGAACAGGATCGCCGGCGCGATATCGGCCGCCGTTCCTGCCCGGCCGACGCGGGTGATGTCGCTATCGACACGCTCGTCGCCGAGCACGGCGCGGAATTGCCTGAGGATCGGCGTTTCGACCGGGCCGGGACTGACAGCGTTGACGCGGATGCCGCGATCCTTGAATAGTGGCCGGTGCGCCGCCTGCATGGTCCAGAGCAGAAGCAATTCCTTGGAAAGGGGGTAGCCCTCCTCGTTCTTCAGGCCGTGCTTGGCGGCGAGGCTTTCGATACCCGGAAACCCCTCGATGGCGGTCAATGTCTTCGCCCGTTCGAGATTGGCCCGCCAACCGTAGCCTGCAATCGAAGCGACATTGACCACCGCTCCGCCTTCGCGAAGCCGCGGTGCTACCGCCTCCGTCAGCGCGCGCAGTCCATAGAAATTCACCGCCAGCGTGGAGACGATACCGGTATTGCCCGAGAGGCCCGCGACATTGGCAAGCGCGTCGATGCGATTGGGCAGCTGCTGGACGATTTCCGCGACGCCGGCGGCAGTCGAGATATCGCCTTTTATGAAGGAGGCGAGCCCCTGGCTTGGCTCGCGGAGGTCGACGCCGATGACATCAGCGCCCAAGTGGCCCGCCAGTTCCGCGGTGCGCGCGCCGATACCGGAGGCAACGCCGGTGATCAGAATGGTCTTGCCGAAAAGCATGTTTTCACCTTTCTCGACGGGATCGGAAAATCCGCCAGTCGCTATCGTTTGTCTTTCAGGAGGTCCGGCAATCTCAGCCGGTAGCCGACCGGCAGCAGTTGCAGGCCGAAACGCCGTTCGATCTCACCCCAAAGGCCGTGTGGTAGGTAAAGGGAGAAAAGGACGGCCGTCGCACCCAGGCCGATCAGGTACCAGACGCCGGTTCCGCCGAAGATGGTCTCGATGACGAAGAACAGGATCGCGCCGAGGATCGCCCCTTCGAACTTTCCGATGCCGCCGACCAGGACCATGAAGATCATGTAGGCGGTCCACTGGACGCTGAAATAGGTTTTCGGCTGGAAGGTGGTGGCTGTTGCCAGCCAAAGGCCGCCCGCAACCGCAATGCCGAATGCCGCAAGCACGAAGAGCAATCTTTTCGTGGCGATGACGCGTACACCGACGGAGGTTGCCGCGTCCTCATTGTCGCGGATGGCTTGCATGGCCGCCCCGGCGCGGCTGCGCATGAGCGTGAAAAGAGTGCCGAGCAGGGCCGTCATGGCAGTGAGCGACAACCAGTAGATGGCCGCTCGGCGGGTGGCGCTGTCATAGACGTTCAGCGAGATCAGTGATGTGCCCGTCTCGCCCTGGATGAGGCGATCGAGATTGACGAGCAGGTGGACGAGTTCGGCCACAACCCACATGCCGATGGCAAACTCCCCGCCCTTGAGCCGCAGCATGAACAACGACAGCGGAATGGAGAGGGCACCGGTGACGATCGCGGCAACGAGCAGTGCAACGAAGGGATTGAGCCCGGCATCCGCGAGCCGGATGGTGAAATAGGCGCCAAGGCCGAAGAACACCTGCTGGCCGACCGAGACCAGCCCGCCGAACCCGGCCAGGGCATTCCACATGGCGGCGAGGATCACGTAGATGAACAGGGCCGTCATCCGGTCGATCATGCCGGCTCCCAGGAAGGCGGGCGCAAGCGCCAGGACCGCGATCGCCGCCGCCATGACGGCCAGCGTTAGCCGTGACGATCGTGTCCAGCGCTCGATGGATATGTCGTTCGAGAGGAAGGTCATGCCGGGCTCCGAAGAAATGCGCGAATTTTGCCGAAGGCCGGCATGCCGGACCGGAAGAGCCGCAGGAAGACGACCAGCAGGAACACCACATGTCCGCCGATCAGAAAGCCCTGCGGATGCAGCTGCGCGCCAAGCGATTGGGCAAGCCCGAGGACGATGCCGCCGACCAGCGTGCCCCACAAAGAGCCAGCGCCGCCGATGACTGCCGTCTCGAAGGCAAAGAGCAGCTGCGGCGCGCCCGCATAGGCACTGAAGGTTGCCCGCATGGCGAGGAACGCCCCGGCGATCCCGATAGTGACCATGGTGATTGCGGTCGCCGTCGCATTCACCCTGCGGGCGTCGATGCCGACGAGACCTGCCGTATCGGGGTCTTCCGCCGTGGCGCGGATCGCGCGGCCAAGCGCGAAGCGGCTGAGGAAGAATTGCAAACCGCCGAGAATGACGATCGCCGTCGCCATCATCATCACCGCGAGCTTGCCGACGAAGATATGGCCGGGCAATTGCCAGGATGCGTAGGACAGGTTGCCGATAAAGGGCGCCAGCGATCGCGTGTCCGCGCCGAATTGCTCGAACAGCAGGTTGTCGATGACGATCGACAGGCCGAAGGTGGTGAGGATCGGCAAAAGCGCGCCGCCGCGAGCGCTGCGTTCGAGAACGAAGCGCTGCAGCAGCCAGCCGAAGGCCGCCATGATCGGCAATATGATCAGCAGCCCGACAAAGGGCGAGATCCCGACCTTCGAGGCCAGCAGCCAGAGGCCGTAGGCCGCCGCGACCGCCAGGCTGCCATGCGCCAGGTTGATGATGCGCATGACCGAGAACATGAAGGACAGGCCGCAGGCGATGACGGCATAATAGCCGCCAAGCAGGATGCCCTGAAGCAAGGTATTGATCACGATGCGCTCCTGTCGCCGTCGGCCCGATGGTGCAGTCCGAAATAGGCTTTGGTGATTTCGTCGCGGGTAACGCCCGCTGCCGGCCTGTCGAGAACGACACGTCCCTCCAGCATGCAGATGACGCGGCTGGCGACGCTCATGGCGCGTCCGAGATCCTGTTCGACGAGAACGATGGTGGTTCCCGAGGAGAGCAGCGCCTGCAGCTGCACATAGACGCGATCGACCACGAGCGGCGACAGGCCGAGCGAGACTTCGTCGAGCAGGAGAATATCGGGATTGCTCATCAATGCCCGACCGATAGCGGTCGCCTGCTGTTCGCCGCCGGAGAGATGGCCGGTCTTGGCACGACGGCGGGGTTTCAGGTTCGGAAACGCATCGAAGACCCGCTCGATGGTCCAATCGCCCTTGCGGCCGGCGGTCTTGCCGAGCAGCAGGTTTTCCTCGACGGTCATCTGCGAGAAAAGGCGCCGGCCCTCCGGCACCAGGGCGATTCCCATGGCGATCCGCTTGTGAGAGGGCACCGTCGTTATATCCTGGCCGCCGAGAAACACATGGCCCGCGGCGGGAAGATGGGCACCGGCGATCGATCGCAGCAGCGTCGTCTTGCCCGCGCCATTGGCGCCGACCATGGCCAGCACCTCGCCTTCGGCGATATCGAAACTGACGCCGCGCACCGCCTGCAGCAGGCCGTGGCGGACGTCGAGGTCGCGGATGGAGAGAAGGCTCATGCCGGCGTCCCTCCGAGATAGGCTTTGACGACCTCGGCATTGCTCATCACCGCCTTCGGTTCGCCGTCGGCGATGATCTTGCCGGCGTCCATGCAGATCAGTCGTTCGACCACCTGCAGCAGGATGTGGACGATATGCTCGATCCAGACGATGCCGATGCCGCGCCGGCGCAATTCGAGGATGGTATCCACCAGCTCGCTGGCCTCGCCATCCGTCAGGCCGCCGCCGATCTCGTCGAGCAGCAGCAGTTTCGGCTTGGTGGCCAGCGCCCGTGCCAGCTCCAGGCGTTTGCGGTCGAGCAGGCCGAGCGTGTCGGCGCGGCGATTGGCAACGCCGAGCAGGCCGCACAGCGTCAGCGAATCGACGACACGCTCATAGGCCTCGTCGCGGCTGGCGGCGCCGCTGTGCGAGGCGGCAACAAAGACATTCTCGAAGGTGGTCATGCCGCTGAAGGGTTTGGGAATCTGATGCGTCCGCACCAGCCCCGACCGGCAGCGATCCGCCGCCGACAGCGCCGTGACATCGGCGCCGTCGAAGGTGATGGCCCCGGCACTTGGCGGAAAGGCACCCGCAAGCACGCTGAGCAGCGTCGTCTTGCCCGCGCCGTTAGGCCCGACGATGCCGACCGCGTCGCCGTCGCCCATGGAAAAATCGAGGTTTTCAAGAACCACAAGCGCGCCGAAGCGCTTGTGTATCCCTCTGGCCGAGAGAAAGGATTCCCCCGGCCGCTCTTTGTGATCTCGCCGCTGCACTGTGCCGTCATCCATTGTAGGGAGTGAGCTTGGCGCCGACGGGAACGTTCGGGTCGGTGACGTTTTCGGTGACGACATAGTCGAGCGCGAATTTGGAGCCTTCTTGCGCCTTCACCCATTGCGTTCCGACGATCGGTCCGGGAGAGACGTTGGCGACCGGTCCGCTGGTGAAGTCGACCTTGCCGGCAATCGTCGTGGTCTTCAGCGTGCTGATCGCCTTGGCCACGGCCTCCTTGTTCTTGACATCGGTGCTTGCCTTCAGGGCATCGAAGCCGGCGTCGAGAAGCGCAAGGCTTGCACCCAGCTGCTGGGTCCACTGCTTGCCGCTCGATGCCTCGTAGCCATCCGCGAGTTCCGTCCCGGAGACACCCGTCAACGTCGATTTGTAAGGGAAGGCCTTATGCCAGTAAGCGGCGCTGCTGAGGTTGACGCCGAGGTCGCCGAGCGACTCGATGTCGGAGGGGAAGAGCCCGGTCTTGGCGACCTGGCAGATCTTGATCTGCTGGGTCAGGCCCTGTTGGGCCGCCTGACGCCAGAAGGCGGCGAAATCGGGCGGGATGGGAAACGAGTTGAAGATTTCGACGCCTTCCTGCTTGAAGAGGGCGATTTGCGCCGAAAAGTCCGTCGTGCCGGTCTCGTAGGCACCGGGATCGACGATGGTGAAGCCGGCCTTGGAAAGGGCCGGGGCCAGATTGGCACGGATGGCGTTGCCGTCGGCATCGTTGGGATACATGACGCCGACCTTCTTGTTGGTCTCGATCAGATTCCACTGTGAAATATAGGTTTTCAGGAATTCGCCGACGCCGAAGCCGAAATGATAGGTCCACTTGAACGGCGAGGGCGCGCCCGGCTTGGCGCCACGGCCGAAATACCAAGCTTCCCACGGCATGACCGTCGACAGGCAGGGAACGCCTGCCGCCTCGCAAGCATCGGCCACGGGGTTGATGGTTTCCGGGGTGGAAACGACCAGCATAAGATCGATGCCCTTGTTGTTGATGAGGTCCTTTGCCAATTGCCCGGCGCGGGACGGATCGGACTGCGTGTCCTGATCGAGGATCTCCACCTTCCAGGTCTTGCCGTTCGCCTGCAGTCCGGCCGCCAGCGCCTTGCGCGCCAGTTCCAGCACATATCCGTCCGTCTCGCCGAAGCCGCCAAGCGGGCCGGTGCGCGGGCTGATGAAGCCGACTTTGAGTGTGTCGCCCTCGGCCGCAAACGCCGCCCGACCGCCAAGCGCCAGTGCGGCGCTACCGGCCGCTGTCGCAGCCATGAACGACCGGCGCGTCAGCGATGCGGCATTGATCCTCGTTCCAATGAGATTATTGGTCATGTAGTCGTTCCTCCCTTTTTGGAGCCCTCTCGCTCCGATGCTTCTTCTGCCTTGCCGGTCGAGTGCCGTGATACGGCTCAGATCGGATATTTGCGCGTACCGGATGCCAGCGTGATCCAGCGCAGCTCGGTGAATTCGTCGATCGCCGCCTTGCCGCCGAAGCGGCCGTAGCCGCTGGACTTGACCCCGCCGAAGGGCATTTGCGGTTCGTCGGAAACCGTCGCCTCGTTGATGTGGCAGATGCCGGTCTCGATTCGTTTGGCAACGGCCAGCGCCTGGTTGATGTCGCGGCCGAACACCGCCGAGGACAGCCCGTATTCGTTGTCGTTGGCGATGGTGACGGCCTCGTCGACGCTGTCCACGCGGATGATTGCCGCCAGCGGTCCAAAACTTTCCTCCCGATAGAGGCGCATGGCGGGCGTTACATGATCAACAATCGTGGCATCCACCAGCATGCCGTTCGCATGCCCACCGCAGACGACGACGGCCCCCTTCTGCTGGGCATCGTCGACAAGCGCCCTGATGCGCCGCACCGCCTCGGCACTGATCATCGTCCCGAGCGGCGTATTGCCATCGAGCGGATTTCCGGCGACGAGCGTGCGCGCCTTCTCCTTGAACTTCTCGACGAATTCGTCGGCAATCTCCTCGAGCAGGATGATCCGTTCCGTCGACATGCAGATCTGGCCCTGGTTCATGAAGGCGCCGAAGGCGGCGGCGCGGACCGCCTCGTCGATATCGGCATCGGCGAGCACGATGAAGGGTGCCTTGCCGCCGAGCTCGAGCAGACAGCGCTTCAGATGCCGTGCCGATGTCTCGGCGATGATCCGTCCGACGCGCGTCGAACCGGTGAAGTTGATCCGCCGCACCGCCGGATGGGCGATCAGGGCCTCGACGACGGTTGCGGCATCCTTGGGCGCATTGGTGACGACATTGACCACACCAGGCGGAAAGCCCGCCTCGCGCATGACGTCGCCAATGAGGCAATGGGTCTTCGGGCAAAGCTCCGAAGCCTTGAGCACGACCGTGTTGCCGCAGGCAAGCGGCATGGCGATCGCCCGCGCGCCGAGGATGATCGGCGCATTCCAGGGCGCAATGCCCAAGCAGACGCCGGCGGGCTGGCGCACTGCCATGGAGACGTTGCCGGCAATGCCCGAGGGGATGATCTCGCCGGTAATCTGCGTGGTCATCGAGGCTGCCTCGCGCAATATGTCGGCGGCAAGATTGCAATTGATCCTGGCCCAAAGGGCGGTCGCCCCGGTCTCCCCGATCATTGCCGCCACGAAGTCCGCCGATCGCGCCAGCAGAATGTCGGCCGCCCGGTTGAGCATTGCGCGGCGTTCGCCAGGCCCTAGTTCCGACCATGCGGGAAAAGCGGCGGCGGCGGCATTGGCCGCACGCGCCACATCGGAGATCGACGCCGCCGACGCTATGGTCGCAACATCGCCGGTCGCCGGATCAAGGCATTCGAAGCTGGATGCATCGGACGCATCCACCGTCTCGTCATTGATCAGAAGCTTTGCCACAAACATCGCGATCGTCCGGTCCTTCGCAGGTCTTTCCCACAAACGCATCAACGGGAGAAGGCGCGCACGGACAGGCGCGGCCAGGACAGGGCCTCGCAATCGGCATCTGTTGTGTGGAGTCCTCCTCCCAGAGGCTCATGCAATGAGACTACGCCATTGCAATTGGGAAGGAATGTGTTTTTCTGGGTTAATATTGCAATTATCTGGCATTCCCGGCTCTGGTATCTCGATGCCGGCAGGAGGAGGGCTTCATGGTTTCCGATGGCGGCATCCATCATCATGCGCATGGCGAGTGGCGGGAACCCTCGCTGTCGCACCGGACGATCCGTTTCCAGAAAGGCATCTATGCCGATTTCCACCATCTGTTTCTACTACAGGCCGGAACGGCTGCCCTATTGTTCGAGCCGGAGGAGCAGCGATCGCTGCACGGGCCGGCGCTCGCTTATCTGCCGCCGCAGGCACGGTGCGAGCTGCGCATGGCCGCGGGTGCCGCCGGCTTCCTGATCGGCGCCTCACCGCAAATCATGGTGGATGCGATCGGCGACCAGGCGGAATCCTATGCGCTGCGGACTTTCAGCGAGCGGCTCTGGCTGACGGACGAACCGAAGCCGCATGCCGTCGAAGAGACACAGCCGCTGGTGGCCGGCTTCGTGCGGGAACTTGGCGACCCCTCGCGCGCCTCGTGGATGGTCATCTCCGCCTATTTGCGATTGATCCTCATGACGCTATGGCGCACCGGCGGCAGTGAGGCGGCCGAGCAGCGCGGCCGAGGTGGTAGCGCCTCGATCCTGCAGCGATATCGGCAGCTGGTGGAAATCTGGTTCCGGCAGCACCGGCCGATCAGCGACTATGCGCGCGAACTCGGCGTCACCGCCGACCGCCTGCATTCCATCTGCAGCAGCGCGCTCGGGCGCTCTCCCATACAGCTCCTGCATGAGCGGGTCGTCCAGGAGGCGAAGCTGCGGCTGGAACGCTCCGCCAGGACGGTCCAGGAGATTTCGGACAGCCTTGGTTTTCGGGACCCCACCTATTTCAGCCATTTCTTCAAACGAAAGACCGGCTTCTCCCCCGCAACCTACCGCGATTTCGCCAGGCGGAACGAGCTCTCGGAAAACCAGGTCCTATCTTCAAGTTATGCAGACTGGCCATGACCGGCGGCGGCCATATCGTCAGCCTTCCTCCTGGAAAACCTCCTCGCGCTTGGCCTTGACCGACGGCAGGAAGACAACCAGCAGCACGGCGAGGGCAACCAGCAGCAGAATGGCGCTGATGGGACGCGTGACGAAAGTCATGGGATCGCCGCGCGAGAGGATCATGGCGCGCCTCAAATTTTCCTCCAGCAGCGGCCCGAGCACGAAGCCGAGCAGCAACGGCGCCGGCTCGCAGCGCAGCTTGGCCAGCAGATAGCCGGCCAGCCCGAAGAAGGCGACCGCGTAGAGGTCGTAGACGTTGGAATTGACGCTGTAGACGCCGATCGAGCAGAAGGCCATGATGATCGGGAACAGCACGTAATAGGGGATCGTCAGAAGCTTCACCCAAAGGCCGATCAGCGGCAGGTTCAGGACGACGAGCATCAGATTGCCGATCCACATGGACGCAATGATGCCCCAGAACAGCGCCGGCTGTTCGGTGGCGACGTTCGGGCCTGGCACGATCCCCTGGATGATCATCGCGCCCACCATCAACGCCATCACCGGATTTGCCGGAATGCCGAGGGTCAGCAACGGAATGAACGAAGTCTGGGCGCCGGCATTGTTGGCGGATTCCGGCCCCGCCACGCCTGCGATCGCCCCCTGCCCGAACTCTTCCGGACGATCGGAAACGCGTTTTTCGACCGTATAGGAAGCAAAGGACGCAAGGATGGCGCCGCCGCCGGGCAGGATGCCGAGGGCGGAGCCGATGATCGTGCCGCGCAGCACGGGTGCGATCATCCGCCTGAAATCGTCGCGCGTCGGCCACAGGCCGCTGACCTTGGCCATCAGCACCGTGCGGGTCTTCTCACCCTCCAGATTGCGCAGGATCTCGGCGACGCCGAAGACGCCGACGGCAACGGCGACGAAATTCAGGCCGTCCGCATATTCGCGAATGCCGAGGGTAAAGCGCGGCGTGCCGGTATAGATATCGGTGCCGACCAGACCGAGCAGCAGGCCGAGGGCGACCATCGCCAGCGCCTTGACGATCGAGCCGTGCGCAAGCGCCACGGACGAGACCAGGCCGACGATCATCAGCGAGAAATATTCGGCCGCACCGAATTTCAGGGCAATCGCGGTCAGCGGGATCGCGAAGACAGCCACCAGGAAGGTCGAGACCGTCCCCGCGAAGAAGGAGCCGAGCGCGGCGATCGAAAGGGCGGCGCCCGCCCTGCCCTTGCGCGCCATCTGATAGCCGTCGATGGCGGTAACCGCCGACGAGGATTCGCCGGGCATGTTGATCAGGATGGCCGTGGTCGAGCCGCCATATTGCGCGCCGTAGTAGATCCCCGCCAGCATGATGAGCGACGAGACCGGCTCGAGCTGGAAGGTGATGGGCAGGAGCATGGCGATCGTCGCGGTAGCGCCGATGCCCGGCAGCACGCCGATCAATGTGCCGAGCAGCACGCCGATCAGGCAGAAGAAAAGGTTTTCCGGCGATGCGGCCGTGCTGAAACCGAGGGCAAGATTGCTGATCAGATCCATCGATGCCTCCTAGAGCAATTTCAGGAAAAATTCGTAGCGGTTTTCCGTCCGGAATTGCGTAAAAACAAAGGGATAGAGCGTTTTCGCGATTCGAAGAAAAGCGGAAATGCTCTAGAACCTGACCCAGGGGCCAAAGCGCTCGAACGGCAAGCCGAGCGCGTAGCTGAAGACGACGACGGAGAAGAGGGTGATCGCCACGGCCAGCAGGATCGCCAGCGGCACTTTCATGCGCGCGGAGGCAAATGCTGCGATCAGTGCAATCAGAAAGAGCGAAGGCACGAAACCGAGGCCGCGCACCGTCAGGCCGAATGCGATCGGCGCCGGCAGGATGAAAAGCATGCCACGCAGGGCGATGGGGCCGAACGGCTCGCCCTCGACACGCATTGCCTGGACCAGCACGATCACGCCGAGGGCCGTCAGAACGACGGCAAGCAACAGCGGAAAATAGCCGGGGCCCATCCGCAGGGCCGTGCCGAGTTCGAGCGTCAGGCATTGGTAGATGAAAAAGCCGCCAAGCCCGATGAACACGGCACCGCAAAGCACGTTGGTGCCGTCGAAAGTCAATGATTTCATGTCTCCCCCCTTCACGCCGATGCCGCCCGCCAGTTGAGGCGAGCGGCGATGCCTCCTGCCGTCACTAATCGGCGTACTGCCCCGCCGCCTCGATCACCGGCTTCCAGCGGGCAATTTCCGTTTCGAGCTTGGTCTTGAGAGCGGCCGGCGTCGCATCGGCCTCCGACGAGGGCTCGGTGCCAAGTTCGGCGAAACGGGCAACGACGTTCGGGTCCTTGAGCGCCACCTGCAGCGATTTCGACAGACGCGCGGTTACATCCGCCGAGGTGCCCTTCGGCGCATAGAGGCCGTGCCAGATGCCGACCTGGAAACCGGCCAGACCACCCTCGACCGCCGTCGGCACATCGGGGAACACCTTGAGGCGTGCCGGCGAAGTCACGGCATAGGCCTTGATCGTGCCGCCCTGGATCTGCTTGGTGGTGTTGGTGGTCTGGTCGCACATGATGTCGACCTGGCCGCCGAGCAGATCGGTCATGGCCGGCCCCGTACCCTTATAGGGAACGGTGGTGAGCGGCGTCTGGATCGCGCTCATCAGCATCATGCCGCACAGATGCGAAGCAGCCCCGATGCCGGCATTGGCGACGGTAACCTTGTCCTTGTTGGCCTTGACATAGTCGACCAGGCCCTTGAGGTCGGTCGGCTCAAAGTCCTTGCGCGCGACGATCGTCATCGGCACATCGGTGACGAGGCCGACATATTCGAAGGAGTTGAGGGTGTCGTAGGCGAGCTTGCGGTAGAGCGTCGCGCTCGTCGCCATGCCGATATGATGCAGGAGAACGGTGTAACCATCCGGATCGGCCTGCGCGACACGGCCGGCGCCCAGCGTGCCACCGGCTCCACCGACATTCTCGACGATGATCTGCTGCCCGAGATCCTTCGACATGGATTCGGCAACCAGGCGCGCAACCGTGTCCGTCGGCCCGCCGGCGGAGAAGGGAACGACCATGGTGATCGTCCGCTGCGGATAGGTCTGCGCGATGGCGGAAACGGAAAAGAGCGAAACGGCGGCAACCGCCGTCATGCCCAGAAAGGCATTCAGTATTTTCATTGCATCCTCCCAGGAACCTGCCGGCGCGGCTCCCTCCGCACCGGTCATGACTATCGCCACTGTGGAATAGCCGTGACAGCGAACAACCGGCTCAGGCGCTGCCGAACGCAATTTTCATCCGGGAGTGGAGCAGAATGGGTCGAAACGGGGACAAACGAGGAAGAGGATGGGTGGAAATCCACCCATTACGCCCCGGCGTCGTGGTCATCCCGTATCCGCTTCTCAAGCCCATATTTCTGCATTTTCTCGTAGAGCGTCTTTCGCGAAACGCCGAGCATCTCGTAAACCGGGCGCAGGCTGCCGCCATGGGCGGCAAGCGCGCCGGCAATCAGCCCGCGCTCATAGGCGGCAACCTTGTCGGCAAGCTTCCGGTTCTGCTCGGGCACGTCCTCGGGCTGCGGGTCGAGGCCAAGGACCAGCCGGTCAGCGGCATTGCGCAGCTCCCGCACATTGCCGGGCCAGCTTCGGGCTCCAAGACCGGTGATCGTCTCCGGCGGAACGTCGATGTCACCGCGTCCATAGCGGGCGGCAGCTTCGCGCACGAGCTGCAGGAACAGCAGGGGAATATCGGCCTGCCTTTGGGCGAGCGACGGAACATGGATGGTCGCGACATTGAGGCGATAGAGGAGGTCGGGCCGAAACCGCCCCTGCCCGACCTCGGCCTCCAGATCGACCTTGCTGGTGGCGATGAAACGAACGTCGAGCGGCACGGGCTCGTTGGAGCCCAGCCGGGTGATGACGCGCTCCTGCAGCACGCGCAGGAATTTCGCCTGCAGATCGAATGGCATCGAGCCGATCTCGTCGAGCAGGATCGTGCCGCCCCGGCCATGCTCGAACTTACCGT
This sequence comes from Rhizobium sp. BK602, assembly GCF_014195095.1. Lineage (GTDB taxonomy): Bacteria > Pseudomonadota > Alphaproteobacteria > Rhizobiales > Rhizobiaceae > Rhizobium. The sequence continues at coordinate 112,444 of NZ_JACIBC010000010.1, forward strand.
ATCGCGGTCGCAGCGCCCCGGGAAAAGCGCCGGCCTCATGCCCGAAGAGTTCGCTCTCGATCAACGTCTCGGGCAAGGCCGCGCAATTGATCGCAATGAAGGGCCGGTCAGCGCGGGCGCTGGTATCATGCAGCGCGCGAGCGACGACTTCCTTGCCCACGCCGGTATCGCCGATGATCAGCGTATCGGCATCCGTCGCCGCGATGGCGCGCAGCCGGTAACGCAGATCCACCATGGCCTGCGTGCGTCCCGGCAGGCGGGCCTCGATGTCGTCGCGCTTGCCGGCCACCGCCCGCAACCGCCTGTTCTCGAGCACGAGGCTTCGCCGGTCGAGCGCGCGGCGGATGATGCCGACGAGATGCTGGGCCGAGAAGGGTTTCTCGATGAAATCATAGACCCCGGCGCGCATGGCGCTGACCGCGAGCTGCACGTCCGCATGCCCCGTCACCAGGATCACCGGGATCTCGGCATCCATCTCGCGTATGCGCTGCAGCAGGGTCATACCGTCCATGCCCGGCATGCGGATATCGCTGATCACGACACCGTCGAAACTATAGCCGACGAGTTCGAGTACCGGCTCGGCGCTGGCGAAGGTCGCGACATCCAGCCCGAAAAGGCTGAGCGCCTGCGCGGAGGAAAGACGCATCTCCTCCTCGTCGTCTATCAGCAAAATCCGCCCGCCGCTCATTCCGCAGCCTCGCTCGCCGCCGATGCGGCATCGAGCAGGATGCGGAATTCCGCGCCGCCATCCTCGGCATTCGCGACCGAAAGGCTGCCGCCGAAATCCTTGATGATGTTGTAGGAGATCGACAACCCCAATCCGAGACCGCGGCCGACGCCCTTGGTGCTGAAGAACGGATCGAAGATGCGCTCGGCGATGGAAGGCGGCACGCCCGGCCCATGATCGCGGACGATAAGGTTCACTTTCATTCCGTCGCGCCGGGCCGCGACATGGATCCGCCTGTCGTCCAGACCTTCCACGGCATCGGCAGCGTTGGTGATGACGTTGACGAGAACCTGCTGCAGGCGCACGGAACCGGCCTGCACCGCGGGCGCGTCGCCGAGATCGACCAGCAGCGTGGCATCGGCCGCCTTGAGGCGCGCCGCGACGATTTCGAGCGTATCGGCCATGACGGCCGTAAGCGAAACCGGCCCGATCTTCTCATTGGGCTTGCGGGCGAAATTGCGCAAATGCCGGCTGATCGATGCCATGCGGTCGATCAGGCCGGAGATGCGGCCGAGATTGTCGCATGCCTCTTCGATGCGATTGCGCGCGATCAGCATCGCGGCGCTGTCGGCATAGGTCTTGGCGGCGGCGAGCGGCTGGTTGAATTCATGCGATAGCGCCGCCGACATCTGGCCGAGGCCGGCAAGCTTGCCCGCCTGGATGAGATCGGCCTGCGTCTTCAAAAGCTTCTGCTCCGTCAGCCGTCGCTCGGCGATTTCCAGCTCGATGCGCTGGTTGACGCGCGCCAGATCGGCGGTGCGCGCTTCGACGCGATGCTCCAGCTCGTTGCGAGCATCGATCTGCATGCGCATGCGTTCCTGGGCTCGCGCCCGGCGCTGAAACACGATCGCCACCATCAGCCCCGTCAAACCGATGGACAGCAGCACCGCGATCAGCATGGTGCGCGCCTGCGCATGCACCGAGCCCGTGTCCATCAGCACACTCACCGTCCAGTCCGCATCCGGCATGTAGTGGGAGAGCGTCAGATATTCGCGCTCGGCGCCGCCATCGGAAATCGTGGTCAGACGATGCCCGCCGAGCGTCCCCTGCCGCATGGGCAAGGGTTTCAGCACGGCCTCCGCATAGCGGCGCGACATATGCGTGCGTTGCAGCCGCTCCGGCGTCAGCGGCAGGATGGCGGAGTACAGCCATTCCGGACTGCCCGTCATGAAGACGATGCCTTCGGGATCGGACACGAATATCTTGTATTCGCCCCCCTTCCAGGAGGCTTCGATGGTGTCGATATCGACCTTGAAGACGATGACGCCGCGGATCGTTCCATCGACCCGGATCGGAGACGCGAAGTAATAGCCCCGCTTCAAGGATGTCGTGCCAAGCGCGTAGAACCGCGCCTGCTCACCGCTTGCTGCTTCCTGATAATAGGGCCGGTAGCTGAAATTCTCGCCGACGAAGCTCGTCGAACCATCGTAGTTGCTGGCGGCGATCGTGTCGCCATCCATCTTCATCACGTAGATGTCGGATGATTCCAGCAGGCGGTTGATGCCCTTCAGATAGATATTGGCGGCATCGCGAAGGGCCGGATTGTCGGGGTCGCTGACAAGCTGCTTGATATCGTCATGGTCGGCGATCAGCTCCGGCAGCGGCTCATAGCGGCTCAAATGTCCGGCGAGCGCTGAAACCGCCAGACGCAATGCCGAGGCCGCCTGCAGCGACGCCTCGTCCATGTAGCTTCGCGTCGCCAGCTCTCTTCCCGGAAAGATGGCGCCGTAGCACACCACCGACAACAGGCAGAGCCCGGCAAGGATCGAATATCGATGCTTCACGAACGCGGGCTCCTCCCTTCCCTCGCCACGGCCGGTTCGGCCGCTCGACAACTTTAGAGATCAGAACCGCTCTTTCCAAGAGCGCTTGGGAAGCTTTGCCGAATGGAGAATAAAGCGCGGCGCAGGCGGGCGCGCTGCGCCCGGGCATTCAGCCCAACCGGACTTTTGCAACCCGACGCTGTCTCGCCGCTGCCGCGTCATGGCGTTCACGCGCCTTGTCGAGCGCAGGAAAGTTGCGCTCAGCCCACAGATCGAGCGCGATCAGGGTCTGTTCGAGCGATTGGCCAAGTTCGCTCAACCGATATTCGACATGCGGCGGGATCGTCTGGCGATCCTCGCGCTCCACCAGACCGTTGCGCTCCAGATCCTTCAGCGTCTGCGTCAGCATCTTCTGCGAGATGCCGCCGATCTTGCGCAGCAGGGCGCCGTTGCGCATCGGCTCCTGCGCCAGGGCCGAGAGGATGAGCACCGCCCATTTCGTCGCGATCAGCTCCAGCGCGTGGCGGGCCGAACAGCTCGAATCGAAGACATCCGCTTTCGACATTCAGATCCATCCTCCAGCCGGTCGGATATTACAGGCACCAAAAGGTGCGTACTTGCCTTATAGCGCCTATGGACCGAAGAAGGAAGCCAGGGCGTTTTGTCCACCTTGGAGCCTCCATCATGAACTGGATCATATTGATTATCGCCGGCGCCCTTGAAGTCTGCTGGGCGCTTGGCATGAAATATTCGCACGGCTTCACCAAGCCGCTTGCCAGCGCGATCACCATCCTTCTGATCGTTGCGAGCCTCTATCTCCTCAATCTGTCGCTGAAGGCGCTGCCGGTGGGCACGGCCTATGGCGTCTGGACCGGGATAGGCACGGTCGGCACCGTCATCATGGGCATCGCCCTGTTCGGCGAGACCGCGAGCCTGGCAAGACTGACCTGCATCGCGCTGATCATCATCGGCATTGTCGGCTTGCGCATGCTGTCCGAAGCCTGAGCGGCCGGTCGTTCGGCCAACGGCCGCAGCCATCACGGCGCATAGGTTCTGATGTCGCCGAATCTGTAGCCGCGTTGCCGCAACTGCCGGATCAATGTCCTCAGGTTCTCCTGTCCATCGAACTTGTCCTGAAACATTTCGTCATGCATCAGCAGGATCATCTTGCCAGGCTGCACAAATCGGCCGTAGCCAAAAAGATGGTCGATTTCACTGAGCAGACGGTCCACCGACTGGACCGGCTTGCCGTCGTCGCTATGGACCCACTCGAAATCCCAGCCGTAAAGATAAAACCCGGCCTCGGCGACCAGCTCATAATCCAGCCATTCGCGCTCCCATTGCGCGACGTTGATGGATAGATCTTCCTTCGAAACGGTGGGGAGCCGGAAGACATCCCGGCCCGGCAGCCTTGCATGGACCTTCGGAACAAGTCCGAGGACCTGATTGGCGTGCAGCATGTCGGCAACGACCGCATCGGTGTTCGAATAATAATTCCTGTAGCGATTGTTGGCGTGGCTGTAACTATGGTTGCCGACGGTCACGAGCGGGATCGCCTTGGCCTCGGCCAGCAAGTCGCGGCCGCCGGGGATGGTTTCGACATGCAGTCCGACCATGAATAGGGCGGCCGGAACATTTTCCTGCCTCAGCACGGAGAGGATATTCTCCGTACCCGGCAAGGGACCGTCGTCGAATGTGAGATAGATCGTCCGATCCGCCGCGTCCGAAGAAGACACGCCTGTCACGAGAAACAAGCCGAACAGCAGCGCTCGGCAAAAGCCTTTCCGGACAAAATCGAACCAGCGCAAACTTGCCACCTCCCGCGATTTTCGAGCAAACTGTCATACCGGTCGCGAGAAGGAAAGCGGTGGGTCGGCCGGTCAGCGCCTCCTTCGGCAAGGGCGGGCGCCGACCGGGCGAACAGGTGAAAGCCTATTTCGACGATTGCGCCTTCCATGCTTCATAGCGCGCCTTGTTTTCGGCATTGGCCGGATAGAGGCCGGGCAAGGCCGCCCCTTCGTTCACCTGCTGCATGATCCAGCCCTCCAGCCGCTCCTGCTCCGGGGCCAGTTCGAGAATATCGTCGATGAAGGCGGCGGGAATGACGACGGCGCCATCATTGTCGGCGACGATCACATCGTTCGGAAAAACCGCCACGCCGCCGCAGCCGACCGGCTGATCCCAGTCGACGAAGGTGAGGCCGGCGACCGACGGCGGAGCGGCGGCGCCGGAGCACCAGACCGGCAGCTCCGTACCCAGCACGCCGTCGCGATCGCGCACGACGCCGTCCGTCACCAGCGCGGCGACATTCTTCTTCGCCATGCGGGCGCAGAGGATATCGCCGAAAATGCCGGCGTCCTGGATGCCCATCGCATCGACGACGGCAATGCAGCCTTCCGGCATGGCTTCGATCGCCGCTCGGGTCGATTTCGGCGAAGACCAGGATTCCGGCGTGGCCAGATCCTCGCGCGCCGGCACGAAGCGCAGGGTGAAGGCGCGGCCGATGATCCGCCCCTGCCCCGGCTTCAGCGGCAGCGCGCCGCGCATCCAGACGTTACGCAGGCCTTTCTTGAGGAGGATGGTCGTCAGCGTCGCGGTTGTCACGCCGGAGAGGATGTCCTTGATTTGAGCATCGGTCGCCATGGGATTTGCCTTTCGGTTTCGAATTGTCAGATGCTTGCGATCATGCCGCCGTCGACGCGGATGATGCTGCCGGTGATGAAGGATGCCCTCGCGCTCGCCAGGAAGGCGACGACGTCGCCATATTCCTCCGGCTTTCCGTATCGCCCGACGGGAATGGTCGCGGTGCTTTCGGCGGAAACATCCTCGATGGAGCGCCCTTCCCTCTTCGCCTTCTGTTCGTCGAGAAAGGTGATGCGCGCGGTAGCGATACGACCGGGAAGCACGATGTTGCTGGTAATGCCCGCGCCGCCGACTTCCTTCGCCAGCGTCTTTGACCAACCGACGAGGGTCGAGCGCAGCGCGTTGGAAAGGCCGAGATTGGGGATCGGCGCGATGACGCCCGACGAGGTCGATGTGATGATGCGCCCCCAGCTGGCGGATTTCATCGCGGGAAGAACGCGGTCCGTAAGCGCGATGACCGAAAGAACCATCGACTGGAAGAAGGTCGACCATTGCTCCGCCGACTGGCCCGAGACCATCGTCGGCGGCGGGCCGCCGGTATTGTTCACCAGAATGGCGACAGGACCATAGCGGCCCTCGATGGCCGATACATTGCCGTCGATAGCCGTCAGATCGCCGATATCCCACCGGATGGCAAATGCGTCGCCACCGGCTCGGCGAATGCCTTCAACCGTCCTTTCGGCCGCCTCGCCATCGATATCGGCCACAGCCACCTTCGCACCTTCAGCCGCCAGCGCGTGGGCGATCGCGCCACCCAAACCACCGCCGGCGCCGAGCACCAGCGCGCATTTGCCCTCTATTCCCAGATCCATGATCTCTGTCCCTTTCAACGTCCGGACGCCGCAGTCTTCGCTAATACGGGAGCGGGCGGCTCACGGGCAATCGGTCGAGGCGGCAAGCGATATCCGCAAACAAGCGCAGGACCGAAGGCAGCACCGGGGACGACGGCGACCTCAACTCTGCAACATTGACATGCGGAACAACGTCATAAAATATGCGGTTTCATGCTTTTGAAATTCAGAAAGTCTTAATTTGGAGACGCGTTTCCTCCAGACCTTCCTCAATGTGGTCGACTCCAGTTCGATCGCCGCCGCAGCCCGCAAGGAGGGTCTTACGCCGTCTGCCGTCGTCCAGAGGCTGAGAGCGCTGGAAGCCGATGTCGGCGCGGTTCTCGTCCGCCGCGCCGGCCATTCCACCCGACCGACGGAGGCCGGCTCGGCGATCCTCGAAGCGGCCCGGAAGATCGTGGAGGCGGCCGGCAGCCTGAAAGGGATGGCGAACCGGAACGAGGACATCGGCACGATCAGGATCGGCGTCATCCATTCGATGATCACCGGCCTGCTTCCGGAAATCCTGTCGATCATGAAGGAGAAACGTCCGAGCATTCAGGTCGAGGTGCAACCGGGCCAATCGCTCGACCTCTACCAGAAGATTGCCGATGGCCTTCTCGACGCGGCGATCCTGGTGGAGCCGCCGTTTACCGTTCCAAAGGAATATGTCTGGCATGAGCTGCGCCGCGACCCGCTCATCGTCCTGACCAGCGTAAAAGAGGCCGAAACCGATCCCCTCGAGATCATCAGGACTGCGCCGTTCATCCGCTATGACCGCAAGCATTGGGGCGGACGGTCCGGCGAAGCCTATCTCCGCCGCATGAAGCTTTCACCGCGAGAGAAATACGAACTGGATTCGCTTGAAGCGATTGCCGTGCTGGTCGACCGTGGCCTTGGCGTCTCGCTGGTGCCGGACTGGCTGCCGCCCTGGCCGGAAGGCCTTTCATTGAGAAAAATACCGCTTGCCGATGCCCCTTCCCGCGGCGTCGGCATCATCTTTCAGGGCCTGACGTCGAACGAGCGGATAGTCCGCGCCTTTGCCGAGGAGGCGCGCAATGCGGCCCGGATAAAAGAGGCTTCCCTGGGCAGGGTTCCGCCATCGCGCTGATGCGGTTTTCACCTTTCACCCCGGCGGGCTCGCCGGAGTGAGTGTCTGTTTCGGGGATCCGGCCGGGCTCTCGGCCTGGCACCGATGGTCTCGCTCAGAATTCGTCCCATGCTCTGGCGGTTGCCGTTGCCGTGCCTGCAAAGGCGCTGGCCAGCCGGTTGCCCAGTGCGCGAGCCGGCGAGGCGACAGGCCGGCTGACGGCACTGGCGGCAAGCGGCCGGGAAACGCCATTGCCGATCTTGAAGCGCTGGATGAGCCCGGCAAGATTGCCGACTTCCTCGACGAGGCGGCTGGTGCCGGCCGTCGATTGCTCGACCATGGCCGCATTCTGCTGCGTCACCTGGTCCATCTCGTTGACGGCCGTGCTGACTTCGGAAAGCCCGGTCGACTGTTCCCTGGCGGCGGTTGCGATCGAATGCACATGCTCGTTGATCTTGACGACATGGCCCTGGATGAGGCTAAGGGCCTCGCCCGTCGCCGTCACCAGCTGCACGCCGGACCGGACCTCTTCGCCCGATCGCGCGATCAGCGTCTTGATGTCCTTGGCGGCGCCGGCGGAGCGCTGCGCCAGTTCCCGGACCTCCTGGGCCACCACCGCAAATCCCTTGCCCGCCTCGCCGGCGCGGGCCGCTTCCACGCCCGCGTTCAGGGCAAGAAGGTTGGTCTGGAACGCGATCTCGTCGATGACGTTGATGATCTGGCCAATCTCCCCGGATGCATTTTCGATGCGGCCCATGGCCGAGACAGCGTCCCTGACCACGATGCTGGACTGCTCGGTGCTGCGGCGGGCCTCATCGACCATGTGGCTCGCCTCGGTGGCGCGCTCGGTGGAGTGCTTGACGGCGACGGTGATCTCTTCCAGGGCCGAAGAGGTCTCTTCCAGAGACGCAGCCTGATGCTCCGTACGCTTCGACAGGTCGTCGGCAGCAGAACGCATCTCGCCGGCGCCGCTGTTGATCGTATCGATGGCGCTGCGAACCTCGCCGAGCAGCGAACGCAGATTGGCGGTCGCCGCGTTGACATTTTCCTGCAGTTCGCCGAAGGCACCACGGAAATCCCCGTGCATGGTCTCCGTCAGGTCGCCCGCGGCCAGTGCGTGAACGACGCGACGCGTCTCGGCAATGCCGGTATCCACCGACGCGACGAGCTGGTTCACGCTCGAGGCGAAGCGATTGAGATCCTCATTGTCGTAATCCTTGGCAATGCGCTGCGTGAAGTCGCCCGCGACAGCGGCGGCCACGACGGTTGCGATGCTCGACTGCAGATCGGCGCTCTTGGCTTGCAGGGCAGCTTCCTGCGCGTTGAGATCGCGCACCTTGATGCTGTTTTGCTTGAACACCTCGACGGCCCGGGCCATCTCGCCAATTTCGTCGGCACGGGTATCGAAGGGAATTTCAGTGTCCAGCCGGCCGGTCGCCAGCGTGCCCATCGTGTTCGTCAGCAGGCCGATCGGCTTGATCACCCGGACGACGCAATAGGCCAAGGCGCCGATACCGGTGGCGAGCGCGATGACCATGGCGGCGATGGCGATCATCACCGTCGAGGACACGTAGCTCATGGTGTTGTCGACGGACGACTGGCCGCCCTTCTTGTTGATCGCCACATCCTTGTCGAGCAGATCACCACTGCTGTTGTAGAGCTGCAGGATGTCGGGGCTCGTCAGCAGGGCGAACGCCTCGTCCTTCTGGCCGGCTTCCATGAGCTTGACGATCTTTTCGCTGGCCTCCTCGTAGCGTGCCCACAGGCCCGAAAATGCCTGATAGGTCTCGCGCTCCTCGCCGGGCGTCACCATGGGTTCGTATTCCCGGCGCGCATCGGCCAGATCCTGCACCTTCTGCCGGAAGAGGTTCACATTCTTCACCAGGCTGGCGCTCTCGGGCGAGCCGGTGACCAAGGCATATTGCAGGATGCGATAGTCGCCCGTGATGGTGTTGATGCGATTGACGACGTCGATCGACGGCAGCCAATTCCTGGAAACATCCGCGACATTCTCCCTGATCGCAATGAGCTTGACGACACTCAGGATGCCCTGCCCCACGGCAACGGCCGACAGCAGGATGAACAGCATTGACAGGGTAAGCTTGATGGAGGCGCGCATGGGCGGGAGGTTCCGAAAAATGGGGATCATATGGCTTTGAAGGGAGCTTGCCTGCGGGCCAAATATCACTGCGACCGCAACAGGCGTTGTCATGACGCCATTAGGCAGAACCTGATAATATCTACAGGTATAGCGATTAAAATTTCGATAAATATGTTCGAATTCCGACCTTCCCTCGGAAGTCGGGCCATCGGATTGCGGTAACCGGACTTAGCGACCGGAATTGGCGACCGCGGGGAAGCGAACCGTGTCGTCAGCCCTTCGCGGCGGCCACGCTTTCGCGCAGGATGAGCTTGCTGCGGATGGTGGTGCGCAATGCCGGCTCCTCCGGCGATCGTCCGATGGCGCCAAGCAATCGGGCAACGGCCGCCTGCCCCATTTCCTCCACCGGCTGCTCGATCGTCGACAGCGGCGGTGAGGAGAATTCGCAGACGGGCGAGCCGTCGAACGACACGACGGAGAGATCGCCGGGAACGGTGAAACCCATCCGCTGGACGCGGCTGATGAAGGATATGGCCATGTCGTCACTGGTGGCGATCACCGCCGTCGGCCTGTCGGCCAGTTGCGCGAAATCGGCGGCGGCGTGAACGCCGATCGCAAAACCCTGCTGGTAATCGAGACGGCCGCCCGAACGCGACACCGCGCTCTCGGGCACGCCCGCGTCACGGAGCGCCTCGAGCACGCCCGCATAGCGCTCGACATCGTGATAATTGCCTTCCGGACCGGCGATATAGAGAAAGCGACGGTGACCGAGCCTGATCATCTCCGCCGTCACGTCACGGACCGCCTCGCGATCGTTTGTCACGATGCTCGGCAGGCCGGCATCGCTCATGTCGAGCAGCATGGAGACGATGGGCAAGCCGGCATTGGCAAGCGAGCGGCCGTCGATTTCCGGCAGTTTCGAAGAGAGAATGATGGCGCCACGGGCCGTGCCGCCGAAAGCCAGATCGAGAATATGCCGCTCCGATTCCGCATCGCGGTCAAGGTTGGCGATCATCAGATTGTAGCCGTTCTGAATCAGCGCCTTGTTGATGCTTTGCAGAACCTGCGGAATGATCTGCGAAACGCCATAATAGAGCGAACCCGGCAGGATGATCATGATGATATTGGACCTGCCGACCCTCAAGCTGCGGGCCATGGCGTTCGGCGTATAGCCCAGCTGTTTGGCGGCAGCGTCGATCTTGGCGCGCGTCTTTTCGTTGACGCGGCCTGGATTGGCAAGCGCGCGGCTGACGGTCGAGATCGCCACGCCCGCCAGACGAGCGACATCCGCCATCAGCGGCCCCGACTGCTCCTCCACGGGCACTTGCTTGTTTTTTCCCAACTTTCGACTTCCTTCCCCATGCCTGCCGTATCGGATGCTACGGCAGGCACAGCCGTTTAGCAAACGATTGCCAAAAATCGCTTGCATAAAAAATCGACTTGTCTACTATCTAGGCACGGCAAACGATTGCCAAATACAGAGCATTGAAATCATTATGAATTACTCGCCGCGGATCTCAGTTCCGCAGCCAATTTCCTGTGCCCGGAGAACGGATAGCGTCATGACCTCAACCGAACGGCTTCGCTTTGGCGTCGATCTCGTCACCTTTTTCCACACCGATTTCTGGGGCGTGCAGGATTATGACGGCATCATCGCCCTGGCCCGCAGCGAGCCGCGCGCCTTCTGGGACAAGATCCTCGATGCCGTGCAGGCCTCCGGCGTCACCGGCGTCGAGCTGACCTTCTCGCCCTTCAACTGGCAGGACGCGACGAAGACCTATGGCTCGGTCGAAGCCTTCGCGGCCGAGCTTTCCAGGCGCGGACTGACACTGGCGAGCGGCTTCTTTGCCGAGCTCGAGGCGGCCGGCGATTTCACCGAGACTTCCGCGCAGGCCGCCATTATCGACAAGGCGGAAAAATATGCCGAATTCCTGAAGGCCTGCGGCAGCGACATCATGGTCATCGGCGCTCCCTTGCGCCAGACGCTGGGCGCGCAGCCCGTGCGGTTCTTCGATTTCGAGCAGGCGCGCAAGATCGCCGATTTTCTCAATCGCCTTGGTGCGGCCCTCCACGCCAAGGGTGTGCGGCTGGCGCTCCACACGGAAGCGCATTCGATCTTTGCCGCCGCCCGCGACGTCGATCTTCTGATGCTGCTGACCGATCCGGCCTATGTGCACATGTGCCCGGACACCGCGCATATCATCGTCGCCGGTTCCGATCCGCTACAGCTCGTCGATCGCCATCATGAGCGCGTCATCATCGCCCATTGGAAGGACGCGCTCGGGCCGATGCCGGCGGATACGCCGATCGACCAGCATATCCACGACCGCCATCGCCCCTATTTCTGCGGCTTCGGTCTCGGTCGCGTCGATTGGCCGGGCTGGATCAGGCTGCTGCGCGACCGCGGCTACGAAGGCTGGGCCATTCTCGAACTGGACGCCGCGCCCGATCCGGTCGGTGACATCGCCAACGGGCTGACGCTCGTGCGCCAGGCGCTCCTGCCGATCTATCGCTGATAGCATGAACCCAAGACCATAGCCCCACCAAGAGGGCTTTCTCAAAGAGGTGGAACGATGAAAAACATGATGAAACTCTCCCTGCTGGGGACTGCGCTCCTAACGGCCGTCGCCCCCGCTTATGCCGAAGACAAGCCGAAAGCCGAAGTGATGACCTCCTGGACATCCGGCGGTGAGGCTGCCGCCTTGAACGTCATCAAGCAGGAATTCGAAAAGCGTGGTGGGATCTGGCAGGATTCCTCCATTGCCGGCTTCGGCGCCGCCGACGCCGCCTTCCAGAACCGGCTCGTCGCCGGCGATCCGCCCGCCGCCAAGCAAGCCGTCATTGGCCTCGCCAATGCCGATTTCGTCAATCAGGGCCTGCTGAGCCCGATCGATGACATTGCCAAGGCGGGCAAATGGGCGGATGCCCTGCCGAAGTCGATCGCCGATCTCATCTCCTATGGCGGCAAGACCTATCTGGCGCCGACGGGCGCCCATGGCGAAAGCTGGGTATTCTATTCCAAGGAAGCCTTCGCCAAGGCGGGTGTGAGCGAAGAACCGAAGAGCTGGGACGACTTCTTCGCCGCTCTCGACAAGCTCAAGGCCGCCGGCGTGCAGCCGGTCGCCTGGGGCGGCCAGTCCTGGCAGGAATCCAAGGTCTTCAACATGATCCTGCTGACCCAGGTCGGCATCGACGGCTTCCTGAAGATCTATGGTGACAAGGACAAGGGCGAGGCGTCGACCGAAGGCGTAAAGAAGGCGCTCGATATCCTTGGCAAGCTGCGGGCCTATGTCGATCAGGGCGCTCCGGGCCGCAACTGGAACGACGCCACCGCCATGGTCATCACCGGCAAGGCCGGGGTGCAGTTCATGGGCGACTGGGCCAAGGGCGAATTCATCGCCGCCGGCAAGGAACTGGGCAAGGATTACGGCTGCATGCTCGCGCCGCAGTCGCCGGGCATGGTCTATGTCGCCGACGCCTTCTCCTTCCCGAAGATCGCCGACGCGGCATCGCAGAAGGGCCAGACCCTGCTTGCCGAAGTCGCCATGGACCCCGCCGTGCAGGTCGAATTCTCGCTGAAGAAAGGCTCCGTGCCGATGCGCACCGACGTCGACCAGTCGAAGCTCGACGTCTGCGCGAAGAAGGGCCTGGAGCTGATGAGCGCCGGCAAGATCGTGCCGGATCAGGCACTGATCCTCTCGCCGCAGCAGGCCGGCGCGCTCGACGACTTCGTCGACGAGTTCTGGACCAACCCATCCGAGGACAGCGCCTCCGGCGCCGAGAAGTTCTTCGCGATCTTCGAATAGGGCCGCGTGGCTGGCCGATCGGAGAGAAGCCCTCCGATCGGCCCTGTCCATTCCGTTTGAGAAAGTTTGCTCATGCAAGCCAAGCGCAGACGTTCCCCCGCCGCGACCATCGCGCTCCTGCCGACATGGATCGCAGCGATCTTCATCTATATCGGCACGATGGTCTGGTCCGTCAGGCTGTCGTTCACGGATTCGACCATCTTTCCGTCGTCCAATTATGTCGGCCTCGCCCAATATGTCAGGCTGTTCCGCAATTCGAGATGGCTCGCATCCCTGGAAAACCTGGTCATATTCGGCGTGCTCTATGTCGTCGGCTGCCTGGCGCTCGGCTTCGTGCTGGCCGCCGCGCTTGACCGCAAGGTGCGCTTCGAAGCCGTGTTCCGCACCATCTTCCTCTATCCCTATGCCATGTCCTTCGTGGTCACCGGCCTCATCTGGCAATGGATGCTGAACCCGACGCTCGGCATTCAGGCGACCGTCAGGGCGCTCGGCTGGCAGAGCTTCGTCTTCGACTGGATCGTCAGCCGCGAGATGGCGATCTACACCGTCGTCTTCGCAGGCCTCTGGCAGGGCGCCGGCCTCGTCATGGTCATCGCGCTCTCGGGCATGCGCGGCATCGGCGAGGAGCAGTGGAAGGCGGCGCAGATCGACGGTATTCCGATCTGGCGCATCTATCTGTCGATCGTGCTGCCGCAACTCGGGCCGGCGCTCGCCGCATCGGCGATGCTGCTCTCCATGGGCGTCATCAAGACCTACGATCTCGTCGTGGCACTCACCGGCGGCGGGCCGGGCAACGCCACCGAGGTGCCGGCGAAATTCATCATGGACAATCTGTTCGAGCGCCAGAATCTCGGCCTGGCGAGCGCCGGCGCTACGGTGCTGGTGCTCTCCGTCGTCATGGCGGTCGTGCCGTTCCGCTATGCGCTCTCCATGCGCGCCAGAAGAAGGGGAGCACGCTGATGGCAGCCCCGCATCCCCGCGGCCCGAAACCCTCGCGGCTCACCATCGGTCGCATCGGCCTCTACGCCTTCCTGATCCTTGCGGCGCTGTTCTTCCTGCTGCCGCTCTATACGATGCTCGTCACCTCCCTGAAGACCATGGAGGAGATCCGGCAGGGCCGTATCTTCGCCTTGCCGGATACCATGGACTTTCAGGCATGGAAGACGGCATGGTCGGGCGCCTGCATGGGCACGCAGTGCCTCGGCGTGCGCATCGGTTTCTGGAATTCGGTGAAAATCACCGTGCCAGCGGTCGCCATTTCCGTGCTTGTCGGTGCCATCAACGGCTATGCGCTGTCCTTCTGGCGGCCGAAAGGCTCCAACCTTTTGTTCGGGCTGCTGATGGCCGGCGGGCTGATCCCCTATCAGATCTTCCTCTATCCGCTGGTGCGACTGCTCGCCAATCTCAGCCTCTACAACTCCGTGGCGGGCGTCGTCCTCGTCCATGTGATCTTCGGTCTGCCCTTGGTCACGCTGTTGTTCCGCAACTATTTCGTCGCCATCCCCGAAGAGCTCTGCAAGGCCGCGCGCGTCGATGGCGCCGGCTTCTGGCGGATCTTCCTCGAGATCATGCTGCCCATGTCGGTGCCGATGGTCGTCGTCGCCTCGATCTTCCAGTTCACCGGCATCTGGAACGACTTCCTGATCGGACTGGTCTTTGCCGGACGCGACAATCTGCCGATGACGGTGCAGCTCAACAATATCGTCAACACCACCATGGGCGAGCGCGCCTACAATGTGAACATGGCCGCCACCATCCTGACCGCCGTCGTTCCGCTCGCCATCTATTTCTTCTCCGGCCGCTGGTTCCTGCGCGGTGTCGCCGCCGGCGCAGTCAAGGGATAATGCCAATGCAGCCTGCCGTCTCCGTCAAGGATCTGAAGATCGCCTATGGCGATCACACCGTCATCGAAAAGCTCTCCATCGACATCGCCCCGCGCGAATTTCTCGTGCTGCTCGGCCCGTCCGGCTGCGGAAAATCGACACTGCTGAACGCCATCGCCGGCCTGCAGGACATGACCGACGGCGAGATGTGGATTTCCGGAAAGAACGTCACCTGGGACGAACCGAAGGATCGGGGCATCGGCATGGTGTTCCAGTCCTACGCGCTCTACCCTCGCATGACGGTCCGCAAGAACCTGTCCTTCGGCCTGCGCGTCGCGGGCCTGCCCAAGGCCGAAATCGAAGCGCGCATCGCCCGCACCGCCGCACTCCTGCATCTCGAAAACCTGCTCGACCGTCGTCCCTCGGAACTGTCGGGCGGCCAGCGCCAGCGCGTCGCCATCGGCCGCGCCCTGGTGCGCGAGGTGGATGTCTTCCTGTTCGACGAGCCGCTCTCCAATCTCGATGCGAAACTGCGCAACGAATTGCGCGTCGAGATCAAGAAGCTGCATCAGAGCCTCGGCAATACGATGATCTATGTGACGCATGATCAGGTCGAGGCGCTCACCCTTGCCGATCGCATCGCCATCATGAAGGACGGCGTCATCCAGCAGCTCGCCACGCCGTCCGAGATCTACCATCGCCCGGCCAATCTCTTCGTCGCGGGCTTCATCGGCGCGCCGGCAATGAATTTCATCGAGGGCCGGATCGTGGTCGATGCCGGCATGCCCGTCTTCGAAAGCAACGCACTGAAAATCGATCTTTCCGCCTATCCTTTTCTCAACACCGTCAAGACGGGGCCTGCCACGCTCGGCATCCGGCCGGAACATCTCGCGCCCGACGGCACGGCAAAGGGGCTGCCCACCATTGCGGGCACCGTCTCCGTTGTCGAACCGATGGGCGCCGACACGGTGATCTGGTTCGATTGGGCCGGCAACAGCCTGTCCTGCCGGGTGATGGGCGATGTGGCATTTGCACCGAACACGCGGATCGCGCCAGCTCTCGACATCACCAAGGCTTCCCTTTTCGACGCCGAGGGCGTCCGCCTCTAACACGACCTTCAACTCATACGGAAATCACTCATGTCTCAGACTGTCTACGACGCGTTGGTCATCGGTTCCGGCGCCGCGGGCTCCTTCGCCGCCAAGGAATTGACGGCACAAGGCCTGTCGGTGCTGCTGCTCGAGGCTGGCCGGCCCGTGACGCAGGACGATTTCGATCCCGCCCGCAAGAAGGCACCGGCCAGCAGCATCAATATCTGGGAACGAGCACGCGCCACCCTCAAGGGCCAGCCCATCCAGGCACGCGCCGCCTTCTTCACCGAACGCTTCAGCCACTTCTTCGTCAACGACCGCAAGAACCCCTATACGACGCCGAAGGATGCACCGTTCCTGTGGATTCGCGGCCGTCAGGCTGGCGGTCGCCTGCATAGCTTCGGCCGCGTGCTGCTGCGCTGGACCGACGATGATTTCAAGATCAGGTCGCGAACCGGCAAGGGCGTGGACTGGCCGATCTCCTATGACGAGCTTGAGCCCTATTACAGCGAGGTCGAATCCTGCCTCGGGCTCTATGGCAACAAGGACGGAGTCGAGACCCTGCCGGACGGCGTCTATGCGCATCCGGCCGAGCTCACACCGGCCGAAGAAATATTCAAGCAGGAGGTGGAGGGCCGCTGGCCGGAACGCAGCGTCGTGTCCTGGCGCTATATCGCCCCGGACCCGGAGCGCACGCCGAAGCCTCTGCGCGAGGCGCTGGCGACCGGCCGCCTCGCCATCCGCCATGACGCCATCGTGCGCCGCATCACCACGGATGACGGAGACGGTCGGGCGAGCGGCGCGGAATTCATCGACCGCGTGACCGGCAGGGTCGAGACGGTTCGCGCGGGGCTGGTGGTGCTTTCGGCTTCTCCGATCGAAAGTGTCCGGCTGCTTCTCAACTCTGCTTCCGCCAGGCACCCCGAAGGGCTGGGCAACAGTTCGGGAACCCTCGGGCGCTATTTCATGGACCAGCTTCCCTGCCTCGCCTTCGGCTCCTTTCCGAAGGCCAAGGGCTGGGCGCACGATGCCTCCGCCCCGACCGATCCGTTCTACAATCCTTCGGGCGGCATCTTCATTCCGCGGTTCGGCAAGGGCGACGCCAGCCGCGGCGATTTCGATTTCCAGGGCAGCGTCGGACGGGTGCCCACGCCTGACGATCAGCCATCCCGGCTTGCCTTTTTCGGCTTCGGCCGCATGCTGCCGCATGCCGACAACAGCATCACGCTCGACACCCGGCGCATGGATGCCTGGAATATTCCCGTCCCCCACATTCGCTGCGTCATGCATGAGGAGGAGCATGCCCTGCTGGCACAGCAGGAAAAGACCATGATCGACCTCGTGCATACGGTCGGCGGCGAACTGGAATTCATCGGTTCGCCCACCGGCTTGAGGGAAATGGGGCGTGGCGCCTTTCCAGATGCCGATCCCTTCAGCCGCTTCATGTTCCGCAAGTGGTTCCGCAAGACCATGTGCATGGGAGCCGCCATTCACGAAACCGGTGGCGCGCGCATGGGTAGCAACCCCAGAAGTTCGGTGCTCAATCCCTACAATCAGCTCTGGGACGCTCCCAATGTCCTTGTCACCGACGCCAGCGCCTTTCCCGGCAGCGGCATCGCCGGCACGACGCTCACCGTCATGGCGCTCACCATTCGTGCCTGCCGGATGCTTGTCGGCCAGCGCGGAGAAATGCCGGCGGTCGCGGAACCGCCGGTGCAATCATCTTCGCTATAGGAGAAAGCCGGCTTACGCGGCCTTCAACCGATCGCCGGGCACCCAGTTGCCGTGCAGCGACATGCGCAGCCGCATCGGCAGCTTGATGGTGGCGATCGGGCCGTCGGCCAGATGCTGGGCATCGAGGATCAGCAGGTCGGTCGCCCGCTCGCGCAGCCGGTTGCACAGCCCGATCACATAACCGTCGCCTTCCGGCGCGTCGGGGCGGCGCGGCACGAAGATCGGTTCCTGGAAGCAGGACTGGTCGTCGGCGAACCAGGTCGCGGTCCCGCCCGTGGTGACATCGATATGCGCCAGCTGGTTGAAGAACTGGAACGGGCGCGGACCGATGCGCTCTTCGTCGAATGGCTTGGTCGGGTCCATGGCGATGACGAAACCGTGGCGATATTGTCGTCCACTGTAACGGTCGTCGCTGCGCGGAAACTCGCAGGCAAAGCCGGTCAACGGTTTGACCTCGATCGCATTGCCATGCGAATTCATGTCGAAGGTCCAGCGCATCATCTGCGAGGAGAGCGTTTCCGGCGGCGGCACCACGCCATCCGCCTGCGGAAAGAAGTAGAAGATATTGCCTGACGTCACCGGCATGTCGACATAGATCTTGCCGCTATCGTCGAAGGCATTCAGCGTATGGCCCTGGAAGCCGTTCGGCGCCTTGAACCAGCGCACGTCGCGGCCGTCGCCATCGCGCCGCAGGATGCCGAAAAGCTGGTCAAGACCCGGCTGCCACTGGAAGTGCTTGCCGCCCTGTTTCATTCGCCCGAGATCGGCCGTCAGCGGCATCAGCGGGAAAATCACATAATTCTCGGTGACGGCGAAATCATGGATCATCGCGGCATAGGGCGCGACGATCCAGACCTCGCGCTTCATCCGGCCATGCCGGTCGACCTCGTAATAGACGATATCCGGCGTCGCCTCACCCTTGGCCTCATAGCCGAAACACAGAAGATCGCCCGTCTCCGGATCGAATTTCGGATGGGCGGTGAAGGTGGCGCTCGTCAGCTGGCCGTCGAAATCATAGAGGCCGATGGTTTCCAGCGTGACCGGATCGAGCGCATAGGGCGGGCTATCCTCCTTCAGCGCCAGAAGCTTGCCATGATGCAGGATCACATTGGTGTTGGCAGTCGAATTCGACAGGTCCCGCACGCTCGGATCGTTGGTAAAGGGATTGCGATAGAGCCCATGCAGCGAGGCACGGCTGGCGCGCTGCGCCTTCAAGCGCTCGGTCATCACGTAGCGCCGCTGGAAATCGACATGACCGTTCTTGAAACGGAAGGCGCTGATCGCCCCGTCGCCGTTGAAGAAGATGTCCTCGCCCAACATCGGCGGATATTGTGGATCGGGCGCGACCTGAAAGAAGGTTCCGTCGATCTCGTCCGGAATCCGGCCCTCCACCTCGAGATCATAGACCTCGCCCTCGAAGCGGGCAGGCGTATAGAGGGAGCCACTGAATTCGGCTGTCTTGGGGAATGGAGGCGTCATCGGCTTGACCTTTCATAACCGTACGATATTGTACGTATATAGCCATCATTCGGATGTCAAGCGATATCCGTACTGAAGTGTACGATTTAGGAGAAGGCATGCGCGTCAAGACGGAAGCCAAGCGTCAGGAGATTTTGAGGATCGCCGGGAAAATGTTCCTGAGCCAAGGCTATGGCGCCGTCACCATGGCGGCGGTGGCGGCCGAGCTCGGCGGTTCCAAGGGAACGCTCTACGGCTATTTCCCGAACAAGGAGGACCTTTTCGCGGCCTTCATCCAGCAGGCGGGCGAGGAAGCCTATGCGCCGCTGGAACATCAGGCCCGCCCGTCGGCGAACCCTTCGCGGGCACTAGAGGCTTTCGGCCTCAGCTATCTCAGGCTGCTGCTTCATCCCGATATCATCGCCATCGTGCGGCTCGTCGCCTCCGAAGCCGTACGCGCGCCGGAACTTGCCGAGATTTTCTTCCGGATCGGCCCGCGCCGCGTGACCGAGCGTTTCGAGCAGCTCTTCGCCGCCCTCGCCGCCGCCGGCCTGCTTCACCTGCCGGACACCGCCCGCGCCGCGCTGGAATTCAAGGTGCTCTGCGAGGCCGGGCTCTATGAACCCTTGCTCCTCGGCGGGCGGGCACAGCCGAGCGCCAAGGAGGTGGAAACGAATGTAGCGGCGGCGGTCGAGATCATCATCGCGCGCTACGGCTGAGTTGCCGCCGGCAGTCCGACACCGATCGGCTCAACCGTTACCAGCCATAGCTGAAGGTCGCGCCGCTGCCGCCGTTCCCATCCTGCACGATCGTGTCGTCCGTATGCCGGCCGAACTGGAAAATGCCGTAGGCATTGTCGTTGCCGTTCTGCTGCAGGGTGGCGGAATGGCCATTGCCCCGCTGCTCGATAATGCCGAGATCGCCGCGTCCGTTCTGGGCGATGCCGGCCGCATTGCCGTGGCCCCGCTGCCGGATATCGGCGTCGCGCAGGCCGCGATAGAGCGAATAGAAGCGCAGGCCAGTCGCGAAAAGACCGGCGTCCTCGGCATTGGCGGGGGCGAAGCTCACCGAAACCCGGCCTCCCGCATAGGCGGGAACGGACAAAGCCGCCTGGCCGATGCTGCCGGCAAGAAGAGCGGCGGTAAGGATCCTGACTATGGTGCGGGTCATGCTGGTCTCCATTGTCGGCTGCCTCAGCCGATGACCCAACCTTCGCATTCCACGGCTGAACCCAACCGGAATTGCCCGTTCAGCTATCGTTCAATCGTCTCTGGAGCAATTCCAGGAAAAGTGTGCAGCGGTTTTCCATCCGGAATTGGGTCAAAACAAAAAGCTAGAGCGTTTCAGCGATTCCTCGAAGCGCTGAAACGCTCTAACGACTTCACAGCACAAAGGGCGCCGGCAACCGGCGCCCTTTGTAACATGCTGCGACGATGATCAGATTGCGCCGCCGACACGCTGCGAACAGCTGATGCTCTTGCCGCCGGTGGTGATATCGAGCGTGGCGTCGTAGACGGCGCCTTTGGCGCCGAGCGAGACGGAGCCGAGCATGGCGGCGCGTCCTGGAGCTGCATCGAAGGCGCCGCTCTGGTCTATATTGGAACCGCCGCCCCCTCCGGCACTCTCGATATGAAAGCTATAGGTGCCGCTGACGCGCTTGTCGGCATGGGCAAGCGCCTCGAGTGCCACCATGCCGCCCTGCGGCGTGGCACGGATCTCGCAACGCAAAGGTCCGTCGGACGGGCCTGCCGTCACCATGGTCGCCAGCGCGCCGGCGGGAAGCAGGACCAGGGCGATTGCCGTCAGCAAGCGGCGGGGATGGTTGACGATATGTGGCATGGTTCACCTCCTCGAGGGTCCGTCGCCACGGCCGTGGTCTCTTTCCACGGCCGCGCGGCCGATGATTGCCGGTTACGGGCAGGCCTGGACAAAGGCGGCGACATTGCCGCTGCCGCCTTGGCTGACATTGGCGTTGCAGCCATGCCCCACCTGCACGCCGGCGGCGATATTGCCGTTGCCGTCCTGGGTCAGGATGGTGGTATGTCCGGAGCCGAACTGGCCGATGCCGGCAACGTTGCGGTCGCCGTTTTGGTATGTGGCACCGTAATTGCCGTTGCCCTCCTGGCCGACGGCGGACAGGTTGTGGCGGCCATATTGCTGGCCGACCATCCTGTTGTAGCCACCGTTCTGATAGACCCTGATGCGGTTTCTGAAGCCTTCCTGGGCGCCGCCGGCCGAGTTCGACCAGCCATATTGCTCGATGCGCACATCATTGGCCATGGCGGGGGCCGCGGCGGTCATGCCGACGAGAGCGACGAGTGCGGTTGCGATGAACGAATTACGGATCATGACTGCGTCTCCTTTGGCGGACAGGACCGCTGTTGAACGTCTTCCTTTTAGAAGAAGCCGTTCGAACCGGAGCTGAAGACCTCATTCAGTCATCGTTCAGCGACCGGCGCTCAGAGGACGGCGGACTGTTCCTCCTTCAGGAATTGCGAGATACGCTTCAGGCCCTCGCGAAGGATGCCCTCGCCATTGGCGTAGCCGATGCGCAGATAGCCTTCCATGTCCATGGCGCTGCCCGGGGTCAGCATGACGCCGGTGCGCTCCAGCAGCCGAATACAGAAATTCTCGGAGGCGACCGGCAACTCATATTTCAGAAGCGCCGTCGTGCCGGACTGCGGCTTGACCCAGGAGATCAGCGCCTCCCCCTCCACCCAGTCGGACAGGATGGCGAGATTGGTGCGGGTGATCCTGTGGCTGCGCCTAAGGATCTTCTCCCGGTTTTCCAGCGCGATCGCCGCGAAATGATCGTCGAGCATGCCGACGCTGATGGTATTGTAATCGCGATGGATCGAGACCGCGCGGATGAGATCGGCCGGTGCGACGATCCAGCCGAGGCGCAGGCCCGCGAGCGAATAGGTCTTCGACATGCTGCCGGTGCTAATGCCCTTTTCATAGAGATCGGCGATCGATGCCGTCATGCCGTCGCCGTCCTGATCCGTGCCGCGATAGACTTCGTCGCACAGGATCCATGCGCCGCAGGCGCGCGCGATCTCGACGATCTTTTCGAGATAGGCGCGATCCATCAGCGAGCCGGTGGGATTGTTGGGATTGTTGATGGCAATCAGTTTCGTCCCCGGTATCGCCAGGCGCTTCAGTTCCTCGAGATCGGGAAGAAAACCCGTCTTCTCCGTCAGCTTCAGGATCTGCGTGTCGGCGCCGTAGCTTTCGGGAATGGAATAATGCTGCTGGTAGGTCGGCAATACGGAGATGACCCGGTCGCCCGGTTCGACCAGCGTCTCGTAGACGAGCGCATTGGCGCCGATCGCCCCGTGGGTGACGACGACATTGTCGATCTGCTGTTTCCGATAAAGGCCCGCGATCAGCCCGCGCAGCCGCTCACTGCCTTCGATCGCCCCATAGGTCAGCTTCAACGGCAGCAATTCGGAGAAGATCGTCTCCGTCTTGCCCGCCATCTCCAGCAGTTCCCGCACCGTCAAGGATTCGACGCAGGTCTCGGCGAGGTTCCATTCGCAATGGTTCTCATAGCGGTTCATCCAGATTTCGACGCCGAAGTCGCGGATTTTCATGCCGATGATCCTTTTCATCCCTGTTGTGCGCCGGCTATCGCCGTTGGAGGTTCCCAAGCCGCAAAGCCCCGCCTGATCGTAACCAATCCGCGCGATGCGGACAAATGTCGCTGTTCGACGAATGCCGGCTTGTGCAAGCCGCCGTGTTTGTGGGAACAGAACTGCTGATGGGTATAGCGCCGGAGTGGGAGTTCCATGATCGACATCGAGAAAGTACGGGCGGAGACGCCAGCCTGCCAGCAGGTCCTGCATTTCAACAATGCGGGCGCCTCGCTCATGCCACGCCCGGTTTTCGAGGCGGTCCTGAATGTCCTGCGGCTGGAGAACGATGTCGGCGGCTACGAGGCCGAAAGGCTCGTTTCGAACGATCTTCAGGCGTTCTATACCGAGTTCGCCGCCCTGCTGAATGCCGAGCCCGACGAGATCGCCTTTGTCGAGAATGCCACCCGCGCATGGGACATGGCCTTTTACGGCCTGCCGCTGCAAGCCGGCGATCGTGTCATAACGCATGGATCGGAATATACCTCCAATTATCTGGCTCTCCTGCAACAGGCCAAGCGGCGCGGGCTGAAGATCGACATGGTTCCGTCCGACGCGTTCGGCCAGATCGATGTTTCCGCGCTTGAAGCGATGATCACGCCCCGGACACGGCTGATCGCGATCACCCATGTGCCTACCCAGGGCGGACTGGTGAACCCTGCCGCCGAGGTCGGCAAAATCGCCCGCAAGCATGGTCTCATCTACCTTCTGGATGCGTGTCAGTCGGTCGGGCAGATTGATGTCGATGTGCAGGCCATCGGCTGCGACATACTCTCCGGCACCGGCAGAAAGTTTCTGCGCGGGCCGCGCGGCACCGGCTTCCTCTATGTGCGGCGGAACATGCTCGAGACAATCGATCCGCCGTTCGTCGATCTCCTGTCGGCAACCTGGGTCGAGCCAGACGACTTCCAGCTGGTGCCGGGTGCCAAGCGTTTCGAGAATTGGGAAAGCTATGTCGCCGGACGCGTCGGACTGATGACGGCGGTGCGCTACGCCCGCGGCATCGGCCTTCCCGCCATCGAGCAGCGGGTTTCAGCGCTCGCAGACAGCCTGCGCAACGAGCTCGCCGCCATCGACGGCGTATCCGTTCACGATCTCGGCCGCACGAGATGCGGAATCGTGACGTTCCGGAAAGCGGATCGTGACGTCTCGCAGATCGTGGAGCGCCTGCGGGCGCAGCAAATCAACGTATCGGTCTCAGCCTCCCGCTCCGCCCGGCTCGACCTCGGCGAACGGGGCCTGTCGTCCCTCGTCCGCGCGTCGGTCCACTATTTCAACACCGACAGCGAGATCGACCGGTTCATCGATGCGGTTGGCAAGCTCTGATCCCGGACTTCAAAACCAGCGGCGGCCCGCAGCATCTACATCCAGCCACTCCCGTCGCGCTTGATGCATCGAGCCGGCAATGATTTAGTCAGGCAAATGCAGACGGATTTCCGCGGTTCGTCTCATGACTGTTCGAGCACCAGGGAAAGAAATACCAGCACGTGACGACCAGCATCAGACATATCGCCAAACTTGCGGGGACATCGGTCTCGTCGGTGTCGCGCGTGCTCAACAACAGCGGCTATGCCTCGCCGGAGCTCCGGGATCGCGTGGAAGCGGCCATTCGCGCCCTGAACTATACGCCCAGCAAGGGCGCCCGCATGCTGCGGGGAGCGCCGAGCCGGATGATCGGGCTGATATTGCCGTCGATCGACGTGCCGTTCTTCGGCATCCTGGCCCATGCCATCGAACAGGAACTGTTCCAGCGCGGCTACCAGACGCTGATTTGCAGCACGGCGGAAAACATGGACCACGAGGCGCGCTACATGTCCATGCTGCTCGCCCAGCGCGTCGATGGCGTCATCGTGGCGAGCGCCTTCGGCAACATCGAGCATTTCGAGGTCCTCAAGGACGCTCATATTCCGATCGTCGCGATCGACCGCGAGTTGAGCGGCATCGCCGATGACGCGGTCATGGCCGATCATGAAGAGGGTGGACGCCTGATGGCGCGTCACCTGATCGGCCTCGGCCACCGGTTAATCGCCATCGTCGGGGCACCGGAGCATAGCCAGCCCGTCCAGCTTCGTCTCAATGGCATTTCGGCGGAGATGGCAGAACACGGGATCACGCCCGCCGCCGTGACGATGGCCGAGGAGCACAGCTTCGCCGCGACCTATCCGCTAGCGCGGGACCTGCTGGCGGCAAAGCCTGAGATCACGGCGATCATCGGCACGACCGACATTTCGGCGATCGCGGCAATCCATGCGGTTCTGGATCGCGGTTTTTCGGTTCCGGGCGATTATTCGGTGATCGGTTTCGATGACCTGCCGGAGGCAGCCTATGTCTTTCCCCGGCTGACGACGGTCGCGCAGCCGATCCGCGATGTCGGGCAACGGGCGGCGCAACGGCTGGAAGCGCTGATCGCCGAACATCAGGCGGGGCATGAACAGCAACCCGGCACCATCGTCAGAGTACCGGTCACCCTGATTGAGCGCGACTCCACCGGGCCTGTCCGCAGCTAAGACGGAATAGGCCCGAGGCATGGAGAGACTACACGGCTAGGGTCGGACGATCACCTTGATCTCGCCTGGCAATGGCGCGCTGCCCACCACGCCAGCGACCTCTTCGAGACCGATGGTCTTGGTCACCAGCATGTCCAGCTCCAATGCCCCGCTCGCAACCATGGCCGCGGCCCGCGAATGGGTGAACGGGTTGAGATAGGCCGGCCTGATATCGACCTCGTTGACGAGCAGGTCGAACGGCAGAACGGGCACCGCGACACCCGCCGGCGTCACGCCGAAAAGCACGAAGACGCCGCCGCGCCGCGCCATTCGCAACCCCGTCTGTAAGGTCTCGGGAACACCAGCGCACTCGATGACGACATCCGCGCCGCCGTGGGTAACATCCCGAACGGCGGCGATCGCGTCCGAAGCGGTCGGATCGAAGGCATGCGTCGCACCCAGGCGAAGCGCCGTCTGCCGTCTTGTAAGCTGCCGCGTGATCAGGATCACCTGGCTTGCGCCAGCCAGACGAGCCAATTGCACCATGAGCAGACCGATCACGCCCCCACCGAGGATAGCGACACTCTCGCCCGGACGGATCCCGGCCTTGTCGACGGCATGCAGGCAGCAGGCAAGCGGCTCGCAGAAAGCGCCGTGCACGGGATTGAGATCGGCGGGCAGCGTGAAGGCCTGCCGGTACGGCACCGCCACATATTCGGCAAAGCCGCCATCTCGCGTCACGCCGATCGCGGTCAGCCCCTCGCACAGGTTCACCCGCCCGCGCGTGCAGGCATGGCAGCGGCCGCAGGCAATATTCGGATCAACGGTCACCAGTTCGCCGCCGGCAAAGCCCGCGACCTCATCGCCCACCTCTTCCACGATGCCGCTGAATTCATGGCCCATCGTGACCGGGATCGCCGTCGGATACTCCCCCTTGTACATGTGGCGATCGGAGCCGCAGATGCCGGCGGCGAGCACACGGACAAGCAATTCGCCCGGCCGGGCTGCCGGTTTCTCGACGTTGCGCATGGTCATGGACCCGATCGCTTCCAAACGGACAGCTTTCATTCTTCTCCTCCTCGCTGATGAACCCACATTGCGGAGCGATCAGCTCATGACGTTGCCGCCATCGACATTGTAGCATTGCGCGACGATGTACGCCGCATCCGGCCCGGCCAGGAAGGCGGCCATGGCCGCCTGCTCCTCGACGGCACCAAATCGTCCGGCTGGAACCGCGGCAGCCACACGGCGCTTGACGTCGCCCGGCTGCAAACCTTCCCGACTGCCAAGTTTCGCATCGACGACATCCCACATCGGCGTGTCGACGACACCGGGCGCGATGGCGTTCACGTTGATCCCGTACCGGATCAGTTCCAGAGCGCAGCTTTGGGTGATGCTGATGACGGCCGCCTTGGAGGCGCAATAGGCAACGGCCGGTCCCTCGCCGCGACGGCCGGCCTGAGACGAGAAGTTGATGATGCGCCCGCCCTCGCCTCTCTCCACCATATGCCGCGCGACCGCCTGCGTCATGAAGATCACGCCTTCGATATTAACCTCGAAGACCTTGGCGGTGCGCTCGCGCGATATTTCCAGAATGGATTGGACCTCGTAGATACCGGCAGCATTGACCAGGATGTCGATCTGGCCGGCGGCCTTTATCGAGAAATCCACGGCAGCATCGATGCTCTCCTGGCTGGTGACGTCGAGCGCCACGCCCCAGGCATTGGAGCCGATCGCCTCCGCGACCCCTCTGCATCGTCCGCCATCCAGATCCGCCACGATAACCCTGGCGCCTTCCGCCGCGAAACGTTCGCAGACTGCCTTGCCGATACCGCTTGCGCCTCCCGTGACCAGTGCCACCTTTCCTGACAACCTGGATGTTTGCGCAAAGGTCATGGCGTCCACTCCCCGATTGCGGTGCCGCCAGGGGTGGCCGAAGCGGCCGCTATTCTGCATGGCTTCATGTCTGCTCCTCCATTTGCTTGGATCGTGACCGGAACCGCCTTCTCCCCAGGCGGCTCCGATGGGCTAACCGGATATCGGAGTCGTCTCCTTCGTATCCTCGAGAAGGACCGCCATGTCGGGGATGCCGTCGGTGGCCGTCGCGCCCGCCAGGCAGTGCGCGGCCGCAGCATGGGCGACGGCGCAGATACGCTCGACGGACCAACCCTCATGCAGGCCGTAGAGCACGGCCGCGCAGAAGGCGTCTCCCGCACCGACGGTGCTGGCGATCTCATGCGGATCGACGGGCCGTGAAGGCGCGACGACCGGTGAAGCGCCGGGCGCAAACCAGAAGCAGGCCTCCGGCGCATGAATGATCGCCCCTTTGCCGACGCCCGCCGCAAGCAGGCGGTCGCCCGCCTCGAAAAGTCCAGCCTCGATCAGATCCCCTTTTGCGTCGCGAACGGCAATGTCTGTCGCTCGGCCCGCCTCCATCTCGTTGATAACAAGGAAATCGCAAAAGGGCAGCGCGGCACCGACCTTGGCCGCGAATTCCGGGTCCTCGCTCGATACGAAATCCACGCAGGTGGTCAGACCCGCGCCCTGCGCGGCCTCCAGCAGGCGCGACGCTCCCGAACGGCCATCCGGGCCGATCCGGTCGAGCCCCGGCAACAGCATCAGATAACCGAGGTAGAAGAGCCGGTAGCCGGCCTTTGCGAAGGCGGCGGGCGTGACATGCGCGTCCGTCACCGCATCGTTGGCGCCGCCATGATAGAAGAAGGTGCGGTTCTGGCCCGGCACGTTCATGACATGCGTGTGCGCCGTCACCTGATCGGCAAGCGCCAGAAGTGCGCCGACATCGATGCCGGCATTGGCGAGACGAGCCTTGACGATCTCTCCATCCTGATCCGCGCCGATGCATCCCGCCGCCGCCAGCTGTCCGGGAAAGCCGAGCGAGGCAAGGTCTGTGACGACATTGGCGGCACCGCCGCCCACGCCCAGATCCTGGTGCAGGATATGCGCGAGATTACCCTGTTCGGGCCAATAGGACAGAGTATGGACGCGATCGACGATAAAATTGCCGGCACAAACGATGCCGCCCGTCTTCCGCTTTTCGCTGCCGTGAACCTCCTCCCCGGTCCGCATCAGCCGCCTGCCTCGTTCCAGAGGGGCCTGAGCGGCGGCTCGTCTTCCTCGATGGCGGCGAAGCGCCCGATCGGCTCGAGAAAGAAGTTGTCGCTATTGTCGTCGTTGACCTGGCTGACCTCGCCGACGAAAACCGGACCGCCGCCCTTCCTGCCGTAGAAGCGATGGTAAAGCCCTGTTTGGATCGTCACGCTCTGGCCGGGAGACAGAACCAACGGTTCCCATGCGGCGAGCTTGCGCGGCAACCCATCCACAGGAACGGTCACATCGTCGCTCAGCACATTGCCATCGGCATCGGTCGCGGCGAATTCGATCACGAGATCGCCGCCGGCGCGGTTGATGATATCTTCCATCTTCGCCGCATGGCGATGCGTTGGCGTCACCTGCCCTTCCTCGACGAAAAGCAGCTTCTCGGCATAGGTGCGCTCGCCATCGATGCCGACGATGCCGTTGCGCAGGCAGAACAGCACCAGGCCGCATTCGGCGAACCGGCCCGAGCCGAAATCGGTGACGTCCCAGCCGAGCTGATGGCTGCGCAGATAGCTTGCCGCCTGCGGATGGGCGGCAAAATCCGCGGCTGTCCAATATCCCCAGTCCGGCAGCGACCAGTGCCAGCGTTCAAGGGTTTCGCTGGCAAGCCGAAGGGCTGCGTTGATCTCGGAGCGCTTCATCGGACCGCCTCTTCCTCATAATCGACGGCAACGACGGCATCCTCGCGGCCGGATTTGAGAGCCGCCGTCAGGACAGCGTGATGCGCCTGTGCCTCGGCCGGCGTGGCGCAGCCAAAACCGTTCGCATTTCCTCCAGCCAGCTCGTCAACGAAGGCCGCCCACATCTGCTGGATGGCGTCGGCGAAGCCGAATTCGAAGATCTTGCCGGTGATGGCCGGAAACAGCGAACCATAGCCGAGATCCTCGGTGCTCCAGGCCTGCGCACCGCCATTATAATCCATCCACTGCCATTGGCGCGGCGACTTGGTGCTGAAGAAGGCGCTCTTCTTCATGCCGAGAATGCGGATGTACCAGGTGTTGGATTCGCCGGGCGCGATGCGCCAGGTTTTCAGCACCATCGGGAAATCCTGATCCCCGCTGCGCACGCGGCTGCTGATCGTGGCATTGTCCCAGGTGGTGCAGGGCAGCATGCCGCCCTTGCCGTCGGGGCGTTCCGTGACCTTCTTGACCAGTTGCGCATGCAGGGTGGACGGGCGCCAGCCGAGACGCAGCGGCACATGCAGGACATGCATGCCGAGATCGCCCATGCAGCCATAGTCGCCGTTGATATCGGCCATGCGCTTCCAGTTGATCGGCTTCTGCCGGTCGATATCCGAGGAATGCAGGAAACCGGCTTCGACTTCGAGGATGTCTCCCATCTCGCCGCTCTCGGCGAGCGCAATGACCTTCTGCGCGCCGGGAAAGAACGGCATTTCCGACGAGCAGCGGACCAGAAGCTCCGGATGTTCGCGGAGAACCGCCATGATCTCGCGGTTCTGGGCCGCATCCATGCCGAAGGGCTTTTCGCCGAGCAGATGCTTTCCGGCCTTCAGGATGTCGATATAGAGCTGCTGATGCAGCACATGCGGCACGGCGCAATAGACCGCATCCACGTCGGGATTGGCCAGAAGCTCCTTATAGTCGGCGGTGAACTGCCGGACGGTCGGCACATGGTCCCGGAACCAGTCGAGCAGCGTCGCATTGGTATCGCAGACCGCGACGATTTCCGGCTGCGCCTTCGCATCGGCCAGATGCAGCCAGCGCGCCGCAGCACTGGCGAATTCGCGCCCCATCAGGCCGCAGCCGATGACGCCGAAACGGAATATTTTGGTCATGTCTCCTCCTCCCCGTAATATGTCAGGCGAGATGCCGCGAGGCTTCCTCAACGGAAGCGTTCTCGTGGACGATCGCCATCAGGGCCCGCGTCATGCCGCCGGGATTGCTGTGTTGGATGACGTTACGGCCATAGACGATGCCGCGTGCGCCCTGCTCCATCAGCTGTTTGGTGCGGCTCAGGATTTCCTGATCCGAAACGCGGCCGCCGCCGCGCACCAGCACCGGAAGCCCCTGGGCGATCTCGATGACGCGATGATATTCCCCGACATTGTCGCACGGATCGGCCTTGATGATATCGGCGCCGAGTTCGGCTGCCTGGCGCACCAACGGCAGGATCTTGTCGATGGCACCATCGACCATGTAGGCGCCCTTGGAATTGTCCTGCATGACCAGCGGCTCGACCATGAGCGGCATGCCGTAGATCTCGCATTCGCGCTTCAGGCTGTTCACGTTGCGCACGCAGGCGCGATAGACCTCGGGCTGATCCGGCAGCATCAGGAGATTGACGACGACGCAGGCTGCATCCAGCGCCACGCCTTGCTCCACCGCCCTGTCGATCATTTCGGAAAACAACGCCGACGGCAGTGGATTGCCGTAGATATTGGCGATGTCCGTGCGCAGCACCAGCGCCGGACGCTGTTTGCCGGGAATGGCCTGCAGCAAGGGTGCCGTGCCGGGCGGAAGCTGAATGGCATCGGGTGCCGCATCCGCGATCACCTTGATGGCCGTCTTCATATCCTCGATGCCGGCGAGAAAAGTCCGCTCGTTGAACATGCCGTGATCGATGGCGACGTCGAAGCAATTGCCGGACACGCCGAAAAGGCGGTTGAGCCGCGCGGATTTCATCTGGTTTCCTCCCGATATGGTAACGTTTCCACATCACATTAGAGGACGGGCACGATGAGTCAAGTCGAATGCGGTATCGTTTCCACATTCGGTCGTTTCTGTGTTGCGATGGATATCGAACCGCCGGCGGGCGGCTAGGAGCAACTCCAGGAAAAATTGCGTAGAAACAATAAGCTAGGAGCGACGCGAGCTTCTATTACCCTATCGCCGCCTGCGGAACGGAAAAGTGCTTTCCACCCGCCGCTTTCTCGAGGGCATGTCCTATGGCGAGCAGGACAGGGCGATCGAACCCCACTTCGGCAATTCCGATGGAAAGATCACCCAGTTCACCCGCCCAGCGACGCTCGGACGGCCGGCTGACATCGCTGACGATGACCGCTGGGGTCGAAGCCGCAAGTCCCTCCCCGAGCAGCTTCTGCGCGATGAGACCGGCCGTCCTGCCTCCCATATAGAAGACGTTGGTCGTGTTCGGGTCCGCAATCGAGCGCCAATCCATATCCGATGGCAGTCCACCGTGACGGGAGTGGCCGGTGATGAAGCGGACGGATTGCGCGTGATCGCGGTGCGTCAGCGACATGCCGAGACCGGAGGCCATGGCGCTCGCGGCAGTAATGCCGGGGATAACGTCGACGGGGATGCCCTCGCGATCGAGATGGGCGATCTCCTCGCCGGCGCGTCCGAAGATCATCGGGTCGCCGGATTTCAGCCGCACGACGCGCTTGCCCGCCTTGGCGAGCTTGACCATCATCTCGTTGATATCTTCCTGGCGGCAGCTGGTGCGACCGCCGCGCTTGCCGACCAGCATGCGCCTGGCTTCGCGCCTCGCCAGTTCCAGCACCTCGGCCGAGACGAGATCATCGAAGAGAATGACGTCGGCGGCCTGCAAGGCACGCACCGCTTTCAGCGTCAGGAGCTCGGCGTCGCCGGGACCGGCTCCGACCAGCGTGACGCGGCCTCCGGACGAGTGGGCGGGCGCCTCCCGAAGCCGCTCGGCTTCCTTGAGAAGCTGCCCGCCGACGCCCTCCTCCGGCGTATCTGAACTTGAAAACGCGCGATCGACAAAACGCTCCCAGAAGACGCGCCGAAGCGGCCCGGGCGCCAGCCGCTCATTGACTGCCTCCCGCAGCGACTGCGCCAGTTGTGCCCAAGCTTTCAAGGTTCGGGGCAGCAGCGTCTCGATCCGCCGGCGGATCGCTTGAGCGAGAATGGGAGCGGCGCCATCGGTGGAAATCGCGACGACGACCGGCGAGCGGTTGACGATTGATCCGAATTGGAACTGACAATAGTCGGGCTTGTCGATGACGTTGACGGGAACGCCCATGCGCCGGGCAGCGTCGAAGAAGGATCTGGCCTCGTGCTCGTCGTCGCAATCGGCGATCGCCAGCGTGGCGCCGGCAAGATCCGTCTCCTGCCACGATATCGCATGGTGCGTCAGTCGAGCCGAGGCATGCTCCGGTTTGCGGTCGAGCAGGGCCGTCAGCGCCTCGCTCAGCTCCTCGGCGTAGATGTCGACATGCGCGCCGCAGGCCGCCAGAAGCTCCGCCTTCCAGGCGCAGGCGTCGGAACCGCCGGCGACGGCGACGCGTTTGCCTTCCAGCCCCCAGAAGACCGGCAGCTTGGCAAGCGGCTCCATGCGGGCGAGAGTATCACTCGGCTGCGGCAGTGAGACATGCATTGATGATCCCCCTGATTTCGGCGCGGCAGGAGCCGCAATTGGTT
Organism: Rhizobium sp. BK602; assembly: GCF_014195095.1. Classification (GTDB taxonomy): domain Bacteria; phylum Pseudomonadota; class Alphaproteobacteria; order Rhizobiales; family Rhizobiaceae; genus Rhizobium. The sequence goes on from NZ_JACIBC010000010.1 coordinate 145,103, forward strand.
CCGGCGTTCAATGTCTTTCCGACCGCTTCGACACTGTGGCAGCCGCCGCGAACGGCACCGACGATCTGGTTGACGCCGACGCCGAAGCAGGAGCAGACCGTCGCGCCCGGATCGGGTGCATCCCTGCCCGGCCGCCCGGCGACGAGCGCGAAGCGCTTGCGCAGGTTGCCGTGTTCGGCGACGAGCTGCGCGATGGCCCAGTTGCGGGCGACCGCAACCGGCTGGCGGGCGAGGAACAGGGCCGCCAGCAACCGGTCGCCGTCGAAGAAGGCGAGACGCCGGTCGCCGCTCGTCCGGTCGGCATAACCGAGCGGCTCGATATCGGCGGGCAGATCGAAGGTGGCGCGGCACCAATCCGTCCAGTCCTCCACCGGCCCGTCGAAGGCCAGCTCCGTGCGCCAGCCGCCATCGGCCTTCGCCAGCGCCCAATAGGCGGCATCCAAGTGCTGCGGCCGCGCCGCGGAGACGGCAAAGCCGTAGTGGCTCGCCTTGAAGGCACGGGCAGCGACGGCGACATTCTTCGATGCCGGCTGCCCGGAGATGGGATCGGTTACGGGGGCGACGACGGTATCGACCCTCGCCTTTGCCGCGAAGCGGTCGTTCCAATGCATCGGCACGAACAGGCTGCCGCGCGCCTGTCTCTCGGTCACCAGGGCGCGTAGGATCACCTTGCCATGTGGACTTTCGATCTCCACCAGCCCGGCATCGCCGACGCCGATCTCCAGCGCATCGCGCGGATGGATTTCCGCGAAGGGCTCGGCGATATGGGCCGACAGGCGGGCGCTCTTGCCGGTGCGGGTCATGGTGTGCCACTGGTCGCGAATGCGGCCGGTATTGAGCGTGAAGGGGAATTGCGCATCGCGGCGATCGTAGGCCGGTGTCTTCACCGGCACGAAACGGGCCTTGCCGTCGGCATGAAAGAAGCCGCCCTGCGCGAAGAAACGCGTCGTCTGCGGCGCGCTGCCCTCCGGCTGCGGCCATTGGAAGGGCGGAAGCGCGTCATAATCGTCGGCTGCGATCTGTCGATGAGCGCCGATGTCGAAATCCCGGCTGCCGTCGTTTTCAAAGCCCGACAGCGCGGCATGCTCGGCAAAGATCTCCGCCGGCGAGGTGAAGGCAAAGGCCTCGGCAAATCCCATGCGACGGCCGACCTCGGTCATCTGCCACCAGTCCGGCCGGGCATCGCCGGGAGCGGGCAGAAATCCGCGCTGCCGCGAAATCCGCCGCTCGGAATTGGTGACGGTGCCGTCCTTCTCACCCCAGCCGAGCGAGGGCAGCAGCACATGCGCATGCCGCGTCGTGTCGGTCTCCAGCAGCATGTCGGAGACGACGACGAAGGGACAGGCCTTGATCGCCGCCTCGACGGCATCGGCATCCGGCATCGAGACCACCGGATTGGTGGCCATGATCCACAGCGCCTTGATGCGGCCGTCGGCGACGGCGCGGAACATATCGACCGCCTTCAGGCCCGGCCGTTCGGCGATCGTCGGTGCATTCCAGAAGCGCCGGACTCTCTCGCGGTCGCTGCCGCTTTCGATCGCCATATGGGCGGCCAGCATGTTGGCGAGCCCGCCAACCTCGCGCCCGCCCATCGCGTTCGGCTGGCCGGTCAGCGAGAACGGCCCCATGCCGGGCCGGCCGATGCGCCCGGTCGCCAGATGGCAATTGAGGATGGCGTTGACCTTGTCGGTGCCGGAAGAGGACTGATTGACGCCCTGGCTGTAGCAGGTCACCACCTTTTCGGTGGTTTCGAACAGGCGGAAGAATTCGCGCAGCTGCATGGCCGGCAGGCCGGTCCTGTCGAGCAGATCGCCGAATTCCAGCGCCGAGGCCTCGGCAAAGGCCTCGCCGAAGCCTTCGGTGTGGGTCGCGATGAAATTCTGGTCGATGGCCGGGCTTTGGACGAGGCGCGCCAGCAGGCCCATGAATAGCGCGACATCGCCATCCGGGCGGATCGCCAGATGCAGGTCGGCAATATCGCAGGTCATCGTCCGGCGCGGATCGATGACGACGACCTTCATGCTTGGCCGCGCGGCCTTGGCGGCGGCAAGGCGCTGATAGAGAACCGGGTGGCACCAGGCGAGGTTGGAGCCGGTGAGGATCACCAGATCGGCCAGTTCGAGATCCTCATAGGTGCCGGGCACGGTGTCCGAACCGAAGGCACGGCGATGACCGGCAACAGACGACGACATGCACAGCCGCGAATTGGTATCGATATTGGCCGAGCCGACGAAGCCCTTCATCAGCTTGTTGGCGACGTAATAGTCCTCGGTCAGAAGCTGGCCCGAGACATAGAAGGCGGCCGAATCCGGCCCATGTTCGGCAATCGTCTGGGAGAAGCGCGCGGCGACCAGATCGAGCGCTGCGTCCCAGCTTGCCCTTTGTCCGTGGATTTCCGGATGGAGAACACGGCCGTCGAGATCGATGGTCTCGGCAAGCGCCGATCCCTTGGAACAGATTCGCCCGTAATTGGCCGGATGGTCCGGGTCGCCCTTGACGGAAACCTGGCCGCGGTCGTCGATGCTCGCAATGACGCCGCAGCCGACGCCGCAGTAGGGGCAGGTGGTTTTGGTCTCAGCCGACATGGTCGCTCCGGTCGCAGGGCCAGCAGGCTCTTCTTGCCGCATCAGCGGCAAAAGAGCTCACTCCGCCGCCATCATCAGGCTGTCGAGGGCGATCGACAGCGCTCCGTTTTCGTTTCGCACCGGGATGGTCCTGACCGACCCCTTGTCCGCGCCGAGTGCCTCGCCGGTTTCCAGCGAGATCACCCAGTTGTGCAGCGGGCAGGTGACGGCGGCGCCATGAACGATGCCCTGGGACAGCGGGCCGCCCTTGTGCGGGCAATGATCCTCGATGGCGAAAACCTGGTTTTCGGCCGTGCGGAACACGGCGATCTTGCCTTGGGGCGTCTTCACGCAGCGCGCGCCGCGTAGCGGAATATCGGAGATATCGCCGATTTCGATCCAGTTCATACCCATCTCCTTACTCGGCGGCCTGGTGGAAGCCGACCGTCGCCATCGGCCGGAATTCATGCTTGTCCTTGCCGGAGACGCGCTCCGACCAGGGATCGACCTGGGCGAATTTCTGGCTGAAGACGAAGCGGTCGTAATAGGCCTTGCGCTTGTCGCCATCCTCCATGATCTGGCGGCGGATCTCGTCGAGGCCAATGCGCTTGGCCCATTTGTAGATGCGCTCGAGATAGCGGGCCTGCTCGCGATACATCTGCGTCAGCGCCACGATATGCTCCAGCGCCTCGTCCTCGGTCTTCACCAGGCCGAGCACTTCCGTGCCCTTGATGTCGAGGCCGGCCGCACCCGCGAAATGGATCTCGAAGCCGCTGTCGACGCAGATGACGCCGACATCCTTGCAGGTGGCCTCGGCGCAATTGCGCGGACAGCCGGAAACCGCCATCTTCACCTTGGCCGGCGTCCAGGAACCCCACATGAATTTCTCGATGCGGATGCCGAGGCCAGTCGAATCCTGCGTGCCGAAGCGGCACCAGTCGGAACCGACGCAGGTCTTCACCGTGCGCAGCCCCTTGGCATAGGCCTGACCGGAGATGAAGCCGGCCTTGCCGAGATCGGCCCAGACGGCCGGCAGGTCCTCCTTCTGCACGCCGAGAAGGTCGATGCGCTGGCCACCGGTCACCTTGACCATCGGGATCTCGAACTTGTCGACGACATCGGCGATGGCGCGCAGCTCGCCGGAACTGGTGACGCCGCCCCACATGCGCGGCACGACCGAATAGGTGCCGTCCTTCTGGATATTGGCGTGGACGCGCTCGTTGATGAAACGCGACTGATAGTCGTCGGCATATTCGTCCGGCCAGTCGCAGACGAGATAGTAGTTGAGCGCCGGCCGGCATTTGGCGCAGCCGCAGGAGGTCTTCCATTCCAGCTCCTGCATGACCGCCGGAATGGTCTTCAGCCCCTTGGCCTTGATCAGCCGGCGCACATCGTCATGCCCGAGCTCGGTGCAGCCGCACATCGGCTGTACGGCCTTGGGATTGTAGGCATCGCCGAGCGTCAAGGTCATCAATTGCTCGACAAGGCCGGTGCAGGAACCGCAGGATGCGGACGCCTTGGTGTGGGCGCGCACATCGTCCAGCGACGTCAGGCCCTTGGCCGTGATCGTCGAGGTGATCTTGCCCTTGCAGACGCCGTTGCAGCCGCAGATTTCCGCATCATCCGGCAAGGCTGCAACGGCCGCCATAGGGTCCAGCGGAGACCCTCCCTGATAGGCCTGGCCAAAGATCAGGGTATCGCGCATCTCCGAGATGTCGGTCGCCTTCTTCTTCAGGTCGTTGAACCAGGCGCCGTCGGCCGTCTCGCCGTAGAGCACCGTGCCGATGATCTTGTTGTCCTTGAGCACCAGGCGCTTGTAGACGCCGGCGGAGGCATCGCGCAGCACGATCTCCTCGCGGTCGTCGCCATCGGCGAAATCGCCGAGCGAGAAGAGTTCGATGCCGGTGACCTTGAGCTTGGTCGGCGTGTCCGAATGCACGAAGCCGGCCGTGGTCTCGCCGGCCAGATGCGAGGCGGCGACGCGTGCCATCTCATAGAGCGGCGCCACCAGGCCATAGACCATGCCGCCCACCTCGGCGCATTCGCCGAGCGCCATAATGTCGCCGTCCGACGTGTTCATGGCGTCGTCGACGACGATGCCGCGATTGACGGCGAGGCCGGCGTCCTTCGCCAGCCCGACATTCGGGCGGATGCCGACCGCCATGACGACCAGCGTCGCGGGGATGATGCGGCCGTCGTCAAGTTCGATCCCCTCGACCTTGCCGTCGCCGACGATCGCCTTGGTATTGGCCTTGGTGATGACCTTGATGCCGCGTTCCTCGACAGCCTTCTGCAGCAGGTAGCCGGCGGCGGGATCGAGCTGGCGCTCCATCAGCGTCGGCATGACGTGGAGAACAGTGACATCCATGCCGCGGGCGGCAAGACCCGCAGCCGCCTCGAGGCCCAGCAGGCCGCCGCCGATGACGATCGCCTTCTCGCGCGACTGGGCGGCCAGCAGCATCGCCTGCACGTCGTCGAGGTCGCGATAGGTGATGACGCCCCGCAGATCCTTGCCCGGAACCGGGATGATGAAGGGTACCGACCCGGTAGCGATGACAAGCTTGTCGTAGCTCTCGGTCACGCCATGGTCCGACGTCACCGTCTTCGCGGCCCGGTCGATGGCGACGATCTTGTGGCCCTTGTAAAGCGTGATGCCATGCTTGATGTACCAGCCATCGCCGTGGATAATGATCTGCTCATAGTCCTTCTCGCCCGACAGGACCGGCGAGAGCATGATGCGGTCGTAATTGACGCGCGGCTCGGCGTTGAAGATCGTCACCTCGTAGAGATCAGGCGCCTTTTCCAAAAGATGTTCCAGCATCCGGCCGGGGGCCATGCCGTTACCGATGATCACGAGTTTCTGAGGCATAGTTCCAAGTCCTTGATGGTTAGGTGGCGGCCACGGCGGGAGTGGAGAGCTCGCGGCGCTCCAGCTGCCTTACGGACAGGTGCATCCAGACGAGCGAGATCGCGACGATCGCGAAAAGCAGCAGGAAACAGCTGGACCAAAGGCCGGTAATGTCTTTCAGGAGGCCGAAGGCGATCGGCAGGATGAAGCCTCCGAGGCCGCCCATCATGCCGACGATGCCGCCGACCGCGCCGACGCTCTCGGGATAGTAGGCGGGGATATGCTTGTAGACGGCAGCCTTGCCGAGGCTCATGAAGAAGCCGAGAACGAAGATGACGACGATGAAGACGGCCGGGGTGATGCCGAAGGCGGGGCTGGTGGTAGTGGCGGCCGGCACGGAGAGGATCAGGGTCGCGACCGCCGACACCGCCAGCATGGCGTACATGACGCTGCGCGCGCCCTTCTTGTCGGACAGCACGCCGCCGAAGGCGCGAAAGACGCTGCCGGGAATGGAGTAGGCGGCGGCAACCATGCCGGCAACTTCAAGATTGAAACCATAGACGCCGACCAGATAGCGGGGCAGCCAGAGCGACAGGGCAACGAAGCCACCGAAGGCGAAGAAATAATAGAGCGAGAAGCGCCAGACCTGAACGTTCTTCAGCGGCGCGAATTCCTTCAGCAAGCTCTTCGATGCAACGCCGCGATCGCGGCGGGCCCGGAAGGCGGGATCGTCTGACGTGGTGAACCAGAAGACGATCGCCATGACCGCCAGCACCAGCGCCCAGATCTCGGCGACCGCCTGCCATCCCCATGCGATCAGCACGAAGGGGGCGGCGAACTTGGTGACGGCAGCGCCGACATTACCTGCACCGAAAATACCGAGGGCCGTTCCCTGCTTTTCCGGCGGAAAGAACGGAGAGACATAGGCGACGCCCACCGCGAAGGAGCCGCCGGCAAGGCCGACGCCGAGACCGGCGATCAGCATTTCCGTGTAGGTCGTCGCGTAAGACAGCAGGAAGGTTGCCAGCGCCGCGGCCAGCATGGTCAGCGTATAGACGAGGCGACCGCCATAACGGCCTGTCCAGATCCCGAGCACGATGCGAACGATCGATCCGGTGAGGACCGGCGTTCCCACAAGCAACCCGAATTCGGCCTCGTTAAGGCCGAGCTCCTGCTTGATGCGAATGCCGATGATCGCAAAGATCGTCCAGACGGCGAAACAGAGGGTGAAGGCAATCGTGGAAATCCACAATGCCTTGACCGGCTCGCCGGCGGACATGGGCTGTATTGTCTTGAGAGCAGACATGGCTTCTCCGAGGCCCGACAAGGTCGTGCCGATCCATCGCTGGGGTTAAAAACAAAAAGCCGCTGGTCAGGACGCGCATACACTTAAGTGCGCGAGGTCTCCTGATCAGCGGCTTTGCTGGCGGCGCCCGCCGTTGGACGCCAAATTCGTGGCTTTCGCCTGCCTATACCAAGCAAGGCCCATGCCAGAATCAATAAGCTATTGTTTTAAAATGATTATTATAAAATCCCCGATTTTGACAGCGATTGCGTGCGTGAAAGCAGTCGCAGCATTTCCGCCAAAAAATGTGCAATGCGCACAAAATAAGCACATCGCTATTCCCGTGGCCGGGCAATGACATGGGCGTCCACCCCATCGATGATCAAGAACATTAGGGCCGCCAGATCGCAGTCAATACGAGGACGTCACACGCGACGCGACGCAGCCACATTTGCCGAGGCGGCGAGATGATCGAGAGCGCTTTCGACCCTTGCCCGGGCCGCTTCGTTCAAGGGCAGGATCGGCCGGGGCGGTGAGACCTTGCAGAGACCGATGAGGTCGGCAATGACATACATCACCCGGAAACTGCCGAACTCCTTGAACAGGCTCCAGAGCGGCTGGAACGCGCTATCGAGCCGCTCCACCTCCGCCGCATTGCCTGCCTGGGCCGCGCGCGTCAACGCCAAGGCCTCGGCGGGAAGCAGGCCGGCCACGACGCTGTACCAGGCATCGCCGCCCGCCAGGAGCGCGGCTGCCGCACCCCAGTCACCACTGTAGCCGATGGAAAATGTCGGTGGTGTCGTCCCGCGCAGGGCCGACAGTTCCGCCCCGAAATCGCCATCGGCCGGCAGCGGCATCTTCACCGCATCGACATGCGCCACCTTGGCGAGCCGCGCGATCAAGGCATTGCTGAAGGTGAATTTCGTCGTGCCCGGATTGTTGTAGATGCACAACGGCAAATCGCCGGCCTTCGCGACCACGACGAAATGCTCGTAGACCTCGTCCTCGAACAGCGGCGTATAAGACACCGGCGCCAGCAGCAGGCCATCGGCTCCGGCCGCCTTGGCATCCTCTGCAAGGGCCAGCGCCTCATCCGTGCGAAGCGCCCCGACGCCGACGATGACCGGGATCTTGCCGCCGACGGCGGCCATGGCGGCGTCCACGGCGCGCCGCCGCTCGTCCCGCGACAGGAAGGCATAGCCGCCCGTACTGCCCAGCAATCCGATGGAATCGGCGCCGGCCGCCTGGATTCGTGCGAGCAGGCGGGCGAGCGCATGCGTATCCACACGACCGGAAGCATCGGCGGGGGTGATCGGAAAGGCGGAAAGACCCTGGAAAAGCGGCACGATTTGATCCCTCTCGTTCAGCTATGGGGCAGGAGATGATCGAAGCCGGCGGACAATTCCCTGCCCTTCCGCTGTCGCTCCCGCCCGGCAAATTTCACATCCCGCGCAGCAATTTATACGCGATCAGCCACATCGTAAGCGCGATGATCGTTTCCAATATGCGCCACGCCGCGGGCCGCGTGAAGATCGGCCGCAGCCATCTAGCACCATAGCCGAGCGAAAAGAAGAACAGGAAGGAGCCCGTGATCGCCCCCGCCGCGAAAGAGACCTGCTGGCCAGCAAATCGCGTCGAGATCGTGCCGAGCAGCACCACCGTATCGAGATAGACGTGCGGATTGAGCCAGGTCAGGGCAAGGCAGGTCGCAAGGGTCTGCTTGAAGCCGGGCGACCTGCCCTCGCCGACGGCCAGCGCCCCGGACGACTGGAAGGCAGAGTAGAGGCTTCTGGCCCCATACCAGACCAGGAACGCCGTGCCGCCATAGCGCATGACCGGATCGAGCCAGGGCAAGAATGCCGCGATCTGCCGAAGGCTGGTCACGCCCAGAACGATCAGCACCGCATCGGACAGCGCGCAGGCGAGGCAGACGGCAAAGACATGCTCGTTGCGCAGGCCTTGGCGAAGAATGAAGGCATTTTGCGCGCCGATCGCGACGATGAGGCTAAGACCCATCATCAGGCCGGTAAAATAGATCGAAAAACTCATCGCCTCGGCGAACCCCACGCTGTTTGATGGCGGCCTCGGTATCGCGCGGATGAAAATTAGGCTAGTTAAGGTAGGTTATCCCAATTAAGCGAAACTAATCCATGCTCGACTATTCCGCACTCCGCGTTGTTTTGGCCGTGGTTCAGACGGGCAGCTTCGAACGGGCGGCCTCGATCCTGAACGTCACCCCCTCTGCCGTCTCGCAGCGGGTGAAGCAACTGGAAGAACGCCTCGGCGTCATCCTGATAGAAAGAGGCAATCCCTGCACGGCGACGGAAAAGGGAGAATGGCTTTGCCGGCACATGGAAAATGTCGGCATGCTCGAAGGCGAGCTGTTCGAGCATTTGCCGGCCCTTGCCGATCCCAATGAGCCCAAGCAAAAGGTGACGCTGCAGATCGCGACCAATGCGGATAGTTTGGGAACATGGTTCGTGGAGGCGATGGCGAATTTCGCCAAATCCTCGCCCTATCTGCTGAACATCGCCGTCGACGATCAGGACCACACCGCCGAATGGCTGCGGCGCGGCCGCGTGATCGCCGCGGTGACCAGCCTGGAAAAGCCGATTTCAGGCTGCCGGCGCTTTTCGCTGGGCGCCCTGCGCTATCATGCGACGGCAAGCCCCGACTTCGTTGCGCGCTACTTCGCGCAAGGCGTGACGGCGGACGCGATCGCCCGCGCGCCCGCTTTGACCTTCAGCCAGAAGGACCAATTGCAAATCGACTGGGTCCGCCAGACGTTCGGACCTGGCATCAACTATCCGACCCACTGGCTTCCATCGTCGCAGGGTTTCGTCGAGGCAAGCCTCGCGGGTATGGGATGGGGCATGAACCCCGTCGAGCTGACGCGTGAGCATATCCGGTCCGGGCGGTTGGTGGAGCTGATCCCCGACACGCCGCTCGATATCGCGCTCTACTGGCAAATCAATCGCCTCGCCGCCGACCGCCTGGCGGAACTGACGCGCGAGGTCATCAAGGTTGCCAAGCGCCATCTCGTGGCGTGACATGCCGGCACCGGAAGTTCCTTCTCTCCGAGGGGAGAAGGGGACGCACGGCAACGACCTCATCTCGTATACGATTCACCTTCGACCTTTGCCGAAAGCCGGCTCAGGCGTGGGGAGAATCCGTGCCCTGTATCGCCGACAGAATCCAGTCCGAACCTGGCTTGCGAACGAAGGTCCAGATCTCGGTCGTCTCCGAGGCATTGCGATCGTCGCCATCGACGAGGCGGCCCGTTGTGCGGTCGAGCAGGGCATCGATGCTCGAATAGCGCATCGCGAGCGTGGCATATTCGGTATTGCCCTCACGCCAGGCTTCGGCGATGTCGCCCTGGAGGAGACGGACGTCGGTGACGCTGTTGCGGACACCCCTGGTGGCGTTCTCGCCCAGCTCCTCGGCCAGATAGGACATCGCCTCCGGCGTGGTCAGCCGGCGCAGCGTGGCATAATCCTCGGCGCCGTACGCCGACTGGATTTCGGTCAGAAGCCGCTCGAAACGGTCGAGGTCGGCTTGCTGCAGCCCAATCTCGTCATTCGCCTGCCGCCTCTTCTGCGCCGTCGCCGCGCCGCCACCGCCGATCTGCGGAATGGAGAAGGAGGGACGCGGCGACGCGTTCGCATTGTTCATGGCATTCATGTTGTAAGAGGCGCCCGCACCGGGCGCGGCATATTGCGTGCGCTGGCGGTTCGCGAAAAAGCGCATGGCAAAGCTGATCGCCGCGATGATCAGGCCGATCTGCAACAGCATGCCGAGGAAGCCGAAACCACCGCCGAAGCCGTGACCGAGCAGCATGCCGAGAAGGCCGCCGGCAATCAGTCCACCGATCATCGACCCGCCGAAGCCGCCGAAAAGGCCGCTGCGCTGCGGCGTGTTGATCGGCTGCTGCATACCGCTCTGCTGCCCCACCTGCGGCTGCGGCGTCATCGTCCGCTCGATCGGCGCGGCCTGGGTGGGAGCCGTCCGCGTGGTGGCGGGAGCGTCGAAGGTCCTCGTTCCGCGGCTACCGAAGCCGGAGCTGCCGGCCCGACGCGCATCGGCATCGTCGAAGCTCGCAAAGGCTGAGGCGGCGGCAAGGCCGATAATGGCTGCGATCTTGGCGAAACGCGGAACTGCACGGAACATTGGCTCTCCTGTCCTTGGGCAGAAAGATGATCTGCCCGCTATATAAGAACGCCAATTTGCGATTGTAAGACGACGCGGCAACTCTTTCCGGGAGGCCGGCTTAGGGCCCGGCGGTGCCGCCTAAGCGCGCCACCCCGACATCCGCATTCACGCGTCTAAGCCGAGGGACGCACGACCTCCTCGACCGCGAGGGCCGCCGCCAGCAGCGCTTCGTCCAGTCCCTTCCTGGCCGACAACAGGAAGCCGACGGGCATGCCGGCATCGCCGGTGCCGCAGGGCAGCGATACGCCGCAGCCGTCGAGGAAATTGCCGATCAGCGTGTTGCGCAAGGTCTTCGCATTGACCTTCACGAACCGCTCGTCATCCGCCTCCAGCAGGCCGAGCGCGGGCGCCACATGCGCGACGGTGGGATAGGCGATGAACTCGTTTGGCGCAGTCGCGGCCTCGAAAGCCGCGATCAACCGTTCGCGCTCCCTCAGCAGGGTCAGATAATCGACGAGCGTGATCTTCTCGCCGAGCCGGGTGCGCGCAACGACGCGCCGGTCGATGGCAGCCGCATCCGGCCCCGACAGACGATGATGGTGAAGCCCATAGGCTTCCGCCGTGACCAGCGGCCCATGTTTCGCCATCAGGTCGAAGACGCCGCTGAAGGTCGGAAAAGCGGCCCGGCGCACCCGCACGCCAGCCCGCTGCAGCCTCTCGATAGCAGCCTCGAAAGCCTCGCGGACCCCATCCTCGATATCATCCATGACGACATTCGTCGGCACCACGATGGAAAGCTTGGCGAGTTCAGCACGGGCGATCTCCGGCACGAGACGCCGCCGCATGGCCGCGTCCGTCCAGATGGCATCCTGAACGGTACGGCAGAGCGGGCCGAGCGAATCGAGGCTTGTCGCCAACGGAAACACGCCCGCCATGCTATAGCGGCCACGGCTTGCCTTATAGCCGACGAGACCGTTGAAGGCGGAGGGAATGCGGACCGACCCGCCCGTGTCCGTTCCGATCGACACCGGCACCAGACCGGCGGCGACCGCGACCGCCGAGCCCGACGACGAGCCGCCGGGCACGCGCGCGACATCGGTGGATGCGGGATTGAGCGGCGTGCCGTAATGCGGATTGAGGCCGAGGCCGGAAAAGGCGAACTCGCTCATATTGACCCGGCCGAGGCTTACCATGCCCGCATCCGCCAGCGCCATGACGACATCGGCGTCTTCGGCGGCGGGCGCGTCATCGGCGAGAACAACGGACCCTGCCGTGGTCGGCAGGCCACGAATAGCGAACAGATCCTTCCAGGCGATCGGAATACCATCCAGCAGCCCGCGCGAACGCCCCTCGCGCAGTCGCCTCGACGAGGCCGCAGCCTCTTCCTTCGCACGCGCCTCCAGCAGCCGCGTGAAGATCGCCTGGTCCTGATGGGTCCGGATCGCATCCAGGCTTTCCTCGGTCAGCGCAACCGGATCGAGGCTACCGGACTGGATCAGCACCGATAATTGCGCGATCGATTTGCCGAGATGTGTCTGTGTCATTGACCCTGCTCTCCCCTGCCGCCGACAAGCTGCATCCAGCGGCGCACCAGATAATTGTGCTCATCCATTGTCGTATTCCAGACGGCAATGCAATTGGCGCGCTGCCAATAGGACCCGCCGCTGCGCGCCGAGCCCCTTCTGATCCGCGTCTGCCCATCGGGACCGGGGAGGTCTTCGGCCGCGGCGGCGCCCTCGTACCAATAGTCCCATTCGGCCTGCGTCATGAACTGGCGGGAGCGCTGCGGCGTCGAAATGTAATAGCCCTGACGCGCGACCACCGCGCCCGGCCAGCCCGAGATCCACCAGTTCAGATAATCATAGGCGACATCGAGCAGGCGGCCGCTCAAGTGTTTGGAAAGGCACAGGCCTCCATGCCAGGCGCGATAGCCTTCGGCGGGCACGGCCTGCTCGACCGGCACCCCTTTGGAATTCAGGATGCCGATGCCGGGCGACCACATGCTCTGGACGCTGGTCTCGCCCGCGATCATCAGCCGCGCCGCATCCTCGGCGGTCTTCCAGAAATCACGGAAGAAGCCAGTCTTCTTGCGCTCTTCCAGGAGATCAATGAGCTGGTCGATCTCCTGAATCGACATATTGCCGATATCGTCGAACGACATGAGGCCGGCGGCCTGGGCCGCCAACGCCGCATCGAAAATGCCAATGGCAGGCTCGTCCACCAACGCCACCCTGCCCGCCCAGCGCTCATCGAAGAGTGCGCCCCAGGAATGCATGCCGACGCCGTCCGGGGCCAGATCGGTCCGATAGGCGAAGCTGTCGAAATTATGCGTCGTCGGCAGCATCGAGATGAAGCGCGCCGGCGTATCGCCCAAGGCGAGATTGGGCTGCACGAAAAGCTTTTTCGCCGGCACGTCACCAAGCCCCATACGGGGGTTGGGGCCGATGTGACCGGTCTTCGTCAGATCGTTGACCTCATCCCAGAGCACGATGCGCTGCGTGTCCACCGGCTGGATCGCGCGCCAGTGCCAGACGATATCGAGATTGTGGAAGCACTGGTCGTAGATGTCGTAGGTTTCCGGCTCGCGGGCCGCCTTGTACTGCGTCGTCAGGAAATCATTGTTGTCGAAGGTCACGTCGATGCCGAGATCCTCCTGCGCACGCAGGCGCAGCTCCTCCAGCAACGAGATCGCGGTGCCCAGCACGCGCAGGCGCGGCCGACCGTTGAGATGCAATGCGGGAGCGGACAGGGTTTTGGCGACGGATTCATGCTTGTTCATAGGGATACCGGTTGTCTCATCGCGCCGCAGCGATCGGGTAAGACGTCGTTGTGGGCACGCGCGCCAGTGTGAAGGCTTCAAAGGAGCGTTTCAAGAGAGCGCCGTCGAGCCCGTCCAGAATGAAGACCAGACGCGAGGTTCGGTCCTCCGAAGGCCAGCCCTCCATATGCACCGGTGTATGAACCAGATGCTGGACGCCATGGACGGCGACAGGACGTTCTTCGCCGCTGAGATTGAGGATACCTTTCACCCGCAGTACGCGCTCCCCATGCCGATTGAGCAGCATGGTCAGCCAAAGCCCGAAAGCCGTCCAATCGACGGGCCTGTCGATACTGAGCGAGATTGATGAGATGGCCGCCTGATGCGGCACGCCGTCCGAGGAAACGAGCTGCACTGGTTCCTCACAGTAGAAACCGCTGGGCGACAGACTGCTGCTCGGTGAAACGCTGCTCTGGACGGCGACCAGCGAGGAGAGATCGAGATCCGGGTCGGCGGCTATCAGGATCGGTGCATCGGGATTGAGCGCGCGAAGGCGAGCTTGAAGATCTCCTTCATCGCAGTCCGCCTGAAGATCGGTTTTGGTGACGATCAAGCGGTCTGCAACCGCCGCCTGCCGGTTGGATTCGATATAGGTGTCGAGCTGGCGAAGCCCGTTCACCGCGTCGACCGTCGTCATCACATTGCCGGCGCAGAAGTGATGGCGAAGCACCGGATCGGCCTTGATGGTCGAGAGCACGGGGAAAGGATCGGCAAGCCCGGTGCTTTCGATGATGACGCGCCGGAATAGCGGCAACAGCCCACGCTCGCGGCGGGAGTAGAGCTCCTTCAATGCGGCAGCAAGGTCGCCGCGCACCGTGCAGCAGACGCAGCCGGAACGCAGCAGCACCATCTCGCCGTCGACGCTTTCGACGAGATCGTGGTCGAGCCCGATCTCGCCGAATTCGTTGATGAGCACGGCGGTGTCGGCAAAGGCCGGATCCGCCAGGATGCGCTTCAGCAGCGTCGTCTTGCCGGAGCCGAGAAAGCCCGTCAGCAGGTTGATCGGCAGGAAGCCGCTTGTTTCAGTCACCATGCCGCGCCTCCATCCTTGCGACGAAAGCAAGGTCGAGAGGGTCACAGGGCCGGCCAACGAGCCTTTCGGCCGCCGGCCAGAGATGACCAAGATCTTCGATCATCTCGCTCCTGCCTGTTCGTGTTGACAGAACGAAGGACGCGCCCTGCCAATCGGAGAGGACAAGGCCGAAACCCGAGAGCATCTCGTTGGCGGCACGCACGCGCTCGGCACGCTCGCGCCGCCGGTCGACGCTGGCGTGATTGCGGGTGAACACGCCCGGCCGTGCCGCGGCATCCGTCCAATGCTCATTGCCGCCGAGCACGCCGCACAGTGAACACATGACGATCCGCCTCCTTCAGAATTGATGCTCTCAGTCTTTCAGCCTAGCCGGCTATTTCTTGCGCGGAAAGCGGGCGGCGAAATCGTCGGCGATCTCGTTCATCGTCACGAACTTCACGCCGGGATGCTTGACCATATGCGCATAGAGCCGCTCCAGCATCATCAGCACCTGCGGCCGGCCGGCGACATCGGGATGGATGGTGATCGGGAAGACGGCATAATCCATCTCGCGATAGACCCAGTCGAACTGATCGCGCCACATCTGCTCGATATCGTGCGGGTTGACGAAACCGTGGCTGTTCGGAGCCTTCTTGATGAACATCATCGGCGGCAGGTCATCGAGATACCACGAGGCCGGGATTTCGATCAGATCGGTCTCCTGGCCGCGCTTCAGCGGCACCATCCAGTCCGACGGCTTGCGGGAATAGTCGATCTTCGTCCAGCTGTCGCCGACACGCACGTAGTAGGGCGTGAAATCCTTATGCATCAGCGAGTGATCGTACTTGATGCCGCGCTCCAGAAGCAGTTCGTTGGTGACATTGGAGAATTCCCACCACGGCGCGACATAGCCGGTCGGGCGCTTGCCGGACAGCTTGGTCACCAGCTCGATGCACTTGTCGAGGATTTCCGTCTCCTGCTCGCGCGTCATGGCGATCGGATTTTCATGGCTGTAGCCGTGAATGCCGATTTCATGGCCGGCATCGGCCACGGCCTGCATCTGCTCGGGGAAGGTCTCGATCGAGTGGCCGGGAATGAACCATGTCGTCTTGATGCCGAAGCGCTCGAAGAGCTTCACCAGACGTGGGCTGCCGACTTCGCCGGCAAAGAGCCCTCTCGAAATATCGTCGGGCGAGTCCTCGCCGCCGTAAGAGCCGAGCCAGCCGGCCACGGCATCGACGTCGACGCCAAAACTGCACAAGATTTCCTTTGCCATGGGATGACCTCCTTTAGTCAGGTTTTCTGTCGTTAGTGAGCTGGAATGACCGTCGCGTCGGCCGGGTTCCAGGTGAGCATGACCTCGGCGCCGACGGGAAAGGCGCCGGGGCGGTATTTGTCGACATGCGCCTCCAGAGCGAGACCGCGACCGTCGGGCAGGCTGACGCCGATCTGCGAGATATGGCCGACCACGTCGAAACGCTCGATGCGCGCGCCGACCACATTGCCGCCAAAGGCGCCGGCGAGATTTTCGCGCGCTGAGCCGCCTGCCGCGTGAACCTCGATCGCCTCCGAAGGGATGACGATGTTGACCTTGCTGGGAAGGCCGCCATTGGCGCAGCCGGACAGGGTGCCGAACGCGGTCGAGACGAATGTGCTGTCGGTCTTGGTGCCGGCGACCTCGCCCTCGAAGATGGTATTGCGGCCGATGAACTGCGCCACGAAGGGCGTGTTCGGGCGCGTGTAAAGCTGATGCGGCGGGCTGACCTGCTCCACCCTGCCCTGGTTCATGACGACGATGCGGTCGGACAGCGCCAGCGCTTCCGATTGAGCATGGGTGACGAAGACGAAGGTCACGCCGAGTTTCTTCTGCAATAGTTTGAGTTCGTTCTGGATCGCCTTGCGCAGATTGGCGTCGAGGGCGCCCAGCGGCTCGTCGAGAAGCAGCACATCCGGCTCGACCACGAGGCCGCGGGCAAGCGCGATACGCTGGCGCTGACCGCCCGAGAGCTTGTCCGGCTTGCGCTCGGCAATGTCCTCCAGCCCGAGGGTGGCGAGAATGCGCTCGACCCGCGCATCCCGCTCGGCCTTCGCCATGCCCTTGACCTCGAGACCATATCCGACATTCCGACGCACGGTCATATGCGGAAACAGCGCATAATTCTGGAAGATCATCGATGTCGGCCGCTTCTGCGGCCTGACATCGTTCATGCGCTCGCCCTTGATCATCATGTCGCCGGAGGAGATGCTTTCGAAACCGGCGATCATGCGCAGCGTCGTCGTCTTGCCGCAGCCGGAAGGGCCAAGGAAGGCGATGAACTCACCCTTCCTGATCGAAAGATTGAAGTCGATGACGGCTGGCGTGCCATTGTCATAGACCTTGCCGACATTGATGAGTTCCAAATCATATATCATGGGAGATCTCCGGGCGTGGACGGAGAGGCGGACATCGCCTCCCCGCGGTGCTGGGCATGGGTGGCTGACGCCGCCCCATTACGCATTGAGGAATTCATCCCACTTCTGGACGAGATGGTCGTATTCGTCCGGCCACTGATGCCAGTAGGCGACGTTCTTGGCGCGCTCGGCCAGCGAGCCGCCGTCGCGCAGGTCGCCTTCCTTGATGCCGCGCTCGGCGGCGCCGACCCATGGCTTGCCCTCGTACCAGAAGGCATATTTCTCCGGCGCCATGACCTTCTGGATATTGGTCGACGGGGAGTAGTAGCCCTGTTCGGACACGGTGATGCCCGGCTCGCCGGAGAGCCAGTAATCGGCATAGGCGATCACGGCATCCTTGTTCGGCGTGCCTGATATCATCGACGGGCCGATCGCCCAGCCGCGATAGCCTTCCTTCGGCACGGCATATTTGCACGCCTTACCCTGGGCCTTGACCGCCATGACGGCTGGCTGCCAGGCATCGCAGACGACCATCTCGCCCGATGCCATCAGGTTGACCAGCTCGCCGAAGTCACCCCAAAGCGCGCGGAACTGCCCGTCCTTCTTCTTGGAGACCAGGAATTTCGCCGCCTCGTCGATCTCGGCCGCGCTCGGATTGCCGGGATTCTTGACGTTCAGAAGGCCGAGCGTGTTCATGGCCATGATAGCCTGGCCGAAGGCGATGAGCGGATCGGTATTGAGGCCCGACTTGCCCTTCCACTTCGGATCGAAGATCGCCGACCACGTATTGGCTTCCTCGGCCGACAGGACATCCGGATTGTAGCCGATGGAATCGTAGTTATAGACCGCAGGCACCATGTTCAGCGTGGTCTTGGCCTCATCGGCCCAGATTTGGCCGACGATCTGCTGCTTCACCTCCCACTTGTCGGAAGGTGTCGTGAAGGTATCGCGGATATTGGCCCAATTCTTCAGGGAGGCGGCCGGGACCGGCTCGACATTGTTGGTCATGACGATCGACGGCAGGCGCTCGCCGATGATCTCCCAGCAATCATAATCCTTGGAGCCGGACAGGATCTTGGTCTGCGCGTCCGGAAAGGTCGCCGCCGTGCCGGACGTCTGCCCGACGCCGCTTGCCTTGCGGAAATCGTCGAGGATACGCTCCTGGACCGTGACCGAAAGGCCGATGGTGCGCAGCTGCTCCTTGGCAAGATTGGCACCCTGCGCATAAGCCGCCCGCGACGACAGGAAGGGCGTGCCGCCGCCGATCGCGAGCGCCATCACGCCGGCGGAATGCTTCAACAGAGAGCGTCTGTTTATTTCCATTTTGGACATTTCTGTTCTCCAGTGCTGATTGCTGTTCCCTTGGACCCTTGCTGGGCCTGCTTCATTGCCGTATCGCCCTCTGCCCGGCCTTGGCCGGGGCGAGGACGATCAGTACCGCCCCACGAGGAGGCCACCATCCACGACCAGAACCTGGCCGGTCATGTATCTCGCGCCGTTCGAGGCGAGGAATGCGATCACGTCGGCGATGTCTTCCGGCTCGCCGAGCCGGCCCATGGGGATGAACTCGGCCGCCTTTTCCGCGCCTACGGGGCCGAGCGAATTCTCTTCCGATAGAAGCTGAGCCGTGCGGATGTAGCCCGGCGCAATGCCGTTGACCCTGATGCCGTCCTTCGCCAGTTCGACGGCCAGCCCGCGCACCAGCCCGACGACTCCGGATTTTGCCGCCGAATAGTGGACATGCTCGTCCCATCCGTAGGCCACGCCCATGACCGAGGAGAGCGCGACGATGCTGCCCGACTTGCGAGCGCGCATGCCCGGCACGGCGGCACGCACCAGCTTGAAGATGCCCTTCAGGTCGACATCCATGGTCAGGTCCCATTTGTCGTCGCTGAGCTGATCAAGCGGCGTACGATGGGCGATGCCGGCATTGGCGACGACGACGTCGATCTTGCCAAAGCGGCCCTCGACATCGGCGACGAGCCGGTTCGCGGCCTCCGTCGAGCGGACGTCGTAGAGATGAAATTCAGCCGAACCGCCGGCGGCAAGAATGTCGCGGACGGTCTGCTCGCCTTCCTTTTCGAGAATGTCGGTAACGACAACATGGTCTCCGAGCGCGGCAAACGCCTTCGCCGCCGCCTGGCCGATGCCGATGCCCGCGCCTGTGATGATGACAACCCGCTTTTCTACACTGCCCATCTGCTTCTCCCTTTCAGAGCATCACGTCGCCGGAATTCGGACCGAGGGTCTGGCCGACGAAGAGGCTCGCTGCCGGCGAGGCCAGAAATGCCACGGTCGCGGCCACCTCTTCTGGCTCGCCGAAGCGGCCGAGCGGCAGTTCGCGCTTCTTGCGTTCGCGCCATTCTTCGGAAAGGCCGCGCACCAGCGGCGTATTGATCGGTCCGGGCGCCACGGCATTGACCCGCACGCCGCGGCTCGAAACCTCACGAGCCAGTGCCTTGGTCATGCCGATGATCGCCGCCTTGGCGCCGGAATAGTGAACCAGCTCGATGCCGCCGATCTGGCCAAGCTGCGAGGCGACGTTGACGATGACGCCCTCGCCGCGCGCCAGCATCGCGGGCAAAACAGCCTTGGTCATCAGGAAGGTGCCACGCACATGCACGGCAAACATCCGGTCGAAATCCTCAAGCTCGAGGTCTTCGAAGGCCGCCTGATGCGCGATGCCGGCATTGTTGACGAGGAGGACGACGTCGCCATGCGAGGCCTTGGCGGCGGCATGGATGGCCGCCACATCCTCCGGCCTGGCGACATCGCCGGCGATCGCGGTCGCCGCACCGCCCGCCTTGATGATTTCCGAGGCGACTGCCTCGGCCCGCTCCCCCGAGAGGTCGTTGACCAGAACCGCGTAACCGTCTGCGGCAAGCCGCAGTGCGATGGCGCGGCCGATACCGGAGCCGGCGCCGGTAACGATGGCGGAAAGCCTCCGCACCATTATGCGTCCTCCTGAATGCGGACACGCTTGGCGCGGCGGACCGACAGACCCATCAGGATCGCGTAGGTGCCGAGGAGCGCGAAGGAAAACAGCGTGGTCAGAACCCCGAAGGCAAAGACGTTCGGATGCACCTCGACGGAGAAAGTGCCGTAGATGGCGAGCGGCAGCGTCAGCTCGCGGCCGGAGGCGAACAGGGTGCGCGAGAACTCGTCATAGGACAGCGTGAAGGCAAACAGCATGGCCGAAAGCACGCCCGGGAAGATCAGCGGAAAGGTAACCTTGTGGAAGGTGCGCGCCGGCGTGACGCCGAGCGACCAGGAGGCTTCCTCCATGCTCGGGTCGAAGCGGTTGAAGATCGCCAGCATGACAAGGAAGGCGAAGGGGAAGGTGTAGACGACATGCAGGACGAAGGCTGTGCTCCACCAGTGCCGGTCGATGCCGAAGGCATTGGCGACAAGCGCCATGCCGAGACCGACCAGCACGCCCGGCACCATCATGCCGAGGACGATCAGATAGAAGGCCACCCCCGAGCCGCGGAACTTGCGGCGAAAAGCCTGGGCGGACATGACGCCGAGCACGGTCGAGACGATCATGGTCATCAGCGCCAGAAAGAGCGAGCGGATCAGCGCCTGATCGATCGGCAGCGGCGCGATGCGCGAGGGCGGCGTCAGGCCGAAGAGATGCCGATACCAATAGGTCGACCATTCGATGATCGGAAATTGCGGACCGCCCTCGGGGCCGGTCTGGAACGACAGGATCGCCAGGACGACGAGCGGTCCGTAGAGGAAGATCAAAAAGAGGGTCGTATAGACGCCCAGGCCGAGCTTTATGCCGCCAGCATTCATGATCAGAGCTCCTTTCTGAGGTCGACGACCTTCAGCAGGGCCGCGACGACCGCGCCCATGATGATCGTGAGCACAACGCCGGCAACCGCGGCAAAGGCCCATTTCAGCGAGCCGACCTGAGTGACGATGATATTCCCCAGCAGATTGACCTTGCGGCCGGAGAGCGCGGCCGAGGTGGCGAATTCGCCCAGAACCATGACGGAGACGAAGATGGCGCCGACCACCACGCCCGGCATGGACAGCGGCAGGATGATCGTGCGGAAGATGCGCCAGAAGCCGGCGCCCAGATCCTGGGCGGCCTCGATCACCGAGGCGTCGATGCGGCCCATCATGAAGGCGATCGGCCCGACCATGAAGACGCAATAGATCTGCGTCATGCCGATAATGACCGACAGTTCCGAAAACAGCAGCACCTCAATCGGCTGCTGCACGATACCGAGCTTCATCAGGATCATGTTGATCGCGCCCTCGGTGCCGAGCATCGGCCGCCAGGCAAGCACCCGGATCAGGAAGGATGTCCAGAACGGGATGACGCAGAGCACGAGAAGTACGGTCTGCAGCGTCTTGTTCTTGATAAGAAGCCCGACGAAGAGCGCTGCCGGATAGCCGACGATGAGCGTCGACAAAAGCACGAGCAGCCATATGCGGATCGTCGTCCAGAGTGCACCGAGATAGGTGGCGCTGGTCAGGAAGGTGATCCAGCTCTGCAAGGTCAGCGTCGGCTCGATCTTGAAGGTCGTCTGCGTCCAGAAGGAAACATAGACCATCATCAGCATCGGCAGGACGAGGAAAGCGACCATCCAGATCATGCCCGGCGCCAGAAGCCAGAATGTCTTGCTCGATCTCCTGCGCGCAGTCGCGCCTTCCTGCACGGCTTCCTCGCTTGTTGCGACCATGGTCATCTCTCGCTCTCCTTGGAGGGTC
This sequence comes from Rhizobium sp. BK602, assembly GCF_014195095.1. Taxonomy (GTDB): domain Bacteria; phylum Pseudomonadota; class Alphaproteobacteria; order Rhizobiales; family Rhizobiaceae; genus Rhizobium. Next base: position 166,892 of record NZ_JACIBC010000010.1, read on the forward strand.
CGGTGGAAGGGTTCGACGGGCTCACATCAACCGAAAACAAGGGCATCCTCCTTCTTCCAGACGAGCGCATAGCGATCCTTTTCGACAAAGGCCGGCGGGCGGGCATGGCTCAGATGGGATTCGACCTCGAAAACATGGCCGCCATCGAGGGCGAAGAAGGAATTGACCGCCGCGCCGGAATATTCGCTGGCAATGAAATCACCCTCGATGCGCACTTCGTCGTTCGAAAGCGACGCCTCGCGAGGGCGGATCGAAACACGGTCGTAGCGGATCGCATAGGCTGGCTGCGGCGCCTTCCTGCGCGATCCATTCAGCGGAAAGCGACCGGCGGGTCCGACGAAAACATCCTCGACGACATCGCCGGCAAAGAGGTTGTAGCAATTGAGAAAGCGGGCGACGGCTGCGGTCGCGGGGCTGTTGTAGACGATATCCGAGGCCGCTGCCTGCGCGATGCGGCCGCGATCGAGCACAAGCACCAGGTCTCCCATCGCCAGGGCTTCGCTCTCGCTGCCCGTAACATGCAGGAAGGTCACGCCGCAGCGCTCGCGGATAATCTTGAGTTCGCTGCGCATGCGGCCGCGCAGATTGGCATCGAGCGCGCCGAGCGGCTCGTCCAGCAGCACCATCTTCGGCTCCGTCACCAGAGTCCGCGCCAGGGCGACACGCTGACGCTGGCCGCCCGAGATCTGCGTGACGGCGCGGTCGTCAAACCCCTTGAGGCCGACCAGCGACAGCATGTCCTGAACCCTCTTTGCCAGGACGCGCGCATCCGTTACCGGATCGACCTTGCGATTGCGCAGGCCGAAGGCGACGTTTTCGGCGACGGAAAGATGCGGGAACAGAGCGAAGTTCTGAAAGACGAAGCCGATGCCGCGATCATGCGGCTCGACGCCGTCAAGACGCTTGCCGTGGAAGAGGATCGAGCCGGCATCCGGCTCCTCGAAGCCGGCAATGACGCGCAGCAGCGTCGTCTTACCCGAGCCGCTCGGCCCGAGCAGCGAGATATAGGCATTGTCGGGCAGAGAGAAATCTATCCTGTCCAGCGCGGGTGCTGCCCCATAGGACTTGGTGACTTGGCTGAGCTGAAGAACGGTCGACACCGATTTCCCACCAGTTTCAAGGCAAGGACCATCCTTCGGGCAAAGCATCGCCATCGCCAGGATCGCATCGATCCGGACACCAGACGTCGGCCTGCATTCGCACATGATCACATGCGCGTCAAAGAGATGTTCCTTGGCGTTTCAAAGAGTTCCACCTGCGGCGCTTCTAACGAGCGCCTTGATGATGAGAGCATTGCATAAATGATTTTTGTATTCAATAGACTTTTTCTGAAAAGACGAATTGAGGCAGAAAATGACTCAGACGCATCGAGCACCAAGGAGCAGGAAGGCCGACGCGGCCTTAAGAAGGTGCATAAATCTAACCGCAAAACCCTTGCCGCAAGCGCCATTTTGCAGCGCTTACGCTTGAAAACATTCCGCAAAAGGTAAGCCTCTCGGCCATACCCACCGACGCGCATCACCTCGACGGCTATAAAAATTGCAGCTTAATAATATATTTTGTATTCAATAGTCATTTATTTTTGCGCTATGTTGGTGCGACAAAACGCGTAAGAGTGAGGCATCGGAACGACGTGAGTCCATTGCATCAGATGACCGAAAACCACGCGCGCCCCAATGCGCAAAAGCGCTACGAGATCGCCGAGGATGTTCTGCGTGGCAATATCGAGGACAACACGCTGCCGCAGGGCGTGGTGCTGCTCGAAGGGCCGATCGCCGATATCCTGCAGATTTCGCGCGCGCCGGTGCAAAGGGCGCTGCAGGCGCTGGAGAGCGAAGGCCTGGTACATCGCTTCAACGGGCGCGGCTACCTCGTCGGGCCTGCCGGCCAGGGCATCGAGCCGAACCGCACCGATATCAAGACGCTCGGCCTGACCATCCCGCGCCACGCGGACGAGGCCTTGCAAAGCCGATCCTCCTGGGAGCGCATCTACAATACCGTCGAGGCCGATGTCGCCGGCTGCGTCGTCTTCGGCCAGTACCGTATCATCGAGATCGAGCTTGCGGATCACTTCAAGGTCAGCCGCACTGTGGTGCGCGACGTGCTGACCCGTCTGCGCGAACGCGGCCTCGTGCGCAAAAACCAGTCGTCCCACTGGATCGCCGGCCCGCTGACGGCGCAGATGATCAAGGATCATTACGGCCTGCGCGGCATGCTGGAGCCGCAGGCGATGGTCGCCGGAGCAGGCCGGGTCGATCGGGAACGGCTGAACGAGCTGTTTCTGCGCCTCTGCGAGCTCGAGCGGCATGAGCCGGCCGATCATCTCGCGGCGCTGGAGGCCATCCCGGCGGACTTCATCGAGATCTGCATCCTTGCGACGCCAAACGAACGGCTGAAGGAATCCATCCGCAACAATCTGCTGCCGGTAACGGCGACGGAGCGCTTGCTGCGCCGCCTCGGCCTGCCCGGCGATCCCGCCATCATCACGGAACTGCGCCTGATCGCGGAGCTGCTGCTGCGCGGTGCGGTGAAGGCGGCGGCGGCGATGATGGAAAACCATCTCGAAGCCTCCGTCGACCGCACGATCGCGCAGATGAAGATCGTCGCAATCATTCCCGGTCCCGGCGTGACGGCCGCTTATCTCACCCGCGTTCTCGAGTGAGGCGCAGGCGGTCTCTATAGCATTCCATCTGCGTCGGAAGCGAGATAACGAAAAGGCGGCCATCCGCTTGACCTCTACGCCAGAGCCGCACGGAGGCGAGCAAGCAAGGCCTGCCGGTCCGCGCGCGCCGCCAGCGCCTGATCCATGGTCACCTCCACGAACTGCGTCGGCGTATGCGGCTGCAATTGCGCGATCAGATCCATGTCGGCCGAGATCACCGTTCCCAGCATGAAGTAACCGCCGCCGGAGACGGCATCGCGATGCAGGATGATCGGCTCCGTCCCGCCCGGCACCTGGATCGACCCATAGGGATAGCAGCTGTCGACGATATTGGAGGGGTCCGAGCCAGCGCCGAAGGGCTGCTTGCGCTCGACGAATTCGAGCTTGCGGCCGCCGCGGAAGCGATAGCCCATGCGATCGGCTTCCGGCGCCACCTTCCATTGGTCGGCAAAGAAGTTGCTCTTCGTCTCCTCGGTCAAGCGATCCCAGTAGAGACCCGGCAAAACCCTGAGTTCGGCCGGCATGCCGGGCTTGCGGCGCAGGTCCTCGGCAACGGATTTGCCCGCGCCACCCAGCGAGCTGAAACCAACGGGAAGCTCATCTTCGGCAGCGATTGGCCTGCCTTTGAAGCCGCCGAGCGCGCCGATCGCATAGGTCGACCGGCTGCCGAGTGCTTCGGGAACATCGATGCCGCCAGACACGGCGATATAGATCCGTGCTCCGGATTTCAGGAAGTCGAAGCTCACTGTCTGCCCCGCCCTGACCTTCAGCGCCGTCCATCCCGGCTGAAGCTCGCCATCGATCTTGACGGGCATGTCGGCACCGGTGACCGCAATCAGCGCATCGTCGAGAAATTCGAGTTTCGGCCCCATAAAAACAGCCTCGAGGCCGGCGGCACCCTCGTCATTGCCGACGAGAAGATTGGCTGCCCGCATCGCGTAGCGGTCCATGGCGCCGCCGACGGGAATGCCGAGATGGAAATAGCCGGGCCGCCCGAGATCCTGAACGGTGGTCGAAAGGCCGTGATGAAGAACCTTAATGGCCATGCAGCGCACCCTCCAGCTTGGCGTTGTAGCCGTCGATGTCGGCCTGATATTGCCGGAGATCGAAGCGGACCTCGCGGATCGGCGGCGCAAAGCGACCCCTGTCGACATCCTCGACCGCCTGGTCGTAGCCGTCGCGATCGATCGGCCGGAATTTCACGATGTCGCCGGGGCGGAAGAACACCATGAAGTCGCGCAAATAACTCGTCGATTGCGTGGGATCGAAGATCGGCATCGGCGTGATGCCGAACATCTGATAGCCGCCCGCGCCGCGCACCGAATAGATGCAGCCGAAGCAGCCGCCATGTCCCACAGTCAGCCGCGGCGTATCGGTTCGCGGGCGTAGATATTTCGGCACCTCGATCTGCCGCTGCCGCTCGACCATCTGATACATGAACGGCAGGCCGGCGACGAAGCCGACCATCGAGACGAACCACGGCGATCCGGCATGGGCCGAGATGAAATCCTCGACCGCGCCGTAACCGTTGATCCTGGCGGCATAGTCGAGATCGGTGCCCGTGGGCTCCTGATGCCGCTCGCGGAAGCGCATCAGCGTCTCATGCGTCCATGGATCGTTGTAGAAGACCGGGATCTCGACGATACGGGTGGTAATGACGGGCTCCGCCTTTTCGGCCGCCCCCTCGATTGCCTTGACCTCGCGCAAGAGATCGTCCGGCTTGATCAGATCCGGATCGAACTTGATCTGGAAGGAGGCGTTGGCAGGGCAGATTTCGGTCACGCCCCGAATGGCGCTCTCGCGCACCCCCTTGGTCATCGACAGGCTCTTGAAGAAGGCTTCAAGGGACATCTCGTTGCTGCACTCGACGAAGAGATGCTCGTCACCTCCGAATGTAAAGCGAGCAGGCATCAGGCAACCTCCGCCGATATGCCGTCAACCGCGGAAAAATCGGTCTCCAGCCAGGATTCGAGAAAACGCGTATGGAATGCGCCCTTGCGCACCGATGGATCACGGGCGAGAGCCAGATGCAGGGGGATCGTCGTCGGCAGGCCTTCGATCTTCAGACCGGAAAGGGCCGATACCAGCCGCTCGAGGCAGGCATCGCGATCCTCGGCCCAGACGATGAGCTTGCCGAGCAAGGAATCGTAGAAGGGCGGCACGGTATAGCCGGCATAAAGCATCGTATCGAAGCGGATGCCCTCGCCCTCCGGAACCGAAAGCCGCGTCACGGTGCCCGGTGCCGGCAGAAAGCCCCTGGTCGGGTCCTCGGCATTGATCCGGCACTCGATGGCATGACCATGCACCCGAATATCGGCCTGCGACGGCGACAGGGGAGCGCCGCCCGCCACCTTGAACATTTCCTGCACCAGATCGATACCGGTGATCATCTCCGTCACCGGGTGTTCGACCTGGATGCGCGTGTTCACTTCGATGAAATAGAACTGCCGGCTATCCTCGTCGTAGAGGTATTCGACCGTGCCCGCGCCGCGATAACCGACTTCGGCGGCCAGCGCCACGGCGCTGGCACAGAGGCGCTGGCGCACGTCATCGGGCAGCAGGAAGGCCTGCGCTTCCTCCCAGACCTTCTGGCGGCGGCGCTGCAACGAGCATTCGCGCTCGAAGCAATGGACGAAATTCCGCCCGTCGCCGAAGATCTGCACCTCGATATGGCGGGCGCGGGTGATGACCTTCTCCATGTAGAGGCCACCATCGCCGAAAGCGGCCGCCGCCTCCGCCGAGGCGAGTGGAAATTGCTCCCTGAGTTCGGCCAGCGACTGAACGATACGGATGCCGCGCCCACCGCCGCCGGCCGCAGCCTTGATCATCACCGGAAAACCGATGCGCCCGGCAATCGCCTCGGCAGTCGCGATATCGGCCACGCGGCCATCGCTTCCCGGCACGGTCGGCACGCCGGCGCGCGCCGCAATCGCCCGCGCCGCCACCTTGTCGCCCAGCAATCGGATAGCCTCGCCGCTCGGGCCGATGAAGATCATGCCTGCAGCCTCGACGGCATCGGCGAAATCGCCGTTCTCGGATAGGAATCCATATCCCGGATGAACGGCATCCACACCCGCCGAGCGGGCCGCAGCGATGATCGCCTCGATGTTCAGATAGGATTTCTTCGGCGCCGGCGAGCCGATATCGATCGCCTCGTCGGCTAGCTTCACCGCCAGCATCTCGGCATCCGCGGTGCTATGGACCTGCACCGTGCGAATGCCGAGCGCCTTCGCCGCCTTGATGATCCTGACGGCGATTTCGCCACGATTGGCCACCAGGACAGATCGGATCGTCATGGATCCACCTCCGCGATGACCTGACCCGCCATGACCGGCTCTTCATTGTCGACGAGGAAGGTGATGTTCCTGCCATCAAGCCCGGCTGGAATCTGCTGGAAGGTTTTCATGACCTCGATGAGACCGATCGTATCGCCGGCGGCAACCGCATCGCCCTCGGCCTTGAAGGGTGGCGTATCCGGAGAGGAGGCCCTGTAGAAGGTTCCCGGAAGGGGTGATCTGATCTCAAGCTTGCTCATGGGGCCTCCGCGCTGCGTCGCTGTTCAAAATCTGCGAAACGGGTGCAATCCTTATGCCCTCGGCAACGAGGGCCTCGCGCATATGGCGCACGATATCGAGCGCACCCAAAGTATCGGAATGAAAACAGATGGAATCGAAGGCGATCGGAATATCGACACCATTGACGGTGCGGACCACGCCTTCGGTGCAGGCCCGCACCACCTTGCGGGCAATCGCCTTTGGATCGGGCCGGCCGGCATCCCTGGTAAAGACGATCCAACCCGTATCGCCATAGTCGCGATCGGCATAAAACTCGCGCACGACCGGTTGGCCGGCCTCCTGGGCGGCTAGGCAGGTCGCCGAACCATCCATGCAGAAGACGAACATGTTCGGCGCCACAGTGCGCATATATTGTATGAAGATCTGGGAAAGATCCGCGCTTGCCGCCAACTCCATATAGAGGGCGCCATGCGGCTTCACATGCTGCACAGGCACGCCATGACGCCGGGCAAACTCGCGGAGCGCCCCCACCTGATAGACCAGATCGTTGACGATCTCGCGGCTGGTGCCGTTGATCTTGCGGCGGCCAAAACCCTGGAGGTCGTTGTAGCCAGGATGGGCTCCCACGCCGACGCCGTGCGCGGCCGCCATCCGCACCGTTTCATCCATCAGATTGGGATCGCCGGCATGAAAGCCTGTGGCGATATTGGCCGAACTGATGAGCGAAATCAGGTCCTCGTCCTGCGCATCGCCGATCCGCCATCGGCCGAAGGCCTCCCCCATGTCGCAGTTGATGTCGACAGCTTCCTTCAAGGCATTTCCTCGCATTGCATGTCCGATCGGAAACAATGCTGGCCACGGTAGGGGGAAATAGACCCATTGAAAAATACAATTTTCAATGCTTCATTATCTGATAATCTGATAGTTCTGTTCAAAATGGTGGCAGAGAATATGATTTTTTATCAGATAGATAACTTCATTGATCAGAACGAGATCGCAGATTAGCTCATTTTTTATCCGACAAATCTGATTAGCTACGCTCGATTTCAAATAAACTGATGGGAGCAAAACCATGAGCCTAAGCCTTCGTCAGCTTCGTTATTTCGTCGCAACGGCCGAATATGGCCAGATTTCCCATGCCGCCGTCAGCCTGTCGATTTCGCAATCCGCCGTGACCGCGGCGATCAAGGATCTTGAGCAGACGATCGGCATATCCCTGTTCAATCGCACACCGCAGGGAATGGAACTGACCACGGCCGGGCGGCAATTCCTGGCGCATGCCTATGAGATCCTGGCCAAGGTCGACGAGGCGACCCATCTCAATCTCGTCAGCAGCGACATCGAAGGGGAACTCGTGGTCGCGGCGACCTATACCGTCATCGGTTACTTCCTGCCGCTGCACATCGAGCGCATGCGGCGCCTTTATCCCAAGCTCAGAATCCAGATCTACGAGGTCAATCGGGAAGCCATCGAAGAGGGCCTGCTCACCAACCGCTACGACATTTCCGTCCTGCTGACCTCGAACATCCTCAATCCCATGCTGACGACCGAGACGCTTCTCAGTTCCGTCAGGCGGCTATGGCTGCCGGCTGGCCATGGCTTGCTGCGGCGCGACGGCATCGGACTGCGAGAAATAGCGGAAGAGCCCTATATCCTGCTGACCGTCGACGAAGCCGCGCATTCCTCGCTGAAATACTGGAGCCGAACCCCACACCAGCCGAAGGTGCTGCTGCGGACAAGTTCGATCGAGGCGGTCAGATCGATGGTCGCCAACGGGCTCGGTGTCGCCATCCTCTCCGATATGGTGCATCGGCCCTGGTCGCTCGAAGGGCGGCGCATCGAGACCGTCAATATTCAGGACCCGGTGCCGCCAATGGATGTGGGCCTCGCCTGGCGCGCCAATGTCGAATTCACGCCACCAATGCTCGCCTTCAGACGCTATTTCCAGCAAGCCTTCAGCCTGCCGGGCACCAATGCGTGAATTCCGCAACGATGAAATCCCGCTCAACGCATCAGCTGGACATCTTGACCGTTACCCTTCCCTCAAGCGCCTCACCCGGTAGCAGGATACGTGCGCCGGTGGTCGGGTGAGGCAGATTCCACGCATTGGGCACATGCGTTACGGGTTCGACATTGGAAGAACCCATTTGGTTGTGGGGCTTGCCAGAATGTTCGCGTGAGCCAAATAGCGCTTATCGCCGGCTTTCAGAGAAGCCGGCGGCAAATGCCAATTTCCAATCGAATGTGGCGATGAAAACAGCGGTCATCAGGAAAGCGAACAAGGCGCTCTACACGCGCATCATCGCAGGCATCGGCGGCCTTCTGGCAGGCGCGCTATCGCTCGGGCTCTCCATCTATGAAACCCGTACGGGCGCCGAGGTGGCGCAAGTGCCGGCGGACGCTTCCGTCAGGACAGGTCAGTGGAACGTCACCCTCCATTCCGCCAGCATCGCTGCCGAGACCCCGGACGGGCGACATGTTGCCGATGGCAAGAAGGCACTGACCATCGATCTGACGCTCGAGAATCTGACGGCGGAAAGTTCGAACCTTTATCGCCAAACGCTGAAGCTCGAAAACGTTGCCAATGCCCCTGATCCACGGTTCTATCTGGCGCGGGATCGCGATGCGCTTTGGGACCTGCAGCCGATGATGCCGGAGACGGTGAAGGCGGTTTGGGAATTGCCTGCGACGCAGACGCTACCCAAGGCCCTGAAAGTGACGATCGTCGGCACCACCTACAAGCCGAAGGATAACCTCTATGCCGCGCCGGGCTGGTTCAACCCGACCGATGTGGCGCGTGTTGATCTGCCGCTCGCCGCGACGACGGAAGGGGCGGCTCCGTGATGCGGCTCGTGCTTTCGCTGTTGCTGGTCGGCACGACGGCCTTGGCCTTGTCGTTCCTGCAATCGACAACGCCGAGCTATGCCGTTCTGACCGGGCCGATCGAGACCACCGGCCTGCAGAAGGATACCGTCTCAAGCGGGACCTTCAGCATCAAGGTCGATAAGGTCGTGCGCGCAAAAACCATCGCCTTTGCACGTTACGGCCAGCCGTTGGAGCGACAGACGGACGGCGTCTGGCTGATCGTCAGCGTCGAATTGCAGCCGCGATACGAAACGATGACGATCCAGTCGGCCGCGATCGAAGGCGCTTCCGGCCGTCTCTACCGGCAAACCCATCGCGCGGATAATGCCCCCCGAAGTATCTCGTCCAAGGATCTGCAGCCCGGCCTGCCAACCGCCGGCCTCTTCATTTTCGAGCTGCCGGAGGAAGAAACGCGCGACATGACGCTGGTGGTTTCAAGACAACCATCGCCGCAGCTGGAATCGGAAATTCGCGTCAAGCTCGATCAGAACGGCATCGAGGCGCGCGACCGTGCGGAGATCGGTAAGAATGGACTCTAGGCGCGAACGGCAACTCTGGTTGCTATCCCTGATCAGCCTGCCCGCGTTGCTGGCCTGCGACTATGCCATCAGCGCGTGGCGCAATGCCGAAGACTACATCGGCCGAACCGAACTGCGGGTCCGTGCAAATGCGGACGGCCAAACCCTCGCCAAAGCCTCCTGGACGCTCGCGCAAACAAGGCTGATCGGCGACGGACGAGACACGAAGGCAACATTTCCCGGCCAGATGCGCCTCGTGATCATACGCCTGGCCGGAAAAGCAGAAGACGAGATCGGCGGCACCTGGGCGCAATGCCAGCTGACCTTGACGGATGATCAGGGCCGGCGCTGGCGGCCGCTCAACTTCATGCTTTCCCGTGATGTCAGCCGTGATCTCGATCCGCAGACGACGCCGGTCGATGGCTGCGACGCGGTTTCGCGCCAACCGCCAGCCAAAGGCGCAAGCGCGCTCATCGAGGAAAAGTTCGTCGTTCCAACCGATGTGATCGGCTCACTGTCGGCGCAGCTGAGCTTCGCCTCGACACGGCCCGACGCCCTGTCCTTTCCATTGGGGTTAAAGTAGACGTCAACCGCCGTTCCGGTGCCATTGCCGGCCCTGCACAAAGCCAATCTCCAGCGCCGCGGCAAGCAGGCAGATCTTGATCGGCATGATGAGAACGCCATCGCCCGGCGCGCTGGGACTGCCGAAGAACAGAGAAATGGCCTGCGCGATCATCTGCCACAAAGGCAGATCGTGGGGGCCGACAAGCCGGGCCGTGCCATACCAGGCCCACGCAGCACCCCAATCCACCACCCTGTACAGCAGGACGACGGCCAGCATGAGCCCGAGACCGGAACTCAACGTCAATCCCACACCCTCCGCCAGTGCGCGATAACGCTTCGCCGTTCCGGCGATGAAATGCGAGATGAAATCGCGAATGGCCTGCGGCAGCCCCTGCCAGCGGGAAACCGCTCGCGCAATACGGCCTTCCGCCAGCGGGCGCTCGCCGTTGATGTCATAGCCATAGACCAATGCCGCCAGGGTCAGCCAGACGACCGGATAGAGTGCGTAGAAAAACAAACCACGCATCTGCTGATAAAGGGAGATCGAGGCTTCTTCCGCCGTCGGCGGGAAAACAGTTGCCGCGGCGGCATCGGCGACCGGATTGAGAAAGCCGAGCACATGGGCGATCGCCTCGGGAAGACGGGCGACCCAAGTGCGGATATCGTCTTCCCAGGTCGAGATGACATAAAGACCGATGAAAGCCCAGTTCGCTTCGCAAACGACGATCACGATCGCCCAGATGGCGGCTTTCGATCGCGCATGCATGAACTTGGCAAACCGTCTGACCGCCCATGCGGCCACAACAGAGAGGAGCAGCCACGCGCTGCTGCCGAACTTCAGCGGATTATAACTCTCGCCGAACATCGTCAGATCGAGCGACAGCTTGGAATAGTCCCTTACCGTGTCGCCCAGAAAGCCCCAGGCGGCGTAATAGGCAAAGAAGGGTACAAGCGTCAGCGCCAGCACGGATGTGAAACTGGAACCGACGGCATTATCCGCGCCATCGGCTTCGGGCCGGGCGGCCGCAATCCGCGAGGCGGCGTCCAGCGCCGGCAATCCGGGGCGCACGGTCTCGAACAACGCGACGATGATCACCAGTTTCAGAAGCACGACGAGAGCCAGGGTGGAAAGACCGGCCAAGGCATTCAGACGGCCGATCATCACCGCGAGTTCATTGAGAAGCGAATTGCCGATCATGCCGAGGAGCCAGAGCGCCATGAGCTGCGGCCAAAAACGCGACAGCAATTGGAAAGTCAGCAATGGCAGCCGGAACAGGAGCCGGATCGGCGGGCTGGTGTCCTGGGATAGAACCGTCATGGCGGCATAGTAGCAAGCGATCCTTGGAACGCCAAGCTTGCTGTCGCCATGTCGCTGCGGTCAATAACGGGAACGTCCCGGCATCGGGGTTGGCCGTCTCTGGCCTCGCGGTGGCAAATGATGCGATGGCGCTTCGAACATGGTCGAAGCCGGAAGTCAGGCTATGCGGAAGCCGCGCGCATCGGCTCGTCACTCCTGTTCATGCGCGCGGATAGCTCGCCGAAACCGGCCAGAGCCTTGCCATGCGATTAAGCGTGGCCTCTTGCCCCGGTTCCCCGAGGCAAGAGGAAAGGCCGGTTGAAACGCCGCCATTGCGTGAGGCCGACGATCTAGGATCGATCGGCATCACAACGGCCGTTCGATCACGCCTTCACGACGCTCGCCGTGTATATCTCATCGATCGTTCTGCCGAGGCTGGCGTCGAACTCCGTATCGCTCATTGTCACACGCAGATCCTGCGTCAGCGCACGAGAGAAGCTGGCGATCATGCCGTGATTATGGCTGAGCTTCTCGCAGGCATCGGCGCGGCTGTATCCGCCCGACAGCGCCACGACGCGGATGACCGCCTTGTGGTCGATCAAGGGCTTATAGAAATCCGCAACCGTCGGGATGGTCAGCTTGAGCATCACCCGCTGGCCGGCCGGCAAGCTGTCGAGCGCGCGGAGGATCTCATCGCGCAGGATGACCTCAGCCTCTTCCTTGGTCGCACTCTTGAGCGAGACTTCCGGCTCGATGATCGGGATGAGGCCATGACCGAGGATCTGGAGGCCCAATTCAAATTGCTGCTTCACCACGGCCGCGATCCCGGCCTTGTCGGCCTGGGCGATCACCGAGCGCATCTTGGTGCCGAAGACGCCCTTCTTCACGGCCCGAGCCAACAGAATGTCGAGATCCGGGATCGGCTTCATCAGCTGTACGCCGTTCTCCTCGGCAGCCAGGCCCTTGTCGACCTTGAGAAAGGGAACCACGCCGCGATCTTCCCATAGATAGGAGGGAACCGGCTTGCCCGCCGCCTCGCCATCCATGGTCTTCTCGAACAGGATGGCACCGATTACCTTGTCACCGGAAAACGAAGGGGCCGTCATGATGCGCACGCGCATCTCGTGCATCAGGCGAAACATCGCCTCGTCACCCGTATAGTCGGAATCGGCGATGCCGTAGAGGCGCAAGGCACCCGGAGTGGAGCCCCCGCTCTGATCAAGGGCGGCGATGAAGCCTGCCTTGCTGATCATCTGCGACATCATTGTTGCATCCGCCATGTTTTCCTCCGTATCCCGGGCCTGTAGCGACGCAGGCCCTGGTGTTTACATGAAATAATCCGACACCTGCGAAGAGACGCATTGCCGCCATGATGAGATCGCCGAGCGGCTGACGCAAGACAACCACGATCATATTTAGCTTCAATCCAATAGAAGACCAGATTTTCAGAGGCCGCCGATTAAGAATTGTGCTCGACCAGGACAAGATGACTGATTCCATCTGTATTCCGGATGAATGAAATCATCATCAGATGGGCCGAAAAGTGAAACTCCGATGGCCGACAGGCGAATGCGAAAGCAGCCCGGGGCCTATTCCGGGCTCGGAGCATGAAACAGGCAGCAACTTTCAACCCCGTGGGCGACACGAAGCCAAGCGCGCATTGCTCGCACGAAATCGCGAAGGTCAGGCGACGGGAGCACCATCCGCGGAGGAAGCGGGCCTCTCCTGATGATACGAAAGCTTTGCAGCGATGCCTGCCATCGGTCACTCAGCAGCAGATATCAGGGGAGATATCTCGGCTTCTTACTGCTGGAATTTGACCATGGTTCCGCCGCCCGCCGCCTGATCCGTCGGATAGACCTCGACACGCGAGACGTCGACAAAGACCGGCAGGTCGATGATATTCTCAACCACGCGGGCGATATTCTCGGGCTGAATGGAGCGATAGCCGTCGTAAAGCACGGCATTCGCCTGGCCATCCGGGATGGAAGTCCGGTAAAGCGAGGTCTCCACACGTCCGGGAACAATCTCGCTCACGCGCACCGATGTCCCAAGCAGATCAAGACGAAGATTGTCGCAGAACAGGCTCAATCCGGCCTTGGAGGCACCATAGGCCGACGAATTCGGGAAGGCGGCCCGCCCTGCGACGGAGCCGATGAAGATCAAATGACCACGCTTGCGTCCCACCATGCCCGGCAGAACCGCTCTCGTCAGATGCATCGGCGCTTTCAGGTTGACGTCGATCATGGCATCGATCTCGTCCGGATCGATCTCATGGAAGGTCGCGCGGGTCGACAGGATGCCTGCATTGTTGATGAGGATGTCGACCTCGACCCCATGCAGCGCGTCGGCGATCCCTCGCGTATCGCGCACATCCGCCTTGATCGGGACCGCACCGCTGGTCTCGCAGAGTTGCTTGAGCACATCTTCATTGCGACCGACGGCGTAGACCGCGAACCCCCGTTGCCGGAGAGCCAGGACGATCGCCTTGCCGATACCGCTCGTCGCTCCCGTGACGACTGCGGTGCGATAGGCGTCAGACATAGATGTAGCCCCCGCTGATGACCACGTTTTCGCCGGTCGCATAGGTGTTGCGGCTCGATGCCATCATGACGATCCATTCGGCCATTTCGACCGGCTCGGCCGCGCGGCCGAGCGCGCTGGCCTTGGCAAGCTCCGGCAGGAAGCCGAGTTCCTTGGCGCGATCGGTCGCGAAACCGGCCGGCGCGACCGAATTGACGAGGATCTGGTCCTTGGCGCATTCCTGCGCGAAGGATTTGGTCAGGCTGACGACCGCCGCCTTGGTGGCGGCATAATGGGCATTCTGCGGATGCGCCTTGAAGGCATCGACCGAGGTGACGTTGACGATGCGGCCGGTCACCTCGGGAGCATTGACATGCTGGCGCATGTGAAGAACGGCGGCCACCATCATATGATAGGTGCCCTTGACGTTGATGGCAGTCTCGAGATCCCATTCCTCGTCGGTGATTTCGAGAATCGGCCGCCGCGGGTAGATCGCGGCGCTGTTCACGAGCACATGGATCCGGCCGAGCTTTTCCGCGATCTCGTTGAATCCGCGATGCGCGGTTTCCGCCCGGGAAATGTCGGCAACCGATGTCGCCACCTCCGCGCCAAGCGCGCGCAGGGCGTCGGCGGCCGTGGCGAGCAGTTGCTCGTTGCGGTCGACAAGACCTATCTTCGTCGCTCCATGCGCGATCATCAGCTTCGCCGTCGTCAATCCCAGCCCGGAAGCGCCGCCGACGATGATTGCAGTCTGGTTCTTCAAGTTCCACCTCGTTATTTTCGATTGCGCCATCACATTTGTATGTTATCACTTATATGCCAACTTTGCCAAAGCTCAAGTGCTTTCTGAAGGCCTCCCGATGATTCCGCGCCTCCACACGAACTTCACCCCCGCCCCCGCCAGCTTCTTCGAACGCCTCGTCGAGGCCGGCTTCGGCGGCGATATCGGGGCGAGCGCCGGCGCACGGACGGTGCTTGCGACCGACAATTCCATTTATCAGGCCGAGCCCGCCGGAATTGTCTTTCCAAAGGATATCGATGACCTGAAGATCGTCGCGAAGATCCTCGGCGAACCGGCTTTCAAGGGCTTGCCCGTCGTGGCGCGCGGCGGCGGCACCGGCACGAACGGGCAATCGCTGACGCCAGGCGTCGTCGTCGACTGTTCACGGCACATGAGCCGGATTCTCGAGATCGACCCGGTGCGTCGGATCGCCCGCGTCGAGGCCGGCGTCGTCAAGGATCAGTTGAATCGGGCGCTGAAGCCTTACGGCCTGTTTTTCGCGCCGGAACTTTCGACCTCCAACCGCGCCACCATCGGCGGCATGGTCTCGACCGACGCCTGCGGCCAGGGTTCCTGTCTCTACGGCAAGACCAGCAACCATGTGCTTGGCCTGCGCATCGTGCTTGCGGACGGGACGGACTGGTGGTCGCGGCCGCTCGACGCGCAGGCGCTTGCCGAAATCTCGGCGCGCCGGGATCGCATCGGCGAGATCCACAGGACCGTCGACCGGATTGCCAGGGACAAGGCGGAGCGGATTGCCGAGGTCTTCCCTCAGCTCAACCGCTACATGACCGGCTATGATCTCGCCCATATCCGCCGGCCCGACGGATACTTCGATCTCAACGCCGTCCTTTGCGGTTCCGAGGGAACGCTCGCCGTGATCGCCGAGGTGGAGCTCAACCTCCTGCCCATCCCCAGGCATGCCGCCCTTATCAACATCCGCTACGGCGACTTCAACACGGCGCTGGAGGATGCCAGGACGCTGACGGCGCTCAAGGTCGCGTCGGTGGAGACGATCGACGAGAAGGTGCTCGGCCTTGCCAAGGGCGACATCGTCTGGAACGGCATCGCCCGTTTCTTTCCCGATGACGACGGACCGACCAATGGCATCAACATCGCCGAGGTCCTGGCCGACGACGAGGGCGAGCTGGCGCGCAAGCTGGACGAGGTGACGTCCGCCCTCGACGGCGCCGCACCCGTTCGCCACCGTGGCTACACGATCACCCGCGGCCATGCCGAAGTCGAGGCCATCTGGTCGATGCGCAAGCGCGCCGTCGGCCTGCTCGGCAATGTGGAGGGGCCTGTGCGTCCCGTCGCCTTTGTCGAGGACACGGCCGTTCCCCCGGAAAATCTCGCCGCCTATATTCGCGAGTTCCGCACCCTGCTCGACACGGCCGGCGTGTCCTACGGCATGTTCGGGCATGTCGACGCCGGCGTGCTGCATGTCCGGCCGGCGCTTGACCTCACGCGCAAGGACCATGTTCCGCTGATCCGCGGCATCAGTGACGCCGTGGTCGCCCTCACCCGCAAATATGGCGGGGTGCTCTGGGGAGAACACGGCAAGGGCGTACGCTCGGAATATGTGCCGGAATTCTTCGGCGATCTCTATCCCAGCCTGCAGGAGATCAAGAAGGCCTTCGATCCGGACAATCGCCTGAACCCCGGGAAAATTGCAGCTCCGGACGACGGACGCCTCCTCAAGATCGACGAGGTGCCGCTACGGGGCGATGTCGACCGTATCATCGGCAACGATATCCGCGCCGCCTTCGACAATGCCGCCTATTGCAACGGCAATGGCGCCTGCTTCGATTTCGATGCGACAAGCCCCATGTGTCCCTCCTACAAGGCAACCCGCGATCGTCGCTTCTCGCCGAAGGGCCGCGCCATGCTGATGCGGGAGTGGCTGCGGCTGCTCGCCGATCGGGGTATCGATCCCCGCCGGGAAGCGGAGGGGCTGCGCCGGGTCAATCCGGCGATCGATCTTGTCCGCCGCGCCTTCAACTCGCTGAACCCCCGAAACCGAACGGACTTTTCCCATGAGGTGCGCGAGGCCATGGACACCTGCCTTGCCTGCAAGGCTTGTGCCGGACAATGTCCGGTCAAGGTCAGCGTTCCGGCCTTTCGGTCGAAATTCCTGCAGCTCTATCACGGCCGCTACCTGCGGCCGCTGAAGGATCCGCTGGTTGCCGCCATCGAGACCACATTGCCCTGGATGGCCCGGATAAGGCCGGTCTACAATCTCTTCGCCGGCACGGCAGCCGGAAGACGGCTGACCGGCCTTGCCGGACTGACGGCCCTGCCCCTGCTGCCGCGCCGTTCCCTGGCGCGGCAAGCAGCCCGGCTTGGCGTGGAGATCGCCGACGTCGGCCTGATCGGAGCGTTACCGGCCGCCGAACGGGCAAGAACCGTCGTCTTTGTCCCCGATACCTTCACCGCCCACTTCGATCCCGAAGTCGTTCTTGCCGCCGTTGAGCTCGCCCGCAAGATGGGGCTTTCACCCTTCCTCGCCCCGCCGCTCACAAACGGCAAGGCGCTGCATGTCCATGGCTATCTCGACCATTTCGCGACAGCGGCCGCCAAGGCCGCGACGTCGCTGCAACGCCTGGCCGACACCGGCGTATCGCTTGTCGGGCTCGATCCGTCGATGACGCTCGCTTATCGCAGCGAATATAAAGAGGTGCCCGAGGCGCGGCTTGCCGCGTCCGTTCTGCTGCCCCAGGAATGGATTGCCGCCAATCTCGGACGGATCGCGGGCAAAAGCCCGGAAGCATCGAACAAGACGTTCCGGCTGATGCCGCACTGTACCGAGCGGACGAACGCTCCCGCAGCGACCGGTCAGTGGAAAGCGGTGTTCAGGGCGCTCGGCATCGACCTGCAGGTCGCGGATGCCGGCTGCTGCGGCATGGCCGGCACCTTCGGCCATGAGGTGCGCAATCGCGCCCTGTCCGAACAGCTTTATGCGATGAGCTGGGCCAGCCCGCTCGCATCGGCCGGCAAGCAGGATATTGTCATGGCGACGGGCTATTCGTGCCGATCCCAGGTCAAGGAAATCGATCGCAGAACAATCCCGCATCCGATCCAGATCATCAACGAACTGAGTTCCGACCAGGCCGGCGGCGGCCTCAACGGGCGGGTGGCATGATATGTGATATGTGTTAAATATGCTTGATCAGACGAATCGGAGCAGTCAGTTGTCGATCATCACGCAACGCGGAAATCTTGCGGAAATCGTAGTTGCGAAACTCAGCGAACGGATCGACTCCGGACTTTATGCGCCCGGCGAGAAGATACCGTCAAGCGCGCAGTTGTGCGAGGAATTCGGCGTGTCCCGGACCGTGATCCGCGAGGCCCTGACATCGCTGAAGGTCGGCGGACGGGTGACGACCCGTCAGGGTGCCGGGGTCTACGTCACCGAGAAGGACGCGAAAACCCTGAATTTCGAGATCAGCCGCATCGAGGATATCCGCTCCGCCATGCAGATCCTCGAACTGAGGCTCGGCGTCGAGATGCAGTCCGTCGCGCTGGCCGCCACGCGGCGCACGCCGGAGGCGCTGGCGGGAATAGCCCGTGCCTACGATGCGCTTGAGGCGCTCCAGACCGACGACGCGGAAATCGAGGCGCGCGCGGATTTCGAGTTTCATCTTGCCATCGCCCGCGCCACGCGCAATCCGCATTTCCCGAGCTTTCTCGAAGCGGTGATCGAAAGCATCAACTTCGATCTCGTGTTGAAGCACCGCCAGTCGGCACGCGCCTACAACAGTTACCTGAAGAAGATCAACAAGGAGCACGCCGCCATCCTCGCCGCGATAACGCAGGGCGATGCGAAGGCCGCGAAAAGCGCCCTTGCGGCCCATCTCGAGGAAAGCCTCAACCGCTATCGCGCGATGCTCGACGAACCGGCAAGCAGCGAGACCGTGGAATAGGGCCGAAGACCGTTTCGACGCCGCGCCGCCCGGGCCGGACGGCGCCGATTGCGATCACTTGCCTTGGGCGACCGCCTGCTCGCGGATTTGCGTGAGGCTCATCTTCGGCGTGAGCGCCTCGGGATCGATCCGGATTTCGATGAGACCGGGCTTTCCGGATGCCTCGCAGCGCTCGAAGGCGCCCATGAACTCGTCCGTCTTCACCACGGTTTCGCCGTGCAGGCCGTAGGACCGCGCGAGCGACGCAAAATCGGGGTTCGTCAGCCGCGTCCCGGAAACGCGCCCCGGATAATTGCGCTCCTGGTGCATGCGGATCGTGCCGTACATGCCGTTGTTGATCACCAGGAAAATGACGCGCGCATCATACTGCATCGCCGTCGCCAGCTCCTGCCCGTTCATGAGGAAGCACCCGTCGCCGGCGAAAGCCACCACCGTCCGCGAGGGGTCGGTGATCTTCGCGGCGATCGCTCCCGGAACACCATAGCCCATCGATCCGTTGGTCGGGCCGAGCTGCGTGCGGAACGTGCGATACTGGTAGAAACGATGCGCCCAGGCGGAATAGTTGCCGGCGCCGGTGGTCAGGATGGCGTCCGGCTTCAGATGACCACGCAGCCATTCCATGATGTCGCCCATCTGCACGTCACCGGGGACGCGGGGATGCTTCAGGTTTTCCAGATAGTCGGCATGCGCCGCCTGCGTCCAGTCCTTCCACGCCGGCTCGACCGACGGCTTCAGCCTGGCCGCTTGCGACAGGAAACCCGCGACGCTGGCATTGATCGGCAGGGCGGCGTGATAGACCCGGCCGAGTTCCTCGGCGCCCGGATGGATGTGCACGAGCGTCTGCTTCGGCACCGGGATATCGATCAGCGTATAGGCGCCGGTCGTCATCTCGCCGAGACGGGCGCCGATCGAGATCAGCAGGTCGCTATCCCTGATATGCTGGATCAGCTTCGGCCCCGCCGCCAGGCCGAGATCGCCGGCGTAGTTTTCGTGGGTATTGTCGAAAAGATCCTGGCAGCGGAACGAGGCCGCGACCGGCAGGCCGAACGCCTCCGAGAAGCGCCTGAGGTCTGAAACGGCCTGCTGCGTCCAGCCGCCGCCGCCGGCGACGACCATGGGGCGTTTGGCGTCGGCCAGAAGAGCGAGCAGCTGCTCGAGCTGCGGCTCGCCCGCATAGGCTTCGACGCGCTTGTAGGGCGGCGTGTCAGCGACATCAACCAAATCGGTCAGCATGTCCTCCGGCAAAGCCACGACCACCGGCCCCGGCCGGCCGTTGACGGCCCGGTGGAAAGCCTGGCTGATCAGTTCGGGAATGCGGGCGGCATCCTCGATTTCGACGACCCATTTGGCCATCTGGCCGAACATCCGGCGATAGTCGATTTCCTGAAAAGCCTCGCGCTCCATCTGGTCGCGCGCCACCTGGCCGATGAACAGGATCATCGGCGTCGAATCCTGGAAGGCGGTGTGCACGCCGACAGAAGCATTCGTCGCGCCCGGCCCGCGGGTGACGAAGCAGATGCCGGGCTTACCGGTGAGCTTTCCGTATGCTTCCGCCATATAGGCGGCGCCGCCCTCCTGCCGGCAGATGACGAATTCGATGGCGTTTTCGGCATCGTGGAAGGCGTCCAGCGCGGCGAGGTAGCTTTCGCCCGGCACCCCGAACACGCGGTCGACGCCATGGATGCGCAGGGCGTCGACAAGCACCTGGCCGCCGCTGCGCTTTGAAGTTTCGTTCGTCATGGAATGCCCCTGTGCTGTTTGTTAGATGACGGCGTCTTCGAGGAAGGGGCGGTTCGCCACCACCCGCTCGTAGCCGAACGGCGAAAGATCGAGCGTCCTGAAGCCGCCATGGGCGATGAGCTCGGAAAGACCGCGGCCCATGGCGGGCGACTGTTGCAGCCCGTGACCGGAAAATCCGTTCGCGAAGAGGAAATTCCGAACCTGCGTGTGCGGACCGAGGACGACATTGTGGTCGAGCGTGCAGTAGTCGTAGTGACCGGCCCAGGAATTGACCACCTTGATCGCCTCGAAGGCGGGAACGCGATTTGCGAGGATCGGCCAGATCTCCTCCTCGAATTCCTGATGCATCACGTCGAAGTCGTTCGGGTCCACTTCGGGATCATGCTTGGGATAGGTGCCCATCAGGTAGAATTTGCCTTCCGGACGGAAGAACACGCCGGTGGGATCGATGGTAAGCCCGACCTTGCCTTCCAGAGGCGTTCGGCAATCCACCACGAACAACGAACGGCGGCGCGGTTCGATCGGAATATCGAGACCGGCCATTCCGGCGACCTTCTTGCCGTTGGTCCCGGAGGTATTGACCAGGGTTCCACAGGCGATCGTCTGGCCATTCTTCGTGGTGACGGAGACGACGCGATCGCCCTCCCGGTTGACCGCGACGACCTCATCCTCGATATATTCGACGCCAAGCGAACGCGCCTTCTTGCGGAAGCCCTGCAGCAGTCCGACGCTGTCGAACCAGCCCTCGCCGCGCTCCCCGGTACTGCCGAGCGTCAGCCCCTCGACATTCAGCCAGGGGAACCGGCGGCCGAGACCTTCGCTATCCAGCAGCGTCACATCGGCGCCGCAGGAAATCTGCGTTTCGTGATTGCGCCTCAAGACCTGCTCGCCGCGCTCGTCGTCGGCAAGAAAGAGATAGCCGGCCTCATGGAAGCCGATCTCCGGCGTATCGTCGTCGACCGCGACATTTTCCTTGAAGTTGCGGATGAACTCCGTTCCGAACTGCGAAACCCTAACGTTGATCGCATTCGAGAACTGGTGGCGGATGGAGCTGGAGGACAGCGCCGTCGCCGAACGCTGGTAGGTCCAGTCCTTCTCGATCACGAGGACCGAACCGTTAAAGTCGGGGTTGGTCGCGAGAAAATAGGCGGTCGAACTGCCGACGACAGCGCCGCCGACGATGACCACGTCGTAGGATGCCTTGGAAGCCTGCATGATCGCGCCTCACTTGTTCTCGTCTTCAAAGTGACCCACGGCGGTAAAACTGCCGCCCTGAAAGCGCACGGCCGGATCGTTCGGATCGCCCTGCTTCGTCTTCGCGAACACCTTTTCCACATAGTCGTCGGCACTGTCCTGCGGCTTGTAGCCGAGAGAAGCGGCGGTGCGGTTGTCCCAGAAGGCGCGGCTGTTGTTCGACATGCCGTAGGCGACCATGAAGCCGACGCGCTCGGCCGAAAGGCTCTTTTCGACGAGCTGGCGGCAATCGCGATAGGACAGCCAGGTGATGAGATGCCGGCGATCGGTAGGCTCGGGGAAGGACGAACCGATGCGCAGGCTTACCGTTTCGATGCCGAACTTGTCGAAATAGTACCGGCCGAGATTTTCGACGAAGGTCTTCGACACGCCGTAGAGGCTGTCCGGCCGGGTCGGCACATTGCCGTCGATGGTCTCGGTCCGCTCGTAGTAGCCGATGGCGTGAACCGAGCTGGCATAGACGATGCGCTTGACGCCGTGCTGCCGCGCCGCCTCGTAGATATTGTAGCCGCCGACGATATTGGCATCGAGAATGGTCTTCCAGGGAGCCTCGAGCCCCTGCCCTCCCATGTGAATGATGGCATCGCAGCCTTCCACCGCCTTCGAAACCGAGTCGAAGTCCGAGAGATCGGCCGGAACATCCTCTTCATGCGGCGCGAGATTCTCGCAGGGCTGGCGCGCGGAAAGCCGAACGATCCCGCCAAGCCTGGTGCCGGATTTGCGGAGCTGGGTGCCAAGCGCGCCTGCGGCGCCGGTCAGAAGCGTGCGCTGATAATCGGTCATGGAAATCGTCCTGATTAGCGGAGTTTGGTCAGCGCATCGGCGGTACGCTCGATGGCGGTGGCGAGGTTCTCGCGGGATGTCGCGAAGGAGAGCCGGATATAGGGCTCGACGCCGAAAGCGACGCCCGGCACGGTGGCGACCTTGCCCTCCTTGAGCAAATAGGACGCAAGCTCCGTGTCGTTGGCAATCCGGACGCCCTCCGGCGTGGTCCGGCCGATATAGCCGGCGCATTTCGGGAACAGATAGAAGGCTCCCTCGGGGGCGCGGACCTCCAGTCCCGGGATAGCGGCGAAGCCCTTGGCGACAAGCTCGCCGCGTGCCTTGAACTCGGCGACCGCCCTGGCGACGAAATCCTGCGGACCGTTCAGCGCCGCCGCGGCGGCGAACTGCGTGATCGAGGACGGGCATGTCGTGCTCTGGGACTGAAGCTTGTTCAGCACCTTGGTGAGATCCTTCGGCCCGGCGGCGTAGCCGAGCCGCCAGCCGGTCATCGCATAGGCCTTGGATACGCCGTTGATGATCAGGGTCCGGTCCTTCAGATCAGGGCATGCGACGGCGAACGAGGTGAAGGGCACATCGCCGCAGATGATATGCTCGTAGATCTCGTCGGACATGATCGCGACGCGCGGGTGGCGCGCCAGAACCTCACCGAGCGCTTTCAGCTCATCGGCGGTGTAGATCGCCCCTGTCGGATTGGACGGCGAGTTGAACAGGAACCAGCGCGTGCGCGGCGTGATGGCCGCCTCCAGCCGCTCAGGCGTGATCTTGAAGGCTTCCTCGACACCGCAGGAGACGATTTTCGGCACGCCGCCGTGCAGAATGACGATATCCGTATAGGACACCCAGTAAGGCGCCGGCACGACCACCTCGTCGCCCGGCTCCAGGGTGCCGAGGAACGCGTTGAAAAGGATCTGCTTGGCGCCGTTGCCGATGGAAATCTCGTCGACGGCATAATCGAGGCCGTTCTCGCGCTTGAATTTGGCAACGATCGCATCGCGCAGTTCAGGCAGCCCGTCGGGCGCCGTATAGCGTGTCAGACCCTTCCGCATGGCTTCGATGGCCGCTTCGACGACATGGGAAGGCGTGTCGAAGTCCGGCTCGCCCAGGGAAAGATCGACGACATGCTCCCCCTTGGCCCGCATCGCCTTGGCGGCCATGGATACGGCCATCGACGGTGACGACTTGATCGTTGCCGCGCGGGCGCTTTCGAATTTGATCATGTTCATGCCTTGTCTCCCGCCTTGGCATAGAGCCCGGCCTGTTCCCTCGTGATATAACCGTGCTTGAGATCGTGCTCGACCGCTTCGGCGGGGCGCTTTTCCGGATCGCCGTACCCGCCGCCGCCGGGCAGCGACAGGACGAGACGGCGGCCCTGCGGAACGAACTGCAGGCCCTTGCCCTTGAGCACCGTGCCGTCGTCAAGGGAGACGCCGCCGGCAGCGCCTTCCAACCCGCCGTCACGTCCGCGCGCCGGGTGATTGAGCCGGTCGAACATCGCGGAGAAGCGGAAGCCATAACCTTCAGCCGCCTCGATTTCGATCATCTGGCCGAGGCCGCCGCGCTGTGCTCCTGCCCCGCCGGAGCCTTCGCGCAATTCCTTGCGCCAGATGATGACCGGCCCCACATTCTCCGTCGCCTCGATCGGCATGGTGTGCACGCCGCTCGGGAAGGCCGTCGCATTGAGGCCGTCGAGCGTGGCGCGCGCGCCCGATCCGCCGGAATTGAACATCAGGATTTCCGCACCCTTGCCGCTTGTCTGGTCGGCAATCGGCCGCACGCTCATATGCAGGTTCCAGAGCGCGCTGGCGCCTTCGGCGGGCACCTGGCCGGGGAGCGCCTGATGCAGGGCGCCAAGCACCAGATCCGGGACGAAATGGCCGAGTACGTGGCGAACGGCGACGGGCGCCGGCCGCTTGGCATTCAGGATGCAGCCTTCCGGCGCGACGACCTCGAAGGGCGCCAGGGAGGCGGCGTTGTTGGGGATTTCCGGGGCCACGACGCATTTGATGCCGTAGCAGGCGTAAGCCTTCGCATAGACCAGCGGCACGTTGATGCCGAACTTGCTCATGCCCGAGGTGCCGTCGAAATCGACCTCGACGCCCTCGGGGCCGATGGTGAGCTTCGCCGCGAGATGCACGGGCTCATCATAGCCGTCGAGATCGAGACTATAGCTCCAGGAACCATGCGGCAGATCTTTCAGCCGTTCGAGCGTCGCCTCGCGGCTGTGTTTGAGGATGAAGCCGCCGATCATCGACAGGTCTTCGAGATTGAATTCCGTCAGCATGTCGATGAGCCGGCGATGGCCGGTCTCGTTGCAGGCGGCAAGCGCATGGAAGTCACCGACAACCTTGTCGCTTTCGCGAACATTGTTGCGAACGATATGGATCAGCGTCCGGTTCAGCTCGCCGCGCTCGAAGAACTTCATGATCGGAATGAAGATGCCTTCTTCATAGACTTCGCGCGCGTCCGGCCCGAAGCCGCGCCCGCCGACATCGACGACATGCGCGGTCGAGGCGAAATAGCCGACCAGCCTGCCATGATGAAAGGACGGCGTGACGACGGTGATGTCATGCAGGTGGCCGGTGCCCTTCCAGGGATCGTTGGTGATGTAGACGTCGCCTTCGAAGATGTTGTCCGGCCCGATGTCACGGATGAAATGCGCGACGGATTCGGCCATGGCGTTCACATGGCCCGGCGTGCCGGTCACCGCTTGCGCCAGCATCCTGCCTTCGAGATCGAAGACGCCCGCCGACAGGTCGCCAGCCTCGCGCACGGAGGTGGAGAAGGCGGTGCGGATCAATGTCTGGGCCTGCTCCTCGACGACCGAGATCAGGCGGTTCCACATGACCTGCATATGGATATCGATCATGGACTGGTTCATTCGAAAATCCTCAAAGCCGGGTTACGAGAAGGCAGCCGTCATTCTGGACGATCGCCTTGAAGGAGGAGGTCAGAACCGCCGAGGTCTCGCGTTCGACGATGACCGCGGGACCCTTGACCACGTCTCCGGGCTTCAGATCGCCGCGCTCGTGAATTCCCGCGTCGAGATAGGCACCCTGCGACGCCTCGAACAGACGGCGGCTCTTGCCCGGCGCGACAACGGCACCCTCGACCACCGACGCAACGCGCTCGACCGGGGGAAGCGGCGAGCTCGCCTTGACCGACCAGCTGACGATTTCGATATCGAGACCCTCGATGGCGCGCCCGAAGAAGCGCTCATATTCGCCCTGGAAGGACGCCGCGATCTTCGCGGCGCTCGTCCCGTCGAACCGGTCGCCATCGAGCGGCACCGGAATGTCCCAGCCCTGGCCGGCGTAACGCATGAACAATGTCCGCTCGATCAACGGAGCATGCTTGTCGAGACCCCCTTCGACGAAGCTAAGCGCCTCGGCCTTCATCGCCTCCAGCAGATGGTTGGCCTCCGCGAAATCGAAACCCGTAAGACCGAAGACGGCGCTGCGCACCGACTCATAGCCGAAGGGAGCCCGGAGAAAGCCGATGGCGGAACCGACGCCGGCGCCCGGCGGGACGAGAAACGTCGAAATCCCCATCTTCTCGCAGAGGCGAGCAGCATGCAGCGGGCCGGCGCCGCCGAAGGTAATCATCGTGAAGTCCGATATGTTCTTGCCGTTCTCGACCGTGTGGACCCGGCCGGCATTGGCCATGTTCTCGTCGACCATTTCACACGTGCCATAGGCCGCAGCTTCCGGAGTAAGACCGATGACGGAACCAATGTCGTCGCTCATCGCCCTCAGGCTTGCGTCGACCGAAAGCGGAATAGCGCCGCCCGCGAAATTATTCGGGTCGAGCTTTCCAAGAATGAGGTCGGCATCCGTCACCGTCGGGTTCTTGCCGCCGCGCTGGTAGCAGGCGGGACCGGGCTCGGAGGCGGCCGAATGGGGGCCGACACGGATTTGGCGCATACCGTCGACAGAGGCGATCGAACCGCCGCCCGCGCCGATCTCGACCATCTCCACCACCGGGATCGAAATCGGCATGCCCGATCCCTTGCGGAAGCGATAGGTCCGGGCGACCTCGAAGGTCTTGGCCGTCTTCGGCACCTGATTTTCGATCAGGCAGATCTTGGCGGTGGTTCCACCCATGTCGAAGGAAAGCACGGTATCGAGGCCATGACGGCGCGCGATATCGGCCGCGAAAATCGCGCCGCCCGCCGGGCCGGATTCGACGAGCCGCACCGGGAACTCCGAGGCGCTCTCGACCGAGACGATGCCGCCGCCGGAGTGAATCATGAACACCGGACATGCGACGCCGATCTCTTTCAGCGAAACGACGAGCCGGTCGAGATAGGACTTGATCGCCGGTTTTACATAGGCGTTGGCGCAGACCGTATTGAAGCGCTCGAACTCGCGCATCTGCGGTGAGACTTCCGACGAGATCGACACGGAGACATTCGGAAGACGCTTCAGGATCGCGTCCCGGACCGCCACCTCGTGCGCTCCATTCGCATAGGCATGGATGAAACCGATCGCCACGCTCTCATATCCCCCTGCCGCGATCGCCTCGACCACCGCGGCGACGGACGGCTCGTCGAGCGCTAGCAGAACCTTGCCGGAGGCATCGATGCGCTCGCGAACGACAAGGCGGTCGGCACGAGCGATGAGAGCGGGAGGCAGCGCGATATTGAGGTCATATTGCTCGAAGCGGTTCTCGGTGCGCATTTCCAGCACATCCCGGAAACCCTCGGTCGTCACGAAGGCCGTCTTGGCGCCGCGCCTTTCGATCAAGGCGTTGGTGGCAAGCGTCGTGCCATGAATGAGGATGCCGATCTCCGAAAGCGCGACGCCGGCCATCTCCGCGACGACCTTCACGCCGTTTAGAATAGCGCGCTCGGGCGCCGTATAATCCGTCAGAACCTTGGTCGAGTGAAGCAACCCGTCGAGGTCGAGAGCGATATCCGTAAAGGTGCCGCCGATATCGACGCCGACCCGGCAGTTTCGTGGTGTGCTGTTCACCGTCTTGTTCCCCACTTCATGTTCCGTCCGCCGACCCAGGCCGCCTTCGATGCGATCTTGCCGCCAACAGCATTGTCGGACCTCCCCGGCAGTGCCGTCAACATTTTAGCTTGACGATCTTCGTATATGTCACTTATCATATAAGTGTCAACTGGAAAGAGGCTCAAAAACAACAAAATCCAGCCTCCGACACAATTACGAATGGGAAGAATTATCTAATAAAATTAGTGGCTTCACCAAACCAATAATACGCGAATGCGGGTCGAACCCGCATCTGGACCACTTGAAGTGAAATCGTTTCAACCAGAGGGAAAATCGATGAAATCCATCTCCAAGCTACTTACCACGACCGCCGTCGCCTCCGTTCTGATCCTATCCAACGCCCTTGCCGCCGATACGATCAAGATCGGCGTGGCAGGCCCCTATACCGGCGCGAACGCAACCTTCGGCCAGCAAGTCTTCGATGGGGTGTCGGCCTATGTGAATGACGTCAATGCGGCGGGCGGCATCAACGGCAAGAAGATCGAGCTTGTGAAGGGCGACGACGCCTGCGAGCCGAAGCAGGCAGTTGCCGTTGCCAATCGCTTCGTCGACCAGGACAAGGTCCAGGCCGTGATCGGCCACTTCTGCTCGTCGAGCACGATCCCTGCTTCTGAAATCTACAACGACGCCGGCATCCTTGAAATGACGCCATCCTCGACCAACCCGACCGTGACGGACCGCGGCTTCAGCAATCTGTTTCGTGGCTGCGGCCGTGACGACCAGCAGGCAGTCGTCGCCGGCAGCTTCATTCTCGACACGCTGAAGCGTGACAAGATCGCGCTGATCCACGACAAGGACACCTATGGCCAGGGTCTGGTGGATGCCGTCAAGAAGACGATCGAGGCGCGCGGCATCAAGCCCGTGCTGTATGAAGGCCTGACCCGCGGCGAGCGCGATTTCAATGCTCTGGTCACCAAGATCAAGAGCTCCGGCGCCAACGCGGTCTACTTTGGTGGTCTCATCCCGGAAGGTGGGCCGCTTGTCCGTCAGCTTAAGGAACAGGGTGTCGATGTCGTCTTCGTCACGGGCGATGCGTTTGCGCAGGCGGAGCTCGTATCCGCCGCCGGCGGCCCGGCGAACCTGAAAAACGTCTACTATTCGGCAACGCCCGACCCGCTGGAAGATCCCTCCACCAAGGGTGTCCAGGATGCGCTGAAGAAGGCCAACATCACGCCGGCCAATTATGTCCTCTACGGCTACGCCAATGCACAAGCCATCGTCGCCGCGCTGAAGGCCGGCGATAACCTCAAGGCCCAGGCCGGCTATCTCCGCGGCAACACCGTGGATTCGGCCATCGGCAAGATCACCTGGGACGACAAGGGCGACATCAAGGACTTCAAGTTCGTCTTCTATAACTTTGACGACAAGGGCTCTCCCGCTCTCGTCAACTAAGGCAGTCATCTCCCATCCAGCCGGGCATCGCCCGGCTGGTTTTCCTGCCCAGAAAAACAAAAAGGGGATTTGCCATGGACTTCTACATCCTGGTTCAGCAATTGTTCAACGGGATCACGCTCGGTACCATCTACGGGCTGATCGCCGTCGGATACACCATGGTCTATGGCGTCATCCGCATGATCAACTTCGCCCATGGCGACGTCTACATGGTCTCCGCCTATGTCGCCGCCATCACGCTCGCCGTGCTCGGCTTCTTCGGCGTCCAGTCGGTGCCGTTCGCGCTGATATCCGTGCTCGTCATCACCTGCGCCATTACCGCGGTATATGGCTGGACAATCGAGCGCGTGGCCTATCGCCCGCTGCGCGGCTCGACCAAGCTTGCCCCACTGATCTCCGCCATCGGCATCTCGCTGATGCTGCAAAGCTACGTCCAGATCGCCCAGGGTGCGCGCGACCAAGGTGTTCCGACCCTGATCCAGGGCGCATTCCGCTTCGGTGGCGAGCAGCATTTCGCGCAGATCACCTATATGCAGACGATCATCCTGTTCGCGGCGCTGATCGCCATGGGCATCCTCACCTACATCATCAACTACACGCGCATCGGCCGCGAATGCCGGGCGACGCAGCAGAACATCCGCATTTCGGCGGTCCTCGGCGTCAATACCGACCGGATCATCTCGACGGTTTTCGTGATCGGCGCGGCGACGGCCGCCGTCGGCGGAACGCTCGTGACCTTCAACTACGGTTCGTTCAATTTCTTCATCGGCTTCGTCATGGGCATCAAGGCCTTTACCGCCGCCGTCCTCGGCGGCATCGGTTCGCTGCCGGGCGCGGTCCTCGGCGGCATTCTGCTCGGCCTTACCGAAGCGCTGTTCGCCGGATATGTCAGCACCGACTACAAGGACGTCTTTGCCTTCGCGCTTCTCATCATCCTGCTGTTTTTCCGTCCCTACGGCCTTCTCGGCCGCCCGGAAATTCAAAAAGTGTAAGCGGGGGAGCACGGTATCATGCAGTCAAATCGCCTCTTCGCGCTCCTCAGGGAAGCGCTCCTGACATTCGTCGTCTGCCTCGTTCTGTTCGGCCCGATCTCCGGGCTGGTTCTTGACGGCTTTTCCTTCACCAGCGAACTGATGCGCGCCGTCCTGCTCGCGGGAGCCGTCACCGCCGGACGGATCGCAATCTCGCTTGCTGGGATGAGCGGCTTCGGACAAAGGCTGACCCGATCTATGGCCCGCGGCGGTGGCGGCGTCACGGTCATGACCGGCACGGAAAAATCTCCGGCACTGCTGCTGGCGGTGCTGTTCCTCGCAGGGCTCAGCCTGCCTTTCATCGCCGACAAATATTTCCTCGGCGTCGCGATCCTCGCCCTCATCTACTGCCTGCTCGGTCTCGGACTGAACATCGTCGTCGGGCTTGCCGGCCTCCTCGACCTCGGCTTCGTCGCCTTCTATGCGGTCGGCGCCTATCTGCTGGCGCTCGGTTCGCAATATCTCGGTCTCGGCTTCTGGGGCGCCTTGATCATCGCCCCCTTTCTCGCCGGCCTCTTCGGCATGGTCCTCGCATTCCCGGTCCTGAAAATGCACGGCGACTATCTGGCCATCGTCACGCTGGGATTCGGCGAGATCATCCGCCTCGTCCTCAACAACTGGCTCGAATTCACCGGCGGCCCCAACGGCGCTCCGGTTCCCGCCCCGACCTTCCTCGGCCTGGAATTCACGCGCACGGCAAGGCAGGGCGGCGTGCCGATTCACGACTATCTCGGCATCCCCTACAATGCCGACTACAAGTTCTGGTTCATCTATTTCGTCCTGTTCCTCGTCGTTTGCCTTGCGATCTACGTCGTGGAGCGGCTGCGCGTCATTCCGCTCGGCCGCATGTGGGAGGCATTGCGCGAGGACGAGATCGCCTGTCGCTCGCTCGGCGTGAACCACGTCTTCACGAAATTGACGGCCTTCATGCTCGGCGCCTCGACGGGCGGCCTCGCCGGGGTTTTCTTTGCCGTGCATCAGGGCTTCGTCAATCCGACGTCCTTCACCTTCTTCGAGTCGGCGCTGATCCTCGCCATCGTCGTTCTCGGCGGCCTCGGATCGACCGTCGGCGTCATCCTCGCAGCCCTCGTCCTCACCATCCTTCCGGAAATGCTGCGCGAATTCGCCGAATACCGCGTTCTCGTTTTCGGCATCCTCATGGTGGTGATGATGATCTGGAAACCGCGCGGGCTCGTCCGCGTCAAACGCCCGGCGTTCTTTCCGAGCGCCAAGACTGACGACAGCGGCGCCGAAGCAGCCTTCCCGGTTGAAGCAAAGCTGGAGGCCGGACGATGAACGCCGCCATCCTCGAAGTCCAGAATGTCTCGATGCGCTTCGGCGGCATCGTCGCCAACCGCAATGTCAGCTTCTCGGCGGAAAAGGGAGCGGTCACCGCCTTGATCGGTCCGAACGGCGCCGGCAAGACGACGATGTTCAACTGCATCACCGGCTTTTATCGCGCCAGCGAGGGCCGGATCGTTCTCAACGGAAAAGACGGGGCGCAGGATATCGGCGACCTCGCCACAAGGCCGATCACCGGCGGCTCGCATCTGGTGACCCGCGCCGGCATCGCCCGAACCTTTCAGAACATACGGCTCTTCAGGGAGATGTCCGTCGTCGAGAACCTCCTCGTCGCCCAACACCTGGCGACCCGCAACGGCATCCTCAGCGGGGTCCTGCGCACTCCGGCGTTCCGCCGGGCGGAGCGTGAGGCGATCGATCGCGCCTATTACTGGCTGGAACAGATGAGCCTCGCCGACGATGCGAACCGTCTCGCCGGCGAACTACCCTATGGCCGGCAGCGGCGGCTGGAAATCGCGCGCGCCATGTGCACCGGCCCGCGGCTGATTTGTCTCGACGAACCGGCCGCCGGTCTCAACCCCTCCGAGACGCGGGATCTGGCCGAAGTCATCCAGCGGCTCTGCAAGGAACACGGCCAGACGGTTCTCGTCATCGAACACGACATGGGGCTCGTCATGCGCATTTCCAATCATATTGTCGTTCTCGACCACGGCGAGGTCATTTCGGATGGAACACCGGACCATGTCGCCAACGATCCCGCCGTCGTCGCAGCCTATCTGGGTGTCAGCGAAGAGGAGGTGCGGGCATGAGCCAGCCGTTGGACGTGAAGGTGCCGCTCCTCGAATTCTCCGATGTCCACGCCCATTACGGGCCTGTCGAAGCCTTGCGAGCGGTGAACGTCCATATCCATGAAGGCGAAATCGTCAGCCTGATCGGCGCGAACGGCGCTGGCAAGACGACGCTGCTTTCGTCCATCTTCGGCGCGCCGCGCGCGTCGTCGGGCAGGATCCTGCATCGCGGCGAAGACATCTCCCAAGCGCCGACCAACAGGATTTCCCGCCGCGGCATCGCGCTTGTTCCGGAGGGACGGCAAATCTATCAGGAGATGACGGTGGAAGAGAACATGATGATGGGCACGACGCCCATCGGCATGGATCATTTCGCCGAGGACCGCGCCGCCATGTTCGAGCTCTTCCCCCGCCTCAAGGAGCGCCGCAACCAGATGGCCGGCACCATGTCGGGCGGCGAACAGCAGATGCTGGCCATCGCGCGCGCGATGATGGCACGTCCCGAGCTCATCCTCTTCGACGAGCCTTCGCTTGGCCTTGCGCCGCTCGTCGTCAAGCGCGTGTTCGAAGTGCTGAGCGAGATCGCGGCGATGGGCAAGACGATTTTCCTCGTCGAGCAGAACGCAAACCATGCGCTGAGGCTCTCGCAGCGCGCTTACGTCATGGTCAATGGCAAGATCCATCTGTCGGGCGAAAGCGCCGCCCTTCTCGACAACGAAGACGTCCGCAAGGCCTATCTCGGACTGCATTGAACGGAGGAACCCATGCTGTACAAGAACCTGATCGCTGGCGAATGGGTCGCCGGCGACGCTTCGGCGAACTTCAATCCCTCCAACACCAACGAGATCGTCGGCGAATATGCGCGGGCAAGCGCCGACCAGACCCGTGCCGCCATCGCCGCCGCCAAAGCGGCCTTTCCGGCCTGGTCGCGCGCGCCCATCCTCGAGCGGCACGCGCTGCTGAAAAAGACCGGCGACGAGATCATGGCCCGCAAGGAAGAACTCGGCCGGCTGCTGGCGCGCGAGGAAGGCAAGACGCTGCCGGAAGCCATCGGCGAAGTGACGCGCGCCGGTCAGATCTTCGATTTCTTTGCCGGCGAGGTCCTGCGCCTTTCGGGCGAAGTGCTACCCTCCGTGCGTCCCAATATCGGCGTGGAGATCACCCGCGAGCCAGTCGGCGTCGTCGGCGTCATTACCCCCTGGAACTTCCCGATCGCCATCCCCGCCTGGAAGATCGCGCCGGCACTCGCCTATGGAAACACGGTGGTGCTCAAGCCCGCCGATCTGGTTCCGGGTTGTGCCTGGGAGCTGGCCGACATCCTCAACCGGGCCGGCGCGCCAGCCGGTGTCGTCAATCTGGTGATGGGGCGCGGCAGCATCGTCGGCCAGACGATGCTCGACAGCGCCGACCTGAACGCGCTGACCTTTACCGGCTCCGTCGGAACCGGCAGGCGGGTGGCGCTGTCCTCGGTCGAGCATAATCGCAAATACCAGCTGGAAATGGGCGGCAAGAACCCGTTTGTCGTTCTCGACGATGCCGATTTGCCGGTTGCCGTCGAGGCCGCCGCAAACTCCTCCTTCTTCTCGACCGGCCAGCGCTGCACGGCCTCGTCGCGCTTGATCGTGACCGAGGGCATTCATGACCGTTTCGTCGCCGCGCTCACGGAACGTCTGCGAGGACTTGTCGTCGACGACGCCCTGAAGAGCGGCACCCATATCGGTCCGGTCGTCGATGCCGGCCAGTTACAGCAGGATATCGACTATATCGACATCGGCCGCAGGGAAGGCGCGAAGCTCGCTTTCGGCGGCGACCGGATCGAACGCGCGACACCCGGTTTTTATCTGCAACCGGCGCTCTTCACCGAAGCGACGAACGAGATGCGCATCGCCCGCGAGGAGATCTTCGGCCCCGTGGCCGCCGTCATTCGGGTCAGGGACTACGACGAGGCGCTCGCCGTCGCGAACGACACGAGCTTCGGCCTCTCCTCCGGCATTGCCACGACGAGCCTGAAACACGCGACGCATTTCAAGCGCAATTCCGAAGCGGGTATGGTCATGGTCAACCTGCCGACCGCCGGCGTCGATTTCCATGTGCCGTTCGGCGGCCGCAAGGGCTCGTCATACGGCCCCCGCGAACAGGGCCGATACGCGGCGGAGTTCTATACTTCCGTCAAAACCGCATACACGCTTGCCTGAGGAGGCTCCCACGATGAAGATTCTGGTCCCGGTAAAGCGGGTTGTTGACTACAACGTTAAGATCCGCGTGAAGTCGGATGGGACGGGTGTGGAGC
>NZ_JACIBC010000011.1 GCF_014195095.1 Rhizobium sp. BK602
AAGCTGATCGGGGCGACGGCGCATTATGTGACGGCGGATCTGGACGAGGGACCGATCATCGAGCAGGACACGGCGCGGATCACGCATGCGCAGTCTGCGGAGGATTATGTGTCGATCGGCCGCGACGTGGAGAGCCAGGTGCTGGCACGGGCCATCCATGCGCATATCCACTACCGCACCTTCCTCAACGGCAACCGCACCATCGTCTTCCCGGCAAGCCCCGGAAGCTATGCATCCGAACGGATGGGGTAGGGGATGGCGCCTTGCCGCCATGGCCGGGTTAACGCAGTGACCCGTCGGCGGTTCGATCCCTTCGGGGCAGTTACGAGAGCTTGTTCTGATCCCAAACGGCGCATGGGATTACCGGCCGATATGATGCATTCTGAAATGTTGCGCGCCCCTCCAGTTCTTTACGATCGATGCATGAAGGATGGATCAAATTCGGCGAAGCGATCTTTCTGCTGATCGTGAAAGTCGGACCTGTGTCTGCAGGCGACGCTTGTTTCGGGTTCAGGAATTGCCGCTTTCGTTTCCCGTCGGACTATCCGTAAACTACCTTGCAGACCGCCTCGCATTTGTCGAGATCCAGCCAGCCATTCGTGCGAATGCCCGATTCCATGTCGATCCAATAGAGATCGCCGGCGCAAGCGCCGATGGCAGCGATGATGGCGGCAACATTGTCGGGCTTTATGCCGCCGGAATAGCCGCAAAATGGTCCGCCTTTTGGAAGCGTTGGCCATGCTTTCGGCGTAGCTCCGGTGCCGAAAGACGTGTCGAACAACCAGTCCAGGCGGGTCTCATCCGGAAACGCGTCCTTGCACTGAAGCATGGTCCGGACACCCAGCCGCCGACCGAAGCGCCAGCTATTGTCAATTTGCGTGGCCGAACTGCCGGAGAAGCTGTGATTGACCTGAATGCGCTGAAAACCGGTGAGGTCGAGCGATACAGTGTCGGGTGCGTTGGCTATCTTCGATGCCTCCACGCCGCAGACATGGGCGGCGAGACGCAGGCCTCCGGCTGTCAGAAAGGCTTTGCGCGCTCCCGCATCCGGAAACAGCGGTTTTTCCTCCTGCGCATCATCCACAAGCACGCCCCATTCGATCGGATAGCGCGCCGAAAGGCTCTGCAGATCGCTGATCAATCGCGCGTCGTCCAATCCGGTGAAGGCGATAAAGGCAGGCGCCTGGGCCATGGATGTTCCTCGATTTGTCGTTTGTGTGGGCATGTGCCTGTTTTGTGAGCTTCTTGGAAACATAATGGTACGTACCATATATGTCAATTTTGTTCAGATAGGCTGAAAACTTGGCGTAGTATGAATTTTTATTGACACACTGGTACGTACCATATAGTTCTAGCAAACAGTCATTTCGGAACTGGTGCGATGGTGGACTTGCTGGACGAAACGGGTGATCTCGAACTGGCGCAGTCGGGCGTGCCGCTTTACCGGCAATTAGCTGCAAAGCTCAGGGCGGAAATCGAGAGCGGCTCGCGAGGCTCGAACGAACCTTTGCCTTCGGAGCGTGATATCGCGGTTCGCTATGCGATGAGCCGGGACACGGTGCGCAAGGCTGTTCGTTTGCTGGAAGAGCAGGGGTTGCTCTATAGCGAGCACGGTCGGGGAACCTTCGTGGCGCCGTCGTCGGTCAGGGAGATGTCGCGGTTTCTCGACAGCTTCTCGCAGGATACCGAAAAGCGCGGAGGCGTTGCCGGCCAGGCCATCATCCTCGTCGAGCAAATGCCGGCCAACCTTGCGATTGCGGGTGTTCTCAAGATCGAGCCGCGCCAGATGGTCATGCGCGTGAAGCGCATTCGCACCGTTGATGGTTCTCCGGTCGGCATTCACGATGCCTATCTGGTGCTTCCGCCGGGTGCTGTCTTTACGGCCGACGATCTGGTTCGATCGGGTTCGCTCTACAAGCTGCTTGGCGATCGTTTTGGTCTGAACGCGGCGGAGGGTCTTGAAAGCTTGAGTTCGGTTGCAGCCAATGCCGAGGACGCGAGCCGGCTCGGTGTGGCTGTCGGGGCGCCCTTGCTCCTGTGCGAGCGCATCACCCTTTCCGAGCGCAGGCAGCCGATGGAATATTGCGAGATGAAATACGTGTCGAGTTATCGCTACACGACGCGTGTCAACAAATTCAGTCAAAAATAAAAATAGAGCAACCTCAGAGGGTTACGTTATGGGAATGATCAGATTGGGCGCCGCTTTGCGGCGTGCGCGTACGATTGCCTTGTCCGCCGGCATGGTTCTTGCCGCGATGACGGTGGGCCATGCGGAGGACCTTAATCGTCCGGCGCAGAACATCGTCTACTTTGTCAACGGCACGCTCGGCGACAAATCTTTCTTCGACTCGGCGGAGCGCGGCATCCAGCGCGTCAAAAAAGAGCTGTCGGTTTCGACCCAGACGGTCGAAGGCGGTGTCGATCCCACCCGTTGGGAAAGCGCGATTATCGACCTCGCGGAGGGTGGTGACTACGATACGATCGTGCTTGGCACCTATACGATGGTGCCCATGGTCGAAAAGATCGCGCCGCAGTTTCCCGACATCCGCTTCATCCTCTTTGACGGTGCGGTGGACTATTCCAAATGCAAATGCGGCAATGTCTATTCCATTCTCTTCCGGCAGAACGAGGGAGCCTACCTGGCTGGTGTCCTGTCCGCGCGACTGACGCAAGCGGGTATTGCCGATATCGCCGCCGGCAGTCCGCTGGGTACCGTCGGTGCCATGCAGATCCCCGTCATCGACGACTTCCTGGTCGGCTACGAGGCCGGAGCCAAATCCGTCCTGCCGGATGTCAAGGTGTTGAAGCAATATGCCAATTCCTTCAGCGATCCGGCGACGGGCAAGGAGATCGCCAAGGCACAATTCGCCCAGGGCGCCGGCATCGTCTTCCAGGTGGCGGGTGCGACGGGGCAGGGTGTCATCGAGGCCGCAGCCGAGGCCGGGCGTTATGCCATCGGTGTCGATTCCGATCAGGCCCTGATCTATGAAACCTCCCGCCTGGACACGGCCAAGCGCATCGTCACCTCCGTCATGAAGAATGTTGACAATACCGTCGTTCGCTCTGTCGCTTTGATGAAAGAGGGCAAGCTGCCGCTCGGCACGGCGGAATCGCTCGGCCTGAAGGAAGGCGCAATCGGTCTGGCGGACAACAAGTTTACTCAAGCCATCGTTCCACCGGCTGTTATGGGCGAGGTCGACAAGGTCAAGGCGGATATCATCGCCGGCAAGGTGAAGGTTCCGACCGCCTTCTGACCGCTTATGGTCTCGTCTCTTGCGAGGAGCGTCCTTCGATGGAGCATCATCCTTCTGGCGCCCGCGGAATGGCGCCAGCCATAGAGCTGCGGGGTGTCAGCAAGCGCTATGGCAACGGCACCTTGGCGAACGAGGGCGTGTCGCTGACGATCGAGCGCGGCGAGATCCACGCGATTTGCGGTGAGAACGGCGCCGGCAAGTCGACGATCATGAAGATGATCTACGGCCTGATCCAACCGAGCGCCGGCACCATTCTGATCGAGGGTGTCGAGCGTCATTTCACTCATCCAGGCCAGGCAATCGCAGCCGGCATCGGCATGGTGGCGCAGCATCTGAATCTCGTGCCCTCTTTCACCATCGCCGAAAATGTCGTGCTCGGTCAGGAACCGTCCGGCCGGGGCGGGCTCCTGAGCCGGGAGGCTAGCATCGTCGCCGTCCGGGAACTGGCGAAATCCTTTGGGCTTGATGTCGATCCGACCGCACGGGTAAGCGATGTTTCCATCGGGATGCAGCAGCGCACGGAGATACTGAAGACGCTTTATCGTGGCGCGCGGATCCTGCTGATGGACGAACCGACCGCCGTTCTGACACCGCAGGAAACGGACGAGCTGTTTGCGGCGATCCGCCGGCTGGTTGTGTCGGGCGTCACGGTCGTCGTTGTCACCCATAAGCTTGCCGAGGTGAAGGCGATTTCCGACCGGCTGACCGTGCTGCGCGATGGCCGGGTGACCGGGCATGCCGATACCGCCGACATCGATCACAAGACCATCGCCGAGATGATGGTCGGCCGACCGTTGGCGCCGCAGATCGTCAAGCGCATCGACGCGCGCGGTCGAGAGCCGCGTGTGCGGGTGCGTCAGCTTGGTTATGTCAATGCGCAGGGCAGCGTGCGTTTGTCCGATGTCAATTTCGATCTCGCCGGCGGCGAGATTCTCGGCATTGCCGGGGTCGAAGGCAATGGGCAGAATTCGCTGGCGCGTGTGCTGAGCGGGCTTGCCGCGCCGCATGCGGGAGGGGGCGATCTCGATGGTATGCCCTTTACCGGCCGGGGCGTTCGAGCCGCGCGTAAATCCGGTGTGGCGACGGTTCCCGAGGATCGCTTGACCGAGGGTGTCGCGGTCAATCTCGACATCGAGCAGAATATCGTCGCGACGACCTATTACGGACCGTCCTTCTCTTCCTTCGGCTGCCTGAAGACCGGCGCGATCGGCCAATGGGCCAGGGATCTGGTCAAGCAATTTGGGATCAAGACGGATTCGAGCAAGACGCCGGTCGGCGCGCTTTCCGGCGGCAATATGCAAAAGGTGGTCATGGCGCGCGAAATATCGGGCGAACCGAAATTCCTCATCGCCGCCCAGCCGACGCGCGGCGTCGATGTCGGTGCGGCCGGCTCGCTGCGGGACGAGCTGGTGGCGCTGCGCGATCGCGGCGCGGCCGTGCTGCTGATCTCCGCCGACCTGGAGGAGGTCCTGAGCCTTTCCGACCGGATCGCCGTGCTCTTCAAGGGTGAGATCGTCGCGCATTTCCGCGCCGACACGGCCGACCAGCGTGAGATCGGCCTCTATATGACCGGGCTGAAGCGCCAGCCGGATGCGGCGGCGAGGCTCGACGCCGCCTTCGCCGCAACTCCACAGGAGGCAATCGCATGAGTGCATCGTCAAGCACTGCCTCCCGCCTCGTTGCACAGGTCCTGCGTCTCGCTTTTGTCGTCACTGCCGCTCTCGGCTGTGGCTTCGTCCTGACGGTTCTGGTCAGCGCCGAGCCGTTGAAAGCCTATGGGGCGTTGCTCACCGGCGCCTGGCCGGATTTCGGCTGGAACAGTGCGGGACAGTTCACGGTTCGCCGGATGACCCGGCTTGGTTCGCTGCTCGAAGACGCGACGACATTGACGCTGTTGGGTCTCGCCGTCGCTATCCCTTTTCGCGCCCGGCAATTCTCCATGGGGGCGGATGGCCAGCTTTTCCTTGGCGCGATCGCCGCGGCGGCCGTCAGCCTTGCGCTGGGCGGTCCGGCGATCATCGTCATTCCCGCCGCCTGCCTGGCGGCGATGACGACCGGTTTCCTCTGGGGCCTGCTGCCGGGCGTGCTGAAAGCGCGTTTCGGCGCCAGCGAGATCGTCACCACCCTGATGCTGAACGTCATCGCCGTTCAGTTCTACCGCCTGGTCATCACCTATTGGCTTCGCGACCCCTCCGCCGGCTTTATCACCACGCCGTCACTGCCGGACGCGGCCGTGCTGACGGCGCTGCTCGCCCGCACCAATGTGACGGTCATGGGTTTTGTAGCGATACTCGCCGCCGTGGCCGCATGGTTCCTGATCAAGCGGACGACTGTCGGCTACGAGATCACCCTTGTTGGCGAGAATTCGCGATTTGCCGAACAGGCCGGCATCCCCGTGAAGCGCGCCACGGCGCTCTCGATGGCTCTCGGTGGCATCTTTGCCGGCCTTGCCGGTTTCCATACATCGAATGCGCTTTTGAAAGCCCTGCCGGTCGATCTCGCACCCGGTCTCGGCTTCGAGGGTATCGTGGTGGCGCTGCTCGCCCGCAACAATCCGCTCGTAATCCCGATCGTGGCCATCCTCTATGCCTATCTTCGGATCGGCGCGCAGGTGATGGAGCGCAGCTCCGATGTCACGCGCGAGATGGTCATGATCATCCAGGCCTTCATCATCCTGTTCGTCATCGCCGAGCGCTTCGGCCCGACCCTGCTGACGGGCTGGCTGCGGGCGCGATCATCTGCGAGGGCCGGAAAGGAGGTGCGTGCATGAGCACCGAATTCGTCCTTTGGGGAACATTCCTCGGAACGCTCCTTGCCGCCATATTGCGCGCTTCCGCGCCGATCATCCTATCGGCCTTCGGCGGTCTGATTTCGGATCTTGCCGGCAGTGTCAACATTGCGCTCGAAGGTATCATGCTGGTCGCGGCCTTCTTTGGCGTTATCGCGTCGGCCTATTCGGCGATCTGGTTTCCCGAAGCACCGCTCTGGCTGCATCCGTGGATGGGTTGCCTTGCCGGCCTGATCGCGGGCACGGTGATTGCCGGCGTGCTCGCGGTCTTTCACCTCGAGCTTGGCGCCGACATCATTGTCGCCGGCGTCGGCATCAATATCCTGGCCTCCGGCCTGACGGTCTTCCTGCTTGTCTCGATCACCGGCGACAAAGGGTCGACCGCGACTTTGACCAGCTATGCATTGCCGTCGCTTCATATTCCTTTCGTCGATCATGTCCCGATCATCGGGACGATCCTCAACGGTGACGGCCTGGTCGGCCACAACATCGTCGTTTACGCGGCGCTTCTCGCCACGCCGCTCCTGTCGCTATTGCTGTATCGCACCCGCTTCGGGCTGAGACTCCGCGCGGTCGGCGAGAACCCGGATGCGGCCCTTGCGGCCGGCATCTCGGTCAAGCGCGTGCAGTATTCGGCTCTGTTGCTGAGCGGGTTGCTGGCGAGCCTCGGCGGCGTGTTCCTGAGCATGGGCTATCTCACGCTGTTCCAGGCCGACATGACCGGCGGTCGCGGTTTCCTGGCTCTGGCCGCGGTGTTTCTCGGTGGTCGCCGACCGCTCGGTACACTCGTCGCCGCTGTTATCTTCGGCGCATCGACCGTGTTTGCCGCACAGTTGGGCAGCTACAACGTGCCAAGCCAGGTCGTCTTCATGATCCCGCCGGCACTCACCATTCTCGCTCTGGTGTTCTTCAATATTCAGCAGAGGCGCCGGGTGGCCAAGCGCATCGCCAGGGCTGCGGTCGTTCTGCGCCACGCCTGATGCCGGGAGTGTCGGCAAATGAACGATAAGAAACGGACCAGGGATGACAACAAACAAGTTTTACGATTCGATCCTCGCCTCCCTTGCGCTTGCCGGCATCGGCGATGCGCTCGGCGCGCCAACGGAGCTTTGGGGGATAGACGAGATCTTCGCCCGTTACGGAGGGCTTGCCGATCGCTTCGAGGAGCCGACGCCGGACACGTTCGCGGGTGCCAACAACGGCAAGCGCGGCGAGGTCACCGATGACGCCAGCCAGATGTATTATCTTGCCCGTGCCTTGATAAGGGCAGGCGGCCAGCTCGATCAAGCAGGCTGGGTTGCTTGCCTGCTCGATTGGGCCGAGACCTCGCCGAAGGCCGGATTCATGGGGCCGACCACTGCGGCGATCGTCGCCGCCTTGCGGGCAGGCGAAAGTCTTGACCATGTCGGCGTCGTCGGCACATCGCAACGCAAGTTGCCGACCATGGGCAACACCAATGGCGCCGCCATGCGCGTTGCGCCTGTCGGTCTCGTGCATCCCGGCAATGTTGTCGCCGCTTGCCAACAGGCGCTGGTGACGTGCCTGCCGTCGCACGACACCGATGTCGCCATAGCATCCGCCTGCGCGATCGCTGCCGGTACGGCTACGGCGCTTGTGGAACGCGATATCGGCGCTGTTGTTCGGGCTTGCTGGGAGGGTAGTGCGATCGGCGCGCGTTTGGCGGCCGGGCATGCGCGCGTGCCGCCGGGTCCGCGGTTCTCGACGCGGCTGGACATGGCGTTGGAGATTGCAGCGCGAGCGGCGGATGATCGCCAATTTCTGTACGATCTCGATGCGACCATTGGCGCTTCAATGCTCGCCTGCGAATCCGTGCCGGCGGCGATTGCCGTCTTTGCCTATGCGAAAGGCGATCCGCTGCGCACGGTGGCACTGGCGGCAAGTGTGGGCAATGACACGGATACCGTCGCCACTATGGCTGGTGCGATGGCGGGCGCCATGACCGGCACGGCAAAACTGCCGCAAACGCTTTACCGCGAGTTCATCGCGGTCAATGATGCAGAGTACCATTTGCAGAAGCTTGCGGCCGGGTTGGCCGATATCGCCTTGGAGAATGACAGCCATGGTCGATAACAGAACCGAACTTGCGACACTCTTCCAGAGAAATGCCGACCGCCCCTTCGATGTGCTCGCCTATGGCGACCCGAACATCGACTATGTCTTCGAGGCCGCGCGCGTGCCCTTGGCAGACGAAAAACTTCTTGGCCGACGGCTCGGCACATTTGCCGGCGGCACCGTGGCCAATGTCGCCAGCGCTGCGAGCCGGCTGGGTGCTCGCGTCGCGGCCTACGGGCGCGTCGGTGGGGATGCCGACGGTCAGCTGCTGTTGACGGCCAACGAGGAGGCCGGCGTGTCGAACGCATTCCTGCGCGTCGTGGAGCAGTCGACGGCGGCGGCAACGATTATTGTCGATGCTGCCGGCGAAAAGGCATTGGTCTATGCGCCTATGTCGGGTGAAGCGGTGGACGAGCCGATCGTGTCGGCGGCGCTACGGCAAAGCCGGCTGCTTTATACCATGCCCTATGATCTCGCCGAATTCCGGCAGATTACCGCCCTGGCGCATGCCCACGGCGTTGCCGTCGCCATCGATATCGAGGCGGCCGTCGCGCCGACCCGCGAACGCCTCGATGCCTTGCTGGAATGCTCCGATATCGTCTTCATGAACGAAGGCGGTTTTCGCGCCACGTTGGACGGAGAGATCACCGTTGAAACCATTCGCCCGCTTCTGGACAAAGGCCCGCAATTGATTGTCGTTACCATGGGGGCCGCCGGCGCTATCGCCTGCAGCCGCGCCGCATGGGCCGAACACCCGGCCTTTCCGGTCAAAATGGTCGATGCAACTGGCGCAGGGGATTGTTTCAACGGCGCTTTCCTGGCCGCCTGCTTCAACGACCGTACCCTCCGGGAGAGTCTGGTCTTTGCCTGCGCGGCGGCAAGCATCGCGGTTTCGGCAGTCGGCGCGCGAACCGCGTTGCCGACGACAAGGGAGGTCGAGGGCTTGATTTTGAATCACTCGGCGGGGAGAACATGAGGCGTTGCCGCTTGGGCGGCCTCTTCATCGGTCGGATCGGCGGAAGCCACCGATGGTTTTCCGCGTGAAGAGGTGAATGCTATGATCAATGCCGTTTGCATGTGAAGTGATGGTTGAATTTACTGTTTATCTGGGTCTGTTCATCGCTGCTTTTGCAGCCGCCACCATCCTGCCCATGCAGTCCGAGGCTGCTCTTGTCGCGCTGCTCCTGACAGGTGAGCATTCGGCCTTTATCCTGATTGCCGTTGCAAGTGCGGGCAATGTTCTCGGCTCGGTGCTCAACTGGGTTCTCGGACGCGGTGTCCTGCGGTTTCGTTCCCGGCGCTGGTTCCCCGTCGGCGAGGACAAAATGGAGCAAGCACAGAAATGGTATCGCCGTTATGGGCGATGGTCATTACTGGCAAGCTGGTTACCCATCATCGGAGATCCCATCACAGTCGTTGCCGGCATGCTGCGAGAGCCTTTACCCAT
This sequence comes from Rhizobium sp. BK602, assembly GCF_014195095.1. GTDB lineage: Bacteria > Pseudomonadota > Alphaproteobacteria > Rhizobiales > Rhizobiaceae > Rhizobium. The sequence continues at coordinate 9,563 of NZ_JACIBC010000011.1, forward strand.
ATTTCTGCTGCTGGTGACGATCGCGAAGGTTGGGCGCTATGTCGCGATTGCCTTGGCGACAACGAGCCTGGCTTCAGGCTTTTATTCCTGAATCTCAATGCGACGCTCACGGCGCTGAAGCGTTTCGGCGTCGCAGAGCAGATGTGGGCCGCAAACGAGATTATATGGACAAAGATCCCGCAATACTTAGCCAGGGAACCGATTTCCAGTTCGCGCACCGAGGCTGGCGCTACCTTCGCCATATCATTGAAATATTAGCAGCTGGAAATCAGTGTGGCAAAGCAGCTACACCTGCCGCTCGCCAAGCATAAAACCGTAGTTTTCTAAAAATAGTCCGTAGTTTTCTAAAATACCGCCGTCACGAATGGCGCCATCCTCACCATCGTAACCATTCGGTGCGTTATGGACACTCAATTCCCAGGTTTTGAAATCTTTGCTCCGAAAATCGAGCCGGGCCGGATCGCCTTGCAACGGCAATGTGCCGACCGCCTCATCGGCGCTGAACTCGACCATCTATTTGCCTGCCATGTCTATGGGTTGATCTCTCCGGCCTGTGCCGAACGGGAGCCGGCTCTTCAATTCGATATCTGCCGCGCGCTAGTCGCGGTACGGAGTGGTTTGTCCGGTTTCCAGCATGCTGGCAAAGCCAAGGCCAAACAGGACCAGATCTGACAAGACGTGCATCACCTGATGGATTTTGCCGCCGGCATGAAATGTGTGCGAAGCGTCGATCGTCCGTGACTTGCGCGTAGTGCATGCAGCCAACCTTTACGAATTCGGCAATGCCGATGCTTCAATCGATCGGGAGAGTCGCATGAATACCGAAAAAATCATCATCTTCGACACCACATTGCGTGACGGCGAACAAAGCCCCGGCATCAACCTCGACGCCAGTGAAAAGGTCGAGATCGCGCTTATGCTCGAAGGGCTGAAGGTCGACGTGATCGAGGCCGGCTTTGCCGTCTCCAGTCCAGGCGAGTTTGACGCGATCAAAGCCGTGGCGCGCGCTGTCAAGGACAGTACGATTTGCAGCCTGAGCCGGGCGGTCGAGCGCGACATCGACCTGACGGCGGAAGCTGTTTCCGGTGCGGCGTCGTCCCGCATCCATATCGTGCTGGCGACCTCGCCCATTCACATGAAATACAAGTTGCAAATGACACCGGAAAACGTGCTCGAGCACGCCGTTCGCGCCGTGCTCCACGCGCGGCGCTATTCCGAGGACATCGAGTTTTCCTGCGAGGACGCGAGCCGGTCGGAGCCGGAGTTTCTCGCGCGTTTCGTGGAACAGGTGATCAAGGCCGGCGCGACCACGGTCAGCCTGCCGGACACCGTCGGCTATGCCACGCCGCACGAATACGGCAAGCTGTTCACCTATCTTCGCAATACCGTACCGAACGCCGACAGGGCCGTGTTTTCCGCGCATTGTCACAACGATCTGGGCATGGCTGTTTCCAACTCGCTGGAAGCGACCCGGCAGGGTGCGCGCCAGATCGAATGCACGATCAATGGCATCGGCGAACGCGCGGGCAATGCGTCGCTCGAAGAGATCGTCATGGCGCTGCACACCCGCGAGGATTTCTTCCGGTGCCAGACGTCGATCGAAACCCGCCGGTTGACCGCTGCATCCCGGCTCGTCTCGGAGATCACCGGCTTCGTTGTGCAGCCGAACAAGGCGATCGTCGGCAGGAATGCCTTCTCGCACCAGTCCGGCATTCACCAGGACGGCATGCTGAAGAACCCGTCGACCTATCAGATCATGACGGCGGCGGAGGTCGGCGCCGACGAATATCGGCTGGTGCTCGGAAAGAATTCGGGTCGTAACGGCTTTCGCATGTGCATGCGCACGCTGGGCGTCGAGTTTGGCTCCGATGCCGATCTGGATCTCGCTTTCTCGCGTTTCAAGGATATCGCCGATCGCAAGGCATCGCTTTGCGATGAGGATCTTCTGGCGACGGTTGCGGGCATGGAAGCGCTCTCCCAGGAAAAGCGCATCGCATAATTATGCTTCCAGGCCATGCAATCGGGATCGTCTGCGTGGCGGAGCCGTGCTTGCCTCCGGGCTCGGGTCGGTTTGGGCAAACACGCGTCAATATCTTGCGGAATTCAGGAACAGGGATCATCGCGGAAAGGCGAGCAAATGACGGTGAATCTTGCAGTCGAAACGGCAGGAGATGTTCGGCTCGTCAAGCCGAAAACAGGGTATGAATTCCTGATCGACACACTCAGATCCTGGCATGTGCGTCACTATGCCGGTGTCACGGGGGGAGGGGTCATCCATTTGCTCAAACATCTCGAGCCGATGGTCCTTCCCGATGACGATGCCGAACGCCCGGTCTTTTTCAATATTGGAGAGTATGTCGCCGGCTTCATTCCCCTGGGATATTATCTGGCGAGCGGGAAAATCAGTGCGGCCATTGCAACGACAGGAGCCGCAACGCGGCTGCTGACCTGCGGCCTGAGTGACGCGAAGTTGCACAATATTCCCGCTATCTACCTCATTCCGCTCAGTCCGGCGGAGACGCGACACCGCGCACCGCTGCAGGACACCAGCCCGGAGGGCGCCGATGTCGTGGCTCAGTTGAAGGCCGAGCTGCCGTCCGGCACATTCGTCTTGGATGATCCGGACCATATCGGCGAACAACTTGAGCAGGCCCGCAAACATCTCGATCAAGGCTCCCCCATCGCACTCCTGATGCCGCCGGAGGTGCTCGGAAAGATGATGCCTGAGCCGGTTTATATGCCATGGCGCGGCGGCTCCATCGCAAAGCCGAACAAGATCGATCAAGGGTCCCTTGCTCATTTCCTGGCTGAGTTCCCGCGGCAATCGGCTGGGCGTCGGGTGATCGTGCTCGCCGGGGAAGAGGCGGCCATGTATCAACACATGCCCATGCTCACCACACGTTTATGCAAGGCATTACAGGCGCCTATCGTCTGGAGCATAAACGGGGCGAATGCGGTGGCGCGCAACAATAGCTTCGGTTTCGGCTATCTGGGCTTTGGCGGCAATGATCGTGCGACGCAGCTCTGGAGAAGCCTCGGCCCCGACGATATCGTCATTACGCTTGGGTTTTGCCCTGACGAGTATACATTGAACTTCTCCGACATACCCGCCCATACGACATGGAATTTCACCAACCTGACCGCCCCATACGGCAGCGTTGGGGGCGAGTTTCGGCATCGTGTGCGCGGCGAATATTTCGATGTGCGAGGGCCGATCGATCAGGTGCTGAGCGAAGTGATCGGCCGGATCGAGAATGTCCGTCCACAGCGGCCCCCGGCACCGGCTTTTATGGTCGATCTCAATGATCGCGAGATCCTGCCGCCGCGCGCCGGGACAATCGATATCGCCCAATTTTACCAGGAACTCGATCGTCTGTGGCTGCCGGGAAGCATTGCATTCGACGATGTATGCCTTGCCTACAAAGACCGTCAATATGTCACGCAGCGCCCGCATCCGAACGTCCGCTTTCATTCGCTTTATCGCGGTTCGGCCATGGGCGGGGCATTCGGAACGGCAATCGGCGCAAAGCTTGCAAAGCCGGAGGCGACGATCTTCGCCTTCACGGGCGACGGGTGCTTCCGGTTGATTGCCGGTTGCCTGGCCGAAGCGCGGTCGTTGGGGATCGTCCTGTTCGTGCTGGACAACGGCGCACTCGGCATCATGGTGCAGGGCCTGCCCGTGGTCATTCCCGACCATTCGTCCTCCCGCTATCACAGCGATCTGCACCGCATCGACTTTGGAGCGATGGCGCGCGCATGCGGCTGGGAAAGCCGCAAGCTGATGCCGGATCTGAGCAATCTGGCCGAGATCATGCACGAAAGCTACAGTCCCGGTCATCCATCCATATTGGTTGAGGTGCCAGTCGACGCAGAGCAGGTGGTGGGACAAAATCCACGGGCTAACAATCTGTAGCGCCGGCACGTCGGCTCGCCGTTGTTATGCAGGAGAGAAGCGCGGGCTGCGAAAAGACGTTGAGCATGTAAAGATCTGGTCCTGTCGATCCGCGATCTCGGCTGGAAATTGCCATAGGGAGAATATGCATGTGGAGCACCATCGTGCGATCGCGTATGTGTTGAGGTCGGTAAACAGTGCGATCATCTGCGCCTACGGAAGGCGATGTCTAGTTCAGATTCGAGTCTGCGGAGATTGATCGACTGGGTGCATGGCACTGGCGCTGTCATCTTTCAACGTCACCCCGCTGGCGCCCGAGCGAAAGGCATTATCGACAAGCCACGCCATTTTGAATGCCGCAGCCTGATAGCTGAGACCGCCCGTCCGTATATTTGAGACGCAGTTACGGTTGGCATCCGTTCGATCTTGTCCTGGATCCAAAGTGATGTATGCACCAAGGCTGTCAGCCGCTGATAGGCCGGGTCTCTCGCCAACCAGAATGATCGACAAGCGCGCCTTGCAGAGCGCGCCAATCTCATCAGCAATCGCAACTCGTGCCTGTTTGACGAATACGAGTGGTCCCAGTGACAGATGCATGGATCTTAAGCGGGGGACCAAGTGAGAAAGCAAGGCTGCTGCGCCTTCCTGAACCGCCTTTGACGAGAGGCCGTCGGCGACAACGATGATGACGTCCTCGCTTTTGCTTCTGCGCTCCGACAAAGCCGTTCGAGACCATTCGGAAAGGCGACGCCCGAGATCTGGTCTCCTAAGATAAGTCTGTCTGTCGTTGCAAGCGCTCTCTACGACTATTTGCTCAAGCTCCAGTTCTGCGCAGCTCTGCCGGAGCGTGTCAAAATCCAATGGAGCGTGGACGGCATCGCGTGCGCGTGCGTGGTCGAAGGCAAAATCGAGTGTGGCCCGCGTCGGAAGGCTGGAACCGGCGCGGCCAAGCCCCAACCGTGCCTCGGTGGCATCAGCAGGTATCCGTACGATGTCGGGAGTGACAAAATCCTCCACCTGAGCGGAGTGGCCTTCAATCTCACCAGTGGTCATGCGGATAGCCTCATGATGCCCGAATTCAGCGGGTGATTATTTTGCAGAGGCTTGAGGCTGCCGTCAGCCGATGTGATGTCCATCTTGAGCAGCCATTCCGCGAATTCCGGGGATCGGCGAACGCCCAGTAGATCACGAGCGTAAAGCTGATCGTGAAACGATGTGGACTGATAGTTCAGCATGATATCATCGGCGCCGGGCACCGTAATGATGAAGTTTATTCCGGCCGATGCGAGAAGCGTCAGGAGCACATCCATGTCGTCCTGGTCGGCTTCGGCATGGTTGGTGTAGCAGATGTCGCAACCCATCGGTAAGCCCATCAGCTTTCCGCAGAAATGATCCTCAAGGCCCGCGCGGATGATCTGCTTTCCGTCATAAAGATATTCGGGGCCGATGAAGCCGACCACCGTGTTGACCAGCAGCGGCGCGAAGGGGCGGCATGTCGCATAGGCACGTGCCTCGCATGTTTGCTGATCGACGCCATGATGCGCAGCAGCAGAGAGGCAGGAGCCTTGTCCGGTTTCGAAATACATCACGTTTTGGCCAACCGTGCCCCTATTTGCGGACAGGCCGGCATCATAGGCCTCGCGCAACGTTGACAGAGAAATGCCGAAGCTCGCGTTGGCGGCTTCTGTGCCAGCGACTGACTGGAAAACCAGATCGACCGGGACATTACTTTCGATGAGTTTGATCGACGTGGTCGCGTGCGTCAGCACGCAGGACTGAGTTGGGATATCGTAACGGGTAATCAGCTCGTCCAGAAGATGAATGATTTGCGCGACCGTTGCCGGAGAATCCGACGCGGGATTGATGCCGATCACGGCATCTCCGCATCCATAGGTCAGTCCCTCGATGGTCGACGCGAGAATGCCGCGCGGGTCGTCGGTCGGATGGTTGGGTTGCAGGCGAGTCGCCATGGTACCGGCGAGGCCGATCGTGTTCCGAAACCGGGTCGTGACCTGGATCTTTGCCGCGACCTTAAGCAGATCCTGGTTGCGCATCAGTTTCGAGACGGCGGCGACCATTTCCGGTGTAAGTCCCGGCGCAAGACGCGCCAGCCGATCGCTCGTGGCGTGATCCGAAAGAAGCCAGTCCCGAAACTCCCCGACGCAAAGGTGAGAGACTGGAGCGAAGGCGACCGGATCATGCGTATCGACAATGAGCCTGGTGACCTCATCCTGCTCGTAGGGAATGAGAAGGTCGGAAAGGAAGGTCTTGAGCGGAACGTCGGCCAGGCGGATGCGGGCGGCGGCCATTTCCTCCGCCGTTTCGGCTGCGATGCCCGCGAGAAAGTCTCCTGACCTCGGCGGAGTTGCCTTCGCCATCAACTTCTTCAGGTCCCGGAAAGCCCAAGTCTTATTCGCCAGTGTCGTTCTGTAGGTCACGATTGCATGTCCTCGTGCATCTGTGCGGCGATCATCCTGCTCACCATGCGAGCCGTGCGCGGCGCCAGTGTCAGGCCGATATGCCCATGGCCAAAGGCGAGGATGACGTCCCTGCCGCCCTTCGACGGGCGGATGACAGGTACGGAATCCGGCATGGATGGGCGAAAGCCAAGCCAGCTTCGGGTCGGAGCACCGAGATAGGGGAAAACGCGTCGAGCATTTGTCAGGAGGGCATCCAGACGTCTCTGATTTGCTGGTGCGGAAAGCCCGCCAAGCTCGACGGTGCCGGCGACGCGCAAACGTCCTGCCATAGGGCAGAAATAGAATCCGTGTTTCGTCGGGCAGACGGGACGCTCGACCGGCATTTCGTCCATGTCGAATTCCAGGTGATAGCCGCGCTCGGTATCGAGTTGGACCCGGTCGCCGACCTGGGCCGCAAGTCGGCCCGAATGAGCGCCGGCCGCGATGACGACAGTTTTGGCATCAACCATCGTACTCCTGGCGGTGACCCGCACACGGCGATGTTGACGCACGATGGTGGAGGCGGCGTCCTTTAGAAAAAAGACGCCCGCAGTCGCAGCAGCCTGCTCCAACCGCTTCATCACCATTCCCGGATCGGTGAAGTTGATGGCTTTTGGGAAGAACAGCCCCCCTCCGGCGATTTGCGGCAGATTGGGTTCCATTCGGCTAACCTCATCCGGAGACATCAGCTGCTGCTCGATGCCCACGTTTCGGCGCAGCGCAATATCGGATTGGGCCGACTTGAATGCCTGTTCCGTCTGATAGAGGTAGAGGCATCCCTTGGCGCTCAACAAGTCGGAAGCGTCAATCTGTGCCGCGAGTTCCAGCCATTCCGGCGAGGCTTCCGAAAGTAGGTCCGAAAGCTTGCGCGTATTGTCTCGGTAACGATGCGGCAGGGATTCATAGGCGAATCTCGCCAGCCAAGGAAACAAGGTCGGCAAAGCTGCCTTGCGGATGGCGAGAGGACTGTCGGCGTTGAGAAGCAACGATGCGATGTTTCTCAACACCGACGGCGTCCCGACGGGAATGATTGCGTAATCCGCAACGGTCCCCGCATTGCCATAGGATGCACCAGATCCGGGTTCATTCGGCTCAATGAGAACGACGTCGCGACCTTCCGTCCGCAACTGGAGCGCAGTCGCCAACCCAATGACGCCGCCGCCGATAACGGCGATATCCGTAGTCAATATTTTCATGATATTTCAGTCGTTTTTACGGAGGCGAGCATTGGTGATCGTAGCCAGTTGCGACTGGGCACCGCATCTCTTCGACATGCCGCACTGCCTTTTGGGGTTATAAAACTCAGCCTGGGGACGCGTACCGGGCAACATAAGCCGCCGTGCGCGGTTCTTTTGGCCGTTCCAGAACCTCGGCTGCAGTTCCCTGTTCGATGATCCGCCCGCCATCGATGAACACGACCCAGTCCGAGACGTCCTTCGCAAAGGGCAATTCATGCGTAACGATAATCATCGTCATGCCGTCGGCCGCCAGTTCCCGCATGACGCGGAGCACTTCGCCGGTCGATTCAGGATCAAGAGCCGATGTTGGTTCATCAAAGAGAAGCACCGAAGGCCCCAATGCAAGCGCGCGAGCGATGGCAACGCGCTGCTGTTCACCGCCGGACATCTGTTCGGGATAGGCCATCGCGCGTTTTGCCAGCCCGACGCGGGTCAACAGCTCAACAGCCTTTTTAACGGCGTCGGCTTCCAGGATCGAAGCTGCGTGCATTTGCGCCAGAACAACATTTTCCACCGCGGTGAGATGCGGGAAGAGATTGAACCGCTGAAACACCATGCCGACCCGCTGACGCAGCTTGGCAAGATCCCGGCACGCGACCTTGTCATCGGAGAAGATGGTTTCGTCGCCGATGGTGATCGAGCCGCGATCGGGTTGCTCAAGAAGGTTCACGCAGCGCATCAGCGTCGTCTTGCCGCCACCGCTCTGGCCGATGATGGTGACGATCTTGCCCTTCGGGACGTCGAGGTCCACCTGGTCCAGCACCAGCCGTCCGTCGAAAGATTTGCGCAGGCCCGAAATCTTTATCTCAGGTCGACCGGCTGTCGGTGCCGCATCCGTTACAATTTCAAATTTCGTTGATGCCATGGCTCAGAGCCTCCCCTCGCTCAGAAGTGTTTTGGCAAGTGCGAGCCGACGCCTTCTACCGATTGAAAGCGGGACGCCCCCGTGAATTTTTCGTTCCAGGAAGAGCAACGACTGGGAAACCGGGTAGCAGATTGCGAAATAGACTGCCGAAATGACGAGGTAGACCTCAAGCGATCGGAATGTTTCGGATGCGATCAATTGCGCATTCGTCATGAGTTCCGCAGCCGATATCGTCACGAGCAGCGATGTGGACTTGATAAGATCGACGAACATCGTGTTCGTTCCGGGTAGCGCAAGACGAACGGCTTGCGGCAGCACCACGTGCGAGAACGTCTTGCTGCGGCTGAGGCCAAGGGCTTCCGATGCTTCCTGCTGACCGCGATGGACGCCGGAAATGGCTGCGCGGAAGATCTCGGACAAGTAGGCGGCGTAGAACAGAATGAGACTGAGTATGCCAGCTTCAAACACCTGCAGCTTCACGCCAACGGACGGAAGGCCGAAATAGGTCAGGAAGATGATCGCCAGAAGCGGAATATTCTTGAAAATCTCGGTGTAGAACGCCGCAACGAAGCGGCTCGTCTTTGAGCGGTTAAGCCGCATCAGAGCGACGACCAACCCTAAGGCCGAGGCTCCGATAAAGCTTGCGACCGTGTAGCCGAGGGTCCGCAGCAGACCCTCGCCAATGCTTCCTAGATAGTCGTTCCATGGCACTTGGAACAGGTTGCCTAATGCTGTGAACAAGGCCACGGCTCCCCTTATAGGATTACAGTTTTACTGGATCGACGGCGGCGCCCAGTCGGCCGGGCGATCGATTCCCCGACGCTGTGCTGCCATGTCAGGCGACGGTGTCAGGAACTGCTTCGGATCACCGCCCCATTTGGCAACAAGAGCGGCCAGCGAACCATCCTTGTACATGGCGTCGATCTGGACAGAGATGGCCTTTTCCAGCTTCGCGGCCTGCTTCGGCAGGTAGAATGCCGTCATATAAGGTTCGAAGTACTTATAGTCTGGATGCGCCTTGATCTGCTCGGCCGTCGGCGGGATCATGTACTGGATCTTGACTTTCATGTCCGGCCGCTGCTGCTGCTGATAGGTGACGAGCAGCGGATCGAGGAAGCCGGCATCCAATCGTCCCGACGCGATATCCGCAAACACGCTATCCGCGGACGGGAAATTGCGGGCGGTGGCATGCGGAACCTGAGCGATCGATTTTGCCCAGACATAACCGGTCACAGTCCCAAGGCTCTTGCCTTCAAGGCTTGCTAGATCCGGAAGGTTTGTGGATTCAAGCACCGCCATTGCTGGCGGGGAGTAATACGGCGGATCAGTAAACAACCCAGCTTTCTGGCGAGCTTCGGACCAGGCAATCCCGCCGATGGTGATGTCCGCGCGCTGCGCCTGCACCGATCCGAGCATGCCGGCAAAATCGGTAACGCTGTACTCGATCTTGAGGCCAAGCTTTTCCGCCACGGCCGACAGGATGTCGCTATCCAGGCCGACCAGCTTGTCGTCCTTGACTGCCGTATAGGGCATGTAGGGTTGGATTGTGACGGTCAGCGTGCCCGGCTTGATAAGCTCAAAGTTTTCCGCCTGTGCAGTTCCTGCTCCGCTTACAGTCAGCGCGGCGATGCCGAGACCGACGAATGCAGAAAGGCTGCGTGCGACGGACTTCCCGAAGATTCCAGTGATCATTAGCTGCGTTCCCTCTTATATATTGGTGATATATTGACGATATCCATATATTGCCTTCTGTCAAGCACGATCGTATTGTGCGTATTAAATAGGCGTTTTGGTCTCGCTTGACCAAAAACTGGATGGGTTTTGAAAGAAATGAACAACATGCTGGCACTTCACGCCGACTACGTAGAATCGGAGCCAACGATTGCCGATCGCACGTACATCCAGTTGCGGGAGGACATCATCACGACAGCACTTCCGCCTGGCACTTTGTTGCGGGAGACGGAGCTTATGGAACGGCTGGATGCCGGTCGCACACCTGTCCGCGAGGCAATTCAGCGGCTGCAGCGTGATGGCTTTGTGGTGGTCAGCGGACGACGAGGGACGTTTGTCAGCACGATCGATCTCAGCGATCTGACAGCAGTCTACGAAGCACGCGCGCGTATTGAATCATACGCTACCCGGCTGGCAACGGAGCGACTGCGAGAATACGAACGCCAGGAAGCGCGGGCTCTGATTGAAGAGTTGAAGGCGATCGTTGGTCCTATGGAGCTTGATGATATTCTAGCCCTAGACCGCCGTGTCCACCGCTTCATATATCGCACCGCGAAGAACCGGTATCTCCTGGATACCCTTGAGCACTATCACAATCTTTCCCTGCGCATTCTCTACGCCTCAATGAAGCGCTTCCCGGTCCTCGTTCCTCGGCTGGAAGATGTCTTGCGCGAGCAGATTATAATGCTCGAGGCCGTATGTAGTGGTGACGGAGAACGGGCGGAGCAGGTGTCCATGCATCATGTGCTCAGCTTCGAAATCGAGGTTCAGAAGATACTCTAACCTGGCGCAGTTGTGATCGATAAGCTCAACGGGCGGGCACTCAGTATTACGATCGCCGTAGGCAAAAGGCCTGCGAAGCGATTGACAGCTTCCTCATTCAGCTTGAAAAGGGGCCGACCCGGGTCGCTGCTTTTCCATATCCTGATCAGTAAAGAGCTGAAGAGTGCCTATTAGAGAAGCACCGCCCACAAAACCACGTCATCCTGAAACGACGCCACTGACATCGCTCGTCAAAAGTCTCGCGGAAAATCCTTCCAGCTCTTTCGGGCCGCGACAGGATTTTTGCAACAGAGCCGCCCGGCTCTGGATTGAGAGGGAACTCGAACTTTTCCCGTCCGAAATCGAGCCAGCGATCCCATCAGTGATGAGAGCCGGCACATCGGCGGTCAACCCTGAGGAGGATCGCGTTGCCGCGATCCTCCCTTCTGCCTGTTTCAGGCTTGCGCCGGGGTCCTTGCCGGGACGACGGCATTGACCACGATGGCGACGGCGATGTTTGCCGCAAGGGCGAGCAGGCCGGTATAGACGGTGAAGGGTTCCCCACCGAGGCTGATCAGGTGCAGCGGCTTCCAGCCGGCATCCCAGACGAGATAGGTGCCGCCGATGAAGCCGACGAACCAGCCGGCAAGCAGGGCCGGTGCCCGGAACCAGTTGGTGTAGAGGCCGAAGATCAGCGCCGGCAGCGTCTGCAAGATCCAGATGCCACCCAGCAATTGCAGATCGAGCGCGAATTGCGTCGGCAGGAAGATGATGACGAGCAACGCGCCCACCTTGACCACGAGCGAGGTCAGTTTGGCGACCTTGGCTTCGCCCGCGTCGCTGACATTCGGATCGACATAGGCTTTCCAGAAGTTACGGGTGAAGAGATTGGCGGCACCGATGCTCATCACCGCTGCCGGCACCAGCGCGCCGATGGCGATCGCCGCGAAGGCGAAGCCGGAGAACCAGCCCGAGAACAGCGTCTTGAACAGGACCGGCACGACGTCGTTGGCGCTTTCGAGCTTCAGGCCGGCGGCGTGGCCCATATAGCCGAGCAGGGCGAGAAGGCCGAGCAGCAGCGTATAGGCCGGCAACAGGACGGCATTCTTGCGGATCGTGTTGCCGCTGTTGGAGGCGAAGATGCCGGTCAGCGTGTGCGGGTACATGAAGGCGGCAAGCGCCGAGCCCAATGCCAGCGTGGCATAGGCCACATATTGATTGCCACCCAGCAGAAGATTTCCCGATCCCTTGGCCTGGAAAGCCGCATCGGCGGAGGCGAAGACGTTGGCATAGCCGCCGAGCTTCGAGGGAATGAGCGCCACGGCCGCGATCACCACGATGTAGATCATGATGTCCTTGACGAAGGCGATCAGCGCCGGTGCACGAAGGCCGGCCGAATAGGTGTAGAGCGCAAGCACGACGAAGGCGATGGCCAGCGGCAATTCGCCATGAAGCCCAAGCGCCTTGAGGACCGCCGTCATGCCGACGAGCTGCAGCGCGATATAGGGCATGGTGGCGATGACGCCGGTTGCCGCCACGGCGAGCTCGAGGCCGCGCGATCCATATTGGCCATGCACGACGTCGCCAGCCGTCACATAGCCGAAATCCCTGGCGCGTTTCCACAGAAGCGGCATCACCATGAAGACGAAGGGATAGACGACGATCGTATAGGGCAGGGCGAAGAATCCGTAGGCGCCGACCGTATAGACCAGCGCCGGCACGGCGATGACGGTATAGGCCGTATAGAAATCGCCACCGACCAGGAACCAGGTGATCCAGGTGCCGAAGCTGCGGCCGCCGAGACCCCATTCGTCGATATGGGCAAGGGTTTTCGGCTTGCGCCAGCGCGAGGCGACGAAGCCGAGAACGGTCACCAATGCGAAGAAGAACAGGAAGACGGCGAGTGCTGTCGGATCGATATCAGTCGTCATGGCGCGTGCTCCGATAGGCGATGAAGGTCAGCGCAGCGGTGATCGGCACCCAGAGAAGCTGATACCAATAGAAGAACGGAAAGCCGAAGAGTGCCGGCTCGCGGATATTGTAGAGAGACGGCCAGAGCAGGCCGATATAGGGGATGATGAGCAGCCAGAGCGCTGCCTTGTTCCGTGGTTTTTCCATCTCGGATACCTCTCGGGCGCCGGATGCGGCGCCAAGTTGCAGTTGTCGCGTGGAAGGCGGGCTCGTCAGTCGCTCGCCGCGGCAAAGCTGGCGCGGGCCGTCGCAACGGGTTTTCCGATTGAACGGAAGCGGATGTAATGCATTGAAATCCTCCCAACGGCATGCCCGTGGGCGGCCGCGATCAAGTCCTATGGCGAGGTTTTTTGTCCGGCAAGATGGCCGGAAAGATGAAATGCCCGCGTCTACCCAGAAGTGGGTAGGTGCGATCACTCCGTTTTCACACCGATGCCATGATCTAGCGCATAGCGGATCAGTCCTGCCGTCGTCGCAATGCCGAGCTTCTTCTTCAGGTTCTTGCGATGGGTTTCGGCCGTGGCCGGCGTGATGCCGAGGGCCTCGGCCATTTCCCTGTTGCTCCTGCCGGAGCCGATGAGGCCGAGAATGTCGCGTTCGCGCGGCGTCAGCGGGTCTGCGTCATTCCCGCTCTCCCGTTCCATGAGCACGTCGACGACACCAGACGAGAAATAGGTTCCGCCGTCGGCCACGGTCTCGATGGCCCGAACGATCTCGTCGCTGGACACGTCCTTGAGAACGTAGCCGGCGGCGCCACGCATCACCGACGAGGAAATATATTCGCGGCTGTCATGCATGGTGAGCATCACGATGCTCGTCTCCGGCAGTTCCTTGCGGAAGAGTTCGATGGCGTCGATGCCGTTCAGCTTCGGCATGTTGATGTCCATCAGGACGACCCGGGGCCGGACTTTGCGGCCGATCTCGAGGCCGGCCTGCGCAAGCCCCGCCGTGCCGACGACCTCGATGTGATCGAAGCTCTCGAGCACGGCTTTCAGCCCGTCGAGAAGCACCAGATGGTTGTCGATCAGCAGGACCTTGATTTTCGCGGGGGCGGTCATGCGGCCTTGACCTGGTCGTGTGGCTGCATATTGGCCGATTTCGGCATCAGCGCCGTCAGGGTCGTGCCGGCCGCCGTGCTCTCGATCAGGAGCAGGCCGCGGAAATGTGCCATTCTTTCCTGCATGTTGCGCAGGCCGAGACCGCCGGGGCTTGCCTCCTCGCCAAAGCCCGTACCATCGTCGGAAATCATCATGCGGGCGCGTCCGTCTTCGCTCCAGAGCTTGACCGCGAGATGGCGGGCACCGGAATGCCGTTCGACATTGGTGAACGCCTCCTGCGCCACGCGGTAAAGCGCCGTGCTGGCTTCGGGCTTCAGCTGGTCGACGAAGTCGGAAGCCTCGATATCCGTCGCAATGCCAGTTCGCTCCTGGAAGTTATGACACAGCGCCTGAAGCGCCGCGGTCAGTCCCATGTCGTCGAGCACGCGGGGGCGAAGATCGTGGGACAGGCGGCGAATTTCCTTGATCGCGCCGTTGAGAGCCTCGACGCCGCGATCTATGGTCGATGCCGCCTCATTGACATCGGTCCTGACCTTCCGTCCGGCGAGGTCCATCGCATAGCGCACGCCGACGAGGTTTTGCGAAATGCCGTCATGCAGTTCGCGGGCAAGCCGGGCGCGTTCCTCCTCTTGGGTATCGATCACCCGCTGGGTCAGCGCCTTCAGCTTGCCGTCGGCCAGGCGCCGCTCATGGAAGGTCAGAAGCATGCAGGTCGTGAAGACGACGAGAACGGCGGGCACCGCAATCAGCACCACGATCACGAAGGTGTTCTTGATGCTGTCACGCATGCTCGCATTCGCCGCCGCCGTCTGCGCGTAGACGTCGTCCAGATAGACGCCGGTTCCCACGACCCAGCGCCATTTGTCGAGGCTGACGACGAAGGAGAGCTTATCGGCCATCTGGCCGTTGGAGGGTTTTTGCCACTTGTATTGATGCAGGCCGCCGCCCGCCTTGGCGGTGGCGATCAGTTCCGCGATCACCTTGTCGCCGTCGGGATCGGTCAGGTCGAGCCAGTTGCGCCCATGCCTGAAGCTCTGGCGCGGATGGACGATATTGTTGCCGTCATAGTCGTAGACAAAGAAATATCCATCCTCGCCGTAGTCGAGCGAGGCCAGGATCGCTGCGACCTTGTCCTTGGCGGCCTGGTCGTCGGCGGACGCGTCGCGGTAGGTCGTCTGGGTTGCCGACAGGGCGAGATGGGTCAGGTTGAGGATTTCTGTTTCCTTGGCCTTCAGCATGTTCTGCTGGAAGGTGGCGATATTGTCCTGGGTCAGGTTCGCCGACTGCCAGGTGATGAAGCTCGTGATCGCCAGGATCGCGATCACGAGCGGAATGATCGCAAGCGCAATGATCTGGTATCTTAGCGTCAAAGAGATCTCCTCCCATGGCCCGGTCGGGTTCGCGCATCTCACTCCACGTCACGAACCGCCGAAATATCGTTCACTAAGGCGGCAAGGACAGCGTGCGGTCAAGTCTGGGGTTGCCCAATCGGATAGCATGTCGCCTGGCTCCGGCGATAGGAGGCGTTCTCGGAGCCGCCGGGCGGTAAATAAGGATGTTGCACGATAGAGAGCGCTGTCACGCCGCTCTTGTCGGCGCGGGAAACACCGCTATGCGGTCTCGCCCGCCTGTTTTGGCATCGTAGAGCGCCCGGTCCGCCGCCTGTATGAGCTCCGACGGGGTCGAAAGGAAAGACGTCGCGCCGACGTTCGCCACGCCGATGCTGGCGGTGACGACGGATTTCGCGCTGGCGCGATGTGGGATCGCACGTCCGTGAAGTTGGGCGCGAAGGGCTTCGGCCACATGCATCGCGCCATCGGCGTCGAGCCCCGGAAGAAGAATGGCGAATTCCTCGCCGCCATAGCGGGCCGCGAGATCCGATGGGCGCTTGCAAACGGCCGTCAGGCATGCGCTGATCTGCTGCAGGCAGCGGTCGCCTTCGATATGGCCATAGGTATCGTTGAAAGCCTTGAAATGATCGATATCGATCAACAGCAGGCTCAGCGGCGATCCGTTGCGGGTAATGCCGGAAAACTCCCGGGCGACGGCGTTGTCAAAGGCGCGGCGGTTGGCGATGCCGGTGAGGGCATCGGTTTCGGCAAGTCCGCGCATGTCTTCGGCGAGCTTCTTCAGATGTTCCTCGGATTGCTTCATCGCCGTGACATCGGACACGACGACGAGTGCGGAGCCGTCGGCGGCAAGACGCGTGCGCAGGCTGAGCCAGCGGCCGTCGAACATCGGAATTTCCGTATCGCGCTCGAGGAACAGCTGCTGTGCGGCGGCCTGAATCCACTCCTCGCTGACATCGGTGTCGACGTCGATGCGCTCGGCGTTGCGAACGACGGCGCGCACGATGTCGGCGATATGCACACCGGGCTGGCGCGCATAGGCGGAACGGGGGAATGCGGCGCGATATTGCTCGTTGCAGAAGAGCAGCCGCCCTTGGGGATTGAACATCGCCAACCCATCCGACATTTCCGCCATCGCCTGCGAGAGCAGGTTCCTGCTGTCCAGGAGCTCCTGTTCCAGCCGCTTCCTTTCGGTTATGTCGCGGGTCACGCCGGCCAATCCGATCAGATCGCCATGGCGATTACGCAGAGGAACCTTTGATATGAGAAACCAGCGTCCTGGGCCGTTTTCTTCAGGCAGATAGTCCTCGAAATCCACCAATGGCTCGCCGGTATCCATGATCGCCTGCTCGCGATCGAAGTATTTCTGGGCGATATCGCGTGGATAAAGCTCAAAATCCGTCAGTCCGACCATTTCTGACGAGCGCATGCGGCCATGTTGACGCGCAACGTTGAGGTTGGTCACCACGAACGCGCTGTCGAGATTCTTGACATAATGGAAATCGGGCGCTTGCGTCAGCGCGGCTCTCAGCATGTCGCGCTCGATCGTAAAGCCGCGGAAATAGGTGATCACCGAGGCGGCCAGCAATGTGGCAATGAACTTCAGGCCTGTCATCAGCAGGCTGATCGTTCCGAAACCGGTGCCGCGCGCATCGAAGAGGACACTCATCGTCAAGGAAAACGCAGTCACCGTCAGGGCGGCGATCCAGATTCCCCTCGGACGGGCGGCCGAACGACCGAGCAGGAAGTGCACGGCCAATGAGACGAGCGAGAGGATAGTGATGGAGATAAGTCCCGGCACCATGCCGACGCCGCCCATATAGGCGCGACCGGCGAGCGTCATCGGGCCCGTGACCGCGATGGCGAGAGGGCCGCCATATATCGCCGAAATGGTGATCAGCGTCGAGCGCAGGTCGAGATAATATCCCGCATCGATCCTGACGGAGAGCAACATGGATACGAGAGCTGCCAGGCCCATCATCAGGCCGAAAGCCAAATTGGATTGGGCAGCGCTCAGCCGGTGGAACTTATAGTGCAGATGCATCCACACCGAAATCAGAAGCGCAACAGCCGTGACGTTGCCGATTAAAACCTGCCAGACCATGATGCTCTTCCTGAGAATTCAAGGAAAACTAGCTTGAATTCTTTGAGAAAGATTGAAAGACGGATCCTGCTTCGGGCCGCCTGCCAATGTTTTTCACAAGGCGCGCCGAACATTGCCTCGGATCGATATTGTCCGGGCTTTCTTACGCGCGCTCTCGTTCCCATCGCAGATCCTCCTGGAGCAGCTTTCGCGAAATCTCGTCGGCCGATACGGGCTTGCCGACCATGTATCCCTGAAGCTGGTCGCATCCGGCGTCGCGCAATACCGCTGCCTGTTCAGCGGTTTCGATGCCTTCGGCCGTGACTGGAATTCCCAGCGCCGTGGCCAGGGAAATGGTCGCACGCAAGACGTCGGCTCCGTTTCCGGCTGCCTCGACACCCGACACCAGCGACCGATCGATCTTCATGCGGTCGAAACCGAATTGCCGCAGCGCGCCGATGCTTGCATAACCGCAGCCGAAGTCGTCGAGCGCGAACCGGATGCCAATGTTCTTGAGTTGGTCGATCGACCGGCGCGCCTGATCCGGATTGGTGATGAGGACACCTTCCGTGATCTCCAGGGTGAGCCGGGCCGGATCGAAACCGAAATCCTCCAGGACGGCGATCACCTGCGCGCCGAAATCCGGATTGCACAGCTGAATCGGCGATACGTTGACCGATAGCGTCAGGCCATCCCAGTTCTTTGCATGCGCGATCGACCGCCGCAGCATGTGAATGCCCAAGGCGTCGATCAGGCCGGATTTTTCGGCCAGCGGTATGAAGATCTCGGGGCTGATGTTGCCCCTCGCGCTGGGCCAGCGCGCCAGGGCTTCAAGGCCGGTGATCATCCCCGTCGACGCGGACACCAGGGGCTGAAAGGCGGGTTCGATGATACCGCTGCCGATAGCATTTCTCAGCTCGCCTTCCAGTTCGGCGATCCGCTGACGATCCTGATCGAGCGCCGAATTATAGGCGACCGCATGGCCCTTTCCGTTTTCCTTGGCGCGATATAGAGCCATGTCGGCCCGGCGCAGAAGTTCCAACGGAGCGATGTCTGCGGCACTGGCTGCCGATCCAATGCTGGCGCCGGCCTCGATTGTCCGCCCATCGAGTTTGAAAGGCTCCATGAAGAGGTCGAGAATTGCCTTTTCCACCTCTTCGCGTGTGGCGAACCCGACCTGCACCAGCGCGAACTCGTCGCCGCCGAGCCTTGCCGCGGCAGCGATGTCGCGATGACAGTTCGGCAGTGCGTCGGCGATAATGCGGATCAGATCATCGCCGACGGCGTGCCCCCATGCGTCATTGACGGCCTTGAAGCCGTCGAGATCGATCAGGTAGAGCGACATCGCCGTATTGCTCGAATTGCCCAGATGGTCGAGTGCGCTCAAAAGCCCATGCCGGTTGAGCAGGCCGCTGAGACTATCGTGGCTGGCTTCGAAACGGGCCGCTTCCGCAAGCGCGCGCAGGCGCCGTGCCTCGGACCTGCCGGCGAACAGGACGCCTCCCAGGAAGAGAACAAGAATGACGACCGCCGTCGCGATATAGGGATAGACATTGTGGAGCACCGCGGTTCCCGGTGCCTTGCTGGGCCAGACGAGATAGGTGATCGCCACGCCGTCGATATCCCTGACGGGCGTGCTGAGGAGGTTCTGCGGGGGCACGGGCGCCAGGCGCAATTCCTCAAGTTCGTGTTCGTCCGACAATGTGTTGAGAACATCGGACGTCAGCTCCTTGTAGAAGCTGAGCACGCTGAGCTTCGGGAGTTCCACGCCCGGCGTGAAAGGCTGGATTGCCTGCGATGCCACGAGGGCAACACCGCTCTCGGTCTTCATGAAATTGATGACAGGTTCCTGCCTTGGGCCGGCGGCGGCTTCGATCTGGCGATCGAAGGCTTCTCCGAAAAGGTCATGAGGCTGGAAGGGCTTGCCCTTGGAATAGGCCGAAATGACCGCGCCGTCCGGACCGATCACCGCCACGCCGTCATAGAGAGGATAGTTCGCGCTGGTCTTGCCCCAATTTGTGTAGGCCCAGTCTGCCGCGGTCGCCGAGCCGATTGCACTATAGGCATCGTCCCATACGGCGTTGTCCGTGGTGGTGCCGCTGAGACGCGAGATCAGCGCCGCCACCCCGGCCTGCGCGGCGCGGCCCGCGCGGGCATCGTCCATTTCGTTTGCCGAGCGTGTCATTGTCGTAAGGACGTGCGTTACAAGTCCCGTGAGCACGAGTGCGATCAAAAGGAAGCAGGCGGTCACGGCGAACACGGAAGACGTCTGGGCACGCGCCTGCCCAGTTGCGCGGTTGAGCGACATGAAAAGTCCGAGGTACAGATTGGGGGGATCATGTCGGCGAGACTGCAGGAGACATCATGTCCGCAATGCGCTGCATCCTCAATCTACCTGATGATCGTGTAGGCGCGATTAAGGGGCGTGGTTAACAAGCCTGTTGGACCTGGGTCGCATTGATCCAGCTGTTTTAAGGATCGAACGTCATCGTGCGAGGCATCGAAGTCTGATCTCTGACGGTTCTGGCAATATTTTGCTTGCTGGCGGAATCCATCTGGCAAATTCTTGCCGGATGAAGGGTTGCGGCCGAATCCCTCTCCACGATCAAATCTGGGGACGCGATCGTCGATAAATTTCGAAATCTTAGAGTTTTTCGTACGTTAGCGGGAACGTCTCGTGTGGGAATTCGGCGGGTCTCCATCCCGGCGGGCATTTGGCACATGCCTTGCTCCCGTATTGGCGATCCGTTTGTGGATCGCTGTTTTTGGGAGGAAAACATGAACAGTTTGAAGCGCCGGCTGCTGCTGGCCGCCGTTGCCCTTATGGCTGCAACATCCGTGAACGCTGCCGATAAGGTCCGGCTCGGCAATCTGAAATTCGCCCATTACGGTGCGATCTCCTACATGAAGGAGCTGGCTCCGAAATATGATCTGGAGATCGAGGAGCGCTTCTTTGCCAAGGGCATCGACATCCTGCCGGCCATCGTCGCCGGCGAAGTGGATGTCGCCGCAAGCGCCGTCGACGCGGCAATCGCCGGCCGCGCCAAGGGCGTGCCGATCTATGCCGTCGCCGGTTTCGCCAAGGGTGGCGCCCGCATCGTGGCCGGCAGCAAATCCGGCATCACCTCGATCGCGCAATTCAAAGGCAAGAAGGTTGGCGTTGCCCGCGGCGGCGCCCAGGAACTGCTGCTGCTGGCCGAACTCGACAAGGCCGGCCTGACCTGGTCGGAAAAGCCCGGCAAGGACGTGCAGATCCTCTACATGGCCTATGCCGACCTCAACCAAGCGCTGATGGCCGGCGATATCGATGCCATGAGCCAGTCGGAACCGCAGGCGAGCCAGGCGATCAACAAGGCCTTCGGCGTCGAGATCCTCAAGCCCTACGATACGCCGATCGGCATGCCTGTGCGTTCGCTGGTCTTCTCGGAGGACTTCTACAAGAAGGGCGACGTTGCCGAGCGCACCATGAAGCTTTTCGTCGAGGCGACGAAGACCTTCATCGGCAAGCCGGATCTGGCGGAGAAATACGTCATCAACGACATGTTCAAGGGCCAGATCACGCCGCAGGATTTCAAGGACGCCATCGGCAACTCGCCCTACAGCTATGAGATCACGCCGGAGCATGTTCAGATCACCACCGACCTGATGGTGAAATATGGCGTCGGCAAGCTCGCCAATCCGCCGAAGGCGACCGACTGGGTCAAGACCGACCTGCTGGAAAGCGCCCTGAAATGATGAAGCGGCTGTTTCAGAATCTGGCCGTTCCGGTCGTCCTGCTGATCGTCTGGCAATTGATGTCGGTCTTCGGCCTGGTCAGGCCGGAGATCCTGCCGTCCCCCGTCGCGATCCTGGAGCGGTTCTGGCTCTATCTGGCGCCCGAGCAAAGCCTCCAGGAAGCTGGCGGCCTTGGTGCCTGGGTCATGTCGAGCGAGCTTCTGGGCGATCTGCTGGCAAGCCTCCAGCGCGTCGTCCTGGGTTTTGTCGTCGGAGCGGGCCTGGCATTGCCGCTGGGGCTGCTGATGGGTACGGATCGCACGATCGAGCGCTATCTGAACCCGGTCATCCAGTTCCTGCGGCCGATCCCGCCGATCGCCTATATTCCGCTGGCGATCCTTTGGTTCGGCCTCGGCAACCCGCCGGCCATCTTCCTGATCGCCATCGGCGCCTTCTTTCCGGTGCTGATCAACACGATCAGTGGCGTGCGCAACGTCGACAGCATCTATGTGCGGGCGGCCACCAATCTGGGGGCGGACAGGCTGACGCTGTTCCGGCGGGTCATCCTGCCGGCCGCCACGCCGTATATTCTCACGGGCATGCGCATCGGCATCGGCACGGCCTTCATCGTCGTCATCGTCGCCGAGATGATCGCGGTCAACAGTGGTCTCGGATACCGCATCCTCGAAGCCCGCGAATATATGTGGTCGGACAAGGTGATTGCCGGGATGATCGCCATCGGCCTGCTCGGCCTTGCCATCGATCTCGGCGTCAACCGGCTGAACAGCCATCTCCTGCGCTGGCATCGCGGCATCGAGTCGTAATCCGGCGCAGCCACAGTCGTTTGTCTTCAATCTGCCGGTCCGCCTGTCCCGATGGATGGAGGGGACATCGGACCGGCGCGATGGCATTGATCCATCAATGTTCGCGACAGGGAGGAACCATATGTCGATCACCTCTGCAAATCTCGCCCCGCAGGCGGCCACCGCCTCCGCGCCCCAGATTCTCGCGCGCGGCGTCAACAAGATCTTCGGCAAGGAGCCGGCTTCGGTCACCGCGCTGAAGGACATCGATCTTGAAATCAGCGCCGGGGAGTTCGTCTGCCTTCTCGGCCCTTCCGGCTGCGGCAAGTCAACCCTGCTTAATGCCATCGCCGGCTTTTCGCTACCGACGACGGGGACGCTGGAGGTCTCCGGCAAGGCCGTCGCCGCGCCGGGGCCGGATCGCGGCATGGTGTTCCAGGAATATGCGCTGTTTCCGTGGATGACCGTCGAGCGCAATATCGCCTTCGGGCTGGAGATACGCGGTCTGGGCAAGCAGCAGATCGCCGAGACCGTCAATCAGCTTCTCGATCTCCTCGGCCTCAAGGAATTCCGCCAGCGTTTCCCCAAGGATCTCTCCGGCGGCATGCGCCAGCGTGTGGCGATTGCCCGCGTTCTGGCGCTCGATCCGCCGATCATGCTGATGGACGAGCCGTTCGGCGCGCTCGATGCGCTGACGAGGCGCTCGCTGCAGGACGAGTTGCTGCGTATCTGGCAGGCGGTCGGCAAGACCATCGTCTTCGTCACCCATTCCATCGAGGAGGCGATCTATCTAGGCTCGCGCGTCGTCATCCTCACCTACCGGCCCGGCACGATCAAAAAGGACATCGCGATCGAACTGCCCTATCCCAGGGACACCAACTCGGTCGAGTTCAACGAGATCAAGCGGGAGCTGGCGCAGATCGTCCATGCCGAGCAGGATCGCTTCGCGCTGGACGAGCGCAAGGGGCTGACCCTGGATTGACAGATCGGGAGGCTGCGTGATTGGAGATGTCCAATGCTCCTTCGTCACGCGGCTCATCCTGTTATGATGCCGCGATCGAGCATGGGTGGGGGACGCCGTTGCGATGGAAATACCTGATACTGGCGCTTGTGCTCGCGATCCTCTGCGTGGGCATGCCGGCGCTTGTTCAGGATATGACGCGCAAATACGGGCTGCGTGAGGCGGCGGTCCAGTCGCATGAGAGGCTGAAGCTGATTTCCGCCACGCTTTCGACCCGCATCGAACGGTTCCGCTACCTGCCCGACGTCGTGGCGCGCTCCAGCGAGATCGAGGATCTCTTCCGCTCCGGCATGGCGCAGGCGAAGCGGCCGGACATCAACCGCTTCCTTGCGCGCCTTGCCGACGCTTCCGGCGCGGTGGCGCTCTATGTCACCGATACGACGGGACTGGCGATCGCTTCGAGCAACTACGACACGCCCGACAGTTTCGTCGGCCATGACTATAGCTACCGGCCCTATTTCCGCGATGCCATGGCCAATGGCAATGGCGGCTATTACGCGATCGGCGCGACCACGGGGCAGCCGGGCTATTTCCTCTCCGTACCGATCAAGGTCGACGACAGGGTGGTGGGTGTTTCCATCGTCAAGATCGACCTGCTGCCGGTCGAAAAGCAGTGGCACGATGCCGGCGAAGAGGTCGCCATGACGGATAGCGAGGGTATCATTTTCCTCTCCTCGCGACCGGATTGGCGCTATACGGCAACCGTACCGATCTCGCCGACGGCATTGGCGCAGCTGAAGCAGGAGCGCCGCTATGGCGACGCGGCGCTGGCACCGAAGATCCGCGTCGTTCAATCCTCGGGCTTCGATCTGGCGACGGTCGGAAATGACGGGGCGTCGGAGCAGCGCCTGCAGGTCAAGGCACCGTTCGGTGAGAAGGGCTGGACGCTGATCTATTTCGCCGATCTCGCCGACATCAGGCGGCAGGACGATATTGTCGCCGTCGCCACGGCGCTGGCCGGCCTGCTTGTGCTCGCCGGCATCACCATCGCGGTGCAGAGGCGCCGCGGCCGTCTGGCGGCAAGGCGGGCCTTCGAGCAGCTCGAACATCGCGTTGCCGAACGCACCCAGCAATTGAAGCTCAGCCATGACCTGCTCGAGCGGGAAATCGCCGAGCGCAAGGAGGCTGAACGGCAGCTGAGCGTCACCCGCAGCAATCTCTCGCAGGCAGAGAAACTGGCCCTGATCGGCCAGGCCTTCGCCGGTCTTGCCCACGAGATCAACCAGCCCCTGGCGGCCTTGTCGACCTATATCGCCTCCACGCGGCTGCTCTTGAAGCGCAAGCAATATGAGCCGATCGAGGAAAATATCGACACGATGAACGAGGTCGTCGGCCGCATTTCCGATCTGACCGGCCAGTTGAAGCGGCTGGCACGCCGCAGCGACGACGAATTCGTCGATGTCGATCTCGGCGCGATCGTCAAGCGCACGCTGAAACTGCTGAAGTTTCGGTTTTCCGATCTCGGCATCAACGTGTCGCAGGATATCGATGCCCGGCTCAAGGTGCAGGGCAGTGCCGCGCAACTGGAGCAGGTGGTCCTCAATCTTCTCACCAATGCGGTCGATGCTGTAAGACACCGGAAGGACCCGGCCATTCATGTCAGCGGACGGGCGGACGGGGCGTGGTGCATGATTACCGTTGACGACAACGGTCCGGGGATTGCCGCCGAGATGGGAACACAACTGTTCGAGCCTTTCTATACGACCAAACTGCCGGGCGAAGGCCTCGGTCTCGGCCTGGCGACGGCGCACCGCATTGCCAACGATCACGGGGGCTCATTGTCCTTCGACCGGTCACCGCTGGGTGGCGCCAGCTTCGTCCTGCGCCTGAGGCAGAACGGCAGCAGCGTATCGCGTCGCCGCGAAAGGAGTGAGGGATGACGGAGACCCTTCCGGTCATTTTGCTGATCGAGGACGACGCGGCGCTGCGCCGCTCGCTCGCCCAATGGCTTTCGCTCAACGAACTGGAGGTGATCCAGGCCAAGGACGGCAACGAGGCGCTCCGCATTTTGCGCACCACAACGGTCGATCTGGTGATCTCGGATGTGCGCATGCCGGGCATGTCCGGTCTCGAACTGCTTGCGATCGTGCGGAAGAGCTGGCCGGATTTGCCGGTGATCATCCTCAGCGGCCACGGCGACGTTCCGATGGCGGTCGCGGCCATTCAGGCCGGGGCATTCAATTTCCTGACCAAGCCCTATGTGCCGGAACAGCTGATCGGCACGCTGCAGAATGCGTTGGAACAGACGCGGCTGCGCCGGCGGCTCGTCTCGCTGGAACAGGGCAATGCGACGCGGGCAAGGATCGAGCGGCAGTTGCTCGGCGCCGATCAGGCGGCTGTCCGGCTGAAGGCGGCAATAGAGCAGCTCGCCTCCTATCCTGTCGATGTGCTCATCAAGGGGGAGACCGGCGCCGGCAAGGAAGTGGTCGCCCGGCTGCTGCATGAATGCAGCCCGCGCCAGTCCGGCCCCTATGTCGCGATCAATTGCGCGGCGCTGCCTCTCGATATCGTCGAAAGCGAGCTCTTCGGCCATGAGAACGGGGCATTTACTGGGGCGTCGGGCACACGCATCGGCAAGTTCGAATTCGCCAATGGCGGTACGATCTTCCTGGATGAAATCGAAAGCATGCCTTTATCCGCGCAGGCAAAGCTGTTGCGCGTTCTGCAGGAGCGCAGGATCACCCGGCTGGGATCGAACAAGGAAATCCCCGTGGACATAAGGCTGCTGTCGGCGACGAAGGAGGATCTGCGCGAGCGCGCCTCGCAGGGGCAGTTTCGCGAGGATCTATACTATCGGCTGGTGGCAGCCGAGATCGACATTCCGCCCTTGCGCGAGCGTAGCCACGACGCGCTGCTGCTGTTCGAGCATTTCGCGCAATCCATGGCAAAGCGTCTGGAGCGCAGCGTCCAGCCTCTGACATCCGAGGAAACCCGCTTCATCCTCGGCTATGGCTGGCCCGGCAACGTGCGGCAGCTCAAGCTTCTGGCCGAACGCCGCGCCCTGGGGCTGGACTGGCAGCCGGACGCCGGCCGGCAGGACCATCCGCCGATGGACGACCGTCCCCTGTCCGAGCTTGTCGATCAGTTTGAACTTCAGATCATCGAACAGGCCCTGAACGCGGCCGGCGGCAAAGCGAGCCTTGCCGCCGAACGCTTGCAGGTGCCGCACAGGACGTTCAATGAAAAGCTGAAGCGGCTGAGCATGAAGCACAAGGATTTCGGCTGACGCCCGAGGCGGCGACGGATAGCGTCAGCTTGCCAGCAGAACCCGCTCCTGCTCATAGTGGCGGCCGAAGCGGCTGTTCAGGAAGAGGTCGAGCTTGATCTCCTCCTGTTTGACGAAGCCCGTCGCCGATATCTCGCCCTTGGAGAGAAGATCGAGAACCGCGCAGATGCTCGATGCCGTGGTGATCTGGATGGCACTCATGGTGCGTCCGGCGATCTTGGCGCTGTAGACCTTGTTTGCATAGGTTTCCTGCACCAACTGTCCGTTCCGGCGTCCGCAGACCGTCACGAAGATGATCACGACATCCTGCAGCGTCGAGGGCAGGGCATGCTCCAGAATGTCCTTCAGCACCTCGCGGCGGTGGCGCAGGCCGAGATCGTTCAGGAGCGCCTTCATGATCGCCGCGTGTCCGGGATAGCGGATCGTCCGGTAGTTCAGCGTCTTGACCTTGCCTTCCAGCGTTTCGCACAGCGTGCCGAGGCCGCCGGAGGTGTTGAAGGCTTCGTAGGTGACGCCGTCGAGCGAGAATTCCTCGCGCTCTTCCATCGCCGGAACTTCCGTGATCTGGCCGTTCACGATGGCCTCGCACGGCTCGATATATTCGTTGATGATGCCGTCCGTGCTCCAGGTGAGATTGTAGTTCAGGGCATTGGACGGGAATTGGGGCAGGGCGCCGACACGCATGCGCACGCTGTCGAGCGTGTCGAAGCGGCTGGCGAGATCGCTGGCGACGATCGAGATGAAGCCGGGGGCCAGGCCGCATTGCGGGATGACGGCAGTCTTCGCGGTCTCCGCGATCGCCTTGACTTTGCGGGTCGACTGAACGTCCTCGGTCAGATCGAGGTAATGGGCGCCGGCGGCGACCGCCGCGGTAGCGATCGGCACGGTCAGATGGAAAGGGGCAGCGCTCAGAACCGCGAATTTGCCGGCAAGAAGCGAGGCGAGCGCCGTCGCGTCCGTGATATCGATGTGGGCAACCGAAAGCGCCGGACCGGTTTCGAGCTGGCGCAGCAGCTCCGCGCTGCGGTCCGCGACGGTCACGCGGTAGTCGCCCGAATGCACGAGCATGCGCGCGATGGTGGAGCCGATTTTGCCTGCGCCGATGACGACGATGTCTCGCATATGAAGTCCCCTATAGCGATCCGAGAAATTTTTATGGTTTCTTTATCCCGAACGCTTCTGTTAATTCATAGTGTCGGATCGATCGATCCGATAAGCTATTTTAAGCGAATCGACGTTCAAGGTGATCAATATGACGTTGGCCGACAAGGACAGGCAATTGCTGTTGCTGCTCGGTGAGAATGCGCGCATGTCAACGGCCATGCTGGCGCGCAAGCTCGGATTGTCGCGTACCACGGTGCAGACAAAAATCGAGCGTCTGGAGCGGGATGGCATCATCACCGGCTATGGCGTCCGGTTGTCGGAGGCCTATGAAAGCGGCCTGGTGAAGGCGCATGTGCTGATCACCCTGAAAGCCAAGATGCTCGGCCGCGTCACCCAGCAATTGCAGGCGATCCAGAATGTGAGTTCGGTGCATTCCGTCAGCGGCAGTTTCGACATGATCGCCATGGTCGCCGCCACATCCATCAGCGAGCTCGACCGGGTGATCGACAAGATCGGCGAGATCGACGGCGTGGAAAAGACGCTGTCGTCGATCATATTGTCGACCCGCATCGATCGCTGAGCCCCTGCTCTTGGGCGTGCCGGTTGGGATTGCGACCGCGCGTGCGAACTATCCTTCATGCGACGGCTTGTCTTCTGCCTGTTTTGCCGGCAGAGCCCGCGCATTGCATTAGAAAGCCCTCACAATTGCCGGTTTAGTCAAAGTATTAATGAGTTTTGTCTATGCTAATCTAAGCCATATCTACCGGGGATATTAATGCTGCGCTTTCTATCGACATCCATCGTGCGTCAGGTCGTTGCGATCACACTCTGTCTGCTCGCCGCCAGTACGGCCGCAATCGTTGCTGTGACCTATTACAATCTCAGCCGCTACGTGATGGATAGCGCCGTTGCCGACGCAAGGGACGCCAGCCGCGCGATGGCGATCCTTTATGCGGGAGGCGACGGGGCCGCGAAGATCGCGCTGAAGGACACCGATCTCGCTTCGGTGACCGAGGAGAAGATCCCCACCTTCGCCGACCATGATCTGGTTGACCGCGTGGCACAGTCGATTGCCGGTGTTGCGACGATTTTCGAAAAGCAGGACGGCGATTATGTTCGCGTTTCGACCAATGTGAAGAAGCAGGACGGTAGCCGCGCGGTCGGCACCAAACTTGCTGCCGACCACCCCGCCCAGCCCGTGCTTGCCAAGGGTGAGGCTTACTATGGTCCGGCGCAGCTCTTCGGACGGAATTTCATGACGGGCTATTTCCCGGTCAAGAATGCCGCGGGTGCCAATGTGGGCATTCTGTTCATCGGCATCCCGATGGAAGTCTATTTCGCGCATCTGAACCACCTGCAGCTC
The DNA here is from genome assembly GCF_014195095.1 of Rhizobium sp. BK602. Taxonomy (GTDB): domain Bacteria; phylum Pseudomonadota; class Alphaproteobacteria; order Rhizobiales; family Rhizobiaceae; genus Rhizobium. Next base: position 38,202 of record NZ_JACIBC010000011.1, read on the forward strand.
CTCGTGCTGTCGGCCGGGGGCGCGGTCATGGCGTTGGTCGGCCTTCTCGCCTTTGTCGCCATCCGCCGCGCGACAAGGCCGTTGCAGGCCTTGACGAAGACGGTTCACGAGATTTCGGCGGGCAATTTCAACGGTGTCATTCCCTGCGTCGAGAAAAGAAACGAGTTCGGCGAAATCGGCCGCGCCCTGGAGGCATTCCGCGACAGTGCGCGCGCGCGCCTCGATCTGGAAACGCGTGCGGCCGAGCAGCGCACGCTCGCCGAGGCCGAGCGCACGCGCAACGACGAGGACAAGCGCATTCTCGACGGACAGATCGAATTTGCCGTCAGCCAGATTGCCGCCGGCCTCGGGCGCCTGGCGCAGGGCGACGTTTCGCTGACCATCGAAACGCCCTTTGTCGGCCGTCTCGAGCAGCTTCGCATCGATTTCAATGCCTCGCTCATCCGTCTGCAGGATACACTGACCCATATCCGCGACAGCGCGACCGTCATCCAGCGCAACAGCAGCGCGATGCGCTCCTCCGCCGATGAACTCTCCAAGCGGACCGAGGCACAGGCGGCCAATCTCGAGGAAACCGCCGCGGCGGTGGAGGAAATCACCGTCACCGTCCGTTCGTCGGCCGAACGGGCTCGTGAGGCCAATGGCGTCGTCGCGCTGACCAAGAAGACCGCCGATGGTTCCGGCACCGTCGTCGGGGATGCGGTTGCCGCCATGTCGCGCATCGAGCAGGCATCGCAGCAGATCGAGCAGATCATCGAGGTGATCGACGATATCGCCTTCCAGACGAACCTGCTTGCCCTGAACGCCGGCATCGAGGCCGCACGCGCCGGCGAAGCGGGCAAGGGTTTCGCAGTCGTCGCGCAGGAAGTGCGCGATCTCGCCCAGCGCTCGGCTGGAGCCGCCCGCGAGATCAAGGGGCTGATCGAAAAATCGACCGGAGAGGTCACCGCCGGCTCGGCGCTGGTGCAGAAGACCGGTAGCGTCCTTGCCTCGATCAGCGAGGAAATCATCGCGATCAGCAAGCATGTCGAAACCATCGCGACCGCCAGCCAGGACCAGGCTGTCGCGTTGCAGGAGGTCAATGGTTCCGTCAACGCCATGGACCAGATGACCCAGAAGAACGCGGCCATGGTCGAGGAAACGACGCAGGCCAGCCGTGGACTTGCCGAAGAGGCCGATACGCTGATGAAGCTCTTGCGGCAGTTCCGTATCGATGCGCCTTCGCAGCGTCATGGCGGGCAGAGGCAAGCGGCCTGATCGAGGCGATTGGCAGCGGCCGCGATTCCCCCCGCCAGCCATCTCGATCCGCTCAGCGGCAAGAATGCAAGCGCCATTCTTGCCGCCGGTATCGCTGAGGATCGGGGCGGCGCCGGTAGCCGTGATTTTTATGTTGCCGAGATTAAGCCCGATACGTAAGGTTCCCTTGATATAGCTATAGGGGTATTTCCTGGAGTCCGACGCACGAGGAACCACATGGCCAAAGATCCGCCGCCGAGTGCTACAATCGGCGCCGACATTGATCTTGGCATTGTGTATAGCTGGGCTTTTGTCCGCGGAGCTGTGGCGAAGCTATTGGGCGGCGCGACAAGATGGCGAAAGAACCGTTTTCAATCTGGTCCATGTCCTGTCCGAGCAAACGGCCAGGACGGTGCAGTCGATCGATCTGAATATCCAGGATATCGTGAAGGAGCTTTCGGATAATCCGTCGCTGCCCGACAACGACGCCGATTTTCGGGCCGAACTGCATAATCGGTTGAGCACGCTGCCCTATGTCCGGGCGATCTTTGTCATCGGACCCGACGGATTCATCACCCACGACACCGATTATCCCACGACGCCGCATGTCAGCCTTGCCGACCGGCAATATTTCAAGGCGCATGTCGACGATCGCTCGCCAGCTCTGCATATCGGTCCGCCGCTGATGAGCCGATCGGTCAACCGCTGGTTCATAAGCCTGACCCGGCGCATCGAAGGAAAAGACGGGCGTTTCGCGGGCGTCGTCGTCGCGGCAATGGAGCCGCGTTACTTTAAGGAGTTCTACCAGAAGCTGTGGGTCGGCGACGGGACGATCGCGCTCCTGCTCGCCGACGGAATATTGCTGACGCGTTCTCCGACAGACGAGGGCGTCGTGGCCAAATCCTTTGCGGATGCGGAACCGTTCAAGAGCCTGCTTTCCCGGGGCAATCGCGGCGTCTTGTGGTCCGAGAGCCCGATTGACGGGGTCCGGCGCGTGGTCGGTTACCAGCGGCTGGAGAGTGCTCCGCTCGTCATGCTTGCCACCCTGAACGAACATGACGTCATGGAGCCCTGGCGCTCGCATGCCATGATAGAACTTTCAGGCGCCGGAATACTTCTGGTGTTGCTGGTGATACTGCAATGGCTGGCATGGCGGTATCGCCGTCGCGAGGAGCTGGCACAACAGCGGCTGGAGCGGACGCAGCGGCTGGAATCGATCGGCCGTTTTGCCGGCGGCGTGGCGCATGATCTGGGCAACCTGCTGAGGGTTATTCGCTCGTCTGTCCTGCTGTTGCGGCCGACCGTCAGCGACCGGCCGGAGGCGCTCGGCGTCCTCGACGAACTCGATGGATCGCTGGATTCGGGGCGCGAGCTGGTCAATCAGCTGCTATCTTATGCTCGTGACAGGCAGTTTCAGGCCGGGGCGACGGATCTGGCGCGCCTGATCACCGATGTCCTGCCGATCCTGAAGCAGGCAGCAGGCCCGAGAATATCGATCGTCAAGACATTTGCGGATGTCAGGGCCATATGCGTCATCGACGACGCGCAATTTCGCGCGACGATGGTCAATCTGGTTTTGAACGCCCGCGATGCGATGCCTTCTGGCGGCGCGATCTTCATCGATCTTCGTTTGGTCGGCGAACGGAAGGCGGACAACAGGCCCGCCTGGGCCGAGGTCGCCATTCGCGACGAGGGAACAGGGATGAGTGAACATGTGCGCAAGCAGGCATTCGATCCCTTCTTCACGACAAAAGGGCCCGGTTCGGGCAATGGTCTGGGGCTCAACCAAGTTGCTGATTTCATTGAGAGGTGCGCCGGTCAGGCCGAATTGGTCAGCGAGGAAGGCAAGGGTACGACTGTCAAACTCCGCTTTCCGGTGAGCGAGGCTGACGACGCGTCGGATACCGGACGTTGAGGAATGGGTCATAGCCGCCCCGGATGCCGCTGTAGGGCGCTGAAATACTGCTGAAAGTCGAAAATATGACTGGGCATATGCCGAAAATCGTAATTGCGGACGATCATCCGATCGTTCGAGCCGGTATACGGGCCGCTCTTGCGCGCCGGCCGGACTGGCGCGTCTGCGCCGAGGCCGATGATGGGGAAGCCGCCATTCGGCTCTCTCTCGAGCATGGCGCCGACATCATCATTCTCGATCATAGTCTACCGATCATCAATGGGCTCGAGGCAACCCGACGGCTATCCCGGGAGATGCCGAAGCTCGGCGTTCTGGTCTATACGATGTATGAGGATCATGGCCTTGTGCGGGATATCCTGAAGGCGGGCGCACGCGGCTATGTGCTCAAGACCGAGGACGATGCCAGCCTTCTTGCCGGCGTCGAGGCGCTGATCGGCGGCAAAAGCTATATTTCCCGACAGGTGCAGGACAGTATCGCCGAGAGCGAGGGAAGCGGAGAGAGGTTCGATCATCCCGATTCCCTGACGCCGAGAGAGCGTGAAGTGGTGCAGTTCGTCGCGGAGGGAAAGTCCAACAAGACGATTGCCGAGCTTCTGGGCGTCAGCATCAAAACCGTCGATTCCCATCGGACCTCCTCGATGAGGAAGCTGAAATTGCGCACGGCGGTCGATCTGGCGCGATACGCGATCCGGAACAAATTGATCAAGCTTTAAGGCAGGTCGCAGGCGCGGCTGAACCGCCGCCCCATGTTTGCGCGCAAAGGGCGAAAGCGACCAGCATTTCCAGCCGAGTATCCCGCCAGGGGTCATGTGCTTGGGCATTCTTGTCAGGTCTACACCTGATGGTTCCCCGATTGGCGGCATGCTATCGACGTGCCTGCTTCTTCGACCGGTCATGGAGGGCGGCCAAATGGTCGGGGAGCGGAAGCCGTCGCTGTCCGCGATGGCCCCAGCATCATTGAGAGCGGCGCATGTTCCGGAAACGAAATTTTTCATCTCTTCGCAATTTCGTCACGGCCTGCTCAACAGCCCGCCGGCCTTGGCCGGGCGAAATGCCGGCATGTCACATCCGCTGAACATCCGTGCCGTGATGTCCTTCTCATCATTCCCTTCTCCTCCTTCTTTCCAATCGATCTCCAGGGCAAGAATGCGCCATCCCCATCGCGATGTGCTTGCCGATATGAACAGTGGAGTGGGTCCGCAAAGGCGCAGAGCATGACAAAAAATATCGACGTCGCGGGCCGGATTCGCGCGATCCGCAAGCAGTTGAACATGACCCAGGGCGAGCTTGGCGAGCAGGCCGGCCTCAGCCTTGCCACTATCGGCAAGATCGAGCGTGGCGAGATCAGCCCGACGATTGCCGCCCTTCAGAAAATCGCCGTCTGCCTGCGCGCACCCCTTGCGGCTCTCATCGATGACGCGATCGACGGGCCGAGGCGGATCTTCTTCGCCCGCAAGGATCTGACGGTCGCATCCTTCGGCAAGCATACAGTCCGCCAGGTGGGTAGGAATCTCGGCCGTCGCGCGCTGCAGATGACCGAGGATACCTATGAGGTCGGCGCCGACACCGGAGAGATGATGCAGAGCCACGCCGGCGAGGAGGCGGGCTTTGTCATTCGCGGCAAGCTCGAAGTCATCGTAGGCTACCAGTCGCGGATTCTCGGTCCGGGCGAAGCCTATTTCTTCGAAAGCCGGCTCCCTCATCGTTTTCGCAATGTCGGAAGCGAAATCTGCGTGGTCGTTACCGCGACGACGCCGCCGAACTAAGGCTGCGTCTTGCCGTAGCGCCGTCTCTGGCACCGATACACGGCAATTCATTTGTCGGCTTTCGCTGATATCCGGACGGCGTATGCTTGCAAGCGATGCCCATGCCCAATCCGACGGGGAAATCTCTTGCTGCCTGTGGGCTGGTCGTGATGCATTTTGATAATGTCGCAGAAAAGCTCCGATGTCGCAGTTGCTCGGGGTAATGTCTCGGCAAATCCAAAGCGTGGAGTCGCAAGCAATGGCAGAGTTTCCTCAAAAGGCCAAAGTCGTCATCGTCGGCCTGGGCGGTATCGTAGGCGCATCGATCGCCCATCATCTGATCGAGCGCGGATGGGACGATATCGTCGGTATCGACAAATCCGGTATCCCTACCGATATCGGCTCGACGGCGCATGCCTCCGACTTCTGTTATACCACCAGCCACGATTATCTCTCGGTCTGGACCACCCAGTATTCGATCGATTTCTTCGAGAAGATGGGGCACTACGCCCGCATCGGCGGCCTCGAGGTTGCGCGAACGGGTGACGATACCTGGATGGAAGAGATCAAGCGCAAGGTTTCCTCCGGCAAGGCTTTCGGCACCAATGTCCGCCTCGTCACCCCCGCCGAGATCAAGGAAATGTTCCCGCTGATCGAAGAGGATCAGGTGCAGGGCGGCATGTTCGATCCGGATGCCGGCCTCGTCGTTCCGCGCTCGCAGACGGTTGCCGGCAAGCTGGTGGATGCCGCCGAAAAGTCCGGCAAGCTGCAGGTATACGGCAATACGCCGGCGCAGTCGCTGATCGTCGAGGGTGGCCGCATCAAGGGCGTGGTCACGCATCGCGGCACGATCATGGCCGACCACGTCGTGGTTTGCGCCGGCATCTGGGGCCGCCTGATCGCCGAGATGGTCGGCGAGGACCTGCCGGTCATGCCGGTCGATCACCCGCTCACCTTCTTCGGTCCCTATAACGAGTTCGAAGGCACGGGCAAGGACATCGGCTTCCCGCTGCTGAGAGACCAGGGCAATTCCGCCTATATGCGCGACACCGGCGATCCGAAGACGACGGAAGGCGGCCAGATCGAGTGGGGCTATTACGAGACCACCAATCCTCGCCTCTGCCACCCGCGCGACATTCTGGAAAAGCATGAAGCCCGCCTGTCGCCCTCGCAACGCGACCTCGAGATGGAACAGATCATCGAGCCGCTCGAGCGCGCCATGGAGCTGACGCCGATCCTCGGCGAACTTGGCTACAACGAGGGCCATTCCTTTAACGGCCTGCTGCAGGTTTCCGCCGCCGGCGGCCCGTCCTGCGGCGAAAGCCAGAAGGTGCGCGGCCTCTGGTACTGCGTCGCCATCTGGGTGAAGGACGGTCCGGGCTACGGCAAGCTCATCGCCGACTGGATGACCGACGGACGCACCGAGATCGACCACAACTCGATCGACTATGCGCGCTTCTATCCGCACCAGCTGACGGAAGAGTTCATCGAGGGCCGCTGCTTCGAAGCTGCCCAGAAGATCTATTTCCCGGCCGTGCACACGCGCGAACCCTACGCCTCGGGCCGCAACGTCAAGCGCTCGCCGTTCTACGAACGCGAGAAGGAGCTCGGCGGCTATTTCATGGAGCTCGGCGGCTGGGAGCGCGCGCATGGTTATGCCGCGAACGAGCATCTGCTGGAGAAGTACGGCGATCGCGTGCCGGTGCGCGAGAACGAGTGGGACAGCCGCCATTTTTGGCGCGTCTCCAATGCCGAACATCTGGCGATGAGCGAGGATTGCGGCATCGTCAATCTCTCGCATTTCCACATGGTCGACCTTGAAGGCCCTGATCATGTCGAGCTGCTGGAGTGGCTGTGCGCGGCAAAGATCGGCGGCGACGGCAATATCGGCAAGGGCATCTACACCCACTTCCTCGACGACGAGGGCATGGTGCGGGCCGACTTTACTGTCATTCGCATGGCCGATCGCTGCCGGCTGATCAACGGTGCCGATGCCGGACCGCGCGACTTCCATTATATGCGTCGCGTCGCCCAGGACCGTGGTCTCGACGTCACCATCACCGACGTGACCGAGAAGTTCATCACCATCGGCATCTGGGGTCCGAACGCCCGCGAAACGCTGAAGAAAGTCGTCGCCGATCCGGCGGGGCTCGATGCGGAAAACTTCCCCTTCGCGGCGATCAAGCAGATCGAGATCGGCGGCAAGCCGGTGACCGCCTTCCGCATCTCCTATGTCGGTGAGCAGGGCTGGGAACTGCACATGAAATACGAGGACGGCCTTGCCGTCTGGGATGCGCTGCGCTCCACCGGCGTGATGGCCTTCGGCGTCGAGACCTATGCGAATTCACGTCGCATGGAAAAGAGCCTGCGCCTGCAGAATGCCGACCTTCTGACCCAGTACAACCTGATCGAAGCCGATCTCGCCCGTCCGAAGGTCAAGGAAGCCGACTTCCGCGGCAAGGCGAAGCATCTGGAGTACAAGGCCCGCGATCATCAGCCGGCCATGCTCTGCACGCTGGTCATGACGGAGAATACGGACAGCCAAGGCGTCAAGCGTTATCCGGTCGGCAATCTGCCTGTTATCGATCCGGAAACCGGCAAGGTGCTTGTCGATGAACTCGGCCGCCGGTCTTACACGACCTCCATCGCCTTCGGTCCGACCATCGGCAAGAATATCGCACTGGCCTATCTGCCCTGGGAATATTGCCAGGAAGGCCGCAAGCTGCAGGTCGAGTATTTCAACGAGGCCTATCCGGTCGAAGTCGCCGGCATCGGCTACAAGCCGCTCTATGATGCCGAAAACCTGAAGCCGAGAAGCTAAGCGGAGCCATTCGCCTCCGGCTTTGGTGTCAATGAAAAAACGCCGCCTGGATGAGAGATGTCCAGGCGGCGTTTGCATTTACTGTTTTGGTGGCGTCAGCCGGACTCCGACACTTCGCTTGGATTGGCGAGCGGCAGCATGCCGCGATAAATGCCGGGCACGGAGCCTTCGATGGGGATGGCGCCGACGCTACGGCGATAGAATTCCATCGGGCCGGCACCGCCGATGACGCCATAGGCATAGCCCTGGGCGTGCATGTCCAGAAGCGTGGTCAGCAGCAGGGCATGGCCGACACCCTTGCCGCGCATGACGGGATCGACGCCCGTCGGGCCGAAGAAGCCCTTGGCGGTCGCCTCATGGCATGCGAAGCCGATGAGGGCATCATCCTTGACGGCAATGAAGCAGGAGGGCGGCTGGCGCATGGTGGCCACTGTGGCCTCCGCCGCCCAGCCGGCGCCGAACAGCGGTTCGATCCAGGCGGTCAGCGCCTTGAGTTCGGGCGCCAGCACCCGGCGGATGACGATCCCTTCGCCGTCCATGCGCTTCTGGAGAGCTGGGTCCGGCTTCAGATCGTAGAGTCTCACAAGCATGTCCATGGATATGTCCTTGTCTCGTCACCCTTTCACTGCGCCCGCCGTCAGGCCGGCGACGATCCGTCTCTGGAAGAGCAGGACCACGAGGATGAGCGGTAGCGTCACGGTGATGGAAGCGGCCATGATCTGCCCGAAAGGATATTCGTAGCGGCTGTTGCCGGCAATCAGGCCGATGGCGACCGGGACGGTGCGGTTCTCGTCGGTGAGGATGAAGGTGAGGGCGAAGAGGAATTCGTTCCAGGCCAGGATGAAGGCAAGGATGCCGGTGCTGGCGAGCGACGGCCCCATCAGCGGCAGCAGGATCTTCATCAGGATGCGGAAATGCGAGCAGCCGTCGATGATCGCCGCCTCCTCGAGCTCGCGCGGAAACTCGCGGATGAAGGTGGTGAGAATCCAGGTGGTGAACGGCACGGTCGACAGCAGATAGGTGAGGACCAGCGCGCTCGGGCGGTTGAAGAGCCCCATCCAGTTGATCAGTTCGAACATGCCCGACAGCACCACGACCTGCGGAAAGATCGACACCATCAGCACGATCATCAGCACCGCCCGCCGCTGCGGAAAATCGATGCGGCCGAGCGCATAGGCGGCGCTGAGACCGATGACGAGCGACAGCAGCGTCGTCGCCGTGGCGACATAGGCGGAGTTGAGCAACGAGCCCATGAACACCGGATTGTCGAGCAATTGCCGATAATAGGTAAAATCGAGGGCCGGCAGCAGCGCCGACCGATAGAGGGCAGCACCCTGCTTGGTCGAGGAGACGAAGGCCCAGTAATAGGGAAAGAGCGTATAGGCGAGCACGAGCAGAAGTGCGCCGCCCTGCAAGCCCTGGATGAGCCGCCGCCTGAGCCGGTAATAGGACGCCGATTTGCGTCTTGGTCTTTGAATGATTGCGTCTGCCATCGGCGTCAATGCCCCGCTGCCCGGTCGAGGCGAAGCACCCCGATGATGATGATTGCGACCAGCGCGACCAGCAGGAAAACCCAGGTCGAAGCGGCCGAGCCGATGCCGAGTTCCTGGAAGCTGATCAGCCTGTCGCGGGCGTAGATCGATACCGTCATGACATTCTCGTTGCTGGCGGCCATGACATAGGCGAGGTCGAACATGCGAAGCGCGTCGAGCACGCGAAACAGCACGGCCACGCCGATGGCCGGCCGCAGCATCGGCAGGGTGATCGACCAGAAGCGCTTCCAAGCCGGGATGCCATCCACTTCGGCGGCCTCGAAAATCTCCGCGGAGATGAGCTGCAGGCCGGCAAGGATCAGAAGCACCATGAAGGGCGTGGTCATCCACACGTCGACGAAGATGACGACCCCCATGATCAGCGAGCTGTTCGCCGTCCAGGCGACACCATGGTCGATCAGGCCGAGTTCGATCAGGATCTTGTTGATGACGCCGAACTGGTCGTTGAGCATCCATTCCCAGATCTTGGTGGAAACCACCACGGGAATGGCCCAGGGAACGAGAATGGCGGCGCGTGCAAGCCCCCGGCCGGGGATTGCCTGGTTGACGAGAAGCGCGATCGCAAGGCCGAGAACCGTTTCGATCGCGACGGAAATCACCGTGAAGATGAGGGTATTCTTGACCGCGATCCACCAGCCGGGATCCTGGATGACCTCGATGAAATTACCGATACCGACCATGGAATAGGCGGTGGGATTGTCGAGATAGGCGTCGGTGAAGGCAAAGAAGAAGGTGCGGGCGAGTGGCCAGAGGGCCACCGCCAGCATCACCGCGATGATGGGAATGAGAAAAAGCCATGCGGCCCTGTGATCTCGGCGGGCAAGTCGCGCGCTCATCGACCCGTCCCCTCGATTGCCTTGACGACGGAGGGATGGTTTACGGTCAGGCGTTTGCCATTGGCATCGAAGACGAAGACGGCGGCTTCCGAAAAATCGAGGCCCACGCGCGTGCCGATGAGATCGTGTTCCGGCGCCGTTGCGAGCCGGATCACCCAGATCACGTCGTCGGCGATGCGGCAATAGCCGAAATGCTCATGGCCGAGATCCTCGATGCGCTCCAGCGTGCAGGTGATGCGGCCCTTGTCCGCCGCCACTAGGCGCAGCGCCTCCGGACGAATGCCGATCTCGGCGACAGGCTCGGAGGAGGTTTGCATCGAGGCGCTCAAGGAGAGGCCGCCCGGACCCTCGATGCGGCCGGCGCCGGCGGCCTGGCGCATGGTGACGGGCACGAAGTTCATACGCGGGCTGCCGATGAAACCCGCCACGAAGCGATTGTCCGGTGCGTGATAGAGCTGCTTCGGCGTTCCAACCTGTTCGATGCGGCCGTGATTGAGGACGACGATCCGGTCGGCTAGAGTCATGGCTTCGGACTGATCGTGCGTCACGTAGATCATGGTGGTCTTGAGATCGTCGTGCAGCTTGGCGATCTCCATGCGCATCTCCATGCGCAGGTCCGAATCGAGATTCGACAGCGGCTCGTCGAACAAGAATATCTCCGGCTGACGCACCAGAGCCCGACCGATCGCCACGCGCTGGCGCTGACCGCCGGACAATTCCCTGGGACGGCGCTCGAGCAAATGGTCGACCTTGAGCATGCGCGCGACGGCGGAGACCTTCTGGGCGATCGCGTCGCGCTTCAGCCCCAGCGTTTCGAGGGCAAAACCGATGTTGCGGGCCACGCTCATATGCGGATAAAGCGCATAGGACTGGAAGACGAAGGCCACACCGCGTTGCGAGGCCGGCACATCGGTGACATCGTCGCCTCCGATGCTAACGATGCCTTTGGAAGCCGAGATCAGACCGGCGACGATGCGCAGGAGGGTCGACTTGCCGCAGCCGGAGGGGCCGACGAAGACGACGAATTCGCCATCGTTGATCTGAAGATTGACGTCTTGAATGACGGTATGCGTACCAAAGCTTTTCGAAACGGATTCGAGCGAAACCGATGCCATTTTACACCCGGGCCTAGGACAACAGGAGGCTCGCCGCCTCTTTGAGCGGCGGCGAGACAGCGGCGCGAGCCGGCGGAGTGGTCCCCGCCGGCGTTCAAGGCCTCGTCAGCGGCTTTCCTTGAGCTTTTCCAGCCGTCCGGCAAGCGAGGTCAGACCCGACTTGATATCGGTGCCGCCCGAAAGCATGTCGTGGACAGAGCGATAAAAGGCCTGCGAGACGCGGTTGTAGCTGGTGCCGGTATAGCCGGAGGGGCGCACGGCGCTGTCGGCAAAGGCCTGCTGATTGTCTTTCAGGAACGGGATCTTCGCCAGGATCTCCGGATCGCTATAGAGCGCCGGAATGGACGGATTGACCGCGGCCTGGATCGCCCGCATCTTCTGCATCTCCGGTCCGGTGATGAAGTTGACGAAATCGGCGGCAACCTGCGGCTTGGCGCTGTATTTCGACACGCCGTAATACATCGGCCCCAGGCAGCCGCTCGACTTCTGTCCTTCCTTGCCAACCGGCAGTGGCATGACGCCAACCTTGTCGACGATGGCGCTGCCCGTCTGGTGCGAGGTTCCCCAGACATAGGGCCAGTTGCGGTGGAAGACCGCATTGCCGGATTCGAAGATCGCCCGCGAGGCTTCCTCGTCATAGTTCAGCACGCCCTCGGGGCTGATCGAGCCGATCCAGCCCTTGGCCTTGCCGATCGCTTCGGCGGCCTGCGGATTGTCGATCGTCACCTTGCCATCGTCGGAAATGATCGTGCCGCCGCCATTGGAGGCAACGACTTCGATCGCGTCGCAGGTCAGGCCCTCATAGCTCTTGGCCTGCCAGACGTAACCCCACATGTCGCCCTTGCCGGCGGCGCGTTCCTTGTCCTGAATCTCCTTGGCGGTGGCCGCCAGTTCGTCCCAGGTCTTGGGTGGCTGCTTGCCGTATTTCTCCAGCAGGTCCTTGCGATAGAACATCAGCCCGACGTCCATATAGGCGGGCATGGCGATAAGATTGCCGTTGAGCTTGGCGGCATTGAGCGTCGAGGCAAAATGCTTGTCCTGATCGGCCTGCGGGATCAGCGTCTTGAGGTCGAGCAGGTTGCTCTTGAACATGCCAAGCCAGATGACGTCGAGAAACAGGACGTCGATGTCTTTCGATTTCGCGGCAAGCAACTGTTGGTAAAGCGGGATCGCATCGTCCAGCAGGGCCGGCATCTTGTTGATCTTTGCCTCATTGCCCGTCTTTTCCTTCCAGGCATTGGCGACGTTGGTGCACAGTTCGAACTCCGTCGGGGCGCAGAAGACGGAAATCGTCTCGGCATGGGCCGAGACCGTCCAGAGACCGGCCAGGAGCGAGAGGGCGGCAATACTTTTCTTAAACATGAAGTGTTCCCTTGATTGTGATAGTGCTTCGGCATCGGACGGAACTCTTCGGTTCCTTGAAGACAATAGGACTGGTTATGACCAGTCATGTCAACATGGACTTTCAAGAGATTTGCGTCAATGATGGTGAAGACCCGGATGAGGTCGTGAGGGAAGCGGCAGTTGAATACACGCCAGAGCAGGGACACATTGATTGAAACACAGGCAATGGTTGATCGAGGCGATCCGCGCCCGCTGCACAAGCAAGTCTATGAAGCCTTGCTGGCCTCCATCCGCGACGGCAAGCTTCCGCTACGCGGCAAGCTGCCATCCGAGCGGGAACTCGTCGACCTCTACGATGTCAGCCGCATCACCGTTCGTCATGCGATCCGCGAGCTGATCCAGCAGGGCGTCGTCCAGAGCCAGCCGGGCAAGGGGCTCTACGTCACCGAGCGCGGCAGCGGCTTCGAGCTGCAGGTCTTGAAGAGCTTTACCAGCACCGCGCTGGCCAATGGCCGCAATCCCGGCCACCGGCTGATCGAAGCCAGCATCGTGCGCGCGCCGCTCGATATCAGCCGGCCGCTGTTTCTCGCGCCCGGCGCCGAGGTCATCGTGCTGTCCAGACTTCGCCTGCTCGATAATATACCGGCGGTCATCCAGACAGACTGGATTCCGGCCGCCCGAGTCGCCGGGCTTCTCGACCTCGACTGGGGCGTCGCCAACCGCTCGCTTTATGAGGAGCTGCGCGAGCGCTACGGGATCTATCCGAAGCGCGGTCAGACGACGCTCAGCGCCCGTATCGCCACCGACGAAGAGGCTGAGATCCTGGAGCTGTCGCCGCCGGCCGCCGTCCTGACCGTCGACCAGATCGCCTTCGACGATCGCAACAGGCCCGTCAACATGACGGCACTCGTCCATCATCCCGCCCGCTATCCACTGACGTTGCTGCAGTCGGAGACGGGGGATTTTACGCAGTATTAGGGCGGTTATTTGGGAGGGTGATACTAGCGCGTGCCCGCCGTCGTTGGAGGCCGAATGAGAAGTGGGGTCCGTTGGAGACTATTCGTCAATTGGGCGCGACGCGAGTGAGCTTAGATCTTCTGCAAGCCGAACGGGTAGGTCCATTCGATCATGCAGGAGGCTCATGATGCCGATCTTGCCGCTCGGAAGTATCCGGAAAAACACGTAATGCCGCTCGTAGCGGCTGAAATAGGCCTCAAGTCGGAGGTCGGCAGGGATGATGAGAGTGCCTGGCAACCGGCGCCAAAGGGCGCGGGTTTCGGAGAGTTTTTGCAAATGGGCGTGCAGACCGCGAATATAGTTTACAGCTTGCTGCTCGCCCCAGGTCGCAACCGTATCCTTCCAGATGCGATCCTGGGCAGCATCCGCGGTCGGATAAAAGAGATATCCGGCCATGTTCAGCGGCTTTGATTCTGGTTCCGTCGGATCACGTCGTCAGCTGAAACTGTCTTGAACTCGCTCTCGTCCGCCCGAAGGGCCGGTTCCAACTGCCTGCGCAGCCACGCCCAAGCCTCATCCTGGCCCTCAAGATCCTTACGGATGAGCGCCCGGATGTACTCACTGGCATTCTCGTAAAGGCCGTTCTCGCCGATTTGCTGCTGGATATGCGCCTGAAGCGGTCCGCCAACCCGGACATGAATGCTTTCCGATGCCATTGCATATCCTTCCTTTTCCATAATTCATGGAATGTGTAGCAGAATATGTCAATATTTGCGACAGCTGGACGATCGCATCGCATTCGCCCGCTGCAGGCGGTGATGGCCCAACTCAGTTCGACGCGACCCAATCGTGCCATTCGTCCTCGCTGCCATGGAAGGCATTGAGATCGATGCGGCCCTCCACGCCTTGCGACAGGCCGGACCCGGAATATTGCCAGAAGAGCCATTTGCGTCCCGGATAGACCTTCATGGGATGCTCGGCAACCGCGCGGAGCCAGAAGTGGTAGTTGAGGAACTCGCCCCTCAGATTGTCGCGATAGAAATCCGGCGCGGTGTAGATGATCGGACGCTGGCCGTAGTGGCGTTCCAGCTTGTCCATGAAAGCCTGCATCTTTTCGAGCACCCGCGCGCGGGAGACGCGCTGCTTGCAGCTCGATTCCCCGTTCCATTCGACATCGATGACCGGCGGCAGCGCGCCTGCTTCCTTTGGAACGTTGCGGATGAACCAGTCTGCCTGTTCGGCGCCCGTTCTGCACCAATAGAAGAAATGATAGGCGCCGTGCTTCAGCCCGGCTTCCTTGGCGCCGCGCCAGTTCTGCTTGAACATCGGATCGAGATGATCGCCGCCATCGGTTGCCTTGATATAGACGAAGTTGGCACCCTGCGTGCGCAGTGTCTGCCAGTCGATGTCGCCCTGCCAGCGCGAGACGTCGACGCCGTGAACGGCAAGATTTCTGGGCGAGGAGGCGCGGCCGAAATTGATCGGCTTGGCATCGCGGAACCGTCGGCTATAGACCTGCGAGCGTTCCCGCGGCATGGCGCCGACGCTTGGGTTGGTCGGCATGAGCATGGCGACCGGGCGCTCCGTCGGCAGCGGCATGCCGGTGGTCTTGGTGATGGGCACGAATGCCTGCGGCCGGGGCGCCGTGGTGACCGACATATCCTGCTGCCGTTCCGCCTGGGCAATCACGTCGCCGATGCTGACGGCGGGTACGGGGCCATTGGAAATGGAGCTGGTCGTCTCGCGCGACGGCAGCCCGCTTGCGATCTCGTCGGCACCGGAACTGGTGCTGCAGCCCGAGAGGACCAGGGAGGCGAGAAAAGTTGCTGACACAGCCGATAGACGCATAGGAGCCCGCACGCAAAACAAGAATCGACAGCGTTCCATGCCGCTGAAAGTTCACCAGCTTGAATTGCTAACGGACAATTACCAAAAAAGACTAAATGCAATCTTTACAGCGCGATCTTATCGCAAAGGGGCCGGGATGTGTGATGAAGGCCACATGCCGGCCCTTTCTGTTCATCAGGCGAAGGCGTAGGAGCCGTCGGGACGCTTGGGAACGCGGCGCTGCCAGTGAATGTAGCCTTCCTCTTCCATGGCCTTTTCATCCATCTCGACGCCCCAGCCGGGCCGGTCGGGACGAAGCTCGAGATAGCCGTCCTTCGGCAGATAGGGGTCGACGACATAGCGCGTTTCGCCCTGCCGCTTCTCGATATCGTTGCCGCCATAGACATAGGCCTGGCCCTTCGGCAGCCGGTATTCGAGAATGCGGAAGTTCTGGGTGGCGGCCGAGAAATGGACGTTGACGGCGGTTGCCAGCGGTCCCATCGGATTGTGCGGCGCGACGCCGACGAAATAGGCTTCGGCCAGCGTCGCAATGCGCCGCATTTCGCTGATGCCGCCGACGACGCAGATGTCGGGCTGGATCAGGTCGGCACCCTTGACCTGCAGGAGCCGCAGGAATTCGTTGCGATTATAGAGCGACTCGCCGGTCGCCAGCACGCAATTCAACCCCTGCTTCAGATCTCCCCACATATCGATGTTTTCCGGCCGCAGCGGCTCTTCGTAGAACAGCGGATCGTAGGGGGCCAGCGCATTGCCGAGCTGTCTTGCGGCGACGGGCTCGAAAATCTGCGCATGCGCATCGAAGGCGATCTCGTAGTCGTCGCGCACGGTTTCGCGCAGCGAGCGGAAATAATCCGCCGACGCCTTGACGACATTGCCCCAGCGATGGGCGTGGATGTCGACGCGCCAGGGGCTGAGCTTGAAGGCGCTAAAGCCCCATTCGGCGTTCAGCCGATCAAACTCGTCGCGGGCCGCCGGCGCATCCGGCGCGGTATAGACGCCGGCATAGACCTTGATGCGGTCACGCACGGCACCGCCCAGCAGCTTGTAGACGGGGACATTCGCGGCCTTGGCGGCAAGGTCCCACAGGCAATGGTCGAGCGCCGAGATTGCGGAAAGGCCGAGCGCGCCGGGCGGGAAGCGGCTTTGCTGGATGAGCAGGTTCACCAGATAGTCGACGCGGGTCGGGTCCTGCCCGGACAGGAAGCCGTAGAGATAGTCCAGAATGGGCGGCAGCGCCTTGTCGGGGCCGTGATTGTAGCACTCGCCCCAGCCAGTCAGCCCGTCATCCGTATCGAGCGCGACGATGACGCGCGGGCGGTCCTTGTCGCGGGTCACGAAAACCCGCATGCGGTCAATCTTCATCTGTCTGTCCTTCCATTGCTTGATATGCGTGCGGCGCGGGAGGTGCCTCCGCACATGGGAATGCCCAATGCCGGCTTGCGTGTCGAAGAGCCGATATGGGCAAAAGGCGCGTATGGTCGCCGGATTTTCATCGCGCCGCGCTTCCGTTCTTCAACAGGTCCGGTTCGACGTAGCGGAAGCGGCGCGAGCGATCCCGATCGCGTGGGTCGGGGCGCGGAATGGTCGAGAGGAGAGCCTGGGTATAGGCGTGCTCCGGCGCGTTGCAGACCTTGTCGGCCTCTCCCACCTCGACGAGGCGGCCCTTGTACATCACGCCGACGCGGTCACACATGTAGCGGATGACGCCGATGTCGTGACTGATGAAGATATAGGCGAGGCCGAGTTCGTCCTGCAGGCGCATCAGCAGATCGAGCACCTGCGAACGGACGGAAACATCGAGCGCCGACGTCGCCTCGTCGGCGACGATGATGCGCGGCTTGAGGGTGATGGCGCGGGCGATGCCGATGCGCTGCCGCTGGCCGCCGGAAAAGGCATGCGGATAACGCTCGCGCGCTCGCGGATCGAGGCCGACCTGTTCCATCAGCTGGCAGACGCGTTCATCCAGAGCACGGCCCTTGGCGATGCCGTTGACGAGCAGCGGCTCGCCTATGATCTGCGAGACAGTCATGCGCGGGTTGAGCGAGCCGAAGGGGTCCTGGAACACCATGCGCAATTCGCGCCGCGCCGCCGCCAGAACCGGCCCCTTGGCCGTCGCCAGATCGATGAGGTCGCCGTCCGCGCGACGATACAGGATCTCGCCACCGCTCGGATCGATGAGACGCATGATGGATCGCCCCATCGTCGTCTTGCCGGAGCCGCTTTCACCGACGATACCGAGCGTCTCGCCCGGCCTCAGCGCAATCGACACATCGTTGAGCGCCTTGACCTCGCCGAAGGCCATCGACACGTTGCGGAGCTCGAGAATAGGAGCGGCTGCCGTATCGAGCGGCGGCCGCGCCAGCCTGATCTCGGCCTTGCTCTCCAGTTTCAGGACCGAGCCGATCAGCATGCGCGTATAGTCGTCCTTCGGAGCATGGAATATTTGCTCGACCGGGCCGTATTCCTTGGCGACGCCGTTGTGCATGACGAGCACGTCGTCGGCGATCTGTGCCACCACGCCCATGTCATGGGTGATGAAGAGCACCGCCATGCCGTTGGCCTTCTGTAGCCGGGCAATCAGGTCGAGGATTTCCGCCTGCGTGGTGACGTCGAGCGCGGTCGTCGGTTCGTCGGCGATCAGGAGCTGCGGCTTGCAGGCGAGCGCCATGGCGATCATGGCGCGCTGGCGCATGCCGCCGGAATATTGGAAGGCGTAGCGGTCGACGGCCTTTTCCGGCGAGGGGATTTCCACCTGTCCGAGCAGGGAGATCGCCTCGGCGCGTGCCTGCACCTTGCTCATCCTGGTATGCAGGCGAAGCGCTTCCATGATCTGGTCGCCGACCGTGTGGACAGGCGAAAGGGACGCCATCGGCTCCTGGAAGATCATGGCGATGTCGCGGCCACGAATGGCGCGGATCTGGCGGCCGCGCGGATTGAGGCTGACGAGATCGATGGAGCTTCCGTCCGAACCGTTGAGGACGATCGATCCGTTGGTAATACGTCCGGGCGCATCGACGATCTGCAGGATCGAGCGCGCCGTCACCGACTTGCCCGATCCGCTTTCTCCGACGACGCAGAGCGTCTTGCCCGGTTCGATGGCGAAGGAAAGGTTATCGACCGCCCGGAATATGCCCGTGCGCAGGGGAAAGTCGACCGTCAGGTTCTTCACCTGCAGGAGCGGCCTGCCGCCGGTCATGGAAATGATATCGGTCATGCCGGCCTCATTTGTTGTAGGGGTCGGCCGCATCGCGCAGGCCATCGCCGAGAAGGTTGAGCGCCATGACGGCGACGACGACTGCAAGGCCCGGCAGGAAGAGCCAAGGCGCGGTCGCGATCGAGCGGATGTTCTGCGCCTCGCGCAAGAGCACGCCCCAGGAGATGGTCGGCGGCTGCAGGCCAAGCCCCAGGAAGGAGAGCGACGTCTCGGCAAGGATCATCGCCGGCACGGCGAGCGTGATCGAGGCGATGATATGGCTGGCGAAGCTCGGCAGCATGTGGCGGAAGATGATGCGGCTCTCGCGTGCACCGTCGAGCCTGGCGGCGGCCACGAATTCCTCGGTGCGCAGCGACAGGAAGCGGCCGCGGACGACGCGGGCGAGCTGCGCCCAGCCGGTCAAGGACAGGATGATGGTGATCATCATATATTGCAGCGTCGCGGGCCAGCCCTGCGGCAGAGCCGCGGCCATGGCGAGCCAGATCGGGATCGTCGGCAGCGACAGGACGAAATCGATCAGACGCTGCATGAAGAAGTCGATCCGGCCGCCGTAATAGCCCGAAATGCCGCCGAGCACGACGCCGAGCAGCAACGACAGGAAGACGCCGACGAGGCCGATCGACAGTGAGACCTGCGCGCCCTGGACCGTGCGGCTGAAGACGTCGCGCCCGAGCCGGTCGGCCCCGAACAGCAGCAGCGGCGTGGATTTATCGGTCGAGGTGAGCAGGTGGATATTGCTGTTGAAGAGCCCGAACACGGAATATTCGTAGCCGCGGCCGAAGAGGGTAACGGCCACCCGCTTCGTCGTATCCTCCTTGAAGATCGCCGCCAGTGTCTCCGGATCGCGCGTCAGCTTCAGTGGATAATAGTGCAGGCCAAGGGAGAAGCCATTGTCGGTATCGATGAAATGCAGCCTTTGCGGCGGGTGGAAGGTTGCCCGCGCATTCTGCAGGTATGGATCGTTGATGGCGAAGAAGCCGGGGACGAGGGCGACGATATACATCGCCACCGTGACGAAGAGGGCCACCATGGCAAGCCGGTGGCGGCGGAAGGCCCACCAGATGAGCTGCCATTGCGAGGCGACGGCTGCGCGGTCGGGACGCAGGTTTGTGACGGATATGTCGGCCATGGGCGGCTCCTATTCCAACCGGATTCGGGGGTCGACGAGCGCCAGCAGGATGTCGCTGATCAGCGAGCCGATCAGCGTCAGCGCGCAGATCAGCAGCACGAAGGCACCGGCGAGATACATGTCCTGCGCCATCAGCGCCTGCAGCAGCAGCGGCGCCGCCGTCGGCAGATTGAGGACGATGGCGACGACGACGGAGCCGGAGATCAGGTTCGGCAGCAGCCAGGCGATCGTCGAGATGAAGGGGTTGAGCGCGATGCGCAGCGGGTACTTCATCAGCAGGCGGAACTCGGAGAGGCCCTTTGCCCGCGCCGTGGTGACATAGGGCTTCGGCAGCTCGTCGAGCATGTTGGCGCGCATGACGCGGATCAGGCTCGCGGTCGAGGATACGGCCAGGATGATGACCGGCAGCCACAGATGCTTCAGGAGGTCGACCATCTTGGCGATGCTCCAGGGCGCCGTCTCGAATTCGGAGGAAAACAGGCCGCCGACATCCTGGCCGAACTCGACTGCCGCGACGTACATCAAGACCAGCGCCAGCAGGAAAGAGGGAATGGCGAGGCCAAGGAAGGTGAAGGCGGTGAAGAGATAATCGCCGATCGAATATTTCTTCACGGCGGAATAGACGCCGATCGGCAGGGCGATCGCCCAGGTGGCGATCAATGTTGCCAGCGCCAGCACCAGCGTCAGCGCCATGCGCTCCCAGATCAGTCCCGAGACCGGCTGCTGCCATTCGAAGGAGATGCCGAAATCGCCGCGTGACAGGATACCCCACATCCATTTGAGATATTGGATGATCATCGGCTGATCGAGGCCGAAGCGCTCGCGCAGTTGCGCCGCCGTGTTCTGATCGACGACCTCGTTCGAGGAGGCGAGGGTAGCGATGTAGGTCGTCACATAATCGCCCGGCGGCAGCTGGATCAGCACGAAGGCCAGGAAGCTGATGGCAAAAAGGGATGGGATCATCCACAGAAGCCGTTTGGAGATGAAGACCAGCATGAAGCGTCCTTATCCGTGTAGGGAACGCCGCTCTTTGCGTGGGAGGGGAAGGACCCATCGCTCGCGTCGAGAGCGGCGCGCTTGAGGGGAGCGCCGCCCATGGGGCGGCGCCGAACCGGCTGGATCAGCTCGTGAAGGTGAATTGCTGCGGCAGCGCCGGTCCCGGATTCGGCCAGGACCAGCTGTCCGGTTCCTTTTCCGGGACGTTGCGCAGATTGTTGCGGATGATGCCGAAGCCGCCGACCGCAAGGCAAAGCCCGACGGTCTCGAATTCGTCCGCGGCGATATCGAAGATCTGTTTCATGACCGCACCGCGCTTGTCGAGGTCGGCTGTGGAGCGGGCATCGTCGAAGAGCTTCATGCGCTTCTTCTGGCTTTCCGGCGGTTCCTCGCCCTTCTTGCCGTTCGAGGTGTACCAGAGGGCCCAGGGAATGGCATAGCGCGAGCCCTGCGGATGGAAGGCGAAGAAGTCACGCGGGTCGAGCATCGGATCGAGGCCTCCGGGGCCTGGCCAGACCTGCGCGTCATGGGCATTGTCGTCGCCGCGCGTGTAATAGAGCGCGCGCTCGATCGTGTTGACCTTCATGTCGACGCCGATCTGCGCCCAATGTGCCTTGACCAGCTCCAGCGCGTCGACGAGGTCGGGATAGAGCGTGGGGATGACGTCGACGGCGAAGAAGACTTTCTGTCCGTCCGGCCTGAGGCGGAAGCCGTTGGCGTCCTTCTTGTCGTAGCCCGCTTTGTCCAGCAAGGCGCCAGCCTTGTCGGGATCGTATTCGGTGAACTGCCGTGCGAGCTTTTCGTGATACCACGGATGTTCCGGGCGCGGCCCGGCCTGATAGCCTTGGCTCTGACCGAAATAGACGATGTCGATCACTTCCTGTCGGTTGATGCCGAGCGACAGTGCCTGACGCACCGATTTGTCCACAAACATCTTGCGCATGGCCGGATCTTTGTGGGTCATGTTGAAATAGATCTGGCATTGCTGCGAGGTGGAAGGCACAAGCGTCAGGAGGCGATAGTCGCCTTTCTTCATGTTCTGCGAGAGCGTCGGCTTGTTCGCCAGCACGCTGATATGGCGCTCCTGAATGTCGATCTTGCCGGAGATGACGTTCAGCATCAGCGATTCGACATCCTGCGAAATGCTGAAGTTGAGCTCATCGATATAGGGAAGCTGGTTGCCCTCGGTGTCGACCTGCCAGAAATACGGATTGCGGGTCATGACGACGCGCGTCGCGCCGCCGCTATAGGGCTCCTTGATGACCCATGGATCGAGCGTCGGCTTGTCGGGATTGCCCCAGCGTGACGGGATCTCGATATCGCCGCAGCGTGCACGGAAAAGCTCCGGCCAACTGCTGACGCCGGCCTTCTTCACGTCCTCGGCGATGTTGGAATTGTATTTCGGCAGGAACTGGCTGCAATAATGCTTCGGAAACAGCGTCGGATGCTGCCCGAGCGGTGTGGCTAGATTCTCCAGATAGAGCGCGTTGGCTGCGGCGAAGGTGAATTTCACCGTGAAATCGTCGATCTTCTCGACATTGACCGCCTTGCCGGCCACCGAAAGCTGCGCCGGCGTGGCGCTGTAAAGTTCGCTGTTCTTCACGCAGTCCTCGATGGCGAAGACGATATCGTCGGCCGTGAATGGATGGCCGTCCGACCAGCGCGCACCTTCTATGAGATGGAAGGTGAATTGCGAGGCGTCGTCGTTGACCTCCCAGCGCTCGGCGAGGTTGGGCAGGACCTTGGTGAATTCCATGTTCCAGCGCACCAGGCTCTGATTGCCCACCATGCGCAGGATGCCGTTATGGTCGGACGAGCCGCGCAGACCGCGCCGCAACGTGCCGCCATAGGTGCCAACCTTTTCGAAGGGGGTGACCACCATCGGCTTTTTCGGCAGCCGATCGGCAAGCGGTGGCAGCTTGCCACCCTTGACGAGTTCGGCGAGTGCCGGGGCTTCGCCGCCGGCTGCCGCTGCCGCCCGACCGGCAAGAGACAGGGCCGCCACTCCGGCCATTCCGCCAAGAACGGCGCGTCGTGTCACGCCGCGAGACAGTATTTCATCGCGCATCGATATCCTCCCGTTTGACGCCGGCCGCATATTTGCCTGCCGGCGCGACAAGCTCCCCAACTCGCCGCAAAAACGCCTTTCCCGGCGCCGGAAGCGACCATAGATACGTTCTCAGATAATTACAAGAGTTGACAGATATTTACAGATTTAGTAGCCCTTGCCCTGAAGAAATGGGGTGAAAGCCGTCATCTGGCGGCGGGGAAAAGGACGAGGATGAAACTGCCGGCCGCCATGGATACGGACGCAGGTGCGACGCGTTTCGGCGACATCATCTACGAGAGGATCGTCGGCATGATTGCGGATGGAAACTTCCCGGTGAATGAAAGATTGCCGTCGGAGGAAAAGCTTGCCGTCATGTTCGGGGCCTCAAGGCCGGTCATTCGCGAGGCTCTGGAACATTTGCGCAGCGATGGTCTGATCGTCTCGCGCAAGGGTTCCGGTTCCTATGTGCGGCAGAGGCCGGATTCGTCGATGCTGAAGATGGTTCCGGTCGGTTCGCTTGCCGATGTGCAGCGGTTTTTCGAGTTTCGCGCCGGCCTTGAGGCCGAAGCGGCGGAACTTGCCGCCCGCAATTGGCAACCGGCCGACAAGGAGCGCATCACGGCCGCACTTCTCGATATCGAGCAGTGTCTGCGGGACGGCAAGCTTGGTGCGGAAGAAGATCAGGCCCTGCACGACGCAATCGCCATGGCGACCGGAAACCAGTTTCACATCACGGTGCGCGAATGGTTTCGGCCGCATTTCGCCATCGGTCATTCCGTCACGCGCAGCCTCAGCCTGAAGCGGACGGAGGAGCAGATACGCAGCGTCCAGGACGAGCATGCGGTGATCGTCGAGGCGATCCTGGCACGGCGCGAGGCGGATGCGCATGACGCGATGAAGAGGCATATTTTGAACGCCCGCGCCCGCATGTTCCAGGGGGTGTGAGGGACAATTGGCGAAGGGCAATGCGGCTGTCGGCTCCGGCCGGTGCCGTCGTCCTCCGCGTCAATGATTGATCGAGATGGAACAAGGGGATGAAGATGAGCATCGCAACCATGCGCCAGGCGCTCAAGGGCGTGTCGGGTGTTCCTGTAACGGCCTATGACGCCAAGGGAGAGGTCGATGCCGGGATCACGGCGAAGGTCTATGACCGCGTCGCGACCGCCGGCATTCACAATATCGTTGCGGCGGGCAATACCGGCGAGTTCTACGCCCTGACGCCTTACGAGATCCGCCAGGTGCATGAGGCGGCGGTCGCAGGCGTTGCCGGCAAGGCGCCGGTGACGGCGGCGATCGGCAGGTCGCTGCGCGAGGCGATCGCCATGGCCAGGGACGCGGCGGCGATCGGCGCATCGGCCGTCATGTCGCACCAGCCCGTCGATCCCTTCGCGGCTCCCGCCGCCCAGATCGGCTATTTCTGCGATCTCGCCGAAGCCTCCCCTTTGCCGCTGGTCGCCTATGTGCGCGCAGACGGCTTCAGCGTCGACGATATGGTGCGGCTTTCCAGCCATGCCAATATCGCCGGCATCAAATTCGCCACCACCGACCTGATGCTGCTGTCGCGCGCCATCGCGGCCTCCGACCCGGCCGGCGCGCTCTTCGTCTGTGGTCTTGCCGAAAGCTGGGCGCCGACCTTTACGGCTGCCGGTGCGCGCGGCTTCACCTCCGGCCTCGTCAATGTGGCGCCGCAGCTGTCGCTTGCCGTCCTCGATGCGCTGGACAGGGGCGATTTCGCCGCCGCCCGTGCCATCGTCAATAAGCTCGAGCCGTTCGAGCGTATGCGCACGAAGTTCCGCAACGGCGCCAATGTCACCGTGGTCAAAGAGGCGGTGACCTATTCGGGTCTGAATGTCGGCCCCGTGCGCGTGCCGGGATTGCCTCAGCTCGATGAGAAGGATCGCGAGGAGCTGCATCGCCTGCTGCGGGAATGGCAGTCGAGCGATACGGCCGGGAGGCAGGCTGCCGCGCAGGCCGCGGGCTGAGCCCGCTCGATTCCAGCAGTTTCAAAGGAGGCATGCGGGCATCGCCTGCACGACAAGATTGGGAGGTCTTGATATGCTGAAAAGCCTACTGACGTCGGCCGCAATAGCCGCGGCCCTGGCCGTCGCCCAACCGTCCTTCGCGGCATCGCCACCGAACATGCTGGTGATCGGCACCAATCTTACCGGTATTCGCACGCTCGATCCCGCGCAGAACAATGCCCGCACGGTCTCCGAGCTGATCTCCAATCTCTACGACAATCTGGTGCAGCTGTCCCCGGACGATCTCAAGACGCTGAAACCGATGCTGGCGACCAAATGGAGTGTGTCGCCGGACGGCAAGATCATTACGCTCGCGCTGCGTGACGATGCGACCTTCCAGAGCGGCAATCCGGTGACGGCCGATGATGCCGCCTGGTCGATCCAGCGCGTCATCAAGATGGGACAGGTCGGCTCGACCGATATCGCGCTCTGGGGATTTACGACTGAAAACGTCGACAGGCTCGTGCGCGCCAAGGATGCGCACACGCTGGAAATCGAGCTGCCGCAGGCCGTCAATACCGATCTCGTGCTCTATTCCCTGGCCGGCTCGTCGATCGGTATCATCGACAAGAAGACGGCCCTGTCGCATGAGGCCAATGGCGATTTCGGTGGTACATGGCTTTCGGCCAATTCCGCCGGCAGCGGGCCGTTCGCGCTGGCGCAATGGCGGCCGAACGACGTTGCGATCTTCAATGCCCGCAAGAATTACTGGGGCGGGGCGCCGGCCATGGCGCGCGTGGTGGCCCGCCATATCCCGGAATCGGGCAATCTGCGGCTACAGATCGAAGCCGGCGACGTCGATGTCGGGCAATATCTTTCAAGCGGCGATCTCGACGCGCTGGCCAGCAACAAGGCCGTGGTGATCGACAATGTGCCCGGCCTCGGTTTTTACTATATTGCCCTCAATCAGAAGGACCCGGACCTGCAGAAACCCAAGGTCCGCGAGGCGTTCCAGCATGCCTTCGACTGGAAGGCGATTTCCGACAACATCATGCGCTATACCGGTTTTCCGTGGCAGTCGATGATCCCGCGCGGGATGATCGGGGCGCCTGACAATGCGACGTCGCGCTATGATTATGATCCGGCCAAGGCCAGGCAGTTGCTGGCGGAGGCGGGTTATCCGAACGGTCTGAAGAAGGTGCTCAATCCGTCCGGCGCGGCAACCCTGCCTTTCACCGAGGCGCTGCAGGCAAGCGCGCGCGCCGCCGGCATCGATCTCAATCTGGTGCCGGGCGAATTCATTCCCGCTTTCCGCGAACGTAAATATGAGGTCCTGCTCGGCAATTCCGGTGCCAGGCTTCCCGATCCTTTCGCGGTTGCCACCCAATATGCCTACAATCCCGACAATAGCGACGAGGCGCGTCTCGGCAGCTATTATCTCTGGCGGGCCGGCATGAAGGTGGACGACCTCAACACGCTTGTCGATCAGTCGATGAAGGAGCGCGATACCGCCAAGCGCACGGAAATCTTTGAGAAGATGGATGGCATCTACAGCGGCATGGCCTCGCCGCTGGTCATCTTCTTCCAGCGCACCGATCCCTATGTCATGCGCGCCAACGTCAAGGGCTATCACGGGCATACGACCTGGTCGACGCGCTGGCATGACGTGACGAAGGAGTGAGGAACCGTGGCGAGCGCTGACCTGACATCCAAACGCGGTTCGCATGGCGGCGTGGGGTCCGACGGCTTTGCCGACACCCCGCCGCATCCGCTGGCCGCCTTGCTGCGGCGGCTGGCCGGACGTGCCATTGCGGTCGTCACCACTTTGCTCGGCCTGCTCTTCCTGACCTTCTCGATGGGGCGCCTGCTTCCCGCCGATCCGGTTCTCGCCATCACCGGGGCGGAGGTCAGCAAGGCCGTCTACGACCGCGTCTATAATGAGCTGGGGCTGGGACAGCCGATCTGGATGCAGTTCCTGACCTATGTGGGAAAGGTGGCGACCGGGGATCTCGGCACTTCGGCTACGACCGGCCAGCCCATCCTGTCCGATCTCATGACCATTTTCCCGGCGACCATCGAGCTTGCCGTCATCGCCATGATCGTCGGCGTCCTGATCGGGGTCCCGCTCGGGGTGACGGCGGCCGTCCGGCGTGGCACGGTCCTCGATCACATCGCCCGCATTGTGGCGCTTGCCGGCCATTCCGTTCCGATCTTCTGGACCGGGCTGATGGCGCTCTTCATCTTCTATGCCAAGCTCCAGCTCGTCGGCGCGTCGGGCCGGGTCGACGTTCTCTATGAAGGGCTGGTGACGCCGGTCACCGGCTTCCTGCTGATCGATTCGGCCATGGAAGGGCAGTGGGACGTCTTCCAGAGCGCGCTCGGCCATATCATCCTGCCCGGAGCCATCCTCGGCTATTATTCCGTCGCCTACATCTGCCGCATGTCGCGCAGCTTCATGCTGGAGCAGCTCGGCCAGGAATATATCGTGACGGCGAGAGCGAAGGGGCTCGGACGCCGCACGGTCGTCTGGCGGCATGCTTTCCGCAATATCCGCGTGCAGCTGCTGACGATCATGGCGCTGACCTTCGGCGGCCTGCTGGAGGGCGCGGTGCTCATCGAGACCGTCTTCGGTTGGCCGGGGCTCGGCCAGTATCTGACACGTGGGCTGCAGATGAACGACATGAATGTCGTCATGGGCGCCGTGCTGACGATCGGCGCCGTCTTCCTGACCATCAACATTATTTCGGATGTGCTCTACCGCATTCTTGACCCGAGGACACGGTGACGCCGATGACGATTTCCGCCGAACACACAGATCACAGCAGCGCCACCAGCTTCCGCAAATGGCTCCTCGCACCCGAGCCGACGGGCTGGTTCCAGTCGTCCGTGCAGCAGTTCCATCAGGGCTGGCTGAAGTTCCGCCTGCATCCGCTCGGTCTTATCGGTCTTGCCATCATCGTTCTACTGATCGTCGTCGCCATCGCCGCGCCTTTGCTGACCGGCTACGATCCGATCGCGCAGGACATGGCGGGACGGCTTGCGCCGCCATCGGCCGAGCATTGGCTCGGTACCGACAATTTCGGCCGCGACGTCTTTTCCCGCATCGTCTATGGCGGGCGAACGACGCTCTATATCATCATGCTCGTCTCGATCATCGTCGCACCCCTGGGGCTGCTGATCGGCACCTGCTCCGGCTATTTCGGGGGGATTGTCGATGAAATCCTAATGCGGATCACCGATATCTTCCTGTCCTTTCCCGGTCTGGTGCTGGCGCTCGGTTTTGCCGCCGCACTCGGCCCCGGCATCACCAATGCGATCATAGCCATATCCTTGACGGCATGGCCGCCGATCGCCCGGCTTGCCCGCGCCGAGACGCTCAGCCTGCGCAAGGCCGATTTCATTGCCGCCGTGCGCCTGCAAGGGGCGACGCCATTGGCGATCATCACACGCCATATCCTGCCGATGTGCATCCCCTCGGTGATCGTGCGCGTGACGCTCAACATGGCCGGCATCATCATCACTGCCGCAGGCCTCGGCTTTCTCGGGCTGGGCGCGCAGCCGCCTTGGCCGGAATGGGGCGCGATGGCGGCCACCGGTCGCGAGTTCATGCTCGACAGCCCCTGGGTGATTGCCGCGCCCGGCATTGCGATCGCGCTGGTGAGCCTTGCCTTCAACCTCGTCGGCGATGCCCTGCGCGACGTGCTCGATCCGAGAGGTTCGCAATGAGTTCTTCCCTCATCGATGTGAGCAATCTCGAGATCGCTTTCGGCGGCGGCGCCGTGAAGGCGGTACGCGGCGTCAGTTTTTCCCTCGGACAGGAAAAGCTCGGCATCGTCGGCGAATCCGGCTCGGGCAAGTCGACGGTCGGCCGCGCCATCATGCGGCTGCTGCCGCCCACGGCGGTCGTCAAGGCCGAGCGGATGACCTTCGCCGACGTGAACCTGCTGACCGCCGACGAGCGCATGATGATGGCGATACGGGGAAGGCGGATCGGCCTGATCCTGCAGGACCCGAAATATTCGCTCAATCCGGTGATGCGCATTGGCGAGCAGATCGCCGAGACCTACCGCCTTCACTATCCGAAGGCGAGCGCGAAGCAGGCATATCGCCAGACGCTCGATATGCTCGAGGCCGTCCAGATCCGCGATGTCGAGCGGGTTGCCCGCCTTTATCCGCATGAAATATCCGGCGGCATGGGCCAGCGCGTGATGATCGCCATGATGCTGATCGCCGAGCCGGAGGTCCTGATCGCCGACGAACCGACATCCGCGCTCGATGTCACCGTGCGGCTGGAGATCCTGGCTCTGCTGGACGAACTGGTGGCCCGGCGCAATCTCGGTCTGATCTTCATCAGCCACGACCTGAACCTCGTGCGTAATTTCTGCGACCGAGTGCTGATCATGTATGCCGGAAGGGTGGTCGAGGTCCTGGAGGCGTGCGATCTCGACAAGGCGAGACATCCCTATACGCAGGGGCTGCTCGCCTCCCTGCCGTCGATCGACGCTCCGCCGGCACGCCTGCCGATCCTCAAGCGCGATCCGTCCTGGCTCGACGGCAAAACTCTGGAGCAGTCGCGGTGATTGAAATCGACGACCTCACCATCCGTTTCGGCGCTGGCCAGAGGCCGGTTGTCAGACATGTCGGTCTTGCCGTCGAAAAGGGAGCGGCATTCGGTCTGGTCGGCGAGTCCGGCTGCGGCAAATCCACGGTGCTGCGCGCCGTCTCAGGGCTCAATCCGCATTATGAAGGCACGATCAGGCTGAATGGCGAGCCGCTCCATCGACACCGGGACCGGCCATTCTTCCGTCGCGTGCAAATGGTGTTTCAGGACCCTTACGGATCGCTGCATCCGCGCAAGACGATCCGTTCGCAGCTGAAAGAGCCGCTCCGCAACCAGGGTCTTGCGACCGGATCGGTGGATGTCGACGCCCTGCTGCGTTCGGTCGGCCTCGATCCCGCGCTGAGCTTCCGCTTTCCGCACCAGCTCTCCGGCGGCCAGCGCCAGCGCGTCGCCATCGCCCGCGCCCTGGTTCTCAATCCCGAGGTGCTGTTGCTCGACGAACCGACCTCGGCCCTCGACGTTTCGGTGCAGGCCGAAATCCTCAATCTGCTGGACGACCTGCGCAAGGAGCGCGGCCTGACCTATCTGCTCGTCAGCCACGATCTGGCCGTCGTTTCCCACATGTGCGACCGCGTGGCGATCATGGAAGCGGGTGAGATTGTCGAGCAGGTCGAGATCGAGACGCTGCGAAAGGGCGCGGTCGAGCATCCCTATTCGCAGCGTCTGCTCAGGGCGAGCAGGATGTATGGCAAGGGGCGGGAGGCGCTTGCGTAGATTTCAAGCGGCGGAGGCCAGTTGCCAGATATTCTTGCCAATTTTTGCCATTACCGCTATCGTGCCGACATGAGCACCATGAACATTTCACTGCCGGAGAGCCTCAAGCACTTTGTCGATGAGCAAGTGTCGGGACGCGGCTATGGCACGAGCAGCGAATATATCCGCGAATTGATCCGCCGCGATCAAGATCGGCTTGGCCTGCGCAAACTTTTGCTCGATGGAGTATCGTCCGCGGCCACCGAACCGGCCGACGCGGATTATTTTACCAGCTTGCGTGATCGCGCGCGCAGCCAGCCCGGCAAATGAACGGCAAGACGATTATCCCGCGGGAATTGGCCCGTCTGGATGTCGAGACGGCCGTGGACCATTATGCGCGCGAAGCCGGAATGGAGATCGCGTTGGGCTTTGTCGATGCTCTGCAGTCGGCTTACGAGCACATCGCCCATCATTCCGGCTCCGGCTCATTACGATATGCCTACGAACTGGGGATAGCCGATCTTCGGACTGTTTCGCTGCGACGATACCCATATCTGGTTTTTTATCGTGACCAAGCGACACATATCGACGTCTGGCGCGTGCTTCACGCCAAACGCGATATTCCGCAATGGATGCGGGAACTGGAACAGCCCTAACTATCCGATCTGATCTCCGGCCAGAGCGGCTCGGTCGCGGCCAGCAGAGTGGGCGTTCCCGCCGCGATCCACGGTATGCGGCTTGCCGAATCCTCGCCGATCCGCACCTCCAGCCCGGCCTCGCGCGCCAACACCGCGCCGCCGGCGATGTCCCACATCGTCGTTACCTTCTGCAGGTGCCCGTCGAAAATGCCGCGCGCGGCAAAGAGCAGCGAGATCGAGGTCGAATGCAATGCTTCGACCACCCAGCCGGCACGCCTGAGGCCGGTTTGCAGCCGGGCGGCGGCGTCAAGATCGTCGCTGAGGCTGTCGCCGAGCGACATGACGCGAACATCCTCCATCGGCACGGTGCGGGCCAGCGGCTTGCCGTTCATCAGCAGGCCGGTGCCATCGGCCGCCGCATAGATCTCGCCCATGACCGGCATGGCGACGACGCCGAGTTCGGGCCGGCCTTTGCGCACGAAACCGAGCGAGATTCCCCAGAGCGGCGAGCCGCGCAGGAAGTTCGAGGTGCCGTCGATCGGATCGATGATCCAGTAGGCGGCTTCGGATTGTCCGCCGAATTCCTCGCCGACGACCGCCTCGCCAGGGAAGGCGCCGGCAAGCCTCTCGCGGATCAAGGTTTCGACGGCCGTATCAGCCTCGGAGACGAAATCCTGCGCGCCCTTGGAATGGGTTTCGACGGTCTGGCGCGCGGCAAAAAAGTCCAGCGCCAGTGCGGTAGCCTCCTCGATAATCGCACTGGCTCGGAAGACGCGTTCATGAAGGACGCTCATCGCGACGCGCCCTTTGCCGGGCGGCCGGCGAGCCAGCGTTTGAAGTCGGCCACTGTATCCGTCTGAATGGCGCCGACGCCGGCTTCGGCAAGCACGCCCCAGACGCGGTTGGGATCGGTAAGCGCTCTGCTGTCGTTGAAATCGCGGCTGTGGGCAACATCCAGCGTGTTGATCCAGAGGCGAATGTTCTGGCGCTCCAGCTCCTCGCGTCCGCCGTCCAGATCGGCGATGTCGGAGAACTTCACTTCGACCATCGGCGTGCGCAGCGCTTCGATCAGCCGCAGATCCTCGGCGAAGCGACCAGGGCGGATGCGGAACATCGGCATGTGGGGAATGGTGCCGAACCAGTCGGCGTCGAGCACCGGGAATTTGCCGGATGCCGGCTCGACATCGGTCTTGATGATGACCTGGCCCTGTGCACCGAGCCGCTTGACCGTGGCGATCACCAGCGGCAGGTCACGGGGATATTTGGTGTCGATATTGACGAAGACGCGTCCGCGTGCCTCCTCCAGTGCTTCTTCGAGCGTTGGAACGCGTTCGCCGGTCACCGCCGCGGCTGCTCCTCCTCCGCCTTCGCGAAGCCGCGCGCTGCGGATGGTGGCGAGATCGCTGGCACTCACGACCCCCGTACCGCTGGTGGTCCTGTCCAGTGTCGCATCATGGATGACCACGAGCTTGCCGTCCGCTGTCACCTGCGTGTCTATTTCGACGATCTCGACGCCGAGTTCCGCCGCCGCGCGGATCGATGTCAGGGAGTTTTCCGGCGCGGCCGTCCACAGGCCGCGATGTGCGATGGTGAGAATATCCGGGTTTTCGCGCGAGATGAGCGAGAAGATGTCCGGAAAACGGACGGAGATGGAACGGGCGGTCTGGCTGGGCATGGAGGCAACTTTCAGGTCTTGGTTGGTCTGGAGGGGGAGGGTCAGATCTTGCCCATTCCGGCCGCCATCAGATCGGCGCGCAGGATGCGGCTGGCGAGGACGGGATCGTAATGATCCATGTTCGGCAGGATCTTCGTCAGCGCGACATTGCCGACGACACCGGTGGAGGAGAGGAGCGGATAGGCGCCGCCGGCGAAATCATACATGGTGACGGTGTCTTCGGCTTTATCCAGGTTCTTCAAATTCGTATCGGCCGCATGTGCTGGCAGCGTTGCAAGCGCCAGAAAAATGGCGCCTGCGGCAAGACGTTTCATGATTATGCCGATCTTCCAACGAGAAGGACTATGTTCTCGTCACAATTAATACACTTTAAGTGTAGTATTTATGACAAGTCCGGCGAAAAGATGATCAGGCCTTTGCAAGCCGGATTGCGACCGCTCGTGCGAGCGGCTAAGCCAGAGCCATGACACCTCCGACCGCCTCCGCGATGAAGTTCGACAGGTCGCCGCTTGCCAGCGACAACGAACGGATGATCCTCGATATCGTGCGACGCCATGAGCCGATTGCGCGTTCGACGATCACCGGTCATACCAATCTGACCCAGCAGTCGGTGCATCGCCTCGTCGAGACGCTGATGGAGGGCGGGTTCCTGCGTGCCGGTGCGCCCTTGAAGGGAACGCGCGGCCAGCCGAGCCCGACGATCGAACTGGTGCGGGAGGCGGTCTATTCGGTCGGCGTCTCGATCAATACCGATTCGGCGACCCTGTGCCTGGCCGATTTCGCCTGCAATGTGGTTGCGGAAGAGGCGCTTGAAATGGTGCCGAGCGACCGTCAGGCGACCACGGCCGCGCTTTTGCAGACGCTCGAATCTATCCTGAAAAAACATTCCATTGCGCGTGAGCGCCTTCTGGGGCTCGGCTTCTCGATGTCGGGCTTCTTTGTCTCGGACAATCGCGAGTTCAATGCGCCCGAGCCCCTGCGCGACTGGTCGCTCATCGATCTGCGCCCAGATCTTGAACGCGCCTTTGGCCTGCCCGTTTGGCTGGAGAACAATGGAACGACGGGTGCCATCGGCGAGAGCCTGCGCGGCGCCGGCCTCTGGTGCTCCACCTTCGCCTATCTGTCCTTCAATTATGGTTTCGGCGGCGGCCTGATCCTGGATGGCAAGCCCTTTCACGGCTTTCACGGTAATGCCGGCGAATTCAGCACCATCTTCACGCCGGATGAATCGCTGAGACGGCCCGCCCTGCAATATCTGATCGCGACGCTGCGCGACAATGGCATCGACATTCATTCGATCAATGAGCTGCAGCAGCGGTTCGAGCCGTCCTGGCCCGGTGTCGAGGCATGGCTGGACAGGACGATGCCACAACTGGACCGGCTGATCGCGACCCTGACCGGGGTGATCGATCCGCAGGCGATCGTCTTCGGCGGGCAGTTGCCACAGGCGCTCGGGCGCATGATGATCGCACGCGCCCATATGCCGTCGCAACGCGCTCACCGCTATGGCGTCGGCTCGCGGGATGCACGACTGGTGCTCAGCGAGATGCAAGGCGACGCCGCGGCGATCGGGGCCGCGCTGCTACCGCTGAAACTGCGTTATTTCCTCTAACCGTTCAGTCGCGTGCGGCCCTTAGCCGCCTCAAGCGATCGATCGGCGCCTGACGCGAACGGGCGGGATGCGGCCCGAAAACGATGCCGGAAAATCTGCGCCGATGGTTTGGTCCGGCAAAAATATCTGCCCGACCGGCTTGGGGCGTCCGAGGAAAAAGCCTTGGGCTTCGTCGCAGCCTTCAACGCGCAGGATTTCGAGCTGATGATTGGTTTCCACGCCTTCGGCAAGCACCGGAATTGCCAGGCTGCGGCCAAGTGTCAGGACGGCCCGCACGATGGCTTTCGCCTGAACGCTTCCCTCCACCTCGCTCATGAAGGAGCGGTCGAGCTTGATCTTGTCGAAAGGGAAGGAGCGCAGCGTATCGAGTGACGAATAGCCCGTGCCGAAATCATCTATCGCGACGGTGACGCCGAGAGCCTTGATCCGGCGCAGCATGTGCAGCGTGCGGCTCTTGTCGGCGATGATGGTGGACTCGGTGATTTCCAGTTCCAGCCTGTTCGGCGCCAGGCCCGTCTCCTGCAGGATATCTTGCACCAGGCGGGCGAGGTCGGCATGCGCGAACTGCACGGGTGAAAGATTGACGGCGATCTTGTAGGGCTTGCCCCATGAAGCGGCCTGCGCGCAGGCCGTGCGCAGCACCCATTCGCCGATCGATAGGATTGTGCCGCTTTCCTCGGCGATCGGTATGAATTCCGCCGGCGGCACCTGACCGCGCTCCGGATGGTTCCAACGCAGCAGCACTTCGTAGCCGCAGGCCTCGCCGGTCCGGACCGAGGTCTGGACCTGATAATGCAGCTCGAGCTGATCGAGTTCCACGGCCCGGCGCAGATCCTGCGCGAGCGTGTGACGTGCACGGGCGGCTTCATCCATCCTGGATTCATAAAAGCATACGACACGGCCGATATCGGCCTTGGCGCGGTACATCGCCAGATCGGCATTGCTGACGAGGCGCTCCTGGTCGAGGCCATCGTCGGGATAGACGGCAACGCCGATGCTGGCACCCGTCACCGTCTCGAAATCGTCGATCCGGATCGGCTCGAACATGGTCTTTTCCAAACGGGCCACGAAATCGAGAAGATCGTTCTGCCGTTTGAAGCGCTTGACCGCCGCAAACTCGTCGCCGCCGACGCGGGCAGCGAACTCGCCGTCCTTCACCAGTCGCGCCAGCCGGCGCCCGATCGTCTTCAGGGCCTGGTCGCCTGCCTTATGCCCGCGAAGATCGTTGATCTCCTTGAAGCGGTCGAGATCGATGCCGATGACGGCAAGTTTGGTCTCTCCGTCCGCCTGTTCCATCTCCTGCTTGAGGTGCTCGCTGAAGCTGCCGCGGTTGGGAAGGCCGGTCAACAGGTCATTGAGCGCCATATGCTGGAGCTTTTGGATGGATTCCCGCGTGGCGCGTTCGTCGATCATGTAGCTGGCAACGCCGGTGCCGACGATCAGCAGGCCGACACCCGCAACGGCAATGGCCATCGCCTCCAGGACATGCGGGTCGGTTGCTGCCGATCCCGTTGCCATCGGCGTGACGGAAAGAGCGGTCATGGCGGTGAAGTGCAGCGTGACGACGGCAAGTACGAAGAGAAGGAGAGCGATGAGCGGCGAGTAGCGCCAGGGGCGGCGGATGGCCTGGCTGAGAGCCGCCGCCGCCAGGACCGTCGAAAGCACGATCGACGCGATCACGTAATCCGCATTCCATTCGATGATGCCGTCGACGCGGTAGGCCATCATCCCGGTGTAGTGCATGGCTGCGATCGCCAGGCCGATGATGGCGCCGCCGATTTCCGGAGCGGATCGGACACTGCGCAGCGATACCGTCGCGGAACCGACGGCAGATCCGGCAACGGCCACAAGCAGGGAGGCCATCGTCAGGATCGGATCGAAGGTGATCGGCGCCTGGACCTCATAGGCGAGCATGGCGATGAAATGCGTGCACCAGACGGAAGAGCCGGCGGCCACCGCGGTCAGAAACAGCCAGCCGCCACGCTGAAGACCCTGCGTCATCTCCGATCGCCGCAGCAGATTGAGCGTTATCCACCCGCCGCTGACGCAGACGAATGCAGCAAGGAGAACGAGCCACAGATTATGCTCCGTGGCGATACATGAAACGACGCGCACTAAAAAAATCCCAAGTCCATAGGCGACGACCATAGCCGGTTGGTGGGGCGTTCGCCAGACCGATAATCAGCGGCCAATTCTTTCACGGGCAAACAATAAAGATCGGGTAAAGAGGATAGGGACGCTTCGGGACAACGATGCCTTTGACGACAATTTTCATCGTTCTGTCACAAATGATACGTCTCGCGCTACGGTCTTGAAGCCGTCGCGGATAAAACCGGCGGATGGCCTGGCACCCGCCGGTTTTATGGATCAAAGGCTGGCGCTCAACGACACGAAGTAACCGGAGCGGTATTCGACCGGCAGGAAGCGCTCATGCAGTTCCTTGAACGTCGCTTCCGGATCGAGATCCTTGAACAGTTCCGGGTGCAGCCACTTGGCGATCTGCTGAATGGCGACGAACTGATAGGGATTGTTATAGAACTGGTGCCAGATGGCATGGACGTTGCCGCTCTTGACGGCCTTGATATCGGTGAAGGCCGGGCGGTGCATCAGCTTTTCAAGCTTCGAGGCAGCCACCGCCTTGTCCGCGCCGGGACCGACACCGACCCAGGCGCCGCCGGGGACATAGAGTTCCCAATTGGCGCCGGTGACGATCACCTGATCCGGATTGGAGGCGATGATCTGTTCCGGATTGACCGTGCCGAAGGTGCCGGGAATGATGTCCTTGGCGAGATTGACGCCACCGGCCATCTCGACCATCCGGCCGAAATTCTCGTTGCCGAAGGACATGCAGCAATCGTCGCTGTAGCCGCCCGCGCGCTCGATGAAGACCAGCGGCTTCTTGATGTCGCCTGCCTTGGCGAGTACGTCGGTGACGCGGGCCAGCTGCTCATCGTGGAATTTCACGAATTCCTCGGCGCGTGCTTCCTTGCCGAACAGCTTGCCGATCAGGCGCATGGAGGGCGTGGTGTTTTCCATCGCCTTTTCGCGGAAGTCGGCATAGACGAGCGGAATGCCGAGCTTGGCGAGCTTTTCGATATAGCCGCTTTCTTCCGTCGCGGACTTGGCGTCGATGTTCATGATGATGACGTCGGGCGTGAGCGTCGCCGCCTGTTCGATATCGAAGGTGCCGTCCTTCATGCCGCCGAAGGTCGGGATCTTCTCCATCTCCGGAAATTTCTCGAGATAGGCGTTGTAGCCGTCTAGATCGGCCTTCTTGAAGTCATCGCGCCAGCCGACGATGCGCTTGAACGGAGCGTCGGTATCGAGAGCGGCGGTAAAGTAGATCTGCCGGCCCTCGCCGAGAATGACGCGCTCGACAGGAACGCTGACCTGGACGTCACGCCCGGTGATATCCTTGACGGTGACCTTTTCTCCGGCGATAGCCATGCCGGTGAAAAGACCAAGCACGAGCATGGTGACCGAAGCCACTTTATGGACGTTGAACACTTGCCTCTCCTGAGCGATAAATTTGGTCTGAGCAATCAATTTGGGCGCGATTTATGTTTTTATGACTTTTACAGTCAAGAATTATCTTTTAGAAGGCTTCTATTCTGGGCTGTGCCCTTGGGAAAAATAGGAAATGCAAACAATTAACCTGCGCTCCAATCACGATCTGCGTGACGAGATAAAGGCCTATTGGTCGATCCGGGCCGAGACTTTCGACAGCCAGCCCGGCCATGAAATCTTTTCCGAGGAGGAGCGGGCCGCATGGCATGCTCTGTTCCGGCGTCATGTCGGAGAGGGCAGGGGACGCACGGCTTTCGATCTCGCCTGTGGTACGGCGGTGGTCTCTCACCTGCTCGACGATCTCGGCTACAGGGTAACCGGCATGGATTGGGCGGAGCCGATGCTGGAGCGCGCGCGCGCCAAGGCCAAGACGCGCGGCCGCTCGATCCGCTTCCTGATGGGCGATGCCGAAAACACCATGGAACCGGACGGCACCTACGACGTGGTCGTCAACCGGCATCTGGTCTGGACACTCGTCGATCCGCTCGCCGCCTTCCAGGAATGGCATCGTGTGTTGAAGCCGGGCGGCAAGCTGCTGGTCATCGATGGAGACTTCGTCAATCCGACCCTTGTGGCAAGGATCGCAGGCAAGTTCGCCGCTTTCCTCGCACGCTTCGGCAAGAAAGATGGGCGAGCGCAAAATGGACCGGGCGCCGATCTGGCCGAAACCCATCGCAGCATTCTGTCCCGCGTCTATTTCGCCGATGGTGCCCGTGCGGAAGCGGTGGCGGCGCTCCTGCGGGAGGCGGGGTTCACATCGGTCGTCATCGACACGGATATGAGCGCCATCCATCGCACGCAGCGCAAGAATTTCGACTTCCTGAAGGGCCTGGAGCGTGCCGCGCAGCACCGCTACGCCATTTGCGCCAGCAAATAGGACGGAGTGCTTCTGTTCGTTGGACGACGGCGCCGAATTCGAAATCGTGGAGATAATCCGCCTTGGCAGTCGCGCAATTTCAAACTTGAAAATATTGCAAATGTGCTATATTTTCTCTGTACTATTCGAGGAGGATATGCCGCGATGGAGTTTGAAGCCGAGCCCGGTCAAGCGCCGTGAGCTGGACGGTGGAAACGCTCGACGCGACAGTCGATGATGAAATAGCCTCCATGCCAAGTGATATGCAGGCAGCGTTTTTGCGGTTGGCCGAGCGTATCGAATCCGTTGGGCTGGAGCGGATAAGAGAGCCACATGTCAAGCATCTACGTGGAAAGCTATGGGAGATGCGTTTCGGTGGCCGCGATGGCATTGGGCGAGCCATCTACATTGCTGCCGTCGGCCGGCGGGTCATTGTCGTCCATGCTTTTGTGAAGAAAAGCCAGAAAACCCCGAAAACGGCTCTTGAATTGGCCGAACACAGGGCGAAGGAGATTAAGGGATGACCAGTCTCGCAAAACTTAAGGAGCGGCTTCTAGCCAATCCAGACGTAAGATCGGAATATGATCGGCTGGGACCAGTCTACGCGCTTGTCGGTGCCATGGTAGAGGCGAGGCATGAGGCAGGTTTGACACAGGAGCAAATAGCGGAACGGATGGGTACGACCCAGTCGGTCGTTGCTCGGCTGGAAAATGCTCACCATATGCCGAGCTTCGATTTGGTGACACGTTACGCGTCCGCGCTCGGTCGTCGTGTTCGGCTCGATTTGGTGCCCGCCGAATAAAGGTTACGATCACTGGCATGTACTGGCGATATTTCGCATGCGTTTATATCGGTTGAAGGCACGAAAGATACATCCGCCGCGGCACGTCGATGCCGCGGCGGATGGTTCTTAACTTTCGCCATGCGGCCTTGCCGCCATGGCACTGTCCGCTTCCTTCAGCGCCTGAGCGCATTCCTCGCAGCAAACCTCGACGGTCTTGCCGCCGAGCTTGACCTTGATGGACTGGGCATCGAGTTCGCAGTCGCAGGCGCAGGCGGCGCAAGTGCGTTGGGTCATTTCCATTCCTCCGTTCGATGTCCCCGGTTTGGGGATGAGGCAAGGAAATCATCTTGGCGATATTGGCGCTGTCGGATTCTTTAGCGATCTATCTCGCGCGCAGATGGGCGAGCCGTTGAAACTCGGCCGGGGTACGGTCATAGGCCTGTTTGAACGCGGCGCTGAAATGGCTGTGGCTCGAGAAGCCGAGCTCCAGGCCAAGGGCGGTCAGGTCGTCATACTCGCCAAGCAAGTCCAGCGCCCGCGCCAATCTCAGGCGTAGCTGATAGCGGTAGAGTGGAATGCCTTCCACCTGCTGGAAAACCTGTGTGAGGTAAACCGGGGAAACGCCGACGTCGCTCGCTATATCGGCGAGCGTCCATCGGCGTGCGAGATCGGAAGACAGGACGAGCTTGGCGCGGTCGACCAGTTTCTGCCGGCCTGTCGTCGCGCCAGCGGCATGCGAGGTCCGCTCGCCGAGCGAGCGCCGCACCAGGGTGAGCGCAAGCGTTTCCGCTTCGAGTGTCTCGGCGACGCCGCGCCTCAGACTGTGTCTCAATAAGGCAAGCAGAGCCTGCGCGCGCGGATCGATCCGCCGCCGCTGGCGGCGAAAGATCAGTGCATCTGCCGTCTGGGCCTGCTCTTTCGGCGCCAACTCTTCCAGCAAGGCCTCGTCTATGGCGAGATCGATGCAGGCATCGCCGCCTCCGACAGGATGGCTGATCGTATAGGCCTGTCCGCTGTTGAAAAACACGACCTGGTTTGCCTCAGCCACCACGTCCTTGCGACCGACATGGCGCAGGAATACCCCGCGATAGGGATAGACGAGGCTGGTCGAGCGGGCGCACTCCTCGGCGCTTTTGTGCCGGCATGCGCCATCGCAGACGACATCTCTGATCGTGACTGTCTTCGTCTTGAGCAGAAGATCGATTGAAAAGCCCGACATGGCATAATCCGATATCAGCCGCGCGGACGCATCCGCAACCTGTGATGTTCTAACACATCTACCTGTAGCGTGTGTAGATATGGTCGTGACTATAGGCTTGCCCGCGTGACAGGCCGATATCCTTCAGCTGGTCATCGGACAGTTCCAGCAAGGCATTGCGGTTGCTGCGTGCCTTC
This sequence comes from Rhizobium sp. BK602, assembly GCF_014195095.1. Lineage (GTDB taxonomy): Bacteria > Pseudomonadota > Alphaproteobacteria > Rhizobiales > Rhizobiaceae > Rhizobium. The sequence goes on from NZ_JACIBC010000011.1 coordinate 78,763, forward strand.
AGTTTCGCGGCAATCCAGATCGAGATGGCAAGCAGCCGCCGCAATAGCGGGTAGGCTGTCTGTTCAGAGCGGCGAAAGGATGTGGCAATCGCATTCGTGGTCATTGTCGTCTCCATCGAGGTTGTTTCGATGAGGCAGTGTGACCGTTCGCGGCAAAGCGCGCTGTCGAATTATTTAGCGATTATCCGTTGCCGGCCTTCTTGTTGAGGAAGCTGAAGGCGAGCACCGCGAAGATCAATATGCCCGTGCCGACCTGCTGCCAGTAGAAATTCAGTCCCGTCAGCAGCAGGCCGTTGGCGACGATGCTGAGCAGCAATACGCCGAGCACGGTTCCCGCGACATTCGGCCGGCCGAGCGGCGAAAGCGTCGTGCCGATGAAGGTCGCACCAATGGCGTTCAACAGGAAGGCATTGCCGGAAAAGGGGATATAGACCGTGACCGTCGCCGTCAGGATTAGGCCGGCAATGGCGGCGATGAGGCCGACAAGGACAAAGGTCACGGCGACATGACCGCGAAGCCTGATGCCGGAATAGCGCACGACGCTTGGCTGGATGCCGATCGACAGCACCACGCGGCCGAAGCGCGAGCGGGCAAAGAGCGTGGCGGCCACCGCGATGATGATGATCGCGATGACGAGCGGCACGGGAATGCCGGCAATCGCGCCGTGACCGAGGAAGCGGAAGGCGTCCGGCACGCCGGCCGGCGGCAGGTAGACCGGATTGCCGCCATTCGTCAGAAGCTGCTGGATGCTGCGGCCGATGAAAAGCGTGCCGAGGGTCGCGAGGAACGGCGACATGCCGATCCCCGAGATCAGAATGGCATTGAAGGCACCGACCGCCGCGCCGGCCGTAAGGCCTGCCAGCACGGCGAGCGCCACCGGCTGGCCGGCAAGCACCAGCGAGACGAAGGCGAAGCTCGCGAAATCGACCGCCGTTCCCACCGAAAGGTCGATGCCACCGGAGGAGACCGCGAAGGTCATGGCGATCGAGACGATGGCAAGCAGGGTAAAATTGTTGACGAGAATGCTTTGCAGGTTGCCCGGCGTCAGGAAGGTCGGCGTCGCGGCTGAGAAGATGGCAAAGACGAACAGGAGCGCCAGGATCAGGCCGTATCGCGCCAGCACGGCGACGGCGCGACGCGGCCAAGCCTGGGATGGGGCGGCGGAATTCGAAAGCGACATGTCAGATCTCCCGCTTGCGCAACAGGGTCGTCGCGGAAACGACGATCAGGATGAGAAGGCCCTGAATGCCGTTGACCAGCGTGCTCGGCAGGTTGAGAAGCTGGAAGCCGTTGACGAGGAAGCCGACGAGCAGGGTGGAGAGCAGCGCGCCAGGGATCGTCGGAACCAGCCGTCGTGAAAAGACCGAACCGAGCAGGGCGGCGGCTACGACCGGCAAGAGCATTTCGCCGGAGCCGGTGGTGCTGCCGCTGAGATAGGAGACGGAGAGAATACCGGCGATGCCGCCGCAGAGGCCGCTGGCGAGGAAGGCGCCGGCCAGCAGGCGCTTGAGCGGCAAGCCGGCGGCGCGCGCCGCATCCGGAAACTCGCCCACGGCATAAAGCCGGAGACCGAGCGGCGTATATTGCACGATCGCCGCCACGATCGCGGTGAAGCCGAGGAGCACATAGGCAAGGACCGGAATGCCGAAGCTGTCGGAGGCCGATAGCAGCGTCAGGACATCGGTGGAGGCCGGCAGGACGGTGTTCTGCGTCAGCACCAGTTCCAGGCCGGCGACGATATTCATCACGGCAAGCGTGGCGAGCAGCGGCACGATGCCGGCGAGCACGACGGCTGCGGCATTGACTGCGCCGATCGCAAGGCCGGTCGCCAGCGTTGCGGCAATGGCCACGGCATCGCTATAACCGAGCTGCGTCAGCGTCGCATAGACGGCGGCGCTGAGGCCCATATTGGCGGCGAGCGAAAGGTCGATGCCGCCGGTAACGACGTTGGCACCGCCGGCGATCAGCACGATGGTGAGCCCGATCGCCAGTACGCCGGAGATAGCGGACTGGCCGAGTACATTGCCGATATTGCCGAGGGTGAGGAAATAGGGCGCCGTCAGCGAGAAGACGGCGAGGATCAGGGCAAAGGTGATCAGCGAGCCGAAGCGCAGGGTCGCCGCGGCGATATTGCCGCCTGTACCGCTCGTTGTCTTCGCCGTCTCGAAACCGGCGTCGGGGGCGTATTGAATGTCAGCCGACATGGCGCAATCCTTGCGAGGCGCCGGACGATTCCGCCAGTACCTCGTCCGTTGTTGTTTCCGACGAGACGAATTCGCGACTTATGCGGCCGCGGAAGAGCACGAGAATGCGATCGGTGATGCCGATCAGTTCAGGCAGATCCGAGGATAGTACGATGATACCGGCACCGCGGGCAGCGAGCTCGCCGATCAGCGTGTAGATTTCCACCTTGGAACCGATGTCGACACCGACCGTCGGCTCGTCGAGCAAGTAGATTTCGGAATGGCGGCTCAGCCACTTGGCGATCGCCACCTTCTGCTGGTTGCCGCCCGACAGCGTGCGCACCAATGCTTCCCGTCCGGCGGCCTTGATCTGAAGGCGTTTGATGAGATCATCTGTATCGCGGCGCTCGCGTTTGCGGTTTAGGAAGCCGAAGCGGGTGTAGCGGGCGAGGCTCGATAGCGTGATGTTTTCGGTGAGGCTGAGATCGAGCGCGACGCCGTGGCCTCGCCGGTCTTCCGGCACCAGGGCAATCTGCCGCTCGACCGCTTCCGTGGGACTGACGCTGCGCGCCGGTTTGCCCGCGACCGCGATATGACCGGCGGAGGCTCTTTCCAGGCCGAAAAGCGTGCGAACCAGATCCTTGGCGCCGGAGCCGAGCAGGCCGGTGATGCCGAGTATCTCGCCGCGACGAAGGGTGAAGTTGATGTCGGTGAAGCGGCTCGCCGCCGTCAACCCCTCGACCTTGAGGATTTCCTCTCCAAGCTCGATCTGGCGCTTCGGGAACATATCGGCAATGTCGCGCTCGACCATCAAGCGGGCAATGGCGCCGGCCGATGTCGCGGCGATCGGCAGAGAGGCGACGTCGAGGCCGTTGCGCATGACGGTTACATGGTCGCACAGCTCCTCGATCTCGTTGAGATAATGCGAGATGTAGATGATGGTCACGCCTTCGTCGCGCAGACGTCGGATCAGCCGGAAGAGGATATCGGCTTCGCGCCGGATCAGCGCCGCCGTCGGCTCGTCGAAGACCAGCACCTTCGGCTGGTTGAGAAGGGCGCGGGTGATCTGCACGATCTGCTTTTCGGCCGTGGACAGCTCGCTGATCAGGGCCTTGCTGGGCAGATCGATCCCGAAATAATTGGCAAGCAGCTCGCTGGCGCGCCGCTGCATGCGGCGGCGGTCGAGAAAGGGCGTGCGGCCGATGCGCGGTTCGCGGCCCAGGAAGAGCGCTTCCCCGACGGTAAAGGTCGGCACCAGCAACCGGTCCTGGTGGATGAAATGAATGCCGAGTTCTTCGGCCAGATGCGGTGTCAGGTGATCGAAGGATTGCCCCTCGACTTCGGCGTGGCCTTCATCCGGCCTGTGCAGACCGGCGAGCAGCTTGATCAGCGTCGATTTGCCGGCGCCGTTCTGGCCGACGAGACCGTGCACGGTGCCCCGACGCACGGCAAGCGAGGCACCGGCGAGCGCCTGCGCGCCGCCGAAATGTTTCACGACCCTGTCGACGCGAATGACATAGTCATCCGAGTGTGCGGGTGCCGAAGGCGAAGATGCCGTCATGGGGGCTCCGATCAAGGCTTGGCGAGGCGGTCGGCCGCCTCGCCAATGGCAAATCAGCCGATGCCGAGTTTCTTGACGACCTCGGCGACGTTGGCCTTGTTGGCCAGAAGCGCCGGCACGTAGGTCTCGCGCGGCAAGGTCTGTCCCGCCAGAAGCTTGGCGACGTTGCGGATCGCGGTGCGGCCGATTTCGGCCGGCTGCTGTGCCGCGTCTGCGCCTGCCGGCGAATTCGGGTCGGCGACCAGTTGCAGCACTTCCGGGCTTCCATCGACGCCATAGGTGCGGATTTCGGTGCGGCCGGCGGCGGCAATCGCCTGCGTCGCACCAAGCTGCGGAATATCCCAGGCAGACCAGATCGCCTTGATCGAGCCCTTCTCGGGATATTTGTTCAGAAGCGCCGTGACCTGCGCAAATGCATCCTGGACGGTGTTCGGAATGACGTCGCGCAGTTCCGGCTGGATGATCTTCACCTTGGGGAAATATTTGATGACGTTGACGAGCTGGTCGTAACGGATCGCGCAAGGCGTGACGCCGTAAAAGCCGTTGAAGACGAGGATGTTGCCTTCGCCGCCGATGTCGGAAACGAGCTGGAGGGCTAGGTCCTTGCCGATGCCCCAATTGTCCGAGGTCGTGTTGTTGATCGAGTTGGTCGAACCGACATCCACGGTCAGCACCGGAATTCCGGCATCGCGCGCCTTCTTCAGCCAGGGGTCGATGACGCTGAGCGTGCCGAGGATCTGCACGATCGCATCGGGCCTCTGGGCGATCAGCGTCTGAAGCTGCGAGACCAGCTTGCCGTCGTTGCGGCCGGCGTCGACGGCGATCGGCTCGCCGCCAAGGCGTTTGACCTCGGCGATCTGGGCATTATAGGCCTGAAGATCGAAATAATGGTCGGTGCCGGTGGCGCTGATGGCGATACGCTTGCCCTTCAGCGACAAGCCATCGTCGGCTGCGGCAGCCTGGCTGGCAAAAAGGCCGGCGCCGGCGAATGTCGCGCCCGTGACGGCCGCGAGTTTCAGGATTTCCCGACGGCCAAGGCCGGTTTTGTGTTGTTCTGTCATGGAATGAACCCTCTCGGTGTTTATTCCCCATAAAATATATGGATTTATTGGGGTTGAGAGAAACAGCATTCCAAAAGAACGCGATCGAAAGAAAAGTTCTCCGAGAAGGAGCGGGGGTATGGCGACCACAAAATTCCGGGCCGCCGGCCTCTGGTCCGCGCCGAGGGAAGAGGGAGGAATGGCCGTTTCGCAATTTGAGAAGGAGCGGCCGGCTGGGCGCGTGTGCGGCCTCAGCGAACGATGGAAATATGCGAAATCCTCTCTTCGTCGGCGGCGCGGATCAGGGCTTCGCGGACGGCTTCGGGAGGAACGACATTGTGCAGGGCGTCGAGACAGGTTCTGACAGCCACGACATATTCCTCGCCATCGTCGGTCGGCCAATCCGAAATCAGCATCATCGCCGCGTCCCGGACCGATCTGATCAGCCTGTATTTTTTTCGGCCGCGCACGACGAGCCTCAGCGCGGGAAACTGATGCGAAGTGTGCCATTTCATAACGCATGGTCTCCGGATCGTTAGATTATCGCTAACCACGCAAGTTCCGTTCCAAAAACGATTCCACCGACGAAATCCACATCTCCATGCTGCGGATAGGGGCTTGCGGCAGGCGGCCGCAAATTGAGAGTTTACAATACTAACTAGTTCGTACATTATTGTCGCGGGAGCTTGGGAGGAGATTGATCGATGGCCGGTCTCGCGTTGAAAGACCGACGTCGCATGCCAATTCCCCCATTCGCCGCCGGCTTGCTCAGCAGGGCGGATCATTCAAGGGACCATCGGGAGGAGAGGTCATGCAGACATCGACAGGAATAAGGACACCGAAGCGCGCGGCGCTTGCAAGCTGGCTGGGCAGCGCGGTGGAATATTACGACTTTTTCGTTTACGGCACGGCGGCGGCGCTGATCTTTCCGAAGATCTTCTTTTCCGCCGAAAACCCGCAGGCCGCTGCCATGGCGTCGTTCGCGACCTTCGGCGTCGCCTATATTACCCGTCCGCTCGGTGCCGTTGCCCTGGGGCATATCGGCGACAAGTTCGGCCGCAAGAAGGTCCTGACCTTCACCCTGCTTCTGATGGGTTTTTCGACCTTCATCATCGGATGTCTGCCGACCTATGACCATGTCGGCGTTCTCGCGCCGATCCTTCTGGTCATCGCGCGCTTGCTGCAGGGGATTTCCGCGGCTGGCGAGCAGGCTGGCGCCAACTCCATGACGCTCGAACATGCCCCGGAAAATCGCCGGGCGTTTTTCACCAGTTTCACCCTGAGTGGCACCCAGACCGGCCTTATCCTCGCGACGCTGGTCTTCATTCCCATCGCCAGATTGCCGGAAGCGGATCTGCTTGCCTGGGGATGGCGCATACCCTTCTTCCTGAGCTTCGTTGTCGTCATCGTCGGCTTCTGGGTGCGGCGGACGCTTGCCGAGACGCCCGCCTTCGTCGAGGAAGCCAAGAAGGGTGAGGTGGAAGGCGTGCCGCTGGTGACGCTGTTCAGCAATTACTGGAGCGACGTCGTTCGCATCATCTTTGCGGCCCTGATTTCCGTTGTCAGCACGATCTTCAGCGTCTTCACTCTGTCCTATGCGGTCAATACGATGCATATCGACCGCTCGCTGATGCTGACGGTGCTGGTGCTCGCAAATCTCGCCGCGCTGGTGGCAATCCCGCTCTGGGCACTGCTGGCGGACCGGATCGGCCGCAAGCCGGTCTTCATCTTCGGCGCTCTCGGCTGCGCCGTGCTGATCTGGCCCTATATCTGGGCGATCAGCCAGGGCGACCTGCCATTGATCTTCATCCTCGGCATCTTGCTGTCGGGCATCGTCTACAGCGCCTCGAACGGGGTCTGGCCGGCGCTCTACGCTGAAATGTTCGATACGCGGGTGCGCCTCTCCGGCATGGCGATCGGCACGCAGATCGGCTTCGCGCTTGGCGGCTTCGCGCCGACCATCAGCGCGGCATTGCTGGGCACCGGCCCGACCGGGTGGATGCCCGTCGCGATCTTCACCTCGATCACCGCCGTCATCGCGGCAATCTCCGCCGCCACGGCGCTGGAGACTTACAAGACGCCGATGACGCAACTCGGCAAGCAGAAGAGCCAGGGCGTGCCCGCCTCCGTCGGAAAGCAGTCCATCTGAAGTCATGACGGCGCCGCTCTCTTGATCGGGAGCGGCGCCGTCACCCTTTAAAGGCGGCGGAAATTCGGTCCGAGCCGCAACAGTTTACCGGAGCGGGAATTGAGATGAAGACCTCGATTGCGACTGTATCGATCAGCGGTGACCTGAAGCAGAAGCTGGACGCGATTGCAAAAGCCGGTTTCGACGGTGTCGAGATCTTCGAGAACGATTTCCTCGCCTTCGATGAAAGTCCGCGCGACATCGGCCGGATCGTCAGGGACTACGGGCTGGAGATTACCCTCTTCCAGCCCTTCCGCGATTTCGAAGGCATGCCCGAGCCGCTGCGCAGCCGCACCTTCGACCGTGCCGAGCGCAAATTCGACATCATGCAGGAGATGGGCACCGATCTGGTGCTGGTTTGCTCCAACGTCTCGACGGCTGCGCTGGGTGGGCTCGACCGGGCTGCGGCCGACTTCCACGAACTCGGCGAACGTGCCGCCAAACGCGGTCTGCGGGTGGGCTACGAGGCGCTCGCCTGGGGACGTCACATCAACGACCACCGCGATGCCTGGGAGATCGTCCGCCGCGCCGATCATCCCAATATCGGCCTGATCCTCGACAGCTTCCACACCCTGTCGCGCAAGATCAGCGTCGAGTCCATCCGATCCATTCCGAAGGAAAAGATCTTCATCATCCAGCTTGCCGACGCGCCGCTGATCGACATGGATCTTCTCTATTGGAGCCGGCATTTCCGTAACATGCCGGGCGAGGGCGAATTGCCGGTCCTCGATTTCATGCGCGCCGTGGCCGCGACAGGCTATGACGGCTATCTTTCGCTCGAGATTTTCAACGACCAGTTCCGAGGGGGATCACCGACCGCGATTGCCGTGGATGGCCGACGCTCGCTGATCCATCTCGGTGACGAGGTCAGGCGCACAGAAGGCGAAAACGCGCTTTCCGTCCCCGCCATGCCAGCCAAGGCGGAGGTCGAGGGTGTCGCCTTCATCGAATTCGCCGTCGACGAAACGGAGGCATCGCAGCTTGCGGGCCTGATCGCGACACTCGGCTTCAAACGGGTAGGGCGTCACAGGACGAAGCAGGTCGACCTCTATCGCCAGGGCGAGATCAATCTCGTCATCAATACCGAAGAAAAGGGGTTTGCCGGTGCCTCCCATCTCGTCCATGGCAAATCGGCCTATGCGATGGGCCTCTGGGTCAAGGATGCCGGGGCGGCACTGGCGCGCGCAATCGCGCTCGGAGCCGAACGCTTCCAGCAGCCGCTCGATCCCGGCGAGATCGAGATGCCGGCCATCCACGGCGTCGGCGGCGGCCTCATCTATTTCCTCGACCGGACATCCGAGCTCGGACGCATCTGGGAGCTGGAATTCGTGCCCGTCGAGGACACGGGAAGCGCTATACCGGCCGGCCTGAAGACGATCGACCACGTCGCGCAGACCATGCGCTACGAGGAATTGCTGACATGGCTCCTGTTCTACACCGCGATCCTCGATGCCCGCAAAACGCCGATGGTCGACATCATCGACCCCGCCGGCATCGTGCGCAGCCAGGTGGTCGAAAACAGTTCCGGCTCCTTGCGCATCACCTTGAACGGTGCGGAAAATCGCAACACGCTCGCCGGCCATTTCATCGCCGAGACGCTCGGATCGGGCATACAGCATCTGGCCTTCACCACGGCCGATATTTTTGCCACAGCCGATGCGCTCGAACGCAACGGCTTCGTCACCTTGTCGATCTCGCCCAATTACTATGACGATCTGGAGGCCCGCTTCGGTCTCGATCCTGACTTCACCGATCGTCTCAAGTCGCGCAATATTCTCTACGACAAGGACGAGCACGGGGAATATTTCCAGATGTATAGCCCGACCTATGGCGAAGGGTTCTTTTTCGAGATCGTGCAGCGCAGCGGATATCGCGGCTACGGCGCGGCAAACGCCATTTTCCGCATCGCCGCCTTGCGACGGCATCTCAGGCCCGCGGGCATGCCGAAGCTTTAGGGCCCGATTTGACTGGTCGGTAATGCTGGCGATACTCGTGTGAACGCTTCGATTCCCCTTGAAACGAGTCCAGCATGCAAAAGAAGCTTTCGGCGAAGGTGGTCAGCCGATCCAGAAAGAACGATCCCGATGCGACCAAGGAGAATATTCTCCGCATAGCGTCGGAAGAGTTCGTCGCCTCAGGATTTGCCGGCGCCCGCGTCGATGAGATCGCCGAGCGCACCAAGACCTCGAAGCGGATGATCTATTACTATTTCGGTGGCAAGGAAGGGCTGTACCTCGCCGTGCTGGAGCGGGCCTATACCAAGATCCGCAGCCTTGAAGGCGCACTCGATCTGCAAAACATGCCGCCGGCTCAGGCCATGCGACGGCTGATCGAAAGCACCTTCGACCATGACGACCAGAATCCGGATTTCGTCAGGCTGGTCAGCGTCGAAAACATTCATCGTGCCGAGCATATGAAGCGCTCCAGCGTTCTCTCGCAGATGAATATCGTCGTCATCGACATCATCTCCGACATCCTGCGCCGTGGCTATGAAGACGGCAGCTTCGAGCGGGAGATCGATCCGATCGACCTGCATATGATGATCAGCGCCCAATGTTTTTTCCGGGTATCCAACCGTCATACGTTCGGTGCCATTTTCGACCGCGATCTTTCCGCGCCCGACATCAAACAGCGTCATCGGACGATGATCTGCGATGCCATCATCGCTTACCTGAAAACGCCCGCGACCGCCGGCTGATCCTCTTATTCTAACAACGAACCGACCGTAGCACGACGCCGTGAATTGACAATACGAACTAGTTCGTACATTTTATCACTCGTCATTCTTTGACTTGATGAGGCTCTGAAAAGAGCAGGGAGGATAGTTGTGTCGGAAGCATTGATCGCGCCGCAGGTTCTGCAGGTTGGCCTCATAGGAGCCGGTATTGGCGGCTCTCTGTCGCCGGCCATGCATATGCAGGAAGGTGCCTGTCTCGGGTTGGACTATACCTATGACATCATCGACCTGCAGGTGCTCGGCCGTGGCGTGGCGGACCTGTCCGAGCTTATCGGCAACGCCGAGAAAAGCGGTTTCGCCGGCCTCAACATTACCCATCCCTGCAAGCAGGCGGCCGTGGATCTGGTGGATGAACTGTCCGCCGATGCCGCCGTACTTCGCTCGATCAATACCATCGTCCTTCGCAACGGCCGGCGCTTCGGCCACAATACCGATTGGTGGGGCTTTGCCGAAAGCTTCCGCCGCGGCCTGCCGGGGGCGTCGCTGGAGCGGGTGGTGCAGCTTGGGGCCGGCGGCGCGGGCGTGGCCGTCGCTCACGCGGTTGCCGGCCTGGGCGCCAAGTCCATCGAAATTTACGATCTCGATCCGGCGAGGGTGAGCGCGCTGATTTCGCAGATAGAAGCGGCGCATCCGCATTGCACTTTTGTCATCGGCAAGGATCTGCCGGACGCATTGCGCGAAGCGACCGGCCTTGTCCATGCCACGCCGACCGGCATGCTCGGCCATCCCGGATTGCCGCTCGATGAAGCGCTGATCAACTCCCGTTTCTGGGTCGCCGACATCGTCTATTTTCCGCTTGAGACCGAGCTTGTCAAAGCGGCAAGAAGCAAAGGCTGCCAGGTGCTGGATGGCGGCGGCATGGCGGTCTTCCAGGCTGTCGGTGCCTTCGAACTCTTCACCGGCCGGCGGGCTGATGCCGAGCGGATGATTGCCCATTTCAAATCGTTGCAGGCGCGGTCATCTGCCCGCAATGGTTAGATTGGCGTTCGGTCAAGGCGAGGCATGCCGCAAGGCCCCGCCTCGTCGCGGGATGAGCGATCAATAGCCCCGAGCGATATCGATGGTGCGCGGAATGGCACCTGTCTGCCGATAGGACCGGATATTGTCGGCAACGATGCGGCTTGCCGATTGCAGGTCGGTCGGCGCGGAAATATGCGGCAGGACGGTGATGCCGGGATGATCCCAAAACGGTGAGCTTTCGGGCAGCGGTTCCTGCTCGAAGACATCAAGAACGGCATGGGCGAGCCGTCCCTCGTCAAGTGATGCCAGAAGCGCCGGTGTCGTGACGATCCGGCCGCGGGCAAAATTGATGAGCGAGGCGCCTTGCTTCAAAAGGCCCAGCCGTTCGGCGTCGAGGAGGCCTACTGTGTCTGCGGTCAGCGGCAGTAGGCAGACGAGGATGTCCGACTGAGCTAGGATCTGCCGCAGCCCTTCCTCGCCATGAAGACAGTCGATGCCATCGATCGACTTCGCCGATCTGCTCCAGCCGGAGACCGGAAAACCCGCCTCGGTCAGCCGCCTGGCCGCTGCCGTTCCCAGGGCACCGAGGCCCAGAAGACCCATTCTGACCGTGGATGGCGGCCGATAGGCCTGTGGCTGCCATAGCATTTCCGATTGCCGGCGGCGGTAAAGCGGCATGTCGCGCTGCAGATAGTAGGTCCAGGCGAGCACGGCTTCGGCCATCACCCGCGACAGCTCGGGGTCGACGAGCCGGACGATCGGCGCCGCACCGGCACCCAGCTCCGACACCAGTCTTTCCACTCCCGCCCAGAGGCTGTGTATCCAGACAAGCCCAGGCAACGCCGCGACATCGGTCGGGTCGGGATTGGCGACGATGGCGATCTCCGCTTCGCTGCGGTCGTCAGCGCTCATGTCGCGGAACGGGATGATGCGCTCTTCGGGCAGGAGCGCCGCGATCTGGTCGCGCCATTCCATTTCCTCCGCCGCATCGAGACGGGTGACGATTGCGATCGGTCTGCTCATCGTAAAAGCTCCTAAAGAACGCTCTAATGCGCGAAGACGCTGTCGAAATCCTTGAAGCCCTTGACCTCGATCGGATTGCCGCTGGGATCGAAGAAGAACATGGTGCGCTGTTCGCCGGGCTGTCCCTCGAAACGGACGACCGGCGGAATATCGAAGGCAATGCCGCCTTTTTCAAGCCGGTCGGCCAGGGCGAACCAGTCATCCAGAGGCAGGACGACGCCGAGATGCGGCATCATCACCATGTGGTCGCCGACCTTGCCGGTCCGCGTGACCTCGAAAGGCTTGCCCAGATGCAGCGAAATCTGGTGGCCGAAAAAATCGAAATCGACCCAGGTGTCGGTCGAACGGCCTTCCTCGCAACCGAGAACGCCACCGTAAAAGGCGCGCGCCTCGTCCAGATCGGTCACATGATAGGCCAGGTGGAAAAGAGATCTCATCGCTTGCTCCTCGCTTCGGATTGACCCTTCCATAGGACGGTCATAAGAAAAGAAAAACTACTTTTTTCTTTCGCAGAGCATAAGGATATCTGTTGGATACGCGCTTCCTTCGCAGCCTGATCGCGGTTGTCGAAACCGGCTCGATCGCCGGTGCGGCGCGGCGCGAGAAGCTGACGCCCGCCGCCATCAGCCAGCGGATTCAGGCTCTGGAGCTCAGCCTTAATTGCAGCCTGTTGTCGCGCGGTGCTCACTCGGTGCGCCCGACGGAAACATGCCTGGCGCTTCTGCCGCGTGCCCGGCTCATCCTGCGGGAGGCCGATCGTTTGGGGGACGATATTGCCGGCGGCGAACTGGCGGGGGAATTGAGGATCGGAGCGATCTCGACGGTGCTGACCGGCCTGCTGCCGTCCGCCATACGCGAGACCGCCCGGTTGGCGCCGCAGCTTAAATTGCGGCTGGTCCCCGGCGCGTCGCATTTCCTCTATGAACAGCTCCTGGCCGGCGAACTCGATATGGCGATCCTCGTCGAGCCGCCTTTTGCCTTGCCGAAATCCTTGGTCGGCCACGTGCTGCGCCAGGAGCCGCTGCTTTATCTGACGCAAGCGGATGTGAGCGGCGCGGAGATTGCCCGCCATATCGCCGATACGCCGTTCATTCGCTACGATCCGACCTCATGGGGAGGGCGCCTGGTGGCACGCTATCTCGAGGCCTCGAAGCTCTCGCCGGATATCGTCTGCGACCTCGATGCGCTCGAGACGATTGCCATCCTGGTATCGCAGGGCCTCGGCAATGCGCTGGTGCCGTCATGGCCGGGATTGAGTGCGGACGGCTTGACCATCGTCCCTGTTCCAGCCGGCGAGGACTATGTCCGCAAGATCGTGCTCTTGCACGCCGCCGTTCCGGCCAGACCGCAGGCGGTATTGCTGATGCGTGACGTCCTGGCGGGCGGTGGCAAGGGATCGTTCGGATCGGCATAGGGGGCCACTGCATCATATGAAGGCGATGGTTGTCGTCGGCCGGTCAAGGCCTTGCTCGGTGATCGTAATATTTGACGGAATATAACGTCGTTGTATACGGAGGGATATCATGCTAGCGGTCGGTCTCTTTCCGAAGGATCTGCATCCATGGTTGCCCGTTTTGAAATTTTTGCCAAAATAACCTTTCTTATCAGCTGCTTACTGTTGTCGACGCCGGCCTGGGCCGATCGCATCGTCACCGACCAGATCGGTCGCCAGGTCCATATTCCCGACACCGTCAACCGCGTCGTCATTCTGCAGCATCAGACGCTCAACATTGCCGTACAGCTCGATGCCATGGGCAAGGTGGTCGGCGTTCTCGATGAATGGAAGAAGCAGCTCGGTGCCAACTACGTGCGGCTTGCTCCGCAGCTTCCGGGCCTTCCGATGCCGGGCGGCCTTACGAAGGTGAATATCGAGGAACTCCTGAAGCTGCGGCCCGATGTGGTGTTTGTCACCAACTATGCCCCGGCCGATATGATCAAGCAGATCGAAGATAGTGGCCTCGCCGTCGTCGCCATCTCGCTTCTCGATGTGTCGCCGCAAGAAGCAGTGAAACTCAATCCGGTGGTCAAGGACGAGCCGGTCGCGATCGATGTCGGTTTTGCGAGCGGCGTGCGGCTGATCGCCGATATCCTCGACCGCAAGGAAAAAGGCGAAGCGATGATCGCGGCCACCAAGAGGTCGCGCAAACTCATTGCCGATCGCCTTGCCGATCTCAAGCAAAGCGAACGCGTGCCGGTCTATATGGCCAATCCCGATCTCTCCACCTATGGGCACGGCAAATATACGGGCTTGATGATGGAGCGCGCCGGCGCCCGCAACGTTGCGGATTCGATCGCCGGATTCAAACAGGTGACGATGGAAGACGTGCTGGCCTGGAACCCATCCGTCATCTTCGTTCAGGAGCGCTATCCTGCCGTCGTCGACGAGATCAGGAAGACGGCGTCCTGGCAGACCATCGATGCGGTGAAGAGCGGGCGCATCTATCTGATGCCCGAATATGCCAAGGCATGGGGCTATCCGATGCCGGAGGCCATGGCGCTCGGCGAACTCTGGATGGCAAAACAACTCTATCCTGAGCGCTTCCAGGATATCGATATGCAGGCACAAGCGGATGCCTATTATCGGGAGTTCTACCGCACCGACTATCGCCTCGGGCAATGAGCGGCAATGTTCCCCCGCGACTGATCATCGCGATCTTGGCTGGGCTTCTATTGCTTGCCGCGGTCGCCTCTCTGGGGATCGGCCGCTACGATATCCCGTTTGGGCGCGTCATCTCGATACTATGGTCGCCGCTTTGCCAGCCCGACGTGCCGGTGACGCCAACGGAGGCGAATGTCGTCTTCACGGTACGCATGCCGCGCATCCTCCTGGCGCTTCTTGCCGGCGCCGGTCTGGCCCTGTCAGGCACGACCTTGCAGGGTGTCTTCCGTAATCCGCTGGTTGGGCCGCAGGTGATGGGCGTCTCATCTGGCGCGGCTTTTGGCGGGACACTGGCGATCCTGCTCGGCTTTGCGCGTTACGGCTTGCTGGCGAGTGCCTTTACCTTCGGGCTCTCAGCCCTGGTTCTCGTCTATGGGCTCAACGGCATCGTGGCGCGCCGCAATATCCTGGCATTGGTTCTGGCCGGTGTCGTGATCACCGGCTTTTTCGGTGCGTTGGTAAGTTTGACCCAATATCTGGCCGACACCGAAGACAAGCTGCCGGCCATGGTCTTCTGGCTGCTCGGAAGCTTCGCCACCGCCAATTGGGAAAAGCTATTTCTGATCGCCGGCCCAGTGCTGACCGGCGCCATTCTGCTTCTGGGGCTGCGCTGGCGTATCAATCTCCTGTCGATCGGCGACGAGGAGGCACGCGCGCTGGGCGTCAATGTCGAGCCGCTGCGTTGGACGGTCCTGGTTCTCGTCTCCGTGATCGTTGCGGCGCAGGTGGCCGTCAGCGGCATTATCGGCTGGGTCGGCCTCGTCGTCCCGCATATGGCGCGCATGCTGGTCGGCGCAGATCATCGGGTGACCATGCCGGTGTCGCTGATGCTTGGCGGGCTTTATCTTCTGATAATCGACACCGTTGCACGAACAGCCACCAGCACCGAAATCCCGCTCGGAATCCTGAGCGCTCTGATCGGCACGCCGGTCTTCGCGCTGGTTCTGAGACAGACCCAGAGAGGCGGCCGTGGCTTCTGATCCCGTCATGCTGTCCATTGCCGCTGCCAGCCACTCCTATGACGGCAAGCGCTGGCAGTTCCGGGATCTCGATCTCGATCTGAAGGCGGGAGAGATTGCCGCCATACTGGGTCCGAACGGACGCGGTAAATCGACCTTGCTGCGGGTGATGGCGGGGCTTCTCAAGCCGCGATCGGGACGATTGCACTTGAACGCGCATACCGGCTTCGTCCCGCAGGAATTTGCCGGCTCCTTTCCGTATTCGGTGTTGGATGTGGTTCTGATGGGACGCGCGCGTCATATCGCGCTCTTTGACATGCCAGGCAAGAGCGATCGCGAAAAGGCGATGGAGGCGCTTAGCGCCACCGGCATGGCGGATCACGCCCATCGCGACATCAATGCTCTGTCCGGCGGCGAGCGCCAACTCGTGCTGATCGCGCGGGCGCTGGCCGGCGAAAACGCCGTGCTGCTTCTGGATGAACCGGCTTCGGCGCTCGACCTGAAAAACCAGGAGGTGGTGTTGTCGCTGCTTGCCGCGCTGGCCGACGACAGCAAGCTTGCGATCGCCTTAACCACGCATCAACCGAACCATGCCGTCGCTGTCGCCGACAAGGTCCTGCTGATGCTCGACCATGCCGAGACCATTTTTGGAACCGTGAAGGACGTCATGACCGAGGCCAATCTGGAAGCGCTCTACGGCATCCCGATCCGCTCGGCGCATCTGGGCGACGGACGGCATGACGAAACCGCCTTCATGCCGCTGTTCCAGCAAAGAGATCGAAAGGGAGGGCGTCGATGAGCGACCCCGTTCAGCTTCTGTCCGCCGGCAGCATGCGCCATGCCTTTCCCGCGATCGTCATGGCCTTCAAACAGCAAAGCGGAATTGCGGTTTCCCTGTCGCTTGGCCCGGCCGGCCTTTTGCGCGAGCGGATCGAGGCGGGCGAGCCGTTCGATCTTTTCGCTTCCGCCAATATGGAGCATCCGCTGCGTCTCGCATTTGCCGGAATTGTCGAGGACGTCATCTGTTTTGCGCGCAACCGGCTTTGCGTGCTCGCCCGCGCCGATCTCGGTCTTACGACCGAGAACTTTCTCCATATCCTCGGCGAGCCAACGGTCAAGATCGGCATCTCGACGCCCGGAGACGACCCCTCCGGCGACTATGCGTTCGACGTCTTCGACCGTATCGGCAAGATCCATAAGGGCATGGACGAGACCTTGAAGGCGCGAGCGCGGCAGCTCGTCGGCGGCCGCGATTCGCCACTCATGCCGCCGGGAAAAGGCGTCGGCCATCTCATCGCCGAGGGCGCGGCTGACCTTTTCCTCAGCTACTATTCCGGCGCCCGCATGCTGGAGGAAGATCCGGCGTTCAATGTGGTCGAAATCCCGCGGCAATTCGCCCCGACAATCGAATATGGCCTGGCGCTGCGCAAGGATGCGTCTGACGATGCGCGGCGACTGAGGCATTTTATCGTGTCCGATCAAGGGCAGGCGATATTGAAGAGCTTTGGCTTCCTGGCTGTCGAATGAGCTGTTCGCCGTGTCTCGACGATGCCTACCTCCGGCGGAACGCATCGATTGCGGACCGACGAGAGGGCCGCGCCGCGATGTCGGGCTGCCATGGGGCGCGACAAAAGCCGGACGCCTTCATCATACGAATTGCGACAAGCTCGATGAGATAGATGCTGCGCGGTTGTGATTTTTTGGTATTATCACACGCAAGTAAGGTGGGGCTTGCGATCGATGCCTCGATGATTGAGCGATGATTGAGCAATGTTGGATATTTACCCCGGTTGGGCTAATTTGAAGCAGTGCATTGGGCCGCAAGGTCGGCGCTAACCGCCGCCTTGCAGGCCAAAGTGAACGGGGCCGTGTCTTGCGGCTCTTAAAAAAGAGCAATGGCTATTATGGAAATACAAACGCATCTGCCCTCATTCGTTCGCATCCTGGGCCAGGTGGCTATAATCGTCTACGCATATTCCGGAGTGATCCGGACCGTCGAGCGCGGCGCTCTCAAATCCCTGGCCGTCGGGCTTCTTTTTGGCCTGGGCGGCATCCTGTCGATGAGTGATCCGATTCTGTTGGCGCCGGGCATCCTCCACGATGGCCGCTCCATCCTGCTCGTTCTGGCGCCACTGTACAGCGGTCCTCTTGGGACCGTGGTCGCTGCCGTCATGATGGCTGTCTTTCGGTTGGCGATTGGCGGTATCGGCGCCGTTGGAGGGTCTGCCAGCATCTTGATCGTCGCGCTGACGGGATATCTCCTGACGCTCTTGCCGCGGCAATGGCTGGGGTCTGGCTGGAAGCAATCGGCTCTGTTCGGTTTCTCGACGATGACGTCGCTGGTCGTTCTCCTGTTCCTGCCGTCCCAACTTGCGTGGGAGCTTCTCGTTTCGGCAACCCTTCCGGTCACAATCGTCAATATACTGGGTGTGATCCTGTTGTCCGATCTTCTTCAGAGAGAGCGATATCGCGTCGGCATCCAGCGCGCGCTGGAGAATGAAGCCAGCGTCGATCCGCTGACGAAGCTTCCCAACCGTCGTGTCCTGCAGCGGGAGGGCGATCGCTGCAGCAAGGAAGCCGGAAGCCGGCGCACCCCGTTCTCGATCATCATGCTTGATATCGACCACTTCAAGAAGATCAACGACACCTGGGGGCATTCCTGCGGCGACACCGTCCTGGCGAAAGTCGCGGATGTGATCCGCCGGACGGTGAGAAAAACCGATGTCGCGGCCCGTTATGGCGGGGAGGAGATCGTCGTTCTTCTGCCCAACACCGACGAAAACGCCGCCATGATCGTCGCTGAAAAAATCCGCCGGGATATCGAAGCAGCCGATCTGGCATTCGATCGCGACATCATCCATGTCACCGTCAGCATCGGCATCGCATGTTCCAACGAGCCCACGACGGACTTCAAATACGTCCTGGAGGCCGCGGACAAGGCGCTCTATCGCGCAAAGGCCGGCGGCCGGAACCGCGTGGAACTGTCAGCGGCGGCTTGAGGTCCAGCGGGCTGGGTGGAATGTCGAGGCTGCTGTCAACGCGACCTGCGAAGTGCTGAAGCCTGGGTGTTTGATCCTAGGCTTTGATGGAGCATCCTTGTCTTCCGAATCAAGGATGCGCTATGGGCCAGGTTCTTCATGGGAGCGCCACGACGACAGAGGCAGTCCGTCGAGCGATACAACATAGTCAAGAGAGCCTGAGAACGCTTTCGAAGCGTTACGGGATCAATCAGAAGACCGTCGCCAAGTGGCGGAAGCGGTCCTCGGTTGCGGACCTTCCGACCGGCCCGAAAGAGCCGAGATCGACGGTGCTCTCCGTCGAGGAGGAGGCCGTTATCGTTGCCTTTCGCCGGTTTGCGCTGCTGCCGCTCGACGACTGCCTCTATGCACTGCAGCCGACAATCCCGCATCTTACGCGGTCTTCGCTGCATCGTTGCCTGCAGCGTCACGGCATCGGCCGCTTGCCGGATGTCGACGGCGACAGGCCGGCGAAGAAGAAGTTCAAGAGCTACTCCATCGGCTACTTCCACATCGACATTGCCGAGGTGCGCACCGAACAGGGCAAGCTGCACATGTTCGTTGCCATCGATCACACCTCGAAGTTTGCCTTCGTCGAACTGCACGAAAAGGCCACCACCGCCATCTCGCGCGAATTCCTCCTACGCTTGATTGCGGCCATCCCCTACAAGATCCACACCGTGCTCACCGACAACGGGATCCAGTTCACCACACCCGGCGCTGGTGGCTCGGCTGTCCCGCTGATCAAAGAGGCGATCGCCAATGGCGAACGCTTCTGGGCTCATGCTTTCGAATACACCTGCGCCACCAGCGATATCGAGCACCGCACGACCAAGCCGAAGCATCCATGGATCAACGGTCAAGTCGAGAGGATGAACCGAACCATCAAGGATGCCACCGTCAGACGCTTCTACTATGAAAGCCACGATCAACTTCGTCAGCACCTCGCCGACTTCGTCGCCGCTTACAATTTCGGCCACAGTCTCAAGACCCTCAAGGGCCTTACACCCTACGAGTTCATATGCAAAGCATGGGCTTCACAGCCCGAACGCTTCACCCTCGATCCGCTCCATCAAATGCCGGGACTAAACACCTAGGCTAAGGCCTGCGCGCTGCTAACTTATAAGCCTCCGAGCAGCGATGCGATGGCTATGATCCCCGAAGATTTGCGCAACTCCATGTCGAGCGCCGAGGATTTCCGCGATCATATCATCGTGTCGGATACAGATTGGATCATGCTAACACCGCAATGCTGCTTCAGCGTTGGAATAGTTGGATACACTGATTTTACGTCGCGAATCGGACCTTAAAGGGGCGACGATAGCGATGCGGAACGCGGGATTTGGGCGCCATGCCTGGTAATGTTCACATCCAGCAGGCCGGTAAATCAGCAGCCTGATCCCTGTCTATCCTAAGGGGCGTACTCCAGGGCGAAGACATTTTCGTTTGGTTGAGAAGCCGAAACTATAGTTATGCATATTAAATCTTCAGTTATGCATATTAAATATTGACAATGGAAAGCAAAATTTGAATGAAATGCGAATGTTGCGTTTAGTCAAAAAACCGGAGGAAATTTTGCGTATTCTTGTTACCGGAGGGGCTGGGTTTATCGGATCATATTTTGTGAGGCGTCTGGAGATGTCTGCAGAAAATGAAATTTTGGTCTACGACAATCTTCACCCTCAGGTACACGGAAACGAGGCCGTTCCGCCAATTTTTGGGCCGAAGGTTGAATTTATTAGAGGTGACGTGCGCGATGCTTCGTTGTTGAGGGAAACCATCAAACGCTTTCGACCCAATGCCATAGCCCATCTTGCGTCAGAAACTGGTACGGGACAGTCTCATGATGAGATTAGCCGATACGCCGATGTCAATATTATGGGTACGACTTATCTGTTTGAAGGCATTAGAGCGATGGGCCGAGAACTGGATTGGTTTCTACTGACTTCATCTCGAGCAGTCTATGGCGAGGGTGCTTACATTAATTCACAACATCGTTTGATGGCTAATGTCGTTAGGCGTTTAGGGGACCTCGAGGCTGGTCGTTTTGGAGTCTACGACTCAAATGGTCTAGAATTAACATCCATACCATCATCCTCTATAATCACACCTACTCCGCTTTCAGTGTATGCGGCTACCAAGCTCACGCAAGAGCATCTAGCAAGAAGTATCCTTTCAACGTCGAATGCCCGCCTACTTATTTACCGTTTTCAAAATGTTTTCGGTGCTGGTCAATCTTTGATAAATCCGTATACTGGAGTTTTATCTATTTTCATATCAAGGTTACTTCAAGGTAAACCAATTGGAATTTATGAGGACGGGGAAGTTTCACGCGATTTCATTTATGTAGATGACGTCGTGGCGGCAATGATTGCAGGCATCAGCAGAGATGTGAGGCCTGAACGGCCGTTGGACATAGGCTCCGGAAATGCCTCGAAAATTTATGATGTAGCAATCAAGTTGGCCCGTCTGGCAGGATATGAAGGTTTTGATCTTCCAATTACAGGCGAGTTTAGACCTGGCGATATTCGCCACGCTGTTGCTGATACTTCTTATAGTCGTTCTGTATTAGAATGGTCTCCTAAGGTTTCACTGGAAGAAGGGTTGGAGCGACTTTATGTGTGGGCAAAAGATAGGATTTCTTTTCCATCATGAAATGAGATTTATCAAGAAGATGTGATATTCGCGCAATTTGCTATTGTGTGAAGTTTGATAGTTGCTTAAGGCGCGCGAGGGTGAAGTAATGCAGATTCGATGGTTGGCACCATTTGCAAAACGTCGGGAGGAGTTTGAGCTTCCAGCAATTTCGGGAGCTGTTCGGAACCTTTTTGATGCTGAGCTTTATCTTGAAGCAAATCCCGATGTCAGGGCAGCTGGTGTCGATCCGCTGACGCATTATCTGCGGCACGGTGCAGCTGAAGGAAGAGATGCTCCGCTAGGTTTCACGCCTGAGGCAATTGAGAAGAAAAAAAATGGTGAAGCGGTTGCCAATTATATTCGCTCCCGTATGCCGAAGCCTGATGTGCTTCCTATCTTTAAAGTCCATATCTCCAACGCAATTGCCGCGCTTTTTGATGTTGGAGCTTATTTTGAGGTCAATCCGGATGTAGACACCGGGGTTGATGCGCTACAGCATTATTTGGAAAATGGTATAGTTGAAGGTCGGGAAGCCCCCCCCGGATTTACTACAGAGGCAATTGCTGCAACTGGAACGGGAGAGCAAGTTCTTGAGTTGCTTCAATCAAGGCGCCCCAGGCGGATTCGTCTGCAATATCAGCCATCACAGATCACAGGATTGAAGTCTACCGTGGATACGCTGTCGATGATGTTATCGACGCGCATTGCTCCTAGCGTTGCAGCAGTCTTTGATGAAAGCGCGTATCTGGCATCGAATCCTGATGTTAAGGCTGCGGGCATAGAGCCTTTACAGCATTATCTGGATCACGGCATTTCGGAGGGACGAGCTCCGCCGACCGGCTTTAACAACAAGATTCTTCGCCTTTCGAAAGCCGGCGATTCTGCTGCTATTAGAATTCGTTCAGCACAGTTGCTGGCTTTGCCCAAAGGGTTGGGTGCCATTGTTCTTGATGATGATTTACTGAAAGAGAATCTTGGCGTTGAATATTCTCTACCATTCGACGAAACTATCGCCGCGGGTATCGTTTTATATAACAATGAAGTTGAAGAAATTCGGCGTCTCGTTAAATCTATTAGGAAAAGTCGAGGTATAGAGCGTATAGATGTTCGCGTGATTGTTATAAATAATGGTGCGGAACTTCCATTAGAAATGGAGCGGCTTCTTGTAGAGAATGGGGTTTTTCTTCTCGAAAATAAAGATGGGAATTTGGGCTCCTCTGCGGGGCATACTCGTCTTATGAATTATGCATTTAAGGAGATGGGTTGCATCGCCTACATGACCTTAAATCCTGATGGGTTCTTCCACCCAAGAGCACTTGAACGTATGTTGCGCATGGCCAACAAGCATAATTGGATGGCAGCAATTGAAGCTGCTCAACTGCCCAATGAAAACAGTAAATATTTTGATCCCCATACATTCGACACAGAGTGGGCTGTTACAGCCTGTGCGCTTTTCCCTCGAAACGTGTGGGAAAAAGCTGGCACATTCGACCCTAATATCTTTTTATATTGTGATGATGTTGATTACGGGTGGATGATCAGGAGGGCGGGTTTTTTTGTTAAATACTGCCCTTACGCTTATTATTTCCATGACTATGCGAGCAGAACAGCGGTATCGAGCTTTTTTCGACAGAATAGTTGGGAGGCGGGGCGTTACCTCGGGCACAAATGGGGCAATCCGCAATTTCGCAAACGGTGCGAAGAGCGGCTTTTGGAAGGAGGCTTTTATAGCTCCCTAGAGGATATGCCTAAGATCGATGATCTTCCACGACTATCCCCTCCATTAGGTGTGGCTAATTTTGATAACGAATTCCTTTTTGCTCAAAGCCGCTGGTGATTTATCGTGAAGACAACAAGAACTTCCCTCCCTCAATTGTGTCTTAAGGACAAGGTGTCCATCCTGATCCGTTTTCATGATATTTCCAAGCTAGAAGATCTATCGATTTGCTTACTCTCTCTTAAGGCACAGACATACGAGGCTGTCGAGCCCATCATACTAACCCAGAGATTTTCCCCTGATCAAATTAGGGCGGTTGAAGAGGTTTTGGGCGATTACGAGTGGAGCTCTGTCGTTAATGCTCGTGTAGTTAATGTGAACCTAAAAGAGCCTGCCGATTTGCGGACTCATTTGCTGAACGTCGGAATTAAAAACACTGTAGATGCTCGCTTTCTTGCGGTTTTAGATTACGATGATTTTGCTGGACAAGAACACTGCAATCGTCTGATAGCGCGATTGAAAGATACTGATGCTGCGATTGCGTATTCTGGCATGATCGTTATTGAGCAAGTTATCTCCAAATTTTATAAATATACTGTTTCAAGGAAATTCGTTGTTCGAAATGATTTTCGAATACAAAAACTTCACGACGGGCCTCATTATCAAATGGCCTGCTTTATGGTTGATCGCCTAAAGGTCAAGGCTGAGGATTTAAAATTCGATGAAAACATCGTCTATGAAGAAGATTATAACATCCATCTTAGGTTGTCTTTGAAATATCCGTCGGACTTCTCCGTGGCAGGAGAAAAAGTGCCGGCGCTCATGCGTGCAATACGTCGCGATGGTTCAAACTCGGTAATTTCGACCTATGACACAAAAGAGGAGGTAGATCGTAAAAGAGCGCTTTGGAGAAACGGAAAGCGCGTGAACTCCAGAGTTCGACATGATAATTACAAACCAGAATTTGATCCTTTTGTAATGCTCTGGACTGAACCACTGCCCATAAGGGGAGGGACGGCCTATAATTGGGTGGTTTACAGCATGGGTCTGGGGATGTCACAACTACCCAAGCGTTTTGATTATGGCCATTTGAGGGTAGCGCATTCTGCGCGTTATTCGCCACTTATTTCGACATTCGGCCAAAAGAACTGGGCATTCCGAATGGATTATGAATCTGTCAGAATGCTAGAGCATTTATTAGGCCCGAATCTCGACTGGAACAAAGATTCTGTTGCTATTTGGAAAGATTTGATGCGAGGTAAAGGGGTTGCGTTCGAGCAACAGCTGATCCTTTTGGATAAGAGTTATGACGTATTCCCGTTTCGGACTGTTCTAACATTCGGCGTCAATGGTGCAGTCGCTGCTTATGCCAAAGAAAACAATATCTCTCATGTCTCACTTGAGTTAGGCCCTACACGTCAGCCATTTGTGGAAACCGGGCATTGCGACCCTTTCGGGGTTAATGGAGATAGTGTTTTATCGAAGCTGCCTTCGAATTTTCTCCTGCCCAAACTTGAATCGGAAGATTGGCTTGACACTTTCGTCGCGCGCAGCGGGATCAATGTTCCAAAGATTCCAGAAATTGTTGAGCAGATGATGGAAAGAGGCGCCAAGCGTGTCGCGCTTATTCCATTGCAGCTTGCAGATGATGCAAATTTTTTGTTGCATGCCGAGCAATATACGTCATTTCGGGATTTTTTGGTTGAGGTCATCCCAGCATTGGTTGCAAGCGGGTGGGCTTGCCTTATCCGGCCACATCCGTTTGCCAATAAAAGTGCATACACTGAGGCGGATAATAATCTTTGCCGAGAATGGTGCGATGCACAGGAATCGGAGTGGATCGTATGGTACGATAACGAGCTCACCCAAACCGAGAAATTGGGACTATTAGCAGGAGTTGATGCTGTAGTTACCGTGAATAGTTCTGTTGGATTTGAAGCGATGTTAATGGGTACGACAACGGTAACGATGGGGCGCGCTTCTTTTGTATTGCCCGCGCATATGCCGACTCTGGAAGATCTCCAATCTGGTGGCGATCTTGAGCGGTTCCGTGATTTACAAAGGCGGTTGGTTGCTTTCAATTTGTTTCATCATCAAGTCCCTATAGGCGACATTTTCTTTCCGGCAACACTTATGCGTAGGCTTGATGAAGCGGCAAAGATGCGCGCCGTTTATGAGGAAACCGGCGCGGAGGGCCTTGCGGCTCATCTAGTGGAAAACGTGCGTAGCTCGCTTGTTGATTATTTCACTATGGGAAGAAATCCTATGTCGGCGTCTCCACCCGCCATATTGCACAATGCACCACTTTTAAATGCTGTGCCTACGCTGTAGTATTAGTTAAAATCCCTCGATCTGGGCTAATGACTTATGTGGTCATCTGCGGAGTATGGTAAGGTGGGTAATGGCTGAGAATAAGCTTTTGGTATTTATTGGCAACAGTCATTTGCAAGCATTGCGCGCTGCGGCCGTTTCCAAAACAAGTATTGCGAATGCCTTACCCGACGTGAGATGGATATTCATTCCAATCGATGCGAGGAATAAGTGGACTTCTCCCTTGATTGTCACAGACGCCAAGGGAGAAGAGAAAATAAATCAGGCAATTGGTTATGCTCTCGAAAAAGAGGGTTTCTTTAACAGAGATGTTCAGCGAGTTTTCATTTCGGCGCTATCGGGCAATATTCATAACGCTATGGGTCTGATTGAACAGCGACAAAAGTTCGATGTGATTATTCCTGGCCGTTCTGATTTGCCTGTCGCACGCGATGCTAGGATTGTACCAGTTGAGCAGTTTTTAGCTTATTTTCGAAAGCAGTACGAACCTTTTTTTAATTTCTTTTCGTTGGCGGCCAGACATGCAAAGCCTGATCAATTAATTTGGTTGGAGCCACCTTCGCCGATAGAATCAAATGAACATATCACTAAGAATATGGACCAATGGTTTAAGGAGAATTATTCTAAAGAAGATCTCAGGCCAAGCCTGCCACTATTGCGATATAAGTTGTGGCTGCTGAATAGAATGGTCTTGCAGGAAGGAGCTTCGGAAAGGCTATGGACCTTTCTTACCGTACCGTCATCAACTCAAGATGAGACGGGTTATCGAGTGAGGCAGGCATGGAATAACGATGCTACTCACGGTTCTGCCTGGTATGGAGAAGAAGTTCTGAAGAACGTTTGGTTGCAGCTCGGTAAGTTCGTCGAAGGAGTGAATAAATGAAAAAAAAACATCCTTACATCGACTTACCTGATTATGCTTTCTGGTCTCGTTCCGTTGGTAAAGTTGCTGTTGAAGATATCGATCCGGTCGTATTTAGCCCGAAGTTCATAAAGAGAGAGCACCGTATTGCAACCGCAGGGAGTTGTTTTGCGCAACATCTTGCGCGGCGCCTGAGCTTAATTGGGTATAACTATTATATATCTGAAGATATTAGCCCAGTATTTGGAGATGCGGTAGCAAAGGAACAGGGTTATCGTGTTTTTTCGGCGCGTTATGGAAATATTTATACCGCGCGGCAACTTCTGCAGTTGTTTAAGCGAGCGTATGGCACGATAACTCCAGAGGATGATCACTGGAACACAAAACATGTTTATGTTGACCCCCTGAGGCCCACAGTACAGCCTGGAGGATATAAGACCTTATCAGAGCTGAGAGGAGATCGCGAACATCATTTGAAATGTGTACGCGAGATGTTTGAGGGGTTGGATGTATTTATATTTACTCTAGGGTTGACGGAGAGCTGGATTAGCACGGTAGATGGTATTGTTTATCCGATCTGCCCCGGTGTTTCAGATGGAGTATTTAACCCAGATAAGCATAAATTTCATAATTTTACTTATGATGAGATTTTATCGGACATGCGGGAGTTCATTGATTTATTGAGGGGCGTTAATCCCCTTTCTCGCGTGATTTTGACAGTATCTCCAGTTCCTTTGGCAGCTACGAAGGAAAAGCAGCATGTTTTGGTAGCCACTACGTATTCGAAATCTGTTTTGCGCGTAGTATGTGAAACCATTTCTCAGGAGTATAAGGATATCTACTATTTCCCTTCTTATGAGATTGTCACAGGGCAGCATGCTGCGGGAGCTTATTATGCGTCGAATCTGCGTGACATTGCCGAGATTGGAGTGGATCATGTGATGCGTGTATTTAGTCGCCATTTTCTCGCGTCTTCCTCGCAGGAGGCTGCGCCTATAGTAAAGACAAACGATTCTGATTTTCGGATAAGACAGGCATCGGAAGCTTTTGTTGAAGTAGAATGTGATGAGCAGCTCCTAGAGGGCTGACGCCGTGGAGGAACTAATAGTTATCGATGACTATTTTTCTCCGATCGCGATTTTATCAGGTTGTATGTAGGACGGCTCTGCGGCAAGTGGACTTTCTAACTTACTTCAACATGCTCGGCTGCGAACTGTGTTGCGAGTTGTCTGGGCGACGATGTTAACTATCATAGTGAAGGTTTCTTGAGATGTTCCTGATTTTCACGATGGCGTGTTACAAGAAGTTGAAATTATCATTATCGTTTTAACGGACATTTTGCTTCATGGCGATGGCTAGCTTGCGACCGCGAAGGTATCTAATCGCAGATGCCTTAATTAGTAAAAAGAACGTTATGAGCGCGGTTATCCTTCGTGATATGCGTACGCGTTTTTTTAATCATGGACTTGGATTTATAATTGTCCCGATTTGGCCTTTGATTCACATGGGCGTCTTAATATTAATTCATGCCGCTGCGGGACATGGTGCTCCGCTTTATGGAGAAAGTGCTGCGCTCTTCTATGCAACGGGACTCGTCCCCACTTTAGCGTTCATGTATGTGTCGCGTTTTATGGGATGGTCGGTTACGCAGAATAGGCCAATGATGGCTTTCCCAATCGTAAGGTCGCTTGACGTTATGTTTGGACGGGCTTTTTTGGAATTCATAGCCGCCTGTATAACGCTTATGGCGATCATGATTATATTGTGGGCAACAGGACAAAATCCGTGGCCGTTTGACCTGGAGCGCGCGGTCGGTGCGTATTTGGCAGTAATATTTCTTGCTTTTGGATGTGGTATACTTGTTGGTGTCCTTGGAATGATGCAGCCATTTCTATTAACGGTTTGGCAGATTGTTCTAATATGCTTGTATATTTCTTCAGGGACGATGTTTGTTGCCTCGAACTTACCAGACAGTATCTCATATATCTTATCTTTCAATCCAGTTCTACAGTGTGTTGAATGGATGCGTACTGCATTTTACGCAAGTTATAGCGACAAGTTAATAAATGAAGAATACGTTGTTAGCTTCGCCGTCGTTGCTCTTTGTTTAGGACTTGCTATCGAACGTTTACTGAGAAGACGGTTGTTGGAGGGCTAAGGGCCTGCTTTTGGGGCTTTCATGCTTTTCTAGGACACTGCAACTGTGCATGCCGATCCTTCGGAAGTTCCGTTGCCTGCAGTAGAAAAAAACATCCGCCCAGTTATGGAGGTAGCATTGGTCCCTGTGATTTCCATGTATTTCAGGGTTGGCCGTTTAGTTCCGTTCGTCATGTAATTCCAGGTTACTTCACTGATCGTGGGGGTGCGCCACATGTTATGTGTCCAAGTTAACGTTTGCTCGGTCACTATATTGCCAGGATCGATGGACGCTGAGCCATTGAAGGTAGCAAACTTCGTTGACTTACCATCATTTATACTGAATCCACATTGCTTCAATGACGGTAAGGAGGGAGATGATGCGAAATCCAAGGGAATTATTCCCGGGTAGGCAACCGTATTTCCTTCAATTTTGCCTGATTTTATCACGAGATCGCCAGTCGAATCGTTGTGCCAGCCGACTGAATTATTTACTATTAGTGCACAGCCTATATATATATTAGTGCTCCCGCGTTTAGTCCAAATTGCTCTTGATGGATTTCCATCGGGAGCAATGCCGCGAAAATCATGTATGAATACTTGATTTATTATGGAATGGCGTACCGTACTTTCAAATACTATGCCGTGGCCAGCAGTGCCACCATGAAATGTAAGTGTACCAAATTGCAAGTTGGTTGAACTAGCGAGCAGTCGTACCGAGCCTTTGTTTCCTTGTGCGGCTCTATTTTCATATTCCGCTACGTAGAGAATGTCGGTCGTTTGAAAATCAAAGTCGGGTAAGGAACCATTGCCGATGTTTTGGTTTCGAATATTAACTTTGTTGAGTTGCCCAAGGACATGCCCTCGCACTTTTATGCCGCCAAGGCAGCCTTCGGAGGTCAAATTGTCTGAACGAATGCGTAGAAAAACATCTCCTTGGAGCCTTATGCCGCAGCCATTTTTATGGGTGTGACTATGGATAAACCCCAGTTCACAACCCGCAACAGCGTTATTTGACGTCTTATCCGCCCACACCATGCCAGTAATGTTTTCGGTAGGAAACATGAGCGAGGGCATCTCCGTTCCATAATACATTTCGTCCGGGTAAAAGCAGAGTTCTGCCGTGACATTGTCGATAAGAATGTCGCCGGGGCCCCGAAACACAAATCCTTCGTATGAACAATTGCTTACATTGAAGTCTCGAATATTTCCCGCCTGATTATTCAGGGCATTATATGACCAATCTGAGGGAGGCGGCCGAGCGACGTTTCCAAGCTCTGAATAGAAGCCAATGCCTGCACAATACTGTATTCCGACATCTTGAATAACGTATCGCCGTCCGTACAAACGGATGCCACCACCATCCCATTTATCGGTTCCGACACCTGCAAAACGGGTTCCGGATGATCCTCCATAGTTATTCTGACGATTGCCATCGATCGTAATTCCGGTGATACTGAAACCCCATGTAATCTTCGGATCTGTGATGAGTTTAACCGTGCTATCAACTAAGCCAAAAAAACCTTTTGTTTGTAGAATAGCTTTTCGATCATTTGCGATTCCGGCTCCGTTTTGGAGCTTGATAAATGACTGGCTTTTCCCATACCCACTCAATACCGATTGGGTATAAATGTTGATTGTTTGAGAAGTGTAGATGGTGCCAATTGGCAGTTGTACAGCAACTCCGAGTAGACTGCCCACATCGATTGTGGCTTGTAAGGCCGGTCCGCTATCAAATGCCGCGACGTTAATTTGCGCGCCCAGCATTTCTGGTCGAAGCAATGGAACATCTATAAGCCAATAGCCGCCGTTCGTATTGTCGGTTGAGCCATCCGGCATGAAGCGATCGTTGGAGCGAAAAAATGAGAGCTTTGGGAAATCTGTAATGTCCGCCAAGCTGATCCGGCGATACTTTGCCGCTGCGTTTCGCGACATCGTTCTCAGATCATAAAATTGAATGCTGATTCTTCTACTCCGCGCCGGGATTGCTGCTGATATGGCAGTGGAAACGTCCGCAAAGGAAGCTTCAATTTGAAGGTTGTTTTGGGCGGCACCAAGATCAGGAATATCTGCAAGATTATCTGTGCGTTGTGAAGCTCCGTTGGCCAGGGCAAGAGAAGATAGCGATGCTTCGTCCAATTCGACGATCAAATTGCCGCGGGTAGAACTTTTACTTATAAGACCAGAGCCTACATTGATTGGTAGGCCGGTCGCTTCGAGGTATGATGCGGTTCGATGTGCGTCCGTCGAAGTGCCGGCATCTTCAAATGAAGAGCGGCCATTTGTCCTTGAGATACCAACTCGTTCGACAATCGCACCGGAAAATAGCCTGAGAAGCGAGCGTCGATCCATTGCATGATATCCAGAACTGGTTTCCTAGAAGGGTAAAAAGAGGGCCAATGCGTTTATTGTCAACGCAATTTTATCGCCTGCTTCTGGAGGCAACCATCGAGAGCGCAGCTCAACCCTGCGCCTGAAGGACGGCCCGAGCCATCACCTGCGCCCGAGTCGGAGCGCCCGAGCGTCCGCCGAAGACCTCGCATTTGAGCGCGGCGGCGATGGAGGAGAGGTGGATCGCGTCTCTCGGCGTCTTGCCCTCGGCGATGGCCAGCGCAAAGGCGCCATGGAAGATATCGCCGGCGGCAAGCGTGTCGATGGCCTTGATCGCGAGCGCGGGCCAGTGGGCGATCGTGCCGCTGTCGTCTTCGAACCAGTAACTGCCGGCGGCACCGGCGGTGACGCAGATAAAGGCATGGCCGAACCGCTGCTTCAGGCGTGCCACCATATCGGCAACATCTTGAGCGCCGGTCAGGCGCTCGGCGGCCGGTTCGGAAAACACGATATGGCTTGCCGCCGGTGCAAGCCGCTCGATGATGCCGTCCGGCGCGACATCGCCGTCCAGAATGGCCGGTTTGCCCGCGTCTCTTGCGGCTTTCAGAACCTGCAGCGCCAGCTCTGGCCAGCGCACATCGACGAGAACGGCGTCGACGGCGGCGATAT
This sequence comes from Rhizobium sp. BK602, assembly GCF_014195095.1. Lineage (GTDB taxonomy): Bacteria > Pseudomonadota > Alphaproteobacteria > Rhizobiales > Rhizobiaceae > Rhizobium. The sequence goes on from NZ_JACIBC010000011.1 coordinate 109,773, forward strand.
CCTGCGGCGTGACCGCTCTTACCGTCTCGTGCAGTTTCGGATCGTAGAAGGGCACGATCAGCCGTTCACCGTCATCGTCGATCAGGATGGTGGAAAGCGCCGAGCGCGCGCCCTCGACGCGCAGCATGCCGTCCGTTTCGATCCCGGCGTCGTTAAGATCGCGGACGATCCGTTCGCCGGTCTCGTCATCTCCGACCGCGCCCCACAGGCTCGCCTTGCCGCCGAGCCGGGCGACCGCATAGGCAGCGCTCGACGCCATGCCCTCGGCAATCTGCAGCATGTCATAGGGCAGGACCTTCCCCTGGCCCGATGGCAGATGACGGACGCGGAACAGCGTGTCGAGAACGGCGGCCCCGACACAGAGGACATGTTTGGGCGCGCCCGCCGGCTGATCGAAAACCGAGAAGGACATCAAAGCCGTTTGCCGCTCGCCTTGTCGAACAGATGCACGCTGCCCGCATCGATCCCGATATCGATCGTGTCGCCGAAGCGGATATCGAGCCGCTCGCGGAACAGGCAGGCGATGGTCTCGCCGCCGCAATCGAGCTTGGCGTAGATTTCCGAGCCGGTGCCCTCGACGATCTGCACCCGTCCGGCAATCCCGCCGCTGGCGGCGCGAATATGCTCAGGGCGAATGCCGTAGACCAGCGGCCGGCCGCCGTGCTGGGAGATGGGCAATCCAGAGGGCAGCGGCAGGATGAGGCCCTTGTCGCTGTGGAACACGCCTTCCTCGATTTTCCCATCGATGAAATTCATGGCCGGCGAGCCGATGAAGCCGGCGACGAATAGATTGGCCGGGCGGTCATAGAGATCGAGCGGCGCACCGACCTGCTCGATCAGGCCACCATGCAGCACGACGATCTTGTCGGCCATCGTCATGGCCTCCACCTGATCATGCGTGACATAGATCGTCGTCGTGCCGACCCGCTGATGCATGGATTTGATCTCGCCGCGCATCTGCACGCGCAGCTTGGCATCGAGATTGGACAGAGGCTCGTCGAACAGGAAGACCTGCGGATCGCGAACCAGCGCGCGGCCCATCGCCACGCGCTGGCGCTGCCCACCGGAAAGCTGGCGCGGCAGGCGGTCGAGCAGCGCCTCGAGCCCGAGGATGGCGGCTGCCTTTTCCACCTTCTCGGTGATCTCCACGGGGCTGGCCTTCTTCAGTTTCAGCGCAAAGCCCATGTTCTCGGCGACCGTCATGTGCGGATAGAGTGCATAGTTCTGGAAGACCATGGCGATGTCGCGGTCGCGTGCCGGCAGGTTGCTGACCTCGCGGGCGCCGATGCGAATCTCGCCGTCGCTGACCTCCTCCAGCCCGGCGATCATGCGCAGCAATGTGGATTTGCCGCAGCCGGACGGGCCGACAAGGACCACGAATTCGCCGTCGGCAATGTCGACGCTGATATCATGGATGACCTTGACCTGGCCGAAGCGCTTCTGGATGTTTTGAATGTTGACGGGTGCCATGATTGGATCCTGTTCGAATAGGGTAGGGTGCCGCGATCAGCCGCCCTTGACGGCGCCGGCGGTCAGTCCGGCAACGATCTGCTTCTGGGCAAAGATCGTCAGAACCAGCACCGGCAGCGTGACGATCAGGGCGGCGGCGGCCAGCGGCCCCCAGCTCACCTGCTCGAAGGACAGCATGTTGTAGACGGCGACCGGCAAGGTGCGCGTCTCTCGGCTGGCGAGCACGATGCCGAAGACGAAATTGTTCCATGAGAAGATGATCGAGAGGATGAAGGCGACGACGATCCCCGGCTTGGCGATCGGCAGCGCCACCAGCCGGAACACCTGCCATGGCGTCGCGCCGTCGATGCTGGCGGCCTCTTCCAGCTCCATCGGCGTCGTCTCGAAATAGCCGATCATGATCCACACGACGATCGGGACGGTGACCACCAGATGGATGATGATCTGCGGCCAGAGCGTTCCCAGGAGGTTCAGCCACTGGAAGAGCAGGAAGAGCGGGATGAGGAAGGAGAGGCCGGGCGTCATGCGGGCGATCATGATGACGACGGCCGATTTCTCCGCCTTCAGCCGGGCGATACCGTAGCCGGCAGGAACGCCGATCAGAAGCGCGAGCAGGGTGGCGGCACCCGTCACCAGCACGGAATTCCAGAAGTAGAGGAAGAAATTATTCTCCTCGAAGACCTTCACGTAGTTCGACCAGGCGAAGCGCTCGGGGATGAAGATCGGCGGATAGGCGCCATTGTCGATCTCGTATTTCAAGGACAGCGAGATCATCCAGAGGAAGAAGAGGACCACCGGCGAGATCATCACCAGCGCCACAAAGAGAAGACCGATGCGGTCGAGCGTCTTGCGTTTCATCACCGCGCCTCCGTATCCGACCAGTTCGTGCGTTGCCTTGCCATCAGCAGGACGAAGGACAGCGCGACGATGAGGATGAAGAAGATGACCGCCATGGCCGAGCCGTAGCCGACGTCGTAATAGGCGAAGGCGGTGTTGTAGAGATAGATGTTGATCGTCTCCGAGGCCGTTCCGGGGCCGCCCTGCGTCATCGCATAGATGATGTCGAAGCTTTTGACCGCGTCGATGCTGCGGATGATAATCGCAATCATCAGGAAGGGCGCGATCATCGGCAGAGTGAGATAGCGGAACTTCTGCCAGGCATTGGCGCCGTCGATCTCCGCACTTTCATAGGGCTCGCGCGGAACGGCGGCGAGACCGCCGAGCACGATCAGCATGACGAGCGGCGTCCATTGCCAGGTCTCCACCAAAACCAGCGAGGGAATGACGCTGAACTGGTTGTAGATCCATTCCTGCGGGCCGATGCCGATAAACGAGAGGAGATAGTTGAGCACGCCGAGCTGCGGATGGAACATCATGGTCCAGACAAGCGCGATCGCCACCGGCGTCGCCATCATCGGCATGACGAAGATGCCGCGCAGGAAGCCGCGCAGGGGAAATTGCGCATCGAAGATCAGCGCGGCAAGGGTTCCCAGGAAAACCGGCGCGATGACCGAAAGGCCCGTGTAGAGCACCGTATGCCACAGCGCCTCCCAGAAGCGGGCATCCGTCGCCAGCCGGGCATAATTGGCAAAGCCCGCGAAGCTCTGGGATTGCCCCAGCGTCCAGCTGTTCACGCTCATCCAAAGGGTGAAGACCCATGGAAAAACGATGACTGCGGCGATGACCACCAGGGCCGGGATGACGAAGGGCCAATAGTTGGGAACAAGCCCTTTCCTGGGCTTGTTCCTCTTCCCGGCGGTGTTCGTCGCGGTATTGTCGATACTCACGGAGGCCATTACCCCTCACTTCGGGCAAGCACGGGCTCGAATTGAGCCGTTGCGGTCTTGAGTTCGGCCGCCGGGTCGGCGCCGCCGATCATGTTGGTCAGTGCCACGCCATAGATGTCACGGAATTCGGTGACCGGAATGATGACGGGAAGGCCGAGCGCGGAGACCTTGCCGGAGCCGACGACGGCATCCAGCCAGGCCCCAGGCATCTTGACGCCTTCACGCACCTTCTGATCCTCAAGAACGGACTGGCGGAACGGCACGCCGGCGCCGGCCTGCAGCAGGCGCGCGCCCATGTCGTGCGAGATCACCCATTGGCAGAAGAGATAGGCGGCTTCCTTCTTCTGGCTGGCCGCCGTCACGCCGATGCCGTCGCCGAAGGTGGCGGCCGCCTGTCCGGCAGGGCCCTTGGGAATGACGCTGTAGCCGACCTGGCCGACAACACGGGATTTCTCCGGGTTTTCGATTGGCGGGGCGAAACCGACGCCGTCGAACCACATGCCGATCTTGCCCTGCAGGAAAGCCGATTGCGATTCCGCCCAGTTGAAGCCGGAGACGCCGGGAGGCGCTGCCTTGGTCATCAGACGCTGATAGAGCTTGGCGGCCTCGACCGCTTCCGGCGATGTCGTGCGCAGCTTGCCGTCGGCGGAGAGCGGCGTCATGCCGTAGCCGAGCATGAAGGCTGTCCAGACCGGCGTGTTGGCATTCTTGAGGCCGCGGGCGACGAAGCCGTAGGTATTGGTCGATTTGTCGGTCAGCGCCTCGGCGGCGGCGGCCATGTCCTCGAACGTCTGCGGATAGGCGAGCCCCTTCTTTTCGAAGAGGGTCTTGTTCCAATAGACGATCCAGTAATCCACCGAGAAGGGCAGGGAGCGAAGGACGCCATTGGAGTCCTTGGCGAATTTCAGGCCGGCCTCGGCAAAGTCGCTTTCGACCAGCGACGGGTCGGTCAAGGACGGGTCCTTCAGGAAGCCGCTGATATCGGCGAGCCAGCCGCCCTTTTCGAACTGCCGCTTCTGCACGTGATAGCTCAGATGCACCACGTCGAAGCTCGGCTTGCCGGAGCTGAGCTCGATCGTCGTCTTCTGGCGCTGCTGCTGTTCCGGCGTCGCCTCGGCATTGACCTTGATGCCGGTCAGCGCTTCGAACTCGCTCAGATATTTGATGATGATTTCGCTGCGTGGGCTCTTGACCAGGTTGACCTCCAGCGTGGTCCCGGAAAAGCGCTTCCAATCTACCGCCGCCGATGCGGTGCGCACGCCAAGAAGGCTTGCCGCCCCCAGGGCTGCCGTGCCCGCCATGAAGTGGCGGCGTGTCGGATTGATGAATGACGATGACATGTGGTTCCTCCTCTTATGGCCGAAAATCTCCTCATTCGCGGCCTGTTTCATTCAGATTTTCAAAGCGCGGTCCCTCGCTCCGGTGATATGCGAGACGAGCGATGCGACGGCATCTTCCGCGGATCGCCTTTGGATCGCTTCAAGCACTTGCAGATGCTCGTTCATGACCGGTCCGACATGCCCGTTGATCCGGAAGCGGTCCTGGCTGATCAGGCGCATCTTGATGGAATTGACGCGATAGGCGTTCGAAATAATTGTGTTGCCGAGTGCGTCAATGAAAACGTCGTGCATGCCCCAGTCGACCGATTGCGCGTGAAGCTCGAGTTCCTGAGACGTGTTGCCGGACTGGATGGCGTCGGCAATGTCGCGGTGTTGCTTCAAAAGCACGGCGATGGCCTCATCCGAGGCCGTCTGCGTGAAGAGCGCCACCGCTTCCTTTTCCAGGAAGATGCGCAGCTGAAACGCCTCGCGAATGAGGTTGAGGTCGATATGGGCGATCTGCAGCCCGCGCTGCGGCACGGTCTTGATCAATCCTTCGGCCTCAAGGCGCGGGATGAGTTCGCGGATGGCGCCCAGCGGCAGGCCGGTCAGTTCGACGAGCCTGCGCTGCGAAACGAATTCGCCGGGACGCACGTCGCGAGCGAGCAGATGCTGGGTAAAGCTCGCATAAGCCTTTTCCCGCAACGTCGGCTGCTCGTTCATACCGTCCATTCGTCCCCTCCCTGTCCGGTTCGCTCAGGCCGCCCTGGATCTGAAAAGCGTATCGAAAGCGCCGATGAGCTGATTCCGTCCTTCGCCGGATATTGAAACGAGCGGCGGGCGAACCGCAAGCCAGATTTCCTCTCCCGAGATATGGGCCACCATGGCCTTGACCGCGGCCGTCACCGGAAATTTCAGGAGTTCGGGAACGAAGCTCTCGACGCGAGGATCGTCCTTTCCCTCTTCGGCCATCAGCCTGATTTCACGCGGCACGAAATTCGCCATGCCGGAAATCGCCCCCTGGCCACCCAGGCGAACCCCCTTGGCCAGATGACGCTCGTCGCCGATCAGGATGATGAGATCGCCATGTGCCTTCAGCAGCGCTTCTGTATAGGGCCAGTCGCCGGAGGAATCCTTGACGCCGGTGACGATGCCGGGAAAGGCGTCGCGCAGCCTGCCGATCAGCGCCACCGACAGAGGCACCATGGTGACGGAGGGAATATTGTAGACGATGATGTCGCGCGCCTCGTCTCCTAGGCGTGCAAAGACGGCCGAAAACCACTGGAAGAGGCCTTCGTCACTGACATTCTTGAAATAGAAGGGCGGTGCAAGCAGGATGTTGCGCACGCCACGGGTCAGCGCCGATTTGGCCTGCGCGGCGGCGTTCTCGACTGAATCCGCCATGATGCCCGCGATCATGCGCTCGCCGGCAATGCCGGCGCCGAGGAAGGCGTCGAGCACCCGTTCCCGTTCCTGTGTTCCGATCGACGAGCCTTCGCCGGTGGTCCCGAACAGCGTCACGCTCGAGCAGCCTGACGCAAGGCTCAGTTCGGCCTGCTTGATCATCGTGCCGATCGCGATGTTGCCGCTGGCATCGAAGGGTGTCGTAAGCGCGACCGATAGACCGAATTTGCGTGACAAGTTCCATTCCTCCTTGATGGGATGTCAGTATATGCAGACTAACATGTTAGTTGTAAAGAGCGAATCTTTCGAGTGTCGTAAAGAACGGGGTCTCACCGGAAAGGTAGGCCTCCGCTGAATCTCCGCTATGTTTCGGACAGGTCGTGCAAGGCACCTGAGCAACTGCCGCTTGCTTGGTGTTCTAGCTTCTGGGAGGAAGCCCTTGCGGGCGGAAGTGTCTATGATGTCCGATGAGACGGGCCGCCGCGATCATACTGACTGACGCAGGTGTCTCAGCCCCGACGAAAGCATAGAAGCGGGCCGGCGGCAGCTTGGGAAAGCCCTCGTCGCACCCGAGCTGCCGCAGTCCATCCCGGCTTTGGCTCTGAGCCAGAACCGTTGCTGCCAAACCAGCCTGAGCCGCCGAGACGCAGCCCGCCATACTGCTGCTTTCAAATACGATGCGCCATTTCCGGTCGGCTTGGTTAAGCGCGGTGGTCGCGGTTTCCCGATAGACGCAGGGCTCAGGAAATAGAGCGAGGGGCAAAGGCTGGGCGGGGTCCAGTTGCTTATCCGCCGCAAACGTCCAGATCAGGGGTTCTTCCCACAGCAGCTCTCCGGCCGCTTGTATCGGGCTGCATTGCTTGCCGAAGACCAGATCCAATCGTCCTTGGTCCTGTTCGCGCAATAAATCCAAGGTGATACCGACTTTCAGTTCAAAGGTCGTCGCGGGGTGCTCGGAATGGAACTGGCGTAAGGCTTGGGGAAGCCAGGTGCTGGCAAAATCTTCACTGGCTCCGATGCGCAGATGTCCCCGCAATGGGGAACCGCGCAGCTTTGCGCGTGCTTCACGCTCCAGATCAAGGATGTTCTTCGCGTAGGTATAGAGGATCGTCCCCGATTTGGTCAGTTCGACACTGCGTGTGGTACGGATCAGGAGTGCTGCTCCGGACGTTTCCTCAAGGCGTTTGATATGCCCACTCACGGCGGACGGCGTCAGCGCCAGCCTTTCGGCGGCCGCTACAAAGCTTGCCCTTTCCACCACTTCCAGGAAAGTCCGCATGAGAAGCGTGTCCAATGGCAGACCGCGCATATCCGACAAATCGTCCTCCACTCCATTGAATGCGAAACATCACCAATGATCCACGATTAATCAGTAATTGTCCAGAATGCTCGGTCTATAGTGGTTCCGCGACATTCCAAGGAGCCAAACGTGTCAGACCATCAGATCGCCGTAACATCTCGTCTCGAGATCGCTTATCGTGAATGGAATCCGAAGGGAATGCGGTCAGCGGTGCTCCTTCACGGTTGGCCTGATAGCCCGTCGTGCTGGAAGGACGTTGCTCCCCTGCTGGCCGATGCAGGTTTTCGCGTCTTAGTCCCCGCGCTCCGGGGCTTTCATCCGACCCGGTTTCGCGATGCGAAGACGCCCCGGAGCGGTCAGTTGTCGGCGCTCGGTCGCGATTTGCTTGAATTCATCGATGTTTTGCAGCTCCATCGTCCAGTGCTTGTCGGTCACGATTGGGGTGCGCGGGCAGCTGCGAATGCCTGTGGGTTACGCGAGACGGTCGCCTCGCATCTGGTCATGCTTTCGGTTGGCTATGGCACCAACGACCCTAATCAACCACTGAGCCTAAAGCAGGCGCGCAACTACTGGTATCATTGGTTCATGGCGACGCCGCGCGGTGAATATGTCGTCAAACAGGAGCCCAAGGCGTTTGCTCGCCAGATGTGGGATACATGGGCTCCGGCCGGTTGGTATGACGAACAAGATTTCGAACAGGCCGCCGCCGCTTTCGTTGGAAGTGATTGGGCGGATGTTGTCCTGCATTCCTATCGGCATCGCTGGGGCTTTGCCGAGGGCGATCCGGCCTATGCGGAGGATGAAAAACGTCTGCATCCCGCTCCTCGCTTATCCGTACCGACACTGGTGCTGCACGGATCGGCCGATACCTGCAATCACCCAGACAGTTCGGAGGGGCGCGAGGCTTTCTTCCTTGGTCGCTATGAGCGCCGCCTGCTCGACGGCGTGGGGCATTTCCCGCAACGCGAGAGCTCGCGTCAGGTTGGCATGGAAATCCTGCGTTTCTGTCAAACGGAATAGGATCTTGTTTGAAATCAATCGGATAACGGACGAAATCTAAACCTTGTTAACGCCACGGATCGTCCTGATCGAGGCGTCGGGATGAAACACCTGGGATTTGCTGTCGTCGGATGCCTTGATGATGAAGGGCGCGATGTTACGATGGCTCGAAATTCCCGCCGGGGCTGCGTCCAGTTCAAGTCCCTCGAATATGTCCTGCCGGACCATCAGGAGCTCCCGAATGCCCAAGCCCGCGAACGACCAGATCGAATCCGTTCTCGCCCATGTCGATCGGACGATGGATGAGAGCCTGCAGCGGCTCTTCGAACTCATCCGCATCCCGAGCGTGTCCACCGATCCTGCCTATCGCGATCATTGCCGGCGTGCGGCCGAATGGCTGGCCGGCGACCTGGCGAGCATCGGTTTCGATGCCTCGGTCCGCGATACGAGCGGCCATCCAATGGTGGTCGGCCACGACAAGCATGCCGGTGGACCGCATGTGCTCTTCTATGGCCACTACGACGTGCAGCCGGTCGATCCGCTGGCATTGTGGAAGACCGATCCGTTCGAACCGGTGTTGCAGCCGCTCGGGAACGGCGACACGGCGATCGTCGCGCGCGGCGCCTCCGATGACAAGGGCCAGCTGATGACCTTCGTCGAAGCTTGCCGTGCATGGAAATCCGTGACTGGCGCGCTGCCGATCAAGGTCAGCATCCTGTTCGAAGGGGAGGAGGAGGCCGGCAGCCCAAGCCTTGCGCCTTTCCTAGACAAGACCGCCTCCGAACTTGCCGCCGATACGGTTCTCGTCTGCGACACCGACATGTGGGATCATGATACGCCGGCGGTGACGACGATGCTGCGCGGCCTCGTTGGCCAGGAGATCGAAATCACCTGCGCCGATCGCGATCTTCATTCCGGCATGTTCGGCAATGCCGCGCGCAATGCGCTGCAGCTTCTGTCGGAGATCATTGCGAGCCTGCGTACGCCGGATGGCGGCGTGGCGGTCGCCGGCTTTTATGATGGAGTCAAGGAGCTGCCCGCGGCCGTCAAGGCGCAATGGGCGAGCCTGCCTTTCGATGAGGACGGCTTCCTGCGCGATATCGGTCTTTCGATCCCGGCGGGAGAACAGGGACGCTCCGTTCTCGAACAGGTCTGGGCGAGGCCGAGCTGCGAGATCAACGGCATGAGCGGCGGTTATACCGGCGATGGCTTCAAGACCGTGATCCCGGCGAAAGCCATCGCCAAAATCTCCTTCCGCCTGGTCGAGGGGCAAGATCCGCTTGCCGTTCGCGACGCTTTCCAGGCGCATGTGCGGGCGCGTATTCCCGCCGACTGCTCGGTCACTTTCAAGGATTACGGTCTGGCTCCGGCCACCGTCATGCCGCTGGACAGCCCCTTCCTGCGCAAGACGTTGGAAGCTCTGACCGCCGAATGGCAGCGCGAGGCGGCGCTCGCCGGTACCGGCGGCTCCATCCCGATCATCGGCGAATTCAAGCGGCGCCTCGGCTGCGACGCGCTCCTGGTCGGTTTCGCCCGTTTCGATAATCGCGTCCACAGTCCGAATGAGAAATATGATCTGTCCAGCTTTCATAAGGGCATTCGCTCCTGGGTCCGCATTCTGGCGTCCCTGAGCGAGATCGAGGGGACCCAGGGCTGATTCGTGGGCACATCGCTGTTCTTGACGAAAATCGACAGGGTGCGATCGACGGATTTCGGACGCTCAAGCGTTCAAGCTGAAAGGTAAGCGCTCGCGTTTGAAGGGGAGACGGATCTGTCGGAGACATCGCAATCATATGGCTGCGGACCGTCGGGTGTCATCGATAGTCTCAAAGCTCCGTCGGTCGAGGAGGGGGCGATCTGCGGCAGGCATGCTCCTCGGCACTTGGACGATAGCGGTTGGCGATGAATTGGGATCGCGTACCCAAAGAGGGAGATCCCGACGAGGATCTGGTTGTCCGGATTGCGGCAGGCGATGCTCCGGCAATGCGCGTTTTGATATCGCGGCAACTGCCCCGCATCATGGCGGTCGCGACGCGCATGCTTGGCGATGCCGGGGAGGCCGAGGATGTCGCGCAGGAAACGTTCCTGCGCGTGTGGCGCAATGCCGATCGCTGGCGCCGGCGCAACGCGCGCTTCAGTACATGGGTCCATCGCGTCGCGATCAATCTTTGTTATGACCGCTTGCGCCGCCGCAAGGATGTGTTTGCCCAGCATCCGCCTGAGCTCCCGTATGAAGGGCCGTCGCCGGATGCCGGGCTGATGAGCGAGGACGATCCGGGCAGGCGTATGGAGCAGGCGCTACAGATGATCGCGCCGCGCCAGCGCGAAGCGATCGTGCTGGTCTACTATCAGGCGATGTCGAATGCGGAGGCGGCCGCGATCATGGATATTACCGTGGATGCATTGGAAAGCCTGCTTGCGCGCGGACGACGCGCACTGCAAGCGCTGTTGTTGAAGGAGCGCGTCGATGACTGAGAAGGTCCCAAGGGCGATGGGCGCCGAGCATTTTGCCAGGCTGGCGCAGGCCTATGGAGGCGCCATCGATCGGTGGCCGGAGCAGGATCGCGCCTCGGCCAGGGAGTTCGCCAGGACGCCGGAAGGCATGTCGGTACTTGCCGCCGCCGCCGATCTGGACCGACTGCTCGATGCCTACGCCTTGAACAATATCGATGATGGCCTCAAGGACCGAATATTGGCCCGGCTTCTGCGCCGCTCCCGGCTGCGCAGCTGGTTTCGTCTGTCGACCGCAGGTATCGGGCTTATCGGCGTGGGGGTTGCCGGCGCCTTGGCGGGCAGCATCGCAATTGCCGTGCTGACGCCGGGCACGGCATCCGACGCGACCATCGCCTCGGACCAGACGGCCACCGTGTTCGGTGATATCGGGCATGACGCAACGGCTGTGCAGGAGGCACAATGACGGAACGCAGCTTTCGAATTATCGTCATCTCTCTCCTGGTGCTGAATATTTTTCTGATCGGCGCATTGGCGGGCGGTGGGCTCACCTGGGTCCGCAGCACGCAGAACAAGGCCGAGAGCCTGCCGCTTGCCGGTGAACAGCTTCCCTCGGGGCAGAGAGCGGCCTTCCGCCAGGCGCTCAACGATGCGCGCAAGGCCGATCGTCCAAGCATTCTCGAAGCGCAGCAGGCGAAGATAGATGCCGCCTCCCTGCTGGGCCAGCCGAACCTCGATACAGCCGCGCTCTCCGCCGCGCTGGCGAGAGCTCGCGACGCCGATATGGCCCTGCGCGAAAGGATCGAGCAACGCGCCGTCGATTTTGCGGCGACGCTGTCTTACGACGAACGCCGTGCGCTGGCCGAAAGCTTGATCCGCCGCAACGCCCCGAAACCGGCTGCCACAAAATAATCACACCCGCGGGGCGACGGGTTGGCGGCTTGCCTGCGTTTAACGGACATGGCTGATGCAGGAGCTGGCTGGTCCATGACGCAACCGTCGAACGATGTTTATGCCGCAATCGCCCTTTCACGATTTGGGCTCGGCGCCGATGGCAACGGGATTGCACCGATAGTTTCCGACCCTCGCGGCGTCTTGCGTGAAGAGATCACGGAACGCTTCGTGCCGGTGCCCGTTGGCCCCGAGCTGCAGCCCTCGGCGGACCTGCTCGTGGCGCTCTATGATTTTCAGGAAGAGCGCAAGCAGATGAGGGCGCAAGTTCAGTCCGTTTCTGCGCCTGCGCAAAGTTCCGGGGGGCATCCCGATGCGGTCATGTCCGGCGTTCCGACGGAAGGCCAGAAAGGCGAGCCGCCTGCGATGGCGAAGCCCGCACCGGCCGCGCCGCCGCCCTATCTGCCGCAACAGGTCTTTCTGGCCGAACTGGATGCCCGCTTCAACGGCACGATCCACCAGCCGCTGATCGGCTTCGGCGAAAGGCTTGCGATGTTCTGGGCCAACCATTTCGCCGTTTCCATCGCGAGCGGCGAGGAGGTTCATATCCTCGCGGGCGCATTTGAGCGTGAGGCTATCCGTCCCCATGTTTTCGGCCGCTTTTCGGACATGCTGCTGGCCGTCGAAACCCATCCCGCGATGCTGTCGTTTCTCGACAATCGGCAGTCGATCGGGCCGAACTCCAAGGCGAATGCCAACGGTAAACGCGGTCTGAACGAGAATCTCGCCCGCGAGACACTGGAACTGCATACGCTTGGCGTGGATGGCGGCTACACGCAGGCGGATGTAACCGCGCTTGCGCGGGTGATCACCGGCTGGACGGTGGTGCGCGGTCAGTCGCCTCTGGGAGCCTCCGGCAGCTTCGCCTTCAATGGCGCGGCCCATGAGCCCGGCGACCAGACGCTCCTGGGCCTCACGTATGCCAATGACGGCTTTGCTCAGGGGCGGGACGTGCTGCATGATCTGTCGCGCCATCCGGCGACGGCCAGGCACATAGCCACCAAGCTTGCTCGCCACTTTGTCGCGGACGCTCCTCCGCCCGCGCTCGTTCAAAAACTTTCGGCAACCTTCACCAAGACCGAAGGGGATCTGTCGGCCGTCTATCTCGCATTGCTCGATGCCGAGGAGGCTTGGGATCCGAAGCTCGCCAAGGTTCGTTCGCCGCATGAGTTCATGATCGCTCTCCTGCGAGCGAGCGGCGAACGCTTGAAGCCCAACGTGATCGTCAACGCCCTGGCTGCCATGGGACAGCGCCCCTGGGCGCCGGCCGGCCCCAATGGCTTTGCCGATACCGTCGATGCCTGGGCTTCCAGCGAGGGGCTCAGCAGCCGCATGGATGTGGCGAACACGATCGCCAATGCCATGCCGCCGCAGACCGATCCCCGCCGCCTGGTTTCGGCGGCACTTGGGCCGCTTCTGTCCGACGAGACGCTGCAGGCGGTCTCCCGCGCCGAAACGCGGGGCCAAGGGCTTTCAATCGCCTATCTCTCTCCCGAATTTCAAAGGCGCTGATCATGAGCTGTGAACTGATGACTCCCACTCGCCGTGCCGTTCTCGGGGCTTCAGGCGCCTTGTTCGCCTGGGCCTTCATCCCGAGATTTGCCCATGCGGCCGGTGGCCGCGATCCGCGCTTCGTCACCATCATCCTGCGCGGAGCCCTGGACGGTCTGACGGCGGTTCCGCCTATCGGAGATCCGGACTACGCGTCATTGCGTCAGTCGATCGCAATGACGACCACCGGTCCCGACGCAGTGCTTCCGCTGGATGGTTTCTTCGCCCTGCATCCGTCGATGCCCAATTTCAATCGGCTCTATCGGGCGGGCCAGGCGGCTGTGGTCCATGCCAGCGCCACCTCCTATCGCGACCGGTCGCATTTCGATGGACAGGACGTGCTGGAATCCGGCTATGAGATGCCGGGTCGCGTCGATTCAGGCTGGTTGAACCGCATGCTCGAGGGTCTTCCGAAAGGCGACAAGGTCGCGCCGGATGGTCCTGCTCTGCGTGGCTTGGCGATCGGAGCGAACACGCCGTTGGTCATTCGCGGCAAGGCTCCGGTTCTCGGCTGGGCGCCGTCGAGCCTGCAGCCCGTGAGTGCGGATCTGCCGCCGCGTCTGATGGATCTCTACACGCAGACCGATCCGCTGTTTGCAAAATTGTTGGCGGAAGGGATTTCGACCGGCAAGATTGCGGCCGGCCTCGATGTGAAGTCACGCGGCGGGCCCGGCGAGCCTGCCGGGATGGAGCAGATGGCCAGAGGAGCCGCGCGCCTGCTTGCTCGGGACGACGGGCCGCGCGTGGCGGCGCTGGCCTTCGAAGGTTGGGATACCCATGCCGGCGAGATCGGCCGCCTGACGCGACTGCTCGCCGGCCTCGACAATGCACTGGCGGCCTTCGAGCAGGAACTCGGACCCAGCTGGAAGGACACCGCCATCGTCGTTGCCACGGAATTCGGGCGCACCGCCCGCGTCAACGGTACAGATGGCACCGATCACGGCACCGGTACGACGGCATTTCTGGCCGGAGGGGCGATCAAAGGCGGCCGGATCATCGCGGATTGGCCAGGCCTCAAGCAGCAGCAATTGCGCGACGGCCGTGACCTGGCCGCGACGACCGATCTGCGCGCGGTGATAAAGGGGATCGCCGTCGACCTGCTCGGGGCTTCCACGGCGTTGTTGGCCCGTGATGTTTTTCCGGGGTCCGATGCCGTGCGGCCGATGAAGGGGCTGATTGTGTGAGGTGGTCGGCGCTTTCCTTGAAATAGCGAGAATGGAGCCTTACGCCACCGCGATCGTCACATGCTGATAGGATTCGGGAAAGTCACCGTCCGTTATCCAATTGGGAGCGTCGTAATAGAAGCCGCATTTCTGGAAAAGATCGCGGACCACGAGGTTCGCTTCCGTTTCGACAATGTGCCCACTTTTCAGACCGCCATGGTGATAGAGGAAACGGATGAAGGCGTTTTCCACCCCGAGCCCCACAACCCGGCAGCTCATAACGAACTGATGGAGATGTGGCCCATGCAAGATGGCGACTCCAACCAGCCCATAAGACGAGTAATTATCCTGAACGTCAAAGGTCGAGAATTTCCAGCCCTCGGCAAGCGCTCGGCTGCACTCCTCCAGGCTCCAGCGTTTGCCTGTTGTATTGAACTGATTGGACTTGTTGATCAATTCGAATGCGCGTGCAAAGCTGTTATGCGTAACATCCGTTATGTCCCGGATCGAAACCTTGACGCCTAGCGAGGCTAGAAAATCATTGCGGGTCATCTGAGACCTTGCGGTCTCACGCTTTACTTGATCCTGGATCATCTGCGTGCGCCGGGCTGATTCCTGGCTGATATAGGGCACTTGCAGTTCAGGTGCCCAAAGAAGGACACGCCGTATCGAGTACAATTCTTCCCCGAGGGTGCGGATTGCCGGGAAGGCAGCCTTGACCGATTGCCGTTCAACGGGGTTGTCGTCGATGAAAACAACGTTCTTGGGCAGGAGATTCGTGTAAGTCAGGATCTCCTGGATATTTTCCGCCTTTGGCCGCCAATTGATCTTGCGGATCGCGAAATCGTCAAGGTCGAGCCGTCCGCCAAGAATGCTTGGCCAAAGTTCGTTTATTCTGGCTTCTTCATTCTTGCTGACGATCGCCAGGACGATGCCCCTGTGCTTGAGATACTTCAGGGCCTCCACCATGCCGAGCGGCCAGCCCTCGAGAATGTAAGGATGAATGCCGTCCTCGGCGACGACGCCGCGCCAAAGCGTATCGTCGAGGTCGATAATGACCAGCTTGACGCTGTCGTTCTGCCTGATCGTCCGGTACATGGCATCGATCTCGCTCCATATGGCGAGAACGAAATCTTCGATGTTGAATGGATAGAGGTCCGTCAGCTTCGTGGGTACGGCAATGCGCCTCGTATCGTGTTCGCTGTCCCAATCACTGGCGTAAGATCCGTGACTCCAGGCTTCAACAAAGTCTTCCTGAATATATTTTTTACCGAAAGTTGAGGCGATGGCGTCCGTCTGAACAATATGAGTATTGGTCCTGTCGCGCGCGGTTTCGTGCAGAACTCTGTTGAGCTGCTCGACAAAGTAGGTGGGATTGCGGAAGTCGTGACGCGGCAACAGACGACCGATCAGGTTCTGCTGAGGTGCCAGAAACTCTGATATGAACGTGAGTAGATTGGAGTTTTCAGTATATTCCAATGCACCGTTCAGCGTTTGGAGAAGCCTGTCTTTTGCTTCCTCGAATTTCTCTATGAAGGGTTCCTCGCTCTCGTGAGACAGATCGGCGAGCATTGTTTCCGGAACGACCGTTCTCAAGGGAAGGTAAATGAGCTGGAAATCATAATCTTCTGCCGGCCTCGGCAAACTGGATTCGGCAATTCCAGGGAAATTATAGAGGATATGATCTGTTTGAACGTCGGGGAAAATTTTGTGAGCGTATTCACTAACCCCCTGCGAAGTGCATGAACCAACAATCAAAATGCGTTTCACTTGGGAGTCCAGGACGGCCAAATCTCGCGGTGTTCGAAAGTGGTATTCCGTATTGGATCTCTTCACAGATTTATTGTCTTCGAGCATTGATGATCCCGATAGCGTTGTTGGAAATACTGATTTAATTTATTTGAGTCTCCTAAATAAATTAAGCTATAAATATATTGTTACTATGATTTATGCCGGATCTATTTTGATTTTTTACTTGTCGCCTAAATTGATGCGCTAATATCATTGCGGCTCGCTATCAACGCCAGCCATAAACCGTCGGCTTCATACGTATTCCGTGCGATTTGGCGAAAATATTGAGGGTCGAGACGCGTTTGGGTTGTGAGTTGGCGATTGCGTCTGCGGCGAGTTCGTCCGGATATTATGTCGGCGTCTTGGGTGAGGCGACGCGACTGCTATTGCAATCAGAAAGGAGAAGCCCGCCCGTCACCAGCCATAGCCGCTCACGGACGGGCCTCCCGCCGATGGTGTTGGGGTTCATCGGCGTGGAAATCTCTAGGGTGCGCCCAATGAATCGTCGCTGAATTGCGTATTCATCCTGGATTCAGCGATCCGGTACGAGGGATGAGGGGCAATAGCCTTCGATACATGTGCCGCTATTGTCGGGGAGCGGAGCTGGCATGTTGGGTCAGGCCGTCAGTCGCCGTGCCATCATGATGTCGTCGATCTCCCTGCCATTGTGGCGGACGCCGCCGGGAATTCTGCCGATTTCGCTGAAGCCCTGGCGACGATAGAAGGCGATCGCGGTCGGGTTTTCGCGCTGACGACGAGATGCTCTTCACCTCATGTGACAATGGCGGTTGTGCCGACAAGTCTTTGGCCTACATCAGAAAAGCTCGCCGAGCATGTTGCGGGCCAGGGCGCGCAGTCGCGGCAGCTCGGCTTCGTCGATTGAGCGATATGGAAAGCGTAAACGCGTCCCGACCGGCCCCCACTGGCCGATGGCGCAGAGAAGCTTGTCGAGCGCCGCGTTCGAATAGCCGAGGTTCCGCCGGAAAGGAACGATGTGATCCGCCATGAACTTGCAGATGCGGCTTTCCAGTTCCAGAGCGGCCTCCAGCTCGTTGTGCATCGATTGCGTCCAGCGTTGCGCCCCGTGGGGACTGAGGCAGGCGACGTTCGAAAAGGAACCGGCGGCGATGCCCTCCCGGAAGCCGGTTGCGAGATGGTGGCCCGGAACGAAGAGGGCCAATCCCTGCAGATGTTGGCGCGCTTGCCGATACCAGTCCTTGTCGCCATCCGCGAGCTTGACGCCGACGACCTGGGGCACCGCCTTACCGATATCGCCAAGGTCCGCCGGCGTGAGCGCGCGTTTGGCATGCGGCGGATTGTAGAGGATGAGGGGAATGTCATCCGCCAGATCGGCGGCCCGCCGCAGAAAGTCGATCGCCTCCATATTCGTCAGCGGCCACCAGTCTGGAAGGATCACCTGAAAGGCCGCCGGCTGAAGTTCCACGGCGCGGCGGAGCCGGTTCAACATGATCGTGGGGTCGGGCTGGCAGGCTCCGATAACGAAGGGCATGCCCGACGCCCGGCATCGCTCGGCGAGTAGGGACTGAATCTGGTCGAATTCCTCTTCCGTCTGGTTATGGAATTCTCCGGCCGTGCCGTTCGAATAGATGCCGTCGACGCCGGCGTCGATGAGGATATCCAGTTCCTCGGCCAGCTTGCTGAAATCGATACTGTCGTCGGCTTCGATCGGCAGAAGCAGAGCGGCCCAGTTGCCTCGAACCGTGTGGTGCGGATGTTTTGTCGGCACAGGCATTTCCCCGTTTGAGCGATCAAGGCAGATCATCGCGAATACAGGCCTTGAAATGGCCGGGTGAAACCTCTCGCAGCTCTGGCACGGCCTCGGCGCAGGCCGGCAGTGCGTTCGGACAACGGGTGCGGAAGACGCAGCCGCTTGGCGGATCGGCCGGGCTTGGAATATCGCCATTGAGGATCTGGCGTTCGCGGCGAGCGCTCGGATCGGGTGAGGGGATCGCCGACAGCAGCGCTCGCGTATAGGGATGCTGCGGGTGGGTATAGAGTTCGCCGCTCGGCGCGATTTCCATGATGCGCCCGAGATAGAGCACGATGATCCGGTCGCAGATATATTCGACCACGGCGAGATCATGCGAGATGAAGAGCATGGTAAGGCCGAGATGCTGCTGCAGGTCGCGCAGCAGGTTGATCACCTGCGCCTGGATCGACACGTCGAGCGCCGACACCGGCTCGTCGGCCACCAGAAACTCGGGCGCCAGCGTCAGCGCTCGGGCAATGCCGATGCGCTGGCGCTGGCCGCCGGAAAATTCATGCGCATAACGCGTGATGGCGTCGGCCGGCAGCTCCACCTGTTCGAGCACCGTGCGCGCCCGCTCCAGCCTTTCTTTGGTCGTGCCAATATGCTGGA
The DNA here is from genome assembly GCF_014195095.1 of Rhizobium sp. BK602. Lineage (GTDB taxonomy): Bacteria > Pseudomonadota > Alphaproteobacteria > Rhizobiales > Rhizobiaceae > Rhizobium. The sequence goes on from NZ_JACIBC010000011.1 coordinate 128,339, forward strand.
TCTTCAGGCCTTCCGTCAGGATTTCGCCGATCGTCATGCGTGGCGACAGACTCGCGAACGGGTCCTGGAAGATATATTGCATGCGCGGGCGCATCCGGCGCATGGCTGTCGCCGAAAGCGTGGTTAGTTCCTCGCCGTCAAAGCGAACACTGCCTGCGGATGGCTCGACAAGACGCAGGATCGAGCGGCCGATCGTGGTCTTGCCGCTGCCGGATTCGCCGACAAGCCCGACCACTTCGCCCCTGCCGATGTCGAAGGAGATATCCTGCAATACGGCAAATTTGGCGCCACGGGACGTATAGTGTTTCGCTAGATCGCGGACGCGAAGCAGAGGTTCGCTCATCTAGATCTCCTGCCAGCGGATGCAACGGCTTTGACGATGTGGGCCGATGGCAACAAGCGGCGGCACCCCGGCGCGGCAGGCATCGATCGCGAACCTGCAGCGCGGCGCGAAGGCGCAGCCCGGCGGCATATGCATCAGGCCGGGCACCACGCCGGGTATGGCGGCAAGCTTTTCGCCGGCCTGCCTCATGCGGGTCGCCTCGCCCAGCCGTGGCATGGAAGCGAGCAGGCCCAGAGTGTAAGGGTGTCGGGGACTGCGGAAAACCTCGCTCACCGGGCCGGTCTCGACGATCCGGCCGGCATACATCACCGCCACACGATGCGCGATTTCGGCGACCACGCCGAGATTGTGGGTGACGAAGAGCATGGCCATGCCGCGCTCCCGCTGCTGTGTCCGGAGAAGATCGAGGATCTGTGCCTGGATGGTGACGTCGAGCGCCGTCGTCGGCTCATCGGCGATCAGCAGCGTCGGGTTGCAGGCGAGCGCCATGGCGATGGTGGCGCGCTGGCGCATGCCGCCCGAAAGCTCGTGCGGATATTGGCCGGCGCGGCGCCTGGCATCGGGAATGCCGACACTAGCGAGCAATCCGATTGCCGCATCCATCGCTGCCCTGCGGGTTGCCTTCCGATGGACGCGGATCGGCTCGGTGATCTGGTCGCCGATCGTATAGACCGGATTGAGGCTCGACATCGGCTCCTGAAAGATCATGCCGATGTCGTCGCCGCGGATCGCCCGCATCTGCCTCTCGGCGATTGAGGCGAGATCGCTTACCGTTCCATCCTTGCGTTTCAAGCGGATGCTGCCGGCTGCGATGACGCCGATATTGCGCGCCAAGAGCCGCATCACGGACAGGCTGGTGACCGATTTTCCCGAGCCGGATTCGCCGACCAGCGCCAGGGTTTCGCCCGCCGCGACGGTAAGGTCGAGGTCATCGACCGCCGTCACGTCGCCGGAGCGGAGACGAAACACCGTCCGCAGGCCGTTGATATCGAGAATGGTCTCCGCGCCTGCTTGCATGAGCTGTCAGCCTAGCAGACAGGCCGCGCGCAGGATCTCGTCGATCCGGGCGGTCTCGGCATCGTTGAGCGGGGCGCGGGGTCTCGGCATCAATGGGGTGTCGATGATCCCCAGGCTCTTCATCGCGGCCTTGAAGGCGCCGATGCCGGAGGCTCCGCCGCTGACGCGGCCCTGCGCCACCCAGACGATCTCGAACAGCCGGCAGAGGCGCTCCTGCTCCTTGCGCGCCGCCGCCCAGTCACCGCGCTGGGCCGCATCCCAGAGGCGGACATAGCCGTGCGGATCGACATTGGCGATGCCGGGCACCACGCCATGCGCGCCCATCAAAAGCGCGGTGTCGACGACGATCTCCGAGCCGGTCATCAGGAAGATGTCCTTCCGATCGGCGAGGTCGAGCAGCACATAACGGAAATTGCCGTCGTCACCGCTGGAATCCTTGAGGCCGATGATTGTGCCTTCCCGCGCCAGCGTGATGGTGGTCTGGCGTTGCAGCTTCACATGCACGCAGACCGGGATGTCATAGGCGATCAGCGGTATGTCGACCGCGTCGCGGATATAGCGGAAATGATCGAGGATCTCCGGCTGGCTGGTGACGGTGTAGAAAGGGGCGGTGACGACGACCGCGTCGGCGCCCGCCGCCTTGGCGATCCTGGCGTGATCGATGACACGATCCGTGGTCGGATCGATGACACCGGCAATCAGCGGCACGCGGCCATTGATGACCTTGGCCGAATGTTCGATGATCTCCCGTCTCGTCTTTTCGTCGTGAAAAACCACCTCGCTCGTCGAGCCGAGCACGAAGAGACCATGACATCCGGCCTTAATCAGATGCTCCAGCACCCGCGTATAGGAGGCGTAATCGACGGTCAGATCCGCCTTCAGCGGCGTGATAACGGGGGGAACGACACCCTTGAATTTGCTCATATTCGCTTTCTCTTGGTGGTTGGTCTTACTCAGTGCGCGGGTCGAAGGCATCGCGAAGACCGTCGCCGATGAAGTTGATGGCAAGGACGGCGAGGACGAGCGCTGCGCCGGGGAAGAGCCATTGCCAGGGATATTGTTCGAAGACGGCCGTCGAACGGGCGGCATTCAGCATGTTGCCCCAGCTTGCCGCGGGCGGCGCGATGCCGAGGCCCAGGAAGGAGAGTCCTGCCTCCAGCAGGATGGAATTGGCGATCTGCAGCGTCGCGAAAACGACGAGGATGTCGATCGAATTCGGCAATCCATGCCGAAAGAGCAGGTGGGGGAGACGCGCGCCCATGCCGCGGGCGGCGATCACGAAGTCGCGTTCGCGCAGCTCCAGGAGGCGTGAGCGGATCATACGCGCCAGAAGTGGCCAGGACAGCAGCGAGATGACGAGGATCGTCGGCCAAATGCCGGTGCCGGCGATCGAGGCGAGCACCAGAAGGAAGATCACCGGCGGCAGCGTCATCACCAGATCGACCAAGCGCATGGTGACGGCATCCGTGACGCGGCCGGCCAGCGCGGAGGTCGCGCCGACGAGGAAACCGATGGCGGCTGCGATCACGGTGGAGAGGATGGCGACGAGCAGCGAGATGCGCCCACCCTCCAGGACGCGGGCAAAGACGTCGCGGCCGACGCCGTCGGTGCCGAACCAGTGCTTGGCCGTCGGCCCGCCGTTCATCGCAAGCAGGTCGATATCGTTCGGCTTGAAGCTCCACCATAGCGGATAGGAGAGGATGAGCACGATGAGGGGGACGATCAGACAGAGGCCGAAGACGGCGATGCGATTGAGAAGGAAGCGATCGAAGGCACGCGCCAGCGGGCCGGGGCTGTGGGTTGGAGAGCGGGCCAGCATCGATCAACCCACCTTGATGCGCGGATCGATCACCGCATAGGTGATGTCCGTCAGGAGATTGACGACGATGACGCAGGCGCCGATCACCAGCGTTGCTCCCATGATGACCGGATAGTCGCGTGCGCTCACCGCATCGACGAGCAGGAGCCCCATGCCCGGCCAGTTGAAGACGCTCTCGATGAAAATCGCGCCGCCGATCGCAAGGCCGATGGTCGAGCCGATCAGGGTGACGACCGGCAGCAGCGCATTGCGCAGCGCGTGCTTGGTGATGACCCAGAATTCATAGACGCCTTTGGCGCGCGCTGTGCGCACATAGTCCTGGCTCAGCACTTCCAGCAGCGAGGCGCGCATGTAGCGGGTGATGAGAGCGGCTTGCGCAATGGCGAGAAGCGAGGCTGGCAGGACGAGGTGACGCAGCAGGTCGCCGATGGAGAAATTGGCTCCGGGTGTCAGCATGCCGCCGGAGGGCATCCAGCGCAGCCTGACGGAGAAGACATAGAGTCCGATCAAGGCGCTCAGAAAGGCCGGGCTTGAAATCCCGGCAAGTGCGAAGATGGAGAACGAAACGTCCAGCAGCGAATTGCGGCGCACGGCGCTGACGACACCGATCGCGATGCCGCCCAGGATGGCGATGAGGATCGCAGACCCCATCAGAAGCAGCGTGGGACCGACGCGCGACAGCACGAGATCGAGCACGGGTTGATCGAACCGCTTGATCGAATAGCCAAGATTGCCGGCGAGTGCCTGCTTGAGCCAGGCGAGATATTGCAGCGGCAAAGGCTGGTCGAGACCAAGCCGGGTCCGTAGTGCCGCAAGATCGGCCGGCGACATCGGCACATTCGGATCGATATAGGCGTCGATCGGGTCGCCGGGGGTGAGCCGCAGAAGGACGAAGGTCAGCAGGCTGAGCGCCAGCAGCATTCCCGAGCCGATCAATAGGCGCCGAAGACTATATCCGAGCATGAAACCATTCCCCGTGGGCGGCCTGCTTCCTGTCGGCCACCCTTATGCTAAGGGAGCCTTTCGCCTATTCGGCGAGCGACCATTTTTCCGGATGCGCCTGATACGGGCCGCCACCGGGTGCCGGGGTCCAGACGAAATCCTTGACCTTGGCGGAGACGACGCCATAGCGATTGGCGACCCAGAGCGTTCCCCAGGGAAGCTCGCCGTTCATGATCTTGCAGACATCCCGATAGCGGGCGTTGCGCTTGGAGAGGTCCGTTTCACCGAGCGCCGCATCGAGCGCGGCGGTCAGGTCCGGCATGCGGGCGCGCACCACGTTCGCCCCAGCCGGCGGGATCTGCTTCTCGTTGAGGCCGGCATTGATGCTGCTGGGATCGGGGCCGTTCTGGAGGCCGGCATAGATCATCTGGAATTGCGAGACATCCGGCTTCGGGTTGAGCACGATGCTGTTGAAGGTCGGCGTGTCCACGGCACGCGGCGTGACGTTGATGCCAACCTGCGCCAGCATGGCCTGTATGGCTGCCATGACATTGGCCGCAAGCGGTGTCGTGTAATAGGTCAGGAGGGTGATCGGCTTGCCGCCATTGATCTCGTCCCAGCCGGCCTCTTTGAGCAATTGCCGCGCCTTTTCCGGATCATAGGCATAAGGCTCGACGTCTTTCGGCACGAGCTGGTCGGCGACGTAGGCGCAATTGGCCCGCTTGGCCGCGCCGCCGTAAAGGCTCTGGACGATGGCGCCGCGATCGATGGCGTACATGACCGCCTGACGCACGCGCAGATCCTTCCAGATCGGCGAATCGTGATTGAAGCCGAGATAGTTGACGACGAAGGATTCGCCCTCGATCACCCGGACATCGGCCTTGTCCTTGAAGGTCGCTACATCGTTGGAATCGACATAGGTGAACTGGATCTCGTCGGCCCGGAGCGCCGCGATTGCCGCCGCCGGGTTGGCGAAATAGCGGTTGATCAGCTTCTCCAGCGCCGGCTTGCCGCCGCGATAATCGCCATTGGCGGAAAGCTCGACATATTGATCCGGTACGTACCGGATGAACTTGAAGGGGCCTGTACCGATTGGCGTGGAGGACCACCAGCCGTTCTTGGCGAGCTGGTCGGGCGGGATCTGCGAGAGGGCATGCTCGGGAAGCATCATGATCTTCGTCACGGTGTCCAGCAGGCCGGCGGAGGGGGCGCTGAGCTTGAAGATCACCGTCCTGTCATCCGGCGTCTCGACCGAGGAAACGGCGGTGAGCCGGGCCGCAAGGACCGAACCGGTCTTAGGGTTCTTCGCCAGCTCGATGGTGAACTTCGCGTCCTTTGCCGTGAAAGGCTGCCCGTCGTGCCATTTCGCATCGGCAAGCTTGAAGGTATAGCTGCGCTGGTCGGCGCTGATCTCATAGGAGGAAGCCAGCACGCCGACGACCGTCTGCAGCTTCTCGTCATAGCTCACCAGCGGCTCGTAATAGGTGCTGAGCCAGGTGAAGCCGGCCGTGGCGGCCAGCGGATTGAAGTTGCCCTGGAATCCGCCGGGACCGACATCGAATCCGCCGGAAAGGGTTGCCGCCCAGGCAGGAGCGGGGATGGCCGATATGGTGGCGCTTGCCAATATCGTGGCCAGCGCAAAGGCCGATGACAGTCTGGACAGGCGATTCATGACGTTCCTCCCACGTTTGAATTCGTCTTGTTATGGCTTGTTGTTCGCGATCACCCTCGAAATGCCCTGGTAATGGCGGTCGAGCCGCAGCTTGGCTTCCTCGATATCCCTGGCTTCCACAGCATCGACGATCGCCGCGTGATCCTTCCAGGTGGCGATCGGGTCGACATTGTCGAGGTTGACGAAATCGGAGGCCTTGTAGAAGGCCATCCAGAAGACGTCGATCAGCCGGACAAGCGTTTCGTTTTCCTGGCAGCGGAAGAGCAAGCGATGGAAAAGCTGGTCGTCCTCCGCGAAAGCTTCTCCCTTTTCAGCGTGAACGCGCATGCGGTTCACGGTGGCCCTGAGCTCGGCGATATCGTCCTCCCCGATCATCTCCAGGCTCTTGCCGATCAGCCCGACTTCCAGCGTCCGGCGGATCTCCAGCACTTCCTCGATCTGACGCAGCGCGCCGCCAAGCCCATAGGCGAGATTGTCCAGCAGCGGCTCGAAGGAGAAGGCCTTCACGAAGATGCCAATGCCGCGCCGCGATTCCAGCACGCCGACGGATTCCAGCGCCTTGATCCCCTCGCGCAGGGAATTGCGGCTGACCCCCAATTGATGGGCAAGCTCTCCTTCCGGCGGCAGTAAGGTGCCAGGCTCGACACCATTGTCGGCGATATAGGTCCTCAGGCTTTCCTGCACCGACACATGCAGGAGCGGCGCACGGGTGAGCGGCTTCATGGTCTTGAGCGTCATGCGAGTTCCACTTGATTGTCGGGTCGGAAATTAATTATCCACTTGTAGGATATCTGTCAAATGGACAAATTTCCGTCGAGATCGACCGGTCGCCGGGCTGACCTTAATTCTCCAACCTTTGCTCTGATTCGTGATGCCGCAGACCATTGGGTATGAGATCCGGCCTTGACTCCCAAAACGTTTTGGCATTCATTTCCAAAACGTTTTGGGAGGATCGATGTCAAACCTCAAGCAGCTTGCCAAATCCCTTGGCCTGTCGATCACGACCGTTTCGCGGGCGTTGGACGGCTATTCGGATGTGGCGCCGGCGACGCGGCTGCGGGTGGAGGAGGCGGCAAGGCACGCGGGATATCAGCCGAATGCTTCGGCGCGACGGTTGCGGCGCCAGCGCGCCGAGCTTGTCGCCGTGCCGCTGCCGAGCGCGCCCGGTCAGATCAGTCCGCCATACTTCATCGACATGCTGTCGGATTGTGCCGAGCATCTTGCGATTGCCGGCCTCAATCTGGTGATCGCCCCCGTGCCGAGAGGCCAGAGCGAACTGGACATGTGCCGCCGCTTCGTCGACGGCCATCGTGTCGATGCCATGGTTCTCGTGCGAACCAAGCGCAATGATGAGCGCGTCGAATTTCTTCAGTCTCGCGGCATTCCCTTCGTTGCCCATGGACGGACCGAGGCTAGGGTGCCTCACGCCTTCATAGACGGTGACGGGCATGCCGCCTTTCGCGAGGCCACGCTCCGCTTTGTCAAGGATGGCCACGACAGCATCGGCCATCTCGCCGGGCCGGGCGACTATAATTTCGCGCATCTGCGACGCGGCGGTTGGGAGGCGGGATTGTCCGAGGCCGGCCTGAGCGCCGATCTTCTGGAAGTCGGCGATCCGATGGAGCGTGGCGGATATCAGGCCGCGAAGGCGCTGATGTCGGGCAAGCATAAACCCACGGCCATCCTGTGCTGCACCGATGAAATGGCGATCGGAGCGCTGGGCGCCCTTCGGGAAATCGAGGGGGGAGATAGGGTCAGCCTCATCGGCCACGACGACGTGCCGATGAGCGCCTACAGCGATCCGCCGCTGTCGACCATGCACATGACGGGCGCGAATTTCGGCGAGCGGCTGGCGTCGCTGCTGCTGCGCGCCATCGCGGGCGAGGATCCTGCGACGCTACAGGAAATCTATCCGGTGGACTTCGTGCCGAGGCAAAGCCATCAGCGCCGCCCCTGATGCCGGATGCATGCCCGGCCCGAACGGCCGATTGTTCAAGGAGGAGGAACATGATGAAAAGCTTATTTCTGGGCGGCCTTGCCGTCGTAGCCGGCCTTGCAACCACCTCGCTGGCGCAGGCCGATACAATTTTCCTGTCCACGCAATTGCGGCCGATCGAAGAGGCGACCGTAGTGCGTGAGCAGCTTTTGAAGGATGTGAAGGGCTCCGTCGAATACGTTGTCGAGGAGCCGCCGCAATTCGCCGTTCGCATGGAAGCCGAGCGGCAGGCGGGCAAGCATACGATCAGCCTGGTCGGGGCCTTGCATGGCGAGCTGTCGCCGATCGCCGCCAAGGACGGGTTCGTGCCGCTCGACGACATGGCAGCGAAACTGGAAGCTGCCGGCATGCCGAAAAACCTGATCGATCTCGGCAAGCTCGGCAAGGACAAGCAGCAATATATTCCCTGGATGCAGGCGACCTACGTGATGGCGGCAAACAAGGAGGCGCTGCAATATCTTCCCGAAGGCGCCGACATCAACGCATTGACTTACGACCAGCTCATCGCCTGGGGCAAGAAGATGCAGGAGGCGACCGGCCAGCCGCGCATCGGTTTTCCCGCCGGTCCCAAGGGACTGATGCCGCGTTTCTTCCAGGGCTATTTCTATCCATCCTTCACCGGCGGCGTCGTGCGGCCGTTCAAGTCCGCCGATGCGGCCAAGGCCTGGGAGAGCTTCAAGCAGCTCTGGACGGTCGTCAATCCGAATTCGACCAACTACAACTTCATGCAGGAGCCGCTGCTCTCCGAAGAAGTCTGGGTCGCCTGGGATCATCTGGCGCGGCTGAAGGAGGCGGTCAGCAGCAATCCGGAACAATATGTCGTCTTCCCGGCGCCTGCCGGCCCGAAGGGGCGGGGTTATATGCCGGTGGTGGCAGGTCTCGCCATCCCACAGGGCGCACCGGACGAGCAGGGCGCGCGTACCGTCATCGAGCATCTCATCCAGCCGGAGGTGCAACTGACGGTGGCTGAAAAGGTCGGCTTCTTCCCGACGGTGGATGCGAAGCTTCCCGAGGATATCGATCCGGGTATCGCCCTTTTGGCTAAGGGTGTCGATGCGACGCAGAACGCCAAGGACGCCATCGTTTCGCTGCTCCCGGTCGGGCTCGGCGACAAAGGCGGCGAGTTTAACAAGGTCTATATGGATACGTTCCAGCGGATCGTCATCCGCAACGAGCCGATCGATCAGGTCCTGAACGAGCAGGCCGCCGCTCTTTCCAAGATCATGACGGACACGAAGGCGCCGTGCTGGGCGCCGGACAAGGCCAGCGATGGCGCTTGCCCGGTCGAATAGGCCGTCCGGTCGCCGTGGGTTCCGGTTGTCGCTGGAACCCACGATCCAACGCGAGTAATCCTGATGACTGCAAACCGCTCCGTGGTTCCCTATCTGCTGATTGCGCCCGCTGTCTTGTTTTTGGCGCTGCTGTTCATCGTTCCGCTTGTGCAGACCATCTGGCTTGCCGTTTCGCAAGATGGAAGCTTTTCGGTGGCCAATTTCCAGACGCTGACGGGCGATCTGAATTTCGCGTCGGCCATCCGCAATACCTTCCTTCTGACGCTCGTCGTCGTCCCGATCCAGGTCGCCATGGCGCTCATCATGGGCAGCATGGTCGCCAAGGTCGGGGGAGGGCGGGAGACGATCCTGTGGATCTGGACGATCCCGCTCGGCATTTCCGATCTGGCTGCCGGCCTGGTCTGGCTCTCGATCCTGCAGAACAGCGGCTATCTCAATAGCCTGCTCTTCGAGCTTGGCATCATCTCCCGGCAAGCGAACTGGCTGACCTACCAGACGCCGGTCGCCCTGTTCATCGGGATCGCTGTCGCCGAGATCTGGCGCGGGACCGCAATCGTCATGGTCATTATCGTCGCCGGCCTCAACCAGGTGCCGAAGGAGTTCCGCGAGGCGGCCGAAATCTTCGGCGCCAGCCGGTGGACGCGGTTCTACCGGATTACGCTGCCGCTGATCCGGCCGGCGCTGCAATCGGCACTGATCCTGCGCACGGTGCTCGCCTTCGAAGTCTTCGCCGTCGTCTACGCGCTCGGTGGAACCAACATGCCCGTGCTCGTCGGCGAGGCCTATACCTGGCAAAACCAGAACCAGAATTATGGTGTCGCGGCGGCCTATGCCGTGCTGATCATGATCATTTCGCTCGCCGCCACCGTCGTCTATCTCAAGGCTGTCAAGGTCGATCCGGAGCGTCTGCCATGAGCGCGTCACGAACAGCAAGCTTCACCGGTGCACGCACGCTTCTGTTCTGGAGCGGCATCACCGTACTCTGCGCCTGGGTTCTCGTGCCGATCTATCTCGTGGCGCTCGGCGCGCTCGGAGGCAAGACGGGTGTCTACAAATGGCCGAAGTCGATCCTGCCCACCAATGTCTCGATCGATCCTTTCCTGCTGTTTCTGAAAACGGAAGGGGTCGCGACCGCTTTTTTGAATTCGCTCGGTGCCGCCGCCATCACCGTGGCGCTGTCGATCCTGATCGGCGCGCCGGCGGGTTATGCGCTGGCGCGCTACCAGTTCCGGGGCAAGGACAGTTTCCGACTATTGGTGCTGCTGACGCGGGCCTTCCCGCTGGCGATCCTGGCCCTGCCGCTCACCGTCTCCTTCATCCGCATGGGGCTCTACGACACCGTTGTCGGTGTCGGTCTGGTGCATACGGTGCTAGCGCTGCCTTTTGCCGCGCTCGTCACCCAGGGCATCTTCATGGGCGTGCCGCGCGAGCTGGAGGAGGCGGCCTGGGTGTTCGGCTGCTCGCGTATCGAGGCCTTCTTTCGCATCGTTGCGCCGATTGCCCTTCCAGGGCTTGCCGCAACCGCCGTCTTTGCCTTCGTCATCTCCTGGAACGAGGTCTTCGCGGCATCCGTGCTGACGGTGCGCAACAGGACACTGACGGCCTATCTCCTGACCGTGCTTGCGGAAAGTCCGCTGCATTATCGTTTCGCGGGAGGGCTACTTCTCATTCTTCCCTCCGTCGTCTTCATCTTCGCGGTCAGGCGTTATCTGTTCGCGATCTGGGGTATCTCCAGCAAATGAGCGGGATCTGACCATGGCAAACATCAAGATCGATCGCATCAGGAAGAGCTTCGGCGCCTTCGATGCGCTGAAGGAAATCTCGCTGGACATTGGCGATGGAGAGTTCGTGTCGCTGCTTGGCCCATCGGGATGCGGCAAGACGACCTTGCTGCGCATTATCGCCGGGCTGGAAACCGAAACGTCCGGCGACATCCTGATCGGCGGCAAGGCCGTGAACGGGTTGGCGCCCAAGGATCGGGGGCTCGCCATGGTCTTCCAGAACTATGCGGTCTTCCCGCATATGACGGTCTTCGAGAATGTGGCCTTCGGCCTGCGCATGCAGAAGGCCGATGCCGCCAGGGTGAAGGCGCAGGTCGAGAAGGCGGCGGCACTGCTCCACATCGAGCCCTATCTCGATCGCTATCCCAACAAGCTGTCCGGTGGCCAGCGTCAGCGCGTCGCGGTGGCGCGCGCACTGGCGGTCGAGCCGCAGGTGCTGTTGATGGACGAGCCGCTCTCCAATCTCGATGCGCTGCTGCGGCTGGAGATGCGCACCGAGCTCAAGGCCGTGTTGCAGGCGGCGGGAACGACCACCGTCTATGTCACGCATGACCAGACGGAGGCGATGGGCCTCTCCGACCGCATCGCCGTCATGTACAACGGCCGCATCGAGCAGGTCGGGCCGCCCGTCGAGATCTACAGTCATCCGTCGACCCGTTTCGTCGGCGGCTTCATCGGAAATCCGCCGATGAACTTCATTCGCCTGCCGGTCGAGGGCGGAGCGGTGAAGCTCGGCAGCCGGACGCAGGCGGTGCCGCAGGCAAGCGGCGACATCGTGCTCGGCCTGCGCGGCGAGGATGTGGCGCTTGCGCCCGTGTCCGAGGGCCTGCCGCTTGACGTGCGGGTTTCCGAGCCGATGGGGTCGCATCTGCTGCTGACCGGCACCATCGCGGGGCAGGCGGTCAGGGTCATCCTGCCGCCGGGAGAGAAGGTCAGAGCCGGCGATACGATCGGGCTGAGGCCCGATCTCGACCGTCTGACCTGGCTGTCGCCGGAGACCGGTCTAGCGCTTAACAATCCTGCCCACTGATCAGAATTCTACATAGGACCACGATATGACGGACTTTATCGCCAAGGCCCGCGCCATCCTGAAAACGAACGATCGCGGTGGCTATACCGTGCCGACGGACCGGCTCTATCCCTTCCAGTGGAACTGGGATTCCGCTTTCGTCGCCATGGGGTTTGCCGCCTATGACGTGTCCCGCGCCTATCGTGAACTGGAACGTCTCGCCGAGGGGCAATGGGCCGATGGCATGATCCCGCATATCGTCTTTCATGCGCCGAGCGACAGCTATTTTCCCGGCCCGGATGTCTGGCGGACATCGCATGCCACGCAAACATCCGGTATCACCCAGCCGCCCGTCTTCGGCATGGCGCTGAAACATGTCCATGACGCGGCGCTCGCCAGCGGCTTGGCGGAGGCCGACAAGCGCTGCGCGCCGCTCTTCGAGGCGGCGCTGCGCTGGCATCGGTGGTGGTATGCGGCGCGCGATCCGGAGGGGACAGGACTTGTCGCCCTGCTGCATCCCTGGGAGAGCGGTAGCGACAACTCGCCGGCCTGGGATATCGCGATGGCGCGCGTGCCGACCACGACGCAAACCGTCGTTCTGCGCAAGGATACCGGCCATGTAGATCAGGCCATGCGCCCGCGCGATGAGGATTATCGGCGCTTCATCCATCTGGTGGATATCTATGCCGCCTGCGGCTGGGACCCCAAGCGCCAGTGGGCGGCGGCACCGTTCAAGATCGCCGAAGTGCAGACGACGGCCATCCTCCTGAAGTCCGGCGAGGAACTGGAGCGACTTGCGGACCTGCTCGGGCGGGCGCGGGAGGCGGATGAACTGCGAGCGCTGAATGCGTTATCCAGGCAGGCGCTGATGGCGCAGTGGCGGCCGCATCTGCGCCGTTTCGTCTCTCGCGATCTGATTTCCGGCCAGGATGTGGAAGCGCCGACCCAGGCCGGCTTCATCCCGTTGCTGGCACTCGATCTGGCGCCGGATCTTCTGGATGCCGCCTGCGCGGAGATGGAGAGCTGGGCCAATGGCTTGGCGGTTGCCTTCCCATCGACGCCGAGAGCATTTACGGGGTTCGAGGCAAAGCGCTACTGGCGCGGCCCGGTATGGGGCGTGATAAACTGGCTGCTGATCGCCGGCCTTCGCCGCAACCACCGCGACGATCTTGCCGAGAGGCTGCGCGTCGCAACCATTCAGGCGGTCGAACGGCAAGGGTTTGCCGAATATTTCGACCCGCTGACCGGCGAAGGCTGCGGAGGTCTGGATTTCTCCTGGACCGCCGCCGCCTACATAGAGCTTTCACGCAACGCCGCGTGACGGCGATCGATCGCTATTCGGCGGCTGGGTCTGAAGGTGTCGTATCAGCCGCTCGATGTAATCGGCCATGGCGGCGACCATGTCGAAGGATTCCGGGTCGCGGAGCCATAGCATCTGCAAGCCGTCCATCATGGCGATCACTTCGCCGGCCACGGCGGGGCAGTCGATGGCTTTCCGGACCTCGCCCCGGACGATGCCGTCTTCGAGTTTTGCCGCTATGTCGATCTGCAATTGCCGGGCGCGGTTGCCGAACCAGGCCTTCGCGGGATGGTTCTGCGTCAGGCTTTCGGCATTGAGGATCGCGAAGGCACGCACGACCTCGGGGATACGTGTGTTGTATTCGGCCACCTGGACGAGGCCGGTCAGGAACGAACGCCAGTTCCCCTGGCCGTCGTCGATAGCGGCCGAACTATCGATATCGCGCTTGTCGAGAATGGCCAGCAGCAGATCGACCTTGGTTGGAAAATGGTGCAGCAGGCCGGGCAGGGACAGGCCGACATCCTTGGCGACGTCGCCGATGGCGGCGTTCTGGTAGCCGTCCCTGGCGAAGCGCTGCATGGCCGCCGCAAGAATGGCCTCGCGCCGCGATGCGCCTTTGGCGGACTTTCGCCGCTGCCTGGTTTCGGGTTCGGTTGGATTGTCCTGGCCGATCGTCATTGCGCCTGTTTCCGTCCTTTCATCCGCTTCTAACGCGATTGAACCGCGTGGCCAACCTGCCGATGTTCAGGCTCAGGTCTTTTCGCGGTCTGTCCTTGACTCTTTAAAATAACCGAGTACTCGGTAGGTTTAACGAAGGACATCGCCTGTGGCCATCCCTTCTATCGGCCTTGGCCAAGCAAGATGAGAGGAACCCCATGATCGACGATATTCTCGACGAGATGACGCTGGAGGAGCAGGTCTCGCTGCTTTCAGGTGCCGATTTCTGGACGACGGTTCCGGTGGAGCGGCTCGGCGTGCCGAAGGTCAAGGTCACCGACGGTCCCAATGGCGCCCGTGGCGGTGGCTCGTTGGTGGGTGGCGTCAAATCCGCCTGCTTTCCCGTCGCGATCGCGCTCGGCTCGACCTGGAATCCGGATCTTATCGAGCGCGTCGGCGCGGCGCTCGGCGAACAGGCCAAGAGCAAGGGCGCATCGGTGCTGCTGGCGCCGACCGTTAATATCCACCGCTCCGGCCTCAATGGCCGTAATTTCGAATGCTATTCCGAGGACCCGACGCTGACGGCCGCCCTGGCGGTCGCCTATATCAACGGCGTGCAAGGGCAGGGTGTCGCGGCAACGATCAAGCATTTCGTCGCCAATGAATCCGAGATCGAGCGCCAGACCATGTCGTCCGACGTCGATGAGCGGACGCTGCGCGAAATCTATCTGCCGCCCTTCGAAGATGCGGTGAAAAAGGCCGGCGTCCAGGCCGTGATGTCCTCCTACAACCGGCTGAACGGCACCTATACCAGCGAACATCCCTGGCTGCTGACGAAGGTCCTGCGCGAGGAATGGGGCTTTGACGGCATTGTCATGTCCGACTGGTTCGGTTCGCATTCGACGGTGGAGACGATCAATGCCGGGCTGGATCTGGAAATGCCGGGTCCCTGGCGCGACCGCGGTGAGAAGCTGGTTGCGGCCGTCCGCGAAGGCAAGGTCAAGGCCGAGACGGTGCGGGCGTCGGCGCGCCGTATCCTCCAGCTTCTCGAACGTGTCGGCGCCTTCGAAAAGGCACCTGATCTCAGCGAGCATGCGCTGGACCTGCCGCAGGATCGTGCGCTGATCCGTCAGCTCGGTGCCGAGGGTGCGGTGCTGCTGAAGAACGACGGCATTCTGCCGCTTGCCAAATCCTCCGTCGACCAAATCGCCGTCATCGGCCCGAATGCGGCGTCGGCTCGCGTGATGGGCGGCGGCAGCGCGCGGATATCGGCGCATTATACGGTCAGCCCGCTGGAAGGCATTCGCGCAGCCCTTTCCAATGCCAACAGCATCCGCCATGCGGTCGGCTCCGCCAACAATCGGCTGGTCGATCTCTTCAGCGGCGAGATGACGGTGGAATATTTCAAGGGGCGCGGCTGCCAGGGTCAGCCGGTGCATGTCGAGGCGGGCGACACGGGCGAATTCTTCTGGTTCGACCTTCCTGCCGAAGGGCTAGACATTGCCGATTTCTCGGCCCGCATGACGGGAACCTTCGTGCCGGAGGAAGGTGGCGAGCATGTCTTCGGCATGACCAATGCCGGTCTCGCCCGGCTCTTCGTGGACGGCGAACTCATTGTCGACGGCTATGACGGCTGGACGAAGGGCGAGAACTTCTTTGGCACCGCGAATGACGAACAGCGCCGGTCCAAGCGGCTCGAAGCCGGCCGCCGCTATCGGGTTGTCGTCGAATATGAGGCGCCGAAGGCAAGCCTTGATGGCATCAACGTCTGCGCGCTTCGTTTCGGCGTCGAAAGGCCGCTTGGCGATGCCGGCATCGCCGAAGCGGTCGAAACCGCCCGCAAGTCCGACACGGTGCTGCTGCTCGTCGGCCGTGACGGCGAATGGGATACCGAAGGCCTGGACCTGCCCGACATGCGTCTGCCCGGCCGGCAGGAAGAGCTGATCGGGAGGGTTGCCGAGGCCAATGCGAATGTGATCGTGGTGCTGCAGACCGGCGGGCCGGTCGAGATGCCCTGGCTCGACAAGGTCCGGGCGGTGCTGCAGATCTGGTATCCTGGCCAGGAGCTGGGCAATTCGCTCGCCGACGTCCTCTTCGGGGATGTCGAGCCGTCGGGACGCCTGCCGCAAACTTTCCCGAAGGTGCTCGCCGACAATTCCGCCATCACCGGTGATGCAACGATCTACCCCGGACAGGACGGCCATGTCCGTTATGCAGAAGGGATTTTCGTCGGCTATCGGCATCATGATACCCGCGAAATCGAGCCGCTTTTCCCCTTCGGCTTCGGCCTCGGCTACACCCGTTTCGCCTGGGCAGCCCCCCAGCTATCACAGACCGAGATGGGACCGGACGGTCTGACCGTCAGCGTCGGCGTCACCAATATCGGCGACCGCGCAGGCTCGGATGTGGTGCAACTCTATGTCCGTTCCATCGAGCCAAGGGTCGAAAGACCGTTCAAGGAGCTGCGCGCCTTTGCGAAACTCAAGCTGGAACCAGGAGCAACCGGTGTCGCCGAACTAAAAATCGGCCCCCGCGATCTCGCTTATTTTGATGTCGAGTCCGGACGTTTCCGGGCGGATGCCGGCGAATACGAGCTGATCGTGGCGGCCAGCGCGGCTGATATAAGGGCAAGCGTCACCATTCGGTTGCCGGCCGATCATGTGATGGAGCCATAGACGGCTATGTCCAGGGGATCGCGCCGTCAGCCAGATGGCGCTCGACGCGATCCCGTCCAGGTTTGATCAAAACGCAAACAGGCGGTGGGCCGTTTGGCCCGCCGCCTGTCGAATTGTTGGAGCCTCGTACGGGCGTTACCAGGGATTAGAACAGCCGATCCATCCAGCCATGCACGTCATTGCTGCGGCCGTTCTGGATGTCGAGCAAGGCGGCCTTCAGGCGCTGGGTCACGGGACCGGCGGTGCCGTCGCCGATGGTGAAATTGTGCTTGCGGCCCTTGAGCTTGCCGATCGGCGTCACCACCGCGGCCGTGCCGCAGGCGAAAGCCTCGCGCAGGCGGCCGCTTTCCGCGTCCTTCTGCCACTGATCGATCGAATAGGGTTCCTCGCGCACGGTGAGCCCGAGGTCGCGGCCGAGCGTGATCAGCGAGTCGCGGGTGATGCCCGGCAGGATCGTGCCGGTGAGCGGCGGGGTCTGCAGCGAGCCGTCGTCGAAGACGAAGAAGACGTTCATACCGCCGAGTTCTTCGATGTACCGGCGCTCCACCGCGTCGAGGAAGACGACCTGGTCGCAACCTTCCTGGGTCGCTTCGGCCTGCGCGGCGAGGCTCGCCGCATAATTGCCGCCGCATTTGGCTTCGCCGGTACCGCCAGGGGCGGCGCGGGTATAATTTTCCGAAACCCAGAGCGTCACGGCCGAAGCGCCGCCCTTGAAATAGGCGCCGACGGATGAGGCGACGACACAATAGACGTATTCGGCCGAGGGCTTCACGCCGAGCAGGGTTTCGGTCGCGAACATGAAGGGACGCAGATAAAGCGCCGCGCCGTCGCCCGTGGGTATCCAGTCCTTGTCGACTTCAACGAGCGAGCGCACGGATTCGAGGAAAAGCTCTTCCGGCAGCGGCGCCATGGCAAGCCGCGTGGCGGAATTGCGGAACCGGCGCGCATTGGCATCGGGACGGAAGAGGGCCGCGCCGCCGTCCGGCAAGCGATAGGCCTTCATGCCTTCGAAGATTTCCTGCGCATAATGCAGCACCAGCGTCGCCGGATCGATGTTGAACGCCTTGCGAGCCTCGATCTTCCCGTCATGCCAGCCACGTCCCTCGGTGTAACGGATGGTCACCATATGGTCGGTGAATACGCGGCCAAATCCGGGATTTTGCAGCAGAGCCTCACGCTCGTTCACCGGAACGGGATTCGAATTTCTCTCAAATATCAGGGTCTTTGCGCCGCTGTCGCTCATCGTCGGTTCCTTCGTCGGTAGCAGGTCGATTCCCGCTCACTGCTGACGGGTGGTTTAACCCAAATCAAGTGGCATTTGGTTGCGTTTATATTTGCTCAGGTAAAAGTTTTCGCGTTGTGTCCCTCATTTTCCAAAATTTCTAGTATTTTCTCCTAAAGCCGGTCGCTGAATTGATAGCGGTGCCCATGGATGTGGAGGTCCGGATCGACGGAGCCGCTTGCTTCGCGGGGCTTCTGCTGGTAGGAGCCTGCGGCAGCTTTAGGAAAGCTTAATTATCCGGTCGCAGCCCACCCGGTCAAAACAAGGGACTCAAAATTATGAAGACCATCGTCATCTGCTCCGGCGGATTGGACTCCGTTTCGCTCGCCTACAGAATAGCGGCGGAACATCAGCTTGTCGGCCTCGTCTCTTTCGATTACGGCCAGCGTCACCGCAAGGAGCTGGATTTCGCCGCCGCCTGTGCCAGGCGTCTCGGCGTGCCGCATCAGATCATCGACATCACCACCATCGGCAAGCATCTGACAGGATCGGCGCTGACCGACGACGTCGCGGTGCCGGATGGGCATTATGCCGAAGAGACGATGAAGGCGACCGTCGTGCCGAATCGCAATGCCATCATGCTGGCGATCGCTTTCGGCCTTGCCGCCGCGCAGAAGGCCGATGCCGTCGCCGTCGCCGTTCATGGCGGCGATCATTTCATCTATCCGGATTGCCGGCCGGGCTTCATCGATGCCTTCCAGCAGATGCAGAACCAGGCGCTGGACGGCTATGCCAGCGTTTCGCTCCACGCCCCTTACGTCACCGTCTCCAAGGCCGATATCGTGACCGATGGCGCCCGTAATGGGACGCCCTTTGCCGAAACCTGGTCCTGCTACAAGGGCGGGGCGCGTCATTGCGGCCGCTGCGGCACCTGCGTCGAGCGGCGCGAGGCTTTTCATCTCGCCGGTGTCGAGGACCCGACGGATTACGAGGACCCGGATTTCTGGGTGACGGCGACAGCAGGCTTTTCGGCCGAAGAGGTGAAGTGATGTTCCGCATCACCAAGGAATTCCATTTCTCCGCCTCGCACCAGCTCACGCATCTTGCCGACGATCATCAATGCGCGCGCATGCACGGGCACAACTATATCGTCGAAGTGGAGCTTTCCGCCGCCGAACTCGACGCCAACGGCTTCGTCCGCGATTATCATGAGCTCGCGCCGCTCAAGCGCTATATCGACGACAATTTCGATCATCGCCATCTGAACGATGTTCTCGGTCACGACCGGGTGACTTCGGAATGTCTCGCCAAGCATTTCTACGACTGGTGCAAGGCGCTGCTGCCCGAGACCTCGGCGGTGCGCGTCAGCGAGACGCCGAAGACATGGGCGGAATACCGGCCATGAGCGTGGCCCGCGAAACTCGTATCCGCGTCAGCGAGATATTCGGGCCGACCATCCAGGGCGAGGGGGTGCTGATAGGCCTGCCGACCGTGTTCGTGCGTACCGGCGGCTGCGACTACCGCTGTTCGTGGTGCGATACGCTGCATGCGGTCGACAGCGAGTATCGTGACGAGTGGCAGCCGATGTCGGTCGACCAAATCTGGCAGGACGTGACCCGTCTTTCCGGTGGCAGGCCGCTGACGGTCTCTCTTTCGGGCGGCAACCCGGCGATCCAGCCGCTCGGTCCGCTGATCGCGCGTGGCCATGATGAGGGTTATCGCTTCGCGCTGGAAACGCAAGGCAGCATCGCCAAGGACTGGTTTGCCGATCTCGACGTGCTGGTGCTGAGCCCGAAGCCGCCATCGAGCGGCATGGAGACGGATTGGGCCGCGTTCGACGACTGTCTGCGCCTTGCGGCCGATGGACCGCAAATCGCCCTGAAGATCGTCGTTTTCGATGATCGCGACTACGCCTATGCCCGCGATGCCGCCCGCCGCTATCCGCATTTGCCGGTCTATCTCCAGCCCGGCAATCATACGCCGCCACCGCCCGATGCCGACGATGCGAAGATCGATATCGATGGCATCATCGATCGCATGCGCTGGCTCGTCGACAAAGTGGCGGAAGATCGGTGGTTCGAGGCGCGGGTCTTGCCGCAGCTCCATGTCATTCTCTGGGGCAACAAGCGCGGTGTCTGATGACCGTGCCACGACGATCGGGGAACGCGGTCCTGTTGAACCGATCTTGCGGCCGCCCTCGATCCCAGCCTATGCAGTCGGTAACAGCCGGGATTCGCGGCGATCACGGTCGCAGTTGCATTGGTGACATCTCACCGTTAAATATCTTGGTACGCCATAATACGATTCCGGATGGCTGCTTGCGCAAAGCGGCAGATGATCCTGGGGAAAGCTGATGTCTTCAAGGCCGAGGTGCAGGGATGAGTGGTGATTTGCAGGGCGCGGCGATCCGGGTAGAGCGTCCGGCGAAAACCTTGCGCGAGCTGGCGCTGGACAAGGTGCGCGAAGCCATCGTCAACGGCTATTTCCGGCCCGGCGATCGCCTGGTGGAGCGCGATCTCTGCGCGCAGCTGGGCGTCAGCCGTACGATCGTTCGTGAGGTGCTGCGCCATCTGGAGTCGGAAGGGCTTGTCGCCAATCAGCAGAACAGAGGCCCGATCGTCGCCCAGCTCGATCATGACGAGGCCAAGCAGATCTATGAAATCCGCGGCGCGCTGGAAGGCATGGCGGCACGTCTTTGTGCCGAAAAAGGCGATCCGGCGATCGCCGATGCGTTGGACAAGGCCCTGCAGGATATTCGCGACAGCTATCGCGACAAGGACATGGCCGGCGTCCTTACCCATACGTCGGTCTTCTATCAGACGCTGTTCAGCATGGTCGACCGCCATGTCGCATGGGGCGTCGTCAATCTGCTGACCGTACGCATCAACCATCTTCGGTCGATGACGATCAAGACCGAGAACCGGGGCGTTCAAGGCCCCGCGCAAATGGCGCGTATTGTCGATGCCATCCGGCGTGGAGACGGTCCGGGCGCCTATCAGGCGGCAATGGATCATGTGGCAAGCGCCAGCGCGATCGCCGAGGCGGTGCTGTCGGGCCGGCAATCGGTCGATTGACGCAGCCAGTCACTTCGATGGCAGTCGCAGTTCAGCCCGCATGCCACGGCCTTGCCTGTTGACGAGCGACAAGCTGCCGCCATGCGCCTTGACGATGCTCCGGGCGATCGACAGGCCGAGCCCAAGGCCGCCGGTCTCCATGTTTCGCGAGGGTTCGAGGCGGACGAAAGCCTCGAAAGCGTCCTCGATCTCATCTTCCGGTATGCCCGGCCCCTCGTCTTCGACAGATATGATCACCTCGCCATCGGCCTTCTGAAGGGCAACGGACGCCGCGCCGCCATAGCGGATGGCATTCTCGACGAGGTTTCTGAGCGCCCTTTTCAAGGCGACCGGTCGGCAGGGATAGGGCTGCGAGGGCAGGGCGCCCAGATGCACCTCGCTGTTGGTTAGCCGGAATTCCTCGGTCACTTGCCGGATGAGGTCGGCGAGATCGACGGGGACCGTCTCCTCTTTGTTCACCTCCGCCCGCGTGAAGGCAAGCGTGGCCTCGCAGATGGTGGTGAGTTCGTCGATGGTGGCGACGATATCCTCGCGCACCTCGTCATTGTCGATGAATTCGGCTTTCAGCCGCAGTGTTGTCAGCGGCGTGCGCAGATCGTGACTGATGCTGGCGAGAAGCCGCAGGCGGTCGCGGATGAACTGGCTCAATCGCTGATGCATCGTGTTGAAGGCCTGGGTCGTCGCCGCGACTTCGGATGGGCCGCTGATCTTGAGGGGCGAGAGTGTTTCTCCCCGCCCCAGCCGCTCCGATGCATTCGCCAGCATACGCAGCGACTGCGTCTGCGAGCGGACCACCATCGTCACGGCGGCAATGGCCGCCAGCGATGACAGCGAGAAGGAGAGGAGCGCGACGGGGCTCCAGAAAGGCGGAATGTCGACGCCGTTGCGGATCTCAAGCCAGCGGCCGTCGCTCAACGGTATGGAGGTGACGAAACCGACGATGCGGGCTTCATCGCGAGGATCGTCGTCCACTTGCTGTCGATCGGCGCAGCGAGGAGGGCTCTGCTCGATCGCAACCTGCGGCGATCCGGTTTTGAGGCCGTTCAGCAGCCGGAACAGACGTCCGGCGAGGTTCTTTTCAGCGGCGCTCATTTCGCGGCTCGCCGGAGGCTCGCTGATGATCGCCGCACAGGATAGACGCGAGCGAAAGGCCGTGATGATGCGGTCCTGCTCGTCGGGCGGTGAGGTGATCAGTATCCTCGTCAGCGTGGCGGTCGTGGGAAGGGTCTGGCTATGGATGATCCGCTCGGCAATGCCATCCTGCTGACTGTTCAGAATGAGGATCAGCGCGATCTGTGCAAGGGCGAGCGCCGCCACCAGCGAGATGATCAGCCTTGCGGTGAGGCTCCGCGGCCATGATGGCCACATGGACGGGCGCGAGGACATCACGCCACCTCCTCCACGGTTCCGGAGAAGGTATAACCGTCCCCCCAGACTGTTTTGATCAGCGCCGGCTGCTGGGGGTCGTCTTCGATGCGGCGGCGCAGGCGGCTGACGAGATTGTCGATGCTGCGGTCGAAGACCTGCGCCGATCGCCCGGCGGTAATGTCGAGCAGCTGGTTGCGCGTGAGAACGACGCCCGGCCGGGTAATGAAGGCGAGCAGCAGACGGAATTCCGCTGTCCCGAGCGCTGCCTCATTGCCGGCGGCGTCGACAAGCGATCGCTGCGTGACGTCGAGCGTCCAATGCCCGAAGCGATAGCGCTTGCGTTCCGGGTCCGATGTCGTGGTTGCCGTGGCGTTGGCGCGACGAAGCAGCGCGCGGATGCGGGCGAGAAGTTCACGGGGATTGAAGGGCTTGGTGACGTAATCGTCGGCGCCGAGCTCGAGCCCGATGATCCTGTCGGTCTCGTCGGACACGGCCGTCAGCAATACGATCGGCACCATGCTGCTCTGGCGCAGCGACCGGCACAGGGACAGTCCGTCTTCTCCCGGCATCATGATATCCAGCACGACCAGATCGATCGTGGCGGTGCGCAATTGCTGACGCATCTCGGTGCCGCCATTTGCCGTACTGACACGCAGTCCGTTCTTGGCGAGGTATTTTGCCAGGAGATCGCGGATCTCCTTGTGATCGTCGACAACGAGGACGTGGGGTGTTCGCTGCATTGCTGCTTCCTTTGTTTCCAAAGGCTTTCGCCGAGGGAACGCGTGTTATGCGTGTTTGATGTTTTAAGGACGCCTCCCGCAACATCAAAATTGTAACCAAATGTCACGGCTGCCGGACCGTGACAGAATTGATTACCGAATTGCCCGTCGGTGGCAAACTTTCATGACATCTCTCGGCGATGGTCCGCCCACCTTGATCCGGCTTGCTGGATGTTGGCGTTGAAGCCGTTTTCCCATTCCCGGCATCGCGACGGTCCCCAGCGGGAAAAGCCGTTGCCCTTTCGACCGGGACACCAAGCGCTGATCGCCGAGACAAATCCATCTGCCAGGGTCGTGCAATGTTGAAGCCGCGATCGGATAGACCTTTGATGAATACCATATTCTGCGCACATCGACTGCCGCCCGTGCGGCCTTCCCGTACCATTACAATCGCAGCACTGCTTCTGTCGGCGGCCGCCGCGTTGCAGTCGTGTTCCGAGCAGTCGAGCACGCCAAGCCAGGCGAGCACGGTCAAGACGGAAATCAGCGCCATGACGTTGCATCCGCAATCGGTGGCGATCACCGCCGAAGTTCCTGGCCGGACCGCCGCCTCCTTGGTCGCGGAAGTGCGGCCGCAGGTCGGCGGCATCATTCGCAGCCGCAATTTCAAGGAAGGCAGCGAGGTCAAGGCCGGCGACGTGCTCTACGAAATCGATCCGAGCTCCTATCAGGCCTCCTACGACAGCGCCGTTGCTACCCTGCAGAAGGCGGAGGGCGCCGTGCCGAGCGCACAATCGAAGGTGGCTCGCTACAAGGGGCTGACCGCTCAGGACGCCGTCAGCAAGCAGGATCTGGATGATGCACTGTCGACGCTGGCGCAGGCGAACGCCGATGTCGCCTCCGCCAAGGCGTCACTGGAAACGGCGCGCATCAATCTCGACTATACCAAGATCCGCGCACCGATTTCCGGACGCATCGATGCATCATCGGTCACCGTCGGCGCCTTGGTCACGGCCGAGCAAACGACGGCGCTTGCGACCATCAACCTGCTCGATCCGATCAATGTCGACGTTACACAGTCGAGCACCAATCTGCTGGCGCTGCGCCGGGCCATTGCGGAGGGACGGCTGAAGACCAGCGGCGAGAATATCTCGATCAATCTCAAGCTCGAGGATGGGTCGCAATATTCCAAGCCCGGAAGCTTCGAATTCCTCGAAGCATCCGTGTCCGAGACCGTCGGTACCGTCACGGCCCGCGCCGTCTTCCCCAATCCGGACCGGTTGCTGCTGCCCGGCATGTATGTGCGCGCGACGATCCAGGAAGGCGTTGCCGAAAACAGCTTCCTGGTGCCGCAGCGGGCGGTGACGCGCAACACCAAGGGCGAGCCGACGGCCTTCTTCGTCAATGCCGACGGCAAGGTTCAGCAGCGAGTGCTGAAAGTACAGCGCAGCATCGGCAATAGCTGGCTGGTGAACGAGGGCATGACCGACGGAGACCGCGTCATCGTCGAGGGGCTGCAAAGGGTCCGGGACGGGCAGGAGGTGAAGGTCGATGACGTCAAGGTCAACGATGCGACGGGGGAACTTTCTCAAGTCTCCTCCGGCACGAACGACCAGATCAAAGAAGCTGCCAATGCAGCGAACATGAAGTGAGGCGGCCCGATGTCTCGTTTTTTCATCGACCGGCCGATCTTTGCCTGGGTCATCGCCATCGTCATCATGCTGGCCGGCGCCTTGTCGATCCTGACGCTGTCGATCTCGCAATATCCGCAGATCGCCCCGACCACGGTCCGCATCACGGCAACCTATTCCGGCGCTGATGCCGCGACGGTCGAAAACTCGGTGACCAAGGTCATCGAGCAGGGCATGACCGGCATCGACAATCTCGACTATATGACGTCGACCTCGACCTCGACCGGCCAGGCTTCGATCTCGCTGACCTTCACCAACAAGGCCGATTCCGACGTCGCGCAGATGCAGGTGCAGAACAAGCTGCAGCTGGTGACCGCGCAATTGCCAACGACCGTCCAGACATCCGGTATCACGGTGTCGAAATCCACCTCGAACTTCCTGATGGTCGTGGGCTTTGTTTCCACCGATGGCAAGCTGAACTCCAACGATCTCGCCGACTATGTCAACAGCACGCTGAACGACACGCTGAAGCGTGTTGCCGGCGTCGGGGATACGCAGCTTTTCGGCTCGGGCTATGCCATGCGCATCTGGGTCGATCCCGACAAGCTCGCCAAATACCAGTTGATGGTCAGCGACGTCACCACGGCGATCGAGTCTCAGAACTCTCAGGTCTCGGCCGGTCAGCTCGGCGCGCTGCCGCAGCGCAAGGGCCAGCAGCTCAACGCGACCGTCACCGCCAAGAGCCGGCTGCAGACGCCCGAGCAGTTCAACAACATCATCCTGAAGAGCCAGTCTGACGGTTCGCTGGTGCGCCTCAACGATGTCGCCACCGTCGAGCTCGGCGCGGAGAGCTATACCACGTCGAGCACCTATAATGGCCATCCCTCGGC
>NZ_JACIBC010000012.1 GCF_014195095.1 Rhizobium sp. BK602
AGGCCGGCGTGAAGACGGGTCTGGCGGTGGTGATCGTCGGCGACGATCCGGCAAGCCATACCTATGTGGCCTCCAAGAGCCGGATGGCCAAGGAAACGGTCAGCCTTCCCTGGGGTAGTGCAGTCTGGAGTTCCGGCGATGCGAGGGACGTCTGTGACGGGGGATGTGGCGTGACTGCGAGGCAAGGTTTCGGTATCCGCGGCTGGGCTGTGCTGGCGGCGATTCTGTGCTCGCAGGGGCCAGCCGCGGCCGGGTCGGAAGATGGGCGTTGGTCCCAGGATCCTGCCAATCATTGCAGCTTCGTCGCGCCGGCGTCCCTGACGAGCGGGCCGACGTTTTGGACCGGGGCCTGCACCGACGGAAAGGCCTCGGGAATGGGCATGTTACGCCGCCGGGATGGCGATCATGCCGGTTTCGCCTTTTTCGGCCGGATGCGGGGTGGGCTACCGCAAATCGGTGTTGTCGATCTGGGCGATGGATATCGGGCCGGGCCGTTCGACAAGGGTGACATCGGTGGCGAAGCGGAGCTTGAGCCACAGGTCAGGATCGACGCCTTTCGGGCCGCAGCCGAGGCAGCCAGGCTGGTGAGCACCAAATTTGCCGCCGAAAAGAACGCGGCATCCGCTCAACATTACCAGGCGCTGGCCAAGACATTCGAACTTCAGATCGAATGATGTCGCAGCCTGCTCAATCGGACTATCGGTACCCCCGCTCTGTGTAAGCCGATGCTTGCTGTTGGTAAGCGCATGTGCCAACGATAATTTCAGGCCAAGAGCGATATCAGTCGGTTGGATCGAGAAGAGAAAGAGCTTTGACGAAGAGACTTTTGACACTTGCTCTCATCCTGATGGCTATGGTCATTGGCGTTGCCTTTCTTGTTCCGACCTATCCCGATGCACCCATGGTGGCCAAAGAAACCGTTGTTGAGCTCAGACTAAGCAATTCCGGAGAAGGTCTGTTCCTGCGAACAGACCTCCACGATTTCGATTTCGCATTGCCTGCAAATCAATTGAACGTGCTGTCATCGCCGCGATACGAACGATTGAATTCGCTCGGTGGCGTGAGGACCTATCTCGACACGATAAGGGTACAGTCGACGGGCACGGCCGCAACCAAGGTCAGCATCATGCTCGGCGGCTATGATTCCCGGCTGAGCGAAACGAAAAAGGGGATTTTGCCCGATGATCTCAGGGCCGATCTGGCGGAGCTTGGTTTCGCGCCTTCCAACGGAAATGTCGTCGGCGATTTCGATCCGCCGCTTTACATGATCTGGAGCGCCGAAGTGTCTGGACGGCAGTACCCGGCAAACAGCCGCGAGGCTTACACTGGACTAGATCTGCTGGCGCTCACGCAGCCTGAAATATTGGTCGCCGCTGCCGATGCGCCGACGCTGGAACGGAACCGCCGGCTCAATACTCTGTTGCGACCGTTGACGGCTGTGAGAGATGCGGTCGAGACCGCGGCTTTCGTGCTCTTCATGGTCATCACCGGAACGAAACCGGTTCCCGGCGGATAGGCCGAAGGGCTCCGGAACAGAGCCGGAATCTGCGGATACCGCGAAGCCCGGAGGCGGGCATATTTGCCTCCGCGGTCTCCGTCGGCATCCGCAATGCCGATCTATCCTTCTCAGCCAGCCTTCACGCCGGCTTCGATCAGATCGAATGAAGACCTGATCGCCAGCAGCGGATTGCCGAGTGCGTGCACCTGCGGCGAGAAGCATTCGTAGGAGATCGGCCCGGCATAGCCCGCCGCCAGCAGCGCCTTGATCTGCCCGATATTGTCCAGCCGGTCCTCGCCGTCGACGAGTACGCGATGCTCGTCCTCCATCTGGTCGAGCCGCAGGGCCGGATCGACGACGGCGGATATGTGGACGATGCCGGTGTAGTCGGGGAAGAGCGGTCCGCCATCCGCCAGGGCATGATGGAAGGTGTCATGCACGAGCTTGTAGCGATGGGCCGCGCCGAGCGCGTCGATTGCTTCGACGAGTTCGCTCTTGTAGCGCAGCGAGGAACGCTGGAAGCCCAGGGGCTCGACGAGCGCCACCAGATCCGCATCCTCGAGCAGAGGCAAGATCGCCGCCAGAGAGCGGTTGAGGTTGTCCTTGCGCTCTTTTTCTTCCGTGCCGATCCCCTCGTTGCGCGGGATCAGGCTGATGGTTTCCGCGCCCGCCTCCTTGGCGATGGCAATCAGCTCCTGAACCTTGTGCTTGATCCCGTCGGACCAGACATTGAACGGGTAGACCTGAGACAGGCCGACCAGGCGCAGGCCGCGATCGCTTGCCTTCTTGCCGGCTTCCCTGGGCGAAATGCCGTCAAACAGCGGGCGCGGCAGATCGTTGCGCACCTCGACGCCGCGGCAGCCGAGCGCCTTCGCCAAATCGAGAAAGGCGTCATAGCCGAGATTTGGCGTTGTCATTTGATTGAGTGCCCAGAACATTGTTTCCTCCGAAAATATTCGTCTCAGCGTATCGGCCGAGCGCGCCATGGTCTTGCAATATCCAATGCCAAAAGGGCCTTCCGCGGGCAATCGATCTGCAGGTCGAATAGCGCAGGCCTGAGGTGATTGTGGTTCGCGGTCTGAGGTGTTTTACCTCATTTCCTTAAGCGGATGGCGGCAGGAAGAGCTGCGGTTCGAGAAAATGCTGTCCGGCTATCTGGGCATGTTCCTTGCGGGCGGCATGCGCCATGAGATTGACGGTCTCGCGGCAGAGTTCGGCAAGCGGCGTTCCGATCACCATCGTCACATAGCCGTCCGACAGCGCGGCGCGGCTGACCGACGTCAGCTCGTTGACCACAAGCATCACTTCGCCCGGCGCCCGTGTCTCCCGCAACGCTGCGATCGCGCCTTCCATGCCGCCGCCGGCGACGTAAACACCCCTCAGATCGGCATGGCGCTCGAGAAGCGCCAGCAGGGTCTCCTGGGTGAGCTTTCTGGTTTCCAGATTGATGATCGGGTCCAGGAGCTCAAGCCCGGTATTGGCCTGACGCAGATGCGAGCGGAAGCCGGTTTCCTTCAGCTCATGACCCTGCCAGCGGTTGCTGCCGAGAAAAAGCGCGACCTTTCCCGGCTGGCGGGCGCCTGTGGCAATCATCCATGCGGCCAGGCGACCCGCCTTCAAATTGTCCAGGCCGATATAATGCTGGCGCACGCTCTGCGCGAAATCGTTGAGCAGGGCGAAGACCGGCACGCCTTTCCGCCGCAAGGCGAGCGTCGCTTCGTTGACCGTGTGATGATTGACGGCGGTGCAGGCGATCACGTCCACCTGTTCGCCGAGCTCGCGCATGATCGCGGCGAAATCCGTTGGTGACTGGGATGGCGAGAACCGGATGACGGCATGTCCGCGAAAATCCTGGCGGACCGCGACCGCGGCTTCCAGCTCGCGGCTGAAGGCCTGATAGAATTCCTGCTTTTCCTTGATGAGGAGAAAACCGAAGCGGATTTTCGGGAGCTTGATCGCCAATTGCTGATCGATAAGGCCGCTGGCGTAATAGGCGATGCGATGGGCCGCCTCCGCAACCTTGCGGGCCGTCTCCTCCCGCACCAGGCCGCGATTGTGGATCACGCGGTCGACCGTCGCCTTGCTGACGCCAGCCTCGCGGGCGATATCTTCTATTCTCGTGCGCTTCATACTGCCCTGATGGAGGTTTTCACTGACGGTTTCGCATAGCGATTACCGCAAGGCGAACAATTCTGCATCAATAATCACCAGGATCGAGGCTGCTACCACGGCATGGGTCAAGGACCGGCACAATCGCCGTTGCGATCATGCTCCTATTGCGTTCCCACCAGATGTTTGCGGAAGAAGGCCAGTATGGAGGCATTGAGCTCCTTGTGGAACGCGGCGCGGTCGAAGCCCGGTGGGTCCGTGCAGATTTCAGGAGCGGCCTTGGCCAGCTCGTCCGGGCAGGGGGTCAAGAACGAGAAATGCTGCGAATTCGGTACCACATGAAATTCGGGCTTGGTCGGCAGCGCGCTGGCGATGTCGACGACGCTTTGCGGCGTCACGCCGTCGCCGCCGCGTTCCGAGCCCCAGAGCTGGACAGGCACCGTCACGGATTTGAAGCTCACCTCGGTAAAGAAGACGGTGAGCGGGTCGGCGATCACGGCGGCCTTGATGCGGGCATCGTGCGTCAGCTCCGGAAGCTCTCCTTTGTGGATCTGATCGCAGATTGGTGTGTCCTTGCCCTCGCATAGTCTGAGACGGCGGCCAAAGTGCGGATTGGCGCCGATGTCGACAAGTCCGGTGTAGCCGCCGCGCGAAAATCCGAAGATGCCGATGCGCCCGGCATCGATCTTTGCCGCGTCGGGCCAGGGTCCGAGCATGTAATCGATCGTTCGCTTGATATCCGTGGGCCGCGAGATGAAGATCGAGACGTCGTTGGTCAGGCTTTTGTCGAGTGCGTTGTCGCCCGGGTGATTGATGGCCACCACCATGAAGCCCGCATCCGCCAGGGTCTCGGCCGTATCGCGGTGGCTGAAAAGTGCGCCGCCCCTGCCATGGGAGATGACGACAAGCGGCAGTCCGGCACCGGTGATCGGACAATCCTTGGCAACGGACATGGTGAAAGGACCAACGCTCACATCGCTTGTCGGTTGGCTACAGGGATACCAGAGCGCTCCATTCAAGGGTGGAAGCGGGCCGTCGGCGGGGACTTCCATGCGTCGGAAACCGGCGGCCTGTGCTTCGGAAACCGTAAGGCACAGAAGGGCGGCAAGGGTTGGGCGCAGGCGTTTCATGACAACGGCTCCATTGGTGAGGTGCGTTCGCTGCTGGCGTCGGCTGAAAGATATGCTTGCTATCTTGCATAAACAGATAGCTTGTTATATTCAATTTGTAAACAGAGGCATTCATGACCGACTCGATCCAAGTTCAATTGCGAAAGGGCGCCCTTGATCTCTGCGTCCTGGCCGTGCTGTCGCGGGGCGAAAGCTATGGTTACGAGATCGCCAGCACGCTGGTCGCCGCCGTCGGCATGGGGGAAGGCACGATCTATCCCCTGATGCGCCGGATGCAGAATGATGGCCTGGTGGCAACCCGCATCGTTGAATCGAGCAACGGGCCACCGCGCAAATATTACCGGCTGACGCCGCTGGG
Organism: Rhizobium sp. BK602; assembly: GCF_014195095.1. Lineage (GTDB taxonomy): Bacteria > Pseudomonadota > Alphaproteobacteria > Rhizobiales > Rhizobiaceae > Rhizobium. The sequence continues at coordinate 5,096 of NZ_JACIBC010000012.1, forward strand.
CCGGACAATTTTCGAAGCGCATCGCCGCGACTGGCGCTCCTTTGCGGGCGCCGTCGATAAACTTCTTGAGGATTTGCCATGACCGCTGCGATGACCAGGGACGCATTCTTGCGCACGCTGAGACTGGGGCTTGCCGGCCTGCCGCCTCAAGAGATCGAAGATATTGTCGCCGACTATGAGGCCCATTTCGTCGAATCCGATGCCTCGGGCCGCAGCGAGGCGGAGGTGGCGGCCGCGTTGGGCGATCCGGCCAGAATTGCCAGGGAACTGCGAGCCGAGGCCGGGCTGCGCCGTTTCGAGGCTCATTGGAGCGTGTCGAACATGCTGGCCGCCGCCATGGCGCTGGCCGGCCTCGCGATCGTCGACATTCTTTTCCTGCTGCCGCTGCTTCTCGTGACGATCTTCATCACGCTTGGTCTTGCGATCGCGCTGGCGGCCATCGGCGCGGTCGGCGTGAAGATCATCTTCACCACATTGCTGTTCCACTTTGGCGGACCGATGATCGGAACAATCGCGCGGCTGCTCATCGGCGCCGGGCTGGTGAGCTGCCTTATGGGCGGCGGCGCTTTGCTGTTGATGGGGCTGGGTGCGGGCATACGCATGCTCGGACACTATGCTCGGCTGCACTTCCGCCTGGCGCAACTGGACCAAGATCGCGTCTGAGCCTTGCCTGACGCCACTTTCAAGGAAACCGGACAATGACTGGAAAACTGGCATTCGTCGCGACGACGGGACTGATCGGCGCAGTCGTTCTTCTGGCCCTCGGCATCGGCCTTTCCGGGCAGGACTGGGCTGATGCAAGGTATTTGTGGGGTGCGATGCCATCCACCTGTGCACCGGCCGCGTCCAGCAAGCAGGAGATTACGCTGCCCTTCACCGCGAGCGACAGTCTGGCGATCGATCTGCCGGCTTCGGTCCGCTATCAGCCGGGAGACAAGGCGGAGGCTATAGTCAGCGGCGATCCCGATCTTGTCGACCATGTACGGCTGCAAGGCGGCAGGCTGGACCTTGATTGCGATCCCGGCCGGTCGAGCTCCCGGCTCGAGGTCAGCCTGTCGGGGCCGGCGATAACCGACTGGAAGCTGATCGGCAGTGGAGATCTTACCCTGTCGCAGCTCAATCAGCCGCAATTGCGGCTGAGTATCCGGGGAAGCGGCAATGTTGCCGCGAGCGGTGCTGCCGATACGGTGGGCCTTGAGATTTCCGGCTCGGGCGCGGCGCGGCTGAAGGAGCTGGCCGCGCAATCGGCGCGGATAGATGTTCACGGCAGTGGCGACGTGCAGGTGACCGCGAAGGCGGACGCCGACGTCTCGATTTCCGGAAGCGGCAATGTCGAGCTGTTCGGGCGTCCGGTCGTCCGGCGATCGCAAATCCGGGGAAGCGGCAGCATCGTGCAGGTGCCGTGACATCGCCTGCATCGGCAGGCTTGGCGCGCCCCACGCTCAATCATAGGGCGAATAGCATTGCTGACGCGGTCCGCGATAAGGCTGGAAACTATTGTCATAGGCCGAATAGGATCGATACCGGCGCGCGCACCAATCATAGTGTCTGCGAGCGTAATATCGATCGTGGTATACGGAATATTCCGGCGGCGGTGGTTCAATGGCCGGAGACGGGGGTGGTAAATGCGGGAATCGGCCAGGATGGCCGGGAGGAACAGGCTGGGCCAGCACCAGTGGATCGGCTGGTGGAACCTGTGCCATGGCGGCAGACTGCCCGAGGAGTAGAAGTGATACAGCGGCGAGTGTTACGACGCTTTTCATCGAGATGCCCTCACGTTGTCCCGCTCTGCATGGAGCGGGATTGAGATTGCGGATTTGAGCCGTCCCGATCCGTTGGGAGAGACTTTTGCGAACCTCCGGATCCAGCGACCTGGAATGAAGGCTTAGCAAGGCCGGCGTTAATGGCGGTAAAGACTGGGTAAAGCTGGGTAAAATCTCGAACCTGGATCCGGTTGCCGGCTAGGTCGCCCGCCGCAGGGGCCGAAAGCGCATCGAAGTCATCTTCGGCGACGGCGCTCAACTGGGCAGGCCAACCGGCCGCCAGAGCAGCACGAGCAGAAAATTGGCGCAGGTCGTCGTCAGCGTCAGGCCGGGGTCGAAGGCTGCGGATACGCCTGTCTCGACCAATGCCAGGATCAGCCCCGCGGCAATCGCGCAAGCCAAATCGCCCATGCAGCCCATGAGGAGAACGACAAGCACCTTCATCGCCAGAAGGGTGCCGTTCATCGGCGTGAACGGTGGATAGAGGGACCAGACGATACCGCCGACGACGGCGAGCCCGCCACCGATGGCAAATGTCGTCCGCGCTTGCCAGCGCTTGCCGGTGCGGCTGATCGGGCGCATGCATCCGCGGACAACCGTCCGCATTGTCATGCCCCGATGACGCTTGCCGATGGTGATGCAAAGCGCGCCGCCGAGCAACAGCACCAATATCACGCCGGCGACCGGGCAGGCGCGACACTCGATCCCGGAAATCGCGATCAGGACTCCGGACCCTTCATTGCCCGCGACACCTATCGTGTAGATGCTCTGGAGCGCGAACATCAGGCCGACGGAGACCAGGATGGCATCGGCCTCCAGGCGGATCGGTACATCGGACCGCTTTGTCAGCGGTCCGATGAGAAGCGGATAGATGAGATAGCAAGCCGCATATCCCAGCGGCACCATGAGCGAAAACGCGGCGGACGGCGTCATTCTGGTGGCGGTGATCGCCAGATAGGTCAGGAACGATCCGCCGATGACCAGCTGACCGAGGGCCAGATTCGCGCTCGAGGCGGCGCCATACCGAATGGTCAAGCCCAGCGCCATCAGCGCGAAGGTTCCACCCAGTACAAGGCCGACGACAAGAATTGTCATCACCATCGCAACGCCCCCTCATGCCCGCGCCCAGGGCAGCCAGTACCTCCGCGGGAGTCTCTAGCGGCTGAACTTCAGATCCGGCTTGTCGCCATCCCAAGCCTGAAGCCCGCCGGCGATCTCGCGGAAGCGAAGGCATTTGGTGCCCATCTTGCCCGAGAGGCACATGGTATCGCCCTTGATCACCCAGCTGACGGAGAGAGCGAATGGCATGGGGCCGCGTATGCTGCCGGTGCCGTCCTTGTTGAGCGTGACCTTCAGGGTCTTGCCATCAGGCGCATCGGCCGACCAGGGATCTCCGTCGGCAAGGATGGCTGCCGCCTTTTGTGGCGCGAGATAGGCCTGCCCTTCCGTGGCAAGGGCGGGGCTCGCGGCAAGAATGGCGGCAGCCAGCACTGCGAAGGTTGGGTGTATTTTCATATTGATATCCTTTCTTCATCAAATGCGGGGAGACCGGGTGTCATCCGCCGCGTTACGGTTGCTATTGGGTGGTCGCGGCGCCCTTGTCGCTCCATCCCGGCGGCAGGCCCAACTGGCCGGCGACCGCGCCGGTAATGCCGGGAGCCGAGCCGAATGCCTTGCAGGCGTCGTATTTCGGGCCGCCGCCAAGCGACGCCTTGATCTTTTGCATCGACGGTATCGCCGGCGTTCCCTTGAACGGGTCCCGGCCCTTGACCAGCATGCGGCTGAAATCGCCGCCGAAAGCCGAGGACAGGGAATAGGCATCGCCGACCGTGGAGACGCGGGCTCTTGTCGTCAGCATGTTGGCACCACGCGACCAGAGCATGGCCGCCTTTTGAGAGCCGTCCTCGCCGATGGCTTCCGCTTCGACGGAGAGGCCGCCGAGACCGATCGGGAGCCTCGGAATTGGAACGGCGAGCGCCACGGAGGTGCCGAGCGCTGCCACGGCGGAGGTCGCCGCCGCCGTCCGGTTCGTCGCGACGATGTCGGTAATCGTGGCGTGAACGGTCAGATCCGCCGGCTGCCCGGCCGCCACGACCTCGAAACGGTCGCTGAGGCCGGTGCAGAGCGCCCGGTCGATGGCATTGGTGACGAGCGCCAGGTTCCTGGGATCGAAGGCGCCGTTGTTGCCGATCCTGACCGATGTCGGCGTGATGTGCACGGTGCGCGCGGCAAGCACCGGCGCCGGCTCCACCCGCAATTTCGCCTTGGTCAACGACCCGCCGGATGCGGTCATGTCGGCATAGGAGCCAAGCGACGTGCCCTGATGCAGGGGGATATTTGCGCAAGAGGAGAGCGGGGTAAGCAGGATGACGCAGAGTGTGGCCCGCGAACGCATTTCGGGCAGCCGGAAGCTAAAGGTCATGTGGCAAATCTTCTGAACCGGGATCATGGTTCAGCTTTAGCGATGCCAGCGTTAATGGCCGTAAAGGCAGTGTAAAGTTGGGTAAAAGTCTCCGGAATTATCCGAGATCATTTCAACAAAAGCGGCATTCACACCACGCGGAATATTGAGGTAGATCAGACGCGATCGCCCAGTGGCGCGAAAGTCGTCGGTTTTCGGGGGATTTCGAGAATGATGGCGAGGCCCCCGCCCGTCGGCAGCGATGCATAAGCCCGTCCGCCATGGCGCTCGATCGCCTGTCTCGTGATTGCGAGACCCAGGCCATATCCGCCTTTCGATTCAGCATCCTTGCCGCGGGAGAATGGCTGAAAAATGCGTTCGAGCTCATCGCGTTCGACGCCCGGCCCCTGGTCGGTGACGCGGATATTGAGACGATCGGCGGTCGTTTCGCAAGACATCGATACGCTCGAATGCGCGGCGGTGTATTTGACGGCATTGCGAACGACGTTTTCGAGTGCCCGATAGATCAGTTCGCCCTCGACCTCGGCGAGGAACGTGCCGTCGACGCCAGCCGTGATCGAGACGTCCCGCGCCTGGGCTTCGAAAGCCGCGTCGCCGAGGATCTCGTTCAGCAATTCGATGACATCGAGGGATTGGGTTTTCAACGGCAGGCTGGCGCCGGCGGTCAGCCGGGCAAGAGTCAGGATTTCTCCCACCAGCACGTCAAGTCGCTCGACCTCGCGGTCCATGCGATCCAGCATGACATCGAGTTTTGCCGGGTTCTGCCGAAGCACGCCGACTGCGGCCTGCAGGCGCGACAAGGGCGAGCGCAGCTCATGGGATACGTCATGGAACAGGCGCTGCTGCGCGTCCTGGAGCTCCTGAAGCCGCGCGGCACTGGAATCGAAATCATGCGCGAGCGCGGTGACTTCATCCTTTCGGCCGGCCATCTTGTCGCCAATACGGAAATCGAAGCGGCCATGGGCGAGCGCGCTCAAGCCATCGCGCAGATGCACGACAGGACGAATGAGGTAGCGGGCAAGCGCCCCCGCCGACAGCGTGCTGGAGATCAGGATGGCGAGCCACGGCATCAATGGCGCGAGATTCTCGAAGGTGAAGCCGATCGGGGTCGACAGGGAGATGCGATAGCAGGCCCCATCTCTTGCGACGGATCTCGTATCCTTCGTATTTCCCGTCGCACAGGCGTCGATGTTCGCGGCTTTCGAAATGCTGAGGCCGAGCGGCAGTGTCTCTTCGCTTGCGCGCACGAGATGCGCGGCGGCGTCTTCGCCATCCTGAACCAGGACATTCGCAGTCAGGTCGAGAACAAGCCCCCGCCGCTCCTCGGCCAATTCTTTTGCGAAGGGAACCGCCTGGAAGAGCTTGACGATGATGATGATGACCGCGACGGTCACCGCGAGCGTCAGCCAGATGATCGTGAAGAATTTCCAGAAAAGCCGGGGCATGGTCAATCCACCAGAAGTTGGTAGCCCTGGCCGCGGACGGACTGAATCCAGGATTGCCCGTCCTCCCTGAGCCCGAGCTTCTGGCGAACGCTGCTGATGTGGACATCGATGCGGCGATCGAACGGCGTGAGCGGCTTTCCGAAGGCGCGTTTGGAAATGTCCTGCTTCGATACCAGCTGGCCGGCGCTGCGGGCGAGGACTTCGAGCAGGCTGAATTCGGTGCCGGTCAGATCCAGGGGCTCGCCGCGCCATTCGGCGGTCCTGCTGCCGGGATGAATGACGAGCTGGCCAGCCCACAGCGTATCGGTCGTCGCGCCGGAGGCCGGTTGTCCGGCGCGGCGCAGGATCGCGCGCAGCCTGGCCGCAAGTTCGCCCGGCGAGCATGGCTTCGGCACGTAGTCGTCGGCGCCGAGATTGAGGCCCGAGATCCTATCGACATCATCGCCTCTGGCCGTCAGCATCAACACGGGGACCTGGCTGAGCTTCCGGATTCTCTGCAGGACCTCGATCCCGTTCATTCGCGGCATCATGATGTCGAGCACGATGATATCGACCGTATTGCCGGCCGCCGCGGCAATGGCCGCGCGGCCGTCCGTGTCCGTTGCGACGTCATAGCCTTCTTCAGCCAGATATTCCTGCAGAAGGGTCGTCAGCTCGACGTCGTCGTCGATGAGGAGAACCTTGTTCATTCACTTCGTCCGTCATTCCTGTTGGCCATGCATACAACACAAAGGCGAATGCACGACCAAGTTTTACTCAGCTTAACACTAACTTGACCGCACTTAACGTTCGTCCCGCTACTGATCTGCGTGGCGGCATCTGTCGCGAGGCAGCAATAGCCGCGCCGATGCCCGTGAACTTCGCAAGGAATGCATCGTTGAGAAAGCCATCCATGACATTCGCCGTCGCATTCGTTGCGGCAGCGCTTCTGCTCCCCACCCGCTATGCCCTTGCCGAACAGGCTGCCGCGCCCGCGCTTACCGTCTCCCTGACGGCGCCGGCGCAGCGGGAATGGCCGGAGACCGTTCCCGCGAGCGGCTGGCTGAAGCCGTGGCAGGAAGCCATCGTCGCCTCCGAGACCAGCGGCCTGCGCATCACCGAAGTGCTGGTCGATGTCGGCTCCGTGGTCGCGAAGGGGCAGACGCTCGCACGGCTTTCGCAAGAGAGCACTCTTGCCGATCTTCGCAAACAGGAGGCTGCCGTCGTCACTGCACAGGCAAGCCTGGCCAAGGCCAAGGCGAATGCGGATCGGGCGCGACAGCTTCGTTCATCCGGCGCTCTATCCGACGAGAAGATTACCGAATATTTCGCCGATGAGCAGACGGCGACGGCAAGCCTGGCATCCGAGGAAGCGGCACTCGACAGCGAAAAGATCAAGCTCGCGCAGACGACCATCATCGCCGCCGACGATGGCCTGATAACCTCGCGCTCCGCCGACCTCGGTGCTGTCGTCTCCACCGGCACCGAACTGTTCCGCATGGTCCGCCAGCAGCGCGTCGAATGGCAGGCCGAAGTCTCGGCGCGTTATCTGCCGCGCATTTCCGAAGGCTTGAGCGTTGCGATCAATGGAGGCGATGGCCAGTCGATTCAAGGCAAGGTGAGGCTCGTCGGCCCCTCGGTCAGCACCGATACCAGCCGGGCGATCGTCTATGTCGCGCTTCCGTCAGACGTTCGGCCGCGCACTGGCCTTTATGTCACGGGCAGCATCGAGCTGCAGACGACACCGGCGCTGACCGTCCCCGAGACGGCGATCGTGTTCCGGGATGGCATCAGCTACATCTTCACCGCCGGTGAGGACAACCGGGTGCGACGGGTCCGGGTGGAAACCGGCCGCCGCAGCAATGGCGAGGTCGAGATCGTCTCCGGCATGGACCCGTCGGCGAAGGTCGTGACGTCGGGCGGAGCCTTCCTGTCGGACAATGATCTCGTGAAGATCGCGGAGACGAACTGATGAATTTCTCCGCTTTCTCGATCCGCAACCCTGTCCCGGCGATCTTGCTGTTCTTGATGCTCGGCTTTGGCGGCCTTTGGGCTTTCAAACAGCTGGCCATCCAGAACTTTCCCGATATGGATCTGCCGACCATCAATATTTCCGCCACGCTCGACGGTGCCGCGCCGACGCAGCTCGAAACCGAGGTTGCCCGCACCATCGAGGATAGCCTCGCGTCTCTCAGCTATCTCGATCATATCACCACGACGATCACCGACGGCACCGTCTCGATCAAGGTTTCCTTCAAGCTGGAGAAAAACAGCGAAGCAGCCCTGAACGAGGTCCGCAATGCCGTCGACAGCGTCAAGGCCGACCTTCCCTCGCAGATGGAGTCTCCGAGCGTCACCAAGGTCACGGTACAGAATTCCGCGCTGGTCACTTACGCCATCCGCTCGACCAACCTCAATGAGACGGAGCTGTCCTGGTTCATCGACAATGACCTGACCAAGGCGCTGCTGTCGGTGCCGGGTGTCGGGCAGGTCAACCGCATCGGCGGCATAGACCGTGAGGTCCACGTCGATCTCGATCCTGCGACGATGGCGTCTTTCGGCGTCACCGCCGCGACCGTCTCGTCACAGTTGAAGGCCGTGCAGGCCGATACCTCCGGCGGTCTTGGCGAAATCGGAGGGACGCGGCAGACACTGCGCACCCTTGGCAACCTCCCGTCGGTCGAGGCGTTGAAAGGGCTTAGAATTCCCTTGGCGAACGGCCAACAGGTTCGTCTCGACGACGTCGCCTCCGTCAAAGACAGCTTCGCGGATCGCTCCACGATGGCCTATCTCGACGGCAAGCCCGTGGTCGCAGTCGAAATCAAGCGTTCGAACGGCTTTTCGGATAGCAGCGTCGCCGCCGATGTCGATACGGCAATCAAGCGGTTCGCTGCCGCGCACTCCAACGTGCAGATCGACGAGGCCTACAGCACGATCGGGCCGATCATCGACAATTATCATGGTTCGATGCACATGCTGTACGAGGGCGCCATTCTGGCGATCGTCGTCGTCTGGCTTTTCCTTCGCGATTGGCGCGCGACGATCCTGTCGGCCGTGGCGCTGCCCTTGTCGGTCATACCGACCTTCCTCGTCATGTATCTGGCCGGCTTCAGCCTGAACATCGTCACGCTGCTTGCACTGTCGCTGGTGGTCGGCATCCTCGTGGACGATGCCATCGTCGAGATCGAGAACATCGCCCGCCACCTGCGGATGGGCAAGCGGCCGATCGATGCGGCGATGGAAGCGGCCAATGAGATCGGCCTTGCCGTCATCGCGACCACTTTCACCCTCGTCGCCGTCTTCCTGCCGACGGCGTTCATGAGCGGCATACCGGGGCTTTTGTTCCGCCAGTTCGGCGTCACGGCCGCCGTCGCCGTCCTTGCCTCGCTTGTGGTGGCGCGTCTGCTGACGCCCATGATGGCGGCCTATTTCATGAAGGCTCATCCGTCCGAGGAGAAGGATGGCCGCATCATGCGCGCCTATATGGCGGTCGCCAAGGCGGCGCTCAGCCACAGGAAGACCACGATTGCCGCAACCGCCGTTGTCGTGGCACTTTCGCTGGCCACCATTCCCTTCCTGAAGTCGGGCTTTCTGCCCGCTTCCGACGATGCGCGTACCCAGGTCACGCTCACCATGCAGCCTGGCGCCACCATCGAACAGACGGATGCGACGACCAGGAAAGCCGCTGATATCGTCGGCAAGCTTCGCGACGTCACGCATGTCTTTTCCTCGGTCGGTTCCGCATCTTCCGGCGGCGGTCCGGACGTCTCCACGACAAGCAATGTCGGCTCCGCCACCATCGTTGCCGTGCTAACGCCCATCGGCGAGCGCGATCGCAAGCAATCGCAAATCGAAAACGATATCCGGCAAGCGCTCTCGGCTCTCCCCGGCGTGCGCGTGGAGGTTGGTGGCGGCGGTAACGGCACCAAGCTCGAAATCACGCTGGCGAGCGACGATCCGAATGCGCTCGACAGCGCAAGCTCGGCGCTTGAGGAGCAGCTCCGCACGCTGCGAGGCATCGGGGCGGTGACATCGACGGCGGCGAGGCAGGCGCCAGAAATCCAGATTGCGCCCGATTTTGCGCGTGCCGCCGCGCTCGGCATAACGTCGAATGCCATCGCCAGCGCCGTCCGCGTGGCAACGGATGGCGAATATTCCTCCGATCTGCCGAAACTCACGTTGCCGCAGCGCCAGATTCCGATCGTGGTCCGCTTCTCCCCCGAGACGCGCACCAATCTCGATGATATCAGGAACATGCGGGTGGCCGGCACCAATGGTAGTGTCGATCTCGGATCGATTGCCGATATCCGCATCGGCGGCAGCCCTTCGGAGATCGACCGTATCGACCGGATGCGCAATGTCACGGTCTCCGTCGAACTCAATAGCCGCATTCTGGGCGACGTCAATCGCGAGGCTCAGGCGCTGCCGGCGCTCCGGCATCTGCCGCCCGGCGTCACTCTTGTGGAACAGGGCGAACTTCAGCGCAGCTCGGAACTGTTCCAGAGCTTCGCCCTTGCGATGACGATCGGCGTGTTCTGCATCTATGCCGTCCTCGTCCTGCTCTTCCATGATTTCCTGCAGCCGCTCACCTTGCTGATGGCCCTGCCGCTTTCGCTCGGCGGCGCACTGGTTCCGCTCGTGTTGACCGGCACCAGCTTCTCGATGGCGGCCGTCATCGGGCTGCTCATGCTCATGGGCGTGGTGACGAAGAACTCCATCCTGCTCATCGAATATGCGATCATGTCGCGCCAGCAGGGCATGGCCAGGTTCGATGCGCTCATCGATGCCTGCCACAAGCGCGCGCGGCCGATCGTCATGACCACCATTGCCATGGCGTCGGGCATGCTGCCGGCCGCGCTCAGCCTCACCGGCGGCGACTCGAGCTTCCGTCAGCCGATGGCGATCGTCGTCATCGGCGGGGTGATGATGTCGACGCTGCTCAGCCTCATCGTCATCCCGGTCATCTTCACCTTCGTCGACGATCTGGAAGCGGTTTTAAAGAGGCTTCTGCGCCGGATCGGGCTGAGCCAGGCAAACACCGGCGACGAGATGCAGCACGCGTCCAACGATCATGAGGCGATCGCTTTCAAGCCCGATCAGAAGCAGGCGCACGGCCGCCGATGATCCTTTCCCGGCACCCTCTTCGGTCGCGTTTCTCCCCCAGAACGAGACCGCGGGACGTATACCCCCGCAGGCGGCATCATGCCGCCTGCGCGTCCTGCCGTCCGGCGAGGAGCCGCCTCATGCCGGGTCTCCGGTCAATCGGGGTTCAAAAAGAGCGACTGATGCGAGTGCTGGTCGCCCTGCTCCCCTTCGTGCTCATCCTGTCCGGATGCATGCAGACGCTGGACAGGGCTCTGGATGCGAGCGAGGCGGACAAAGCTTCGATTGCGGGGTATGGTGAAATCCGGACCTATCTCGATGCCCGGCTCGACGAGGCGCCGCGCGATGCCCGCAACTGGGCACCGGCGACGAAGCGAGGCGGGCTCGATGCCCTGATGATCTCCGGCGGCGGCGCGGGCGGCGCCTTCAGTGTCGGGGTACTCTCGGCATGGAGCGCCAAGGGGACGCGCCCGCAGTTCGATGTCGTGACCGGTGTCAGTACGGGCGCGTTGATCGCCCCTTATGCATTCCTGGGATCGGCGCATGACGACACCCTCGTCAATCTCTATACCAGCGGCATCGCCCAGGAATTGGTCCGGACCAAAGGCATTGTCGGACTGTTCGGGTCGAGCCTGCTGAGAGCCGGGCCATTGAGACAGATGATCGAGCGTTACATTACACCGGCGCTCCTGGAGCAGATTGCCGCCGAACATCGCAAGGGTCGCCGCCTCTTCATCCTGACGACCAATCTCGACACCCAGCGCGCGGTCGTGTGGAACATGGGCGCCATTGCCGATAGCGGCCGCCCGGATGCCCTCAAACTGTTTCAGGACATTCTGACGGCGTCCGCAAGCATCCCGGGCGTTTATCCCGCGGTCATGATCAAGGCCGAGTCGGGAGGACGCCATTTCGAGGAGATGCACTCGGACGGAGGATCGGCCTCGCAGGTCCTGATGATGCCGCAGGCTTTGCTGACGAGTTCCAATCGTCCCCTGCTCACCAAGGGGCAGAGCGTCAATTTCTACGTCATCGTCAACAACGCGCTCATGCCGGAGTTCGCCACCACGCCTGACAAGACGCTTCCGGTGATCGTAAGGGCCTATTCCATCTTCATCAAATCGCAGACACAGAGCGCGCTGACGGCACTCTACAACTACTCCAGGCTGACGGGCGCCCATTTCCATGTCGCCTCGATCGATGCCCAGGTTCCCTATTCGATGTTCGATCCCTTCAACACCAATTACATGCGGGCCGTCTATAATCTCGGCTATGCCGAATTCGTTGCCGGGACCTTGTGGAAGGACAAACCTGTTTTTCGCTGACGGTCGTCATGCCTGGCGCCAGGGAAGCCTGCCGTTCGCGGGCAGGGGTTTCCGGATGGCACGACGGAGATTGCCATGACCAATTTTCGACGAATATTTTTCAACTATGCGCCGAAATTTGATTTTACACGGCATTCTGATCGAATAGTCCCTGAACCGGAAAACGCGTCCGCGGCTGACGACGAGGATATGACATGCAAGGAATAACGATCGCGCTGGCGCTGTTGGCGATGGTGGTGGTCAGCGGGACGGTGACCCGATTTCTACCGATCGCCGTGCCTTTGCCGCTCATCCAGATCGGACTGGGGATGCTGGTCGCGGTCGTGACCGGCCGGGCGGTCGAGCTTGATCCCTCCATCTTCTTCCTGCTCTTTCTGCCGCCCCTGCTGTTTCTGGATGGCTGGCGAATCCCCAAGGAGGGGTTGCTGCACGACAAGGGCGTCATTCTCGAACTGGCGCTCGGCCTTGTGCTTTTCACCGTTCTCGGCGTCGGCGTCTTCATTCACTGGATGATCCCATCCATGCCGCTGCCGGTCGCCTTCGCGCTGGCGGCGATCCTGTCGCCGACCGATCCGATCGCCGTTTCGGCGATATCGGCCCGCGTCCCGATCCCGAAGCGGTTGATGCACATCCTCGAGGGCGAGTCGCTGCTTAACGACGCATCGGGCCTCGTCTGCATGCGTTTCGCCGTGGCCGCGGCGGTGACGGGCGCCTTCTCTGTCGGCGAGGCGGTTGCGACATTCCTATGGCTGGCGCTGGGCGGGATCGCCATCGGCATAGGGCTGACATGGGCCGTCACCCGTGCCCGCGATCTGGTTTCCCGAAAACTCGGCGAGGACACCGGCTCCCATATTCTGATCAGCCTGCTGATCCCGTTCTGCGCCTATCTGGCGGCGGAGCATTTTCATTGTTCGGGAATTCTGGCCGCCGTCGCCGCGGGGATCACCATGAGCTATGTCGAGCGGCGCGGCAGGGCGCTTGCGGTGACGCGGGTTCGCACGCAATCCGTCTGGGACACGGTTCAGTTCGCCATGAACGGCATCGTCTTCGTGCTTCTCGGACAGCAGTTTCCCGATATCGCCTCCAGCGCGGCGAAAGTCGTGGGCGAAACCGGCCATGGCGATCCGATCTGGCTGGTCTTCTACGTCGCGGCGATTACCGCAGCGCTTGTGATCATGCGGTTGACCTGGGTCTGGATTTCCCTCCGGTTCACGCTTTTCCGCGCTGCAAGGAGAGGGGAGACCATCAGGACCCCGAGCTGGCGGCTCGTGGTCGCCACCTCGTTTGCCGGCGTGCGCGGCGCGATCACCCTGGCAGGTATTCTGACGCTGCCTTTGGTGCTGGATGACGGCAGCGCTTTTCCGGCGCGCGAACTCGCGATCTTCCTGGCCGCCGGCGTCATCGTCTCCTCCCTGGTTCTGGCGAGCGTCTTTCTTCCCTTCCTGCTCAAGGATCTCGATCTGCCACCCGAGCCGACCCATCGGCAGCAGGAGGACGAGGCCCGGATCGCGGCGGCGGAAGCCGCCATCAAGGCGATCCAGGCGACGCAGAACCGAATGGGCGCGGGGCGGAACGATGCCGATTTCTATTCCGAAGTCGGAGCCAGGCTCATGGAGTTCTACCGCGAACGCATCGACGGACGGTCGAAGACCGGCGACGAGGCCGAACAGGTGCAGAAGGTGGAGGAGATCGAGCGCGCACTCCGGCTATCGGGGCTACGTGCCGAGCGAAACGCCATTTTCGAGATGGCACGCGCGCGAAAACTTCCGGAAGCGATCGTGACCACCCTGGTTCGCGAAATAGATCTGCTTGAAGCCCGTTTGGTATCCGGCACATAGTTGGTTCCGGCTCGGCGTTTATGGCCGCCGCTCGTCGGTATGCCGATGACTTGCCACTCAAAAGCCGGATAACGAGCGCGCTCGATGGCCTGATCAGGGCGATCCTTGCCGATGTGGCGACCTTCCATTTGCATAGGCGCCATCAAGAGCCTGTGGAGAACTTGAGGGATTGCTACAGAAAGCCGGATCTCTAATCGATTAAAATAAATTCAATCGTTTAAATTTTTTAATGTGCTGATTTACAAAGAATTTCTTTCGTGCCATCCAAGGACTCTCTTCCAAGGAGGCCCTGATGCAAGAGCGTGAATCTGTGCGGAATGAGATACCCCTCGATGTGGTTGATCGTCTGGAAAATGAATGGCGCATGGTGCAGGTCGAGCGCTCTTCGTTCAGAATGACGCCGAAGGTTGAGGTGGCCGACAGGGCCAGATCCAAGCCAATCGACGGCCTTGGAGCGGCAGAGGGCTGAACCTTCGCCGCCGCTCGATAGCCCTTGACGCGAATGCCTCAAGCGGAGACGCTCCGGCACGTCAACAGTCGATCTCAAAGCTGAGCCGGATATGACCGCCGCCGGTACGCAGTCCTTGCCTTGGGCCCCTTGGCGAGCCGGCAGGCAAGGGCGGCCTGGATGCAGCGGTCAATATCGAGCGTTCCGGCGGCTTGCGATGCCGACCGGTTCAGCGTCGTATCTGCATTTGTCCCTGGACCTGGGCGAGAAATGCCCCTTCATCCGATGGCAGGTCATCGACGCCGGGAGCATGGCGGTGAAGCCGTGCAATGTTTCCGGTGGTCTAGTCGCGACTATATGCCGGTTTGACCAATAGGTTCCGACATCCGAAATGCACAATTTCTTAGTTTGTACCGGTTATCCTGCACCGGTTCAGGCCCAATACTTTTATCTTCAGAGTTCTATAGTTGTGGTGAAGGGAGTTCCTGGCGACGGAGAGAGCCGATAGTTCGACCGATGATAATCTATTGATATCCATAAAAATTCTCTGTCCTTCTGGGGAAGCTTACCAAGGAATGGCATCTACTCTTCATTCCATGTCATTGATCGACAGCAACCAGCCGACCTCCTCCAAGGCGTGGCTGGAGCTTGCATTCGAATTGGATGCCGCCGAACGCTATGACGAGGCTCTCAAGGCTGCGGAGAATGCCTATTCGGCCGCTGTCTATGCCGATAATGCGGCGGATGTCCTGTATGCGTCGCGCCGGCTCGCGCTGCTGCACTTCAATCAGGAGGCCTTGGCGCTTGCGCTGAAGGCCTGCGAACGCGCGCGGCCCTGGACCGAGATTTGTAACGACCCCGGCGCGATCGCCGGAGTGCATTCGGTGCATGGCGGCGTTCTCGTCGAACTCGGCGACGTCGAGACCGGACTGGAGATCATTCATTCGGCGATCCTGCTGACGAAGGACACGCCCGACAAAATCGCGCTGTGGCGGTCCCAAACGGCCTATGCGGTGGCGATGTATGATATCGGAGACTATGAGACGGCGGCGGCCTCGGGTCGCGCCAGCCTTGAAACATTGCTCCAAAGCGACGCCGATGCTTTTCTGCTGCTGATCGGACATTCGATTGCCGGCCGCACGATCGCGCGGGCTGAGGGTGAGCGCAAGCTGAGGCGTGAGCCGCCCGACATGCAGGCCGTGCGGGAGGCAAGCAGACTATTCAACAGCGTGCTGGACATGGCCCGCGACGGCAACAACAGCTACGAAATGTCGGAGGCTCATTGCTTCCTTGGCGTCCTGGCATGGGTTTGCGGCAACGATGTGCAGGCGGGCGAGCATTATTCCCGCGCCCTGCTTTATGCCGGCAGGACGCGCGACGAAATCCTGACCGTCGAGATCGGCTACTGGATGGCGGCTCTCAGCGAGGCGACGGGGGACTATCGGCAGGCGCGCGAATATCTGCAGGGCATCGAGCCGCTGGTCTGGGCATTCGAGGCGCCGCGTCGGAAAGTGCGTTATTACAAGGCGCGAAGCCAGCTGGAGGCGGCGGCCGGCTTGTGGAAGGATGCCTATGAGTTCCACAAACTGTTTCATGAGCAGACCGTGCTCGACTTCAAGCGTCTGGCCACGGCCCGCGCGCAGGTGATGCAGATCTCGCTGGAACTCGAACACCTGCGCGCCGAGGAGAGAAGGGCGCGCGAAGAGCGCGAACTCCTGATCCGCGAGAACGAGAATCTGGCGATCGAGCGGCAGGCCCTGGCGACGGAAGCTTTGCGCGATCCGTTGACCGGCCTTGGCAACCGCCGCGAACTGGCAGCCTATTGCGAGCGGATCAGGCAGTCGCAATCGCATCGTTGCGCTGTCCTGCTGATCGATCTCGATCACTTCAAACGGATCAACGACACGTTCTCGCACGCGGTTGGAGACATCGTTCTCATCACCGTGGCCCGTCTTCTCCGATCTGGTCTGGAGGAGCATGACTGCCCCATTCGGCTCGGCGGCGAGGAGCTTGTCGTGCTGCTGCCGAATACCGATCCCGTCCGCGCCATGGCCAAGGCCGAAACCATCCGCCTTGGGGTTTCCAGCCATGACTGGCAGCTTATGACGCATGCCCTGGCGGTGACCTGCAGCATCGGCCTGTCGGAATGGAAACCGGCTTCGGAGGATGTCGATCAGGCGCTGCGCAGGGCCGACCAGTGCCTCTATCTTGCCAAGCAACAGGGCCGGAACCGCTGCGTGGCAGCGCCGGATGCGGGTTTCGCCGACGAGGCAGGCGCCGTTCAGGGCGATGTCGCATCTCTCGGTCGGGAATAGCCGCGGCTGATTTGAGTCCGATGCCGCCTCGGCCGTCGCATGCCGATCACAGGGACATCCGTATCCAGCGGCGATCGCGTTCCGTCAGAGGCCGAGCGTGCTCAGCCAGTGATCGAAGGTCGGCAAGTCTTCCGCTTGCGGCGGATGTTCCGTCTTCACGCCGCTTGTATGTTTTCGCACTTCGCTGGGGCTATAGCCAAATTCATGGGTGAAGGCGCGGCTGAAATTGGCCGCGGATTCGAAACCGAGTTGGTTGGCGATATAGGCGATCTTTCGGCTGTTGGCGGGATCGGCAAGGGCCGCGCGCGCGGCCAAAAGCCGCCTTTTGCGAATATAGTTCAAAACGCCGCTGGAGTTTTGGAAGAGTTCATAGAGCCGGGTTCGCGAAATCGCCAGTTCCCGGCTCAACGTCTCGGGCGTCAGATTGGCCGAGCCCAGATTGTTCTGTATGAAGTGCCGGGCCCGCGTCATGAGGCCGATCTGCGAAATCTGGTCATTATGCAAATGGTAGTCCACGAGCGGCGCGACGCTATGGAATACCAATTCCCGAAGCTGGCCGCGGACGCTGGGCAGATCATCCTTGGTCAATGAGGTAAGGTTGGCTTCGAGAAAGGCGACATAGTCGGAGAGGAGCTTGATGCGCGCGCCCTTGAAGACGAGGTTGTTGCTGGCGCTCGGCAATCCGCCATGGTCGGCGAACAAATCGCAAGGCAGGATCAGCGTGGTCGATTTGGTGTCCAGCGCCCGCCCGTAAAACGGACAGCCGAGCGAGCGGATCTCCATCAGGCCGGGTTCGTTTTCGGCTATATGCCCGTTGACGCTGGTCCATGTCTTGCCCGAGCGCAGGAATGTGATCTGCCAATGGTCGATGGAGCTGAAGCGCACCTTTTCGGACGAGCGCTCGTAGCGGAACGCCGGCGCATCCTGCTGGATAAGAAGCGCTCCTTCAAGATTCCAAACGGTCTGGTCGACGGGAAAACAGTCATCGGCGTCGGCGGTCTGCGGCAGGCGCACGTCGATCAGCGGCGCCATGCGATCCTGCCAAGCCAGAAACTGCTGATTGGGAGCGAGAGACCGTGTTGAAAACGGCAGCGAAACCAGCTCCAGCGCCTCTCGTACCTCGCTGCAGAGCGGCGCGTGGTACGTGCGCGGCCAACGGCGCCTTTCAGCAAACGCCGGCTGTTCCGGAGGGATATCGACTTTGTTCCACATCATTGCCGTGGCCTTTCAACAACGCAACGCAAATCATACGGTCGTGCCTGCGGTCCGTTCGCCAGGGATTGAACAGGAATGCGACACGAGATCTAAAAATCAGGACTGAAAATGGGCTCGACATCGGGGGCGGCTCCTTTCTCCATTGCCCGGAGCAATATGGCAGCGTCCCAAAACGGCCCGAATCTGATGCAATCCACCCGCCGGCAAGCTGGCGAATAGACAAAATAGGAACCCGCTGTGTTGCGTCTTGGGAGTAAGTACGGTCTCAGGCGGCACATCGAAAACTACATCGGCGAAGGCATTGAATGCCCGAATTTCGGTTCCGGGCAGTCGTAGCGAGTTGCGTAATATTAATGCCCTCAGGAATGGCATTGTTTGCAGGCCTCAGCCGGGGTTCGTAAGAAAAAATTAAGCAGAATTCATTAATATTTTCAAGATATTTGTGGATATTGCTTAAATAATTTTCGCGAGAATTGCCAAATCGAAACAGTTATGGAGAAGTAGATTTATGAAATGGAACAAAAAAACAGGTAATGAAGGTCTTGAACGCCGTTATCTTGGGGTGGCCTTCGCTGCTCTTTGCATCCTGGTGCCATCTATGACTTTCTCTTCAAATGCAACTGCGTCGGAAGTCGATCAGACCAAGACGAAGACTATTCAGTTGTATATGAAGAAATACGAAAGAAACAAGGTTGTCTTCTATAGCGGAAATTCGCTTGCGAGAACGACCAAGATTTCTTCCAAGGAATACTTCAAGGGTGCTCCTTATATTTGCACGCCGAGCGGTTTTGGAAGAACATCGCACTGCTATAATCGCGGCTTCTTCTAAGATAAATCGAGGGTCTCGCGGCGTGTTCGCGGGACAAGAATAGGGGTTGCTTCTCGGAAGGAGGCTTCCGGAACTGCTGCCAAACAAGCCGTTCCTCCATCCTCGCTATGGCCCCTATCAAGCATTCAACTTCAACTGGGCAGGTGCTGGCGGACCCGGGCGCCCCGTCGAAGCTTCAGAAACTCGTCATCATGCTTTATTGGATTATGACGGAACACATACCATTTTCCGCCTGACGCTCGCTTCTGATAGATGACTCCCGCTTTCTCACGATGCAGGAAGCAGGAGAGATTGCGCGCAACAGTTTTTCCGCTGTACCACAAAGCGTTCATGCACAGCTTTCCACCGTCGGTCGTAAACCAGCGGCCGGTTGCGTGAGACCTTTTCGCACCCGTATGCGACCAGGCCGTAAAGTGGTGGTGGTGACGCGAGAAGAACCCCGCGCCGTCCTTCCAGATCCAGGAGCGTCCCGCATAGAGTTTTCGCAAGTCGGCGGCGCTCATTGGAGTTGCATGACTGGCTGCGCGAGCAGTCATCCGTTCGATTTGATGCTGCGTCGCGGCATTTGCCGGGCCGATCAGCAACACTGTCGACAGCGCAGCATTCATGATGATGATGCGGAACGAAGACATTTTGTTTGCCTTTCAGGTATTTGCCACGGGGTTAGTTCAGCAGCGGGCTTGCAACGCGCCAGTCCGGCCGACCCAGGCCATCCGGCCATGGATAGACCTCGCGGTCGTTGAAGTAGACGACTGCCGTCAGTTTCGGGAATTGGTCGTGCGGTTTATTGGCCTCTTCAGCCCATGCGTGAACATAGGCCTCGTTTCCCTGATAGCCCAATTCGGCGATGACGATCGGCTTCTTGAAGCCCTTGACGCGGTCGTAACCGGGTTTGGTCGCTTCCACGAAGGTCGAGTCCCGTCCGAGTTTGCGCTGATCGAACGGCTGGTAGCCGAAGACCGAGAGCCCGATCACGTCCACATACTCATCGCCGGGATAGTAGGCTTCAAGCCCTTCTTTTCCCATCGGCGACCACATATATTTCGCCGATGGCAAGGATTGGCGGCAGACTTTGATGGCATGCCGATAGGCTTTCACGTAGCCATCCGCGTTCCAGTAAGCCCAGGTGAACTGGCCGTTCTTCTCGTCCATTTCCTGGGCCCAGCGGATCGTGACGGGTCTGTCGAGTTTGGCCGCCGCCGAGCATATCGCTGCCATGTTGGCATCGTAATGGCCCGCCAGAATGCCATTCAATAGATCGTCGGGTGCCACGCGCCAGTCGCGAGCCCAGGACCAGGGCTCGACCGTAATCAGCAGGTCGCGTCCGCGTTGGCGCGCATAGGCGTCGGCCGTGCTGAGGGTTGCGAGATCGACGTCTTCCCAGGGAAGGAAGAGGTGCTCGATCTTCGGATTGGGATCATTGGAGAAATCCCCGTTCGGATCATAGGCTCCGGACGGTAGCGATTGGGGGGTGATAATCGGCCTCTTGTCGTGAAATACAGTCTGGTTTTGGGCCTTTGCCTCCGGAACATTGCCGGCGGAATAGACCGCTCCGCCGAGGGCTGCCGTGCAAAGCAGGGCTGCCGTCAGCTTGGATAGGGTTTTCATTGGATTGCCTCCTTCTTTTGCTCGGTCTTGCCCGCGCTCAAGGTGGCTTTCACCGCCTCCAGTCGCTGGGTGACCAGATCGTCGGCGATCAACTTCGCCGCCTCATCGGTTTGCTTGGCAGCAGCATGGCGGAACACGATCCAGTCTCCGCCCGCCTCACGCTTCTGGTAGATGGTCCCATCGAGAATTCGATGAACGAAGCAGGTCTTGGCCGGAAACTTGCCGTTCGTCGCATGCCAGGCCGCCTCGAAGCACAGGCGACCGGTATCTGTGACGGTCCAACGGCCCTCGGCCCAGGATTGGCCCTCCGTTCCGTCGACCCAGGCGGAAAAGCGGCGGTCGGCATCCTGCATTCGGCCTGCGCCGTTGGGCCACTGCCAGCTTTTGTCGCGATAGAGCGTGTAGAGTTCGACCGCCGTCATGGGTCTTGCGTCCTTCGGCAGTTTGATATCGGCATTGGCCGCATTGCCGGATACCGCAGACCCGATGGTGATGGCGATGATCAGCGCCGTTGCTTTCGCGCGGGCAAAATGCGTTGTGTTGTGCGATGGCTTCATCTTATTTCTCCCGCATAGGAATTGAGGCAAGTTTTGCCCTCGTTGGTTTCACCGCCCGCAAAGTTCTGTTTCTTCGCCTGACGATGTCCTGGACATGGCTCTCGGTGCTGGCCGAGCGGCCAATGCCTGAAATGCGGAATCCGAGCTGTTTGGCGGCTTCCGCATCCAAAGCGTTCCTGAGGTCGATGAGGATCGGCTGGCGCATGCTCTGCTTGAGCTGGACCAGATCGATTTTCCTGATGGTTTCCCATTCCGTCATGACGACGACGGCATCGGCATCCCTCGCGCATTCGTAGAGATCCTCGAAGAAGTCGACGTCCTCGAGGACCTTTGCGGCATTCTCGATGCCGATAGGGTCATGGGCGCGGATACGGCCGCCCAAACGCTGCAGCGCTTCGATGAGCGGCACCGAAGGGGCGTCGCGCATGTCGTCGGTATCGGGTTTGAAGGTGAGGCCGAGGATGGCGATCGTCATGCCATCCACGTCGCCGCCGAGAGCCTCCATCACCTTGAGCGCCATGCGCCGCTTGCGGGCCTCGTTGGCCGCGACGGTCTCCTCGACGATGCGCAGCGCGACGCCATGGTCCTGCGCGGTTCGCAGAAGCGCCAGCGTATCCTTCGGAAAGCACGAGCCGCCATAACCGGGGCCGGCCGTCAGGAAGCTCGCCCCGATACGCTTGTCGAGCCCTATGCCAAGCGCGAGTTCGCCGACATCGCTGCCCACTTGCTCGCAAAGATCCGCCAATTCGTTGATGAAGGTGATCTTGGTCGCCAGAAATGCATTCGCGGCATATTTGATGAGTTCGGCCGTGCGCCGCATGGTGACGATGATAGGCGTATCGCGCAGGCCGATCGGTCCGTCATAGAGTTCGAGAAGGCGCTTGCATGCGCGCTCGTCTTCGACGCCGATGACGACCCGATCCGGCGCGAGGAAATCGCGCACGGCGACGCCCTCGCGCAGAAACTCGGGATTGGAGGCGACCGAGAACGTGCCGGCCCTGCGGACCGAACCGATGATCTTCTGCACCACGTCTCCGGTGCCGACGGGTACGGTCGATTTCACCACGACGACCGTGTCGTCGGTCATCAGCGGCGCAAGTTCGCGCGCGGCCTGATAGACGAAGGACAGATCGGCGTCCCCCTGGCCGGCGCGCGGCGGCGTACCGACGGCGATGAAGACCATGGTGGCGCCCTCGACGGCCTCGGCGAGGTCGCAGGTGAAGTCCAGCCGTCCGGCAGCGCAATTGCGCTCGACCAATTCGTCGAGATCGGGCTCATAGATCGGCATCCTGCCCTGTCTGAGGCCCGCGATCTTCTGAGCGTTCTTGTCGACGCAGACGACATGATTGCCCCATTCGGCAAAACAGGTGCCGCTGACCAAGCCCACATATCCGGTTCCGATAACAGCTATTTTCATCTGCGTTCCCCCCTTTTTTATGAGCGTCAATTGTCGTCGGCGCCTGAGCGCCAGTGTGGATTGAAGACGATCCGGTGCAGCTCGTGGCCGCCGACGCCGGCGCCTGCCACGGAAAAGCGAGTTTCAAACAAAATGTAGCCACTCGTGTCCCAGGTCAGCGATCGCAGTCCCTCGTTACCGCGCTCGAGGGCGGCAACACACGGCAAGGCCATCAGGGTCATCAGGCTGCCGGCGAGCGCCGGACGATAGAAGCGCCTGCTGACGCACACCGTGTTTTCGCGCGCATGCTGCGTGATGATGACCACAAGGAGCAGGACGTAGACGGCCGCGTTCACGATGGCGAAAATGTAGAAGCCGCTGGTCTCTCCCGCATGGGCGACGAAGAGGACCGGGAGGATGGAGATCAGCGCCAGAAAACCATAGGGAGCCAACACCCGGAACGGCAGCGGATCGACCTCGGATGTCCCCTTGGGGGTGACGCGAAAGTCGACGAAGGAGCCCGTTGCCCAATCGCGAACGGCCGCCAGAGCTCCGGCAAGCGCCCATGGCCAGCGGGCGAACAGGAACAAAGTCATCTCCCAGCTCAGCACCTTGGCATCCACCGGCCGGAACGTGCCGGTGCTGCGCCAGCGATAGGCGAACAGGATCAGCAGGACCGATTGCGGTATGAAATGAACGAGAAAATCGGGATAGGAGACGTCGACGAAGTTCCATCCGAGCACAAGCGCAAGAACCGGCAGGAAGAACATCAGCCCCATGAAAAGCGAGAAAAGGGAATACCAGAACTGCGAGAACAGGAACTGAATCTTGAGGCGCAGCGGCAGGCGGCTGACGAGCTTGGGCGAATATTGCAGCAGGATCATCATCAGGCTGCGCGACCATTGAAATTCCTGGGTAATGAGATCGGCAAAGGTGCGCGGTCCGTCGCCATGGGCGATGGCTTCGAGCGCATGAACGCCGCACCAGCCATGCGCGTTCATCATCAGCGTCGTCGAGTGATCTTCCGCGAGCTCCGGGCCGAGGCCGCCGATCGCCTGCAAAGCCACGGTCCGGACGGCATAGTGCGAGCCGATGCAAAGCGGTGCCAGGCCGCCGTTGAAGCCCGACTGCAGCGATCCATGCATGCTGGCTTCGGCATAGAGGCGTCCACGCGCCGACCAGCTTTCATGCGCGTTGGAATCGCAGATGCTGGGGGCGGACACATAGCCGACGGCCGGATCGGCGAAAGGGCGCAGCATGTGATAGAGATAGTCTGTTTCAGGCACATGATCGGCATCGAGCTGGACGACGAAATCATAGCGTTCATAGCCGTAATGATCATAGAAGAAGGCGAGGTTGCCCTCCTTGCAGCGGGTACGCCGCGGCCACGTCTGGCGGTGATAATCCTCACGTCCCTTGCGGGTGGAAACAGAAACCCCCTGCGTGCGGCACCATTCCAGCGTCGCAGGCGAAGGATCTTCATCGGCGAGCCAGGTGTCGTGCGGCACCGGTTGCGTCAGCATGGCGCTCAATGTGCGGGCGACGATCGCAAAAGGTTCCGAAGGCGCCTTCGTCACCACCATCGCCACACGGCTGCCGGCGGGCAGGCGCAAGTCTCCATCCGGCTTGCGGGCGCGGAAGAACACAGCCATGAAATAGGCTGGCAGGATCGTGACCCATGCCAATATCAGGGTAACCAGGACCGAGCCCGTGGCGTTGACATGATGGCTCGGCAGGAGCCACCAGTGCCAGAAAAAGGCGAGCGCCATCAGCCACAGGCCGACGCAGGCGACATATTCGGCGCGTTGATAGCCGCGCAGGACCGGCACCATCAAGGGCTCTTCCTGCAAGACTTTCGCCTGTGCTCGGTGCGGGGTCATCGCTGCACCTCCAGCCCGAAGAAGGGGGCTGCGGTGCGGATGATCGTGTCGATGTCAGAATAAAGCGCCTGGAAGCCGAGCTTCTCGGTTGCAAGAGCCGACGCCGCATAGAGTACGGGTGGATCGCCGTCGCGGCGGGCACGCATCGCGACAGGCACCGGGCGGCCGGAAATGCTGCTGATCGCACTCAGAATTTCCTTGATGGATGTCCCGCGACCGGTTCCCAGATTGATGGCGAGATTGGCGCCGCCCGACATCAGATATTCGACCGCCAGGACATGGGCGCGAGCCAGATCCATGACATGGATGTAGTCGCGAATGCAGGTGCCGTCCGGCGTGTTGTAGTCGTCGCCATAGACTTCGAGGAAATCGATGGAACCGGCTGCGGCCAGAAGCGCGCGCGGGATCAGATGGGTCTCGGGCTTATGCCATTCGCCGATCTCACCCTCCGGATCCGCCCCCGCCGCGTTGAAGTAGCGCAAGGCAACATATTTCAGCCCGTAGGCGGCCGAATAATCGGCGAGCATCTGTTCGGCGATCAGCTTTGTCCTGCCATAGGGATTGATCGGGCGCTGGACTTCATTTTCGCGGATCGGCAGATGTTCCGGTATGCCGTAGGTCGCGCAGCTCGATGAAAAGATCAGATGCTCCACCCCGGCGCGCCGGCATGCTTCGAGCAGCGAATGCGTGCCGGTCACGTTGTTGGCATAATATTTCGCCGGGTCTTTGACGGACTCGCCGACATAGGCCGAGGCGGCAAAATGAATGACGGCGGCCGGATGATGTTCCGTGAGGACCTCGGCAAGCCGCTGCATGTCGAGGATATCGCCCTGGACGAAAGGTCCCCAGCGCACCGATGCCAGATGACCGGTCGAAAGATTGTCGTAGACAATCGGTTCGAAGCCCTGCTTGAAGAGGAGCTTGGCGGTGTGGCTGCCGATGAAGCCGGCGCCACCCACGACGAGGATGCTTTGCCTGGACATCACGCAACCTCGACAAGCTCGCCGCTTGGCCGAACAAGCTGACGCTCGAAATAAGCAGCCGTCGATTTCAGGCCTTCCGCCAATGCGACGGTGGGCTCCCAGTTCAATTCCCGTTTGGCAACGGTGATGTCTGGCCGGCGCTGCCTGGGGTCATCGACCGGCAGCGGCTTATGAACGATCTTCGAGGACGAGCCCGTCATGGCGATGATCTGCTCGGCGAGATCGCGGACGGTGAATTCGCCCGGATTGCCAAGGTTGACTGGCGTATGAATGGGTGACGGGCTCCCCATCAACCGGATAAAGCCCTCGATCAGATCGTCGACATAGCAGAAGGAGCGCGTCTGCGAGCCGTCGCCGTAAACGGTGATATCCTGTCCCTTGAGCGCCTGGACGATGAAGTTGGAGATGACGCGGCCGTCGTCGGGGCGCATGCGCGGACCATAGGTATTGAAGATGCGGGCGATCCTGATGTCGACGCCGTATTTCAGATGGAAGTCGTGGAAAAGCGTTTCGGCGGACCGTTTGCCCTCGTCGTAGCAGGAGCGTGGGCCGAAGGAGTTGACATGGCCCCAATAGCCTTCCGGCTGCGGGTGCACTTGCGGATCTCCATAGATTTCCGAGGTGGATGCCTGGAATATCCGTGCCTGGTGATGAACGGCAAGTTCCAGCAGGTTCAGCGATCCGAAAACACAGGTCTTCATCGTATGGATCGGGTCCGCCTGATAATGCGGCGGCGAAGCCGGGCAGGCGAGATTATAGATCTCGTCGACGGGCAGGTCGATCGACGCAACGATATCGTGGCGGATGAAGCTGAACGTGTCGAAGCGCAACAGGTGCCACAAATTCTCCATCCGCCCCGTGGAGAAGTCGTCGACGCAGACAACTTCGTGACCGTCCTGCAGCAAGCGCTCGCAAAGGTGCGAGCCAAGAAATCCCGCGCCACCTGCAACAAGAATGATACGCTTGTCAGTATGTTTCAGGGACAAATGTGCGGATTTGAATGCCATGTTCATAATACCCTCCCGATTATTACAAGACGCGGTTAAACCCCCATGTAAAATCACGGGAATTTCACTTATTGACATTTGATAATGGGGAAATCCTTGTGGGAATTACCGATTATAATTTACTTATATTTAAAGAGACTGTCGTTATCCGGGAATTCAGAAAGTTTACAATCTGTCCATTTATTTGTTCCGGATGGGCACAGTTCGCGGCTTTTTCCTGGCAAAAGGCACTTTTTTGGTAAGTATATACTTACATATCGGCTGGCCCGAGCTGAGAATTTGCGTGAAGGGAGCGCCGGGAATTGGACGATTATTCGCCAAGGAGTTGCGGGCGGGGGTCATAGGCTGCGGCCGATGAGGCGTCGGTCTTTGCTGCAGTGACTAGGATAGATGCGCCGTGTGCAGCCCCGACGCACACCTCAAATGCCGATCGCCAGCCGGACCTTTTGTCCGGCTGGCGATCGGTGGCTTTCAAAGAAATGGAATGGCTGTCCCGAGCTAGCCGCGAGCGGCGGCTGCCAAACCGCCGCTGCTGGACCTTGCCGTTGACGGTGCGGCATGGGCGGCACGAGCGGTGCCGGCGCGGTCGGCTGCGATTAATGACTGCTTCGGGCTGATGTCCCAATACAGCCCCCAGCCGTCTCGCAACAAGCCATTCGGCTCAATCGTGCCTTTTTCCAGCAAAGCGCTGCGCAGGCGGTTGGCTTCGGCATGGGTTGCGCACTCAACCGTAATGGAAGAGCCGTAGTCGCAGGGGTCGAGTGGCCCAGCCTCGATTGCCATGAAATGTTGACCGCCGAGCGTGAAGCCCGCCAGTTTCGCACTGCCGGCGGGACCGCTCGGACTATTGGCGGGAATGAGAGAAATCCAGCCGATCGACGAGTCCGGAAGCAGCGACGTGTAAAATCGGACTGCGGACTCCATGTCTCTTTTGAACCAAAGATGTCGCCTGACTTTCATCGCTTGTGTCCTCACTCGTTACCAATTCTACAAAGACGAACCCCAACGAATGACCGTCGATCATCTTTTGAAATTCATTCAAAACGACAGCAGTTTCGCTTCCGGCTTCGTCGATGCCGGATTTCACTGTCCGACGGAAATCTTGCCGATGGGTGGCGCTTGCGCCTGCAAGCCGCGCCTCAATGCTGGTTCATTGCAACTCTTTGTGCGAGAGCCATGACGTAATCGTCGGCAATATCGGCCAGGGTCAAAGCGACTTCGGTTTCCTTCCAGCCCGCCGCAACTGCGATTTGCACCAAGGTGCTGTAGGCGACGGCAAGGATTTCCTCCCGCTCAAGCGCGCGAAAAGCATCGGTCCCGGCGTGATAGGGACCGTTGATTTGGATTTTTGGACCAGCAGACGTCATTGGCATGCCCCCTACAGGTTGCCATCTCATATCGAGCGCAAATGTTTCATATGCCCCGATGGTGATTGTTCGAATGTTTCCTGCCTTTCTTTTAAGCACCTACTACTTTACCTGTCGTTATCCACGCGTCCTGAAACTTGCAGCAGCGTCCATTTCTGCGATGACTTCGATCCTTGCCGGCAGCATTTGGCGGCCGCCATGCCTGCGCAAGGGAGGCGATGGGGCATAAGCGACCGGCACACGGCTCGCGCGAATTGCCGATGGACAGGAAATGGACCGACTAATGACTATGGCCGAGAGCCCGCAGCCATTTGTCGAAGGAAGGAGTTCCCTCGACAGTGGAAGCCGGTGTCTCCGAATGGCCGAGATAGGGAGGGACGGTCAGGTTGCGTGCCTCGCGAGGGCTGTAGCCGAACTCCTTGCTGAACGCTCGGCTGAAATGGGCGGCGGATGAGAAGCCGATGTCAAAGGCGATATCGGCGACCGGCTGCCGGTTCGTAGTGTCGCTGAGGGCGGCATGGGCGGCGAGAAGGCGCCGCCGCTGAATATAGTGATGAACGCCGCCGTCCGGCCCGAACACCTGGTATAAGCGCGTGCGTGAAATACCGAGCTCCCGGCACAGGCGTTCCGTCGTCAGGTCGGAGGACTTCAAATTGCGCTGAACGAAACGGCGCATGCGCTCCATCAAGGCCCAGGTGCTATGGGGCTCTGGGACGGACGAAGCTTCCGCCGAGGAGGAAACGCAGGTCAAAATCATATCGCGCGTCGTCTGCACCACATGCGGAAAATCTCTTTCCGCGAAGCCCGCGAGATTGGCCTCGATGCTGTCGAGATAATCGACCAGCATTTTGGTGTAGGTTCCGGACAGGACGATGTTGTTCCTGATCTCGGTGGAGCCGGGATTGTCAAAAAGCAATTCCCGCGGCAAATAAAGCGACAGGCTCTGCGCCTGGGTCGAGCGTCCCCTGAAGGGATGACCCAAAGACCGCAGTTCCACCGTTGCGGGCTCGCCCTCGCTGACACGCCCGTCGACCTCCGTCCAGGTGTGGCCGCTGCGCAGTATCGAGACGTGCCAATGATCAATGAGATCCGACCGCACCTTTGCCAGCGAGCGCATATAGCTGTGTGGAGGGGTATTTTGCTGCACCACCAACATCCCGCCGAGATTCCACGCGGTATGATCGGCTGCAAACTCCACCTGTTGCGAAATGTCCGGGCGCCTGACCTCCATGAGGGGAGCCATATAGGCTTGCCAGGCAGAAAATTGCTCGTCCGGTTTCAGTTCGCGGGTGGAAAACGACAGCGGCGTCAGCGTCGGTGAAGCGGGCTGCCTATTCTCGCTGGCTCTTTCCTGCCGCGGAAAACGGCGGCGTTCGACCTGTGCGTCGCTGCTTGCGTCGCTTCGCGGCTTGTTCTTGTTATCGACAGCAGGTGCTGCGGCTTGTTCGTCGCGTCGAAGGTCTGACAATTTGGCCCCTCCAGAGCCGGAGCCTCATATACGCTTGCGGTGTCGATGCCTTGAATCCCCGGCCGACAGCCAGCTTGTTTCCAGATATGATCCCGTTACCGACTATTGTCCACGCAATTTCTTGCGAAGATTGTAATATCCCGACATATACGCAAGTTTTCCGGCCGGTCTTCTTGCCGGATGCTGTGCCGTTCCGGCAATCTGCGGTCTTTGAAGCAGATCGGCCGTGACGCACTGCCAACGGTTTTCGCGCGGCCGCCGATGCCCCGCCGGATCGGCGACGGGAACCCGCTCCAGGCAAGGACCGCATGCGTCGAATGCGGCCACAATTTTCTTCCGTCTCCTCCCCGTGACCTGTCGCCGTCCTTCAACGACATCGGAAGGTTGCAAAAGCATTGAAGGAGCCTTGAGGAAAAAAGCGCAATAATCCTTCAAAACTATGGGCCTCCGATCTTTGCATATCATAGTGTTCATTGGCTATTTCCTAATTGAATATCTAGTAATATACTCGCGACAACGGACTCGCCGCTGACGTGCAAGGCACTTCGTTTTGGTGGAGTCTCCGCTGCGACCGCAGCGAAAGATACGCTGGCGTATAGACGAGACATGTCGGTGAGAGGTTGGGGAGCGGCTGCATCAGGGGGATGGGCCGGTTTGGGAGGTGTAACCTTATGCCCGAAAACCGTGTGAATTGGCCGAAGCTGGTTCCACAAAAATCCGAATTTGACAGCAGCTCCGAGGCGCTATTCTCCCTCTGGAGTCCTGATTTCACGCTCATCGATTGCTCCGAGAAATTTAAAGATCATGTCGGCCTCGCGTCTCAGGCGGGCGTGACGTTGTGGGAGGCCTATCCGCTTCTGGCAGGATCCGCGCTGGCGGCCGTCGTGCAGCTCGTGATCGATACCGGCCAGCCACGCACCATCCAGCTCGACGCCACGGCGCCCGAACGGCGCGATCTGCTGCTGTTCTATACTCAGGCCGGGCTGGCCATCATCGATATCAACACGACCGATGCCGGCGCCAATGCGAGAACGGCATCATTCGGGGATACTGAACGGGCGCGTCTCGTCCATCAAGCGACGCATGATGTCCTGACAGGGTTGCCCAATCGCCGTCAATTCAGCGAGGAACTCGAGAAGCTGCTCCCGGCCGACGGGAAAACGGGCGTTGCCCTGATGCAGCTCGACCTGGATGATTTCAAGCCCGTCAACGATACGCTGGGGCATGGCGCCGGCGATACGGTGCTTCGGCTCGCCGCCGAAAGGATAAGGCGCGCGCTCGGGCAAAACGGGACGGCCTATCGCCTGGCCGGCGACGAATTCGCGGTCATTCAGGTCGCCGCGCAACAACCCGCCGAGGCCGAAAAACTGGCGGAAGAACTGGTTGCCGAATTCAAGAAGCCCTTCACCATCGATGGCATCTCGTTGTTCGTCGGCGCCAGCATCGGGGTTGCGCATGCGCCGCGTGACGGCAATGCCGGCGAACAGCTGATGAAGGCTGCGGATGTGGCTCTCTATGCCGCCAAGAAGGACGGGCGGCGCTGCGCGCGAACGTTCGATCCCGGCATGCTGCTGGTTTTGGAGCAGAGGGAGCTGCTGCGGCGAAGCCTGCGCGTCGCGCTCCAGCGCGACGAGTTCTTCATCGAGTACCAGCCACTGGTGAGGCCGCCGTTCATCATCGCCGGGTTCGAAGCATTGCTGCGGTGGCGGCATCCGATGCTCGGGATAATTCCGCCCATGTCCTTCATTCCCATGGCGGAGGCCGACGGACTCATGAGCGAGATCGGCCAATGGCTGCTCGAGGAAGCATGCCGGGAGGCTCTCACCTGGCCCGAACATTTCACCGTCGCCGTCAATCTGTCGCCGGCCGAGTTTCTGGCCCCCGGCCTTACCGACAGGATCTCCCAGACACTCGATATCGTCGGCTTCCCCGCCGAGCGCCTGGAGCTGGAGATCACGGAAAACGTGCTGCTGGAGCGCACCATCAACAATCTCGACACGTTGAATACGCTCAATGTGCTCGGCATCCAGATTTCGCTCGACGACTTCGGGACGGAATATTCGTCGCTGAGCTACCTGAAGAATTTTCCGTTCGATAACATCAAAATCGACAAGTATTTCATCAAGGACCTGCTGGAAGACGAGAAGAGCCAGACGATCGTTCGATCCATCATCGCCCTGGCGCATGGCCTTGACATGAGCGTGACGGCGGAAGGCGTGGAGACGGCGCAGCAAGTGTCCTGGCTTCAGGCCGAAGGCTGCGATCGACTGCAGGGGTTTTATCTCAGCCCGCCCATCAGCACCGATCTGATCGATGACTTCATCGGGCAACGAACGCCCATTTTCGCGACCGCCGCCTATCACGGCGATCGTCCCAGTCCCTGAACAATGCCATGCGCCGATCCGTCAAGGGAGGTTTCGGTGAATATAAAAGAAACGCCGACGCATACCGCCTTCGAACAATTGCTCGATCTGGAGATGGAGATGGCGACCTTCGTTGCAGACTGGCTGTATTGCGATCAGTGTGCCAACTACGTCGCTCGAATGGTCAGTCATGACCGCCGTGATCCCATTCGTCATGCGAACCTGCTTTCGGCGGCTCTCAACGAGCTTCTGGAGATGTCGTTTCACTCGAACGAATATGGCGGCAAGTTTGCATGCCGCTTCTATCGTTGCGCCGACATCGAGCGCGTTGAATTGACCTTTCCCTGTTCACCTCAGAAATATCAATTCTACAGTGAGGTGGTGGCGGGTCTCAAAAGCGATCAGTTATTCGCGAGTTATCTCGAGGTCATCGCAAGCGATACGGCACCCGCGGACCAGGCGATCCTGCTGGGCCTGGCCGTCAATTACGACGCTGTCATTCAGCTACATGACGCCAGCGCCGGCCTCCTCACATTCATCGTCGATCTGCCGCTTGAGAGGCTACTCAATTGAGCGAAGATTCTTCCGTCAGCTTCACCGCGCAATTCAACCTCAGCAATCAGGAATTTTCCCTGACGGGCGTGCTGCGACCGCGTTCATTGGCGGAAATCGCCGATGCCCTGGCCTTGCTGCGAAGCGCCATCGAGACTGTCAAGGGTGTCTGCTACGTCAATCTCAAACGCGTCACCCACATGAACAACACGGCGTTTCGAGCCTTGACGCGCGTGCTGGTCGATGCGTCCCGCTCGAGGCCGGAGCTTAAATTCGTTGTCGTCGCTTCGAGCGTCGTTGCCTGGGCGTCCCGACAGTTTCAGCATCTTTGCGATCTTTCACCCAATATTGTCGTCGAGATTTACGACTCCGCCTTCTATCCCGGCCAGACCTTCGTCGAGAATCAGAGCTTCATTCCGATCCTCAGAACACAGACGAAAATGACCTGGCGGCATGAGCGGGAGATATTGCCCCGCCACGGGCTTCGCGAAGGCATGAGCATTGCGGATATCTGTTGTGGCATCGGCGATTTCGCGATGCTTTTGCGAAAGGAGTTCGCGCCGGCCAAGATCGTCGCTTTGGATCATTCGGCTTTGAGTCTTGACTATGCCCGCGCGGTAGCGGAAGATTTCGATGTTCGAGATATCGAATATACTTATGGTGACGCGTCGCAGATGCTTTTCGAAAGCGACCAGTTCGATTTTGTCACCTGTAGACACTCGCTGCAAATCTTTGATCGCCCGGATTTACTACTGAGGGAACTTTATCGGATCTGCAAGCCGGGCGGCAGAGTCTATATTACCAACGAGAAGAACTCCCATTGTCTCGGCGAACCACGGTCAGACAGTATTCAGTGGACGTATACCGAGGTTGCCAAGCTTTTCGCCTACTTCGACATGGATGTCGAGATGGGACCCAAGGGTAGACGCCTATTGCTGGATGCCGGTTTTACGGATGTCAAAATGGAGAGCTTCATGGTGACCAATCTCGACGGCGACCCCCGGGACTTTGCGGATATCATTACCGCATGGGAAAATGTCTATGCGGGCGAGATGGCGGTCAAGAGAGGCGATCCGCCGGACTTCATCGAGCGCTTCAGGCAAGGCTTCGAAGATCACATTTTCGCCGCGCTTCATCCCAGGGGATATGCCGGTTGGCCCATCTGGGCAGCATCGGGGCAGAAGCCGCTATGATGCACGCGCCGATCACGCCACAGAAACTGGGACTGCGGTCGTTTCGGGCCAAATTCATCATCGTCGTTGGCGGTGCGGTGCTCTTCGACCTGCTGGTCAGCGGCGGTCTGGCGCTCTGGAATGTGCAGCGTCTTTCCCGTAACGCCACGATGGAGGTTGGCGACGGCCTTGAGAGAGCCAGCCAGGACTACATTCGCTCCTACACCAATTCCACGGCAGCCCAGGTCGGCCTGCTCCTCGATCAGGTCCACTCGGACGTCAAGGCGTTGGCGGGCGTGCTGCAGGACCAGGTCGATCATCCGACCAGGAACGGCGACATCGGTGCGGCCATGGCGAAAGCGGCCCCTGGTGCGGTGACCGTCACTTACGATTCGACTGGCCAATGGGCGCAAAATCTTCCCGGATCGCCGTCGGTGGTCAGCGTATGGGGCTATCTGCTGGATAAGGACCATCGTCCGTTGCCGCAGGTCCAGGCCGATATCGAAACAAGTGCGGTGCTTGATCTCGTCGCTCCGTCTCTCCTGCAGAACGGCGCTTCGAAACTGCAAATGTACTATATCGGCCCCAGGGAGCGCCCGATCTTCCGGACCGCGCCTTACACGGCGCAGGCCCAGACATTCGACAGGCTCTATCCGGGCCATAACAGCGCGGATTTCTGGACCTTCTTCTTTCCCGGCCTCTATGAATCCTGGCAGCAATGGGCGTCGAACGCCGCGTCGCGGCCGGTGGCCGACAATATTACGCAGACCGCTCCTTATACGGATGCGATTACCGGAAAATTGATCGTCAGCTTCTTTCACCCGCTCTGGACGGCCGATCGGCATGATGTGGCCGGTGCGGCGGGCGCCGATATCACCCTCAATCAGCTGGCCGAGATCGTCGAGAACGTGAAGGTCGCCGAAAGCGGCTTCGGCTTCCTGACCATGTCCAACGGCAACGTCGTCGCCATCAATCCGGTCGGAGAAAAGATCATCGGCCTGCGCTCGGCAAGCGATGCGGCCAACAAGGGCGTGACGGGCCTCGACCGCTCCCTGCGCAACAGTACGCAAAAGGCCATCTCGACCCTGCCGCTCGATGCCGATGGCGTCATCCAGCATATTTCGCTGAACGAACAGGGCGAGGATGTTCCCTATCTGGTCGTGGTCAAGCAGCTGCATGCGACCAATCTCTGGGTGAACGGCCCGATCCAGCGCGAGGTCATGTCGCTCGGCATCGTCGTGCCGGAGCGCGAGATTTATGCGTCGCTCATCGCTGCCAAAGACCAGATATCGCGCGCCACCAATCGCATATTGCTCTATCAGATCATGGCGGTTCTCGTGTCGTTGCTGATCGTGACGGCCGCCGTGTTTGCCGCATCGAAGCGTATTACCAGCGGCATCAGCGCCCTGGCGGAAGCGGCAAAGCGCATACAGGCCAAGGACTATTCCGTCCGCGTGGACATTCCCACCAAGGATGAGGTCGCCGAAGCCGGCCTGGCATTCAACCGCATGGCGGAAGACATCAGCTTCCATACGGAAAATCTGGAAAGGCTGGTGACCGACCGGACCAAGGAGATCGAGGCCGCCAAGGAGGAGATCTCTGCGCTGAACGGCCAGTTGAAGAGCGAGAATCTGCGTCTTGGCGCCGAATTGGACGTGGCGCGGCAGATTCAGCTGATGGTGCTGCCGCGCGCCAAGGAGCTGACGGCGATCGACGATCTGGAGATTGCCGCCTATATGCGCCCCGCGGATGAAATTGGCGGCGACTACTACGATGTCCTGCAGAACGGAAAGAATCTGAAAATCGGCATCGGCGATGTCACCGGCCATGGGCTGGAAAGCGGCGTTTTGATGCTGATGGTGCAATCGATCGCGCGGGCGCTGCTCGAAGCCGGCGAAACCGATCCCGCGCAATTTATCACCGACCTGAACCGCGCCATCTTCAAGAATATCGAGCGGACAAAAACCGACAAGCATCTCACCTTGTCCTTCCTCGACTATAATGGCGAGCAATTGACGATATCGGGCCAGCATGAGGATATGGTCGTCGTCCGCAAGACGGGTGAGGTCGAGCGGATCGATACCGGCGACCTTGGTCTGCCGGTTGGTCTGGAACCCGACATATCGCCATTCGTCGCCGTCAAGGAAATATCCTTCCAGAAGGGCGATATGGTCGTCCTGCACACCGACGGCGTGACCGAAGCCGAGAATGCCAAGGGCGAGCTGTTTGGCATCGAACGGCTATGCGAGGGCGCTCGCCGCTTGCATGGCCGATCCGCTCAAGAGGTCGTGGACGGCATTCTCGCCGAGCTCATGGCCTATATCGGCACGCAAAAGATCCATGACGATATTACTCTCGTCGTGATGCGGCACAGGTGAAGGCATGACAACGGTCTTTTACGGTCGAGAACATCTGCTCCCCTTCGACACCAGCCGCGCGGTCCGGCTTTGCCTGCTGGACGGACCGCTCGGTCTCGGCTGGAAGCATTCCTCCATGACCTCCGACTTTATCGCGGAAATGGTGGCGCTGCGCTTCCGGCCGGCGAGGCGCCAATACAAGCTGGTCAGCTACGACATCGGCTATGTGACGAACGAGCTGATCGAAAACGCGATCAAGTTTCGCACACATGGCGAGATCGTCGTTGAAGTTTTGGCCGACGCGGATAGTTTTAAGATACGAGTATCGAATTTCGTCGATGATGATGCGGCAACCAGGTTTCAGCAATTGTTGTCGGATGTGATGGCAGGCGATCCGGGTGACCTGCTCATCCAGCAGCTCGAGGCGAGCGCGACGCAAAGTGGCAACACCTCGGGACTGGGGCTGCTGACGTTGATGAGCGACTATCAAGTGCATCTGGCTTGGCGTTTCGAGGTCGACAGCCCGCACAAGCGTACGAAACTTGAAACCTATGCGTCGATGGCGATTGGGCTGTCTTAAACCTGCGGAGATATGCCATGGAAATCAGGGAAGAAGCGTTCCGTGTTTGGTCCGAAGGCAGCACAGTCTATTTCGACGGGACCATGCGCCTGGCAGGACCGGACGCCTATTCGCCGGTTTACAGCCTGGCCATGAAAGCGCTTGAAGATGGTGGCGGCAAGACGATTTTCGACCTGACCGGTCTGCAATTCCTGAACTCGTCCGGCATAAACCTGCTCGCCAAACTGACGATCGAGGCGCGCAAGCATCCTGACATCCACCTGACCGTATGCGGTTCGTCCCAGGTTCCATGGCAGATGAAATCGCTGCCGAACCTCAAGAAACTGCATCCGGGCCTCGATCTGCGGCTGACCTGACGCCGGCCTCAAAGCCACTCGCGCCCCGGCGCGGATCGTTTCGGCATTTTCGCTCGCGTTCCGGACACCGCATAGGCCTCTTCCGCCGGAGAGGTCCCGATCTCGCGCGCGCCTGACGCCCACCGGCATCGACCCCTGCCTTTTTCGCGAATCGAAAGCGTTGCAAGCCGGCGCGACATGGGGTAGTCAAAACATGACATTAAAACTCAACAAATTTTAGGGGTCTGCGCGAAGCCGCAATTTCCTGCGGAAGCGGCGGAGGCAAGACCCGGCATAGCTTGTTGGATCGCGAAGATCAGGACGTGGATATGGGATGACGGAGATGCTCTATTCCCTGCATGCGGGCGAGGAAAAACGGCTCCATCGCTTTTTCCATCGCCGGCTGAAGAACCGGGATGACGTGGCGGATGCGACGCAAGAGACGTTCCTGCGGATGCTGGAAGCCTCGCATGCGACGCTGATCGAAAATCCGCAGGCCTATCTGTTCCAGGTGGCGAGATCGGTGGCGCGGGTCATTCTCACCCGGCAAACAAGGGAGGGAGCCATGTTCCTTCCCGACGATGCCGGTATGGACGAACCCGACGAACACCCTTTGCAAGACCGGATCGTCAATGCCCGGCAATGCCTGCTGATCATGGCGAAGGCGATCGAGGAACTGCCGAGGCGGTGCCAGCAGGTCTTCATTCTCAGCCGTCTGCGCGGTCTTTCCAACGGCGAGATCGCCGTCGAACTCGGCATATCCCGC
This sequence comes from Rhizobium sp. BK602, assembly GCF_014195095.1. Taxonomy (GTDB): domain Bacteria; phylum Pseudomonadota; class Alphaproteobacteria; order Rhizobiales; family Rhizobiaceae; genus Rhizobium. The sequence continues at coordinate 42,166 of NZ_JACIBC010000012.1, forward strand.
AACATGGTCGAAAAGCATATCATCAAGGCGCTGCTGCATTGCCGAAAGATCCGCGCCGAAATATTTCTCTGAAACGACGTCAGGAGACGGGCATCGTTTTGGCTCTTAGGAAGAGAGCCGGAACGAATGCATGCCGTGGTAAAGCATGTCGCGCAAAACTGTGCAGCGGTTTTGTCAGAACGACATGCACAACATCAAAGACCCGAAGCGCGAGACGCGGATCTGAAAGATCGCGACGCACGTCAGGCCGCAGACAGACCGATGGGATCATGAGCCGCAGTTGCGACGAGGAAATCGACGACCGATTGGCCGAGGCCGCAGCCGGATGGGTTGCCCGGCTGCAGTCTGCCGACGCCCGCGATCAGGACAGGGCCGAGTTGCAGCGCTGGTTGCGCGCCGATCCCTCGCATGCCGTGGCCTATGATGAGATGAAGGCGCTTTGGGGCAGTCTGAAGGACGCGCCGGTATCGCTCGACAGCCTGAAGGCGCGGCGTTCGCCGGCGGCGCGGGCGATCGGGCTTGTGATGCTGGTCGGCGTGATCGCCGCCTCATCCTGCGCGGTTTACCAGATGGGGCTGATCGATCGCTGGCGTGCCGATTATTATACCGAGGTGGGAGAGGTGCGGTCGGTGGTGCTGGAGGATGGCACCAAGATCGATCTCGATACCGACACTGCCATCGCCGTGCGCTATTCCGTGGGGGAGCGGCATGTCGAGTTGCTGCGCGGGCAGGCTTTCTTCGATGTCGCCAAGAACCCGGCGCGGCCTTTTATCGTCGATGACGGAAGTTTGAGCGCAACTGCCCTTGGCACGCATTATTCCGTCCAGACCGCGGCCGGCTCGCTGCCGCATCTGGTTCAGGTCGAGGAAGGTGTCGTCGAGGTCAAGACCGGTGGCAACGACACCGTGCTCAGGGCCGGTGATGCCATTACGGTCGACAGTTCCGGCAAGGCGACGGTCGCAAAGGCGGATGTGGCGAATGAAACCGCGTGGCGGCAGGGAAAGCTGGTCTTTTCCGCGACGCCCTTGAGCAAGGTGGCCGAGACGCTGGCCCGCTATCGTCACGGCCGCATCGTCATTCTCGATGCCCAGGCGGCTGACAGAAAGGTTTCCGGGGTGTTCGATCTGTCCAATACCGACGAGGCCCTTGCCATCATCAAAAGCAATCTGCCCGTATCGGTGACCCGTGTGACTGACGTGCTGGTCCTCATCGGCTCGAAATAATCGAATTTTTTTCGAACGCGACGTCAGGAGGTCCCTGCCGTTTTCACTCTTCGTAAAGGAATGGCGCGTCCGGGCGGCGCGGCTTTGTTTCAGACGCAGGGATGAATAAGGGGACCCGTGTGGCATCGATGACTTGGAAGGTGAGGCGCGGCGCGTTCGCGGCGACGGTTTTTGTAAGCGTTTCGGCCTATGCGGGGGCCGGCCAAGCACAGACAGCCAGCAAGCCGGCAACGGATGCCGGCCAGGCGACGGTCACCGTTTCCATCGCAGCCGGACCGTTGGAAGGCGCCATTCTGGCTTTCGGACGCCAGGCGAATATCCGGCTGCTCTATCCGACTGCGATAACGGCCGGAAAAACCACGCGCGGCGTGAGCGGAAATCTCTCCGCCAAGGCGGCGGTCGCGCAATTGCTCGCCGGTTCGGGACTTGCCTATAGCTTCACCGGCCCGAGCACCGTCCGCATCTACGACAAGACCGATCCGTCGGCGCAGGCCGGCGGCGTTGCGCCCGACGGCTCGACCATTCTGGAGCCGCTTGTCGTGCAGGGTCAGGACCAGGGCGTGACCGGTATCCTGGCGACGGACGGCTATGTCGGAAAATCCGGGCGGACGGCGACGAAGACCGATACGCCGATCGCCGAAACGCCTCAGTCCATTTCCACGGTCTCGCAGAAACAGCTGCAGGATCTGCGGCCGCAAAATCTGTCCGAAGCGCTGAACTATACGCCCGGCGCGCGCCTGGGACAGTATGGCGCCGAGCCGCGATATGATGCCTTCAAGGTCCGCGGCATCGATCTGACCTATACCGGCATCTTCCGCGACGGTCTTCGCCAGATCGCCAGCCCCAACGGCCTGTTCCGGCTGGAACCCTACGGCGTGGAGGCCATTGCCACGCTGCGCGGCCCCGCGGCGTCCGTTTATGGCGCCAGCAGCTCCGGCGGCATCGTCGACATCATTTCCAAGCGGCCGACGGAAGAAAAGCTGCGGGAGATCGAGGTCCAGTACGGCTCCTATGGCCGCCTCCAATCCGCCTTCGATTTTTCCGGGCCGGTCAACGACGACAATACGCTGCTCTATCGCCTGACGGGCCTGGTGCGCGACGGGCGCAACCAGATCGAAGCGATCAAGGACGACCGGCAATATATCGCGCCGGCGCTCACCTGGCAGCCCGACGAAGACACCAAGCTGACGCTGCTCGGCGAATATATGAACTCCACGACGGGTGGAACCTGGGGCTATATCAACAAGTACGGGCCGGCCGGCACCTCGATCGGCGCGACGTCCGAATATGGCGGCGATGCTCGCTTCAACGATTTCAAGCAGAAACAATGGCGGATCGGCTACGAGCTCGAACAGGCGCTGAGCGATTCCGTCACGCTCTATCACAAGCTGCGCTACTCCGACATCTCCGCCAGGCAGGAATGGGTCTTCGCCGATTATCCCGGCATCGTCCGCGAGGACAATAGCGGGCTTGCCACCGACACCTACCTCAAGACCGATTTCGACACCGGGCCGGCGAAGCATCAGCTCATCACCGGCATCGACTACAGCTACATGAAATATACGTCGCGCCAGGGCAGCGGTCCGGACCTGTTCACCGACACCTATACCTATATGCCTGACATCAACTACAGCGAAACCCAGAAGCAGAATTCGCTTGGCCTCTATGTGCAGGATCAGATCGAATACGATGCCTGGCGCTTTACTGCCGGCCTTCGCCACGATTGGCACAAGAGCGATTACACGCCCGGCGGCACGAGTTACTCCCGCGACGACAGCGAAACGACGTTCCGCGTTGGTCTCGGCTACGTCACGCCATGGAACGTCATGCCCTATGTCAGCTATGGCACGTCCTATGTCGCCAATCCCGGCGTGATCCAGACCTTCAACGGCGTTGCCCAGCAGGCTGAGCCGACGCTCGGCAAGCAGATCGAAGTCGGTGTTAAATACCAGATTCCCGACCGCAACGCCTCCATCACCGCGGCGCTGTTCAACATCGACCAGGAAAACGCCACCGTTTACGAAACCTCGTCCGGCATCAATCTCCTGCGTCAGCTCGACCTCAAGTCCCGTGGTTTCGAACTCGAGGCGACGGCGTCGCTGGATAACGGCCTGAACCTGATTGCCGCCTATTCCTACAACGACGTGGAAATCACCAAGCTGACCTCGGAAACCAAGGGCAATACGCTGAATTCCTCGCCGTACCACATGTTCTCGCTATGGGCCGATTACGAGGTGCAGAGCGGTGCGCTGGAGGGGTTGGGCATCGGGGCCGGTCTTCGCTATGTCGGTTCGAGCTTCGGCGACAATGTTCATACGCCGGTTCTCGACAACAAGGCGCGCACCTTCGTCGATGCCTCGCTTCGCTATGATCTCGGCAAGATCAATCCTTCGTTCGAGGGCGTGCGGCTGCAGGTCAATGCGACGAACCTGCTGAACGAGGTCAAGCAAGTCTGCACCACGGGCTTCTGCTACTGGGATGAGGGCCGCAAGGTGGTCGCCAGCGTGCGGTATCGCTTCTGATGGCGGCGGTTCCGTCCGTGTCGCGCTCTCCGTCTCCGGCCGCGGTCTTCATCGCGGTCGGGGGCCTTTATATTGCCCAGAGCGTCATCGGCGGCGTGACCATGCTCGGCCTGCCGGCGGTGTTGCGCGCACAGGGGCTGGCGCTGGACCAGATCGGCCTGCTCTATCTCACTGTCATTCCATGGGCACTGAAATTTCTCTGGTCGCCCTATGTCGAACGTTTTCGCCTGCCGGCGCAGGGGCGCAACCGCTCCCGCTCGATCGTATTTGCCGGCGGCTTGCTGTGTGCCGGCGGTCTCGCCGCGATCGGCCTGACCGGCCCTTATCCGCTGGCGCCGGTGCTGAGCATATTGATGCTCGTCGCGCTTATCACCTCCACGGTGGATATCGCCTGCGACGGCTATGCGGTCGAAACGCTTGCCAGGGAGTATCATGGCTGGGGAAATACCGCTCAGGTCGGCGGCTCCTATCTCGGCTCGGCGATCGGTGCCGGCCTGTTTCTCGTGCTGGTGGACCGCTCCGGCTGGACCCATGCGGTCTTCGCGATGGCCTTTCTCGTCATCATGCTTGGCCTGCCGTTCGTTTTCGGGCCGGCAGCCCGCAGTGTGCCGGAGACGCGGCCGCATGTGCCGTCGCTGCGTCTCGCGCTCAAGCGCCCGCAAGTGCAAAGGGGCCTGTTGATCGCCGCGATCTATGTCGCGGGCCAGAAATGGGGGCTCTCCATGCTTGGGCCGTTCCTGATCGATCGCGGCTTCGATCTGGCGACGATCGGCGCCTTGAACGGCGTCGGCAGCATGATCGTCGGTTTCAGCGGCGCGCTGCTCGGCGGCCTGCTGGTGCGGCTCTGGGGCGCTGCCACGGTACTTATCCTCGCGATCCTATCGCAGGCGATACTGCTGGGTGCCTTTGCATTCTTCAGCGTTAGCGACAGCTTACCAAATTTCCTCCTCATGCCGATCGCCATTGCCAGCTCGTCCGGCGTGATGTCCATCGGCTTCGTGGCGCTCTATTCGCAGTTCATGGGCTGGTCGGACCCGAAGCAGGCCGGGGTCGATTTCACGCTTTTTCAGTGTGCCGATGGCCTGGTCAGCATGACGGGCGGCCTTGGAGCCGGCTGGATCGCCGAGCATTTCGGCTATGCCGTTTTCTTCACCACGGCTGCCGTCATCGCCATCCTTGCCGTGCCGGTCATCGGCCTCTTGATGCGGGGAGCCGATAGCAATGCAATCACCATGGCGCGAGCGGCGGATGGTCGCTAGACATGCAGCGGGAGAACGAATTGCGAGCCAATACCCTTATTAGAAGCGAGCGGGCGGACGCGCTCGTTGCCGATTTTTCCGATCGTTTCCACGAGGTTGCGACTGTCGAGGCCGAGGGCGGCAAGGCAACGCTCATTTCCCGTTATGGCCGGGCCGACCTAGTCGCCAAGGGCGACGAGATATCGGTTGCGGTTTCGGCAAAGGACCAGATCGACCTTTGCTATATCAAGATGGTCGTGGCGGAGTATTTCTCGACGGCGGTTGGTTCCGATGCCGTGCATTGGTCCGGCGACGGCGAGGCCGGGAGCAGCCTGCCGCCGTTCTTCCGCGAGATGCGGGTCGTTTCGGCTGAGAACGTAACGCCGCAGATGCGCCGCTTGCGACTGAGCGGGAACGAACTGCACCATTTCGCCGCCGATGGGCTGCATGTGCGCCTGCTGTTTCCCCCGAAAGGATCCATGCCGGTCTGGCCCACGCTCGGTGCGGATGGACGGGTCGCCTGGCCGGGCGGAGCGGACAGGCTGGTGTCGCGTGTCTATACCATCCGCTCGCGGGACGCCGAACGCGGCGAGATCGAAATCGATTTCGCCCTGCATGAGCACGACGAGTGCGGCAGTCCCGGCGCGACCTTTGCGGAACAGGCGCAGCCGGGTGATCTCGTCGGCCTGTTCGCTCCGGCCGGCGGCGAGATCCCGAGGGCGCAGTCGCTCGTCCTCTGCGGCGACGATACCGCGCTTCCGGCCATCGCGCGCATATTGGAAGAAATCCCGCCGTTGGTGCGTGCGAGATTGTTCGTCGAGATCGACAATCCGGATTGCCGCTATGAATTGCCTGGCGGCGACAATATCGAGCTGACCTATCTTTACCGCCATGGCCGGCCGGCGGGGACGACCGGTCTACTATCCGAGGCGCTGAGCCGTCTCGATGTCGATAGTCTCGGAGAGGATACCTATTTCTGGGCAGGCTGCGAATTCGGCGATTTTGTCGAACTGCGCAAGCTCGCCCGGCGGAACTGGAAGCTGCCGCGCGAGCGGCATCTCGTCGTCGCCTTCTGGCGGCGGGGTTTCGCGGAAGGGCAAGCGGCAGCGTGACGCTGGCGAGGATCGTCATTGCATCGCCCGCTCCCACGTCAGCCGGCATGCCCCGAACGATCCGTGCTCAATAGGTGAGCGTCACGACCACCGTATCGGTATAGGTCCCGGGTGTCGGCGTGTGCTGCGCCGGCACGCGGCCATAGACAGTCAGGATCTGGGCGGCGCCATTTCCGGTTCCCGCCACCGTGCTGCCCGGCGTGGCCGCATCGCCCCAGGGCTGCGATCGGTTGGTGTCCTTATAGAGCCCGTAGGTGACGGTTTCGGCCCCCTTCGCCATCTTGCGCGCCGTCGGCGCGGCGTTGGCTGTGCCGCCGCTCAAGGAAATCGTATAGGTCGTTCCGGGCGTGCAGGTCGCGGTGACCGAACCCGTGGCGTCGACATTGGCGCTGAGAACACCTCGGGTGCCGAAGTCGACATTCTCCACGCTGACCAGGCAATTGGCCGCGACGCTGGCATTGACGGCGAAGGACACGGTTGCCAGCGTTCCGGACGGCGCATCGCAGTTGGTGTCGCTGGTGTAGCGATAGATGAAATACGTGTCGGCTGCCGAAAAACTCGAAAGATAAGATCCAGGCGCCGCCGCGCCCTGGGAACCGAATACCGTGCCGTAGACGGTGGTGGACCCATTGGCGAATCCGAGAAGGTTCAGCGACAAGGCATAGGGCGGCGGCTTGGCGGAATAGGCCCAGTTGTTGGAGCCCCAGATCACGCTCCGCCCGGAATCGGAGTAGAACTGGTAGTTCAGGCTGGAGGCGCCATTGAGCATCTGGCGCGCCGCCGCCGAGGACGCGCCGCCGCTGCCGGCCCCGATGCCGGGGCAGATCAGGATCCGCCGCTGCGTGAGAAGTTCTCCGGTGCAGCTGACACTGATCGTCGAGGTCGAGTTGACCGCGCCACCGGACAGGGTATCGACCGCGCCGAAGCTCATGTCGGTGGCCGTGAAGCTGCAGGCCTGCGCAAGACACAAGGAAGGCAGCAGCAGGAACAGCAGGAAACTGATGGCGCCGCGCATTTTCGCTCCTCTGCTCATAAGCATTTCACGTCGCTGATGACGACCTGGCTGCCGCGTTGTGGCCTATAGGCGAATTTCGCGTGGCATTTGCCGCCGTCCTGCAGCAGGACGTCGATCGCGTTGCGTGCGCCAAGGCCGCGGATATAGGCCTGTCCGTCATAGCCGATGACGAATTCCTCGCCTGTGCCCTGTAATTTTCCGCTGACGCCGGCCGGAAGCGGCGTGCCGTTCCTGTCGGTGATCGTGACCAGTGCCGCCTGTGGCGTCTCCGACACGCCGAACTTGACGACGACGCCGCTGCGGTCGGCGGGAACCACCACTTCCTTGGTCGCCGGCACTTCGGCATCGACGGGCAGGTTCTTCGGATCGATCGACACGGTGTTCGGCTCATAGGAATTGAGGTTCGGCACGAGGATGCGGCCGCTGCTGCCGGTCTTGCCGATCGGCCTGTTCTGCTGTTGCACCTCGACGCCCGGCGTTCCGACGTCGACCACGGCGAAGGCATCGTCGATGCGGTTGGAGGCAAAGACATCGCCGCCGGCAACGGCGATGGCGCCGTCCATCTGCGCGGTGGCGCGGACGTTCTTGTCATATTGCTGGACGCCCGCCTCGAAGCGCGCAAAGGGCGCGCGATAGCTGATCGCCGCCTGCCGGTTGGTGTCCTTTCCTTCCGAGGTGCGCGCGCGCCAGCCGATGCTGCCGTTCTCCTGCTGCTGCGACTTGGAGATATCGGCAACGACATTGAAGCCATCCGGGCCGCTTTCGATGCCGGTGCTGGCGGAGATATTGTCGCCGAAGGGGATCGAAACGCCGGCGAAGATCCCGAAACTTCTGCTGTTGTCGAGATCGGCAAAGGCGGACGCATAGAAGCTGGCGCGTTTGAAGGTCTGGCTGTAGGAGAGGCCGGCGATCTGGCTTTTCTCGCCAGTCGCGCTTTCGAGCCGCGTGTAGGACAGGTTGAGGCTGGAGAGGTCCAGCGGAGCGGGAATGCTCAAGGTGACCTGATCGATCGCCCGGGGCACGCCGGCACTGAGCACGATGAAATCCCCCGAACCGGTATGCGTCGGTTCGGCCGTGACCGAGGCTATGTCGTCGTAATCGTCGAAGCTGCGCTGCATGCGCGCATAGACAGACCAGTCGTTGTAGCTCATTTCCAGCGTGGCGTTGAAGAGGGTGCCTGAGCGGCCGCCGCTGGCGCTTGCCGCAACCGCCGCCGATGCCACGCCCCAGGCGCCGACGGGAAAGGCGGCACCGACGCCGCCATTGAGGAGGTTCTGGCCGCCCTCGAAATGGCCTTCCAGGGTCAGCCAGTCCCTCACCCCGTAGCGCATCGTGGCGACGCCCATGATGCGATCGTCATAATCATTGGATTCGACGCCGAAGTTGCGGCGCGGGACGCCGATTTCGGCGGAGAAGTCGTATAGATCCTGGCGCAGCAGCAGGCTTGACGAATAGAACGGCAGGGTCGTCGTGGTTTCGCGACCGAGGCTGTCGCGCAGGACGACGCGGGCCTCGCCGGCGCCGGAAAAGACCGGCAGATTGGTGACCTGATAGGGGCCGGCCGGCACATCGCCGGAATAGGAACGCACGTTCTGGGTATAGATCTCCAGTGTCGATGGAACGGCGGCGGTTCCCCGGAACGCGGGAAGCGGCTCCGTCACCAGGTCGGAGCGCAGCGCGAAATTGCGCTGCGCCTGGATGCCGCCGAAATAGACCGGGCGGGTCCATGAGAGGCCGCTGGTGGTGAAATCGCCCACGCGGTAGGTGACGAGGTTTTTTGGGTCGGAATAGCTCCAGGTGGTGTTGAGGCGGGTGATGCCGTCGAGACTGCCGTCGGAATAGCCGGTTATGAAGGATTGGCTCAAGGTACCGTAAGGGCTGAAGACACGGGCATCGAATGAGCCGGATATGCCCTGAAAGACGTCGAGATCGTTCTCGGACAGGCTGTTGGAGCTGGCAAAGAGCGAATAGTTGAGCACGCCGCCGTAGCTGGACTGGGCTTGCGGGATATCGCGCTTCTGCTTTGTCCTGACATCGATGACGCGCGCCGCGCGGCCGTCATCGCTTGCGGTGACGTAAAGCCGCTGGCCGAGCACGTCGACCCGATAGGCGATATCGCTGAGATCGCCAAGGCGGATCAGCTCGTCGTCGCCGGCGCCGGCCGGAGGTCTTATGCCGACTTCGCGAAGCTCTCCCGCCGTCGCCGCAAGCGAGCCATCGCGCCGTTGCTTGAAATCGCCGATCATATTCATCGGGATGTCGTTGATGAACACTTCAAGGAGGAGATCCTGCGTATCGGCGGGCATGCCATCGGTTTCTGCCGCTATCGGCTCGTTCGGCACTTCTTGCGCGTTCAGCGCCGAAACGGGGAGAAGGGCACAGGCGGCAGCGATCCAGACGCTGGAGCAATTCCGGCAAAAGCGCGAAGCGGTTTTCCGCCCGGACTTGCATAAAAACAAAGAGGTAGAGCGTTTCAGCGACCCTATGAAGCGCCGAAGCGCTCTAGCGCTTCGTGACGGCGATATTGGCATTGAACGGCCCAAGATCGCTTTGGCCCTGCAGGGTTATCGTTCCGCCGGAAAGGGATTTCGCACTGCCCACAGGCCATTGCATGGTTGCGCCGCCGAGCACATAGCCGACCAAGCCGTTGCGGCCGCCGATCTTCGCGGCGCCCTGCTTGATGGTCACGTTCGACAGGCGGAAGCGGCTGTCGCCGTTGTTCTTGCCGGTCAGCAGCAGGCTGCCCCCTTGCTGGCTCAGGTTCCATGACACGTCGGCGGCCTTGGCGCCGGCATCGCGGAAGAAGACCGGGATGGAATGGCGCATGATCAGGGTGACGGTACCGGCTTTCGCGCGGGAGGGGTCCGGCAGTTCGTCGACGATGACGCGGTATGTTTCCTCCGCGCGCACCGGCGCCTTGCTGGTTCGAACCACCCTGACCACATATTCGCCGTTCGGGCCTATCTTGGTGGCGGGCGGGCTGGCGACGACGGTCGTCGTCGGCTCCAGCCGCTCGATGCCGCCCGTCTGGCTCCACTTGAACACGCGCACCTGCACGTTGATGGGATGATCGCCGTCATTGGTCAGGTTGAGCACGCCGGCGCTATCGGGTGCGATGAGCTCGAGATTGGTTGGTGCCACGCGCAGGGAGGCGGCGTTCGCCAAACACGCGCCCAGCAGAAAAAGCACAATCGTGGCAAGGCATGAAAACATGCGTCGCATAGCAGCCCTCAAGGGTCCAATGTGTTCAGTAGGTAACGGTAATCGCCACCGTATCGGTATAGACGCCGGCGGCCGGCGTGGTCTGCGGCGGAACCCGTCCGTAAACCGTGATGTTCTGGACGTCGCCGTTACCGGTTCCGGAGACCGTATCCGTGCCGATCGTCGTACCCCAGAGCTGGCTGTGGTTGGTGTCGCGGTAAAGGCTGTAATTGATGGTGGCTGACGCCGGTCCTGTCATCTTGCGCACGGTCGTCGTCGCACCCGAACCTGCGCCGGCGCTCAGGCCGACATTGTATGTCTGTCCGCTCGTGCATTGAACACCGATCGTACTGGTCTGGTCGGTATTGGCATCGAGAACGCCCTTGGTGCCGAAATCGAGATCGCTGGCTGTCTGGATCTTGCACTCGGCCTGGATGGTGATGCGGACCGTCATGTTGCCGGTTGCCACCGCGGCAATGGCAGGTGCCTGGACTATCGACATTGCAGCACCGGCGAGCACGGCAATGCGTAAGGCTTTCAGCATTTGACTTCCCCTCCGCAAGCTCCCCACGAACTTGCTAATATCCTAAATTAATCATATAGGGGCGCCAATGGCAATAAGGCGGGACAATATTAAGTTGTTTTTCGAGCAAAACGGCCTGGTCCCGCAGGATAAATAATATTCGTCCGCAATGTACCGGAATAGGCATATTCCGGCAGCACGAAACAGTTAATAAACCTTGAAAATATAGTATCCGGTCGAGATTGGGGCGGATGTGCCGACCTCTGTCCTCCCTACACGAACTGCAGCTCATGCGGGTGTGAAATCGCCGGTGCATCGAGAGGCCGAGATACGGCCGACTATCGAGCGCCCATCCTCGGGTTTCGGATTTTCATCGTGATTCGTGCAGCCAGAAGCCTCGCGCGACAGGACGCCGTCGACCATCGCCGGTTCCTGGGATGAGCGGCGCCCATAGAAACTTTGTCTGCCCCCATCTGGCGAAGCGTCGTGTAACGATCATGACCGCATCAATTGAACGGTTGCCTCAAGCCCGAGGGCGGGTGGCCGAACGCCGTGAATGGTAGAGACAGAATGGATCTGCACAAGATCAAGACGCTGATCGAATTTGTCGGTCGATCGCGAGTTTTGGAGTTGACCGTACAGGATGGCGGCACCACCGTCCGGATATTCGGCAACTCCATGCAAGCGACTGGCCCCTCCATCGATGCCGGCAAAATTCAACAATCGCTGAATGCGCCGAAATCCGCAGCCCAGCCCCTCGGGGATAACAAGGGCAGCGGTATCGTGACCGCGCCGATTTCGGGCCTGCTGCACCGTTCTCCAAGTCCGGGCGCGCCATCCTTCGTCGAGGCTGGCGATCGTGTCGAGCCGGGACAGGGCCTTTGCATCATCGAAGCGATGAAAGTCTTCAGCACGGTATCCGCCCCCAAGGGCGGATCGGTCCTGCGTATCCTCGTTTCGGACGGGGAAGAGGTCGAGGCGGGTCAGTCGCTGATGGAGATCGCCTGATGCCGGCCCATGCTGCTCCCATCGACGGTCCACGCCGCTTCAATTCCGTGCTGATCGCCAATCGCGGCGAGGTGGCGCTGCGCATCCAGCGTGCATGCCGGGAGCTGGACCTGCGGACGATCATGATCTGTTCGGAAGCCGACCGGAATGCTCCCTATATGGCAACGGCGGACGAGGTGATCTGCATCGGGCCGTCGCGGCCGGGCCAGAGCTATCTCAATCAGGCGGCCATCCTCCTTGCCCTGCGCACGACGGGGGCCGGGGCCGTGCATCCCGGGTACGGGTTCCTGTCGGAAAATGCCGGTTTTGCTGAAGCCGTGGAGGCGGTCGGTACGGTTTTCATCGGACCGCCGGCCTCGGCGATCCGCATCATGGGCGACAAGATCGCCGCCAAGCGGGCGATGATGGCCGCCGGCGTTCCCTGCGTGCCGGGGCCGGATACGGCGCTTCCCGATGAGATCGCCGAGATCAAGGCGATCGCTGCCGAAATCGGCTATCCGGTGATCGTGAAGGCGGCGGGTGGCGGTGGCGGCAGGGGAATGCGCGTCGCCCATGATCCGGCCGAACTCGAGGCTGCCGTGACGGTTACCCGCGAGGAGGCCCGCCGGGCCTTCGGCAATCCCGAGCTTTACATCGAGAAGTTTCTGGAACAGCCGCGCCATGTCGAGATCCAGCTTCTGTGCGACGAGCATGGCAACGCCCTATGGCTTGGCCATCGCGATTGCTCGATGCAGCGGCGCCATCAGAAGGTGGTCGAGGAGGCGCCGGCTCCCGGCCTTTCCGCCGATCTGGCCGCCGCCATCGGTGCGCGTTGCGCCGAGGCCTGCCGCCAGATCGGCTATCGCGGTGTCGGCACGTTCGAATTCCTCTATGAGAATGGCGAGTTCTATTTCATCGAGATGAATACGCGCCTGCAGGTCGAGCATCCGGTCACGGAGATGACCTCGGGCATCGACATCGTGCGTGAGCAGCTTCGTGTCGCCCAGGGACTGCCTGTCGACCTGTCCCAGGCCGAGGTTGCGACAGTCGGACATGCTTTCGAATGCCGTATCAATGCCGAAGACCCACTGACCTTCGCCGCGTCTCCCGGGCTCGTAACCGGCCTGCAATGGCCGGGCGGTCCCGGCGTGCGCGTCGATAGCCATCTGGTCGCCGGTTACAAAGTGCCCTCGCATTACGACTCCTTGATTGGGAAGCTCATCGTGCACGCGCCGACGCGGGAGCAGGCGATCCGCCGCATGCGGGTGGCTCTGGCGGATACGCGGATCGACGGGATCGCGACCAATCTTTCGCTGCATCGGCGGATTTTCGAGGACCCGGCCTTCTGCGCGGGGGCGACGGACATCCATCATCTCGAAAAATGGTTGGGCGGGCAAAAGCCATGATGAGGCGTCCGAAAAAACAGCCGACCGGCATGACGGCGGCGCTCACCGATCCCGCCGTCATCGGCGAAATTCTGGGCTGGCTCGAAGCCGCCGGCGTCGATGCCATCGAGATCGAAACCGAGGGCGGCCCGTTTATCCGCATCGTGGCGGGAGCCTCGTCGCCGCCGGCGGCCGCCGGTGCTATCGCTGACGAACCTTCGCCCACCCGCTCGGCGCCACCTGCCGTCAAGGCACCGGTCGCCGGCCATTTCGTCGCGGCGCATTCGGGCAACGATATCGTCCTTGCCGGGGAGGGAACTCCCGTTCTGCCGGATCAGATCGTCGGCTTCGTGACGATCGGGCCCATGCTCGTGCCGGTGCGGGTTCCGGAAAGCGGCATCCTCGGCAAATGCGGTGTCGAGACCGGTGCGCTGGTCGGTTACGGTGATACCCTCTTTCCGGTCGAGGCGGCGCAATGAAAGTCATGGAGGCTGCCATTCTCTCCGCTCCGTCCGTCATCAAGCCGGCATCCGTCGAGGCCGCGAAGGTCTCGGTTATCGGCACGCGGTCCTATCTGATCGAGGCTCCCGGTCCGTTCGATCTGCCGGCGCAGCGCCGAATTTGGGCTCTTGCGCAAGCCGTCGAAGCATGGCCCGAGGTGCGCGAGGCCGTTCCCGGCATGACGAACCTGCTTGTCATTCTGAAGAACACACCGGAAGAGCCGGATCGCATCGAGGCACGGCTTCGCGCCGAATGGGAGCGGGGGCGCGATATCGACTTGCCGGGCAAACTGGTGGAAATACCGGTCACCTATGGCGGCGAACACGCGACCGACCTTGCCGCCATCTGCGATTTCACCGGTCTTGGCGATCGCGAGGTGGTGCGTCTGCACCATGAGGGCAGCTACACTGTCTTTGCGCTCGGAAGCGCGCCGGGCTTCGCTTATCTCCACGGTCTCGACCCACGCATCCATATGCCACGCAAGACCGTGCCGTCGCTGAGGATGCTCAAGGGAACGGTGACGATCGGCGGCATGCAGACTGGCGTTTCGGCGCTGACGGGGCCGAATGGCTGGAATTCCATCGGCTTTGCCGAACTCTCGGTCTTCGATCCACGGCAGGCATCGCCGGCGCTGCTGGCGCCCGGCGACAGGGTGCGCTTTCTCCCCGAAAGGATCGAGCTATGATCGCAGTGCTCGAAACCGGTCCGCTCAATACCGTTCAGGATCTCGGCCGCTTCGGATATCGCAGCATCGGCGTGACCTCCAGCGGAGCCATGGATGAACTGGCGCTGACGATCGGCAACGTGCTGCTCGGCAACCATGACGGCGCGGCGGCGCTGGAGATCCAGACATTTCCGTTTCGTCTCCAATTTGACAAGGACACGGTCATCGCCATCACCGGCGCCGATTGCGGCGCGCATCTCAACGGGAAACCATTGCCGTCCTGGTGGGCGATGCCGGTTGGCGCCGGACAGGTGCTGGAGCTCAAGACGCCGCTCAAATCGGCCCGGGCCTATCTATGTGTTCAAGGCGGGATCGAGGTCGAGCCGATGCTGGGATCGCGCAGCACCTCGCTTCGCGGGGCGTTCGGTGGCCTGGAGGGCCGTTTCCTGGCGGCCAACGACCGGCTGGTCATCGCAGATGCGCGGCCCTGCTCGGTGCCATCGGGTGGCTTCGGCGTCATGCCTCCGGAGGTCGCGCTGAAGGCGCATTTTCCGGTCGCGGAGGATGGCACGCTGCTCATCCGCGCCATACCCGCCGGCGAGCACGATCTCTTCGGCTCGGAGGCGGAACGCTTCTGGTCGCAGAGCTGGAAGATATCCTCCCAGAGCGACCGCACGGGCTACCGGCTCTCCGGAGAGCCCATCAGGCTCGCCGCGCCCGTCGAGATGCGCTCGCATGGCGTGGTGCCCGGCGTCGTCCAGATGCCGCCCGCGGGCGAGCCGATCATTCAGATGAGCGACGCCAATACCGCCGGGGGCTATCCGAAGATCGCGGGTGTGGTGGAGATCGACCTCTGGCGGCTGGGACAAGCCCGCATCGGCAGCCGCATTCGGTTCGTCCGCTCGAGCGCGCGCGAGGCGCTTTCCATCGAGCGGGCAGTGACAGCCTATGTCGACGATATCAGGCGGACGGCTCCCATGCTCGGCGAGGCGCTGGCGGCGATGTCGCGCCGCTGACATGCGGCTTCGAGGGTTAAGCAGGAGGCAGGAATGAAGATCGATCTCAATTCGGACATGGGCGAAGGTTTCGGCCCCTATCGGCTGTGCGACGACGCTGCCCTCATGGACGTGGTGTCGTCCGCCAATATCGCCTGCGGCTTTCATGCGGGCGATCCGGACACGATGGCGCGCATGGTGCGGCTGGCGAAGGCAAGGGGCGTCGGCGTCGGCGCCCATCCAGGCCTGCCTGATCGCCTCGGTTTCGGGCGCCGGGAGATGCCGGTCGAGCCGGACGAGATGCGCCAGCAGGTGCTCTATCAGCTCGGTGCCCTCAAGGCGATCGCCAGGGGAGAAGGCGTGCCCGTCGCCCATATCAGCTTCCATGCGGCCATGGGCTCGATGATCAGCCGCGATCCGGCGCTGGCGGACCTGATCATGCAGGCGGTCGCCCTCGTTGACGACGGGCTCATCGTCTATTGCATGCCCGACAGCGAAATCGAGCGGGCCGCGAAACGGTCCGGGCTGCGGACGCTCACCCTCTTTCTCGCCGACAGGGCCTATGATGCTAGCGGCCAGCTCGTATCGCGCAAATTGCCGAATTCCGTCCTCAAGGATGAGGGCAAGGTGCGGGCGAGGGTGCGACAGTTCCTCGAAAGCGGCACGGTCACGACCATCGACGGCCAGACGATCGCCATGCCGGCCCGGTCGATCCTGGTTCACAGCGACACGCCCGGATCTCTTGAACTCGCCCGGATCGTTCGCAGCGAAATAGAGGCGGCGGGCGCGACGATCGCGCCCGCGCGCGATGTCCTTGCCTGAACCGGGACGCAATCCCGCGACCAACCCATCATCGAAAGCACGAAAACGATGCCAGCCTTAGCCGACCGTCTCAAGAATGTTTCCATATCCGCTTCTGCCGTCATGACGCAGCGCGCGCGCGACCTTGCCGCCAAAGGGATCAACGTCATCTCACTGTCGTCGGGCGAGCCGGATTTCCCGACGCCCGCGCATGCGATCGAGGCGGCCCATGCCGCGGCTCTCGCCGGTGATACCAAATATCCGCCGCTCGACGGTACGGTGGCCCTGAAGGCGGCGATCGCGCGCAAGTTCAAGCGTGATAACGGCCTGGACTACGATCCCGGCCAGATTCTGGTGTCCGGCGGCGGCAAGCAGGTCATCTTCAACGCCGTGCTCGCCACCTGCAATCCCGGTGATGAGGTGGTCATCCCGTCTCCGGCCTGGATCAGCTATGCCGATATCGTGCGCTTTGCCGGCGGTCTGCCGGTCGCGGTCGAGTGCCGGCAGGAAAACGGCTTCAAGCTGAAGGCGGAGGATCTCGAAGCTGCGATCACGCCGCGCACCAAATGGCTATTCCTCAATTTTCCGAACAATCCGACCGGTGCCGCCTGCTCGCGCAAGGACATGGCTGACATCGCGCAGGTGATGCTCCGGCATCCCGACGTCTGGATCATGACCGACGACATCTATGAGCATCTGATCTACGACGATTTCGAATTCTGCACCATCGCCGAGGTGGAGCCGCGGCTTTACGATCGGGTTCTGACCGTCAACGGCGCCTCGAAGGCCTATGCAATGACCGGCTGGCGCCTGGGCTTCTGCGGCGGGCCGAAGGATCTCATTTCGGCCATCAGCAATGTCAACGGCCAGAACAGCGGCGGGATCTCGACGATCACGCAGGCTGCCGCCGTCGCGGTTCTGGACGGGCCGCAGGATCTCCTGAAGGAGCGCGCCGCGATCTATCGCAAGCGTCGCGATTTCGTGCTCGACCGGCTGGCCGGCATCGACGGGCTGACCTGCCACAAGCCCGAAGGCGCCTTCTACATCTTCCCGAGCATCGCCGGCCTTATCGGCAGGACCAGCAAGTCCGGCCGCAGGATAGAGAGTGACACGGATTTCGTCCTGGGCCTCGTCGAGGAACAGCATGTGACGACCGTGCAGGGGGCGGCTTACGGCATGAGCCCGTTCTTGCGGATCTCCTATGCGACGAGCATGGAAAAACTGGCCGAAGGCTGCGACCGTATCGCCGAGTTCTGCCGCGGCTTGAAATGATCCATGGGCGGCCGGGCGGCTATTTGAGCCGTTCGGCCAGTTCCTTGAGGATGTCCTGCACGGCGGCGGCCGGCTCCGAGAGCGATGCGTGCTCGGAGACACATAGCGACAGCGTCTCCTCGATCTTCGGCGTCAGGCTGCGGCGGATGGTCGGGCCGTCGCCCTCGGAAATGATGCGGTCTGCCACCGCCTTGGGCATGATCGTCGCGCCGAGGCCGGAATTGACCGCTCGCGCCAGCGTGCGGATGACCTCGACCTCGCCGATCACGGTCAGGTTGGCGCGGCTCCGCGCGAAGGCGGTCTCCACCGCGCGCCGTACGAAGTTGTAGGATGGCGGCAGCAGCAGGGGCAGGGATTCGAGCGCGGAGATCGGAAGCGGCGCATCGCCGGCCTCGATCCCGAATTTCTCATGCGCGACGAGATAGAAATCCTCCCGCAGCAGAGGCGAGAAGCGCAGGCCTTTCATCGGGCCGGCGCCATGGATCAGCGCGATTTCCAGCCGGTTGTTCATCAGCATCTGGCTGTAGGTCTGGCCGACGCTTTCGGTCAGGTGCAGCACGATGCCGGGATAGCGGCGCCGCGTCTCCGCCAGAAGTTCGTAGGAGAGCGTCGCCGCGCTGCTGAAGGGGGTGAGGCCGACGGAAACGCGGCCTGCCAGATACTTGCCCGCGGCCGTGACATCGGCATGCGCCTGTTCCATCTGCCGCAGGATGATCTGCGCGTGCCGATAGACCTCCGCGCCGGCATCGGTCATGACCACGCCCTGCTGGCTGCGGATCAGAAGCTTGGTGCCGAAATGCTCCTCGAGCGCGGCAAGCTGCTGGCTGAGCGCCGGCTGCGCGATATGAAGAATGTCGGCAGCTCTTGTGATGCTGCCTGTATCGACGATCACGACGAAGGATTTGAAACGCCTGGTATCCATTCGAGTTTAACGCTCACCTCCGCGGCCGACCGCCGCATGTCTCATCTGACTGTTAGCCTGCCATGCGCCGCCCCCAAAGCACTTTTTTGGATGGAAAAGAGGGCGCCAAGTCGATCGCGGGTCGGTCGCGGGCATGCAAAGCATGGGGATTTCCTGAATGAAATCAAAGCGCTGTCATGACGGAACAGACCTCATAAGATAGGCTTATCCCTCCAAAGATAATCGGAATTATCGCGCGATGGAAAGCTCGGCTAAGGTTCCGGAAACATAAGGGAACAGGTGATGCCATTTTCTGACTATAAGGCCGCGCTGGTGACCGGCGCCTCTTCAGGAATCGGAGCAGCGATCGTCGAGCGCCTGTGCGCCGAGGGGCTGGAGGTCCATGCCATCGCCCGCAGCGCCGAGCCCTTGCGCAGGCTCGCGGAGCGCACCGGCTGCATCGCCCATGTGATCGACGTCACCGACCGCGAAGCCCTTCGCGATCTGACCGGGCGCATCCCGTTCGACATTCTCGTCAACAATGCCGGCGTCGACCGTCCCAAGAAATTTCTCGACGCCGACGAAGGCGACATCGATCTCCTGGTCGACGTCAATCTGCGCGCGGTCCTGCATCTTTGCCGCATGGTGGTGCCGGGCATGGTGGCGCGCGATTGCGGGCATGTCATCAACATCTCCTCGATCGCCGGGGCTTATAATTTCGGTGGCAATTCCTCCTATCATGCGACGAAGGCCGGCATCAGCATGCTGTCGAACCAGCTTCGCCTCGATGCCTTCGGCAAGCGGGTACGCGTGACGGAGATCTGCCCCGGCCGCGTTGCCACCGATATCTTCGCGCATGTGCATGGTGACAGCCCCGAGGTGCGCGAGCGCTTCATCGACGGCTTCGAACTGCCCGAGGCAAAAGATATCGCCGATGCCATCGCCTTTGCGATTGCCGCGCCCGTCGCCGTCAACATCGGTCACATGGAAATCACGCCGACGCTTCAGGTGATGGGAGGCTTGCAGACCGCAAAGCCCCAGACCCCGAAGCGTGGGGAGTGAGGGCGTGGGCAAGTTCGATCTTTCCGCGATCCTCGGCAATCCCGACTACATGGCGATGCTGCTGCACGGCATCGAGATGACCTTCGTGGTGGCGATCGGCTCATGGCTGCTGGCGATGAGCCTCGCCATGCTGCTTCTCGGGCTGCGATATGCGCCGGGACGGATCGGCAATGCTTTCGTTGCCGCCTATGTCTCCTATCACCGCAACGTGCCGACGCTGGTGCAGCTGATGCTCTGGTATTTCGGCATCTTCACGCTGATGCCGGATTGGCTCACCCAATGGCTGAACGACCACAATGCCGAGGCGATTTTCGCGATCATCGGGCTTGGCCTGTGCCAGGCAGCCTATTTCAGCGAAGACCTTCGCTCCGGCCTACGCTCGGTAAGCCCGGGGCAAATGGAGGCGGCGCGCGCGCTCGGCCATGGCTATATTTCCGCCATGCGTTTCGTGATGATCCCGCAAGGGGTCCGCAATGCGCTGCCGGCACTGATCAACCATAGCGTCTCCCTGTTCAAGAACAGCAGCCTTGCCGTCGCCATCGGCGTTGCGGAACTGACCTATGCCGTCAAGGAAGTCGAAAACCTAAGCTTCCTGACCTTCGAAACCTATCTGCTGGCGACGGTCCTCTATCTGACCTTCTCGTTGCTGATCATGGCCGCCGGAGCCTTCGTCACCTGGCGCGCCGATCCGTTGAGGAGTGTGCGGGCATGATCGGCGACATCATCAAGATCATCCATGATTACTGGCTGCTGCTGCTCGTCGGCCAATATCCGAACGGCCCGCTCGGCGGTCTTGCGGCGACGCTGATCCTCTCGGTTCTGGCGATCCTCTTCGCCTTTCCAGTCAGCATCCTTCTCGCCCTTGCCCGGCTCTCGAAATCGCCGTTTCTGCGCTGGCCGGTGACGGCGCTCGTCTACTTCACGCGCGGCGTGCCGCTCTTGATGCTGGTGCTCTGGGGCTATTTCCTGGTGCCGCTGCTGACGGGTGCCGACGTGCCGAGCTTCATCACCATGCTTGTGACCTTGGTCGTCTATCAGGGCGCGTTCCTGAGCGAAGTGGTGCGCGGCGGCATCGTCGCCCTCGGCCACGGCCAGATGGAGGCGGCGCGCGCACTCGGCCACAGCTATCTCGGGGCGATGCGCTATGTGATCCTGCCGCAGGCGCTCTATAACGTCATTCCGAGCATCCTGTCGGTACTGGTCTCGACCATCAAGGACACGACGCTCGGCTATGTGATCAACGTGCCGGATCTCACCTTCGCGGCCAATCAGATCAATAACCAGCTTCTGACCCAGCCGTTCCAGGTCTTCTTCATTCTGGCGGCCGTCTACTACGTGATCTGCTGGAGCCTCACCCGCGTGGCGACGCTCCTGGAACGCCGGATCGCCCGCAAGCGCGCCGGCACCGCCGCCCAGCCTCGCACCAAAGCCCTTCCACTCGAAGCCGTGACGGATCAGCCGCTATGAATGCCTCCGTATCCTCCCAGACCCCGCCGATGATCAAGCTCAGCGATGTGCGCAAATCCTACGGCCATTTCGAAGTCCTCAAGGGGATCGACGCCGAGGTGGCCCGCGGCGAGGTGGTCGTCATCTGCGGCCCGTCCGGTTCCGGAAAATCGACGCTCATCCGCACGGTGAACCGGCTTGAGGAAATCGCCAGCGGCTCGATCACCTGCGAGGGCAACGACATCCACGGGACGATGCCGGCAAAGGAATTGAACCGCCTGCGCAGCCGCATCGGCTTCGTATTCCAGAGCTTCAACCTGTTTCCGCATCTGTCGGTCCTCGACAACATCGCCATGTCGCCGATCCGGGTGAAGGGTGTGGCGCGCGCCGTCGCCAACGACAAGGCGATGCGGCTTCTCGACAGGGTGGGTCTCGCCGACAAGGCCGGTTCCTATCCCGGCCAGCTTTCCGGCGGCCAGCAGCAGCGCGTCGCGATCGCGCGGGCGCTGGCGATGGAGCCGCCGGTGATGCTGTTCGACGAGCCGACGAGCGCGCTCGATCCGGAAATGGTCGGCGAGGTGCTCGCCGTCATGAAGAGCCTTGCCGCCGACGGCATGACGATGATGTGCGTTACCCACGAGATGGGATTCGCCCGCGATGTCGCCGACCGCGTCTGGTTCATCGATGACGGGCAGATCATCGAAACCGCCACGCCCGAAGCATTCTTCTCCAACCCGCAGCATGCCCGCGCCAAGCGCTTCCTCGCCGACCTGCGGCATTGATTTTGTCGTCCAACCCACAGGAGACTTTGCAATGAACATGAAGTCATGGACCCTCAGCCTCGCGCTCGCAGTGACAGCGATGGCCGGGTCGGCGCATGCGGATCAGTTGGCCGACATCATGGCGGCCAAGGTGATCCGCTGTGGAACCTTTGCCGATGTGCCGCCCTTTGCCTCTCCGGACCCGAAGACGCGTGAAATGGTCGGTTTCGACGTCGATCTTTGCGGCGCGATCGCCCGCGAGCTCGGCGTCAAGCCCGAGATCAAGCCGGTTTCGGTGGAGGCGCGCGTTCCCGAGGTCAAGCTCGGCCATGTCGATATCGCCGTCGCCAACCTCGCCTATACGCTGAGCCGCGCCGAACAGATCCAGTTCAGCAATCCTTATTATCTGGCCAAGGAAATGCTGATCGTGAAGGCCGACGATCCCGGCCAGAAGAAGGCGGATTTCGCCGGCGTTCGCCTGGCTTCCACCAAGGGGTCGACCTCAGAACTTTCGATCCGTCTCAACAAGTCGCAGCCCCTGACCTTCCAGGATACCGGCTCGGCCTATCTCGCCGTCCAGCAGGGCAAGGCGCGCGGCATGGTCGCCAACACCATGACGACGACCAAGATCGTCAATGAATCGAAGACCAAGGGCGCTGAGATGCGGATGATTTCCGAGCCGATGCTCTATCAGCCGATCGGCATCGGCATGAAGAAGGACGAGCCGGCGCTGACGGCGAAGATCAACGAGATCCTCGTGTCTCTCGACACCTCCGGCGAGATCAACCGGATCTGGGACAAGTGGCTCGGCCCGAACACCGAATACAAGATGACCCGCACCGACAAGGTCGTTCCGATCACCGAACTGAAGTTCGATCCGATCCCCTGATCGCTTGTTTTCACAATAGATCGATGCGGCGGCGTTCGGGTGCCCCGCATCTCACACACGACCTGCCGGCGTCTCATCGGGAGCGACTGCCGCCGGCGAGGCAAGGTGAGGCGGGCATCCGAAGGGATGCCGGTCTCGCCGACATCAGATCCAGCACTATTTCGGTCCGGGAGGACGCATATGATCAAGTTGAAGCAGCACATCGATCGCCCCAGCAGGGAAGAGATCGAGGCCATCCGGAAATTCTCGCCGGCCACGATCCACGAGGCCCAGGGCCGTCGCGGCGCCTTGTCGTCCCGGCTGAAGCCGATCGACTACAGGATGAAGCTTTGCGGGCCGGCCTTCACCGTCAAATGCGCGCCGCGTGACAACATCATGCTGCAGGTGGCGATCAACTACGCCCAGCCCGGCGACATCATCGTGGTCTCCGCCGGCGAATATGAGGAGGCGGGCTCCTTCGGCGACGTGCTCGCCAATGCCTGCCTTGCCAAGGGGATCGGCGGCCTGGTGACCGATACCGGCGTGCGCGACACGCTGCAGCTTCGCGAGCTGGGCTTTCCGGTCTTCTCGCTGAGCGTCTGCATCAAGGGCACGGTGAAGGAAACGCTCGGCGCCACCAACGAGCCGATCATCGTCGGCGGCGAGACGATCAACCCCGGCGACGTCATCGTCGGCGACGCCGACGGCCTCGTCGTCGTCCGCAAGTCCGAGGTCGGCGCGGTCGCGAAACTGTCGCAGGCCCGCGAAGACGCCGAGGAAGGCTATATCGCCGCCTATAAGGCCGGCCGCTCCGTGGTCGAGGTCAGCAATCTCGAGGCCGTGCTGAAGGCCAAGGGGCTTGTCGTCGAGGACTGATCGGCGGGTCGGGCGTGATACACGCCATCCTCCGATGACCGACAGATGAAAGCAAACCAAATGGACGGCTGACGGTCCTGGCGGATACGCCCGCTCTGCCTCGCGAAGGGCGGCGTCTTCCCAGCCCTGCGGTCGCGCAGACGGCGTGATGCTTCTTCAGCGCGTGGAAAGCGGCGGCGGCGGCGGTGGCGTGGTCGAGCCGGCGGCGAGCGAGCGCTGGACCATCACGCTGTCTGCCCAGCGGCCATAACGATAGGCAACGCCCGGCAGCAGGCCGACGCGAACGAAGCCGAAGCGTTCGTGCAGGGCAAGCGAGGCGACGTTGTCGGCATCGATATAGCCGATCATCTGCCGGAAGCCGGCGGCAGCGCACGCGTCGATCAAGCCGCGCATCAGCAGGCTGCCGATGCCCTGGCCGACATGATCGTGGTGGACATAGATCGAGTGCTTGACGGTGTAGCGATAGGCCGGGCGTTTGCGGAACAACACCACATAGGCATAACCCACCACCTTTTCACCGTCGATCGCCACGACATGCGGGAAGCGGCGGTCCTTCAGATTCTTGCGCCGTTCCCGCAGATCGTCCGGCTGCGGCGTGTCGCTGTCGTCCACTCCGGCCTCGATGCCGCGGCGGATATGGCGGCGATAGATCGCCAGCATGGCATCGACGTCGGTCTCCCGCGACGGGCGAATGACGATTGTTTTCTGCTGCATCATGATCGGATCCGAATTTCCAAGCCTATTCCGCGACGACATAGGTATAGAGGCGGATGCGCCCGGATGCATCGATCTCGCGATAGAGACCCTGAATCTCCACCTCGAAGCCGGGGAAGGTGTTGAAGCAGGTTTCAAACATCTTGAGATAGTCGATCATCGGCTTGGCCTTTTCCGTCAGGCGCTCGCCCGGCACGATGGTGGCGATACCCGGAGGGTAGACCACGAACGGTGTCGTCGCGATGCGGCCGGCAATGGCGTCGATTGGCAGATAGTCCACATCGTTGCGCACCAGGCAGCGCGCGGCATCATGGGGCGACATTGCGATCGGGGGCAGATGGTCGGCGGAAAACTGCATCGTCTGGAGCGCGCTGACGCCGGCCTGGCGGAAGAAATTGTGCATGTCCCGGCACAGATCGCGCAGCCGCACGCCCGCATAGCGGCCCGGACGGCGGCGGTAGAATTCCGGGATTGCCTCCTCCAGCAGCGCATTGTCGTCATGCAGCTTTTTGAAAGCGACGAGGCCGCTGATCAAGGTGCCGGCCTTGCTGGCCTCCACGCCGGGCGTGAGAAGGAACAGCAGCGAATTGAGGTCGTTCTTTTCGGCGACGATGCGGTTTTCGCGCAGATATTGCGCAACTATGGGTGCCGGTATGCCATGCTCGGTATAGTGCCCGCTTTTCCGGTCGAAGCCGGGGGTAAGCAGCGTAAGCTTGTTCGGATCGGTCATGGCAAAACCCGGCTCCATGCCGGAAAAGCCGTGCCATGCCGCGTCGGGCGTCAGGTGCCAGAAGGCGGGATTGGTGGCGAGCTGGTCGGTGGCGATGCTCTCCCACGGCACGTCATGCACGGCGCCGGGGCTCGACACATCCGGGATCGCCACCCGGTCTGGTACGAAAGGCTCGAAGAACCAGCGGCGCTCGGGGCGATGCTCCTTTTCCTCGAACTCGCGGCGCACGGCGCGGATCTTCTTGCGCAGCTCGATGCCGAGGCGGATCGTGTCGTCCCATAGCACTTCGCCCGAGCGGCCCTTCATCATCTGCGCGCCGACGTCGAGCGAGGCGAACAGCGGATAGAAGGGCGAGGTCGAGGCGTGCTGCATGAAGCTTTCGTTGAAGCGCCGGTGTTCGACGCGACGTTTCTGGCCGGTGATATGCCGGTCCTTCATGTGGATCTGCGAGGCCTGCGAGAAGCTTGCGAGCTGCTTGTGGGTGGATTGCGTGGCGATGATGCCCGGCGCGTCCGGGCCGAGCTCGGAAAGGCCCATGGCGAAGCGCCCGGCATAGAGCGGATGAAATTTCATGAAGCCGGCCCAGGCCTCGTCGAAGAGGATGTAGTCGCAGAGATGCCCGATCCGCTTGAGGATCATCTCGGCATTGTGGATGGTGCCGTCATAGGTGCACTGCTCCACCACCGCGACGCGGAACGGGCGCGGCTTCTTGTGGGCTTCCGGGTCCTTCACCAGCGGATGGGTGCGGATGCGCTCCCGGAGCGCCTCCTCGTCCATCGCGGCGAAATCCATCGGGCCGATCAGCCCATAAAGGTTGCGGGCGGTCGGCAGATAGACCGGAATGCCGCCGGAGATCATCAGTGCACCGTGATGGGCGGCCTTGTGGTTGTTGCGGTCGAACAGCACGAGATCGCCGTCGGTGACGAGGGCGGAAAGCGCGACCTTGTTGGAGGTGGAGGTACCGTTCAGGACGAAATAGGTCTTCTCGGCGCCGAAGATCTTGGCCGCTTCCTTTTGCGCCGCCAGCGCCGGTCCCTCGTGGGTCAGAAGGTCGCCGAGATCAAGCACGGAATTGTCGAGATCGTCGCGGAACACCGCTTCGCCCAGATGCTCCATGAAAACCCGGCCGATGGGGCTGCGGCTGTAGAAGATGCCGCCATTGTGGCCTGGGCAGGTCCAGAGGTGGTTGCCCTCCTCGGCATAATCGACCAGCGCGCCGAAAAACGGCGTCTTCAGCGTCTCGGCATATTGCTTGAGCCGGCTGATCAGGCTCTTGGCGATGAAGGCGGGCGTCTCCTCGGACAGGAAGACATAGCCGTCGATGAAATCGAGCACCTCGACCGGCACGTCCTCGAAGCGCTTGCGGCGGATGAGCAGGATGATCGGGAATTCGAGGCCGCGCCGGCGCATCAGGTTGATGAGGGAGGCCGTCTTGCCCTCGAGGCCCTTCTTGCCCCAGTCGACCAGCATGCAGCCGATAGCGGCGTCGGTCTGTACGGCGATCTCCGCATCTTCGAGATTGCGCGCGCGCACCACCTCGAAGCCGGAACGTTCGATCTCCTCGACGATCTGATTGTAGCGGGCGCCTTCCAGGTCCTCGCTGTCGAAGGCTGGCGTTGCGAACAGAAAATTGAAACGTCTGAAATAATCCATCTGGATACCCGCTCTTGATTTGGCACGAGGTGTCGACGCATTTCATGACATGGATGTGACAGAGTATCGTGTGTCCGAAACACCGCACGGATAATAGCATTTTGCCGTTGGTTTAGCCGGCGCGGAAACCCCTTGCGCGGCGTCGGCTACGTTTTCATCGTGCCCACCCATGGCGGCGAGGATGTTCCCGTATCGAGGGCTGAGGTGGAAGTTGCGATTTCAGTCACGGAAGAAATCGCACTGGCGACGCCTCTCGATGTAGCGGCGCCTGTCGCCGATGCAACAGGGGGCATGTCGAATATAATATTCTAAATATTACCACTTGCTAATTTAATGGGCTTTATATACACTCTTCAATTGTAAACCTGAATGAAAATTCTCTTTTTTCGCGGTGCCCGATAAGGGCCATCCGTGTGGAGGAAGCGCGTCTCAACGCGCGAGCAGAGATGTCGTTAACAGGCTGTTGGGGGGTATGATATGTCTTTTCCATTGCAGGGACGCTGGACGTACAGAAGCTATCGCAATGATCCCGGACTCATTGGGGACAATGCCCAGAAGGCGCTGGAGAATATCTTCGGCGAGGGCGTCTTCACGCTTACCGTTTCAGTCGGCAAGGTGACCGGCACGCTCGACATGGGCTCGGGCTATGTTCTCGATCTCACGGGCAGCGTGGTGCCGGTCGAGGGCGGAGATGTTCGCATCGCCGTCATGATGGTCGGTACGGGACGGTCGGGAACACCAACCGCGGGTTGGGAATATGACTATCACGGCACCGACGCTTTTACCTGGCCGAACGGTGTCAATCAGGTCCCGGCCTTCGTCGGCTCGGTCATCCGCGCGAAGCCGCACAATGGCTCTCCGGCCGGTTATGTCGCTTCGTTCATCGCGGTCAGGC
This sequence comes from Rhizobium sp. BK602, assembly GCF_014195095.1. Taxonomy (GTDB): domain Bacteria; phylum Pseudomonadota; class Alphaproteobacteria; order Rhizobiales; family Rhizobiaceae; genus Rhizobium. The sequence continues at coordinate 69,511 of NZ_JACIBC010000012.1, forward strand.
AGGCCTGACCGCGTAGCCATTCATTTCAGCGTTGACGTCACCGGTTCGTTCACGCCGACCTCCGTGCGGAGAGGCCGGGCGAGCACGACGAAGGGGGTGTCACGGCGGCTTGGCACCGCAAATTCCGGGAAATCGACCGATATAGGGGGAGACACGCAATGTCGGTGAACAGGGTGGCGATCGGGACTATCTGGCGCAACAGTTTTGCAATTTCGGCGGTGCTTGCGGCCTGCATCCTGCCGATGCCGGCTTTCGGCCAGCAGGCGGAGCCGCTCTTTTCCAACCCTCCGGTTCTGGAGGAAACGCAGCCCGGCGCGGCGCCGATGAGCCGGTTACCGACAAGCCGCTTCAAAAAATCGCAGGCGGCCGTGACGACCTCCGGCCGCAGACAGCTCGACCTGACCGTGAAATTCATCGAAAACGGCATCTACAATCCAGCGACGGGCCGCGTCGACAAGGTCAGGCTGCGTGGCTATACGGGCGCCGGCGTCAATCCGAACGCGCCCTATGTCGCCCCGGTTATCGAGGCCGCGCCCGGCGAGAGGATCACGGTGGCGCTCCATAACGAGCTTCCCGATGACGGCAGCTGCGCCGGGCATGGCGACGCCAATCAGCCGCATTGCTTCAACGGTACGAATCTCCATTCGCATGGTCTTTGGGTGAGCCCGACCGGCAACAGCGACAATGTCCTGATCTCGATCAACCCCGGCAAGAGCTTCACCTATTTCTACGATTTGCCGGACGAGCACCCCGCCGGCACATTCTGGTATCACTCGCACCGGCACGGCTCGACCGCGCTTCAGGTGTCCAGCGGCATGGCTGGCGCCCTCATCGTCCGCGGCAATCGCCCGCCGACGCCGAGCGCCAATGGCGATCTCGACACGCTCTTGAAGAATGCCGACGGCAAGCCGATGCCGGAACAGCTGCTGGTCTTCCAGCAGATCCAATATGCCTGCTTCGATACGAGGGGCCAGATCAAGACGCGCGTCGTGGACGGCAAGGTCGTCGCCTGGATCTGCGATCCGGGGGATGTGGGCGAGATCCGCGATTATAAGCAGTTCGGACCGACATCGTGGAAAGAATCCGGTCGCTACACGACCATCAACGGGCTGGTCCAGCCGCGCTTCGAATCGAAAGTCGGCCAGGTCGAACGCTGGCGGATGATCCATGGCGGCGTGCGTGACACGATCACCGTCGCCTTTCGTCCGCGTCGTCCGGGCGCCCCGGCATACAGGGCGACCACGGCCGAGGCGGCGGCCGACTATGTCAGGCAGAATTGCGCCGGGGAGCCGGTTCCCTATCATATCGTGGCGGCGGATGGGCTGACGACCGCGGTTGCCCGTTCGACCCCCACCGCGACGCTGCAGCCGGGATACCGGTTCGACGCGCTCGTCCTCTTTCCGGCGGCTGGTGACTATTGCGTCGTCAACGAGCCGGTTCCTGGCACCGCAAGCGTGACACGCGCCGATCAGGACCGCCAATTGCTCGCCACCGTGTCGGTCACGGACGGAACGCCGGTCAGCAATATCGATACGGCCCTGACCGACACGCTCGTTGCGGCCGCACAACGGACAATGCCCACCGATGTTCGGGCTGCCGTCATCGCTGATCTCAGAGACGGCCTCAAGCTGACGCGGTTCGTGCCGCACCCCGATGTCACCGACGACGAAATCACCGGGACGCAGGAGCTGGTCTTCTTCATTGATCTCAGCGGCAATGTCGCGAAATTCGAGGTTGGCAACAAATCCTTCGATCCGAAGAACTTCGATCCGGAAACGTTCAAGCCGCGCTCGTATGATCCCAATTATGTCGATCGTGCCCTGCCGCTCGGTGGCGTCGAGGAATGGACCTTGCAATCCGCCTTCGTCGGTCATCCGTTCCACATCCACGTCAATCCTTTCCAGATCGTGGAAATCCTCGATCCGAACGGCGTCGATGTCAGCGCGCCGGGCGCCGTCGACAAGGGCGGCGGTGTTATCGATCCGCAATATCCCGGGCTTAAGGGCGTCTGGAAGGATACGCTCTGGGTGAAGAGCCTGATCAGCAATCCCGCCGACTTCCCGGCCAAGCTCGCCACATCGACCTACAAGATCAAGATTCGCACCCGATATGAGCGCTTCATCGGCGAATATGTCCTACATTGCCACATCCTCGATCATGAAGATCAAGGGATGATGCAGAACGTCTGCATCGACCTGCCGAACGGCGGTGGCGGAGCGAATTGCGCCCGGCTGCTGCGTCCGGCCAATGGCCAGCAACCGGCCTCCATGCAGCACTGATCCCAGCCAAGAGCAGTCTTTGAACCCAAGGGAGAGTAAGATGAGCATCACACGCAGATCTGTCATGATCCAGGGCGGCGTCATCGGGGCGGGCCTGCTCGCCAGCGGATTGCCGGGCATGAAGGCATTCGCGCAGATACCGCCCATCCCCTGGCGGCGCTCCCTTCAGGGATTGGCCTGGAACGATCCGATCGTGGCGACCTATCGCGATGCCGTGCGCATCCTCAAGGCATTGCCCACGAGCGAGAAGTTCAACTGGGTCAATCTCTCGGAGATCCACGGCAGCGATGCCGGCGTCAAATATTGCCCGCATGGCAACTGGTATTTCCTGCCGTGGCACAGGGCCTATACGGCGATGTACGAGCGCATCGTCCGGCAGGTGACCAAGAACAACGATTTCGCCATGCCGTTCTGGGACTGGACCGCCAATCCATATCTGCCCGACGTGTTCACGATGCCGAAAACACCGGATGGCAAGGACAACCCACTCTATGTCTCGTCCCGCACCTGGCCGATCAAGCAGCCGATGCCGGATAACATCGTCGGGCCGGGTGTTCTCAACACCATATTGACGGCGACGCCGTATGAAGTATTCGGCACCACCCGTCCGGCCGGGCAGAACTCGCTCGATCCGTCCTGGGTCATCACCAGCACAGGCACGCAGGGGACCCTGGAATCCACCCCGCACAATCAGGTGCACAACAACATCGGCGGCTTCATGCCGACATGGTCGTCGCCTCGCGACCCGATCTTCTTCATGCATCACGGCAATATCGACCGCATCTGGGCGACCTGGAACCTCCGCCACGTCAACAGCGGGGATCGGCTCTGGACCGACATGCAGTTCACCGACAATTTCTACAATGTCGACGGCAACTTCTGGTCGCCGAAGGTCTCCGAACTCTATGTTCCGGAGGAACTCGGATACACCTATGGTTTCCGAAACTATTTCAAGGTTGCGGCGGCGAGCGCCAAGACGCTGGCCCTGAACGACAAGCTCACTTCCGTGATCGCGGCGACGGCGACCGATGCCGCAATCGCCGGCGTGACGACCGCCTCGGCGGACAACAGCAAGGCGGCAACGGCAAGCGCGCCGCTTTCGCTGCCGATCAAGATCCCGGCGGGCGCCTTGCAGGATATCGTCAGCCAGCCGCCACTGCCGTCCGGCATGGACACGATGGACTTCGGTGCGGCCCAGGAACAGGCAGCTTCCGCTCCCCGCGTTCTGGCCTTCCTGCGCGATGTCGAAATTACCAGCGCCAGCACGACGAGCGTTCGTGTCTTTCTCGGCAAGAATGAGCTCAAGGCCGATACGCCGGTCACCGATCCCCATTATGTCGGCTCCTTCGCCGTCCTCGGACATAAGGACGATCATCATGGCGGTCATCACCCCGCGCCGTCCTTCGTCCTCGACCTCACGGACGCCATCCAGCGGGTCTATGGCGCAAGGGGACAGACCGATGGCGAGGCCATCGACCTGCAGCTGGTTCCGGTCGGCGCAGGGGCGGGCAAACCCGGCACGGTAAAGCCCGCGAAACTAGAAATAGCCATAGTGTCCGCTTAAAATTTGGACCGGGCTGAGTTGTGGAGACACCGATGCGCTATCATCCTTGGGTGCTTATCGCTATGTGTGCGGCGGCATTCTCGGTGCTGCGTATCGTCAGCCCGGTCCAGGCCAACGAGGGCGACATGCAGGCGACGATCGGCAAGCCGGCAACGATAGCCATCTCCGGCGCGTCGGCGCATGCGCCGGTCGCTGGCGGCGCGCGGGTCGTCGTCACCATCAATGCCTATCAGCCATCGATGGCCGGGCCCGTCGCAACCGTCGTTTCAGTGCGTTGTGGCGCGGAGCTGCGGGAAATCGGCCGTTTTGGAATTTTTCCGAACCAAGCGTTTTCAGTGTCGGCTGGGGCCAAGCCCCAGCGGTTCGGCTTTCTGCTGCCCGATGAGCCCGCCTGTCGCCAGCCGCAGACAATCGAAATCAGCCTCGACCCTCAAACGGGCGACGGGACTGGTGCCAGCATCACGATCGGTAGCGCGAGCATCGAATAGCAGGCCTGTTACGGCGGTGTGGATCGCCAACCTGATCCCATCGTCAGACTTCGCAGCAATGCCACGGCTGTCAAAGGTCGGCGCTTCGGCTCAGGCGAATACCGCGATGCAGACGGACAGCCAGATCAGGCCTATTCCCAGCGCCAAGGCTCGCCTTGCACCGACAACTTTTTCTGCTTCCTCTTCGGCGACGGGCGTCGTCACGATCCAGGGCACGGAACCGAGCGCTGCAAATCCGATGAGGGCCAGGCCGACCACGAAATAATCGGAAAGGCGCCAGCCTCCCTGTTCATACACGCCCCAATAGCCGAGGAAGGCCATTCCCACCGCAAACATGGTCGCGGATGCGGAGCAAAGCCCGGTGACGGAGCCCGCCGGTGCGCGCATCTTGCTCTTTTCCGGTATTGATCCATCCATGACGCCATATCCACGCTGGCAAGCCGCCTCTGCGCATATATGTCAGGAATTGAGCCCGGCGTGAAGCAATGGCTATCGATGATCCGTTCACCAATCTCTTCCGCATCCCCGGCTGCTGGCCGATCAGGCCTGGAGAATGTGCCTGCGCGTCAGCTCCATCAGCTGACCGACGTCGCGTCTGTCTATCGCATCGACCATCTGCTGATGTTCCCGCCCGGATTGCTCGATGCGGGCGCGCGTTCGCCATTGCGACACCGGCGCGGAGGATGTTCGCTGTCGAATTTCCGTGATCAGTTCCACGAGTTCCTGGTTGCCGGCAAGCGCAAGCAGATGGCGGTGAAAGGCGAGATTGGCTTCGTAAAGTTCGAGCATGGTGCCGTTCAGCACCAAATCGTCGAAGCGTAAGGCAAGAACCCGCAAATTCGCGATATCGGCCGCGCTCGCATTCGCAACGATACGGTCGCAGACGGCGACCTCGAGGATGACGCGAATGTCGCTGACCTCCTGAGCGCGGCGGCCGTCCTGCTCATGGACGTGATAACCCCGGTTGGGGATGTGCTCCACCAGTCGCTTCTGCACCAGCCGGTCGAGCGCCCTGCGGACCTCTGGCCGCGTACAGTTATAGCGCCGTTCGAGATCGATCTGCTTCAGCCAGGTTCCGGGCGGGAGACGACCGGCAAGGATATCCTGGAGGATGAGTTCGGTCACGTCGGGCGTTTGCGGCTCTTGTGCTTGCGCTGTCGCTTCGGCTTCCAGCGAATTCATGCAGGTCTCTCCAGCCTCCCGATTTCGGCGATGAGTATCATAGCTCTCCCTTGGCCAACAACGAGGCCGATGATCGCTGCCGAAAAAATATTCATGCCCATCTCTTGCGCAGTCATTATAATTGGATCATAAATTGGCGCCAATTTGATTACCATTACATGAGGCGGCTTGTAAATCCATGCAAAATTCCGATGGCGTTTGGGAAATTGTCGAGAGAAAGCGCGCGGCGTTCTTCGCGTTGAGCGACCGGATCTGGGATATCCCCGAGACGAATTACCTGGAATATCGATCGGCCGAAGAGCACGTCCGCCTGCTGGAAAGCGAAGGTTTTCGTGTCGAGCGCGGCATTGCCGGTTTGCCGACGGCAGTCATGGGAGAGGCGGGCGAGGGCGGCCCGGTCATCGCGATCCTCGGCGAGTTCGACGCGCTGCCGGGATTGAGCCAGGAGGCCGGGATCGCCGAGGAGCGACCTCTGGTCGACGGCGGCAATGGTCATGGCTGCGGTCACAATATGCTCGGTGCCGGATCGATGCTCGCTGCCGCCGCCGTCAAGGATTTCCTTGCCGAAAACGGCTTGCAGGGGCGGGTACGCTACTATGGTTGCCCCGCCGAGGAAGGCGGCTCTTCGAAGGGCTTCATGGTTCGGGCCGGCGTTTTCGACGATGTCGATATCGCGATCTCCTGGCATCCGGCCGCCTTTGCCGGCGTCAACAATCCGATCTCGCTTGCCTGCAACGAAATCAACTTCCATTTCTCCGGCCGCGCCTCGCATGCCTCCGCCACGCCTCATCTCGGCCGCAGCGCTCTCGATGCGGTGGAGCTGATGAATGTCGGCGTCAATTACATGCGCGAGCACATGCCTTCGTCCGCGCGCATCCACTATGCCATCACGGATGCGGGTGGCGCGGCGCCCAACGTCGTGCAGGCGCGCGCCACCGTGCGCTATCTCGTCAGGGCCAGAAGCTTGCCGGAGCTCCTCTCCCTGGTTGCCCGCGTCAAGAAGGTCGCCGAAGGCGCAGCCCTGATGACCGAGACGACTGTTCGCAGCGAGATCATCAGCGGCGACGCCAATCTCGTCGGCAACACGCCGCTCGAGGAATGCATGTTCTCGCATCTGCAGCGGCTTGGCCCCCCACAATTTGATGATGCGGACCGGGAAACGGCCCGCAAGTTCCAGCAGACCTTCAATACCGAGGATATCGCAGCCTCCTATGGCCGTTTCGCCCTGAAGCCGAGGAAGGACCAGCCGCTTTGCGAGGAGATTTTCCCGCTGAACGCCGGCGACGGTACGCTGGTCGGCTCCACCGATGTCGGAACCGTCAGCTGGGTTGTGCCGACCGTGCAGATGCGCGGTGCCACCTATGCCATCGGCACGCCCGGGCATTCCTGGCAGCTGGTCGCCCAAGGCAAGCTGCCGGTTGCGCATAAGGGAACCGAACATGCCGCCAAGGTGATGGCGAGCACGGCCGCCGATCTCATCCGCAATCCCAGGCTGATCGAGGCCGCCAAGGCCGATCACAAGGCACGCCTTGAAGGAACGCCTTTCGTCAATCCGATCCCGGATGACGTCGAGCCGCCGTTGCCGGAGAAGGCCCATGCCTGATCCGGCCTTGCAGCCCGATCGCGACCACCTGATGGCACATATCCGCGAATTCGCCCGCCGGGTGAAATTGTCCGGAACGCCGGAGGAGCTTGCGAGCTTTCACTATCTGCAAGCGCAGATGGACAGCTATGGATATCGCACGCAGCTGCTGTCGCATGATGCCTTCATCAGCCTGCCCGGTGCGGCAAAGGTCGAGATCGAAGGCGAAAGCCTTCGTTGCATTACCCATTCGATGTCGGTTTCGACTGCGGCGGCGGGTATCAGCGGTGACCTTGCCTATGTCGGCGAGGGGACGGAAGCCGATTTCGCAGGCAAGGACCTAGCCGGCAAGATCGTTCTGGTCGATGGAATTGCGACCGAGGAAGTGGCAGCACTTGCAAGTGCGGCCGGCGCACTCGGCGAGCTTCATGTCAGCCCGAACGAGCATCTCTACGAAATGTGCGTGTCGCCGGTCTGGGGCAGCCCGTCGCAGCATACGCGCTCTCAACTCCCGAAGACGGTCATCTGCACCATTGCCAGGGACGATGGCGTGCGCCTGCGCGAAAGGCTTGCGCGGGGCGAAACGGTGCGGGCAACGCTGGCGGCACAGGTCGATACCGGATGGCGCAAGACGCCGCTTCTGGTCGCCGAGCTTCAGCCGACCGGCGATGCCGAGGCTCCCTTCGTGCTGTTTTCGGGTCATCACGACACCTGGCATTTCGGCGTCATGGACAATGGCGGCGCCAACGCGACCATGCTGGAGGCGGCACGCCTGCTTGCCCTTCACGCAAGCGATTGGCAACGCGGCCTGCACGTCTGCTTCTGGTCGGGCCATTCGCACGGTCGCTATTCCGGCTCGGCCTGGTATGCCGACGAATATTTCGACGAGCTGGACCGCCGCTGCGCTGTTCACGTCAATGTCGATTCCACCGGTGGCGAGGGCGCGACCGTTCTTACCAATTCCGGCGTCATCGATGAGCTGAAGCCACTGGCCGCCGATGTGGTCGAGCGGCTGACCGGGCAAAAGCATGCCGGCAGGCGTCATGGCCGAGCGGCGGATCAATCCTTCTGGGGTGTCGGCATCCCCTCCATGTTCGGCAGCCTCAGCCATCAGCCGCCTGGTCCCGTCAAGATGCTGACGGCGCTCGGCTGGTGGTGGCACACGCCGCATGACACGGCCGAGCATATCGATCCCGACAATCTGAGCCGGGATACGCGGATCGTGCTGGAGGTTCTCTGGCGGTTGCTGACGGCGCCGGTCCTGCCATTGGATTACACCGTTTACGCGGATGCTCTCGGCAGGCAGGTGGCGCAGCTGCAAACGGAACTTGCCGGCCGCATCGACATCGCGGGTCTTGCGAACGCAATCGACGAGCTGCGTAGCAACGCCAAGGCCATATTGGAGGCGGGTGATGTGGCGCCTGAAAGGACGGCTCGCATCAATGGCGCGCTGATGCGCGCGGGACGTCATCTCGTGCCGCTGAACTACACGAGCGGCGAACGCTTCCATCATGATTCCGCCCTTTCGCATCCGGCCTGGCCGTCTCTGGAAGGCTTGCGTGCGCTGGCTTCGCTACCTCTGGGATCACAAGAGACGGCTTTCTACGCCGTCCATGCCCGCCAGGTGAGAAATCGCGTCGCCCATGCGCTGAGGGAGGCCAATACGGCATTGCGCGCGGCGCTGGAGGACTGACGCCGCCATCGTCCGGATCAAACAAACGGTCACCGCGTGGCCGAAAAAAAGGGAACTGAAAATGAAGAATAGAAATCTGTTTGCCGCCGTTTTCGGCGCCATTGCCTTTCTGGCGCCGCTTGCAGCCGGCGCGAAAGACTGGACACATGTCAAAGTCGGTATCGAGGGCGCCTTTCCGCCCTGGAACCTCATGGATTCCAGCGGCAAGCTCGCCGGCTTCGACGTCGACCTCATCAACGACCTCTGCAAGCGCGCCAAGGTCGATTGCGAACTGATTGCCGGCGAATGGAATGCGATGATCCCGAGCCTCAATGCCGGCAAGTTCGATCTGGTGATGACGCTCGGCATCAACGAGAAGCGCAAGCAGGTGGTCGATTTCACCGTGCCCTATGCGAGCGGCGTTGCTAGCTTCCTGCTTCTGAAGGACGGTCCGGTCCCGGCCCTGCCGCTGACCGGCGAACGGCTGAACCTGAACGACAAGGCCAAGGCCGATCCGGTCATGGCCGACATCGGCAAGGCGCTCAAGGGCAAGACCGTCGGCGTCGTCCAGTCGACCAGCCAGGAGCAGTTGATCAACGCCTATTTCGGCTCCGACGTCACCGTGCGCGCCTACAAGAATTCCGGCGAGCGTGATCTTGATCTGAAAGCCGGGCGCATCGATGCCGGCTTCGATAGCGGCGTTTACGAAACCTCCGTACTCGGCAAGCCCGGCAACGAGGATCTGATGATGTCCGGCCCGCTGGTGAAGGGTGCGATGCTGGCAACCGAAGTCGCGCTCGGCATGCGCAAGGGCGAGACCGACCTCAAGGCCAAGTTCGACGACGCCATCAAGCAGGCCGCCAAGGATGGCACGATCAAGCAGCTCTCGGAAAAGTGGAGCAAGATCGATCTGACGCCGACCTTCGACGCCAATTGAGTGCCTTTCGCCCACGTCACCCTTAGCCGAGGCCGAACCATGTCACTCGCCACCAAAACCCGCTCTCCCAGGGGCACATCATGAACCAGCCGGGTTTGTTTGAGCTTGCCGGCTTCGGCCCGGACGGCTGGGGGCATGCCCTTCTGGCCGGAGCGTGGATGACCATTCTTGTCGCCATCGCCGGCTATGCCGTCGGCGCCTGCATCGGAACGCTCGGGGCGTGGGCCAAGATCGCCGGCAACGGCTTTGCCCGCGCCACCGCCGATGCCTATACGACGGTGCTGCGCGGCATCCCCGATCTGCTGGTCATCTATCTCTTCTATTTCGGCGGCAGTGCCGTGGTCACGGCGGTCGGCAAGCTTTTCGGCGCCGAAGGTTTTCTCGGCTTCCCGGGCTTTCTCGCCGGCTCGCTGGCCGTCGGCGTCACCTCCGGTGCCCAGTTCACGGAAGTGCTGCGCGGCGGCTTCAGGGCGGTCCATCCCGGCGAGATCGAGGCTGCTATTGCCTGCGGCATGCCGCGCTGGCTGCGGTTGCGGCGTATCATTGCGCCGCTGACCCTGCGTCATGCGCTTCCCGGTCTCGGCAATGTCTGGCAGGTCGTCCTGAAGGAGTCGGCGCTGGTCTCGATCACCGGCGTTGCCGAACTCCTGCGGCAGGCGCAGGTCGGAGCGGGATCGACCGGACTTCCCTTCGATTTCTATCTGATCGCCGGCGCGATCTACCTGGTGATCTCGACCTTTTCGAGCCTCATCATCCGGCAGGCCGAGCGGCATCTGTCGCGCGGCGTGAGGAGGCGTTGATGGATTGGCAGTTTCTTCAAGAAACGTTTCTGAGCCTGATCGCGGCAATCCCGCTGACGATCGAGCTGGCCGTGACGTCGATCTGCCTCGGTGCCATTCTGGCGCTGCTATTGGCGCTTGCCCGCCTTTCCGGCATCGCCGTGCTGGATTGGTTCGCACGGCTCTATGTCTTCGTCTTCCGCGGCACGCCGCTGTTGGTGCAGATATTCCTCATCTATTACGGCCTCGGCCAGTTCCCGGCCGTAAGGCACAGCATCTTCTGGCCGTTCCTGCGCGATCCCTATTGGTGCGCGGTGCTGGCATTGACCTTGAATACGGCGGCCTATGCCAGCGAGATCATTCGCGGCGGCCTGCTCTCGGTCCCGCATGGTCAGATCGAGGCCGCGCGCGCCTGCGGCATGCACCGCTTCCTGATGTTTCGCCGCATCGTCTTGCCGCTGGCGATCCGCCAGGCCTTGCCCGGCTACGGCAACGAAATGATATCGATGGTCAAGGCGACCTCGCTTGCCTCGATCATCACGCTGATGGAGGTGACGGGTGTCGCCGCCAAGATCATCTCGGAGACCTATCGGGCAATCGAGGTCTTCGTGGTCTCCGGGGCCATCTATCTCGCCATCAATTTCGTGCTGACGCGTCTCATTCAATTCGCCGAATACCGGCTGAGCCCGCATCTGCGCGCCCCTCTTCCCGTCACCCGAGAGAATGCCGCGACGGCGGCTCCCGCAGGAGAACCACAATGACGGCCACGTCCATCGCACTCAGCGTGCGCGACATGCACAAGAGCTTCGGGCCTGTCGAGGTCCTCAAGGGCATCTCCCTCAATGCGATGGAAGGCGACGTCGTCTCCATTCTCGGCTCGTCCGGCTCGGGAAAGTCGACGTTCCTGCGCTGCATCAATCTGCTGGAAACGCCGGATTCCGGAGAGGTGACCGTCGCCGGCGAAACCATCCGCATGCAGCGCAATGCCCGAGGCACTCATCGCCCGGCGGATGGAAAGCAGGTCGACCGTATCCGTGCCCAGCTCGGCATGGTGTTCCAGAGTTTCAATCTCTGGTCCCACAAGACGATCCTCGAGAACCTGATCGAGGCGCCGATCCATGTTCAGCGCCGCCCGCGCGCCGAATGCATCGAGGAGGCCGAGGCCCTGCTCGCCAAGGTCGGCATTGCCGACAAGCGCAATTTCTATCCCGCCCACCTTTCCGGCGGCCAGCAGCAGCGCGCCGCCATTGCCCGGGCGCTCGCCATGCACCCGAAGGTGATGCTGTTCGACGAGCCGACGTCCGCGCTCGATCCGGAACTTGTCGGCGAAGTGCTGCGCGTCATGCGCTCGCTTGCCGAGGAGGGACGCACCATGCTGGTCGTCACGCATGAGATGGGGTTCGCGCGCGACGTCTCCAGCCGCGTCATTTTCCTGCACAAGGGCGTCGTCGAGGAAGACGGCAAGCCGCAGGATGTCTTTTCGAACTCGCGGTCGGAGCGCTTCCGTCAGTTCATCAGCCAATAACGCATCACGCTCAATCAACAAGGGGAACCAGAGCATGAAATATCTGACCGGAATTCTGACGGCGATCATGGTGATCGCCACCCTGGCCGTTTCGACGGTTGTCCGCGCCGACGAGAAGAAGTGGACGCATGTGACGATCGCGACCGAGGGCGCGTTTCGCCCCTGGAATTTCACCAAGGCCGACGGCAGCCTCGACGGTTACGAAATCGAGCTGATCCAATATTTCTGCGCCCATATGAAGGTCGAATGCACGACCATCATCCAGCCCTTCGACGGCATGATCCCGGCGTTGAATGCCGGCAAGTTCGATGCGATCATTTCCGGCATGTCGGCGACCGCCAAGCGCGAGGAAGTCATCGCCTTCAGCGATTCCTACGGCACGACCGGCCAGACCTTTGCGACGCTGAAGGACTCTGCGCTCGCCAGCCTGCCTTTGAAGGGCGAGGTCTTTTCGCTGGCAACCGACGAGGCCGGCGCCGCCAAGGCGGTGAAGGAGCTGGAGCCGTTGCTCAAGGGCAAGGCGATCGGCGTGCAGACCGCATCGATCGCCGCGACCTTCCTCGACAAATATTTGAAGGGCGTCGCCGAGATCCGCGAATACAAGACGACCGAACAGCACGATCTCGATCTGAAGGCCGGCCGCGTCGACCTCGTCATGGCATCCATGGCCTATCTTTCGACGGCGGCGGCAAAGCCGGGCAATGAGGAGATGGTGGTTACCGGTCCGCGTTTTCAGGGCGGCATGCTCGGTCGCGGCAGCTCGGTCGGTCTGCGCAAGGACGATACCGAGCTGAAAGCCATGTTCAACGATGCGATCGCTGCGGCCAAGGCGGACGGCACGATCGCCAAGCTGTCGCAGAAATGGTTCGGCTTCGATGTGACGCCGAAGTGAAACGCGGTTGGAACCTCTGACGTAGCGCGCAGGCTGCGAACGTGATGAAATGATCCTGAAGCTCGGGGGATGGCCGTCGAGTTTCATCGTCGCGGGGTGCATGCCGAACGTGCGCTCTGCGGCCGGCCAAATCTGCCATGGTCACGCCTGGTGGCGCGAACGACAGCCTATATGGCCGCGGCTGTTCGCGGCGTCTCAGAGTTTATCGTATTCGCGCTCCGCCATGACCGACTTGGCTCTCTGCTCCGAAAGGAATTTTCCGACATCGTGCGCGCTGAGCGGCGGCGAATAAAAATAGCCTTGCACAAGTGTGCCTCCCAGCTGTCTCAAGGCCGCAAGCTCTTCTGCCGTTTCCACCCCTTCCGCGACGCATTCCAGCCCCATGTCGCGGCTGAGCGTGAGAAGGGATTTTACGATCTTGTGGCTGGCGGGCTTGTCGTGCAGGCAGGTGACGAAGCTGCGGTCGATCTTGATCTTGGTGAGCGGCAATGCATGCAGCCGCGTCAGGCTGGAATAGCCGATGCCGAAATCATCCAGGGAAATGCCGCAGCCAAGATGGCGCAGCATTTCAACCGAGCGCTTCACCTGTTCGACATCATGCGCGAGCGCCGTTTCCGTAATCTCCAGGTCCAGCCGTCTGGCGTCGAACTCGCTGCTTTCGATGATGCCGACCACCGACAAGACGCCTTCGCAGGAATTGAGATCGTGGGCGGACAGGTTGAACGACAGACGCAGGTGATCTTCCCATTGCGATGCCGAGGCGAGTGCTTTCTTGAGCAGCGGTCTCGTCAGCGAACTGACAATACCCGCCCGTTCCGCGATGGGAATGAATTGCGCGGGCGAAACACGTCCGAGCACCGCATTGTCCCAGCGGGCCAGGGCTTCGAAGCCGATCGTTTGCTCGTTGCTTATGTCCACGATCGGTTGGAACACGACGAAAAGCTCGCTTTCCAGCTCCGTCTGCTTGAGCATGTGTTCGATGCGGGCTTCGGCGTTGATCTGGCTCTCGTGATCCGCGGTGAACAGGATCGCCTCGCTGCGTCGGGTCCTCTTGGCGTGGTAGAGCGCATAGTCCGCCCGATCGAACAGCTGTTCCCGCGTAGACGCAAGGTCTGGAAAGACCGCTATGCCCATCGACGCGGAAATTTGCACCGTTCCCTCGGGCATATGGTAGGGCGCGCGAAGTTGCTCGACGATAGCGTTCGCGTTTATGACAAGCTGAGCATCGTCCGGTATATAGGGTGCTATGATGGCAAACTCGTCGCCGCCCAGCCTGAACGCGGCGCTGGCTTTCAAGGCCGACGACAGACGCTTGCCGACCTCTATCAGCAGCCTGTCTCCCACGGAATGGCCATAGAGATCGTTGACCGGCTTGAAGCCGTCGAGGTCTATCACGCCCAATCCCAGCCGTGTGCCGGCGTCCCTGGCCGTCCTCAATTCCGTTTCCAGATGGGCGAAAAAGGCGCGGCGGTTCGGCAGGTCCGTCAGGCTGTCCATGTTGGCGAGCTTGAAGTTCTCGTTGCTCAGCACCTCCGTGCGTTGCTGCGACACCACCATGCGCTCGAAGTTGCGATAATTGGTCAGGACGATGGAGATCATGCCGACGCAGACCAGCAACATGTTGATCGCGATGGCGATGAAGGTCGGCTGCGTGGAGGAGATGAAAAATGCGATGAAAGCGCCGTTCACGATCGCCGCAACGACGAAAGCCGCTGAACGAAGGTACATCAGACAGAAGATGCAGGAGATGACCGTGATCGCCATGTAGAAAGCGACGTGAGACTGGGTATAGGCATCCCCATAGGGAATGAGCAGGAACGACCACAGTGTGAAGGCGACGGCAATGCAAGCGGCAAGACGGTTTGTTCGTGCGAGCGCGGCGTGGGCTACGCTCGGCGGCGGATCGATATTGCGCGTCCGCCACCAGAATATCATCCTGAATATGCAGCCGATGGAAAAGACGGCGGGCACGGCAATCGTCAACCAAGGCGGCGCCACATGCATATGTGTAACGGCAAGTGCCCAGGTGCTGGAGAGCAGTATGAGATACATCATAGGCACCTGGCGCGTGAATGCGCGGTACTGGGCCTTCAGGAGCTCCGGATTGTCCGAACGCACCATCATGAAATGACGTATTCTATTAAAGAAACTTAATGTACTCATTCTATAGTCTGCCGATATACCTGTGAGATATTATGATATCCAGGTTACTTAATTGGAAACGGCCAGACTTATCCTAGAATAACACTTTCCTTTGGAGGTGTTTATCTAGGGTTGTGGTGGGGTGTGGTGGACACATGCCGATGCCTTATCCGGGCCAGGCGGCCTTTAAAGTCGCTCGCAAGGCTCCAGGCTCGTCCTGCCTGACCTAGCGCGCTGTCACGTCAGATTGGTCTTTTTCGATCCGGTCGATCAGCACGGAAGAATGCGCATGACGGATGATATGATCGACGGTAGAGCCAAAAATCCGGTCAAGAATATCGGAACGGTGAGCCGCAACCACGATCAGGTCCGCGTGCCTCTCCTTGGCAATGGCCAGCAATGTTCGCGATGCCGGCCCCGAGCGCACATGAATGAATGCCGGTATGTCGAGCCGCCTGCACAGCAGGGTGAGCTTTTCTTCAGCCTCGCCGATCACCGATACGGCCCAGCTATCAGGATTGTCCCGCGCCGTCGGGAAACGCTCGACGACATGTGCCACGGTCAATTCGCCGCCTGGCGCCAGGAGCGAATGTGACGTGCGTAGGATATGTTCGGCTACCTCGCGCGAGCCAAGTCCGATCGCGCACATTATTCGTTGATACATCGCAATCTCCTAAAATCCGTCTCTGGGTAGCCGGTGAATCCGGCGCTTCTTCCGGGACGATGATCGTCGCGGGAAGCTTGCCGCGCCTTGATTCAAAACAATCCGCTTTCGTCACCGGCTTCCGACGCGTCGAAACCGCGATATTTCTCGTCCAGCGCTTCATTGTCGTCGTCGGAATTGCGTCTGATCCGCAAGCTGTCTCCAGGGCCTGTCAGTCCAGTCTCGCGGTGAAGACATAGCCGACGCCGCGCACCGCCTTGATGAATTGCGGTTTCTTGGGGTCCGTTTCGATCTTGCGGCGAAGCCTCACGATCTGGGCATCGATCGTGCGGTCGAACGCTTCAAGATTGCGTCCTCTGGTCAGGTCCATGAGCACCTCGCGGGTGAGGACGCGTCCCGCGTTGCGAACGAATGCCGTCAGCATGTCGAACTCGCCCGTCGTCAGCTCGACATCTCGCCCTGCGGGGTCGAGGACCTGGCGTCGGCTGATATTCAGCTTCCATCTCTCGAAACCGACGATTTCCTCGGTGTTCGGCTCCGTCGTTCGGGCAGGGGCCTGGCGTCGGCGCAGAATTGACTTCAGGCGGGCGTGAACCTCCCGAAGGTGAAAGGGCTTGGCGATATAGTCGTCAGCGCCGATTTCCAGTCCGACAATACGATCGACAACGTCGTCGCGACCCGTCAGCATGATGATCGGCACATCAGACTGGGCGCGAAGCTCGCGAGCGAGGTCAAGTCCATCCGCGCTGCCGGGAAGGACGAGATCGAGGAGAACAGCGTCGAAATTCTGCTGACGCAGGCGCAAGCGCATTTCGTTTCCGTCCGAAGCCGCAGAAACCGCATAGCCTTCGTCTTCGAAATAGCGCGTCAACATTTGGCGAATGCGAGGATCATCGTCGACGACGAGGAGATGTGCTTCATGATGGAGTACCGCCATCGCCCGTCCGATCAGTATCCCTGGAGCATGATGCCGAAAAGTGTACGCGGTTTTCGGACGACATCATGCTCTGTTTTTTGTTTCTTGGGCCAGTGTTACAGACTGTTACCAAACGGCACCGTCTTTAACATGCGCGGCATCCTGGTGTCACCTGCGACAGATCATCTGCTCCCATCGACAGCTCAGAGGAACGGTCATGCTGCAGACGAACAATGTTCACCATCTCAAGGAAGTCAGAAGCGCAGCGCGTCTCGGCGCCGAGCCGGACGGTTTGCGGGCGCTCTTCAGAAAGCAGCCCGCCGAATGCCTGAGTGCCGGCCAATCCCTGTTCTTCGAGGGGGATATGGCAAAGCATCTCTTTGAGGTGGTCGGGGGCAGCCTGCGCATCTTCAAGATCATTTCCGACGGCCGCCGCGTCATCACCGGCTTTGCACATGTCGGCGACATTGTCGGCGTTTCCTTGAAGAGCCATTATCTCTACAGCGCCGAGGCGATTGTCGATACCCGCATCCGCCGGCTCTCGCGCAGGGCCTTCGAGGCCGAAATCACCAGATGTCCCGATTTGCAGTCCAAAATGTTTTCCCATCTTTGCGACGAAATGGCTGCGGCTCAGGACCAGATGGTGCTGCTGTCGCGCAAGAGCGCCGAGGAGCGGGTGTGCACCTTCCTGCGCAAACAGGTCCAGCGCGGGTCGGCGTTTCCCGGAAGCAGCGCCCTTGTCGAGCTGCCGATGACACGGCTCGACATTGCCGACTATCTCGGGCTGACCATCGAGACCGTTTCGAGAACGATGACCAGGCTGGCGCGACGGGGGATCGTCTGTCCGGTCGACCGCCACACGGTACGTGTCATGAAATATGGAGTGCTCGTGCAACTGTCCGGGGACGATGAATATTATGGCGACGAGCCTATCCAAATCCCCTACGCTGGCGGCAATCACCACTAAATGCAGATGAAGAGAACCAATGAACAGCAAGACCGTCGCCAACGTGCCGAGCGAAGACAAGATAGACGAAATTGCTCGCTTGCTCGACGGGGTCAATCTGATCGTACACGGTCTGGACGGTATCATCAGCCATTGGACGGGTGGCTGCCATGCTCTTTATGGCTGGTCGCGCGAGGAAGCCATCGGACGAAGTGTGCACGAACTTCTGTCGACTCGCTTTCCGAGACCGCTTGAGGAAATCCGCGACATCGTCCGGCGCGATGGCGCATGGGAAGGTGAGGTCGTGCATCGCGGAAAGGACGGCCGCCCGCTTTTCGTTGCGACGCGCTGGGCGCTCGTCAATCCGGACGCTGGCGGCAAGGCGCTGATCATTCAGACGAACAATGATGTGAGCGACATGAAGAGAGCACAGGACGATCTGGCGGAGAGGGAGGCGCATCTGCGCTCGATTCTCGACACCGTTCCGGAGTCGATGGTCGTCATCGACGCCGCCGGGACGATTTCGTCCTTCAGTGCCGCGGCGGAAAAGCTGTTCGGCTATACGGCCGCGGACGTGTGCGGCAAAAACGTGAGGGTGCTGATGCCGCCGCCCGATCGCGATGCGCATGACGGCTATATTTCGCGTTACCTGACGACCGGCGAACGCCGCATCATCGGCTACGGGCGCGTGGTGACGGGACAACGCAAGGATGGCTCCCTGTTTCCCATGGAGCTTGCCGTCGGCGAGGCGATCACCAAGGGCGGGCGCATCTTCACCGGGTTCATCCGCGATCTCACCAGCCGGCACAAGATCGAGGAAGAGCTGCGGCAGGCGCAAAAGATGGAAGCGATCGGGCAGCTGACCGGCGGGCTGGCGCATGACTTCAACAATCTGCTCACGGTCATCAGCGGCAACCTCGAAATGATCGAGAACAGGCTCCAGGACGAGAAGCTCCGTCCGCTGTTGCGCGAGGCGCAGGAGGCCGCCGAAGATGGCGCCAAGCTGACGGGGCAGCTGCTGGCCTTCGGGCGTCGGCAGCCGCTTAATCCGAAACTCGTCGATGTCGGCCAGCTCGTCGCGGGTTTTTCCGATCTTCTGCGGCGGACGCTGGGCGAGGCGATCGAATTCCGTACGGTCGTTGCGGGTTCGGCGAACGAGGCGCTGGTCGATGCATCGCAATTGCAGAATGCGCTGCTGAACCTTGTTCTCAATGCGCGCGATGCCATGGATCGCGGCGGAAAGCTCTCGATCGAGATTTCGCGGGTCCATCTCGATGTCGACTATGCGCAGATGTATCCGCAGGTCCGCACGGGTGACTTCGTCCTGATAGCAGTGACGGACACCGGCCACGGCATGTCGGCGGACACCAAGCAGCGCGCCTTCGAACCCTTCTTTACGACCAAGGGCGTTGGCGCCGGCACCGGCCTCGGCCTGTCCATGGTCTATGGCTTCGCCAGGCAGTCCGGCGGCCATGTTCAGCTCTACAGCGAGATCGGGCAGGGGACGAGCGTGCGCATTTTCCTCCCCGCCGCACAAAGGGAAAACGCCAATGCCGGCGATCGGCCAAAAGGCCTTCCGGTCCAGCAGGCCATTCCGGGCGGCTCGGAGAAAATTCTCGTCGTCGAGGATGATCCGCGCGTGCGCCGCGTCGCCGTATCCCGGCTTGTCGACGCCGGCTATCAGGTGGTCGAAGCGGCCAACGGCAAGGACGCGCTCGCCCGGCTGGACGAAAACCCCGATATTGCCTTGCTGTTTACCGATATCGTCATGTCCGGAGGCATGGCGGGTGACGAACTCGCCAACACCGTCCGTGCAACGAGGCCGGACATCAAGATCCTCTTCACCTCAGGTTATGCGGAACCGACGATTGCCGGGAGAGAACTCGCTCAGTCCGGGACCTGGTTGAAAAAGCCCTATACGGCCCGCGAGCTGGCGGAGCGGCTTCGGGATCTTCTCGACTAGGCGCCTTCGCCACAGGGAGCCAGAAAGCTCGCGACCGGAACCGGCTAGACGGCCGCGGAATGCCGGGCCTTCTCCAGATGCAGATAGCTGTCGAACTGTGCCGCGATCGACCGGGCGAACAGATGACTTTCCGGCCGGATGGAGAAGCGGTCTCCCTCCGTGACGACATGCGGCGATGCCTGCGCGAGCAGGGCCGCCTCGCGCAGGATCGGTTCGGCGCTCTCGCCGAACATGTCGCACAGGGCAGCGGTGGAAAAGCCAAAATCGCACATCAGGCGCTCGATGACCCAGCCGCGCAGGCGATCATCCGCAGAGAGGGAAATACCGCGGACGACCGCGAGGCTGCCCGCTTCGATCAATCGGCCATATAGGCCGGTCGAGGGCGTATTTTGCGCATAGCCCTGGCGAAACCGGCTGATCGACGAAGGGCCGAGACCGATGAGCGTTTCGCAATGATCGTCCGTATAGCCCTGAAAGTTTCTCGTCAGACGCCCTTCGCGCGCCGCGACCGCAAGGCTATCCGTCGGCAGGGCGAAGTGATCGATGCCGATCGGATGATACCCGGCTTGCCGGATAAGCGCTGCCGCGCTCTGCGCCTGTTCGAGCCGCGTCCCGGGGCCGGGCAGGGCGGCTTCATCGATCATCGTCTGATGCTTCTTGAACCATGGCACGTGGGCATAGCCGAAAATCGCAATGCGATCCGGCCGCGACGACAGCGACAGGTCGATGGTCCTGCCAAGCGTTGCCAGCGTCTGAAATGGCAGGCCGTAGAGCAGGTCGATATTGACGGAGCCTACGCCCCGCGCGCGCAGTCCCTCGATGACGTGGCGTGTCGCCTCGAAGCCTTGCTCGCGGTTGATGGCCTTCTGAACGTGGGGATCGAAGTCCTGGATACCCAGGCTTGCCCGCGTCGTTCCGACCCCGGCCAATGCATCCAGCCGCGCCTCGTCCATATCGTTCGGATCGATCTCGATGCTGACGCTTGCATCCGCTGCGATCGTGAAGGTGGCATGCAATTTTTGGAACAGGCTTTGCAGATCGTCGGGCCTGATCATGGTCGGCGAGCCCCCGCCGAGATGGATCGCACGCACGATACCTCGGCCCGCAAGGTGGCGGCCGAGCATGGCGATTTCCCGATGGAGCGTCGCCAGATAATCGGTGACGGGAGCATATCGCAGCGTCTGCTTCGTATGGCACGCGCAGAACCAGCATAGCCGGTCGCAGAAGGGGATATGCAGATAGAGAGAGATCGCCTCATCGGCGGCGATTGCATCGATCCAGCCGGCGACCGTCCCTGACGTGACCCCGTCATGGAAATGCGGTGCTGTCGGATAGCTCGTGTAGCGGGGAACCTTCGTGTCGATCAGGCGATGGTGGGGGACAGGTGTCATGCTTGCAGGTCCAGGGTGGTGCTGTTGCGCAGCCGGATCGGGCGATGGGTGGAGATCACGACGATGCGGTCGCTCAGATGATCGGCAAGGCGGGTGAGAATCCGCTGGCCCTGCGCCGTATCGAGATGTTCGGTCGGCTCGTCGAGCAGCACGACCGGGCTGCGGGCGAGGAAGGCGCGTGCCAGATTGAGCCGCTGCGCCTCGCCAAGCGACAGCATGTCCTGCCTGATCCAGGCATCGAGGCCGCCGGCATCGCGGATACGCGCATCGAGCTCGACGGCCGTCAGCGCCTGCCACAGCGCTTCGTCGCTGCCTTCGGGATCGAAAAGATTGTCTCGGACGGTGTCGTCGAGGATTGCCGCATCGTGGAGGACGAGGGTCGTCCCGGCGCGTCGCTGTCGTGCCGACAGGCTTGTGTCCGGTCCATCGAATATGTCTTCGCCGATCCAGCCCGCGATCTGCTTCAGGAGGCTCGATTTGCCGCAGCCGCTGGTGCCGGCCACAACCGTCGGAAATCCGGGTCTCAAGTGCAGCGCAATCGGCACATGGCCGATCGGCGCCCCCGATGGGGATATCCGCTGGAGGCACTCGTGCCACAGTTCGCGCGGCGTTTCTGCCTCCGGGCAAGCAGCCGGGGTTTCCGCATCCCGTTTCCACCGGGAGATTTCCGCCCAGGCCGCGTCCCGCCGCAGGGTGGCGACCAGAATCCGGGATGCTCCATTCATGGCTTCGCCAAGTGCAAGCCATGCAAATCCAAGCGCGATCGGCAGGAGCATCGTCTCGCCGCGATTACCGGCCAGCCAGGCGGCGGCGACAACGCTGACCCCGGCGATCGGGCCGGTGAGGGAGGCGAGCGCGTCGAAGCCCGATTGCTGCCGACGCAAGGTAAGCACGAGGCCATCGGCCTTGGAAAAGGCGTCCATGGCCGAGCGACACTCATCGTCCCAAAGGCGTTCGGCGCGCAAGGAAACGGTGGAGGCCATGGCGGCGCCCAGTCGTTCGGCGCCGTCTCGCCGCAGCAACCGCGTCCGCTTCCAGACAACGGAGCCAGCCTTTGCCACTCTGCGGCCAGCCGCGGCGCCGATCAGCAGCGTGACGAGGATGGGCAGCAGCGACAGCGGTGCGACGGTGACGGAGCAAAGGAGAAGTATGGCAAGGCCCGCCGTCACGGTCAGGAAGGGAAGGCGGGCGCGCAGGCGGGCATAATCGACATCGTCGACATCATCCAGATAATCGGCAAGGCGAGCCTCGTCGCCAAGCTGCCAGCCGGCTCGGCGAACAGCAGGCGCTGTCGCCATGGAGGCGAACAGATCCACCCGGCGGCGTGTCTGATCGCCAAGTGCTGCCTTGTGGCCGATCAGGCGTTCGCCATAGCGCGTTGCCGTGCGGCCGATGGCAAACAGGCGGATGAAGGCTGCGGGGACATGGAAATTGAAGGTGGCGGCCGCCGCCGTCAGGCCGGCCGTCGCCACGGCCCCCAGGAACCAGGCGGAGACACCTCCCAGCAGGATGCCGCAGCACAGCGCGCAACAGCTGAGCAGCGTAGCTTGCCGCCAGTATTTTCTGCTCGCAGAGAAGGGGTCGCCCGTCATGCTGCCACCTCTGTTTCCTGGTTGCTTGTAAGGTCGATCGTGACCCTCGCAGCAGTGGCGAGCTCCCTGTCATGCGTGGCAACGACGACAAGTCGCGAGCGCGCCATGCTGAGAAGCGCCTGCCGAACGAGGGTGGATGTCGTTGCGTCGAGCTTGGCCGTCGGTTCGTCCGCGACGATTGTGTGTCCCGATAGAATGGCACGGGCTATGGAGACGCGAAGCCGCTGACCGCCGGAAAGATTGCCGCCGCCGCGCGTCAATCGCGCATCGAGGCCGCCGGGCAGGAGTGTGTCGTCAAGCAATCCGACCGCGCTTGCGGCATCGAACAGTCTTGCCGATGATATGGGCGGCAGGTTCCGGCAGATCGCCTCGCGGAGGCTGCGTCCGCCGATGAAGCTGTCGGTCGAAATCCATGCGATGCTCCCGGAGATCGGCGGAATAGGGCTCTCCTCCCGTTCCAATCCGGCAAGCCGGCGCAGCAGGGTCGACTTGCCGCAGCCGCTGGGACCGACGATTGCGACGAGGCCGTGGTCGGGAAGCGGTGTGCGGGGCCGGTCAAGCGCGGCAATGGCCACCGCGTCGGGGACATCGACATTGAGCAGCCGGTCGAGCGCAGCGGCCGCCGCAAGACCTTCCGCCTTGGCATGATATTGTTCCGAGAAACGCCTGAAGGGCGCGAAATAATCCGGCGCGATCATCAGGATGAACAGGCTCTGCCAGAGCGCGAGATCGGAAAAGCCGGGGATCATCATCAATTTGAGATGCCCAAGGCCAAGGAAGACGGCGAGCAGGGCGATCGACAGCGACGCGAAGAAATCGATGATGCCGGCGTTGATGAAGGCAATGCCGAGAACGCCCATCGTCTCGCGCGCATAGGTCTCCAGCCGGGCGGCGAGCTTCTTTTCCTCCTCGGCAAGGGCATGATTGGCAAGAATGGTCGGCAGCGCGCGGATGCGATCGGCGAATTGTCCGGCAAGACGGCCGAAGGCGTGCTCCTGAATTGTAGCGCGCCGCCGGATGGCATCGCCGACCAAGGCGAAGAACAGGATCATGACCGGCGTCAGACAGATGACGAGGACCGCCGCCTGCCAGGAGACGAGCACGAGCATCGCGGCGGCCACCATCGGGCCGATCGCCATCATCATCGAGGCCATGCGATGACCGATGACGAGGGATGCCACGGATTCAGGATAACGCTGCATGGCGACGATCAGCGTCCCGACCGGCAGCTGGTTCAACTGTCGCGGCGACATGGCGTTCAGCCGTGTTCTCGCGGCATCACGCAATCCGGTCGCGACTACGGTTTCGGCGGCTGCCTGCATCCTGTCGCCCAGCCATCCGATCATGGCGGAACAGATCAGAAAGCCGATCGCAAGGATTGCCAGCCCGGGATCGACCGGCTGGTCCATCACGAGGCGGCCAGCGACCAGGGCGGCCGTTGCCGAAAAGCCGAGCCGCAGCGCCAGGCGCGCGATCTGGATCGCAAACACCGCCCGCAAGCCGCTTCTTGCGGCGGCGCGCGCAAGCGCGAGCGCCTCGATCTTATCGATGTCGGCACGCGTGTATTCGGGACAGTGGGTCGATGGCTTGTCTTTGTTCATGCCGCTCTTTTGGCATCGATCGAGCGGGCGGAGGTTGATCTGGATCAACTCACGGACGCATCGCTCGCGCTAACAGAGGTCGACCAAGAAAGGATCAATCCATGTTCGACCCACTCCTTGTCGACCTGTCCCGGCTTCAGTTCGCGCTGACGGCGCTCTACCACTTCCTCTTCGTGCCGCTGACGCTCGGCCTATCGATCATGATCGCGATGATGGAGACCGTCTATGTCATGACGCGGCGAACCATCTGGCGCGACATGACGAAATTCTGGGGCGTGCTCTTCGGCATCAACTTTGCGCTCGGCGTTGCGACGGGCATTACCATGGAGTTCCAGTTCGGCATGAACTGGGCCTATTATTCCCATTATGTCGGCGACGTCTTCGGCGCCCCGCTGGCGATCGAAGGCCTGATGGCCTTCTTTCTCGAGGCGACCTTTGTGGGCCTGTTCTTCTTCGGCTGGGATCGCCTGTCATCACGCGCCCATATGACCGTCACCTGGCTGATGGCGCTGGGAACGAACTTCTCCGCGCTCTGGATTCTGATCGCCAATGGCTGGATGCAGAACCCGGTGGGCTCGGCCTTCAATCCCGACACGATGCGCATGGAAGTGACCGATTTCATGGCGGTCCTGTTCAATCCCGTCGCGCAGGCGAAGTTCGTCCACACCGTTTCGGCCGGTTATGTCTGCGGCGCGGTTTTCGTTCTTGGCGTTTCCGCCTGGTACATGCTTCGCAATCGGCATGTCGCGCTTGCAAAGCGCTCCTTCGTGATTGCCGCGGCCTTCGGCGTCGCCTCGTCGCTTTCGGTGATCGTGCTGGGCGACGAAAGCGGCTACGCCTTGACCGATAACCAGAAGATGAAGCTCGCCGCCATCGAAGCCATGTGGGAAACCGAGCCCGCACCGGCATCCTTCACCGCGTTCGGTATTCCAAGTCTTGCCGATCGTGAGACCCATTATGCCGTCCATATCCCCTGGATCATGGGCCTCATCGGCACCCGGTCGATAGACAAGGAAATTCCCGGCATCGACCAGCTGGTGGCGAAGGCGGAAGAGCGCGTGCGCAATGGCCTGGGCGCCTATGATGCGCTGGAGACGCTGAAGGTGAATCCGGGTGATGCAACGGCGCGTGCGACGTTTGAGGCGAAGTCCCAGGATCTCGGCTATGCCCTGCTTCTGAAACAATATGTCGAAGATCCGCGTACGGCGAACGATCAGCAGATCAAGGATGCTGCGTGGTCGTCGGTGCCGCAGGTTCCCTGGCTCTTCTTTTCCTTCCGCATCATGGTCGCCTGCGGCTTTGCGCTCCTCGTCCTCTTCGTGACCTCGCTCTGGTACACGATGCGGGAACAGGGCGCCCCGCGCTGGCTGTTCAGCCTGGCGGTGCTTGCGATGCCCTTGCCGTGGATCGCGATCGAGCTCGGATGGTTCGTTGCCGAATTCGGCCGCCAGCCCTGGATCATCGATGGCGTGCTGCCGACCTTCCTGGCGACCTCGGAACTCGGCATCTACAACCTCATCCTCAGTATCGCGGGCTTCACCCTCGTCTATGGCGTGCTTGCCGTTATCGAAGTCCGGCTGATGCTGGCCGCTATCCGCAAGGGGCCTGATATCGCCGACATGATCACGGGCAAGCCTTCGGTTCCGCTCAGGGAAGCGAAGCCGTCGATGCAGCCGGGCGAATAGCCTCCTCTCCGAAAGGACCAAGTCAATGATCGAATTTCTCCTCAGCTATGAAACGCTGCGCGTCACCTGGTGGATCCTGCTCGGCGTGTTGCTCATCGGATTTGCCGTCATGGACGGCTTCGACATGGGCGTGGGGGCGCTGTTGCCCTTCGTCGCAAGGACGGATCTGGAGCGCCGCGTCGCCATCAACACGGTAGGGCCGGTCTGGGAAGGCAACCAGGTCTGGTTCATCCTGGGCGGCGGCGCTATTTTCGCGGCATGGCCCGCGCTCTATGCGCTGAGCTTTTCGGGCTTCTATCTTGCGATGTTCCTGGTGCTGCTGGCCCTCATCCTGCGGCCCGTCGCCTTCAAATATCGCTCGAAGCGGCCGGAGAAAGCCTGGCGTACCCGCTGGGACTGGGCGCTGTTCGTCGGGGGTGCCGTTCCCTCGCTGATCTTCGGCGTTGCCGTCGGCAACGCGCTGCAGGGCGTACCCTTCCATCTGACCTCGGACTTGCGTCCGATCTACGAAGGCACGCTTCTCGGGTTGCTCAATCCGCTCGCGCTCTATTGTGGTATGGTTTCCCTGTCGATGCTCGTCATGCATGGCGCGGCCTGGCTCGCCTTCAAGGCCGAAGGGACCGTCGCGGAGCGTGCGAAGGCGATCGGGTCCAAGGCGGGGATCGTCGCCGGCCTGCTGTTTGCCGGCGGCGGCGCGCTGGTCTGGCTCGGCCTGCTCGGCGGCTATCGCGTCACCTCGGCCATCAAATGGGACGGTCCGTCAAACCCGCTTCTGAAAAGCGTCGAGCATGATGGTGGCGCCTGGCTTGCCAATTTCGCGGCCCACCCCGTCCTCTGGCTCGTACCCGCCATCGGCATCATCGGTCCCTTCTTCGTGGCATTGGGCTTCCGCACGCGCCGCGAAGGCCTGACCTTCATCGCATCGAAGCTCTCGGTGGCGATGATCATCGCGACGGTCGGTCTCGCGATGTTCCCGGTCATCCTGCCGTCGAGCACCAATCCCGGCCACTCGTTGACCGTCTTCGATGCATCGTCCAGCCGCGCGACATTGCGCAACATGCTTCTGGCGACGGCCATCTTCATGCCGATCATCCTTGTCTACACCGCCTGGGTCTACCGTGTCCTGTGGGGCAAGGTGAGCGAGAAGAGCGTCGAACAGGCCGGTCATTCGGCATATTGAGCAAGAATAGGAGAGAGAATATGTGGTATTTCGCTTGGGTTCTGGGATTGGGTCTGGCGGCCTCGGTCGGTATTCTCAACGCACTTTGGTACGAGCTGCGCGTTCTGCGCGAGGAGCCGGATGGCGGAAGCGTATCGCTGCCCACGCCCTGATACGGTCAGGAATCATCGGAAGGAACCGGGATCGGTTCGGCGGCCGGCCATCGGGTATGATGAATGCCCTATGGCCGGAGCCTGCGCGTCAGAACGGCTCACCGTCATCGAGCCTGGCATCGCAGCATCCCCCTTTTATCCCCCCACAGGAGGCTATCCATCGCAATTTAACGGTTGTACCAATTTTGATCATTGTGTCGGAGCGCATGTTTGCTCATCACTTGGTTTTCGCCTCCACCGAAATACTAAGGCCGATGCATGTCCAGTAATCATCAGAGAGATATTTTTGAAGCTGCGGTAAACTACGCATTTGCAAAAGCACAATTGGCGGCCACCGCATCCTATCTTGAGCGTGGGCGGCAATATAGAGATGTATTGGACGAGCGTCTGGAAGAGCAATGGGTGGAGACATTCAGGACCTGGAGCGCCCTGTCGTCCGCGGAAGCCCGTCGCGCCAATGATGACCTGACGGCTGAGATTGAGCTTAGGCGGAAAGAGATCCCGCTTTCGCGGGTCGGGACGGAGTTGAGGATTTTACTCACGCGTGCCTCGACCGTTACGAAGGATGAGACAGCCAGGCATATCAGCGGCCAGATCATGGATGCGTATCTCAAGGCGGTCGACGAGCAGCACTGAAGATCTTTCGGCCGTGGGGTTGATCTTCTCGATTTATCCGGGCGTTGCCGCCGTTGGCGTAGTCGTCTCCTTTGCGGAGTGCCTCATTGTCCGGATACGCCCGAACGGATGTTGCGAACCTGCCGGCGCACATATCTTCCAACCGGCCAAAACGACAAGGGCGCGAATGTCGCCGCCTGTCCTGCCGTTACCCAGCCATGCCACATCGCGGCAATGTAACAGCTCCGCAGCTCTTCCCGTAGCCAACCCGATGCGTCTCAGGTGAATGCCTGATGGTTTCATTCAAGCGCATATGCTAGCTCATTGAAAAGATTTTCATATGACCAGAGCGAGGATACGAACCGCTTCGAAGAATAGATTTTTTCGTTTGCTCAACTGGTTGTCATTCTTGCCAGAACCAGAAGATGCCGCATACACAACCAAATTTCGTATCATCCCGCCACTATGTCGATGTCACCGAACGTTTCATCGATATCGGCTTCTGGAATGCTGACAAGGGGATGGGGGAGATCCGTGGTACAGATGGTTTCTTCCGCATTACTGGCTTTTCGCGTGGGCAACCTGTAACCTTCCAGCGATGGATGTCCATATTGCATCCCGAGGATTACGAGGATTTCCGCTCGATCTCCTCGATCGTATCGATGGACGTGTCGGTCTCGCGAGAGGTCCGATTGATTGAGCCCAGGCGTCCTTACCGATGGGTTCGCATTTCGGCGGAGCAATCCAAAACGACGGGGCGTTTGGTTGGCCTGATCCAGGACTTGGCAAACGAGCGAGGGGTAAGGGCGGCTCTCTATCGGGAGCGTGCAAGGCTTGATACGTTTCTGGACACGACGCGTACGATATTCTGGGCGTTGAACGTCGCTGGCGCCCTCATCGATCTCAGAGGGTGGGAAGAAATTACCGGTCAAAATCAGGACGATTGTCAAAATGGCGGCTGGGCAGACCTTATCCATCCGGATGATCGGCAGCGGATAGTCATGGCATGGTCGAGCTGCCTGACTGAGGGATCAGCTTTTGAGGGACGCTTTCGTCTTCGCTATCTGGACGACATGTATAGGGTCGTCCTCGCACGATGCACGCCCGTCCGGGAGAAAAATGGCGCCCCAATAGAATGGATCGGCTGCCTACAGGAAATGTGGCGCGAACCAGCTCTGGATTCACTGCGCGACGGTAAGGCCATCCTCAAGCCGCAACAGTTGCGTGCCGCTCGCGCGATGTTGGGTTGGTCCGCGGACAAGCTCGCTTCGGAAGCCGGTGTTTCTCCAGCAACGATAAGACGGTACGAAACAACGGACGAACACATGAAAGAAGCAACGGTTTCGGCAATTCTGGCGGCGCTGAATAGCCACGGCATCGTTGTGACCACGTCTTCCGAAAAGATCGCGCTAAGTCTGGAAATAAGACAGCCGACGGCGGGCGAGGCCTGAAGCCGTAAAACTGATCAAAACGTCGAAACCGCCCCCGGCCTGGCTCCGATTTGATCAGAAACTGCGCAATTTCACGATAAGTACGCTCAAGAAATAGTTAATTTTATTTGGCAATCGTCAATACTTATCCGTCATGATCATGGGGTGTGGTAGATAAGGTTATCGTATTTGTTTGAAAAAGTAGGACGCCATATTCGATATGTTCGAATAAATACTATGACATGGCGTAGGGTC
Organism: Rhizobium sp. BK602; assembly: GCF_014195095.1. Classification (GTDB taxonomy): domain Bacteria; phylum Pseudomonadota; class Alphaproteobacteria; order Rhizobiales; family Rhizobiaceae; genus Rhizobium. Next base: position 98,943 of record NZ_JACIBC010000012.1, read on the forward strand.
GTAACGCTTATCTCTGTGACTGAGTGGAATTACAACTCGGAACGCGGGCGGCTAGCGTAGCCTTAGCGCGCTCCTCCGGCTACCTGTCGGCGTGTATGTCTTTGTAATGTCAATGATATATGCAATTTTTCGAGGAAAAGTCATGAAGTCATTACCCTTCCCTCTCATGTCCGATGCGGCGGCAATTCTTGCTGCCGTGCAGAAATCACAGGCCATCATCGAGTTCGGTCTCGATGGCACGGTTTTGGCAGCGAACGAAAATTTCTGTAAGGCGCTCGGCTACGCACCTCGGGAAATCATTGGTCAACATCATCGCATCTTTGTTGACCCCATCGAGGCAGAATCCGCCGACTACCGGGCGTTCTGGGCGAAGCTGGCACGCGGCGAGTTCGATCAGAAACAGTATAAGCGTATCGGCAAGGGTGGCAGAGAAGTCTGGATCGAAGCCTCCTACAATCCCGTTTTTCGCCGCGGCAAACCCTATAAGGTCGTCAAATTCGCCACCGACATTACCGCACAGAAGCTGAAAAGCGCGGAGGACGCGGGCAAACTGGAAGCGTTGTCGCGGGCGCAGGCGGTGATCGAGTTCACCACGGCGGGTGACATCATCACAGCCAACGAGAACTTTCTTTCCGCGCTTGGCTACCAACTTTCGGAAGTCGAGGGGCGTCGTCATGCGATGTTCTGCGATCCCGCCTATGTCCAAAGTCCGCAATATAAGCAGTTCTGGGACCGTCTGCGGAGCGGCGAATTTATCGCGGACGAATTCGCGCGGATCGGCAAAGATGGCCGCCGCGTCTACATCCAGGCATCCTATAATCCGATTTTCGATATGAATGGCAAAGTCTTCAAGGTTGTGAAGTTTGCAACCGATGTCACTGGTCGCGTCGAAAATGTCGAGATGCTTGGCGACGCGCTGAACAGTCTTTCGGATGGCGATCTGACGCTGCATCTGTCCAAGCCCTTCATCCCCTCTCTGGAACAGCTGCGCACCGATTTCAACAGGGCATCCCAGAAGCTCCGCAGCGCGATGCACGCGGTGGGAGAGAATGCGCAAGCCATCGCGGCCGGTTCCAACCAGATCCGTTCGGCGGCCGACGATCTTTCCAAGCGGACCGAGCAGCAGGCTTCGTCCGTCGAGGAGACCGCCGCATCCCTGGAAGAAATTACGACCATGGTCGCCGATTCGAGCCGCCGGGCCGATGAAGCCGGCCGGCTTGTGGCCGATACCAAACAGGGCGCGGAGAAATCCGGCAAGATCGTTCGCGACGCGATCACGGCAATGAGCGCGATCGAAGGCTCATCCAACGAGATATCCAACATCATTGGTGTCATCGACGACATCGCCTTTCAGACCAATCTCCTTGCCCTCAATGCAGGTGTCGAAGCCGCTCGCGCTGGAGACGCCGGCAAGGGCTTTGCGGTCGTGGCGCAGGAGGTGCGTGAACTCGCCCAGCGTTCGGCAAAGGCGGCCAAGGAGATCAAGGCGCTCATCAATGCCTCCAGCCAGCAGGTGGAGGCCGGAGTGTCCCTCGTTGCACAAACGGGAGACGCTCTGCAAGAGATCGTGCGGCAGGTGCAGGACATCAACATCAACGTGGCGGCCATCGTTGAAGCCGCTCGCGAACAGGCGACCGGCCTCAAAGAAATCAATAGCGCGGTTAACATCATCGATCAGGGCACACAGCAGAACGCCGCAATGGTCGAAGAATCGACCGCAGCCAGCCATAGCCTGGCTCGCGAGACCGAAGCGCTCTTCAAGCTTATCGGCCAGTTTCGCATCGGCGAGGGGGATGGCGACCAAACGAAGGACGTGTCGCCCAAGACACATACGGGTTCCCAGCAGCGGCGGGTAGCGGCGTAGCGTGTTCGTGCGACGTTTCAATTTTTCAAGGAGCCGCGCTCAGCTGTCGACGTCGTCGTGGCGCAGCTTTGCGTTCAGCCGGTTCGGCAATTGCGCGCGGCGCATGACCTCACGGCATAACATTGAGACCATCGCGTCATGAGGAAGTCAGGAAACCCTCGCCAATGAAGCAACTTGCAGAGAGAATGCGGCAATTCATGATGGTTCCGGCGGACAATCCCGAACTGCTGAAGGCGCAGTATCGCGCGTTCTCCCGGCAAATGCCGTTGATGTATTTCATCCTGATGTCGAGCACCTGGGCGGTGGCGTTCACGCACATTGCCGTTGCACCGCTCTGGCTGACGATAGGGATGCCGATCCTGTTCACCTTGATTTGCGTCGCACGCGTGCTGCATTGGCAGAGGTCGCGTCGCGTCGACCAACCACCGGAGAGGGCTTTACGCGCGCTCAGGCAGATCAATTATCTGGCTTTCGGCATTGCGATCGCCTTCACCAGCTGGTCCTTCCTGCTCTTTCCTTATGGCGACGCCTATACCCGGTCACATCTGGCCTTCTATATGGCCATTACGGTGATTTCCTGCATCTTCAGCCTGATGCATCTGCGTTCGGCGGCCCTGATCGTGGCTATCATCGTCAACGGCGCATTCATCGCCTTCTTCGCCGCAACCGGCCAGCCAACCTTCATCGCCACCGCAGCCAATATCGCCCTGGTCTCCATCGGAATGTTGGTGATCCTCAACGTCAACTATCGTGACTTCGCACGCATGGTGAATGCGCAGACGGAAGCGCAACGGAGAGAAGAGGCGCAAAGCCGCCTGCTGCGCATGATCGACGACATGCCCGTTGCCGTGATGACCGTCGAACCGGACACATTGAACATCAACTATGCCAACGAAACCTCCAAGCACCTGATCGGCCAGATCGAACATCTGCTGCCGATCAAGGCAGACGCGCTGCTCGGCACTTCCATCGATGTTTTCCATCGCCATCCGGAACATCAGCGCAGGTTGCTGGCCAATCCTGCCAACCTGCCGCACAACGCCCGCATCAGTCTCGGCTCGGAAGTGCTGGATCTGAAAGTGTCTGCCATCATGGCCGGTGACGGCACCTATCTCGGACCCATGCTCACCTGGGCGATCGTCACCAAGGAAGTGGAGGCGGAGAAGCGCATTCGCCAGCTTGCCCATTACGACACGCTGACGGGCCTCGCCAACCGCATCACTTTCAACGAGCAAATGGAGGCGAGCCTTGCCGCTCCGGGAGATGGCCCCGGCCTTTTGTTCATCGATCTCGATGGCTTCAAGCTGGTGAATGACACAAGGGGGCATCGCGTCGGTGACGAGTTGCTGCGACAGGTCGCGGGCCGATTGCGAACCGTTGGCAACGATCCGGCCATGACGATCGGCCGGCTTGGTGGCGATGAATTCGCGGTGCTGATCCCGCATGATCATACACCGGCGCTGGAACAGCTCGCCGGTCGGATCATTGATGCCCTGTCGTTGCCCTATGTCCTTGAACATAACAGGCAGGTTCAAATCGGTGCGTCGATCGGCATCGCGTTCGCCCCGATGCATGGAAATACTGGCGAGGCCCTGCTGGCACGCGCCGATATCGCTCTTTATGCGGCCAAGGCCGCAGGCAAGGGCACCTACAGGGTCTTTTCCGACGAGATGGAAAGCAAGATCCAGGAGCGCGTGCGCCTGCAGGCCAAGCTGCGGGCATCGCTCCAAACGCGCAACGGACTGTTCGTTTTCTACCAGCCGATCATCGATGCCCTCACGAAGAGGGTCACGACCCGCGAAGCGCTGATCCGCTGGTATCACCCGCAGCGCGGCTGGGTCTCGCCCGGCGAGTTCGTCCCGATCGCGGAGCAAAGCGGTCTGATCGACCAACTGGGCGAATTCGTGCTGAACACGGCCTGTCTCGATGCGGCCGGATGGGAGGATGGCGCGCGCGTGGCCGTCAACATCTCGGCCGCGCAACTCGGCAAAGGGACGATCGTACCTGCCGTTCTGGAGGCTTTGACGCGGTCAGGTCTTGCGCCGGGCCGATTGGAAATCGAAGTTACGGAAACAGCTATGCTCGATGACGAACATGGTGGTGTCGGAGATTTGCGCCGTCTGCGCGACATAGGCGTGCGTGTGGCGCTGGACGACTTCGGCACCGGTTATTCGTCGCTCACCCATCTCCGCGCATTCCCCTTCGACAAGATCAAGATCGACGGATCTTTCGTCAAGGATGCCGTCGAGCGGCCGGAATCGGCTGCCGTTGTGCGAGCCATTGCCGATCTTGGCAAGCGCCTGGGCGTGACCACGGTAGCCGAAGGCGTCGAAACGGAGGCCCATCTCAATCGTGTGCTCGAAGAAGGGTGTAGCGAGGTGCAGGGGTTCTTCTACGGACGACCGGAGCCGAGCGCTCGGGACGCCATGGCCGTGGCGGAGCTGAACAAGGCAATCGCTGAGTATGTCGTCGCCTGAAACCAGAAAGCGCAGGTGAAACGAGGAGCGACAGGATTTGAATAGGTTGAAGCAAATAAAGGTCGAGCTTTGTGCAGAATTGTTGTCCGTGGTGGCGAACCCGGTACGGCTGAAGATCCTCATGCTTCTCGTCCAGGAGGAGGTTTCGGTTAAAACCATCGCCACCCATGTAGACGCGAGCCAATCGGCAGTTTCACAGCACTTGGCAAAGCTGCGCAGGAAAGGTCTCGTCCACAGCCGAAGAGATGCCCAGACGATCTACTATTCCAGTCGGTCGTCCGTCGTATTTGCTCTCCTGCAGACATTGAAGGAAATCAGCAACGAACTTCCGGATTAACGCAGCCGCCCGGCGGTGCCCCCTTTGAATCGAGCGCAGCCGCGTCGGCGGCAGACCAACGAGCAGACAGAAAATACATATGAAGAAAACAATGCCCATTTCTTTTCGGTTGTCGCCGGAGATCAAGACGGCTCTTGAAAAGGCGGCAAAACGCGATGAGCGATCGGTCTCGTCCTTGCTTGAAAAAATTACCGTCAATTGGCTTCGCTACAACGGATATCTCGATAACTGACGGACACGCTCACGCTGTAGACGACCGTTCCATTCTGCGACTGCTTTGAGATTTGGCCGATCATAGCCGCACTGCCACCGTCTGAGCGGCGGGAGCGAAATGACGGAGCCGGATTTCCTGTTGGACATGACCAAGTGGAGCTTATGGATTGGATATTGGTCAGTTTCGAAATGCCGCGCGCCGAAGCCGTGGCTCGGCACCTTACGATCATTATGAACTCTGGGCTATTCTGGAGATCGAGAGCTTTGAGCGCGAACTCGAGGCTTTCTATCGAAGGGCGCAGCTCGTGATCGTACCGCCGAAAAGCGAAGCTTAGGCCTGTGATTGACCAGCACGAACGTGACCCCATCATCGCCGTCGCGGGCGGCAACCTCTTAGGCTGATGCCAGCAGCTTCTCGCGCGTCAGGGCTTGGTTTTGCTCACGGGTCAATCGTGCCATTTATATCGTCACGTATTTGGATACGATCTAGTATGCGGATGGGATGATTGTTCAACTCGCGAAAGACCGGAGACGGGTCTGCCCCCATCCGTGTCGCCGACCGTTCGATGAGACCTTTGCGCACCGCTGAACAGCGGCGCCTATAAACTGCCCAGCGCATTGATCGTAAAGGCCAGAACGCCCATGTTGAAAATGAATGCCGCCATGCAGTGGAACAAGACAACCTTGCGCATGTGCGACCCTGTTATGGTGACATCTGACGTCTGAAACGTCATGCCCAGCGTGAAGCTGAAATAGAACATGTCCCAGTAGCTCGGCTCTGACGTGTTGGGCACCTCCAGACCGCCAAGGTCTCTTCCTTGGTCAGGCGAATAAAACAAATGAGTGTAGTGCATCGCAAACACCGTATTGGCGAAAAGCCATGACAGTATGAGCGTCAGGACGATCAAGCTGACCTCTGTCCATTGCGGGGTTGTGGGTCTGGCGATCAGAGCCGCTATTGCGATCAAAACGATGAGACAAAGCAGGACCGTAATCGCCAGCAGGCCTGCGCGGTTCGCATCGTTGCGCTTGGCGGCCTCGCGGATCTCTTCGGGACTGTCGTCGAGGAGCGGAAAGGTGCTCACGATAAAGACGCATGTTGCAATATCGAAACCGCTGAGAAGTGCGATGGTCCAGTCAGCGTGCAATATCGCCGCGATAGCCCCCGCCAGCAGGAACACGGCGGCGAAGACCAGGAAGCGGATGGGAGCGATTCTGTTACCGATGGTCATGGTGGCAAGGTCCGATCAAGTCGAATAGCGTCCGCCGCGTATCCGTCACACGGGCGGTATATCAGGGGTCGGCAGACAGTCAGCTTCTAGGTTCGCGCGGCGGGCCGCCGCGGGAAACCGCGACCTTTGCGGGCCGCAGCGGGCGAGCCCCTATGGCGTAGCCGGGCTCGGCCACCATCGTCACTGTGCCGTGAGGAAGGCTCGGATCCTCCGTCTCGAACATTGCCTCGTGAAAATTCGGATCAAATGCCTCGCCAGCGGGATTGAGCTTGGTGACGCCGTGTTTTTCCAGGGAGCGCAACAGCTCCTTCTCGGTGAGTTCGACACCTTCTATCAGCGTTTTTACAGGCCCGCCGTCCCGGCGCAGCTCCTCCGGAACGCTGCCGACCGCACGTCCCAGGTTGTCGGCCACCCTCGTCATGTCACGGGCGAATTGAGTAACGGCATATTGCCGCGCGTCGGACACGTCGCGTTCGGCCCGTCGTCGCACATTTTCCGTCTCCGCCAGAGCACGCAGCAGCCGATCTTGAAGACTTTTGTTTTCTGCCTCGAGGCTTGTCAGTTTTTCGGTGATGTCCGTGTTGGACGGACGATCGTCGGCTGCGCCAGCCTCCTGGTTATGGCCTCCGTCGGCTGATTCAGTCGACAAATGCGGCTCCTTGCCGGGCTTCGCCGGTTTTCCGTGAGGTTGTTTCTCGTTGTTCATCTCAATGTCCTGTCGCGATATGTCATTGAAGGCCGGGAGCGAAGGTCTGCTTCTCGGCCGCAAGGGTCAGGGATGAACCTCATGGTATCGTTCCGAGCTGGCAGGCAAAGCCGATCAGCGTCATGCCCTGGAACATCAGGTCGATCGCCAGAAGCAATCCAAGGAGCCAGATGCTGTTGACCGGCCATCCGACGATAAGAATAAGTCCCGCCACGGCTGTCACCACGCCGGAGGCGATGATCCAGCCCCAGCCTTTGGTCGGCTTCGCCCGAAAGCCAATGAGCAGTCGAAACATGCCGGACGCCAAGGTCAACAGCGCAAGCAGCAGCGTGAGGATCGCGGAGGCGAGCGCAGGATTAGTGAAGGCGGCTGCGCCGGCTATCGCATAGAGTAGGCCACTGAGGAGCCAGAGAAAAAAGCCGCCCCATGTCCGGAGGCGGAACGCGTGCAGGATTTGCAATGCTCCAGCCGCGGTCATCAGGACGCCGACGTAGAATACGGCGGCGATCGTCGCATAGAACAGGTTACCCGCGGCGATAGCGCCAAGGGCAATGAAGGCCACGCCGAGGAGAAGGAACCATCCCCACTTCCCGCGTGCGTTGGCAAATGCGTCTCGCTCGGCGGCAACCTCGGTGATCGATGTCATTTGCAATCTCCTTTGCCCAGCGGCCTCAAGGATTTCAAATCCCGCTTTGGGTCGGCGACGGCGATTTCGCCATTCGAAATTCATCCATCCACCGCACGCAATGAACGTGCCAGTTGGAATAATGTTAAAAAACAGTGGCTTGCAAGGGTGTTCAAAAATGAAGCGGACATATTGTCCGGGGCTACTCGGACAATATGTCGGTCAAGCAAGTGAAGCGGGAAACTACAGTCTCGGTGGCGATGGAGACCGAGGCTGCGCACCTTTATGATGGCGTCGCAGAAAACAGATAATCACCGAACCGCCTTCTGCGCGCATTTTCGAACTGCTGGAGTGTTTGTGGTTTGACAAACAAGGCAACAACTTCGGGATGGGCTGCGCGAACCTTCTCCTCGATCGTCGCCACGCACTCTTCGATCTGCTCCGTAAACAGGGTGGGGTCGAATTCTATGCTGAGCGCAACCATCGCCTGATCGGGAGCGAGCTGTGCGGTCAGCGCGCTGTTTGCATGCACCACACCATGCTGCTTCTGGGCGATGTTGCAAATGGCCGCCACAAGGGCAGGGGTCGCCCGTTCTCCTATCAGCAGGCTTTTGCTCTCGATCGCCAGGAGGATCGCCGTTATTCCCAAAACAATGCCGATCAGGATCGACGCGACGCCGTCCAGCACCGGCATTTGCAGTATTTCGGCTCCGGCGATCCCGATCGTGGCGATTGCAATGCCGATCAGGGCCGCGCTGTCTTCGAACAATACCATGAATGCGGGCGGGTCCTTGCTTTGGCGAAATGCTTTCCAGAAACCCAGGCTGCCACGCGCCTTTGCGAAAGCCCGCCAGCCGACAATCCAGGACGCGCTCTCGAACATGAAGGAAAGTGCCAGCACGATGTAGCTGATTTGCGCATGCTCGATAGGCTGCGGTGCCAGCGCATGCCGGATGCCCTGATACATCGAAACGCCGGCGCCAAGCGCAAACAACAGCAAGGCGACAATGAAACTCCAGAAATATAATTCGCGACCAAAGCCGAGAGGATGGACGAGGTCAGGCCTTCGGACGGCTCGCCGATAACCGTAGAGAAGAAGCCCCTCGTTGCCGCAATCGACAACCGAGTGAACAGCCTCGCTGAACATTGCGGCGCTACCGGTGATGGCGGCTGCGATGAGCTTCGTCATTGCGACCGCGATGTTGCCCACCAATGCGGCGTAAACAGCTGTTCGGGCGGAATGCCGCCCCTGCATGCGCGGATCGGAAATCGCTGCGGACACGGTTGTCTCCTATAAGACAAAGCAAAAAGTGGCATTCCTTCCATTCGGAACGAAACCCGACACGAACTCAGGTGTCGCCGGCCCCGTTCGAAGTCTTTTTATTCAGCGCGTCGACGGATCGAGGAATCCGGCGATCGGCCCTATAGCCAATGGATAGAAAACGGCCTCGGGGCGAGACGGGCATGTCGCATGTCCTGCCCTGTCAACCATCCGAACGGCGTTAATCCATGTCGCGGAATGCATATCCGGCAGTTGCCACGCCCTCTATGACGCTCGGTGGCAGGAGATCCGCTGCGGCAATGCCGTCAAAGATCCATTCCTTCGAGTCCGCAAAGTCTGGAAGATTTGCTCCAGCCCTCACGTAGAGACCGATAGCAGGCTTTTTCTCGCTTATGTAAAGATCATATTCTTGCATGGGACATCTCCGCTCTAGCCCAATTCCAACCTTCACTTGAACGTGCCGCCGGCGCGGCTCTCACTGTTGGCGAAGCCCAGCTTCGGCCGGCCTGATCGCCGCCAGAATATTGAAGCAACAGCTATGCCAGTTATAAAATATTAATGTAATCAACTGCATGTCGATTTCACGCATTTGATTCATGACATTCTGTCAGGGGTGCTTTGGACAAAATGTCCGCATCGGGAGCGCCTGTTTGCAGGGGCCAATTCCCGCTTGATTGGCGTGCCAGATCTGGAAGCGGACCCGTTTTCCGAGCCAATGGTTGGTCATTGCGGCGGCAAGACGATGTCGGAGATGCAATCCGCACAATGACCCATCTTCGGGTTTGCCGGGGCCGTCCATGAAAATCCCGATGTGGCGCGGACAATTTGTCCGCCCGGCCGCGGACATTCTGTCTCAAAAATTTGACAAATTGCCGGTAAGTGGTTGATATTCATAAATATCGAAAACTGGCACAGCTGTTGCTCTCTGTTTTCCAGTACCAGTTCGACGCCCGATATCATCATGGCGGTGGGGTCCAGTCCGGACGACCCGCCGCTGCTCCTTGAAGGATTGTGTCGCGCGCGAGCTGGCATAGGGGTGATCCCGAACGGATGGCTGTGCGGGGCGCGAACATCAAATCCGAAAGAGAAACAGAGGAGTAAGACGGTGAGTAAAGTTATCGGAATCGATCTGGGTACGACCAACTCCTGCGTTGCTGTGATGGACGGCAAGAACACGCGAATCATCGAGAATTCGGAAGGCGCGCGAACGACGCCTTCGATCGTCGCCTTCACCAGCGACGGCGAACGCCTGGTTGGCCAGCCCGCCCGCAGGCAAGCCGTAACCAACCCCACCAATACGATCTTCGCCGTGAAGCGTCTCATCGGTCGTCGCTACGACGATCCTACGGTCGAGAAGGACAAGGGCCTCGTCCCTTATAAGATTGTAAAGGCGGGCAATGGCGACGCCTGGGTGGAGGCAGAAGGCAAGACATACTCACCGTCCCAGATCTCCGCCTTCATCCTTCAGAAGATGAAGGAAACCGCCGAGGCAAACCTCGGGGAGAAGGTGACGCAGGCCGTCATTACGGTTCCCGCCTATTTCAACGATGCCCAGCGCCAGGCAACCAAGGACGCCGGCAAGATCGCAGGGCTTGAGGTTCTGCGCATTATCAACGAGCCGACCGCCGCGGCGCTCGCATACGGGCTCGAAAAGAAGAAGCAGGCCAAAATCGCCGTTTATGACCTCGGCGGCGGCACGTTCGACATTTCCATCCTCGACATTGGCGATGGCGTCTTCGAGGTGAAGTCGACGAACGGCGATACCTTCCTCGGCGGCGAGGATTTCGACATGCGCCTTGTCGAATATCTCTGCTCCGAGTTCAAGAAGGAGCAGGGCATCGATTTGAAAACCGACAAGCTCGCCCTGCAGCGCCTGAAAGAGGCGGCCGAGAAGGCGAAGATCGAGCTTTCGACGACCACGCAGACCGAAATCAATCTTCCTTTCATCACGGCCGACGCGACTGGGCCGAAGCATCTGCAGGTCAAGATTACCCGAGCCAAGTTCGAATCCCTGGTCGAGGATCTCGTGCAGCGGACGATCGAGCCCTGCCTCAGTGCCTTGAAGGATGCCGGTCTGACCGCCAAGGAAATAAGCGAGGTCGTGCTGGTCGGCGGTATGACCAGAATGCCGAAAATCCAGGAGGTCGTCGAAAAAATCTTCGGCAAGGAGCCCCATAAGGGCGTGAATCCCGATGAAGTTGTCGCGGTCGGTGCTGCGATCCAGGCGGGCGTGTTGCAGGGCGATGTCAAGGACGTTCTGCTTCTCGACGTGACGCCTCTGTCGCTCGGCCTGGAAACCTTGGGCGGCGTTTTCACGCGTCTCATCGAACGCAACACGACCGTGCCCGCGCGCAAGAGCCAGACCTTCTCGACGGCGGAGGACAATCAGAGCGCCGTGACGATCCGCGTCTTCCAGGGCGAACGCGAACTGGCGGCCGACAACAAGCTGCTCGGCCAGTTCGACCTGATGGGAATCCCGCCGGCACCGCGCGGCACCCCGCAGATCGAGGTGACCTTCGATATCGATGCCAACGGCATCGTCAACGTCTCCGCAAAGGACAAGGGGACGGGCAAGGAACAGACCATCCAGATCCAGGCTTCGGGCGGTCTTTCCGAGGCCGATATCGAAAGAATGGTCAAGGATGCCGAAACCCATGCCTCCGAGGATAAGAAACGTAGGGAAACCATCGAAGCCAAGAACGCCGGCGATGCCCTTATTCACGAGACGGAAAAGACATTGGCCGAGCACGGCGCAAAGCTCGGGGATGCCGATCGCCGCACAATCGAAGACGCGGTCTCGGATCTTCGCGAGGCATTGAAGGGGAATGATGGCGACGCGATCACAGCCAAGGTCAATGCGCTTCAGCAGGCAGGCATGAAACTGGCCGAAGCGGTCTATTCGCAGTCCCAGCAACCCGAGGCAGCGTCGTCTTCGGCAGGCGGCGACGATGTCGTCGATGCGGAATTTACCGAACTCGACGACGACGAGAAGAAAGCGAAATGAGACTATGGGGCGGCGCCTTGCAATCCGCCCCTCGATGATTTTCCGTGATCGATCGCGGCGTGGTCCAGCCATAACAGGTCGTGCGTCTGGCTGGACTTGCAGCGATCGTCTCGTGGAGAAGGAATGCCGCTTCTTCTTTCGTCCTTGTTCAGTTTCGCGGACGGGAGTTTAAGTGTTCGGCAGATCTTTCAATCGGAAATGGGCCGCTCAACTATACCCGGAGTAAGACGTGAAAAATCCTTATGAGGTCCTTGGCGTCAGCCCGACCGCATCTGCAGCGGATCTTCAGTCCGCATATCGCAAGCTTGCAAAAAAGCTGCATCCAGACCTGAATCCGGGCGACAAGTCCGCGGAGGAAAGGTTTAAGGAGGTTGCGGCCGCCTATGATCTTCTCGGCGATGCCGAAAAGCGAAAGCGCTTCGATGCCGGTGAAATCGATGAAACCGGAGCGGAACGGCCTCAACATCACTATTACAGAGACTTCGCCCATTCCGACGGCGGCCATCCCTATATGGATGCGTCCGGTTTTGCGGATTTCATGGATTCCGACGATGCCTTCGCGGAGCTGCTCCGGCGAAGTCAGCGCGGTCATGCAAACCGCCGGGGTGAGGATTTGCACTATACGCTGCCCATCAGCTTTGTCGAATCGATCGCCGGCGCCAACAAGCGCCTGACACTACCGGGCGGCGGAACGCTGGACGTTACCATTCCGGCTGGGCTTGCCGATGGCAAGATCCTTCGTCTCAAGGGCAAGGGCGCTCCCGGTGCAGGGAAGGGCGGGCCTGGCGACGCCCTTATTCAGGTCGAGGTTCTTCCCGATCCCCGGTTCCAGCGCGACGGTGATAACATATCGATAGAACTGCCGATTTCGCTTAGCGAAGCCGTGCTTGGCGGCAAGATCAGGGTGCCAACACCCACCGGCGACGTGTCCATGTCGATACCGAAAGGATCGAATACGGGCACAATGCTGCGCCTTCGCGGCAAGGGCGCTCCGCAACGGGGGGGAGGATATGGCGATGAGTTCGTCAAGCTTAAGATTGTCCTGCCCAAAAACCCCGGTCCGGAACTTGAGACTTTCGTATCGAACTGGGCGGCTGGAAAAGACTTCAACCCACGCGAGGACAGGTCATGATCGTCACCAAGAAGGAGTTCCTCACTCATTCGGGTCTGCAGGGGAAAACGTTGGAATTGTGGATCGAGCAGGAATGGATCATCCCGCAGGAGACGCCGTCGGGACCAGGTTTCTCCGAGGCCGATGTCGCCCGGGTTCATCTCATTCGCGAACTGACGGAAAAGATTGGTGCGAACGATGCCGGGATCGACCTCATCCTGCATTTGCTCGACCAGCTGCACGGTATGCGGCGCGCCTTTGAGCAGTTGCAATCCCATCTGAACGACGGGCGCCCCTGAAGCATTGGCTGGAATGAGTTGGAGGCGTCTTTGCGGTAAGATGCCTTCTGTCGGATGAAATCCCGCAATCGTCGATAAGGCAGCATCTAGGAGTGGCAATGTCTGAGATCGAGCTCAACGACATATCGGAGCGCGTCAAGAACCCCGAATTCGGACCATGGCTTGCTCAGGCTTCGATCCTGGTCGTCGATGACGAGCCGGGTATGCGAAACTTTCTGCTGAAGATCCTTGGTCCTCGCTGCAAGTTCATCGAAGAGGCGGAGAATACAGCCGAGGCGTCTCGCAAGCTCGACCAGCAGCACTTCGATGTTGTGATCCTCGACAATATATTGCCGAACATGAACGGCCTGGATTGGCTGGCGGAGCAACGCGCCGCGGGTTTCTTTGCTGACGTCATCCTCATGACTGCCTACGCCGATCTCGACACGGCAATAAATGCAGTTCGCGTCGGTGTCGTCGACTTCGTCATCAAGCCTTTCAGATCAAACCAATTGCTAAATTCGATTGCTCGCTGTCTCGACCGCAGCCGGTTGCAGCGCGAGAACGATGTTTTGCGTCATCAACTGAATTTTCCGGCGCATCAGGTCTATCTCCGAAACAATTTTGTCGGCCAGTCGCCGGCAACCGAGAAAGTGCGGACGATGATCGCCCGTGTTGCCCCGATCCCGACATCTGTCCTGCTGACTGGACCGTCGGGAACCGGCAAAGAGGTGGCAGCTCGTTCCATACACTCGCTATCTGATCGCGCCGACAAGCTGTTCGTGCCGATCAATTGCGGGGCAATCCCGGCCGATATGATCGAGAGCGAACTGTTTGGCCATCTGAAGGGGGCGTTTACAGGTGCCAACCGTACGCGCGAGGGCCTATTCCTCCATGCGCAAGGCGGCACGATCTTCCTGGATGAAATTGCGGAGATGCCCTACCTGCTTCAGAGCAAGCTGCTGCGCGTGCTTGAAGATCGACGTGTCCGGCCCGTCGGGTCGGAGCGCGAATTGCCCTTCGACGCCCGGTTCATCTTTGCAACAAATGCCGATCTGGAGGAGCGCGTCGCGGCGGGGACCTTCCGTGCGGATCTTTATTTTCGGATCAATGTCGTCCAGATTCAGCTGCCGCCGCTGAAAGACCGGGGTCACGATGTTTTGGAACTGGCGGCGCTGTTCATGCGCGAAGCCGCACAGCAGGTTGGCATGCCGGCCGTCGAGATCGATGAACAGGTGCGGTCCTATCTCCTGCGGTATGATTGGCCCGGCAATATAAGAGAATTGCGGAATTTCATCGAAAGGGCGGTTATCCTCGGGAGCTTTCCCGAGGAGGCGGAGAGGTCTCCCCTCGTTCCTGCGCAAACCGGCGGGCAGAGCTTGGCGGAGATCGAAAAGCGTCATATCATGGCCGTGCTGCGAGAGGTTGGGGGCGATCGCGAGGAGGCGGCCCGACGGCTCGGGATCTCCCGCAAAACGATCGACCGGAAATATGTAAGCTGGAATGGATGAGCGTCGGAACGACATTTCAAACAGCAAGGCATCGATCCGCTATCGCCTTCTGGCAATTGCACTCGTGCCAATGCTTGTCATTCTGCCCATATTGCTGGGCATTACAATCTACCGCTGGAACGCGCGATTCGATGCGCTCGCCGTCTCCAAGGTCAATGATGACCTGACGATCGCCCATTTTTACATCGACAGAATGCTGGCGGTGACGGAAGAGCGTCTTGCCGCGGTCAGCCAATCCGCACGCTTCCGGGATCTTACCGCCGGCGGGCGTGTCGCTACCGGTGACATCGATGCCTATCTGAAGGAGACCGCCAATGATCGTGGCCTGGATTTCCTCTATCTGATCGATAGCGCGGGCAAGGTCATCGCCAGCAGCCGTCCGCTTGCCGATCCCTCGCCTCGATGGGACTGGCCTGTCGTCAAGGCGGCTCTTGACGGCAAATCATCTGCCGGTTTCGACGTATTCGACCAGAATGAACTTTCCGCGCTGACACCGGACCTTGCGGACCAGGCGCGGATCGCGCTTGTGTCGTCGAGTTCCGATGCGAGTTTCACCGGCCAACAGGAAAACCGGGGTCTTGTTCTTCATTCCGCCACCGTGGCGGTGTGGCCCGACGGGAGACGTGGCGCATTGGTTGCCGGCGTGCTTCTGAACAAGAACACCTCGTTTATCGATACGATCAACAGGTTGATCTACAACGAAGCCAGCTTGCCCGTTGACAGCCGCGGGACCGCGACCGTGTTTCTTTCGGACGTCCGGATCAGTACCAATGTGAATATTTTCGAAGGAAGGCGCGCCATCGGAACCCGCGTTTCGCCGGAGGTTGCCGAAGCGGTCCTCAAATATGGGAAGACCTGGCGCGAGCAGGCCTTTGTCGTCAACGACTGGTATATTTCGGCCTATCAACCACTGCTCGACAGCTACAATCGTCGTGTCGGCATGCTTTACGTCGGGTTCCTTCAAAAGCCGTTTACCAATGCAAAAAGAGAGACGTTGGTCGCCATCGTCATTGCTTTCGGCGTGGCGGTCGCCGCGACCGTTCCGCTGTTTCTTGTCTGGACGACCAACATTTTCCGACCGCTGGAGCGCATGACCCGGACGATCAGCGCGGTCGAAACCGGCGACCTTACCGCGCGAACCGGCCTTCCGAAAATGAGGGACGAAATCGGTCAGGTCGCATCGGAACTGGACCGGTTGCTCGACCAGGTTCAGGAGCGCGATGCGGAATTGCGGCTGTGGAACACCGAACTCAACCAGCGCGTCGAAGAGCGGGCGCGCGCCTTGCAGATGGCGAACGAGCAGCTCGAGACGACAACAAAACAGCTGATCATGTCGGAAAAGCTTGCGGCGATTGGCGAAATTACCGCTGGTGTCGCCCATGAGATCAACAATCCCATCGCGGTGATACAGGGCAACCTCGAGGTTATCCAGAGCATCGTTGGAGACGAGGCTGACAACGCCAAAGCCGAATTCAAGCTGATCGACCAGCAATTGATGCGGATCAGCGAGATGGTCACCAATCTCCTCAAATTTTCGAAACCCCAGGAGTATGCCGGTGCTCTGGAGCGATACAATCCCGCCGATGTCATTGGCGACACCTTGCCGCTGGTGCGGCACCTGCTGAAGAAAACCACCATCGCAATAGAGCGGGAGGACAGGGCAAGCCGGCTCGTCACCATGCCGCGAACCGAACTTCAACAGGTCATGATCAATCTGATCGTCAACGCGTTCCACGCCATGCCTCAGGGTGGCAAGCTGGTTCTGCGCACATTTGATTCCGACGTGGATCAGACGCCGGGAGTAGCGGTTGAAGTGGCGGATACCGGCAGCGGTATAGAGCCGGCTGTCGCCAACAGGATTTTCGACGCGTTTTTTACGACCAAGCATCGTGGAGGCACGGGCCTGGGCCTTTCCATCTGTCAGATGCTGGTGACGCGTCAGGGCGGCACTATTTCCGTCGACAGCAAACCCGGAACCGGGACCACTTTTACGGTCTGGCTTCCAGAAGTCTTCTGAAAAACGGTTCGGCATGGAGACAAATAGTCCCGCACGCATGACAATTTGTCCGTATCATGCATCGTCGTTTTCCATAAATTATTGAAAATAATGTAAAAACTATACGTGGCATGATTGTTGCGGCGTGGCTGTTGCGGTTCGCCAGCTATCTGATGGGTGGCCATCCGTCGAGCTGGTTGTCAACGCAAATTCAGAGCATTTCCGCGCACTTTTCCTGGAATTGCTCCGGCCCTGGAGGTGTTCAATGACCGCCATATCAACCGAACAGCTGACGAAGGATATGCAAGCCTCGGCACAAAAACTGGAAGAGGCCGGACTGATCCCGCAATCACAGGACCAGCCGCTGAACGCGAATGACCTGCTTTTCTATCTGACGGAGACATCCATGCCCATGGCCGATCTCCTGCATCAGCACGGTCTCTTTCTGGATGGTCGCGGACTGAATTACGATCTCGCGCAATTCGACTTTATCGGCCAGATCGCCAACAAGGTGGTTACGGAACGGCAGGCCGGCTACTTGGGCGGAGTCTGGAAACAGCTCGATCTCTCCACCGACGAGGATATGGACTCTAACGGGACCTACATCCTGACGGCACTTGTGGCGCTTGAAATTCTGTACGGGCCGCAACCGGCCTAGCCGAATAGGCTCCGTCGAAAAGACAATTTGTCCCGATCAGCTCGACACATTGTCTTCGTCCGCGTTGCATCTCGCAATCAAGTGTCTGATTTTCAATGTTTTTGCCATCTGGCACGGAGGTTGCTCAATAGGTCGTGCCTGGAGTCGAATGGTTTGGAACGAGGGAGGCAGTGGTGTCCGATCTGATCGTTATCGTTTACCCGACCGAAGACAGAGCCGAAGCCATAAGGCAGAAGCTCGTGAACCTTCAGAAGGAATATCTGATCCAACTTTCCGACGCCGTGATCGCCGTCAAACAGGACAATGGCAGGATCAAGCTCATTCAGTTGATGAACACCACGGCTGTCGGAGCCATTTCCGGTGGCTTCTGGGGCCTGCTGATCGGCTCCATTTTTCTCATGCCGCTTCTTGGCGCATCCATCGGTGCGGCCTCCGGCGCGCTGAGCGGTGCTTTGACCGATTACGGCATCAATGACGGTTTCATGAGAGAACTTGCGATAAATCTGAAGCCGGAGAACGCGGCGTTGTTTCTGCTGATCCGCAAGATGACCGCCGACAAGGTTCTGGATGAGCTCAGAGGCACCGGCGGAACCGTCCTTAGAACATCGCTGGATCACACCAAGGAGCAGGCGCTACGCGACGCGCTGGCGGCGTCGCCCGGCTTTGGAGCGCCGGCGTCCGCCGAGGTCTCCGCGCGCAACTGACGCCAACGCGTCGCAACTCGTTTCAGTCGTCCAATCGCCGTTGTTGTAGAAGGTGGCCAAAATGAACATTGAAAAATTCACGGACCGCGCGAAGGGCTTTATTCAGTCGGCTCAGTCGCTCGCCATGCGGGACGGAAATCCGCAATTCAATAGTCTGCATCTTCTGAAGGTATTGCTGGATGACAATGAAGGCCTCGTCGCCGGCCTTATCGATCGTGCCGGTGGCAATTCGCGCACCGTTCTCAATGCGACGGAGGACGCCCTTGCAAAATTGCCGAAGGTCTCGGGCTCTGGGGCAGGGCAGGTCTATATGGCTTCCGAGCTTGCTCGCGTATTCGACGCCGCGGAAAAGATCGCGGAAAAAGCCGGTGACAGCTTCGTAACGGTGGAGCGGCTGTTCCAGTCATTGATCGAGGAACGCAGCAGCGATGCCGGCAAGGTTCTTTCCGATACCGGCGTGAATCTCCAGGCCGTCGTGGCGGCAATCAGCGCGCTGCGCAAGGGGCGCACCGCCGACAATGCTTCGGCCGAGAATGCATACGATGCCTTGAAGAAATATGCCCGCGACCTGACCAAGGCGGCGCGAGACGGAAAACTGGACCCGGTCATCGGCCGGGACGAGGAGATCCGCCGCACGGTCCAGGTGCTTTCGCGCCGGACCAAGAACAATCCCGTTCTGATCGGCGAGCCGGGGGTCGGCAAGACCGCGATCGTCGAGGGGCTCGCGCTTCGCATCGTCAATGGCGACGTGCCCGAAAGCCTGCATAACAAGCGGCTCCTGGCACTCGACCTCGGGGCTCTGATTGCCGGAGCAAAGTACAGAGGCGAATTCGAAGAGCGGCTGAAGGCCATTCTGCAGGAGGTAACCTCCGCGGAAGGCGGTATCATCCTGTTCATCGACGAAATGCACACGCTCATCGGCGCGGGCAAGACCGACGGCGCCATGGACGCCTCCAACCTGCTGAAGCCGGCGCTGGCGCGCGGCGAATTGCATTGTGTCGGCGCGACCACGCTGGATGAGTATCGCAAGCATGTCGAAAAGGACCCCGCGCTGGCGCGGCGCTTCCAGCCGGTCTTCGTGCCGGAGCCGAGCGTGGAGGATACGATTTCGATCCTGCGCGGTCTCAAGGAGAAATACGAGCTCCATCACGGCGTGCGGATTTCGGATGCGGCGCTGGTGGCGGCCGCCACCTTGTCCAATCGCTATATCACGGATCGCTTCCTCCCCGACAAGGCCATCGACCTGATCGACGAAGCCGCCGCGCGTCTGAAGATGCAGGTGGATTCGAAGCCCGAAGAGCTGGATTCGATCGATCGTGATGTCATTCGCCTGAAGATCGAGCAGGAAGCGCTGAAGAAGGAGAATGACAAGGGATCAAAGGCCCGCCTTCAGGCGTTGGAAAAGGAACTGGTCGAGCTGGAAAAGAGATCGGCAGATCTGACATCGAAATGGCAGGCGGAAAAGGGCAAGCTTTCCGATGCGCAGAAGATCAAGAGCGAACTCGAACAATATCGCACCGAGCTGGCGAATGCGCAGCGCAAAGGCGAATTCCAGCGTGCGGGCGAGCTGTCCTACAGTACGATCCCGGAGCTGGAAAAGAAGCTCGCCGCCATCGAGGCGACGGAAACCTCATCGATCAGCGAGACGGTAACCGCCGACAGCATCGCCCAGGTCGTATCGCGGTGGACCGGCGTGCCGGTTACCAAGATGCTGGAAGGGGAAAAGGACAAGCTGCTCCACATGGAGGAAAAGCTCGGCGAGCGTGTCATCGGCCAGGCACAGGCCGTGCGCGCGGTATCGACCGCCGTGCGCCGTGCCCGTGCCGGCCTTCAGGACCCCAATCGTCCCATCGGTTCCTTCATGTTCCTCGGACCGACCGGCGTCGGCAAGACCGAGCTTGCCAAGGCGCTGGCGGAATTTCTCTTCGACGACGAGACCGCCATGGTTCGCATCGACATGTCCGAATTCATGGAGAAACATTCCGTGTCGAGGCTGATCGGTGCTCCTCCCGGTTACGTGGGGTATGACGAGGGCGGCGCATTGACCGAAGCGGTGCGCCGCCGGCCCTACCAGGTCGTTCTCTTCGACGAGATCGAGAAGGCGCATCCGGATGTCTTCAACGTCCTCCTCCAGGTGCTTGACGATGGCCGCCTGACCGACGGTCAGGGCCGAACCGTCGACTTCCGCAACACGCTGATCATCATGACCTCGAATATCGGTGCCGAATATCTGGTCAATCAGCCCGAGGGCGAGAAAACCAGTGTGGTTCGCGACGAGGTCATGGCGATGGTTCGTGTGCATTTCCGTCCGGAATTCCTCAATCGCATCGACGCGATCATCTTGTTTCACCGCCTCCAGAAGATCGAGATGGGTCGCATCGTCGATATTCAGTTCGGTCGTCTCAAGAAGCTCCTCAGCGATCGGAAAATCAGCCTGTCGCTTGACGCGAAGGCGCAGGGCTGGCTTGCCGAAAAGGGCTGGGACCCGGCTTTCGGAGCCCGCCCGCTAAAGCGGGCTATTCAGCGCTACGTACAGGACCCACTCGCCGAACTGCTTCTCGGGGGCGAGGTCCACGATGACTCGACGGTGAAAATCTCCGTCGGGAAAGAAGGGCTCACCTTCAATGGGAAGGCCGTCAAGATCATGGACGACGAAGACGAATAACCCGCCATGGACCAACTGTCGCGGACGCAAATTCCGTAAAGCCCGGCGCAATCGGCCTGGGTTCCCAATCTGCCAGCAAAGGAGAAGAAAAGTGACGGACCACAAAATCAAAGAGGGTATGGAAGTGATCGGTGCCGATGGTGTCCATGTCGGGACTGTCGATAGCGTCGAAGGCAATCGCATCAAGCTCATCAAAAGCGACAGCGGTGACGCCTTTCATAAAGGCCGTCATCACCATTACATCGAGCTCGGATTTGTTGCAGGTGTCGAGGGCGATAAGGTTCGGCTTTCCGCCAACGCCGATATCGCGGTGACGCTCGAGGAGGAGCGTTCCGGCCGCCCCGTCCCTGAGAATGAGTGATTCAAGCTTCTGACTGATCGCCTTGTGGCAGCCGCCGGAAGGCGATCGACCTTTGTGAAGCGCTATTTGGAAGGAGGACAGGCAATGGCCGTTACCCGTAAGGAGGAAGAGCGGGCGCTCAATGCCGACGAGCGCGAAGTCGTCAGGCAGACCCGCCATCCCGAGATACAAGGACTATCTGACGACGCATTGAGCAAGCTTCTGCGCCGGCTTCGAGACATGCGTGACCGGGCCAAATCGCAGGCAAACCAGCAACGGCGGGAGATGCGAGGAAAGGCGGATCCGAAAGGTGCGGCCCCAAAATCCTCCGACGCCGGTTCGCGGCTCAAGACTTCCGTTCTGGCTCTTAGCCTGAAGCGACTGAATTCCGAGATCCAGCGACGAGCCGCGATGTCGAGGAATCATTCCTTGGTCGAAAACGCGCGGCATGCCCTGGAACTTAAGCTCCAGGCGCAGAAAAATAACATTCCGTATAACACCCGTTACGCAAACCAGGGCATGCGGGACATACCAGACAAAAAAGTCGTTTCGTTGGTCAGGCCGGCCGAGCGCGGTCGGCTGAGAAAGGCGGCGGCAATGGCCCAGGCCAGACGCGATACCACCGATTGAACGCAGCCGCCGCGTAAGCAACGCGCCACCCGGATCAGAAAGGGTCATATGATGGCAACAGTGCTCTGCGTACTCTACCCCGACCCGATTACGGGATACCCGCCTGACTATGCCCGGACGAGCCTGCCGCTTCTGACCGGCTATCCGGCAGATCGAGCGCTTCCAACGCCGGCGGGGCCGCTGGGGTTCAAACCCGGTGAGCTTTTGGGATCGGTGTCAGGCGCTCTCGGTTTGCGCCCCTATCTGGAGGAGCATGGCCACCGGCTGATCGTGACGTCGGACAAGGACGGTCCCGACTGCGAATTCGAGAGATGTCTGCCGGAGGCGGACATCGTCATCTCACAACCCTTCTGGCCTGCCTATCTGACAAGGGAGCGGATCGCGAGGGCGCCCAAATTGAAGCTTGCCGTGACAGCCGGCATAGGGTCCGATCATGTGGATCTGCAGGCGGCGGCAGAGGCGGGGATAACGGTCGCCGAAGTCACCGGTTCGAATTGCATCAGCGTAGCCGAGCACGTCGTCATGATGGTGCTGGCGCTGGTGCGCAACTATCTGCCCTCGCACGAGATCGCAGTCGATGGCGGCTGGAACATAGCGGATTGCGTTTCACGCAGCTACGATGTCGAGGGAATGAATTTCGGTACGATCGGCGCCGGCAGGATCGGGCTTGCCGTGCTGCGCAGGCTCAAACCCTTCGATCTGCGCCTTCACTACACGCAACGACACAGGCTTTCGCCGGAGATAGAATCCGAACTCGGCCTTACCTTCCACCCCGATGTCCGCTCACTGGTGCAAAGCGTCGATATCGTCAATCTGCAAGTGCCGCTCTACCCCTCGACAGAACACCTGATAGACGCGGAAATGCTCAAGGCGATGAAGCGGGGCACCTACATCGTCAATACCGCGCGGGCCAAACTGGTCGATAGGGACGCCATTGTCCAAGCCATGGATTCAGGCCACATTGCCGGCTATGCGGGTGATGTCTGGTTCCCGCAGCCCGCGCCACGCGACCATCCCTGGAGAACCATGCCCTATAACGGCATGACGCCGCATATCGCAGGCACGTCGCTTTCCGCCCAGGCACGTTACGCGGCAGGCACGCTCGAAATCTTGCAGGATTATTTTTCGGGAAAACCTATTCGCGAGGATTATCTTATTGTCGAGGGAGGCGGTCTCGCCGGCACAGGCGCGCGTTCCTACAAATTGACGTAGAAAGCTACAGGTCAAGGACTTTGGCCTGCGCGCATCAATTGTCATTCCTCGCCCCGCAAGTCAGGCGTGGCGCGACACTTAAAGGACGTAACGGATAGATTATGGCAGCAGACGAAACAAAACCAACCCCGCAGCCTGTCGTCGCGCGCCTCACGCGCGCGGCGATTTTTCTTGTTCTCACCATCAACCCCGGCCGCGAAAGCGAGACGGCGGTGCGCTCCATGTGTGGGGATCTCGCCGGTCTGCTTCGTGCGGTCGGATTTCGCGATCTTGACGGTCGTCTCTCCTGTGTCATGGCCTTCGGGTCCGATATGTGGGACCGCCTGTTCGATGGGCCGAGACCGAAAGACCTGCATCCTTTCAAGGAGATTCACGGCGTACACCACGCGGTTTCCACACCGGGTGACGTGCTCTTCCACATCCGTGCGGCGCGCATGGATCTCTGTTTCGAGCTGGCGATGCATATCATGTCGCGGCTGGGCGACGCGGTGGCGAGCGCGGATCAGGTGCAAGGGTTCAATTATTTCGACGATCGCGACCTGATCGGCTTCGTCGACGGCACGGAAAATCCTGTCGATCAGGCCGCTCTTGATGCGGCAATCCTCGATGAAGAGGATCCGATTTTTGCCGGCGGCAGTTATGTGATCGTCCAAAAATATCTGCACGACCTGAAAAAATGGAACGCAATTCCCGTCGAGGTGCAGGAAGGGATTGTCGGCAGGAAAAAGTTTTCGGACATCGAGCTCGACGACAATGTCAAACCCAGCTACGCGCATAATGCCCTGACCACCATTGTGGAGAACGGTAAGGAGCTGGACATCGTCAGGGATAATATGCCCTTCGGAGACGTCGCGAAGGGTGAGTTCGGGACCTATTTTATTGGCTACGCTCGATCTCCGGCGCGCACCGAACAGATGCTCGTCAACATGTTCGTCGGCCGCCCGCCGGGGAATTATGACCGCCTCCTGGACGTCAGCCAGGCGATTACCGGTAGCCTCTTCTTCGTTCCATCGGCGACCTTTCTTGACAGTGTCGAGCCTGATGCCGCCCCGTCATCATCACCCGCACCTGCCCCGGCAGAGCAATCCGACAATACGAACTCAGCTCCCAGCAATGAAGACCCGGAGGGCTCCCTCGGGATCGGCTCTCTAAAAGATGAGGTTTGACATGGATAATCTTCACAGGAAACTCGCTCCTATTTCGCACAAGGCCTGGGAGCAGATCGAGGAAGAGGCGAAGAGGACGCTCAAGCGTCATCTGGCCGCGCGTCGGGTGGTGGACGTCGATGGGCCGAAGGGGCCCGAATTTTCCGCTACCGGCACGGGGCACCTCAAACAGGTCGAGAGCCCCGGCGCCGGTGTCCAGGCCTCCCTGCGTGAGGTCAAGGCTGTCGCCGAACTTCGCGTTCCCTTCGAGCTTTCGCGATCCGCGATCGATGATGTCGAGCGCGGCTCGGAGGATTCCGACTGGTCGCCGGTCAAGGAGGCCGCGCGCAAGCTTGCCTTCAGTGAAGACCGCGCCATCTTCGAAGGCTTTGCCGCGGCGGGTATCCAGGGAATTCGCGAGGCCAGCAGCAATCCCGCCCTGACCCTTCCCTCGAGCCTCAAAAACTATCCCGACATCATTGCCAAGGCGGTCAGCCAGCTGCGTCTTGCCGGCGTCCAGGGCCCCTATGCTCTGGTTCTTGGCGAAGAAGAATATACGGCCGCGAGCGGCGGCAGCGACGAAGGCTATCCGGTGTTCCATCACATCGAGAAGGTCGTCGATGGCGGGATCATCTGGGCGCCTGCGATCAAAGGCGGTTTTGTTCTGACCACCAGAGGTGGGGACTTCGAACTCGATCTTGGCCAGGACATCTCCATCGGCTATCTCAGCCATTCGGCGACAACAGTCGAACTCTACTTCCAGGAAAGCTTCACCTTCCGGATGCTGACCGCCGAAGCGGCGATCGCTTTGCTGCCTTCTCAGGCTGAGGCGGAAAAGAAAGCGTAGGAACTGACGAAAGGCGGCGCGATCATGAACGGCATTGCGTCATGTCGTCATTGTCGGAGCTGGCTTTGGCGCGGCGATACCGCCTCATTCGCGATGTGGAAAAGTCGCTCGTGATGCATATCGATGCGGATGATCGAATGCGCTGCGAGCGGCTGAAAGACGAGCCACGACGTTCAAAGCAGAATTGATTTCACCGGCACGGGCATTGGGGGAAGATTTTCTTCTCCCAGAGCCTCCCGCAAGGTGATCTCGATTGATTTGGCGAGTGCTGCAATCGGTAAGTCATTGGGCATGGTTCCGAATGGCATCTCCAGCTCATCTCCCAGGGCATCGAGCCCGAAAAACGTGTAAGCGATGATGCCGGCGGCCACCGGCGTGATCGGCCCCAGCATATTGGCAAGACCGAACGGCAGGAGGAAGCAGAAGAGGTAAGCGGTCCTGTGGAGAAGAAGCGTGTAACCGAACGGAACAGGTGTGTTCCGAAGACGCTCGCAGCCGGCGATCGCCTCATTCATTTCCGAGATCGTGCGGTCGAGAATGCCGAATTCAATGTCGGTAACATAGCCTTTTGCCGAAAGGCCGGCGAGGCACTCTCCCATCAGTTGCAGGATATAGTTGGGGGAATTGAATGATTTGAGCAGACCCACCCTTTCTTCCCTCGAGAGCAGGGTCTCGACACTGTCGCCCAATCGGTCGCCATACCTAAGGTGGCGCACGAGATCTTCAACGAGGGCGATGTTCAATTGGATCAACCGTTCGCGCTCTTTGGCTGCCTGATCGCCACTCTGCAGCAGAATGATGGTCTGGCGGGCAAGATCGCGGCTGCATGCAAGAAGGTGGCCCCAGAGTTTTCGTCCTTCCCACCAGCGATCGTAGCAGGCGTTGTTGCGAAAGCCGAGAAAGATGGAAAGCGTCAGGCCGACCAGGTAAAACGGCGCGCCGTCGACCAGCGGAACAAGCTCGGGATGCCGTGTGTGTGCCCACACGACGATAGCGGACATCAGCATGACAATGAGCACACGCGGATAGATCCGCCTGATCACCGATCCTCGAACCTCAAGAAAGAGACGGAGCAGGTTCGGAGTTTCCCGGACGATCATGTTTCACCTGGATGGCTTTGGATTTGCGTTGTGTGGCGAAGGGGAAGGCATCACCGCGGCAAGGGCGACGAAGCTGCTTCGACTGGCCTATCACTCCAGGTTTCTTCTGCAAAAGTCGTACCATTTCGAGCAGATAGCATTGTCAATGGCTTAGGGAGCGAAACTGCCGGGAAAACGGACAATTTGTCTGCGGAAATAGGACAAATTGTCCATGGAAAACAATAACATAAAGTGCTCTAATGACAATGGGAAATACTTGTGGAGCACGGGCTATGAGTGACGGTAAGGCGCAATATAAAACCTATAATCATCCGGCCGGCGGGTGGGGCGCAGCGGCCGCCACCGCCAAGGTGCTCCTCGAGCAAAGTGTCGTCACCAAGGGGTCGCGAGCGCTGCTCGCAATGAATCAGCCCGGCGGTTTCAAGTGTCCGAGCTGCGCCTTCCCGGATGCCGATTGCAAGAAGACGTTGGAGTTCTGCGAAAACGGCGCGAAGGCGCTGGCGCACGAGGCGACCAAATTCCGGGTCACGCGAGACTTCTTCGCCCAGCATACGGTCTCCGCGCTCATGGAGCAGTCGGACTATTGGCTGGAGATGCAGGGCCGTTTGACGGAACCGATGCGCTACGACGCCGCGACCGACAAATACGTACCCTGCGATTGGGATGCTGCCTTCGCCACGATCGGCAAGCATCTGAGGTCGCTTGAAAGCCCCCATCAGGCGGAGTTCTACACCTCCGGGCGCACACCGAACGAGGCCGCCTTCCTCTATGCGATTTTTATCCGGGCCTTCGGCACCAACAATTTTCCCGACTGTTCCAACATGTGCCACGAGCCTACCAGCCGCGGTCTGCCGCCTGCGATCGGCGTCGGCAAGGGCACGGTGATCCTCGAGGATTTCGAACATGCCGAGGCGATCTTCGTCATCGGGCAGAATACCGGCACGAACTCGCCGCGCATGATGACGAACCTGGTCGAGGCGCGAAAGCGCGGCGTTCCGATCGTCGCCGTCAATCCCATGCCGGAACGTGCGCTGATCCGCTTCACCGAACCGCAGGATATGATCCAGATGGCGACATTCGGCTCGACGCCGATCGCCAGCGAATTCGTTCATATGAAGATCGGCGGCGATCTCGCCTTTCTCAAGGGCATTATGAGGGTGATCTTCGAACGCGAGGCGAAGGGCGAAAAAATTATCGACTATGCTTTCATCGAGAAGCATACCGTTGGGCTGGACGCCATTCGTGACGAGGTCATGACCCATGACTGGTCCGAACTCGTCAAGGCCTCCGGGCTGGAAGAAGATCAGATCCGCCGCTGCGCCGAGATTTATATCCGCTCGCGTGCGACGATGATCTGTTACGGCATGGGTCTCACCCAGCACCAGGACGGATCACGCCTGTTGCAGCAGGTTGCAAATCTGCTGCTGCTGAAGGGAAATTTCGGAAAGCCGGGAGCCGGGATTTCGCCGATCCGCGGACATTCGAACGTTCAGGGTGATCGCACCGTCGGGATCGATGAGAAGCCGACACAGGACTATCTCGACCGCGTCCGGGACGTCTTCGGTTTCGAACCGCCCCGCGAGCACGGCCATCATACGGTCGAATCCGTGGAGGCGATGGAGAACGGGACCGCCAAAGTCTTTATCGGCATGGGCGGAAACTTCGTTCGCGCAATCCCCGACACCGAGCGTTCCTATGCGGCCATGAGCAAGCTTGCGCTCACGGTCGGCATTACCACCAAGCTCAATCGCGGCCACCTCGTTCACGGCAAGGAGGCGCTGATCCTTCCGGTGATCGCCCGGTCGGAATGGATACGCACGTCGGCCGGCGAGCAGTTCGTGACGATCGAGGATTCCATGTCGAACGTCACGGCCTCACGCGGCGTGCTGACGCCGGCCAGCGAGCATCTGAAGCCGGAGGTCGAGATCGTATGCCGAATGGCAATGGCGACGCTTCCCGACAGCAAGATCCCGTGGGAGACCTATATCCACGACTATAATCTGATCCGTGACAAGATCGCGGCCGTCTATCCCGAGATCTACACGGACTTCAACGAGAAGATCAAAAATCCAAAGGGCTTCCACCTGGATGTTCCGCCGCGCCGGCTTGTCTGGCCCACGCCAAACGGCAAGGCGAATTTTCTGATGCTGCCCGGCCTGGAGGTGAACGCACCGGTCGCCGACCCGGCCATGCTGAGGCTTGCGACCGTTCGCTCGCACGATCAGTTCAACACGACCATCTACAGCTACAACGACCGCTATCGCGGCGTCTACAATGACCGCATGGTCCTGTTCATGAACGAGGACGATCGGAAGCAACGCAATATCGAAGCGGGCGCACGCATCTCCCTGGAGACGATCACCGAGGACGGCGTGCAGCGTCGGGTCGATGGTCTCACGGTGCTGGATTATCCGATGCCACGCGGTTCGGTTGCCGGTTATTACCCGGAACTCAATCCGCTTCTTCCACTCGAATATTACGACAAGATCAGCGGCACTCCGGCGGCGAAGTCCATTCCGGTCAGGGTACTCGCGGCATAAAAACCACCAGGAGAGGACACTTTCGAACCGATCGTTAGCCAGGGAGATGGAAGTTGCTTGAGAACCTAGACGCGGTAATTCTAGCGAGAGCCCAGTTCGCATTCACTGTCTCGTTCCATTTCATGTTTCCAGCCTTTTCGATCGGGCTTGCGAGTTTCCTCATGGTGCTCGAGGCGCTCTGGCTGCGGACGGGGGACGGCGTCTATGCCAATCTCTACCGTTACTGGCTGAAAATCTTCGCGGTCGTCTTCGGCATGGGCGTCGTCTCCGGCGTGGTCATGTCCTACCAGTTCGGCACGAACTGGTCTGTGTTTTCTCAAAAAGCAGGCCCGGTCATCGGGCCGCTGATGGCCTACGAGGTGCTCACGGCGTTTTTCCTCGAAGCCGGCTTCTTGGGAGTGATGCTCTTTGGCATCAACAAGGTCGGCAAAGGGTTACACTTCTTTGCCACTTGCATGGTGGCTCTCGGCACCCTCATTTCGGCAACCTGGATCCTCTCGGTCAACAGTTGGATGCACACGCCGACCGGCTTCGAGATCAATGCGAGCGGACAGTTCGTGCCGGCGGGGTCCTGGCTGGCGATCATATTCAATCCGAGTTTTCCCTATCGCCTCGTGCATACGGTCCTTGCGGCCTATCTGACAACGGCGTTTGTCGTAGGTGGCGTCGGGGCCTGGCATCTGCTCAAGGACCGTTCCAATCGCGGCGCTCGGAAAATGTTCTCGATGGCAATGTGGATGGCGGCAATCGTCACCCCGATCCAGATTTTCGCCGGCGACGCGCATGGTCTCAATACGCTGGAACATCAGCCGACCAAGATCCTCGCGATGGAAGGGCATTATGAGGCCCATGCCGAGGGAGCGCCGCTGATCCTCTTCGGTCTGCCGAGCAATGAAGAGGCGCGGGTACGCTATGAGATCGCCATACCGCATCTCGGATCGCTGATCCTCAAACACGATCCTTTTGCACCGATGCAGGGATTGAACGACTTTCCCCGCGACCAGTGGCCGCCGGCGCCGATCATCTTCTGGTCGTTCCGCATCATGGTGGCGCTCGGATTTGCGATGCTTGGCATCGGCTTGTGGAGCCTTCTCGCCCGCTACAAGCGAAAGCTCTATGAGTGGGCGTGGTTGCATCGGGCCGCCGTGTGCATGGGGCCTGCTGGATTTGTCGCCGTGATCGCGGGCTGGGTCACGACCGAGGTCGGCCGCCAGCCATTCACGGTCTACGGGCTGTTGCGAACGGCCGATTCGCATTCGCCGCTCGCCGCCCCCGCCGTCGCGGTTTCGCTTCTCGCGTTCGTGATCGTTTACTTCTTTGCCTTCGGATCCGGCATCTTCTATCTGCTGCGGCTGATGTCCAAGCCGCCAGAGCCGCATGAGAGCGAGCCGCCCCAGGTCCCGCAGCGTGCCGCCGGGATTACGCCCGCCCCGAGTCTCGGTGCCGCGCTGCCATTGGAGGATTGATCATGACCGAATATCTGGATCTTACTATCGTCTGGGCCATGATCATCGGCTTCGCGGTCTTTGCCTATGTCGTCATGGATGGTTTTGACCTTGGGATCGGCATATTGTTCCCGACATTTGCCGTGGGTGACGAACGCGATCAGGCAATGAACTCGATCGCGCCCGTCTGGGACGGGAACGAGACGTGGCTCGTCCTTGGGGGCGGTGCGCTCTTTGCGGCCTTCCCGCTCGCCTATGCGATCATTCTGCCCGCCACCTATCCGCTTGTCATCGCCATGCTGCTGGGATTGGTGTTTCGCGGCGTGGCCTTCGAGTTTCGTTGGCGCCATCCCCGGCACAGGGCATTCTGGGATGCCGCTTTTTCGCTCGGGTCCCTGGTTGCCGCGTTTTCGCAAGGCATCATGCTGGGTGCGATCCTGCAGGGGGTCCATGTCGAAAATCAGGCCTATGCCGGTGGTTGGCTCGATTGGCTGAGCCCTTTCAGTCTCCTCACCGGTGTCGCGCTGGTGATCGGATATGCGCTGCTCGGGGCTTCATGGCTGGTCTGGAAGACGGAAAGCACCAGCCTGGCCAATGCCCGCAAATTGGCGTTCTGGCTCGGTATCGCAACGCTTGTTTCTCTGGCTGCGGTGAGCATTGCCACTCCCTTTCTCACTTACGACTACTGGCGCCGCTGGTTCGCGATGCCGGGAGTGCTGCTGACGGCGCAAGTTCCGCTTCTTGTTCTAATTTCCGCCGCCCTGTTTTTCTGGAGCCTGAGGCGCGGCATGGAACGGGTGCCGTTTGTCATGGCCCTGGCGATCTTCCTGCTGGGGTTTGCCGGGCTCGGCATCAGCATCTATCCCTATATCGTGCCTCGATCGGTAACGATATGGGACGCCGCCGCGCCGCCACAGAGCCAGTGGTTCATGCTGGTCGGGGCGATGATCATCATCCCGATCATCCTGATCTACACGGCCTGGGCCTATTGGGTTTTCCGCGGCAAGGCCGGCGTCCATGGATATCACTGATGCAGGCTGAAACCTCCTCGATCTGGAAGCGTCTCGGCTGGATGGTCGCGATCTGGGCCGCCAGCGTCGTATCGCTTGGAATTGTCGCGTTTCTGCTTCGGCTGATCTTGAAAAGTGACGGCTGAGCCGCGCGAGGGACGCGCGGGTATTGTGGAGGCGGTTGCGTGTGGATGGCGACTTGATGAACTATATAACAAACTGCTCCGCCGGTGACGATGGTGCTCCGATCAGTCCGGATGCGGCGGCGGCCAGAGCAAGAGCGCTGGTGCCGCCCGTAACCCAAACCGAGTACCTCGACCTTTCGGCGGCGACAGGCCGGGTGTTGGCGCAGGCACCGATAGCTGCAACCGCAGTCCCGCCTTTCGACAATTCAGCCATGGACGGTTACGCGATCAAGGCCGGTGAATTGATTGGCATCGGTCCCTGGACCGTGCCGGTCATCGGCACGGTCGCCGCCGGAACAGTTGCCCGACCCGAAGCCGGCGCTACAGGCGCCGTGCGTATTCTCACCGGAGCGGCCCTTCCACACGGCTTCGATACCGTCATCATGCAGGAGCGATGCGAACGCAAGGGAGATGCCGTGACCATTTTCGAGCGGCCTCGACCCGGACAGAATGTCAGGAGGGCAGGGGAAGACGTCGAGAAGGGCCGGATGTTGCTCCAGACCGGCGATGTTCTGACGCCCGAGCGCTTGGCACTTCTCGCGGGCGCCGGCGTGGCGAACATTCGCGTGTTCCGGAAAATTCGGGTGGCGATCCTATGTACGGGATCGGAACTGAGGTCTGCGGGCGAGCCACTTGGAGCAGGCCAGATCTATAATTCGAACGGGATCCTTGTCAGTTCGACGCTGCTCGGACATGCCTGGATCGAGTTGGACGACCTGGGTATTGTTCGGGACGATCGGCAGATGTTGACGGATGTCATCCGAAAGGCCTCGAGGAATTATGACGCGGTCATCACCACCGGGGGTGTTTCTGCGGGTGACGAGGATCATGTCGCGGCTGCGGTGATTGAAAGCGGCGGCTTGCTGGATGTCATGAAGGTCGGGATGCGGCCCGGCAAGCCGCTCAAGGTCGGTCGCATCGGGATCAGCCTTTTTGCTGGCCTGCCTGGAAACCCGAACGCCGCACTGGTCTGTCTGCGATATATCGTTCTACCCGCCTTGCGCAGAATGGCGGCCATGCGCGAATTCGAGACGAAATGGTCTCCTGCGGTCGCTGCAACCGGGTATCCTAAAAAGCCGGATCGGACTGAATTCGTGCCGTTCCGAACGGTAGGCCACACGGCCGACGGTCTTCAGAGAATCGAGTTCCTTGGAAAAGGCTCCTCCGCAAGCCTGTCAGCGATTGCACTGGCCGAAGGGATTGCCCGATTGCCAAGCGATCTGGCGGCGATAGAGCCCGATGCCTGGCTTGACGTAGATTTTTTCAGACGCGGATAGGCGCTGCGTCAAGAATCGAAGCACGCGGCTTCCCGGCGATTTCGATACCACTGGATGATTCACAAAGGGGCATTCTTTGTCGATAATGCAATTCTTAAGTCCGGATCGAATTTCGGGCGCTCTTTTGCTCGCTGGCTTCTTCATCGTCCAGGGACTGATCCTGTCCTGGCTGGTGCGAAAAGTCCTCCAGGCCGTGCTGCGTCATGATCAGACTGCCCGCGTCGACGAGATCACCCTCTCGTTTCTGAGCCACCTTGCGATCCTGCTGATCTGGGTGCTGCTGGCGACGTCTTATGCCCACCTGATTCCCGCCTTGAACAAGCTTGGCACTGCCCTCCTGGCCGGCGTAAGCTTGGCGTCGGTGATCGTCGGCTTTGCTGCACAGGCCACGTTGGGGAATCTCGTTTCCGGAATCAGCCTTGTTCTCTACAAGCCCTTCCGGCGCGGCGATCGCCTGCAAATTCAGGCTCCAACTGGCCTCGAAGTGGGAGAGGTGGAGGATATCTCCCTCGGCTACACGATCCTGAGAACCGACGATCAGCGGCAGATCATCATCGCCAATTCGACCATGGCGCAACAAACGATGATCAAACTGTCGGAAACCTCTCGGCAGAATTCCTCGAAGAGCTGAGGGTGAGGGAGCGGCGGCGAAGCCAGCGATTATCCGATAGTCGCAGTGTGAACCTGCGGTCCCTCGGGTGACGTCGGCTCCCTGAGTTCACATCCGCAGGACATTTTGGCCGTGCTGGTTTCGACAAATTGTCCTTCACTGATGCGTATGAAGTGTAAGCTATTGATTTATATGAATGAATGCAATGGCATGCCATTTGCTTATGTTATCTTGCAAAGCTTCTGATGCCTATTGGGCAAAGGAAGCCAACTGCGATTGATCTTGATCAACGTATCCCGCGGAATTGCAGCCGGGCGAGACTGCCCAATGTAGTGTGGAGGATGATAAAATGTCCAAGGATCATGACAGAGCATCGCACGGATCACAGGATGCCCGGCGTCATAAGATCAATGATCAGACCCGCGATCAATGGCTCGATAGGGACAACGACCTTCAAGCCGCCTGGCGTGCCTCCGGTCTGTCTCGAGAGGAATTTATCCGGCAGAATCAACGCCTGATCGACAAGGCTATCGGTGAAGCCCCTGATTGGGATCGATAGAGACATCGCCGCTGAAACCGTTCAAGCTCGGCCGCACGCGACGTCCAGGCGATGCCGGATATCAGGCGCGTTGCGTGCGGTCGGAGGCGCAGGGTGTCATTAAAACAGCGAGTTGACCATACGGGCGGCGTTTTCGCCGATCTTGCGAAACGGCGACCGTGTTTTCCACGCGTCCAGATCCAGAACCTCGGCCTTTTCCATATAACCGCGCTGGATCGCGTCGACGCGTTCAATGGAATCCGCATCGTAAAGCAGCAGACTGGCTTCCTCGTTTAACTGGAAAGAGCGCAGGTCGACATTGCTCGATCCCACGATGGCGAGGGTGCCGTCGATGCCGACATTCTTCGCATGCAACAGATAGTCGCGATAGAGATGGATCTTCACGCCAGCGCCGAGC
Organism: Rhizobium sp. BK602; assembly: GCF_014195095.1. Lineage (GTDB taxonomy): Bacteria > Pseudomonadota > Alphaproteobacteria > Rhizobiales > Rhizobiaceae > Rhizobium. The sequence goes on from NZ_JACIBC010000012.1 coordinate 132,903, forward strand.
AGATCCTCGTAATAGGAGCTCTGCGCTAGTCTGACGAGCCACTGGTCGACCACTTTCGACAAGACGATATCGACAGTCACGCCACGAATGACGGCCGTTCGCAACGCGCCGAGAATATCTTCATCCGGAATGAAGTATGGCGTCACCAGAACGATCCGTTCGCGAGCCTGATGAATTTGCCATACCAGCAGGGACTCAAATCCTTCGAGCCGATAATCCTCCCCGCTCGGCAGGAGTTGGGCCTGAGCGGACCCGGCCCGTTGGGGACGAAGCTGACCTTTCAAAGGCACTTCCCCCGTTTCCATACTCCAATCACCTCTTACAACGGCGTCCATCACGGCCACGACCGGACCTTCCGACCGCGCGACCAGTTCGTGGTTGGTGATCCCTTTGCGGAAGTTTTTCGCAACCAGGTTCTGTGAACCGGCATACCCGATCTTGCCATCGATGACGAAAAGCTTCCGGTGATTGCGCATGTCGCCACGTGAACGAAACCTGATGAAGCGCAGGGGGAGAGCTTCGCGGACCTGCACGCCCTGGGCTTGAAGCATTTGCAAGGTGCCGCGCCGCCATCGATGCGATCCGACCGGATCGAACATGACCCTTACCTCGACGCCACGGGCCTTCGCGCGTCCGAGCGCATTGGCAATCCTCTGACCGACGGAGTCGTCGGCAAATATGTAGACCAGCAGATGGACGAAAGATGTCGAGGCATCGATGTCCTCGACAAGCTTGTCGATCACCTCATCGTAATCGTCGATCAGCTCAATCCTGTTTCCGTCCGTGGCAGGGAAATGGCCCAGAGCCGTCGCAAGTTCGGCGACCGGCTGTTTTGTATCCGCAAACGCCAGGAAAGGCCTCACCGTATCGACCGTTGCATCGAAGAATGGTCGGAGGGATCGAAACCGGGCCTTCCGCCATTTTGGAAAGCGATCGTTTCCGATGGCGAGGAACAGAATAAGCCCGGGAATTGGCAGGAAGAAAATCAGCAGCAGCCATTCTCGGGCAGAGGAGGGAGATCGGCGTTGCGGTATGACGACGAGCGCACCAATGCGCACCATCCATTCGGCAAAGACCAACAATTCGTAACTCAGCTTCATTGTTCCTCCGATTGCCTGATGTCGCGTTGCCAGACCATCGGTCGAGCATGAGGCGGAGGCTTCCGCGAATGATTTTATGCATAAAGAAGCAATAAAATCAAATAATTGGTTCGTAATGCGGCGCGGTCGCAGTTGAACATTTTGTCCCCGAAATTGAGACATTTTGTCCAGGGGTTCGAATGCCAAAGGATTAAGGTCTTGGGCCCTTCGCCGTTTTCCTGGGGGAATGCCTTCGAGTCGACTGCTGCCTAGCCGATATTGCCGGATGCGAAACAAAAAGCTCCCCGGCAGGGCTGTCGGGGAGCTTTCGAGACCGTTGCCGGTGGGACGGCCTGCCTATTTGAGCGAGATGACGCCGGATGCGACATCCGGCAGGGCGGGAATGATGCCGCTCTTGGCGTACCATTCGGCGATCTTGCCGATCTGCGCGACATCCGCCTCGGAGACGGCCTTTGTCGGCACGGCATTATTCTGACCGATCTTTTCGGCAAGATCAGCCGGCACATTCATCTCCTTGGCCCAAATGGCGCCGGCCTCGGCCTTGTTGGCGACGGCCCAGGCGTTTTCCGATTTGATCAGGTCGAAGATCAGCTGCAGCTGATCCGCCTTGGTTTTGGAAAACGCCTTGCTGGCGACGAGGACCACGGCATTGTCCGACCTGATGGCGCCGCCATCGGCGATGATCTTGCCGTCATAGGCTTTCTCGGCGATCGTCAGGAAAGGGTCCCAGGTCGCCCAGGCGTCGACGTGCCCTTGCTTGAAGCTCGGGCCGCTGTCGCTCGGGCTCAGATAGACGCGCTCGACGCTCTTTGCATCGACGCCATTGGTTTCAAGGCCGCGCATCAGCAGATATTCGCCCGTCCCGCCACGATTGACGGCCACCTTCTTGCCGGCGAGATCCTTGATCGAATTGATGCTGGAATCCTTCCCGACGACGATGCCTTCCGAACCGGGAGCCATCTTCTGATAGGCAAAGACGACCAATGGAATCTTCGCGGCCAGCGCGGCAATGGCGGATGTCGAGCTGCCGGCGGTGATGTCGATGCTGCCGGCGTTGAGCGCTTCGAAAGCCGGTGCCGCGGCCGGGAACGGACCGGCCCATTCCACCTTGATGCCTTTCTCGGCCAGTGTTTTTTCAAGCGTGCCACGCGATTTGGCGAGCGTGATGTCGTTGGGACCCCGCAGCCAGCCGATGCGCACCACCTGATCCGCCGCCTGAGCCGCTGGCGCCAGCATTGTAAGGACGGCCGTCAAAGCCATGGAGACGACGAATTGACGCTTGGTGATCATTGTTCCTGTTCCGATCTGCCAGAATGGCGTGCGTGAAAATGATGATGTCAGGCATGCGAGGGGTCGACGCCGAGCTCGCTTAGCAGTTCGGCTTCGATGCGGCTTGCTTCCGGGGCGCTGCGTCGACGCGGATGATCGAGCAAGACACGGATCTCCCTGGTAAAGCGGCCCTCGTCGAGGACGAGGATGCGGTCGGCCAGCGCGATGGCTTCTCCGATGTCGTGCGTGACCAGCAGGACCGAAGGCCTGTGTTTGCGCCAGAGGTCGAAAACCAGCCCATGCATACGCAGGCGCGTGAGCGCATCGAGGGCTGCAAACGGTTCGTCGAGCAGCAGAAGCTCCGGTTCGCGCACGAGCGCGCGCGCCAGGGCCGCGCGTTGTGCCTCGCCACCGGAAAGGGTGAGCGGCCAGGCATTCTGGCGATGCGAAAGGCCGACATCCGCCAGCGCTTGCGCCGCGATCAATCGTGAATCCCGGCGCCTGATGCCGAGGGTGATATTGTCGATGACCGTCTTCCAGGGCATGAGCCTCGGCTCCTGAAAGACGACGGAACGGCGGTCCGGAAGTCGCAATTGACGTGCCGGAGCATCATCGAGCCCGGCGAGGACGCGCAGCAGCGTCGACTTTCCCGAACCGCTGCGCCCGAGAAGGACGACGAATTCGCCGGCGGCGATCGTCAGGTCGATATTGTCGAGAATTGCTGGGCCGCCGAAAGAGCGCGTGAGGCCGCGAATGTCAACTGGAGCCGTCATGCGACCACCTGCGGGCGCCAGCGCAGCGCATAGGCTTCGATCAGCCGCACAAGTCCGTCCGTCAGCAGTCCCATGATGGCGTAGACCATGAGGCAGACGACGATGACATCGGTCTGCAGGAAGTCGCGGGCATAGGTGATGATATAGCCGATACCGCTCGACGCATTGATCTGCTCGCCGACGACGAGGCTGAGCCAGGCGACGCTGAGGCCGTAGCGGACGCCGACGAGCAGGGAAGGCAGCGCGCCCGGAATGATGATATGACGGATGATGCCGAGCGTTCCGAGCCCAAGCGTGCGACCGGCCTCTAGCAGCTTTTTGTCGATCCCGCGAATTCCGCCATGCAGCGTCAGATAGATCGGGAAGACGGCGCCGAATGCGACGAGGCCGATTTTCGGCGCCTCGCCGATGCCGAACCAGAGGATGAAGAGAGGCAGAAGCCCGAGAAACGGCATGGCCTTCAGCATCTGGATCGGCGGGTCGATGACGGCTTCTCCAAGCCTGGAAAGGCCCGACGCAAGCGCCAGGGCAACACCTGCGGCGAGCGCGATCGAGAAGCCGACCAGCACGCGCAGGAAAGAGACCGCAAGGCCCGTCACGAGCTCCCCGGACATGACCAACCGCTGCGCGGCGGCGAGGATATCGCTGGGTGCCGCGAGGATGCCCGGCGAAAGCAGGCCGGTCATGCTGGCGATCTGCCAGAGCGCAATGATGGCGACCGGAGAGACGAGGCGCGTCGCAAGCCGCAGGAGCCGGTCATTGCCAACCCGGTTCGGTGGGTTTCGATCAGCGGTCGAAATTTCAACCATGGGCAGGCTTTCCGCCGAGATCGCGATCAAACAGCGTCGACCATGTGAAATGCTTGCGTTCCGGGACCATACGCTCGACGGGCAGCCTCGGCAGTACGAGCTCCCCGAAACGATACGCCTCCTCCAGAAGCGGCATGCCGGAGAGGATGAACGTGTCGACACCCACCTTGCGATAGGCCTCCAGCGTCCGCACCACCGTATCCGGCGAACCGACGATGGCGGTGCCTGGCCCCGGCCGGACGAGGCCGATGCCGGCCCATAGGTTGGGGGAGATTTCCAGGTCGCGCAAATCGGCTGGCTTGATGCCGCCATGCATGGCGCTCATCCGCTGTTGCCCGATGGAATCCGTATTGGAGACGAAGCGCTGGTTGGCGGCGATCGCGGCGTCGTCCATCTGGTCGTAAAGGTCTGCGGCCGCGTCCCAAGCTTTCTCATCGGTCTGGCGGACGATGACGTAAAGACGGATGCCATAGTTGAGCTCGCGACCATGGGCTTCGGCGCGGGCTTTCACCTTTTTGACTTTTTCACCCATCTGCTCGGGCGTCTCACCCCATGAGAGGTAGGTTTCGACATGCTTGGCCGCGACCTCGATGGCGCTGTCCGAGGAGCCGCCGAACCAGAGCGGCGGCGGCTTGATGGCCGATCCGGCCGGAAGCGCGAGCTTTGCGCCTTCCGTCTGGAAATACTTGCCCTTGTGCGTAACGATTTCCCCGGCCATCAAGCGATGCCAGATGGTCAGGTATTCGTCCGCCATCAGGTAGCGTTCGTCATGCGGCAGCGTCATGCCGTAGGCGCCCAGCATCTTGGCATCGCCGGAGACGACGTTCAGCATCAGCCGGCCGTTGGAGAACTCCTGAAAGGTTGCCGCCATCTTTGCCAGAAGCGTCGGAGCGATGAGCCCCGGGTGGAAGGCGATGAGGAATTTCATCCGTTCCGTGTAGGGCAGTAGCGCGCCGGCAAGCGGCCAGACGTCATGAGCGCCGGTCGCAAACAGCGCACCGGTGAAGCCCAGATGGTCATAGGCCTGGGCGAGCTGCTTGTAGTAGCCGTAGTCGATCGTGCGCGATCCCTCGGGCTTCCATGGATAGGCGCCGTCCGGTGCGCACATGTACCAGAGCACGTTCATCTCAAAATCTCTTCGTCGCTTGCTGTGTCTATCGTCAGTCTGGCCGGCAAATCGCCATGGCCGAAAAGCGTATCGGCTTCCGTCTGCTGCTCCCGCAAGAGCGCCGGCAGGGCGGCAATCGCTTGCCAATTTCGCTCGGAGACCACGCGCGTCCAGGCTCGCCGCTCCGTCTCGTCCCCTCCCGCCGCAAGCAGGGCCGCGGCCTTTTCGGGATCGGCTGCGATCTCGCGGCCGAGATGCTGCAGCTCGCCGGCAAATTCCTGCATCGTCTCTTTGGACAAGCCGCGATCCCGGATGGTCCAGAACAGCGAGCGGTTGGGAATGAGGTCGCCGCAATAAGCGAGCACGCGGAACTCGCCGCTGGCGAGCGATTGCTCCAGATGTGGTGCCATGGCTACCCAGGCCGTGACCGTTCCGGCTTTCAGCGCTTCGCGCGATGGCACGGGTGCCATGTCATGGCGCTGGATATCGGTCAGTTTCAAGCCGCCCTCTTCAAGCCGCTTGGCCAGGAAATAGGTCAGGAATGACCCATCGACCAAGGCAACCGTGCTACCCTTCAGGTCGGCGATCTTGTCGATGCCTGCCGTCTTCGAGACAAGGATCGCGCCGTTTGCCGGGCGGGGCGACGAAGCCGCGACATAGGTGACCGAAAGTCCCGATGCCGCTGCGAGGATGGGCGGAGTAGAGCCGGTTCCGCCGATGTCGAATTCGCCAAGCCGCAGCCTGTCGGCCGTATCGCGTCCTTCGAGATAGCCGACAAATTCCGGCTTCATGCCGGCGAAGGCACCGGGCCAGAGTGATGCAAGCCGAAGGTGCAGATTGTTTGGATGATGGCCGATCCTGAACGCCAAGAGGTTCACCGTGTTGATTGTTGTTATATAAATATATAGAATGACTCCGAAGCAGGCGACGAGAAATCCGACGCTGAAAATTCCGAAAGAGAGAGAAAATTATTCTCTTCGATCTTGGGGCTGAAGACGAATGACCAAAGCAGACGGCGGAAATGGAATTCGGCACAAGCCGCATGTGCCGAAGGTGAAATGTCGGGCGATCGGCGAGGCTTCCGATTTCATGAAGGCGATGTCCAATCCGGTTCGGCTGGCGATCCTGTGCGTACTTATGGAGGGAGCAAGAACGGTGGGGGAACTTGAGGAGATTCTCGACGTTCATCAGCCGACGCTGTCCCAGCAGATCGGCGAATTGCGCGATGCCGGGATCATCGCCGGCAGGCGCCTGACCAAGGCGGTGGTTTATCGCCTGGCGGACCCGCGCGCGGGCCAGATCATCGGGCATTTGCGGCTGCTGTTTCCTCATTCCGAAGCATCCGCGGTATGGCGTGGAACGCAGTTTGGGTCCGTGAACCATACCGATATGGCATGAGGTTTCGTTCTCGAACGGACAGTGCCGATAACGCGACCACGCAACGGCAGCATTGACGACGAACTGCTCAGATCGCAAAAGCAATATGGGCGGTATCTCCGCGACAATTGCATCGCACCAAACCACCCGGCGCGATCCTCCGGGCAACCGCCAATACTCACTCCATGTTACCGGTTACGCGAAACACGAAGGATTTTCCGGGAGAAATCCGGACATTCACATGCGCTGCGAGATCTGGGCGCCTTGTTTGTTCTATAACAGGATCTTATACCACCTGATCTGTTTGGTTTACGGGATTTCGGATCAAAAGTATTGAATACAATTCATCGTTGCGCCCCAATCATTTAAGCCTTAACTTTGGAAACTCGAACGTAAGAAGTCTATGCGATAGTCCATTGAGGGTGGTAATCCAGCAGGCCTTCATGGAACTGGCGATCATCTTCGTTCTTGTTGGCGAGGCGCCTTATGGCTTTCAATATAACTGAAATACCCCAGCCTCATACGATCGGTTCCAAGGAATTCATTCGCTTGCGGGAGCTGTTTGATCGATCGTTCAAGGCTGCCCGGATCGGGGTATGGGAATGCAGTCTGCCGGATCAGACGTTGAGCTGGACGGATACGGTCTATGAATTCTTCGATCTTGCTCCGCAAACGCCATTAACGCGCGATGAAATCACCAAGCTTTACACGCCGGAAAGCCTCAGGCAGCTTACCGAGGTTCGCGACAGGGCAATTCGCACCGGTGAAGGCTTCACCATGGATGCCCAGATCGTTACAGCAAGAGGTAACAACCGATGGATCAGAATAACCGCCTGCGTGGAATTTGCGAACGGCGCGGCTGCAAGGATATTTGGCGTAAAACAAGACATCACCACCGAGAAGATAATGGTCGAGCAGCTTCGTCATCTGGCGGAGCGCGATACCCTCACCGGACTGGCGTCTCGCACCAAATTTGAAATCTTCTTCAACGAGATATGCGCCGGCGGCAGCCAAAGCGCGCGGGCTCTGCTTTTGGCAGATCTCGATGGGTTCAAATCCGTCAACGATACCCTCGGACATCTGGCAGGGGACGACTGTCTGAGGGGCGCGGGTAGCAGGCTCTCGCGGGTAGTGCCTGAGGCCGATATGATCGCCCGTATCGGCGGGGATGAATTTGCGATCATCCATCCCTGTTCCTCGGCTGACGATCTTGCCGACATCGCCGCCCGCATCGTCAAGGGGGTCAACTGGACGATCTCGACGCCAACGAAGAGCATTCGGATTGCGACGTCTGTCGGGGCGGCCATCATCGTGCCCGGCCAATCACCCAAGGATATATTCGCGGAAGCGGACCATCTCTTGTACCAGGTAAAATCAGCTGGCCGGAATGGTTTCCGGATCGCGTCGCCGTCACTATCGGTATCCGGATCCATGTTGATTGACGATCGGGCATTCAATCGACGATTTTGACGGTTCACGTCAACTGCTTCCGATCTCCTGGGTTCGTGCTAGCGGAAGCAATCGACGGGGTGAAGCGCCTCACAGCGCCTTCTGGAGCTCTGGGAGTGCCTCGAAGAGGTCGGCGACGAGGCCATAGTCGGCGATCTGGAAGATCGGGGCTTCCTCGTCCTTG
>NZ_JACIBC010000013.1 GCF_014195095.1 Rhizobium sp. BK602
ATCCATGCGCATATCCACTACCGCACCTTCCTCAACGGCAACCGCACCATCGTCTTCCCGGCAAGCCCCGGAAGCTATGCATCCGAACGGATGGGCTGAAGCGCGCGCGACTTCGCCAATTTCCTTTTCTTTTTGCCTTGAAGCACGATTTGATACCGCTGGTATCGAATCGTCCCGGAGATCAAGGATAGGACATGTCAATCTATCGCGATGGAACGCTGCTGCTGGCGGCGTTCCTTCTGAGCGCGCCAGTATCGCACGCAGCCACAATGCAAGATGACCCTTCCAAGATTGACCTTGCCAAGCTGATCGAATGCAAAACCTACGATATCGCGGGTTACTACGATTTTGCCATGTGGCTGACCGGACCGGACAGCGCGACGGCTATGAAGCAGCTCGGTCTCAGCGAAATGCCGTCGTCCAACCCATTTTTGCAAGAGTTCAAGCTTTCGGCTCCTGTCACCGTGTTTGGACGGCAAACAAACAGGATCGTCTTTACCTCCAGCGGACCATTGGCCGTGCTCGACGAGCCTGATCCCCATCCGCTCGCCAAAACACTTGGCGTCACTTCGGCGGTCGACCGGCCGGACAAATTCCTTGGAGAGAAGGAAGTCTCGTCAAGCAAGGAGCAACACGAATACGCTTACCCTCCGCTGCCAAGGCGCATTTCCCTTAGGGTTTTCACCGTTGACACTCTTCCCGGCAAGACGCTGGCCGGCTGCAGCTATTCCATCGGGGTCGAATAAGCGATAACGCCTAGCCGGCTGCATCGCGCGACCTATCTTCCTTCTCATTGCGCGACCACCCTATCTGTTTTGGGTAATTTTCTTTAAGACGGAATGGGTTAGTGTCGTCCGAGATGAATCATCCGGGGGGAGCCATGACCGACGCCGCGCTCGTCAATCGCATGCAACTGCCAAGACCGGACATCACGCCGGAGGAGGCGGCGGAAATCCTGCAGGCGCATTACGGTCTCGCCGGAACGCTCTCCGAGCTCGGCAGCCAGCAGGATCGCAACTATCGCATCGACGCTGGCGACAATAGTTATGTTTTGAAGATCTGCCGGGCGGAATATGACGCGGTCGAGCTGGAGGCGCAGAATGCCGCCATTCGCCACCTGCTCGCCAAGCCGGATGCGCCGCGCGTTCCCAATGTCGTGCCGGCGCTGAACGGGCGGGATATTCTGACCATAACCCTTCGCGAGCAGGATTATCTCGTCCGGCTTCTGAGCTACCTTCCCGGCCAGTCGCTGACCCGGCGCAAGCATCTACCCGCCGGTTCGACCTCGGCACTCGGCGCCCTCTCGGCAAGGCTTGCCAGGGATCTTGCCGATTTCGAGCATCCCGGCCTGCAGCGCAATCTGCAATGGGATCTGCGCCGCGCCGGGCCGGTCGCCGTGCAGCTGCTGTCGGCGATCACCGATCACGAGGCGCGCGACCGCATCGCCAAGGCGATGGTTGCGGCCGTCAAGCGCATTCAGCCGCTCGCGGGCGCGCTTCGCGTCCAGCCTGTCCATCACGACGTCACCGACGACAATGTCGTCTGCCATCCGGATGCGCATGGACAGCCGATCCCGGACGGCGTGATCGATTTCGGGGATATCATCCAGGGCTGGCTGGTGGGCGATCTCGCCGTCACCTGCGCCTCGCTGCTGCATCATGCCGAAGGCGATCCCTTCGCCATTCTCCCCGCCGTCCGCGCCTATCATGCCGTTTATCCGCTTGAGGAGGCGGAGCTGAAGGCACTCTGGCCGCTGATCGTCGCCCGCGCGGTGATCCTGGCCGCCAGCAGCGAACGGCAGCTCGCCATCGATCCGGAGAACGACTATGTGCGCGGCAATCTCGATCACGAGCGCCAGATCTTCGATGTCGCGACCGGCGCCAATCCGGAGGTGATGGAGGCGGCGATCCTTCGCGCCGCCGGCCTCGATACCCCACCGCTTGCCACCGACGGCTGGTCGGCGCTGCTGCCGGATATCGCGCCCGATGCCATCGCCGCCGTCGATCTCTCCGCAACCAGCCCGCTCTTTTCAGACGGCAACTGGCTGAAGCCCGACATGGACTGGCGGCTGCTTGCCAAGGAAGCCATCGCCTCGGGCACGGCGGCGACGCGCTACGGCGAATTCCGCCTGTCGCGCGCCGAGCTGCTCGCCATGGCGCCGCCACAGAATTTCGCGCTGCACAGCGATGTCTGCCTGCCTGCCGGAACGACGGTCACCGCGCCCTTTGCCGGGCATATCCAATGGGACGGCCAGCATCTGGTTCTGACGAGCGAAGCGGTCAGCCTGCATCTCGACGGCATCGACTGCGCGCTCGAAGACGGCGCCGCCATCGAGCAGGGTGCAATCATCGGCACCATCGCCGGCGAAGCCTCCACGGTCGGCGGCCTGCGCGTGCAGCTCTGCCGCTTGCCCTCGCTGGTGCCGCCGCTCTTTGCCGCCGCCCACCAGGCCGAGGGCTGGGCGGCGGTCTGCCCCTCGCCCGCTGCCCTGCTGAGCCCGACCTGCGAGGCGCCGCGCGAAGACGGCGCCGCCCTGCTTGCCCGGCGCGCGGCACATTTCGCCAGGCCGCAGAAGCATTATTACCAGACCCCGCCGCAGATCGAGCGCGGCTGGCGCGAATTCCTCTTCGACGTCGAGGGCCGCGCCTATCTCGACATGGTCAACAACGTCACCATGCTCGGCCATGCGCATCCGCGGCTGACGGCGGCGATCGAGCGGCAATGGTCGCGGCTGAACACCAATTCCCGCTTCCACTATGCCGCCGTCACCGAGTTTTCCGAGCGGCTGGCGGCGCTGGCGCCGGAGGGGCTCGACAGCGTCTTCCTCGTCAACAGCGGCTCGGAGGCCAACGATCTCGCCATCCGGCTTGCCTGGGCCCATACGGGCAAAAGGAACATGCTGTGCCTGCTGGAAGCCTATCATGGCTGGACGCTGGCGAGCGACGCGGTCTCCACCTCGATCGCCGACAATCCGCAGGCGCTGACGACGCGGCCCGATTGGGTGCACCCGGTCGTTTCGCCCAACACCTATCGCGGCCCGTTCCGGGGTCCTCATTCGGGTCCGGACTATGTGGCCGGCGTCACGACGCTGCTGCAAGCCATCGACGAAAGGGGCGAAGGCCTCGCCGGCTTCATCGCCGAACCCGTCTACGGCAATGCCGGCGGCATCGCCCTGCCGCGCGGCTATCTCGCCGAGGTCTATGCCGCCGTGCGCGAACGCGGCGGCCTCTGCATCGCCGACGAGGTGCAGGTGGGCTACGGCCGGCTCGGCCATCATTTCTGGAGCTTCGAGAGCCAGGAGGTCGTGCCGGATATCATCACCATCGCCAAGGGCATGGGCAACGGCCATCCGCTCGGCGCGGTCATCACCCGCAGGGACATCGCCGAATCGCTGGAGAAGGAAGGCTATTTCTTCTCCTCGGCCGGCGGCAGCCCGGTGAGCTCGGTCGTCGGCCTTACCGTGCTCGACATCATCCGGGACGAGGGCCTGCAGGAAAATGCCCGCACGGTCGGCGATCATCTGAAGGCGGGGCTGATCGCGCTGATGGAGCGCTTTGCGCTGATCGGCGCGGTGCACGGCACGGGCCTTTATCTCGGCGTCGAATTCGTCCGCAACCGCGAGACGCTGACGCCGGCCACGGAAGAGACGGCCGCCATTTGCGACCGGCTGCTCGATCTCGGCGTCATCATGCAGCCGACCGGCGATCACCTGAATGTGTTGAAGATCAAGCCGCCACTCTGCCTTTCGCAGGATAGCGCCGATTTCTTCGTCCAAGCCCTGGAAAAGGCTTTGGAAGACGCCGTCTAACCCCTTCGGCCAGGGTGTTAACCATTAGGGTGATTTGGCGGCGAGACGATTTAATGCTTTCGGGGGGATTGTCGAATCTCGCGGTAATTCCTATCTGTTTGTCGGTGATCGGCGATGCCGTTCCGCTACGGGAGGTCGCGCGCAGGTTGATACAGTCTGCTCAGCAATCAGCCAGGTACGGAATTATATTTTACCGATCGTCGATATTTTGACATCTTTCGGAATATGTTTCTGGAGATGGAATTGTTATTATCTACTAATGTTGTAGACAATAACGCACCGGATCACCGGCTCCCTCCAGGAGCCTCAACAAGCACAACGCCAACTAAGGAAAGTGACATGCTGAATATCAAAGTCATCGCTTCGATCCTTGGGCGGTCCGTGCTTGACCATGACCGTTCGGGCGCACTCTCCCGCCCGTGCTGTCGAATGTGACGTTCGTCCCCTTATCGGATTCAAACAGTCAATTCGCCATGTCTGCGCCGCAAGGGCGCAGTGGGAGTATCTTTTATGAAGAAGCAAGTCATCGAATACGCCGGCGTTCCCGTCGGCATCGTCATTCCGGATCATGATCGCCTGAAGTTCATCGCCGTGAAGTACCACGTCCACGATCTGGATGAGCAGCGTTTCAGAAACACGGACGAGGTCAAGCTCGCCATCCGCGATCTCCTCATTCGCCAACAGGCCAAGCCGATCCACGTTTGATGGGTCGGCTTCATCGCCACTTTTTGCATCGTCACATCACGTGCCCTCACCCCGAGGTGCCCTGGCGTTGAAGCATCAGTGCAAACGTCAGAGCCTCGAAGGGCGAGGCGGCCATCGGGGTCCCCCAAACCCATCTTGTCTTTTGCCCCTCTTTGCGATCCTATCGCCATGGCAGCTTAGCGCTGCGGAAGGCGAAGGATTTCTGATTGGCTGATCGTCTCAATCTCCTGACCGATATCGACGGCGTGGCCGTCGGTCATTCTACCGATCTTGCGCTCGGCTCCGGCGTCACCGCGATCATTTTCGATGCGCCGGCGGTCGCCTCCTGCACCGTGCTCGGCGGCGCGCCGGGTGGGCGGGACACGGCTTTGCTCGATCCGGCCATGACGGTCGACGCCGTCGACGGGCTGGTGCTGTCGGGCGGATCGGCCTTCGGGCTCGATGCGGCGGGTGGCGTTCAGGCGGGCTTGCGCGAGATCGGTCGCGGCCTGCAGGTCGGGACGGCGCGCGTGCCGCTGGTGCCGCAGGCGATCCTCTTCGACCTCATCAATGGTGGCGACAAGGATTGGGGCCTCCATTCGCCCTATCGCGACATGGGCTACGCCGCCTTCAAGGCTGCCGGCAAGGGCGCCTTCGCGCTCGGCACGGTCGGCGCCGGCACCGGCGCCACGACGGCGACGCTCAAGGGCGGGCTGGGCTCAGCCAGCGCCGTCAGCAGCCAGGGACATCGCATCGCCGCCATCGTCGCGGTCAATGCCCTCGGCACGGCCACCATCGGCGACGGACCGCATTTCTGGGCCGCGCCCTTCGAAGAGAACGACGAATTCGGCGGGCTCGGCATGCCAGAGGCCATCGACACGCGCCTGCGGCTGAAGGGCGGAAATGTCACAGCAACCACCATCGGCGCCATCGTCACCGATGCGCAACTGACCAAGGCGGAAGCGCATCGCCTGTCGATCTGCGGCCATGACGGCCTTGCCCGCGCGCTGCTGCCGGCACATCTGCCGCTCGACGGCGATACCGTCTTCGCCGCCTCCACGGCCAAGCGCGAGCGGGATGACATGGCGAGCTTCATGGAGCTCTGTCATCTCGCCGCCAGCGTGATGGCGCGCGCCATCGCCCGCGGCGTGCATGAGGCGACGGCACTGCCGGTCGAGGGAGCCCAGCCGGCCTGGCGGGACCGCTTCGCCGATCGCATCGCCTGAGCGGAGGTCCGATCCATGCAGATCCGGGCGCTGATCTATTTCGACGAGCTGGTGCGCACCAATTCGATGCGCCAGGCCGCGGAAAACCTGAACGTCGCGCCGACGGCGATCAGCCGGCAGATCGAGAATCTCGAATATCATTTCGGCACGCCGCTGGTCGAACGCAGCGCCCGCGGCGTCAAGCTGACCGCCGCCGGCGAGCTTCTGGCGGTGCGCGCCGGGCGGACGCTGCGCGAACTCGACCATGTGCATCAGCTCATCGACGACCTGAAGGGCCTGCGGCGCGGCCGCGTCAGCATCTATGCCAGCGGCGCCACCGTCGCCAACCTGCTGGCGCCGGCGCTCGCCGAATTCAGCCTGCGCTATCCGAAGCTGCGGTTCGAGGTGACCATCACCAGCGCCGGCGCCGCCATCGAGGCGGTCAACAGCGCCGAGGCCGATATCGCCGTGACATTGTTCGCGCCGCCGCTGTCGGGAACCAAGGTGCGGCTGCGCTCCGACATCACCTATGACGCGATCGCCGCGACAGCTCATCCACTGGCGGCGCGCAGGGAGGTTTCCCTTGCCGAGCTTGCGGCACATTCACTCGCCCTGCCCGATCGCTCCTTCGGCGCGCGCCAGGCTTTCGATATGCTGTTCGAGCGCGAGGGACTGGTGCTCGATCCGGTTTTCGAGACCAGCTCGCTGGAGATGCAGAAGGAGCTGGTGCTGCGGGGCGCCGCAATCACGCTACTGCCGGCCCTGACCGTGCAGCGGGAAATCCAGGCCGGTCAGCTCATGGCCGTGCCGATTGCCGATGGCAAGGGGATCACGACGCCGATCGATCTCTGCGTCGCGCCCGACCGGCAACTGTCCTTCGCCGCCGGCAAGCTGCTCGACTTCATCGAACGCTTCATGCGCGAGCAGGTCTCCGGCAAAAGGAGAGGCGCGTGATCGCAAACAATGAATTTCAAGCGAACGGAAAGAGTGTAGCCATATCGGCTACACCGAGCACACATTTTCGGAATTGTGTGTGCGCCGACGAGATGACACTATTTTGAAAAAAGGAGTGCATGCCGGAAGAAAACGGCATCGCGCGCCGTAGCAGGGGAATTGAGATGACCAAATATCGACGTCCGGGGCTGGGCGGTTTCGCCCGTCGTCTTGCCTGTGGCGCGGCACTTTCGGCCGGCCTTCTGCTGATGGGGCTAAACCCCGCCGAGGCCGCCAAGACGACGCTGAATATCGGCATGACCGTCGAGCCGGCCGGCCTCGATCCCACAATTGCCGCGCCGGTCGCCATCGGCCAGGTCACCTGGCAGAACATCTTCGAAGGACTGGTGGCGATCGACGAGAGCGGCAAGATCGTGCCGCAGCTCGCCAAGAACTGGGAGATTTCTCCCGACGGGCTGACCTATACGTTCAAGCTGCAGACCGGCGTCAAATTCCATGACGGCCAGGTCTTCGATTCGGCGGCGGCGAAATTCACGCTCGACCGCGCCCGCGACGCCAAGTCCGTCAATCCGCAGAAGCGCTTCTTCGCCTCCATCGCCTCGATCGATACGCCGGACCCCGAGACGCTGGTGCTGCATCTGTCCTCGCCGACCGGCAGCCTGCTCTATTGGCTCGGCTGGCCCTGCTCGGTCATGGTCGGACCGAAATCCTCCGCCAACGACAAGACGGCGCCCGTCGGCACCGGCCCGTTCAAATTCTCCGCCTGGGCCAAGGGCGACCGGGTGGAACTCGCCAGGAACCCCGACTACTGGAACAAATCCGTCGACGTGAAGCTCGAGAAGGTGACCTTCCGCTTCATCCCTGACCCACAGGCCGAAGCCGCCGCGCTGAAGGCCGGCGATATCGACGCCTTTCCCGAATTCGGCGCGCCGGAGCTGATGAGCTCCTTCGACGGCGATACCAGGCTGATCACCAAGGTCGGCAATACCGAGCTCAAGGTCGTCGCCGGCATGAACAATGCCCGCAAGCCCTTCGACGACAAGCGGGTGCGCCAGGCGCTGATGATGGCGCTCGACCGCAAGACGATCATCGAGGGCGCCTGGTCCGGCTTCGGCACGCCGATCGGCAGCCACTACACGCCGAACGACCCCGGCTACAAGGACCTGACGGGCACGCTGCCCTACGACACCGCCAAGGCCAAGGCGCTGCTTGCCGAAGCCGGCTATCCGAACGGCTTCACCTTCACCATCAAGACGCCGCAAATGGCCTATGCGCCCAGAAGCGCGCAGGTGATGCAGGCGATGTTCGCCGAGATCGGCGTCACCATGAACATCGAGCCGACGGAATTTCCGGCGAAATGGGTGCAGGACGTCCTGACCGGCCGCGATTACGACATGACCATCGTCGCCCATGCCGAGCCGCGCGACATCGACATCTATTCGCGCGATCCCTATTATTTCAACTATAAGAACCCTGATTTCAACGAGCTCATGAAGAAGGTGCAGCTGACCGCCGATCCGGCCGAGCAGGACAAGCTCTACGGCGAGGCGCAGACGATCCTTGCCGAGGATGCACCCGCACTCTTCCTCTTCGTCATGCCGAAGCTCGGAGTCTGGGACAGGAAGCTGAAAGGGCTCTGGGAGAACGAGCCGATCCCGTCGAACGTTTTGACCAATGTTTCCTGGGAAGACTGAGTGCTGTCGGCTCGGCGCAGCCGGGCGTGATCCGGCTATGGACATGCGATGATCATACTTTTCACCCGCCGGATCGTGGGCCTCATCCTGACCCTGATCGCCGTTTCGCTGCTGGTCTTCGTGGTGATGGCGCTGTTGCCGGGAGACCCGGCAGCCATCACGCTCGGCACGTCGGCGACGCCGGAGACGCTCGCCGCGCTCCGGCAGGCGATGGGGCTCGACCAGCCGCTGATCATCCGCTACGGCCAGTGGCTCGCCGGCGCGCTGACCGGCGATCTGGGCAACTCGTATACTTACGGCGTGCCCGTCGCCGGGCTGATCGTCGAGCGGCTGGCCGTGACTCTGCCGCTGGCGGTCCTCGCCATCCTCCTGTCCGTCCTGATCGCCGTGCCGCTCGGCGTTGCCGCCGCTGCCCGGCGCGGCGGCGTCTTCGACATCGTCGCCACCCTGTTTTCGCAGATGAGCATCGCCGTGCCCGGATTCTGGGTGGCGCTGCTGCTGATCTTGCTGTTTTCCACCGCGCTCGGCTGGATGCCGGCCGGCGGCTTTCCCGGCTGGGGTAACGGCCTTTGGCCGGCGCTGCGCGCGCTCATCCTGCCGGCGGTGGCGCTGGCCCTGCCGCAGGCGGGCGTGCTGACCCGCGTCACCCGCTCGGCCGTGCTCGACACGCTGCACGAGGATTTTGCCCGCACCGCCGTGGCCAAGGGCCTATCGCGAGGCAGCGTGCTCTGGCGCCATGTCGTGCCGAATGCGCTGGTGCCGGTCCTCACCATTCTCGGCCTGCAATTCACCTTCCTCGTCGCCGGCGCGGTGCTGATCGAGAACGTCTTCAACCTGCCCGGCCTCGGCCGCCTCGCCTATCAGGCGCTCAGCCAGCGCGACATCATCGTCATGCAGGATGTCGTGCTGTTCTTCGCCGCCCTCGTCATCGTCATGAATTTCCTGGTCGATCTCTCCTATCTCGTCATCGATCCGAGGCTTCGCAGCGGAGGGGCGCGATGACCATGGCCGATACCGCCGCTTCCGCCAGGTTTCGCCGCATGCGGTTCCGCACGTTGCGCCGCGCCAATCTCGTCGCCGGCGCGATCATCATCCTCGCGCTCATCGGCGTCGCCATCCTGTCGCTGTTCTGGACGCCGGTGCCGCCGGCGAAGATGCAGATCATCCACAAGCTGCAGCCACCCTTCGGCTTCGGACTTCTCGGCACCGATCAGCTCGGCCGCGACGTGTTGTCGATGCTGATGGTCGGCTGCTGGAACTCGCTGTCGATCTCGGTATCGGCGGTGGCGATCGGCGGAACGATCGGCACCATGATCGGCGTTGCCGCTGCTGCCCGGCGCGGGCTGTTCGAGGCCCTGGTCATGCGCGCCTGCGACGTCATCTTCGCGCTGCCGCCGATCCTGTCGGCGATGATCCTCGGCGCCTTCCTCGGCACCGGGCGGCTGACAGCCATCATCGCCATCGCCACCTTCATGGTTCCGGTCTTCGCCCGCGTGTCGCTGGGTGCCGCCCTGCAGGCCTGGAGCCGCGATTACGTGATGGCGGCGCGCGCCCTCGGCAACACAGCCTTCTCGATCACTACGCGGCATGTGCTGCCGAACATCCTGAGCGTGATCATCGTGCAGGCGACGATCCAGCTCGGGCTGGCGATCCTCACCGAAGCGGGCTTGAGCTTCCTCGGCCTCGGCGTGCCGCCGCCGGCGCCGACCTGGGGGCGGATGCTGGCGGATGCGCAGACCTATCTCGGGCTGGCGCCCTGGCTCGCCATCCTGCCGGGTCTCGCCATCGCGCTCTCCGTCCTCGGCTTCAACATGCTCGGCGACGGCCTGCGCGATCTCCTCGATCCGCGCGAAGCCAGCCGCTGATTTCAGATCACAAAGAGTATAGACCATGACCGAAACGACCGACCTTTCCATCCGCGAGCTCCTCGAGAAATTTTCCGCAAAAAGCCTCTCGCCCAGCGAATACTGGCAGGCGCTGGAAACGCATATCGCGGCCTGGGAGCCGACCATCGCCGCCCTCTACGCCTATGATCCGGAGGAGGCACGAAAGCAGGCCGCGGCCTCGACCGAACGCTGGGCCAAGGGTGCGCCGCTCGGGCCGCTCGACGGCATTCCGGTGACGCTGAAGGAACTCATCGCCACCAGGGGCCAGCCGGTGCCGCTCGGCACAGCCGCCGTCGAACTCGTTCCCGCCGCCGAGGACGCACCGATCGCGGCGCGGATGCGCGAGGATGGCGCCGTGATCTTCGCCAAGACCACCTGCCCCGATTACGGCATGCTGTCTTCCGGTCTCTCCAGCTTCCATAAGCTCAGCCGCAACCCCTGGGACACCACGCAAAATCCGGGCGGCTCCAGTGCCGGTGCTTCGGCTGCCGCCGCCGCCGGCTACGGGCCGCTGCATATCGGCACGGATATCGGCGGATCGGTGCGCCTGCCGGCGGGCTGGACCGGCATTTTTGGCTTCAAGCCGAGTCATGGCCGCATCCCCGTCGACCCTTATTATGTCGGGCGCTGCGCCGGGCCGATGACCCGCACGGTCGAGGATGCCGCCTTTTCCATGGCGACGCTCTCCCGCCCAGACTGGCGCGACGGCACCAGCCTGCCGCCCGATGATATCGACTGGATGGATCTCGATATCGACGTGCGCGGGCTGAAGATTGGGCTGATGCTCGACGCCGGCTGCGGCCTGCCGGTCGATGACGAAGTGCGCGATGCGGTGATTGCCGCCGCCCGGCGCTTCGAGGAGGCCGGCGCCATCATCGTCGATGTCGCGCCGGTGCTGACGCGGCAGATGCTGGATGGGCTGGATGTCTTCTGGCGGGCGCGCTTCTGGGGCGATATCGTCAATCTGAGCGAGGAGCGCCGCGAGATGATCCTGCCCTATATCCACACATGGGCGAAGGGCGGCGCCGATGTCAGCGGCGTCGATGCCGTGCGCGGCTTCAACCAGACGATCGAGATGCGCAAGAGCTGCGGCAGGCTGTTCACCGAGGTCGACGCCGTGTTGTCGCCGACCAATCCGGTCGTCTCCTATCCGGCCGAATGGGCCTCGCCCACCAACGATCCGGCCCTACCCTTCGAGCATATCGGCTTCACCGTGCCCTGGAACATGTCGGAACAGCCGGCCTCCTCGATCAATTGCGGCTTCTCCCGCTCCGGCATGCCGATCGGCCTGCAGATCGTCGGCCCGCGTTTCAACGACATGCTGGTGCTGAAGCTTTCGAAGGCTTTTGAGACCTGGACCGGCGGCGTGGCGAACTGGCCGAAGCCACCCGCGGCGTAATTCCTTCGACAGGCTCAGCCGGCCAAACGGCGATAGCCGGTGGGATATTCGTAGAGCCAGCCGATACGCTCGACGGCGGCGGCGAAATTCTCGCGGGCGACGGTCATGGTGTTGCCGTTGGCGTGGATGATGGTTTCCGCGTCTTCCATCACCGCCGCGTGGCCCTTCCAAAAGACGAAATCGCCGCGGCGCAGCTCCTCGCGGGCGATCGGCTCGCCGAGCCCGGCCGCCTGCATGTCGGAATCGCGCGGCGCTGAGCGGCCGGTCATCAGGAGCGCAAGCTGGATGAGGCTGGAGCAATCGACGCCAAGACCGGAACGGCCGCCCCAGAGATAGGGCGTTTCCATGAATTTCGCGGCGACATCGACATAGTCGCCGCCATCATTGTAACCGATCGGCTGCACATGCTTGGCGAAGATGGCAGTGCCGTCTGCAAGCACGACGTAATGATTGCCGCGCGCCTCCGCCGTGCCGGCGACGCGAATGCGGCTGCCCATGGACAGCACAGCCGCATACGGCTTGCGCAGTTCCGGTTCCGGATAAAGGAAGGTTCGCTGCGGCACGACGATATGGGTCGGCGCCGCCAGCCCCTCCTTCACCGCACCTTGCGGCAGATAACCGACATAGCCGTCCGACACCGCCTTCACCCAGGCCCAGCCATCCCTGCGTTCGAAGACATCGACCTCTTCGCCGAGCAGCAGCTCGGTATCGATACCCCGCGCCAGATCCGGCTGCGGGCGCAGTGCGACGACAGGGACCACGACCTGCGCTCTCACGCCCTCGACGAAGCGTTCGGCCTCGACCTGACCGCGAAGGGAGGCTTCGGCAAGGTCCGGCCGGAAGGCATGGAGGCGGCGGTCGAGCGTCATGAAAATTGTTCCTAGACTGAGAGTTTGCGGCCTTGCGCGATGACGAGATCACCGAGCTTTTCCAGATAGAGCGCACCGCTGACCGTGCGCTTGATGATGACATTGCGACGGTCACGGTCGTCGCGCACGCGGTCGACCAGCCCCATCTCGCCCATGGTGTCGAGCGCGCGGGTGATGACCGGCTTAGTAACGCCGAGGGTGGCGGCAAGCCCGCGCACCGTATGCGGCGGCGGCACGAGATAGATTTGCAGCAGGATCGCCGTCTGCCGCAGCGTCAGATCATGATCCTCGCGGCGCACCTGCTCGAGCACCACGCCATGCCAGAGGCCAAGAGCCTGCGAGGCTGTGAATTCCAGCGGCAAGGGCAACCCCGAAGATCGTTACGCTACCGTTTCAGTTTCGGCCAAGATCGTGGCGGATTCAAGGGGGATTCAACAACCCCTTCGCCCCGCAATGCGGGGAGAAGGGGGTTATAGTGTCCTACCGCACACTCTGCCGGATATGATGATACAGCGCCCGGATCGCCTGCGCCTCGCCGCCGCCGGGCGAATGGGGGCGTTCGCTCTGTGCCCAACCGTAGATGTCGAAATGCACCCAGCTCGGTGTGTTGGTGACAAAGCGTTTGAGGAACAGCGCCGCGGTGATCGAGCCGGCCATGCCGCCGGAGGGGGCGTTGGTGATATCGGCGAATTTGGCGCGGATATCCTTGTCGTAGCCCGAATAGAGCGGCATGCGCCAGAGCGGATCGTCGGTCTCGAGGCTGGCTTCGGTGAGGTCGCGGGCGAGATCGTTGTCGTCGGTGAAGAAGGGTGGCAGGTCCGGGCCGAGCGCGACGCGGGCAGCCCCGGTCAACGTCGCCATGTCGATCATCAGGTCCGGCGCGTCCTCGTCTGCATAGGCGAGCGCGTCGGCGAGGATCAGCCGGCCCTCGGCGTCGGTATTGTCGATCTGCACCGTCAGGCCCTTGCGGCTGCGATAGATATCACCGGGGCGGAAGGCGTTGGCGGAGATCGAATTTTCGACCACCGGCACGATGACGCGCAGGTCGACCTTGAGCTTGGCGTCCATGATCATCAGCGCCAGACCCATGACATTGGCGGCACCGCCCATGTCCTTCTTCATCAAGAGCATCGAGGAGGCCGGCTTGATGTCGAGACCACCGGTGTCGAAGCAGACGCCCTTGCCGACCAGCGTGATGCGGCGATGGCCCTTTTTGCCCCAGCGCAGTTCCAGGAGGCGCGGCGCATCGGCGCTGGCGCGGCCGACCGTATGAACCAGCGGGAAATTCTCCTTCAGTAGGTCGTCGCCGATGATGACGGACATCTCCGCCTTGTAATGCTCGGCGAGCGCCCGGAAGGCGGCTTCGAGCTGCTCCGGCCCCATGTCGTTGGTCGGCGTGTTGATGAGGTCGCGGGCGAGAAAGACACCGGCGAGCTGGCGCTTGATGTCGGCGGCATCGGCATCGCGCGGGATCATCAGCGTCGGCCCGGCCGCCTTTTCCGACTTGTAGCGGTCGAAGCGGTAGCTGCCGAGGCCGAAGCCGAGCGAGAGCCGGTTCGCCGTCAGCGGCGCGGTCTCGATATGCCACTCGCCGGCCGGCAGGCTGCGCGCCAGCTTGCCGGTCAGGAACGGCTGTTCAGAGGGATTGGAGCCGAGCCCGAACAGTGCGCCGCCGAGATGGCCCTCGTCCGTCGGGATCAGCAGCAGCGAGCCGCTGTCGGCCTTGTAGCCGGCCTTTCGCGCCCAATCGAGGGCGATGGGATCGATGGTGCCGGTCTCGATATGTGCCGGCGTGACGGCAAAGATCGGCAGCGTCGCGCCCCCCTTCGAATTGAAGGGCGTCGGGCGCTCGATGTACTGATAGGGGGCCATGACTATCCTTTGGCGATGATTTCAGGGAATCGCTGGTTAACTCTCTGTTAGGGTTAACAGATTATTGCTGGAGCGAACATTGCGTCAAACCTTCCCTGTTCCGATTCGAGGCCAGACGCAGGACTCCGACATTCAGGGATAGGGACATGTCCGCCGCCGCCTCCACGTCTTCACTCAAGACTTTCCTTTTCCGTGGCGCATCGGCGACCCTTTTGGCTCTTGCACTTGCAGGCTGCTCGACGACGGGCAAGGACAGGATGACGACGGGTTCTATCCCGACCGTGTCGAAGCCGGTCGAAGATATGACCGGCGCGGACCTCGCCCAGGCGACCGTGAGCCTCGGCAAAGCCTACGACGCCAATCCGAAGGACCGCGATACCGGCATCAACTATGCCAATGTACTGCGCATGAGCGGCCGTAACGATCAGGCGCTGGCGGTGATGCAGCAGGTGGCGATCGCCCATCCGGAGGATCGCGGCGTGCTCGCGGCCTATGGCAAGGCACAGGCCGCGGCGGGCCAGCTCCAGGACGCATTGACGACCATCGACCGCGCGCAGCTGCCGGACCGGCCGGACTGGCGGCTGGTTTCGGCCGAAGGCGCGATCCTCGATCAGCTCGGCCGCTCCACGGAAGCGCGCGGCAAATATCGCGACGCCCTGGTGCTCGCCCCGAACGAGCCATCCGTCCAGTCCAATCTCGGCATGTCCTATGTGCTGACCGGCGACCTGAAGACGGCGGAAGCCTATCTGCGCAGCGCCGCCGCGCAGCCGACGGCGGACAGCCGCGTGCGCCAGAACCTGGCACTTGTCGTCGGCCTGCAGGGCCGCTTCCCCGAGGCCGAGCAAATCGCCCGGCAGGAACTGACGCCGCAGCAGGCCGACGCCAATGTGGCCTATCTGCGCGCGATGCTGTCCCAGCAGAACTCCTGGCAGAAACTCGCCGCCAGCGACAATGCGAAAAAGGCGGTGAACTGACGCTTCAGCGCCAGAGGTGCCGCGGCAAGCCCTCGGCCACCAGCCGGGCGCCGAGCGCGCCCATGACGACACCCGCCACCCTGTCGATCCAGAGCTTGGAGCCGAGATAAAGCGCACGCGGGCGGTTCGACGAGAAGGCGATCGTCACGATCGTATACCAGCCCACTTCGACGGCGAAGACGGCCGGCGGCAAGGCGACCAGCAGCCAGAAAGCCGGCTGTGCCGGCAGCAGGGCCACGAAGATACTGCCATAGAAGATCGCGGTCTTCGGATTGCTGAGCTGCGTGCCGAGCGCGAAGCCGTAATTGCGCCAGACGCTGCCGCCATCCGGCGAGGCCGGCGCATCGATGGCGAGATCCTCGGCGGCACTGCGCCAGATGCGGATGCCGATATAGATCAGATACAAGCCGCCGGCGACCTTGAGGGCAAGATAGAGCCATTCGACCTGCATCAGCAGCGCGCTCAGGCCAAACAAGGCGAGCGTCGCGAAGATGACGCTGCCGGTGCCCATGCCGAAGGCCGCGGCAAGACCGGCCCGGCGCGAACGCGAAACGGCGATGCGGGAGACGAGAACGAAGCTCGGTCCGGGACTGACCGCCCCGATCAGGACGGCGGCGAGAATGCTGAACAAGATGGCTATGGATGTCATGCGGCAACTCCCGTTTCGGTTGGAGATCTGCCCAGGCAAGCGGCGCTGTTCTTCCCGCGTTCCCCGATGGTCGTCCATCTTACCTTGCCAGTTGCGCGGAGCCGGAGACTAAGCCCGCCCCGCGCCGGCCGCAAGTCACCCCGCTCAGAATTTGTCCATCACCTGGATGATCGCCGGGCCGAGGATGACGGCCATCAGAACCGGCAGGAAGAAGATGATCATCGGCACCGTCAGTTTCGGCGGCAGGGCGGCGGCCTTCTTTTCCGCCTCGTTCATGCGCTCGTCACGGCCTTCCTGCGCCAGCACCCGCAGGGCCTGAGAGACGGGCGTACCGTAGCGCTCCGCCTGGATCAGTGCCTGCGTCACCGATTTGACGATCTCGATCTGGGTGCGGGCGGCGAGATTGTCGAAGGCTGTGCGGCGATCCTGCAGGAAGGACAATTCCGCCGTGGTCAGGACCATTTCCTCGGCAAGCGGCGGTGACTGTTCGGCCATTTCCTCCGAGACGCGGCGCATGCCCGCCTCGATGGAGATACCGGATTCCACGCAGATCAGCATCAGGTCGAGCGCATCCGGCCAGGCGCGCTTGATGGATTTCTGGCGCTTCGTTACCCGGTTGGAGATGTAGATATTCGGGGAATAGAAACCGAAATAGGCGGTGCCGATGACGCCGAGCAGGCGCATGGCGAAGGGCTTGGCGGCAAAGTAGCCAAGGCCGAAAACCAGGAAGACGGCGACGGCCAGGAACAGGAAGGGCAGCAGGAAACGCGCCACCAGGAACATGTTCAGCGCATTTTCGGAGCGCAGGCCGGCGGCGCGCAGGCGATTGACGGTATTGGCGTCGACCAGCGCATTGCGAAGATTGAAGCGCTCGACGATCTGGCGGACGCTCTGATTGTTCTGGCTGCGCAGGGACGCCTTGCCACCGTCGGCGTTCAACCGGGCGCGCTCTCGGGCGCGGATCTGCTCGCGCTCGGTTGAAACCGCCTTCATGCGCTTGGCGAGGTCGCCGCGCTCAAGAAAAGGCACGGCAATCGTATAGAAGGTGGCGAAGACGGCAATCGCCACGAAGACGGCCAATACCGTGCCGGGATCGGTCAGTTTGGCGGCGAAATCGGCGGATGACATGGGCAGCCTCTCCTTCCGGTCAGATCTCGAAATTGACCATGTTGCGCATGATGTAGACGCCGAACGACATCCAGATGCCGGCAAGCAACATGATCAGATGGCCGCGCGGATCGGTGAATAGGATCATCATGTATTGCGGCGATGTCAGATAGACGAGCAGCATGACGACGAAGGGCAGCGCGCCGATGATGACGGCCGAGGCCTTCGCCTCCATCGACAGTGCCGTCACCTTCGCCTTCATTTTCCTGCGCTCGCGCAGCACTTTCGCCAGATTGCCCAGCGCTTCGGAAAGATTGCCGCCGGCCTGCGCCTGGATGGCGATGACGATGGCGAAGAAGTTCACCTCCTGCAGGGGCATGTGATTGATCATGCGGCCACAGGCATCCGTCATGCTCAAACCGACCTGCTGGGTTTCGACGACGCGGCGGAACTCGGACTTGACCGGTTCGCGCGCCTCGCTCGCCACCAGACGCACCGCATCGTTGAGCGGCAGGCCGGAGCGGATGGAGCGGGTGATCAGGTCGAGCGCGTTCGGAAACTCCTCCAGAAACTTGTTCTGCCGGCGCTTGATGAGGAAGCCGACGACCCAGCGCGGCAGGCCGAAGGCGGCGGCGAAGGGCAGGCCGGCGATGACGGCAAGCGGCGCGCCAAGCAGCAAGACGACCAGCAGCACGAAGACGCCGAACAGCACGCTGAACAGATAGAAACGCGCCGGCGTCAGCGGCAGGCCGGCCTGCCCAAGGCGCGCCTTCAGCGACTGCTTCTTCTTGTTGTTCTCTTCCTGACGCTTTTCGAGATCCTTCAGCGAATCCTGCACGGATTTGCGCCGCTTCGACATTTCCTGCACGCGATCGCGCGCCGCCTTGACCTTGGCGCGATCGGTCTCCGCCGCCTTGACGCGATTGACGCGGCTTTCCGCCTTCTTCTGCGTTTCGATCCGCGAATAGAGGATGCCGTAGCAGACCGCCGCCGCCGAAACGGCTGCGAGCACGACTATCAAAAGCACCATCGGATCGACACCGAACATCGGGAAAGTCCTAATTTGACTTGTTTTCCATCTCGTCGAGGGCGGCGGCGAGGCGCTTTTCCTCGTTGTAATAGCGGGCACGGTCCCAGAAATGCGGCTTGCCGATGCCGGTCGACATATGCCGGCCGATGATGCGGCCGCCGGCATCCTCGCCCTCGATCTCGTAGCGCATCAGGTCCTGGGTGATGATCACATCGCCCTCCATGCCCACCACTTCGGTGATCTGGGTGATGCGGCGCGAGCCGTCGCGCAGGCGGGCGGCCTGGACGATCACGTCGACGGAAGTGGAGATGATCTCACGCACCGTCTTGGCCGGTAGGCTGTAGCCGCCCATGGCGATCATCGATTCGATGCGGCTCAGGCATTCGCGCGGATTGTTGGCGTGGATCGTGCCCATGGAACCGTCATGACCGGTGTTCATCGCCTGCAGAAGGTCGAAGACCTCCGGTCCGCGCACTTCGCCGACGATGATGCGTTCGGGACGCATGCGCAGGCAGTTCTTGACGAGATCGCGCATGGTGATTTCGCCCTCGCCCTCGATATTGGGCGGGCGGGTTTCGAGGCGGACGACATGCGGCTGCTGCAATTGCAGTTCGGCGGTGTCCTCGCAGGTGATGATGCGCTCGTCGCGATCGATATAGTTGGTGAGGCAGTTCAGCAGCGTCGTCTTGCCCGAGCCGGTGCCGCCGGAAATGACGACGTTGCAACGGACGCGGCCGATGATCTGCAGCAGTGTCGCGCCCTCCGGCGTGATAGCGCCGAAGCGGACGAGCTGGTCGAGCGTCAGCTTGTCCTTCTTGAATTTGCGGATGGTGAGCGCCGGGCCGTCGATCGACAGCGGCGGCGCGATGACGTTGACGCGCGAGCCGTCCGGCAGGCGTGCGTCGCAGATCGGGCTGGATTCGTCGACACGGCGGCCGACCTGGCTGACGATGCGCTGGCAGATGGACAGAAGCTGGGCATTGTCGCGAAAACGGATCTCGGATTCGATGGTCTTGCCGGCGACTTCGATGAAAGTCTGGCCGGCGCCGTTGACCATGATGTCGGCGATATCGTCGCGGGCCAGCAGCGGCTCGAGCGGACCGTAACCGAGCACGTCGTTGCAGATATCCTCAAGCAGCTCTTCCTGCTCGGAAATCGACATCGCGAAATTCTTGATGGTGATGATGTCGTTGACGATGTCGCGGATTTCCTCGCGCGCCGCCTCGGCATCGAGCTTGGAGAGCTGCGAGAGGTCGATCGTGTCGATCAGCGCCGAGAAGACCTGCGACTTGGTATCGTAATATTCCTCGGTGCGCGCGGGCCGGCGGCGCGCCGGCGTCTGCATCGACGGCGGCGGCACCTGCTGGCGCTGCTGCGGTGCCTCGCGTCCCGGCTCGACCAGCACCGTCGGGGCGCTTGCGGCCGGTGCGGCGGGCGGAATGCGCGCCGGCGCGGCAGCTATGCCGCCGCTCTTTGCAGGACCTTCATTTCCGCGCTTGCCAAACATGCCGTCGATCCAATTCCAAGCTTGAGCACGACTTGGAAAATGCGGACCGCCTTTCCGATAGCGTCATGCGAAACCAAACAACTACTTCCGTTTCAGGAGGCCGAGCAGGCCGCCCCTCTTCGCCTTCTTCAGCGCGACGCGTCCCGTGACGATGTGCGATATCTGCGAGAAGGTCTCGGCGATCGGCGATTTCGGATCGGTCTCCGAGATCATCCGGCCGCTGTTGGCGGCATTGCCGAACAAATTGATATCGAAGGGAATGATGGCGATCGGATCGGTCTCCAGCGGCTCGCAGAATTCCGCGGGACCGATTTCGGGGCGCTTGGGCATGCCGACCTGATTGAGGATGAGATGCGGCGCCTTGTCGTTCGGACGCAGCTTGCGCAGTGCATCCAGCATGTTCTTGGCATTGCGCAGATTGGCAAGGTCCGGCACCGCGCAAATGACGATCTCGTCGACGGCCGACAGCACCGAGCGCGTCCATTCCGTCCATAGATGCGGCATGTCGAGGACACTCACCGGCGCGCTGCGCTGCAGGACGTCGAGCACCGGCTGGAAGGCCTGGCCGTCGAAATCATAGGCGCGGTCGAGCATCGACGGCGCCGCGAGCAGCGACAGATGCTGCGAGCATTTGGTCAGCAGGCGGTCGAGGAAGACCTCATCGAGCCGCTCCGGCGCGAAAACGGCCTCGGCGATGCCCTGGGCCGGGTCCTGGTCGAAATCGATATTGGCGGTGCCGTAGGGCAGATCGAGATCGGCGAGAATAGTCTCGACCGAGAACAGGCTCGAGATGCCGAAGGCGCAATTATGCGCGATGGTGGATGCCCCAACCCCGCCCTTGGCACCGATGAAGGCGACGCTGCGGCCGAGCGGTTCGGCATCGGGATCGATGAAGATCGTCGCCATCGCCGCCATGATGTCGGCCATGCCGACCGGCTGGACGATATATTCGGAGATGCCGTTGCGGATCAGTTCGCGGTAGAGGCCGATATCGTTGTGATGACCGACGATCACCACCTTGGTGCTGGGATCGCAGACGGCGGCGAGCGGCGCCAGTTCCGACAGGAGGTTCTTCGGACTGGCGCGGGTTTCCAGGATGATCAGGTTCGGCGTCGGGGCCGAGGCGAACATGTTCGCCGCCGCCGCCGTGCTGCCGCCGGTGATCCTGAGATTGACCTTGGACATGCGCCGGTCGTTGGCGCAGCGGTCCATCACCTGCTGCAGCTGCTCGCTCTCGCAGAAGGCATGTACGGAAATGCGCGGCAACGGCCGCATGTTCTCGAGATCGCCCATGCGCGGCGCATCCTCGGCCTCCGCCGCGGTCGATCTGATGTCGTAATCGATGGCGCTCATGACTTTATCCTGTTTCGGCGGCGGCTCGTTCCCATCATCAGGACCCAAAGCCGCTGATCGTCGCGGTGCTGGTTGCGGTCGAGCCGCTGCGATAGTCGTCGATCACCTTGGCGCGCTGATCGGCGTCAGCCGGCGTCATGGCGCGTGGCGCGATGAGATCCGTCGGATTGGCGACCTGCGCGGCGAGGTTGTTCTGGGTGGCGCAGCCGAAATTATAGTAGTTCTGGTTGTCGAAGGGCTTATCCGCCAGATCTTCCGGCCATTGGCCGCAGGCATTGGTGACCGCCGCCGTCGCCACGAAGCGGAGACGGATCGGGGCGGCGTCGCCGGGGCCGCCGGCCGGATAATAGCTGTCGACGATCCGGGCTGCGGGAATGCCGCTTGCCACCAGCTCCTGGCGGATTTGCCGGCGCAGGGCGGAGGCGGCTCCTGAATTCGCCGATTCCCGAGGGGTGACGATCTCCACCGTGCCCGTTGCATGCGTGCGGTAGTCCTGGACAAAGCCACGCACCGTGTCGCGCATGCCGGGGGTCAGACGACGATCGCTGACGGCAACCGGAATGTCGACGCGGTGTTCCTTGTCGGTCAGCACGATCGGATGCCGCTGGCGGTAGTCGTCGGAAATAGCGCTGGTGGTCATTCCGTCGCGGGAGCCGGCGCAACCGCTGACAGCGGCGGCGATGGCGATCACGGCCAGCGCGGCAAAGCGCGGCCTGCTGGTGCGGGATGCACGACGATCGAGGCAAGCCATCTTGGGGTCTCTCGTTGATGCGGTTGAAAACGGGCTCTTCATGTCCGCTTCCTCACTTGTAGATGAAGCCGACCGTGCCGTGGAAATCGGCGTCGGCGACAGGCGGCGCATCCTTGCGGCCGTAGATCTTGTTGACACGGTTCATGAAAAAGACGCCGGCATCGTTGCTCGGCGAGAAATTATCGTCCGGACGGGCGATCTGATTGCGGGCCACCGGCCGTACCAGATAGGGCGTCGCGATGATCACCAGCTCGCTCTCGTCGCGCTGGAAGGTCTTCTGGCGGAACAGGGCGCCGAGGATCGGGATCTTGGAAGCGCCGGGCGTTCCGGTGGTCGATTGCTGCACGTTGTCGCTCAAAAGGCCGGCAAGCGCGATGGATCCGCCGGACGGCAGTTCGATCGACGTGTCGGCGGCGCGACGGTTGTAGGTCGCCGTTCCGGAGCTGCTTGTCGGTTCGGAAACCTGGGTCTGGACATGCAGGCTGATGCGGCCGGCGGAAAGAACGACCGGCGTGAAGGCGAGACTGATGCCGTAGGTATACGGCGTGATCGTCACGTTGCCATCGCTGTCCGTGGTGGAATAGAGCGTCTGTCCGCCGGAATTGAAGGTCGCGGCCTGGCCGGAGATCGCCGTCAGCGTCGGCTCCGCCAGCGTGCGGATCGCACCGGCCTGTTCCATGGCATTCATATAGCTGCTGATATTGTATTTGCCGAGAGCGGTCTTGAACAAGGCACTGATACCGCCGCCAGCCGTGGCTGACGCCGAATCGCTGCTGACGCTGCCCAGCTGAGCAACCGTGAGGCCCGAGGAGTTGCTGACGAGATTGTCGAAACCGATCTGCTTCAGCACGCTGCGCTTGATTTCGGCGACGGTCACCTTGAGCGTCACCTGATCCTCGCCCTCGATCTGCAGCAGATTGACGATCTGCGAGCTCTGCCGATTTTCGGCGAACAAGGCAACGGAGTTGGTGCCACCCGTGCCCGTGGCGGTCTCCGTGCGGGTCGTCGCCTCACCGCCCTTCAGGAAGGCCTGGGCGAGCTGCTGCGCCCGCGACGCATCCTGCGGTGTACGCACGGTGCCGGTGAGCACGATATTGTCCGATACGATCTCGACATTGATATCGGAATCCGGAATGAAACGCTTGAGATTGGACTGGAGGCCGGCAATGTCGCGCTCGATCTGCAGATCAAGGCTGACGATTTCCTGGCCGTTGGCACCGAAGACGAAAATATTCGTCTGGCCGACCGTCTTGCCGAACAGATAGATGCGGCGCGAGGTGCGCGTCACCGCATCCGCCATTTTCGGATCGGAGACGAGGATATCGTGCGCGTCTGCCGGCAGGTCGACCACCAGCGCCTTGTTGAGGCCGAGCTTCAGCGTGCGCTTGGTGCCGATGCCGGCGATGGTGACGATGCTGTCCGAGCCTTCGGCCCTGGCGCTCGACGTCTGGAGAAAGGCCGGCGCCTGTCCGAAAGGAACACCGGTAAAGGCAACGGAAAAGGAAAGGGCCGCCAGCAGCGGCAGGGCGCTTGTCTTATGGATGTTGAACATGGTCCCGCCCCTTCTCATTGCGTCTTGGCCGCGGCCGTGCCGTTGGCGATGATCGAGCCCGACTTGATGACCTGCACGACGGCGCCACCATTGTCTCCGGTCAGCAGATAGTCGGCGGCGATCGTGTCCGGCTGCTGGGCGTCGGCGACGGAGCGCAGCGCCAGCGTCAACCGGTCCGCCATCTGCTGGGCAACCGCGAGCACCTTCGTCTGGTCCGGCGTCAGTTCGAGCGTCGCGGTGGTGCCGATCACCGCCTTGCTGCCGTCCTGCTTTTCCTCGATCTGCTGATCGACCGCGAGCACGCGGACATTGCTCAGCACCGTCTCGGTCACGAATTTCTGCGTGTCGCCCTTGCGCACCATGATGACATCAACGCGGTCATTCGGGAGAATGAAACCGCCGGCGCCGGTGGCGACGGAGATTTCCGTGGCGACGGCGCGCTTGCCGGACGGCAGAAGCGAGGAGAGGATGCGGCTGTTGGCGTCGGCGATCTTCTCTTCGCGGATCGGCTCGCCCTCGAAGATCGGCAGACGGACCACAGCCCCGGAAAGATCCTTCAGCGCCTCCGGACGTTCGGCTTCGGTGATGAGACCCTTGACGACGCCGCTCTGCGGCCAGGCCATCCAGTGGACCGATTTCTCGTTCAGGCGCGACCCTACCGGAAGATTGGCGCCGGCGACCAGCACGTTGACCGTCGCCTCCTTCTGCACCACCGTCTCGACTTGCTGCACGATATTGCGCGAGCTGGCCAGATGCATCGCCAGCAGTCCGGCAAGCCCTGCCGCGACGACTGCCACTGCGAGTATCATTATGCGAGCGGGTTTCATTGACCATTCCTTGGGGAATACGATTCTTCGCCCCGCAGAATGCTCAGCAATTGGTGTAATTATGGTTAATGGTGTCTTACATATACTATTGTTTCACTATAATTATTTAAGCGATACAATATATACTCGTGGCTGGCCGCCGTTGAATACTTAGTAAATTCTAATTTAGACAATTCAATTAAGCGACAGCAATCACCAGCGGCGATGAGGGAAACGCCAGAAAGCCGCCAATCGCGATGGCAATGCCGTAAGGGATCTTCCGGGCGATCAGCAGCGAGTTCGGCAGCGGCAGCCCCATGGCCATGATCGTATTCGATTGCGAGCGTATCATCAGGATGGCTATGGTCACCACGCCCCCGAGGAAAGCCACATAGACGAGAAAAACCAGAAGCGATGCATCGAAGCCGAACCAGAGCGCCGATGCGGCCAGAAGCTTGGCATCGCCGCCGCCCATGACGTTCAGGGCGAAGAGCGCGAAGCAGACGCAGAAAACAAGTGCTGCGCCGGCGAGATGCATGCCGATGTCGGGCAAAGTTAGGCCGACGAGTGGCGCGAGCACGATGAAAGCGCCGGCGAGAATGAGCGATATCCGGTTGGGGATCGTCATCGTCAAGAGATCGGAGATGGCCGCAACCGAGAGGCAGAGCGGAAAGATCAGCAATGTCACGGCTTCAAGCATCGGGCACCTCCACCTCGAACTATAAAAGTAAAAACCGCTCATGATACTGAGCGGTTTTCGAAGAAAGTACTATGATTTGCAGACGACGCAATTACTTTGAGCCGACGCCGGTAGCAGACGTATTCATCTGGTCGGAGATCTTATTGAAAGTGAGGCTGAGCGTATTGCCCAGGGTGCTCGCACCAGCGATGATGGCGACGGAGATCAGGGCGGCAATCAGGCCGTATTCGATGGCGGTCGCGCCGGATTCGTCCTTCAGGAAGCGCGAAAAAAGCTTGGTCATTAAGTTAACTCCACTCGATTTGTTGACAGCACGTCCGCCAACTGTTTGCCGTTGATCGGATGACTGCACGGTAACGGGCTGCCGTTTCCATCGCTTTAAGGAAGTGGGTTAACAGATCGCCAATTCTGTAGTGAAAAAAGAATAGTTAACAATCGATCGATGTCTCTTCGAGCGTTTTTAAAGAAAATCTTCAACCATTGAACAAAGTTTAGATCTTAATACATTAGAACAATATGCTCATCGTCTCAAAATATTGCGAATCCGGCACGAGAGTCCAAAAATGGACCCAAAACAGGTGACGGGCGTATCATAACAAAGCGGGTGGCTTCACTATTAGTGCTTTATTCACCAATATTTCCCATTCTATCGAGAACCTATTTCAGCCATTGATTTCACGAGGCCAGATCATGCCGATCCCAGGCAGAACCGCATTCCTTGCCTGCGCTGCCGCCATGGCGTGCCTGATGCCGCAACTTTCCCATGCCGCCGATCGTGACATGCTGCGGGTCTATATGGACCATGCGCGCGTGCTGAAGCTCGATCGGCCCGTCAGCAAGGTCATCGTCGGCAATTCGCAGGTCGCGGACGCCACCGTGGCCGATCCAAAGACGATCGTCCTCACCGGCCGCAGTTTCGGCACGACGAACATCGTCCTGCTCGACGCCGACGGCAACGCCATCGTCGACGAACGCATCCTGGTGTCGATCGACGAAGGCAATACCGTGCGCGTCTATCGCCAGACCGACCGCGCCGTGCTGTCCTGCACGCCCAATTGCGAGCAGCATGCCCAGCAGAACAATAACAACGCCACCGCGAGCACCACTCCCTGACGGGAGCCTATCCGTCGCTCTATTCGACTATACTGTATAGATGCGGACTTTTCTGAATAATCCGGATTTCCTCTAAATATGAAGAGAGAAGGGAAACGGATTATCAAGGAAGCACTTCTAGTCTCGCCCCGATTCATCGCCGCGGATTCCATCATGACGCCAGACGACGATCTTTTCGGGGGCAACGATCCTGCACGGCAGCGCGCCAGGGGCAAATTGCGCGCCTTCGTGCGCGCCCGCGACGGCGCGGCAGCCATCGAGTTCGCGCTGCTGGCCATTCCCTATTTCATGATCATCTTCGCGATCCTGGAGACCTTCGTCGCCTTCATGGCCGAACAAGTGGTCTCCAATGCCGTCGATACGCTGTCGCGCCAGATCAGGACCGGACAGATCACCGCGGCCAATACGACCGAGCAGCAGTTCCGCCAGGCCTTCTGCAATGAGATCTCGGTGCTCATCGCCTGCTCGGCGGCGGAGCTGAAAACGCCGGCGAGCCTCTATCTCGACGTCAAGAGCTATTCGACCTTCGCGGACATGCCGACGACCATCCCGCGCGCTACGTCCGACCCCTATTCCGATCTCAATACCACCGGCTTCACATTCGCACCCGGCGGCGCCAAAACGGACAATATGGTGCGCGCCTATTACCGCTGGCAGGTGATCGTCGATCTGCTGCGACCCTATCTGACCAACATACGCCCCTCCGACGGCTCGATGCCGAGCACCTATCTGATCGTCGCGACGTCGGCCTTCCAGAACGAGAACTATCCGTGAGGCGGCGGCGCGGCATATCGGGCAAGGGTGTGGGGGCAAGCCTGCGCGTGTGTCTGCGGCGCTTCGCAGGCGACGAGCGCGGCATCGGCGCGATCGAATTCGCCATCCTGTTCCCGGTGCTGCTGATGCTCTATCTCGGCGCCTTCGAACTCACGATCGGCCTCAGCGTCGCCAAGCGCGCCACCCGCGCCGCGGGCTCGATCGCCGATATCGTGACCCAGCAAACCAGCGTCACCAAGTCGACACTCACTCCCATGCCTTCCGTCGCCAGCGCGATTCTCGCGCCCTATACGACCACTGGCCTGACATTGAAGATCACCGGCGTGCAGCTCGACGCCGGCGGCAACGGCACGGTCACCTGGTCCTGGGCGCAGGATGGCAGCAAGCCCTACACGACCGGCAGCGCCGTCAGCGTACCCAGCGATCTCAGCCAGCCGAGCACCTTTCTCATCCGCACCGAACTCGCCCTGCCCTACCAGCTTTTGAGCTTCGGTGCCGACTTCCTGCCGGCCGGCAGCAATGAGATCACCATCAGCCGCCAATATTATTACCGCCCGCGCACCGCGGATGCGATCACCTGCAGCGATTGCTGAGCGGACGCGTCGAAAATCGACGTGCGGCGACCTATCCCGCGATAAAATTGCCAAGTTGGCGCCTGCGTTATATGGGTGACGTCCAAGGGCGCCGGACTTAGAATATCGCACCCTCAGCAATCTTATCGGGTGACCCATGGCACGCGCATTTCTCTTCGTTCTGGACTCCTTCGGCGTCGGCGGCGGCCCGGATGCGGCCGCCTATGGCGACGAAGGTGCCGACACGCTCGGCCACATCGCTGAATTCTGCGCCGCAGGCGCCGGCGATCGCGAGGGCCTGCGTTCCGGTGCGCTGCGGCTGCCGAACATGTCCGCCCTCGGCCTGTTGGAAATCGCCAAGTCGGCGACGGGACACTATCCCGACGGCATGCCGCGGCCGGAAAAGATCCATGGCCTCTATGGCTGCGCCAGCGAGGTCTCGCGCGGCAAGGACACGCCATCCGGCCATTGGGAAATCGCCGGCACGCCCGTTGCGTTCGACTGGGGCTATTTCCCCACCGAAGGCGATGCCTTCCCGCCCGAACTTGTGGAGGCCATCTGCAAGGCGGCCGATCTGCCCGGCATTCTCGGCAATTGCCATGCCTCGGGAACCGAGATCATCGCAAGACATGGCGAGGAGCACATCCGCAGCGGCAAGCCGATCTGCTACACATCCTCCGATTCCGTCTTCCAGATCGCCGCGCATGAGCGGCATTTCGGCCTGGACCGGCTGATCGCCCTCTGTCAGATCGTCCGCACCCTGCTCGATCCCTATAATATCGGCCGTGTCATCGCCCGCCCCTTCATCGGCGAGACGCCGGCGGACTTCGAGCGCACCGGCAACCGCCGCGATTTCTCGGTGCTGCCGCCGGAACCGACGCTGCTCGACCGGCTGATCAAAGCCGAGCGCAGCGTGCATGCGGTCGGCAAGATCGGCGACATCTTCGCCCATCAGGGCATTTCCAGGGTCATCAAGGCCAACGGCAACATGAAGCTGATGGACGCGACGCTGAGGACCATGGACGAGGCAGCCGACGGCGATCTCGTCTTCACCAATTTCGTCGATTTCGACATGGTCTACGGCCACCGCCGCGACGTGCCGGGCTATGCCGCCGCGCTTGAGGCTTTCGACGCGCGCCTACCCGAGGTGAACGAGAAGCTGAAACCCGGCGATCTCGTCATCCTGACCGCCGATCACGGCTGCGATCCGACCTGGCGCGGCACCGACCATACGCGCGAGCGCGTGCCGGTCATGGCCTACGGGCCGGGCATCCGCCCGCGCTCGATCGGCGTGCGCCAGAGCTATGCCGATATCGGCGAGACCGTGGCGCGCCATCTGGGAATTGCGGCGGGGCCGCATGGAAGGAGTTTTCTGTGACATCGCATTTGAAGAAGGTCGAGCTGCACTGCCATCTGGAAGGTGCGGCTCCCCCGGCGCTGACGCTCGCCCAGGCGCGGAAATATAATGTCGATACCAGCGCCTTCCTGCGCGACGGCGTCTATCTCTGGAAGGATTTCGCCGAATTCCTCGTCTGCTACGACAAGGTTTCCGAGGTCTACCGCACCGAGGAAGACTATGCGCTGCTGACCGAGACCTATCTCGAAGAGCTTGCCGGCATCGGCACGATCTATAGCGAGCTGATCGTCTCCCCCGATCATGGCGACCGTATCGGCCTCGGCGCCGAGGCCTATATGCAGGGTGTGTCAGCCGGCATCCGCACCGCCAGGGAAAAGACCGGCATCGAGGCGCGGCTGATCGTCACCGGCGAGCGTCATTTCGGGCCGGATCGGGTGGTGAAAGCAGCCGAATACGCGGCGAAAAGCGACAATCCGCTGATCACGGGCTTCAACATGGCCGGCGAGGAGCGCATGGGCCGCGTGGCGGATTATGCCCGCGCCTTCGACATCGCCCGCGAGGCCGGCCTCGGGCTCACGATCCATGCCGGCGAAGTCTGCGGCGCCTTTTCCGTCGCCGACGCGGTCGACCTCGTCCGTCCGGCGCGCATCGGCCATGGTGTGCGCGCCATCGAGGATGCCGATCTGGTCAAGCGTCTCGCCGATCTCGGCACGGTGCTGGAGGTCTGCCCCGGCTCGAACATCGCCCTCAACGTCTTCCCGGATTTCCCCTCGCACCCGCTGCGCAAGCTGCGCGACGCCGGCGTGCGCGTAACGATCAGTTCGGACGACCCGCCCTTCTTCCACACCTCGCTCAAGCGCGAATACGAACTGGCCTCCACCGCCTTCGGCTTCAGCGACGACGAGATCGATGCCATGACCCGCACGGCGATCGAGGCGGCTTTCGTGGATGAGGTGACACGGGCGGCGTTGCTGACACGATTGTAGAGGCCGGATTTTAGGGCGCAGATTGGGGATGATATCGGGCCTTTCGCCCTATTTCCTTGCACCAGAGACGATTTCCGTGAAAGAAACATCTCATATCGCGGAATTACTGGAAGGCTGAAACCATGGACGGCGTCACTGTCATCGATCACCCGCTTGTGCAACACAAGCTCACAATCATGCGCAAGAAGGAGACGTCGACAGGGAGTTTCCGTCGGCTACTGCGCGAGATCTCGACGCTGCTCTGTTACGAAGTGACGCGCGACCTCGAACTGACCATCGAGACCATCGATACACCGCTGCAGCCGATGGACGCGCCGATCCTCGAGGGCAAGAAGCTGGTCTTCGCCTCGATCCTGCGCGCCGGCAACGGCCTGCTCGAAGGCATGCTCGACCTCGTGCCGTCCGCCCGCGTCTCGCATATCGGCGTCTATCGCGATCATGAGACCCTGCAGCCGGTCGAATATTACTTCAAGGCGCCGGAGGACATTGCCGAGCGTCTAATCATCGTCGTCGACCCGATGCTGGCCACCGGCAATTCCTCGATCGCGGCGATCGACAAGCTGAAGGAGCGTGGCGCCCACAATATCCGCTTCCTCTGCCTGCTTGCCGCCCCCGAGGGCATCGCCAATTTCCGCGCCGCGCATCCGGACGTGCCGGTCTTCACCGCGGCCATCGACAGCCACCTGAACGAGAAAGGCTATATCGTTCCCGGCCTCGGCGATGCCGGCGACCGCATGTACGGCACGAAGTAAAGAGCCACCTCTCTATCGTCTCTTGGCCCGGCGGTTTCCGAACTGCCGGGCTTTTTATTGATCTGTTTAGCGGCCTGTCAGCAAAATCGGTCTAGACATGACAAAGCCCGCAGGAGGGGCTTTGTCGATGTTCGTTCGCGTCCTTGTCTTTGCCGGTATCGTCGCCGCCGCGGCCACGCAGGTGCCGTCGCTATTGACCATGCAGACCGCCACGGACGAAAGCCCGACGCCTGCCATCGGCACCGCGTCTGCGGAGCGGCAACAGGTCTCGACGGTCAGCCTGCCGCATGGCAGCATGCTGCTGCCCGCCGGAGCGGGTGGTCACTATCAGGGCGATTTCAAGATCAACGGCCGGCCGGTGCAAGGCATGATCGACACCGGCGCAACCTATGTGGCGATCAACGAGAGCACAGCGCGGCGCCTCGGCATCAGCGGTAGCGAGCTCGACTATCGCTACACCACGCAGACGGCCAACGGCACGTCCAAGGTGGCGCTCGTCAAGCTCGACCGCCTGGAAATCGGCACGATCAGGGTTCGGGACGTCGATGCCGTGGTGGCGAAGGACGGCGCCTTGAGCACGACGCTGATCGGCATGAGTTTCCTGAAAAAACTCAATTCCTACGGCGTCGAGAACGGCTCGCTGCGGCTGACACAGTAACCGCGTCAGATGCGCGAGACGATCACCGGTGGCAGAGTGGGAGCAGTATCTGCGATCCGATAATTGCCCGCGAGATCGGCCACCGCCCTCTCCGCGCCTGCCTCATCGGCGGCGTGGACCGTCGCGATGCGATCGCCCTTGCTCACCTTCGTTCCGAGCGGCAGGATATCGCTGAAGCCGACGCTATGGTCGATCTTGTCCGGCGGACGACGGCGGCCGCCACCCAGATCGATGACACCAATGCCGATGGCGCGGGCATCGCAGGCTGCAAGCCAACCGTCCGAAGACGCGAGAACCGGCCTTTGCACCGGCGCCGCGACCAGATATTTAGCCGGATTCTCCAGAAGATCGACAGGGCCGCCGAGACCATGGACCATGCGGCCGAACAGCTCTGCCGCCTTGCCGGAGGCGAGTGCCCTGCGCGCATCGGCTATGGCCTCGACAAGTGTCTTCGCAGTCCCCGCCTGAACCAGCATCTTGGCCGCAAAGGCCAGCACCACCTGCTCCAGCCGCGTGCCCGCCTTGCCGCCCTTCAGGAAATCCAGGCAATTGTGGATTTCGACGACATTGCCGACGGCGTCGGCGAGCGGCTGGTTCATGTCGGTAATCAGGGCCGAGGTCTTCAGCCCCGCGCCATTCGCCACCTCGACCAGCGAGCCGGCGAGCGTTTCGGCCTCTTCGGCCGAGGTCATGAAGGCGCCAGAGCCGATCTTGACGTCGAGCACCAGCGTCTGAAGCCCGGCGGCCAGTTTCTTCGACAGGATGGAGGCGGTGATCAGCGGCACGGAATCGACGGTCGCCGTGACATCGCGCACCGCATAGAGCTCGCCGTCGGCGGGCGCCAGGGCGCCGGTCTGGCCGATGATGGCGCAGCCTACGTCGTCCACCACCTTGCGGAAACGCGCCGCATCCGGGGTGATGCCATAACCGGGGATCGATTCCAGCTTGTCGAGCGTGCCGCCGGTATGGCCAAGACCGCGGCCGGAGATCATCGGCACGGCAAGACCGCAGGCGGCGGCGATCGGGGCGAGCATCAGCGAGACATTGTCGCCGACGCCGCCGGTCGAATGCTTGTCGGCAATCGGCCTGTCGATCCCGGCCCAGGAAAGCATGTCGCCGGAGCGGGCCATGGCGAGCGTCAGCGCCACCACCTCCTCGCGCGTCATACCGCGAAACCAGACGGCCATGGCAAAGGCGCCGATCTGGCTTTCCGCCAGCTCGCCGTGCGCCAGCGCTGCGATGAAGCTATCGATATCGGCGGCCGACAATGTGCCGCCGTTGCGCTTCAGCCGGATGATCTCCTGTGGGATCATCGCCTCAATAGCCTGACGACGCTGTCTTGGATTGCCCGCCGGCCAGCACGTTGAGGATATCGTCGAGCAGGCTCGACGCACCGAAACGGAAGGTGGATGGCATGGCCCAGTCCGGCGCCATGATGGTTTCGGCAAGGCTCAGATAGAGCGCCGCATCGGCGACGGAACCGATACCGCCGGCCGGCTTGAAACCGACCTTGCGACCACTGGCTCGAATGGCCCGCAGCATGATGTCGGCGGCTTCGAGCGTCGCGTTGACGGCGACCTTGCCGGTGGAGGTCTTGATGAAATCGGAACCCGCCGCGATCGCCAGCTCGGAGGCGCGCTGGATCAGCGCCACGTCCTTGAGCTCGCCGGTTTCCAAGATGGTCTTCAGGATCACCGGCCCAGTGCATTCGGCCTTGACGGCGGAGACCATGTCGGTGACCGCCCGTTCGTTGCCGGCCAGAAGCGCGCGATAGGGAATGACGAGATCGATCTCGTCGGCGCCGTCGGCGATCGCCTCGCGCGCCTCGGCGGCGACATCGGCCACTTCCATATCGCCGGCCGGGAAATTCACCACGGTCGCGATCTTCACCGCATGGTCGGTGCCGAGAATGCCGCGCGCCTGGGCGACGAAGCGCGGCCAGATGCAGATGGCGGCGGTGTTGCCATAGGGCGATTGCGCCCGTTCGCAGAGCGTCTCGATCTGGGCCGGCGTACAATCATCCTTGAGATTGGTGAGGTCGAGAAGGGAAAGCGCAACGGCCGCCGTTTCTCTCAGGGAATGGCTCGTCATCGTCAGTTTCCTCCATCCGCAATCATTTCCGTCAGAATAGCCGCAAGTCGGGCGCCGCCGACCGGAGCCATATCCTTGGTCTCCTCATGCGTCAGCTCGGCGCCGGTCATGCCAGCCCCATAGTTAGTAATGACGGAGGCCGCGGCAACCCTCAGGCCGAAAAGACGCGCCAGAATGACCTCCGGCACCGTCGACATGCCGACGGCATCGGCGCCGAGGATGCGCGCCATGCGGATCTCCGCCGGCGTTTCGAAGCTCGGCCCGGAGAACCACATATAGACGCCATGCGACAGCTTGATCTCGGCCTTTTCCGCCGCCTTGCGCATGCGGATGATGAGATCGGCGTCATAGGCGCTGGTCATGCCGACGAAACGGCTGTCGCTTTCCTCGCCGATCAGCGGGTTCATGCCGGAATAATTGATGTGGTCGGTGATCTGCATCACCGAGCCCGGCGGCATCTCCTCGCGCAGCGACCCGGCGGAATTGGTCAGGATCAGCGTTTCGACGCCGAGCGCCTTCAGCGTCTCGATCGGCACGCGCATGGCGTTGGCGTCGCCCTTTTCGTAATAATGGACGCGGCCCGACAGCATGACGACCGGGACATCGCCGAGCGTGCCGGCGACCAGCGTACCGGCATGACCGGAAACGGCGCTGATCGGGAAGCCCGGAATCTCCGCATAGGGAATGCGCACGGCATTCTGCACCTGATCCACCAGCGAGCCCAGGCCGGAGCCGAGGACGATGCCGTAGCGCGGCTGGAGATCGCCGAGCTTTTCGGCGAGGACGTCGACGGCCGCGCTCATCCCAGTATCTCGGTTTCGAAGCTGAAGGGCAGCAATTCGTCCATGGTCATGGTCTTCCTCACCCCGGTTTCGTCGCAAAGATAGATGCGCGTCTCCTTGTTGGCAAATTCGGCGATCTTCTGCCGGCAGCCGCCGCAGGGCGGGCAGAGCGGCAGTTTCTCGGCGATGACGGCCATTTCGACGATCTTCTTGGCACCGCCCATGATCATGTGGCTGATCGCCGTGGGCTCGGCGCACCAGCCCTGCGGGAAGGACAGGTTCTCGATATTGGCGCCGGCATAGATCTTGCCGTCCTCGGCACGGATCGCCGCGCCGACGGGAAATTTGGAATAGGGGGCATGGGCGAAGGCCATCGCCCCGCGGGCGGCCTCGAACAGATCATGCGACATAGTTTAGCGCTCCTTGGTATAGGGCACGCCACCTGCCTTTGGCGGCTTGGCGACGCCGATGAAGCCTGCGAGCAGGATGCAGGTCAGGATATAGGGCAGCGCCTGGAAAATCTGCACCGGCACTTCGCCGATGCCCGGAACCGCCTTGCCCTGCATGAAATTGGCGAAGGCATCGAGGAAGCCGAAGAGCAGGCAGGTGAACATGACCGGCACCGGCTTCCACTTGGCGAAGATCAGCGCCGCCAGCGCGATATAGCCCTTGCCCGCCGACATGTTGTTGATGAAGGCGGCCGACTGGGCGATGGCGAGATAGGTGCCCGAGAAGCCGCAGAGGATGCCGGCAACGATCAGCGAGCGGTAACGCAGCCATTCGACCGAGATGCCGGCGGTATCGACGGCGCCCGGATTTTCGCCGACGGCGCGCAGCCGCAGGCCGAAACGGGTGCGATAGAGAATCCACCAGGAGATCGGCACGGCGATGAAGGCGAGATAGGTGAGGATATTGTTGCCGGAAATGACATTGGCATAGAGCGGGCCGATGAACGGCACGTCGCGGACGGCATCGACGCCCGGCAGGGTGATTGCGGAAAAGCGCGCCGAGCCCGGCAGCGTCGGCGTGCGGCCGCCCTGGCCGAACCAGGCCTGGCCGAGCACGATGGTAAGACCCGCCGTCAGGAAGTTGATGGCGACGCCGGAGACGATCTGGTTGCCGCGATTGGTGATCGAGGCGAAGCCGTGCAGCAGGCCGAAGGCGACCGAGATGACGATGCCGGCGCCAAGCCCGGCCCAGGCCGAACCGGTGACGGAGGCGACACAGGCGGCGGCGAAGGCCGAGGCCAGCATCTTGCCTTCGAGGCCGATGTCGAAAATGCCGGCGCGTTCGGAGAACAGCCCGGCGAGCGCCGTGAAGATCAGTGGAATAGACAGGCGGACGGTCGAGCCAAATATGCTGATGAGGAGATCATAATATTCCATCGTCCGATCCTCACGTCCTGGCGAATTTTTGATAGATGCGCACCAGCGCGGGGCGGAACATATATTCGAGAGCGCCGGCGAACAGGATGACCAGACCCTGGATCACCACGATCATGTCGCGCGTGATGTTCGGCATGTCGAAGGACAGCGCGTCGCCGCCCTGATAGAGAATGCCGAACAGGATCGCCGCCAGGATGATGCCGAGCGGATGGTTGCGGCCCATGAGCGACACGGCGATGCCGACGAAACCGGCGCCGAGCACGAATTCGACCTGCAGGCGGGCAGAAGAGCCCATGACCGGATTGAGCGCCATCATCCCGGCAAGGCCGCCGGAGATCAGCATGGCGATGATGACCGTGCGGGCATAGGGAATGCCGGCATAGACGGCCGCCGTCGGGCTCAGGCCCAGCGTGCGCATTTCATAGCCGAGCTTGGTGCGCCAGACGAGCACCCAGACGAGGAAGCACATGACCAGCGCGATCAGGAAGGACACGTTGAGCGGCGCGGCACCGATGGTCGAGCCGAAGACGCTCATCAGCCAGTCGAGCTTCGGAAGCTGACCGCCCTCGAGGAAGGTGCGGGTTTCCGGCGCCATCTTGCCCGGCACGATCAGCACATGCACCAGGATGAAGTTCATCATCGCCGAGGCGATGAAGTTGAACATGATGGTGGTGATGACGACATGGCTGCCGCGCTTGGCCTGCAGCCAGGCGGGAATGAGAGCCCAGAGCGCGCC
Organism: Rhizobium sp. BK602; assembly: GCF_014195095.1. GTDB lineage: Bacteria > Pseudomonadota > Alphaproteobacteria > Rhizobiales > Rhizobiaceae > Rhizobium. The sequence continues at coordinate 36,007 of NZ_JACIBC010000013.1, forward strand.
GAAGATGGCGGCGCCGACGACCGCGAAGGGCATCGTCACATACCAGGGCACATAGTTGTCGAGCGTCAGCGCCACCAGGGCGCAGCCGAGGCCGCCGACATAGGCCTGGCCTTCCGAGCCGATGTTGAACAGGCCGGCATGGATGGCGACCGCGACCGACAGGCCGGTGAAGATGAAGCTCGTGGCATAATAGAGCGTGAAGCCGATGCCCTCGCCGCTGCCGAGCGCACCCTGCAGCAGCAGGTTCAGCGCGTCGAGCGGGCTCTCGCCGATCAGCCAGACCACGAGGCCGGAGATCAGGAAGGCGACGATCAGATTGAGGATCGGGATCAGGCCGTAAGTGATCCAGTTGGGAAGCGGAACGGAAACGGTACTCATCAAGGCCTCACGCGGCAATGCCGGCCATCATCAGGCCGAGGGTCTGTTCACCGGCGTCAGCCGTTTTTTCGCCGACGACATGGCCGGCGAACATGACGAGGATGCGGTCGGACAGCGCGCGGATCTCGTCCAGCTCCACCGAGACCAGCAGGATCGCCTTGCCGGCGTCGCGCATCTCGATGATGCGGCGATGGATGAACTCGATGGCGCCGATGTCGACGCCGCGCGTCGGCTGGCCGATCAGCAGCGTCTTCGGGTCGCGCTCGATCTCGCGGGCGACGACGATCTTCTGCTGGTTGCCGCCGGAGAAATTGGCGGTCTTCAGCCGGGCGTTCGGCGGGCGGATGTCGTATTTCTCGATCTTTTCCATGGCATCCTTGCGCATGGCGTCGAGATCGAGCATGCCGGCCCGGCCATATTTGCTGTCGCGATGATAGCCGAGCATGGAATTCTCATATTCCTCGAATTTGAGGACGAGGCCCATGTGATGGCGGTCTTCGGGGATATGGGCAAGGCCGAGGGCACGCAGGGCCGCCGGATCGGCGCTGCCGATCGGCTTGCCGTTCAGATGGATTTCGCCGGAAGCCGGCTTGCGGATGCCGGCGATCGCTTCCAGCAGTTCCGACTGGCCATTGCCGGCGACGCCGGCGATCCCGACGATCTCGCCGGCCCGGACATCGAAGGAGACATTGTCGACCATCGTGACGCCACGGCCGTCCTTGACGGTGAGGTTGCGCACCGAAAGCAGGACCTCGCCGGGACTGGGGGCGCCCTTCTCGACGCGCAGCAGCACGCGGCGGCCGACCATCAGCTCGGCCAATTCCTCGACCGTGGTTTCCGCCGTCTTACGGGTGGCGACCATCTCACCGCGGCGCATGACCGATACCGTATCGGTGATCGCCATGATCTCACGCAGCTTGTGGGTGATGAGGATGATTGTCTTGCCCTGATCGCGCAGCACCCGCAGGATGCGGAACAGATTGTCGGCCTCGGCAGGCGTCAGAACGCCGGTGGGCTCATCGAGGATGAGGATCTCGGCGCCGCGATACATGGCCTTCAGGATCTCGACGCGCTGCTGCTGGCCGACGGGAAGTTCCTCGATCAGCGTGTCGGGATCGACATCCAGGCCATAATCCTTCTCCAGACGCCCGAGCTCGGCGCGAGCCGCCGCGACGCCCTTGGCCAGAAGGGCTCCGCCTTCGGCGCCCAGCATGACGTTTTCCAAGACGGTGAAATTGTCGACCAGCATGAAATGCTGGTGCACCATGCCGATGCCGGCGGCGATGGCCGTCTGGCTGTCCCGGATGGCGATGGGATTGCCGTTGATGCGGATCTCGCCGCTGTCGGCCTGATAGAAGCCGTAGATAATCGACATCAGAGTCGATTTCCCGGCACCGTTTTCGCCGATGATCCCGTGGATCGAACCCTTGGAAACGGTCAGGTTGATGTCTTTATTGGCGTGGACGGCACCGAACTTCTTGTCGATGCCCACGAGTTCGATGGCAGGCGTTTGGCTCACTATGGGCGGCTCCAGAAATCAGAATTCCGGATAAGAAAAGGGCGTATGACGCATTGAAGCCGCCATACGCCCTTGTTTCATATCAGCTCTTCGGGCAGGCGTTGTCGACGGTGTAGTCGTGCACCTTGACCGTGCCGCCAATGATGTCGGCCGTTGCCTTGTCGACGGCGGCCTTGATTTCCGGCGTCACCAGCGGCTTGTTGTTGTCGTCCATAGCAACGCCAACACCCTCTTCCTTGAGGCCGAGTTCCTGCGTGCCGGCCGTGAACTTGCCGGCCTTGGCGTCGGTGAAGGCGTTGTAGACGGCGAGGTCGACGCGCTTGACGACCGAGGTCAGGACCGAGCCCGGATGCAGGTAATTCTGGTTGGAGTCGACGCCGATCGAGAGCTTCTTGTTGTCGGCGGCGGTCTGCAGCACGCCGAGGCCGGTGGCGCCGGCGGCCGCGTAGACGACGTCCGCGCCCTGGTCGATCTGGTTCTTGGTCAGCTCGCCGCCGCGAACCGGGTCGTTCCAGGCTGCACCCGTGGTGCCGGTCATGTTCTGGAAGACTTCGATCTTGGCATTGGTGGCGCGCGCGCCCTGCTCGTAACCACATTCGAACTTGCGGATCAGCGGAATGTCCATGCCGCCGACGAAGCCGATCTTGCCGCTCTTGGACGACAGGGCAGCCATGACGCCGGCGAGGTAGGAGCCCTCATTTTCCTTGAACTTGACGGAACGGACGTTCGGCAGGTCGAGGCTGTCGTCGATCAGGACGAACTGGGTCTTGGGATATTCGGCCGCAACCTTCTGCAGGGCGGAGGTCCAGGCAAAGGAGACGGCGATGACCGGATTGAAGCCCTTGCTCGCAAAGTTGCGCAGCGCCTGTTCGCCCTGGGTGTCGCCCGTCGGCTCGAAGTCGCGATAGGCGATGCCGGTTTCCTTCTTGAACTTCTCGGCGCCGTTATAGGCGGCTTCGTTGAAGGATTTGTCGAACTTGCCGCCGGTGCCGTAGACGATCGCCGGCTTGATGTCGGCCGCAAGCGCCGTTGCCGACATGGCAGCCAAGGCGAAAAGGGTCAAAACGGATTTTTTCATGAGTTGCAGCCCTATTGTTTCTATCTTGTTGGGTCCTCCCGCAAGCCCGTTGGCCGGACATGTCTGCGGAACCGCCGGCCTCCCCCGAGGCCAAGCTGGCGCGCATCCTTGCATGGCTGCACGAAAAATTCACGAGAAATTTTTCAGTTGGTAAAGATTTGTGGGAATTGCCAAAATCCCGCTCAGAGGCGCTGATTTTTGGACAATTTCGCTCTCAAACTGCGATTTTATTAGCCAGCGGCGCGAAAAAAGCCGGTGCGCGACGGCGCAGGGAGGCTCTCGAAATCCGCATTCCGGAGCACATCGACGCCGTGTTTGACGACCGCGAATTCCATGAATGGCACAGGCGCCGCCGTCGATCTTGAAGGGCTCGCCCGCAACCTCAAACGCTGAAACGGCCCGCGACCGCCGGCTTCTTGTAGGCGACCATCCACAAGAGCAGCGAGATCACCAGGAAGACCGCGAAGGCCGGCTGGAACAGCAGCCATTGCATCACCAGATCGTAGAGGCGGGGATGGACATAGTAGGAAATCAGCGACTGGACATTCGCGAGCGACGTGGGGCTGACGTCCTTCCAGGCATCTTCCATCGGCGTCATGACCACGGCTGATGCCGCGACCGACTGAATGGAATCGATGGTTCCGGCAACCACCGCAACGACCAGCGCGACGAGGCTGGCAAACCGCAACAGGAAACGCATAAACTCCTCCTGATACTCAACTGGCGTCGGCCATTCATCGCTGGCCGATCGTATTTTTCTCCATCCTTTTCCTTAGATAAGTTGCGCGCGAAACAAGTGCAATGGAGGAGAAGTGGATAGTTTTCTGCCAAGAAGTCAAAAAACTGTCAGATTTGGGTTGATCCTGGAAAATTCATCGGTATATATCGCGCCGTTCCCACGATAGCTCCTCCTAGGATGCGAAGTGCAGATGGACAGGTGGCCGAGTGGTTTAAGGCGCACGCCTGGAACGCGTGTGTACGTGAAAGCGTACCGTGGGTTCGAATCCCACCTTGTCCGCCATTCTTCTCGAAAGAATCAGCTCAGCAAACGGCTATCGCCAAAGGCCGCCGATCCGTGCCTCATGCTTCCGTTTCGGCACCATCCGCGCTCTTCCCTCACCCATCATCCATAGCTCCGTCAGATCAGATGCGGGGCGTTCCTGACGATGACATAGGCTGCGACGACGAGGACGAGCGCGGCGAATATCCAGTTGAGAGCTCTCGTGCTTGTGGAAAGGCGGGTGGCCAGCAACATGCCGAGCGCGCCGCCGATGACGCCGCCGAGGATGAACTCGGCGGCCAGCGGCCAGTCCACCAGACCGGCGCTGGCATAGTTGAATGCCGTCGCGAGACCGAAGGTGCCGACGGCAAGCAAAGACGAGCCGATGGCGCTGATGGTCCGCATGCCCGTGGCGAAGATCAGCGCGGGGACGATAAGAAACCCGCCGCCGATGCCGAAGAAGCCGGATGCCGCGCCGGTGGCTATGGCCGCCCCAGCGGTGACGATGCACATGCGCCGGTCGACGGGACGCTGCCGTCCCTGGGCGTCGCGACGTGGGCGCAGCATGAGCAATCCCACGGCGACCATCACCAGACCGAAGAGAAACAGCAGGCTCTTGCCATCCACCAGAAGGCCGAGACTGGAACCCAGCACCGCGCCCAAAGTTCCGACCAGGGCGAAGACGATGGCACACCGCCACCACACATGTCCCTTGCGGGCATGGTTGACGAGATTGGCATAAGCATTGATCGAGACGGCCAGCGCGCCGGTGCCGATCGCGACATGCGGATTGGCGACGCCGACCACATAGAGAAGCAGCGGCGTGGCGAGGATCGATCCGCCGCCGATCAGCCCGAGCGAGAAGCCGACGAGGCCGCCGGAACCGACCGCGGCGAGGAGAGAAGCGGCCATCATCGCAGGCTCCTGGCGATCAGCCGGTCGTGAATGACCATGCCGGCGGCCATGGCGGTGACGAACAGAAAGGCCGGCAGCGCTCCCGTCGCAAGCGCCGAGATCACCGGTCCGGGGCAGAAGCCGCCGAGCCCCCAGCCGACGCCGAAGATCGCCGATCCGATCAGCACCTGTTTGTCGATGGCAGTCTTCGAAGGCAGACGGAACTGCCGGTCGAGCGCAGGCTTCGCCATCCGGCGCTGGAGCAGGACACCCGGCACGGCGACGAACACCGCACCTGCGAGCACGAATATGAGGCTCGGGTCCCAATGGCCACTCGCGACATCGAGGAAACCGAGGACGCGCGCGGGATCGACCATGCCGGACAGCGACAGGCCGAAGCCGAAGATTGCACCCGCCGCAAGGGCGCCGGCGAGGCGAGCATGGGCGGAGAGGTTCATTGCAATATCCCCATGGCGGTCGCCGTGACTATTCCCGTGGCAAGGAAGACGGCCGTCGCCGCGAATGAACGCTTGGAGAAACGGGCAAGGCCGAGAATGCCATGGCCCGAGGTGCAGCCGGACCCCAGGCGCGTGCCTATCCCGACCAACAGGCCGGCAAGAAGCACGATGGGCCATGAGGCGGAGACCGTCATGGCCGGCATGCGGCCGAAGGCTGCGGCATACAGGAGCGGGCCGGCGAGAAGGCCGGCGATGAAGGCGGCGTTAGGTGCCATGTCATGGCCGCCGAGGAGACGGCCAAGGATGCCGCTGATGCCGGCAATCCGACCGTTGAGAAGCAAGAGCAGCACCGCCGACAGGCCGAGCAGCATGCCGCCGAAAAGCGGAAAAAGATATGGTGTCATGCCTGCTTCTCCGGCTGGCAGAAGATACCGTAGAGGGCCTGGATGAGCTGTGCCGCCTTCTCTTCCGTCAGCCGATAGAAGATCTGCTTGGCTTCGCGGCGCGTCTCGACGACATCCGCCTCGCGCAGCACGCCGAGCTGCTGGGACAGCGTGGGCTGGTGGATATCGAGTCTTTCCTCCAGCTCGCCGACCGAATATTCGCCTTCGGCCAGCGTGCAGGCCAGCATCAGGCGGACAGGATGCGCCAGCGTCTTCAGCAATGAAGCGACTTCGCCGGCCCGGCTCGCCATATCCTCGGGCGGGACGGCGGCGCGTATCGAATTCGCTTTCATCACCATGCGGCGCCCTCCAATGCGTTGAGCGGCAGCTTGAGATAGCGCCGGCCGTTATCCTCCGGCTCCGGCAGCCGACCGCCGCGAATGTTCACCTGCAGCGCTTGGAGGATCAGTTTCGGCATCGGCAGCGTCTTGTCGCGCGCCTCGCGGGTCGCCACGAAAGTCTCCTCGCTCGCTCCGGCGATATGCGGGTTGGCGCGCTTCTGCTCGCCGACCGTGCTTTCCCATTTGGCGTTTCGCCCACCCGGCTGGTAGTCGTGGCCCGTGAACAGTCGTGTCTCATCGGGCAGCGACAGGATGCGCTGGATCGATGCCCATAGGACCCGCGCGCTGCCGCCGGGAAAATCGGTACGGGCCGTACCCGAATCCGGCATGAAGAGCGTGTCGTGGACGAAGGCGGCATCGCCGATGACATAGGTGACCGAGGCGAGCGTGTGGCCGGGCGAGAACATGACGCGACCTTCGAGACTGCCGATCGCGAACCTGTCGCCATCGTCGAACAACCGGTCCCATTGAGACCCGTCGGCCGCGAACTCCGGCAGATTGTAGATATCCTTCCACAGCCGCTGCACGCCGACGACTTGGGCGCCGATCGCCGTCGGCGCGCCGGTCTTCTGCTTGAGATAGTCGGCGGCCGAGAAGTGGTCGGCATGCGGATGCGTGTCGAGAATCCATTCGACCCTCAGTCCCTCGGTCCGCACATAATCGAGGATGGCGTCGGCATGCGCGGTCGCCGTCGCGCCGGATTTCTCGTCAAAATCCAGAACGGGGTCGATGATGACGCAGGCCTTGGTCGAGGGATCGCTGACGACATACTGGATGCTGCCGCTGCGGGGATCGTAGAAGCCCTTGACCTTCGGCACGCGCACGTTTTCGCGCGCCAGCCAGCGCGCCGCGCCGGAGAGGTCGAAACCGAAATTGCGACCGAAGCTTTCCACATCCTCTCGCTTCATCCGCCCGTCGAGAACTTCGCCAAGCGCGTAAAGCGTCAAAGCGCGGGTTCCGCTCTTGCAGTGGGCAAGAACAGGTCCGTGCGCATCCGACAGAGCTTTCCGGAACGCCTCGACATCCGCCTCGGTGATGGCGGGACCGGTGACCGGAACGAAACTATAGCCGAGAGAGGCCGCCTGCGCGGCCGATGCCTCGGCAGCATTGCCCGGCTGGCCCGGCTCTTCGCCGTCCGGCCTGGCGTTGACGATGTGCGCGAAGCCCTGCTTGGCGAGGGCGCCGAAGGCGGTAAGCTCAGGTTGGGCGGATATTGCCAGACTATCCGTGATTTTGATGAAAGTCATGGCGACTGCTCCTTGGCAAATATCAATATACAATTACGTATAATGTATATTGATGGCGCAATCAAGCGCCCGGTGTTTTTCGTCGATGCGATCGATACCGCCGGCCAGATGAAAGCCGGACAGTAGAACACCCACCCGGATCAATCGCGCTTGCGGCATCAGCCGCCGCTGAGAGCAAGAACAAGTGCGACAACGGCACAGGCTTCGATGACGATCCGCCAGCGGCTCTGCCGCGTCCAGGCCCAGGCAGCCGCCGTTTCTGGAGGGCTAAGGTCATCAGCCTGTTCGAAACGGAGGGCCGCGGGGATGAAGTGAAGGAGGGACCAGGCCCGGGTGATCGCGTGCGCCGCCAGCGCGGCCAGGATGCAGGACCGCGCGAAAGGGTTCTGCCAATTCGCCCAGAGCGCGGCGACAAGGGCAAACTCGTAGATCGTGTGCATCGGAATCCAGAAGAGCTTGCGGTCGATGCCGCCTCTTTGCGGCTGGATCAGTTGCGGCAGTTTCGGCCAGGCGCGATCGATCAACAGAGCTTCATACAGACCACCGCCCAGCCCGATCGCTCCGAAAATCATGGTTGCCTGCAGGATGACGACGTGAAAATTCATTGGCGTGGTTGTCCAATATAGGCTAGTGATCAAATATCTTAATTATCGAGATATCAGAATGTCAAGAGAATACGACGAAGCCGCCGCCCGGCTGACGGATGCGCTTCGCAAGTCCAGCGCGCAGGCGTTGATGGTGAGCCACAGCGTTGCAGCGAAGGTCGGCTTGAACATGACCGACCTCGAATGCCTCGACATCATCCAGATGAGCGGAAGCGTCACCGCCGGCGAACTGGCGCGCAGGACAGGCCTATCGACCGGCGCGATGACGACCGCGATCGATCGCCTCGTGCGCGCCGGTTATGCGGAACGGCAGGACGACGCGAACGACAGACGCAGAGTCCTCGTCACGACCCGCGCCGAGCACATGCAGACGCTCTGGCAGATTTATGCGCCCCTGCAAGCCGCGATGGAGGCGCTCTATGAAGGTTATTCGCAGGACGAGTTGCGCACGATAGCCGCCTTCATGGAGCGAGCCGTGACGGTTTCGGCGACCTTCGCACGAAGCCTGCAGGCGGAATGAGGTGCAGGGATAGCCCTGAACTGAAAATGGAGTATCAGCCGGCGGACGTTACTGGGTGATATTTCGGCGCCAGAAGCGCTGCCAGCTCCGCCCTGGATTCGACGAGCGCACCAACATCCTGGCGTGCTTTTGCCATCGCCATGGCGCCGGAATAAATGGCGATTACCAGCGTCGCGAGACTGCCTGGGTTGATGTCGCTGGCGCGTCCCGATGCCAGGTCCGCCTGAAATTTTGCAGACAATGCCTCGTGCCAAGCAGCGAAAATATCGCCGAGGGCAAGGCGCATTTCCAGATCATGGGGGGAGACGTCCATCGCCATGTTGTTGAGTGGACAGCCGGAAACCGAGCCCTTGTGCGCCAGTTCACCAATGATGTCCCCGAAAATCAGATCGATGGCGGCCGGCGCATCGATACATCTATCCAGTGGCTCGATCCACGTCTGCTGAACAGCCTGGCTCACCCGATCGCGAATAACCGCCAGTCCCAGTTCGCGCTTTGCCGGAAAATGATGCGCCATCGCCCCGCCAGACACCGAAGCCTTTTCACGGATCTCCAGCATCCCGGTTGCGATATAACCCTGCCTGACGAAGGCATCAAAGGCCGTGTCGACGATCCGGCGACGGACACCCTCCGGATCATTGGTTCTTCTGTTTCCGATCATGCAACTCCGACCAATTTTTCAAGAGAATAGCACCTTGACAAAACAGGTCAATCATCCTCTTTTAAAACAGGATGATTGACCTGTTGGGAGAGAGCATGGAATCGCACTCCGTATTTGAACTCCGCCGCTACCGGCTGCTTCCCGGAGGCCGGGAACCATTGATTGACCTGTTCGACAAGGAATTCGTTGAACCGCAGGAAGCGCTGGGCATGCATGTCGAGGCGGAGTTTCGCGACCTTGACGATCCCAATGCTTTCGTCTGGGTGCGCTCCTTCCGAGACATGGAAGCGCGGACGGAAGCGCTCCAATCCTTCTATTCGGGTCCTGTCTGGAAAAAACACGGGCCGGACGCGAACGCCACGATGGTCAACTCGGACAATGTACTGCTCCTGAAACCGGCGGGCACGACGCAACCCTTCGCGCGCAATCGACAGAGAAAACAGGAGATGCAGCGGCTCGAAACGAGAGGCCTCGTCATTGCGAATACCTGCTCGCTGGCGCCGGCGACAGAGGGCGATTTCGCGAGGTTCTTTTTCGATCACGCACTCCCGATCATCCAGGACGCCGGCGCTCGGGTTGAAGCCACGTTTGTCACGGAGCAAAGCCCGAACGGTTTTCGAAGGCTCCCGGTTCGCGAGGGCGAGACCGTCTTCGTTTGGTTCGAATGCCACGAGGACGAGGCAGGCGTGGCTCGCTACCGGGAGCGTCTGCGTCAAAACACCCGTTGGACGGACGAAATCTATCCGCGCATGGATAGGCTGTGCTGGCGTGACATCGAGGTGGCGCGCTTGACACCGACGTCACGGTCGCTTTGCGCCTGGTGATTGCGATTGGCAACCTCGTCCAGTCCGCGTCGGGTCATTCGCTCCCATTCCGGCTGGGCAAGGGAGTTCGTCAGGACAACGGCGCGGCGGAGCGGCCAAGGCTCCGGGCGGTATCGATGAAGGCTCTGAGCTTCGGCGCCAGTTCGGCGCGGCGGGGAAAATAAAGGAAGAGGCCGTCCTCGGTGACGGCGTAAGGGTCCAGCACCTGAATGAGCCGGCCGGCGGCAATATCCGCCGTTACCAGAGGCTCGAACACATAGGCGAGGCCAACGCCGGCCAGCGCCAGTTCGACGGCCGACTGCGATTCCGTGACGATCGCCTGGCCGCGTACCGCCACGGCAATATCGCGACCCTCCTCGACGAAATCCCATTGGTAGAGACCGCCGGACCGGATGAGGCGGTAGCCGATGCAATTGTGTCGGGAAAGATCCGCAAGATCCTCCGGGCGGCCGTTTCGACCGATATAGCCGGGCGAGGCGACGACGATGGAGCGGAAGGGAGGCGTCAGGCGCACCGCCACCATGTCCTGCGCGATCATCTCGCCGATGCGGATGCCGGCGTCGAAGCCTTCGGAGACGATATCCGTCAGCCGCTCGTCGGAGAATATCTCGACTTCGACGTCGGGATATCGCTCCGCCATCGCCGCGATGATCGGAGTTACGGCAAGCGGCAGGCAGATGCGCGCCGCATTGATGCGCAGCAAGCCGCTCGGGCGCCCCTTGACCGCGCGGATGCGCTCCATCCGCTCGCGAATATCCTGCAGGGCCGGCGCCAGGGTGGCGACGAGGCTTTGGCCCGCATCCGTCAGCGCCACGCTGCGGGTCGTGCGCGCAAACAGCGGCTGGCCGAGCCGCTCTTCCACCAGCCGGATGGCGTGGCTGACCGCCGAGGCACTCATGCCGAGTTCCGCCGCCGCAGCGGCAAAGCCGCCACGGCGCGCCACGGCGACGACAACGGGCAAGTGAACAAGCAGATCGCGATCCATTCATGCATGATATCGCATGATGCATGCGGAATAAACGGCCTTATCGAATAGATGCCGCTCGCGCATCTTGTTCTGGCGAACCGCGACGCAGGAAGAGCCTGGCCAGCGGAGAGATCGACAAGCGAGGATCGGACTATGGGCATGACCTACTACACGCTCGGCAATAGCGGCCTGAAGGTGCCGCGGCTTGCACTCGGCACCATGACCTTCGGCACGGAATGGGGCTGGGGTGCGGACAAGGACACCGCACGCGCCATGTTCGATGCCTATGTCGAGGCCGGCGGCAATTTCTTCGACACGGCCGACGCCTATACGGGCGGGACATCGGAGACATGGCTTGGCGAATTCATCGCCGAGCGCGGGCTGCGCGACGAGGCCGTGATTGCCACCAAGTTCAGCATGAATATCTCCGGCGGCAACCCGAACACCGCCGGCAACGGCCGCAAGAACATCCTGCGCGCCGTCGAAGGCTCGCTGAAGCGCCTCAACACCGATCATATCGACCTTTATCTGCTGCATTGCTGGGACCGGCTGACGCCGCCGGAAGAGGTGATGCGCACGCTCGACGATCTGGTGCGCTCCGGGAAAGTGCGGCATGTCGGACTGTCCGACGTGCCGGCCTGGTACGCCAGCCGCGCGCAAGCCGTGGCGGAGCAGCGCGGCTACGAGCCGGTCTCGGCATTGCAGCTCGAATATTCCCTGGCGGAACGCAATATCGAACAGGAATTCGTCCCCTTCGGCACGCGCTATGGCGCCGGCATCATGGTGTGGAGCCCGCTGGCCAGCGGCCTGCTCAGCGGAAAATACCGGTCCGATGCCGGGGATCAGGCGAACGGACGGCTCGAGACGATGCGCGGCTCAAGCAATCCCGGCTTCCAGAAATTCACCGAGCGAAACTGGGCGATCGTCGCGGAGCTTGAAACAGTATCGGCCGAACTCGGCCGCAGCATGGCGCAAGTGGCGGTGAACTGGGTGATGACGCAGCCGGGCGTCGCCTCCGTCATCCTCGGCGCGACGCGACCGGACCAGCTCAGGGACAATCTCGGCGCGCTCGACTTCACAATCCCATCCGACCTGCGCCGGCGGCTGGACGCGGTGAGCGCCCTGCCCTCAACCTTCCCCTACTCCTTCTTCGGCCCGGAGATCCAGGGAGGGCTGACCGGCGGAAAGACGGTCGGATACAAGCCGGAAGGCTATTTCCCCGAGCTGACGCTATCCGGGAGTTTCGCCGGCGTAAGCTGACCGGCCGGCAATCGAGATGAAATAACGATGCGAGACCGGCAATCGTCGCCTTCAGCCGATTGCCGGTCCCGCGCACAGGGCATCACGAGCGATCGGCAGCCGCTTTGGACACGGCGAGCCCGCCCAGGATCGCGGCAAGTGCCAGAGCGGCGGCAAAACCCGTCGCGCCGACCAAAAGTCCGGCCCTGTCGATGACGAAGCCGGTGGCGATCGGCATGAGGCCGGCCGGAGTATAGCCGCCGATATTGAGCACGGCATTGGCTTCGGCGCGCCGATCTCCCGGCACAAGCAGGCCGATCAGCGTCAAGCCGCCAAGCTGGCCGAGCCCCTGGCCACTGCCCGCCAGGAGTGAGGCAACGATCAGCAAGATCACGCTCGACGTCGCAACCGCAACGGCAATGCCGGTCATGGACAGGACGGTCGCGGCGGCTCCGGCAAGAAGAATCGTCCTCACGGAACATCCCCTGAACAGGAACTGCACGCAGGTCGCCGCCAAGAACATGGCGCAGGCCATGCCGCCCGCGATCAGCGGATTCGTCACGTCGAGCAGCCGGGAGAGCAGCGACGGCCCGAGTGAGAGAACGAAAGAGGTCGCCGTGATGCCCGGTCCGAAGACGGCCATGCCGGAGACGATGTGCACGCGATTGAGGCGCGGCACTGCGGGCAGCGCGAGGCGAAAGCCTGCGCCCGTCTTCGCACCGGGCTTCAGCGGCAGAAGAGAGGCGATCAACATGGCGCTTGCCAGGATTGCAAGTTCGATCGCGAAGATCGGCATGACCGGCCGCGGCAACAGGAGCGCGAGACCGCCGGCGAGCAAAGGACCAAGGCCGGCACCCACGACCATGGCCACGGAAGCAAGCAGCGCCGCCTGTCTCCTGCGCTCCGCCCCGCCGAGATCGACGACGGCAGCCATGCCGGCCGAGACGGCAACGCCCACGGCGATACCCGAAAGGAAGCGGGCCATAACCAGCATCGCGACCGAATGAGCCCCCGCAAACAGAAGGCAAGCAACGATCGCCACCGCAAGGCCCGGCAAAAGCACAGGCCGGCGCCCGAAACGGTCGGAGAGCTGGCCCGCGAGCAGAAGCGTCAGCAGCAGCCCGAGAATATAGGCGGAGAAGATTATCGTGAGTGTGGCCGACGAGAAGCCGATCTCGGCCTGCCAGCGCACATAGAGCGGCGTCGAAGCGTTGGAAAGAATGAAAACGGCGGTGACGATCCAGGCCGCCGCCCACATGCGCCAGGGCTGCGCGGCGGCAACGGAATTCAGGCAAACGGCGGGATCGGCGGGGGACGAAGAGGTCATGGCAAGCTCCATCGATTAGTACGAATAAAATCGTACTTATCATAGTTCGATAAAACTCGTACATATCAGTTCGACAAAAACCGTACTGGTATGCTATGGACTCGCCCATGAGCACCTCGACCGCCCTTGCCGATATTCGATTGCCCGACGACCTGCCGCCGCCACTGCCCGAGCCGGCGGTGGACGAATTGCGGCTCGAAGCCGTCATGGGCGCGCTTGCCGATCCGCTGCGGCTGATCATTATCCGCAAGCTGCTGCTGGAATCGGAGGCCTATGACCACAGTTGCGGCTGGTTCGGCTTCGACCGGCCGAAATCCTCGCTGACGCATCACTTCAAGGCACTGCGGGAAGCAGGCCTCATCCGCCAGAGACAATATGGGCTCGAGCGGCGCAGCCGGGTGCGGCTGGAGGATCTCGACGCGCGCTTTCCCGGCCTGATCGATCTGGTAAAGGCATGGGAGCCCGCCGCGCCCATTGCCTGATCCATCGGGCGCTCCCGTATGTCGCGCCCTGTCGCGCCATGCGGCCGGCACATCTGAGCGCTCGAGATAGCGCGCGGCAATCTCGTCGCTCGTGGTCAGCCAAACACCCTCATGGGAGGCGATACAGGCGAGCGCCCTGTCGAGTTACCCGGCGCGGAATGGTATCCGATGACGAATGGATGAAGCACCGGCGCCATCACTAGGGTACCGAGACCATACCCGCCACGATGCGGCTTCCTTGGCCGGCAAGCGATCCCCCGCCGAAACTCGGGAGCGTCGTCGATTTCATGAAACCGCGTCTTTTCACGAGGCCTCTTGAGCAATCGGACGTCGGCTAACAAGAATGCGGGCGCCAAAGGCTGGTTGCGGCTCGACCTGTCAATCCTCGTCCGCGACAGGCACCTTGAGAATCAAGGCCCGGTCGGCCGTGACCGCGCTGCCGTCATCCGTTCGCACATCGAGGCGGATGGGTCGGCCGGTATCGCGATCCACCAGCTTCGAATGCGGCTCGCCCGGCTCGAACAGATAGCGCTCTCCCCATTGCCGCAGCGCCACCATGACCGGGAAGAGATCGCGGCCCATCTCCGTCAGATGATATTCCTGATGCGCGCCGCCATTGGCGGCCGGGACGGGCGCAAGAATGCCGCGCTCGACAAGCGTGCGCAGCCGCTGCGCCAGGATGTTCTTGGCGATGCCGAGGCTCTTCTGGAACTCACCGAAACGTGTCATCCCGTCGAAGGCATCGCGGACGATGAGCAGCGACCACCAGTCGCCGATCACATCCAGCGAGCGCGCGCTCGGGCAATAATCTCCGCTGAGGCTCTTTCGCCCGACCATCCGTCTTCCTTCAATCCAAGGGCATCGACAGGGGTTGCATTATAAAACCGATCCGCTATTGATCAAATGGTTTCATTATAAAACCGAATCAATGGAGACGCCGCGATGCGACCCGACGATGAGATGATGCTGGACCCGGACCGGGCGCTGGAGCAGAGCCGCCTGGGCGGGACAGGACGGCGACGGGACGACGGGACGGCGGATCACGGAGAGCCGCGCAAGGCGCCGCCGCTCCCCCGCCCCCTCATGCTGCTGTTTGCGGCGGCAAGCGGCCTGGCGGTGGCCAATGCCTATTTCGCGCATCCGATGCTCGACGTGATGGCCGACGATCTCGGCCTGTCGCGCGCCCATGCCGGCCTGATCGTCGGGGCGACGCAGGTCGGCTACGGATTGGGGCTCATTCTGCTGGTTCCGGCCGGCGATCTCATCGACCGGCGCCGGCTGGTCATCGTGCAATCGCTGCTCTCGGTCGCGGCGCTGGTTTCCATTGCTCTCGCGCCGAGCGCCGCAATGCTGCTCACGGCGCTGGGGGTCATGGGATTGCTGGCGGTGGTGACACAGGCCTTCGTCGCCTATGCGGCAAGCCTGGCGCGGCCGGCCGAACGCGGCCATGTGGTCGGGGTGGTGACCAGCGGGATCGTGCTCGGCATTCTGCTGGCGCGCACCATTGCCGGCACACTCACCGATCTCTCGGGCTGGCGCACCGTCTATCTCGCTTCGGCGCTGGCAACCCTCGTCATCGTCGCGCTGCTCTGGAAGGCCTTGCCCTCGCAGGAGGGCCGGCCCGCGCCGATGCCCTATCCGCGCCTGATCGGCTCGCTGTTCGCACTGCTGGTCTCCGAACCGGCCCTTCTCATCCGCGGCATCCTCTGCATGCTGATCTTCGCCAACATCACGACGCTGCTGACACCGCTGGTCCTGCCGCTGAGCGCACCGCCGTTCTCGCTGTCGCATGCGGCAATCGGCCTGTTCGGTCTCGCAGGCGCGGCCGGCGCGCTGGGAGCGGCAAGGGCCGGGCGATGGACGGACCGGGGATCGGGCCAGCGCGTCACCGGTATTTCGCTGGCGTTGATGCTGCTCGCCTGGGGACCGATCTCCCTGCTGCCGCATTCGATCCTCTGGCTGGTCATCGGCGTTGTCGTCATCGATTTCGGCCTGCAGGCCGTGCACGTCACCAATCAGGCGATGATCTACCGTGTGCGGCCCGATGCGCAGAGCCGGCTGACGGCGGGCTACATGGTCTTCTATTCCATCGGCAGTGCGCTGGGCTCGTCGCTATCGACGCTCGCCTATGCCCATGCCGGCTGGCCAGGCGTCTGCCTGCTCGGCGCCGGTATCAGCGGTCTTGCCCTTCTCTTCTGGGCCGCGACCTTGCGCATCATGCCGGCGGCCGCGACCAGAGCCCTCTCCTAAAGGCATCCGCTAGACAAACGGCCGCGCAAGCATTTCGGCGCCAAGCAGAAGCAGGCAGATCAGGAACCAGAGACGGAACGTCGCCGGGCTGACCCGGCGGCGGACGAGTTGCCCGGCCCACATGCCGGCGAGCGCCGGCACGATCGCCAGCCCCGACATGGCGAGATTGTCGAGCTGAAAGGCGCCGCGCCAGGCAAGCCCAGCCGCGAGGGCGACGGTGGAGATGGTGAAGGACAGGCCGAGCGCCTGTACCAGATCGTCCTTTTCCAGACCGAGCGCCTGAAGATAGGGCACGGCGGGGATGACGAAGACACCGGTGCCGCCGGTGACCACTCCCGTCGCCGCACCGACAACGGGCGACAGCCACGCTTCCAGCCGCATCGGCACGCGCAGCTGGCGCGCAAGCAGCGTATAGGCGGCATAGACGACCAGCGCGGCGCCGAGCGTCGCCGTCGCCAGCACGGTGTCGCCGCTCGTCAGCAGCGACGAACCGATAAGCGTACCGACGATGACGGCCAGCATCATCGGCCACAGCCGGCGCAGCAGCGGCGCGAATGTCGGACCGGCGAAGAGCTGCCAGACATTGGTGACGAAGGACGGGGCGATCAGCAGGCCGGCGGCCGCAAGCGGCGAGATCAGCGCGCCGAGCACGCCCATGGCGACCGTTGGAAGGCCCATGCCGGTAACGCCCTTGACGAGGCCGGCGGCAAAGAAGGTCGCGGCGATCGCGACCACGAAGAATAGCGAATGATCCACCATGCCGTTGACATAGAGGTTTCGGCAACGGGCGCAATGCGGATGATCCGCAGTCAGGCTTCGGCTATTCCGAAGGCTTAATATCGGTTATGCTTCCTCGCATGCGTTTCGACCTCACCGATCTTCGCCTGTTCCTCGCCGTGGTGGATGCCGGCAGCATCACCCATGGAGCAGCCGATGTCGGACTTTCGCTGCCGGCCGCCAGCGAGCGCCTGCGCGACATGGAGGCTGCCGGCGACATCAAGCTGCTCGAGCGCGGCCGGCGCGGCGTGCGGCCAACGCCAGCGGGCGAAGCGCTGGCGCATCATGCCCGCCTGATCCAACGGCAGGTGGCGCAGATGCAGGGCGAGCTCGGCGAACATGCCAGCGGCCTGCGCGCCACCGTCCGGCTGGCGGCGAATACGGCGGCGATCACCGAATTCCTGCCCGAACGGCTGGCGGCCTGGATGGCGGCGCATCCGCGCATCGATATCGATCTGAAGGAGCGGCAGAGCACCGAGATCGCCAGGGCCATTGCCGCCCGGCTGGCGGATATCGGCATTCTCTCCGACGCGGTCGACACCACCGGCCTGGAGCTGCGGCCCTTCGCCGTCGACCGGCTGGTGATGGTCGGCCCGCGCGATCATGCGCTTGCCGGTCAGAAGCGCGTCTCCTTCGCCGACATCGCGCATGATCCCTTCATCGGGCTTGCGGGCGGCGCGCTGCAGGATCACATCGATATCCAGGCGGCGAGAATGGGCATTCGGCTGAAACTGCGCATGCGCATGCGCAGTTTCGACGGCATCTGCCGCATGGCGGCCGAAGGGGCCGGTCTTGGCATCGTGCCGGAAACCGCCGCGCGCCGCTGCGGCAGGTTCGCGAAGATCGCCGCCGTTCGCCTTGGCGACGATTGGGCGACACGCCGACTGGCGGTCTGCATCCGCTCGGGAGAGGTGCTGGCGGCGCCCATGCGTGATCTTTTCGAGCATCTGGCGGCGCCGCGCGGACAATAGAATGATGGATCGATAGCCGGCGCTCCAGCTTAGGAGCCGACGACATGGCCTGGCCAGGGATTGCGACCGTCGGAAAGCCAGGAAAGCGTGTCAATCCAGAAGCCGGCGGCATGGCTGTCATGGAAGAGGTTGAAGTGGTCGATGGATTGCCGGCCGTAGTCAGCCGGCCGAAGCAGCACGGCCGTCCGGGGTGCGCCGCCGTAATAGTCGAGCGTGCGGCGAACGGCCGGCACGGTGCCGAGTTCATCGTCGGAAACGGCGATGGCGAGGATCGGTGCGTGCACCGCGGCCATGCGCGAGAGCACGGTCTGACGTTCGCCGCGCGGATGGCTGCGCTCGAAACGCCGCCCGCGAAAACTCCATTCATGGGCGACGCCGGCCGGCAGGTCCTCCAGCCATCCGAGCCTGTGGCCGGGAAAATAACCGAAAAGCGCGGTGGCGGCCGGCATGACGAGATGCCACTTGGCGAAGAGGGCAAGCCGCCGGCTCGGCATGTAATCGCCCCACCAGGCATATTGCGCGCCGACCGTCAGCATCCGGTCGATCAGCGGCGCGCTTTCGGCCAGCCCAGGCAGAAAACCGCCGACGCTGTGCCCGACCACCATCAGCGGCCCGTCGCGCCGGCGGTCGCGCATGAAACGAAGGGCGGCATCGACATCGCGCTCGCCCCAATCCCGCCAGCGATAGCCGCAGCCGCGCAGGCGTTCGGGCCGCGACAGGCCGATGCCGCGATAATCGTAGGTCAGCACATCGAAGCCATGACAGGCAAGGAAACGGGCGTAGCGATGGTAATAGCGCGCCAGCACGCCGGTCGCGGGATTGACGACGATGCTGCCGCGCGGACCGCCATCCGGCGCGTGCCATAGATGGCCGCCGAGCCGCACGCCATCCAGGCATCGGATCTCGATCGCATGGCCGTCCCCAGCCGAAAGGCGAAGCATGGTGCTGTTCATGGCGGCGAGGATAGAAGAGGGCTTGCATTGTGTATATTCACTGGTCGGTATACATCAGGGCATGAGCGATACGATCCCTCCAACGCGCGAGCGCATCATCGCGGCCGCCGGCAAGCTCTTCCATAGCGAGGGGATCAGGGCCGTCAGCGTCGATGCGGTCGCGGAAAAGGCCGGCGTCACCAAGCGGACGCTCTATTATCACTTCCGCAGCAAGGACGACCTGATCGCCGCCTATCTGGAGGCTCGCGACCAGCCGAACCTCGCCTTGTTCCAGCGCTGGTTCGCCGAGACCGACGGCGATGCCGCCGCCAAGGTGGAAGGCATCTTCCGCAATCTCGCCCGCTCGGCCAGCCATCCCAAATGGAAGGGCTGCGGCTTCCTGCGCACCTCCGTCGAGCTGATCAACCTGCCCGGACACCCGGCCATCCTGGCCGGCCGGGCGCACAAGAAGCGGATCGAGGATTGGCTATGTTCGATCTTCGAGGAGGAGGGAGCCGTCAAAGAGCCCCGGCAGCTCGCGCGCCAGGTGATCCTGCTGCTCGACGGCGCCTTCGCCGTCGTCCTGCTTCATCGCGATCCAAGCTATATGGAAGCGGCGGGAGACGCCGCCGCCCGCCTCATTCGCACATCCCTGCCGAAGCGGGATGCACCGGACGTTGGACGGGCCTGTACGGCGTTAGATCCCTAGAGCGTTTCAGCGCTTCACAGAATCGCCGAAACGCTCTAACTTCTTGTTTTTACGCAATTCCGGACGGAAAACCGCTTCGCACTTTTCCTACAATTGCTTTAGGTCCGTTCGAGCATTGGCGTGTAATTTCCAAGATCGGCCTTGATACCCAATTCGCGGAAGTAGCTCTGCGGATCGAAGCCGTTCTCCTTCTGCCGCTGCTGCGCGGCCTGCCTGGCAGTCTCGTAGGCGGCATTGTCGCGCCACTCGACAATGGTGACGACATTGAACTCTCCGGTTCCGGACACCTGTTCGAGAACCAGGTTCTGCACGCATCCATCCGCATCCCCCAGCGCCTTGTGCGTAACCCGTAGCCGGGTCATGAAAGCATCGCGCGATTGCGCCGGCACCGCGAACTTGTCCACGCGAAAAATCGAATCCGTCTTCATTCGTCTTACTCCGAGTGCAGGTTTCCCATTGATCTCATCATCGATAAATGACAACATATTGTCAATATCGATGTCCGCAATCAAAGGAAGCGCCCATGCCGGCAGATGCAGACGAACTTGGCCGCCTGATCCTTGAAGTCTTCCGCCTGAACGGGCGGCTTCTCGCAAGGGGCGACGAGATCGTCGGGCCGATCGGCCTGACGAGCGCGCGCTGGCAGGTGCTCGGCGCCATTGCGCGGCCGAAGGCTGGACGCACCGTCGCACTGATCGCCAGGGAAGCCGGCGTCGCGCGCCAGGGCGTGCAGCGCATCGTCAACGAACTCGTCCGCGACGGCCTGGTGGCCTTCCGGGACAATCCACAGCACAGGAAGGCGCAACTGGTCGTTTTGACCGGCAAGGGCGCCGATGCCTATGACGCGGCCGACCGGCTGCGCCGCGACTGGATCGGCGCACTCGCCGTCGATTTCCAATCGGCGGATATCGCGCGAGCGGTGGAGGTCCTTGCCGCGCTCCGGGAAGGCTTGTGACGTCGACAAGCCATCGCAACCTCAGAGCAGGCTTGGCCGGATGGATCACCTGACCTAGATTTCAGCCATGCAAGTGCCGGGCGAATCTCATCATGGCGAGAGGCGAGCATGGAATTCAGGGACGACGATCTCGAGATATTCGCGGCCGATGGCGCCGCTCCCCTCGCGGCTACAGCGCGCCAGGGCCATGTCGAGCATGACGGCGTCCGGATCTGGTATGCGGCCTATGGCGCCGGGCGGCCGGTGATCCTGCTGCATGGCGGTCTCGGAAACAGCGGCAATTGGGGCCATCAGGTGCCAGCGTTGGTGGAAGCTGGCTACCGGGTGATCGTCATCGACAGCCGCGGTCATGGCCGCAGCACGCGCGACGCGCGGCCCTACACATACGAGCTGATGGGCTCCGACGTGCTGGCGATAATGGACCATCTCTATATCGCCAAGGCTGCTGTCGTCGGCTGGAGCGACGGGGCGTGCACCGGCCTCATCCTTGCCAGAACCCAGCCTGAGCGCATTGCCGGCGTCTTCTATTTCGCCTGCAACATGGACCCGAGCGGCACCAAGGAATTCGTGCCGACGCCGATCGTCGACCGCTGCTTTTCCCGGCACGTCAAGGACTATGCCGCGTTGTCGGCGACGCCGGAGCAGTTCGACGCCTTCGTCGAGGCGGTGGGGCGGATGCAGCGGACGGAGCCGAACTATACCGCCGCCGACCTCGCCGAGATCCGGTCGCCGGTCGCGATCGTGCATGCCGAGCATGACGAGTTCATCAAGCGCGAGCATGCCGACTATCTTGCCCGCAGCATTCCCGGCGCGGCGCTGATCCTCCTGCCCGGCGTCAGTCACTTCGCGCCGGTGCAGCGCCCTGCGCAATTCAACGATGCCGTGCTCGCTTTTCTCGCCGGGATTTCATTCTAGCGCGAGATTCAGTTGCGCGCGTCCGATTGTTGGAATAAATGATGATCATCATCTTATTCGATAGTCCTGGGACCGAATCGCCGCTGGCCGACCCTTCCGTCCTGGGAAGCACATCCGTTCCAGGCAGGTGATTTTCATGACAGCTACCCTCTTTTCGCCGCTCGCCCTCGGTCCATACGAACTGGCGCATCGCGTCGTCATGGCGCCGCTGACGCGCATGCGGGCAAGTCAGCCGGGCAACGTGCCTTCGGCCCTGAATGCCGAATATTATGCGCAGCGCGCCTCGGCGGGCGGGCTGATCATTTCCGAGGGCTCGCAGATTTCGCCGAGCGGACAGGGCATGCCGGCGACGCCGGGCATCCATACGCCGGGGCAGATCGCCGGCTGGAAGGCGGTCACCGACGCGGTTCACGCCAAGGGCGGCCGCATCTTCCTGCAGCTCTGGCATGTCGGCCGCATCTCGCATTCGTCGCATCAGCCCGGCGGCGCGGCGCCGATCGCGCCCTCGGCGGTCGCCGCATCCGGCCAGGCCTTCACGGCCTCGTTCGAGCGCGTGCCCTTCGAAACGCCGCAGGCGATCGATATCGACCTGATGCCGCTGCTGATCGACGTCTATGCCCAGGCCGCCGCCAATGCGAAGCAGGCGGGTTTCGACGGCGTCGAGATCCACGGCGCCAACGGCTATCTGATCGAGCAATTCCTGCAGGCGCGCTCGAACCAGCGCAGCGACCAATATGGCGGCTCGATCGAGAACCGCACACGGCTGCTGCTCGAGGTGGTCGAGGCGGTGTCCGGCGTCTGGGGATCGGATCGCGTCGGCGTCCGCCTCTCCCCCTTCGGCGTCGCCAATGACAGCGGCGAGGACGATCCGCTCCGGCTCTACGGCCATGTCATCCGCGAACTGGACCGGCTCGACCTCGCCTATCTGCACCTGATCGAACCGCGCGCCAGCGGCGCCGGCCAGGCCGAGGTCGATCACAAGAACGTACCCTCGGCGGCGGAACTCTTCCGTCCCGCCTGGTCCGGGACGCTGATCGCCGCCGGCAATTTCAAGCCGGAGACCGCCGAGGCGGCGCTTGCCGCCGGCCATGCCGACGCCATCGCCTTCGGTCGCCTCTTCATCGCCAATCCGGACCTGCCGGAGCGCATCCGCCGCGGCGCGGCCCTCAATCCCTATCACCGACCGACCTTCTATGGCGGTGGAGCCGAGGGCTATACGGATTATCCGGCGCTCGACGCCAGGGAGGCCGCCGAATGAGCACGCCGAGCGCAATCATCGTCGGCGTCGGTGCCGAAAAGGGTCTTGGCGCGGCACTTTGCCGGCTACTCGCCGGCAAGGGCTATCATGTGGTCGTCGCCGGCCGTACGCCTGAAAAGATCGCAAGGGTCGCCGATGCCATCAATGCTTCCGGCGGCAGTGCCGAAGCCGTGGCGACCGACGCAACGGACGAAGCGGCCGTCATGCAGCTGTTCGAGCATGCCTTCGCGCCGCGAGACGGGATCGCGCCGCCGGATTTCGTCGTCTTCAACGCCGGCATCAACCGCCAGATCGGCTTTCGCGGCGTCACCGCCGCGCAATTCGAGGAATTCTGGCGCATCTGCTGCTTCGGCGGCTTCCTCGTCGGACGCGAGGCGGCGCGGCACCTCACCCCTCTCGGACGCGGCACGGTGATCTTCACCGGCGCCTCGGCCAGCCTGCGCGGCAAGGCCGGCTATGCGCAATTCGCCGCCGCCAAGGCGGGACTCAGAATGATCAGCCAGAGCATGGCACGCGAATTCGGCCCGCTCGGCCTGCATGTCGCCCATACGATCATCGACGGCGGCATAGATGGCGACAGGCTGCGCGCGCGGCGGCCGGAACTGGAGACGGATGGCCTGCTCAACATCGACGCCATCGCCGAGACCTATTGGCATATCCACCGCCAGCATCCCTCCGCCTGGACGCAGGAAATCGACCTGCGCCCCTATAAGGAAACCTTCTGAGACCGGCGCTCCGGACGATCCTAGCAATTTCGCGACAATGCCTTCGCGACATTGAGGAATTTTGGCTGCACGGCCTCGTCATCCTCGCCAGGGCCGGCGAATGCGCCATGGTCCGGTTCAGGCATCCCGCCCGGGATCGTGAAGGACCATGCGGAGAGGCGTCTCCCGCGGCCGAAAAGACGGTGGAGACGACCAAGAATGCCGCGTGAAGCAGGGCGCTCCCCGTCCTTGGGCAAAGACGCCGGCTCGGCGGCGTTCGGATCATTAGGATCGCCCCAGCGATCATCGTAGAGATCCTTGAAGAAGTGATTGGTCAGCATCGTTGTGCCCTATGATTTGAATCGATTCAACATCGATTCGGACCTTAGATTGAATCGGTTCAATCGTAAGCCCGGAAATTTGACTGTCAAGCGGAATTGAACCGATACAATTTCATGCTAGACTGCCTGAAGCGAAAACGGAGAGATCATTGGTCAAGGGCAGCATCAAGCTCGCGGACGTCGCCAAGGCGGCCGGGGTATCGCAGGGGACGGCCTCCAATGTTTTCAGCCGGCCCGACGTGGTGCGCGAGGAGGTGCGCGAGCATGTCCTCGAGACGGCCAGGCGTCTGGGATATCCCGGTCCGAGCCTCACGGGCCGATTGCTGCGGGCCGGAAAGGTCAATGCGATCGGCGTTGCCGCCGTGGAACCGCTTGCCTATTTTTTTAACGATCCCTGGGCGAGAGCCTTCCTGGCTGCGATTGCCGAGGTCTGCGACGCCAGCGGCACCGGCCTCGCGCTCGTCTCGGCCAAGGACCGGCAGAAGCTGGACTGGAACATCAAGAGCGCCCTGGTCGACGGTTTCATCCTTCTGTGCGTGGAAGGCGGCGAGAAACTGGTGCAGCTCACACGCGAGCGGCAATTGCCCTTCATTGCCCTGGCATTGAACGACGACGATCCATCGATCCCGTCGATCGGCGTGAACAATGTCGGCGGAGCTGCCGCCGCGGTACGACATCTGGCCGAACTCGGTCACCGGCGCTTCGCCATCCTAGCGATCGAATTTATCGATGATCATGTCGGGCCTGTCGGCGTCGCCGAGGTCGAGCGGGCGATCTATTCCAGCTCGCGAGATCGGGCGATCGGCTATTGGCAGGCGCTCGAGAGCTTCGGCATCCCGCGCCAGCAGGTCCCGATCTATGAGACGAACAACGACAGAGCAAGCGTCGAGCAGGGTCTCGAATATCTGTTTTCCGCGCCCGAACCACCGACGGCCATTCTGGCCATGTCCGACAATGCCGCGATGCTGGCCATGACCTGGCTCCAAGCACGGGGTCTTTCCGTCCCCGAAGACATCTCCATCATCGGCTTCGACGGCGTGCCGGAAGGCGCCATGATGGTGCCGGGCCTGACGACGATGGCGCAGCCGTTTGCCGAGATCGCCGCGCGTTCGGTGCGGGCTGTCATCGAGGACGCGATGCCGACGGAGCGCGAGACGATCGACGTGACATTGGTGGTACGCGGCAGCACCGCGGCGCCGAAGGGCTAGAGCGCTTCAGCTTTTCACGGAAACGCTGAGCCGCGCTATCTCTTTGTTTTCTCGCAATTCCGGACGGAAAACCGTTCCG
The DNA here is from genome assembly GCF_014195095.1 of Rhizobium sp. BK602. Taxonomy (GTDB): domain Bacteria; phylum Pseudomonadota; class Alphaproteobacteria; order Rhizobiales; family Rhizobiaceae; genus Rhizobium. Next base: position 61,089 of record NZ_JACIBC010000013.1, read on the forward strand.
CGCTTTTCCTGGAATTGCTCCAGGACGACGAGCGAGGCCGCCTCTCATCCCGCCTGCTGTCCGCTCTCGATGGCGGCCGTCCGCATCTCGACGACCTGGCGGGCGGCGGCCGCGACGGCATCCCTGTCGCTTGCCACCTGCACGGTCGGAACGGCGAACTGGATGCCGTTTTCGTCGAAAGACTGCTTGATCATCGCGAGCGCGTTGCGGCGGATGACCGAGAGTTCATTGGGCTTGGCGGTGATTGCCAGCCGGATTTCGATCGCGAAATCGCCGAACTGCTCGACGCCCTTCATCTTCAGCGTCTGGATAATGTTGGGCGCGAGTTCGGGATCGTCGAGCAGGCGCTGACCGATGTCCTTGATGATCCGCTTCATCTTCACCAGGTCGGTGTCGTAGGTGACCTTGACGATGATCTTGTCGATCGCCCAGTCGCGGTTCATGTTGTTGACCGCGCCGAGCGAGCCGAAGGGGATGGTCGCCAGCGGGCCGCGCTGATGGCGCAGCTTGACGGACCGCAGGCTGAAGGATTCCACCACGCCCTTGTGGCTGCCGCTTTCGATATATTCGCCGACGCGAAAAGCATCGTCCCAGAGATAGAAAATGCCGCTGATGACGTCCTTGACGATGGTCTGCGCGCCGAAGCCGACGGCGACGCCGACCACGCCGGCGCCGGCAATCAGCGGCCCGATCTGGATGCCCAGCCCCGACAGCACCATCATGATGGCGATGATACCGATGACAACGGCGAGGATATTGCGGAAGATCGGCAACAGCGTCTGCAGGCGGGCGCGGCTGGCCTTCAGCTCCTCGGAATCGGTCGCCAGCGCCGACGATTGCACCAGTTTTCCGTCGATATAGGTTTTCGTCAGATGCCAGACGAGATCGGCGACGAGCAGGATGACGATGCCGCCGAGAACGCCACGGGCGATACGGTCGACCATCGATGCGCTGCCACCCATCATCGCATTCGCCTCGACGCCCAGCATCCGGCCGAGCCAGAGGGCGGCAAAGGCGATGATCACCGCGCGCACGCCGCGATCGAGAAGCACGCTGGCAAGCTTGCCGGTGCCGAAAATGCCGTCGGCGGCATCATGCAGCGCCTCGATTGCCTGCGTCGAGACCGAAAGGGCCTTCGGCAGCAGAATGACGTAGATGCCGACCCACAGCAGGCCGTCGAAACCGGCGACCCAAAGCCCCCAAAGTGCCGCGAAAAAGATCGTCAGCAGCCAGGAGACGGTCTTCGCTCCACGCCTTTCCGTCGCGACGGGCCGCGACCAGACGGCTTCGACCGCGATCAGGAACAGACCGATACCCAGCGCATAGCCGATGAAGGCACGGGCCCCGAAGGAGAAGCCGAGCGACATGACGGCCTGCATGACCGCCCAGCCGCAGGCGAAATAGATGACGAACAGCGTGCAGCGCCGGTACCAATAGTTTGCCACCCGGCGGCGTTCGGCAATACGTGCGGCGCCGCCGTCCTCATCGAGAACATCGCTGGCGCGGCGCATGGCGGCCAGCTCCATCACCAGCCTGCCGATCGCGATCGCCAGCCGGATGGACACCAGCGCGATGACGCAGGCGATGGCGAAGTTTTCGATGATCGGCGGCCAATCGAAGGCAAGCAGCGGGATGAGCGTCGCCAGGCCATGGACGATCGCCGGCACCACGCCGCCCATGAACTGGAAGCGGGCCGTCTGCAATGGGGTCTCCTCGCCGGCCGCCCTCTCGGTGAGCCGCGTGTGCTTGGCATTGATGAGGCGGGCGACCACCAGTTCGGCCACCATGCCGAGGAAGAACAGCAGAACCACCTGGATGCCGATGCGCAGCACGCCGACCGCCTGCCCTTCGCCTTCGAGCTTCTGGGACGCCGTCATCACTTCCGACGGCAAGGTCATGACGGCGCCCGACACGACCTCCAGATGATGCCGCGTATGGCCCAGCATGCCCGACAGCACCGACATCTGATCACTGCCGCTCGCCCCGGACGTATCCGCTGCGGCGGGAGCAGGGTTCACCTGCGCCGCGAGCCATTGCTTGACGTCGGGCTCGTTCATGAGCTGGATGAGTTCACGCACCTTTTCCGGCGGCGGCGCGGCAACGGCGGCAGGCGTTGGGGATGGCGCCTGCGCGAGAGCTATGGCCGGCGCGGCAAATCCGAACAGACACAGAAGCAATATCCAGACCGACCGCCTGCCACCGCCGACAATACCCATCTATGCTGCCCTTCCCCGCACTCGACCGACCGGCCCCATTCGCACACTATACGCCTTTTTTACGCGGACAAGCAGGCACTTACACAGATCCGCAATCCAGCCGGCGGCGGCATTGCGCGTCGGCGCACAGCACGGTAGGTTTCGCCGGAAACCGCTTGGTGGCTGGGGATAGGCGCGTGCTCAATGTCCTAAAAAAGCTCTTCGGCAGGGCCAGACGGCCGCAGGCACGCATAAGCGAGCCGGCTTCGCCGCCAACCGATAGCAAGCCGGCGATCAAGAGTCTCGATCTCAACATTCCCGACGAGGCGCTGCGGGACGAGGCGCATTTTGCCGCCTATCTGCGGGAGCGCCTGCCGTTTTTCGGCGAGGTGCTGAAGGTCGATTACGATCCGGGCGCCGGCAGCCTCACCCTGCACAGCCGCAACGGCGACACGCTGACCAAATTCCTCAACAACGCGCTGCTGGCGCTGCGGGAGAAACAGGGGCCGGCAAGGGCACAGGCCCTGCTTCACTATCTCAACATGACGGAGGGCTTGGACGGCGCCGACGAGCTCGGCAAGGTCCTGCCGGTGCTGAAATCGCGCAGCTTCGTCGACGTGGCGCGGCGGCAGATGATGCATGCGGTCAAGGACGAGCCCGAGCCCCCGCAATTCGTCTACCTCGACGAAGCCGAGGATCTGGTCAAACTCTTCGTGGTCAATGGCGAGACGACGGTCAGCTATGTGATGAGCCCGATGCTCGACAACTGGGGCATCGATGCCGGCGAGCTGGCGGAAACGGCGCAGGACAATTTCCAGAAATTCCTGTCCAAGACCAGCGTGCAGATCGTCAAACGCAGCCAGTTCCAATATGTCGAGATCGACGGCCAGTTCGAATCCAGCATCGCCTTTCTGCCGCGATTCTGGGCGCAGGTGCAGGATCAATCCGGCGGCGCGGCCCCCATCGCCGCTTTCCTCTCCCGTGACAAGGTCTTCTTCACCCACGAAAACGATGCCCAGGGACTGCGGCTCCTCGAGCTGATCAGCACCGATCTCAGCGACGTGCCCTATGTTATTTCGCCGGATCAGTATCGCTGGGAGGATGGGAAATGGTCGCTGTTCAAGCGGGTGGCGCGGACGATGCAGTAGGCAGGTGAAGCGTTACTTGTATCCGTCTTCGCGACCATGGCGGATAGCCGCTATCAGCACTTCATCGCCGATGTGCCGATAGAGAACAACATAGCCATCACGCCCGAATTTGACGACGAGCTCCCTCAACCCCTGAAGCGACTCTTCCGCTGGCCGGCCCATATCGGGCTGGCTCGACAACATCTGGATCATTTGAATGATCCTCGTCGAAGCCTTCTTCGCGGCGGCAGCATTCTTGCGCTGCAAAAACTCTCTCATTCGCTCAAGATCGCGAAGAGCATGCTGCGTCAACCTTACCGATGGCATTCAGGCGGGGCCTTCTCATCCTCATCGCCCCACGTCTCCAGCCATGCAATGACTTCGTCACCCGTCACATGCAGACCAGTCGCCTGATACTCATCCAAGGAAAGGCGCGCATCCCGCAGAAGAGTGTCGCGCTTCTCTTCACGCTCCACATATTGTTCGACGGCCTCCTTGAGCAGTCGAGCCGGCTGACGGTGACGGCTGGCCGCCAATTTCTCGAGCCGCTCGTTCACATCGGGATCAATCTCTACACTGGCTTTCAAGGCGGACGACATCGAGCTCTCCTGCGCAGCTATGCTGTTCATATAGTAACAGGACCCGGCGCGAAGAACCATCCACCGGTTCGGCCAGATGGCAGCGCTACACCAACACCTTCTGGTCGACGCGGTCCTCGGCGCCGAAGAATTTCAGGTAGCGTTCGACCTCGGCCGGCTCGCCGGTAGCCTTCTGCGGGTTGTCCGAGAGCTTGACGGCCGGGCGGCCGTTGGCTTCGATGACCTTGCAGACGATCGAGATCGGGTTGAGGCCCTTGATCTCGGTCGGCGCGCAGCCGGCGAAGTCGTTGGTGAGGTTGGTGCCCCAGCCGAAGCCCATGCGCACGCGGCCCTCGAAATGCTTGTAGGTGGCGATGATCGCGTCGACATCCAGGCCGTCCGAGAAGATCAGCAGCTTCTGGCGCGGATCGCGGCCCATTTTCTTCCACCATTCGATGATCTTCTCGCCGCCTTCGATCGGCGGGGCGCTATCGGGGCGGAAACCGGTCCAGTCGGCCACCCATTCCGGCGCATTGCGCAGGAAGGAAGCCGTGCCGAAGGCATCGGGCAGGACCACGAGCAGATTGCCGCCATAAAGGCGGTTCCAGTCGCGCAGCACCTTGTAGGGCGCCTTGCCGAGTTCCTCGTCGTTCTTGGCAAGTGCCGCGGCCACCATCGGCAGTTCATGCGCGTTGGTACCGACCGCTTCGAGATCGGAATCCATGGCCAGCAGCACGTTGCTCGTTCCGGTGAAAGCGTGCGGCACGCCTTCCTTCAGCGCCTCGACGCACCAGCGCTGCCAGAGGAAGCTATGGCGCCGCCGCGTGCCGAAATCGGAGATGCGCAGGCCCGGCAACTCCCTTAGCCGCTCGACCTTCTCCCACATCTTCGCCTTGGCACGGGCATAAAGGACATCGAGCGTGAAAGGACCGAGCGCCTTAAGAGCCGAGCGCGAACGAAGCTCGTTGATGATGGCGAGCGCGGGGATCTCCCACATCGTCGTTTCCTTCCACGAACCGTGGAAGTCGAGAATATATTGCCCGTCCCGCTTCGACAGCTCATAGTCCGGTAACTGGAAATTCGACAACCAGGCCAGGAATTCCGGCTCGAAGATCTGGGCGCGGCCATAGAAACTGTTACCCGCCAGCCAGATCGCTTCCTTCTTGGAAAGCCGGAGGGTACGGGCATGATCGAGCTGTTCGCGCAGCTCCTTCTCGTCGATCACCTCGGCGAGGCGAACGCTCTTGGTGCGGTTGATCAGCGAAAAGGTGGCGTCGACGTCCGGATAGAGCTTCCAGATCATCTGCAGCATCAATAGCTTGTAGAAGTCCGTATCGATCAGGCTGCGAACGATCGGATCGAGCTTCCAGGTATGGTTATAGACACGGGTGGCGATATCCGTCTTGGTCATGTCGTTCCTGCCCCGTCTCCCTGCGCCCGGACATCGCGCTCCACGCCTGCCGCTTGATGTCCTCGGGCGGGCATAATGCCCCTCTTATCAAAAAATGTTGAGAGAAAGTCCAGTCGCTGAAAGAAAATTGATATCAATAAACGTGCGCGCCATAGATCGCCCCGAAAGCGCTCAGTAACCCGTGCCGTGATCCACCAGATATTGCAGCGGCTCACCGGCTTCAAAACGGGCGATCTGCTGCTCGACATGGCGCAGTAAGGCATATTCTTCCGAGAGCGCGGCGTCGTGCGGGGTGATGACGACCTTCTCCAGCCCCCACAGAGGATCATCCGCCGGCAAGGGTTCGACACCGAAGACATCGAGCGAAGCGCCGCCGAGCAGGCCGGAACCGATCGCCGAAACAATATCGGCCTCTACCTGGCTACCGCCGCGTCCGGCGTTGATGAACACCGGCGCGCCGAGCGCGCCATCCCGGCGAAGCTTCGAGAAAAGTGCGGCGTTGTAGAAGCCTGCCGTCTCCGGCGTCAGCGGCAGCAGGCCGACGAGCATATCGGTGCGGGCGAGAAAACTGTCGAGTTCGCCGGCATCGAAGGTTTCCACCCCGTCGATCTGCTTCTTGCCCCGCGACCAGCCGATGACGTTGAAGCCCATGACCCTGAGCTTGGCGGCGGCATCGCGGCCGAGAACGCCGAGACCCATGATACCGACCGTGACCTCGCGCGCCTCGGGGGCGACATATTTGCGCCAGACACGATCGCGCTGGTTCCTGAGGTGATCGACGGCATGGCGCAGGTGCATGAGGCATTGCAGGACGACCCATTCGCTCATGCGCGCCGTCAGGCTGGGATCGACGAAGCGGACGATCGGAATGTCGGGCAGGTCGGCGATGCTCATCATGGAATCGACGCCGGCACCGCCGGAGAAGAGCACCTTGAGATTGGGCGCACGCTCGAAGAGATCGGCGTCGGGCTTCCACAGGAGCGCATAGTCGACATGGCTCAGATCCACTTGCCGATTGGCGGGATCGGCGAGATTGATGCTGCCGCGATCGGCAAAAGCGGTCTTCAGCGCCGCGGCGACGGCCTCGGGATTGAACTTCAGATCGACGAGAACGGGGCTTCTGTTCGGCATGGCGACGGTCTTCACTGCTGGATGGCGGCGGTGGGCACGGCCTCGATGTTGAAAGCGGCGGCGAGGAGCGCCCTGGTGTAGGCCTCCTTCGGCGCCCGGAAGATCTCCCCGGAAGGGCCTTGTTCCACAACCTTACCGAAGCGCATGACGATCAGGTCGTTGGCGAGCGCCTTCACCACCTTCAAATCGTGGCTGATGAAGAGATAGGCGAGATCATGCCGCTGCTGCAGGTCGCGCAGCAGATCGACCACCTGGGCCTGCACGCTCATGTCGAGCGCCGAGGTCGGCTCGTCCAGCATGACGAAGCGCGGCTTCAGCACCATGGCGCGGGCGATGGCGATGCGCTGGCGCTGGCCGCCGGAGAATTCATGCGGGAAACGCCAGCGGGTCATCGGATCGAGACCGACCTCCTCCAGCGCCCAGCAGACGCGCTGGTCGCGCTCTTCCGCCGACAGGGATGTCTCGTGCACCTTCAGCCCCTCGGCGATGATCTCGCCGACCGACATGCGCGGGCTGAGCGAGCCATAGGGGTCCTGGAAGACGACCTGCAGCTGGTTGCGCAGTGGCCGCATCGCCTTGAAGGAATAATCGGCGATGTCCTTGCCGACGAAGCTGATGTGGCCCTGCGAGGAGATCAGCCGCGCCAGCGCCAGGCCGAGCGTCGTCTTGCCGGAACCGCTTTCGCCGACGACGCCGAGCGTCTGGCCGGCGCGAAGCTTGAGATCGATGCCGTCGACGGCCTTCACATGATCGACCACCTTGCGCATCAGCCCGGCCTTGATCGGGAACCAGACCTTGATGTCCTTGCCTTCCATGACGACGGGCTTGCCGGCATCGCTGACCGGCGGCTCGCCGCGCGGCTCGGCGGCCAGCAGGTGGCGGGTATAATCGTGCTGCGGATTGGTGAAGACCTCCTCCACCGTGCCGGTCTCGACGATCTTGCCCTTGGTCATCACGCAGACGCGGTCGGCGAATTTGCGGACGATGCCGAGATCATGGGTGATGAACAGCATCGACATGCCGTGCACCCCCTTGAGCTCGCGCAGCAGCTCGAGGATCTGCGCCTGCACGGTGACGTCGAGCGCCGTGGTCGGCTCGTCGGCGATCAGCAGTTCGGGACGGTTGGCAAGCGCCATGGCGATCATCACACGCTGGCGCTGGCCGCCGGAGAGCTCATGCGGATAGGCCTTCAGCCGCTTCTCCGGCTCGCGGATGCCGACCTGGTTCAGAAGCTCCAGCGTGCGGTCGCGCGCGGTCTGGCCGGCCATGCCCTGGTGCAGCGCAAGGATCTCGCCGATCTGCTTTTCGATCGTATGGAGCGGATTGAGCGAGGTCATCGGCTCCTGGAAGATCATGGTGATGTCGTTGCCGCGCACAGCACGCAGCTCGTTGTCCGATGCCTTCAAGAGGTCCTTGCCCTTGAACAGGATTTCGCCGGAAGGGTGGCTGGCGGACGGGTAAGGCAGCAGTTTCAGGATCGAATTGGCCGAAACCGACTTGCCGGAACCGGATTCGCCGACCAGTGCCAGCACTTCGCCCTTGGCGATATCGAAGGAGATGCCATCGACGGCCGTCGAGGTCCGGCCGCCCTGATGAAAGGCGACGGAGAGATTGCGGACGGAAAGAAGCGGAGTGGAATTCTCGCTCATCGGAACGTCTTCCTCGGATCGAAGGCATCGCGCACGGCTTCGCCGATGAAGATCAGCAGCGACAGCATGATCGACATGGTGAAGAAGGCGGAAAGGCCGAGCCAGGGGGCCTGCAGGTTGGATTTGCCCTGGGCGATCATCTCGCCCAGCGACGGCGAGCCCGGCGGCATGCCGAAGCCTAGGAAATCCAACGAGGTCAGCGTGGTGATCGAGCCGGACAAGATGAAGGGCACGAAGGTCAGGGTCGCGACCATGGCGTTCGGCAGCAGGTGGCGATACATGATGGTGCGGTTGTTGACGCCGAGCGCGCGGGCGGCGCGCACATATTCGAAATTGCGGGCGCGCAGGAATTCGGCGCGCACGACGCCGACCAGGCCCACCCAGGAAAACAGCAGCAATATGCCGAGCAGGATGAAGAAACCGGGCGGCAGCACCGAGGCGATGATCAGCAGGATATAAAGCACCGGCATCGACGACCAGATCTCGATGAAGCGCTGGAGCAGAAGATCCGTCCAGCCGCCGAAATAGCCCTGGACGGCGCCGGCGGCGATGCCGACGACCGCCGAGCAGATGGTGAGCGCCAGGCCGAACAGCACCGAGATGCGGAAGCCGTAGATCATGCGCGCGAAGACATCGCGCGCCTGGTCGTCCGTGCCGAGCCAGTTGAGATTGCTCCAGGTGCAGTTCGCATCGGCGACGCCCTGCGGATAGCCGGAGCAGCGCTGCTCCTTGCTCATCAGCCAGAAGGGCGGCGTCGGGGCGGATTTTCCCTGCGGCAGATTGGAATTGGCGGTCTGGTAGGAATAGTGGATCGGCGGCCAGATCATCCAGCCATGGGCGTTGATCTCGTCCTCGATATCCGGCGAGCGATAATCGGTCTGCGCCAGGAAGCCGCCGAACTTCTCCTCGGGATAATCGACCAGCACCGGCACCAGCATCTCGCCCTTGTAGGAGACGAGGATCGGCCGGTCATTGGCGATGAATTCCGCCCCGAGGCTAAAGATGAACAGGATCAGGAACAGCCAGAGGGACCAGTAGCCGCGGCGGTTCGCCTTGAAATTCTGCCAGCGGCGCATATTGGTCGGGGAAAAAAGACCCTTGCGCGGCGGTTTCACCGCTGCGGGCGACGCGTTGCTCGACGCATCCATCATACGTCCCTCCGCTCGAAATCGATGCGCGGGTCGATCCAGGTATAGATCAGGTCCGAGATCAGGCCGACGAAGAGGCCGAGCAGCGAGAAGATGTAGAGCGTCGCGAAGACGACCGGATAGTCGCGCTGGACGACGGAGAGATAGCTCAAGCGTCCCAGGCCATCGAGCGAGAAGATATTCTCGATCAGCAGCGAGCCGGTGAAGAAGGCGGAGATGAAGGCGCCGGGAAAGCCGGCGATGACGATGAGCATGGCGTTGCGGAAGACATGGCCGTAGAGCACCCGCCGCTCGCTCAGGCCCTTGGCGCGGGCGGTGATGACATATTGCTTCTTGATTTCCTCGATGAAGGAATTCTTGGTGAGCAGCGTCGTGGTGGCGAAGGCGGCGAGCGACAGCGAGATCAGCGGCAGGACGAGGTGCCAGAAATAGTCGAGGATCTTCTGCCACCAGTTGAGATCGGCGAAATTATCGGAAACGAGGCCGCGCAGCGGAAACCAGTCGAAGAAGGAGCCGCCGGCGAAGAGCACGATCAGCATGATGCCGAAGAGGAAGCTCGGCACGGCATAGCCGACGATGATGATGCCCGAGGTCCAGACATCGAAGGTCGATCCGTCCTGGATCGCCTTGCGGATGCCGAGCGGGATCGAGATGGCGTAGGAGAAGATCAAGATCCAGATACCGAGCGAAATCGACACCGGCAGCTTCTGCCCGATCAGATCGATCACCGAGGTATTGCGGAAGAAGCTTTCGCCGAAATCGAAGCGGATGTAGTTCCACATCATCTGCCCGAAGCGCTCGAGCGGCGGCTTGTCGAAGCCGAACTGCTTGTTGAGCTTGGCGATCAGCTCCGGATCGAGCCCCTGGGCGCCGCGATATTTCGAACTGCTGTCATCGGCGCCCGGCTGGTTCAGCATGTCGCCGCCGCCGGACAGGCGGCCATTGGCATTGTCGCCCTGGCCGGTCAATTGCGCGATGACCTGCTCGACGGGGCCGCCTGGCGCGAACTGCACGATGGTGAAGGAGATCGCCATGATGCCGACGATGGTCGGGATCATCAGCAGCAGACGCCTGAGGATATAAGCGCCCATCAGCCCGTCACTCCCTCATCGAGGAACATGCCCGCCCCGGCCTTCATCCATCCGTCGTTCAACTCGCTTATTCCCTTCCGCCGCGTAGAGCCGGCGCCGTCCTATCACGCTGAAATTGCCGAATCGGCATGGGCCATTTGGAGCCCAGCACGCACGCCATTGCAAGAGCCGCTCATTTTGCGGCACTTTTCAACCACCACATATCCGGGAAGCCGATGGAGTAATAGGGCAGCTCCGACGGGCGAGCGAATTTGTCCCAATAGGCTATTCTGGTCGTCGTTCCGTAGAAAGTCGGCAGGACATAATGGTGGGCGAGCAGCACACGGTCGAGCGCCCTGACCGTCGCTTCCTTTTCCGGTACGGTCTTTGCGAAGATCACCTTCTGGATGAGCGCATCGACGCCGGGGTCGGCTATACCAGCATAGTTGCGGGAGCCCTGCCGGTCGGCGGAGGCCGAGCCCCAAAAATCGGCCTGCTCGTTGCCGGGGTTCAGCGTCTGCGCCCAGACGACCCAGATCATGTCATAATCGAAGCTGCGGATACGGTTGATATATTGCGACGGATCGACCGTCCTGACACTGGCATCGATGCCGATGCGCTTCAGATTCTGTACGTAGGGCAGCACCGACCTCTCCAGCGACGGATTGTTCAGCAGGAGCTCCAGTGAAAACGGCTGGCCGGTCTGCGCGTTCACCATCCGATTGTCCTTGAGAATCCAGCCCGCCTCCTTGAACAGGGCGACGGCCTTGCGAAAGTTTTCGCGCGTCTTTTGCGGATCGCCGCCGACGGGATTGGCATAGGGCACGCTAAAGACGTCCGCGGGCACCTTGTCCTTGACACTGTTCAGAACATCGAGCTCCTCCCCTTGCGGAAGACCGGAGGAGGCGAATTTCGTGCCGAAAAAGAAGCTGTCGACGCGCGTCAGCTTGCCGAAGGAAAGTGTTCGGTTCAGCTCCTCGAAATCATAGGCATAGTTCAGCGCCTCGCGGACACGCTCGTCCTTGAAGCGGTCGCGCCGCATATTGGGAACGAACGCCTGCATGATGCCGACCGAGCGCAGCGTATTGGGCAATTCCTCACGCTTGATGCGGCCATCCTTGGCCGCCGGAAAATCGTAGCCGGTCACCCAATGGCTCGTCGAATTGTCCTGCCAGAAATCGATGGCGCCGCTGCGAAACGCCTCGAACGCGACGTCGTAATCGGAAAAATAGACATAGTTTATCGCGCCGAAATTGTTCTCGCCGACATTGACCGGCAGGGTCTTGCCCCAATAGTCGTCGCGCAGCTCGTAGCGGATCGAGGCACCCGGCTGCAGGGAGGCAATCCTGTAGGGACCGGAGCCCATGACCGGCTCGAGCGTCGTGCGCGTGATATCGCGCGGCTTGCCGTCGGGACCTTTGGCTTCCCACCAATGTTTCGGCAGGATGATAAGCTGGCCCAGGATCGAGGGTAGCTCATCATTGCCTTTTTCATTGAAATGGAAGGTGACGTCGCGCTCGCCGGTCTTTTCGGCACTCACGACATGGCTGTAGTAGCTCGCCACCTGCGGATTGAGTTCCTTGAACTTCTCGAAGCTGAAGATGACGTCCTCGGGCGTTACCGGCGTGCCGTCGGCCCACTTCGCCTCGGCGCGCAGCCGGAAGGTGGCGCTCGAAACGTCATCGGGGAAGGAAACGCCCTCGGCGAGCAGGCCATAGGAAGAATTGGCCTCGTCGTCGGCCTTCTTCAGCAGCGTATCATAGACCAGCTCCAGCCCGTCGGCGGGATTACCCTTGAACAAGACGGAATTGAAGGTGTCGAACGTGCCGCTCGCCGAGAGCTTCACCTCACCACCCTTCGGCGCATCCGGATTGACGTAGTCGAAATGCTTGAAGCCGGGCTGATATTTCAGGTCGCCGAGAACGGCGGTGCCGATGCGGAATTGCGGTTCATCGGCGCTGGATGGAGCCGGCGAGACCAGCAGGCAGAAAAGAGAAACAACCAAGCCTGCTTTCAACCGCGACAACGCCATTCATGATCTCCCGATGATTTGATCGGAATCAGCATAAGGCAAATGAGGGCAAAAAACAGGACGCAATCGCTCACCTCTTCACGCCCGCGTCCGTCACAATCGCGGCATTAGCGCTGAGCGGCGGCCTCTTCGAGACGCCTGCGCAGCATCAGCCGCAGTTCACGAACGACCTGGCCATCCTCGGCCGTGTCCGGTTCGGTGGCGGCAAGGACGGCGATGCGCAGCAAGGCGAGAATGATCGCCGCCATCAGGGCAGCATCGTCCCCGACCGGCGGCTGCGCCCGCTTGAGGATGGCGCAGATCAGCTCCTTCAGCTCCGCCCGCGAGCGCATCTTGCGATCCTTCGGCACATCGCGGCGCGCCGCCAGCACCGGATATTCCGGAAAGGTTTCTATGAAGGCGGCCAGTCGGTCGAAGATCGCCTCGCCGCTATCGGCCGGCGAAAGACCGCCGCTTTTTTCCACGATCTCGCCGAGCACGGATTTCAGCCGTTCCAGCCGGTCGACGTGTAGCGCCTCGGCCAGAAGCGGCTTCGTCGGAAAGAACTGATAGAGCGATCCGATCGAGGAGTTCGCCTCGGCGGCGATCTCCGTCATCGTCGCGGCCTCGTAGCCCTTGCGGACGAAAACCCTCGCGGATGCCTCCAGCAGCACGGCGACGCGATCACGGCCGCGCCGGCGCTTGGGTATCCGCGTCTGCGGTTCTTCGCTCAATGTCCGTGCGCTTTGCCCACGGTCAGCCGTTATGAGGATATCCTCATGCGTCCCCACCCCTGATGTCCCCTTCTTACAATCCCCAGGCCGTCACATCATCGCAATCGCCTCGGGTTCAAACCCAGATCCGTCTGGACGGCCGCTCCCCAACACACAGCCGATCGCCGGAAACTGAGCCGCATCACCGGAAAACAGAACCGGCGACGGGACCCAAGGTCATTGTGACCATTCGACTTTCCGCAATCCATACCCGTGCTGTCAACCGGGGCGCCTGCGAAACCGCCGGCTTTCCCAGGGTGGATTTGCCGACGGCCGTCGCGCGAGCGAATTTAAGAAAAGGCAAATAAGCATTCCGAAAATCGATTCCGATTTCCGGGGTTATGCGGTAGATTCCAGCGCAAATCACTTCGGCCAGCGCCGGCAGCCTTTCAAGGAACCATATGATTTCCCTCCTGGTTCGGACCTTCGACACCTTCAGCAAACTTGCCCTTGCCACCATGATCGGCGCGGGTCTTATCGCCGGCGACGCGCTGGCGCAGCAGGCCGCTCCGACGCCCGGCAGCGCCAAGGCGATCTTCGGCGCGGTGACGCTGCCGACCCAGGGACCGCCGCAATCGATCGGCTTTTACGCCAAGGGCTGCCTTTCCGGCGCCGTGGCCTTGCCCACCGACGGGCCGACCTGGCAGGCGATGCGCCTGTCGCGCAACCGGCGCTGGGGCCGGCCGGAAATGATCGGGCTTCTGGAACGACTGTCGCGCGACGCGGCGAAAAATGACGGCTGGCCGGGCCTTTTGGTCGGCGATATCGCGCAGCCACGCGGCGGCCCGATGTTCAACGGCCATGCCTCGCACCAGATCGGCCTCGACGCCGATGTCTGGCTGACGCCGATGCCGCCGCGGACGCTGACGGCAGCCGAACGCGAAAGCCTGCCCTTCACCTCGATGCTGGCCAAGGACAAGTTCCTGACGATCAACGACCGGGTCTGGACGCCGGCGCATGCCCGCCTCCTGATGCGCGCCGCCAGCTATCCCGAAGTCGAGCGCATCTTCGTCAATCCGGCGATCAAGAAGAAGATGTGCGACACCTGGACCGGCGACCGCACCAATCTCGGCAAGCTGCGCCCGGAATATGGTCACGATTCGCATTTCCATATCCGTATCCGCTGCCCGGCCGGCTCGGTCGGCTGCACGGGGCAGGCGCCGGTCGCCGCCGGCGACGGCTGCGACAAGTCGCTGGCCTGGTGGCTCGGCCCCGAGCCCTGGGCCAAGCCGAAGCCCGGCGCGAAGCCGCCGGCAAAACCGCGCGAGGTCATGGTCTCCGATTTGCCCAAGGCCTGCCAGGCAGTGCTGGACGCACCGTCCGTCCCTTCGGCCCGCGCCGCGACCTTCGGCACCAAGGCGGTAGCACCGACGGCCGCAACCGGCGCTCTGCCGGTTTCGAGTTCCGGCAGCGGCAGCACGCCGCCCGGCAACATCCCGCAGCAATGATAGGGGATCGGCCGTCACCGGCCGACCCGGTCTTTCAAAGGGCCGTTTCTTGGTATAGAAGGCGGAACAAATCGATTTAAAAGACTAGGGAGCATTGGTTGATGGCCGGCGGCAAATGCATCGCGCTGATCGCGCATGATCAGAAAAAAGATGCGATGGCGGAATTTGCCCGGCGCAACCAGGATGCGCTCACCGGCTGGCATATCGTCGCCACCGGCACCACCGGCGGGCGCGTGCTCGATGCCTGTCCCGATCTCAAGGTCACCCGCCTGAAGAGCGGTCCGCTCGGCGGCGACCAGCAGATCGGCGCGATGATCGCCACCGGCGAGATCGACATGCTCATCTTCTTCATCGATCCCCTCACCCCGATGCCGCACGATGTCGACGTGAAGGCATTGACGCGGCTTGCCGTTCTCTACGACATTCCGATGGCGCTCAACGAATCCACCGCCGAACGGCTGATCAAAACACTGAACCCTTAATCCGCCTTGCGGCGGCAGACCACGGACCTGGCCATGCCCGAGCTCAATCACAGCGATGCCCCCCTGCCATTTCCCATCCTGATCGGCGACATCGGCGGCACCAATGCCCGCTTCTCGATCCTTGCCGAGGCGAAGGCCGAGCCGGAGCATTTTCCCAATGTGCGGACCGCCGACTTCGAGACGATCGACGCCGCAATCGAAAGCGTCCTTGCCAAGTCGGCAATACGGCCGCGCTCGACGATCCTCGCCATGGCCGGCCCGGTGCGCGGCGATGAAATTCCGCTGACCAATTGCGACTGGGTGATCCGTCCGAAGACGATGATCGCCAATCTCGGCATTGAGGATGTGCTGATCATCAACGATTTCGAGGCGCAGGCGCTGGCGATCGCCGTCGTCTCCGAGGAGCATCGCCACACGATCGGCGAGACGACGGAGGGCATGGTCGCCTCGCGCGCCGTGCTCGGGCCGGGCACCGGCCTTGGCGTCGCCGGTCTCGTCCATGCGCAGCATGCCTGGATTCCGGTTCCGGGCGAAGGCGGCCACATCGATCTCGGGCCGCGCACCGCCCGCGACCTGGCGATCTGGCCGCATCTGGAAACCATCGAGGGCCGCATCTCCGCCGAGCAGGTCATTTGCGGCCGTGGACTGCTCAATCTCTACCATGCCATCTGCAAGACCGACGGCATCGAGCCCAGCCTCAAGGAACCGGCCGACGTCACCACGCATGCGCTCGCCAAGAGCAACGCCCAGGCCGAGGAGACGCTGACCCTGTTCGTCACCTATCTCGGCCGTGTCGCCGGCGACGTGGCGCTGATCTTCATGGCGCGCGGCGGCGTCTATCTTTCCGGCGGCATCTCGCAGAAAATCCTGCCGGCGCTGCAGGGGCCGGAATTCCGCGCCGCCTTCGAGGACAAGGCGCCGCATAGCGCTTTGCTGCGCTCGATCCCGACGCATGTGGTCATCCACCCGCTTGCCGCGCTTGCCGGCCTCGCCGCCTATGCCCGCCTGCCGGCGAGTTTCGGCCTGTCGACGGACGGCCGCCGCTGGCGGCGTTGATGCGGCCAGGACTACAGGCAGCCTTTTTGACGAAGCGTCATTCGCTTATAATGATGCAGGCTCCATGGCCTGCCTCTTAACCAGCCCGGCAGGCCATATCTAGCCAAAGCCATCCTAACTCTTTATAGAGCCGCGAAAGCATATGCCAGGTGCGGCTCGCTTGGTTTGAGACAGGAAGCCGATTTTTGAAACTACCCGACACCAAGAAAAACAACGTCGACAGCGAAGCCATCACCGGCATGCTGAAGCGTATTATCGGTGAAAACGGCCGAGACCATATCGGCGGCTACAGCATTGCGATCGCTTGCCTGATCCTGGTGGCGCTTTCGACGGCCTATATCGGCTACATCATGAAGCTGGTCATCGACAAGGCCTTCGTCGATCGTGACATTTCGGACGCCTGGCTGATCTGCGTCAGCATATTCCTCGTTTTCGTGGTGCGTGGCTTCGCGGGCTATTTCCAGTCGGTCATCCTCAGCAAGATCGGCAACAATATCATCGCGCGCTATCAGCGCCGCCTCTACATGCACCTGATGACGCTCTCGGTCGGCTTCTTCAGCGAGGCGCGCTCCGCGCAGCTCGCGGCGCGGATCAGCCAGAACGTCTCCGGCATCCGCGACGTGATGAACCTGACGATCACCTCCACGGCGCGCGACTTTCTCACCTTCATATCGCTGCTCGGCGTGATGATCGTCCAGGACCCGGTGCTCAGCATCGCCTTCTTCGTGATCGCGCCGCCGCTTTTCATCGCGCTTCGCTATATTTCCAAGCGCCTTCGCGCCGCGACGCGCGAGGCGGTCGTCCTGAACAGCCATGTTTTGGGGGCAATGCAGGAAACCATCCAGGGCATTTCCATCGTCAAGGCGTTCACGATGGAAAACGAGCTCGAGCGCAAGATCAACAAGCTGATCACCGCCGCCGAGCATCGGCAGAACCGGATCGCGCGCCTGTCGGAGCGCAACGGCCCGCTCATGGAAACCGTTGCGGGCTTCGCGATCGCCAGCCTCTTCGCCTATGCCGCCTACCGTTCGATCTATGACAACGTCTCGCCCGGCGTATTCTTCTCCTTCGCCACCTCGCTGCTGCTCGCCTATGATCCGGCCCGGCGGCTGGCCAAGCTGCAGGTGCAGCTGGAGCGCGCCGTGGTCAACGCGCGGATGATCTATGAGCTGCTCGACATGGAGCCGCGCCAGCGCGAGCTGCCGGACGCCAAGCCGCTGGTCGTCACCGATGCCCGCATCGAATTCCGCGACGTCCGGTTCGCCTATGGCGACGACACGGTGCTCGACGATGTGAGCCTTGTTGCCGAGGGCGGTCAGACGACGGCACTGGTCGGCCCCTCAGGCGCCGGTAAATCCACCGTCATCAATCTCATCCCGCGCTTCTACGATCCGGCTGCCGGCGCCATTTATATCGACGGGCAGGACATAGCGCATGTCACGAAGCGGTCGCTGCGCGAGCAGATCGCCTATGTCTCCCAGCAGCCCTATCTCTTCGAAGGCACGATCCGCGACAATATCCGCTATGGCCGCCCCGAGGCGAGCGATGCCGAGGTCGAACAGGCGGCCAGGCTCGCCTATGCGCATGATTTCATCGTCGCGCAGCCGCAGGGTTACGATACGCCGGTCGGCGAGAACGGCGTGACGCTGTCCGGCGGCCAGCGGCAGCGCGTATCGATCGCCCGCGCGCTGGTGCGCAACGCGCCGATCCTGCTCCTCGACGAGGCGACCTCGGCGCTCGACACGGAATCGGAAGCCGCCGTGCAGAAGGCGCTGGACGAGGCCATGAGCGGCCGCACGGTCGTCGTCATCGCCCATCGCCTGTCGACGGTCGTCCGGGCCGAGAAGATCATTGTCATGCAGAATGGGCGCGTCGTCGAAGAGGGCAACCACGAGACGCTTGCGGAGGCCGACAATGGCCTTTACGCTCGCCTCAACAACCTTCAGCGGCCGGCCGTTTCCGGCAACTCCCGTAAATAGACGATAGAGACGACATGAGCGACGATGCGATGAAGCTGGTGGTGGTTGGCGCGGCGGGCCGCATGGGACAGGCGCTGATCCGCCTCATTCACGCCACCGAAGGCGTCACCCTGCATGCCGCCGTCGCCCGTCCCGGTTCGGCCTTCATCGGCAAGGATGCCGGCGAGATCGCCGGGCTGGGGCCGATCGGTATCCCCGTCACCGACGATCCGCTGGCGGCCTTCCTGCATGCAGAGGGCGTCATCGACTTCACCACGCCGGCCACCAGCGTCACCTTTTCCGGCCTCGCCGCCCAGGCCCGCATCGTCCACATCATCGGCACCACGGGCTGCTCGGCGGAAGACGAGGCCAAGTTCAAGGCCGCCGCCCGTCACGCCCGCATCGTCAAGTCGGGCAATATGGGCCTCGGAATCAACCTTCTGAGCGTGCTTGTCGAGCAGGCCGCGCGGGCACTGCCGCCGGCCGACTGGGATATCGAGGTGCTGGAAATGCACCACAAGCATAAGGTCGACGCGCCCTCGGGCACGGCGCTTTTGCTCGGCGAAGCCGCCGCCAAGGGGCGCGGCATCGATCTCAACGATCATTCCGTGCGGGTGCGCGACGGCCATACCGGTCCGCGCCCTGCGGGCGCCATCGGTTTCGCCACGCTGCGCGGCGGCGCCGTCATCGGCGATCACTCGGTCATCTTCGCCGGCGAAGGCGAGCGCCTGACGCTGTCCCACAGCGCCGGCGATCGCTCGCTGTTCGCCCGCGGCGCGCTTCAGGCCGCCCTCTGGGCGCGCGACAAGAAGCCCGGCCTCTATTCCATGCTCGATGTCCTCGGGCTTTCCACACGTTGATCCGATACCGGAGCGGTTCAGCATGGAACTGCTGAACCGCTCCGGCCTTTTATTGTCTCGCAATTCCGGACGGAAAACCGCTACGCACTTTTCCTGGAATTGCTTTACCAAGGAGTGACATTATGAGCGGTACTCTCGTCCTCGTTCGCCATGGGCAGAGCGACTGGAATTTGAAGAATCTCTTCACCGGCTGGAAGGACCCCGACCTGACCGCGCTCGGCATCGAGGAAGCCAGGACCGGCGGCAAGGCGCTGGCCGATTACGGCATCAAATACGACATCGCCTTCACCTCGGCATTGACGCGCGCGCAGCACACGCTGAAGATCATCCTCGATGAAGTCGGTCAGCCGGGGCTCGAAACCATCAAGGACCAGGCGCTGAACGAGCGCGACTACGGCGATCTCTCCGGCCTCAACAAGGACGACGCCCGCGCCAAGTGGGGCGAGGAGCAGGTCCACATCTGGCGCCGCTCCTACGACGTGCCGCCGCCCGGCGGCGAAAGCCTGCGTGACACCGGCGCCCGCGTCTGGCCCTATTACCTCACGGAAATCCTGCCGCGCGTGCTTGCCGGCCAGAAGGTGCTTGTCGCCGCCCACGGCAATTCGCTGCGTTCGCTGGTCATGGTCCTCGACCGGCTGACCAAGGAACAGATCCTGTCGCTCAACCTCGCGACCGGCGTACCGATGGTCTACAAGCTCAACGCCGACTCCACCGTCGCTTCCAAGGAAGTGCTCGGCGACATGTCCGGCGCGCATTGAACGCCTGAGCAGGAAAGCCGCCCCTCAGACGCTCGACGGCTGAGGGGTGGAAAATCCAGCCCCATGTGTTACATTGCACTACACATGTAACACATGGGGCGATTATGACGGACGCTACATTTACTTTTCGAGTTGAAGAAGACTTGAAGTCCGCATTCAGCGAAGCGGCGAAAGCGCATGATCAAACCGGCGCGCAATTGCTTCGGGCGTTCATGCGAGAGTATGTGAAACGTCAGCAAGACGAGGCCGACTATGATGTCTGGTTCCGCCAGCAGGTTCAGGCTGGTCTTGCTTCCGCCAATGCCGGCAATCTCATCCCCGCAGAGGACGTCGAGGCCGAATTCGCTGCCATGCGAGAAGAAACACGCCGCAGGCTAAGCGGCCAATCCTCGTGAAACTTGCCTGGACCCCCGAAGCAAGGGCCGACCGACACGCAATCTACAGCTACATCGAGGCGGACAACGCCGCTGCGGCTCTCACGCTCGACGAACTCTTCGTCAAGCGATCGACACAGCTTGCTGCATATCCATTGACCGGCCGACCCGGCCGCGTGTCTGGGACGCGAGAACTTGTCGTGCATAGAAACTATTTGCTGATCTATGATCTTGTAGACGAGACAGTGCGGATCATCCGCATTCTTCATGCCGCGCAGCAATGGCCGCCGAACGATGTGGGATCGGCTTCCTAACTCGAAGCCACTTACACCATCCTCAATTCTCCACCGTGAACCGCACCCGATCCGCTGCAAAGCGTGAGATCGAATATTGCACCGGCACGCCGTCGAGATCGGCGTTCAGTGCCCGCGTCGTCATGACGATGGCGCCAGGGGAGAGTTCGAGATCGGCGAGATCGCTTTCCTCCGCATGGGCGGCGGTGATTTCCGTGACGACACGCACATAATCGGCCACGCCGAGTTCGCGGAACGCCTTGGTGATCGAACCGGTGTCACGATAGATCTCGGCGATGTCGGCGAAACGCTCGGCGGGAAACCAGCTAGTGGCGCGCGAGACGGGGCGATGATCGGCCCGGCCGATCGTTTCCAGCCGGACGACAGCCGCGCCGGGCGCCAGCTTCAGCCAGCGCGCCACCTCCGCCGTGGCGCTTTCCCGGCTGGCCGCCACCAGCATGCTGCGCGCCTCTCGCGCCTGGTCGCCGATCCCTTGCGAAAACCGCGTCCGCTTCGAGATCGGGAAATTCAGCCGTTCCTTACGCTCGATCAGGGTGCCGCGCCCCTGCACGGCGCGAACGATGCCTTCCTGCCCCAAGGCGGCGAGCGCGCTGCGAACCGTATGCCGGTTGACGCCGAACTGCGAGGCGAGCACCGTTTCCGGCGGCACCATGCCCGTTTCATCGAAATCGCCCTGATTGATCGATGCGCGGATGCGGTCGGCAATCTGCCGCCAGAGCGCCACGCCCGTCTGCCTCTGTACCTTCTGCCCCGCCATATCACCCGCCTGCCCTGTCATACGCTTGTCACGTCCCCCCAATAGATATAAAACATACCTTGTATGGTTGTCTATATCAATAGACATTATTTGGGGATGACGCGATGAATTCAGCACAAAGGCAGGAAGCAGCCGCGCAGGAGCGTCGCGAACGCAAGCGCACGGCCGATCTTCTGGCACGAGCCGAACGTGACGAGCTCGATGCCGCCTGGGAAGCATTGCCGGAAAAACCGGCGATCCAGCCCGTGCGCGGGCCGGAGACCGGGCTCGTCATGGTGCGCGGCCGCATCGGCGGCGGCGGTTCGCCCTTCAACCTCGGCGAGGTCACGGTGACGCGCGCCACCGTCAAGCTCGCCTCCGGCACGGTGGGACACGCGCATGCGCTCGGCACCGACCGCGAGAAGGTGCGGCTGGCGGCGATCTTCGACGCGCTCTGGCATCAGCCGGCCACCAAGGATTTCGTCGAGAAAGCGATCCTGCTGCCGGTCACCGAGCGGATCGCCAGTCGCGACCGCAAGCGGGCGGAGGAAACGGCCGCCACCCGCGTCGATTTCTTCACCATGGTCCGCGGAGAAGACTGATGAGCCTTTCCAATAGCTCCACCATCCCCGACAGCGACGCATTGAGCGGCGGCTTCGGCAATCCGGTCTTCGACGCGCAGGGCGTCTTCAAGATGATGATGGACGCCATGGCGCGTCCGGGAACCTTGCAGACGGTCGCCGCCGACATCGCCCCGCCCGCCCCTCTCGGCATCGCCGCCGGCGCAGTCGGCCTCACCCTCTGCGACAACGACACGCCGGCCTGGCTTTCGTCCGGCCTCGCACGCTCGACCATGCCGGAATGGCTCGGCTTTCACACCGGCGCGCCGGTGACGCCGGAAAAACTGGAAGCGCGCTTCGCCTTCATCGAAGCCGGCGTGATCCTCGCCTCCCTCAACCAGTTCGATATCGGCACGCAGGAATATCCCGACCGCTCGACGACGATCGTGCTCGAGATCACCAGCCTCGAAGGTGGCAAAGAGCTGGCGCTTTCGGGTCCCGGCATTGCCGGCATCCGCATCATCGCGCCGGTCGGCCTGCCGGAGACGTTCCTGCGCTGCTGGAACGACAACCGCGCGCTCTTCCCGCGCGGCATCGACCTCGTTCTGACGGCGGGACGGCAGTTCCTTTGCCTGCCGCGCACCACCAAGATCATCGCGACGGAGATGTGACGCATGTATGTTGCCGTAAAAGGCGGCGAAGCCGCCATCGCCAATGCTCATCGGCTGCTGGCCGACCGTCGCCGCGGCGACCGCTCGCTGCCGGCGCTCGGCATCGACCAGATCGTCGCGCAACTGGCGCTCGCCGTCGACCGCGTCATGGCCGAAGCCTCGCTCTATGACCGCACGCTCGCCGCACTCGCCGTTCGCCAGGCGCGCGGCGACATGATCGAGGCGATCTTCCTGCTCAGAGCCTACCGCACGACGCTGCCACGCTTCGGCTATTCACGGCCGCTAGACACGGCGGCGATGAAGATCGAGCGCCGCATCTCCGCCACCTACAAGGACCTGCCGGGCGGCCAGCTTCTCGGCCCGACCTTCGACTATACCCACCGCCTGCTCGATCCGAGCCTGCTGACCGACGAGCCGGTGGACGAGCCGATGCAGCGGACCGTCGAGGACGACCGCGTGATGCGCGTCTCCGAAATTCTCGCCGAAGAAGGACTGATCGAGGCAGACGGCGACATGCCGATCGACCACGAGACCGGCGACCTGACGCGCGAGCCGATGGAATTCCCGATGACCCGCGACCTGCGCCTGCAGGCGCTGGCGCGCGGCGACGAGGGTTTTCTGCTGGCGCTCGGCTATTCGACACAGCGCGGCTACGGCCGCAACCACCCCTTCACCGGCGAAATCCGCATCGGCGAAGTCGAGGTCGAGCTCGACGTGCCGGAGCTCGGTTTTGCCGTGTCGCTCGGCTCCATCCAGGTGACCGAATGCCAGATGGTCAACCAGTTCAAGGGCTCTGCCAAGGCGCCACCGCAGTTCACACGCGGCTATGGCCTGGTCTTCGGCCAGAGCGAGCGCAAGGCCATGGCCATGTCGCTGGTCGACCGGGCGCTGCGCGCCGACGAACTCGGCGAGGACATCGTCGCGCCCGCCCAGGACGAGGAATTCGTCATCTCGCATTCCGACAACGTGCAGGCGACCGGCTTCGTCGAACATCTGAAGCTGCCGCATTATGTCGATTTCCAGGCCGAGCTCGACCTGGTGCGCCGCATGCGCCGCGATTTCGAAGCCGCCCGCGACGGCGGTATGGACCCGATGACGGAGGCAGCCGAATGACCGAACTCGCCACCTACAACTTCGCCTATCTCGACGAGCAAACCAAGCGGATGATCCGCCGCGCCATTCTCAAGGCGATCGCCATTCCCGGCTATCAGGTGCCTTTTGCTTCCCGCGAGATGCCGATGCCCTATGGCTGGGGCACGGGCGGCGTGCAGCTGACGGCGGCGATCATCGGGCCGGACGATGTGCTGAAAGTCATCGACCAGGGCGCCGACGATACCACCAACGCCGTTTCCATCCGCGCCTTCTTCCAGAAAGTGGCCAATGTCGCCGTCACCACCCGCACGGAGGAGGCGACCATCATCCAGACGCGCCACCGCATTCCGGAAGCCAAGCTCGGCCCCAACCAGGTGCTGGTCTATCAGGTGCCGATCCCGGAACCCTTACGCTTCCTCGAACCGCGCGAGACCGAGACCCGCAAGATGCATGCGCTCGAGGAATACGGTCTCATGCATGTGAAGCTCTACGAGGATATCGCCCGCAACGGCCGCATCGCCACCACCTATGCCTATCCGGTCAAGGTCGCCGGCCGCTATGTGATGGACCCCTCGCCGACGCCGAAATTCGACAATCCGAAAATGCATCTGTCGGATGCGCTGCAGCTGTTCGGCGCCGGCCGCGAAAAGCGCATCTACGCCGTGCCGCCGCATACCGAAGTCGTCAGCCTGGATTTCGAGGACCATCCCTTCGAAGTGCAGCGCTTCGACAAGCCCTGCGCGCTCTGCGGCGCCGAGCAGGTCTATCTTGACGAAGTGATCCTGGACGACAAGGGCGGACGGATGTTCGTCTGCTCCGACACCGATTTCTGCGAGGACCGCCGCGCCCATGGCCATGTCGGCCCCATGCTGGCGCCAAATGGGCTGGCAACCGATGGACTGCCTGGTAGCAAGGAGGCTGCCGAATGAGCGACACACCGCTTCTCAAGGTCAAGGATATCTCGAAGTTCTACGGCAGCCGCATCGGGTGCCGCGACGTCTCCTTCGAACTCTGGCCCGGCGAAGTGCTGGCCATCGTCGGCGAGAGCGGCTCGGGCAAGACCACCTTGCTGAACTGCATCTCGACACGGTTGCTGCCGACCACCGGCAGCGTCGAATACCACATGCGCGACGAGACCTATCGCGACCTCTTCCGCATGAACGAGGCGGAACGGCGCTTCCTGATGCGCACCGACTGGGGCTTCGTCCACCAGAACCCCGCCGACGGCTTGCGCATGACAGTCTCGGCCGGCGCCAATGTCGGCGAGCGGCTGATGGCGATCGGCAACCGCCACTATGGCAACATCCGCAACACCGCCATCGACTGGCTGGAGCGGGTCGAAATCGATGCCGACCGCATCGACGACCAGCCCCGCGCCTTCTCCGGCGGCATGCGCCAGCGCCTGCAGATCGCCCGCAATCTGGTGACCGGTCCGCGCCTGGTGTTCATGGACGAACCGACCGGCGGCCTCGACGTCTCCGTGCAGGCCCGCCTGCTCGACCTCGTACGCGGCCTCGTCAACGATCTCGGCCTGTCGGCGATCATCGTCACGCACGACCTCGCCGTCGCCCGGCTTCTGTCGCACCGGATGATGGTGATGAAGGATGGCCATGTCATCGAGCATGGTCTCACCGACCGCGTGCTCGACGATCCGCGCGAACCCTATACGCAATTGCTCGTCTCTTCGATCCTGCAGGTCTGAGGAAGGAACCATGGCAACTCCCCTCGTCGTTTCCGAAGTCTTCAAGAGCTTCACCATGCATCTGCGTGACGGCATCCGCCTGCCTGTCGTCGCCGATGTGTCCTTCTCGGTCGCCGCCGGCGAATGCGTCGTGCTCGGCGGTCCCTCCGGCATCGGCAAGAGCTCGCTCTTGAAGATGATCTACGGCAATTACGCCGTCGACAGCGGCCAGATCCTGGTCATGCACAAGGACAGGATCACCGATCTGGCCAAAGCCGACCCGCGCACCGTGCTCGATGTCCGCCGCCACACCATGGGCTATGTCAGCCAGTTCCTGCGCACCGTGCCGCGCGTCGCCGCCATCGACGTCATCGCCGAGCCGCTCCTGGCGCGCGGCGTGACGTCGGCCGAGGCTCGCGAAAAGGCGGCCGAACTGCTCGCGCAGCTCAACCTGCCGAAAGAGCTCTGGCAATTGCCGCCGGCCACCTTCTCCGGCGGCGAGCAGCAACGCGTCAACATCGCCCGCGGCTTCATCACCGATCACGCCATCCTTCTGCTCGACGAACCCACGGCCTCGCTCGACGCCAGGAACCGCGCTGTGGTGGTCGAGATGATCGAGCAGAAGAAGGAGGCCGGCGTCGCGCTTCTCGGCATCTTCCACGACGAGGAGGTGCGCGCGGCGGTCGGTAGCCGGATTCTCGACGTCTCCGAATTCTCGCCGAGAAAGGCCGCCGCATGAGCCGCAAACTGGGCGAAGCGCCCTTCATCAGCCCTTCGGCGAGCGTCAACAACTCGACGCTCGGCCGCTACACCGAGGTCTCCGACCGCTGCCGCATCGACGAGGTCGAGATCGGCGACTATTCCTACATCATGCAGGACGGCGCGGTGTGGTGCGCGACCATCGGCAAGTTCGTCAACATCGCCGCCAGCGTCCGCATCAACGCCACCAACCATCCGACCTGGCGGGCGACGCTGCATCACTTCACCTATCGCGCCGCCGATTATTGGCCGGATGCCGATATGGAGACCGACTTCTTCACCTGGCGGCGCGAGAACCGCGTCGTCATCGGCCATGACGTCTGGATCGGCCACGGCGCCACCATCCTGCCGGGCGTCACCGTCGGCAATGGCGCCGTCATCGGCGCCGGCGCGGTGGTTTCCAAGGATGTCGCGCCCTATGCGATCGTCGGCGGCGTGCCGGCCAAGCTCATCCGCGAGCGTTTCACCGCCGAGGTCGGCGCGCGCATGGACAAGCTTGCCTGGTGGGACTGGGATCACGCTACCCTGCGCACGGCGCTGGCCGATTTCCGCGCCCTTTCCGCCGAGGATTTTTTGAGCCGCTACGGTGCATGAAGCCGATTCCGGACGGCCAAGCCTGCCCGGAATCGCCAAACAATTCAGCCTCGGATATTGTTCGAGCGGGATCATGAAGGAGGAACCTGATGGCAAAACAATTCGCCAGTCTCGACGACCGGCTGCGCGACTTCATCGCGCGCCAGCACATCTTCTTCACGGCATCCGCCGCCAGGGATTCCCGCGTGAATGTCTCGCCGCGCGAGACGCTGTGTCTGCGCATCATCTCGCCGAATGCCGCCATCTATCTCGACCGGACCGGCAGCGGCAACGAAACCTCGGCGCACATGAAGGCCGATGGCCGGCTAACCATCATGTTCTGCGCCGTCGAGGGACCGCCGATGATCCTGCGCCTCTACGGCCGCGGCAGGATCATTCACCGGGAGACGGCCGAATACCGCGAGCTGCTGCACGCCCATTATGACGACAAGGAGCCGCTCGGCGCGCGCCAGATCGTCCGGCTGGATTTCGATCTCGTCCAGACCTCCTGCGGCTTCGGCGTGCCGCTCTTTTCCTATGAAGGCGAAAGACCAAGCATGGACCAATGGGCCAATGCCAAGGGTCCCGACGGCATCCAGGAATACTGGCGCGAGAAGAACGTCGTCAGCATGGACGGCCTGCCGACAGGTTTATTTGACGCCGAAAGCAACTAACACGGCTCAAAAGAATCTCCCGGCGCACCAATAGCGGGGGATTGTAACAATACTTACACAAATCCGACATCCGAGCTTCATGAAGCGGCGATAATCCGTTGCCTATACTTGGCGCACAGCCGCTCGAAATTCCATTTTTGGCCAGGGCACCGGCGCCTATTCATGGTTAGCAGCGCGACATCAATGCTTGCCGCGGATCAGGCGGCGGCGAAAGGGAAAGCTTCATGTTCGAGCTCAAGAATGTTTCGCGCCGGTTCGGAAACAAGCTTGCCGTCGATTCCGTGACGCTGGACATTCCGCAAGGACAGATGGTCGGCGTCATCGGCCGTTCGGGCGCCGGCAAATCGACGCTGCTGCGCATGATCAACCGCCTCGCCGATCCGACCTCCGGCTCGATCCATTTCGCCGGCACCGAAGTGTCCAAGCTGAGCGGCCGGGCGCTACGCAGCTGGCAGCGCGATTGCGCCATGATCTTCCAGCAGTTCAACCTCGTTCCGCGTCTCGACGTCTTGACCAATGTCATGCTCGGCCGTCTCAACCAGCGCTCGACCGTGATGAGCCTGCTTTCCGTCTTCACCCGCGAGGAGCGCATCGAGGCGATCGCGGCGCTGGAGCGCCTCGGCATCGAGCAGACAGCCCTGCAGATGGCCGGCACGCTGTCCGGCGGCCAGCAGCAGCGCGTCGCCATCTGCCGCGCCCTGATGCAGCAGCCGAAGATGATGCTGGCCGACGAGCCGATCGCCTCGCTCGATCCGCTGAACGCCAAGATCGTCATGGACGCGCTGCGCGACATCAACGAGCGCGAGGGCATCACCGTCATCACCAATCTGCATACGCTGGACACGGCCCGCAACTATTGCGAACGCATCGTCGGCATGGCGGCCGGCCGCGTCGTCTTCGACGGCAGGCCCTCCGACCTGACGGCCGCGGCCGTCAAGGAAATCTACGGCACCGACAAGGATGGCGCCGGCATCGACGAGACGATGACGTCGACATCGATCACGCTTTCCGATCCTTCCGCACAGGCAGCGGAAACCGCATCCGCCGGCACGCAACCGCTGGCACTGGCCGGTCTCTGAGAGACGGCCGCGATCGAAGGCCCGCGTCAAGGGCGCATTCTTCCAGACCGAAGACATCCGGGGACACCGGTTAATCAGGAGATAGACCCATGTTGAAGAAGACCCTTCTCGCAGCCACGGCGCTTCTGGCGCTCGCTGGCGGCGCTGCTGCCCAGGACCTCAAGGAATTCCGCGTCGGCATTCTCGGCGGCGAAAACGAAGCCGACCGCCTGCGCAACTATGCCTGCCTCTCCGACCACCTGAAGAAGGAATTCGGCTTCGAGAAGGTATCGCTGTTCCCGGCCGCCGATTATAACGGCGTCATTCAGGGCCTGCTTGGCGGCACGCTCGACTTCGCCGAACTCGGCGCTTCCGGCTACGCAGCCGTCGCCATCAAGGACCCGAAGGCCGTCACCCCGATCCTGACCACGCAGCAGGCCGACGGTTCGACCGGCTACTACTCGATCGGTCTCGCGCTGAAATCCTCCGGCATCAAGACCATCAAGGACGCCAAGGGCAAGAAGCTCGGTTATGCCGATCCGGACTCGACCTCGGGCTATCTCGTTCCGCTGACGCAGATCCCGAAGGACACGGGTGCCCCGAACGACAAGTTCTTCGCCTCGACCCAGTTCAACGGCGGCCACGAGAACAACCTGCTCGCCGCCTATGACGGCAAGGTCGACGTCGCCGTCGACGATTCCTCGGGCATCGGCGATTTCAAGGACGGTTACACCTCCGGCACCTTCCGCAAGGAAGTCGACAAGGGCACCGTCGATCCGAACAAGCTGGTCGAAGTCTGGCGTTCGCCGCTGATCCCGAACGGCCCGCTCGTCGTCCGCAACGCGCTCGGCACCGAATGGCAGACCAAGCTGACCGACTTCTTCCTGAAGCTGCCGACCGCCGACGCCAAATGCTTCAACGCCATCGAAGGCGGCGACTTCAAGGGTTACGTCAAGGTCAAGCCGGACTTCTACAACGCCGTTATCGACGTTCGCAAGGCTGCGATCGGCGGCTGATTTTTCTCCTGACAGCGAGGCGGCCGGTAACGGCCGCCTCTTTGCTATTTTCAAGGCGGTATTTTTGATGACGATTGCCGATACCCAGCCACAGATGCAGAGTGCCCGAGAGATCGGCGATGCCTGGAGCCGGATGGTGGCCCGCCGCCGCCTCTATACGGGCATCAGCCTAGCGATCCTGTTCATCGCCTTCGTCAGCTCCGTCCGCTTCGCCGACGAGAGCAATGCCGGCCATTTCTTCGAGCGCCTGCCGCATCTGTTCGATTTCCTGAGCTGGCTCATCCCCAAGGATTGGAACGATGTCTATCGCGCGCTCTTCGACCTGCCGAGCCCCAACGGCGCGAACGGCGCCGGCGGCGAGGAGTTCAATTTCCCGCTCGGCCGCGTCTATGTCTGGGGCGATTTCTATATTCCCGAATATTTCGAGCTGATGATCATCACGATCAACATCGCGCTGGTATCGACCATCATCGGCTTCATCTTCGCCGTGCCGCTCAGCTTCTTTGCCGCGCGCAACATGTCGCCTTCCAACCCGGTGCGGCTGGTGACGAAGCGCGTCATGGAATTCCTGCGCGCCTTTCCGGAGATCGTCATCGCCGGCCTGTTCTCGGCGATCCTGTCGATCGGCCCGATCGCCGCCATCATCGCCGTCGGCCTGCACACGATCGGCGCGCTCGGCAAGCTGTTCTACGAGGTCGTCGAGAATATCGACATGAAGCCGGATGAAGGCATGCGGGCCGTCGGCGCGAGCTGGACGGAGCGCGTCCGCTTCGCCGCCCTGCCGCAGGTGCTGCCGAATTTCATGTCCTATGCGCTGCTGCGCGTGGAGATCAACGTGCGCGCCTCCACCATCATCGGCGCCGTCGGCGGCGGCGGCATCGGCGAGGAGCTGAAACTGGCGATCTCGCGCGGCTTCGGCGCCAAGACGCTGGCGCTGGTGCTGCTGCTCTTCCTGACGATCATCGCCGTCGATCAGTTTTCCGCATGGCTGCGCCGCCGCCTCGTCGGCGAACACGCCTTCCTTCTGCAGCATTGAGGATTGCCCATGTCCGTCATCGACGCCGGCCGCATGCAGGACATCGAAGCCCGTTATCCGGAGATCCTGCACCGCTCCTTCCGCCAGCGCTTCGGCGCGCTGATGGTTTTCATCGGCCTCATCCTCTACGGCATCTACGCCGTCTGGTTCTTCGACCTGCCGAAGGTCATTTCGGAGGCGCGCTGGGAGCGTGTCGGCATCTATCTCAGCCAATGGGTCAGTTATGACGTACAGCCGGAGTTCCGCATTTCCGGCGACAAGATCAGCGTCAAATATCCGCGCTTCTCGCCGCTGGGCGACAATCCCCACCCCGATTGGGTGACGACCAATGCCGACGGCAGCCTGACGGTCTCGGTCAGCGGCACTAGCCGCAGCGTCACGGTAACCCCGACACAGGCGATCCTGACGGCGCATGGCGTCACCGTACCGGTCGACATCAGCGGTGACGTGCCGAAAGTGGTCGGCTCGCAGCCGGTGCCCGACTGGATGACCGTTTATGACGACAATATCCTCGCCAATATGGGCTTTGCCGGCGATGTCAGCATCTCCACGGACCGCGTGAAGATCCGCAAACGCTTCATCGGCTGGGCCAATTTCGTCTTCGACACCCATTCGCCCTTCTTCGACAAGCCGGCCGGCGAGGTGATCGGCCTGATCGTCTCCGGCCCGCGGCTCGACCCCGCGCAATCCAACCTTTCGCTCGCCTTCGACAATATCTGGAACAATGCCGCCTGGCAGCATGGCGACGTCTGGACCAAGCTGTTCCAGACCGTGGTCATGGCCTTCCTCGGCACGCTACTGGGCGCCGTCGTCGCCTTTCCGCTGGCCTTCCTCGCCGCGCGTAACATCACGCCGAACCGGCTGCTGAACCAGGTGCTGAAGCGCTTCTTCGATTTCCTGCGTTCGGTGGACATGCTGATCTGGGCGCTGTTCCTGACCCGCGCCTTCGGCCCCGGCCCGCTCGCCGGCAGCGGCGCGATTTTTCTCACCGAGACCGGTACGCTCGGCAAGCTCTATTCCGAGGGACTGGAGAATATCGACAACAAGCCGCGCGAGGGCGTGAAGTCCACCGGTTCCTCGACCATTCTGGTGCATCGCTATGGCATCGTGCCGCAGATCGTTCCGGTTTTCGTCAGCCAGACGCTCTATCAATGGGAATCGAATGTGCGCGGCGCCACCATCATCGGCGCGGTCGGCGCCGGCGGCATCGGCCTGAAACTCTGGGAGGCGATGCGCACCAATGCCAACTGGGAAAACGTCGCCTATATGGTGCTGCTGATCCTGCTCGTCGTCTTCCTGTTCGATGCCGCCTCCAATGCGCTGCGCTCGCGATTGATGGGCACGCGGAACAGATAGAAGCGCCGGAAAGAAAAATCGTAATGCATCATCATTTTGTCACGGGAATCCGGTAGCGCAGGCCCGGCAAGACTGCATTTGTCGCGCCGGCTTTAGCCGGATTCGATTCGCTGCCGCCTTGCCGCTCTTGCGGTTTGTCGCAAATCACCCAACAGTGTCCCGCGCAGCCGATTTTTCCAAGGAAGACAGCCTTGCGCTATGCTCTCTATTTCACGCCGCCCAAAGACGATCCGTTGACGTCCCTTGCCTCCCTCTGGCTCGGCCGCGATGCCTTTTCCAATGAGATCTTTTCCGACAAGGCTATCGGCGTCGTGCCCGCAAACCATGCCGAAATCATCGCCGAGCCGAGCCGCTACGGCTTTCACGCGACGCTGAAAGCGCCCTTCGAGCTGGCAAGCTCGGTCACGGAACGCGACCTTCTGGACGTGGCGGCCGATTTCGCCGCGCGCACGCCGGCCTTCACCATTCCCGAGCTGGTGCTCGGCCAGCTCGGCCAGTTCTTCGCACTCGTGCCGGGAACGCTCCACCCGCCGCTGCAGGATTTCGCCACCCAGGTGGTCAAGACGTTCGAGCCATTCCGCGCCGCTCTTTCCGAAGCCGATATCGCACGGCGCAAGCCGGAGGGATTGAGCGAGCCGGAGCGCGCAAACCTGCTGCGCTGGGGCTATCCCTATGTCTTCGACGAGTTCCGCTTTCATATGACGCTGACGGGCCGCATCGCCGCCGAACAGCAGGCCGGCATCCGCGACCTGCTCGGCGATCGTTTCGCCGACCACATCGGCAAGCCGCTCGCCATTTCCGGCCTCGCCATCTTCGTCGAAGAGGCGCGCGGCGCACCCTTTACCGTCCGTTCCTGGCTGCCGCTCGCCGGCGCCCAAAAGTGAAAGAGCCGACATGACCAAAGAAACCGTCCTCTCCAACGCCCGCATCGTCCTTGAAGACCAGATCGTCGACGGCTCCGTGCTGATCCGCGGCGGGCGGATCGCCGATATTTCCGAGGGCCGGTCCGCCGTCGGCGAGGATATCGAGGGTGACTATCTGATCCCCGGTCTGGTCGAGCTGCATACGGACCATCTCGAGGCGCATTATTCGCCACGCCCCGGCGTGCGCTGGAACAAGACGGCGGCCATCCAGGCGCATGACGCCCAGATCGTCACCTCCGGCATCACCACCGTCTTCGACTGCCTGCGCATGGGCTCGGACGAGGATGGCGGCTTCGAAAAAGGCGAGATGCGCGACATGGCCGACGCCATCCAGGCGGCGCAGCGCGAGGACCGGCTGCGCGCCGACCACCTGATCCACCTGCGCTGCGAGGTCTCCTCCGACAACGTCCTCGATCATTTCCAGGATTTCGAGAAGGACCCCTATGTCCGTCTGGTCTCGCTGATGGATCATGCGCCCGGCCAGCGCCAGTTCCAGACCATGGACCAGTACATCTTCTACTACCAGAAGAAGCGCGGCCTGAGCGACGAGGCCTTTGCCCGTTTCGTGGCCAAGCGGCAGGCGGAATCGGCCAGATATGCGAAGCCGCACCGCGACGCGATTTCCAAAGTCTGCACTGAGCGCGGCATCACCATCGCCAGCCATGACGACGCCACGCTCGCCCATGTCGACGAGGCGGTCGATTACGGCGTGCGCCTGGCGGAATTCCCGACCAGCATCGACGCCGCCAAGGCTTCGCACGGCGCCGGCATGAGCGTGCTGATGGGCGCCCCGAACATCGTGCGCGGCAAGTCGCATTCCGGCAATATCGCCGCCCGCGATCTCGCCGAGCTCGGCGTGCTCGACGTGCTCTCGTCCGACTATGTGCCGCTCAGCCTGCTGCATGCGCCCTTCATCCTCGCCGACGAGGTCGAAAGCATCTCGCTGCCGCGGGCGATCGCCATGGTGACGGCAACGCCCGCCAGGACCGTCAGCCTCGACGATCGCGGCCGCATCGCCGAGGGCCTGCGCGCCGATCTCGTGCGCGTTCGCCGCGATCACGGCGTGCCGGTGACGCGCTCCGTCTGGCGGGAAGGACGGCGCGTGGCATGACGCTGGAGGCGAGGACCAAGCCGGCTAATGATCTAAGAGCCGATACCGTCGGCATCATGGCCGTGGTCGTCGGCCCGAGCGGCGCGGGCAAGGATACGCTGATGAACCTCGCCGCCCGGCATTTCGCCGGCCGGCCGGACGTCCATTTCGTCCGCCGCGTCATCACCCGCGCGGGCGATCCCGGCAACGAGGATCACAAAAGCGTCTCCGACGCCGATTTCGACGCCATGGAACGGGCCGGCGCCTTCGCCGTCTCCTGGGAGGCGCATGGCCTGAAATACGGCATTCCCGCCGACGTCATGGACGAGCTCGCGCGCGGCAATCTGGTCATCGCCAATGGTTCGCGTTCGGTGTTGCACCGCTTCCAGGCTGTGTTTCCAAGGCTGAAGATCATCAATATTACGGCGCGGCGCGACGTTCTTGCGGAACGGCTGACGGCGCGCGGCCGCGAGAGCCGCGAGGATGTGATGAAGCGTCTGGAGCGCAGTTCGCTGACGGTTGAAGGCAGTTACGACGTGGCCGATATCGACAATAGCGGCACGCTGGAGGATGCCGAGCGCGCCATCATTGCGGTGCTGGAAGCGTTGATTGGGATGTGAAGAGCGGCATACGCGAAAAGGCCTATCTCGCCCTTGGCGGGATAGGCCACGCCCGCTCGTATCTCAATGCGCCTCATCCCAATTGTTCGCCGCCCGCGCATCCACCTTCAGCGGCACCGACATGTTGACCGCCGGCATCGCGGCATTTTCCATGACCGAAACGATGACCGGCGTCGAGCGCTCGACATCGGCGTCCTCGACCTCGAAGATCAGTTCGTCATGCACCTGTAAGAGCATGCGCACGCGGTCGCCAAGGCCGTCCGCGGCCAGCGCCGGTTCCATCTTGATCATGGCGCGACGGATGACGTCGGCGGCCGAACCCTGGATCGGCGCGTTGATGGATGCACGCTCGTTGAAGGCGCGCACCGAGGGGTTGGAGGAGCGGATTTCCGGGAAATGGATGCGACGGCCGAAGATCGTCTCGACATAGCCCTTGTCGCGCGCCGCCTGCTTGGTGCTTTCCATATAGTCGCGGATGCCGGGGAAGCGCTCGAAATACTTCTTGATGTAGTCGCCGGCTTCCGAGCGCTCGATGGAGAGCTGGTTGGCAAGGCCGAAGGCGGAAATGCCGTAGATGATGCCGAAGTTGATCGCCTTGGCGCGGCGGCGCACCTCGCTCGGCATGCCTTCCACCGGCACGCCGAACATTTCCGACGCCGTCATGGCATGAATGTCGATGCCGTCCTCGAAGGCCTGCTTGAGCTGCGGGATATCGGCGACGTGCGCCAGCACGCGCAGCTCGATCTGGCTGTAATCGGCCGAGACCAGCTTGTGGCCGGGCGTCGAGATGAAGGCGGTGCGGATCTTGCGACCTTCCGCCGTGCGCACCGGAATGTTCTGTAGGTTCGGTTCGGAGGAAGACAGCCGCCCGGTCGTGGTCGAAGCCAGCGAATAGGAGGTGTGGACGCGCTTGGTCTGAGGATGGACATAGCCTGGCAACGCATCCGTATAGGTCGATTTCAGCTTGGTAAGCTGGCGCCAGTCGACGATCTTGCGCGGCAGCTCGAAGCCGGCCGCCGCCAGGTCTTCCAGCACCTGCGCAGAGGTCGACCATTGCCCGGTCTTGGTCTTGCTGCCGCCGGCAAGGCCCATCTTGCCGAAGAGGATATCGCCGAGCTGCTTGGGCGAGCCGATATTGAAGCGCTCGCCGGCCAGCGTATAAATCTCGTCTTCCAGCCGTGCGGCGCCCTGCGCCAGCTCGCCGGACAAACGCGACAGGATCTGCCGGTCGATGGTGATGCC
Source organism: Rhizobium sp. BK602 (assembly GCF_014195095.1). GTDB lineage: Bacteria > Pseudomonadota > Alphaproteobacteria > Rhizobiales > Rhizobiaceae > Rhizobium. Next base: position 96,519 of record NZ_JACIBC010000013.1, read on the forward strand.
GCGCTCTTCCATATGGGCGAGCACCGGCACCAGCGGCCGTTCCAGACGCTCGTAGACGGTGGCGAGGCTCTCGGCCGCCAGCCGCGGCTTCAGCACCAGCCAGAGGCGCAGCGTCACATCGGCATCCTCGGCGGCATAGGCCGTGGCGCGATCAATATCGACCAGATCGAAGGTGACGTTGGACTTGCCGCTGCCGGCAACATCCTTGTAGGCGATCGGCGTGTGGCCGAGCCAGCGCTCCGACAGGCTGTCCATGCCATGCGTGGCGTTGGCGCCGCCGTCGAGCACGTAGGAGAGCAGCATCGTATCGTCGAAGGCCTTGGTCTCGATGCCGTAGCGCTTCATCAGCAGGTAATCGTATTTCAGGTTCTGCGCGATCTTGAGGACGGAGGTGTCCTCCAGCAGGTCCTTCAGCCGCGGCAGGGCGTCGCGCAGCGGGATCTGATTGTCCGCCAGCCCACCGCCGAGCAGGTCGCCGATGCCGTTCTTGTGGTTGAGCGGCACATAGGCGGCGCGGATGGAGGCGCCCGTGGGGTCGTCCTTGTTGTCGGCGATCGCCAGCGAAAAGCCGACGATTTCGGCCTGCATGACATCCAGCGACGTCGTCTCGGTGTCGAAGGCGACGAGGCCGGTTTCGCGGGCATCCGCGATCCAGCGGTCGAGGGTCGCGACGTCGCGGATGGTGACATATTTCGAACGATCGATCGGCGCGGTGGCGAAGCTTGCAGCGCGCGCCTTGGCGAGGTCGGCCGGTTCGCTCAGCCCTTCCACAGCCAGGCGCGGCTTGACCGCCGGCGCCGGAACGGAGGCGCCCTCGGCCGAAACGGTGCCGCCGGCAACCAGCTCGACATTGTCGCCGACATCCAGATCCGGACCGTGGGCGGTGTCACCCCATTCGACCGTGACATCGGAGGGCTCGATGGCCGCAGGATCGCAATCGCAGGCCTCGGCGACACGGCGCGTCAGCGAGGTGAATTCCATCGCCTTCAGGAAGCCGACCAGCTTCGGGCCGTTCTGCGGCTCGAGCACCAGCGCGTCGAGCGGCAGTTCCAGCGGCACGTCGGTCCTCAGCATCACCAGCTGACGCGAAATGCGGGCGAGGTCGGCATTGGCGATGATGTTCTCGCGGCGCTTCTGCTGCTTGATCTCGCCGGCGCGAGCGAGCAGCGTGTCGAGGTCGCCGAACTCCTCCAGAAGCTGCGCCGCCGTCTTCGGGCCGATGCCGGGGATGCCCGGCACGTTATCGACCGAATCGCCCGTCATGGCCTGCAGGTCGATCATCTTGTCCGGCGGCACGCCCCATTTCTCGATGACGTCGGGAATGCCGATCTGCTTGTCCTTCATGCTGTCATACATGTGGACCGTCGGCGTGACGAGCTGCATCAGATCCTTGTCGGAGGAGATGATGGTGACGTCGGCACCGGTCGCCTCGGCCTGGCGGGCATAGGTGGCGATGATATCGTCGGCTTCGAAACCATCGGTCTCGATGCAGGGCAGGTTGAAGGCGCGCGTCGCCTGGCGGATGAGGCCGAATTGCGGGATCAGCTCCTCCGGCGGCGCCGAGCGATTCGCCTTGTATTCAGGGAAGATGTCCTTGCGGAACGTCTTCGACGAATAGTCGAAGATGACGGCGAAATGGGTCGGCGTCACGCCGACCGACGTATCGCGCGCCGAGGTCAAAAGCTTCCACAGCATGTTGCAGAAACCGGAGACGGCGCCGACGGGCAAACCATCGGATTTGCGCGTCAGGGGCGGCAATGCATGGAAGGCCCGGAAAATGAATCCGGAGCCGTCGACGAGGAAGAGATGATCACCTTTTTTCATGGGAAGCATGGATAGCGTGGCGCTCCTCCAACGTCCATATAAAGTTCCGTCGGAGGCCGCGCGGACCGGCGAAATCTCTCACTGAAACGTTACCAATTTTTAATCAATCTAATCTGCGTGCTCCCTTGAAAAACCATATTTGCAGCCTCATCTCATACTCACCGGCGATTGATTACGCCGAGGGTCTGACAACCGGCCTGTCCCCCGCCATGTCAGACTTGGACAAAGGCCTATCCCCCTCTCCGGGCCTTTGTCCCCCTTTTCAGAGCCGCCATGGCGCCCCCTCCAGGCCATGGCGGCTTTTCTATGCAAACACCCCACGACAAGACCCGCAAAGCTGGCCGGAAATGCCGCTTGAATCGGCAGACGCCCGGTGAACCCGCGCAAGAATTGCCGATTGTTTTGGCATGGAATACTGGCATACTTACAATCATGGGATTTAACCGGATGGACTCCGCAGCCTACCTTGCCAACCAGATGGCAAAGGGATTTGCCCGCTCGTTGCAACAGCGCGCGGTCAGGCTCGGCTTTTCGCCCGGCCAGTTTCCGATCCTGCTGGAATTGTGGTCGGAAGACGGGCTGACGCAGAAGCAGCTTTTGGAGCGTGTCGACATAGAACAGGCGACGATGGCCAATACGCTGTCGCGCATGGAGCGCGACGGGCTGGTGGAGCGCCGGCCGCATCCTTCCGACAAGCGCGCGCAGCTGATCTTCCTCACCGGCCGGGCGGCTGCGATGCAGGTGGAGGCCGTCGAGGCGGCGATGGCGGCGGACAAGGACCTGTTCCGCGGCTTCCGCAACTTCGAACGCGAGCTGCTTCTCGAATATATCCGCCGCATCCTGGAAAACGCCAAGCATCTCTAGACGGCTCGGCAAGCGCCCCCGGGGCCAGCGACGAAACGCCCGAAATTTTCGAGGTTTTCCGCCTCGAAACCGCGCGGGCTTTGGTCTATCGTCCAGCCAATTTCCATGTAAGGAGTCGGACATGACCGATGTATCGCCCGTTCTGGATCGCGCGGATCAGAACCTTCCGTCCAGCCTCGACAATCTGTTCGAACTGCTGCGCATCCCCTCCATCTCGACCGATCCGGCCTACAAGCCGGAATGCCGCAAGGCCGCGGAATGGCTCGTCTCCTACCTGACCAAGCTCGGCTTTTCCGCCTCGGTGCGCGACACGCCCGGCCACCCGATGGTTGTCGCCCATCACGAGGCGGCTAGCGCCGATGCGCCGCATGTCCTGTTCTACGGCCATTACGACGTGCAGCCGGTCGATCCGATCGAGCTGTGGGACAGCGATCCCTTCGCACCCGCCATCAAGGATCTCGGCAATGGCCGCAAGATCCTGACGGGGCGCGGCACCTCCGACGACAAGGGCCAGCTGATGACCTTCGTCGAGGCCGTCCGCGCCTACAAGGAAGTCAAGGGTGCGCTGCCGGTACGCGTCACCATCCTGTTCGAGGGCGAGGAGGAATCCGGCTCGCCGTCGCTGAAGCCCTTCCTCGAGGCCAATGCCGCCGAGCTGAAGGCGGATTATGCGCTGGTCTGCGACACCGGCATGTGGGATGGCGATACGCCGGCGATCTCGGCCGGCCTGCGCGGCCTCGTCGGCGAGGAGATCATCGTCAGTGCCGCCGATCGCGACCTGCATTCGGGCATGTTCGGCGGTGCCGCCGCCAATCCGATCCACATTCTCTCCGAGATTCTCGCCGGCCTGCACGACGAGACCGGCCGCGTCACGCTCGACGGCTTCTATGACGGCGTCGAGGAAACGCCGAGCAACATCAAGGCCTCCTGGGAGACGCTCGGGATGACGACGGAGAAGTTCCTCGGCGAAGTCGGCCTGTCCATTCCCTCGGGGGAAAAGGGCCGTTCGGTGATGGAACTGATCTGGGCGCGGCCGACGGCGGAGGTCAACGGCATCACCGGCGGCTATACCGGCGCCGGCTTCAAGACCGTGATCGCCGCCAAGGCATCGGCGAAGATCTCCTTCCGCCTGGTCGGTCAGCAGAACCCGGCGGCGATCCGCGACAGCTTCCGCGCCTATGTCCGCTCGAAGATCCCGGCCGACTGCTCGGTGGAATTCCTGGAACATGGCGCCTCGCCGGCCATCCAGCTTTCCTACGATTCGCCAGTCCTGACCAAGGCGAAGAACGCGCTTTCCAGCGAATGGCCGAAACCGGCCATCGTCATCGGCATGGGTGGCTCGATCCCGATCGTCGGCGATTTCCAGAAGATGCTCGGCATGGAGTCGCTGCTGGTCGGATTTGGTCTTTCCGACGACCGCATCCATTCGCCGAACGAGAAATACGAGCTGCGGTCCTACCACAAGGGCATCCGCTCCTGGGTCCGCATCCTCGACGCGCTCGCAGCCTGAGTGACCGGCGGGACGCGCGATCCGGACGCGCGTCCCATGACGGCACCCTCTCCTCAACTCGAATTCGACAGGCGCACGGCCATGGGGATCTGGATCGATACCGACATGGGCTTCGACGATATCGCCGCCATTCTGGTGGTGACCCATTCGAGCCTTGCGATCGACGGCGTTTCGCTGGTGAGCGGCAACGCGCCGCTTGCGCAGGTGCGCGCCAATGCGGCCGGAGCCGCCGCCGCCTTCGGCTGGACGTTCCCGATCCATACGGGTCGCGAACTGCCGGTGCTTTGCAAGCTGGAAACGGCGCAGCGCATTCTCGGGGCAAGCGGCATGCCGACCCTGGGCAAGACCCTGCCGCCGGCGGACGAGCTGCCGGCGAGCGACGCTTTCACCGCGCTTTGCGATTGGCTGGCGGACGGCAGCGGGCAAAAGCGCATTCTGGCGCTCGGACCGCTCACCAACATCGCGGCGCTCGCGCTCGCCCGCCCCGATCTTGCCGCCCGTATCGACGAGCTCACCTGGATGGGCGGCGGCGTGACATCGGGCAATCACACCGCTTCGGCCGAGTTCAACGCCTATGCCGATCCCGAGGCGCTGGCGATCGTGCTCGCCCATAGCCTGCCGCTGCGCATGGTCGACCTCGACATCTGCCGCAAGGTGCTCGCCTGGCCTGATGATGTCGACCGGGTGCGGGCGGCGACGGGCAGGAACGCCGCGCTTCTGGCCGACCTTCTCGGCGGCTATGTCGATATCGGCATCAGCCGCGGCCGGCCGGCCATGGCGATCTACGATCCGACGGCCGCCGCGATTTTCGTCGCGCCCGAGATCGCGAAGCTCCAGCATGCCCGCATCGATGTCGAGCTTTCGGGGCAGCACACACGCGGACGCACCGTCGTCGAGACCCGCGCCTCGCATGCCGCCTTCAACGCCCATTTCGCCGCTGAGATCGACGCCGAGGCGGCGCGCGCCATTCTGTTCGACGCCCTGATCCGCGAGGCACGCCGATGACTGGACAATACCGGCACGAACCCGCCGACCTCAACGAGCCCGATCTGCGCGCCCGCGCGGTTGCGGCCGCCCGCGGCGACGCGCCCTTCGATCTGCTGATCGTCGGCGGGCAGGTGGTCGACATGGTGACCGGCAAGATCCGCGCCGCCGATATCGGCATCGTCGGCCCGCTGATCGCCAGCGTCCACACGCCGGCCAGCCGTTCGGATGCGTTGGAGACGATCGATGCGTCCGGCTCTTTCCTGTCGCCGGGGCTGATCGATACGCATATGCACATCGAAAGCTCGATGGTGACGCCGGCCGCCTATGCAGAGGCCGTACTGCCGCGCGGCGTCACCACCATCGTCTGGGACCCGCATGAATTCGGCAATGTGCATGGCCTCGACGGCGTGGGCTGGGCGGTCGAGGCGAGCCGGTCGCTGCCGCTGCGGGTGATCCCGCTTGCACCGTCCTGCGTGCCGTCCGCACCCGGCCTGGAGCTCGCGGGCGCCGATTTCGACGCCGCCGCCATGACCGAGATGCTCGCTTGGCCGGAGATCGGCGGCGTCGCCGAAGTCATGACCATGCGCGGCGTCATCGACGGCGATCCGCGCGCAACCGCCATCGTCGGCGCCGGGCTGCAATCCGGCAAGCTCGTCTGCGGCCATGCCCGCGGCCTCGAGGGCGCCGATCTCAATGCCTTCATGACCGCCGGCGTGACCTCCGACCACGAACTCACCTCCGGCGCCGATTTCCTCGCCAAGCTTTCGGCCGGCCTGACGATCGAATTGCGCGGCTCGCACGACCACCTTCTCCAGCAATTCGTCGATATCATCGACCGGCTGGGTTTCCTGCCGCAGACGGTGACGCTCTGCACCGATGACGTCTTCCCCGACGAGCTGCATTTCAACGGCGGCCTCGACGATGTGGTCCGCCGCCTGGTGCGCGATGGGCTGAAGCCGGAATGGGCCTTGCGAGCGGCGACGCTGAACGCCGCGATGCGGCTTGGCCGCAGCGATCTCGGCCTGATCGCCGCCGGCCGCCGCGCCGATATCGCGATCTTCGAAAACCTCCGGACCTTCGAGGCGCGGCAAGTGATCGCCAATGGCATCGTCATCGCCGAAGCCGGCGCGATGGTGGGCAAGATCGCGCCGCTGGACGCCGATCCGCTTCGCAACTCGGTCAAGATTGCGCCGCTCACGGAAGACGATTTTCGTGTCCCGGCGAGTGGAAGCCGCGTCCGGCTCGCGACCATCGACCGGCCGCGCTTCACGCAATGGGGCGAGATCGAAGCCGATGTCGTGGACGGATTTGTCGTGCCGCCAGCGGGCACCACCATGATCGCCGTCACCCATCGTCACGACCGAGCGGAAGGCAAGCCGCGCGTCGGCTTCCTCACCGGCTGGGGCGAATGGCGCGGCGCCTTCTGCACCACGGTCTCGCACGACAGCCACAACCTGACGGTCTTCGGCCGCAATGTCCGGGACATGACGCTCGCCGCCAATGCCGTCATTGCCGGCGGCGGCGGACTGGCGGTCGCCTGTGACGGCGAGATCAAGGCCGTTCTGCCCTTGCCGCTGTCCGGCCTCGTCAGCGACGCGCCTCTCACAGACATCGCCCAGGCCTTCGGCGCCATCCGCGAAGCGATGGAGACCATCGTCGACTGGCAGCCGCCCTACCTCGTCTTCAAGGCCTGCTTCGGGGCAACGCTCGCCTGCAATATCGGCCCGCACCAGACGGATCGCGGCATTGCCGATGTCGTGACCGGACAGGTGCTGGAGACGGCGGTATTGCCTTCTCCCCTCGGGGAGAAGGTGCCCGGCAGGGCGGATGAGGGGGGCGAGGAGCAATAGCTCTGAGCGAACGCGAAGAGCGACCCTTACGGGTACAACGCCCCATCAACCCAAGCTTCGCTCGACCTTCTCCCCGCGGGGGAGAAGGTATTTTTACGTCCCTCTCGCTCCATCGGAAGCAGCTCAGCTGCCCGGCTTTTCGAAGACATGCGCCTTACCGAGCACGGTAACCGATACCATGCTGCCGATCTCGGGCAGGCCGACGCCGGAACTCTTGATGTTCAGCGTTTCCGAACCATTGGCGCTGGAGAGAACGACCGTCACGGTGCAGACGGCGCCGCCGAATTCGATATCGGTGACCTTGCCGACGCAGGCCAGGCCCGTACCCTCACCCTCGATGGTGCTCAGGCGCAGCTGCTCGGGCCGCAGCATGATCTCGGCACGCCCAGACCGGCCGTCGCTGTCGACTGGAATCGTCCCGAGCGCGCAAGTGCTGGAACCATCGCCAAGATCTGCCGGCAACAGGATGGCGTCGCCGAGAAACGCCGCGGTCTCGCGGTCCCGCGGATTGAGATAGAGCGTCTGCGGCGTTCCGGCCTGCACCAGCTTGCCGTCGCGCAGAACCGCGACCTGATCGGCGAAGGACAGCGCCTCCGCCTGATCGTGCGTCACCAGGATCGTCGTGATGCCGGCGATCTGCAGCACGCGGGCGACCGCCTTGCGCATGTTTTCGCGCAGGCCCGTGTCGAGCGCCGAAAAGGGCTCGTCGAGTAGCATCAGCCTCGGCTTGCGGCCAAGGGCGCGCGCCAGCGCCACGCGCTGCTGCTGGCCGCCGGAGAGCTGGTGCGGGCGGCGGTCGAGCATGCCGCGATCGAGTTCCACCATGTCGATGAGCCCCTTGATCCGCTGCTCGCGGTCATGGGCGCCCCGCTCCATGCCGAAGCCGATATTTTCCGCGACGCTCAGATGCGGAAACAGGGCGCCGTCCTGCGAGACGATACCGATGCCGCGCCGGTGGGCGGGCACGGCGTCGGTGCCGTCGGCCAGGGTCTCGCCTTCCAGCACCACCTGTCCGGCGTCGGGGATCTCGAAGCCGGCGATGATGCGCAGCAGCGTCGTCTTGCCGGAACCGGAGGGGCCGACGATGGCGGTGCGGCTGCCGGCGGCAACCGAGAGGTCTATATTATCGAGCGCATGGACGGGGCCATAGTGCTTGCTGATGTTCTTGATCGCCAGAAAGGTCATTGTCCGGCCGTCCGCTTGGATTGCACATAGAGGAGAAGGGTGAGCGGCAGCGACAATACGACCATCATGAAGGCATAGGGCGCGGCGGAAACGTAATCGATCTCGCTGGTCAAGGACCAGAATTTCGTCGCCAGCGTATCGGTGCCGATCGGCGACAGCATCAGCGTCGCCGTCAGTTCATTGGTGATGCCGAGCGCCACGAGGGCGACGCTGGCGGCGAAGCCGGGAGCGGCGAGGCGCATGGTGATCTGCCGGACGGCCTGGCCCGGCGTGCGGCCGAGCGCCATGGCGGCGCGTTCGAGCTCGACCGGGGCCTGGGCGATGCTGGCGCGCAAGCCCACCATGGCGCGCGGCAGGAACAGGAGGACGTAGGCGAGCAGCAGCGTGGCGAAGGTCTGGTAAAGCGGCAGGATCACCCTGACCGTGATCGACACCAGCGCCAGGGCAACGACGACGCCCGGCAGCGAGCCGACATAATAATGGCAGGCTTCAAGGATGCGCTGCAGCCGGCCGGGTGCGCGCACCGAGAGCCAGGCCATCGGAATGGCGGCGATGGTGGCGAGCAATCCGCCGGCGATCGCCAGGCCGATGGTCTGCACGAACGCGCTGCCGACCGTATCCATGCGCCAGATGCCGGCGCCGCCGAGATAGAGCCAGCGCGCCAGCGTCACGAAGGGCACACCGAGCGTCAGCACCGCCACGGCCACCGGCAGCGCCACGGCCGGGACGACGAACCAGCCGAGACGGCGCCGGTCCGCCGGACGGGCGGCGCCGGAGCCGACGCGGGCATAGCGCTCGTTGCCACGCACCAATACTTCGAAGCCGAGCAGCAGCAGGCAGCAGAAGACGAGAACGCCGCCGAGCATATTGGCGGCCGGGCTGTTATAGGCGGACTGGAACTGATCGACGATCGCGGTCGAAAACGTATCGAAGCGGATCATCACGTAAAGACCGTATTCCGCCAGGAGATGCAGGCCGATCAGCAGCGAACCGCCGCAAATGGCGAGCCGAAGCTGCGGCAGGATCGCCCGGAAGAAGACGCGCCAGGGACCGAGGCCGAGCGAAGCGGCGGCATCCTCGATCGCCGGATCGAGCCGCCGCAGCGCGGCCGCCACGGGCAGATAGAGGAAGGGATAGTAGGCGAGCACCGAGACCAGAACGCCGCTCCACAGCCCGCGCATGCCGGGCACCAGGCTGACCCAGGCATAGCTGTGCACGAAGGCCGGCACGGCAAGCGGCGCGACCGCAAGCCAGGCCCAGATGCGGGCGCCGGGAATATTGGTGCGCTCGGTCAGCCAGGCGAGCGTAACCGCGAGCAGGATGCAAAGCGGGATGGTGCAGACTTCCAGCAGAACGGTGTTGGTCAGCAATTCGCCGACACGGTTGCGGAAGATGAGCGCGACGACTTGCGCCCAGCCGGTCTCGACGGTGATCCAGAGGATGAAGCCGAGCGGCACGAGGCTCAGAAGCGCGACGACCGATGCCAGGGCGACGACGGAGGCATGCGGAATGCGGCCGTGAGGCGCAGCCATCGACGGGGATGATGACATAGCGGCGGCCTGAGCGGTCGGCGCGGCATATGTATTCTTCTGCAGCAAATCCACGCTGCCTTTCACGCCCTGAAACAGGAAGGCAACCGCCGCGGGAAGGCGATTGCCCGGATCGAAACGGCCGAGAGGCCATCCGCATGCCCCTAGCAGGGCAGGCGGATCACATGCAAGAGCCGTGCTCTTTATTGACGCATAAGCCTATCCGAAAACCGCTTCGCACTTTCCGCTTCGCGGGGCTTCGGCGCGGGATCATGCGTTAGATCAGCCCGGCTTCCGTCATCAGATCGGTGACCTTCTTGCTGTTCAGCTTGGAAGGCTCGACCTTCGGCGCCTGCAGGTCCGAAAGCGGCACCAGCTTGGAATTGGAGGCTTCACCGGTGCTGACGGCATATTCAAAGGAATTGCCGTCGCGCAGAACGGCCTGGCCGCCCTTGCCGGTGATCCATTTCAGGAAAGCCTGGGCTTCCTTCTGGTGCTGGCTGGAGGCGAGAACGCCGCCGCCGGAAATGCTGACGAAGGCGCCCGGGTCCTGGTTCTTGAAGTAGTATAGCTCGACATTCTTGCTGTTTTCGCCGGTCTTGGCCTGATCGCCGAACCAGTAATAGTGATAGATCACCGCGCCTTCGACCTCGCCGGCGTTGACGGCCTTCATGGCGACGCTGTTGCCCTTGTAGGGGGTGGCGTTTTCCTTCATCGCCTTCAGCCAGGCCTTGGTGGCATCCTCGCCCTTCAGCTCGAGCAGCGCGCTGACGATCGCCTGGAAATCGGCGCCGGCCGGCGAGGCGCCCCAGCGGCCCTTCCACTTGGGATCGGCAAGATCAAGCAGCGACTTCGGCAGATCGGCTTCCTTCAGCTTGGTCTTGTCATAGGCGAAGACCGTCGAGCGGGCGGCAACGCCGACCCAGTTGCCATCGGCGGCCTTGAAGGTTTCCGGCACCTGCGCCAGCGTGGCGGCATCGACCGGCGCGAAAAGCTTGTTGGCATCGACCAGCGTCATCCCCGGCGAGTTTTCCGTCAGGTAGACGTCGGCGGGAGACGCGGCACCTTCCTCGATGATCTGATTGGCGAACTGCATGTCGCTGCCGTTGCGGATCGTCACCTTGATGCCGGTTTCCTTGGTGAAGCCATCGGCCCATGCCTGCGTCAGGGTCTCGTGCTGGGCATTGTAGACGACGATGCCTTCGGAATCGGCGGCCTTCGCCATCAGCGGAGCGACCGCGAGGCCCGCGACAAGTGCCAGCGCGCTGGAAAGATGGATGACGGAAAATTTCATGGGCGTCCTCTCGCTTGAAAGCCCCGTTCTCTGACGGAGGTGCGATAGCCTATATTTTTCCTGACCATCGTTTTCAAGTTTACACTCAGGCTCCTTTATCACAAAAGCTTGAAAATGGAGTCAAGTTTTCGCCGCGACCTCTGCGGCAAGCTCGAGCCATGCTCTGCCGGCATGCGATAGATAACCGCCCCGCCGCCATATCCACGCCATGTGCCATTCCATTCCCGGCTCGACGACAAGGGCATGGCTGGTGCCCGGACGCTGGCGCTGCCCGGCGATCAGCCGCGGCAGAAAGCCGACCCCGAGACCGGCGGCGATAAGCTCGACGATGAAATTGATCTGGCTCGAGCGGGCGACGATGTCCGGCGCGAAACCGGCCACGCGGCAGGCATCGAGAATGATGCCGTTCAATGCGAAGCCAGTTTCGAACAGAATGAACGGATTGCCCTCGAGCGCGGTAAGCGGCACCGTCTGGCGGCCCGCGAGCGGATGCGTCGAGGGCAGGAGCACATGCATGGGCTCGCAGCGCACGCTCTGCCATTCGAATGCATCGAGCGTCGGCAGGAGCGAGGCGCCGAGATCGACCTCGCCGGCGAGCACCATTTCCTCCAGCCGCTTGGCACCCTGCTCCACCAGCTTGATCTCGATGCCGGGATAGCGGTTGCGGAAAACGGCAAATACCGGCGCAAACAGCGCGTCGTTACCGATCGGAGGCAGGCCGAGCCGCAGGGTTCCCCGTGCCAGGCCGCGCAACTCCGCCAATTCGGCAAGCAGATCGTCGCGACCGGCCAGGATCGCGACCGCCCGGCGGTAGACCACTTCGCCAGCATCCGTCAGCGTCGTGCGGTGGCCGATGCGATTGAGCAGTGGCAGGCCGAGTTCATCCTCGAGCTGGCGCACGGCCTTGCTCACGGCGGACTGGGTCGTAAACACCACCTTGGCGGCCTCCGAAAAACCACCCTGGCGCACGACCTCGACAAAGGCTCTCAATGTCCGAAGCTCCATTTCCATTCCTTACAGGACTGAATTTAATGAAATCAATTCATTTTATTCATGCAGCGAAAGGACCTATCTTCAGACCATCCTTTTTTTCCCGAGTTTTTCCATGCGTATCGATCTGCGGAATCATCCAACGCTGAACCGTCTGGCTCAAATCCTGCTGTTGTTGGTCTTCTGGCGGGCGGGCGAGGCGATCGTGCGTATCGTGCACCTGCCGATACCCGGCGCCATTGCCGGTATGCTGCTGGTACTTGCGTTGCTTGCGAGCGGAAAGCTCAGCATGACGAGCATGAAGCAGGGCGCGGAGTGGTTTCTTGCCGAGATGCTGCTGTTCTTCGTGCCGGCCGTACTGGCCGTGCTCGATCACGGCGAATTTGTCGGGATCGTCGGCCTGAAGGTACTTGCCGTCATCTTCGTCGGCACCATCATCGTCATGGGCGTCACCGCGGTGGCGATCGATATCGGCTACCGGCTGATGATGCATCAGGGAGCATCCCGCCATGTCCGCAATTGAGCCCGTTGCCGCCGGCTTTTTCTGGCCGCTGGCGACGATCGGCCTCTATTATCTCTCCAAGGCGCTCTATCGCCGCCGGCCTTCGCTGTGGCTGTCGCCGCTGGTGGCGGCGCCGACGGTTCTGATCGCGATCGCGCTGGCAATGCATGCCAATTATCAGGACTATATGCACGAGAGCCGCTGGCTGCTTGCCCTGCTCGGTCCGGCAACCGTCGCCTTTGCCGTGCCGATCTACGAGCAGCGTGGTCTCATCACGCGCTATTGGCCCGTCCTGCTCTTCGGCGTCACCGTCGGCAGCGCCACCGCCATGGCTTCGGCCTGGGGGCTCGCCAGCCTTTTCGGCCTCGACGAAAGTCTGCGTCTGAGCCTGATGCCCCGATCGATCAGCACGCCCTTTGCGATGGTGGTATCCGGCGACATCGGTGGCGTGCCCAATCTGACCGCCGTTTTCGTCGTCATCACCGGCCTCTTCGGCGCCGTTGTCGGGCAGGCTCTGTTGCGGCTGCTGCCGCTCAGATCGGGCATGGCCCGCGGCGCGCTGTTCGGCATGGGCGCGCATGGCATCGGCGTTGTGAAAGCTCACGAGATCGGCCGGGAGGAGGGATCGATCGCCGGTCTCGTCATGGTGCTGGTGGGATTGACCAATGTGTTGGCAGCGCCGCTGATCGCGTGGCTGATACATGCCGCATGAAAAAGCCGCGATGCTTTCGCACCGCGGCTTTTCGATATTTCCCTCCGGAACTGCTCAGTTGTCGCGGGTTTCCAGCGTCTTGCTGAAGAAGATCGCAACCAGCGTGCAGACGACGCCGGAGAGCAGGTAGAGGCTGGTATAGACCAGACCGAACTGGCTGGAGAGGCTGAGCGCCACGAAGGGCGCAAAGCCCGCGCCGATCAGCCAGGACAGATCCGAGGTCAGGGCCGAGCCGCTATAGCGATAGTTGAGGCTGAAGCGCGAGGCGCTGGCGCCGGCGGCCTGACCGAAGGAAAGGCCGAGCAGCGTGAAGCCGAGAATCACATACATGTGACGGCCGGTATTGCCGCCATCGAGCAGCCAGGGCGCGACGAAGGCGAAACAGGCGATCAGCACCGCGCCGACGGCCAGCTGGTTGCGCCGGCCGATCCGGTCGGCCAGCAGGCCGGAACAGATGATCGCGACGATGCCGCAGATCGCGCCCACGAATTCCACCAGCAGGAACGAGCCCGGCGACTGCTGGCTGTAAAGCGTCATCCAGCTCAGCGGGAAGACGGTGACCAGATGGAAGGTCGCAAAACTTGCCAGCGGCACGAAGGCGCCGATCAGCACGTCGCGGCCATGCACGCGCAGAAGCTCGGTCATCTTGACCGGCTCCAGCTCATGGCGCTCCAGCAGCGCACCGAATTCGGGCGTGGCGACCAGGCGGAGCCGGGCGAAGAGCGCGACGACGTTGACCGCGAAGGCGCAGAAGAAGGGATAGCGCCAGCCCCAATCGAGGAAGTCGGCCGTCGTCAGGCTCGTCACGAAATAGGCAAACAGCGCGCTCGCCAGCATGAAGCCGATCGGCGCGCCGAGCTGCGGGATCATCGCGTACCAGCCACGGTGATTGGTCGGCGCGTTCAGCGCCAAGAGCGAGGCCAGTCCGTCCCAGGCGCCGCCAAGCGCAAGGCCCTGGCAGAAGCGGAAGACGGACAGCAGGATGATCGCGTAGACGCCGACCTCGGCATAGCCGGGCAGGAAGCTCATCGATGCCGTCGAGCCGCCGAGCAGGAAGAGCGCCGCGGTAAGCTTGACGCCGCGTCCGTATCTGCGGTCGACCGCCATGAAGATGAACGAGCCGATCGGGCGCGCGACGAAGGCAAGTGCAAAGACCAGAAATGAAAGCATCGTGCCATGCAGCGGGTCCGCGAAGGGGAAGATCAGCTTCGGGAAAACCAGCACCGATGCGATGGCGTAGACGAAGAAATCGAAAAACTCGGACGTGCGACCGATGATCACGCCGATGGCAATATTACCGGGATCGACGGTGCCGCGAGCATGCATGTCGCGGGCATCGCGTTCCAGACCCGAGGATGTTGGATTTAATGATTCATGTGTGGCGCTGACCATATGTGGGAGCCTCCCTCTCCTGGCGCGTACTCCTCCACGATTTCGCGCCTAATCAAAATGTTGATCAAACTTCGGAGCTTATCAAGTATCGAGCATGAAATAATTCGCAAATTAGCAGTCGAATGGCGGTAATTTCTTCTTTTGTCGCCGTCATCCGCAACCAGGCCGCGCCGTCTGTGGCCATTTCCGTCAATCCGGCTATATTACGCGCGATAAAAGCGACTGGCCGCCGAAAACCTTCTGGATTTCGCAGGGTTTTCCCGATAGGTGGAGCCGCGCCCCAATGCCGCATTGCACTAGAACTTGCTGCGGTGCGACGAAACACCTCATACCGTTCATGACCGCCGTCCTTTAGTCGCGGTACGGTCGAAACAAAAAGAGCTTTAAGACGTGCCAAGACTCTCGAAGATTTTCAGCCGTTTATTTGTCCTCCCGCTGATCTTGCTGCTTTCGGGCTGCAACATGGTGGTGATGGCTCCCTCCGGCGACATCGCCGTGCAGCAACGCGACCTCATCGTCGTCTCGACCGTCCTGATGCTGATCATCATCATACCGGTGATCTTCCTCACCCTGTTCTTCGCCTGGAAATATCGCCAGTCGAACACGGCGGCCCCCTATGAGCCCGACTGGCATCATTCGACCCGCCTCGAACTGGTCATCTGGTCGGCGCCGCTCGCCATCATCATCGCGCTGGGCGCGGTGACCTGGATCAGCACCCACCAGCTCGATCCCTACCGGCCGCTCGACCGCATCGCGGCCGACAAGCCGATCCCGCAGGACGTCAAGCCGCTGACCGTCGAGGTCGTCGCGCTCGACTGGAAATGGCTGTTCTTCTACCCGGAATACGGCATCGCCACGATCAACGAGATGGCGGCCCCGGTCGACAGGCCGATCAACTTCAAGATCACGTCCTCGACGGTCATGAATTCCTTCTTCGTCCCCGCGCTTGCCGGCCAGATCTACGCCATGCCGGGCATGGAGACGAAGCTGCACGCCGTCATCAACCATCCGGGCGAATTCGAGGGCATCTCCGCCAATTATAGCGGCGCCGGCTTCTCGCACATGCGCTTCAAGTTCCATGGCTTCAGCCAGGCCGATTTCGACCAATGGATCGAGAAGGCCAAGGGCCAGGGCACTGCGCTCGGCCGTCCGGAATATCTGGCGCTCGCCAAGCCGAGCGAGCGGGAGCCCGTGCGCTACTACAACGCCGTCGACAAGGATCTCTACGAGGCCATCCTCAACATGTGCGCCGATCCGAGCAAGATGTGCATGAGTGAAATGATGCATATCGACGCCAAGGGCGGCGGCGGCAAGGAAAGCCAGGAGAACCGCGAGCGCCTGATCCACGACAACCGTGATGCCGGCCACGCCGACGTGACCCCGGTCAGGGCCGACGCCCCGGCGGCGCAGGGCATGCAGCACGGCGACAATTCCATGCCGGGCATGGATATGGGCAACGGCTCATCTTCGGATTCGTCGACCGGTTCCTCGCAGCCGGCGCAGCACCAGGGTCATTGATCCCCGTGCGCTCAATAACAAGACATTCATAAGGACAGAGGCAATCCATGTTTTCCAACCCGGACCTCTATAAATTCATCTTCGGACGGCTGACGCTCGACGCGATCCCGTATCACGAGCCGATCCTCGTCGTGACCTTCCTCGGCGTGGCGCTCGGCGGCCTCGCTCTTCTCGGAGCACTGACCTATTTCCGCGTCTGGGGCTATCTCTGGACCGAATGGCTCACCAGCATCGATCACAAGAAGATCGGCATCATGTATGTCATACTGGCGCTGATCATGCTGCTGCGCGGCTTTTCCGACGCGCTGATGATGCGCCTGCAGCAGGCGCTGGCCTTCAACGGTTCCGAAGGCTACCTGCCGCCACATCACTACGATCAGGTCTTCACCGCCCACGGCGTCATCATGATCTTCTTCGTGGCAATGCCCTTCGTCACCGGCCTGATGAACCTCGTCGTGCCGCTGCAGATCGGCGCACGCGACGTCTCCTTCCCGTTCCTGAACAACTTCTCGTTCTGGATGACGACGGCAGGCGCGATCGTCATCATGATCTCGCTCTTCATCGGCGAATTCGCCAAGACCGGCTGGCTGGCCTATCCGCCGCTTTCCGGCATCGCCTACAGTCCGGATGTCGGCGTCGATTATTACATCTGGGGCCTGCAGGTCGCGGGTATCGGAACGACGCTATCGGGCATCAATCTGGTGGCCACCATCGTCAAGATGCGCGCGCCGGGCATGACCTTCATGAAAATGCCGGTCTTCACCTGGACGTCGCTCTGCACCAACATCCTGATCGTCGCCAGCTTCCCGATCCTGACCGCCACGCTCGCTCTGCTGACCCTCGACCGCTACGCCGGCACGAACTTCTTCACGAACGACCTCGGCGGCAATCCGATGATGTATGTCAACCTCATCTGGATCTGGGGCCACCCGGAAGTCTACATCCTGATCCTGCCGGCCTTCGGCGTCTTCTCGGAAGTCGTCGCCACCTTCAGCGGCAAGCGCCTGTTCGGCTACGCCTCGATGGTTTACGCCACCTGCGTGATCATGATCCTCTCCTACCTCGTCTGGCTGCACCACTTCTTCACCATGGGCTCGGGCGCCAGCGTCAACTCCTTCTTCGGCATCACCACGATGATCATCTCGATCCCGACGGGTGCGAAGCTGTTCAACTGGCTCTTCACCATGTATCGCGGCCGCATCCGCTATGACGTGCCGATGCTGTGGACCGTCGGTTTCATGGTGACCTTCACCATCGGCGGCATGACCGGCGTCATGCTCGCGGTTCCGCCGGCCGACTTCGTGCTGCACAACTCGCTGTTCCTGATCGCCCACTTCCATAACGTGATCATCGGCGGCGTGCTGTTCGGCATGTTCGCGGGCGTCAACTACTGGTTCCCGAAGGCCTTCGGCTTCAAGCTCGATCCCTTCTGGGGCAAGATGAGCTTCTGGTTCTGGCAGATCGGCTTCTGGTTCGCCTTCATGCCGCTCTATATCCTCGGCCTGATGGGCGTCACCCGCCGCGTCAGCCAGTTCGAAGATCCGTCGCTGCAGATCTGGTTCATCATCGCGGCCTTCGGCGCCGGATTGATCGCGATCGGCATCGCCTGCTTCCTCATCCAGATCGCCGTCAGCTTCATGAAGCGCGAAGAGCTTCGCGACCACACCGGCGACCCCTGGAACGGCCGTACGCTGGAATGGTCCACCTCGTCGCCGCCGCCGAACTACAACTTCGCCTTCACGCCGATCGTCTACGATCACGACGCGTGGTGGGACATGAAGAACCGCGGCTACACGCGTCCGACCGAAGGATTCATCCCGATCCACATGCCGAAGAATACCGGCACGGGCGTCATCCTCGGCGCGCTCTCCATCGCCTTCGCATTCGGCATGATCTGGTACATCTGGTGGCTCGCCGCCATCACCTTCGTCGCGATGATCGCCATTACGATCGGCCATACCTTCAACTATAAGCGCGACTTCTACATTCCCGCCGACGAGGTCGTGAAGACCGAAGCCGAGCGTACGAAGCAGCTCGCAGGACAGGTATAAGACCTATGACGACCCACACCGCACACGCTCCCAGCGGCGGCGAAACGCCCGCCTTCTACCTGACCGAAGAGCATCATCCCGAAGGCAGCACCATGCTGGGCTTCTGGATCTACATCATGAGCGACTGCCTGATCTTCGCAGTCCTCTTCGCCACCTTCGCCGTGCTCGGCCACAGCTACGCGGCCGGTCCCTCGCCGGCCGACCTGTTCGACCTGCCGCTCGTCGCCGTCAACACGGCGATGCTGCTCTTCTCCTCGATCACCTACGGCTTCGCCATGCTGGCGATGGAGAAGAACAACAAGTCGGGAACGCAGATCTGGCTGGCGATCACCGGCCTGTTCGGCGCGGCCTTCATCTCGCTCGAACTCTACGAGTTCCATCACCTGATCCTCGAAGGCGCCGGCCCGCAGCGCAGCGCCTTCCTGTCGGCCTTCTTCACGCTGGTCGGCACGCACGGCCTGCACGTCACCACCGGTATCGTCTGGCTGATCACCCTGATGGTGCAGGTCGGCCGGCATGGCCTCATCGCGGAAAACAAGCGCCGCCTGATGTGCCTTTCGATGTTCTGGCACTTCCTCGACGTCGTCTGGATCGGCGTGTTTTCCCTCGTCTACCTCATGGGAGTTCTCGGATGAGCTCGAACGCAAACCATTCGCACCATTCCGGTGACGCCCACGGCCATGATCATGGCCATCATGGTGGCCACGAAGCTGCGCACGGCACCTTCAAGAGCTACATGACGGGCTTCGTGCTCTCCGTCATCCTGACCGCCATTCCCTTCTGGCTGGTCATGGCCAAGGTTTTCTCCGATCCGGCCATCACCGCCGCGCTCATCATGATCCTCGGCGCGATCCAGATCATCGTGCACATGATCTACTTCCTGCACATGAACACCCGCTCGGAAGGCGGCTGGAACATGATGGCGCTGATCTTCACCATCGTGCTGGTGATCATCGCGCTGTCCGGCTCGCTCTGGGTCATGCATCACCTCAATGCCAACATGATGGTGATGTCGCCCGAGATGATGCGCAACATGCCGTAACCAATAGGTGGCGGGCATCCCGAGGATGCCCGCCACTCCTTCCCGGCCTGCGATCCGCGCCGGGTTCGCGCCTCCGATGGAGACCAGCGCCATGACCGATACCCTCCCGACCATGTCCTCCGAAAAGCCGCGCTCGACGCTCAAGCTCGTCATCTGGGTGAGCCTGCTCCTCATATTGACCGCCCTGCTCGTCGGGCTCGGCACCTGGCAGGTGAAGCGCCTGTCATGGAAGCTCGATCTCATCGCCCGAGTCGATGCCCGCGTGCATGCGCCGCCAGTCGCCGCCCCCGGCCCGGCGGAATGGTCCGCTATCGATGCCGCCGGCTATGAATACAAGCACGTCCAGGTGACCGGCACTTTCCTCAACGACAAGGAAACGCAGGTCTATGCCGCGACCGAGCTTGGCCCCGGCTACTGGGTGCTGACGCCGATGCGGAGGGACGACGGTACAATCGTCGTCGTCAATCGCGGCTTCGTGCCGACCGACAAGCGCAATCCCGCCACCCGCGCCGCCGGAGAGCTCGGCGGCGAGACCACCGTCACCGGTCTTCTGCGCATCAACGAACCGAAGGGCACGCTGCTGCGCTCCAACGTGCCGGCCGAGGAGCGCTGGTATTCGCGCGACGTGACCGCGATCGCTGAAGCGCGTGGCCTTGAGAAGGTCGCCCCTTACTTCATCGACGCCGACGACACGAAAAATCCCGGCGACCTGCCGGTCGGCGGCCTCACGCAGATCACCTTCCATAACAGCCATCTGGTCTATGCCATCACCTGGTACGGGCTTGCGCTGATGACGCTGGGCATGGCGGGCTATCTCGTCCACTTCGAGCGGAAGCGGGCGAAAGGCTAATCTTAGCGCGCCGGATTTGGGAAGCGGAGCTGCCAGCGGCGGCCGTCCCCCGTCATCTCCACCATGCCGAGCGGCTCGACATCGATTGCCCAGAAGGCGGGGAACGGTGCCTGTAGAATGCTCACGATGGCGGCGCGGATCACCGTGGCATGGGTGATCACGACGGTATGGCCGTCATCCCCCGCCCGGCCCGCCATCCACCCGCCGACGCGTGCCAAGACGGCCGACAGTGCCTCTCCGCCATGCGGAGCGGCATTTTCATCCATCATCCATTGCCCCAGCGCTTCGGGAGCCTCGGCGTGAAGCGCGGCGATCTCCCGGCCCTGCCAGCGGCCATAATCGCATTCGCGCAAGGCCGGCTCGACGGCTGCCTGCAGGCCGAGAGCGGCGGCGGTCTCGCGGGCGCGCAGCGCCGGGCTTGTCCATACGCGGTCGACCGGTCCAAAATGTCCGGCAAGTCTTCGGGCCTGTTCGGCGCCCCTCGCCTCCAGCGGCTCGTCGGCCGGAAAGCGGCTCTTGCGATTGGCTTCGGTCGAGCCGTGGCAAATCCAGCTAAGGCGTGCTTTCATGGCAATCCCCATCCCCACACCGAATGCACCGTTTGCGACCTGTGATGGCGCGGCGCCTCGATTGACAATCATCTTGCCGGCCAGATATAAACTTGGTCTTACGGGTGTGGAAGCCGGTGAAATCCCGGCGCGGTCGCGCCACTGTAATCGACGGGCGGATACCGCCCCCAGAGAGCCAGACCCCTCCCGTAAAAAACCCTTTCCGCAAATGGAACGCGCAATTCTGAAGAGGGAATACCAATGTCTGACACCGCATTCGCACCGACCGCAATCCCGCAGCCCATCCCGCTCGGCCAGATCCTGCCCTGGGCCGTTTTCGCCGGCCTGCTGATGCTGCTGGCGATCTATTTCGTCGGCGCCGAAGAGGGCGCGACCTCGCTGCTCTCCGGTTCCTCCGTGCATGAATTCGTGCACGACGCCCGTCACCTGCTCGGCTTCCCCTGCCACTAAGGGAGCAAGCACATGGTTGGACGTCTTTTGCTCCGCGGCATGCTGGTCGGGGCCCTCGCCGGTATTTTCATTTTTATCTTCGCCCGCATCTTCGGCGAACCGCTCGTCGATTGGGCCATCGGCTTTGAGGAAAAGGCCGCCCAGGCGGCCGGTGAAGCGGCGGAACCGGAAATCGTCAGCCGCGCCACGCAGGCGGGGCTTGGCCTCTTCACCGGCGCGGTGATCTATGCGACCGCGGTCGGCGGATTGTTCGCGCTGGTCTTCGCCTTCGTCTATGGTCGCATCGGCGCCCTCAGCGCGCGCGGCACGGCGGCCTTGCTGGCGGTCGGCGCTTTCGTGGCGATCTCGCTGGTGCCCGTTCTCAAATATCCGGCAAATCCGCCAGCGGTCGGCAATCCGGAGACGATCGGTGCAAGAACCGAGCTGTTCTTCATCATGATCGTCGCTTCCGTTGTCGGCCTGATCGTCGCCGTCGGCTTCGGCCGCCGGCTTGCGGTGCGTTTCGGCCCGTGGAACGGCGCCATCCTTGCCGGCATCGGCTATATCGCCTTCATCGCGCTGATCCAGTCCCTGCTGCCGGCGATCAACGAGGTGCCGGAGCAATTCTCCGCCGCCGTGCTCTGGCAGTTCCGGATCGCCTCACTCGCAATGCATGCGATCCTCTGGACGACGCTCGGACTTGTCTTCGGCGCCTGGGCCGAGCACGATCTGCCATCGGTGCGCCATCGCGGCACGGCCCTGCGCCGCGCCTGAGATGACCTATCCGATCCATCTCGCGCGTAGCGTCATGCGCGGGATATATCCAAAGAGAGGCAGGACGCTCCTTGTCGCGGTCTGCCTCATACTCTCAAGCTGGCCGGCAACGCTTTCGGCACATGGCGGCGGCATCTCGGGACACCATACGGGTATCCCGATACCCGGCCTGACGCATGGGGAGATGGCCGTGATCGCGCCCTATTACGGGCGGATCATCGCGCTTGCCGAAACGGCGTCGGACACCGACGAGGCCTTCCGCCGTATGCTGAATTTCGCGCAGATCCAGCGTACCTATTGCCTCTGGGGCATCATGCCCGGGAGCGTGAACGACGAGGAAAGCCCGTTCAACGAATGCTCCCACGCCTATCTCGCCGCGGCGAAGGCCATCCTTCTTCGGATGCGGGCAATGAAAGATCAGATGACGCCCGTCAGCGATCTCGTTTCCGAGATCGACGCGGCACTGACGCGTAACAGCCTGTCGCTTGTTCTGTGCAAATTCAGCGGCGAGAGCTTCAACACGGCTGACCTGATCCGGCCGAAACTCTCCGGCATCGTGCTTCACGCCGGGAGCCTGACGGTCATGCTGTCATCTCTGCTGGCGGCCATGGCCGCGATATGGTTCGCTGCCCGGGCGCTGCGGACCAAACCGCACATTTGAGGACACCGCCGCAAATGCGGCGGTGTCCTGGTTTTTACCAATCCCGGCGGTCACGCCAGCGATCGCCGTGCCATCTGTGATGCGGACGGCCATAGTAGCCCCATGGCGGTGGCGGCGGTGCCGGCCTGTAATAGCCATAACCGTAGCCGCGCGGGCGGCCCCAGCGGTTCGGACGGCATTCGCCCCAGCGCGTCAGGTGCCAGCCGCGACCGCAGGCATAATCGACCTTGACGACCGGCGCAGCAGCCGCTGTGCCGACAGCGGGGATCGGCCCGGCTGCGGAGATGGGCATTGCTTCTGCCGAAGATACGGCCAGGCCACCGAGCACGGCAGCGATGGCAAATATGGACAATTTCATCTTGATAGACCCCTATCCAAGTCCCTTACACGCCGATTTAAAGCCCGGCGAGCTGAACGCCGGCTGAACCGAAAAAGGCATTTTGACGGCAAAATCAAAACCTTAAATGAAAGGTTGCGTAAACTTCACAGAAGCTCTCGTTTAGCGAGAGAGAATATTATCGTGCATGACACCGTGCCGCCGGCCGCGCCATGGCTATCCCCATGGCGTCACGAGAGCTTCATCAACCACGCTTAAAGGAGAAATGTTATTCGCTACAGGGGAGTTCGAGATGGCCGATATCGCTTCAACCAGTACGGGGGGTGATGGCGCCAATCATCCCATTCACGGCGCCGGCGGTTCCGCCAAATGGTTCCTGCCGCTTTTCGGTCTCGTTGTTTTCGGCGGCCTTGCCTATGTCGGTTATGCACTGGGCAGCGATCTTGCCGAGGCGGCCGCGGTTCCGTGGATTCTGCTCGGCCTGGCGCTGCTGATCGCTCTCGGCTTCGAATTCGTCAACGGTTTCCACGATACCGCCAATGCGGTCGCCACCGTCATCTACACCCGTTCGATGCCGGCGGAATTCGCGGTCATCTGGTCCGGCTTCTTCAATTTCCTCGGCGTTCTCACCTCGTCCGGCGCCGTCGCCTTCGGTATCCTGGCGCTGCTGCCGGTCGAGCTGATCCTGCAGGTCGGTTCCGGCTCGGGCCTTGCCATGGTCTTCGCGCTGCTCACCGCCGCCATCATATGGAATCTCGGCACCTGGTATCTCGGCCTGCCGGCCTCGAGCTCGCATACGCTGGTCGGCTCCATCATCGGTGTCGGTCTCGCCAACCAGTTCCTGGCCCCGGCCGGCTCGGCCACCAGCGGCGTCGACTGGTCGCAGGCCAGCAATGTCGGCCTGTCGCTGTTGCTGTCGCCGCTGATCGGCTTCGGCCTGGCCGCCCTGCTGCTGCTGGTCTCCAAGCTTCTGATCCGCAACAAGGCGCTCTACGAGGCCCCGAAGGGCAACGCACCGCCGCCGCTGTGGATTCGCGGATTGCTGATCTTCACCTGCACCGGCGTCAGCTTCGCCCATGGCTCGAATGACGGACAGAAGGGCATGGGCCTGATCATGCTGATCCTGATCGGCCTGGTGCCGACGGCTTTCGCGCTCAACCGCACACCCGACGTCAACTATCTCGAGGCCTACAAGACGGCCTCCACGCAGGTCGAGGCGGTGCTCGGCAAATATGCGAAAGCCGGTGTCGCCGTTCCCGCCGATCCGAAGGCTGCCGTCAGCGATGCCGTGAAAAACAAGAGCTGGACGGACGCCACGACGCCGGCGCTGCAGGCCTATATCCATGCCACCGGCATCGAAATCGCCTCCTATCCATCGGTCGAAAAGCTGCCGAACGGTCTCGTCGGCAACGTCCGCAACGACATCTATCTGATCGGCGAGGCCTTGAAGCTGATCGACAAGAAAAAGCTGCTGCCGATGAGCGCCGACGATCTGAAGATCGTTACCCAATACCATGCGGCCGTCGACAACGCGACGAAGTTCATCCCGCTCTGGGTGAAGGTCGCCGTGGCGCTGGCGCTCGGTCTCGGCACCATGGTCGGCTGGAAGCGCATCGTCGTCACGGTCGGCGAGAAGATCGGCAAGACGCACCTCACCTACGGCCAGGGTGCCGCCGCCGAAGTCGTCGCCATGCTGACGATCGGTGCCGCCGACCATCTCGGCCTGCCGGTTTCGACCACGCATGTCCTGTCCTCGGGCGTCGCCGGCACCATGGCCGCCAACGGCTCCGGCCTGCAATGGTCGACCGTGCGCAACATGCTGATGGCCTGGATCCTGACGCTGCCGGCATCGATCGCGCTCGCTTTCGCGCTCTTCGTGGTGCTGCGCCAGGTCTTCTGAGCAAGACGGCATTGCCGCAACAGCAAAGCACAAAAGGAAATGGCGCCCTCATCGGGCGCCATTTTCATTGCCGCGTCCTCTTTCTCCCCAAGGAGAGAAGGAGCTTGCCGCGCGCGGTATGCCCGCTATCGGGCGCCTTCCTTCTTGTTGCCGTTGGCGCCGAGACCGGAGAGCTTGGCGAGTTCCGAACGGCGGTTGGCATAATTCTGGGCCACCATCGGATAGTTGACGGGAAGGCCCCATTTCTGGCGGTATTCCTCCGGCGTCATGCCGTAGTGGACGCGCAGATGGCGCTTGAGCGTCTTGAAGCGTTTACCGTCCTCGAGGCAGATGATGTAGTCGTTCGTCACCGACTTCTTGAGGTCGACCGCCGGGACCGGCTTGCTGTGCTCGACGGAGGATGTCGCCCCCTGCAGCCCCTGCAATGCCTCATGCACGTCGGTGATCAGCTTGGAAAGATTGGCAATGGGAACGGTGTTGTGGCTGACATAGGCTGCGACGATCTTCACGCAGCCTTCGGACAAACTATCCGCCAGGGGCAGGGGCAGGTCTTTCTTGCTATTGAAAGCGTCCATGATCGTTTCCCGAATTTCATTTGGGCCGGCGTGCGCCGCTTCGCGTGATTGCGTCATGTCATCACCAATGCTTCTGTGTGGCTGCGATGGCGCAGAATGGTTGAGGGCCTGCTCTCATGGGCGGCCACCCTCTGCCGGACGCGCGGCGCCGGCCGCGAGTTCGGCGAAATCCTTGGCGGACTCCGGAAAATAGACGGCCAGCTTGCGACACAGCACCATCAGGGGAATGCCGAGCATGAAGGCGGCATGGGTCGGGTTACCCCTGCAATGGCGGAGCGTCTGCAGAATGAGCTTGCGTTCGACATCCTCAAGGGTCTGGCCGACAAGAACGCCGACCGCGCCGTCGATGGTGCGCGGCACCAGGTCCTCGTCGCCAGCCGAGAGATGGGCGACGATCTCGTCGATCAGCCGCTCCTCGCTCTCCGTCGCCAGGACGATGCCGGCGGCGCGATCGAGTTCGCAAAAGACGTAGAGACCGTTTTCGGCGTCGATCGTTACCCGCGCGGAAACGCTGCCCGACGCTTTTCGAATGGCGATATGCGGATCCTTTCCATCGGCAAGCGCGACCGGCGCGCTGTTGCCGGCACCGGAAAACAGCGCGCGCAACTCCTCGAACAGCACCTCGAGCCGTGCCAGCGCCTGGGCATCGCACGCATTGGCGGCGGCGAAGAAACCATAGTCGCGAGCAAAGGAGGAACGCCTCATCATGCCATCACCTGCATCAACTGGAGAAAGGCTGGATCGGATGCCTGCAAGCCATACGCCGGTTTCCCCACACCAATCTCCCCGAAACACATCAAACTCTTCATCCAATTCCCCGCAGGCCGGATCTGCCCTCTTTCTCGCGAAACAGTGGCAAAGCAGCCGGCCTTGACAGCAGGAATCCCTGCACATGCGTCGCTCCGGCCCGGCGCACCGCCTCAAGCTGCGTCTCCGTTTCGACACCTTCGACCACCACCACGGGCGCGATGCAGGAGGCAAAGCCGACCATGTGAGAGAGGCTGTCCTGTCCATCGCGGCCAGGCCGGATATCGCGAACGAAAGAGGCATCGATCTTGACGATGTCGACGGAGACCTGCAGCAGGCTCGCGGGCGTCGCGAAACCGACGCCGAAATCGTCGATTGCGATGCGGCAGCCGAGCGCGCGGATCATCTTCAGCCGTTCGATGGCCGAGCCGACCAGCGGATGAGGTTCCGTGACTTCGACGACCAGGCGGCGGGCAAGCTCGGAATGGCGGGTGATTCGGCCGAAAATATCGGCGAATCGATCCGACGCCGCCAGATTGGCCGCCGAAAGGTTCCAGCCAAGTATAAGTTTCGGGTCCGCCGCGAGCGCCGGCAGCAGCATTGCCAGAATACGCGGATCGAGATCGAAGCGGCTATCCAGATGCGGCATGAAGCTCCCGGCGGCATGAACGACGCCGTCGGCATCGGTCACGCGCGCAAGACTTTCCGCATAGAGAATTTCATTGTTATTGTCGGCTGCATGGATGGGCTGCACGGCAAAACCCAGGCCGCCAGCGGCGATAGCCTTTTGAATCAGGCTGTTATGATCGTCGCGCGCTGGCTTTTCTCTATCGATCATCGAACCCCCAATGGCCGAAAGAGCGGCAACCAGCAGATGTCGATGGGGAAGAGACCCGCAGCGAAGACCGGCGCGGACAGATGCGGAACATGAGAGTCCTGGCACCCCAAATCCCTGTTGCTCATCTCCCAGACACCTCCACCCTCTCGGGGTTCCCTTATTTTCGAGCCGGAAATATTGCAGCTAGAATGATAATCAAGCCGAAGCCGGCGGCACCTTTAATATTTAGAGTTACTTTATGCTAATAAACTAATTAAGCAATTCTTGCAAACACTCAATTAGAACGAGTTTTCTTCGTTATTGATTCAATTGCGCGTAAAATAACGTGCAATGACCTCTATCCGTGGCCGGCTATCGTCACTCTGGATCGTCGACGCATCTCTCCCCCTCAATCACGTCCTCGCATCGAAGCGCGGCCACCAGTCCGTTCTTCGTGCTTCCTCAAGCGCAAGATCCAGCGGCGGAAGCTGCGGATGCCACAACCGCTCCCATTCCAGGCTCATGACGCCGGCATAGCGATCGGCGGCCAGCATGGAGAGCAGGGCTTGCATCGGAAACTCGCCGGTGCCGGGCAGCACGTAGCTATAGGGAAGTTTCCCGCTCGGCTTCGAAACGCTATCCTTGACGTGAAGGTGACGGGTATTGTGCCGCAGCTGCTTCCAGGTCTCGGCGGGATTTTGACCGCCCTTGCGCCATGTATGATGGGTATCCCAGATCAGGGCGCAGTCGGGCGCCGCCTCCAGAAAACGGCCGAGTGCCTCGGGATAGACCAGGAAATCATGCGTTTCCACAACGATATCGGCGGTAAAACCCTCGCGGCGGGCTGTCTCCCGCCACCAGTTCACGGTCGACAGGGCCTCACCTATCTCTCCCGCATCGCCGGTCGTGCCGCCATCGAAAACGCGCAGCGACGGGATGCCCGCGGCCTCCGCCCAGGGAAGGTAGCGCAGAAATGCCTCTTTCGCCTCGGAGGTGGCGCCCACCAGCCGCAGCGAGGTATTGAAAGCACAGACCGCGACAGGCGAACGATGGAGAACACGGGCAAGCCCGGCGGGCGTGCCGAACCGTTCGGTGAAATAGGCCGAGAGATCGATCGTGCCGCCGAGCGCGCGGATTTCGATCGCATCGAGACCATGGCGAGCTGCCAGCGCGAGGGCCTCCTCCAGCCCCAGCTCCGCGCATCCCAAGGTGGAGAACGCCAATGTCATTCGGGGAACCATCAAATCAACGGCAGTCACCAAAGCCTCCTCCGCTTGGTTGCTGATTGACATTCAGAGGCTGCGGCCAATACGACGCGCGATGTCTCAGGACAGCCCGAAACAAACGCGATGTTAGTAACCAAACGGATAATTGCGAAATACCGCGAAAGCGTCAAGCCAGCGGAGGGCAGCGTCGATTGACGCGGGATCGAACCGGAGCGATTGGGCATCCGGTCATCCGCAAGCATATCCTCTTCGAATCACGGGATATCCGCAGACCAGACGACCGGATGCGTCTCACCGGTCGCGACATTGACGAAGCCCTCGGGCGCTCTTTCCGATGGAGCGACCAGTACCCAGCGCCAGGGTGCGCAGGTGAGCGTCGCGAAGGAAAGCCTCTCGGGAAAACCAGGCCACCAGCGCGGCGAGAAGGTCGGCTCATACATCCAGTCGATCTCGGCGCCGGCTTTATACAGCGCCTGCATCTCCGCATCCAGCTCCTCGGCCGAGCGTGCCGTCATCAGGCCGCCGACCTCGTAGTGGACGCGCGCCACCACCTTGCCGCCGGAGACGAGCACCCAACCGCCCTGCTGCTCCTTCAGCGCATTGGCGACCATCGCCATCGCCTCGTCGGAGGAGCCGACGACCCAGATATTGTGCTTGTCATGGCCGAGCGTGGCACCGAGCGCCGTATCGGCCGTGCGCGGCCCGGTGCCCAGCCAGAACATGCGGGCGACCTTGGCTTCGCCGGAGAAGCGGTCGACGATCGCGAATTTCGTGACGTTACGATCGGGATCGCGCTCGACGGCGCCGCCCCTGACCGGCAGCTCCATGGTGATGAAATCATCGGCCCAATGGAAGGGGCGCAGAAGAGCGGCTTTCGCCGTCGGCGCATCCGAGGGCGCGGGAATGCGAAAATCCTGCGGCGTAACCAACCTATCGATCGTCACGGTCTTCGTCGCCCACTCCGGCCAGGCGATCTCCGGACGGACGCCGACAAAGCGCTTGCCGTCCGAAGCGGGCTTTCCATCCGCCCAGACCTTGGCGATCGACAGCGTTTCGACATCATCCAGAAGCACGATATCGGCAAAGCGGCCGGGCGCGATCGAGCCGACCCAGGGCGTCAGCCGCATATGCCGCGCCGGATTGATCGTCACGCACTGGATGGCGATCTCCGGCGCCAGTCCGTTCTCGATCGCAAGCCGGACATTGTGATCCGTCGCCCCGATCTTCAGCGTATCCGAAGCGCTGCGGTCATCGGTCACGAAGGCGATCTGCGACCAGTCGGACAGGCCCTTGTCGATCAGCCCCTTGATCACCTCCGGTAGCGAATGCGGCCGAAGCTCGATGAAAAGCCCATGGGTCAACTTCTCCCAGATCTCCTCCAGGAACCAGCCTTCGTGATCCGAGGCAAGGCCCGCGCCGGCAAAGGCGTTGATAGAGGCGAGATCGCGCAAGCCGGCGCCATGGCCCTCGACCACGCCGCGCTGCTCGAATGTGGCGCGGATCATGCCCCAGAGGCGGTCGTAAGCTGGATTGTCCGGATTGCTGACCGAAGGCCAGTCCATCACCTCGTCGAGACCGGCCACCATCAGGCTTTCGGTCAGAAAGGCCTTCTGCTCGTCATAGCCGAAATGGCCGCCACCCCATTCATAGGCCGTCGGCGGCACGGCCGAACCGGGCAACGGGAAGATCTTCATCGGCGAGCCGCGCCGTCGCGCCTCCAGCCAGAATTCCAGATTGCGCGGTCCGTTGACGTTGGAAAACTCGTGGCTGGCCTCGCAGGTCCAGGTGACGCCGTGCGGCATGACCAGGGCCGCCTCCCATTCGGGGGTCAGATGCGAGCTTTCAATATGCTTGTGCGCTTCGCCGAAACCGGGAACGGCGGCAAGGTTCGGTTCGCTGATGCGTTCGCCGACCTCACCCGTATAACTGCCGGCGGGACCGACATAGGCCACGCGCCGTCCCTTGATGACGATCTCCTGATCCTCCAGCCAGGTGCGGCTATGGACATCAAGCAGCCGGCCCACACGCAACAGCCTGTCCGCGGGCCGGCGTCCAAGCGCGGTCAGCGTGAGATCCTGACGGATGAGAACCTCGTCCGCCGCATTGATGAGCAGGTCGTCGGGAAGGGTTGTTTTTAGGGATGTCATGAGACGCATGCCTGACAGGAAATTCGATCAGCCGAGGGTAGAGAGGGCGAACCGGCATGTAAAGCCGTCCACCCCACCCGCGAGGCAGCCGCATAGGACATGCGATTGCCTGGAACCGCCAGCAGGAAGGCCAATAATCTCGAAGATTTTCAATGATCCAGGCGCTGCAAGCTGACGGGAAAATAATTCATCCCATCAAATGACAAAAACCACCACCCTGCCCATTTGTTGGGCTTGTAAAGCCCATGCCTGAAAAATAGTATTCCGGCATTCTGACGCCCAACTCCGATTTCACTGACGATAAGGATTTCGATCATGAAAGGCCTCACCCTGTCCCGCGTTGCGGGTCTTGCGATCCTCGCGGCGACGACCATCGCCTTGCCAGCCCAGGCACAGACGCTGACCATCTCCTGGTGGGGCTACAATGGCGAGAAGATGAAGGCCAATATCATCGAGCCCTTCAAGAAGATCTGCGGCTGCGACATCGTCTTCGAAACCGGCAACAATGCCGACCGCCTCAACAAGCTGAAACTGCGTGGCGGCAAGGGCGTCGACGTCATCTATCTCACCGACAGCTTTTCGCAGATCGGCATCCAGCAGGGTCTCTTCCAGGAAGTCGACCGCGCCAAGCTCCCCAATCTCGCCGATCTCTACGATCTCGCCAAGGCGCCGCAGGGCAATTACGGCCCGGCCTACACGATCGGCCGCGTCGGCATCGTCTACGACAAGGCGAAGGTCAATCCGCCGATCACCTCCTGGAACGATCTCTGGCGCGACGACCTGAAAGCCTCGGTCACGCTGCCGGGCATCACCACCACCGCCGGCCCGCTGACGGTTCTGGAAGCCGGCAAACATGCCGGCGCTGATGCCTATGAGGATACCGACAAGGCCTTCGAAGCGATCGCGGCGCTGAAGCCGAATGTCGTCAAGAACTACAATACCGGCTCGGAGCTGGTGAATCTAATCTCCACCGGCGAGGCCAAGGTGGCACTGGCGCAGGACTTCACGCTGGCCTCGATGCAATCAGCTGTTCCGACGATGAGCTGGGCCAGCCTCAAGGAAGGCGACATGGCGACGCTCAACACCGTCAACATCCCCAAGGGCTCGGAGAATGTCGAGCTGGCCCATCAGTTCATCAACTTCATCCTCTCCAAGGATGTCCAGCAGGCGGAAGCCGAGCAGGGCGTCGATGCGCCGGTCTCGACCAAAGTCGTGCTGACGCCGGAGCAGGCGAAACTCTGGACCTATGGCGCCGACATGATCGCCAAGCTCGGCCGCATCGACTACGGCAAACTGAACGCCGCGCAGGCGGACTGGATCGATCGCTGGAATGAAATCTTCGGCATGTGACGGCCTATCCCGTGAAATTTGGCCGAACGGAAGTCGACGGATGAAGCATCTTGCAAAATGGGGTTTGGCGGCGCCGGCGACGGCCGCCGTCGTGCTTTTTCTGGTCGTCCCCGTGGTCATCACCATCGCCGCGACCTTCATGGAGCCGAAGGGGCTGTTCTCGCCCTATGTCGCCTTCTTCAACAGCGGCTTCCGCCGCACCGTGCTTTACCGCACGATCGAAATCGCCCTGGCAACGACGGTGATCTCATTGTTCGTCGGCTTCATCGCCGCCTACGTCATCGCCCAAGTGCCGGGCCGGGCGAAGAGCATGATGATCATCGCCGCCGTCTTTCCGCTGCTGACCGGCGTGGTCGTGCGCTCCTTCGCCTGGCTGATCATTCTCGGCAAGAACGGCATTCTCAACAATGCCCTGCTCTCCATCGGCGCGATCAGCGAGCCGCTTTCGATGCTCTATAGCGAGGGCGCGGTCATCGTCGCCATGGTCTATCTCTTCGTGCCGCTGATGATCCTCACCCTCGTCGGCGTGCTCGAGGGCATTCCGCAGGACCTGATCCAGGCGGCGACCTCGCTCGGCGCCACGCCGGCGGCGACCTTCCGCCAGGTCATCCTGCCGCTTGCCACGCCCGGCCTCATCGTCGGGGCCGTGCTGGTCTTCACCGGCAGCTTCACCTCCTATGCCACCCCGCAGCTTCTCGGCGGCGAAAAGCAGATGATGATGGGGACCTTTCTCTACCAGCGCGCCATGGTGACCTTCGACTGGGTCGGCGCCTCCACCATCGCCGCCATCATGGTCGTCGTCACGATCGGGATCGTCCTGATCATGAGCCGCATCGCCCGGCGTCTCAACCCGATGGCGGTGTGAGCATGGCACAGCGCCTCCATCCCCTCCTGATCGCCTTTACCGTCTGCGTCTTCCTCTTCCTGCTGGCGCCGCTGGTCATCATCATCGGCTCCGCCTTCAGCGACACCAGCTACCTGACCTTTCCACCGCAAGGCCTGACGCTGCGCTGGTTCTCGAACATTTTTCAGATCGAGGCCTTCCGCACGACGGCGATCACCAGCTTCGAGCTGGCCTTCCTCGGCACGGGCCTCTCGCTGCTGATGGGCATTCCGGCCGCCTACGCCATCAGCCGCTACCGGCTGGAACTGCCGAGCTGGCTTTCGACATTGTTCGTCCTGCCGATCCTGGTGCCCGAAATCGTCTTCGGCTTCTCCTTGATGAAATCGATCACCATCGGCCTGGAATTGCCGATCTTCCCGAGCCTGCTGATCGGCCATGCCCTGCTCGTCCTGCCCTACTCCGTGCGAGTGGTCAGCGCCAGCCTCGCCAGCTTCGATTTTTCGATCGAGGAAGCGGCGATCAGCCTCGGCTGCCCGCCGGTGAAGACGTTTCTAACGGTCGTGCTGCCGAATATCCGCGCCGGCGTCATCGCCGCCTTCATCCTCGCCTTCATTACCTCGATCAATGACGTCTCCGTCTCGGTCTTCCTGACCGGGCCGGGGATTTCCACGCTGCCCATCCAGATCCTTGCCCATATGGAACAGTTCTTCGATCCGACCATCGCCTCGGTGTCCGTGCTCTTGATGCTGGTTACCGTCGGCGTCATGGCGATCGTCGAAGCGACGCTGGGCCTCACCTTCCTGACAAAGTAGCCACCCGTGACCGTATCGCTTTCCATCGAAAACATCACCGCCCATTACGGCAATACCGCTGTGCTGCAGAACCTGTCGCTGTCCATCGCCGCCGGCGAGCTTGTTTCGCTGCTCGGCTCCAGCGGCTGCGGCAAGACGACGACGCTGCGCCTCGTCGCCGGCTTCCTGCAGCCGACAAGCGGCGTGATCCGCCTTGGCGACAAGGACCTGACAAAGCTTCCAGCACATGCCCGCAATATCGGCCTGGTGTTCCAGAACTATGCGCTGTTTCCGCATCTGACCGTCCTCGACAACGTCGCCTTCGGCCTGAAGCAGCGGGGCATCGCCGGGCCGGCGCGCGCGAAAAAGGCGGGCGACATGCTGGAGCGCGTCGGCCTCTCCGGCTTCGGCGACCGGCTTCCCTCGGCATTGTCCGGCGGCCAGAAGCAGCGCGTGGCGCTTGCCCGCGCCCTCGTCATCGAACCGCCGCTGCTGATGTTCGATGAGCCGCTGTCCAATCTCGACGCCAAGCTCAGGGTCGACATGCGCGTCGAGATCCGCCAGCTGCAGCGCGCCAACGGCACCACCTCGCTCTACGTGACGCATGACCAGGAGGAGGCCTTCTCGATCTCCGACCGCGTCGCCATCATGAATGCCGGCCGCATCATGCAGCTCGACAGGCCGGAAGTGCTCTATCAGAAGCCGGCCAACGCCTTCGTCGCCCGCTTCGTCGGCTTCGAGAACCTGCTGGCGATGCGCGTGGTCGAGCGCAACGGCGCATCGGTGACCGCCGAGCTCGAGGGTGGCGCGAGGATCACGCTCTCGCAGGACGATTACGGCCCGATCCCCGACCGTTTCATCCTCGCCTGCCGGGCGGACGGCCTGGCGGTCGGGCGCGACGGCGAAGGCCTGCCGGCCGTTTTGGGAACGAGAACCTATCTCGGCCGCGCCTATCAATATCAATGCACGACACCATCAGGCGATATCATCGCCAATGGCGCTTTGTCGGAGCCCATGCCGGCGGGAAGCGCAGCGGTGCTGACGCCACTTTCGGAACAATGCTGCGTTCTGGCTCCGGAATGACAGGTGACCAGGACCGTGTCGGGCACGGAGGCAAAAAAGATCGCGATGCGCTTTAGGAGCGCATCCCCTCTGTCACATATTTGCTTGTCTATGCTGCCGACCGCGCGCTATCAGGGCAGGCAACGTTTCGATTTCTTCCTCCGGGAAACATTTCCATGGCTCTCCCCCTGAAATCGCTGCTGCGCTATTGGCGCGCTGCCCTTCTGGATAGCAACCGGCACATCGATCCCAATTCCCTGAGCTCCCTTGGGGTTTGGTTGCTTGGACGCCTGGTTCGGAATGGGACGAAGCGCGCGGTGCTCTCGCATTGCCTGGGAGGAAGAAGTCTTGGCGCGAGCGCCGACTGATTTTGCTGCGGATGGGGAGGAGGAAAGATTGGTTGCGGGGGCAGGATTTGAACCTGCGGCCTTCAGGTTATGAGCCTGACGAGCTACCGGGCTGCTCCACCCCGCGTTACCAACGTAAACCCGAAGGGTTTATCGCGCCCGAGCGAACCCAGAGGGTTCGTCGTGTGTCCCCTTGGCACCTTATTGGTGGCGCGAGGGGAGAAGT
>NZ_JACIBC010000014.1 GCF_014195095.1 Rhizobium sp. BK602
CGGCTTATAATCCCACCCCCAGAGACAAGTCAACACACCTCTCGTAAAAATTCTGACATTTTTATATCTACCCGTTTTTATTAAGCTTTTTTGAAGTCCGGAATGGAACTATCCCCATTGCCGCGCGATTGCCGGCAAAAATATTGTCCAGATGGTCAAAATTTTCGATTTGCGGCTTCCGGAAGACGCTTTTGTTGCGGCGGCAATAATCGACATCCCGGTTTTCCGTGCGCCAATGCCATCGAAACGGATCTTGGCGGCGGCGGCGGCTTCCATCCCTTTACTCAAGCAAAGCCTTATAAAAACCGAGATTTCGCAGGAAATTTCTGCTATATATGGGTGAAAAGGGAGGACACAATGAACATAACAAGGCCAGAAAGCATCATCGAGGTCAGTATCGACAGCGCCACCGGACGGCGGGCGCTCGGTATCATGAGCATGCGCCAGGCGCTGGATCTGCCCGATCTGGTGAAGTTCACCTATACGCATCCCGACCCGCGAAAGGCCGCCGCCGGCATCGTCGTCAGCCGGGAGGAGCTCAAGCGCTTCCTGACCTGCCATTGACGGCCTGAACGCCGGAGAGCGAAGCGCGCGCATGCGCGAACCCCTTATCACGCCCTGTCCTTGATAGGCCTCCTTCAGGCCGCGGCCCGATTGCCCGCCGCAAGCCGAAGCAGCACGATGGCGTTAAGACCGCCACCCTCACGGTCCTCCAGACAAAGCGCGCCATGATGCGCATCGAGGATCTGCCGGACGATCGTCAGCCCTAGCCCGCTTCCCCCCAGATCGCGATTGCGCGACTCCTCCAGGCGGATGAAGGGCTCCAGCACATCCTTGCGTCGCTCTGCCGGAATGCCCGGCCCGCGGTCGCCGATGATGATGGCAGCCCGGTCGCCGCGGCGCTCGACGCGGATATCGGCGCTGCCGCCATAGCGCAGCGCATTGTCGATCAGATTGTCCAGCACCCGTGCAAGCGCCGTCTGCGGTATCGTCACCGCCAGTTCGCGCCCAAGCGCCGAGAGGGAGACGAGGCCTTGCGCATCCTGGCGTTCCGCGATCAGGGCATGCACGGCGGCATCGAGATCGGCGACGTCCCTGTCGCCGGAAACGACCGTGCTGCGGGCGAGCCCCAGCGCCTCCTCGACGAGATGCTGCATCGCCTCGACATCGGCGATCGCCCGCTCGCGATGCGGCGTGTCCGGCATCATCTCCATGCGCAGGCGAAAGCGGGTGAGATAGGTCCGCAGATCATGGGACATGGCCCCGAGGATCAGGGTGCGGTTGTTGACCAGCGCGGCGATGCGCAACTGCATGTCGTTGATGGCGCGGATCAGCATGCGCAGCTCGCAGGCGCCGCGCTCGGGAATATGGATCGGCTGCAGGCTCTTGCCGATGGAATTGACAGTGCGCGACAGCCGCGTCAGCGGCCGGGTCTCGCGCGCCACGGCGGCGACCGCGATCACCGCGACCAGCATGCCGAGAATGCCGGCGATCAGGCCCACGGGAATTCCGCTCAGCCGCACGGTCGGCGTGTCGGCAAGCCGGAAGACCGCCACCTTGCCGCCGGCAACCCCGATCGAGACCTCGATGATCCGATCCGGCGCACCGACAGAAAACCAGCCCTGCGGCCGTTCGGGAAGCGAGCGCATGCCGAAATAGCGGTTGCCCAGGGCAAAATTGGCAAAATCGCGGGCCAGCCGATCGCCGAACGTCGCATCGGTGCCGCTGTCCTGCCTCTGCGCCGGGACATCGGCCAGATGCAGATCCAGGCCGCTGGCATTGAGCGCGCGCACCGCCTGTTCCTGCGCCTCGGGCGGGATGGCATCGAGCAGGCGCACCGCCGATTTGATCTGCGCGCCGGGAGACAGGCGCGAGCCCATCGGCGCATCCGTCTTCCAGCCGACGGCGACAAAAGCGGCCAGCTGGATGACCGACAGCGCCACGGCAACGATCATGATGATGCGGGACACGAGGCCGAGTTTCATCATCGCTCACACATCCCTTACATCCGCGGTCAGGAGATAACCGGCATTGCGCACTGTCGTGATGATCTGCGTGCCATCTGGCAGATAATGCGCGAGCTTGGTGCGCAGGCGCGAGACGGTGACATCGATGGTGCGGTCGAAGGGGTCGGCACCGCGGCCGCGTGTCCAGTCGAGCAGCTGGTCACGCGACAGCACCCGGCGCGGCCGCTCGAGGAAGCAGACAAGCAGGTCGAACTCGGCCGTGGTCAGGCGCACCGGGCCTTCGCCCTCGACCTCGATCGCCCGGCCGTCGAGATCGACGACGAGACCGGCAAAGCTCTTGCGCCGGCGCGGGAGATCGATTTCCTCGACGCGCTCGGGGCCGACCCGTCTCAGGATGGCGCGGATGCGCGCCAGCAATTCACGCGGGTTGAAGGGCTTGCCGAGGTAATCGTCGGCGCCCATCTCCAGGCCGAGAATGCGGTCGATATCCTCGGATTTCGCCGTCAGCATCAGGATCGGCACGCGGCTGCGGGCGCGAATGCGGCGGCAGGCCGACAGGCCGTCCTCGCCGGGCAGCATCAGGTCGAGAATGATGAGATCGGGAAAGCCCCTGGCAAGCGCGCGGTCCATGGCGGCGGCACTGTCGGCCGCCTCGACGGCAAAACCCTCACGGCTCAGGAACTCCTCGAGGAGTGCCCTTATTTCGCGGTCGTCCTCGACCAGAAGAAGCGATGCGGAAACCATGGCTCATCCATGCGAGGCAAAGGGCGGCTTTGACAATAAGGAAACGGCCGGCGTTACAAACTGTAACAAATTTCCGCTTCCTTGAAAAATCCCGGCAACAGAAGCAGGGCAGCTTGCGGTCGTCCCTCCGGAGCAAAGGCGACAACGACCCCGACGTCGCCCTACCGACCCATCGCCGCTCCGGACTCCCGGCAGGGTTCGTGTCGACCAGGCGCGAGCCCTGCCTATTCACCTCGATGCCCGTCCTCCCCCCCCAGCCATGACGATTTGCTTCGCAGCCGCGCTCATGCGAAAGGATGGGCAATGGCCGGCGCGCGCCGGCGATCGTCATACAGGCATGGGGCAAGGCGTGGGCCAGAGGCATTCTCCGCAAAGATCGGGCAAGACGGCGAAAAGCCGCGAGGCGGTCGACGGCAAGCGCGTGACCCTGCCGCGCGCGCTGTCGAAGCTCGGCTATTGCTCGCGCACCCAGGCGGAGGCGCTGATTGCGGCCGGCCGCGTCACGGTCGACGGGCGCCGGATCGTCGATCCCGCCGCCTGGATCGATCTCGACCGCGCGCGGATTGCCGTCGACGGCGCTGCCATAGCCGCCGAGAAGAAGCTCTATTTCATGCTGAACAAGCCGCGCGGATTGGTGACGACGCGCGACGATCCCGAAGGCCGCCCGACAGTCTATGACTGCTTGAGGGAGATCGACGCCCGGCATCTCGCGCCGGTCGGCCGGCTGGACAAGGCCAGCGAAGGACTGCTTCTCTTCACCAACGACACGGTGCTGGCGCAGGCCTTGCTGGATCCGATCACGCATGTCGCCAAGACCTATCATGTGCAGGTCAAGCCGATCATGGACCAGGAATTGCTGGAGCGGATGGAGAGCGGCATCATCGATGACGGCGAGCTTCTGACCGCAACCGCAGCCCGTCCGCTGCGCAGCGGTGAACGCGGCGGCTGGATCGAGGTCGAGCTTCGCGAGGGCCGCAATCGGCAGATCCGCCGGATGCTGGAGGTGCTCGACGTCGAATGCCTGCGCCTGGTGCGTGTCGCCTTTGGCGATATCGTGCTCGGCGATCTGGCGAAAGGCGCGGTCAGGGCCTTGAGCGACGCGGAGGTTGCCGGGCTCTACCGGCGCGCCGGCATGGACAGGAACGGACGTAACGCAGCCAAGGCGGGACGCAATGCAGCCCCATGATTTCTGGCAGTCCTTCGATCCGCCGCGCAGCTTCGAGACATCCGGCGAATTCCGGGATTTCTACGTGGCGGAACTGCCCGACGGGCGGCAGTTGCGCCTGCCGATCCGCGTGCTGGCCGATGGCGAGCATGCGCTGGCGTCGCTGATCGTCAATCAGGCGAGCTTTTCGGTGCAGGAAGCCTTGGCCGAAGCGCTGGCCGCTCGGATCGCGGCCCATGACGTCGAGGTGGTTGCCGGGCTGCCGACCCTGGGGCTGACGCTGGCGAGCGCGACCGCCCGCGCGCTCGGCCATGAGCGCTATGTTCCCCTCGGGACCTCGCGCAAGTTCTGGTATCGCGAGGAACTGTCGGTGTCGCTGTCCTCCATCACCACGCCCGAGCAGCAAAAGCGGCTCTATATCGATCCGCGCATGCTGCCGTTGCTGCAGGGCCGGCGGGTGGCGCTGATCGACGATGTGATCTCAAGCGGCGCCTCGATCGCCTCCGGGCTGGAACTCTTGACCGCCTGCGGCATCGAACCGGTGATCATCGGCGCCGCCATGCTGCAATCCGACCGCTGGCGCGAGCGTGTCGATGCCGGCGGAAAGCCATGGAGCGCGCGGATCGTCGGCGTGTTTTCGACTCCGATCCTGGAAAAGACCGAAAATGGCGGCTGGCGCAGACCGGCTTGAATCTGGGAGCGGAGGCTCTTTCCATAGGGAAGGATGGGCGATGCCTGCCGAAAATCGATTCCGATTTGCGGCATTATGCGCTAAGGGTCCAGTCAAGAAGCGTCCGCCGGGGCGGATGCATGAGCCTGCTGGTGACCGTATTGCGAATTCTCTCCGAAGCCCATTTTCCGGAACTGCCGAACTATTATCGCGGCAAGGTGCGCGAGAACTACGATCTGCCGGATGGCAGCCGCATCATCATCAGCACCGACCGGTTGAGCGCCTTCGACCGTATCCTCACCTGCATCCCCTACAAGGGCCAGGTGCTGACGCAGACGGCGCGCTACTGGTTCGAGGCGACCAAGGATATCTGCCCGAACCATGTCATCGCCTATCCGGACCCGAACGTCGTGGTCGGCAAGCGGCTCACCATCCTGCCGGTGGAGATCGTCGTGCGCGGCTA
The DNA here is from genome assembly GCF_014195095.1 of Rhizobium sp. BK602. GTDB lineage: Bacteria > Pseudomonadota > Alphaproteobacteria > Rhizobiales > Rhizobiaceae > Rhizobium. The sequence continues at coordinate 5,010 of NZ_JACIBC010000014.1, forward strand.
CCTCGCGGGCACGACCGGCACCTCGATCCTGACACTCTATAAGAAGGGTGAGCGCGAGATGTACGGCATCACCCTGCCGGATGGCATGCGCGACAACCAGATCCTGCCCGAGCCGATCATCACGCCGACCAGCAAGGAATTCGACGGCGGCCATGACGAACCGCTGACGCCGGCGCAAATCGTCGAGCAAGGGCTGCTGACGCAGGAACAGTGGCAGACCTTGTCGCGTTACGCGCTTGCCCTCTTCGCCCGCGGGCAGGAGATGGCCCGCAAGCGCGGACTGATCCTCGTCGATACCAAATATGAATTCGGCACCGACGAAACCGGCGCCATCATCCTGGCCGACGAGATCCATACGCCGGACAGCAGCCGTTACTGGCTGGCCGACAGCTATCAGGAGCGCTTCGACAGGGGCGAGCGGCCGGAAAGCTTCGACAAGGATTTCGTGCGCGCTTGGGTGACCGAGCGCTGCGATCCCTATAAGGACGAGATTCCGGAGATCCCTCTCGACCTCATCGAACAGACGTCGAAAGTGTATATCCGCGCTTACGAAGCGATCACGGCAACGCCTTTCGTGCCTGATGACCGCGACGCAACACCGCGCGACCGGGTTCGCGCAAGTCTCGAGCGCTACTTCCCGTAAGGATTGCCGCACGGTTTCCCGGCCGGAAATCGCAGGCCGGGAGCCGACCGAAAGTTGCAACGGCGACAAAAACCCGCTTTGCGCACCGCCTCAGGTGGCAATCGGAGGGTATGTTTTTTGCAACACTTTATAATTTTTTTACCCAGACCCTGATATTTGGCACGATCCCACATATGTTCGCCGACGAGAAATGGCAAAAGGCACTGTGCTATTGCAAAACTCGTTGATAGATTGGCGCCGACCGCTTCGGTTCATTTTTGTAATGCGTAGGCAGGAGCGCCGACACATATGGGGCCACACAGGCCTTGTAAGATAGTGATCACGTAGATTGAATTGTGGGATAATGTGATGGTTTCCATTCGTACTGCCGCCCCCGCCCTGCTGCTTTTGCTGGCAGGCTGCGTCAGCGGCCCCGATCATAAGCCACCGGAAATGCCTCTCCCGGCCAAATTCTCTGAGGGCGGTACGAAGATCAACGGCGACGTCGCCGGTTCGAAATGGTGGACTGCCTTCGGCGACTCGAGACTGAATGCATTTGCAGACCAGGGCCTCAGCCAGAACCTGAGCATTCTGCAGGCTCTGGAACGCATCAACCAGGCACAGGCCACGGTCATCACCGCCGGCGCCGGCGGATTGCCGAACCTCAGCGTCTCCGGCGGCCACACCGTGAGCGGCCAGAAGGGCAGCCTGCGCACCCAGACCGAAACGGAGAACACCACCAGCGGCGGTCCGTCAGTTTCCTGGCTGCTTGACCTCTGGGGTCAGTATCGCCGCGCGCGGGAAGGCGCCCTCGCCTCGCTCGATGCCGCCTATTCCAGCGTCGACACGGCACGCCTGACCTATCTGCAGGATCTGGCGAATAGCTACGTCAACGCCCGCTACTACCAGACGCTCATCTCGATCGCTCAGGAAAACCTGAAGTCTCGCCGGGACACGCTCTCGCTGACGAAGTTCCAGCTCGATGCCGGCGCGGCGTCCCGTCTCGACGTCGTTCAGGCCGAAGGCCTCGTCAATTCGACGCTGTCGACCATTCCTGGCTTCGAGATCAGCTATCGCCAGGCGGTCCATCACATCGCGACCCTGTTGAACGTGCCGTCTTCGACCGTAATCGCCCAGATGCAGGGCGGCGGCAAGCAGCCGGTCTTCCGCGGCCGCGTCAATTCGGGCGTCCCGGCCGATCTCATCCGCAACAGACCCGACATCCGTGTCGCCGAGCGTAATCTCGCCGCCGCAACGGCGCAGATCGGCGTGGCGGAAGCGCAGCTCTTCCCGACGATCACGCTCAGCGGCGCGATCACGCCGTCCTATATCCATACCTCGTCCAGAAGCGGCGGCCTGACCTCCTGGTCCTTCGGTCCGTCGCTGACGCTGCCGATCTTCGACGGCGGCACGCTGCGCGCCAACGTCAAGAGCGCTGAATCGAGCAGCCGTGAGCAATATGTGGTCTGGCAGCAGACGGTACGGTCGGCTGTCGAGGATGTCGAGAACGCCCTGTCGGCCGTCTCCCGCGACGCGCAAACCGTCTCGGCACTGCGCGCGCAGGTGAAGTCCTACCAGGAAGCCCTGCAGCTCTCGACCGCCAGCTATAAGGACGGTGCCTCCTCGCTGCTCGACGTTCTCGACGCACAGCGCAACGTGACCAGCGCTCAGCAGAGCCTGGCACAGGCTGTCCAGCAGAGCGCGATCGACTACATCTCGCTGAACATTGCGATCGGCGCCGGTTATGTTCCGGCTGAAAAGGGACCGGTCGCAAAGCCGGTCAAGGTCGCCGCGAAGGCCGCGAACTAAGGGAATAAGGGCTCGGCTCTGCCGGGCCTCGCTCTACGACAAAGCCGCCGCAGGCAACTGCGGCGGCTTTTCTTTGCGCCCTGGATGATCGGCAAAATAAAATGGCGCGCTCCGCTTCCGCAAAGCACGCCCCTGACAGCCCAAAACCAAGCAGCCAAAAAACAAAAAGGCCGGAGTAATCCGGCCTTTCGTCATCCATCCTCACGCCAGTGCCAGTACATCCGTGGTCAAAGGGAAGGCGGAACCGCAGCCAGAGTGACCATGAAAGGTTAACACGGGGTCAACGCCACTTTCACAATCTCAGCAAGTGCAAATGGGCTCGCTTTGAAGCGCGCCACGCACTCGCCGGCTGCATGACTGAAATCTATATCGGTGGCGATTGCGGTGTTTTCAAGGCCATGGGCATCATTCGTTCCGCCGCGATAATTTCAATCGCTGAATAAAGCGCATGTCGTTCGCGCAAAACCGCTGCACACTTTTGCACGACATGCTTTAGAGCCGCAGTAATGCCGAAAATCCTAAGCAAGACTTCCTAAAAATTATTCGAGCCTTGAGGATATCACCTGCCTCCGTTCAAGCTGCATTCATGCAAATCTGCTTAAAACCACGGAAAAGATTGAAGGAATAGCGTGGGATCTTCCAAAGTCCCGCACATGCTCCAACTTTGATCTTATCGAAACTGGTAAGACCATGCCGAATCCTGTAACCGCGTCGAGCCGATTGCCGGCCATGCGAGAACGGATGGCGACAACAGGCGCAGCCGCCGCACGCATCCGTGACGCTGGCGACACGCAAGGGAGAGCATTCATGAGACACAAGCTTCTAGCCGCGATCACGCTGACCGCATTCGTCGCGCTGCCGGCGCTCGCAGAAGCCGCAGCCGGCTTTGCCACCGCCAATGTCAACATGCGGTCCGGCCCGAGCACGCAATATCCGGCGGTCACCATGATTCCCGTCGGTGCCCCGCTCGAGATCAATGGCTGCCTCAACGAAACGCCCTGGTGCGACGTCAGTTTCTACGGTGGCCGCGGCTGGGTCGCCGGCCGCTATATCCAGGCGAGCTATCAATCGCGCCGCATCTATGTCGGTCCGCAATATTACCGCCCACTCGGCATCCCCACCATCACCTTCGATTTCGATGATTATTGGGGCCGCTATTATCGCGACCGCGATTTCTACCGCAACCGCGACCGTTGGCGCCGTGGACCGGGCTGGATCGATCGCCGTCCGAGCCAGGGCTGGGATCGCGGATCGGATTGGGATAACGGATCCGGCCGCAACTGGGACCGCCGTCCCGACCGCAACCGCGACTGGAACGACCAACAGGACTGGGGCCGCCAGCAGCCCGACGGGGACTGGAACCGGCGCAACAATGATGACGACTGGAACCAGCCGCGCAGGGATCGCAATCGCGATTGGAACCGCCAGCCGGACAACAACCAGGATTGGGGCAGCCGCCCCGACCGCCGTCGCGACGACAATCGCCAGGACAACCGGCAGCGCCAGCCCGACCCGCAGCAGGCACAGCCACGGCCTCAGCCGCAGCCGCAGCCGCAGCCGCAGCCGCAGCCGAATAATCGCCCGAACGCCGGTCAGCCAGGCCCCTATAGCCCCGACCATGTCGATCCCTGCCCGGCGTCGGAGCCGAATTGCCGCATGTCGATCAGAGGCTCGAACCGGTAAGACTCCCGGCGGTATGAAACAGATGAAGGCCAGCGGCTCCACAGCCGCTGGCCTTTTTCATTGGCTTGTTCACGATAATCGACCGACCCTGCACCGAAGGGACACGGCAGCCGAGGGAAGGGGTAATTCTGGGGAAGCGCCGGTTCCAAGGTTGCGCGAAACGGTTCGGCATTCGCCGGCGGGAAGGATTGACGATCAGGCGGCGCCGGGCGCCGCGCCGCCTCAATGAACTTTCAGATGCGCCTCGCGCATTGCCGAGATGAACATCTCGCGGGCTTCCTCGGCAGACTTCCTCCCGTCGATCGCCGCCCGGCAAACGCTTCTCGCAGCCACGTAAAACGGACCGCGCCGATCCGGCCAGAGATTGGCCATGCAATTCAGCGCCTCGGAAGGGCCGGTCACCGTCTGGGAGCTGCCTTGAGCGAAGCCGATCTCGATCGGGTTGCTCCATTTGATGTGTCGCATGAATTATCCTCCTCACGCGCTATCAAGTGCCCGAGCCATCCGGCGAGACGGCTTCGTGCAATGACTATAATCTCAATCAGACAATTCGAAAATATGGAACATCGCAAGCACGGAAGGTGAAGCGAGAGACAATCAGAGAAGGGAGATGCGGGTTCATATGCAGCCGCCCGGCTCTGTCATGCTTCACGCCATGGCGATGTTCATTGCGTGAAACCACTTTGGAAAACGGCAAGGAAAACCGATCCAGCCTATTTTTCCCGCGCGATACGCTTGGCGTCATCGGCCGAGAAGCCGGCGCGGCGTGCGAGTTCTTCCAGCCCGAATATCCGGTCCAGCAGATCAACCAGCCAAAGTTCAAATCGTTTCCACATGGTAAGCCTCCACCGCAGCAGATAGTGCCGTTGTAGCGATCCCGCGATGAACACCTCATGAACACCGCGCCGGCTTACCGGTCGTCTCAACGAAACAGGGGTGGCCGCTGCGCGTTCGAGAGCAGCTCCTGCTTCGTGGCGAAGTCGCCGAACAGCCTTTTCAGCCGTACCTCCTCCTCCTTGCCGATCCTGTGGCGCCGCGCGAAATCCTCGATGCTCCAGACTTCCCGCAGCTTGGTTTCGCCAACGCTTTCTACCGAAATATGTGAACTCATCGCGCTCGCCCTCTTTTTTGTTAAAAAAGATAATGCCCGAAACCGGCAAAAGTTCCCCGCCTCATCCCGTCATGAATGGACGGATGTCGTCGTCATGACCGGCCGGGATATTCTTAATCCCCCGTTAAATCGCCGCATTTACAGTTCAACGCCGGGCTTCGACGTCTTCACGACCATTTCGTGAGCGAATGCCGGCGGCGCAGGGTCCCGAAAATGGCGATCATTTTCAGACTTATGCACCGGCAAGGCGCTGGCTGCGCTCCTGCGCGTCCCAAAAGACGCGGAGTACGGCCCCAGCGGCTTCGGCAGCAAGTATCGGCACAGGAACCAGGGGCACGACCGGTCCGCAATGGCAGGCAAGAGCAGATCAGGCCAGAGGATAGAACCCTCCTTCTCAGGCGGCAGGGAGCCCGATGACGACGGCTTCAGCGCCGGAGAACGCGTTGCCGGCGGCGGGCGATCCTCCGAGCGTGAAAGCCCCAGGCGCAACAGTGCGCCAAAAGCCGAAAAGCCACGCCGTTCCAGCCGCCGGCGCAAGCAGCAGCGGCGCTCCGGCGGCGGCGTCTTCGGCTTTCTCCGCAGGGCGGTCTATTGGGCAATCGTGCTTGGGCTGTGGGCCGGCATCGGCCTGGCCGGGCTGGTCGCCTATTACGGATCGCGCATGCCGAGCGCCAGCACCTGGGCCATCCCGGAACGCCCGCCCAACGTCAAGATCGCCGATCTCGACGGCAGCATCATCGCCAATCGCGGCACGACCGGCGGCGAAGCCCTGGCGCTCGGCGACATGTCGCCCTACATTCCCGAGGCGCTGATCGCCATCGAGGACCGCCGCTTCTATTCCCATTACGGTTTCGACCCGATCGGCCTCGGCCGCGCCGTCGTCACCAACATCCTGACCGGCCATGCCGTGCAGGGCGGCTCGACGCTGACGCAGCAGCTCGCCAAGAACCTGTTCCTGTCGCCGGAGCGCACGCTGGAGCGCAAGGTGCAGGAGGTTCTGCTCGCCATCTGGCTGGAGCACAAGTTCACCAAGGACCAGATCCTGGCGATGTATCTCAACCGTGTCTATTTCGGCTCGAACGCCTATGGCGTCGAGGCGGCGGCGCGGCGCTACTTCAACAAATCCGCCCGCGACGTCAACCTCGGCGAGGCGGCCATGCTCGCCGGTCTCGTCAAGGCACCGTCGAAACTGTCGCCGGCGCGCGATCCGGCCGCCGCCGAAGCCCGCGCCCAGCTGGTGCTGCAGGCGATGCGCGACCAGGGCTATATCAGCGAAGCCGATATCAAGACGGCGATGTCGCAACCGCCGACACGCGCCAAGAGCTATTGGAGCGGCGCGGAAAACTATGTCGCCGACATGGTCATGGGCCAGCTTCCCGGCCTGATCGGCGGCGACATCAAGGAAGACCTGACCGTCGACACCACCATCGACATGTCGCTGGAGGAAAAAGCCGAGCAGGCGCTGAACGACGTGCTCGCCAAGGACGGCAGGAAACTCAATGCCTCGCAGGCGTCGCTGGTCTCCGTCGACGCCACGGGCGCGATCCGCGCGCTGGTCGGCGGCCGGGACTATGGCCAGAGCCAGTTCAACCGCGCCGTCACCGCCAAGCGCCAGCCGGGCTCGGCCTTCAAGCCCTTCGTCTATACAGCGGCGCTCGAAATGGGCCTGACGCCGAATTCGATCCGCAACGACGCCCCGATCAGGATCGGCAACTGGGCGCCGGAGAATTACGAGCAGAAATACAATGGGCCGGTGACGCTGGCGACGGCCGTCGCCCATTCGCTGAACACCATCGCCGCCCAGCTGGCGATGGAAGTCGGGCCGGACCAGGTGGTCAAGGTCGCCCATAGGCTCGGCATCGAATCCGACCTGCAGGCCAATGCCTCGATCGCGCTCGGCACGTCGGAGGTCTCGCTGCTGGAACTGACCTCGGCCTATGCTTCCTTCATGAACGGCGGCTACAAGGCGACGCCGCATGTCATCACCAGGGTGACGACCGCCAACGGCAAGGTGCTCTACCAGGCGAATTTCGACAATCCGCCACGGGTCCTGAACCCCGACGTCGTCACCAACATGAACACGATGATGACCGGCGTCATCAATTTCGGCACCGGCAAGGCCGCCCGCATTCCCGGCTGGCAGGCCGCCGGCAAGAGCGGCACGACGCAATCCTTCCGCGACGCGCTGTTCGTCGGCTTCACCAGCCACCTGACCACGGGGGTCTGGTTCGGCAACGACGACGGCAAGTCGATGAAGAAGGTGACGGGCGGCGGATTGCCGGCCAAGGCCTGGAAGGAATTCATGGTCGCCGCCCACAAGGGCCTGACGCCGACGCCGATCTTCGGCGGCGGCCAGATCATCGACAACGGCGTGCCGATGGCGCAGACGGCGCCGGGTACGGATCAGCCGACGACGATCGGCTCCATCATCTCCGGCGCGCTGGGCGGCGGCGAAGCCGCGCAGCCGCACGGCCAGCCGACGGTCCAGCAACGGCCGTCGCAGCAGCCGATGCCGCCGCAAACGATCGATCAGGCGATTGCCGCCGGCGATTCGGAGGATCTGCCGCCCGCCGGCCTCGCGGACGACAGCAACCCCTATAGCGACAACGGCATGATCCCGCCCGCCGACGTCGGCGATCCCGGTCCGACGCCGGTGAGGGCCAGGCCGCATCGCAGCTCGCTTCTGGATGTCATCCTCGGACGATAAGGCCGCATTTCCCGCGATTGGCGCTTGCATGGCCGAAGCAAGGCTGATCTGATAGCTGGTCGCGCCAATTCTCCAGGTCCGCAGGCGCAAAGCGGCACTGTTGAATTCGCGCGACAAACCATTCGTTTTGCTGGATTCCGGGTGATTTCCCGCCTTGCAGTCAGTAAAACCGCTACTTATATACGCGGCATCACCGCAGTCATGGCTGCGCAATCCTCAAGACCATCCCGTAAGGGGCTGTCAATGGAATGCCTGACAGGGGTTCCGATAGCTTGCTTCAAGGAGAGAATGACATGGCAAAAGTAATTGGTATCGACCTTGGAACCACGAATTCCTGCGTCGCCGTCATGGACGGCAAGGACGCGAAAGTGATCGAAAATGCCGAAGGCGCCCGCACCACCCCCTCTATGGTAGCCTTCACGGACGACGGCGAACGCCTCGTCGGCCAGCCGGCCAAGCGCCAGGCGGTCACCAACCCCACCAACACCCTCTTCGCCGTCAAGCGCCTGATCGGCCGCCGCTACGAAGATCCGACCGTTGAGAAGGACAAGCACCTCGTTCCTTTCCAGATCGTCAAGGGCGACAATGGCGACGCCTGGGTCGAGGCACAGGGCAAGGGCTATTCGCCCGCACAGATTTCCGCAATGATCCTTCAGAAGATGAAGGAAACCGCCGAATCCTATCTCGGCGAAAAGGTCGAAAAGGCCGTCATCACCGTTCCCGCCTACTTCAACGACGCACAGCGCCAGGCAACCAAGGATGCCGGCAGGATCGCCGGTCTTGAAGTGCTGCGCATCATCAACGAGCCGACGGCGGCTGCGCTCGCCTACGGCCTCGACAAGAAGGACGGCAAGACCATCGCCGTCTACGACCTTGGCGGCGGCACCTTCGATATCTCCATCCTCGAAATCGGTGACGGCGTCTTCGAAGTGAAGTCGACCAACGGCGACACCTTCCTCGGCGGTGAAGACTTCGACATGCGTCTCGTCGAATATCTCGTTGCCGAATTCAAGAAGGACAACGGCATCGACCTCAAGGGCGACAAGCTCGCTCTGCAGCGCCTCAAGGAAGCTGCCGAAAAGGCCAAGATCGAGCTGTCGTCCGCGCAGCAGACCGAAATCAACCTGCCCTTCATCACGGCAGACGCCACCGGCCCGAAGCACCTGACGCTGAAGCTGACCCGCGCCAAGCTGGAAAGCCTGGTCGACGATCTGATCCAGCGCACCATCGCGCCTTGCAAGGCTGCGCTGAAGGATGCCGGCGTCACGGCTGCCGAGATCGACGAAGTCGTTCTCGTCGGCGGCATGAGCCGCATGCCGAAGGTCCAGGAAGTCGTCAAGCAGCTGTTCGGCAAGGAGCCGCACAAGGGCGTCAACCCGGATGAAGTCGTCGCCCTCGGCGCCGCCATCCAGGCCGGCGTTCTCCAGGGCGACGTCAAGGACGTCCTGCTCCTCGACGTGACCCCGCTGTCTCTCGGCATCGAAACGCTGGGCGGCGTCTTCACCCGTCTGATCGAACGCAACACGACGATCCCGACGAAGAAGTCGCAGACCTTCTCGACCGCCGACGACAACCAGTCGGCCGTGACCATCCGCGTCTCGCAGGGCGAGCGCGAAATGGCCGCCGACAACAAGCTGCTCGGCCAGTTCGACCTCGTCGGCCTGCCGCCGGCACCGCGCGGCGTGCCGCAGATTGAAGTCACCTTCGATATCGACGCCAACGGCATCGTCCAGGTTTCGGCCAAGGACAAGGGCACCGGCAAGGAACAGCAGATCCGCATCCAGGCTTCCGGCGGTCTCTCCGACGCCGACATCGAGAAGATGGTCAAGGATGCAGAAGCCCATGCTGCCGAAGACAAGAAGCGCCGTGAGGGTGTCGAAGCCAAGAACCAGGCCGAAAGCCTGATCCACTCCAGCGAAAAGTCGCTGAAGGATTATGGCGACAAGGTCACGGAAGCCGATCGCAACGCGATCAGCGACGCGATCGCAGCGCTGAAGACGGCGACCGAGGCTTCCGAGCCGGACGCCGAAGACATCAAGGCCAAGACCCAGACGCTCATGGAAGTATCCATGAAACTCGGCCAGGCCATTTATGAGGCCCAGCAGGCGGAAGCCCCCTCGGCTGATGCCTCGGCAGGCGGCAAGGACGACGTCGTCGATGCCGACTACGAGGAAATCAAGGACGAGGACGACCGCAAGCGGTCTGCATAAGCGCGAACCTTGATGGTTTTGCGGAAACTTAGCTCCGGCTGCCTTCTGGCAGCCGGAAATCCATTTCCGGGGTCTTATCGTTAATGGCAAAAGCGGATTTTTACGACACGCTGGGTGTCGCCAGAACGGCGGATGAAAAGGAGCTCAAGAGCGCTTTTCGCAAGCTGGCAATGCAATTTCATCCGGACAAGAACCCGGACGACAAGGACGCCGAGCGCAAGTTCAAGGAAATCAACGAGGCCTACGAGACGCTCAAGGACCCGCAGAAGCGGGCCGCCTATGACCGTTACGGCCACGCCGCCTTCGAGCATGGTGGCATGGGCGGCGGTGGTTTCGGCGGCGGCGGCTTTGGCGGCGGCGGTTTCTCCGATATTTTCGAAGATATTTTCGGCGAGATGATGGGCGGCGGACGCGGACGCGCTCGCTCCTCCGGCGGTCGCGAACGCGGCGCCGATCTTCGCTACAATATGGAAATCTCGCTCGAGGAAGCCTTTGCCGGCAAGACAGCGCAGATCCGCGTGCCGACCTCGATCACCTGCGACGTCTGCTCCGGATCCGGCGCCAAGCCGGGCACGCAGCCGAAGACCTGCGGCACCTGCCAGGGTTCGGGCCGGGTGCGCGCCGCTCAGGGTTTCTTCTCGGTCGAACGCACCTGTCCGACGTGCCACGGCCGCGGCCAGATCATTCCCGACCCCTGCGGCAAATGCCATGGCCAGGGCCGCATCACCGAGGAGCGTTCGCTCTCGGTCAACATTCCCTCGGGCATCGAGGACGGTACGCGCATCCGCCTGCAGGGCGAAGGCGAAGCCGGCCTGCGCGGCGGACCGTCGGGCGATCTCTACATCTTCCTGTCCGTCAAGCCGCATGAATTCTTCCAGCGCGACGGCGCCGATCTCTATTGCGCCGTGCCGATCTCGATGACGACGGCCGCCCTCGGCGGCACCTTCGACGTTGCCACCCTCGACGGCACGAAATCGCGCGTCACCGTTCCCGAAGGCACGCAGGTCGGCAAGCAGTTCCGCCTGAAGGGCAAGGGCATGCCGGTGCTGCGCTCGAGCCAGGTCGGCGATCTCTATATCCAGATCCAGATCGAAACGCCGCAGAAGCTGACCAAGCGCCAGCGCGAATTGCTGCAGGAATTCGAACAGATCTCCTCGAAGGACAACAATCCCGAATCGACGGGCTTCTTTGCCCGCATGAAGGATTTCTTCGACACGTTCAGCGACTGAGTGGCGAATCACATCGCTTTTGCAAAAACCGGCCGGTGATTCGGCCGGTTTTTTGTTTTGATGGGCGAATCACCCGCCCTCGTGCTTCGAGACGGCCCTGCGGGCCTCCTCAGCGTGAGGGCTCATCCTCTCATCCGGCCTGCAGCGTCACATTCCACCGCGGGCCTGCAGTTCACTCCACCCTCATCCTGAGCCCGTCGAAGGACGAGGGTGGCCACGGACGCCGCCGTTTCATTGCCATCAAGGAACTGCGGCAAGCTCTCCCACTCATGCCGAGGTGCCTTGGCGCAACGCGACAGGGCCTCGAAGCATCGAGGCGGCCCCGATTTTTCCCAATATCCTTGCGCTGAGCCCTGCTTCGGCATACCCCTCGCCCATCGATTAAAGCGCGTCGCGATCTTTCAGATTCGCTTTATGCGCTTTAGGTCTTTGATGTTGCGCATGTCGTTCTCGCAAAACCGCTGCACACTTTTGCGCGACATGCTTTCAGAATCCGGATGTCCGATGCCACACAAGGTTTTCATCTCGCGACTGAAGCTGACCGACTTCCGCAATTATGCGGCGGCGGCGCTTACGCTTGACGAGCGGCATGTGGTGCTGACCGGCGACAACGGCGCCGGCAAGACCAATCTGATGGAGGCGGTCTCCTTCCTGTCACCAGGGCGCGGTCTGCGGCGGGCGGCCTATGCGGATGTCGTCCGTGTCGGGGCGCCCAACGGCTTTTCGATCTTCGCCGAGCTTGAGGGCATGGAAGACAGCGTCGAGATCGGTACCGGCGTCGATGCCACCGACGAGACGACGGCGCGCAAGCTCAGGATCAACGGCACGCCGGCCAAGACCGTCGACGAACTGACCGACCATCTGCGGGTGCTTTGGCTGACGCCGGCCATGGATGGGCTGTTTACCGGCGGCTCCTCCGAGCGCCGCCGCTTCCTCGACCGGCTGGTGCTGTCGCTCGATCCGGCGCATGGCCGCCGCGCCAGCGATTTCGAGCGCGCCATGCGCAGCCGCAACAAATTGCTTTCGGAGGGCCGATTCGATCCGTCCTGGCTCGCCGGAATCGAGGAACAGATGGCAAGCCTCGGCATCGCCATGGCGCTGGCACGGCAGGAAATGCTCGGCCTTCTGTCGCGGCTGATCGCCGAGACGCGCGAGGCGACGCCCTTTCCCTCGGCGGCGCTCGAACTATCCGGCTTTCTCGACGGACAATTCGACCGGCCGGCCGTCGATCTCGAGGATACCTACGCCGCCATGCTGCGCGAAGGCCGCTATCGCGACGCGGCCGCCGGGCGCACGCTGGACGGACCGCACCGCGCGGATCTCCTGGTGCGCCATCGCGAGAAGGACATGGAAGCGGAGCGCTGCTCGACGGGCGAGCAGAAGGCGCTGCTGGTCGGCCTCATCCTCGCCCATGCTCGCCTCGTCGGCAATCTCACGGGCCATGCGCCCATCCTTCTGCTCGACGAAATCGCCGCGCATCTCGACGAAGGCCGACGCGCCGCCCTCTTCGACCTGATCGACACGCTCGGCGGCCAGGCCTTCATGACCGGCACCGACAAGGCAATGTTCTCCGCACTCGGCGAACGGGCGCAATTCTTCACCGTCGCGCATGGCGGCATTACGAAATCGTAGCGGCGCATTTTCCGCGGAGCATGATACAATCATCGCCATGGACCCTTTGACCCCAGACGAAATCGCCCGTTATCAGCGTCACATCCTGCTTCCCGAAGTGGGCGGCGCGGGCCAGCAGAAATTGAAGGCGGCGCGCGTTCTGGTGATTGGCGCCGGCGGGCTCGGCGCGCCGGTGCTGCAATATCTCGCCGCAGCCGGCATCGGCACGATCGGCATTGCCGATGACGACCGGGTTTCGCTCTCCAATCTGCAGCGGCAGGTGATTCATGACACCGGCACCATCGGCGATCTGAAGACGCAAAGTGCAGCCGATGCCATCGCCAGGCTCAACCCGCATGTGCGCGTGATTCGCTTCGAGGAACGGTTTTCGACGGAGACCGCAGCACGGCACCTCGCGGGCTTCAACCTCGTCGTCGACGGCTCCGATAACTTCGACACCCGCTATGCCGCCGCCGATGCGGCGGAGCTCGCCCGCCTGCCGCTGGTGACCGGCGCGGTCGGCCGTTTCGACGGATCGGTGACGACGCTGAAACCCTATGAGACCAATGCGGACGGCACGGCGAATCCCGGCTATCGCGACCTCTTCCCGACGCGCCCGCCCGAGGGGCTCGTTCCCGCCTGCGCCGAGACCGGTATCATCGGCGCGCTGACCGGCGTCATCGGCACGCTGATGGCGATGGAGGCGATCAAGCTGATCACCGGCATCGGTGAACCGCTGATCGGCCGGCTGCTGCTCTATGACGGGCTCGCCGCCCGTTTCGACACCATCCGCTACCGCCGCAAACGCGCCAAAGCCGCCGCCGAATGAGCGAAATCACCCTGCAACGCCTTGATGAGCGCTTCGAGCGCTGGGACGAACTGCTCGCGCTCATCCTCGCCTCCTTCGCCTATATGGACGGACTGATCGATCCGCCCTCCTCGGCCCTGTCGCTGACGCCGCAATCGCTCAGGGAAAAGGCAAGGATCGAAATCGGCTTTGCCGCGCTGGACGAACATCGATTAGCCGGCTGCGTGTTCTGCCGCCCGGAGCCGGAAAGCCTCTATGTCGGCAAGCTGGCCGTCCTGCCGGCTGCGCAGGGCAAGGGGATCGGCAAGCGCCTGCTGGCACTCGCCGAGGAAACCGCGCGAGAGCGTGGTCTTGGCACATTGCGGCTGGAAACACGGATCGAGCTGACCGGCAATCATGCCACCTTCGCCGCCTGGGGCTTCCGCAAGACCGCCGAGAACCGCCATGCCGGCTTCGACCGCACCACGTCGATCGAGATGCGCAAGGCTCTGATCTAGGCTGCGGCCATGATGACATGCGCCTGAATTTTGGCGGCAACCGCGCCGTTGCCATGTCTTTCTGCAATCGCGGATGCGGCGTGGTCGGTCGCCGCTTGCAGTTTTCCCGCTTCCCTGGTCTCGATTTCGTTGCGCAGAAGCGTTCCCTGACAATAGGCGATCGCTGGAATGTATGGCGAGGATGCGCGGCTTTGTTCGGCTCTCGTTTCGATCGTCACATGGGAGAAGCCTGCCTCCTCCAGCTCGCGGCGGATGAGGTCCGTGTCGTGATAGCCGTGCGGCGTGCGTGCCAGAAAGCGCGGCGGATCGTCGGGAAAGATCTCGGCGAGCGCATTCGTCACATCGTCCGCGAATATATTCTCCCCGATGCGATCCCACACGTTGAACAGAAAATGTCCTCCGGGCTTCAGGACCCGCTTTGCTTCGCGATAGGCCAGCACGCGGTCGGGAAAGAACATCGCGCCGAACTGACAGAAGGCGAGATCGAAGGCGGCATCTTCGAACGGCAGGGCCAAAGCATCCGCCTGGCGCCATTGGATGCGGCTGTCGGCAGCCTGTCGCGTCGCCGCATAGTCGAGCATCGGCTGGTTGAGGTCGGTGACGACATAGCGTGTTTCGGGCGCCAGTTTCGGCGCCAAGGCACGGGTGACGACCCCGGTGCCCGCGGCGATTTCCAACACGGCGCCTGGTGCCAGGGAGGCTGCTCGTTGCGCAAGATCCGCGGCAAACGGCTCGAAAATCAACGGCACCATGTAGCGGTCGTAGTTTTCCGGAATCGAGCCGGCGAACACCTTGTCGGTTTCCAGCATCGTCATCACCCGTCATCCGTTTGACAGGCCGCAAGTATAGCACATGATTTTACGCTTCGGTCGTTTTCGACCTGGAAATATCCGACGACGGACGCAGCCGCGGCCCGGCTCAGCGGAACGGCAAGACCCGGTTCGGCGGGCGATGACCGTCGATGAAGGTGCGGATGTTGATGATGACCTTGTCGCCCATGTCGATGCGGCTTTCTAGGGTGGCCGAGCTCATATGCGGCAACAGCACCACCTTGCCCTCATTGGCGAGCTTCACCAGCTTCGGATTGACGGCCGGCTCGTTTTCGAAGACGTCGAGGCCAGCACCGGCGATCCTGCCCTCGCGCAGGATCTTGATCAGCGCCGTCTCGTCGATGACGTCGCCGCGCGCCGTGTTGACGATATAGCTGGTCGGTTGCAGCAGTGCCAGGCGCCGCGCCGAGATCAGATGGAAGGTCGCGGGTGTCGACGGGCAATTGACGGAGACGATATCGACGCGCGCCAGCATCTGGTCGAGGCTGTCCCAATAGGTCGCCTCCAGCTCGTCTTCCGTTGTCGCGCTGACGCGCTTGCGGTTGTGATAGTGGATCGACAGGCCGAACGCCTTGGCGCGGCGGGCGACGGCGGTGCCGATGCGGCCCATGCCGACAATGCCGATGCGCTTGCCGTGAATGCGGCGGCCGAGCATCCAGGTGGGCGACCAGCCGGCCCATTCGCCGGGCTTGTCGGTCAGCACGCGCGCACCCTCGGCAAGACGGCGCGGCACCGCGAGGATCAGCGCCATGGTCATGTCGGCGGTGTCCTCGGTCAGCACGTTCGGCGTGTTGGTGACGGTGATGCCCCGGCGGGCGGCGGCCTCGACGTCGATATGGTCGGTGCCGTTGGAGAAGCTGGCGATCAGCTTCATCTGCGGCCCGGCCTCCTCGATCAGCGCGGCATCGATGCGGTCGGTGACGGTCGGCACCAGCACATCGACCGTCCGCACCGCGTCGATCAGCTCCGCCTGCGTGCGCGGCCTGTCGTCAATATTCAGTTCGGCATCGAAGAGCTCGCGCATGCGGGTTTCCACCGCATCTGGCAGTTTGCGCGTGACGTAGACCTTCGGTTTTTTCTTCGTCGTCATGGCGGCCGGGGATGCCTTGTTCAGATGTTCTTAACCAAGAAGCAGGATAATTTTCCCGTTCCGGGCATTTCTACCAGACCCGCAGGCGAAGACAAACAAAACTCGCGGGCGCGATCTCAGGATTTGCCGATGGTCGGAGCGAAAGGCAGCCAGACGGCGCCTTGATCATGATGAGCGAACGGGAATCCCATGCGTGGCAAAGTACTCAAGTCCTGCGCTGTTTTCGCGATCGGCCTGATGATGGCCGGCGCCACCGCCGACCTTGCCGCGGCCCAGGCCGCGAAGGGGCCGAGCGGCCTGCCGCTGCCGCGCTTCGTCACGCTGAAATCGAAGCGCGTCAACCTGCGCGTCGGCCCGAGCGCGGACTATGCCGTCTCGTGGCTTTACCTCAAGCAGGGCCTGCCAGTCGAGATCATCCAGGAATACGATAATTGGCGCCGGGTGCGCGACGCCGACGGCACCGAAGGCTGGGTCAACCAGTCGCTGCTCTCCGGCCAGCGCTCGGCGCTGGCGGCACCGTGGATGAAGGGCAAGGGCAAGGCGGTCTTCGTCAATATGCGCCGCGATGCCCAACCGTCCGGCACCGTCATCGCCAAGCTCCAGCCGGGCGTGATGATGAACATCCGCGAATGCACCGGCGACTGGTGCCTGGCGACCGCCGACGGCACCGAAGGCTGGGTCGCGCAATCCGAGATCTGGGGCGCCTATCCGGGCGAAGCCTTCAAGTAAGCGATAGCCCCCTGCAGCCCGACAAAAAACCGCCCGCGACGATCTGTTGCGGGCGGTTTCGATTCGATTGCAAGCACGAACAGATCTTTAGAGAAGCCCGAATTCCCTGGCGGCTTCCGACAGCGACTTCATCGGCCGCGGCCCGATCTGCTCGATGACGATTGCGGCGGCGAGGTTGCCGAGCTTGGCGCAATCTTCGAGACTGCGGCCCTGGGTATAGCCGAAGAGGAAACCGGCGGCGAAGAGATCGCCGGCGCCTGTGGTATCGACACGCTCCTCGATCGGATGGGCGTCGACGACATGGCGTTCGTTGCCGCGCACGATGACGGCGCCGTCCTTGCCTGTCGTCACGGCGGCGATCTTGCAATCGGCTGATATCAGATCCAGCGCCTTGTCGAAATCGTCGGTCTCGTACAGCGACAGGGCCTCGTCGCGATTGGCGAAGACGATATCGACCGTGCCTGAACGCATCAGATCGAGGAATTCGTCACGATAGCGGCCGACGCAGAAGCTGTCGGACAGCGTCATCGACATTTCCCGGCCATGGGCATGGGCGATACGCGCGCAGTCGCGGATCGCTTCCTTGGCGCGCGGCGGGTCCCAGAGATAGCCCTCGAAATAGGTGACCTTGGACTCGGCGACGACATCGGGCTCGACATCTTCCGGCCCGAGTTCGACGCAGGCGCCGAGATAGGTGTTCATCGAGCGCTCGCCGTCCTCGGTGACGAAGATCATCGAGCGCGCCGTCGGCGGAAACTTGCCCTTCGGCTTGGTTTCGTAATGGACGCCCTGGGCGCGGATGTCGTGGGCGAAGATCTCACCGAGCTGATCTTCGGCGACCTTGCCGAAATAGGCGGCCTTGCCGCCGAAATTCGCCACGCCCGCGGCCGTGTTTCCAGCGCTGCCGCCGGACGCTTCGAGCGCCGGCCCCATGCGCGAATAGAGCAGCTCCGCCCGCTCGGCATCGATGAGGTTCATGGCGGCCTTGGTGATTTTGTTGTCGATCAGGAACTGATCATCGCAGCGCGCGATAATGTCGACGATAGCATTGCCAACGGTCAGTACATCGAAACGAGTCATCGATAAGGAGGTCCCAGTATTGGTGATAGCCGGTAATCGGTATTATCGGTTTTTCGGAAGTTTGAAAGAAAAATCCGCGCCCCTGTCAGCAACTAAATCCCGATCAGTCATTTGCCTGTCACTTTCCATCTGTAAATGCTTATCAAGCGACTGGCGGAGAACGTCGATACGGCATTCACGGTCAGTCTCGGAAGGTATGATACCTTCCGCCTCACCGGTACGCGCGCCGACCACGGATGAACTGGCGGCCTGTGCACCGGGAGGATTCCGGCGGGACCGGAAGCGGAAAAGCGGGCCGAGCCCGCTTTTTTTGCGCTTCTCCGCTTTTCAGCTTTCCACGATACGTCAAGCTGGTACAACTTGCGGGTCAGTTCGCTTCTCCCGCCCCTCACACTCCACGCGTGGCATGTCCGAAATCTTTTCCGATGTCCTGCCGGTCTTCCTGCTGATTCTCGTTGGCTGGGTGATCGTTCGCACCGGCGTATTGACGGCCAGCGTCGGCGAGGCGATGAGCGAATTCGTCTTCAAGATCGCCGTGCCGCTGCTGCTGTTCCGGACCATCGCGGAAGCGGATTTTCGCGGGACCTCGCCGTTCCGGCTGTGGATTGCCTATTTCGCGGGTGTCGCCGTCACCTGGACGGCTGGACATCTGGCCGCGACGCGGCTGTTCGGACGGGATGCGCGCATCGGCGTGCTCGCCGGCGTCTCCTCCGCCTTTGCCAATACCATCTTCATCGGCCTGCCGCTGGTGGGGCGCACGGTCGGGCCGGAGGGCATCATGGCGATGTCGATCCTGATCGCCGTGCACCTGCCGACCATGATGATCGCCGGCACGCTGCTGATGGAGCAGGCCGAGCGCCGGGAAAACGGCGGCGCCGGCCGCAGCATGGGCGAACTGCTGACGCAGGTCGGCAGGAATCTCATCCGCAATCCTCTGGTCATCGGCCTCCTGTGCGGACTTGTCGTGCATCTGGCCGGCATTCCGCTGCCGGCAACGCTCGGAACCGTGGTCGACAACATCGCCAATATTGCCGGCCCGGCGGCGCTGATTTCACTCGGCATGGCGCTCAGGCAATACGGCGTTTCCGGCAATCTCGGCATCGCCAGCGTCACTGCGGCCTTCAAACTGGTGCTGCTGCCCGCCTGCGTGCTGGCGGCCGGCTATCTCCTCGGCCTCAATCCGCAATGGCGAGCGGCCCTCGTGCTGACCGCCGCCGTCCCGACCGGCGTGAATGCCTGGCTGATTGCCAATCGCTTCGGCGTCGGTCACAGTCTCGCCGCATCGACGATCACGCTGACGACGGCGCTCGGCGCCTTCTCTGTGTCGGTCTGGGCCTATCTGCTCGGCTAGAAGACAGCCCACTTTGGGTGAGCCAGGGCCGGCAAAGACCGCGATACTCTATCTCCACCCTTTTGGAGAAGCAGGCAGGAAAATGGTCATATATTTGCGCATAGCCGCCGTTAAGGATGGAGCGCAGCAAAGGATGGAACCATGAATATTGCAGCTCCCCTCGCCACCAATCCCGCTTCGGCCTATGCGCAGAAAGTCTTCGTGCTCCAGGGCGGCGGCGCGCTCGGCTCCTATCAGGCCGGCGCCTTCGAAGCGCTGAGAGAGCATAATATCGAGCCGGACTGGATCGCCGGCATCTCGATCGGCGCCATCAACGCCGCGATCATGGCCGGCAACGTGCCGGGCGAGCGGCTGGAGAAGCTGCGCTCCTTCTGGAACAAGGTGAGCGTGCAGATGCCGGTCGATCTCCTGATGGAGAAGCGGCGCGAAACCAATCCTTTCTACCGCACGGTCAGCAGCTGGTGGGTCTCGGCCTTCGGCGTGCCCGGCTTCTTTTCGCCCTGGCAGATCCCCAGCTGGTTCCAGGCGCGCGGGTCGGCCGGCGCCACCAGCATCTACGACACCGGGCAGCTGCGCCAGACCTTGCTCGACCATGTCGATTTCGATCGCATCAATCACGGCCCCGTCCGCCTCAGCCTCGGCGCCGTCAATGTCCGCACCGGCAATTTCGCCTTCTTCGACAATCACGATATCGAGATCGGCCCCGAGCATGTCATGGCAAGCGGCGCCCTGCCGCCGGGCTTTCCGGCGATCAAGATCGGCAATGAATATTACTGGGACGGTGGCCTGGTCTCGAACACGCCGCTGACCTATGTGCTCCGAAACGGTGCGGCGATCGACACGGTGGTCTTCCAGGTCGACCTCTTCAGCGCCGTCGGCCCGCTGCCGCAGGATCTCGAAGAGGTGGAAGAGCGGCGCAAGGATATCACCTATTCCAGCCGTACCCGGCTCAACACCGATCTCTTCCTCGAGCGCCACCGTCTGCGGCGCAGCATCGCGGAACTCTATGCCCGGCTGCCGGACGAGGCGAAGGCGGACCCCGCCATCCAGAAACTCCGGGACCATTGCTCCGAATACAGCGTCACCATCATCCACCTGATCTACCGCAACAAGCAGTTCCGCTCGCATTCCAAGGATTACGAATTTTCGGCACTGTCGATGCACGAGCACTGGGAAGCCGGCCGGCACGATGCCCGCAAGGCGCTGAACGCCGAGGACTGGCGGGTGCCGCCGAGCGCCGAGGACGGGCTGAAGGTCTATGATCTCGACCAGAGAACGCGGTCGCGCCGGCATTCGAGCTGACCCAGGGAGCAATTCCAGCAAAAGTGCGCGGCGGTTTCCCGTCCGGAACTGCATCAGGACTCTTGGCACGAAAAACCCGGCCGAAAGGCCGGGTTCCGGTAAACCTCCGCTGAAAGCAGGCTCAGTTCGTCGCTGCGGGTGCTGCGTTCGGATCGGGCAGCGGCACCGGCGTATCGGCCAGCGTGCGCAGATAGGCGATCAGGTCGGCGCGATCCTTTTCCTTCGGCAGGCCGGCAAAGCCCATGGCCGTTCCGGGGATGAATTTCTTCGGCGCCGCTACGAAGTGATAGATGTGGTCGTAAGTCCACTTCTCCGAGCCGCCCTTGGAAAAATCCTTGATCGCGGCCGAATAGGCGAAGCCCTCATGCTCGGCAACCGGACGGTCGACGAGACCCCAGAGATCCGGGCCGACCTTGTTCGGCCCGCCCTTCTCTCCGGAATGACAGGCCTGACACTTCTTGAAGATCGCTTCGCCGGCCTTGGCATCGGCGGTCTGCAGCAATTGCGCGATCGGCGTTTCCTTCGCCTCGGCGGCCTTGCCGCCGGCACCGGCGGCCGGCTCCTCAGCGGCGACGATTTCGAAACCGGGCTTTTCCGGCGTCTCCGAATGGAAAATATATCCTGACGCGAGCGACACGGACTTCAGCACGAAAAGCGTGGCCAGAAGTGCCCCGACACCCATGTTCACGTAGGATGAATTCATCTGCTATGCTCCCCTCGCCTCCGGCAGCGACTGCCGGCCCATCTTGAATTCGCGCGAAACCTATGTCTTTTGGCTGTTTCTTGCAACTCTGTAAACGGTCTCCACCATGAGACCTTTTGACACTTTTACGGCGAGAATAGAAGGCCCAACGATGACAGATTCCAACTTAGACAAGACGCTGGTACTCATTCCGGCCCGGATGGCCTCCACCCGCCTGCCGGGCAAGCCGCTCGCCGATATTTGCGGCCTGCCCATGATCGTACAGGTTGCCAAGCGCGCGCGCGAGGCGGCGATCGGTCGCATCGTCGTCGCCGTCGATCATCAGGATACCTATGCCGCCGTCGCCAATGCCGGCTTCGAGGTGGTGATGACCCGCGGGGATCATCAATCCGGCTCCGATCGCATCCACGAGGCGCTGCAGGCCGTCGACCCTGATGGACGGGTCGAGTTCATCGTCAATGTCCAGGGCGACCTGCCGACCATCGATCCGAAGACCATACATGCGGCCCTGCGTCCGCTCGACAACCCTGCCGTCGACATCGGGACTTTGACCGTCGAGATCAAGGACGAGGAAGAAAAGACCCTGCCGAGCGTCGTCAAGGTCGTCGGCTCGGCTGTTTCCGACAGCCGCCTGCGGGCGCTCTATTTCACCCGCGCCACCGCGCCCTACGGCAAAGGCCCGCTCTATCATCATATCGGCCTCTACACCTATCGCCGCGCGGCGCTGGAGAGGTTCGTCAGCCTCGGCCCCTCGCCGCTGGAACTGCGCGAATCGCTGGAGCAGCTCAGGGCGCTGGAAGCCGGCATGCGCATCGATGTCGAGATCGTTGACACGATCCCGCTCGGTGTCGATACTGCCGCCGACCTCGAAAAGGCCCGACGCATCCTTTCCGGCGCCTCTCGCTGACATCCCCCCTCAAAGGCAGCCCCATGACCATCAAGACCAACAAGATCTCCTTCCAGGGCGACTATGGCGCCAATTCTGACATGGCCAGCCGCGACATGTTCCCGACCATGGAGCCGCTGCCGTGCCAGACCTTCGAGGATGCCTTCAGCGCCGTCGACAATGGCGAGGCCGATCTCGGCATGATCCCGATCGAGAACACGATCGCCGGCCGTGTCGCCGACATCCACCACATGCTGCCGGAATCGCACCTGCATATCGTCGGCGAATATTTCATGCCGATCCGCTTCCAGCTCATGGTGCTGCCGGGCGTGAAGAAGGAAGAAATCCGCACGGTGCACAGCCATATCCACGCACTCGGCCAATGCCGCAAGATCGTGCGCGCCAATGGCTGGAAGCCGGTCATCGCCGGCGACACGGCGGGGGCGGCCAAGCTGGTGCAGGAAACCGGCGACCGTAGCATGGCGGCACTGGCGCCGCGGCTGGCGGCCGATCTCTACAAGCTCGATATCATCGCCGAAAATGTCGAGGATACCGAGAACAACGTGACGCGCTTCGTCATATTGTCGCGCGACGAAAGCTGGGCTGAGCGCAGCTCGCCGGAGGAAAAGATCGTCACGACCTTCGTCTTCAACGTCCGCAACATTCCGGCGGCCCTCTACAAGGCGCTCGGCGGCTTCGCCACCAACGGCATCAACATGACGAAGCTGGAAAGCTACCAGCTCGACGGCCGTTTTGTAGCGACGCAATTCTACGCCGACATCGAAGGCCATCCGGACGACGAGAATGTGCGGCATGCGCTGGAGGAACTGCGGTTCTTCTCCGAGAAGGTCCGCATCCTCGGCGTCTACAAGGGGCATCCGCTGCGCGGGCAGCTCTAAGGGTCACAGTTCGAAAGCCCCTCATCCGGCCTATCGGCCACCTTCTCCCCGCAAGCGGGGAGAAGGGGATAGACGCACCCACAGCCTTCCATCCAGCCAACGAGCTAGACGCGGATATAAAGGTTGCCCCCTCTCCCCGCTTGCGGGGGGGGTGGGCTAGGGTGAGGGGCAAAGCCACATACCCTGCCATTTACTTATCCGGCTCACAGACCCTCAACCGATGGCCATCCGGGTCGAGCACGACAAAGGTCGGGCCGAAATCCAGCGTCGTCAGTTCCTGGGCGACCGGCAGGCCGCGGGCCCTCCAATCCTTATAATGCTCCGCCACCGCCCCTTCGCCCTCGACCATGAAGGCGAGTTCGCCGCGATTGCCGATGGCGGAGGGCTGCGGCTCGACGCTGCTGCGACGCCAGAGGCCGAGCGTAAAGCCGTTGTCGAGGGGAAAAGCTGCGAAATTCGGGGCGGCGACGGCCGGTTCGCGGCCGAGCAGATCGCGGTAGAACGGGATGCTCTCGGCGGGGTCCTTGACGTAGAAGATGATGAGATTGGGGCTGGTCATCGGGATATTCCTCTTGGTTTTGGAGATATGAAGGCAATGCTTTCCCGCTCCCGGAAAGCCATGACAGGTCTTGCGGGCGAGGTGATCGGTGAATGTTTGCGATGCTTCTATCTGCGCTATCGGAAGCGCTCGTCCTCGCGATAGGGCGTGCGACCGTCGAGAAAACCGAGATCGCGCTTCAGGAAGTCGGATGATTCGTCGAGATCCAGACGCGGATGGCGGCGGCCGAAAGACTGAAGCACGATCTCAGCGAGACGCTGCAGCCCAAGCTGCGCGAAGGGCAGGCCGTAGACATCGGCCGCGGAACCATGCCTGTCCTTCTTGGCGACGAGAACGGGGCTTTCCATGAACGCTCCTCCTTGTTGGAATGGAACGGATCATAGCCCCTCATACTGACAGTTTCTGGCAGCAGCCTATCGCCGATCGATCAATCGTGACGCATGCCCTCGCGCGCATGCCATTCCCTGGCAAGCGTCACGCGACGGCGCGGGTAGCGGGCCTCCAGCACGGCGAAATCGATGATGCGATCGGCGCGGAAATGGCGAAAATCCTGACGCAGTTCGCACCATGCCATGACGATTCGCGCATTGTCGAAATAGCCGAGCGCGAAAGGCCAGATCCGCCGGGTGGAAATGGCGCCGTTGACGTCGCCATAGGTCAATTGCACCATGCGTTCGCCATGGATCGCCTTGCGCATCAGGGAGAGGTCGGCCTTGTCTTCGGTCACGCGCCGCGTCGCAACGACCACGGCGGCCTGATCGATCGCCTCGCGCATATCGGCCGGCAGGACGGCGGCGATCTTGGCGAGCGCATCGGCACCGGCCGCCGCCAGCCGCGAATCGGTTGCGCGCGCCACCCAGCGGGAGCCGAGCACCAGCGCCTCGATCTCATCCTGGGAAAACATCATCGGCGGCAGCATGAAGCCGGGCTTCAGCACGTAGCCGATGCCGGGCTCGCCCTCGATCATGGCACCCTGCGACTGAAGGCTGGCGATGTCGCGATAGAGCGTGCGCAGGCTGACGCCGGTTTCCTCGGCCAGAACGGCACCGCTGACCGGACGACGATAGCGCCTCAGCGTCTGCAGCAGGGCCAGCAAGCGTTCCGAGCGCGCCATGACGGAAAGAAGCCTATCGCTTCCACTCCACCCAGTCGCGCATCAGGCGATGGGCGATGGCGCCCTTGGGCGGAGAGGTATTGCCGGAGGCCGAGACGCGGTCGAGCATCTCGAGCGTCTCTTCCGGCGTGAACCAGCGGCAGTCGTCGAGCTCGGTGGCGTCGATATGGATGTCCGTCGATTTCGCCTCGGCATAGCAGCCGATCATCAGCGAATGCGGCATCGGCCAGGGCTGCGACGCATGATAGCGCACGCGGCCGGTATGGATGCCGGACTCCTCGAAGGTTTCGCGGCGCACGGCATTTTCGATGGTTTCGCCCGGCTCGACGAAGCCGGCGAGACAGGAATACATGCCCGGCGCGAAATGATGGCTGCGGCCGAGCAGGCAGCGATTCCGCTCCTCGTCGACCGTCAGCATGATGACGACAGGATCGGTGCGCGGGAAGATCATGTGTTCGCAGGCGGTGCAGACCCGCTTGTAGCCGCCGATGCGGCTTTCCATCACCGAACCGCAGCGGCCGCAGAAGCGGTTGTCGCCGTTCCAGCGCAGGAGGCTCATGCCCTGCGCCGCCTCGCCGAGGATCTCGCCTTCCAGCAGGAACTCGCGCCAGAGCGAGCGCATGTCGGCCGGCTTGTAATGGCTGGCAAGCTCGTCGGCATTGATGCGTACCGGCACGGCCAGCCGCGGCTCGCCGGTCTTGCGGTAGCCGAGCAGCACGGCCGCCTCCCAATCGGGATCGAGCTCCTGCAGCTCGTAGCGGGCAAACAGCGGATCGAGCACCTGCCCGTCATGTTTCAGAACCAGCCGGTCCCTGGCAAAGGCGAGGATATGCGTGCCGTCCTTGGAGAGGGCGCGCTGGATCGACTCCTCGTCGCGATGCTCGGCGTCCCGGTTGAGCTGGTTTTCCGCAAAGGCCGTGAGGCTGCTGGGTTCCGGGTGGGGCGCATCGGAAGAGAAGATCGAATAGGTCATTGTGACAGCGTGTCCCGCAGCTTGGCTATGAAGTCGTTCATGTCTTCGTCCGTATAGGGTTCGGCCTTGCCGTGGCCCCAGATCGGGCCGGGCCAGTTCGCGTCCCCCTCGAACCGTGCAATGACATGAACATGAAGCTGACGGACGATATTTCCAAGAGCCCCGATGTTGATTTTTGTCGCGCCGGTCACCGTCTTCAGGGCATCGGCGACCTTGTTGGTCTCGAAGGTCAGCAAGACCTGGTCGAGCGGTGTCAACTCGAATATTTCCGAGATGCCGGGCCGGCGGGGCACCAGAACCAGCCATGGCCAGCGGCTGTCCTTCGACAGGCGCACGTCGCAAAGGCCGGTGATCGTCACGGAAACGCTGTCATTCGCCAGACGTTCGTCGAGCGTAAATTCCTTCAATGGGTGGTCCTCCAGAGTGTTTTATCAAATGTTTAGCAGTTTTTTTTGACCTTGGCTTGCTTTTGATGACGATATTGCCGATATGTGCCTCCGGGAGGTTGGTGGTGGACGAGCCACTCGCCAACCGGGTCAGGTCCGGAAGGAAGCAGCCCCAACGAGCCCGGCACGGGTCATCGTGCCAGCCTCCCACCCTTTTTGAAAGCAAGGCCCGGCTTTCTGCGGGCAATAAGCAGGGCCATGAGCGACACCGAGCGACAAGCAAAAGATGCCGCTTCGACCGGCACCGGTTACCGGGTGCTGGCCCGCAAATACCGTCCCAAGGATTTCACCGACCTGATGGTCGGCCAGGAGCCGATGGTCCGCACGCTAACCAACGCGTTCGAGACCGGCCGCATCGCCCAGGCCTATATGCTGACCGGCGTGCGTGGCGTCGGCAAGACGACGACGGCCCGCATCCTGGCGCGCGCGCTCAATTACAAGACCGCCGAGACCGATCGTCCCACAATCGACCTGCGTGAACCCGGCGAGCATTGCCAGGCGATCATGGAAGGCCGGCATGTCGACGTCATCGAGATGGACGCCGCCTCCCATACCGGCATCGACGATATTCGCGAGATCATCGAGCAGGTGCGCTACCGCCCGGTTTCGGCGCGCTACAAGGTCTATATCATCGACGAAGTGCACATGCTGTCGACGGCCGCCTTCAACGGGCTGCTGAAGACACTGGAAGAGCCACCGGAGCATGTGAAGTTCATCTTCGCCACCACCGAAATCCGCAAGGTGCCGATCACCGTGCTGTCACGCTGCCAGCGCTTCGATCTGCGCCGCATCAGCGCGTCGGATCTCGTCGGGCTGTTCACCACCATTTCGGCCAAGGAAGGCATCGAGGCGGAGCCGGAAGCGCTCGCCATGATCGCCCGCGCCGCCGAGGGCTCGGCCCGTGACGGCCTGTCGCTGCTCGACCAGGCGATCGCCCATGGCAGCGGCGTGGTCGCGGCCGATGCCGTACGCTCGATGCTGGGCCTTGCCGACCGCGCCCGCATCGTCGATCTCTTCCATCACATCATCAAGGGCGATGTCGCAGCCGCTCTGGCCGAATTCAACAGCCAATACGAGGCCGGCGCCAATCCCGTGGTCGTGCTGACCGACCTCGCCGATTTCACCCATCTCGTCACCCGCCTGAAATATGTGCCCGACGCCGCCGACGATCCGTCGCTGAGCGAAATCGAGCGCGGCAAGGCGAGCGAATTCGCGCAGAGCGTGGCAGTGACCGCGCTGTCGCGCATCTGGCAGATGCTGCTGAAGGGCATCCCCGAGACGGAAAGCGCGGCGCGCACCGCCGGTGCTGCCGAAATGGTGCTGATCCGGCTGGCGCACGCCGCGCATCTGCCGGCACCGGAAGACGCGGCGCGCAGGCTCGCCGAATTTTCCGACGGCAATGGCGGCGCGCGTCCCGTGCCCGCTTCGCCGAACGGCAATGGCGGCGGAGCCCCCGTCTCCTATCAGGGCAACGTCATGGCGCGGGCGGTCGAGACCCCCGCTCCCCGGCCAACGCCGGCGGCACCCGTCGCCATGCTGCGCTCGGTTCCGAACACGCAAGCCGATGCTCCTCCGGTCGGCCGCATCGAGCAGAAGCCGGCCGAGGCGCCGAAACCGCTGGTTCCGGTCAATTCGATGGCCGACATCGCCGAACTCGCCAGCCAGAAGCGCGATCCGAAACTGAAGGCGATGGTGCGCAGCTTCGTGCGCCCGGTGCGGCTGGAGCCCGGCCGGCTCGACGTCAGCCTGACACCGGGGGCACCGGGAACGCTCCTGAACGAGCTTGCCGTCAAACTGAAGGAATGGACCGGCATTCACTGGATCGTCAGCCTCAGCCGCGACGAAGGCGAGCCGACGCTGGTGGAGGCCGAGGCGAACATCAAAAAGCAACTAGTGCAGGATGCACTGCAAGATCCCGATATCGCGGCAATCGTTGCGCGCTTCCCGGGCTCCAAGGTTTACGTCACGGTCAAAGAACCCGAAGCACTTGAAGAAGAACAGACCGCCGCTCCGGCAACGGCCGAATCCGTCGACGGCGATATCCTGCCGGGTGATGACATCGAATTCTAAGGATACGATGGCGAACCGAAGAGCCGCCCAGTAAAATCTGCTGGGTGGCTTTCGAATGATATTGTACTAAATCCTAACGAAAGACACGGGAAGAAGGACGAGCAACGATGCGCGACATCATGGGCATGATGGGCAAAGTGAAGGAAATGCAGGCCAAGATGGAGAAGATGCAGGCGGAGATCGCCGACATCCGCGTCGAAGGCAAGGCCGGCGGCGGCCTCGTCACCGTGACCGTCAACGGCAAGGGCCTGATGCTCGGCCTCAAGATCGATCCGTCGCTGTTCAAGGAAGACGACGTCGAAATCCTCGAGGACCTGATCGTCGCCGCCAACAAGGACGCCCAGGACAAGGCCGAGGCGATCACCGCCGAAAAAACCCGCGAACTGACCGCCGGACTGCCGATCCCGCCCGGCTTCAAGATGCCGTTCTGAGGAAGACGCATCCGACGAAGGTCAGCGCGCCGTCGCCTTGCGGATCAATTCGCGGCCGATCGGTTTCGCCGGCTCGTTGCGCAGCACCAGCGATGTCGTCACGGCGCCGTGCCGTGCGATGGAATCGACGATGGTTTCAAGGTCTGATGGTGAGGGCACAAGGACCTTCAGCAGAAAGCAATCCTCACCCGTCAGCCTGAGGACCTCGATGATCTCCGGCATCTCCGAGAACTGCTTCAGGTAGGGACGGATATGCTCATGCGTCGTCCTGAGCCGGATCACCGCCATCATGCCGAGGCCGACAGCATTGGGATCGACGACGGCGCGATAGCCGGCAATGATGCCGCGCTCTTCCAGCCGCTTCAGCCGTTCGGAGGCCGCCGGCTGCGACAGGCCGACCCGGCGGCCGAGCTCGGAAACCGAGATCCTTCCATCCTGCTGCAGGATCTCGATGATCGACAGATCCGTCGGATCAAGCCCTCTTTCGATACTATCCATTCGTCACCTTCAATTCATCGGCTGACAGCAGTTTTATCCGATGAAGTGCAATGTCAATCGATAAGGCGGCATGTCAGCTTCTCTCCGTCGAAACAACGAGAGAGGACAGAATGCGCGACATCATCATATTGCCGGGCCTCGGCGGCTCCGGCGACGGCCATTGGCAGACGCTGTGGGAACGCCAGGACCCGCGCATGCGCCGGTTCCAGCCGTCGAGCTGGGACAGGCCGGAATTGACAGATTGGATCGCGGCGCTCGACCAGGAGATCAGTCGCTCGAAGACGCCGCCGATCCTTGTCGCCCATAGCCTTGCCTGCCAGTTCATCGCGCATTGGGCGGCTTCCGCGAAAACGAAAATCCTTGGCGCTTTCCTCGTTGCCGTGCCCGATCCCAGCGGCGATATCTATCTGAGCGAAGCTCCGAGCTTCGCCAATCCGCCACGCCGAAGGCTGCCGTTTCCGTCGCTCCTCGTCGCCAGCACCGACGATCCCTATGGGCCGTTCGGCTATGCCAAGGAAAGCGCTTCCGTCTGGGGCAGCGAACTCGCCGATGTTGGTCCGCTCGGCCACATCAATGCCGCCTCGGGGCTTGGCGGCTGGCCGGAGGGCCAGGCTCTTTTCCGGCGTTTCACGGCCGGGCTCGATTGAAGAAGGCCATGCGACCCGTATGTTTACCGGCGCCGGTCCAATCCCTCTTCTTGCGCAGTCCGCTGAGCAGCGCCAGGATAAAAGACTGGAATTTTCATCGGCCGATCCTTCCTGCGTGATTCCGTTCCGTCAGCTTATCGGCTAAAAGCCTCCCATGGCAAAGCGAGTCACCGGTCCCGAAATCGAAAAACTGATCCAGCTTCTGGCGAAGGTGCCGGGGCTCGGCCCGCGCTCGGCGCGGCGTGCCGCGCTGCATCTGATCAAGAAGAAGGATCAGCTCCTCGGCCCGCTGTCCCATGCGATGGGCGAGGCCTATGACAAGGTGAAGGTCTGCTCGCGCTGCGGCAATGTCGATACCGTCGATCCCTGCACCGTCTGCACCGACGACCGCCGCGACCAGGGCGTCATCATCGTCGTCGAGGATGTCGCCGACCTCTGGGCGCTGGAGCGTGCCGGCGCGATGAATGCCGCCTATCATGTGCTCGGCGGCGTGCTCTCGCCGCTCGACGGCGTCGGCCCCGACGATCTCAACATTCGCGGCCTGATCGAACGCGTCGGCGAAGGCGGCATTCGCGAGATCATCATCGCCGTCAACGCCACCGTCGAGGGGCAAACCACAGCACACTATATAACCGACCAGCTCGCCGGCCTGGAGGTGAAGATCACTCGATTGGCGCACGGCGTGCCCGTCGGCGGCGAACTCGACTATCTCGACGAGGGCACGCTGACGGCGGCGCTTCGGGCACGGACGGCGATTTGAAGGAGGAAATGGATTGGTGCGAAGACATTGCCTTTCGCTCACGCTCAAGGCGCTCGTCGCCAATGCTTCTCGTAACCTCCCTCTGCCCTTTCGGGCATCTCCCCCACAAGGGGAGAGATCAGTAACCCGCAGCACCAACAGACCTCAAATTGAGATTGTCTCCTCAGAGACTGAAGCATATCGGGTTGGTGAAAGGTGCGGCAAACTCCCGACAATCTCCCCCCTTGCGGGGGAGATGTCGCGAAAGCGACAGAGAGGGGTTCGGGAGGCTCGGCAAACTCGACATTTCCTTTCCCTAATCTGCATCCTCCTCCTCACCCTCCTCCCTCTGCCCGCTTTCGCCGCCTCCAAGGCCGACGTCGAAGCGCAATTCCAGACTTGGATCCAGAAAGACCTGTGGCCGGAAGCCAAGAAGGACGGCATTTCCGAAAAGACCTTTCGCGCCGCCTTCGCCGGGGTCACCCTGAACTGGAGCCTGCCGGATCTCGCGCCGCCCGGTTTTCCGAAGCCGAAGGAGCAGAAGCAGACACAGGCGGAATTCTCCTCGCCCGCTCCCTATTTCGACGAGGGGCGGCTGCAGAGATTGGCGACGACGGGGCGTAGCTTTGCCACACAATATGGCCCGGCACTGAAGCGGATCGAGAAGGCCTATGGCGTGCCCGGCCCGATCCTGCTCGCCATCTGGGGCCGCGAGACCGGTTTCGGCGCGGCCAAGCTGCCGAATTCGGCGGTGCAGGTGCTGGCGACCAAGGCCTTCATGTCGACCCGCAAGGAGATGTTCCGCACCGAGCTCATTGCGGGCCTGCGCATTCTCGACCATGGCGACGTCACACCCGACCAGTTCATGGGCTCCTGGGCCGGCGCGCTCGGCCAGCCGCAATTCATGCCGACCAGCTACCTGAAATATGCCGTCGATTTCGACGGCGACGGGCATCGCAACATCTGGACGTCTGTGCCGGACACGCTCGCTTCCATCGCCAACTATCTGGTGCAGAAGGGCTGGCAGCGCGGCCGCGGCTGGGGTTACGAAGTAACGATCCCGGCCAATGTCTCCTGCGCCCAGGAAGGGCCGGATCTCGCCAAGCCGATCTCGCAATGGGCGTCGCTCGGCATCGCCAGGATCTCCGGCAAGGCATTTCCCTCCGACGAACTGGGCGCCGGCGGCATGATGCTGGTGCCGGCCGGCCGCGACGGGCCGGAATTCATCGTCACGCCGAACTTCTACGTCATCAAGGAATACAATAATTCCGACCTCTACGGCCTTTATATCGGCAATCTCGCCGATCGGATCGCCTATGGCGCCGGCGCCTTCCAGGGCCAATGGGGCGATGTCGGCAAGATGCTGCGCTCGGATGTCGCCGGCATGCAGAAGACGCTGGAGCGGAAGGGCTACGATGTCGGCGGCACCGATGGCCTGCCGGGCTACAAGACACGGCGCTCGATCGGCCAGTGGCAGGAAAAGAGCGGCCTGAAGCCCACCTGCTATCCCGAAAGCTCGATGCTCGGCGTGCTGAAATAGGCGGCACGGCCGGGTTTCGGCGCGAACAGCTTGCAATTTGCCGGGAACGGGCTTATATCCGCATCAAATTCTTGATCGTCTGATGAAGAGTGGGCCGCAAGGACCCGCTCTTTTTTATTAGCTCGATCTCCAAATGCATGACAATGCAGGAGTGAACGCTTGTCGGAAGAGACAAACGCAAACAATGCCAATGAACCCAGGCTGATCGTCGAGACTGGCCTTGACCAGCGCGTCGCCGCCATCATCGAGCCGGTCCTCGTCGGCATGGGCTTCCGCCTGGTGCGCGTGCGCCTCATGAACCAGAACGGCCTGACATTGCAGGTCATGACCGAACGCAACGACGGCACGATGGATGTCGAGGGTTGCGAAGAGGTCTCCACCGCGATTTCGCCGGTGCTGGATGTGGAAGATCCGATCGATAAGGCGTATCATCTGGAAGTATCTTCGCCGGGTATCGACCGCCCGATGGTGCGCAAGTCCGATTTCCAGCGCTGGATCGGCCATCTCGTCAAGTGCGAGACCTCGATCCTGGTTGACAACCGCAAGCGCTTCCGCGGCAAGATCGCCGAGGTCAACGACGATGGCTTCACGATCGAACGCGACCAGGTCGCTTACGGCGAGGAGCCGAAGGTAACCATTCCGTTCAGCACGCTGGCCGAAGCCAAGCTGATCCTGACGGACGATCTCATCCGCGATGCGTTGCGCGCCGACAAGCAGGCCAAGGCCGAGGCTGCGAACCAGAACGAAGCGGACGACGAAGAATAACCGATCAACGAACCGCCTAACGGGACGGGAACCCCGAGGCAGGAAGACGGAGACTAAAGACAATGGCAGTCAGTGCGAACCGGCTCGAACTTCTGCAGATCGCAGATGCTGTGGCCCGCGAAAAGGTCATCGACCGCGAGATCGTGCTTGCCGCAATGGCGGACGCGATCCAGAAGGCCGCGCGCTCCCGTTACGGCACGGAGTCGAACATCCGCGCCGACATCAATCCGAAGACCGGCGAGATCCGCCTGCAGCGCCTGCTCGAAGTCGTCGAGAAGGCCGAGGACTATTCCACGCAGATCCCGCTGGAACTCGCCCGCGACCGCAATCCGGACGCAGCCCTCGGCGACTTCATCGCCGATCCGCTGCCGCCGATGGATTTCGGCCGCATCGCCGCACAGTCGGCCAAGCAGGTCATCGTGCAGAAGGTGCGCGAAGCCGAGCGTGACCGTCAGTTCGACGAATTCAAGGATCGCGTCGGCGAAATCGTCAACGGCACGGTCAAGCGCGTCGAATACGGCAACGTCATCGTCGACCTCGGCCGTGGCGAAGGCATCATTCGCCGCGACGAGATGATCCCGCGCGAAAACTTCCGTTACGGCGACCGCGTCCGCGCCTATGTCTACGACGTCCGCCGCGAGCAGCGCGGTCCGCAGATCTTCCTGTCGCGCACGCATCCGCAGTTCATGGTCAAGCTCTTCACCATGGAAGTACCCGAGATCTATGACGGCATCATCCAGGTGAAGTCGGTTGCCCGCGATCCCGGCTCGCGCGCCAAGATCGCCGTCATCTCGAACGATTCGTCGATCGACCCGGTCGGCGCCTGCGTCGGTATGCGCGGTTCGCGCGTCCAGGCCGTCGTCGGCGAGCTGCAGGGCGAAAAGATCGACATCATTCCCTGGTCCAACGAGCCGGCGAACTTCGTCGTCAACGCGCTGCAGCCGGCGGAAGTCGCCAAGGTCGTTCTCGACGAGGACGCCGAGCGCATCGAAGTCGTGGTTCCGGACGAACAGCTGTCGCTGGCCATCGGCCGCCGCGGCCAGAATGTCCGCCTCGCCTCGCAGCTGACCGGCTGGGACATCGACATCATGACGGAAGCCGAGGAATCGGAGCGCCGCCAGAAGGAATTCAACGAGCGCACCAACCTGTTCATGGAAGCGCTCGACGTCGACGAGATGGTCGGTCAGGTTCTGGCCTCCGAAGGCTTTGCCGCCGTCGAGGAACTGGCCTATGTCGATCTCGACGAAATCGCTTCCATCGACGGTTTCGACGAAGAGACCGCCCAGGAAATCCAGGAGCGCGCCCGCGAATATCTGGCGCGCCTGGAAGCCGAAATGGACGAGAAGCGCAAGGCGCTCGGCGTTGCCGACGAACTGCGTGAGATCAACGGCATGACCGCGCAGATGATGGTTGCGCTCGGCGAGGACGGCATCAAGACGATCGAGGACTTCGCCGGCTGCGCCGCCGATGATCTCGTTGGCTGGAGCGAGCGCAAGAACGGCGAGACGAAGAAATTCGAAGGCCTGTTCTCCAAGCTCGAAGTGTCGCGCGTCGAAGCTGAACAGATGGTCGTGCAGGCTCGCCTGCTGGCCGGCTGGATCACCGAAGCCGATCTTGCCGCCGAAGCCGAAGAGGCGTCGGAGGATGAGACCGAGCAAGACGCATGACGAGCGCCGAAGGGCCGCAGGCACCCTCCGAAGACGATGATCTCGGGGGTGCCGTCAACGGCCGCATGTGCATCGTAACACGCGAAAGCGGATCGCCGGACGAGCTGATCCGCTTCGTCGCCGCTCCGGACGGGACCATCGTCCCCGATCTGAAGCGGCAACTGCCGGGACGCGGCTGCTGGGTCAAGCTCGACCGGGCGCTGGTGGACAAGGCGGTGGCGAAGAAATTGTTTGCCCGCGCCCTGAAGGCGGAGGTGACGGCACCGAGCGATCTCGGCGCCATCGTCGATCGTCTTCTCGTGGCGCAGCTTGCCGGGATGATGCACATGGCGCGCAAGGCGGGCCAGTTCGTCAATGGCTCGTCGAAAGTGGACGGTGCCGTTCGCAACGGTTCGGCGCTTGCCGTGTTCCACGCGATCGATGCCGCCGCCGATGGCGTCCGCAAGATCGACCAGGCGCGAAAGGCCTGGCATCTCGGCATGGAGACCGAAAAGGAAATACCGTCATTCCGTGTCTTCACGGAGGCGGAAATGGAAGAACAGATGGGCCAGAACGCTTTTATCCATGCCGCAGCGCTTGCGGGGCGGGCGGGTGAAGGTGTAGTGAAGCGCGCAAACCTGCTCGAACGGTACCGCAACGGCGGTCAGTCCCGGGCAACGGGCGGCGCTGGCCGGCGAAAACAATGACGCGGTCACCGGCCAATGCCGGACGCCTCATTAAGGTACATGCATTGAACGACAGGGTCTGACGGACGATTCCGTGCCCTGTCCGAAGGAACGGGAACGGAATGACCGACAATCAAGACGACAAGACGCTAAGTGTTTCGGGTAAGAAGACCCTCACCTTGAAGCCCTCAGGCGTGAACCAGGGCACCGTGCGCCAGGACATGGGCCGCGGTCGCACCAAGGCGGTCGTGGTCGAGACACGCAAACGCCGCCCGCTGCGCCCTGAAGACGAAAAGCCGACGATAACGGCCGCCCCCGTCACGGCATCCGTGACGCGTGTCGCCGAACCGACACCGCAGCCGCCGCGCCCGCCGCAGCCGGCTCCGCGCATTCATCAGCCAGGCGGCCAGCAGCAGCGTCCGCAGCAGTCCAACCAGGGCAATCAGCAGCGCCCGCAGCAGGAGCGTTCCTCGCGGCCGGTGGTCCTGAACCATTTGTCGGCCGGCGAAATGGACGCCCGCCGCCGCGCGCTCGCCGAAGCCCAGGCCCGTGACGCCGCCGATGCGATCCGCCGCGCCGAGGAAGAGGCACGCCGTGCCGAGGAAGAAGCTGCCCGCGTGATCGCCGAGCAGGCCGAAGCTGCCCGCCGCGCCGCCGAAGAGGCCGCCCGTGCCGCCGAAGCCAAGACCGCGGCGCCCACGCCCGTCGCCGAAACCCAGGCGGAGGCGCCGAAGCCCGCCGCACAGCCGGCAGCCGCTCCCGTCGTTGCCCGTCGCCCGGATGCGGCGCCGCAGGCGGCACGTCCCGGCGCAGCCGCTGTCGAAGCCCCCGGCAACCGCCGCCGGGTCAATCAGGAAGACGATGATCGCGGTCCTGCGCGCGGCGCTCCGGCGCGCGGCAAGCTCGTGCGGCCGGAACCGGCAAAGCCGGTCACCACCCGCCCGAAGACGGAGGACGACCGCCGTCGCGGCAAGCTGACGGTGACGACGGCCGATGTCGACGAAGACGGCAATGCCCGTGGTCGCTCGCTGTCGGCCATGCGCCGCCGCCAGGAGAAGTTCCGCCGCAGCCAGATGCAGGAAACGCGCGAGAAGATCTCGCGTGAAGTCGTGCTGCCGGAAACCATCACCATTCAGGAACTGTCGCAGCGCATGTCCGAACGCGCCGTCGACGTCATCAAGTACCTGATGAAGGAAGGCCAGATGATGAAGCCCGGCGACATCATCGACGCCGACCTGGCCGAGCTCATCGCCGGCGAATTCGGCCATACGGTCAAGCGCGTATCGGAATCCGACGTCGAACAGGGCATCTTCAACGTTGCCGACGAGGAAGGCGAACTGGTTTCGCGTCCGCCGGTCGTCACCATCATGGGCCACGTCGACCACGGCAAGACCTCGCTGCTCGACGCCATCCGCCATGCCAACGTGGTCGCCGGCGAAGCCGGTGGCATCACCCAGCATATCGGCGCCTATCAGGTCGAGCAGAACGGTCAGAAGATCACCTTCATCGACACGCCCGGCCACGCCGCCTTCACGGCGATGCGCGCTCGCGGCGCCCAGGCAACCGATATCGCCATCCTGGTGGTCGCGGCCGACGACAGCGTGATGCCGCAGACGATCGAATCGATCAACCATGCCAAGGCGGCGGGTGTTCCGATCATCGTGGCGATCAACAAGATCGACAAGCACGAAGCCAATCCGCAGAAGGTCCGCACGGAACTCCTGCAGCATGAAGTCTTCGTCGAATCGATGGGCGGTGAAGTGCTTGACGTCGAAGTCTCCGCCAAGAACCGCGTCAACCTCGACAAGCTGCTCGAAGCCATCCTGCTGCAGGCGGAAATCCTTGATCTCAAGGCCAATCCGAACCGCACGGCCGAAGGCACGGTCATCGAAGCCCAGCTCGATCGCGGCCGCGGCTCCGTTGCCACCGTTCTCGTCCAGAAGGGCACGCTGCGTCCGGGCCAGATCGTCGTCGCCGGCGATCAGTGGGGCCGCGTGCGCGCTCTGGTCAACGACAAGGGCGAGCATGTCAAGGAAGCGGGTCCGGCCATGCCGGTCGAGGTGCTCGGTCTTTCCGGCGCACCGCAGGCCGGCGACAAGTTCGCCGTCGTCGAAAGCGAAAGCCGCGCCCGCGAGATTTCCGAATATCGCCAGCGTCTCACCCGCGACAAGGCGGCTGCCCGCCAGTCTGGCCAGCGCGGCTCGCTGGAACAGATGATGACGCAGCTGCAGAGCACGGGCGTCAAGGAATTCCCGCTGGTCATCAAGGGCGACGTGCAGGGCTCGATCGAAGCCATTGCCGGCGCGCTGGAGAAGCTCGGTACCGACGAAGTTCGTGCCCGCATCGTCCATTCCGGCGTCGGCGGCATCACCGAATCCGATATTTCGCTGGCCGGCGCGTCCGACGCGGCGATCATCGGCTTCAACGTCCGCGCCAATGCCCAGGCTCGCACGCTGTCCGAGCGCGAAGGCATCGAGATCCGCTACTACAACATCATCTACGACCTCGTGGATGACGTGAAGGCGGCGATGTCGGGCCTGCTCTCTCCGGAACGGCGCGAGACCTTCCTCGGCAATGCCGAGATCCTCGAGGTGTTCAACATCACGAAGGTCGGCAAGGTCGCGGGTTGCCGCGTCACCGAAGGCAAGGTCGAGCGTGGCGTCGGCGTCCGCCTGGTGCGCGACAACGTCGTCATCCACGAAGGCAAGCTCAAGACGCTCAAGCGCTTCAAGGACGAAGTCTCGGAAGTCAACATGGGCCAGGAATGCGGCATGGCCTTCGAAAACTACGAAGACATCCGCGCCGGCGATACGATCGAATGCTTCCGCGTCGAACACATCACGCGCACGCTGTAAGGTCATAAAGTTTAAACGATGGGACGGGCGCCGGAACATGCAGTCCGGCGCCCGAACCTTTAGAGCCATTCCAGGAAAACTGCGCAGCGGTTTTCCGTCCGGAATTGCGTCAAAACACGAAGATAGAGCGGTCCAACGTTTCTCAGGAAGAGCTGAACCGCTCTAGGAACCAAAGCCAATGGCAACAAGACCAACCTCCTCCGCGCCCTCGCAGCGCATGCTGCGCGTCGGCGAACAGGTGCGCGCCGCGATCACGCAGGTCCTGCAGCGCGGTGAAGTGCGCGACGACCTGATCGAGCGCACCGTGATCTCCATTTCCGAAGTGCGGATGTCGCCGGACCTGAAGATCGCCACCGCCTATGTGACGCCGCTCGGCGTCAGCGATCACCAGACCGTCATCGACACGCTCAATCGCCATGCGAAGTACATTCGCGGCCGTCTCGGTCCGCAGCTCCGGCAGATGAAATACATGCCGGAAGTCCGCTTCCGCGACGATACCAGCTTCGACAATTACAAGAAGATCGATGCACTGCTGCGCTCGCCCGAGGTGAGCCGCGATCTCGAAGACGACAACGATCAAGATCAATAACAGAGACAGGCAATGTCCAAACCACGCAAGCCCAAAGGCCGCCCGATTTCCGGCTGGCTGATCCTCGACAAGCCGGTGGATTTCGGCTCGACCGAGGCCGTTTCCAAGATCAAGTGGCTGTTCAAGGCGCAGAAGGCCGGCCATGCCGGCACGCTCGATCCGCTTGCCTCCGGCATGCTGCCGATCGCGCTCGGCGACGCCACCAAGACCGTTCCCTATGTCATGGACGGCCGCAAGATCTATGAATTCACCGTCACCTGGGGCGAGGAACGCGCCACGGACGACCTCGAGGGCGAGGTGACGCAGCGCTCCGACAAGCGTCCGGGCGAAGAGGACATCCGCGCGCTGCTGCCGAAATATACCGGCGTCATCAGCCAGATCCCGCCGCAGTTTTCCGCCATCAAGATATCAGGCGAACGCGCCTACGATCTTGCCCGCGACGGCGAAGCGGTCGAAATCCCCTCGCGTGAGGTCGAAATCTTCCGCCTGACGCTGCTCGCCTGTCCGGACGCCAACACGGCGCATTTCGAGGTGGAATGCGGCAAGGGCACCTATGTCCGGGCGCTCGCCCGCGACTTCGGCCGCGAGCTCGGCTGCTACGGCCATATTTCCGGCCTGCGCCGCAGCTTCGTCGCACCCTTCGCCGAGGAAACCATGGTGCCGCTCGCCGATCTGGTGGCGCTCGAGGCGATCGAGGACGCGGATGAGCGTCTCGCCGCCCTGGATGCCTTGCTGATCGATACGGCCGAGGCGCTGTCGTCGCTGCCGCATCTCGTCGTCAACGACGACCAGGCGCATCGCCTGAAGATGGGCAACCCCATCCTCGTGCGCGGCCGCGACGCGCCGGTCGCCGAAAGCGAGGCCTATGTGACGGCGCGCGGCAAGCTGATCGCCATCGGCGAGATCGGCCAGGGCGAATTCCGCCCCAAGCGGGTGTTTGTGTAAAAGGTGCCTTCGCCCCCTCGGGGCGAAGGTAAAACTGAGTCTCTTCCCTTCGCACCTTAAATAGTCTATAGGCAGCGCCAGCATCGGGCCTGCCCGATTGCATTCGCGGCCAATGCTGGACGACATCCCGGCGTTTGGCGACTTTATTTCCTCTTCATAGAAAGGACCATCCGATGTCGATCACTGCTGAGCGCAAGGCTGCGCTGATCAAGGAATACGCGACCGTCGAAGGCGACACCGGTTCTCCGGAAGTCCAGGTTGCGATCCTGACCGAGCGCATCAACAACCTCACGGACCACTTCAAGGACCACAAGAAGGACAACCACTCCCGTCGTGGCCTCCTGACCATGGTCTCCAGCCGGCGCTCGCTTCTTGACTACCTCAAGAAGAAGGACGAAGCCCGTTATACCAAGCTGATCACCAGCCTCGGTATCCGTCGCTAATCGCTTTTTCCGGCGGGCGTTCGCATGAACGTCCGCCGGATGCCTATCAAGGGTTTGAAACCCGCCAAGCTTGTTTCCGTCGCGCGTTTCGTTTGCGCGATGTGAGGCAGTCGGCAGACCGGATGGGCCGGTTCTGCCCATTACAACCGTTGACCTGTCATGGGGCAGGATTGCCGGATGCTTTCAGCCGAAGCCTCGCGCTTCGGCCGATCTTCGAAAGCCTCTCGTTGTCTTGCCCGTGATGCGTCACATTTCGTGCGGTTGAAGATGCGCCTTGCCGATTGATGGCGAGGGCGCCTTTTCCCGCATCACGCAAGGACAAGATATGTTCGATATCCATACCGTCGAAATCGAGTGGGCAGGCCGCCCGCTGAAGCTCGAAACCGGCAAGATCGCCCGCCAGGCCGATGGCGCCGTCGTCGCCACCTACGGCGAGACCGTGGTTCTGGCCACCGTCGTTTCCGCCAAGGCACCGAAGCCGGGCCAGGACTTCTTCCCGCTCACCGTCAACTACCAGGAAAAGACCTACGCGGCCGGCAAGATCCCCGGCGGCTACTTCAAGCGCGAGGGACGTCCGAGCGAAAACGAGACCCTCGTTTCCCGCCTGATCGATCGCCCGATCCGCCCGCTCTTCCCGGAAGGCTACAAGAACGACACGCAGGTCGTCGTCACTGTCATCCAGCATGACCTGGAAAACAATCCCGACATCCTGTCGATGGTTGCCACCTCGGCAGCCCTGACGCTCTCCGGCGTTCCGTTCATGGGCCCGGTCGGCGGCGCTCGCGTCGGTTACATCAACGGCGAATACGTCCTCAACCCGCATCTCGACGAGATGGACGAATCGAGCCTCGACCTCGTCGTCGCCGGCACGCAGGACGCCGTGCTGATGGTCGAATCCGAAGCCAAGGAATTGCCCGAAGACGTCATGCTCGGCGCCGTCATGTTCGGTCATCGCGGCTTCCAGCCGGTCATCGACGCGATCATCAAGCTCGCTGAAGTCGCCGCCAAGGAGCCCCGCGACTTCCAGCCGGAAGACTATTCCGCTCTCGAAGCCGAGATGCTCGGCCTTGCCGAGGCAGACCTGCGCGACGCCTACAAGATCACCCAGAAGGCCGATCGCTACGCCGCCGTCGATGCCGTCAAGGCGAAGGTCAAGGCACACTTCCTGCCGGCCGAAGGCGAAGCCAAGTACACCGCCGAAGAAGTCGGCGCCATCTTCAAGCACCTGCAGGCCAAGATCGTTCGCTGGAACATCCTCGACACATCAAGCCGTATCGACGGTCGCGACCTGTCGACCGTTCGCCCGATCGTCTCGGAAGTCGGCCTTCTGCCGCGCACGCACGGTTCGGCGCTGTTTACCCGCGGTGAAACGCAGGCGATCGTCGTTGCCACGCTCGGCACCGGCGAAGACGAACAGTATGTCGACAGCCTGACGGGCATGTACAAGGAGCGCTTCCTGCTCCATTACAACTTCCCGCCCTACTCGGTTGGCGAAACCGGCCGCATGGGTTCCCCGGGTCGTCGCGAAATCGGTCACGGCAAGCTCGCATGGCGCGCTATCCGCCCGATGCTGCCGACGGCGGAACAGTTCCCCTACACGCTGCGCGTCGTCTCCGAGATCACCGAGTCCAACGGCTCGTCCTCGATGGCGACGGTTTGCGGCACCTCGCTCGCCCTGATGGACGCCGGCGTTCCGCTGGCCAAGCCGGTTGCCGGCATCGCCATGGGTCTGATCCTGGAAGGCGATCGCTTCGCCGTTCTCTCCGACATTCTCGGTGACGAAGATCACCTCGGCGACATGGACTTCAAGGTCGCCGGCACTGCCGACGGCATCACCTCGCTGCAGATGGACATCAAGATCGCCGGTATCACCGAAGAGATCATGAAGGTCGCTCTCGGCCAGGCACAGGGCGGTCGCACCCACATCCTCGGCGAAATGGCCAAGGCAATCACCGAAAGCCGCGGCCAGCTCGGCGAATTCGCACCGCGCATCGAAGTCATGAACATCCCGGTCGACAAGATCCGTGAAGTCATCGGCTCCGGCGGCAAGGTCATCCGCGAAATCGTCGAAAAGACCGGCGCGAAGATCAACATCGAAGACGACGGCACCGTCAAGATCGCCTCGTCCTCCGGCAAGGAAATCGAAGCGGCCCGCAAGTGGATCCACTCGATCGTCGCCGAGCCGGAAGTCGGCCAGATCTACGAAGGCACGGTCGTCAAGACCGCTGACTTCGGCGCTTTCGTCAACTTCTTCGGCGCCCGCGACGGCCTCGTCCACATCTCGCAGCTCGCTTCCGAGCGCGTTGCCAAGACGCAGGACGTCGTCAAGGAAGGCGACAAGGTCTGGGTCAAGCTCCTCGGCTTCGACGAACGCGGCAAGGTCCGCCTGTCCATGAAGGTCGTCGACCAGACGACCGGCCAGGAAATCGCCGCCGACAAGAAGAAGGACGACGCGGCCGAATAAGCTGCGCCTTCATCCAGGTTCCGGGG
This sequence comes from Rhizobium sp. BK602, assembly GCF_014195095.1. Lineage (GTDB taxonomy): Bacteria > Pseudomonadota > Alphaproteobacteria > Rhizobiales > Rhizobiaceae > Rhizobium. The sequence goes on from NZ_JACIBC010000014.1 coordinate 47,603, forward strand.
CGCGGGATTCGTTTCCGCGCCCTTTTTATATTGAATGCCGCCGGTCCCGCCTGCTTTTGCTGAAACTATGTGCCCGGCCCCTCACCCTAGCCCTCTCCCCGCATAGGCGGGGAGGGGGGACATGATCGTGCTCGATAATCGCCCTTCGTTAAATTGGGCATGTTGTCTTGCGCCGTCGTCCCCTCTCCCCGTCCCAACGGGGAGAGGGTTAGGGTGAGGGGCAAGCACGAGGTTACGATAAAGACGCGCATATCCGACGATCCAAGTCCACTTCCCACGACGAGACCCCGCCCATGAGCCGCGATGCCCTGAAAACCCTGTTCCATCCCTTTGCCTCCGGCACCGTCACCCCACCCGGCGAAGGCGAGCGCATCCTGTTTCTCGGCGCGGAAGCGGGCTTTTCGCTGCCGCAGGGCTTTGCCGGCGATCTTGCCGCCGTCCAGGGTTTCCGCCCCTTCTTTCGCCAGCTTCAGGCGCAGCGCATCAATGTGACGCCACAGATCGAAGGCGGCGACTTTGACGGTGCGCTGGTGCTCTCCACCAAACACAAGGGCGAGAACGAGGCTCATATCGCCGAAGCACTGATGCGCGTGAAGGCGGGCGGGCTGATCGTCGTCGCCGGCGGCAAGGAAGACGGCATCCAGCCGCTGCGCAAGCGGGTGGAAGGTCTCGGGCTCGATGTCGAGCACATGCCGAAATATCACGGCGTCGCCTTCTGGTTCACCCGCCCCTCCGACGGCGATGCGCTGGCCTCGCAGCTGATCAAGCCGGCCGCCCGCGTCGACGGACGCTTCACCACGGCGGCGGGGATGTTCTCGCATGACCGCATCGATGCCGGCTCGGAACTGCTGGCCTCGCGCCTGCCGAGCGATTTTTCCGGCGACGCCGCCGATTTCGGCGCCGGCTGGGGCTATCTCTCGGTGGAACTGGCGACCCGGTCACCGGGGATTGCGCGTCTGGACCTCTACGAGGCCCATTATGACGCGCTGGAAGCCGCCAGGGCCAATCTGCTGGAAAACTGCCCGAAGGTCGCCCAGCGCTTCTTCTGGCACGATCTGGCCAGCGAGCCGGTCAAGGAAAAATACGATCTGATCATCATGAACCCGCCCTTCCATGAAGGCCATGCCGCCGAGCCTTCGCTCGGCCAGGCGATGATCAAGACCGCGGCCTCAGCGCTGCGCGGCGGCGGCCGGCTGATGCTGGTCGCCAATCGCGGCCTGCCCTATGAGCCGGTGCTGGCGGAGAATTTCCGCGAGCATGGCGAGGCCTGCCGCAATGCCCGCTTCAAGGTTCTGTGGGCCAAGAAGTAAGCGCGAGCCTGTTGGGCAGGTGCCTTGGTATCAGCGATGCACATATCGATCGCGAAGGCGCAGGAAGGTTTTCTCCACCAGAAACCACAGCGCCGTCGCGACGATGAAGCAGGTGGCGAAATAGACCACGAAGCCCGACAGCCCCAGCAGGTTCTCCTTGCCGAAAATCATCTTGTCGAGGTGATAGACGCCCTTGTGGGTGAGATAGAGGCTGTAGGACAAGGTCGCGACCGCGGTGGCGCCGGCAAAGCGCCAGCCTCCGAATGCCCGCTCCAGATCCAGCATGCCGCCGAGCACCAGCGCCACGCCGGCCGAGAGTAACGGGAAACCCGCGACGGAGCCGACGAGGGATTGCGCCACCAGCGGCAGGTCCGCGCCGGCGAACGCGCCGCGATGGGAAAAGGCGAGAAGAGCGGCGATGACGAGGACTGCGCCGAAACCGAGCGAGACGGGGATCGGCAGATATCGCCGCCACAGTTCCGGCCGGAACAGCCTCGCCGCCGCCAGAAGCACGCCGAACATCAGCCCGTCCAGCCGGTTATAGGTCGGGTAATAGACCTCGCGCAGATAGGCGGCGAAAGCCTCCCGATACGTCCCGGCATCGGCAAGGGCACCCACCTCGCCTTGCCAGAGCGCGTAGCGCAGAAGCACGCCGGCCGCCAGCAGCGTCCCGGCCAGAGCGAGCACGGTTGCAGGCGTGGCGCGCTTGTAAAGCAGGAGCGCCAGCAGCGGCAGAACCAGATAGAAATGCTCCTCGACGCTCAGCGACCAGGCTTCGGTGAAGGTGCCGCCATAGCGCGGATCGAGCCCGAAATTGACGGTGAAGGTCGCAAACCGCCAGACCGGCTGCATGGCCGGCGCATCGCGCAGCACCGGGAACAAAGCATAGGCAGCCAGCACCACGAAGAAGGCCGGCAGGATGCGGAAGGCGCGGCGCAGATAGAAGGATTTCAGATCGACGCGGCCGTGACGCGCCACCTCGCCCAAAAGCTGGGTACCGATGAGATAGCCGCTCAAGACGAAGAAGATATCGACGCCGATCCAGCCATAGGACCGGATCCCGACCAGCACGCCCGGCGTCGCCTCGATGGGCAGGTGCACCAGCATGACCAGCAGGATCGCCAGCGAGCGCAGCATATCCGGCCCGCCTGCCCTGGAGCCGGTGGCGACCGCCACATCGGAGTAGGCACTCTTCTTCGACGGCGCAAGCGCCTGGGAATCGGCAATATCAACGGTGTTCACGGCTGGGGTTCCCGTAAATGGTTAACAAGCGCGGCGATGACGATGCAGGAGATGTCTTGAACGAGAGGGTTGTAGCGGATTTATCCCGGCGCGTAATGAGCGGCGCCTGGAAGGATAAAATTAACCTAAATTTTCCGTAAATTTTTAGCGAATCGCTGTGGAAAGTCGTCGCTGCGCCCGCTTATACGGGATCGGACTACCGATCAGATCCCGGCGAACAGGTGGTCTCCCGCGGAAGCCTATCCCCCGCAGCCGATGGCCGCGAGGGATAAATCCGGATGAAGACTTACTCGGCGTCGGCCTGGGCCAGCGCTTCCAGCGTCGGCATCGAGGTGATGTTGTAGCCGGCGTCGACATAGTGGATTTCGCCGGTGACACCTGCCGAGAGGTCGGAAAGCAGGTAGAGCGACGACGACCCCACCTGGTCGATGGTCACCGACCGACGCAGCGGCGCATTGCGCTGGTTCCACGACAGGATGGCGCGGGCGTCGGAAATGCCGGCGCCGGCGAGCGTGCGGATCGGGCCGGCGGAAACGGCATTGACGCGGATGCCGCGCGGGCCGTAATCGGCGGCGAGATAGCGCACCGAGGCTTCCAGAGCCGCCTTGGCGACACCCATGACGTTGTAGTTCGGGATGACGCGCGTCGAGCCGTTATAGGTCAGCGTCAACATGCTGCCGCCCTCCGACATCAGGTCGGCGGCGCGCTTGGCGATCTCGGTGAAGGAGAAACAGGAGATGACCATGGTGCGGGTGAAGTTTTCCCGCGTGGTGTTGGCGTAGAGCCCCTTCAGCTCGTTCTTGTCGGAAAAGCCGATGGCGTGGACGATGAAATCCAGCTTGCCCCAGCGCGCCTTGATCTCTTCGAAGACCGAATCGACCGAGGCGAGATCCTCGACGTCGCAGGGCAGAAGGAAATCCGAACCGACTTCGGCGGCGAGCGGCTTGACGCGCTTGCCGAGCGCTTCGCCCTGGAAGGTGAATGCCAGTTCCGCGCCTTCGGCCGCGAGTGCCTTCGAAATGCCCCAAGCAATGGAATGATTGTTTGCGACGCCCATGATGAGGCCGCGCTTACCCTGCATGATTCCCGTCATTGCTTTATCCGTTGTAGCGCTGGAATACGAGCGTGGCGTTGGTGCCGCCGAATCCGAAGGAGTTGGAGAGAGCTATGTCGATCTTGGCATTGTCGATACGCTTGCGCACGACCGGCACACCCTCGAATTCCGGATCGAGTTCGGTGATATGCGCGCTTTCGCCGATGAAGCGGTCCTGCATCATCAGGATCGAGTAGATCGATTCCTGCACGCCGGCCGCGCCCAGCGAATGGCCCGTCAGCGACTTGGTCGACTGGATCGGCGGGATCTTGGCTCCGAAAACCTCGCGGATGGCGCCGATTTCCTTGCTGTCGCCGACCGGCGTCGAGGTGCCGTGCGTATTGATGTAGTCGACATCGCCCTTCACGGTGGCGAGCGCCTGGCGCATGCAGCGCACCGCGCCCTCGCCCGATGGTGCGACCATGTCGTAGCCGTCGGAGGTGGCGCCATAGCCGACGATTTCGGCATAGATCTTGGCGCCGCGCGCCTTGGCGTGTTCAAGCTCCTCGAGCACCAGCACGCCGGCGCCGCCGGCGATGACGAAGCCGTCGCGGCTGACATCATAGGCGCGGGACGCGGTTTCCGGGTGATCCTCGTTGAACTTGGACGACATGGCGCCCATGGCGTCGAAGAGGTTCGACATGGTCCAGTCGAGATCCTCGTGGCCGCCGGCGAACATGACGTCCTGCTTGCCCCACTGGATCATCTCGGCGGCATTGCCGATGCAGTGCGCCGAGGTCGAGCAGGCCGACGAGATGGAATAGTTGACGCCGTAGATCTTGAACCAGGTGGCGAGCGTCGCAGACGCCGTCGACGACATCGCCTTCGGCACGGCGAAGGGGCCGACGCGCTTCGGGCTGTTGTTCTTGCGGGTGATGTCGGCGGCTTCGATCAGCGTGCGGGTCGAGGGGCCGCCCGAGCCCATGATGATGCCGGTGCGCTCGTTGCTGATATCGCTCTCTTCGAGACCACTATCGGCGAGCGCCTGCTTCATGGCGACATGGTTCCAGGCGCCGCCCTGCGACAGGAAGCGCATGGCGCGGCGGTCGACCAGCTCGGTCACGTCGATCTTCGGCGCGCCCCAGACCTGGCACTTGAAACCATGCTCGGCGAAATCGTTCGAAAACGAGATGCCGGACTTGGCCTCGCGCAACGACGCGGCAACCTCTTGCGCATCGTTGCCGATGGATGAAACGATACCCAGACCCGTGACAACAACCCGTCTCATGTCGATGACCTTTTCTAAAACATCTCTTCTTTGTGGCGGCGGCGGCGCCGCGGTTCAGGCAGTCTTGTCCTTCGACAGACCGACGCGCAGATCCGTTGCCTGGTAGATGACCTCGCCGTCGGCCTTCAGCCAGCCGTCGGCGGTGCCCAGAACCAGGCGGCCGCGCATGACGCGCTTGAAGTCGATGCCGTATTCGAGGAGCTTCGTGTCCGGACGGACCATGCCCTTGAACTTCACTTCGCCGGTGGACAGCGCCATGCCGCGGCCGGGTTCGCCGAGCCAGCCGAGGAAGAAGCCGGTCAACTGCCACATGCCGTCAAGGCCGAGGCAGCCCGGCATGATCGGGTTGCCGGCGAAATGGCATGGGAAATACCAGTCGTCGGGGCGCACGTCGTATTCGGCGCGGATGTAGCCCTTGTCGAAGGCGCCGCCGGTTTCGGAAATATCTGTAATGCGATGGACCATCAGCATCGGCGGCAGGGGAAGCTGTGCGTTGCCGGGGCCAAACAATTCGCCGCGGCCGCAGGCCAGGATTTCCTCATAGTTGAAGCTGGACTGTCTCGTCGTCATAAAATTCCGTTTCCCCCGCATGGATGCCGATGGATTGTGAAGCTTTAGTGCAAGATCGACGGAAAATGAAGCGCAAGCATGGCACTCTCATTTCGCCGTTCGACCGGGCGCACTTCCAGTATGTGGTGGTCGCATACAGGAACGCTAGGGCCGCTACCAGTGGCAAATGCGCCAAAAGCCGGTTTTTTAAGGCTTTCAGCCACCTTCCTGCCCCATTGAAACTATTGAAAGCAATCAAGGCTAAAGTTATATGGCTTAGGAAAGAATTATAGAGATCAGGAATCCGGAGCTCCCTGAATGGCGGAACAAGCCGAAATCGCGATCGAAACCAGGCTGCGCAATGTCGGCCTGAGGCCGACCCGACAGCGCATCGCGCTCGGCGATCTGCTTTTCGCCAAGGGCGACCGGCACCTGACCGTCGAAGAACTGCACGAGGAAGCGGTCGCGGCCGGCGTGCCGGTCTCGCTCGCCACCGTCTACAACACGCTGCATCAGTTCACCGAAGCCGGCATGATCCGCGTGCTCGCCGTCGAGAGCGCCAAGACCTATTTCGATACCAACGTCTCCGATCACCACCACTTCTTCGTCGAAGGACACAATGAAGTGCTGGATATCCCGATCAGCAATCTGACGATCAACAATCTGCCGGAGCCGCCGAAGGGCATGGAAATCGCCCATGTCGACGTCGTCATTCGCCTGCGCCGCAAGCAGCAGTAGGCAGTAGGCAGTAGGCAGTAGGCAGTAGGCAGTAGCGAGCAACTGCCGAGCGCTCGGGCGGTCAAGCCTTTCCATCCCTTTTTCTACTGCCCATTGCCTACTGCCTCCCACTACATCACATCGTCGGGATGCCGGCCGGGCTTATGGTGATAGGTCGGGAAGGTCCAGCCGAACCAGAGCGCGCCGCCGCGCACGGCGAAAGCTGCGATCACGCCCAATCCAGCCGAGGCATAGAGCGGCAGCGCCGTCGCATTGGCGGCGGTGAAGACGCCGGCGCCGACGAGGGCGGCGGTCACGTAGATTTCCGGCCGCAGCAGCACCGAAGGCTCGTTTGCCAGCAGATCGCGCAGGATACCGCCGAAAGTCGCCGTCAGCGCGCCGGTGACGATGGCGACCGTCGGCGAGCCCGTCGCCGCCATGCCCTTGGCCGCGCCCATGACGCAATAGGCCGACAGGCCGATCGCATCGAGCCAGATCAGCAACCGGTAGCGCGATTCGAACAGATGCGCGGTGAAGAACAGCAGCACGCCGACAAGAGCGCAGATGATGACATAGGTCGGGTTCAGCACCCAGAAGACCGGCACGCGACCGAGGATGATGTCGCGCAGCGTGCCGCCGCCGGTGCCGGTGACCGCGGCGAAGAACAGGAAGCCGATCAGATCGAGCTGCTTGCGCGAGGCCGCCAGCGCACCCGTCGCGGCGAAGAGGGCGACGCCGGCATAGTCCAGAAACGAAAGAAGCGACATCGGGAGCTCCAACGGAAGGCCGGCAGCAATTTCGCCGGAGTGAATCACGGCGGCAAGGGCCGCGCAAGCAGGCAGGCGTAAAGATGTCGCAGCGGTTGCGGCAAATTTCGCGGCCCGTGCCGCTTTAGAGCAGTTCCAGGAAAAGTGCGCAGCGGTTTTCCGTCCGGAATTGCGTAACAACAAAGAGATAGAGCGTTTTCGCAATTCGGAGAAAAGCGGAAATGCCCTAGAAGAGGAACTCCCGGTGAAATCCCTGCTGATCGTGATCCTGAATCTCATCGCGCTCGTCGTCATGCCCGTCATGGCACAAGCGCAGCAATCGATCCTGCAGGACCCGGTGGCCTTCGAAAAGGAACACTTCAGCAAGCGCTGCGCGGGCCAGGCGAGCTTCGGCGACGGCTTTGCCACCGAACGGGACATCAACAACGACAAACTGATGGATCTGGTCGTCAACGAAGGCGAGATCACCTGCAAGGGCGAAAAAGGCCCCGATTGCACCGACGAGGGCTGCCCCTATAATTTCTATATCCGTGTCGCCGAGGGCGGCTATCTGCTGGTCGCCACGGCGCGGATCTACGGCTACGATTTCATCCAGCGCTTCGGCAACATGGTGCTGGTCATGAAGATGCATCCGCGCTTCTGCGACCGCACCGACGGTGATCCCTGCGAGATCACCGTCCGTGTGCGCGGCGTCAAATTCGTCACCATCTCGAAAAAGTAGAGCCGGCAGCGCGCTCGCACGCCGTCGCGACCGGATTGGGCGCGTTACGGCGCGGACACGTGGTTACGGTCCGGGACACGTAGTCACGGTCCGGGATAAAAGGCCGAGGTGCGGCCGACGGCATAATAGCCCGCAAGACCGATCCACTCGCGCACGCCGGTCGCGAGCAACTGCGCGTTCAGCGAGGGCTGCGTGAAATCGAAGCCCGGCGTCTCCTTGCCGGTGCTGCGGTAATCGACCGGCCAGGGTACGACGTCAATGCCCTGCTTGCGGAAAATGCCCATCGAGCGCGGCATGTGGAAGCCGGAGGTGATGAGCAGGCAGCCGGACAGGCCGTTCTGCGCCAGCAGCTCCTTCGTATTGACGGCGTTTTCGAAGGTGGTTCGCGAGGTCGTGTCTTCGACGAGGCGATCCTTGCCGATGCCGAGCGCCGTGAAGAAGCGTTCGGAGATGACGGCATCGCCCTCGTAGTCGCCGCCGATCGAACCATCGCCGCCCGACACGACGATGCGCGCCTGCGGATATTTCTGCGCCAGCCGCAGCGCCTCGATCAGGCGGTCGCCGGCCGAATCGAGCTCATAGCCGCCGCGCACCGTCGTCACCTGGTTCTGGGTGGCGCCGCCGAGAACGATCATGCATTTGAGATCCGCCGGGTCTGCCGCCGCACGCGGAAAGCGCTCCTCCAGGCCCTGCACGACATAGGCGCCGGCGTTCGTATAAAGGGCGACGAACAGGATCAGCGCCGACAGCAGCGACGAGGCGAGAACGAGCCAGCGCCGGCGGAAAAGACCGCCGATGAAGGCCAGCAGTCCCAAGAAAAACGCCAGCGACAACGGCTGACCGAAAATCCAGACAAGTTTGGAAAAAACGAACAAGATCTATCCTCGCGCTTGTCGAGCCGCGGCCGCAGGGAGCCTCGGCGAAAAACGATTCGTCTTCTCCTAGCAGATTTTTGTGCACTGCAATGTGGCTATTTCGGTCGCGGCGGTGCTCTTGCGCCGCGCGCGCTTTTTCGGCATAGAGACGGGGTTGCTTCAGATCGAAGCTCCGTAAGCGTTTACGTCAATCAACGCGCAACCCGTCAATCGGCGCTGCGCACATGCTCTGATTGGCATCTTACGGAGATCCACCATGCCAAACGGCAAACTTCCCAAACATTACGGCGCGGTCGTCATGCCGCTCATCCTGTCGCTGCTGATGACCTCCATCGTCTCGGCGATCAGCATTCTGCGGTCGCAGGGCATGACGGCGCAGGCATTCGCCCTGTGGCCATCCGCCTGGGGGCTGTCATGGGCAATCGCCTTCCCGGTGCTGTTGCTTTTGCTGCCCTTCGTTCGCCGCGTCACCGCCGCGATCGTCGAAGCGTGATCCACCTTGCCCGGCGGACCGCAAGAGCGGTTCGTCGGGCGCAGGGTCGGATGGCCGGGATATCTATTTCGAGCGCGGCACCGTCGGAGCGGCGTTCGTGAAGCGCTGGTTGAACCGGCGCTGCAATGGCCGCGGAATGAAAAGCGTGGCGAGCGCGAGCAGGAGCGCAATCATCGACACCAGCCAGAGCGCATGCGACCCGAAGGCTCCCGCCAGCAGCGCGCCGAGGACGGCGCCGACGATCATGCCGCTCCAGGGCACGATCTGCACCGTCCATAGGAAATCGCGGTCACCGAGGATGAAGCGGCCAAGCCCGCGACCGAAGCGCGACAGCGCGCCGGTGACATAGGTCAATCCGATCGGCAGGCCCTCGATATGTTCGACGGTGGCGTTGACCATGCCCATGGCCAGCACGACCAGATAGAATTGCACGAGCACCAGCGACGGCGTCTCGAAGCCTGCCGCCAAGGCGAGAACGATGCTGACGCAGGCGAGCACCACGAAAGCCCGCCGGTCGGCGGCATGCGCCACGACGATGCCCAGCGCATTGCCGCCGATAAAGGTCAGGATGGCCGCAAACAGCACCGCCGCATGGCCGATCTCCCCCGTCCCGAGCGCAATCGCCGCCCGCGTCGTATTGCCGGTCATGAAGGACACGAAATTCCCCGTCAGCATCAGCCCGACGGCATCGGTCATGCCGGCAATGAAGGAAATCGAGGCGACAAGAAGGAACCCCGTCACGGTACGACGGGTCCTGATAAGGCGACGGCGGCGCTGTCTGGTCATGGGGCGAATCGAAGGCGTTGGCGTGGATGGAGGAGGCTAGCATGAAGTGGGTGGGAAGTCCGATCCGTCGAAAATAATTGCGCCTAGACCAACCTCTTCTTGGCAAAAGCCCGTCCGGAGTGAGACTTCAAATACGTCTCGAACTCCAGCGCCCTATGCTTGTCCGAAAACGCCGAATACCAAAGCAGGGTCCAGGGTGCGAATTTCGCCGTATGAGTGGACTTGCCCGCATTGTGATCGGCCAATCGCTGCCTCAGATCCGAGGTCAGCCCAGTATATTGCTGCTCAGGCGAATCGACGCTTTCAAGGATGTAAACATACCACATTCGCATCCCGATGCGTCATCGACGCAAGATGATTCGGATATCGCGCGATCTTATCGCTTAGCTGCTTGATGTTGGAGAATTATTTTAAGACTTTAGCCCGTCGTCGCCCTGCGGGCTATGCCGGGCACTGCTTCGGCCTAACGGTTTCCCGCGGCTGCGCCACGCGAAGCCCGTAAGGGCGAAGCGTGGTGGAGCTAAGCGGGATCGAACCGCTGACCTCTTGCATGCCATGCAAGCGCTCTCCCAGCTGAGCTATAGCCCCATCAAGGTGGTGCCGTTTGACCGGCCCTGGGTCCCTTCGAAGCGCTTGGCCCGTCGGGGTGGCGGCTTATTACTTGTGGTTTTCACAGATAGCAAGCCGAAAAATTCGGCCCGGGAAATTTTTCTTAATTACCGGGCCGATTGTCTGCAGATCAAACGTCGTCGTCGTCGCCGGTGACGCCGATGATGTCGCTCATGTCGTCATCATCCTCGTCCTCGTCGGCTTCGAGGAAGGTGTCGTCGTCATCGTCGCCGATTTCGACATCGTCGTCGCCCATGTCCGGAATATCGTCGCCGGCGGCAGCCTCGTCGGCATCCTCGAGCGAAACGAGTTCGACTTCCGTGTTTTCGGTATCGACCTCGGCCACTTCATCCTCTTCCGGAACTTCCTTCGAAGCGGAGGTTTCCTCGAAGAAGGACAAGGGCCAGGACTTGCCGGTATAGGGCGAGACGACCGGGTCCCGGTTCAGGTCATAGAACTTCTTGCCGGTATCGGGATCGGTACGTTTTGTTCCAAGTTCCGCTTTCGCCACTGTCAAAGCCTCATGAATGGCCGAATGAAAATTCGGCGATGCCGGGGAAACCGGCGTATTTAAGGGAAATCATCAGCCGGTCCCCTTAATCGTTACCGCCCTTTCTGTCAAAGCCAAACTTCATATGGCTTCGTTGCGGTTTTTCCCACAATTGCAGGATGACCGGGCAACGGCTCTGTGCTATCGAGCCCGCGTGAACCGCAGGTCAGCTGACGCAACCGGACCGAAGTCAGCGATAATGCGGCCTAAATAACGGCATCGCAAAGGAATTGCCCATGCCGCACGACAATCATCCGCGGCCCGCGACGGCGCGCCGCTCGGCCAATCTTTCCGGCACCATCCGCGTCCCCGGCGACAAATCCATCTCCCATCGCTCCTTCATGTTCGGCGGCCTTGCCTCCGGCGAGACCCGCATCACCGGCCTGCTCGAGGGCGAGGATGTGCTCAACACTGGCAAGGCGATGCAGGCCATGGGCGCCGCGATCGAGAAGGTCGGCGCCGAATGGATCATCAAGGGCGTCGGCAACGGCGCGCTGCTGGCCCCCGAGGCACCGCTCGATTTCGGCAATGCCGGCACCGGCAGCCGCCTGACCATGGGTCTTGTGGGCGTCTACGATTTCTCGACCACCTTCATCGGCGATGCCTCGCTCTCCAGACGGCCGATGGCCCGCATCCTCGATCCGCTCCGGCAGATGGGCGTTGAGGTCAAGTCCAGCGAAGGGGACCGGCTGCCGGTGACGCTGCGCGGGCCGGCGGTGGCCAATCCGATCAGCTATCGCGTGCCGATGGCCTCGGCGCAGGTCAAATCCGCCGTGCTGCTTGCCGGCCTCAATGCGCCGGGGGTCACCACCGTCATCGAACCGGTGATGACCCGCGACCATACGGAAAAGATGCTGGCCGGTTTCGGCGCCGAGCTTTCGGTCGAGACCGATCGCGACGGCGTGCGCACCATCCGCCTCCAGGGCCGGACCAAGCTCTCCGGCCAGACCATCGACGTTCCGGGCGATCCCTCCTCGACCGCCTTCCCATTGGTAGCGGCGCTGATCACACCCGGATCGGACATCACGATCAGCAACGTGCTGATGAACCCGACCCGCACCGGCCTGATCCTGACATTGCAGGAAATGGGCGCCGATATCGAAGTGCTCGACAAGCGTCTCGCCGGCGGCGAGGATGTCGCCGATCTGCGCGTGCGCTCCTCCGCGCTCAAGGGCGTCACCGTGCCGGCCGAGCGGGCACCGTCGATGATCGACGAATATCCGGTGCTCGCGGTCGCCGCCGCCTTCGCCGAGGGCACGACGCTCATGCTCGGCCTGGAGGAACTGCGGGTCAAGGAATCCGACCGGCTTGCTGCGGTCGCCGAGGGACTGACGCTCAACGGCGTCGATTGCACGGAGACCAGGGATTCGCTTAGTGTGCGCGGCCGGCCGGATGGGAAGGGCCTCGGCAATGCTGCCGGCGGCACGGTCAAGACCCATCTTGACCACCGCGTCGCCATGAGTTTCCTGGTAATGGGGCTCGCCTCGGAACATCCGGTCGCGGTAGACGATTGCACGATGATCGCCACCAGCTTTCCCGAATTTTTCGATCTGATGGCAGACCTTGGCGCCGATATGGAAGTGGAAGGACGCAGAACTCCGTGACGACACCGTTTACGATCGCCATCGACGGACCGGCCGCGGCGGGCAAGGGAACCCTGTCGCGCCGGATCGCCGAGGAATATGGGTTTCATCACCTCGACACCGGCCTGACCTACCGGGCAACCGCCAAGGCGCTGCTCGATGCCGGCCTGCCGCTCGACGACGAGGCCGTGGCGGAGGCGATGGCGCACAGGGTCGACCTCGCCGGGCTCGACCGCGCGGTCCTGGCGACGCATGAGATCGGCGAGGCGGCCTCGAAGATCGCCGTCATGCCGGCGGTGCGCCGAGCGCTGGTCGAGGCGCAGCGGGCCTTTTCGCTGAAGGAGCCGGGCACGGTTCTGGACGGGCGCGACATCGGCACCGTCGTCTGCCCGGACGCGCCGGTGAAGCTCTATGTCACGGCATCGGCCGAGGTACGCGCCAGACGGCGCTACGACGAGATCATTCATGCCGGCGGCAACGCCGATCATGCGGCGATTTTCGCGGACGTGAAGCGGCGCGACGAGCGCGACATGGGCAGGGCCGACAGCCCTTTGCGGCCGGCGGAAGACGCGCACTTGCTTGATACCTCGGAAATGAGTATAGAAGCGGCGTTTCAGGCGGCAAAATCGATCATCGATGCCGCCCTGAGCCGAAATGCCTGATATGCGAGCGGCTTTCGCGTGCCTTGCGCACGAAGCCGCCGATTTTTAAAGCCTGACATTCCGTCCAAGCGCCGGATAGCTTTCCCCAGGGGAAGGCGGACTGGATGCAGGCCTGTTCAACACGAACCACCGGCGCATCAGTGTCCAAATGCAAAATAAGGACACGCCAGGAGATTTTATGTCTGTAGCTACCCCCTCTCGCGAAGATTTCGCAGCTCTTCTCGAAGAGTCCTTCGCCAAGAACGACCTGGCCGAAGGCTATGTCACCAAGGGCATCATCACCGCCATCGAGAAGGACGTTGCCGTTGTCGACGTCGGCCTCAAGGTCGAAGGCCGCATCGCGCTGAAGGAATTCGGTGCACGCGCCAAGGACGGCACGCTCAAGGTTGGCGATGAAGTCGAAGTTTACGTCGAGCGTATCGAAAACGCGCTGGGCGAAGCCGTTCTGTCGCGCGAAAAGGCTCGCCGCGAAGAAAGCTGGATCAAGCTCGAAGCCAAGTTCGAAGCTGGCGAACGCGTTGAAGGCGTCATCTTCAACCAGGTCAAGGGCGGCTTCACCGTCGATCTCGACGGCGCTATCGCCTTCCTGCCGCGCTCGCAGGTCGACATCCGTCCGATCCGCGACGTGACCCCGCTGATGCACAACCCGCAGCCCTTCGAAATCCTCAAGATGGACAAGCGCCGCGGCAACATCGTCGTTTCGCGTCGTACGGTTCTGGAAGAGTCCCGTGCCGAGCAGCGTTCTGAAATCGTTCAGAACCTCGAAGAAGGCCAGGTTGTTGACGGCGTCGTCAAGAACATCACCGATTACGGTGCGTTCGTCGACCTCGGCGGCATCGACGGCCTGCTGCACGTCACCGACATGGCATGGCGCCGTGTGAACCATCCGTCGGAAATCCTGTCCATCGGCCAGCAGGTCAAGGTACAGATCATCCGCATCAACCAGGAAACCCACCGCATCTCGCTCGGCATGAAGCAGCTCGAGAGCGATCCGTGGGATGGCATCCAGGCCAAGTATCCGGAAGGCAAGAAGATCTCCGGTACCGTCACGAACATCACCGACTACGGTGCGTTCGTCGAGCTGGAGCCGGGCATCGAAGGCCTCATCCACATCTCGGAAATGTCCTGGACCAAGAAGAACGTTCACCCCGGCAAGATCCTGTCCACGAGCCAGGAAGTCGAAGTCGTCGTTCTCGAAGTCGATCCGACCAAGCGTCGTATCTCGCTCGGCCTGAAGCAGACGCTGGAAAACCCGTGGGCAGCATTCGCCCGCAACCATCCGGCTGGCACCGAAGTCGAAGGCGAAGTCAAGAACAAGACCGAATTCGGCCTGTTCATCGGCCTCGACGGCGATGTGGACGGCATGGTGCACCTCTCCGACCTCGACTGGAACCGTCCGGGCGAGCAGGTCATCGAGGAGTTCAACAAGGGTGACGTCGTCAAGGCTGTCGTTCTCGACGTCGACGTCGAGAAGGAACGCATCTCGCTCGGCATCAAGCAGCTCGGCAAGGACGCAGTCGGCGAAGCAGCAGCTTCCGGCGACCTGCGCAAGAATGCAGTCGTTTCCTGCGAAGTCATCGCAGTCAACGACGGCGGCATCGAAGTGAAGCTCGTCAACCACGAAGACATCACCTCGTTCATCCGCCGCGCCGATCTGTCGCGTGACCGTGACGAACAGCGTCCGGAGCGTTTCTCGGTTGGTCAGGTTGTCGACGCTCGCGTCACCAACTTCTCCAAGAAGGACCGCAAGATCATGCTGTCGATCAAGGCTCTGGAAATCGCAGAAGAGAAGGAAGCCGTTGCTCAGTTCGGTTCGTCCGACTCGGGCGCTTCGCTCGGCGACATCCTGGGTGCGGCTCTGAAGAACCGCAACGCCGAATAATCCTCGGCAAGCCTGATAGAAATGAAGAACCCGCCGGAGCGATCCGGCGGGTTTTTGTTTGACCTAGCAGCATCATTCAAAAGACAGGAGCGACAGCCGCCCAACGACTTACTTTGATGTAGAACTAGATTGGATACTGATCGGCGGGAGACCGAGTCCTACGGGAGTTTGCGATGTCTAGAGCAGTCGTCATCAGTGGAGGAGGCCCGCTTGCAGTTGCATGGGAGTGCGGACTCGTCAGTGGTTTGGCTCAGTCGGGGCTTTCGCTGTCGACGACGGATTTCCTTCTTGGGACCTCCGCCGGTGCAATCGTCGGCGCCCAGATTGCCGCAGGCCGCGATCCGATCAAAATGACGGAGGCCATCATGGCCGAAGCCACGCGCACGCCTGGAGCGGCCAGCAACTCACCACCTCCCATGGCAGCAATCGCCAAGTTGCCGGAATTATTCGCGAAAGCGCAGAAGAGCGAGAGCGAGCGTATTGAGGTCGGAGCCTACGCCTTGGCAGCTTCGACGTCAGATAATCTGCAGACCCACGTTGGGAGATTTTCTACGATTGTCGGCACCGACGACTGGCCGGAGACCATCGGTATCGTCGTAGTCGACGTTGCTGACGGCAAAGCGAGGGTAGTACTGCGGCAAGATTGCGGCGTGACGCTCGGGACAGCTGTCGCGGCAAGCTGCTCCCTGCCCGGTCTTCACCCAACGGTCCCGATCGGCGGAAGGTATTATATGGATGGCGGCCTGCGCTCTGCTGCCAATGCCGATCTCGTCGGCCAGTTCGATACCATTCTGATCCTGAGCTTCAATCCGGCAGGATCAGTGGGACAGCGAATGATTTCCCGGACAGCGGCCCAAGTTGATGAACTCCTTGCGGCCGGAATGCAGGCCCTTGCCATCACTCCCGATGAGGCATGCCTCGAAGCGATAGGTTCCGATACGATGAACTTTTCATCTCGCCCCGCCGTTGCGCGGAACGCTGTAATGCAAGGCCTTGGGATTGCATGTGAACTTGCGGAGTTCTGGCGGTAAGAGAGCAGCCGCTGCTTTGCAAATGAGCGCCTAATGCCCTCGGTCCAGCTTATTCCCAGCCCACCATGCGCTGAAAGAAATCGAAGACATGGCCGGGCGGAGGTTCTGCCGGCGAGGCCGCTGGCAAGGCGGGAAGACGCGGGGCGGCCAATGCGGTGGGTGCGGCTTCGGCCTCGGCTTCCATTCCATCGGGCACCGGATCGGTATTCTCCGCGGCTGGATGTTCCTGCTCGTCAGCCTGCCGATCATCCTCGCCGCGATCCTGCGCGGTCTCGCCGCCTTGCCCGTCCCGGCGCTCCTCATCGGCCGGATCGACACGGTCGACCCGCTTCGGATCATCCTCGCCGGGAACGTCGGCCGGCAGATAATGGGCGACGGCAAAGGGAACGCCGAGCAGGGAGGCGATCGCCGCACCAGCCTGCATCGGCGTATCCGGCATGTCCATGGCTTGTGGGGCTGGCGCGTTGACGGGCTGCTTGCCGATCAGCGCGGACGCGGCGGCGGACGGAGCATCCGGCGCCGCCTCGGAGACAGACGGCATCCCGCCCGCCAAGACGGCGGCATTTCTGACCTTCTCGTCGGGGCCTGCTTGCGGCGATGGCTGCAGATCTTCCCGATCGACGGCCAGCGCCTGCGCAATGATTCGCTCGGCCGGGAGCATGTCGTTGGGACGGACCTGCACCAACCCGGACGCGGCAGCGTCGACTGCAGTGGCGACGGCGACCTGCAATCCTTCCTTGATGTCGGCGCGGATCTGCTGGATTTGCCGCGGCAGCGGCGGCGGATCGATGGGCGACCGGATCAAGGCGATTTCCGTCGGAAGCTTGCCCTCGGCCGATACCGTCGGCGGCGGTGGCGTGGCGGGCGGCGCATTGTCCTTGCCGGGAACGGCAGGCTGCGGAGGGGCGATCTCCCCCGCAGCGGCGGCGGTATTGTCGGCGAAAGCGCCAATCACCTGCAGGGGGATGGCAATCCGTTGGTCGGGCAAGGCCTGCGGCGGCGCAAATTCAGTGTCCAATGCGGCCTCCGGATCCGCGGAAGCCATGGGCAGAGGCACAGCTTCGAGGGCGGCAACAACCGCCGCCAGCGTTTCCCGTGCGGCTTGCGCGACAGGCGCGGCCGGCGCAGCCGCTAACGGCGGGGCCGAGGACACCACCGGCGTCTCCGCCGGAGCGGACGGCGACGTCACCCCAGCATTCGCATTCCCGGCGGCTACAGCCCTTTGCGGCGCCTGCGAGCCGGCCGGCTCAGCGTCCGCGGCATTCTGGCCATAGGAATTGACGACCGCCTTGATGATGGCGTCGGGTTCCGGCGCGGAAGCCGTTTCCAGGCTCATGGCAAGCCGGACCGCCTCGGGTGCGTCGGGATTATCCAGCGCCTCGGCAATCAACGGCAGCGGGAGCGGCACATTGGCCTGCACGTTCAGCCGCTGCTGAACCGCGGCGAGTTGCTGCGGCGGCAGGCTGCGGATGGCGTCGGCCAGCCGCTGCGCGAAGGCGGCGTTGCTCTCGTCCGGATCGCGGGGAAGGTCGAGCGCGACGCTGGCGGCTTCGATGGCCGCAAGCAGGCTTTCGAACATCCGCTCGCGCGCCGCCACCAGCAGCATGTTCAACTTGCCCTCGACGCTGGCATTCACCGTGCTCGACAAGACGGCAACCGGCGTCGCCGCTGTCTGCACGCTGGCGGTTTCGGCGGTCGCGACCACCGGCTTTTCCGTGGGCACCCCCACGACGGACACGGCACCAATCGGAGACAACATGATATGCTCCTCTGTCCGGCGGGACGATGGTGGAAGCAGAAGGCAGGTTTCAATCAGGTCCGCTCATGCGGCCGTTTGCGATTCGAGAGCCGGAAGGCCATGCCGCGCGGGGAAGCGCCGGTCGAATGCATAAAATCTAAAACAGGATAGCAGGACGTTTGTTAACAGATCGCTAAGGCGTATCGCGATCCTTCAGATCCGCGTCTCGCGCTTTAGGTCTTTGATTTTGCGCATGTCGTGGTCGCAAAACCGCCGCACGCTTTTGCGCGACATGCTCTCAAGAAAAAGGCCGGCGACGCAAAGCGGCACCGGCCTTTTTTCGATCCCGCGCGGCCGATCAGCTATGCGCGAAGATATCCGCCTCTTCCCAGCCGAGAAGATCGAGCTTGGCCCGCGTCGGCAGGAAGGTGAAACAGGCATCGGCATGCTCCATACGGCCGTCGCGCAGCAGGCGTGCCGTCAGCTTGTCACGCAGCGCATGCAGATAGAGCACGTCGGAGGCGGCATATTCGAGCTGCGCCGGCGACAGCGTCTCGGCCGCCCAGTCGGAGGATTGCTGCGCCTTGGAAATATCGACCTCGAGCATCTCTTTCAGATTATCCTTCAGGCCGTGGCGGTCCGTATAGGTACGGCAGAGGCGCGAGGCGATCTTGGTGCAGAAGACCGGCGTGGTGGTGACGCCGAAGGTATGGAACAGCACGGCGATGTCGAAACGGCCGTAGTGAAAGATCTTGACGCGGGCGGGATCGGCAAGCATGGCCACGAGATTGGGCGCTTCCTTCTGGCCGGCGGCAATGCGGATGATATCGGCGGTGCCGTCACCCGGCGAAAGCTGCACGACGCAAAGCCGGTCGCGACGCGGAATGAGGCCGAGCGTCTCGGTGTCGATCGCGATGGCGCCGGTGTAGCGGGCGGCATCGGCGGCGGAAATATCGCCTTCGTGATAACGGATGGTGGCGGCCATGATACTCTCCTGGCTTACTATCGTCTGAACATCGTTTTCGCCCGTTTATAGGACAGACGCGGAGATGACGATACCGTGCGGGCTCAAAATGTCGGCGGCGTGTTGATCCAGAGCAGGATGGTCTCGCCGTCGTGGCGATTGCGCCAGGAATGATAGCGGCGGCTCTCGAAATAGAGGGAATCGCCCGGCGACAGATCGAAGAACTGGTCGCTGTCGAGCACCAGCTCCAGCCGGCCGGCAAGGACATGGATGAATTCCTCGCCGTCGTGGCGATAGGCGCCTTCGCTCGCCGCGCCCGGCGCCAGGACGAAACGATGGCAATCCATCATCGTCCGTCCCTCGGCCAGCAATTGCACGGTGACGCCCGGCGTCGTTTCCGGCCAGGCTCGCCATTCGCCGGAACGGATCAGCGCCGGGACATGCTCACGCTCCTCGCCCGACAGCCGCGAGACCGTCGTGCCGTAATAATCGGCGAGATCGTGCAGGGTCTTGAAGCTCACGCCCTGCGAGGTCCGCTCCAGCGTCGACAGCGTCGACGAGGTCATGCCGAGATCGACGGCAACCTGTTCCAGTGTCTTGCCGGCGGCATGGCGCAGGGCGCGCAGCCTGCGGCCGATGTCGGAGGTGCCGGCCTGCTCGCCATTTTCCGCCGTCTGGGTCGTCGTGTCCTCGCTCTCCAGCGCCTCACGGATCGCCGCCGGATTGAGCCCACGCTCGGCACGGAACCAGGCAATCCGCTTCAGCCGGGCGACATCATCGGCGCTGTACTGCCGGTGTCCGGTCTCGGAACGGCCGGGAATGACCAGGCCCTGGCTCTCCCAGAGCCTGAGCGTCGAGGCCGATACGCCCGCCAGACGCGCCGCCTCCGCCACCTTGTAGCGCACAGGCTCGATGCTGTTCATGTGCCAATGATTCCCGATCTTCGTCTTTCGACCTGCTTAGCACGGATGGCGGGCATCCGTGAGCCTTGCGCTTTCTTGTCACCCCTACAAAATGCCGCTTGAAATCTTGCAGGAAAAATGTAGGAATTTTCTACAGAACTTGCAGAAGTTCTGCAAGATATTAAGTCCCCTCTCATTTCGGAGCACCTCGATGACCCTGACCGAGCGGAAGAACGCCGCCATTTCCCGCGGCGTCGGCATGACGACGCAGATCTATGCCGACCGCGCCGAAAACGCGGAAATCTGGGACAAGGAAGGGCACCGCTACATCGATTTCGCCTCCGGCATCGCCGTGGTCAACACCGGCCATCGCCATCCGCGCGTCATCGCCGCCGTCAAGGAGCAGCTCGACCGCTTCACCCACACCTGCCATCAGGTCGTGCCCTATGAAAACTACGTGCATCTGGCCGAGCGGCTCAATGCGCTGACGCCGGGCGATTTCACCAAGAAGACCATCTTCGTGACCACGGGTGCGGAAGCGGTCGAGAACGCCATCAAGATCGCCCGCGCCGCCACCGGCCGCTCCGCCATCATCGCCTTCGGCGGCGGCTTCCACGGCCGGACCTTCATGGGCATGGCGCTGACCGGCAAGGTCGCACCCTACAAGATCGGCTTCGGCCCGATGCCGGGCGATGTCTTCCACGCGCCCTTCCCCGTGCCGCTGCACGGCGTCACGGTCGAGCAATCACTCGCAGCGCTGAAGAAGCTGTTTGCCGCCGATGTCGATCCGCAGCGCGTCGCCGCCATCATCATCGAGCCGGTGCAGGGCGAAGGCGGCTTCTATCCGGCGCCCGCCGCCTTCATGAAGGCGCTGCGCGAGATCTGCGACCAGCACGGCATTCTGCTTGTTGCCGACGAGGTGCAGACGGGCTTCGCCCGCACCGGCAAGATGTTCGCCATGGACCATCACGAGGTCGCGCCCGATCTGATCACCATGGCCAAGAGCCTTGCCGGCGGCTTCCCGCTGGCCGCCGTCACCGGCAGGGCCGAGATCATGGACGCGCCAGGACCGGGCGGCCTCGGCGGCACCTATGGCGGCAATCCGATCGGCATCGCCGCCGCCCATGCGGTGCTCGACGTCATCGCCGACGAAGGCCTGTGCGACCGCGCCAACCAGCTCGGCTCACGGCTGAAGCAGCGGCTGGAATCGCTGCGCGACAGGGTGCCCGAGATCGCCGACATCCGCGGCCCCGGCTTCATGAACGCCGTCGAGTTCAACGATGCGGCGACGAAGCTGCCGAGCGCGGATTTCGCCAACAAGGTGCGGCTGACCGCCCTCGACAAGGGCCTGATCCTGCTCACCTGCGGCGTCTACGGCAATGTCATCCGCTTCCTCTCGCCGATCACCATTCAGGACGGCGTGTTCAGCGAGGCGCTCGACATTCTCGAAGCCTCGATGCTGGAAGCAAGCGCCGGCAAATAACCGCGCCGGCATCAAAACCCATTCTCAGAACGCCCGGCGCGATGGCCGGGTCAAATCCTCTCCGGAGTGCATGACATGTCCTTCACGACCGCAATGACCAAGCATGTTCCCTTTTCCTCGCCCTTCCTGCGCGACGCCGGCTATATCAACGGCGTCTGGACGGCCGGCGGTGCCACGAAGACCTTCGACGTCCTCAATCCGGCGACCGGCGAAGTGCTGGCGAGCCTGCCGGACATGGGTGCCGCCGAGACGACGGCGGCGATCGATGCCGCCTATGCCGCGCAAGCCGCCTGGGCCGCCCGTCCCGCCAAGGAGCGTGGTGCCATCCTGCGCAAATGGTTCGACCTCATGGTTGCCCATGCCGACGAGCTGGCGGCGATCCTGACGGCCGAAATGGGCAAGCCGCTCCCGGAAGCCAGGGGCGAGATCCTCTATGCCGCCTCCTATGTCGAATGGTATGCGGAAGAAGCGAAGCGCATCTATGGCGAGACCATTCCGGCTCCCTCCAACGACAAGCGCATGCTGGTCATCAAGCAGCCGGTCGGCGTCGTCGGCACGATCACGCCCTGGAACTTCCCGGCGGCGATGATCGCCCGCAAAGTTGCGCCGGCGCTCGCTGTCGGCTGCACGGTGGTTTCCAAGCCGGCCGAGCAGACGCCGCTTTCGGCAATCGCTCTGGCGGTACTGGCCGAGCAGGCCGGCATTCCCGCCGGCGTCTTCAACGTGATCGTCGGCGTCGACGGCCCGGCGATCGGCCGTGAGCTTTGCGGCAATGCCAAGGTGCGCAAGATCAGCTTCACCGGCTCGACCGAGGTCGGCCGCATCCTGATGCGCCAGTGCTCCGACCAGATCAAGAAGGTCAGCCTCGAGCTCGGTGGCAACGCGCCCTTCATCGTCTTCGACGACGCCGATCTCGATGCCGCCGTCGAAGGGGCGATCGCCTCGAAATATCGCAATGCCGGCCAGACCTGCGTCTGCGCCAACCGTATCTATGTCCAGTCGAACGTCTATGACGCCTTCGCCGCCAGGCTCGCCGCCAAGGTGACCGAGCTCTCGGTCGGCGACGGCTTCACGCCGGGCGTCGCCATCGGGCCGCTGATCGACGAGCAGGGGGTTGCCAAGGCCGAGGATCATGTCCGCGACGCCGTCACCAAGGGCGCGAAGGTGCTGATGGGCGGCAAGCGCATCGAGGGCGCCGGCACCTTCTTCGCGCCGACCATCCTCACCGGTATCGACCGGACCATGAAGGTCGCCCGCGAGGAGACCTTCGGCCCGGTGGCGCCGCTTTTCCGCTTCGAGACGGTGGACGACGTGATCGCGCAGGCGAACGACACCGAATTCGGTCTCGCCGCCTATTTCTTCGCCGGCGACCTGAAGAAGGTTTGGCGGGTTGCCGAAGCGCTGGAATACGGCATGGTCGGCATCAATACCGGCCTGATGTCGGCGGAGACCGCCCCCTTCGGCGGCATCAAGCAATCCGGCCTCGGCCGCGAAGGCTCGCGCCATGGCGCCGACGACTATCTCGAGATGAAGTATCTCTGCATCGGCAACCTGTAACCCGCCGATCAGGTCGACATGATGTGGACGCGGCCCTGCCATAGCCGGGCCGCCGTCAGCCTGCCGGACCGGAAGGCACCGGTGTCGAGATTGAGCCGCAGCCCATCGGCTTGCGCGGCCTTGACCGGCGTATGGCCGTGAATGATCAGCTTCGGCAGCGGCTGGGCGCTGTCGATGAAGTGCGAGCGGATGAAGACGAGATCCTCGTCGGTCTGCGCGGAGATCGGCCGGTCGGGATTGATGCCGGCATGCACGAACAGCACCTGCGGCGTCTCCAGCAGGATCGGCAGCCGGCGCAGGAAATTGATGTGATCGTCGGGAAGCCAGGTGCGGATGAAGGTATCGAGTTTCTTCGGTTGAGGATATTGCTGGCGTAGAGCCGGGATATCCACGCCATAGGATTTCAATGTGGCGTCGCCGCCGACCGCCACCCAGTCCGAGAGCGATATTTCGCCATCGACATAATCGAGCATGGCCATTTCATGATTGCCGGTCAGGCAGATGCGGTCGAACCCCTGCGGCGGCTGCGCCATCAGCCGGCCGACGACCTGCGCCGAGGCCGGACCGCGGTCGATATAATCGCCGAGCATGATGATCAGCTTGCGGCCAGGCAGCTCGGCGGCATCGGCGACGATCTTGCGTTCGAGCGCGCTCAAGAGGTCGTAGCGGCCGTGTACATCGCCGATCACATAGGTCGGCCTGTCCAGGGCATCGAGCCAGTCGCGACGCCGGCGCTGGCTAAAGCCGCGCATCCCTTTCCCGCCCGTCAGATTTTCCGCCATGAAACTCTCTCACCGAATGTCCGCATTCCCGGCACGTCCACTCCCGTCGGCAGAAACGACCGAAAAACGACGATTCTTAGCCGAAGACGGGAGCGAAGGCTTGCGCCCGGTCTCTACGTGGCCGCAAGCCGTCAAGAAAGCGTTACCTTGCGGCAAAGCGTCCCGAAAATAGCCGATCGGCATCGCGAAAGTTGACATGACCTATCCACAATCCTATCGGCTCGATAGCGCAATGGGAGGATTTTTCATAGCCACGACCATCACCAGCCCCGGCCTTGCCGCCGTTTTCGTCCTCGCCCTTGCCGGCCGGGCCTTCCCACCCGCGCATCTGGCGTCCGCGACGACGGACGAAAGCACGGTCGCCTCGCCGCGCGAACCGGCCCTCACCTTCACCGTGCAGCCTTGATCGACCTCGGCACAGCGATTGCGGCATGCCGCTTCCTTCACGATGCATCGCTGATGCTGCTGTGGGGCGGTTCGGCATTTCTCTGCCTTCTGGTGCCCGACGCATTGGCCGACAGGGTCTGGCGCATGTTCGCCGGCGCGTCCATCGTCACGGCGCTGATCGCCGGCCTGAGCGCCCTCACCTCGCTGCCGCTTGCCGCTGCCGCCATCGGCAATGGCTGGAGCGACGCCGTGGATGCGGATACGATCCGGGCCGTCCTGCTCGACACGACGATCGGCCGGGCCTGGTCGGCACAGGCGGGTGCCGCGCTCATTCTCCTCACCGCACTCCCGCTATCGCCGCGTTGGCGCCGGCCGGGCGTAATGCTGGGTTCGGGCCTTGGCCTTGCCGCGCTCGTGCTCACCGGCCACGCCTCCATGCATGCCGGCCTCTTGGCGCTGGCGCATCGGAGCAACGATATGCTCCATGTCCTGGCCGGCGGCGGCTGGCTGGGAGCATTGGTGCCGCTCATTGCCATTCTGCGGCTGCTGACCCAGCCGGAACATCGGGCCGAGGCGGCGCTGGCACTGCGGCGCTTCTCGACAGCCGGGCATCTCGCGGTGGCGCTGGTCATCCTCTCGGGCATCGTCAATACGATGCTGGTCCTGAAGCGCCTGCCGACGGACTGGTCCTCGCCCTATCAGGCGCTGCTGGCGCTCAAGATCGCGCTGGTTATGGGCATGAGCCTGCTGGCAATCGTCAATCGCTACGTCTTCGTGCCCCGCATCGCAAAAGATCGGGCACGGGCGCTGACCGCCATCCGCCTCGGCAGCATCGCTGAAATCGCCCTCGGCATCGCCGCCATCGCGCTGGTCGCCGCCTTCGGCATGCTCGAACCGGCCTGACCGTCAGGCGGAGAGACGCTCCGCCACCGCCCGGACCGCCTCGGCATCTCCGCTCTTCGGCCGGTATTCCAGCCCCACCCTGCCTTCATAGCCCTGGGCGAAGAGCCAGTTCAGCCGCGCGGCAAGATCGATCTCGCCGCTGCCCGGTTCGTTGCGGCCGGGATGATCGGCGACGTGGAGATGGACGATGCGATCGACGCGCCCGGCCACCACCTCCTCGGTCCGCTCGCCCATCACGGCCGAATGATAGATGTCGTAGACGATGCCGATCTCCGGCCGGCCGACAGCATCGACGATATCGAGACCTTCCGTCGTCGAGGACAGATAATAGCCGGCATGGTCGACTAGCGTGTTCAGCGGCTCGAGGCCGAGGCGCACGCCCGACCCTTCGAGGATATCGGCACCGGCGGCAAGGGCCGAGATCAGGGCGACGCGCTGCTCGGCGCGGGAAAATCCCGGCTGTTCGTCGCCCGCCTGCGCAATCAGCACCGGAGCGCCGAGGCGCCGCGCCACTTTGACGGAGGCTTGCAGGCCGTCTAGCCAGGCCTCCTTGTTAGCCGGATTCGTCAGCGCGATCATCGGCTCGGCCACGAGGGCGGAAATCGCCATGCCGGTTTGCGCGGCAGCGGCGGCAAGCGCATCCACATCCTTGTTCGTCCAGCGCCAGAACTCGACCGCGCTCAAGCCCGCCTCGCGTGCCAGCCGGATGCGATCGGCGACATCATCGCCGTCGCGGGCAAACAGCCATTCGATGCATGCCGAAAATTGCCGCATGAAAATCTCCTCTCCCAAACTGGTCTCGAGACGTGCGACAGATCGAAGGCGGTGGCAAGGGGGCTGCTCCGTTCCATTGTTCTTACGCAATTGCGGACGGAAAACCGCTGCACATTTTTCCTGGAATTGCTTTCTAGAATTGCGGCGCGCCGCGCCGCATCGGCGGTCGGACGACCTCGACATTCATCGCGGTCAGGACCCGCATGTCGCGGCGGAAATCCGAGGGCGTCATGCCGGCAATATGGCGGAAGGACTTGTTGAAGGCGCTGATCGAGCCGAAGCCGCTGTCCATCGCCACCTGCAGCACATTGGCGCCATCGTGCATCAGCATCGCCTGGGCGCGCGACAGGCGCAGCAGGTTGACATATTTGCCGAGCGTCATGCCGGTGCATTTCTTGAAGAGGTTCATCGCATATTTCGGATGCAGATCCGCCGCCTTGGCGATATCGACGGTATCGATGTCGAGCAGGAAATTGCCGGCGATGAAATCGCACATTCGCGCCAGGCTGCGCGAGGATTGCGGATGGACCTGCCCGTTCATTTCGGGCTCCCGTTTTTCCGGCAGCATCTGATAGGGCTCGAAGGCGATGCGCTCCAGCCGCAGCAGCAATTCGGCAACCGCATGGCCGGCCTTGGCCGGGTCGCCGGAGACGGCATAGCGATACCAGCGCGCGAAATTCTCATTGTCGGCGGCATCCGTCGCCGAGGTCACGAGGATCTGGCCGCGCATCAACCGGCTGGAAATATCGAGCGGCAGGCGCATGCGGAAGAAATGCACCAGGGGCAGATGCGCACCGGCATAGATCGAATCTTCCGAAGATTCGTCCATCTGATGCGGCTGGCCGCCCCAGAACAGGCAGATATCGCCGGCCTGAAGCTGAATTTCATGATCATTCATGCGATAATGCACGGTGCCGTGTATGATATAGTTCACCTCGACCTGCGCGTGCCAATGCGGCTTGACCATCGGTGGCGGATGGTTGTGAAACATCTGCAGGGTCGTCGGCAGCCCCTCGATGCTGCTCGCACCCGGCTGATAAACCGCTCGATCGCCCACCTTACTTTTCGCCAAGTCCATGTTCCTTTTTTAGGAGACAGAAGCGTACCGACGGATAGTTTAAGCTCGTTCGTTAGAGGACGGCAATTGAAAAGGGAGGATTTTCAATGCGTTTAAAACTTCTTGGCGCGACAACGCTCGCCGCCATGCTTGCTTCCGGCTCCGCATTCGCGGAGCAAACCACGATCACCGTCTGGAGCTGGAACGTCGCTGCGTCGGCGCTGAAATCCACGGTCGAGGGCTTTAACAAGAAATATCCGGATATCAAGGTCGATGTGCAGGACATCGGCAATCCGCAGGTCTTCGACAAGATGCTGGCCGCCTGCGCCGCCGGCGGCGACGGCCTGCCCGACGTCATGTCGATCGAGAACCACAAGGCCTCGATCTTCTGGAACCGCTTCCCGGACTGCCTGACCGACCTGACGAAGCTCGGTTATACCGATGATATCAAAAAGCTTTTCCCGGACTTCAAGCGCGCCGAGCTTGAAGTGGGCGATGCCGCCTACGCCATGCCTTGGGATTCCGGCCCGGTCGCGATGTTCTATCGCCGCGACTTCTATGAGAAGGCCGGCGTCGATCCGGCAACGATCAAGACCTGGGACGACTTCATCGCCGCCGGCAAGAAGATCTCCGCTGCCAATCCGGGCGTGATCATGTCGCAGGCCGACTTCAACGGCGACAGCGAATGGTTCCGCATGCTCTCCAACGAGCAGGGCTGCGGATACTTCACGGCCGACGGCCAGAGCATCGCCGTCAGCCAGGCCGGCTGCGTCGCAGCGCTCGACAAGGTCAAGGCCATGAAGGACGCAGGCCTGCTGACGTCCGCCAACTGGGACGAAAAAATCCAGTCCAACACCGCTGGTAAGGTCGCCACGCAGATGTATGGCGGCTGGTATGAGGGCACCATCCGCTCCACCTCGCCGGATCTTGCCGGCAAGTGGGGTGTCTACCTCATGCCGAGCATGACGGCTGACGGGCAGCATGCCGCCAATCTCGGCGGTTCTTCGCTGGCGATTTCGAACACGTCGAAGAACAAGGAAGCCGCCTGGAAGTACCTGAACTATACGCTCGGCACCAATGAAGGCCAGGTCACGATGCTGAAGTCCTTCGGTCTCGTACCGTCGCTGCTGTCAGCGGTCAAGGACCCCTTCGTCAACGAGCCGCTGCCCTATTGGGGCGGTCAGAAGGTCTGGGCCGACATTCTCGCGACCCTGCCGAAGATCAACCCGAGCCCGGGCACCCAGTATTTCGGTGATGCGGACGCGGTCATCAAGGCGGTGCAGACCAAGTACCTCGCCGGCGGCTATCCGGACGCCAAGGCAGCGCTTGACGATGCAGCCCAGCAGATCGCCTCGGCGACCGGACTGCCGATCGCAAAATGAGCGACATAGCCGGGCGTGCGTCCCAAGCCGCGCCCGGCATCCCCGCCGCCTGGAAGGCGGCGGGGATGTGGCCTCGCACGCCACCCTATCGGGTATAAAAGGAGAAGGCTTTCATGCGGCTGCGAAACCGGAGCGCCTATGCGTTCCTTGCGCCCTATCTTCTGGTGTTCGCCACCTTCTGGATCTGGCCGATCATCGATTCGTTCCTGATTTCGTTCCAGAACACACGCGTCAATCCCTGGGTATTCAGCGCCTCGGTCAATTGGGGGCGCCTGTTCGGCGACCCGGCCTTCTACAACGCGCTCTTCAACACGCTGATCATCCTGGTGATCCAGGTGCCGGTAATGATTTCGCTCGCCACCGTCATGGCGGTGCTTTTGAACTCGCCGCTCCTGAAGGCCCGCGGCCTTTTCCGCTTCGCCTTCTTCGCCCCTGTCGTGGTCGGTGAAGTGGCCTATGCCGCCGTCTTCCGGCTGATGTTCAACGTCGATTTCGGCATCGTGAACAAGCTTCTCGGCGGCGTCGGCATCGCGCCAGTTTCGTGGTTTTCCGAATCGCATGCCGCGATGCTGCTGATCATCATCGCCGTTACGTGGCGCTGGGCCGGCTACAACGCCATCATCATCCTGTCCGGCCTGCAATCGATCCCCGAGGATGTCTACGAGGCCGCCACGCTCGATCGCGTCAGTCATATCAAGCAGTTCATCCACATCACATTGCCGCTCCTGAAACCGATCATTCTTTTCTGCGTGGTGCTGTCGGTCATCGGCACGATGCAGCTCTTTACCGAACCCTTCCTGATCACCAACCGCGGCGGCCCCGGCGGCGCGACCGAGACGCTCGGCATCCTGCTCTACCGGCAAGGCTTTACGTCGCTCAACTTCGGCTATGCCTCCGCGATCGCCTATACGATGGCGGCACTCGCCGTGGTCATCTCTCTTCTCAATCTCTGGGTGGGGCGCGAACCGAAATGAAAAGCAAATCCAGATCCACCCTGATGCGTTCGATCGCGCTACACGCGCTGCTGACACCGCTCGCCATCATCTGGCTGTTTCCGCTGTGGATGATGTTCATCTTCTCGACCATGCCGGACTATGGCATCTTCAGCCCGGACATCGTCCTGACGCCCTCGACGAGCTTCTTCGACAATGTCCGCAACCTCCAGGCCGATACCAATTTCGTGGGCGCACTGACGATCTCGATCGGCGTCGCGGTCATCTATACCGTCCTGTCGGTGCTGCTGACCTCGATGGCCGGCTGGGCGCTCGCCCGCTATCGCTTCCTCGGCCAATCCCTGGTCATCGGCATCATTCTCGGGACCATCACGCTGCCCTATTCGGTCGTCGTCATCCCGCAATTCATCATGGTGGCGCGCAATTTCGGGCTGGCCAATACCTGGGTCGCGCTGATCGTGCCGCCGCTGTTCAATTCGCTCGGCGTGCTGTTCATGCGCCAGGCCTTCTCGATGATGCCGGCCGAGCTTTTCGACGCCGCCCGCGTCGAGGGCGTCAAGGAATGGCAGATCTTCCTGCGCATCGCCCTGCCCTTGGCGCGGCCCACCATGGCCGCACTCGCCATCATCCTGTTCCTCGCCTCCTGGAACAACTACCTCTGGCCGCTGCTGATCAATTCCCGGCCGGGGATGATGACGGCGCCGGTGGCGCTCGGCACGCTGATCGGCCTCACCAAGGTCTCCTGGGGCGGGATCATGGCCGGCGCGGTGATGCTGACGGCACCGATCCTGGTCGTCTTCGTTCTCCTGCAACGTCATTTCATCGCCGGCATCGCCGCCGGCGCCATCAAGTAGTTCCGGGAGATCCCGTATGGCAGAACTGTCCCTCACCAATGTCATCAAGCGCTACGGCTCGCTGGAAATCATCCATGGCGCCAATCTCGACGTCAAGGACGGCGAATTCGTCGTCTTCGTCGGCCCCTCCGGCTGCGGCAAGTCCACGCTACTGCGCATGATCGCGGGACTGGAGGATATTTCCGACGGCGAGATCAAGATCGGCGGCCGCACCGTCAACGATGTCGAGCCGGCCGATCGCGGCATCGCCATGGTCTTTCAGTCCTACGCGCTTTATCCGCACCTGACCGTCGAGCAGAACCTGAATTTCGGCCTGCGCATGAACGGCAATCCGAAGGCCGATACCGACCGCCGCGTCAAGCAGGCGGCCGAGATCCTGCAGATCACCGAGCTGATGCAGCGCCGGCCGAAGCAGCTTTCCGGCGGCCAGCGCCAGCGCGTCGCCATCGGCCGCGCCATCGTGCGCGAGCCGCAGATCTTCCTGTTCGACGAGCCCTTGTCCAACCTCGATGCCGAACTGCGCGTGCAGATGCGCGTGGAAATCTCGCGCCTGCACAAAAAGCTCGGCACGACGATGATCTATGTGACGCACGACCAGACGGAGGCCATGACGCTGGCCGACAAGATCGTCGTGCTGCGCGGCGGCAATATCGAACAGGTCGGCGCGCCGCTCGATCTCTACGACGACCCGGCCAACCAGTTCGTCGCCGGCTTCGTCGGCTCTCCGAAGATGAATTTCCTGCGCGCTGAGGTCGTCGACAACCAGGCGGGCCGCGTCGCGGTCGTGCTGCGCAACCAGCGCAATGTCCGTCTGTCGCTGCCCATCGCCACCGCCAAGGTCGAAATCGGCGAACAGGTGACGCTCGGCATCCGGCCGGAGCATTTCCTCGAAGCCGGACGTGGCGATGTCGACCTGACGGTCGACGTCGACGTCGCCGAACATCTCGGCAATACCAGCTACATCTACGCCAATATCGCCGGTGACGAGCAGATCGTCATCGAGCGCGAGGAATCGCGCAATACCAACAACAAGGACACGCTGACCGTCGCGCTCTCGGCGGCCAAGACATTCCTTTTCGACAACGCCGGCAACCGATTGCGATAGGCGCCGTCGCCGGATCTCCCAAGACAGCATGCAGATTTAGAAAGGATCGTTCCATGAGCACAGACGCAACCATCCGCTGGGGCATCATCGGCCCCGGCCGGATCGCCCAGACTTTTGCCGAAGGTGTCGCCCATTCCCGCAACGGAAAACTCGTGGCGATCGCCAGCCGCAATCCCGACAAGCCGGGCCTTGGCGACAATTTTCCGGGTGCACGCATCGTCAACGGCTATGAGGCGCTGCTTGCCGACAAGGATGTCGACGCCGTCTATATCGCCACGCCCCATACCGGCCATGCCGAATGGGCGATCAAGGCGATCCGCGCCGGCAAGCATGTGCTCGTGGAAAAGCCGATCGCGCTGTCGGCCTATGATGCCGAGGCGATCTACTACGAGGCCAAAAAGGCTGGCGTCTTTGCCGGCGAAGCCTTCATGTACCGCGTGCATCCGCAGACGGCGAAGCTGATCGAACTGGTGAAAAGCGGCGTCATCGGCGACATCCGCATCATCCGCTCGTCCTTCGGCTTCAACATGGGCACGGTCAAGCCGGAGCATCGCCTCTTCGCCAACGACATGGCTGGCGGCGGCATCCTCGATGTCGGCGGCTATCCGGTGTCGATGGCGCGGCTGATCGCCGGCGCTGCCGATGGCAAGCCGTTCCTGGAGCCGGAAAAGGTCTCCGGCGTCGCCCATCTCGGCCAGACCGGCGTCGACGAATGGGCCTCCGCCGTCCTGAAATTCCCCAACAACATCATCGCCGAAGTCTCGTGCTCGATCATGGCGAACCAGGACAACACGCTGCGCATCATCGGCTCGGACGGCCGGCTGGAGGTCAAGGACTTCTGGTTCGCCTCCGGCCACAAGGGCGGCGTCGGCAAGATCGAGATCATCAAGGGCGCGGAAACGCAGGTCATCGAAGTCAAGGAAGACCGTTGGCTCTACTCCTTCGAAGTCGACGCGGCGGGTGACGCCATCCGCGCCGGAGCGAAGGAATTCGCCTATCCGGGCATCGGCTGGGCAGATTCGATCGGCAACCTCAAGGTCCTCGATCAGTGGCGCACCTCGATCGGCCTGGAATATGGGGTGGAAAAGGCGTCGCAGCGGACGAAGAATATCGCCGGTGCAACCGTTACCAAGGGCAACAGCATCCCGAAGCGCAGCATTCCCGGCATCGCCAAGCCGGCATCGATCGTCACGCTCGGCTTCGAATTCTTCCCGAACTTCGCCGCCGCCTCCCTGACGCTCGACGCCTTCTACGAGGCCGGCGGCAACGCCTTCGACACGGCCTATGTCTATGGCGGCGGCAAGACGGA
This sequence comes from Rhizobium sp. BK602, assembly GCF_014195095.1. Taxonomy (GTDB): domain Bacteria; phylum Pseudomonadota; class Alphaproteobacteria; order Rhizobiales; family Rhizobiaceae; genus Rhizobium. The sequence continues at coordinate 79,851 of NZ_JACIBC010000014.1, forward strand.
GAGCGTCTTCGGCGATTGGCACACCAGCCGGAACGTTCCGCGCGAGGAGATCGTGCTGATCGGCAAGGGTGCGCATTCGCCGCTCTGCTACCCCGACATGATCGGCAAGCAGCTCGACCAGTCGCTGAACCGCCTGAAGACCGACTATGTCGACATCTACTTCATGCATCGCGACAACACGGCCATTCCGGTCGGCGAATTCGTCGATGCCATGGATGCCGAGGTTAAGGCCGGCCGCATTCGCGGCATCTTCGGCGGCTCCAACTGGACCCGCGCCCGCTTCGACGAGGCCATCGCCTATGCGCAGAAGAACGGCAAGGCGGCACCCGCTGCTCTTTCCAACAACTTCTCGCTGGCGGAAATGCTCGATCCGATCTGGGCCGGCTGCGTCGCCGCCTCCGACGACGAGTGGAAGGCTTGGCTGAACGCCAAGCAGATCCCGAACTTCGCCTGGTCGAGCCAGGGCCGCGGCTTCTTCACCGACCGCGCCGGCCGCGACAAGCAGAGCGATGAGGAACTGGTGCGCGTCTGGTATTCCGACCGCAATTTCGGCCGCCGCGACCGCGCGATCGAACTGGCAAAGCAGCTCGGCCGCAATCCGATCCATATCGCGCTCGCCTATGTCGTCGCCCAGCCCTTCCCGGTCATCCCGCTGATCGGCCCGCGCACGATCGCCGAGCTGGAAGACAGCCTCTCGGCGCTCGACATCAAGCTGACGCCGGAACAGGTGACCTGGCTGGAAGGCTGAGATGCGCTGGCCCGCGAAACAGGCGGGCCGCCTTGCCAATCACATACTTCGAAATGCAAATAACTCATTCGCTCTGCGAATGGGTTATTTGTTTTCATCACCTTGCCGGCAGCATGTGGATCAGGCCGCGAAATCGAATGCCTTGGTCTCGGCCCCCTCGAAGCCCAGAAGATAGGTCTTGCGCTCGAGGCCGCCGGCAAAGCCGCGCAAGTCCCCGGCGGAACCGACGACGCGATGGCAGGGCGCGATGATCGAGATCGGGTTCCTGCCATTGGCGGCGCCGACCGCGCGGACCGCCCTGGGTGCACCGATCTGCTCGGCGATCTCGGTATAGGAGCGCGTCTGGCCGAAGGGGATGGTGAGCAGCGCCTGCCATACCTTTCTCTGAAACTCCGTGCCGGCAAAATCGAGCGGCAGATCGAAATCCCGCCGTTCGCCGGCGAAATATTGCGCGAGCTGGCGGGCCGCCGCCACCAGAACGGGATGACCCTCATCCTGCGCAACGATATTGAGCGGCACGCGCTTCGGCCGGTCGTTGTCCCAAAGGATCGCCGCCAGGCCCGCATCGCTGGCGACAAGCTTCAGCCTGCCGACCGGCGAGTCCATCAGGCGATAGACATGATCCTTTCCCGGACCGCGCACTGTTCTGGCCATATCGATATCCTCCTGTTTGAAGCCGGACGGATGGGACAAAACGGCAATCCCGCCGGCTCCGGCCCCGGCGGCGAATCCCTGTCGCCGCCTTTCACAAGGATATGATCAGAACCGCCTGTCATCGCCCACCCGAAAAGCGATTTCACCGGAGGAAGACACATTATTTTCCGTCCAACGACAGCCTTCTCGACCTTCGAGGGTCTCAGATCAGCGCCGCCGCAACGGCTTCGGCCGCGACAACGCCGCTTTCATAGGCTCCGTGCGCGGTGGAATAACGGGTCGGCGAACAGGCTTCGCCGGCGAAGAAAATGCGCCGGTCGCAGGGGGTGGCGAGAACCTGGCGCAGGCCGGGTGCACCGGGCGTCGCATAGGAATAGGACCCTCCGACAAAGGGCTCGCCCGCCCATCCCGACATCACGGCGGGCGACAGATGCTTTCCGACGTCGGAGCCGAAGACACGCTTCATCTCCGCGACGGAGAAATCGAAAGCCGCATCCATCCCCTGCCGCTCCAGATCGCGGGCGAGATCGCCGGCGAAATAGGCTTCGACGATGGGGGCGCCGAAAGGCTTGAGCTGATAGGCGCCGGTTCTGCGGCTATGGTGGGAACCGAGAAGATGGGTATCGGCCGGAAACATCTCCGGCCTGTGCGCTTTCAGGAAGAGCTTGTTCGCCAGCCCGAGCGGCAGGCGCGCCGCAGCCTCGATCTTGTCCGGAAGCGGCGGCCAGAAGGCGATCTTTTCCGCCGCCAGAACATTCGTCGAAACGGCGACGATGACCGCCTTGGCTTTCAGGTCGCCCTTGCCCGTCGAAAGCAGGATATGGCCGGCGCCGCTGTGATCGATGCGGCGGACCTCGGTTTTCGTATGGACCGGAAGCGGCGCCGCATAGGTCGCAACCAATGTCCCATAACCCTGCCGTATCCGCCAATCCGGGCCGGGGCCGGGATCATATTGGCCGAGATCGATGACCGAGGACCGGTCCAGCTCGTCGCCGGTCATGAAGGCACCCACTGCATGGACCTGCGCCGTCCAGGGATCATCCGCAGCAAGCATCGCCGAGAGAGGCAGATCCTCCTCGCCGTCATAGCTGTAAACCCTCTCGAAAAAACCGTTGACGGCGGCGCGCGCCGCCCTGGCTTCGGCGTCCTTTTCCTCGATCTGGCGGCCGCCCTCGCTCCAGGGGGCGGGAGTGCGGTCCACCGTAAGCCCGACCTCCTCGGCAATCGCCGTCCAGGCATTGGTCCTCGCCCCATGCAGCCAGCCGCAGCCGAGATCGATCGCAAGACCGTCGAGTTCGGCGGGATGATCCGTCCTGGCCCGTCCGCCGATACGCCCGGAGGCTTCCAGGAGCGCCAGCGCGAGATCGGGTCGCCGCGACTGCAATGCCCGGGCCGCCGCAACGCCGGCGGCTCCCGCACCGATAATGGCAACGTCGACGCCGCTTCTCCAGGATTCCATGGGCATTCCGTCTCCTCGTATCGCGATCGGACACCTAAAGCATGTCGTTCTCGCAAAACCGCCGCACACTTTTGCGCGACATGCTCTAGCTTTTATCCGCTTCGCGCGGCCTGGCAACATAGCGTCTCTACGACGCCATCATGAAGTGCCGGACCACTCGCCTCCTTGCGGATAATCGTCGCAACCAAGGATCATGTGAAGTGAGATCCGTATTCCCGCCCAGCCCGTCTTCGGAGCGTGGGCGGGAATACGACAGCTATTGCGGCGCGACCATCGCGCGGCAGCCTTTATTTCCCGACTCTCGCCTGGAGATGGGCAGGATAGCGGTCACCTGAGATGGTGATCGCCGACAGGGCTTCCTCGATATCGCGAAGGTCTTCGGGCGTCAGCACGATGGCGGCGCCGCCCAGATTCTCCTCCAGCCGATGCAGTTTGGTCGTGCCGGGGATCGGCACGATCCACGGCTTCTGCGCCAGGAGCCAGGCCAGCGCCACTTGCGCCGAGGTCGCCTGCTTTCCGGCAGCGATGCGGCCGAGCAGATCGACGAGCGCCTGGTTCGCCTTACGCGCTTCCGGCGAAAAGCGCGGAACGATATTGCGGAAATCCTTGCTGTCGAAGGAGGTCGTCTCGCTGATCGCACCGGTGAGAAACCCCTTGCCGAGAGGGCTGAAGGGCACGAAGCCGATTCCGAGTTCTTCCAACGTCGGAATGATCTCCTTTTCCGGCTCGCGCCACCATAGCGAATATTCGCTCTGCAGCGCCGCGACCGGCTGCACGGCATGCGCTCTGCGGATGGTCTGTGCGCCGGCTTCCGACAGGCCGAAATGCTTCACCTTGCCCTCGGCGATCAGATCCTTGACGGTGCCCGCCACATCCTCGATCGGAACGTTCGGATCGACGCGATGCTGGTAGAAGAGGTCGATCACATCGGTCTTCAGACGCTTGAGCGCCGCATCCGCGACGGCCCTTATATGATCCGGGCGGCTGTTCATGCCGCTCTGCCCGCCCTCGGCGTCGAAATCGAAGCCGAACTTGGTGGCAATCACCACCTCTGAGCGGAAAGGCGAGAGCGCCTCGCCCAGCAGTTCCTCATTCCTGTAGGGACCATAGGCCTCCGCCGTATCGAAGAAGGTGACGCCGCACTCGAAGGCGGTGCGGATCAGCCCTATGGCCTGCTGCGTCTCTGTCGCCGGGCCATAGCCATAGCTCAGGCCCATGCAGCCCAGACCGAGCGCCGACACTTCCAGATTGCTTTTTCCCAGTTTACGTTTCTGCATATCACTCTCCAAGGATCATGCCACGCGCGTCGCGCACGCGCGCGGCTCCGGATCAGCTTGAGGCGGGCTTTGCGCCCCCTCGACGATCTCGACAGGCGCCGCAATTGCGTGGCGCCGGACGATGAGCGCGAAAACCAATAGACATGCGAGGCCAAGCATGATCGCGCCGGCGGTCAGCGACGTCGCGACACGATGGGCGAGCAACAGGCGGCCGTCGAGCCCCGAAGCCCCGATCTGCGCGACGGCGACAAGCACCGCAAGGCCGAGGGAATTGCCGGTCTGATGCGCCACATTGACGACGCCGGACGCTGCACCGGCATCCTCGCGAGCGACGCCGGCGATACCCGAACTCGTCAGCGGACTGAGCGCCAGGCCCTGACCCGCGCCGATCAGGATCATCGGCAAGGCGATCCCGGTCAGATAATCCGCATCGACGGAAAGACGGCTCAGCCAGGCCATGCCGAGCAGGCCGCAGGCAAGCCCGCTCGCGAGCAGACGGCCGTTGCCGAACCGGCGCGCCAGTTGCGGCACGGCCATTGCGACGACGAAATTCACCAGCGTCGCCGGCAGGAAGGCAATGCCGGTCATGGATGGGCCGTAACCGGCGACACCCTGGAGATATTGCGTCGTGAAGAAAAAGAAGCCGATCATGGCACCGAGAAACAGGATGCGCGCGACATAGGCGGCGGCCCGTTCCCGGCTTGCAAACAGGCGCAGCGGCATGATCGGCTGTTTGGCGTAACGTTCATTGACGATGAAAAGCGCGAGCAGTACGAGCGCGCCGCCGATCGCGGCAATCGTGATCCCGTCGCCCCAGCCGGCGCTGGCGGACCGGATGAAGCCGTAGACGAGCCCGCTGACACCGACAGTCGATGTCAGGGCGCCGATGATGTCGAAGGCGCCGGACCGCCGTTCGCTCTCGCCGACATAACGCCGGGCGGCGATGATCATGGCAATGCCGATCGGCAGGTTGATGAAGAAGCCGACGCGCCAGGAGATCCATTCCGCCAGCAGACCGCCGAGCACCAGCCCGACGCTCGCGGCGACGCCGGCAACCGCACTATAATAGGAGATGGCGCGAGTGCGCTCTGGACCTTCCGGAAAGGTCGTCTGCAGGTGAGCAAGCGTCGAGGGGGCCAGGATCGCAGCGCCGATGCCCTGCACGGCGCGCGCGCCGATCATCCAGGCCGGCGACGGCGCCGCCCCGATCGCCAGCGACGCCATGGTGAACAGCACAAGACCGGCAATCAGCATCAGGCGCCGGCCGAGAATGTCACCGGCCCGCCCGCCAAGCAGCAGGAAGCCGCCGAAGGTCAGCGTATAGGCGCTCTGCACCCAGGCGAGGCCGGTATCGGTGAAGCCCAGATCGCGATGGATCTGCGGAAGGCCAGTGAGGACGACGGATGTGTCCAGCACGATCATCACGTAGCTAACGAGGATGATGGCAAGAATGGCCGCCTTATGGGGCGGAGCGGGTGCGGTTTCGAACTGCGCGGACATGGGTTTCCTGTTCCACCCGCCGATCTGCATGATCGCTGCTTTTGAATGGCCGGATGGTCCGCATGATTTAGCGCGTGCGATTACGCACGATTAGATGGTAGAAGCGGCAAGGGCCTATGAGAGGGATTCATGAATGCCGCGCCAATCCATCAATGATCTCATCGCCTTTCTCGCCGTGGCGAGGGAAGGCAGCTTCACCAAGGCGGCGGCGCGGCTCGGCGTGTCGCAATCGGCGCTCAGCCATACGATCCGCAGCCTCGAGGCGCGGCTGGGCATCCGCCTGCTGACGCGGACGACACGGAGCGTCTCGCCGACGCAGGCCGGAGAACGGCTGCTTCTCACCATCGGGCCGAGATTCGACGAGATCGAGAATGAGGTGGCCGCACTCAGCGAATTCCGGGAAAAGCCCGCCGGCCGTGTCCGGATCACCACCGGAGAACACCCGGCGCTGACCGTGCTATGGCCTGTCCTCGCCAAGCTCATGCCGCACTATCCCGACATCCAGGTGGAAGTGAATGTGGATTATGGCCTGACCGATCTCGCCGCCGAGCGTTACGACGCGGGAATTCGGCTGGGCGAGCAGGTCGCCAAGGACATGATCGCCATTCCGATCGGCCCGCAAATGCGCATGGCGGCCGTCGCCACGCCCGGCTATTTCGCACATCATCCGCCGCCGCAGATGCCGCAGGATCTGACCCACCACATCTGTATCAACATGCGTCTGCCGACGCATGGCGGGATTTATGTCTGGGAATTCGAGAAGGATGGACAGGAATTGCGGGTGCGGACGGATGGGCAACTGGTGTTCAACACCATCGCGCTCCGAATGAATGCCCTGCTTGCGGGGCTGGGCGTGGCCTTCCTGCCGGAAGATCTGGTGGCGCCACATGTGTTGGAGGGACGGCTGGTACGCGTGCTGGAAGACTGGTGCGCGCCCTTTCCCGGTTATCACCTCTATTACCCCAGCCGGCGGCAATCGTCGCCAGCGTTTCAGGTTCTTGTCGACGCACTGCGCTATAGGGGCTGAAGGGAAGCGAGATACGGTTGCGCACCCCTTCCCCTTAAGGTTTGGTTGCTTGGACGCCTGGTTCGGAATGGGACGAAGCGCGCGAGGAGCTAGCATCGCCAGCGAAGATGAAGTCTTGGCGCCAGCGCTATCTGTTGTATTTGGGAAAGATTGGTTGCGGGGGCAGGATTTGAACCTGCGGCCTTCAGGTTATGAGCCTGACGAGCTACCGGGCTGCTCCACCCCGCGTTACCAACGT
>NZ_JACIBC010000015.1 GCF_014195095.1 Rhizobium sp. BK602
TCGGGTTTACGTTGGTAACGCGGGGTGGAGCAGCCCGGTAGCTCGTCAGGCTCATAACCTGAAGGCCGCAGGTTCAAATCCTGCCCCCGCAACCACCGAAACTTGAATATTTTGCCATTCAAGACGCCTTACAGAAAGCTCCTCCGCGTAAGCGTCGAGGAGCTTTTGTTTTTTGGCCTCCGTCTCGAGCTCGCCGGCACGCAGCTTCTCCAGATAATCGTGCCGCGCCAGCGCCTCGAAACGCTTTTCCATGATCGTCGCAGCTTCCATCGCAGCCAGGATCGAGGCGATCTGGCCATGAACTTCGAGTGACGCCGGCTGGTGGCCCGGGGTCTTGCCGATCACCACCTTCTGAATGAACTGGCGTACGATGGTGATGAAGGGCTGCTTGGTCTCAGCATCGGCGTGTTCGCGGATGTAGTAGGAGACCGAGTTGATGATCAGCTCCACGGCTTTCGGGCTCACTTCCGCTTTCAACTTGCGGACCTTCGCATCAAAGTCCTCTTCTTCAGCCGGTGATTCCTGCAGATCTGCTTCAAGGCCGGTGCGACGCTCCTCAAGCTTGTCGAGGATGTCGTCGAGAGCGGCAAGACGCGGCCGTCCCTCGGCCTTGCGTTCACTGATCTGTTCGATGATCTGGCGTTGCTCGCGTTCGACACTCTTAAGCTCGTCCGTAAGGCGCTGGCGCGGGTTCGGCTCGCTCCTCACCGCCGCAGCAAGATTTTGGCGAACCTGCCGGGCGACATCATCGAACACCCCCATCCCGAAAAATGCCGGCGTCAGGCAGGAGAGGACACGATCTTCGAGGTCCTTGCGCAGGATGGTCTTCTGGTTCCGGCAGCACGCGCCGTTGAGGCCGTCGATCGGCAGATGCTTCTTGTGGTTGGTGCAGCCGTAGCGGTCCTTGGCCATGATCGCGTAGGGGCCACCGCACTCGGCGCATTCGAGGATGCCGCTCAGCATGTAGCTCGGCCGGTGGGCGCCGTTGAGGCGATTAGTGGTCGTGTAGGAGAAAAGCTCACCAATCTCTTTCTGCCGTTCCTTGACGCGCGCCCAAAGGGCGTCGTCGATGATCCGCAACGCCTGGTGATCGTCGTTGACGATCCACTCGCTTTCCTTGTTGCCGCGGGCGACGCGGCGTTCGGTGTCAGGGTTCTTGCGATATTGTCGCCGGTTCCAGACGACGCGGCCGATATAGGTGGTGTTGTTGAGAATGCCGGTCCCGCGGCTGACATGGCCGCGGATCGCTGTATCGCGCCATTTGGCGCCGCGTGGTCCGGCCGTGCCCTGGGCGTTGAGCTTCTTGCCGATGTCGCGCGGCGACACCCCGTCGGCATATTGTTGGAAGATCCAGCGGATGATCTCCGCCTCCTCCTCGTTGATCTCGCGCAGTCCCGGGATCCGGTCGCCATTGGCGTCGTAGACCAGCTTCACCTTGTAGCCATAGGCAAGGCATGTGGAGGCCTTGCCCTTGCGGACGGCTGTCTTCATGCCGTCGCGGGTGCGGGTCCTGATCTGTTCGATGAGTTCCTGGCTGAGGGTGGAACGCAGGCCCATCTCCATGTCGGTGACTGCCGTACTGCCGTAGACCGTCCACAGCTCGATATCCAAGAACTTCAACCGCTTCAGGAAGCCGTTGCCATGTTCGGCGTCGCGCGAGATGCGGTCGCAGGTGATGCAGAGCACGACGTCGATATCATCTTGTGAGGCGCGCTTCAGCAGCGCTTGGATGCCGGGGCGTGTCTTGTAGCTCGTGCCGCTGACCGCATGGTCGGTGAACACGTCGACAAGGTTCCAGCCGCGCTTCTCGACGAACTCCTTGCCAAGTTCGATCTGGGTCTCGATCGAGACCTCGCTCTGGCGTTCGGTGGAATAGCGGGCGTAGAAGAGAACGTTCCTGGTCATCGGGTACTCGTAATTTCGGACGGGACATTGGGGAACATGGTAGCAGGCGTCGCGGGGCCTGGGAGCCCCGCAATACCGAGCCGTCATGGCTCGGCTGTGCAAATTGCCGATCATGTGGCGGGCCAATCAACCAGAAGACAACGTGACGAGATCTCGATCTGTTCGATGAACTCGCCGGCCATTTCGTTCAGCGTCTCGCTGATGTCGTAACCGACCTTGCAGACCAGGTCGCAGGCGCTGATCGTGTCACGAATTCGCATGCACCCAACCGCGGTCGCGATCAGCATCGCCATGGCGCCGTTCTCGCTCGCATCGCGCGAACGGAGCTCAAATGTGATGCGATAGCCGGCGGTGTGTGCGCGCTTTCGCTTCGGCGCTTTGCCGGAGATTGCAACACCGTTTGCGGTGACAGTCACAAAGATCGGCTTGGCAAGGAAATAGCAGCCATTCTCGATCTTGCCCGATGCATTCGAGAGCGCATCCGAGAGGCGCTCAAACGCCTGGCCATTCTGGCCGACGAAGGCCACAATATTCTGGCGGTCTTCTACGGAAGCCACCAAGGTGAAGGGAGGCTTGTTCGCCCAGGTATTGAGTAGCATAGAGTGTCCTTTGTCGAGGTCGGGATTGCGCCGCAGGGATTTGTCCTCGGTGCGCGTTTGGTTCGTAGGAAAGTGAAGCTTTCGTCGCACGGCGGCGTCGCCGTGCGCGGGAAACGGAGCAAGGGGGCGCCGAACCTGGGTTCGGTCTCGACGCTCTTTTTGCGCTATGAGTTCACCACCGCCGCGCGGTATGCCGCAGCCTCCTCGGTATCGCCGTTAAGATAGCCGGTGTTCTGCCCCAGAAGTGACTGCTCGACGGTTTCTACCCCGCCGATCCACTCCCAGCCGCCATAGCGTGATGTCTGGATATGAATATCACCATCCGAGGTGACCCTGATCCGCGCCGCGCCCGTTTCCGATTTGATAGCCTTGCGAAAGAGCTGGTCCAGCTTGCGGGCCTCTCCACGCGGCGTCCGGGCCGGTGTCTTCGTCGGAATATGTGCTGCCGGTGGCACACGCCGCGTGACAACGAAGACGTCCTTGACGCGCTTGCGGCGGCCGGGAGCCTTATCGGCGTCCACGACCTCTCCTCCGCTAAACGTGTCACAGAACAACCATCCGCTGACCGCGACGACGTGACCGTGGACGCGCACGATGGTCGGATGCGTCCGCTGGAGACCGGTCCGTTCCTCAAGATAGGCAGCGAGGGTCGGCCGGCCCGGCACCTTATGCCAGGCTCCGACATAGCCAAAGAGTCGAAGAACTTGTTCGGTTTCCAGCGTGGTCGTCCGCATGATCGCCGGCGCGCGGCTCCAGCTTGTCCAGCCGGCACCGTGGCGGACGAAACGATAACCATCCCGGACACGGGAAATCGGTTCTCCAGTAATCGCTGCTACCGCCATCGGCCCGCAGAAGGCGCGAGATTTTGTGTCGTTGACGACGTCGTGAAGGTAGCCAGTTCTGATAACGCCGGCGTTGGGAGTATTGGTCATTTGGTATTCCTCAGGCAGGCGCGCGACCGTACGGCTGCTTTTGCAGTCGGGTTGCATGGTGGCGCGTCAGGTTACGGAAACCCGGCCTTAGGCAGGCTGCGAAACGACGCAGCATGTCAGCGGTCGGGCGAAGAAGCCGGACGCGCTAGGGCTGGCAGTGCCCGCGTGAGAAACTGGAAAGGTGTTCAGGGGAGTTGATCTGCATGATGACCTTCGCGAGTCCAGAGTGGATTTCGAAGGAATGCGCTCGCCACTATGGATCCCTCAGACGTCCGCTCGTCCTCGATCCGATCATCTCTTGTCTGCTTAAGCTCACCACACGGAATAAGGTGACGCAGACTGCTCGCTCGTTTTATCTCATCGTTTCCGCCGATGGTTTCCCGTCCCTCGGCAGAGGCCATTTGATTTGTTGGTTCACCACCCCCACAGGTACGGGCCGGGGAGTAGAGCCGGAATTTTCCTCTTGCCAGGGCCATTCCAGGATGTCGCTCGTAAGTTTTTATGTCCAACCTAGCCAGGCAAGTAGCATCGGTTAGTGCGCATTCCAGCCTCGGCGGTTGCCTAAGCTGACAGCACAACTGCAGACGGCGTCTACTGCTGTCAAGTGGTTTATAAAGTGGTGGTCAATCAGGAGCTAACGTCTCCCCCGCGTTGTCTCCAATTGGGACGGTGTGCCATCGCATAGCTTTTGGCATACTATGAAAAAGGGCGCGGAGCCATGAACCGGATCCGGGTATGGCTCCGAAAATCCGATTCAGAATCAAACGGCGTTTGAAGAAGTAATGGGGGGAGGCGACACCAAACTGCAAACGCCGTTAGGCGTTCCATTGCCATCGACGCGCGCTCAAGGATGGCGCCACGACAGCCCGAAACGGCTCCGATCATTCGTCCTGATCGACATCGCCGGAATGGAGAAGGTGGACCTTCCTGCGAAACGGCCGGGCGCCCGTTCGGTATTTTGCGACGAGATCGTCGAAGAGCGCATCCGATGCCCTCTCGTCAAAACCCTGTTCGACCAGCATCGCCACGACCCCGTCCTGGAAATCTTCAAGGGCATCGGCCGCATCCCCGGTCGCCATGGTCGAGATCGTCATGAACAGCGCTGTCCGGGCAATGTCGTCCCTGTCCGGACGCCGGGCCTGCCTGTTGGCATCACGCAGACGCTGCTGCCGATCTCGCTGCTTCTCGTTTCTCTTGCCGTCCGGCATTTTAGCCCCATTATGTCCCCGCTGCTCGAACCAGCCCTGCCAGTTGTCTGCCCGCATGGCAACGCCGTTTGCATCGGAATCGGAAATCTCGGTTTATGAATCGTTGGCGCAGGGGGCTGAATCGAATGAGCGCAATTTGAGATGCGTTGCGGGCACGTCGAGACAAATCGAGATCACTTGCGTGGGCGCAAACGGCGTTCGTGAATCGAAGCCGCAGAACAATGAATCAGAAATCTGGAAGTCGGAATCAAACGAACGCAATTTGTTTTGACGTGCGGGCAATTCGACACAACGTTTTTTAGCTGTCTGGTAAGTCAGGTGCACGTGCGCAGGACGGATGAGGGTCGTGCGGGGGAGTTGGCCCATTAATACTTCGGATGAGACGCAAGCAACGGTTGAAGTGAAAAATATTTCACATGGTCTGAAATGGATGGAAAATGGCGAAAATATGACATGAAAAGCGTATAAAACTAAGTAAATCAGTTGGTTGTACTTGAGGTTTGTTTTTCCTGTAATTTGAAATTTCTACGTTTGCGTGCAATAATACATTTACTTGACGGCCTCACCGTCAAGTTATCTGTATCTCGTACATGGAGAATATTATGCGCAATTCCAGCAAAACTACTGCCCCCGCCGTCGCCTCTTCTGTCTATGATGCACTCGAGATCGACGCCTCCGCGCGCGATCGTCTTGAGCGCATGGCAAGCTTCATCGCAGATCTCGGACGGAGGTCGACGGAGCAGACCTTCGAACTCGGCGACCATCTTCATTCCGCATCCGAAGTGCTGGCCGAAGGCGCATTCGATCATTGGGTGAAGAAGCGGTGCGGCCTCAACGCGCGCAGTGCGCGCAATTACCGGGCGGTGTTCCGCAATCTGTCCGGCTACAGGGACACTCTCGTTGATCTGTCCATCGGCTCGACGGTGCTGTTCCATCTGAGTTCGGCGAAACCCGGACAGGTCGATGCAGCCATCGCGTTCGCGCAGGAGCAGGGACGGCTTACGGTGGTGGACGTGAAAACCATTCTGACCGATGGCGCGGAAAAAGGCGGCGAGCCGGAAATGGAGCCTTGTTCAGTCGGCGGTATCGACGGCCTGAAGGCTCTGATCGCGGCGAAGAACAGGGATGGCCTTAAATCCTATACCGCGCATATCGACATGATCCGGCATGATGTCGAGGTCGCTCTTGCTGGCAAGCGCGTGTTCAAGGATATGCTGGGCAGAGAAATCCAGGACCTCGCCCGCGTCGCGCAACAGGAACTGGCAAGCCTTGCGCGCTTCGTCGAACCGGAAATCGCGGGAGGCTACTATCCGAATGCGACCGTTTTTGCCAAGGGAAGCCATTGGGCCGAGGTCGATTCCTTGCTTTACAAGCTGGGCAGTGTCGATCACTGGCCGAAATCCGCCGAGATGCGTGCCTGGCTGGCAGAGACGGTGCTGCCGACCCTGGAGTGGGCAATCTCGAAGCGGAGAAACCCGGAGTGGTCGGCCGGTCGCGCGGCGATTGCGGCAGACGTTCCCGTGGTCCCGGATGAAGCGGCCGACAAGCTCAGCCCGGTTATTCCCGAGAATCCGCAGGAACCTGTCGACCCGTCAGTCTCGGAAGCGGTGAAGCGGATGGATGCCGGACTGAGTGCTGCGACCGGCGGCTTGATCCGGGTGAGCGAAGAACTTGTGGCGCGCAAGCAGCTTGCCGACGTTCCGCCGCTCGTCGCCGATGTTCCCGCGGTGGCGCAAAGAGGCTTCAAGCGACCGGCCATCCTCGACCACGTCAAGGTGTCTGCCGGCGCCGATCACGGTTCTCCGGCATCTGACGGCATGTCGTAACTGGCGGCTTGATTGCGGCAGATCGAACGGCCGCTCTGTCGAAAAGCAAGGGGCCGCACGCCGGCCCTTCGATATCCGGCTGACCTCGGAAACTTTACCAGCCGCGTCTGCGGCAGCCCGGGTCTCGTGAGCCCAGCGTTAACCTTGTACCGGCTTCGTTCTCTTTTTTTAAATTGGGACCTTGAGCCCGGCCTTCGGTCCTGCCAGGTTGGCGGCGTTCGGATGACCGGACACAAAGCGGCCCAAGCCGATGTTGGCGCATCGACAAGGGCCTGACCCTCAGCCTTCTGGAAAAGGAATCGGGCTATGACCACGTTTACCTCTGCTCACCCCAATGGGGAAGTTCTTCGTTCCACCATCGCCGCCTCCGCTGCGATCACCGCCTCGGGCCGCCGTCCGTTCGGCTTTGGTGACCGGGCAACCATCGCCGAGCCGCCAGCGCTGCGCCGCCACCCACATCTCGTGCGTTTCCGCGATGTCGAGGCCGATCTCGACCTGCTGGTCGATCGCGCCATCGCGGCGATCGCCGACGGCGAACCGGTCGAGGACGAGATCCTCGGTCACTATGTCAATATCGCCTCCCTTGTTCGCGCCGTCTCCTTCCGGGAAGGCAAGCTTTTGGAGCAGGCGGTCGAGCGTCTGGCCAAGGCCAACCCCGGCATTCTCGTCCTGACGCAGTCACTCAAGCTGCCGCTGGTCAAGGCGGCGCTCGAAGCCGTCTCCGGAAACGACTGGACCCAACTCGATGGCATCAAGCTCGACTGCGAGGCGCCGGCGAGGGGGAGCTATACGCCCGACCTGATCGTGGTGAACCGCGTCCGCCACACCGCCTATATTCTCGACTTGAAACGTTCGCTCGCGTCCTATGGAGATACGAGCCGTCTTGAAGAGCTGAAGATGAAGATGATGGCGGGGGCGATGGTTCTGCCGGACTGGCTCTACAAGCACCACAAGCGCTTGATGGTCGATACGGTCGGGGTCGCGATCGTCGATGGTGCCAGCCGCCCGAGCGATCATGCCGCCGGCATCTGGGCATTGTCCGAAATCGATGATCTTCTGGAGATCGATGGTGTCGCCATGTGCATGGCCGAGCTGCGTGCCCGCTTCGGCCGTCGTGTCCGCGAGCTTCTGGAGACGGAAGCGCGCAAGGCGCTCAGCGTCATGGGCATGTCCTTGACGGAAGCCGCTACCGCTGTTGCCGCCAATCCGCCCGGCAAGGCGCCGATCCGCCTGAATGGGCCGAGCGTCAGCTATGAAGAGCAGCAGGCTCTTTGGCGGGAAGACGACGACGGCTGCGATGATCTCGGCTGCTTCGACGAGGCTGAGGACGACGAGGCTGAGCCCGTCCGAATCCGGGTTGGCTTCGCACGGCGTCCTGCCGCGCACTGAGCGCTGGTTGCCGCGGCAATAGGCCGTGGTTCCTCATCCTTCCCCTTCTTATCATGAGCGCCGGACCTCACTGCGGTTCGGCCAAGGAGCCGTCATGTCTTTCGACACACGCTCGCCATCGCGCTTCCGCGAGGCCGTTTCCACCTCGACCTATTCCGCAGCTCGTTGCCAGCACGCCGATCAGGTCGATGCCAGGGTTACAGCCGACCTTCCGCCGATCGAGAACCTGACCAACGATCCGGCGATCCTGATCGGACTGGCACTCAGCTATTCCCGCCAGAGCAGGACGCTCGGCAAGGCCATTCCGGACATCATTCTATCCAGGCTGCGTGCCCATGCCGATCAGGGTGACCCGGCGTGCGGACTGTTGATCGACTGGTTCGATCTCTGGAGTGGCAAGCCCGTTTGCGGTCCCAAAACGGCAATTATTGCCGCTGAAACCGGGGACCGGGCCGATGGATAGGATCTCCCGCTTCTTCATCCGTCGCTTGCGCCATCTCGCCCGCCGCGAAGCGCTCCGCAATGCCGCGCTTCACGGCCTCCTCGGATCGTGGACCATCGAAGACGGCGTCCATACGCTGCGGCTTTACGGCCCCGGCTTCGACACAACGGCGCTCACAGGCGATATGGATCGCGACCTTGCCCGGCTTCGGCGCCAGTTCGGTGTCAGTTCCGTCAGATCGCCGATGTCGGCTTCCGACGTCACGGTCGCGGTGGCCTCGGTGCCAGCCAAGCTCACCTCTTCGCGCCAGAAAGGTGGTGGGAAGATCCGGGAGAACGTGCCCGTCGAAGGCTTCGATCATCGTTCTTATGCGGTTCGGCTGGTCGGCGCCATGGCGGAGCCGCCGCTGGTCAGCCATATCGTGGTCGCCCTGGTGCTGGCCCGCGCGATCGGCGCGGGTACGAAGTCGTTGCGCGACATCGTTCGGGCGATCACGCATGCGACACCGGTCGTGGCGTTGCATGCGCCGCTTGCCGGCTTCGAGCGGGAGGTCTCGCGACTGCTCGAAAAGTCCCGCTTCGTTCCCGGCGGCCCGTTCGGGATGATGGACGGAAACCACATCTTCAACGAAGATTACCTGGACGTCCAGGACGAGAAGGCTCACAGACGTGTCGTCGAATTCCGAGGCGATGGCGTGCATCGGGTCACCGGCGGCGCCCTGCGGCGACGGATGCTCGGCGCGTTCGCCCGCGACCTGCCCATCGTCGCGATTGCCGAGAAGGGATCGGGTATTCCCGCCTTGATTCAGCACACGGCCGACGTATCGCTGGAGACCGGGCAGCTCGACCGGTCCTTCGTCCGCGATGTGGTCGAAGCGCTCTATTCGGAGACCGCGATCGGCGAGAGCGATCTGCCGGCGGACGGCGATGCGCGCTGGCTGTCGCTGGAAGATGTGATCCTCGCCTTCCGGCCGGGGCGGGATCTTGGTGACGCACTGTCCGTTCTGAAGCTGCTCGCCCGGCGCAATCGTGAGGACTTCGAGGACGAGGACGAGGAGGAAGGCGGCGGCGGGAGAGGCAAGGCCGCCGCATCCGCGCCGAAGGGATCGGACAAAAAGAAACCCGCGGCGTCCTCCGAGACCTCGAAACCGGCGTCATCCGACAGTGACAGCGGCGGTCGCTGGAAGAAGGACAAGCCGTCGGGAGCCGAGATCATTCAGCCGGAGCCCCCGATTGAGTTCGGGACTCGACCATCGTCCGGCAACGGCGGAGCGAAGCGGGCAAAGCCGCCGCTGACCGTCGAGACGCTGTCCGGCTATGGCAAGGCGAAGGCGTGGGCGCTCGATCTCAAGAGCGATCTCGCCGATTACGATGCGGGCAAGCTCGCCTGGTCGGATATGAGCACCAAGCTGCTGCTTTATGGCCCGCCGGGCACCGGCAAGACGACCTTCTCCCGGGCGCTGTGCAACAGCCTGCAGATCCCGCTGGTGGTGACGTCGGTATCGACGTGGCTGCAGGGCGGACATCTGAACGATGTCGTCGACAAGATGGTCAAAACCTTCGCCGAGGCGAAGTCGGTCGCGCCCTCGATCCTGTTCATCGACGAGTTCGACGGCATCGGCAAGCGTCAGCCCGCGGAGAGGGAACATGCTGACTATTGGAACACCCTCGTCAACAAGGCGCTCGAACTGCTCGACGGCGCGGTGAAGAGCGAGGGTATCATTATCATCGGCGCGACCAACCGGCCCGATGATATCGACGAAGCTCTCAAACGGTCGGGAAGGCTCGAGACGCATATCGAGATCCCCAAGCCGGACAAGGCCGCGCTCCTGGACATCCTTGCCCATCATCTCGGTGACGACGTTGAAGCATTGGTCTTCAAGGCAGGGTCATCCGATACGCCGAATGCCAAAGGGCCGTCCGGAGATCAGGAGCCTTCGTTGACTGATGGTCCGTTGGTCTCGGAACCACAAGAGAATGACATGACGGATCTAGCCGAAAACGTAGTGAACCGGAAAGGAGCGGGCCGATGACCGCGACGCAAAAGAATATGACGATGGGTGCGCCGGCGGTCTCTGCGGAATCCCGTCCGGCCCGGGCTGTCCTTGAGCGGCTGGCCACCCGCGCGATGGGCCTGAGTGGCGCGGATATCGAGCGGATCGTGCGGCAGGCGCGTCTCAAGGCGCGCCGGGAAAAGCGGCCGATCCGTTATGAGGATCTTGAGGAAGGCATCCGGCTTGACCGGCCACCGGTTCCTTACGATCTTCGCTGGCGCTTCGCCGTCCATGAGGCCGGCCACGCCGTCGTCCACCATGCTCTCGGTCTCGGGCCGATCCGTGGTCTGAATATTGATACTGGGCAGGGCGGCTACAATCTCCTCGGTCTGCATTCGTCTACGAGCGATACAGCCGAATGGTACGAAAACATGCTCGCCATGCTGATGGCCGGGCGGGCCGCCGAGGGTCTTGTCCTCAAGCGTGTCTCCGGTGGCTCCGGCGGGACCGACGATAGTGATCTGGCGCGAGCCACAGGCATGGCGTTTGACATGGAACGGACCCTCGGCTTGGGTGAAGAGTATCCGTTGCTCTATCGTCCGCATCGGCATCCGGGCGAGGTTCTCGACCGAGATCCGGAGCTGGCCGCTCGCGTCCACGCGAGGCTGGAGGCGGCTCTGGACCGGGCGACGGCGATCTTGACCGAACGCAGGGATATCTTCAATGGACTGATCAAGGCGTTGTTCGACGCCCAGGCGCTCGACGGTGCAGTCGTCACGAGCATCCTCGATCATGGCGGAGACGGTGGCCGCGAACGAAGGCACGGAGACTAAGCCGCCGTGGGTCTTGAGACAAGAATTCCGCAGCCGACAGGCGGCGGGATTCAAGAGGATCAATGCCGCATAATGCGTTTGTCGGTATTTGACGAATAATCGCATCTGATGGTCGGTTACATGGCGACCCGGCACAAACTGGTTCTCCAATCCAGAAATCGCTGATTTATGGGATCGACCGCGATCAAGAGACGCCGACATTCCGTGCCGCGGTGGGGTATGACTACGGGCGAGCCAGGTCCTCTCTTTCTCATACCTCATTGCGAACCTTATCCTAATTGACGCTGAATCCCTACCTTGATTGCTGCTACGCAGTTCCTACTCGCCGGGCTTCACTGTAGGGTCCCAGCCCCCGCTCGACTCCGCTCATTGTTCATGATCGACCAAATCGAGAATGACGGTCGGCAGCGCATACACACCCTCACGCTCCTGATCTCCGGCAGCGACTTTCGCACGGAGGCGAACCGCCACCTTTCAGGCACTTCGGGTGATGGAGACAGAACCCAACGCCTGAATGGCTTACCTGAACTCTATGCGGCCGGAGCTGTCGACTTGCGCGGGATGAGCGTTGGAGCCGAGATACGGATGCGGTCGTCTCCCGAGCCGTTGTCGCCGGCGAGCAGATCAAGCGCATTCGATGCAATCTGGTCGAACGGCACTCGCAGCGTGGTCAGCGGCGTCGACAAATGGCTGACAATGGGTATGTCGTTATAGCCGATGAGAGAAATATCTTGCGGAACGGAAAGGCCCCGCTTCGTCAATTCCGACAGCGCCCCGATGGCCGTGTTGTCATTGACGGCGAACAAGGCGGTTGGGCGCGCATCGAGTTGGATCAGCTTTCCGGCCGCTTCCGCTCCCGATTCAATTCCGAATGTCGAAGGGACAATGTAAGATGGATTCACAGTGACTCCAGCCTCGCCGAGTGCCTGTCTGTAGCCGTCGAGGCGCCCGCGTGAACTGGAGGCATAATTGGGTCCCGCGATAATGCCGATCCTGCGATGGCCGAGATCAAGCAGATGACGGGTCGCGAGATAACCGCCGAGCCTGTCGTCACCGACCGATGAGAGACTGTGCCCATCAGTCCGAAGTGCTAGAACATAGGGCACACCCCTGCGGGCCAACTCGTCCGGAAAATCGTCATCTTCGCGCGCGGTAGACAGGATAAGGCCGTCAACGCCACGCTTGAGCAAGGACTCGGCTGCGAGGCGATCCGCTTTCGGCTTGTCATCGGTCGTCGCGACGATCGCAAACCGGCCCGATCTGGCGCAAGCCTTGGCGAGCGCCTCGTAGAGCATCGCCATCACGGTGTCCGTGAGGCGAGGGACAATTACCCCAACGGTCATGGTGCTGCCGCGACGAAGGCTGGCTGCGGAGACATCGCGGACATAGCCGAGCTCCTCGGCCACTTTCCGGACGCGCCGGGCCGTTTCATTGTCGGATCGTGGCAATCGCTCGTCCAGGATGCGCGACACGGTTGACTTCGAAACGCCAGCCGCCGCCGCGACACTGTGAATAGTGACGCGGGACTGACGAAAATCTTCATTCACCTTTGAATCCATTGAATATTTCCGGTCGAGTTACTCCGAGAAGCGGCTTGCTTGCAATCATGCACCAAAAAAGCAGTTGACTCCAGATGTTTCGAAAACGATATTGGGAACGTTCCCGTTAACGCTCCCATCGCTGAAGATAAGAGAGCAGCGATGGCCCAAGGAGGAGAAAGCACATGCAACCGATGGACCTGCGCGGTCTCAGCCCCGCTCCCGTCACCGTTTTTGACCGTGATGGCAATGTCGACCACGAAGCGAACGCGCGTCTCGCCAAGTGGCTCGTCTCGATCAAGGGTGTGAAAAGCCTCGTCATTCTCGGTCATGCCGGCGAAGGTACATTCCTGACGGAAGAGGAGCGTCTCGCCCTCATCCACACCTATGTCGAGGCCGTAAATGGCGAGATCCCGATCATCGCGGGCATCACCGGCGAAGGCACCAAGGTCGCCGCTGCCGAAGCCAAGAAATGTAAGGCTGCCGGCGCGACCGGCGCTCTCGTCTATCCGAACCACGGCTGGCTGCGTTTCGGCTACCAGAAGGGGGCACCGCAGAGCCGCTACAAGGCAATTTGGGAGGAATCCGGCCTGCAGGAAATCCTGTTCCAGTACCCGGACGTGACCAAGGCAAGCTACGATCTCGACACCCAGCTCGAAATCGCCACCCAGGAAGGCGTGGTCGCCACCAAGAACGGCGTGCGCAACATGAAACGCTGGTACGTTGAAATTCCGGAACTGAAGAAGGCCAATCCGAAGCTTCAGGTTCTCTCCTGCCACGACGAATGGCTGCTGCCGACCATGTTCGACGTCGATGGCCTGCTCGTCGGTTACGGCAATATCGCGCCGGAACTGCTGGTTCAACTCATCGAAGCCGGCAAGGCGCAGAACTATCCCGAAGCCCGCAAGATCTTCGAACAGCTTCTGCCTGTCACCCGCGCCGTCTATCACCGCGGCTCGCACATGGAAGGCACCGTGGCGCTCAAGCTTGGCCTCGTCCACCGTGGCGTGCTCGATCATGCGACGATCCGAGAGCCGCTGAAGAACCTCGGCGAAAAGGCCGAAAAGGAAATCTTCGCAGCCTTCGACGCTGCCGGTATCGGCCGTGTCGACCAGCAACTCGTTGCGGCCGAATGATTTCCGTCGCCCCTGCTCAAAACGCAGGGGCGACATTCCGACTGGAGGAGGAAACCACGGGAATCTGCTTTTTCTGCTGAGTGGAGCAGGTTCGCGATGCCACAGGCAAAGTGATTTCTCCTCGATCCATTCCAAGCGACTTCCGCGCTGACAGGACAGGCTGAAAGACGACAGCAACAATCGAACAAGAGTGCCCCTGGCTGGGAGATAAGGTAAGCCACGGGCAGGAAGGAGGAGCCAATGAATATCATCCGGCCTATACAGGTACCGGCTGGGGCGGCTATCGCCGATCCTCAGGCCGACATCAGCGCTCGATTGGAGCGCCTTCCCATCACCCGAGAAGTTTTCTGGGCGCGCAACATCGTCGGCGCCGCGACGTTCTTCGATGGGTACACTGTGATCGCCATTGCCTACGCCATGCCGGTCCTCGTCAAGGAATGGGGACTTAATCCCCAACAGACCGGAATGATTCTGTCCATGGGATATCTCGGGCAGTTGCTTGGGGCGATTCTGTTCGGCTGGCTGGCGGAAAAGGTGGGTCGCCTCAGGGTTCTGCTGTTCACCATTCTCCTATTCGTCAGCATGGATGTTGCCTGCCTTTTCGCTGCGGGCGCGGGCATGATGATTGCGTTCCGCTTCGTACAGGGTATCGGCACCGGCGGCGAGGTACCGGTCGCGAGCGCATACATCAATGAGATGATTGGGTCCAAGGGGCGCGGCAAGTTCTTCCTGCTTTATGAGGTCATGTTCCTGCTCGGTCTCGTCGGCGCTGGCCTGATCGGGTATTTCATGGTGCCGGTCTACGGTTGGAAAGCCATGTTCGTCGTCGGCCTCGTCCCGGCAATTCTGATGATTCCGTTGCGCTGGTTCCTCAAGGAATCACCGCGCTGGCTTGCCGCCAATGGCCGCTATGCCGAGGCAGATGCTATCGTAGCCCGCATGGAGCAAAGCGCCCGCGCCTCAGGTCAGGAACTGCCTGCACCCAAAATCACGGCGACGCCCGTCCGCCGCAAGTCCGATTGGAAAGAACTGTTTCAGGGCATCTACTTGAAGCGCACATTGTCCATCTGGGCCATATGGTTCACCGCCTACACTGTGGCAAACGGCACGATCACCTGGCTGCCAACCCTATATCGCCAGGTCTTCAATCTGCCTCTTCAAACGAGCATCTTCTATGGTTTTCTCACCTCCGTCGGGGGTGTGATTGCCGCCATTGTCTGCGCGCTTCTGATCGATAAGGTGGGCAGAAAGCGTTGGTATACGGGTGCGTTGCTTCTGGCCCCCATCCCGCTGCTGTTCCTCGCCTGGCTGGGCGCAGCCTCACCGATTCAAGTTCTGGTTCTCGGCGGTCTGGCCTATGCCATCGTTCAGACCGTGACGTTCTCGCTCTATCTCTATTCGGCGGAAATCTATCCGACGCGTCTGCGAGCGCTGGGAACAGGAACAGGCAGCGCATGGCTGAGGCTCGGCTCGTCTACCGGGCCGATCATTGTCGGGTTCGTAATGTCCTCGATGGGCATCCAGTATGTTTTTGCGACCTTCGCAGCCATACTGGTTGTCGGCGCCATTGTGACGATGCTGTTTGCCGTGGAGACTAAAGGCAAAGCGCTTGAGGAACTGTCGCCATAAACTCTCCCCCTGCAGCGCCACCTTCCCGCCGATGCTGTTCGCAGTATCGGCGGGTCTTTGACCGTCGAACCCCTCCGCACGATGAATAAACTGCCCGTCGTGACTGAAGCTCATTGTCGCCTTATTGCTTAAGCAACAGGCTTTGCAAGCTCGTGCCGATGTGATGCGGCGAACGGACGGTGGCACTGCCTCGGTGCCGTCGACGACTCCACGGCCGAATTCTCCGTCGCTCAACCAGTATGACCGTCCGCTTGCTCCGTCACGGCTGGCCGGGTGGAGTCAGCCTCGGTGAGAAGTAGCCACAGCATCAGGCACGGCAGGAGTAACAGTGTCAGGACGGTTGCCACCGCGAGCCCGCCGATGATCGCGTAAGCCATTGGCCCCCAGAATATCTGATGTGCAATCGGTATCATCCCAAGGATCGCGGCGCAGGCTGTCAGCACGATCGGTCGTGCTCGATGGCTCGCGGCTAGAATAATTGCATCACCTGGCGACCGACCATTCCCGACATTCTGGTCGACCTCCTGGATGAGAATAACGGCGTTGCGGATAATCATGCCGGAAAGCGCGATGACGCCGAGTTGTGCCACGAAGCCCATTGGCGTGCCAGTGGGAAGCATCGCTCCGACCACGCCGATCAAACCGAACGGCGCCATCAGCATCGCGAGCCCCATGCGTGTGAAACTCTGCAACTGCACCATGAGCAGCGCGACGATGACGAACAGCATCACCGGGACTACTGCATAGACGGATGCGTTACCCTTTTCCGATTCCTCTGTGATACCACCTGCTTCGATCGAATAGCCTGTCGGTATAATGTTGCGCAGTTCCTGAAGCTTGGCGTCCACTTCCGCGGCAACTGTTGCTGCCTGCAAGCCCTTGGCAACGTCTGACTGGACGACGATCATCGGGTTGCCTTGACGCCGCCAGATAATCGGGTCTTCCATGCCATAGGAGATTGTGGCGACCTGTCGCAATGGCACCGGCTTGCCGTCGCCGCCGCGCAGTTGCAAATTGCCGATCGCGGCGATCGAGGACCTGTCGGCTTCGACGCCCTTTACCACCACATTGACCAGCCGCTCACCGTCGCGAACCGCCGTTACGGTCGAGCCGGAGAAAATCGAGGCGATCTCGCTCGCAACTGATTCAGAACTCATACCGAGTGCGCGGGCTTCGATCTGATTGACAACCACGGTGACGTTGCGCTGCGGTTCGCCGGCGGTAAGGTTCACATCGCGGGACTGAGGATTGCCGCCAACGATGTTGGCTACCTTTAACGCTAGTTCGCGTACTCGCCCATAGTCCGGCCCGAGAACACGATATTTGAGCGGCCAGCCGACCGGTGGGCCAAGCTCGAGCGGTGAGACGCGTGTGATGATATCGGAAAAGTCCTTTTGAAGAACCGTCTCCAGCCGTTCGCGGACGGCATCTCGTTCCTTCAGCCCTTTCGTGACGATCACCGTTTCGGAGACGTTGTCGTTCTCGAGCAGCAAATCCATTGGCAGATAGAAGCGCACCGAACCGGAACCGACATAGGTTGTGAAGTGATCAATATCAGGATCGGCTTTCAACAGCGCCTCAAGTACACGGGCCCTCCTGTCGGTTGCTTCGCGGGAGGCGTTCTGGGGCAATGTCAAACTGACCAGTAGCTCCGGTCGGTCAGATGCCGGGAAAAATTGCTGTTCCAGCCGGGTAGCACCAAAGACCGAGGCCAGCAGTGCGCAGACGGCAATGGCCAAGGTCCACCAGCGATGGGCAAGTGACCACTTCAGAAGCCGTCGATATGTCAGCATGACACGGCCACCATCATGATTGGTATGTGCCAGCGCCTTCGGTAGAATCCAAGTGCCGAGGATTGGGGAGAATACCACTGCCACGATCCAGGATGACGTCAGCGCAATCAGCACAACCATGAACAGCGAGAATGTATATTCGCCGGCGCTCGATGCTGCGAAACCGACGGGGATGAATCCGGCGATCATAACCAGCGTACCGGTCAGCATTGGAAATGCCGTCGTTGCGTAGGCATGGCTAGCGGCGATTACGCGCTCTTGGCCATTCTCAAGGCACGATACCATGCTCTCGACCGTGATCATCGCATCGTCGACCAGAAGGCCAAGGGCGATGATCAGTGCGCCGAGTGAGATTCGTTGTAGGCCGATCCCGGCTATGTCCATGCCGAAGAACGTCATCGCCAACACGAGCGGTATCGACGCTGTGACGACGAGACCTGCCCGGGTGCCGAGCGACACGAACGACACTGCAAGCACGATGACGATGGCCTCAATCAGGACGCGCTCGAACCCGCCAACAGCATCCTTGACCACCGTTGTCTGGTCGGCAATCTGCGCCAACTCTATCCCGTAGGGCAGCTTCGCGGCGATACCTGTCATCTTTGCCTTGAGAGCATCGCCGAACTTGAGCAGGTTCCCACCTTCTGCCATCGAAATAGCGAGCGCAATGACAGGCTTCCCGTTGACGCGCACGCTTGGTGCCGGCGGATCAACAAGACGGCGGCTGATGCTCGCAACGTCGGCAAGCCGGATGAAACGACCTTCGACTCTGAACGTCAGGTCGTGAAGGTTCTTTTCCGAGGCAAAGGCACCGCTCACGCGCAGTGCAATCTTTTCGTCTTGTGTATGGACGATGCCCGTCGGCGTTACCGCATTCTGGGCGCGGATCGCCTCCAGTGCAGCAGAGGGATCGATGCCGAGGCTCGAGATCTTGCTTGACGAGAATTCGATGACGATCTCTTCCTCCTGCACACCCAGCACATTCACTTTGCCAATGTCAGGCAAGGTAAGGATCTCGGAACGAACGGCATCGACTCGGTCGCGCAGTTCTCGCTGCGAGAATCCTTCCGCGGTGAAGGCATAAATGCTGCCGAAAGTGTCACCGAACTCGTCGTCGAAGAAGGGGCCTTGAACTCCAGTGGGAAGCGTCGAGGCGATATCGGTGATCTTCTTGCGGACAGTGTACCAGATGTTCGGCACTTGGGCCGGCGGGGTGTCATCGCGCAGGTTGACGAAAATCACGGACTGTCCCGCCCGTGAGTAACTTTGCGTATAGTCGAGATACGGGGTTTCCGAGAGCTTCTTTTCGAGCTTGTCCGTCAGCAAATTGACTGTGTCTGTGCTGCTGGCTCCGGGCCAAAGCGACGAGACAACCATCGTCTTGATGGTGAACGGCGGATCTTCGTTCCGGGAGAGCCGCTGATAGCTCCAGATACCACCCAGGATGACAGCCATCATCATGAAGATCACCAGAGACGGGTGCTTCAGCGTCCATGCGGAAAGATTGAAGCGCTGTGCAGGCGCGGATGACGGCGCTGTCATTTCGCGCCCTCATCGTCGAGGACGACGGATTCGCCTTCGCGAAGCTTGCTGACGCCGGCGACGGCGACCACGTCCCCTTCCGTAAGTCCTTGGGCGATGAAAATACTCTTGTCATCGAAGCGGGTGAGCTGGACAGCCTTGTAGGCAAGTTCTCGTGTGGCGGGATTAAATACGAAGACAGCGGGCTGGCCGTTGTGGTCGGTTAGGGCAGAGGCCGGCAATTCCATTAGCTTCTGTGGAGACAGAACCAGCGAGCCTATAACGGCCGCGCCGAATGGCATCTCTTTTGCGGCGGCGTCCAGCGCGACCTTGACGCGATAGGTGCGGGTAACGGGGTCGGCTGATGGTGTGATTTCGCGAACCATACCCTTTGCCTTGACGTCTGGATTGGAGATCAAGCCGACCTCCACATACGGTGGCTCGGTCTTCATGTTGATCAGCTTTTCGGGCACGTCAAAAATTGCATCGCGATCCGCGTCCGAAATCACTGTGACGACCATCTGGCCGGCCGACACGACTTGGCCTTCATTGGCTCCGGTCGCCGCGACGATTCCATCGTGTTCGGCCCGGAGCTCGGTATAGGACAATGCTTCTTCCGCGTTGGCGAGCGCGGCTGCGGTCGCTTCCACCTTCGCCCCGGCGGTTTCAAGATTGGCTTCAGCCTCTTGCATTTGCGCTCGCGAGCTAATGCTCTTCGCAAACAGATCGCGATTTCGCTGCGCCGTCACGTCCGCAAGATCAAGTGCGGCTTTCGCCGTCGCGACATCCGCCTTGGCGGTCAGCAGGTTGTTTTGCGCCGTTGTCCGATCAAGGCGCGCCACGACGTCGCCGGCCTTGACTGTCGAACCATTCTCCACGCGATAGGTGAGTTGTCCATCGAGCCTGAAGCTCATCGCGGTTTCGATCCGCGGCCTGACTTCACCCGTCTGCGTGACGGTTTCACCCAATTCTTGGAAATGCGCAGTGACGGACCGGATGGGTCGGGGGGCTTTGGCAGCCATTTCATCCTGTTCGGAACAACCGGAAAGAAGCATGATTGCCGTAACGAGTGTCACGGAAAGTGTCTTATTCATCGTTTCTTCTCTGACCTGCGGCGAGGCCGCGAATGGCAGTGGCTATCGTTAGATCGACGAAGTTCTCTGCGTCGCCGAAATCGAATTCCCGTACGGTGATGACAAGGGTGACCGCGCCGTGAACACAGGCCCAGAGCACATGTGCCAGTTGTTCGGAGTTGCCGTTCTTGAAGAGCCCACTCGAAATCGAAATTCCGATGCGCTGACACAATATCGCATAAGGCGCCTGCGCTACCGCATTCAGTTGCAACACGTCGGTCGCGCCATGATCGTTTTCGAGGAACAATAGGCGGAAGCGATCGTGATCCTCGAGAGCGAAGACAGCATAGGCCTTCAACATCGCGATGATGGCCTCCTGTTCATCCTCGACGGTCGCATCGATCTCTTCGAAACGCGTGTGGAGACAGCCGATAGCGTCTTCCCAAAGAGCCCGCAGAAGGTCCTGTTTAGAGGAAAAATAGCGATAGAGCGCTCCCGGCGTCAGCCTGAGATCCGCTGCCAGGGCGCGCATTGATAGTCCGGCAAAACCGGCCTTTGCAATGATTGCCGTTGCCGTTTTGAGGATCTTTGCCCTGAAGGCGGTTAGTTCCTCTTCAGAAAGGGCAAGCCTGGGCATGGCTTTCTCCATTTTGATAAACACGTTTATTAAACGCGTTTATCAATGAAGTAAAGCGTCGTTAGTAGCATCTTCTATGACTATGGCCTATGAGGGCCCGCCTCGCTGTCGCAAGCAAGGGTTTCCGCGCGCGCTGTAGCGGACCACGGAAAACGAAGAGCGCGGCACGATGCGAAAACGGCTGAGGCATAGGCCTCAGCCGTTTTCCGGCAATCCGCAACGGCGACGGGGTCAGGTCGCTCAGAACGCAAGCGAATAGCTAGCACCTACGCCGACCGCCCAATCGGCGTCGGCCGTTGCATTATAGGTGGCTCCCGCCGCCTCGTTTTGCGAGCCTGCGGTGAGGTAGGAAAGGGAGGCACCAAGACCGAATGTGCCTAGCTTGGTCTTGTATTCGCCGCCGACACCCACGGTCCAGGTGTCGGTGGTGATGTCGGCTCCAGTTCCTACACCTTCGTCCCAGGTTAGATTGACGGTTCCTGAAAGGCTCTCGCTAAATTCGTGACCGAGACCGACTTGGATTGTGTAGCCATCTTTGTAGTTGAAAACCTTATTGCTGGAGGCAAGATCAGAGACATCATATCTGAAGTTTGTAAGAACGCTCCAATCAGTCCAGGCGACAGAGCCGTAGACTAGCCAGCCAGGAGCAACTCCAGTTTGGGCGGACAGTTTGACTGACTGCGGCAGGGTACCGCTTCCGATAGTTGGGAGGTTGCTTGTTACGCCGGCTGCGACGGCGAGTGCCGAGGGCGTAAAGGTCCCTTCCGCGTCGTGCCGAACTTCGGACCGGTACATTATCTGGAAACGCATGGCGTATTCGGGGATGTCGTAAGCCGCACCGATTCGATAACCGAGCGCGCCGTCATCCTTCAACCGAACGGAACCGAACCAGGTATCTTCCTTGTATTCGAAACTCTCGAGAAATGCACCTCCGATAAGATGGAGGCCGCCACGGCCAGCGTCAAAGTGCATATCACAAGTGACGCCGTATTCGTCAGTTGAAAATTGCATCTTGGAAGTCGGATTGACCAGTGCCACTCCTTGGCTCGCGGCCGTCGTCGCTTCGGCGTTCTGCGCTTCCGTGCCGTAAGTGGCGGATGCGCCGAATGGTTGCGTGTAGGTCAACGCGCAGGCGACGCCCAGTCCAAGCGTTGCCTTGATGCCGGCGCTAGGTATCCAATACGCATCCGAATAGGCCTTGTCCGAAGCTGATGCCCCATTCAGCGTGGAATAGGTACGGCTCGGCGAAACATATGCCGCCCCGGTACGCAGGCCGTAGTTTCCGTCGATGAAGAGAATGTCAGTATCTGCTTCCCCTCGGGTGAAGCCTCCGGCGAGCGCTGAATAAGGCGCAAGTGACAACACTCCGACCAACGTCGCAAGCGCAAACCGATGCGCTTGCCGATAGCATTGCTTGTTCATTTCGTTCCCTCTTTTTATTGCTGAGTTCCGACAAGCGCAGCCTGAAGGTCCTCATTCGGAAATTTTTCATCGGGAAGCGTTGAAGCGGTTCGCAATGCATCGGGTCTCTTTCGCCCGGAGGTCCGTGGTATAGGCACCGGTGACGACGAAGCATGTTGTCCCTTTTCCGCTAGCTCCGTCCAAGACCACGCTCGGGTAGAGCTTCCGGAGCATTGTCGTTACTTCTCTGACCGGAACGACGTCACGACAGGATGATCGCAGGCTCTTTGTTCCCCTCTTTTCTCCCGGCCATTTGGCATACCGAAGTGTCGAGCGCCCGTTTCCCAATTCCGTGACGATAGGTTGGGCCTTGGTTCCAACAAGGGAAAACGGGGTCATATTGGTGTCATGTGCGGCCAAGCTTCACAGTCGAACGAACGCCGCCTCCCAAGCCTGTCTTGCCCTTGGAAACATGCGCGCGCGAATACTCTTCCGATCTCGCAGACATCGGCAACGTCCCCGATTGCCGGGCCGTCGCAGCGTCTCGGAAGATGCAATCGGCTTGTGTCAAGTCTGCCGGATCGGACCCCTATTTGACCGGCATGCCGACTTTTCCGCTCTTTCCGAGGTCAGTAGCCTTCCTCGTGCCTCGGTGTCTTGCCTGCCCACAGAGAGCAGCAAAAAGTGATGGGAGGCCAATCGAAATAGGGGAACCTCAACATGACAAGAACATTGATAACCGCATTGGGTCTTTTGATTTGTATAGCGAGCGGTGTGGAAGCCGGTGAGCCGATCGAGGGTAGTTGGAAGAACGGACCGATTGAAATTATCGCCATAAAACCCTGCGGCAGCGACTTTTGCCTCACCATGACGACTGGCGAATTTGCTGGCAAGCATATTGGAAAGCTGAGCGGCAAGGGGGCGAACTATTCGGGCGAAGTCACGGACCCGGGGGACAATAAAACCTATAGCGGATATGGGACGGTGAATGGCAACTCCCTGGATCTGAAGGGATGCGCGCTGAAGATTTTCTGCAAATCCGTGACGTGGACCCGCCTCTAGGGCAATTCCAGGAAAAGTGCGCAGCGGTTTTCCGTCCGGAATTGCGTGAAAGTAAAGAGATAGAACGGTTTCGCGATTCCATGAAACGCGGAACCGTACCAAGACGGCCCCGGCCCGATCCAAGTTCGTCATGAGCGAATTGATCAAATCCTAGCGGAAGAACCTAATGTCAGTTCAGCCACGGATCATGAACCGTGCCAGGAACTCCGCAACGCGCCCATAGGGCGGCATGGCGAGGCGCGCTGGATTGAGGATCCGCACCTTTGCGATGCCACGCGCATGCGAAAAGCGCTTGAAGCCTTCATGACCATGATAAGCGCCGATTCCGCTTGGGCCAATGCCGCCGAAGGGCAGGTCGTTCTGCGCGATATGGAGAAGTGTGCCGTTGACGGTGACGTTGCCGGAGACGGTGTTCAGAAGTGCCTTCCGCTCGGTGACGCCGTTGTGGGTAAAGATATAGAGCGCCAGCGGGCGCGGCCGCACTCGGATGAATTTCAGCGCGGCATCGAAGTCGTCATAGGGGACGAGCGGCAGGACCGGCCCGAAGATTTCCTCTTCCATCAACAGGCAATCGGCGGGTGGATCGACCACCAGTGTAGGCGCGATATTGAGACCCTTGGCGGACATGGCGATGTCGGCGGTCACGAGTTTGACACCGCGTGCGCGGCATTCCTCGACGCCGCTGAGGAGCCGGCGGTAGGCGCGTTCTCCGACGAGGTTCGAATAATGTTTCTGCGCGGCCTGGCGTGGATAGAAGGCCTCCGCCTGAGCGATAAAGGCTGCGGCGAACGCCTCGAGCTTGCCTCTTTCGACCAGCACGTAGTCGGGGGCGATACAGGTCTGGCCGGCGTTCATCAGCTTGCCGAAGGCGATGTCGCGAGCGGCTTCGCCGACAGGATAATCCGGCGCTACGATCGCGGGCGACTTGCCGCCGAGTTCCAGCGTAAGAGGCGTTAGATGCGCCGCGGCTGACGCCATCACTTTGCGGCCAACGGCGGTCGAACCGGTGAAAATCAGATGGTCGAAAGGGAGGGCGGAAAATGCCGCTGCAATCTCCACTCCACCTTCGGCGACCGCTACCTCTTCGGGCTTGAAATAGTCACCGATAAGCCGGGCAATAAGGGCGGAGCTTTCCGGTAGCAGTTCCGATGGTTTGATCATCGCCCGGTTTCCGGCCGCCAGAATGTCGATGAGCGGTCCAAGCGCAAGCAAAAGCGGATAGTTCCATGGCACCATGATGCCGACCACGCCGAGCGGCTGGTATTGAACCCAGTTCGAAAGCTGGAGGAATTCAATCGATCGTCCTCGGCGCTCGGGCTTCATCCACCGACGCAGATGTGAGCGCGCATGCCTGAGTGCGCCCATCAACGGGGCGATTTCGAGCTGCGTCGTTTCATGATGCGACCTGTGGCCGAAATCCCGCGAAACCACCTCGCAGAGAGCTGTTTGGTTCTCTTTCAACAATCTGCCGATGCGATCCAGGCGGTCGCGGCGTATCGCGAAAGACGGATAGATATCGTCGTCGAAGGCTTCGCGTTGGCGTTTCAGCATGGTCTGAAGGGTATCGATGGTCATATCGGGCAAGATTTCACTCCGCAATTTTGACTGACGCCACCGCCGGAAGGCTTCGATGCAGATGGCCGAAGACCATCGTTCCGCAGATCGCCGCGACGGTAAGCGGCAACAGGCACGACCAAGCGAAGACGCTTGCGCCCGCCTCGGCGAAGACCGGTCCGGCGATCGCCGTGCCGACCGTCGCGCCCATGACGGCGACGACCAGCGTCCGAGACATCAGCGATCCGTCCGAGTCATTTTCAGTCAGGACTCCAGTGACGAACGGCGTCACGATATAGAAGCCTATGTTCACGAGTACCTGCGTGGCGACGAAGACCACCGACGTTAGCATGTTGAATAGGAAATAAATCGACACGGCCATGATCAGGAAACCCGCGAGCACGGCGGGTAGCCGTTTGGTCTTGTCGTGGGTGAAAGAGGGAACAACCGCACCCAGAAAGCCAACCAGTGATGAGGTGGCAAGATAGAAGCCGACCGCGCCATTGCTTAACCCCACTCTCTCGCCCATGTATCCGCAGACCGCCCATTGCCCCCCCTGCACCGCATAGACGAGGAAGACGACAATCATCGAAAGCAGCATCTTGCTGCCGTTCAGCCGGGAATGATGCGTGGCCACGGCCAACGACGGTGAGCGCCTGGCGATGAAAACGAGGAGCGGTGCCATGATGGCGACGAAAGCGGCCAATATGAGGAAGACGGGTGCACCCGCCTCATCCTGGGGCATCACCGACACCACGAAAAGCAACACGCCCATGGCTGAGCCGCCAATCAGGCTAAGCGCTCCCCAATATCGTTCGGCATTGGCGAGCGAGGCGAGTTTCATCGAAACGAGACTGAATAGCGCTCCTTCGCCAAGGCCGGTCGCAAATCGGGCGGCAGCGAGGGTTAACGGGGCCCGGAGCCAGAAGCTGAGCGCTTCGCCGACGACAACCGCGACAAGGCCGCCCAGGGCGACCGCTTGCCATGATTTGAGGGCGAGTTTGGGCAAGAACATCCCGTAGAGAGCAATTCCTGCCAATTCTGCGCTGGCAACGATCGTCGCGGTTGCTTCGTCATAGCCCGCAAGCTTGCTCATCGACAGCACGACGACGGGCATGACCATCGTACCGTTGAGCGCCACCGCATATGCGGCGCTCAAGCCAAGTATCCACAAGAGCATCGTCATTCCCCCAGAGAGGTCGGGTTGCTTTTTGCATACCCATAGTTCCACCATTCTCATTATTGACCGGCCTCTGTGAGGCACGGTGGAGGTCAGAATAGGAGGACGACCTTGTCCGACAAGGGAATTTGGGGCCTCTATAGTGTCATATCCGGCCAACTTGTGTCGCAATCCCTCAATGGTATTTGACGATTATCATACAGATATCGTTTTATTTCATGATCCGCAAAGTTGCGGCCGCTCGTGTCCCTTACGGTGTGCAGTTGCCGAACTGGTTGTCGAGTGGCTTGGAAATCCAGCGCATGATGCCTGCTATTGGTTTGGGGCAACCAGTACCTCGCAGGTAAGACCACGCGCAGGGAGGAAAGGCAGGGGCCACAATAGGAAAGCTCTTTCACAAGGGGTCATATGAAGACAGTCGATGCACGCTACGTCACCGCCAACATTCCTGCGTTTCTGATCCGAAGCCTTGTCGCGACGCTTACGGATTTCGATCTGGACGCTTCTCGATTGACGGCCGGCCTTGGCCTTACCATGGAGGACCTTGCCGATCCCGCTTGTCGGGTTTCCTTTCGCCAGGGGCGTGAAGCGATCCTGCGCGCCCTGAAAATGGCCAAGGGCAAGGCACTAGGGCTTGAAACCGGAATTCGTGAGAAGATCACCTCCGTCGGACTTGTTGGCTATGCGATGCTGACAGCAAATACCGTCGGTGATGCAGTCAAACTCGGCCTCGATCTCCAGAAAGATACGGGAAGTATGCTGGAATTCGACACGAAGGTCTGCCCGGAAGGCGTTGTCGTCACCGCCGCGAGCCGGTTTCACGACCCGGACATATATATTTTCCTGGTGGAGGAGGCTTTCGCGAGCTTCATGGGGATAGCAAGCGGCCTCGTCGGGGAGGAGTTCAAACCGTTCCGGGTCGATCTTGCCTATCCGGCGCCTGCCCATGCGGAGGTTTACCAAAGGGTCTTTGGTTGCGCCGTGCGATTTGGCCAGATGGAAAACGCCTTCGTCTATGATCCTGCCTGGTATAAGCGTCCACTGGTGACGGCTGATCCCTTCGGCCACCGCCAGCTCCTCGAATTTATGGCCTACAATCGGGCGCGAAGCCGCGAGGCTGCGGAAATCATCGAGTCCGTCGAGAGGGTGTTGCGGCAAAAGCTGGAGAGCCGCAATCATATTTCAAAAGTCGCGAGAGCTCTTGGCATGAGCGAACGAACCCTCCGTCGCAGGCTTGCTGAAAGCGGGGTTTCCTTTCAATCGCTTCTCGACGGGCTTAGAAAGAGCCGCGCTCTCGAATTGTTGGCCAATCAGAATATGTCGGTCGAGCAGATCGCATTTGCAGTGGGTTTCTCGGACCCCCACAATTTTCGTCGTGCGTTTCGTCGTTGGACAGGCGCGACGCCCGGCGCACTGCGAGCAGATCTATCTTCTATTTGACCGGAACAGACCCCTAATAGGACAGCTTTGCCGCTACGCAGACGGCACAGGCTTCAAATATCGTCAGCACAATATCCAAAGAAAATGGGGAGCAGCCCAGAGATCTATCTCCGGGCTGCGTGTATAGCGATAGATGCTCAGGTCCGACCAATATATCTTGTCGATTGATCTCGGTACCAGCGGCTGCAAGGTCGGACTGGTTTCGATCACAGGCGATGTCGTGGCCTGGGCCTTTCGGCCGGTTCCGTTGCTAGTGGTGGACACAATCGGGGCCGAACAGGACCCCTTCAAATGGTGGAAGGCTTTCATCGAGGCAGCTCGAGACGTACTAAGCCAGAATGCGGTGCCACGTCAGAATATCGTCGCAATCTGCTCATCAACCCAAGGCGAGGGAACGATCGCCGTCGATTGCGACGGCAATGTGTTGATGAACGCAGTCATCTGGCTCGATATGCGCGGTGCCCGCTATCTGAAAAAGGAAATGCGCGGCGCGCTGAAAGTGGCAGGTTATGATGCGATCAAACTGCAGAAATGGTTGAGGCTCTGCGGCGGGGCGCCGGCATTGTCCGGCAAAGATCCTGCGGGCCACATGCTTCTGATCCGCGATGCGTTCCCCGAAATCTATGAGAAGACCTACAAATTCCTGAATGTTCTGGACTTCTTCAATCTGCGTCTCACCGGTCGCTTCTGCGCCACGCAGGACTCGATCCTTACCTCTTGGGTAACCGACAACCGTAATGTCGATCATATCCGCTACGATGACGGCCTGATCGCCGCAAGCGGCATCGACAAGGCGAAGTTTCCGGATTTGGTACGCTGCACGGATGTTGTAGGAACTCTGCTTCCTTCCGTTGCCGATCTGTTGGATCTCTCGCCGAAAACGCCGGTCGTCGCGGGTGCAATCGACAATTCGGCGGCCGCGATCGGCGCGGGAACGATCGCCGACTACGATACCCATCTCTACATGGGCTCATCCTCTTGGATATCGGCGCACGTCCCCTTCAAGAAGACCAATGTTATGGACCAGATCACCTCTGTTCCTTGTCCAGTTCCATCGAAATATCTGATGATCGCCATGCAATCGAGCGGGGCAAGCAATATCGCGTTCTTGAAAGATCGCATCGTTTTCCATGACGATGGCTTGATCGACTCCGAGCCGACCCCTGACACCTATAGGATTCTCGACGAAATCGCCGCGCGCACTCCCGCTGGTGCCGACGGTATGATGTATCTGCCCTGGCTTTTCGGCGAGCGTTGCCCAGTGGACGATCCGACACTTCGGGCAGGCCTCTTCAATATGAGCATCGAGCACAATCGGGAAACCCTGGTCAGGGCCGTGTTCGAGGGGGTTGCACTCAACACCCGGTGGATGATGAAGCCGGTGACTCGCTTCCTCGGCCGCCGGCCTGAGGAGATCACTATGATCGGCGGCGGCGCGATGTCACATTCCTGGTGCCAGATCTTCGCCGATGTTCTGGGTGTTCGTATCCGCCAGCCGCGTGATCCAGTAAAGGCGAATGCGCGAGGTGCCGCGTTTATCGGCGCCGCGGGTCTAGGTCTTATCAATATCGAGGAAGCTGCGCGCCATGTCGTCATCGACAGGGTCTATGAGCCCGGTGCAACCGCTCATCGGCTCTACGACGAGCGTTTCGGCTTATTTACCGAACTCCATCGGCGCCTGGCGCCACTTTACAAACGTCTGAACGGTTCGAAGGGCAAGGTTCATGGCTAGATTCATGGCTCGGCGGCAGGAGATTGCCGATATGTGCCGCTACTTCGCGGACAATGGCTATTTCGCCGGAACGGGTGGAAATATCGGCGTTCGCGTTGATAACCGGCTGATGGCGGTCACGCCTTCCGCCACCGATTATTACTCCGTGCGGGCAGAAGACGTGGTGATCCTCGACATCGAGACCCTTGACGTCGTGGAAGGCGAGAAGACGCCTACTATCGAAAAGGGGTTGCATGCGCGGATGCTCAGAATGCATCCCGGCCGCAATGCCAGCGTTCATACGCACCAGCCGATCGCAAGCGCGGTCGCGCTTTTGCACGAAATCCTGCCATGGCCTCGGGGAAGCGATCTGAAAACGCTCGGTCCCCACGTCGCCCTCATTCCGTATAAGCCCTCCGGCACCGGAATGCTGGCGAAGGCGTTCGCGAAGGCGCTGCGGCCGGACATCTTTGCCTATCTTCTAGCGAGTCACGGCGTCATCTGCGCAGGGGCCGATCTCAAGACCGCAACCGGCATGATCCGCAAGATCGAAGCGGCGTCCGCCATTCATCTTCGCGATCGCATTAAGAAACGCGTCAACCTCGACAAGCAACTTCAGGCGTTCATTCTGAACATCCTGGACAAGGCTGAGACCAAGGGAGCCTGAAATGAACATGGTAGCTCGCACCCCGGAACTTTCCTATAGCATCAGCGCCTGGCCGGACAACAAGGACCTTATGGACCGATTGAATGCCCTGCTCAAGCAACCGCCACGCGGTATTTCCAAAGCGAACATGCCGAAGGTGCTCGAGTACTTCGAGCAGAAGTGCCAGACCTCCAAGGCGTGGGCCAAACGGGCGGCGGAAGTGATCCCCGGAGGCGTCCAGCATAACCTCGCCTTCAATCATCCGTTCCCGATCGCCGCTGCCAAGGTCGACGGCGCCTACATGTGGGATGCAGACGGCAACCGCTACATCGACTTCCTGCAGGCGGGCGGACCGACGCTTCTCGGTTCCAACTACCTGCCCGTGCGTGAGAAGGCCCACCGATTGATCGACGAATGTGGTCCGGTGACCGGCCTTCTTCACGAATACGAATTCAAACTCGCCGAGATTATCCGGCAATACATGCCGGGCATTGAGATGTTCCGGATGCTGGGGTCCGGTACCGAGGCATGCATGGGCGCGATCCGTCTTGCGCGTGTCTATACCGGCAAGAAATGGGTCATCAAGGTCGGCGGCGACTATCACGGTTGGAGCGACCAGATGGTCTACGGCATGCGCGTGCCGGGCACCGGCCGCCGTGAAGCGACAGGCATTCCGAAGGGCGCCACGGCCCACACCCAGGAAGTCTTCCCTAACGAACTCGGCACGCTGCGCCGCAAGCTGATGCTCAACCGCATCCGTGGCGGAACCGCCGCCGTCATCGTTGAACCGTTAGGTCCCGAAAGCGGCACGCGGCCCGTGACCCCCGAATATAATCGCGAAGTCCGCAAGCTCTGCGACGAGTTCGGCGCACTGCTGATCTTCGACGAGGTCGTTACTGGTTTTCGTGTCGGCATGGGCGGCGCGCAAGGTTATTTCAACGTGAAACCCGACATCACCGTGTTCGGCAAGTGCCTCACAGGTGGCTACTTGATGGCGGGCGGCATCGGTGGGCGCAAGGAAGTCATGATGGCGCTGGTCGGCGGCATCGGAACATCCAGCAAGCGTGCTTTCGTCGGCGGTACTCTCTCTGCCAATCCCTTGTCCTGCGTCGCAGGCTACTATGCGATCGAGGAAATGGCGCGCACGAATGCGCCGCTTCTGGCCGGCCGCGCGGGCGACAGACTTGCCAAGGGATTGAAGGAAATCCTGAACCGGCGCGGCTTGCCCTATGTCGTCTACAACATGGGTTCCATCGTGCATCTCCAGACCTCGGCCGTGCTTCTGATGAGCATGCGCAACCCTATCAAGTTGATGCGGGAGGCCAATGCCCGCAAGCATCTGATGGAGGAAATGGGGGCCGCCTATCTCGCCCATGGCATTCTCACGCTGGCCGGCAGCCGCATCTACACCAGCATGGCTGACACCGACGAGGTGATCGACGATGCCCTTGAACGTTTTGAAGCTGTTTTTCGTCTGGTGTGACATGCTGATGAAAGTCGACAATTCTCACATCGAGGAAGCCCTCGGCCTGGCAGCGGCGAGACTCGCTGGCAAAGGGCTTCTGAAGTCGGGGGACACGCTTTCCCAGCGTATTCCGGAACAGAATTCCTTCGTCCGCGTCCGGATCGATGCCAGGCAGGATGTTCCTGACGTCTTCGAATGGACACGTCTTTCCGAGACGCCCTGGAACTTGCATCACCACATCTATTTGGTGCGGCCCGATGTCGGGGCCATTGCTTCCGGGGGGCTCACCTGGACATCGGCGCTGGCGCGTCTCGACCTGTCGCTGCCGGCGGTCTTTGACGAGCAAGTCCGCCATCTCGGCGTGGAAGCGAAACGAGTGGGAATGCGATCGACGGATGGACCGATGGGAGCCTTTTCAAACGGTGCCAACGCTTATTGTCTTGATGACATGGCCCTCTGCTTTGGTATGGGCCTTGAGCGCCTGCTGCTCAATATCGAGATCCTGGAGAAATGCGCTGAGTGCTTCGTGCTTGCGCAAAGCGCCACGGCCAAGGTCAAGCGCCTTCCATGGCTCGTGAAGTTCATCGCCAACGGACGCCTGAAGAAAGATCAAAAGGACGCCGCTTCACGGCATCTTCGGGGCGAGCGGTCGATCTTGAAAGCCGGATACTGAAGAACCTGGGCGGGGGCAACCGCCCGGTCTCGCATGCATCGTGCCAATGGGAGGAGAAATTTATGTCGCAAAATTTTGGAGACTTTCAAAATGAGATCTATCTTGCCGGGCTGAGCGGCAAGATGCCTCTATTACCGGTGGACTTCGCCACCTTGGAGGAGCAGGCGAAACAGGCAATGTCTCCCTCGGTCTGGAGCTATGTTGCCGGCGGCTGTGGGGATGAATTCACCCAGCGGAACAATGCCGAGGCATTCAACCGCTACGGTATCGTGCCACGCATGTTCAATGGTGCGGCAAAGCGTGATCTGAGCGTTTCTCTGTTCGGCAGGACGTTGTCGGCTCCGGTCTTCCTGTGCCCCATTGGTGTGGTCGGCCTTTGCTCGTCCGACAATCACGGCGATCTCAGAGTGGCCGAAGCGGCAGCGAAGACCGGCGTGCCGATGATGGCGTCAACGCTGTCGCAGGACCCAATGGAGGAAGTGGCCAAGAAGCTTGACGGCACGCCAAGCTATTTTCAACTCTATACGCCGAAAGATCGCGATCTCGCGTTAAGTTTCATTTCGCGAGCAGAAAATGCCGGCTTTGAGGCCCTTGTCGTGACGCTCGATACTTGGGTGACCGGCTGGCGGCCTCGCGATTTGAATTCCGCAAACTTCCCGCAATTGCGAGGCCTCTGCCTCGCCAACTATTTCAGCGATCCTCATTTTCTCAAACGGCTGAAGAAGCCCGTTGCCGAGGACCCGGCAGCGGCCATCCATGAATGGGTGAACATATTTGGCCACATAATGACATGGGACGATCTCAAATGGATGCGGGAGGCGACCCGGTTGCCGATCGTGCTGAAGGGAATTTGCCATCCTGACGATGCGCGCCGTGCCGCCGATGCCGGGATTGACGCCATCCAATGCTCCAACCACGGCGGGCGGCAGGCGAATGGCGGTATCGCGGCCCTTTCCATGTTGAAAGACGTTATCTTCGCCGTTCCGGATATGCCGGTCCTATTCGATTCTGGAGTGCGAAGCGGCACCGACGTCGCCAAGGCTCTGGCGATGGGCGCGGCCGCTGTGGGTATCGGCCGTTCCCACGCTTATGCGCTTGCTGCGGGCGGAACGGAAGGCGTTATCCACCATCTGCGCTCTATCCTGGCGGAGACTGATCTTCTCATGGCCGTGAACGGCTATCCAACGATCGCTGATCTCCGAAGCGCCGGGGTCCGCCAAACCCGCTAACAATGTCTGTTGAAAGGCTCGGCATCTTCGAAGAAGACGGGGCTTTTTGCGCTCTATTGGGGAGGGTCCTTTTCGGCCATTTTTTGATCACCCGAGGCCATGGGAACGGAGACATATTACGGACCGTTTCATTGATCTGGTACAGTAATTTGAATAACGAGAACAGGGGTTCCGAATGCAAGAGACCGTGCTTGTCACCGGCGGGAGTGGTTTTGTCGCCAGCCATCTCATCCTTCAGCTTCTTGAAGCCGACGCGACGGTGCATGCCACGGTCAGGAGCATGCGCAATTCGGACAAGGTGAAACCTCTGACCGACATGCAGGCACGTTTTCCTGGCAAGCTGAAACTGTTCGAGGCAGATCTTCTGAGGTCGGGTTCCTTCGACAGCGCGATGGCCGGCTGCTCGATCGTTTTTCACGTCGCTTCACCTTTCAAGCTGCCGGAAAAAATCAAAGACGGGCAGCGCGAGATGGTGGAACCGGCGCTTCAAGGCACCCGCAATGTTCTCGATAGCGTCAACAGGGTGGAGAGCGTTCGGCGTGTCGTGATGACATCAACGATCGGTGCCATCTTCGGTGATTACATCGACGTCCGGTCGATGAGGAATAACACGGTCGCCGAGGAATACTTCAACACCTCAAGCAACGTTCACAACAACCCCTACCATTACTCCAAAGTCGTGGCGGAAAAGGAGGCCTGGAAGATCAACAGTGAGCAAAGCCGCTGGAGCCTGGTGACGATCAATCCCGGAATGATCCTTGGTCCATCCCTGACACCGGCGTCGGAATCTGGCTCCCTCTTCCTACTCGACGAAATGTTCAAGGGCTACTTTTTCTATGGCATGCC
This sequence comes from Rhizobium sp. BK602, assembly GCF_014195095.1. Lineage (GTDB taxonomy): Bacteria > Pseudomonadota > Alphaproteobacteria > Rhizobiales > Rhizobiaceae > Rhizobium. Next base: position 33,662 of record NZ_JACIBC010000015.1, read on the forward strand.
CGATCTCAGTTTGGCCTGTGTTGATGTTCGGGAGGTGGCGAAGGCCCATATCCGGGCGGCGCTGAACTTGGACGCCAAGGGACGCTATATCCTCTCGGAGGACCGCACCCGGACCTTTCTGGAAATCGCAGGCTATGCCCGCCGATTTCATCCGAAGCCCTTTCTCCTGCCGTCCTGGCAGATTCCCAACCTCGTCGTTCGGATTATCGGCCCCTTGTTCGGTCTGACGCAAGAGTACATGACGAACCATCTGGGAATTCGCTTCGCTCTCGACAATGCTCGTAGCCGGAAGGAGCTTGGTATCGTCTACCGGCCGTTCGAGCAGACGATGGCGGACCACTATTGCGGCTGGGCGGAACAGCGTCGAGCCAAGGCGGCCTGATCAAGACGAGGGATCAACCATGCAATTCTCGGGAAAGATCATTCTGATCGTCGGCGCCTCCTCCGGCATGGGGCGGGTCTTGGCCCGAAGGCTGGCCGGCGAAGGCGCAAAGGTTATCGTCACCGCGCGGCGCGAACCGATGCTCATCAAGTTGGCGGAAGATATCCGCAACGCCGGCGGCGAATGTTGGCCGATAGCCGCCGATGCGAGCGATACCACGGCTGCCGAAAATGTTGTGAAAGCCGTGGTCGAACGCTATGGCCGCATCGATATGGCCTATCTCAACGCCGGCGGCGCACCGGCTCTTGACATGCGGCTGATGGACGCCGGCGACGTCAACGCCTATATGCGTTCGAATTACGACGTCGTCGTCAACTACCTCTTCCCAATCCTGAAGCAGATGATGCGGCAGGGCGGTGGCCATGTGGCGCACACCAATTCGCTGGCCGGCTTCCTGGGAGTGCCGCTTCAGGGGCCTTATTCGGCGGCAAAGGGTGCGGCGATACTGTTGATCGACACATGCCGGATCGAGTTTGCCCGTTATGGCATCAAGTTCACGACGGTGTATCCGGGTTTCGTGGCCACCGAAGCAACCGCCAACGACGGCATGCCAGCGCCGCTCGAAATTTCGGCGGAGAAGGCCGTCGACCATATCATGTACGCACTTAGAAACGAGAAGGTGGACTATCTATTTCCCTTTGTCATGCGCTGGCTTATCCGGCTAGCGCATATTCTACCAAAACCCGTAATCCTTTGGATTCTACGCAAGTCGATGCCCGAACTGCCCGATGTCGAGAAGGGGGCATCGACCTCCGACCAAATCGGCGTTGCTTCGAAAGCATAGTTATGCCGGGTCGGAAATCTAACGCTACGTTTGGGTTGAGACTGACTGTGAAGAGCTAGCGTGTCTATTCAAGAATCTGAGATGAGGGCTATGCATCAATATGCAGGAATTGAAGTCTGCCGTTTTTGACCTTGATGAAACACTGCTCAACTGGGATTCAACAGCAGCTTGGATTCTTGGCCGGGTGACACGATCCTATTTGCGCTTCGTGCTATCAGCGTTGGCCTTGCCTTTCGCTGGCCCCTTGATTCTGTCCCCGCAGTCTCGTCGCTGGGGAACGACGGTCTTTCTCTGGATCGCCACTTTTGGGCTCTCCGAACGCGCCTTGAAGAGTTCTTTCGAGTGCTTCGCGGACAAGGTCAAATCGGGCGAACAGTCAAGGGTGGCTTGGCATGACAAAGGCTTGGCTGAACTTCGACGTTATTTAGATGAAGGCGGTCGGGTCGCAGTGGCAACGGGAGCGCCGCTCTGGATCGCCGCTCCACTGCTTGCTCGCATTGATGGCCGGATCACAGTTGCCGGATCCAAATTGCATCGCTTTCTCGGTGGTTGGATTCTCGGTGACCATTGTCGCCATGAGCGAAAATGCAAAGCACTCCGCGTCATTGGGTTTGAGGAGAGCTGGTCTGCGGCTTACACGGATAGCTTTGATGATCTGCCAATCCTGCGCAAAGCGAGAAGTGCATTTGCCGTGAATGCATCGGCCAAGACGAGAAAGAAGCTCGACGATAGCGGATTGTCTGTTCGATATCTGAACTGGTGAAGCGTTCATCTACATCGGCAAATACTGGGATGGCCTTTGCCGCATCCGCTCATTTGGAGCTCGGCCCGCACCACCAGCCAGAAATCAGTATGGCATGCAAACCGGACATCACAATCCAGGTGGGATCGTGACACCCGAGAGCCATCCAAATCAAGGCTTCGTCGCCCCGCCTGGGTCGGAAACCTTGTCGGACTTGCCATGCGGCACCTATTGAGATGAGACCGTCGGACGAATCTCGTCAGGCTTTCGGCAGCCCTTCGGGGCGAAGGCGCTTCCTCAGTGCCGCGATCCGGAATGGTGCATTTGCGGCGCCGTATCCTCGGTAGGCATGTCTTTCGACCAGCTCGAAGAAGAACCCTTCCCCGTACGTTGTACTGTAGAGCTGGAAATACTCTCCGTCGTCGTCCCTGTCATAGAGAATGTTCTCCGCCCTGAGACGGTCCGTAAATTCCGGTTCGAGTCCAAAGCGTGCCTCAACGTCCCCGTAGTAGTTCGGCGAGATGACCAGCGGCTTGAAGCCGTTCTGCCTCAGAGCGCTGGCTGACGCGAAGATGTCGCTAGTCTGGAACGCGATGTGCTGGATGCTCGAGCCGAACTTCTCAGCCATGAAGTGGCCTGCGAGGGTCCGTCGGTTTTCAGCGCCGTTTAAGGTGATCCGCAAGGAACCCGTGGTATTCGCAACGACCTGGCTACGCACAACGCCGCCGGGATCGATGATATCGACCATCGGGGTCTTCTCCGTGTCAAAGATCGACGTGTAGAAAAGCAGCCATGACAACAAGTCTTCGTAGGGAACTGTCTGCGCGATATGGTCTATAGTCACTAAGCGCACATCCGCTATGGCCGCATGGTCCTCTTCGACGGGGACGAAGTCAATCTCGTCGAAATGTCCAAGCTTGCCGTTGTCGTCCAACAGATAGACGACACCACCACCGATGTCACGAATGGCAGGAATCTCGACCTCTCCAGCAACGACTGCCTGGCTGAAGGGTTCAGCCCCGAGCGCGACTGCTCTTCGCATGGCGGCAGCCGCATCGTCTACCTTGAGGGCGACTGCATATGCCGATGTGCCGTGAACCGCAAAGGAGGCATTGGCGAAGCCCTTGTCTTCGCTGTTTACGATCAAGCGGATGTCTCCCTGCCGATAAAGCGAGACATGCTTCGAGCGATGAACGGCAGTCTTTCGGAACCCGAGTGTCCAAAGGATTCCGTCAAGATCCGCCGCGTCGTCTTGATCGGCAGTAAATTCCACGAAGCCGACACCGTTCACCTTGGCTCGGGCGGGCATGGCGGACGCAGAAGCGCCGGTATCCTTGTCCCGGCCGATCTGGTCTGCCAGATAAATCAGTGAACGATAGCCATCTGCCGCAATCGCCCGTGTGGAGCCACCACGAAACTGATCGTTGAAAATCTCGAGGGAGAAGTAGCCGTCATAGCCGGTATCCGACACCGCCTTGGCGAAGGCCGCTACCGGTAGGTCACCCTCACCGGGCATGCAGCGGAAATGCCGGCTCCAGTACAGGAGATCCATACCAATAAGCGGCGCGTCCGCCAGTTGAACGATAAATATCTTCTCCTTCGGAATCGATCGGATCGAATTGATGTCGATCTTCCGCGATAGGGTATGGAAGCTGTCTAGGACAAGTCCAATAGCGTTATGATCCGCACGACGTACGATTTCCCAAGCGTCCCGGTGATCGTTGATGTGGCGTCCCCAGGCCAGCGCTTCGTACCCAACGCGAAGCCCGCGCTTGGCGGCCCGCTCTCCGAGCTCGTGGAAGTCTTCCGCCGCTCTGTCGATTCCTCCGAGGGAGGCTGTAGAGACGTTCGAACACACGAGCAGAAGATCAGTGCCAAGCTCCTGCATGATGTCGAACTTGCGTTCGGCTCGGTCGAACGTCCGCTGCCGGAACGCGTGCGGCATTCCTTCGAAGTCACGGAATGGCTGGAATAGCGTGATTTCCAAGCCGCTGTCGCGAGCCATCCGGCCGACATCAGCCGGACTGCCGTCGAACGCAAGAAAATCGTTCTCGAATATTTCAACGCCCGAGTATCCCGCCTTGGAGATCGCAGTAAGCTTGTCCGGAAGCTCGCCGCTTATCGACACCGTAGCTATTGAAGTCTTCATCGAACCGTCTCCCGCAGTTGTTCAGATTGACGTGCGCCATTCGGGTCTTCCCCGCACGCCGACATCGAGGACGAGGGTATGCCCTGCGAGCGGCTGGTGACTACACTCCTCCGCAGAAAGTGGTTCGGACGCGGACGTCACGAATAGCTTGTCGAAGTCTTTACCTCCGAAACAGCAGCACGTCGGATAGGTAAACGGCAGATTGATCTCCTGAGATATTTGTCCGTCCGGTGCAAAGCGCACCAGTCTCCCCCCGGCGTATTCGGCGTTCCAGATATGGCCCTCGCTATCTAGGCAGCTTCCGTCCGGCCGCGCCGGCGCCTGGGTTCTTGCAAACAGCCGTTCGTCGCCAAGAGTGGAGTTCGCCGCATCGTAGTCCCGAACCCAGATCGCATACGCGCGCGTATCGGCGTAGTAGGCGCGTCCGAGGATTTCATCGAATGCGAGACCGTTCGGAATTGCAAGGTCGCCCCTGATCCGCTCGACGCCAAGTTCTGGATCTACGCGATATATTGCTCCCACCGGGGCATAGTCTGCCTCCCTCAGTGTCCCAATCCAGAAGTTGCCCGCCCAGTCGACGCGACCGTCGTTTTTACGATGGCCTATCGCGTCCGGTTCCGGATCCATGAGGAATTGCTGATCCCCGGTTTCCGGATCATATGAATATAGGCCGTCGTCGCAAGCGAGAACGAGGCCTCCTCTGGACCGTAGCGCCACCGATCCTATACGTCGCGCCGTCACCGGATGATCCTTGCAAACCTTCGCCGCGGGATCGTAGCTCCAGAGCTTCGGCGCGAGGACGTCTACCCACCAGAGTCTTTCGGTATGTTCGCACCAGATCGGGCACTCTCCAAGCCTTGCCCGTGGCGAGTCGACAACCTCATACGGCATTTGCGGCCTCGATATGCCCGCCTAGGAATAACTGCCCGACCTTGGGATCGGCGAGAAGATTCGTCGCCTTGTCATGCATTCGGGTCTGTCCAAGCTCGAGAACGAGGCCATAGTCCGACATCGCCAGCGCAGCCTTTGCGTTTTGTTCGACCATCAGGATTGTCGCGCCCTGATCCCGCAATCTGAGCAGCGTCTGGAAGACCTCCTGAACGAGATTCGGTGACAGACCGATTGAAGGCTCGTCGATCAGGATCAGTTTGGGGTCCAAGAGGAGTGCGCGAGCCACTTCCAACTGCTTCTGCTGGCCTCCGGAAAGTTCGATCGCCTTCTTGCCGCTGTATTTCCGCAACATCGGAAATTGGTCCATGACCATGTCGATACGCTTGCGAACGATCGTCTGGTCGCTTGCCGTGATCCCACCGAGTTCCAGATTATGGTAGACGGACAATTGCGGAACGACGTTTCTGCCCTGCGGCACATAGGTTACCCCGTGGCCGATCATCTGCCTTGGCGTCTGTCGGGTCACATCCTGGCCATCGAGCAGAATCTGTCCGGAATGGATGTTTAAAAGTCCGAAGATTGCCTTGAACACTGTCGACTTTCCCGCACCGTTCGGGCCGATCACTGTCGTGATCGAAGCCTTTGGTATCGTGAAGGTGACGCCGTTCAGAATGGTGATCTTCCCGTAGCCGCCATAGATGTTTTTCAGTTCAAGCATGATCAGCCTCCAAGATACGCGTCGATGACGGTTTGATTGGATCGGATCTCGTCGGGACTGCCTTCGGCGATGATGCTGCCTTCGGCCAGAACGATAATGCGCGAGCACAGGCTCATGACGAATTCCATATTGTGCTCGATGACCACGAAGGTCGTCCCATGCGCCGCGTTGTAGGCAACAAGCCTGTCCTTCAGGTTTGCCAGCATAGTAAGATTGACACCGCCGGCAGGCTCGTCGAGGAGTACAAGACTAGGGCCTGCCATGAACGCCATCGCAGCGTCCACCAGCTTCTGCTGACCATACGACAAAGATCCCGCCAGTGTGTCGCGCAGATGGTTCAGGCGAAAGAAGGAGATCATCTTGTCCGCCTCTTCGGTGAGACCCGCGTCGCCCGGTCCGAAAAGGCGTGAGAGCATAGTCCCATGATGTTCCTGGCCTGCGAGGATAATGTTGTCCAGCACTGACATTTTTGGAAAGACGGACAACTGCTGAAACGTGCGACCGACGCCGAGCTTGTTAAGGTCGGACGCGCGCATTCCAGAGACACCCCTGCCATTGACCGACACGTGCCCGGAATCTGGAGTGAGTTGGCCCAGAATGCAGTTGAAAAGCGTTGACTTGCCCGAGCCGTTCGGCCCGATAAGCCCGAGAATCTCGCCCTTGTTCACTTCGAACGATACGCCGTCCACGGCGCGTATGCCGCCGAAGCTCTTGGTGATCTCGTTGACGGTTAGGATTGGAGCGTTCATTTCAGTCGGGCTCCTTCGGCCATGTCTGCTCGTACCTGCTGCTTGGGCCAGATTTTGTTCCTGACGCGGGCTCCGATACCGATCAGACCCGATGGTACGAAGACGAGCATTACGATGACCAGACCGGAATAGATGATGAGATAGTATCCTTCGGTAAAACGAAGCAACTCGGGCAACAGGATCACCACACCGGCTCCCAGCAAGGGTCCAAAATAGTAGCCCGCTCCGCCTACAATCACCATGAGGAGGATACGCAGTGAATGGGCCAACGCAAACGATCCGGGCTCGATGAACTGCACGAGCGGCGTGATTAGGGAACCTGCAAGGCCGCCGTAAGCGGATCCGATGGCGAAAGCCAAGAGCGTGATGCGACGGGTGTCGACGCCGAGACTTTCAGCACGAACCGGGTTTTCGCGAAGGGCTTTGAAGGCTCTGCCCCATGGGGACCTCACGATGCCCCACATCACAAGCGCGGCAATGACCGCGACACAAAGCGTGAAATAGTAGAACGGCAAGCTTTTTGTCGCGGCGAATAAGCCAAACGAAGGTCGCGGCATGCCAGAAAGTCCGATGCTTCCTCCGGTCAGCCAGTCCTCGTTGCGCAGCACCAGAAAGACGAGCGTGTTGAAGGCAAGCGTCACGAAGGCAAGGAAATGGCCTTTTACGCGCAGAGCCGGATATCCGAGAACGAGACCGACGACGAAACACGCGACGACTCCAACCGGCATCGCCAACAGCCAGTGCCATCCCGCGAGAGTCAGCAGTGCGGTGATGTAGGCGCCGATCGCCATGAACGAAGCCTGCGCCAAGGAGATTTGACCAGCATAACCCAGGGTCAGGTTCAGCCCCATGGCCGCGATCGTGAAGATGAGCCATGACGTCAGCACGTAGATGATGTAGTTCCCCTGTCCCAGAGGCGCTGCGATTGAAACTGCCAGGAGCGCAACGATCGCTAGTAGACGAATGCGCGGGTTCATCAGACGGTCCTCCCTTCGGACGTTCCCATGATGCCCTGAGGCCTTACGAGAATGATGATGATGAGCAGAACCAGCGGAAGAGCTGCACGATACTGCGCGGTCACATAGGCTGCGGTAAGATTATCGAGAACCCCGATGAGCAAGCCTCCGACCAGAGCGCCGCGAATCTGATTGAAGCCGCCGACAATCGCCGCGATGAAAGCGATCAGTCCGAGCGTTTCGCCGTTCGAGAACTTGGCGAGGTAGACGGGCGTGATCAGATATGAGGCGAGTGCCGCCAAGGCTGCGTTGATGAGGAAGGTGTATAGGATCATCCTCTTGACATTCACCCCGAGAATCTCCGCGACAGCGGGGTTCTGGGCGGTTGCCTGCATGCTTCGTCCGGTGCGTGTACGATTGAGGAACAAGGTTAGGAGAATGACGATGCACAGGCAGAGAACCAGGTTCAGGATGTCTTGTAGAGACAATGCCGCACCGAAAACGTTGATCGGATCGTTCGGGAAGAGCGCAGGAAATGGCTGAGCCTCCGCCGAATAGAGCTCCTTTACGCTTTCCTTGAGGAAGATACCGAGCGCCATCGTGGCGATGATCAAGGTTATTCCTCCGTGGGGAAGGATAGGCTCGACCATGAGCTTCTTGAACGCATACCCTAGAATAAGGAGTGACAGGAGCAGCCCGATTAGCAATGCCATCCAGAACGGCATGCCTAGGAAGGTCATGCAGGCGAGCACAAGGAAGGCCGGCAGCATAACAAACTCGCCCTGGGCAAAATTGACGGTCTGGGCCGCTTGCCAGACGAGGGTGAAGCCGATCGCTACGAGCGCGTAGATGGACCCGGTCGCAAGGCCGGATAGCAGAACTTGCAGAAATTGAGACATCGTTTCGTTCTCTCGATGGCCGCGGCCGGCGAGCAGCCGCGGCTTGCCAGTACCTTTTAGTTGGCTGCAACTTTGCCGATCACGACCGCCTTGCCATCCTTCACCTGAACCATGAAGCTCGGCCGGGAGACTTCGCCATGCTCGTCCCAGCAAGTGTCGAGAAGGATATTGGGGTGGTCCGCGGCCTTGAGGCAAAGACCGTGCATCTTGTCAGCGAATGCTTCGCCATCGATCTTTCCAACTTCCTCCGCAACATATTTGGTTGTCCATGTCGCGATGTAGCCCTTGATGGCGTCCTGGATTGGCTTTCGACCGTACTTCGCCTGGAACTTATCGCCCAGCGGCTTGATTTCCGGAGCTTCGATCGTCAGACCGACATGGGCGATTGCGCCTTCGGCGGCAGGCCCTGCCAAATCGATGACCTTTTGGTCGTTGAGGGTGACTTCTCCGATCAATGGTACGGCGACAGTCTGCTTGCGTGCCTCGACCAGGAAACGGGCCGACTCCTCCTGGTTCATGTAGACGAACACGGCGTCGGGATTGGCTTGCTTCAGCTTGGCGACGTCTGCTGCGTAGTCTGCCTGCCCCTGTTCTGAGGCGACGTCCGCAACGATCTCGACCCCCGCCTTCTTCATCTCGGCGACGAAGACGTCGTGGCCGCCCTTTCCGAACTCGTTGTTCACCCAGGCGACGGCGACTTTCTCCGCTTTGAGGGTGTCGGTGAAATATGGGACCAGAGCCGGGATGCCCTTCTGAGACCCTGCGGACGTCCTGAAAACGAAACCGTTGCCTTTCTGCGTGATGCTTGGCGCCTCCGATCCGACAAACTGCGGAATGCCGTTCTGCTGCGCCACCAGCATGTTCACCATCGTCGATCCTGAATAAATCGTCCCAAGGATGACGGCCGCGCCTTCGTCGATCGCCTTCGTAACGAGCGCACGGGACACCTGCGGATCGGTCTGGGTGTCGTATTCATCGATCTGGACTTTCTTGCCAAGAATGCCGCCCTGTGCGTTAATTTCCTCGGCAGCCAGCTTGACGCCATCGCGCCAGTTTGTGCCAGACGGCGCCCCTGCGCCGGACAGCTCCGAGACCATTCCGAGCTTGATCACGTCTTCGGCGTTGGCAACGCCTATGGTGGCCATCAGCGCGGTCGTCATTGCGAGCATTTGCTTGCGATACATGGAGTCCTCCCTTGTACACTAGGCCGGGTTGTCGAGGCGCTGTCTCCCTGAAGCGCCGCCCAGTCTCTCCTCATCGGGAGACAAAATCAGTCACTCTTCGAACAGGCCCATCAGTCTGTCCAGCCCGCTAGAAGGAAGTCCACAAGCGTCGCGGCCTGGGCGTCGAACATTCCTGCGCCGGTCATCGTCGAACACCCGATCTTGCGGGCCTCCTCGATCAATCTCGGGACTTCCGGCTTGGTGACGACGCAGGCCACGAACTGAGTCGGCTCCAGGCGCGCAACGTCGATCGGGAGAGGATCGCTTTGCCTCATCCCGAGCGGTGTCGCATTCGCAACGAGGTCGAAACCCGACGGATCGCGACTGCCGATCGCTACTTTCCCAGGATAAGTCTCCTCGAGTTTAGCTACGACGCTATCTCGGCGGAAATTGTCGATGTCATGAACAGCGAGCTTGGACGCTCCTCGTTTCAATATCTCAAGCGCGATCGCCGATCCCGCGCCGCCGCATCCGACGAGAAGCGCCGTTCGCCCCTTTACCGAGAAGCCCTCTGCTTCGATACCGTCAAGGTATCCCAATCCGTCGGTGTTATCTCCATGCCAGCCATCCTGCGTGCGAGCGACCACATTGACCGCCCCAACGAACGCCGCCCGTTCCGTCACTGTTGTGCAAAAGGAAAGGGCTGCCTGCTTGTGAGGGATTGTCACGAGCGCTCCACCCATGTTGCGAACTGGATGAAGTGCCTCGAATAGGCCTCGGAGATCGCGATTGGCAACATGCATCGGCACAACGATCGCGTCCTCGCCGCGCTCAACCAGCATTCGACTCACGACGGTCGGCGAACGGACTTGAGCTATAGGGTCCCCGACAACGGGGAAGATGCGTGTGTTTCCCGAGGGAATAAACCCGGTCATGTTTCATTCCAGATGGTTGACGGGCAGGGAACCGATGCGGTGCGCACGACAAAGATGAGCGCTCTGCAGGGCACGCCTCCCCAGGCCCCGGTATCGAAATGAAATCTAACTGATGTAGTGGATAATATCGCCTACCTTTTTCTGCATGTTGCATAACATCATGTTACGGTTCGGCCCTGTATCGTCTTTGGCGCCTTGGCATTCGACGCGTAGGTGCTGGCAAGGACCATCTCTTCGCGCAAAAGCTTTCGAAAATGCTCGGCAAAAGCGGAGAGCGGGAGGTCGTTCCTGTAGGCGACGTAAGTGTGGAATGCCGTGTCTGCTTCGATCTCGATGCTTTTCAGACCGCGTACAACGTTGTGTGCGACTGTGAACTCGTCGATGATCGCGATCCCAAGCCCGGCGGCAACAAGGCTGCACACCGTCGTACCGAAACGAGCTTTGACATTCATCTGGTAGTCGATGCCGCTCTTTGTGAACATCGCCGCCATGATTGCACCGTACGGATCCTTCGGATTGATGCCGATGAGCGGATGTCGTGCCATTTCTTCCGGCGTTATCGTCGCTCTTGCTGCGAGCGGGCTGTTCTCAGGGACGATGCACGTTAGTCTTCCGCTCGCAAGAAGCTCGAATTCGATAAGGGGGTGGTCGAAGCGAGAAGATATCGCCACCAACTCACCACGACCTAGGAGCAGATAGTCTATCGCTTCTTCTATCTTCAGGATGTTGATGTCGAGAGCGAGTTCTGGATAGCGTTGCCGCAAACGCGCGATTGCCCTGGGCACCATGACGTTGGCAATGCTTGGTACCGATGCAATGCAAAGCTCCTGGCTGTTGCCACGTCCGAGGCCGGCGACGGCGGTCTGCAGATCGTCGATCTTGCGATGCACGGTGTCCAGCAGATCAAAGATGTTTCGCGCTTGGGGCGTGGGGACGTAGCGCCCTGCGCGTCGGTCGAACAATCGGACTCCGAGCGAGTCCTCGGTATATTTCATCAGACGGCTGAGCCCCGGCGCCGAAACATTGAGCAGCCGTGCCGCGCCGGCGATGCTGCCGGTGACCATTATTGCTCGGATGACCTCGATTTGGCGCAATGTAAGCATTTCGGAACACCGCCTGCTTTTGGAGAATGGGGGGGAGACGATGCTATCGAAACAATGCCGATGTCAAAGGGTCGGCTTGCCCCACTGTCATTGGACCATGGGGTTTCGGGACCAGACGCCACCGGGCCGATGCCATCGAACAACTTTCGACCTGTCTGATGATGGTGCCCGCGCCTCCGATACAGGGATCGCGGTCGTAGTCGTTGCTCCAATGCGCCGATCCAGCAGTTCAAAGGCATGCCTGTTGATTTCACACAGCTTCTGGTGGCAAATTGGGCCGAGTAGTAATTTTGCGAATATTTTCCATGTCCAAAAGACCGCTGATCCAAAAGGGCGTAGTAGAGCTTGAAAAGCTGTTCGATCAACGACGCGATGATCCAAAGTTTTTGGACGGCCTGCTTGAAGAGCTTTCCGAGCGAAAAACCCAGCGCGCGCAGGAGCTAAGGCAGCGGGCGATGCAGGCTCGGGGAACAATCGCTCAACGATCTGCCTCGCGCGTCGATATCAGCGAACCGGTTGTGGAAGGCCCGATTGTTGCTGCCGCAACACCAGCAGAGCGCCTGGCCTCTCCTATTCCCGGACCAGTGCCGGCCCCGGCGATAACAATCCGTCCTATCCTCGAACGCCCCCCTGTCGGCAGTGATCCGGGAAGCATCCTGCTGGCGTGGACGGCGATGGAGGTCTTGTCTCCTCCGTCGTTCCGAAAGCCCGAGGATCTGGCGAGCGGCGCTCGATATCGTATCGCCCAAATCGATAAGGACGCGCTGCCTTGGGAGAATGGTGGCGAGAAAGCTCCCCCTAACCAAAAGCTTTACTACCAAGTCATTCTCGGCAGCATTGACATGGAAGCCGCCGTCTCGGCGTTGCTAGCGGTTTATACCGACAGCCGGGCGGAGCGGCCGCAAGCGCGTGGAGAAGCCGTGCTCGCCACGATCATGGTGGACCGGGAAGGGCGTCCGGTCGAGAGCGAAGCCGTTTCCATTTCCAGCTTCGGCTGGGGAATACCCGTGGCATTGGGTGGTAGGCTGATTGATCTCGGACAATGGTCGCAGGCGGAAAAGTCGCTTGTGGAGGGATTGGCGGCAAAAATTGTGAGTGCCGACAAGGACGGAAATCCGCTGCCGCTCACCCGCAAGATAATTCAAGACACTTATGATTGGCTGGTGCAGACCATCGGCCTACCTGCACAATTTGTCAGGCCACCGGCGTTTGCCGTTCGGTCGTATCAGTATTTCAAGCTGCAGGACCCGCCTGAAGCAATTCTGCTCAATTCGTTCTTCCTTGATGATCTGGCAGCGGCACGCGCTCTTGTAGTTTCCGGTAAGGCGACGCCCAATCTCAAACGTTATCTGGGCGTCCTTAAGCCACGCGGTCGCCGAAACCTCATGAAGGACAACGAGGCGCTTTCGGAAGCGCTCGAGCCTCGGAAATTTCCATTGGGATCATGGCCGGGCGACGGCCGGCATCCGCTTGCTCTCCTTCAGCAATGCGCGGTCAATCTTGCCCTTCACGACCTGAAGACGGACGGTATTCTTGCTGTGAACGGTCCGCCAGGTACGGGAAAAACAACTCTTCTTCGCGATGTCATCGCCGCGCTTGTCACCAAGCGGGCTGAAATTCTTTCCTCCTATGACGAGCCGGAAAGCGCCTTCATCCATTCCGGTCAGAGGTTGAAGAAGGGAGCTTCCTTCGTTCACCTCTATCGCCTGGACAACAAGATCAGGGGGTATGAGATAATCGTTGCCTCCTCGAACAACAAAGCCGTCGAGAATGTCAGCGCCGAGCTGCCAGCCATGCAAGCGATAGCAGGTGACGCCGGCGGTCTGAGATATTTCAAGACTGTATCCGACGCCCTGTTGGAACGCGACACCTGGGGCGCGGTCGCTGCAGTGCTCGGCAATGGCAAGAACCGAAGCGATTTCCGGCAAACCTTCTGGTGGGACGACGATGTCGGGCTGCAGAGGTATTTGCAGCAGGCCAGCGGTAATCCTCAACTGATCACTGAGAAAACAGAGACAGGAACGAAGCAAAGACCGCCGCAGGTCATCGTCAAGGAAAACGCACCGGAGGATCATGATGAGGCCCTGCGGCGCTGGAGAAAAGCCCGTCAGCATTTTCGCAAGGTAGCGGCATCTTCGAAATCGGCACTGGCGGAGTTGCAGAAGGCTCATGATCTTTTACGATCGATCCGGCAAAAGCAGGAGACGGTTGACGGTCTCGCCGTCGAAATCGAGGCAATGCACCCGGTTTTGGCGCAACTAGTGGAGAACGCCGGAAAAGCGGTGTCCGCTTTTGATGTCCAGAAGCGGAATGTGGAAGCACTGGATCAGGATCGAGCCGCTTTATGGAGCATACGGCCCGGTTTTCTCAGCCGGCTGTTCGGCACGCAGGCTTATCGTTCATGGCACGAGGCATACGATACCCTCTTGAAAAGCCTGACCTCAGAGAAAATAGAGCTTTCGCGTCTGTCGGCAGATGCTGAGACGAAAAGGTCGGAATTTGCGCGAGCGAACGGCGAGCTGCAAAAAATGCAGGCTTCGGTCATTGAACTGACCGAGACGCTCAGGCGCGAACGAATTGCATGTGAAGACCTTGCCGGCCGATATCCCGGCACGTTCATTTCGGAAGAATTTTTCGACCAGCGTCATCAGGATAAACAGAAGAGTGCGCCCTGGCTGGATGCGGCTACCGCACGTTTGCGCAACGATGTTTTCGAAGCAGCGATGGCATTGCATAAGGCGTTTGTTGACGGCGCCGCAAAGCCGATCCGGCATAATCTCAATGTTCTGATGGATGGCTTCGGTACGCGTTCGCTAGGAAGCCCGGAAAAGGACGCGCTGATCCCTGATCTCTGGTCGACCTTGTTCCTCCTGGTGCCGGTGGTTTCCACCACGTTTGCTTCGGTCTCCCGCATGTTCGGTAAAATCGGACCCGAATCTTTCGGCTGGCTGCTTGTGGACGAAGCAGGCCAGGCATTACCGCAGGCGGCCGTGGGCGCATTGATGCGGACTCAACGAGCAATGGTCGTCGGCGATCCGATCCAGATAGAGCCGGTTGTCGTTCTGCCTGACCAGTTGACCGAAGCGATGTGCCAGCAATTCGGGATCGATCCGCTGATTTACAACGCGCCCGGGGCTTCGGCGCAAACACTGGCCGACAGCGCCACGGAATATTACGGAACCTTCGAGACAAAGTTCGGAACCCGTGAAGTTGGCGTTCCTCTTCTCGTTCATCGACGCTGCGCTGAACCGATGTTCAGCATTTCCAATTCCATTGCCTACGAAAACCTCATGGTGCAGGCGAAGGCAGCCAAACCTTCCGCAATCCGGGACATTCTCGGTCCTTCCCGATGGATCAATGTCGAGGGGCGGGGGCAGGAAAAATGGTGCCCGCAGGAGGGCGACGCGCTGCTTGGCCTGCTACGCCAACTACGGGATAAAGGATGCGCTCCCGACTTCTATGTCGTGACCCCGTTCGTCGTGGTGCAGGATCGTATGCGGGAAGTGTTGCGTACCAGCGGCTTGCTCGAGGGGTGGGTCGAAACCCCCTATCAGTGGGTCAGGGAGCGCATCGGAACGGTCCACACCGTTCAGGGCCGCGAGGCGGACGCCGTCTTCTTTATCTTGGGTGCTCCGGACGCGCAGCAGCGAGGCGCGCGCGGTTGGGCGGGTGGCCGCCCCAATCTCCTGAACGTCGCGGCGACAAGGGCTAAGGAAGCTCTTTACGTGGTGGGCAACCGGAGCCTCTGGAAAACAGCAGGCGTGTTCCAGTCGCTTGATGATTTCCTCGGATGAGCAGGATCGCATCCGAAAATAATCTCTGATTGCAGTGCTCATAAAATACGTATCGAGAGGGATTTATTGCGAATGGAGGGAGTATGTACCTCTTGCACTACACTAAGGTCGATTATGTACTTCGAGGGATCATTCATAGCAGCAGGAAGGGCGATCCCTATGGATGCCAACGCTCGCCTATAGCTGCACGCTCGTCCTGATGACGGGCATCCCACTCGTAGCTTTCAGCAATCGAGATGAGAACTGCTGAAACGCGAGGATGTGAATTTCCGTATCGTGCGGCAAGTCCACGATAGCGACCCGCCAGCTTGCGCTCCTGTTCGCCACCGTCGTATGGCCCACGACTGGTGATGCCACGAGCATTTCGAACGCCCAGATCAAACTTTTCGCGAAGCCCCACATTTTCAGAGCGGTTCA
This sequence comes from Rhizobium sp. BK602, assembly GCF_014195095.1. Lineage (GTDB taxonomy): Bacteria > Pseudomonadota > Alphaproteobacteria > Rhizobiales > Rhizobiaceae > Rhizobium. The sequence goes on from NZ_JACIBC010000015.1 coordinate 49,404, forward strand.
AGAAGTCCAATATCACCAGCGGCAGCCATTCATCCCAAGGACGGTGGCGTGCAAAGCGTGCGAGCAAAGCTCCGAAATGGGTTTCGGCAACTTCCTTGCGATCTACGTCACTTGCTTGTTGCATCGCTTCTTCGGCCCAGACGTTGAAATCTTGCTCGATTATCTCTCCGTCTTCGCTCAGCCCAGGAAGTTTATTCCAGCCCTCAAACGTATGAGATGCCAGTTCGGCAAGGAATTTCCGGCGATCTGATGATATCTCCTCCTGCTCTGGATCGTCCCTTCCGTCTCTGCGACGATAGCGCCAACACAGCAGTTGAACAAACAGCGACGGATCACTTGCCAGTTTTCGATGCACCGCCAAGGTTCTTTGATGATGGCGATACCCATAGCGGCATAGCAGCGGTACGAATGGCAGTTCCAAAGTTGCGATCCGGTCATTTGAGATCTCGTCAGAGTCATCAAGGCGTTTCAGCACTTCGTCCAAATGATAGGACTCTGGAAATGGACCATCCAGCTCCTGCCCATGCGCAATGGCTTCCAGAATGCGTTCCCATTTCTCCGGAGAGAGTCTATCGGGCGAGAGACTCACTGCAGCAAATGCTGAGCGTGGACGCTGCGCATCAAGCAGCTTTGTTATGGCGTATTCGCCTTCTTCCGATGGCGTGTCATCCCATAATCTGACCGATACAGTCCTCCAATAAGTGGTAACAACATCACTTCCGAGTTCTTCAGCAACTCTCCATCCAGGCGCGCGGCCAGGAAGGTGCTCGGCTAACCGATACTTTATGTCGGCATCCTTCAAGATACCCGTTTGAGAGAGAATTGTCACAACTGAGTTGAGATCGGCCCATCCGGAGGTCCAGAGCACTTGGCGAAGGAAGGTATTGACTGCTTCGCTCGGTTGATGCTGGAGCGCGCGCGCTGCCCATTTCGCGGCTACCTCCGGAGAGGCGTCTGGCGGCACCAGAACCTGGGCGACAAGCTCCGGGTGCTTGACACTTAGCGCGAACTCGAAGACCTGATCCTCACCCACTTGCTCTCGGATTTCCATGATGGCCCCGATGCGCTTCCGCTTTACGCGAGCATCCCGTTCCTGCCACGATAAGCGTCCCTTCTCCTCATCTTCGATTAGAGATCGCCACTCGACGTGTGGACTATCGAAAAGCCAGCGATGGCGGGCGGTCGCAATTCCAGCCTCCAACGCAGCTTCCATCCTGCGAAGAGCAACCACCAAGTCGTTCTCGTCTTGGCCGTCTTCGAAAATACGTATGACCTCACGACGACGGAGGTCATTCCGGAGGTCTGCCTTGTCTTCGTCGTCAGCATCTGATGCCCAACGCTCAATCTGCTCAACTAAGCGGCTCAAATCGTCAGGATGCAAACGTGGAGCGATTTTCAGCAGCTCCTCCAACTCAGTTTTGTCAAAAGGAGCCAAATCTAGCAAAAGGCGGCTTGCTTCAATCGCTGCGTCCCGAACGTCAAAGTTCGTCGGTATCGGCACTTCGTGTCCGAGTGCACGCCATTGAGGTCTTGTGGGTCTTATGGCGAAACCGGGGCCGGTGCTGGGAAGCAGCGAGATGCAGACACCAATCGCCGCGCTTCGAAACTGTTTGGATACGCCAACAGACTCTACCAGCAGGTGATAACCGAGGTAATCGACGGCGCGCGCGATTTGGAAAAAACAAAGGTGATTCCCAACCGATATGTCCTCGCAGTCACAGAATTAATCGGGCAAGATCAAGCCAACGACGTATCGCATATTTTCCTGGTTGAGCAGCACCTTGGCGCTGAGCCGCGGCAGACAGCACTCGTCAAGAATGCGCGGATCTTCCACCTGCATGCCTGTACACTCGGTGCATCCTATGCGGTAAAGCATGGCGTTACGTCACTCCGCTGGAAAAAGGTGATGACTTACGCATGGTCGTAAAGTCACTCGACGACGATAGAACTTGTCAGCTTTGTCAGTTCGCAGCCTTAAAGCTGACATGCTGCTTTCGGCCCAAAGCCGAATTGCCGCCGTAGGGCCGATTTGAGGCTGAGAATTTACAAGCCTCCATGGACTCAGGCCCCAGAAACCAATATCCCCTACTAAAATCAAGACAACTATCCATCGCCAGAAGGCCGACGCTCACCCCGTAGTGCAACTGACTACTCCGGAACCGAACCCGTCATAATCTCGCTTCTCAGAACCGGTCCCTCGTCCCCGAAATAGGTCTTCAGCAGCTTCGGAAAATCGTTGGACTGGTAGAGTTCGGTAAGCGTCCGGTCCACAAGGAGCCGGAAGGCTGAATCGTCGCGTCGGAGGACGATTCCGTAGGGTTCGTGGGTGAAGAGGCGGTTGCCGATTGCCAGTGCGGCGGGATTGCGGGCGTGGGCGGCAAGGCCGATGAGCAGGGCGCGATCGGCGAAATAGGCGTCGATCTTGTGATCCTCTAGAGCACTCAGTCCGTCTTGATGCGTGGCGAAATCCGTGACATGCGTTTGTGGCCCATCCGGGCCGAGCGCGGCGCGCAGCGTCGCGCCCGTTGTCGTGTCGGCGCGCACCCCGATGGTGCTGGCCGGCGGCGATTTCCTGTCGGTCGCGTGGGCAGGGTGCTTGTCGAGGAAGAGGACTTGCAGATAGTCGGGCGAATCCTTGCGCAGCAGCGCGCTCGCGCCGGTCAGAAAGATCGGTTGCGAGAAATCGACGCTTTCGCGCCGCGTCAGATTGATGGTGATGGCGCCGCATAGAAGGTCGATCTGGCCGTTCTTCACCGCATCGAAGCCGTCGGCGAGGGTGATCTCGACATAGTCCCGCTTCAAATGGGGCAGCGTGCGCCCGACCGCATCGGCGATCCTGCCGCAGAGATCGATGACATATCCCGTGGGATTGCCGTCTTTCTTCTTGAAGGAGAAAGGCGCCTCGTCGATGACATAGCCGACGCGGATGCTTCCCCTCTGCGATATGAGATCGAGCGTCTGCGCCGCCATGGCCGCGTAGGCCGAGAGGCAAAGGGCAAGGCCTGCCAGGAGGGGGCGTCGTGTCGCGCATTTCGCCAGCATGATCCTCATCTCCGCAAGAATGGTAGCGATCGCAAGGGCTTGGGCGAAGACTATGGTCTCCCCGCCATTTGTCAACGACGGATTGTCCTTGGAAAAATGCGCGGGCCGCTTGCATATTCCCCGCTGCACCGCAGGGCCGATTGTTCCGCCCATCCCCGGATCACGAAGAGTTTCGTTACCAACCCGCCGTTTTTGACCTAGAGCAATTCCAGGAAAAGTGCGTGAGCCGCTTTCCGTCCGCAATTGCGCTGAAACAAAGAGATAGAGCGTTTTCGCGATTCGAAGAAAGGCGGAAATGCTCTAGCTGGATGCCGAAGCGCCGGAGTCGAAGGAGGACGCCATGAAGATGATCGGCAGCATCATGCGGAAATCGGCCCTGGCTTGCGGCATCGGGTTGCTCGGGCTCGGTGCGTCGCAGGCTTGCGCGCAGACCATTATCGACGACTGGCAGACGGTGCAGCCACCGTCCGCACCCTCGCTGAAGCCGGTCACGGTGGATCTGGAGACGACGGCACTCCTGCTGCTCGATTTCAACGGCGCGCAGGACCCCACGAAGGGGCCGTGCAACAGGAACACCAAGCCGCGCTGCCTGGCCTCGCTTCCGAAGGTCAAATCCTTGCTGGATGCGGCGCGCGCCAAGGGTGTGTTCGTGGTCTACAGCCTCGCCGGCGCCGGTGAGCCGCAGGATATCGCGACCGCGCTCGCGCCGCTCGCCAGCGATCCGATCGTCAAATCCGGTCCGGACAAGTTCATCGGCACCAATCTGCGCAGCATCCTGGCCGACAAGGGCATCAAGACCGTGATCGTCACCGGCACGGCGTCGGAAGGCGCGGTTCTGGATACCGCCACCGATGCGGCGCTGAACGGTATGAATATCATCCTGCCCGTGGACGGCATGTCGTCCACCGAACTCTATGGCGAGCAATATGTCGCCTGGCACATGGTCAATGCGCCCGGCGTTTCCCAGAAGACGACGCTGACCAGGATCGACATGATCAAGTTCTGAACCCTCGTCGAGGGTAATTCGATAGCGTCGCTTCCAGACAACGAATACCCCCGCCGTCCTTGTCGGAAGCGGGGTGGCTTTGCCTGATCCGGGCGGGAAGCTCCGCGTCGTGTCCCGGAATTGCCTAGGCTGTGGTGACGAATTAACTATCTGAGCCAGATTGTTATGGCAGCGATGATGACGAATCCTCTGAAGTTAACGAGGAGTTTGTCGTATCGG
>NZ_JACIBC010000016.1 GCF_014195095.1 Rhizobium sp. BK602
CGTGCCGATCGCGATGGAAGAAAAGCTGCGCTTCGCGATCCGCGAAGGCGGCCGCACCGTCGGCGCCGGCATCGTCGCATCCATCGTCGAGTAATCCCCGGATTATTCCTTGATTTCGAAGGCCCCGCTGGCAACAGCGGGGCCTTTCGCGTTTCGGCGGGGAGGAGATTGATGAGTTTGATCGTTCTGACGGGCGCATCCGGTTCAGGAAAGACCACCATTGCCGACGCGGTGGCGGAGCGATATCCGGGCGCCTTTACCCTCCATCGTTTCGATAGCATCGGCGTGCCGGCAATGGACGTGATGATCAGGGAGCACGGCTCGCCGGAGGCCTGGCAGCGCGACAAGACCACGGAGTGGATGGCTCGCCTCGCGTCGGTCGCCGGAGGTGGTCGGCCTGTGCTGTTCGAGGGGCAGATGCGGATCGCTTTCATCCGTGAAGCCGCTGCGGCTGCCGATATCGCCGACTACAAGCTCATCCTGGTTGATTGCGACGATGCCACCAGAACGGAGCGGCTGACGGCCGGAAGAGGTCAGCCGGAGCTCGCGAACAAGGACATGATGAGCTGGGCCGCCTATCTGCGCGGGGAGGCGGTCGAGCACGGCTGCGAGATCTTCGATACGAGCCGGCTTTCGCTCGATCAATGCGTCGGGCATGTGCTGGAACATTTGCATAAGTAGATATCAATCCGCCGACAGTCTCCGATCGGTGATGTCCGTGGGTTGGCGCCGCTCGGCAAGAGCTCTCTGAAGGGTATCGGCAACGAAATCGCTCTTGCCGCCGGTGTAGTGATCCCAATCGCCCTTCGCTTCCATGGCTAGTCTTCGCTTCAGCGCGGCATAGTTCCCGGCCGCTTCGGGATGGGTGCGAAGGTAGTCGCGAAACAGGATGCGGTCGCGATGGGCAGGATTGCCTAGAAGGCATAGATAGAGGCGCGTTCCGCAGGGTGTTTCGTCCTTGGTGAAGATCCATCTGTCGGCGCCGTAGGGATCACCATGGAAGGCATAACCACTTTCCTGCAAACGCTCGGTGGCAAAGAGCCTGTCCTCCGCCGTCGAAAGCACGGCGTCGATATCGAGCTTCGGCTTGGCGCAAAGTCCGGGAACGGATGTACTGCCGATATGATGGATCTCGACAGGGCGGGATAGAAGGGTGGCGATGGCCGCGCTCCGGCTCCGGAACAGGGCGGGCCAGCCCGGATCATAGTCGACGAGCCTGATCGGCATGGCCGTTTCACTCCCCAGTCATCTCTGTTGCCGGTAGTTCATCACTTGTGCGCGGCTGAGGCAATCGGTCCATGCCGACCGCCTTGCGAAATGTCCGAAAGCGCCTATCTATCGCTCGATTTTACCCGGAGGAGATTTCATGAAGAAGCGTATTCTGTTCACCGGCGGCAGCGGCAAGGCCGGGCGTCACACGGTTCCCTGGCTCGTCGATGCCGGCTACGAAGTTCATAATGTCGATCTCGTTCCGCTGAACAGCCCAGGCGTCACCAACCTGCAGGCCGATGTCACCGATGCGGGACAAGTCTACAATGCTCTGACCATGCACCGGGATTTCCCGGATCTGGACCATGGCAAGGGCGTGCAGCCCTATGACGCCGTCGTGCATTTTGCCGCCGTACCGCGCATCCTGATCAAGACGGACAACGAGACCTTCCGCATCAATACGATGAGCACCTACAATGTCATCGAGGCGGCGGCGAAGCTCGGCGTCAGGAAGATCATCGTCGCATCCAGCGAGACCACCTATGGCGTCTGCTTCGCCGAGGGGCATCGCGATTTCCACCAGTTTCCGCTGGAGGAGGATTATGACGTCAACCCGATGGATTCCTACGGCCTGTCCAAGGTCCTGAACGAAAAGACGGCGCGCGCCTTTGCCGAACGCTTCGGCATCGACATCTACGCATTGCGCATCGGCAACGTCATCGAGCCGCATGAATATGAGCGCTTTCCGGAGTTTTTTGCCGATAGCGCGATCCGCAAGCGCATCGCCTGGAGCTATATCGACGCCCGCGATCTCGGCCAGATCGTTCATCTGTGCATCGAAAAGAGCGGTCTCGGCTTCCAGGTGTTCAACGCCGCCAACGATACCGTATCGGCCAACACGCCGTCAGGTGAACTCGCGGCCAAGCACTTCCCGAATGTGCCCTTCACCCGCGAGATCGGCGAGTATGAGGGCCTGCTCTCCAACCGCAAGATCCGCGAGGTCCTGGGTTTCAAGGAAGAACACAACTGGCGGCGATATGTGACGGTTTGAGGCGGCTTCGGAGATCGGGATGAAACCGGGCGTGGTCGTCGCGTCCGGCCGAGGCTCCGGCAGGGGCTCTCCATTTGTTACGGCTGAACACCAAAAATGCTTCCGCAAACACTCGACAAATGGCTGGGTTGAAGTAAGTAGGTTTGCGTTCGCGAGGCGTATCGGGGAAATTGCAATGGCTTTCGACGATGCAGTCGCGATTCGTGTTTGGAGCGGGCATGGTATGGCTCATGCGCCGACACGATGTCCGGCGGCGCGGCCCGCGCTGCGACGGAAAGATATTTTAGTCGGCTGATCTCCTAGGCGGTCGGCCGTTCAGGAGGGAATATGAACGACGGTGTTGCACGTATTTTTGTCGGCTTCGACTCCAAGGAAGTCGTCGCCTATCACGTTCTCGCGCAGAGCATAATCGAGCGCTCCTCGATCCCGGTGGAGTTCTCGCCGATCGTGTTGAACAATCTCGAAGGCATTTTCACCCGCGAGCGCAATCCGCTGCAATCGACCGAATTCTCCTTCTCGCGCTTCCTGGTGCCCTACCTCAGCGGTTATGAGGGCTGGAGCATCTTCATGGATTGCGACATGCTCGCCCGCGCCGATATCGCCGAGCTGTGGAAGCTGCGTGACGACCGCTATGCCGCCATGTGCGTCAAGCACGACTATCAGCCGAAGATCGAGACCAAGTTCCTCGGCCAGACCCAGACGAAATACGAGAAGAAGAACTGGTCGAGCATGATCCTGTTCAACAACGCCAAGTGCAAGGCGCTGACGAAGGACTATGTCAACACCGCCACCGGCCTGCAGCTTCACCAGTTCAAGTGGCTCGACAGCGACGACCAGATCGGCGAAGTCCCGGTGACGTGGAACTATCTCGTCAATGAATACGACTATCGGCCGGATGCGCAGCTGGTACATTTCACCGATGGCGGCCCGTATTTCGACGAATACCGCAATGACGATTACGCCGACGAATGGTTCGCCATGCGCGACCGCATGCTGCACGTCCAGCAGAAGTGAGCGAGTTGGCGCAGGGGGCGGGAAGCGTGGCAGGCGGTCGGCTTTTGGCCGCCGGTTCCGCGGCCGGCCTGAAGACTTCAGACGAATGGCGCGCCGTCCTGGCGCCGTTCTCCCATATCGTCCTCGTCGCCAATAGCGACGCGGTCGATATCGGCAGCCTGGAGGCGCAGTTTCCGCCGACGGCCCTCTTCGTCTTCTTCAACAAGGTCTACAAGGTTCTGGACCGGCCGTTTCCCAGGCCCTCGCTGCTGATTTCGCGCGGGCAGCCGCGCGGCGCCAACATCGTCTATCGCGGCGAGGTGGGCGAGGTCGTCAAGTTCTTCCCGAAGGACTATTTCCTCGGCATCATGAACATCCGCCTCGGGCAGGAGGAGAAGCTCAATCCCGCCGCCGATTTTCAAGGCGCACCCACCGGTCACCTCGATCTCGTCGGCTTCTGCGGCGATTTCTACACGGAGGGCAAGACGCCCACCAGCGGCTTTGCCATGGCGCTCTGGCTGAGCGACCTGAAATTGCCGGGCGCCGTCGTGCTGGCCGGCTTCTCGGCCAAGCGCAGCGAAAAGTGGCGAGTGGTCTCGGTCCACGACTGGACCTTCGAGCAGGCCTTCCTGCGCCTTTTCGCGAGGCTGGGGAAAATCACCATCCATGGCGGCGTGTCGACCAATGCCTATGCCAGGCTCGCGGAGCGTTTCCCCGAAATTCCCCCAGCCGAGATCTCGCTGGCGGTGGCCGAGGTTTTGTCCGAGAGGCTTGGCAATACAGATGCCGAAGTCGACAAGCTGATCTCGCTGACCAATGTGATTCGCTCCATCGACAATTTTCTGCGGCGTTTGCGGCCGAAATTTCTGAAGAAGAAGCCCAAGGGGCCGTCGGGAGAGCAAAAGGAAGGCTGAATCCCGGCCGAACGGCAGTTTGTCATCGGCGCCGCGAGCCCCGCAATTGCTTGTCCAGGACAGGGTTGCGGATAACGACGCCGGCGAAGCGATGGTCTTGATTGGGAAAAAACGAAAAACGCACTTGCCAATCGTTTCGTCCCGTCTTAAAGGGAGCGCCATGTTTCCGAAAGGCGCTGGCGGGCAACCGCACGGAGCCGGTGATTGGAACATGAAGGGGTATAGCTCAGTTGGTAGAGCGGCGGTCTCCAAAACCGCAGGTCGTAGGTTCGAGCCCTGCTGCCCCTGCCACTTTCCTTGATTTGACTGGCGCGTTTCTCGCTGCTTCTTGGATCGGGGATTATGCCGGTCTGGCGGCAAATTTTCGAAGGCGTCGAATTCTCTCTTGTTAAATTGGGATTCGATGTTTATGTAGGGTTCAACAGACACGCGGTGCGTGGGGCTGATATGTTCAGCTTTACGCGCCGTAATTGCGTGGGCAGTCAATGGCATCCAAATCGAATCCACTAGCGTTTCTGCAGCAGGTGCGCTCCGAGACGTCGAAAATCACTTGGCCGTCCCGCCGCGAGACGATGATCTCGACGGTGATGGTTCTCGTCATGGTCGTTTTCGCTTCGCTGTTTTTCTTTGCTGCCGACCAGCTCATTGGCTGGATTCTCGGCTACGTACTGAATACCGGCAACTGATATCGGGTGGAGATGAACATGGCGGCACGTTGGTACATCGTCCACGCTTATTCTAATTTCGAAAAGAAGGTGGCTGAATCCATCGAGGAGAAGGCCAAGCAGAAGGGTCTCGAGCACCTGTTCGAGAAGATTCTTGTGCCGACCGAGAAGGTGGTAGAAGTGCGTCGCGGCCGCAAGGTCGACAGCGAGCGCAAGTTCTTCCCGGGTTATGTTCTGGTTCGCGCCAACCTGACGGATGAAGCTTACCACCTGATCAAGAATACGCCGAAGGTCACTGGTTTCCTCGGTTCCGACAATAAGCCTGTTCCGATTCCGGATTATGAAGCCGAGCGTATTCTCGGTCAGGTCCAGGAAGGTGTCGAGCGGCCGAAGGCTTCCGTATCCTTCGAAATCGGCGAGCAGGTTCGCGTTTCCGACGGTCCGTTCGCCTCGTTCAACGGCACGGTTCAGGATGTGGACGAAGAGCGTTCGCGCCTGAAGGTGGAAGTGTCGATCTTCGGTCGCGCTACGCCGGTCGAACTGGAATACAGTCAGGTCGAGAAGGTCTGACGGTCTGTTGATTGGAAAGATCGGTCGTTTCAGGCTGGTCTTTCATTCGAGTTTGGATGTAAGTAAGCGGATGCTTATTTATGTCTTGCGGCGTCGCCGCAATCCGCGTGGAAGGGCAGGGGTCTTAGCCGGGCCTTTCGATCCGCACCACGCAACCGCAGCCGCCGGAGCGATCCGGCATAGTAGGGCCGGGCAACCGGTCATGTAGAAAGGCAGAGAGAAATGGCTAAGAAAGTTGCAGGCCAGCTCAAGCTGCAGGTAAAGGCCGGCTCGGCGAATCCGTCGCCGCCGATCGGTCCTGCGCTTGGTCAGCGTGGCATTAACATCATGGAATTCTGCAAGGCGTTCAATGCCGCCACGCAGGAAATGGAAAAGGGTATGCCGATCCCGGTCGTCATCACCTACTACCAGGACAAGTCCTTCACCTTCGTCATGAAGCAGCCGCCGGTCAGCTACTTCCTGAAGAAGGAAGCGAAGATCCAGTCCGGCTCGAAGACCCCGGGCAAGGGCGCCAAGGCTGGCACCCTGACCAAGGCTCAGGTGAAGGCTATCGCCGAAGCCAAGATGAAGGATCTGAACGCCGCCGATATCGAAGGCGCAATGGCCATGATCGAGGGCTCCGCCCGCGCCATGGGCCTGGAAGTGGTAGGTTAAGACCATGGTAGCAAAGCGTATTCAGAAGATTCGTGAAGGCGTTGATCCGACCAAGCTTTATGCTCTGGATCTGGCCATCAGCATGGTCAAGGAACGTGCCGTCGCCAAGTTCGACGAAACGGTCGAAATCTCGATGAACCTCGGCGTTGACCCGCGTCACGCAGACCAGATGGTCCGCGGCGTCGTCAACCTGCCGAACGGCACTGGCCGCTCGGTTCGCGTTGCGGTTTTCGCTCGTGGCGCCAAGGCCGACGAAGCCAAGGCTGCCGGCGCTGACATCGTCGGCGCGGAAGACCTGGTGGAAATCGTTCAGGGTGGCAAGATCGACTTCGATCGCTGCATCGCGACCCCGGACATGATGCCGCTCGTCGGCCGCCTCGGTAAGGTTCTCGGCCCGCGCGGCATGATGCCGAACCCGAAGGTCGGTACCGTGACCATGGACGTCAAGGGCGCTGTTGAAGCCTCCAAGGGCGGTGCAGTCGAGTTCCGCGTCGAGAAGGCTGGTATCGTCCACGCCGGCATCGGCAAGGCTTCCTTCGACGCCAAGGCTCTGGAAGAAAACATCCGCGCCTTCGCCGACGCCGTCATCAAGGCGAAGCCGGCTGGCGCCAAGGGCAACTACGTCAAGCGCGTAGCCATCTCTTCGACGATGGGTCCGGGCGTCAAGATCGAGGTTTCCTCGGTCACGGCTCCGGGCGCCTAATGATTTCGGCCAGGCATCGAGCCAGGCCTTATTAAGAATTCCCGGCCCTTCGGGGCCGGGATATCCGGAGAAATCCGGAATTCCTGTCCGAGATTGCAGGTGGTTATCCCTTAATCACTCAAGCCTGCATGAGACGGGTAAGACCCGAATTTTGAAGAAGTTCTGCTTCGATAAACTCGGTTCGAGCCTTGGATGCCTTGTGCCTTGGAGCCTTGCGGCTCGAGCGCGAGGGGACAGGATCCTCAAGCGTCGCTTGGGATCTCTTCGATCCCGGGAGGCAAAAGGCAACCCGGCAGGCCCGTTAACCCGGTCCTGTCAACTGGAGAAAAGCAGTGGAAAGAGCGGAAAAGCGCGAATTCGTCACGGAACTGAACGAAGTCTTCAAGGCTTCGGGTTCGGTTGTCGTGGCCCACTATGCTGGTGCTACAGTTGCGCAGATGAACGACTTCCGTTCGAAGATGCGCGCTGCTGGCGGCACCGTCAAAGTCGCGAAGAACCGCCTGGCCAAAATTGCTCTTCAGGGCACGGACGCGGAAGGGATTTCCAATCTCTTCACCGGTCAGACGCTGATCGCATACAGCACTGATCCGATTACCGCTCCGAAGGTCGTCGTGGATTTCGCCAAGGGCAACGACAAGATCGTTGTTTTGGGCGGCGCCATGGGAACAACAACGCTCAACGCCGAAGGTGTCAAGTCGCTTGCGACCCTGCCTTCGCTGGACGAGCTGCGTGCGAAGCTGCTGGGCATGATCCAGACGCCGGCTACCCGCATCGCAGGTGTTGTTGCAGCACCGGCAAGCCAGCTTGCTCGCGTGTTCTCGGCCTACGCCAAGAAGGACGAAGCCGCGTAAGGCGGTTTTTCGCTGTTCATAATCAACCAGTTCGAACCGAACAAAAGGAACTAGTACAATGGCTGATCTCGCAAAGATCGTTGAAGACCTCTCCTCGCTGACCGTTCTCGAAGCCGCAGAACTGTCCAAGCTTCTCGAAGAAAAGTGGGGCGTTTCCGCTGCTGCTCCGGTAGCTGTTGCTGCCGTTGCCGGCGGTGCAGGCGCTGCTGCTGTCGTTGAAGAAGAAAAGACCGAGTTCGACGTCATCCTCACGGATGCCGGCGCGAACAAGATCAACGTCATCAAGGAAGTCCGTGGCATCACCGGCCTCGGCCTCAAGGAAGCCAAGGACCTCGTTGAAGCCGCTCCGAAGGCTGTCAAGGAAGGCGTTTCCAAGGCTGAAGCCGCTGACATCAAGAAGAAGCTCGAAGACGCAGGCGCAAAGGCCGACGTCAAGTAAGCTTGAAACTGCTTTGGGGGGTGGCTTTTTGCCGCCTCCCATTTGCCGTTTTTGAACAAATTACCCAAAAGCCGCGTTAAAACGGCTTTTGGGTAATGGGTTCTTCAAGAGGATGGTCTCAAACCGAACCGCGACGCAATCCGGCTGAGCGGTTTTCGGTTGGTTAGACGAGATTGAACTACTCATTGATTGATGGGGTCGCCTGGCCAGCGTTTCCCATCCGTTGCAGGCCCGGGTGCAGGATTTTAAAGGAGCGACGATGGCTCAGACCCTTTCGTTCAATGGTCGTAGGCGCGTACGCAAGTTTTTTGGTAAGATTCCCGAAGTCGCAGAGATGCCGAACCTCATCGAGGTTCAGAAGGCATCCTACGATCAGTTCCTCATGGTCGAAGAGCCGAAGGGCGGGCGCCCTGATGAAGGTCTCCAGGCCGTTTTCAAGTCGGTATTCCCGATCACCGATTTCTCCGGCGCCTCCATGCTGGAGTTCGTGTCCTATGAATTCGAGCCGCCGAAGTTCGACGTCGACGAGTGCCGCCAGCGCGACCTGACCTACGCCGCGCCGCTGAAGGTCACTCTCCGTCTGATCGTGTTCGACATCGACGAGGATACCGGCGCGAAGTCCATCAAGGACATCAAGGAACAGAGCGTCTACATGGGCGACATGCCGCTCATGACGAACAACGGTACGTTCATCGTGAACGGCACCGAGCGCGTGATCGTGTCGCAGATGCACCGCTCGCCGGGCGTCTTCTTCGATCACGACAAGGGCAAGAGCCATTCTTCCGGCAAGCTGCTCTTCGCCGCCCGCGTCATCCCGTATCGCGGCTCCTGGCTCGACATCGAATTCGACGCCAAGGACATCGTCTACGCCCGTATCGACCGCCGCCGCAAGATTCCGGTGACGTCGCTCTTGATGGCGCTCGGCATGGATGGCGAAGAGATCCTGTCGACCTTCTACACCAAGTCGCTCTATCAGCGCGACGGTAACGGCTGGCGCATCCCCTTCAACGCGGAAACGCTGAAGGGCGCCAAGACCGTGTCCGACATGATCGACGCCGACACCGGCGAAGTCGTGGTCGAGGGCGGCAAGAAGCTCACGCCGCGCCTGCTGCGTCAGCTGCAGGAAAAGGGTCTCAAGGCTCTGAAGGCCACCGACGAAGACCTGTATGGCCTGTTCCTGGCGGAAGATATCGTCAACTTCCAGACCGGCGAGATCTATCTCGAAGCCGGCGACGAAATCGACGAGAAGACCCTTCCGGTGATCCTCAAGGCCGGTTTCGACGAGATTCCGGTTCTCGGCATCGACCATATCAATGTCGGCGCCTATATCCGCAACACGCTGTCTGCCGATAAGAACGAGAACCGCCAGGATGCGCTGTTCGACATCTATCGCGTCATGCGTCCGGGCGAGCCGCCGACCATGGAATCGGCCGAAGCCATGTTCAACTCGCTGTTCTTCGATGCGGAGCGTTACGACCTCTCCGCCGTCGGCCGCGTGAAGATGAACATGCGTCTCGACCTCGACGTCGCCGACACCGTTCGCACGCTGCGCAAGGACGATATCCTGGCCGTGGTCAAGATGCTTGTCGAACTGCGCGACGGCAAGGGCGAGATCGACGACATCGACAACCTCGGCAACCGCCGCGTCCGCTCGGTCGGCGAGCTGATGGAGAACCAGTACCGTCTCGGCCTGCTGCGCATGGAGCGCGCGATCAAGGAACGCATGTCCTCGATCGAAATCGACACGGTCATGCCGCAGGACCTGATCAATGCGAAGCCGGCCGCCGCCGCGGTTCGCGAATTCTTCGGTTCCTCGCAGCTCTCGCAGTTCATGGACCAGGTGAACCCGCTCTCGGAAATCACCCACAAGCGCCGTCTTTCGGCTCTTGGCCCGGGTGGTCTGACCCGCGAGCGCGCCGGCTTCGAAGTCCGCGACGTGCATCCGACCCACTATGGTCGTATTTGCCCGATCGAGACGCCGGAAGGCCCGAACATCGGTCTCATCAACTCGCTGGCGACCTTTGCCCGCGTCAACAAGTACGGCTTCATCGAAAGCCCCTATCGTCGCATCATCGACGGCAAGGTGACCAACGATGTGCTCTACCTCTCCGCCATGGAAGAGGCGAAGTACTATGTTGCCCAGGCGAACGCCGAGCTCGACGCTGACGGCTCCTTCATCGAGGAATTCGTCGTCTGCCGTCATGCCGGCGAAGTCATGCTGGCACCGCGCGACAACATCAACCTGATGGACGTTTCGCCGAAGCAGCTCGTTTCGGTCGCGGCCGCTCTCATCCCGTTCCTGGAAAACGACGACGCCAACCGCGCTCTCATGGGCTCGAACATGCAACGTCAGGCCGTGCCGCTGCTGCGCGCCGAAGCCCCGTTCGTGGGCACCGGCATGGAGCCGGTCGTCGCCCGTGACTCCGGCGCCGCCATCGGCGCCCGCCGCGGCGGCGTAGTCGACCAGGTCGACGCGACGCGTATCGTTATCCGCGCCACCGAAGACCTCGATCCGTCGAAGTCCGGCGTCGATATCTACCGCCTGATGAAGTTCCAGCGTTCGAACCAGAACACCTGCGTCAACCAGCGTCCGCTGGTCACCGTCGGCGACGTGGTCAACAAGGGCGACATCCTGGCTGACGGTCCGTCGACGGACCTCGGCGATCTGGCGCTCGGCCGTAACGTGCTCGTCGCGTTCATGCCTTGGAACGGCTACAACTACGAAGACTCGATCCTGCTCTCCGAGCGCATCGTCGCCGACGACGTGTTCACCTCCATCCACATCGAGGAATTCGAAGTGATGGCGCGCGACACCAAGCTCGGTCCGGAAGAAATCACCCGCGACATTCCGAACGTTTCGGAAGAAGCGCTGAAGAACCTGGACGAAGCCGGCATCGTTTACATCGGCGCCGAAGTTCAGCCGGGCGACATCCTCGTCGGCAAGATCACGCCGAAGGGCGAAAGCCCGATGACGCCGGAAGAAAAGCTTCTGCGCGCCATCTTCGGTGAAAAGGCGTCCGACGTTCGCGACACCTCCATGCGCATGCCGCCCGGCACCTACGGTACGGTCGTCGAAGTTCGCGTCTTCAACCGTCACGGCGTCGAGAAGGACGAACGTGCCATGGCGATCGAGCGCGAAGAGATCGAGCGCCTCGCCAAGGACCGCGACGACGAGCAGGCGATCCTCGACCGTAACGTCTACGGCCGACTGATCGAGATGCTCCGCGGCCAGGTTGCGCTTGCCGGCCCGAAGAACTTCAAGAAGGGCACGGAACTCTCCAACGCCGTCGTCTCCGAATATCCGCGCTCGCAGTGGTGGATGTTCGCCGTCGAGGACGAGAAGGTTCAGGGCGAGCTCGAAGCTCTGCGCGGCCAGTACGACGAATCCAAGTCGCGCCTCGAACAGCGCTTCATGGACAAGGTCGAGAAGGTCCAGCGCGGCGATGAAATGCCTCCGGGCGTCATGAAGATGGTCAAGGTCTTCGTCGCTGTGAAGCGCAAGATCCAGCCAGGCGACAAGATGGCCGGCCGTCACGGCAACAAGGGCGTCGTTTCGCGCATCGTGCCGGTCGAGGACATGCCGTTCCTCGAAGACGGTACGCATGTCGATATCGTGCTCAACCCGCTCGGCGTTCCCTCGCGCATGAACGTCGGTCAGATCCTGGAGACGCACCTGGGCTGGGCTTGCGCCGGCATGGGCCGTCAGATCGGCGAACTGATCGAGGCCTACAAGGCAAGCGGCAACATCGAACCGCTGCGCAAGACGATCGACATGGTCGTCGGCGACGGTACGAAGAGCGACGAAGTCCGCGAATACGACGACGCCTCGGTTCTGCGCCTGGCTGACCAGTGGAAGCGTGGCGTGTCCATCGCGACCCCGGTCTTCGACGGCGCCGGCGAAGCCGATGTCAACGAGATGCTCGCCATGGCAGGTCTGAAGCAGACCGGTCAGTCGACGCTCTATGACGGTCGTACCGGCGAGCAGTTCGACCGCCAGGTCACGGTTGGCTACATCTACATGCTGAAGCTGAACCACCTGGTCGACGACAAGATCCATGCCCGTTCGATCGGCCCGTACTCACTCGTGACCCAGCAGCCGCTGGGCGGCAAGGCGCAGTTCGGCGGTCAGCGCTTCGGCGAAATGGAAGTCTGGGCGCTCGAAGCTTACGGCGCGGCCTACACGCTGCAGGAAATGCTCACGGTCAAGTCGGACGACGTGGCCGGCCGCACCAAGGTCTACGAAGCCATCGTCCGTGGCGACGACACCTTCGAAGCGGGCATTCCGGAAAGCTTCAACGTTCTCGTCAAGGAAATGCGGTCGCTGGGTCTCAGCGTCGAACTGGAAAACTCCAAGGTCGACGATCTGCATGCAGCCGGCCAGCTTCCGGACGCGGCCGAGTAACAGTCGACAGGGTGCGCGCTGTCCGTCAGCGCGCACCGTCCCTGCCGGTGCCCGAGTTCGCATGGCACAGACGGGGACGATTTCGCCGCTTTTAGCGGTTATTGTCGTTTTAACGCATCAGTCCGGCTCCCGGGAATTTGCCGGTGCTGATTGCAGTTCGAGGGCGTCAAGCCCCAAAAGGAGACAGGCATGAACCAAGAGGTCATGAATCTTTTCAATCCGCAGGTGCCTGCACAGAATTTCGATTCCATCCGGATTTCGATCGCATCGCCGGAGAAGATTCTTTCCTGGTCTTATGGTGAGATCAAGAAGCCGGAAACGATCAACTATCGTACGTTCAAGCCGGAACGCGATGGTCTTTTCTGCGCGCGAATCTTCGGGCCGATCAAGGACTACGAGTGCCTGTGCGGCAAGTACAAGCGCATGAAGTACAAGGGCATCATCTGCGAAAAGTGCGGCGTCGAAGTCACGCTGTCGCGCGTTCGCCGTGAGCGCATGGGCCATATCGAACTCGCCGCTCCGGTTGCCCACATCTGGTTCCTGAAGTCGCTGCCGAGCCGCATCTCCACGCTGCTCGACATGACGCTGAAGGATGTCGAGCGCGTCCTCTACTTCGAAAACTATATCGTCACCGAGCCGGGCCTGACCGCCCTCAAGGAGCATCAGCTTCTCTCGGAAGAAGAGTACATGCTCGCCGTCGACGAATATGGCGAAGACCAGTTCACCGCCATGATCGGCGCTGAAGCGATCTACGAGATGCTGGCCAGCATGAACCTCGAGAAGATCGCCGGCGACCTGCGCTCCGAGCTTGCCGACACCACGTCGGATCTCAAGCAGAAGAAGCTGATGAAGCGCCTGAAGATCGTCGAGAACTTCATGGAATCCGGCAACCGCCCGGAATGGATGATCATGAAGGTCGTCCCGGTCATCCCGCCGGACCTGCGTCCGCTGGTGCCGCTCGACGGTGGCCGTTTCGCGACCTCGGACCTGAACGATCTGTACCGCCGCGTCATCAACCGTAACAACCGTCTGAAGCGCCTGATCGAACTGCGCGCTCCGGGCATCATCATCCGCAACGAAAAGCGCATGCTGCAGGAATCTGTCGATGCGCTGTTCGACAACGGCCGTCGCGGCCGCGTCATCACCGGCGCCAACAAGCGTCCGCTGAAGTCGCTGTCCGACATGCTGAAGGGCAAGCAGGGCCGCTTCCGTCAGAACCTGCTCGGCAAGCGCGTCGACTATTCCGGTCGTTCGGTCATCGTGACCGGTCCGGAACTGAAGCTGCATCAGTGCGGCCTGCCGAAGAAGATGGCGCTCGAACTGTTCAAGCCGTTCATCTACGCCCGCCTCGACGCCAAGGGTTATTCCTCGACCGTCAAGCAGGCCAAGAAGCTGGTTGAGAAGGAAAAGCCGGAAGTCTGGGATATCCTCGACGAGGTCATCCGCGAGCATCCGGTTCTGCTGAACCGCGCGCCGACGCTGCACCGCCTGGGTATCCAGGCCTTCGAACCCATGCTGGTCGAAGGCAAGGCCATCCAGCTGCACCCGCTCGTCTGCACGGCCTTCAACGCCGACTTCGACGGCGACCAGATGGCCGTTCACGTGCCGCTGTCGCTCGAAGCCCAGCTCGAAGCCCGCGTGCTGATGATGTCGACCAACAACATCCTGCATCCGGCAAACGGCGCGCCGATCATCGTTCCCTCGCAGGACATGGTTCTCGGCCTCTATTACCTGTCGATCCTCAACCAGAACGAGCCGGGCGAAGGCATGGCCTTCTCCGATCTCGGCGAGTTGCATCACGCTCTCGAAAACAAGGTCGTGACGCTGCACTCGAAGATCCGCGGCCGCTTCAAGTCGGTCGACGAGGAGGGCAAGCCCTACTCGAAGATCTATGAAACGACCCCTGGCCGCCTGCTGATCGGCGAATTGCTGCCGAAGCACGGCAAGGTGACCTTCGACATCTGCAACCAGGAAATGACCAAGAAGAACATCTCCAAGATGATCGACACGGTCTACCGTCATTGCGGCCAGAAGGACACGGTCATTTTCTGCGACCGCATCATGCAGCTCGGCTTCGCCCATGCCTGCCGCGCCGGCATTTCGTTCGGCAAGGACGACATGGTCATCCCGGACACCAAGGCCAAGATCGTCGGCGATACCGAAGCTTTGGTGAAGGAATACGAGCAGCAGTACAATGACGGCCTGATCACCCAGGGCGAAAAGTACAACAAGGTCGTCGACGCCTGGGGCAAGGCCACGGAAAAGGTCGCCGAAGAGATGATGGCCCGCATTAAGGCCGTCGAATTCGACGAGACCACCGGTCGTCAGAAGCCGATGAACTCGATCTACATGATGAGCCATTCCGGCGCCCGCGGTTCTCCGAACCAGATGCGTCAGCTGGGCGGCATGCGCGGCCTCATGGCCAAGCCGTCGGGCGAAATCATCGAGACGCCGATCATCTCGAACTTCAAGGAAGGCCTGACCGTTAACGAGTACTTCAACTCGACGCACGGCGCCCGTAAGGGTCTGGCAGACACCGCCTTGAAGACCGCGAACTCCGGTTACCTGACCCGCCGTCTCGTCGACGTCGCGCAGGATTGCATCGTCACGCATGTCGATTGCGGCACGGAAAACGGCCTCACCATGACCGCCATCGTCGATGCCGGTCAGGTCGTCGCCTCGCTCGGCGCCCGCATCCTCGGCCGTACGGCCCTGGACGACATCGATCATCCGGTCACGGGTGAGCGCCTCGTCGACGCCGGCAAGATGATCCTGGAGCCGGATGTCATCGAGATCGAGAAGGCTGGTATCCAGTCGATCCGTATCCGTTCGGCGCTGACCTGCGAAATCCAGACGGGCGTCTGCTCGGTCTGCTACGGCCGCGACCTCGCTCGCGGTACGCCGGTCAACATCGGTGAAGCTGTCGGCGTCATCGCCGCTCAGTCGATCGGTGAGCCGGGCACGCAGCTGACCATGCGTACCTTCCACTTGGGCGGCACGGCGACCGTGGTCGACCAGTCGTTCCTGGAAGCCTCGTATGAAGGCACCGTGCAGATCAAGAACCGCAACATGCTGCGCAACTCCGAAGGCAACCTGGTTGCCATGGGCCGCAACATGACGGTTCAGATCCTGGACGAACGCGGCGTCGAGCGCTCCTCGCAGCGTGTCGCCTACGGCTCCAAGCTGCATGTCGACGATGGCGACAAGGTCAAGCGCGGCCAGCGCCTGGCGGAGTGGGACCCCTATACCCGTCCGATGATGACGGAAGTGGCCGGTACGGTTCACTTCGAAGACGTCATCGACGGTCTCTCGGTTCTCGAAGCGACGGACGAATCCACCGGTATCACCAAGCGTCAGGTTATCGACTGGCGTTCGACGCCGCGCGGCTCCGATCTGAAGCCGGCGATCGTCATCAAGGACGCCAGCGGCAATGTCGCCAAGCTGTCGCGTGGCGGCGAAGCCCGCTTCCTGCTCTCGGTCGACGCGATCCTGTCCGTCGAGCCGGGCCAGAAGGTGTCGCAGGGTGACGTTCTCGCTCGTTCGCCGCTGGAAAGCGCCAAGACCAAGGACATCACCGGTGGTCTGCCGCGCGTTGCCGAACTGTTCGAAGCCCGTCGTCCGAAGGACCACGCCATCATCGCTGAGATCGATGGTACGATCCGCCTCGGCCGCGACTACAAGAACAAGCGTCGCGTCATCATCGAGCCGGCGGAAGACGGTGTCGAGCCTGTCGAATACCTGATCCCGAAGGGCAAGCCCTTCCACCTTCAGGAAGGCGACTATATCGAAAAGGGTGACTACATCCTCGACGGTAACCCGGCTCCGCACGACATCCTGGCGATCAAGGGCGTGGAGGCTCTGGCTTCCTACCTCGTCAACGAAATCCAGGAAGTCTACCGCCTGCAGGGCGTTGTCATCAACGACAAGCACATCGAAGTGATTGTCCGTCAGATGCTGCAGAAGGTGGAAATCACCGATGCGGGCGACAGCCAGTACATCGTCGGCGACAATGTCGACCGTATCGAGCTGGAAGACGCCAACGACGCGCTGATCGAAGAAGGCAAGAAGCCCGCTTACGGCGATCCGGTTCTGCTCGGCATCACCAAGGCGTCGCTGCAGACCCCGTCCTTCATCTCCGCCGCTTCCTTCCAGGAAACGACGAAGGTGCTGACGGAAGCCGCGATCGCCGGCAAGACCGACGGTCTGCAGGGCCTGAAGGAAAACGTCATCGTCGGCCGCCTCATCCCGGCCGGTACGGGCGGCACCATGACGCAGATCCGCCGCATCGCGACGGCTCGCGACGAGCTGATCCTCGAAGAGCGCCGCAAGGGCACCGGTGCCGGTGTCGCGACGCCGATGCTGCAGGATATGGCCGGCGAAAGCGCCCCGGCTGCTGAATAAGCGGCCACTGCCAACAAAATGAAAACCGCCCGGAGCGATCCGGGCGGTTTCTTTTTGCGTGATTTTTGCCGGAGAGGAGAGGGCGGTCGCCGTGACGACGCCCCCCAACTCAGCGGAGGCGAAACCTCAGCGGAAGCGGATGATCGCGACTTCGCCTTCGAGCGCACCCTGGTAGGCCGAGGCATGCGGCTCCTCGTCGGGCGCATCGGTCAGCATGCCGATCTGGTCGAGATCCGCCTCGATGAAGCCTTCTTCCGCAAGGGCGTTCAGCGCTTCGCGCACCGCGGTGTCGTCATCCGGCGCCCTCAGCATGACATGCAGGTCGATGCCTTCGCCACCTTCGGTCTCATATCCCTTGCCGATGATGATGAAGACCATGGGGCCGTCGGAATTGTTGTCGTTGTCTGGCGTGGTGATCATGGATCTTCCTTCAGGAGTGTCGATTCGGCCGGGCGATTCTCTTCGCTCGCCGGCCGGATCGGGAGAAACGGCCTTTTCGTGATTCCTTATAGGGATTTTGTCGGAATACCCAAGTCTATCTTGCCGGAGAGGCGTCATTTCGTTAACGAATACGCCAAACGGCTGGTTTGCCCGGCGTTTTAGGGCTTCGTGGCAAAGATAATTTCTTAACCGGCCTTGACGAACCGCCGGGAAACCAGTAGTTACGCCGCCATCGGAACCCATGTGAGGCATGGCTATTCGGGGCGACGCGCCCTGGAGTTCACCTCAAACAAGGTTCTAAACGCACGTTGAAGACGAGAATGCTGCACGCAAGACGCAATTGTACGCGTCCTCTGCTTTTTCTGTGGTCCATCTGCGAAAGCGGATCGGGCCACGTTTTGCGCATTGAGGCGATCGTGTGTCGTTGCCGGAGACGGTGAGAGTTATGCCCGCAAGGGCGTTGAGATAGATTTACAAGGGATGGTTGAATGCCTACCGTAAACCAGCTGATCCGCAAGCCTCGCCAGGCGCAGGTAAAGCGTAACAAGGTTCCCGCTCTCCAGGAGAACCCGCAGAAGCGCGGTGTTTGCACCCGCGTCTACACGACGACGCCGAAGAAGCCGAACTCGGCTCTGCGTAAGGTCGCAAAGATCCGCCTGACCAACGGCTTCGAAGTCATTGGTTACATCCCCGGCGAAGGTCACAACCTTCAGGAACACTCTGTCGTCATGATCCGTGGCGGCCGCGTGAAGGACCTTCCGGGTGTCCGTTACCACATCATCCGCGGCGTTCTCGATACCCAGGGTGTCAAGAACCGCAAGCAGCGCCGTTCGAAGTACGGTGCGAAGCGTCCGAAGTAATTCGGTTTCAGATAATCCGGCGCTGCGCGAGGTTCTCCGCGTGATAAAGCGCCGCTAACAAGTTGAGAGACGAGAAGTATGTCCCGACGTCACAGAGCAGAAAAGCGCGAGATCAATCCGGACCCGAAGTTCGGCGATCTGATCGTTACCAAGTTCATGAATGCCATCATGCTTGATGGTAAGAAGTCCGTTGCGGAAAGCATCGTATATGGCGCATTCGACGCCGTGCAGGGCAAGGCAAAGCAGGAGCCGCTCGGCGTGTTCCATCAGGCTTTGGATAACATCGCTCCGCACGTTGAAGTCCGTTCGCGCCGCGTCGGCGGTGCTACCTACCAGGTTCCGGTCGATGTTCGTCCCGAGCGTCGCCAGGCTCTTGCCATTCGCTGGCTGATCACTGCTGCCCGCAAGCGCAACGAAACCACCATGATCGACCGTCTCTGCGGCGAACTTCTTGATGCCTCCAACAACCGCGGCTCTGCCGTCAAGAAGCGCGAAGACACGCATAAGATGGCTGACGCCAACCGTGCGTTCTCGCATTATCGCTGGTAATCCCGAACGGTTCCGAAAGGCAGTCCACAATGGCTCGCGAATATAAAATCGAAGACTACCGCAATTTCGGTATCATGGCGCACATCGACGCCGGCAAGACCACGACGACCGAGCGTATTCTTTACTACACCGGCAAGTCGCACAAGATCGGCGAAGTCCACGACGGCGCAGCCACCATGGACTGGATGGAGCAGGAGCAGGAGCGTGGCATCACGATCACGTCGGCTGCCACCACGACCTTCTGGAAGGGCCGTGACGGCAAGATGCGCCGCTTCAACATCATCGACACCCCCGGCCACGTCGACTTCACCATCGAAGTCGAGCGTTCGCTGCGTGTTCTCGACGGCGCCATCGCGCTGCTCGACGCCAACGCCGGTGTCGAGCCGCAGACGGAAACCGTCTGGCGTCAGGCTGAGAAGTATCATGTTCCGCGCATGATCTTCTGCAACAAGATGGACAAGACCGGCGCCGATTTCTATCGCTCGGTCGAGA
This sequence comes from Rhizobium sp. BK602, assembly GCF_014195095.1. Taxonomy (GTDB): domain Bacteria; phylum Pseudomonadota; class Alphaproteobacteria; order Rhizobiales; family Rhizobiaceae; genus Rhizobium. Next base: position 19,195 of record NZ_JACIBC010000016.1, read on the forward strand.
TGATCAAGACCCGCCTCGGCGCCACCGCCGTCGTCATGCAGCTGCCGATCGGCGCTGAAAGCGACTTCAAGGGCGTTATCGACCTGATCGAGATGAACGCCCTCATCTGGCGCGACGAGTCGCTCGGCGCCCAGTGGGACGTCGTCGAAATCCCGGAAGACATGAAGGCCAAGGCTGAAGAATATCGCGAAAAGCTGATCGAGACCGTTGTCGAGATCGACGAAGCCGCGACCGAAGCCTACCTCGAAGGCAACCTGCCTGACAACGACCAGATCCGCGCGCTCGTCCGTCGCGGCACGATCGACGTCAAGTTCCACCCGATGTTCTGCGGCACTGCCTTCAAGAACAAGGGCGTTCAGCCGCTGCTCGACGCCGTTGTCGATTACCTGCCGTCGCCGCTCGACATTCCGGCGATCAAGGGCGTGGACTTCAAGACCGACGCCGAGATCGAGCGTCACGCAGATGACAGCGAGCCGCTGTCCATGCTGGCCTTCAAGATCATGAACGACCCCTTCGTCGGTTCGCTGACCTTCGCCCGCATCTATTCCGGCAAGCTCGAAAAGGGCGCGTCGGTCATGAACACGGTCAAGGACAAGCGCGAGCGCGTCGGCCGCATGCTGCAGATGCACTCCAACTCGCGTGAAGACATCGAAGAAGCTTTCGCTGGCGACATCGTCGCTCTGGCCGGCCTCAAGGAAACCACCACTGGCGATACGCTCTGCGATCCGCTGAAGCCGGTTATCCTCGAGCGCATGGAATTCCCGGAGCCGGTCATTCAGATCGCTATCGAGCCGAAGACCAAGGGCGACCAGGAAAAGATGGGCCTCGCGCTCAACCGTCTGGCAGCAGAAGACCCGTCGTTCCGCGTCAAGACCGACCAGGAATCCGGTCAGACGATCATCGCCGGCATGGGTGAACTTCACCTCGACATCATCGTCGACCGCATGCGTCGTGAATTCAAGGTTGAAGCATCCGTCGGCGCGCCGCAGGTTGCTTACCGCGAAACCATCACGCGTCAGACCGAAAAGGACTACACGCACAAGAAGCAGTCCGGCGGTACGGGCCAGTTCGCACGCGTCAAGATCGTGTTCGAGCCGAACCCGGACGGCGACGACTTCAAGTTCGAGTCCAAGATCGTCGGCGGTGCTGTTCCGAAGGAATACATCCCGGGCGTCCAGAAGGGCATCGAAAGCGTTCTGTCTTCCGGTCCGCTGGCTGGCTTCCCGATGCTCGGCGTCAAGGCGACGCTCATCGACGGTGCCTTCCACGACGTCGACTCGTCGGTTCTGGCCTTCGAAATTGCTTCCCGCGCTTGCTTCCGTGAAGCGGCCCGCGAAGCCGGCGCCCAGCTGCTCGAGCCGATGATGAAGGTCGAAGTCGTAACGCCGGAAGATTACGTCGGCGACGTCATCGGCGATCTGAACTCGCGTCGTGGCCAGATCCAGGGCCAGGAAAGCCGCGGTATTGCCGTTGTCATCAACGCGAACGTCCCGCTGGCGAACATGTTCAAGTACGTCGACAACCTGCGCTCCATGTCTCAGGGCCGCGCGCAGTACACGATGACTTTCGATCACTACGCGCCGGTTCCGTCGAACGTCGCACAGGAAATCCAGGCAAAGTATTCCGGTCAGAAGTGACCGGAATACCAATTGACCGATAACAAGAATTGATCCCTTCGGGGACAGGAAAAACGGAGAGCCGAAAATGGCAAAGAGTAAGTTTGAGCGCAATAAGCCGCACGTTAACATTGGCACGATTGGGCACGTTGACCACGGCAAGACGTCACTGACGGCGGCGATCACGAAGTTCTTCGGCGAGTTCAAGGCGTATGACCAGATCGACGCGGCGCCGGAAGAGAAGGCCCGCGGTATCACGATCTCG
>NZ_JACIBC010000017.1:0-2500 GCF_014195095.1 Rhizobium sp. BK602
CAACGTAAACCCGAAGGGTTTATCGCGCCCGAGCGAACCCAGAGGGTTCGTCGTGTGTCCCCTTGGCACCTTATTGGTGGCGCGAGGGGAGAAGTACTTGCTTTCAGAAGCGACAAAGGCCGCTTTTAGCGGCCTATTGTAACACGACCAGGCCGCTTCAGCGATAAACCTTTTCGGTTTATCGCGTGTGTGATGAGAAGATTGTGAGACGCATAAATGACTTGAGTAATTTAGCGTGAGTTGCGTTTGGCAGACCTGGCAGCGACCTACTCTCCCGCGTCTTAAGACGAAGTACCATGGGCGCAGGGGCGTTTCACGGCCGTGTTCGGAAAGGGAACGGGTGCAGCCACCCCGCCATAACCACCAGGTCGGCAAAGCGCAACTTCGGGCTAAACCTTGCGGATTTGGCCCGATTTGAGAAGCTGGTGAGGCTAGAAGCCTCGTTTTGTCTTATGTGAACACGTCGTTGGTTTGTTCATGCCGCATGAATGCTTTCGCATTCAGCCTGTGATGAGCATAAGCAATGAGAACAATCAAGCCAATCGAGCTATTAGTACCGGTAAGCTTCATGCGTTGCCGCACTTCCACACCCGGCCTATCAACGTGGTCGTCTTCCACGGCTCTGATAGGGAACACTCGTTTTCAGGTTGGTTTCCCGCTTAGATGCCTTCAGCGGTTATCCATTCCATATGTAGCTACCCTGCTATGCCCTTGGCAGGACAACAGGTCCACCAGAGATATGTCCATCCCGGTCCTCTCGTACTAGGGACAGATCCTGTCAATATTCCTACACCCACGGCAGATAGGGACCGAACTGTCTCACGACGTTCTGAACCCAGCTCACGTACCGCTTTAATTGGCGAACAGCCAAACCCTTGGGACCTGCTCCAGCCCCAGGATGCGATGAGCCGACATCGAGGTGCCAAACAACCCCGTCGATATGGACTCTTGGGGGTCATCAGCCTGTTATCCCCGGCGTACCTTTTATCCGTTGAGCGATGGCCCTTCCACACGGGACCACCGGATCACTATGACCGACTTTCGTCTCTGCTCGACTTGTCAGTCTCGCAGTCAGGCGGGCTTATGCCATTGCACTCGACGACCGATTTCCGACCGGTCTGAGCCCACCATCGCGCGCCTCCGTTACTCTTTCGGAGGCGACCGCCCCAGTCAAACTACCCACCATACACTGTCCCGGATCCGGATAACGGACCGCGGTTAGACATCCATGACGATAAGGGTGGTATTTCAAGGATGGCTCCACAAGAACTGGCGTCCCTGCTTCAAAGCCTACCACCTATCCTACACATGCCGACACGAATGCCAGTGTAAAGCTATAGTAAAGGTGCACGGGGTCTTTCCGTCTGACCGCAGGAACCCCGCATCTTCACGGGGAATTCAATTTCACTGAGTCTATGTTGGAGACAGCGGGGAAGTCGTTACGCCATTCGTGCAGGTCGGAACTTACCCGACAAGGAATTTCGCTACCTTAGGACCGTTATAGTTACGGCCGCCGTTTACTGGGGCTTCGATTCAGAGCTTGCACCCCTCCTCTTAACCTTCCAGCACCGGGCAGGCGTCAGACCCTATACGTCGTCTTGCGACTTCGCAGAGCCCTGTGTTTTTGGTAAACAGTCGCTACCCCCTGGTCTGTGCCACCCTCACATGCTTGCGCACATAAGGGTCACGCTTCTTCCGAAGTTACGCGTGCAATTTGCCGAGTTCCTTCAACATAGTTCTCTCAAGCGCCTTGGTATACTCTACCTGACCACCTGTGTCGGTTTCGGGTACGGTCTATACGGTGGAGCTATTTCCTGGAACCGCGTCCCTGCAAGATCAATCCAATAAGACCTTACAAGTTGAGCAATCCGTCACTACCACCAGGCCCACGAATATTAACGTGGTTCCCATCGACTACGCGTGTCCGCCTCGTCTTAGGGGCCGGCTAACCCTGCTCAGATTAACTTTAAGCAGGAACCCTTGGTCTTTCGGCGAGAGGGTCTCTCACCCTCTTTATCGTTACTCATGTCAACATTCGCACTTCCGATACCTCCAGGACCCCTCACAGGTATCCCTTCACTGGCTTACGGAACGCTCCGCTACCACGTGCATTGCTGCACATCCTCAGCTTCGGTGCATGGCTTCAGCCCCGTTACATTTTCGGCGCAAAGACCCTTGACTAGACCAGTGAGCTGTTACGCTTTCTTTAAATGATGGCTGCTTCTAAGCCAACATCCTGGTTGTTTTGGGATCCTCACATCCTTTCCCACTTAGCCATGACTTGGGGACCTTAGCTGGAGGTTAGGGTTGTTGCCCTTTTCACGACGGACGTTAGCACCCGCCGTGTGTCTGCCGAGTAGTACTTCCCGGTATTCGGAGTTTGGTTAGGATCAGTAAGACGGTGAGTCCCCATAGCCCATCCAGTGCTCTACCCCCGGGAGTATTCGCTCGACGCTCTACCTAAATAGATTTCGCGGAGAACCAGCTATTTCCGAGTTTG